>OZ224030.1:0-2095118 GCA_963666225.3 Bryobacterales bacterium
TGCTGGGGGGTCTTATCACGGACAGTGACGAGCACCCACTGCACGATTTCGTCGCTCAGGATTCGCGGACGGCCAGAACGTGGCTTATCTTCCAAGGCACCAAAGCCATCTGCAGCGACCTTGACAAGCCAAGTATTGATGGTCGATTGAGTGACCGAGAAGAGCGTGGCCAGAAGGGGAATCTGGAGTCCACCCTGCACCAGCGAAACGACTCTCTTTCTGATGGCGACATTTTCTAAGAGTGGGACCTTTCTGAAGTCCTGCTTAAAGCTTAGCTTCATAAGCCGATAATACCATGCTCAGCACACGGTTCGCAATCGTATTGGAGGTGGAATTGAGTGCCAGAAAGCAAGCAAATTACTTTTGCTCCCCTCAGTACCGCGCCCAAGCGACCTGATCCGGCTTAGACCGCAACCATCTCCACGAGTGGGCAATCGGATAAGGTCTGCACCGCTACTGGCGAGCGCGTGGACGGCACGTTAGGGACGTGCACAGTCTAGGTGCAATAAATTCCGTGAAGATCGGTGATACGGGACTGTGCCCGAATCCAGGCCAGTAGGGCCCCCGCGCGCTGCACGGATCATTCAAGCAATAAATACGCTGGCGCAACGCTGGGGTTGTAGCATGAGCGAAGAGGGTCCCGGCAGCAGAGCCCCCAAGAGCATTGGTGCCTCGTGCCCCAAGGCCAGTCTGGGTCCGAGCGAGCGACCATTCACTGGCGAGGCTTGCTTGCAAGTACTCCCCCACATCAGACTTTCAAACGATTGCCACCTCGGGCCGGGGCCTTCCCGTCGTGAGACGGAGGGTGTGAAGTGAAGGTAAGCATTCACTCCGGGGAGTATTTGGGGCCTAGGAGACTGGCCCTCGCGAGGACCAAGGGAGGGAAGGTGCGGCCCGCAGGTGCAGGGTGGGCTCGCTCGCCGCGTTGGGGCTCCAGCCTGAGAAGGTGGGCGAGTGTCGTAGGGAAACTCGCGAGTTGGCCTCAGCGGGGAGTCAAGCTGCGCGCGGGACAGGGCTGTCGGGTGCGGGAGCGAGTGCTGCCGCTGGCGGCTCGTTGGCCGGAGTCCAGCAGCGTATGGGAGGTGCGCGGAGTTCCTCCATGCGCTGCTCGTCCATCTCTCACGGGAGCCATGGGGACAGGTCCGATGGGGCCTGGCCCCGGTTGCGCGCATCGGCATCCAGCCAATCCTGCGGGCACCGGTACGGGTTCAGCCCAGCCACTCTCGCTGTCTGCAGCACGCTGAGCAGGCGCCCCGCCGTCTTGGCCCTGGCCGGTCCGCCGGGCCCGAAGCGCCGCTGGCGCGAGATCACGGGCCCGCGCAAGGTCCACTCCGAGCGGTTGTTGTCCATGGGAATCCCCGGATCCTCGAGAAACACGCTGGGACCCTCCTGATGCTGGATCAAGGACGCCGTGGGGTTGCCCTGCGCTGCCACTTGGGCCAGTTCCGCGCCGGTCCGGCCACCGCTTGGCTGCAAGCCTTCCAGCACCTCATAGCGGGCGACCAGGCGCTGCCACGCTTGCAGCGCGTCGTCGAAGAGTTCCCCGAAGCTGGCTTCCAGGCTTGCCTGCGCAGCCGCGAAGTCCTCGGCCTGGCCCTGCAAGGGCAGGTCGGGCTGTCAGGCCCTGCGACGCAGGCGCGCCAAGTGGAACACTTCCCCGATCCGCTCGAGCCCATCCCTGGCCCACGGCTGCAGTTCCGGAAAGCCGGCTGCCCCGTAACGGCGAGACATCGGACGGATGGGAGCTGAATCCTTGGTCCTTCGGTGGCCCCAGCGCACACCGCTGCGGGGCTGAATGTCAGTGCTTCCAGATAGAGGGGTGGACATTTCCTGCTGATTCTGTCATAGTGGGCCTTGGTGGCTGGCCTTCAGATGGCAACAACGGTGCAAGACGCGCACTTTGACCTGCGCGCTGTTTGCGTGCGCCCGACGCGCGGCGGCTGCGAGCACCGACGTTGGGACCGGCTGGTGGCCGCCCACCACTACCTGTCCTTCCAGCGCATGTTCGGACGTGCCTTGCGGCATGTCGCAACCCTGGACGGGACTTGGCTGGCGCTGCTGGGATGGCAACCCGGAGCGCTGCGCGTGGCCGTGCGCGACCGCTGGATCGGCTGGTCGCTGCAGCAGAAGCTGCGCCGCCTGCATCTGATCGCCCAGAATGTGCGCTTCGTGATCCTGCCCGCCGCTGCCGGGCGCAAGCACCTGGCATCGAGGGTCTTGGGCCTCAGCCTGCGCCGCTTGTCGGGAGACATCTTGGCCGCACATGGGTATCCGGCGCTGCTCGCGGAAACCTTCGTGGACCGCGCGCTGCACAGGGGCACGTGCTACCGCGCCGCGAACTGGCAGCCGCTGGGGTTCACCAGCGGCTATGGCCGCCAGCGGGGCCCCACGGCCCGCTGGCGGCATCATGGCCAGCCCAAGCAAGTGCTGGTGTACCCCTTGGCCCGTAACGTGCAGGCGCGTTTGCGCCAGCCCGAGCAGGAGCCCTGCTGGGGCGGTCCCGCCAAGCGGCCGCCGGCTCCGGCCGCGGTGCTGCGCAGCCTGCTCGAGCGCCTGCAGCAGGAGCCGCACTGCCGCCCGGCCGGCGGCCGCCGCTATGCGCTGGCCAGCCTGCTGTGCCTGGCCGCGAGTGCGCACATGGCCGGCTACCGCGGCGTGACGGCCTACTCGCGGTATGCCACCCTGCTCAGCCAGCGGCAGCGGCAGGCCGCCGGCTGCTGGTGCAACATGCGGCTACAACGCTACGCCGCTCCGGTGCCGAGCACGTTCTACCAAGCCTTGGTCCGGCTGCCGCCGGAGGTGTTCGAGGGGGCCGTCGAGCACGCCTCGCTGGGGCTGCAGGCCCACTCGCAGCCGGCCGTGCCGGAGCGCAGCGCGCAGGGGCTGGGCGAGCGCGCGGCAGCGGCCGCCGGCCGCGGGAAGGGCCCAAGGTGAGATTCTGGCCGGGCGCAAGCGGGGACACCGCGCGGGAGCGGGAGCAGGCGCAGGAATTGGAACGCTTGGAGCAGCACTGCGCGGCCCTGCTCGAGAAGGTGGAAAGCGCACGGCAGGAGAGCGGGGAATTCCGCCGACGGTCGCAGCGCAGCCAGGCCGAGCTGGAGCGGACGCGGACTGAGCTGGAGCGGACGCGGGCCGAGCTGGAGCGGACGCGGACTGAGCTGCAGCAAGCCCACACAACGATCGGCAATCTGAAGCTGCTCGTGGCAGACCTGCAGAAGACCTTGTTCGGGCGCAAGAGCGAGAAGCCGTCGGATCCCGGGCCCGAGCCGAAAGCGGACCCCAAGCCGCCGCCCGGGCCGGGGGACAGCCCTGACAAGCCTGACAAGCCTGACAAGGCCGGCAAGGGGCGCAAGCAGAAGGCCGCCAAGCGCAAGCGGGGACGCCAGCCCGGATCGGCCACTCCGCCGCGTCGGGACCGCTCCCGCCTGCCAAAGATTCCCGAGCCCTTGGAGCTGCCCGAGCACGAGCGCCGCTGCGCGCAGTGCGACACGCCCTTCGTGCGCTGCGGGACCAAGTCCAGCAAGATCTTCGAGATGCACTTGGCTGCGCTCGCCCGCGAGATTGAGCGCCAGTGCTACGAGCCGGGCTGCGCCTGCGCACCGCCGGGACGCCTCGTTGCGCCCCCCGCGCCACGGCTGTGGAGCGGCACCCAGCTGGGGACCAGCGTGTGGGCCTGGAGCGTGGTCCAAGTTTTCCACATGCATCGCCCGCAGGCCGCGGTGGCGCGCGAGCTGGATGCCATCGGGTTGGGCATGGCCCCGGCGACGCTGGCGCAAGGCCTGCAGAGGCTCGCCCGGCTGGTGCAACCCTTGGAGCAGGCCATCGCCGAGCGTCTGGGACAGGCTCGGGTGGTGCAGGCCGACGAAACCTCCTGGCCGGTGCAGAACATTGAGGGCAAGGAGAACGCCAAGCAGCCCCCGGCATCCGGCGCCAGGCCCAAGCACTGGCTGTGGATGGTCTGCTGCGAGGATGCCGTCTGGATGCGCATCCTGCCGACGCGCGGGCTGCCCTCGGGCCGCGCACTGCTGGGCAAGCTGGGCCAAGGCAAGCTGCTGACGCTCGTGTGCGACGGCTGGAGTGTCTATCCGGCCTTCGCCAAGCGCTCCGAGAATGTCCGGCTGCAGTTCTGCTGGGCTCATCAGCGCCGACACTACTGCCGGGTGGAAGCCGGCTTTCCGGAACTGGAGCCGTGGGCCACGGACTGGCTCGAGCGGATCGGGGAAGTGTTCCACTTGGCGCACCTGCGTCGCAGGGCCTGGCAGCCCGAACTGCCCTTAGAGCACCAGGCCGAGGACTTCGAGGCTGCGCAGGCAAGCCTGAAAGCCAGCCTCGGGAAACTCTTCGACGACGCGGTGCAAGAGTGGAGGAGCCTGGTTGCGCGCTATGAAATGCTGATCGCCGTGCCAAGCGGTGGCCGGACCGGCGCGGAGCTGGCCCAGGTGGAAGCGCGGGGCAAAGCCACGGCGTCCCTGATCCTGCACAAGGCGGGGCTCAGCGTGTTCCTCGAAGATCCGGCGATTCCCATGGACAACAATTACGCGGAGCGGACCTTGCGCGGACCCGTGATCTCGCGCCGGCTGAGCTTCGGGTCCGGCGGTCCGGCCGGGGCCGAGACGGCGGGGCGCCTGCTCAGCGTGCTGCAGACAGCGAGAGTGGCGGGGCTGAACCCGTACCGCTACATGCTGGATTGGCTGGATGCCTGTGCGCGCAACCGGGGCCAAGCCCCATCGGAACTGTCCCCATGGCTCCCGTGGGAGATGGACGAGCAGCGCATCGAGGAACTCCGCGCACCTCCCATCCGCTGGTGGACCCCGGCCAACGGGCCGCCAGCGGCAGCGCCGGCTGACGCACCCGACAGCACTTTCCCGCCCGCAGCTTAACTCCCCGCTGAGGCCAGCTCGCGAGTGTCGCTACGTCACTCGCCCACCTTCTCAGGCTGGAGCCTGAACGCGGCGAGCGAGGCCACTCTGCACCTGCGGGCCGCACCTTCACCTATCCGCGCCTTCCCCTGCCTTTGGCCCTCGCGAGGGCCAGCCTCCCAGGCCCCAAAATACTCCCCGGAGTGAATGCTTACAAGTGAAGTAAGAGGAGTAGAGGATGAGTCAGAAGAGCCGCAAGGGGCAGCAGGCTGCCCCGCAGCGAGGTATGCAGAGCATTCGACCGCAGGTCGCCGGGATCGATCTGGGCAGCCGCGAGCACTGGGTGTGCGGTCCGGTCCCAGCCGATCCCCATCAAGAGCCGAACGTGCGCACGTTTGGCACGACCACGCCACAGTTGCAGGAACTCGCGGACTGGCTGGCGGAGCAAGCAGTGGAGTCCGTGGCGATGGAGAGCACCTACGTGTACTGGATACCGCTGCACGAGTTGCTCGAGCAGCGGGGCTTCGAAGTCTTGCTGGTGAACGCGCGGCACCTGAAGCATGTGCCGGGCCGCAAGACGGACATGCTGGACTGTCAGTGGCTGCAACGGCTGCACGCTTGTGGCTTGCTGCGAGGGTCATTCCGGCCCCACGAGTCTGTGACCCGCCTGCGGACACTGCACCGGCAGCTGCAGAACCTCGTGGTACAGCGCTCGCGTTTCGTGCAGTGGATGCAGCAGTCGCTGGACCAGATGAACGTCCAGGTGCACCGCGCGGTGACAGCCATCACGGGGCAGACGGGCATGAAGATCGTGCGCGCGATCGTGCGCGGGGAGCGGGATCCGGAGCAACTGGCAGCCCTGAGGCACAAGCGCTGCAAGCACACGGCAGAGCAGTTCGCCGAGCACCTCACAGGCAACTGGCGCGAGGAGCACCTGTTCAACTTGGAGCACTCGCTGAGCCTGTACGACGCGGTGCAGCAGCGCATCGAGTCCTACGAACAGAAGCTGCAGCAGGAGATGGACAGCCAAGCCTGCGAGGAGTTGCGAGACGAGCAAGTTCCCAAGCACCCCAACCCGGGGAAGGAGCAGGCCATCCGGAGCCGCGGAGAGCAGGCCATGCGCACGAGCCTGTACCGCTACGCGGCCGTTGATCTGACGCGCATCGACGGGGTCAGCGCCGGCACCGCCCGCACGGTGGTGACCGAGGTCGGAACGAACCTGTCAGCGTTTCCAAGCGAGAGGCACTTCGTCAGCTGGCTTGGGCTGGCACCCAGCCACGCGGTCTCGGGGGGCAAGACGCTGCCCGGCAAGAAGCGCAGCAAAGGCATGGGAGCGCAGCGCATTTCCAACTCGCTGCGCATGGCGGCAACCTCGCTGATACGATCCCAGTGCGCACTGGGGGCGGCGCTGAGACGCAAGGCGCGACACAAAGGCATGAAGGTGGCGATCTTCGCGACCGCTCGCAAGCTGGCCCAGTTGATCTACCGCATGCTGCACTGGAGTCAGGACTACGTTGACGAAGGCGCAGCTGCCTACGAGGCCCGCTACCGTGAGCGCAATCTGGCCTACGTTAAGAGAAGCGCGAAGGACCTTGGGTACGCCCTCGTTCCTGGTGCTGAGCCCTCTGCAACCTAAAGACCGACCGACTCACCACCTGCCGCAGGAGGTATTTCACATCAGCGAGCAACGCGATCCTCACGTCTCGCCGGGGACGGCTAGGCAGCCTGCCCTTGGACCGGGCGGCCGTGGGTGGGTCCCAGCACCGAGCGTGGCCTACCGCAGCACGATGGCCGGAGCCCGCGAGCCGGCATCCCTCGACTTGAGAAGTCCTCGCCGAGAGAGCATTCCAAGCTGGGCTGGCCGATCACCGCTCGCCATTTCGGACCATCCCCGCCGGCCCCGTCGCGGCGTGTTACCGGAACCCGAACATCGGCGGCAAGACCATGACCACAATCGCCGCCCAAGCCGCGTACACCGGCAGGTACCCGGTCTGCCAGCGCTCAACGGCAGTGATGGCCACCTCGCCGCGATGTAATCGGACATAGAGCCACGCCGACCAGACGAGATTCACGAGCAGGATCAGGTTCTCGGCGAGGGCTGCCAGTTTGTTCGCGCTTGCCCCATACTCGGAAATTCTTCCCGCAATGGCGACCAACGCCACCACGTCCACGACAAGGGCGGCAATCACGAGTGCCAATTGCACGTGCGCCACCCATCCCGGCCGCGCGTTGGAAGCACGTGCCGAGAGCGAGTACAGCAACAGGCAAACGACGAGGACGAGCAGGACGTCGAAAGCGATCAGCATTTCACGGTCGAGATCGATCCCCTGCCCCGTGGCCGCCATGGTCACCAAGAACGCAACGAAGAGGAACAGGAGCAGCGGTGTGAAGATTCGTGCCAGAGATTGCGGGATGACTCCCACCAATCCGCGCTTCGTTTCCGCGAGCCACGCGCTGACAACGACGGCGCCCATCGCACCGCAGGGAAGAATCCAGGTCTCCGCAAACTGTTCCAAGTCCAGCCCGATCGAATGGAAGACCACGATCGACAATCCGGTGAGCAATCCACCCCCGAGGGCAATCAGCCCATAGCAGATCAAGACAGTGCCGGTGAACCGCACGAAGGCGGTGCGCCGATCAGGACTGGACCACTTTCCACCCGTGTGGACCATGCCCACGACCAGCCAGAGCGCGAGTGGCGTGTGAATCACGGTCAGCGCGAATGTCATCCCGTCGGCCTCGTAGGGGTAGAGATTGGCGAGGGCTAGCGGCACCGCGAACGCAAGACCGACCACAGCTGCGAGGCGCCAGCCGAGCCTCCGCCTCCACGCGAGGTACACGGTTAGCCAAGGCAGCGGAAAGAAGGCAGAATTCCGCGCGTAGAAATCATCCGCGCCCTCCCCCGACGCGGCATCCGCCAAGCCGGCCAGCTTGAGCGCGGCCGCGGCTGCCACCGCCAGGGCGAACACGACCGCGACTTCCGGAACGCTCCGCTCCGACGTTGGACCAGACTCCGGTTCTGCGGCGGGCGCTACGGCCCAGGCGCCTCCCGCATTCTCGCGGGCAAACTCTGACGTGGGGCCGTGTTCCGAGGACAGCCTGCGTATCGCGACCAAAGCCGCCTCGTCCGCTGCCAGCCCTGCGCCCGCAAGGTCGGCGGCGGTCTCACGGAGGCGTTCCTCCAGTTCGGCGAGGGCATCAGAGCCAACGCCGAGCTCACGAAGACGCGCACGCCACTCGAGAACCCACGCTTCCAAGAGGTCCCGGGAATCCCCTCGCGCCTGGCTCAACGTCCGTTCCCTCCAAGCCTCATCATCCGAGTCGATCAGCGCTCACCTCGAACGGCGGGCGGGCCAACGTGCTCAACCGCGACACTGCCAGAGCCGACTGGCCACGGGCATCCCGCACCGTTCGCCGCCCCCAGATCACCCGGTGGCAACTGAGCAAGCGCCCTGCGCCCCTCGCAGACTAGCACGCGCGGGTAACGCCAGATCAGAAGGGCAGCGGTAGCTTGGGTTCCGGTCGGCCAGTTGACCGCAGAAAGCTGAAATCGCAGCCCTCGTCGGCCTGCAGGACGGAATCTAGGAACAGCTTTCCGAAGCCGCGGTCGTAGTGGCTCGCTCGCGGAGTCCACGCGTTACGCCGGAGTTCCAATTCGGCAGGGTCCACCAGCAAGTCGAGCCTTCGACCGTCCGTGTTCAGCCTTATTTCGTCTCCGGTCCGGACCAGCGAGAGCGGGCCTCCGACCGCGGACTCGGGGCTGACGTGGAGCACGACAGCGCCATAGCCGGTACCGCTCATGCGCGCGTCGGAGATGCGCAGCATGTCCTTTACGCCTGCCTTGAGAAGCTTTGCCGGGATCGGCAGGTTCCCGTACTCGGGCATTCCGGGCGCGCCGACCGGCCCTCCGTTCTTGAGCACCAGCACGGAGCTGGGTTCCACGTCCAAGTCTGGCGAGTCGACCCGCCGCATCAGGTCCTCGTGGTCCTCGAACACCACCGCCCTTCCCGTGTGATGCAGCAGTTCGGGCGATGCGGCGCTGGTCTTCAAGACCGCCCCGCGCGGGCAGAGGGTCCCTTTCAGGATCACCGTCCCGCCCTCCGGCTGGAGAGCGCGATCGCGCAAGCGGATCACATCGCGGTTGTGGCAGCTTGCCCCAGCTACGTTCTCCGCGACCGTGCGCCCTGTCACGGTCATGCAGTCGTCGTGCAGCTGGTCCAGCAAGTCGCGCATCACAACCGGGATTCCGCCGGCGTAGAACATGTCTTCCATCAGGTGCTTGCCGGACGGTTGCACGTCGGCGATTACGGCCGTCTCGCGTGAAATCTCGTCGAAGCGCTCCAGCGGGAACTCGATCCCGAGCCGGCCGGCGATCGCTTTCAGGTGAATGATGGCGTTGGTCGAACCGCCAATCGCCATGTCGACGCGCACCGCGTTCTCAAGCGCCTGCCGGGTGAGGATTGACCGCGGCCGGAGATCCTCGCGGACCATCTCGACGATGCGCTCGCCACTGCGGTGCGCGATCTCATAGCGGCGGGAATCCACGGCCGGTATGTTGGCGCAGCCCGTCAGAGTCATGCCGAGAGCCTCCGCGATGCTGGTCATGGTGGAGGCTGTGCCCATCACCATGCAGTGACCGGCGGAGCGCGACATGGCGCACTCGACCTCGCACATTTCCTCGTGGGTGATCCGCCCGGCGCGCAGCTCGTCCCAGTAATGCCAGAGGGCGGTGCCCGAGCCAAGCTCCTTGTTCCTCCACATGCCCCTGAGCATCGGCCCGCCGGTGACGAAGATTGAGGGCAGGTCGGCGCTGGCAGCCCCCATCAGCTGGGCGGGCGTGGTCTTGTCGCAACCGCAGAGCAGCACCACGCCGTCCAGGGGATTCGCGCGGATGGATTCCTCCACGTCCATCGCCATCAGGTTGCGGAACATCATGGTCGAGGGGCGCATGAACGCCTCGCCCAGGGAGATGGTGGGGAACTCGAGGGGGAAGCCCCCAGCGGACCAAACGCCGCGCTTGACCGCCTCGGCGACCTGTCGCAAATGGGCGTTGCAACTGGTCAGCTCGGACCAAGAGTTGCAGATGCCAATCACGGGCTTGCCCTCGAAGACACTGCCGGGGAATCCCTCGGCGCGCATCCAGGACCGGTGCAGGAATCCCAGCTTGTCGTTCCGCCCGAACCAGTCCTGCGAGCGAAGGGTGCCGTTGCTTGAGTCCATGTCGGGGGCCATTATATTGGCATCGGTCCTAGTGTCCTGTGTCAGAAATACGTGAGCAGTAAGTCTTGAGTGACTCGAGGATCTGATCGGCGCGCTTGGTCCAGATGAATGGCTTCGGATTCTCGTTGTACACCTCCAAGTACTCCTTGATGGCCTTCTCTAGGGCTAACGTGCTGCGATAGGTCCCGTGTCGTAGTTGGCGACGGGTGATCTCGGCAAACCAGCGCTCCACTTGATTGAGCCAAGAGGCGCTCGTGGGCGTGAAGTGCAAGTGAAACCGCGGGCGTCTCAGCAGCCAATTGTGGATCATCGCCGTCTTGTGCGTGCCGTAGTTGTCCAAGACGAGGTGCACATCCAAGTCCTCAGGCACCCGCTTGTCGATGATCGCCAGAAATTGCTTGAACTCGATCGACCGATGTCGCCGGTAGCACTTGCCGATCACCTCGCCGGTGGCTGTGTTCAGCGCTGCAAACAGTGACGTGGTGCCGTTCCTCTTGTAGTCGTGCGTTTGCTGGCGGGGCACGCCTGGCCGCAGGGGCAGCAAGGGCTGCGTTCGGTCTAGCGCCTGAATTTGCGACTTCTCGTCCACGCACAGGACCACCGCCCGCTCGGGCGGATGCAGGTAGAGCCCCACGACATCCCGGACTTTCTCGATGAACAGCGGGTCCCTCGACAGTTTGAAGGTCTCCGTGCGGTGCGGCTTCAGCCCGAACGCGCGCCAAATGCGGCCCACGGTGGCGAAGCTCAAGCCGCATTCCTTGGCCATCGACCGTGTGCTCCACTGCGTTGCTCCCCGAGGCATCGACTCCAGCGTGCGAGTCACGACTCGTTCAACCTCCCTGTCCGACACCTTGCGAGGAGTTCCCGGTCGGGGCTCGTCCAGCAATCCGTCGCAGCCGTCTTGCACAAACCTCCGCCGCCACTTGCCGACCGTTCCGCGAGTGACTCCGACTACTTGCGCTACTGCCAGATCGCTCTTGCCACTTGCACACTGCAACACGATCCGCGCCCTCAGGGCCAGTGACTGCGCCGTCGTTTGCCGGCGCAGCCAGCGCTCCAACTCCTGCCGCTCCTCCTCCGAGAGCTCCGGCAATTCCCTTGTGTGGTGATTCGGCATGCTCGGTCCCGCCTCCCCCTGAGACGGTACCAAACTGCAGCCCTACTGGTCAAGGACTTCTGACACATGACACTAGCAACCTGCGAACCCCCCTCGCCGCGCTCGAAGGGGCGGTCGGGGGCAGGCTAGCTTCGCGAGCCGTATATTGCGTGCGCACCGGGAGGATTTGACCGAACATGCACGCAGATCTAACACGCCGCCGGTTTCTGGGAGGTGTAGCAGCGTCCATGGCGGCGCGACCGGTCCCGGCACGCTCCCCGCACGCCCGCTCGGTGCCACTGGCGCGAAGCCGTCGATCTTGGCGATGGGGTGCGGAAGCCGACCGTCGACGTAGGGATCCGAGGGCAAAGGGGATCGAGGCACTGAATCTCGCGCTCGATCTTGGGATCACCTCCATCGACACAGCCCAAGGTCATGGCGCCGGAAACAGCGAAGTCTGGGTCGGAAAGGTCATGGCCCATCGCCGGCAGGGGGATCTTCTTGGCGACCAAGATCGCGACTCGCGACTATGACGAGGCGATACGCCGGACCGAGACCAGCCTCAGGCGTTTGCAGACAGACCAGATTGATCTGATCCACATTCGCCCCCTCAGAGGCTCCGACAACCTGACGGCGATCGAGGCCGGATCGCTCAAGGCGCTGATGCGTCTCAGGGACGAGAAAGTGTGTCGCATAGCCGGCATCACCAGCCACAGCCACCCGGACGTGCCCGCCACGGCGCTCAGCCGCCACGATTTTGACTGCACCCGGATGGCGCTCGACGCCGCGCTGCAGGGTCGCAGCGAGAACTCCCGCGACCCGGTCGAACACGCCGGACAGGACAGTTTCGGGACCGTTGCGCTGCCGGTCGCGGTGCAAAAAGGTATGGGAGTGCTGGCGATGAAGGTCACCGGGCAGGAGGTCTTCCGACATTCCCACACTGATGCGCTACGCGCTCTCCTCGCCCGTCACGTCAGCGGTGATCGGGATGCCCACGCTCGAATTCCCGCGGGAGAATGCCGGGGTTGCGGCGGATTTCGAGCCGATGCCGCCAGGCGAACTGCGGGCCTCTCCGACGGTCTGATTCCGGAAAACAAGGTCGCGATGGAGAGGCCCTTCCACCGCCACCTGGACGCTTGACTCGGAAAGCCCGGCGCGCTGCCGGGTTACCCGCCGAGGCTGATCATCTCGAGCTTGCGGACTGCCAGCGGGCTGTACCCGCGCCCGGACGAGATGGCAGCCAGCCGCTCTTCTGAGTAGCGGTCGGTCCGCCGTTCCCAAATCTCGGCAATCTGCCGCCGCAGGTCGTGGTCCGTCGCGCCCGACCTCACGGGCCCCTTCAGGTCGTGGCCCGCGGCGGAGAAGAGACAGGTGACGAATCTCCCGTCGGCCGTGAGCCTCGCTCGGGTGCATGCGCCGCAGAAGGGTTCGGTCACCGAAGCGATGACCCCGAAGGTGCCGCTGCCATCGGAGAGCCGGTAGCGCTGCGCGGGGGCGCTGCCGCGCGGGCGCCCATCCTGCTCGAACGCGTGCGCGGACCGAACGCAGGCGAGGATCTCGGCCTTCGGGACCAGCTTCTCGGAAGTCCACTGGTTGACGGTGCCGACGTCCATGTACTCGATGAACCGGACATCGACCCCATGCCGTCGGCCGTACTCGAGCAGGTCGAGGATCTCCGCCTCGTTAACGCCGCGCTCGATCACAGCGTTCAGCTTCAGCGGGACGAGCCCGGCGCGCTGTGCGGCCTCAATGCCATCGAGCACGCTCTCCAGTCTTCCCCGCTGGGCAATGCGCTGGAATGTCGCGGGACGGAGCGAATCAAGGCTGACAGTGACACGGTTCAGCCCAGCGCGCCGCAAAGCGCCAGCTCTCGGGGCGAGCAGAGAGCCGTTGGTGGTGAGGCAAATGTCCTCGATGCCGGAGATGCTGGCCAGCATCCGGATCAGGTCTTCCAAGCCCGCCCGCAAGAGGGGCTCGCCCCCTGTAACGCGCAGTTTCCGCACGCCCAGGGTCGCGAAGGCGGTCGCGACACGCCGGATCTCTTCGAAGCTCAGAATCTCGGAGCGCTCAATCCAATCGTAGCGGTCCAGCGGCATGCAATACGTGCACCGGAAGTTGCACCGGTCCGTTACTGAAATCCGCAGGTCATCCAGCGGCCGCCCATGCGTGTCGACCAATTGTGTTCGCCCCTCGCTAGGGCCATTGTACCGAGCGGCCTGGCCGCCAAGTCTGGGCAAGTGACGCCAGACGCAGGTGTCGCTCTCACGGCACGCGATCGCTGCTCCGTTTCGCATCACTGGCGGTCATGTGAGATTGCCGCTCGCTGTGCTGAGTGATCGGCCGTTCCAGCGCCTTGCACAATCCGCCCCGCACAAATCGCTGGCCCCGGCTTGGGCCGGTCTGGACCGTACTGCGGCTGGGACAGGTCGTCCAAGACCCGCCAAGGCTTGGCGACCTACCCTCCGAATCGACGGAACTTGCCATCTGGGAGCGCCCCCAAGTCATTGGTTTCCGTACCTGCCGCAGCATCGCAATGGTGGAAATCCCGCACGCCGACCTCTACGGACAGCCGACCTCCCCAGGCGTTCCCGGCGCCTCACTGCCTTGCGAGCCGCCGAACGCCGAAGACTGGAAGGCGACCCCCGCGCTATGATGGTCAAGAGGCCATGATCGACGTCACGGCGAGCGCATCCCGGAAGATTCGTGGAATGCTGACTGCCGAGAACCCCGGAGGATTGCTCCGCTTGGGGGTGATCGGCGGCGGCTGCTCGGGATTGCAGTACAAGTTCCGCTTCGAGCGCGCGGCGCGGCCAACCGACACAGTGCTCGACGCGGCGGGGGCGCGACTCTGCGTGGACCCCAAGAGCTATCGCTTCTTGGACGGGATGACATTGGACTACGTCGAGTCCGTGCTGGAGCAGCGGTTCTTGTTCAAGAACCCGAACGCCGGAAAGAGTTGCGGCTGCGGCAAGTCCTTCCAGGTCTGATGGGACGCACAGCGTTGGACGGCAGCGCAAGCCCGCGAGATGACGGGCAGGCTGGAGGGTAGCCGCATGGAACAAGTACCGTACGAGCGCTGGTATGACATCTTCAACCGAGCAGCTGGCGACCTGTACCCCGGTCGTTACACACGCGAGTACACGGCCGAACTGGTCGACACGGCGCGCAAGGTGGCCGAGCTGGCGGCCCAGAAGCAATCGCTGATCGTCGCGCACAACTACCAGTACCCAGAATTGCAGGAGGTCGCCGCGGAAGTCGGCGACTCGCTTGGCCTAAGCCAGCATGTGGCCCGCCAGATGGCACCGCGGGTCGACTTTTGCGGCGTGTGGTTCATGGGCGAGACGGCGAAGACGATCGTGGGAGACCGGTGCAAGGTCTACATGCCGGACAGGCCGGGCTGCTCGCTGGTCGAGTCGATCGACCATGCGCGCCTGCAGGCCTGGAAGCGGCGGTTCCCGGAAGGAGTCGTGATCTCGTACGTCAACACGGACGCCTTCACCAAGGCCATGAGCGACTACATCTGCACGTCGAGAAACGCCGCCCAGGTGCTGGACCACGCGGCACGGGCGAACCCTGGAGTTCGGATCCTGTTCCTGCCGGACAAGTTCCTCGGAGCCGTCTCGATTTCCCAGTGCAGCGCGGTCGACGCTTCGCTCGTCGACCTTTACGACGGCTTTTGCCACGTGCACGCGAAGATCGGGGAGAGCGCGCTCGAAGACGCATTCGACCGGCATCCTGACGCCGAGTTGCTGATCCATCCGGAGTGTGGCTGCGCGTCGCACTGCATGTCCCAAGTCATGCAGGGAACCTCGCCGTACCAGAAGGCCTTCTTCCTGTCCACCGAGGGAATGCTCTGGCATGCCCGGGAATCGTCGGCGCGGGAGTTCATCGTGGGCACGGAGATGGGCATGGTGTACCGGCTGCGACGGCAGGTGCCCGAGAAGGACTTCTACCCGGTCAGCCCCGAGGCGGTCTGCGAGTTCATGAAGATGAACACGCTGGAGAAACTCCTTGCATCGCTGGAAACGGACAGCATCGAGGTAACGATCGAGCCCGAGACGGCGCGCAAGGCCCAACGCGCAATCGACCGCATGCTGAGCATCCAATAGGGCAGATCCGAACCGCTCTCGCATTCCCAGGTTCCGCGAGCCTGTGCGAAACTCACGTCGGAGGAATCCCGATGCATCTGAGACATGCGCTTGCGCTGCTCGCCCTCTCGGGTTTGGTGGCGGTCCAGCTAACCCTGGGGCAGGCTCCTCGGCGCTCTTCGCTGGAAGAACGCCTCGCTGAAGTGGAACAACGCCTCGCGGCCTTGGAGGCAAGCGGGGCAGCTCGGGACGGGAGTGAGACCCAGAGCGAACCCCCCGGGGAATTCTCAGCCGGAGCGGAGGCAAAGCTGGACCGGCTCGAAGTGCGCCTGATCCAGCTCGAGAACCAAGGAGCCGACTGCGAGTGCGCCGAAGCCCAGCGGGGCCTCCAAACCCGGGTGCGATCGCTGGAGCGCCAGGTGGCGCGGCTACGAGCCTCGGTGAACCGCTAGAAGTAGAATACGGTCCAATGCTCGCCACAGTACTCATCGCCGCCGCCAGCCTCGCACTGGGTGGATGCAGCGCAGGAATCACACACCTCGACGAGTCGCGGCAAGCGACCGGCATCAAGGTCGGCGAGGTCACCCAAACGTCCGCGATCGTGTGGACAAGGACCACAGAGGCCGCAGAACGCCGCGCGGACGGGATGCCGATCCGCATGCGAGCTGTGAAGCCCGCTGAGGGGGCAGGCCCGGCAGCGTCCCTAGACCCGGTGGACCTGCAGCACTCCGTTCCCGGCGCCGCTGCCATGGTGCGCCTGCGATACGCCGACAACGTCAACCTGTTCGACGCGGTCGAGACGGAGTGGGAGGAGACCGTAGCGGAAGACGACTTCACGCGTCACTTTCCGCTGACAGGCCTGGCCCCGTCCACGGTCTATTACATCGAGGTGCAGACCGGCAGCCCTGACGGGACGGTGCGCCACAAGCCGGTCAGTGGGCGCTTCGAGACAGCGCCACCGTCCCAAGAGTACGCCGATGTCACTTTCACCGCGGTGACCGGCCAGGCCAATCGGGACCACGACGCGCCGGACGGGTTCAAGATCTACCGATCAATGCTGGAGCTGGCCCCGAAGTTCATCGTGCCCACCGGCGACACGGTCTACTACGACAGCGACGCGCCGCTGGTGACATCGATCCAACTGGCCCGGTTCCACTGGCACCGCATGTACAGCTTTCCCTCCCTGCTGCGATTCCACCTCAGCGTTCCGGGCTACTGGGAGAAGGACGACCACGATTCCTACCACAACGACAACTGGCCGGGGATGGCGAGGGACTACATGGGCACGTTTTCGTGGGAACAGGGCCTGAAGGTGTACTCCGAGCAGGTGCCGATGAGCGACAAGCCGTATCGCACGTTCCGCTGGGGCAAGGGCCTGCAGGTTTGGGTGGTCGAAGGGCGCGATTTCCGCTCACCGAACCCGATGCCGGACGGTCCGGACAAGACCATCTGGGGCTCCGAGCAGAAGCAATGGCTGAGGGAAACGCTGCTGGCCAGCGACGCAGACTGGAAGGTGCTCGTGAGCCCGACGCCGATCGTGGGCCCGGACCGGACCAACAAGAACGACAACCACGCAAACTTGGGCTTCACACACGAGGGGGATGAGATCCGGGAATGGGCACAGGAGAACCTGCCGGACGACTTCTTCGTCGTCTGCGGTGACCGGCACTGGCAATATCACTCTGTGCATCCCGCGACGGGCGTTCAGGAGTTCTCCAGCGGCCCGGCTACGGACGAGCACGCTGGCGGCACACCCGGCGAGGATCCCGAGTACCATCGGTTCCACCGGGTCGGGGGCGGGTTCGTCTCGGTGACCGCCACGGGTGGGGCGAAAGCGTCCACCATCGCATTCCGACTGCACAATGTCGACGGCGGGATCGAGTACGAGTGGACGCGGACGAAGCCCCTGTGACCGGCCGCACCCGGCCGCCCGGCGTCAGACCGGCCCTTCAAGCAGGCCCAGAGTTCTGGTAATCCGGGAGAACACTCCCGAGATCGACTCCCTGGCATCGACGTGCACCAAGGTGCCCGTCCGGTCAAACACATCCAAGATCGGCTTGGTCCGGCGGTGATAGTTCGCCAGCCGACGGCGGAGAACCTCAGGGTTGGTCACCGCCCTCTTGGTGTAGCCCGACCCCCACCCCTCCTTCGCCCGGTCCATCACGCGCTGGGTCACCAGCTCGTCAGGGACGTCAAGGTAGACCACCTTGTCGATGTCCCAATTCTGGCGCAGATAGTCGGCCTGGCCCTGCGTGCGCGGGAAGTGGTCGAGGACGAAGCCGTAGTTCCAGTCGTGCTGCTGGATCCGGCGGCGCATGAATTCCAGCACAATCTCGTCGGGGATCAGATTGCCCGTGTTGAGAATCCGCTGGATCCGCGCGGCCAGCTTGGTCCGGTGGTCCAGATGCCACCGGATGATCTCTCCGACAGAGATGTGCACAAGGTCGAACCGAGTCCTGAGCATCCGACTCTGGGTAGACTTGCCCGAAGCCTGCGGTCCGATAACGATGAACTTGTTCAACTCGGACCCCCGGAAGGCGGCGAGGGCCGCCGGAACCAGATTCGAGTCTAGCGCAGCGTTGCCTGCTCCGCACTGGAACGGCCCGGAACCGCTCGGGAACCGAACCGACGCCCTCGGCACAAGCATTTCTGCTCGCAAGACGGTGTTGCTAACGCAGACCGGCGAGAAGACTGCGCGTGCGCGATACTTGGCTGGGATAATTGGGCCATTCCTCGAGCTGGGAGCACCGACAGGTTTTCGCTGGGACTGGCAGTGCTGGGCGCGGGAGCGGTCACCCTGGAGCGCCACCTCCCGGCCCTCTGGGCGCTGGGCGGTCATCCGGTGTCGGTCTACGACCCGGAATCCATGGCCGTCAACCGCGCCGCGGGCAGGTTCGCCATTCCCTACCGCGCGATTTCCGCAGAACAGGCCATTGCGGTGCCTGGCGTGGACGCCGTTCTGATCGCGTCACCCAACGCGTTTCACCGCGAGCAGTGCGAGCTTGCCCTGGCACACGGCCGGCACGTGCTGTGCGAGAAACCGATGGCCCTGACGCTGGCAGACGCGAAAGCAATGGCGACGGCGGCGAAGCAGGCGGGGCGAGTATTGCAAGTGGGATTCCACCACCGCTTCAGCAGCGAGCACCGCTGCGTCAAAGAGCTCATCGAGGCTGGCGCGGCCGGGGACGTGATGGCGTTCAACGGCGTGATATCGGAGCCGATCGATGTCGTGCCGCAACGACTGGAGAATTACCGCCTGGACCCGGCCCAGGGCGGGGGCTTCACCCTGATCGACGTAGGCCAGCACCGCATCGACCAAATCTTGGACCTCTTCGGACCGGTCGAGTCGGTGTCCTGCGAGATGGCGAGCGTTCTCGATGGCCACAGCCTCGACGACAGCGTCGTGCTGACACTTCGCATGCAGTCCGGGGCGATCGGATCGCTGAACTGGCACCGGTTCTCGAGGGCGTTCGCATCGCCAATGATGCTCTTCGGCACGCGCGCTACGGTCGGCTCGTCGGCATTCATCACGGGACCCTACCAGTCCGCCCCGGTCTCGATCTACCTGGACGGGAAACCCGAACGTGTGATCCCGCCACACTTGGCCCGGTTTGCACGGCCCGACCGCTGGTGGCGAGGATTCCGGCCCGGGTGGGTGGACCTGTGGCCACCCCGGACCGAGACCTTCGAAGAGCAGTTGATGGCGTTCCAGCGCGCGGTGCGGGGCGACGAGCCCCCGGTTGCGGGTCCCGAAGACGGGTTCAGGGCTTTGGAGGTGGTTCAAGCCTCCTATCTGGCCTACAGGGAGAAGCGCACTGTGAGCGTTCCGGTTGATCCGGACAATCACGTAGATGTTCCGACATGGCCGCGAACTGCGGCCTGAAGCAGGCAGATCCGAACGCGACCCAACTCTCGGGGGTCCCAAACTGCTCGCGTCGCGCCGCAGCTCGGGTCGACGAGCAACCTGCCGAAGTGCCAAGCCTCACCGTCCCCGACTGGTCGCGGAAACCGGGCCATGGCCGAATGCCGCCCAACGGCAGCCCGAGAGAACAGCCGCTGGCCAGGCCAGCGGCGGGTCAGTCTCGGAGGACCTCGACGAGCTCGCCGACGGAGAATGTGCCGCTGCCGTTGCCTCCCAAGGGAATGGCGAGCTTGGCATCGACCCGGATGCAGCTGGCGGAATCGCAAGCCTGCGCACGGACCGCAACGCTGGCCGTGTCGCCGCCGGTCCTCTCAACCGGCGCCGCCATCACGGCCAGGCCCTCGAAGCCGTAGGAGTACCACCGCAATTCGGGCTGAGAGAAATCGTCCGGCCTCGTCTGGTGCCAGCTTCCGATGACGCGGAGGCCATCCTCGACGACCACCTCCGTGTTCTCCTCGACACCCAGGGACATCTTGCCAGCCAGGGCCTCCCTCGCGCGGCGCTCGTTGTCCATTGCGTACACATGCCAGCCCGACTTGGCCTGCAGTTCCACGACCAAGTGACTGCCAGCCAAACGGCCGCGACAGGTCACCAGAGCGTTCCCCTCCCGGTCGGTGGCCGCAACGGGATCGGACCAAGCTCCGGCCCAGAGCAACGGCGCGAGAAGCACCGATGCCATGGTTCGGGCCAAGAGTCTCATTTTCGGAAGCTCATCCTGCTGGTCTTGAGCGACATTTCCAACCGCTTCGAGCCTCGGAGCACTTGCAGCATCAGCGTGTCCCCGGCGCGCCTCCGAAGCTTGATGTAGAGTTCGGCCGTGTCCGCCACTGCGTCAGCTGTCACTCCGTCCACGCCGTAGATGACGTCCCCGGGTTGCAGCTGGTGACTGGCGAGCAGCGAGGCCAGCGAGTCCACGGACCGGACGCGGCTGGCGAACCCCGCGGCGGACAGGCCCAGTTCGGACTTCTCTCCGGCCGGTATCGGGTCAGACTCGAAGTACACCCGCGGATCCACGCTCAGATTCCGGTAGGTCAGGTCTAACAACCACCACTTTGGCGGCAGGCGCACCTCCAAGTCCACGATCGCCCCGTCACGCTCCACGCCAATCCTGACCCGCCGGGCCTCGTGCGGAACTTGGCCATACTCCCACTGGAGGTCCCCGAAGGTCCAGACAGGCTCCGAGTTCAACGAGCGGATCACGTCGCGGTCACGCATCCCCGCCTCTGCGACCGCGCCCGTCGCGCGAGCGACGCTCAGCCCCCGGGGCACGTCCAGCTCGATCCCGATCTTGCGGATCTCGGGCGCCCGGTACAGGTGCCGAAGCTTGTCCAGCGTGCCGTCACGCTCGCGCTGTACATTCTGCAGATCACCGACAAGGTGGCACTCCACGCAGCGGCCGCTGCCAATGGTGCGCTCGTGGAGGGCCGGAATGTCCTCGGGGTAGATCGGGGCGGGTACGGCCTGCTTGGGCAGCTTGCCCTGCTGATAGAGGCGGTGCAACTCCAGGCCCTGCTCGAGTGCCAGCTCGAGGCTCTCGAGGTTCAGGTAGGAGGTGAATGACCTCTCGTCCCGCCCACCGTACCGCAGGTAGATCTGCTCGTCGCCATTGAGCGCGAAGAAGTACAGCGTGTTGTAGCGATCGTAGTCGAAGAGGGCAAGGTTGATCCGGTCCAAGCGCGTGATTCGCGCGGTCACATACTCTTCGAGGAGGTTCCCGCGCCTCGTCTGTTCTTCGGTCAGCACAACCTGTGCGTCAAATACACGACCGGCCCTTCAAGGCGCGCAGCGAAATTCAAGGAAAATGGGCTTGCCGGTCCGACGCGCCACGGCGAGTGCCTCGTCATAGTCTTGGATCCACTCAACCGCGGGTCCGGCGGCAGCCGGACCGCAGGTCATCACCGCGGCGACGCAAACCGCGGACCAAGCCGCCCGCCCCCTACTCATGGGCAACTCGCGCGGGACGGGCCTCAGGCCCGCGCTGAAGGGAACGTCCGCGAGCCCTGCGCGAGGCGAACGGCCTGCCGACTCGCACCACGCCAGGCCAAGCACTTGGGCAACCTGAGTTCCAAATCGCCATGGCTCGCTCAGTCGTCGACCGCGGGGCGGGCCGCCTTCAGGAGTGCGGAGACCAATTCGGCCTCCTGGGGCTCGCTCACGGTGCGAAGGTCGAGCACGAGCCGCCTCCCCTCGATACGGGCGATCACCGGAGGCGTCCCCTGCCGCAGCCGCCGCTCCAAAGCGGACGCACCGAGTAATGCCCCTTTCCCCGACACAGCGACCCGCACCGAGGGGATGCGCTGCATGGGCGTTGAACCGCCACCCAGCAGTGACTCGCCAGGTACAACCCCAGCATACAGAACGCCGCCCTCAGAGAGCAGAGCCGCGACACGTCTCGAGCGGTCGGTCAGGGCGCCGAGATCCATGCGCGCCATCCTCAGCGCCGGCACGTCCTCCTCTCGCCCCCTGAGATAGGACCGCAATGTCTCTCCAAGTCCCGCGAGGGTCAGCTTGTCCACCCGCAACGCACGGAACAGCGGATTGCGCCGAATGCGCGCCACCAATTCGGGGCGGCCCGCGATGATGCCGGCCTGAGGCCCACCCAAGAGCTTGTCACCCGAGCAGGTGACCAGGTCGACGCCAGCATCGAGGCTATCCGCGACGGGCGGCTCCCCCTCGATCCCGGGCCACGGACCGTCGGACAGGCAGCCGCTGCCAAGGTCCTCGACCAGCGGCAGACCCGCGCCCTTGGCGACTGTCACCAACTCTGGGAGCGTCGGCCGGCCGGTGAACCCCACCTGCCGAAAGTTGCTGGGATGGATGCGCAGCAGCATGCGAGTGCGCGGGCAGATCGCGCGGGAGTAGTCTTCCGCCTTGGTGCGATTCGTGGAGCCGACCTCGCGCACGCGCGCTTGGGATGCCTCCAAGATCTCCTGAATCCTGAAGCCGTCCCCAATCTCGACGAGCTCCCCTCTGGAGACTAGGACCTCCCCGCCACGCGCCAAGGCGTGCAGGACCAAGAACACGGCCGCGGCGTTGTTGTTGACGACGATCGAAGGGGCTCCGAGCAACGACTCGAGCAGCGAGCCGCAATGATCGTCCCGCCGTCCGCGACGGCCCGCCACAACGTCGTACTCGAGGTTGCAATAGCCCTCCGCCACCGACGAGATCGCACGCACGGCAGCGACGCCAAGCGGAGCGCGGCCCAGATTGGTGTGCAGGATGACGCCGGAAGCGTTGATGACAGGGCGCAGCGTGGCCTCTGTGAGCCGGGCCACTTTCGCGGAGACCCGGGACTCCACTGCACAGGGCAAGTCAGCCCCCGCCAGGCGGCCGTCCAGCACGTCGCGTCGGACCTCGTCCACAGCCTCGCGGACGAGTGTCACCACACGCTCACGGGGCATCAGCCGCGTCCATTCCTCCGCACGCGCGGCGCGCAGGACCCGCTCGACCGCCGGAAGCGATCGCAGCCGTGCCTTGAGACTTCGAGAAGGCATCGCCACTTCCATCTAAGCAGCCGGCGGAGTGCCGGTCCTACGGGAATCACCGCAGGTCCGGGAGAAGGGCCGTTCTGCCATACTTGGCGCATGGATCGTCGAACATTCCTTGGGACCATAGCGGCCGGGGCGTTGGCAGGCGCCGAGCCCGTGCAGGCGATCGACACGCACATCCACCTGTTCGATCCGCGCCGCCCCGGCGGAATCCCGTGGCCGCCGGCCGACGACCCGATCCGGTCCAAGCCGACATATCCGGACCGCTTCCGCTCGGTGTCGGCGACGCACGGAGTCGAGGCAGCCGTGGTCGTCGAGTGCAGCCCTCGGGTCGAGGACAACCAGTGGGTGCTGGAGATCGCGGCCAGCGATCCCTCCGTGGTCGGCCTGGTCGGTTTCCTGGACGCCGGGAAACCGAGCTTCGGGCGGGATCTCGAGCGGTTCTCGGAGAATCCGCTGTTCAAGGGGATCCGCTACGGGAATCTCTGGGGCCGGAGCCTCGCGGAGCAATTGGACAATCCCCGCTTCGTGCAGGACATGAAGATGCTGGCCGAGGCAGATCTGGCACTCGACACGGCCAACCCGGACTTCGAGCTGTTGGAGGCCATGCTTGACCTCGCAGATCGGGTCCCGACGCTGCGGCAGGTGGTCGACCACCTGCCCAAGATGCCAGTGCCCGCGCCGGAGTCCGGGCGGTACGAGCGGATTCTCCGCGAATTCGGGGCACGCCCGCAGACCTATGTCAAGCTCTCGGCCGTCCTGCGGCCAGTGGATGGCCAGATTTCCAGGAATGTAGCCGACTACCGGGACACACTGGACCAGATCGCCGGTGCCTTCGGGGAAGATCGGGTGCTCTACGGGAGTGACTGGCCCAACAGCGACCCCCTCGGCACGTACGGAGAGGTAATCGGCATTGTTCGGGACTACTTCGCGAGCAAGAGCCCCGAAGCTCGGGCGAAGTACTTCCGCACGAACAGCATCGACGCTTACCGCTGGGTCGCGCGCCCAGCTTAGCGCTCGGGGTCCCGCCCGCAACAGATCCGGCGATCCCGGCGCTCAGTTCGGGCGGGCAGCGCCGGAACGATGCGCCGCTCGGCCAAAGTCCGCGGCTCGCATAGTGTAGATTGGCCCCGTGCGGGCTGTTCCCTCGGCGCTAGTGCTCTTGGCTTGCCTGACTGCCAACGGACAATCGGTCGAGGCGCCCGGTGACAATATCGTCCTGATCTACATCGACAACGTCGGGTGGGGCGACCTCGCCTGCTACGGGAATCCCACGATCCGGACGCCAAACATCGACCGACTGGCCAGCGAAGGGGTCCGCCTGACGGACTTCTACATTCCCACGTCCTCCTGCTCCCCCTCGCGGGGCGCACTTCTGACAGGCCGGTACCCCGGCCGGAACGGCCTGTCCCACCAGCTGTCAGTCGAGGAGAACTGGTCCGGTATCGGGCTGCCCCACAGCGAGAGGATTCTGCCGGAACTGTTGCGGGATCGCGGATACGCCACGGGAGCGTTCGGAAAGTGGAACTTGGGGTTCGCGGAGGGCAGTCGACCAACGGACCGCGGCTTCGACGAGTACCTCGGCTGCATCTCGGGCAACTGCGATTACTTCACCCATGTGTACAACGGGCGGCTGGACATGCGGGTCGGAACGGAGCCCCGAGCGGTTCCCGGTTACACGACGGACATCTTCGCCGCCAGAGCCGCCGATTTCGTGCGGCGCAACGCAACACGCCCGTTCTTCCTTTTCGTGCCGTTCAACGCGGCGCACTACCCCAATCCCAAGAACAAGGCGCCAGGCCAGCCGTTCCGCTGGCAGGCGCCCGCCGAATTCTTCGAGGCTTACGGCTACGATTCAGGGACAGACGTGCCGTCTGAGGGCTACCATGCCGTGATGACGGCGCTGGACGCTGGGATCGGAAGGGTGCTGGACGAATTGGAGAGTAGAGGAATTGCCGACAGAACGCTGGTGATCCTAGGCTCGGATAATGGCGGGTGGGTCGGGCCGCGACGACCGGCGCTGGAGGTGGCCTCCAACTCGCCCTTCCGGGACGGTCGGACGACCGTCTATGAGGGAGGGGTGCGCACGCCCTGCATCCTCCGCTGGCCGGGTCGGTTGCCGCGCGGTGCGGTGGTGCGCGAGCCCTTGGTCAACATGGACCTCTTCGTCCTGTCGCTGCGCGCGGCCCAAGCCGCCCCGCCGCATGACCGCGCAATCGACGGTCGAGATCCGCTTCCGGCCCTGCGGGACGGGGCCCGCTCGCCGCACCGCAACATTTACTTCCAGTACCGACAGACGAGCGGGATGCGCCAGGGACGGTGGAAGACCGTCCGACCAACGCCGGACGGCCCCGCTGAGCTGTACGACCTGTCGACCGATCCGCAAGAGTCTCGCAATCTGGCCGATGCCCTACCGAGCGTCGCCGCGAGGCTCTGGGGCGAGTTCCGCCACTGGGAGGCATCGCTCGGCCCCGGCGACTGATGCCACACTGCGCGCGACGCTCGGTCCGAACGGTGGACGCGGAGGGACGCGAGAGCTGGCGCGGGGATAGTATCATGGGCGGGTGTCTGGCACCGAACGCTTGAACTGCCCCATGACCAACCGACCCTTGATCGCCACGCTTGTTATCCTCGCCTGCGCCACCGCGGCCAGTGCTCAGATCTTCCCCGACGCGAGCCTCGAAGCAGCCGTTCGGACATACGTCTTCGAGAAGCGCCACAATGACGAGCCGATCACAGCGGAGGATGTCGCCACCATCTCCACGATCACTGCCCGGAGCAAGGGGATCCGGGATCTGACCGGCCTGGAGCACTGCAAGCGCCTCATGCTGCTGGAACTCCCCGACAACGAAGTCTCGGACCTCACACCGATCGCGGACCTGGAATTGCTGCAGAGCCTGACGCTCACCGGAAACCAAGTGGAGGATATCTCGCCGCTCGCCGGCCTGAAGAGACTGCAGTACATCGAGCTCTCGGGGAACAAGGTGTCAGACATTTCTCCCCTCGAGGGGCTCGAGGCGCTCAACTCCGCCTACCTCGCCGGAAACCAGATCAGCGACCTAGCGCCGGTCAAGGGCCTGACCAAGCTCTGGACGCTCGACGTTGCGGCCAACCAGGTCACCGATGTTAGCCCGGCAGGCGGGCTCGCGCGCCTGTCCTCGCTGATCCTGGACAACAACACCGTGCAGGACGTCTCGGCACTGAAGGACCTGCGGTCCTTGCAGAGGCTGTCGCTGCGCAACAACAAGGTCGCCGACATCGGACCGCTGGCCGAGATGGCGGACGCGGACGTGGCAGGGGATGGCCGGTTCGCAAGGTACTGGGCCGTGTCACTGCAAGGCAACCCGCTCAACGCCGAATCCAGGGGAGCGCACCTAGAGACGCTGCGCAAGCACTCCCACCGAATCGAGGCCGACGAGGACTAGGCGGAGAGTCCGGCCCCTCAGGCAACGCGGTAGCGGGCTACCGCCTCCTCGTCCAAGTCAACACCCAACCCGGGCCGCTGAGGGATGTCCAGCATCCCGTCTCTGGCGACGATCCGCTGCTTGGTGAGCTTGTCCCGCAGAGTGGTCTGCTCTTCAGCGACGAACTCGGCAATCAGAGCGTTCGGGATCGCGTTGAGGAAGTGCAGCGCCGCTGCAACGTTGACGTACGTCGTGAATCCGTGGTTCGCGACGGAGAGGCCACGGTCGTGCGCCAAGCTGGCAATCTTGAGAGCCTCGGTGAACCCTCCCGCGCGTGTCAGGTCGACCTGCACGACATCCACCTTGCCTCGATCCATCAACTCGAGGAACGACGCACGGCCACTCTCCTCCTCGCCGGCGGCGATGCGCGTGTCCACAGCCTCGCTCAGCCGACGGTACCCGTCGTAGTTATCGGGCATCAGGGGCTCCTCGAGCCAGAAAATGTCATGCTCCTCGAACGCCCTCGCGCGCCGGATGGCGGTCTTCGCGTCCCAGACCAAACCCGCATCGACCAGCAAGTCCACATCGGGACCGAGACCGGCCCGCGCCTCTCGGACGAGGGCAATGTCGGTGCGCTCATCGCGCCCCATGGGCTCCCACCCAAACTTGACGGCTGTGTACCCGCGGTCGGCATACCGCTTTGCCAACTCCCGCGTGGCGGTCGGCGTCTCAGCCCACAGAGAGCTCGCGTAACACCGTATGCGGTCATGGAACCCCCCGCCAAGCAGCTTCCAGACCGGCATCCCCAGGGCCTTGCCCTTGATATCCCAGAGCGCGAGGTCAATCCCGCTCATCGCGTGGAACCCGACACCTCGCCGGCCACCGTACAGGTTGCGGGTGTACATCCGATGCCAAATCTTCTCGGTCTCGAAGGGGTCCTGGCCAATCACGAGGTGGCGCAAACCACTCGTGACGGTATGTGAGAACGGGCCATCTATGGCACCCTTGACCGCCATCGGACTGGAGTCGACCTCGCCCACGCCGGTGATCCCCGCATCGGTGTGCACGAGGACCAAGAGCGCGTCTTGGCCCGAGTCGCAGAGTTCACGCACCTCTGCAGCCCGCACGTAAATCGCTTCCACATCGGTGATCTTCATCGCGCCCAGCCCTTCACAGGTTGCTCTGAGGATAGCCGAAGCCACAGGTCACGCCCGGTCGAAGACCCATTCCAGTTCTCGGCATTGGCGGCAGGTTGTGAGCCAAGGGTCCTGCGGTGGACTGGTGCGATCGCCGTGTGCGATCGCCGTGTGCGGTCGGCACAGCCGGGAACCACCATCGATGGCGTGCCGCCAAGACCCGGGTCAGGGCACGAACCAGCCCTCTGTCCTCATTCCGATCAGGGACCTCCCGCACGACCTGCCCAAGCACGGCCCCATCCCCCAGCTCGCCTTGTTCCGCTACTGTTCCCGGGCGTTTGCCCCCGTTTCTCGTACGTTCAGTTCGACTCTGACGGCACTGGCGCGGAGCCGGGCTCTGGGCATCGTGGGGCGGATCGAGTTCCTCGAACCTCCTCGGGGCCTCGGGCATGCGACCGACGCCGGTCCCGGCTAAAGGCGCTGGTCCGCATGCGGCCGCGGCCTGGACACAGCAAGGAGAAACGTTCCATCACAGCTCTCCGATTGGCCATTGCCTGGTGCCCGTGAGCGCCGCGGATCATTCTGCCTGGATGCACCGGCCTTCCGCGGTGCTACGACCTCGTCATGCGCGGGCTCTCCGGACGAGCTGGGCCGGTGTCCAGCCGGACACTAGAGCCAAGATCATTTCGTGCCCCCTCACAGTGGTAAGATCGGGAAGACACCGTCAAACGATTTCTTTACATTCAGGAGGAGAATCCAATGTCTTACCGATTAGCGATGGTGTTGGTGTCACTCGTGGCGGGGCTTGTCCCCACAACCGCGTTCGCATCCGGCTCCATCGCCGCTGGCCAGGGCATCAGCCCCAGAGCCGCTTACACACAGGGAAAAGCCGTCACATACAAGAAGCTTGTCTGCGACTCTTGCCCGCTCAACAAGAACGAACTGGACAAGGAGCGGGCCTTGAGCCTGAAGAACAGCCTTGAGGCGCGGGATGCCGACCAGAAACCCGGCACACCCGACGACGAGCACATCGAGGTGCTTTGCCCGGGCTCCAAAGGAACGGGCTGCAACGCAGGGACGGACGAGCAGGAGCTGGTCCACTACTACCTGAGCCGTAGGTACAAGCTGTGAGAGCCGTACCGAAGACGCGAACAATCACAGCAAGGACCGATCGGGACGAATCGCCACGGCGGCGATCGTGGCTTCTGGCCGCGACGGTGGCCAGTGGCGCGCTCGCAGTGACTCCAGCCGCACTGGCGGGGGGCTCCCCGTGGCTGCCGGCCCCCGGGGGCGGTACGGTGGCCGTCTCTTTCGTGTCGCAGTCGGCGACAGAGTTCTTTCGCTCGGAGGACAGAGTTCCGACGCCGGGCGGCGGGCACGACCTCGCACAGCAGACCGTCTGGATCGACGGAGTGTACGGCATCTCGGATTCTGTGGCGCTGGACTTCCGCGTCGGCGGGGCCCGGAGCCAGTACGCAACCAATATCGGCCCGCCGACCCGGGCCAACCTGAGCGGGCTCGCCGACAGCGCGTTCGGGCTCACTTACCGGGCCGTGGACGAGGTGACTAGTTCTGGCCCAAGCGTGGCATTCCGCGTGGGCGGAATCATCAAGGGCAACTACGAGCAGGGCTTCGTCAACTCCCTCGGGGACGGCGGAAGCGGCATCGAGCTGTCGACGATGGTGGGCAAGCTGGTGGGCGGCCGTTTCGGGCTCTCGGGCGAGTTGGGCTACCGCTACCGCGCCAGCGCGGTGCACGAAATCCCCCCGACTTTCTTCGCACGTGCTTCGGCCGGGGCGCTGCTAGGCGGCGGCATAGGGATCAGCCTCAACTATTCAATGGACAATTCGACATCCGGCCTGAACATTGGCGGCCCGGGCTTCTCGCCCTCGGTGTTCCCGGAACTCGAGGAAGACAGCCACTTGCTCGGACCGGCGGTGAGCTTCCAAGTCTC
The DNA here is from genome assembly GCA_963666225.3 of Bryobacterales bacterium. GTDB lineage: Bacteria > Acidobacteriota > Terriglobia > Bryobacterales > UBA6623 > VXMF01. The sequence goes on from OZ224030.1 coordinate 29,168, forward strand.
GGATCGCATCTCGGTCACAGGCGCGTACGGAATGGTCATTGGCGGAAGGAACACGGCAATCTCGAGGGCGTTCAGCGCCTCAATCGCCTACACGTTCAACTAGCCGCCACAAATGGGCTTGCGCGGGATCAGGGCGGGGGATGCCGCCGCGCGCTGAGCCACCAATTGCGACGGGCAGGTCTCGTGAACCGGGAGGCTCCGGGACCTGCTCGATTCGCGCTTTGCCCAGCGCCCATTGGCTGACCGGCGAATGGGCGGGCCTGGAGCCACGAGTCGGACTCGAACCGACGACCTGCGGTTTACGAAACCGCTGCTCTGCCAACTGAGCTATCGTGGCCCGCGAGTAGTTGAGAACAACCAAGCTCGCCCCGAGTCGGCCCGGGGCCCGTGCTCACACTTGCCAACGGCTGCCACCCATACTGCCGGGGCGGCCACTGTGTTCTCCCAGCATAGCACCGGCGGATGGCAATGGCCCGTCCCGGCAGAGGTGCGGTCAAGAATGCGGAGTGGCCCCCGGCTCGTGTCAATGGCGTTCGAAAATTGCACACTTCTGGCTGTTGAAGATTGCACGCTCTCCGGGAGCCGCCGCGGAGGGGGCGGAGCGACCGGAGGGGGCTCCCAGGGCCCCGGGCATCTTCGGATCGGCCACTTGGGCCGCGATCCGCGCGCTCCTGGACCGGGCCTTCACGAGATTGCTCCCGTGATCCCGGCGTAGTCGGACAGCGGACGGCGCTCTACGTCCACGACGCAGGGTGTCGAGGGTGCCCCGGTCTGTCTCGTCCAAGACTCGGGGAACACCCGCCAACCTCCGGTCCAACCCCTAAACGCCTTTGTCCTCCAGGCAAAACAGCGTGCAGTTTTCGACGGCCACATCTGTGAGCCGGTAACAATTCGGGAACCGCTCGGCGACTAGCCTGGCACCGGACCTTGGCCCTCTCGGTTGGGTGACAGCCACACGGAACTGCCCAAGGCCGACAACCGTGGGGCATGCCGTCCCCGGAGCATGGTCGGCACGCCGCCCTTGCGCAAGCACCGAGCGGTGCGGTGGGCGGACTGCCACGTGTGGCAGTACCATGAACCCCGGCCAAACCGTCCCGAGTGTGACAACGGTGCCGACACTCACTCCCCCCGGCATCGCCCCACACGGCCCGGCTCGCGCTGTAAATCAACGCGACGCGGCACGCTGGTTCGGCATGCCGTGAAGGGATGTCCCAAGTGCCCCGGCGCGCTGCCGGGACACTTGGGTGCTAACACTACTAGAAGCGGAGCTTCAGCGCGTACTGGAAGATCCTTGGACCGCCGCCACGGCCGATGTTGCCGGTTCGGGTGAAGAACCCGCCGCCCACTCCGTTGAACCGCCGGAATTCGTTCGTCATGATGAAGTTCGTCCGGTTGAGGAAGTTGAACGACTCGATGCGCAGCTGCAGGCGCATCCCCTCGCGGATCTGGAAGTTCTTCGAGAGTGCGACATTCGCGCTGAACAGGCCCGGGCCGTCCAAGATGTTGCGACCGGCAGTGCCGAATCCGAAAGCCCCTTCCGGACAGTAAAGCTCCGTGCCCGCCTCCGGGTCGGCGTCCACGCAGCTGGGAACGCTGACGAATGCCGAGGTGTCGAAGAACGGATAGTCAACTCCTTGAACCGCTCCCAGAGAGGGATTCTCCTCCTGAGACCCGTGAGTGACTCGGTGCGGCCTCAGTGACTCGCCGAGGTTCTGGTCCGCGTTAGCTGCTATCACCGTGAATGGCGAGCCCGAGTACGAAGTCTGGGTGCCGGAGAGTTGCCAGCCACCCAGGATCGCCTGGCCGGCAGAATTCCAGCTCCGCCCCCACTTGCGACCCCGGCCGAATGGCAGGTTGTAGTTGGCGACCATCGTGAACACATGCCGGCGATCCCAAGTCGAGCGCCCGCGCTCAAGTCTCAGATTTCTGCGGTCGAGCGCGTTTGCGAAGTCAGTCGCACCAGAGCCATTTGTCCGTGACGCGTCGTCGATCGACTTGGAGAACGAGTAGTTCACCCTCCAGAACAGCCCTCCGCGGCTCCGCTTTCGCCACGAGATGTTGGCAGCGTGGTAGTTGGAGTTCGATCCCGTGTTGTAGAAGTTGATGGCGTTCCAGTCCGGATTCGGGCGGAGGGACTGAAAATTCTCGGTGAAGCCACCGGTGGCCGTGCGGTTAGCCAGGAACCAGTCCCGCGTGCGGATGGCTTGGTTGTGGTCGTAGCGGCGGATCAGGTGGCTGCCTTTCGAGCCGCGGTAGTCCATCTCGACGCTGGTTCCGCCGGGCAGCTGCCTCTCAATCGTGAAGTTCCACGACTGCAGATAAGCCTGCGTCGGATTCTGCGTGATCCCGCTGGCGGCGGGCCGGTCGCCCAGCCACCCGCCGCCGATGATGGCATCCCGCCCCAGAGTGCCCAGCGGATCGTGGAGCAGGACCTCGGGCGGACGGTTGGGAGTCGCGTTCCTGGCGGCGTAATTGGTGTTGATCGTGTACGGGAAGATGTTCCCCAAGTTGTTGCGGAACGGGTTGAGGATCGTCCCGGCCACGAAAAGGCCGTAGCCGGTGCGCAAGACCATCCGGTTTGTGACGCGGTACGCGATCCCCAGTCGCGGGGTGAGGTTGTTCCAGTCAGTCTGTATGACCGAGCGCGGAAATCCGACCTCGTCGGCGGTGAGGAATCTGTCGGTGAGATTGTAGTCGCCGAGCAACTGGTCAAAGTTGTCGGGAAGGTTCCGATCACTGGCGAGCACGATCTTGTTGAGCTCGGGGACGTAGCTGCCCATCTTGTCGTTCGTGTCCCACGGCATCCGGTTGACTTCCCACCGCACACCGATGTTCATGGTCAGCCTAGGCGTCACCTTCCAGTCATCGTTGAAGAACGCGCCCATCGCGACCTGTCTCCAGTCGGGCCCGTTGATTCCCTCGCGAACGTTGATATTGTGCAGCCATCCCAAGTACATGTCTGCGATAGGGCTGCCCCAGTCCTTGCACCGCAATGAGTTGCAGCCGCCCGTGCGGAAGCCACGGAAGCGATAGTTGCCCCGGGCGTTGTTCACTCCGGGGCGTTCGTAGATCACGTGATTGAAGTTGTAGCCGTACTTCAAGGTGTGCGCGCCCTTGATGTTCGTGAACTTCACCCCCCATTGCGTGTCGATGACGTCGGTGATGACCGGCAGGTTTGCCGCCGAGCCAAGGTTGGCGTGATTGTCAGCGCGGACCAACGGGAAATCGTCGATTCCCGGATACAGCTGTCGGTCATCTTCCGAGAGGAAGTCTGCCATCCCCAATTCCCCGATGATGTTCTGCCCCGAGAAGGCTCCCCGCTGGAAGACATCATTGCCGCTGAACCCAAACCGGACTTCCATCAGGAAGGTGGGCGAGAACATGTGCGTGTAGTCGGCCCCCGCGAGATAGCGGTCGTCGTCAATGTTGTTGCCGAATTGGGGGAGGGGGCTCCCGGCGAACGGATTCTCGGTGTTGTTCGCCCGATACTGCACCCGACCGGCCAGGTTGTTCTCGCCGATCTTGTGATCGATCTTGGCGATCATGCTGTCCCAGTTGTCGTTGTCGTTGTCGACCACGCGGTAGTTCAACAGGTCCCGCCGCTTCCCAAGGTTCGGATCGGGATACTCCTGGAACAGCCTCATTGCGAGCGGATCAGCGCGGGATGCGGGGATGATGTCGTTCGGAAAACACGAATTCCGCCTGCCGCGCGCGACGAGGTTGGCATTGCAGCCTCCCCGTGCCGTGCGGTCCCGGAGGACGAAGGCACTGCGCAACCGGTCCAGAACGGCGTCGTCCGTCACGTCCAACTGGTTGTCCAAATGCGACAGGCCGATCGTCTGGCTGAAGTCTCCGGAGAGTTCCATCGGAGTCGGGACCCTAGACAGCCGCGTCTGTTCTTGGTCCCGTCGCTGCAGCTCGTAGCTGAGCATGAAGAACGTCTTGTTCTTCACAATCGGCCCGGTCGCCGTCACGGAAAACTGGTTCTGGTTGAGCCTCGTCTTGTCGGCTTCGAAGAATCCCCGCGCGTCCAGGACATCGTTGCGAATGAAGTAGCTGACGTTGCCGTGCAGGGCGTTGGTCCCGGAGCGCAGGGACATGTTCAGAATGCCGCCGGCCATTCGCCCGTACTCGGCCGAGTAGCCCGCCGTCTCCATCTTGAACTCCTGCAGGGCGTCGATGTTCGGCCTGACCTGCGCCGCGCCGCCCTGGACGTTGCGGTTGTCGAATCCGTCGACGTAGAAGTTAGTGTTGGTCGGCCTGGCTCCATTGATCGATGCGAACGACCCCTGGGCGCTGCCCCGAGGCACGACGCCGGGCACGAAGAATGCCAAGTCTGTGAAGTCGCGACCGTTCAGCGGAAGCTCCTGAATCTCTTCCTGCACGATCACGTCTCCCTTGATCGTCCCGTTCTCCGTGTTGAGGACGACCAGCTGCGCATCCACGGTCACGGACTCCGTGACCTGCCCCAGCTGCAGTTCGACGTCAACGCGCCGATTGTCCCCGGTCCGAAGAATGATCCCCTGCTCGACGTGCTGCTGGAATCCTTCGGAGGTGACGATCAGCTCGTACTCCCCCGGGATCAGCGCCGTGAACGTGTACGCTCCAACGGCGCCGGTGGTCAGCTCGCGGGAGATTCCGGTCCCGGTGTTCAGGACTGCCACCTCCGCACCGGGTATCACTCCGCCGCCGGTGTCCGAGACGATGCCCGTCAACGTGGCATGGTTGGCCTGCCCAAAGCACGGCGGCAACACCACTACGGCCGCTAGCGCGGCGATGATTAACGCTTGTTTCATTTCAGCCCCCCTCGGATTACCATCGCTGCAGGAAAAATCCCGCAGACTCTGCCCACACTGTCGGTGACCGTCCGCATGTCACCCATCATCTCAGCCAAACGACCGACCTCGCGGAGGGTCACGGTCCAACCATGACCGACGCGTGGCGATGGCCAAGAATTGTTCCAAACTCTACCAACCAACCCAGTATGATTCTAAGGGATACGCGCAGGGCCATTCCTTTCTCGTAGAGCGTGGTTGAGGGGTGGCACGATCGCATTCTGGCGGTGACGGTCGCGATGTGCGCCGACGGATGATGTTGTTCTTCAGTAGTGGCTATTCTGTTGTGACTATGGCATACTGGGGGCATGCAGGCGCTGCCACAGGCCTGTCGTGACTTGGACTTGCGCGCCATTCAAGTGCGCCCGACCCACGGGGCCGAAGAACACCGCCGTTGGGACCGCTTGGTCGCCCAGCACCACTACTTGTCCTTCCGGGCCCTGTTCGGCAAGGCGCTGCGCCATGTCGCCTTCCTGAACTCGACTTGGATCGCCCTGCTCGGCTGGCAGGCCGCCGCCTTGAGAGTTGGCGTCAGAGACCGCTGGATCGGCTGGTCCCGGCAGCAGAAGCGCCGCCGTCTGCACTTGATCTCCCAAAACTCCAGATTTGTGATCCTGCCCGGCTTTCATCGTCCCAACCTGTGCTCGCGCGTGCTCGGCCTGAGCCTGCGGCGCCTCTCGCAAGACATGCGCGCCGCGCATGCATCGGATCTCTTGCTCGCGGAGTCCTTTGTCGACACCTCGAAGTTTGCCGGCACCTGTTACCGCGCTGCGAACTGGCGCTCGCTGGGCTTCACCAGCGGTTATGCGCGCCAGCCTGGAGGCAAGCCGCTGTGGCGGCATCATGGCCAACCGAAGGAGGTTTTCGTGTACGAACTGCAACCCAACGCCAGCGAGACCCTGCGCTCAGAGCAGCTCGATGTGGCCTTGCAGGGCCCCGAGCGCAGTGCGCCCCCCGACGTTCCGCAACTGCGGAGCATGTATGAGTTTCTCAGCACGATCCCGGATTACCGCAGTGCGCGCGGCAAGCGCTACGACCTCAGGACCGTGCTGACGCTGGCACTGGCGGCACGACTGGCTGGCTACCGTGGCGTGACGGCCTTGGCACAGTTCGCTGCGCTGCTGGACCAAGACCAGCGCAAGGCCTTGTCCTGCTTCTTCAGTCCCACCAAGCAGTGCTACACGACCCCCAACACCACGACTTTCCACAACATCCTGTCCAAGCTGGATCCCGACACGCTCGACGATGCCGTGGAAGCTTGGGCCCAGCAGCAGAGCCAGCAGGCGCAGCACGCGCCGCAGCCCGCCGGCGGGCAGGGCGGCGCGTGCACCCAAGATTTCTTTGCCCAGCCGGCGGTGTGCATGGATGGCAAGGATGTGCGGGGAGCCTCGAAGCAGACCGAGGGCGGTCGCCGCATGTTGTTCGCGGCTGTGGAACAGGACACCGGCCTGGTGCTGGGCCAGCTCGAGATCGACAGCAAGAGCAATGAGATTCCGGCCCTGCGCGAGTTGGCTGGCGAGCTGGATCTGGCCGGGCGCATCGTCACCGTCGATGCGCTGCACTGTCAGCAGCAGATGGCGCGCTGTCTGCAGCAGTGCCAAGCGCATTACCTGGTCACCGCCGTGAAGGACAACCAACCAACGATGGCACAACAGTTGCGCGAGATGGACTTCAGTGACTGCCCGATGATCGAGACGCGCGACAAGCTGCACGGGCGCAGCGAGCGCCGCCGTTACTGGGTCCAGGATCTCAGCGGGTCGCAATGGGACGGGAAGGTCAATCTCTACGGGCGCCAGCAGGCGATCCGCATCGAGCGCCAGCGCTGCCGGCGGCGCCGGGCCAAGGCCGGCAAGATGAGCATCGAAGTTAGCTATGCCTTGACCTCGCTGTCGAGCGAGCAGGCCAGCCCGGAACAGCTTGCGAGCCTGATCCGCAAGCACTGGCACATCGAGAATCGTTTGCACTATGTGAGAGACGTGACCTACGACGAAGACCGTTGCCGCGTCTACGTGCGCGACCTGCCGCGAAATCTGGCCACTTTGAGCAACACGGCAATCTCAATCATCCGCTGCCGCACACGCTTCCGCTACGTGCCGGTGGCCAACCGGCATTTCGCAGCCCGCCAGCAGGAGGCTCTCGATCTGTTGCTGATACCACCGAAGAGCTAGCCGATGCAACCTTGGCGGCAGCAGGCAGCGACGCGCCAGACGAGGCGCTGGGTTACCCCTGTGTCGTTAGGGCCCTCTCAGGCGGGATCGTCTCACGGTCCACACGCCCCTGACAAAGCGCCGGACCACACCACTGTCGTCCTTGTGCGAAGACCGTGCTCACTGCTCGAATCAAGTGCCCAGATCACCCGCACCCAACCCTCACGGATCTGGCCGGCACCTGCATTCACTCCAGCAAGCGCCCTAACCTTCCGAAAACGGAATGTGCCTGGGGATACGCGGTGCAGGTCGCGCTCGAACAGTTGACTGGGAACAGCACAAGTGATCGAAGAGCTGAAAAATTCTTGCAAAATCGCAGCACTCGGGCTCTGACGGCCCTTTAGATTGAGCAGCGGATGGTCGCAGTTCTTTGCGAATGCGGCCGACCGCCCACTCACGTTCAGGACTGCGGCACTGAGGTGCGGAGTAACCCCAGCAGTCTCCGCCCCGATAGACTGGCGGGCGGCAATGTGGGCTTGACGGAGTGGTTCCTGAGTCCAGCTTGGCCGCTCACCGGAGGCGTGTTGGTAGGGCCGGCGGACACGGCAGCTCTGGGACCTGGCCCGATCGGACAGCCGCCGACGGCGACCGCGGCCCATTTCCCAAGCACCCCGGAGCCCGGTCATCTGTTTCGAGGGGGCGGCCAGGCGGCCCAGCGATAGAGCCGCCGGTACGGCCCGTCCCGCGGGGCGCGCTGGCACGGGCGCGCACTCGTGGCGGGCCTTGTCCGGTTGGCAACTCCGCCCGCGTCGGGCGCCGGTGGCGGCCTTTGACCGGACGCGGCCGCGATTCGACGCCGCAGATCGCCGCGATGGGCCCCATCGGGCGATAATCGAGTCTTGTCAGTTCACCGTCCCGATCCTGGCCGGCGCGGCGCAACCTCCGGCCCGCGCACGGGGGCCCCACCAAGGTTCGCCAAGTGCCTGCCGGTTTTGCTGGCATGTGCCTTCGCCAGCCCCAGCGCGGGCTTCGAGCCGCTGCCGGTGCACGCAAGGCAGGCGATGGTCGTCACGGCTGAGCGCCATGCGACCGAGGTCGGGGTCGAGGTTCTCCGCGACGGGGGGAATGCCATCGATGCCGCTGTCGCCATCGGGCTGGCCTTGGCGGTCACTGAGCCCAACGCCGGCAACTTGGGAGGCGGCGGGTTCATGCTCGTCCGAATGTCCGATGGGCGGACCAACTTCATCGACTTTCGCGAGCGGGCGCCCGCGGCCGCCAGCCGAGACATGTATCTGAACGGCGAGGGCAGCGTCACGGACGACAGCTTGGTGGGCTACCGTGCGTCGGGGGTCCCCGGAACAGTCCGCGGTCTCGCACTCGCGCTTGGCAAGTACGGCCGCAAGACTTGGGAGAGTCTGGTCCAACCCGCCCAGCATCTGGCGAGCGAGGGTTTTCCCGTCACCTGGGGGCTCGCCCGCTCCCTGCGGTCCAGCGGTCGCCTTGCGAGTTTTCCGGAGTCCCGCCGCGTTTTCTTAGGCGGGGGCCAACCGCCGGTAATGGGCGAAGTCCTCCGGCAGCCCGACCTCGCGGCGACATTGGAGCGACTTCGCCGTCACGGCCCGGACGAGTTCTACACAGGGGAAACGGCTCGCCTGATCGCAGCGGACATGGCGGCGCATGGCGGGACCATCGCGCTGGAGGACTTGCGCGACTACACGCCCGTCGAGCGACTGCCCGTGACTGGGACCTATCGCGGACACACCGTCTTGAGCGCGCCCCCGCCGAGCTCGGGAGGCGCGGGTGTCGTCCAGATCCTGAACATGCTCGAGGAGTTCGACCTGCCTTCGATGCAACCCGGGTCGGCCGCGGTCATTCACCTAGTGGCCGAGGCCATGCGCCGCTTCTTCGCAGACCGCGCGCGGTATTTCGGGGACACAGACTTCGTCACGATACCTCTAAGAGGGATGCTGTCGAAGCAGTACGCGGCGAAGCGACGGGCCGGCATTCGCAGCGATCGGGCCACGCCAAGCTCCGAGGTTGCCGACAGTGCCCCGGGCGCGCACGAGAGCGACGAGACGACCCATTACGCGGTGATTGACGCCATGGGCAATGCAGTGGCCGTGACCTACACCTTGAACGGGGGCTTCGGCTCAGGGGTCACGGCAAAGGGCACGGGTGTGCTGCTCAACAATGAGATGGACGACTTCACCGCGAAGCCGGGCAGTCCCAACACCTACGGCCTCTTGCAGAGCGAGAACAATTCCATCGAGCCCGGCAAACGCCCGCTCTCGGCCATGTCGCCGACGATAGTGCTGCGAGACGGGGGAGTGCGCCTCGTGCTCGGGGCGCAGGGCGGGCCGACAATTATCACCTCGGTCACACAGGTCCTGCTCGACGTGGTGGACTTCGGCATGAATGTCCAGCAGGCTGTCGACTTCCCGCGCTTCCACCACCAGTGGATGCCGGACCGGCTCTACATGGAGCCGTCCGGATTCTCCGCCGAGACCCGCGAGCGTCTGGAGCTGATGGGCCACCGGCTCGACTTTGGCCGGGGACTCGGGCACAGCGAGGGTATCGCGGTGCATTCCGACATGCTGGCGGGGGCTGCCGATTCTCGCAGCGAGGGCGTCGCCGCCGGATTCTGATGGAGCCGTTCGAGACCCGGCCATTGGAGTTTCTCCGCCAGCACGGCCGGGAATTTCCGCCATGGAGTCTCGGCCGTTCCCAAGACTACTGTCTGCGGCTGGCCCGGGAGCACTACGAGAACTTCCTTGTCGTCAGCCCGCTCGTGCCGCGGAACCTGCGCCAAGACTACCGGAACGTCTACGCCTACTGCCGATGGGCGGACGATCTTGGCGACGAGACGGGCGATCCGGCCCGGAGCGTCGAGTTGCTCGGTTGGTGGCGAAGCCAACTGCTGTCGATGCAATCCCAACCGCCGGCGCACCCCGTGTTTGTGGCATTGGCAGAAACCGTGCGCCGGCACGATCTTCCGGTCCGAGACTTCGACGACCTCCTCTCCGCCTTTCTTCTGGACCAGACCAAGCGCGCCTACGCGGACCACCGGGAATTGCTGGAGTATTGCGAGCTTTCTGCCAATCCCGTCGGACGGATTGTCCTGCGCCTCCACGGTTGCACCGACGGTGCGCTGCTGTCACTCTCGGACGACATCTGCTCGGCGTTGCAACTCGCGAACCACTGGCAGGATGTCCGGCGCGACTGGTCCATCGGTCGCGTGTACATTCCCGAGGCTGTGATGCGAAGACACGGCTACGGCCGAGAGCGGCTCGGCAGGGACATCCGGCGCGGGTTGGCGTCCCCGGAGTTTCGCTCGACGCTGGAGGACCTCACTCGACGGGCAGCGCTCCTGTTCGAGCGGGGCCGGCCACTCGGCGCGGCGCTGGGCGGGCGGCTTGGGCGACAGGTGGAACTCTTCGCGGACGCGGGCTGCGCGGTACTGGAGAAGATACGCTCGCAAGGGTACGACACGATCGCGAAGCGCCCGGTGATCGGCTGGCGGGACGTCGTGCGCCTGTTGGCGGGAGCGCTGGTGCCTAGGGGCCTGCGTCAGCCGGCGTCGGGTCGCGGGACACGCAATGCAGTCGCTTGACCGAGCGTACCGCCACTGCCGGAAGATCGCGAAGGCCAGAGCGCGCAACTTCTTCTATGCGTTCACGGTGCTGCCAAGGGCTCAGAGGGATGCCATCTGCGCGGTCTACGCGTTCATGCGGAAGGCCGACGATCTGGCCGACGCGCCAGGGCTCGCGCGAGGCGCACGCCTGGACGGGATGCGACAGTGGCGCAGGGGACTCGAGGCACACTTGGCAGGAGCGCGCCGCCATGCGGTCCTGACGGCTCTGGCAGACACCGCCACGCGTCACGAAATCCCGCATGAGTACTTCTTTGACCTGTTGGACGGGATGGAATCGGACCTGGACCACCAGACATTCGCGAATTTCGAAGATCTGTACCGATACTGCTATCGCGCCGCTTCCGTGGTCGGCCTTACCACGGCGCATGTGTTCGGAGTCGAGCGCAAGTCCGCACTGGACCTGGCCGAACGCTGCGGAGTCGCGTTTCAGCTGACGAACATCCTTCGCGACATTCCGGTCGACGCGGCGATGGGCCGTGTCTACCTTCCAAGGGACGAGCTGCGCTCGTTCGGCATTCGCCCCAGAGAACTGCTGGAGGGCACGGTGTCAAGCGACGACGGGCGCTTTCAGGGCCTCATGCAGTTTCAGTGGGACAGGGCAGAGTCCTATTACCGCGAGTCGGCCCCGCTGGTCGCCCTGACGAGCCCGGCTTGCCGTCCCGCGCTGTGGGCGATGATCGCCACCTACCGCGGCATTCTCCACCGAGTCCGGCGGTCCCGCTTCGATGTGTTCAGCGCCCGTGCCAGCCTGCCGACCCGGTCCAAGCTCGCGATCGTGCTCCGGGCCATGCTCTATCGCGCCACGGGAGGCATGCCATCGCTCCCCGCGTGAGGGTGATCGGCGGAGGTCTGGCCGGTCTCGCCACAACGGCGAAGCTGGGCGAGGCGGGCTTCAGGGTCGACCTTCACGAAGCGCGCCCGTACCTCGGCGGGCGTGCCGGATCGATCCCGGCAAGGCCCTCGGATCCCCTGCCCGAGCGGATCGACAACTGCCAGCACGTCCTGCTGCGCTGCTGCGACGCTCTGATGGACTTCTACGGGCGCTGCGGCGTGCGGGACAAGATCGAGTTCCACAGCGAGTTGCACCTCGTGGCCTCAGACGGTACGCGCGACACGCTTCGCGCGGATCGGATCCCACCCCCCTTGCACCTGCTGAGGTCCCTGCTTGGCATGCGCACGCTCGGATGGGCGGACAAGGTCTCAGTGGCGAGCTGCCTGCTGGCGATGGAACGGCAGCGAGACGGCGACTGCCTTGACAGCGACTCTCTGACCTTCGCCGAGTGGCTCGCGGGCATGGGCGCCACCAAGCTCTCAGTCGCGCGATTCTGGCGCCCGTTCGCCGTCAGCGCTCTCAACGAGGAGCCCGATCGCGCGGCAGCCGGCGCGGCCATGCAGGTGTTCTGCGAGGGCTTGCTGGGCAGCTGGGACAGTCACCACATCGGGGTGCCCGCGGTGCCGCTCACCGACCTGTACGACGCAGCCTTGGCGGGGCGCTTCGGGCCAACCGTCCGCCTGCACCTCGGCTCGAGAGTGCGCCGGGTGGATCCTGGCGATCCGGCGGCCGACTTCTACGTGTGCGCCGTTCCGTTCGACCGCATCGCCAGGCTGGTCCCCGAGCTGGGCCTCGATCGCCAGTTGCGCCATTTCGAGAATTCGCCGATCGCCGGGATCCACCTGTGGTTCGACCGCCGGATCACCGATCTGCCGCACGCGATGCTCGTGGACGGCAAGGTGCAGTGGATCTTCCACAAGGGGGGCGGCTACTACCTCGGGGTAGTCAGCGCTGCGCGCGACTTGCTGACGGTCCCCTCGGGCGCGATTGTCACCGCTGCCGTGGAGCAGCTGCGGCACACGTTCCCGGGCGCCCGCGCCGCGCGCTTGGAGCACAGCCGGGTCGTCAAGGAGACCCGCGCCACCTACTCGGCGAGACCGGGCCTGGAACGCCTGCGGCCAGGGCCGGCAACCAAGCTGCCGAACGTCTTCCTGGCCGGTGACTGGACCGCCACCGGATGGCCCGCAACCATGGAGGGAGCCGTCCGCAGCGGATACCGCGTCGCCGAGGCAGTGCTCGCCCGCGCCGAGAGCCAAGGGTTCGAAGCGGCCCCTGGCTAGAACGAGAGTCGCACCGAGAACTGGAACTGTCTCGGATCGAAGGCCGAGGTGAACGAGAAGGGCTCTGTGACCGGTCCGCGGCGGCCCGTCGGGCGGTCGGGCACTTGCTCCAGTGTCATCCCGCCGACAATACCGTTCACACCCTTGAAGTTCGTCTTGTTGAGGATGTTGAAGCCCTCCGCCACCACCCGCAGGTTGACCCTCTCGGTCAGCGCGAAGTCGCGCGTGAGCCGAATGTCCATGCCAAAGAAGGCAGGGCCGACACCGACGTTGCGCCCCAGGCCCCAAGGCCTGTGCGTGTCGGTGTGGCGGTCGCCGATCGTGTCGAACCCCGAGTTGAGGTTGAACGGGGCGAAGGTGCGGGCCACGATGATCCCCGAGAAAGTGAAGTCGGCGAGGATGTTGTGGCCGAGGCCACGCCCCCGAGCCGCCTTCCACGGGGACTGCGTGACGGCGTTCGCGACGAACCGATGGCCGCGATGATAGTGCGACAGAGCCAGCTCGTTGCGCGCGTCCCACGGAATGTGCGGCTCGTATGAGGAGTTGTAGTCCGTGTTCTCGTCGATCGCCTTGCTCCAAGTGTGGTGCGCGGAAATCGTGAAGCCGTCCGAGAACCGCTTCTTCAGCTGCACGATCATCGCGTGATAGTAAGAGCGGGCCCAGCTGCCGTAGACGTTGTCCTGAAAGACGAGCGGTTGCTGGAAGCCCACAATCGGCCGGCCGTCATCGCGCGTCCCCGCCTGGTACGGATTGGGGTCCAGCGGCCGGATCAGGTGCACGCCGCGATTGAAGTTGTACGCGGCCGACACGGCATACGTGCCGATCTGACGCTGCACCTCGAAGCTGGCCTGGTGCGCATACGGGTTCACCATGTCCTCGCTAACGCGAAAGCCAACCCTCAGCGGGTACTCGGGCCCCGAGCGAATCCCGTGGATCGCAAGATCTTCGATCCCGATCGCCCGTTCGCCAAGGATTCCCCGACTCCGCATGGACCCCCAGATCTCGGACGACGTCAGCGGACCGTTCGTCAGGGGACTGGTCAGCCCGGGAGCCCCCGTGAGCGGCACGAACACTTGCTGGATCTGCGCCTGTTCGCCCAGCAGGTCGTTGACGAATGTGATCTGTCCGTCAATCCGAGCAAAGTAAATGCCGTAGCCACCCCTGATCACAGTGCCCGGGTTCGGGCTCCAGGCAAAGCCCGCCCGCGGGGCTAGGTTGTTGTAGTCGCGCGGGAAGCGTGTCTTGAGCTCCATCTCGTAGCGCAGGCCGAGCGTGAGGCGCAGGTCGGGCGTCAGCCGGATCGAGTCCTCGGCGAAAAAGTTCGTGCGATTCGCCCACCCAGACCAATTGGGGTCTCCGAAGCCCTGCTGGTACACGATGGGCAAACCTAGGGCAAACGATTGAACGGACGAAATCGGATGGTCCAGATTGGGCACAAGATGGGCCGCGCCAACGCCGGCCAGCAGTCCCCTGACCAGATCGGAGGTCCCGGGACCCACCCCTTGGTCCACGATGGCGGACAGCGGAATCGCCTCTCCGAAGATGAACCGACCGCTCAGGAAGGTCTCGGCGCGCACGCCGTCCCGGAGGGGGTTAACGTCAAACCCGAACTTGACCGTCTGCCGGCCTGAGACCCGGATGAAGTTCTGCCGGACCTGGAAGACCCGCTCCACAACCCGCGTGGGCAGCAAGAAGTCACGCCCGAAGTTGCCGAATCCCTGAATGTCAATCGAAGGCCCGTGGGGATCCGTCGGGTACACCCCAAAATCGTGGTAGCCGAGTCCGACGCGGGTCTCGCTGACCCAGCGCGGGGTGATCACGTAGGTGTCCCCGAACGCCACGGCAAAGTCGTTCACGCTGGTGTTGCGCCCGCGGCTTCGCGCGGTAAGGGCGCCAAACTCGGTGTTCTGACCGGTCTGACCGGTCCAGTTCCCGCGGAAGAAAACGTTGTGGCCATCCCGGACTGAGTGGTCAATCCGCGCAATGAACTGCCCGCGATCCTCCGAGAACGGGAAGATCCCGCTGTTCTCGGCGAACAGCTCCCTGACGCCGGGCGTATTGCCGGGAGTCAGGGAGGCCGCCAGCTGGTCCACCAGTGGGCTAATCAGGGGATTCGCCCCCAGTACATCCGCGAGGGCCTGCTGCGAGGGCGACAGTGAGGTGAGAAAGGTGTCGTCGGCTAGCAGCGGCACGATTTGCGACTCATTGCGGTCGAGCCGCTCGTAGGCCGCGAAGTAGAACGTCTTGTTCCGCGTGACCGGACCGCCGATGGACACGCCGCTCTGGGCGCGCGTGTACGCGCTGTTGCCGGGGTCGAAATAGTTCCGGGCTTGGAACCGCCGGTTGCGAACGACGCCGAAGAGGGTTCCGTGGACATCGTTCGTGCCGCCCTTCGTCACGATGTTGACGGTCCCGCCCGGAGCCCCACCCTGCTCGGTCGAGAACGTGCTCCGGTTGACCTGAAACTCCTGCACGGCTTCTTGGCTGATCGACGACCGAACTGCGCCAGAGTTGTAGAGGTTGTCAAGACCGTCGATCATGAAAGTGTTGCTGCGGCCCGATGTCCCGCCGATCCCGAGGCCCGAGGTGGGCGTCGGAGCGATCCGACGGTCGGTGGCGTTGGCGATGTAGTTGGTGTTGACGACGCCCGGCGTCAGCAGAGCGAGGTCCAAGTAATCGCGACGGTTGATGGGCAGATTCTCGATGCGCACGGAGTCGATGTGATCGGCTTGGTGCACCCGTTGCGGCTCGATCGCTGTGCGCTCGGCTTCGGCGGACACTACCACCTCCTCCTCAGTCGCCGCGACGGCCAAGCTGGCCATGTAGGTGGCGGTATCTCCCACGAGTACCTCGAGGCCTTCGACCGTCAGCAGGGCGAAATTGTCCGCCCGAAAGCGCAGGGAGTACGAGCCTGGCGGCAGGTGCGAGAAGATGTACCCGCCGGCCTCGGTCGTGACGCTGGTCCACTCGGCCCCGCGGTCCTCGTCCACGGCCGACACGGCAACGCCAGGGATGACCGCCAGTGTCTCGTCGTAAACCACCCCCTGAATCGCCCCCGTGTTGGTCTGCGAGTATGCCCCGCCGGCTAGCATCAGCATGGCCAGCGTGACGTTGAGCAAAGTTGTCAGTCGCTCGCTTCCGGTCTTGTTCATTGCACCCCCTCCTGGCCGCGAGAGCCGCGCCCGAATCGCACGAACATTATCGCAGGAAACAAGGATTCGGAACGGGAGATCGTGGCCGGAACGGCCATTCCCCCGGGTGCGGGCGCGGGGCGCGGGCTGACGACACCCCGGCTGCCGGATCTCCGAAGGATGGCCCCGCGGCCGCGCCGGCCGGACCCCTGATCGAACCGCTCGAGATTTCGGCGCGCCGGCCCACTAGACTGGTGCGGGGAGGGTTGCCAGAGCGACCCCGACAGAAGTGCACGCAGACGCACCGACCGGACCCGGAACCGAGCCGCTCGCGTGGACCGGCCACATAGCGACGGCAGGCAGGCGCTTGGCGAGCAGGCTTGACCCCACGCCACTGGTGCCATCGAAGCTGCTGAGCGAGCAGCTCGGTCGCCCGGTATTGCTAAAGCTGGAGTCCCTCCAGCCGATCGGCGCGTTCAAGGTGCGGCCGGCCCTGAACTGCGTCCTGGCGCGTTTGGACGAGTGCCGAGAGCGAGGGGTCATCGCGAACTCTTCGGGCAACTTCGCGCAGGCCGTGGCCTACGCGGCCTCGGAGAACGGCGTAGACTCACTGATCGTGATGATGCGCAGCGCTTCGAGCTTCAAGCGCAGGCGCACATTGGAGTTCGGCGGGCGAGTCTCGCTCTGCGACGACTGTTTCGACGCCCGCTTTGAGATGACGGAGCGCTTGCGCCGCGAGACCGGTCGCCTGTTGCTGCATCCGTACGACTCGGTCGAGACAATCGCCGGCAACGGAACGCTGGGGCTCGAGCTAGCCCGCCAGATTGAGGGCGACTTTGACCTGTTCGTGCCCATCAGCGGGGGAGGCCTGATCGCGGGAGTGGCACTCGCCGCGAAGGCGGCCCGGCCCGGATGCCGGGTCTTCGGAGCGCAGGCGGAGAGGAATCCGTCCACGAAACTCTCGCTCGATGCCGGTCGTCGCGTCAGGAGCGCGCCGTCCAAGTCGCTGGCCGACGCGCTGACGGTGCTGGAGCCCGGGGTGCGGACATTCCCGATCATCCAGCGACATGTCGAGGACGTGCTGCTGGTGTCCGAAGAGGCTCTGGCGGCAGAAGTGCGGTGGCTGGCGAACTACCAGAAGCTCGTCGTGGAGCCAGGAGGTGCGGCCTCGGTCGCCGCCGTGCGCAAGGCCCCGGAATCTGGCGGGCGGCCAGCGGTCTGCGTTGTCAGCGGGGGCAATATCTCGCCCGCCGGTCTCCAGCGGCTGCTGTAGCGATGAGGCGTCCCCTGGCCCGGTGGCGGGCCCGGAGGGATTCGAACCCCCGGCCTGCCGCTTAGGAGGCGGCCGCTCTATCCAGCTGAGCTACGGGCCCGTCTCCGCCCATTCTCGCACGGCCGCGGTGCCGGGGTGCGCCGGTCAGGCGATGATTTCCCGCACGACATTGCCGTGCACGTCCGTGAGGCGGAAGTCTCGGCCGGCGTAGCGGTAGGTCAGCTTGGTGTGGTCCAGTCCCAGCTGGTGCAGCATCGTCGCGTGGAGGTCATGCAGGTGGACTCGACCCTCGACGGCCACTCCACTCTCGTCACAGCGACCATGGCGCATCCCACCCTTGATGCCGCCGCCCGCGAGCCACATGGTGTACCCGCGGTTGTTGTGCCGCCGGCCATCGCTCTGGTCATTCTGCTCGTAGGTCGAGCGGCCAAACTCGCCGCCCCACACGATCAGCGTCTCGTCCAGCATCCCGCGCTGCTTCAGGTCCGTCATGAGCGCGGCGATCGGCCTGTCCGTCGCGGTGGCGGTGGTGCGCAGCCGCTTTCGGAGATTGTTGTGGTGGTCCCAGCCGCGGTGTCCGAGCTCTATGAAGCGCACACCCCGCTCCGCCATGCGACGGGCCAGCAAGCACTGCGTCCCGAACTCGCGCGTCTCCTTTTGGTCGAGACCGTACATCTCCCGGACGCTCTCGGGCTCCGAACCGATGTCCATCGCCTCGGGCACGGCTGACTGCATTCGGAAGGCCAACTCGTAGGACTGGATGACACCCTCGACCTGGCTGTCGTCGTCGGTGCGGTCCAGCAAGCCCCTGTTCAGGCCCTGCACGTAGTCCAGCTGGCGGCGCTGCTCGACAATGCTCATGGCGGCATTGCGGATGTTCTGGACGGGATCCTCGCCAGCCGCGATGTTCAGCCGCGTCCCCTGGTAGGTCGCGGGCAGGAACGCGGACCCATAGATCGATGCGCCACCGACCGGCGGGGGGTTCATCGTCACAAAGCCGGGCAGATCTTGGTTCTCCGTCCCCAAGCCGTACACGGTCCACGACCCGATCGAGGGCCGCACGAAAGTAATGCTGCCCGTGTGGGTGAAGATCGAGGCCTGCGGGTGGGCGGGCGAGTCGGTGTGCATCCCGTTGAGCAGGCAGAGCTCGTCCGCGTGCTGGCGCAGGTGGGGGTAGACTTCCGAGATCGGCAGACCGCTCTCTCCGCTGGGGTGGAACTTGAAAACCGAGGGCAGGATCTTGCCCCCCTGAGTGCCGATGGCCAGCTTCATCTCGGAGTGCTTGCCGGCGTACTTGTCAAGCTCCGGGTTGTAGTCGAACGTGTCGTGCTGGGTCGGCGCGCCCTGCATGAACAGGAAGATCACGCGCTTGGCGCGGGGCTCAAAGTGCGGCGCCTTGGGCCGCAAGGGATTGGACGCATCGCTGGCCGCCAGCGAATCGATCGCCGCCATGCCGGCAAATGCCGTGTACCCAAAACCCGCGGCCGTCCGCCGCAGGAACGCTCTCCTCCCAGTGATTCCGGCAGTCATACTCACCCCCATCATAATTGTATTCGAGCTAGTTCCGGTAGCGGAACTCCGCGCTGTTGAACAGCGCGTGGTACACGCGTGCCCAAGCCTCGTGCCTCGGGCTGGCCGAAGCGCCCACGACGCTGCCGTCGGAGGCAGTGGTATCGCCGCGCTCGCGCCCCGCACAGGCGCGGAGCCGTTTGCGAGCAGCCGCTCGCTCGTCGTCGGTCAGCGGCCGCCCAAGGGCTGCCTCCGACGCAGCCTGCACCGGGCCCCGACGCAGGCAACC
The DNA here is from genome assembly GCA_963666225.3 of Bryobacterales bacterium. Taxonomy (GTDB): domain Bacteria; phylum Acidobacteriota; class Terriglobia; order Bryobacterales; family UBA6623; genus VXMF01. The sequence goes on from OZ224030.1 coordinate 48,116, forward strand.
GTCCTCGCCGAGGAAGGCACGCTGCATTGACGACACGGAACCGTTTCCGCCAGCGCCCAGAGTTTCCACCGCCGAGTCAATCTCCGCCTCGCCGGGCGCGCGGCCGATCGAGGCCTCCAGCAGCTCCGCCAGCCAATCGCGGCCACGCTGGTGCTCTTCGGCTGCGGCCTCCGGAGACGCCAATCCACTGGCAATGGCTTCAACATGCCGCAGTGTGCGGTCTGCCTCGCCAGCGCTGGGAGCACGGCCCAGCACTTGCTGGAACGCGTGTCGGACCCTCTCCCGGTCGGAATGGCGCCCGGCCATCAGGCGCTCTGCGGCCACCAAGGCGTTCGAGCGCACGAATTCGCTGTTCATCAGGAACAGAGCCTGCGCAGGACCGGTGGTGACGTCGCGCGACCCTTTGGTCTCGCTGGGCTCGGGAAAATCGAAGGTCTCGAACATGGGGCGGGCCAGGTTGCGGATCACCGGCACAAAGACACTGCGGTAGCGCTCGTTCAGTTCCCATGGCCGAATCCGCCGGTCGCCGGGATTGATCAGCCGGAACGGATCGAAGTCCTCGGCCGGTGCCCGGCCCGCGTCGTCCCGGAGTTCCCCGCTGACCAGCAGCACGGAGTCTCGCACTGACTCGGCCTCCAAGCGGCGGATGTTCGCGCGCCACAGGTGGTCGTTGTCCGGATCCACCTCGAAGTTGGCCGGATCGCTGCGGGTGGAGAGACGGTACGCCCGACTGAGGGCGATCTCCCGGACGAGGGCCTTCACGGACCAGCCGCCCTCCACGAAGCGAACGGCGAGATAGTCCAGCAGGGCTTGGTTGGTAGGCTGCCGCCCGCTGCTCCCGAAGTTATCCACGGTCGCCACCAGTCCCTGGCCGAACAGATGGCGCCAGACCCGGTTGGCCATGACGCGGGCGGTGAGCGGGTTGTCCGGCCGGGTCAGCCACTGGGCCAGTTGCAGGCGGCCACTCTCACCGTCGCCGATCTCCGGAAGTTGGGCACTCTCGGCAAACAGCACCTGCACAAAGCCGCGCGGCACTTCCTTGTCAAGAGTGTGGGGGTCGCCGCCGATGTTGAGCCGCACATTGGCGGGCTTCGCGGCCTCGACCACGCCCATGGCAAGGTTCCCCGGCAACGGGACCTTTGCGAGTTCCCGCACGAGCGAACGGCAAGCGGTCCGGTCGGCCCGTTCCTCGGCGGCGCGCAACTCCTGCCAGAGTCTCTCGCGCTCGGCCTGTTGGGCTGCCCCCTCGGCGGAGACGAAAGCCGGGACACCGTCGAGTTCGACCATCCGCTCGATCTGGAAGTACCCGGCATTGAAGCGCGGCCTCCGGCGCAGGCCGTTGCGCAACTCCGCGCTGTGGAAAATGCCCGCCATCGCGTAGTAGTCCTTTGCCGGAATTGGATCGAACTTGTGGTCGTGACAGCGCGCGCAGCCGACGCTGAGGGCCAAGACCGAGCGCGTCGTCACGTTGATCATCTCGTCGGCTATGTCCATTTCGAACTGCTTCGCGTCCGGCTCGTTCAGGTCGTGGGCGCCCAGCGCGAGGAATCCCGTCGCGACCTGATTCTCGCGGCGCTCGTCCCCCGAAGAGTGGGGGAGGAGGTCCCCGGCCAGCTGCTCGACCAAGAACCTGTCATAGGGCTTGTCCCGGTTAAAGGCTCGAATGACGTAGTCGCGGTAGCGCCACGCCATCGGGAACGGAAGGTTTCGCGTGCGGCCGATGGTGTCCGCGTATCGCACGACGTCGAGCCAATGCCGCCCCCACCGCTCGCCGTAACGCTCGCTGTCCAGCAGCCGGTCGACAACGTTCGCGAGTGCCCGCTCGCTGTCGTCGGCAAGAAACGCTTCCAGCTCTTCGACGGATGGGAGCAAGCCCGTCAGATCGATCGTCACCCGTCGGAGCAGGTCCGGCTTGCCCGCGTCGGCCACCGGCCTGAGCCCGCGCGACTCCAAGCCAGCCAACACGTATTGGTCGATCATGCCTCGCGGCCAGGCCAGGTCCTTGACAGGCGCCGGGGGGCGCTTGACGGGGGCCTGAAATGCCCAGTACTCCCGGCCCAGGCTGAGATCGATCGTGGTCTCCGCGACCCTGGCCGAACTCTCGCGGGGATCGGGCGCGCCCATCTTGATCCAAGTCTCGAAGTTCGCGACCACGTCTTCCGACAACTTGCCCTCGGGAGGCATCTTGAGATCGCCCTGATAGCGAATGGCGGCCAAGAGCAGGCTCTCGGCGGGGTCGGAGGGAACAACCGCGTGCCCCCGCTGCCCGCCCTCGCGGATGCCGTCGCGGGTATCGAGACTGAGCCCGCCCATGCGGGTCTTGGCCTCGGCCGAGTGGCACACGTAACAGTTCGTCGCCAAGACGGGCCTGATCTTGTTCTCGAAAAACTCGAGATCTTCAGGGCTTGGCGTCTCCGCAGCCAGGCTCGCGAGCGGGACTAGCAATAAGGCGGCAAGGATCGACTGCGGAGACCGGGTGCGCATCGTCTCAATCCTACCCAATCACGCGCAACTTTGGGCGTTGGCATGACGGCGCCCATCGGCGGATTGCCGTCCGTCAGGGGCGGCTCAGACCCCAGTCCCGCCCAAGCGCCGTGCGATCGCGTTGTACAGCCACGCGAGCACGTAACCGGCGAAGAATCCGTCGACCACCCCGTAGAGAACGCTCAGCGCGATGTCCAATGGCGTTCCGGACCCGGTGATGCCCGGGTAAACGGAGCCCATGAACGCGAAGAACTCCTCCCCGTACGATGGCACCAGCGCATGAGCGAGGCCGATGGCTCCCATCGCGCATGCCCAAAGGAAGGTCAAGCGTCAGCCCTAGCGCGCGCCTGGAAAGCCGGCTGGTCGGAACTTGGGGCACTGCGCTCTGTCGCTCGTCCCGCGGGGTCACGCCCAACTGCTACGGCTGCCCGGGGAGCGGGATGATCGCCGTGGCAAGGTAGTCCCGGGCCCGTTGTGCGATCTCCGGGTGTTCCGCGGCCACGTCTCGCTGCTCGCCTGGGTCGGTGCCGAGGTCGAACAGCTCGAGGGGCTCGGAGGGTTTCTCGCGAACCGCCTTCCAAGATCCCCACCGCACGGCCTCGGCCCGCCCTGGCGTGCCCCCCCAGTACATCAACCGCTCCCTGTCCACCGTGCCCTCGCCCAGCAGTTCTGGCACGATGCTCACGCCATCAACGCCTTGGGGCACGGCAAAGCCCGCAAGATCCGCGACCGTGGGCAGAAAGTCCGCGAAGTACCACGGCAGGTCACTGACCGTCCCCGCCGCAACCCGACCCGGCCACCGGACCAGCGCCGGGACCCGGATCCCGCCATCGTGGAGCGAACGCTTGTAGCCTTGGAACGGCCCGTTGGAGTCGAAGAAGAACGGGTCGTTGCCGCCCTCGGCGTGGGGCCCGTTGTCCGAGCTGAAGAACACCACGGTGCGCTCGTCCACGCCCAGATCGGACAGCGCCTCGAAGATCTGTCCCACGCCAAGGTCAAGCAGCGTGATCATCGCGGCGGTCCCCTTTTGCGGACCAGGCCAATCCTTGGCCTGGTACTGGCCCGCGTCGGGCACCTCCATGCCGATGCGTTCCCGGTGATCGCCCAAGTCCTCGACGATCGAGGAGATGCCCGGATCGCCGCCACCGTCCGCTCGGCCGGCCTCATTGTTGGCGTGAGGGATGGTGAGGGCCAAGTAGAGGAAGAACGGCCCTTGTGCGTGGGAGCGCAACCAGCCCAGCGCGTCCGCCATCAGGAGGTCGTGGGAATAGTCCACGCGTTCCACCGCGACGCCACTCATGCCCCCGTAGCGCCCTGACAGCCGGACCACGTTCCGCAGCGCCTCACGCTGCGGGCCCCGCATGAGGAACTCCGGGTAGTAGTTGTGGGCGTGCCCCTGGCTCAGGTAGCCGTAGAAGTGGTCGAAGCCCTGCCTCCAAGGCGCACCGGGGGAGTCTTCCATCCCGAGCCCCCACTTGCCCACTAGTGCTGTCGAATACCCCTGCTCCTTCAGCAACTCCGCCACCGTGACATCCTCCTCCCAGAGACCCGGCGAACCATTCCTGCGGACCCGGGTGTGACCGGTGTGCTGGCCGGTCATCAGGACGCTGCGGGAGGGGGCGCACACCGTGAATCCCGCGTAGGCGTCCGTGAACCGCATGCCTTCCTCGGCCATTCGGTCCAAGTGGGGAGTCTCGATCTGCTGCTGGCCGTAAGAGCCCAGATCTCCCCATCCCAAGTCGTCGGTGAGGATCCAGATGATGTTCGGCGGGGCGGCGCCGGCCGAATCCTCGGCCGCGTTGCCGCAGGCCCACGCCGAGAGCGCTGCGACGAGTAGACACAGCAACAGCCCTCGCCGCTGCGGGCACATCTTGGCGAATGGCGGCTCAGGCTCGGTAATGCGCATCCTGCAATTGTGGCAGGACTTCCGGGCACGGGCGGCAGCGCCACGCTTGGCGCGAATCTGACCGGAATCGGGAGGTGTCCGCGCAAGGCCGGCCCATCACCAAGCGGCCACGCTTCCATCCTCGTGCCAGACGCGGCTCATGGGCTTAGTGCCCTTGAACGGGTGCCTCGAGAGGGCCTGCTCGTCGACCTCGAACCCGAGGCCTGGCTTTTCCGGCAGGGGGAAGTACCCGTCGACCATGCGCATCGCAGGGAATCCGAGCCAGTCCTGCCACAGCAGTTCCTTGAAGGTCGGCTCCACGCCGGAGCAGATCTCTTGGACGATGAAGTTGGGCATCGCCGCGTCCACGTGCAATGTGGCGATCCCGCCGATGGGCCCCTCACATGCGTGGGGTGCCATGTAGCACCCGGACGCCTCGGCCATCGCGCCCACCTTCAGCAGGGCCGTGATGCCCCCCACGTGGTTGATGTCGCACTGGAGGATGTCCACCGTGCCGTCCTCGAGCAACTGCTGGGTCGAGTAGTGCGCCACGAGGCGCTCCCCGGTCGCGATCGGAGTCGTCGTCCGGCGGGCGATGCGGGCCATGGCCCGGTAGTTCTCGGGCGGGCAGGGCTCCTCGACGAACATCAGGTGCAAAGGCTCGACCTCCTTGCAGATGATCGAGGCGACGGTGGGGCTGGTCTTGGCATGGAAGTCGACGCCAATGTCGATCCCGTCTCCCAACCCTTCTCGCAGCGCCTGGACCCGGCCGACGGCGTCGTTGATCCGCTGGTTGGTCTCGATCCACTCGTAGTATCCCGGGATCCCGCTCTTGAACGCTGTGATCCCGAGCTCTTCCGCCACTTCCCTGAGAGCGGCCAGCTCGTCGGGAGTATTCGCGCGGGCGTGGTAATAGCCCCGCACGCCGCGCGGCTCGACCGGACCTCCCAGCAGCCGGTAGACCGGCTGGCCGAGAACCTTGCCCCGGATGTCCCACAGCGCTTGGTCGATGCCCGCGATGGCCGACCCCAGGATCGGGCCCGCGCGATAGAAGGCATGGATGTACATGCTCTGCCAGATGTGCTCGACACGCATCGGGTCCTGACCCAGAAAGAACTCCTTGAGATCATCGATCGTCTGCAGCACGGCGCCAGCCTTGCCTTCGAGCGTGGCCTCGCCCCAACCTACGACCCCCTGGTCCGTCTCGAGCTTGACGAACACATACGGCCGGTCAGAGTCATCCTCCCAAGTCACGCCGAACGTCTTGAATCCGGTGACGCGTATCGGCCCGGGCGCCGTGGCCGCCGCTTGGGCGACAGCCGGCGCGCACGCGCAATCCAGGAATGGCGCGGACCGGCGGGCCACTGCCGCCATCGCGGAGGGGGAACCGGCCATCACCGCTCCCGCGAAGAATTGCCGACGGTTCACAGGGCGTACTCCTCCAATGCCGCCTCGTCGATCCGCAACCCGAGCCCCGGGCCTGCCGGCAGTGCGAAGAACCCATCGACGGGACGCGGCAAAGAAGTGCCCGCGATCGCCTCGCCCATGCGCCGTTCGGCCCCGTCTGGTGAGAATGCCACCTCTTGGACCACGAAATTGGGAATCGTTGCGGCGACCTGCAGCGCGGCCGCCGTGCCGATCGGGCCGCCCCTGTGAAACGGTGCGACGGCGGTGTAATAGGCCTCGGCCAATGACGCTAGCTGGCGAGTCCCGCTGATCCCGTGCAGTCCGATGTCCGGCCGCAGCACATCGATGACCTGCAGGCGCAACAGGTCTTGGAATCGACCTGCCGTGGTGATGCGCCGGCCCCATCCCACCGGGGTCACCGATTCGTGGGAGATCTTCCCCAGCGCAGAGTCGCTGATCTGGCTGGTGGGCTCGTCCATCCACATCAGGTGGAACCGCTCGAGGCGGGAGGCCAACCCAGCCGCCTCGGACGCGGTGGGAAGACCCTCGCAGTCCAGAACCAGGTCCTCAGCGCCAGCGTCGCGCAAGCGCCGGAGCATGCCCTCGGTCCGGGAGAAAAACGCGCGGCCACGGACCGGAGTCCCGGCAGGCAGCGGCACGGGCACCGAAAAGGCAAGGAAGCCGTCCGCGCGCGCCGCGGCCAGCTGGCGCGCCACCGCACGCTCGCCGGACCCTCGCAGCGATGCCATCGCCCGGGCTTTGTCGCGCGTCCGTCCGCTGAGAAGGTCAAAGATCGGAGCGCCGACGAGCTTGCCCCGGGTGTCGAGCAGGGCGATGTCAACTGCGCCGCGGACAAACGGCGGTGCCGATGCCAGCACTGCCCGCACGGCAACGCTTGCCATGGCATCCATGCCCTCAAGGACACCTGCGTAACGCGACACTTGGGCCACCGACGAGGCAGGGTCCGCGCCGGGAACGGACTCGCCGAACCCGGTCACGCCGGAACTCGTGCGAAGCGCGACGACCAGTTGCGGGGCAGCCTCCGGGCTCGAGCGGATTGCCCATGCATCCAGCCCCACGATCGCGATCTCCGCCGCGGCGCGCGACGCCGCCTGCGCGCCGGCCGCCAGCGATGCGAGTGCGGAACGCTTCTCAGTCTGCTTCGAGGCCATCGGGACCGCCGATCGCTGGCATTCTACTGCACCCGGTCCCGAGAGTTGATCTGCCAGCCAAGGAAGCGAGGAATCCCGGCATGGCCGCCTGCCCCGTCCCGCCCGGCCTGGAAAGGCCATGCGTGCCGGCACTGCGCGGCCCACCCCGGACCGCTTGGCCGCTGGCGGTGGGACACGGGAAGACCCGGGCCCCGGTCCGCTGGCGCTCGAAGCGCAAACAGTCCTTTCCAATACAGAAATGAGCGTGGAGAGGCGCGGGTAGGCGGAATCATACCGCATCGACCGGCGGGGCGTCGCGAGGCGGGGTGAGCGGCTGGCGAAGGGAGCGGAGCGACCGAAGCCAGCCGCTCACCCCGCCTCGGCATGCTGCATTCTGGGGAGCGGATTCTGCCTCCTCTCCCGACGCGCATCGCGCTTGGTGCTGACTCGTTCCCCGACCTCGGCCCTTGGGCCTCGCCCACCCTTCCATGTCGCACTCGCGATGCTGACAAGCCCGCACCGGCCATCCTCTTCCGCCGAAGAGGAGCTGGCGCCGGAACGCCCCCCTCGATCGGGTCGGTCCGTGGCGAGCGCTGCTGCCACAGACTGTGGGCCACCAAGGCCAGCTCTTCACGGGGCCATGGGCAGGATGCAAACCAATTGCTCGTTCCCCGAGGATCCCCGCCATCCGCATGCCGCAGACCCGCTGGAGCTGCCCGACAGCCCCTGACAGGCTCATTCCCCGACCGCCCTGTCACCTTGGCATCCGTGCGGCTGCCCGTCAAATTGCCCTCCACTCCCGAGCAGATGGGCGCGCCGCCGCGACCGGGAGTTTCGGTAGCCCTGCACCCGTTCCTGCATCCAGTACGGGAAGGACTGTGTCCCTTGCCCGACCGCGAGCTGCGCCCGGCAGCCCCCTGCGCCCGGCTTCGCAGCCAGCCCTGGCGCAGGCCTGTTCAGGGCCGCTGGACGCCCGTCGTCGGGCACCGCCTGGCCGGCCCGGCCAGGCCACTCCCTGCTCGACCGCTGCCGAACCCCGGTCCGCGTCCGCAGACCGCCCCGCGCCATCTGCGGCCCGGCTCCCCGGCCGGGCCGCCGCGGTCAGCCCGCCAATCCCTTACCGGCAATCCGTCCGCAACTCCCGGAACAGCGCGTCGCTGGCCGCGTTCAACTCCCGCGCCGCCTCGTTGTCCGTGCGCGCGTACGCCTCCCGGTCCAGCGCCTCGAAGCTCACCCCTGCCCGCAGCCGGCTGGCCGCCTCCGGAAGCCCCTTCAGCTTCTCGTAGGGCGTCTGTATGTCGTTGTATGCGTAGAATTTTCGCACTTTTCCCCGGCGGTCCGCCCGCTCCCGCGGGAAATAGCATGGACGGTGGTAGTTCAGGTACGGCGAGAGCACCCCGAAGGTGCATGCGTGCAGCCTGGCGGCGTGCCGCGCCGGGATGTGCCCGTAGCCCAGGTAGCGCCGGATGACGTTGCCGTTCTTGGACTCCGCCAAGGCGTTGTCGTTGCACCGCCGGGCCCGCGACTTGGTCTGCTCCTCGATGCGCAGCTTGTCCAGCAAGCCCGCCACCCGGTAGTTCACGTACTCGGAACCGTTGTCGGAATGGAAGCCCCGGATCTCGAACGGGAAGGCCCCCAGCAAGCCCTCCAGCACCGGCAGCAGGAAGCGCTCCGCGATGCGCTCCACCGTGCCCACCAACTCGTATTGCGTCACGTCGTCCACCACGTTGACGTGATACAGCCCCTTGACCCTGCCCAAGTCCCCCTGGTGCACCGAGTCCACCCGCAGGTAACCCGGACGACCCTCCGGCCGCGGCCGCCGTCGCTCCCCGATCGCCACCGTTGTCGGCCGCGTGCGCGTCTTCGATCCCATCCTCCGCTCATACGAGCTGTGCCGCCGCAGGTTGTACAGGTGGCCGTTCGAGAGCTGCGCCAGACGCTCGTACCGGCAGTCCCCGAAAACCTTCCATGCCCGCTCCAGCAGCTTGCGCGTGGCCGGCCCCGAGAGCGTGCCGTGCAACGCGTCCGTCTCCGCCAGCAACAGAATGTCCTGCAGCCGGTACTTGCGCCGGAAGCCCTCCGCCGGCCCCCGCCGCCGGTCCTGCAACTCTCCCTCCCGTAGGTAGCGTCCCACCAGTCGCGTCAGCTGGGACTCCGACAAGCCCGTCGTCAGCTGCAGGTAGCGTCGCAGCAGCCCCTGCTCCGCCCGCCTCCGCTTCCAGTACGCGAACCGCCGCACCACCGTGCCGATCTGTGCGTAGGCCGCTGCCCGCCCCGGCGCCTTGATCTCCGCCCCGGCATGTCGGTTGACGAACGCCTCCACCTCCTCCAGCGTTCTCAGCCCGTCCGTCTCAACCTGCATCACCATCCCCCCATGGTTCCCGCCTGGCGATCCGGTGCACGCTCCTAGGCGCGCTCACGCTCATTTCATGTTGGAAACAAGACCTCCGTTCACGCTCATTTCATATTGGAAGAGGCTCAAACTCCGCGTCCCTGATAGAATGCCGCGACAATGGCCTCACCTGTCGATCGCCGGACATTTCTGCGCACGGCCGCCACCTCGGTTGCCGCCGCCGCATCGCGCCCCGCCCGCGCCGAGGCGGTCACATTCGAGGGGCCTGACAAGGCGTACCACGGCGATGACTGGGAATCCCTCAACCCCGGCTACTGGAGCATCCGGGGCGGGGCGCTCCGAAGGCGGATTCACAGCGTGGGGGACCGGGCGCGCAATACCGGGTTCCCGTACCACTACGAGACCCACGGGGACCGCATGGGCGGCTTCAGCATGCCGGTGGACTACGACCCCTCGCTCCCGCCGGGGCTGATCTGGCACCGGCGGTGGCGCCTCGACGGAAACTACAGCCTGCGCATCGCCGGTCGCGTCGTTGCCGAGGCGCACGGACCGCGCGACGGCGACAGCCAGGGCTGGCAGATGTACAGGGCTGGCTACGGCATGCTCGGACTTGGGTTCGGATCCGCGACCCTCTACGAGTCTTTCGGCATGGGCGGGCCGAACGGTCGCAGTGCCTGGATCGCGGCTTGGACCGACGATGGCTACTTCGGAATCCGAGAGCACGGCACGGACGAAGTCGTGGCGGTGCAGCGCGTCCCCGTTCCCAAGGCCGGGGAGACGTACGAGATCGAGGTCACGGTCGGCGGGCCGGCAGCCGGAGCGGGCGAGGTCAGGGCCACCCTCTCAACAGGCGGCCGCGGGGCCGTCGCGAGCGTACATGTGCCCAATGTGGACCGGGCCAAGCACCTGAGCGGTTTCGCGGGAATCGCGGGTCGCGGCCTGCTGGACTTTGACGTCCGGGAATTTGCGGTGGAGCCACAGGGCACCGTCCCGCTCCGCCCGCGGATCAACGCGTGCCACGTCTGCTACGCGCTGGGAGACACGCTGCGGGAAGTTGACGGCCGCTGGCAGGTCCGGTTCGTGGCCTTGTTCCGCGACGACGGGCAGACCGCCGAGGTCCGCGTGGCCGACAGCCCCCGCCCGGAGGGGGGCTGGGAAGCGGTCGCGCCTGCAGGTTCGGCGGCCATTGTGACCAACGACTTCCGCCGCAGCACCGCGGTGATCGACGCCACGCTCCCGCGCAATCCTGCCGCGACAACCCTCTACTACACGGTCTGGAAGGACGGCGCGGACGTCACCGCCGACCCGCGGCTCGGCAGCGACGCGGTTGGCATCGGGACTGGCCAGGTTGGCCACGTGCCCGGGGACGGGCAGTATGTGGGCCGGCTGCCGAGACTGACGGCACCGTACAAGCTGTGCGGCCTGTCGTGCCACGCCATCCACGGGGGTGGGCCAAACCTTCCCGGCGACCAGCCGGGCGAAGGGTTCTTCGTCCACGACCAGCCAACGCCCGGAGCCTACCGGCATCTCGAGGACTACGACTTCCAAGTCATGATGTGGGAGGACGACGTCTGGTACATGGAGCTTCTGCTCTACCCGCCCTCGCCCGACGACGCCTACAAGATCGTCACGACCACCCTGTGCGGCCCCACGACCCGCTGGCAAATGATGCGCCACTGGAACACGATCAACCCCGGCGACCACGATTACGGCATGGACGACGTCAAGGGGCCCGAGCAGATCGCCATCCGCACGCATCCGGACCTCGGCCAAGACCGCGATTACATGCGGCGCAACTTCCAGATCGTCCATCACCTAGTCACCGGAGACGAGGCGCCGTCCGCGACCGCCAATCCCAAGAAATGGCGCCGCTGGAAGATGCCGGAGCGGGACTTCAGCCTCTTGATCCTCGACTCCCGGCTGTGGCGCAGCAGCCAAGACACGAACATCTGGGACGACCAGGGCTGGGGCGGCCGGCCGAACCTCTACTCGCGCACGGACGTCACGCGCAGCCTGCTCGGAGAAGAGCAGTTCGCGTGGCTGCGTGAGACGATCAGGACGGACTCCTCGCCCCTGATCTGCCTGACGGGCATCAACGGGATGCACACCGTCTGGACCGGCAACGGGAGACGGCCCGACGCCAAGACCGTGCTGGGCGAGCGGGACCGCGTGGCCGCGGACTACGCCGGCTGGGTCGCCGCCGGCGCGGACCGCGTGCTGGAAGTCCTGGGATCCAGAGACGGAGTGGTGACCGTCTACGGCGATGTCCACGTCGGGATGATCTTGCAGAATCTCGAGCACAGGGTCTACGAGTGCTCGTTCGGCCCGATCGGGCGCAGCGGCGGACGCGGTGTCAAGGAGGGCTTCGGGCCGCGGATGCGGGACTTCGACGGTCGAGAGGTCGAGGTCACCGCGCTCTACCACCAGCGCTACGACACGCCGGACCTGCGCAAGCTCGGCGGCCCGTTCTATTGGAACTTCCTGGAAATGGAGTTTGACCCCCTCGGGACGGACCCGCGCATCGGGCTGCGCGTCCGCAACTTGGTCGACCCGCCCTCCGAGGATCCCCGGGGCGGCGGGTCCGTCGCCGTCACAGCGGCGACCACCGGGCGCCCGCTCTCCTGCTCGCTGCCGGAGATCACGCTGCTGCCCAGCGCGGACGTGCTGCTGTCGTCGCCGGACGGGCGGCCCTTGCGCGGTGCCCGGACGCTCGAGGACGGTTCCCTGCCCTTGCGCGGCCTCACCGGCGTGGCCCCCGGGGAAACCGTGCTCGCAACCGCGCGCGCCGGCAGCCGGGTGCAGGCCATGGCTGTCGTGACTGGCCCCGCCCCAGGCTAGAGCTCGACGGGCGTTGCGCCCGCCGGCCCGGCTTGCCTACCGGCGGGCGCCTTGCGGACGGCGTATCCTGCGCCGCACGGGCGGACCGCCAGCGGCTCGGCGCTGTTGGTGAGCGAGCTTCTGCGACCTGGACGGGCCAATCAGCATCGTCATCGTCCGCCCCTCCATGCGCGGCTGCGTCTCGGGGCTTCCGAGCTCGGAAAGGTCCTCCACGAGGCCCCGCAACAACCGTTCGGCAATCTCCGGGTGGGTGATCTCGCGCCCCCGGAAGAACACCGTCGCCTTGACCTTGTTCCCTTCCTTGAGGAACCTTACTGCGTGATTCTTCTTGAAGTCGTAGTCGTGCTGGTCAGTGTTCGGGCGGAACTTGACCTCCTTGACCTCGATCCGGTGCTGCTTCTTCTTGGCGTCACTGCGCCGCTTCTTCTCAAGGTAGGAGTACTCGCCGTAATCGATGACCTTGGCGACAGGGGGCCTGGCCGTGGGTGACACCAAGACCAAGTCCAGCCCGATGGCCTTCGCCCGGCGAATCCCCTCACTGGTAGGCATGACGGCCGTGCGACCGTCCGGAAAAACGACCCGCACCTCGCGAGCGCGGATCGTCTCATTGACATTCTGTCTGCGGACCCTTCGAATCGGGCGGAATCGTCGTCTGTAAATGGCTACCCCCGTATCACGCCGGCCCCCGGAGCCGGGCGGCACAAAATATAGAGCCCGGCGCCACGCGGCGCTCGATCCCCATCAATCCCCAAGGCTGTCAGTAGTTCCCCTGTCGCGACCGGCGCAAAGCCCGGGCAAGCCCGCCGGTCCGCAGAATGCGCGACCAGCATACCACGGCCGCATGCCGGGGGCAAACGCAGGCAAGGGCCCAAGGCGGCCGAGCGCCATTCGTCCCCGAGAGATTGGCGCCCCTGCTCGCGGGGCGCATAGCATGGGACTTGGGCAGGAATCAGGCGGTGACAAAGGCGGGACTGGTTGAACACGTGGTCGCGCAGACCGGCCTCCACCGGGAGTACGCCCGCATCGCGGTCGATACGGTCATCCGCACGATCGGGGAGTCGCTGGCCCGGGGCCGGCGCGTCGAGCTCCGCGGACTCGGGACCTTCCGCCTGTCTCACCGCCAGGGTCGCCCCCACCGGAACCCTCGGACGGGGGAGTGGCTCGACGCCAAGCCGAGCACCACGGTGCGGTTCAAGCCCAGCCGGGCAATCATGGACTCCCGACCGTCTGACGACGCGTAGCGCGCGCGGGCCTCACGAATAGGCCTGGTTGGTCGGCGCGATCACAAGTTCCGGGATCGACGCCCGCGGGTGCAGCGTCGCGACCAGCAGCGCGGCCTCCGCCACGTCTCCGGGTTGCAGCATCTTCGCCCGGCGCTCGTCTGACGGCACGACCGGGCGGCGGTCGAGAATCGGCGTGTCGACCTCGCCCGGGCTGATCACGCACGAGCGGATCCCGCGCTGGCCCTCTTCCAAGTGAGCGGCCAGGCTGAGCGAACGAACGCCGTGTTTGCTGGCGCTGTAGCTCGCCCCTCCGAGCACGGAGGTCCGCACGCCCGCGATCGAGGACACGGTGATCAGCACACCGTCCCGGCGTTCGCGCATGGCCGGCAGCACGGCATGCATCAGGTAGAAAGGGCCGCTCAGGTTCACCCGCACAACCCGGTCGAAGTCTTCCCTGCTGAGCACGTCCAGACCGCGACGCGGAACGTTCGTGCCAGCGTTGTTGACCAAGATGTCTACCTGAGGAATGCGCCCAAGGGCCCAAGCCACCATCCCGTCCGCCGCTTCGGGATCGCTGACGTCCATGGGATAGGGATGGATGCGGCGAGCGGCATCCCCGGCGCCGTCGCGGGCCCGTTCGAGCTTCTCCGGAGTTCGCCCGATCGTGACGACCTCCGCGCCCTCTTGGGCGAATCGGAGTGCCACGGCCTCCCCGATTCCACTGCCAGCGCCCGTCACTATGGCGCCCTTTCCATCCAGCCGCATGTCCCTCCCGCAGCACGCGCCACGGCGTGCCCAACTGCCATTCTAGTGATTCTCGAACGCGGGCATCGGAAAGCGGCGCCGCCAACGGTGCAATATAATCAGGGTCGCACTATGTCACAGCGGCTAGTCGTGGTTGAGGACGACCGCGACCTTTGCACTCTGCTCGAGTACAACCTCCGCAAGGCCGGCTACGGCGTGACGACGCTGCACCGCCTGTCGGGTGCGCACGCGACCATTCGGGACCAAGAGCCGGACTTGGTCCTGCTCGATGTCATGCTGCCGGACGGCGATGGGTTTGAGTTCTGCCGGCAGCTCAGGTCCAGCCCGTCCACGGCGGAGATTCCGATCCTGTTCCTCACAGCCCTGAGCCAAGAGGGAGACCGGGTGCTGGGACTGGAAATCGGCGGGGACGACTACATCACCAAGCCGTTCAGCCCGAGAGAACTGCTGGCTCGCATCCGGGCGCACCTCCGTCGCGCCGAGCGACCCAACGCACCCCAGCGGTTGTCGGCCAACGGTCTGAGTATCGACTATGCCGCCCGCAAGGCGCACCTGAACGGGGCACGCCTGCCCCTCACCGTGACCGAATTCTCACTGCTCGGATTCTTCGCCCGGAATGCGGGGAAGGCCTTTACGCGCGAACAGCTGATCGCGAACGTTTGGGGCAGCGGCAGGCACATCACCCCGCGAAATATCGACGTGCACGTGCGGCGCCTGCGGGAGCAGATCGAGAGCAATCCCAAGCAACCGGTGTGGATTCACACCATCCGCGGGTTCGGTTACCGGTTCGACATCCCGGAATGACCGCGCGCATCTTCCTCAAGCTCGGCTTGGTCACGATCGTGCCGCTGGTCGTGACCGCCGTGGCGGTCCTGGTCTTGGTCAGCAGCATCACGGTCGGGAATCTGGAGGGCGGGCTCGAGACCAGCCTGGAGGAGAAGGCGCGGCTCGTTGAGACGGCGCTGGGCCGAATCCGGGCGGACGAATACCAATCGGCGCTGCAGGATCTCGCCGGCCGGGCCCAGGCGCGGATCACGGTGATCGACGAAGACGGCGAGGTGATGGCCGATTCGGAAGCGCACCCCATGCGGATGGAGAACCACGCGAGGCGGCCCGAGTTCGCCGGCGCGCTGGCGGGCCACGTCTCGACGAGCCGCCGCTTCAGCAAGACCGTGGAGGCAAACCTGCTCTACGTGGCGATTCCGATGGACGGAGGCGGTGCCGTGCGGCTGGCGCTGCCCCTCGAACAGGTCGACGCCATGGCGGGCGACGTGCGCGGGCAGATCGCGGCCGTGATGCTGGTGATCGTGACCCCCCTCGCGCTGGCAATTGCGTGGTCGGCCCGTCGCATCTCCGCCCACCTCTCGGAAATCGTGGAGCTCTCCAACTCGATCGCGCAGGGCAACTTCGAGGCCGACAACGGACCGCCCGACCGTGGGAACTTGCGGGAGCTCGACGACCTCACGGCGAGCCTCAAGGCCACCG
The DNA here is from genome assembly GCA_963666225.3 of Bryobacterales bacterium. GTDB lineage: Bacteria > Acidobacteriota > Terriglobia > Bryobacterales > UBA6623 > VXMF01. The sequence continues at coordinate 63,707 of OZ224030.1, forward strand.
CCGGCAAGCTCAAGGCCAGCTTCCAGCAACTCAAGGACGAGCGCTCTCGGTTCGTGGCCGCCGTCAACGGCATCGGAGAGGGCGTCCTGGTCCTCGACCGGCGCGGGCGGATCGCGCTCCACAACCCCGCCATCGAACGCATCTTCCCCGGGGAAGACCTCTCACCGCTAACGCCGATCAAGTCATGGAAGACGGATCAGATGGCGAGCATTTTCCGGCGCGTCATCAAGACTTCGGAGCCGTGCACGGCCGAGGTCTCGATGGACGCCCCGTCGCGGCGGTCGTGGCGCGTCTCGTGCGCGCCGATCAAGAGCAAGAAGGGCAAGGTCCGAGCGGTCGCGGCCGTGTTTCACGACATCACCGAACTGGAGCGCATCGACCAGGTGCGCAGGGACTTCGTGATCAACGTCTCCCACGAGCTGCGCACACCGCTGGCGTCGATCGCCGGATACGCGGAAACGCTGCTGGACGGCGCGATTCACGACCAGCAGAACAACGAGCGCTTCGTCAAGATTCTCTGGCAGAACGCTAAGCGGCTGACGCAGCTCACCTCGGATTTGATGACGCTCTCCAAGATCGAGGTTAATGCCCGGGAGTACGAGTTCTCCGAGCAGTCGGTCGCCGAAGTGCTGGGGCTGGCCGCGGACGGCATCAGGCCCCTCCTCGAGACCCAGAATCTTCAAATCTCGGTCGAACTGCCCGAGGGCTCGCCCACCGTCCTCTGCGATCCGGGCGCAATCCAGCAAATACTCGCGAACCTTCTCGACAACGCCGCCAAGTACACCCACGCGACTGGGCAGATCACGCTCGGCGCGGTTGACCGGCCCGGCGGTATCGACCTGTTCGTCAGAGACACCGGCATCGGGATCGCGGCTGAGCACATCCCCAGACTCTTCGAGCGGTTCTACCGGGTCGACAAGGCTCGCTCGCGCGAGCTTGGAGGCACGGGCCTGGGCCTCGCGATCGTCAAGCATCTGGTCCAGGCCCACGGCGGCCGAGCCTGGGTCCAGAGCGAGCTGGGAGAGGGCTCCACGTTTTGGTTCTCCCTACCGTGGGAAGGCCCGCAGGTCTCTGCGAACATGGCACTTAGCGAACCCGCGAAGGCAGTGGTGGAAACCGGCTGAAAGCCGTCGGACGGGCTATCATGGCTTGGCCGGAGCCCGCCGGTGCGGGGTTGACGGCGCGATTGGGAGGAGCATGATGCAAAGACGGGCCCTGACATTGGCACTGGCAACGGTGGCGACAGCCGCTGCCCTAGCAGCCGCGCGACCGGCGGGCCGATTCGTGCCGATCTTCGACGGCGTCTCGCTGCAAGGCTGGGAAGGCAACCCTAAGCTGTGGAGCGTCGAGGACGGCGCAATCGTGGGGCGCACCAGCGCCGAGGATCCGATCCCTGCAAACTCGTTCCTGGTCTGGAGAGACGGGGAGGTTGACGACTTCGAGCTGCGGCTCGAGTTCCAGATCGAGGGCGGCAACTCGGGAATCCAGTACCGGGCTTTCGAGAAGCCGAAGGTGTGGGGCCCGCACATCTTGGGAGGGCTGCAGGCGGATTTCGAGGCCGGCGAACAACATACCGGGGGACTCTACGGGGAACGCTCGAGGCGCATTCTCGCCCGCCGCGGCCAGAAGGTGGAGATCGGCGCCGACGGCAAGCCGGCGGTCACCGGGAGCGTTGGCGACCCGGCGGAGCTGCAGTCCAAGATCGACCTGGACGGATGGAACCGATTCGAGATCTTGGCGCGGGGCAACCGCTACATCCACAAGATCAACGGTCACGTGATGGTGGACGTCACAGACAACGACCCCGACGCCCCGGTCGCCGGACTTCTCGGCCTGCAGGTGCACCGCGGACCCCCGATGACCGTGCGATTCCGCAACATCGAGCTCAAGCGCCTCCGGATGGCCCCGGGCACTCGCAAGGTGGTCTTCATCAGCGGGCCGAGGAGCCACGGCTACGGATCGCACGAGTACACGGCCGGCCTCAAGCTGCTGATGCGCGCGCTTGACGAGAATTTCCCCCAGATCCATTCGACCGGCTACTTTGGCGGCCATCCGGCGGACCCGACAGCCCTGGACAACGCGGACGCGGTCGTGCTCTTCAGCAGCGGGGGTTTGCGCCACCCCTGGCTCGCGGACCTGGCGAGCATCAACCGGCTCGCCGCGCGCGGTGCGGGGATCGGCGCCATCCACTTCGCCGTCGAGCTGCCGACAGGCGAGCCCGGCGTCAAGTTCCTTGACTGGATCGGCGGTTACTTCGAGCAATGGTGGTCGGTGAACCCCCACTGGACGATTCGCTCGCCACGGCTGGCGGAGGGACACCCCATCACCAACGGTGTCGAACCGTTCGAGATCCACGACGAGTGGTACTTCAACATTCGATTCCGGCCCGGGAACGCGGGAGTCACGCCGATCCTGCAGGCCGTGGCCCCGCCGGAGACGATGAGCCGCCCGGATGGCAAGGCATCCGGCAATCCTTACGCCCGTGCCGCTGTGGAGCGCCGGGACTGGCAAACGCTGGCGTGGGCGAGCGAGCGGCCCGGCGGCGGGCGCGGGTTTGGCTTCACGGGCGGACACGTGCACTGGAACTGGGCCCACCCGTCCTACCGCAAGCTCGTGCTGAACGCGATCGCTTGGATCGCGGGCGCCGAGGTGCCGCCGGAGGGGATTGAGTCCGGCCCGTACCGCATGGATGCGCTGCTGGCGAACCAAGCCTACCCGCCCTGGGGCCGATACGATCGCGCCGAGGTCGAGAAGATGGTCGCCGACTGGGCATCGCTGGGCCGCTGAGGGCTGACCCGCAGCCGGGCCATCGAACGGGGCGTCCCGGCCCGAATGCTCGGCCCGAGTTTGGCCGCTCGTCTCGCAACAATCCGGCCGAGTCTCGCCACTCGACCATTAGGATTCCGAGGTGGGCCTCGGCAACCGCTGGCCAGCCGACCGTCCGGTGCCCAGTCGAGGGCCGGGTGGCCCCGTCCCCTATCCTGTGGGGGTGCCCGAGATTGCCGACCTGATATCGGCGTTTGCCCGCTTCGCCTGGGGACCAGTCGTCCTGGTGCTGCTGGTCGGCGGCGGATGCTTTTTCTTCGCCTACTCTCGGCTAATCCCGTTCCGGTATTTCGGGCATGCGGTCAAGATCCTCTCCGGACGATATGACTCGGCGTCCGACCCCGGCCAAGTCTCCCACTTTCAGGCGTTGAGCAGCGCTCTTGCGAGCACCATCGGCATGGCCAACATCGCCGGTGTCGCGGTGGCCATCCAGACCGGCGGTCCAGGAACGGTGTTCTGGATGTGGATCTGCGCGCTTGCCGGAATCGCGACCAAGTTCTTCACGTGCACACTGGCAGTCCAGTTCCGCGGTCCCGACAGCCGCGGCGAGATTCAGGGCGGGCCGATGTACGTCATCGTTCACGGCCTCGGAGCGCGGTGGAGGCCACTGGCGGTGTTCTTCTCGGTCTGCGCACTGTGCGGCACCCTTCCTATGTTTCAGGTCAACCAGCTGGTGCAGATCGCGAGAGAGACGGTCGCGACGCCCCTGGGCTGGGTTTCGGACCCATCCCAGGCTTGGCGCTTCAACCTTGCCCTCGGCGCGGCGATCGCAGCCGTCGCAGGCGCCATCCTCGCAGGCGGAATCCAGCGCATCGGCAAGGTGGCCTCGCGCATGGTGCCCGGCATGGTGGTGCTCTACATGGGGTGCGGCGCGGTTATTCTCTCGTTGAACGCCGGAAAGATCCCAGCCTCGATCTCCGCGATTCTCTCGGACGCTTTCACGGGAGAAGCGGTCGCCGGCGGCGCTGTGTGGGCAGTGCTTGTCACTGGAATTCGCCGGGCCGCTTTCTCCAACGAGGCCGGCATCGGCTCGGAGGCGTTGGCGCACGGGGCTGCGAAGACAGACCAGCCGGCACGCGAGGGCTTGGTGGCAATGCTGGGACCGATCATCGACACGCTCATCATCTGCACGAGCACGGCGCTGATCGTCCTGTGCACCGGGACTTGGACGGATGCAAGCCTTCAGGGGGTTTCGGTAACGGCAGCGTCGTTCGAACAGGTGTTGCCGGGCGCGGGCACCTATGTGCTGTTCATCTGCATACTGTTCTTCTCATTCACCACGACCCTGTCGTGCGGATATTACGGCGAAAAGTCGCTGGGGTTCCTGATCGGTGCGGAACGCCAGCGGGTCTACAAGTACATCTACGTGGGAGCCATCTTGATTGCCGCAGTGGCCTCACACACCGCGGTGCTGGATTTCATTGACGGCATGTACGGCTTCATGGCGATTCCCACGATGACCTCCTCCCTGCTGCTCGCCCCCAGGGTGATGCGGGAAGCGCGGCGATACTTTGCGAGCATGGAGCGTTGAGCGCGGGCCAGTGCCCGCGGGCAATGCGGCTCAAGGACCCCATCATTGGAGTCAGGCACGGTGACAACGGATCGATCGGCGCGCTTCGGATAGAGCACGAGGCACGCGCTTGACGCCGAGCCTGAGCCCTGCTATGCGCAAGGCTGCGTAGAATTGGCCGAATGGCACGGTGGATCGCGATCGTCACAATGCTGGTCATGCCAGCCTTGCACGGTCGGCCCCCGAACATCCTGCTGATCGTTTCCGACGACCAAGGCTACATGGACCTCGGGGCAATGGGCAGCCCGGACATCCAGACTCCCCGATTGGACCGCCTCGCCAGCGAGGGCATCCGCCTCACGAGCTACTACTCAGCGTTCCCGGTCTGCACTCCGTCCAGAGGTGCTTTGCTCACGAGGCGATACCCGCAGCGGAACGGCACTTACGACAACTTCCGCAACGACCGGGTCGACGATGGGCACGAGTACGCTTCCCACGAGTACGCCATCAGCCCCGAGCGGATTCTGGGAATGGACACCTGCGAGGTGCTGCTCTCGGATGTCTTGGCTGACAGCGGGTATGCGACGGGAGTGTTCGGGAAATCGGACCTCGGATCGCTGCACCGATTCCTGCCGCTCCAGCGAGGCTTCGAGGCCTCCTACGGATTCTTCAATACCGGAATCGACTACTGGACGCACGAGCGCTACGGCGCACCCTCCATGTACCGCGGCAATGCTGCGACTGACCGAGACCGCGGCCTATACACCACCGATCTCTTTGAGCGGGAGGCCCTCAGCTTCATTGACGAGCACCAGTCCAGTTCGACGGAATTGCGGTCGGGCAAGTGGACCATCAACGGCTTACCGCTGGGGCTCCTCTGAGACCCCGCCAGCTTCGTGCCGTGCATCCCTGTCACGCCGAGAGTTCAAAGTGCCCCCCAACCGGGGGCACTTCAGGGTCCAAGGGCATGGTGTTGGCACCAGTGCTCGGAAACCCTCGCGGGCCAGGCGTCCTGGCACGGATCGAGCAGGGACCATCGCCGACGACCCTGCCCACCGGCCCGGTCCACATAACGGGCCTGCCAAGGCCCGGCAGTCAACTCGGCGCCCAGCGGGGCGCAAATGCGGCCCGCACCAGGCCGGCCACACCGTCAGGCCAAGTCAAGCTCTGGAAACAGCTCGGCAAGAGAGTTGGCTCCCAGCGAGTCCATGTGCCGGGACCTCAGCTCATCCGCTGGGGCCGCTGCGATCCAAGCGCGCACCGCACCGGGTAACATACCGAATCGACGTTCCAACACGTCGGTCAGTGCACCAGCCAGCCCCTTGACGAGCCCGCTGGCCTCGCCCTTGACGAACCCACTTTCAATCAGTTCCTGCACAATCTGTCCAACCACGGCCCTACCCCTCCTCGGCTTGACCTCTTCCGCCGTTTCCTTCAGCTTCCCCACCGACATTCTCCATACACCCATAAGATACAAGATCACCTGCTTCTCGTACTCGGATCCCGACCGCGGCCCGGCCAGCACCTCCGGCAGCGCCCGCAGCCGCTCCTCCTGCCCCTTGTCGTGCGAGTGGCGCAGCGCGATCAACCCCGCCCGTGTCTCCGCGTCCGACGCCAGCTGCTCGACCGGCATCTCCCGCAAGTCCCTGAAGTAGTACCCGAACCCGGGCTCCAGTTCCCGCAACCGCCGGTCCTTCGTCCCCAGCATCTCCCGCACCGACCCCGGCGCGGTCCACTCCTTCGACCCGTGGTAGAACCAATGGCATTCGTATAAGCGTTAGTACGTAGTTTGTAAATTCTTGCCCGCAAAGCCCACCAGAACCACTAGATGGAGGGTTGGTGCGGGGTGGTCGGCGGATTCGGGTAGATTCGCGCCACCGCTTGACATAGCGTTCCGGTTCTGCTCTGATGGAATTGCCGCCCTGCTACCGGTCCCCGTATGGATCCGCTGATCCGCAATCTGCCTTCCACCACGTTCTGCGGCGAACGCCTGAGCCGGCACCAGATCGCCGAGATCCAGGAGACCGTGAAGTTCTTCCCCGAACTCAGCCGCACAGAGCTCGTGCGTACCGTGTGCGTGCAGATGGACTGGCACACGCCCGGCGGGGCCACGCGCCCTTGGAGTGCCTTTTATGTTACTGAGGGGAGCAAAAGTGATTTCCTTGCATTCTGGCACTCTATTCCACCCCAAATACGCTTGCGAACAGTGTGCTGAGCATGGTATTATCGAATTATGAAGCTAGACTTTAGGCAGGACTTTAGAACGGTCCCACTCTTAGAAAAGGTTGCCATCAGAAAGAGAGTCGTTGCGCTGGTGCAGAGTGGACTCCAGATTCCCCTGCTGTCCGCGCTCTTCTCCGTCACTCAACCGACCATAAATGCTTGGCTTGTCAAGGTGGCTTCAGATGGCTTCGGGGCCTTGGAGGATAAGCCGCGTGCTGGCCGTCCGCGAATCCTGAGCGACGAAATCTTGCAGTGGATGCTCACCACTGTCCGTGACAAGACCCCCCAGCAGATGAAGTTTTCGTTCGCCTATTGGACTGCCGTCCGCGTGCGACAGGCGATCGTCGACCAGTTCGGAGTCCAAGCCAGCGTGTGGACTGTGCGTCGCGCTCTCAAGCGCATGGGCCTGACACCCCAGAAGCCCAAGTTCCGCTCGCATCTCCGCACCATCGGCGACGTGCAGGCTTGGATTGAGAAGACCTATCCTGATTTGAAGGCGCAAGCACGCAGTGAGGGCGCTGTGATCCTGTTCGTGGACGAAGCCGGGATGCGAGCCGACTACCATGTCGGGCGGACTTGGGACGTGCGTGGCAAGACCCCTGTCGTGGTCGACACGGGCCAGAGGTTTGGCTGGAACATGTTCGCGGCCATCACTCCTGACGGTCAGATTCACTTCCGTATTCAGTCGAAGAATTCCAAGGCGGTGAGTTTCATTGAGTTCTTGCAGACAATCCAAGCCGAGCAAGGGCAGCCGATCTACGTAGTAGCCGACAACTGCAGCATCCATACGGCGCGCGCTGTGAAGGAATTCGTAGCCCAATCAAAGGGGAATTACTGATCTGAGTACCCAGCCTAGCTAATCCCGAGCAAATTTGGTTTTCTTCCACAGTGATGTGGTTGGGAACATAACCCCAAGATACCGATGAATACAGTGTGTACTGATTCCAACTATAGAATCCAATAAGATCCTCCATAGTCTCTTGACATGGCATCTCTTTGTTCGGTATAATGGAAGTGTTATGGCGAAGTATGGAAAAACTGATAAAGGTCCCGGAAAGTGGTTCCGCAAAGGTATCTCCTTGTTCGAAGTTATGGATATGTTCCCGGACAACCACACCGCCGAACTCTGGTTTGCAGAAATTCGCTGGCCCAATGGCCCCACTTGCCCTCATTGCCTCTCTGACAATGTCCAGTCCAACTGCTCTCATCCCTCCATGCCCTACCGTTGCCGCAGCTGTCGCAAGCGGTTCTCCGTGCGGGTCGGCTCGGTCATGCAGGACACCAAGATCGGCTATCGCAAGTGGGCCGTCGCCATCTATCTGCTCTCGACCTGCATCAAGGGCATCTCGTCCATGAAGCTCAGCCGCGAACTGCGCATCACCCAGAAGTCGGCTTGGCATCTCCTGCATCGCTTGCGGGCGGGCTTCCGACGCCCGCAGGGCCTGTTCGCAGGGCCCGCGGAGGTTGACGAGGTCTTCATCGGCGGCAAGGAACGCAACAAGCACCCCAGCAAGAAGCTCAACGCCGGACGCGGGACTGTCGGCAAGCAACCCGTGGTCGGGGCCCGCGATCGCGGCACCGGCAAGGTACAAGCGCGGCCCGTGCCCAACACGGGCAAGGGCCAGTTGCAGGGCTTCGTGATCGCTACTGTCGCCCCTGGGGCTGCGGTGCACACCGACAGCTCGTCGTCTTACAAGTCGCTCGACGGCTTCCAGCACGCAGCGGTCAACCATTCCGCTGGCGAGTATGTGCGCGGCGCGGTGAATACCAATGGCATCGAGTCGTTCTGGGCAATGTTCAAGCGCGGCTTGTACGGCACCTACCATCACATGAGCGTGCAACACTTGCGGCGCTACCTAGCCGAGTTCTGCGGGCGCAGCAACGTGCGCAACCTAGACACGGCGGACCAAATGCGACGCTTGGCAGCCGGCCTGAATGGACAGCTCCTGACCTGGAAGATGCTGAAGCCATCCAAGCGTGTGCCGGCGACAGCCTAGCCTGAATTCCCACGCCCATTATTGATGTGCAGATTTGGCAGGCTCAGGGGAATCTGAGGATGAGTCTGCGGCCGTCGAGCCAAGGGATCGCTGGGCGCATCCGAGCGTAGTCGGCGTTCAGCAGGAACGGGTTGTTGGCACGGCGGCGGAAGCGGACTTCGATGCTGCTCTGGCGGATGTCAATGGTGGCCGAGGCCCGCACGAGCTTGTGGAAGAGGGTGTCGCAGCGGGCCGTCTCGAGGCCCTCGCCGACGCGCTGGCCGAGCAGGCGGTACAGGGAGTTGGCGATGAGGGTGAGCTGCAGGTCGAAGTTGATGCGCAGCGGCACGGCGCAGGAGAGGGCGTGCATGTGGAAGAAGTTGATGGCGTCGGCGATGGTGTTCTCGATCAGCATGCGGCGCGCGTAGCGGTCGATCAGGCGGGAGGGGGCCGTCTGGAGCTGGTTGGTGAGCAGGAAGGTGGGGTCTTCGTGGCCGAGGTCGGCGACGGCGAGCTGGCGGATGGGCCCGGGGTAGCCCCGGAGCCGGACGAGGGAGCTGAGGATGCGCGGCGTGCGGTAGATGCGGCCGACGTTGGAGAGGGTGACCTGGGTCCACTGGTCGGGAGGGACGGCGGCGAGCTTGGCGAGCATCTGGGCGGAGCGCCGCCGCACGGTGAGGAAGCGGATGCCCAGCTTGTTGAGCTGGGCGAGGTTGGCGTAGGTGGTGAGCTTGCTGTCGAAGACGAGTTCCCTGGGGTGGGAGCCGGTGCGGTCCTTCCAGGTCTTGACGAAGGAGAGGATGGCGTCGGACTGCTCGGACTTGCGCAGGGAGCTGTCGGCGAAGACGAAGACGCGGGCGTCGGCGTCGCGGGCGAGAAAGGAGAGCACGCCCTTCTGGCGGCGGCTGCGCTTGGAGACGTAGTGGCGCTGGAGGAGGGCGTCCTTGCCGTGGTAGGGGATGGTGTGGAAGTCGAGGTCGAAGGAGCTGGCGGGGGAGAAGGCCAGGCCGAGCGTTTGGACGGCGTGGTGGAAGTCGTCCATGAACCGGGGGGTCAGGCGGGGATCGACGCGGACGGAGTACTCGGACAGGGAGGAGCGCTTGGGGATGGCGTTGAGGCCGGCAAAGAGCGCCAGGCCGGGGTCGAAGACGTCGGGCATGACGTGGAAGTGGCGTTTGCCGTGCCAGAGCTTGAGGGCGAGCAGGGCGCGGAAGGCACAGGCGGGGGGGAGCATCTGCGAGCCGGGGAAGCGGTGGTCGGCCAGCAGGCGGTCGAAGTCGAGGCGCACCAGGTCGGGGACGAACAGGAAGAGGCCGCCGAAGTCGGAGTGGAGCCTGCGGGGAGTGAGGTCGAGCTGGCGCTGGTCGGCGACGGGCGCCGTGAGGGGGGCGGTCGCTGGGGATTTGCGGCGCAGGCTGGCGGGGCGGCGGGGGAGCTTGGGCAGGCCGGCGTCGCGGAGCACGCGGCTGACGGTGCTGGTGCTGACAGGGATTTGCTCGTGGTCGGTGAGGTGGTCGGCGATCTCGGGGGCGGACCAGTGGCGTTGGGTGCGCAGGGCGAGGATGAGCTTGTCGCGCTGGGGGCCGGAGTGGGGCTTGTTGCGGCCGCGGGCGTCGGGCAGGAAGAAGGCCGGATGGGGATCGCGGAGAAAGGCGGCGCGGAGGTTGCGCAGCGAGCCGGCGGCATAGCCGAAGCGCTTGGCGGTCTGCCGGAGGGGGGCCTTGTCGAGGAAGAGGGCGCGCAGAGCCTCGTAGCGGCGATGGTTGGGGTTGGTGGCATCGAGGAAAAAGCGCCGGGCCTCATCCACATTCATGCAGCAATGATAACAACTCCGCCCAGAAATGTGCCACATCGTCTTTGAGGGCCGTGGAAGGTGCCGGAGATCGCGGACCAAGTCCTGCACGACGGGAGACGGGACACATCCGGACACAGCAAGTCTGCCACAGGCGGCCATCCGCGATCCGGAGCTGCATTACGAGCCCGAGAAGAAGGGAGGTGACACATGGATTTCGGTCAGGAGGGCGGAGTCCCGATTTTGCGGATCATCCCGTGGAAGTGAATTTATAATATGCAGAAAACCATGCCCACTCCAGGATCCGGGGATCGAGTTCCGATGGACTGCGGACTCGTGCGGGGAAGGCTTGGGAGGCCAGCGCCACGCTGGGGAACCATGCCAGTCGAGCGCCACCTCGGCATGACAACCGCGGGAGCTTTTCAGTGCGTAGCGGCCAGCGCCGGATCCCGGCTGGGGACGTGCCGCATGCCAGGACGGGACCACCTCGATCCAGGAATGCCCGATTCGAGACCGATCGGTGTCCTCGGCGCGATGGAATCATCGCCTGCCGGACTGCATCGGCCCGGTACGACACGAGTGCCACTCAGTGGCCCGACCGTCGATTCCTGCACATCAATAATGGGCGTGGGAATTCAGGCTAGCTCTGCACCTGCCCGGACCTCAGCTGCAGCACAAGAACGCCAGCAATGGAATCCAGTTGAGAACTCTCTAGATTCGGGCCTTGGCATTAGGCCAAGGCATCTCTGGCATTCACTTCTGGAGGGTAAGCCGACGATTATACGCAGGTCAAATTCCGATCCCACATATTGTGGATTTAAGTCCGATCCTACAAGATCTAGGGGATGGGAACTCAAATCAGTAATTCCCAATCAAAGGGTGACGAGCAGGTCAAGTTGTTCTTCCTGCCGGTCTATTCTCCGCATCTGAATCCGGTGGAGCTGTTGTGGGCTTGGGTGAAACGCAGGGTGGGCCAACAGGTGTTCAAGACCCAGTCGGAATTGAAGGACCTCCTGACGGAGGCCATCGACCAGCTCAGGAAGGCCCCTCAAGTCGTTCAGAAATTCTTTGACCAGGAGGACTGCAAGTACATCCTAGCGTGACGCCTCAGACGGCAATCACTTTTGCTCCCCTCAGTAAAAGGTATGGCCACTGGCGGTGGGGACGACGGGAAGGTGGGGCCCGCCCACTTGATAGTCCCGGCCTTCGGGGCTCCTCAGGGGCGGACAGTCGCGCCCGTGTTACAGGCCCTGCCAGTCTTGATTTCCCCCTCGCCTCGCGACGGGGAGTTCCTCCGGTGCGCACGGCCGTGCGCACCGGAGGGCAACGGGTCGGACCGTGGATGCCTTGGACCCTCAAGTCCGAACTATAGCTTGGTCGGCCCGTTGCAGCAATTCCTGCGCGCCCTGAACGGAAGCGTGGGTTCAGACCCGAATTGTAAAAGGACAGGAACGTAGGAATGCACACTTTGTCAACCACCGTAGTCGCAGGCATTGACGTCGGCAAGTCCAAGCTCGACGCCCATCTCCTGCACGCCAAACACGACCGCCAGTTCAACAACGACACGGCCGGCCGCCGGACCCTGCGCGACTGGCTGCGCCAAAACGGCGTCCAGCGGGCCGTCTTCGAACCCACCGGCCGCTATCACCGCCCACTCCACCAGTGCCTCTTTGACTCCGGCATGGAGACGGTCCTGGTCAACCCGCTGCGCTCGCGGCGCTTCGCCGAGGCCATCGGCAACTTCGCCAAGACGGACCGCGTGGATGCTGCCATGCTGGCCCGATTCGGCACCCTCGACAACCTCACTGCGAGCTCCCCTGCACCGCAGCAGCTGCAGAGATTGAGCGACCTGCTCGCCGTTCGGCGCCAGCTTCTCAAGCATCTGGACGCCCTGCGCAAGCTGCAGTCCGAACTTGGCACCGATTCCGAGGTGCCCATGACGGCGATCACAGCCTTGCAGGAGGACATTGACAACTGCGACCGGGCAATGCGGGCTTGCGTTGCCAGCGACGACGAGCTGTCACGCCGTGCCTCCATCATTGAGTCCATTCCCGGCCTGGGGCCTGTCAACGCAGCCTCCTTGTGCGCCGACATGCCGGAACTCGGCACGCTCGGTCGGCGCCAGGCCGCCTCCCTCTTGGGCGTCGCGCCGTTCGCCTCCGACTCTGGCGGTCACCACGGCCAGCGTGCCATTCGCGGAGGCCGTGCCGAACCGCGCCGCCTGTTCTACATGGCGGCCATGTCGGCAAGGACTTGGGAACCGGGCTCCAAGAGTCTTTACAATCGCCTCGTCGCTCGGGGCAAGCACCACAAGGTGGCCATGGTGGCGGTCATGCGCCGACTCATCGGCCTGGTTGACACGCTGTTGCGCGAAGACCGCATGTGGCAGACCGAGGCCCCCTCCCGCCCGATGGAGACCGCTGCGTGAACTTTTCCCTCCGCTCTTGGGCAAAGGGTCGTGCCTGGCCAGATTCGTCACAGCCAGCAAACGTCCCAGTACCCTGCCAAGGTAGCGAAAACGAGATGATGCTGATCAGTCTCCAGCCCCCCAAGATCCTTCCCTTGCGTCGCCTCAGCCCTTGACAAACGACACGGAAGCTATAGTTTCGTGGACTGGTTAGCGTGCGGCAGGACGATCAGCTTCCGAGTGGTTTCAATATGATGACGGGCCAGGGCGAGAAAGTCAAGAGTGAGTGGACTGGTGGCCCGGTAGAGGCAGGGAGCCGCATCGGTGTTGAGCAGCGGCTGCTATAGTGCCGTTCGGCCGGTGAAGCGCAAGCGGGCTCTGCTGGGGAGCAACCCGCGGAGGAATAACTGGCTAGAGAACGACCGTGTCAGAAATCCCGTGTATGCGATTGGCCAGTGTAGCGCAGCGGGAGGGATCGCGTCCAGCGAGGCCAGCGCTTTTTGCGGCCGGGTTGGGTGCGGGGGACCACAGGGCGCGCGCAGCGCGCTGAGAGAGCCCCTGTGGCGGAAGGCTGGCGGCTGGACGCCCGGCATCGGTTCGCTGCGCGTGCCGAGCAGCAGCCCGCGTTGCATGCGGCACACGCCCGGCGGGCGGCTGCCCGGCAGCCGTTCCATGCGGGTTCCCGCTGGCAGGGTGCTGCTCACCGCGGCACCACCTGGAAGCGATCCTCGAAGAGGATGGCGAACTCCCGGCGCGCCTGGTGCCAGTACGGGGGAGGTCTCTTCCACTTGCGCTCCACCTTGCGCAGGGCCATGTAGATCAGCTTGCTGGCGGCTTTGTCGCTGGGGAAGTGCCCTCGCACGACCACGGCCCGCCGCACACAGCTGTTGAGGCTCTCGATGGCGTTGGTGGTGTAGACGGCCTTGCGCACCGGCTCGGTGAATGAGAAGAAGGGCTCCACTTGCTCCCAGTGGCGGTGCCACAGGCGGCCGATGGCGGGGTATTTCCGTCCGAGCTCGCTGTCCTCGAACGCCTCCAGCGCCTGCAGGCCGGCTACGGCGCTGTCGGCGCGGTAGATCTGCTTCAGGGACCGGCTGAGCTGCTGGCGTTCCTGGTAGCAGACCTGCAGCAGGGAGTTGCGCAGCAGATGCACCACACAGGTCTGCACGAGAGCTTGGGGGAAGACGGCCTCGATGGCCGCGGGAAACCCGTTGAGGGCGTCCGTGACGGCGATCAGCACGTCCTTTACGCCCCGTTGTTGCAATTCCTTCAGCACTTTGAGCCAGAATTTGGCACCTTCCTGTTGCTGGATCCACAGTCCCAGCAACTGCTTGCGGCCTGAGCAGTCCACCCCGAGGGCCAGGAAGACAGGCTTGTTGGTGACCGCTCCGTCCTGGCGGATCTTGACCCAGATGGCGTCCAGGAACAGCAGGGCATAGACCTCGTTGAGCGGTCGGTTCTGCCACTCGCGGAGCTCCTCGTGCACCTCGTCGGTGATCTTGGAAATCAGTTCCGGGGAGACGTCGACGTCGTACCGGGCGGCCAGCTGGTCGCGGATCTCGCGCATGCTGAGTCCGGAGGAGAACAGACTCAGGACGAGCTGGTCAAAGCCCTCGAGGTGACGGCACCAGGGTTCGATGAGCTGGGGCCGGAAGGAGCCTTGGCGATCACGGGGGACGGCAAGCAGCATGCTGCCGTGCTCGGTGTGGACGGTCTTGCGATTGTGGCCGTTGCGGGTGTTGGGGTCCTCGCAGTGGTCGAGGTGGTAGGCCATTTCGGCTTGGAGGGCCCGCTCGGCGAGTTTCCTGTAGAGCTCGAGGATCACAGCGGGCTCGCGGAGGACCTGAGCCGGGTCGCGGCCGTCGAGGAAGGCGTCGATCGCCTCATCGGAGAGTTCCGGGGCGCGGCGGGGCTCGCCGGGCGGCACAGGCTGGCTGGTGGGATTGAGGAGGTTCATCTTACGCTTCATAACATACCTGCTTTCGTTTGTTTCGACCAGACCCTTGGCAGGGGCCCGGTCCGGCCGGCTCCCTCCCTCCCCGGGCCCCTGCCAAGGGTCTGCCCCGGGGCGGGTCCATACACGGGATTTGCGCCCGACCCACGGGGCCGAAGAACACCGCCTGACACTCCCTAGAGAACCTCGTCGAAATGATGATTCAGCGGGGGGTGTCGCATGCTGGCCCCCCCGCACACAGCGATCGCTCGCCTCTGTGAGCTGACTGAGCGGCGAGCGCGACCGATCGCTGGGGATCGCTTGGTTGGTGACGCTCGCTCAGTGTCGTCCGGAGGGACACGGTGAGGGCCCCATCGGCAGCGCATCGTATTTCCAGTACTGTACACAACCGATGCAGACGGGCGAGCTGGCACTGGCCAAGGATCAGCAATGGGAGCTGGCCGCGGTCGCCGCAGCGAGCAGGAGCGCAAGCCGACGCTGGTGGCCTTGCGCAAAGCCGTGAGAGACAGAGATTCGAGGTTGGCACCGGCGCTGCCGGAATGCCAGGCACAGCGGCTTGGATGCTGATGCTCATCAGAGTGAACACGGATTCTCATCCAGAGTGAACCCGCCGGGGGTCGCTCGGAGTGGGGCGGAGTGTGCGTCGCACCGGAACGGCCAGCTGGGCAGCGGCAGTCCATTTGGCCGCCGAGCGGCTGACTGCCCAACGCGTCGGATGGGAGCGCAAGGCCGCGGCCACCACCCTGGCGGACCGCTCGCTGGCCACCGAGGCCGGTCGCCGACAGCGGCGCTGCCAAGAGTTGCAGACCCAGCTCGCGGAGGCCGAAACGCAGTTGGCAACCGTGCGTGGCGAGACTCTCGAGGATCTGGACCAGGCCCCGGCGGGACAAACTTGCCGCCTGCGAGAAAGCTGCCAGCCTGTGCGGTGCGCTGGTGGCCCACCAAGCGCAGACCGGGCTGATGCTGGCCAGCCGGTCGTCAGCCTCACCCGCGGGCTAGCTCACGGTGGAAAAATGCCCGCGGCTGGGTGTGAGCCCACCCTCCGGGCCGGGGGCACCTCAAGCGCGGGTGTTGCGCAAGGCCGGCTGGGCGTGGGCCCAGACCACCCAGTTCTCCGCGGGCCGAGCCGCGCGCACACTGGAGCCGGATGCGCACAATCCCCGCCTCGGCGGGATCGTGCTTACGAGCCCCCGAGCGCTTGGCCCGAGCGTTTGCCTCCAAGCCACTTGGAAACATGCTCCAGCCACGCGCTCGCAACGGTTACTGCCAATGGCACATCCGCGCTATACCATGTGCTGTCGCAAGCTTTGTCTGTCGTAGTGTCCCTGCATTTCGATAGATTCTTTCCATGCCCAGACAACCCCCGGGGGTTTGGGGGCTGGCCCCCACGACGGTCCCCGCCTGATCGCCGTGGGCGGCGCTTGCGAGCATCGCGCATCTGGCCTAGCTCCGAGTCCGCCGGGTTGCTGCCCAAGCGTCCTCGAACTCGTTCGGCGAGAGGTAACCCAGCGCGGAGTGCCGCCGCCGGCGGTTGTAGAAGCCTTCGACGAATCTGAAGATTTCGGTTGTGGCCTCTGCGCGCGTCTCGAATGGGGTGCGGCGCAGCAGTTCGCATTCGAGGGTGGCGAAGAAACTCTCGGCCAGCGCGTTGTCGTAGCAACTTCCGACGGCACCCATCGACTGCAGCACGCCGGCCTGTGCGCAGCGCGAGGTGCAGGCCACCGCGGTGTACTGGGTGCCATGGTCGGAATGGAAGATGACGCCCTTTGCGCCCCGGGTCTCGAGCGCCATCTCCAGCGCGGTGCGCGTCAAGTCGGCAGTCTGGCGCGCGGCCATGGCCCAGCCCACGACCTTGCGGCTGAACACGTCGATCACGATCGCCAAGAACAGGAACCCCTCCTGCGTGTCCACGTAGGTGATGTCGGCCACCCACAGCCGGTTGGGCTCGGTGGCCTCGCATTGCCGCTTGACCCGGTCCGGCACCGGTTCTGCGTTGGGGTCCGCCCGCGTCGTGCTCCGCGGGCGGCGCCGGTGCACACCCTGCAGGCCCAACGAGCGCATCAGCCGCTCCACCCGCTGCCGCGACACGGCCCGGCCCTCCGCCCGCAGGGTCGCGTGCACCCGCCGCCCGCCGTAGGTCCCGCCCGACTCTTCGTGGATCTCGGCGATCCTTGCGCCCAACGCTTGGTTCTCCACCACCCGCCGACTCGGTGGCCGCCGGTGCCATGCATGGTACCCGCTGGCGGAGACCCCCAGCGCCCGGCACATCATGGCTGTCGGATACTGACCCTGGTACCCTCTTACGAACTCGAAGACCCTGACGGCATCGAACCGGTCTCCCGAGCGAACCAGGCTGCGGCTTTTGCCAAGATTTCCCGCTCCATCCGCACCCGCCGCAGCTCACGCCGCAATTCCCGAAGCTCTTTGCGCTCCGCGGTCGTCAGCCCGTCGTTGCGCTGACCGCTGTCGATCTGCGCCTGCTTCACCCACCGTCGCAACGAGTCCTGCGACACCTCAAACTCCTCGGCGACCTCCCGCAGGCGCCGTCCGCCCGCCAAGAACACCTTCACCACCTGTGCCCGAAACTCCTTCGGGTACGCCTTCACATACCGTTGGCTCATCGCTGGGGCCCTCCTGTTACCCCGCCACTACAGTGCCGCATCTCCCAAAAAACCGCACCTCTCAGGTGTCCACGAAATCGCAGGCACTCCACCTGGGCTTCGGCCTGCGCGTGCTCAAGGAACTGCAACGCCGGGACATTGTGCAGCTGCCTTCCAAGCGGGGCCCGGGACGGGGGCCGCAGAAGCCGATGCAGCTCGACGAGCGCACCGCGCCCCAGCCGCCGGTGCGCGAGCCCCTGGCGCAGCTCGCCCCGGTGCGCCTGGAGACGGCCAGCGAGCGGGAGGAGGTCGCGTTGTGGAACCAATGGGTGCAGCGCTACCATCCGCTGGGCTACCGTCAGCCGCTGGGCGTGCATCTGCGTTTCTGGGTGCGCGACCGGCGGGACCGACTGCTGGGCTGCCTGCTGTTTGATTTCGCGACGCGGCGGTTGCCCTGCCGCGACCGTTTCATCGGCTGGCAGGGAGAGGACTTTCACGAGCGCCTGCACCTCGTGGTGCGCAACGCGCGCTACCTGCTGTTGCCCTGGGTACAGGTCGGGAATCTGGCCTCGCATGTGTTGGGGCTGGCGGCCAGGCAGCTGCCGCGGGACTGGGAGCGCTGGCATGGCTGGCGGCCCGTGCTGCTGGAAACCCTTGTGGATCCGCGACAGCATCAGGCGGCCTGCTACCGGGCCGCCAACTGGCAGTTGGTCGGGCAAACGCAGGCGCGCGGAGCGCGCGGCAAGGCCCCGGCCAAGCAGCCCAAGCAGGTCTACGTCCTGCCGCTGCACCCGCAATGGAAGCGCATGCTGGTGGAAGGGCCACCGCCGCGGCCGCCGCCGCGAGCGTGGGCCGAGGACCACTTCGTGGACCTGTGGCGGGACATCCTTGGCGGTGTGGCGCGGGCTGCCGACGCGCACGACCGACGCTGGCAGCGCAGGCGGCGGTCGATCCACACCCTGCTGGTGGTGCTGTTCGTGTTCCGCTTGGTGCGCACGCCACGCCGACAGGGTTACTCCCGGGTCTTGGCCGACCTGTGGGAGTGCTGCCGGCGGCTGGGCCTGCAGCTGCCACAGCCCCGCCCGGTGGCGGCCTCGTCGATGTGCGTGGCGCGGGCCAAGGTGGGCGCGGATGTGTTCCGGCGCATCCACGCCGCCGTGCTGCGGCATGCCGGCCCGGATCGCTCCACGCTGTGGAAGGGGCTGCGGGCCTTCGCCGTCGACGGCTCCAAGCTCAACTTGCCCCGGGAACTGGTGCGGGAAGGCTACGCCCCGCCCGCACCGCAGGCGCATTACCCGCAGGGACTACTCAGCTGCCTGTACCAGATTCGACGCCGCTTGCCGTGCGACTTCGCACTGCGCCCCCAGCAGGACGAGCGGCGGGCCGCACAGCGGCACTTGGCCGCGCTCGGTCCAGGCGACCTCGTCGTCTACGATCGCGGCTACTACAGCTACGCCCTGCTGCAAGCACACAACGACCGTCAGGTGGAGGCCGTGTTCCGACTCAAGCGCAACGCCAACGGACAGGTGTGCGACTTTGTCGCCGCCAGCAGCCGTGACGCAGTCGTCAGCATGGTGCGGGCCGGGACGGCCCCCCTCCGTTTGCGACTGGTGCAGTATGCCGTCCACGACCGCAGCTATGTGCTCGGGACCACGCTGCTGGACGCGCAGCTCTACCCGGTGGCGGACTTGGCCGACCTCTACCACGGACGCTGGAGCGTGGAAGAGCTGTACAAGATCTCGAAGCAATTACTGCAGGTCGAGAGCTTTCACGGCCGTAGCGAGCAGGCGGTGAAGCAGGAGCTGTACGCGCATTTCACGCTGATCGCGATGGCCCGGCTGTTCGCCAGCCACTGCGAGCGCCAGTTCGCGTCGCGGGACGAGGAGGCGGGCCGAGCGCGCCTGCGGGCCAACTTCAACCAGAGCTTGGGGGCGGTGCAGCGGGAACTCGAAGGGCTCCTGCTGCAGGCCCCGCAACTGCGGGACACCCTGAACCGGGTGCTGCAGCACGGGGCACGCAGTCCCCAGCGGGAGCGGCCCGACCGCTCCTACCCGCGCCAGTCCCGCCGGCCGAGCACGAAATGGAGGAATCGCGAGCCCCCCACGGCAGACTGAATCGTACCCCGTCTTACCGCCAACCGGCGGCGCTTAACCGAATTCACTTCCATTCTTAAACGAATGCCATTGCCCGCGCCCCTGGTGACGCTCGACAAGCAGCAGCGCAACCTGCGCGACGCGGCCACCCCCCAGGGCCGCGCGACTTCCGACAGTCGGGGCCGCGCCCTCACCAGCATGGGCGGGCTTTTCGAGCGCCTGCCCCGCTTTCCGGCCGGCCTGCCCGCGGTCAGCTGGGGCGGCTTGCTCACCGCACTGCCCGCCCTGCTGCAGGAAGGCCTGCTCTCGCGGTCCCACGCGCTCCGCCTGCCGAAGGGCTACTTCGGTTTGCAATCGATCTTGCTCACCGTGGCCTTCATGCTGCTCTCCGGCACCAAGAACCCCGAGCGCCTGCGCTACGTTCAGCCCGGCGAGATAGGCGCCATGCTCAGCTCCCCCGCTCAACAGTATCCCCCCTCGACCCCTGTTGTGGAAGCCCTGCTACTGCAAATCGGCTACTGCAGGAAAAAAGAGGTGGGTGCAGCCGGGAACGCGGTCATGGGCGGTGGACCGGGATCGTTGCGACCACGGTCTGTTGCGCACTAAATGGAAACCTGTGCAGATCCACTGTCCACGCAGTCTGAGAAGAACTGCCTCCCTGGTGTCCAAATAATCTGCCGCTCAACACGGGGGCGACGGCGCCGTGGACCTAGAGGAGCGTGATGCGCTGAGAGCAAGCCTCGATCTGATGTAGGCTTACGCTAGGGCGAAGCGGGCCTCGTAGGTCGCCCAGGCAAAGCTGAATGAGAGAGTGCTGGATCGATACGGGCTCTTGGACGCGACGGAAGTTGCCCACATCGTGATTTGCGACAAGTGGATGGCGAGCATCGAGGACTCGGCCAGCAAGCAAGTCAAGCGTCTGACGGACGGACTCGTAGATCGGTCGAAAGTGGTGGAGGACCGGTATGCCAAAGCGCTACCAGACCTCACCCGCCAGGTCGGGGAGCATGGCAAGATGGTGGAAGATCACCTTAGTCGAATGGGGTTGTCCGGATGAGTCAGCAGTTCGGTTTCGACCGGCTTGTCGAGATCTGTTCTTGCACGCACGAGAAAGCGTAGGTGAGCAGAAGGGCGCCGACCAGGCAGAGTATGGCGGCCAGACCCCCAGCAAGTTGTCAGCGGCCCTGCAGGGCAGAGGATCGGGCGTGGTGGCGTCTCCGTGGATGCTCGTGAGAAGATGCGTCGATTCTACATGGCCTACGAGCATACCCTGTCTGCCGCCTCCCCTCGCAGAGAAATCCGCGACACTGTCGCGGATTTTCGACGACAGGTTAATTTCCGCGACAGTGTCGCGGATTTCACTCAGCTTTCACCCAGCCTCTCGCCGCGAGTGCCTATTCGGCCCCCCGAGCTAGCTGAGCAATGCACTCGCGGCTGGCGCTCAGTCGCGACGAGCAAGAAGTCCTCAGCCTTGCCCGCGGCGGGCAGGTGGTAGAAAAGGCTGGCGGCTTCCTCGCAGGCGGCAAGTTCGTGCCGGCGGGCCTTGTCAAGATCCTCGCGAGCCTCGGCACGCGCGGCTGCCAACTGCGCTTCGCTCTCCGCAAGCTGTGTCTGCAACTCTTGGCAGCGCTGCTGTCGGCGAACAGCCTCGGTCGTCAGCGGTCCGCCAGGCTGGTGGCCGCGGCCTTGCGCTCCCGCTCCAATGCGGCGCGGTCGGCAGTCAGCCGCCGGTGGCCAAATGGACTGTCGTTGTCCGGATGGCCGTCCCAATGCGGCGCACACTCCGCTCCACCTTCCGGGGAATGGCTCCTGCAACCGCTCCAGGCCGCTGTGCCTGGGGTGCCTTCCATTCCCGCAGCGCCGGTGCCAACGTCGAATCGCTGCCTCTCACGGCTTCGCGCAAGGCCACCAGCGTCGGCTTGCGCCCCTGCTCGCTGTGGCGACCCCGGCCAGCTCAGCTCCCATTGCTGATCCTTGGTCAGGGCCACCAGCCCGTCCGTATTGGTGGTGAGTAGTACCTTGCCATACGATGCGCTGCCGAAGGGAGCCTCACCGAGTTCCTCCGGACGGCACTGAGCGAGCGTCACCAATCAGGCGATTCCCAGCGATCGCTCGCGAACCTCGCCCTCGCCGCTCCGTCAGCTCACGGAGCTGACCAATGGCTGTGTGCGGGGGTGCCCGCATGCGACAACCCCGCTGAATCATCATTTCGATGAGTGCTCTAGCGAGTTCTTCCTGCGCGGGTTGATCCCCAGCAGAGCCCGCTCGCGCTGCACTGGCCGGGAGGCAGTATAGGAGCCACCGCTCTACACCGATGCGGATCCCTGCATCCACCGGGCCGGCAGTCCACTCACTCCTCACTGTCTCGCAATCACCCGTCATCATGGTCAATCCACTCAGAGGCTGATCGTCCTGCCGCACACTAGACTATAGGCGCCTCAGGCAGGTTTGGGCGGCGCGTGCGCTCGTCCCCGCCCAGATGTTTGTCGCGCGGCCCTAGGCGCTTCGGCGCGGCCACGAAACTGTCAATTCCCACGTTCTGGCCCTCGGCTCGGACGGCGTACACCAGCCGGCAACCCAGTGCCCGCCCGCGCAGCAGCAGATGTTCCGTAGCCAGCAGATCCCCATAATGCCGACGCAGCTTGGCCGTGTCGGCCCAGCGCAGGCTGACGTCTGCCAGCTCCTCCAGCAAGCACCGCAGCCGGACCGGCGGGAATCCCCGCTGCGCCCGGCGCCGCGCCGGCGGCAAGGGCAGATCCAGATCCGCCACCAGCCATGGCAGGCCCTTGCGAGCCGAGGCCGCACACACCTCGCCCTCTTGGTTGCGCCAGCCATCCAGCTCATCCAGCCGGCGTGCCACGGCCGCCCGCGAGAGTGCGCCCTCCCGCAGAGCGTCGCGCAACCAGTCGGCTGTGCCCAGCTTCAGCATGCGAAGACCGATTCGCTCTCCTCTGTGTCAACTATGGTGCAGGCAACCTAGTTCCGACGGGATCGAAATTTGCTATTATAGACGCTTCGCCTGATTCCACGGCTCTGCGTAGGGAAGCGGGATCGAATGGCAGGAAGTCCACGAAGGCACGATGACGCATCAACGTCTTGCTAGCTTCCAAGAGAGTACGGGCGCCTCAGACCGTTCGACTCTTGGCTGGCGCAAATGTTTCCTGTCTGGGAGGTCCCAGTCCATCGTCCGTCTGGCCCCCAACAGTTTCAATCCCAAGAGGCGTAGCCACTCCAGTGCACCGCAGCCTTGAATTGCCGCGCATTGACTTTGGCGACTTCTTCGCCGCTGCTTTCGGCAAGCCATGTGAACCATTTGCCTGGCAACGTACGCTTGCCGAAGGCAACTGGCCAGAAGTCTTGATCGCACCTACCGGATCAGGCAAGACCGCTGGTGTTACCCTCGCTTGGATGTTTCAAAGGCTCCGCGAGCCCGACCTCACTCCGAGGAGGCTCGTATGGTGCCTCCCAATGCGCACGCTCGTCAGCCAGATGCAACGTGAGGTTTGCAGGTGGCTCAAGCACCTTGAGGCTGGGGCCATAGATCCGAGTGGCCTCCTTCCGCGCGCTGATCAGGTTCACGTCCTAATGGGAGGAGTCGATTCAGGCAGGTGGCTTGAGGCCCCTGAGAGCCCCTCGATCATTTTGGGTACTCAGGATATGCTGCTCAGCCGAGCTCTCATGCGTGGATACGCTTCCTCCCGCGCCATCTGGCCGATGGAGTTCGCGATCCTCCACCAGGACTCTCAGTGGGTGTTCGATGAGGTGCAGCTGATGGGAGCCGGTCGGGCGACCTCTGCCCAGATGGAAGCCTTCCGGCGTCAGGAATCTTCGAGGGCAACCTGCGAAGGCCGATCGGCCGGGTATTTCTGCCGCAGTCTGTGGATGTCCGCGACTCTCGCACCGGAATGGCTCGCGACGGTGGATCATCCCGTCCCAACCAAGCTCTTCCGCGTGGACCCGGTAACGGAAGCGGACGAAAGGTTGCGCAAGCTGGTCGAGGCACCAAAGCACGTCCGTCGGGTCGCCAATGGGCCCACGTCAGGAGCCGCTAAAGACCAGAAGGGGTATATTGCACGTCTCGCGGCATCCGTTCTGGAAGCTCACCGATCGGGGCGAATGACGCTTGTGATCGTAAACCAAGTCAAGCGCGCCCAGGACATGTATGCACAGGTCCGAAAGACCTTCGCTGCACGGCAAGGTGTCTCTCCCGAACTTGTACTTCTCCACTCTCGATTCCGCCCGACGGACCGGGACCGGGAAATGGCAAAGTTGGTGGGCACTGCGGAGAGATCGGACATCATCGTGATTGCCACTCAGGCGGTGGAGGCCGGTGTCGATATTTCGGCCGCGGTGATGTTCGCAGAACTGGCACCTTGGGCATCAATGGTACAAAGGTTCGGGCGGGCAAACCGTCGGGCCGAAGTGGAGGACGGTGCACACGTCTATTGGATCGACCTGCTTGGATCTATACGCGGCAACGAGAGAAAAGTGGAGAAGGATACCAAGACCGTCTCGTTGCCCTATGAAGCCGATCAACTGTGGGACGCTCGTGCCAAGCTGGCCCAGCTGGAAGACGTCGCGCCCGTTCACCTTCCTCCACCTGGTAAGATTGACCCCCCGTTGTGTGTCATCCGGCGCAAGGACTTGGACGACCTGTTTGACACCGATGCCGACCTCACTGGCTTCGACGTGGACATCTCTCCGTACGTCAGAGACGCCGACGACACTGACATAAGGGTATTCTGGCGCGATGCCTCCGCCTCCGGCGACGCACCACCGAAGCCAACCGCGCGGGAGTTGTGCGCGATTCCCATCGGACAGGCACGTAGTTGGCTCAAGTCTACCAAGAAGGCTCTCGGACCTGTGTTCTTTGTTAGGGATCCGCAGTGGCGGCGCCCAAGGGGGCGAATCGAATCCTCACCGCCGGGCTGGGCTTTTTTGCATGACTCGCCTTGGCCGGGGTTGACAGTTCTCGCCGACAGGAGTGCGGGAGGATACGATGACACCCTAGGCTTCACCGGAAATCGAAGGGACGTCCCGGCTCCAATAGACTTTCTCGATGAGGCACCTGATTCTCAGCACATGACGCGGGTGTCACAGGGTCCGGAAGAAGAATCCGATGGGCACGACGACGATCCGCGTAGTGAGACTGGGCACCCCGTCCAGCTCACGGATCATTTGCGCCATGTGGTTAGCGAAGTTTACGCCCTATGCGAGGGGCTTGGAGTAGATGATTCCACTTCCGACTTGTTGGTTCGTGCGGCTCTCTGGCACGATTTAGGCAAAGCACACGAAGTCTTCCAAGAGACAATGCGCAAGGGGTTGAAAGACGTTTCAGTGTCATCCAGCGTCCTGCTGGCCAAGACCGTGAAGCGGAACCTGCGTCACCGGCGTGCCTATTTCCGCCATGAACTGGCCTCAGCGCTGGCGTTCCTCGCTCACCAAGGTTGGTCTCAGGACGCTGATCTGTGTGCATTCCTAATCGCCGCTCATCACGGGAAGGTTCGAATGAACCTTCGCGCTCTGCCGAGGGAGGCAGCTCCGAAGGAACCGGAGCGAGCCGGTTCACGATTCGCCAGAGGGGTATGGGAAGGCGATGAACTTCCACCCCTGGATCTGGGCGTGACAGAACGGTGGCCGGGCGGCAAACTTACCCTGTCGATCATGGAATTGGGGTGGGACAAGACGAGTAGGGAAAGCTGGACAGAACGGACTAGGAAATTACTGTCAACATACGGGCCGTTTCGTTTGGCTTGGCTGGAGACTCTGCTACGACTTGCGGATTGGCGAGCGTCAGGCAAGGAATCGTCGGGGAGCTACATTGACGTCTGACCGGTTAACGCTCCAAGGGTGCTCGCCCACTCCGCTCGCCTCGTACCTGAAGGCTCTCGGTGTGCTCAGACTGATCTCCTCCAGTGCGAACAATGTGAAGGGTGTGGCTGCGGATCCGGATGTGAGCGGATGGTGGGAGGGTGAGCGATTCCATCTCAAGAGTTCGCTGGGGCACGGTGACTTGTTGGAATTCATTCTGCAGGACTACGCACCGAGTCCGGTGATCGCACCGTGGAATGGGAGAGCAGGTTTTCTTGAAGGTGAGGGCGGGACTCATTCCACTCGTGAAGGCGCGGTCCTGATTAGGGATGTCGATCAAAGCGCTTGTAGCCGACTTCGACTGATGCGCTCCGCCGTTCGCCAGCTCAAGTCAAATGACGACCTCGTCAATCTAGATCGGCTTCGTACTGAAGCCAAGGAGCTTGGTCGTAAGGCAGAGAAACTCCGTGGGGATGAGCGGCGCACGGTGAAAGAGCGCCAGAGGCTCGTTGACCGAAAAGCAAAGGGGATTAAGTCGAAGCTGCTGCCGAGTCTCAGGTCCATCATTGATGATGTGCATCTCGAGTATGTCGACTCGTGCTTCGTGATCTCTCCAGAGGCAGGAAATGCGAAGGCCGCGCCCCTGCTCGGCGCGGGCGGAGTCGACGGGAGTCGAGATTTTGGAGTGCGGTTCGCCGCAGCGCTGAAGAAGACCTTCTCGTTTGACACAGGACGACCGCTCGCCGATTCAGAACGAGGCCTACGTTCGGCCTTGTTCAAGACTCCAGTTCGCTTGGATGGCCTCGGATCAATCGGTATGTTCAGCCCAGGGGGAAGCGGACCCAATTCCACAGTAGGATTTGAGGGTCTGAATGCGCTCAACCATTGGGACATCATTCTTGCAATGGAGGGAATAGTCGTCTTCGCCGGCACTCTAACCCGTCGGTGGGATTCCAGCGGTCAAGGGAGGGCATCTTTCCCGTTCTCATTTGAGCCGACTCAAGCAGGGTCTGGAGTATTCTCATCCGTCGATCCAAATCGCCCACGCGGAGAAATCTGGACACCGATCTGGGGAAAGCCGGCTAGATACGCGGAGTTGCACGCATTATTTTCCGAGGGCCGACTGACCATTGGAGGCAGGACCGCCCGGGACGGTCTTGATGCTGCTAGATCGGTCGCGAAGGTAGGTGTCTCTCGCGGAATCAAGGGCTTTGAACGCTTCAGTTTCGTACAGCCCGGGAGACAAATGCCATATCAGGCAACTCCTCTTGGTCGAATTCGGACGCCTCGGGTCGGAAGACGAGACCTGATCGCTGATTTGGAGGTTGGCGACTGGCTTCAGCGTGCGCGCCGCGCTTCGGGCGACAAGAACGCTCCGGGCAATGCCAAGGCCGCAATGCACGCCTTGGAGAATGCGCTGTTCACAATGACGGACGGCAACCGCAGCTTGGAGGGTGTGCAGAAGGCAATCGTTCAGTTGGGAAGATTCGGAGCGTGGCTAAGCAATAGCCCGAAGGGCCGCGAAGTGGTGCCTCCTCCGCCGCTGTTGTCCAGATCGTGGTTGCGGCGGGCCGACGATGGGAGTCCGGAATATCGCATTGCTGCAGCGCTTGCCGGAATTGGCATCGCCCCATCACTAGTTGGGGAGGAGGTAGCATCAGCTGGGCCGCGGGCGAAGAATTGGGGATTCCCCCCGATGGCTGCCCACTTTGCCCCGCTGACCGACGGACCGGGTGACAGTTTTGAGCTAAAGACATTCTTCCAAGGAAGACGGCTCCGCCACCGGCGTATCTGGGCTGCCAACAACCGCCCGCCGACGGTAGTCTGGAGTCGCGGTGGACTGACTCGCAACATGATCGCTGTACTAGACCGCCGCATGGTAGAAACTTCCATTCGAGGATTGGAGGACAAACCCCTTGGCAGCGCTAGCTCCGCACAGCTTTCCGATGTCGCAGCCTATTTGACCGGGAACTTTGACGACGCGCGTTGCTCCGAACTGCTCGCTGGGATGGTTTGGGCGAAGCCCGTTCGGCTGCAAGCAAGGGCGCCAAACTCCAAGTCGGTGCCAGTCACCTTGCCATTCGCGTACGCAGTTCTCAGACCGATCCTTTCTCCGAACGCAGCTCTCATCCAGGTCTGTGCGATCCCGCAGCGGACGTCGATACCGATTCCGCCGAACCTGATCGGCCTGCTTCGTTCGGGAGGGACAAGTCTGGACGGCAGGGAAATCAACCGGGCGGTGCATTCAGCTTTCGCAAGGGCTCGCTCGTCCGGGTTGATCTCATCGTACGACCCAATTAGATCCAGCGGCGGCGCCGCCGCGCTGGGCAGCAGCCGGATCGGTGTCGGCGTACGGCCCGACCGCCTAGCCGCGGCCATGCTGATCCCAATCTCCAATTTCGGCCTGAGCAGCTTGCTGAGGCGAGCATACCCCGGCACGATTGCCGGCACGAATCACTCATCGGAGGAAACACCGAATGCCAATTGACCTGACTCCCCTAAGAAATGAACCTCGGCTCCTTCTTGAGGCCCGGCTCCAACCGGTTCAAGGGAGTCGCTTTCAGCCCACCGGCTTCCCCAATTTGGGGCACGCGGTCTACGAATCGCCCAATGGGAACGGGCAGACGGTACTAGTCGAGAGCGCCCAGTCAATGGCGAACCGCCTCGAATCCGTCTGCTGGGATGAAGTGCTAGACGATTGGGTGAAGCCCCTGCGAGGACTCCCGGTGGTGCTAGTTAAGGACAAGGACGGAGAGCACCTGACGAATTCTCTGATCGAAGCACACCGCCTCAACTCCCCATACATCCTCGAAGGGAAGGATCAGCGAGTGTTCAAGATCCTCAAGCAGCGGCTGGCACAATTCGATCAGGGACGTGTCAACCTGCGTGAACTTGCTAGGGTCCTACTGAAGTTTGACGCCAACGCCTTGCTGCACGGAGTGTTCTTGGCCAAGAAACAACTGGCGGGAGGCCGCTTGCGCCTGCCGCGATCGCTATCTGCCTTCGTGGAGGCCGACGGCGCCAAGCGGGCGGTCAGCGGTGGAGTCAAGAACGACTCGGTTGATCCGAAGGGGGACACAGCCAAGGGCTTTGGAAATGTGCCTTTCGCGCGCGACGAGTGGACGGCCGAACAGATCACCGCCTACTTTAACCTCGATCTTCGCCAGATCCGAGGGTATGGTCTGGGAGACGATGTAGAGACACTGTTGGTCCTGATGGCACTCTTTAAGATTCAAAAATTCCTTGCCGAGGGGTTGCGATTTCGAACCGCCTGCGATTTCGACGTAGTCGATGTTCGAGTGACCCGTCCGCTCAGGTTCGAGGTGCCGAACCTCACCGCCGTCGAGGCGAAGCTCCCGATGCTGATCCAGAGAATTCGCAAATCGGGCCAATTCGGTGACTCCCAGGATTTGACCGTGATCTATCGGAAGTAGCCCTCGTGTTCGGACTTGCCTTTCGATTTCCAACCGGTCGATATCACGCCACTCCTTGGGGCCGGAACGTAAACGAAGGTGACGTGGCCTGGCCACCCGAACCATGGCGGGTCTTGCGTGGGCTCATCGCCTGCTACTGGCGCAAGGGCAACAGGGAGCGCTGGAGCGAGGACGAATTGGCACAGCTGATCGAGACGCTCGCCCAAGACCTTCCAGCATTCCATCTACCGGAAGGACCTGTTCACTCCCATACCCGTCACTACATGCCAATTCGGAGGGGCAAGTCTGAGTCCAAGACACTAGTGTTCGACGCTTTCTTGCACTTGCCTGACGGGGCGGAAGTGCAAGTGCTATGGCAGGAAGTCACGCTCGAAGGGAATCTGCTCGACCTCGCCGAGGACCTAGCGTCCGGTATGGGATATCTCGGTCGAGCAGAGAGCTGGACGGAGTGCCGGGTTCTCTTGGAAGCCGATCGCGAGCTGAACTGTGGTCCCGCTGGCCAGGGGATCGAAGGTGAACCGTGTAGGGTGCTAGCGTCGCGATCAGCCCGATCCTACCACCTTGATCGAACGCGCTTTATTGATCACGAGGCCTCGAGAATTCAGACATCTTCACGAAGACCGCTCACGAATCGCGCGCTCAAGAGAAAGATAGCCAAGTCCTTTCGTTCGACGAGATCCGGCGTGCACACACTTCCCGAGCGCTTATTGGACGCGCTCTCATTGAGCACGGCTGATCTCAAGAATCGTAAGTGGAATCAGCCGCCCGCAGCGTACGAAGCCATCTATTTCCGAGCCCCGAGTGTTCGTCCAGGTGTCGTTTCTCGACCTCAGAGTCGACTGACGAACACGACCACTGTGCCCGAGATTCCCACAGTCGCGCGCTATCTGCTAACTGGCCGGCCGCGACCCCGAATCGAGGATGCCGTCAAGATCGGCGAGGTGGTGCGGGCGGCGGCCATGTCCAAGTTTGGCTGGAGAATCGATGAGGTGACAGGAAAGCGGCATCCGTTGGCGCCGTGGCAGATATCAGGTCGCGATCGAGAAGGCAGGCCGGTGCACGATCCGTCGCACCCCCATGCATTCTGGATCCCGGAGGACGCGGACGACGATGGGTGGATCGATCACGTGACGGTCTTCATTGCCGACGGGATGGATGAAGAGATTCGGTCTAGATTGGACATGGTTACGAGGATCTGGCTCACTCCAGGGGCGAACCGGGGGGATTCCAGAACTAGAGATGATGAGTGGCGCCTTGCTCTAGAGGGATTTGGGCAACCGAAAGACTTTGTCGGGTGTTCCCGTGTCATAGCCGCCTCGCGGCGGTGGCGAAGCGTTACGCCGTTCCTAGCTTCGGGCCATTTGAAGAAACGCGGGTACGGAGGGGAGTTGCGACGGCTGCTGAGACTCCGCGGAATCGCCGTCGACGGCTTGGTTGTGAAGGAGTTGCGCGAAATCATGGTCGGCGGAGCACCGCGACATGCGTTAAATTTCCACCGGTTCCGATCGCGCGGACGCGAGGCGCGGCACGATTCGAGGGGGTGCCTGCTCGAGATCGAGTTTCCGCGAGTCGTGCAGGGGCCGTTGGCCTTGGGGTATGCCAGTCACTTCGGACTCGGGTTGTTCGGCAGCGAAGACAGATGAGGGTGCTGCCTAAAGGGCTTCCAGTCCCTCCGCAATATTCGGAGCGCGAGCGACGGAACCTAGGTCATGTGATTGATCGTTCAGGTTTGAACGAGACATCCGCTCCATAGCCGATGAGCGTCGCCTAGACCAATTCCACGGGGTCTTACATCATTAGGAGTGCCCGAGTCGTTCTGGGGCGCCCCTTCAATGAGGCCCGACCCGAAGGCCCGGAGTGACGTGGACTAGCGTAGCACGACGGCGGTAGCACGAAGCTGCTTTAATCGGGCCCTGTTAGGCGTCATTTTATTTCGACGGAGAATGGCCCATTTGCGCCAAACCCTCATGAGCGGACTGCTCACCCCGAGGCCATGAAATTCCAAATCCGCTAGGCGGGCAGTCCCGCCGGCCAACAGCCGAGGTCCTGGCGGACCGCCCGCTGTGTAAGCGTTCGAGAGAGCTGTGATGAGCGCGGGCGAGGTCTCCACGGTTAGAAAGGGTTTCTTCAGGCGGGGCATGGCGTTGCGGAGGAGATCGTGCCCTAGGAGACGGAGCAGGGTGGGTCTAACTCTGATGCTGCAGTCGGCAGCCAGAGAGTGAGGGCCGGCCGCCTAGAGGGCTTGCCGGGTGCCAAGTCACACGCTTGCGGTGGTCGCTGACCGGATCGTGTCTCTCCCTGGGGCGAGGCTGATGTGGGCGGGTCTGGCAACGCGCAAAAAAAGTTGCCTAAAACGCTGGACACGATATATGGTTTTGTGTAATCCTGCAAGTGGTGCAGGACGGGCAGCACAGCGGGAGCGCAACGGGGGCGCAGTCAGTGTCCTTTCTTGCAGGTGGCGCGGGTCCCGGAGTAGGCCAGCCAGGGTTGGGT
This sequence comes from Bryobacterales bacterium, assembly GCA_963666225.3. Lineage (GTDB taxonomy): Bacteria > Acidobacteriota > Terriglobia > Bryobacterales > UBA6623 > VXMF01. The sequence goes on from OZ224030.1 coordinate 94,826, forward strand.
TGGCAGCAGTGGGTGCTGGCGCTGGTGGAGCAACTCAGCGCGGAGCAGGCCCACGCGCGGCACTGGGAGGCCCAGGCGTGGCGGGAACGGGCGAACGGGGCGCGGTTTGAGGGACTGTGCGCGAATCTGACCGGCAAGGTGGTGGAGTTGCAGGGACGCGTGGCGGAGCTGGAGTTGGAAAATGAGGGACTGCGCAACAGCAACCAGGACCTGCTGAAGAAGCCGTTTGGGCTGACGTCGGACAAACGTGAGCCGGGCCAGGGGGGGCAGCAGCCTGTGGCGCCCGGTCCGCAGGGCGGCGGGCAGCAGCCGGGCGGGGGCGCGCAGGGGCCGGGCACGCGCAAGAAGAAGCGCGGCGGCCAGCCGGGTTCGAAGGCTCCCAAGCGCACCCGGCGGAAAGATCTGGCCGTGCAGGAGGAGGTGCACGAGCCGGAGTCGGGCAACTGTAAGTGTAAGGACTGCGGATTGCCCTTCGCGCGCAACGGCGAGGCAGTCAGCGAGCGCGTCGAGATCGAGGTCAAGGCCCATCTGCGGCGCATCCGGCGGACGCGCTGGCGGGCAAGCTGCGAGTGCGCGGCCCAGCGCGGGGAATCGCAGCCGGAGGTAGTGGCGCCGCCGGAGCCATCGCTGTTTCGGGGCACAAGTTATGGGCTGAGCGTATGGGTGACGTTCTTGGTGCAAGTGTACTGGCAGCGCCATCCGGCGCGGGCCTTTGAGCGCGAATGGGGGGACTGGGGAGTGCGCCTTCCGGCGAGCACGCTGCTGGGGCACCAAGAGGCGTTCTTGGAGTGGTTCAAGCCCTTGGAGCGGGCGATTGGGGAGCATCAGCGCTGGGCACAGGTAGCGCACGGGGACGAGACGAGCTGGGTGGTCCACGTGCGGGCGGAAGAGGGGCAGAACGCGCGCTGCTGGCTGTGGGCGTGTCTGACGGCGGATGCGGTGCGCATGCGGGTGGAGGACTCGCGCAGTGCGCGGGCGGCGGCGACGCTGTTCGGGGGACTGGGGTTGGAGGGCCCGCTGACACTGGTCTGTGACCGGTATTGCGCGTATGTGCGACTGGCGCGCGAGCACGGCGGGCAGATTGAGCTCGCATTCTGCTGGGCGCACGTCCGGCGGGACTATGTGAAGCTGGTGCGGTCGCGGCCAAACCTGGAGGAATGGGGCGACGGTATCTTGGACCGGATCGCGCTGCTGTACCGGCTCAATCGCCAGCGGCTGGAGCTGTGGGACCAACCGGCAGGGCTGCAGGAACAAGGGCCGGGCTTCGCAGCGGTGCAGCTGCGACTGGAGGCCGAGTGCGCGGCGCTGTTCGCGCAAGCCGAGCGGGAGGTGCAACGTTTCGAGGCCGAGGAAAAGCTGTCGGGCTGGGCGGACCCGCGGCTGAAGCCGCAGCGATCACTGCTCAAGCATCAGCCGGGCCTCGAGATTTTCTTGCAGAAACCGGGAGTGCCGTTGGACAACAATGCTGCCGAGAGAGTGCTGCGGCGGCCGGTGGTGGGGCGCAAGCTTTCCTACGGATCGCACAGCAAGGTCGGGGCAAAGCTGCAAGGCACGCTGCTATCGGTGTTCGGAACGCTGGCGATGGGGGGCGTCAGCCTGACGCAGTGGCTGACAGCCTATCTGGGCGAGTGTGAGCGGATTGGGCCCGGGAAGGTGGTCCCCGACGCGGACGCCTGGTTGCCCTGGGGCTTTACGCCGAAACGCAGAGAGACGCTGCAAGCTGGCCCGGCGGGCCGGAGCCGGGGCCCGAGAGCGCGCGCTACTGTGGCCGGCGGTTTGCGGCCAGCGAGCTGGAACTGATCCGGGGGCTGATCGCTCAACGCCAGCCACGCCTGTCGCGCACGGCCCTGTCCCAGGCAGTCTGCCGGGCCTTGCACTGGCGCAAGCCCGACGGCGGGCTCAAGCAGGTCAGCGCGCGGGTCGCGCTGCTCCGGATGCAGCGCGACGGACTGCTCCGCCTGCCAGCGGCGCGGCGCGGGCCCGCACCCGCGCGCAAGCCCGAGCCCACCCCGGCCAGCGACCCGCCCCGCCCGGAACTGTTGCCCGCCCGGCTGGCGCAGGTGCGCCCGCTCCGGCTGGACTGCCTGCGCCCGCGCGATCCACGCAGTCGTCTATGGAACGAGTTCGTCGAGCGCTACCACTACCTCGGGCACAAGCGCTTGCCGGGGGCCCAGTTGCGCTACTTCGCAAAGGCGGCTGACGGCCAGTTGCTGGGCTTGCTGGGCTTCGGTGCTGCCGCTTGGAAGACCGCCCCGCGGGACCGCTTCATCGGTTGGAGTCCGGCCACCCGCGAGCGCAACCTGCAACGGGTGGTGAATCACGCCCGGTTCCTGATCCTACCTTGGATTCGTCTCCCATGCCTAGCCTCGCACCTGCTCGCATGTGTCGAGCGTCGATTGTCCCGAGACTGGCAGGACCGCTACAAGACCTGCCCAGTCCTGCTGGAGACCTTCTGTGAGACACCCCGATTCGCCGAGACCTGCTACCGGGCAGCCAATTGGACCCTCGTCGGCCAGACCCAAGGCCGCGGCAAGCTAGACACTCGTCACGAGTACGCAAAACCGGTGAAGAACATCTTCGTCAAGCCTCTCTGCCCGGACTGGAAAGCGATCCTGAACCGCTAGACGACGCCCCTCCTCCACGCGCCTCTCGAACGCTTACCCCGCTGTAGTTCAATTGTCCGGGAGGAAGCGAGATGTGATCACAAATAATACTGGTGGCTTTGTCCCCGGAGTCCAAACTGACCCGGCCGTGCCGCGTCGAGCCCCGAATCGTTCCCGCCCTTGCATCAAGGGTGTGGACGAACGGCAAATAGACCCCGCACGAGTGGCGCGTTGTTCCTACCGGCTCGCCCCCCAGTATCATACCCGCCCGAACTCCTTGGCTTCAATGAGGCCCGACCCGAAGGCCGGGAGCGACTTGGGCGGCATGATCACCAGTGAGGCCGAGCACCGGTTGCTTCAATGAGGCCCGACCCGAAGGCCGGGAGCGACCGCCCGGTCGCAGGTTGCGCGCGCGCGTGCTAGTGCTTCAATGAGGCCCGACCCGAAGGCCGGGAGCGACGGGATATCCAAGTTCAACCAGCCCCTTGACCGACTGCTTCAATGAGGCCCGACCCGAAGGCCGGGAGCGACGACAGAAACCGATTCTTGCGGTGCTTTGCCCTGTCGGCTTCAATGAGGCCCGACCCGAAGGCCGGGAGCGACGCCGTTGTCGTGCCACAGGAGGGGGCAGCACTGGGTGCTTCAATGAGGCCCGACCCGAAGGCCGGGAGCGACGAGATGCTGCGGTGGAAGTGCTTTGCGTGCGACTCGCTTCAATGAGGCCCGACCCGAAGGCCGGGAGCGACCTCCAGAAGCTGGGCGCACTGGGAACGTTTCTCCGGGCTTCAATGAGGCCCGACCCGAAGGCCGGGAGCGACATGTCTGACCGCGCTGCGTCGACCGTCTCAATCTCGCTTCAATGAGGCCCGACCCGAAGGCCGGGAGCGACGCCTGCCCCGATCTCCCCGACAAGTCTGTCCCAGCCGCTTCAATGAGGCCCGACCCGAAGGCCGGGAGCGACCTCCAGAAGCTGGGCGCACTGGGAACGTTTCTCCGGGCTTCAATGAGGCCCGACCCGAAGGCCGGGAGCGACACGAGTGAAAGCTGCTGACAGGGTATTGGCCGATATTGCTTCAATGAGGCCCGACCCGAAGGCCGGGAGCGACGAGAGAGGACACACACATGACCACCAGAGAGAGAGTGCTTCAATGAGGCCCGACCCGAAGGCCGGGAGCGACGCGAGCGCGGGGAGATCCACTCGCACGCCGATCTGCTGCTTCAATGAGGCCCGACCCGAAGGCCGGGAGCGACCTGAAGAATGCGCTAAACCACGCAAGACTCGACGACCCGCTTCAATGAGGCCCGACCCGAAGGCCGGGAGCGACCAAGTCAATATTGCGCCATATGGCCGATTTTCCGAAGCTTCAATGAGGCCCGACCCGAAGGCCGGGAGCGACATCAGTGTTTCGACTGGCTGGGCAGCATGGATCGGCGGGCTTCAATGAGGCCCGACCCGAAGGCCGGGAGCGACAACAGGGTTCAGGGAGCGCATCATGCTGGCCGACGTGGCTTCAATGAGGCCCGACCCGAAGGCCGGGAGCGACGCAACTTTCGCATCCAGCGTGCAATCTCAGCAGGGGCTTCAATGAGGCCCGACCCGAAGGCCGGGAGCGACTCCAGCAGGGTCGTCTCGATGGTCGCCACCGCGCCGGTGCTTCAATGAGGCCCGACCCGAAGGCCGGGAGCGACCCAAGGAGGCGGCTGACATTGACTGATCCGAAGACAGCTTCAATGAGGCCCGACCCGAAGGCCGGGAGCGACTCCCGAGTGCTGGTGCCTACGTGATCGGGGCTAGGCTGTTGCTTCAATGAGGCCCGACCCGAAGGCCGGGAGCGACAGCATGGGCTACGCGATGAGACTGAAGCCAGAATACACTAGCATCACATCCCAAAGAGAATACAAATATCCTCCTCTCAGATTTCCAAATTGTCAAAGATCTTCAACTTCACCACTTGGTCGACGTCCAGCACGCCCGGCCCGGGAGGCCAGATCTTGAAGTGTTACTTGAAGTTCGCACGTGAAAACCACTCGTAGAGCCTTGATCGTGCCTCTTGCGAGAGGTCAAGGGGTTTTCGTCGCAACCTGGCCGCTCGCGTGCGCAATCTCCTACCTCGTGACGAACGCTGGATACTCGTGCAACTCGCCATCCAGCACCTTGGCCAAGAGCCGGGCTTGAATCTCAAGCAGCCTACGATAGGTTACTCGGTATCCGAGTTGCGGGTGGGTCACCAACGTATCCATCCTACCCTCATACGCCCTCAAGAACGCTTTGCGCCCCTTTTCCGTCATGGCTACTGCCCGACCGGCCGTCACAACGTGACGACCCCTCACCATCTTCGTGTTGACCGCGCTAAGCACGGCCGAATCAACAATCAGGGGTCGCAGCGGTTCCATCAGATCTAAGGCCAACGCTGGTCGACCGTGACGAGGATGATGGAAGAAGCCGAGCATCGGGTCCAATCCCACGGCGTAGCACGCAACTGTCAGGTCCTTGGTCAATAAGCTATATCCGTATGACAGCAAGGCGTTGACTGGATCGCGCGGAGGACGTCGGTTTCTGGACTTGAAGTCGAACGCAAACTTAGAATTCTCGTCTTGGCGCGGACCCCGCTTGATCATCCCACCAAATGATCCAAAGTAGATGCGGGCGGCAAAGCCTTCGAATCCGAGTAATTTCTCTTCTGATTGTGCGTACTGTGCCTTGGATGCCAGCTGCTTCAACTTGTCAACTACGTACTCAGACGGCTCGGGGTGATTACGCATCAGCAATGTTCTCTGATTCCGAATCTTACCTGAAATCACTGATCGAGCGATGATTAGTCGAAACCAAGCCCAGTCAGACGAAATCGTTTGAGTCTTCCTTAACACAACATTCTTCGTGTTCATTCCGGTAGTAATGCCATAGAACCATCCGCCATAGGAAAAATAGCATATTGGTTTCTCTGCGCGACATAATGCCTGCACAGCCTGTGTTGTGATTTGAATGTTTCCTAGCAGATTGACTTGACAGATATCATTGATCCTTACTTCCTTTACGACTTTTTTTCCTCGGCCTCGTACTGTAAGAATGTCTCCACTCTTTCCGACTCTAAGGCCATGCGTATTCAAGTATAGAGGGCGTTGATCTACTCTAGGAGCTGTGAGAAGTCTCGGATTTACCTTGGGCGGTTTGTCTCGTGTGCGATCGGGCTCAAACAGGCTCGGCTGGACGGTATTCCCTTGCTCTTCGTTCAAGTACCACCATGTTTCATCTGGAAGGCATACGCCGACCAACGAGCAACCAGGACACTTTGGCGAGTCAACCAGCGGAGGTGGTAGCCTAGTCTCAGTGACAGCACTCCACGCCTGTTCGATTACCTCAATTGCTGAGTCAATCATACTTTCGTTTATCGGAAGTCGGACTCTTTGTTTCGTTCTATGGTAATAAATGACTCCCTCATTACACTGATATCCATTGTCTCTCAACACTAGTGCTTGTATTGCAAGTTGGACTTCATCAGAAGGCCATGCAGTATTCCTATCTCCAGAGCGACGGGGTGCACCTCGCTTGTAGTCGATAGGAGTCGCCATGCCATCCTTAAAGGAGGCCAGATCAAGCTTGGCAATCACACGGTGCTGTTCAGATGAGAGGGTCATTGAACGAATTACGACAGGAGATTCCGCCACATCTGTCGGTCTCGGTGCGGACTTGTGGGCTTCCTTGTCTACTCGCTTATGTTGATTTGCTCCCTCAACGGTGTATTGATTGTGTACGAATACTCCCAAGACTTGCTCAAAATGAAACAGTCGTGGGCAATAAACAAACTCATTAATCATCCGAGCAGGCAAATAGTCTGGTTCTGCCAACTTCACCGTCGCTTCGGACTCAATGGGTGGCATAGATTTCCTCCTATCCGGATATAGCGACTCGAACGGAGAGTCTTGATCGAGAGCAGGATCTGTCGTTGATCCGCTCACGATTTTCCTAAAGGAATCCTGATTCTCAATCCCACTTTCGCTACCTGTACGACGTTTGAATGGTAGGCATTACTTCTCTGACTGGAGAAGTCTCCAATATATGCATCAGACCACGATCAATGGAGAAGCCAGGCTCACATAAGGCTTGCCCAGAGCCGAAACGACCTTCTCCTTCCGACCTTCAGCCGACCCTAGGTCCACAAACAAGATCTGATCCTCCTTGTGATGGATGATAGATTCTAGTCGAGACCTAACCCGAGCAAGCTCCATCCCCGTCAACTGGCACTCGAACACCGAATACTGTAAGTGGTCGCCCCATCCGCGCAGCGTCTTGAACACAAGGCGTAGTCTCTTGGGATCACAAATGTCGTAGCAGACAATGTAAGTCCTCCTCATCCAAGTGTACCGATCTGCCGGTGGGCGTGCTGGGATTATACACACTCGGCATGATGGGGATCTGCTGGCAGCGGAACATCCTCTGCGGCGCGGGCGGGCACCGGGTTGCCGGCTGGGGTACGGCTTCCGAGCCGGGGCCAGGCCGAGGGGGTTGTCAGCTTCGTGGCAGCGTCGATGCGCTTGGAACCGCGCGACAAGCATCTGGGCTGGGACGAGCGCACTCGGCGCCGGAACCTTTCCAAGCTCGTCTCGAACGACCGTCTCCTGGTGCGGTCCGGCGTGGTTGTCAAGAACCTTGCCAGCCACGTGCTGGGTTTGGCGCTTGGCGGTTGGGCCGCGACTGGCAGCGGCTGTACGGAAGCGCACCGGTGGCGGTTGAGACCTGGCTCGAGCAGCGGCGGCGAGCGACGTGCTAGAAGGCGGCGGGCTTTGAGTGCCTGAGTGAGACGGGGGGCCTGCCGCGAGGGGCCAAGGAGCCCTCGCGGGGTTAGGGGTCTATCCCCGGGATGGACGGGTGCGAGTGGCCGCACCGATGCGCCTCGACGAGGAAGCTGTACGGTCGGCGGTGATCTCTCGGCTGGCCTGGATCCGGCGCAAGCGCGCCAAGTTCGAGCGGCAAGACCGCCAGTCGCGACGCGAGTTCGTATCCGGCCAGAGCCACTACTTGGAGGGTCGGCGCTACCGGCTGGATCTAGTTGGGTCTGCCAGCTCTGTCGGCGTACGCCTACGCAACATCGCCTGGATGGAGATTAGGGTGTGACCCGCGACGGGACGCGAAGCGATGCTCTATCGATGGTGCCGCGCGCGACTCCGAGAGCGAATCCCTAGTCTCATCACTAAGTGGGAACCTGAGATTGGTGTGCAGGTCGCCGACTGGCGGATCCGCCGCATCTGGTTTAACGCCGAACTTGCAAGAAACTGGCTCATCCGCAAAATCTGTGGGCGTCGTCGGGTGCGGGCAGGTGGCCGAGGGTGTGGTAGAGGGCGAGCTCGTAGTTCTGGTAGGAGCGGAAGCCGAAGGCTTTGCGGAGGGCGAGTTTGGCTTTGAGGTTCATACCCTCGACGGCCCCGGAGGAGTGCTGCTTGCCGGTGGAGAACCAGTTGAGGACGAGGGGCTGGTGGTTCTGGAGCATGTTGGCGAACCCGATTAGGGGCTTGATCCGGGAGCGTTGGACGCGTGTTCGCCAACGTTTGAGGAAGTTGTCCGCCTGTTCAGACGTATCCAGGGCGAAGAAATGCTGAAACTCCTGCTTGAGGAGCTAGGCCCGCACGGTGTTGAGGTTGTGTTGGAGGATTTCCTCGAGGCGGGGGACTTGCTGTGCTGAGAGGTTACGGCGCCATTTGAGCAGCAGCCAGCGGGCGTTCTTGAGCAACGGCCGGGAGCCGGCGGCCTTGAGCCGGCGGGCCTCGGCGGCGCGCACTTTGTCGATGGCCTTGGAGAGTTTCTGCATGATGTGAAAGCGGTCCAAATCACGCACGGCGTTCTCAGCCCGTCTGCGGGTGACGGACAGGTAGGCTTTCCACATGTCGGAGCAGACGACTTGCAGCTGCGAGGAGCGCAGCTGGCCGAACCAGTCGAAGAAGGCTTCGAGGGTCTTGATGCGGCGGTGCTCGCCGACCCACAGCAGGCGGCGGCAGCCTTGGTCGATCTGGTAAACGAGGGTCAAGTACCGGTGTCCCTTGTGCCAGGCGATCTCGTCGACGCCGATGGTCTTGACGTCGGAGAGGTCGACCCGGGCGCGGCCCCAGTCGACAGCCATGGAGACGGAGCGGCGGACACGATCCCAGGAGACGCCGAAGATCTGGGCGGTCTCCTGCCAGGAGAGGCGCCAGGCCCAGCCGGCGAGGGTCCAGCTGAAGGCCTTGGTGACGGGGCGCTTGCCGTCAGCCCAAGGCACTCGTTCGACCTTGACCTTACCGCACCAAGTACAGTTGACGCGACGCATGGCGTATAGGAAGTAGACAGGCAGGCCATAAAGGGGGACGAACTGGAAATGGCGGGTCCGGAGGCGGTCGTAGGCGGGGCCGGGCATGCCGCAGACGGAGCAGACCGGTTTGCAGCCGGCGCGAGGCCGGACCTCGACTTCCACCCGGCCGTCCCCTCGCTCGTTCTCCAAGAGGCGGATCTGGGCGTACACGAACCCGGGGATTTTGTGGATGTAGTTGAGAATCGTGCGGAACTTCACAGCACCTCCTGCGGGTGGCACCATGGTTGTACAAACGGAGGCCCGCGCCGCAGCCGGGGCGGCCTTCGGCGGGGCCCGCAGAGGGGCGTCGAGGGGGCGGGAGGCACTACTGCTGGAAGCAACAGGCTGGGGCAGCCGGAGGCCTGCAAGGAGCTGCCTGCCGGTCCCGCAGGTGGCTGCTCACCAGCCGGTTGTTCGGGTCAGGTTGGATGCCACTAACCCACAGAATCTGCGGAAGAGGCGAATTTTCTAGCAGCGACAATTAGAATTTTCCAGTTCGAGTTGCCGATTGGGGTGGTATGAATGGTCTTCTCCGAAGGGAGGGGGCATGGTCACAGACGAACAAGTGAGGTTACTAATGGCAGAGACGCGGAAAGGGGTGCCGTTGGTGACGGCGGCAGCGAAGTCGGGGATGACAGCGCCAACGGCCCGGAAGTGGCAGGGGAGCGCACGGAATCCGAGCGAAGTGAGGCCACAGCGCGTGTGGCGGACACGGCAGGATCCGTTTCAGGAGCACTGGCCGGAGATCGAACAGTTTTTGGAGATGGATCCGTCGATTGGGGCGAAGACGGTATTTGAGTGGTTGGTTGAGGAGTATCCAGGCCAGTATCAGGGGGGTCAACTGCGGACGTTGCAGAGGCGGTTTCAGCAGTGGCGACGGGAGCGCGGGCCGGAGCGGCAGCTGTTTTTCGAGCAAGAGCGGGAGCCAGGGGTGCAGTGCCAGTCGGATTTCACGCACATGGGGAGTTTGGGGGTGACGATCGGAGGGCGGGAGTATCCGCACCTGCTGTATCACTTCGTGCTGCCGTACTCGTTGTGGGAGCACGTGGAGGTGGTGGCGTCCGAGAGTTTCGAGGCGTTGGCGGAGGGACTGCAGGAGAGCCTGTGGGCCTTGGGGGGCGTACCGCGGGAGCACCGCACGGACAATCTGTCGGCGGCGACGCACCAGCTGCGGAAGAGCGGGGGCCGGGAGTACAACGAGCGGTATTTGGAGTACCTGGGGTACTACGGGCTGGAGGCGAGCCGGAACTATCCGGGGAACGCGCACGAGAACGGGACGGTAGAGGCGATGCACGGGCATTTCAAGCGGGCGGTGGAGCAGCGATTGCAGCTGAGCGGGACGCGGGATTTCCGGACGGAGGGGAGTTATGAGCGGATGTTGTGGCAGATCGAGGCGGGGCGGAACGCGGGGCGCGGGGAGCGCTTGGAGGGGAGTTATGAGCGGATGTTGTGGCAGATCGAGGCGGGGCGGAACGCGGGGCGCGGGGAGCGCTTGGAGGTGGAACGCGGGGCGCTGAGAGCGTTGCCGGCGCAGAAGCTGCCGGCGTACCGGGAGCAGCGCAGGACGGTGGGAGTGGGGGGCACGGTGCGGATGGGGAACAAGGCTTACTCGGTGCCGTCGCGCTTGGCGGGGGCCCGCGTGGAGGTGCGGCAGTGGGCGAGACGGGTGGAGATCTTCCACCGCGGGAAGCTGGAGGCGGAACACGAGCGAGCGCGGGGCAAGCAGCCAGGGCGCGTGAACTACCGGCACGTGGTGGGCGGGCTGGTGCGGAAGCCGGGAGCGTTCGCCCAGTACCGGTTCCGGGAGGAAATGTTCCCGACGGAGGTGTTCCGGGAGGCGCATGACCGATTGCGCGCGAGGCGGAAGGGGCTGCCAGCGGATTTGGAGTGCCTGCGCTTGCTGCAGTTGGCCGCGCAGGGGACGCAGAGCGAGGTGGAGCGAGCGCTGGCGAAGCTGATGGCGTCCGGGAAGTGTCCGGACCTGGAGAGTGTGCGAGCGCTGTTGCCGGAGGGACGCGTGGAGTGCCCGGAGGTGCGCATCGGGGAGCCGGACTTGGAGCAGTACGACGCGCTGCTGGGGGCTGCGGGAGAGGCGGGATGAGAAAAGCAGGAAGGGAGCGGCTGGGGCAGTTGCTGAAGCAGCTGCGCCTGCCATCCTTCGCGGCGCACTGCGAGGGGCTGGCGGCGCGAGCGGCGGAGGGTGGCTGGGAGCCGTTGCAGTATCTGGCGGAGCTGGCGGAGGTGGAAGTGGTGGAGCGGGCGGAGCGTCGGGTGGCGCGTCTGGTGAAGCAGTCGAAGCTGCCGCGGGGCAAGACGCTGACGAGCCTGGACACGATGCGGCTGCCGACGGCGGTGCGGGCGCGGTTGCCGGAACTGTGCGAGGGGGAGTTCTTGGACGAGGCGGTGAACGTGCTGGCGTTCGGGCAGCCCGGGGTGGGCAAGACGCACCTGCTATGCGCAGTGGCGTGGGAGCTGGTGCAGCAAGGGCAGCCGACATTGTTCGCGCCAGCGCGGGCGTTGACCGAGCGGCTGGTGGAGGCGAAGCGGGAGCGGCGCTTGACGCGCGAGCTGCAGCGGCTGGACCGAGTGCGGTGCCTGTTGCTGGACGACATCGGGTACGTGAGGCAGGACCGCGCGGAGACAGAGGTGCTGTTCGAGCTGCTGGCGCACCGCTACGAGCGGCGGAGCGTGATGCTGACCAGCAACTTGGTGTTCTCGCAATGGGGGCAGATTTTCCCGGACAAGATGACGGCGGCGGCGGTGGACCGGGTGGTGCACCACTCGGTGGTGCTGGAGCTGAACATCGCGAGCTACCGCGCGGAGGAGGCTCGACGACGACTGGGCAAGGCGCGCAAGGGAGCGAACAAGGGTTGAAAGGGCGGGTGCGCCGGGTGTTGTCGCAATTCACGCTTCACGAACGTGGAATTCTCGAATTCTCTGAACACGACAGTGCCCCTGCAAGTGTCCTACTGCAGGAAGAAAGAGAGCCATGTGACGTATAAGCAAAGAACCTGTAGCGGAACTCACGCGTCGATCAGTGACCGGTCGGCGAGAATCAACGGGTCAGTTCCTTGGATGCGGAAGATCTGCCACCTGTCTGGACATCCATCCAATTGGGCGCAAATCGGCCATTTTGCGTCCGAATAATGTGCCGCATAACATCATAGGCTCGAGTGGTCGTGTAATACACAGTAAGTGTACTAGTACAGAAACTGACACAGAGTGTTTGAGTCTCAATCAGCGCAAGTCATAGGTGCTAAGCGTCTAAGCATGCTTCCCGCGCCGCATTTCCATGCCATCGAGACACGAGGCCAGTCATGCCTCCAGGCAGCTCCTGATCCAAGCATCAGCCAATGGAGACGAGAGCTCTGGTTGCCATCTGATGAACGGATTTGCTATACTGTTGGGACAGCGGTGGGCGCCAATTTGGCGGTCCTCCGGTCGAAGGCTCAGTGGAAAATTCTAATTGTCGTCAGGGAAAATTCTAATTGTCGTCAGACAACCCGGACCTGGCTTGCCGCAGCCCGAGCACCGCGCCTTCGTACCGGCTCGCGGGCGCACCTCCACCTCCAGACGATCCCGCCCGCCCTGCTTCCCGGCCGGCACCAGCCGGATTTTCCCGTACACGAAACCGGGCAGCTTGTAGACCCGGTTCAGAAGCGTCTTCAATTGCATGTGGCTCTCTCCTGAAGAAGCGGCCCACGCCGCTTCTTCCTCTCGTGGGGTCGGCGTCCGAGCGCGGCTCAGGCCGCGGCCAGCCTCAAACCCGGCGCACGGCTGGCATCGTGCTCACTACCTATCGTGCCCGAACTGGAACCACAGTGCCGCAGCCGCTACGCGTCTGGGAGCGAGAACGCAACGAATAAGGCTACCGCTGGAACGAATAGCCGAGGACCCACAGATTTTGCGGGAGAGGCGAAAATTCTAATTGTCGTTTCACACGGGTTACGACCGCTTGCGACCGCGTCGATTCCAGTTCGTGCCGCTGCTGGGCCTGGCCTGCTACTTCGTCTATGCGATGAGACGCGTGAACTGTGTGCACTGCGGAAAGGTGAAAGTGGAGCGTGTGCCGTGGGCCGAGGGCAAGCGGCAGTCGACCAGGGCCCTGGACTGGTTCCTCGCCAGTTGGGCCAAACATCTCTCCTGGCAGGAGACCGCGAATGCCTTCGCGGTCAGTTGGGACCGGGTCTACCGTGCGGTCGGGATGGCAGTGGCATGGGGCCGGGAACGGGTTTCCCTGGAAGGGATTACCTCCATCGGGGTGGACGAGATCGCGTGGCAGAGCGGATACAAGTACCTGACCTTGGTGTACCAGTTGGACGCTGGCCGGCGACGGCTGCTGTGGGTCGGGAAGGAGCGCAAGATCACGACGCTGGAGAGCTTCTTCACATGCTTCGGAAAGCAACGCGCGGCGCAACTGCAAGTCGTCTGCTCGGACATGTGGAGGGCCTACCTGCGGGTGATCAGGGAGCAGGCCGGCCAGGCTCGGAATGTGCTGGATCGCTTTCACATCATGCAGAAGCTGAGCAAGGCCATCGATGCAGTGCGGGCGGCTGAAGCCAAGCAGCTCAAGGCAGAGGGCAACAAGCCGGTGCTCAAGCATTCGCGCTGGCTGCTGCTCAGGCGCCGGGACGGCCTCAGCGAAGAGCAGGAGCCGAAGTTGGCCGACTTGCTGAAGCTGAATCTGCGCACGGTGCGAGCCTACCTGCTGAAGGAAGACTTGCACTTCCTGTGGGCCTGTCGATCACCGACCCAGGCCAACAAGTTCATCAAGCGCTGGTGTCGGCGCGCGATGCGCTCGAGGATCCAGCCCATGCAGAAGGTGGCCAGGATGCTGCGCAACCACCGGCCACTGGTGCTGAACTGGTTTCGCACCGGACGAGCCTTCTCCTCCGGCGCGGTCGAGGGCATGAACAACAAAGCGAAAGTGGCCCTGAGAAAGGCGTATGGATTCAAGTCCTACAAGGCATACGAACTCGCGCTGTATCATACACTTGGCGATCTGCCGGAACATGATCTCGCCCACAGGTTCTGCTGAAGAGCCCCTTTTACAATTCGGGGCTGAACCCACGCTTCCGTTCAGGGCGCGCAGGGATTGCTGCAACGGGCCGACCAAGCTGTATATCGGACTTGAGCGTCGAAGGAGTCCACGGTCCGGCCCGTTGCCCGTCGGTGTGCACGGCCGTGCGCACCGACCGGAACCCCCCGTCGCAAGGCGAGGGGGAGACCAAGACTGGCAGGGCATGTAACACGGGAGCGACTGTCCGCCCTCTGGGGAAACCCGAAGGCCGGGACTATCGAGACGGCGGGCCCCACGTTCCCGTCGTCCCCACCGCCAGTAGCCATGCCTTCTACCAAGAAAAGGGGATTGGTGCAGGCACCGAGGAGATGCTTGGACATCTACCCCTCTGCCGACGGATTGGCAGGCGAGCGCCGCCACAAATTCATGGCCGCTGTCAGCTGCATGGACGCCTCGATCGGCCGCGTGCTTGACCGCATCCACAGCCTGGGTTTGGGCCGGGACACCATTGTCATCTTCGCTTCGGACAACGGCGCGGGGGGTGGCGGAGACTTAGGGCCGTTGAGAGGCCGGAAGGGACAGCTGTTCGAGGGCGGCGTGCGAGTCCCATTCCTGATGCGCTGGCCGGGCAGGATCAAGCCCGGACCGGTGTCCGAAGCCTTCTTGACAGCGCTGGAGATCTTCCCCACGCTGGTCGCGGCGGCCGAGGCGGAGCCCCCCGCGGTGGAACTCGACGGTCTCGACATGCTGCCGGTCCTGATGGGGGCGGCACGCTCGGAGCAGGACCGCATGTCTTGGGAGGGACAGGGCGAAGACGGCGCCCGCGTCGGCAAGTGGAAGTTAGTGAGACCGCGCCGCGGAAGAGGGCTGTTCGATCTCTCGGAGGACATTGGCGAGCGGACCAACCTTTCCGACCGCCTGCCAGAGGTGTTGGAGCGCGTCGAGACCGCGTATGGGGAGTGGGTGGACCAGATCGCGTCGGCCGACCCGAGGGGCCCGTTCCGGGACTGCTGACGGGCGCCAAGCGCAGGACGGGGTTGTACACTCGCCAATAGGGAGCCACCGTGACGCCAAACAGTGACGCAAGGCCCGTGGAAATCAGCCGCCACGGGGCTCACGATGTACAGATCCGGTGGAACACCGGCGAGGAGGCCGTCTATCCCGCCCGCTTCTTGCGCGGCCAATGCCCGTGCGCGACTTGCGTGGACGAGGTAACCGGCAAGCGGATCGTGAACGAGAGCCTGCTGCCGATCTTGGTCTATCCCACGAAGATCGAACCTGTGGGGCGCTACGCGATCCAGATCTTCTGGAGCGACGGCCACTCGACCGGTCTCTACACATGGGAGCGACTGCATGCCATGCTCTCCGATGTGCGCAAGCTGGCTGCGGGCTGAGGTGGTCCACCGTTCCGGGCATTCCGGGCGCGCATCTGGGCGGTGGCGATTGGCAGCCGGCGGGTGCCGGGCCAGTCGCGGTCACTCCCGCAGCGTGAGCGCGGGTCAGGCTTCGCGGATCAGGCCCAGCAGCTCGTCCCCGGAGAGCTTTCCGCTGACGTCAGCGCCTTCGAGGAGACTCTCGGCAAGGTCGCGCTTCGTGGCGTGCAGGTCAACAATCTTCTCCTCGATCGAGTCCTGCATCACGAGGCGGTAAACCGTCACGGGCCGGGTCTGGCCGATCCGGTGGGCCCGGTCGGACGCCTGATCCTCAACGGCCGGATTCCACCAAGGGTCGAGGTGAATCACGTAGTCCGCGGCTGTAAGGTTCAACCCGTGCCCGCCCGCTCGCAAGCTGATCAGGAATAGGTCCGATCTCCCGGCCTGAAACGCGGCCACCTCGCCCTTGCGAGCCTTGGCCGGCGTGCTGCCGTCCAAGTATCGGTACGTGATCCGGGCTCGGTCCAAGCGTTCGCGCACGATCTTCAGGTGGGTCACGAACTGGCTGAAGACCAAGGCCTTGTGCCCGGCGTCCTTCAAGTCCGTGACGATCCTCATGAACGCTTCCAGCTTGGACCCCGGGATTTGCGAGTGGTGCATAGCAAGCCTCGGGTGGCAGCAGGCCAACCGCAGCTTGGTGATCTCGGCGAGAATCCTCAGGTGCTTCACGCCCTTGCCCCTGTCCTCGGACTCGACCGCGGCAATTGCAGTCAGGCGGAGGGCTTCGTAGAGCGACCGTTCCTCCGGGCTCATCTCGACCCGCTGGGTGATCTCCGTCCGTGGAGGCAGCTCGTCCAGCACCGCTGCCTTCGTGCGCCGCAGGATGAACGGCTGCAACAGTGCCTTGAGCTGGCGGCGGGCATCTTCCGCCTTGTGCTGGTGGATCGGCAGCGCGAATTTGGACATGAAAGACTTCAGCGACCCCAAGAGGCCCGGGTTGATGAAGTTGAACAGGTTCCACATCTCACCGAGATGGTTCTCGATGGGGGTGCCCGTGGTGACCATCCGGAAATTCCCGCGCAGCCGCATCGCCGCCTTGGATCGGAGCGTCTGGCGGTTCTTGATGGCCTGGGCCTCGTCAAGCACGACCGTCTCCCACTCAACCGCGGACAGCAGGTCAGCCTCGATGTGCAGCATTGTGTAGCTGCAGACGAACAGGTCGAACGGTCCGAGAGCGCTCAGCGCGCGCTCCCGGTCGCCGCCCCGGAACTCGTGCGGGCTCAGGGTCGGCGCGAATCTCCGGGCCTCGTCGATCCAATTCGAACAAACCGACGTGGGGGCCACCACCAGGGTCGGCCCGTCCGGGGCCCGAGCCAGTGCGACCGACAGCGCCTGAATCGTCTTGCCGAGCCCCATGTCGTCCGCCAAACAGGCGCCCGCGCCCCAAGCGGCAAGACGGGTCGCCCAGCGGAAGCCGTCGACCTGATAGTCGCGCAGCTGGGCTTGGAGCGTCGAGGGAACGGCGGGAACGAGCCGCTCCGCGTCCCGGAATCGGCGCACTTGGCGGGCCCACTGCTCGTCCGCGTCCACCTTGCCCGCCTCGGCGACGACCCCCTCGATCGCATGGGCGCGGTAGGCGTTGAACCGCAGGCCGCGCTTCCCGTGGGGTTCGGCAAACGCGGCAACCTCGTCGAGCCGCTTGCGAAACGCGGCTGTCAGCGCGACAAACTCCCTCTTTCCGACGCGCAGGAATCTCCCCTCGGACTGCTTGGCCCGCTCGATGAGCTCGACCAAGCTCAGGACCAGACCCTTGTCCAGCTTGGCCTTGCCCTCGATCCCGAACCAGTCGCGCTTCTTCCGAATCTTCAGCGCGAGCTGATCGGTCTCCGCTGTCGACCGGATCTTCAGACTCTTCCCCTTGGGCCAGGCGACGATCACAGCATCGCCCACCGCCTGCAGTTGTGCCACCAGTTCGAGACAGTCGAGCGGTTCGGGAACCAGCCAGGCCGGCCCTACCCTCTCGGCGGCTCCAAGGATCGGGCAGGATGACACGACCCGGCCCAAGTTGCGCGCTTCAAGCTTCAGATCCCGGCGCGTCCTGACCCGCCGCTGGTCAATCACGGCAAACACGCCCCGCGCGCCCTCCCCCGGCGCGAAACTCGGCCCGGCACTCCGGAATGGAACCACCAACGGTTCCGCACGCAGTCCGCTGTCGACCGGCGTGAGGTGGATCCGGACGGTCGCGTCGGCCTCCACCTTGGCCGCGTCCGACCCGTGGCCGCCAATGTCGGATTGCACTGCGAGCACGCTGCTCACCGCCGTCACGGCTTGCTTGACCCGCGGTGCGGACGACTCCGGCACGGTTAGCCCCTGCCCGCCCAATGCATCGAGAACTTGGAGGTGCCTTGGCTCGAAAATGGTCACCGACACTTGCCCAGGCGAGGGCTCCGAAACCAGGACTCTTCCGCGGCTTGGTGGCTGGGGAACCAGGCGTAGCCTGACTTGGCCGTCCTCGGCACTAACTCTCAACTGGGGATCTTCGCGGGTCACATCGACCCGGGACTGGGGCGGACTCGCACGGAATACCAGCGGATGCCCCACTAATGCCGCCATAGCCTTGGCAACATCCATGTCGTAAGACTTGCGCGTCCTAGTTGCCTGATGTTCGGTAATGGTTGCACAGATTCTGACATCTTCAAGTGTAAAATACTCAGGCTTCTCTCGCGCTGCGATTTGCCGCAACGGCAGGACCCGTCCTTTCGACCACTTACCCGACTTCATGCGCTTTTGTACCACGGGTTTGACGGTCGGTATGTTCTTGTCAATGGATACACGCCACACCATTCGAAATTGTGTTGCTGATGCGTCCTCCTTCTGCGGGGCCTGTCCCAAGCTCTCAAGCGCCGACAGGCTGCGCTCCCAAGGAGATTGGCGAGGTACAATTTCGACCAATGCTGTGCCTTTATTTTCATCAATATCTGAATCAATAACTGCCCCATTAACCGTTCCTTCATGATAGTTTATTAGAGCAGAAAACTGGGCAGAAATCCATCTGTACCCGCAAGCAATACTACGCTTTTGGATGACTTTCATCGAAAATAAATCCTCAGGACTTGGTGTCCAACCAGCCCATGTTATTCCGATACAGGTGCTCAATATTTCGACCGACCTGACACTTCGTGATCCAATCTGCAGATCATAATACCCCTCTGCTTTCAGCAGTCTAGTTGCTGCAGATAGTTGTCCAAGAAGTACTCTACAGGCGCTCTCCAAGGCGACATACATCTTGTGATATGTCGGTCTTTGATTGTCGGCAAATCTAAGATACTCAAGAGCAGTTTCCACCTGCTCATACTCGCCTGATGCAATACATGAGAGCACATAGTACGTCTCGCAAGATTCACGTAGCAGCACCTTTCTCCTTTTTTGGACCGTCTTGCGCTGCTGAATGGCCTTCTGAAATTGAGTGAGTGCCGAGGCATAATCGCCCTGACAGCACAATAGCCGCCCGGTGTACTCAAGGGACACGAACAAATCCTCATCCTCCAGTCGATCAAGGATGGTCCGTGCCTCTGCGAAATCTCCGCACAGCAGTGCATGGTCCAACATCAGGTGAATCCCGAATTGGAGATTGCCGGATTCTGCGGCCATCTTGGAAACCAGTTCGACTTGAGGCAGAGTTCGTCTGCTCCTTAGCAGATTAATGTCGAGTAAGCGTAGCAGACATTCATTCCGGATCTTGGGATCTCTGGAAAGCATCCATTCCGAGTCAAATGGATTGTCAAAGACGGAGATATAGAACTGTTCCATCTCCCTCGAGTCTTGCAGTATATTCCACGCGTGTTTCTTACAAATAGATTGGAATAACTCTCCATCATTTAGATGCACGGTGATTCGGAGGGCGCGGGCCAGATCAGTGACTGTGTCGTAATAGGTGTAATAGCTTGTTAAGACTGGAACTCCACTGCCAGTACGTTCAACTGCAGTGACAAAGGCCTGAAAACCACTTCGATCAGACAGGGCTCTAACGACGACTTCTGATAGCCCTGGGTGACACACGACCCGTTCTCCAATTGTGCTGAGTATGTTTCGTGACTTCAGCCTCTTGATGATCGCATTCATGGCCCGCTTTGTCATCGTATTAAACGCCTTCGATGGCATCAGCCGTCCGCAATATCTGATTGCATGCTTAGCTTGCAACACGCTTATCGGACAGTTGATTACAGACAGAAAATTCACCACATTACGTTCCAGAGATGGAAGGGAGCGGTACAATTCAAATAGATCGTATACGGTCTGATGCTCAGTTTGCGGCATGCCCAGTGTTCGTTTTGAATCAGCCATTTGGATCGCGATCTGGACCGAGTTGCCCGCGGGAATCTCGCCCCGGGCTGGCCCAGCCAAGACCGATTGCCGAGTACCGCCGCGTGCGGTACTCGGTGCAACGCCCTCCGCTCCGCACTGAGACTCGGATTCGTGGGCAACCCGGAGCATCCGCAAAGGTCCGGTCCGGGCCAGCACGGTAGGCCAGCTCAAGCGCCATAGCTCGGCAAGGCCCAAGCCACGGACCGGTCTGGCATCTGGCTGCGGCGGGACGAGCGCGCGCGTGGCGCGCCGCCCCTGTGCCGCGCGGTGCCCAGTGGGCGCGGTCCTTCGCGGACCGGTTCGACGACGGGCCGCGATCAGCCACGCAAATGGACGCTCGGGAAGCGCGAGCACTCAAGCCATCCGCGCGACCATTTGACGGGCGGTGCAAGCAAAGGGCTGGACTCATCGCGTCCCTGAGGAAAGCCGGCCAGTCCGGGGATGGCGAGCCATGAGCGTCCGGTTGGCAACTGGGCGGCGAATCGCGCCAAGACCGCGGCTCTAGGTCGGGCGTCACTAGAACGTGAATCCGGTACGGATTACGGGGCAAGGTTGAGAAGGGATCTCGGCCACCGGCCCGAGGCACCGACGACGCCGGTCCGAGCCCCGAAACGATTCCCCGAATGGCCATCGGCCCCAAGGACCCATTATGTACCAGCGGCTGGCGCGAGCCATTGGACGAAGGTGGGGCAACGATCCTGGCCGAGGCACATTCGGTCCGCTGCATTCTGGGCGCGCAACGGGTTGGAACCCATCCTGAGGGTGCGGCGCAACACAGCGAGCGTCACACCGAGCCCGCCGATGCGCGTGACGGGTCCACGCCCGGCGAATCCCGCTGCGTGCTGCCCGAGGTCCCAGATCGAGCGGTAGGCGGGGCGCATGCGGGCGGAGAGCCACCGCCCCCAGCACTCCGGAGGCCAGGCCTAGCTTGGGGTCGTGGACTGGCTCCAAAGCGGATTCCCACGGCTCTCACCGGACCGGAATGTTTGAATGGCCACACTCGGGCGCGCCGGTCGCCCTGCCGCGAGAGCGGCGTTCCGCGCGGATTTGGAACCCGCCGGACAGGGCGACCGGTCGCGTGACGGTCCTAGAATTCGACGCGCAGCGACAACTGGGACACTCTTCCCCCGGTACCGCGGAGCGTGCTGGCAATCCGCCCGAAGCCACCCCGGCCCCGGCGCTCATCCGGATTGGCGAACTGGGGATGGTTCGGGAAGTTGTAGAAGTCTCCCCGGAACTGCAGCCGGACCCTTTCTGTGAGCTCGAACCATTTGTGGATCGAGATGTCCACGTTCGCGAGGCCGGGGCCGCAGCAGATCGACGAGGGTGCCGAACCTACGACCCCGTTCCCGGGCGCCTCGAACAGACCCGTGTCGAAGAAAGTCTCGCCCTTCACATTGTCGCGCCACTGTGGCTGCTGCTCAGGATCGCCCAGGATGTTCGACCGCTGGGCCGCGGCATAGGTGTTGCTGCGATTGGTGTTCTCAACCACGACGAAGGGGGACCCTGTCCGAAACTCGGTGATCACGCCGAGTCCCCAGCCACCCGCAATGGCGTCCAGCACGCCATTGGCGATGCCAAACTTGCGGCCCTTCCCGAAGGGAAGCTCGTAGACCGCGCTCAATGCGAGCCTGTGGCGGATGTCGCTGCCAGAATAACCGCGGTCAAGGTGGCGCAGCTCAGGGTGGGTGTTGCGGTTCCCCTGAAACTCGGCCAGCTCGGACCCTGCCTCCACGTCGTCAAGGTACTTGGCCCACGTGTAGTTCATCAGCATGTTGAATCCGCCCGAGTAGCGCTTCTCGAGCTTGAGATTGCCGGAGTGGTAGGCCGAGTTACCCCAGTCGGCCGAGCGCTGGCTGACGTTGTTGAAGATCGGGAACCTGCGCAGGCCCTGCGCCTGCCTGGCCGGTCCCTGACCGTTGACCAAGGGGATCACGTTCCAGTTGACGTTTGCGCCGCCCAAGCGATGCCCCATGTTGGCCATGTAGCTCACCTCGATCAGCAGATCCCGCGGCAACTGATGCTGGATGCCCAGATTCCACTGCTGCACCATCGCGCTTCGGTGCTGCTTGCGGAAGAACTGGGGGGCCACGGACGGCCTCTGTCCGAGCTCGACGGCACCGAATGCGGGTCCGAGGTCCGCGGCCTCTGTCGTCGGAATGCCCTCCGAGAGGGTGAGGGCTCGAGTGAACCCGCCGTCCGGGGACGTCCAGCTGCCCTGGGTGCTGAAGCCGAGCGAGAACGCATTCGGGACCGCCCCCCGATAGGCGCCGTAGTAGTTGATGCCGTAGCCGGTCCGGATGACGGTCTCGTCCGTGAGCCGGTAGGCCACGCCCAGCCGGGGGCCCCATGCCCCGAGGTAGTAGTCGTGGGAGTACCGGTCCAGCCCGTCCCTGCCCAGGAAAGTGATCACGCCCGGAACGCCCGACACCGGGTTGGTCTGGCCGAAGTCGAAGCTGTTCATCCGATTGTTCCTGTCCCACAGCGGCGTGTCGACTTCATAGCGCAAGCCGAGGTTGACCGTCAGCTTCGACGTCGCTCGCCAGTCGTCCTGAACGAACACGCCGAAGTAGTCGGTGCGCCGGTCGAGAATGTCCGCGTCGTTGATCGACGCGGAGCCAACGTGTCCGAGCAGCAGCTCGGCCAGCCCAACGCCCGTGGCCCGGTTGCCGAAGTTGAAAGCGCCGCCGGTCTGGTTGTTCTGGTCATCGATGTTTCGCGAGTACCGCCAGGTGAAGCCATACTTGATCTGGTGCGACCCTCGCACGACGGTCTGGTTCTCCACGATCTCGATCGTGCGGATCGGGGTCTGGATCCGCTCTTGATTGTTGGGCACGAGCCGGGTCAGCCCGTTCACTGAGAATCGGGCGAAGGACTCCGGGTTCACTCCCTGAATGCCGAACTCGCCGTTCTTCCCGGAATTCCGGGCAGCCGAGCGGTTGATGTGCAACCGGTCGCCCCAGTTGAACCGGAACTCGTTGATCACGGTCGGGGAAAAGTTGTGAATCCAGTTCACCGTCGTGTTGTGATGCCGGTTGTCACGGGTGCCAGCCCGGGGATCGGCGAACTCGTTCGGGTACACGGCCGGAATGACCTGGGGCGCCTCGACCCAGATGAAGCGCACCGAGAGGCGGTCACTCTCGCTCATGTTCTGGTCCCACTTGAATGTGTAGAAGTTCTGGTTCAGCGCGTTCGAGGCGTTGTTGACGAAGTTGTTCGCCGGGGCCCGGGTGATGTCGCCCGGCACGTTCGGAGCCGGGTACAGCCCGACCACCTGGCGCG
This sequence comes from Bryobacterales bacterium, assembly GCA_963666225.3. Lineage (GTDB taxonomy): Bacteria > Acidobacteriota > Terriglobia > Bryobacterales > UBA6623 > VXMF01. The sequence continues at coordinate 117,789 of OZ224030.1, forward strand.
CCAGAGGGTCGATCCTCGACTGCGGGATCGTGTTGTTCCCGAATGGCTCCCGCGAGATGGGATCTGTCAGAGAGAGACCGGACCGGTTGGAGAAGTCCCCCGTCGTCTCGATCGGGTGCGGGACGTCATCGCTGGAGTAGGTCACGCCATCGCGACGGCGGGCCCCTTCGTAGTTCACGAAAAAGAACGACTTGTTCTTCGCGATCGGCCCCCCGGCCGACGCGCCGAAAATGTTGTACCGCAAGGGGGCAAGGTCGCGGGCAAAGAACGGGCGCGCGTCCATCGCGTCATTGCGGAAGAACTCGTAGGCCGCCCCGTGATACTCGTTCGTCCCGCTCCGGGTCGTCATCACGATGAACCCACCGCCCGCGCGTCCAAACTCGGCCGAGTAGTTGTTCATCTCCGCCTTGAACTCCTGCAAGGACTCCGCCGGCGGGTTGAGCGCGAGCTGCTGCGTCCCGATCGCCATGTTCTGAACGACCGAGCCATCGAGGGTCCACATCTGGTTCTGCGAACGGCCACCGGCCATCGAGAACTTCGGGATCTGCTCGCCGCCATCTTCGGACCGGTACGAGATGTTCCCCATCAGGCGCACAAGCGACGCGCTGCGACGGCTCTGCAACGGCATGTTGAATACCGTCTCGCGCTCGATGAACTGGCCCACTGACGAGGTGGTTGACTCAAGCAGGGGAGTCGTCGCCTCGACGGTCACGACCTCCGTGACCTCGCCGATTTCCAAGGCGAAGTTGGCGGTGCGTGTGTAGCCGGTCTCGACAGTCACGGTCGCGCGAGCTGTCTTGAAACCGTCATACTCGACGCTCACCTCGTAGTCCCCAGGTGCGAGATAGGAGAACTGGAACACGCCGTTCTCGTTGCTGCCAGCACCCTGCGCGACACCGGTCGCGGTGTTGCGTGCCGTGACCGGCGCGCCCGGGATGACCGCCCCGGTATCGTCTGTCACCGTTCCGGTCAGCCGTCCCTGATCCTGCGCCAAAGCTGGCCCGCCACCCGCAACCGCCAAGGTCGCGGCCAAGAGCACGCACACGCCCCACGATGAGCGCCAAGCGAATAAGTCGTTCATGATTTCCCCCTCAACTAGCGGGGAAGCGGCCCACCAAGCCCAATATCCCCGAGACCCAACAATCCACTCATGGCAGGTCTCGCTCAGTTGGCGCGAGCCGCCAAGACCATTATCACTCTATGTCAATTACGCGCGTCGCGAGACCAATGGGTCCAGGAACCCCTCACCGCCCCCGGAGATTGCGAATCGGCCAGAGGTGTGGCCGGTCCGAAACTGTCACAGCTGCAGCTGACAGCGCGCTCAGGCCCAACGGCCCTGCTTGCCTTCAGAGGCGATCCGGTCGGCCGCGCGGGCGGTGATCGCCATCATCGTCAGGGTGGGGTTCTGGCATCCGATCGACGCCCAGGCGGCCCCGTCCGTGACGAACACGTTGTCGACATCGTGGGTCTGCGTCCAAGGGTTCAGCACGGATTTCTTGCGGTCCCTGCCCATCCGGGCGGTGCCGACCTCGTGAATGCAGAAGCCTCCGACCGACGGCTGGCCCCACATCCTGACGCCGGTGTGGCCTGTGGCTTCCAGCATTTCGGCGGCCTGCTCCCTGGCATCGTTCCAAAGCGCCAGCTCGTTGGCCGACCACTCGAAGTGGATGTCCAGTGTCGGAATTCCCCAAGCGTCGCGACGGTCGCGATTCAGCGCCACATGATTCTCGTAGCGCGGAAGACACTCGCACCACGCTCCGAAACCCGCGCTCCAATAGGCCTCGTCGTGAACGGCCTGCTTGAAGCTCTCCCCGAACCCGCGCGCCCGCATGTTGAACTGCGGCCCGATCCTGCCCTGGTATCCGTAGCCACGGATCATCCCATTGGTGTGAGCGCGGTCGATGTTGCGAAATCTCGGGATGTACATCCCGTTCGGGCGGGCCGGCGGTCCCACCCAAGGATTCGCATCCAGCTCAGGCATGCGGCCGCCAGCGCCGCCCCCATAGATGTGATCCATGAGGTAGTGCCCCAGCATGCCGCTGGAGTTGAAATCCAGGCCGTGATCGGCGGAGTGCATCAGAAGACGGGCCGACTCCAATGTCGAGGCGCACAGCACGACGACCTTGGCCCGGACTTCGCGTGGCTGGCGCGTCACCCGGTCGACGTAGGCCACGCCCGCCGCGGTCCCTGTGCGCGGATCCCGGGTCAAATGGCTCGCGACGGCGTCGGTCAGCAGGTCGCAGTTGCCCGTCTCCAGCGCTGCCCCGAGTGTCGTCGTGGGGCTGTTGTAGTACGAGTGCGTGACGCAGCCCTGCTCGCAGGGGCCACAGTAATGGCAGGCGGACCGACCGTTATGGTCCTTCGTGATGATCGCGGTCCGGCCGATAGTGGCGACGCGACCCATGCGGGCCCGCAATCGATCGCGGAAGAGGGACTCGCCGCAGGTGAAGCCCATCGGTGGCATGAACACGCTGTCGGGAAGCTGGCCCAGCCCTTCCTCGATCCCACTGAGCCCGATGAACCGCTCGACCAATTCGTAGTAGGGAACCAGATCGCGGTATCGGATGCCCCAGTTCTCCCCATAGCCGTCCCGGTCCGCACACTCGAAGTCAATGTCCCCCATTCGGTAGGACTGCCGCCCCCACGATAGAGAGCGACCCCCGAGCACGCGCATGCGGATCCAGTGGAATGGCTTGCCCTCCGGTGTCTGGTAGGGGTTCTTCACGTCGTCCGCGAACCACTCGTAGTTCGACTCCCTGCATGCGTACACCAGGCCCTGAACGGGCCTGTTGCGCATCAGGTCGGGCGACTTGGGGATGCCGCCGACGTAGCTGGACGAGTTTCCCCGATACTTGAGGTCGTAGGGCATCACGTGCTCGGTGAAGTCCGAGTCGGAGACACTCGGCCCGGCCTCCACCACGCAGACACGCAGCCCCGCAGCGGTGAGCCGCCACGCGGCCACGCCGCCCGTCGCGCCACTGCCGACGACCACGGCGTCGTAGACATCCCTGTCACGGGCAATAGTCTGAAGCATGCCGCTCAGTGTAGCGCTGGCAATGCGACCGTCAGAATTCCCATCGCAGAGCCAGCTGAACCTGCCGGGAGCCGGTGCTCGTCTGGGTCACCCGCCCGGCACTGCCAATGCGGCGGCCTGACGCCGCGAACAGCGCACGGCCTGACGGCACCTGGAAGTTCGGGCGGTTCGTCACGTTGAACGCCTCGCCCCGCAACTTCACGCTCTGGCGGTCGCTGGCGAAGAGAACCTTGTGCAGCGCGACATCCAGGGCGAAGATGCCCGGGCCCCGCAAGGTGCCGCGGCCGAGGTTCCCGAGGTATCCCGCATCGGGAAGGCTGAAGGCAGCAGGGTCAAAGTAGCGCGCGGGATCGCCCAAGACGATGTCCGCCGCGGAGCGACCGGCGACTAGGTCCGGGCGCTGCCCGACATCGCCGAACCCCGGGCGCAGGCGAGCCCGATCAAACCCGACCCTGGGAGCGAACGGCGTGCCGGCCGAAATCTGGCCGAGGCCATGCAGTTGCCAGCCTCCGAGGACAGCGGCGACGGGGGAGCCCTCGCCACGCCACAGATCGAGCGAAAAGCTGCCCGCAACCACGTGATCCTGGTCGAAGTCCGCCAAACCGCGGTTCGCCCGGTAATTCCAGACAGTCGGCACCTGATCGCTCGCCACAAAGTCGTTGAACGTGTGGTTGGATGCCTCGTCAATGGTCCGGCTCCACGTGTACTTGCCCCGCAGGGAGAACCGGTCCCGGATGCGGGTCTGCAGGCTGAAAGTGATGCCCTGGTAGAAGGAGTTGAACTGTGTGCGGCGCAGGCCGATGCGCGAGAATGCCGGGTTCAAGTAGGGACTGCCGGCCGGGAAGAAGTAGCGCCCATCCGGCTGCACCTCGGGGAGCGGCGAGTTCGCGCTGATCAGCTGTCCGAAGAGGTGCACGCCGCGTGCCCCGCTGTAGCCCGCCCGGATCACGGTGCTGGGCGTGATCTGGCGCTCCATGGTGGCCTGCCACCGGGCCATGTAGGGCTGGTTGAGGTTGTAGTCCACCCCGTCCATGGACTGCGACGGATTGCGGCCTCGGGCCGCCCCGAGGATGTCCGGGAAGCCCGGGCGCCCGAACACCAGGATGCGATTGAACAGTGGCGGCGTCCGAACCCCGGCGATGGTCAGCTCACGGCTGCCAAGCTGGTCATAGAAGATTCCGAAGCCGCCGCGCGCCACCGTGCGCCCGTCACCCACGGGGTCGAAGGCGACCGAGATGCGCGGGGCAAAGTTGTCACGCGACGGGTTCTGCCACACTGGCCCGCCCACTGTCGTTTCCGGGTCGTTCACGTAATCCCGCAAGACCGCCGACTTGCCGTTGACCTCGTACGGGGTCGAGACGGCCTCGTAGCGCACGCCCAGGCTGACGCTGAAGATGTCAAACGCCGTGAAGTCGTGCTGCAGGTACCCGAAGTACTGGTTGTACCGCCAGCCCCGCACCGTGTCTGAGCCAGGCTGCATGACCTCGGCGATGCGCGGCCGGGCCTGCAGCAACAGCGGCAGCGAGTCGAAAGTGTAGGCGCCGACCGCGCTCAGATCCGAGCGCTGGTTGAAGCGGACGCGGTCATAGCCCGCGCCCATGCGCAGCGTCCCTCGCCGCGTGGAGCTGACCATCGACACCTTGCCCTGATACGACTCCAGGATGAACCGCCTCGGCCGGGCCCTGGCCTGAAAGCCCCCGAGATTGCTGAGACCGTTCACGGTGATGGTGCCCATCGGCTGGCCGTCCACGAAGGACAGCGTGGCGGGGACGGAAGTGGTGCTGTTCTCGAAGTTGTCCACCCGGCTGAAAGCGGCCGCCCAAGTCGTCAGTGTGGTGGGCGAGTGCACGTGCTTGACCTGGGCATGGATGAAGTGGTGGCGCGAGTCAAGCCCGAACACCCAGAGATCCATCGGGTCAGGCGCCCTGCCGGTCGCCTCGTCCGAGGTGTAACGCCCCGCAAGCTGGGTCTCGGGACTCAGCAGCAGGTCGAGCTTGCCGGAGAGAAATGTCTCGTCGGTGCGATTGGAGAGCTGGCGGATGGACGCGGCCGTGCCGTCGCCGAAATCCCTCCCGTTGGGCTCCGGGTAGAGGTCCAAGTATGGCCGGACTTCCGGGGCCACCGTCACATCAGATCCCGGGAGCCGGCCCTGGCGAGCCTCCAGGGTCGGCACGGCGGGCCGCGCCGTGCGGGACTGGCGCTCCCGCAGGCCCTCGTAGTTGGCCAAGAAGAACGCCCGGCCGGTCCGCAGGGGGCCACCGATCAGCGCGCCGAAGTGATTGCGGCGGAGCGGGGGCGGGCCCGAGGCGGGCGAGTCGAAGTAGTTGCGAGCGTCCAGCGCGTTGTTCCGCAGATACTCGTAGGCGCTGCCGTGGAGCCGCTGTCCGCCGGAGCGCGAAACGGCGGTGAAGACCCCTCCGGCCGTGCGGCCGAACTCGGCGCTGTACGGATTGGTGACCAGGTGGACCTCCTGGACCATTTCCAATCCCAGCAGGTTGCCCGCGGCGCTCGCCGGCGATGCCGAGGCGGCATCGTTGACATACACTCCGTCGATCTGGAAACTGTTCTGGTTCGGCCGCGCACCAAGCACCGAGATCTGGCGCCCGATGCCCTGCGCAAGGCCGACGCGCGCCGATGCCGGCAGCGTCGCGCCCGGCTCTAGCGCCGAGAGTTCGAAGAGATCGCGCCCATTGAGCGGCAGATCGCGCAGGTTTTGCTCCGGCACGAGCCCGCCCCAGTCCGAGGCGTTGGCAGAGACCAAGGCAAGCGTTCCGCTCACCTCGACAGAATCCCGCGCCATGCCCAATTCGAGCCGAACGCTGTACTCGGCGGCACGACCGCTCGTCAGCTCGATCCCGCTGGCCTCAACCTGCCGGAATCCGGGCCTCTGCACGACCACCGAGTACGCCCCGGGCTCGAGCGCCGCGATCAAGTAGCGCCCGTCGCTGCCGGTGACGGTCTCGCGGCGCGCGCCGGTCACGGAACGCGTGACGCTGACCTTGGCCCCGGGAACGGCCCGGCCTTGGGGATCCGTGACGACGCCCATCAGCGTTGCGTCGGACTGCGCCGCCAGGGGCACGGCCATCCCAACCGTCAGGCCCACGAGAAGGATGGCGCAAACCGCCCACGATAGCTCCGTCAGGCTTGCCCGAGGTCCCGGCAGGGGGCGACTCACCGCACTCTCCGCATGGTCCACTCGCGCTTGTCACCGTCGGCGGAATGGCTGTCTCGCAGCACCAGCGTGTCGCCGTCAAGAAGCAGCTCACCCGGGAAAGAGCGACCCTCGTAGTAGGCTGACAATGCCGCGATGTTGGTGCGCACGACCCGTTCGCCGTCCCATTCGTACCGGTACAGGCCGGCCCCGATGGGCTGCTGGCTCTGGAACTCCTCGGCGGTCATGTCGCTGAGCGACTTGGACAGCACAGGCCGCCCAGTCCCCGCCACGATCACCATCTGGTGCGAATCGGTGAACTGGTGGAACTCCCGCCGGTATGGCTGGTCGGATCCTTGCGTGAGGTTTCGAACGGACGTAACCTCCCACAGACCCTGAATTCCGGGGCCCGCTGGGTCCGGGGCCTCCGACCCGGGCGGGCCGGCACACGCGGCCCCAAGGGCCAAGACGACCCCCGCGACGATGGCGGCAATGCCGCCCGGTCGCCAAGTACGTAGCACAGCCAGGAGACGCCGCCGATGATCCCACATATTCCCATTAGAGCGTACGAGCACGGCAGACTCTGGCAGGTGCGGTTCTGGCGACTATACAATTTCGAGTAATCCGCCGTTACACATGGCAGGTGCCCGGCGGTACCGATCATGGCCGACCACCGCAGGAGGACCCCCGTGATGCGGCAGTATCACGCTGCCAAGGCAGAGCACCCGGGGTGCCTGATGTTCTTCCGCCTCGGGGACTTCTTCGAACTCTTCTTCGAAGACGCCATCATTGCCTCCCGTGACCTCGGCATCACGCTGACCCGCAGGAAGGGCAGCGGCGACGAGCACATCCCGATGTGCGGCGTTCCCGCGCACTCGTCGGACACCTACCTCGCGAGACTGCTCGCAAAGGGGCACCGGGTCGCAATCTGCGACCAAGTGGAGGACGCCAAGAAGACCCGCAAGCTCGTGCGGCGCGAAGTGGTGAGGGTCGTTTCTCCGGGAACGGCGTGCGATCCCAGCGTCCTAGACTCTGCCGAGAACAACTACCTAGCAGCGGTCCGGCGCCAGGATGGCAATGCTGGGCTAGCGTATGTCGACGTTTCGACCGGGGAGTTCCGGACGGTGGAAATGGCAGACGCCGAGGTCGAAGGCACACTCCAGTCTCTGCGCGTCAAAGAACTGCTGCGTCCCGAAGCCGAGGACCGACTCCTGGATCCAAGCGTCGATGTTGCGGACCCGCTCGTGCCATACACCGTGACGCCGGTTGATGGTTGGTGCTTTGACGCGGATTATGGGGAGCGCACCCTGCTGGAAACCTTCCGGCTCCACAACTTGGACGGACTTGGGCTCGATGGCAAGCCGCTTGCGGTCGCGGCCGCCGGGGCTCTGGTTCACTACCTGCGGGAGACGCAGCGATCAACGCTGGACCATCTCGAGCAACCGAGGTTCTCGGCGCAGTCAGACCGCATGGTGCTCGACCCGCTGACCGTGCGACATCTGGAGATCTTCGACCCGCTCTACCAGGAGACCCGAACGACACTGCTGGACGCTCTGGACCGGACGAGAACTCCGATGGGCGCCCGCCTGATGCGGAATCGCCTCCTGCGCCCGAGCTTGGACCTCGCAGAGGTGGAGCATCGCCTTGAGGCCGTCGAGAGGCTGTGCCAGAGCACGATCGCCAGAACCGAGCTGCAGCGCGAGATGAAGAATCTGTACGACATCGAACGGCTGCTTGGCAGGATCACGCTGGGCTCTTGTGGTCCGCGGGAGGTGCACAACCTCGGCCAGTCCCTGCACCGTATCCCCGCTTTGAGGGAGCTGGCGGCCACGGTGGAGGCCACGAGGGTGCGCGATGTGCTCGAACGGATGGATCCGGTGGCGGATCTGTGCTCCCAAATCCGCGAGACTCTCTGCGAGGATCCATCGGCCATCGGGACGGGAGGGGCAATTTCCGAGGGAGTCGACGCGGAACTCGACGCGCTGCGGGAGATCCGACGCGACAGCAAGTCCTACATTTCCGCCCTGGAGGGGCGGGAGCGCCGCGAGTCGGGGATCGACTCGCTGAAGGTGCGGTCCAACAATGTGTTTGGATTCTTCATCGAAGTTTCGAAGGCCAACCTATCGAAGGTTCCCTCGCATTACCAGCGGAAGCAGACGCTGGTCAATGCCGAGCGATACTTCACGCCCGAGCTGAAAGCGGTGGAGGCCAAGGTCCTCGAGGCTGATGGTGGGATCGCCGAGAGGGAAGCGCGGATCTTCGAAGGGCTGACGGCGAGCGTGGTGCAACGGGCGGCGCGAGTCCGCGGGTCCGCGGCGGCGATCGCCGAACTGGACGTGGCCTGCGGCCTTGCCCAGGTGGCGGTCGAGGGCACCTACTCGCGGCCGCGGTTCAACTCGGACGGCGAGATTCGCATCGAGGGCGGCCGGCATCCGGTCGTGGAGCGAATGCTGGAGCAGCAGGGCGGCGAGCGCTTCATCGAGAATGACGTGCACCTCGACGGGTCGGCCCGCCTGCTCGCGCTGATCACGGGTCCGAACATGGGGGGCAAGTCCACGTACCTGCGACAGGTGGCGCTGACAGCAGTGATGGCCCAGTGCGGGTCCTTCGTGGCGGCACGTTCCGCGAGCCTCCCGCTGGTCGATCGCATCTTCACGCGCATTGGGGCCAGCGACCATGTTGCGCTGGGCCGCTCGACGTTCATGGTGGAAATGACAGAGACTGCCCAGATCCTGAACACGGCCACGGACCGGAGCCTGGTGCTGCTCGACGAGATCGGCCGCGGGACTTCGACCTACGACGGTCTGGCGATTGCCTGGGCCGTGGCCGAGCACGTGCTGGCGAAGGTCAGGGCCAAGACGCTGTTCGCGACGCACTACCACGAGCTGACAGCGCTGCCGGACACCCACGCGGGCGTGATCAACCTGCACGTCTCCGCCAAGCAGGCGGGCGAGCGGCTGGTTTTCTTGAGGCGCATCCAACCCGGACGGGCCGACCGCAGCTATGGGATCGAAGTGGCAAGGCTGGCGGGGCTCCCGCCCGAAGTGGTCGCGCGAGCCTCGGAGGTTCTCGCCAACCACGAGCGGGACATGCGGGCGGCATCGGAGGGACCGGAGGAATCGACGGAGCGCGACAGCGATGAGGAGAGCCAGGGCCAGTCGGACCGGCCCGCTCTTGACGAGAACCTGCGGTCACTCGATCTGGAACGGCTGACGCCTTTCGAGGCGCTGTGGCTGCTCCACGAGTGGAAGGCCAATCTGAGCGACTGATGGCCGCTGGTCGAAGCGGACCACGCGGCAGTCCCCCATCAGCCGCTGGTGGACAAGCGGACCACCGCGTCAAGCCGCCCGCGCAGCTTCCGGTGCCCGCTGGTCCCGAATCGAATGATCAAGACCCGGACCAGCTGCACACCGGCTGGGATCGGCCGGAACGGCACCCTGCCGAGCGGGTTTGCGCGGAAGACGTATCGACCACCGGCTTCACGGGCTTACCACAACGGGCAAGTCTGGCTGCGGAACACGGCCTTAGTGGCGGGGCAACGAGGGCGGCGCCCGTACGGCGAGCGACTCGCGCGGAGCGCGGGAACCGACACGCCTCGACGATCGACGAGGAGTGGCCCAGGAGCGGCCGGGCTGATGGATCTGGAGGGTGCCTGCTGGCATGGAAGGAAGCGAGAATTCCGTTCCCCTGCCAATCCGGACCCAAGGCCAGGCCGCAGGTCGGTAGGGCTCGGAGACCGGTGCGCGGCCTGCCTCGGCACCTGAGGCGCGGACGACCACTGGCTCAGCGAATGGACAATCTTCAGACCCGTCTCGGACTACGCGGCAAGGTCGGGCGAGGAAGGCAGCGCGGACGGGGACGACGGGTGAGAAGGCGGCTGATCGCAGAATCGCAAAGACCTGCCTTGGGCCGAGAACCCGGGATTGGCGGGGCAATTGACGGTGGTCCGAGGCCGCATGGAGGCCACCGCTCGACGTCAGGCCGAAAGGACCGCAGCGGAGAGCAGCGCACGTACGGTCCAGTGCAAGACCGGCGCATATCGCCCGGCGTCAGCGCATGAGCGGGAAGAACACTCGGTAGGGCGCCGGAAGCCGGATCACCCGCCCGTGGCGGTCGGTCACCATGTGCATTGTCTCACCCTCGGCGAGCAGTTCCGCGCCGCGATGCATAAGGTACGCAAAGCTCACGGCGCGCGAACGACTCTCGGTCACCCAGCAGGTCACATCGACGATGTCGTCAAAGCGAGCCGGGCGCTGATACCTGCAGCGCGCCTCGGTAACCGTGAGGAAGGCACCCGCCTCACGCTCCATGTCGCGGTACTCGAAGCCCGCCTCCCGGCAGTAGGCCACGCGCGCCACCTCCATCCAGACCAGATAGTTCGCGTAGTAGACGATCCCCATCTGGTCCGTCTCGGCATAGCGGACGCGGACACTGGTGCGAGAACGCAGTTCCGGCACGCCGCGCTAACCCTTCATCGAAGCCAAGAACTCCGCATTGCTCCGAGTCTTGGCGATGCGGTCCAGGAGCAATTCCATGCACTCGACAGTGCCCAGATTGCTGGTGACCTTGCGCAAGACCCACACGCGCCGCAGCGTATCCCCGTCGAGGAGCAGCTCTTCCTTGCGGGTCCCGCTGCGATGAATGTCGATCGCCGGAAATGTGCGCTTGTCCACCAGTTTCCGGTCCAAGTGCAGCTCCATGTTCCCGGTGCCCTTGAACTCTTCGAAGATCACCTCGTCCATCCGGCTGCCGGTGTCGACGAGGGCGGTCGCCACGATTGTCAGCGAGCCACCCTCCTCGATATTGCGGGCCGCGCCGAAGAATCTCTTGGGCCGCTGCAGGGCGTTCGCGTCGACCCCTCCGGTAAGCACCCTGCCAGAAGATGGCACGACCGTGTTGTAGGCCCGCGCGAGCCTCGTGATCGAGTCCAGCAGGACCACCACGTCGCGCTTGTGCTCGACGAGCCGCTTTGCCTTCTCGATGGCCATCTCCGCAACTTGAACGTGTCTCGTCTGGGGCTCGTCGAAAGTGGAGCTGATCACCTCGCCCCGCACCGACCGCTGCATGTCGGTGACCTCTTCGGGACGCTCGTCGATCAGCAGCACGATCAGGTCGACTTCCGGGTGGTTGGCCGTGATCGAGTTGGCGATCGACTGCAACAGCATCGTCTTGCCCGTTCGCGGCGGTGCCACGATCAGCCCGCGCTGGCCCTTTCCCAGCGGAACCATCAGGTCCATCACCCTGCCGCTGTGGTTTTCCCTTTGCGTCTCGAGCCTTAGCCTCTCCTGCGGGTAGTACGGTGTCAGGCTGTCAAAGTCAATCCGCCACCGCGCCACCTCGGGATCGTCCCGATTCAGCGCGCTGACGGCGTGCAGCGAGAAGTAGTTCTCCCGGTCCCGCGGCTCGCGGGCCTCGCCGGTGACCGTGTCGCCGTTGCGGATCGCGTACTCGTTCAGGACGCGCGGCGGGACGAAAACGTCCCCCTTGCCGGGAAGGTAGTTGTAGAGCCGGGAGCGCAGGAACCCGAAGCCCTCGGGCAGGACTTCCAGCACTCCCTCCACGTCGATCAGGCCGTCCCCGTCGGCTTGCGCTCGAAGGATGCGATAGATCAGGTCTTGACGCCGAAGCCCGCCGGCGTCCTCGATCCCCAGGCCCAGGGCGAGCTTGGTCAAGGACGACATGTCCTTCTGATGCAATTCGGCTAAGTCCATGGGAAATGGGGCGGAGCCGGAACGGGTGGCCGCTGGGGCGGAACCGGACGCCTATCTGGGAGCGGGCGACCGAACACCCGCTCAACAGTGCAAGGATAGCGCAGCGGGAACTGCGCCTGCAAGCCAGGAAGGCGGGTTGGGCAGGAAAGTGCGCCGCCTCATGCGACGCGATGCTGGACTTGACCCCCCAGTGCCGCGAAGATGTTGTCGACTGCCAGCTGCAGCCCGGCCTCGAGTGCCTCGGGCGTCACACCGCCGGAATGCGGCGTCATCACAACGTTCGGCAGGGCGGCCAGCGGGTGTCCCTCGGGCAATGGCTCGGCGTGGAAGACATCGAGGCCAGCACCGGCAATGTCGCCCCGGCGCAGGGCGGCCAGCAAGGCCGCCTCGTCGACCACGGCCCCGCGCGCGGTGTTAACCAGGATCGCGGTGGGTTTCATCGCCTCCAGCTCGCGCCGGCCCACCATGGAGGTCGTCTCGGGAGTCAGCCGCACATGCAAGCTCACCACGTCGCTGCGCCGGTAGACCTCGTCCAACCCGACCAGCTCGATTCCGAGACCCTCCAGCCGCTTGATACCCGGCGTGCGCGTCCACGCGATGACGCGCATCCCGATGCCGAGCGCGACACGCGCAGTCTGAAGGCCGATGGCCCCCAGGCCAACCACCCCAAGGGTCTTGCCGTGCAGTTGCGTCACAAAGCCTCTCGGCCAACCCCCTCGGCGCGTCTTGGCGTCCAGCCGCGGAATGTCCCGCGCCACGGCCAGCATGAGCGTGAGGGCATGCTCGGCCATTGCCGCAGCCGAGACGCCGGGGGTGTTGGTCACGATCACCCCGCGGTCCCGGGCAGCGGCCAGATCGACGTGATCCGTCCCCGTGCCCCACAGAGAGAGCATCCGGAGGCCGGGGCAAGCCTCGAACACATCCCGGTCGATGATCACCGACGAGCGGACGTTGAGAGCGGCGACCGCCCCTTGGAGCCTCTCCACCAATACCTGCCGGGATGCCGGCAGGCTGTCGTGGTAGGAAAGGTCTGCCCGGCTGGAAAGGACACCGAACGCGGCGCTGGGCCCCAGCACGGGCGGAAAATCATCGGGAACGGAAACCCGGGGGCGGTCCATCGTCTATATCCTCCGAGGGTGAGCTACCGGAACACCACGTAGAGACTCGCGATCACGACGCACAGAATAGTGGCCAGCCTGCGCGGGTCGATGCCATCGCCGACCCATCGGCGTGTGAGCGCCCCAAGCGGATTCTCCCATGTCAGGCCCGCCACCTTCTCTATGGGCGGGGGCGGCGTACGCTTGCTGACCACGTAGAAGATGACGCTGCAAATCACAGTCATCCAGAAAGCCTGCAGCATGAACGGCACTCCCCAGCTGTCGGTGATCAGCTTGTGCCCGGCGGCATCCTTGAAGTCCAGCACGAATGCCGTGGCTCCCATCAAGAATCCGCAGACCAGCGTCGCCACTGCGGCCTGAGAGGTGCCCCGTCTCCAGAAAACGCCCCACAGGAAGACCGTGGTGATGGCTGGCGCCAGTGCCGCCCCTATCTCCTGGACGGCCTCGAAGATGCTCGAGAACTTGTCGCCCTGGGTGGACCAAGCCATCGCCAGCAGCATCACAACGACGGCGCTCCAGCGTCCGACCCGCACCTGTGCGGCGTCGCTCGTGCCGGGCCGCACACGGGCGACGATGTCCACCGCGAAGAGCGTGGCACAGCTGTTGAGAGCGGCGGCGATCGTGCTCATCAGAGCGGCCAGCAGGCCCGCGGAGATCAGCCCCCTGAGCCCGGTCGGCACAAGCTCTTGGATCAACACGGGGAGCACTTGGTTGGCGTCGTCCCCGATCCGCTCGCCGTACAGCACGTAACCGACCACCCCCGGGAGGACCAGGATGAACACGGGCAGGACCTTGATGAAGCCGGCGAACAGCGGCCCGATCTGGGCGTCGTGTTCCGACCTCGCGGCGAGAACGCGCTGCACGATCGTCTGGTCCGTGCACCAGTACCACACGCCCAGCACGGGATACCCCAGCAGCACCGAGTACCACGCCAAGCCGACGGAATTGTCCGACCAGACCATGCTGAGCTGTCGCGGCCGGAGCTGAGCCCGGAACTCCTCGACCGTCGAGATGCCATGCACCGGCAGCGCCCCGATCGCGAGTGCCGTCACCAATACTGAGCCGCCGACCAGCAGGATCGTCTGGATGGCCTCGGTGACCACAACCGCCTTCAGCCCGCCCAAAACGGTGTAGATCCCCGTGACGACTGAGATGATCAGGATCGACGTCACGACGTCGATCCCGAAGAACTGCTCGAAGACGGTCGCGCCTGCGTACAAGCTCATGCCGATGTGGATGAACAGCGCTCCGAGAATGGCCATGAACGCCAGGAAGGAACGGGCCGCGGCGTTGAAGCGACGCTCGAGATACTCGGGCAAGGTCTCGATCCGGTTCCTGAAGTAGAACGGCGCGAAGAACAGAGACAGAACCACGAGCGTGAACGCCGCCATCCACTCGAAGTTCCCCCAGACGAGGCCCTCGTTGTAGCCGGACGCTGCCAGCCCCACCAAGTGGATGGTCGAAATGTTGGAGGCGAACAAGGCGGCGCCGATCATGACCCACCCCAAGGACCGGCCGGCCAAGAAGTAGGCCTCCCCGGTCATCCGCTGACGGCGGACGGACAGAACGCCCACCGCCAGAATTCCCAGCATGTAGGCAATGATGATGACGAGGTCAATCATCGGTATTCGCAACGAGTCCATGGCAACCGGCCCGATCTTTTCCTTCCCGCTAGACGACCGTCACTCCGGCGGCCTCGGCGGGTTAGCCCAGTGGCCGCGCGGGTCAACGCCGCTGACGACGACGCCCTTGCGGTTCCAGCCCAGATACGCGGTCACGTCCGCGGCGCAGTATCGCAGCGTCAGCCCGCAGCGCCTCCTGTCCGACCGGTTGGCTTCCGAGCCGTGCAACAGGAGGTCGGAGTGCAGGGACATCTCCCCCGCCCGCAGCGCGTTGTTCACGGGCGCCCCGTAGCGCTCCGCGCCCGCCACTCGCTGGTTGAGCACAGCCGACCGGTCACCGTCGTCGAGCTCAAACGGCAGCGCTCCGTCCAAGTGCGAGCGGGGCACGAAACGCATGCAGGCGTTCCCCGCGTCAGCGTCGTCAATCGCCAGCCACACGGTCACGGTCTTGGACGGGGTCAGCGGCCAATAGGTCGCGTCTTGGTGCCAATCGACCCGCTTGCCGTCGTGCGGGAGCTTGCAGAAGTAGTGGCAACCCCACCCGACCAAGTCCTCGCCCAGGATGTCCCGAACCCAGGCCACGATCCGCCGGTCGGTCAGGAGATCATAGGCCTGAGCGTGGGCCAAGTGGGCGGAACTGATCGAATAGCTGTCGCGGCCCGCGGCCAGGGTGGCCGCAAGCAGAGCGTCAAACCGCGCCCGCACGGCCAGAATCTCGCGCTCGCCCAGCGCCCGGATACCGGTCAGGTAGCCGCGAGCGTTGAAGGCGTCAAGCTGCGACCGCGACAACCGGCGCGGATTGGGCCGGCGGGCCGGGTGGAAGCGCAGCTCTCGGGCAACGCGCTCCAGGTCTCCCGCCTCCGGCGCGATGGCGAACTGGTTGGCGGAACGCATCGGCCTCAAACGATGATACCGCCCGGGAACGGCCTCCGGTTACCGGTCCGATTGTTACAATCGAGCTTGGACGGGCATTCGGCCGGGGGGCCCGGGTCAGCCGTATCGTGTTCCCGAGAGTCTCCACATCTCTGGTGTGTCTGGTCACCACGCTCGGCTGTGGCGTGCTGTCCACGACGACCGAGCTACCGCCCCCCCCAGCGGCGCGCACCGCGACCCGGCAGCAACTGATCGACACGATCCAGCGCATCGCCGCCATCCGCTCGATGCGCGCGGTCATCGAGATTACCCTGACGCTGCAATCTGAGGAACGAGAACGCGAGACGCGGTACCGGGACGCCCGGGGCGCGCTCGTGCTGCGCAGGCCGGGCTGGATTCGGACGAACGCGGAAGTGCCGGGAGGAATTGCCAAGGTCTACGACATGGTCTCGGACGGCACGGAGTTCCAAGTGTACGTGCCATTCCAGAACCGCGTGTACCGAGGCCCGACGGCACTCCGGCAAGTCTCGCAGAACCGCTTCGAGAACATCCGGCCCCAGCACCTCCTGCAGGCGATCATGCTCGAGCCGATCGAAGACGAGACACGGGTGATCCTGGACATCGAGATGTACGGCCAGTCGGGCTACCAAGTGCTGCACCTGGTCGAGGAGGGTCCCGGCGGCACGCTTCGCATCCGCCGCAAATACTGGTTCAGCAGGGACGACCTCAAGCTGTCGCGCCTGATGATCCTAGACGACCGCACGGAGGTTGCGACGGACGCCTGGTACCGCGACTGGCTGGAGGATGAGGGCTTGCCGTACCCTCAGCACCTGCGGATTGACCGCCCGCAGGACGGCTACGAGGTGGAAATCGAGATTTCCAAGCCCGGTCTCAATCAGGAGATCCCGGACGCCTCGTTCGAACTCGCCCTGCCGCAGAACGTTGACGTGCAACAGATAGGGGAACGGGCGTCTGCCGCGTCCTGACCGGACTCAATCATGGTGCATCGACTAGTCCTGCGCAACCTGTTGCACCGTCCCCTTCGGACGCTGCTGACGATCCTCGCGGTGGCGGTCGAGGTGACGATGATCGTGCTGATGGTGGGAGTGTCCGAGGGTTTGCTCACCGAGTCGCTCCGGCGGACCCGCGGCGTTGGCGCGGATGTCCTGATCCGGCCGCAGATCTCGGGTGCCGCCATCACCGGCGCTGACATTTCGGACAAGCTCCCGTCAATGCTGCGGGAGCGGTACCCGCAGATCACGCAGGCGATGGGCGCCTCGGTGTTCACCCCGGGCAACCTCCAGACCATCACCGGCGTGGACTGGGAGCATCTGGACACGATGAGCGGCGGGGTCGTGCTCTACGAGGGACGTGCGTACACCAAGCCATACGAGGCCGTCATCGATGAGGTCTACGCCCGTCAGGAGGCCATTGCCGTGGGCGGCAAGATCGAACTCATGGGCCGCGAGTTTGACGTCGTCGGCATCTGCGAGACCGGCAAGATGTCGCGTGTGTTCATCCCGCTCGCGACGATGAGCGACCTTCAAGGGTGGCAGGGGCGCTTCAGCCAGGTCTACCTGAAGGTCGCCGAGGGAAGCGACGTGCGAGGGCTGATCGGAGAGCTCAGGCAACTGATCCCGAACCGCTCGGTGGACTCTGTGGAGGACTTCTTGGCGCTGACGGCCACCAATGTCCGCCAGATGTCGTCGCAGTTCGTGAACATCATCATCTCGATCGCGGTGTGCATCGGCTTCATCGTCGTGATGTTGGCGATGTACACGGCCGTGCTGAGCGCACTCGCGAGATCGGCATTCTGAAGGCGATCGGGGCCTCGAAGCTGATGATCGGGTCCATCCTGATGCGCGAGACGCTCGTGCTGGCCACGGTGGGAATCGGGTGCGGGTACTGCCTGAGCATCGTTGGGCGCGAGCTGGTGGCAGTCCGCTACCCGCTGATCCCGGTCATCTTTGTCCCCGAATGGCTGGTCGGGGCGGCCCTGCTGACCATCGCGGGGTCGGCGCTGGGCGCGGGCTATCCGGCCTGGAAGGCGGCCAGCGCGGACCCCTGCGAGACGCTGTCCTACGAGTAGGCAAACGGGCGAGGCACAGAGCATGAGCGCACCGCTGATTCGGATCCGGGACCTGCGGAAGGTGTATCGCTTCGGCGCGGTTTCCGTGCCGGCGCTGCGCGGGGTGTCGATGGACGTTGAGGCGGGAGAATTCCTCGCCCTGCTGGGGCCGTCGGGGTCGGGCAAGTCCACGCTGTTCCACATCGTGGGCGGAATGCTGGCCCCGACGAGCGGCAATGTCGAGATTGACGGCGTGCGGCTCGACAGGCTCTCCGACAGCCAGCGGACGGACCTGCGCAAGACCAAGGTTGGATTCGTGTTCCAGCGGTTCAACCTGCTGCCGACCCTCACGGCTGAGGAGAACATCCGCATCGCCCAGCACATAGCGGGCCAGCCCCGTGCTAACGGCGGACACTTCGAGGAGCTGGTGCGCATGTTGGGAATTCGTCACCGAATGCGCCACAAGCCCCACACACTCTCGGGCGGCGAGCAGCAGCGTGTCGCCATCGCCCGGGCCTTGATCAACCGGCCCCCGATCCTGCTCGCGGACGAGCCGACCGGGAATCTCGACTCTGAGAACTCGCTGACGGTGCTCCGAGTGCTCAAGACATTGAACCGAAACCTCGGCCAAACCGTGATGATGATCACGCACAACCCTGAGGCGGCGCACGAATGGGCTGACCGAATACTCCGGATGCGGGACGGAAGAATCGTCGAGTCCACGCCCGGAAACCGGGCGGGCGCAGCTTCGGGCTAGCGAGAGCCGGGCCAGGGCGGGCGCTAGCCCGATCGCGTCGCGACGCCGCGCTTACTCTGACTCGCCGTAGAGACGCCCGTACGTCTCCAAGCCGCGCACGACGGCCTGCACATAGCCGCGCGTCTCGCTTAGGGGGATCGTCTCGACAAATTCCGCGGGCTCGTCAAACTTGCCAAGGGCCTTCCAACGCGGGATGCGGTTGGGCCCGGCGTTGTAGGCGGCCAACGCTTCTTCGAGCCGGCCGCCGTGGTCCGCGATGGCCTCCTTGAGGTAGAACGTTCCGAGGCGCAGGCTGATCTCGGGCACCGTCAGCTTCGATCGGGAGTAACCCGGAATGCCCAGACGCCGGAAGAGAGTCCGACCGGTTGCGGGCATGACCTGCATCAGCCCGACAGCGCCGGCGGGCGAGCGGATTCCGGGATCGAATTCCGACTCTTGGCGAATCAGCGATGCCACTAGGTAAGGATCGAGGCCGTGACGCTCGGAGCGCGCGCGGAGTTCGTCCTCCCAAGGCAACGGGAACAGCGCTTGCCAGTACTCTTGGTCGAACGTTTCAAGAGGCATGCGCAGGTACCCGAACGCATAGCGCTTCATGGCCCTCAGGGCGAGGTGGTGCGCACCGCGGTCCGCGTGGAGCCGCACCATCGCCAGTCCGGCGAAGTGTCCGTCCGCCTCCGCCGACTCCACGTCCGAGAGTTCGGCAAGGGCGTCGACCAGAAAGCCAAGCTGCCCCATCTCGGCGCTGCGGTCCAGGATCGCCCTAGTCTGAGCCCTGGGCCGGACGGCAATCGGCCGCGCTGGCGGCAGCATGGCGGCCAGTTCCAAGAAACCGCGCTCGCTTGCAAGCTCGGGGTTCCCCAAGAGCTTCAGCCGCTGCCTGGCAAGCCCGCCGTAGTAGTAGTGTGGGTAACGCTCGTCGACAACCCTGTAATGGGCGATTGCGTCCTCCCGCCTGCCCTCGTTCTCGCGCAGTCTGCCGAGCCAGTACGTGGCGGTGGCCGCGCTGGGGGCTGACGGGAACAGGTGAAGGTGCTCGGCGAGCAGGCTGGAGCGGCTAGGGGCATCGTCCAGCCATGCCCGCCAGCAGAGCTTCCAATGGGCGTATGGGGCATGGCGCCCGGCCGGGAAAGCCTCGACCAGTTGCCGGAACCACTTGGTGTACTGCGCCCGGCTGTCGCGCAGGAAGTAATAGTTCCCGATCGTGAGCAGCGCCTCCTCGTACCAGCGCGACCCGGCGTGGTCGCGGGCGAGCTTCGCCACGCTCGACGCCATCTCCCCGGCCAGTCCCTTCCGGCGCTCGATAGCGCACAGCAGGTACAGCCTCCAAGCGTCGAGCTCGGGATCGGCGGGCCGGGCCCTGGCCAGCGGCGGGTAGGCCGCGCTCGAGCGCAGCCTGGCGTAATCGGCTGCGCCCTTCCCGATAACCGCGCGATCACGGCCGTTGCCGCCGAGCCCCGCCCCCAAGGCCCGCGAGTACTCGGCTGACGCATCGGCGAGCCGGCCGGCCTCGCGCAAGCGTTCGGCCCGCTCGAGCCGCCACTCGGCGGGCGCACTGGGATAGCGTGTCCCCATCTGCCGCCGCAGGCGGTTCAAGTGGGTCTCGGACGCGCCCGATTGGTCGCTCGACGGGTGGAAGTAATACGCGCGCCGGTAGAGCGACACGGCCTCTTCAAGATTCCCCGCGACGTGCTCGACGCGCGCCCCGAGGTAGAACCGAACGGGATCTGCGAGCCGGCCCCGTACGGGGTCGAGCGCCACCCGGGCGCCACCCAAGTCCCCCAGGCGCAACAGGCTCTCCACGGCCAGCCGGTCCGCCGCGGCCCGGAACCTGCTCTCCGGATACTTGGCGGCGAAGGCCTTCAGCGGAACGAGGGACCTCTCGAAATCTTCGGCCAGGACAATGGTGCGAGCCCGGAAATAGGCTGCGTACTCTCCGAGCCAGCCCTCCTGGCCGAGCACGCCCGCCAGCAGGCGCTCGGCATCGCCGTAGCGCTTCAGGTCAAGGTAAGCCCTTCCCAGCGAGTAGCGCGCCAGCGCGGAATCGCGGCCGGAAACCTCCTCGGCGAGGGCGGCGAGGGCAGCGAGGTTGGCATCAGACGGATCGTGGACCAAGGCGCGGCTTGTTTCCGAGAGCCTGTCGGAATCCTCCGCGAAGCCAACCGGACAAACCGCCAAGCCGACCCCGGCGCAACCGATCAGAACAGCCCTTGCTGCGAACATCCCATCCCCCCCCACACGCCGCCACAGCGGACCGCGCGGAGGAGATCAGCCACGTCCACGCGATCCAAGCACTTCCACCCAAGCCTCAGTGAGCATCACGAGAGACTCGACGAGCGGCACCCGGGCCTGCCCGATGACAAGGATCACTCCCAGCACGGTCTCCCGCAAGACAATCGGGATAGCGTGCACCGCCTCCCTCTCTAGCGCGCATGTCTTGGCTAGCTCGTGCGAGAAGTTGTGCTGCCCCCCGTTCGCCGACACGGTACCCCTAGACTCCATGGCGTGGGCTAGCACCGGGGCCGATCGGGGCGCAAAGGAGATCCTCGCCAATGCTTCCCTGCTGGGGACCGTGCCCTTCCCCGCCGCGCAGTAGCCTCGCAGGCAGTTGCCGTGGTTCAGAAGCACGACCGAGCGGTCGCAGAAGCCGGCGGCCACCTCGCCCAGAGCGCGCATCGCCTGCCCGGGGCTGCCGGCCGAGCGAATCTCGCGCGCGGCCTCGGCAATGTTCTGCTCCAAGTGCTGCTGCTCGGCCGCGGCCGTGGCCTCAGCCTCGGCCAGTCTGCCACCTGCGACTGACGCAGCCCGATCCCCGATGCGGTCAATCTCGCCCCGGACCAGCTCAACGATTTCCTGCCGGAGGGCATCGCTCGCCGAGCCACCCGCAGAGACCTGTGGCGCCGAAGCCTCCATGAATTGCTATTGTATCGAAGCCGCCGGGACCATTTCGGCTGGCGCGGTCGGGAATTTCATGGACAGCTTGCGGGGCATGGGTGCGATCGTGACCGGGGGCACGCGCGGCATCGGCCGCGAAATAGCCCGCCAGCTGTTGGACGCCGGCGTGGAGGTGGCCATCTGCGGCCGGCGGCGCGACTCTCTCCGGGAAGCGCTCGAGGCGCTCGCCAATGTCGGCCGGGTTGTCGGCGCTCGATGCGACGTCAGCAGCTGGGCGGATGCGGATCGATTCTTCGAGTTCGCGGACAGCAGGCTCCCGCGCTTGGACATTCTGGTCAACAATGCCGGCATCGGCCGCTTCGCCGCCGTGGACGAACTTTCCCGGAAGAGCTGGTTGGAGGTGATCGGGACGAACCTCAACGGGGCCTTCTTCTTCACGCGGCTGGCCGTTCCGCGCATGAAGCTCCAAGGCGGGGGCTTCATCCTCAACATCGGGAGCCTGGCCGGCAAGCACGCCTTCGCGTCGGGTGCCGCCTACAACGCCTCGAAGTTCGGGCTGGCCGGATTCACAGAGGCATGCATGCTCGACCTGCGCGATGAGAACATCCGGGTTAGCACGATCATGCCCGGGAGCGTTCAGACCGGCTTCAGCTCGGGCATCGAGGGAGCTGACTGGAAGCTGGACCCCGCGGCGGTGGCATCGATGGCCCTGCACCTGATACGGACACCTGCGCGAAACTTGGCCAGCCGCGTGGAGATGCGCCCCAGCCGCGTGCGCAAGCGATGACTTTCGCCCGCCCAGCCGAGTGAGACCGCACGGTCCGGAGCAACGGTCCAGGCGGCAGGGACCCAGTTCGGTCGAGCACCGGAGCGACGCGAGGTGGCCGTGACGCGGGAGCCAGTGATGGTGGGCGGGTTGTCCCGTGGGCCAGTCCCGGTGCCCAACGAATGTTCTGCCAGTGCGACCGGACCGACGTGGCCATCAGACGTGCCCTCAGACGCCAGCGGTCGGATAGGATAGGGTTGCTCTCGCCTGGGAGTCGGCGACTGTCATGTCCTTGATTGCCATCAAGATCCTCGCAGCGCTATCAATTCTCGTCGTGGGCCTTGTCGGGGGGGCCATTCCCCTGCTGGCCGCCCGACACAAGGCGAGCCATCGCATCTTGTCACTGGGCAATGCCCTTGCCGGTGGGATTTTTCTCGGCGCGGGATTCTTGCACCTGCTCCCCGAGGCCTCGGAAACGCTGGAAGAAGTGGCCGAGTACCCGTTGGCGCCACTGCTCGCAGCGGTCGGCGTGTGTGTGCTGCTCCTGATAGACCGGGTAGTTCTGGAGGCCGCCCACCAGAGCGGCGCAGGCGGCAAGCGAGCGAGCGGGCCGATCTACCCGGTCGTGCTGCTCGTCATTTTGTCGACCCATTCGGTCGTTGCCGGAATCGCTCTGGGACTCGAGCCGGAGATCGCTGCGTCGCTGCTCGTCCTAACAGCCATCCTGTGCCACAAGGGATCGGCGGCGTTTGCGCTGGTGGTAAGCGTGTTTGCCTCCGGCGCTGGCAGGAAGCAGGTGTGGACGATGCTTGCGATCTTCGCCGCGATGACGCCGTTGGGCGTCGCGATGGGCACCGGCGTCGCGAATCTACTCGAAGGCCCGACGGCCGCGTTGATCGAGGGAAGCTTCAACGCGTTAGCCGCGGGAACGTTCATCTATGTGGCGATTCTGGATGTCATCAGCGCCGAGATGTCACGCATAGACGACCGGGTCGCCCAATTCGTTCGCAGCGCAATGATCGGTTCAGACGATGTGCCCATGCCGGTGCACGACGCAGACCGCATGGCCAAGTTCATTCTGGTAGTGGTCGGCCTCGCTGGCATGGCAGTCCTCGGCCTCTGGGTGTAAGGCCCTCAATCCGCTAGACGCAACCGTCGTAACCGGGATGGAGGTTGAGCGTGCCTTGCCGATTGGCAACCTGCACAGTGGGAGGGTCAGCGTTTGCGACCGTTCTCGAAGGGGAGATGGGGCAAGAGCCTGCCTGCCTGGCCAGACACCGCGATCGCGAGCCGCCCAACGCGCGCGCTCCGGCCGCCTTGCGACTTGTCGTTTGCCGTAATCCGAGAGCCGGGACGGGGAACCCACCCCGGTCGCACGCTCTTGGACTGACGCCAGCCAGCGCCGCGCCATCGGAACCGCTCGCACCGGATTTGCTGACGCGGAACGGCGCAGAGGAAGGACTCGGCGGCCCCAAGCGTGCGGCTGCCCTTGGATTCGCGAGTAGCGCCGGAATTTGCGCCGACCGAGACCGGCCACCGAAGGCGTCCGGGCATCTGCTGGCAAGCCGTCGGAGTAGACGGCCGTGCTCCCCGGTCGGACCGCTGCCCGCCCCGTGGGCTCAATTCCCCGCCATAGCCCGCTGCACAGCACGTTCCATCGCCCGCACTTCGTCGTCGGTCAATTCAGCGAATCGGGCTCGCTTTCGTGCGGCAAGCCGGCCATCGTTCTGCATGCAGAGGCGGACGAGCAGGGACGCACGACGGTCCGGCATGTCCACGATGTCGCGGATTCCGCCCAGTGCGCGCTCGAAGGCTTCGACAAATCCCAGCTCTTCCTTCTGGTCGTGACGGACCGACCCGGCCAGCCGGTCATACAGGTACTCCGCGAACGCCGTCGCGTCGAAGTACCTGTACAGATTGACGGTCTCGTTGCTGACAGATATCTCCCGCCCGGGTGAACGCGGCGATCCTGGCACCCACTCCCACCGGACAAGATCCAGCACGGGCTGCGAGAATCCTGCGAGCACTCTGTCGTAGCCATGACGGTCCCGCAGGAATGCCGCCGACACCGGCAAGATCGCGTCTCGCGGCCCATAGCGCAACTTCCCCAGAACGGCATGGATCAGGAAGCGATGAATCCGGCCGTTGCCATCCTCGAACGGATGGATGAAGACGAATGAGAAGGACACAACGGCGGCCGCAACCACGGGGTCCACGCCGCCCTTGACCAGCCGCTGGGCTAGCCCCGTCCACGCCCGCATCAGAGGCGGGACGTCGGCTGGCCGGGGACAGACGTAGTGAACGCGCTCCCGGTATCCGCCAAGAGTCTCTCCGACGAAGTTCTGAGTCTTGCGCCAATCGTGCTCCGCGAATCGCGGCTCGACGATTCCAACATGCAGCCGGATGAGCGCGGCCTTGTCTCCCAGATCGAAGGTACCCGCCTCCTTGAGGGCGGCCACGAACCTCATGGCCCGCTGGGTGCCAGGCGTCTCGCCTTCAATCTCGAACGACGAATGAGTTTCCTTGGCGTAGAGGTAACTCGCCGCACGCCGGAGCACAGGCCGAGCAGTGGACTCCGTGAGCCCTGACGCCTCGGTGTCGAGGCCGGAGTCCACGGCCGCTCGCAATCTGTTCGTCCATCTGACGGTGGGGCAAAGGGCCGGCACGCCGAGAAGGTTGTCCGCCACTCGATGGCGCCTCGAGTTGCGGCGCGGTGCGGAGACATGCACGAGAGGATTGAGCGCTCCGACATAGTTCCCGGACCGCGCGTCCGCCAAGTCCAAGGTGCGACCGGTGAAGGTCTCGTACAGGAACCACGCCCGTCGGCTGAACGAACCTGTCGGCTCGCTCCGCACCCAGGCTTCGATGAGGTTTGGCTCGATCGCGCGAAGAGCCGCGACCAAGACCCCTAGGTCGAACGCTTCGTGCCTGAGCGCGAAGCGCATGTGACCGATCACCGAGTTGTCTGGCGCGTAGCGCGACGGAAACAGCTCGCGGGTCCGGCAACCGTCCGATTCGGTTCGCCGCGCCCCGGCTACGACATAGCTCTCGACCGCGGGCCGCGGAACGGACGACGACAGGCCCAGGTGGCGAAACAGCCACGCTTGTCCAGCGGGCCGGAGGGTGGCATTACTCACAAGTCCAACGGTGGCAAAGCGTTTACCGGAGTGGTGAAACCATTAGACGATCCGGCACAAATGGAAAATCGATTATTCAGGCGCTCGACCAGTCGGAGGGCAACCTCCAAACGGCACACTTCCCCTGCCCCGCCGATCGCAGCCTTGGTCCGTGAGACCGGTTACACCCCCAGACCGTGGCCCCGCTGAGTGCGCGCCAGTTCTCCCGATGCGCCGCTGGGTGGCTCTGTCCGGGCTTGATGGCTGCCCAGGTGCCTTCCAACCGTCCTCGGCTTCTGGGCGGCTACAGTCGCGCTGCGGGCCGAGTCCGCACTCTGGAGTGTTCCGGGCCAGGAACCAGGCCGACGCGCTCGTCTAGCCTCTCTCGCCCACAATCCGAAAGACGCTCTCCAGTGCCGCGGGGATCCGGTCTGGATTCCGGCCCCCGGCCTCGGCCATGTCCGGCCGGCCGCCGCCACCTCCGCCCAACTTGCGCGCCACCTTCGAAATCAGCCTGCCGGCGTGCACGCGCCGGCCGGCAATATCCCTAGTCGCCGCCGCGACGAGGCTAACGCGGCCCTCGCGCACGGTCGCCAAGACTACGACGCCGGAAACGATCCGCTGGCGAACGGCGTCCGCCAATGACCGCATCTGCCCCCTGTCCAACCCTTCGACCCTAGCCGCGACGACGCGGATTCCGCGGACCTCCCTCGCCCCCGCAACCAGATCGTCGAGGGCGGCCCTGGCAAGCTGCGCCTTCAACGCGGCGATCTCACGCTCCTTGCTCCGACGGTCGGCCAGCAGGCGCTCCAGGCTGCCGACGAGCTCTCCATCCCGCGCCTTGAGCAGAGCGGCCACCCGCTGAACGCTGTCGGCAACGCTGCGATAGTGCCCCAGCGCGCCAGTGCCGGACACGGCCTCGATACGCCGAACGCCAGCGGCGCTGCTGGTCTCGGCAAGAACCTTGAACACCCCAATCTCGCCGGTGCGCGCCACGTGCGTCCCGCCGCACAATTCCCGGCTGAAGTCGCCAATGCTGACCACGCGCACCCGGTCGAAATACTTCTCCCCAAACAGCGCCATGGCACCCGAGCGGACAGCCGCGTCCAGATCCATCAGCTGTGTCTCGACCTCGCGATCCAGCAAGACATGCTCGTTCACCAAGCTCTCGACATCCTCGATCTCAGCGGGCTCGATCGGCGCGTAATGGGTGACGTCAAACCGGAGGCGGTTGGGATCGACCACGCTGCCGGCCTGCTTGACATGGGTGCCGAGCACGCGTCGCAGGGCTGCGTGCATCAGGTGGGTTGCCGTGTGGTTGCGCCGCGACGCGTCGCGCCGGGCTTCGTCGACCAGTCCGGTGAGCGTGTCGCCCACCCCGATCCTGCGCAACACCCGGACCCGGTGGAGGCTCGTGCCGCGGACCGGGGCGCGTACGTCGAGAACGGTTGCGACATTCTCCGAGCCGCGAGCGAGCAATCCATGATCTGCCACCTGCCCCCCTGCCTCGGCGTAGAAAGGCGTGCTGTTCAGCACGACATCGGCCTCTTGCCCCGCGGAAACCGTCTCCACTGGCTCTCCGTCCCGCAACAAGGCCAGAACGTCCAAGCCCTCAGCCCGGGTCTCGGTGTATCCCAAGAACTGGGTCGGACAGCGCGCCGCGAGATCGGTGAGGCGTGGCGGCAGCTTGGCCGGTGCGGCTGCGCGCCCCTTCCAACTGGCTCGCGCCCGGGCACGCTGGCCCGCCATCTCGGCCTCGAAGCCCGCCAAGTCGATGGTCAGACCGCGCTCTCGCGCCAGTTCGCGCTGCTCATCCAAGGAAAGGCCGAACGTATCGTAGAGCCGAAACGCGGAAGCGCCCGGTATTGTCGCTCCCCGAACGCCGGCAACCGCGCCCTCGAACTCCCTCTCAGCGACCGCGAAATTCCTCCGATAGCGGAACTCCTCGTCGCGCACGATTCTAGAGACGCGCCGGGCGGACTCCCGCAACTCCGGGTAGGCGTGCGCCATCTGGCCGGCCACGAACTCGGTCATCTTGTGCAGGAAGGCGCCCTCGCCCCCCGCCAGGCGGGCGTTGCGCAAAGCCCGCCGGATAATCTTGCGCAGCACGTACCCGCGGCCCTCGTTCGACGGGGTCACGTCGTCATGCACCAGGAAGGCTGCGGCACGGCTGTGGTCCGCGATGATGCGCAGCGTGGTGTCAGTGGCGGGATCGGCGCCGTACTCGAGCCCTAGGAGGTCGCCGGCCCGGGCGATGATCGGCTGGAACATGTCAGTGTCAAAGTTCGACAATTTGCCCTGCAACACTGCAGCCGTGCGTTCCAGCCCCATGCCGGTGTCGATCGACGGCTTCGGCAGCGGGTGAAGGTTGCCATCCTCGTCACGGTCAAACTGCATGAAGACGAGATTCCAGATCTCGACATAGCGCGATACGTCTGCGGGAAACGGGGCATCGGCCTCTCCGGGCTCGAGACCCTCCGGCCCGTAGTCGTAGAAGATTTCCGAGCAGGGCCCGCACGGGCCAGTGTCACCCATCTGCCAGAAGTTGTCCTTCTCCCCGCAGCGGTAGATGCGACTCGCCGGAACGCCGGCCACCTCCTGCCAAAGACGCTCGGCCTCGTCGTCCTCGCGGAACACCGTCACGTAAAGGCGCTGCTTGGAAATGCCGAGCACTTCGGTGACAAGCTCCCAGGCAAACGCGATGGCATCCGCCTTGAAATAGTCCCCGAAGGAGAAATTCCCCAGCATCTCAAAGAACGTGTGGTGGCGCCGGGTGCGCCCCACGTTCTCGAGATCGTTGTGCTTGCCACCTGCCCGGACACATTTCTGCGAACTCGTGGCCCGCACGTACGAGCGCTGCTCGCTCCCGAGGAAGACGTCCTTGAACTGATTCATGCCCGCGTTGGCGAACAGGAGCGTCGGGTCCCGGGCGGGAACCAGCGACGAGCTTGCGATGCGGCGATGGCCCTTGGCCTCGAAGAAGCTCAGAAATTGCTCTCGGACTTCATCGCCTGTCATGGGAGCAGGTGTACCCCGTCAGAGGAACCTGACCGGAGCCACCATCTTACTTGCCGCGGCGCGAGGCCGACGCGTCGTGCCGACGGCCACAAGCGGCCACCAAAGGCTATCGCCCCGGCTTCGGCCGAACCGTGGCTATCGACGCAGAGCGGTCCAGCCTGTGACGTTCTCGGCCGTTACGCCGGAGATCACCGCCACGCTGTCGGCTCCCGCGTCGAGCACGTCGCGGCAGTTTGCAAGCGTGATCCCGCCGATCGCGACCAAGGGCTTGGCGGTCGCGCGTCGCGCCCTGCTCACGCCGGCCAGACCCACCACCGGATCGGGCTCCCGCTTGCTTGCGGTCGCGAAGACAGGGCCGATCGCGAGATAGTCGGCCGAGGCGCACTCGCCGTCGCTGACTTGGGTGACGGAATGCGTGGAGTGCCCCACGATCATCTCCGGGCCGACTAGCCGTCGGATTTCCCGCGGCGCGATGTCCTCCTGACCGACGTGCACTCCATCGGCACCGGTCACGAGCGCAATGTCCGCCCGATCGTTGACGATGCAGCACACGCCGCCGCGCCGCAACTCGGCCACGACGGCGGCGACTGCCTCGAACACGCGGCGTGTGACGTCGCCCTTGAAGCGGCACTGGGCGATGCGCATCCCAGACCGTGCCAAGTTCCGGGCCATTGCGGTGGGCTCCGGACCCCGCGCTCGCAGGTGGTCGAAGTCGATGATCGGGTAGGCCGCGGGAAAGTCTGCCAGCAACGCTGCCCGGTGCGCTGTCAGCATCGCGGGCTGGCCAGGGGAGACGAGCGACCCGGGACTGGAACCGAGGCCTCAGCCAATCTCAAGAATTTCCCGCTCCTTGACCGCCCCAGCGGCATTGAGGCGCTTGATGAACGCGTCGGTGGCCTTCTGGATCGTGACGAGGCCGCGCTTGCCCTCGTCCTCGGAGATCTGCTTCGCCTTCTCGATCCGCTTGATCGCCAGATTGGCGTCCCGGCGGATGTTCCGCACGGCCACGCGGTGCTGCTCGACGATGGCGTTCAGGCTGCGCACGAGTTCCTTGCGACGCTGCTGGGTCAGCGGCGGGATCACCAGCCGGATCAGCTTTCCGTCGTTGGCAGGATTGATCCCAAGGTTGGACATGCGGATTGACCGCTCGATCGGCCCGATTTGGGAGACGTCCCACGGCTGAATCGTGATGGTGGTGGGCGTGGGAGTGGCCAGCGTCGCCATCTGGCTCACGGGCGTCCTGGTGCCGTAGTAGTCAACGCGGATCGAGTCCAACAGGGCAATCGACGCTCGGCCGGTCCGGATCGAGGCCATCTTCTTGGCCAAGTCGTGGACGGCTTTCTCCATGCGCTCGGAAGCCTCGCTCCGCACTTGGGCAACTGTGTCTCCCTGTATATGGGTCATTCGCTCTATTCACCCGCCTCCCAAACAGCCTACGCCATCAATGTGCCCAGGCTCTCGCCACGCGCCACGCGGGCAAGACACCCGGTTTCGCCGAGGCCGAATACGCGCACCGGGAGGCCGTGCTCGCGGCAGAGCGCGACGGCCGTGGAATCCATGACGGCCAGCCGCTGGGCGAGCACCTGATCGTACGCTACGCGCTCGAATGGCCGCGCGCCCGGGTGTGCCAGTGGATCCCTGTCATACACCCCGTCGACCTTGGTCCCCTTGGCGAGCAGGTCCGCCCCGATCTCGACAGCCCGCAGCGCGGCGGCTGTGTCGGTCGTGAAGTACGGATTGCCGGTACCCCCTGCAAGGATTGCCACAGCCCCGTCGGCCATTGCCTCCATCGCCGCGGCGCGGTTGTACTCGCCGGCGAGGCTTGGGTGCACGGCCACGGCTGACAGCACGCGCGCGGGCACGCCCCGGGACGCCAGAGCTCCGGCGAGCGCGGCCGAGTTGATGACGGTCCCGAGCATTCCCATGTGGTCAGCGACGGTGCGCTCGACGCCCGCTTGGGACAGGTTCGCCCCGCGGACGAAATTCCCCGCGCCAAGCACGAGCGCTAACTCCGCGCCGGTCCGGCGCGCATCGGCCACTTCCCCCGCCAACCGGTCGAGCCGATCGGTGTCCACGCCGCAAGAGCCGGAAGCGGCCAACATCTCGCCGGAAAGCTTGAAGAGGACGCGTCCCGGCCTTGGCATTCCAGTTCGCGAGCCACGCTGGGACGCGGCCCCGCGCCGGCTAGGCCTCCTCGCCAACCTTGTAGCGCTGGAAGCGCCGGACAGCCATGTTCTCGCCGAGCTTGGCGATCGCTCGCTGGAGCAGGTCACCCACGCTGATCGCCGGGTCCTTCACGAAGGGCTGGTCGACCAGCACGATCTCCTCGTAGAACTTGCCCATGCGGCCGTCGACAATCCGGTCCACGATGAACGCCGGCTTGCCCTCCTGAAGGGCCCGCTCGCGCTGGACTTGGCGCTCGCCCGCCACAACATCGTCCGGCACCTGTTCCCGGCTGACGTACTGCGGGTCAGCGGCCGCGATCTGCATCGCAATGTCCTTGACAAGCTGCTGAAAATCCTCCGTGCGGGCCACGAAGTCCGACTCGCAGTTCAACTCCACGAGGACGCCAAGCTTGCCGCCGGCGTGGATGTAGCTCCCGATCACACCCTCGTTCGCGGCGCGCCCACTCTTCTTCTTGGCGATCGCCACCCCACGCTTGCGCAGCGCGACCTCTGCCTTGGCCAAGTCTCCGCCAGCCTCCACCAAGGCCTTCTTGCAGTCCAAGATTCCCGCGCCACTCTTGTCGCGCAGCTCCTTCACCATCTGTGCACTGACCTTCGCCATTGCAGTCCCTCCTTCTCGCCTCAGCTACCGCGTACGGACCGTCAGCTGGCCTGGGCACCCGCCACTGCGGCGTCGGCATTCTCGGCTTCTGGTTCCGCTTGCTCCTCTTCCTCGGGCGGCGGTATCATCGCG
Organism: Bryobacterales bacterium; assembly: GCA_963666225.3. Classification (GTDB taxonomy): domain Bacteria; phylum Acidobacteriota; class Terriglobia; order Bryobacterales; family UBA6623; genus VXMF01. The sequence goes on from OZ224030.1 coordinate 148,834, forward strand.
CGCCCCTCGAGGACTGCGTCCGCCACGCTCTTCGCGAACAGGGCGATCGACCGCAACGCGTCATCGTTGCCCGGAATCACGTAGTCCACCTTGTCGGGGTCGGAGTTGGTGTCCACGATCGCGATCACGGGGATGTTCAGCTTGCGTGCCTCATTGACGGCGATCTCCTCCTTGCGGGTGTCAATGATGAAGATTACGTCCGGAATTCCGGGCATCTCGATGATCCCGGAAATGTTGGCCCTCAGGGCCTTGCGCTCGCGCTCCAAGCGGGAGATCTCTTTCTTGCTGCGCCCCTCGTAGCCCTCCTCGTCGGCCAGGCGCTGCAACTCCCTGTAGCGATCGAGCGACTTCTGAACGGTCACCCAGTTGGTCAGCAGCCCGCCCAGCCAGCGGTGGTTGACGTAGAACATGTCGCAGCGCTGGGCCTCGGTGGAGATTGCCTCCTGAGCCTGGCGCTTGGTGCCGACGAACAGGATGGTCTTGCCCTCGGCTGTCTGCTCAGTGACGAAGTGCAGGGCTTCCCGAAGGTTCTTCAGGGTCTTCTGCAGGTCAATGATGTGAATTCTGTTGCGCTCGCCGAAGATGAACTCCTTCATCCTCGGATTCCAGTGCTTGGTCTGGTGCCCGAAGTGAACGCCAGCTTCGAGCAATTCCTTCATAGTGAGTTGCGGCACGGTACCTCCATTGGCGAGTGTGCGCCGGTTAGCGGCGGTCGGCAGTGCGACCGCCCCGCGCGCCCGCGCCGTTCCAAGCAGGATTTGGCGGCGGGCACTGTTGGACTTTGACCGGGGAGTGGCGAGCTAGCGCTTCGAGTATTGGAATCGCTTGCGCGCACCGGGCTTCCCGTACTTCTTGCGCTCGTGCTTGCGGGGATCGCGGGTTAGGTAGCCACCCTGCTTCAGCAGGGGCCGAAGCTCGGCATTGAACGACTGCAGGGCGCGGGCGATGCCCAAGCGCACGGCATCCGCCTGCCCGGCCTTGCCTCCGCCGCGGACCGTCACCAACGCATCAAACTTTCCGTCCGTCTCGCTCGCCAGCAGCGGCTGCCGGATCCTGGACTTGAGCGACAAGGTGGGAAAGTAGTCGTCGGGCGTCAAGCCGTTGATAGTGATCCGGCCCAAGCCGGGGCGCAGGAAGACTCTGGCTACGGCGCTCTTGCGGCGCCCGGTGCCCAGATATTGAACTTGGATCGGCAATTCCTACCTCTCTCCTGGTGGCGTGACCACCCGAGACCCTAGAACGCCCACGGCTTCGGCCGCTGCGCTTGGTGCGGGTGGTCAGGTCCGACATAGACCTTGAGCCGCGAACGGAGCTGCCTTCCCAGCTTGTTCTTCGGCAACATCCCGGCCACCGCGCGCTGCACGAGGCGCTCGGGGTGCTTCTCGCGCACCTGTTTGGCGGTCTCGCTGCGAATTCCGCCGGGATACCCGGTGTGCCGGTAGTACACCTTGTTGGTCTCCTTGCGGCCCGTCAGGAAGACCTTCTCGGCGTTGATGACCACCACGAAGTCCCCGGTCTTCATGAAGGGCGTGAAATTGGGCTTGTGCTTGCCGCGCAGAAGGGTCGCGATTTGGGTGGCAAGGCGGCCCAAGGGCTTGCCGTCCGCGTCCATCACGTACCAGTCGTGGGTAAGCTCGGACGCTTTGGGCACATAGGTGTTGACTGACATTTCCGGGGAGGGACACACCGGGGCACACTCGCCCCCGCAAGCTCCATCGTAGCGCGGGTTGGATGCGGCGGTCAATCCCGGCCGGCAGGGCGGCCCAGACGCCTTGGCTGACGTGCCCATCACCGGTGGACGCCCGACCCGCCGAATCGAGCGAGCTCTCGGCCGAGTTCCCGTCTACTAGACTCAAGATCCGAGCGCATGCCCGCTGTGCCGGAAGCCCGTGATTCCCGCGGCTTGGTGCGGCGGGGCCTTCGGACCCTCGGCGCAATGGCTTCGCAGGCAGGTTGGTTGCTTGGCTCGCCCGCCCGCCGGCGTCACTGCTGGTGCCGAGCCTCCACTCTCCGGCTGCCGGTCGGTGACATCGGCCGCAGACCGCGGCAGACACCGATGGTCGCGCGGGACATCGGGCAGGAGGCCGGACCCGTCGCGGCCAACCGGGTCGGCGCAGTGGAGCGCCGAGCGCGGGCAGCAGGGATTCGGCGAGATCCGCGCGGCCAAGAGGTTGAGGCTTTGCTGGGGCGGCCGGGCCCGCAGCCCGCGGGCACGGCCGCGAGCGCTGGCCCATGAACCGCCGGTCCATCTCGTCGGCGCGTCCCTTGCTGGCGGCCGCCGGAGCGGGTGTGGCCAATTCCGCGAGCGCACGGATCCGCCGGTGGCTGGCCGGCATGGCCTGCGCGCTCGCGGCCTGTTCGGCGCCAGGCGGCGGCGTGACCGCGCTGCCTGACCTCTCTGAGAGCGGGCTCGGCCCCGGTTTCGCTGACAGGGCGGGTCCCTTGCTGTCTAGAATTGGCGATGACCCGTCTGACCCGGAGGCGGCCGGGCAGGCCGGCATGCTCCTGATGGCGTTCGACCAGCACAGCCTCGCCTTGGCCTACCTGGAGCGCGCGAACTCGCTGGCTCCGGAATCGTTCCGCTGGGAGTACTTCCTCGGGGTCACGCTCGCCAGCCTGGGCCGCCACGCGGATGCTGTCGAGGCGTTGCGGCGTGCCGCCAGCCTGGACCCGACCTACGGTGCGGCCCGCGTGAGACTGGCGGAATCCGCGCTTGACGCGAACGATCCGGCCACGAGTCTCGCGGAATTCCGGGGCCTGCTGGCGGCAGAACCCGACAGCCCGCGGCTGCTCTATGGCGCCGGAAGGGCCGCGGCCGCAGCCGGCAGCCCGGAGGTAGCGCTGGCCCGCCTGCGACGGGCGGTCGAGCTAGCTCCGGAGTCGGGCTCGGGGCACTACGCGCTCGCCATGGTGGCGCGCGAGGCTGGCCTTGACGCCTTGGCAGCGCGCCATCTCGACCGGTTCCGGCTCGTGCCTAGCGGTCCTCCCGCGCTGGAGGACCGCTTGATGGCGGAGGTCCGCGCATTGCGGACGAGTGCCTCCGAATACCTCCGACGAGGAGTCGAGGCGCGCGACTCGGGCCACCGCGCCGAGGCGATCCGCCTGCACCGCAGGGCGGTCGAGGAGGATCCGACGCTGAGCCAGGCGCATGTCAACCTTGTGATCCTCTACGGCACGGAGGGGCGCGCGGCTGACGCGGAGCGGCAATACCGAGAGGCCGCGGAGTCTGGCGCGGAAAGCGCGGAACTGCACTACAACTTCGGCGTCGTCGCGTACAGTGGCGGCCAACCCGCCGTAGCCAAGCGTGCGTTTCGAGATGCGCTCACGATGAATCCGGAACACGCCCTGGCCAACCACAACATGGGGCAGATGCACGAGGAGGAGGGACGCTTCGCAGAGGCCATGGCCAGTTACCGGAGAGCCCTGGAGGCCCAGCCGGCCCACGCCCTGTCCCACTACAAGATCGGGATGCTGTGGTCGCGAGAGCGCAACGCGCCCGAGGCGGTCAGATCGTTCGAGGCGGCAATCGGGGAGGATTCCGACCGCAGGCCGACCTACCTGTATTCGCTGGCCGCGGCACTGCTGGCATCCGGCAACCGCGCCGCCGCCGCCCAGAGGTTCCGCGAGGCCCGCCGGGAGGCGGCGCGCTACCAGCAGCCAGAGTTAGCCCGGCAAGCAGAGCGTGCGCTGGTCGCGATGGGCGTTGGCACGGATGCCCGCTCGCGATAGCCCCTGTCGAAGCTCGCCGCGCGGACCGAGTGACCGGGACCGCCAGCGCGGTCGGGAAGGCGCTCGCTAACTTCGCCGTTGCGTGGAATACCAAGCGTCGGAGAGACCAGTGGTGGCACTCTCGGCAAGCGTCAAGGCCCGCGAGAGCTGCGAGACCTGCTCTCGGCCGGGGCCAGACTGGCCTCATTCGCCCGCAGCCCACCCGGCAACGCCACCGGCACGGGCCAAGCCGGCTCGCAGGCCGCAGAATCTAGGATAATGGCCGCTTGGCGGCGCCTTCCCGCCTGGGACCAGGCGGCCCGGCGCCATGGAGCGGAGCCCGTGACAGAATCCGAGCCTCCGCCACCGCTGATCGAGTTTCGCAATATCACCGTCTACAGGGGCGACACGCTTGCGCTCGACGGCCTTTCGCTCTCCGTCCCCTGCGGACAGCACGTCGCCATCATCGGGCCGAACGGCTCGGGAAAGTCAACGCTGATCCGCACGATGATGCGCTACGACCACCCCGTTCGCCGGTTTGGCCCGGTCATGAAGCTCTTCGGGCGTTCGGACTGGCACGTTCAAGACATGCGAAAGCTGGTGGCGATCGTCTCCAACGAGATGGTCCAGTCCTGCTCCAAGAGCGCTGCCAGTGGGCGCAGCGTGGTGCTCTCGGGGTACTACTCGAGCTTCGAGCTGTGGCCCCAGCACCCGGTCACCGCGCGCATGGAGCGCCGAGGGACGGAAGTCCTGCGGCTGATGCGCGCGACGCACCTCCGGGACAAGCCCATCAACGCGATGTCCACGGGGGAGGCGAAGCGCGTCGTCATCGGGCGTGCGCTGGTCAACGAGCCAAAGGCGCTGCTGCTGGACGAGCCTTCCAACGGTCTGGACATCCGCGCCGCCATAGAGCTGCGCGAGACGCTGCGGCAGGTGGCCGCGCTGGGCACCAGCCTGATCTACGTCACCCACCACCTGCCGGACATCGTGCCCGAGGTGAGCCGCGTGATCCTGCTGCACAAGGGACGGATCTACGCGGACGGCCCCAAGGGGAAGCTGCTGGCGGGCCGGGCCCTGTCCCGGGTCTACGGCATGCCGATCAAGGTGGAGTCCAAGGGCGGCTACTTCAACTGCTGGGCCTGATCGCCCCCGCCGGCGTCGAAGTGCGCGCGGATGGCCGCGGCCCGCGCCTTGCCCACAGCTGCCGCCAGAGCTCCGAGATCGGCTGCCCGCACCCCCGCCACGCTCCCGAAGCGCCCGAGCAGCTTCCGCGCCGAGGCCTTGCCGATCCCGCGGATCTCGAGCAGCTCCGACTTCAGTGTCCGCTTGGCGCGCCGTTGCCGGTGAAACGTGACCGCGAAGCGGTGGGCCTCGTCCCGGATCTGCTGGATCGCGTGCAGGATCGGGTTGAAGCGGTCAAGGGCGATGGGCTCGCTCTCCTGCCCGAACACGTACAGCAACTCCTCGCGCTTCGCGATCGCCGCCAGCGGCTGCGCCGCGACGCCCTCGGCTTCGAGTGCCTCCGCGGCGGCCCGCAGTTGGCCCACGCCGCCGTCCACGAGCACAAGCATGGGCAGCGACTTGCCCCCGGCCTTGACGCGCCTGTAGCGGCGCGCCACAACCTCGCGCATCGCGGCAAAGTCGTCATTGGCCTGACGGCTGATGATGTACTTGCGGTAGGAGCGCTTGCGCATCTGACCATCAGCCCACACGACCATCGACGCCACGACGTCGCTGCCCTGCATGTGGGAGATGTCGAAACACTCGATGCGCGTCGCCGATCGGCGGCCGGGCCCGTCCGCGGGCTCCAGATTGAGCGCCTCCCTCCAAGCGGCGGCGGTCTGCGCGGGTGTCGGCTTGAGCACGCGGAATCGCTGGTCGAAGCAATTGCGCGCGTTGGTCTCGACCAGATCTAGCAACGCCTTGCCCGAGCCGCGCAGTGGCACTTTGACCTCGACTCGGGCCCCGCGCTGCTCTGAGAGCAGATCGGCCAAGGCCCCCATGCCTTCGAACCCCTCCGGCACGCGCACGATCGCCGGCACATGCCCTTTCCCGAGGTACACCTGTGGCAGCAGGCTGGCCAAGAAGGCCGGTCGGCGGTACGCCTCCAAGTCCTCCCAATAGAACTCCCTGCGATCAACGACGCGGCCATTGCGAACGTGAAAGATGTTGGCTGCGACCAAGGGCGGCTCGGCGTGCACGCCGAAGACGTCGATGTCGCGGCCCTCCGCCGCGGCCATGCGCTGGCGCTCGGTGATCTCCTCGACCGTCGTGATCAGATCGCGCAGGTTCGCAGCCTTCTCGAACTCGAGCGCATCCGACGCCGCCAGCATGCGGGCGCGCAGGTCCCGAACGAGCTTCCCGCGCCGACCGCGGAGGAAGGCGCGGACGTCCCCCGCAGCGCTTTGGTAGGTCTCGTCGTCCACGAGGCCCCGCACGCAGGGCCCCCAGCACCGTTCGATGTGGTACTCGAGACAGGGACGCGGGTGGTCCCGGCTCAGGTCGATGCTGCAGGAGGGCAACTTGAAGTGGCGGTGGATGAAGCGCACCAACCGATGCGCGAGGTTGCCGGGGAAATACGGCCCGAAGTACGTCGCCCCGTCCCTCTTGACGCGACGCGTGACGTACACGCGCGGGTATCGCTCCTTGGTGAGCTTGATGTAGGGGTAGGTCTTGTCGTCCCTCAGGAGGATGTTGTACTTGGGCTGCCGCCGCTTGATGAGGTTGTTCTCGAGGGCGAGGGCCTCCTTCTCGTTGCTGACGACGACGTTCGAAATCGAGCGCGCCTCCGTCAGCATGCCGCCACGCTTGGCGTCCGCCAGCGAGTCGGCGGAGAAATAGCTGCGGACGCGGTCACGGAGGCTCTTGGCCTTGCCAACGTAGAGAACCTTGCCGCCCTCATCGACGAACTCGTAGATCCCTGGGGCGGCGGGCAGTCGTGATGCGGCCGCCTTGAGCTTGTCCCAATGGGGCAGGTGGGACATGCGGTCCCGCGGCGGTCCGGCGCCGCGCGCACACAGTATACGGGGGACTGCCGGTGGAGGGCGCCAACCCGAGCCACCCCAAGCCGTGCGCACCGGGCTGGGGGCGGAGGCCAGCATTGGGCTCGGGAACCGCCGCCAGTGAACCGGTCCGGGGTGCCGACCCGTGGCGGATATAATCGGGCGTTCAGAGCTGGCCGGTGCGCGGCTGGCGGGAGGTCATCCATGGCAGGCTACGCTAACCCGGACGTTTTGGTCAGCACCGAGTGGGTCGCGACTCACCTTGACGATCGGGAGGTCCGCATTGTCGAGGTTGATGTCGACACGGGTTCCTACGCTGACGGGCACGTGCCTGGAGCGGTGGGCTGGTCTTGGGATACCGAGCTTTGCGACAGCGTCCGCCGGGACATCATCCCGAAGGGCGCGTTCGAGCGGCTCATGGCGGCCAGCGGAATTGGCAATCGAACCGTCGTGGTGCTCTACGGCGACAACAACAATTGGTTCGCCGCATGGGCGTTCTGGCAGCTGAAGATTTACGGCCACAAGGATGTCCGGCTGATGAACGGAGGCCGCTCGAAATGGCTGGCCGAAGGCCGCGAACTGTCCACCGGCGAGGAGCGGCCAGCCGCGGAGCGCTACGAGGCGAGCGAGCCGGATCTCTCCATCAGAGCTTTCCTCGCCCAGGTGCAGGAGGGGGTGGGCTTGGGCGCGATCGATCTGGTGGACGTCCGCAGCCCCGCGGAGTTCACGGGGGAGATCCTAGCGCCGCCCGGACTGCCCGAGACCTGCCAGCGGGGCGGACACATCCCGGGCGCGGCGAACATTCCCTGGGGCATGGCGTGTTCCGAGGACGGCACTTTCAAGAGCGCCGAGGAACTGCGCGCGATCTATTCGGCGGCCGGCGTTTCCGGGACCAAGCCCGTCGTGGCCTACTGCCGCATCGGAGAGCGCTCCAGCCATTCGTGGTTCGTGCTGAAGTACCTGCTCGGCTACGGCGCGGTCACCAACTACGACGGATCCTGGACTGAGTGGGGCAACTTGGTCGGGGCTCCGGTCGAGCGCGGCCAATGACGAGGGCCGAGGACTACACCGTCTCCGAGCTCGAGCTGGCCGGTTGGCCCGTCCGGATCACCTCGTACCGCATTGGGCAGACTTGGCATGCCAAGGCGGACAACGTGTCGCCGGGGGCAAAATTCGCGACCAGCCGCGCCGCGAGCCGCGAGGCGGCCTTAGCCGACGTGACGGCCAAGGCCCGGTCCAGGCTGGAAGCCACCCGCCGGCGGGCCGTCCCTGCCATGAGTCCCCGATGAGAGTCCAGATATTCTCCGACATACACGGGGATATCGCCAGTCTGCGCCGGGCAGTGTCCGTTGGGGCGGACGTGTACATCGCCGCGGGCGACCTCGTGACATGGCCAGCGCCGCTGGCCCCCTGCGCGGCGAGCTTGGAGCCGCTCGGCGATCGGCTGTGGGTCATGCCCGGCAACAACGAGACGGACGAGCAGGTCCGCGACTTTTGCGATCAGCACGGCTTCCGCTACTTTCACGAGACGGTGTTCGAGCTCAACGGCACGCACGTCGCCGGCCTGGGTTACTCCAACCCGACTCCCTTTGACACGCCCGGGGAGTACACGGAGGAAGAGCTCGCCGAGCGGCTGGCCCGGTTCGCGGGCCTGGCGCCGCAGGTGCTGGTGTGCCACGCTCCGCCCTCGGACACGCCTTTGGACGAGGCCGCGCCCGGTCTGCACTTCGGATCGAGCGCCGTGCGGGGCTACATCGAGGACCAGCAGCCCGAGTATTGCTTCTGCGGGCACATTCACGAGGGCGCGGGCCGCGAGGCCCGCATCGGCAACACCGTGGCGGTCAATGTCGGAAAGCCGGGCTACGTGCTCGAGATCTGAGGACGCTCCGGTGGCCGATAGAATGGAACTTCCGCCCGCGCCGGTTCCGGCCCGCGGCGGTCAGGCCTGATGTCCGACACGCCCCACGGGGCAGTCGCTGCGCTGCCCGTGGCAGGCGGGGGGACTGCCGGTAATCCCAGCTTCTGGCTCAGCGCTGCCACGCTGTGGCGGCGCGAGTTGCGGGGCTTCTACCGCCAGCGCAGCCGGATCCTCGGCACGCTCTCGACCCCGCTGCTGTTCTGGCTGGTGCTCGGGGCCGGCTTCGGCTCGTCGCTGGCCGGTTCGGAAGGGGGCTATGCGCGGTTCTTCTACCCCGGCACGCTGCTGCTGAGCGTGCTGTTCACTTCGATCTTCGCGAACATATCGCTGATCGAGGACCGGCGGGAGGGCTTCCTGCTGGGCGTGCTGGTCGCTCCTGTGCCGCGCCTATCCTTGGTGCTCGGGAAGGTGGCCGGGGCGGCCACGATCGGCACCATCCAGGGCGCGATCCTGCTTCCGCTGGCACCGCTGGCGGGCCTCAAGGTAGACACCGCAGCGATCTTGGGTCTGCTCGGGCTGCTGCTACTCGCGTCGCTCGGAATCACGGCTCTCGGCTTTCTGTGCGCCTGGTGGCTGAACTCGGTGCAGGGCTTTCACGCGGTCATGAATCTCGTGCTCATGCCGATGTGGCTGTTGTCGGGCGCGGTCTTCCCCCTGGAGGGATCCTCCGGGTGGGTGCAGTTCCTGACAATCGTCAACCCCATGTCGTACGGAGTGTTCGAGTTGCGGAGACTGATGGGCGAACCTTCGCCGGGCGCCCCCGCAGACGACGCCGTCTCGTGGCTTGTGCTGGGCGCATTCGCGGGGCTGGCAATCCTCGCTGCGTGGCACCGGGCCTCGCGGACGGACGCCTCGCACCTTGCCTGAGGCCTCCCAGGAGCGCGACTGCACGCAATGTCGGTGACTGACCTCCCAGCGCTCAACGCCGGCCTCAATGTCGTTGCGGGCGCGCTCCTCGTGCTGGGTTACGTGTTCGTCAGGCGCGGCGAGATCCGGCGGCACAGGTCTTGCATGCTCGCGGCATCGGCAGTCTCGGCCGCTTTTCTCGCGAGCTACACGACCTATCACTGGCAGGTCGGCTCTGTGGCCTACACAGGCCAAGGGTGGGCGCGGCCGGTCTATTTCGCGATTCTCATCAGCCATATCTTGCTGGCAATCGTCATCGTCCCGATGGTCGCGGTGACGCTGTGGCGCGCGCTCGGGGGCGCCGTCGAGCAGCACAGGGCGATCGCCCGCTGGACGCACCCCGTCTGGCTCTACGTCTCGGTGACCGGCGTGATCATCTACTGGATGCTGTACCACGGGTAGGCACCCATTGCTGTCGAACCTGCGCGGCCTCTTTCCCTACGCGGCGCGGTATCGCAGGCGCTACGCGCTCGGCCTTACGGCGCTGCTGTTCCGGGGTGTGCTTGCCGCCGCCGTGCCCTTCCTGATCGGCCGGGCGATCGATCAGGTAGCCGGAGGGCGCCACGATGAGGCGGTTGGCACCGCCCTGCTGCTGTTGGCAACGGCGGCAGCCAAGGGGGGCTTCCAGTACGCGATGCGCTGGACCCTGATCACGATTTCCCGTGACATCGAGTTCGACCTGCGCAACGACCTCACCGGACACCTCCTGACCCTCGACCGCAGCTTCTACGAGCGCTTCCGGACCGGCGACCTCATGGCCGCGCCACGAACGACCTCGCACAGGTGCGCTCGCTGCTCGGGCCGGGCCTGATGTACAGCGCTGAGATTGGGGTGATCCTGGTGACCGTGGTCTCCCTGATGGCGTGGACGGACCTGGCGCTCACCCTCGCAATCTTCGCCCCCCTCATCCCGGTGACATTTGTCGTGGGACACTTCGGCCGCGCCACGCACTCGCAGTTCCAGCGGGTCCAAGGCCGGTTTGCCGAGATCACCGCTCGCGTGCAGGAGCACATCGCGGGGCTGCGCATGCTTCGCGCTTACGGACAGCGGCGCGCGGAGGTGGACCGCTTCTGCGCGGCGAACGCGGAGTACTTCGACACGAGCCTCGGCTTGGTGCGCATCTGGAGAAAGTTCTACCCACTGCTCGACTTGCTGGTCGGGCTCAGCGGTGTCGCGGCACTCGCCTGCGGCGGTTGGCGCGTACTGCAGGGCGAGATGACCGTCGGGTCGCTGACGACATTTCTATACCTGCTGACCATGCTGGCATGGCCCATGATCGGCATGGGAGTCGTCGTGAACATCACGCAGCGGGGCATAGCGTCGCTCGGCCGGCTCAACGAGGTGATGGCTTTCCGCCCCTTGGTCGGCGAGCCCTCCCAAGTGAGCTATCCGCTGAGGCGGATCTGGGGCCCGATTGCGTGGGAGAGTGCCAGCGTGCGCTACGCGGGCGCCGCGGCGCTCGCCCTGAGCAACGTGACGCTCGAGATTCCGAGGGGTGGCTCGTTGGCCATCATCGGGCCGGTGGGTTGCGGAAAGTCCACCCTCGCAAGCCTCGTTCCGAGGCTGTTCGACCCGACGGCCGGCCGGGTGTTGGCCGGGGGGTTGGACGTCAGGCACCTGCCCCTGCGAGCGCTGCGGCGGTCTGTCGGTTTCGTGCCGCAGGAGCCGATCCTGTTCAGCCGGTCGATCGCGGACAACATCCGGCTGGGCCGCCCGGAGGCTTCCGACGACCAGGTGCGGACAGCCGCGAGGACCGCGATGCTCGACACCGGCACCGACAGCTTCCCGGATGGGCTCGACACGCTGGTGGGCGAGCGCGGCATCACCCTGTCCGGCGGGCAGAAGCAGCGCGTCGCGCTGGCCCGCGCCATTCTTGCCCGGCCCGGCATCTTCGTGCTGGACGACGCCACGTCCAGCCTCGACGCCGAGACGGAGCGGGATCTCGTCATGCAGATCCGCGACAAGGCGAGGGCTTGGGACCTCACGATGCTGGTCGTCACCCACCGCGTCTCGCTGGCAAGGCTGGTGGACAGAATCGCAGTCATGGCGGAGGGTGAGGTGGTCTCGGTGGGCAGCCATGACGAGCTGCTCGCCAGCAACGAGACCTACGCGCGCATGCACGAGCGGCAGAGGATCGAGCGGGAGCTGGCAAGCCCATGAGCATCGGGCGCTCGATCGGGCGGGAAGTGGCCCGAGAGGCAGTCTCTGGGGCCGCCAGCTACGATTTGCGGCTGCTGCGGCGCCTGTGGCAACACCTGCGACCGTACTCGCGCATAGCGACGCTCTCGGTGGCGCTGCTCATGCTCAACTCGGCGGTCGGCGTGATCCCCCCGGTGCTGACCCAGATCGCCGTGGACCGCTACCTCATTCCGGACCCGTCGGTGTCCTCCCCGCTTGACCCCTGGCTGCCGCAGACACCGCTCCGCGGGCTTGCGGCGCTCGCGCTGGTCTATGTCGGAACGCTCCTGCTGTCTGTTGTGTCCCGCGCCGGGCAGATCCAGGCCATGAACTGGACCGGCCAGCGCGTCATGCGCGACATCCGCGAGCGCATCTTCCGGCACCTGCAGCGACTTCCGGTGGCGCACTTCGACCGGGTCCCCAGCGGACGGCTGGTGACACGGGCCACTACGGATGTCGACGTTCTGAACGAACTGTTCACGTCGGGTTTGGTCGCAGTTGCCGGCGACGTGCTCACGCTGGTCTGCGCGTTCGGCGCGATGATGTACCTCAGCCCCCCGCTGACCCTGGTGTACCTGGGGGTGGCGCCGTTCGTGTTGATCGTCAGCGTCGTGTTCCGGCGGTATGCGCGCGACAGCTTCCGGGACGTGCGGGCCGCCGTGGCGAGGCTGGCGTCCTTCTTGCAGGAGAGCATCACCGGCATCTCAGAGATCCAGCTTTTCAACTACGAGCCGCACGCGTTCCGGGAGTTCTCGCGGATCAACAAGGAGCACCGGGGGGCGAACTACCGCTCGGTGCGGGCACACGCCATCTTCTTCCCTGTCATCGAATGGATCAATGTCGCGGGGCTAGCTGGGCTGATCGCCTTTGGGGGTCTCTGGGTGGTGGAGGGCGACCTGTCCACCGGCATCCTACTGGCCTTCTTGCAGTACGGGACCCGCGTGTTCCGCCCCATTCAGGATCTTGCCGAGAAGTACAACGTGCTGCAGGGTGCGATGGCGGGCGCGGAGAGAATCTTCGGCCTGCTCGACACGAAGCCGCCCCGGATCGCCGAGGGCACGTTCCGGCCCGGGCCGGTAGACCGGCCCGAGATCGAGTTCCGCAACGTGTGGTTCGCCTACCGCGGCGAGGACTGGGTGTTGCGCGATGTGAGCTTCAAGCTGTCAGAGGGAGAGATGCTGGCGGTCGTGGGCCACACGGGGGCCGGAAAGAGCACGCTAGTCAACCTGCTGCTGCGCTTCTACGAAGTTCAGAAAGGGACGATCCTAGTGGACGGGCGGGACATTCGGGAGTGGCCGACGGAGTTCCTCAGGAAGCAATTCAGCGTCGTGCTGCAAGATCCCGCGGTGGTGCGCGGCACTGTTGCCGAGAACATCAGCCTCGGAGATGGCGAGGTCTCGCGGGAGGAAGTGCGGGCCGCCGCAGTCCGGGCCCGCCTGGCGGACCATGTCGAGTCGCTGCGGAGGGGATACGACGAGCCCCTCTCGGAACGCGGCGCTGGCATCTCGACGGGGCAGAAGCAACTGCTGGGCTTCGCGCGAGCGCTCGCCAGGAACCGGCCGTTCCTGATCTTGGACGAGGCCACGTCAAGCGTCGACCCCGACACGGAGCGGCGGATTCAGGCCACAGTCTCGCGAGTGCTCGCGGGCAGGACTTCGATGGTGATCGCGCACCGCCTGTCCACGATCCGCCAAGCGGATCATATCGCCGTGCTGCACAGGGGCCGCATCGCGGAGCATGGAACTCACGCCGAGCTGCTCGCCGCTCGGGGCATCTTCGCCCGCCTCCACAGGCTCCAGTCGCTCGCTGACTACGCCTGAACCGTCGCCGGTCCACTCGTTGCTATTGTTTAGGGCTGGCCCGCGCTCAGCGGCCTTCGGGGCGCGGCCTGGCCCGCCTCTCTCGACATCGTGCGCTTCCCCCGCAAACTACGACATCTCTGGCATTTCGCAGCATTGGCCGCGATCGTCCCAAGCTTGCAGGCCGACATGGCTGCCCAGCCGGAGCGTCCGGTGCAGTGGCAGCCCGTCACGCTGACGTTCGACGGCCCGCAGACTTCGGAAGGGGCCACGCCGAACCCGTTCTTGGACTACCGCATGCGGGTCAGCTTCTCGCACCAGCAGTCCGGGGAATCGCGGACGAGCCTGGGCTTTTTCGCGGCGGACGGCGCCGCGGCCGAGACTTCGGCAGAGGCAGGAAACAAGTGGCGGGCGCGCTTCACACCGCCCCTAGCCGGGACATGGGTGTGGCGGGCCGAGTTCCGGGCGGGCCCCGGCATCGCGCTGGGCGATGACCCCGGCGAGAGTCACAGCTTCGACGGGGACTCGGGAACGATCGAGGTGGGACCGAAGCAGGAAGGGTCGCCGGGATTCTCCGGCATGGGATTCCTCACGGCGGGGGACGGTCACTACCTGACCTTCTCGAACGGCGAGCGCTTCCTCAAGGGTGGCGCCGACTCCCCGGAGAACTTTCTGGGCTACTTTGAGTTCGACGGCACGTACGACACGGCCGTCCACGAGGGCGTGTCCACCGACCGGAGCGGTTTCCTGCACCGTTACGAGCCGCACGCCCGGGACTGGCGCGAGGGTGACCCCTCATGGAAAGGCGGGAAGGGGAAGAACATCATCGGCGCGCTGAACTACCTCGCGTCCAAGGGAATGAACAGCGTCTACTTCATGACCTACAACATTGACGGGGGCGACGGCAAGGACACGTGGGTCTGGACGGAGCCCGCAGTGCGCGACCGCTTCGACGTCTCCAAGCTGGCACAGTGGGAAATTGTCTTCTCGCACATGGAGCGGCTGGGCATCGCGATGCACCTCGTGATCCAAGAGACCGAGAATGATGCCAAGCTCGGGGGCGGGCCGGGCCTGAACGAGGCGCGAAAGCTCTACCTCCGCGAACTGGCGGCTCGGTTCGGCCACCATTTGGCACTCATCTGGAACCTCGGCGAGGAGAACGACACTCCGCACGCGGACCGCCTGGAGATCGCGGCCTTTCTGCGCAGCTCGGACCCCAACGGGCACCCGATCACCGTGCACACGCACAACACGCGCGCCCTGCGGACCTACACAGGACTGGTCGGCTCGCGCCTGTTCTCGGCGACGTCCATCCAAGGGCGGATGGAGGCCACGAACCACGAGACGGTGATGCTGAGGATGCGCACGGCGGCCTCGGGGGTGCCCTGGGCGATCTTCCACGACGAGCAGACCCACGCCTCGGTCGGCGTGATGCCCGACTCCCACGACCCGGCGCACGACAAGCCGCGCAAGCACCAGCTCTGGGGCAATCTGATGGGCGGCGGGTCGGGCGTGGAGTGGTACTTCGGCTACCAATACCCACACATGGACCTCAACTGCGAGGACTGGCGATCCCGGGACCGGATGTGGGACCAAACCCGGCACGCACTGGAATTCTTCCGCGAGCACCTGCCCTTCTGGGAAATGTGGCCGGCCAATGGCCTAGCCCCGGGCCGCGATGCGTTCGTGTTCGCCAAGGAAGGCGAAATCTACGCGGCGTACATCCCGGAGGCCGGGAGGACACGGCTGGCCGTGGCCCCCGGCAGCTACACGCTGCACTGGTACGACCCGCGCAACGGCGGCGACTTGGTGCCAGATCGGGACGCCACGGTCCAGGCGGACCAAGGGCGGATGCGCAGGGAGGGCGGCGTCGAGCTCTCGCCGCCGAGCGCTCCCGGCAAGGACTGGGTGGCCCTGCTGAGGCGGGCGCCCGAGTGATCTGGACGTGCGCGGGAGAAAGCTACCGGGGCGCGGACTGCCAGGGGAGGTGATCGCATGAGGCGTCGTCTGACGATGGCCCAAGCCACGGTTGAGTTCCTGAAGAACCAGTTTGTCGAGCGCGACGGCAAGCGGCAGCGCTTCTTCGGCGGCTGCTTCGGAATCTTCGGGCATGGGAACGTGGCGGGGCTCGGCCAAGCCCTGCACCAAGATCCCTCGTTCCCGTACTTTCTCTGCCGCAACGAACAGGCCATGGTGCACAGCGCCGCGGCCTACGCAAAGGTCTCGAATCGCCTGCGGGCACTGGCCTGCACGTCGTCCATCGGGCCCGGCGCGACCAACATGGTGACCGGCGCCGCGGCGGCGACGATCAACCGGTTGCCAGTGCTGCTCCTTCCCGGTGACATCTTCGCGCGGCGCAACGTTGCGCCAGTCCTGCAACAGCTCGAGTCTGCCCAGACACAGGACACTTCGGTCAACGACTGCTTCAGGCCCGTGTCGCGGTACTGGGACCGCATCCAGCGTCCGGAGCAGATCGTGACCGCGCTCCCCGAGGCGATGCGCGTGCTGACATCCCCGGCCGAGACGGGAGCGGTCACGCTGGGCATGCCTCAGGACGTGCAAGCGGAGGCGTTCGACTATCCCGAAGCGCTGTTTCGGGAGCGAGTCTGGACGGTGCACCGCCAGCGGGGGGATGCGCGGGCCACCGCGGAGGCTGCCGCGCTGATCAGGGCCTCCCGGGCGCCCCTGGTCGTGGCCGGCGGGGGAGTGCTGTACAGCGAGGCTTGCGGCGCGCTGGCAGATTTCGCGTCGGCCACCGGCATCCCCGTGGCCGAGACACAGGCCGGCAAGGGCGCGCTGCGTTTCGACCACTTGCAGGCGGTCGGGGCAATGGGCGTCACGGGGACGCGCGGCGCGAACCTGCTGGCCCGGGACGCCGACGTTGTGATCGGCATCGGAACGCGCTACACGGACTTCACGAGCGCTTCCAAGACGGCCTTCCGGCGTGAAGGCGTGCGGTTCGTCAACGTCAACGTCGCAGAGTTTGACGCGTTCAAGCACGCGGCACTGCCCGTGGTGGCCGACGCGCGAGCGGCCTTGGGGGAACTCTTGGCCCTGATGGAGGGATACCGCGTGCCAGCGCGCCACGCGGCGCGGGTGGCCGCGCACCGAGTTTGGTGGGAGGCCGAGGTGGACCGCATCTACGGGTTGGGGCACGGGCCGCCGATTAGCCAGGGAGAAGTCATCGGGGCAGTCAACGAGGTGGCCGGTGACCGTGACGTGGTGATCTGCGCGGCGGGAAGCATGCCGGGGGACATGCACAAGCTCTGGCGCGCCAAGAGCCCGAATTCCTACCACATGGAATACGGGTACTCCACCATGGGCTACGAGATCGCGGCGGGCCTGGGCGTCAAGATGGCTGAGCCAGACCGGGAGGTCTACGTGCTGGTGGGCGACGGCTCGTACCTGATGATGGCCCAAGAGATCGCCACGTCGGTCCAGGAGAACGCCCCCCTGCGCATCGTGGTGGTCGACAATCACGGCTTCGCGAGCATCGGGGGCCTGAGCGAGGCCTGCGGCAGCGAAGGGTTCGGCACTGAGTACCGGGTGCGCCGGAACGGGGACCTGGCCGGCGACCTGGTGGGTGTCGACTTTGTCGGGAACGCCCGCAGTCTGGGGGCCGACGCGCGCCGGGTCACCGGCCGGGACGAGCTCTGCGACGCCCTGCGAGACATGCGCGGCTGTCCGCGGACCGGCGTGGTCGTCGTGCAGGTTGACCGCGAGCAGCGCGTGCCGGGGTACGAGTCCTGGTGGGACGTGCCCATCGCGGAGATCTCCGACGTGGAGGCGGTGCGACGCGCGCACGAGGCGTGGAAGCGGGACCGCCGCGAGGAGCGCGACTACCTCTAGCGCCGCCGGCGGGCACGCTCGGGGAGGCTGACACTCAGGCTGTGACGGTCGCGAGCTTCCTGGCATTCACGCTGCTGGTCGCGGGCGTGGCCTACTGGCGCACGCGGCGCGACTCCATGACCACCTGGGACGCTTACTTTCTGGGCGGTCGCAGCCTCACCGCCTGGGTAATCGCGGGTTCGCTGATGCTGACCAATCTCTCGACCGAGCACCTGATCGGGCTTAACGGCGACGCATTCAACCACACCATCGCGGTGACCGCGTGGGAGACGACAGCAGCGATCGCGATGGTAGCGATGGCGCTGTACTTCTTGCCGCGCTTCCTCCGCATGAACCTCTCGACGGTCCCGGAGTACCTGGCGGGCCGCTACGCCACCGGCACCGGCGTGATCGCCGCGTCCATGTTCCTGGTCTCCTACGTGCTGGCCATCCTGCCCGTGGTGCTCCTGTTCGGCGCGAGCGGCATCGACAGCCTGTTCGACCTGCAGCGGTCGCTCGGCCTGGGCCAGTCCGAGATCGTCTGGCTGCTGGTTTGGGGCGTGGGCACGCTGGGCTCGCTCTACGCGATCTTCGGGGGGCTCAAGGCGGTCGCCGTCTCCGACACGGTCAACGGGGTGGGCTTCCTGATCGCGGGCCTACTCGTGCCCCTGCTGGCCCTGGCGCGCATCGGGGACGGCAACCCCTTGGAGGGCTTGGCCACGGTCTACGTGGAAGAGCGCCCGAAATTCGACATCACCGGGAATGAGCCCGGATCATTCCTGCCGCTCGGCGTGCTGTTCACCGGCATGATCGTCAACCAGGTCTTCTTCTGGTGCGCCGGGCAGCAGATCGTGCAGCGAGGCCTGGGGGCCAAGAGCCTCAAGGAGGGCCAGAAGGGCGTGCTGATCGCTGCCTGCTTCAAGCTGCTCGGACCGCTGGTGATCGTCCTGCCAGGGGTGATCGCCTACCACATGTTCAAGGACACGCTCGGGCCGGACGATTACATGCAGGCGTATCCGACGCTCGTCAAGACCGTGCTTCCCGAGTGGCTGAGCGGATTCTTCGCCGCTGTGATGGTGGGCGCCGTTCTGAGCACCTTCAACAGCGTGCTGAACTCCTCGGCAACGCTCTTCTGCCGTGACATGTACAAGGCTGTCCTGAGGCCGGGGGCAACGCAGCGCGAGCTGGTGGCGGCCGGTCGCGCGTGCAGCATCGCGCTGGCGATCGGCGCGATGAGCATCGCGCCCATGATCGACACGTCCGGCAGCCTTTACAACTATTTGCAACGGATCAACGCAGCCGTCTTTGGCCCGATGCTGGGCGTGATCCTGCTCGGCATGCTGCGCCCGAGGATTCCCGCCTTCGCCGCGAACGCGGCTCTGCTGGGCGGCCCGGTGCTCTTCTTCCTGATGGTGGACACTTTCAACGCCCCCGTCCAGGCCCTCCTGCAGACATTGCCCGGGGTAGATGGCGAGGTGCACTTCTTGCACTTCTTGGCGCTCGTGTTCGTCGCCGTCACTGCCTGGCTGCTGCTGGCTGGCCGGCGGTGGCCGGCGAGCCGCACCTACCGAGAGCCCTCGGGAGGGCCGGTGGACATGACGCCGTGGAAGCACGCCCGGGCGCTCGGAGGCTTCATCTGCGTGACCACGATCGGCTGCTATGTGCTCCTCGCCCAGTGACCCCCCGCGCCGCGCGGGCAGTCCGCGGCCCTAGCCGGCCCAGCCCGGCGACGCCAAGAACCGCCGATTCGCCTCAGCGTCATCCCGGGGCGACCCGAGGGAGTCGGGGCCCCGGTCTTGCTCCACCGTGCACCATCCCCGGTAGCCAGCGCTGGCGAGCTCCCGACGGAACGCGGCGAAATCGACACCGCCCCGGCCGAGCCTGCAGAAGACGCCGCGGTTGCAGGCATCGTAGAAGCCGACGCGGCCCTCGACACAGCGCGCCAAGATTCCCCTGTCCAAGTCCTTGATGTGGACATACCGCACCCGGGCGGCATAGCGCCGGAGAAGACGGACGGGATCGAGACCGGCGTAGAGGCTGTGCCCCGTGTCAAGGCAGAGCCCCATCAGGCATTCGTCGACCGCGTCCATGGCGAGCTCGACCTCGTCGGGGAACTCGACACAGCCGCCCGCGTGCGGGTGCAGACAGGCCTGCAGGCCAAACTCGCCGGAGGCGATCCGGGCCGCCTCCCGCAGGCGACCGTGCAAGCCGTCCAACTGGGAGCGGTCCAGTCGCGGGGCACCCTCGGAGTTGCCCGCCCAAGCCGCCCGTCCCGCCTCGATGCTGTCAATCAGCACCAGATTCCGAGCCCCGAGCGGGCGCACCATGCGACCCGTGCGCAGCAGGTTGTCGCGCAGCCCCTCCCATGCCTCGGGAGCGTGGAACGGCTGGAAGATCACGCCCGCGGTGAGCCGCAGGCCGAGCAGCTCGAGGCGCTCGGCCAGCATGCCCGCGCTCTCGGGAATGTATCCCACGGGTCCGAGTTCCGTGCCGGCGTACCCGGCCGCAGCCGTCTCCGCCAGAACGTCCTGCCAGCGGGGATTTTCCGGACTGTCGGGGAACTCCACGCCCCACGAGCACGGTGCGTTGCCGATCTTGAGCGCCAAACCGCCACCACTGTACCCCTGCCGAATCCCAGCATTCCGACGCCGGCCGCGCCAGATCACCCGCGGGCCGGGGTCCCAAGGGAGGCATCGAGACGCGGCGCGCCTTCGCTGTCGCGGCACTCCCGCAGACTTGCAAAGTGTATTCGAATAAAGTAAACTTTGTAATACGCATTGGAACTGATTGGCCGCCCGGTGCGTCTTACAGGTACAGGAGGAGGTGCGCGATGTTGCAGGGATCGGTCAGCAGACGACCGCGGGAGCGTGCCGGCACTGCCCCGCGGAAGGGCACGCGCGCACGGGTGGACACGGTGCGAAACGCGCCCGGGAGGAAGCCCATGGCGAAGCGGGAGAGGGCCTCGCCGCCGGAAGACAGCGTGCGGCTGTACCTGTCGGAGATTGGCCAGGTGGCGCTCCTGACGGCCGAAGGCGAGGTGCGACTCGCCAAGCAGTTCGAGCGGGGCGAGATGGCCGCGCGGCGGGTGCTCTCGCAGACCTCGTGGCTTTGGAGCGACCTGCTCGACCTGCGGGCACGCCTGCGGCACAAGCCGCAGCTCGGCCGCCGACTCATCGCCGGGATGGCGGGGGCTAGCGCCGAGACGGTCCGGGGCGCCGTGGTCGAGCTGCGGAAGGATCTGGGCCGGCTCGGTGCGAGCATGCGGTCCGTGGCCGCCGCGAGGGCGGCCTGGCAGGAGGTCGGCCTGCTCCAACCGGGCGTCGAGCGCAAACGGCGCCGGGCGTACCAGCGGGAGGTCGTGGCGCTCTCGAGGCAGGCCCGGCAACTCCCGCTCAGCGCTGACGCCTGGCGGGCCAACGCGGCCCGTTTCGCCCGGGACATGGAGCGGCTGTCCGGGAGCGCGACGGCGGGGCCGGACTGGATGCCGATCGATGCCGCCGAGGGCCGCAGGCTCGTCGCGCGCCTCGAACGCGGCCGTGCGACCGCCAAACGGGCCAAGGACTCCCTGGTCGAGGCCAACCTGCGGCTGGTCGTGTCGGTGGCCAAGCGCTACGTGAACCGCGGCCTCCACCTGCTGGATCTGATCCAGGAGGGCAACATCGGCCTGGGGCGGGCCGCCGAGAAGTTCGACTACCGCAGGGGCTTCAAGTTTTCCACCTACGCCACGTGGTGGATCCGGCAGGCCGTGATGCGGGCACTCTCGGACCAGTCCCGCACCGTCCGGGTGCCGGTGCACATGAACGAGCAGCTCACGAAGGCCCGCCGGGCCGAGCGCGAGTTGGAACGGGACCTGCGAAGACCGCCAACCAGCGCCGAGGTGGCGGAGATGACGGGCTTTCCGCCGGAGAAGGTCGAGGCCATGCGGCTGATCGGCCTTGCGCCGGTCTCGCTGGAGACGCGCGTGGGGCCTGACGGCGACACGAGCCTGGCGGAGCTGCTGGAAGACCCCAACGCAACCCCGCCGGACGAGCGGCTGGCCGAGGTGGACCGCGTGCACCGGACTGTGGGCGCGCTGAGCGGTCTGCCGCGGATGCAGCGCGAGGTGCTGCAGCTTCGGTTCGGGATCCGTTGCCCGCGGGAGCACACGTTGCAGGAGATCGGTGAGATGTACGGCGTCACGCGCGAGCGCATCCGGCAGCTCGAGATCAAGGCGCTGGCAGCGCTCCGGTCGGCGGAACGGGCGACCTCGCTGCGCACGCTGCTGCCCCACTGAGCCTCGGCATCCGTCCTCCGGGGCCCTGTGGTACCCTCAGGTTCGCTTCGTTCGGGGACAGGGGATCGATGGAGCTTGCGAGAAGGTGGGGGCACGGGTCCTGGGTGGCGGTGCTAGTCCTGTTCTGCCTGGCTCCCTGCCTCGCGGCGCTGCAATTCTGGGGCCGTGGAGGATACGGCGAGGATCCCCGGGCCTACAACTTTGACCCCGACCCGCGCGCCGAGTTCCAATTCGTGCGCTACGCCTACAGTTCCGGGAATGGCTATCGCCGCCGTCGCGGGGGCTGGCGCACGGACTGGCCGGCCGCCGAATACCACCTCACCAACGGCATCAGCCGCCTCACCTCGATCGACACAGCCTACGGAGGCAAGTTTCTAGACCCGCTTGACGAGGAGCTCTTCGACCACCCGTGGATTTACGCGGTCGAGGTTGGCGGATGGCACTTGGACGACACGGAGGCCGAGCGCTTGAGGGAATACCTCACCCGCGGAGGGTTCCTGATGGTCGACGACTTTCACGGGCCGCGGGAGTGGGCGGGCTTCACCGCCAGCCTGCAGCGGGTCTTCCCAGAGCGCCCTGTCGTCGAGATCCCGGACGACGACCCGCTGCTGCACACCCTGTTCGATCTGGACCAGAGAACGCAGATTCCGGGCATCCAGTACCTGTGGTCCGGGACGTCTTACGAGAAAGACGGCTACACGCCGCACTGGCGGGGCGTCTATGACGACGACGGGCGCCTGATGGTGGCCATCAACTTCAACATGGACATGGGCGACGCATGGGAGCATGCCGACCTGCCGGAGTATCCGGAGAACATGACGGCTCTGGCATACCGATTCGCCGTGAACTACGTAATCTATGCCATGACACACTAGAGTGGCGACGGTGTTCGAGCTCTTCTTCAAGTTCCCGGCGGCGGCATTTCGCAAGGGGGAGCTGGTCTTCGCCACTGGCTGGCCGGGCTGGCTGCTCGCGCTCGCCGCCGTCGCGGCGGCGGGGGCGCTTCTATGGCACGCCCGGCGGTCGCCAACGCGGCTGAGCAGCCGTGCGCTGTGGGCTGTCTGGGTACTGCAGGCCCTCACGGCCGCGCTGGGGCTGGCGCTGCTCTGGCAGCCGGCGCTGGCGCTGCAGTCCCTCAAGAGCCAGCAGAACGCGGTTGCGGTGCTGCTGGACACGTCCCGCAGCATGGCCTTGGTGGAAGACGGCCAAGGCCGGATCGAGCGCGCGACCGCGGCCCTCCGCGAGCGCATCCTCCCGGCGCTGGAAGATCGCTTCAGTGTGCGCCTTTACTCGTTTGACGGGAGGCCAGACCGCGTCGCCAGCTTGGATCCGCCGGAATTGCCGGGACCGGGCGCCAGCAGCGCCATCGGCGAATCGGTGGCCAGCGTCCTGCGGGAGTCGACCGCCGTGCCGCTGGGCGCGGTGGTGGTGGTCAGCGACGGGGCGGACAATTCGGGCCGATTCACCCGGCAGCTTGCCGCGGAGATTCGCCAGCACAACGTTCCGGTGCACACGGTGGGGGTCGGCCGAGAGCGGATTGATGGAGATATCGAGCTCACCGAGCTGGCCGTGCCATCGAGATCGCTGCCGCGCTCCCGGGTCAGCGCCCAGCTGACGGTCCGACACGCCCTGGACCGGGAACTGGAGACCCGGATCACCGTGCGCGACGGGACTGGAGTGCTGGCGAGCCAGCCGATCACGCTGCGGCCTGAGGAACCGGTCGTCCGAGCATGGGTGGCTTTCGGAGCCGGCGAGGCAGGCGTCCGAGACCTCACCTTCGCAGTCGAGCCGGCGGCCGGAGAGGAGGTCCAGGGCAACAACCGGCGGCGCCACGTCTTGGACGTCCCGCGCAGGCGGCGCCGAATCCTGTACGCGGAGGGGGAGCCTCGCTGGCAGTACAAGTTCATGCGGCGCGCCGTGCAGAAGGACGCCAGCGTGCAGCTCGTCACGCTCCTGCGCACTTCGACGAACAAGTTCTATCGCCAAGGGGTGGACACGCCGGAGGAGCTCGAGGACGGCTTCCCGTCCGAGGAAGAGGAGCTGTTCGCCTATGACGCGCTGATCATCGGCAGCTTCGAGGCCGCGTTCTTCGCGCCCAAGCAACAGGTGGCCATCCGGGAGTTTGTCAGCCGCCGGGGCGGCACCCTGATGATGCTCGCCGGCCGGCGGGGCCTGGGAGCCGGGGGGTGGCACAACTCCGAGATCGTGGACGCGCTGCCGGCGCGGCTTGAAGCCGGCGAGTCGTCCTTCGTGCGCGAGAGGGTGAAGGCCGGGGTCGCGCCGCACGGCCGGGACTCCCTCATCAGCCGGCTGGACGCCGACCCGCGCCAGTCGCTGGAACTTTGGAGCCAGCTCCCGGAACTCGCAGATTTCCAGCGCATCGGAGAGCTCAAGCCGGCGGCCACCACCCTGCTGTCGGTAGCGTACGGTGCCGACACCCTGCCGCTGCTGGTGCGCCAGAATTACGGCCGGGGCCGGTCGATGATCCTTGCCACGGGCGGCACGTGGCGCTGGCGCATGGGCCTCCCCAGCGAGGACGACCGCCACGACACGTTCTGGCGGCAGCTGCTGCGGTCATTGGTGGTCGACTCTGCGGGGCCGGTCCGGCTCACGAGCGACCGCTCGAGCTACGCGGACGAGTCCAGGGTGGCGTTGCGCGCGGAGGTTCGGGACCGCAACTACAGGCACGCGAACAACGCCCGTGTCACGGCCACGCTGCATCCCGAGGAGGGTCCACCGACCACAGTGCCGCTGAGCCCGTCCTCAAGCGAGCCCGGCGTGTACGAATCGGAGGTCGAGGCCCCGCGCA
This sequence comes from Bryobacterales bacterium, assembly GCA_963666225.3. GTDB lineage: Bacteria > Acidobacteriota > Terriglobia > Bryobacterales > UBA6623 > VXMF01. Next base: position 173,255 of record OZ224030.1, read on the forward strand.
CTGGCGTGTACCAAGTGGAGGCATCGGCGCACCTCGGAGACGATCGACTGGGGGGCGACACGCTGCACGTGCGCCGGGAGCGCGGCGTGGCCGAGGACTTCCACCCGCAGCGGAATGCCACCTTGCTGGAGAGCCTCGCCGAACAGACCGGCGGGGACTACTGGGAACTCGACAACCTAGACTCGCTTCCGGCTGAGATCGGATTCTCGCAAGCGGGCATTACCACCCGCGAAACGCTCGATCTGTGGGACATGCCGGCGGTTTTCCTGCTCTTGGTGGCGCTGCGCGCCGCCGAGTGGCTGCTCCGCAAGCGGAAGGGGATCGTGTGATGGCCGCGAAGGGCCCGACCCGGGCGGGCCTGGCCGTCGCCGTGCTGGCCCTCGCAGGCGGGCTGGGAGCCGAGACGCACTTCCTGATGGTGGAGGGCTTGGGCGGCACCCAGGAGTACTCCGACCGCTTCCGAGACCAGCTCGAGCGCATGCGGGAGGCGCTGCGGCGCACGGCCGGGGACCCGTCGCGGGTCACGGTGCTCGCGGGGGCCGATGCCGGCGCGGGTGGGATCGCACAGGCGTTCGAGCGGCTGGCCGGGGACGTCCGACCGGGGGACGCCTTGGCGGTGGTCCTGGTCGGGCACGGTTCCCACGACGGCAGCGGTTACAAGTTCAACATTCCCGGCCCGGACGTCAGCGGCTCCCAGCTCAGGGGCTGGCTGGACAGCGTGCCGGCCGCGCGCCAGCTGGTCGTCAGCACGACCAGTTCCAGCGGCGGGATGCTCGAGACACTCAAGGCTCCCCACCGCGTGGTGATCACGGCAACGAAGAACGGCCGCGAGAAGAACGCCACGGTCTTCGGCGAGTACTTCGCGGAGGCGTTCGGCGAGACGGGGGCAGACCTGGACCGCAACGACGCCATCTCCGCACTGGAGGCGTTCCAGTATGCGGAGCGTAGGGTCAAGGGGCACTATTCGGACGCCCAGAGGCTGGCGACGGAGCACCCGCAGTTGCAGGGCGAGCGGGCAGAGGCGTTCGTGCTCGCGCGGCTGGGAAAGGCCGCCGCGCTCGCGGAGAATGAGGCCACGCGTGACCTGCTGGCCCGGCGCGAGGCGTTAGAGGCGCGGGTCTCGGAGCTACGGCTGCGGAGGGACGACATGCCAGCGGCCGAGTACCTCGACGCGCTGGAGGGTTTGGTGCTGGAAATCGCGGAGATCCAGCGGCAGATCGCCGAGGTCACCCCCGGCGAGGTCGATCAATGAGGCGGGCGAGCGTGAAACGCCGACTGGCGTTTGCCTTGGTCGCGACCGCCCCTCTGGCGTTCGCGATGCGCGGGGACGAGCGTGGCGGGCGGGACGCGTCCCTGCACGAGTGCGACGCGCTCTACGATCGCGGCAGCGCGCTGGAGGCGAACGCGTGCTACCGGGGGCTGGCGGACCGTGGCGGCATCGCGGCGCGGGCCGAAGCTCAGTGGATGCTCGGCCAGCTCAAGGCTGCCAATGATCTTTTCCGAGAGGCCGTCCGCCTCGGGCCCGAAGACCCGGATCTGAGGGTCCGCTGGGGCTATCTCTACCTTGACTCTCACAACGACACCGAGGCGGCCAATCTGTTCCAGGAGGCCCTCGAGCTTGACGCGGACCACGTGCCCGCGCAACTCGGCCTGGCAACGGTGCTCGCGTCCAGGTTCGAGGGCAAGGCGGCCGACCTCGTGGAGCAGGCCCTCAAACTCCAGCCCGAGCAGGCGCTGGGCCACCTCTTGACGGCTCGGATGGCACTCGAGGAGGGAGATCTGGAAGTCGGCAGGGAGGCGCTCGAGCAAGCGCTGGAAAGAGTGCGCGAACTGGGGCGAGTGCCGCTGGAGACCTACTCCCTGCTGGCAGCGCTCGAAATGCTGGAAGGCAACCCGAACAACGACTGGCTCTCGAAGGCGCTCGACTTCAACCCGCGCTATGGCGAGATCTACGCCGAGCAGGCACATTTCTACGTGATCACACGCAGGTACAGCGAAGCCTCCGAGCGGCTCCGCGAAGCGATCCGCATCGCCCCCGGTCTGTGGAACGCGCACGCGGAACTGGGCGTGACCTTGCTGCGGCTGGGCGAGGACGACGCGAGCCGCAGGCACCTTGAGATCGCCTACGACGGCGACCCTTACAACCTCAAGACGGTGAACACCCTGCGGCTGCTCGACTCCTTCGACCAGTTCGAGACGTTCGAGGACCCCGACGACGGCACGCCGGGCGGCCTGCGCGCCGTATTCCGGCTGGACAAGGACGAATCGGCGTTGCTGCTGCCATACGTCCGATCGCTGACCAAGCGGGCCATCTCCGAGTTCTCGCGCAAGTACGCCTTCGACCTCGAGAGGGCCGTGCGGGTGGAGCTGTTCCCGAACCACGACGACTTCGCCGTGCGGACCATGGCCATGCCGGGGATCGGGCTGCTGGGTGTCACATTCGGCTACGTGGTCGCCATGGACTCGCCCTCCGGGCGGAGGCCGGGCGAGTTCCACTGGGGCACAACGCTGTGGCACGAACTGGCCCACGTCTTCACGCTGGAAGCCACCGACCACCTCGTGCCGCGGTGGTACTCCGAGGGCATCTCGATGTACGAGGAGTGGCAGGCGGACCCGCGCTGGGGCGAATCTGTCGGCCCCGAGTACGTGGAGGCGGTCCGCGAAAGCGCCCTGCTGCCACTGGCGGAGCTGGACCGCGGCTTCATCCGGCCAAAGCATCCCGGCCAAGTGGCGATTTCCTACATGCAGGCGGGGTTCGTGTGCCGCTTCATCGCCGAGAATTGGGGCGAGAAAGCGTTGCTAGGCCTGCTGCGCGGGTTCGCGGCGAACAAGTCGACGCCGGCCAACCTGCTGCAGGTGCTGGGGCTGGCCACCGAAGAATTCGACGAGCGGTTCGACGGGTACATGCGGGAGTTCCTGGGTCCCGCGGTCGACGGGCTCCCGCGCTGGAGGGAGAATCTCGCGAAGGCCCTCGATGCGGCACGGGGCAAGGACTGGAACGGAGTCTTGGAGCCTGCCAGAGCCGCGAAGGCCGCGTATCCCCACCATGTGGGGCTGGGCAGCGCCTACGTGCTGCTCGCGACGGCCCTAGACGAAGGGGGCAACCGGCAGGCGGCGCTGAGCGAACTCCTCGAGTACGAGCGGCGTGGCGGGCGGAACCCCGAGAGCCTCAAGAAGCTGGGCCGCTGGCTCGAAGAGGCCGGGCGCAGCCGCGAGGCCGCCCACACGTACGAGGGCCTGCTGTACAACTGGCCGCGGGACGAGGACCTGCACGCGCGCCTCGGCGAGCTGTACCTCGAGGCCGGAAGCGCGACGCTGGCGCTGCGCGAGTTCGAGGCCGTGCGAGCGATGGAACCCCTGGACCGCGCGACGGCCGAATTCAACCTGGCCCGGGCTTACGTTAAGATAGGCGATCTTGCCCGCGCGAGGCGGCACGTGCTCTTGGCGCTGGAGCGCGCCCCGACCTACCAGCCGGCCCTCCAGCTTCTGCTGCAAGTCAAGAGGTAAAACCGCCGATGCAAACCCTTGTGGCAGAAGGCACCGACACCGCCGCGACCGAAGAACTTGTCGAGCGGTTCAACTCGTCGATGGACGACATCCGGCGCCAGGTCGGCCTGATCATCGTCGGGCAAGAGCAGGTGGTCGACAACCTGCTCATCACGCTGTTGGTCGGAGGCCACTGCTTGATTACCGGCATGCCGGGCACCGCCAAGACGCTCCTGGTCAGCACGCTCGCGTCAGCGCTCGGCCTGACGTTCAAGCGCATCCAGTTCACGCCAGACCTGATGCCGACCGATATCACCGGCACTGACATCCTCGAGGAGGACTCGTCAACGGGCAAGCGCAGCTGGACATTCGTCCAGGGCCCGCTCTTCACAAACGTCCTGCTGGCCGACGAGGTCAACCGTACCCCGCCCAAGACACAGGCGGCGCTTCTGGAGGCCATGCAAGAGCTCTCGGTCACGGTCAGGGGCACGAGTTATCAGTTGCAACCGCCGTTCATCGTGCTCGCGACCCAGAATCCAATCGAGCTCGAAGGGACCTACCCGCTGCCGGAGGCCCAACTGGACCGGTTCCTCTTCAATGTCCTGCTGGACTACCTCACGCCAGAGGAAGAAATCGAGGTGGTGCGCCGCAACACGGCCGGCACGCCGCTGCCAACCGTCGTGCCGGTGACAACGGCGGACGACATCCTGAAGTTCCAGTGGCTGGTCCGGCAAGTGCCGGTCTCGGAGCCTGTCGCCAACTACGCCGTATCCCTCGTGCGCGCAACGCGGCCAACCGATCCGGAAGCGCCGGAGATTGTGAAGAAGTACGTCAACTTCGGGGCCAGCGTCAGGGCCACGCAGTTCCTGGTGCTGGCGGCCAAGGGCCGTGCCCTGCTGGACAACCGCTACCACGTCACGGTGGACGACATCAACACCCTTGCGCTGCCGATACTGCGGCACCGCGTGCTGACGAACTTCTACGCCGAGTCTGACAAGGTCACGGTGGACGAGGTGTTGGCCGAGATGATCGAGGCGCGCTCCGCGGTCAGGTGATCCCGGATGGAAGCCGGCGCTGCCCTCGGGACCGGTCGACGACTGCCAGGCTGACCTGATGAGCCGCCAGCAGCTCTTGGATCCCAGCATCCTGCAGCGGCTGGCGAACATCGAGCTGGTCGCCAAGACTGTGGTAGACGGCTTCCTGCACGGCGGTCACCGCTCGCCACAGTTCGGCTTTAGCCAAGAATTCGCGGAGTACCGCGCGTACACCGAGGGTGACGACCCGCGGTTCATCGACTGGAACGTGCTGTCCCGCACGGACCGCGTCTACGTGAAGCGCTTCTTGGGCGAGACGAACACGCACCTGATGATCCTGCTCGACTGCAGCGCCTCGATGGGCTACGGCTCGGGCGAGACGTCCAAGCTCGACTATGGTCGCTACGTCGCGGCCGCGCTGGCCTACCTGTGCACTTGCCAGCACGACGGAGTTGGGCTCGTGCTGTTCGACGAGGAGGTCCGGGAAGTTCGACCCGCCCAGTACCGCCCGCGCCACTTGCAGAGTATCCTGCACGTGCTCGAGCATGCCGAAGCCGCCACGGGCACGGACCTTGCCGTGCCGCTCCAGGTGCTGTCCCGGCTCCTGCGCCGGAGAGGCCTGGTCGCGATGATCTCGGACTTCTTCGCTGATCCGGAAGAGGTCGTGCGCTCGCTGCGGACGGTCGTGCACCAGGGGAAGGACCTGATCTGCTTCCACGTTCTTGACCGCGCGGAGCTGGACCCGGGATTTCGGACAGCGGCGCTGATCGAGGACATGGAGACCGGCGAGGAGATGGAAGTGTCCGCCGACTTCGCGAGGCGCGTATACCCCGGCCGGATCCGGGAACATGTCGAAACCTTGAGGAAGAAGGTCGTCAGCGAAGGCGCCGACTACGTGCTCCTGAACACCTCTGAGCCACTGGACCTGGCGCTGCGCGAGTATCTGCTGTACCGGCTTAGGAGACGATAGCGGTCGTGAGCCTTCTCGCACCTTGGTTCCTGCTGGGAGCGTTGGCAGCGGGACTGCCGGTGTGGCTGCACCTGATGCGCCGCCGCAACCCGGTCAAGCTGTCGTTCAGCTCGGTGATGTTCTTCGAGAAACGCACCGAGACCACGATCCGCGAGCGCCGCCTGCGCTACCTCCTGCTGCTGGCCCTGCGGCTTGCCGTCCTGCTGCTGCTGGCGCTGGCATTCTCGAAACCGGTCTGGGAGCGGCCCCCGGCGGGAATCGGCGGACGGGCTCCCGTGCTTCACCTGATCGCCCTCGACACGTCGCTGAGCATGGGCCACGCGAATCGCTGGGAATCAGCCCGTGACCGTGCCGGGGAGATCATCGACGGAATGGGCACGGGCGACCGTGCCCAGCTGCTGGCCAACGGTCCGTCGGTGAGCGTCCTCACGGCGCCCACCCCCGACGCGACCGTGCTGCGGAGGGCCCTGGAGTCCCTCAGCCCCACCGACGCGCGGAACAGCTTCGGCGATGTGATCGAGGCGGTCCGGAATTTGGTCGGCGAAGACACCGGCCAAGCAGAGCTGCACTTGATCTCCGACCTTCAGAACTCTGCGATGCCAGCCCGGTTCCAAGACCTCGTGCTGCCGGCCCGCACTTCGCTGGTGCTCCACCGCGTTGGTAGCGACGATGACGGGAATTGGGCGATCGACAGCATCAGGGGCGACACGCGCGTCTACGGGCGCGAGCGGCCAACGCTCGAGGGCACGATTGCCAGCTACTCGTCCGAACCGGCCGCCAAGACCGTCTCTCTCTGGATCGACGGGCGGGTGGCAGGCAGCCAGCGCGTGGAAGTGCCGGCTTGGGAGCGCGTACCTTTCTCGTTCGAGGTGGGCGAGGCACCGCGCGGATACAGCCGTTGCGAGCTGAGGATCGAGCCCGCGGACGCGCTGCCGGCGGACGACGTTCGCCGAGTCGCGCTCGACAACAGCGACCCTGACCCGCTCCTGTTCGTGGCGCAGAGCACGAGTGGACGCGACGTGCTCTATTACCGGTCAGCGCTCGAGGCGAGCGAGGCGAGCCAATACTCGCTGGAGACTGCGACGGTGGCAGAGCTAGGCCGGCTGGACCCGAGCCGCTACGCCATGGTCGTGCTCTCGGATGTGACCCGCATCCCTGAAAGCTTCCGGGAACGCCTGCAAGCGTGGCTCGAAGGGGGCGGGGGCCTGCTGGTGGCGGTCGGCCCGAACACAGCGCTGGCCAGGCGCGCGGCAGTTACCGGACACGAGGTGCAGCAGCCACTGTCGTCGGAGCGCGGGGGGGAGCGGTTCCAGCTCGCCGGTCCCGCGGAGATCGCCCATTCGGTGGCACAGGCGGCGGATGGCCTGCGGCCGGTTCGTTTCTACCTTTACGCGCGCATCGCGCTGCGCGACGGCGACAGAGCGCCCATTCGCCTCGCGAACGGGGATCCGCTCTTAGTCGAGCACACCGCGGGCAGGGGCACGGTGCTGCTGTTCGCGTCGGCACTGGACAATGTTTGGAACAACCTCCCGGTGACGCCCGTCTATGTCCCGTTCGTGGCCGAGGCGGCGCGTTATCTGACCGGGGCCGAGACGCGGGGCGCGGATGCGACACTCGGGGACATCCTGGAACTGGGAAGTCGGCGCGAGAGCGGCGGGGGGGTGCAGGTCATCGACCCGTCCGGGGAACGCGTCCTAACGCTGTCGGGCTCAATCGAGCGCGAGGCCGTCCCGCTGGAGTCTGCCGGCTTCTACGAGATCCGCAGCGCTCAGGGGCTGGAGTTCCAAGCCGTGAACTCCGATCCGCGGGAATCCAACCTGCGCCCCGTGGAGAGTGACACGCTAGAGCTGTGGCGCTCGACCGGCGAGCAGGGCGGAGGCGAGCTGGCGGCGGGGATTCCCGACTCCAGCGTCCCCCCTTGGCGCCTCTGGCGTTTGCTGCTGGTCTTGCTGGCGGTGGCCGTGCTGCTAGAATCCCTCATAGCAAATCGTCACCTTGACGCTTTGCGGGGGGATTGAGCGCGATGCTGTTCGGTCAGCCAGCCGAGTCTGGAGCCGGCCTCGAGCAATTCGTGGGCTCGGTCGCGCGCCGACTCAGGGCGGCGGCCGCGACTCGGGGTGCGGGTGCCTTGGGCCTGACGGCCCTCTGCGCGACCGCCGCGTGCGTCTTCTTGGCCAACCGCGCCGCCTTCTCGGAGGGAAGCGTGGCGATGTCCCGGCTGTTCCTGCTGGGCGTTCTGACCGCGGCCTGCGTCCTGCTGCTCATCCAGCCGTTGAAGCGGTTGTCGCGGGGGAAAGGATTCGCCCGCGCGGCGGACGAGGCCGAGCGACGATCTAGAGCGTTGGACGGGCGTCTCCGAACGTGGGTTGACGAGCGGGAGCGCGCGAGGGCTTCCGGAGCGCAGCCCAGCCCGCTGCTGGCGTTGCTGGCGCGCGAGACGCGCAACGCGACGGCCAGCATGGACCTCGACTCGGTGGTCAGCCGGCGCGTGATCGCAGCGTTCGGGGCGACGGGGCTGCTCGCAGTGGCGAGCCTGGTCTGGCTGGGAACGGCCGGGCCCGGGTACTGGAGTTATGGGACGGCGCGGCTCTGGACGGGCTGGTTCTTGGATCAGGAGGCCCCGCTCTACGAACTGAAAGTCGAGCCGGGCGACACGTCCATTCGCAAGGGCGGGCGCTTGGACGTGTCGGCCCTGCCGCTGGGATTCGAGCCGGGACTGGTCGAGATCTTCGCGAAGTTCGAGAGCAGCGTGGACTGGGAGCGGGCCCCGATGGGGCCTGACCTGCAGGGTGCCGGTTATCGGTTCTCGTTCTCGATGGTTCCCGAATCGCTGCGCTATTACGTCGAGGCCGGTCGCATCCGAAGCCGGGAGTTCAAGGTTGACGTGGTGGCGATGCCAACGGTGGAGAACATCCGGCTCGAACTGTCCTACCCGGAATGGAGCGGGCTGGAGCCCGGGGTCCAAGACCCGGGCGGGGACATCATGGCGGTCGAGGGCACGCTCGCCCGGCTGGTCCTGACGACTGACAAGCCGCTCGAGGACGGCGTGCTGGTGGTGGGCGACGAAGAGGTGCCGGTGCGCGACAGCCGGGCAGAGATCACGGTCACCGAGGATTCGGCCTACCACGTGGCGGCGTACCACAAGGGAGAGCGCGTGCGGCTGACGGATGACTACTTCATCACCGTCGTCCCCGACGAGCCGCCAACCGCGAAGATCTTGGAGCCGGGCCGGGACTGGCGCGCGACCAGCATCGAGGAGGTGACGGTGCGGGTCGAGGCCGAGGACGACTTTGGGCTGCGAGAGCTGCGGTTGGAGTTCGCCGTGAACGGCGCCGAACAGCGCGCCGTGCGCCTGACTTCGCGCACGGGACAGCTCGAGGCGGCGGGGCGGCACACGTTCCGCCTAGAGGAGCTCGGGCAAGACGGCCTCCGTCCGGCGATGCTCCCAGCTCCCGGCGCGGGCGGGTCGGGAGAGCTCCCACCCCCGCTCCCCCCGTCGGGCCTGATCCCGGGCGACTTGATCAGTTACTACATCGTGGCGCGGGACGCCAAGCGCGAAGTCCGCAGCGACATGTACTTCATCAACGTGCAACCGTTCGAGCGGCGGTTCTCCCAGTCCCAGCAGGCTGGCGGCGGACAGCAGGGACAGCAGCAACAGGACGAGATCTCCCGCAGGCAGAAAGAGATCATCATCGCGACGTGGAATCTCATCAAGGAGCGCGACGCTGACGACGGGCGCGAGGAAGAAAAGCTGCGCGAGAGCAGCAGCATGCTCTCGGAGTTGCAGGCCACGCTGATGCACCAGGCGCAGACCTTGGTGCAGCGGACACGCGCGCGCCAACTGACGAACACGGACCCGAAGTTCGAGCGTTTCGCGGAGTTCATGGAGCAGGCGGCCGGGTTCATGCAGCCAGCCGCGAAGGAATTGCAGGCATTCCGGCTCGATGAGGCCGTGTCCCCCGAACAGCAGGCCTTGCAATACCTGCTGCGGGCTGAGAATCTCTTCACCGACATTCAGGTCTCGATGGGGCAGGGCGGCGGCGGTGGCGGCGGAGCATCGCGGGATCTGGCGGAGATGTTCGAGCTCGAGATGGACCTCGAGAAGAACCAGTACGAGACCGGCGGGGGAGCGTCCGGGCAGCAGATCGAGCAAGAGATTGACGAGGCGATGAAGAAGCTCGAAGAGCTCGCCCGTCGTCAAGAGCGCTTGGCGGACAATGCTCAGGATCGCTCGCGCGCGAGCTTCGAGCAGCGCTGGCAGCAGGAAATGCTGCGACGCGAGGCGGAGGATCTCAGGCGCCAGCTGGAGCAGCTGCAACGCCGGCAGCAAGCCAGTGGCGCCCAGTCGCGCCAGTCTGGCCAGGCGGGTCAGTCGGGCAGAGGCAGCGAGGGCCGTTCCGGACAGCGCGACCAGCTCGGCCAGACGATCCGCCAGTTGGAGCGGGCGGCTCGCGAGATGGAACGTGGAAGCCAAGGGGCGGACCCGCGCGCCTCGTCAGCCAATGCCCAGCGCGAACTGCAACGGGCACTGGACGCGATGCGCCAGCAGCGCCAGCAAGAGAGCGCGACCGCTGTGGGCGAGATGGCGGAAGAAGCTGCACGCTTGGCAGACGAGCAAGCTCAGGCCGCGGCCGAGATGCAGCGATCGCTCAAGGTCGCGCTGGAAGCCCTAAAGGCCCAGGGCGGCCGACAGACGGGCCCGCTTCCGACCGGCATGACCCGCGAAGAGGAGATCGACCTGGCGGACCGCAAGCGCGACATGCGGGAGCGCCTGGGTGAGGTCGAGCGCGGCCTGCAGCGCCAGTCTCGACTGATGCGGGAGCGCAACGAGGATGCCTCGCGCGCGCTGATGGAAGCCCTGATCGAACTGCAGCAGTCCGAGGCCCTGCCGGCCATGCAATACGCCGAGGACTTGGTCCGACGCGGCTTGGCCCCTTATGCAGCCAGCAACGAGGAAGCCATCTCGCGATCTATGAGGCAACTGCGGGAGCGGCTCCGTGACGCCAGCGAGCTCGCCTCGCAGGAAAGCGGCGGCGAGCAGCGCGGCTTGGAGCGACTGCTGGCGGGTGTCGAGGACATCAGAGAGGACATGGAACAGGCAATGGGCCCGGGCGGGGAGCGCGAGAGTGACCAGCCAGGGCAAGGGGCGCAGGGGGGCAACACCCGTGGCGACAACGGCCAAGCTCCCGGAGGCCGCCGCGGCGGAGGAAGTCCCGGGAGCGGCGGGGGAGCCGCCGACGGCGAGCAGCGTGGCGGATGGGGCCGCGCAGGATCGCTGGGGGACGGGCGCCGCTTGGGACAGTTCCGCTCTCCCACAGATGTGCCGGAAGTCCGCGAGCGCATGGAACGCGCGCTGGAGGCCGGAGTGGCGGAGGTTCCACGACTTGCGCAGCAACTGCGGCTGAACCGGGAGTTCGATCCGCGGGAAATTGCGCAATTGCAGGCGTTTGCCCGCCAGCTGGGGGACGGGCGCTTTCTGGGGAATCCGGAACTCTTGCAGCAGGAGTACCGCCAGCTTCTGGCCATGCTCGAGCAGATCGAGGTCAAGCTCCGACGCCAGGTTGAGCTCGACGACAAGGAAGAGGTGCGCGCGATCGTTTCCGAGCCCGTTCCCGAGACCTACCGCGAGGCCGTCGCGGAGTATTACCGCAAGCTCGGCGCGTCCAAGTAGGCGTGGGGAACGATGGGGATGCAGGGCAAGCGTGGCCCGCTGACATATGCCGGCCCGCGGGCTGCAACCGTCGGGCTGGCGGCCGATGTGTACGGGCGCATGGTGGCCTCGGAGGTCGAGGGCGGCGTGCGCATGCCCAGCCTCCCCGATGGAAGCCGACTGCGTGTCCAGACCCAGAGCCGCACCTACGAGATCCGCCTAGACAAGGGCCAGACCCTGATCTGGGGCCACCCTGAGTTCTGCCCGCGCCCCGTGGCGGTGAGGATCAACGGATCGAGCTGGGGCGGATCAATGCTAAAGCGCGACTACTTGGGGCTCGGGATGCGCCTGGAGTTCCAGCACCCGCAGCACGCCACGGTCACGACGTCGCCGATCCTGTCCGTGCAGCTGCTCTGACGGCGCGCCGACCGCTGGCGATGGGTGGCTGTGGATGTACCGGCCGAGGCAAGCCCAATTTCGCAGGCGGGATTGGTGCCACGGACAGCCTCCCAGGGAACCGGAATACCGGGCGCTGACTGCTGTCAGGCGCTTTCCGAACTCCGCACACCTTACTCGGCCAACCACCGCTGAGTGCGGACTATTCGGGCCTCTGCACGGCGTGTGCCTAGACTACGCATGGGCTTCAATCAGGCGGAGCCGCCTCTCGCCCTGTCTTGGACGGCGACAGGCCAACGTCAGTGCCCCGGCCACGACTCGAAAGCTCGGCCAACGCGCCGCGAGTGACCTATTCCAGCAAAGCGGTCACGTGGCTGCGCACTCCCGCCGCCAGGCCCGTGAGGCTGTAGCCGCCCTCAAGCACCGAGACCAGCCGGCTCCCCGAGTGCTGGTCGGCAACCTCCTGGAGCATGGCAGTCATCTCGGCAAAATCCGCATCCACCAGGCGGAACTGTCCCAGGGGGTCTCCCAGCCGCGAATCGAACCCAGCCGAGACCATCACGAGATCGGGCCTGAAACGCTCGGCTGCGGGCAGGAGCTTGCCGCGGACCGCTCCTAGAATCTGCTCACGGCCCGAGTGCGCCGGGAACGGACAGTTGATGGTGGTGCCTCGGCCTGCCCCGGACCCGGTCTCACCGGACATTCCCGTTCCCGGGTACCACGGCGACTGGTGGGTGCTGAAGAACAGCACGGCCGGATCTTCGTAGAAGATGTCCTGGGTGCCGTTGCCGTGGTGCACATCCCAGTCGACGATCAGGACCCGCTCCAAGCCATGCCTGCGGATCGCGTGCCTGGCTCCGATGGCGACATTGTTGAAGACGCAGAAACCCATGCCATGGTTCGGCCGGGCATGGTGGCCTGGGGGCCGAAGCGCGCAGAATGCCTGCCTCGCCGGTCCGGCCATCACCGTGTCCACGGCACCGCAGACAGCCCCGACAGCCGCGAGCGCCGCGTCGAGCGTCCCTGGGCTGACGTGAGTGTCGCCGGTCGACAAGAACCGCTGCCCTGAGCGGATCTCCTTCTCCGCAAGCGCAATGTAGCTCCCGCCGTGGCAAAGCCGCAGCGTGTCGCGATCAGCTGGCCCTGATCGAGCGACCTCGAGGCGGGACTTCAACCCGCTCGAATCCAATTCGCTGAGCACGGCCTCGAAGCGTTCCCGTCGCTCGGGGTGCCCGTGCGGCGTTCGATGGTCCCACGACTGTGGAGGTGCGAAAAGGACTGTTGCTGGCATCGATCCCTGGCAGCCAGGGCGCGCGCGTGGCGTCACAGGCCGACCCATTAGACAGTTTCGCGCAATGCTCGGCCGCGTGGCACTGCTGTGAGGACCTCGCGGCCAGCTCCCCTGCGATAATCGGTCTGTCTTGCCGCGTCTCGAAGCCATCCGCCGAAACTGGCTGCCCGCCGGAATCGCGCTGGGCACGGTAACGCTGTTCGCCCTCGCCGGCCTGCAATACGCCTGGACTCGCCAGATCAGCGAGTTTCAGACATCGGTGCTGGAAGGGTCCCTGGCGAATTCTATCCGGCTCGTCGAGCGCGAATTGGACCGGGAGGCGAGCCTGATGCGGGCATTGCTGCAACCCTTGGCGCGCGGGCGCCGCGCGATCGATTGGAGTCGCCTCAGAGACCGCCGAGCAATCTGGGAGGAGACCAGTTCATACCCCGGCGTCCTGCTGCGCACGGTGGCCCACACCAAGGACTCGTCCGGGCAGTGGACATTCTCGGAGGTTCCCGTCGGCGGTTCCGCGCTGGCGACAATTCCGCGAGATCCGGACCTCGCTCGGATCGAGGCTTCCCTGGCACCGTTGCGGGACGATGTGACCCGAATCCGGGGCTTCCGCGTGCCGGCGTGGATCCTGCTGCCGGAGTCCCGCGCGATCGCACTGGCGCTTGGCGTCTCGGACACGCCGCGCCGACCTCCCGACCGGCAGCCAAGTTGGTCGGCCGTGGGTTTCTTGGTCCACACGGTTGACTGGGAATACATTCGGGAATCGGCACTCCCGTCGATTGTCGACCGGTTTTTCTCCGACGCGAGCGGCAAACGCCTGTACGAGGTGGCGATCATGGCCGGGCAGGACCGGCGGGTCGTCTACAGCACTAAGCCGTCGGTTGGTGGCGAGTGGTTCGCCGCGGCTGATCTCCGGCGCCGGCTGCGGCTGTTCGGGCGCACTCCCAGCCCTCAGTCCCGATTCTCCAACTCGGGCTCGCTCTTGGGCGGCCTGCCGAGGCTCTACCCGGGCGCGGGCACGGACGGGACCAATGGCCCCGGACGCGACGGGCAGCGAGCGCCCGCTTCCAGTCGGGTCCGGGTCCTGTCGGGCGGCAATCTGACCGGGCAATCGGTGGAGATTGCGGCCGTGCACGTGGCCGGATCGCTGGCGGAGGCAGTCGCCGGCCAGCGCGCGCGTGACCTCGCCACCGGTTTCGGCACTCTCCTGCTGTTGGCGGGCGCCACCTTGCTGGTTGTCGTCTCGGCGAGGCGGGCAGCCAACCTTGCCGCGATGCAGATGGACTTCATAGCCGGCGTGTCTCACGAGTTGCGCACGCCGCTCTCGGTGATCTGCTCGGTGGGCGAGAATCTCGCGGATGGAGTGGTGCAGTCACCCGACGGCGCCAAGCGATATGGCGCCCTAGTCCTGCAGCAGGCGCGCAGGCTTCGGGAGATGGTGGAGCACACGCTTCAGCTCGCCTCGATCCAGTCCGGGAGGCAAAGCCTGCACCCCGTTCGGCTGGACCTGGCATCGGCCTTGGGGCGCGCCGTCGAGCGGGCGCGCCCGATGGCGGAGCAAGCGGGATTTCACCTTGATCGGCCCGGCGATTGCGATCTCGCCGAGGTTCGCGCCGACGAAGGGGCGCTGCAACAGATTCTTGCCAACCTGCTGAGCAACGCCGTCAAGTACGGAGAGCCAGGGCGATGGGTGGGGATAGACACTGAGTGGCTCCCGGCCGGCGACAAGGGCGAGGTGCGCATCCATGTGCGGGACCGCGGGCGGGGAATTCCCAAGAACGAGCAGTCCCGGCTGTTCGACGCCTACTATCGCGGTTCCGCCGCGGAATCGTCCATTGCCGGCACAGGCCTGGGTCTGAAGCTGGCCCGTGACCTCGCGGAGGGGATGAGCGGCAAGATTTCGGTCATCAGCGAGCCAGGTCGTGGCAGCGTGTTCACGCTGCACCTGCCTGCCGTGGAGAGCGCGAGCGCGTAGGAGGGACCCCCATGGCGCACGTCTTGCTGGTCGAAGATGAGAGCGGGATCCGCTTGACCGTCAAGGACCGCCTGCGCTCCGAGAAACACAGCGTGGAAACCGCAGCGGACGGAATTGACGGTCTCCGGCGGGCTCGCGAAGGTGGGATCGATCTGATCATCCTTGACCGCATGCTTCCGGGAATGACCGGCCTGCAGATTTGCCAAGAACTGCGCGCGGACGGGGTGGTCACCCCAGTCCTGATGCTGACGGCGAAGAGCCAGGTGCAAGACGTCGTGGCCGGGCTGCGAGCGGGGGCCGACGACTACGTGGTGAAGCCATTCCAGATGGAGGAGCTGGTCGCTCGCATCGAGGCGCTGCTCAGGCGGGATCGGATCCTCACGCAAGGTGCCCCGCCTTCCGAGCACCGATTCGGCGATATCCGGATCAGCGTGGGCGAGGCGACCGCATTTCGAAACGGGGAACGGTTGCAGCTGTCGGCAAAGGAGTACCAGCTGCTACTCTACTTTGTCCGGAATCCGCGGCGAGTGCTCGCGCGCGCTGAGCTGCTTCGGGAAGTCTGGGAGTACCGAGCCGAGGTTTCGACGCGCACGGTGGACGTGCACGTGGGCTGGCTTCGCCACAAAATTGAGGATGATCCGCGCGCGCCGCGCTGGATCGTGACGCGGCACGGCATCGGCTACATCTTCGACCCTTCGTGAGTTCTGGTGCCAACGGGGGACTGTTAGACTCAAGGCAAGCATGCGACGCAGGCGATTCTTGGCCGTGACAGCAGCGGCGGCAGGCGGCACGGCCACTGCCAGCGCACAGCGCGCGCGGCTCCTGCTGCCGACCGACACTCCGGACGAGTTGGGCTTCCGCATCATGTGGTACAACCCGGTGCCGCCAATCGATCAGAGAACGTACCGGCTGGAAGTGGGAGGCCTTGTCGAGCGACCTGTCCGTTACTCGCTGGAAGAACTGAAGGGCTTCCCGACGGTTGAGCAATCGAGCCGCCTGAAGTGCGTGCAGTGCTGGTCAGCGCGAACAACTTGGGGAGGGTTTCGGTTCGGAGAGTTGCTGGAGCGCGTAAATCCGCTGGCCAAGGCCAGCGCGGTGCGCATCGACTGCGCGGACAAGTGGTACGAGTACATGTCGCTCGAAGAGATGACGGCGGCGGGCGTGATGCTCTGCACGGAAATGGCCGGCAAGCCGCTGAGTGACCAGCACGGAGCGCCGCTGCGATTGCTCGCGCCCAGCAAGTACGGGTACAAGTCTGCCAAGCTCGTGACCAAGATCACCTTCACCGAGGAAGGCGGGGGCTCGATGGCGTGCGACATCGGGCCTTACTACTCGCCCAGCGGCGAGATTCTGGCGGGGTATGATCACCCGCTGGACCTTGGCCCGCGCGAACGCAGGAAGATTCCCGGAGGGGAAATCGTCGAGTACTGATGGCGCGGCTGGCGAAGCGCGACTTTCTGAAGCTGAGCGGGCTGGCTATCGCCGATCGGATCGTGCCGCCGTTGGCGCGGGCGACCCCGGCGCTGGACGGTGACCGCAAGGTCATCCTCGTGACATTCGGCGGCGGATGCCGCTACCAAGAGACGTTCGCACCGGAGGGGCTGCGCAACGTGCCCCGCTTGGTGGCGCTGAAGGACAAAGGGATGTTCTTCCGCAACTGCGTGAATGACGGCGTGCTCTCGCACTACAACTCGACTTCGAGCATCGTCACGGGAAACTGGCAGCGCGTGGACGACTTCGGGTTCGGCTGGGCCGCCAGTCCCACGATCTTCGAGCAGTTCCGGAAGGCGCGCGGTGCCGCGGCCACCGATGCCTGGGCGATCTGCACGAACAAGAGTTTCGCGACAATCGGCGAGACACGCCAGCGGGGATTTGGCGGTGAGACCGGCGCCAACGTTGTGCTTCCCAAACAGCTCCTGCTGGAGGCGGTGGACGAGGTCATCAGGCGAGATCTCGACCAAGGCGTTGCGAACCGCGAGAATGTGCTCCGACAGCTGGAGGGAATCCTCAATGCAGGCTACGAGGGGATCGGGTGGACGATCTTCCGAGGAGGGCGGCAGATTGACCGCCAGGTCAGGCAAACGCTGAAGCGCGGCTTGGTGGAATACATCTACGGCCCCGAGGCGCCCAGCTCGGGCGACGAGCTCACCTTCTTCGTGGCCAGGGAGGTGATGCGGGAGTTCGCACCGTCCCTGATGCTGGTCAATTTCTGGGACATGGACGTCGCGCACTGGGGCGCGTATTCGCTGTACCTGCAGGCCGTGACGAAGACCGACCGGCTGTGCGGCATGCTGTGGGACGAGGTGCTCGAGAATCCGGCGTACCGGGACAGGACAACGCTGCTGATCCTACCGGAACTCGGCCGCGACGGGGACCAGGACACCGCGAACGGATTCCTGAACCACCGGAGCGGGGATCGATCGTGCCGCAACGTGTGGATGCTGGCCCTAGGGGCCGGACTGGACCGCGGCGAGACCGACCGGCCGATCGCACACGTGGACGTTGCGGCGAGCGCGCTCGCAATGCTTGGAGTGCGGCCTGAGGAGATGCTGGGAAGGCCGATCCGCGAAGTCTTGGTGTGAGGGAAGTGGCGCCGGACGCTTGCGGAGGGCCTGACGCCGCGGCCGATGGGAATGCGGCAGAGCCGTGATCGAGCGCGAAGAGCCGCGCTCAGCGCCCGTCACCGAGGCCGTCAACCCAAGGGCGGGCATTGCGGTGAACATCGACCGTCGGCACGTCATTTGCCTGAACTGGTCCCGGTGTGCTTCTCCCGCGGGTAATGACGTCGTCCAAGATGCCGCTTAGACGGCTGACGACCTCTGGCCGTTCGCTGGCGCGATTCTGCGTTTCGCCGATGTCCCGGTCCAAGTCGTACAGCTGGACAAACGGGGCCTTGCGGAGATCGGCATCGCCGGGGACGGCTCCGAACGAGCGCAGCGCATCCGGCCATGCCTTCTCCGGAATCGGCCGGGTGCCCCACCGCCCGCGAGCGCCGCTGCCGGGCGTGAGAGCGAGCTTCCACTGCCGGTGCCGCACCGCGAATGCCAGCGGAGACTGCATGACCAAGGGCAACCGTTCCCCGGCTGTCCGAGGATCGTCCAACTGCGGCAGAAAGCTGACGGAGTCAACGGCCTCCCCGTCCGAGAGCTCGATGTCCGCGATGTCGGCCAGTGTCGCGGCCAGGTCGTTCAGTCCCACCAACCGGTTGCACCGGGAGCCGGGCTCGACGCGCGCGGGCCAGCGGACCAAGAACGGCACACGCAAGCCGCCCTCGAAAACGGTGAACTTGTAACCGCGATAGATGCCGCTCGAGTAGTGCCCCAAGGGCTCCAACTCCCGGATCTGGCCCGCCGTGGCCTTGCGAATGTTGCCCGCGTACGAGGCGGCCCCGTGGTCGGATGTCGCGATCACGAGGGTGTTCTCGACCAGCCCGTGCTGGGCTAGCGCCGCGAGCACCCGTCCCATGGTGGCGTCCGTTTCCTCGACGAAGTCACCGTACAGGCCAAGCTTGCTGGTTCCGAGGAACTCCGGGCTGGGACTGGTGGGCGTGTGCGGCGAGGTGAGCGCTACGTACAGGAAGAATGGCTTGCCGTCGCGCGCCGCCGTGGCATTGCGGCCGATGAATCCCTCAGCCTCCCGAGCGAACGTCGCGAGGACTTGGTGATCCTCAAAATCCTCGGCGGCCGGGCCCACGCGGTTGAAGGCGCTCCAGCCCTTCTTCGCCGTGACGCTGCCCAGGAATTCCCCGTCGCGCGCGAACACGTAGGGGTACATGTCCAGCGAACCCGGAAGGATGAACGAGTAATCGAATCCGTGGTCATTCGGCCCCACGGCCAGGGGACTGCCGTAGTCCACATTGTCGATGCCCTGATTCTTGCCGTCGGTGGTCTGCATCAGGGTCCCCAGGTGCCACTTTCCGACGTACCCGGTCCGATAGCCCGCACGCTTCAGCATCGTGGCGATCGTGAACGCTCCCCGCGGAAGCTGCGGGTTCAGGAAGCCCCACGGCCCGCTCTGCGTCGGCTTGGCAAACCGCCAGGCGTATCGGCCGGTCATGATCGCGATGCGCGACGGAACACAGACAGAGGCCACAGAGTGCGCGTCACTGAAGAGCATTCCGTCCCGGGCCAGCGAGTCCATCGCCGGTGTGCTCGTCTGGCAGCGGTCGCCACCGTAGCAGGCGACGTCTCCGATCCCCAGATCGTCCGCCATCATGAACACCACGTTCGGCAAGGCGGCCTCGGCGACGAAACCCACGCCGAGGCCTATCGACAACAGCGCGATGAGCGGACAGGTCCGGGAAAGTCTTGGGATAAGCATGGAAAGGCCGGCCCAGTATCTCACGCCGGGCGATCCCGGAAACGGCCTGCCCGGCCGTGGCGTTGCCACCTGTCAAGGGCCACCGGGAGAGGCCGCACGGGGACGGGAGCGACAGCCCACGGGCCGTGGTACGCTGCAGCCCTGATGACCCCAATCTTGTTTTCCGTCAGCTATTCGGGCTCTTGGGGGCAAGCCAAGCTGACCCTCCAGCGGTTCGTCGACAAGGCGGCCAGTCTGGGGTTTCGGGGGGTCATGCTGGGGGGCAAGCGGCCCCACTTGAACCCGCTGGACTGGGACCGGGCGGCGAGGGTTGCGCTTCGCCGGCGGATCGAGTCCGCCGGCCTGCGTGACGTCGTCGTCGCCGCGTACAACAACTTCACGGCGGACCTCGAACACGCGGAGTCTCCGATGCGGGAGATTCAAATCGCCCATGTCACCGATCTGGCCCGCATCGCGGCGGATCTCGGGGGCGCGACCGTGCGGGTCTTCACAGGCTACGAGCACGCGGCTCGCGGATACGTCGCGCAATGGCGGACGATTGTCGAGTGCCTGCGGGAGTGCGCCCAAAGGGCGGCACGGTACGGAGTCACGCTCGCGGTCCAGAATCACCATGACATCGCCGCTGACCACCGGTCCCTCCGCGACCTTCTCGCGGAAGTGGGAGAACCGAACTGTCGCGCCGCGTTCGACGCTTGGTCCCCAGCGCTGCACGGCACGAATCTGCAGCAGGCAGCCGGCGCGATGGCTGCGGTGACGGCTCACACGACGGTGGCGGACTACCAGTTGCGGCCGCGGTTCGTGTACGAGCCCGACGTGGTTAACTACCGGGCTGAACGCCCCTACGCCCAAGCAGTGCCGATGGGGCAGGGCTTCCTGGACTATGGAGCGTTTTTCTCCGCATTGATCGAGGGCGGCTTCACGGGCACGGTGGCGTACGAGATGTGCTCCCCCCTCTTGGGAGGCGGCTCAGAAGAGAACCTCGACCGGCACGCGCGAGCGTTTCTGAAGTACATGGAGGGCGTCACGGCCTGAATGCCCTTCCCGGAGCGCGTGTGGGCAATCGGCGGCGGGGCTTCGGCGCGGGCGGCGAAGCGGCTTGGGAGAGCGTCCCGAAGCGTTGTTCCGTCAGAGCCCCGCCTGCAAGTATGCGATCAAGTCTGCGAGGTCTCGGTCCGAGAAGGCGTCCTCGAACCCTTCCGGCATGAGCGAGACCTCTGACGTCCGCAACTCGGCAATGTCCCGCTTGAGCACGGAATTGTCCTCACGCTCGCCCCGCAGGGTGACCGTTGAAGCGGTCTCGGCCACTAGAATGCCGTCATGGAAGCGGCCATCCCGGGTCTCCAAGATGTAGTTCCGGTACCGATCTTCGATCGCGTAGCTGGGGTCGAGGATGCTGGTCAGCAAGTCCTCGCGGCTGCGATTGGTAACTCCGGACAGGTCGGGACCGATCCTCCCGCGGGCGGCACGGGCCACGTGGCAGCTGGCGCACTCACGGTCGAACAGTGGCTTGCCTGCGACCGGGTCGCCCTGCTCGTCGAGAGCGGCCAGACGCTCGGCAAGCACCAAGTCCCGGTCGCGCAGTTGCAGGTCCAAGTGCTGCGCGACGACTGAGCGTACGGCGTCGTTGGGGTGCTCCGAGAGGCGAATGCGGGTCACCGCAGCAATGTCCGCCGGACGGATCCGCCCGTCCCGCACCGCCGTGACGAGCGCCATCGCATGCTCTGACCTCCGCATGAGCGAATCCGCGATCGCGTCCCGCACTTCCTCCGGGGATCCGTCCCACGCGCCCGCCAGCACGTCGGCGGCACGACTGTCGGCGAGAGATCCCAGCACCCGGACCGCGCGAACTCGCAACTCCGCGTCGGGCGCGTCCCGCACCAGCGCGGCCAGCGCTTGGCCGATTTCGTCGAACGTGCCAGCCCGGAGCACGCTGGCGGCCTCCAGCCGGCGGTTCAGCGGCATCTCTGGATCGAGGGCGGCGACCCTTGCGCGCCCGACTTCGGCACCGATGTCAAAGTACGGTGCCAGGCGCGCCGCGCCAGCCCGGACCGCATCGGCGTCGTCACTCAAGAGAGTCCCGAGGCTCGCCGTGGCTTGGGGTGAGCGGATCCGCCCCGCGTGAAGCGCCAAACCATCGGCCAGCCCGTCAAGCACGGCGGCCCGCCAAGCCGTGCCGGCCAGCCGATCGGAAGTGGCCGCCGTGACCAGAGTCGCCACCGTCTCGGCGTGATCGTTGCGCGCGCCCACCACCCGCGCCGCCTGCTCCACGAACCTCAGCCGCTCTCGAGAGGGGGCCTCGAAGTAGGCGGGGTACTGCTCCGCCAGTGCCGAGAGCACTGGCCCGGCCATCGCCGGCGGCGCCGACAGGACCGGAACATGGAACCAGGGATCGTCCGGGAACCGCGCCACCAGCCCTGCGAGTGTCGCCGCCAATTCGCCGGAGACGGGCAGGCCCCCCACCGTCAGGCCCGCCTGGAAGGCGACTCGCGGATTCTCGTCGCGGGTCGCGTCCAGCACTGCGCCGGAAAGACTCTCCAGCGTTGGATCGGCCAGCCGCAATGCAGCTTCCCGAACCGCCCAGTGAACGTCGCCCAGTGTGCTCTCGACCAGCTCCGGGGTCAGAGACCCCAGCCCCTCCAACACCCACAGGCTCCGAAGCCGCACAGCCGCGTCCGGGTGTGCCGTCAGGTTGTGCTCCAGAGAGTGGACAGCGCCTTGGTCCTGCCGCTCCACCAGGAGCCGGTGCGCCGTTCGCCGATGCCACCCATTGGAGTGGCCGAGCAGCCGCACGAGCTCTTCGGACGCGAAATCGCCAAGCCGATCTGGACGGGGTCTCCAACCCTCCTTGGCCGGCACGATGCGATAGATCCGCCCCAGCGTGTCGCCGGCGCGAAAGTCCATCCCGAGACGCCGCTTGACAGCCTCGGGAATGAAGTCCGGGTGCTCCAGGAACTCTCGGTAGTAGTCCAGCACGTACAGGCTTCCGTCCGGCGCGTTGGCAAAGTTGACAGGCCGGAACCAGTTGTCGGACGATGCCAAGAACTCGCCCTGCGCGGGCCAGCGCCGGGCCGTGTACGTCGCGCCGTCCGGCGTGGCAACGTCGCAGTGGACAAGGTTCCCGTTTCCCTCGCCCACGAAGATCGCGTCCTCGAAGTCCGGGCCGAACCGGTCGCCGGTATAGACCGTGGTGCCCGCCGCTGCGGTGAAAAACCCAGCCAGCTGCTCTACCCTGCCCGGCCTGGTCTCTGCGTATCGGCGGCTCCGGGCACGCGTGCGCTCGACCCGCCAGCGCTGGGGCGCGCTGATGGGGTAGACGGGCGATGCGGGCCTGCCGTGGTCCGAGATGTCCTGCTCGCTTTCCTCGACCGCGAAGAGCGGGTTGCGGTCGAGATATCCCGGGGGGACCACGGTATGCCGCAGGTGCACGGTGTTGTGCGTGATGAACCAGTGCCCCCAGCGGTTGTAGGACTGGCCGAACTGCGCGTCGCCGGTCGACGCCTCGGCCAATCCCCGGATCGGGTGGAAGCGAAACTCCCGCTTGCGCACGTTGACTGCGGGGACGGACGGATTGCCGGGGACTGTGACGCTACCTGGGTAGCCGTGATTGACAACATAGAACCAGTTGTCCAGGCCCAAGCGGGGATTGCTCAGGCGCCCCTCGACATGCGGCACGGCGAATCCCGTGTACATCACCTCCCGCACATCGGCCCGCCGGTCCCCGTCCGTGTCTTTGAGATAGAGGATGTCGGGCGCCGCCGTGGCGACCAGGCCCCCGCGCCACGGGGCGATGCCCTCCACAGCCAGCAGGCCGTCCGCGAACACCGTGTGCCGGTCAATCCGGCCATCCCCGTCCGTGTCCTCCAAGTACTTGATTCGGCTGAGGGGTTCTTGACCCGCAGGGGGATCGTCGGGGTTGTCCCCGAGTTCGGCCAGGTAGACCCCGCCGTTCTCATCGAACGCCATCTCGACCGGATCGACGACATGCGGCTCGGCCGCGAAGAGTTCGACCCGAAATCCGGTCGCGACCCGGAAGGACTCCAATGCCTGTTCGGGCGAGAGTGGCCCTTGTTCGGGCGCGGCGCATCCCACAAGCCCGCTCGCGATGACCGCTACGAGCCCGGCGCGCGCGACCATCGCTAATTGGCAGGGACCGCAATCATGTCCACGGCCAATCTCTGGCCGGCCACTGCCACTCCCCGCACCGAGGCCTTCGAAGCGGCCGGAGGCCGGTCTGGGGGGTAGTATTCGGGGCGGACTGCGTTCAGCGTGGCGCTGGTGACGTCGTCGGCCACGTAGTAGGTGGCCTTTGCCAGATGCCGGAAATCACTCCCGACCGTGGGGAGCAGGGCCGCCAGCTCCTCGAACATCTCCCTCACTTGCGAGGCACCGTCACGACCGGTCCGCCCGTTCATGGTGGACAGATAGACCGAGGCGGGATGGTGTGCCCGGGCGATTCTGGCGAAGATCGGCGAAGCCCGGTCCCAGGGCGGAGTCAGGTACTCGACAGCCGTGCCGCCGGGGTGGTCGGGCGCCGCCGCGATCGCCTCGATCTCGATCGCCTGCCGGTTTCGCCACTCAACGAACACGACAGGGGGCGGCTGGCCGTCGAAGTGCGCGGCAATGCGGGCGTGCACCTCGCGGGCCGCTACGACCGGGCGCATGAAGCACTTGAGCTGAATGACCGAGTCCCCGCGCAAGCCCATAAAGTCGAACGTCCGGTCAATCTGCCCCAACACATCTCCGGCGGCAGCCGCGGGCGTGCCATCGGCGGCCCGCCCCGAAATGTAAACCCGCGAGCCGGCGGGCAGGCGCGAACCGTGAGATTGCCCTCGAAGCCACGGTGTCGGTGCGACCGGGGAATCGCGCTCTTCCGGGACTGCCGAGACCATGGCCACCGCGTCCAGCGCGAGCAATGCGCGCGCGACCGGCAGGGCGCCCTCGACGAGCGTTACCGCCGGGCGGTCGGCCTCGGGCAAACGATCCCGCAAGACGGCCCCAACGGCCACGGCCGCCGCAGCGTCGACGACCACAGCGTTCAGGCGAACGATCAGGTCCGCGTCGGACCCGCCATACCTGAGGGTGCGCGCCAGGTTGTCCCAAGCCAATCGGGCCTGGCCTTCCGCGGTGAGGCCTTCGGCAACCTCCGCGGCGCCGTCGATCGCGAACACCTGCGAGGTGTGCAGCAGGTCGGCGCTCGAGACTCTCGCCGCGCGCGCGCCTCCGAGCGGCCCCGAGCCGGGTGCGATGCGGTCCAGAGAGCCTCCGCTGGCACCGCGCGCCGGAATCGCAAGGGTGGCCGCGAGCAGCCCGGCGGCCAGACAAGAGCGGACACGCACTGGGACCATCGTATGCCCAGCATGGAACGCCGCCCCACCGCCGGCGCGCCGGCACCGCGCGCCGACCGGCGCTAACTTGCCCGGCCGACCCACCAATCGCCTAGTGCCGGAAGTGGCGCGCGCCGGTGAGAACCATCGCCAGGCCCAAGCGGTTGGCAGCCGCGATCACCTCGGGATCGCGCCTAGAACCGCCCGGCTGGATCACCGCGGTGGCCCCGTGACTGGCGATCTCCTCCACGCCGTCCGCGAACGGGAAGAAAGCGTCTGACGCGGCCACCGTTCCGTCGAGCGAGAGGACCGCTTTCGAGGCGCCCAAGCGCGCGGCGTCCACCCGGCTCATCTGTCCCGCACCGACGCCCACCGTGTGTCCGTCGCGCGCGTACAGGATGGCGTTGGACTTGATATGTTTCGCGACCCGCCAGGCAAACTTCAGGGCATCCACCTCGGCCGCCGTTGGCGACCGCTCCGTGACAGCGTCGAACCGATCCGGGCTGGTCCGGAAAACGTCGGCGCTCTGGACCAAGTAGCCACCGGAGATGCTGCGCAGCGCGGGCGCCGGATCGGCGCCCGAGACTTCCACAAGCCGCAGGTTCTTCTTCCGCGTCAAGAGTTCCAACGCGTCGCGATCGAAAGCAGGGGCCGCGATCGCCTCGACGAAGAGCTTGGACATCTCGCGGGCGGTCTCGCGGTCAACCGGCCTGCTGACCGCGATCACCGATCCGAACGCCGAGACGGGATCGCAGGAGAGTGCCAGCCGGTATGCCTCGGCAAGCGTCGCCGAGACGGCACAGCCGGATGGATTGGTGTGCTTGATGATCGCCACGGCCGGCTCGGAAAACTCCGAGGCCAGTTCCCAGGCCGCGTCCAGATCGACCAGATTGTTGTAGGACAGCTCCTTGCCGTGCAGTTGGCGGGCACCGCCCACGCCGCCGGCGCCGGCGCTGTACAGGGCCGCGCGCTGGTGAGGATTCTCGCCGTACCGCAACAGCTGGCGCCGAGGAACGCGGATGTCGAGCGATCTGGGCGGGGTGTCGCGCTCGGCATCGGCCGGGAATTGGCCCTCGGCCAAGCCGGCCAGAGTGCCGGAAATCGCCCGGTCGTAGGCCGCGGTCACGTCGAACGCCTTTTGTGCCAGCCGCCAGCGAGTGCCGGCGGAAACCCCGCCGGCCGAGACCTCGGCGGCAACCGACCCATAATCGGCCGGATCGGTCACCACCGCCACATCCCGGTAGTTCTTGGCCGCGGCGCGAATGAGCGAAGGGCCGCCAATGTCAATGTTCTCGATCAGCTCGTCAAACGTCGCCGACTCCCGCGCGGCCGTTTTCTCAAACGCGTACAGATTGACAGCGACGAGGTCGATCGTCGCGATCCCGTGAGCGGCAAGCGCGGCCATGTGCCCAGCATCGGAGCGCACCGCGAGGATGCCGCCGGCGATGCGCGGGTGCAGCGTCTTCACCCGACCGCCGAGCATCTCCGGGAAACCGGTGACCTCGGCGACATCGCGCACCTCCAATCCCGCTTCCCGCAGGACGCGGGCCGTCCCGCCTGTCGAGATCAAGGACACGCCCGCGCTGGCGAGCTGGCTCGCAAACTCCGCCAGGCCGGTCTTGTCGGTTACGCTCAGCAACGCAGTTCGCACAGCGACCATAAAACTTCAGTCTAATCCGCCAAGCGTGCGGCTCTCCAAGATGCGCTAGCGCGACTCGCCCGCCTTGCCGGCGTGGAGTTCCTGGAGCGAGAGGACGCCCGCTTTGCGCTGCCGGCGGGCAATCATCCCGTTCACCGCGGCACGCGCCGCGTTCATCGTCGTCATGCTGGGAATGCCCTGCTGGATCGCGGCCCTTCGGATCTTCTTCTCGTCCGTGAACGCATGCGTCCCGGCCGGCGTGTTGACGATCAGATCGACCCGGCGGTCCGTGATCAGATCCAAGACATTCGGCCGGCCCTCGGCAACCTTCATCACCGTGCGACACTCCAGCCCGCCGGCGCGCAGAGCGCGCGCCGTGCCACGGGTGGCATAGATGCGGAAACCCAGGCTGACAAACTCCCGTCCGATCTTGACACCGCGGAGCTTGTCGCGGGAATTGACGCTCAGGAACACCGAGCCCCCGTCGGGAAGCGTCTGCCCCGCGCTGAGCTGCGCCTTGGCGAATGCCTCGCCGAAGCTCTCGCCGATCCCCATGACTTCGCCAGTGGAGCGCATCTCGGGGCCTAGCATGGGGTCCACGCCGCTGAACTTGCCGAACGGAAAGACCGGCGACTTGACGCAAACCTTGCACGATTCGAGCGTTCCGGAGTCCAGCTCGTAGTCGGCGAGCTTTCGGCCCGTCATGAGGCCGACGGCGATCCGGGCGAGCGGGACGCCGGTTGCCTTGCTGACGTAGGGAACGGTGCGAGACGCGCGCGGGTTGACCTCAATGACGTACACCCGGCCGCGGTGGACCGCGTACTGCACGTTCACGAGGCCCACCACCTTGAGGGCGCGCGCGAGGCGCACGGTGTAGGCCGCAATCGTCTCCAGCGTCTCGGGCGGGATCGATTGCGGGGGCAGGACGCAGGAACTGTCGCCAGAATGGACTCCGGCCTCCTCGATGTGCTCCATGATGCCGCCGATCAGGACGTGCTCGCCGTCGGAGAGGGCGTCCACGTCCACTTCGAGCGCGTTCTCCAAGAAACGGTCGATCAGGATCGGGCGGTCCTGCGAGTAGACGACGGCGTCACGCATGTAGCTGCGCACGGTCTGCTCGTCGTACGCGATCACCATGGCGCGCCCGCCCAGCACATAGCTGGGCCGGACGAGCACTGGATACCCGATCTTCGCGGCGGCAGCCAGGGCACCCTCCGGCGTCGTCGAGGTACTTCCCGCCGGCTGGGGGATGTCGAGCTGGTCCAGCAGGCGCCCGAAGCGATCGCGGTCCTCGGCAAGGTCGATGGACTCCGGGTCGGTGCCGATGATCGGTATTCCGTGCGCCTTGAGCGACAGAGCCAGGGTGAGCGGCGTCTGGCCGCCGAACTGCACGATGACCCCGTGTGGCCGCTCGACATCGCAAATGTTGAGGACGTTCTCCAGCGTCAGCGGCTCGAAGTACAGCCGGTCGCTGGTGTCGTAATCGGTCGAGACGGTCTCCGGGTTGCAGTTGACCATGATCGACTCGTATCCCAGCTCCTGCAGGGCAAACGAGGCGTGGCAACAGCAGTAGTCGAACTCGATCCCTTGGCCAATGCGGTTGGGGCCGGAGCCGAGAATCATCACCTTCCGGTGGTCGGTCGGCTCGGCCTCGCACTCCTCCTCGTAGACCGAGTACAGGTAGGGCGTGTAGCTCTCGAACTCGGCCGCGCAGGTGTCCACGCGCTTGAACACCGCCCGCACGCCCAGCTGCTTGCGCCGATTTCGCACAGCGGTCTCGGTCTCGCCCCAGAATCGCGCCATCCGGTTGTCGGAAATGCCGAAGCGCTTCGCGACCCGCATTTGGTCGGACGTGATGTCGCCCAGTGTGGTGTTATCCAGCTCTGCGTGGTAGTCGACGACCACCTTGATCTGCGACAGGAACCACGGATCGATGCCCGTCATCTCGCAGACATCGTCGACCGACATGCCCCGGCCGAAGGCGTAGCGGATGTAGTTGAGCCGGTCGGGATTGGGCGTGATCAGGCGCTGCGGGATCAGTTCCGGGCTGTAAATGTCCGACCCCGACTTGCGGCCTGTCTCGAGGGATCGGATGGCCTTCCACAGTGAGTGCTTGAACGTAGCGCCGATGGCCATCACTTCCCCAATCGACTTCATCTGGACGCCGAGAACGGGCTCGCTGCCGGGAAACTTCTCGAACTGCCACTTGGGGACCTTGACCACGACGTAGTCGATGCTGGGCTCGAAGCTGGCCGGCGTCTTCTTGGTGATGTCGTTCGGGATTTCGTCGAGCCGCAGGCCTACCGCCAGCTTCGCGGCAATCTTGGCGATCGGGAAACCGGTCGCCTTGGACGCGAGGGCCGAGCTGCGCGACACGCGAGGGTTCATCTCGATGATGACCATGCGCCCAGTGCGCGGGTGCACCGCGAACTGCACGTTGGAACCGCCCGTGTCGACGCCGATCTTGCGGAGGCAGGCCAAGGAGGCGTCCCGCATGAGCTGGTATTCGCGGTCCGTGAGGGTCTGCGCAGGGGCGACCGTGATGGAGTCGCCGGTATGCACGCCCATCATGTCGAAGTTCTCGATGGAGCAGATGATGATGGCGTTGTCGGCGAGGTCGCGCATCACCTCCATCTCGTACTCTTTCCAGCCCAGCACGCTCTCTTCGACCAAGACCTCGTGCACGGGGGAGAGTTCGAGCCCGCGCTGCAGCAGCGCGCGCATTTCCTCCGAGTTGTAGGCGAGGCCGCCGCCCGTCCCGCCGAGCGTGAAGCTGGGCCGGAGCACGACCGGGTAGTTCACCTCGCGCGCGAACTCCAAGCCCGCTCGCACGTCGGAAACGAGCAGCGAGCGCGGCACCTCCAGGCCGATCTCGGTCATCGCCGCCTTGAACTGCTGGCGATCCTCGGCCTTGAGGATCGCCTCGAGATTTGCGCCGATCAGCTCGACTCCGAACTCATCCAGGACTCCCTGCTCCGCGAGCGCCACGGACGCGTTCAGGCCCGTCTGCCCGCCGACCGTGGACAGCAGCGCCTCTGGGCGCTCGCGCTCGATGATCGTGCGCAGGTAGGGCACCGAGAGAGGCTCGATGTAGGTCCGCTCGGCGAGTTCCGGATCGGTCATGATCGTGGCAGGATTCGAGTTCACCAGCACGGTCTGGTAACCCTCGTCCCGCAACGCCTTGCATGCTTGGGTGCCCGAGTAGTCGAACTCGCAGGCCTGGCCGATCACGATGGGCCCCGAGCCCACGATCATGATCTTCTCGATGTCAGTGCGCTTTGGCATTTGCTTACGCTCGGGGCGGTGTCCGCGCGATCACCGCCCGCCGGCCATCAGCTGCCGGAACTCTTCGAAGAGGTAACGGGAGTCGTGTGGCCCTGGCGCGGCTTCGGGATGGTACTGGACGCAGAACAGCGGGTCCTTGCGGCTGCGAAAGCCCTCGACCGTCCGGTCGTTCAGGTTGATGTGCGTCAGCTCAATGTCGGCCGCGCGCAGAGAGTCGGGATCCAGCGCGAAGCCGTGGTTCTGCGAAGTGATCTCGACCTTGTTGGTGATCAGGTTCAGGACGGGATGGTTGCACCCGTGGTGGCCGAACTTCAGCTTGTAGGTGCGACCCCCGAGGGCCCGGCCCAGCAGCTGCAGGCCGAGGCAGATCCCGAAGACCGGAACGCGCCCGACCAGCTTGCGGATTTCGGACGCCGGCCCTTGCAGCGGTTCCGGATCTCCGGGGCCGTTGGAGATGAACACGCCGTCCGGGCGCAGCCCGAGGGTATCCTCGGCGGGCGTCGAGCAGGGCACCACGGTGACGCGTGCCCCGATGGCCACCAGCTGCCGCAGGATGTTGTGCTTGATGCCGAAGTCATACGCGACGACGTGAGACTCCGTCTCGGCGAGGGTCGAGGGAAGCGCGGACGGGAGGCATCCCGGAGGTCCGTCGCTCCATTCGTAAGGGCTCGGGGTGGACACGCCGCTGGCCAGGTCCAGACCGGCCATTGACGGGGAGGAGCGGGCCAGGTCGACCAACTCGGACGCGCTCCGGCCGAGGGTCGAGACAACCCCGCGCAACGCGCCGTGGCGGCGGATGTGGCGCACCAGGGCGCGGGTGTCGATCTCGGCGATGACTGGAATGCCGCGGCTGGCCAGAAAGTCATCTGCGGACTGGCTGGATCGCCAGTTGCTCGCGACATCGGAGAGTTCCCGCGTCACGAGCGCCTCGATGTGGGGCCGCGCTGACTCGCTGTCGTCCACGTTCGTCCCGTAGTTGCCAATATGCGGGTAGGTCAGCACGACGATCTGGCCGCTGTAGGACGGATCTGTGAAGATTTCCTGATAGCCCGTCAGGCCGGTGTTAAACACGACCTCGCCGCAGGACTCGGCGCGCGCGCCGGCGCCGCGGCCATGAAAGCAGCGCCCGTCTTCGAGCGCGAGCGTGGCTGGAAGGCTCATCTGCCGCGGCGCAGCCTCACCGCACCGCCCCGAATCTCGCGAGTGGCCAGTACGCGAACACTGCTTTCCCGGTGATCGCCTTCCCGGCCACGGTGCCCCAAGCACGGCTGTCCTTGGATGTGTTGCGGTGATCGCCGAGCACGTAGTACTCGCAGTCGGGCACCGCCACCGCGGGATGCGTTGTCAGGTCCCTGTAGCGCTCAGGGATGTGGTCTTCCGCGATCGGCAGGCCGTTCACGAACACCTGGCCCCGCCGAATCTCGACAGATTCTCCCGGCAGCCCGACCACGCGCTTGATATAGGAACGCCCCGGATTCTCGTGCAGCTTGAACACGATCACGTCACCCCGCTGCACCCCGTCGAGGCGATAGATGAACTTGTTGACAAAGATGCGCTGCTCGTCGGCCAAGCGCGGCAGCATGCTGGTGCCCTCGACCCTCACGGGTTGGTACAGGAAGACGATCACCACTCCCGCGATGAGCAGCGAGAGAGCCAAGTCCCGCAACCAAGTGCCGACCTCGATCGCGAAGACGCTTGCCCCCTTGGCGCTGATGCCAGCGGACGGCGCCGGGCTTCCGGGCTCGGTCTCCATGAAGGACTCGACGCAGGCGCGGGCGGCAAGCTCCGCCCGAAACCCCATTCTAGCCCGGCACAGCCCAGCATGCCTCTCAAGCTGAACTACACTGTTGCGAAGGGGGCGAGAACCATGCAGAGAATCACCCGCAGAGATCTGGGAAAGACGGCGGCAATCGCCGGAGGCCTCGCCGCGGCGCTGCCCGCGCGCGCGGAGGGCGTCCCGAAGCGCATGCTCGGAAAGACCGGCATCGAGGTAGGACTGCTGGGGATCGGAACCTCGCCGCTGGGCCGCGAGGGCGTCAGCCAGGCGGAGGTCAACAACGTGCTGTCAGCGGCCGCCGAGCACGGCGTCAACTATCTCGACACGGCCCCGATCTACGCTCAGGCGGAGCGTCGCCTGGGCCCCGCCCTGAAGGGAAGGCGGGACAAGTTCGTGGTTGTCACCAAGGTGGAGGCGACCTCCAGACAGGACGCAATCTGGCAGGTGCAGGAGAGCTTGCAGAAGGCCCAGACGGACTACTTCGACCTGGTGCACGTGCACAACGTCGGCCGCACGGACCGCTTTCCGAGCCTCGACATCCTCCTGGGGGACGACGGCGCCTTGGCCGGCATCGAGGAGATGAAGCGCCGGGGACTGGTGCGGCATGTCGGCATGACCTGCCACCTGCGCCCCAAGCGTTCGCTGCCGATCCTGCGGTCAGGCCGCGTGGAAGCCGTGATGGCAGCCGTCAACTGCATCGACCGCCACATCTACAACTTCGAGGACATCCTGTTCCGCGAAGCAGCCGAGCGAGGCGTGGGAGTGGTGGCCATGAAGATCCTCGGCGGGGCCCAAGGGGACGGCGCAATTCTGTCGGATGAGCCGCACTACACGCGCTCCGTGCGCTACGCGCTGGGAATCCCCGGGCTCTCGGTGGCCATCATGGGGATGAAGTCAGTGGCAGAGCTCGAAAAGGCGGTCGCCACCGTGAGTGCCTACGAGCCGCTGCAGGGCGCGGAACTCAGCGAGGCCATGGACGACGGCAAGCGACGCGCCGAAGCGCTCGGCGAGCACCGCGGACCAGTGGCCTGAGCCAGGCCGGCTACATCTTGTAGCGTCCGAGGTCCTCTTCGCCGAGGTTCTCCAGCCATCGGCGGAGGTCGTCGCTGCTCGTGCGCTCCTTGAGCGTCGGGGACAACTTCGAAGATTTGATCACCTTGTCGCGAACCCAGATCGCGCAGTCCATGCGCAGCGCCAAGGCGAGCGCGTCGCTAGGCCTGGAATCGATGCCGAACATCTCTCCCTCGCGTTCGACCCAGAGCACCGCGAAGAACGTGTCGTCGCGCAGGTCGGTGACCACCACCCGGCGCAGATCGGCCTCGAACGCGTGCAGAAGGTTGCGCACCAAATCGTGCGTCATGGGCCGTGGGGTCGATGCCTTCTCGATCTCGAGGGCAATCGCGTTCGCCTCGTAGACGCCGATCCAAATGGGCAGGACTGTCTCGTTGGAAAGGTCCTTGAGGATCACTATTGGCATGTTGGTGATGGGATCCATCATCAGGCCGCAGATCCGCATCTCAATTTCACCCATCGGCTCCTCCATCATGTCAGCACCCGCAGTCCCTGGAATGCCGGACGAAGGCTCGGGCTGGCGAGTTGCCCGACGAGCGAGTGTGGCCCCGCAGCGGTGACTTGAGCCTGGCAGTACGCACCTCGAAGGTCCTGTCCCGCCGCCAGACTCTCGGGATCGTCGAAGTTCAGAACCCTGTTCTGCGTGGTCCGGCCGATCCACTGGCCGAATCGCTCGCGCCAGCCCTCCACCAGCACTTCCTCGACGCGGCCAACGAGCTGAGCGTTGCGTCGAAGTTGGATTTCGCGCTGGCGGCGCTGCAGCTCGGTCAGTCGCCTTCCCTTCTCCGGCTCGGGAACCTGGGGCATGGTCGCGGCCGGCGTGCCCTTGCGCGGGGAGTACTTGAAGGAGAACACGGAGGCGTACCGCACTTCGTCCAACAACCGCAGCGTCTGCCGGAAATCCGCCTCCGTCTCGCCGGGAAACCCGACGATGATGTCCGTGCTGAGCTCGATCTCGCGACTGGCCGCCTTGAGCATCTCGACGCAGCGCAGGTACTCGTCACGGGTGTAGGTGCGGCGCATGGCGCGGAGGACGCTCGACGATCCTGACTGAACGGGCAGGTGCACCCAGTCGCACACGGAGTCGTTTCGGTCGATCGTCTCGACGATGTCAGGGGTGAAGTCGGACGGATGGGACGTGGTGAACCGCACCCGGCGGATTCCCGGCAAGCGTCCGATCTCGTCAAGCAGGCGTGCGAAAGGCCAGCCCGCCGGCGAGGGATCTCGATAGCTGTTCACGGTCTGGCCGAGCAGGGTGATCTCGGTGTAGCCCAAAGACTGCAACTGCTGGGCCTCGCGCATGACGGACGCGCTGTCGCGGCTGCGCTCGGGACCCCGTGTGAACGGCACGACACAGTATGCGCAATCCTTGTCACAGCCCTCGATGATCGTGATGTAGGCACTGTACGGACGGTCGCGCTCGATTTGCGGGGCGTCGAATGTCTCGTCCGTGTCCAAGCTGAGGCCCGTGACCCGGGACTCGCCAGACTCGACGCGGTCAAGGATCGAAGGCAGGGAGTTATAGCTAGCGGAGCCGCAGACGAAGTCAACGTGGGGAGCGTGCTCGAAGATTTCCTCGCCGTTGTGCTGGGCGGCGCAGCCCAGCACACCCACGGTCTTGTCCTTGGAGCGGCGCTTGATCTGCGCCAGGCGCGAGAATACCTTCCGCTCGGCCTTGTCTCGGATGCTGCAGGTGTTGTACAGCACCAGACCTGCGTCGTCCGGAGATCGCACCCGGCTGTAGCCACGCTCCTCGAGCAGGCCTCGGACCTTCTCGCTGTCGTGAACGTTCATCTGACAGCCGAAGGTCTCGATATAGAAAGTCTTCGAAACGTCCCGAGCCGCCCGCATTACCCAACTCGGGGACACAAGCCCCCCGGTCGCAGGCCCGACGGCCCGCTGCTTGGAAGTATAACAACGGCCGGCTCGGGCCTCTTGGGCGGGGCAATGGCCAAGGCGGCGCGGCGCGCCGACAGGCCGGGGCGCTGCCTCGGATCAGGGATGTCAAGCAACGGGAACGGAGATGCGCGTGATGGCCGTCACGGCCGCTCGCGCCAGCGATCGATGGCGGCTGCTCGCCGGCTCAGTTGCAACCTCGGAACCTGTTCCCGCCCAAGCACTCCGCGGCCCGAGTCTCCTGTGCCGGGCCAGTCGCTCGCCGAGGCTCCCGAGGCGTCTGCCAGGGCGCCAATCAGCCCGGCAGTGGCGAAGTGCGATTGCGGTTGGGCGATCTGCGAGGAGGCCTCGGGCTTGTCGCCAACGGCCGAGACGACTAGGCTTAGCGGCCCGGAATCTCAAACTGCCGCGGGCGGTTGCGGATCAATGCCGCACGCGGCGAGTGCCCCCGCAGGGAGGTCGAGTCAGCGACCACGCCCTACCGGAATCTTAGCCAGCCAAGGCCGAACACGCCTACCAGCAGTCCCCCAATGACCAGCATTGCGCCAGACATGGGAGCCTCTTCCGCAACGTCCAGTTCACCCGACGCAACCAAAACTTGGCCCTCCACTGTCGGGGCCGCGCCGTCGCGCAACTGGTCTCGCAGCACGGCCACGAGATCCGACCGCTCAGAATCTGCCAGTCGCACCTCGACGAACTCCTCGAACTGGCCGTTGCCGGTGGTCCGCAGCGTTCCGGATGCCCCGTGGCGCTCCAGCGACTCCGCATAGGCAACCGCCAGAGCAGTCAAGCGGTCGGAGTCCGCGTCCCAGAAACCCTTGCGCGCCGCTTCCAGCAAGATCGCCATGAACTCTTGGTGCGCGAATGGGTTCTCACGGTCCAGCCAGCCCGGCAATCCCAAGCCCAGCGAGTCTTGGGCGTAGACCTCGTGCACCCGCTGCCAAGTCTGGCTGTCAACGGCTGACGGCTTGGTTACCTGCCAGCCGAACAGGTTCGTGGCACTCTGCGTGATCTCCACCGCTCCCGAGAAGCCCTCGTCCTGCAAGGCGCGAATCCACTTCGGATTCCAGAACTTGCCCCTCAGGCCCCTCGCCAGGGATTCGCGCAGCGTCTCCATCCGAGGCGCCGAGGCGTCGCGAACGTCGGCGATGTAAGTCTCGGGGTCGACGCCGGACGTGTCCTTGACGGCCATTGCCATCCCGCCGAGATACTCGAAGTAATGGTCCAGCGTCAGCGCGCCGACGACGTTGGTGGAGCGGCTGAGTGTGACGGCATCGGTGTGGCGCAACTGCTGGCGGTAAGCCGCCGGGACGGCCTTGCCCCACTCGTAGCCCTCGGTATACACGGCCCCGGTGCGAGCCAGGTAGGCCTCGGTGAGGGGCGACGTGTCAGCGTAGCTCCCGCTACGCTCGATGGATCCCACCAAGCCGGTGCCATAACCGCCCGCGGAGTTGCTGAACACTCGCGCCGCGGCCAGCGTGACGGCATCGGCGGCGGCCAAGCCCGCCTGCTTCAGCTCGCGGCGGGCCTCGGCGGTGTGCTCCGCCACGTAATTCTCTCCGTCGGTCGCGCCAGCGGCGAGCCGCACGGCCCGGTCCAGCAGCCTCATCCGATCGGGGAACGTGTCCCGGAACAGGGACGCGGCCTGAATGACGACATCCACGCGAGGCCGCCCCAGCTCTGACGCCGGAATCAGCTCCACATCCTCCACGACGCTGCGGTGGTCCCAAACGGGGCGGACCCCGAGCAAGAACAACACGTGCGCGAGGTCCGTGCCGTGCTGCCGGATGAGCTCGGTGTTCCACAGGGTGAACCCGATCTTTCGGGGCCAGCGCCCCAAGCGGTCGCGCTCGGCCCGCAGCTGCTCCTCGGCCATCCGCTTGCCGATCGTCCACGCAGCCTTCGTGGGCACTTCGGCAGGGTTGATTCCGTGCAGGTTCCGACCGGTGGGGAGGGCCTGAGGGTTTCGGAGCGGATCTCCACCGCCACCCGGCGGCACATAGCGGCCATCGAGGGCGTCGAGCGTGTGCGTGATCTCCGTCGGCGTCTTGGAGAACGCCTCCCGGATTCGCTCCACGCGCGGGGAGAGCGCACCAAGGTCGGGGACGGAGCCCGGGCCCGCCAGGGCACGGCCCACCAAGCGCTCGGCACGCCGGCGAGCCTCGACCGAACAGTCAGCAAGAGCCGCCTCCTCGCATTCGACGGCACCCAAGAGGTCCTCGCCAAGCATGGCAGCCACCATGGGCACCAGTTCGTCGGCCGTGTTGGGCTGCCCGTGGATATGCAACCCAACCGGGATGCGGTCCTGCTCGGCAAGGTGAATGTGCCGCGCCAGACGCTCGACCTCCCCGTCGGTCGGGACAGATGCTTCCCAGTCGGACCCAATGTCGCGGTCCAGCCGCAACTCCCGCCCCAAGCTCCGGACTTGAGACCGCAACTCGTGGTTGAGCGGGCCGTCGCGCGTCTCCAACATCTGGCGCGCCGCGCGGTAGAGTTCGGCGATGCGGGGCTCGGACTCCGCGATCGCCGCGGCCTCGACAGGCGGGATCTGGTGGCTGATGGTCACGGCCCCGCCGCGGCGCTTCGCGATGAGCGCCTCGCCCACGTTGTCCATCACGTAGACATACAGGTTGGGCAACGGCCCGAGGGCGCGGTCGGACCAATCGTCCGCCAGTTGCCCAAGGGGCCGGCCAGGCAGGAACTCATGGGTCCCGTGGGTTCCGTAGTTCACGATCGCGTCCGCGCGCCACACCTCGCGGAGCCACCAATAGACCGCCAAGTACTGATGCGGCGGCGGGACCCTGTCGTTGTGCTGCAGCCGAGCGTCCATCTGGGCACCCCGAACCGGCTGGGGCAGGACGATCACGTTCCCGTAGTCCAGCGTGGGGATGACGAAGTAGGCCTCGCCGTCACGGCTCAGCGTCATGAGCCTGCCCGGAGGTGGGCCGAAGGCTTCCACCACTGCGGTGCGCATCGGCGCGGGAAGCGTCTCAAACCAGCGCACGTACCGGTCGACGGGAAGCAGCACGGCTCCGTCACCCCCCGCCAGTGCCCGCAGCTCGCGAGGACGCCCGACGCTGACATTCCGGCCCTTCTCCAGCATTTCCGCCAGCAGCGCCTCGTCGTCCAGCGGCCGCCCGCGCATCTGATAGCCCGCAGTCTCCATCGCCGCGAGGAAGCGGACCATGCTGCGCGGGACGTTCAGGGATGCGGCCGTGATGCGGCCCTTGCCAATTCCGGACACGTACAAGATTGCGACGCGCTTGTCCGCGTTCGGCGTGTTCCGCAGTCTCACCCAGCGGCGCGCGCGGTCAACCAGCAGGCCGATCCGCTCCGCCTGAAAAGCCTCGAAGCGCCGCCCGTACCACTCCGAGTCCAAACCCTCGATCAGGGTCGGCTGAATGGCCCCGTCCAATTCGGGCACCATCGCGCCCATGATCAAGCCCGCATCGCGGATCCCGGCACGGGTCTTGCGGTACTCGGAGAATGACTCGCCGGTGAACAGCAGTGACAAGCCCCTCAGGACAGGCACGTCGAGGTCCTCGTCCAGAACCTCAACGCCCGAGTCCCCGAGCCACCACCGACCGTGCTTGCGGGAGACCAGCACGTCGGGTCGGTACTCCAGGGCAAATGGCGCGGCCTGGGCCGTGCCAAAGGTGGCAGCGGCGTTGAAGCCCCCGGCCTCGAACGCTCGAATCACCGCGTCCGTGGCATCGTTCATTCCCAGCCGCCATCCGTCCGCGAAATCGATCAGGACCTTGGGAGCGCCCGGGCGGGACCGGCCCGCCCTCCCGTACCACCGCTCGTACTCAGCGGTTGTCGTCATGAGGCTGGGTGCCTCGGGGTGATAGTAGCCGTCGTCCGGCAGTGGCACAGCTGCGAGCACATCGAAGTCTCTGCCGAGGTACCGGGCGGCGCTGGTCCGCAGGAGACGTGACATGTTCTCGACCCCGCCGTAGCGCCAATAGTCGTCGACCCACCGGTCCTGACCGGCAAAATCGGCATTGCCAACACCGAGTCGCGAGGTGTCGTGGGCCGGAAGCACAATGACCCTTGCGCCGGCTTCGCCGGCTTCGGCCAAGGCGCGGCGAATCGGCCGGCTCAGGGGATCCGACCGCCGGCCACTGACGAAAATCACCCTGAAGTCCGAGAAATCCGGCTGGGCCCAGTCCGGATCATCCACTTGGTCCGGGCCCCAGTAGGCGTAGCGAACGCCGCTCTGGCTGGCGCTCTCCGCAAGCAACAGCCGGTACATGCCGGGGAAGCCCAAGAAGAGGATCTTGGGCTGGCGTGCGAGATGGATGCTCGCAATGGCGACGATTGCCGCGACGAGCCCGAGGAAGCGCACCGCCCTCGGAAGGGTAAGAAAGTGCCGTAGCATGGGCTCGGAATCGAAAGCCCGGGCGGGATGCCGCCGAAGTCCTATTCTAGCGGTCAAGCTCCGGAGCGCATTCGGCCGATGGCAGCGCGGCGGCCAGCGCCGGCCTCGGGTCGCGCGTGGGATTTCGTGCCGAACCGGCCGGGGCAGTCGAGGACATCAGCATCGCCGAAGGAGGGATCAGGCGCAATGGTCGGAACATCAAGCGAAACGGAGGCAGGGACGGTTGCCCTGCCCAAAGGCCGGAGCGGGCGCGCGGTCAAGGTGTGGCGGGCGGGGATGCTGGCGACGCTGTGCTGGGCACTGGCTGGCGGGACCCAGGCGGGCGCGTCCAAGCCCAACATCGTGTTCATCCTTGTCGACGACATGGGCTGGACGGATCTGGGCGTCTATGGATCCGACCTGCACGAGACCCCGAGAATCGATGCGCTCGCCGCGTCCGGGGTGCGCTTCACCAGTGCCTACGCCGCGTCGCCGGTCTGCACGCCCACACGAGCATCGATCCTCACCGGCAAGTACCCGGCCAAGCTGCGAATGACGATCTGGAGAGAGGCGGCGAAGAACCCGCCGCTGACTCGC
Source organism: Bryobacterales bacterium (assembly GCA_963666225.3). Classification (GTDB taxonomy): domain Bacteria; phylum Acidobacteriota; class Terriglobia; order Bryobacterales; family UBA6623; genus VXMF01. The sequence continues at coordinate 212,320 of OZ224030.1, forward strand.
GCGGTGATCCCGCCCGAGACGCTCGACAGTCTGCCGCACGGCGAAGTCACGCTCGCCGAGGCCCTGCGCGAGGCCGGCTACATGACCGCTCACATTGGCAAGTGGCACCTCGGCACGGCTGAGCATTACGCGCAGACCCAAGGCTTCGACCACGATGTCGGCGGCACGCTGTGGGGTGCTCCCCAAACCTTGTTCTACCCCCTACAGCGGCACGGAGCCGTTTGACGGGCACCGCTATGTGCCGCACCTGGGCGGCGGTCAACCCGGCGAATACCTCACGGACCGCCTGACGTCGGAAGCCATCCGGATCCTGAAGAGTGACAGGAAGCGGCCGTTCTTCCTGCACTTGGCCTATCACACAGTTCACACGCCCATCGAGGGCAAGCCGGAGATCGCAGCGATGTACCGGGAACGAATCCGCGACGGCGGAAGGCACCGCAACCCTCACCTTGCCGCGATGGTGCACTCCTTGGACGAGAACGTCGGCCGGGTACTGGACACGCTCGAGGAGCTTGGCATCGCGGACGACACGGTAGTGGTCCTCACATCCGACAACGGCGGCTTCGTCAACCGGTACGACGGTGTTCAGGTCACCGACAACTGGCCCTTGCGCTCGGGCAAGGGGTCTCTCTATGAGGGAGGCATACGGGTTCCGGCGATGGTGAGGTGGCCGGGCGTGACAAAGCCCGGGAGTGTCAGCGAAACACCCATCAGCACGATCGACTACTACCGAACGGTCCTTGCGATTGCCGGTGCGGCGGGCGACCGAGACCAAAATCGGACCGTTGACGGGGTCAATCTCGTTCCCTTGCTGAGGGATCCGTCCGCTGAGCTCGGCCGGGCGGCTCTATTCTTCCACTACCCGCACTACTACCAGACGACATCCCCGGTCAGCTAGCGCGGAAGCGTAGTTGACTCTTACTTTCAGTTGCGAGTTGAACCTGGCCTGGCCGAATCTGCGAGAGTCCCCGGGGCGGTGGGCCAAGTCTGGAGGATGGCAGCAGCGGTGCGGACGAGTCTAGTGGCCAGCGGGGTTCTGAGCGTGCTCCAGGCCGCCGTCTTCGGGGAGATGGGACGGGAGAGTGGGCGGCCGCTGTCCCTTGGGCGCCAGCGCCTCCCATGGCCGGCGACTGCGGCCAAGCCGTGGGTCGGTGCGGGATTCAGCCAACAGATTGGCCGACTCCGCGCCGGCTCCAGACGGACTGGCGGACGTTCTCCGGCTTTGCCCTCCGGTGAGGGCCCCTGTGGTTCGCCGCGAGCTGTCGCGCTAAGCCCGAGCGCTCCGGCTTGGCGCTACCGGGACTCCATGGCCTGCGGCCGGGCTGCGCTCGGCGGCTCCGCGAAATCGGGCCTGATGAGGGTGGGCTCCGGCCGCTTCTGCTCGTACCGCACAGAGTGCCCCAAATCGGCGCAGGCCCGCCAGAGCACGGCGTCGCCCGGCAGGGGTCGGCGCTTCGAGGGCAGGAAGCCGGTCGTCATCGCCAGCCACACCATCCAGGTCCGGATGTCGCTCGGTGGCGCGCGGCCCTGCTCGGCCCCCGACCACAGATCGTCCGCCCGCACCAGGGCCCATAGGACCTCGATCTCGTCCCAGATCAACACTTCGCCCACCGGCGTCTGCGGCGCATCGCGCGCGTAGCGCGCCAGCGAGGAGACCTGCCAGGCCGTGACGGCGTCGAACGCCAGGCACTTGCTCAGCGCTTCGGCCGTGCGCAGGCGGCGGTCCTGGATGCGCGTGCCGCTCTTGAGCACTTTGAAGAACTCCTGCTGCTCCCGCAGATTCTGTGGGTCAGTAACAGTTGGTCCCCCTCTATGGCTTGCCGGTGTACTTCCTGTACGCCATGGATCGCGTCCCCTGCGCCTTGGTGCGGCCAACTTCAACTGGTTCTCCACGGGCAAGCAACACTCCTCCCGTGCCGTCGAGGACAGGAACCTCCAAGCCAAGCTCGCCCTCCAGACAGCCTTCGGCCACCGCTCCTACCTGCTGGCAGGGCGCTACGCGGGTCACGCTGGTGCTGAGCCACCTCAACACGCCTACGCCGGGAGCGTTCAACGAGGCTGCGGACCCCGGCGCGCACGGCAGTTGGCTGCATGTCGCGAAGGTTGAGCTCAGCGCTCTGTCGCGCCAGGGCCTCTGGCGGCGTAGGATCTGCGATCTCGACACTCTGCAGCGCGAGATCGCTGCCTGATCGACGCACTTGAACCAGCGCCAGCGAGGCGTGGACTGGGACAGGACCATCGACGAAGTCCGGTCCATGCTGAGTCAGTTTGTCCGAAGATTGCCTCTCGACGGCACACTAACAGGCTTCTTTGGTTGTTAGGGTGCAACATCAGCCGAGGCTTCGCCCTGCCCTCAAGCCATGCCATACTCAAGCAGGAGTGCGATTCTTCAACACAGAGGGCGAGGTCATCCCCGAAGACCACTATTGCATTCCCCCCTTGAATCGCGTGGACCTTGAGGAGATCGTCACGCTGATTGAGCGCAAGAAGTACTTCATCCTTCACGCGCCTCGCCAGACCGGCAAGACGAGCGTCCTGGCTGCGCTCGCCGACTACCTCAACGCGAGCGGCCGCTTCCGTTGTGTCTACGTCAATGTCGAGCCGGCGCAGACCGCCCGCCAAGATGTCGGTGCAGGCATACGCACGATCCTGGCCCGCTTTGCGGTTGCGGCTCTACGAAGCACCGGGGAGGACCTTGTCCGGAAGACTTGGCGGAGCATCTTGGCGGAGGACGGCCCTCACTCGGCCCTCATGAGCGTCCTGTCGGAGTGGGCGGCCTCGGGTGCCAAGCCTCTGATCCTGTTCGTGGACGAAATCGACGCCCTGATCGGGGATACCCTGATCTCGGTGCTCCGGCAGCTCCGTGCCGGCTACCGCGACCGGCCCCGGTGGTTCCCCCAAAGCGTGGTGCTGTGCGGCGTCCGCGACATCCGCGACTACCGCATCTTCTCGGAGTCGGAAGGGTTCCACATCACCGGGGGCAGCGCGTTTAACATCAAGGCCGAGTCCCTGCGGCTGGGGGACTTCTGCGCGAGCGAAGTGCGCTCCCTGCTCCTGCAGCACACCGCCGAGACGGGCCAGCCGTTCGAGGCCGCCGCAATCGATCACATCTGGAACCTCACCCAGGGCCAGCCCTGGCTGGTCAACGCCCTCGGCTACCAAGCCTGCTTCAGAGACCGGCAGGGCCGAGACCGCAGTCGGCCCGTGACTGTCGCGGCCATCGACCGAGCCAAGGAGACTCTCATCCTCAACCGCGTCACCCACCTCCACCAGCTCACTGACAAGCTCCGCGAGCCGCGCGTCAGCCGAGTGATCCTGCCGATGCTTGGCGGAACATCCCAGGCCGGCTACTCCAGCGGTGACCTTGAGTACGTACGCGACCTCGGCCTCGTCGCGCTCAGCGGCCCGGTCAGGATGGCCAACCCGATCTACGCGGAAGTCATCCCCCGCGAGCTCACGACGGCTCAGGAGTCCGAGCTTGAGAACCTTGTCTCCCCGCGCTGGTACATCCAGCAGGACGGCCGCTTGGACGTCGGGGCGCTGCTGGCCGGGTTCCAGGACTACTTCCGCGAGCACTCCGAGTCGTGGGTGGACCGCTACGGCCACCGGGAGGCCGGCCCCCAGCTGGTGCTGCACGGCTACCTGCATCGCGTCGTCAACAGCGGCGGACGGATCACACGGGAGTACGCCGTCGCCCGCGGGCGCTCGGACTTGGTCATCGAATGGCCCCGCCCGGGCCGCCCGCTGTCTGACCGTCCCCTCCGGTACGTCATCGAATGCAAAGTAGTCGGCGCGAAGTCGGCTTTGGAGAGCACGATCCTCAAGGGCTTGGAGCAGACGGCTTGGTACATGGACCGCTGCGGCGCCGAGTCCGGGCATCTGGTGGTCTTCGACCTGCGTCCGGACCGGTCTTGGGAGGAGCGGGTGTTCCGCAGGGACCCCGAGCCCGGAGCCGCGCCGATCACGGTGTGGGGCCTGTGACCGAAACCGAGGGCCGCCCGGCTCGAATGCTACCGCTCCCGCCAGCGGCGGGCAACTCCAAGCCAGCCAGCTGGTGGCATCACGTGCGCCGGTATCAGACCAGCCGCGGCAGGTAGGTCTCCTTGCGCATACTGGTCCATAGAGGGCGGACTGGTGGTGCCGGTCCCATCCGGCCGTACGGTAGCGACTGCTCCTCACTGGACGCCGCAACCCGCCGTCGCGGTGCCCGATGGAATCGGGTGACGACCACCCCATCCAGAGCACAAGACGGGCCCATCTGGCCGGCCTCTGAGACCCTTCTACGGTGCCAAGTCTTCGGCACCGGTCAGTACCGGCGTCACGATCGCGCCAACGTTTCCTCACAGCACCAATTTCGTCCTCGCAGCAACCTGCCTGCGCCCCTCCGACCCGGCCCATGACTCTCGAGTGGGTAGGTTCGGTCCAAGGAGCACGCGCTCGCGCCTTGCCGGGCCCGATACAGTGTTTAGCGTGTTGATGGCCTGCCCGTGTGCCCGCCGGCTACGGCCGGCGGGCACGCTCATCGTTGCTCTCTTAGCGGGGGACGCTGCTGCGCAAACATGGAGCACGACGGAACTCCACTACCAGCTGGGACGAGCGCTTCAGCCGCACCCCGTGATTCCCTCCGGCACTCAACACATCCTCACTCTGCAGCACGCCAGCGGCTGGAAGTACGGTGAGAATTTCTTCTTCGCGGACCTGCTGTGCTGCACGCAGGCCGCGGATCGCGACATCTACCTAGGGGAATTACTGACGTGAGTGCCCAACGTCATAATTGACGCATTTTATTCTCAGATTCTGGTTGCAATTGGCCCGTATTTAGTCTATAATAATAGAGGAATGGCGAAGCAAGGCTTCACCTATAAAAGTCCTGGTAAATGGTTCCGCAAGGGCATCTCGATGATCGAAGTGATCAACATGTTCCCTGACGACGAAACGGCCGAGAGCTGGTTTTCTGAACTCCGCTGGCCCCACGGCCCCGAGTGCCCCCATTGTGGCTCCGACAACGTGCAGTCCGGCTGCGCTCACCGCTCCATGCCCTATCGCTGCCGCGCCTGCCGCAAGCGCTTCTCCGTGCGCACCGACACCGTGATGGCCGACACCAAGCTCGGTTACCGCATCTGGGCCCTGTCCATCTATCTGATCTGCACCAGCATCAAGGGCATCTCCAGCATACGGCTGAGCCGCGAGCTGGGCATCACTCAGAAATCGGCCTGGCATCTGGCCCATCGCCTGCGGGTCGGCTTGGCCGCACCGGCCGGGCTGTTCGCCGGACCGGTGGAGGTGGACGAGGTCTACATCGGAGGCAAGGAGGGCAACAAGCACGCCAGCAAGAAGCTCCGGGCGGGGCGCGGGACGGTCGGCAAGCAGCCGGTGGTCGGAGGGCCAGAGTTCTGACCATGGGCTAACTAGTGTCTGGGTCAAAACCCCAGAGTCGCAAGAAATAGTTCCATTGTTCCTTTACATCTGTATGATAATTCAGGGATCTTCTCTGTGAATTCTTGTTTAGTCGTTCTATAATCTCTATGTATTCAGACTTTGAGCCACTGCGGCGCTGCTTCCATCGAGAGCCGCCTCCTCGTTCCCTCACAGGGCTCTGGCCTTCAGGGGCGAATCTGGGCGGTGATCGGGCCCTAGGGCCCGATTCGGCACTCTAGGCCCCCGGTATTCGCCAGAATCGCGCCCCGGGCGGCGCCACCCGCCCTGCCCGAGGCAGGCGTGCGGTCCCACTCGACATACCGGCGGGAACTCTGCGTGGCGCGCACCGTTCAGCGTCGGATCAGACCAGCCCGGGTGGCCGATCCGTGCCGCAGCGACTCTCGCTGCGGCTGGGTCCACCGTCAGCCGCTCGTTCGCACGCGTGGCGACCAGCGGGCGCGGCCGCGCCTGTCGAGCACCGGGCAGACCAATACGCTAGCTCTCATCCGCAGAGATTTCGTGCTCAGACACGGCTCTTGATATCGCATGATATGATGGAAGCTATGCGAGAAATATTAGAGGCCCAGCAGACGCTCGGTCAGGTGCCCATTGAGGACATCGAGATCGATTCCTTTCCCCGTGACGAGATGCCAGCAGTGCTGCGCGGTCTCAAGTTCATCTTTTGCAACCAAGGACTGCGCAGTCAGATCTTCGCCTTGATCGACGAGCAGGTCCTCAAGTCATCCGTAGGAAAGGCACCTAGTGGAATCGATTCAGAGTCTGGAAAGACAATCGATCCGCACCATGGACGGCCCGGCATGTCGCTGTGGATGGCGCTCGTGTTTGCACTGGTCAAACAGGCCCTAAACTGTGACTTCGACCGCCTCTGTGACGAGGCCAACCAGCACAAGACGCTGCGGATAATGCTCGGCGTGAGCCCCATGAGCAATCGGCAGTTCCACTACCGGACGTTGGCACGGAACGTGAAGTTGTTCAGCGCCGAGCTGCTGGAGAAGATCAACCGGCTGGTGGCCGAGGCGGGGCATCGGCTGGCGGGCTGGCAGCCCGGGGATCCGCTCAAGGCGCGCTGCGATACGTGGGTGGTGGAGACCAACGTCGAGTATCCGACGGATTACAGGCTGCTGTGGTTCGCGTTGGTGCAGCTGGTCAAGACGGCGGTGGGCCTGAGCCACAAGTATCACGTGGTCGGCTGGCGGAAGGCAGGCTATTGGCAGCAGCGGGCGCATCGGGGCTAGCGCGGGCTGCGGCGGGAGTATCGCAAGCAGTCGCGCACCGAGCGAGTGCGGGCCTTCGCGTGGGTGGCGCGGAAGATCCTCAAGCGGGGGCGGAAACTAGTGGCGAGCCTAGAAGCCAAGGGGGCGGCGGCAGAAGTGGAGTCGTTGCGGAAGTGGGTGCGGCACGCAGCGCGGCAGTTGGACCAGATGGAGCGGCGACTGCTGCAAGGGGAAAAGATACCGCACGGGGAGAAAGTGTATTCCTTGGTGGAAGAATACACGCGGTGGGTGTCGAAGGGAAAGGCGGGGACACCGGTGGAGTTAGGAGTTCCGGTGGCGATCGTGGAGAGCCGGGAACAGTTTGTGATGGAGTGCAAGATCCTGTGGACAGAGGAGGACGTGGAAGTAACGGGGGGTAAGCGTTCGAGAGGCGGGTGGCGGAGGGGCGTCGTCTAGCGGTTCAGGATCGCTTTCCAGTCCGGACAGAGAGGCTTGACGAAGATGTTCTTCACCGGTTTTGCGTACTCGTGACGAGTGTCTAGCTTGCCGCGGCCTTGGGTCTGTCCGACGAGGGTCCAATTGGCTGCCCGGTAGCAGGTCCCGGCGAATCGGGGTGTCTCACAGAAGGTCTCCAGCAGGACTGGGCAGGTCTTGTAGCGGTCCTGCCAGTCTCGGGACAATTGACGCTCGACACATGCGAGCAGGTGCGAGGCTAGGCATGGGAGACGAATCCAAGGTAGGATCAGGAACCGGGCGTGATGCACCACCCGTTGCAGGTTGCGCTCGCGGGTGACCGGACTCCAACCGATGAAGCGGTCCCGCGGGGCGGTCTTCCAAGCGGCAGCACCGAAGCCCAGCAAGCCCAGCAACCGGCCGTCAGCCGCCTTTACGAAGTAGCGCAACTGGGCCCCCGGCAAGCGCTTGTGCCCGAGGTAGTGGTAGCGCTCGACGAACTCGTTCCATAGACGACTGCGTGGATCGCGCGGGCGCAGGCAGTCCAGTCGGAGCGGGCGCACCTGCGCCAGCCGGGCGGGCAACAGTTCCGGGCGGGGCGGGTCGCTGGCCGGGGTGGGCTCGGGTTTGCGCGCGGGTGCGGGCCCGCGCCGCGCCGCTGGCAGGCGGAGCAGTCCGTCGCGCTGCATCCGGAGCAGCGCGACCCGCGCGCTGACCTGCTTGAGCCCGCCGTCGGGCTTGCGCCAGTCCAAGGCCCGGCAGACTGCCTGGGACAGGGCCGTGCGCGACAGGCGTGGCTGGCGTTGATCGATCAGCCCCCGGGTCAGTTCCAGCTCGCTGGCCGCAAACCGCCGGCCACAGTAGCGCGCGCTCACGGGCCCCGGCTCCGGCCCGCCGGGCCAGCTTGCAGCGTCTCTCTGCGTTCCGGCGTAAAGCCCCAGGGCAACCAGGCGTCCGCGTCGGGGACCACCTTCCCGGGCCCAATCCGCGCACACTCGCCCAGATAGGCTGTCAGCCACTGCGTCAGGCTAACGCCCCCCATCGCCAGCGTCCCGAACACCGATAGCAGCGTGCCTTGCAGCTTTGCCCCGACCTTGCTGTGCGATCCGTAGGAAAGCTTGCGCCCCACCACCGGCCGCCGCAGCACTCTCTCGGCAGCATTGTTGTCCAACGGCACTGCCGGTTTCTGCAAGAAAATCTCGAGGCCCGGCTGATGCTTGAGCAGTGATCGCTGCGGCTTCAGCCGCGGGTCCGCCCAGCCCGACAGCTTTTCCTCGGCCTCGAAACGTTGCACCTCCCGCTCGGCTTGCGCGAACAGCGCCGCGCACTCGGCCTCCAGTCGCAGCTGCACCGCTGCGAAGCCCGGCCCTTGTTCCTGCAGCCCTGCCGGTTGGTCCCACAGCTCCAGCCGCTGGCGATTGAGCCGGTACAGCAGCGCGATCCGATCTGGAGTTCGCCAAAATGGACCGGGATGACCGTGGTGGAGCTTCAGAATGCATCGGTTTGCTCGTGGTTCGAGCGTTGAATTATCTATAATCATCACATAATTAGCTCTTAATAATAGTATATTCACCTGCTTCAGTGACTTGAAGACCAGACCGTGAGAACAAATGTCCGCATGTGACCGACCCCATTTTGCGAGATCCGAAATGTAGGGCCATCTTCTATGTATCATTGTGGTATGTTTGTGTCATGTTCGCTAGTCGGTCTGCCGTAATAGTGGCAAGCAGCATGTATGTCCGCCGCACACAAACCGGATCGTCCAAGCACGGCTCACGCTTCTCCCATCGACTCTGCGAGTCCGTTCGGTCAGGCTCCCAGGTCCGCCAGGTCACGCTCCTCAACCTCGGTGCTGACTTCCCCCTCCCCAAGCGCCACTGGCGCGCATTCGCCACCCTCGTGCAGGGCCTCGATTCAGGCACCACGCCCCTCTTCGATCCGGACCCCGAGCTGCTCAAGCTGGCCCAGCGCACCGCCAGCCGTCTACAGCGCCGGCGCCACTCTCGCTCCGACAACCGCGCTGTCGGCGGTGAGCCCGTCGCCACCGTCCTGCTGCACTCCCTCCACCATCCGCCAACTCGCTCTGTCGGGGGCGAGCGCGTCGCTCTCGCCGCGCTGCACTCGCTGCGGTTCTCCGACATCCTCCGCCAGCTGGGATTCTCCCAGCACGAGGCCTCGCTGGCCACCGCTCTCGTGCTCGCCCGCATGTTGCACCCTTCCTCCGAACGCGAGGCCAGCCGCTGGCTGAACCAAGCCAGCTCGGCCTGGGAACTGCTCGGCTGCGACACCCAGAGCTCCCCCGCTCTCAACTCGCTGTACCGCATCGGCGACCGCCTCTGGCAATCTCGCGCGAGTTTGGAGACGGCGCTCGCCGGGCGCGAGCGCACGCTCTTCGAGGGCCGGCGCCGGGCGCTGGCGCTGTACGACCTCACGAATGTGCACACTTTCGGCAAAGCCCGGGACGACCGACAGTTCGGTCGCTCGAAACAGAAGCGCAGCGACTGCCCGCTGGTCACTCTGGCACTGTCCACCGACGAGGCCGGCTTCCCGCTCTACAGCGAGGTGCTGCCGGGCAACGTTTCCGAACCGGGCACCCTCAAAGCGGCCATCCAGCGCCTTAAAGCCCGCTCCCGGACCGACGCGTCGCGGCCAGTGGTGATGATGGACGCCGGCATTGCCTCGCAAGCCAACCTGGACTGGTTGCGCAAGCGGGGCTACGACTGGATCACGGTGCAGCGTGGCAAGCGCGCCGAGCGGCCCGCGGGCGCCGAGCCGGAGTGCTTCACGACGCGCTGCGGGATGCAGGCCAAGGCCTGGGATGTCTCGCGACCCGGGGCCCGGGAGAAGCGCGTGCGCGTCTGGACCCAAGGGCGGCAGGCCAAGGAAGCAGCCATCCTGGAGCGCGCCCGCGAACGGTTCGAGCAGGACCTGCGGAGCCTGCACGCGGGTCTTGGGCGCGCGGGCTGCCTGAAGCAGTACGAGCGGGTGCTGGAGAAGGTCGGGCGCCTGAAGCAGCGCCACAAGCGGGCAGCCCCGCAGTACGAGGTGCGGGTGCAGGCCGCGGCAAAGGGAACCAAGGCAGCCAAGAAGGGGCACGCGGTGGCGGTGCGATGGAAGCTCAATCAGAAGGGGTTCGAGCGCGACCGGCGCGTCGGAACGTACGAGCTGCGGACCAGCTGTGACGGGTGGGGACTGGAGGAGATTGTGCGCACATATTGGCGGTTGGTGGAGATTGAGCAGACGTTCCGCGCGCTGAAATCAGAATTGGGGCTGCGGCCCGTATACCATCGCAAGCCAGAGCGCATCCGGGCGCACCTGTTCGTAGCAGTGCTGGTTTGCCACGCGGTGCATCTGCTGCGGCGGCGGTTAGCAGTGGGCGGGATCCACGACAGCTGGACCACGGTCCGACACAAGCTGGAGCACTGGGATCGCGTTACGACGCAGATGCGGACGGTGGACGGACGACTGATCGAGAACTGCCAAGACACTACGCCCGGGCAAGAGGCTGCCGAGATCGCAAGGGCGGTGGGGGTGGAACCCCGACCGCACCGGAGGCAATTCTGAGATGGGATCAGGCCCGTCAGGCAGCCTCACAAATGTAGTGCCATCGCCGGTCTCAAACCACAATATGCTGTGCTGTAGAGTCGAGGAGAGGCGCGTTGGCCTTAGCAAGGAAGCAGTAGCTGTTTTAGGGGTGTTCCTACGGCTTTCGCCATCTGTAGGTGCCTCACTGACCTTCCCGCTTAACTACGTCTCCTCTCCCCGCTCATCGAACCGGACATGCCAATTTCCAGCATCCGGCTCTCGGACGAGATCATGCCTTCGCCCACGGAAAGCTGGCCGTCCGCACTGGCAGGCGCACGAGGCCGAAGTCAATCCTCAGCCTCTCGCTCGGGTACCGCACGGGGTGGCCCGACTTCGCCTGGTGCTTCCGACACAGCCACTGGCTGAGCCGCTGGTCCGCCTATGCGTCAACGGCGCGTGCCAGTTCTCCCGGCCACTGCTGCGCGCGGTGGTCCGGGTCTTCCTTCGCTTGCGCAGGTGATGCGCTCTGGAGTCTCCGAACTTTTCCGGAGCTAATAGGCTCGCGCCAGTCTCCATCGGTCCTGTCCTCCTTCCTGCATCGCTCTCGAACTGAGGCCCCTTCCCTCCACCGGCATTACCCGGCTTCCCCGGTACTACGGGCCTCTCCGCCACCCTGACCGGCCCGGCCTGTCCCTCGCGGGAGTCCGGTTGGCGCGTGCACGCCACCGACAGGGCTTCCCGTGTTGCCTCCGTCTCCCTCTTGCACGCATGCTGCCGCCAATACCCCGGCGGAGACGCCCGGTGCTCGCGTCGCTCGCTTCCCGGACGCTGGCTGCCTTCCCCGATATAGCGGCGGGTCGGCCTCCGCATTATGCTTTTCGAGGCCTGCTCGGCGTTCACTCGCGTTGCGGCCTGCGTGCTCGCTGAGCCGCCCAAAAGGCGGCCCGTCACGTCGAAGTGCTTCAGTCCATGTCGTTACCTCCATGACCCGCTCCGACGGCTTCCGGCTGGAGCGACAGTTAGCCGGGCGGGCTTCGCACCCGCTGGGAGCCAGTGCCTTAGCACGGCGCACACTACAAACTACACTAACCATATGTTGTGGTCACTTGGCGAACTCCAGCGATCCAAGATACCGTCGCCCCATTCCTCCAGGTGTCAATCACCGTCGAAAATTGCACACTTCTGACAATTGAAAATTGCACACTCTTCGGGAGCCGCCGCGGAGGGGGCGGAGCGACCGGAGCGGGGCCTCCCAGGGCCCCGGGCATCCTCAGATCGGCCAATTGGGCCGCGATCCGCGCGCTCTTGGACCGGGCCTTCACGAGCTTGTTCCCGTGATCCCGGCGTAGTCGGACAGCGGACGACGCTCTACGTCCACGACGCAGGGTGTCGAGGGTGCCCCGGTCTGTCTCGTCCAGGACTCGGGGAACACCCGCCAACCTCCGCTCCAACCCCCTAACGCCTCTGTCCTCCAGGCCGGGAAGTGTGCAATTTTCGACGGCCAAATCTGTGCAATTTTAAGCGGCCGGTAACACCAGGTTTGGCCGCGACCGCACCAGCTTCACATAGTCCCGCCGGACGTGCGCCCAGCAGAATGCGAGCTCAATCTGCCCGCCGTGCTCGCGCGCCAGTCGCACATACGCGCAATACCGGTCACAGACCAGTGTCAGCGGGCCCTCCAACCCCAGTCCCCCGAACAGCGTCGCCGCCGCCTGCGCACTGCGCGAGTCCTCCACCCGCATGCGCACCGCATCCGCCGTCAGACACGCCCACAGCCAGCAGCGCGCGTTCTGCCCCTCTTCCGCCCGCACGTGGACCACCCAGCTCGTCTCGTCCCCGTGCGCTACCTGTGCCCAGCGCTGATGCTCCCCAATCGCCCGCTCCAAGGGCTTGAACCACTCCAAGAACGCCTCTTGGTGCCCCAGCAGCGTGCTCGCCGGAAGGCGCACTCCCCAGTCCCCCCATTCGCGCTCAAAGGCCCGCGCCGGATGGCGCTGCCAGTACACTTGCACCAAGAACGTCACCCATACGCTCAGCCCATAACTTGTGCCCCGAAACAGCGCTGGCTCCGGCGGCGCCACTACCTCCGGCTGCGATTCCCCGCGCTGGGCCGCGCACTCGCAGCTGGCCCGCCAGCGCGGCCGCCGGATGCGCCGCAGATGGGCCTTGACCTCGATCTCGACGCGCTCGCTGACTGCCTCGCCGTTGCGCGCGAAGGGCAATCCGCAGTCCTTACACTTACAGTTGCCCGACTCCGGCTCGTGCACCTCCTCCTGCACGGCCAGATCTTTCCGCCGGGTGCGCTTGGGAGCCTTCGAACCCGGCTGGCCGCCGCGCTTCTTCTTGCGCGTGCCCGGCCCCTGCGCGCCCCCGCCCGGCTGCTGCCCGCCGCCCTGCGGACCGGGCGCCACAGGCGGCTGCCCCCCCCTGGCCCGGCTCACGTTTGTCCGACGTCAGCCCGAACGGCTTTTTCAGCAGGTCCTGGTTGCTGTTGCGCAGTCCCTCATTTTCCAACTCCAGCTCCGCCACGCGTCCCTGCAACTCCACCACCTTGCCGGTCAGATTCGCGCACAGTCCCTCAAACCGCGCCCCGTTCGCCCGTTCCCGCCACGCCTGGGCCTCCCAGTGCCGCGCGTGGGCCTGCTCCGCGCTGAGTTGCTCCACCAGCGCCAGCACCCACTGCTGCCAACCCAACTCTGGCTGGCCTACTCCGGGACCCGCGCCACCTGCAAGAAAGGACACTGACTGCGCCCCCGTTGCGCTCCCGCTGTGCTGCCCGTCCTGCACCACTTGCAGGATTACACAAAACCATATATGGTGTCCAGCGTTTTAGGCAGCATTTTTTTGCGCCTTGCCAGACCCGCCCACATCAGCCTCGCCCCAGGGAGAGACACGATCCGGTCAGCGACCACCGCAAGCGTGTGACTTGGCACCCGGCATGCCCTCTAGGCGGCCGGCCCTCACTCTCTGGCTGCCGACTGCAGCATCAGAGTTAGACCCACCCTGCTCCGTCTCCTAGGGCACGATCTCCTCCGCAACGCCATGCCCCGCCTGAAGAAAATCTTGCTAACCGTGGAGACCTCGCCCGCGCTCATCACAGCTCTCTCGAACGCTTACAAGTGATTTCCTTGCATTCTGGCACTCTATTCCGCCCGAAATACGCTTGCGAACACTGTGCTGAGCATGGTATTATCGAATTATGAAGCTAGACTTTAGGCAGGACTTTAGAACGGTCCCACTCTTAGAAAAGGTTGCCATCAGAAAGAGAGTCGTTGCACTGGTGCAGAGTGGACTCCAGATTCCCCTGGTGTCCGCGCTCTTCTCCGTCACTCAACCGACTATAAATGCTTGGCTTGTCAAGGTGGCTTCAGATGGCTTCGGGGCCTTGGAGGATAAGCCGCGTGCTGGCCGTCCGCGAATCCTGAGCGACGAAATCTTGCAGTGGATGCTCACCACTGTCCGTGACAAGACCCCCCAGCAGATGAAGTTTTCGTTCGCCTATTGGACTGCCGTCCGCGTGCGACAGGCGATCGTCCACCAGTTCGGAGTCCAAGCCAGCGTGTGGACTGTGCGTCGCGCGCTCAAGCGCTTGGGCCTGACACCCCAGAAGCCCAAGTTCCGCTCGCATCTCCGCAGCATCGGCGACGTGGAGGCTTGGATTGAGAAGACCGATCCTGATTTGAAGGCGCAAGCACGCAGTGAGGGCGCTGTGATCCTGTTCGTGGACGAAGCCGGGATGCGAGCCGACTACCATGTCGGGCGGACTTGGGGCGTGCGTGGCAAGACCCCTGTCGTGGTCGACACGGGCCAGAGGTTTGGCTGGAACATGTTCGCGGCCATCACTCCTGACGGTCAGATTCACTTCCGTATTCAGTCGAAGAATTCCAAGGCGGTGAGTTTCATTGAGTTCTTGCAGACAATCCAAGCCGAGCAAGGGCAGCCGATCTACGTAGTAGCCGACAACTGCAGCGTCCATACGGCGCGCGCTGTGAAGGAATTCGTAGCCCAATCAAAGGGTGACGAGCAGGTCAAGTTGTTCTTCCTGCCGGTCTATTCTCCGCATCTGAATCCGGTGGAGCTGTTGTGGGCTTGGGTGAAACGCAGGGTGGGCCAACAGGTGTTCAAGACCCAGTCGGAATTGAAGGACCTCCTGACGGAGGCCATCGACCAGCTCAGGAAGGCCCCTCAAGTCGTTCAGAAATTCTTTGACCAGGAGGACTGCAAGTACATCCTAGCGTGACGCCTCAGACGGCAATCACTTTTGCTCCCCTCAGTACAATGGTTATTCTGTCCGTACAAGCCGAATGTATCGAGAAGATGAGCTGCCTGCGCTGACAGTCAGCGCTGTCTTGGGAAGCAGCCCACCGCCGCGCCATGCCCGACCGGCCCGCGCCCACCCGCACTGCTGCTGCGGCTGGCCCACCGGCCGCTGGCCGCGCTCGCTGCCGTGCTGTCGTGGACTGCGGAAACAACGGCACCCGAGCCGCTCGGCGTGAGGGTCCGCAGACTCGTCGCGACCGGCTGCGTCCTGGCCGCCAGCCCGCTCCAGCGCAGCCTGCCGGCTCATCCGCCGGTGGCCGACAGCAGCCTGCGGTCGGCAGTGCGCCACCACACTATCCGGCTCGGCCGGGGCCAGCGCAGCAGACCTTCAATTGGACATTTCCAGTTAGCCGCAGCGGTCGACCCAGCCCAGCCGATGTGATCCCGATCTGCTTCCTGAGCGAGTGCGGAATTCACTGTTTATAACATCTATATTTCCATACCATGGCATATCATAGGCAGCCAGAATCCATAAACTGCTCTATCACATATGATTATCGCGATTAACGTAACTTGTGTCCCGGAGGCTGCTCTACCCTAGATGACTGCCAGACCATACGATGACCAGAAGTCTGAGACCGGCCGCTACCAAGGCGACAGCGCTCCACTAGGCGCTCGCCGCTGAGTTGCATACCGAACTGTTGAGCCGACAGCTATCCCTTCGGGAGGGTCCCAAGCTGACACCCAGAGCCCACCACGGGACCCGCCTGAAGCACAGGTCCACTCACCGAGAACGCCGCTCTCTCGACCGTGTCCGAAGCACTGCTTGCGCTACATGATTCCTCCGCGATCAATCCGTACCCACAAGTCCCTCCTCCTAGGTCGTGCGATCCGTCTCGGGGAAAAACCTGAGAAACTCCGAATCGTGTCGTGCACGCCAATGCGCTGCCGCGCTTGCATATGCTACAGTCTCTGGGCGGCAGCAAAGCCCGCCTGTCCTTTCTTGACAGGAATTGGTGAGCTGCTGGTTGCAAGCCATGCCGTCCCACCCCCCTCCCACTGGTCTCTAGCTTCGGATCGCTCCTCGGCGCTCGGTGCCTGAACCCAGCGATCTGCCTCTTATCGCTGCGGGCGGTGATGGTGCCAATTCTAGCCCTGATCCTGCTGCAAGATGCATTCGCGCAGTCGTACTGGATCGACCGGGTTGCGGGGAATCCGAGTGCGACGGATGACGGGGTTCCTGCGACGGAATCCTCACTAGCTGAGCCTAGCGACGTCGCCGTGGACAGCTCCGGCAACCTCTACATCTCCGACGCCGTCGACCACCGGATCCGCAAGGTGGATGCGGCGGGTATCATCACCACTGTCGCCGGAACGGGAAGCCATGGGTTCAGCGGGGACGGCGGGCCCGCCACCAACGCCCAACTCTACAATCCTCAAGGGGTCGCCGTGGACGGTTCCGGCAACTTCTACATTGCAGAATGGGTTAACAACCGGATCCGCAAGCTGGATGCGGCGGGTATCATCACCACTGTCGCCGGAACGGGAAGCGGTGGGTTCAGCGGGGACGGCGGACCTGCCACCAACGCCCAACTCAACGACCCTCGAGGGGTCGCAGTGGACGGTTCCGGCAACCTCTACATCTCCGACACGGGCAACAACCGGATCCGCAAGGTAGATGCGGCGGGTATCATCACCACTGTCGCCGGAACGGGAAGCAGTGGGTTCAGCGGGGACGGCGGACCCGCCACCAACGCCCAACTCTACTTTTCTCACGGGGTCGCCGTGGACGGTTCCGGCAACCTCTACATTGCAGACCGCTGGAACCACCGGATCCGCAAGGTGGATGCGGCGGGTATCATCACCACTGTCGCCGGAACGGGAAGCCGTGGGTTCAGCGGGGACGGCGGACCCGCCACCAACGCCCAACTCTACTTTTCTCACGGGGTCGCCGTGGACGGTTCCGGCAACCTCTACATTGCAGACCGCTGGAACCACCGGATCCGCAAGGTGGATGCGGCGGGTATCATCACCACTGTCGCCGGAACGGGAAGCCGTGGGTTCAGCGGGGACGGCGGACCCGCGTCAGAAGCGGACATTGACTTGCCACGCAGTATCGCGGTAGATGGGTCGGGGCGGCTATTTGTCGCTTCCTATTCCGCTCGTACTATTCGCAGGCTGGCCGTCACAGCCTCCTCGAAATTCACGACTTCGCCCGCCACGCTCTCAGAGTGGACAGTCAGTTCAGGACGGGTCGTCTTCGCGGGACGATCTAGCAGGGGCTGCCTCACGCCGGATGCGCCCGTCAACGGTGTCTCCTATCTCGTTCACACTTCCGAGTGGCAACGTAGGGCACTCTCGGCTGGCGGTTGGGCAACAGTGGGAGGCACGTTGCGGACGGGGCGCCTTTGCGCATTCGAGCCGAGCGAGCCTGGGCAGTACAGGGCCGTCGCGGAAATCACCGTCGGCAGCCGAGGACGGGCTCCCTACCGGAGCGCGAATGCAATCTCGGGACCCTCTGTAAGCGAACCGGCGCCGGCGCCGGATCTGGTGGTGGGGTCCGTCTCCGCAAGCGACACCACTCTGGATCCGGGCGAGCGCTTCACGTTGCGCGCGACCGTTCGAAACGGCGGCGACGGAAGCGCTGCCGTCACGACTCTGCGCTACTACCGTTCCACGAACTCGACGATCACTACGTCCGACACGAGGGTCGGTTCGGACGCTGTGAGTGCGCTTGCGGCTTCCCGCACCAGCAGCGAGTCCATTTCCCTCACCGCTCCCTCCAGCGCGGGCACCTACTACTACGGCGCATGCGTGGTTGCGGTTACGGGCGAATCCGACACCAGCAACAACTGCTCGGCCGCCGTGCGCATAACAGTAACCAGCTCTGGCGGGAGCGGCGGCTCTGGCGGGAGCGGCGGCTCCGGGGGAGCCTGCCGGGCGGGATTGGTCGTAGCTCCCGGCGGGAGCTGCACTTACCTGGGCAATACATTCAGGGTCAGCAGCTCTGGCCGGGGATCGATCGCGTTCTTCAGTGCGGGCACCGGTATCGACACCAGAGGTTCCACGATCAACGGCGTGCTTTGGAACTTCCACGCCACCAAGAACAGCGGCAGCAGCAGCTGGACGATTCACGTTGCGGACTGAATTGTGAATGCCAACTGGCAAGGGCGCTCTCCGGGAGTTTGCAGTGTGGCCGATGCCTTCAAGGGTTGTTCGAGTCGAGCGACGGTACGGCTTGTTCACGGCGGCTCTCCGAACGCCGGACCACCAAGGCGCAACCGCGGGCGCATGGGATCCCATGCGCCCCGCTCGTTGCGCCACGCAGCCTGGCCGTCCCGGCCACGGAGGGCGCGGACCCGGGCACTAGCGCGGGCCATGTCCGATGTATCCGGAAGGAACCCGGTCCTGCGGAAGAACGTCAGACCAACAGGTTCCCGAGTGCTGTCAGCGACGCCATCGAGTGCCGATAGGAACGACATGACGTACCGGGTCCGGGGCGCTGACGGGGACACCGATTTGCTGACCTCCGCCATCACGGTAAGCGAACCGGCCACGGCGCAGGGTCTGGTAGTGCAGTCCGTCTCCGCAAGCGACACCACCTCTGGGGCGGGCTCGCGGTTCACGTTGTGCGCAACCGTTCGAAACGGCGGCGACGCCAGCGCTACCGCCACGAGCCTGCGCTATCGTCGTTCCACAAACGCGACGATTGCAGCGTCCGACAAGGCTGTCAGTTCGGACGCTGCGCGCGCACTCGCGGCTTCCGGAACCAGCGCGGAGCTCGTTTCCCGTACCGCACCCTCGAGCGCGGGCACCTACTACTGAGGGGAGCAAAAGTGATTTCCTTGCATTCTGGCACTCTATTCCACCCCAAATACGCTTGCGAACAGTGTGCTGAGCATGGTATTATCGAATTATGAAGCTAGACTTTAGGCAGGACTTTAGAACGGTCCCACTCTTAGAAAAGGTCGCCATCAGAAAGAGAGTCGTTGCGCTGGTGCAGAGTGGACTCCAGATTCCCCTGCTGTCCGCGCTCTTCTCCGTCACTCAACCGACCATCAATGCTTGGCTTGTCAAGGTGGCTTCAGATGGCTTCGGGGCCTTGGAGGATAAGCCGCGTGCTGGCCGTCCGCGAATCCTGAGCGACGAAATCTTGCAGTGGATGCTCACCACTGTCCGTGACAAGACCCCCCAGCAGATGAAGTTTTCGTTCGCCTATTGGACTGCCGTCCGCGTGCGACAGGCGATCGTCGACCAGTTCGGAGTCCAAGCCAGCGTGTGGACTGTGCGTCGCGCTCTCAAGCGCTTGGGCCTGACACCCCAGAAGCCCAAGTTCCGCTCGCATCTCCGCAGCATCGGCGACGTGCAGGCTTGGATTGAGAAGACCTATCCTGATTTGAAGGCGCAAGCACGCAGTGAGGGCGCTGTGATCCTGTTCGTGGACGAAGCCGGGATGCGAGCCGACTACCATGTCGGGCGGACTTGGGGCGTGCGTGGCAAGACCCCTGTCGTGGTCGACACGGGCCAGAGGTTTGGCTGGAACATGTTCGCGGCCATCACTCCTGACGGTCAGATTCACTTCCGTATTCAGTCGAAGAATTCCAAGGCGGTGAGTTTCATTGATTTCTTGCAGACAATCCAAGCCGAGCAAGGGCAGCCGATCTACGTAGTAGCCGACAACTGCAGTATCCATACGGCGCGCGCTGTGAAGGAATTCGTAGCCCAATCAAAGGGTGACGAGCAGGTCAAGTTGTTCTTCCTGCCGGTCTATTCTCCGCATCTGAATCCGGTGGAGCTGTTGTGGGCTTGGGTGAAACGCAGGGTGGGCCAACAGGTGTTCAAGACCCAGTCGGAATTGAAGGACCTCCTGACGGAGGCCATCGACCAGCTCAGGAAGGCCCCTCAAGTCGTTCAGAAATTCTTTGACCAGGAGGACTGCAAGTACATCCTAGCGTGACGCCTCAGACGGCAATCACTTTTGCTCCCCTCAGTACTACGGCGCGTGCGTGATTTCGGTCACCGGCGAATCCGATCGAAGCAAGATCTGCTCGGATGCCGTGCGCGTCTCGGTGGCAAGCGCGGGCGGTGGCGGAGATCCTACCGCTTCAACCCGTGAAGTCGGCGACGCCTGCCGGGCTTCGCTGCTGGTTCACGCTTCTTCTCCTCGGCTGCACGGTGTAGGAGGCGGCGGGTCCGTGAGGGATAGGCTTGATGAGGTATGGACAGCTGCCATGGGTCGCGGCGGCTGGATCCGAATGAGTGATGGCATGCGCTCCACCTGCGCGGCGGCCGGCGGCTGCCAGATCGTGGACGCAGCGGTCACGACGGTTATCGTGACCCCCAGTCTTGCAATGGTTGGAGGCTGAATTCCCATGTACACGCCAGGCACGCGCTTTGCCAAGGTGTCGACCAGATACGCAATCCGGGCTCCGAATGCCATGTCAGTCGTGATGCCTTTCTTCGCTCTTCTGGCTGCACTTCTAGTGGCCCCTGCGGTTCTAGGCAAGTCACTGCTCATTGACAGAATGGAAATATCCACAGGCAATCGAATACTCGGTGTAGGAATAATCTCCGCAGAGTACAGTACGGCCTCTCCTGAAACTGGCCTTCTCATGGTGACCTGCAATCAAGGGTATTACGAGGCAGTGGAAATATCTTCGGATATGCTGAGCCTGCTTCCGCGTTCGGGGCCACGCACGAAGGTCTCGTTGCACTTCGATGACCATCCAGCAACTGAGATGCTGTGGCTAAGGAAAGGCAACAGCGCGTTGCTAGTCGCTGGTAAACAGTGGCTAGATCGCTTCCAGAATGCGACGATGTTGACCGCGAGGATGGCTGATTTAAGGACTTGGACATTCGATTTTAGGGCGGCGCCGGGCAAGATTAAGAAGTTTCGGAAACGCTGTACGGATTGGAGAAAGCGGCGTGAAAAGGCCGATCCAGACGACGACTCGTCTGCGCCACTCGTGCGTTTAATTGGCGCGCACTACTGACGCAGACTGGCCTCAGTTTGACGAGAATCAGGACCAACTGGGGGATTTTCTGCGCTTTACGGCTATTCTACAAGCAAGCGGAGAGGTCGGATTCTTGAAGGCCTTAGGTGAAAAGTCGGAAGGATTGGTCCACGCTGCTTCCAATGGAAACTTGGATAGCATACGCCGGCATGTAACTGCCCAACGCCACAGCGAGACTAGCGCGAATGCCGGGACGTGGAGCGTGCAAGTCGAGCTTGCGGAAACAGTAGCCGCGTGCAACGGTCATGCAGAGATCGTGCGCTATCTTGACGCGGGCACTACTGAGGGGCTGGTAGCTGCAGTGCATGAGGGGCATTTGTTGAACGGCACATTAAATGGACGTAGAATGGCCCATTTGTGTCAAATTAGATGGATGTCCAAACCAGATTCAGATCTGCCGCGTCTAGGGAGTCGACCCGTTGATTCTCGTCGATCGACGCATGAGATTCGCAACACGATCTTTATGCGTTCGTCCCATGGCCCTCCTTCTTCCTGCAGTAGAGCATGTGCAGGAACACTGTCGTGTCCAAATAATGTGAATGCTCCATAACCGTAAAGAGTGAATTTCAACAGCATTCAGAGGTGGTAGACCTATTGCTCGCCAGAGGCGCGGACGCGAACGACCGAATCGGTTCGGATGGCAGTGGACTCTCGCTGCTGCAGCTCGCCGCATCGCTGGGCCACGCCGAAGTTGTTCGCGTGTTGATTGCCGCGGGGGCAGACATCAGTGCAAGATTTAAGGGAGAGACGGCATTGAATATGGCAATCTATCAGGCCGCCTCCTTGTTTACAGGAAGCAATACTGTCCTAACCCGAGCGATTGAGAGTGCGACCGGGCTAGCGGAGTCCATCGAACTGCTGCGTGTCGCGACGTCCGGTGGGGATTAGGACGCAACCAGTGCGCCGAGCGATGCGCCAGAGAGGCCCCGGCGGAGGACGCAAGCGCTGATCGAGGGCGGTCTGCAGCCGCCGGTAGTAGTTGCGACCAAGAGTTTGGCGGCTGACTGCGGCGGTCTGAATGCGAACGCGTGGGAAGTTCCTCGGAACCGGGGCCATCCTGCTGATATTGGTTCCGGCCGCTGCTGCGTTCCTCAGAGTTCTGACCATGGGCTAACTAGCTTTGTCCAGACTCCTTCGGCAGAAGAGAGTGTTGTCAGGTGTCGGTTGGCTTGGACGGGGACCGTAAGCGCGTCTTACGAGCGCGCCGAGGAGCTGCCTCTCGCTCGCCAGCGACGACCCTGCGGAATGAAAGTTCGGCTCATCCGCAAAATCTGTGGGCGTCGTCGGGTGCGGGCAGGTGGCCGAGGGTGTGGTAAAGGGCGAGCTCGTAGTTCTGGTAGGAGCGGAAGCCGAAGGCTTTGCGAAGGGCGAGTTTGGCTTTGAGGTGCATGCCCTCGACGGCCCCGGAGGAGTGCTGCTTGCCGGTGGAGAACCAGTTGAGGACGAGGGGCTGGTGGTTCTGGAGCATGTTGGCGAACGCGATCAGGGGCTTGATCCGGGAGCGTTGGACGCGTTTGCGCCAACGTGTGAGGAAGTGAGCTGCCTGTTCAGGCGCATCCAGGGCGAAGAACTGCCGAAACTCCTCCTTGAGGAGGTAGGCCCGCACGGTGTTGAGGTTGTGTTGGAGGATTTCCTCGAGGCGGGGGACATGCTTTGCTGAGAGGTTACGGCGCCATTTGAGCAGCAGCCAGCGGGCGTTCTTGAGCAACGGCCTGGAGCCGGCGGCCTTGAGACTGCGGGCCTCGGCGGCGCGCACTTTGTCGATGGCCTTGGAGCGTTTCTGCATGATGTGCAAGCAATCCAAGACACGCATGGCGTTCTCGGCCCGTCTGCGGGTGACGGACAGGTAGGCTCTCCGGTTGCACAAACGGAGGCCCGCACCGGCAGCCAAGGCGGCCTTCGGCGGGGCCCGCAGAGGGGCGTCGAAGGGGGCGGGTGGCACTACTGCTGGAAGAAACAGGCTGGGGCAGCCGCAGGCCTGCAGGGAGCTGCCTGCCGGGCCCGCAGGTGGCTGCTCACCAGCCGGCTGTCCGGGTCGGTTTGGATGCCACTAACCCACAGAATCTGCGGAAGAGGCGAAAGTTCTAATTGAACTAACCCGCTTCGCGCGAGCGTTGTATTTCTTGGACCGCTCCGCGAGTGGTCAGGCAGCGGTGTGCCCGGACGCATCGCGACACCTTCCACGACCGCCCCAAGACCCACAAATGCTCCTGATGAAGGCCGAGGCATCCCATTCGAAGCCCGATCCGGCCCTCGTTGGGTCCCTTCTCCCGAGCCTTTCAGCGCACGACGGGAACCGCAGCGAGCCAAGGGAGCCATTAAAACCCCCTAGCGAAGCCCCGGCCGGCGGCTCAGTTCAACACGT
This sequence comes from Bryobacterales bacterium, assembly GCA_963666225.3. GTDB lineage: Bacteria > Acidobacteriota > Terriglobia > Bryobacterales > UBA6623 > VXMF01. The sequence continues at coordinate 235,590 of OZ224030.1, forward strand.
TCTTTAGCCAGCGGTGCGGCTCTGAGCCCCTCTGGCTCTAGGCGAACGTCCTTCTGCCGCACCGCTGACCAAAAAACGCTCTTCATTTGTCGTCAGACATGTCGCGACCGGCTGCGTCATGGCCAGCAGCCCGCTCAACCGCAGCCTCCCGACTCATCCGCCGGGGGCCGACAGCAGCCTTCGGTCCGCAGTGCGCCACCACACCATCCGGCTCGGACGGGGCCAGCGCCACAGACCCTAAATGGGACATTTCTAGTTAGCCGCAGCCGGCGACCCAGCCCAGCCGATGCGATCCCGATCCGCTTCCTGAGTGAGTGCGGAATTCACCATTTATAACACTTGTCTTGCTAGGACATGGAGTATTTCAGGCAGTCAGGAGCTATATTGTGCTCTATCGTATATGATTATCGCAAGTGATGTAACTTGTGTCCCGGCCGCTGCTTCACTCTGGATGACTGCCAGTCCATACGATGACCAGAAGTCTGAGGGCGCGACCGCGCCAGCGGGCGAGGGCATGCGCAGGTGGTTCCGAACACCACCAAAGAGGAACTGCAAGACTTCGTGAAGAGAATTGCGATTCCGGGCGCGAGAGTGTACACGGACAGCTCCTCCAGCTACCACTCGCTGGAGGGCTTCGAGCACGCAGCGGTGAACCATTCCAGCGGGGAATACGTGCGCGGCACGGTGAGCACAAACGCCATCGAGTCGTTCTGGGCACTGTTCAAGCGCGGGCTGTACGGGATTTACCACCACATGAGCGTGCGCCACCTGCACCGCTACTTGGAGGAGTTCTGCGGGCGCAGCAACCTGCGCAACCTGGACACGGCAGAGCAGATGCGGCACCTGGCGCTGGGGCTGCAGGGCAGGCGTCTGACCTGGGCGACGCTGGCGGGCCGGGCGGCGGCCGCCTGACAGGCAGCGGCGCACGCGGGGCGTAGCCGCCACCGGCGGCGGGCGCGGCTGGGAGCCGCGGCGCGTGCCAGCGCCCAGCAGGGGCTGCGCAAGGGGCGGATCCGGGAATCCGCGGTGGGGCAGTGGAGCCGCAGCGCAGCGGTCGGCTGCTAGCACAAGAGGCGGACAAAGGACGGGTAAACGGACCGGAACAGCCAAGGAGTACGTGCTCAGGGAGGCCGCAGGAAGTTCCACAAATGCTAGGTGGAATGAGCGCTGATCACAATGTGAGTGCAGCAGAATGCGGAGAATAGATCCTGACTATTCTGATTCAGTACGAGCACTATAAATTGTATACCTGCTAGAGCCTGTACAATATATAGACGTTGGGCACTCACTTCAGTAATTCCCTACCTAGAGTGGTACCCGTATCTGGATCTGGGCTCACTGGCACACTTGGATCTCTCTTGGGGCCCGCTCCAGGGAATCGGACCCTTGGGGGGAGTCAACTGGGCGGCGCAGGCCAAAGTGCTCAAGATCACACCCGGTTTCCGGTTCCAGCTCAGGCTGCCCGGGTTCGCGTTCGCCAATCTCGACTACCTATACCTTGTCGATCGCAGCGCCGGATTGGCGGCGGGAGGCGCTCCGATCGAGTCGGGCAGCCATCTCGTCGACTTCAACTGGAAGCTGCCGTTCCGGATCAAGGGTGCCCGGCTGTCGCTGGAGGGACACGGAGAATGGAAGGGCCCCAGAACGACGGAACTGGGCACCTCGGCACCCCATTGGATCCTCCTCCAGCCGCAGCTGCGCTTCGACCTCGGTTCCCTGCTAGACGCACAGCCCGGACGACTCCACGCCGGGATCGAGTTCCATGTGTGGAAGAACAAGTACGGATTCGCCGAAGCTGACGAGATCCTGCCGCAACTGCTGGTGGTCTGGGGATTCTGAGAGGATCCGCAAGGCGGGAGCGCGGATCACCTTTCGATCCGCTCGACCCTCGCGACGAAGGCACCCTCTCCCGGCGCCACGCCCACGCTCTCGCCAACCGACACTTGGCCGGCCCGGCGCACCACCGTGCGGTCCTCCTTGCGGACGACGGCATACCCCCGCTCCAGGATCGTGACCGGGCTCAAGGCCCGCAGGCCCCGGTGCAGCGAATCCAGCCGCACTCTCAGTCGCGCCAGCCGGCCCAGTTGGAGGCTCTGGAGGGATGCATCCTCCGCGTCCAGCTTGGCCCGCCCCGCCTTCAGAATCACTGCCGGGCTCGAAGCTCGCAGCCCCCTCTCCACCGAATCCATCCGGGCCGCCGACATGTCCAGCCGGCGTCGGGCGGCCGGCTGCAGGCGGGCGGACAGCACCGACCGGCGGCCCGCTTGGCGAGCCAGCCGCAAACGGACGTCCGAGGCCCTGAGCCGCTGCTGCAGGCCGTCCAGCCTCGACCTCAACCGCCCCAGCCGTTCGCTCTGGCTCCGCCGGAGGGACGCGTCCTCGGCGTCCAGCTCCTGCCAAGCAGCATCAATCCGGCCTGCCATGCAGCCAGCGCGGCCGCTTCGTACGAGCCGGGCCTGTGGCTGGGTCGACGGAAATCTTCGCCGAGCTGGGATCCGAAGGCCTGCAGCCAGAACCTCGTGCCGAACGCGGCCGCCCGCAGGCCGCCATCCCGTGCCAAGCCGAAAAGGGACTGAACGGGCACGGGCTCGAAGCTGGAGTTGTTCGTTACGCCGCTCACCTCGGGCCAAGCCCCGGTCACCAGAGCGGCGCGCGCCGGATTCGAGAGTGACGGCACGGTGGTCCGGAGCGTGCCGTGCGCCCCGCGGGAAGCAAGCTGGCCGAACACGGGCAGCTCGGTCGCGCGGTCGGTGCGAAGTCCGTCAAACACGACCATGACGACCCGGCTGGCGAGCGCCGGAGCGGCTTCGAACCTGCGGTCCAAGGCGTACTCGCTCCGGTAGGAAGTCACCGACCGCCACGAACTGTCGGCCAGCCAAGCGCTTCCAGCCGCCAGGGCCAGCAGGTACAGGAATGGGAGCGTTCCTCGGAGGATCCGCATTGTCGGCCATTATCTCTAGCAGGCTGGAGGCCGCCCGAACTTGCGACAGCCGGAGTCCGAGGATCGAAGCCGGGATCGCGACAGCAGCAGCGTCCCGGCCGCAGTATCCTCCATCCACCTTGGCACGGCGGGTCCGGCTTGCGGTTGCGGCCATCGGCGCAATGCCGAACTTGGCCGCAACCGCCGCGCCCGCGAAGATACAACCCGCCGAACGCTTGGCGAGGGGCTGACGGACGCGGACCTCTCGAATTGCCGCTCTCGACACCGACTGCAGGCCCAACCCTCGCGACTGCATGACGATAGACCGTTCGGAGCGGGCGTGCAATCCTCCCTTGACCCGACTGTCGTCTAGCTGCAGAACTACAGGGACTCCCTGCGGGATGGCCCGGATGCCGGCCCATGGGGCGGAATCCGCCCCGATCGGACCGAATCACCTTCATGGCGCGAGCCGCACATCAGCCCATCCAAGAATCAGGTCACCGGCGCGGTGGAGGCAGTTCGGGCCAGAGAAGGCCCTGCGGCACACATGCGAGGCGTTGGCAGCGGCGGTTGCAGCCTGCGCCCGAAACTGGGATAATGGACCCAGATGGCGGCTGCAAGCAACCTTAGCAGCCTGATCGGCTTAGCACCCGACAGGCTTGATCTCGCAACGCGCGAGGCGACGGCGGGCAAATGCGTAGCGATGCAAGTCTACAGCCCGAAGAATCTGGCTCTGCAGCGCATCGCGGCCATCGGCGACAGCGTGCAGGAATGCGTGGCGCAACTGAAGGAGCGGGACCTGGACCCCCTCAGCTACGAGTTCTCCCGTCTGCAACCACCGTTCCTAGGGCGCTGATGCTGGCCTAGCCCTACCGAGTAGCTACAAATCGGGCTGACAACGTGCCGGTGGCAGCAGTGGTGCGCCTCCGCGAGGATCAATCGAGTGCGCCGATTGCAATGGGGACTGGACAACGGCAAGGCATTTGTGCTACACAATGCTGAGTGAGGGCGCAGTCGCAAATCCAGCGCACGTTGGGCAGTCCCGAGGCTGTGGACAGGATCGCTGGCATTCTCTCGAACGAGCAGTTTCCGAGTCGCAGGGCGCTGGGCCGTCGCATCTGCGAAGAGTATGATTTCCGGGATCCGCTGGGCCGCTGGCAGTTGGCGGGTTGCCTGAAAGCTCTCAACGTGCTGGCCAGCGCAGCGAGCGCATCGTTCTGCCGCGGCCCCAAAAGGGTGTCGCGCGGGGGCGGAAGCCCTACCGTCTGGTGTCGGGAGTGGGCTTGGCCAAGCAGGTGCCGCTGCGCCTGGAGCAAGTGCGGGAGCTGTCGGTCCGGCGCGTGGACGGGGACCAGCAGAGAGCGGTCTGGAACACGCTCATCGAGCAGGAGCACCGGCAGGGGATGACGATCTTCGCCGGGGCCCAGATGCGCTACCTGGTGCATTCAGCTCACGGCTGGCTGGGAGCGCTGGGGTTCGCGGCGGCGGCGCTGCGACTGGCGGTGCGCGAGCACTGGATGGCGTGGAGTGACGAGCAGCGGCGGCAGCATCTGAGGCGCGTGGTGGGGCTGAGTCGGTTCCTGATGCGGGGCGGCTGCGACAACTTGGCCAGCCATGTGCTGGGGCAGGTGCTGCGGCGCTTGCCACAGGACTGGCGGCAGCGCTACGGCTACCGCCCGTGGGTGGTGGAGGCTTAGGCATCAGACTGCTGCTCCCCACCGTAGGTGCTTGCAGCGTAGCCATAGCGCCTGAAATCAATGTGTTGGCCGCGATGCACGGAATCCTCCCAGTTGCTTTACGTCGTGCGGAAGGCCTTGGGCCGGTCGTTCCGGCATGGCTGCGCCCCCCAGGAGTGCCTTCCGTGCAGTCCCTGCCTCATTGCCCATGGGTGCCCGCCCTGAGCCCGGCTGGTGGTTCATGCTCCACCCTCCTCGTCCGTGGCGAGCTGCTCGAACAGCGGCGCGTCAGGTTCCGGCAGCCGCACATACAGCCCGCGCTGGTGGCCGTGAGTGACATGGCAGGCTTCCATCCGGCCCTCCCGGATGCGGTTCCAGATGGTCTGGCGGGTCACGCCCAGACGCCGCGTCGCGGTCGCGACCGGCACGAACCCCGGCGGCACCTCCGGGCGGAAACGGCTGCGCAGCTCGTTCGTCATGCGCACCCGCAGCGGGGCTCCTTCCACGCCCGGATCGACCACCGGCAGCAGGCCGGCGCGGACCCACCGGTACACTGTCTCCTGGTGAACCCCCAGCTCCCGGGCCGCCTCACGGGCGCTGAGCGGGGTGCCAGACCCGTCTCCAGCCGGCCCCGGACGGTAGGCCTCAATGCCATGCCGCCGCCGTAGGCCGCCTACCAGTTGCGCGCTGAACGGCAGGCCGCGCGCGCTGCGCCGTCCATGCCGATTGAGGACGCACGCGACCGTGCGGTCAGGGTAGTGCCGGGACAGGTTGCGCACCAGCTCGAGCGGGCTCGCAGCGGTGCGCCGGGGCGGCGGCGGGGCAGGCACGATCTTCGCGAACTCGAGCTCATCGACCAACCCGCCCCGCCATTCGACCTGGGCCGTGATCCGGCCAGCCTGCTCGCAGCGCTCGAGCGTGACCTGCTCCACCAAGCAGCCCAGCAGGCGCTGGCGGTCGGCGTTGGAGGTGCTCGGCGCATCCCACATTCGCGGCAGACAGGTCCCCAGCTCCGCGAAGAACTCCGGCGGCGGAGGCTCACTGCGCTCGGCACGGGCCAGCGCCAAGGCCTGTTCGGCCGCTTTCAGACCCAAGGCCGCCCGCTCCCACTCCCGCTCCAGAGTGGCCGCCACCAGTCGGTTGTCAGGGTCGACCTGCCGGTAGCGCCGCTCGGCGAGCCCGGCCTCGTAACGGCAGTGCTGCAGTGCCTGCTCCCAACGGCGCAGGGCCGCCTCCGCGCCGCTGGCCGCCTCCGCAGCCGCCTGCAGGGCCGCCTCCGCACCGGCCGGGGTCGCCCGTGAGAGAAACAAGCGCACCACCTCCCGGTCGATGCGCTGGCCGCCCACCGAGAAGCAGCCGCGCGGGAGGCCGCTGTCCGGGTCCCGGGCGCCGCACGCGTAGCTCCAGCTACGCTGGCTGTAATGCACACGCATGGCGTAGCCGCAATGGCCGCACGCGACCAGTCCCTGCAGCAGCGCCGGCCCTTCCCTCGCCGGCCCCCGCGCTCCCTGCGGGTGGGTGTGGTTGCGCGCCAGCTGCTCCTGGACCTCCTGCCATTGCTGCCAGCACGGCCAGTCTGGCAGTGTGGACCGACAGCCCCGGCTATTCCACATAGCAGCACTGGATCGATGTGTGCCTGTCGATGCATCCCAAGGGCAACCGCCAAGAGTACGCGCAGTTCGTCTAGCATCGGGGGGGCTCGACGATCCCCAAGATCCGAGGCAAGCGCATCCTGGGCATCCGGCTGTAGCAGTTCGGGTCGTGGAGGCTCGTGGCGGAATTGCGCAGTCCGGACACGAACGAGCCTGTCAAGCAGGCTGTGGCGCACTTCACCGCCCTCGCCGTCAGTGAGGGTGTGGTATAGTCACAGTTGGCCGCTGCCTCTCCATGCTCACGCATGGAGAGGCAGCGAGTGTGCTGGGATGCCTGCTGGTTGCTGCGGCTGGCCAATCGATTCAGTTCAACTTCAAGGAGACCATTGACCATGAGTACTAAGGCCCGCCTGCGCGAGCTCCTGCTTGACCAGCAGAAACCTGATACCGAAGTAGACGACCAGAGTCTCAACCTACTCCTTGATGTAGAGAATCCCGATTCCGAGGTGGATTGGGAGGAAGTGCAGGAGGCACTCGGGTATTCGTCGCTGCAGGCACAAGCGTTCCTGAACAGCGTCAACGCAGAGTTTGGTAAGAACCTCACGCCCGAGAGCGTCATGAACGCCAAGGGCACGGGTGGCTTCCTAGCCCTGCTGGGCTAGCCCTAACGCGGCGGCTCCGCCACGCCTAGTCCGTGGGGGCATTGTGAGCGTCGTGCCGTTCGTTCAATCTCGGCGTTGGCCGGGTGGTTGACGGGACCTGGGCGAGGGGAGCACCGCGAAGGTCGCTAAGCCCAAGGCCCGCCGGGGAGGCCCGCGCGGGCTGCCTTCCGGGCCGGGTGGACATTTCCGAGCGCCCGCCGGAGGCGGAGGGCAAGGGCCGGGTCGGGGACTGGGAGATGGACACGGTGGTCGACAACGCTACATCGTCACCGACGTGGACCGCTGTTCCAAGTACGATCTGCTGCGTTCGTGCCCCGCCGACCACCGCGGCGGTCGGCGGGACCTTGGTGAACGCGCTGGAGCCCGTCAAGGAGTTGGTTGCATACCCTCACGGCCGACAACGGTAAGGAGTCTTCCGGGCTCCGGGAGGTCGGGGACGCCCTCGGCGCCGGCGTCTGTTTCGCCGAGCCCAACTGCTCGTGGCAGCGGGGGCTGAACGAGCACACCAACGGGCTGCGGCGGCTGTGCTTCGGCAAGGGCTGTAGCTTCAGCGCGGTCGAAGAGCCGAAGCTGGCCCCGCCGAGGTCCTCGGCGCCGCCCGAGCGGCCGCCACGGCCGCCTGAGCCGCGCCCGGGGACGACGGCCCGCGGAGGGCCCTCAGGAGCGTCGTCGACGCCCCGGGGCGCCGTGCGCCCCGCCTGCGCCTCAGTGCCCTCCCGGCCCTGCATCCGGGGCCCGTCCCGCGCCATCCCCTTCCAGCGGCGGCCCTTCCCGCCCCCTCCGCTCCGCAACTGCATCTTGTGGCCTGCTATGATCGCTCTCGCTGCTGCCCGGCCTCCTTCTGTGTGGCTTCAAGGTTGAAGAGACCCTGTCCTAGTCATGTCGTCTGATGACGTCCGCTGGCCCGGTGCGGCGGTCGCGATCGTGGGGCTAGCGTGCCGGTTCCCCGGGGGCGAGGGGCTGGAGGGCTTCCGGGAACTCCTGCGATCTGGCGGCGACGCGGTCGTAGAGGGGGAGCCGGGTTCGGGCCGAGGCCGGATCGGGGACCTCTTCCAGGATGTTCGATCCTCGCCGGATCCGCGTCGATACGGGGCGTTCGTCGAGGATCCTTATCGGTTCGACGCGGCGTTCTTCGGGATCTCGGACAACGAGGCGCGCCTCATGGATCCGCAGCACCGGCTCCTGCTCGAGGTGAGCTGGCATGCGCTCGAGAATGCCGCTATTTCGCCGGGCGACCTAGCCGGCAGTAGGACGGGCGTGTTCGCCGGGGTCGGCGACAGCGGCTACCGCGAACTCTTTTCTGCTGACGAGGCGGTGACCATTTACGCGGCACTCGGCAACAGCATGAATGCCGCGATCGGCCGGATCGCCTACGCGTTGGGGCTCGAAGGCCCGGCCCTAGCGGTCGATACGGCGAGTTCGTCGTCGCTCGTGGCAGTGCATCAGGCGATACTCGCCCTCGAGCGGGGCGAAGCGGATCTGGCGCTCGCAGGCGGGGTGAATCTGATCCTTTCCCCGACGCGCACGGAGGTGTTCGCAAACGGCGGCATGCTCGCGGGGGACGGCCGCTGCCGCTCTTTCGCAGCATCCGCGCAGGGGTACGTGCGAGGCGAGGGCTGCGGGATCGTGGTGCTCGAGCCGCTCGCCCGGGCAGAGGCGGCGGGACGCCGGATCTTGGGCGTGATCCGAGGGTCGGCGGTGAACCAAGACGGGGCGAGCGCAGGTCTGACTGCGCCGCGCGGTCGGGCTCAGAAGCGATTGATTGAGGCGGCGCTGGAACGCGCGGGCTGGGCCCCGGCGGATGTGGACTATCTAGAGGGTCACGGATCCGGGACGCCGCTCGGGGACCCCGTCGAGGTGGAGGCGGCGCTCGGGGTGTATGGACGCGGACGGTCACGGAAGCGTCCTCTGCTGCTGGGTTCGGTGAAAACAAATGTGGGCCACCTAGAGGAGGCGGCGGGAATCGCGGGCCTGATCAAGCTAGTGCTCGCGCTGGAGGAAGGCGTAATCGCGCGCCAGCTCCACTTCGAGGAACCAAATCCACGAATCGGGTGGGGGGAATTGCCGGTCCGGGTCGTCACGGAGCCTACGCGCTGGCCCCGGTGGAGGGGGCGTCGCATGCGCGGGGCTGTGAGTTCGTTCGGACTCTCCGGGACGAATGCGCATGTGTTGGTTGAGGGGTATCCGCCGCGGAAGTACGCGGCGGAGCAGCAGGATCGCGCACGGATCTTGCCACTTTCCGCCAAGACGCCTGAGGCGCTCGGTCGGCTGGCGGGCCGATACCGGTCTTGGCTGTCAGATGGGTGGGCAAAGCGTCTCGACGGCCTGGCATGGACGGCGACGGTGGGACGGACTCGCTTCGGGGTACGGGCCGGGTTGGTTTTTCGCGACACGGCGGAGCTTTGCTCGGCCCTGGCGGAGGTGGAGGCCGGCGAGCACGCTACGTACTCGGAACCTTCGCCGAAGGTGGCATTCGTGTTCCCCGGGGAGGGCGATCCGTGGGTCGGAATGGGCAGGATGCTCTACCAGAGCGAGGCGGCGGCTCGAGAAGTGCTGGACCGCTGCGACGCACTCTTCAAGGAGGAGTGTGGAGTGCACCTGCTGCCGGTGATGTTCGGTGAGGATGACGCGGCGGGGGCCCTGCAGTCGACGTACTGGACGCAGCCGGCGGCCTATGCGCTGGGTTCTGCGCTGGCGGCGCTTTGGCGAGAAGCAGGGATCCGTCCGTCGGCGGTGCTCGGCTACGGGGTTGGCGAGGTGACGGCCGCGCATGTCGCGGGGATGCTCGACCTGACGCAGGGGATGCGGTTCGCGATCAAACGGGGCCAGCTGATGGCGTCGCTGAGTTCGGGCAGGGAGGGGATTGGCGCGGTCTTCCTGACCGCCGAGGAGGCAGCCGATCGGATCCCGGAGATTGGAAGCGGGGCGGACGGCGGGGGCCTATCGGTCGACTCCGACAACGGTCAGCACCAAGTGCTGTGCGGTTCGCGGGAAGTCTTGGCCAAGCTGCTGGAGCGGCTTGAAGCAGAAGGGGTGCGGACGGTAACGCTCCCGACAAGTGAGATAGCGCACCCTGACCTGACGGATCCGATTCTAGACGCCATCGAGCAGGCGAGCGGCGCGCTGGATCCGGGGACCGGCTCAGTTCCCTTGGTGAGTAGCGGGACCGGCAGGGTGGTAAAGGGGCCGGAGGATCTGGACGGACAGTATTGGCGTCTCCAGATCCGCCCAACGCACTTCGCCACGGCGGTCAGGACGCTCTCGGATCTGGGGATCCGCATCCTTCTGGACTTGGGACCGCCGGGCCAGACGTCGTGTTCAGCGCGCGGGGCGTGGCCTATGGATGCCCCGGCCCCGCTCGTGGTCCCGACGCTCTCCGGGACGGCGGGGGCAAATGAGGAGACGTGCCCGGCGATTGCGCAGGTCTGGGAAGCGGGGGCTCCCGTGTCTCTGGCGGACCGCTTCGGCAGGGACCGTCCCCGGCATGTCTCCGCACCCGGATATCCGTTCGAGGGAGGACGATACCGGATCGATGGGCCGGAAGACGGTAGGGAGGATGCGGAACGCGTAGCCTCCGGACTCTTGGGTCTGGACGCATCGCCGTCGTTGCGGAGACGCAGCATCCAAGCGCTGCTGGTCCGGGAAGCACAGGGCCTCGCACGATTGGATGCTCCTCCTGCGGCGGAAGCGAGCTTCTTCGATCTAGGCCTTGAATCGCTCCAGATTGTGGAGCTTCGAAACCGGCTGAACCGGGCGCTCGGCGGTCGCTACACGGTCTCGCAGGCGGAGATGTTCGGGCAGCCGAATGCGGCGCAGCTGGCAGTCCATGTGGCGGATCAGTTGAGCCTTCCGGCCCGGCGAGAGGAGCCGGCGAGGGTCCGGAGAAGCTCTCAGGAACGGGTCCAGAGACGGGACCCAGTCGCGGTCGTGGGGATCGGCTGTCGCTTACCCGGCGGCGGCGGAGCGGACGAGTTTTGGCGGAGCTTGGCTGAAGGTCGCGACCTAGTGACCCGCGGCCGCCCCGATGGAGCGCTCCCGGGGGCGGGCGGCGGACGGCAAGCGGACGCCTGGGGGGCATACCTGCCAGAGCTTGACCGCTTCGATGCCGGGTTCTTCCGAATCGCGCCGAGGGAGGCGGAACTGATGGACCCCCAGCAGCGGCTCCTCCTAGAAGTGAGCTGGGAGGCGCTCGAGCATGCGGGGATTGCGCCTGGACGCCTCAAAGGGAGCCGGACCGGCGTGTATACCGCGATGTTCACGAACGACTACCAGAGCCTCGCAGCGGAGACTGAGCCCGGTCTCTATCGCTCGACGGGCTCGAGCTTCGCAGCGGCCATCGGGCGCGTCGCGTACACGTTGGGCTTGGAGGGCCCGGCGATTGCATTGGACACGGCGTGCTCGGGTTCCCTGGTGGCGATCCACCAAGCGGTCGCCAGTCTGGAGCGGGGTGAGGTCGACCTGGCTCTGGCGGGGGGCGTGAACACGATCCTGACATCGGAGCTGACGGACGCGTTCGCAGCGGCGGGGATACTGGCGCCGGACGGCCGGTGCAAGACCTTCGACGCAGCGGCGGACGGGTATGTACGGGGTGAGGGGTGCGGGCTTCTGGCACTCGAGCGGTTGTCCGACGCGCGGGCCGCGGGCCGGCAGGTGCTGGGCCTGATTCTGGGCAGCGCCGTGAACCAGGACGGCGCCAGCGCGGGGCTGACGGCACCGAACGGGCACGCCCAGGAACGCGTGATCCGGGAAGCGCTGGAGCGGGCGGGCGTCGAGCCCGCTTCGGTGGACTATCTCGAGGCGCATGGGTCGGGAACGCCACTTGGTGATCCGATCGAGCTCGAGGCCGCGGCTTCGGCATACGGGGAGGCTCGGGAGGCGGAGCGTCCGCTCTTGGTGGGTTCGGTGAAGACGAACATAGGTCATCTCGAGGCCGCGGCGGGGGTCGCTGGAGTGATCAAGGTGCTGCTCTCGATGCGTGAGGGCCTGCTCCCGCGCAATCTGCACTTTGAGGAACCCAACCCGCGGCTGGACTGGAAGAATCTTCCGCTTGCGGTGGTCCGCGAGTCGACACCATGGACGGAAGCGGGACGCCCGCGGCGGGCGGCGGTCAGCTCGTTCGGGTATTCCGGGACTAACGCACACATTGTCCTGGAGTCCCCAAGCGCGCCAAAGGGCGAGCAGGATGAGCCTGTGCGAGCGTCGCGGGTGCTTCCGCTCTCGGGTGCCACCGACGGGGCTGTACGTGAACTCGCCCGGAGATACTTGCGCCACATGCCCCGGACCGGACGGGTGGCCGCTCGGCTAGCTGATACGGCGTGGACGGCGGGGACCGGGCGCAGCCACCTCGAACGCCGTGCGGCGGTGGCGTTTCGTGATGCCACCTCCCTCGAATCGGGACTTCGACGGATTGCGGAAGCGGAGGGCGCTGGCGGTGCCGCGCCGGGAGGTTCGGTCGCCTTCCTCTATGCCGGACAGGGCAGCCAGTGGGCGGGCATGGGCGGCGAGCTCTACGAGACCGAGCCGGTGTTCCGGGCGGCCATGGACCGGTGCGAGGAAGTGTTCCGTGCGGAGCGCGGTGCGTCTCTGCTCGAGGCGATCTTCGGAGACTCCGCAAGGCTGGACCGCACCGAATGGACGCAGCCTGCGCTCTACGCGCTGGAGAGCGGGCTCACCGCGCTCTGGGCAAGCGTGGGCGTACGGCCCGATGTTGTCTTCGGACACAGCGTGGGCGAGATCGCGGCAGCGGCCGCCGCGGGTGCGTTCGACCTCGAGACCGGGATGCGGTTCGCCACGCGCCGCGGCGCGCTGATGGGTTCGCTTACCGAGGACGGGGCGATGGCAGCGGTGTTCGCTTCGGCGGAGCGCTTGCGCGATGCCCTCAGGGACGGCGTCTCGCTCGCCGCTGACAACGGTGCGCATCAGGTGGTGAGCGGCCCAAGGGATGCGGTCGCCGCCCTAGGCAAGGATCTCGCCAAGGCCGGCGTTCGGGTGGATCCCCTGCGAACCAGCCACGCCTTCCACAGCGCGCTGATGGACCCGGTGCTGGCGGCATTGGAAGCGGCAGCGCCCGAAGCCTCCGAACCTTCGGTGCGGCTGGTGAGCGATGTGAGCGGGAGCGTGCTGGAAAGCGCCCCCGACGGCACGTATTGGCGGTGCCAGGCACGCGAACCGGTCCAGTTCGCCACAGCCATACAAACTTTGGCGGCCTTGGAGGCGGGGCTCCTGCTGGAAATCGGTCCCCACGGCGTCCTGGGACCGATGGCGGCGCTCGCTTGGCCGCACACCGAGTCACCTACCGTGATCTCGAGCCAGCGGAGCGACGGAAGCGGGAATGCAGACTTCATCGGCGCAGTGGCACGTGCGTACGAGGCGGGTCTCGACATTGCCTTTGAAGAGCTGTTCGTCGGCGAGAATCGGCGCCGGGTCTCGCTGCCCACCTATCCGTTTCAAGGGGAGCGTTACTGGATCCCGCCTTCCCAGGATCCGCGGACGGAGGCGGGACACGCGCTCCTCGGCGTGCAGCGGGATTCCCCGGATGGCGAGCACTCCTTCGAGCGGCAGCTGCACGAGCGGGATCCGGCATGGCTCGCCGACCACCGGGTGTTTGGCCAAGTCGTCGCGCCGGGCGTACTCTACGCGACGCAAGTGAGCGAAGCGCTGCGGGAAACGCAGCACGAACTTCCGGTCGTGCTCGAGGAGGCCTCGATCAAGCACCCGCTCGTGTTGTCGGGCAACGAGGTCCGGCTTGTGCAGGTGCTGCTCGGCAAGGACCGCGCTTGGAAGGTCGTCGGCAGGGCTGCCGGCGAGCACTGGGAGACACATGCCGAGGGTCGCTGGGCACCGCTTGCGGCCGCTGCCTCCGAACCGGCCGACCTCGGCGTGCTGCAGGGCGACCTTGGGCGGCTGGAGGGGGACATCGAGCCGGGTCTCGGCGAGTTCGAGTACGGGCCGGCCTTCCGCGGCCTTGCCCGTCTCTGGTCGGGGCGCGGCGAAGCGCTGGGCGAGGTGCTGCTGCCGGCGGGAGCGGACCGGCGCGACCTGCTGGCGCATCCGGCCCTGCTCGACGCCTGTGTCCAGGTGCTGGCCGGCATCCCCGAGCTGGCCGTGGCAGGGGGCACCTGGCTGCCGGCCGGCTGGGACCGTTTGGTGTTGCGCGCGGCGCTGCCGGACCGCGTCTTCTGCCGGGCGCTGTACCGCGGCGAAGAAGGCGGGGGCCACAGGGCCGATCTGTGGCTCTACACGGACGCGGGCGAGGAGCTGGCGCGCATCGAGGGCATCACGCTCAGACGTGCGAGCCGGGCGGCCCTGTCGGGACACCGGGCGGAAGAGACGCTGCACGAGGTGGAGTGGCGCGAGGGGGCGCCGGTGGGACTCCGGGCGGCGGACTTCCTCGTCGGGCCCGAGCAGATCGAGGCCGGCCTGGGACCGCTGGAGGGCTACCACGCGGCGGAGGGCAGCGACGGTGCGTCATTGGCGGCGCTGGGGCGCGCGCTGGAGCGCGAGTCGCGCCGGCTGCTGCTGCGCGGGTTCCGGGAGCTGGGCTGGCAGCCCGGTCCGGGGGAGCATTTCGAGACGGACGAGTTGCGCCGCCGGCTGAAGGTGACGGAGGATCACGGGCAGCTGTTCGGCCGCTTGCTGGCGGTGCTGGAGGAGATGGGTGTCCTGGGAGTGGACGCGGCAGGCGGCTGGCGCGCGGCAGCCGCGCCGGAATTGCCCGCGGAGCGCGCGGCCGGGCCTGCCGATGCGATCGAGCTGGCCGTGCTGCGGCGCTGCGGGGAGTCGCTCGCCGAGGTGCTCCGCGGCCGCGCTGACGGGCTGGACCTGCTGTTCGGCGGGGAGCCGGGGGCGGCGAGCCTGTACCGCGAGTCGGCCGCCATGCGGGCGCTGAACCGCATGGCGGCCGACGCCGTGCGCGCGGCGGTCGCGGGATTGCCCGAAGGCCGCCCGCTGCGGGCGATCGAGATCGGCGCGGGGACCGGCGCGACCACGGCGGCCCTGTTGGACGCGCTGCCGGCCGACCGGACCGAATACAGCTTCACCGACATCTCGACCGCCTTCTTCCCGGAAGCCGAGCGGCGGTTCGGCGAACGCGGCGCGGAGTTCCGCTTCCGGGCACTGGACATCGAGCGGGACCCGGCCGACCAGGGCTTCGCGCAGCACGGCTACGACCTGGTGATTGCCGCCAACGTGCTGCACGCGACCCGCGACTTGGGCGAGACACTCGCCCACTGCCGGCGCCTGCTGGCCCCGTCGGGCGTGCTGGTGGCCGTCGAGGAAGCCGCCCCCAAGGAATGGCTGGACCTGACCTTCGGCCTGCTGCCCGGCTGGTGGCGTTTCCGGGACGCGTATCGCTCCGACCACGCGCTGGTCGGGCCCGCCGTCTGGCGCCAGGCCTTGGCGGACGCCGGGTTCGGCGGCGTGTCCCTGCTCGAGGATCCGTCCGGGGCGCTGCTGATCCTGGCGCGGGGTCCGTCGGAGGTGCGGGTCGGCCCGGGCCGTTTCGTGCTGGCGGGAACGGGAGCGTTGCCCGAAGCCCTCGAGACCGAACTGCGCAAGCGGGGACAGGACGTGCTGGCGGGCCCGGCGGACGGGCGGCGGGCGTCCTGGCGGGCCTTCTTCAAGGCGCTGGGCGGCGAGGCGCCGCTGCGGGGCGTGGTGCATCTGGAAGGCGTGCGGCGCGACGCGGCGGGGCTTTCGACGGCAGAGCTGGCAGCGGACGCGGAGCGCATCGGGGCGAGCGCGCTGGCTTTGGTGCAGGGGATGTCGGACGCGGGCGTGTCGCCGGCGGACGGCACTTGGTTCGTGACCCGGGGCGGGCAGGTGATCGGCCGGGAGCGCACCGGCGCCCTGCCCGGCGCCCTGCTGTGGGGCCTGGCGAGCGTGGTGGGCCTGGAGCATGCGGACTTGGCCCCTCGCCTGCTGGACCTGGACCCGGAAGCGGACCCGGAAGCGGGCACCCTGGCCGACGAGCTGCTGTTTGCAGACCGGGAGACGCGCGTCGCCTGGCGGCGGGGAGCCCGCCTGGTCGCTCGGCTGACGAGGTTCGCCGGCCGGGTCGAGCTCCCGGAAGACGGCCAATGGCGCTGGGCGGCCGATCCGGCCGGAGCGCTCGACGCGCTGCGCGTGGAGGAGGCCTCGAAAGCAGCGGGTCCCGGCGAGGTTCGGGTACGGCTCGAGGCGGCCGGGGTGAACTTCCACGACGTGATGGTGGGGATGCAGGTCGTGGGGGCCGACCAACCGCTCGGCATCGAGCTGTGCGGGCAGGTCGTGGAGCTGGGCCAGGGCGTGCGTGGACTGCAAGCCGGGGAGCGGGTGGCGGGATTCGCCCGCGGAGCCTTCGGGCCCGAGGTGGTCACGCGCGCGGCGTGTGTCGTGCCGGCACCGCCCGGCCTTTCGGCAGCGGAACTGGCGACCCTCCCGGTAGCGTCCGTGACCGCGGCGCTGGCCTTCGAGCATGCTGGCCTGGGCGCGGGGGCGCGGGTGCTGGTCCATGCGGGCACGGGGGGCGTCGGTCACGCTGCGATCCGGCTGGCGCAGGCAGCGGGGCTGGAGGTGTACGCGACTGCGAGCGCGCCGAAGCAGCAGTACCTGCGTTCGCTGGGCGTCGCGGCGGTGTTCGACAGCCGCTCCCCGGCCTTCGGCCAGCAGATCTTGGAAGCGACCGCGGGCGCGGGCGTGGAGATGGTGCTGAACAGCCTCTCCGGGGAGGGCTTCATCGAGGCCAGCCTGTCGTGTCTCGCGCCGGGCGGATCCTTCGTCGAACTCGGGAAGCGCAACATCCGGAGCGTCGGGGAGATGGCGGCCGAGCGCCCGGACGTTCGCTACCTGGTGATGGAGCTGGACCGGCTCATGCGGGAGGAGCCGGAGCGACTCGGGACGGTTCTGCGGAGTGTGCTGGAGCGGGTCACGTCAGGGGATCTCGAACCCCTGCCCTGCACCCGCTGGCCGCTGGCGGAGGCCGCTGCGGCGCTGAGCGAGCTGCAGGCGGCGCGCCACGTCGGCAAGCTCGTGCTCGTGCCCTCGGCACTGGCTGCGGGCCGGCTGCGGGAGGACCGCAGCTATCTGGTTACGGGGGGGCTCGGAGGGGTCGGGCTAGAGGCGGCGCGCTGGCTGGCCGGGGCAGGGGCAGGGTCGATCGTGCTGAACGGGCGCCGCCGGCCCGACGCGGCAGCGGAGGCGGCGGTGGCGGAACTCCGGCAGGGCGGCGCCGAAGTGCGCGTCGAGATCGCGGACGTGACCGACGGGGAGGCGGTGGCGGGGATGCTGCGGCGCATCGACGCCGAGCTGCCGCCGCTGGCGGGGGTGATCCACGGCGTGGAAGCGCTCGCCGACGCGGCCTTGACGAACCAAGACTGGCAGCGGTTCGAGCGCGTGCTGGGGCCCAAGGCGCTGGGCGCTTGGCGGCTGCATCGGGCGACGCTCGACCGGCAGCTCGACTTGTTCGTCCTCTTCTCCAGCCTGACGGGCGTCGTCGGGCATCCGGGCTTGGCCAACCACGCGGCGGCCGACGCCTTTCTGGACCAGCTGGCGCGGCACCGCCGGGCGCTCGGCCTGCCGGGTCAGGCTATTGCGTGGCAGACATCGGGAAGGCTGAGCAGCAGCGCGACACAGCTCGCCGATCCGAGCGAGGAGTGGATCGGTACCGAGCCGGGCCTCCGGACTTTGGCGCGGCTTGTGCGCGAGGACGTCGGGACCTGCGTGGTGGCGTCCGTCGACTGGCCGGCGCTTCCGGCGCGGGCACCTTGGCTAGCGGAGGTGGTGGGACAGCCGGAGATCCGCTCCGCCACCGATCGGGACGACCTGCGACATCGGCTCCGGGGACTCACACTTGGGGAACGCCGGGATGAACTGATTCGGTTCCTGGGCGAGCAGGTGGTCCGGATTCTGCGGCTGCGCTCCGCCCCACCCGCCTCGGCAGGATTCTTCGAGCTGGGCATGGACTCGCTCATGGCGGTCGAGCTTCGCAACCGCCTGAACCGGGCCTTCCGGGGCGCGTTCGTCGTCTCCAACACCGCCGTCTTCGACCATCCCGACATTGCCCGCCTGGCGGATCACCTTGCGAGCCAGTTTGACGACGCGCCACCGGAGGCGCCGCGGTTGCGCGCCCTGCCACCCGTCCGGCACCGAGGGGAAGGACGCATCGCGATCATCGGCATGGCCTGCCGCTTCCCCGGGGCGGCGGACGCCGGGGCATTCTGGGCGCAACTTCGCGCCGGGGCCGATCTGGTGACGAGGGGGCGCCCGGACGGGCTCTTCGTGGATGCCGAGACAGAGGCGGCACGCCCCTTCGGCGCCTATGTCGAGGGCCTAGACCGCTTCGACGCGGGCTTTTTCCGGATCGCCCCCGTTGAGGCGGAGCTGCTCGATCCCCAGCAGCGGATGCTGCTCGAGACCAGCTGGGCGGCGCTGGAGGACGCCGGGATCGCCCCGGACGGGCTGCGCGGCAGCCGGACCGGAGTGTATGGGGGCGTGTGGGGCCACGACTACGCTGCTCTGGTCTCAGCACCCGGCGACGATCCGTCAACCAATCTCTACCGGTCTACCGGTGTCACCCCCTCGGCCGCGGTCGGCCGGGTAGCCTTCGCGCTCGGCCTCGAGGGTCCGGCCATCACGGTGGACACGGCGTGTTCCTCGTCGCTGGTCGCGCTGCACCAAGCGGCGGCGGCGCTCCGCGAGGGCGAAGCGGACCTGGCGCTGGCAGGAGGAGTGAACGCGATCCTGACCTCCACCGCCACGCGGATCTTCACCGACGCGGGCATGCTCGCAGCGGATGGACGCTGCAAGACCTTCGACTCGGCGGCCGACGGCTTTGTGCGCGGCGAGGGATGCGGGATGGTCGTGCTCAAGCGCCTCGCGGACGCGGAGGCGGCGGGGGACCGAATCCTCGCGGTTGTGCTCGGATCGGCGGTGAACCAAGACGGCGCGAGCGCCGGCCTGACCGTGCCGAACGGCCCGGCCCAAGAGCGGGTGATCGAGGAGGCGCTGGCGCGCTCGGGCGCGGAGCCCTCCTCGGTGGACTACTTGGAGGCGCACGGCACGGGCACCGAGCTGGGCGACCCCGTCGAGGTCGAGGCGGCGGCGGCGGTGTACGGCCGCGGCCGCAGCCCGGACCGCCCGCTGCTGATCGGATCGGTGAAGACGAACGTGGGCCACCTGGAGGCGGCGGCGGGCGTGGCCGGGCTGATCAAGACGGTGCTCGCGATCCGTTCCGGAGTGATTCCGCGCCATCTGCACTTCGAGCGGCCCAACCCGCGGATGGACTGGGAGAAGCTCCCCGTCCGGGTGACGTCGGAGGCGACACTCTGGCCGGAGGCGGAGCAGCCGCGGCGGGCCGCCGTCAGCTCCTTCGGGTACTCGGGCACCAACGCCCATGTCGTGATCGAGGGCTACGCCGAGGAGCGCGAACCATCGCGCATCGAGGTGCCCGCACTGCCTGAGTCGGGTGCGGATGACCGTGTTCCGCAGGCCGGCGCGCCCCGCCGGAGCCGCCTGCTCCCGCTCTCGGCGAAGTCCGAGCAAGCTCTCCGGCAGCTGGCCGACAGATACCGGGCCGCCCTGTCGGACGACACACCGCTGGCTGACATGTCTTGGACCGCCGGGACGGGCCGGAGCCACTTCCCGCACCGCTCGGGCATCGTCTTCGGCGATCGCCCCTCGCTGGAGGCGCAGCTGGATCTGGGGAGGCAGGGTGCCGTCGCGTCGTCCCGCGCTGGAAAGGTCGCCTTCCTTTACACCGGGCAGGGGAGCCAGTGGGCGGGCATGGGCCGGGAGCTCTATGGGACCGAGCCCGTCTTCAGGGCGGTCTTGGACCGCTGCGAGGAGGTCTTCCGCGCAGAGCGAGATGCATCGCTCCTGCAAGTGATGTTCGAGGATCCCGGCGGGCGGCAGTTGGATCGGACCGAGTGGGCGCAGCCGGCACTCTACGCGCTGGAGAGCGGGCTGACCGCGCTGTGGGCCAGCGTGGGGGTGCGGCCCGACATCGTGTTCGGGCACAGCGTGGGAGAGATCGCGGCGGCCGCGACCGCGGGAGCCATTGATCTGGAGACCGGGATGCGGTTCGCCGCGCGCCGGGGCGCGCTGATGGGGTCGCTGCCTGAAGACGGGGCAATGGCGGCGGTGTTCGCTTCCGCGGACCGCGTGCGCGATGCGCTCCCGGAAGGCGTCTCGCTGGCTGCCGACAACGGTGCGCACCAAGTAGTGAGCGGGCCGGAGGCCGACCTCGAGCTGCTCCTGCAGAGATTCGAACGGGACGGTCTGCGAGCGGAGCGCCTGCGGACCAGCCACGCCTTCCACAGCGCGCTGATGGACCCGGTGCTGGCGGAACTGGAAGCGGCGGCACCCGAAGCCTCGGAACCTTCGGTGCGGCTGGTGAGCGATGTGAGCGGGCAGGTGCTGGAAGCGGCTCCCGACGGAGCGTATTGGCGGCGCCAGGCGCGCGAGCCGGTCCAGTTCGCGACGGCGCTGCGGACGCTGGCCGCTTTGGAGGCGGGGCTTCTGCTGGAGATCGGCCCCCACGGCGTTTTGGGCCCGATGGCGGAACTCGGCTGGCCGCACTGCGAAGCGCCTCCGGTGATCCCGAGCCAGCGGCGCGGCGTGAACGGGGACTTCGTCGGGGCCGTTGCGGGCGCGTACGAGGCGGGTCTCGACATTGCATTCGAGGGTCTGTTTGTCGGCGAACGCCGCCGCCGGATCTCGCTGCCCTCCTATCCCTTCCAGCGGGAACGTTACTGGACGCGCGCTTCCCAGCGTCTGCGGACGGAGGCGGGACACGCGCTCCTCGGCGTGCAGCGGGATTCCCCGGATGGCGAGCACTCCTTCGAGCGGCAGCTAGACAGCCGGGACCCGGCATGGCTGGCAGACCACCGCGTGTTTGGCGAAGTGATTGCGCCGGGGGCCCTCTACGCCGCGCAGGTGGGTGAAGCGCTACGGGAAACGCACCACGAACTTCCCGTCGTACTCGAGGAGACCGCGATCACGCGACCGCTCGTGTTATCGGGGCGCCAAGGCCGTGTAGTGCAAGTGCTGCTCGGCGACGACCGCGCTTGGAAGGTCGTCAGCAGGGATGTGGCTGGGCAATGGGAAACACATGCCAAAGGCCGCTGGGTGGCGCCTGCAGCAGCTGCCTCCGAACCGGTAGATCTCGGCGGACTGCAGGTCGGCCTTGCCCAAGTGGATGTGACGGCGGAGTACTTCGAACTGGAGCGGAACAGTACCGGACTCGACTACGGGTCGGCCTTCCGCGGTCTGACCCAGCTCTGGTCGGGGCACGACGAAGCGCTGGGCGAGGTGGTGCTGCCGGCGGGAACGGACCGGCGCGACCTGCTCGCGCATCCGGCGCTGCTCGACGCGTGTTTCCAAGTATTGGGTGGCATCCCCGAGCAGACCGAAGCAGCGGGAACATGGCTGCCGGCCGGCTGGGACCGGTTCGTCCTGCGCGAGGCGCTGCCGGAGCGCGTATTCTGCCGGGCGCTCAGCCGCGGCGAAGAGGGCGGGGCGCGCAGGGCCGATCTGTGGCTCTACTCGGAGACGGGCGAGGAGTTGGCGCGCGTCGAGGGCTTCGCGCTCAGACGAACGAGCCGGGCGGCCCTGTCGGGACACCGGACGGAAGAGGCTCTGCACGAGGTGGCGTGGCGCGAGGGGGCGCCGGCGGGACTCCGGGAGGCGGAATTCCTCGCCGCGCCCGAGCAGATCGAGACCGGCCTGGGAGCGCTGGAGGGCTACCTCACGGCGGAGGGCCGCGACGGGGCCTCGCTCGCCGCGCTGGGGCGCGCGCTGAAGCGCGAGTCACGCCGGCTGCTGCTGCGCGGTTTCGACGAGCTGGGCTGGCGGCCCAGTCCGGGAGACCGTTTCGAGACGGACGAGCTGCGCCGCCGGCTGAAGGTGACGCAAGATCACGGGCAGCTGTTCGTCCGCTTGCTGGCGGTGCTGGAGGAAATGGGGGTCCTCGGCCGGGACCAGGCGGGCGGCTGGCTCGTGACAGCCGCGCCGGAATTGCCGGTGGAGGGCGTGGCCGGGCCTGCCGACGCCGCCGATTCGATCGAGCTGGGCTTGCTGCGCCGCTGCGGGGGGTCGCTCTCCGAGGGGCTCCGCGGCCGCGTCGACGTGCTGGACCTACTGTTCGGCGGGGAGCCGGGAGCGGCGAGCCTGTACCGCGAGTCGCCCGCCATGCGGGCGCTGAACCGCATGGCCGCCGACGCCGTGCGCGCGGCGGTCGCGGGATTGCCCGAGGGCCGCCCGCTGCGGGTGATCGAGATCGGCGCAGGGACAGGCGCGACCACGTCCGCCCTCGTGGACGCGCTGCCGGCCGGCGGGACCGAATACAGCTTCACCGACGTCTCGACCGCCTTCTTCCCGGAAGCCGAGCGGCGATTCGGCGAGCGCGGCCCGGAGTTCCTATTCCGGGCGCTGGACATCGAGCGGGACCCGGCCGATCAGGGTTTCGCGCAGCACGGCTACGACCTCGTGATCGCCGCCAACGTGCTGCACGCGACCCGCGACCTGGGCGATACGCTCGCCCACTGCCGGCGCCTGCTGGCCCCGTCCGGCATGCTGGTGGCCGTCGAGGAAGCCGCCAAGGAATGGCTGGACCTGACCTTCGGGCTGCTGCCCGGCTGGTGGCGCTTCCGGGACGCGTACCGCTCCGACCACGCGCTGGTCGGGCCCTCCGTCTGGCGCCAGGCCCTGGCGGACGCCGGCTTCGGCGGCATGTCCCTGATCGAGGGTCCGTCCAAAGCGCTGCTGATCCTGGCGCGGGGGCCGTCGGAGGTGCAAGCCGGCCCGGGCCGTTTCGTGCTGGCGGGAACGGGAGCGTTCCCCGAAGCCCTCGAGACCGAACTCCGCAAGCGGGGACAGGACGTGCTGGCGGGCCCGGCGGACGGGGGGCGGGCGTCATGGCGGTCATTCTTCAAGGCGCTGGGCGGCGAGGCACCGCTGCGGGGCGTGGTGCATCTGGAAGGCGTGCGGCGCGACGCGGCGGGGCATTCGACCGCGAAGCTGGGCGCGGACGCGGAGCGCATCGGGGCGAGCGCGCTGGCTCTGGTGCAGGGGATGTCGGACGCGGGCGTGACGCCCGCGCGAGGCACTTGGTTCGTGACCCGGGGCGGACAAGTGATCGGCCGGGAGCGCTCCGGCGCCCTGCCCGGAGCCATGCTCTGGGGCCTTGCGGGCGTGGTGGGCCTAGAGCATGCGAATCTGGCCCCTCGGCTGCTGGACTTGGACCCGGAGGTGGACCCGGCCGCCGGCACGCTGGCCGACGAGTTGCTGTTTGCAGACCGGGAGACGCGCGTCGCCTGGCGGCAGGGGGCCCGCCTAGTCGCTCGGCTGACGAGGTTCGCCGGCCGGGTCGAGCTCCCGGAAGACGGCCAATGGCGCTGGGCGGCCGATCCGGCCGGAGCGCTCGACGCGCTGCGCGTGGAGGAGGCCTCGAAAGCAGCGGGTCCCGGCGAGGTTCGGGTACGGCTCGAGGCGGCCGGGGTGAACTTCCACGACGTGATGGTGGGGATGCAGGTCGTGGGGGCCGACCAACCGCTCGGCATCGAGCTGTGCGGGCAGGTCGTGGAGCTGGGCCAGGGCGTGCGTGGACTGCAAGCCGGGGAGCGGGTGGCGGGATTCGCCCGCGGAGCCTTCGGGCCCGAGGTGGTCACGCGCGCGGCGTGTGTCGTGCCGGCACCGCCCGGCCTTTCGGCAGCGGAACTGGCGACCCTCCCGGTAGCGTCCGTGACCGCGGCGCTGGCCTTCGAGCATGCTGGCCTGGGCGCGGGGGCGCGGGTGCTGGTCCATGCGGGCACGGGGGGCGTCGGTCACGCTGCGATCCGGCTGGCGCAGGCAGCGGGGCTGGAGGTGTACGCGACTGCGAGCGCGCCGAAGCAGCAGTACCTGCGTTCGCTGGGCGTCGCGGCGGTGTTCGACAGCCGCTCCCCGGCCTTCGGCCGGCAGATCTTGGAAGCGACCGCGGGCGCGGGCGTGGAGATGGTGCTGAACAGCCTCTCCGGGGAGGGCTTCATCGAGGCCAGCCTGTCGTGTCTCGCGCCGGGCGGATCCTTCGTCGAACTCGGGAAGCGCAACATCCGGAGCGTCGGGGAGATGGCGGCCGAGCGCCCGGACGTTCGCTACCTGGTGATGGAGCTGGACCGGCTCATGCGGGAGGAGCCGGAGCGACTCGGGACGGTTCTGCGGAGTGTGCTGGAGCGGGTCACGTCAGGGGATCTCGAACCCCTGCCCTGCACCCGCTGGCCGCTGGCGGAGGCCGCTGCGGCGCTGAGCGAACTGCAGGCGGCGCGCCACGTCGGCAAGCTCGTGCTCGTGCCCTCGGCACTGGCTGCGGGCCGGCTGCGGGAGGACCGCAGCTATCTGGTTACGGGGGGGCTCGGAGGGGTCGGGCTGGAGGCGGCGCGCTGGCTGGCCGGGGCAGGGGCAGGGTCGATCGTGCTGAACGGGCGCCGCCGGCCCGACGCGGCAGCGGAGGTGGCGGTGGCGGAACTCCGGCAGGGCGGCGCCGAAGTGCGCGTCGAGATCGCGGACGTGACCGACGGGGAGGCGGTGGCGGGGATGCTGCGGCGCATCGACGCCGAGCTGCCGCCGCTGGCGGGGGTGATCCACGGCGTGGAAGCGCTCGCCGACGCGGCCTTGACGAACCAAGACTGGCAGCGGTTCGAGCGCGTGCTGGGGCCCAAGGCGCTGGGCGCTTGGCGGCTGCATCGGGCGACGCTCGACCGGCAGCTCGACTTGTTCGTCCTCTTCTCCAGCCTGACGGGCGTCGTCGGGCATCCGGGCTTGGCCAACCACGCGGCGGCCGACGCCTTTCTGGACCAGCTGGCGCGGCACCGCCGGGCGCTCGGCCTGCCGGGTCAGGCCATTGCATGGCAGACGTCGGGAAGGCCGAGCAGCAGCGCGACACAGCTCGCCGATCCGAGCGAGGAGTGGATCGGTACCGAGCCGGGCCTCCGGACTTTGGCGCGGCTTGTGCGCGAGGACGTCGGGACCAGCGTGGTGGCGTCCGTCGACTGGCCGGCGCTTCCGGTGCGGGCACCTTGGCTGGCGGAGGTGATGGGACGCCCGGAGATCCGCTCGGTCGACGATCCGGAAGACTCTCTACGCCGACTCAGAGGCCTCCCTGGCGAGGAACGCCGGGATGAACTGATCCGGTTCCTAGGCGAGCAGGTAATCCGGATTCTGCGGCTGCGCTCCGCCCCGCCCGCCTCGGCAGGATTCTTCGAGCTGGGTATGGACTCGCTCATGGCGGTCGAGCTTCGCAACCGCCTGAACCGGGCCTTCCGGGGCGCGTTCGTCGTCTCCAACACCGCCGTCTTCGACCATCCCGACATTGCCCGCCTGGCGGAACACCTTGCGAGCCAGCTTGACGACGGGTCACCGGAGGCGCCGCGGGTGCGCGCCCTGCCGCCCGTTCGGCACCGAGGCGAAGGACGCATCGCGATCATCGGCATGGCCTGCCGCTTCCCCGGGGCGGCGGACGCCCGGACATTCTGGGAGCAGCTTCGCGCCGGGGCCGATCTGGTGACGAGGGGGCGCCCGGACGGGCTCTTCGTGGATGCCGAGACAGAGGCGGCTCGCCCCTTCGGCGCCTATGTCGAGGGCCTAGACCGCTTCGACGCGGGCTTTTTCCGAATCGCCCCGGTCGAGGCGGAACTGCTCGATCCCCAGCAGCGGATGCTGCTCGAGACCAGCTGGGCGGCGCTGGAGGACGCCGGGATCGCACCGGACGGCCTGCGCGGCAGCCGGACCGGAGTGTATGGAGGAGTATGCAGCCACGACTACGCTGCGCTGGTATCAACACCCGGCGACGATCCGTCAACCAATCTCTACCGGTCCACCGGTGTCACACCCTCGGCCGCGGTCGGCCGGGTAGCCTTCGCGCTCGGCCTCGAGGGTCCGGCCATCACGGTGGACACGGCGTGTTCCTCGTCGCTGGTCGCGCTGCACCAGGCGGCGGCGGCGCTTCGCGCGGGCGAGACGGACCTGGCGCTGGCAGGAGGGGTGAACGCGATCCTGACCTCCACCGCCACGCGGATCTTCACCGACGCGGGGATGCTCGCCGAGGACGGACGCTGCAAGACCTTCGATTCGGCAGCCGACGGCTTTGTGCGCGGCGAGGGATGCGGGATGGTTGTGCTCAAGCGCCTCGCGGACGCGGAGGCAGCCGGAGACCGGATCCTCGCGGTGGTGCTGGGGGCGGCGGTGAACCAAGACGGCGCGAGCGCCGGCCTGACCGTGCCGAACGGCCCGGCCCAAGAGCGGGTGATCGAGGAGGCGCTTGCGCGCTCGCGCGCGGAGCCCTCCTCGGTGGACTACCTGGAGGCGCACGGCACGGGCACCGAGCTGGGCGATCCGGTCGAGGTCGAGGCGGCGGCGGCGGTGTACGGCCGCGGCCGCGGCCCGGACCGCCCGCTGCTGATCGGATCGGTGAAGACG
The DNA here is from genome assembly GCA_963666225.3 of Bryobacterales bacterium. Classification (GTDB taxonomy): domain Bacteria; phylum Acidobacteriota; class Terriglobia; order Bryobacterales; family UBA6623; genus VXMF01. The sequence goes on from OZ224030.1 coordinate 261,868, forward strand.
AACGTGGGCCACCTCGAGGCGGCAGCGGGCGTGGCCGGGCTGATCAAGGCGGTGCTCGCGATCCGATCCGGGCTGATTCCGCGCCATCTGCACTTCGAGCGTCCCAGCCCGCGGATGGACTGGGAGAAGCTCCCCGTCCGAGTGACGGCGGAGGCGACGCCTTGGCCGGAGGCCGAGCGTCCGCGGCGGGCCGCCGTCAGCTCGTTCGGATACTCGGGCACCAACGCCCATGTCGTGATCGAGGGATACGGCGAGGAGCGCGAGCCGCCGCGCATCGAGGTGCCCGCACTGCCGGAGTCGGGTGCGGACGGCCGCGACCGGCAGCCCGGCGCGCCCCGTCGGCACCGCCTGCTGCCGCTGTCGGCGAAGTCCGAGCAAGCTCTCCGGCAGCTGGCTGACAGGTACCGGGCCGCCCTGGCGGAAGACCCACCGCTGGCCGACCTGTCTTGGACTGCCGGGACTGGCCGGAGCCACTTCCCGTACCGCTCGGGCATCGTATTCAGCGACCGCGCCTCGCTAGAGGCGCAGCTGGAAGTGGTGAGGCAGGGCGCCGTGGCGTCGTCCCGCGCAGGAAAGGTCGCCTTCCTCTACACCGGGCAGGGGAGCCAGTGGGCGGGCATGGGCCGGGAGCTGTATGCGACCGAGCCGGTGTTCAGAGCGGTTCTGGACCGCTGCGAGGAGGTGTTCCGCGCAGAGCGAGAGGCGTCGCTGCTGCAAGTGATGTTCGAGGAGCCCGGCGGTCGGCAGTTGGATCGGACCGAGTGGGCGCAGCCGGCACTCTACGCGCTGGAGAGCGGGCTGACCGCGCTGTGGGCCAGCGTGGGGCTGCGGCCCGACATCGTGTTCGGGCACAGCGTGGGAGAGATCGCGGCGGCGGCGACAGCGGGAGCCATTGATCTGGAGACCGGGCTGCGGTTCGCCGCGCGCCGGGGCGCGCTGATGGGTTCGCTGCCCGAGGACGGGGCGATGGCTGCGGTGTTCGCTTCCGTGGACCGCGTGCGCGATGCGCTCCCGGAAGGCGTCTCGCTGGCTGCCGACAACGGTGCGCACCAAGTCGTGAGCGGGCCGGAGGCCGACCTCGAGCTGCTTCTGCAGAGATTCGAACAGGACGGTCTGCGAGTGGAGCGCCTGCGGACCAGCCACGCCTTCCACAGCGCGCTGATGGACCCGGTGCTGGCGGAACTGGAGGCGACGGCACCCCACGCCTCGGAACCTTCGGTGCGGCTGGTGAGCGATGTGAGCGGGCAGGTGCTGGAAGCGGCTCCCGACGGAGCGTACTGGCGGCGCCAGGCGCGCGAGCCGGTCCAATTCGCGACGGCGCTGCGGACGCTGGCGGCCTTGGAGCCGGGGCTTCTGCTGGAAATCGGGCCCCATGGCGTGCTGGGCCCGATGACGGTGCTGGGCTGGCCGCACAGCGAGGCGCCTCCGGTGATCCCGAGCCAGCAGCGCCGCGCGAACGGGGACTTTGTCGGGGCGGTGGCGGGCGCGTACGAGGCGGGTCTCGACATTGCGTTCGAGGGTCTGTTTGTCGGCGAACGCCGCCGCCGGATCTCGCTGCCCTCCTATCCCTTCCAGCGGGAACGCTACTGGACGCGCGCTTCCCAGCGTCTGCGGACGGAGGCGGGACACGCGCTCCTCGGCGTGCAGCGGGATTCCCCGGATGGCGAGCACTCCTTCGAGCGGCAGCTAGACAGCCGGGACCCGGCATGGCTGGCAGACCACCGGGTGTTCAGCGAAGTCGTCGCACCGGGCGCACTCTACGCGGCACAGGCGGCTGAAGCCCTCCGCGAAACGCATCACGAACTGCCCGTCGTCTTAGAGGAGGCCGCGATCACGCGCCCGCTCGTGCTGTCCGGCGATGAGGGGCGTCTGGTCCAAGTGGGACTCAGCGAGCACGGCGGCTGGACAGTCGTCAGCAGGGATGCGGGCGGGCGATGGGAGACACATGCCGAAGGCCGCTGGGCATCTCTCGCCGGAGCCATGTCCGAGTCGGCGGACCTCGGTGCGCTGAGGTCCAGCCTCACTCAGCTGAGCACGGACTTCGAGTCGGTTCTCGTTGGCCTCGAGTACGGGCCGGCCTTCCGCGGTCTGGGCCAGCTCTGGGCGGGGCACAACGAAGCACTGGGCGAGGTGCTGCTGCCAGCCAACGTGGATCACCGGAACCTTCTCGTGCATCCGGCACTGCTCGACGCCTGTTTCCAGGTGCTGGGGGCTGTCACGGAGCTGGCGGAGGCAGGCGGGACGTGGCTGCCGATCGGCTGGGACCGCCTCATCCTGCGCGACGCGCTGCCGGAGCGCGTCTTCTGCCGGGTACTCGACCGCGGCGAAGGCGGGCAGACACGCAAGACAGACCTCTGGCTCTACACGGAAACGGGCGAGGAGCTGGCGCGCATCGAGGGCTTCGCGCTCAGACAGGCGAGCCGGACGGTGGTTTCGGGTGACCGGGTAGAGGAGGCGCTGCACGAGGTGGTGTGGCGCGAAGGGGCGGCGGTGGGATTCCGGCAGGCGGACTTCCTCGCCGCGCCTCAGGAGATCGAGTCCGGCCTAGGAGAGCTGGACGGATACCTCGAGGCGGAGGGCAGCGACAGGGCTTCGCTTGTCGCCCTCGGGCGCGAGCTGGAGCGTGAGTCCCGGCAGTTACTGCTGCGTGGACTCCGGGAACTGGGATGGGAGCCTAGCAGGGGAGACCGATTCGAGACGGACGAGCTGCGTCGCCAGCTCAGGGTGACGGAGGACTGCGGGCGGCTGTTCGGCCGCTTGCTGTCGGTGCTGGAGGAAATCGGGCTCCTCGACCGGGAGCCGGCAGGCGGTTGGCATGTTGCAGCCGCACCGGAAGCACCCCCAGAGACTGAGGGGGGGCCGACTCACTCCGATTCCGATTCCATCGAGCTGCGCCTGCTCCGCCGCTGCGGGGAGTCGCTCGCCGATGTGCTCCGCGGCCGCGCCAATGCACTGGACCTGCTCTTCGGCGGAGAACTGGGAGCGGCGAGGCTGTACCGCGAGTCTTCCGTCACATGTGCGTTGAACCGAATGGCCGCCGACGCCGTGAGCGCGGCGGTCGCCGGACTGCCGGAAGGCCGGCCCCTGCGGGTGATCGAGATCGGCGCAGGGACGGGCACAACCTCCTCGACCCTTCTAGACATCCTGCCGGCCGACCTGACCGAGTTTACCTTCACCGACATCTCGACGGACTCGGTCACTGATGCTGAGCAGCGGTTAGGCGAGCGGGGCGCGAGCCTTCGCTTCCTAGCGGTCGACATCGAACGAGATCCGACGGATCAAGGGTTGGCTCCCCACGGCTACGACCTCGTGATCGCCACGAACGTCCTGCACGCGACTCGCGACCTAGCTCAGACGCTCGCCAACTGCGGGCGCCTCCTAGCCCCGTCCGGCGTGCTGGTGGCCGTCGAGGAAACCGCCCGCAAGGAGTGGCTGGACTTGACCCTCGGCCTGCTGCCCGGATGGTGGCGTTTCCAAGACGCGTACCGCACCGATCACGCGCTGGCCGGGCCCACTGTCTGGCGGCAGGCCATCGCGGACGCGGGATTCGCGGAGACTTCCCTGGTCGAGGATCCGTCGGGAGCGCTCCTGATTCTGGCGCGGGGGCCGTCGGAGGCGGGAGTCGAGGACGGGCTGTTTGTGCTGGCCGGGGAGAGCGAGCTGCGTGCCGAGCTGGCGGCGGAGCTGGATCGCCGCGGTAGCCGGACGGTCGAAGGCCCCGCGGAGGCCGACCGCCCGGCGTGGCGCGGGTTCTTCGAGTCCCTGCCGGGCGCGCTGCCCCTGCGCGGCGTGGCGTATCTGGGCGGGCTCCGGCCAGACGGCGCCGAACTCTCGACTCGAGAGCTGGAGGCGGAGATGGAGGCGGTCAACAGGGGCGCTCTGACGCTGGTCCAGGGAATGTCGGACGCGGGCGTGTCGCCGGTCAACGGCACTTGGTTCGTGACCCGGGGTGGCCAAGTGATCGAGCGGGAGCGCTGCGGCGCGCTCGCGGGCGCCTCGCTGTGGGGCTTCGCGAGCGTGGTGGAGTTGGAGCACGGAGATCTGACGCCGCACCTGCTGGACCTGGATCCCGAGTCTCCCCCGTCCGCCGGCAAGCTTGCCGACGAGCTGCTCTTCCCCGACCGCGAGACGCGCGTCGCCCACCGGGGCGGGGACCGCCTGGTTGCCCGGCTGACGAGCCTCGCCGGGCGGGCGGAGGACGCGGCGGAATCCGGGCCGGGCGAGGCCGGGCTGCGCGGGGACCGCAGCTATCTGATCACGGGAGGCCTCGGCGGACTCGGGCTGGAAGTGGCGCGTTGGCTCGCCGGGGCGGGAGCCGGTGCCATCGTGCTGAACGGGCGCCGCCCGCCCGACCCGGCTGCCGAGGCGCTGATCGCGGAGCTCCGGCAGGGCAGTGCCGAGGTGCGCCTCGAGATCGTCGACGTTACGGACGAGGGGGCGGTGGCGGGAATGCTCCAGCGCATCGACGCCGAGCTGCCGCCGCTGGCTGGCGTGATCCACAGCGTGGGAGCGCTTGCCGACGGGGCATTGACGAACCAGGACTGGGAGGGGTTCGAGCGGGTGCTCGGGCCCAAGGTGCTGGGGGCTTGGCGCCTGCACCGAGCGACGCTCGACCGGCAGCTCGACCTGTTCGTCCTCTTCTCCAGCCTGGCGGGGGTGGTCGGAAACCCGGGACAGGCCAACTACGCGACGGCCAACGCTTTCCTGGACCAGCTGGCACGGCACCGGAGGGCGCTGGGCCTGGCGGGCCAAGCCATTGCGTGGGGACCGTGGTCGGAGACCGGCCAAGCCGAAGAGCGTCGCGAACGCGTCGCATCGCAGCTTGCCCAATACGGCCAAGAATGGATCACACCCAAACAAGGCATCCAGGCCTTGGAACGGCTCGTGCATCTGGGGGTCGGAACCAGTGTGGCGGCGTTCGTCGACTGGTCAGCGCTTCCGATGCAGGCCCCTTGGCTCAAGGAGGTGACGGGGCGCAGGGCGGCCCACTCTTTCGCCGCCCGGGAAGATCGGGTCGCCGGTCAGGCTGCTGACCAACTGCTGTGGCGGCTCCGGGGACTCGCCTCTAACGAGCTCCGCGGCGAGCTGATCCGGTTCCTCAAGGAGCAGGTGGTCCAGATCCTCCGCCTCCGTTCCGTCCCGTCTCCCTCGGCGGGATTCTTCGAACTGGGCATGGACTCGCTGATGGCAGTGGAGCTTCGCAACCGCCTGAACCGGGTCTTTCGGGAAGCGTTCGCCGTCTCAAACACCGCGATCTTCGATCATCCCGACATCGCCCGACTAGCAGAACACCTTGCAGGCAAGCTTGGCGGGGTGGTAACGGAGGCACACTCCGAGCGTGCCCTGCCCGCCGCCAGGCAGCGGGAGGACGAACGCATCGCGATCGTCGGCATCGCCTGCCGCTTCCCCGGTGCATCGGATGCCGAGGCCTTCTCGGCGCAGCTTTACTCCGAGGCCGATCTGGTGACAAGGGGACGTCCGGACAGGCTCTTCGTGGATGCCGAGACGGAGGCGGCGCGCCACTTCGGCGCCTATGTGGATGGACTAGACCGTTTCGATGCCGACTTCTTCCGAATCGCCCCGGTCGAGGCGGAACTCCTCGACCCCCAGCAGCGGATGCTGCTCGAGACAAGCTGGGCGGCACTCGAGGACGCCGGCATCGCCCCGGACAGGCTACGTGGAAGCCGAACGGGAGTCTTCGGCGGAATCTCGACGAATGATTATCAGGCGCTCGTCAGTGAGACCGTCGAGGAACCGTCGACGACCCTCTACAGGTCTACTGGCGTTGCGTTCTCGGCCGCGATCGGCCGGATCGCGTTTGCACTCGGTTTCGAGGGTCCGGCCATCACCGTGGACACCGCGTGTTCCTCGTCGCTGGTCGCGCTGCACCAAGCGGCAGCGGCATTGCGCGCAGGCGAGGCGGATCTGGCGCTGGCAGGAGGGGTGAACGCGATCTTGAGGGCAGAACTCACCAGGCTCGCGATTGATGCCGACATGCTCGCCGCGGATGGGCGCTGCAAGACCTTCGACGCCGCGGCCGACGGCTATGTGCGGGGCGAGGGATGCGGGATGGTTGTGCTCAAGCGCCTTGCGGACGCGGAGGCGGCCGGGGACCGGATCCTCGCGGTTGTGCTCGGATCGGCGGTGAACCAAGACGGCGCGAGCGCCGGCTTGACCGTGCCGAACGGCCCGGCCCAAGAGCGCGTGATCGAAGAGGCGCTCGCACGGGCGGGTGTCGAGGCCTCCTCAATCGACTACTTGGAGGCACACGGCACAGGCACCGAACTGGGCGATCCGGTCGAAGTGGAGGCGGCGGCTGCGGTGTACGGCCGCGGGCGGAGCGGGAGCCGCCCGCTGCTAATCGGATCGGTGAAGACGAACATAGGCCACCTAGAGGCGGCAGCGGGCGTGGCCGGGCTAATCAAGGCGGTGCTCGCGATCCGTTCCGGGGTGATTCCGCGTCACCTGCACTTCGAACTCCCCAACCCACGGATGGACTGGGAGAAGCTCCCCGTCCGTGTGACGTCGGAGGCGACGCCCTGGCCGGAGGCGGAGCGGCCGCGGCGGGCCGCTGTCAGCTCCTTCGGATACTCGGGCACCAACGCCCATGTCGTGATCGAGGGGTACGCCGAGGAGCGCGAACTGCCGCGCATCGCGGTGCTCGTACCGCCGGAGTCGGGTGCGGATGACCTCGTCCCGCAGGCCGACGCACGCCGCCTGCACCGCCTGCTCCCGATCTCAGCGAAGTCCGAGGACGCCCTCCGGCAGCTAGCCAGCCTGTACCAAGCAGTTCTTTCCGACGATACCCCGCTCGCGGACATGGCGTGGACGGCGAGCGCGGGCCGGAGCCATCTTCGCTACCGTTCCGGCCTAGTGTTCAGCGATCGTGCCTCGCTCAAGGAGCAGTTGGAGGTCGTGAGGCAGGACGCAGTCGCGTCATCCACCGAAGGAAGTGTTGCCTTCCTCTACACCGGGCAGGGCAGCCAGTGGGCGGGCATGGGCCGGGAGCTCTATGAGGCCGAGCCGGTCTTCCGGGCGGTCTTGGACCGGTGCGAGGAAGTGTTCCGCGCAGAGCGCGGCAGGGCGCTTCTCCCGGTGATCTTCGACGATGCCGGGCGGCTGGACCGGACCGAGTGGACGCAGCCGGCGCTCTACGCGCTGGAGAGCGGGCTGACCGCGCTGTGGGCCAGCGTGGGCGTGCGGCCCGACATCGTGTTCGGGCACAGCGTGGGAGAGATCGCGGCTGCGGCGGCTGCGGGGGCCTTTGATCTCGAGACCGGCATGCGGTTCGCTACGCGCCGGGGCGCGCTGATGGGTTCGCTCTCCGAGGGGGGTGCGATGGCGGCGGTGTTCGCTCCGGCGGAGCGGGTCGCAGCCAGCCTTGGCGCTGCGGTGTGCCTGGCCGCCGATAACGGCACGCACCAGGTCGCGAGCGGGCCGGAGGCCGACATCGAAGCGCTGCTGAAGAGGTTCGAAGAGGACGGTTTGCGAGTGGAGCGTCTGCGGACCAGCCACGCTTTCCACAGCGCGCTGATGGATCCGGTGCTGGCGGAGCTGGAAGCGGCGGCACCTAGGGCCTCTGCACCGACGGTGCGGCTGGTGAGCGATGTGAGCGGGCACGTGCTGGAAGCGGCGCCTGACGGAGCGTACTGGCGGCGCCAAGCGCGCGAGCCAGTCCAATTCGCGACGGCGCTGCGGACGCTGGCGGACTTGCAGGCGGGGCTTCTGCTGGAGATCGGGCCGCATGGCGTGCTGGGCCCGATGGCGGCGCTGGGCTGGCCGCACGGCGAGGCGCCCGCGGTGATTACAAGCCAGCGGCGTGGCGGGGACGGGGACTTCGTCGGGGCGGTGGTGGGCGCGTACGAGGGGGGTCTCGATATTGCCTTCGAGGGCCTGTTCGCCGGGGAGCGGCGGCGGCGGGTCTCGCTGCCGGCCTATCCGTTCCAGCGGGAGCGCTACTGGATCTCCGCCCCTGCGCGACGGCGGTCAGAGACGGGGCACGCGCTGCTCGGAGTGCGGCGGGATTCGCCGGATGGCGAGCACTCCTTCGAGCGGCAGCTAGACAGTCGGGATCCCGCTTGGCTGGCAGACCACCGGGTGTTCGGGAACGTCGTAGCGCCGGGGGCGCTCTACGCGGTGCAGGTGGTCGAGGCGCTTCGCGAAACGCATCCCGGAGTCCAGGTCGCGCTCGAAGAGAGCGCGATCACGCGACCGCTGGTGCTGTCGGGCGAGGAGGGCCGGCTGGTTCAGGTGGTGCTCGGCGAGGACGGCGCTTGGAAGGTCGTCAGCAGGGCTGCGGGCGGGCGGTGGGAGACGCACGCCGAAGGCCGCTGGGCACCGCTCGCAGCATCCGCGTCCGCGACAAAGGACCTCGGGGCTCTGCAGGACGCCCTCGTCCCAGTGGATGTGGAGGCCGGATACCGCCAGCTGCGCGCAGCTGGCCTCGACTACGGTCCGGCCTTCCGTGGTCTGGCGCGGCTGTGGGCGGGCTCCGGCGAGGCAGTGGGCGAGGTGCTGCTGCCGGCGGGAACGGAAAACCACGGGCTGGTCGCGCATCCGGCGCTGCTCGACGCCTGTTTCCAAGCGCTGGGCGGCGTCGCGGAACTGGACGCAGCCGGGGACACATGGCTGCCAATCGGCTGGGACCGCTTCGTCCTCCCCGAGGCGCTGCCGGAGCGCCTGTTCTGCCGGGCGCTGGACCGCAGCGAGGGCGACCAGACGCGCAAGGCAGATCTCTGTCTCTACGCGGAAGGAGGGGAGGAACTGGCGCGCATCGAGGGCTTCGCCCTCAGACGCGCGAGCCGAGCGGCCCTGTCGGCTGGCCGGGTCGAGGTGGCACTGCACGAGTTGGTGTGGCGCGAGGGGGCGGCCGTGGGCCTCCGGGACGCGGACTTCCTCGCGGAGCCCCAAGAGATTGAGTCTGGCCTAGGAGCGCCGGACCGATACCTCGGAGCGGAGGACCGCGACAGGGCTTCGCTCACCGAGCTGGAGCACGAGCTGGAGCGTGAGGCACGCCGGTTGCTGCTGCGCGGATTCCAGGAGCTGGGATGGGAGCCCGCTCCGGGCGACCGTTTCGAGACGGACGAGTTGCGCCGTCGGCTGAGGGTAACCGAGGATCACGGGCGGCTGTTCGGTCGGTTGCTGTCAGTGCTGGAGGAGATGGAGCTCCTCGGACGGGAGCCGGCTGGAGGCTGGCGCGTGGTAACCGCGCCGGAAGCGCCTGCGGAGTCGGCGGCGTCCCCAACCGACTCCCGAGCCGAATCGATCGAACTGGACGTGCTCCGCCGTTGCGGGGAGTCGCTCGCTGACGTGCTCCGCGGGCGCGCCAATGCGCTGGACCTGCTCTTCGGCGGCGAGCTGGGAGCGGCCCGCCTGTACCGGGAGTCGGCCCTAGCGCGCGTAGTGAACCAAATGGTCGCCGATGCCGTGCGGGCGGCGGTCGCTGGGCTGCCGGAAGGCCGGCCGCTGCGGGTAATCGAGATCGGCGCGGGGACCGGCGCGACCACCGCCGCCCTCTTGGACGTGCTGCCGTCCGACCGGACTGCATACACCTTCACCGACATCTCGACCGGCTTCTTCCCCGACGCAGAGCGCGAGCTTGGCGAGCGGGCCGCCGGAATTCGCTTCCAAGCTCTCGACATTGAGCGGGATCCGGTGGATCAGGGCTTCCCGCTCCGCGGCTACGATCTCGTGATCGCCGCGAACATCCTGCACGCTACCCGCGACCTGGGTCAGGCACTGGCCAACTGCCGGCGACTCCTGGCCCCGTCGGGCGTGCTGGCGGCCATCGAGGAAACCGCCCGCAAGGAGTGGCTGGACCTGACGTTCGGCCTGCTGCCCGGCTGGTGGCGCTTCCAAGACGCATATCGCTCCGACTACGCGCTGGTCCGGCCCCCCGTCTGGCGGCAGGCTCTCGCGGACGCCGGATTCGGCGGGACCTCCTTGGTCGAGGATCCGACCGGGGCGCTGCTGATTCTGGCGCGGGGACCATCGGAGGCGGGGGCCGAAGGCGGGCTGTTCGTGCTGGCCGGGGAGAGCGAGCTGGCCGCCCAGCTGGCAGCGGAGCTGGATCGCCGGGGCAGCCGGGTGGTCGAAGGCCCCGCAGAGGCTGACCGCCAGGCGTGGCGCGGGTTCTTCGAGTCCTTGCCGGGCGCGCTGCCCCTGCGCGGCGTGGCGTATCTGGGCGGGCTCCGGCCAGACGGTGCAGAGCTCTCGACTCGGGAGCTGGCAGCGGAGCTGCAGGCGGTCGATGTGGGCGCGCTGGCGCTGGTCCAGGGGATGTCGGACGCGGGCGTGTCGCCGGCCAGCGGCACCTGGTTCGTGACCCGGGGCGGCCAGGTGATCGAGCGGGAGCGCTGCGGCGCACTCGCGGGCGCCTCGCTGTGGGGCTTCGCGAGCGTGGTGGAGCTGGAGCACGGGGATCTGACGCCGCGCCTGCTGGACGTGGATCCCGAGTCCTCCCCGTCCGTCGGTACGCTCGCCGACGAGCTGCTCTTCCCTGACCGCGAGACGCGCGTCGCCCGCCGGGGCGGGGACCGCTTGGTTGCCCGGCTGACGCGCCTCGCCGGACCGGCGGGCGGTTCGGCGGAACCGGGACCGGGCGAGGCGCGCCTGCGCGGGGACCGCAGCTATCTGATCACGGGAGGGCTCGGGGGGCTCGGGCTGGAGGTGGCGCGCTGGCTCTCCGAAGCAGGCGCCGGGGCCATAGTGCTGAACGGACGCCGCCTGCCCGACCCGGAAACCGAGGCGCTGGTCGCGGAGCTCCGGGAGGGCAGCGCCGAGGTGCGCGTCGAGATCGCCGACGTCACGGACGAGGAGTCGGTGGCGGGAATGCTCCACGGCATCGATGCCGAGCTGCCGCCGCTGGCGGGCGTGATTCACAGCGTGGGAGCGCTTGCCGACGCGGCCTTGACGAACCAAGACTGGGAGCGCTTCGAGCGGGTGCTCGGGCCCAAGGTGCTGGGGGCATGGCGGCTGCACAGGGCGACGCTCGACCGACAGCTCGACCTGTTCGTCCTGTTCTCCAGCCTTGCGGGCGTGGTTGGGAGCCCGGGCCAAGCCAACCACGCGGCAGCCAACGCCTTCCTGGACCAGCTGGCACGGCACCGGAGGGCGCTGGGCCTGCCGGGTCAGGCCATTGCTTGGGGGGCGTGGTCGGGCATCGGCGAGGCCGAGGAGCAGCGCGAGCGCATCACGTCGCGGCTGGCCGACTCGGCTGAGGAGTGGATGTCTCCCGAGCAGGGCATCGGTGCCCTAGCGCGCCTCGTGCGCGAGGATGTCGGGACCAGCGTGGCGGCGTTTGTCGACTGGGCGGCGATTCCGTCGCGGGCACCTTGGCTAGCAGAAGTGGCAGGGCGCGAAGAGGACCGCGCTTCCGCCGCTCCAGACGATCTCCTCAAGCGGCTCGGGCAGCTCGCCCCCGGGGAGCGCCGGGGAGCACTGACGCGGTTCCTCGGGAGACAGCTGGTCGAAGTCCTGCGACTGCGCTCCGCACCTCCGCCCTCGGCGGGATTCTTCGAGCTGGGCATGGACTCGCTGATGGCGGTCGAGCTTCGCAACCGCCTCAACCGGGCCTTCCGGGACGCATTCGTCGTCTCCAACACCGCAGTGTTCGATCATCCCGACATCGCCCGCCTGGCGGAGCACCTCGCCGGCAAGGTAGCCGGTGTGGCGCCGGAGGCGCCGCCGGTTAGAGCCTTGCCTGTCGGCCGGGGCCACGGCGACGAACGCATCGCGATCGTGGGCATGGCCTGCCGTTTCCCCGGAGCGGAGGACGCCGAGGCGTTTTGGGCGCAGCTTCGCTCCGGGGCCGACTTAGTGACGAAGGGGCGCCCGGACGGGCTCTTCGTGGATGCGGAGACGGAGGCGGCGCGCCCCTTCGGCGCCTATGTGGAAGGCCTCGACCGCTTCGACGCGGGCTTTTTCCGGATCGCCCCAGTCGAGGCGGAGCTGCTGGATCCCCAACAGCGGATGCTGCTCGAGACCAGCTGGGCGGCGCTGGAGGACGCCGGGATCGCCCCGGTCGGGCTGCGCGGCAGCCGGACCGGCGTATATGGCGGAGTGTGCGGCCATGACTACGAGGCTCTGGTCGCAACACTCGGCGACGACCCGTCAACCAATCTCTACATGTCCACCGGTATCGCCGCCTCGACGGCGGTCGGCCGGGTCGCCTTCGCGCTGGGCCTCGAGGGTCCAGCCATCACGGTGGACACCGCGTGCTCCTCGTCACTGGTCGCGCTGCACCAAGCGGCAGCGGCGCTCCGGCAGGGCGAGGCGGACCTAGCGCTGGCGGGAGGGGTGAACGCGGTTCTGACGTCGAGCGCCACCCGGATCTTCACCGACGCCGGTATGCTCGCCGCTGATGGACGCTGCAAGACCTTCGACTCGGCGGCCGATGGTTACGTTCGGAGCGAGGGATGCGGGATGGTTGCGCTCAAGCGCCTTGCAGACGCGGAGGCAGCCGGAGACCGAATCCTCGCGGTGGTGCTTGGGTCGGCAGTGAACCAGGACGGCGCGAGCGCCGGCCTGACCGTGCCGAACGGCCCGGCCCAAGAGCGCGTGATCGAAGAGGCGCTTGCGCGGGCGGGCGTGAACGCCTCCTCGGTGGACTACCTGGAGGCACACGGCACGGGCACTGAGCTGGGCGATCCGGTCGAAGTGGAGGCGGCGGCGGCGGTGTATGGCCGGGGCCGGAGCCCGGAGCGCCCGCTGCTGGTCGGATCGGTCAAGACGAACGTGGGCCACTTGGAGGCGGCGGCCGGCGTGGCCGGGCTGATCAAGGCGGTGCTCGCGATCCGCTCCGGGATGATTCCGCGGCACTTGCACTTTGAGCGGCCCAACCCGCGGCTGGACTGGGAGGAGCTCCCCGTCCGGGTGACGTCGGAAGCGACGCCTTGGCCAGAGGCGGAGCGGCCGCGGCGGGCCGGCGTCAGTTCCTTCGGGATCTCGGGCACCAACGCCCACGTCGTGATCGAGGGATACGCCGAGGAGCGCGAACCGCCGCGCATCGAGGTTCCGGCTCTGCCGCAGCCGGGTGCTGATGACGGCGTCCCGCAGGCCGACGCGCCCCGCCAGCACCGCCTGCTCCCGCTGTCGGCGAAGTCTGAGGGAGCGCTCCAGCAGCTGGCCGGCCGCTACCAGGCCGCCCTCCCGGAAGACATGGCGCTCGCCGACATGGCGTGGACGGCGGGGATGGGACGGAGCCATTTCCGCTACCGCTCCGGCCTCGTGTTCAGTGATCGTGCCTCGCTGGAGGAGCAGCTGGAGGTGGTGGGGCAGGGTGCCGCGGCATCGACCACCGCAGGAAAAGTCGCATTCCTCTACACCGGGCAGGGGAGCCAGTGGGCGGGGATGGGGCGGGAGCTTTATGCGACCGAGCCGGTTTTCCGGGCGGTCCTAGACCGGTGCGAGGAGGTGTTCCGCGCCGAGCGCGGCCGAGCGCTTCTCAAGGTGATCTTCGAGGATTCCGAGCGGCTGGAGCGCACCGAATGGACGCAGCCGGCACTCTACGCGCTAGAGAGCGGGCTGACGGCATTGTGGGCCAGCGTGGGGGTGCGGCCCGACATCGTTTTCGGGCACAGCGCCGGAGAGGTAGCCGCCGCGGCGGCGGCCGGAGCCTTCGATCTCGAGAGCGGGATGCGGTTCGCCACGCGTCGGGGCGCGCTGATGGGTTCACTTCCCGATGGAGGTGCGATGGCGGCAGTGTTCGCCTCGCGCGACCTGGTCACATCCGCGCTCGCAGGTGCGCTGTCGCTGGCAGCGGACAACGGTGCGCACCAAGTCGTGAGCGGGCCGGAGGCCGAAGTCGAGGCGCTCCTGAAGCGCTTCGAAGGGGACGGCCTCCGAGTGGAGCGCCTGCGGACCAGCCACGCCTTCCACAGCGCGCTGATGGATCCGGCGCTGGGGGATCTGGAAGCGGCGGCCCCTAGGGCCTCGGCACCGTCGGTGCCGCTCGTGAGCGATGTGAGCGGGCGCGTGCTGGACAGCGCCCCTGACGGGGCGTACTGGCGGCGCCAGGCGCGCGAGCCGGTCCGCTTCGCGACGGCGGTGCGGACGCTGGCGGCACGGGAGGCAGGGCTCTTGCTGGAGATCGGGCCGCATGGCGTGCTGGGACCGATGGCGGCGCTCGCCTGGCCGCACGCCGAGGTGCCTCCGGTGGTCCCGAGCCAGCGGCGCGACGGCAACGGGGATTTCGCCGTCGCGGTGGCCGGTGCGTACGAGGCGGGTCTCGACATCGCCTTCGAGGGCCTGTTTGTCGGGGAGCGGCGGCGGCGGGTCTCGCTGCCCGCCTATCCGTTCCAGCGGGAGCGCTACTGGATCTCGCCATCCTCGCGTAAGCGGCCAAGGTTGGGGCACGCGCTGCTCGGAGTGCGGCGGGATTCCGCGGATGGCGAGCACTCCTTCGAGAAAGAGTTGCAGAGTGAGCATCCGGCCTGGCTCGCAGACCACCGCGTGTTCGGCGAGGTGGTCGCACCGGGCGCCCTCTACGCGACACAGGTGGCTGAAGCGCTCCGCGAAACCGACCACGAACTCCCCGTCGTCCTCCACGAGACATCGATCAAGCGCCCGCTCGTGCTGTCGGGCGAGGAGTGCCGTCTGGTTCAAGTGGTGCTCGGCGAGGATGGCGGCTGGAAGGTCGTCAGCAGGGATGCGGAGGGTCGATGGGAAACACACGCCGAAGGCCGCTGGGCACAGGCGGTGGCAGCCGCGTCCGGCACGGTAGACCTTGGTGCGCTGCGGGGGGGCCTTGCCCGAGCTGACGTGGACTTCGAGTCGGGCCCCGTCGGCCTCGAGTACGGTCCGGCCTTCCGCGGCCTAGGCCGGCTTTGGGCGGGCTCCGGCGAGGCGCTGGGCGAGGTGCTGTTGCCGACGGCAGTGGAAGACCGGAATCTGTTCGCACATCCGGTACTGCTCCACACCTGTTTCCAAGTCCTGGGTGGCATCGCGGAACTGGACGGAGCCCGGGGCCCATGGCTGCCGGTCGGCTGGGACCGATTCGTCCTGCGCGATGCGCTGCCGGAGCGCGTGTTCTGCAGGGCACTCGACCGCGGCGAGAGCGGGCAGACGCGCAAGGCAGACGTCTGGCTCTACACGAAGACGGGTGAGGAACTGGCGCGCATCGAGGGCTTCGCGCTCAGGCAGGCGAGCCGCATGGCGCTGTCGCAACACCGCGTGGATGAGGCGCTGCACGAGGTGGTCTGGCGCGCCGCGGCGGCGGTGGGACTCCGGCAGGCGGACTTCCTCGCCGCTCCGCAACAGATCGAGACCGGCCTGGCAGCGATGGACGGATACCTTGAAGCGGCAGGCCACGACAGGGCCTCGCTCGCCGAGTTGGGGCGCGGGCTGGAGCGTGAGTCCCGCCGACAGCTGCTCGGCGCATTCCGTGAGCTGGGATGGGAGCCCAATCAGGGGGACCGTTTCGAGACGGACGAGTTGCGCCGCCGCCTGAGGGTTACGGGGGATCACGGGCGGCTGTTCGGCCGGTTGCTGTCAGTGCTGGAGGAGATGGGGATCCTCGACCGGGAGCCGGCGGATGGCTGGCGCGTAGCAGCCCCGCTGGAAGCGCCTGCGGAGCCCGAGCCTGGACGGGCCGACTCCGCAGCCGATTCGATCGAGCTGGGCCTGCTCCGCCGCTGCGGGGAGGCGCTCGCCGATGTGCTCCGCGGCCGCGCCGATGCGCTGGACCTGCTGTTCGGCGGAGAGCCGGGAGCGGCGAGCCTGTACCGCGACGGGCCCGTCGCGCGGGCTGTGAACGAGATGCTCGCCGACGCCCTGCGAGCGGCGGTCGTCGGGCTGCCAGAAGGCCGGCCGCTGCGGGTGATCGAGATCGGCGCAGGGACGGGCGCAACCACCTCCGCCGTCTTGGACGTCCTGCCGGCAGAATGGACCGAGTTCACGTTCACCGACATCTCCACCGGCTTCTTCCCGGACGCGGAGCGGGAGTTCGGCGAGCGGGGCGCAGGCCTTCGCTTGCTGGCACTGGACATCGAACGGAACCCGGCTGATCAGGGCTTCGGCCTCCACGGCTACGACCTCGTGATCGCCGCGAACATCCTGCACGCGACCCGCGACCTGGGACAGGCGCTGACACACTGTCGGCGCCTCCTTGCCCCGGCGGGCATCTTGGTGGCCGTCGAGGAAACCGCCCGCAAGGAGTGGCTGGACCTGACCTTCGGACTGCTGCCCGGCTGGTGGCGCTTCCAAGACGCGTATCGCTCCGACTACGCGCTGGTCCGACCCCCCGTCTGGCGGCAGGCTCTGGCGGACGCCGGATTCGCGGAGACCTCCTTGGTCGAGGATCCATCCGGGGCGCTGCTGATCCTAGCGCAGGGTCCGTCGGTGGCGTTGGCGGAGAGCGGGCTGTTCGTGCTGGCCGGGGAAAGCGAGTTGGGTGCCGATCTTGCAGCTGAGCTGGATCGTCGGGGCAGCCGGGCTGTCGAAGGCCCCGCGGAGGCCGACCGGCAGGCGTGGCGCGGGTTCTTCGAGGCATTGCCCGACGCGCTTCCCCTGCGCGGCGTGGCGTACTTGGGCGGAGTCCGGCCAGACGGCGCGGAGCTTTCGACCCGGGAGTTGGAGGCGGAACTGAAGGCGGTCGATGCGGGCGCGCTGGCGCTGGTACAGGGGATGTCGGACGCGGGCGTGTCGCCGGTGAGCGGCACGTGGTTCGTCACCCGCGGTGGCCAAGTGATCGGGCGGGAGCGCTGCGGCGCACTCGCGGGTGCCTCGCTGTGGGGCTTGGCGAGCGTGGTGGGCCTTGAGCACGGGGATCTGACGCCGCGCCTGCTGGACCTAGATCCCGAGTTTCCCCCGTCCGTCGGCGCGCTCGCAGACGAGCTGCTCTTCCCCGACCGCGAGACGCGCGTCGCCCGGCGGGGCGGGTCCCGGCTGGTCGCCCGGCTGACGCCCCTCGCCGTGCCTCCGGAGGATTCGGCGGAACACGGGCCGAGCGAGGCCCGGCTGCGTGGGGACCGCAGCTATCTGATCACGGGAGGGCTCGCGGGGCTCGGGCTGGAGGTGGCGCGCTGGCTCGCCGGGGCAGGAGCCGGAGCCATCGTGCTGAACGGGCGACGCCCGCCCGACCCGGATGCGGAGGCGCTCATCTCGGAACTCCGGCAGGGCAGCGCCGAGGTGCGCGTGGAGATCGCCGACGTGACCGACGAGGAGGCGGTGGCGGGGATGCTCCGGCGGATCGACGCCGAACTGCCGCCGTTGGGAGGCGTGATCCACAGCGCGGGAGCGCTCGCCGACGCGGCCTTGACGAACCAGGACTGGGAACGCTTCGAGCGGGTGCTCGGGCCCAAGGTGCTGGGGGCCTGGCGGCTGCACAGGGCGACGCTCGACCGGCAGCTCGACCTGTTTGTCGTCTTTTCTAGCGTGGCGGGCGTCGTCGGGAGTCCAGGCCAGGGCAACCACGCGGCGGCCAACGCCTTCCTCGACCAGCTGGCCCGTCACCGGAGGGCGCTGGGCCTGCCGGGCCAGGCCATTGCCTGGGGCGCGTGGTCGGGCATCGGCGAGGCCGAGCAGCAGCGCGAGCGCATCGCGACGCGGCTCGCCGACTGGGGCGAGGAATGGATGGCTCCCGAGCAGGGCACCCGCGCCCTGGCGCGGCTCGTGCGCGAGGATGTCGGGACCAGCGTGGCGGCGTTCATCGACTGGGCGGCGCTTCCGCTGAGGGCACCCTGGCTCGCAGAAGTGGCGGGGTGCGAAGAGGATCGCTCTTACGCCGCTCCCGACGATCTCCTTAAGCGTCTCGGGCGGCTCTCTCCCGGGGAACGCCGGGAAGCACTGATTCGGTTCCTCGGGGGACAGCTGGTCGAGATTCTGCGGCTGAGTTCCGCACCGTCGCCCTCGGCGGGATTCTTCGAGCTGGGCATGGACTCGCTGATGGCGGTCGAGCTTCGCAACCGCCTGAACCGGGCCTTCCGCGGCGCGTTGGTCGTCCCCAACACCGCGGTGCTCGATCATCCCGACATCGCCCGACTGGCGGAACACCTAGCAGGCAAGCTCGCCGCAGCAGCGCCGGAGGCGCCACAGGTGCGAGGCTTGCCCGCCGCCCGCCGCCACGGCGACGAACGCATCGCGATCGTGGGCCTGGCCTGCCGCTTCCCCGGGGCGGAGAACGCCGAGGCGTTCTGGGCGCAGCTTCGCTCCGGGGCCGACCTAGTGACGAGGGGCCGTCCGGACGGGCTGTTCGTGGATGACAAGACGCAGGCAGCGCGCCACTTCGGCGCCTATGTGAAGGGCCTCGATCGCTTCGACGCGGGCTTCTTCCGGATCGCCCCGGTCGAGGCGGAGCTGCTGGATCCCCAGCAGCGGATGCTGCTCGAGACCAGCTGGGCGGCGCTGGAGGACGCCGGGATCGCCCCGGACGGGCTGCGCGGCAGCCGGACCGGGGTGTACGGCGGAATATCAACGGGCGATTACGAGACGCTCGTCGCCGGTTCCGGTGACGATCCATCGACCAATATCTACAGGTCCACCGGCATCGCCGCCTCGGCTGCGGTCGGCCGGGTTGCCTTCGCGCTCGGCTTAGAGGGTCCGGCCATCACGGTGGACACGGCGTGTTCGTCGTCGCTGGTCGCGCTGCACCAGGCCGCGGCGGCGCTCCGCGCGGGCGAGGCGGACCTGGCGCTGGCGGGCGGAGTGAACGCGGTCCTGACCTCAAGCGCTACGCAGATCTTCACTGACGCCGGCTTGCTCGCAGAGGATGGACGCTGCAAGACCTTCGACGCAGCGGCCGACGGTTATGTGCGAGGCGAGGGATGCGGAATTGTTGTGCTCAAGCGCCTGGCGGACGCGGAGGCAGCCGGAGACCGGATCCTCGCGGTGGTGCTCGGGTCGGCGGTGAACCAGGACGGCGCGAGCGCCGGCCTGACCGTGCCGAACGGCCCGGCCCAAGAGCGCGTGATCGAAGAGGCGCTTGCGCGGGCGGGCGTGAAGGCCTCCTCGGTGGACTACCTCGAGGCGCACGGCACGGGCACCGAGCTGGGCGATCCGATCGAAGTGGAGGCGGCGGCGGCGGTGTATGGCCGGGGCCGGAGACCGGAGCGCCCGCTGCTGGTCGGATCGGTCAAGACGAACGTGGGCCACTTGGAGGCGGCGGCCGGCGTGGCCGGGCTGATCAAGGCGGTGCTCGCGATCCGCTCCGGGGTGATTCCGCGGCACTTGCACTTTGAGCGGCCCAACCCGCGGCTGGACTGGGAGGGGCTCCCCGTCCGAGTGACGTCGGAAGCGACGCCTTGGCCGGAGGCGGAGCGGCCGCGGCGGGCCGCCGTCAGCTCTTTCGGATACTCGGGCACCAACGCCCACATCGTGATCGAGGGATACACCGAGGAGCGCGAACCGCCGCGCATCAAGGTTCCCGCTCTGCCGCAGCCGGGTGCTGATGACCGCGTCCCGCAGGCCGACGCGCCCCGCCAGCACCGCCTGCTCCCGCTGTCGGCGAAATCTGAGGGAGCGCTCCGGCAGCTGGCCGGCCGCTACCAGGCCGCCCTCCCGGAAGACATGGCGCTCGCCGACATGGCGTGGACGGCGGGGATGGGGCGGAGCCATTTCCGCTACCGCTCCGGCCTCGTGTTCAGTGATCGTGCCTCGCTGGAGGAGCAGCTGGAGGTGGTGGGGCAGGGTGCCGCGGCATCGACCACCGCAGGAAGAGTCGCATTCCTCTATACCGGGCAGGGGAGCCAGTGGGCGGGGATGGGACGGGAGCTTTATGCGACCGAGCCGGTTTTCCGGGCGGTCCTAGACCGGTGCGAGGAGGTGTTCCGAGCCGAGCGCGGCAGAGCGCTTCTCAGGGTGATCTTCGAGGATTCCGAGCGGCTGGAGCGCACCGAATGGACGCAGCCGGCACTCTACGCGCTAGAGAGCGGGCTGACGGCATTGTGGGCCAGCGTGGGGGTGCGGCCCGACATCGTTTTCGGGCACAGCGCCGGAGAGGTAGCCGCCGCGGCGGCGGCCGGAGCCTTCGATCTCGAGAGCGGGATGCGGTTCGCCACGCGTCGGGGCGCGCTGATGGGTTCACTTCCCGATGGAGGTGCGATGGCGGCAGTGTTCGCCTCGCGCGACCTGGTCACATCCGCGCTCGCAGGTGCGCTGTCGCTGGCAGCGGACAACGGTGCGCACCAAGTCGTGAGCGGGCCGGAGGCCGAAGTCGAGGCGCTCCTGAAGCGCTTCGAAGGGGACGGCCTCCGAGTGGAGCGCCTGCGGACCAGCCACGCCTTCCACAGCGCGCTGATGGATCCGGCGCTGGGGGATCTGGAAGCGGCGGCCCCTAGGGCCTCGGCACCGTCGGTGCCGCTGGTGAGCGATGTGAGCGGGCGCGTGCTGGACAGCGCCCCTGACGGGGCGTACTGGCGGCGCCAGGCGCGCGAGCCGGTCCGCTTCGCGACGGCGGTGCGGACGCTGGCGGCACGGGAGGCAGGGCTCTTGCTGGAGATCGGGCCGCATGGCGTGCTGGGACCGATGGCGGCGCTCGCCTGGCCGCACGCCGAGGTGCCTCCGGTGGTCCCGAGCCAGCGGCGCGACGGCAACGGGGATTTCGCCGTCGCGGTGGCCGGTGCGTACGAGGCGGGTCTCGACATCGCCTTCGAGGGCCTGTTTGTCGGGGAGCGGCGGCGGCGGGTCTCGCTGCCCGCCTATCCGTTCCAGCGGGAGCGCTACTGGATCTCGCCATCCTCGCGTAAGCGGCCAAGGTTGGGGCACACGCTGCTCGGAGTGCGGCGGGATTCCGCGGATGGCGAGCACTCCTTCGAGAAAGAGTTGCAGAGTGAGGATCCGGCTTGGCTCGCAGACCACCGCGTGTTCGGCGAGGTGGTCGCACCGGGCGCCCTCTACGCGACACAGGTGGCTGAAGCGCTCCGCGAAACCAACCACGAACTCCCCGTCGTCCTCAACGAGACCGCCATCACGCGCCCGCTCGCGTTGCCTGGGGACGAGTGCCGCGTGGTTCAAGTGGTGCTCGGCGAAGACCGCGGCTGGAAGGTTGTCAGCAGGGATGCAGGGGGGCGTTGGGAGACACATGCCGAAGGCCGGTGGGCATCATTCGGCGCAGCCGCCTCCGAGGCGGCAGATCTCGGCGCACTGATGGGGGGCCTCGCCGAGGTGGGAGTGGAGGACCGGTACTTCGAATGGGACCGGGGCACCACTGGAATCGCTTACGGGCCGGCCTTTCGCGGTCTGGGCCGGCTTTGGTCGGGCCCTAGCGAGGCGCTAGGCGAGGTGCTGCTTCCACCAGCTGTGGATCAGCGGAGCCTTCTCGCACATCCGGCACTGCTCGATGCCTGTTTCCAAGTGTTAGGGGGAATTCAGCAGCTGGCCGCAGCCGGGGGCACATGGCTGCCGATCGGCTGGGACCGCTTCATTCTGCGTGATGCGCTGCCGGAGCGCGTCTTCTGCCGGGCACTCGACCACGGCGAAGGCGGGGGGACACGCAGGGCTGATCTCTGTCTTTACTCGGAGACCGGGAAGGAGCTGGCGCGCATCGAGGGCTTCGCGCTCCGACAGGCAAGCCAAGCCGCCATGCTGGGTCGGCGGTTGGATGAGGCGCTGCACGAGGTGGCGTGGCGCGAGGCGGCGGCGGTGGGACTTCGGAAGGCGGACTTCCTCGCCGGGCCGCAGGAGATCGTGTCCGTCCTGGGAGCGCCTGACGGAGACCTCGAGGCGGAGGGCCGCGAGGGGGCCTCGCTCGCCGCGACGGGGCGCGAACTGGAGCGCGAAGCACGCCGCCTGCTGCTGCGAGGTGTCTGGGAGCTGGGATGGGAGCCCAATCAGGGGGACCGTTTCGGGACGGACGAGTTGCGCCGCCGACTGAGGGTGACCGAGGACTACGGGCGGCTGTTCGGCCGGTTGCTGTCAATGCTGGAGGAGATGGGGCTCCTCGACCGGGAGCCGACAGGTGGCTGGCATGTTGCAACCGCGCCGGAAGCACCCCCAGAGACTGAGGCGGGGCCGGCCGACTCCGCAGCTGATTCCATCGAGCTGGGCCTGCTCCGCCGCTGCGGGGAGTCGCTCGCTGACGTGCTCCGCGGCCGCGCCGATGCGGTGGACCTGCTCTTCGGCGGCGAGCTAGGAGCGGCAAGCCTGTACCGCCAGTCGGCCGCCATGCGGGCGGTGAACCACAGGGTCGCCGACGCCGTGCGGGCGGCGGCCACCGGGCTGCCGGAAGGACGGCCGCTGCGGGTGATCGAGGTCGGCGCAGGGTCGGGCGCCACCACCTCCGCCCTCTTGGACGTCCTGCCGGCCGACCGGACCGAGTACACCTTCACCGACATCTCGAGAGACTCGTTCCCGGCCGCGGAACGGGAGTTCGGCGAGCGCGCCGCGGGCGTTCGCTTCCTGTCTCTCGACATCGAACGGAACCCGGCGGATCAGGGTTTCGCGCACCACGGCTACGACCTCGTTATTGCCGCGAACGTCCTGCACGCCACCCGCGACCTGGGCGAGACGCTCGTTCACTGTCGGCACCTGCTGGCCCCGTCGGGCGTGCTGGTGGCCGTCGAGGAGACCGCCCGCAAGAAGTGGCTGGACCTGACCTTCGGCCTGCTGCCCGGTCGGTGGCGCTTCCAAGACGCGTATCGCTCCGACCACGCGCTGGTCGGGCCCCCCGTCTGGCGGCAGGCCACAGCAGACGCCGGGTTTGCGGAGACGTCTCTGCTTGAGGATCCGTCGGGGGCGCTACTGATCCTGGCGCGGGGGCCGTCGGAGGCGGCGGCCGAGAGCGGGCTGTTCGTGCTGGCCGGGGAGAGCGACCTGGGGGCCGAGCTGGCGGCGGAGCTGGATCGCCGGGGCAGCCGGGCGGTCGAAGGCCCCCCGGATGGCGACCGCCAGGCGTGGCGCAAGTTCTTCGAGTCATTGCCGGGCGCGCTTCCGCTGCGCGGCGTGGCCTATTTGGGCGGGCTTCGGCCAGATGGCACAGAACTTTCGACGCGCGAGCTGGAAGAAGAGCTGGAGGCGGTCGATGCGGGCGCCCTGGCGCTGGTCCAGGGGATGTCGGACGCGGGCGTATCGCCGGTCAGCGGCACTTGGTTCGTGACCCGGGGCGGCCAGGTGATCGAGCGGGAGCAGTGCGGCGCGCTCGCGGGTGCCTCGCTGTGGGGCTTTGCGAGCGTAGTGGATCTGGAGCACGGAGATCTGACGCCGCGCCTGCTGGACCTGGATCCCGAGGCTCCCCCGTACGTCGGCGCGCTCGCCGACGAGTTGCTCTTCCCCGACCGCGAGACGCGCGTCGCCCGCCGCGGCGGAGCCCGGCTGGTTGCCCGGCTGACGCGCCTCGCCGGGCGGGCGGAGGATGCGGCGGAATCAGGGCCGGACGAACCCCGGCTGCGCGGGGACCGCAGCTATCTGATCACGGGAGGGCTCGGGGGGCTCGGGCTGGAGGTGGCGCGCTGGCTCGCAGGGGCAGGAGCCGGAGCCATCGTGCTGAACGGGCGCCGCCCGCCCGACAAGGAAACCGAGGCGCTGATCTCGGAGCTCCGGCTGGGCAGCGCCGATGTGCGTGTCGAGATCGCGGACGTGACGGACGAGGGGGCGGTGGCGGGGATGCTTGGGCGGATCGACGCCGAGTTGCCGCCGCTGGCGGGTGTGATCCACAGCGTGGGAGCGCTCGCCGACGCGGCCTTGACGAACCAAGACTGGGAGCGCTTCGAGCGGGTGCTCGGGCCCAAGGCGCTTGGGGCTTGGCGGCTGCACCGAGCGACGCTCGACCGACAGCTCGACCTGTTCGTTCTCTTCTCCAGCCTGGCGGGCGTCGTCGGGAACCCGGGACAGGCCAACTATGCGGCGGCCAACGCCTTCCTCGACCAGCTGGCGCGGCACCGGAGGGCCTTGGGCCTGCCGGGCCAGGCCATCGCCTGGGGCGCGTGGTCGGGCATCGGCGAGGCCGAGCAGCAGCGCGAGCGCATCGCTACGCGGCTGGCCAACACAGCCGAGGAGTGGCTGGCACCCAAGCAGGGTATCGATGCACTGGCACGGCTTGTGCGCGAGAACGTCAGGACCAGCGTGGCGGCGTTCGTCGACTGGGCGGCGCTTCCGCTGCGGGCACCCTGGCTCGCAGAAGTGGCGGGGCGCGAAGAGGATCGCGCTTCCGCCGCTCCGGACGATCTCCTCAAACGGCTCGGTGGGCTCGCCCCCGGGGAGCGCCGGGAAGAACTGATCCGGTTCCTCGGCGGACAGCTGGTCGAGATCCTGCGTCTGCGCTCCGAGCCGGCGCCCTCGGCGGGATTCTTCGAGCTGGGCATGGACTCGCTAATGGCGGTCGAGCTTCGCAGCCGCCTGAACCGGGCCTTCCGGGGAGCGTTCGTCGTCTCCAACACCGCGGTGTTCGATCATCCCGACATCGCACGCTTGGCGGAACACCTTGCCAGCAAGATTGTCGGCGCGTCACCGCAGGTGCCGCAGGTGCCGGCCTTGCCCGCATTCCGGGGCCGCGGCGACCAACGCATCGCAATCGTCGGCATGGCCTGCCGCTTCCCCGGGGCGGAGGATGCCGAGGCGTTCTGGGCGCAGCTTCGCTCCGGGGCCGACCTAGTGACGAGGGGCCGTCCGGACGGGCTGTTCGTGGATGACGAGACGCAGGCAGCGCGCCACTTCGGCGCCTATGTGGAGGGACTCGACCACTTCGACGCAGGCTTTTTCCGGATCGCCCCGGTCGAGGCGGAGCTGCTGGATCCCCAGCAGCGGATGCTGCTCGAGACCAGCTGGGCGGCCTTGGAGGACGCCGGAATCGCCCCGGAGGGGCTGCGCGGCAGCCGAACGGGAGTGTACGGAGGGGTCGCTACGAGCGACTACCAGGAACTCGGCGCGAGGATCGTGGATGATCCCTCGATCAACCTCTACAGGGCCACCGGCGCTACGCCGTCGGCCGCGGTTGGACGGGTCGCCTTCGCGCTCGGCTTCGAGGGTCCGGCCATCACGGTGGACACCGCGTGTTCCTCATCGCTGGTCGCGCTGCACCAAGCGGCGGCGGCGCTCCGCGCGGGGGAGGCGGACCTAGCTCTGGCGGGAGGAGTGAACGCGATCCTGACGTCGACCGTTACCCAGATCTTCACAGACGCCGGCATGCTCGCTGCAGATGGACGCTGCAAGACCTTCGACTCGGCAGCCGACGGCTATGTGCGAGGCGAGGGATGCGGGATGGTTGTGCTCAAGCGCGTTGGGGACGCGGAGGCGGCGGGAGACCGGATTCTCGCGGTTGTGCGCGGGTCGGCGGTGAACCAAGACGGCGCGAGCGCCGGCTTCACAGTTCCGAACGGCCCGGCCCAAGAGCGGGTGATCGAGGAGGCGCTCGCGCGGGCGGGCGTGGAGGCCTCCTCGGTGGACTACTTGGAGGCGCACGGTACAGGCACCGAGCTGGGCGATCCGGTCGAGGTAGCGGCGGCGGCGGCAGTGTACGGCCGCGGCCGGAGGCCGGACCGCCCGCTACTGATCGGATCAGTAAAGACGAACATGGGCCACCTAGAGGCCGCGGCGGGCGTGGCCGGGCTGATCAAGGCGGTGCTCGCGATCCGTTCCGGGTTGATTCCGCGCCACCTGCACTTTGAGCGGCCCAACCCGCGGACGGACTGGGAAAACCTTCTGGTCCGAGTGACATCGGAGGCGACCCCTTGGCCGGAGGCGGGGCGGCCGCGGCGGGCCGCCGTCAGTTCCTTCGGATACTCGGGCACCAACGCCCATGTCGTGATCGAGGCCTACGCTGAAGAGGGCGAACCTCCGCAACTTGAGATCGTCGCACCGCCGGAGTTAGGTCTGGATGACCGCGTCCGGCTAGCCGACGCGCCCCGCCAGCACCGCCTTCTCCCGCTCTCCGCGAAGTCCGAGGACGCCCTCCGGCAGCTAGCCGACAAGTACCGCACCGGCCTCGTGAACGCTACGCCGCTCGCCGACATGGCATGGACTGCGAGTGCGGGCCGGAGCCATTTCCAGCACCGCTCGGGCCTCGTGTTCAGCGATCGCGCCTCGCTGCAGGCGCAGCTGGAGAGCGTGAGCCAGGGCGCAGTGGCGGCGCCCACCGCAGGAAAGGTCGCCTTCCTGTACACCGGGCAGGGGAGCCAGTGGGCAGGCATGGGCCGGGAGCTTTATGAGGCCGAGCCTGTCTTCCGGGCGGTCTTGGACCGGTGCGAGGAGGTGTTCCGCGCAGAGCGTGGCAGGGCGCTTCTCCCAGTGATCTTCGAAGATTCCGAGCGGCTGGAGCGGACCGAATGGACGCAGCCGGCACTCTACGCGCTGGAAAGCGGGCTGACCGCACTGTGGGCGAGCGTGGGGGTACGGCCTGACATCGTGTTCGGGCACAGCGTGGGAGAGATCGCAGCGGCGGCGGCCGCGGGAGCCTTTGATCTCGAGACCGGGATGCGGTTCGCCACGCGCCGGGGCGCGCTGATGGGTTCGCTTTCCAATGGAGGTGCGATGGCGGCCGTGTTCGCCTCGCACAACCTGGTCACAGCCGCACTCGAAGGTGCGGTGTCGCTGGCAGCGGACAACGGTGCGCACCAAGTCGTGAGCGGGCCGGAGGCCAACATCGAGGCGCTGCTGCAGACGTTCGAAGAGGACGGTCTGCGAGTGGAGCGTCTGCGAACCAGCCATGCCTTCCACAGCGCGCTGATGGATCCAGTGCTGGCGGAGCTGGAAGCTGCAGCGCCCAGGGCGTCGGCACCGTCGGTGCGACTGGTGAGCGACGTGAGCGGGCAGGTGCTGGAAGGCGCTCCCGACGGAGCCTACTGGCGGCGCCAGGCGCGCGAGCCGGTCCAGTTCGCGACGGCGCTGCGGACGCTGGCGGACTTGCCGGCAGGGCTTCTGCTGGAGGTCGGGCCGCATCGCGTGCTGGGCCCGATGGCGGCGCTGGGCTGGCCGCACGGCGAGGCGCCTACGGTGATTACGAGCCAGCGGCGCGGCGGGAACGGGGACTTCGTCGGGGCAGTGGCGGGCGCGTACGAGGCGGGTCTCGACATTGCCTTCGACGGCCTGTTTGTCGGAGAGCGGAGGCGGCGGGTCTCGCTACCCGCCTATCCGTTCCAGCGGGAGCGCTACTGGATCTCCGCCTCTGCGCGACGGCGGTCAGAGACCGGGCACGCGCTGCTCGGGGTGCGACGGGATTCCCCCGATGGCGAGCATTCCTTCGAGCGGCAGCTATTCGGTCGGGATCCGGCTTGGCTGGCCGACCACCGCGTTTTCGGGAAGGTTGTAGCGCCGGGCGCGCTCTACTTGGCGCAGGTAGTTGAAGCGCTACGCGAAACGCATCCCGGAATGCCAGTCGCGCTCGAAGACAGCGCGATCACGCGCCCTATGGTGTTGTCGGGCGAGGAGGGCCGGCTGGTTCAGACGGTGCTCGGCGAGGACGGCGCTTGGAGGGTCGTCAGCAGGGATGCGGGCGGGCCCTGGGAGACGCATGCCGAAGGCCGCTGGGCACTGCTCGCAGCATCCGCGCCCGAGGCAACGCATCTCGGGGCGCTGCAGGACAGCCTCGCCCAAGCGGACGTGGAAGAGGGATACGAGCAGCTGCGCGCTGCCGGCCTCTACTACGGTCCGGCCTTCCGCGGTCTGGCCCGGCTCTGGTCGGGCCCCGGCGAGGCGCTGGGCGAGATCCTGCTGCCGGCGGGAACGGAAGATCAGGGGCTGCTCGCTCATCCGGCACTGCTCGACGCCTGTTTCCGGGTGCTGAGTGGGATCCCGGAGCTGGCTGGAACCGGGGGCACATGGCTGCCTTTCGGCTGGGATCGCTTCCTCCTGCTTGGCGCACTGCCGGATCGCGTCTTTTGCCGGGCACTCGACCGCGGCGAGGGTGGGGGGGCGCGCCGGGTCGATCTCTCGCTCTACACGGACACGGGCGAGGATCTGGCCCGCATCGAAGGCTTCGCTCTCAAACGCGCCAGCGGGAGCACCCTGCCGGGTGGGCGGGTCGAGGAAGCGCTCCTCGAGGTGGTGTGGCGTGAGGGGGCGGCGGTGGGCCTCCGGGACGCTGAGTTCCTCGCTGAGCCCCAAGAGGTCGAGTCCGGCCTAGGAGCGCCGGAGCGATACTTCACTGCGGAGAATGTCGACAGGGCCTCGCTCGCAGCCTTGGGGCGCGAGCTGGAGATTGAGTCCCGCCGGCTGCTACTGCGCGGATTTCGGGAGCTGGGATGGGAGCCTAGTGCGGGAGACCGTTTCGAGACGGACGAGCTGCGCCGCCGGCTCAGGGTGACTGAGGATCACGGGCGGCTGTTCGGTCGCTTGCTGTCGGTGTTGGAGGAGATGGGGCTCCTCAACCGGGAGCCGGCAGGGGGCTGGCATGTTGCCACCGAGCCGGAAGCGCTCCCAGGGCCTGAGGCGGGGCCGACCGACTCCGGAGCCGATTCCATCGAGCTGGGCCTGCTCCGTCGCTGCGGGGAGTCGCTCGCCGACGTGCTCCGCGGCCGCGCCGACGCGCTGGACCTGCTCTTCGCCGGAGAGCCGAGAGCAGCGAGACTGTATCGCGAGTCAGCCCCCGTGCAGGCGGTGAATCGCATGGCCGCCGACTCCGTGCGGGCGGCCGTCGCCGGGCTGCCGGAGGGCCGGCCGCTGCGGGTGATCGAGGTCGGCGCGGGAACGGGCGCGACCACCTCCGCCCTCTTGGATGTCCTGCCAACCAACCGGACTGAATACACCTTCACCGACATCTCAACCGGCTTCTTCTCGGACGCAAAGCGGGAGTTCGGCGAACGGGGGGCGGGCATTCGCATGCAGGCGCTCGACATCGAACAGGATCCGCCCGCTCAGGGATTGACGCGCCACGGCTACGACCTCGTGATCGCCGCGAACGTCCTGCACGCGACCCGTGACCTAGGTCAGACGCTCGCCCACTGCCGGCGTCTTCTGGCCCCGTCGGGCATGCTGGTGGCCGTCGAGGAAACCACTCGCAAGGAGTGGTTGGATCTGACCTTCGGTCTGCTGCCCGGCTGGTGGCGCTTCCAAGACGAGTATCGCTCTGACTACCCGCTGCTCGGGCCCCCGGTCTGGAGACAGGCCCTCGCGGACGCCGGGTTTGCGGGAACGTCCTTCATCGAGGACCCGGCTGCTGGCCTACTGATCCTAGCGCGGGGGCCATCGGAGGTGGGGGCCGAAGGCGGGCTGTTCGTGCTGGCCGGAGAAAGCGAGCTGGGCACAGAGCTTACGGCGGAGCTGGATCGCCGGGGCAGCCGGGCGGTCGAGGGGCCTGCGGAAGCCGACCGCCAGGCATGGCGCGGGTTCTTCGAGACATTGCCCGGTGTACTTCCGCTGCAGGGCGTGGTTTATCTGGGCGGGGTGCGGCGAGACGGGCAGGGGCTTTCGACGCGGGAGCTGCAGACAGATCTGGAGGCGGTGGATGCGGGCGCACTGACGCTGGTCCAAGGGATGTCGGACGCGGGCGTGTCGCCAATCAGTGGCACCTGGTTCGTGACCAGGGGCGGCCAAGTGATCGAGCGGGAGCGCTGCGGCGCCCTAGCAGGTGCCTCGCTGTGGGGCCTCGCGAGCGTGGTGGACCTAGAGCACGGGGATCTGACGCCGCGCCTGCTGGATTTAGATCCCGGATCTCCTCCATCTGTGGGCACGGTCGCCGACGAGCTGCTCTTCCCCGACCGCGAGACGCGCGTCGCCCGGCGGGGCGGGTCCCGGCTGGTCGCCCGGCTGACGCCCCTCGCCGTGCAGACGGAGGATTCGGCGGAACACGGGCCGAGCGAGGCCCGGCTGCGCGGGGACCGCAGCTATCTGATCACGGGAGGGCTCGGGGGGCTCGGGCTGGAGGTGGCGCGCTGGCTCGCCGGGGCAGGAGCCGGAGCCATCGTGCTGAACGGGCGACGCCCGCCCGACCCGGATGCGGAGGCGCTCATCTCGGAACTCCGGCAGAGCAGCGCCGAGGTGCGCGTGGAGATCGCCGACGTGACCGACGAGGAGGCGGTGGCGGGGATGCTCCGGCGGATCGACGCCGAACTGCCGCCGTTGGGAGGCGTGATCCACAGCGTGGGAGCGCTCGCCGACGCGGCCTTGACAAACCAAGACTGGGAACGCTTTGAGCGGGTCCTCGGCCCCAAGGTGCTGGGGGGATGGCGGCTGCACCGGGCGACGCTCGACCGGCAGCTCGACCTGTTCGTCGTCTTCTCTAGCGTGGCGGGCGTCGTCGGGAGTCCAGGCCAGGGCAACCACGCGGCGGCCAACGCCTTCCTCGACCAGCTGGCCCGTCACCGGAGGGCGCTGGGCCTGCCGGGTCAGGCCATTGCCTGGGGCGCGTGGTCGGGCATTGGCGAGGCCGAGGAGCAGCGCGAGCGCATCTCGTCACGGCTTGCGAGATCGGGCGAGCGGTGGATGTCTCCCGAGCGGGGCATCGGCGCCTTGGCGCGGATCGTGCGCGAGGACGTCGGGACCAGCGTGGCGGCGTTCGTCGACTGGTCAGCGCTTCCGGTGAGAGCACCTTGGCTCGAAGAGGTCATGGGACGAGAGGAGGATCGCGCAGTCGTCGATCCCGAAGACCGGAAGGCGGGTCGGGACGACGACGAAGTCTTGGGGCGCCTCCGTGGACTCGGCCCCGGGGAGCGCCGGGACGAACTGGTCCGGTTCCTCGGCGGACAGCTGGTCCAGATCCTGCGGCTGCGCTCCGCGCCGCCGCCCACGGCGGGATTCTTCGAGCTGGGCATGGACTCGCTGATGGCGGTCGAGCTTCGCAACCGTCTGAATCGGGCTCTTCGCGGGGCCTTCGTTGTCTCGAACACCGCGGTGTTCGACCATCCTGACATCGCCCGCTTGGCGGAGCACGTTGCCGGCAAGATTGTTGGCGCGTCACCGGAGGTAACGCCGGTGCCAGCCTTGCCCGCCGTCCGGCGCTGGGCCGACGACCGCATCGCGATCGTCGGCATGGCCTGCCGCTTCCCAGGAGCGGAGGATGCCGAGGCATTCTGGGCGCAGCTCTGTTCCGGGGCCTATCTGGTGACGAGGGGGCGTCCGGACGGGCTCTTCGTGGATGCCGAGACAGAGGCGGCGCGTCCCTTCGGTGCCTATGTGGACGGCCTAGACCGCTTCGACGCGGCCTTTTTCCGGATTGCCCCGGTCGAAGCGGAGCTGCTAGATCCCCAGCAGCGGATGCTGCTCGAGACAAGCTGGGCGGCCCTCGAGAATGCCGGGATCGCCCCGGACGTCCTGCGCGGCAGCCGATCCGGCGTATTCGGTGGGATCTCGACGAACGATTACCAGACGCTGGTCGCCAATCTGGCCGACGATCCATCGAACGATATCTACAGGTCTACCGGCATCGCTGCCTCGACGGCGATAGGCCGGATCGCATTCTCGCTTGGCCTCGAGGGCCCGGCCATCACGGTGGACACCGCGTGTTCCTCGTCGCTGGTCGCGCTGCACCAAGCGGCGGCGGCGCTGCGCGCAGGCGAGGCGGATCTGGCGCTGGCGGGAGGCGTGAACGCGATCCTGATGTCGACCGCAACGCGGATCTTCACCGACGCAGGAATGCTCGCCGCAGACGGACGCTGCAAGACCTTCGACGCGGCAGCGGACGGATTCGTGCGGGGCGAGGGATGCGGCATGGTTGTGCTCAAGCGCCTTGCGGACGCGGAGGCAGCAGGGGACCGGATTCTCGCGGTTGTGCTCGGATCGGCGGTGAACCAAGACGGCGCGAGCGCCGGCCTGACCGTGCCGAACGGCCCGGCCCAAGAGCGCGTGATTGAGGAGGCGCTTGCCCGGGCGGGTGCCGAGCCGTCCTCGGTCGACTACCTGGAGGCACACGGCACGGGCACCGAGCTGGGTGATCCGGTCGAGGTCGAGGCGGCAGCCGCGGTGTACGGCCGAGGCCGGAGCCCGGACCGCCCGCTGCTGGTCGGATCGGTGAAGACGAACGTGGGCCACCTCGAGGCGGCGGCCGGCGTGGCCGGGCTGATCAAGGCAGTGCTCGCGATCCGCGCCGGGGTGATTCCGCGGCACCTCCACTTCGAGCGCCCCAACCCCCGCATGGACTGGGAGGAGCTCCCCGTCCGGGTGACGGCAGAGGCGACCCCCTGGCCGGAAGCGGAGCGGCCGCGGCGGGCTGCCGTCAGTTCCTTCGGCATCTCGGGCACCAACGCCCATGTCGTGATTGAGGGATACGCGGAGCAGCGCGAACCGTCGCGCATCGAGGTTCCCGCACTGCCGGAGCCGGGGGCCGATGACCGCGTCCCGCAGGCCGCCCCTCCCCGCCTGCACCGCCTCCTCCCGCTGTCGGCGAAGACCCAAGAGGCACTCCGACAGCTGGCCGGCCGCTACCGAGCCATTCTTTCGGACGATACCCCGCTCGCCGACGTGGCGTGGACGGCGAGCGCGGGCCGGAGCCATTTCCAATTCCGCTCCGGCCTCGTGTTCAGCGATCACGCCTCGCTGCAGGAGCAGTTGGACGTAGTCAGCCAGGGAGTCGTGGCGGCGCCCACGCAAGGAACGGTCGCGTTTCTCTACACCGGGCAGGGGAGCCAGTGGGCAGGCATGGGCCGGGAGCTGTACGAGGCCGAGCCGGTCTTCCGGGCGGTTCTGGACCGGTGCGAGGAAGTGTTCCGCGCCGAGCGTGGCAGGGCGCTTCTGCCGGTGATCTTCGACGATTCCGGACGGCTGGACCGGACCGAGTGGACGCAGCCGGCGCTCTACGCGCTGGAGAGCGGGCTGACCGCGCTGTGGGCCAGCGTGGGGGTGCGGCCCGACATCGTGTTCGGGCACAGCGTGGGAGAGATCGCGGCAGCGGCGGCCGCGGGAGCCTTTGATCTCGAGACCGGGATGCGGTTCGCCACGCGCCGGGGCGCGCTGATGGGCGCGCTGCCCTACGGGGGCGCGATGGCGGCGGTGTTCGCTTCGGCGGAGCGCGTCGCAGCCAGCCTTGACGCTGCGGTGTGGCTGGCCGCCGATAACGGCACGCACCAGGTCGTGAGCGGGCCGGAGGCCGACATCGAGGCGCTGCTGAAGAGGCTCGAAGAGGACGGTTTGCGAGTGGAGCGCCTGCGGACCAGTCACGCCTTCCACAGCGCGCTGATGGATTCGGTGCTAGCGGAGCTGGAAGCGGCCGCGCCCGGGGCCTCGGCGCCGACGGTGCGGCTGGTGAGCGATGTGAGCGGGCAGGTCCTGGAAGCGGCGCCTGACGGAGCGTACTGGCGGCGCCAGGCGCGCGAGCCGGTCCAGTTCGCGACGGCGCTGCGGACGCTGGCCGACTTGCAGGCGGGGCTTCTGCTGGAGATCGGCCCCCATGGCGTGCTGGGCCCGATGGCGGCGCTGAGCTGGCCGGACGCCGAGGTGCCTACGGTGATCCCGAGCCAGCGACGCGGCGGGAACGGGGACTTCGCCGGGGCGGTGGCGGGCGCGTACGAGGCGGGTCTCGACATTGCCTTCGAGGGTCTGTTTGCCGGGGAGCGGCGGCGGCGGGTCTTGCTGCCAGCCTATCCGTTCCAGCGGGAGCGCTACTGGATCTCGGCCTCTCCGCGACGGCGGTCAGAGACGGGCCACGCGCTGCTGGGAGTGCGGCGGGATTCACCGGATGGCGAGCACTCCTTCGAGCGGCAGCTAGACAGTCGGGATCCGGCATGGCTGGCAGACCACCGGGTGTTCGGGAACGTAGTAGCGCCGGGCGCGCTGTACGCGGCGCAGGTGGTGGAAGCGCTGCGCGAGACGCACGCCGGAGTCCCAGTCGCGCTCGAAGAGACCGCGATCACGCGCCCGCTGGTGTTGTCAAGAGAGGATGGCCGCCTAGTTCAGGTGGTGCTCAGCAAGGACCGGGCCTGGAGGGTCGTCAGCAAGGCTGCGGACGGGCCATGGGAGACGCATGCAGAAGGCCGTTGGGCATCGCTCGCAGCAGCCCCATCCGCCTGGGCAGACCTCGGCGCGTTGAAAGCCGGTCATGCGCCGGCGGACATGGCGGAGGGGAATCTCGAGCTGGGCTTGGGCACCACCGGAATCGCGTACGGGCCGGCGTTCGGCGGTCTGGCCCGCGTCTGGTCAGGTTCCGGCGAGGCGCTGGGCGAAGTGCTTCTGCCAACGGGAATGGAAAACGACGGGCTGCTCGTGCATCCGGCACTGCTCGACGCCTGTTTCCAAGTGCTGGGGTGGATCCCGGAACTAGACGGAGACGGGGGCACATGGCTGCCGATCGGCTGGAACCGGCTCGTCCTGCGCGACGCGCTGCCGGAGCGCGTCTTCTGCCGGGCAGTCGACCGCGGCGAGGTCAGCAAGACGCGCAAGGCCGATTTCTGGCTCTATACCGACGCGGGCGAGGAGCTGGCGCGCATCGAGGGCTTCGCACTCCGACGCGCGAGCCGGACGGCCCTGTCGGCTGGCCGGGTGGAGGAGGCGCTGCACGAGGTGGTGTGGCGCGAAGGGGCCTCGGTGGGACTGCGGCAGGCGGACTTCTTGGCCGCGCCGCACCAGATCGAATCCGGCTTGGGCGCGCCGGACCGATACCTAGAGGCGGAGGGCCTTGGCAGGGCCTCGCTCACCGAGCTGGGACGCAAGCTGGAGCGTGAGGCACGCCGGCTGCTGCTGCGCGGATTCCGGGAGCTGGGCTGGGAGCCCGTGCCGGGCGACCGTTTCGAGACGGACGAATTGCGCCGCCGCCTGAGGGTGACCGGGGATCACGGGCGGCTGTTTCTCCGGTTGCTGTCAGTGTTGGAGCAGATGGAGGTCCTCGAGCGGGAGCCGACTGGCGACTGGCGCGTGGCAACCGCTACGGAAGCGCCTGCGGAGCCCGAGGCGCGACCGGCCGGCTCCCAATCCAAATCCATCGAGATGGACGTGCTCCGCCGCTGCGGGGAGTCTCTCGCTGACGTTCTCCGCGGCCGCGCCGATGCGCTAGACCTGCTCTTCGTCGGCGAGCCGGGAGCGGCGAGACTGTACCGCGAGTCGACCTTGGCTCGGGCAGTGAACCAGATGGTCGCCGACGCCGTGCTGGCGGCCGTCGCCGGGCTGCCGGAAGGCCGGCCGCTGCGCGTGATCGAGGTCGGCGCGGGGACCGGCGCCACCACCTCCGCCCTCTTGGCCGTCCTGCCGGGCGAGCGGACTGAATACACCTTCACAGACATTTCGACCGGCTTCTTCGCGGACGCGGAGCGAGAGTTCGGCGAGCGGGACGCGGCCCTCTGCTTCCTGCCTCTCGACATCGAGCGGGACCCGGCGGATCAGGACTTCCCGCTCCACGGCTACGACCTGGTGATTGCCTCAAACGTCCTGCATGCTACCCGCGACATCGGTCAGACGCTCGCCCACTGCCGACGCCTCTTGGCCCCGTCGGGCTTGCTGGCGGCCGTCGAGGAGACCGCCCGCAAGGAGTGGCTGGACTTGACCTTCGGCCTGCTGCCCGGCTGGTGGCGCTTCCAAGACGCGTATCGCTCCGACTACCCGCTAGTCGGTCCCTCCGTCTGGCAGCAGTCTCTCGCGGACGCCGGATTTTGCGGGACCTCGCTGGTCGAGGATCCGTCCGGGGCGCTCATGATCCTGGCGCGGGGACCGTCGGAAGCAGGAGCGGAAGGCGGGCTGTTCGTGCTGGCCGGGGAAAGCGAGCTGGGCGCCGATCTGGCAGCGGAGCTGGATCGCCGGGGCAGCAAGGCTGTCGAAGGCCCCCCGGATGGCGACCGCCTTGGGTGGCGCGTGTTCTTCGAGTCATTGCCGGGTGCGCTTGCGCTGCGCGGCGTGGCGTATCTGGGCGGGGTCCGGCCAGATGGCGCCGAGCTCTCTACGCCGGAGCTGGCAGCGGAGCTGGAGGCGGTGAACGCGGGAGCGCTGGCGCTCGTGCAAGGCATGGCGGACGCGGGCGTGTCGCCGGTCAGCGGCACCTGGTTCGTGACCCGGGGCGGCCAAGTGATCGAGCGGGAGCGCTGCGGCGCCCTCGCGGGTGCCTCGCTGTGGGGTTTCGCGAGCGTGGTGGATCTGGAGTACGGGGATCTGACGCCGCGCCTGCTGGATCTGGATCCCGAGTCTCCCCCGGCTGCCGGCACGCTTGCCGACGAGCTGCTCTTCCCCGACCGCGAGACGCGCGTCGCCCGCCGGGACGGGGCCCGGCTGGTCGCCCGGCTGAGGCGCCTCGCCGACTGGCCGCGAGACTCGGCGGAACCCGGCCCAGGCGAGGCCCGGCTGCGCGGGGACCGCAGCTATCTGATCACCGGAGGGCTGGGGGGGCTCGGGCTGGAGGTGGCGCGCTGGCTTGCCGGGGCGGGAGCAGGGACCATCGTGCTGAACGGGCGGCGCCCGCCCGACACGGAAACCGAGGCGCTGATCTCGCAGCTCCGGCAGGGCAGTGCCGAGGTGCGCGTCGAGATCGCTGACGTCACGAACGAGGAGGCGGTGGCGGGGATGCTCGGGCGGATCGACGCCGAGCTGCCACCGCTGGCGGGCGTGATCCACAGCGTGGGTACGCTCGCCGACGCGGCATTGACGAACCAGGACTGGGAGCGCTTCGAGCGTGTGCTCGCGCCCAAAGTGCTGGGGGCTTGGCGGCTGCACCGGGCGACGCTCGACCGGCAGCTCGACCTGTTCGTGCTGTTCTCTAGCCTGAAGGGCGTGGTCGGGAATTCGGGCCAAGCCAACCACGCGGCGGCCAACTCCTTCCTCGACCAGCTTGCACGGCACCGGAGGGCGCTGGGCCTGCCGGGCCAGGCCGTTGCCTGGGGGGCGTGGTCGGGCATCGGCGAGGCCGAGGAGCAGCGCGAGCGCATCATGCCGCGGCTGGCCGACTCGGGCGACGTGTGGATGGCTCCCGAGCAGGGCATCCGTGCTTTGGCGTGGCTGGTGCGCGAGGATGTCGGGACCAGCGTGGCGGCATTCGTCGACTGGGCGGCGTTTCCGCTGCGAGCACCTTGGCTCGCGGAGGTGATGGGGATTGAGGAGGAGGATTCCTCCGCACGTCCGGAACAGCATCTCGATGGTCAGTTTGCGGACCAGCTTCCGGGTCGGCTACCGGGACTCGACGCCGAGCAACGCCGTGATGAATTGATCGGATTCCTCAAGGAGCAGCTAGTCGAGATCTTGCGCCTGCGCTCCGCTCCGTCGCCCTCGGCGGGATTCTTCGAACTGGGCATGGACTCGCTCATGGCCGTCGAGCTTCGCAACCGCCTGAACCGGGCCTTCCGGGGAGCGTTCGTCGTCTCCAACACCGCGGTGTTCGATCATCCCGACATCGCCCGCTTGGCGGATCACCTCGCAGGCAAGCTGGCCGGCGCAGCGTCAGAGGTGCCGCGGGAGAGGGCATTGCCCACCGTCCGGGGTAGCGGCGACGAGCGCATCGCGATCGTGGGTATGGCCTGCCGCTTCCCCGGGGCGGAGGATGCCGAGGCGTTCTGGGCGCAGCTTCGCTCCGGGGCAGACTTGGTGACGAGGGGGCGCCCGGACGGGCTCTTCGTGGATGCCGAAACGCAGGCGGCACGCCCCTTCGGCGCCTATGTGGAGGGCCTCGACCGCTTCGACGCGGGCTTTTTCCGGATCGCCCCGGTCGAGGCGGAGCTGCTGGATCCGCAGCAGCGGATGCTGCTCGAGACGAGCTGGGCGGCGCTAGAGGACGCCGGGATCGCACCCGACACACTGCGCGGCAGCCGGACCGGGGTGTACGGCGGTGTCTGGATGATCGATTACCAGACCCTCCTCGCCGGGACGGATGGCGCTCCGGGAACGGACATTTACAGGGCCACCGCCGCTACGCCATCGGCCGCGGTCGGCAGGGTCGCCTTCGCGCTCGGCCTCGAGGGGCCGGCTATCACGGTGGACACCGCGTGTTCCTCGTCGCTGGTCGCTCTGCACCAGGCCGCGGCGGCGCTCCGCGCGGGCGAGGCGGACTTGGCGCTGGCGGGCGGCGTGAACGCGATCTTGAGGGCGGGGCCCACCAAGCTCATGACCGACGCCGGCATGCTCGCAGCGGATGGACGCTGCAAGACCTTCGACTCCGCGGCCGACGGCTTCGTGCGGGGCGAGGGATGCGGCATGGTTGTGCTCAAGCGCCTTGCGGACGCGGAGGCGGCGGGAAACCGGATCCTGGCTGTTGTGCTCGGATCGGCGGTGAACCAAGACGGCGCGAGTGCTGGCTTCACCGTTCCGAACGGCCCCGCCCAGGAGCGGGTGATCGAAGAGGCGCTCGCACGGACGGGCGTGGAAGCTTCCTCAGTGGACTATCTGGAGGCGCACGGCACGGGCACCGAGCTGGGCGATCCGGTGGAGGTGGCGGCTGCGGCAGCGGTGTACGGCCGGGGCCGGAGCCCAGACCGGCCGCTGCTGGTCGGTTCGGTGAAGACGAACATGGGCCACTTAGAGGCGGCGGCCGGCGTGGCCGGGCTGATCAAGGCAGTGCTCGCGATCCGTTCAGGTGTGATTCCGCGCCACTTGCACTTCGAGCGACCCAACCCGCGGGTGGACTGGGAGAACCTTCCGGTTCGGGTGACATCGAAGGAGACTCCTTGGCCAGAAGTGGACCGGCCGCGGCGGGCCGCCGTGAGCTCCTTCGGGGCTTCCGGCACGAACGCCCATGTCGTCCTCGGGGGGTATGCGGAGGAGCGCCCGCCGTCACGCGTCGAGATCGCTACACCGATGTCCCTTGCTCCGGATGACCTTGTGTTTGGTACCGGTGCCCGTCGGCGCTACCGCCTGCTCCCGCTCTCGGCGAAGTCCGAAGGCGCGCTCCGGCAGCTGGCCGACCAGTACAAGGCCGCTCTCGCGGCGGGCACGGGGGATGTGGAGCTCGCCGACATGGCTTGGACGGCGGGCATGGGCCGGAGCCACTTCCGGTATCGCTCCGGCCTGGTGTTCAGTGATCGCACCTCGCTGGAGCAGCAGCTGGAACTGGTGAGTCAGTGTGCCGTGGCGCCGTCGCCCGCTGGAAAGATCGCCTTCCTCTACACCGGCCAAGGGAGCCAGTGGGCGGGGATGGGCCGGGAGCTCTATGAGACCGAGCCGGTCTTCCGGGCAGTCCTGGACCGGTGCGAGGAGGAATTCCGAGCAGAGGGCGGCAGATCGCTTCTCACGGTGATCTTCGAGGATGCCAGGCGACTGGACTGCACCGAATGGACGCAGCCGGCGCTCTACGCGCTGGAGAGCGGCCTGACCGCGTTGTGGGCCAGCGTGGGGGTGCGACCCGACATCGTCTTCGGGCACAGCGTGGGAGAGATCGCGGCAGCGGCTGCCGCGGGAGCGTTTGATCTCGAGACCGGGATGCGATTCGCTGCGCGACGGGGCGCGGTGATGGGCTCGCTCTCCAAAAGGGGCGTGATGGCGGCGGTGTTCGCTTCGGCGGAGCAGGTCGCTGCCAGCCTTGACGGTGCGGTGTGCTTGGCAGCCGATAACGGCACGCACCAGGTCGTGAGCGGCCCGGAGGCCGACATCGAGGCGCTGCTGAAGAGGTTCGAAGAGGACGGTTTGCGAGTCGAGCGTCTGCGGACCAGCCACGCCTTCCACAGCGCGCTGACGGAGCCGATGCTGGCGAAGATGGAAGCGGCGGCGCCCGGGGCCTCGGCACCGACGGCGCGGCTGGTGAGCGGTGTAAGCGGGCAGGTGCTGGAAGCGGCGCCCGACGGAGCGTACTGGCGGCGCCAGGCGCGCGAGCCGGTCCAGTTCGCGACGGCGGTGCGGACGCTGGAGGCGCTGGAGGCGGGAATTGTGCTGGAAATCGGGCCCCATGGCGTCTTGGGCCCGATGGCGGCGCTGGCTTGGCCGAACGCTATGGCGCCCACCGTAATCCCGAGCCAGCGGCGCAGAGGGGCCGGGGACTTCGTCGGCGCGGTGGCGTCCGCGTATGAGGCGGGCCTCGATATTTCCTTCGAAGGCTTGTTTGTCGGCGAACGCCGCCGCCGGATCTCCCTGCCTGCCTATCCTTTCCAGCGGGAGCGCTACTGGGTTTCTCCTTCCCAGCGTCTGCAGACGGAGGCGGGACATACGCTTCTGGGCGTGCGGCGGGACTCACCGGATGGCGAGCACTCCTTCGAGAAACAGCTGAGGAGCCGGGATCCGGCGTGGCTTGCCGACCACCGTGTGCTCGGCGACATCGTTGCACCCGGCGCGCTCTACGCGGCGCAGGTGGCTGAAGCGCTCCGCGAAACGCACCGCGAACTTCCAGTCGTGCTCGACGAGAGCACGATCACGCGCCCGCTCGTGCTATCGGGCGACGAGGGGCGACTGGTCCAGGTGGTGCTCGGCAAGAACGGCGGCTGGAGGGTCGTCAGCAGGAATGACGGCGGGGGATGGGAGACGCATGCCGAAGGCCGCTGGGCACTGTTCTCCGGAGCCGTGTCCGAGCCGGTCGACATCGGCGCGCTGAGGGGCGGCCTCTCCCAGGCGGACATCGCAGGGGGGTACCTTGAGC
Organism: Bryobacterales bacterium; assembly: GCA_963666225.3. Classification (GTDB taxonomy): domain Bacteria; phylum Acidobacteriota; class Terriglobia; order Bryobacterales; family UBA6623; genus VXMF01. The sequence goes on from OZ224030.1 coordinate 302,132, forward strand.
TCGGCTCTGACGGCCTCGACTACGGGCCTGCCTTCCGCGGTCTGGCCCGGCTCTGGTCGGGCTCCGGTGAGGCGTTGGGCGAAGTCCTCCTGCCGCGAGGCATGGAGAATCGGACCCTGCTAGTACATCCGGCACTGCTGGACGCGTGTTTCCAAGTGCTAGGAGGAATCCCGGATCTGGCAGGAGCGGGGGGCACTTGGCTGCCGATCGGCTGGGACCGCTTCATCCTGCGCGGCACGCTGCCGGATCGCGTCTTCTGCCGGGCGGTCGACCGCGGCGAGGGCGGCCAGACGCGCCAAGTCGACCTCTGGCTCTATACCGAAGCAGGTGCGGAACTGGCGCACATCGAGGGCTTCGCGCTGCGACAAACGAGCCGGTCGGCGCTGTCGGGTGACCCGGTCGAGAATGCGCTGCATGAGGTGGCGTGGCGCGAAGGGGCGGCGGCGGGTCTGCGTGGGGCGGACTTCCTCGCCGAGCCGCGGGAGATCGAGTCCGGCCTGGGAGCGCCGGACGGATACCTCGAGGCGGAGGGCCGCGACAGGGCCTCCCTCGCCGAACTGGGGCGGGAGCTGGAACGTGAGTCCCGCCGGCTGCTGCTGCGCGCATTACAGAAGCTGGGCTGGGAACCCAGTCCGGACGACCGTTTCGAGACGGATGAGTTGCGCCGCCGGCTGAGGGTGACCGAGGATCACGGGCGGCTGTTCGGCCGGTTGCTGTCGGTGCTGGAGGAGATGGGGCTCCTCGACCGGCACCCCGCGGGCGGCTGGCACGTGGCAGCCGCGCTGGAAGCACCTGCAGAGCCCGAGGCGGGGCCGACCGATTTCGCAGCCGATTCCATCGAGCTGGGCCTGCTCCGCCGCTGCGGAGAGTCGCTCTCGGACGTGCTCCGCGGCCGCGCCGATGCGCTGGAGGTGCTGTTCGGGGGAGAGCCGGGAGCGGCGAGCCTGTATCGCGACTCACCCGCCATACGGGCATTGAACCGCAGGGTCGCGGACGCCGTTCGCACCGCAGCCGCCGGGCTGCCGGAAGGCCGGCGGCTACGGGTGATCGAGATCGGCGCAGGGACGGGTTCAACCACGTCCGCCCTGCTAGACGTCCTGCCGACCGACCGGACCGAGTTCACCTTCACCGACATCTCAACAGACTTGTTCCCGGATGCTGAGCGGGAGTTCGGCGAGCGAGGTGCGGGCCTGCGTTTCCTAGCGCTCGACATCGAACGAGACCCGGCGGGCCAAGGCTTCGCACTCCACAGCTACGATCTCGTGGTCGCCGCGAATGTCCTGCACGCGACCCGTGACCTGGCTGAGGCGCTCGCCCACTGTCGGCGCCTCCTAGCACCGTCGGGCTTGCTGGTGGCCGTCGAGGAAACCGTCCGCAAGGAGTGGCTGGACCTGACCTTCGGCCTGCTGCCCGGCTGGTGGCGCTTCCAAGACGCGTATCGCTCCGACCACTCCCTTGTAGGGCCCCCCGTCTGGCGGCAGGCCGTAGCGGACGCCGGACTTGGCGGGACCTCGCTGGTCGAGGATCCGTCCGGGGCGCTGCTGATCCTGGCACGGGGGCCGGCGGAGGCGCGGGCCGAAAGCGGGCTGTTCGTGCTGGCCGGACACAGCGAGCTGGGCCCCGAGCTGGCGGCGGAGCTGGATCGCCGGGGCAGCCGGGCGGTCGAAGGCCCTGCAGAGGTCGACCGGCAGGCGTGGCGCAGCTTCTTCGAGTCATTGCCCGGCGCACTCCCTCTGCGGGGCGTGGCATATCTCGGCGGGCTCCGGCGGGATGGCGCGGATCTCTCGACCCGGGAGCTCGAGGCAGATCTGCAGGCGGTGGGCGCTGGTGCGCTGGCGCTGGTTCAGGGGATGTCGGATGCGGGCGTGTCACCCGTCAGCGGCACCTGGTTCGTGACCCGTGGCGGCCAAGTGGTCGAGCGGGAGCGCTGCGGCGCACTCGTGGGTGCCGCGTTGTGGGGTTTCGCGAGCGTAGTGGACCTGGAGCACGGGGATCTGACACCGCGCCTGCTGGACCTGGACCCCGAGTCTCCCGCGTCCGCCGACTCGCTTGCCGAAGAGCTGCTCTTTCCCGACCGGGAGACGCGCATTGCCCTGCGGGCCGGGGCCCGCCTCGTCGCTCGGCTCACGCGATTGGCCGGACGAGTCGGACGTGCGTCGGCGCGAGGGGAGGACGATTCCACGGATCCCGGTCGCGACGAGAAACGGCTGCGCGGGGATCGGAGCTATTTGGTCACCGGGGGACTCGGGGGGATCGGAATCGAGGTGGCCCGGTGGCTGGCCGAGGCCGGGGCCGGAGCGATTGTCCTGAACGGACGCCACTCGCCCGACACGGCAGCCGCGGCGGCAGTTGCGGAACTTCGGAAGGGCGGCGCCGAGGTAGAGATCGAGATCGAGATCGCCGACGTGACGGATCCGGAGGCGGTGGCAGGGATGCTCGGGCGGATCGACGCCGAACTTCCGCCGCTAGCGGGCGTAATCCACAGCGTGGGAACGCTCGCCGATGGGGCCCTGACGAACCAAGACTGGGGGCGGTTCGAGCGGGTGCTCGGGCCCAAGGCGCTGGGAGCTTGGCGACTTCACCGGGCGACACTCGACCGGGAGCTGGACCTGTTCGTCCTCTTCTCCAGCTTGGCGGGCGTCGTCGGGTATCCGGGACAGGCCAACTACGCAGCGGCCAACGCCTTCCTCGACCAGCTGGCGCGACACCGCCGGGCGCTCGGCCTGCCGGGCCAGGCTGTTGCGTGGGGGCCGTGGTCGGGCATGGGCCAGGCCGAGGAGCAGCGCCGGCGCAGCCCGACGCGGCTCGCCGGCTCGGGCGAGGAGTGGATCGCTCCCGAGCAGGGCATTCGTGCCTTGGCGCGGCTGGTGCGCGAGGATGTCGGTACCAGTGTGGTGGCGTCTGTCGACTGGGCGGCACTGCCGGTGCGGGCACCGTGGCTCGCGGAAGTGGTGGGGCGCGAAGAGCACCGCTCTTCGGCCGCTCCGGACGATCTTCCCCGGCGGCTCCGGGCACTCGCTCCCGGAGAGCGCCAAGAAGAGCTGGTCCGGTTCCTCAAGGGACAGCTGATCGAGGTCCTGGGCCTGCATTCGGCGCCGCCGCCCTCGGCGGGATTCTTCGAGCTGGGGATGGACTCGCTGATGGCGGTCGAGCTTCGCAACCGCCTGAATCGAGCCTTCCGGGGAGCGTTCATCGTCTCCAACACCGCGGTGTTCGATCATCCGGACATCGCCCGACTGGCGGAACATCTCGCAGGCCAGCTTGCCGGCCTGGCACAGGAGGCGCCGCGGGCGCGAGCCTTGCCCGTCGCGCGGCAGCGAGGCGACGAACGTATCGCGATCGTGGGCATGGCCTGCCGCTTCCCCGGGGCGGAGGATGCCGAGGCGTTCTGGGCGCAGCTTCGCTCCGGGGCCGATCTGGTGACGAGGGGCCGCCCGGACGGGCTCTTCGTGGATGAAGAGACGCAGGCGGCGCGCCCCTTCGGCGCCTATGTGGAGGGCCTCGACCGCTTTGACGCGGGCTTCTTCCGGATCGCCCCGGTCGAGGCGGAACTGCTGGATCCCCAGCACCGGATGCTGCTCGAGACCAGCTGGGCGGCGCTGGAGGACGCCGGGATCTCCCCGGACGGGCTGCGCGGCAGCCGGACCGGGGTGTACGGCGGTTTCATGGCGAGCGACTACCAAGCCGTCATGGCTGGGGCCGCGGAGGATCCAGCGACCAACCTCTACAGGTCCACCGGCATCTCCGGATCCACCGCGATTGGCCGGATCGCCTTCGCGCTTGGTCTCGAGGGTCCGGCCATCACTGTGGACACGGCGTGCTCCTCGTCGCTGGTCGCGCTGCACCAGGCGTCGGCGGCGCTCCGTGCGGGCGAAGCGGATCTGGCGCTGGCGGGAGGCGTGAACGCGATCTTGAGGTCGGAGCCGACCCGGATCTTCGCTGACGCAGGGATGCTCGCGGCAGATGGACGCTGCAAGACATTCGACGAGGCGGCCGACGGCTTCGTACGGGGCGAGGGATGCGGGATGGTGGTGCTCAAGCGCCTTGCCGACGCGGAGGCGGCGGGAGACCGGATCCTGGCGATTGTACTCGGATCAGCGGTGAACCAAGACGGCGCAAGCGCCGGCCTGACCGTACCGAACGGCCCGGCCCAAGAGCGGGTGATCAAGGAGGCGCTCGCCCGGGCGGGGGTCGAGGCCTCCTCGGTCGACTATTTGGAGGCACACGGCACTGGCACCGAACTGGGCGATCCGGTCGAGGTGGCAGCGGCGGCTTCGGTGTACGGTCGCGGTCGGAGTCCGGACCGCCCGCTGCTGATCGGATCGGTGAAGACGAACATGGGCCATCTCGAGGCGGCGGCAGGCGTGGCCGGGCTGATCAAGGCGGTGCTCGCGATCCGTTCCGGGTTGATTCCGCGCCACCTGCACTTCGAGCGGCCCAACCCGCGGATGGACTGGGAGAAGCTTCCCCTCCGGGTGACGTCAGAGGCAACCTCCTGGCCGGATTCGGAGCGGCCGCGGCGGGCCGCCGTCAGCTCCTTTGGATATTCGGGCACCAACGCCCATGTGGTGGTCGAGGGCTATGCGGAGGAGCGCGACCCGCCACGCATTGAAGTTGGCGCACCGCCGGAAGCGGGGGCGGATGACCATGTCCTGCAGGCCGACGCGCCCCGCCGGAGCCGTCTGCTACCGATCTCGGCGAAATCCGCAGATGCGCTCCGTCAGCTGGCCGACCGGTACCAAGCCGCACTGTCGGAGGACATGCCGCTCGCCGACATGGCTTGGACGGCGGGGGTGGGACGGAGCCACTTCCAGCACCGCTCCGGCCTCGTGTTCAGCGATCGCGCCTCGCTGCAGGAGCAGCTGGAAGTAGTGTGCCAGGGAGCCGCGGCGGCGCCCACGCAGGGAACGGTCGCGTTCCTTTACACCGGGCAGGGGAGCCAGTGGGCAGGCATGGGCCGGGAGCTGTATGAGGCCGAGCCGGTCTTCCGGGCGGTCTTGGACCGGTGCGAGGCAGTGTTCCGCGCAGAGCGCGGCAGGGCGCTCCTCCCGGTGATCTTCGACGATGCCGGGCGGCTGGACCGGACCGAGTGGACGCAGCCGGCGCTCTACGCGCTGGCGAGCGGTCTGACAGCCCTGTGGGCCAGCGTGGGGGTGCGGCCCGACATCGTGTTCGGGCACAGCGTGGGAGAGATCGCGGCGGCGGCGGCCGCGGGAGCCTTTGATCTCGAGACCGGGATGCGATTCGCCACGCGTCGGGGCGCGCTGATGGGTTCGCTTCCGGAGGGGGGCGCAATGTTGGCGGTGTTCACAACCCGCGACCGCGTCGCCTCCGTACTCGGCGGCGAGGTGTCCCTGGCCGCTGACAACGGCGCGCACCAAGTGGTGAGCGGCCCGCAGGACGCGATCGCCGCCCTAGCCGAGGACCTCTTCAGGGAAGGGATTCGGGTGCAACCCCTCCACACCAGCCATGCCTTCCACAGCGCGCTGATGGAGCCGGTGCTGGCGGAGCTGGAAGCGGCGGCTCCCAGGTCTTCGGTCCCGGCTGTAACGCTGGTGAGCGATGTCAGCGGGCGTGTCCTAGAAGGACTCCCCGACGGAGCGTACTGGCGGCGCCAGGCGCGCGAGCCGGTCCAATTCGCCGCCGCCGTGCGGACGCTGGCAGACCTGGAGGCGGGGCTCCTGCTGGAGATCGGGCCCCATAGCCTGTTGGGCCCGATGGCGGCGCTGGGCTGGCCGCACAGCGAGGCGCCCGCGGTGATTTCGAGCCAGCGGCGTGGCGGGAACGGGGACTTTGTCGGCGCCGTGGCCAGTGCGTACGAGGCGGGTCTCGACATTGACTTCGAGGGACTGTTTGTCGGGGAGCGGCGGCAGCGGGTCTCGCTGCCCGCCTATCCGTTCCAGCGGCAGCGCTACTGGGCCTCCGCTTCCCCGCGACTGCAGTTGGAGGCGGGGCACGCGCTGCTCGGGGTGCGGCGGGATTCCCCGGACGGCGAGTATTCCTTCGAGCGGCAATTGCACAGCCGCGATCCGGCCTGGCTGGCAGACCACCGGGTGTTCGGAAACGTTGTAGCGCCGGGTGCGCTCTACGCGGCGCAGGTGGCCGAAGCGCTTCGCGAGACGCACCGCGGAGTCCAAGCCGCGCTCGAAGAGTGCGTGATCACGCGCCCGCTCACGTTGTCGGACGAGGAGGGGCGGCTGGTCCAGGTCGTGCTTGATAGGGACGGCGCTTGGAGGGTTGTCAGCCAGGATTCGGGCGGGCGCTGGGAGACGCACGCCGCAGGACGCTGGGCACCGCACGCCGCAGTCGCGTCGGAGCCGGCTGATCCCGCTGTGCTGCAGGAGGGCTTGGCCGAGGTGGACATTGCAGGGGTGTACCTGGAGTTGGGCGCCTCTGGACTCGACTACGGTCCGGCCTTCCGCGGCCTGGCCCGGCTGTGGTCGGGGCCTGGCGAGGCTTTGGGCGAGCTGCTGCTGCCCGAGGGACTCGAGACCCGGAACCTGCTCGTCCATCCGGCAATGCTCGACGCATGTTTCCGGGTGCTGGGAGGAGTTCCGGAAATGGCGCGAGCAGGGCGCACGTGGCTGCCGATCGGCTGGGACCGCTTTGTGCTGCACGAGGCGCTGCCGGAGCGGGTCTTCTGCCGGGCACTCGACCGCGGCGCGGGCGGGCAGCAGCGCACAGCAGACTTCTGGATTCATGCGGAGACGGGCGAGGAGCTGGCGCGCATCGAGGGCTTCGCGCTCAGACAGGCGAGCCGATCGGCGCTGTCAGGTGACCGGGTAGAGGAGATGCTGCACGAGGTGGTGTGGCGCGAGGGCGCAGAGGCGGGACTCCGGGAGGCGGAATTCCTCGCCGGGCCGGAAGCGATCGCTTCCGGGCTGGGAGAGTTGGACGGATACCTCGACGCGGAGTGCCGCAACGGGATGTCGCTCTCCGCACTAGGCGGCGAGCTGGAGCGTGAGTCCCGCCGACAGCTGCTACGTGGATTCCGGGAGTTGGGATGGGACCCCAAGCCGGGCGACCGTTTCGAGACGGACGAGTTGCGCCATCGGCTGAGAGTGACGGAGGATTACGGGCGGCTGTTCGGCCGGTTGTTGTCGGTGCTGGAGGAAATGGGACTCCTCGATCGGGAATCGGCGGGTGGCTGGCGCGTGGCTGGCGCGCCCGAAGTGCCCGGGGAACCCGAGGCGGGGCCTTCTGTGTCCCAGGCCGAGTCCGTCGAGCTGGGCCTGCTACGCCGCTGCGGGGAGTCGCTCGCCGACGTGCTCCGCGGCCGCGCCGATGCGCTGGACCTGCTCTTCGGCGGCGAGCCAGGAGCCGCGAGCCTGTACCGCGAGTCGCCCGCCATGCGGGCGTTGAACCAGATGGTCGCCGACGCCGTGCGCGCAGCGGTTGCCGGGCTGCCGGAAAGCCGGCCGCTGCGGGTAATCGAGATCGGCGCAGGGACGGGCGCGACCACCTCCGCCGTCTTGGACGTCTTGCCGGCCGGTAGGAGCGAATACACCTTCACCGACATCTCGACGGACTCGTTCCCGGACGCGGAGCGAGAGTTCGGCGAGCGGGGCGCTGGCCTTCGTTTCCTACGTCTCGACATTGAGCGCGACCTGGAGGATCAGGGCTTCGCTCTCCACTGCTACGACCTTGTGATTGCCGCGAGCGTCCTGCACGGGACCCGCGACCTAGGTGAGACGCTCGTTCACTGCCGGCGCCTCCTAGCCCCGTCGGGCCTGCTGGTGGCCGTCGAGGAGACCGCCCGCAAGAAGTGGCTGGACTTGACCTTCGGCCTGCTGCCCGGCTGGTGGCGCTTCCAAGACGCGTATCGCTCCGACCACGCGCTGGTCGGGCCCCCCGTCTGGCGGCAGGCCATCGCGGACGCCGGGTTTGCGGAGACTTCCCTGCTAGAGGATCCGTCCGGGGCGCTTCTGATCCTGACGCGCGGACCGGCGGCGGCGGGGGTGGAAGGCGGGTTGTTCGTGCTGGCCGGGCAGAGCGAGTTGGGGGCCGAGCTTGCGGCGGAGCTGGATCGCCGGGGCAGCCGGGCTGTCGAAGGGCCCCCGGATGGCGACCGCCAGGCGTGGCGCGGGTTCTTCGAGTCATTGCCGGGGGCGCTGCCCCTGCGCGGCGTGGCGTATCTGGGCGGGCTCCGGCCAGATGGCGCCGAGCTGTCGACCCGGGAGCTGGAGGCGGAGCTGCAGGCGGTGGATGCGGGCGCGCTGGCACTGGTCCAAGGGATGTCGGACGCGGGCGTGTCGCCGGTCGGCGGCACGTGGTTCGTGACCCAAGGCGGCCAAGTGATCGAGCGGGAGCGCCGCGGCGCACTCGCGGGTGCCTCGCTGTGGGGCTTCGCGAGCGTGGTGGACCTAGAGCACGGGGATCTGACGCCGCGCCTGCTGGACCTGGATCCCAAGTCTCCCCCATCCGTCGGCACGCTCGCCGACGAGCTGCTCTGCCCCGACCGCGAGACACGCGTCGCCCGCCGGGGCGAGGCCCGCTTGGTCGCCCGGCTGACGCGCCTCACCGGACTGCCGGGCAGTTCGGCGGAACCCAGCCCGGGCGAGGGGCGGCTGCGCGGGGACCGCAGCTATCTGATCACGGGCGGGCTCGGCGGGCTCGGGCTGGAGGTGGCGCGCTGGCTCGCCGGGGCGGGAGCGGGAGCCATCGTGCTGAACGGACGCCGGCCGCCCGACACGGATACCGAGGCGCTGATCTCGGAGCTCCTGCAGGGTGGCGCCGAGGTGCGCGTCGAAATCGCGGACGTAACGGACGAGGAGGCGGTGGCGGGAATGCTGCGGCGCATCGACGCCGAGCTCCCGCCGCTGGCGGGCGTGATCCACAGCGTTGGAACGCTCGCCGATGGGGCATTGACGAACCAAGACTGGGATCGCTTCGACCGGGTGCTCGGGCCCAAGGTGCTGGGGGCTTGGCGGCTGCACCGGGCGACGCTCGACCGGCAGCTCGACCTGTTCGTCCTCTTCTCCAGCCTGACGGGCGTGGTCGGAAACCCGGGGCAGGCCAACTACGCGGCGGCCAACGCCTTCCTGGACCAGCTGGCACGGCACCGGAGGGCGCTGGGCCTGCCGGGCCAAGCCGTTGCGTGGGGACCGTGGTCGGGCATCGGCGAGGCCGAGGAGCAGCGCGAGCGCAGCGCGATGCAGCCCGCCGACTCGGGCGTGCACTGGATCGCTCCCGAACAGGGTATCCGTGCCTTGGCACTGCTCGTGCGCGAGGACATCGGGGCCAGTGTGGCGGCATTTGTCGACTGGGCGGCGCTTCCGGTGCGGGCGTCTTGGCTTGCAGAAGTGACGGGGCGCGAAGAGGACCGCGCTTCCGCTGCTCCGGGAGACATCCTCAAGCGGCTTGGGCGGCTCGCCCTGAGGGAGCGCCGCGAAGAACTGATCCGGTTCCTCGAGGAACAGGTGGTCCAGGTTCTGCGTCTGCGATCCGCCCCGTCGTCCTCGGCGGGATTCTTCGAGCTGGGCATGGACTCGCTGATGGCAGTCGAGCTTCGCAACCGCCTGAACCGGGCCTTCCGGGGCGCGTTCGTCGTCTCGAACACTGCAGTGTTCGACCATCCCGACATCGCCCGTCTGGCAGAACACCTTGCGGGCAAGCTTGCGGGAACGGCACTGGAAGCACCGCAGGTGCGTGCCGCCCTGCCCGCCGTTCGGCACAAGGCGGACGAACGCATCGCGATCGTCGGCATGGCCTGCCGCTTCCCCGGAGCACCGGATGTCGAGGAATTCTGGGCACAGCTTCGCTCCGGGGCCGACATGGTGACGAGAGGCCGTCCGGACGGGCTATTCGTGGATGCCGAAACGGAGGCTGCGCGCCCCTTCGGCGCCTATGTGGAGGGCCTCGACCGCTTCGACGCGGGCTTCTTCCGGATCGCCCCGGTCGAGGCGGAACTGCTGGATCCCCAGCAGCGAATGCTGCTCGAGACCAGCTGGGCGGCGCTTGAAGACGCCGGCATTGCTCCGAACGGGCTGCGGGGCAGCCGAACTGGGGTGTTCGGCGGTGTCTCGATGAGCGATTACCAAGTTCTCATCACAGGGTCCACGGACAATCCGTCGACCAACCTATACCGGTCCACGGGTGCCACCCCCTCTATCGCGGTGGGCCGAGTAGCCTTCGCCCTAGGCCTCGAGGGTCCGGCCATCACGATCGACACCGCGTGTTCCTCGTCCTTGGTCGCGCTGCACCAAGCGGCAGCGGCGCTGCGCGCAGGCGAGGCGGACCTCGCGCTGGCGGGCGGGGTGAACGCGATCCTGCGGTCAGAGCCAACCAGTCTCCTGACCGATGCCGGCATGCTCGCCGCGGATGGGAGCTGCAAGACTTTCGACGCGGCGGCCGATGGCTACGTACGAGGCGAGGGCTGCGGGATGGTTGTGCTCAAGCGCCTCGCGGACGCGGAGGCGGCAGGGGACCGGATCCTCGCGGTTGTGCTCGGATCGGCAGTGAACCAAGACGGCGCGAGCGCCGGCCTGACCGTGCCGAACGGCCCGGCCCAAGAGCGGGTGATCGAGGAGGCGCTGGCGCGGGCGGGAGTCGAGGCCTCCTCGGTGGACTACCTGGAGGCGCACGGCACGGGCACCGAACTGGGCGATCCGGTCGAAGTGGCGGCGGCGGCTGCGGTGTACGGTCGCGGCCGGAGTGCGGATCGCCCGCTGCTGATGGGCTCGGTGAAGACGAACGTGGGCCACCTAGAGGCGGCAGCGGGCGTGGCCGGGCTGATCAAGGCAGTGCTCGCGATCCGCTCCGGGGTGATCCCGCGCCACCTGCACTTCAAGCGGCCCAACCCGCTGATGGACTGGGAGAAGCTCCCCGTCCGGGTGACTTCGGAGTCGACGCCTTGGCCGGAAGCGGAGCGGCCGCGGCGGGCTGCCGTCAGCTCATTCGGATACTCGGGCACCAATGCCCACGTCATGGTCGAGGGATATGCGAAAGAGCGCGAACCGCCGCGCATCGAGGTGCCCGCACTGCCGGAGTCGGGTGCGGATGACCGCGTCCCGCAGGCGGACGCACCCCGCGAGCACCGCCTCCTCCCCCTCTCGGCGAAGTCTCAGGACGCCCTACGGCAGCTGGCCGACCGATACCGAGCCATGCTTTCGGAGGATACCCCGCTTGCTGACATGGCGTGGACGGCGAGCGCGGGCCGGAGCCATTTCCGCTGCCGTTCGGGCCTCGTGTTCAGCGATCGCGCCTCGCTGCAGGAGCAGTTGGAGGTAGTCAGCCAGGGGGTCGTGGCAGCGCCCACGCAAGAAACGGTCGCGTTCCTTTACACCGGGCAGGGGAGCCAGTGGGCAGGCATGGGCCGGGAGCTTTATGACACCGAGCCGGTCTTCCGGGCGGTCTTGGACCGCTGCGAGGAAGTGTTCCGCGCAGAGCGTGGCAGGGCGCTTCTCCCGGTGATCTTCGACGATGCCGGGCGGCTGGACCGGACCGAGTGGACGCAGCCGGCGCTCTACGCGCTGGAGAGCGGGCTGACCGCGCTGTGGGCCAGCGTGGGGGTGCGGCCCGACATCGTGTTCGGGCACAGCGTGGGAGAGATCGCGGCGGCGGCCGCCGCGGGAGCCTTTGATCTCGAAACCGGGATGCGATTCGCCACGCGCCGGGGCGCGCTGATGGGTGCGCTGCCCGAGGGGGGCGCGATGGCGGCGGTGTTCGCTTCGGCGGAGCGGGTCGCAGCCAGCCTTGACGCTGCGGTGTGCCTAGCGGCCGATAACGGCACGCACCAGGTCGTGAGCGGCCCGGAGGCCGATGTCGAGGCGCTGCTGAAGAGGTTCGAAGAGGACGGTTTGCGAGTGGAGCGCCTGCGGACCAGTCACGCCTTCCACAGCGCGCTGATGGAGCCGGTGCTGGCGGAGCTGGAAGCGGCGGCGCCCGGGGCCTCGGCACCGTCGGTGCGGCTGGTGAGCGATGTGAGCGGGCAGGTGCTGGCAGCGGCGCCCGACGGCGCGTACTGGCGGCGCCAGGCGCGCGAGCCGGTCCAGTTCGCGACGGCCGTGCGGACGCTGGCGGACTGGCAGGCGGGGCTTCTGCTGGAGATCGGCCCGCATGGCGTGCTGGGCCCGATGGCGGCGCTTGGCTGGCCGCACAGTGAGGCGCCTGCGGTGGTTTTGAGCCAGCAGCGCGGCGGAAACGGGGCCTTCGTCGGGGCGGTGGCGGGCGCCTACGAGGCGGGTCTCGACATTGCCTTCGAAGGCCTCTTTGTCGGGGAGCGGCGGCAGCGGGTCGCGGCGCCAGCCTATCCGTTCCAGCGGGAGCGCTACTGGATCTCGGCCTCTCCGCGACGGCGGGCAGAGACGGGCCACGCGCTGCTCGGAGTGCGGCGGGATTCCCCGGATGGCGAGCACTCCTTCGAGCGGCAGCTAGACAGCCGGGATCCGGCATGGCTGGCCGACCACCGGGTGTTCGGGAACGTAGTAGCGCCGGGCGCGCTGTACGCGGCGCAGGTGGTGGAAGCGCTGCGCGAGACGCAACCCGGAGTCCCGGTCGCGCTCGAAGAGAGCGCGATCACGCGCCCGCTGGTACTGACGGGCGAGGAGGGCCGGCTGGTTCAAGTGGTACTCGGCGAGGACGGCGCTTGGAAGGTAGTCAGCAGGGCAGCGGGCGGGCGATGGGAGACGCATGCCGAAGGCCGCTGGGCAGCGCTCGCAGCATCCGCGACCGAGGCAACGGACCTCGGGGCGCTGCAGGACAACCTCGCCCAGGCGGACGTGGAAGAGGGGTACCTCGAGCTGCGTGCTGCCGGCCTCGACTACGGTCCGGCCTTCCGCGGACTGGCCCGGCTGTGGTCGGGCTCCGGCGAGGCGCTGGGCGAGGTGCTGCTGCCGGCGGGTATGGAACATCAAGGGCTGCTCGCGCACCCGGCACTGCTCGACGCCTGTTTCCGAGTGCTCGGTGGGGTCCCGGAACCGGCGGGAGCCGGGGGCGCATGGCTGCCAATCGGCTGGGACCGTTTGGTCTTGCGCGAGGCGCTGCCGGAGCGCGTCTTCTGCCGGGCACTGGACCGCGGCGAGGGTGGGCAGACCCGCAAGGCAGATCTCTGTCTCTATGCGGAGACGGGCGAGGAGCTGGCGCGCATTGAGGGTTTCGCGCTCAGACAAGCGAGCCGGACGGCCCTGGCGGCGGGCCGGGTGGAGGAGGCGCTGCACGAGATGGCGTGGCGCGAGGGGGCGGCGGTGGGCCTCCGGGATGCGGAGTTCCTCGCCGAGCCGCGGGAGGTCGAGATTAGCCTGCGAGGGTTGGACGGATACCTCGAGGCGGAGGACCGCACCGGGGCGTCGCTCGCTGCACTGGGACGCGGGCTGGAACGTGAGGCACGCCGGCAGCTGCTCGGCGCATTCCTGGAGCTGGGATGGGAGCCCAAGCCGGGAGACTGTTTCGAGACGGACGAGCTGCGCCGCCGGCTGAGGGTGACCGAGGATCATGGGCGGCTGTTCGGCCGGTTGCTGACGGTGCTGGAGGAGATGGGACTTCTTGGCCGGGAGCCGGCGGGCGGCTGGCGCATGACAGCCGCGCTGGAAGTGCCTGCGGAGCCCGCGGCTGGACCGGCCGACTCCCAAGGCGATTCCATCGAGCTGAGCCTGCTCCGCCGCTGCGGGGAGTCGCTCGCCGACGTGCTCCGCGGCCGCGCCGATCCGCTGGACGTGCTCTTCGGCGGCGAGCCGGGAGCGGCGAGCCTGTACCGCGACGCGCACGCCATGCGGGCACTGAACCGCATGGTCGCCGACGCCGTGCGGGCGGCGGTCGCCGGGCTGCCGGAAGGCCGGCCACTGCGGGTGGTCGAGGTCGGTGCGGGGACCGGCGCGACCACCGCCGCCCTGTTGGACGTCCTGCCGGCCGACCAGACCGAATACACCTTCACCGACATCTCTACCGGCTTCTTCCCGGACGCGGAGCGGGAGTTCGGTGGGCGGGGCGCCGGCCTTCGCTTCCGGGCGCTCGACATCGAACAGGACCCGGCGGATCAGGGCTTGGCCCTACACGGCTATGACCTCCTGATCGCCGCGAACGTCCTGCACGCGACCCGCGACCTAGGTGAGACGCTCGCCCACTGTCGGCGCATCCTAGCTCCGTCTGGCGTGCTGGTGGCGGTCGAGGAAACCACCCGCAAGGAGTGGCTGGACCTGACCTTCGGACTGCTGCCCGGCTGGTGGCGCTTCCAAGACGCGTATCGCTCCGACTACGCGCTGGTCGGGCCCGACGTCTGGCGGCAGGCTCTCGCGGACGCCGGATTTGGCGCGACCTCCCTGGTCGAGGATCCGTCCGGGGCGCTGCTGATCCTGGCGCGGGGGCCGTCGGAGACGGGGGCGGAAGGCGGGCTGTTCGTGCTGGCCGGGGAGAGCGAGCTGGGTGCCGAGCTGGCAGCGGAGCTGGATCGCCGGGGCAGCCGGGCGGTCGACGGCCCCCGGGATGGCGACCGCCAGGCGTGGCGCGGGTTCTTCGAGTCATTGCCGGGCGCGCTGCCCCTGCGCGGCGTGGCGTATCTGGGCGGGCTCCGGCCAGATGGCGCCGAGCTGTCGACCCGGGAGCTGGCAGCGGAGCTGCAGACGGTGGATGCGGGCGCGCTGGCGCTGGTCCAAGGGATGTCGGACGCGGGCGTGTCGCCGGTCAGCGGCACCTGGTTCGTGACCCGCGGCGGCCAGGTGATCGAGCGGGAGCGCCGCGGCGCCCTCGCGGGTGCCTCGCTGTGGGGTTTCGCGAGCGTGGTGGAGCTGGAGCATGGAGATCTGACGCCACGCCTGCTGGACCTGGATCCCGAGTCTGCCCCGTCCGCCGGCGCGCTCGCCGACGAGCTGCTCTTCCCCGATCGCGAGACGCGCGTCGCCCGCCGGGGCGAGGCCCGCTTGGTTGCCCGGCTGACGCGCCTCGCCGGGCGGGCGGAGGATTCGGCGGAATCAGGGCCGGGCGAGGCGCGCCTGCGCGGGGACCGCAGCTATCTGATCACGGGCGGGCTCGGCGGGCTCGGGCTGGAGGTGGCGCGCTGGCTCGGCGGGGCGGGAGCTGGGGCCATCGTGCTGAACGGACGGCGCCCGCCCGACACAGAAACCGAGGCGCTGATCTCGGAGCTCCGGGGCGGCGGCTCCGAGGTGCGCGTCGAGATCGCGGACATGACGGACGAGGAGGCGGTGGCGGGAATGCTCCAGCGCATCGACGCCGAGCTGCCGCCGCTGGCAGGCGTCATCCATAGCGTGGGAACGCTCGCCGACGCGGCCTTGACGAACCAGGACTGGGAGCGCTTCGAGCGCGTGCTCGGGCCCAAGGTGTTGGGGGCCTGGCGGCTGCACCGGGCGACGCTCGACCGGCAGCTCGACCTGTTCGTCCTCTTCTCCAGCCTGACGGGCGTGGTCGGAAATCGCGGGCAGGCCAACCACGCGGCGGCCAACGCCTTCCTTGACCAGCTGGCGCGGCATCGAAGGGCGCTGGGTCTGCCGGGTCAGGCCATCGCCTGGGGCGCGTGGTCGGGCATCGGCGAAGCCGAGGAGCAGCGCGAGCGCATGACGCCGCGGCTGGCCGACTCGGGCGAAAAGTGGATGTCTCCCCAGCAGGGCATCGCTGCCTTGGCGCGGCTCGTGCGCGAGGATGTCGGGACCAGCGTGGCTGCGTACGTCGACTGGTCGGCGCTTCCGTCGCGGGCGCCTTGGCTCGCAGAAGTGGCGGAGCGCGAAGAGGATCGCGCGTTTGCCGCTCCGGACGATCTCCTCAAGCGGCTCGGGACGCTCGCCCCCAGGGAGCGCCGGGACGAACTGATCCAGTTCGTCGGCGGACAGCTGGTCGAGATCCTGCGCCTGCGTTCCGCTCCGGCGCCCTCGGCGGGATTCTTCGAGCTGGGCATGGACTCGCTGATGGCGGTCGAGCTTCGCAACCGCCTGAACCGGGCCTTCCGCGGCGCGTTCGTCGTCTCCAACACCGCGGTCTTCGATCATCCCGACATCGCGCGACTGGCGGACCACCTTGCCGGCAAGCTGACCGGCGCGGTACCCGTGGCGGCGCGGGTGAGTGCCTTGCCCGCCATCCGGGGCCGCCGTGACGAGCGCATCGCGATCGTGGGCATGGCCTGCCGCTTCCCCGGAGCGGAGGACGCCGACGCATTCTGGGAGCAGCTTCGCTCCGGGGCCGACCTAGTGACAAGGGGCCGTCCGGACGGGCTGTTCGTGGATGCCGAGACGCAGTCGGCGCGGCCCTTCGGCGCCTATGTGGAAGGCCTTGACCGCTTCGACGCGGGCTTCTTCCGGATCGCCCCGGTCGAGGCGGAGCTGCTGGATCCGCAGCAGCGGATGCTGCTCGAGACCAGCTGGGCGGCGCTGGAGGACGCCGGGATCGCCCCAGACGGGCTGCGAGGCAGCAGGACCGGGATGTACGGCGGGGTCTCGATGATCGACTACCAGACCCTCGCCGCCGGGCGGGAGGGCGATCCGGGGACGGAAATTTTCAGGGCCACCGGTGCCACGCCGTCAGCGGCGGTCGGCAGGGTCGCCTTCGCGCTGGGCCTCGAGGGGCCGGCCATCACGGTGGACACCGCGTGTTCGTCGTCGCTGGTCGCGCTGCACCAGGCTGCGGCGGCGCTCCGCGCGGGCGAAGCGGACTTGGCGCTGGCGGGCGGCGTGAACGCGATCTTGAGAGCGGAGCCCACCCAGCTCATGGCCGATGCCGGCATGCTCGCAGCGGATGGACGCTGCAAGACCTTCGACTCCGCGGCCGACGGCTTCGTACGGGGCGAGGGATGCGGGATGGTCGTGCTCAAGCGCCTTGCGGACGCGGAGGCGGCGGGAGATCGGATCCTGGCGGTTGTGCTCGGTTCGGCGGTGAACCAAGACGGCGCGAGTGCCGGCTTCACAGTCCCGAATGGCCCGGCCCAAGAGCGGGTGATCGAAGAGGTGCTTGCGCGGACGGGCGTGGAAGCCTCGTCGGTGGACTACCTAGAGGCGCACGGCACGGGCACCGAGCTGGGTGATCCGGTCGAAGTGGCGGCGGCGGCAGCGGTGTACGGCCGCGGCCGGAGCCCCGATCGCCCGCTACTGATCGGATCCGTGAAGACGAACGTGGGGCACCTGGAGGCGGCAGCGGGCGTGGCCGGGCTGATCAAGACGGTGCTCGCGATCCGTTCCGGGCTGATTCCGCGCCACCTGCACTTTGAACGCCCAAACCCGCGGACGGACTGGGAAAACTGTCCGGTCCGGGTGACATCGGAGGCGACTTCTTGGCCGCAGGCGGAGCGGGCGCGGCGGGCCGCCGTCAGTTCCTTCGGATACTCGGGCACCAACGCCCACGTCGTGATCGAGGGATACGCAGAGGAGCGTGAACCGCCGCGCATCGAGCTGGCCGCACTGCCGGAGCCGGGTGCGAATGACCGCGTCCCGCAGGCCGACGCTCCCCGCCAGCACCGCCTGCTCCCGCTCTCGGCAAAGTCCGAGGGCGCGCTTCGTCAACTGGCCGGCCGCTACCAGGCCGCCCTCTCGGAAGACATGCCGCTCGCCGACATCGCTTGGACGGCGGGAGTGGGGCGCAGCCATTTCCGCTGTCGTTCCGGCCTCGTGTTCAGTGATCGCGCCTCTCTGGAGCGGCAGCTGGAAGTGGTGAGGCACGGTGCGGTGGCGTCGCCGACCGCAGGAAACGTCACCTTCCTCTACACCGGGCAGGGGAGCCAGTGGGCGGGCATGGGCCGGGAGCTTTACGAGGCCGAGCCGGTCTTCCGGGCGACCGTAGACCGGTGCGCGGAAGTGTTCCGCGCAGAGCGCGGCCGGTCGCTGCTCGCGGTGATCTTCGAGGATGCCGGGCGGCTGGACTGCACCGAGTGGGCGCAGCCGGCGCTCTACGCGCTCGAGAGCGGGCTGACCGCATTGTGGGCCAGCGTGGGGGTGCGGCCTGACATCGTATTTGGGCACAGCGCGGGCGAAGTAGCCGCGGCCGCGGCCGCCGGTGCCTTCGATCTCCAGACTGGGATGCGGTTCGCCACGCGCCGGGGCGCGCTGATGGGAGCGCTTCCCGACGGAGGTGCGATGGCGGCCGTGTTCGCCTCGCGCGACCGCGTCACCTCCGCGCTGGCAGGTGCGCTGTCGCTGGCAGCCGACAACGGTGCGCACCAAGTCGTGAGCGGGCCGGAGGCCGACCTCGAGGCGCTGCTGAAGCGCTTCGAAGCAGACGGTTTGCGAGTGGAGCTCCTGCGGACCAGCCACGCCTTCCACAGCGCGCTGATGGAGCCGGTGCTGGCAGATCTGGAAGCGGCGGCGCCCAGGGCCTCGGCGCCCGAGGTGCGACTGGTGAGCGATGTGAGCGGGCGCGTGCTCGAAAGCGCCCCCGACGGAGCGTACTGGCGGCGCCAGGCGCGCGAGCCGGTCCAGTTCGCGACGGCGGTGCGGACGCTGGCGGCACTGGAGGCAGGGCTCTTGCTGGAGATCGGGCCGCATGGCGTGCTGGGACCGATGGCGGCGCTCGCCTGGCCGCACGCCGAGCTGCCTCCCGTGATCCCGAGCCAGCGGCGCGGCGGGAACGGGGACTTCGCCGGCGCGGTGGCGCGTGCGTACGAGGCGGGTCTCGACATTGCCTTCAAGGGCCTGTTTGTCGGGGAGCGGCGGCGGCGGGTCTCGCTGCCCGCCTATCCGTTCCAGCGGGAGCGCTACTGGATCTCCCCCTCGGCTCGTCCGCGGGCGGCAGCCGAACACGAGCTCCTCGGCGTGCAGCGGGATTCCGCGGATGGCGAGCACTCCTTCGAGCGGCAGCTCTTGAGCCGTGATCCAGCTTGGCTCGCGGACTGCCGGATGTTCGGCGCCATCGTTGCGCCGGGCGCCCTCTACGCAGCGCAGGTGAGTGAAGCGCTCCGGGAAACGCAACACGAACTTCCTGTCGCCCTCGACGAGACCTCGATCACGCAGCCGCTCGTGCTGTCCGGCGAGGAGGGCCGGCTGGTCCAGGTGGTGCTCGGCGAGCATGGCGGCTGGAACGTCGTCAGCAGGGATGCGGAGGGGCGATGGGAGACGCACGCCGAAGGCCGCTGGGCACAGCTCGCCGCAGCCGCGTCCGACCCGGCAGACCTCGCTGCGCTGCAAAGGAGCCTTGCCCGGTCTGACGTGGACTTCGCTCCAGGCCGCGCTGGCCTCGACTACGGTCCGGCCTTCCGCGGTCTGGCCCGGCTCTGGTCGGGCGCCGGCGAGGCGCTGGGCGAGGTGCTGCTGCCGGCGGGAGTGAAGAACGGGAACCTTGTCGTGCATCCGGCCCAGCTCGACGCCTGTTTCCAAGTGCTGGGGCGCATCCCGGAGCTGGACGGGGCCGGGGGCACATGGCTGCCGATCGGCTGGGACCGCTTTGTGCTGCGCGACGCGCTGCCGGACGGCGTCTTCTGCCGAGCAATCGACCGCGGCGAAGAAAGAGAGACACGCAAGGCAGACCTCTGGCTGTACTCGGAGACGGGCGAGGAGCTGGCGCACATCAAGGGCTTCACGCTCAGACGCACGAGCCGGGCCGCCCTGTCCGGTGACCGCGTGGAGGAAGCGCTGCACGAGGTGGCGTGGCGTGAGGGGGCGGCGGTGGGCCTCCGGGACGCGGAGTTCCTCGTCGAGCCCCAAGAGATCAAGTCCGGCTTGGGGGCGCCAGATCGATACCTCGAGGCGGAGGGCCGCGACAGGCCGGCGCTCGCCGCCCTGGCGCACCAGCTCGAGAGTGAGTCCCGCCGGCAGCTACTGCGCGCGTTCCATGAGCTGGGATGGGAGCCCAAGCCGGGAGACCGTTTCGAGACGAACGAGTTGCGCCGCCGGCTGAGGGTGACCGAGGATCACGGGCAGCTGTTCGTCCGGTTGCTGTCGATGCTGGAGGAGGGGGGGCTCGTCGACCGGGAGCCGGCTGGCGGCTGGCGAGTGGCAACCGCGCCGGAGGCGCCTACGGAGCGCGGCGCGGCGCCAACCGACTCGCCAGGCGATTCCATCGCACTGGGCCTGCTTCGCCGCTGCGGGGAGTCGCTCGCCGACATGCTCCGCGGCCGCGCCGATGCGCTGGACCTGCTGTTCGGCGACGAGACGGGAGCGGCGAACCTGTACCGGGAGTCGGCCTTAGTGCGGGCCGCGAACCAAATGGTCGCCGACGCCGTGCGCGCGGCAGTCGCGGGATTGCCCGAAGATCGGCCGCTGCGGGTGATCGAAGTCGGTGCGGGGACGGGCGCGACCACCGCAGCCCTTTTTGACGTCCTGCCGGCAGACCGGACTGAATACACCTTCACCGACATCTCGACCGGCTTCTTCCCGGACGCGGAGCGGGAGTTCGGCGAGCGGGGCGTGGGCCTCCGCTTCCTCCCACTCGACATCGAACGGGACCCGGCGGATCAGGGCTTCGCGCTCCACAGCTACGACCTGGTGATCGCCTCTAACGTCCTGCATGCTACCCGCGACCTAGGTCAGACGCTCGCCCACTGCCGGCGCCTCTTGGCCCCGTCGGGCTTGCTGGCGGCCGTCGAGGAAACCGTCCGCAAGGAGTGGCTGGACCTGACCTTCGGCCTGCTGCCCGGCTGGTGGCGCTTCCAAGACGCGTATCGCTCCGACCACGCGCTGGTTGGATCCCCAGTCTGGAAGCAGGCCCTCGCAGACGCCGGATTTGCGCGAACGTGCCTGATCGAGAATTCGGCAGGAGCACTCCTAATCCTGGGACGAGGGCCGGCGCAGGTGGGGGCCGAGGACGGGCTGTTCGTGCTGGCCGGGGAGAGCGAGCTGGGCGCCGAGCTGGCGGCGGAGCTGGATCGCCGGGGCAGCCAGGCTGTCGAAGGGCCCTCGGAGGTCGACCGCCAGGCGTGGCGCGGGTTCTTCGAGTCCTTGCCGGGCGCGGTGCCCCTGCGCGGCGTGGCGTATCTGGGCGGGCTCCGGCCAGATGGCGCCGAGCTCTCGACACGGGAGCTGGCAGCCGAGCTGCAGGCGGTGGATGCGGGCGCGCTGGCGTTGGTCCAGGGGATGTCGGACGCGGGCGTGTCGCCGGTCAGCGGCACCTGGTTCGTGACCCGGGGCGGCCAAGTGATCGAGCGGGAGCGCTGCGGCGCCCTCGCGGGTGCCTCGCTGTGGGGCCTCGCGAGCGTGGTGGACCTAGAGCACGGGGATCTGACACCACACCTGCTGGACCTGGATCCCGAGTCCCCCCCGTCCGTCGGCACACTCGCCGACGAGCTGCTCTTCCCCGACCGAGAGACGCGCGTCGCCCGCCGGGGCGGGGCCCGCCTCGTTGCCCGGCTGACGCGCCTTGCCGGGCTGTCAGGCGGTTCGGCGGAACCCGGCCCGGGCGAGGCCCGGCTGCGCGGGGATCGCAGCTATCTGATCACGGGCGGGCTGGGCGGTCTCGGGCTGGAGGTGGCGCGCTGGCTGGCCCGGGCGGGAGCCGGGGCCATCGTGCTGAACGGACGGCGCCCGCCCGACACGGATACCGAGGCGCTGATCTCGGAGCTCCGGGAGGGCAGCGCCGAGGTGCGCGTCGAGATCGCCGACGTCACGGACGAGCGTGCGGTGGCGGGGATGCTCGCGCGGATCGACGCTGAGCTGCCGCCGCTGGCGGGCGTGATCCACAGCGTGGGAGCGCTTGCCGACGCGGCCTTGACGAACCAGGACTGGGAGCGCTTCGAGCGAGTGCTCGGGCCCAAGGCGCTGGGGGCTTGGCGCCTGCACCGGGCGACGCTCGACCGGCCGCTCGATCTGTTCGTCCTCTTCTCCAGCCTGGCGGGCGTGGTCGGGAGTCCGGGCCAAGCCAACCACGCGGCGGCTAACGCCTTCCTGGACCAGCTGGCGCGGCACCGGAGGACGCTGGGCCTGCCGGGCCAGGCCATTGCCTGGGGTCCGTGGTCGGGCATCGGCGAGGCCGAGGAGCAGCGCGAGCGCAGCGCCACGCGGCTGGCCGACTCGGCCGAGGAGTGGATGTCTCCCGAGCAGGGCATCGGTGTCTTGGCGCGGCTCGTGCGCGCGGATGTCGCGACCAGCGTAGCGGCGTTCGTCGACTGGTCAGCGCTTCCGGTGTGGGCACCCTGGCTCGCAGAAGTGGCGGAGCGCGAAGAGGACCGCGCTCCCGGCGCGCCGGACGATCTCCTCAAGCGGCTCAGGGGGCTCGCACCCGGGGAGCGACGGGAAGAACTGATCCAGTTCCTCGGGCGACAGCTGGTCGAGATCTTGCGCCTGCGGTCCGCTCCGTCGCCCTCGGCGGGATTCTTCGAGCTGGGCATGGACTCGCTGATGGCGGTCGAGCTTCGCAACCGCCTGAACCGGGCCTTCCGCGGCGCGTTCGTCGTCTCCAACACCGCGGTGTTCGATCATCCCGACATCGCCCGTTTGGCGGAACACCTCGCAGAAGAGCTAGCCGGCGCGGCGCCGGAGGCGCCGCAGCAGGTGCATGCTTTGCCCGCCGTCCGGGGCCGCGGCGACGAACGCATCGCGATAGTGGGCATGGCCTGCCGCTTCCCCGGGGCGGAGGATGCCGAAGCGTTCTGGGCACAGCTCCGCTCCGGAGCCGACTTGGTGACGAGGGGGCGTCCGGACGGGCTCTTCGTGGACGCCGAGACGCAGGCGGCGCGTCCCTTCGGCGCTTATGTGGAGGGCCTCGACCGCTTCGACGCGGGCTTTTTCCGGATTGCCCCAGTCGAGGCGGAGCTGCTGGATCCCCAGCAGCGGATGTTGCTCGAGACCAGCTGGGCGGCACTGGAGGACGCCGGGATAGCCCCCGACGGGCTGCGCGGTAGCCAGACCGCGGTGTACGGCGGGGTCTCGATGATCGATTACCAGACCCTCCTCGCCGGGACGAATGGCAATCCGGGAACGGAGATTTACATGGCCACCGGCGCTACCCCGTCGGCGGCGGTCGGCCGGGTCGCCTTCGCACTCGGCCTCGAGGGGCCGGCTATCACGGTGGACACGGCGTGCTCGTCGGCGCTCGTCGCGCTGCACCAAGCCGCAGCCGCGCTTCGCGTGGGCGAGGCGGACCTAGCGCTGGCGGGAGGCGTGAACGCGATCCTGAGATCAAACGCTACCCGGATCTTCACCGACGCCGGCATGCTCGCATCGGATGGACGCTGCAAGACCTTCGATGCAGCGGCCGACGGTTATGTGCGGGGCGAGGGATGCGGGATGGTCGTGCTCAAGCGCCTTGCGGACGCGGAAGCAGCCGGAGACCGGGTCCTAGCGGTTGTGCTCGGGTCGGCGGTGAACCAAGACGGCGCGAGCGCCGGCCTGACCGTGCCGAACGGCCCGGCCCAAGAGCGCGTGATTGAGGAGGCGCTGGCGCGCTCGGGCGCGGAACCCTCCTCGGTGGACTACTTGGAGGCGCACGGCACAGGCACAGAGCTGGGCGACCCTGTCGAGGTCGAGGCGGCGGCGGCGGTGTACGGCCGCGGCCGCAGCCCGGACCACCCACTGCTGATCGGATCGGTGAAGACGAACATCGGCCACTTGGAGGCGGCGGCCGGCGTGGCCGGGCTGATCAAAGCGGTGCTCGCGATCAGCTCCGGGATGATTCCGCGCCATTTGCACTTCGAACGCCCCAACCCGCGACTGGACTGGGAGGAACTCCCCGTGCGGGTGACGTCGGAGGCGACCCCTTGGCCGGAGGCGGCGCGGCCGCGACGGGCCGCCGTCAGCTCCTTCGGGTACTCGGGCACCAACGCCCATGTCGTGATCGAGGCGTACGCCGAGGAGCGCGAACCGCCGCGCATCGAGGTTTCTGCAATGCGGGAGCCGGGTGCAGAGGACCGCGTCCCGCAGGCCGACGCTCCCCGCCGACACCGCCTGCTCCCGCTCTCGGCAAAGTCCGAGGGCGCGCTTCGTCAACTGGCCGGCCGCTACCAGGCCGCTCTATCGGAAGACATGCCGCTCGCAGACATGGCATGGACGGCGGGGGTGGGGCGGAGCCACTTCCGCTACCGAGCCGGACTCGTCTTCCAGGACCGGGCCTCGCTGCAGGAGCAGCTGGCGGTGGTGGGGCAGGGTGCCGTCGCGGCGTCCCGTGCCGGAAAGGTTGCCTTCCTCTACACCGGGCAGGGGAGTCAGTGGGCGGGCATGGGCCGGGAGCTCTATGCGTCCGAGCCGGTCTTCCGGGCGGTCTTGGACCGGTGCGACGGAGTGTTCGGCGCAGAGCGCGGCAGATCGCTGCTGACCGTGCTCTTCGGGGATGCCGAGCGGCTGGGGCAGACCGAATGGGCGCAGCCGGCACTCTACGCGCTGGAGAGCGGGCTGACCGCGCTGTGGGCTAGCGTGGGTGTGCGGCCCGACATGGTGTTCGGACACGGCGTGGGAGAGATCGCGGCGGCTGCGGCCGCCGGTGCCTTTGATCTGGAGGCCGGGATGCGGTTCGCCACGCGCCGGGGCGCGCTGATGGGTGCGCTTCCCGAAGGCGGCGCGATGGCGGCGGTGTTCGCTTCGGCCGACCGTGTGCGCGATGCGCTCCGGGACGGCGTAGAGCTGGCTGCCGATAACGCCGTACATCAGGTCGTGAGCGGGCCGGAGACCGAAGTCGAGGCGCTATTGAAGCGCTTCGAAGAAGACGGTCTGCGAGTGGACCGCCTCCGGACGAGCCACGCCTTCCAGAGCGCTCTGATGGAGCCAGCGCTTGGGGAGCTGGAAGCGGCAGCTCCGTGGGCCTCGGCACCGTCGGTACGGCTGGTCAGCGATGTGAGCGGGCGCGTGCTCGAAGGTGCCCCCGACGGAGCGTACTGGCGGCGTCAGGCGCGCGAGCCGGTCGCCTTCGCTGCCTCGACTGCAAAGCTGGCGGAACTCGGTGCCCGGATCTTGGTTGAGATCGGCCCCGACGCCGTCCTCGGGCCGATGGCGGCGTTGACGTGGCCAGAGGGCGAAGCGCCAACGGTCGTGCGGAGCCTGCGACGGGATGGCAGCGGGGACTTCACTGCCGCCGCAGGCGCGGTGTTCGAGGCCGGAGTCGACCTGTCCTTCCAGGGACTGTTCGCCGGAGAACGCCGCCGCCGACTGGCACTGCCAACCTATCCCTTCCAGCGCAAGCGCTACTGGTTGACAACGTCGCCCCGCCGGATCGACGACGGTCATCCGCTCTTGGGTGTGCGCCGGGATTCGCGAAGCGGCGACGTCTCCTTCGAGACCCAGATGTCCACCGGCGATCCCGCGTGGCTGGCGGACTACGTTGTGTTGGGCGAAGTGGTCGCGCCGGCGGCCCTCTTCGCCGGGCAGGTGATCGAAGCGCTCGGAGAGCGCGGGAATGACTCGGCGGTCTCTTTGGAACAGGTTCAGATCCATCAGCCGCTGATGCTGGAGCCAGGCGACAGGCGTGGCGTCCAAGTATCCCTCGGGACGGACGGCCGCTGGGAGGTGGCCAGCCGGGAACCTCGAGGCGGGACCTGGCAGCTTCACGCTGACGGGCGCGTAGGGAAGAGCACGGTTGAGGAAGACCGCCTAGACACCCAGACTGTGCAGCGGCGGCTATCCGCCTCCGGCGCGGCCGAGTTTCGCGACGGGATGGCAGAGCAGGGCGTCGTTCTGGGACCGGCCTTCGAGGGGCTTGCTGCCTTCGGGGCGGACAATGGGAGCGCTTGGGGCAGGGTCATGCGCCCCGCGCAGCTGAACGGAGACCGCCTGCGAGCCCATCCGGCGCAGCTGGACGCCTGTTTTCAGGTTGTGGCGGGACTCTTGGCCGGGCGGGTCGGCAACCGCCGCTATCTCCCAATCGGGTGGAGCCGCCTCTGGCTCGCCGCACCGCTCCCCGAGCACATCTTCTGCCACGCCAAGCTCGAAGAGATGGGGGAGGAGACGGCCACGGTGGATCTCGCCCTTTACACTCCCGAGGGCGTGCATTGCGGTCACGTGGCCGGATTCGCGCTCAAGCGCGCCAGCCGGGCAGCGATACTGGGAGCACGGGTGGATCACTTGCTGCACAGCGTCGTGTGGCGGCCAAGCCCGAGCCTCCCGGGCGCCCGGGAAGCGGCAATCGTGGCCGATCCAGAGGGGCCCGCGCCCGGGGCGCGCCGGATGGTGCCGGCAGAGGCAGAACCGCAGCGCGGCGTGTTCGTCGTGTCCGGAAACGGGGCCTTCACGGAAGAGCTCGGGCGCGAGCTTGCACGCCGGCGGCAGACTGTCGTGCCCGGCCCCTCCGACAGCCGGGATCGGCAGGCTTGGCGCGCACTCTTCGAGGAGCTTCCATCTTCAGCTCCGCTTCACGGCGTGGCGTACCTCGCGGGGATCAGGGGCGATGGGCAACACCTCGGAACCGAGGAACTCCGACAGGAGCTTGAGGCCGCCGGATCTGGAGCGCTGGCCTTGGCGCAGGGAATGTGGGACGCAGGAGCGCGCGCGGTGCATGGGGTCACGTTGGCAACCCGTGGAGGCCAGGTCCTCGGGGCCGAACGCACGGGCTCCCTAGCGGGAGCCGCGCTTTGGGGCTTGGGCAGCGTGCTCGGAGTCGAGCATGCGGAACTTCGCCCTCGCTTGGTGGATCTGGATCCGGACGCCTCGATCCCGGCCGCGATTCTAGCTGACGAACTGATGTTCCCTGACCGGGAGAACCGGATTGCGTGGCGCAACGGGGTGCGCCGAGTGGCCCGCCTGGTTCGGACCGCCCGACCGGGAGATCAGGCCCAGAGTTCCCGCGGGGAGGCTGGGCCGCCAGCTGGCCGGCTGAGGCCGAACCGGAGTTACCTCGTGACTGGAGGTCACGGAGGCATCGGCCTGCAAGTGGCTGGCTGGCTGGCGGATACAGGCGTCGGCGGCATTGTCCTGAACGGACGCCGGGAGCCGCCTCCGCGGGCCCAGGCGGCGATAGGGGAGTTGCGCCGGCGCGACGTGATGGTCGTTGTGCAGGTCGCAGACATCACTGACGCGAATGCGGTTGACGCCATGCTCGCCCGGGTGGACGCGGAGATGCC
This sequence comes from Bryobacterales bacterium, assembly GCA_963666225.3. Taxonomy (GTDB): domain Bacteria; phylum Acidobacteriota; class Terriglobia; order Bryobacterales; family UBA6623; genus VXMF01. Next base: position 328,974 of record OZ224030.1, read on the forward strand.
GCCGCTCGGCGGCATTTTCCACTGCGCCGGCGTGCTCGCCGATGCGGCGCTCGTCAACCAAGACTGGGCACGGTTCGAAACCGTGCTAGGTCCGAAGGCTCTGGGGGCGTGGCATCTTCACCGAGCGACGTTGGATAACGAACTTGAGTTGTTCGTGCTCTTCTCGAGCCTCGCCGGGGTGCTCGGCAACCCGGGCCAAGCGAATTACGCTGCGGCCAACGCGTTCCTAGACCAATTGGCGCAGCATCGCCGGGCCCTCGGGCTTGCCGGGCAGGCGATCGCTTGGGGTCCTTGGTCCGAGGTCGGCAAAGCGGAGGAACGGCGCGGCCGGATCGAAGCGGGACTGACCCCTCTCGGAGGCAGCTGGATCACGCCCGAACAGGGCCTCCGGGTCCTCGACCGGGTGGTCCGGGACGCCCCGGGGGCACGAGTCGTCGCCGACATGGGCGGATCGACGCTGCCCCGCCTTCCGCTGCTTGAAGAGATCCGTGCCTCCGGACGGCCCCCAGTGGACGCTGTGCCGATGAAGTCCGCCGCCGCCCTCGGAAGCCTTGAGAAGGTCGCGCCAGCGCAACGCGAGAAGCTCGTGGCCGACTTTCTGGGGAATGAGGTGCAATCCGCGCTGGGACTTGATGCGCTTCCGAACCATGACGTCGCCTTTTCGGATCTCGGCATGGACTCTTTGATGGCCGTGAACCTCCGCCAACGCCTGAATGCGGCGCTGCCCCGCGAAGTGGTGTCATCCACCGCCCTGTTCGAGTATCCCGATGTTGGTCGACTGACGAGGCACCTGACCTCCGAACTCGTCCCGGCAGGTGATTCACCCTCGCCGACTCAGGCCGCCACCACCTCGGAGCGGCCAGATGCCGTGCATGAGTCGAGTTCCCACCTTCGCGCGCCGAGCGCAGCCCTTGCGCAAGTAGGCGGTGACCGAGTCGAGAGTCCTCCCCATCGGCCGAGTCCCATTGTCGACGACGATCGCATTGCAGTCGTCGGCATGGCCTGCCGACTTCCGGGCGGCAGCAACCTCTCGGAATTCTGGTGCATGCTCCGCGAGGGCCGGAGCGCCGTGACCGACGGACGGACTGAGAGGCTCGAAGGCACGGGCGACACCCGTCACCCTGGAGCCTACGTTCCGGATCTTGACATGCTGGACGCCAAATTCTTCGGAGTCGCTGCCGCCGAAGCCCGCTGCATGGACCCGCAGCAGCGGATGCTGCTCGAGGTGAGCTGGACGGCGTTGGAACATGCGGGGATCGATCCGCGCTCGCTGCAGGGCAGCCGCAGCGGCGTTTATGCAGGAGTAGCTCTCAGCGAGTACCACGCATTGGTCGCCAGCGCGAAGAAGAAGGTCTTTCGGCCCTATCTCTACCTTGGGACCAGCCCTAGCGGCTCTGTGGGCCGGCTCTCCCAGTTCTTCGGCATGGAAGGTCCGGCGCTCGGATTGGACACGGCCTGCTCTTCGGGGATAGTGGCCGTCCACCATGCGGTGACTGCACTGCAGCGGGGAGAGGTGGACTTAGCGCTTGCTGGCGGGGTCAACACGATCCTCGGAAACAGCTTCGATACGGTGTGGGCCACAGGCGTCCTGTCACCCGACGGGCACAGCCGAGCCTTCGACGCCTCCGCCAAAGGCTTCGGGCTTGGCGAGGGATGCGCAATGCTGGTTCTGAGGCGCCTGGCCGATGCTGAGGTCGACAGAGACGGAATCCTGGCCGTTCTGAGCGGATCCGCGGTCAGACAAACCGGCACTGCCGCGGGCCTGACGGTGCCGAGCCAAGCGGTGCAACAGGGGATGCTTGTGGAGGCTCTCGGGCGAGCGGGCATCGCTGCGGTCGAGGTGGACTACTTGGAAGCCAGTGCAGGCGGCTCGCTGGTCGGCGATGCGGTCGAGGTAGCGGCGGCGGCGGCAGTGTACGGGCCGGGCCGGGACCCCGCCCGCCCTCTCCTGCTGGGGTCGGTCAAGTCCAACGTCTCCAACTTGGTCGCGGCGAGCGGCGCGGCCGGTCTCATCAAGGTCATCGAGTCCCTGCGGCACCGGTGGATCCCGAAGCAGCCCCACTTCGAGGAGCCAAATCCCGATGTGGATTGGGAGAACCTTCCCGTCAGTGTCGTCTCAGAAGGCGTTCCGTGGCCAACTCGTCCTGATCGTCCGATGCGCGCCGGCGTGAGCTCGTTCGGTTTCTCCGGCACGATCGCGCATGTCGTCGTCGAACAGTACCGGGGGCCGGGCCGGCGAGTGGAGTTGCCTCCGAGCCTCAAGAGCCTTGTCCCGCAGGACGCTGGGGCACCCAAGGGACGCGCTGTCCGGTTCCTGCCGCTGTCCGGAAGGAACACAACAGCGCTGGCGGAGCTGGCAGAACGCTACCGCTCGTGGCTTGCGGACGGGGCCGACCCATCTCTGGCGGACTTGGCATGGACCGCCGGGGAGGGGCGCGCTCATTTCCCATGCCGGGCCGGCTTGGTGGCGCGGGATCTGAAGGGCTTGGAAGAACAGTTCGCGGCCGTCGCGGATGGGGTGCGGCGTGCGCGTTCGGAGCCTCGGAAGACGGTTGCATTCCTGTTCGGCGGCGTGCCCGAGACCGGTATGGGGAGGGACCTCTACGCGACTGAACCGGTTGCACGGGCGGTGCTGGATCGCTGCGAGCAAGTCTTCAGCGAGGAGCGGAACGCTTCCCTGCTGGAGCTGATCTTCGGCGACGAGGCGGACGATCTCGGCGGGGCGGAGCCTGCGCTGGTGGCGCTCGGGGGCGCCCTCGGCGCACTGTGGGAAAGCCTTGGCGTGCGGCCCGACATTGTCGCAGGGACGGGTGCGGGTGCGGTGGCGGCGGCGGCGGCTGCGGGAATCCTCGGACTTGAGGACGCGATGCGATTCGCGGCCCGCCGGGCCGCCCAGCCGGACCGGGCGGCCAACGGCGCGGTTCAGGCGGCGCTTGAAGGTCTTCAGGCCAAGGGGCCAGAACTCCCGCTCGTGAATGGCGCGACGGGTGAGATGGTAGAACAGAGAATTCCGGGGGCCGACTACTGGAACCAACCAGCTAGGGCTCAGGCGTCCGGCCGCCGACTGCTTTCCGCCCTTGCCGCTCACGGAGCGGACGTGCTCGTCGAGGCCGGTCCTCCCGTGATCTCCCGGCGTGCGGTCTCGCGAGCCTTCGGTGCTCGGAAACCACTGCTGCTCGCCAGCCCGCTGGAGCCGGAAGGCGAGGAAGCTGCCGCCATCACGGCAGGTGTGGCGGCTGCATACGAAGCTGGTCTCGACCTGTCGTTCGCCGGCCTCTTCACCGGTGAACGCCGACGTCGGCTGCGTATTCCAACGTATCCCTTCCAGAGGGAACGCCATTGGTTCAGTTGAGCGGAGTGCCTGAACTAGTGTCTGGGTCAAAACCCCCCATGAGCGGGCAGAGCCCGTGATTCATCAGGTAAGATCCTGCGCTGCGACCAGCGGAACTCGATCCGAAATGCCGTTATCCAACGGCCATAACACCTCAATAAGGCTTATATAGGATTATTATCTATACGACAGATAGACCATGATATGTAAGATGTGGGCCGGGGGCGGACCTCCCCCTGACAGCGCCCCGGCTGTCCTGTGGTCTGAACTGGCAAGCACCCCTAGGCGGCCTTGGGCCGCCGCTTCGCCTGGCGCTTCCTCTGCGCTTGCTCCTGAGCGTTCAGCAGTTTCCCGATCCGGTGCACATTCGCTGCCAATATCGCCCGCCAGACCACCTTCTCGAACACTTCCTTGCCCTTCTCTCGCACCCGGTCCAGCCCATGATGCTCCAACCTATTGATTGCTGATTCGACCCCAGGATGCTGCTTGCTCGCCTCCTTGAATGCCTCCCCATCCTCTCGCTCCCGGTCCGCCTTCGACAGCTTCCCGCGCTTCGGCAGTACCGGAGTCTCGATCACTCCCGCCGCGTTCTTGATGTTCTGCACGCTCGAGAACCCCTTGTCAAAGCTGCACACGTTCATCTCTGGCCAGTGTCGCTTCGCCTTCTTCAGCAACTCCCCCGTCACTTCCAAGTCCTGCTCTGTCCACAGGATCTTGCACTCCATCACAAACTGGTCCCGGCTCTCCACGATCGCCACCGGAACTCCCAACTCCACCGGTGTCCCCGCTTTTCCCTTCGACACCCACCGCGTGTATTCTTCCAGGAAAGAGTACACTTTCTCCCCGTTCGGTATCTTTTCCTCCCGCAGCAGTCGCCGCTCCATCTGGTCCAACTGCCGCGCCGCGTGCCGCACCCACTTCCGCAACGACTCCACCTTCTCCGCCGCCGCCCCCTTGGCTTCCAGGCTCGCCTCCAGTTTCTGCCCCCGCTTGAGGATCGCCCGCGCCACCCTCGCGAAGTCCCGCACGCGCTCGGTGCGCGACTGCTTGCGATACTCCCGCCGCAGCCTGCGGTAGCCCCGATTCGCCCGCTTCTTCCAATAGCCTGCCTTCCGCCAGCCGACCACGTGATACTCGTAGCTCAGGCCCACCGCCGTCTTGACCAGCTGCACCAACGCGAACCACAGCAGCCTGTAATCCGTGGGATACTCGACGTTGGTCTCCACCACCCACGTATCGCAGCGCGCCTTGATCGGATCCCCTGGCTGCCAGCCCGCCAGCCGATGCCCCGCCTCGGCCACCAGCCGGTTGATCTTCTCCAGCAGCTCGGCGCTGAACAACTTCACGTTCCGCGCCAACGTCCGGTAGTGGAACTGCCGATTGCTCATGGGGCTCACGCCGAGCATTATCCGCAGCGTCTTGTGCTGGTTGGCCTCGTCACAGAGGCGGTCGAAGTCACAGTTTAGGGCCTGTTTGACCAGTGCAAACACGAGCGCCATCCACAGCGACATGCCGGGCCGTCCATTGTGCGGATCGATCGTCTTTCCAGACTCTGAATCGGTTCCACTAGGTGCCTTTCCTACGGATGACTTGAGGACCTGCTCGTCGATCAAGGCGAAGATCTGACTGCGCAGTGCTTGGTTGCAAAAGATGAACTTGAGACCGCGCAACACTGCTGGCATCTCGTCACGGGAAGAGGAATCGATCTCGATGTCCTCAATGGGCACTTGACCGAGCGTCTGCTGGGCCTCCAATATTTCTCGCATACATTCCATCATATCATGCGGTATCAAGAGCCGTTTCTGAGCAGGACATCTCTGGGGATGAGAGCTAGCGTATTGGCCTGCCCGGTGCTCGCCAGGCGCGGCCGCGCCCGCTGGTCGCCACGCGTGCGAACGAGCGGCTGACGGTGGACCCAGCCGCAGCGGGAGTCGCTGCGGCACGGATCGGCCACCCGGGCTGGTCTGATCCGACGCTGAACGGTGCGCGCCACGCAGAGTTCCCGCCGGTATGTCGAGTGGGACCGCACGCCTGCCTCGGGCAGGCCGGGTGGCGCCGCCCGGGGCGCGATTCTGGCGAATACCGGGGGCCTGGAGTGCCGAATCGGGCCCTAGGGCCCGATCACCGCCCAGATTCGCCCCTGAAGGCCAGAGCCCTGTGAGGGAACGAGGAGGCGGCTCTCGATGGAAGCAGCGCCGCAGTGGCTCAAAGTCTGAACACATAGAGTTTATAGAACGACTAAACAAGAATTCACAGAGAAGATCCCTGAATTATAATACAGATGTAAAGGAACAATGGAACTATTTTTTGCGACTCTGGGGTTTTGACCCAGACACGAACTAGACAGACCCCGGGGATTCGAGCGCTTCGTCCACGCCACCCCGGCTCCCCCACCAGCCGCAAGGACACCATCAAGAGCCGGCTAGGCTAGCTAGCTCACAATTTCCTCCTCCGCGCCGCCGGATTCGACCGCCAGCAGTCTCCCACCCCTGGCTCGGAACTCACAGGGTTCGCTTGGTCGTCGGAGACCACGCCCACCAGCAGCCCCCGCCAGGCAGCTCCGTGCCCAGGCCTCCCCCTGTTGCCTGCACCGATTCCCCGGCGCTAGAATGTCAGTTCACACATTCACCGTCGGCATTCAGGCCGAACAACAGGGTCTCCATGAGGAACGAGCGGACACCCTGCCGACGGCTCGCGCTGCTGGCAGGTCCGGCAGCCGCGGGGCGCACTGCCCGACGAGCGCAGGGTGGGACGAACGACTAGCGGTCACCCCACTGCACCCACCAAGATCCGGGGACGAGCCCAACGATGAGTTCCAAGCACGCCGGAACACCGCCAGCCCCGAGTTCGGTCGAGGTGTCTAGCGATCAGAGGGCGGAACTCGCAGAAGTGGGGCAAACGATAGATGCGCGCGGCCACCGGGTTCCCGTCCTTGGTGTTCCCCGGCCCGCGTCCGTCGTCCATGCCAAGCTGGACGACGGCGAGTCCGTGCCGGTTCGGCGTTACGGAAATCCGAAAGGTCCGCGCCTTCTGATGAGCCATGGAAACGGGCTCGCGATCGACCTCTACTATCCGTACTGGTCACTCCTGCTTGAGCGGTTCGACGTTATCCTCTTCGACTTGCGCGGTCATGGCCGCAATCCGCCAGGACGCATTGCCGGGCACACCATACCGGCATTCTCGAAAGACTTGGATGCAATCGGCCAGACGGTGGACCGCTGCTTCGGTGTACGGCCGCGGGCCGGTGTGTTCCATTCCGTGTCATGTCTGGCGGCCGCCCTGTCACCGTCCCTCGGCGCCTCCTATTCGGCACTTGTGTTGTTCGACCCACCGCTCTACCCGGCGGGGCTGGGGATCGCTCACCGGGTGCTCGAATCCAGCTGCAGCGTCGCTGCGGCCAGAACCCGGATCCGGGTTCGCCGGTTTCGGAGCGAGCGGGACTTCGTCGATCTGATGAAGATGCAGCCGGCGATGGCGCGACTCCTTCCTGGCGTGCCCGAGCTCATGGCCCGCACGACGCTTCGAGCGGATGGGCAAGGGGGCTACGGGTTGCGGTGCCAGCCCGAGTTCGAAGCGAGGATTCTCGATTCGGTGCCCCGGTTCTCGCGCTTGGTGGATCCCGACTTGCTGCCGCTGCCGGTGAAGGTGATCGGAGCGGATCCGGGTCTGCAGCACCATTTCTTCCCGCCGTGCCAGTTGGCGGGCTCCAAGCTCGTCGACTTCGATTCGCTCTCGGACACGACTCATCTCGCACAGCTCGAGAGACCGGAGGAGTGTGCGCGGCTCACAATCGACTTCCTCGGGCGAATCGGCCTCTCCAACACCGCCTGAGACGCTACCCCAAGCAGGTCGCTCTCAAGGGTGATCTCGACCGTATTCCGGCCCTTCCGGCGAGTCCCTTGTTGATCTGAGGTGGTCCCGGTTTTTCAGACCATCGGTTAAGGTGTACTCCATAGGGGAAATGGAGAGGTGAGTGATGGCGAAGAGACGGCGGTTCACGGCGAAGTTCAAGGCGCGGGTGGCGCTGGAGGCATTGCGGGAAGAGCGCACGGTGCAACGGATCGCGGCGCGGCACGCGGTACATCCGAACCAGGTGAGCCAGTGGAAGCGCAAGGCGCGCGAGGGGCTGGAGGAGGTGTTCGAGCGGCGCGGGCCGGGCGGCGCGCGCCGTAAGGCGGAGGCCGAGACGCAGGCGCTGCACGCCAAGATCGGGCAACTGGTTGTCGAGCGGGATTTCTTAAAAAAACGCTCGGTCGCTGAGTCGCCGGCAGCGTCTGGCGCTGGTGCGGGCGGAGCCGTCGGCACCGAGCCTGCGCCGGCAGTGCCAGCTGCTGGCGGTGGGCCGGTCGTGCTGGTACTACCGACCTCAGCCGGTCGATGCGGCCACGCTGGCGCTGCAGCGGCGCATCGACGAGCTGTACTTGCAATACCCCTTCTACGGCAGCCGGCAGATGAGTCGCCACTTGCGGCGGGAGGGGATCGTCGTCGGCCGGCACCGCGTGCGGCGGCTGATGCGGCGGATGGGCCTGGAGGCGATCTACCGCAAGCCGCGCACCAGCGAGCCGCAGCCCGGGCACCGCATCTACCCCTACCTGTTGGGGGGTCTTGCCATTCAACACCCCTATCAGGTGGAATGCGCGGACATCACCTACATCCCGACTGCGCACGGGTTCCTGTACCTGGTGGCCGTGATGGACTGGCACAGTCGCAGCGTGCTGTCATGGCGGCTGTCGAACACCATGGACGTCGCGTTCTGCGCCGAGGCCCTGGAGGAGGCGCTGCGGAGCGGGCCGCGACCGGAGATCTGCAACACCGACCAGGGCAGCCAGTTCACCAGCGAGGCCTTCACCGGACGGCTCGAGGCGGCGGGAGTGCGCGTGTCGATGTACGGCCGGGGCCGGTGCATGGACAACATCTTCATCGAGCGGCTGTGGCGCTCGCTGCAGTACGAGGCGGTATACCTGCACGCACTCCGGGACGGGCTGGCGGCACGGCGGGTGATCGGCGAGTGGATCGCGTTCTACAACGAGGTGAGGCCCCACTCGGCGCTGGATGGTCGCACGCCGCAAGCAGCGCTGCAAGCCACCGACACCGCGGCGGCGAGGCGTGCCAGGGATTCCTGATAAAGGTTGGAAGGGCGGGGCTTGGAAACCACGCCGGGAGCGGCCCGGGAGGGTGGCAGGAAGCGGTCTCGAGCCACGTCCAAGCCCTGCTACAATGAGGCAGATCGACGAGCAATGAGAGTTGTGGAGTACACCTTAAGAATGTCGATCAGTGGTCCAATGAAGTAGGACCACCTCAACTCTCACCCCCTGTCCACCACCAGTTTGCCTGGCTGTTCCTCCCCTCAGTATCTAGCGCTAGCCGATAGGGAGTGGAGGATGGTATAGTGAACGCATGGGCCCTCCCCCGCAGAGCCCCATTGTGGGCAGAGGCACGCTCGTGCCGCTGCTGGCGTGCGCCGTAGCCCTGGTTGCGGCCGGCCCGACTCTCGCCCAGCTCCTGACAGGCCCCCGCGCGGCCTCCGGCGCAACCGCGGGGCTCGACCGGCGGGAGATCAGCCTCTCGGGCTCGAAGCTCGTCCTCCCCGTGATCGCCTCCGCCGAGACGTCCGACTACGGCAAGCTGCACACCGTCCTCGAAATCGCCAACCTCACCGATTCCGACGCCAACTACAGCCTGCGGTTTCTCGGTGCCGACGGCACGGCTCTCAGCATGCCGATCCAGGGCAGTTGCCCCACCTGCGTCGTGCCGGCGTCCAGCCGGCAGGCGACGGTCGGCGCTCACGGCGGGCGGCGGATCGCGGTCCTGCCCCGGAACCCGCTCAAGATCGGCTGGGCTGAGTTCACGGTCGATCCCGCCGCGTCGCTCAGCGTTGCGGCGACGCTCTACGGCGAGGACACCGACGGCAGCGCCGGCCGGGCTGCAATCCCGCCCACGCCGACCTACAAGCGCGCATGGCTGCACGCCGACAACACCTCCGACTTCACGACTAGGGTGGTGCTGGTCAATCCCAATGCGACCGGGCCGCGCACCTACCAGCTGCAGTACCGCGACTTTTCGGACCCCGGCGGCACCTGCCGGGCGAGCGTCCAGATCGCGGCGCTCGGGCAGGCGCTCATCGAGACCGCCGAGTCGCTGGCGTGCTCGTCCGGGGACCGGGGCCTGGTCGAGATCAGCGGGGACCACGGGTTCACCGGCATCGCGATCGTGTCCCACGGCGGGGACGGCTCGATCTTCACCCGCCAGCTCGTCGCGCTGTCCGCTCTCGGCGAGGAGCATCCGCGGCTGGAGCAGTGGACCATCACCACCGGGTCGGTCACCTACGGCAGCACCACCTCCGCCGCCTGCATAACGGTCGGCAACACGTCCATCAACGGAGTTGCCCATACCGTCCACACCTCGAAGTGGCAGAAGCGCGCAGACGCCGACAGCGCGTGGGCTGACATTCCGAGCACGAGCCGCAACGGCCTGGTCTGCGCGTATTCGAACGCGGCGAACGAGGACGGCCAGTACCGCGGGCTGGCGGACATCACCGTTGGCGGCGAGCGGGGCACCTACGCCACGAAGAATGTCCTGCTCGTGGGGGCCGCGCCGGGCACCACCGACAGCCAGCCGAGCTTCGCCACGACGGTCGGCAACCAGTCCTACCAGGCCGGGACCGCCATCCGCCCGCTGACGCTGCCGGCAGCCGGCGGCGGCGACGGCTCCCTGGCCTACAGCCTCTCCCCCGGCGTGCCGGGCCTGAGTTTCAACGCCGCCACGCGCGTGCTGGCGGGCACGCCGACCGTGGCAGGCACATACAGGATGACCTACACCGTCCGCGACGCCGACGGGGACATCGCCACGCTCAACCTCGTCGTGACGGTGGCCACTGCACAGATGACCACCATTGATCTGGTGGTGTCCTCGCTCACGGCCAGCGATGACACGCCCGCGGTCGGGCAGTCCTTCGATCTGACGGCCACGACCAGCAACCGGGGCACCGCGGAGTCCGCCGCCACGACCGTGCGCTTCTACCGCTCGACCAACACCACGATCTCGGGCAGCGACACGGCAATCGGCACGGCCACGGCAGGCGCGCTCCAGGCAGGCGAAACCAGTTCCAGGGTGTTGACGTTGACCGCCCCGGCGACCGCCGGCACGTACTACTACGGCGCCTGTGTCGACCCGGTGTCGGGGGAGTCCAATTCCCAGAACAACTGTTCCAGAGCCGTGACCGTCACCGTCACCGTCGGCGGGGCAGGGGCTGCTGCCAGCTTCGACCTGCACTCGGACAACGGGTTGGCGACCGGGATCACGTTCGCCAACAACAGGTTCTACGTGGTGGATTGGAGGGACGACAGGATCTACGCCTACTCGGTTTCGGGCCAGAGCGATCCCGCTGCCAGCTTCGACCTGCACTCGGACAACGGGGATCCGCAAGGGATCACGTTCGCCAACAACAGGCTCTACGTGGCGGATTCGACGGACAAGAGGATCTACGCCTACTCGGTTTCGGGCCAGAGCGATCCCGCTGCCAGCTTCGACCTGCACTCGGACAACTGGTCGCCGTACGGGATCACGTTCGCCAACAACAGGTTCTACGTGGTGGATTCTAGGGGGGACGACAGGATCTACGCCTACTCGGTTTCGGGCCAGAGCGATCCCGCTGCCAGCTTCGACCTGCACTCGGACGACGGGTATCCGCAAGGGATCACGTTCGCCAACAACAGGCTCTACGTGGCGGATCATTGGGACGAGAGGATCGACGCCTACTCGGTTTCGGGCCAGAGCGATCCCGCTGCCAGCTTCGACCTGCACTCGGACAGCTGGTCGCCGCGTGGGATCACGTTCGCCAACAACAGGTTCTACGTGGCGGATTCGACGGACAAGAGGATCTACGCCTACTCGGCCTCGGGGATACCGACCGACCCAGACGCTGGCGGGAGCGGCGGCTCCGGCGGGAGCGGCGGCTCCGGGGGAGCCTGCCGGGCGGGATTGGTCGTGCCTCCCGGCGGGAGCTGCACTTACCTGGGCAATACATTCAGGGTCAGCAGCTCTGGCCGGGGATCGATCGCGTTCTTCAGTGCGGGCACCGGTATCAGCCTCAGAGGTTCGAGGATCAACGGCGTGCTTTGGAACTTCCACGCCACCAAGAACAGCGGCAGCGACAGTTGGACAATTCACGTCGCGGACTGAATTGTGAATGCCAACTGGCAAATGCGCTCTCCGGGAGTTTGCAGTGTGGCTGATGCCGTCAAGGGCTGTTCAAGTCGAGCGACAATGCCGCTGCATCAGGGTCGCTCTCGACCGACGGACCACTAAGGCGTAACTGCGGGCGCATGGGATCCCATGCGCCCGCATCGTTGGGCGACGCAGCCTGGCCGTCCCGACCACGCCGAGCGCGGACCGGGCACTGGCGCGGGCCACGTCGGACGCACCCGGAAGGAACCCGGTCCCTGCGGAAGAAGGCCAGGCCAGCAGATTCCCGCCGACTGTCCGGAACGCCATCGAGTGCTGATCGGTGCGACAGGATGTGCCGGGGCCAAGGTGCCGACGGGGACACCGGTTCGCTGACCTTCGCCCTCACGGTAATGCGCTGCGGCCGCGGCGGGGGGACGCGCGGGGAGCTGGGCGGCTTCCGGGAGCGTGGCATCGGCCAGCAGGCCAGGCCAGCGGCCGCCGGCTTGGTAGTGGCGCAGGGTCTGGCAATGGATGCCCCGCTGTCTGGCAGTGCTGCGCAGGCTGGTGCCGGCCAGCAGCAAGTCAGCAGCGCGCTGCAGCAGTTGGGGGGCCTGCCTGGCCAGCGCTCGCGGGGGAGGCCTGGCCGGCACGCAGAAGGAGGCGACTCCCTGCTCGCGGTACTGCTCCACCTTGCGCAGGGCCATGTAGATCAGCTGGCTGGCGGCTTTGTCGCTGGGGAAGTGCCCTCGCACGACCACAGCCCGCCGCACACAGCTGTTGAGGCTCTCGATGGCGTTGGTGGTGTAGACGGCCTTGCGCACCGGCTCGGTGAACGAGAAGAAGGGCACTACTTGCTCCCAGTGGCGGTGCCACAGGCGGCCGATGGCGGCGTATTTCCGTCCGAGCTCGCTGTCCTCGAACGCCTCCAGCGCCTGCAGGCCGGCTACGGCGCTGTCGGCGCGGTAGATCTGCTTCAGGGACAGGCTGAGCTGCTGGCGTTCCTAGTAGCAGACCTGCAGCAGGGAGTTGCGCAGCAGATGCACCACACAGGTCTGCACGAGAGCCTGGGGGAAGACGGCCCGATGGCCGCGGGAAACTCGCTGAGGGCGTCCGTGACGGCGATCAGCACGTCCTTCACGCCCCGTTGTTGCAATGCCTTCAGCACTTTGAGCCAGACTTTGGCACCTTCCTGTTGCTGGATCCACAGTCCCAGCAACTGCTTGCGGCCTGAGCAGTCCACCCCGATGGCCAGCAAGACGGGCTTGTTGGTGACCGCTCCGTCCTGGCGGATCTTGACCAAGATGGCGTCCAGGAACAGCAGGGCATAGACCTCGGTGAGGGGTCGGTTCTGCCACTCGCCGATCTCCTCGTGCATCTTGTCGGTGATCTTGGAAATCAGTTCCGGGGAGACGTCGACGTCTGTACCGGGCGGCCATCTGGTCGCGGATCTCGCGCATGCTGAGTCCGGAGGAGAACAGACTCAGCACGAGCTGGTCAAAGCCCTCGAGGCGGCGGCACCAGGGTTCGATGAGCTGGGGCCGGAAGGAGCCTTGGCGATCGCGGGGGACGGCAAGCAGCATGCTGCCGTGCTCGGTGTGGACGGTCTTGCGATTGTGGCCGTTGCGGGTGTTGGCGTCCTCGCAGTGGTCGAGGTGGTAGGCCATTTCGGCTTGCAGGGCCCGCTCGGCGAGTTTCCTGTAGAGCTCGAGGATCACAGAGGGCTCGCGGAGGACCTGAGCCGGGTCGCGGCCGTCGAGGAAGGCGTCGATCGCCTCATCGGAGAGTTCCGGGGCGCGGCGGGGCTCGCCGGGCGGCACAGGCTGGCTGGTGGGATTGAGGAGGTTCATCTTACGCTTCATAACATACCTGCTTTCGTTTGTTTCGACCAGACCCTTGGCCGGGGCCCGGTCCGGCCGGCTCCCTCCCCGGGCCCCTGCCAAGGGTCTGCCCCGGGGCGGGTCCATACACGGGATTTCTGACACTCCCCCTGAGGCGCTACCGACAACCATTGGCCAGCAGGCAAGCTCCCTTCATCCGAGTGCTGCCCTGTGTCGATGGCAGCTGCGGCCCAAGTTGTCAGGCGGGAACGAACTAACCTACTGCCACCGCCACCCCTTCCCGATGTCTGGAGCGGCACGCGATCAGCTTCACTCCGCTCTGCCATCATCATTGCTCAACCACGAACTGACAACAACTTGCGCCCATTGACGACCATGGGACGGTTGTCGTCTCTTCTACCGGCTTAACTCCGAGTTAGGATGCAATTACGAAATGAAAATCGGTGATCCGGCTCGATCAGATCACGGCCGTCCTGCAGCGTTACGACCTCCAGCAGGTCGCCGAAAAAGGGGGGCCTGCAGCCTGCTGATCCTGCTGCTGGCGCGCCCCCCGACGCCCGCCTAGCCCAAGCAGCGCATCCGGCGCGCCCTGCAGGCACACCCCCAGGGCCTGCCGCTGATCGACTTCTTCCCGTCCGTCCGCCACTGCCCCGGCTGCAGCGGCGAACTGCGCGTCCAGAAGACCAAGACCCGCTCCCTTGCCACGCTCGCCACCGGTCCGCTGCAAGCCCGGGAAGTCCGGCTCCAATGCCCGCGCTGCACCGCTCCGCCACTCCTCTCGCAGCAGCTCGCCGAACTGGCCCCGGCCGGGCAGCGCTTCGGGTACGACCTGATCGCTTGGGCCGGACTGCAGCGCTACCTCCACATGCGGCCGCGCCAAGAAATCGCTGCCGACCTCGCAGCCCGCGGCATCCCTGTCTCCAGTGGCTCCCTGTCCGCCTGCTGCGATCGCTTCCTGCAACTGCTACAGGCCCTGCACCAGCACCGCGCTCCCGCCCTGCGCGCCGCCATGACGCATGGCTACCGCCTGCACGTCGACGCCACCTTTGACAAGGGCCGGGGCGGACTCTTCCTGTGCCTCGACGGATGGCGCCGCTGGGTGCTGCACGCCGTCCGCATCCGTTCCGAGAATGCTGCCGCATTGCGCCCGGCCATCGAAACCACCCTGGCCGCCTTCGGCCAGCCGGTCGCCTCCATGCGCGACCTCGGCAGCGCCATCGCCAAGGCTGTCTCCGGCTGCCTTCCGCCCGGCAGTGTCAACCTCGTGTGTCACTTCCATTTCCTCGCCGCCGTCGGCCGCAAGCTTCTCGATGCCGACCACGCCGCCCTCAACCGCGCCCGCTCCCAGCTGCGCGTCCGCAGCGCCCTGCGCAGCCTGCTGCGGCCGCTGCGAGCACAGGTCCGCCGGCCCGCAGCAGACGCCCGCCAGCTAGACCTGCCGGCCCTGCTGCTGTGGACCCTGCAGGGCGACGGCCGCAAGCAACCTCCCTATCCCTTCGGCCTAGCCCACTGGAATCTCTACCAGCGCTGCCAACAGTTCGACGAGCTGGCCCGCAGGCGTCTGCCCCGTCCGCGCTCGCGGCTCGAGCGAAGCACGATCGAACAGGTCCGCGACCTGCTGCAGCCACTGTCCTGGGACACCTTCGGCCTGCCCGCCACCGCCGCCCGCATTCAAAACCGCCAAGCATTGTTCGCCGAATTGCGCGCAATCCTGCGCCTGCGCCACGACGAGTTGCGCGGTCGGGAACCCCGCCCGCTGCCTTCCCCGTCCGACAGCGTCGCGCTGCTGGAATCGCTCGCCAGCCGGGTCACCCAATTCCGCGAGCAGCTTCGCCAGCGCGTGCAGCCAGCCGGCAAGACGGGCACGTCGGCGGAATCCGTCGTGCTCAGCTACCTGGACCGCTATCGCAACCAGCTCTTCGGGCATCCCGTCGCACACGACGAGAGCGGACGCCTGGTGGCGGTCGTGGAGCGCACCAACAACCCTGCCGAGCACTGCTTCGCCAGCGCCAAGCGCCGCCTGCGCCGGCGCTTGGGACATGCCAACCTCGGCCGGGCCTTGCAGGACCAGCCCGCGCAAGCCGCCCTGACGGCCAACCTGCTCGACCCGCAGTACGTCAAGATCCTCTGCGGGACCCTCGAGGGACTGCCCCGCGCCTTTGCCGAACTCGCCCCATCCGACGCCGGCTGCAGCGGAGCCGCTCTAGATCGCCCTAGGCCCGACGCCCACCTGCAACGCCGCATCCGAGCCTGGGAAACCGACGCCAAGAGTTCTCCCTCCGCGCCTCTGGCATCCCCTCTCGAGACCGCTCCCAAGTCCTGAACGCCCGTGAACCCAACTGAATTCTGACGCGGTAGCTGCAAGGTGAAAAGAACTGGTGGGTCGTGCCCGCCCGCGGCGCGATCCCTGTCGATCCAGCGGCAGATCCACCAGCAGCTGACCGGGACCACGCCCTCCAGCCGCAGCCGCCCCGCCATCTGCTCCGGGCTGCACTGCCGCTGCAGCATCTCCCGCACCTGGGCCCAGATCTCGGGCATCATCCTGCGCGGCGCAGCGCGTCGATCCGGCACCGCTCCTCGCAACTCAGATGCCTGGAATGCGCGCCCAGCCCGCACCTCCTCGCAGGAACTCCACTCCGCTTCACTCCTTCCATCCTCATGCCATATATGGTACTATCCCGACCTACCTGCCAATTCAGTGGCGTGTGATCCTTTGGAGTTGAATCGGCGCAGTGTAGTTGTCTGAGCCTTGGAGCTCTGACCTAGCGCCAGTCTATGGGACCGGAAGTTGGTGACTGTGCTTCTCAGAAGATGCCGCTTTCCTCGAGGAACTCCACAAACTGTGTCGCGCATGACTCCGGCTTCTCAAGAAAAAGCATGTGCGTGGCGTCTGGGACGAAATCGTAGGAACATGCCATGATTTCATCCAAGCGAAAGCTGGGCAGGAAGGCGTAGGGGAGCGTGGGGTCCGCCCCAAGGACCTTCACTGGACAGCGCATCTCCTCGAAGTTAACGAGAACGGAGAAGGCGGCGAGGTACTCCACGATGAGCGCCTCGTACGTGCGTGGGCACCGAAGCACATAGCCGCGGGCCTCCGAATCCCAACGCAGTGTGGCACGGGCAGCAAGCTGGCAGGCCCCGGCTACGGCGTGCTTGTAGAAAGGCGACCAGCGGAACAACTCGGCGCACTGCTTGAGACTGTCGAAGCGAACCTCGCGCCGCCGGGTCCTGTGGGCGATCAGATCGGTGGCGGCGTGGAGTTGCTCGAACGTGATGCCAGGTCTGCAGATTGGCGGATCGAGGAGGAAGAGGCCTGCGTACTCCTCGCCGCGAGACGCCGAGAGGCAAGCCGCCATCGCCGAAACGGAGTGATACAGTCCGACCATCGGCTTTGGTCCGAACCGCCGCTCCACCTCGCGAGGGATGACCTCGAAGTCTTCGACGAGTCGGGGCACATTGTGCTCCGCAATTTCACCTACCGGGTTCCAGCCGTGGTTGCGGAGGTCGAATAGGATCACCTCGAACGTGTCGAGAAAGCGGCTCCATATGAGGTAGTACATTTCGACCGCAAACCCGTTTCCGTGGCTCATCAGCAGCCGCGGCCCTTCGTGGTTCCCATGGCGCCTGAGCAGGACCACATTCCCGTCCGGCAGCCGGACCTCCTCAACTTGGGCCGGCTTGGGCACCTCAAAGGGTATATTAGGCTGGTCCGTCGTCAACTGATTCACGCTTGGCCACGGCTGGAGAACAAGGAGTCCTCCAGATAGCACCGCCACTAACAGCCCGTGGCAAGCCCCTTCAACCTTGAAGCCTCACAGGGAGGAGGCCGAGCAGCAGCGAGAGCGATCATAGCAGGCCACAAGATGCAGCGGCGGAGCGGACGGGGCGGGAAGGGCCGCCGCTGGAATGGGACGCCCCGCAACGAGTCCTGCGGGGGCAGGGGCAGCTCGGTCCGCGACGGAGCGCGGATGCTGGGTCGCAACCTGATCGTGCTGGCGTTCTCCGCGCCGGGGCTCGGCGCCGTCGCCGCCGCACGGGCGCACGGTTCCGTCAGCATCCGCCGCTCCGTCATCCGTGAGGGCCCGCTCCAGCGCAACGCTTGCCCCTTCCCGCGCTGCTGGACCGAGGACCCCAAGCTGGTGAACATCCGCTGCGACGGGAGTCCGGACCCGCGTCCGAAGCTCACCTCGGTTGCGCTGCGCATGAGGCCGCGGCCCTCCCTCCGAACGACGGCCTGCTGGACACTGGCGCGGACTACATCGGCGCGTTCGGTCGCTTCAACTGGCTGGAGGGATGGATGTTCTTCGGGGACGAGGCCGACCACCTGCCCCCCCGAGTAGCGCGGCCGTCCGCAGGATCGACCCGGGAGGGACAGCGCAGAGATGCGGCCGCCCAACGGTCGCCGCCGCGGCCAGGGCCGGGGTGCGCCAAGACCCAGTTCAACCGAGTCTTGGCATTGGATGCCTACCTGGCAGCTCCGCCCGGGGACGTTGCAGACTTGGTCCGTGGCTGGGATGGTGGTTGCGAGATGGCCGTTCCGCCCTCGCCGCAAGGTGGGCCGCAGATTCCGTGACGCCCGTCCGGCTGGGAACAAGGCGGAAGACCGCCTAGAGTCCTGACACCGGCGAAGCTCCTGCCACCTCTGCCTAGCCGCCTCCCGCGGCGGCACTCGCACGGGCCAGCGCGAGCCCATGTCGAGCCGCTTCCAGATTCGGGTCGAGCGACAGGGCGTGCTCGAACGTACGGACCGCCTCCTGGGGGTTGCCGGCTTGGGCTTGGGCAGCAGCAAGATTGGCAAATGTCTGCGCATTGGCCGGCCACAGTTTCGCCAGCTCGGCATACCAGCGCGCTGCGTCGGCGTAGCGGCCTTGCTGGTATACCAGCAAGGCCACCCTGTCAATGGCGTGAGTGTCGTTTGGGTCGATGGCAATCGCTGCTTCGAAATGTCGCTCCGCCTGCTCAAGCTGACCAAGGTGCTGCCACGCCTGCCCCAGGTGCATCTCGAGCGTGCCCGCAATGCCTAGGCTCGGGTCCAGCTCCAAGGCCCGGGAGATGCTCGCAATGGCGTCCTCATACTGAGGGGAGCAAAAGTGATTTCCTTGTATTCTGGCACTCTATTCCACCCCAAATACGCTTGCGAACCGTGTGCTGAGCATGGTATTATCGAATTATGAAGCTAGACGTTCGGCAGGACTTTAGAACGGTCCCACTCTTAGAAAAGGTCGCCATCAGAAAGAGAGTCGTTGCGCTGGTGCAGAGTGGACTCCAGATTCCCCTGCTGTCCGCGCTCTTCTCCGTCACTCAACCGACCATCAATGCTTGGCTTGTCAAGGTGGCTTCAGATGGCTTCGGGGCCTTGGAGGATAAGCCGCGTGCTGGCCGTCCGCGAATCCTGAGCGACGAAATCTTGCAATGGATGCTCACCACTGTCCGTGACAAGACCCCCCAGCAGATGAAGTTTTCGTTCGCCTATTGGACTGCCGTCCGCGTGCGACAGGCGATCGTCGACCAGTTCGGAGTCCAAGCCAGCGTGTGGACTGTGCGTCGCGCTCTCAAGCGCATGGGCCTGACACCCCAGAAGCCCAAGTTCCGCTCGCATCTCCGCAGCATCGGCGACGTGCAGGCTTGGATTGAGAAGACCGATCCTGATTTGAAGGCGCAAGCACGCAGTGAGGGCGCTGTGATCCTGTTCGTGGACGAAGCCGGGATGCGAGCCGACTACCATGTCGGGCGGACTTGGGGCGTGCGTGGCAAGACCCCTGTCGTGGTCGACACGGGCCAGAGGTTTGGCTGGAACATGTTCGCGGCCATCACTCCTGACGGTCAGATTCACTTCCGTATTCAGTCGAAGAATTCCAAGGCGGTGAGTTTCATTGAGTTCTTGCAGACAATCCAAGCCGAGCAAGGGCAGCCGATCTACGTAGTAGCCGACAACTGCAGCATCCATACGGCGCGCGCTGTGAAGGAATTCGTAGCCCAATCAAAGGGTGACGAGCAGGTCAAGTTGTTCTTCCTGCCGGTCTATTCTCCGCATCTGAATCCGGTGGAGCTGTTGTGGGCTTGGGTGAAACGCAGGGTGGGCCAACAGGTGTTCAAGACCCAGTCGGAATTGAAGGACCTCCTGACGGAGGCCATCGACCAGCTCAGGAAGGCCCCTCAAGTCGTTCAGAAATTCTTTGACCAGGAGGACTGCAAGTACATCCTAGCGTGACGCCTCAGACGGCAATCACTTTTGCTCCCCTCAGTAGCGACCCTGTTCGAACAATGTCAGGCCCAGGCCGGCCAGGCCCCTTGCGGACTCCGGGGCGACATCCAAATACTCCCCGAAGGTCTCGAACGCTTCCGCGAGGCGGTCTTGGTTCCGGAGCTTGTCGGCGATTTCGAGTAGGATCCGCGGGGCTTCGTCGGCCAAGTCCTTGGCGCGCTCCAAGAGGTCGATCGACTCTGCAGGCCGCTCCTGGTCAAGTCGCAGTGCGGAGAGGGCGAGGAGCAGGGCAACGGATCGCGGCGTCGATTGCAGAGCACTTTGGAACGTCTGCTCCGCCTTGGCAAGGTCGCCCAGCCGCTGCCACGACCGACCCTTCAGCAGGTGGATCCGGAGCCGTGGCGAGTGCTGGAGCGCCGAGGCCTCGGCCCGCTCGGCAGCCTCGATGCAGTCCTCGTATCGCTTCAACTGGAAGTATGCGTCGGCGATCCCGATCGTGGCCTGAAGGTGGTCGGGCCGCAAGGCCAGAACTTCACTGTAGGCTCGGAGTGCCTCCTCGTACTCGCCCCGCTTGGTGAGGAGGTTCCCTCGCGTAACCATCGTGTCAGGATTCCGGGGGTTCAACTCTGCGGCCTTCGCCAGGTGCGCTTGCGCTTGCGGAAGGCTCCCGAGCTGCAGGTACGCGTTCGCAGCGACCAAGTGGGAGTCCATCTCAGTCCTTTGACGCTCTTGAATTTCTCGCAGCGCGGCGTCGAGAGCCTCGTCGACGCGCCCCTTGCCCATGAGGGCCCCGGCGAGGTTGAGGTAAGCGCCCTGTGCGCCTGGATTCACAGAAACGATGTGCGAGAACAGCACTTCGCCGTCCGTGTAGAGGGCTGCTTGCTGCCAAGTCCGCGCGCCGAGGACGGCGAGCAGCACAGCCGAGGCAGCTCTGGCCGCGATGCCTCGAAATTGCCAACCCCGGAGCGGACCGCTGACCCGGACAGCCGCTCCGATCAAGACCGCTATGACTCCGAGCCCGGCCAAGTACTGGAACCTGTCCGCCACGAATGAGAACTGCATGTACCCGAAATCGATGAAGCCGAGCACGGGTGAGAGGGTGATGGCAAAGAAGAGGGCCCCCACCAGCGGCCCGTCGCCTGTGCGACGACGGGCGAGCCACAGCGCGGCCGCTACGCAGCCGCTTGCGAGCACGGCCAGCCAAGGCAGCAGCTCGGCAGCGCCAACCTCCCAGTGTCGATAGATCACATGGAGATCAACGGGCCAAGCGATCTTCGTCGCGTACCACCACAGCGCGGTCGCGGCAATCTGCACGCGCTCAAGAAGCGAGTAGCCCAGCTCCAGCGGCTCCCGTCCCTGGTAGAAGTTCAAGTCGGCCAGCGTGATGCCGAATCCAATGACGAAGAACGGTGCCAGCCGGGTGAGGTCGCCGACCGAGACAGGCTTGCACTTCCACCAATGCCAGAGCAGCAGAGTCGCTGGCAGTGTGATAGCGACTGACTTCGACAGCAGCGCTAACGCGAATAGGATGAGCGCCAACGCGTAAGTCGGCTTGCGCGGCCTTCCGCGATTGCAAATCCAGATCAGAACCACGGCCAAGTACAGCAATCCTGAGAGCACGTCCTTGCGCTCGATCACCCAAGCGACGGATTCCACCCGTAGCGGATGGACGCTGAAGACCGCGGCCACGAGCCAAGCAGCGGGCACGCCTAGCCGCAGCATCAGTCGCCACACCAAGAGGCTGTTCACAACATGGAGCAGCACGTTCACGATGTGATAGCCGGCGGGCGAGAAGCCCCACAGCTTGTGCTCCAGCCAGAAAGAACTGTAGACAACGGGCCAGTAATGGCCCTCGTTCTCGTTCGACCCGGGCGAGAACCAGATCTTCGACAACCCTGAGAGAGGTTCCGACACCGCCTCAAACAAGAGGAACGACGCATCATCCCAGACGAACTCTGCCTGCATCGCGGGAAAGTAGCTGACGGCAACCAGCGCTGCGATCGCCAAGCCCGGCAGCCACTGGCTGCGGTCACTTATTGGTTGCACCACTGGGTCGGGGCTTGTCTCCGGCACTGGGGCTGGGTTCGTCGGGGCAGGCAGAGCCGCATGCCGCCTCGCTCCCTTCCGAGGCGGGCGGTTGCGCCTTCTGGGACGACGGCGCCTCAAGGTCGATCCAATTCGCTAGTTGCGCATGCGTCACGCGCGTTCCCCATTCTGGTTAGCAGTGCGATCCGGCCGCAACCGGCGGCCTGCTTCTGCCAGGTCGGGCAGCAACCCGGGTTTGGATTGACGATTCCCCACAGCGGCAGTTGGCCCGAGGGTCGACGGAAGTGGCGATTCCCCCCGGAGGGGTCTTGCGGGGCGCCTGCGCGGGGCGTCACAGCGGCGGCGCATGACAACGTTGAACACCATCGTGGCGCAGCGCGAGGTGCTTGGGGCGGCACGGGCTGCCAACCAGATCTTGACCGCTCGAGAGGGGGGAGGGCCAGCTGCACGACGGTATCTCGCCACAACAGCCGGGCGGCTAGTGCCAGTCCGCCAGCCGCGGGACACGAACCTATAATGGCGGCTGCAATGAGTCCCCTGACACGCCGGTCCTTCCTAACAGCCGCCACCGGTGCCGCAGCCCCTGCTTGGCTGGCCAGCTTCCGCGAACTCGCCGCTGCCAATCACGGCCAGGCCAGGATCACCGATATCCGGACCATGGTGCTCCAAGGCCCGAGAACCTACACGTTGGTCCGGGTGGACACCGATGCCGGAGTCCACGGCTTCGCGGAAGCCTACGGGTCGCCGGGCCTCGGCATCACCGAAGCGATCCATGGGCTGCGCGAGCTGTTCGTGGGCAAGGACCCGCTGCAGATTGACCGCCTGTACACCGTCTACCGGTACACCGACGGCAGCGCTCACGCCCAGCAGCGCGCCATGAGCGGCATCGAGATGGCCCTGTGGGATCTGGCGGGGAAACTGCTCGAAGTGCCCACCTACAAGCTGCTGGGCGGCAAGTTCCGCGACCGCGTCCGCCTGTACGACCACTCGCACCCAGACGACTTCTTCGACAAGGCCGTGCTCCGGGACTGGGCGCAGCAGGTGAAGGAGAGCCCGTACGGCATCAACATGCACAAGTTCGGCCCGCTGCGCAACAGCCCGGGGATCGATCCTGGGAGAGACCCGTCGAACCGGATGCTGTCCAGCGCCGAGGTGCGGCGGCTGCGGCAAGGCTTCGAGAACTGCCGGGAAGCGCTCGGCTTCGAGCATGACATCCTGATCGGCTGCCACTGGGAGTTCGACCTGCGCAGCGCGATCGAGATGGCCGTCGCGCTGGAGGACGTCAAGCCGCGCTTCTTGGAGGATCCGCTCCCGGTGGCCTACTCGGAAAGCTGGAAGCGGCTGGCGGAGATGTCGCCGGTGCCGATCTGCACGGGCGAGAACTGGATGCGCCGCGCCGAGGCGCTGCCGTTCGTGGTCAACGCCGCCATCGACATCCTGCACCCGGACCTGAGGAACTCGGGCGGCTTCCTCGAGAACAAGCGCATGGCCGACCTAGCGGATCTCTACTTCCTGCCGGTCGCCAACCACAACACCGGCAGCATCGTGAACGGCATGGCGAGCGTTCATTGGGCTTCCACGATTCGCGACTACTTCGCCTGCGAGACACTGTTCTTCGACGGCGGCTGGATGGACGACATCATCGTGCATGACGGTCCTCTGGCAGTCGGCGGATTCGTGGAAGTACCAGACCAGCCCGGACTGGGCATTGAACTGGATCCTGACAGCGTCAAGGCCCACCTGGCCGACGGCGAGACATGGTGGGGCTGAACCGGGACCCTGCCGGAGCGCATGGATCGGGGCGCTTGGCGCGGGGCGGGCGGTTGGAATGACGTGGCACCAGTCGCCGCTGGAGGGAAGTGGGACTTCGATACCTCAACTGGACCCGCCACCGACGGCCAGCCTCAGGCCGGCCGAGATCACTTGGCCCAGTCTGGAGCCCTCCCGCCGCCCAGTCTCTTGAGGATTCGGTCTCGTCGCGCCGTAGCGTGGGGAGCTCTTGACGTCAGAAGGGATGCCGGCGCACGTTGCACATCCGACCGCGACCTCGTTGGCCTCCGTCCAGACTGCCAATCGCCAGTGACGAGTCAGACTTCCTGCGCAAGGTCCACTCAGCCTGCCAGAGCCGCGGACTGCGCCACGGCCAACCCTGCTTGATCAGTTACGTGCCGGCACTGCGGGAATCGCGCCGCTAGCGCGGCGCGTCGTAAGGGGCGCCCGTGCCGGACGAACCTGCGAAGAGCCGCGTGCCGTCCGGGAGCGTTACGTCGCGACCGTTGGCCTTGTTGCTCCCATCAATGGCACGGTAGCCTTCCACGACCACCTCGACACCGGGCTTGACCGAGTTCTTGCTCCAGCCGCGACGCACCAAGGCGCCGGGAGGACCCGCCTCGACCATCCAGCTCTCCGTCTGTCCATCGCCGGTGTTCACGTCGATGTGCAGCCAAGCATGCGGATTGATCCATTCCATCTTGGTGATCGTACCTCTCAGCCGGACTGGCTTCTCGGCGTCGAACTCGGACGAGAACGCGTGGTGGCCCCCTAGGTCGGGTGCCAGCAGCAGGGCTGCCACGCATGCCGCCCCGGTCCCCAAGACCGTGCCCAGGCTCCGCACTGGTCTCCGATTCCTCACTTGCCTGCCTCCTCCGCTTCGCGGTCGCGAGCCCGAGCTCCGCTCAGGATGTTGAACATACTCTCGCCATTGAAGCGCTGGGTCTCCACGACTAGGGAATCGCCCTCCCAGCGCCCCAGCGGATCGCCCAGCCATGGCCGAAGCTTGGAGCCCACTCTCTCACGCGGCTGGGTGGGCACCACCCGCGTCTCGTGGATCATCTCCTTCTGAAGGGCCACGAATCCCGGGCCCTGAACGATCTGCAGTCCGTTGTTGTAAATTCCGGGCATCATCATTCCCGGCAGCCCGCGCGTGATGCAGCGCACGTAAGGGCTAAGGTCCTCGGGCCCGGCAGGAGGCCGGCTTGCCAGACGCCGCCGTCGCACCTGCGCCTCTTGCGCCAAGCGCTCCCCCGTCGAGGTCAGCGGCGGCAAGCGGCCGTCCGGTGGATCGAAGATCATCGCGACTTGCGTGGAGGGCGTCATCTTGTCGTAGCCCAGCGTCGTGTCGCGCCACTCCCGCTCGTAACCCCAGATGCTCCCGAGCGTGCCGCGCTCGCGGCGCGCTTCCGCCTGCTCGGGTGTCAGGGCCTCCACATCCACCAATTCCTGCGGCCTCTCAAGAGGGATGCCGTGCGCCGCATTTGCCGTCCACACGCCCTGCAGATCCGGCTCCCCGCAAGGCGTCCTTGGCGCCTTGTATCCATCAGGCGGCTCCGACGCGGCCCCGCCAGCGACGACCGGCTGCTCGGTGCCGGCGAATCCCGGCTCAACCAGCGCCACAGTAACACTGTCCGGGCCCAGCACGACGGCACGCCTTGCACCGGTGCGTGCGTTCGCGGGCACCGATGGGCCGGCCTGCAGCTCGACGCCCGCTGCGCCGAGCTGCCGGACGACACCGTCCAGATCGGGCACTTCGAACGCCAGATGCGCGGTACCCTGTGTGCTGCCCAGCGTGGTCTGCGCGGCGAAGGCCAGCTCGAGCCCGTCGCAAACGGCGGCATCGGGTCTCGACTCGACCGGTTGGCAGTCCAAGTGGCGCTCGTACCAGCGCACGGCCTCGGTCGGGCTCGGAGTGCTGATCTGGACGTGGTGCAAGGTAGCCCCTCGGGCGAGCAACGGCAGGGCCAAGCTTGCGAGCAGCGCTAGCGCGGGCGCGGTGATCATCCGAGCCACTTCTCCGCTCCGTCCAGTCATCGCGTCGGCCGCCGGCGCAGGTGCCCGTACATGAGGTCTTCGGCAAACTCTACGCACTTGAACTCAAGTACCCGCGCATTCGGCTCAAGCCGGCGGTAGAGTGGCATCCGAATCGTCCACGGCCGCGTGAAAACGATCGCGTCCGTCAGCGTGGCTTCGTACTCAATCGCATTCCGGCCCAGCGGCGTGTAGCGCTCCTGAACCCGCAAGTTCGAACTGGCAAAGTTCCCGGCACGATCCAGCCATGCCTCCCCGTTGAAGCCAATCGCGTCGACAACGAGCGTGTCGCCCTCCCATCGGCCGTGTAAGCGCCCCATCCAGCTGTCCAACGGCGGAGGCTCCGGATTCTCCTTGTCCATGTGGATCGTGCGATTCGCCTCCGCGAAACCGTACACGATCATGATCTTCGAGTCGCCTTGGATGATCTGGAAGGGGTAGGGCAAATAGGTGGCGCGCGGCACACCCGGCAGGAAGCACTTCGCCTCTGGATCCGCTGCCATCCGGTTCTCGAAGTTGGTGACACGCTGCTCCAGTGCCGCTTTGACGTACGGTATCTCGCCTCCCACAACGACTCCCTGCCCGGGAGGCACGGCCCCGATCGCACCCAAGTCGGGATGGCCCGGGGCGGCGGGGTGGTCCTCAAGGTTCCAGTGGGCCGTTCCGATCGCCTGCCACACACCGTTCAGATCAGGACGGCCGTCGAACACTCGCGGAAGACTGGGCTCTTGCGCCACCAGCGGCGGCGAGCTCCACACCAGCGCTGCCAACAGCAGGCCTGCACCCGCGACCCGGACGAGCCAAGCCCGCCTGCAACCGGGACCGAACTGTGCCCGACCAGCGACCATGCCCTAGACTCTAGCCCGACGGCCATGCCCGTGAGGGCCGAAGAGTGGGCGCTTGGAGCCTCCGTGCCGGCTCCCTAGACTGGTGCCAGAGCCTGCGTCATACTGGTGCCAGAGCCTGCGTCAGACTGGTGCCAGAGCCTGCGTAGGTCGGACACTAGGATCAGACGGTCTCCACCTCGAAGCGCTCCACGTTTCGCGTCTCCCGGCTGAAGTACAGCCCCACCAAGTGAATCGGCTGGCCCAGCCCCCGGTACTTGTCCATGTAGCGCCGCCGCTTCATCTGCTCGATGGCCGCGCCGGGCTTCGAGCGATCCAAAACTTTGAACTCCAGCAGATACACCTGTCCGTAGGCCTGCAACGCCATGTCGAGCCGCCCCATGCTGCTGCTGTCCTCGGTCGTCAGGCGCACGTCCGGAAGGCCTTTGAAGAATACCAGCAGCGCCGCGGCGTAGTGCGCCTCGTAGTCCGCCAAGCGGCTGGTGTCGTACCACTGGTGCGGGATGCTGGCCAGCACCGAGCGGATGCGCCGGCGCAGCCCCTCGAAGTCGGTTTCCCGGAGGCAGCGGTCCAGCTCGTCGGAATCCTCCTCACGCCGAGACTCGCTTCCGACCAGCGCGTCGGCCAGCGCCTCGTAGAAGCACTGCCGCACCTCCCGGTTAGGATGCTCCAGCCGGTGGAAGGTCTTCCCCCGCCGCTTGCTGGAACCCGCCAAGGTCAAGTAGCCCGACTGGAACAGCAGCGCCTTCTCGGAGGTACCCTCGATGTCAAACTTGCCGAGTTCGGACTCGCTCGCCTGTACGCCCTCCAGCGTCCCGACTCTCACCCCGCGGCGGGCGAGTAATTGGATCAGGTGGTCCGGCGTGCCGGTCTCGAACCACCACGGCTGGAATTCGCGCTTGCGGAACAGCAGCAGCAAGTCGAAGGGGTTGTAGACTCTCTCCTCCCCGCCCCAGCTGTAGCCGTTGTACCAGGCACGGATCCGCTCCCGGTCGAGGCCCTCCAGCTCGGGGGCGAAGACCTCGTCCAAGTCGCGCTCGGTGTAGCCGCAAATGGAGGAGAATTGGGCCTCCAGAGTGAGGTCGATCAAGCTGTTCGCACCGGAGAAGAGACTGACCTTGGAGAACTTGGTCACGCCGGTGAGAAACGAGAAGCGCAGGCTGGCGTCGCAGCCCTTGACGACCGAGTACAGGCTGCGCAGGTAGTCGCGGTTCTCGGTGGCGAGGTCCGGCTTGCGGAGGGCGTCGACGATTGGCTTGTCGTACTCGTCCACCAGAAAGACGGCGCGCCGCCCGGAACGCTCGTGCAAGGTGCGGATCAGGTGGCGCAGGCGGCCTCGCGCGGTGTTGTAGCGGCGCTCGACACCGTGGGTGCGCTCCAAGCCGTCCAACTGCTCGCTGACATCTTCGTCCAAGTCGCCCGGCAGGGCGGCGTTGACTTCGGAGAAGTCGAGCAGGATGACGGGGCGGCGGACGGACCAGTCCCACTGGTCGTAGGCCGCCAAGCCATGGAAGAGCTCGCGGTGGCCCTCGAAGAGCTCCTTGAGCGTGCTGACGAAAAGGCTCTTGCCGAAGCGGCGGGGTCGGGAAAGGAAGTAGTGCGAGCCCTCCTCCTTGAGCTGGACCGCGAAGTGTGTCTTGTCGGCGTAATAGTAGTTTCCCCGACGAAGAGTGCTGAAGGTCTGGACTCCGGTGGGAAGGCGTGCTTTGCGGGCTGGCTGGCTCACGGCGCGGGTCTCGCGTAACTTGGATTCTAAGGGATGGGAGGGCGGCCCGGGTGCCGCGTAGGAGTGAATCGAGACGTGGGAGGCCGCCGGCAGCTGGGTTGCCTAGGCGCTTGCCACGGCTTGCCGGGCGCCGTCAGACAGTCTTGTAGGTGGCGGCGGCCGTGGGCAGCCCAACACGGTGGCGTGGCCGTGGGCTGCCAAGATGAAGAAGGTCCCGCACGAAGCCTCCACGCCAAGACGGGAAAAACGGTCTCAAGCCGGATCGACGGCACGAAGTCGCCACCGGCCGGAGAGGTGTCCGGCATTGCAGCTAGGCGGTGGTCTCAGCGGGCAGACCCCTGACGGGACGGCCCTTCTCGGAGTCGCGGATCGGGGTGTGTGCGGGCCGGGGGATGAACCAGTGTGGAGCGGGCTTCGGTTGGCTGCCGTGTAGAGGGATGGGCAAGCCGGACGCCCGCTCACCTCATCACGTGGGGACGGCCGCTCGGACCCTTCCCGTGATTGGCTTGCCGCGTCTGCGAACCATGTGTCGGTTCGCCTGACAGTGTCACGATGGGCCACCCGAGCGGTCGCGGGCGCCACATCCCAGCGCCTTCTCGGTTGAGTTCCGCAACTCCCCAAGTAGAGATCGCGTGGACCTTTACGTTCGCCTTCGGGCATTTACTGCGGGACGCAAGGCCCCAACCAAGTGTTGCTTACTTCGGTTGACTCGTTCCTTCGGGATTCGTGCTGCGGAACTGAAGGCCTCCCCGTCGTAGTCGACGCGTCGATCGACATTCTGCACTCCGAACTTCGGAACTCTACGGAGTCTCCAAGACTAGCCTGAACTTCACGGGGTGGGCCGGGTAGGATTCCACCGATTTCGGGGCAATCGAGAATGAATTGGACCTGGTAGTCAGGCAAGTCAAGACAGCTGTCGGTAGCTGGCGTTTCTGTCAGATGAGACGCGTTCCGGCGTCGTATCGCGACTTTCCTGCCCGTCTAGTGGCCTGATGCATGAAATCTGGGGTTTCTATGGGTGCTCGCCACGGTTCACTGATGGACCGTCGCCAAGCGCTCTGCGAGGCAATTCCCCAGTCAGTGCCCACGCCCATGGCCCCCTTCAACCTGGCTCTTGACTGGAAACACTCTTCTCCGGGTCGACACCGAGTAGTTCCAAGGCCTTGGCCTGCAAGAACGAGGCTCTGCCCACCAGCGGAAACTCGTTGCGTTCGTCTGCCGGCAGCGTCACGAAGTTCAGCGTCAGGGTCTTGAGATGCTCCAGCAGGGTCGCCAGTCTCTGCACCGGCAGACCGTGCGGGGTCTGCTTGCTGTCCGCCCTGGCCTCCGCGGACACCGAGACTCGCGCCGGCTCGACTGGTGACTCGCGGCGCTGTCGGGCCGCCTCCCGATCAGCGTCCTCGAACAGCAGCGCTGCCAGTTTGCGCCGCAGGTGCCATTCCAAGTAGTACGCCAGCATGCACAGGAACATGTGCCCGCGCACATGCTCCTCGTCATAGACAGGCACCGGCCGCAGTTGCAGGCGCTCGGTCTTGAGGTTGCGAAAGGCCCGCTCGACGCGCGCCAAGCGCTTATAGGCCGCCACCGCCTCATCGGCTGCCAGCTGGTCCTGCGGCACGCTGGTGCGCACCACGTAGATCCCGTCCAGCGCCCCCTCCGCCTCAATGCTGTCCTGCTTGCGCTCCCAGTGCAGCTCGCTGTCGCTGACTTGGATGCGGAAGTGTTTCTCGACCATTCTGCGGTTGGCCTCGCGGCCCACGCGACGGTCGATGGCCTCCTTGCCACCCTTCCTCAGGACCGGGCTCGAACGGCGCCGCACCATCCCGGCGATGCGTTCCAAGATCTGCTCGGTGGCTTGCAGCAGGCTCTCGCGCTTGCGGGCCCGCTCGGCCTTCAGGCGCGGGTTGAGGCAAACCAGCAGACGCTCGCCGGGAAATTCCGGGCTGTGGATCTCAGCCACTTGGTCGGGCACCAACTCGCCAGGGCGCAGCGGGGCCGCGAGGTCTGGTTGCGGGTCGTCGGGGTCGGGCCTGGGCTGCTTGAGCAGGGTGCGCAGGTCAGCGGTCTTGAGCGCCGAGACCCAGTCCAGGCTGGCCGGCTGGAGGTCCTCGCGAATGCGCGCGGTGGTCATCATGCCGCGGTCTCCGGCCCAAGCGACACGCTCCATGCCGAACTCCTGGCGGACGGTCTGCACCAGCGTGGCAACGGTGCTGGGATCGGCGGTGTTGCCTGGGAAGACGTCGACGGCGACGGGGCAGCCGTCGACAGCGCACAGCAGGCCGCAGACCAGCTGGCGCTGGCCGCGCTTGCCGTCGCGGTGGTAGCCCCAGGCGGCCAGCGGGCAGCACTGGCCTTCGAAGTAGGAGGAGGTGACGTCATACAGCAGCAGCGAGGCACTGCGCAGGTGGCGGCGTGCCAGGGAGCGCTGGATCCAAGGCTGCCTGCGGCGCAGCCAGTCGAGGTTGGCGAGCAGCTCGTTGCCGGAGACGAGGCCGAGAGCGAGCAAGGAACCGAGGCTGGAGCCAGCGGAGTCAGGGGACAGGAAGCGAGTCGTGGCGAGCTGGGAGGCGGGGAACAGGACGCGAGCGACGACGCCGGCGAGGCCAGATCGCGTTGGCGGGAGCGGGAGCGGTGCAGCAGTCGAGGTAGGCCCAGCTGACGGCAGAGACCCAGGACGGCGGCGACATGGCCGTGGGGCAGGGAGCATCGGATGGTGACGGCCTGGTCAAGGCTGTCGAAGACAACGCCTCCTTTGAGGACGGAGCGGATGCTGGCGATAGCGGCCGGGGGCAGTTTGGAGATGTTGGCCAGCGTCTTGCGGCGGATGCGCTTGCCATCGCGCCAGGCTTGGCGGATGAGGACGGCCGGGGAGCTGCTGCGGTTGGGGATCTTCTCGATGTAGATGGCCATGGTCGGTACGTGGAAACAGATTCGTTTCGACATGTTCAGTATACAGGCCTTCGATGGGGCTATCAAGCCCAGATATGGGCCGAAATACGGCAAATATGGTCTAAGTGGGGAGAGATCGCTTCGGCATCTACATGGAAACAACTATCCACCCGTACACATTATACGTTCAAGAGTGAAGTTCAGCCTAGCCCGACAGCCATGCCGGTGAGGGCCGAAGAGTGGGCGCTTGGAACCTCCGTGCCGGCTCCCTAGACTGGTGCCAGAGCCTGCGGCGGTCGGACAACAGGATCAGACGGTCTCCACCTCGAAGCGCTCCACGTTTCGCGTCTCCCGGCTGAAGTACAGCCCCACCAAGTGAATCGGCTGACCCAGCCCCCGGTACTTGTCCATGTAACGTCGCCGCTTCATCTGCTCGATGGCCGCGCCCGGCTTCGAGCGATCCAGAACTTTGAACTCCAGCAGATACACCTGTCCGTAGGCCTGCAACGCCATGTCGAGCCGCCCCATGCTGCTGCTGTCCTCGGTCGTCAGGCGCACGTCCGGCAGGCCTTTGAAGAACACCAGCAGCGCCGCGGCGTAGTGCGCCTCGTAGTCCGCCAAGCGGCTGGTGTCGTACCACTGGTGCGGGATGCTGGCCAGCACCGAGCGGATGCGCCGGCGCAGCCCCTCGAAGTCGGTTTCCCGGAGGCAGCGGTCCAGCTCGTCGGAATCCTCCTCACGCCGAGACTCGCTTCCGACCAGCGCGTCGGCCAGCGCCTCGTAGAAGCACTGCCGCACCTCCCGGTTAGGATGCTCCAGCCGGTGGAAGGTCTTCCCCCGCCGCTTGCTGGAACCCGCCAAGGTCAAGTAGCCCGACTGGAACAGCAGCGCCTTCTCGGAGGTACCCTCGATGTCAAACTTGCCGAGTTCGGACTCGCTCGCCTGTACGCCCTCCAGCGTCCCGACTCTCACCCCGCGACGGGCGAGTAATTGGATCAGGTGGTCCGGCGTGCCGGTCTCGAACCACCACGGCTGGAATTCGCGCTTGCGGAACAGCAGCAGCAAGTCGAAGGGGTTGTAGACTCTCTCCTCCCCGCCCCAGCTGTAGCCGTTGTACCAAGCACGGATCCGCTCCCGGTCGAGGCCCTCCAGCTCGGGGGCGAAAACCTCGTCCAAGTCGCGCTCGGTGTAGCCGCAAATGGAGGAGAATTGGGCCTCCAGAGTGAGGTCGATCAAGCTGTTCGCACCGGAGAAGAGACTGACCTTGGAGAACTTGGTCACGCCGGTGAGAAACGAGAAGCGCAGGCTGGCGTCGCAGCCCTTGACGACCGAGTACAGGCTGCGCAGGTAGTCGCGGTTCTCGGTGGCGAGGTCCGGCTTGCGGAGGGCGTCGAGGATGGGCTTGTCGTACTCGTCGACCAGCAATACTGTCCGTCGTCCGGAACGCTCGTGCAGGGTGCGGATCAGGTCCTCGAGTCGGGCGGCGGGCGTCACGAAGCGCCGCTCGGTGCAGTGTTCGATCTCCAAGCGCAGTAGACAGTCACCGACAAAGGCGTCCAAGCCTCCGCGGAGGGTGGCGTGGACTTGGGAGAAGTCGAGCAGAACGACGGGGCGGCGGACGGACCAGTCCCATTGGTCGTAGGCCGCCAAGCCTCGGAAGAGTTCCCGGTTGCCCTCGAAGAGCTCCTTGAGCGTGCTGACAAACAGGCTCTTGCCGAAGCGGCGGGGCCTGGAAAGGAAGTAATGCGAGCCCTCCTCCTTGAGCTGGACCGCGAAGTGTGTCTTGTCGGCGTAATAGTAGTTTCCCCGACGAAGAGTGCGGAAGGTCTGGACTCCGGTGGGGAGGCGTGCTTTGCGGGCTGGCTGTCTCAAGGCGCGGGTCTCGCGTAACTTGGATTCTAAGGGGTGGGAGGTCGGCCGGAGTGCCGCGTAGGAGTGAATTGAGAGGTGGGTGGCCGCCGGCAGCTGGGTTGGCCAGTAGCTTGCCACTGCTTGCCGGGCGCCGTCGGACAGTCTTGTAGGTGGCGGGGGCCGTGGGCAGACCCCTGACGGGACGGCCCTTCTCTGACTCGCGGATCGGGTCGGTGTGCGGGCCGGGGGATGAGTCGGTGTGGAGCGGGCTTCGGTCGGCTGCCGTGGAGAGGGTTGGGCAAGCCGGACGCCCGCTCACCTCCTCACGGGGGGCTGGCCACTCGTACCCTTGCCGTAGTTGGCCTGCCACGTCTGCGAACCATGCGCCGGTTCGCCTAGCAGTGTCACGATGGGCCACCCGAGCGGTCGCGGGCGACACGTCTCAGCGCCTTCTCGATTTAGTTCCGCAACTCCCTAAGTAGAGATCGCGTGGACCTTTACGTTCGCCTTCGGGCATTGACTTCGGGACGCAAGGCCCCAACCAAGTGTTGCTCACTTCGGTTGACTCGTTCCTTCGGGATCCGTGCTGCGGAACTGAAACCCTCCCCGTCGTAGTCGACGCGTCGATCGACATTCTGCACGCCGAACTTCGGAACTCTACGGAGTCTCCAAGACTAGCGGATGGCCGACTTGGCGGACCTGCACTTCCTGCCAGTTGCGAACCGCAATACCGGCCGGATGGTGAACGGCATGGCGAGCGTTCACATGGCCTCGACGATTTGCGACCACTTTGGCTGCGAGACGCTCTCCTTAGGCCGAGGCTGGATTGACGATATCGGCCGGCATGAGAGTCCCTCGGCGGTGGTCGAGTTCGTGGAAGTGTCCGACCGGCTTGGGCATGAAATCAATGGGAATTACTGACGTGAGTGCCCAACGTCTATATATTGTACAGGCTCTAGCAGGTATACAATTTATAGTGCTCGTACTGAATCAGAATAGTCAGGATCTATTCTCCGCATTCTGCTGCACTCACATTGTGATCAGCGCTCATTCCACCTAGCATTTGTGGAACTTCCTGCGTAAGCGTTCGAGAGGCGCGTGGAGGAGGGGCGTCGTCTAGCGGTTCAGGATCGCTTTCCAGTCCGGGCAGAGAGGCTTGACGAAGATGTTCTTCACCGGTTTTGCGTACTCGTGACGAGTGTCTAGCTTGCCGCGGCCTTGGGTCTGGCCGACGAGGGTCCAATTGGCTGCCCGGTAGCAGGTCCTGGCGAATCGGGGTGTCTCACAGAAGGTCTCCAGCAGGACTGGGCAGGTCTTGTAGCGGTCCTGCCAGTCTCGGGACAATTGACGCTCGACACATGCGAGCAGGTGCGAGGCTAGGCATGGGAGACGAATCCAAGGTAGGATCAGGAACCGGGTGTCAATCACCGTCGAAAATTGCACACTTCTGACAATTGAAAATTGCACACTCTTCGGGAGCCGCCGCGGAGGGGGCGGAGCGACCGGAGCGGGGCCTCCCAAGGCCCCGGGCATCCTCAGATCGGCCAATTGGGCCGCGATCCGCGCGCTCTTGGACCGGGCCTTCACGAGCTTGCTCCCGTGATCCCGGCGTAGTCGGACAGCGGACGACGCTCTACGTCCACGACGCAGGGTGTCGAGGGTGCCCCGGTCTGTCTCGTCCAGGACTCGGGGAACACCCGCCAACCTCCGCTCCAACCCCCTAACGCCTCTGTCCTCCAGGCCGGGAAGTGTGCAATTTTCGACGGCCAAATCTGTGCAATTTTAAGCGGCCGGTAACAACCGGGCGTGATTCACCACCCGTTGCAGGTTGCGCTCGCGGGTGGCCGGACTCCAACCGATGAAGCGGTCCCGCGGGGCGGTCTTCCAAGCGGCAGCACCGAAGCCCAGCAAGCCCAGCAACTGGCCGTCAGCCGCCTTTACGAAGTAGCGCAACTGGGCCCCCGGCAAGCGCTTGTGCCCGAGGTAGTGGTAGCGCTCGACGAACTCGTTCCATAGACGACTGTGGAGTGCCTGCGATTTCGTGGACACCTGAGAGGTGCGGTTTTTCGAGGAGATGCGGCACTGTAGTGGCGGGGTAACAGGAGGGCCCCAGCGATGAGCCAACGGTATGTGAAGGCCTACCCGAAGGAGTTTCGGGCACAGGTGGTGAAGGTGTTCTTGGCGGGCGGACGGCGCCTGCGGGAGGTCGCCGAGGAGTTTGAGGTGTCGCAGGACTCGTTGCGACGGTGGGTGAAGCAGGCACAGATCGACAGCGGTCAGCGCAAGGACGGGCTGACGACCGCGGAGCGCAAAGAGCTCCGGGAATTGCGGCGTGAGCTGCGGCGGGTGCGGATGGAGCGGAAAATCTTTCAAGGTGCTCAAGAATTGCGCGCGCATCGAGGACCGCCGCCTGCGCACGGCCGAAGCGCTGAGCAAGTGCCTGGCGTTCGACGCCGTCACGGCCTGGCAGGTCTCC
Organism: Bryobacterales bacterium; assembly: GCA_963666225.3. Taxonomy (GTDB): domain Bacteria; phylum Acidobacteriota; class Terriglobia; order Bryobacterales; family UBA6623; genus VXMF01. The sequence continues at coordinate 364,151 of OZ224030.1, forward strand.
TCGCTGGCACGCTACGCGCGGGATGCGCCGCGGACGCCGGTGGACGCAGTGTTGACCTGGGACGAGATCGCGGTCCTGTGGGCCATTGTGCAGGGGGACGAGCTGTGGCCGGGGGCCGAGCGGGGCCGCGCGCCACCGGGCGACATCCGGACCTGGGTGGTGTGGCTGGCGATGACGACCGGCTGGCTGCCCTCCAGGCGCCGACCCCTGCCGGGCGACGCCGTGCTCTGGCGGGCCTGCGCCGCTTTGGGAGGCTGTGTGCGGTACGAGCAGAAGCGGCCGCCCATGGTCAGCAAGCCCGATTTCGCGGAGCCGCCGAGCGCAGCCCGGCCGCAGGCCAGGGAGTCCCGGTAGCGCCAAGCCGGAGAGCTCGGGCTTAGCGCGACAGCTCGCGGCGAACCACTGGGGCTCTCACCGGGGCCAAGCCGGAGAACGTCCGCCAGTCCGTCTGCAGCTGGTGCGGGGTCGGCCAGTCTGTTGGCTGCACCCCGCACCGACCCATGGCTTGGCCGCAGTCGCCGGCCATCGGAGACGCTGGCGCCCGGGCGACAGCGACCCTGTCCAATCCCCCCGAGGACGGCGGCCTGAAACAGTTGCACTCCAACGAGGGCCCCCACGACGCCGCTGGGCACTAGACTCGTCCGCACCGGCACTGCCATCCTCCAGACTTGGCCCGCCGCCCCGGGGACTCTCGCAGATTCGGCCAGGCCAAGGTCAACTCGCAACCGAAAGTGAGAGTCAACTACGACCTAGTGTCCTGTGTCAGAAATACGTGAGCAGTAAGTCTTGAGCGACTCGAGGATCTGATCGGCGCGCTTGGTCCAGATGAATGGCTTCGGATTCTCGTTGTACACCTCCAAGTACTCCTTGATGGCCTTCTCTAGGGCTAACGTGCTGCGATAGGTCCCGTGTCGTAGTTGGCGACGGGTGATCTCGGCAAACCAGCGCTTCACTTGATTGAGCCAAGAGGCGCTCGTGGGCGTGAAGTGCAAGTGCAACCGCGGGCGTCTCAGCAGCCAATTGTGGATCATCGCCGTCTTGTGCGTGCCGTAGTTGTCCAAGACGAGGTGCACATCCAAGTCCTCAGGCACCCGCTTGTCGATGATCGCCAGAAATTGCTTGAACTCGATCGACCGATGTCGCCGGTAGCACTTGCCGATCGCCTCGCCGGTGGCTGTGTTCAGCGCTGCAAACAGTGACGTGGTGCCGTTCCTCTTGTAGTCGTGCGTTTGCTGGCGGGGCACGCCTGGCCGCAGGGGCAGCAAGGGCTGCGTTCGGTCTAGCGCCTGCATTTGCGACTTCTCGTCCACGCACAGGACCACCGCCCGCTCGGGCGGATGCAGGTAGAGCCCCACGACATCCCGGACTTTCTCGATGAACAGCGGGTCCCTCGACAGTTTGAAGGTCTCCGTGCGGTGCGGCTTCAGCCCGAACGCGCGCCAGATGCGGCCCACGGTGGCGAAGCTCAAGCCGCATTCCTTGGCCATCGACCGTGTGCTCCACTGCGTTGCTCCCCGAGGCATCGACTCCAGCGTGCGAGTCACGACTCGTTCAACCTCCCTGTCCGACACCTTGCGAGGAGTTCCCGGTCGGGGCTCGTCCAGCAATCCGTCGCAGCCGTCTTGCACAAACCTCCGCCGCCACTTGCCGACCGTTCCGCGAGTGACTCCGACCACTTGCGCTACTGCCAGATCGCTCTTGCCACTTGCACACTGCAACACGATCCGCGCCCTCAGGGCCAGTGACTGCGCCGTCGTTTGCCGGCGCAGCCAGCGCTCCAACTCCTGCCGCTCCTCCTCCGAGAGCTCCGGCAATTCCCTTGTGTGGTGATTCGGCATGCTCGGTCCCGCCTCCCCCTGAGACGGTACCGAACTGCAGCCCTACTGGTCAAGGACTTCTGACACATGACACCAGCGCTAGCCCGGTCAGCGCTGTGCGGGTGGGAGACTTCAAGCTCCTCAAGTACTACGAAGATGGGAGGATCGAACTCTACGACTTGGCCGCTGACTTGGGCGAGCGGGTTAACCTCGCCAGCCGAATGCCCGACACAGCAGCCTCACTGCTTGGCCGACTCGATGAGTGGCTCGCTCGGGTAGATGCGCAGGTTCCATCCCGCCCGGTCGCGAGCCAGTGAACGCAACATGCTCGCCCAACCACTGGGCGAGGCGGGGAGGACAGTCGCAGACTGCGAAGCCCCGCCTCCGGCTGGGGCGCGACGTCATCGCCAGTCGAACCGGTCCGCGATTTCTCGGACGGGCCCCTCGCCGACGATGGTGCCGTTCTCGAAGAACACTGCCCGGCTCGCGACAGCCGCGGCTAGATCCACCTCGTGGGTGACGACGACCTTGGACTGCGGCAAAGCCCGCAGTGTCCGGATCAGGGACCGCTTCGCTGGCGGGTCTAGGAAAGTGGCCGGCTCGTCCAACAGCAGCACGTCGGGCTCGGTGGCCAAGACCCCCGCAAGCGCGGCGCGGCGGCGCTCGCCGGCGCTGAGGTGATGGGGGGGCTTTGTGCGCTGCCCGTTCAGGCCAACCAGCTGGAGGCTCCGCTCCACGCGCTCCTTCACGACCGCCGGCGGGAAGCCGAGGTTCAGCGGGCCGAACGCCACGTCATCCTCGACGGTCGGCATGAAGATCTGATCGTCGGAGTCCTGGAACAGCATCCCGACACGCTGTCGGATCGTTCCCAGGTTCGGCGGTGTGACGGGCAAGCCGCAAACGCTGATCTCCCCTTCCCCGCTAAGAAGACCGACCAGGTGGTTCAGGAACGTTGTCTTGCCGGAACCGTTCCCGCCGAGAACTGCGACGCTCTCCGACCGCCGCAGCCTGAAGTTCACGCCGCGCAGAGCCTGCACGCCGTCGGGGTAGCGGAACGCAAGATTCCGCACATCGATCAGCAAATCGCCCACTGCTGCCCATTGTATGGACTCGACACACCGGGACGAGATCCGGGTACTCGCCATCCACGGCATGGCGATCCCGCGCGGGCGGCTCGAATACAATGCTCAGAGACATGCGCTCCCTTGCAGCCTACGGCCTTCTGCTCGCCTCGACCCTGACCGCGACGACGGACAAGCCCAACATCCTGTTCGTATTCACCGATGATCACGCCTATCAGGCGATCAGCGCGTACGGGTCGATGATCAACCATACGCCGAACATCGATCGCATTGCCAGAGAGGGGATCCGATTTGACCGGGCTCTAGTGACCAACTCGATCTGCGCTCCGAGCCGCGCGGTCATCCTCACCGGCAAGTACAGCCACCTGAACGGCGTTCTCGACAACCGCCTGCGATTCGACGGAACACAGCAGACGTTTCCGAAGCTGCTGCAGGCTGCGGGTTATCAGACCGCGATCTTCGGCAAGTGGCATCTCAAGACCGCGCCAACGGGATTTGACGCCTGGGAGGTTCTGCCCGGCCAAGGGGCGTACTACAACCCCGATATGCGGGTCGGACCCGACGACGAACGGCGAAGGCACGAGGGATACACGACGGACATCATCACGGACCTCTCTCTGGAGTGGCTCCGAGAGCGGCGGGACCCGGACAAGCCGTTCATGCTGATGAGCCAGCACAAGGCACCGCACCGCAACTGGATGCCAGGACCTGAGCATCTGACGCTTTACGACGGCCAGCACATCTGGGAGCCGCCGACGCTGTTCGACGATTACTCGGGACGCGCCTCGCCGGCGGCGGCCAACCGCATGGAAATCGGTCGCCACATGGTCTCGGCGCATGACCTGAAGATCAACCCGCCTCCGAGCACTCCCGAGGACGACCGGGTGCTGCGCCAGTGGATGAACAGTTACGGCCGGCTCAGCGCGGAGCAGAAGGCCATGTGGGACGCGGTGTACGGTCCCAAGAACGCAGCATTCTCGGCCGCAAACCTGCAGGGCAAGGATCTGATCCGATGGAAGTACCAGCGATACATCAAGGACTACCTGCGCTGCATCGCTTCCGTCGACGACAACATCGGCCGCCTGCTGCGATACCTCGACGCGACGGGGCAAGCTGAGAACACGGTCGTGGTGTACAGCTCCGACCAGGGCTTCTACCTTGGAGAGCACGGATGGTTCGACAAGCGCTGGATGTACCGCGAGTCGCTGCGCACGCCGCTGGTGGCACGCTGGCCGGGCGTGATCAAGCCGGGCTCGACCTCGCGGGCTTTGGTCTCGAACCTTGACTTCGCGGAGACATTCCTGGAAATCGCCGGCGTTGACGTGCCGCCCGACATGCAGGGACGCAGCTTGGTGCCCCTGATGCAGGGGAATCCGCCACGGAACTGGAGGCAATCGTTCTATTACCACTACTACGAGAGCCAGACAGCGCACGGCGTTCCGGCCCACGAGGGGGTGCGGACTGACCGGCACAAGCTGATCCGGTTCTACGAGAGCGACGAGTGGGAGCTATACGACTTGGAGCGGAACCCGGAGGAGACAGACAGCATTTACGGCGACCGGGGAACGGAAGCGGTCACAGCAACTTTGAAAGCAGAGCTGGGGCGTCTGCGGAAGGCATTCGGGGTGACCGAACCCGCACTGGACTAGCCTCTTGCCGCCATCGGCAGGCACGACCTCTGAAGGCCGGGGCCAGTGCTCGTGGACACACCGCGGACGGCGGGCACTTTCTCCGCTGATCCCAACCCGTCCTTCGACGGGCACCTACGGGGAACCCGCAACCCTCCAAGACTCTGGCCGTCGGCCGTCTTGGAGCCCTCCCGCCGCGAAATAGGTTGGCCTCGTGGGCCGCAAGCACTACAGGTTCCGGGGCGGAGTCTGGGCGGCGGCCCAGTGGCAGTTCTAACGCTGGCCTTCGCCAAGATGGACCGCGATGACCGCGGTGGAGCTCCCGGATGCATCGATCTGCTCGTGGTCCGGGCGTCAAAGTGACACAGACCGTCCGGCACGGTCCGAGTGCGGTCGCCGGCAAGTCCTGCCGCTGATTAGTCTCACGGCTCATCGGGAGGCGGGCAGATTCAATCCCTGGGAGCAGTCATCCACGCTCCATGCGGCACGGGCGGTACTCTAGCAACGATGATTTCCCAAACATGTCGATGAAGCGCACGGACCATTCAAAGCCACTATCGTCCGTGAGGCGCAGTGGCTGCTTTAGCTTGAAGGTCACCGGCTGCGGTCTTCCCTGCTCGATCGCAACATTCGTCGCGTAAAGGTACGTCCGATCGAGGTCGTCCAGAATCGGACTAAGCCGCCCTCTCAAACGCGGCAGGTGGCCTGTCCCCTCGGTGAAGATGGCTGAGCCTCCCGCCGGAAGCTGGACTAGCCCGACTGAGAGCTGTTCCGGGGGATGCCACTCCCGTTCCACATGTGCGGCGTAGCCCGGGGCCGCACAGAATACGGCGATCGGCAGTGCCGAGTGGAATCCGAACGTGGCCCGGCCGAAGCTGTCTGTCAGCTCGTCCATCCAAGTTCCGTTCGGATAATGGGCAACGACTCGGGCCCCGGCCACGGGGTCCCCGCCAGCAGTCACGACAACAGTGCCCAAGAGGCTCTCAACCGGTCGACTCGCGGAAGGCAGTGTGATCCGGAGTTCCTCTCCGTCGATTAGTTCGTAGTCTGGGTCCTGACCCGTGAGCTTGCGGGTCTCCTCGAATATGACTGGAACGCCCTCACCGCGCAGTTCCAAGAAGTATTGGTGGTCACCCGCGCCATAGGTGTCGTCGACTCTCAGCTTCCTGAGCAGAGACGCCAGTGTCTCGTTCCTCGTAAACTGCCGGTATCGCAAGGCGTCTGCCGAGAGCGAATTGACCAATGCCCCGGGAGAGTACAGTTCCAGCCTGTCGTCGAAGATGAAGATCCGGGTCCTAACGTTCTCCATCGAGTAGTCGCGATGCACGACGGCGTTCACCACTGCCTCAAACACGGCCCTAGGAGCGAACTGCGGTGTTTCCACTCGGCCTGGGACTTTCCGCGCCGCGACCCACGTATTCCGACGGGCGAAAAGGACTGCTTCCCGGATCTGATGGTCAAGGGGGCCGACGATCCTCGCAGCGTCATGCTGGCTAGCCGCTCCAAGTACTGTGCCCCGGTAGCGCACAGCCTCAATCACAGCGCCGCGGATATGCCGGTCCGGGCGCTTGGTGGCCATCAGAACGCCGGCTACCGTGGGCGTTCTCACGCCGCCCTCACTGTCACCGAGGATGCCGAGCTTCGCGAGCTGTGTGTCGGCGGGATCTAGCGTTCGAGTGCTCAGAAACCGATCAAGAAGCCCTGTGTCAAGCGCCCCGCGACCAGTTCGCGCGACCGGCATCTCATCGGAACCCCGCCGTCCCAAACGTTCTCGAAGACGAAACAGGCGCCTGAGCGCCTGAGGCGTCATTTCCCGCTTCGAACTGCCCTTCCGGACAAGGTAGCCCCCCGGGCTCCTGTGCACATGCGGACTTTGATCAATCTCGACAACCAATGCGGAGAGTTCGTCCGGCAGGGCAATTCGCTGAGTGGTGAAGTGCAAAGGTGGCTTGATCGAGTCCTCGCAGACCTCGGTTACAAGGGCCTCCACGGCGTCCAGTTGTCCTCGATTGAGCCGTCGGATCTCTCCCGCATCGGACACGCTGAACACCAAGGTCCCCCCGGATGAGTTCCCGAACGCGGCAAGCTCATCGGCAACTGCCTGACGAGCGGGCCCAAGAACGCCTCCGTTCGTGAAGAAAGCCTCCTTGAACTCCACACGGCTGTCCTCGCCAAGCTTGATGCGGCGAAGTACGTCCTCAGCGGTCCAGATCATTCGACCTCGTCCCTGTCCCTAAGCCTAGAACGGCCCCTCACGTTCGGCGCCTCCCGGCCTCGTACGGTCGTGCTCCGCGCTGAGACTGCGCAATACCCGAGCGACTGGGTGACGGGAAACACACGGTCGAGCGCCCCGCAGACCCGATCCGGGAGCGCTGGCGTCACTGCTCGGCTTTCACGGCGAACCGGTAAGCTCGCGAGCTGCGAGCACGCGTAGGCACTCTCGTCCGCCGAGAATTCAGTTGCGGGCGCGGAACTGGCTCTCACCGACATAGATCTTAGTCTCGGACACGACCCGCCGCATCACCAGCGCACCGTGGTCCTCGCTCACTCCGGTTCGAAAGTCGATGCCGTCAAGCATCGTGCTAAGAGACCGCTTCACGGTCACCTGAATGCCGCCCACGATGGTGCGCCGCGCCACGGAACCACCAGCGTCGCGCAACTCTCTGAAGTCGCCGTAGGCCGAGGCCGACTTGAGTCTAAACGGGGTTGCGACCCAATCGGGGGCCCGGCTCCATGTTCCGACCACGCTCAGCGCTTCCGCTCCGAGTGCGGTGCCCTTCTCCCGCGCTATCAGGTAATGCGCCCGGCAGTATTCCGGATCCGTCACAACTTTGGTCTCGAGAAACCTGGCCTTCGGTGCCGCGAGATCCTCAGAGTAGGATGTCGAGATCTTGGACTCGTTGGGAGCGAGGCTGCTGTGACCGGCCGCGACCGGGACCGGTGCGAACAATGACCATGGCAGCGCGGCTCTCGGAATGGGCAACGGCACGTGGCACGGCACCAGCTCCAAATTGCGGGTCACGACTGCCCCCGCCGTGACCTCAACGCGATATCCCAAGTCGGTCACAGTGGACCAGCCCCCGGTAGAGAGAGCCTCTGCACGGCCCCATTCCCAGTCAAGGGTGTATCCGACTTCCGACCGTACGATCGGGTCACCGTCCCTCAATCCGCCGTTGATCAGTATGTCCGCGCCGATGGGTTGACCGGCCACGGCCCATGTCGAGTGGTCATTGGCGCTCAGCTCTACTTCTAGCCGGTTGATGCCGTCGCGGAGACTCTTCGCGGAGACGTGGTGCCACGGGGAATACATGCGAGCCACCTTCTCGCCGTTCAGGTAGAGGTGCGCGTGGCCCGCGTTAGTGACGTTCACAGTGTCCACCAGCTCGGGCGCGAACCGAAAGTTGCGGGTTTCCAAGTAGAGGTTGAAGCCGTCCATGGAGTCCGCCTGCATGTGGACGCGAACGAACGGCACCGGCTCGCTGGCTGGGTGCTCCACCAGCGGATGCAGCGAGTGATCGACGGCCGGCAAGGGCTCGTCTTGCGGCCAGGCCGCAACGCTGGCCAGAATCGCGACAGTCAGTACCCCAGCGCGGGTCAGCCGCACTTGTTGTCGTCGCAGGGCCGGAAACAGACCACCTTGTGATCAGGTGTGAGGGTGCACCCCACGGCGTCCTCCTCACTCTGCCCGCAGCGGAAGAAACACTCCGGCTCTCCCGGCGGCGCCAAGTTCGGTCGCTGCCTCCTTGGTGGCGGCTGCCGCCCAAGCGCCTCGACAAGCTGACCTTGGTCGATGCCCAGGCTGCGGGCCGAGGCCGCCAGGTTGATAGGCCTGAGGTTGCCCGGCTCGACACGCAGCGCCTTGGCCACATCGTCGGCGCTCAGGTCCAAAGCGGTCGCCACTGCGTTCACTTCCTCGCCCGACGGGCGGGGCTGCCGACCAGGCCCCCCGCCCCTGGGGCGCCGGCCCCCCGGCGGCCTGCCGGCCGCACCTGGCGGTCGCTGCTGGCTCACATTGGGGCCTGGGCCGCGGCCGCGGCGCTGCGGCGCGGGTGTGCCGGCGTAGCAGCCAAGAATGTACGGCCAAGTCTCCGTCGCGTGGTAGTGATAGTCCCCGCCCGGACCAACATGGCCGTTGCACGCATCGAGATATTCTGGCCCTTCCTGCTCGACGTACTCGTAGGCATCCCAAGCATCCTGGTGCGGGTCCCGAAGCTTCTCCCAGCCGCTGCGATAGCGCAGCACGCTGGTGCACTGGGCATCCGCGCAGCCCCACGGCCCCCGGATCGGGAAGCCATCGAACCCGAAGCCCAAGATCGGCGAGGGCTCGCCGGCCTTCACGCCAGCGCTGAGGCACTTCTGGACCAGCGCGTGGTAATGGTACTCCTGCGCGGTGTGGCCCATGCAAGCGTCCATGATCGCGTTGAAGATCGGATCCCCGAACTGTTCCTCGGCCGGCACGGGCCCCTCGTTGGGGCCGAAGATCGCCATGCCGTTGACGGCGAACCCGATCGTGCCCAGCAGCGGAATGGGAGTCTTGCCGCCCGCGAGGGCCGGCTTGGCGGGCACTCGGTACTCGTTGTCTTGCTCCAAAAGCGGGTTAGGCGTGACCTGAACAAACTCATAGTGCGGAATGCCGTTTGATCGGACAACCAGATCGTCGCCCTCGCAACTGGCGTCGACCCGCGGGCGCGGATAGCCAGGACCAGCGCCGGGGGATTCGGACACGTCCAGCATCGCCCCCGACATGCAGGGACCGTCCTGTGCCGTGGCGCCGGCGACCATCGCGCCGAGAATTAGTGCAACTACCCTGAGTGCCATGTCCGGTCAGCAGTCATCATAGACAGTCCCAACCGGAACGCGCCACTGTCGATCGGGCGAGCGCTCCGGGGCACAGACACGCAACACCCGGGAGCGGTCGTCCGGTCGGCGGACCGTCGCTACCGCGCACCACGCCCAGCCCTGCTGGCCGATGTCGAGGCGGACGAGGACCCAGATCTCCCGCTTGCGCGTGTGCCGCCGCGCCCGACGCTACGGGACGTGGTCCGGGACGGCGACGGAGAGGACACTCCGCGAGGGCTGGTGGCTCTGCCACTCCGTGAAGAGGATGGGGATGATGAGCCCCTGGAAGAACCCACCCGACTCCCGGAGCCGGATAGTCCCCCGCGAGTCCCGTATGATGGACCGCGCGCCCCGGTGCTTGGCCCACTTGTGCGAGTGCTCGTGCGACTCGGGGACCGATTGATCGTCGACCGAGGCGTTGCGGTCGTAGCGCCGGATCGCCGGCTTCCAGCGGAGGAACCCGGGCCCGCGCTCGAAGGCGAAGAGCCTGTACGGGACCTGGAGCCGCCTTCGCTGCGCGATGTGGACGGAGACACGTAGATTTCAAAGGGCGTGCGGTCAACCCTAGACCTCGACCCGACGCGAGACGAGGAAGAGGGCTGAGAACGGGTGCTGGAAGAATTGGTCCCGGCACTCCGGGATGGAGCGGTCCGCCCCGTGGTGGCACGGTCCGAACGGGACCCGGACTGACTTTTCCGTGTGCCCAATGTGCCAATTGAGGACTGGGACCGGGTGGTCCGCGAACGGCCCGGAGCGCCCAGACCACCACCGCGGCTCCGGTCGCCGCTCGTTGGCCGGCTTGTCCCGACACGTGACCCTTGGCGCGGAACGAACACTGTCGGCGAGTTGCCCGTGTCCCTTGCCCCATTCCCCGAGCCCGTCCTGCCGGAGGATGGGAGCTGGGATGGAGCGGTCTGGCCGCGCGTGCCCGGACTGGTGGCCGAACTCCGGCCGCCGGCCGGTTCAGAGGGCGGCTGTCTGCTCGACCGGCGCGGCCGCGACGGGCTCCAGACCGTGGCCGGGGACGAGGGCACAGCTCCGACACGCGAGCGAGCCCGGGGTGCGTACCGTTCCGACGCCCTGCCAGACTGCTCGGCTGACGGCGCAGGTTGCCTCGGATTTGACGCCCCACGGCCAACCCTCGAAGCTGACGGCGCCGATCTGGAACCGGCACCTATCCCAAGGGGCGGCCCGGAAGTCGTGGCCGCTCCGGTTGCGCCGGTTGTGCGACCGGTGCCGCGCCGAACTTCGACCGCGTCTCGCGATCCAGTCTCGGGGGTGCCCGACCGGGTCGCGGGTGTCAACGATCCAACTTGTCTCGAAGATCGCAGCGACCCCAAGCTACCCTCGGCCGGTCGCCTGGAATCGGCAGCTCTGCCGAGGCGCTCCGGGGATCCCGACGTCGCCGAGACCGATCCCGCTCGGGGCTGCGCGCGTGAGACGCTCGCTGTGGACCCCGGTGGCTCCGCCGTGGGTAAGCCGGGGCTCCCTGCACGGGGTGTCTGTTCCGCGAGGCTCGACCCGATCCTTCCCCCTCTCGCATACCCTTGCGAGAAGTCGTCCGCCGCGCGGCGCATCCGGTCGCGCTGGTCATCGAATGACGACCGGGTTGATCCGTGCCGCAGCCCCGAGAGCGGAACACGGTCCCACCCTCTGGCCAGTCCGGCCCGAACCGACGTGGAAGATGCGGGAAGCACTCTGCCCTGGCTGGCGCGACTCGGCACGACCGGCACGGGACCTCGCACCTGCCGGACCGGAGTATTCATCCCCAGGCGGATGGAGCGAGGGGTGGCCCCGGACCCTGACGCCAGCTCGTCCGCTGTGAGATACGACATGGCGAGCGATCGCCGGCTGGCGCGCACGGGTCTCCCGCCGCGAGCGGGGAGGGAGCCGGCATTCACATCAACATTGACGATGACCGTAGAGTTCCCGGGGGCTTGCCGGGCCCCTTGCCCCCACCCACGCCCGTACCACGGGCGGTACGGCTCCCAAGGGCCCAAAGGCGACCACCCGACATAGCCCGGACGGCCCAGACCGGATCCGGCCCAGACGAACGAGACCAGCGCCGGCCGCCAAGCGTGCCGCAGGCGGGGCGTTCCGGGATACCAACCCCAGCCGTAGGCCACGTCGTAGTGCCAACGCCCCCAGTGCGACGGCGCCCAGCCCCATGGCTCTTCGGGCACCCAAGTCCAGCCATAGTGGCTAACCCAGACCCAACGGCCGTGGCGATACGGAACCCAAGCAGCCGTCACACGGGGGAACCAGCACCAGCCGAGGGAGCCCACACGGCGCCAACGACCGTGCGAGTCCAGGGCCTCCACGCCGTAGATGTCCCGGCTGATGTACTTGTGAGTTGCGGCACGCCGGAGTTCCTTGTCGCGCTTGGCCGCCCATCGATCGAAGGCGTCAGTGCTCCCGAGCTTTCCGGTCTCGAACGCGATCGGGTCGTCGCTCGTCCAGATAGTCATCGACTGGCCCTTCCCGAGCGCTGTCGTGCTGCGCTCAAGCGCGATCTCGGCACGCCCCTCTCGGATTTCGATCAGTGTCCAGTCCCCGGCGACGAAGATACGGTAGCGGCCGTCCGCTTCGGGCCGAACGGCGGCCTTTGGGGTCTCGATGTCAATGTCAACCGGGCTGTCGCGCCACTCGCTGTACTGCGCCGTGCCGCGAAGCACCCGCACGCGAAAGCGCTTTTCCCCGAGCTCGACCAACTGAACCTCGCTGTCTCCCGTGACTCTGACGACATTGCCGAAGTCCAGCTGGACCTCAACCCTCGAACCGTCCTGCGTCCGGATCGAGTCCCCCTCGACAAGGGGAATGTTCACGGCGGTGGCGATCCAGTCCCCCGAGTCCCCCCTGCGAGTCGCGACATCGCCGCTCAAGGCACTGACCCGAGCGACACCGAGTGCCGGTTCAGACCCGGTCTCGGCGGGAGGCGTGTCGCCCCACGCCGCAGCCGCGACGAAGAGTGCAAAGATTGGGGCAGCTGATATGACGCGCATGGTAGGACCTCCGGTTCAGTGTGGATTCTTAGATGCCCTGGGAGTTGAAGTGGTTACACCCCACCCCGAACAGATTTCCGGCGACGGGCTCTGATCCTGTCCCAGATGTCCCGGAGTGAGAGAGTGTTGCGAGCGTGAACCTGGCCCCGGAAGGGGAGATGGAGAACGCAAGCGAGTGCCGTCGGGAAGAGCGGTGGAAGTGTCGGAGATATACGTGACTAGGGAAAGCATGTGGGATCGATAGCAAGGTCCATCAGCCAGAGTCACGCTGGCTGACGGTCGGCCGCTCCCATCCTGGGGAGCCGGTCTGTGGGTGAGCCCGGTGGACCTCCCAGTGCGATCTGCACTACCAGCGGCTAGCATCCCAAGCGCGGACTTGGAACGCGGGGCCGCTAGCGGGCTCCGCGCCGAGAGCCGAACTCGATCGCGGAGGTGGGTGAGCACGAGTCCCGCTTGGCAACGAAGTCCGGGAATATCGGCTGGGACGTTCCTGTCGCGACACCGAGAAAGCAGACCGTGCGTGACACGCTGCTCGTAGGCCTCGCGAAGCGAGTGATTCTGAGCAACCCTGCAGTTTTGGCCCATCAATGCGCAGTCGACGATCCGGTCAGCGGCGTTGATCTGCTTCTGCACGTGGGTCTGGTCCTTGTACCGGACTCGTCCACCCGGTCTTCGAAAGGTGGTCTTGGTCGAGAACAGGTGCGTCATACGCTTCCGCTGAGAGATCCAGCGCGGGCGGTCGTGGGTGGGAGCGGACTACCCCTGATCGTCAAAACCCGGGCTACGGTGCCTCGACTCCAGCAGGCCCGCAAGGTCAACGGAAGCAGTTTTCGTTGTGCCAGGCAAGCGCCTTGGGGTCGGGCTGCGCCTGGTGGCTGCGCGGAACCCAGATTTCGGCTCCGTTCAGCTGGTAGTACTCCGTTCCGTTCTCAAACTCCTGCTTGATCCTTTGGCTGACCTCAAACCTCAGGTCCGGGGCCACCGTCACATACCTGGAGTCGAAGAGGCCGTGAATGTCCCTCCGCAGCAGCAGACCGTTGCTCGGATCGTGAGCCCCGCCTTCGGAGTATGGCTTGATGTGAGCCGCCTCCAACGCGGGCAGAGTTCGCTCGCGGGTGATCGCGCAGCGGCGCTTGTAGGAGTCGACGACCTTCACGCGGAAACTGCCCTGCCCAAGCCTCGGCCGGATCAGCTGGGGTTGACCATGCCGGTCGTCGCCCAACCCGGCATCATTGCCGGGCCCGCAGCGAGCCATGCGCTCCATGACAGCATCCCAGAGAAAGCGACCATCAGGCTCCTGAGTCCCAAATGTCTTGAACTGCATGATGCTGGGCGACCAGCCGGGAGGGTCCAGCCAGTCTTCCTCGTCCCAGAAGAATGGCATCGTCAGGACGCGACAACCAATCCGAAAGTCATCTGCGTTCTGCCCTCTGTCGGCACGATACTGCGCGATCCTGCCGCGCAGTTCATGGGCGGAGGTCGCGCCGTTGCCGATCTTGAACGCATCCCAAGCCAACGAGCACGGGAGAACACTCCCATGCGTGAACACTCCCCCCGCCTGCAATCCGGTTGCGGGGTGACTTGAGCTTGAACAAGAACAGCTCGCCCGGCTGGAGCGCTCTGAACTCCCGCGGGCTCGGGGCCCAGAAGTTGACCTCTTTGATCTGGAGCTAGCTATTGCTGCGCAGCGTGTCGAACCAATCGTTGTCGGTTACTGCGACGACTAACTTGACGCCCATCGGGCAACTTCAACTCTGGCGGTCCTGAGCCGCTCACATCTTACAAGACGGGGGGATTCACCGTGGTTGTCCGCAGTCTCGCAAGTGACCGCTGATCCCGAGGCCGGGAGTGTCCCAGTTGGCGCCGCCCTCAGCTGCCCCTTCGCGGGCTTGCACTCGCGAGAGCGCCGCGATCCAGAGACTCCAAGAAGCGCCGCAACATTCGCAGCGAGGGGATCGAGCCTTGCTCGGGCACCGCTCCGCCAAGCTTCGAGGCAGCCGCGACACGCGACGGCGCGTCCCCCAAGCGCCGGATCAAGCCGTCAGAGCCGGACATCCTCCGCGACGGTGGAATCTAGGATAATCGCTGCAACATGCGACCACTCCCAGCGCTGCTCACCCTCTTTGCGGCAACCCTCTCCGCCCAAGCAGACATCGACATCGCCATCCGGGGCGGGCGTGTGATGGACCCCGAGTCCGGGCTGGATGGCGTACGCAATGTCGGCATCTTGGCCGGTCGCGTCGTTGCGGTGACCGAGAGCCCAATCGATGCCCAGCGGGTGATCGATGCGACGGGCAAGGTTGTGGCACCGGGCTTCATCGACCTTCACCAGCACGGCCAGAGCCTCGAGAGCTACGTCGCGCAGGCCCGGGACGGCATCACGACATCTCTCGAGTTGGAGATTGGCGTCGAGGACATCGAGGCCTGGTACCAGGACCGGCACGGCAAGGCCTTGGTGCACTACGGGGCGAGCATCTCCCACCCATATTCCCGTCAGCTCGCCGCACTGGGCAGGAACCCCGGGCTGGCCGGGGACGCCCTCGCCGCCGCCCTGACCCCGAGCCAGCTGGAGACCATGCTCCGGCGCATCGAGCGCGGGCTCGAGCAAGGCGCGGTCGCGGTCGGATTCGGGCTGGCCTACACGCCGGGGGCAACCAAGGAAGAGCTCGAGCGCGTCTTCCGCATCGCGCACCGATTCGGCGCGAGCTGCCACGTCCACATGCGGACGGATCACGAGACTCTCTCAAACCTGCGGGAGGTGATCGATCTGGCCGAAGCCACCGGTGCCCAAGCCCACGTGGTGCACCTCAACAGCAGTGCCCGCGACAGGGTCGGCGAGTATCTCGCGGAAATCGAGCGCGCCCAAGCGAGGGGGGTGGACATCACCACGGAGGCCTACCCTTACAATCGCGGCTCGACGCTGATCCAGTCCCACCTGTTCAACGACTGGGAGCGCTACTCGGACGACGAGCTGTCTCAGTTCATCTGGGTCCGGACCGGCGAGCGACTGTCGCGGGAGACGTTTGCGGCCCGTCGCAGCGCGGGCGGGACCATTATCCTACCCCCGCTGTACAAGCTGGAGAGCGTCAGACGCGTGATCGCTGACCCGCTCGCGATGATCGCCAGCGACGGGATGTGGCTTACTTCTGGCCGGGCGCACCCGCGCTCTTTCGGGACCTTCTCCCGCGTGCTCGGGCGATACGTCCGCGAGCAGGGCGCTCTGACGCTGATGGAGGCGCTGCGCAAGATGACGCTGATGCCGGCACGCCGGCTGGAAACGAGGATCCCGTCGATGCGCAACAAAGGGCGCATCCGCCCGGGAGCCGACGCAGACATTGTGGTCTTCGATCCGGAAACAGTGCTCGACCGCGGCACCTACGAAAATCCGGCCCAGCCCCCGGCCGGGATCCACCACGTCATCGTCAACGGCGTGGTGGCCGTTGACAGCGGCGAGCCGGTTGCGAGCGATCGACC
This sequence comes from Bryobacterales bacterium, assembly GCA_963666225.3. Lineage (GTDB taxonomy): Bacteria > Acidobacteriota > Terriglobia > Bryobacterales > UBA6623 > VXMF01. The sequence continues at coordinate 379,993 of OZ224030.1, forward strand.
GGGTCGCCCCGTCAAGGGGGATCGCGCGTATCCGCTCGCACCGGGAACGACATGGAGCCGGCCCGGCCTGTAGAGCGCGGATTGGTGAGGTGGCCGGGACTCGAACCCGGGACCCACGGCTTAAAAGGCCGTTGCTCTACCAACTGAGCTACCACCCCGGCAGCGCTCCCTCAGCGTAACAGTCGCCCTGTGGGCAGGGAAATGCCGCATCGTCGGTCCGGAGCCGCGGGCGGGAGCCGTCGTAGAATCGGGCGTCGCCCCAGTCTAGGACGGGGAAACGCAAAGGAACGCCCATGCCAGAACTGCAGCGCAGGCTCGGCCTGCTGAATGCCACCTCGATCAACATGGCCAACATGGTCGGGATCGGCCCCTTCATCGCGATCGCCCTGATCCTGAAGACATTGGAGGGGCCCCACGCCTACCTCGCGTGGGTTACGGGGACGCTGATCGCGATCGCCGACGGCATGGTTGTCGCCGAGCTGGGCGCGGCAATTCCCGCGGCGGGTGGCACGTACGTGTTCCTGAGGGAAGGGTTCGGCCCGAAGACCTGGGGGCGCATGCTGGCCTTTCTGTTCGTGTGGCAAGTTCTCTTTGCGGGCCCGTTGGAGATCGCCAGCGGCAACATTGGCCTCGTCCAGTACCTGAGGGTCTTTGTCCCCGACCTGTCCGTGATGGACGGCAAGCTGCTGGCGGCCGGGATCTGCGGTCTGCTGGTATTCGCCCTCTACAGGCGGATCGACGACATCGCCAAGCTGATGTTCGCGCTGTGGTCAGTGATGCTGGTGACGACCGGGTGGGTGATCCTGACCGGCATCCTGCACTTCGACCCGGCGCTGGCATTCGACCTGCCGCCGAATGCGTTCGAGCTCAATCTGGACTTCTTCGCAAGCCTCGGCACGGGGTCTGCCGAGGTGCTCTACCTGTTTCTCGGCTACTACCAAGTCTGCTACTTGGGCGCGGAGGTGCGCGACCCCGGCCGCACGATTCCGCGGGCGGTGCTCTACTCGGTGCTCGCGGTCGCGGCGATTGACATTGCGATCTCGCTCAGCTTCATCGGAGTCGTGCCCTGGCGGGAGGCGATGGCGTCGCCGTTCCTCGGAGCGCTGTTCATGGAACAAGCGCTCGGGCCGTGGGCGTCGGACCTGCTTGCCGGCATGATCGTCGTGACGGCGTTCGGCTCGATCTTCGCGCTGCTGCTCGGGTACTCGCGCGTGCCGTACGCGGCCGCCCGGGACGGGATCTTCTTCAGACCGCTGGCCGTCCTGCACCCGACCAAGGCATTCCCCCACCGATCGCTGCTATTGATGGGGGCGGGGGCCATGGCGGCCAGCTTCTTCAGCCTCGACGCCGTGATCAAGGCGCTCATGGCGGCGCGCATCCTAATCCAGTTCGTGGGCCACACTGTCGCCCTGATCCTGATCCGATCCCGTCGGCCGGACCTCAAGCTGCCATTCCGTATGTGGGCCTATCCGCTGCCCGCGGCGATCTCAATGGTGGGTTATATTTATGTGTTCCTTTCGCTGGGCGCGAGATTTATCGCCTTTGGCGTCGGCACACTGCTGCTCGGTTTGGCCGTGTACCTCGTGATGGCCCGCCAGCAGCGGCAGTGGCCGTTCGGCGGGCGCCCGGGGGAGGTTCGATCCGATGCGTAGCGCGCTGCCACTCCTCTTCCTGCTCACAATGTCCATCTCCGCCCCCACTCTCTCAGCCGATCCGATCCGTGTCATCGCAATCGGCGCGCACCCCGACGACTGCGACATCAAGGCCGGCGGAATCGCGGCCAAGTACGCCGAACTTGGGCACAAGGTCCGCTTCGTGTCGGTGACCAACGGGGATGCCGGCCACCAGGCAGAAGGGGGCGGCATGCTCGCGGCGCGGCGGCGGGCGGAAGCCCAGGAGTCAGGGCGCCGGCTGGGGGTCGAGTACGTGGTCCTCGACAACCATGACGGCGAACTGGTCCCCAGCCTGGACGTGCGGATGCAGATCATCCGACAGATTCGCGAGTGGGATGCGGACATCGTCCTGGCACCGCGCCCCAACGACTACCACCCGGACCATCGCTACACGGGCATCCTCGTTCAGGACGCTTCGTACATGGTGACAGTCCCGAACCTCGCCAGCGACACCCCGGCGACCCGCAAGAACCCGCTGTTCGCCTATTTCTCGGACCGCTTCCAGCGGCCGTCGCCGTTCAGGCCGGACATCGTCGTCTCCATTGACGACGTGATCGACAAGAAGTTCGCCGGGCTGGACGCCCATGTCTCGCAGTTCTACGAGTGGCTACCGTGGCACGCGGGCATCCTGGACCAAGTTCCCAAGGAGCCGGCCGCCCGGCTGGAATGGCTCAAGGCCCGGCGCGGGTTCGCCCCGCGGCCGGAGTGGGTCGAGGCCGCGCGCAAGTGGTACGGGGACGCCGCGGAGGACATCGAGAATGCCGAGGCATTCGAGATCACCGAGTACGGGATGCAGCCCAGCGACGAGCGAATCCGCGAGCTATTCCCATTTTTCCCGGACTGAGTGCCCTAGGCCGGATCCCTCGGGAGGGGCAGGTGGCTACAATCCATATGGTGTGCGACGCTTGCTGACTCGCGCCGCCCTGGCTGTCGGCCTGTGCGCGGCCCTCTCTCCCGACTGCCTCGCGGTGGACTTCCGCAGCGAAGTGCGGCCGATCCTCTCGGACCGCTGCTACACATGCCACGGCCCCGATTCGGGGACGCGCATGTCCCCGCTGCGCCTCGACACACGGGAGGGCGTCTTCGCCGAGGCCTCCAACGGGCGCCCGGTGATCGTTCCCGGGCAGCCCGACAGCAGCGAGCTGATCCTGAGGGTCGCGGCCGACGACCCGGCCCGCCGGATGCCGCCGGGGGCATTTGGGCACGCCCCCCTCAGCCAAGCCGAGATCGAGACCTTGCGCGCGTGGGTCCGAGAGGGCGCCCAGTGGGCCCGGCACTGGGCATTCGAGCCCATCAAGCGGCCTGCCGCCAGCAGCGCGCCGGCAGGCGAGTGGGGGCGCAATCCCATCGATGGATTCGTGCTGGCGCGGATGCGCGCCGCAGGTCTGGAGCCATCGCCCATGGCGGAACGATCGAAGCTTCTCAGGCGCGCGACCCTAGACCTGACCGGACTGCCCCCGACAGCTGCCGAGGTCCGCTCGTTTCTCGCCGATCCGTCGCCGAAGGCCTACGAGGCAGCGGTCGACCGGCTGCTGGCATCGGCGCGTTTCGGCGAACGCATGGCGTTTCGCTGGCTGGAGGCGGCCCGCTATGCCGACACCAACGGCTACCAGAACGACCGAGAGCGAGACATGTGGCGCTGGCGGGACTGGGTCATCGACGCCTTCAACGCCAACATGCCGTTCGACCGGTTCACGGTCGAGCAGCTGGCCGGCGACCTGCTGCCGGATCCGTCGTTGGAGGACCTGATCGCCACGGGCTTCAACCGCAACCACCGGGGCAACGCCGAGAATGGCACGGATCCCGACGAGTACCAGGTCGAGTACGCCGTGGACCGGCTGGAGACCACCGCGACCGTCTGGCTCGGTCTGACGGTGGGCTGCGCGCGCTGTCACGACCACAAGTACGACCCGATCTCGCAGCGCGAGTTCTACCAGTTCTACGCGTACTTCAACAACGTCTCGGACCGTGGCCGGTACTACAAGTACGGCAACACGCCGCCGATCGTGCGCGCTCCCACGCCAACCCAGCGAGAGAGCCTGCGAGCGATGGACGGGGCCATCGCGGACTTGGAGAGGCGCGTGGGCGGCCATGCCGAGGCCCTGCGGAGCGGGATCCGCGCCGCGGACTTGGCCGGGGCGGATGACTGGGCCTTCGCGGAGGGCCTGGCCGTCCGCAGGTCGTTCGACGCCGCGGGGTCGGAGCCCGCGGGAGTTCGCGGGCGGGCAGCCCGATTGGACGGCAGGCGCCACTTCGACCTCGGGAATCTGGCGGACTACGACTTCTACGACCCCTTCACGATTTCGGCCTGGGTGCGGGCCGACAACCAGACGGGGGGAATCGCGTCACGGTACCTGCCGAAAGGGCCCAAGGGCTTCGGGCTTTTCCTGGTCGGCGGCAAGGTCCAGCTGCGGGTGGACACGGCCAGCATCTCGGACCGCCAGCGCGTCGAGTCGCGCAACCCGCTGCCGATCGGGAGGTGGGTGCACGTCGCCGGAGTGTACGACGGGTCCCGCAACACGGGGGGAATGCGGCTGTACTTCGACGGCCGCCGGGTGCCGACGGAGACTCTGATCGACGAGTCGCTCAATTCCACCAAGGCCAACGCCCCGCTGCGGATTGGCCACGGCCCGGGCCCGGACGACCGATTCCAGGGCGTGCTGGACGACGTGCGGGTGTACTCGAGGGCGCTGGCCCCGGACGAGATTGCCGTCGTGGCAGTCAGGGAGACCCCGGCTGAGATCGCTGCGATGCGGCGTGCCGACCGCTCGGCACCGCAGCGGGACAAGCTGCGCCGGGCGTACCTGGAGCTCGCGGCACCGGAGAGCGCCCGATCAGACTGGAGGCGCCTGCGCGCGGCATTGCTGGAGAGAGAGGCGTTCCTAGCGGAGCTCCCGACCGTGATGGTCATGGACGAGCGCGAGAACCCACGGCCGACCCACGTTCTTTTCCGGGGATCGTTCGACGCGCCGCGCGAGCGCGTCGAGCCGGGCCTGTTCTCGGCGCTGCCATCCCTGCCAGCGGGCGCTCCGAACAACCGGATGGGGCTGGCGCGCTGGCTGACCAGCGATTCGCACCCGCTCACGGCCAGGGTGACCGTGAACCGTTTCTGGCAGATGCTCTTCGGACAGGGGATCGTCTCGACGGTCGAGGATTTCGGATCCCAAGGGGCGGCGCCGACCCATCCCCGGCTGTTGGACTGGCTCGCGGCCGAGTTCATCGAGGGCGGCTGGGACGTCAAGGCTTTGATGCGGCTGATCGCCACGAGCGCGACCTACCGCCAGTCATCGGCGGTCACGCCCGAACTGCTCGAGCGGGATCCCCAGAACTTGCTGCTGGCGCGCGCGCCCCGGCTCAGGCTGCCGGCGGAGGCCATCCGCGACCAAGCGCTGGCGATCGCCGGGCTGCTCTCCGAGGGCCTGGGGGGCCCTTCGGTGAAGCCCTACCAGCCGGGCGGGCTCTGGAAGGAGCTCTCCAACTGGGGCGCCTACAAGCACGACAGCGGCGATCGTCTATACCGGCGGAGCCTCTACACGTTTTGGAAGCGCACGCTGGGGCCGCCCGCGATGCTGGCCTTCGACGCGGCTCCCCGCGAGACCTGCGTCGTGCGCGAGGACCGCACGAACACGCCCATCCAGGCCCTGAACCTGATGAACGACCCGACGTACAACGAGGCGGCCCGCCTGTACGCCGAGCGAATGCTGCGCGAGGGCGGCGCGGACGACGCCCGGCGGCTGGCCTACGGCTTCCTGCTCGCCACTGCCAGAGGGCCGGCCGGGCGGGAGGCGAGCATTCTGCGCGAGAGCCTCAGCCGCTACCGGGACCGGTTCCTGACGGCGCCCGCTGACGCGGATCGCGTCCTCTCGGCGGGCGAGGCCCCCCGAGACCCCGGACTGGACACCCCGGAACTCGCAGCCTACGCGACAGTCGCGAGCATGCTGCTCAACTTGGACGAGACCATCACGAGGGAGTAGACCATGACGTTCGATCCAGGAGTGGCGCTGACACGGCGGCAACTGTTCGGTTCCTCGGCCACGGGATTGGGGATTGTCGCCCTCTCCGACCTGCTGGCCGAAGACTTGCGCCCGGCCCCGGCGAACACGGGCCTCGACGGGGTTCCGCACTTCGCGCCGCGGGCGAAGCGCGTGATCTACCTGTTCCAGTCGGGCGGGCCTTCGCAAATGGACCTGTTCGACGCGAAGCCGGGGCTGCGGGAGTTGCAGGGCAGCGAGCTGCCGGACTCGGTCCGCGGGGGCCAGCGGCTGACCGGGATGACGGCCGCACAGTCCAGCTTTCCGGTGGCACCTTCCAAGTTCGAGTTCGCCCGGGCGGGCGAATCGGGCCAGGAGTTTGGCGAGCTGATCCCGCACATCGCCTCCATCTCGGACAAGATCGCCGTGATCCGCTCGATGACGACGGAGCAGATCAACCATGACCCGGCGATCACCTACCTGCAGACGGGCCACCAATTGGCGGGCAGGCCGAGCCTCGGGTCCTGGCTGTCGTACGGGCTGGGAAGCGAGAGCAGCAGCCTGCCGTCATACGTGGTGATGGTCTCTCTGGGCAGCACGGGCCAGCCGCTGTACTCCAGACTTTGGGGCAGCGGTTTCCTGCCCACGCGCTACCAGGCCGTCAAGTTCCGCGCGGGGCGAGAGCCGGTGCTCTACCTGAACGATCCGGACGGCTTCTCGCGCACCGACCGGCGCACGTACCTCGACGGTCTGGCGGCGCTCAATCGCGCGCATCTGGAGGAGTTCGGAGACCCGGAGATCGAGAATCGCATCGCCCAGTACGAGATGGCGTTCCGCATGCAGGCGTCTGTGCCGGAGCTGACCGACCTTTCGTCGGAGCCGGACTCCGTGTTCGAGATGTACGGCGAGGACGCGCGCAAGCCGGGCACGTACGCGAGCAACTGCCTGCTGGCGCGGAGACTCGTGGAGCGCGGCGTGCGCTGCGTACAGCTGTTCCACCGGGGGTGGGACCACCACAACAACCTGCCGAGCAACCTGGCCCAGAGGTGCGCCGAGACGGACCGGGCCTCGGCGGCACTGGTGAAGGACCTCGAGCGGCGAGGCTTGCTGGAGGAGACGCTGGTCGTGTGGGGTGGCGAGTTTGGCCGCACGGTGTACTGCCAAGGCGAGCTGACACGGCAGAACTACGGCCGGGACCACCACCCGCGGTGCTTCTCGATCTGGCTCGCCGGAGGGGGCATCCGAGGCGGCACCACGCACGGCGCCACGGACGACTTCTCGTACAACGTGGCGGCCGATCCGGTGAGCGTGCCCGACCTGCACGCCACGATCCTGCACCTGATGGGCGTGGACCACAAGCGGCTGACATTCAAGTACCAAGGGCGGCACTTCCGCCTGACGGACGTGCACGGAGCATTGGTCCGCCCGATTCTGGCGTAGGGGCCGGGCGGCCAAGCGGGAAGATCGGATCGCGACGGGGGCCGAGAATGCCGGAAAACCGTAACGTGGCGGTGGTCACGGGGGCCAGCCGGGGAATCGGCCGGGCCGTGGCGCTGGAACTGGCGAAGACGCACCGGGTTGTCGGCACGTACCGCGGCAATCTGGTGGCGGCGGAGAGCCTCCGAGAGCAGTGCGGCGCTCGAATCGCACAGATGGATGTGGGGTCGGGCAAGGACCGCGAGGCATTGTTGCGCGCCGTGCGGGAAGAGTTCGGCCGGCTGGACCTGCTCGTGAACAACGCCGGCATGGCGCCGCGCCAGCGCAGGGACATCCTGGAAGCTACCGAGCGGAGTTTCGACGAAGTGCTCGGGACGAATCTGCGCGGTCCGTACTTCTTGACGCAGGGGGCGGCCAGGATGATGCTCGAACGGGGGGAGGGTCGGATCGTCTTCGTGACCTCGATCTCCGCCTACACGGCGTCGACCCAGCGGGGCGAGTATTGCATCTCCAAGGCCGGCCTGAGCATGGCGTCCCAACTGTGGGCCAGCCGCTTGGCCGGCGAGGGCATCGGAGTCTTCGAGGTCCGGCCCGGGATCATCGAGACGGACATGGTCGCGCCGGTGCTGAAGACCTATCGGGAACTGGCGGCCGGCGGCCTGCTGCCGCAGCGGCGGCTCGGCAGTCCGGAAGACGTGGCGCGGGCCGTGCGCGCGATCGCGGACGGGTTGCTCGACTATTCCGCCGGGCAGGTGCTGGACGTGGACGGAGGCTTCAGCCTCCGCACGCTGTAGGCACGCGCCCGGCCGCTGGTCAGCGCCAGCGGCGCTCCTTGAGCCGCGCGGCCTTGCCCTTGAGCTTGCGCAGGTAGTACAGCTTGGCGCGCCGCACCCGGTGGCGCTTGACGACCTCGACCTTGGTCACCACCGGGGAGTGCAGGGGGAAGATGCGCTCGACACCCTGGCCGAAGCTGATCTTGCGCACGGTGATGGTCTCGCGAATCCCGGGGTTATTGCGGGCCAGCAAGATGCCCTCGAAGATCTGGATGCGCTCCTTCTCCCCCTCGCGGATCCTGACGTGCACCCTGATCTGGTCGCCGGGCTGCAAGTCCGGAATGGACTCCTTGCGGTGGGCCCGCTCGATCTTTTCGATAGTCGCGTTCTGCATGATCTGATCTCCGTCGCTGACGAGCGGCCCGCCGTTAGGGCGCGGCCCCCATACTCCAGACTACAGCCACTCCGATAAGTCCTTGCCTTCCAGCAAATCTGGCCGCTTCAGCGCTGTCTTTTCCACCGCGGCCTGCCGGCGCCACGCGGCCACGCGGGCGTGGTCACCGCTCAGCAGCAGCTCGGGCACGTCCCAGCGCTCCGCGGGGGACCCGCAGGGTCGATAGGTGGCCGGCCGGGTGTACTGCGGATAGTCGAGTATCCCCAGTCTGCCGCTGTCACCCGGCTCGAACGACTCGCGGCGGGTGGACCGCTCGTTGCCGACCACTCCGGGACAGATCCGCGCGACCGCGTCCACGATGGCCCCAGCGGCCCATTCGCCGCCGCTGAGCACGTAGCTGCCGACCGACAGCTCTTCGTGGACGAGATGGTGGACGACCCGCTCGTCCACTCCCTCGTATCGGCCGCACACCAGCACGATCTCGTCGTGGCCAGCGAGCCGGCGGACCGTGGCTTGGTCCATCAGCTCGCCGCGCGCCGACAGGAGCACTCTCCAGGGGTGCGGACCGGGCCCCGGCGGATCGATCTCGTGGAGCGCCTCGTCGATCGGCTGGACCTTCAGCACCATGCCCTCGTCGCCGCCGTAGGGCCGGTCGTCCACGGTGCGGTGCGTGTCGGAAGTCCACTTGCGCAAATCATGGACATGAATCTCCACCAGGCCGGAATCGCGTGCCCGGCCCAAGATCCCGCACGACAGCGGGCCGTCGAAGAACTGGGGAAAGATCGTCAAGATGTGAAACCGCACGCTCACCCCCTCAAGGCTTCCATGCCCTCGGGCAAGCGAACCAAGATGCGCCTGGCCTCGATGTCGACCTCGGGGCAGATCTCCTCGGCGAACGGGACCAGCAGCTCTCGCCGGCCCGAGTCGAGGACCGACAGCAGCAGCACATCACCGGGCGGCTCATAGACGGCATCGACCTTGCCCAGATCCCTGCCGCTCGATTCCTCGACCATCCGGCACCCGACCAAGTCGTCTACCAAGTACTCCCCTTCCCCGGGCGGCTCGATCGCGTCCTTGCGGAGGCGCGCCTTGGCGAGCCTGAGGCGCTCGGCATCGGAGATCGTGTCGAAACCGGCGAACTTCAGGATCAGCCTGCCGTTGTGCTCCCAAGCCCGCTCGACCTCCAGCTCGACACGGGTGCGGTCCGCCAAGACGACGTCCAGACGCGCGCCCTGGGAGAAGCAGCGCAGGTCTCCGCAGAGGTTCATGGCCGCCACTTCGCCCCGGTTTCCGCGCGGGCGGGCAATCTTGGCAACCGTCAGATAGGGAACATCCCCGGTTGCTCTCTGGGTTCGGGCTGCCACGGCGCCAACCTCAGTCGCCCTCGAGAATCTCGAGCCGGTAACGGCGGCGGTCCCTTGTGCCGACCGCGATCAGGACCGTGCGGACGGCCTTTGCGTTGCGCCCCTTCTTGCCGATGACCCTGCCCAGATCGGACGGATCGACAGATAGTTCGATCACGCAGGCGTGATCTTCATCGACGGCTTCCACGCGCACGTCGTCCGGTCGGTCCGCGAGCGCCTTGGCGATCACTTCGACCAGCTCGACGACGGATTCGGTCCTCCTGCTCATCGACACCCCCAATAAACGTTTCCACGCGGCGAGCGGCGGTCCGGCGCGGATGCGCCCGGACGCCGAGGTCAGCCAGCGCTAGATTCCGCACCTCTGCCCGAGCCGGCCTCTGCGGCGAGGGCCTCCTCGAGTTGCCTGTCCACCTCATCGTCGCCGGGATCGAACCCTGGCTGGTCGCCCGGCGTACCCTCCTGCAGCGGCGCGCCCGGGGCGGATGGTGCCGCCTGTGTTGCGGCCACCTCTGGCTCCGGCTGCGCCTGGGCTGCCGCGGCCTTGACCTTGGCCTCCTCGGCCTCGCGCTCGGCGAGCTCCGCCAATCGCTTGGCCTCGCGCTCGTCGAACACCTTCATAAGGCGCTTCACCCTGTCCGAGGGCTGGGCACCGACGCCGATCCAGTAACTGATCCGGTCACGCTTGAGGACGACCTCGATCGGGTCCCGGCGCGCGTTGTAGTGCCCCACTATCTCGATGCTGCGGCTGTCGCGCGCGCGGCGTTTGTCGATGACGACCACGCGGTAGCTGGGCTTTTTCTTTGCTCCTGTCCGTGACAGGCGGATTGCAACCATCTGACTCCTCCGAAACAAGCGGGTACGGTGCTATCGCCCGAGCAGCTTGCCGAGATCCACGCCGCCCGGACCGGCGGGGCCGGCCCGGAAGCGGCGCGCGCGGGACACGCGCCTGCGCTTGCCCCTCCTCCTCTTTTTCTTCCTCTTCCTGTTGCTGCGGCGCATCGGGCCACCCAGTGCCGGCTGGACCGCGCCGCGCAGCATTTGCCGAGCGCCGCGGAACTTCTTGACGACCTGATTGACCTGCTGGACACTAGTCCCGCTGCCAAAGGCGATGCGCCTGCGCCGGCTGGCATTCAGCAAGTCGACGTTCTCCCGCTCCTTGAGGGTCATCGAATTGATGACGGCCTCGGTGCGCTTGAACTCGGCCGGATCGAGCTCTGTCTTCTGCAGCTGCTGGAACGGGCCAACATTCGGCAGCATGTCCACGAGGGACTGCAGGGATCCCATCTTGCTGACCTGCCGGAGCTGCTTGCGGAAATCTTCGAGCGTGAATGAATCGGTGCGCATCTTGCGCTCGATCTCGCGCGTCTGCCGCTCGTCCGTTTCCCGCTCGAACTTCTCGATCAGGGTGAGCATGTCACCCATTCCCAGAAGCCGGGACACGATGCGGTCCGGGTGGAAGACCTCGAACGCTTTCGGCTTCTCGCCGAGTCCGATGAACTTGATCGGACATCCGGTGGCCTGCCGGATTGATAGCGCGGCGCCGCCGCGCGCGTCGCCGTCCAGCTTGGTCAGGACCACGCCAGTGACGGCCAGGCGCTGGTGAAACTCCGCGGCGGACCTGACGGCGTCCTGGCCGGTCATGGCGTCCGCGACGAAAAGAATCTCCGAGGGGTCAGTGTGGGACTTGATCTCCTCCAGCTCGTCCATGAGCTGGTCGTCCAGGTGAAGGCGACCCGCCGTATCGACCAGCACGGTGTCGCGGCCAATCTGCCGAGCATCCCGCAGCGCGCCGACAGCCAGCTGCAGCGGGGTAACCTCGCCGTCCGAACCCCTGTAGATTGGCTGGTTGATCTGGCCGGCGAGGATGGCCAGCTGCTCGCGCGCCGCCGGGCGGTGGACGTCGACTGAGACCATCAGGGGCGTGCGGCCCTGCTTGGACAGCCACAGCGCGAGCTTGCCGGTGGATGTGGTCTTGCCGGACCCTTGCAAGCCGACCATCAGCACGACGCTGGGTGGCGGGGACGAGCGTCGCAGCCGCTCCTGCTTGGTGCCCAGAATCGTGATCAGCTCGTCGCGAACGATCTTGAACAGCTGCTCGGTCGGCGAGAAGGAGGTCAGCACCTCCTGGCCGACGGCTTTCTTCCTGACGCTGGCGATGAATTGCTTGACGACCGCGATGCTGACGTCGGCCTCGAGCATCGCGAGCCGGATGTCCCGCAGCCCGGCCTTGATGTTGTCCTCCGACAGTTTTCCCTGGCCGCGGAGGTTCTTGAAGGTCCGCTGCAGCTTTTCTGAGAGACTCTCGAACATTCGGACGCAGGGTGAGCCCTGCCTGGCGGGACGGCCCCGCTTGGGACGTCTACGGGCGACGAACGGCGACAGGCGGCTTGAGACGTGCCGACACGCCGCCGGGCAAGTACACGCCTATTGTATTCCGCCGGACCGAGCGCGGTCAAACTCGGTCGGGGCGGGCGAGGCGGTTTGGTAGAATGGGCCCGGCTGGCGGTTGGTGCTGGCCGATGCGGAGGAGATCAAGAAGAATGAGCGTACTTTCCAGGCGAGCCGTGCTGCTGACAGGCGCGGCTGCCGCGATGGCGTCCCGGGCGTTCGGGGCGCTGGCGGTGGGCGACGAGGCACCCGACTTCACGCTGTCGGGTTCAGACGGCGCGGAGGCGACACTTTCGTCCTTCAAGGGCAATAAGAACGTGGTGCTTGCGTTCTTCCCGAAGGCCTTCACCGGCGGTTGAACGCGCGAGATGAAGGGATATCAGGCTGATATCCAAACTTTCGCCGGCACCGGTTCCGTCGTCTTCGGCGTGAGCACGGACCCCCTGAAGACGAACACGGAGTTTGCCAAGTCACTGAACTTGGAATTCCCGATCCTCAGTGACGAGGGCGGGGCCGTCTCCAAGAAGTTCGGCGTGCTGAACGAGCGGATGATGGCGAACCGTACCACGTTCGTGATCGGCAAGGACGGGAAGATCGCTCACGTCGAGTCCGGCGGCGATGCCATCGACCCGGCCGGTGCCGCGGCTGCCTGCTCCAAGCTCTAGGACGGCTGGCAGGATTCCTCGGGAGGCCGCGGAGGCCCTCCGATGGCCCACGGGCGAAGATCATTCCCCCTTTGAGGGCGTGGGCTCTCAAGCAGGCTGGCAAGACCGGGCGTGGTTCGGCCTCAGGTTTCGGCTACCACGTGGCTTCGAAGAGGCCCGCGGCTCCCTGACCTCCGCCGACGCACATGGTCACGACGCCTAGCGAGGACTTGCGGCGATTCATCTCGTTGGCGATCGTGCCGACCAGTCGTGCCCCCGTCATTCCGAAGGGGTGGCCCACGGAGATCGAGCCGCCATTGACGTTCAGGCGGTCGTTGGGGATGCCAAGGCGGTCGCGGCAATACACGACCTGCACGGCGAACGCCTCGTTGAGCTCCCAAAGGTCAATGTCTTCGAGGCGCTTGCCTTGGGCCTTGAGCAGCTTCGGCACGGCGAAGACGGGGCCGATGCCCATCTCGTCGGCCTGGCACCCGGTCGTGGCAAAGCCCCGGAACAGCAGCTTGTACTGCAGGCCCAGCTGGTCGGCGCGATCCCTGGACATGACCAGAGCGACGGCGGCCCCGTCGGAGAGTTGCGAGGAATTGCCGGCAGTGACCGAGCCCTGCCCCGATGTGGGGTCGAAGTAAGGGCGCAGCCCTCCCAGGCCTTCCATCGTCGTGCCGGGCCGGTTGCACTCGTCACCGTCGAGGACGTGGTCCTCGGTGTCGACGATCTTCTTGGCCCTCTTGTCAAAGATTCCGCGGGTGACGGCCATCGGGGCCAGTTCCTCTTCGAAGAATCCGGAGCGCTGGGCGGCGGCCGTGCGCTGCTGGCTCTGGAGAGCGTACTCGTCCTGCTGCTCGCGCGTCACGCCGTAACGCTTGGCTACGACCTCGGCGGTGACCCCCATGACCATGTAAACGCCCGGGTTGGTCTCCTTGAGTTGCGGGTTGGGGGACCGGTCGGGAACCATCATCGTGATGGACTCCACGCCCCCGGCGAGCATGACGTCCTCTCCCTCTGCCATGACCTGGTGGGCGGCCATCGCGATGGACTGGAGTCCCGACGAGCAGAACCGGTTGACGGTGGTGCCGCCGACCGAGCTGGGCAGGCCGGCCAGCAAGGCCGAAACCCTCGCGACATTGTGGCCGGCGGCACCGTGGGGCTGGCCGCATCCGAGAATTACGTCCCCGATCTCGTCGGGGTCGACCTGGGGGTACTTGTCCAGAAGGGCCCGGATGCAGTGGGCCACTTGGTCGTCCGGGCGGGTGAGGTTTAGGGAGCCCCGGAAGGACTTTGCCAGCGGGGTGCGGAGGGAATCGACGATTACTGCTTGGCGCATGTTCTGACCAGTGTCGCGCACTGTGAGACTCCGTGCAAAGCGTCAGTGCGGATCGTGGACAGAGGTGGTCTCGGGCCTCGTTCCCCCCCCCCCCTTCACGGGAGTGTCAGAAATCCCGTGTATGGACCCGCCTCGGGGCAGACCCTTGGCAGGGGCCCGGGGAGGGAGGGAGCCGGCCGGACCGGGCCCCTGCCAAGGGTCTGGCCGAAACAAACGAAAGCAGGTATGTTATGAAGCGTAAGATGAACCTCCTCAATCCCACCAGCCAGCCTGTGCCGCCCGGCGAGCCCCGCCGCGCCCCGGAACTCTCCGATGAGGCGATCGACGCCTTCCTCGACGGCCGCGACCCGGCTCAGGTCCTCCGCGAGCCCTCTGTGATCCTCGAGCTCTACAGGAAACTCGCCGAGCGGGCCCTCCAAGCCGAAATGGCCTACCACCTCGACCACTGCGAGGACCCCAACACCCGCAACGGCCACAATCGCAAGACCGTCCACACCGAGCACGGCAGCATGCTGCTTGCCGTCCCCCGTGATCGCCAAGGCTCCTTCCGGCCCCAGCTCATCGAACCCTGGTGCCGCCGCCTCGAGGGCTTTGACCAGCTCGTCCTGAGTCTGTTCTCCTCCGGACTCAGCATGCGTGAGATTCGCGACCAGCTGGCCGCCCGGTACGATGTCGACGTCTCCCCGGAACTGATTTCCAAGATCACCGACGAGGTGCACGAGGAGCTCCGCGAGTGGCAGAACCGACCGCTCAACGAGGTCTATGCCCTGCTGTTCCTGGACGCCATCTGGGTCAAGATCCGCCAGGACGGAGCGGTCACCAACAAGCCTGTCTTCCTGGCCCTCGGGGTGGACTGCTCAGGCCGCAAGCAGTTGCTGGGACTGTGGATCCAGCAACAGGAAGGTGCCAAATTCTGGCTCAAAGTGCTGAAGGAATTGCAACAACGGGGCGTAATGGACGTGCTGATCGCCGTCACGGACGCCCTCAACGGGTTTCCCGCGGCCATCGAGGCCGTCTTCCCCCAGGCTCTCGTGCAGACCTGTGTGGTGCATCTGCTGCGCAACTCCCTGCTGCAGGTCTGCTACCAGGAACGCCAGCAGCTCAGCCGGTCCCTGAAGCAGATCTACCGCGCCGACAGCGCCGTAGCCGGCCTGCAGGCGCTGGAGGCGTTCGAGGACAGCGAGCTCGGACGGAAATACCCCGCCATCGGCCGCCTGTGGCACCGCCACTGGGAGCAAGTGGAGCCCTTCTTCTCATTCACCGAGCCGGTGCGCAAGGCCGTCTACACCACCAACGCCATCGAGAGCCTCAACAGCTGTGTGCGGCGGGCCGTGGTCGTGCGAGGGCACTTCCCCAGCGACAAAGCCGCCAGCAAGCTGATCTACATGGCCCTGCGCAAGGTGGAGCGCAAGTGGAAGAGACCTCCCCCGTACTGGCACCAGGCGCGCCGGGAGTTCGCCATCCTCTTCGAGGATCGCTTCCAGGTGGTGCCGCGGTGAGCAGCACCCTGCCAGCGGGAACCCGCATGGAACGGCTGCCGGGCAGCCGCCCGCCGGGCGTGTGCCGCATGCAACGCGGGCTGCTGCTCGGCACGCGCAGCGAACCGATGCCGGGCGTCCAGCCGCCAGCCTCCCGCCACAGGGGCTCTCTCAGCGCGCTGCGCGCGCCCTGTGGTCCCCCGCGCCCAACCCGGCCGCAAAAAGCGCTGGCCTCGCTGGACGCGATCCCTCCCGCTGCGCTACACTGGCCAATCGCATACACGGGATTTCTGACACGGTCCTGCCACGGCCGCGCACGCTATCCCGATGCCTCCTCGCTCGTCATCCTCGCCGATTGCGGCGGCAGCAACGGCTACCGCACGCGTGCTTGGAAATACTGCCTGCAGCACTCCTTCTGCAACGTTCACCGGATCACAGTCGCTGTCGCCCACTATCCAGCAGGCTGTTCGAAATGGAATCCAGTGGAGCACAGGCTGTTCAGCGAGATCAGCCGCAATTGGTCGGGTCGCCCGCTCAAGTCCCTCGATCACATCCTCAATTACATCGCCACCACCTCGACCCGCACGGGCCTGCAAGTTACTTCCCAACCCAACACCAAGCAGTACAAGACCGGCATCCGCATCAGCGACGAGCAAATGGCCACAGTCAACATCACGCCCAACCTACACATTCCCAAGTGGAACTACACCATCTCCCCCTCACCAAACTGACAAGTTATTCCTGCGCTCACCCTTAGAGCACCAGGCCGAGGACTTCGAGGCTGCGCAGGCAAGCCTGAAAGCCAGCCTCGGGAAACTCTTCGACGACGCGCTGCAAGAGTGGAGGAGCCTGGTTGCACGCTATGAAATGCTGATAGCCGTGCCAAGCGGTGGCCGGACCGGTGCGGAGCTGGCCCAGGTGGAAGCGCAGGGCAAAGCCACGGCGTCCCTGATCCTGCACAAGGCGGGGCTCAGCGTGTTCCTCGAGGATCCGGCGATTCCCATGGACAACAATTACGCGGAGAGGACCTTGCGCGGACCCGTGATCTCGCGCCGGCTGAGCTTCGGGTCCGGCGGTCCGGCCGGGGCCGAGACGGCGGGGCGCCTGCTCAGCGTGCTGCAGACAGCGAGAGTGGCTGGGCTGAACCCGTACCGCTACATGCTGGATTGGCTGGATGCCTGTGCGCGCAACCGGGGCCAAGCCCCATCGGAACGGTCCCCATGGCTCCCGTGGGAGATGGACGAGCAGCGCATCGAGGAACTCCGCGCACCTCCCATCCGCTGGTGGACCCCGGCCAACGGGCCGCCAGCGGCAGCGCCAGCTGACGCACCCGACAGCACTTTCCCGCCCGCAGCTTAACTCCCCGCTGAGGCCAGCTCGCGAGTGTCGCTACGTCACTCGCCCACCTTCTCAGGCTGGAGCCTGAACGCGGCGAGCGAGGCCACTCTGCACCTGCGGGCCGCACCTTCACCTATCCGCGCCTTCCCTGCCTTTGGCCCTCGCGAGGGCCAGCCTCCCAGGCCCCAAAATACTCCCCGGAGTGAATGCTTACCGCTGGCTGTCGATGTGGGCGGGACGCAGGCTGACGGCCTCCGAGATGCGCAGGCCGGCAGCGTAGCAAGCCGTGAAGATGGCGTGGTGCATGGGCGAGGCAATGGAGTGCAGGAGGGTCGCCACCTGCCCGACGGACGGGACAACGGGCTGTTTCTTGGGCTGCTTCGGAACGGGGATGACATCGTTGCAATTCCAGTCACGCTGGAGGGTGACGCGGAACAGAAAGCGGAGTGCCGACACGGCGATGCCGAGTGTGCTGGGACTGAGCTGGCGCTCCTGGATGAGGAACACCTGGTAGCTGCGAATTTCCTCGCGGCCGAGGAGGTGCGGCGAGCGGCCAAAGTGCTTGGCGAAGCGCGCCACGTGCCCGATGTACAGGTCTTGGGTCCTGGCCGCGAGATGGCGAACTTGCATGTCCTCGGACATGCGTTGTCGGAGTGGTGTCATGAAGAGCCTCCCTTCGAGTCGGAACGTAGTCAGGAACACTGCGGAACTGCAGTGCGCCACTATCATTCCGAAAAGGGCCTTCCCAAGCAGGGAAGCAGAGCACTGAGGGGAACGGCCCACACTGCCGCGGCGCGCTGCACAGGCGAGCGCCTAACGCTATGATAAGGCTCCCGCGAAGCGGGTTAGTTCAAATCACTTTTGCTCCCCTCAGTATGTAGGTGGGGCAGGCTGGAGCGGCCGGTGATCACTTGATGGCGACGGTGAGACGGCGTGTCTCAGGAATCGTGACGCCGTGGGGTAGGAGTCTGCCTACTGACCGATTGAGTCTGCCTCCGGGAATGGACCGCCAGGGTGGCGAGGAACTTGTTTCCTCGCCTTCTTGAAGTGACGGGCCACCACCGACCAATCGGGCTGGATGTGCCTGACAGCGGTCGCAACTCCGTCATTCATACGTCGCAACCCTTGATTCAGCGACGCCGTGCCAGGTTGGCAGCCGCCAATGCACTGCGTGCAGCTCGACTGGGGCCGTCTCTGCCGCGCCCCGTGGGACCGCAGCCGAGCTGCCCCGCCGGCCGGCCGGCGGGGCAGCTGTTGCCGATGAGGTGTCGCAACGAAGCAGCCCGCGCCCTGTCAATCACCGTCGAAAATTGCACACTTCTGACAATTGAAAATTGCACACTCTTCGGGAGCCGCCGCGGAGGGGGCGGAGCGACCGGAGCGGGGCCTCCCAGGGCCCCGGGCATCCTCAGATCGGCCAATTGGGCCGCGATCCGCGCGCTCTTGGACCGGGCCTTCACGAGCTTGCTCCCGTGATCCCGGCGTAGTCGGACAGCGGACGACCCTCTACGTCCACGACGCAGGGTGTCGAGGGTGCCCCGGTCTGTCTCGTCCAGGACTCGGGGAACACCCGCCAACCTCCGCTCCAACCCCCTAACGCCTCTGTCCTCCAGGCCAGAAAGTGTGCAATTTTCGACGGCCAAATCTGTGCAGTTTTACACGGCCGGTAACACGCCCCATGAACTGAACCCCAACTGTGTCAGTCTCGAGGCGACAGAAGTCAGGATCCCTATGTCTGCGGTACGAGAGCCCCAGGGCGGCTTGTCTGGAGGCAGGCAACAGTCGCCTGCAGCCAGCGCGAACGTGTCCTCAGGGGATCGTGGAGCGATGCCAGAGTCTACGCGCCGCAGGATGCAGGGACCAAGCCGCGCGTGGTTTCAGTGACCGAGACCCCGTGCCGAGAACCGCCGTTGCTGGTCGATGCGCCGGGACTGAACGTCCGGCTCAAAGTTGCGAAGGCGCCGGGACGACATGGTGAAGAAGCAGGCTGCGACGGCGGCAGCGATGCTCCGCCCGACGGGGATGCCAAGCAGCCCTGTAACCGCCGGCCAAGCAAGCTGATGCCGAGGATGATGGCGCCGCTCCGTGGCGCTGTCCGTTGTAGACTACTGGTAGTGCTGAGGGGCGGAGCGGGAAGGCATGGGCTGACTGTCGCAATGGACCTCCGGCCAGTACTGCGCTTAGAGTCGCCAGAAACCTCAACCGGCACGGCACCTTGGGTATCGTTGAACTTGGCCCCGTCCAGTCCCCTCAAGGTCTGAGAATGAAACAAGCATGGCACTGGCCCGGAGCTCGCTGGTGGCGGATCGATCTGCATGTGCATTCGCCTGCGTCCCACGACTTTAGGCTACAGGTCTCTGGAGCGAGGGCTTGGCGGGCTTGGCTGGAGGCGGCGACTAGCGCCGGCCTCGACGCGGTGGCTGTCACGGACCACAACACCGCCGCTGCCATCTCCGACCTGCAGTCGGCGTCAGATGGGCTACAGGACGGCCTCGTCTTGTTTCCCGGAGTCGAGATTACAGCGAGTGACGGCGTACATCTTCTAGCCCTGATGGACCCCACACAGAGACAGGAGCATGTCGAGGAACTCCTGTCGAAGGTGGAGGTAGGAACGGAGCAACGGGGATCGCAGCGCGCCCGGTCCAACTTCAATGTCGAGAAGATCTTGGAGACGCTGGGTCCGCATGCCGTCTTGGTCGGAGCGCACGTGAACGGTCCCAAGGGGATTCTCACTGAGCATGCGGGCCAGCAGAGGCTGGCCGTTCTCGGCAGCAAGCACCTCGCCGCGGTCGAAGTAGATCCAACGAAGCCGGTGGACAAGACTTGGCTCGACGGAAGCAAGGCTGAGGTGGGCCGCACTGCCCGGATCTGGTCTTCGGATGCCCATGCGCTCGACACAATGGGTCGACGCTTCACGTGGGTCAAGATGACCCGGCCGGACATCCAGGGCTTACGGTTGGCGCTGATGGATGGCCCCGCTTCCGTCCAGCCCGCTACTTGCGATGACCCACGCGATCCAAACGCCCGCCACGGCCCGATGCTGATAGAGCAGATCACCGTGTCCGATGCGAAGTTCATGGGACGCAGGGATCCGATGAGAGTCCAGTTCAATCCGTGGTTGAACGCGATCATCGGCGGACCTGGCACGGGGAAGTCAACGCTGGTCGATCTCTGCCGGAAGACACTGCGACGCGATTCGGATCTTGAGGGACGCGATCCACTTGGAGAGCAGGCCCGTCTGAAGACACGTTTCGATGAGAGGCTGCCTACTTGGCCCAAGTCTGATTGCGAGGGCTTACTGACCAAGGACACTAGAGTCGATCTGATATACAGGAAAAATGGCGAGCGCTTCTTGATAACTTGGGGTGTCCAATTCGATGCACCAGCGATCCAAAGGCTGGTGGATGAAGAGGTTGTGTCCGAGGAAGGAAGCGTCTACGAGAGATTCCCAATCCGAATTTTCAGCCAGAAGCAGCTCTTTGCGATGGCTCAGGATCCTGACGGACTGCT
Organism: Bryobacterales bacterium; assembly: GCA_963666225.3. Taxonomy (GTDB): domain Bacteria; phylum Acidobacteriota; class Terriglobia; order Bryobacterales; family UBA6623; genus VXMF01. The sequence goes on from OZ224030.1 coordinate 400,305, forward strand.
TGCAATCATTGACGATTCTCCAATCGTCCGAGCTGCTGAACGGAAGCGTCAGATCAATCGCCTCAAGTCTGACTACCTGTCCCTGCGTGCCCAAGCCCGTGCTTTAGCAGAGCGATCTGGGAGCTTGGCCTCTCGAAGTGCGGCTTTATCGGATGCCATTAGCAGGCTTAGACTTCTCCAGAGTGGCGCATACGCAGACCGATTGGCCGACTACCGGAGAAGGTCCCTCCAAGACGACACATGGAAGGCTGTCGTGCGGATGGCCCAGAGCAAAATAGAGGATCTAGAGAGAGCAGCAGAGCAGATGTGCGTTCCCGATCTTAACTTAGGTGACTTGGAACCCAACGATTACCGAGCACTGGAAGACCTCACGAATGCCCACAGAGCGATGAACTTCATAGTCAAAACAGTGAAGAAGAAAGTGCTCACAGAGGTGGAAATACTACGGCACAACATCGACTTAGTTTTGGCGGGAAGACATGTCACTAGGTGGCGGAAGATGCTGAATTCTAGCAAAGAAGAATACTTGGAAGTCTCGGACCAGATTGCCCGACAGGGCATCGATGGGGTAGAGGATTACGACACACTAGCCGCTGACGTAAACCGGATCCGGCGGGAGATTCGTGACCTAGAGCAGAACCGAGACCGGGCACAGAACCTTGAAATGGAGGCCGAGCGAACTCTCGAACAGTACCGGGATCACTGCGCCACCCTGAGTCGTAAGCGGGCTAAGTTCGCTTCTGAAATGACAACTGGAAACGTCAGAGTCACTGTCGATCAGTTCTCGAACACCAAGGAACTGCTTGAGAGGTTGGACACTATTCTCGGAGTCAATGGTCACTTTGGACGAGATCTACAAATCTTTGTTGAGAAGATCAAGAGCAACAGTGAGCAACAGTGGAACTGGATTGGATTAGATTCTCTAGTGGATGATATTCGCCAATTCCGGTCAGGTAGTTCGGACTCATGGCCTTACAAAGACAGGCGATTCAAACGCGTCTTGCAGGATATGACACCTGAGCAGGTGGACCGACTGGCCCTCTATGTCCCGAAGGACACCGTGAATGTCTCGTTCCGTGATATCGACCGACACTGGCGACCCCTGAGTCGAGGTTCTCCGGGTCAGCAGACGGCCGCTCTTCTTGCGTTCGTTCTGGGCCATGGAGAGGAGCCAATCATTCTGGACCAGCCGGAGGACGATCTGGACAGCACGCTGATCTACGATCTCGTGGTAAACCAGCTTAAGGAAGCGAAGACCAAGCGCCAAGTGATCCTCGTCACACACAATCCGAACATCGTCGTCCACGGCGATGCCGAGTTCGTGCTGTCACTTCGTGCAGAGAACGGTCAGACCCGCGAGGGATGTGCAGGTGGTCTCCAAGAACTGGTCGTCAGAGATGAGATTTGCAAGGTCATGGAAGGCGGAAGGGAAGCCTTTGTGAGTCGATACAGGCGCATCATACCAGTGAGAGGAGATATATCATGAGTGAATTGGACACTCTCTTGCGAAGAATTAGACTTGGTGAGGACTCAACTCTTGAGCTCAAGCGAGTTCTGTTGTCGGGAAATAAAGTCGAGGGTCCGAGACGCCACGACTTTGCAGACGAACTGGCAGCAATGGCAAACGCAAACGGAGGGTTAGTGATTCTCGGCGTGGCGAATAGTAACCGTGAAGTGGTGGGTATTCCTTTGAATCGACTTGACGCGGTGGAGATATGGGTCAGCGAGATTTGCAACGATTCGATCAAGCCTCCACTCGATGTGACTGTCAAAAAGATGGATCTTCCCGATAGTCGCGGCGTGGATCGGTGCGTGATCAAGATCGGGGTACGCCGAGGTCTCTATGTTCATGAGAGTCCGAGAGGGTATTTTCGTCGAGTAGGAAGTTCACGGCGCAAGTTTCCACCCGAAGTTCTCGCCCGTGTCCTCCAGGAGAGAACACAGGCCCGCGTAATTAGATTTGACCATGTGACGATCCCAAGAGCTTCATTATCGGACTTGGACCGTGATCTCGCTGGACGCTTCTTGTCACGTAGTGCAAGCGTTACACCTGTTGAATTGAAGAAGGCACACATGGTCGCCGATGATGACGGCGTCACTAGACCAACCGTCGCTGGAATCCTGCTGGCGTCACCGCTGCCGACGGACTGGATGCCTCATGCCTATGTACAAGCTGTAAGCTATGCTGGCGAACGCCACGATGTCAACTATCAGATTGACGCTCGCGACTGCAAGGGGCCGTTGGATCACCAGATCTTCGATGCCCTTGCCTTCGTTCGCAAGAACATGTTCGTGCGATCTTCGAAGAATCTGGCAAGGTTGGATCGCCCCCAGTATAGCGAGAGAGCTGTCTTTGAAGCACTCGTGAACGCCGTCGCTCATCGTGACTACACGATGACAGGCGCTCGGATCCGTCTCCACATGTTCTCCGATCGACTAGAGCTATTCATCCCAGGTGGTCTCGCGAACACATTGACACCCGACACTATGCACTTGAGACAGTACACCAGGAATGAGCTGATCGTCTCGATGCTGGCCCGTTGCGACATGCCTGAAGAAGAGAACTTAGGTCGATCCCACATAATGGACCATCGTGGTGACGGTGTGCCGATCATCCTCGAGGAAAGTCGTCAGTTGTCGGGTCGAGGACCGGAATACAACGTGCTTGACGATAGTGAGCTGCGCCTCGTGATCTGGGCATCGAGCTAGCGCCGGATTTGGGACGCTACCGCTGTGGAGAGTGTGACGAGCCAAGGGCCTGCCGGGCAGTCGGCATCGTTGCCATCACCATTCAGGGCGCAGCTGACTCTGGAAGTGACTCGCTGAGGTTGGGAAGAGGTGCGTCGTGTCGGCCCAGCGGCGAGACGGTCTTTGGCGCCGGATGCCGAATCCTTCTGCGTGGCGCTGCGGGCGCCCTCAGGTACGGACCGCTCCCCTAGCTAGCCAGCAGCAGAGGTTCGTATCCGACCCTAGTAAGGTCCGATCCTCTCGGGTAACGGGTCCCGGGCGGAGATGACCTTGCGCAGCAGGAGGACCCGCATCTGGCTCAGGAGGGCGGCATGCGAATCCTCCTGTGCCACGTTCCGCAGCTCGTGCGGATCAGTCTGGTAGTCGAACAGCACTTCTTGGCCCTGCTCGTCAATCCAGTACTTGGCGGTCTTGGTGCGGATCATCCGGTTGGTCAGCGCCTGCATGTAGATCAGTTCCCTGCCGGCCTTGCCTCGCATCACGGGCACCAGGGATGAGCCCTGCATGCCCTTGGTGGACGGGAGGCCGCCCAAGTCCAGTAGCGTGGGCATCACATCCACGATCTCAACCAGTTCTTCAATCCGTTTCCCGGACGGAACACCGGGCCCGCTGAGGATTAGGGGGAGTAAGCATTCAGTCCGGGGAGTATTTTGGGGCCTAGGAGACTGGCTTTCTCGAGGATTAAGGGAGGGAGGTGCGGCCCACAGGTGCAGGATGGGCTCGCTCGCCGCGTTTGGGCTCCAGCCTGAGAAGGTGGGCGAGTGTCGTAGGGAAACTCGCGAGTTGGCCTCAGCGGGGAGTCAAGCTGCGCGCGGAACCGTGCTGTCGGGTGCGTGAGCGAGCGCTGCCGCTGGCGGCTCGTTGGCCGCAGTCCAGCAGCGTATGGGAGGTGCGCGGAGTTGCTCCATGCGCTGCTCGTGCATCGCTCACGGGAGCCATGGGGACAGCTCCGATGGGGCCTGGCCCCGGTTGCGCGCATAGGCATCCAACCAATCCTGCGGGCACCGGTACGGGGGTGGATGTCAGGGCTTCTAGGTAGAGGGGTGGACATTTTGAGCTGATTCTGTCATAGTGGTCCTTGGTCACTGACCTCCAGATGGCAACAACAGTGCAAGACGCGCACTTTGACCTGCGCGCTGTTTGCGTGCGCCCGACTCGCGGCGGCTGCGAGCACCGACGTTGGGACCGGCTGGTGGCCGCCCACCACTACCTGTCCTTCCAGCGCATGTTCGGCCCTGTTTCAGACTAACCATCTGGCCGTCATTCTCTTCCATGATCGAACGTCTCCTGCCTCTCATCCTCTTCAGCTTCCCCCCTCAATGCACGGATCACGGCCGGCCGCGCTAGGTCCTCCTCCGCTATCGCCCAAGGAGCACCCTGGCAAACTTGGCGAGCCGGAAGTATGCGGTCCCGGATCAGCCGCCGGACCAGGTGCTTGCCGACTCTCAGGCGATCCGCGGTCTCCTCCAAGGTAAGTTCGCCGCGCGCGCGGCGGTCTTCCCGCCGATACACCGGAATTGCCCGATGTGCCCGGAATGTTGTCACTCGTGACCTGGTCCAGCGGTGCCCTCGGCCGGTGCGCTTCCCCAGCAGGTTCAACAGCCTGGCGATGTTGGCGTCAGGGATCCTACCGCGTCAGAATTCAGTTGGGTTCACGGGCGTTCAGGACTTGGGAGCGGTCTCGAGAGGGGATGCCAGAGGCGCGGAGGGAGAACTCTTGGCGTCGGTTTCCCAGGCTCGGATGCGGCGTTGCAGGTGGGCGTCGGGCCTAGGGCGATCTAGAGCGGCTCCGCTCCAGCCGGCGTCGGATGGGGCGAGTTCGGCAAAGGCGCGGGGCAGTCCCTCGAGGGTCCCGCAGAGGATCTTGACGTACTGCGGGTCGCGCAGGTTGGCCGTCAGGGCGGCTTGCGCGGGCTGGTCCTGCATGGCCCGGCCGAGGTTGGCATGTCCCAAGCGCCGGCGCAGGCGGCGCTTGGCGCTGGCGAAGCAGTGCTCGGCAGGGTTGTTGGTGCGCTCCACGACCGCCACCAGGCGTCCGCTCTCGTCGTGTGCGACGGGATGCCCGAAGAGCTGGTTGCGATAGCGGTCCAGGTAGCTGAGCACGACGGATTCCGCCGACGTGCCCGTCTTGCCGGCTGGCTGCACGCGCTGGCGAAGCTGCTCGCGGAATTGGGTGACCCGGCTGGCAAGCGATTCCAGCAGCGCGACGCTGTCGGACGGGGAAGGCAGCGGGCGGGGTTCCCGACCGCGCAGCTCGTCGTGGCGCAGGCGCAGGATTGCGCGCAATTCGGCGAACAATGCTTGGCGGTTTTGAATGCGGGCGGCGGTGGCGGGCAGGCCGAAGGTGTCCCAGGACAGTGGCTGCAGCAGGTCGCGGACCTGTTCGATCGTGCTTTGCTCGAGCCGCGAGCGCGGACGGGGCAGACGCCTGCGGGCCAGCTCGTCGAAGTGTTGGCACCGCTGGTAGAGATTCCAGTGGGCCAGGCCGAAGGGATAGGGCAGTTGCTTGCGGCCGTCGCCCTGCAGGGTCCACAGCAGCAGGGCCGGCAGGTCTAGCTGGCGGGCGTCTGCTGCGGGCCGGCGGACCTGTGCTCGCAGCGGTCGCAGCAGGCTGCGCAGGGCGCTGCGGACGCGCAGCTGGGAGCGGGCGCGGTTGAGGGCGGCGTGGTCGGCATCGAGAAGCTTGCGGCCGACGGCGGCGAGGAAATGGAAGTGACACACGAGGTTGACACTGCCGGGCGGAAGGCAGCCGGAGACAGCCTTGGCGATGGCGCTGCCGAGGTCGCGCATGGAGGCGACCGGCTGGCCGAAGGCGGCCAGGGTGGTTTCGATGGCCGGGCGCATTTCGGCAGCATTCTCGGAACGGATGCGGACGGCGTGCAGCACCCAGCGGCGCCATCCGTCGAGGCACAGGAAGAGTCCGCCCCTGCCCTTGTCACAGGTGGCGTCGACGAGCAGGGGGTAGTTATGCGTCATGGCGGCGCGCAGGGCGGGAGCGCGGTGCTGGTGCAGGGCCTGCAGCAGTTGCAGGAAGCGATCGCAGCAGGCGGACAGGGAGCCACTGGAGACAGGGATGCCGCGGGCTGCGAGGTCGGCAGCGATTTCTTGGCGCTGCCGCATGTGGAGGTAGCGCTGCAGTCCGGCCCAAGCGATCAGGTCGTACCCGAAGCGCTGCCCGGCCGGGGCCAGTGCGGCGAGCTGCTGCGAGAGGAGTGGCGGAGCGGTGCAGCGCGGGCATTGGAGCCGGACTTCCCGGGCTTGCAGCGGACCGGTGGCGAGCGTGGCAAGGGAGCGGGTCTTGGTCTTCTGGACGCGCAGTTCGCCGCTGCAGCCGGGGCAGTGGCGGACGGACGGGAAGAAGTCGATCAGCGGCAGGCCCTGGGGGTGTGCCTGCAGGGCGCGCCGGATGCGCTGCTTGGGCCAAGCGGGCGTCGGGGGGCGGGCCAGCAGCAGGATCAGCAGGCTGCAGGCCCCCCTTTTTCGGCGACCTGCTGGAGGTCGTAACGCTGCAGGACGGCCGTGATCTGATCGAGCCGGATGGGAGGGGAGTGGCCCCGCAAGCAGCGTGCCAGCCGTGCCGGGGATGAGTTCGGGTTGCGGACCAGGGCCAGCAGGACCTCGATCACCAGCGAGGGGTCCAGATCGGAGGCGAGGCCGAGGCGGGCCTCGCGGATGCGGCCGAGGTGGGCCTGACGCTGTCGTTCGGCAACTTGCGGATCGGCGGACAGGTAGAGGTGCACGCCATCGCTGCACTCGCGCCGGATGCGGTCTGTGCGCACAGCGGACAGCAGGCAGGCGTGGGACGACACGTGCAGCAGGGAGCGCAGTTCCTTGTGGGTCCAGCCGGCGTCGGCCTCTTGGACAAGGCGGGTGACGGTGGCGGTCAGGCTGCCGTCGCGCGAGAAGCAGGCGGGATCGAGGCGGCAGAGGCCGAACTGGTCGCAGCGCCGGGGGTCGGCGTGGGTGTAGAAGCGGCCATTGTGGTTGTAGCTGCGCAGGTAGGGGACGGCGCGCAGGTAGCGGGAGGTGGTGGCGGGGGAAGCCCCGTGGAGGGCGGCCTGGAGCTGCGGGAAAGTGAGCGGGTCGGGGCCGGCCAGGGCATCGGCGAGCATCTTGGGGGAGCGTGCGGGCATCGAGATGGAGTATATCCATAAACTCAATTAACTATCTATACTCCATCATATGTGGGACAGCAACCCTGCGAAACGCAGTCCGAAATGGTCAGAATCAGGCCAAATGGCGGCTTGAGCACAGCCAAGATGCGAGAGTATGCACAGTGACCGTGGAACCGCCAGCGGGCCCAAGGCGGCCCAAGTCACAGCAGCGGGGAACCGGCGGCGCCGTCGGCCTAGCTAAGCCATAAACGCTCATATGCGCGTATTGTAGTCTTGGACAGCAGGTACGAGAGCACCCTCTCTTTCATTACACGTAATACTCAGATATGAATGGCGTACTGCGCTCCTGTAGACACAGAACTTCTCTGTCTCTCAGTGGATGCTTCGCAATCCTGCTGGCGAACGAATCTGTCCAGCCTGCCCTGCTGTCCAACCGATTCCTGACGCGGTAGGTCAATGGACGCGATGTTTCGAGCAACGGCCTGGCCACTTGTCGCCATTTGACATTATTACGGGCAGGTCGTAGGATGCTGATGGGCAGATGGGACGAGAATGGTCTGACCGAAGGAGGTTCCATGACTCGTAATACGTTCTTAATCCTTGGAATGTGCTGCATCTTTCTGCATTTCGCCGTTCCTGAACTGGAGGCGCAAGGCTCAGCTGGCTCGGTCGTGATCAATGTCGTCGACCCGACCAGTGCGGCGGTGCCTGGCGCGCAAGTGACCCTGACCAACACTGCAACCGAGGAAAAGCTCACCGCGGAGTCGAGCGAGCTGGGGCTGGCCCGTTTCGTTTCGGTCCGGCCCAGCACGTACTTGCTGGCCGTGACTGCCGAGGGCTTCCGGCAGCACCAGCAGACCGGACTGGTCGTGCACGTTGCGGAGTCCATCAACTTGACCGCCGAGATGGAGGTGGGCGCTGTGACCGAGGTCGTCGAAGTGGTGGGTGCCGCCCCGCTCCTCCAGACCGAAGGCGGAGAGCTGGGCCAAGTGGTCGAGGAGCGCAAGATCCGGGAACTGCCACTGAACGGGCGCAATCCGTTCGCACTCGCCGCCCTCGCCCCAGGGGTGGCTCCCGGCCAGAACTTCGGCAACAATCCGCTACTGCTGGCCAATCTCGGCATCAACGGCGGGCGCGGTGGCGCGACCGAGATTCTGGTGGACGGGTCATCCGTGACAGTGCCGGAGAACAGCCCGGGGACCTACGCAACAGCCGTCATGCCGTCGGTGGACCGCATCCAAGAGTTCAAGGTCCAGACCAACTCGTTCTCGGCGGAATTCGGGCGCACGGCCGGGGGTGTCATGAACGTCGTGGTCAAGAGCGGCTCCAACGCGTTCCACGGCAGCGCCTACGAGTACGTGCGCAACAGCAGGCTTGACGCGAACAACTTCTTCCTCAATCGCGCGGGGCGAGATCTGGGAGTGTTCCAGCGCAACCAGTTCGGCTTCACACTGGGCGGCCCTGTGGTCCGCAACCGGACCTTCTTCTTCGGAGGTTACGAGGGATTGCGCCAGAGGGTGCAGCAGGCCAGAGCAGCGACTGTGCCATCGGCGAGCCAAATCGCAGGCGACTTTTCGAGCACACTGAACAGAGCCGGCAGGCCGATCACGATCTACGACCCGTTCAGCACCCGCGCGGGACCTGACGGCTCTGGCTCCGTCCGAGATCCGGTGCCGAACAACGCGATCCCAGCTTCGAGGGCCGACCCTGTCGCGAAACGAGCCTTGGCACTCTACCCGGCGGCGAATCTCGCCGGCACCGGGCCAGCCCGCATCAACAACTTCATCGCGGCCGGCAGCGCTGCGACTGACGACGACAACCTGGACGTCCGGGTCGACCACCGGTACTCGGACGCCCACACCGCGTTCTTCCGGTGGAGTTACCGGGACTACGGTGACCGGCGGCCGAACTTCTACGGCACGCTGGGGCAACCGGGTGCCGCCGCGATTCCTCGCCCCGGCCGCAGCGGGGCATGGCACCACAGCTGGACCATCAGGCCCAATCTCCTCTCAGACATCAGCCTCAACTACTCCGACCTGTTCACGCGCCGCCAGTCGCACTCGTTCGGCACCGACATCAACGAAGCCTTGGGCCTCCCGCGCGAACTGGCCTCTCTCAGCGACAACCGCGGGCTCACCACCTTCGTCGTCCCCGGATTCGGCGCGCTCGGAGAGTCGTTCCTCGCGAGGTTCCGGCTGCAGTCCTACGGGCTTAAGTTCAACCTCGCCTGGGTTCGCGCGAGGCACACGCTGAAGTTCGGGCACGAAATCAGGATTAATCGCACGCACTTCTTCCAAGGCCAAGACCCTGCCGGCCAGTTCAATTTCTCCCCGGCCTTCACCCAGGGCCCGGATCCCACGCGGGGAACGCCGATTGCGGGCAACTCGGTCGCGTCGATGCTGTTCGGCACGCCCGCGAGCGGCTTCGCGACACATGACGAGGCCATCTCAACCCACAGCCCGTACGTGGCTTGGTACGTCCAAGATGACTTCAAGGTCACGCCGTCCCTCACCCTGAACTTTGGCCTGCGGTACGGGCTGGACTGGCCGCGCAGCGAGCGCTACAACCGACTGAGCGTCTTCAACCCCGTGGCCTCGTCCCCGCTGGGCGTTTCGGCCTATCCTGACCTCAGGGGAGGGCTCGAATTCGCCGGGGTGGATCGCGACGCGCAGTTCGACCTCGACAGGAACAACTTCTCCCCGCGGTTCGGCTTCGCCTGGCGGGCACTGCCGGGCACGGTGTTCCGCGGCGGCTACGCGATCTTCTTCCCGCCACCGGCGGTGACGGCGGCGGGCACTCTCGGCGGAGGGGGCGTCGCCGGGTTCAGCTCCAATTCCGCGTTTGTGAGCTCGCTCGACGGCGGCCTAACGCCCAATGACTCCCTGTCGGACCCGTTCCCGAACGGCTACACTCTGCCGCCGGGAAGCTCGCGGGGACTGCTGTCGTTCGCGGGACACAACTTCCAGACCAACAACATCTTCGACCGAAGCCCCTACGTGCAGCAGTGGAATCTGAGCATCCAGCACGAGATTGTCAGCAATCTCTTGCTCGAAGTCGGGTACACGGGCGCCAAGGGAACGGGACTGTCCGTAAACTTTGCTTCGCCCAACATGCTGCGGGAGGAGAACCTGCGCCTAGGCGCCGGGCTGCTCGAACGCGTCTCGAACCCCTTCTTCGGCGTGATCACCGACCCCAGCTCCCCCCTGAGCAAGCAAACGGTGGCACGGAACCAACTCTTGCGACCGTTTCCCCAGTTCCGAAACATCTCGCTGGAGAAGGGCTCCTACGCCAGCTCGACCTACCATGCCGTGCAGGCCCGGATTGACCGGCGGTTCTCCAACGGCCTCACTTTCCTAGCCTCCTACACGGCCAGCAAGCTGATCGACGACTCGTCAACTTCGGGAACCGGCCTCCTGCCCCCGTACGCGTTCATCCAGCAGTGGCACAACCGAGCGGCGGAACGGTCGCTCTCGGTCACCGATGTATCCCAAAGGTTCGTCTTCAGCGCGCTGTACGAGTTGCCATTCGGGCGCGGTCGCCGGTTCGGCGCGGGCATGGGCAAGCTGGCAGACCTTCTCGCGGGCGGCTGGCAAGTCAACGGAATCTGGACCCTGTCCAAGGGCACGCCGCTGATCGTCGTCAACGCGCAGGACAACTCGGGGGCTCTGGGCTCGCCTGGGCTGGCCGAGCCGGGCACGCAGCGCCCCAACAACAATGGCCAGAGCGCCAAACGGGGCGGCCCAGCCGTGGACCGCTTGGACGAGTACTTCAACACTTCGGTGTTCTCCCAGCCGGAGCCCTTCACCTTCGGCAACCTCGCCCGCACGATGCCCGACGTTCGCCGGCCGGGGGTCGCGCAGATCGATTGCTCGGTCTTCAAAGACTTCGCCGTCAGCGAGGGCCTCGCCTTGCAGTTTCGAACCGAGTTCTTCAATCTGACCAATACGCCGATCTTCGGCGCGCCGAACACTCGCTTCGGCACCGGCGCGTTCGGAGTGATCGGGAGGCAGGCGAACACTCCGCGGCAGATCCAGTTCGCCCTGCGGCTCACATTCTAGGCTTCAGCGGCGACCGCTCGGCGGCGGTCGCCGCATGGCAGCCCCTGTTGCTGAGAGCGACGGTGGAACGGGAACAGTCTCCGGTCCGGCCGTCCGCGCGGCGGCTCACTGCGACATGAGCCAGCGTCCTGAGACACGAAGCGCCTGTTGTAAGATTGCAGTAGCAGCGCGCTCGTAGCTCAGCTGGATAGAGCGTCTGGCTACGGACCAGAAGGCCGGGGGTTCGAATCCTCCCGAGCGCGCCACTGCATCCCGCTCCGGGGCCCGCCTGGGGAACCCGCTACCCGCCGAACACGCGCCCCCGATGCTGTCCGACGAGCAGCTGGAACAGCCGGTGCGCCATCAGCTCGTGGAGCGTCAGCAGCTCCCGGTTCGCCTCAACGATCTCGTCCACGCTGCTGCCGCCGCCGCCTCCGGCGGCGAGCGCCGCGGTGGCCTCGCGCATGACTGGATCTTCCAAGACCTCGCCCGCGATGTTCCACAGGGTGATGAAGCGATCCACCGCGGTCGGGAAGCTAACCTTCCAGACACCGTAGTTCGAGGTCGTGCGCGGCGGCTTGAAGTCCAGATTGAACGGCCCCTCGTAGCCGTGCGACCGCAGTAGCACCAGCACGTTGAGCCAGTCGAGCGGGTTCACCAACCCGATACCCAAGTCGACGTCGTGCTTGAGCGGATACCCGTCATTGATGTCGAAGTGGAAGAGCTTCTTGCAGAGCAGCGCTCGCGCGATCACCGCCCGCGTCGCACCGCCCCACATCAGCTCGTGCAGGTACTCGGGATTCAGGCCCACCATCTCTGGGTGGTCCAACAGGCCGCTGGAGATGAACGCCAGCATCGCGTCGCTGGTCGGAAGGATGATCTGGGCCTGGGGCTCGAACGGCTTCGCCTCCAAGCAGTGCTTCAGCGGCTCGCGCCCTTTCTCAGCGGCGACTTCCAAGTCCCTCGCGCAGGCGGCGTTCAGGCCGTCCGCAAACCAGCGCAGCGTCTGCGTCTCGTCAATCGCGCCCTGCACCATGTACCCCAGTGTCCCGGGCCAGTAGACCGCGAAGCTCGCCCCGAGCTCGTGTCCGATGTCCACCGTGTTTGCCAGCCTGCGTGCCGCGTATTCCCTGACCTCCGGGGCCTCCGCCGCCGCGCTGGCAGCGAACACCGGGTGGAAGAAGGTCTCGCAGGTGACCATTGAGCAGCACACGCCGTGCTCCGCCAATGCCGCGTTGATACCCGCGACAGTCTCCCACTGCCGGTCGGTCAGCAGGTCGTCCGTCGCGATCACATCGGAATCGTGAGTGGTCCAGCACGGGATCCCGAGCTCTCCGAGGTGACGGATGACCTCTGCGTAGCTGACGGGCTCGCGGGTCGGCGCGTGGAACAGCGCCTGGCCTTCGTAGGCACCGGCCCACTGCGGGCCGCTGATGTAGTACTTCCGGCGCTGCTCGGGCGTGTAGCTCCCGCCCGACAGCTGCATGAGTCGGTCTGTGAGGTCCCGCTGGGCGGGCTTGGACGTTGCAGTCATCTGGCCCAGTAGAACCCGCCGCGCCGGTCCAAGTCAAGAACGCCGTCCGCCGGGACGGGAAGCCCGCCCCCGAGGGCTTGGTCCTCCTGCCGTCCGGCCGTCCGCCGCACCGCCGGCAAGCTGCACTTCCGCAACCGTCGGAAATGTCTGAGCCGCCGTTCTCTCGGTCACCATTCGGCGGGCACAGCGGTTGGTGCGCCGGGTTGTGGACGCCTGCCAGTGCTTGGTGATCAGCAGGGTCGACTGCTGGTGGCCAAGGTCCGTGACGGCGACTTGGTGAGACCTGCCGCGCCGAGTGCTTGCCCGGCGCACTTGGCTCCTGAACGCGCGGAGTGCGGCAGACGGGGCCGATTGTGGTAAGGCGCACCGCGCGCCGGGCAAAGACGGGAGCAAGCTGCGGGGCAACGACGATACTGCTGGGACGACCAGCGGAGGGCGAGGGAGCGCATGCTCACCCGGTTCAGCGCGGGGAGGTTGGCGTACGCGATGAGGCGGGAGTCGAATGCCAGACCGGCGGGATACTGGCCAGTGCAGAGGGGTGGATTCCGGATGCGAGGGAGCCGCGGAGCCCGACAGAAGGCGGACGTCCCCTCGCCTTGCCTCCGCTAGCGATTGCGGCGCGAGGATGGCCCCCGCCCGGTTCTGACAAGCGCCTCGACGAATGCTGGCGCGAACCGGTCGCTATGCACCACTGTCAAGGCCCATCGGCCAGCGCGCCGACTTGAGAAGTGCATGCTCCGCACAACCTTCGCCGCCGGACCAGCCACTGTCAGCCATACTTGCCTGTCAGGGAATCACGCTAGAACTCGTAACGGAGGAACAGCTCGATCCTCCGCGGTCCGGTGAGCGTGTCGGTGATCCGTCCGAACTGCGTGGAGCCAATGAGCGCGTTGTCCCCGAAGAATGTCGGGTGGTTGAGGATGTTCTCGACGCGGGCCCCGGCCTTGACCGAGTGCCGATCGGTGATACGGGTCGACTTGCTGACCGAGAAGTCGAGCGACAGCGCGCTCGGCCCCGAGAACAGCCTGCGCTGCAGCGTGCCCACCTCTCCCGGGCCGGGATGGAAGAACGCCTGGCCGACGAAGGGTTCCAACCCGTCGACTGACACGCCCCGGTTGTCACGGGGGTTGATTGCGCCCGCGCCGATGCTGTAGGGACCGTCGTCCGTCATGCGGAACTGCACGATGTGGTCCAGCTGGCTCTTCGTCAGCGACGTCGTCGCCGTGTTCTGCCGAGACCTGCCCGACCGGTTCAGCGTGCCTCGCTGCGAGAGAACCGAGAACGGGGCGCCGCTCTGCCAGGTGAGAATCGAGGCAACCGTCCACCCCCGCCGCAAACGATCGCGGGACCGGAACGGCAGCGCCCACACGGCATTGGCCTTGAACACGTGGTTGATGTCGAACGTGGCGCGCGCTCTCTCAAGGGACGGCTGGGCAAGGTCCAAGAAGGGGTCGAAGCGCACCTGGGTGCCGCTCGAGTCCGTCAGCACCTTCGAGAACGAATAGTTGGCCTGGAATTGCAGGCCGGCCGAGGCCCGCCGCCGAACCTCGAGCTGCAGCGCGTGATAGCTCGAGTTCGAGTAGTTGGTGACCAAGTCCGCGACGAATGCGTTCTGGTTGGGCCGGAAGCGCACCTCGTCCCCGACCAGTCCGTTCGTGACATAAATCTGGGCCAGGGTCCCAACCTCGCCCTCGCGAATCAAGTTCTGGACGATCGGGAAACCCAAGAAGCCCCCTCGCGGCAGAAGGGGGAAGAACTGTAACTCCTGGCTGCCCTCAAGATTCGGATTGTGGCTCGGGTTGAACGAACCGGTCGCGTCGAGCGCCAGAAAGCCGTTGCTGCGGGCACGGATCACGTCGTCCACGAAACCGTTCTCCCGGACGATCAGCTGGTTGTAGTCGAAGGCCCTGATCAGCTTGGTCCCCTTGTTGCCGAGGTAACGCGCCTCGATGACGGTCCGCCACCCGACCTCCCGCTGCAAGCTGAGGTTCCACTGCTGCACGTAGGGGAGCTGCAACTTGGGGTCAATCCCAAAGACGGCGTTGAACGGGTCGATGAGCTGATTCTCACTCACCCTTCGGGGGACTGCGTACTCCGGGGCCTCGACTGGGACGGCCCCGTCGCGCAAGAAGAAGTCCAGGTTCTGCAGCAAGGTCTGACCCTCGAGACCGCTGTTCGCGCCGGCCGCATTGTCCGCGGCCTGTATGACCTGGTCATTGACGTAGCTAAGGCTGTAGCCTGCACGCAGGGCGGTCGTTCCGTCGCCGAAGACATCCCATGCCAGGCCGATATTGGGGGCAAAGTTGTTGCGGTCGGGCTGCCAGAGGGGCCGTCCCGCCGTCGACCCGGCGAAATCCAGCTCGGCGTCCGACAGGAGGGTCTCGATCAGGGTAGAGTGCGCCTGCACCGGCAACAGCATCAGGCCGTCTCGCTCGTCAAGCCGGCCATGGTAGTCCCACCGCACGCCAAAGTTCAACGTCAGCATCGGACGAAGGCGGAAACTGTCCTGCACGTAACCGGCGAGAGAGTCGTAGCGGAACCGCCTCCGCGTTTCGTACCCGGGCACGAAACCGGAGGACTTGTCCCGGACATTGAAGCTCTGCTCCGCGTCAGAGATGATCCCGGCAACCGTGGCCAACAAGCCCTGCGCCCTGTCAAGGTCGCCCGCGCCGATACCGCCCGGAAAATGGAAGTCGGGCAGCTGGTAGATGCTCCGCGCCCCGACACCCAGCGTGTTCAGGGGCACGACACCCCCGAAGTTGAACGAGTGGATGCGGACCTGCTGGGCGTCGAATCCGAAGCGAAGGGAGTGCCGACCGAACTGCGCCATCGTGTCGTTCCGGTAGTTGTACGTGTCCGTGTCGCGCCCTTGATCCAGGAAGTTCTCGACGGGGTTCGTGAATGCCATGCCCGCCAAGCGGTACTCCCCGTGCGTGGTGCTGGTGCGAAAGTCCCCCGGCGCCAAGTTGAACCCGAACCGGGCCTCGTTCGTCCAGCGCGGGCCGGGCGTCGTCCGCCAGCCGACGGACAGGAAGTTGCTCTGGGTGCTGTCACGAACCGGGGGAACCTCGCTGTACCCCACGCCAATGTCAGGCCGATCGTTGCCTTCCGTGGAGAACTTGTACGTAGCCGTCAGAGCGTCGCGCGAGGTGACGTTCCAGTCACCGCGCGTCGTCAGGGCATCTCGCTCGCCGTTGTCACGCGTCAGGAACCGATACCCACCAGTGTTGAGCTGCCGCTCGCTGGTGCTGTCGCCCCGGTCGAAGTTGTTGATCTCGCCCGGGCCGGGAATGCTTCCCATCAAACTCGCAATCTCGGGGTCCGGCTGCAATCCGTGCAAGTCGAGGACGTTGACCTGCCGCAACTTTTCGTCGAGGTCCAGATAGCTGAAGACCCCGCGGGCGGCGTCCGCGGTGAGGATGGTCGTGTTGACCAGTCGATTGCGCCTGTCACGCAAGGCCTCGTAGTTGGCGAAGAAGAAGGCCCGGTTCTTCACGATGGGACCGCCGACCGAGCCACCAAACTGGTTGATGCTCAGCTCGGGCTTCTCCAAGCCCTGCCTGTTGGAGAACCATGGCGCGGCGGCGAGCTTGTCGTTCCGGTTGTGCCAATACGCGCTACCGTGGAGTTCCGGCCCGCCGGAGCGGGTCGTGAAGTTCACGTGTGACGCGCCCCCCGACATGGCCGGGGACCCGTTCTGGGAAGTGACCGAGAACTCCGCGACCTGGTCGATCAGCGTGCGGCTCGCCAAGTAGTCGAGCGCGTTGGTCCGAATGAAGTTGTCCTGCACGTTGATCCCGTCGATCGTCACGCTCGAGAACGAGACCCTCTGGCCGTTGATCGTGGTTTCGTGCGCGCCGTTGTAGTTCACGCCCGCCTGCAAGCTGACAAAGGTCAGGGGGTCGCGCCCAATAAGGGGGAGATCGGAGATCTGGTCCCTCGTGACAATGGAGGCAACTTCTGAGGTGGTGGTCTGCACCTGGCTCACGCCGCCCTCCACGACGACAGTCTCGGTCGCCAGACCCAGCTCCAACTCGATCGGTGGCAGCGATGTCTCGATCGCAACGTCCACCTTCTGGGATTGCACCGTGTGCACCCGAAAACCTGAGGCCGAGACGGTGACCGTGTAGAAGCCAGGGGCAAGGGACCCCGCCGAGAACCCCCCCGCCATGTTTGTGTACAGGTTGGTTGTAGTGCCGGTCGCCTCGCTAGTGACGGTGACGTCAGCCCCCGGGATGGCCGACCGGCTCGGGTCGAGCACGGTTCCCGAGATCCGGCCTGTCGCCGACTGCGCGGCGGCGCTGGTTGCGAAGGTCGCGACCCCCGCAAGCAATGTGGCTGCGATCCTGAGCGCAACTGGCACCACTCGGGCCCCGCTCGCAAGCCGGCGGGAAGCTCGCACACGGGTGCCTCCCAATTCAGATTTTTCATTTCCGCAATGCATCAAGCCCCGTCCCTCCGATCAGCCTCAATCCTAGCGCGAAGATTGCACACGACACGTCTGTTTGGCTAAGGGCCCGCGCCCGACGGGCGACCGGTGCGGCTTGCGGTTACTGATTCAGCGCTGCCGAATCTCTTCGCGTACCGGTGTAGTCCCTGTCCCGTCACCTGCGTGTCGCTGTGGCAAGGGTCTGGGATAGAGCCTGAGGAAGATCCGTGAAGTATGTCAAATTTATTAGGTGCTGATTCAACACATATGTGAGAAGGGCCACAAGGGAACTCACCCGTCCGCTTCTCAAGCCACGGACAGTAGATATTCTTGACCGAGCCACCCGAAAAAACGCTACAAAGCGGGAAACGACGGGTCTAGCCTGACCGGTCTGGGAGCGGACTCCAGAGAGATGCCCCTCCCCTGATAGGGGGCGCCCGCCTTATGGAGACTTCGGAACCAAGCCGTCCCTGAGGCCGGCCGGCCCCGCTGTCAACAGCGAGCGCCCCGGTGTATCAGGGATCAATTAACCCTTGAGCCGGTTTACAATCCTCATCGCCAGAACGGTGGCAACACCGCCGTTCAGCGCCATACCGATCGCACCGACGGCCGCGTCAAGCTGCATGCCGACGGCCGGGATGTTGTTGAGCGTGTCCGCAGCCGCCACCGCGCCAACGGCGATGGCCAGAATCAAGTAGGTGTTCGAGTCCTCGGCGTCGACGGCCATGGCGCCGTACACGATGCCGCCGAGAACCAATACCAGCGAGACGATGTCCGCTGGGACGGCGTCACCGGCGAAGCCGACTACAAGCGCCAGCAACGCGCCGAGACCAATCAGGACTTTTTTTGCCATTAATTACCTCCTTCGTACTTTGTGTTCACCTAGGCGAGCGGTCCGGTCGGGGACCAAAGCCTCGGGAACCGCGCGCCGCGGTGGAAGTGTAACACCATTTGCGGCCAAGGTGGTGGCCGGACGGCGCGAATCGGCGCGGATTTCCCGATTCTGGGCCACTGAACCGCTCACGCGCAGAATGTGACCCGCTGTCGAGGACGTCTTCGGACCGCCCCCGGCCCCACACCGTGCTGACCCGCGGAAAATCCCCTCAGTCGCCGCCATTCTCGGCCCTTCTCGGCCCGCCCGGCGGGCTCTTGGCGAGAATTCGCCTCGCCAAGCCGGCCGGTCGGCGGATGGTCAGCTCGAGAAGTGCCTGCGGAGCTTGCCAAACATCCGTGAGGAACGGCTGCGACCCAGCCCCGACCACGAGAATCCCGCGGCGCTGCAACAGGTAGGTCGAGACCGCGGTTAGCATCGAGAACCCGACTGAGACCGCCACGCTGGCGACGAGCCGCTCGGTCCCCCTCCACCAGTGCGCTCCGAACTCGATCGCGTGCGCGACTGCCGGAAGTGCCACCATCACGACGACAGCCCCGGCCCAGGCCGGCTGCACCCTGCGGAACGACTGCGAGATGGCGGCGAGCGTCCCGGCCAAGGGCGCCCGGTACAACAGTTCGGTCGCGAGGGCGTGCGCCGCGCTTGCCCAACTGGCGGTCAAGTTCACCGCGAAGAAGATCGAGCCACGCAGAGCGAGGCTGATCAGCGCGGCCTTCCAGTTCCAATTGCGCAGGACATGCCCGCGCGGGTGCCGGAAGATGTCGGCGACGACGCCTCCGACCGTGACAGGCAAGGCCGCCACGGGAGTGTCCTGCGGTGCGCGGCTCTCCCCCATGATCAACCGAGAGCGTGCCGGAAGTCCTGCCGCACTGCCCGTGCAGCCGCGGTCACAGCATGCGAGCGTAGCAGCCGGTCCGGGCTCACTGGCCCAAGTCGTGGCACAGGAAGCACTCGTTGGAAACGTTGCGCGAGGCGTGGCAGTTCATGCAGGAGACCATGTTGACCGAGACCTCCTGCGAGAGGACCTCGCGGTCGGCTACCGACCCGTGGCACTGCTCGCACCCGAGTCCCGCCAGCACGTGCTCGCTGTGGCTGAAGAATACGAACCCCGGCACCTCGTAGACCCTCTCCCAAGCGATCGGCCTGCCCGCAGGCAGGGCTGCGAGGCGCTGGATCGCCGCGCGATCCGCGGCGATCACCCCGTGACACAGCATGCAGTCGTCGCGCCCCGGAAGCCCCGCGCGCTCCCGGTCCGCCGCGCCGGGATGGCAGTCCCGGCAGACGATCCGGTTGGCGGCGTGGGCGGCATGGCTGAAGGCTACCGGCTGGGGACCGACGCGCCTCGGCAGCTCCTCCTCCGGCGAGGAGTAGGGCTGCTGGCCGGCGGCGAACGCCAGGAACACGACTCCGAGCGAGACGGGCGCGAGTGGCCGTGATGGCATGGGGCTCTACTGTTTGCGGTGGACAAGCTGGTCCCGAGTGAACGGCGATCCGACGCCGCTGATCTCCACGTTGATCAAGAACGGCTTCTCGCTGCGGAACGCCCGCTCGAACGCGGGTCCCAGCTCGGCGCGCGACGTCACGTGGGCGCCGTCTCCCCCAAAGCCCTTCATGACCAAGTCGTAGCGTGTGCTCCGGAGCTCGCACGCGACCGTGTCCGAGTCTGGGTAGAGGCCCTCCTGAAAGACGCGCTCCACGCCCCATCCGGCATCATTGCCGACCACGATCACAAGTGGCAGGTTGTACCGGACCGCGGTGTCCAGCTCTCCGATGTAGAAGCCGAGCGACCCGTCCCCGGTGACGACGACCGCTTTCGAGTCCGGCCTCAGCATCTGGGCGCTCAGGCCGATGGGCAATCCAAGGCCGAGGCCTGCTAGCGAGCCGAGGCGCATCCAATGCCCGGGATGCCGGGCTTCTAGGACATACCGCCCCCAGTGGACGAAATCACCGCCGTCCCAGCACAGAGTCGCGCCTTCGGGGAGCTTCTCCCTCAAGACTTGGTGTACGTGCAAGGGGTGCATTGGCGCCAGCGGGACCGCAGCCTCGCGGGCAACCCTGACCGCGTACTCGTCGCAGCCGCGTTGGACCTCGCTGACCCAATGCGGGCGATCTGGGACGGAATAGGTAGCGAGCGCGTCGCAGAACGCCGCCAGCGCCGTCCTCGCGTCGGCTTGGATCCCCAGCTCCAAGGCACGGTTGAGCCCCAGCTCGGCCCCGCAAACGTCGATCTGCACGGTCTTCACGCCGGACCCGAAGAGCCGCGGGCCTCCCATGCGAAGGCCGAAGTCAACGCGCTTGCCGACGATGATCGCCAGGTCGGCCTGCCGCAGGGCGTTGGAGGCCCCGGGATTGATCGTCGCGTCAGCGTATCCGAAGCAGAGTGGGTGACGGTCAGAGACCATCCCGCGGGCTAGGTTAGTCGTGAAGAGAGGCGCGCCGGCAGCCTCGACGAACGCCCTGAGCTCGGCGTCGGCTCCGGACCAATAGGCACCGGAGCCGGCGATAACCACTGGTCGCTGGGCGCTTGCGAGCATGTCGACCACGCGGTCCACGTCCCCGCTTGAGGGTCCTGAACGAGCGAGCTTGACGCGGCTCTCGGGAATCGCCGCGTGCACGTCATTGCGCTGCGTGAACAGGTCGACCGGGATGCTCAGGTGGGCCGCGCCAGGGCGCCCGCGCAGCATCTCCAGATAGGCCCGCTTGACATGGAAGGGGATCTGGCCAGACCGGGCCGGGACAGCGGCATAGTTGGTGATCCCTCGGACCTGGCGAATCTGCTCCATGTCTTGAAAGGCGTTACGGTCGCGAGCGCCCGAGTCGCTCATCCCACTGACCGTCAAGACGGGAACGCCGGTGACCTGAGCGGCCGCGATCCCGCTGATGGAATTAACGTGACCGGGACCGCCGGTGACGATCGAGACGCCCGGCGCCCGAGTCAGCCGCGTCCAACCGTCCGCCATGTGGACAGCGGCCGACTCGTGGCGCGTGTCGTAGACCGCCAAGCCCTCGCGCACGGCCGCCTTGAGCACGTCGTTGAGGTGGTCGCCGACCAACGTGAACAGCCGGTCCACGCCCTGACTGCGCAGGCTTCGAACGAACAGCTCCGAACCGGTCGGCATATCTTGCAGGATACCGCCCGGTCCTGTCACGGCGACCGAGCCGGCGGAGACTGTCCCGCGAGGCCCTGAGCGCGGCTTCAGCCGCTACTTGCGGGACCTTGCCCGCATCCAGACGTACAGCGGCAGGCCCAGCCCGATCAGGAACAGGCCGGCTCCCGAGGTGCGGGGGCTTTCCCAGAGAGCGTTGCCGACAATCGCCAGGCTCGCCACAACAAAGAACAGGGGCGCAATCGGGTAGCCCCACGCGCGGAAGGGACGCGCCTCTGACGGATATCGCCAGCGAAGCACGAAGACGGCCAGCACAGCCAAGCCCGCGAAGAGCACGACCGCGAAGCCGGTGTACTCGACCAGCTGCCCGAACGTGCCGGTTAGCACGAGAAGGCCGCTCCAGGCGGACTGAGCCAAGATGGCAATGACCGGCGTGCGAAACAGCGGGTGGACGCGAGCGGCCGCGCCGAAGAACAGCCCGTCGCGAGCCATGGCGAAGTAGACCCGAGGCCCAGCGAGCACCATCGCGCTGATGCTGGCGAGGATCATCACGATCGACGCCGCAGCCCAGGCCTGGCCCGCGCCGGCGCCGAACAGGCGCTCCACCGCGGCGTCGCCGATCCGCACCGACTGCTCCGCAAAGCCGCCGATGGGGATGGCGTACAGGAACACCATGTTCAGGGCCAGGTACATCAGCACGACGACGCCCGTCCCCGCGACCAGCGCCCTCGGCACATTCCGGACCGGGTCCCGGATCTCCTCCGCCACGTAGGCGGCGGCATTCCAGCCCGAGTAGCTGAACATGACCGGGATCAGCGCCAACACCCATGGGCCAAGCGCAACGGGCGCCCCGCCCGCGAAGTTGTCGACGTTTCCCCGCCCGAGCGAGAATCCAAAGACCACGACCGCGACTAGGACGGCGACCTTCGCGCCCGCGAGCAGGCTCTGCATCACCCGGCCGGGGCCAAGGCCCGCGCAGTGAATCGCGGCCAGTCCGCCGATCACGCAGAGCGCCACCGCGGACTGCGGCGACAGCGTGAGCGTGACGGCCACCAGGTCGGCCGAGAGGATCGGAGTGGTGTCGGCCGCAAACGGCACGAAACGCCCCAGAATTCCGGCCAGCCCAACGGCACCAGCGGCGATCGCTCCCGAGAAACCGGCGACGAACGATGTCCAGCCGCTGAGAAATCCGGCGAGCGGCCCGTACGCTTCCCGGAGGTAGACGTACTCCCCGCCAGCCCTCGGCCGCAATGCGGCCAGTTCCGCATATGCCAAGGCCCCGGCAAGCGCGAGGGCTCCTCCGACCAGCCAAACTGCAAGCATGGCCGCCGGGCTGGGAGCCAGCTGGGCCACGAAGGCGGGCACGATCAGAATCCCGCTGCCAATCACGTTCGAGACGACGATGGCGGCTCCATCGAGCGCGCCCAGCTTGCGGGCGAGCGTCGGACCGGTGACGTCAGACGACTCGGCGGTCATCGGAGAGCGAATTCACCCACGGCCGGCTGGCATACTAGACCGAGTGGCCGAGCGGTGCTGGCTCGGTCGCATCCGGATGCCGGGGTGCGAGTCTGGCTCCGGAAACAAACGGGAGGCCCAAATGGACACGATTCGATCGTTTGCATCGGCACCGGCTGCGGTGATCGCGGCGCTTGCCTGTGCTCTTGGCATTGCCGAGCCTGCCGCGGGACAGCTGGGATCTCGGCCTGCGGAGCAGTGGCTCGAGATCTTGGACCGTCCGGAGCGGGTCAAGGGATTGCGAGCCGACGAAGTCATCGAGCTGCTGCGCATTGGACCGGCCACGGTCTTGGCAGACATCGGCGCTGGGACGGGGGCGTTCACGATGCCACTTGCCCGGGCCGTCGGCCCCGGTGGCAAGGCTTACGCGGTGGAGGTCGCGCAAGGCCTTGTGGATCATATCGCAGCGAGGGCGAAGAAGGAGGGCGTCTCGAACGTGGAGGCCGTGCTGGGCCGGTTCACCGACCCCGACCTGCCGACGAGAGATCTGGACCTTGCGTTCTTCCACGATGTCCTGCACCACGTGGAGGACCGCGCGGCTTACCTCAAGACACTCGCCGGCTACCTCAAGCCGGAAGGGAGGATCTCGGTCATCGAGCGCAGAGGCGTGCACGGGGGGCGTGGTCGCGACCAAGAGCATATGAGGATGACCAAGGAACAGGTCGAGAAGTGGATGGACGAGGCGGGCTTCCGGCCCGCGGAGGAGTACTACCTCTTCGGCGAGAGGAAGTGGTTCGTCGTGTTCTCCCGCAAGTGAGATCAACGCTCGCGGGGCGCACGGCCCGGTAGTCGCCACCGCGCAAACTCCAACGGACGGAAATCGGCACGGGACACGGTCCGAGACGTCCGAACGCACCCACGGGCCCATTCCCCGCTGCGCGTACGGCAGGCAGGTTGCAGCTGAGTCGTTGCCGGATCATGGGTGCCCGTTATGTTCCTGCGGGTGGAGGGGCGTTGTTGACGCGGATTCTTGCGTGGGGCGGTGCAGGTGGGCCTACCGTGCCGAACGTTCCACGGACACACCACCGAGCGGTAGATCCATGTACGACGCAGTCTGCTCCCTGCCTGTTCAGCAAGGATTCCGTGACGTCCGGAATCATCTCGGTGAGTAAAGCACTCTGATGTCGGTGTCCATGATTGGGAATCTCGCAAATCATGGAGCCCGTGGCTGCGTGGTGGGCGCCCGAGCGCCACACGCCGTTCAGCCCGTGATCACGACGCCAGACTGCTGGCACCATCCGGGTTGCCCGTACAATTGCGGTCGGCAATGCTCCGGAGGCACCGCCCCAATGCCTGAGACCGCCGCACCCAAACGGTCTCGGCCTCGCACCGGGTCACGTTGCATGTCGCTCGGTTGAACCCCACGCCCATCCAAGTGGGCTGGCTCTCCCGTGGCTTGATACCTCTCGGCAAAGCCCCTCGCCTGCGAGTGCTCCAAACCGGCCCGAGGCCCTCCTCGTACCTCCATCTTGAATTTGACTACGTAGACGGGGCCGATTCCCGCGACGCACAGGTTGGCCGGGCCCCGGCTACCGCTTTCCTCCGCCCGCACGTTCGCTCTCGTGGCTCGTAGTAATGGCATTACTCGCGTAGCTTGCGGAACGTCCGGATGTCGATCGGCAGGCGACGTTTTGGCAGTGCAGGGCTCATTTCCTGTCAGCGCCGATGCCAAAGTTCTAGCCGCCGCACAACGGGGCAGGCACGAACTTCCCAGCCGCTGACTGTGGGGATGACAGTCCAGCGCTCGGTCTACCATGAGATTGCGAGTACGGGAGGTCGGAACTGACGGGCCCGCTTGGACGTGGTAGTGGCATTACGAGAAGCCACTTGGTCGGCCTGACGGAAGCGAAGCGGATGACGGGCAGCGAGGTCGTGGTTTGGCTCAGCGATGTCAGCCAACAGGCACGGCGAACTCGCTGCGGCGGCAGGCGGGTTGAGACAGCCCGTGACTCCACCGCCGCATTTGGTGGCGACGCGTCAGCGATCGGCAATAGAGAGCACATGAAAGAAGATGGTATAGCGTATACTAGAGTAGTGAGTGAAGATTCGGATAGTGCAAAGCGAGAGACAGATGAAGAACGAGAGCATCAGGGCGTCCCGCAGCTAGGGCAGCCTGGCCCGGCCGTCGGGCCCGGGCTTGCCCGGCTCAGCCGGGACCGCTCTTACAAGGCCGTCTTCCAATGCGCAGAGCCCGTGGAGCACTTGGTCCGCTTCGTGCTCTCCGACATGCAGCAAGGCGAGGAGTGGTTGCAGCGCATGGACTTCTCCACGCTGGAACCGCTCCCCACCGAGACCATCGACTCGTGGCTGCGGCCCGGCTACCAGGACATTGCGTGGCGCCTAAGGGTCCGCCCCACGGGATCTGGTGGCCCCGAGTGGCTGCAGTTGCTGATCCTTGTCGAATTCCAATCCACGGTCGAATATGACATGCCACTGCGCATGCAGGGCTACGTGCAGCGCATGTATGAGCTGGCGTGGAAGGAGCGCCACGTCCGCCAAACGGACCGGTTGCCCCCCGTGCTCGCGGTGGTGTTCTACAACGGGTCCCGCCCGTGGCGGGCGAAGCGCTCAGTGTGGGGTCTGACCAATAAGCGGGGACTGCGGCCTCTGGACCGTGCAGTAACGCGCATGCCCGTCGGCATGCGCTACGAACTGATCGACGTGAAGCAGCATGCCAAAGCGTCGCTCTCGAAGGACAACGTCGTCGAACTCATGATCTCGACCGAACTGCTCGGGAAGGATTTGGATCCAGAGGCCGTGCACTCTATTCTGGAAGCGCAGGGCAGGCTGCTGGGATCGCAGCAGCAACGCAGGGTGCTGAAGGTGTTGCGGGGATGGACGCGGCTGACGATCGCCCGGACGGGCGTCGACTTGGAGATATTGGAGGACAGCGTGAAGATGCAAGAGATGCAGAAGTCAGGCACGATGCTGACATATCTGGAGGCGTGCGCCCGGGAGTACCAAGCGAAGCTGCGGGCCGAGGCACGAGCCGAGTTGCGGGCCGAGGCACGGGCCGAGCTTCTAGGCGAGCAAGAGGTCAGTCTTTGCAAACGGGCCGAGCGAAGATTCGGGGCCGTCGCCGCGACCGACCTAGCGAGGTGGATCGAGGGCATCGAAGACGCCGCTCCGCTGTGGGAGATCGTCGATCTGATTATCGACTGCGAAGACGCTTCCGAGTTTGCGGCAAGGTTGCGCGAGATCGCATAGTCTAGTGCCAGCCCCGGTGGCCCTCATCATGCCGCCGGAGCAAGCTGGCCATTTGCCCGTGGCGGACCATGACGAGCTTGCGCTCATGTCCGTAGTGGTCGTAAGGGAGGCCCGTATGATCAGTCTCCACATCCTAAGCGCGTGACGGTCGACAACTAGATCGGTGCCCGCGAGGATCGCGACTCCGCCACCCCAAGAGCCTCAACTATCACAGCATCAGACCAACCGGGGGAGCCCGCCAGCGGGCTACTGAGCGGTCTGTTGTACTCGCCGAACTCCGCGCGAACGCTACACGGGGTGGGTGAATCGACCGATCTGCGGTTGGCTGCGCTTGGCAGGAACCGGCGCTCAGGGGCGTCAGACCTGGTGGACACGCATACGGCGCCGAAGGGCCGCTAGGTCGCCACCTCCGGCCGTCGGCCGCGGTCTTGGCAGCGGCCTATCCGTCTCCCTCTAGTGTCGGTTCGCTGACCGAAAACACCACTGCTGCAGCTTCGGCAGGGCCGTTCACCTTCAACGCGGCAAAGGCGGGGGATCCGCCGACGCGCACGCCTGCCAATCGCGAGTCTGCCCAAGAGGAGTCAGATCGCTCCAACCGCTGGCCCCTGAGCTGTTCGGATCGCGATGTGTTCAAGGACCTCGACTGAGCCAACTTGCCTCGCCGCTCTCGATATGAGGAGCAGACGTCGGGGACGGGAGTCAGACCGCGGAAGGTCCGCAGTGGCGGCCTTCCCGATGGGCGCTCCATCCGCTAGGATGTGAGGGGGGCCCGCGGGGCTGCCTAGAGGAACCCGTGCCGCGGCGTTCCACGGTGGATGACAGCAGAATGTTTCTCACAGACGAACTCCGACTGAAGATCGGCCTAGCCGAGCAGCTTAAGGGCGGCGTCATCATGGACGTCACCGACGCCCGCCAAGCCCTGATCGCAGAACAGGCCGGCGCCGTTGCGGTCATGGCGCTGGAGCGCGTCCCCGCGGACATCCGCAAAGAGGGCGGAGTCGCGCGCATGGCAAGCATCCAGAAGATGCGGGAGATCATGCAGACGGTCTCCATTCCCGTCATGGCGAAGGCCCGCATCGGCCACTTTGCGGAAGCCATGGTGCTGCAGGCTCTCAAGGTCGACTACATAGACGAGAGCGAAGTCCTGACGCCCGCCGACGAGGCCTACCACATCGAGAAGCACGCATTCAAGGCGCCATTCGTGTGCGGCGCGCGAAACCTTGGCGAGGCGCTGCGCCGAATCGCGGAGGGCGCGGCGATGATCCGCACCAAGGGCGAGGCGGGCTCGGGCGACATTGTGGAGGCAGTGCGGCACATGCGCACGATCCAGCGCCAGATGCGCCAGCTCACGGTCGCATCGAGGGACGAGCTCGCGGGCCACGCGAAGGAGCTCCAGGCACCCTTGGAACTCGTCCAGTGGGTCGCGCGCGAGGGTCGGCTTCCCGTCCCCAACTTCTCCGCCGGCGGCATCGCGACCCCGGCGGACGCGTCACTGGTGATGACACTCGGAGCCGAGGCAGTCTTTGTCGGATCGGGCATCTTCAAGTCTGAGGACCCCGAGCGCCGGGCAGCGGCTATCGTCAAGGCGACAACGTTCTTCAGCGATCCCGAAAAGCTGCTGGAGGCCTGCGAAGACCTCGGCAAGCCGATGCCAGGCCTGGAAGTGGCCGCGATGGACGAGTCCGAGCTGCTGCAGACGCGCGGCTGGTAGCGGGCCTACAGCCGCCAGTTCCCGCAAACCGTTTCGCAAGCTGGTATGAGAATTGGGGTGCTCGCCCTGCAGGGCGACTTCGCAGCTCACGCGGCCCGACTTGCCTCACTCGGAGCCACCCCGGTCGAGGTGCGTTATGCGCGCCAACTCGAGGGAGTGCGGGGGCTGGTGCTGCCCGGCGGCGAGAGCACGACACACCTGATACTGCTCGAGGGAGAGGGCCTCTGGGACGGGTTGCGCCGGTTTGCAATGTCGCGCCCGATGCTCGGCACCTGTGCCGGCGCGATTCTGCTCGCCAGGCGTGTGTCGAATCCGCCCCAACCGTCGCTCGGGGCAATGAACATCGCGATCGAGCGCAACGCCTACGGCCGCCAAGTCGACAGTTCCATCCACCACATCGACCCGGAGCCGGCGTTCGCGGCACGCACTGCCGCTGGCCGCTTGGAAGCCATGTTTATCCGTGCCCCGATCATCAGGTCGGTGGGCCCGGGCGCAGTGGTCCTGCTGAAAGATGGAGACGACCCGGTCTTGGTGGAGGATGGGTTGCACCTCGCAGCAACCTTCCACTCGGAACTGACCGCTGACACCCGCCTTCACGAGCTCTTCCTGGCCAAGGTCGGCCAGGCCGGTCGGGAATAGCGCCGCAGGCTTCCCCGATACGCTCCCGGAGGACGGCGTGCGGAAAACGGCCGAGGCGCGACGGACCGATAGCCGCACCGCAGTGGAGGGCCATCCCCACCGCCGCGAGAACCGGCCCGGCGCGACGGCTGCGACCCGAGGGCGAAATCCACCGGCGTGCTCGCCGGCCGACCCGTGAGCCCGCAGACTCGCCCTGGCGGCCGGGCTGATAGCATACGGCTTCATGCCGCTCCTGAAGAATCTCTTGGCCGGCGCCGTCCGCAAGGTGGCCGCCGACCCCCGCGTTCGGGAGGCTGCTAAGCAAATACTCGAGGAGAAGGTCAAGCCCTCGGCCGAGGCAGCGTGGGATCGGGCCAAGCCAGAGATCGAGAAGACCATCAAGCGCGCCAAGCCCAAGGTCGAGGAAGCTTGGAAGCGCGCCAAGCCGCAGGTCGCGCAGGCCACGCGCAAGGCATCCAAGGAGGCGACCGCCTTCGCGGGGCGGCTGAAGGAAGAGGTGCGCCAGCGGGCCGCGATGCGTGACGCTGACCGGTCTGACGACTGACCAGCGCGGGCTGGAGACAGCGCGCGGATGACAAGCCGACCGGCGCATGGTGGGCTTGGGTTACGATGCGGCTCTGCAGCGGAAGCGCGGCACGTGCCGGTGCCACAGGCAGGAATTTACATCTCGATTCCCTTCTGCGCCCAGAAGTGCACCTATTGCAACTTCCGCTCCGACGTGTTCGGCCGCTCGCTGCGGGCGCAGTACGTGAGCTGGCTGGCCAAGGAACTGGCCGCGGCGGGAGCGGTCGAGGGGGACACGCTCTACTTCGGCGGTGGCAGTCCCAGCCTGCTCGAACCCGAGGAGTTCCGTGCGATCGCCGCGCGGCTGCCTGCCCGCGAGTGGGCCGAGGCCACCATCGAGGTTGCCCCCGGCGAGGCTCCTGCCGAACGCGTGGACCAGTGGCTCGCGGCCGGTGTTAACCGCGCTAGCCTGGGCGTGCAGTCATTCCAAGCCCGCGTCGCCCGCCAAGCGGGACGCCGCCACACGGCCGAGACGGTCACAGCAGACGTACGACGGCTGAGGAGCCGCGGGATTCGCCAAATCTCGGTGGACCTGATCGCCGGGCTGGCCGGCCAGACTGAGACCACGTGGAAACACTCTCTGGACTGGATCGAGCGCCTCGATGTCGACCACGTCTCGGTCTACATGCTTGAGACCGACGACGCCAGTCGACTGGGGCGCGAGCTGCGCGCCGGCGGCAAGCGCTACGGGGCCCGCCACGTTCCCAGCGAGGACATGATCTTGGACCTGTACCTACTGGCCGTCGACCGCTTGCGAGGCGCGGGATACCAACGGTACGAGATCTCGAACTTCGCCCGGCCTGGATGCCAGAGCCTGCACAACCTCAAGTACTGGAACATGACGCCCTACTGGGGCTTTGGCGGTGACGCGCACTCCTTTGACGGTCTTCGCCGCTGGTGGAACGTGCCGACGGCCCCGGAGTACGTCGGGCGATTTGCCGCTGAGGGGTCCCCGCGCGGCGGGATCCGCCAGATCAGCCCATCTGATCGTCGGGCCGAGCGGATCCTGACAGGCCTGCGCACGTCGCGCGGCGTCCGGCTTAGCGAGGACGAGTGGAGGGATCTGCTTCCGACAATTCGCGGCATGGCGGAACGTGGCTGGCTGGAGGACAGTCCGTCTCGGACGCTGCGCCTCAGCGACGAGGGGCTGCTGTTCGCCGACGAGGCTGTCGCGCTGCTGGCGGCCTGAGGCGTTGGGATGCGCCGAAGAAAGCCCGCACATCCGCCAAGTCGCTAGTGCGGGTGTACTCCGGAAGGCTGTTGAGAAACACGCGGCCGTAGTTCTTCGTGAGCACGCGCCCGTCTAGCAGTGCCAGCACGCCTCGGTCCGAGGCGGACCGGATCAGCCGCCCGAAACCCTGCTTGAGCGCCAAGGTGGCCGTGGGAAGGTGGTACTCGGCGAAGGCATTGCCGCCGCCGGCCTGGATGCGGCCAGAGCGAGCCTGCACGATCGGATCGGACGGTACCGCGAAGGGAAGCTTGTCAATGATCACGCAGCTGAGCTGGTCGCCGGGCACGTCAACGCCCTGCCAGAAACTGGCCGTGGCGAAGAGCACGCAGTCTTGGGTCATCAGAAATCGCTCCAACAGCTGCGGGTTGGGCTCTTCGCCCTGCATCAGGCATGGGTAGTCCAGGTTGCCCGCCACAAGCTTGCGCACGCTCCGCATCTGCTTGTAGCTGGTGAACAGCACAAACGCGCGCCCGCGCGTGATGCCGAGCAGAGTCTCGACCTCACGCGCAGCGCACCGAGGGAATTCCGGATGTCCGGGCGGCGGCAGGGATCCGGGCAAGTAGAGCAGCGCCTGGCGGGGGTAGTCGAAATGACCGGGGATCACGAGCTCGGTGCACGCACGCAGCCCGAGGCGGGAGCGCATGTACTCGAACGCCCCCTCCACGCTGAGGGTCGCGGACGTCAGCACAGCCGTGACCTCGGCGGTGAAGAGTCGGTCGTGCAGCACAGGCCCGATCTCTACCGGGGTGGCGTGCAGGGCCACGCCCCGACCACGCTTTCCCAGCCAGTACACGAACTCACCGCTGCGATCCTCGATCAGCGCCTGGACCACCGGAAATTCGTCCGCTTCCTCCAGCATCCGGTCATCGATGTCCGCGAGAAACGCGCGCAAGAGCAGGCGGAGCTGCCGGCCCTGCGCTTGCAGCGGCCCGGTCTGGTCCTGGTGCCCCTCGACCAGGCCGATCTCCGCCACCGCCCCCTCAAGCGCCCCGAGCAAGGCCCGGTAGCGGACCTGGTGGCGCCGCCGGAAGGCGCTGCGCTCCGCGAAGCGAGTGCGGCCCGTGACTTTGGCGAAGAGGTCGAAGAAGGACTTGCTGGCGGCACGCAGCGCCCGGATCGCCCCCGTCAGGCGCGGCTTGCCGAAGCGCCCCTGCTTGGCCGCGGCCTGCGTGCGCGAGGCGAGGTCATCGAACTGCCAAGCGTTCAGAGACGCCCCGAAAATCTGCCCGGCCACGCCCTCGATCTCGTGCGCCTCGTCGAAGACCACCACGGCGTGTGCGGGAACGATCGGGCCGAAGTCATCCTCCTTGATGGAGAGGTCGGCGAAATACAGGTGATGGTTCACGATCACCAGATCCGCCTTGCGGGCGCGCTGGTGCATGCGTGTCACGAAACACTCCTCGAAGAGCTCGCAATCCCGTCCGGCGCAGGCCTCGCGACGGGCGTCGATGCGCGGCCAGAGCTTGCTGTCCGAGGCCAGCCCGGGCACGTCGGCGCGATCACCGGTGCGAGTCGTTGTCGCCCACTCGAGGACCGTCTGCAGCTCCTCGGTCTGCTTGAGGCCAGTCAGAGTCGGCCGGCGCTCGAAGTCGCGAAGCTTGTCCAGGCAGAGAAAGTTGTTCCGCCCCTTCATGACCGCCACACGCAGCCCGTCGCCCAGCACCTGCTTCAAGAACGGGATGTCCTTGCGCACGAGCTGGTCCTGCAGGTTCTTGGTCGCGGTGGAGACTACGGCGCGGTGGCCCCCCAGCACGATCGGGACCAGATATGCCAGCGTCTTCCCCGTGCCCGTGCCAGCCTCCACGATCAGGTGGCATCGTTCGGAGATGGCGTCGTCGACCGCGCGCGCCATGTCCATCTGGCCGGCGCGAAGCTCCCACCCGTGCATCGCATCGGCAAGGATCCCGCCGGGGCCGAAGAACTCCTCGACAGTTGGCTCGACTTGGTGTTCGTGCACGCCGGGCTCGCCCCTACTGTAGCGACCGCGGGACCGTGCTCGTCAACGGCGCGCAACAGCGCGCAGGACGCTCTCGTACCCGTCGGTCACCTCGTCCCAGTCGTAGCGGGCGGCCGCCTCCCGGGCTGACGCCTCGCGCAGGGAGGCGAGTCGTTCCGGCCCCGCCGTGTCGAGATCGTTGATCCGCCGGGCCAGATCGCCCGACCGGGCCTCGAAACGAAGCCCGGCGGCCGCGACCACCTCGGCGTTCTCAGGAGTGTCGAGGAAGGCCACGGCGCATCCGCGGCCCATGGCCTCGACCAGCGCGGGGTGCGTCCCTCCGACCTCGGTCGCGTGGATGTAGGCGTGGCAGCGCGCCTGCAGATCTCCGTAAGCCGCCCCGTAGACACCCCCGGCGAACACGATCCGCGGGTCGGACGTGGCCTTCACCCGGCGGATATACGCCGCGGCGTACGGCGCGTCGCCGACCACCACGAGCTTGCGGCGCGTGGCGCTTCGCTCGAATTCGCGGACCACCAGAAGGGCGTTGTTCTCCGGCTCCAGCCGGCTGACATAGAGAAAGTACCCGCCTGGATCCAAGCCGAGCTCAGCCAGCTTCTCGGTGCGGCGCGTCTCGCGAGGCGGCGCGCCGTACCCGATGTAGCGACACGCCAGCCCGTGAGCCCGCTCATAGTACCGCTGCACGAAACGCGAGTCTGTCACGACCAAGTCGGGGCACAGGGTCGCGAGGCGCTCGGACACCGCGTACCAGGCCCTGGCCGCGCGCTTCCACTTCTTGCGCTTGCGCTCCAGGCCATCCACGTTGAGAACGGTGGGTATCCCGATCAGACGCGGCCAGAAGGAGAAGATCGCATTGGCCCCGTTGCAGTAGATAGCGGCGTCGGCGCCCCGCAAGAGCAGGTGCACCGTCGACAGGAAAGTGTGGACACCCGTGTCAGTGTGCTTGCCGCGAATCGTGGGTAGCACGACCAACCGCGCGCCACGGTACCGACGGGCTTCGGCGGCGTAATGCGAGCGGCAATATACCGTGACTTCATGGCCTCGCCGCGCAAGGCGAGCCGAGAGCTCTTCGGCGAAGGTCTCGAACCCGCCGTAGTTGGCCGGAATCCCGCGAGTGCCCAGCAGGGCAATCCTCATGGCTTGTCCCGCGAGGCGACCTGCACCAAGACGGCCGGGGCCGCATCGCGCACGGCAATCGGCGACGACAGCGGGATGCTGGCGGGGCGGTAGCGAAACCAGCTGGCCATGTACGTGTCGTGCACGCGCCGGCGCGCTTGGATCATGCGCCGCTTGCGCAGCGCGGCCCGAAGACCGCGCGCCACTCTCACGAAGGCCCGCAGCGAGTGGTGCTCGATGAGGATGCAGTAGGCAACGACCCCCAAGTCTCGGACGGTGATCGAGAGCGCGTTGCGCGCGTACAGGCCCGGCGTGATGTTCTTGATGCGCATCAGGAACCGGTTCTTGACCGAGTGCATGTTGATCTCGGGGGGCAGCTCGCTGCGCATGCCCGGCCGCAGACTGCGCACGTGATAGGCCACGGCACGCGGGTCGAAGATGCACTTCCAGCCCATCAGCTGCGCCCGCCAGGCCACGTCCGCGTCCTCGCGGTACGTGAAGAACTCGGAATCGAAGAACTCTCCGTCCACGGAAATGTCCTCGATCATCGCCCTGCTGTAGAACGCCGCCGCCGCCGTCGCCCCGAAGACATACTCGGCTCGGTCATAGTGGCCGTTGCAGACTTCCAGGCAGCCGCGGTCCTTGTGGCGCAGCATGGGCGTGAAGTACATCCCCGTCGAGTCCAGCCTCTGCCTGCCCTCGATGTCGAAGCTGGCGTCAGCGAGCAGGAGCTTGCCGCAGATCGTGCCGGCGTGCGGATCCAAGCCGGCCGCCTCCAGAAGGCGCGCCACGAAGTTCGACAGCAACAGCACGTCCGGGTTGAGCGTGAGCACCCATTGTCCGCGGGAAAGGCCGATGGCTTGGTTCTGGGCCGCGGCGAAGCCGACGTTCTCCTGGTTGTAGACGACAAGGCACCGCCGCTCGAAGCGCTCGAGGATGTCGCAGGTGCCATCCGTCGACGCGTTGTCGATCACGATCACCTCGACCGCTGGGTGATCCTGCTCCAGAACGGACTCCAGGCACCGCCGGATGAACCGACCACTGTTGTAGGTGACGACGGTGACGGACACCAAGGGCTGCCTTCCCATCAATGTCTGTCCGTCCGTAGGATCTAGCGGTGGGCGACCGGCCAAGTCACGGTTGGCCCGCGGTCGCGCGGGGACCGAGCGCCACCCGACGCAGCATCGCGACATGGGCCGCGGCACGGTCGAAGGATCGCGTTGCGCAGCAGCCCAGAGCCCGCAGTGCCAAGCCCAGCATGACCGCCGTGCGAACGATGCCGTAGGTTCCGCGCGGGAAGTGCTTCCTCGCGTACCGCAATAGACCACCATACCAAGCAGCCACCCGCTCGCCCTCGGGAAGCGCCGCCACCGAGTGCCCGCCCGCGTGGCGGGCGACTGCGGTGGGCACGTAGCGCAGGCGGTAGCCCGCATCGCTCAACCGCTTGCACAGATCGACATCTTCGAACCACACCGGGGCGAAGCGCTCGTCCAGCCCCCCGACGCGAGCCAAACAGTCCCGCCGCAGCAGCAGGAACGCTCCCGCCGGCTGCTGCACGTCCCGCGCCTCCTCGGGGCGCATGTCGAGCATGCGGTAACGGCGGTTCAGCGGGTTCGCCGGCCACAGCCCGTTGGCGCCGGCAGCCTCGCATGCCAGCACTGCCGGAGTGGGCAGCCGGCGCGCGAAAAAGCCGGACTGCGGAGCCCCGTCCGCATCAACGAGCAATCCCCCGGCACCGGCGACCGCCCCGTCCTGGCACGCGCTGACGAGGTCCTCAATGCCCGTGAGCAGCTCGCAGTCAGGATTGAGCAGCAGCACGTGGGGAGCCGTCGTCGCGGCCACGCCCCGGTTCACGCCCGCCGCGAAACCGCCATTGCGGTCACTGTCAACCCACGCCACCCCGGGAAAGCGACCGCGAAGGCCCGGGCCGGACCGCGCCTCGGGGCAGTTGTCGACCACGACCGTCTCGCGCACCCTTCCGGCCAGCGCGTCCAAGCAGGCCTCGAGGAACGCGCCGGAGCGGTACGCCACGATCACCGCGGCGACGGCCGGAACCATTACCGAACCGAGAGACGGGGAAGCACTAGGCGAAAGTACCACTTCCAAGTGGTGTCCCAGCCACAGGCGCGCTGAAACTCTGCAAGCTCGCTCTCGGCCGCGAGAAGGGCCGCGACCAAGCCCGCCTCACCGGGGCGACTGTGCGGACGCCAATGCGTCCGGCAATCGGCAAGGCCGGCCTTGAGGCCGGCCAGCCATGCGCCGAAGCGGCCACGCGACACCGCGAGAAGAGCCCACAGGAGCTGCGCCGCCAAGACGGGCTCCCCGAATCGCAGCAACATAGGCTCGGAATAGTGCTTCGCCAGGATCAGCAGCTGGTGGCGCGTGATCCATTCCACGGCCGCATCGCTCCAGCGCCCGGCGGTCGCGCTGCCCAGATGCCACGCCTCGGCGCCGGGCACGTACACGCCCGCCAAGCCCAGGGCGGCGGCCCGCAGTCCCAGCTCGACATCCTCCAGATAGGCGAAGAAGTCCTCGTCGTAATGCCCCGCCCTCTCGAAGAAGTCCCGCCGGAACAGCGAAGCGGTAGCGGAAGGAAAGAAAGTAGGCCGAACGCGCGAGAGCGCCGGGACGTCGGGCTTGCCATGCCCCAACCGCCAAGCGATGCCCCCCCGGCAGATTGCGTCACCGGCACCGTCGATCAACTCTGGCCGCGTCGCGTCGTAGATCTTGCCCGTCGCGAACCACGCCCGCCGGGCGACGGCCGCCTCGAGCGTCCGGGCCACCCATTGCGGGGCCAGCCGGACATCGTTGTTGACGAGAGCGACCCAAGTCCCCCGGGCCTCGGCAATGCCGCGATTGAAGGCTCGGCTGACGCCCAAGTTCCGGCCTAGCGCCACGAACCGTGCCCCGCGCGAAGTGGCGACCGCCCGCGACCCGTCCTCGGATCCGTTGTCCACGACGACCACATCCAGTGCCACACCCACGGGCAAATCCTGCCGATCGATCGATCGAAGCGCCCGGTCGAGCAGGCCCGCGCGGTTGCGCTGTGGTATCACTACCGAGACCGTCATACAGCGGACCGGGGCGCAGACCGAGCCAAGCTATACACTAGCCGATGCCTGCGGTATCCTTTGTAGGCTGAATTCGACTAGGGGGCATGTCTAGACCGTTCGACACGGCTTGGGTGCGATCGCAATTCCCGGCGCTGGACGCGCCGCGGAAAAAGACCGCGGAAGTCTACTTTGACGGCCCGGGGGGTACCCAAGTTCCGCAGCGGGTCATCGACGCCGTCTCCGGGTACATGGCGCGATCCAACGCGAACCGGCACGGGGCCTTCCGGACCAGCCGCGAGACGGATGCGGTGGTGGCGGGCGCCCACCGCGCGGCCGGCGACCTGCTCGGCTGCCGCCCTTCCGAAGTGATCTTCGGCCAGAACATGACGACGCTCACGTTCTGGCTCAGCCGGGCCCTGGGCAGGCAACTCTCGCAGGGCGACGAGATCGTCGTCACGCGACTGGACCATGACGCCAACTATGCCCCGTGGAAGAGCTTGGAGCGCCACGGTGTGCGGGTCAAGGAAGTCAAGTTCCAGCCCCGAAACTGCACGATCACACTCAGAAGCCTGCGCGGCAAGATGACCAAGAGGACCAAGCTGGTGGCCGTGGGCTACGCATCGAACGCCGTGGGAACGCTGAACGACGTCGCCGCCATCACGCGCACCGCCCACCGTTACGGCGCGCGCGTTTTTGTCGACGCGGTGCACTACGCACCGCACGGACCGATCGACGTGCGCCGGCTGGGCTGCGAGTTCTTGGCATGCTCGGCCTACAAGTTTTTCGGCCCGCACGTCGGCCTGCTGTACGGCAGGCGGCATCAATTGCTGCGCCTGCCGATTTATCAGGTGCGCCCCGCGGGCAATCGACTTCCCGGTCGGCATGAGACCGGCACGCAAAACCACGAGGGCATGGCCGGCGTTACGGCGGCGATCGACTACATCGCGAACGTGGGCCGCCGGTTCGGAACAGTCGGGCCCAATTGCCGCCGGAGACAGGCTGTCGTTGCAGGTATGACGGCGATCCAGAATTACGAGCGGGGCCTCTGCCAGCGCTTGGTACGGGGCTTGCTCGAGAATCCCGACGTCGAGGTCTTCGGCATCAAGGATGACACGCTGTTCGATTCCCGCGTGCCCACGGTGGCAATTCGCGTGCGCGGGGTCTCGCCGCGGCGTACGGCGAGCATCCTCGCGTCGCAGGGGATCTTCGTCTGGGACGGGAACTTCTACGCCCAGAATGTGACCGCGGATCTCGGCGTCGAAGAGGTTGGCGGTTTGGTGCGCATCGGCCTGACGCACTACAACACGTCCGCCGAGGTTGATCGCCTGCTGGACGTGCTGGTAGGGCTTCGTGGGGCTGGAAAGCGCTGACCGGGATTCGCGTCATCCTGAGCACCGCCGCGCTGGTGTCGTCCGCAACTTGAGCCGTCTGCGCGACGGGAATGGGTGTCAGATCCACCGCATGGCGTTGGGGATAGGCCCTGCCCCTTCCGAAAAGCTAGCTTCAATAGCGATCGGCGAGTGCGCCGGCCTGCCTGCCCCTGATAGGCCGGCCGTTACCCCCTGCGTGATGCGAGCCTGACGGGGCAGGCCAGAACAGGGCTTATCGCAGCCGTGCAAGTCACCCTCGATTCCGGCGGTGGCCGGCGTGTGATCACCGAGCGAGCACGCCCCAGCGGTCGGGAATTCCGCATGTCGCTCCGGATCGGGCCAGCGGCGGAACGTGCCGCTGCGGCATCATCAGCCGTCGAGGCGGACGGGCAACGCAACGCGACACCGTTGCGTGCCCGGAACGGCGCTGGGGCTCGCGAAGCGTCCGGGCCGTGGCAAGCCCCGGCGGGGCCGGGTCCTCGGGCTGGGTCTGAGCACGCGGAACCGGGACGGGGGACAGTGCTGGTCTCCGCCGATCCGCGGACAGGTGAGGAGTTCGAGCGTGCGCCGGATGGGGCGCAGCGCCGGCGGCGCAACGCCGAGGACCGGGCCACTGCTGGGCGACACCGCGGCAAGGCCGGCAAGGAAAGAGTGCGGGCATTCCAGGAACGGCCCCGGTGCCTCGCGGACTCCTTGCCCGCGCGAGCGCGGACCATCCAAGCTACGACACGCGGGGGGTGTATCTCGCGCTAGAAGTCCGGCAGGTTGCGCATCATGGGACCAGTGTCGCCACCGCTGCGGAGTTCGGCAGAGTCGAGCACTTGGCGGGTGGGACCGTGCAGCGTTCCCAGATAGCGCATGTCGGATCGCGAGCCGCCCATCAGGATGACGATATAGCGACGCTGGGGGTAGTGCAGGGCCTGAAACTGGATCTCGTCCTCAGCACCGCTGATCCACTGCTCCAAATCAGCCCGCCCCAGCCGCGCGACCACCGAGAAACTGCTGTCCGCGGCGGAGAGGCCGATGTAGCGCTGGTCGGCAGTTGACGTGTCCGCGCGGAACCAGCGATCGAGCGGGTTGTGCAACCGGCCAGTGAGGCCCAGGAAGATGAGAACGGACAGCACTAGCGCCACGCCGACGGCCAAGGCCAGCAGTTGGACAACGCGGGCATCGGCCACTGACAGGTTCCGCTGCCCAGGCTCTGGAGCGGGGTCGGGCACCCCCCGGCGGGCGGCCGGGGTCGACGGTATCTCGGTGACGACCCGGCGGTGCGGGAAAATTCCGCCAGCCTTGAACTCCAGCTCTCGGCGAAGGCCCAAGATCAGCACGGGCGAGTCGGAGCTGCTGACTCCGCCCAGCTCGCGCTTCGGAATCCAGAAGTCCGCGCCGGTCTCGCAATTGCGCACTTGTACTTCCGACCACGTCGAATCCCCCAGCGTCCACTCGTTGTGGTCGATCCCGAGAATCGCCGGGTAGAACGAGAACCGCCGGCCCTCAAGCTGGCCGATCGTGGAATGAGGCTCCGCAGGCAATGTGTCCTGGCTCCCCGCCAAGTATATTCCTAGCCCTTGTGGATCAGGAGCACTCGGAACGTCTCCCCTAGACCGACCAGAAGCGTCTTCAGCTGCATTCTGCGCTCTTGGCGGCGCCGGTCAGACGGCCCGGCCAGGGCAGCTTGGAAGTCGTCGAGCTGGCCCACCTCCAACAGGAAGGCCTGCTGCGTGTCGAGGCCCACGACCTCGGCGCCGGAATCGCGCGCGACATCCCTGAGCGCGCTGAAGTTGACATGCGCCGAAATGTCGCGCTGTCCGGGATCGCGGAGCACATCTGGCGTGGCCCTGTGCCGCGTGTAGGCCATCAGCGTGCCGTCCGGGTAGAGATCTGCGGCCTCAACCTCCCGTCGGGTGTACCCGTAATCGATCACCACCACCCAGCCGCGCCGAAGGCCGGCCAAGATGCGCCTCATCGCCTCCATCTGGCGCTCGCAGGTCTCGATGCGGCGGCCAGGCGCGATCTGCGGCAGGCCACTGCGCGGCCGGCTCGGCCCGAGCCGACACCACGATAGGCCCCCCCCTTGCAGGTCTACGCCCCATTCGAACCAGCGCCTGCCCGACGCCGACCTTTGGACCAAGTCCACTGGCAGCGCGTCGAAGAACTCGTTGCAGAAGACCACCCCGGTCAGCGAGCCGGTTGGCCACCGCTCTCCGTGCTCTACGGTCTCCCACTGCACGCCCGGCAAGCTGCGGAGCGCCACGTCCCGGGTCTCGCCGCGCCCGGCGCCGGGCTCGATCACGCGGAAATCGTCGGGGTTTCCCATCGCGGACCGCCATTGGGCGAACTGCTGCCCGACCAGACGCCCGAATACTGGCTGCAGCTGAGCATTCGTGAAGTAGTCCCCCCCCTTCCCGAATGGATCCCGCCGCGATCGATAGTAGCCAAGCTCGGGGTGGTACAGCGCGAGCTCCATGAAGCGGTGAAACCGCATCGGCCCGCCAGCGCGCACCTCGCGCTCGATGATCCCGGCCAGTCCCACCAGGGGCCTCAGCGCTGCAGTGCGTACGGGCCGGCGGGATTGTCGATGCTCTGCGGGGTGTACTCGAACATCTCGACAAAGTAGTCGTGCAGGCCCTCGAAGATCATGCGCTGCAGAGTCCCGCGAAACTGGGAGTGCCGCAAATCGCGGGGGTGGATCTCCAAGTAGTATGTATGGATGTTGGGTGGCTTGGACCTGAGATCGATGACAAGTTCGATCCGGCCAGCCGGGGTTTCGCGAACATCAAAGTCGAGCAGCGGGTGCGAATACTTGCGGAGTTCCTCGCGGATGGCCTCCAAGGCCTCGGCTTGCGCGGCCATACAGGGCCAGAGTAACAGCCGCGAGCAGGCCCGATGAGTAGCTGGCTGGACTCAGATCTCGGGGAGGATCGAACGGCCGGCTGGCCACGCATGGCTTGGCGAACCTTGGTGGCCTGCATGGTGCTGCTGGCGAGCGCCGCTGGGTGGCTCGTGTTCACCCGCCCGGTCCACCGCATCGAGGGTGACTTCCTGCTGCGGGAGGACCGCTCGGTGGCCGACAAGTGGCTCAGGGAACAGCTCGAGAGCCCGATCGCGGAAACGCGCGCGCGCGCATTTCTCGCCCTGTCCCGCATCGAGGGCCGCGCCGCCACCGGCCTGCTGCTGGGCGCGATGGACGATCCCGCCCCGTCCGTCCGGGCGACCGCTGCGTTCGCCACGGGCAACCTATTCGACAACCGAACCCCGGGCGGGCCGCCGCCCGAAGGCGTCGCGGGAAGGCTTCGCGCGCTGCTGGGGGATGACGACCGGGTGGTCGTCACGCGCGCTGCGGAGGCGCTGGGCAAGGCGGGCGTCGGGGATGCCGTGCCCCAGATCACCGCGAGCGCCGCGCCGATCGCGACCTCCATGACGGCAATCATGCGCATGGCGGCCGGCGGCGGTGAGGAGTTCGTGGCGGAGTACCTCGATTCGGACGATCAGGACAGCCGGTGGGCGGCTGCGCTTGCGGCCGGCGAGCTCGGCATCGCCGGCAAGCCACCGATCCGGGCCCGACTCCTGCCCCTGCTGGGCGATGACAACGAGTTCGTGCGCGCAGCCGCTCTGAGGGCGGTAGCCCGCGAGGCCGCCAGCGATGACGTGGCCGAGCCCGTCGGCGAGAACTTGGGGCATGCTGACCCGAAGGTGCGATTCGAAGCGCAGCTTGCCGCGGCAGCCATCAAGGGCACGCCACAGGACGGGCCGCTTCCCGCCGGCGAGCCGATCCTCGGCACGGCCCTGATGGGGATGCCCCTCAACCCGCTGCTGGCCCCGGAGGACTACCAGCGCGTCGCCAAGACACTCGGCGTGCGGTTGCGAATGCGCACCGATCTGGGCGACTTTGACATCGAGCTCGACTACGACCAGGCCCCGTTGACCTCCGAGCACTTTCGCAACCAGGCCGCTGCCGGGGCCTTTGACGGGACGCGTTTCTTCGCGGTCCGACCCAACGGCTACGCAGCCGCCGGGGCGGGCATGGACCTGATCCGCTCAGAGCTAAACCCCAAGCCGTTCCTGCGGGGAAGCCTGGGCTTGCTGCGCCAGGGAGCGGATTCGGGGGGCGGATTCTTCCTGGGGCAGACCGCCCTGCCCTTGGCCGACGGCCGCTATGTGAACTTCGGGCGCCTTGTTTCGGGAGACCGCCGATTGGACAGCCTCGCGGCCGGTGTCGCGGTATTGGAGATCCGGCCAATCCCGTGATGAGCGACGGGAGTGGCCCGAACGGGGATCGCAGGACCTTTGCTATAGTCTGTAGGCACTATTGGCGGGCGTGTCGCAGCGGTGCCGTGCGGGCACCGCCGCGCCTGTCGGATTGAAGAACACTGAAAGGAGAAACGCTAGGTGAGTTCCAACAACTCTAAAGAAGGCCCGGCGTGCGTCCCAGACAGCAAGCCTGGCAAGGGCTTTTCCCGCCGCATCTTCCTCGAAGGTGTAGGGATTGGCGCCGGCGCTGTAGGGACTATCGGCACCGCCGTTCCCGCGCGCGCTGACGCGCACGAGCCCGTCGGCCCGGGTCCGGTCCCGATCACGCTCAACATTAACGGCGAGAGCCACAGTTTGGAGGTTGAGCCGCGCGTGACGCTGATCGACGCGCTGCGCAACAGCCTCGACATGACAGGCGCTAAGAAGGTGTGCGACCGCGCAACCTGCGGTGCCTGCACAGTGATCGTCGACGGCTCGCCGGTGTATTCCTGCACGATGCTGGCAATCGAGGCCCAGGGGCGCAGGATCGAGACCATCGAGGGCATCTCGACGGAAGACTCGATGCACCCCGTCCAGGCCCAGTTCGTCGACAAAGACGCCCAGCAGTGCGGATTCTGCACTCCCGGCCTGGTCATGGCCGGCAAGGCAATCGCGGACAGTTCCGCGCGGCCGTCAATGGACGACGTGGAAGCCGGGCTGTGCGGGAACATCTGCCGCTGCGGCACCTATGTCGGCGTCCGCAAGGCAGTCTACGAGGCTGCCAGGGCTTAGAGAGGAGAGCGCGACATGGCGACAAAATTCGACTGGCCGGCAGCTGACGATCGCAGCCTGATCGGCAAGCGCCACAAACGTGTCGACGGGCCGGAGAAGGCCCGCGGCGCGGCCAAGTACTCTTACGACCGCAACTTGGACGGCATGCTGCACGCGCGTCTGGTGACCTCGGATGTCCCCCACGGGCGCATCATCGGCATCGACACGTCCAACGCGGAAAAGGTGCCCGGCTACATGGGACAGGTGAACATCCTCAACGTCGGGGATGAGGTCCAGTGGGTCGGGGCCGAGATCATGGCCGTTTGCGCAGACACCGAGGAGCACGCCCGTGACGTGGCCGCGGCCACCGCGGTGCACTTCGAGCGCCTGCCGCACTGGGTCAAGGACGAGGACGTGGAGAAGGCCGGAGAGGCCAACCGCGTCACGCCCGCGAAGGACGACACCAAGGGCCCGGACCTGGAAGAGGCCTGGAACAGCGCGGACGCGACTGTCGACGGCTACTACGGACTGGGAGTCATCGCGCACTGCTGTCTGGAGCCGCACGGCCAGGTGGTGGACTGGACCGGTGACGAGATCACGGTCTACGCGTCGACCCAGGCCGTTGCCCGCATCCCGGCAGACCTCGCCAGAGGCTTGTCCCGGGACGAGTCGATCGGCACGGTCAACGCCGATCAGGTGCACGTGATCACGCCCTACATGGGGGGCGGGTTTGGCTCGAAGTTCAACATTGACACGTGGGGCATCGCTTGCGCCCAGCTCTCCAAGAAGACCGGAAAGCCGATCAAGCTGATGCTGGACCGTGACGAGGAGCAGATGGTGGCGGGCGGGCGCCCGTCCGACTACGGCAAGATCAAAGTCGGGGCGAAGAAGGACGGCACTCTGGTCGCCTACGAGGCCGAGACTTGGTCCACGGGCGGCGTCGCGGGACGCGGCAGCCCGCCGGTGCCGTACGTCTACAACAACGAGGAGCGGCTGGCCCAGAAGGCGCGCCACCTGAACGTTTCCACGAACATCGGCCCGGCGCGCGCTTGGCGCGCCCCGAACCACCCGCAGGCCGCGGTGCTGACAATGTGCCCGATGGAGGATCTGGCGGCCAAGCTGGAGATGGACCCGGTCGAGTTCTTCAAGAAGAACGCAGACCTGACCGCCCGGCCCGAGGTCTACCGCTACGAGATTGACAAGTGCGCGGAGATGATCGGCTGGAAGGAGAAGTGGCACCAGCGCGGCGACTCGGGTCCCGGCCCGGTCAAGCGTGGCTTGGGGCTGTCGATGCACACCTGGGGCGGACGCCCGCACGACTCGACCTGCGAAGTGCGGATCGAGCCTGACGGCGGCGTCTCGGTGAACATGGCGAGCCAGGACTTGGGCGTGGGCACCTACACGACGCTCTCGGTCGTGGCGGCGGAGACGCTCGGGCTGCAGATTCCGGACATCAAGGTCAACATCGGCAGCTCAAGGCTGCCCATTTCGGGCGCGTCGGGCGGGTCGACCACAGTCGGCGGAACCTCAGCGTCCACGCGGCGCGCAACCGTGAACGCCCTCGAAGAGCTCAAGGGCGTCGTCGCCGAAGCGCTGGAGACAGAGGCGGAAGACTTGGTGGCCAAGGACGGCAAGCTCTTCTCGAAGTCCGACTCTTCGAAGTCGCTGACGTGGAAGGAAGCCTGCCGGAAGCTGGGCAACCGAACCATCACCGGCCAGGGCAAACAGCCCGACCGGGAGGGTGGCAAGCTCAACGACTCCGGCGTCGGGGGCGTCCAGATGGCGGATGTCTCGGTGGACGTGGAGACGGGCATCGTCACGATCAACAAGCTGGCAGCCGTGCAGGACGTGGGGCTGGTGCTGTGCCTGGAGCAGTGCGAGAGCCAGGTGTACGGCGCGGTGATCCAGGGCATCGCCTGGGCGCTGTACGAGGAGTCGGTTTACGACCAAGCCACCGGCAAGATGCTGAACCCGGACATGGAGTTCTACAAGCTGCCAGGGGCTGCGGACATCGGCGAGCTCGAAGTCCACATGGTGCAGAACAAGTACGACGATCGGGGCGTGATCGGTATCGGCGAGCCGCCGGCCATCTCGCCAGGAGCGGCGATTTCGAACGCCGTGGCGAACGCGATCGGCGTGCGGGTCCCAACCCTGCCGCTGACGCCGGACCGAGTGCTGGCAGCGCTCGCGGACGCCTAGGGGAGGCCATCGAACATGAAAAACTTCGAATACATCGCACCCACGGAAGCCTTGGCGGCGGTTCAGGCGCTGAGCCCACAGGCCGGGGTCACGGCTGTGCTGGCGGGCGGGACGGACCTGCTCAGCCTGATGAAGGAACGGATCGAGAACCCGTCGCGGGTGGTGAGCCTGCGCAACGTCCGCTCGCTGCGGGGCGTCTCGAAGAAGGGCGGAGGCCTGCGCATCGGCGCAACGGCAACGGTGCAGGATCTGCTGGACTCGAAGGCCGCGTCGGGCTACGCGTCGCTGTTGCAGGCGGCGCGCGGCATCACGGCGCCACAGGTGCGCGCCATGGGCACGGTCGCGGGCGAGTTGCTGCAGCGGCCCCGTTGCTGGTACTACCGGAACGGGTACGGGCTGCTCGCGATGCACGACGGCGAGGCGCTGGTGCCGAACGGCGAGAACCGCTACCACGCGATTCTGGGCAACAAGGGCCCGGCCTACTTCGTGAGCGCGTCCAG
Source organism: Bryobacterales bacterium (assembly GCA_963666225.3). Lineage (GTDB taxonomy): Bacteria > Acidobacteriota > Terriglobia > Bryobacterales > UBA6623 > VXMF01. The sequence continues at coordinate 445,230 of OZ224030.1, forward strand.
CCTGGCACCGGCCCTGATCTCGCTGGGCGCGAGGGCGACCATCGCGGGCCCGGACGGCGAGCGCGGGGTCACGGTCGCCGACCTGTACCAGATCCCGTCCTCGGACTCGGAGCGCGAGAATACGCTGCAGCCGAACGAGATTGTGACCGAGATCACCGTGCCCTCGTCGGGCTCGTGGAAGACGGCGACCTACGAGGTGCGGCAGCGGCAGTTGCTTGACTGGCCGCTCGTGACGGCATCGGTCGCCCTGCGCATGCGCGGGCGGAAGATCTCGGACGCTCGCGTGGTGCTGGGCCATGTCGCTCCGATCCCATGGCGTTCCTCGGAGGCCGAAGCGGCGCTGAAGGGCAAGGCGGCTGACGAGGCGGCTGGCATGGCTGCCGGCGAAGCAGCGGTCGCGTCCGCGACGCCGCTCAGCGGGAACAAGGCCAAGGTGCAATTGGCCTCGGTCGCGGTGAAGCGCGCGGTGGCAATGGCCGGCTAGCGGGACGACAGTCTGTGGCGCGGCCCGCGGGTTGCGCCCGGAAGATGAGCCGCCGGGATGGCCATTGCCGTTCCGGCGGCTTTGTTCGCATGGAGCCCGGGACGGGCCAATCTAGGTAGCGAGGAGAGCTGATGTCCAGAAATCGAGGAGCGGGCACGAAGGTCCTGCGACACCGCTGCGCGGAGTTGCGCTGGAAGGGGATGTACATCGACGCCGATGACGATCCAACCGTGCAACTGTCCAACACTCGCATCTACTGGTGCGACGTGACCCAGAAGCCCATAGGCCCTGACGGGGGGATCGTGGACGAGGACACCTGCACCGCGTCGCGCAAGTGCTACGACCCGCTGTAGCGCGCTCCGAACAAACGCCCGTCAGGGAGTCACTTGCCGGTCGGGCACAGGTTCCCGTGGCGGCTCGGTGTTGATCTGCAAGTCCCGCAGGATCTTCGGGACACACCCTCGTCAGACAGGCGGGACAGGAACGCAATATCTACCTATAGGAGCGATATGTCAAATAAGGGAGATCTTGCCTGTATGCGACTGATGAATAGCGGCATACAAGAATCGTCGCTCTATTGTTAGTAACCCGGCACAGCTGACCACTCTGGACGTTAGCGAGTGGCCCGGCGGCCGTAAGGACGCCGGAAGTACTTCTCGACGATCCAGCCCGGCTGCCAGCGATCCTCTTTCCGCTCTCGGCCGCTGAGATCGACGCTCGCCGGCTTAGGGTTCGGAACGCTCAGCGGATCGTCATCCCCCATGCGTGCCTGCCAGTCCCGCATCAGCTCGGTCAAAGCCGCAACTCGGTCAGCGTGATCCGAGACCGACGCCAAATTGCGAGTCTCGTGCGGGTCCGCCTGCAGATCGAACAGCTGCTCGTGGTCGATCTGCGGGTAGCGGATAAGCTTCCAGCGATCATCCCGGACTGCCTTCATCAGGTCGCGGAAAGACGTGAATATCGTGTCGCGCACGGAATCGGCCTCTCCTCTCCAGATCGGCGATAGGTCCAGACCGTCCACGCCATCGGGAGGCCGGACACCCACTTCCGCGCAAAGCGTGGGAAAGATGTCGAGGAGGTAGCAAAGCGCGCTGGACTCCGCTCCCGCGGGAATCCCGGGACCGGCGAAGATCAGCGGAGCGCCCATGGAGTGCTCGTAGAGATTCTGCTTGCCCAGCAGCCCGTGGCTCCCGACGGCAAGGCCATGGTCCGCGGTGTAGACCACGATCGTGTTCTCCGCGTGGGGCCCCCGGCCCAGCTCTCTGAGGATGCGCCCCACCTGAGCGTCCAAGTGGCTGATCAGCCCGTAGTACTCCGAGAGCTGGCCCCCCACGATCTGGCGAGTCCGGGGCCACGGGCCAAGTCCCTCGTCACGCCCGGTCATGTGCCCGTTGTCAAAGCCATGCTGCGGAGCGAAGTTGGGCGGCAGGGGCGGTGGTGCCCGGTAGTACATCCGCCGGTAGCGGGGAGGAGGGTTGCGCGGGTCGTGCGGGGCGGTGAACGCCACGTAGGCAAGGAAAGGAGCCTCTTCCCGGTAGTTGCGCAAGAAGTCGATCGCGGCATCCGCGAACAGGGTGCTCGAGAAGCGGGTCCCCTCGCGCTGAGGGGTCAGTCTGCCATCCGGGCCCAGATCCTTGAGGGGCACCTTGACGTGGTTGGACATGCCACCAAACATCACATTCTTGCCCCGCTGAAAGCTCTTCAGCCAGGAACCCTCGCCGTTGTGCCACTTGCCCGTGGCGAACGTCGTGAATCCGCTCTGCCCGAGCGCCTGCCCGAGCGTGGTCTCGCCGCGCATGTCCATCGGGATGCGAAAGAAGCTCTTGCCGGTGTTCAACATCGCGCGGCTGGGAACGCAGACCGCCCCTCCTTGAGAGCCAAGGCAGTACGCCTGCCGAAAGCTGAAGCCGCCGGCCACCAACCGGTCTATGTTCGGAGTCTGGATGTGAGGGTTCCCGTGAGCCCCGATCGTGTCTGGCCGCTGGTCATCCGCAAATAGGATGAGCACATTCGGGGCCCGCGCATCGAGAAAGGCAGCCAGCAACAGGCTGGCGACGACCGCGGCACATCGGGAGAGCATCGCCGTCAGTATAGGCGGGAACGCCCGCGGCCTTCCCACGGGACGGCTCTTGGCCGCTAGCGGACACCCAGCACGGGGCACATTTGCCAGGGCCAAGATCGGACGCGCTGCACGGACCCGGTGTCCGATGCCCAAACGGGGTACCCTTACGACGATGAACCCGATACACCGCTGGGCAATCCGCAGTGTGCTGGCCCTTTGCCTCGCGCCAGGCGCTCTGTGGACTGCGCCTCCGAACATCCTGTTCCTAATGTCAGACGACCACGCGGCCCATGCGCTCGGCGCGTATGGAGGGAGGCTGGCCGCTGTCGATCCGACGCCGGCACTGGACAAGCTGGCCGCGGAGGGCATGCTCTTCGAGAACGCGTTCTGCACGAACTCGATATGCACGCCGAGCCGGGCGACCCTTCTGACCGGCCAGTACAGCCACGCAAACCGCGTTACAACGCTCAATGGCCACCTCGAGGGCGGCCGCCAGCACGTCGCCAACCTGATCCGGGATGCCGGTTATCAGACGGCCATGATTGGCAAGTGGCACCTGAAGCGCGAGCCGTCCTTCGGCTACTACTGCGTCTTGCCCGGCCAGGGGTCCTACTTCAACCCGATCATGCGAGAGTCTGGCGCGGCGCGGCCCTGGCCTGACAACACGAGACGATTCTCGGGTTACGACTCAGCGCACTCCACTGACGTAATTGTCGAACGGTCGATCGCCTGGCTTCGGCAGCGCGACCGTGATCGGCCATTCTTCCTGATGCACCACTTCAAGGCGCCCCACGACAACTTCGAGAATGCCGAGCGCTACGACTTCTTGTACGAGGACACGCCGATCCCAGAGCCGCCCAGTCTTTGGAAGGTCCCCAATCACGGTTCGGAGGCAACCCGCGGAGCGGGCACGTCGATCGGTAAGCGCAACCAGCGGCGCAACATGGGTCACCACATGTTCGTCGACCCCTCACTGAGCGAGGAAGAGTACAAGCGCACTTCGTACCAGCGCTACTTGAAGAAGTACTTGCGCACAGTGCGGGGAGTTGACGACGGCGTGGCGCGCCTGCTTGGCTATCTTCGGAGCGTGGGCGATCTTGAGAACACGGTGGTCCTATACACGTCGGACCAGGGATTCATGCTCGGCGAGCACGACTACATCGACAAGCGATGGATGTACGAGGAGTCGCTCCGGATTCCGCTGATCGTGCGGCACCCGTCGACCGTCGCCGCGGGCTCCCGCGACGACCACTTGGTGAACAATGCAGATCTGGCCCCGACTCTGCTCGAGCTGGCCGGAGTGGAGCGGCCAGGATTCATGCAAGGGCACAGCTTGGTGCCGCTGACAAGGGGCGACAAGCCACCTGGTTGGCGCCAGTCCACCTATTACCGGTACTGGATGAACTACGCCCATCACGATGTGCCGGCCCACTACGGCGTCCGAACGAAGGAATTCAAGCTGATCTTCTTCTACGGCCTGCCGCTCGGCGCCCCTGGGGCCCGCCAAGCGGACACACGCCCCGGCTGGGAACTCTACGACCTACGAACCGACCCCCACGAGATGAATAATGTGTTCGGAACGCCGGAATACTCCGATGTGACGGCCGAGCTGAAGGCTGAACTGCTGCGGCTGAAGACCGAGCTCGGAGACGAGGACGACTCGTCCCCGGAACTGATGGCCATTCGGGAGCGCCACTGGTGAGGAAGCATCAATGTCTGCAGACACTCCCCGCGACTCACGGCTGATTCCGGTCCTTGCACTGGTCGCCGGACTGGCGGTTGCGCCCAACCTTGGGGCGAACCCCGAGTTTCTTCCGGACGCGGCGGCGTTCGGCGGCAAGGACTGCCTTTTCTGCCACACCGAGCCCGGCGGTGGGCGCAACTGGAACGACCGCGGACACTGGCTGATCGAACGCAAAGCGGAGATGGGGGCCGAGCAGGTCGAAGTCGAATGGTTGCGGGAGCATTCGGAAGCGGACGACGGTAGCCAGGACGACAGCATCCGCCCTGGCCCCCTGCGCGGCGGCAACAAGATCCCGAGCACGCTGCACCGCGGGCCGTTCTTCGACGCTGCACCCGACGACGACGCGTTGCAACGCTGGCTGGAGAGTCGCGGGAAGTACACCACAGCCAAGGGCGAGTGGCCCCAGTACTCGGGCGACCTCGCAGCGTCCAAGTACTCCCCCCTGTCCCAGATCAATGCCTCCAACGTTTCCGAGCTGCAAGTGGCCTGGACCTGGGAGGCGTTCGACAACGACCGGTACGTCAGGGACGGTGACGCGGGCCAAGGATCGTCGCGGCGCGGGATGAACCCCGACGGCTTCAAGTCGACGCCGCTGATGGTCGGGGGCCGCCTCTTCGTGCGCACGAATTTCAGCGGTGTCGCGGCCATCGACCCGTCCACGGGCGAGACTTTGTGGACTCATGACCCGGGCACGGCGGATTGGGGGCGGCCCGGAATTTTCGGTTTCGCGACTCGCGGGCTCGGCTATTGGCGCGGAAACGGCGAGGAGCGCATCCTGCTGTGCACGGGCGACAGCTATCTGGTCGCGCTTGACGCCGCCACCGGCAACCCGGTGCCAAGCTTCGGCGACAACGGCCGGGCCGATCTCACGGTCGGGTCGCGGCGACCCTTGATCCGCTCGCTGGTCAACTGCAGCGCGCCGCCCGCGGTTGTCGGCAACGTGGCAGTGGTCGGCAACCAGATCGCGGACGGCCCTCCCGGCAAGTCTGCCCGCAGCGGGGGCCAAGGCTGGAAGGACAACTGGCCCGTCGGAGACGTGCGCGGCTACGACATCCGCACTGGCAGGAGACTGTGGACATTCCACACAATCCCGCAAGAGGGCGAGTTCGGCAACGACACGTGGGAGGGCGACTCTTGGCGCTGGACGGGCAACAACAACGTGTGGTCCATGATGAGTTCCGACGAGCGGCTCGGGTACGTCTACCTCCCCGTCAGCGGTCCGACGTTCAACTTCGTGGGCGGCTTCCGAGAGGGCGACAACCTGTTCTCGAACAGCATCGTCTGCCTTGACGCCGAGACCGGCGAGCGCGTGTGGCACTACCAGACCATCCGCCACGACATCTGGGACTGGGACCTTCCGGCGGCCCCGGTCCTGATCGACATCCGGGTTGACGGCCGCCGGATCGACGCCTTGGCCCAAGTAACGAAGACAGGCTTCCTGTTCGTGCTCGACCGCCGCACGGGCGAGCCCGTCTGGCCGATCGAGGACCGCGAAGTACCGCCCAGCGAAGCCGAGGCGGCAGCGGCCACCCAGCCTTTCCCGACCAAGCCGCCGCCGTTCGAGATGCAGGGTGTCAGCGAGGGCGACCTGATCGACTTCACGCCGGAGTTGCGGGCGCGCGCGCTCGCGGCGGTCCAGCCCCATCGGCTGGGTCCGCTGTTCGAGCCGCCCTCGTTTGAAGGAACGGTGCAGGTTCCTGGCTGGGGCGGCGGCGGCAACTGGGGCGGCGCCGCCTTCGATCCCGAGACCTCGTACCTGTACGTATCGTCACGGCGCCAGTACATCGTCATCGGCCTGCGACCGGTGCCGGAAGAGCGCGGGTACGAGTTTGAGCACAGGTTCTTCCGCGCGACGGTGGACGGGCTGCAAGTCGTCAAGCCCCCGTACGGCACGCTGACCGCCTACGACATGAGCCGCGGGGAGATCGCGTGGCAGGCACCGCACGGCAACGGCCCGAGACAGCACCCGCTGCTCAAGGAGCTCGCCCTGCCCCCGCTCGGGAATCCGAACGCCGCGGGAATCCTGGTGACCCGGACGGCCCTGTTTGCGGGCGACCGGGGCGACAGGTCGGAGAGCTCCTACCTTCGCGCCTATGACAAGGCCTCCGGCGAGACGCTTTGGGAACACCCGCTTCCGGGCCGGCACCACAACGCCACGCCGATCACGTATGTCGCGGGCGGGCGGCAGTACGTGGTCATCGCGGTGGGAGGGGCCACCGAGCCCGCCGCGCTCGTCGCATTCGGCCTTCCGGTGCCGTGATTCGGCGCGAGCATCGCCGCCCGGTCTCGGGCCGGGTCTGGGTATACTTGTACTTACTTGTACTTGGACAATGACTCGGGAGGATACCTGCCATGATCCAAATGACTGACACCGCCGTCTCGAAGGTCAACGAGATACTCGGCCAACAGCAACCCAAGCCCAAGGGCTTGCGGCTGTCCGTCGTGGGAGGGGGCTGCTCGGGCTTCCAGTACTCGATGGCGTTCGAGAACAACCAGCTGCCCCTTGACAAGGTGTACAACTACGACGGCCTGCAGGTCTTCGTGGACCAGGCCAGCCTGCTCTACCTCGACAACTGCAGGGTGGACTACGTCGAGACGATGGAGGGAGCTGGCTTCAAGTTCGACAATCCCAACGTGACCTCCACCTGCGGTTGCGGCAGCTCATTCAACGCTTAGCGCGACACTTCGGACAGGCGGCTCTCGCTCTTGGATGGCCTCGCGATCCTCGTGGGACGCGAAGCACCGCGCCGCGCAGGGCGGTTCTCCGCCCGCTGATCCCTTCCTGGCCGAGGCATGGGCCTTGGCCTGCGAGCGCTTGCCCCTCGCGACCACAGCCGCTGACATCGCGGCGGGCCGCGGACGCCACGCGTTGGCGCTTGCCAAGTGGGGCTTGGACGTGGTTGCCATTGACTTTTCGCGGGAGGCACTTCTCGCCTGCGACAAACTGGCGCAAGCGTCTGGACTGGAGATCGCCACCCAGTGCACTGACCTTGAGCGGGACGGGGCGGATCTTGGCGATCGGCGTTTCGACGTGGTGGCGGTGTTCAACTACCTGCACAGACCGCTGATACCGGCCATCAAACGCGCCATCCGAGAGGACGGCATCATCATCTACAAGACCTTCACCCGCCGGCAGCTCGCCTTCGGGACCGGCCCTCGGAATCTCGACTACCTGCTCGCGGACGACGAGCTTGCCGGGCTGTTCGAGGACTTCCACCATCTTCTGTATCGCGAGACATGCGAGATCGAAGCCACCGCCGCACTTGTCGCTCAGCGGCGCTAGTCGCGGCGTGCCTGCTGGCGACCAGCATCCTGGCAGGGGCGGACCAATCCCAGATCGGCCGCCAGCCAGACGGGGCCATCATGCTGCCAACCGGGCAGCGCATCACGCCTGCCGGGTCCCAGCTCGCGGTTCCGAGCCTGCCGATCGCCATCGAGCCGACCCCTGACGCCCGGCACTTGCTCGTGCTCCACGCGGGATACGAGACCCCCACCCTGAGCGCGGTTGACGTCCGAACGATGACTCTCAGCGGTCGGGTGACCCTCGCCGATGCGTGGCTAGGCCTCACGGTTGCGCCAAGTGGCGACCGGGCCTACGTGGGCGGCGGGGCACGCGGAAGCGTCTGGGAGATCGCCGTCCGGGAGGGCTCGCTGCGCCTGGAGCGCGAGTTCCCGCTGGGGGGCGATTGCCGGGGCAGGTGCGACTCGCTGATCGGGGACGTGCGACTCGACGCAGACGGGCGATTGCTGTACGCGCTGGACGTTCTGCGCGACAGGGTGGTGATCGTCAACACGCAGTCCGGCCTGGTGCTGGGAGAATTCGCCACCGGCTTTGCACCCTACAGGGCACGGCAAACGACGGACCGGGAACACCTCGTCATCAGCCATTGGGGCGAGGCGTCACTCGGCCTATACCGGTTGTCGGACCGCCGCCTCGTGGAGCGCATCCCGGTCGGGGAGCACCCCACCGACATCCTGATCGTCGAAGGGCAGGTCAGCGACCCGCGCAGCCAGGACGACTCCGAGGAGCGCATATTTCCGGCCAGGCTGTTCGTCGCGTCCGCGCACTCCGACAACCTCTGGACCTTCGGAATCGCGGAAAGCGGGCGCTTCGAGTTTCTGGACGCCCGCAGCGTGGCGCCACTGGCGGCCTCGCCGCTTGGATCATTGCCCAGCGCGCTTGCGCTGAGCGCCGACGGCACGGCGCTGTATGTCCTCAACTCGGGCAACAACACAATCTTGGTCACTGATGTCGGAGAGGCGCTTCCAGAACCTTCGGGCGCCCTGCCAACGGGGTGGTTCCCCACGGCCGTGGCCGCGCTGCCGGACGGCACCCTCGCCTACGCCAGCGGCAAGGGTGACGGCGACCACGGCGGCATGCTCGCACTCGTGCCTCCTCTGGGACCCGATCAGATGGATCTGCTGACCTCGGCCGCCGTGGCGAATCTGGCGGCTAACCCCGCACCTTCGCCGGGCCCGCCACCGGACGTCCGGCACGTGGCGCTAGTGTTGGCCGACACCCGCGGACCGGGATGGCACACGGCAGCTGAGGACGGCGCCGTGCTGGAGCGCTATCTGCCGTTCGCGCGCGGGCAACTCGCCCAGACCGCGCTGCTCACCAGTGGAATGGAGAGCGACTTCTTCGTCAAACTGGCGCCGGCAGTGACGGCTGGCAGACTGTCCGCAACGGCGCTTGCCGGGGCCGGAAGGGCCGCGCTGCCCGCGGCCGGGACACTGTGGGCCAACGCGCGCCAGGCTGGCCTGGAGGCGCAGGTCTACGGAATCGCGGGCGGCTCAGCCGCCAATGACTACATCGCGCTCCTGGAGTCCGGATCCGACCTCCCGGCGCTCGCGGTGGTCCGCCTGGCAGGCCCCCCCGAATCGCAGGACGCGGAACTGGCCAGGATCGTGGCCGCGGTCCGGGAACACTCTCTCTACGGGGCGGCCGCGCTCTTCGCGGCCACCACGGCTGGCGCTCCGCGGGCAGCCGTCTTCGGCGGTGCCGTTCGCAACCACTCCCTGAGCCCAAGATTCGTCTCGCCGGCGGCGGTGCTGCGCACGATCGTCTGGCTGCTGGGGATCCGCCCGATGACCCAGCTCGTCATGGCGGCCGACCCGCTGTCGGAACTGTTCCGGGAGACTCCGTGAATCCTGCCGACGGGGTCGCCGCCACGTTGCGCGACACAATGAAGTTATTGGCGAGCACGCCCCCATGACCAACCGCAAATTCGAGAGGGCCAAGCCCATCGTTGACTTTCCCGCCGTTGAGGGCGAGATCAGCAGATTCTGGGACGAGAATTCTATCTTCGAGAAGAGCCTCGAGCTGAGGCGCGGCGCCAAGCGGTTCATTTTTAACGAAGGCCCTCCGACCGCGAACGGCCTGCCCCACAACGGCCATGTGCTCACGAGGGTCTTCAAGGACGTCTTCCTGCGCTACCGCACGATGTCCGGGCACTACGTGCCGCGAAAGGCGGGCTGGGACACCCACGGACTGCCGGTCGAGGTGGAGGTCGAGAAGGAGCTCGGGATCCACGGCAAGGGCGCGATCGAGGAGTACGGGGTGGAGCGCTTCATCCGCAAGTGCATGGACTCCGTGTTCCGCTATACCGAGCAGTGGGAGAAGATGACCCGCCGCGTGGGCTTCTGGGTCGACCTCTCCGACGCGTACGTGACCTACCACAAGTCGTACGTGGAAAGCGTCTGGTGGGCCCTCGCCAGGATGTACCGCCAAAGCCTGCTCTACCGGGGGCACAAGGTCGTCTGGTGGTGGCCCCAAGGCGGCACGGCCCTGTCGGCCGGCGAGGTCGGACTGGGATACAAGTCGGTCGACGATCCGTCCGTTTACGTGGCACTGCCGCTGGTCGGCGAGGAAGATGTGGCACTGCTGGTCTGGACGACCACGCCATGGACACTCCCGTCCAACCAGTACGTGGCGGTCAAGCCAGACGTGGAATACGTGCAAGTGGGATGCCAGGGGCGGAGCCTGGTCATCGCCGCGGCCCTCGCGGGCGAGCTCGCGGGGAAACTGGGACACGACCTGCCCGTTGAGCGGAGCTTCAAGGGCGCGGACCTGCTCGGCAGACGCTACCGGCCGCCCTTTCCGCATTTCGAAGGGGAGTATTGGGACTCCGCCGGCGAGTTGCGCGACGGCGGGCACGAGGCCCACCTCTGGAAAGTCGTCCCCGCCGATTTCGTGACCCTTGACAGCGGCACGGGCCTTGTGCACCAGGCGCCTGCGTTCGGCGAGGTGGACTACGACCTTCACCTGGACCTGGCCGCCCGGTACTCGGTCCCCGAAGCGGTCCCCCTGCTCTGCCCGGTGCGACCCGACGGTACATTTGACCACTCGGTGGAAGAGGTCGCCGGCGTTTGGGTCAAGCAGGCAGACAAGCGGTTGGTGCGCATGCTTGCCGACAGCGGCGCTCTGGTCCATCGCGAGAACTACCGGCACGAGTACCCGTTCTGCTGGCGCGCGGACGACGATCCGCTGATCCAGTACGCCCGGCCGGCATGGTTTGTGCGCACGACCGCTCGCAACCGCGAAGTGCTGGCGAACAACGACAAGATCAACTGGCTGCCGGCGCACATCGGCACTGGCCGCTTCGGCGACTTCCTGCGCAACAACATTGACTGGGCGCTCTCGCGCGAGCGCTACTGGGGAACTCCCCTGAACGTCTGGATCAACGATACGACTGGGGAGATGGCGGTGCCGGAGTCTTGCGCGGAGATCGAGGCCAAGAACCCGGCCGCTTTCGACCATTTCCATCGCGCGAAGCGCCAGGACCCGTCGCTGTCCGACGACCTGATGGTGCACAAGCCCTGGATCGACGAGGTCAGCTGGACCGAGCCGGGCAAGCCCGGCGTTTACCGACGCGTGCCGGAAGTGATCGACTGCTGGTTCGACTCGGGCTGCATGCCGTTCGCCCAGTTCGGCTACCCGCACAGCGGGCGGGCGGAGTTCGAGGCCCGTTTCCCGGCCGACTACATCACCGAGGCGATCGACCAGACCCGCGGGTGGTTCTACTCCCAGCTGATGGTCTCGACGCTCGTCTTTGGCGAGGGATGCGACGGGGAGCTCGGAATGCGCGCCCCGGAGTACCCGCACCCCTTCCGCAACTGCATCGTCCTCGGGCACGTTGCGGACCCGACCGGGAAGAAGGAGTCCAAGTCCCTCGGGAACTACACGCCGCCCGGGGCGATCTTCGACCGCGTCGCGCAGGAGTTTGCCCTGGTGAGCCCTGCCAGCGGCCAGCCGCGACCGGAACCGGGCACCATCTGGATCTCCCCGCAGGACTTGGGGGCGCTCGATCTCCGAGCCGGGAGCGTCGTGAGCGTCACAGGAGTCGACGGCGCGACGGTGCGGGCCTCCGCGAGCCCATCGCGAGGCCTGCCCCGCCGCTCGGCCGTGATGGCGGCGGCCGACGTGGAGGCGACCGGATCGCGCCCGTCGTCGGAAAGTGTTGCCCCGATTGACGTCCCCCGGCTGGGCGCGGCCCGCAAGGTGACCGTGACCGTCCCGTCCCCCGCCCCGGGCGCGGACGCGTTCCGGTGGTTCTTCTTCGCCGGCAGCCCGCCCTGGTCGCCGACGCGCCACTCCCTGGCGAACGTGCGCGCCGCGCAAAAGGAGTTCCCCCTGAAGCTGCGCAACGTCTACTCTTTCTTCACGATCTATGCCGACATTGACGGGTTCGACCCCGGGGCGATGCCCGGCCGGCCGGCGGAGCGGCGCGCGCTGCTTGACCGGTGGATCCTCTCGGAACTCGACATCGTCGCCGGACGAGTGCGCGACTTCATGGACCGGTTTCTCGCCTTCGAGGCGACCGGAGAGCTGACGCGATTCGTGGACGGCCTCTCCAACTGGTACGTGCGGCGCAGCCGCGGGCGATTCTGGAAGGCCGAGATCGACGACGACAAGCTGGACGCCTACGCCACCCTGTACGAGTGCTTGGTCTCGGTGGCCAAGCTCAGCGCGCCATTCACGCCGTTCATGGCGGAGGAGATTTACCAGAACTTGGCTCGGGGGGCGGGAGTGCCGGGGCCTGAGAGCGTGCACCTGTGCGACCTGCCAGCCAGCCGCGGTCGGGTGGACCGCAACCTGTCCGAAGAGATGGTTGCCGTGCGCGGGATCGTCTCACTTGGCCTGCGGGTCCGCACCGAGCGCCAGCTGCGAGTGCGGCAACCGCTGCGGCGCGCCGAGGTCGTGCTGGCGGACCCGGACCTGCGAGCGCGCGCGCAGCCCTACGCAGACCTGATCGGGGACGAGCTCAACGTCAACGAAGTCTGCTTCGTGCGCGCTTCCGAGTCCCACGTGCGCTACAGGGTCCAGCCGAACTTCCGCCGTCTCGGCCCCCGGCTCGGGAAGAAGATGCGGCGGGCGAAGCAGGTGTTCGCGGGACTGGACGCGGCCAAGCTGCGGACAAGCCTGCTGGAATCGGGGAGCGCCACGATCGACTTCGACGGCGATCCGGTCACGCTGGACCGCGAGGACGTGCAGGTCCGCGTTGAGGCCCAGCGCAGCTTTGCCGCGGCGGGCGACTCGACAATGGTCGTGCTGCTGAGCACGGAACTCGACCAGCAACTCCGGGACGAGGGCCTGTACCGAGAACTGCTGCACCGTGTCCAAAACCTGCGCAAGGCGGCCGACATCGAGTACACCACGCGCATCCGGCTCTACCTTGCCGCCTCGAGCAGGGTCGCGGGCATCGTCGCCTCGCACCGGGCGCACCTGATGCAAGAGACGCTCTGCACCGCTCTGCTGGACGCTGCGCCGACCGCGCCCGGAACCTTCGAGGAGTCCTTCTCCATGGACGGCGAGGAGGTTCGGCTGGTGATGCTCGCCAGCTGAGGAAGTCTCGGCCGGACTGTCGCAATGCAAGCCGCGAGTGCCATCCCCGGCGATGAGCTTCCGCCGCTGGTCGGGATGGACCGGGAAGAGCTGGCAGCCCTGATGAGGCGGCTTGGCGAGCCGGCCTACCGCGCCCGCCAGCTGTACCGCGGGCTGTACCGTGACCATGCCGGACAGCTCCCGAGCATCTCCACGCTGCCGCGCCCGCTGCGGGACTGGCTGGGCCAGCACTGCGGGTCGGGCGTCCCGACCGTGGAGCAGCGGCACGTGTCATCAGACGGCACGGTCCGGTACCTCGTCGGCCTGCAGGACCGGCGGACGGTCGAGTGCGTGCTGATCCCGGAGCGTTCCCGCGACACCCTGTGCATTTCGAGCCAAGCCGGCTGCGCGGTCGACTGCCGGTTCTGCCTCACGGCCCTGATGGGGCTAGAGCGCAACCTCACGGCGGGCGAGATCGCGGGACAGGTCCTCGCGATCATCGGGGATCGCGGACTGGACCCCCGACGCCGCGCGGTGAACGTCGTGATGATGGGCATGGGCGAGCCGCTGCTGAACATCGAGGCCGTGATGAAGGCCACGCGGCTGATCGCCGACCCGGCGGCCGTGGGCATTTCGCAGCGGCGGATCACGGTGTCCACCTCGGGTATCGTGCCCAAGATTCCAGAATTTGGCGCCCACGAGATCCGGGGCAAGCTGGCCGTGTCGCTCAACGCGTCCAGCCAGGCGCAGCGGGAGCGGATCATGCCGGTGTCGTCCAAGTACACGCTCGATGCGCTGCTGGACGCCTGCCGGCGGTACCCGCTGCGACGCTGGGAGAAGCTGACGTTCGAATACGTGCTGCTGCGGGGCGTCAACGATTCCAACGCCGACGCGCGGAGGGTGGCGCGCATGCTCGCCGGCTTCAAGTGCTCGGTCAACCTGATCGCTCTCAACGCGGGCCCCGGCATCGCGTACCAGCCGCCCCCGGCGAGCCGAGTGGAGGCTTTCCGCGCCATCCTCCACCGTCGCGTCCCCAGCTTCGTGCGCAGGCCAAGAGGCCGAGATATCTCCGCGGCATGCGGCCAATTGCGGCGGACCGCGCCGGTCACCGGCGGTCACACGGGCGGACCGGAGCCCGAGCCCCGGTTCCTATAATCGCCGTATGGCGCTCGAGACCACGGTAGTCGGCAGCTACCCCATTCCGAACTGGCTGTACGGGGACACTTCCCGGCAGACCCTGCGCGACGCCGTGAGCGTCGTGCTGCACACGCAGGAGCGCATCGGCATCGACGTCGTGGCCGACGGGGAGCTGAACCGCTTCGACCCGTCGCACCCGGAGACCAACGGCATGATCGACTACTTCGTCAGCCAGCTCTCGGGCGTTCGGACCCAGTACTCGATCACCGACATCGACATGTTCCGCACCGACGAGGGGATGGCATTCCGGTCCGCTCCCGCCGGCGTCGTCACGGGAGAGATCGGGGACGGAACGCTCAACTTGCGGTCAGACTTCGAGCTTGTCCGGGAATTGGCCACGCGGCCGCTCAAGTTCACCTGCACGGGTCCGCACATGCTGACGAAGACGCTGACAGACCGCTTCTACGGCGGCCGCGAAGAGCTGTGCATGGCAGTGGCCCGAGTCCTGCGCGGGCAACTGGAGCGCGTGCCGGCGAACGTGATCCAGATTGACGAGGCCAACATTACCGGGCACCCGGAGGAGGGCGCCTGGGCCGCCGCCGCCACGAACCACATCCTGGGCGGAATCAATGCCAGGAAGGGCCTGCACCTTTGCTTCGGGAACTATGGCGGGCAATCCATCCAGTCCGGCATCTGGGAGAACTTGCTCCCGTACCTCGACTCCCTCAACTGTGACTTCTTCCTGCTGGAGTTCGCGCGCCGCGGGTACGGCGAGATTGAGGTGCTCCGGGATCTGGCACCCGGCAAGGGAATTGGCCTCAGCGTGATCGACATCAAGGACAACGAGGTCGAGAGCCCGGAGCTGGTGGCCTCCCGCATCGAGGGCGCGTCGAAAATCCTGGGAGAGGATCGCATACACTTCGTCAATCCTGACTGCGGCTTCTGGATGCTCTCGAGATCGGTCGCGGACCGCAAGATGGCGGCGTTAGTCGCGGGCCGGGACCTGTACGCCCGGGCGGGCGGGCGATAGGGCGACCGTCGGCGCGCTGTTCGGTAGCATTGAAGTTCGGGGCCCTGCCCTAACTCTCCATGCGTGCGGTCGTGTTGGCGGCGGGTCGTGGCACCCGCATGAAAGGCCTCACCCAGCGCTGCCCCAAGCCCATGCTCCCTTTGGCCGGCCGGCCGATGCTGGCCCACCAGCTGGAGCGGCTTGCGGCAGCGGGCGTGCGCGAGGCGTGCATCGTCATCGGTTACCGAGGGGAGATGATCTCGGACTACTTCGCGGGTCAGCCTCCGCGAGGAATCCGCCTGACGTACGTGGTCCAGGCCACGCCTGATGGGACAGGAAGCGCGACCCTGCTGGCGCGGGAGTTTGCCGCGGGCGGGCCGTTCCTGATGACCTTTGGCGACATCATCGTGGAGCCCCGGGTCTACAGCGAGCTCGCCCGGCTCGCGGAGGACTCGGAAATGGCGCTGGCGCTGACCCGGGTGGACGACCCCTACCGCGGGGGAGCCGTCTACGTGGAAGGGGGGCGCGTGGTGAAAATCGTGGAGAAGCCGGCGAAGGGAACCTCGACGACGAACTATCTGTGCGCCGGTGTGTACGTGTTCACCGACGCGATCTTCGCCGATCTGGAACGGCTGGAGCCGTCGACTCGCGGGGAATACGACCTGACCGACGCGATCTCAGCCGCGGTCCGGAGGGGCGCGACCGTGCGCTACTCCGAAGTGCCGGGTTTCTGGCGCGATGTCGGGCGTCCCGAAGACCTCCAGCCAGCCTCCGAGCACGTGTTCAAGCCATGAAAACTGACGCAGAATTCCTGCTCTCCAACGCGAGGCGCAGGATCGCCCCAGTCGACCTCCCGGCCGACATCAAGGCGGCGAGCCTCCGGAACCTCGGTGAATGGCTCAGGATTGACAAGCTGGCCGGACTGGCGGATCCGTCGGACTACGCCGAGGTGGTGCGGTGGATGGTCGAGGACGGCGACGTGGACATGCTGGTGGACAGCTTTTACCAGACGATCCCGTTCGGCACGGGCGGCCGTCGCGGCCCAGTCGGAATCGGGCCCAACCGGATCAACCCCTTCACCGTCGCCTCGTCAGTCGAAGGGCACGTGCAATACCTGCGAGAGCGGTTTCCCGGCGCGGAGAGGCTCCGCGTGGTGGTGGCCAACGATGTGCGCGCCTTTCACGACCTTCGGGGGACCTATCCGGCCGAGATCAGGAATCCGGTCCTAGGCCTCAGCTCGCGGGACCTCGCGCGCATCGCCGCTGAGGTTTACACCGAGGCGGGCGTGGAAGTGTACTCCCTCCCGGAATCCAGCGGCGAGTATGTCTCGACACCCGAGCTTTCCTTCCTGATCCGCCACTTGGACGCGCACGGCGGGATCAACGTCAGCGCCTCCCACAATCACCCGGATGACAACGGAAGCAAGTTCTACAACGCCGAGGGAGGGCAGGAGATCCCGCCGGACGACGAAGCGCTGGCGGCGATCGTTGAGAGCATCACCGAAGTGGCCGCCCCCGGCGGGGACACCGGCGCGGCGAGGCTCGCCCGCGAGATTCCGGCCTCGGCCCGGCAGGCCTACATCGACATGAACCTGGCACTCCGCGAGCGCGGCAGCGCGGGGAACGCGAGGGTCGTGTTCACCGGCCTGCACGGTACCGGCATCCACACCGCAGGCCGCTGCCTGGAGCAGATGGGCTTCGTCAAGGACCGGCAACTGTTCTACGTCGGGCCCCAGTGCGAGTTTCGCAGCGACTTTCGGAACGTCACGTTTCGCAGCCCAAACCCGGAGGTGCCCGAATCGCTGCAAATGGGGATTGACCTGGCGAGGCGGCGGAAGGCGGATCTGGTGTTGGCCACCGACCCGGACGCGGACCGCCTCGGCGGTGCGTCGCGCGACGGAAGCGCGTACGCCTTCCTGACGGGCAACGAGTTCGCGTCCATCCTGACTCGCTACCGCATTGAGGCGCTGGAGGCCGCGGGCCGGCTGCCCGACCGGCCGCTCGCGCTCAAGACGGTTGTTACCACTGACCTGGTCCGGCGGCTGGTCGAGTCACGGGGCGGCGTGGTGATCGGTGACCTGTTGGTGGGGTTCAAGTACATCGCGGCAGTGCTGGGAAGCCTCGAGCGGACGGGGAGCTATCTCGGGCGTCGAGCCCGCGTCCGCGACTTCGTGATTGCGGCGGAGGAGAGCCACGGCTTCATGCTGACCACGGCCGTTCGCGACAAGGACGCGGCCGGAGCCGCCGTGGTGCTTGCGGAGCTGGCTTCGGAACTCCGCGACCGCGGCCAGACGGTGCGGGACTACTTGGTGGACACCTACAAGCGCTACGGCTACCACGCCAACACCGTGCGGTCGACGGTTATGCAGGGGGCCGCGGGATCGGCAAACATCCGCGCCGTCCAGCGCCAGCTGCGCAGTCAGCCACCCGGGGAGATCGGGGGCCGAAAAGTCCGGCGGGTCATCGACCACTGGGACGAAGGCCAGTACGGTCCGTTCCTCTCGGAAACTGACCGCAGTTCGAGGAACTTGATCAGCTTCTTCCTGGAAGGGGGCATCAAGGCGACCATCCGCCCGTCCGGCACGGAGCCGAAGAACAAGCTGTATCTCGAGCTCGCCGCGGATCCGCTAGGGCCCGACGCCACTGCAGACGAGTTCGAGCGCCACCGTGCGGCCGTGGACCGGGAGGTCAAGGACTTCTCGAACCGCTTCCTCGCCGCGATGCTGCGGATCATCGGCGTCAGCGTTCCGGACTTTGCCTTCGAGATCTCAGACTTGGTGCCGCTGCAGCACAAGGTTGACTTCTGCGACCGATTCCTGCCGGAGTTCGACCGCCGGTCCGCGGCTCTCGCCGCGACCGGTGACAGCGCTGACAGCCTTGCCGGCTGGGTTCAAAGGACCCTGCGGCCGTATGGGCCGGATGCCCGCATGCTGGTCCGGAAGGCATTCGAGACCTACCTGTCGCAGCGCGGCGACCCAACCCTCGCCGACATCCAGCGCGCAGCGTTCTATGGGCCAGCATCAGAATCCGGGCCCCGCTGACGCTGCGACGGTGCTCGGCCCGGAGCTCGCAACCTCGACGGGCTGGCGACAATGGCGCGGGGCAGACCGTACAATGAGGAAACGGCTGGCGACCGGGCGTGAGGCGGCCCAAGCGGAGAGGTGGCCGAGCGGCTTAAGGCGCACGCTTGGAAAGCGTGTTTAGGGGTAACTCTAACGAGGGTTCGAATCCCTCCCTCTCCGCCACCTTGCGGTCGGGCGCGGACGGGAGTCGCAACAGCTGACGCGGCCCCGGAAGATTCCCGCGTCCGAAGCCCCGGCCCGCCCAAGG
Source organism: Bryobacterales bacterium (assembly GCA_963666225.3). GTDB lineage: Bacteria > Acidobacteriota > Terriglobia > Bryobacterales > UBA6623 > VXMF01. The sequence goes on from OZ224030.1 coordinate 463,819, forward strand.
CCCGGAGCCCGAGCGGATCCCCCGAGCCAGCCGCGGCGGAGGGCGTCCGAGGCCGGCGAGCGCTGCCCGCTCACCCTTGGGGCGGCATGGCTTCCTCGAAGAAAGCGCCCATGGTCCGAAACTTGGAGTAGCGCTGCTCGACGAGCGCCTCGCCCGACATCGACGCCAGCGCGTCCAGCTCGCGCTCCACGGCGGCTGCGAGCAGTTCCGCTGCGGCGTTGGGATCCTCGTGCGCTCCGCCGGGCGGTTCGCGGACGATCCGGTCGACCAGGCCCAGCTCGCTCAGGTCCCTGGCTGTCAGCTTGAGGGCGTTGGCGGCAAGCTCGGCCTGCTCCGAGTTCCTCCAGACGATGGCGGCGCAGCTCTCGGGCGATATGACGCTGTAGATGGCGTTCTCCAGCATCAGCACGCGGTTGCCGACTCCGAGCGCCAGGGCGCCCCCGCTGCCCCCCTCGCCAATGCAGGCAGCCACCAGCGGCACGCGGAGGCTTGCCATCTCGCGCAGATTGCGGGCAATCGCCTCTGCCTGGCCTCGCTCCTCCGCATCCTTGCCCGGATACGCGCCGGGCGTGTCCAGCAGGGTGATGATCGGACGGCCGAACTTCTCGGCCAGCTTCATGCACCGGCGCGCCTTTCGGTATCCCTCGGGCCGGGGCATCCCGAAGTTGCGGTGCATCCGCTCCTCGGTCTTGCGGCCCTTCTGCTGCCCGATCGCCATCACCGGACGCCCGCGAAACGCTCCGAAGCCGCATACAACGGCGGGATCATCGCCAAAGGCACGGTCGCCGTGAATCTCGGAGAAGCCGTCCACGACGCGCCCGATGTAGTCCAGCGCGTGGGGACGCATCGGGTGGCGCGCGAGCTGGACATGCTCCCAAGCAGACCGATGCGCGCGGTTCCCCGCTCGCAAACCCGGTTGCGGTGGCGACTGGCGCTGGGTTACGCGGTTGGGTCCCGCTGCAGAGTCATCCATAAGCCGCGCCAAAGCGAGTAAGGAACCATTGTATTTGCCTGGGCGGGGCGGCGGACTCTCCGGTCACGTGGCCTAGACTGAGAGTCGTGCGAATCAGGGCTGTCTCGGCGCTTTGGGGCTTCTCCGCCGCGCTCGCGCTGGCAATGCCGGCCGCGGCGCAACCGGGGGAGCAGATGGTCGCCGATTTGCGACTGTTCACGGTGATGGCAGCGCTCAACGCCGCCGGCTATGACGAGGGGCTGACGGCCGCAGCCGACAGCCCTGTGCGAAAGGCAGTGCGACGCGACCTCGAAACGCTCGACCCGAGCATGGTCTCGCGCCTGAGAACCTTCTACGAGCAGCGCAAGGTCAGCAACCCAGACCACAATCTGTCGCAGTACATCTCGTTCGCGCTGCTTTGTGGCGAGCCGCCATTCTTCGACCTCCGAGCGGAGGTGCCGACCGACCTTCCCATTGATGTGCGGCCCATCAGGGGCCTGTCCGGCCTGCTGCGCGAATTCTACGAGGCAGCTGACATCGAGGGCCTCTGGCAGCGCTACGCGCCGGCCTACGACGACGTGATGCTGCGCTATCAAGACGCTCTCATCGAGACCGTGTTCGAGGTCAACGGCTATCTGCGAGTGCCTCCGTCCAGTCCCGAAGTGCGCTCCTTTCGCGTGCATTTCGACCTCTTGGCAGCTCCCGGCAGCATCAACATGCGTTCCTACGGGGGCGATGTGAAGATCGTCGTGCACTCGTCCTCCCACATCAGGAGCGAGGAGATCCGGGCCGCCTACCTGCTGCACCTGCTGGACAGGATGTCCATACGCCATGCGGAGGCGGTCGCGAGGAAGGAGCAGCTTTCCCGGCTGGCAATCTACGCCCCGGCGCTGGACGAGTCCTACAAATCCAACTTCCAGCTCCTGCTGACGAAGTCGCTGGCACACGCGATCCAGACCCGCACGCGGTACGAGCCCGAGCAGCGCAAGCTGGAGCGAATCGCCGAGCATGCCAGTCACGGCTTCATCCTGGCGCCGTATTTCTACGAGAAGCTTGCCGAGTACGAATCGCAGCCGCAAACATTCAGGCGGTACTACGAGACCCTCGTGGGCGACATCAACGTGCGACAGGAGATGGCCCGCATCCAACTGGTCCGCTTCTCTGAGCGATCCGCCCCGGCGCGGCCCCGACCCCGACAAGCCGCCCGACCCCGCGTGTCGGAAACGGAGAGCCTGCTCTCCCAAGCGGAAGGCCTGCTGCAGCTGAACGAGCTGGGGCGGGCGCGCGAGATCTTCCACCAGGTGCTTGCCAGCGGCGAGGATGGCCGCGCCCAGGCAAGCTACGGCCTTGGGCGGATTGCGCTGGACGAGGCCGATCCGGACTTGGCGCTGGAGCACTTTGAGTCCGCCACAGAGGAGGGCGCGGACACGCGAATCCGAGCGATGTCCCACATCTACATGGGCCGCATCCAAGACCTGCTCGGAAACCGGGAGCTGGCCGTGGGGCACTACCAGGGCGCGCTTGACACCGGGGACACATCCCCGATCATTCGGCAGTTCGGCGAACAGGGGCTGGCCGAGCCCTTCACAGGCTTGGAACGGGATGACGACGAGGAACCCTAGGCACGTCGTGGCGGGCTGCTCCGGAACGGCCCCGGGCGAACGCCGGGCAGTCAAGCTCTGGGACGGTGGTTGTGGAATGTTCGCGACGGGCAGTGCGCGTCCGGGCTGAGGAACCCCTGGCATCCGAGTATCCGACTCCCGGGCCCCACTGCGTCACCGGCCCCACCTGGACTCCACGGGCCGGCGCGCGGTCTCCGGGACGGTGCGACGGGGGGAGCAAGACCGCGGTAGCCGCTTGCCCGGATATGCACCGTTAGCCGTCCATCGAGGGCCCAGAGGGTCCCCAGAGGGCATGGCGCCGGCCCGATAGATGCCCTGACGCTCCCATGCACAGCGCCAATTCAGTGGAGTGCGCCGCTCGGCTGTTCGCCTGTGATGGGTTCGGCCTCGGAGGGGTTCGATGTGTGAGCCAATCCCGTTAGATGAGAAGCTCCAGTGGCTCCTTGCTCAAGTCTCCGTGGGCGGAAGTCCAAGCCGGCCAGCCCGTCGTGCTCCGACAGAGCGAGGCGGGCGCAAATCGGCCATTTCTCGCAGACTGGGGCAGGCCGCGGGGCCGCGGGCGGCTGGTTCGAGCGGGTCGAGCCCTTTGCTAGGATTGGACTAGGGAGGCGAGGTTGGTAGCGCGATGCCAGCGGACGAAGAAGTCAAATCGAGACCAGCTGCCGAAGATTCGGAGAACGGGGCGGAGGGGGATGCGGCCAGCGACAGCCAGCTCTCGGAAGCAGAAGCGCCCGCTGAGCCCGAGGCTCCGGATGCTGCCGAGTTGCAGGTTCAGCTCGGGGCGGCACAGAAGGAACGTGACGAGCTGAGGGACCGGCTCCTGCGATCGCAGGCTGAGTTCGAGAACATCCGCAAGAGCCTCCAGAGAGAGAAAGAGGATGTCGTGCGGTTCGCAGCCTCGGGAACCATCGAGGCGTTGCTGCCAGTGGCGGACGACTTCGAGCGGGCGATCAATGCCGAGGGCGTGGCGCCCGAGATTCGCGAGGGCCTCGAGCTGATCCACCGGCGCATGTTCGATGTATTCCGCCGCGCCGGCCTCGAAGAGGTGGAGCAGCACGAGACGTTCGACCCAAACCTGCATTTCGCGGTGGACCGCGCTCCGGCAACGGACGGGCAGGAACGGGATCAGATTCTGGAGGTGTACCAGAAGGGCTACCGCTTCAAAGGGCGCCTGCTGCGGGCGTCAATGGTCAAGGTAGCGGTCTAGGGCCAGCCTGCCCGCGATCTGAAGGCTCGGGCGACGATTGTGGAAAAGCGCGACTACTACGAGGTGCTTGGCGTTCCGCGCGGCGCCAGCGAGGCGGATTGCAAGCGCGCCTATCGCAAGCTGGCCATGAAGCACCACCCGGACCGCAATCCGGGCTCGCAGGAATCCGAGGAAAAGTTCAAGGAAGCCTCCGAGGCCTACGGCGTTCTGAGCGATCCGGACAAGCGCGAACGGTACGACCGCTTCGGGCACGACGGCCTCAAGATGGATCAAGGCTTCAGCCCGGGAGACTTCCCGGACCTGTTCGGGGATTTGTTCGGGGACCTGTTCGGAGGCCGCCAGCGAGGCAGGAGCCGCCAGCGAGGCGACGACCTGCAGTACGAGCTCGAGATTGATTTCGAGGATGCCGTCTTCGGGTGTTCGAGAGAGATCCAGATCCCACGCCAGGAGCGCTGCGACCAGTGCGAGGGCAGCGGGGCGGCACCGGGCACCGGGGGTCGTTCGCGGTGCGACCGCTGCAGGGGCCAGGGACAGATCCACGTCCGTCAGGGAATCCTGATGATGAGCCGCACGTGCCCCAGCTGCCGAGGGCAGGGCCAAGTGATCCGCAACCCCTGCCGAAGGTGTGGCGGCCACGGGATGCAACGGGTGCGGCGCAAGCGGACGATCCAGATCCCGGCAGGCGTCGACGACGGGAACCAAGTGCGGCTTGTCGGCGAGGGGAGCGCGGGCCAGAATGGCGGGCAGCGCGGCGATCTGTACGTCTTGCTGCACGTGCGCAAGCACAAGGTGTTCGAGCGGCGGAACGCGGACCTGCACTGCACGGTTCGGATCAACGTGGCACAGGCCGCGCTGGGGGGAGAGGTCAAGATCCCGACCCTCGAGGGTGACGAGATGGTCACGGTCAGGGCGGGAACCCAGTCCGGAGACCGCCGCCGATTGCGCAGGCGCGGCGTCACGCACCTGCGACGCTCGGGACGCGGGGACCTGTTCGTGCACTTCCGGGTAGAAGTTCCCAAGCGGCTCACCGGCCGTCAGCGGAAACTCTTCAGGCAGCTTGCGCAAGAGCTTGGGGCCGGCACCCCGGGCGGGGACGGCCTGTTCGGCAAATTGCGAGAGGGGCTTCGCTAGCGTCCCGACCCAGGCACGATCCGCTAGGATCTATTCGTGCTCAGACTGGCTGCCGGCGGTGCCGCATTGCTGGCGGCGATCTCGGCGGCACCTTCCGCGGCGCTAGACCCGGACCAGCGCTTGGTGGCCCAAGTCCGCCAGCTGATTGCCGGACAGCGACAGATCAGGGTCTACGACTGGGTCACGTTTCTGGTCGAGGGATCGTCCGTGAAGCTCTCCGGGGCCGTCACCCGCGCATCTCTGAGCGACCGCATCGAACGGTCGGTGCTCGCCCTCGAGGCGGTCTCCCAAGTGGTCAACGAATTGCGGGTTCTCCCGCACGCGGGAGAGGACATCGGCATCCGCATGAACGCCTACTGGCGGATCTACGGACACCCGGAGCTGCGCCGCTACGCGAACCGGGACGGTGGCTTCGAGCAGCGCCTCCGCCGGGCCGCCAGCGATACCCAGCTCGTGCTGCTGGAACCGGTCCACATCCTGGTCGAGGACAGCCATCTCACGCTGGAGGGCGAGCTCGAGCAGCGGCGCGAGAGGCGGGTGGTCGAGAACCAGGCCCGCGCCGTGGTCGGCGTGCGCTCCATCACGAACAACATCGTGGTCACCGGCACCGACACCGAGGAGCTCGAGCCCATTGATTTCGAGATGGATCCGTGGTGGGCCGACTCGGAGTCCCTCGCGGAGCCGGTAGTGCGGGTCGAGAACCGGACTGGGTCGGTGCGGGTCACTGTGGCCGCCACCGACCGCGTGCGCCTGCGGCGCAGTTCCCGGAACCGCCAGGTGCGGGACGGCGACACGCAAACCACCCGTCTCGGGCTCAAGACCCGGATCCGCGCGCTGCCGAGCGACGGGGCTACGATCGATCTGGACATCGACCTGCCATACGGCCACCGCCTCGAAGTCGAGACGATCGACGGTGCGATCGAGCTGGCGGGACTGGTGCGGAGCGCCCAGGTGAAGACCATGGTCGGGCCGGTCAGGCTTACCCTGCCGTGGAAGGCCGTGCGGCTTGATGTGCGGCTGGGCTATCGCCCGCGCGAGCTCTCCATCCCTGGCCACCTGCGCGCCTCGCTGGCACCGCTGCCGGAGCCACGGGGCGGTGCCGGGAACTGGGCGCTCGAAGATATCCGCCCCGGACACCAGAAGCTGTACGGCCTGGTGCGGATCCGGGGCCGCCAGCCAGACGCGCTGACACTTCTGGACGGCGACATCCCAGCGGACTCCCCCGTGCGGATGCACTGGCAAGCCCCCGCAGCGCTGCGACGCATGCTCATGCGGCCGACCGCCCTGCGCCTGACCGACAGAGGACGGGGCGATGGCCCCGCGGTGCCGCCTGTCGCCGGCACGCCCGGCAAGACGGCGCGGTTCACGTCCGACGTGCGCCTCGTCCAGCTGTCGGCCTCGGTCGTGGACGGCGCGGGCCGTCCAGTACCGGGCCTTGTCGCGGAGGACTTCGAAGTCCGCGAGGACGGCGACCTCCAGCGGCTCAGCTTGGTCCACGACGGGCGGGCCGCCTTCAATCTGGTACTGCTGCTGGACTGCAGCACCAGCACGCTCGTGGACCGTAAGGCGGTGTTGGAGGCAGCCCGCCAGTTCGTGATGACAGCCCGTCCGGGCGACCAAGTCGCGATTTACGTGCTCTCGGACGCATTCCTGCAGGTCGTCAGCCCCCTGACCGCGGATCAGGGCGAGCTTCTCGAGCGCATCGAGCACATCCCGAGACTGTCCGGCGGAACGCCGCTGTACGATGCGATCGCCCTGTCCTACGCGCAGGAATTGGCAGAGCGGCGCTGGGATCGCAACGCGATCATCGTCATCAGCGACGGGATGGACAACGACCTGCTCCCGAGGCGCAGCCGGTCCGTGCCGTCAACTGTGCCCTTTGACGACCTCCTGCGGGCGGCCTCCGAGATCAACGGCTCGATCTACCCGATCTTCCTGGAGCCGGAAGCGTTCAGCGTGCGGGTCGAGCGCAGCTGGCGGGAGCGCCAGCGCCAGTCCACGGACCGTGCGCGCGAGCGGATGCGCAAACTCGCGGAGATGACCGGCGGCCGGCTGTTCCCGGCTGGCTCCATACGGGACCTTGACGGAGTCTACGCCCAAGTGGCGGAGGAGCTCCGCAGCGTCTACACGCTCGCGTACTATCCGTCGAACCAAGATTTCGACGGTGAGTGGCGCGGGATTCGGGTTGGCGTCCCGGGAGACTCGGTGCGAGTGCGCACGAGGCCCGGTTACTACGGTCATTGACCGGCGCTCATCGCGCACTGGCGCGCGTGGGGCGCCATCTCGCGGCCGTGTCCACCCGGCCCGGCAGCCCGCTGATGCCGGCGGGAGCGCGGTGCTCCGTGTGGCGCCGGGCCTGGCCGCCTGGGGGCGCGATCTTGCAGATTCCCGCGATTCACAGGCGCGTCCAGGCACCGCGCGGAACCCGCCCCGCACGCTTGGCGGGAACGTCCCGTTCAATGTATACTTGAAAGTACAGATTGGCTGCCACCGTGAGGTGGTGGCAAGACCGTAGCCAGACATGAGCACTGCAATTGACCAGTTGGAAGGCCTAGCCGGCCAAGAGTACAAGTACGGATTTGTCACCGAGATCGAGCAGGACACCCTCCCGCCGGGCCTGACCGAGGACACCGTCCGGTTCATCTCTGCCAAGAAGTCCGAGCCGGGGTGGCTCTTGGACTGGAGACTGAAGGCTTTCCGGCAGTGGCAGGGCATGGCCGAGCCCAAGTGGTCGAACGTGCACTACCCGCCCATCGACTACCAGGCCATCTCGTACTACGCGGCGCCCAAGAGCGCCGGGGACAAGCCCAAGAGCCTGGACGAGGTCGACCCGGAGCTGCTCGCGACCTACGAGAAGCTGGGCATTCCCCTGGAAGAGCGCGCCGTGCTCGCCGGCGTCGCCGTCGATGCCGTCTTTGACAGCGTGTCGGTGGCGACGACATTCCGGGAGAAGCTGGCGGACGCAGGTGTGATCTTCATGCCGATCTCCGAGGCCGTCCAGGAGCACCCGGAACTGGTGCGCGCGTACCTCGGCTCCGTCGTGCCGCCGTCGGACAACTTCTTCGCCGCGCTCAACTCTGCCGTTTTCTCGGATGGGTCGTTCGTGTTCATCCCCAAGGGCGTCGCCTGCCCCATGGAACTGTCCACGTATTTCCGGATCAACGCCATGAACACGGGCCAGTTCGAGCGCACGCTGATCGTGGCCGAGGAGGGCGCGTCGGTCAGCTATCTGGAGGGGTGCACCGCGCCGATGCGGGACGAGAACCAACTCCATGCCGCCGTCGTCGAATTGGTCGCCCTTGACGAGGCGCGCATCAAGTACTCCACGGTCCAGAACTGGTACCCGGGCGACAAGGACGGCAAGGGCGGCATCTACAACTTCGTCACCAAGCGCGGTGCCTGTCGCGGGCGTCGCTCGAAGATCTCCTGGACGCAGGTCGAGACCGGCTCGGCCATCACCTGGAAGTACCCCAGCTGCATTCTCATCGGGGACAGCTCGGTCGGCGAGTTCTACTCGGTGGCGGTCACCAACAATCGCCAGCAGGCCGACACCGGCACCAAGATGATCCACATCGGCAGGAACACGAGCTCCACGATCATCTCGAAGGGCATCTCGGCCGGACTGTCCAACAACTCGTACCGCGGGCTGGTCAAGATCCTTCCCAAGGCGCACGGAGCGCGAAACTTCTCGCAGTGCGACTCAATGCTGATGGGAGACCGCTGCGGGGCGCACACCTTCCCGTATCTCGAGGTCCGCAACAAGTCGGCACAGGTCGAGCACGAGGCGACGACCTCCAAGATCGGGGAGGATCAGATCTTCTACCTCAACCAGCGCGGCATCGAGACCGAGGACGCCGTCTCGATGATCGTCAACGGATTCTGCAAGGAAGTCTTCCGGGAATTGCCGATGGAGTTCGCAGTCGAGGCGCAGAAGCTGCTCAGCGTCAGCCTGGAAGGCAGCGTCGGCTGACGGGCCGTCGCATTCTGGGAACGAGGCAACAAGATGCTTCAAGTCAACAGTCTCCGCGTGAGCGTGGACGGCAAGCAGATCCTGTCCGGGGTCGATCTCGACGTGCAGCCGGGAACGGTCCACGCGGTGATGGGGCCCAACGGTTCTGGCAAGAGCACGCTCGCATCGGTGCTCGCCGGGCGCGAGGGCTACAGCATCGACGCGGGCTCGGTCACCTTCAAGGGACAAGACCTGCTGGAGATGGCCCCGGAGGTCCGGGCCCGGGAAGGGCTTTTCCTGGCCTTCCAGTACCCGGTGGAGGTGCCCGGGGTCACGATGATGTACTTCCTGCGCGAGGCGCTCAACGCGATCAGGCGCCACCGCGGCCTTGAGGAAATGGCGGCCGGGGACTTCCTGCGCTTTGCCCGGCAGAAGATCGGGCCGCTGGGGATCGATCCCGGCATGCTCAAGCGCGCAGTCAACGAGGGCTTCTCGGGGGGCGAGAAGAAACGGTGCGAGGTGTTCCAGATGGCCATGCTGGAACCCAGCCTCGCGATTCTGGACGAGACGGACTCGGGCCTTGACATCGACGCCCTGAAAGTCGTCTCCAAGGGCGTCAACGGCCTGCGCCGGGCGGATCGCGGATTCGTGGTCATCACCCACTACCAGCGGTTGCTGGAGTACATCGTGCCCGACCGTGTTCACGTGCTGGCGGACGGCCGCATCGTGGAATCTGGCGATCGCACGCTGGCGCTGGACCTTGAGCGCCACGGCTACGGCTGGATCGCCGAGGGACCTGCTTCGCTCGCCGCTGCGAGGCTCTGACGGTGGCCGCCGTGATCCAGCACGCGAGCCCATACCTGGAACGCTTCGGTGCCCGGGCGGCCGTCAGCGGTACCGAGCCGCGGTGGCTTAGCGAGCGGCGCGAGCTGGCGCTGGAACGCTTCCTGCGGCTCGGCGTGCCGACTTCCCGCGACGAGGAATACAAGTACACAGACCTGCGCAGGCTGTCTGACGGACGCCTGCTCCTCGGCCCCGTGTCGATGGGCAACGCGCGGGAGCCGGCGCATCTCTCCGGCCAGGCGGTCGCCGCCAGGGCTGGAGATGGCATGGCACTGGCCAGCGAGCCCCGCGCCGGCGTCAGCGTTCGATCCATCTCGGAGGCGCTGGCGAACGACGATGGGTGGCTGCGTGCACATCTCGCGTCGATCGCCGGGTTCGAGGGCCACGCGCTGTGCGCGCTGAACACCGCGCTGTTCGAAGACGGCGTCGTGATCCGGGCGCAGCGGGGCGCGGACTGTCCTGAGCCCATCCATCTGGCATTCGGCGCGGGCAACCTCGCGCGGCACGCGCGGGTGCTGATCGTCGCCGAGCGCGGTTCCAGGGTGCGCGTCGTCGAGACTTACGCAAGCCGCGGCACCTATTGGCGCAATGCCGTTACCGAGATCCACGCCGGCGAGAACGCCCGGGTGGACCACGTGCGGGCGCAATTGGAGTCCGAAGACGCGTTCCACACCGGCGTGGTGCAGGCGGAACAGCGGCGGGACAGCAGGGTGACCTCCTTCTCGCTGAGTTTCGGAGCCCTAGTCGCGCGCAATGACATCGGCACACGGCTTGGAGGCACGGGGTGCGACTGCGCTCTCGACGGGCTCTACGCGGTGCGGGGCCGCCAGCTGGTCGACCACCACACGGGTATCGATCACGCCATGCCGCACTGCCACTCGCACCAGCTCTACAAGGGGGTGCTCGACGGCCGGGCTCGGGGTGTGTTCAACGGCAAGATCTTCGTGCGGCAGGACGCCCAGAAGACCGACGCCGTGCAGAGCAACAAGAACCTGCTGCTCTCTGACAGCGCCGAGGTGAACACCAAACCACAGCTCGAGATCGATGCCAACGATGTAAAGTGCACGCACGGCGCAACGGTCGGCCAGCTGGACGCGGACGCCGAGTTCTACCTGCGGTCGAGGGGCATTGGAGCCAGGGAGGCCCGCCATCTGCTGACATACGCGTTCGCGGCGGACGCCCTGGACCGAGTTTGCGTGCCCTCGCTCCGGGACCACTTCGAGGCGCTGCTGATGGCGCGCTTCACGCCGGGCGTCGGTTGAGGGAGCTGGGGGAGAGGTCGATGGCCGTCGCGGTCTGCCAGCCACCGATGCTGGACGCCGGCCGGTTGCGGGCGGACTTTCCCGCCTTGGGGCAACTGGTTCACGGGCGCCCTCTGGTCTATCTGGACAGTGCGGCGTCGTCCCAAACTCCCCGCCAAGTGCTCGCGGCAATGACACAGTACTACGAGCGCGACCGGTCCAACGTGCACCGCGGCGTGCACGAGCTCAGCCAGCGCGCCACGGAGAAGTACGAGGCGGCGAGGCATCGCTTGCAGCGGTTCCTGAACGCCGCCCGCCACGAAGAGGTGATCTGGACGCGCGGAGCAACCGAGAGCATCAACCTCGTAGCGGCGACTTGGGGCCGGCAGCATGTCCAAGCTGGCGATGATGTGCTCGTGTCGGCCATGGAGCACCACTCCAACATCGTGCCGTGGCAGATCCTGTGTGACCAGGCTGGGGCCAATCTCAGGGTGATTCCGATGAATCGTCGCGGCGAGGTGGTCCTCGAGGCGCTGGACGGGCTGCTCTCGGCCAAGACCCGGCTGGTGGCGGTCACGCATGTCTCGAATGCGCTTGGGACGGTCAACCCCGTGCGGGAAATTGCCGCGAGGGCGCACGAGGCGGGGGCTTTGTGCCTGGTGGACGGAGCGCAGTCGGCACCGCACATGCCCATCGATGTCCAAGCCTTGGGCTGTGACTTCTTCGCGATCTCCGGCCACAAGATGTGCGGCCCGACCTCGATCGGCGCCTTGTACGCCCGGCGATCCGTTCTGGAGACCATGCCGCCGTACCAGAGCGGCGGCGACATGATCTCCTCGGTTAGCTTTGAACGCACCGTCTACAACGACTTGCCGCACCGCTTCGAGGCCGGCACGCCGGCGATCGCCGAGGCGATCGGCATGGGCGCGGCGGTGGATTATCTCGAGGGCATCGGCATGGAGCGAATCCGGGCCCACGAGGCTGACCTGCTGGCCTACGGGACCGCGCGGCTCGAGTCTATCCCCGGACTGCGCCTGATCGGAACGGCGCGCGAGAAAGCGGCCGTGCTCTCGTTCGATGTCAAGGGGGCCCACCCGGCCGATCTGGGAACGCTGCTGGACCGCCAGGGTGTCGCGGTGCGGGTGGGGCACCACTGCGCCGAGCCCGCGATGCGATTCTTCGGCCTTAGCGGAGCGGCACGGGCGTCTTTCTCGTTCTACAACACGCGGTCGGACCTGGACGCACTGGCCGCAGCCATCGAGACGGCAAAGGAGATTCTGGCCTGATGCCCATACTTGGACTTGGACTCAACGAGCCACCAAAGGAAACCGTCGCCAAGCCCCCGGCGAAGGAGAAGCCGCGCGACTCCGGTCTGAACACTGCGGCACTGGCAGGCGCTCCGCGTTACGGGGACTTCGTCCCGAGCATGCACTCGAACATGGCGATGACGTCGCCCCTGCCGCCGAAGGAGCCGGAGTACGGCCCTGACGCGAGCTTGGAGGAGAAGGTGGTAGCGGTCCTGAAGACCTGCTACGACCCGGAAATCCCGGTGGACATCTACCAGCTGGGCCTGATCTACAAGGTCACGGCTCCGAGAAGCCCGGACCCGGGAGACTCCGAGCGAGTCAAGGTTCTGATGACCCTGACCGCCCCCAACTGCCCGGCCGCACAGACGCTGCCGGCCGAGGCGAAGTACAAGATCGAGCGCCTCGACGAGGTGGCTGACGCCGAGATCGAGATTACGTTTGACCCGCCATGGACTCCCGACAACATGAGCGAGGAGGCCAGGCTCGTCCTGAACCTTGTCTAGGACCGGACCATGCACCTGAGCTCCCAAGAAGAGTACGGACTCCGCTGCCTGACGCGCATCGCGCGGGCCGGGCCTGGGGCCGTCCTGTCCATTCAGGAGATCTCGCGCTCGGAGCGCATCTCGGTCCCGCACACCGCCAAACTGATGCGGGTCTTGCGGGAGGGCGGGCTGGTGACCAGCGAGCGCGGGCACTCGGGCGGTTACCACCTTGCGAGGCCTTCGGAGCAGATCACCGTGAAACAGGCCATGGACGTGCTGGGCAGGGACATCTACGGCGGAGCATTTTGCCAGCGCTTCTCGGGGCAGGAAGACACGTGCACGCACACGGTCGACTGCTCCATCCGGTCCCTTTGGCGGGCGATCCAAGCGGTGGTGGACGACCTGCTGTGGCGGACGACCCTGAGTGACCTGCTGTGCGGGGAGGACGAGATGGACCGCTTCGTGGACGAATTGATCGTCTTGGCCGGAGTCGCCGAGCGGCCCGCGACTGGAGTGAACGATGCCCAGCACTGAGCAAATCGAGGACGCGTTGCGCCGCGTCTCCCATCCCTCCTACGACCGCAACATCGTGGAACTGGGCCTGGTGCAGGACCTTGGGATGGACAACGGCACGGTGCGCTTCAAGCTGCAGCAGACGGTGGGGGCCCCCTTTGACAGCCAAGCCCTGCTTGCGGAGGCGGTCTCCGCGGTCAAGGCAATCGCGGAATCGCCTCGGGTGGAGGCGGAACTGACCAGCGAGGCCCGTCCAAGCCCCGACGGTAGTGCGGGCAAAGGCTCGATCCCGGGCGTGCGGAACATCATCCCTGTCGCCTCCGGGAAGGGTGGCGTGGGAAAGTCGACGGTGTCGGCCAACCTCGCCGTCGCTCTGGCCGAGGTGGGGGCCCGGGTCGGCCTGCTGGACGCGGACGTCTACGGCCCGAGCATTCCCCTGATCATGGGAGCGCAGCAGGGACCTCGGCAGGGCGGGCGGGGGATCATTCCAGTGCGGGCGCACGGGATCCCGCTGATCTCGACCGGGTTTTTCATCCGCCCGGACCAAGCGGTCGTGTGGCGCGGGCCCATGCTCGCCAAGATGGTCGAGCAGCTCACCAATCAGGTCGAGTGGGGCGAGCTGGACTACCTCGTGGTGGACCTGCCTCCGGGCACGGGCGATGTCCAGCTGAGCCTCTGCCAGCGCCTCGCGCTGACCGGGGCGGTGATTGTGACCACGCCCCAGCCGATGGCAGTCAATGTCGCGGAAAAGGCGATCATCATGTTCCGGCAGCTGAAGACTCCACTGCTTGGGGTTGTCGAGAACATGAGCTACTACGAATCCCGGGAGACTGGGGCGCGGGAGTACATCTTCGGCTCGGGCGGGGGAGAGCGCATTTCCAAACAATATGAGATTCCCGTGCTGGGCAAGGTCCCGCTTGCGACGACCGTCCGGGAGACGTCCGACGGTGGCACGCCGATCCTGCTGGCAGACCGGAAGGCCCCGGCAGCCCGGTCCTTCGCGGCGATCGCCCGTCAGCTAGCCGTGGAGGTGGCCATGCACAACCGCAAGGCCGAGGGCGAGGCGCCGGTCAAGATCAACTTCTAGCGGGCCCCGAGTTGTTGGCCCCGGAGCGAGCGACGAGCCGGGACGCCCGCAGCAGGCTGTCAACGGTGCCGGCATCGGCCCACCACCCGTCCAGTTCCTCCCACCGCATCGAGCCGTCCTCGAGATAGCTGTTGTTGACGTCCGTGATCTCCAACTCTCCGCGGCCGGACCGCTCCAGTCGCGCGATACGGTCAAACACCGTGGAGTCGTACATGTAGATTCCCGTGACGGCGAAGTCCGAGGCGGGCACGGCTGGCTTCTCGTCGATGCGCAAGATGCGCCCACCGTCAAAGCAGGGAACACCGTACCGGCCGGGGTCGGCCACTCGCTTGAGCAGGATCTTGGCCCCTCCGCTTCCGCGCCGGAAGTCCTCCACGGAGCGGCGCACGCCGCGCTCGATGATGTTGTCCCCCAAGATGACGCAGAGATCCCCGCCCTTGGCGAAATGGCGGGCCAGGTCCAGCGCCTCGGCAATGCCCCCCTCACCCTCCTGATAGGTGTAGTCAAGGTGCTTGAGGCCAAACTCGCGACCGTTTCCGAGCAAGCGCAGAAAGTCCCCCGCGTTGCGGCCACCGGTGACGATCATGATGTCCTCGATCCCCGCGTTGACCAGCGTCTGGATCGGGTAGTAGATCATCGGCTTGTCGTACACGGGCAACAAGTGCTTGTTGATGATCCGCGTGATCGGATGCAAGCGGGTACCCAGCCCGCCAGCCAACACGACACCCCGCACAAGCTCTGATTCTAGGACGATTGGCAGGCCGCCCTCGCAGACGGCCCTCAGGGGGGGTACGATTGAGGGCAGAGCGCGGGTGGCCGTCGGCGGATGCTTCTTCCCCGGGAAGGGGCTCGGTGACCCCGAAGGAGCGGGAATGAGGGTGAATCTGGCATTCGGTCGGGACGGCACCGCGGTCACGCTGCCCGAGAGCCTCAAGGCCAGAGTGCTCCGGCCGCGCTTCGCGGACGGCCTTGGCGACCCGAGCGCGGCCATCGCCAGCGCTGTGGCCAACCCGATCGGCTGCCCGGGGCTGAGGGACGTTGCCCGGGGCAAACGGAGCGCGGCCATCGCGGTCTGCGACATCACGCGACCGGCGCCCAACAAGGTGGTCCTGCCACACGTGCTTGGCGGTCTGGAGCAGGGCGGCATTGCGCCCGCGCAGACGACGATCCTGATCGCGACAGGACTGCACCGCGAAGCCACCGCGGAGGAGCTCGACCAGATCGTGGGCCGGGAAATCTTGGAGCGCTACCCCGTCCTCTCGCACCGAGCGCGCGAAGCGGGCGAACAGGCGTACTTGGGACAGACGGCAGGGGGCACGCAAGCATTCGTGGACGCCCGCTTCGTGAATGCCGATGTCCACGTGACACTGGGGTTTATCGAGCCGCACCTGATGGCAGGATTCTCCGGGGGCCGCAAGCTGATCTCGATCGGGCTGGCTGGGGAACGGACCATCAAGCGCCTCCACAGCCCGCTCTACATGCGCGACGCCAAGGCGACAGAGGGGTCGTTCCCCGACAACCCTCTGCACCGCGAACTCTTGGAAATCGCCTCGCTGGCCAGACACGACTTCATGGTTGACGTCGCCCTCACCGACACGCGGAAGATTTCGGCCGTGTTCGCCGGGGAGCCGGCCAGCGCCCACGCCAAGGGTGTCGACTTCGTGCGAAAGTCGACGTTGGCCGAGCTCGGCAGTCCTGCCGACGCCGTGATCACCACTTCGGGAGGACACCCGCTCGACCTGACGTTCTACCAGGCTGTCAAGGGGCTCACGGCCGCGGCGCACATCGTCAAGGACGGCGGGGAAATTTTGCTGGCGGCGGCCTGCGAGGAAGGCCTCGGGGGCCCGGAGTTCAGCAGGCTGGTCCGCCAGGCGGGAGATTCGGAGGAGTTGCTGCGGGCTTTGGCGGAACGTGCCGTCGAGGTCGACCAGTGGCAGGCCGAGAAACTGGCGATGGTCGCGCGGAAGGCGAAACTCTCCTTCTGCGTGCCTGGCCTAGACCGCCACGATCGCAAGAGGCTGTGGGGTCCGGCACACGAGAGCGCGCAGGGTGCCGTCAACGGCTTGCTGTCCCGCCTGCCGCGTCCGGCGTCGGTGGTCGTGATCCCCGAGGGGCCTTACGTCTTCTCGCAATTAGGAAGGGGTGCCACCGCGCACTGAACCGGCCACGGCACCGCAAACGGAGGGCTCGGCGGTAGCCTTGCCATTGCCAGAGCCGTCGTCCCGGAGATTGCCGCTGGGCCGTTGCGTCGCGCGAAGATGACGGCCTAACCCGGCGTTGCCAAGGTTTCCGCTGCCGGCAGATTTGCGGCGGGGTGCCGAACGTGCAAGGGGGAACGCTCCAAATGACGGCCGGGGAGCGGGTGGAGGACCATTGTCCGACCGGAACGGCGACGTCGCGCCGCCAGAATGCCTCCGGGGAGACTCACCCGCGGCTGGCGATGCAGCGGCAGGTGGCCCAGACAAGCCTCGTCCGCTAATCGGTCCGGGTCTACGACTGCCCCCAGAATCAAGCTGGCCTGCTCGGTTTTACGTGAGGCCGAGGCCCCAGCACAGCAGACGGAATCGCGCCGGCCTGATTCGCGCTTCGGTCCCTCATGTCGCCCTTGCGGGGGATTATATACATGACTAGACAATGGGTGTGGACCTTGACAAGTTTTGGGCGGTGTGACAGACCGGAAACCCTCGGTATCGCAAACCACGTGCTCCACCCTTCGTCCGGCGCCGGGCAGAAGGTGGTAAAGTGGGATACTGTGTGATAATATGGGATACTCCAGCATGGGAGCAAAGGAACATGAGTCGCACCCGGAAGCCATGACCCAGCGATGCGGTCCCCACCAAGCCGCTCCGCACCGCCACCCCGAAAGCACTCGCCAAGGCGCTGCTTCGTCCCTTGAGCCCACCCAAACCTTCGCTGCGGAAGTCCCGGAAGCCGTCTTGAGCCTCCAGCGTCAGGCCTCCCGGCGCTGGCCGACCCGGACACGGGGAAGCCGGTACAGCAATCCGTCCAGATGTCATTGGCGTGAACGGACGAGTGGTTTTTCCGGGGTTCGGTGCTGGAAGCGAAACCTCCTGAACGTGACTCCCGCAGGGGCGGATTGGGCGGCTCCCGACCAGCCTAATAGCCTCCAAGTTCCTTAGAACCCAGAAATCCGATGGCGGAGAGAATCAGCAGCACCAATGACCTGCCAGACGTGCTAGACGCCTTGAACGCTGATGTGTTCTATGTCTTCGGCGGCCATAAACCGCGACACGGCCAACAGATTGAGAAAGCTTCATGATAAGTGTTCGCATGAGGACTGCATTCTCATTCTGACCACATTCGGCGGAGATCCGGATGCCGCCTACCTCATGGCGCGGTGTCTCAGGGGCGGACACCCCAATGGGTTCAGGGCATTTATCATCGGGCGGTGTAAGAGCGCGGGAACATTGTTGGCTTTGGGTGCCAACGAGATCATCATGGGAAGTCGGGGCGAACTCGGGCCCTTGGATATTCAGGTTTTGGAGAAGGACGAACCATTCCAGCATGGATCCGGACTTGAGCTCTTCACGACACTGAACAGCCTTGCCCAACATACGTTCACGACATTCGAGACGTACATGCTCCAGCTGATCCGTCGTAGCGAGAGCCAGATTTCCATGAGAACGGCGGCCAAGATCGCTACCGAACTCACGATCGGGATTATGGCGCCGATCAGTCAGCAGATTGATCCCCTCCAGCTCGGCCGTAAAGAGCGAGCACTGAATATTGGGAAGGCTTATGCCGAGCGGTTGGGTGTCCCTGCCCAGGTCGTCGGAAAGCTTGCCACTGAGTACCCGGACCACGGGTTCGTGATTGATTTCGAGGAAGCCGCGAAACTCCTAGGTGGAAGCGTGCGGACCCCCAATGAGACTGAAACCAAACTGGAGAGCGTGCTGTTCAGTCTTGAGGGTCCCCGCCTGTATGAGCAGCAGCGTCAGTCGGTCGTTCAGCGGCTGAACGACCTATCAAGAGAGAATAACACGAGGGGAGGACTCTGATGTCCAAGAACCAGACCTTCGAGGAAATCAAGAGGGCGAGCGACCGAAAGTGGCTGGCAAACGCTCGCGAGACGGCTCGGACCTTCATCAAGCCGATTTCGCGCGCTAGCCGAATTCAGCGCTATGGTGGCCCTCAGCGCGACGATCTGTCCCAAGCAGAGACTCCACTGCAGCAACTCTTTCGTCGGGAGGGGTGAAGGGGTTAGGGGCCCCCCCAAGTCCGGGGGCGCAAGTTGAGGAAGCCGAGTCGGGGGAAGTATCCAGGGCGAGTTCGCCGTCGCATTACGGCGTTTGGTAGAGAAGGTTTCGTTCCTAACTCGCTACCGCTGACCGCGCCGTAGGCCGGATTAGATCCCGGTACATCAGCCGCTTCCCGACCAGTCCCGGGACGATCGAGTGCATCTGGTCGATGGTGTCCGGGTCACGGGCGTTGTGTCGTCCAGCGAACTCGTTCACGTACCGTTGCAGGTGCTTCTTCGGGCTCAGCCGATGAAACGTCCCCTTGTGGTCTCTCTTGAGCATGCTCCAGAAGCTCTCGATCCCGTTGGCGTGGATCTTGGCCCCTTCGAGGTACCGGACGCACTCGCCGGCGCTGTGCCGGACAGCTTCGCGGTTCTCCCGGCTCTTGTAGGCCGTTGAGCCGTCCGTGTAGACCTGTGCTTCCGTGTCCGCCTGATTGTCCACGAAGCTGTTCAGCGTCTCGCTGTTCACCCGGTCGATGACCTGCGCCGTGACCTGATTGGTCTTCCGGTCCTTGGCCCCGACCGCCGCCGTCTTGCCACCCGGCCCCCCGCCAGCGTGCTTCCGCTGGCTCTTGGCCTTGTTCTTCTCTTTGCCGCCCATGTACGTCCCGTCCACCTCGACCGGACCTCGAAGGCCGATGCCGCGCTCGTTCCCCATGCTTCCCGAAGGCGGTGGAGCATGAGCCAGGCCGTCTTCTGCGTCACGCCCAGGTCACGGTGCAACTTCATGCTGGACACGCTCTTGAGGCCGGTGGTCACGATGTAGGTGGCGCATGCTCACTTGCGAAGGGGAACCTTCGACCGTTCCAGCCCCGTTCCCGTCTGCACGCTGAAGTACGACGGGCAGTCGGAGCACCAGTAGGGCATCGGCCTCCGGTTCGGAACCTCTCGCTTCGCGACGCTTCCGCACTTCGGGCAGCAGCGCTCGGCGCCCCATAGCTGCGTCTCGAACCACTCCGTAGCCGTCTGCTCATAGGGAAACATCTCGGCGAGTTGAAGTAGCGTGATCCCCCGCCTTGCGCCACTTCAAGAACGCCCATCTCGTTCCGGAGCGGAACAGCTGGCCCGGACTGACCGTGGCTCCGCCGCACCGTCGGCGGCGTCCCTCCGACTGGGCCGGGCGACCCATGGCCCAAGATCTCAGGCGACGGTCAAGGCCCAAACAACTGGCGGCTCACATCGTTGTACATCACGACGCCGAACAAGACCACGATGAATAGCAAGCCAGCCTGAGTGATGCGCATCTTCACAACTTCGCTCAGATCGCGCCGCAACAGCAGCTCAACCAGAAGAAGCAGGATCTGGCCCCCGTCAAGCACAGGCACCGGGGCCAGATTGACGACGCCGAGATTCACGCTCACCAAGGCAGCGAATTCCAGCAGAACGATCAGGCCGTAAGACGCCGCAGTTTGGGTGTACTCATAGATGCCCACAGGGCCGGCCAGCGATGTGATCTCCTGCTCGCCGACCACCAAGCCCGTCACCGCGCGGAAAACCGCGCCGGCGAACATCACGTTCTCCTGAATGGACTTCTCGACCGCCGCCGGCAGCGGCAGCCGCGAAATCGCACTCTCGAACTCGGCGCGCACCATGATGCCGACCTGCAGCCGGCCATCTCTCAGCTTCGGCGTGACCGCCACTTCCCGCAGGCTCCCGGCTCGCTCCAGCTCAAACCGCACCGGCCGGCCGCCCGACTCGCCAACGACCGCCGAGATCTGCTCGACAGCGACGATCTCGATTCCGTCAATGCTGACAACCCGGTCCCCGGCCTGAATCCCGGCCTCGCTCGCCGGCAGGCCCTGCACTAACCTGTCAACGCGGGCGGAATGGGCCGGAAGCCATCCCAGCTCTTGCAGGGAGAACGGAGGCTTGGGGACATGAATCCTGATCGTCGTCTTGTCGCCATCCCGCCCGAGGACGAGGTCAACTTCCCTGCCCCCGGCCAACGCGGCATTGAGCGTTAGCTCGGACCAATTGGACGCGCTGACCCCGTCCATGGAGAGCACGACGTCTCCCGGCTGAACGCCTGCCCTGGCCGCTGGCGAGTCCGGGAGCACCCAGCCCACGGTGGGGACTTGGTCCAAGTAACGGGCGCGCTCGTACTTGTACATGAACACGCCGGTCAGGATGATGACCGCTAGGAGAAAGTTGAAGAACGGCCCGGCGAAGAGAATGACCAAGCGCTGCCATCTGGGCTTGGAGCCGTAACCGCCGGGAGTGTCCGAGGGATCTCCGGCGAAACTGTGGCCGACCATCTTGACGTAGCCCCCGAGCGGCAGAGCGCAGACCTTGAATTCCGTCCCTGCCCGCTTGAAGCTGAGCAGCTTGGGCCCGAATCCGATCGAGAAGCTCTCCACCGGCACGCCGAAGTACCGCGCGGCGAGGTAATGGCCCAGCTCGTGAAAGAGCACGAGCACGCTCAGGACAAGGATGAAATTGACCACGCCTAGCTCCCTGGCCTCACACTCTGGCCACGAACCTGTCAGCGAGCCGGGACGCGAATGCCCGAGCCTCAAGGTCGCACTGCATCACGTCTTCGATCCCGGCGGCGCGCTGCCCCGCGCCCCACTCCAGAGTCCGTTCCACAATCTCGCGGATGCCCAAGAACGGCACGCGCCCCCTGAGGAACGCGTCGACAGCCACTTCGTCAGCCGCGTTCAGCAGGCAGCCCGCCAATCCACCGATACGCAACGCCTCATACGCGAGCGCGAGAAGCGGGAACCGGTCGAGGTCAGGGGGCTCAAAGTCCAATTTTGCCACACGCGTCCAGTCCATCCGCTCGCGGGGACTGGGCTCGCGGGCCGGGAATGTCAGCGCATACCGTATGGGCAGCTTCATGTCTGGCGGGCTCAGCTGGGCAATCACCGAGCCGTCATTGAACTCGACCATCGCGTGGACTATGGACTGCGGATGCACGACCACGTCGACCTGACTCGGAGGCAGCCCGAAGAGCTGGCACGCCTCGATGACCTCGAATCCCTTGTTCATCAGGGTTGCGGAATCGATCGTGATGCGATTGCCCATCTTCCATGTCGGATGGCGGAGAGCGCGCTCAGGCGTCACGGTCGACAGCTCCCTTGCGGGCACGGTGCGAAACGGGCCTCCAGAAGCCGTCAGGATGATCCGTCTGACCTCTGCGATATTCCCTGCGCGCATGCACTGGTGCACCGCGTTGTGCTCGCTGTCCACTGGCAGGAGGGTGGCACCGGAGTCCCGAGCGGCCGCCATGACCAGATCGCCCGCGGCTACCAGCACCTCCTTGTTGGCCAGGGCCACGCGCTGGCCAGCCCGGACGGCCTCATACGTGGCCGCCAGGCCGGCCACTCCAACCGCCGCCGAGACCACCACGTCCGCACCGCTGCCAGTGGCAACTTCCAGAAGGCCGTCCGGGCCGCACACGCACCGCGGGTTGTAGCCGGGTATCGACCGTACCCGGTCCCGCAAGCTGACGAGCGATTGCCGGTCGGCAACGGAAAGCAACGGCGGGCGGAACTCCGCCGCCTGCTTCGCTAGGAGCTCGGAATTGGTCCCAGCCGCGAGGCCAGCCACCGCGGCCGGCACATCCAACTCGCGCACGACCTGAAGGGTGTTTCGCCCAATCGACCCTGTCGATCCGATTATCGCCAGACGCATCGCTCGGTCCGCTGCCAATCTATCGCCGTGGCGACTGCCAGAGCCACCGGGCCCCGGGCCTAGCCGGGATCATGGCACAGGTCGCAGTCATTGGGAGCGTTGTGGATCGCGTGGCACTGCATGCACGAAGCCATGGTCGTGGGCTTTTCCTGAAAGAGCGCGTCTCGCTGGGCCACCGGGCCGTGGCAGGTCGCGCACTCGACACCGGCGTCCTCGACATGGGAAGCGTGGGAAAACCAGACGTAGTCGGGCACGCGATAGACGCGCTTCCACGGGACCGGTTCGCCGGTCGACGCCAGGCTTGCCAGCAGCTGGATGTGGGGGCTGTCAGTCTTGATCGCCGAGTGGCACGCCATGCAGGTCGCCTCGGCCGGATAGCCCGCCAGGAAACCCGGATCCGAGATCGAGTGGCAGTCTCGACACTGCATGCCCAGCGCCACGTGGACCTTGTGGCTGTACGGCAAGGGTTGTTTGACGGGCTCCGGATCTGGCTGGCCTTCACTGTCAGACTCGGCCGCTGGGGACAGCGCAACGGCGACTGCGAACGCGAACGGGACCAACCAAACGAGCGACGGGAGAGTCCAGCGCGTGCCCATGCGGTCCCTCTCGCTAGGTGTCACGCGCGCAGCGGAATCCCAGATTGGACGTCGAACTGTCCGGAGTGTTCGACGTGCGCGCCGCTACCCTGTAGCGGTTGCAGTACGAATCATGGCAAAGAAACGAGCCCCCCCGCATGACGCGTGCGGCACCCTTGGGCGGCCCCACGGGATTGCGGCGCGTCGCCGTCACGTGGTAGGCGGGATCGAACCAGTCAGCGCACCACTCCCACGCATTTCCGGTCATGGAATAGATCTGGAAATCGTTCGGGGGGAACGCATCCACGGGGCACGGGCCCCGGTACCCGTCCTCACCGGTGTCCTGGCTCGGAAACGTTCCCTGCCAGATGTTGCACAGGTGCCGGCCGCCAGGCACAAGCTCGTCACCCCAAGGGTAGGCCTGCTGCTCCCGCCCCCCGCGCGCGCAGAATTCCCACTCGGCTTCGGTCAGGAGTCGCTTGCCGGCCCAATCGCAGTAGGCCCAAGCGTCGGCGTGGGAGACATGGGTGACGGGATGGTCGCGCCGGTCATCGATGTGGGAGCCGGGCCCCTCCGGGTGCCTCCAGTCCGCCTTGGTGACCTTGCACCACCACTCGTGTCCCGCGACGGTGTCTTCCGCCAAGGACTGGTAGCGCTCGGGCGGAAGCTGGGTGTGGAACACGAACGACCAGCCATAGCGCTCGGCCTCGGTGACATAGCCAGTTGCAGTCACGAACTCGTCAAATGTCTCCACGGTCACCGGGAATGTGTCGACATAGAAGGGATCAACGTGCACCTGGCGAACGGGCCCCTCGCCGTCCGCCGGAAACCCTTGGTCCGTCTCCGTGCCCATCATGAAGCTGCCGCCTTCCATCCGGGCCATGTCAGCGATCGAGCCGCGCCGAACCGTGGGCCGCCGGGCCGAGAAGTGGCGCGACTCGGCCAGCCGCCGCGCCCGATCGACACTCGGCACACAGCATGGATGCGGTGCGATGGGCAAGCCGGCGACGCTGACGGGCGCGGCACCGCACGATTCGCGC
Source organism: Bryobacterales bacterium (assembly GCA_963666225.3). Lineage (GTDB taxonomy): Bacteria > Acidobacteriota > Terriglobia > Bryobacterales > UBA6623 > VXMF01. The sequence goes on from OZ224030.1 coordinate 487,662, forward strand.
TGTCGGGGCACAGCCAACCGGGATTTTAGCAGAGCCTGCCCTCAGGGAACATCCCCGCCTGGAACGCCCGGATGCGGCCGAGACCAACGGCCAGGGTCGCGCCGCTCTCTGGAATGGTGACGCCGGCGCGAAAGACGGGCTGGGCAAATCAAGACAACCAAGGTTGGGAAGCTCCACCTGAGGCCGAGAAGACGGAGTAGACATTGGCCATGAGTCGAGCAAGCAGCGAAACGCGCCGGGCTTTTCGCAACCTTGCCCGCAGCGTGTCTGCGCTAACCCGGACTCGCCCTCCGGCGGTCCCCCGATGACCACGGCCCACAGCGGCCAGTCCTCGCCCGAAGGGCCTTGACCCGTTCCTGCGCTGGCCGGCCTTGCCGGAGCGCTGCGTCAGACTGCAGCGCGAGTGACGCGGCCCGCTCAGGAGGCACTGGCAACGCTCCTGCGCTGCGACCGGTGGCATGAGACCCGCCGAGAGTCATGCCTGAGCGCTCTCGACCGTGTCGATCGTCGCTCTCTCGCGAATCGAGTCGAGGAACTGCTCCAAGACCTTGGTGCGCCTCTCCTCCGTTAACTCCCGCGCGATCCGGTCGCGCACTTCGGCAAATGGCCGCACCCCGGCCGCCTTCCGGTCCGTGACCTTCACGATGTGAAACCCAAACACCGTCCGGAACACTCCGCTGATGCCCCCGACGGGCAAGCCGAATGCAACGTCCTCGAACTCTTTGACCATCTTGCCGCGCGGGAAGTACCCCAAGTCCCCGCCCTGACCCGGGCAGTCCGAGCGAGTGTCGGCGATGGTCTCGAAACTCTCCCCCCGACCGAGCGAAGCATGGATCTCCCTCGCGGCAGCCTTGGCCTCCTCAGCGCTCACCTGACGGTCAACGTGCTTGACGATGTGCGACGCGCGCACCAGCTCCTCGGACTTGAACCGGTCCTTGTTCGCACGATAGTTGCGAGCCAGCTCCTTCATCCTCGGGGCCTTGACCCGGCCCGTCAATTTGGCGACAAAGCGCTCGACCTTGATCTGCCGTTCGAGATCCTCTCGAAGCGCGGACTCGTCAACACCGGCTTCCGCAAGCTTCTCGGCGCCACCGGCGCGCTTGACCGCCATGCCAAACCGCTCGTCGACCGTGGCGCGGTCAACGGCCGACGGTTCAGCCAAGGCAGCCTGTCGCAGCAGGGTTTGCTCGATCACGTTCTCGCGGGCCCACCGGATGGCCCGAGCACGGATGCCATCGCGATCCAAGCCCCACTCCGAGCGCTGCACCTCGGCCACGCTCTCCAGGCGCTGGCGGACTGACTCCGCCTCGCGCGCAAGTACGGAGTCCGAGACTAGCTCCCCATTCACCCGCAGTGGCATCAACGCCATTCTAAGAGGTGACCGCGAGGCGTGCGTGCCCGGACCCCGAGAGCGCCTTGCAGCGCCTGTTGGCGCCAGGCACCTAGCGCGCTTGCCAAGCGTGAGGCACCCTTGCCAAGCGCGCCTCGTGAATCATGCGGGCCCGAGCGCGAACCGGGCCTCGTCGGCGGGGGAGCAGCCGAGACTCGCGCCGGTTGGCCGCCATCCCAGCGACGCGATCTCTCGGCAATCGGCCTCAGGCCAGCATTCGGTCAATGAAGCCCGTGTCATAACGGCCTTCGATGAACGCAGGCTCCTCGAGAATCCTCAATTGCAGCGGGATGGAACTCTTGATGCCTTCAAGAACGCACATGCCCAGGGCTCGGCGCATGCGCTGGATGGCCTCCGCCCGATTGGTGCCCCTGGCGACGATCTTGGCCACCAGCGAGTCGTAGTACGGGTGCACGGTCCATCCTGCGTAGGCCGCGCTGTCCACCCGGATGCCGCATCCTCCCGGAGGGGCGAACTGAGTCACGCGGCCAGCCGACGGCAGGAACGTCTCGGGATCCTCTGCATTGATGCGGCACTCGATGGCATGCCCGGACAGATCGACAGGCCCCGGAACGACCGCCTGCAGCGGCTCCCCGGCGGCAAGCAAGAGCTGGCTCCGCACCAAGTCGACACCGGTCACAACCTCGGTCACCGGGTGCTCGACCTGAATGCGCGCGTTGAGCTCGATGAAATAAAGCTCGTCGGAATCGTCCATCACGAATTCCACCGTGCCCGCGTTTGAGTAGCCAATTGAGCCGAGCGCGCGGGAGAGCACTTGGTTCATGCGGGCCCGACGCTCGGCGCCGAATTGATTGGCGGGCGCCTCCTCGAGGAGCTTCTGATGCCTGCGCTGGATCGAGCACTCGCGCTCTCCCAGCGAAACGACGCTGCCATAGCGATCGCCCAGAACTTGGAACTCTATGTGGCGGGGGTTCTCGACGAATCGCTCCAGGTACAGATCCCCGGAACCGAAGGCCGCGCCGGCCTCCCGCTGCGCTTGGTGGAATGCATCCTCGAGGTCGTCGGGATCGCGGACGATGCGCATGCCCCGCCCGCCACCGCCGCTGACGGCCTTGAGGATCACGGGGAAGCCGACTCTGCGCGCACAGTCGCGGACAGCTGCGGAAGTTGCCAGCGGGCCAACGGAACCCGGAAGCACGGGAATTCCGGCCTCCTTGGCGGCCCGGCGGGCTCGGGCCTTGTCGCCCATCATCCGCAAGACCTCCGGGCTGGGCCCGATGAACTGGATGCCGCAATCCTTGCAAATCTCGGCGAAGTGGGCATCCTCGGCGAGAAATCCGTAGCCCGGGTGGATCGCGTCCACATCCGCCACCTCGGCAGCGCTGATGATGGCCGGGATGTTCAGGTAGCTTTCGGAACTCCGCGGGCCGCCGATGCAGACCGCCTCGTCCGCGTGCCGCACGTGCAGGGAGTCACGATCCGCCGTGGAGTACACGGCAACCGTGCCGATCCCCAAGTCGCGGCAAGCCGCGATGAGGCGCAGGGCGATCTCGCCCCGGTTCGCAATGAGGACTCGGTCAAACATGCCCGGCACCGACCGAGGCTAGGCGGGCTCCACGCGAAACAGTGGCTGACCGTATTCCACCCCCTGCGCGTTCTCCACCAAACGCTGCGCGACCACGCCTTCGTGTTCGCTCTCAATCTCGTTCATGAGCTTCATGGCCTCGATGATGCAGACCACCTGCCCCTTCGAGACCGGCGAACCGACCTCGACGAACGGCGGCGACTCCGGGGATGACGCCACATAGAACGTGCCCACCATCGGGGAGGAGATCACCGCCCCGGACGGCCGCTCTTCCGCCTCGGCCACCGCTGCACCAGCTGGCGCCACCGCGGGCGGCCCGTCCGCCGCGACGACCGTTCCCGAACGCGCCACGCGGACTCGGAGGCCCTCGACCTCGTACTCGACCTCGGTAAGCCGCCGCTCGTCAAGAATCTCGACCACAGCCTCGATGGCCTCACGGTCCACTCGGTTGCTCGCCATGCCGACTTCCTAAGCTGCAACGACCCGCAGTTCGCGGGGCGTCATCGTGAGCACCTCACAGCCCCGATCGGTGACCGCCACCACGTCCTCGACGCGGGCACCTCCAACGCCTTCGAGATATGCGCCCGGCTCGACCGTGATGACCATGCCCGGCTGAAGGCGCTGCCGGCGCCGGGGGCCGATGTGCGGGGGTTCATGGATCTCCAGTCCAAGGCCGTGACCGGTCGAGTGCACGAAGGCTTTGTCAAGCCGCACTCCCGCGATCCTGACCTTGCTGAGCACGCGGCGGGCCCGACTGTGCACGGTGCGACACTCCACATCTGGCCGGATCGCGTCGATCGCTGCCGCCTGGGCCTCAAGGACTGCCCCGAATAGAGCCACCTGAGTCGCGCCCGGCTCGCCCCAGGCCACCATTCTGGTCATATCGCTGCAGTAGCCGCTGAGTATAGCACCGTGGTCGACAATCGTCAGCGAGCCGCGCTCCACCGTTTTGGGCCGAGGCTCGGCGTGCGGCAACGCGCCGTGCGAACCGCTGGCGACGATGGTCGGGAAGGCCGCGCCCTCTGCCCCGAGCCGGCGCATCCGGAACTCGATCTCGGCCGCCAGGCGTGCCTCGGTCCAGTCAGGTCTCGACCGGTCCACGACATCGGCGAATGCAGCCGAGTTGAGCGCAGCCGAACCGCGAATCGCCTCGATCTCGGGGGCACTCTTGATCACCCTCATCTGAGAAACGATGTCGACCTCCGGAACAAACCGGCAGCGTGTCACCTCGCCCCTCAAGTACCGGACCCTGGCGTAAGGGATGCGCTGGGACTCGAAGCCGACCCGCCTGAGCCGCTGCTCGGAAATCATGCGCGCCAAGGCTGCCAGCGGACTCCCGCGAGAGATCACCACTTGCACGCCGCTCGCCTGGCGCCGCGCCTGGCTTCGATATCGGCCGTCGGTGAACAGGATCGCGGTGTCGGGGGTGACGAGCACGTGACCTGCGCTGCCGGTGAACCTGGTGAGGTAACGAATGTTGGGCAGCGCCGAGACGTACAGCGAGCGGCGCTTCAAGATGTCGCGCAACCGCGCAAGCCTTTGCCCGTGTTCACTCATCAGGACCGCCAGCGGACACGGCCGGAGGCGCAGCGCCCATCATACTGGCCAGCGAGAGCGATTCACCAGAACAGCCGCCACCGCAGGCTCGCGGTAAAGGGCTGCAGCACGCGAGTCCCGACGAAGACCGACTGGAAGCTGTACAGGGCGCGCCGGTTCGTCAAGTTCGAGGCCTGCAGCGCGAGCTCCCACCGCTTCCGGTCACCGTGGAATCGCTCGAACCCCAGAGAGGCGTCGACCACCGTCCGGGGCCGGATCCGCGGCGGGTCACCCAAGAGATCCACGTAGGGGAGCTGGTCGTAGTAGTCGGGATCCGCGGCAACCTGCCGCGGGTCGGAAGGATTGGCAACAAGGCCGCTGTCATAGCGCACTTGCCAGCTCGTCCACAGGTGCCGGGCCAAACGCACCAGAACATTGGCGCTGGCACCGACAGCTTGGTCGTGGTCAATGACGAAGGGCCCCTGGGATAGCGCCTCCAGCGCCGACGTGCCGAGGAACAGACCGCCGGTGAATGGCGGCGTCACAATTGCCCGGAAGTGCGTCACTCCCAGCGAACCCGAGAAACGCCCGGTCTGCGGCAGCACGACGCGGGCCTCGACACCGTTCACCCTTGAGAATGCCAGCGAGGTCGGGAAGATCACACCGGTGTTGAGAAAGTTGTCGTTGTCCTGGGCGTTCGTCGAGTGCTTGTGGTAGTAGGCCACGTCCAAGGAGACCTGGCCGACGACGGCCTGCTGCACTCCCACCTCGAACGCATTCTGGCGCTGCGGCTGGATCGGAAACGTGCCGGCACCGAGACCGCGCCGCACCTCGGGCGGCGCCAGGGCCGCGGATTCGGCGGAATTCGCGAGCAGCAGGTTCTCGTTCGGCGGCGTTTGCAGATTGCGGTTGTACGAGGCCCGCAGCACGGTCGCCGTGCGGCGCAGGTGGTAGGCGACTCCGAAACGCGGCTGCAATGCCAAGGCCGTGACCAGCATCGAATAGCGGTCAAGCCGCATCCCAAGGTCCAGCACAAGGCCCTTCCACGGGATGCGGTCACGCACGAATCCCGTCAGCAGATGGCCGGCAGTTGACTGGCGGAAACGGAACGGCCCCCCGCCCCTCGCAAGGTCGTACGGCATCAAGCTCGGATTGAAGCCGTCCTCGCCGGGGACGTTGAGGGCTGGGTCCGTCAGCCCGAACGAGAACGCTTCCGAGACTGGGAAGTGCTGCCCGTCGAGCCCGACCGCCAGCTCGTGGGAGCGGCGCTGCCACCGGACGCGGTTGAAGCTCGCGAACGTCGCGAGCGACCGTGACAAGTCTGCCGTCACGGGGGTATCCCCCGGGCTCGGGACCAGTCTTGCGGAAGTGTCCCTGACAGACGCTGTCGACTCGAACGTCGCGGACGGCGATAGGACCCGCACGTACGCGGCCGACACGCTTCGGTCCTCCAGAGCCCTCCGCTGGCGCTGGCCATTGGCGTGCTGGCTGCGCAGGTTCGCGACTTGGAAGGAGGACCGCCCCCCCATCGCGGTCACGCGCAGGACGTCCGTCGCGGAACTGTGCCAGTCCAGACGGCCGGAGACGCGCTGGGCGTTCCCGCTATTGTGCAGGTTGTCGAACGAGGGCGAGTCGAGGAATCGGTTCGTCTTGACATTGGAGAGAGACGCGAACCAGCCCCAGTCGCCACGCGCGCCGCCAGCCTGAACGGCCTCCGCCACGGTGTCAAAGCCGCCCCCGCCAACCTCGAGCTGACCGAACAACCGTCCGTCGCCGTCGAACCCGGATCGCGTCGTGACACGGGCGACGCCGGAAACCTTGGATCCGTACTCCGGCGGGATGTTGCCCGTGAACAGCTCCAGCGTCTCGACCAGGCTGGGATCGATCGATGTCGCGAACTGGCCGGAGAACTGGTCAGTGATCGGCATGCCGTCGACCACGTAGGTCATCTGGTTGTGCGCGCCGCGGGGGTGGATCGACCCGTTCGCGTTCGCGGCGAACCCGGGAAAGCCGAGCAGAACCGCCTCCAAGCCCCGCACGCTGCTGCCCACCGGCATCTTCGCAATCAGCCGCCGCCCGAGCTGGGCCTTCGTCCCCGTCTGGCGCGGGGTGAGCAACGACATGGCGGGCGCCGCGCTGACGCGCACCGACTCGTTGCGGCCCGGCAACTCCAGCCGCACTTGAATCACCCGGGGCCGGCTCGAGTGCAGGTCGATCGACCGCACCGATGCGCGAAATCCGGGGTGCGAGGCTTCAAGCTCATAGCTGTGGAAGGGGACGTTGGATAGACGGAAGCGGCCCTCCCCGTCCGTGGAACCCTCGCGCTCAAAGCCAGAAACCCGGTTCAGGAGACGAATCTGCGCGCCACCCACCGCGGCCCCTGACGGGTCGAGCACCGTTCCCATCAGGGTCCCGGACCCCTCGGCCGCCAGCAGCGGCATCGCTGGCAACATTAGGCCAAGCAAGAAAATTGTTAGGGCCATGGTACGTTTAATTTTTAGGATAGCCTAATTCTGGCTCTGGCCATGCCGAAAGTCCGAGACGCCCCGGGCGTCCCGGAGCGGGAGCCTCGCCGCTCGGTCGGCCTGCCGGCCACCCGGCGTTCGCGCCGAGCGTCCGAGTCGGCCCGAGGAATCGTGGGTTTGCGCGAAGGCTGGGAACTGGGCCGGCGCGCGCAGGGCACCTACGCCTCGCCCGCTCGGAGTCGAAGGGGGCCTTACCGTGGCCACCGGCGGCCCGCAGCGCTTGCCGAGCAGGGCGCGAAGTGGTAAATTGAGCGGGCTCCGGCCATTGCTGAAATATTGGGCCGGGCTATTGGAGCGGGGGCATGGGCGACCCCGCGTTGCACGGATGGAGGGCAATGTGAGATTCAATCGGCAAAGCGTACTGGCCGGGTTGGCTGTGGTCATGACGGCCAGTGGCCTGGCGCAGCAAAACGCGACCCTGACGGGCACCGTCAGCGACGGCACGGGAGCGGTGATCCCGTCCGTCGAGGTCGTGATCATGAACATGGAGACCGGTGAGTCCTACCAGAACGTCACGAACGAGACCGGCACGTACACGATCCCCTTTGTCAAGCCAGGGAACTTTGAGCTGATCGTGACGACGCCGGGGTTCAAGCAGTACACACGGTCGGGCATTCGGCTCGACACCGCCTCGAGCGTGCGCGCCGATGCCGTGCTCGAGCTGGGCGAGGTCACCGAATCAGTGACCGTCGAGGCCGACGTGCCGCTGCTAAAGACTGAAAACTCGTCTGTGGGCGGGGTGATCCAGAACCGGTCGATCGCCAACATGCCGCTGCTCGGGCGGCGGGCGGCGCAGCTTGTCCGTCTCAGCGGATTCGTCGTGCAGAGAGGCACCGGTTCGCAATTCCAGATCGCAGGGGGCCGCAGCAACAATGCCATGTGGACCTTGGACGGGGGCTCCACGCAGAACATCCTGTTGGGTGTCGCGTCCTTGAACTATGACCCTCCGATCGAGGCGCTCGAGGAGATGAATGTCGAGGTCTCCAATTACAAGGCCGAGATGGGCCGCTCCGGCGGTGGGTTCATCCAGATGACCACGAAGTCAGGCACCAACACGTTCCACGGCGCTCTGTACGAGTTCGTGCGGAACGACGCGATGGACTCGCGGCACTTCTTCGCGGGCGCCAACAAGCAAATACTGCGGCGCAACCAGTTCGGCTGGGCGCTGGGCGGGCCCATCAGGAAGGACCGGACCTTCTTCTTCGCCAGCCAAGAGTACACGCTGCAGCGCACGGCGTCCCCGCGGATCGAGAACATCCCAGATCCGGCCGAGTGGGGCGGCGACTTTTCGGGAATCAACGCGACCGTGACGAATCCGGTGACCTTCGACCCGGTGCCGAACAACATCATCCCGGCCAGCGAGCTGGACCCGGTCGGGGTTGCCGTGGCACAGTTCTGGCCCACCCCCAACATCGCGGGCCGGCCCTCGCGCAGCCGCAATTTCACCAACAACGGCCGCAACCTGAACGACAACAACACCCTCTCGCTTCGCGTCGACCACACTCTCGCTCAGCGCCACCGCATCTACGGGCGGTACGTCCACACGATCGGCGACCGGGAAGACTTCAAGGAATTCTGGCCGCAGCCGGTGCACACCGCCCAGCGGATCATCCAATACCACTACTTCAACTGGTCGGTGACGGGTATCTCCAACCTGACCAACAGGCTGGTCACGGAGAATCGATTCACGTGGAACAAGCGCAAGTGGCATCCCACCATCGCGGCCAAGGGCTTGGGTCTTTCGGAACAGATCGGGTTCACCGGCAACAATCCCGAGTTCTTCCCGGGGTTCGGGCTCACGGGCGGCATCCAGCGCATCGGGCGCGGGGGCGGCCAAGAGCGACGACAGTTCCCTATCCGCGACAACCACATCGTTTCCAACTGGACGTATGTCACCGGCAAGCACTCCCTCAAGTGGGGAGGCGAGTTTCGCTGGTCGATCAATGACGACGTATTCCTGCCCACCGCTGGCGGTTCGATGAACTTCAACGGCAACGCCACGGGGGATCCGGTCGCGGCGCTGCTTTACGGGTGGGTCGCCGGCGGCAGGCGCGCGGAGACATTCCTCATCCGCAGCCGGGCCAATGCCATGGGGATGTACATCCAGGACGATTGGAAAGTGAGCCCCAAGCTCGCGGTGAATATGGGCCTGCGTTGGGACATTGACACGCCGCGGTTCGAGTCGATCAACAACCGCCAGAATTCCTTCGACGGATCTGCCAACAACCCCGCCTGTGACTGTCCCGGGTTGATCACCTGGTCAGGGCGGGACGCGCGTGGCGGCAGCAAGTACGCCCACAACTTCGTCTACGGCAACATCGGGCCCCGAGTGGGACTCTCGTACCGCGTGGACGACGACTGGGTCATCCGGGCCGGGGCCTCGATCGTTTACACCGGCCAGTACGACCAGGCGACCCCGGTCGTCACGAACGCTGGGTTCTCGCTGGACGGCCAGTGGGGCACGCTGCGGCCGACGGACGCGGCATTCCTGCTCAGGGACGGCCTGCCGTCGCTCACCGTGCCCACCGAGTCCGACCTGGTGCCGGGTTTCGGTGCTGTCGCGAGGGGGGACAAGCCAGTCTTTGCCCCGCAATTCTTCCAGCCCGAGGACCGGCCGAACCCGTACCTGCTCACCTACAACTTCAACATCCAGCGGCGCCTGCCCGGCGACATGCTGTTCGAGATCGGCTACCTCTCGACCATCGGCAAGAAGCTCACGATCCCCGGCTCGGCGACGCAGAACCAGATTCACCCGGCACACATCGGCCTGATCGACTCCGAGGGATCGCCGGCGCAGATCCTGCGGCCGTTCCCGCAGTTCTCGAACGTGGTCATGATCTCCCCGACATTCGGCAGTTCCGAGTACCACGGGGTTAACTTCAAACTTGAGAAGCGCTACTCCAGCGGTCTGCAATTCCAGACCAACTACACCTGGTCCAAGGCAATGGACAACGTGGAAGGCCGCAACGAACTGGGCGGCGAGGCTGGGAACGTGCCGTTCGCCAACCAGTACGACCGGAGCATCGCTTGGTCTTTGGGGGGCAGCCACATTGGCCACCGGGTCATCGCGAGCCTCGTCTACGACATCCCGATGGGACGCGGGCGGGCCGTCACTTTCACCAGCGGCGCGCTGAACGCAATCCTCGGCGGCTGGTCGGTCGGGACGATCGTCGAAGCGCGCACGGGGCCGCCCTTCTCGCTGTACTGGGGCAACGCCAGCCAGGTGTTTCCGACGGCCGCTCGGGTCAGGGCCGACGCATCCGGGCCCTACAGCCAGAACGGCGCATGGCGCGACAATGTTCGGGGGGAAACCTTCTTTGACACGTCCGACTTCCACAGGCCCGCGCGCTTCACGTTCGGCAATGTGGGCCGGAACGCGTTCATCGCCCCGGGTGCGCTGCGCACGGATGTCTCGGTCATCAAGGAGGTCAGCCTGCCGTGGGAGGGCCACACCGTGCAGTTCCGCGGCGAGGTGATCAACCTTCCCAACCGGGCAAACTTCGGGCTGCCCCAAGGGAATGTGCAGAATCGCGCGTTCGGCCGGATCACGGGCCTGACGCCTGGCGCGTCCGGGCGCATCATGCAGCTCGGCCTGCGCTACGGGTTCTAGACCACCGCCACGAATGGCAAGCGCGGCGGGGCGGCAGGACCTGTCGCCCCGCTTCGCGCTTCCGGGACCAACGCTCAAGGAGACCTCATGTTTCGCAGTGTGCCCGTGAAGCGCGCGATCGTGGCGGCGCTGGTGCTGTGCACTCCCGCCCTGCCGGCAGGCACGGTGGCGCTGGAGCGTCACGGCGACCGCGTCGAGGTCACCATCGGCGGCCAGCCGTTCACCGCCTTCCACTTCGGGCCCGAGGCCACCAAGCCCTACCTGCACCCGCTGCGCGCCGCGGACGGCACGGTCGTCAGCCGCGGCTATCCCATGGAGGACATCGCCGGCGAGCAACGCGACCACCCGCACCACCGCGGCGTCTGGTTCAGCCACGGAAACGTCAACGGCGTGGACTTTTGGGCCAACGAGGCCGGCCAGCGGGGCCGGGGAATGCCAAAGGGAACGATCAGCGTCCAGGATGTGCGGCTATCGGGCTCTGGAACCGGGCGCGGGGTCATCGATGCCACTCTCCGGTGGAGGACCCTGGAAGGCATCGCGCTGCTCGAGGAGCGCCGGCGGATGGAATTCTCGCGCCAGGTCGATCGGAACGTCGTAGAATTCGACATCACGCTGACCGCGGTGGCGGACTCGGTCAGGTTCGCGGACACGAAAGAGGGCACGTTCGCGGTCCGGCTGGCGACGGAAATCGAGGAGCAGCACATGCGCGCGACGGGCATTCCCCGCACCGGGCGCATCTGGAACTCGAACGGTCGGCAGACCGAGGCCTACACTTGGGGCAAGCGCGCCGCGTGGGTCGACTATTCCGGCACCATTGGTGGCAAGCCCCTGGGAGTGGCCATTCTGGACCATCCCGGGAACCCGAAGCACCCCACGTACTGGCACGTGAGGGCCTACGGGCTTTTCGCGGCGAACGTGTTCGGCGAGCATGACTTTCACGCGGATCCGCAGCGCGACGGGGGGATTGCCATTGGCGGGGGCGAAAGCCTCCGATTCAGGTACCGCGTCGTGATTCACCCCGGCCGCACGCCCGACGCGGACATCCAGGGCGAGTTCGAGGCTTGGGCGGGCCGGTCCGAGCCATAGGCCCGGCGCCACGCGAGTGCGGTATTCCCGGCAGCGCTTCGAGCGCTGGGTCCAAGACGCCTGGGCCAGCATACCGCGGTCGGTCCGCCGTCACTTCTCAAACTTGGTGATCGCCGTCGACGAGGAGCCCAGCGGGGAGCAGTTGGCGTCGGCCAAGGTCCCGCCCGGTGACACGCTGCTGGGGCTGTACGAGGGAGTGCCGCTGAAACGCCGGGGCTGGTACTACCAGATGGTCCTGCCCGACCGCATCACGCTGTTTCAAGGGCCGCTCGAGCGCGCCTCTGGACACGACGTCAGACAGGCGATCTACGAGACGCTGTGGCACGAGCTGGCCCACCACATCGGCATGACCGAGGCCGAGGTTCAGCGCGCCGAGCGGCGCAAGTTTGGCCCAGCGAAGCCGAGGCTGTGACTGGCGGGCCTGTACAATGGCGGCGCGGATCGCTGCATGGATTTTGACTTTTCCCCCAAGGTTCAGGGACTTCGGGCACAACTGCTCGCGTTCATGGACGAGCACATTTACCCAAACGAGGCGCTGTTCCGCGAGCAGATCGCGCACGGTGACCGCTGGTCACCGCCGCCCATTCTGGAGCAGCTGAAGCCCAAGGCGCGCGCGGCGGGCCTGTGGAACCTGTTCCTGCCCGACAGCGAGCACGGGGCCGGGCTGACCAATGTCGAGTACGCGCCCCTGTGCGAAATCATGGGCCGCTCACCGATGGCCCCGGAAGTCTTCAACTGCTCGGCGCCTGACACCGGCAACATGGAAGTGCTGGTGCGCTACGGCACACCCCAGCAGAAGGAGCGCTGGCTGCGGCCCCTGCTGGCGGGCAAGATCCGGTCCTGCTTCTCGATGACCGAGCCCGACGTGGCCTCCAGCGACGCGACGAACATCCGCTCCACCATCCGCCGGGATGGCGACGAGTACGTGATCAACGGCCGCAAGTGGTGGTCCTCCGGAGCGGGCGAGCGGCGCTGCGAGCTCTCGATCTTCATGGGCAAGACCGACCCCTCCGCGCCGAGGTACCGGCAGCAAGCGATGATCCTAGTGCCCCTTGACTCGCCCGGCGTGAAGATCAAGCGCCTGCTGCACGTCTTCGGCTATGACCACGCCCCGCACGGCCATGCGGAGATCCACTTCGACAACGTCCGGGTGCCAGCTGCGAACATGCTGCTGGGCGAGGGGCGAGGATTCGAGATCGCACAGGGGCGCCTCGGCCCTGGCCGCATTCACCACTGCATGCGGTCGGTCGGCATCGCCGAGCGGGCGTTGGAGGCCATGTGCCGCCGCGCAAAGCAGCGCGTCGCGTTCGGCAAGACGCTCGCGGAGCACGGCGCGCTCCGCAAGGACATCGCCGATTCGCGCATCGAGATCGACCAATGCCGGCTGATGGTCCTCAAGGCCGCCCACATGATGGACACAGTGGGCAACAAGGTGGCCAGACAGGAGATCGCGCAGATCAAGGTCATCGCCCCCAACTTGGCGCTCCGCGTGCTGGACCGGGCGATCCAAGCTCACGGGGCGCTCGGGGTCTGCCAGGACACATTTCTGGCCAGCGCGTGGGCCAGCCAGCGGACGCTGCGCCTCGCGGACGGCCCCGACGAGGTGCACCGCGAAACGATCGCGAAGCTCGAGCTGCGCAAGCACACCTGAGCCCGGCGCTCGAGGGGGCCTACCGCGCCAGGGGTTGGCCCTCTCGCAGGACGATCTCGCGATTCGGCTCCAGATTCTCGAAGCGGTCAACCGTGCCACTCGGCCAGAGCGCCTCGAGCCGCTCCACCGCCATGTCCACCCCCAGCCCGAACGTGACCACCGTCTCGCTCTGCGAGCAGTAGCTAGAGCCCCCGCGCAAGACCCGGACCTGCTCGCCCGAGGCGCTGGCGACCCGTAACTGCGTGCCCAGCCCCGTGCGGTTAGACCGCGTGCCCTCCAGCCGGACGCGCAGGAAGTTGTTGCCATTGCCGCCGTCATTGCGCAAGAGCCTCGCTTGGCCGTCGTTGGCGGTAATGACCACGTCCAAGTCCCCGTCGCGGTCGTAGTCGGCGAAGGCGGCACCGCGGCCCACCATCGGAACGGTCAGGTCAGGCCCGGCCTCGGCTCCCACCAGCCCGAACCGCCCGGTGCCGTCATTGCGGAACAGGAGCGGCGGCTGGGCGAACTTGACGGCTGGTTGCACGACCTCGATCTCTTCGTCCAGATGACCGTTGGCGCAGAAGATGTCGGGGTGGCCGTCCAAGTCGTAGTCGAAGAAGAACGCCCCGAAGGTCAGCGACAGCAGGCTGTCGCGTCCGATCGCGCTGGTGGGTGCCTCGTCGACGAAGAGCCCGTTTCCCTCGTTGTGGAAGAGGTTCAGCATCTCGTTGGCAAAGTTGCCGACCAACAGGTGGACCTTTCCGCTGCGGTCGTAGTCGGCGGTGTCCACCCCCATTGCTCCGCGCGCCTGGCCGTTCTCGGCGTACGCTATGCCAGCCGACACTCCGTGCTCGCCGAAAGTGCCGTCTCCGCGGTTGCGGTAGAGCTTGTTCGGCTGCGTGTCGTTGGCCTGGAAGATGTCCGGCAGCCCGTCATTGTCGTAGTCCAGGACGGCGATGCCCAATGCCTTCGCAGTCGGGTCGGCGATCCCGGCCTTCGCGCTGACGTCCTGGAATGTCCCGTCACCGCGGTTGCGGTACAGGACCGATGGCTGGCCCTGATAGGACTCCGGCGTGCAGTACGACTTGGTCGACCCGTCCATCGAGCACCAGAGGTCGCGGTCGGCCGACCACTGGACGTAATTGGCCACCATCAGGTCGACATGGCCGTCCAGGTCGTAGTCCAGCCATGCCGCGCTGGTCCCGAACCGCGCGTTGCCAATGCCAGCCCGGGCCGTCACGTCTTCGAAGCGACCGTTCCCGTCGTTCTGGAAGAGGCGGTCCCCGTCCAGCACCGTCACATACAGGTCAGCATCCCCGTCATTGTCGTAGTCAGCCGACGCAACTCCCATGCCGTACATCGGAATCGCGAGTCCCGCGGCCCGGGTCACGTCCTCGAACGTCCCGTTCCCGGCATTGCGGTACAGCTTCGAAGTGACGTCTGCCGAGTCACCGCTCCAAGGCCTCGAATTGACCAAGAACAGGTCCTGCCATCCGTCGCCGTCGAAATCCAAGAATGCCACGCCCGACCCGAGCGTCTCGGGCAGGTACTTGAGGCCCGAGCGCCCGTTGTGGTGCTCGAACACGATCCCAGCCTCGGCGGTCACGTCCTTGAACTGCACCGGATTGCGGGGCGGGGCCTGGCCGGACGGGTCAGGGGCACTCTCGGGCGGCGCGCACGCCACGGTGGCGAGCAGCGCCAGCGCTGCCGCGGGCCTAGAGGGGCAACGAGACATGTTCATGGATCGCCTGGCGTTCGTTGTTGTCTTCCGGGCTGGCGCGGCGGCGCTGCGCGGTCCGGGTCTGGGCCGACTCGTCCGCCTTGTAGCGCATGAACAGCGCCTCTTCCCGAGCTGCGGATTCCATCTGGCCCAGACCGCGGTAGCAGCGCATCTTGGTGTAGTGCATCTGCAGGTCCTCCGGATCGATCCGGGCCACCCGGTCCAGCACTGCGAGGGCCTCTGCGTAGGATCGCTTGAGGAACAGGATGTTCGCAATCTCGTTCAGCACGACCCGGTCGCGGGGGTACTGCATGGCGGCCTGGCGCAGGTCGGCCAGCGCGCCGTCATAATCCCCGGCGGGGCGCCGCGCCAGCGCGCGGAAATAAAGAGCCCTGGCAAGCCCGGGGGACAAGTCGAGCGCCTTGTCCAGGTACTCGATGGCTTCCGAGGGACGCCCCTCCTGAACCATCGCGCGGGCAACGTTCACCCATCCGTCAGGGTGCCTGGGATCTGCCTCGATCGCCCGGTGGAATGCATGGTCAGCACCCTTGATGTCCCCCTGCAGCAGCAGGCCGATCCCGTAGTCGTTCCATCGCTCCCAGTCGCCGGGATCGATCACGGGCGTCCACTCGGAGTCTGGGAGGCCGACCTGCAAGCTTGCCTCCGCCGAGGCGATTTCGGTGATCGGAAGTGCCGGAATCCGATCCTTGACCGAGCCGGGCACGTCGTCCGGAATGTTCGCCGGGTCGTAGGTGAACTCGCGGTCATCGAACCCTGGGCCGTGCTGGCCGGGGCCAGCCTGGCCGGCATACGAGAAAGCCGTGTATCGGTGGGAGAACTTGCGGTGGTTCAGCCGTGCCCTCAGAGTCAGCGGCCCGGCGGCGTTCCCGGGAACCCGCAGGCGGTAGTGCACCACGTCCGCCGCGCCGGGCGGGATCAGGCGCGCGTAGAGCAGGCCGCGCATGTGGAAGGCGTTTCGCTTGTCGATGAGATTCCCGTGCCCGTCCACCTGTACCGACCTGTAGAAGTGAGCGCCCGCGTCAACGGGGCCGTCCCCGCCCTCGACCCCACCGCTCCAGAACAGGCGGCGGCCTGCACTGTCGAAGGCCTCGAACTCCAGCCAAATGTCGAACGCGTCCACCGTGCCGCTGGGGAAGAAATGGCCCACCTTCCTGGTCCGCACGACCACGTCAACGCGGACTGTCTGGCCCGGTCGGACCACTGGCCGCGCACGGTCCAGCGGAGCCGCGACGACACCGACCTCGCGCAGCACGACCGGGCCACGCCGCCCCCCGGCCTCCTCGCCGACCGCGAATCCCGTCGAGGCCTGGACCTCTCCGGCGGTGCGGCGCATCTGGGGAAGCCCACTCGCCTCGGAAGCTTCCGAGACGGCGAAGATGTCCAAGGTCACGATCCCGCTCTGCAAGAATTCCCGGACAGCGTCCAACTGGGCCTTGTCGCCGTTTACGTACGGGACGGCGTTGTTCGCGGCCGCAAAGCGGTGAGAGCGGACCATGCCGTCTCGGTTGCCCGGATCGTCGGACGGCACCCAGGGCATGTGGCAATCCGCGCAACCCTGCGACAGCGGGGGATAGTAGAACGAACGCGCACCCTGGCCCGACACACCGCTCGCCTGCCAATTGTCGTAGGAGTTGAAGCCCCGCAACCAGCGGTAGCCGTTGACCGGCACGTCCAGGTGAACCTTGTGGCATGACGCGCAGAACTCGGATCCATCGGCCCGCATGAAGGGCTTCATGAAGGCCCGCCGGTGGGCGGCCGGGGCCGTGCGGGTGACGTAGTTGTGGACAGCGCGCACAATTCCGAACTCGCTCGACGCCAAGCCGTGCAGCGGGGGGTACTCGATGACAAACCCGCCGTTGCCCATCGTGTCGGGCACGTGCACGACTGAGTGGCACGAGACGCAGGCAAGCCCGGCATGCGCCTCGGGCCGGTCAAGCTGACCCTTGACCGGCTCGTCGAACATGCCGTTGAAGAGCATCGCGTGGTCATGGCAGCCGGCGCACCACTTTGACGCCTGCACACCTGCCGTCTCTTGCATGTACTCGATGGACTTCCGGTAGAACTGGTTGTTGAAGGACGAGAAATGGTGCATCGAGGACTGCCACTGGTCGTAGACGTCCCGATGACACTCGCCACAAGCCGCCGACTCAAGGAAGAAGTCCGACGGGACCGTCCCGCCGCTCGCAGTCTGGGCGGCGGACGGGAAGAACGGGCTCCCCGGCCCGCCCCCCTCTTCGTCCATGGAAAGCGGCGCCTCGGTCGGATTCACGATGCGTTCGTGCGGACCGGGCAGCCAGCGATCACGCACGGCCGCGCCGAAAGGCAGGAGCAGCGCGCAGGCGGCACAGACGCCGACCGCGCGATTGCGAGCCCTCCAGGCGAGCAAACCCGCGCCGGCGAATCCCAGGGCGGCATGAGCGACCACGGCCGGCAGGTTGGACCTCGTTGCGCCCACCACGCACAGTGCCGCGCCAACCAAGGCGCAAGCGGACAGAGCGCCGCAAGACCAGCGGTCGGACCGCACCGCTCGGAACAGACCGTGGCGCGAGAACCACAGCCCGGCGGCCAAGGCCACGCCGAGCGCCACGTGGAGGAGCACACTGGCGACATAGAACACGGTCGCGGCCGGAAACGCCCAGATCCAGCCCGCGTTGACGAGCAGGGCCAAGAAGGCGATGCCGGCCCAGCGGCCCATCCTGGGGTCTCCGCGGCCGTGCCGATCCCGGAAATCGGTCTGGGAGGGGGCCGTCACCGTGCCGTTTCGCGCGCCACCAGCGGCGACAGGAGGCGCATCGCCGGCCGCCTGTGGTACCGGACCAAGTCCGCCTGGTGCGCCGCGTCCAGCGGATAGCTCTCGTCCGGTCCGTACGGGTATCCGCTCATGGCGTGGAACGGCAGTGGGGCAACCGAGTCACCGTGGGCCGTGTTGGGCTCGTTCTCCTTGGCCCATCCGTCCACCAGCAGGAGGTAGTCCCGGGTCCAACCCGGCCGCTGTGGCGGCAGGCCGTCCGCTCGGAAGCGCAGCTCGATCTCGTCACCCGCGCCCATGATCACGAAGCGGTCATCCTCGGACCGGAGCAGTTCCCGAACGTCCCCGAATCGCGTGTACAGCCCCGGTGTCGGATTCCAGTTGGTGGTGGCCGAGACCTGGTGGTAGTCAAACCACTCCGGCTGGACACGGCCCTGTGTCACGAAATTCCGCGAGAAGCCCCGGAAGCGCAGGCCGGCCGTGGCCGGCTGGAGAACCGTTCGCCGCACGGCTGGATCGGAGGTGCCAGTCCCGACATAGGCCCTGTCCCAGTAGACGCACATGTTCGTCCGGATCCGGACCGCCCGGCGCGACCCGCGGAAGTGCCCGCTCAGGTCCACCGCGACCGTCCGGAGGGTGCCGCCGGGCAGGCCAGCATCGGCCAGCGCGTCGCGCCAGACGCCGTCATCACCAAGGATCTGCAGTGAGGGGGGCTGGATTCCGCCGGCCGCCCCCTGTGATGCCGCGACGATACTGCTCGCCGAGGCCCAGTCGACCCAGCCCTCGAGAAAGAGCACCGCGTCGTCCGCCTCGAAGTACGGAAACTCCAAAGTGAGCGCATGCGGCTCGGCCCGTCCTGACAGGTCTCTGGAAAACGTCGCGTACCGCCGATCACTGGCCGTCACACGGTCAAGGACACTCTCGCCGAGATGGTTCGTGGCCGTCACGGGCATGATCTCGGACCGCACGCCGAACAGGCGGAACTCGGGGAACGGCGGGCCTTTGGCCTTCTCGTTGCTAACGATGCGCAAGTCCGCCGGATGATCGATGGCCAGCAGCCGGATCTTGTCCAAGTAAGCGGTCTCCCGAAGCTCCTCTGTGAGCCGCACGTCCAGAAAACCGTCCCGCTCGCGCAGCTGATCGCCCCCGATGGTCACGTACTCGTCGTGGTCCACCGGAAAGTACACGCCGCGTGCCAGGCTCGCACCCAGCGGAGCCACGCCCAGGACCTCGCTGATGTACTCGAACCGCTCGCCATTCCAGGTGTAGACCATCGGGCAAGAGCCCGAGAGCCTCGGGGCCTCCTTGATGCGAATTTCTGAGACTGGGTCGGACGGCATCTCGTTCTGGATCAGACCGTTGGCCCACGTGACGCGCACGGTGTCGAACGATTCAGAGGATCCCAGTCCGAAGTGCAGCGGAACGCCGGCGTATACCTGCTTGGCATACGCCAGGCCGGCCTTGACCTCGACGCGCGCCTCGGTTCCGATCTCGGGACTCTTGACACCCTCCAGGCGCACTGTCAGGCCCCGATTGGCCGTTTCCGTCCTGTTGGCACGGAGCACCACCGAGCCGTCGATCGCCGCGACCAGCAGGTCGGGCCGGCCGTCACCGTCCAGATCGGCAGCGGCCGCCGGCCCTGTCTCGGCGTCGCCGTCCACCGGAGAAAAGTCAAGCCCGTCCCGTCTCGCCAGGAATCCGCCCGAGGTCGCTCCGTCAACATGCCCCCTGAGCTGGTAGTCAGCCCAAGCCTCGACCCTCGCCAATTCGCTGGCGGGCCCGACCAATGTTCCGCGCTCGTTGCGCGCGACGAGCGTGGAATTCGAGGTGGTCACCGCAACGTCAAGGTAGCCGTCGTGATTCGCGTCCAGAATGTCCATCCGGACCCGACCTGCCGGAACGGTCACGGCATTGACGGCCACCGCCGGGCCGAAGACGCCGAGCTTGCGATCTTGGTGGACCTCGACCCGGCCGTCATATACCGCGACGAGATCGTGGCCGTTATCCTCGAAGAGTTCCGCGATAGCGGCCGCGCGGACGCGGCCCTCGGCGAACGGAAACTCGCGGCTGACATCGGTCAATTCGCCGTCGCCGGTGTTCTGGTACAGAGACTTGTCCCCTCCGAGCGCGAACAGGTCGAAATCGCTGTCGCGGTCGTAGTCGGCGAAGAGGCACATATCGAAGTCGCCGGTCGCCGAGAACGCAGGGTCGAACGACCTGCCAGCGCGGTTCACCATGACCTCCACGCCCTCGATGGTGACGCGGCAGAGGTCGGCAAGTCCGTCCCCGTCGAAGTCACCCGCGCCGAAGTGCACCGCGCCGCCCATTCCGAGGGGCGAGAAACTCGGCCGGCCCGAAGCGCTGCCGATCACGGCAACCGCTCCATCGGCCGACCAAGCCAGTCCGTCGGCAATGCCGTCGCCGTTCAGGTCGAGCGCCAGAACGCCGAGCGGCTCTCCCGCAAGCGCGCCCATGCGGCGCGACTCGAAGCGGTAGGGCGCCAGGCTGGCGGCGGTCGCCGGCGCCAAGGACGGATCGTGCAGTTCCGAGTAGAAGCTCCAGTCGACGTCCTCGCCCACGGCAGCCCCCTCCGTCTTGGCCTTGAGGCCCTTGAAGATCTCCAGTTCGCGCATCGCCCGTTCGGGATCGGCGCGGCGCAGAATCCCGAACAGCTGGAAGTGGGGCGCCGCGAGCGACGGATCCAGCTCGATCGTGCGCTCGAAGCGCTCGATGGCCCGGCGAGTGTTGCCCACCTGTTTGTACAGAGCCCCCAGGTTGTACTGCGTCTTGGCCTCGCGCGGAACCAGCTTCTCCATCTGCAGCAGCTGGTCGAGCGCCTTCTCGACCTCTCCGGCTTTCTTGTACTCAATGCCGAGATTGAAGTAAGTGTGCGGCAGGGTCCGGTCGATCCTCTGGGCCAGGGCGACCTGAGCCATCCCCTCTTCGCGCTGCCCGCCGCGCAGCAGCGCGAGACCGTAGTTGAGGTGTTCGCGCGCCGACCCGGGATTGAGCTCCAGTGCCTCGGCCAAGCGTTCGATGGCTTGGCGGGACGAGCCAGGCGTCTCGTAGAACGCCTTTCCGAGGTTTCGGACCTCCTGCAGCCGGGCCGCGTCGGGCGGGGGCTGCGCGATGGCCAGCATCCAAGCGGCCACACATCCCCCGATGGCCAAGAACGACAGGAGAGATGCTCTGCCTGAACCCTTCATCGCAAGACCTCATGTTAGTTTACCGACCGATCCCGGGAGCCGATGCCGGCCGCGGAAAGCCGGAGGACGCCCTCCGGCGCCTGGCAACACGTGCCGCGAACCGCGGCCGCGGCAGGTGCCGCCGAGCGGTCGTGCCACCACCGGACCGGCCACCGACACCGCTGGAAGTTCTCGGAGGCCCAAGGCCACCCTACCGGTGGTGGCAGCACGATTCGCGCCGAGAGCCAAGGCAGGTTTCCGGCCCGCTGGAAGCGTTCCCCGGGTCTCGGGACAGGGGCTGGTCCGTGGCCGATGGCGGGCCCGGGAACTCGGGCCAGCGGCAACCGATTGTCCCCTCAATACAGCGAAGGTCAGCCGGGCGGTGCGATGTGGGCGGCTATCGCAACGGCGTGATCGCGGGCACGGCGATTCCGGCCTGCCGGGTCCCCGCCAAGACGGCCAAGATCGCCCATCCGAGCGGCGGCGTGGCTACGAGCCGGGAGGGGGAGCGTTGCGATGTGATGAGGTGGGCGGCAGCTCGCGACCAGCCCGATCCGCAGCCATCCATGCGGCCCGGGCACCGACCCTCAACCGGCGCGAGCCTTCAGTGGACATCCAGCAACAGTGTTCCCTCCGGATCAATCTCCACTGCCGATGCGGGGTTTCTGAGCGCGATCGAGACTTCGGCGTCGGATTGTCTCTCGCCAACAGCGACCTGCTTGACGAGCGATCGGCCCGGCAATGTGCGCACCTCGACGGGAACACTCACGGGAAAGTAGTCTGGCACGCCAGCTTGGGTGACCCGCATCTCGAACCGGTGGCCCCCGCCGCGAGCGGACTGCTTCCAGCGCACACTGACCCTTGGAATCCCCGTGCCGTAGACCCACTGGTCGAAGAAATCTCTCAGGCTCGGATCCCCGTGGCCCTCCGGCATCTGCTCGGCCGCCAGGGAGCGGAAGGCCTCGGTCGTGACCGGCTTGTCCGCAAAGCGCTCGCAAAGCTCGCGCAACAGCGCGAAGAAGGCCTCGTCGCCAAGCATGCCGCGCAGCATGTGCACGATCCACGCACCCTTCTCATAGACGATCACGCGGTGTGCAAGGGGCATCTTGGCTGTTCGAAGGCGACGGCCGAGCACGATCGGCCCAGCGCTCTCGACGGACTCGCCGTCGACTCTCCGAAGCAGGTTTTGCCGGAACTCGGCGAGAATCCTGTCGCGCTCGCGGATGCCCGACCGCTGCTCGAGCCACAGGAGGGAGGAGTACGTTGCCAGGGCCTCCATGATCCAGCCGTCCCTGTCCATCTCCGAGCTGACCACGTTGCCCCACCACTGGTGGGCGATCTCGTGGGGCCGCATCAAGTCCGCAAAGAACCGCTGAGTGCCCACGGACAGCCCTTTCAGCGGTTGATCACCCCGTTCAAAGTAGCTGAGCGTTGATGCGAAGACCAGTCCGGGAAACCCCTGGCCGAACCCGCCCGGCACTGGCGAGATCACCGTGACCGGCATGGCGGGGTCGCCAAAGCGGCTGCGAAAGTACCGGAACGCCTCCGCGCTGTCGTCGGCGATCCGCTCGATGTCTTCCGCGGGACTGAGCACGGGGGGCGCAGGGATCACCATGACCGGTTGGTCCAACCGGTTGCGGCGCCGGGAATTGACGACCGGCGGCAGCAACACTGGCGCAGGGCGCGGCTGCAAGCTTGCCTCCACGGCCTTGTTGGCACGCACCTCGATGCGATATCCGTCAACGTCGCGCACAGCGGACACAAACTTGCCCATGTTGAAGCCGGCAAGCCTGATGGGCTTGCCACTGGTGAACCGCGACAACCGCATGCCGTGCTCCACCTCGTCCTCAACTCGCGTCCCGGTCGCGACCAGCTCCAAGTTCGCGGGATATCGAAACTCCAGATCGTAAACCGCATGCTGACTGCCGTGGCGCGGGTACCAATTGCCCCTATCGCCCACGTAGTAGACACCGGACCCGGCGTCGGAAACGACCCTTCCCTGATACTCGAACTCGATCGCATGCTCTCCGGCGATCCGCAGATCTGGAGGCACCATCACAACGATCAGAGCGTCCTCCGAGCGCCGCTGCGGCCTAGGCACGGCACGGCGCTGCTGCAGAAACTCCACTTCCCTGCCCGCGATCCGCACGTCCGTGACCTCCAGCCGGCTGGAGAGCTCGAATGCGACAACGCGGACGCCGGGCTCGAGCAGCGAAAGGGCGGCCTCCAAGTGCACCCGCATGTGGAGGTCCGAGCCCAGGCGGGCCCGGATCAGGTAGCGGTCCAGCCGCACGAGGGGAGACTGCGGAGACCATCGCCCGGTGCGGGCCGACCGGCTCTCGAAACGCAGCCACGTCTCATAGATCTCGCGGGTACCGGACCGAGCCAGCTGTCCCGCGACGACCTGCTCGGGCAACGTGCGGTCGACCACCACGTCGAACCTGCCGAGCTCGGCACCGCGGACAGCGGCGGCGAAGAAGCCGTTGCTGTCGTCCGTTCCGGCGTACAGGTCCAGCAACACGCGCGGCGCGGATGCCTCGAGCAGGTTGCGCATGACAACCGACCAACGGGGCGCGATCCTCGCTCCCTCCTCGGGGTCGAGCCGGCTCGTGGGCGCCCTCGACAGGGCGGCCTCAAGGGCCGCCTCGGTGCCGTCCGAGAAAAAGAGCATGGCATTGCGGAACTTCTCGCTGAGGATTGTCTCGCCCAAGAATCGAACGGCGGATTGCCGTTCGGCGGCGGTGGGAGGGATCACAAGCACTTCGCCAACGTCGGCAGGGTCCGTCGCGACGAACAGGGCGGCGATCGTGCGCCCCAGGACCGGCTTGGCGAAGATCAGGTGTCCGTCCGTGAAGTAGAGCTTGATGTCCTCGCGCTCGAGGAACACATCCCGCACCCGGTAGCAGCGATCCGGGGCTAGTTCCAGCTGCCGAATCGCGGATAGATCCAGCTCGGCCTGCGACGCCGTCCCCGCGATGACGGCACAGAGAGTCACCGCTGCCAGTCGCAAAGCCATGGGGCGCCTAACTCAGATTGTACGGGGACGCCCTCCGCAGCCTGGAACGCAACCGCAGCCGTGTCGGCACCGTCTGACGGAATACGGCAGGCATTAACGGAACCGCCGGCCCGGAAGGAGCAACCCTGATGAGAAGACAAATTGTCGCAGCAATGATCGCGGCCATGCTGCTGGCCGCTCCGCACGCAGTTCAAGCAAAGGTCGAGGCTCCTGACAAGCCTGACGATACCGCCGTGCGGAACGACAAAGAGGACGTATCCAAGATCGGCGACCGCGGGGTTGGCAAGGGTGTGAACTTCTACAGCATCGAGAAGGAAATTGCGTTGGGTCGACAGCTTGCGGACGAGATTGAGCAGCGGGCAAAGATTGTCGACGATCCGGTGATTGCCGAGTACGTCAATCGACTCGGCCAGAACCTCGCGCGGAACTCGGACGCCAGGGTCCCATTCACGATCAGGGTCATCGACTCGGAAGAGGTCAACGCCTTTGCACTCCCCGGCGGTTTCTTCTACGTGAACACCGGTCTCATCGAACTCGCCGAGAGCGAGGCCGAGCTCGCGGGCGTGATGGCGCACGAGATCGCGCACGTGGCAGCCCGTCACGGAACCCGGAACGCGACGCGCGGGCAACTGGTGCAGTACGCGACGATTCCGCTGCTGTTCATCGGGGGTTGGGCCGGCTATGGCATTCAGCAGGCCGCGAACTTCGCGGTGCCGATGACCATGCTGAAGTTCTCGCGGGACTTCGAGCGCCAAGCAGACTTCCTCGGAGTACAGTACCTCTACAAGTCTGGGTACGATCCCACAGCGATGGTCGAGTTTTTCGAGAGGCTGCAGGCCATGCGAAAACGTGACAAGGGGGCGATCGCCAAAGCATTCAGCTCGCACCCGATGACGGCCAGCCGCATTCGGGAGGTGCAGAAGACGATCGACCGAATCCTTCCGGACCGGCCTCTCTACTCCGTGTCGAGCAGCGAGTTTGACGACGTCAAGCAGCGCTTGGCACAGCTGCGGGGACGTACCAAGCCAGTCCAGGAGGATCCCAACCGGCCGACACTGCGGCGGAAAAGCAGCGACGAGCCGATCCTACCTGGCGAAATCGAGACGGAAGAGCCTTCCGAGGAGAGGCCGAAACTGCAGCGGCGGATCAGTACTTGATTCGCCAAGCCGGCCAGCGGTCGATCCCGCCGCGAACCCGCGAAGGGGGCAGTCGGCGGGTCATTGGCGAGGGGAGCCCGGACTCGGCGACATACAGTCTCACTCCATCGGGCGCTCGCGAGCGGGGAGAGAGTCGCCATCTGGCTTACATGTAGGCGACTCGGCCTGGCCCGCAACCCCGCGGCGCGGTTCGAAGCCGAACCGGGCAACCTCGGCGAGGCCGGCAAAGCCCTCTTCTGGACTGGACTCGCCGGAAGGCAGGAGATGGGAGCGCTGAAGGTGGTCCGCGACGGTCCCGGAGGCTTGCCGACGGGCCGCTCTCCACGCATCCGGCGAGAGCCCCGGAATTGCTGGCGCGGAAGGGATGCGAGCGGCGCCTAGCACTGCTAACGCCGTTTGGGCGCGCCTTGGTCGCGAACCGTGCGCCACCCACTACCATTGGTGGAGAGAGTCGGCTCGGTTCCAGCTTGACCACTGCTTTGTTCCCGAGGGATGGCTTAACCGTCGCACCGCGGTTAGGGTCGGCACTTTTTCGCGGACAGGCCCGGGAGTGACCATCGACCGCTCACCGCCGACCTCGATCCCTAGGGAGCCGGCAACTGCAACGTCTCGGCACGCACTGTTATTAGGTCGTTCATCGCCGCTCACGAACGCTCGATGGAGTGAGGCCATCAGCCGGTGAGAGCCGCCGAACACACAGCGGACAACATCGGGGACCACGGTCCGGCCCGCGAGGGTCAGCGCGGCCGTGGAAGCTTTGCGAACGGATGCAGCGAATGAGCCACTCGGTCCGCCATCACTTGGGCATTGAGGTCAGTGTCTACGACGCGGCGATTCGTCGGTTCATCCCCGGGTATGAGCAGTTGCTCGCAACGGCAGCGCGAGAGGTGGCCCGAGATGCCCCGGGGCTGGTCTTAGATCTAGGCGCGGGAACGGGAGCCCTCTCGGAGGCCATCCTCGAGGCCAGCCCTCCCGCACGGGTCGACCTGATCGACGTCGACGGCGAAATGCTGGCCCGTGCCCGCTCGCGCTTGGAGCCGTTCCGCAAGAGGGTCCGCCTTCTCGAGCGGTCATTCGACGGGCCGTTGCCAACCTGCGGGGCGGTCGCGGCGGCATTGGCCCTGCACCACGTGCCCTCGATGGGCACCAAGCGTGACCTGTACGCCCGGATTTACCGCGCCCTCCGACCGGGCGGAGTCTTCGTCAACGCGGACGCGACCATGCCATCGGAACCACGGGCAAGGGCCGCCACCCGCGGGGCGTGGGTCGCCCACATGGTGACGCGGGGGATTCGAGAGGAGCAGGCGTATGGGCATCTGGCCCAGTGGGCCGAGGAAGACACGTATTTCCCGCTGACCGAGGAGCTGGAAGCGGTGTCGGCCGCCGGCTTCGCGGCCGAGTGCGTTTGGACCGAGGGCCCGATGAGCGTTGTGGTCGGCCGCAAGCGGGCATAGCCCGGAGACCTCAGTGACCGACGGCGAGCGGTCAGACTGAGGCTGGCCGCCTATTGCCAGTCCACCCAGACCGGGCTGACCCAAGCGTACTGCTCGTCCGCCTGCCGCACGCGAAGGTAGCAATAGCTTGGCTTGCCGTCCGGCCGCGGCCCGGAACGGTCGAGGAATTCGAATTCGGTCGACATCCCGTCCCCGCGGGTGGCGTGGATCACCCTGTGGTCCTTGACGACCTCGATCAGCGCGGCCGGAGCCTCACCTTCGACCCGAGCGTGAATCCGCAGCGGTGCGGACCTCTCG
Organism: Bryobacterales bacterium; assembly: GCA_963666225.3. Classification (GTDB taxonomy): domain Bacteria; phylum Acidobacteriota; class Terriglobia; order Bryobacterales; family UBA6623; genus VXMF01. The sequence goes on from OZ224030.1 coordinate 514,584, forward strand.
ACAGTGACCGATCCTCCCATGAATTCTCCGTTCACCCGGAAGTCGATCAGGAACCGCCCACCGGTCGACGCGAACACGCGGCGGGCGCGGATTGCCTCGAACACACCGTCCCGCGAGAGTTCCCGGACGTAGGCCCCGGTGATGCCGTTGTCCTCGCCGGTTCCCATCCAGTGGGAGTCTCCCGAGCCGACAAAGCCGATCCGGTACCCTCGCTCCAGTGCCTCCCAGACGGCAGAGACGGGACCGTTCTGCTTGAATTCGGCCGCCTCCTCCCGGGCTTGGCGCCACGCCGAGGTGATCTCGAAGACCGGTTGTAACTCGGGGTCATAGCCCGTCCAGTCGTTGTGGTGCGGTTGGAGGATCACATCCCAAGGGCGGATCAGCGAGAACAGCTTGTAGACCGTGTTCGAGGTCACGGTTGTTGACCGGAAGATCGGCGCGTCGTCGTTCCTGAAGTACATCGCGCGATGACCGCCCCGCTCGTCTTGCGACTCAGTCGTCCACTCCCACCCGCTCAGGGCAACTCGATCCGCGACCTGCTCGTAGACCCCGGCCAGGGCCTGCACCTCGGCCCACTCGGACTGGGTGAGGAAATCCGGCGTGAAGTCGTGATTCGTGGAGGCGACGAAGTCCATCCCGGTCACGAACAGCCCGTGCGCGTAATACATGTCGAATGTCCCGATGCCGTCGTTCTCGGTATGGCCGTGCAGGTCTCCCCAGACCAGGCGAAAGCGCTCATCCCCGACTTCCACCGTTCGCGGCCCGTCACGCCGATATGCGCGCGGCGTCAGGGCCGGAATCGCATCCTGCCCGTCGACGACCACTGGGAAGCTCTTCGCGCGCTGGTCAAGATCCATCCGGTGCGAGTAGATGTCAGCGCCATAGCCCCCCGGCCGCTGCGTGATGCCAAACGCCCACAGCCGGTCCGCTATGTGGCGCCGGCGCGGGACCTCGTAGGCTGCCCACAGCCACCCGTCCTCGTCGTCCAGCGCCGTGACCAGCTGATTTGCCAGCGGAACTTGGTACGGCCCGCGGCCGCTCGAGGCCAGGTCAACCCCCTTGCGCACGGACGGCAGCTGGAAGGCCGTGTAAGGGTTGGGATCGTGGAATAGCAGCATTGGGGCTGACCACTGCCCATCCCGGTAGACGCGCCCCGAGAAGGAGACGCTCGACATCCTGCCCCCTCCAAGCCAGAAAAGCCACAGATCGCCATTCTCTCTGGAGAGCAACTGCGGGTAGCGCTCCTCGCTCATGGCGTGGGCTGCCCAGTAGCGGGAGTGCCTCGTGAGCCGGCCAGGATCGGCGGAACGTTCGAATGGGGACGGCGCCCAATTCCAGCCGTCGGGGCCTCGCACCTTGCCGAAGATGCTGCGGCCGCGGTATGAGAAACGGCCCCCGACGGTCTCCCGCCGCTCCCACGCTACCCAAACGCGACCGTCCGAACCGTGCCCCTGCGACGGCGCCGTGTCCCATAGCGGGGAAGTGGTCAGACGCTCGGGCAGCCCCCCGGACTGACGCCTGAAAATGTCATAGTTGCCGTCCCGCTCCTCGTCCCAGGCAACGCTCCACGACCCGTCCGGCAGGGCCAGAATATTGGGGCGATAGCAGCGCCCGGCACCGTCGTCCAAACGGATCGGCGGACCCCAGGCCCCAGCATCCAACACCAGCGCGCGCAGTTCGATCCGCGGCGCGGCCAGCTTGCGGATCACAGCCACGCCGCCCCCGGTGGCCAGCGGCGCGGCGCGAATCTCAAGGGCACCGGCGGTCCCGGGCACCTCCCTCTCGGGTGACCAAGAGCGGCCGTCGTGCACTCGCTCATACGCGGACCAGCGGCCCTGGCGGCGCGCGGTCCAGAGCACGCGCAGCTCGCTGCCCAAGGCCAACAGTGCCGGACGGTGGTTGACGCCCGGAATCTCGCTCACCGTTTCCTCGTCCATCCAATCCTGACCGTCAAAGCGGCGGGCAAAGATGGAATCCTGACCGTCGTCCGGCCAGTCCCAAGCCGCGATCGAGGGATCGTCGACCGGCCAGTCTTCCGTCTCGGGACGGCAGGAAGTCCAGGCGATCCACACCGAGCCGTCTTCCATGCGAGCGATCGCCGGGCGTTCGGCGTTCTCAAGGCGATCCGCGGTGATCTTGCTGGGAAACGTCATCGGGACCGGCAGCCAGTCGCGGGAGGGCTCCGAGACAGGGCGGTAGAACTGCCCGTGCAGCCCGGCTGACACTGCGAGCGACACAAGGATTATCCGGGCGAGCGTCATTCCACGCAGATTGTACCCGCGGGTCTGCGGGCAGAGACACCACCGACGGCCGACCGTCGGCCATCCGAACGGCAGGGCGGGCGACCGAGGGCTCATTCGGGCTCGAAATCTACCCAGATCGGCGAAGCCCAGGCCATTTGGCCATCTTCTTGTTGCACGCGGACGTAGTAGTAGCTCTCGCCCGGCTCCGCGTCCCGGTCCCTGTAAGCGAACGAGACATCCCTTGTCCCCGGCGCGAGCGAGTACAGGTGCGCGTTGTCCTTGATGATCTCGACGCTGTGAAGCGGGCCCGTCCCGCGGACAGTGACCCGAACGGTCGGAGGCTCGCGAGCCGTGGTCGCGTCGCCCATGATGGCATCACCCACCCGCACGTCGACCACGATGTTGTCGGTGGCGGCGTATGCGTGACGCTGGCGGAGAGCGCGGAAGATGCCCTCCCGGGTTAACTCCTCCGCATAGACGGCCGCGTACGAGATGTGCGTGGAGCGGTGGTCCGACGAGGCGATGAACCCGATCTTGTACCCCTTCGCAAGTGCGCTCTGGGCAAACCCTGCCGCGAACCGTTCCGCCGAATTGACCCTCGGGGCCCCGCTCGCCTCGTAGCTCATCCGGCAGCCTTGATAGATCTCGAGCAGCGGTTCCAGCGCCGGATCGTTGAAGGCGAAGTTCGTGCCCCCGCCGGCCGCGATCGTGTGGGGGATGCTCAGGGCCTGCCGGTCCCGGAGATGTTCCCACAGGCGCGGTTCCTCTGGCTCGCGGGGAGAGTCCTCATTCTCGCGGCCGCGGTCCATGGTCCGGTTGACGGCAGTGCTGCCACGGTCTGGCTCGATGATGTTCCGGTGGCCATACGGCCATCGGAGCGAGCGTTCGTAGCCGAACAGCGGGGCAAGCCGACCCCGCACGTGGAAAGCGTCGGCCAGCTTCTGCGTGCGCCACCAGTCGTAACCCCGATTCTCGGGACGCCCCTGCATGCCGGAGTCCCCGTAGTAATGGTCGGTCGAAGCGATGAAGTCCAGGTCGGCGGCGTCGAGCGCATAGCGGTACATGTCCCACAGCGTCCCGTCGAACCCGCCATCGCCGCTGATCTCCGTGTGGCGGTGCAGGTCACCCCAGTAGAGCTGGTAGCGCCGCTGCCCGGCGGCGATCGACTGGCGACGATCCGACCAGGCGGTGCGCTTGTAGGGACGACGGGAATCAGGCTCCTCGGTCAAGCTGAGCTGCGCTGGCACGGACGCGACGGGCGCGACGGGCGCGACGCGGACCCTGCCCAGTGAGCGATCGTCGTGAGGTACGACGGGCGAGCCGGGCTTCCAGCGATCGTCCGAGGGGAACGCGATCCACATGCGGCCATCACTGGCAGTGGCCACGGACAGGCGCTGGTCGTTGCTACCCGCGCTGTCTGCCAAGCGTTCCGGCGCGGTCCAGCCGTCACCCCGGTATGCCATCCAGTGAATGTTCCACGCCCCGGGCCGTTCCTTCATGCCGCCACCGTCGTCGATTGGCACCCAGCGCCGCATGAACAGCCTGGGCAACCCGTCAGCGTCGATCGCGAGTTGGGGGATCTCGTACGAGAGCGCGAATTCCGGGGTCATCGAGTCCGCCAGCCTGCCCCGCGGTTCCCAGCGGCGACCGCCGGCGAACACCGCCACGCCGATCGCCTGCGTGTAGCGCAGGCTCACCATCCGTCCCACCGAACCCTCGACGCTCCAAGGCGGCTCCGGGCCCCAATCGCCCCGCTTGGCCTGGCGCGTCCAGTTGGGCTGGTCCAGCCCCCAGCCGGGCCCTTGGTCATCCCACGCAACCCATGCCCGGCCTTGACTGTCGACCGCGACCGTGGCCCGCGCCTCGAAGCGAGGGGTGTCAGCGATCGGGTGCTCGGGCGAAAGCGTGCCGTCGTGATAGATCCGCAGGTAGATGTCGTAGTCTCCGTGGCGGTACGTGTCATAGGCCACGAAGAGGCGGCCTTGGGAATCCAGAGCCGCATCGGGCCGCCATTCATTGGCCTCGTGCGACGTCAAAGGCACGGCTCCCGACCAGCGATCTTTGTCAAAGACCTTGAGATAGATGTTGGCGTCCCCCGTCCGGAACGACTGCCAGACCAAGAACAGGCGCCCCTGGGAATCGGCCAGCAATCGGTGGTGCATGTCGGGTTGGGGATCTGCGGTGAGGCGCTCCACCGAAGTCCACTCCCCCTCCCGCCAGCTGCGCGCGTACAGGTCGAAGTTGCCGTCGATCTGGGCGGCCCACGCGACCCAGACGCGTCCATCTGGCTGCACGGCGAGCGCGGTCTCCAAGTAATCCCCCGGGGCGGGGCTTGCGACCATCGTCGGCTGCCAATCGGAGCCCGCGCGTCTGCGCAGGTGGACCCGATCTGTGCCGTTCCCGTCGTACTCGATCCACGCGACCCACAGGTCACCGTCCGGGCCGAATCCCGCCGACGGCCAGTCGGCATGGCTCCCCGTGCCTGAGATGTCAAGAGCCCAGGCGGGCACGAGCAAAGCGGACGAGACCCACAAGGCCACGACCGACAACAAGCGCGCCAATGGCAGTCGGAGCGCCCTACGCCAAGCCATCGTCAGCCTGCCTTCCGGCCCGTAGCGCCTGGGAGTGCCGCTCAATCCACCTGGAGGTGTCCTCCAGCGCCAGATCGAACCGGTCAAGCATCTCTTCGATCTCCGACTCCTCGACGACGAGCGGCGGTGAGAATGCCATCGAGTCCCCCAATGCCCGCACAATCAGGCCGCGATCGATCGCGAATTCCAAGCAGCGCGGCCCCACGCCCAGCAAGGGGTCGAACGGAGTTCGGGCCGCCTTGTCCGCGACCAACTCGACAGCCCCAGCCAAGCCGACGCCGCGAACTTCCCCCACCAACGGATGCCCCTCGTACCGCTGCCGAAGGCCTTCCTGCAACAGGGGCGCTAGCCGCCGAACGCGTTCGACGATTCCGCGCTCCTCGTAGATATTCAGGCATTCCAGCGCGACGGCGGCGCTCACTGGATGACCGCTGTAGGTAAAGCCATGGGCAAAGACCCCGATGTCATCGCTGCCTGTGCGCAGTACGCGGTATACCGCCTCGTTGACGACGATTGCCGAGATCGGGGCATAGCCGGCCGAGAGCTGCTTGGCGGTTGTGAAGATGTCAGGCCTGATGCCAAACGTCTGGGCCCCCCACATGTTGCCGGTCCGCCCGAAGCCGCAGATCACCTCATCGGCGATGAACAGCATGTCGTGCTTGTCGGTCACCCGCTGAACCTTCTCGAAGTACCCCCGCGGCGGCAGCAGCACTCCTCCGGCCCCCATGAACGGCTCCGCAATCATGGCGGCTACCGTCTCCGGACCCTCGTCCTCGATTTGCCGGTCCAACTCCTCCGCTAGGCGCGCCGAATACGCCTCTTCGGACTCGCCGGGCAGCGCGCCGCGGTAGTAGTGCGGCCGGGCGGCATGGATCACGTTCGCGATTGGCAGGTCAAACTTCCGATGGTTCCGGAAAATGCCCGTGAGGCTGCCCGCGGCGACCGTCGAGCCGTGGAATCCATCGACCCGGGCGACGATCTTCTTCTTGGCAGGCCGGCCGAGGGCGTTGTTGTAGAACCAGACGATCTTGACCACTGTGTCGGCCGCTTCCGAGCCCGAGTTTGCGAAGAAAACCTTCGACATCGGCACCGGAGCGAGCTTCAGGATCCGCTCGGCAAGTTCGATCGCGGGCGAATGGCTGCGGGACCCGAACAGGTGCATGAAGGGCAAGGTTCGGAGCTGGCGGTAGGCAGCCTCCGCCAACCGAGGCTCGTTGAAGCCTAGCGAGGCGCACCACAGCCCCGAGGCGGCCTCCAAGTAAGCGCGGCCATGCTCGTCATACACCCAAGCGCCCTCCCCGCGCGTGATCACCAGGGCGCCATCCCGCTCGTGGCTGGCCGGGTTCGTGAACGGATGGAGCAGGGTGGCCACATCCCTCGCCGTGCTCGATTCAGGCATCATGAGGGAGTGTAGCGCGGGCTCGGCATAGGATGCACCGGTATGTTCCGGATCAGCCATCCCTGGGTGCCCGTGCCAAGACAGCGCGCGCCTCGCGCAAAGCCGGGTAGTCCTCCAGCGTTCCGGCAACCCCGTAGACCCCTCCGCCGTGGTCGGTGAAGCGGCGCACCACATTCCGCGCTGCACGAATCTCGGCAGCGGAGGGCTGAAAGGCCCGGTTGATGACGGAGACTTGGGAAGGATGGATGGCAGCCTGGCCCGTGAAGCCCAACCGGCGTCCCCTTTCCGCAGCCTCGCGGACGACATCAAGGTCCCGATACTGCATCGGCGGCGAATCGAAGACCTCTCTGCCCATCGCCCTAGCCGCGTTGACGACACAGCCGCGGGCGAAGGCGAGCTCGGGCTCACCCTCGGACCGCTTGATCCTAGCCGCCGCTGAGTAGTCCTCGGCCCCGAACATGAGCGCTTGGACGCGATTCGGGAAAGACGCGATTTCGGCGGCGTTGAGCACGCCTAGCGGAGACTCGAGAAGGGGGATAATGGCCGTTCTCTCGGGCAGCTGGCTGGCAACCTCGCCGACCTGGGCCCGCGTTTCGCACTTTGGCAAGACGACCCCGGCGGGCGCCAAGCGCGCCGCGGACGCGCAATCATCCGCGGCCCACGGGGAATCGCACGGGTTCACGCGCAACAGGACGGGCCGCCCACCGCTTGCCAATGAGGGAAAAGCCGCTGCGGTGACGATCCGGGCTTCGGCCTTCGCCGAGTCCGCCACGGCGTCTTCCCAGTCAACCAGCAGGGCGTCCGCCGGAACACTGGCCGCTCGCGAGAGCTTGCGAGCACTGTTCCCGGGCACGTACAACACGCTGCGAATCGCGGCCAACTCCATCGGTGCTCCTTGCGCCTCCATAATGTCCAGTGTGAACTGGCTGCCGCCCGAATGGTTGCCAGCCGCGGAGTGAGCCCATTGCCGTACGGTCGATACTACGAGGAATTTGAGGTCGGGCAAGTCTTCCGACACTGGCCGGGGCGGACCATTTCCGAAGCTGACGACACGTGGTTCGCGCTGCTGACGATGAACCAGCACCCGGTGCACATCGATGCCAACTATGCAGCCGGGACCCAGCACGGCCAGCGGCTGGTCGTGGGCCCGCTCGTGTTCAGCATCGTGGTTGGGATGAGCGTGGCCGACATCAGCGGTCGTGCGATTGCCAACCTGAGCTACAGCGACGTCCAGCATGTCCGACCGGTCTTCCACGGAGACACCATCTACGCGGAGAGCCGCATCACAGGCCTGCGTGTGTCCAGCACCAAGCCTGACCGGGGCCTAGTCTTCGTGAACAGTCGCGGATTCAACCAGCGGGACCAGACCGTGCTGACGCTGAAGCGCACGGTGCTGGTGCCGAAGCGGGGGAAGGCGGCGAATGACGCCTGAGCTGACCACCGAACAGCGGGACATCCGCAGGGCAATTCGCGAAGTCTGCGCGGACTTCCCTGGAGAGTACTGGCGGATGCTCGACAGGGACCGGGAGTACCCGACGGCGTTCGTCGAGGCGCTAACGCGGGGCGGGTGGCTTGGCGCCCTGATTCCGGAACGCTACGGAGGTGCCGGGCTGGGAATTCTCGAGGCGAGCCTCGTCATGGAACAGATCAACGCGTCGGGGGGCAACGCGGCCGCATGCCATGCCCAGATGTACGTGATGGACGTGATCACCCGGCACGGGACCGAACGGCAGCGCCAGCGCTACCTTCCCGAACTCGCGGCGGGCCGACTGCGCTTGCAGGCGTTTGCCGTCACCGAGCCCACGACCGGGTCGGACACGACACAGCTCAAGACCCGGGCCAAGCGTTGCGGAGACAGGTACATCGTCCACGGGCAGAAGGTCTTCATCTCGCGGGTTGAGCACTCGGACCTGATGCTGCTGCTGGCGCGCACAACTCCGGCCGCCGAGGTGCGGCGCAAGACCGAGGGGATCTCAATCCTGATCGTGGACCTGCACGAAGCGGCCGGGAACGGCTTGGAGGTCCGTCCCTTGGCGACCATGCTGAACCATCACACCTGTGAGGTGTTCATCGACGGTCTCGAGGTGCCCGCGGAGAATCTTGTGGGCGAAGAGGGCGAGGGGTTCCGCGCCTTGTTGGACGGGCTGAACGCGGAGAGAATCCTGATTGCTGCCGAGTGCATCGGCGACGCGGATTGGTTCTTGGAAACCGGCTGTCGCTACGCGCGGGATCGAGTCGTGTTCAGCCGGCCGATCGGCCAGAATCAGGGCATCCAGTTCCCGCTGGCGAGAGCACACGCACACACTCGGGCTGCGGATCTGATGCGCTTTCACGCTGCATCACTCTACGACGGTGGACGGGCCTGCGGACCACAGGCCAACATGGCCAAGCTGCTGGCGGCAGACGCGTCATGGGAGGCGGCCAACGCCTGCCTGCAAACCCATGGGGGATTCGGGTTCGCGACCGACTATGACGTCGAGCGCAAGTTTCGAGAAACGCGGCTGTACCAAGTGGCGCCCGTCTCCACCAACCTGATCCTGACGTATCTCGCGGAGCGTGTCCTCGGTCTGCCCAGATCCTACTGAAGGGCCTCTCCGAGGGCAACCTCTAACCTCCGCAAGGCCTGGCCGGGGTCTCCGCGCGCTTCAATGCGCAATGCGCGGCGCCCACGGCGGGAAAGCACGTCAAAGTCTCCCAATGCCTGCGCGGACTTGACGATCCCAAATTCGAGGCTACGGCCCGGCACGGGCAGGCTCGGCCCGTCCGGTGTGCCGATTTGCAGGAACACGCCGGTGTTGGGGCCACCCTTGTGCATTTGACCGGTGGAGTGCAGGAATCGCGGTCCGAAGCCGACCGTGACAGCGGCTTTCGTGCTTCTCCCCAGAAGCGAGCCGATTCGCTCGGCCAGGACAGCCGTCCGGGCGTTGCGCTCGACGTATGCCAAGATCGCCAGGTAATCGCCCTTCCGCAGTGTGCCAACCAGCAGTCGCAGCGCTGCAGCCACCGTAAGCGGTGCCGAGTCCCCGGCGACGGCGCTCACCATCGCCCGGCTTGCGTAGAACCGGGCCCACCCGCACTCCAGCCACGGCTCGGCCCGTGGCAATGTACCCGTGGCCTGGTAGGTCGCGGTAACCTCGCGCGTCGCCACCTTGGCAGATTCGACATCCGGCTGGTCGAACGGGTTGATGCCCATGACGGCCCCAGCAACGGCGGTTGCAAACTCCCAGCGGAAAAATTCCTGGCCCAGCCCGGCAACGTCGCGAATTCGAATCCGAACGACTGGATGGCCCGCCGATCGCAGCGCCTCCAAGGCCTGATCTGTGGCACTGTCCGGCTCAGACTCAAGTTCGACACTGACGAACACGCGATCATTCCAATGGCGGCCCGGGACGAGCGCAATCCCGTCGACCGGCAGGATCCCGCGCCCCTGCTTTCCCGTGGATTCGGCGATCAACTGCTCGACCCAACTGCCAAACGGCGCAATTCCCCGGGAACACACCAAGCACAGCTTGTCCCTCCCGGCCATCGCCGAGGCGCCCAGCACAAGACCCAATCGAAGACCCGGATTCGAATTCGGCGGGGACTCTGGGCCACAGGCGGCCTGCATAGCGCAGGCTCCGTCGAGGATCCGTCCCACGTCGAGGCCCATTCCCGCAGCCGGGACCATCCCGAAGTCTGATAGCGCCGAGTAGCGGCCGCCGATCGAGGGCTTGCCGTGAAAGATTCTCCAATACCCAAGCTCGCTCGCGTGCGCTTCAAGGCTGGACCCGGGGTCAGTGATCGCGACGAAGCGCGAAGCCGCCTTTTCCGGGCCGACACTGGCGGATGCCCGCTCGAAGAAATACTGGGTCAGAAGGGATGTCTCCAAGGTCGAGCCCGACTTGCTGGCGGAGACGAAGAGTGTCGAGTCCGGCCGAATCGCATCCAGGCATGCCTGCATCTCCCTCGGATCGATCGAGTCGAGGATTCGGAAGCTTGGGAAGCCATCCATCTGGCCAGAGCAAAGAGAGAGCACTTCTGGACATAGGCTCGACCCGCCCATTCCCAGCAGCACGACATGGCTGAACCGGCTCGCAACGCCGGCGGCGAAGTCCTCAAATCGTGACAGGCACTCAGCCTGCTCGGAGGGGACGGTCAGCCAGCCAAGCCAAGCGGATTCGTCTGCGGATGTCCATAAGGAGGCGTCCCGCTCCCAAATGCGGCGCACAGCACGCGTCTCGGACCACCGACAGGCCAATTCGCGCACCGCTGCGTCCAACTCGGGGGGCAAGTAGGCGACCTGCGGGTTGACAGTCATAGTTTGGGAAACCTGAGGGGTTGCGAGCCGCTCACCGTCGAGGGTGAACGCACGGCCGAGGGCGAATGGTGCAAGACGTCAGGGCGCTGGCCCGATGCACCAAGTTGCAATCGTATCAGGCGCGTTTGGGATTCTTGCGCGCTCACGAAGGCAAGCGACGCAACACTGCCCACGCTTCGACCCGAAGGCCGCCCTGCGCAAGTGTACTGTGCCGACGCGAATGCCAGACTCCGGATTGCGGCCTCCGGATATGGGACGCGGGTCGACCGGCCAACTATGTCGGAATATCGGTGCTTGCACCCCCAGACAGTCGCCTCGAGAACCGAATCGAAGGTTGGTCACCTCGCGGCGATCCGCAACCCGAGCAGCGCTCTGTCGGCACCCGTACGATAATTGGGCGGGTATGCTGCGATACGACTGGACGCCGGACGAGTTGCGCCAGGTGCATGACCTGCCGTTGCCGGAATTGCTTTTTCGCGCCCAGACCGCGCACCGCAGCCACCACGATCCCCAGACTGTCCAAGGCTGCGCCCTGCTCAGCATCAAGACCGGGCTCTGCCCGGAAGACTGCGCCTACTGCCCACAGTCAGCCCGGTACGAAACGAATGTCGAAGCCCAAGGTCTGCTCAGCGTAGAGGAGACACTCGATAGGGCGCGCGCGGCGAAGGCCAAGGGGGCCACCCGCTTCTGCATGGGGGCTGCTTGGAGGGAGGCTCCCAACGGGGATCGCTTCGAGCGAGTGTTGCGCATGGTGCGCGGCGTCCGCGGACTGGGCATGGAAGCCTGCTGCACGCTCGGGATGCTCACCCAGGAACAGGCGGACAAGCTTGCCGCGGCAGGCCTGACGGCGTACAACCACAACTTGGACTCAAGCCCGGAATTCTACTCTCAGATCATTACCACGCGCACCTACCAAGAGCGGCTCGACACACTGGAACGCGTGCGGCAAAGCGGCGTTACCGTCTGTTGCGGCGGCATCATCGGCATGGGCGAGACTGTTCGGGATCGATTGGGGCTCCTAGCTGAGCTCGCCCGTCAAAACCCCCACCCGGAGAGCGTGCCGATCAACAGCTTGGTCAGCGTGTCCGGGACCCCGCTGGGTGACCGCCCGCCCGTCGGTGCGTTGGAATTCGCGCGCGTGATCGCGACCGCCCGGATTGCAATGCCGGCATCCATCGTGCGCCTGTCGGCCGGCCGCCTCGAACTCTCCGAAGAGGGCCAGGCCCTTTGCCTGCTGGCCGGGGCCAACTCGATCTTCCTCGGCGACCGGCTGCTGACAACTCCCAACCCGCAGTCCGACGACGATCAAGCCCTGCTGGAAAAGATGGGCATGAGGCTGTGCGAGGAGGCTATGACGGCGGGCCCTGCACCCGGGCACTAGGTCCCCGCGATGGGAGCGGCGACCGCCGAGAATGCGGTGACTTTTCGCAGGCTGGGCCTAGAAGAGCGCACTCGCAACCGTCTGGAACTGCTAGAGCGGCGAGGATTGCTCAGGACGCTCGACCCACCCGCGGGAATTGACCTGTGCTCGAACGACTATCTGGGGCTCGCCCGCCATCCGCGGATGCGACAAAGGCTAGCGAGGGCGGTGGCCTCGATGGGGGTCGGATCGACGGGGTCGCGCCTATTGCGGGGACACCGACCCGCGTTTCGGGAAGTCGAGGAACGTTTCGCCGACTTCAAGCGAACCGAGGCGTCGCTCTACCTTGGCAGCGGTTGGGCCGCCAACCTCGGAGTGCTGTCTGCGTTCACCCAAGATGGCGACTTGATCCTTTCCGACGAGTTGAACCATGCCAGCCTGATCGATGGCATGCGGCTCTCCAAGGCACGCCGCGTTGTGTACCCGCACTGCGACGCTGCGGCACTGGAGCGCCGGCTGGCCGCCGAGCCTTGCAGCGGTGTGCGGTTCGTGGTCACCGAGACGCTTTTCAGCATGGATGGCGACTGGGCCCCCCTGCGCGAGATCTGCGCACTCCGTCGCCGGTATGGGTTCGAGCTGGTCCTTGACGAGGCGCACGCAGTCGGGGTCTACGGCACGACTGGCGCCGGCCTCGCGGAGGAAGTGGGCTGCGGGAACGACGTGTTCCTGTCCGTCAACTCCGCTGGCAAGGCCCTGGGCGTCAGCGGCGCGTTCGTCTGCGGACCGAGATGGGCCATCGAACAGCTCGTGCAGAGCGCCCGACCGTTCGTGTACTCGACGGCCCCGCCCCCGGCGCTCGCCGAGGCGATCTCCGAGTCGCTGGACTTGCTGGCCGAGGAGCCAGGGCGCAGGGCTACGGTTCGCGGGCACGGTCGACGATTCCGGGCAGCGGTAGGCTCTGGTGCCGGTGACTCGCCGATCGTGCCAGTAATTCTGGGCTCCAGTGCCGAGGCGGTTCGCGTTTCAAACCTGCTGCGAACAGGGGGGTATGACGTGCGCGCCATCCGGCCACCAACCGTGCCCCTCGGCACAGCCCGGCTGCGCGTCTCGCTCAACGCGGACCTAACCCGGGCCGAGGTGGCTGGCGTGGCACGCAGCGTGAGAGAAGCACTCGGAGGAGCGGCCCCATGCGCGGCGTCTTCGTGACGGGCACCGACACTGGCATCGGGAAGACGGTCACGTCGAGCCTGGTGCTTGCCGCGCTGCGGGAATCTGGGCCTGTGGGGTACTGGAAGCCTGTCCAGACCGGCATCGAGAGCGATGACGACACGGCAGAGGTGGCCCGGCTGGCCCGGGCGAGCGCCGAGGAGATTTGCTCGGAGGGAATTCGGCTGCCGAGGCCACTCTCACCGCACCTGTCGGCGCGGCTGGCGGGCAGGTCGATCCGGATTGCCCAACTCTTGCGCATGGCCGACAGGACCCTTGAACGGAATCGCTACTGGATCGTGGAAGGTGCCGGCGGACTCTTGGTGCCGCTCAACGGCCGGGAATTGATGGCGGACCTGATCAAAGGCTTGCATCTGCAGGCGCTGATCACCGCTCGCTCTGGACTGGGCACGATCAACCATACGCTGCTGACCATCTCAGAGATGCGCCGGAGGGCGATTCCGATCGCCGGGGCCATCTTGGTGGGGAAGCCGAACCGCGAGAATCGGGCCGCCATCGAGGAATTCGGAAGAGTTCGCGTGCTGGCGGAGGTGCCAACGCTCAAGCCGATGCATCCGGACACGGTCTGCCCACTGGCAGGGAGGCTGGCAAGCAAGCTGCGCTGCTTGGTCGACAACGCCTGGGCCCGAGACCCGCCACGGCTGGCTGAGCCCTAGGTGCTGAGCCGAATGGCTGACCTCGCGGGCGCTCAAGGCCCCGGCCCCATCCTTCTCAGCGGCCCGTCCGAGAGACCCGGCGGTCGAAACCCGCCCCAGTCCTGCTCCGGCCCGCTGGTCGTATCATGGGATCAGAATGTTCGGCGGCGGAACATCCATCAGACTCGACAAGGCCCTGTTCGGGCGGGTCAAGCAGTGTGCGGAAGCGGGCGGCTACTCATCGCCGCAAGAATTTGTCGTGCACATCATTGAGAGGGAACTGGAGCAGTTGGAGGAAGGCGCCTCCGACGAGGAGATCATGAAGAAGCTCCAAGGCCTCGGCTACATCGAGTAGTCCCAGCCGCAGTGCTTGTCGACGGGTTCAACGCAACAGTTCGCGCCGCTGTCTCCGCTTACGCCACGGTCTTCGCCGGCTGGAGCCCCTTCGCCGGTCTCCTAGCGCTCTCCGTTCTGATCGGCGCCGGCATGCTGTGGGTCGTCGCGAAGACATCCAACCAGCGAGCCATCGGGCAGGCCAAGAGGCGCATGCAGGCGCACTTGCTCGAAATGCGGGTCTTTTCTGACGAGCCGCGCATCCTGTTGCGAGCCCAACGCGACATGCTCGTGGCCAACGCGAAGTATGTCGGCCACATGCTGCGACCAGCTCTGTTCCTCACATTGCCGATGGTCATTCTGTACGGCCACTTTGACTCGGTCTACGGAAGGCGACCGCTAAGTGTGGGGGAAACGGCCCTGGTGGTAGCGCACGCGGCGCTCCCCGGGAGCGAGCTAACGCTGACGGCGTCGGACGGTGTCGATGTGGACAGCGCATCGGTCACTGCCGTCGCAGAGGGGCGCACGTACTGGCGTGTCAGGGCCACGCGCCCCGGAATGGCTGAGGTCCAGCTCCAGACGCCCACCGGGACTGTGACCAAGCGGGTCGTCTCTGGCGAGGGAGCATCCTACGTCTCCGCGCGCCGGTCGGCGTCTTGGTGGCGAAGGCTCTTGCTAGACCCCGGCGAGACCCGGCCAGAGGTGGCATCCATTGGCGGTCTGGAACTCGAGTACCCGTCCAGACAGATGGGACCGCCAGGTTGGGAAACGCACTGGGCCATTTGGTTCTTGGGCGTGTCGATCTTGGCGGCGTTCCTGTTGAAGGGGCGATTCGGCGTCGTGCTGTAGAGGCGGCGACTGGCCGGCCCCGATTCGCTACACTTCGGGTCTTTGGCCGGCCCGGACCGGCTTGCCGATGCCTTCCACTGACCCTCGCCACGTGCTTTGTGTGGGGATGGGATTCCTCGACACACGGCTCTGCGTGGAGCGCTTCCCACCCCAGCACCGCAGGGAGACTGCCACGAAGCGCTTCGACGCGCTCGGCGGCCCGGCGACCGTCGGGGCCGTTGCGGCCGTGCGCTTGGGCGGCCGTGCCACGTTCTGGGGCCAGCGGGGCACGGATCACGTCGGAGAGCGCATCGAGGAGTTGCTCGCCGGCCACGGCGTGGACACGTCGGGATACCGGGCGTTCCCGGGCACGAGCCCCACTTGCGAGGTGTTCATCGACCCAAAGGGCGAGCGATACCTGTTCCCATACCTCGGGGACGGCATGCCCGGGGATGCCGGGTGGATCCCCCGGGACGCGGTCGAGTGCGCGGATGCGGTGCTGATCGACGGCCGGTGGCCTGAGGGTGGGATGCGCGTCGCGACAATCGCCCGCGCCCAGAGCGTGCCCGTGGTGCACGATCTCGACCAAGACCAGCCCGAGATTTGGGAAATCGCGGAGCGTTGCACGCATGTGGTCGCGGACGAGGATCTGGCCATCAAGCTGGGCGGGGTCCAATCGCTGCTGGCGCGGATCGAGAGACTGGGGGCGTGGGGAGCGGTGACGCTCGGCGAGCGGGGCGTGATCTCGTCGGCCGGGCGCATCCCGGCCTTCCCAGTGCAAGTCACCGACAGCACCGGGGCCGGCGACGTGTTCCACGGAGCGTTCGCCCTGGCTCTCGCACAGGGCAGCGACGAACGGCGCGCCATGCGGTTCGGGTGCGCCGCGGGGGCGCTGCTGTGCAAGCACGGCCGAGTGCCGGACCTGGCCGAGGTTGAAAGCCTGCTGGCCACAACCGGCGAATGAGAGAGGCTCAGCGCACCGGGAGCAACGGCTCGTTGCTCGGCGATTGGTTCACCTCGACTCGGACACGATGCAGGCCGGGGCCAACGCCGGCCGGGACTGCAATCGTCAGCAGGTACAGGCCGGCAGCTTCGGGGTCAAGGCCGGAGTAGGCGACCGTCACAGGCTGGTCAGCGATCCAGACCTCGGGGAAATGCGTCGTGGCAACCGCCCGGTCCGGCCCGCGCCCGGTCGCGGGCGGTGATTCCACGGGGCCATTCCCGGTCATCACCAAGGTCACCAGGGTGCCTGCGGTGACGGGCGCCAGCTCGCTCACGACTGTGCCGTCCTCGTGCATGGCGAGGGCAATCGGTCCCGCGTCGGACGCAAAGTTGAAGATTGCCGGCGCTGCCGTCTGCAGGGCGACCGGAAACGGCGTCGAGACTTCGTCGCCGCGGACCTTGACCAGTGCCTCCTCGGCGCCAACCG
The DNA here is from genome assembly GCA_963666225.3 of Bryobacterales bacterium. GTDB lineage: Bacteria > Acidobacteriota > Terriglobia > Bryobacterales > UBA6623 > VXMF01. Next base: position 530,926 of record OZ224030.1, read on the forward strand.
CATCCCAGGGAACTTGCAGCGTCACGCTGCCCTCGTCGACGGAGTGAATGCGCCCCGCAACGCTGAACTCTCGATTCGCCCCGTCCAGTGAAACCGTCACGCCCTTGCGCATGATCGGCAGCGAATGGCCCGCCACGCTCGGCGGACCCCCTGACGAGTACTCGGAGAAGTCGCTGCCGCGCACTGTGGCAAGACCGCCGATCGCAGGCCCGACATCATCGCTCGCGGCGCTCACCACTGACTCCACCCGGGGCCGTTCGTTGGCGGCCCTATAGGTGAAGGGAATCTCGATCGCTCCAATCCGCGCCACCACAACCTGCGGATCGGGTTTGCCGTTGTACCGGACCAGTGCCCAAAAGAGCCCGAACTCGCCGGTGGCGGACGACATGCGCTCGATTTCGGGATCTCCCTCCGAGACGGAGAAGCTGACGGGAGCACCCTCAATCGGGATTCCGAATTGGTCCGTGACCCGTCCCAGCACATGCTTGGACGACGGCTCGCCGCGAACACCAGCCGCGGTGTCGCCCCTGAAGAGCAGAATGTTTGCCGGTTCACCGTCACTGACGGCGTACATGTACGGCACGGTGAGACCGCCCTGTTCAGCCAGATCCTCGATAGCGATGCGACCTTCATGCCGACCGGGGAGGGCGTCGCGTCCAGAGAGTTGAACGCTCAGGGCTATGCTGCGACCTCCGGCAATCGTAGCCCGCGCGGAGGATGCCCCGTTGATCGTGACCCGCGGCGGATCGTCCTGGTCGGCGGAGCGGACGCTGATGCGGAAGGTCCTCGCTGTTCGGGCCGGATTCGCGATGACAAGAGTCTCGCGGGTGGAAGCGGACCTGCCTCCGACTCGCCCGAACGAAATCGACGGCGGGACGGCCGTAGCCCTGACGTTCAGGGCCGAACGGAGGTCCAAGAGGCCGGCACCGGTCAGCGCCAGGCTGGAGGCCTCCGCACCCTCCGGCCGCAGCGCCGTCGGGTTGGCAGAGTTCACCAGCGCTGACCGGACTTGGTCAACGTCGAAGTCTGGGAAAGCCTCCCACACCAGCGCCGCCGCGCCGGAGACAACCGGTGCCGCCATGCTCGTCCCGGACGCCTCCCGAAAGGCGCTGGGGGCGAAGAGAACCCCCTCGTGGCTATATCTGGGAGATGCGGTCAGCACATCCTGGCCGGGAGCGACCAGATCGGGCTTGGGTGCGAGCGCGAGCGAGGGGCCAAGGGAGCTCGAGGCAGCCACGTACTTCCATGGCACGTCGACGACCATGGCCGCGGGGTCAAGTGTCAGATGGGTGTCCGGAGTCCCGATCGATCCTCGAATCGCCTCTCCCGAACTCGCGCCCACCATGAAGGCGGGAATGTCTGTCTGCTCCAACAAGGCCATTGTGAGCAGGTCGTCCCCTTCGTGGTTGACGATGACCGCCGCGATCGCTCCGGCGGCGTCCGCGTGCTCGACCTTTTCCACGAAGTAGCATGTCCCGCGCTCGATCACAGCGACGACCCCGACCAGAGCATTCGAAGGTAACGGTTCGCAGCCCAGAGGATCGCCGAATTGACGAACGTCCACTCCGGGGCCCTCCACGGCCCCATCCGCTGCCGGCCCGGTTCCCGAGGCGGCGGGATACATCTCGCCGCCGACACGCACGCTGACCCGGCGCGCGATTGCGTTGCCGGTGCTCCCGACCGCGATGACCGCGGGAACGGCCCCAGGAGTCGTCACCGTGCCAGGAGACCGGGACGTGGAAGTCCCGATACGCGCCTTGTTCCCAGCAGCCGCGACCACGACCCGCCCGAAATCGTGAACTGCGCTGGCAGTGGCAAGGCCAATGGCATCGCAGGGCACCCGAGTCGACCCGCCGCAAGCTTCGCCGAGCGCGTCCCAACGATAGAACTGGTCGGTTCCCAAGCTGAGATTGAGGATGTCCATGCCGTCTCGGATCGCGTCGTCAATCGCCTGAATGACCGCACGCTCGTTGGCGTAGAAGTTCAGCCCCCGAGTCCCGAAGACCTTGTACACGCCCAGCCGAGCCTTCGGGGCAATGCCCTCGATTTCCCCGTGAGGCGCCGAGACAGCGCGCCCCAGCGCGATCATGGCTACCGCCGTTCCGTGACCGCTGTTGTCCCAAGGCGAGGTGTCATCGGGCGTGGAACTGCTCGGCACGCCAGAGTTCAGAGCGTCGACATATGTGCGGACGGCGACCACCTTCGCGCTGGTCAGGTGAAGGTAGTCCGGATCGCCCTTCGGGAAACCCGGCAGCGGGGAAAGCGAGGGATCTTGGAACGCTTCGTGCGAAAAGTCCAGGCCCGAGTCGATGATGGCGATCTTCACGCCGTCGCCCAGGAGCGCCCGGCCGTTGGGCCGGACCTTTGCAGCGGCGGCCCCGACGATCCCGGAGACACCATCGAGCATCGGGCGGAATCGGCGCGACTGGTTCACCGCTCGGATCCCGGGGATGGCGGCAACGGCATCAGCCTCTTCCGGGGTAGCGCGGACGAATACTGCGTTGAGGACAGTGGTCGTCGAGCCGTGAATCTCCGCCCCCGTCGCCGCGATGGCCCTGAGCAGCGGTGTTTGGGATCGCACGACCGCCCGGCGGAGCGACTCGAAGCTGGACGCGGCACGCCGCTGCAGGACCGGTCGCTTCGAACTGCTGGACGCTCGAGATCGCTGCCCGACCGACGGGGATTCCAGCAGGACTGTGTACTCCCGCCGTGCCGCCGAATGGCCCTCCGGCTGTGCCCAAGCCACGGCGCACAGCAGTGCGGTCGCTGTCGCTGCGAGGGCCCAGTTCGACAGGACGGCCGCCAGGCGCGCGACTCGCCACTTGGAAGCTAAGGCTCGGTGCGTTCCGTGCACTGCCAAGGCAGACTCTCCCAATGCGATAAGATCACTGAACCGCGGCTACGGGCGGGCAGCCTCCCAGCCTTGGCGACTTAGCCTAGCCTACCAATCTGGCGATGAACAGAACTCTCCTGCGCTGCTCGATCATCGCCGCCCTTGGCGGCCTGCTCTTCGGGTTCGACACCGCCGTGATCTCCGGCACGCTCGATCATCTCGAGAATGTCTTCGACCTCGAGGAGTCGGGCCTTGGTTTCACCGTCGCGAGCGCGCTGATCGGGACGATCGTGGGCGCAATGTTCGCGGGCTACCCCGCGGACCGCATCGGCCGGCGCGACAGCCTGATCCTGATCGCGGTCCTGTACTTAGTCTCCGCGATCGGGAGCGCGGTTGCCTGGGACTGGGTGTCGTTCCTAGCTTTCCGCTGGCTGGGAGGCTTGGGCGTGGGCGCATCGTCGGTTGTAGCCCCGATGTACATCGCGGAGATCTCTCCCGCCAAGCTGCGCGGCCGTCTGGTGGCGATCACGCAGTTCAACATCGTTCTGGGGATTCTGCTGGCCTATCTGTCAAACCTTGCGATCGCTCGGCAAGCTTACGGAGACGTCGAGTGGCGCGTGATGTTCGGGGTCGAGGCGTTGCCCGCGGCTGTGTTCCTGGTGTTGATGTTTGCGACCCCGCGCAGCCCGCGCTGGCTGGCGGCCCAAGGCCGGAGCGGCGCCGCCGCCCAAGTCTTGCGAATGGTCGGGGCCAAGCATGTGCAGCGCGAACTGGCCGCGATCCAAGCATCTCTCGCCGAGGTGTCTGCCAGCAAGGGCGAAGCGCTCTTCCAGAAGCGGCACAGGCGTCCCGTGCAGCTCGCCGTGGCGATCGCGACCTTCAACCAGCTCTCTGGGATCAACGCGCTGATGTACTACGCACCGCACATTTTCCGGATGGCCGGGGCGGGGAGCGAGGCGTCGCTTGCGCAGGCGGTTGTGATCGGGTGCACGAACCTCGTCTTTACGATGGCCGCCCTGCTGGCGATCGATCGCTTTGGCCGCCGCAAGCTGATGGTGGCCGGCTCGATCGGGTACATCGTCAGCCTAGCCGTCACGGCGGGCGCCTTCTACCGCTACGGCACGGAGTTCAGCGACTTCGGGAGCATGGTGGTGCTGGCAAGCTTGGTGGTGTTCATCGCCTCCCACGCATTCGGGCAGGGCGCCGTGATCTGGGTGTACCTGAGCGAAATTTTCCCGAATCGGGTGCGGGCCAAGGGTCAGGCCTTGGGCAGCTTCACGCACTGGGCCTTCGCCGCCGCCGTCTCATGGACGTTTCCGGTGTTCGCCGGGATTTCCGGAGGCCATATTTTCGCCTTCTACTCCAGCATGATGGTGCTGCAGCTGATCTGGGTGCTCAGAGTGATGCCCGAGACGAAGGGCGTGCCGCTGGAGGAGATTCAGAAGCGGCTAAGCTCCTGACCCGCGGATCGCGACCTCCGAGAGGACCGGGTTCGGGACCCGTGCACACCGGACGAGCCCGGGCGGAGAGCCCCGGCGGGCGGCAAGGATGGCCATCCGTGCCCGGGCAGCGCTTGGGGTGGTAATCGGCCGGAGCGGCCCCTGTCCGCGACGGCAGCGGTGACAGGCAGATTCGACGCTCGCCCGGCAGGGCGGAGCGGTCACGCGGCATAGATCACCCACGCGGTCTCAAGGATCGCCTTCCGTCGAATGTAGTTCCGGCTCCCCTCGATGGCAGCTCGGCTCATCAGATCGACCCTGCGGGCGCACAGGTCGGCCAGTTCCCTCTGCATTTCGGCCATGCCGAACAAGCCGGGTGTCCGCTCCGACCTGAAACGAACCAACACGTCGATGTCGCTCTCCGGTCCGAAGTCGTCCCGAAGCACGGAACCAAAGAGCGACAGTTCCGCCAGCTGCCAACGGTCGCAGAACGCCTCGATCTCGCTCAGCGGCACGCCCATCCGGGCCGCCAGCCGCTCCCGGTCGCGGGCATCCCCAGTCGCCGCGGGCACGGAGGCCTCCGTTACGCCACCTCGACCGTCTCAAGGCTCTCGACGCCCCGGCCGTCCACAGTCTTGACCGCCGCGCGCCCGTGCTCGCCGGCGTCGAAGGGGAGCGATACGGTCTCGCGGCAGGCTGCCATCCGGATCGCGTCGATCTCCGCCTTCATGGCCTTCGCCAGCTTGGCCCGGCCGCCCTTGGAAGCGGCCATCGGGATGAGCACCTGACGCGGGAACAGGCTGCGCCCGCCGTAGTCGGAATCCAGCATCCAGAGTGGGGTCTTGCCGGGGTTGCCGGACTCGCCATTCCGTGTCTTCATGTTGTAGGGCCAAAATCTCCGAGCAAGTCGCCAAGCACGGGGTCGCGCCGCCGCCGCTGCCCGGAATGCCCGCCAGATCGGCGTTGACGGCTGGCGCGAGCCCGGAATCCCAAGTCTAGAATGGGGGCCGTGTACGAAGCAGAATCATCCGAACGGGGCGCGGGCCGGGGCTTGCCCGGGTCCGTGACTCTTCGGCCCATCGTCGTGACCATGGCGCTGTCGCTGGCTGCCCTGTCGTCACCGGCGCAACAACTCCCTCCGGGCCATGTGGATCCAGCCCCGATTCTCGACGCCGCGGCGCACGCGATGGGCGTGGACCAATTGGGCTGCGTCAGCATGGCGGGCACCGCCTACACCGGGATGGTCGGCCAGAACATCACGCAGAATACCGACTGGCCGGCCGGCGAACCGTTGCAGGGGTACGTGCGAGTCATCGACTATGAGCGCCGGTCATCGGTCGAGCGCTTCCGCCGCGACGCGCTGAAGAATCCCGCCTCGTGGAAGTACGGCCCGGGCTGGCGGGGCGGCATGCCGATCCAGCGGCACGCCCGCCAGACTTTCGCCGTGCGAGACGATCACGGCTGGCACATGGACGGCCAGGGGAGCCCGGTGCCCGCTCCTGCGAGCGCGGAGCTCTGGCAACTCGACATTTGGATGACCCCGCACGGCTTCGTGCGCGCGGCACGAATGCCGGGCGCGCGGCCGACCGCGATCTGGCGCTGGGAAGTGGGAGAGAGCGGGCGGGACGGGGCCACGACGGGCGGCATCAAGAAAGTTGCGGTAATCTCGGCAACCGTCCTCGGCAAATACCGGGTAAACGCGACGGTGCGGGACGGTGACATCGTGCAAAGAACGCAGACCCGCGTGCCACACCCGGTCCTTGGCGACATGAACTACGAGCACGAGTTCACCGAGTGGCAAGATCTCGGCGATGGAATCGTGTTTCCGGGCGGCTGGCACCATCATGACGGCTGGGATGACGAGCGCCAAGTGCCCGTTCTCAGCGGCGGGCACAACAGTTTCGGCGGCAGCTTCCCGAAGATCGCGGCCATCGACTGTGAGCCGCTCGAAGTGCCAGAGGCCGTCAGCGAGGCAACTGAGTCTCCGAGCGAGGTCGCCAGCGAGCAACTGGCAGACGGAGTCTGGCTCTTGGGCGGAACGTCGCACAACAGCGTGGCGGTCGAGTTCTCGAACTTCGTCGCGGTCATCGAGGCCCCGCTCCACGAGGGCCGGTCCCTGGCGGTGATCGACCGGGTTGTCGAACTGGCACCTGACAAGCCCCTGCGATTCTTGGTCAACACGCACGACCACTACGACCATCTGGGCGGGCTGCGGACATACCTGCACGTCGGAGCCACGATTCTCACGCACCAGCGCAACCGGATGTTCTACGAGGCCGAACTGCTCAACTACGTGCCCCGGATGCTGGAGCCGGACATGGTTTCCCTGTACCCGCCGACGGAAATCTCGGAGGGCTACACGATGGAGGACATCGACGAGAAGTACGTTCTCTCAGACCGGGAGCGCCAGCTCGAGATCCACTATGTGCAAGGTCTGGGCATGCATGTCGAGGGCATGTTGATGGCCTACCTCCCCCGCGAGGGAATCCTGATCCAGGCGGACCTGTACGACCCGGGACTGCTGCCGGCCGAGATCTCCCGACCGACCGAGACCGAGCGCGCGCTCCTGCGCAATGCCCGGCAGCTCGGCCTGTCCCCGAAGACGGTCGCGCCCATTCACGGCGCGGCCGTGAGCTGGGAGGAGTTCTTGCGCGAGACGCGCCAAGCGCCCTGAGACCCGCCCGGATCAGGCGATCAACTCGGGGATCACTTGTCCTCCGACCTGCGAGAGCTGCTTGAACCGGCCACCGTGGAAATAGGTCAGGCGGTTGTCGTCGAGCCCCATCAGCTGCAGCCACGTGACGTGCAAGTCGCGCAAAGGGTGGACGACTTCGACCGCCCTGTTGCCCACCTCGTCGGTTGCACCCACGACCGTTCCCCGGGGCGCGCCACCCCCGGCCATGACGACGGCCATCGCGTCAGCATTGTGCCCGCGACCGTTCGGGTCCACGCCGCCGCGCCGATTGTTGTCCGGAGTCCGCCCGAATTCCCCGCTGCAGATCACGAGCGTCTCGTCCAGCAGTCCGCGCTGGCGCAGGTCGCGGATCAGCGCTGCGATGGGCTTGTCCACGCTGCGGATGCGTGCCGCGTGGTTGCGCTCGAGGAAGTCATGGCTGTCCCAGCCACCCGAGAAGATCTGCACGAAACGGACCCCCTTCTCGACAAGACGGCGGGCGAGCAGGCACTGGCGGCCAAAGGCCCGCGTGGGCTCGGCGTCCAGGCCATAGGCACTCTTGGCAGCGTCAGGCTCGCCGGCGAGGTCCACGACCTCCGGCACCTCTGCCTGCATGCGGAACGCGAGCTCGTAGCTCTCCATGCGCGCTGCGAGCTCGCCGTGGCTCGGGTGTCGCTCGGCGTGGCGGCGGTTCATCTCTCCCAGTAGGTCCAAGCTCGCGCGCTGCTGGTCGCGCGTCTTCCACTCCGGGGGGCTGAGGTCCAAGAGGGGTGACCCGGAGGGTCTTAGCAGCGTTCCCTGATAGTGCGCGGGCAAGAAGCCGTTCGACCAGTTCCCCGCCCCGCCCTGCGGGTGCGCCAGCTCGGTCATGACCACATACCCGGGCAGGTTCTGGTTCAGGCTGCCCAGGCCGTAGGTGGCCCACGCGCCGACGCTCGGATCCGCTCCGAGCGTGCTGCCGGTGTTGAGGTGGAACAGGGCGTCCGGATGGTTCACCGACTGGGCCTGGCAGCCGCGGTAGACGCAGAGTTCGTCCGCCACGACGGGATCTGCCATGTGGACGAACTGGTCACACATCTCGATACCGGACTTTCCCGCGCGGCGGAAGCCGAACGGGCTGCCGACGTAGTAGGTCTTGGCAGTGAGCTCTACGAGCACCTGGTCCGGGTCGCGCGCGGACTCGGTGAGGTGCAGGTCCCGCAGCCTCGGCTTGGGGTCGAACGTGTCCATGTGGCCCGGTCCACCCTCGAGCACGATGAAGATGCAAGCCTTGGCCCGCGCCGGCAGCATCGGCTCCTTGGGGGCCAGAGGGCCGGTGGCCGCGCTCCCCTCCGCGGCCAGCAGATGCGTGAGAGCGAGGGGACCCGCCGACGCGCCGAGGCCGAACAGCAACTCCCGCCGGCTCATGCCCGCGGCAGTCCGGGCAGCTCGGCGATCTCGTCGGAATGGATCAGTAGACATAGGCGAACTCGTTGGCATTGAACAGCAGCAGGCACAGGTCGGCAAGGGCCCGGGTGGAGGGCCCAAGCTCCCAAGCGCCGGTATCGGGAGTGTAGCGCTCGTAGCCGGACAGCCACTCTTCGTACTCGAACGGATCCCCGGTGAACTCCTCCACCAGCGAGCGCGTGATCTTGGTTGGGTACTTCGCCGGCCGCGGCGTCGTTTCCCGGTGCCGGGCCTGCATCGAGCCGAGATACGCGGAAAGCGCGCCCTCTGCGCCCGGCGCGGGCTCCCGTCCGTATGCCAGACCGAAGGCCAGAGCGATCTGACCGGCGACATCCTGCTCGCGACCTTCCACCCGCTGGGCGAACGCGAGCGAGCGAGCGGTGGTGTAGCTGGAGTTCATCATCGTGAGGGCCTGCGGGCTGACCGCCGAAGCGTCCCTGCGCTCGCACGACTCGTTGGGCGTGGGCTGGTTGAAGACCTCCAGCAGCGGATCCGCCTGCCCCCTGACGCGGTAGGCGTATATGGACCTGCGATTGCGCTGCTGCGGCTTGGGGGATGGCTGGTATGCGGGCGCGATCGAGAATTGAATCATGCGCGGCTGCAGGGCCACGTCCAGGTTGATCTCAGGCTTGGCCGGGACGCCCCCGACCTCGCGATTGAGCTCGCCCGACACGAGGAGCATCGAGTCGCGCAGTTCCTCGGCGGTGAGCCGTCGGGGCTCGAAGTAGGCCAGCAGCCGGTTCTCGGGATCTTGCTCCCGCAATGCTTCCATGTCGGGTCGCTCGGTGCTCTGGCGGTATAGCCGGGAGTGCATGATCTGGCGGTGCAGCCTCTTGATCGACCACCCGTGCTCGACAAAGTCAGCGGCCAGCCAGTCCAGCAACTGGGGATGCGTGGGCTTGGCTCCAAGCGCCCCGAGGTTGTTCGGCGTGGCGGACAAGCCCCGCCCGAAGTGATACGCCCAGACTCGGTTGACGATGGATCTGGCGGTGAGCGGATTGCGGGGATCGACGATCCACCGCGCCAGCGCCAGTCGGCGACCGGCGAGTTCCTGCGGAAGCGCGAACCGGTCGAGTTGTGGCGCGCCGCCGACAGGCAACCCCGCGGCGCTGATCACGCCAGGCGTGACGGGCTCAACGGGCGCGTGCACCGAGCCCCCGTCAAGGATTGCGGACTCGGGACGCCAGCTGGCATCCCGTTTCGCGGGCACGCGCAGCTTGCGACCGTTTCCCGGGATGTAGTCCGGCCCGTTGAAGACGGCCTGGGCCAGCGGCTCGTAGCGCTCGAGGCGCCGCGTCCAGATCCAATCGTCCTGCTGGCGCACCTTGAGGCGCCCCTCCTCGTGCGATGTCAGCCCGTAATGGCGCGGGGGCTTTGCGTCGTCGGGAATCGCCTTCCGCTCGTCCGCGGGAACGAACTGCAAGCCGCGATCGGCGAACCACTGGCGGCCCGCAGCTTCGAGCTTGTCCTCCAATGCCCGCTTTCGCTGGGCCGCGAAGTCTCGCAGCCCGGTGACGTGCGCGCGACCCTCGGCGAACCGGGCGCGGTTCTCCTGGGCCAAGAAGGCCGCCGACCGTTCCGCCATCTGAGTCCCCGCGAATGCCGCGTAGATGCGGTAGTAATCGCGGGTTGGGATCGGGTCAACCTTGTGGTCGTGGCACTTCGCGCAGCGCAGCGGGAGCGAGAGGAAGGTCTGGCCGACACTGTGAACGACATCGTCCAAGTACGCCTGTCGCGCCATTTTCTTGGGGACCATTGCCGATCCCCAAGGCCCCATGCGCAGGAAGCCCGTCGCGACCAGCATCTCGGGATCGTCCGGGCGCAGCTCGTCCCCGGCGATCTGCTCCACCACGAAGGCGTCGTAGGGCTTGTCGACGTTGAAGGCACGCACGACGTAGTCCCGATAGCGCCAAGCATTCGAACGCTCATAGTCATTGGAATTGCCCGCCGTGTCCGCGTAGCGAGCGACATCCAGCCAGTGCCGGCCCCATTGCTCGCCGTACGCAGGACTTGCCAGCAACCGGTCGATCAGGCGCTCCCACGCTCTGGGAGCGTCGTCACCGAGGAAGCGCTCTGCCTCGTCCGGAGTCGGCGGAAGGCCGGTGAGGTCGTACGAAGCCCGGCGCAGAAGGGCCATCCGGCCCGCTTCCGGGGCTGGGTCGACGCCTTCGCTTCGCAACCGGGCGTGATGATAGGCGTCAACCGGCGTCGGCGCTGCCATGTCGGGCAGAGCTGGCCGCTCGACCGGCTGGAATGCCCAGACGTCCGCGGCGTCGTAGAACCTGCCGGTCCATTCCGGCGTCTGGCCGCCACTGGTCGCGACGCGGACCTTGCTAGCCCCGTCAACGAGCTCCGCTTCGATCGCCGCCACGACCTCGTCCGAGGGCCAGGGAGCACCGGCCTCGATCCATTCCCGGAAGCTCTCAATCTCGGCCTCGCTCAGCCGGTCGGACTCCTTGGGCGGCATCGCGATCTCGGCGGAACCAGAGATCGCCCGATACAGCGGGCTGGCCTCCGGCTGTCCGGGCACCACCGCCGGAACGCCGGACTGACCGCCCCGTAGCAGGCCCTCTCGGCTGGTCAGATCCAGCCCGCCCAGCACTAGATCCGCATTCTGGCCGTGGCAAGCCGCGCACTTGGCAGCCATCAACGGCTTCACGCTGAGTGCGAAGGTCTCGTCGCCCGGCTGCACGGGGGACGCCACGCCCACGGCGAGACCCAAAGCAACGAATGCCCGGGCCAGGCCAGGCCCGCCAAACGGCCAAACGCCGCGGATAGCCGGTCCGACCGCGGTCGGAGACGGCCCGCTCGAAGCTCGCGGGACGCTGCGCAACGATGTCCCCGTGCCCACTTCCACAGTTTGAGTATACGCGTGCCCGCATGCGATCGGACTCGCGCCTGCCATTGCCCAGTGTCGGAAAACTTCCGCACTTCTCGCGAGAGCTGTCGGGTTGAAAGGGCGAGAACCGGGCCTATAATCGAACCGCACAATGGCTGGCCAACTCTCTCCTCGACGGCGGCCAGCGTGTCTTGGCCCGTTTCGGCTTGGCGAGCCATGCTGACATGGGCTCGACATGCCCGGGCTGGCAGCGGTCGCCATTCGATGGAGCGGCGCGGGAAGCGGGATCTCCGCCCGCTGGGCAATTCGTGGCGGGCGGGATAGCGGCCCCGGCGAACCGGCCTCGCAGATTCATCGACCGTCGAGTCCGATCCGCCGATTGGCTCGCCCGGTCGAACCGGCGCGGCATTCCGGCGCCCAGATGCCCCGGCGCGGTGCCGGCAGCGGGCCAGACCGCGGCGAACCGGCTGGGGCGGGCCTTGCGACAAGTCGCGTGCGTCGTCGCGACCCTGGCCATTTGCCTTCCGAGCGGCCTTGCGCAGCCGGCGTTCCTGGCAGATCCGGCACGCTTCTGGCAGCACGAGTCCGACTACAGCGGCGCGGAGGCTTGCGAGCCGTGCCATCCGCGGATCTCCGCCCGCCAGCGGAACAGCAACCACGCTAGGTCGCTGCGCGCTCCAGACCACGTTCCGGAACTCGTCTTCAGCCTGCCGTTCAGCGTGCGCGACCGCGTGTCGGGATTCGCCCTCGAAATGTCGTCGGACCCCGCGAGAGGTGTCCGCCTGAGGAGCGAGAAAGGGAACGCATCGGGCGAGGTTTCTCTCGAGTGGGCCTTCGGCAGCGGCGCCAAGGGTATCACGGCCATCGGACGGATCACCGCCGAATCCTGGGTGGAGAGCCGCCTCACGTGGTACGAGAGCCTGGGCGGGATCGACTTTACGACAGGGGCGTCGCAGTACGACCCAGAGAACGCTGTCGAGAGTCTCGGCAGAGGGCTGACCCAGCAAGAGGTCGCGGAGTGTTTCGGATGCCACACCACGGGCTTCGACGCAAGGTCCTCGGTGCCGCAAGGCGACGAGCTGGGCATACGCTGCGAGCGGTGCCACGGCCCGGGCAAGGCACATGCCGAGGCCGCGATCGCGGGGCGTCCGACCAGGGGCACGATCTTCAATCCCGTCACGCTAGGCGGCTTCCCGCAGGCCCAGATGTGCGGAGCGTGCCACGGCCGCCCGCCACAGGACAACGAATTTGACGCATTGGCACTGCTCGAGCAGACGCCCAACAGCGTGCGGTTTCCCAGCCAGAGGATCATCTTGAGCAGATGCTTCAACGAGACCTTCGGCGAGCTGGCCTGCACGGATTGCCACGACCCGCACCTAGACGCGGCCGATGAGGGCGACTCGTTCGACGCTGCCTGTCTTTCCTGCCACGGCCAAGACAGCCGCGAACTCGCGACGGTGTGTCCGGTGGCCTCGGAGAACTGTTCGAGCTGCCATATGCCGCAGGAACGCGTGATGCGCCATAGTATGTTCAGCGATCACTGGATAAGAGTTGTGCGGGCCGAGTGAGAGGCGGAGCCACCGCGGACTGATGAGAGGGCGGGCAAGAGATGGAACTGTCTGGCGGGCGGCAATCGTTCTGCTGCTGGCCGCCACGGCTGCCAGCTCTCAGCAAGGCCAGCTCGGAACCGCGGCCTACGCCGAGATCGAGACGCTGTTCCGGGCCGCCAAGGGTGCCGAGCGGAGCGGAGACCTCGAGACGGCAACCGTCAACTACAAGGCCATCCTCGCGAAGTACCCGACCGCAGTGCCCCGCGTTTACCACAATCTCGGACTGGTCTGCTACTACAGGCGCGACTACACGGGCGCGATCGAGGCATTCGAGAACGGCATCGCCCTCGATGGCGGCATGGTTGGCAGCAGACTCTTCCTCGGTGTCTCGTATTTGAACGTCGAGCGCCCCGAGAGGGCTCTTCCGCACCTCGAGACCGCCCACCAAGCCCAGCCGACCTTCGAGAGCGCCCTGCACTTGGGGCAAGCCTACGCGGCAAATCTCCGCCTCCAAGATGCAGTGCAGGCCTACCGGCTCGCACTGCCGCTTGCTGGTGGCGAGGCTCCGAACGTGCTCTACTCCATTGGCCAGGCCTACCTGCGCCTGGCCGAGAGGATCGTGAACGAGCAAGCTCTGTCGCACCCGGAGTCAAAGCACACGCACCTTGCCGCAGCCCGGGTGTTCGAGAGCCAGCAGGTGTACCAAGTGGCCGCGATCAAGTACTTGGAGGCGTCACAGATGGACCCGTTCAACGCCTCGATCTTCTTTCCCTTGGCACGCATGCTCGCGATTCTCGGCCTGGAAGATCCGTCAAGGCTTGCCCTTGAGCGCTACTGGAGCCTGCTCCCCTCGGTGCCGCGCATGCCCATCGACGAGAGCATGCTGCCGAAGGAACAGGTGGCGGAGATTGGCACGAAGGTGGAGTTCGAGGGCATTCTGCAATCGTTGCCCCCGGTCGATCCGGAACACCTGCCAGCCGTGCCGATGATGGCTCGCGAGATCAACGAAGAGTTGGCCAAGAGCCTCGGGTCCGAAGCCCCGGGCCCGTGGAAGCGGGCGGCAGAGGCCGTGGCCGCCGGAAGATTTTCGGATTCTCTCGAGATGCTCGACGCGATCAAGCCCGGGGAGGACGAATGGCTGCGTGACTACGTGAAGGCCAGCGTCCACATCTGGTTGGACGACTACGAGGCAGCGGCTCTGGCGGCAAGCACTGCGGCGCTGTCCTCGCACGGCTCGGAGACTTCCCAGACGCTGCGCGCGGAAATTTTCAGGCAAGTCTCGATCGAGACGTTTGACCGGCTGGTCCGCGAGTTTCCGGGGTCGTGCCGCGCCCGGCTTGTCAAGGCCATGAATCTCGCTGCCCGGGAAATGGCGGAGGCCGAGGCTGAGTTCCTCATGGCGATCGAGGCATGCCCCATGGACACGCAGATCCGCATCGAGCTCGCGGACCACTACCTGTGGAATTCCCAGTACGAAGAGGCGCGGCAGGCCTGTCTCGAGGAATTGCAGATCCACCCCCATTCGAGCGCGGCCAAGAAGCGTTTGGGCAGGATTCACGTGCAACTTCGAGAGGGCGAGGAAGCGCTCCCGTTCCTGCTAGCCGTGACCGAGTCGGATCCGGAGGACGCGGACGTGCGGACTGACCTGGGAAGGGCCTACGAGCTACTGCGCCGCTGGGAGGACGCGATCGGGGAGTACCGCCTCGCGCTTGAGCTCGATCCAACGCTGAACCGAGTCCGGTACGTGCTCGCCCGCATCTACCGGCAACTGGGAGAGGCCGACCTTGCCCAACGGCAGTTCCAGCTATTCAAGCGGAACGAAGACGAGGCACGGCAGGCTCGCACGGCGAGGATCCAGCGCTTGCGCAAGAAGGAGGCCCCTGACCTGCCCGGAGCCGGCCAGTAGGGCCAGAGTGGCAACCCTCGCCAGGGCTCCCGCCCTTGCCGTCGCGACCGCGTCTCTCGCCGCAACCGCGCTGCCACTCTCGGAAGAGCCTGCCTTTGTCGATGTCGCCGCGGAGGCCGGGCTGACCGATGTCTTCTACTGCGGGCGAGACGACCGCAAAGACTACATTCTCGAGGCTCTCGGCGGTGGTGTCGCCCTGCTGGACTACAACCGGGACGGACTCTTGGACGCGTTCTTCGTCTCCGGGAGCACGCTGGAAGGGTTTCCGGCCGACCAAGCCCCGAGCAACCAGCTCTACCGCAACGACGGCAGCGGCTCCTTCTCGAACGTCACCGACGGGGTGGGCCTCCGGAGCGCGGGCTGGGGACAGGGCGCGTGCGTGGGCGATGTCGACAATGACGGCTTTGAAGACCTTTTCGTGACCTACTTCGGCGAGAACCGCATGTACCGCAACACCGGCAAGGGCGGGTTCTCGGACATCACGGCGAAGTCCGGAGTCGCGCGCGAAGCGCGATGGTCCACCGGATGCGCGTTCTTGGACTACGACCTCGACGGGCACGTCGACCTGTTCGTCGCCAACTACCTGATCTTCGAGATGGACAGGATTCCGGCCAAGGGGAGCGGCCCGTCCTGCCAATGGAAGGGCCAACCGGTCCTCTGCGGGCCGCGCGGCTTGCCAGGGGAGACCAACCAGCTCTTCCGAAATCTGGGCGGGGGCAAGTTCGCGGACATGTCGGAAGCATCCGGAGTCGGCAGCGTGGCGGGCCGCTACTCCCTGTCCGTGACTTCGCTCGACTACAACGGTGACGGGTGGCCCGACATCTACGTCGCGGTCGACTCGCAAGCCAGCATCCTCTTCGAGAACGGGAAGGATGGCACATTCGCGGACATCGGGGTCTTCGCCGGGGTGGCGCTGGACGAGAACGGGGGTGTCCAGGCGGGCATGGGGTCCGCAGCGGCCGACATCAACGGCGATGGCAGGCTCGATTTGGTCAAGACAAATTTCATCGAGGAGACGTCGAACATCTATCTCAGCGCCGGAGCGGGGACGTTCGAGGACCGCGTCCACGCGATGGGTGCCGGCGTTAGCGCGGCTTACATGGGTTGGGGCGCGGGAGCGCTAGACTTCGACCGGGACACGTGGCCAGACATTTTCGTGGTCAACGGCCACATCCACCCGGAAATCGAAGGGGTTATCCCCAACAATCCGTACCGCCAGCCACGGCTGCTCTACAGGAACGTCGAGGGCCAGCGGCTTGAGCGCGTCGACGCACGCGCCGGTTCGGCACTGCTGGCCGTGCACACGAGCCGCGGCCTGGCAATCGGCGACTATGACAATGACGGCGACGCGGATGTGTTCGTGAACAACATGAACGAGCGCCCGAGCCTGCTGCGCAACGATACCGGGGCGGAAGGCGGCTTCCTCTCTGTCCGTTTGGTCGGCACGAGATCGAACCGGAGCGCCATCGGCGCCCGCGTGACGGTCGAGGCCGGGTCCCGCACGATGGTCCAGGAAGTGCGGTCAGGCTCCAGCTTCATGTCGAGCAACGATCTGCGGCTGCACTACGGGCTGGGAGATCATGGCCGAGCCGACAGGATCGTCGTGGACTGGCCGTATGGGTCATCCCGCGACACGGTGAGAGACATCGCCGCCGATCAGTTCTTGGAGATCACCGAGGGACGGGGCATCACAGCTCGCTCGCCGGTGGCGGGAGCCAACTGACAGTGCCGCTGTCGCGACGGGATTTCCTGAAGCTCGGAGTCGCTGCCGGCGGGGCAGCCTGGACGGGGGCGGGACCGTTCCCGCAGCTGGTGGCCGCGCCCGAGGGTGCCCCGGCCACGCCCTACGGTGTCCGGTTCGTGGACGTGGCGCGGCAGGCAGGCCTGACTGACACCGTCTACTACGGCAACGTCGAGCAGGTGCAGTACATTGTCGAGGCGAACGGCTGCGGGGTCGCGTTCTACGACTACGACAACGACGGGTGGCCCGACCTCTTCGTGCTGAACGGGTCGCGGCTCGAGGGCCTGCCCGCGGGGGTCACGGCGACGAACCGCCTCTACAAGAACAACCGCGACGGGACATTCACCGACGTCACCGAGGAGGCCGGGCTTGTCAGGACCGGGTGGGCGAACAGCGTGTGCGTCGGAGACTTCGACAACGACGGCCACGACGACCTCTTCATCACGTATTGGGGCCAGAACGTCCTGTACCGCAACAATGGCGACGGAACCTTCACCGATGTCACCGAGGATGCCGGCTTGGGCGGGTTTCCCGACCGCTGGAACGCAGGGGCGACGTTTGTCGACTACGACCGGGACGGGTTCCTGGATCTGTTCGTCTCGAACTATGTCGAGGTCGATCTGGCCAAACTTCCGCTCCCCGGCCAGGGGAACAATTGCGAGTGGAAGGGTGTGCCGGTGTTTTGCGGCCCGCGCGGCATGCAGGGGACGAGAAACTTCCTGTACCGCAACAACGGCGACGGAACCTTCACCGATGTGAGCGAGGAGGCGGGAATCCACCGCCCGCACGGCTACTACGGGATGACTGCTCTCGTGACGGATGTGAACGAAGACGGGTGGCCCGACATTTACGTGGCCTGCGACTCCACCCCGAGCATTTTGTACCGCAACAACCGCGACGGGACCTTCACCGACATCGCGGTCGAGTGTGGGGTGGCCTACAGCGAGGACGGTCGCGAGCAGGCCGGGATGGGACTGGCGACGGCGGACTACGACGGGGACGGCAAGCTGGACATCGTCAAGACCCTCTTCGCGGACGAGATGCCGGCGCTGTACCGCAACTTCGGCAACGGGAACTTCTCGGACATGTCGGTGGCCGCCGGGCTGCACGAAGTAACGCAGCACATCCAGTGGGGCGCCGGTCTGGTGGACTTTGACAACGACGGCTGGCCGGACCTGTTCTACTCTGTCGGAAACCTGTTCCCGCGGGTGGAGCGATTCAACCCCCGGTACCCGTATCGCGGCCCGCGTTTCCTGTTCCGCAACCTGCGGAACGGCTCGTTCGCGAACATCACCGACGACTGCGGGCCCGGGCTCACGTCCGCACACTCCAGCCGCGGTTGCGCGTTCGGCGACTTCGACAACGACGGCGACATGGACATCCTCGTGATGAACATGAACGAGCCCCCGTCCCTGATACGCGCCGATGTCACCACGGGCAATCACTGGCTCAAGGTCAAGCTGATCGGCGTGGAGTCGAATCGCACCGCGATCGGGGCTAGGGTCGATCTCCGCTCGGGCTCCAAGAGACAGTCACAGGAAGTGCACAGCCAGAGCAGCTACTACTCGGTCAATGACCTGCGCCTGCATTTCGGGCTGGGCGGCGAGACCGAAGCCGCGGAAGTCGCCATCCGCTGGCCCAGCGGCAACCGCGAGACACTCAGGAACGTTCCCGCGGATCAGGTCGTTTACGTCGAGGAGGGCAGCGGGATCGTCCGGTCTGAGAGATTCTGAGATTGCAAGCGGGCCTCTTCGGTCAGCGACCCGGGGCCAGCATGCTCGCGATCCTGCGATAGCCCTTCGCCTCGGCGAGCGCGAGCGCTGTCGCCCCGTCAGCAGTCCTCGCACTCGGGTCCGCCCCGCGCGCCAGCAAGTCCTGCACGACAAGGGTCTGACCACGGGTCGCGGCGATCAGCAGGGGCGTGAAACCGCGGGCGTCAGCGGCGTTGAGATCGGCGCCACTATCGGCAAGGTGCCGAACGCCCGAGAGACTGCCGGACGAGGAGGCCAGCATGAGCGGAGTCACGCCGTCCGGCCCCGCCAAGTTCGGATCGGCCCCGCCGCCCAGCAGCACTTCGACGGTCTCGGCGTGTCCCTCCGCCGCGGCGAACATCAGTGCCGAACTGCCCTGGGCGTCCACGAGGTCCGCACCCGCGCCGTGCTCCAGCAGTGCACCGGCGGTTCTCGAGAACCCCTCGAAGCACGCCATCATGAGCGCGGTCCGGCCCTGCGGCGTCCGCGCGTCCGCGACGGCCCCGCCCCGGAGCAGAATGCCGACGGCTTCGCGGCGGTTCTTCCCCGCCGCAAGCATCAAGGCCGTCCCGCCCTCGGCCGTCGGGGCATTCGCGTCGGCCCCCCTTGAGAGCAACTCGGCTACCGCGGACGCGTGGCCGGCGGACGCAGCGAGCATCAGCGGGCTGTTGCCTTCGGAGTCCCGACCGTCCACCGTCGCCCCGGCATCGACCAAGGCCGCGATTCTATCCGCGCGACCGGTCGCCGCGACGATTCTGAGCAGTTGGTCCAAGTCTTCGACGGCGCCCGCGCTCTCAAGCAGGAGCGCGGCATCGTCGTGCCCGGCCAGCGCGGCATGGACCAGCGCCGTCTGCCCCTGACCGTCGGTCCGGCCTGCTTCGGCCCCGTTGCTGAGGAGGAACGCGATCACATCGGCCCGACCGCCGGCCGCCGCCAGCATCAGTGCCGTGCGCCCGTCGACCATCGTCGCCCGCACATCCGCCCCTGCCGCCAACAGATCCTCCAACGCGGCCAGGTCACCCCGGCTTGCGGCCAGCATCAGCGCTGTGCTTCCGTCGGAGGATTTGACGTTGACGCTGGCCCCGCTGGCGAGCAACGAGCGCAGCATCGCGCGATCGCCCAGAGACACCGCGACCATCGTCGCCGTGCTTCCGTCGTCGGCCCGGGCATCCACCTCCGCACCGGATCCGAGCAGGATCCGGGCCATCGTTGGCAGCCCCTTCGACACCGCGAGGATCAGCGGCGTTCGGCCGCCCTCGCCCCGGTCGCCCGGATCGGCGCCCGCGGCGATCAAGGTCTCAACGACCGATGTTTGCCCCTCCCATGCGGCCATCAGCAGGGGAGTCCACCCCGCGGGGCTCGCAAGGGCCGTGTCGGCCCCCGCCGCGATCAGCGATTCGACAATTCCAAGGTGGCCTTCCGTGGCGGCCAGCATCAGAGCGGTGACACCTCCGCCCTCGACGGTGCCGCTCTGCACGGCGATCGGCACACCCCGCTTGCTGCGGCGATTGATCTCGGCCCCGGATGCGACCAGGAGTCCGGCGGTCTCTGCATGCCCGTGCAGGGAAGCGCTCATGAGGGCCGTGATGCCTCGGCTGTCGCTGGCATCGGGATCGGCGCCGCTCGCCAGTGCGGCCTCCGCTTCGGTCACGATTCCGACACGTGCCGCCCACAGGAGGTCTTCCCGGGGGGTCGAGGCGGCACCCTGCCTCCGCAACTCGTCGACAACCTCGCTCCGACCCATCAGAGCGGCCTGGGTCAGGGCCGACTCCCCGAGAGCATCGACAGCGTCAATCTCCGCGCCGCTCCGCAGCAGGATCCGCACGATCCCGGCGTTGCCGTTGGACGCCGCGAACATCAGCGCGGTCCGGCCATCGACAGCGGCGTGGCGCGTGTCAGCGCCGGCGCCGACCAGGGCACGAACGGCCGGTACCGCACCCTTCGCCGCCGCGAGCATCAGCGCCGTCACGCCCCCGAGCGGCACCTCAACGTCGCCAGATGCGATCTTCGCCCCCTCGGCACCCCGGGAGTGAACACTGGCGCCCGATCGCAGCAGGGCTTCGACGACCGCGGTGTGGCCCCGGAAAGCGGCCGCCATCAGGGGCGTCTGGCCCGAGTCGTCAGCCTGGCTGGGGTCAGCGCCCGCCCGGATCAGCAACTCGGTCATGGGACGGTGGCCGCCGGCGGCGGCAATGAGCAGAGCCGTTTGGCCGGCATCCGTCCGGGCGTTGGGGTCGCAGAAGTCCAAGAGTGTGCGGACCGTCCCAAGCCGGACCTCCGACACCGCGAGCATCAGGGCGGTCCGCCCCTCGTCGTTCTGGGCATCCGCCGAAGCCCCCGCCCGCAGCAGCGTCCCCGCAATGTCGGAATGGCCACGGGAAGCGGCCGCCATGAGGGCCGTGACGCCCCGGTCGTCCGTGCTGAGGACGTTCGCCCCGAGGTCAATCAGGGCTTGCACCGCCTCCGGGCGCCCCTCCAAGGCGGCGACCATCAACGGCGTCGTTCCGTAGTCGTTGCGGGCGTCGACGTTCGCCCCCCGCTCGATTAGGGCGCGAATCGTCGCGCCGTCCGAAGATTCCGCGGCCTTCAGCAGGGCCAAGTCCGCGACGCTGCCCTGCGGGAAGGCTGGATCGAGACACACGGACCCGAAAAGAGCCGCCGCCAGGCACAGGCGGGGCAAGTATACGCGAAGGCTCGTACGCTCCTCCGATAAGATTATGCCAAGCTTCCCCCGGGCCGGGGCTTGCCTCCCCGACTCCAGCCCGGCGCGCGCGGACCGTGACACGTCGGCACCTCCTGCAACTGCTCCACGGGGGCGTCCTGGCCAGACGGCCCGGTCCCGCGCAGCCGGAGCCGGCAATTGTCCCCGCCGGGCGCGTGGGAGACTACTCCGTCCGGTTCGTGGATGTGGCGCGCAGCGCGGGGCTCACCCACACGGTCTACTACGGCGAGCGGGACACCTCCGAGTACATCTCCGAGGCCAACGGCTGCGGCGTGGCGTTCTACGACTACGACAACGACGGGTGGCTTGACATCCTCCTGCTGAACGGCTCGCGCCGGAGCGGAATCCCGGACGGCGAGACTGCCACGAATCGGCTCTACAGGAACAACCGCGACGGAACCTTCACCGACGTCACGGAGGAGGCAGGCCTGACCAGGACCGGCTGGGCAAGCGGCGTGTGCATCGGGGACTACGACAACGACGGGTTTGACGACCTGTTCATCACCTATCGCGGTCGCAACGTCCTGTACCGCAACAAGGGCGACGGGACCTTCGAGGACGTGACGGACGAGGCCGGTGTCGCGGGAGGGCCGGGCCACTGGAGCAGCGGCTGCACGTTCGTCGACTATGACCGGGACGGACACCTCGACCTCTTCGTCGCCAACTACATCGGGCCGAGAAGCCTCGCGAATCTGCCGCCGAAGGGACGGGCGACATGGAAGGGCGTTCCGGTCGCCTACGGCCCGCAAGGCCTGGAGAAGGGATCGCACAGCCTGTACCGCAACAACGGTGACGGGACGTTCACCGACGTGACGCGACAGGCGCAGGTGCTCGACGCGGTCGGTTACGGTCTGACGGCCATGTCCACGGATTACAACCGAGACGGCTGGCCGGACATCTACCTCGCGTGCGACTCCAGCCCGAGCATCCTGCTGAGGAACAACCGGGACGGGACATTCAGCGACATCGCCACCGAGCGCGGGCTGGCATACAGCGCGGACGGAGTGGCCCAGGCGGGCATGGGGCTGGCGATCGGGGACTACAACGCCGACGGGGAGCTTGACATCGTCAAGACCCATTTCGCGGACGACATTCCCGGGCTTTACCGCAATGACGGCCAGGGGTTCTTCTCGGACGAGTCAACCCCGGCGGGGCTGCAGGCCAGCACGCGGCACTTGGAATGGGGCACAGGCTTGGTCGACTTTGACAGCAACGGCCTGCCGGACCTCTTCTATGTCGTCGGCAGCGTCTACCCGGAAGTCGAATCGGTCAACCCTGACTACCCGTACAGAGGCCCGCGATTCCTGTTCCGCAACTTGGGAAGCGGGGCGTTCGAGAACGTGACAGCGCAGTGCGGGCCCGGCTTGGCGGCGCTCCATTCGAGCCGCGGCTGCGCGTTCGGCGACTTTGACAACGATGGCGACATGGACATCCTCGTGATGAACATGAACGAGCCGCCCTCGCTGATCCGGTCCGACGTACGCTCGGGCAACCACTGGCTGAAGGTCAAGCTCGTGGGCACCAAGTCCAACCGCACCGCGATCGGGGCGCGGGTCCACGTGCAGGCTGGCCGTTTGCGGCAGGTGCAGGAGGTGCACAGCCAGGACAGCTACCTGTCGGTCAGCGACTTGCGCCTGCACTTCGGCCTGGGCAGGGCGACTCGCGCCGACTCGCTCCGCGTCGAATGGCCGAACAGCGGGCCCGAGACCATCACTGGCGTTGAGGCGGACCAGCTGGTCCATGTCCGGGAAGGCAGCGGAATCGTCCGGGCCGAGAGGCTCAGACCCGCCGTCGGATGAGCCGGGCGCCGCCCCGGGGCTGCCGACACGCCCGCGGAGTGCGCGGGCCCGGCGATCGGAACGTGCCAGAGCCGCGAGATTTCAGGGCGCAAGGCCCGGCGCGATCACCACTCGACCCGCATCCGGAGCTGGACCGTCCGGGGCCCCTTGGGCTGTGCGGGAACGATCCTCCCGAATGACGAGCTGTTGATGTTGTTGCCGAAGCGGCCGGCGATCCAGCGGTGGCGGTTCAGGCAGTTGAAGCAGTCGGCCCCGATTTGGAGCTTGACCTTCTCGGTCGCCAGTGGAATCCGCTTGACGATCGAGAAGTCCTCGTTGAGGTTCGGGCACTGCCGGGTCTCCTGGTCGACTTCGGGCGCGTTCCCCTCCACGTAGTCCCCGGGGGGGAGCCATGCCTGGGGCCTGTTCGAGGTGACCTGGCTCGGGTTCCCGGCGTTGAGGATGTAATTCCGGTTGGGATCTCCGAAGACCATGGCGCCGCAGGAAATGTTACTTCTCCAAGGCACGTCCAAGGCCCTGTCCGCGAGATTAGAGATGCCGCCGGGAACGCCCACCGACAGGTTGCCACCTGTCGAGATCGGAAAACCGTTGACGTACTCGTGGACTCCCGAGACCGTCCATCCGCTCAGGACGTACTTGCTGAAGGGACTGACCCCGCCCCACCGCTGGCCCGGGCCGAAAGGCAGGTCGTAGGAGTAGTTGAGCACGGCGCGATGCGTCGTGTCGTAGCGATTGATCCGCTTGTCCAGCCTCCGGTTGTACGAGTTGCGGGTGTTGCTCCCGAAGGCTCCCGGTGCCCAGTCGACGTCGCCGAGCTGCTTGGCGACCGTCCAGTGACCGAGGAAAGAGAGGCCGTTGGAATAGCGCTTCGTGGCCTTGAGCATGAAGGCGTTGTAGTTCATCCCGGTGTTAATCCCGGCATCGTTCGAGATGTTGCTGAACTGCGGGAACCGTCGCAGGGCGCGGTGCAGCGGCTGATTGTCGGGAAACTCGGGATACGGCTTGGCGAAACCGGCGGCGGCTACCGCCGGGTCGTTGATCTGGAGATTCAGCAGCGGCCCCAGGTGCCAGTGGTCCGGGTGCAAGTCGTTGATCCGCTCGTGGTCGTGATTGTTCCGGCCCATGTTGGAGTAGAAGGTCGTCTCCAAGACCCACTCCCCGAACTGGCGCTGAAACCCGCCGGTGAGCATGTAGAGCACGGGTGGAGTCCCGATCGTGCGCGGGTTCATCCAGTTGGTGATGCTCTGGTTGTTCAGGAAGGCCGGGTCGATGAAGGGGGGCGTCCCGAGCTGGGTCGAGGGGAAGCCGTTGTCCCACTCGTGGTACGTGGCGAACGGGCTCACCCTCGGCGGGGGGTTCCCGCGGGCCTCGTGGCCAGCCCGGTTGACGAAGCGGACATTGGTGTCCTGAATCGCCATGTACTGCACTCCCGCGCCCGCGCGGAAGACCAGCTTGTCCGTGATCCGGTAGGCCAGGCCGAGCCGCGGTCCGAAATTGCCCCACGTCGGATCGCCGACCCGAAGCTTGCCGTTCGCGCCCTGGGCCGTGCCGTAGAATTCGAGCGCGCCCCGGTAGTTGCCGCTGATCCCTGGGTTCACGAGAGTCTCGTCGAATCCCGAGAACTGGCCACGGTTCTCCTTGAACGGCATCTGGAGGTCCCATCGCAGACCCAAGTTGAGGGTCAGCCTCGGGTGGACCTTCCAGTCGTCCTGCACGTAGAGCGCATGGTAGGCTTCCCGCTCTTCAAGCGCCAAGCCGGAAGCCGTGCCGACGAAGTTGGGCAGGCCGAGGAAGAAATCCGCGATGTGAAACCCGCCCGCTCCGTTGGTGTCCTTGGTCTCGCTGCCGAGGTTGCCCTCCGACACTCCGAACAGGTAGGTGCCGGCAGCGCCGACGCTCAGGCCGCCCGCGGCGCCGCCCAAGCTGCGGCGGTTGATCCGCCAGTACTGGCCCTGATAGCCAAATTTGATCGTGTGCCGGCCTTTGTTCCAGAGTGTGCTGTAGGCCCAGTTCGGGATTAGCTTCGACTCTTTGTCCTGAGGATTGTTGGCGCAGATCGAGACGCCGAAGCTGGAGGCCCGCGCAAGTTGGATCCAGGGGCACTCATTGCTCGGCATCCCGGCGAGGCCGATCGAGTTGGACAAACCCTGGCCAAAGTTGTTTTGCTCTCGACCGTCCTCTTGGAAGTTGAACCCGAACAGGATCTGGTGCACGACGGTCGGGCTCTGGATCCAGGTGTAGTCCGAGCGAACGCGCTGGAACGAGTTGAACGCCGTCCTTCCGAAACTGTGGTCCAAGATGCCGCCCGGATCGGTCTCGATCCGCGGTGCGGTGCCGTACATATAGAACGCGGACAGGCGGTGAGATGCGTTGAACTGGTGGTCCACCTTGGTCGTGAGGTCCCAGGGCTTGAAGGTGCTGGACACCGATCCGAGGTGGTTGAGCTCCGGCGTGTCGCGCGCGTTGGGCAACGGCAGCAGCTGCATCACGTTCGCGGTCACGCTGCTAAGGCGGCTCATCGGGATCTGGTTGTTGACGAACGGGCGGAACCGCACCTGCTCGTCGGCATCCCTGTACTGGTCCTTCCGGTCGTACAGGTCGTTCAGGTCGGGATGCGAGAAATCGCCGCTGCGCATCGCCGAGGTCGGAAGGGTCAGGAAGTTGGTCGCGCTGCCCGTCGCGCTCTGGCGGTAGTACGCCAGCGTGGACCAGAAGAACGTCTTGTTGCGACCGTTGTACACCTTCGGGATGACGACCGGCCCCCCGGCGGCGACTCCGTACTCGTTGTTACGGCTGTTCGCGCGCTCGGCGGCCTGCCACGGCCGTGCGTTCAGGAATGAGTTGTTGTGAAAATTCCAGACCGACCCGTGAAAGTCGTTAGTGCCGGACTTGGTGGCATAGGTGATCAAGCCACCGCTGGTCCGCCCGTACTCGGCGGAAGTGTTGCTGAGCAGCAACTTGTACTCGCCAATGGCCTCAACGCTGGGCTCGGTGCCCGTGGCTTGCTCGCCGACACCGTTGTTCGTGGTCTCGGTTGACAGCCCGTCCAGCATGATGACGGTGTTGAGCGTGCGCGAGCCGGCGACATTGCCGCGACCGTTGGTGTTGTTGACGCCCGGCGACAGCGAGATGTACTGGTACGGACGCCGCTTCTGACCCTGGACCGGGATCGGGGCGTGGCGCATCAGGTTCTCCTCGATCGCCGCCCCCACCGTAGTGTCACTGGTCTCCAACTGGGCGACCGCAGCGGTGACGCTCACCTGCTCGGCGACAGCCTCGACGTCCAACTCCACGTTGATCGTGGTCTCCGAAGCGGTCGTGACAATCACCCCGGTGGTCACTTTCGTGCCGAATCCGGGGGACGCCACGGTCACGTCATACGTGCCGAACGGCACGTAGAGCACGAAGAGCCCCACAGCGTTTGCCGTCACGGCCTGCGCAATCCCGGTGGCGGGATTCTCCACGTTGACCTCAGCTCCCGGAATGATCGCTCCCGTGGTGTCGGTCACCGTTCCGTTGATCTGGCCCTGGGTTGTCTGGGCCAGACTGGGTGGCGCCAGTATCGCAAGAGCGAGGGCAATTGCTAGTGCGACTTGAATCTTTGTCATGTTCAGCTCTCCGATGTCTGACAGTCCTCTGGACTGCTGCTTCGACGTTGGTAGGGTTTATACCACGGTTCGCGCGCTCAGCGGGCCCAAGAATCGGCCAGATTGGCGAAAGTGATCGGATTGAGCGCGTTGGAGCACCCAGCAGCGGGAAACTAACGTAAAAGGCGGCACTGCGCAACGGCGGCGCCGGCTCTGCGTCGGTAACACCCCTCCAGACCGGGGGCCGGTTCGCGGTGCTGCACCGGCCTTGACGAGAACTTGGTGCAAGCCGGCCACCGCTGGCTGAGACCGATCGGCCCTCTGGCGGTCGGGTCTCATCGGCAGGAGATGGCCGGCACTCGCGCGCCAACACAACGCGCATGACAGCGGTCGCTCCGGGCGCACGTCCGGCGGCCCCACCCGCGCGCCAGCGCCGACGCCGGTCACCCTCAGCGCGCGAACGAGATCTGCCGATCTCCCGGCCGGCCAGGAAGTATCATGGGACCAGTGCGGAGCGCCCGTAGCTCAGCTGGATAGAGCGCTTGCCTCCGGAGCAAGAGGCCGCAGGTTCGAATCCTGCCGGGCGTACCACCCCGTCGGACGGCCGGGCGGGGCCGCTCAGCGATTGTATTGCGGAATCGGCCCGCGCAACTCGTCCCACGCCGCGTCGCAAGCCTCCAAGGCCTCCGCGGGGAGCGGGCCCGCTTGGGACGCGGCAATGTTCTGGCGCAGGTGCCGGAACTTGGACGCGCCCAGAATCACGCAGTCCGCGCCGTCTCGGTTGCACAGCCACCTCATGGCAAACTCAGCCAGGGGCATGCCCAGCTCCGCCGCGGCCGCTTTCAGGCTCTCGACCGCTTTGAAGTACCGGGCGTGCCAGTAACGGTCGAGATACATCCGATTGGCGTCAAAGCGCGTGCCCGCCAGCGGGCCTCGCGAGAAGGATTGCTTTCCGCTCAGCAGGCCGCCCGCCAGGGGGTTGTAGCAGACGTTGGCCACCGAGTACCGCCGGGTGAACGCTAGGTACTCCTGCTCGACCGCGCGAGCGAGCACGTTGTACATGGGCTGCGCGACGAATGGGGGCGCATAGGACCGGTCGTGCGAGATGGCGAAGATCTCGGCAATCTGCCACGCGGCGTAATTCGACGTAGCGATCCAGCGGATCTTGCCCTCCTCCCGCAATTCAGCCATCGCGGCCAAGGTCTCCTCGATCTCGACCGCCCGGTCGGGCTGGTGCAGGTAGTAGATGTCGATATAGTCCGTGGCGAGGCGCCGCAAACTGTTCTCGGCCGCGCGCCGGATTGCCGCTCGGCTCAGGCCTCCGTAGGCGGCCGCGCCTTCGCCCATGATGCCCCGCGCCTTGGTGGCCAGCACGACGCGCGGGCGGCGGCTGCCGAGGACGCGGCCGGTGATCTCCTCGGCCCGGCCCGCGTTGTAGACATTGGCGGTGTCAAAGAAATTGACGCCCCGGTCCAGCGCGAAGTCCACCATGCGGCAGGCCTCGGCCTCGGGGACTTGCGAGCCAAAGGTCATCGTTCCCAGGCAAACGTTTGAGACCTGCAGGCCCGTGCCCCCCAGAACTGTGGTTCTCATCGGAGTCCTCCCTCACCCACGGCCATCGGCGCCAACGACGCGCCGCGCGCGGTGCGCCGGCAGGCCCTCGGGCTCGATTCTGCGCACGCTACCTGCGGACCGGGTTCACGAAGGCCCCGTTAGCCGCCACGTCCCACACCGCGAGGCGCGCCCAGCGCCAGCCCGGAGCCCGGACCCTCCACTCGAACGACTCCTCGGCGAACTCACCCGTGGCGGTCAGGTCGACGATGTGGCGCTGCGTCCCGGCCCCGTCACCCCAGACGATCTCGGCAAACCGCAGCGGAAAAGTGGCCCGCACCTGAGCCGAGACCTCGATCTCGTCCTCGGTGCCCGCGATGTCCCAGGACGGGAGCAGGACTTCCCCGGTCGTGACGAAGAAGTGGCCATCCCTGATGGAATCCAGCAGTGTTCCGTACTCGTCGAAGCGTGGCAGCCGGTCAGCGCGCACGTAGTTCACGTTCATGTGCGCGTACACCTCGTGAGTCTCGTCGAACTGGAACACGTCGACCTCTCCGAGCAGCCGCTTGTCGAGCTCCCAGTTCTGCATGTCGTCCAGCAGCCTGAGCGTGCGCTCCCCCAAGCGCGGAGAGGAAAAGTCCGCGGGCATGGCCTTCCAGCCAGCGCCGAAATAGCGCGGATCGCGGAAGTGCTCCGTGTCCCGGATGGCATCCGGAAAACCAGTGGACCCCTTCGTCCGGGCATGGGTCTGGTACATCAGGCCGTCCTCACGGCGGACCAGTTCGAGCATCTCCCTTGCGTCCGCCGTGCTGTAAACCGTTCCGCGCTTGGAGTGCTCCGTTTGAAACTGGCCGCCCTCCGGCCGGTTCATCCACCAGTAGACCGGCTTGGGAAAGACGAGCGCCCAGTGCCCGCCGAGATGGACGTTCGCCTCCTCCGACGGGATCAGCAGGAAGTCCCGGTCCGAGACCCGCCGGGCCATTCGGAAGAAGCTGTCCAGCTCGTCGAGCCGCAGCTCGGTGAGGTCTCGGGGATGCCCGTCACCGTGGAAATCCATGATGATCGCCGCGTCCACGCCCATCGGCTCCAAGACCCGCATGAACGGCGGCTCCCAGTCGCCGGGCTGCTCCACCGCCTGAACGGTGTAGGCGAGGTGAAAGTGCGAGGCGACCGTCTTGTACCCGTCCAGCGCGGGAAAGCGGTCCGAGTTCGTGTACCGAAGAGCGGAGCGCAAGGCCTCCTCGGGAGGGCCGTCATCCAGCACCAAGAAGAGCGACATGGCCTGGGCGCTTCCGGGCGGGGCGTTGGCCCATGGGTAGAACTGCCAGTTGGTGTCGCGGACCTGCCGGATCCCCAGAGAAACGGTCCCGCGCCAAGAACGGTGCCAGCTGTGCGCGAGGTTCGAGGTGAAATCGCGCGGAAGGAAGTACTGGTGGGGAGCGGGCATCGCCGCGACGCTACCCTGCCCAGCCGCCGTTGCCAGCGCGCGGTGTCGCACCCGGTAGGGCACCCGCTCGGGCTGAAAGCCGTTCGCGACAGCCCGCTGCAGCTGGCCCGTGGTGTCAAAGTACGCCAGCGGCGTGCGCATGTTGCGGCCCGGCCGCTCCTGGTCGGGAGCTTCGAACTCGATCCCTGCGTCGTAGTAATAGGCCACGTTCTGCGCTTGGGTTGCCGCGGTCGCCTGTTGCATCACGAGCCGCGAGCCGGAGAAGAATGTGTAAGTGATCTCCCCCTCGAAGGGGCCCGCGGAGAAGCCCCGGCACCGGACGCGCAGCCGCGAGCCCGCGGTCTCAACCCGCAGGCCAGCCAGTCGGAAGCTGCCGAAATGGGCCACCGTGCCGTCGGGGTGCGCGGGCGGGTAGTCGAAGAACGCGTTCCAGCCCTTCCGCCGGACACCGGTCTCGACGCGGTAGAAGGGACGGGCGTCCCTTAGGACAGCCGAGTCTCCGGCCCGCACGGAGGCTAGGAGTGCCTCGGACGGATCCCTGTTGAACTCCGCCCGCCAGACAACTCCAGAGGAGTCATCCCACTCGACGGCCAGCAGCGAGCCGTCGACATTGGCGCGTACCGGTCCCTCCCGGTAGGCCTGCAGGTCAACCGCGACGTCGGCCCCTGACGCCCCGGAAATTGCGAGCAACACGAAGGCGGTGACGCGGGAGACAAGTTGCATCCGCACATGATAGCCGAGGGTCCAAAGCCGCTTGCGGGTGGGCCAGAGCCTCTGCCGGGCACCCTGCGAACGACGTGCAGGCCGATCTCTCACACAGAGTGCCTTCCACATCCCTTGTCTCGACTCGACATGCCGCCACCAGTTGCGGCGGTAGGACTCACGTCGATTCCTCTGTCGCATCGGATGGACATGCTCCTGCGCGTGCTCGAAGGGAGCTTGGTATAGCGCGGCTTCCTCCCTCACCATTGTCCACCCGAAATCGACGATCCACTTGTCGGCGGGCCGCCGGGTGATGGCCATCCCGTTCATCCACGGCTTGAGCACGTCCGAGTTCGGGCGGCCGTTTGGATTCATTGGCTCTTGCAGCCACTCTCTGGCCAGTTCGCCTGGAACGTCGAACGGACCGCCCTTGGTGTCGCCCATGAATGCCACACCGCGATTGCGGGCAATGCGCCGGGCCTTCGTCAGGTCCGCTCCTGGCTTCCCCTCCGTGGCCGCCGTCAGGTCCGTGTAGATGGCATCCACCCCTTGGCCGTCCAGCCGGTGTTCCTTGAGTTCGTTGTCCGACGGCGCGAAGCACACCAGAGAGGCGCGCACGGCAGCGCCGTCGATCACCCATGGCTCGTCGCGCCACGCGTCGAAGAGCACCCCGCCGTCAGTCGCCTTCTCCAGTGCCCGCCGGTCCGCTCCGCCCCGGATCGAGTTGGTCGCGACCAGTCCAACCCGCTTCGAGGCCCCACGGTCCAGATGCTCTCCCCAGATGCTCTCCGGCCTTCATGAACCAGTAGCAGACCAGATCGGCCTCGCGCGGCACGCGGCCCTCGTACACGTCGAACATGGTCGAGACGTATTCCTCGCCGAGGTTGGCGATGAGCCGCTTGCCGCCCAGAAACGGCGGGTTGCCGATGATCGCGTCCGCTTCGGGCCACTCCGGCTCGCCACCTTCCGGGGTCAGGATCGCGTCGCGGCACTCGATCGTGTCCAAGGGATCGAGGATCGGCCGCCGCGAACCCGGAAACCCGTTGCGGCGCATCCATTGGATTTCGCCGATCCACACCGACACGCGGGCCAGTTCAGCCGCGTAGGCGGAACGCCAACGGCCTGAATCACGGCGAGAGATCACGTAAGTCTAACTGGGACTGCACGATCTGCCACTCTTGCCATTGGATCACACCCGATCCGGTCAGGTCACGAAAGCGGGAAAAGCGGGGTCGGTTGGCGGGAATCTTAACCGCATCGGCCGTCCCTCCCGTCTCCATCAAGCGCAGCCCCAAGCTAACGCTAGCCAACGATAGCAACTCGGCCTGCCGATCCTTCATGGATCATTCGATGCGTTCGGCCTTGAGGGATTCCCTATTCAGATCGAGTCGAGACGGATTCCACACCAAATCGGCGATTCTGATGTACAGTTCCTGTCGCTCCGCCAGTGCCTGGGGACCAAAGGACTCGTAGGCGCGGAACGGCAGGCCGGTCTGGTCCAATAGACGCTGGAAGGCGGGCAGATTCTTGTAGGCGAGCGGGTGGAGGCTCTGAGCGATGAGGTTTTGGCCGTGCGACAGGTAGGCATCCCTCTTCTCCTCGTACTCAGCGTCACCGATGCTCTGATTGACCCCGCGCTGGAGTAGAAGCAGACCTCCAAGCCTGTTTCGCTCGATCTCGAAGTCGCTCGGATGATCGAACCAGTCTGTGAACCGGTCGTAATGGTCCGCCCAGATGTGCTCGATTTCGAACGGTCGTGCCCGTCCTCGCGAAGTCAGGTCCTGAAAGCTCAACGACAGGCCGCACTGCGTCTCTATCCAGTGCGTTAACCGGGCCAGGATTTGCTTCACCTGACGGTAGTTCCGATGGTGAAGTCGGAAGCCGGGTTCACGGTCGAAGCGCTCCTGCTGCTCGTCAAGTTGCTCAAGCAGGAATTCTGACAAGCCGCCAGCATCCCTTCCGCGCAACTCTCTTGTCAGGGTGAACAGCGTGTACCTGACCGACGAGTAGCTTACCGTGCGGAAGTTCCACACCCTGCGTGCGAGCCAGATGTCGAGGAAATCGGCCACAAGTGCGACCTTCCGCCGGATCTCCCCGGCATCGTCGTCCGGTGAGAGAGAGGCAAGCAGAGCCTGAGTCTGAAGAGTGAAGCCTCGATCCTCATTGTAGTAAACGGCTTCCCAGCCGGGTGTCAGTTCGCGAGCGGCCCTTCGGATCTCGACTGAGCGGCGAGCGTAGAACTCCAGGTCGCGGGAGACGAACCGGACGAATGCGTCGGGTTCGGTAAGCCCAAGCCGCTTGCGCTTGTCGCGCACCCAACGATGGAATTCGGAGCCGATGCGCTCGTAGTCGCGGTTCTCCGCTCCCTTCGACCCGGCTCGGATAGTCTTTGCGTGTCGAGCACGAAGCCAGTTCTTGAAGAAGTCCACATCTTCCTCGTCGCCCAGTTCCTTCAGGCGCTGCATGTGCTCCTTCCAAGTCTTGTTCACCGCCCGCTGGTCGTCCTCTTGGCGGACGTTGGCCAGGACATACCCTTTGAGCATCTCCGGCAGGCTCAAGCTCAGGCCCCGGTCGTTCATCGTCTCGAAGATCGTGTAGGCGTCTTCATCCGATCGCGCTTCGATTTCGACGAGATGCACGTTCTCCAACAGCCAATCCACGAAGTACGGGAGTGCCTGTTCGGTCACCTCTTCGGGCAGGTGGTCTACGATATTCTCAAAGCGAGCGGCGATGTTGCGGACGGACTCGCTCTCGCCGTTCGCCTCAATCGGTTCGCCGGCCATCAGTTTTTGCATCACCCCAACCCGGTCGGGAACGTCAAGGTTGAAGCTCCGTCGCCCGTATTTCTCCGAATAGACGAGATTCTGGACGTCAACGCGCTCGTCTCGGTCCTCTTGGAGCCGGTGGAGGTGGATAAGGAGGAGCGTCAGCGTCGTAAGGCGCTGCTGCCCGTCCACGAGGAACCGCTGTCCACGCTTGTGGCTGATCACGATGGAGCCGAGGAAGTAGTGGCCGTATCCCTCAACCTCGCGACGGGAATGGCTAGGCCCGTAGGAGTCGAGGAACTTTCCCGTCAGGTCATCAATCAGTTCTCGGACCTGCCGCTCCTTCCATGCGTACTCCCGCTGGTAGAAATCGATGGCGTACTTTGCCTTGTCGAGCAGTTCGCGGACTGTTCGAGCTCGTCCGTCGATGGTAGCGGGACGATCCGTGGGAGGTTGTGTCACGTTGCACCCTTCCTGTAACGGCAGGTCTCCGATTCTTGTCCGAAATTCATGCCGCCCACCCCTCGGACAGCACTTCGGCCTGTTCGAGCACCGTCTTCGTCGCCCTCTCCTGCTTGTCGGGCGGGTAGCCGTGCTTGCGGAGGATGCGCTTGACGAGTCGCCGCAGGTTGGCGCGCACGTTCTCGCGCAGCGTCCAGTCGATCCTGACGTTGCTTCGCACGGTTTCGACCAATTCCCGGGCGATGTCGCGCAGCGTTCTCGTCGCCGAGCACCTGCACGGCGCTGTCGTTCGTCCCGAGCGCACCGTAGAAGGCGAGTTCATCCTCGGAGAGCCCCAGCGCCTCCCCTCGGGCGTTCGCCTCGCGCATCTCGCGGGCAAGCTGAATCAGTTCCTCGATGACCTGCTCGGCTTCGATGGCCCGGTTGGCGTATCGGCGGACGGCCTGATCGAGCATCTCGGCGAAGGATCGCGCTTGGACGACGTTCGTTCGCCTGCGGAGCGCCAGTTCTCCCTTGAGCAGCTTCCGCAGCAGTTCGACCGCGAGGTTCCGCCGCTTCATGCCCCGCACTTCGGCCAGGAACTCCTCGGAAAGGATCGAGATGTCGGGCTTCCCAAGGCCGGCCGCCGCGAAGATGTCCACGACGCCTTCTGAGGCGACGGCCCGGGAGACGATCTGGCGGACGTCCATGTCCAACTCTTCCTCGGCACGCGCCTCCCCGGCGGCGCGCTTGGCCAGCACCGACCGGACGGCTTGGAAGAACGCCACGTCGTCCCGGATTCGCATCGCCTCGTCGTGAGGGACGGCGAGCGCGAACGCCTGGGAGAGCTCCCGCACGGCCAGCAGACAGCGTTCCTTGCCGTTCTCCTGCGCGAGAATATGCTCCTGAGCCGCGGGCAGGAGACTCGTGCGTTCGGCAGGCGTGCCGTCGATCCACTCCGAGTAGTCGAAGCCGTGGAACAGGGCTCGGCACACCTCGTACTTCTCCAGCATCACGGCGACCGCCTCGGACTGGTCCAGCGTGGTCCTGCCCGTGCCGCCGCTCTCGGTGTAGGTCGCGAGGGCGCATTTCAGTTCGTGCGCGAGCCCGAGGTAGTCGCACGACAAGGCCGCCCGGCTTGTCACGGAAGACACGGTTCACCCGCGATCGCCTGCATCAGCCCGTGGCCGCGCATCGGCTTGTCCACGTACATGGTGTGCAGGCTCGGGGCGTCGAAGCCGGTCAGCCACATGTCCCGCACGAGCACCACCCGAAGGGGATCGCCCGGATCGCGGAACCGCTTCGCCAGCGTCTCGCGGCGCTTCTTGTTCCGGATGAGCGGCTGCCAGTCGGGAGGGTCCGATGCGCTGCCGGTCATCATGACCTTGATCTCGCCCTCGGCGTCGTCCTCGTGGTGCCACTCGGGGCGCAGGCGAATCAGCTCGCGGTAGAGGTCGATACAGATGCGGCGACTCATGCAGACGATCATCGTCTTGCCGTCCAAGGCTTCGAGGCGCCGGTCGAAGTGCGAAACGAGGTCACGAGCGATGAGCCTCAGTCGGTGCGGGGCTCCGACGACCGCTTCGAGTTGAGCCCACTTGGTCTTGAACCTCTCCTTGCGCTCGACTTCCTCGCCCTCGGTCGCCTCCTCGAAGTCGGGATCGATCTTGGGCCGTTCGGCCTCGTCCAGTGCCAGCCTCGCCAGTCGGCTCTCGTAGTAGATTGGCACGGTCGCCTTGTCCTCGACGGCCCGCTCGATGTCGTAGACGCTGATGTAGTCGAAGAACGCGTTCCAGCCCTTCCGCCGGACACCGGTCTCGACGCGGTAGAAGGGACGGGCGTCCCTTAGGACAGCCAAGTCTCCGGCCCGCACGGAGGCATAGGAGTGCCTCGGACGGATCCCTGTTGAACTCCGCCCGCCAGACAACTCCAGAGGAGTCATCCCACTCGACGGCCAGCAGCGAGCCGTCGACATTGGCGCGTACCGGTCCCTCCCGGTAGGCCTGCAGGTCAACCGCGACGTCGGCCCCTGACGCCCCGGAAATTGCGAGCAACACGAAGGCGGTGACGCGGGAGACAAGTTGCATCCGCACATGATAGCCGAGGGTCCAAAGCCGCTTGCGGGTGGGCCAGAGCCTCTGCCGGGCACCCTGCGAACGACGTGCAGGCCGATCTCTCACACAGAGCAGTCTCGTCCCCGCACTCTGGGAGGCTTGCTGACGCGGGTGGGGCACTCTTGATGCGGCCCATCGCGGAATATTGCTCGCCGCGTTGCGCGACACGTTTGGCTAGCTTCGCCGGTGTTGGTCGGGCACCGGACCGATGGTGTCTGCCGCTCATCCGACGTGCCCTCAACCCGGCTCTGCCAAGGCAGCTGAAGATCGAACGGCCTTGGGGTCTGACAGCGCTCGGACATGGCCGATTCGCAGGCCGATCAGTGCCAGTCGTTTGCCGCCAACCACGAATCCGAAGTACACTGCTACTGGGTGAAAGTTGCATACATGATTCGTCCGGTATTGATCTTGGCATTGATGACTTTGCTAGTCGGGGCGCTGCAGGCGGCCGCGGCAGACCAAGCGGCGCCGACATTCGAGAGCGATGTCGCGCCGATCTTCGAGACTCGCTGCGCGCAGTGCCACGGTGCCAAGCAGCAGGTCTCCGGGCTGCGGGTCGACAGCCGTGACGCCCTCCTGCGGGGCGGCTCGCGCGGGGCGGCGCTCGAACCGGGCAATTCCGAGGCCAGCCGGCTGTACCAGCACGTCGCGGGGATGGCCGAGCCCCGAATGCCGTTCGGGGGCGAGCTCTCGGCCCCGGAGATCGCGACCCTCAAACGCTGGATCGATTCTGGAGCGGACTGGGCCACTACCGCCGGGGAGGCCCCGCAAGAGGAGCGGCTGTGGTGGGCCTTCAAGCAGCCCGTCCGCTGGGATCCGCCGGAAGGCGCGGAGCATCCGGTCGATGCGTTCTTGGAACACCGCCGGGCAGAAGCGGGCGTGTCCGCCGCGCCGCGCGCCAATCCCGGAGCTCTCGTCCGGCGTGCCTATCTCGATTTGGTGGGGCTAATGCCGCCGCCGGACGTGGTGGACAAGTTCGCGGCGGCCCCATCGCAGGAAGCCTTCGAAGAACTGGTGGAAGGGCTGCTGAACTCTCCGCGCTATGGCGAGCGCTGGGGGCGCCACTGGCTCGACGCGGTGCGCTACGCGGACTCCTCGGGCTACGAGCACGACTACGACCAGCCTCACGCGTGGCGCTATCGCGACTACGTGATCCGCGCGTTCAACGAGGACAAGCCGTACGACCGGTTCGTGCAGGAGCAGCTGGCAGGCGACGAGGTCGAGCACCCCAGCTCCGATTCGCTGATTGCCACGGGCATGATGCGGGTCGGGCCCCGCGTGCTCTTCCGCGAAAAGGACAACCCGCAATACCGCTACAACTACCTCGACGACATGATCGCCACGACGGGGCGGGTGTTCCTAGGGCTGACGGTTGACTGCGCGCGTTGCCACGATCACAAGTTCGACCAGATTTCCCAGATGGACTACTACCGCACGATGGCGGTGTTCTTCCCCTATGTCCGTTACGAATTCCCGCTCGCGGACCCGGAGACCATCCGCCAGCACGAAGCTGCCACAGCGGCGGTCGAAGCGAAGGTTGAGCCGCTGAAGCAGCGCATGGAGAAGATCCAAGCACCGTACCGGCGCATGGCGCGCGAGCGGGCCTTGGAACAGTTCCCCGAGGAAATCCGCACGGCCGTGCGCACTCCGGAGGGGGAGCGCACAGAGGGCCAGAGGCTGTTGGCGGCGCAAGTGCGCTCAATTGCAAGCGGAAGCTTCGAGGACCTTGTCTCAGAGCAGGACGCCGAAGCGCTCGCCGCAGTGCGCGCAGAGATCGAGGAGTTGGAGCGCGAGCTGCCGGACCCGCTGCCCACGGCGATGGGCATTCGTGACGGGGACTACAGGTTCGCGCCGGACGGTCTGGGCGACGAGCCCCAGCCCGGCAAGGGTGACCGCCAAGACTTCAGCGGGATTGAAGGCACCTGGCTGCCGGTGGCAGGCTACCGCCCGCCGGTGGCCCGCTTCATGCCCAATGCCGACTATCGCACCCTCGGCGACGTCGTGGAACCGGGGGTGATCGAGGCCTTGGCCGGCCCAGGCCCGTTTCGGCCAAGATCCCCAGCCCACCGGATCTCGAGCGGTCGGAGGCTAGCCCTGGCCAAGTGGATCACCTCTCCCGAAAACCCGCTCTCGGCACGCGTCATGGTCAACCGTGTCTGGATGCACCACTTCGGCGCGGGGATTGTCAAGACCGCGGGCAACTTCGGGGCGATGGGAACCCAACCAAGCCACCCGCGGCTGCTTGACTGGCTGGCCACGGAGTTCGTGCGCAGCGGGTGGAGCTTGAAGGCGATGCACCGCCTGATGATGTCCTCGAAGGCCTACCAGATGGCCGCCGCCCACGATGACGACGGGGCGACGGCCGCAGATCCGGAGAACGACCTGCTGTGGCGATACCGCCACCGCCGGCTGGAGGCGGAGGTGATCCGCGACATCATCCTGCAGGCGGCCGGCAACCTGAACTTTGAGGCGGGGGGGCCGGGTTTCTTCCCGCCCATCCCGGACGAGGTCCTTGAAGGCTTTCCGAAGGGCAAGTGGGACATGAGCAAGCCCGGTCCCGAGAACTGGCGGCGAAGCGTCTTCGCCTACGCCAAGCGCGGATTGCGGTACCCCCTCTTCGAGGTCTTCGATCAGCCCAACATGAACGTCACCTGTGAGCGGCGCACGACCACAACCGTGCCGACCCAAGCGCTGACGCTGCTGAACAACCGATTTTCCCTGCGCCAGGCCGATGCTTTCGCGGCCCGGCTGGAGAGGCTCGCCAACAACGACCGGGCCCGCATCCGCGAGGCTTACCGAATCGCGCTGGGCCGCGCGCCCGAGGAGGGGGAACTGGAGGCCAACCTGGGATTCCTGGAACGGCAGCGCGGCTATCACGAGGGCGATGCCCACGCAGCCTTGGTCGACCTGTGCAGCGTGATCCTCAACCTGAACGAGTTTGTCTATGCCGGTTAACAAGAACTTCATTCCGAGACGGGACTTCCTGTTCCGGGCCGGGGAGGGCATCAGCGGAATCGCCCTCGCGCACATGCTGCAGCAGGACGGCCTCCTCGCGGCCACCGATCCCTGCGACATAGCCGGGCTCGAGTCGCCCATGGCGCCCCGCAAGCCGCACTTCAAACCACGTGCGCGAGCGGTGATCTCGCTGTTCATGAGCGGCGGAGTCAGCCACGTTGACACGTTCGACCACAAGCCGATGCTGGAGCGACACCACGGAAAGCCGCTCACTGGCAAGGGCAGGGTCCGCGTGCGGCAGGGATTTCCCGGGCCCCTGATGCGCAGCCCGTTCGAGTTCAAGCCGCGCGGAGAGTGCGGCAAGCTCGTCTCCGAGCTGTTCCCGCACACCGGCGCGATGGTGGACGACATCGCGTTCGTGCACTCGTGCAAGGGCCGTTCCAACGACCACGTGCTGGCGCACTACGAGTGGAACACCGGGTCAGTGCTGATGGGACATCCGAGCGTTGGCAGCTGGGTCACGTACGGACTGGGCTCCCAGAACCAGAGCCTGCCGGGCTTTGTGGTGATATACGACCACCGCGGCGGACCGTTCTCCGGACCGGCCAACTGGAGCAGCGGCTACCTGCCAGCGACCTACCAAGGCACGGTGTTCCGGTCTCAGGGAGACCCGATCTTGGACATGCGGCCGCCGGGCGAGCTCGTCGCGCCCGAGCAGCAGCGAGCGCGCTTGGACCATCTGGCCAAGCTGAACAGCGAGCACGCCGAGAAGCACCCTGGATCAACCGAGCTCGCGGCGCGCATCGCGTCGTACGAGCTGGCCTACCGCATGCAAGGCTGCGCTCCGGAAGCGGTCAACATCTCGCAGGAGTCCGAGGAGACCAAGCGACTCTACGGCATGGACGACCCGACAACCGAGCCCTTCGGACGGCAGTGCCTGCTGGCGCGGCGGCTCGTGGAGCGGGGCGTGCGCTTCGTGCAGCTGTACAGCGGGGCGCTGCGCCAACAGAACATCGACACTTGGGACGCGCACAGCAATCTGGTCGAGAACCACACGCTGCACGCGGGGGAGGTGGACAAGCCGATCGCCGGCTTGCTCAAGGATCTCAAGCGCACCGGGATGTTCGACGACACCTTGGTCGTCTGGCATTCCGAGTTCGGGCGCATGCCGATCTCGCAGCGCGGCCTGGGGCGCGACCACAACCCCCACGCGATGGTCACTTGGATGGCCGGCGCGGGCGTGCGCGGTGGCCAGTCAGTCGGGGCGACAGACGAGTTTGGCTACAAGGCGGAGCAGCAAGTGCTGACCTACCACGACATGCACGCGACCATGCTCCACCTGCTGGGCATTGACCACAAGCGCCTGACGTACTTCTTCAACGGCCGTCACATGCGCCTGACGGACGTGCACGGGGACCCGATCCCCCAACTGGTCACATAGGCCGGCTGCCCTGCAGGAGGGGCATGGGGAGCGTTCGCCGCGCGCCCCGGCCGCTTGGCGTCAGTCGTCGTCCTGCTTGGCCGCCAGCCGGTTGATGACGGACAAGTCTTCCAAGGTCGTGATGTCGCCCGTCACACGCTGGGTCGTGACGATCTCGCGCAGGAGGCGGCGCATGATCTTGCCGGACCGCGTCTTGGGCAGTGCGTCGCTGAAGCGGATTTGCCTCGGCCGGGCGAACTTCCCGATCTGCCGCGCCACCCATTCCCGGAGTTCGGCGGCCAACTCGTCGGTAGGGTCGTTGCCCTGAATGGGCGTTACGAACGCGATCACAGCTTGTCCGGTGAGCTCGTCCGGCATGCCCACCACGGCCGCCTCCGCCACGGCCTCGTGACGGACGAGGGTCGACTCGAGCTCGGCCGTCGAGAGGCGGTGGCCGCTCACGTTCATCACGTCGTCGACCCGTCCGAGCACCCAGAAGTAGCCGTCCTTGTCCTTGCGGGCAGCGTCGCCCACGAAGTAGAGGCCCGGCATCTGGCTCCAATAGACTTCCAAGAAGCGGTCCGGATCGCCCCACAGCGTCCGGAACATCGAGGGCCACGGCTTGCGCACGACCAAGTACCCCTCGCCACCCGGCTCCACGGAGTTCCCGTCCCCATCGACCACGTCCGCGTCAATCCCGGGCAGGGGGAAAGTGCCCGACCCCGGCTTGAGCGGCGTCACCCCCGGCACGGGCGAGATCATGATGGATCCGGTCTCGGTCTGCCACCATGTGTCGACGATCGGGCACCGACTCCCGCCGATCACGCCGTGGTACCACTCCCAAGCGGAAGGGTTGATCGGCTCGCCCACCGAGCCCAGCAGCCTCAGGGTCGAGAGATCGTGGCGCCCGGGGTATGCGTCCCCGAAACGAATGAACGCCCGGATTGCCGTCGGAGAGGTGTAAAACACGTTCACGCCGTAGCGCGCGATGACGCTCCAGAACCGGTCTGGCTCGGGGTAATCAGGCGCACCCTCGTAGATGACAGAGGTCGCTCCCGCTAACAGGGGGCCGTAGACGATGTAGCTGTGGCCCGTGACCCAGCCGATGTCGGCGGCGCACCAGTAGATGTCTTCGTCCTTGATGTCGAACACCCAGCGCATGGCCATCAGCACCTGGAGTTGGTAGCCCCCGGTGGTATGCACGATTCCTTTGGGCTTGCCGGTGGTGCCAGAGGTGTAGAGCACGTAGAGCGGGTGCTCAGCGTCCAGTTCCTCCGCGGGGCAGTTCCCGGGGGCTCCGCCTTCCAGCTCGTGCCACCATGAGTCCCGGCCCGCCTGCATCGAAATCTCGCTGCCGGTGCGCCGGTACACGATCACATCCTTGACCTCCGGGCAATCCTCCAAGGCTACGTCCACGGCCTGCTTCAGAGGCACGACCTTGCCACGGCGCCAGCCGCCATCCGCGGTGATCACCAACCTGGCGTCCAAGTCGAGGATCCGAGTCTTGAGGGCTTCGGAGGAGAACCCTGCGAAGACAACGCTGTGGATGATGCCGAGCCGGGCGCAGGCCAGCATAGCCACTGGCAGCTCGGGAACCATGGGCATGTAAAGGATCGCGCGGTCCCCCGCGCCGAAACCGCGCGCCTTGAGCACGCTCGCGAAGCGCTCCACGGCCTCGAGCAGGTCTTGATACGTGAGCTCACGGCGGTCTCCGGGCTCACCCTCCCACAGGATGGCGATCTTGTCGCGGCGATCGGACTCGCAGTGGCGGTCCAGGCAGTTGAAGGACATGTTCGTCCGACCGCCGGTGAACCACTTGTAGAACGGCGCTTCGGAACTGTCCAGGACTGTCTGCCAACGCGCGAACCAATGCAGCTCGGTCTCAGCCAGTCGCTCCCAGAAGCCCTCGGGGTCCGCGTCTGCCGACGCGACAAGGCCCTCGTACTGATCGCCGGCCTTGACGTTCGCGCTTTCCGCAAATTCCCGCGAGGGGTGGTAGACATCCATCAGCAATCTCCCGTGTGCTGCGTGCAATTGTGGCAGTTCGACAGTGGCGCGGCCGTGAGGGACGGTCGCGTCACTGGGTAGCCGTGTGGGTCTGGGACGAAGTCACCAGACTGTCGAAGATCCAGAGCACTTGCTTGCGATAAGCGTATGTGCGCTTCAGGTGCTCTCGGAAGTCAGGGTCGTACTCGGGAAGCCGCATCCATTTCCTGAAGAGCCTTGGCGAGACATCGATCTGCTCCCGGAGAACGTCGACCGGATGGCCGCGAAGAAACAATCCGAAGAACATGGCAGCCTCGTGCTGTGGTGACTGGAATTCCCGCTTCCTCTTGCGCTTCACGACACGCCATCCAGCTGGTTCGCTTTGAAACCGAACGTAACAGTATACGGCCTCCAGCCAGCGCGGGCGGCCGGTTTCGTGGCAGTCCCGTACAGTGACACCGGCACGTGCTGGCGGCAGCTGCGACCAAGGGGATTGATGAGGCAGGAAACACCGGGGCGGGGTAACTCGGCGGGGTGAACAGCATTCGCCGGGAGCACCCGGACAGTGGGAAGTTCCGAGGATCACAGACGATCCACATTGGCGAATGTTTCCGGGAGTGGCTGCCAAAGCCCGCTGAGCCCAGATCGGAAAGGCACTGGGGCCCGGAAGCCCGTTGGGCCGGATCCAAGGGCAGTCTCGTGTCGTTGGACCGCACCCGTGGCTCTTGCTCCCTTGATGTCCCTATGTCAGCTCTTGGCGGTCATTGCGGGCCGGAGCGTGCGTGCGTCAGCCGGTTGATGCAGCTCGGCCCCGTCCGGTCTTGGCGAGCGGAGTCCAGCCGGGCATCAGCGCCGTTATCAATGTGCCAGGCGGGCCCCCCGGTTGAGTACGACCCCGGGCAGATTTGCGGCGGTCAGGCGGGAACGGCACGGCCCGGCACCGATGCGGGGAAGATTCCAGAGCGAGAGGCCAACTTGGCGAGCGCCGGGCTGTGGCCCGGATCATCACGGGCGGAATCTGCCGCTCGAGTGACGAATATCCAGCGGAGCCGTGCCGGATCTGCCGGGTAGACTTGACATGGTGACCGAAGGAAACGGGCAGGCCACGCCACGGGCCGGGGATCAACCCCAGTGGACCGAGCTGGCGGGCCAGTCCGTGTCGCGGCTGCCAGGGCAGTTCCCGGATGTCGCGCTGACCTTCGACGACGGCCCCAGCAACGAGACACCACGCTTTCTGGAACTGCTAGACAAACTTGGCGTGCTGGCCACTTTTTTCCTCTGTGGGCGCAACGTCCGCCGCAGGCC
Source organism: Bryobacterales bacterium (assembly GCA_963666225.3). GTDB lineage: Bacteria > Acidobacteriota > Terriglobia > Bryobacterales > UBA6623 > VXMF01. The sequence goes on from OZ224030.1 coordinate 573,899, forward strand.
AGCGGTCGCCCGCGCCATTTGCGATGCCGGCCACGCCGTTGGCAATCACTCGCACTCACACCCCGTGCTTCCACTGTGCTCGCGGTCCAGGATCACGCTCGAGGTGAACAGGGCACAAGACGAAATCCGCCTCGCGACGGGCCACAGGCCGGGCCTGTTCCGTCCCCCGTACGGGCTGTCGGCGCCGGCACTCGGCGGATGCCTAGGGCGCGCGGGCCTGATATCGGTTCGATGGACGGTCATTGGCAAGGATTGGAAGTTGGACAGTTCCCGGATTGTCCGCCGGGTACTCAAGCGCGCGGGGCCGCGCTCGATCATCTGCCTCCACGACGGTGACGCAACCCACCCGGTTGCGGACCGGTCGGAGACGCTGGCTGCCGTGTTGCGGATTGTGCCGGAACTCAGGCGTCGCGGGCTCCGCTTTGTCCCGCTTCCGGCCGGGCCATCCCGTTATCAGGGCAACGGGCCCTAGCGAGCAGTCCAGCCGCCGTCGATCACAATGTCCGTGCCAGTCAGGTACCCTGCATCATCCGAGCAGATGTAAACCGCCAGAGCCCCGATCTCCTTGACGCGACCCCAGCGCCCTAGCGGGATGCTGGCGAGGAACTGGCTGTTCTTTTCTGGGTCCTCAATGAGCGGCCTGTTCATCTCGGTCGCGAACGGCCCCGGACTGATGCCGTTCACCGTGATGTTGTGGGGCGCCAGCTCGAGGGCGAGAGCCCTGGTGAAACCCAGCAGTCCAGCCTTGGTGGTCGAGTACCCGGTACGGCTGGGGAGCGAGACATGGGACATGATCGACGTCATGTTGATGATCCGGCCCCAGCCGGCCCCCTTCATGCCCGGGACCATGGCGCGCGACATGGCGAAGGGTCCGGTCAGGTTGACCGCGATGATCTCGTTCCACTCTTGAAACGACATCTCCTCGATAGGCTTGCGATTGTTGATCCCGGCATTGTTGATCAGGATGTCGCAAGGGCCGAATGCCTCTTGGACGAACTGATCCGCCTCAGCCCCGCAGGTCTCGTCGGTCACGTCGGCTGCCATGTGCTCGGCAATGCCACCTCGGGCCCGAATCCCACGCACGACCTCGCTCAGCAAAGACTCGTTTCTCGCGACGAGCACCACGCGTGCCCCAGCGCCGGCGAGCGACTCGGCCATCTCCCGTCCGAGCCCCTTGCTGGCCCCTGTCACGACAGCGACGCGACCGTCCAAAGTAGTGGATTGCATTATTATCTGCGACCTCCGTCCGGCCCGGGCCGTGATTGCCCAGAATACCAGCCCTGCAGTTTGTTCCCGCAGCACGGCCGGGACTCCTCTGTCCGGCAATCGCTCCGAGACACCTGAGAGGCCGATTGCCCGGAAGCGAGCCAGGGAATCGCGGTGTCCAGGGAGTGGCCGGACTTACGCGTATGGGGCCTGCTGCAGTCCTGTGGCCTGCCGGGGCGCTGACTATGCCCGGAACTGCCGGTGGTGGCGGCGTTACCGGCCACCTGGTCATTCCACTCGCGCTACCCACCCCTGCTGGGGCAGATCCTTGGCATCGCTGTCCGCTGTCCTTGCGATTCTGCCCAGAGCGATTCGCGATTGGCGGGGTTCTCCGAGGAGGACCGAGCAAGCTTCCCAATCAAACTCTGCTCTTTCCGTCCAGAGAGCCCGGGCCAAGCCAGCCGCACCCTCAGGCCAAGTCGAGCTTTGGAAACAGCTCGGCAAGAGAGTTGGCTTCCAACGAGTCTAAGAGCCGGAACCTCAGCTCACGCACTGACGCCGTTGCGATCCAAGCGTGCACCGCACCGGGTAACCTCCCGAATCGGAATTCCAAGGTGTCTGTCAGTGCACTGGCCCACGCCTTGATAAACCCCTGAGCCTCGCCCCGATCAATCAGTTCCTGCACAACGTTTCCAGCCACGGACTTAACCCTCCTCGGCTTGACGCCTTACGCCGTTTCTTCCAGCTTCCCCAACGACATTTCCCGTACGCCGATAACATACAGGATCGCCTGCGTCTCCTACTCCGATCCCGACCGCGGCCGGCCAGCACCTCCGGCAGCGCCCGCAGCCGCTCCTCCTGCTTTTCGTCGCGCGGGTGGCGCAGCGCGTCACCCCCGCCTGCGTCTCCGGGTCCGACGCGAGCCGCTTGACCGGGACTACCCGCAATTGCCCGAGTCTGTCGACCACGTCCCTAGGACCAAGCTGTCGAAGGGTCCGTTGAGCATCTTGGCGAAACGCCGGTGACAAGCGCAGCGCGGAACGGGCAGCCGTACCGCCGGTCCCGACCTTGAATGGCTAGGAGTCCGCTGGGAGCATTCTCCTGGAATCACCCCAGACGGCCGCTCTCGACATGTCGCTGGGGCTCTCCCGAGACCTAGCCAGCTTCGTGCCGTGCATCCCTGCAACGTCGCCAGTTCACAGTGTCCGCCAAGCCGGTCGCACTTCACGGTCCAAGGGCATGGTGTGGGCACCAGTGCTCGGAAACCTTGGGAGGCTAGGCGTCCTGGCACGGATCGAGCCGTGACCATCGCCGGCGACCCTGCCCACCGGCTCGATCCACATGACCGGCCTGCCAAGGCCGCGCGGTCAACTCGGCGCCCTGTGGGGCGGGAATGCGGCCCGACCCCGGCCAGCCACACTCTCAGTCCAAGTCGAACTCTGGAAACACCTCGGCAAGGGACTCTGCTTCCAGCGAGTATGTGAACCGAGAACTCAGCTCATCCGCTGGGGCCCCTGCGATCCAAGCGCGCACCGCACGGGGTAACGTACCGAATCGGCTTTCCAAGAATTCGGTCAGTGTACCAGCCAGGCCCTTGACGAGCCCGCTGGCCTCGCCCCTGACGAACCCACTGTCAATCAGTTCCTGCACAATCTGTCCAACCACGGCCCTACCCCTCCTCGGCTTGACCTCTTCCGCCGTTTCCTTCAGCTTCCCCACCGACATTCTCCATACACCCATGAGATACAAGATCACCTGCTTCTCGTACTCGGATCCCGACCGCGGCCCGGCCAGCACCTCCGGCAGCGCCCGCAGCCGCTCCTCCTGCCCCTTGTCGTGCGAGTGGCGCAGCGCGATCAACCCCGCCCGTGTCTCCGCGTCCGACGCCAGCTGCTCGACCGGCATCTCCCGCAAGTCCCTGAAGTAGTACCCGAACCCGGGCTCCAGTTCCCGCAACCGCCAGTCCTTCGTCCCCAGCATCTCCCGCACAGATCCCGGCGCGGTCCACTCCTTCGACCCGTGGTAGAACACCACCGGGATGATCGTCGGCAACGCCCGCAGCTTGCTCTCTTGGTTTTGGGCATACTGTTCCCAGATGCGGACCTTGTACTTCCACACCTGCAACGCCACGCCCGCGTCCGGAAACGACTTGTGCTCCAGCAGCACGTGCACGTAGCCTGGCTCGCCGTTCTTGAGCGTCACCTGCAGGAGCTTGTCGCCCTGGCTCCGACGCAGGTCTTCGCTCACGAAACTCGGGTCCAGCGGCACGGGCGACTCGTCGGCCAGCATCTCGATCATCCATGACTGCAGGTGCGCCCGCAGGAGAGCCCGTGAGCGCCGCGGGTGGGACAGCCGCGCCCGAAAAAGGGCGTCGTGCGGCTTGTCAATCTGCTCCTCTGGCCCATCCTCCGGTGGCGTGTCGTCGTCTGGATTGGGAATGTCAGTTTCCAACTTCATGGTCCGCAGGGGCTGCCGCCGTCACTGCAAATCAGGACCGCGGCTGCACGTTCTCGCAGCGTACCGTTGGTGGAATCAGCCGGACTGGCCAAGTGACATGGCCAGCGAGGCCTCGCAAAGTGTGGATGCGGGGCGAGCGGTCTGTCCGGCGCGGGTGGATGCCGCGAGTCCTGCCCTTCGCTGCCGGACGGGTTGCCGGTACTTTCGGGCCGAGATTCGCAGGTATGGCCGTGACTCACGACTCACCGCAGCCAACTCTCCTCCAAGTAGAGGCGCAGGAGAACCGGATGCATCAGAGAGTTCACCTCATCGCTCTCCGCGTCCAGAGCACCCTTGCCAAACGTGGTCGCGGCCCTGAACGTCTCAGGCGTGAGATAGCGGAGGAACTCATCCGGTATGCCGAAGCCAGCCAACTTGTCAATCTCTCGCGGCTGTAGAGCTTGGCCAGTTCGACTGAATTGCGGTCGGCCACGCCGCACATGCAGCCAAGTACCCAATTCTGCCAAGCGGACCATTCTGTGTCCAAGTAAAGTGACGCCCAATACCTGTCACCCCGAGAGGTCATAGTGCCCCCCCACCGGGAGCAATTCAGGGTCCAAGCGCATGGTGTTGGCACCAGTGCTCGAAAACCCTCGGGGGCCAAGCGTCCTGGCACGGATCGAGCCGGGACCATTGCCGACGACCCTGCCCACCGGCTCGATCCACATAGCCGGCCTGCCAAGGCTGCCCAGTCAACTCGGCGCCCTGTGGGGCGGGAATGCGGCCCGACCCCGGCCAGCCACACTCTCAGTCCAAGTCGAACTCTGGAAACACCTCGGCAAGGGACTCTGCTTCCAGCGAGTATGTGAACCGAGAACTCAGCTCATCCGCTGGGGCCCCTGCGATCCAAGCGCGCACCGCACGGGGTAACGTACCGAATCGGCTTTCCAAGAATTCGGTCAGTGTACCAGCCTCGCCCCTGACGAGCCCGCTGGCCTCGCCCCTGACGAGCCCGCTGGCCTCGCCCCTGACGAACCCACTGTCAATCAGTTCCTGCACAATCTGTCCAACCACGGCCCTACCCCTCCTCGGCTTGACCTCTTCCGCCGTTTCCTTCAGCTTCCCCACCGACATTCTCCATACACCCATAAGATACAAGATCACCTGCTTCTCGTACTCGGATCCCGACCGCGGCCCGGCCAGCACCTCCGGCAGCGCCCGCAGCCGCTCCTCCTGCCCCTTGTCGTGCGAGTGGCGCAGCGCGATCAACCCCGCCCGTGTCTCCGCGTCCGACGCCAGCTGCTCGACCGGCATCTCCCGCAAGTCCCTGAAGTAGTACCCGAACCCGGGCTCCAGTTCCCGCAACCGCCGGTCCTTCGTCCCCAGCATCTCCCGCACAGATCCCGGCGCGGTCCACTCCTTCGACCCGTGGTAGAACACCACCGGGATGATCGTCGGCAACGCCCCCAGCTTGCTCTCTTGGTTTTGGGCATACTGTTCCCAGATGCGGACCTTGTACTTCCACACCTGCAACGCCACGCCCGCGTCCGGAAACGACTTGTGCTCCAGCAGCACGTGCACGTAGCCTGGCTCGCCGTTCTTGAGCGTCACCTGCAGGAGCTTGTCGCCCTGGCTCCGACGCAGGTCTTCGCCCACAAAACTCGGGTCCAGCGGCACGGGCGACTCGTCGGCCAGCATCTCGATCGTCCATGACCTCAGGTGCGCCCGGAGGAGGGCCCATGAGCGCCGCGGATGGGACAGCAGCGCCCGAAAAAGGGCGTCGTGCGGCTTGTCAATCAGCTCCGGTGGCACACCCTCCCGTGGCGTGTCGTCGTCTGGATTGGCAATGTCAGTTTCCAACTTCATGGTCCGCAGGGGCTGCCGCCGTTACTGCAAAGCAGGACCGCAACTGCACGTTCTCGCAGCGTACCACCGTTGGTGGAATCAGCCGGCCTAGCCAAGTGACATGGGCCAGGGAGGCCTCGCGGAGTGTGGATGCGGGTCGAGCGGTCTGTCCGGCGCGGGTGGATGCCGCGAGTTCTGCCCTTCGCTGCCGGACGGGTTGCCGGTACTCTCGGGCCGAGCTTCGCAAATTTGGCCCTGACTCTCGACTCACCGCAGCCAGCTCTCCTCCAAGTAGAGGCGCAGGAGAACCGGATGCATCAGAGAGTTCACCTCATCGCTCTCCGCGTCCAGAGCACCCTTGCCAAACGTGGTCGCGGCCCTGAACGTCTCGGGCGTGAGATAGCGGAGGAACTCATCCGGTATGCCGAAGCCAGCCAACTTGTCAATCTCTCGCGGCTGTAGAGCTTGGCCAGTTCGACTGAATTGCGGTCGGCCACGCCGCACATGCAGCCAAGTACCCAATTCTGCCAAGCGGACCATTCTGTGTCCAAGTAAAGTGACGCCCAATACCTGTCACCCCGAGAGGTCATAGTGCCTCCCCACCGGGAGCAATTCAGGGTCCAAGCGCATGGTGTTGGCACCAGTGCTCGAAAACCCTCGGGGGCCAAGCGTCCTGGCACGGATCGAGCCGGGACCATTGCCGACGACCCTGCCCACCGGCTCGATCCACATAGCCGGCCTGCCAAGGCCGCCCAGTCAACTCGGCGCCCTGTGGGGCGGGAATGCGGCCCGACCCCGGCCAGCCACACTCTCAGTCCAAGTCGAACTCTGGAAACACCTCGGCAAGGGACTCTGCTTCCAGCGAGTATGTGAACCGAGAACTCAGCTCATCCGCTGGGGCCCCTGCGATCCAAGCGCGCACCGCACGGGGTAACGTACCGAATCGGCTTTCCAAGAATTCGGTCAGTGTACCAGCCAGGCCCTTGACGAGCCCGCTGGCCTCGCCCCTGACGAGCCCGCTGGCCTCGCCCCTGACGAACCCGCTGGCCTCGCCCTTGACGAACCCGCTGTCAATCAGTTCCTGCACAATCTGTCCAACCACGGCCCTACCCCTCCTCGGCTTGACCTCTTCCGCCGTTTCCTTCAGCTTCCCCACCGACATTCTCCATACACCCATAAGATACAAGATCACCTGCTTCTCGTACTCGGATCCCGACCGCGGCCCGGCCAGCACCTCCGGCAGCGCCCGCAGCCGCTCCTCCTGCCCCTTGTCGTGCGAGTGGCGCAGCGCGATCAACCCCGCCCGTGTCTCCGCGTCCGACGCCAGCTGCTCGACCGGCATCTCCCGCAAGTCCCTGAAGTAGTACCCGAACCCGGGCTCCAGTTCCCGCAACCGCCGGTCCTTCGTCCCCAGCATCTCCCGCACAGATCCCGGCGCGGTCCACTCCTTCGACCCGTGGTAGAACACCACCGGGATGATCGTCGGCAACGCCCGCAGCTTGCTCTCTTGGTTTTGGGCATACTGTTCCCAGATGCGGACCTTGTACTTCCACACCTGCAACGCCACGCCCGCGTCCGGAAACGACTTGTGCTCCAGCAGCACGTGCACGTAGCCTGGCTCGCCGTTCTTGAGCGTCACCTGCAGGAGCTTGTCGCCCTGGCTCCGACGCAGGTCTTCGCCCACAAAACTCGGGTCCAGCGGCACGGGCGACTCGTCGGCCAGCATCTCGATCGTCCATGACCTCAGGTGCGCCCGGAGGAGGGCCCATGAGCGCCGCGGATGGGACAGCAGCGCCCGAAAAAGGGCGTCGTGCGGCTTGTCAATCAGCTCCGGTGGCACACCCTCCCGTGGCGTGTCGTCGTCTGGATTGGCAATGTCAGTTTCCAACTTCATGGTCCGCAGGGGCTGCCGCCGTCACTGCAAAGCAGGACCGCAACTGCACATTCTCGCAGCGTACCACCGTTGGTGGAATCAGCCGGCCTAGCCAAGTGACATGGGCCAGGGAGGCCTCGCGGAGTGTGGATGCGGGTCGAGCGGTCTGTCCGGCGCGGGTGGATGCCGCGAGTTCTGCCCTTCGCTGCCGGACGGGTTGCCGGTACTCTCGGGCCGAGCTTCGCAAATTTGGCCCTGACTCTCGACTCACCGCAGCCAGCTCTCCTCCAAGTAGAGGCGCAGGAGAACCGGATGCATCAGGGAGTTCACCTCATCGCTCTCCGCGTCCAGAGCACCCTTGCCAAACGTGGTCGCGGCCCTGAACCTCTCGGGCGTGAGATACCGGAGTGACTCATCCTGTATGCCGAAGCCAGCCAAATTGTCAATCCGCGATTGCATCATGTCCTGCGAAACGTCGTAGCGCCAAGCGAGCACCCACCCCCAGTCGCCAAAGCTCGGCACGTTCTCGTGATACGGCAGTGCCGTGTAGCCAGCACTGCGCACTGTCCTGAGAATGCACAGGAAGGACTCCTTGGCGTGATATGGGGACGTTGATTGGATAGCCACCATGGCCCCGGGCGCTAGCCTTGCGGCGAGCCTGATGTAGAACTCGCGGCTGTAGAGCTTGACCAGTTCGACGGAGTTGGGGTCGGGCAGGTCAACGAGGACCGTGCCGTAACGCCCTTCGGCAGCTGACAGGAACTTGTCGGCATCGATCGTGTAGACGCTGACCATTGCGGTCCGCTCCGCCGCCCCGTCGTCAGCCTCGGCCTGGCCATACAGCGGAACCTTCGGCTCGTCCGCCTGTGCCTGGGCCGCTGCACGGGCGCTAACGCGGGCGTCGGCAAAGGACTGCGCGTTCAGTTCCGTCATCAGGTCGTGAGTGCTCGCAAACGTGACCATTTCGGGGTCAATGTCCACCAAGGTCACGTCACGAACGCGGTCATGCTTGAGGGCCTCCCGCAGAGCCAGGCCATCCCCGCCGCCCAAGACCAGCACGCGGCTCGGATCGCGGGACAGCCGAAGCGCCGGATGCGCGAGCAACTCGTGATAGATGTGCTCGTCCAGGCTGGAGAATTGGAGGTTGCCGTTGATGTACAGGCGATAGTCGACGGGATGGCTCGATGCCGTGAGCACCAGTCGCTGGTAATTCGTAGTCTGCGAGAAGGCGACGGGCTCGCTGTAGAACTTCTGCTCGTAGAGACGGCTCCAGTCCCGATTGCGGGCGTATCCGAACCCCAAGCTGCCAGCCGTCGCGATCATCACAAGGATCGCCGCCAGCGTGCGGGGAGCCCGGCGGTGATACGAGAAATACCCGAAAGCGATGCACGCCACCGCAAAGTTCGCCCCGGCCACGAAGAAGCTGATCTCCGGCAGCGGGAAATGCCGCAACAACACGTAGACCCACACCAAGGCCCCGATGAATGCCCCGATGTAATCCGTGCTGAAGACGGCGGCAATGTTCGACTTCAGCTGGGGCACGTAGGCGCGGTTGATTCGCAGGACGAGCGGGATCTCAAGCCCGATCAGAAATCCGATGGCCAGCACGAAGAAGTACTGGACAGCCGCGAAGTGCATTTCCATCGTGGCGTAGGAGGCGTAGACGGCAATCGGAGCGAAACCGCCCAACACGGCCAGACCGACCTCGACCGCTAGGAACTTCTCCACCAGCCGGCCGTCTGAGAGACGGCGCTGCCAAATCCCGGCCAGCCCCATCATCAGCATCATCAGCGAGATCGTGACCGAGAACTGCTCGATGCTGTTGCCCAGGACGAATGTCGCGACCGTGCTGAGGATGCACTCGAAGATGAAGCCGCTAGCCCCCGTCAGGAACATCGAGAGAGCAAGCAGCGCGGTTGCGATGCGCGGATCGATGGTCGCAGCGGCGGACAAGAGCCTCAATCGCCCGGCTGCCCACGTCCCAGCCGGACCCCTCGGAAGCCCGGATCGGCGCGTGTGCCCACCGTCGTACCCGATCCGGCGAGGGGCGCGGCTCCATGCTATCAGCCCGCGAGCCTAAGATTGATGCGTGAGCGCACGGCTGACACGGCGGCGGCTTATCGCCGCGGCCGGGGGCGGGGCTGGGGCCGCCGCCGGGGCCGCATTCTTGTTCCGCCCGCCGCGGCCCGTCAAGGGCGGATTCGCCGATAGCAGCCATGCGACCGGGCACGCGATTCGGGACGGGGTTGGGCCACCGGCGGGCACTGACCGCGAGCAGGTTTCCGCGGTCATCGTCGGAGGGGGAATAGCGGGCCTCTCCGCCGCATGGCGAATGCGCCGGCTGGGGTTCGAGGACTTTGTCGTGCTCGAGATGGAGCAGGACCCCGGGGGCAACGCACGGTCAGGGAGCAGCCCCGTGTCCCGCTACCCGTGGGGCGCCCACTACGTCCCGGTCCCGGATCGCCGGATTCCGCTGGTCGCAGAGCTCTTCAGCGAACTCGGCGTGCTCCAGAACGGCCATTGGGACGGCGCCCATGTCGCTCGCGAGCCCCTAGACCGCCTGTTTCGAGACGGATCGTGGAGTCCCGGCTTAGAACCGGGGGAATCGGCAACCCTGGCCGAGCGCGACCAGTTCGACCGCTTCTGGGATCGCATGGACTACTTTCGGCAGGGCGGCGAGTTCACGATCCCGATCCGGGCACCGCAAGCAACCGCTGCCCTGGACCAGATCTCGATGAAGGCTTGGATGGTGGACCAGGGCTTCTACCACGAGCGTCTCCGCTGGTACGCCGACTACGCGTGCCGGGATGACTACGGCTGCACTTATGCGCAAGCCTCCGCATGGGCCGGCATTCACTACTTTGCAGCGCGTCCGGCCGAAGACCTGGGATTCCTGACATGGCCGGAAGGCAACGGCTGGATTGTCAGGCGGCTCGCGGAACAGATCGGTTCGCGGCTGCGCACGGGAACGCCGGTCTGGAGAATCGACAGAGCCGGTGCGGGGCTGGAAGTGATTGCGGGGAACGCGATCCTGGAGTGTGATGCCGTGGTCTTTGCCGCCCCGCTCTTTCTTGCGCCACACCTGATGCCGTTCGCGACCCGCGACCTTTCGGAAATTGGGAGCCTCGCGTACTCCCCGTGGTACACGGCGAATCTGGCGATCGACCGACCGCCCCGCGAACACGACGCCCCGCCGGCATGGGAGAACGTCCTTTACGACTCGCCCGGGCTCGGCTACGTGATCGCGACCCACCAGTCCGACTCGTGGTCCGGCGGGCAGTCCGTGTGGACCTACTACCGCGCCATGACCGACCCGAGCCCGCGCCGCGCCCGAGCGTCCCTGCTGAGCGTGGACTGGCAACGGCGCAAGGAGGAGGTACTGGGAGACCTTCAGAGCGCGCACCCCGACATCCGCAAGTGCGTCTCCCGCGTGGACATCATGCGGCTGGGCCACGCCATGATCCGTCCCGTACCCGGGTTGCTGACATCTCCGACTCTCCGGCGGCTCGCCGACCGGCCGGGAGCCGTGCAGTTCGCCTGCTCTGACCTCAGCGGAATCTCCATCTTCGAGGAGGCCCAGTTTCGGGGCGTGCGGGCCGCGGACCGGGTTCTGACGCGGCTCGGCTACCGCGATCTGGAGTATGCCGAAGCCTGAGGCTCAGGCCACGAGGGCGCCAATCATGATCGCCAGCGCGATCTGGGTCCCGATCGTGACAGCGCTTGCCGCCACGTTCTGGTCCCGCTCAACCTCGATCTTGAGGGTCGTGTTGGGCAGGAAGGCCTTGTCGATCAGCCACTGGAACGGAATCAGCAGGGCCATCCCGATGGCCGCGCTCGCGGCGAACCCGATGATCCCCTCGACCCAGCCCGTGAACGGGCCGGAAATGGCAAATCCCAGCACGATGCCAAGCGTGATCAGCGTGCCGCCCAGCATCACGCCGGCCGCGGCGTTTCCCTTGCGGATCTCCCCCAGGCAATCAAAGGGCGTCGCCCACTCGTAGAGCAGCGCGAACACGACCAGGGCGAGCTGGCCCATCGCGAAGAACCCCAGAGAAGTCTGCCATCCGCCCCCCTCCCCGTGGAACGAGCCATACGCGATCAGCCCGGTCGCGACCAAGATCCCGAACTCAGCGAAGCCCACCGCTTCGTTGCGGGAGTGCAGCTGCCTGACGTTGTGCACGTGAGCCAACACCACCCGTTCCGACACGATCTGGGCGATGAAGAAGAACACGAGCAGGACCGCCAGATACTCCAACAATGTCCGAGTGTCGGCCAGAACTGCCTCCCAGCCGGCGGAGAAACGCGTCACACCGCCGCTCACCACACCCGCAAGGCCCAGGCCGAAGCCAATCCCGAGACCGGCCTGGCGCAGGGCGACCGCGAGATTGCTGCACTCCTCGATCTGGTGGTTGACCGTCTGCTCGGGCCCGTCCGCGGCCCCGGAGCGCAGCAGGGACCGCCTGAAGGCCCAGTCGCCAAGGTGCTTCGCCAGCAACAGCACGAGAAACACGAAGAGGGTGTCGACCGCACCTTGCGCCAGCAATTCCAAGAGTCCCGCCACTGACATCGCCCTACCCTACTTCCCGCTGGGCCCGAAAGCCCCGCTCCTGCTCAGTGACCCGGCCCGGCGCACCGACGCCGGCGGCTGCCGGAAGCCGCCGCCGCGCGCGAAGGTCGATCCTCTCATCGTGGGCGAGGTCCGGACAGTCTGGCTGCGCGAGCCCCATCGAGGGGCCGCGCCCGTGCCGCCGTAGTACGGCCGCGATCCCCGGTAGTCCCGCGACCAGCTGTCCCACTCGCTCCGGCCATACCGCATGGGCGACCCGAAGAGCGTCGAATAGAACATGTACTGCGCCGCCCATGACCAGAACATTCCGCCCGACCCGTCGGAGGCCCACCGCCCGTAGCGCGGGTTCCCGACGTAGGCCATCCCCGGTGGCGTCGCGTGCGCCAGTTTCTCCGACTCGAAGCTCCCGTACGGCTTGGACTCGATGTCCATGCCGAGATTGTCCAGATTGGCCATGAAGAGCTCCTCGCTGACGGGCGTCCAGCCCGACTCGCTGGTCTCGCCGCCCTCCTGTGCCAGGTACTTGTGGAAGTACTTCACGTCGGCACTCTCAACCCACAGCTCGCCGCTTGTGTCGCCCCGCGGCCATCGTGCGAAGGGGTCAATGCCCAAGGCGTCCCAGTGCTCGCGGGTCACCCCACTCTGCAGCCGGACCCGGGGTCCCGTCCAAGAATTGCCGACTGTCGCGATGGACCCGGGCGCCGTGACCAGTGCCTCGAACACCCCGGCGTCGATCGGGCCGACCCTGTAGTCCTGGTCGTGCAGCGCCGGATAGTCGAATTGGTCATCCCAACTCTGCCGGCGGACCAGCAACGAGTAATCCGCCCGCATGTCAATCAGGGTTCGCGAATAGCTCCGGTCAAGCTCGGCCAGCCTGGCAATCAGGTCGGACATCCCGGCGAGAAACGTGTCGCGGTTCTCGCCCGCCCTCCGGCACGAATCCCCGAGTATGGCGAGATTCGCCTCTCCCCCGGACTCGAGCGTGCCCATCTGCGACGCTGCGGCGTCCACGGCCGCTTGCGTCTCGGCCACCAAGGCTGAGAGGGGGCTTGCCAGCCCGTCAATCTCGTCGGCCCGAGCCTCGTGGTCCCGCTTGGCGCTGGCCAGGCGGCTCTCGAGTTCTGGCCGCGCCTGCCGGATCCGGGCGAGCGCGTCGGTGCAACCCTGCATCGCGCCCTGCGGGTCCCGTCCAACTTCGAGCAGGAAGTCACGCCGCCCGGTCCAGTGCCCGGAGGCCTCGCGGGATGCGGCCAAGAGCGGGTCGATCTTCGCGAGCACGCCCCGAAGCGCTTCGGCCTCGCTAGGATCGTTGCGTTCGAGATACGGCTGAATCTCCTGCACGTAGACCGCGTCGGCGGCGCGAAGCCTGGCGCGGGCCTCGTCGAACTTCCCGGGCCAAGACTCGCTTTCGGCATAAGTCCGAACGGCCTCGTAATCGGCAGACTCCCGGAACTGCTCGTACTGCCGCTCCGAGCTGGCAGTGCGCCCAGCCTCGGCCTCGATGCGGGCGGGCACCTGACCCGCGAGCTCTACCAGATCGGATGGCAAGCCGGCGCAAGCCGCACTGAGAAGCGCCGCGAGAGCGGCCAGCAGGGATACGCCAACGCTAGACACCATGGACTGCCGGCCGGGCCGCTCAGACATCGGAGACCAGCCCTCCGGAATGGCCCTTGCCGGCCGAACGGTCCGCAAGGAACGTGATCTCGCTCGAGCTCAGCACCACCAAGCCCTCAGCAGGATAGCAATGCGCGGTCCGAGCCACGACGCCGCGGGAGCGCGCAGCGGCGAAGACCAGTGTCTCAGCCGCATAATCTACACCGCCGGCACTGCCGGGAAAGCGATATGCCAGACCCACGGCACCTGGGTCCGACTGTGAGCCGCGGATCCGGTCACGGAGGCGATCCAAGTCGAGCCGGGGCTGCGGCCACGCGACGGTGCGGCCGTCAAACCGGTAGCGCCCCCCGTTGGCCAGCACGCGCTCCACCCGGCCCGGCCCGGGCGCCACTTCCGCGTCCGGCACGGCGGCCGGGGCCGGGCGGCACGCGAGCAATTCCGTGAAGACCATCCCGCCGGCGGACACCTCGATCAGATGGCTGGACCCGATCACTGCCGCCTCCAGTCGCACGCCGGGCTGGCGCACCCGGCCCTTGGCCAAGACCCGGATCCCCGCCCTGTCGAGGGCTCGCTCGTAGAGCCGCAGGCGCAGGGCTCCCGCCGAGGCGTCCGCGACAGCCGGGTCAGGCATCGCCGTCCCCGGCAACCAACACCTCGATCGACCGCGGGTCGACGTAATCGCTGAGGATCACCTTGTGCTCGTACCCCTCGCGCTCGTTCCCCCACTCCTCGACGCACAGGTACGCGCGCTTCTTCTGGCTTGCGAACAGGTACTGGCGGAACGGCGTGGGCTCCCCGGTCCGGTCCCGTCGAAACGTGATCTGGGAATCTTCGTGATAGCGGAACCGTTCCCCGCCATAGGCCAGCGATCCCTGCTCGGCTTGGGACATCTTCCGAAGATGCGCGGCATCCCGGATTCCGACGCGCGGGAAATCCAGCGTCTCCCGGCTCACGTAGACCGAGATCTCGTCTTCCTGCTCCCATTCCAGATAGCGGGTGGACCCATCCTCAAGGCAGTAGAGCTCCAACTCCGGCCAACTGGCGCCCTGTCGCTCGTAGCCGTTCACGCGCTGGACGTGAAAGGTCTGGCCCTCGAACTTGAGGTAGCCCTCAACCCCCACCTGGTCGATCCCCACGCGGAAGCGCTCCTCGGGAGCGATGGGCCGGGGCATTGCGCGAACCAGCGCGAACCTGCGGTCGTACGCGGCCCGTTCGGAGGGCTTGAGCAGAGACGGCATGGATGGCGGACCGGCCTCGCAGCGGACGGCTAGGAAGCACCCTCCAGCAGCCCGCCGGGAATTTCGGCCTCGGGCAGCTCGCCCGCCGCGCGCAGCGCCTCGACCTTGGGCTCCAGGACAGCCGACATTCGGGTGAGCTCGGCGATGCCAGCGCGCGCTTTCTCGGTCCCGGCTGATCGGATCCGGTCCATCTCGTCCATCGCCCCGACAAGCGTCTCGTAGGCGTTCTTGACGCGGTCCAGCGCGATCACCGGGTTGTTCTGCATCTCGCCGATTTCCCTGGTCTGCGAGCCAATCGCGGCCGCGTTGGCCTCGAGCATCGACGCTGTGCCTTCCTGAACCTGCCGGACGGCGCTCGCGATTTGCTTCTGACTGGCAAGCGCCGCTTGGATGGCGAGCCCGACGGTCAGAAGGCTCTGCGTCACCATCACGGTGCGGTCAATCTGGTCGCAGAGCGAGTCATTGTTCTGCAGGGTCATGTCGATCGAAGCGAAGAACTGGAGGTTGACCTGCTCCATGGTGCGCAGGTCCTGGACGCGCATCGCGACCTTGTGCGACATCGCCTGCAACTTCTGCCGCTCCATCGGGTCGGTCGCCTCGGCATTGGAGTCTTCGATCTTCTGCCAGAGCAATTCGCCCAAGAATGCGCTCTGCTGCACGCCGCGCTGCGCGACATGCACCTGGTCGTAGAGCTGTTCGAGCTCGGCGCTCTCTTCGAGCAGCTTGTCCTTTCCGTGGCGCAGGCCGTTCATGATGTGATCGATCTGCTGCTGGACGGACTCGTACTTCACGGCGACGCGCTTGAGCACTTTCCCGATGCCGGGCGCGCGGCCGAGCAGCTTGGCAATCCCGCTGGGCTTGCCGAGCACTTGGGGGTTGATCTCGTCCATGGTGTTGCGCAGGTCGATGAGCGTCCGGGGAATCTCGCCGCCCTCTCCCTCGAGCTGCTTGAGCATCGTTCCGACGCGGGTCTTGAGCAGCGTGATCTCGTTGGACGCCTTCCGCTGCTCCTTGACCCCCATCGCACTGACCTGGCGGCTGAGCTTCCTATCCGCGGGATTCGCCAGCACGGCGGAAGCAAGCTGGTCAGCTTGGCCTCGAAGTTGCGCCTCCGCCGCGCCGTCGAGACCCCTGGGAGGAGTCGCGGAGAGCGCCGGCACGGGCGCCGCGGACTCGGGGGTTGGGGGAGTGGTCGGGGTGCTCATCAAGTCCTCACCGTCGGCAGCCTACAGTCCTTGCACGAAACGGGCGCGCAGGAAGGCGGCTTTCGCCTTGAAGTCACCCATCTTGTCACCTCTGACAAGGTCGGCAACATTGTCAATCTCGGCCTCAAGCCCGTCCAAGCTCCGCAGCAGCTCGGCGGAAGCGGTCCGGCGGTCCGCCCTGGAGAGCGCGAGGTACGGGCTGACGACCTTGGGCAGGTATTGGCGGGCCATCTGGTTCAGCGTCCACGTGAGCTCGTGCTCCGGATGGCGGAGGTTGAGGTCGTCGAGCAGGCCCCGGAGCTTGTCGATCAGGGCCTCGACGCGTTCGACAGCCCGCCCGGGAGCCGCGCGCTCTCTGAGGTCGAGGTTGAGGCGCAACAGCCCGTCCAGCATCGCGATCAGCGACTCGCGGGGCGTCGGCTTGGCCGGCGGCCCAGGTCGCGACTTGCGCTCCAAGTGGCGGAAGACGACCAGCGTGACCACCGATGCGACGGCGGCGCTGACCACCGCCACGAGCAGCAGTTCGAAGACGAGGTAGGCCACAAGGGCGACGAGAATCGCCGCGCCCCCCAGCCCGAACCAGCGCTTTGCCGTCAGTGCCACCGCGTCAGGGGCCGATTGGCCCAAGATCTGTATTGTACGGGGCGCGAGCCCCAGCGCTGCCCGGCCTTGGCCAGCTGGCTACAAGGACTCCAGCCGCTGGACGACGGCCTTGGCGGTGCGGGCATCCGAGGTGGCGGCAAAGATCGTGTCGTCACCGGCAACCGTGCCGACAATGCCCTGCAGGTTGGCGGCGTCCAAGAATTGGGCGAGCGCACCGGCGCTCCCGGGACGCGTGCGCATGACGACCAAGTTTCCGGCGGTCCGCGTTTCCACCGAGAACTGGGCAATGGCCGCGGCCAGCTCCGCGATCGCCCGCCGGGGCGTGTCCAACCCGGGCGCGACGGCATACCGACCGGCCTTCTTGACGACGCCCAGCTCCCGCAAGTCCCGCGACAGCGTGCCCTGGCTGACCTCGATTCCGCGGTCGGCGAGGGCGGCCGCAAGCTCGTCGTGCGTGTGGACGGCGACCGCCTTGAGCAGCCTCAGGATGGCCCGCTGACGGCGGGCCTTCGCCACGCTCAACCGCCGGCCCCCTCCCGATCCCGCGCGAGGCGCCGCAGCCGGACTCTGGCGGAGGCCAGCGCCTCGGCTACCCGCCGGGGCGCTGTGCCGCCGGGGAGGTTGTGATTCTCGAGCGCCGCTCGGGGAGCGAGGGCGAGCCGTGCCTGCTCGTCCAGCTCCGGAGCGAACTCGCGCAGATCGGCGAGCGTCCAGTCCGAGGGCCTCTTCCCAGCCTTAACACTTGCCAGCACGATCCCGCCGACGATCTGGTGCGCACGGTGGAAGGAGACCCCGCGGCGGGCGAGGACCTCGGCCAGCGCGGTGGCCGACACCCATCCCTGTTCCGCGGCCCGCTCCATCGCCTCGCCGTGGACGCGCGCCGTGTCCACGCAGAGCCTCAGCACTTCCAGCGAGCTTGACGCCTGGGCAGCCGCGTCGAACACACATTCCTTGTCCTCTTGGAGATCGCGGTTGTAGGAGAGTGGCAGCCCCTTGAGCGTCATCATCAGGCCCTGCAGGCTGGCGCACACGCGCCCCGTCTTGCCCCGCAGCAGCTCGAGCGCGTCCGGATTGCGCTTCTGGGGCATGAGGCTGGACCCGCTGGTGACCTCGTCCCCGAGCTCCAAGAAGCCGAACTCTTCGCTGCTGTAGAAGATCCAGTCCTCGGCGAGGCGGCTGGCGTGCAACATCGCGACAGAGCAGGCGTAGAGAAAGTCGAGCGCGAAGTCACGGTCCGACACGGCGTCGATGCTGTTGGCCGCCACGCCGGAGAATCCAAGGTCCGCGGCCATTGCCGCTCGGTCGAACGGGAAACCGCTGCCGGCCAAGGCGCCGCAGCCCAGCGGCGAGCTGTCGGTCCGCTCCCACGCGTCCTGCAAGCGCTTCCAATCTCGGAGGAACATCTCGAAGTACGCCAGCAGGTAGTGCGCGAACAGCACCGCCTGTGCCCGCCGGACATGGGTGTAACCTGGCAGCAAAGTGTCCGGCTCCCTCTGGGCGAGGCGCAGCAGGGAGTCCATCAGACCCTCGACGCGGCGCTGGACACCGCGGATCGCTCCCTTCGCCCACAGCCTGAAATCGGTCGCCACCTGCTCGTTGCGACTGCGGCCCGTGTGAATCTTCTCGGCGAGGTCCCCCACATGCTCGCCGAGCTTTCGGATCACGAAGGTGTGAATGTCCTCGTCATCGGCGTCGAAGTAACCCGGGGCCCGGGAGTCCACCAACATCTGGCGGAAAGCCGCGAGAACTCTCGCGCACTCGTCGCGGCTGTAGATCCCGACCTGCTCCAGCGCTCTGGCAAATGCGCGGGAGCCCTCGACGTCGGCCTCGAACAGTTCCTTGTCGAAGTGCAGCGACCCCGAGTAGCGCTCGAAGAGCTCCGCCGGGCCCGACTCGAAGCGACCGCCCCAGAGCTTCATTCCGAGTCCCCTTCCGGCGGCCTGAGGCTTCCCTGCACGGAAGCGTGAACGCGGATCGGCAAGCCTGTCAGGTTGATGAAACCGGCCGCGTCCGACTGGTCATACTCGTCACCCATCGTGAAGCTGGCGATCTCCGGAGCGTAGAGCGAATACGGCGATTTGCGACTGATCACGTCCAACCGTCCTTGGCAGAGGCCGAGTCCCACGACCCCGGTGACGTGACGCTGGGTGCTCTCCACGAACGCGTCCAGCGCCTCCCGCAGCGGCGTGAACCATTTCCCGTCGTACACCAGCTCCGCGTAGTCGAGGGCCAGCTTCTGCTTGTAGTGCTGCGTCGCGCGGTCCAGAGTGAGGGCTTCCAGTTCTGTGTGGGCTGCCGCGAGCACCGTTCCGCCCGGGGTCTCGTAGCACCCGCGCGACTTCATGCCCACGAAGCGGTTCTCGACCAAGTCGATGCGCCCGATGCCAGCGTTGCCGGCTATTGCATTGAGCTGTGCAACGATGCTTGCCGGCGACGCCGGCTGGCCGTCGAGCGCGGTCGGCGTACCGGCCTCGAATTCGATGTCAAGCCAGACCGGGTCATGGGGTGCTTCCCAAGGATCGGTGGTCATCATCCAGACGTCGAAGCCCGGCGCGTTGGCTGGATCTTCCAGCTCCGCACCCTCGTGCGAAATGTGCCACAGGTTCGCGTCGCGGCTGTAGATCGACTCTTTCGTCTGCTGGAGCGGCACGCCGTGACGCTCCGCGTAGTCGATCGCATCCTCCCTGGAGACGATGTCCCATTCGCGCCAGGGCGCGATCACGGGCAGGTGCGGGGCCAGCGCTTTGTAGGCCAACTCGAAGCGCACCTGGTCGTTGCCCTTGCCGGTGGCGCCGTGCGCGAGAGCGTCGCAACCCGTCTCCAACGCTACCTCCACTTGCAGCTTTGCCAAGAGCGGCCGCGCGATGGAGGTTCCCAGCAGGTACTTGTGCTCGTAGATCGCCCCGGCGCGGAGCATCGGCCAGACGTAATCCCGCACGAACTCCTCGCGCAGGTCTTCCACGCGCACTTCGCACGCGCCGCTGGCCAGCGCCTTCTCCGCGAGGCCGTCCAGCTCGCCGGCGCCCTGGCCAATGTCCCCGCAGACGGCCACAACCTGGGCGCCATAGTGCTCGCGCAGCCAGGGGATGATGATCGACGTGTCGAGCCCGCCCGAGTAGGCCAGGGCGACCTTGCTAATCTTCGATTCCATAGTTGACTCCCATCGTGTGCATCAGGATTGCCTTGTGGGCGTGGAGCCGATTCTCGGCCTGGTCGAAGACCACCGAGTTGGGGGACTCGATGACCGCCGCGCTGACCTCCTCGCCCCGCAGCGCGGGCAGGCAGTGCATGAATATCGCGTCAGGCCGGGCAGCGGCCATGAGCGCCCCGTCCACTTGGTACTCGGCGAAGGCGAGGCGGCGCTGCTGGGTCTCCTGCTCCCAGCCCATGCTGGTCCAAACATCGGTGTAGACGGCGGCGGCGTCCCGGACGGCCCTTGCCGGATCGTCGGTCACCTCCACCGCGCACCCGGTGCCAGCGGCCGCCTCCCGCGCGGCCTCGAGATCTGCCTCGCGCGGGCCGTAGCCCTGGGGACCGCACACCGTGACCGAAACGCCGAGCTGCGGCGCGCAGTGCAGCAGCGAGTGCGCGACGTTGTTGGCGTCGCCCACGTACGCCAGTTTGAGCCCGTCGAAGGACGAGAAGCGCTCTTGGACTGTCATGAAGTCCGCCAACGCCTGGCAGGGGTGGCAAGACTCGCTCAGAGCGTTGATGACGGGAACGCTCGACCACTCGGCCAGCAGCTCTTGCGTGGCGTGGGAGAACGTGCGCGCCACGATCGCGTCGAACCACCGGTCCAAGTTCCGCGCAATGTCGGGCGCGGGCTCCCGCTCGCCAATGCGTCCGTCGCGGTGATCCTGGAAGACCGCGAATCCGCCCATCTGCCTTGCCGCGACCTCGAAGGTCATCCGCGTCCGCAGGGACGGCTTCTCGAAGAGCATTGCCACGCCACGCCCGTCGATGGCGTGGCGGAAGTCTCGCGGTCGAGCCTTGACCCGGCGCCCGAGGTCCAGCACTGACCGCAGCTCGCTAGCACTCAAGTCGCTGTCCTTCAGGAAGTGGCGCGCGGCCTTGGCCGCGCTGGGCTTGGATGCATGACTATTCATCCCATTGCATTATTACACATCCTTGCCGTGGGGTTGGCGTCGGCGATCTGCTCTGCCGGCCCGGCCTGCGAGTGAGCGCTGGCCGATTCGGCAGGCAACGGCTCCGGCCGGGCGTCTCGGGCGAGTCTCCGCAGGCTTGCCGAGTGACACAACCGTGATTATGCACTTGACACAAGATAGGTACGGTGATTCCGTGGCGGGATGCGCAAATCTATCAGGTGTTTGGCCATGGGGAGGGTTCTTCTAGAGCATGGAGTCTTGGATTGAACCGTTTTGGGATCTTGGCGATTGGAGGTGGCAGGTCCTCGCTCTTGCTTGGGCAATTGTCATCGTGCTGACCTACGTTCTTCCAGTCGGGGCGATGACCAGGATTTTCGAATGACGGATGCGAAAGTGACTCTGGCACGGATGCGTCAAGCGGCCTTCCTGTCGTGGACCAGCTCGCGGTAGCGCAGCGGGTCGGTGGTGAGGATGCGCTTCACCGTGTCGCGGAACATGTGCGGATTGTTGCGGTTGTTGAAGCGCCACTCCATCTCCTCGAGGTAGCGGTCAAGATGCTTGGCGCTGATCGTGTGGAACGCGCCGATGATGGAGCGCTTGAACAGTGACCAGACGCCCTCGATGCTGTTGGTGTGCACGTCCCCGACCACCCATTCCTCGATCGAGTGGTTCACGGTTTCGTGGCGCGTGTTCTCGGTTTCGATGCCGAGGTAGGATTGCAGCTCGTCCGTGTAGAGCGCCTCGGCCTTGTCCGAGACGTTCTTCTCGATGAAGGTGTGGAGCGTGGCCTTGCGGACATTCGGGATGCTCTGCAGGCGCACTTGGCCGCCGCGCTGGATGGCGCCGGCCACCCAGGTCTTGTTCTTGCGGCAGCCCCTGCCGACGTGCTTGCGCTTGCCGCCAATCAGCGTCTCGTCCACTTCGATGACCCCGAACAGTGTGGGGCCGTCGAAGGGATCGTTGCCCATTGCCCCCCGAATGCGGTGGCAGAGATACCAGGCCGTGCGGTAGGATCCGATGCCCAGTGTGCGCTTGAGCTGATTGGCCGAGATCGCCTTGCGGGACTCCATCATCAGGTGGATGGCGACCAGCCACTTGCGCAGCGGCAGATGGGAATCATGCATGATGGTTCCGGCGGTGACGCTGAACTGGTAGCGGCAGGCGGAGCAGTCCCACTGCGGTCGGGCCGTGAGTTCGCTCACTCTTTCGCAGCCGCATTGCGGGCAGGACACCTTGCCCCCCGGCCAGCGCAGTTCCTCCAGGAAGTCGCGGCACTTCTCATCGGTGGTGAAGCGGTCCATCAGGTGCATAAGATTGGAGGGAGAGGTGTCAGGCATGGCAAAGCACTCCAAGCGGAAGCGAAGGCTGCCCCGCAACATTGTCAATCGTCCGGACTCGGAAATCATGGAGCGGATCTTCGGCAAGCGCGTAAAGCGCGAGCTGGACAAGGTGGCTCACCGGTCGGAACGTGTTGCAAAAAAAGGCCCTTCGGCTCATCCAAAGCCATGATATCAAGCCTGCCTATCTTGTGTCAAGTGCATAATCACGGACACAACCGCGGGGCTTGGGCGGAACCATGTGACTGCCACGCGACATCCCCCCGCCGGGCGGGGTCTTGCGATACTGGCGGCAGGTCGGATCGTGCGACCGCAGGGTTCGCGACCGAAGTCTCCGGGCGGCACGTTGCCGAAGTGACGGTCGCGTGTCGGGGGCCGGCAGACCCGCGAGAACGCAGATGGGCACCGAAGTACCGACTCATTCCGCCACGGCCAGCAGCGCAGACCGGGTTTACGGGGCCAACGAGCGCATAGGCGTCGGCATCGTCGGTTGCGGCCTGCGAGGTCTTGGCCTCGGCCGCCTGCTGTGCGCCACGCCCGGCGTCGAGGTGCGGGCCGTCTCGGATGTCTATGAGCCGAGGGTGGAGCGGGCAGCTGGGAAACTCGGGCGCGCGGCGGCGCCCGTGGAGAGCTATCGGGCCATGCTGGCGATGCCGGATGTCGATGCCGTCGTCATCGCAACCCCCGACCACTGGCACGCGGCCATGGCGTCCGACTCGGTCGCCGCCGGCAAGGATGTCTACTTGGAGAAACCCGTCTCGCACAGCGAGTCGGAGGGGTGGGAGCTTCTGCGACAGGTCGAACGCTCTGGCCAGGTCGTCGCGACGGGAACCCAGCAGCGCACGTGGGATCACTTCGTGGAAGCGAGGCGCCTCGTGCGCGAGGGAGTGCTCGGCAAGGTCACCCTGGCTCGATGCCACTGGCACCAAGGCCACCTGCCGGCCGCGGACGAGCTCCGCGCCGACGTGGACATGGCCCGGATTGATTGGAAAGGTTGGCTGGGACCGGCCCGTGACCAGCCTTTCGGTCCGGAAAAGTGCGAGCACTGGCGGTTTTTCTGGGACTTTGGCGGAGGAAGTGTCGGAGATCTCATGACTCACTGGATCGACGTGATCCAGTGGTTTCTGAACGCTCCGCGCCCGTCCCGGGTCCAGGCTCTGGGCATGACGTGCATCCATGACTGGTTCGAGACGCCGGACACCGTCTCAGCCGCCATGCGCTACGCGGAGGGCTTCGCGGCCACGTTTGACGGGAGCTTGACGTTTGGCCTGAAGGGGTGTGGCATTGTGTTCCACGGCGACGCGGGGATGATGACGCTGGACCGCTCGGGCTTTGCGGTGTACGAAGAGGGCCGTGTGCCGTTCGAGTCCAACAGCTTGCCGGACCCGACCCACCGCCGTTCGGCGCCAAGGCCGGCTTCCAGCGCCGAGCGTATGGACGGAAGTGGGACGATGGCGAACCTGCGGGATTGGCTCCGGTGCATCCGGGAGAGGCGGGAACCGCGCGCGAATCTTCGCGCCGGCGTCGAAGCCGCCGATGTCGCGCACTTCGCGAACCGAGCGCTGCGTGAAGGGCGCGTCGTGCAACCTTAGCCGGCCTAGGACGTCGACGTCACTCGGGCTTGGTGGCACAGAGCGGTTCTGCCCGGTACTGGTTTGGAGCGCCTGCCCATTCTGGGACAAGTTGACTCGCAGGGGGAAAGCGGGCCGAGAGGCCGCAGTCCGGCCCTGACCGTCGGCGGCGGGGGGCCGCCAGAGCCATCGGAACCGGCCACAACGCCGCGGCCGTCGCGCGTGTGCCAACCTGATTGCGATGCACCTGACCGTTCCGGCTCTGGCCGCTGCGACGCGCCTGGACCGTTTCGTCACTGATCACGCGCGGGACGCCAGCCGGTCTGCGGTCGCCCGTTGGATCCGCGACGGCCTCGTGAAAGTGGACGGCGAGACCGTGCGCGCCCCTGCCCGGAAGCTCCGCGGGGGCGAGAGAATCGAGGCCACGCCCGCCGAACGGCCACCGCTCCGGGCCACGCCCGAGGATCTCAACCTCGAAGTGCTGTTCGAGGACGACAGTCTCGCGGTCATCAACAAGCCCGCGGGCATGGTCGTGCACGCGGGAGCCGGGGTGCGGTCGGGCACGCTGGTCAACGGCCTGCTGCACCGGTTCGGAGCACTGGCGCGCGCGCCCGGCACATTGCGGCCCGGAATCGTCCACCGGCTGGACCGTTTCACATCTGGGGTCATCGCCGTCGCCAAGACTGACGTTGCGCACCGCAGGCTCCAGCGCCAGTTCCAGCGAAGGGAGGTCTCGAAGCTGTACTGGGCAATTGTCGAGGGAGCGATCCCGGCGGACCCGCATGACAGCGCGAGGCTCCTGCGGCACGGCCGGCCCGTCAAGCACGGGGGCCACTGGTGGCTGCGCTTGGAGATGCCCATCCGCCGCGACAAGCGCAACCGCATCCGGATGGCCGTGTCACCGCGGGGAAGGAGCGCACTGACGGACATCCGGGCGATCCGTGCCGGCAAGGCCCGATCGCTGGCGGAAGCGCTCCCCCGGACGGGGCGCACGCACCAGATCCGCGTGCACTTCGCGCGGGCAGGGCACCCGGTGACGGGCGACACGCTGTACGGGGCACGGCGCACGGGGCAGAGTGGCCGATTTTTCCTGCACGCCAAGGAACTCGGGCTCGACCACCCTGAGAGCGGGAGGCGCCTGCGATTCGAGGCGCCCCTTCCGGCCGACTTCAGGGCCGAAATCGCGCGCAACGGCCTATAATGAGACGGAGCGACGTGGCGATGCTTGCACGGTTGGCGGTCTTCCTGATTCTTGCCATCTGCCTGCCGGGGCTTTGCGCACAAGAGAGCGAGCCCGAGGGGTACGTGCCCGTCTTCCGGGGTGACGAGTCGGATGTCATCAGGGTGGACGTGGCGCGGGTGCCGCTCCTGTTCACCGTTACAGACCGCAGGAACCGGTTCATCACGGACTTGGGGCGGGAGGACTTCAGCGTCTTCGACGACGGCTGGGAGCAGGAAATCCGCGAGTTTGACCGCGAGAGCGACCTGCCGTTGCGCATCGGCGTCATCCTGGACACGAGCAATTCGATCCGGGCCCGGTTCAAGTTCGAACAGGAGGCAGCGATCGAGTTTCTGCAGGGGGTGCTCGCGGAGGAGAACGACCGGGCGTTCCTCGTTAGCTTCGACACGCAAGCCGAGCTGATCGTGGACTACACCAACGACCTCGAGGAACTCGCGGACGGAGTTCGCAGGCTGCGCGCCGGGGGCGGGACGGCCCTCTACGACGCCATCTACTACGCCTGCCGGGACAAGCTGCCGGAGGACCAGCCCAAGGAGCAGTTCCGCCGGGCACTCGTGGTGATCGGAGACGGCGAGGACAACCGCAGCAGCGTGACGAGAGAGGACGCGCTCGAGATGGCGCACAAGGCTGAGTCTGTGGTCTACACCATCTCGACGAACCGCAGCGGGGTCCGAAGCGGGGGCGACAAGACGCTGCGGCGGTTCGCGGCCGAGACGGGCGGGGCTTCCTTCTACCCGTTCCAAGCCCGGGACCTGCAGCAGTCTTTCGCCAACATCGCCAACGAGCTGCGGCACCAGTACTTCATCCTGTACTCGCCGAACCAGTTCGTGAACGATGGCTCCTTCCACACCGTCGAGGTGCGCACCCGGCACCGCAACGCCACCGTGCGGGTCCGCCGTGGATACTACGCGCCGCTGCCAGACGAAGCGAACTGAGCCCCGCGGCGGGCTCGGGCGCGACGCAGATGGCCGTCCACAGTGCCGGCTAGCCTGTAGTCGTTGTTGCGTTTTCGGATCCTGTTCGCTACAATGAAGCCTTCAACGCGAAAAAATCGCATCGAGAGGAGCAAGCAATGAACACAGCAGCCAAGAGAGCCCTAGACAACGCGCTGCGCCAGATCGAGAAGGAACACGGCAAGGGGGCGATCCTGCGCATGGGGGAGCAGGACGCCGGCATCGCGGCGGAAGTCATCTCGAGCGGCTCGGTGTCGGTCGACGCCGCCCTGGGAATCGGGGGTTTCCCCAAGGGGCGCGTGGTCGAGATCTACGGCCCGGAGTCCTCGGGCAAGACGACCCTCGCGCTCCAAGCCCTCGCGGAAGCCCAGAAGAGCGGCGGAACGGCAGCGTTCATCGATGCCGAGCACGCTTTGGACCCGATCTACGCCGGAAAGCTGGGCGTCGACGTGGACAACCTGTTCCTGTCGCAGCCCGACTACGGTGAGCAGGCCCTGCAGATCGTGGACATTCTGGTGCGGTCGGGCTCGATCGCCGTGATCGTGGTCGACTCCGTGGCCGCTCTCGTGCCTCACGCGGAGTTGCGGGGCGAGATGGGGGACAGCCACGTGGGACTCCAAGCCCGCCTGATGTCCCAAGCGCTCAGGAAGCTGACGGGCCAGGTCTCCCGCTCCAAGTGCTGCATCATGTTCATCAACCAGATCCGCGAGAAGATCGGCGTCATGTTCGGCAGCCCTGAGACCACCACCGGTGGGCGGGCCCTCAAGTTCTACTCCTCGGTGCGGGTGGACATTCGCCGCATTGCCGCGATCAAGGACGGGGACCGCGTGATCGGCAACCGCACCAGGGTCAAGATCGTCAAGAACAAGCTGGCACCGCCCTTCAAGCTGGCCGAATTCGACATCATGTACGGGCAGGGCATCTCGGTGGAGGGGGACCTTCTGGACCAAGGCGTTTCCCACCGGATCCTGCGCAAGAGCGGGGCCTGGTACTCCTACGGCGACGAGCGTGTCGGCCAGGGCCGCGAGAAGGCCAAGAAGTTCTTGCGGGACAACCCGGACATCCGGAAGCGTCTGGAGGGCGAGGTCCGCGCCGCTCTTGGGCTGGCCGTCCCGGCCGATGCCGCAACGCCCCCTGCGAAGGCGTCCAAGGCTAAGGTGAAGCGCGGGAAGAAGGCGGCCAAGCGGTAGCCACTCGGCGACTATCCGAAGATTTGCTCAAAGCGGGGGAACGAAGCTTGGAAGCCGTTGTGGAAGCTCCCCCCTCTGGGGCGGTAGACGCTCTCCAAGGAGACGCAGCCGGCGTATCCGATACCGCGGAGGCCATCCGCCAGCGCTTGGAAGTACGGGGCCATGTGGCCCCTGCCGAACGGCTCTTGGCATACGGTCGCGCCGGGAATGTCGACCGTCAGGTCCTTGATGTGCACATGGGCGAGACAATCGCGGAGCGCGGTGAGGCCGTCAGGGACCGGGCGCTCCGCGCAGTACAGGCTGTTGCCCGGGTCCCAGAGGATCCTGAGGTGTTCGGAGCCCATCTCCGAGACCAAGCGCGCGCCAAGCTGCCCTGATGTGATCATCGCGTTGTTGCCGGTCTCGACGACCAGGGTGACGTTCCGGGCTTCCGCAAGCTCGACCGCGGGGGCCAGCAGCCGCTTCAGCTTCTCCCACGCGCCGGTGGCCACGTTCCACTGCTCGGCCCCCTTCGAGCCGAACAGGATCATCTCCTTGCGGAAGCTCATGATCCGCACCAGGGGACAGCCGAGTTCAATGGCCAGATCGATGCACCGTCCCAGCGCATCCATCTCGCGCGCATGTGCCCCGCGGCCGACCTCGCACTCGCCGACCGCGAGCCCGTTGAAGACATGCCGCGAGATGCAGCAGGTGCCGATCCCGCGCTGCCCCAGCAAGTCGCTGACGCGCGCCACCTGCGCATCGCTGAGGTCGCCGACCTCCCGGTCCCAGACATACTGCAGCTCCGCTTGGACCAAGCCATGGGCCGACATGACGTCAACAGCGTGGTCGAGCTCGCGGTGAATGCCGTCCGTGATTACCGAAAGCGTCGCCATGTGCAATTCCTACCAGGAAACCTCAGTGCCGGATATTTCTTCGAGCCACTTGGCCACGGTCCAGTTGTCCCCGTCGGGATCCCGGCAGATTCCAGCCTGGAACATTTGCTGCGCGGCGCTGGTCGCGAACAGGGCCGCCCCGGACTCGCGGGCGAGGGTCAGGCAGATCCCAAGGTCCTTGTGCATCGTGCGGATGCCGCTCCCGGTGTCGCTGAACTGCCTGTCGAGGACATGGCGAGCGCAGGTCTCGAAGAGCGGGCTTCCGGCAGCGCTGGACAGGATGACGTCAAAGAGCGCCTTGCCCGAAACGCCGGTCTTGGCGCCTAGCACCAAGGCCTCAAACGTACCCGCGAAGATGCATCCGATGAGCACCTGGAGAGATGCTTTGACGGACTGCCCCTGCCCGATCTCCTGGCCGACATGGTGGATTTCCTTCGAGATCGCCGCCAGGGCGGGTCTGCAGCGGTCAAGCTCTGCGGCAGGAGCCGCTGCCATCAGGGTCAGGCTCCCGCTGTCCGCGCCAGATTTTCCGCCGCTCACCGGGCAGTCCACCAACTTCACGCCCGCTTGGGCCAGCGGCTCCTCGAGCGCGCACACGTCGGCCGGAAGGATCGTGGCGGTCATGATCACCGTGGATCCCGGGGAAAGGGCCTCAAGCGCACCCCCCTCGCCCAACAGCGCGTCACGCGCTTGCCCGCCATTGAGCACCATCACGAACACGGCGTCCGCCCCTCGGGCCGCGCCGCCACTCGAGTCTGCGGGCCGGCCGCCAGCCAGGCGGAGCAACTCGCGCCGCTCGGGCACGGGATCGTACCCGCTGGTCTCGAAGCCGGCCGCGAGCAGGTTGCGCGCGATCCCGATCCCCATCTGACCCAATCCGATAACGCAGACATGCTTCATAGGCGATGATTCCGAACCGCCTATAATAAGGCTTCCGGCTGTCTGCCCTCGGGGCGCATTGGAGTGCCGGGTGTTCGCAAAGCGCTGCGGGGGCTCGCGATGCGCGTGGGGCGGCTGCTTGCTTTGGCGACCTGAGCTGCTGGAGTGGCGGAATTGGCAGACGCACTGGACTCAAAATCCAGCGCCCTTTACCGGGCATGAGGGTTCGACTCCCTCCTCCAGCACCAGTCCCCGCCTCCCTGACCCGCGGCTCTCGGGCAATGGGACTCTGAGGTTCGCCCGTGAGTCTCGAAGGAGATCACGCCTGCCGAGGCGGATGTAGTGCGGCCACTTGACCGCGCCTGTGGACACTTCCGATTCGCAGCCGTCTGGTGGCCCGCGCTTCGACCAGCGGCCTGATTGCGGGGCTCCGAGGTTGCTCGCGAAGACCTCGCAGGATTCGATCGTCGCCGGCCGCGATTCGCGCGTGGCCGACGGCCGTGGGGTTCCGCCCTGACGGTCGATCGCCGTCAAGATTGGACCCGGGCAACTCAACTGGAGTTCGCCAAAATGGACCGGGATGACCGTGGTGGAGCTCCAGAATGCATCGGTTTGCTCGTGGTTCGAGCGTTGAATTATCTATAATAATCACAGTCTTCGCTATTGATAAGAGTATACGCACCTGTTTCAGTGATGTGAAGACCGGAACGTAAGAATAGATGTCCGCATCTGACCGGCCCCATTTTGCGAGATCCGAAATGTAGAGCCATCTTCTATGTCTCAGTGTGGTATGTTCGCTGCATGTTCTCTAGTCGGTCTGCCGTAATCGTGGCAAGCAGCATGTATGTCCGCCGCACACATACCGGATCGTCCAAGCACGGCTCACGCTTCTCCCATCGACTCTGCGAGTCCGTGCGGTCAGGCTCCCAGGTCCGCCAAGTCACGCTCCTCAACCTCGGTGCTACCTTCCCCCTCCCCAAGCGCCGCTGGCGCGCATTCGCCAACCTCGTGCAGTGCCTCGATACAGGCACCACGCCCCTCTTCGATCCGGACCCCGAGCTGCTCAAGCTGGCCCAGCGCACCGCCAGCCGTCTACAGCGCCGGCGCCACGCTCGCTCCGACAACCGCGCTGTCGGCGGTGAGCCCGTCGCCACCGTCCTGCTGCACTCCCTCCACCATCCGCCAACTCGCTCTGTCGGGGGCGAGCGCGTCGCCCTCGCCGCGCTGCACTCGCTGCGGTTCTCCGACATCCTCCGCCAGCTGGGATTTTCCCAGCACGAGGCCTCGCTGGCCACCGCACTCGTGCTCGCCCGCATGTTGCACCCTTCCTCCGAACGCGAGGCCAGCCGCTGGCTGAACCAAGCCAGCTCGGCCTGGGAACTGCTCGGCTGCGACACGCAGAGCCCCCCCGCTCTCAACTCGCTGTACCGCATCGGGGACCGCCTCTGGCAATCTCGCGCCAGTTTGGAGACGGCGCTCGCCGGGCGCGAGCGCACGCTCTTCGAGGGCCGGCGCCGGGCGCTGGCGCTGTACGACCTCACGAATGTGCACACTTTCGGCAAAGCCCAGGCCGACCGACAGTTCGGTCGCTCGAAACAGAAGCGCAGCGACTGCCCGCTGGTCACTCTGGCCCTGTCCACCGACGAGGCCGGCTTCCCGCTCTACAGCGAGGTGCTGCCGGGCAACGTTTCCGAACCGGGCACCCTCAAAGCGGCCATCCAGCGCCTAAAAGCCCGCTCCCGGACCGACGAGTCGCGACCAGTGGTGATGATGGACGCCGGCATTGCCTCGCAAGCCAACCTGGACTGGTTGCGCAAGCGAGGCTACGACTGGATCACGGTCCAGCGTGGCAAGCGCGCCGAGCTGCCCGCGGGCGCCGAGCCGGAGTGCTTCACGACGCGCTGCGGGATGCAGGCCAAGGCCTGGGATGTCTCGCGACCCGGGGCCCGGGAGAAGCGCGTGCGCGTCTGGACCCAAGGGCGGCAGGCGAAGGAAGCAGCCATCCAGGAGCGCGCCCGCGAACGGTTCGAGCAGGACCTGCGGAGCCTGCACGAGGGTCTTCAGCGCGCGGGCTGCCTGAAGCAGTACGAGCGGGTGCTGGAGAAGGTCGGGCGCCTGAAGCAGCGCCACAACCGGGCAGCCCCGCAGTACGAGGTGCGGGTGCAGGCCGCGGCAAAGGGAACCAAGGCAGCCAAGAAGGGGCACGCGGTGGCGGTGCGATGGAAGCTCAATCAGAAGGGGCTCGAGCGCGACCGGCGCGTCGGAACGTACGAGCTGCGGACCAGCTGTGACGCGTGGGGACTGGAGGAGATTGTGCGCACATATTGGCGGTTGGTGGAGATTGAGCAGACGTTCCGCGCGCTGCAATCAGAATTGGGGCTGCGGCCTGTATACCATCGCAAGCCAGAGCGCATCCGGGCGCACCTGTTCGTAGCAGTGCTGGCCTGCCACGCGGTGCATCTGCTGCGACGGCGGTTAGCAGTGGGCGGGATCCACGACAGCTGGACCACGGTCCGACACAAGCTGGAGCACTGGGATCGCGTGACGACCCAGATGCGGACTGTGGACGGACGACTGATCGAGAACTGCCAAGACACTACGCCCGGGCAAGAGGCTGCCGAGATCGCAAGGGCGGTGGGGGTGGAACCCCAACCGCACCGGAGGCAATTCTGAGATGGGATCAGGCCCGTCAGGCAGCCTCACAAATGTAGTGCCATCGCGGGTCTCAAACCACAATATGCTGTGCTACTACAAACTGCACTAACAATATGTTGTGGTCACTTGGCGAACTCCAGCCAAGTGACCGGACGGCGGGCTTCCCATGTGGGTTGAGGCGACCGTCCAGGCGGAACAGTCTGCTGCAGACCGTCGCGCTCCGTTGCGGACCCTTCCATGGATTGGATGGCGTCGTCGGATGCGAAGTACACTCGCTACTGGATCCGTGGGAAGGGGGCAGGCAATCTCGCGCACTGGCGTGTTGGGCGCGCTAGGCGCCGTGGCGGCGATCCTGCCTTTCTGCATGCCGCTTGCGCTCGCGCAGGACGCGCGCGACGAGGTTCGCCGACTCCTTGCCGAGAGTGCCCCGACGACCGAGCGCGTGCGGAGGTCGATCCGGTTTGATGGCCGGGAGCGCGAGTACTTTGTTCAGCTCCCTTCGGACTATGAATCGGGCCACAGGTACTGGCTCTTGCTGGCAGCCCACGGCGGTGGGGGCAATGGAGGCGACCGGCGTGTCGGACGCTATGGGCATTGGGCGGCGCGACTTGGCTTGAAGGCCATCGTGGTAACGCCGACATTCCACCAATCAGACGCTGCATCCGTGCGGTTTCCCAGCCTCGGTGAGGACAGATTTCTCGAGGCCGTCATCTCCGACGTGAGGTCGGCGCACAGTGTCAGGGAGCGAGTCTTGCTGACCGGCTATTCCCGCGGGGGCCAGTTCTCACACCGGTTCGCACTGCAGAACCCTGATCTTGTCCGTGCCTGCGCTCCGCAGGCAGCAGGTAGCTGGACAACTCCCGACGGTCGCTTCCTGATGGAGGGCCGGGGTGAGATCAAGAACCCCAGGGCATTCTTGGAATCGTTGCAGTTGAGCGATCTCCAGCAGCGGTGGCGAGGGAACTTCAATCCGCGTGCCGTGGCACCCGTTGCTGGGCAGCCCGCGAGTCCCGGGGCTAAGCGAATCCCGTTTCATGTGATGTGCGGAACCCTTGATCCGCGTTACTCGATCGCGCGCGAGTTTGCCGCCAGTCTCGAGAGGGCGGGCTTCAAGGTTGAGACGGAGTGGCCGCGTAGCCCGCACGGTCCGAGTGAGCCTGGGCATGTGCCGGAATGGAAGAAGTTCCGGCGTCGGGCGATCGAGTTCTTCGCCCGAGTCACCGCACAGCGGTCTCCGTGAAGGCAAACGGCGGGTGCCTGGGCGGTCGTTCATGTACATCGTTGGCACTGCTCGCGGCGATCGAGCCCAAGCCGATTCGCCCCAACCGTGTGGCCCCGGATTCCAACTGGGTCCCCGAGCGCGGGTACACTGTGGCGGTAGCTGTCGTGGCTGGGCGAGCGACGGCCGGTCGCGGTCGATCCGGCTCGCGCGGTGCGGCCACGGTGATGGAGGACTCCAAATTGAACCGACGTGACTTTCTCAGCGCATCCTCCGCCGCGGGCTTTGCCCTGTCCGCGGGCGCGCGTCCTTCTGCCGCCCAGTCCCCAGGGGCAAGCGACAAGATTCAGGTTGGAGTGATCG
Source organism: Bryobacterales bacterium (assembly GCA_963666225.3). Lineage (GTDB taxonomy): Bacteria > Acidobacteriota > Terriglobia > Bryobacterales > UBA6623 > VXMF01. Next base: position 606,874 of record OZ224030.1, read on the forward strand.
GACCCGGTGGAAGGGGCACTCAGGTGATGAAAGAGTGCATCGAGTTCGGCAGCATCTACAACGCCAGTGTCACCGCGGTTTGCGATATCTGGACCGAGCGATTGGAATCGGCGGCCCAAGTCGTGGCTGAATCCTACGGCACTCGGCCAAAGGCCTTTGGGCGGTACGAGGACATGCTTGCGGATGCCGAGATCGATGCGGTCATCATCGCCACGCCTGACCACCAGCACGCCAAGATGCTCAAGGCCGCCGTGGAGGCTGGCAAGGATGTCTACTGCGAGAAGCCGATGGGGAACGTCCTCTCTGAGACCAATGACGCCATGGACGCCGTCAAGCGAACCGGGCGGATTGTCCAGATCGGCACCCAGCGCCGCAGCTATCCGCGTTACCGCTCGGCAATGGAGATCGTTCAGGGCGGGATGATCGGAGACATCGTCAACGCCGATGTCATCTGGAACGCCTACAGCCCCAACCGCTGGGCGAGAGAGCAAGAGGACTTGGACTCCTTGAAGGAGAGCGACGTCGACTGGGAGGCATTCCTGATGGGGAAGTCCCACCGCCCCTTCGATCCGAGGGTTTACCGATCATTTCGCCTGTTCCGCGACTTCTCGAGCGCGATCATCGATCAGTGGATGACCCACGGCGTCGACGTGATCCATATGCTGACCGGCGAGCCATACCCGACCCGTGTCGTGGCTCACGGGGGGATCTATCACTTCCATGACTACCGTGAGAATCCGGACAACGTCCAAGTCGCGCTCGAGTATGGCCGCGGGCCTGAGAAGTTCCTCGCGAACTACTCGACTTGCCTCTACAACTCTGCCGGTAGCGCCACTCGAGTGATGGGCACGCTGGGAACGGTTGAAGTCGAGGATGTCTGGCGAGTGTCGGGCAAAGGCAGCGAGCACAGCGACGCCCTGCCGGGAGTCGAGGAGATTCCCGAGAAGCCGGGGACATTGCACCACATGGCGAACTGGCTCGACGCGGTTCGGCGAAGGGACGGAGCCGGGCTGTATGCGCCGGTCGAGGCCGGGTATGGTCACTCCATCGCTTGCATCATGGCGACAGATGCCCTGTGGAGTGGAACGCGTAGGGCCTTCGATCCAGCGACGAGGACCATTGTGGACGGGTAGGATCGGCCGACAAACGAAGAGCAACGAGGAGCCACGATCCAATGCAGCGTAGAACTTTCGCTAAGGTGCTCGGTGCCGGCTCGGCGCTCTTACCCAACGCTCAGAGCGTTCCGGCAGCCGTGGCCGGGATCAACGTCGGAGTGATCACGCATGCCGGTGCCGCCCATCTGGACGCCTACTTCGCGGCGCTTGCCGAGATGGAAGAAGTCAGCGCCGTGGCGCTGGCCGATCCGGACGGGCAGCCGACGGTCGAGGCGAGGCGGGCGCTTGGGGACAAGCTCACCGCGGTGTACTCCAATCCGGCCGACCTGCTCGACCGCGAACGGCCGGCAATGGCCCTGGTCAGCATGGAGGCCGCGCTGGCGCCGCCTGCAATCGAGGCAGCGTTGCGCGCTGGCTGCCACGTCATGGCCGAGAAGCCAGCGTGCGTTCGGTTGGTGGACTTCGAACGGCTCCACCGGTTGGCGAGAGCCCACGACCGGCACCTGATGCTGGCCTTCGCCAACCGGCTCAATCCAGAGGTGAAGGAGGCCCGGCGGCTGGTCAGGGAGGGGATGCTGGGTGAGACGTACGGTATCGAGGCGCACCTGATCGCAGACCAAACCCGACTGACCCGGCCGGCCTATCACAAAACGTGGTTCGCCAAGAAGGCACGCGGCGGTGGGGGCCACCCAGGGCCATTCCTTTCTCGTAGAGCGTGGTTGAGGGGTGGCACGATCGCATTCTGGCGGTGACGGTCGCGATGTGCGCCGACGGATGATGTTGTTCTTCAGTAGTGGCTATTCTGTTGTGACTATGGCATACTGGGGGCATGCAGGCGCTGCCACAGGCCTGTCGTGACTTGGACTTGCGCGCCATTCAAGTGCGCCCGACCCACGGGGCCGAAGAACACCGCCGTTGGGACCGCTTGGTCGCCCAGCACCACTACTTGTCCTTCCGGGCCCTGTTCGGCAAGGCGCTGCGCCATGTCGCCTTCCTGAACTCGACTTGGATCGCCCTGCTCGGCTGGCAGGCCGCCGCCTTGAGAGTTGGCGTCAGAGACCGCTGGATCGGCTGGTCCCGGCAGCAGAAGCGCCGCCGTCTGCACTTGATCTCCCAAAACTCCAGATTTGTGATCCTGCCCGGCTTTCATCGTCCCAACCTGTGCTCGCGCGTGCTCGGCCTGAGCCTGCGGCGCCTCTCGCAAGACATGCGCGCCGCGCATGCATCGGATCTCTTGCTCGCGGAGTCCTTTGTCGACACCTCGAAGTTTGCCGGCACCTGTTACCGCGCTGCGAACTGGCGCTCGCTGGGCTTCACCAGCGGTTATGCGCGCCAGCCTGGAGGCAAGCCGCTGTGGCGGCATCATGGCCAACCGAAGGAGGTTTTCGTGTACGAACTGCAACCCAACGCCAGCGAGACCCTGCGCTCAGAGCAGCTCGATGTGGCCTTGCAGGGCCCCGAGCGCAGTGCGCCCCCCGACGTTCCGCAACTGCGGAGCATGTATGAGTTTCTCAGCACGATCCCGGATTACCGCAGTGCGCGCGGCAAGCGCTACGACCTCAGGACCGTGCTGACGCTGGCACTGGCGGCACGACTGGCTGGCTACCGTGGCGTGACGGCCTTGGCACAGTTCGCTGCGCTGCTGGACCAAGACCAGCGCAAGGCCTTGTCCTGCTTCTTCAGTCCCACCAAGCAGTGCTACACGACCCCCAACACCACGACTTTCCACAACATCCTGTCCAAGCTGGATCCCGACACGCTCGACGATGCCGTGGAAGCTTGGGCCCAGCAGCAGAGCCAGCAGGCGCAGCACGCGCCGCAGCCCGCCGGCGGGCAGGGCGGCGCGTGCACCCAAGATTTCTTTGCCCAGCCGGCGGTGTGCATGGATGGCAAGGATGTGCGGGGAGCCTCGAAGCAGACCGAGGGCGGTCGCCGCATGTTGTTCGCGGCTGTGGAACAGGACACCGGCCTGGTGCTGGGCCAGCTCGAGATCGACAGCAAGAGCAATGAGATTCCGGCCCTGCGCGAGTTGGCTGGCGAGCTGGATCTGGCCGGGCGCATCGTCACCGTCGATGCGCTGCACTGTCAGCAGCAGATGGCGCGCTGTCTGCAGCAGTGCCAAGCGCATTACCTGGTCACCGCCGTGAAGGACAACCAACCAACGATGGCACAACAGTTGCGCGAGATGGACTTCAGTGACTGCCCGATGATCGAGACGCGCGACAAGCTGCACGGGCGCAGCGAGCGCCGCCGTTACTGGGTCCAGGATCTCAGCGGGTCGCAATGGGACGGGAAGGTCAATCTCTACGGGCGCCAGCAGGCGATCCGCATCGAGCGCCAGCGCTGCCGGCGGCGCCGGGCCAAGGCCGGCAAGATGAGCATCGAAGTTAGCTATGCCTTGACCTCGCTGTCGAGCGAGCAGGCCAGCCCGGAACAGCTTGCGAGCCTGATCCGCAAGCACTGGCACATCGAGAATCGTTTGCACTATGTGAGAGACGTGACCTACGACGAAGACCGTTGCCGCGTCTACGTGCGCGACCTGCCGCGAAATCTGGCCACTTTGAGCAACACGGCAATCTCAATCATCCGCTGCCGCACACGCTTCCGCTACGTGCCGGTGGCCAACCGGCATTTCGCAGCCCGCCAGCAGGAGGCTCTCGATCTGTTGCTGATACCACCGAAGAGCTAGCCGATGCAACCTTGGCGGCAGCAGGCAGCGACGCGCCAGACGAGGCGCTGGGTTACCCCTGTGTCGTTAGGGCCCTCTCAGGCGGGATCGTCTCACGGTCCACACGCCCCTGACAAAGCGCCGGACCACACCACTGTCGTCCTTGTGCGAAGACCGTGCTCACTGCTCGAATCAAGTGCCCAGATCACCCGCACCCAACCCTCACGGATCTGGCCGGCACCTCCACACAAGCACCAAAACAAGCATTCACTCCAGCAAGCGCCCTAACCTTCCGAAAACGGAATGTGCCTGGGGGGCCACCTGATCTGGCTCGGCATCCACTGGCTGGACCTCGCGATGTATCTGACCGGTTCGCAGATCGTGGAAGTTGCGGGTTTCACCGGCGTTGTCGGGGGCCAGCCCTTGGACGTGGAGGATTCCGCTGCCTGTGCACTGAAATTCGCAAACGGAACTTTCGGAACCATGACATCTGGCTATTACCTTGACCGGTCGTACCATTCCCTCCTCAAGATCTGGGGATCCCATGGCTGGCTTGAGATTCGGAGGCACGGCGGTCTGCCGCTGTCTTGGTACAGCCGCAAGGAAGCGATGCCGCGGGTGCATCGGACCGAGCGGTTTCCCGGCCCGTCCGGCTATGCGCCGTTTGTGAGGGCTTGCGTGAGGGCGAGTGCTGGCATGGAGGAACCTCCGGTCACCGGTGACGATAGCCTCAGGGCCTTGAGGACCGTGTTCGCCTGCTACCGGGCGGCCGATTCGGGCTGTGTGGAGAGATCTGGGTGAGCGGCTTCCTTCGACCGCCAAGATCGCGCCGGTCGCGGTCACTTGGTGCCACTGGAGGCCACACCGTCGTTGCCGAACAACGCCGGTCCATTCGATGGATCAGGCGTCGGGGGATCCAGCAGCCGACACTTGTGCACGGGAGGTGAGGGATCGGCCAGTGCCGGCCTCTGTCCGTTAGAAGGCGTGACTTGTGATGGTGAACTGCTCGCTCGGCCAGATGAATCGCCCAGCGGCGCGGTCGTCGCTCTGGAAGGGTGGCGGTGAGTCTGGCATAATCCCCGTCAGACCGCTGGACCGTCGGGAGGGCCTTCGAGATGGGATTCGTGCGAGACTACCGAACACGACTGGAGAGAGCGCTTGACAGCGTTAGCCTAGACGCCGTCGAAGACTTGATCGACGTCTTCAGGAGTGCTCGGGACGAGGGTCGGCAGATCTTTGTTTGCGGCAACGGCGGGAGTGCTGCCACGGCTAACCATTTTGCCTGCGACATCGTCAAGGGTGCCAGCTACGGTTGCGAGCGAAGATTCAAGATCATGTCCCTCGCCGAGCAGATCCCGACGCTTACGGCGTACTCGAACGACGTGGGCTACGACAGCGTGTTCGTGGAACCGCTCAAGAACTTTGCCGAGCGCGGGGACGTGGTGATGGCGATCAGCGGCAGTGGCAACTCGGAGAACGTCATCCGGGCTGTCGACTACGCCAAGCGAATCGGCTGTTTCACCGTGGGGCTGAGCGGCATGAGCGGCGGGCGGTTGCGGCCCAGTGTGGATCTCAGCGTGCATGTGCCGCACGGCCACATGGGACGGGTGGAGGATGCCCATTTCGTTGTCTGCCACATGGTTTGCTACCACTTTATGGACACGGAGCCCGGCGGTTACGGCAGCGGCGGTCCACCAATCGCCGATGCGCCGCTTGCTTGATTGCGTGGAGGCTGAGGAACCGGCGTCTCAACCCCGGACGGGATCGGCGATGGGATGAACCATCGCATTGGCAGCTCGCCGACGCCAACGAGGCGGCCCCCAAGGGTGTGATCGACCAAGCCGTCCTCAACCACCAGCACCAACTCGGAACGGGGAGGCCGAGTAGGTCGCTCGCCTTCGCCGCCGGACATTGCAACGGACTGCGACGTGCACGATCGACGTTGCAATTGCACGGCCTCGCGGATCATGCGTCCGGTGGCTGCACGGCTTCGGTAACGCTGGGGATCACATCTACCTGCTAGCGAATCTCAGCGTAAATATCGTCTCCCGGCACAAGGGCGGCCAGCATGTAAAAGTCTTCCTTTCATATGAGGTTCAGAACCCCACTTGTCTTAAAGTAAACCTTAAGCACATCAGTCACGAGTTCGTCTCTCACCCTCAGATTGGGGCTCCATGGACAATCCTTGCCCAGAGTCTTGAGGGCGCCGCGGTTGTCCTCATAGCGCGCAACCAATCTCCCCGGCTTTCAGGGCATCTCGTCGCGCGTGCAAATTCCAGCAACGTCCCTCGCTGTACAGGTAGTCTTGTCGAGCCGGGTCTCGCTGGCCGCGAGCCCCGGCAGCGGCGGGAGAAGGGCTGTGCGCCACGACCGCGCGTATCACGAACACGACCGGGTCTCCAAGCAGGACGGCGACGCAATCGAAGCGCTACTTTGGTCAGCATGGCTCCCCGCTAGGCTGAACTTCACGGGGTGGGCCGGGTAGGATTCCACCGATTTCGGGGCAATCGAGAATGAATTGGACGTGGTAGTCAGGCCAGTCAAGCTCTGTCGGCAGCTGGCGTTTCTGTCAGATGAGACGCGTTTCGGCGTCGCAGCGCGACTTTCCGGCCAGTCTAGTGGCAGGATTCATCAGAGTTCCAGACATGGGCTAAGTAGCGATGTCCAAATGGTCGCATCTCTGAGTCTCCAGCAAGGGCTGCCTAGCACGTCGGGGCAAGAGCCTTCGCTGACGAGGACCGGCTGGGCCGACTCACCGAGTTCGAACAGAAGTACGCGCCAAGCCCGCCGAATGTTGCAGGAGGTGCCGACATCCCCAGATCGGGCAGGTGACGGATATCGGCAGTTGCTCCGAGATCGCGTCAAGCATGAGGTGACCTCGCGACGGGGGCGGCACGATGGCCCACTAGACTGCCATCGATGGGAACGGCCGAATGTGGCTGCTAGCGCTGTTCGAGGCGGGCCAGAAGCGTGTCGCCGCTCACCCCGTCCACCAACCACCTCCCGACTTCAATCAGCCGCTGTCGGTCTGATATCGCCCTCAACAGTGCCGCAAGCGGCTCAATAACGGATTCTTCGAAGCGTGTCCCAGCTTGGTCGATCAACATCTCGCGGTAGCCGTCTAGCCGTCCCGTCTCAATACCCTCCTCGCGGATCGTCTGTGCCCAATTCATCCTCTTCGTCTCCAGCATTTCCAACACCTCCCTCAAGTTCTCGCTCCGATCCAAGCCCGTGATTCCCATCTCCGGCAGCAGCACCCACGTGATCCAGCCCGCGAATGCCGGTACCAACTCCTCGAAGTCCTTGCATGCCACCAGCTCCCGCAGCCAGTCAGCCCGCTCGTTGAGCGCCTCTGGAGTCTCGCACACTTGCAGGCGTTGCAGCAGCACTAGCAGATTCCCCTTCTCGTCGGGCAGCTTTATCTGGCGTAAGTCCAGCAAGCGATAGTCGTTTGAGGGCTCGCGACGAGGCCTGTCCTCCTCTTTCTTGTCATCCTGCTTCTCCTTGGACTGGGGCAGGCCGGCCGCATCGGGGGGGTGTCGGGAGTGTCAGAAATCCCGTGTATGGACCCGCCCCGGGGCAGACCCTTGGCAGGGGCCCGGGGAGGGAGGGAGCCGGCCGGACCGGGCCCCTGCCAAGGGTCTGGTCGAAACAAACGAAAGCAGGTATGTTATGAAGCGTAAGATGAACCTCCTCAATCCCACCAGCCAGCCTGTGCCGCCCGGCGAGCCCCGCCGCGCCCCGGAACTCTCCGATGAGGCGATCGACGCCTTCCTCGACGGCCGCGACCCGGCTCAGGTCCTCCGCGAGCCCTCTGTGATGCTCGAGCTCTACAGGAAACTCGCCGAGCGGGCCCTGCAAGCCGAAATGGCCTACCACCTCGACCACTGCGAGGACCCCAACACCCGCAACGGCCACAATCGCAAGACCGTCCACACCGAGCACGGCAGCATGCTGCTTGCCGTCCCCCGTGATCGCCAAGGCTCCTTCCGGCCCCAGCTCATCGAACCCTGGTGCCGCCGCCTCGAGGGCTTTGACCAGCTCGTCCTGAGTCTGTTCTCCTCCGGACTCAGCATGCGTGAGATCCGCGACCAGCTGGCCGCCCGGTACGACGTCGACGTCTCCCCGGAACTGATTTCCAAGATCACCGACGAGGTGCACGAGGAGCTCCGCGAGTGGCAGGACCGACCGCTCAACGAGGTCTATGCCCTGCTGTTCCTGGACGCCATCTGGGTCAAGATCCGCCAGGACGGAGCGGTCACCAACAAGCCTGTCTTCCTGGCCCTCGGGGTGGACTGCTCAGGCCGCAAGCAGTTGCTGGGACTGTGGATCCAGCAACAGGAAGGTGCCAAATTCTGGCTCAAAGTGCTGAAGGAATTGCAACTACGGGGCGTAAAGGACGTGCTGATCGCCGTCACGGACGCCCTCAACGGGTTTCCCGCGGCCATCGAGGCCGTCTTCCCCCAGGCTCTCGTGCAGACCTGTGTGGTGCATCTGCTGCGCAACTCCCTGCTGCAGGTCTGCTACCAGGAACGCCAGCAGCTCAGCCGGTCCCTGAAGCAGATCTACCGCGCCGACAGCGCCGTAGCCGGCCTGCAGGCGCTGGAGGCGTTCGAGGACAGCGAGCTCGGACGGAAATACCCCGCCATCGGCCGCCTGTGGCACCGCCACTGGGAGCAAGTGGAGCCCTTCTTCTCATTCACCGAGCCGGTGCGCAAGGCCGTCTACACCACCAACGCCATCGAGAGCCTCAACAGCTGTGTGCGGCGGGCCGTGGTCGTGCGAGGGCACTTCCCCAGCGACAAAGCCGCCAGCAAGCTGATCTACATGGCCCTGCGCAAGGTGGAGCGCAAGTGGAAGAGACCTCCCCCGTACTGGCACCAGGCGCGCCGGGAGTTCGCCATCCTCTTCGAGGATCGCTTCCAGGTGGTGCCGCGGTGAGCAGCACCCTGCCAGCGGGGACCCGCATGGAACGGCTGCCGGGCAGCCGGCAGCCGGGCGTGTGCCGCATGCAACGCGGGCTGCTGCTCGGCACGCGCAGCGAACCGATGCCGGGCGTCCAGCCGCCAGCCTTCCGCCACAGGGGCTCTCTCAGCGCGCTGCGCGCGCCCTGTGGTCCCCCGCGCCCAACCCGGCCGCAAAAAGCGCTGGCCTCGCTGGACGCGATCCCTCCCGCTGCGCTACACTGGCCAATCGCATACACGGGATTTCTGACACGGTCGCGGTGTCGAGCGGAACCTTCCACGCTCTGCGCCCGCTGTACACCACCAGTCCCCTCAAGAGCGGATTGCAAGTGCTTGTGTAGCCCAAGTGCCGAGGCGGGCTCTGGCTCAGTCGCAGGCCCAGAATCCCGGTTGCGTGAAACATGCGCCAATGCATCGACGTGTCAGGGCGGGATTGGCACTCGATGATCAGGAACACCAACTCCCCGTCCTTCATCTGCAGCCACCACAGCGAGTCGAGCTCACGCTGGTCCACCTTGGGCCCGATCAGGTTGGTGCAGTCCTGTCCCAAGTCCTCGATCTGGTCCACGCTGATCGAGCGGACGGGAAAAAGGCGCAGCAGGTGCAGTAGCAGCCTCCGGTTCCGCATGAATCGCTTGATCGAGGCGTCGACCGGCATTGCCATGGAGGCAACATGGGCTGGTGCGGTGAGAGGCTTCACGGATGATTTCCAGACGAGTGGCCGTCCAAGTCGCTCGCGTGCGACCGACAACTCGAACGCACCGACAACATAGCAAGACGCTTCGGTTCGTGCCAGCCCCGGCCTTCCCGCTCACTGCTTCACGGCCGAGTGATCTCGCGCGCCACGCTGACCGGATCGCTGTGCGCAATGAGACTCAGCGGGTTAGCACGGAACACGGACGCAGCCGCCGTGCCGTTCATGCAGGATCGAGAACCCGGCCCGGGGCGGGGGCCGCCTGCGTGGCCGGGCGATTGCCTCATTCAGCTAAACGTCTGCGGCGCCGACGGTAGCAAGCTTCGAGTCACTGACTTCCGGACATGGGCTAAGTAGCGATGTCCAATCTGTCGTCACCGGGAGCCGGTTCGTCGAGGTTGTAGGTGGGCATCTGGAGGCGTCCAGTGGCCTCGGCTGAGCCACCCTGTCGGCAGTTGGAACCGGCGCTTGTGTTTCATCGTGCGCCGGAGAGTACAACCTGCCATTTGCTGGCTGCCGCCGACGGGCCGGCAGGCCCGTTCCGGAACGGCTGGGGTCTCTCCACCGCGACGGGCGGAATCGCACCAAGCTCGCGGCTCACCGCGTCGAGTTTGCTCATGCCGGCTGCCGCCACGGCGGCGCGTACCCACGTCTGCCTAGCTCGGCGGGAATCGCGGACACCCGCTGCTGGGCCCGAAGCACCCATCGGCACGCCCTCGAGTGGACACTGTCAGTTAGCTGCCCCGACGGGTTCGGTGGTCTACCGATCACATTCGTCCAGCGCCACGACGAAGCCACGATGCGCTATAACCGACAACTATACGGCACGTTACGAGTAGCAACGACCCAAGATCCGATCGATTACGACCCAGCGGTTCCCCTGTGCAGTGAATGCTACTCCGTGCGTCCTGACACTTGCACCACACCAGATCGCACTTAGGTCCCTCGATGACCGGAACTCAGATTCATGCAATCTGGCGTTTCTATGGGTGCTCGCCACGGTTCACTGATGGACCGCCGCCAAGCACTCTGCGAGGCGATTCCCCAGTCAGTGCCCACGCCCATGGCCCCCTTCAACCTGGCTTTTGACTGGAAACACTCTTGTCCGGGTCGACACCGAGCAGTTCCAGGGCCTTGGCCTGCAAGGGCGAGGCTCTGGCCACCAGCGGAAACTCGTGGCCTTCGTCTGCCGGCAGCGTCACGAAGTTCAGCGTCAGGGTCTTGAGATGCTCCAGCAGTGTCGCCAGGCTCTGCACCGGCAGACCGTCCGGGGTCTGCTTGCTGTCCGCCTTGGCCTGCGCGGACACCGAGACGCGCGCCGGCTCGACTGGTGACTTGCGGCGCTGTCGGGCCGCCTCCCGATCAGCGTCCTCGAACAGCAGCGCTGCCAGTTTGCGCCGCAGGTGCCATTCCACGTAGTAGGCCAGCATGCACAGGAACACGTGCCCGCGTACATGCTCCTCGTCATAGACATGCACCGGCCGCAGTTGCAGGCGCTCGGTCTTGAGGTTGCGAAAGGCGCGCTCGACGCGCGCCAAGCGCTTGTAGGCTGCCACCGCCTCGTCAGCTGCCAGCTTGTCCTGCGGCATGCTCGTGCGCACCACGTAGATCCCGTCCAGCGCTCTCTCCGCCTCAATGCTGTCCTGCTTGCGCTCCCAGAGCAACTCGCTGTCGCTGACTTGGATCCGGAAGTGTTTCTCGACCATGCTGCGGTTGGCCTCGCGGCCCACGCGACGGTCGATGGCCTCCTTGCCACCCTTCCTCAGGACCGGGCTCGAACGGCGCCGCACCATCCCGGCGATGCGCTCCAAGATCTGCTCGGTGGCGCGCAGCAGGCTCTCGCGCTTGCGGGCCCGCTCGGCCTTCAGGCGGGGGTTGAGGCAGACCAGCAGACGTTCGCCGGGAAAGTCCGGGCTGTGGATCTCAGCCACTTGGTCAGGCACCAGCTCGCCAGGGCGCAGCGGGGCCGTGCGGTCTGGTTGCGGGTCGTCGGGGTCGGGCCTGGGCTGCTTGAGCAGGGTGCGCAGGTCAGCGGTCTTGAGCGCCGAGACCCAGTCCAGGCTGGCCGGCTGGAGGTCCTCGCGAATGCGCGCGGTGGTCAGCATGCCGCGGTCTCCAGCCAAAGCGACACGCTCCATGCCAAACTCTTGGCGGACGGTCTGCACCAGCGTGGCGACGGTGCTGGGATCGGCGGTGTTGCCGGGGAAGACCTCGACGGCGACGGGGCAGCCGTCGGCAGCGCACAGCAGGCCGCAGACCAGCTGGCGCTTACCGCGTTTGCCGTCGCTGTTGTAGCCGAAGGCGGCCAGCGGGCAGCACTTGCCTTCGAAGTAGGAGGAGGTGACGTCATCCAGCAGCAGCGAGGCATCGCGCAGGTGGCGGCGCGCCAGGGAGCGCTGGATCCAAGGCTGTCTGCGGCGCAGCCAGTCGAGGTTGGCGAGCAGCTCGTTGCCGGAGACGGGGCCGAGATCGAGCACGGAACCGAGGCTGGAGCCAGCCGAGGCAGGGGACAGGAAGCGAGCCATGGCGAGCATGGAGGCGGGGAACAGGACGCGCGCGACGACGCAGGCGAGGGCCAGATCGCGTTGGCGGGAGCGGGAGCGGTGCAGCAGTCGAGGCAGGCCCAGCTGACGGCAGAGACCTAGGACGGCGGCGACGTGGCCGTGGGGCAGGGAGCGTCGGATGGTGACGGCCTGGTCAAGGCTGTCGAAGACCACGCCTCCTTTGAGGACGGACCGGATGCTGGCGATAGCGGCCGGGGGCAGTTTGGAGATGTTGGCCAGCGTCTTGCGGCGGATGCGCTTGCCGTCGCGCCAGGCTTGGCGGATGAGGACGGCCGGGGGGCTGCTGCGGTTGGGGATCTTCTCAACGTAGATGGCCATGGTGGTTACGTGGAAACAGAATCGTTTCGATGTGTTCAGTATACAGGCCTCAAATGGGGCTGTCAAGCCCAGATTCGGGCCGAAATACGGCAGATGAGGTCCAGGCGGGGATAGACCGCTTCGGCGATTACATGGAAACAAATATCCACCCTCACTCCTTATATATGCAAGAGTGAAGTTCAGGCTAGGGAAATCAGGCTCTGTGGCACAGTGCCGCCGACACCACTCTCTGGTCGCCCCAGGACGACTAGGCCCGTGGATGCCTCGTCGCGCAGGCTCTCGGGGAGTCCGTCATCCCGAGGGTCCCCGGACGGTGCCCTCTCGTCGCCGGACGGAGGAATGGGCGCGTGTGATCGGTGGGCGTCATGTGCAGTACCCGTCGCACCGCACCGTTAGTCTCACCGTTCGGCGTCACCTTGCGAATGAAAGCCACAAGCGGTCGGTCAGCGTGCTGATGTCACCCATATCGGGCTGGACCAGGCCATCTGGCCGTCAGCCTGCTGGACTCTGACGTAATAGTGCTGTTCATCGGGCCGTGGCTTGGTGTCAACAAATTCAAAACTGACTTCGTCAGACTGGTTCTGCAAGGTGTATACGAAGTCTTGGCCCCTGATGACGTCGATCTGCTGAACCGGGGCCGTTCCAAACACCCGCACCGACAGTTCGAACCTCGAGACCGTTCCCGGAACGACATCGCCCTGAAGGTGCTCCTCGCCGTCCGCGGTCATGCGGTAGTCGAGGATGATGTTGTCCGTCGCGGCGTAATTGTGGCGCTTGCGCATCGCGCTGAGCAGTCCCTCCCGCGTGAATTCCTCCGCAATGGTGCAGGAGTACGAAATGTGGGTCGAGAGATGGTCCGAGCTTGCCTGCACTCCAATCTTGTAGCCCTTGGCCCAGGCGTTCCAGACGTAACCGGCCGGCCGGAACCCGCCGGCTTGGTTGGTCACATCTCCGTCGGTGGCGGCCTTCGGGGCCCCCTCGTACTCGGCCGACACACGGTCGCCTTGGTAGATCTCGACGAGCGGTTCGACCTCGGGGTCGTTGTCCCTCCAGTCGGTGCCCATTCCCGTAGCGGGCGTGTGCGGGATCGAGATCCCGCCGTGCCGCCGCACGTAGTCGAACAGTCCCACTGCGCCCGAGGAGGTCTCTTTCTCGCCGGGTTGGTCCGGGAACGTGGGGTTGCCCCGCTTGGCGAAGAAGATGTTGCGGTGGCCGTTCGGGTAGCTCGTGCCCCGCTCGTACCCGAACAGGGGCACGAACCGGCCGGGCACGTGAAACACGTCCACGCGCTGCTGCAGGAGCCAGTTGATGTAGTCGATGTTCGGGCCGCCGCTATTGTGGTGCTCGCTCATCCCGAGATAGTCGAGTTCCGCCACGTTCATGGCGTACCGGTACGTGTCATTCTGCGCGCCGTCGTTATTCCCGTCGCCAGAGTACTCCGTGTGCCTGTGGGTGTCGCCACGGTAGATCTTGTACGTCTTTCCGCGTGACTCGATCACGTAGCCCCGGATTCTCTCGACCTCTTCCCTCTCATCGGGGTGCTTGAGGAAGGCCCGCAGCTCGTCGCGGGTTCTCTTGACCAGACGGGCGGAATGCACGGGGCTTTGCAGAGCGGGCAGCTGCGAAGCGAATATCTCGCCCTGCTCGTAGAAGTACCGGTCGTAGATCCGGTTGTCCGTTGCCCATGCGAGGTGAGGCCCGCCATCCTCCGCGGGTGCCAGGCCGAAGCCGGAATCCGAGCGCCCGGCCGTTACCGGGATGGGGATCGGGCTGCTCCATTCGTGACCGTCGAACGCTGTCGCGTATGTCTCCCACGATGCCCGGTGAGCCGCCGCGGTGTGCGGCACCTCCCGTTGGCGGAGGTGCCGGTGCCGGAACACTGCCCACATCCGGCCGTCACTTCCTGCGGCCAGCCGGGGAAAGTCGTTGAACCCGCGCAGGTCTTCGGGCAGGGAATCCTCGAAGCGACGGACGGGCCGCTTCCAGTCACCGCCCTCGTAGACCGCGGTTGCCACCCACCGCGACTGGTACAGCTGGGTGGCCGGGCGGTTCAGCAGGAAGCCCGTATCCTTGCCCCATTGCAGGCCGCTCTCGTTCCACGCGACCCACAGGCGATCCTGGGCGTCGCAGGCCACGCTGGGGTAAGCCTCGTAGCGCAGCGTGTCGGCGACTGGCTCGACCGAGTGCCACGCGCCGCCCGAGAATCGCCGCATCCGAATGTCGAAGTCGTTATTCTCGTAGGTTTCCCAGGCCACGTAGACGTTGCCCTTGGAGTCCGCGGCCACGGCCGGATGCCAGTCGTCGGCGGGGGAAAGCGAGACACGCGTCTCGGGGGACCAAGATTCCCCGTCCCAGGCGCGCGCCAGAATGTCCGCCCTTCCGTCACGAAATCCCTGCCATGCCACCCACACCCGTCCCGCGGCATCCGTCGTCAGCGCGTGGTGGATATCGGGCTGGGGCGCATCGGTGAGCCGTAGTTCGGGCGACCAGGACGATCCGTCAAATCGCCTGCCGTACAGGTCAAAGTTGCCCTCACGCCGGTCGGACCAGACGGCCAGTGTCCCTCCTTGGCCGTCGGTGGCCAAGCGAACGTAGTACACGTCGGCCGGCCCGGAAGTCAGCTCCTGGGGTGCGGACCACTCGCTGCCGTCCTGCCTGCGGACGAACACGTGGTTACCCCAGTCCCGGTAGCCGATCCACGCGACCCACTTCGAGCCTTCGGGCCCGGCGACGACATCCGCGAAGCCGTTGTGAAACGCAGGGTCGGAAATCGATTCGAGATTGGCGGCTCTCTCGACCACCGCGGCCCCGGCAAGGTAGGTGCGTCGAAGCCCGGGCGGCTGGTCAGACAGCCGGAAGGACAGGTTGCCCGAGGCCGTGTCGATGTCCACGCGGGCATTTGCCTCAGCGTCAACCTCAAGGATCAAGCCCGGCGTCTTCAGGTAGTCTGGCACCGGCGACAAAGGCTCCGGCTCCCAGTTCCGATAGCGGAACTTCGTGCCCGGCGCGGAGGCAAGCTGCCATTCGTGAGTTCCTATGCGGTCCGCAGCGCTCGGCCTCCAGCTCCGGATGCTTGAGAGCTGGCCCCCCGCGACCCGCGCACTCCCGTCCCACGTTGTCGCCGATTGGTCCGTGAGGCCGAGCCGGACTCGGAATGTGTGTCGCTCGGCATTGGCCGAACCCCATCCCAAAACGGTCAGAACGGCCAGCAGTCGCGCAAGGGGGGATCGCGGCATCATCGGCAACTAGGATAGCCCCCGCTCTGTGCCCTCGGCGCGACCGTCCCTTACGGCGAAGTCGGGCGAAATCTCCAATCAACCGCGACCTGCGGTCTCGGGTCGGGCCCGCAAGCGAGAACATGCCGGCGGGCGGACCACCGCATGGCCCGCCCGCAATCGGCCCGGGTTAGAACGCGATGCGCAGGCCGAGGCGGAAGAACCTTTGGTCGTTCCCGTCACGGCCCGTGTTCCGGACGTTGTTCACAATGCCAAACCCGCTACTGTGCACAGCCGAGTTGGGATTCGAGAAGTGGGGCGTGTTCGACATGTTGAAACTCTCCGCTCGGAACTGCACAGTCATCTGCTCGGTCACTTGGAACTGCCGGAACAGGCTCAGATCGACATTGATCAGGCCCGGGCCGCGAAGCACGTTCGACCCGCACGTGCCAAACCGTGGCGCGCCGCCTTGCGTCGCCGGGTCGGCAAACGTTGAGCGGTCCCACCATCCGTCCGGGTCTCCCAGCTTGCGCCAAGCCCCGAGACAATCCGCGTACTGGCCGGATCCCTGGCTGTTGAGCGATCCGTTCGGCGCGGTGGGGGTCGAGGGCGTGCCTGTGTAGAAGGACGCGAGCCCATTGACCTGCCAGCCTCCGAGGATCATGGCGGCCGCACCCCGCTGAGCAAATCGCTTGCCGCGCCCGAAGGGCAGCTCGTAAGCATTCGTGATGACTAGGTTGTGCCGAATGTCATTGCTCAGCGGCCCGCGGTTCTTCCAGTAGTAATCAGGGTGCTTCGCCCGCGGTTGCGCGGTTGACGACTCTGAGGTGTAGCCGCGGCCATGGGACCATGTGTACGCAAGGTTGAAGCTGTGGCCGGACTGGCTGCGCCGGACAAGCTTGACTTGCAGTCCGTCATACATCGGAGTCCCGATCGTCCCCCAAAAGAGCGTGTTCGCCGTCCGACCGTAGAGCAGCCGCAGCCGGCGGCCACCATTCCCCGTCCCCAGGTCGGACCAGTTCGCCTCGATGCGCGAGGTCTGGCGCGTGGACCGCGTTGCGACATACGAGGCTGTGCCGATCCATTCGCCCCACTGCTTCTCCAGGCTGAAGTTCCACGACTGAATGTAGCCCCGCACGAAATTCTTGTCAGCCGACGCGACGTTTGCCCGCAGGGGCATCTCGATCTGCTCGGTGACGGGCACATCTGGGATGTCCGGAAATCCTTGGTCAAGGGTCGTGGAGTAGGAATAGGAGTTCGGTACCGCCAGTCGCTGCGAGAACTGCGTGGGAAGGTTTCCGCGAAGATCACGCCCCAAGTTGAACGGGTTGTAGGTCATGCCGTAGCCCGTGCGGAGCACCAGTGTGTCGGACACGCGCCACGCGATTCCTACCCTTGGAGCGAACTGCGTCTTGCTCTGCGGCAGGCCGCAATTGCGGGGGACGGAGCCGATCCCGCACACGAACATGATGTTGTTGTCGATGTCGAAGCGCTCGACACCTCGGTCCGGTCTGACCGGGAAGGGGTAGTACTCCCAACGCATGCCGTAGGACAGTGTCAAGTTGGGGCGGACGTGCCAGCGATCCCGCACGTAGAGTGCCCACTGGCTGGAACGCGTCTGGAGATTCTTGCCTGTCAGGAAGTTGCGAGCCGAGTCCCGTGGCAACCCGAGCATGAAGGACGCGATGGCGTTGTAGTCGTTCGTCCGCACGCCGGGTCGTCCCGAGGTGTTGTTCCTGAACCTGAACCCTCCCGCCGGGGCGTCACCGCCAGGGAAATTCGCCACTTCTTGGTTGATGTGGGTGACAAAGATGTCCGCGCCGAATCGCACCTCGTGATTCCGCTTGGACCAATTGCCATTGGCGACCCACTGGTGCAGGTAGTCGTGGCCGATGAACGGCGACGTCGCCTGGTAACCCAAGTTGCCGAAGCCGGCGTCAAATCGCATCCGGGGCATGCCCCCGTAGAAGCTTCCGGCCTCGCCGGGGACGCCGTCGCCGTTTGTTCCCGGGATGCCCAGCACGTCTAGCCCGATCCGCTGGTCCAAGTTCCCGGCGAACGCGTTGCTGTCCACCAGCGTCGATCCGAAGTAGGTGTCGAACACGAGGCTGGGCGTGGCGACATAGGTGGCCGACAGCGTCCCGCTGTACGTCGGTCCGAAGCCGTTGTCGGTCCGGAAGTTCGTCGGGTGGACCGAGATGCCCGACAGGTTGCCGAATGCGGCCGGGTTCCACTGCTTGTAGTGGAAGAAGCTCAGCCGGGCGAACATCGTCCACTTGTTCGAAATGTTGAAGTTCGCCTTGCTGTCGATTTGGTGGCGCAGGAAGGAATAGTTGATGGCTGCAAGCTTGTTGCGGTTCAGCCCCAGGCTGCCGACGCCTGACCGGTCGGGCAGGCTCCAGTCCGGGTCGTCCGCCAAGATGCGGCTGGCGCGAGCAATCCGAGAACCCGGGATCATGTTGTTGGCAAATGCTGTGCGGTCAGCCTCGCTGCCGATCGGAGCCGAGAGGGGATCGAAGATCGGCAGGGGGGACCCGGAGAAGTCCCCCGCCCGCATCGCGGCGGTCGGCACCTTGATGAACCGGTTCGCGTTGGAGTTCTCAGATGTGCGCTCGTAGCTGAAGAAGTAGAATGCCCGGTTCCGCTTGATCGGGCCGCCGATCGTTCCACCAGCCTGGTTGTAGATGAACTTCGGCTTGGCGATCGAGCGATCGCTGAAGTAGGGATAGGCCGACTGGTGCTGGTTGTTGTGGTACCAGAAGCCGGACCCGTGGACCTCGTTGGTGCCGCTCTTGATCTGCAGGTTGATGGCGGCCCCTCCCGCGAGACCCTGATCCGCGTCGAACGAGCCGGTCGTGACGTTCACGACCTCGATGGATTCCAGAGCGGGATTGATCCCCGTCATGTGGGTCAGGTTGGGGTTGTAGCTGGACGCTCCGTCGATCCGCACGTTGTTGTTGTTGTCAGCCGTTCCATTGACCGTGTAGCGCACCGCCCGCGTGGGATTCGCCGGCACCGAGTGGGCGTTCCGCGGCGGCGAGAATCCGGGGATTGTCTGGAGCAGCATCTGGTAGTTGCGGCCCAGCGGAACGGGCACGTTCTGCAGCTCGTGGGTCCCCACCTCGCCGCGCACCTCTGCATGGTCCGTTTGCAGCTGCACCGTGCTAGCGCTGACCTCGACGACCTCGGTCACCTCCCCAATCTCCAAGGTCACGTCGACGCGGCTTGCATCTGCCGCCTGCACGCGCACTCCAGTCGCAGTGAATGCCCTGAATCCGTCCGAGCGGACCTCGACCCGGTATGATCCCGCCGCAAGCGTGGAAAAGTTGAACGTTCCCGCGGCGCTCGTCTCTCCGGCGCGCGATGCCTCGGTTCCTTCGTTGATCACGGTGACCTGGGCGCCGGGAATCACCGCACCCGTAGAATCGCTGACGTTGCCGACCAGCGATCCGTAGAGAACTTGGGCCGTCACCGGTTGGACGGATAGCCCCGCCACCAGCAGTCCCAAGCCTACGGCCAGAACACCCGTCAGTTGCACTTTACGTGGCTGCATCTTATTGATCCCCCTCTCGGAATTCCGAAGATTGAGCCGCGGGTCCGAATCGTATCGCCAAACTAGCCCCGCACCCACTCTCTCAACGATTGAGAGTCTATCACGCCCCCGGACTGCTTGGCCCTCATTGACGGGTGTACCGTCCCCGTTCCAAACGCGAGGCTGAGCATGGTGCAGGCCGGGATCGTCGTCCGAAGTTGAGGTGAGGGACAGGGTTCGTCCCTCAACTCGGGGACGCTGACTTCTCAGGGCCGGATGCAACAAGTGCGCGTGGCGAGCGCCAAGGCTGTTGGCCGGACACCTGGAGGCTCGATCTGGAAGTTTCCTCCGTGCGCTGGCACGGGCGAGTGGTCAATCGCGTCGAACCGTCCGCGAGCAGCGAACCGGGTGGATTTGCGTGGGGTGAAACCGTTGCGGCCGTTACGGCGTCGAACCGACCGAGGCCCCTGCGCAGCGGGCAGAACCGATGGTTCGCTCTGGCACCTTCCCCGAACAGGCTCCGAGCCCGCGCAGCGTCGATGCCGTACTGACCAGTCGTCTATGGTTCGCGGTCCGACATGGCCAGCAGACCACTACCGTGTTAGCCGTCGGACCTGAATGGGCCCAGCGCGAGAGCAGGCTGGTCGCTCGTGCGCGAGCTCCCGTGCCCGCGTCGACTGGTTCGCGGGCCTGTTGGCGCGGTTCGCATCCCACAGTCCGGAATGCCCAAGACTACTTTGGCGATCGCGCAACTCATGTCACGGGCCCGGGCGACCGGCGCTTCGGACTCGAGGCAAGGCAAGGAGCCCCAGCCGGTTGTTGTATGATGCCAACCGGGCGATAGGAGTCAGAATGTTCACCGACCGTCTCATCCCACTGACTGTCGTTCTGATCGCGGCCATGATGCCGGGACAGCCGCTGCTGAGCCAAGCCCCGGACGGAACCGGTGGTTCGTCCTACGGGAGCTCCTCGGTTTCGGGCAGTTCGTCCGGCTCGACTGCCTCCGCGTACGGCGGCCGGTCGACCTCGAGCCACGGCTCGTCCAATAGCGCGTACGGCGGTTCCGGCAACTCCTACGGGACTTCGAGGAACACGTACGGCCAATCTGAGAACTCCTACCGCACTTCGAGCAGTCGGACATCCCCGAACAGTTCCTACAAGACATCGTCAAGCGCAGGGGTTCCCGACAGGCGGTCCTATGCGACGTCCAGTTCCGATTACGGCGGGTCTGCCAATACCTATGGCCGAAATCGAGTCACGTATGGCACGTCCCCAAACACCTATGGCCGACGTGGCATTTATCGCGGCGGGTCCAGTGCTTACCGCACTGACCCTAGGCAGGATCCCAATTGGAACAATGGCTGGGCCATGAGGGAGGAGGGACGCTGGCGCCGCCCAATGCCGGTTAGAGGAAGAGTTGCCGGCAACGACGGCCAGCCCATTGCCGACACCGTCGTCCGGCTGAATTGCGGCGGGGGGTCCTATCCGATGGGCCACACCGACCGCCGGGGACGGTTCAGCTTCAACCTGAACAGTTGCTATCCGGCGCTCGTCGTTTCGGATGCGAGATTCAGCGGTCGAGTTGGACGAATTCGTGCAGCTCCGTTCAGTTCCTGCTGGATTGAGCTAGGGGCACCGGGCTATTCTTCACGGCGCCTGGGCCTCGGGGCGATCCTAGGGCCTGACCGGAACCATCTGGGGACATTGGTCCTCCACGCCGCCGCCGCTGGCTCGGCCACCGCTGGCCCAACTGTGAGTGTCAACACGCTCCTTGCCCCGCAGGACGCTCGGAGGGCGTACCAGCGAGGCTTGCGAGCACTCCGCAAGAAACTGCCCGACTACCAACAGGCGGTCTCGCACCTCTCGAGAGCCGTCAAGATCCACCGGCCATATGCCCCCGCCTGGACTGCCCTGGGTGAAGCGCTGATGGCCACAGGGGACCAGGAGGGGGCGGAAGTGGCATTTCGAGCCGCGATTGAGGCCGACCCCAAGTTGCTGGCCCCGTACGAATCGCTGTTGCAAGTGGCGTATCACGCCAAGGACTGGAATGCGGTCGAATCGGTGGCCGATTCCTACCTGAAGCTTTCGCCCAGCACGGGCCATGTTTGGCGCTACCGGGCGCTTGCGGCCATGAACCTGAAGAACATGGTCGGGTTGGAGAAGTTCTTGGCCAAGATGAAGGACATTGGCGAAGCCGACCGCTGGACGACCGCGTACTACCTCACGGCCCAGGTGCACACCGCGAGGGCGGAATACGAGTCGGCGGCCACTGCGTACGAGGCCTTCATTGCCCGCAACCCAGATCACACGTTGGCGACGCACGTGAAGCGGATCCTCTACGAGTGGTCGAAGCTCGAGGTGATCCAAGCTCGCGAGTTTCCGGAAGGCCGCCCCGTCGCCGCCGTCTTCAGCCCCCTCTAGGCCAACGCACTAGCCGGTCGATTTGTCGCGGACGCATGTCCTTGGGGCCAATCGCTCCGAGCGGCGAGACTGGCGGAAGATTACGGACCTTCCGGGCGTCCCGCAGACGCTGCATTGATGCCCCGTCCGCCGGTGCAGAACATACTGGTACTGAAGTGGTTGGCTTGACGCAGCGCTAGCGCCGAATCTGGTTGGGGCTGTAGACCGACGAGGGATCCACGGGTCTGCTGGGCTGAGAAGTGTTCGGGACGATGAAAATCTCCTCCATGCAGCCGTTCACTCCAAGATCGGGACCGCAGCCGGTAAAGATTCGAAAGACTCTCCCGGTGCGTCGGTTGTACAGGAACGAAGTTGCTTCATAGAATCGTGGACCGCTGTCGAGTTGCTGGACGCCTTCGGCGGCGGGGACACCCACGCCTTGCTGGCTGAACATAGCCCACTCAGACCCCTCGTCCTGGTCAGTCTCCGCTTCCTCCGAGCCAATCAGCAGTCCAGCAATCAATGCGCCGACCACAACCATTGCGGTTCGAAGATTCAAGAATTTCATGGTATCCTCCCTGCATGTCAATATAGCAGACAGGGATCAATGACAAGTTCGTGACACAACATGAACGATTGGCCTTCATCGACTTAGGTAAATATGTGATAAATCATCCATATGAAGGAATTTGTATCTAGTCTTTGACAGTGTGTGTGCCGTTTGAGCCTGACCACGCCTGCGGAGCGGTCACCAGCAAATCGGTCTCCTCCTAGCGCGACTTGACCGGCCCATCGATCCGGCGCTGTGATCCAAACCCGCAGGGCGGGCAATTCCCCACAGTCAGCAGCTCACAGCGGTCACGCAATGCCGCTGCGACTGGGAGTGTTCAGCAGGGATCGGACCTGTGCGGGGTCACGGTCCGCCCAAGATCTCCCCGTGAGGTTTTCCCTCGGAGAGTTCTGCGTATCGTACCCGGATCTGCTCGGCATACCGATTCCCGACCCAGTTGCTCACATCCTCCGAGAGTTCGATCTTGGTTGCAACGCCAGCCCCATCCTCGACGGTCACGACGTCCTCCAGCTTTGCGCCACCCTCGAACGCCTCCTCGACAGCGGAGTTGAGCTCTTCGAAGAACTGGCGCTGGCCCGCCGCGATCTCAGGCCCGCCCGGCGGGCCGTGGCCCGGCAGGATCGTGGTGGGACTCAGCGCCTCGGCCTGGGCAACGACGTTCGGCCAGTTGCCGGTGTTGGAGTGGCCCGTGAAGTTGTACGCCCCGTTGACAATGGCATCGCCTGTGCATAGGATGCCGTCGTCGGGCAGGAATACCATCCCATCGCCCCGGGTGTGCGCCCATCCGAAGTGGTGAAACTCCACCCTTCGGCTCGCACCGTCCAAGACGTGAGGGACCGAGTCGAAGGTCTCCATCGGAGGCTCCGCCGTGTCCAACCCGAGAGCCGCCACACCGGGGCGGGCCTGCGCGGCCGATTGCCATCCGGCGGGCTCGTAGCGGGCCATCTCCTCCTTGACGCCGACGTAGGCGAGCGTGGTCGCGCCGGCGCGAGTCCACACGGCGTTCGCGTAGGCATGGTCACCGTGGTGGTGCGTGTCGAACACGTAGCGAACCGGCTTGTCCGTCACCTGCTTGAGATCTTCCATCAGTGCTTGGGCCCCGCTCGGGAAGTTGGCGTCAACAACCAGCAGTCCGTCCCCGATGTCGATGACCACGTTGTTGCAGTGACCCTGATCCCGCTCGCCCATCCGAAACCAGATTCCGTCCTTGACAAGCTTCAGGGTGTCAGTCTCCGTCGCCATCTCGACGGCCGGTGGTGCCGTGCAGGTCCATGCCACGCCCAGGCCAATCAATGCGATGACAGTCAGCAGTTTTCTCATGTTTCAATCTCTCCCGGCGGGCCAAGCCCCCCATGCTGGCCCGGATTGTACCCCACGTCCTTTCCGCAGTCTCGGTCTGATGAGTACCGTCGTACAATTTCCCTGCCTCCGATGATTGGGGCGTACTTGTCAATGCTCGACTCCCGCCACCCGTCACTGCCGCGCTTTTCCCGGCGGGCCTTTCTGGCAGGCGCAATTCCCGCCGGCGCTGCCGCGGGCGGCTTTTCGCAGGTCGCCCTGCCCGGGCCCAGAAGCGTGTCCCGGCCCAATTTCTTGATCCTCCTCTCGGACCAGCACCGGCCCGACTGGGTTGGGCGGAACCGGGCCGTGCCCGTGCCGACGCCTCACCTGGATGCTCTGGCCGGACGTGGCGTGGAGTTCACGGACGCGGTAGTGGCCTCTCCGGTCTGCGGGCCGTCGCGATCGTGCCTGGCGTCCGGAATGGAGTACGAGAACTGTGGTGTTGAGGTGAACCGGGATCCTTACAGGCCCGAGATCACGACGTTCTACCGGCACCTGCACGACAGCGGCTACCACACGATGGCTGTCGGCAAGATCGATCTGCACAAGGGTGCCGCCGGACGCACGCTTGACGGACGGCAGAATTTGGGGCCTTGGGGCTTCTCGGACATGCTCATCACGGGTGGGAAGGGCGGCGGGTATCTTGGACACCCCGTTGGGCCGAAAGAACCGTACTATGCCTACTTGGCCGGATTGGACCCTCCGTTGGATCGCATCTGTGCCGAGGACATCGCTCGTCGCCAGACGCCACGAGAGCAGAATTGGTGGGGCATGACCGATCCGAGCCCGCTCGACGACGCGCACTATCTGGACAACTTCACGGGGCGGATGGGGCTCGATCTTCTGGACCGCTCCCCGGATGATCGCCCCTGGCTGCTCATCGTGAACTTCAACGGTCCCCATCCCCCGATGGACATCACGCGGCGCATGGAACGGCGGTACCGAGGTCCAGATCGCGTAGTCGAGGGATTTCCGCAGCCTCACGGCTACGCCGGGCCCTTTACTGCGGAGCGCCATGTCCGGATTCGTCAGAACTACTCGGCCATGATCGAGAACATCGATCGATGGCTGGGAAGTTACCAGAGCTCGCTCCGAGAACGTGGTGAGCTCGATTCCACTGTTGTGATCTATTCCAGCGATCACGGCGAAATGCTCGGAGACCGGGGCCTGTGGGGCAAGAGCGTACCCTTCCGTGCCTCCGCCGGCGTTCCGCTGGTCATGGCCGGTCCCGGAATTGAAGCCGGTCGGTCTAGCGCCGCGCTGGTCTCGCTGATGGATCTGGCGGCGACGTGCATCGACCTGTCGGACCGTCCCGTGCCGGCCGAAATGGACAGCCAGACCTTGCGGCCCGTGCTAGAAAGCGGTGGCGAGCATCGGGAATTTGCTCGGTCGGCGCTGAAGACGCCCCGTGCCCAAGCCGGTCGCTTCCGGATGGTGCAAGACCATCGATACAAGCTCGTCGACGGATTCTTCGAGCGCCGCGCCCTGTACGACAGAGAGGCTGACCCGCTGGAGACCGATAACATCGCGGACCGCCGGCCAGGTGCGGTCGAGCGGCTTCGCCGGCTGTTCTTGAACCGCTGAACGGTGCGGTCTCCCGCTGAGCTACGCCTGCGGGTCCGGGCACAGGCTCACTTGGACGGCTTCACTGGCGCCGAGAGTGTCACTCTGGGCGATTGCTGTGGGCCGGACTCGGGCTGAGGCCTCGGCTTGGCCTTTGGATCCGCCCGCATTGCGCAACATCGGTGGAGCGGCTCGCGGCGCCGCGCTTCGGTGGGCCACTATCGACTGCGGCGCTGCGGGCAGTCCAAGACCCACTCGTCCGTCCGCCGGTCCGTCTCCCCACCAGCAGGCCAGCGAGTGCTCCCCGGTCGCTGATGGGCACCACCCCCGCTCTAGCTGAGATCCCGTCCGGGACGGGCAGGCGCAAGGGAATTCCTCAACAGGATCGTGAGCGCCCTGTTCATCGACGAGACTCGGAGCCTCCCCGCCCTCGCCATCGGAGGCTTGGCGAATCGCTGCTCTGTACTGCCCAGGCTACTGACCCTCAGGGCATGCGAGCACGACAAGCGACCCTGTTTGCCGACCGCCACTGTGAAGGGGCGACTCCGGCCATCTGACGATGCCGCTCAACAGAGGCGCGATGTCGACTGTAGGGCCGCGGACGCGCCGCTTCTGCTCTGAAAACGGAGGTCAGGCCGCAACCGGCGGCGATGTGCCCGGTCTCCAGAGAATGGATCGTTGCAGGAGGTTTGGGGCCCTCCCGTCGAGGGGCGCGGCGGTGGCTACCTCCGCGGATTCCCAAGCCGGATGGCAGCCCGCAGGTCGCAAACCCGCGATGCCGCACCTTGCCCAGGGGCTGCCAGCCAAGTCGTCTTCGGCTCGCAGCGGTGTGGCCCTCAAGTTGCGTTCAGTGCTCGTTGGCAGGTCCGCAGGCTCTCCGGCTCGGTCAACGACCTGTCCCCTCGAGAAGCCCAGCTACCCGAACGTCACCAACGCAGCCCCCAAGTCTGCGTTCCAAGGTATGCCATGCTCAAACAGGCGTGCGCTTTTTCAACACCGAGGGGGAGGTCATACCGGAGGACCACTACTGCATTCCTCCCTTGGAACGCGTGGACCTCGACGAGATCGTCACGCTCATCAAGCGCAAGAAGTACTTCATTCTCCACGCGCCCCGCCAGACCGGCAAGACGAGCCTTCTGACCGCTCTGGCTGACCATCTCAACGCCAGCGACCGCTACCGTTGCGTCTATGTCAATGTCGAACCCGCCCAGTCCGCCCGCCAAGACGTCCACGCCGGCGTGCGAACGATCCTAGCTCTCGTTGCGGTCGAGGCCGAGCGTACTACGGGGGAGGCTCAGGTCCAGGAGACTTGGCGGACGAGCTTGGCCGAAGACGGCCCTCACGCGGCGCTCGTGCGCGTCCTAGCGGAGTGGGCAGCGGCGGATTCCAAGCCCCTGATCCTCTTTGTCGACGAGATTGATGCCCTGATCGGGGACACGTTGATTTCGGTCCTTCGCCAATTGCGAGCGGGCTACCGCGGCCGGCCGCGCTGGTTCCCCCAGAGCGTCGTGCTGTGCGGTGTCCGGGACATCCGCGACTACCGCATCTTCTCGGCGTCAGAGGGCTTCAACGTGACAGGAGGCAGCGCCTTCAACATCAAAGCCAAGTCCCTGCGCCTTGGAGATTTCTGCAGGGACGAAGTGCGCTCCTTGCTCCTTCAGCACACCGGCGAGACGGGCCAGAAGTTCGACGTCGGCGCGGTCGACCGCATATGGGAGCTCACCCGGGGCCAGCCTTGGCTGGTCAATGCTCTCGCCTACCAAGCCTGCTTCGAGGACAGGCGGGGCCGGGACCGCAGCAGGGCAGTGACGGTCGCCGCCATCGACCAAGCAAAGGAGACGCTGATTCTGAACGGCGTCACGCACCTCGACCAGCTCGCCGACAAGCTCCGTGAAGAGCGCGTCCGTCGGGTGATTCTGCCGATGATCGCAGGTTCTTCCGGATCCCAGTACTCCCAACGCGATCTGGAGTACGTCCGCGACCTTGGCCTCGCAGCCCTCGCCGGCCCGGTCCGGATGGCCAACCCGATCTACGCCGAAGTCATCCCCCGCGAATTGACCATGGTTCAGGAGTCGGTCCTCGAGAGCCTAGTCTCTCCGCACTGGTACATCCGGGAGGACGGCACCTTGGATGTCGAGGCGCTGCTGGGCGGATTTCAGGACTACTTTCGCGAGCACTCCGAGTCGTGGCTGGAGCGGTACGGACACCGAGAGGCAGGTCCCCAGCTGGTCCTGCATGGCTACCTGCATCGCATCGTCAACAGCGGCGGAAGGGTCACCCGGGAATACGCCGTCGCCCGCGGACGCTCGGACCTAGTCGTCGAATGGCCTCGGCCGGGCCGTCCCTAGCCTCCGGTCCCCTCACGTACGTCATTGAGTGCAAGGTGGTCGGCGCGAAGGCAGGCCTGGAGAGTACGATCCGCAAGGGTCTGGAGCAGACAGCTTGGTACATGGACCGCTGCGGTGCGGAGTCGGGTCACCTGGTGGTCTTTGACATGCGTCCCGACAAGTCTTGGGAGGAGCGGGTGTTTCGGCGCGACCCCGGGCCCGGCGCTCCGCCGATCACAGTTTGGGGCATGTGACCGGAACCGGTTCGAGGCTCACCTCGAAGCCAGCCGGCGGCACTGCGTGTGCCGGCGTTGCGTGAGCGTTCAAATGGAATGCCCCTGGCATGCCGGATCGCTGCGATTCGCGCTAGGCAAGGCTGTGGTTTGGCGCAATCTGTTTCAGTCGGGGGCTCGCTGCGGCGGATTCTTCGACACTGCCCCACGGTGCTTGCGAGGCGCGTCGGTCGGTCAGGCCCGGAGTTATCGTTGCTTGGGCTGACCCGGCCTGAGCACCGTCACTCTCAGAGCGGTCCAGCGTTTAGGGAATCCGTCGGGCGAGACGCGCGTATACTGCGGACAGTTATGTGCCTTAGAGATCGGATTTCCGCACAGTCACTTCGGACCCTCGCCGTTCTGGCCGTCCTATTGGGCGTCTTGCCACTTGCGCTGGCCCAGCGGCCCGCGCAACAGCAGCCGCTCCCGGACGGCGTCGTCCGCCAGGTGGACATCGAGTATGCGGAGATCGGCGGTCGGTCTCTAGTGTTGGACGTCTATGCGCGGGAACCCAAGCCGGCCGATCCACTCCCGGTCGTCGTGTGGGTCCACGGCGGGGGTTGGAGGAATGGCAGCAAGGACGGTGTGCGGAGGGCCCGCCCGCTGCTGGAGCGCGGGTACGGGCTGGTATCCGTGGGCTATCGCCTGAGCGGCGAGGCCAAGTTTCCCGCCGCGATCGCCGACGTGAAGGCAGCCGTGCGCTGGGTGCGCGCGAACGCGGGCGAATTCGGGTTTGACGCCAATCGGCTGGGCGTGTGGGGCTCGTCAGCCGGGGGCCACCTAGTGGCGCTGCTCGGCACGGCTCACGACGTGGCTGAGTGGGACGGCCTGCATCAAGAGAACGCCGGTGTTTCATCCAGGCCCGACGCGGTCTGCAATTGGTTCGGACCGAGCGACTTCTTGCGGATGAACGACTTTCCGGGGCGCATCGACCACGATGCGGCGGACTCGCCGGAGTCACTGTTCGTAGGCGGGCCGATTCAGGAGCATCCCGAGAGGGCCCGGGCTGCCAATCCGATCACTTACGCCACGCCTGACGATCCGCCCTTCCTCCACATGCACGGGGAGAACGACCGAGCCGTGCCGTACAACCAGAGCGAGCTGTTGCACGCGGCGCTGGTCGAGGCGGGGGTGGACACCACGCTCTACATGGTCCGCAACGCCGACCACGGATTCCGGGACATGGAGGGCGACACACCGCAGACGCTTGCCGATAGGGTGGCTCGGTTCTTCGCGCGCACGATCGGCGAGCCGTAATCGTCGCCGCGGCCCGAAATTTGCGTTACCGCTCCCAGGCTAGGCCGGTCCGCTCCGCGTAGGCTTCCCACTTGCGGGCCATGCTCCTGACTCTGTCGGGAAAGCGCTCGGCCTGATTGGTCGTCTCGCTGCGGTCTTCCACCAGATTGTAGAGTTCCCACTGGATCTCCCAAGGCATCCGCTTGCCCCAGACTGCCTTCCAATCGCCCTCGATCAGGCCCCGCGCCGCTTGATGCTCGAAGTACAGCGGCCGCGCTGGCAGGGCTGTCCCGTCGAAGGCGGGCAGCAGGTTGACACCCTCTTCGGGCTGCACTGATCTCCCGGCATAGTCGCGGGGGTAAGGCGCCCCGGCGGCCGCGCGGAGGGTCGGCATCACGTCGATAATGTGGCCCCGCTCGCGGATCCATGAACCGCGGGCGCGGATGCCGAGCGGCCAGTGCGCGATGAAAGGCGTGTTGGCGCCGCCCTCGTGCGTGAAGTGCTTGTAGAGCCGGAATGGCGTGTTTCCGAGGTTCGCCCAGCCGCTGCCATACGAGTGGTACGTGCCCGGACCGCCCATCTTCCTGAGGTCTTCGCCGGTGTGCAGGATCGTCACGCCCTGCCGGCTGCGCTCGTCGAAGCCGAAGGGGCCCCACTCGTAGCACGCGCCGTTGTCGCTCAGCAGCACGATCAGGGTGTTCTCGAAGTCTCCCGATTCCCTGAGGTGGCCCAGAATGCGGCCAACCCCGCGGTCCACGTGCTCGACCATCGCCGCGAACAGCGCCATGCGGCGCGCCAGGTCCATCTGCCGGGGCCGGTCGATGGAGTCCCATGCCGGGTTTGGCTGTCCCGGAAAGCCGTTTGCTATGTCATCCCGGTCCACCGGCACCAGTGACCGCTCCGTGAATTTCCAGCGCTCCCCGTCAACCAGGCCGATGCGCCGCATGCGCGCGAATCGCTCCCTGCGCAGGACATCCCAGCCACGCATGTAGGTGTCGACGTACTTGTCGGCACTCGCAGCCGGTGCCTGCACTGGAAAGTGCGGCGAGGAGTGCCCAAGGAACACGAACCACGGCTGGCGGCGCTCCTGGCCTTGTCTGATGAACTCCAGCGCGTAGTCGCTGAACACGTCTGTCGCGAAGAACTCGCCTTGCGGCGGGTCAATTTCCTTGACCCTGCCGCTGGGAAGACGCTCGTAGTACTCCGCGTCCCACTGGTCGTGCGAGTGGTCGAACGTGTAGCCGTAGAACTCGTCGAAACCCCGCTGGGTCGGGCCGGTCTCGTTGTGCAGGTGCCACTTGCCCACGTAATAGGTGCTGTAGCCGGAGTTGCCCAACGTTTCGCCCAAGGTCACGCAGCGATCGTTCAGGCGTCCCAGATAGGCGGGGCCGCGGGTCGCATGTGGCGCTCTGGTCGTGAAGCTGGCGATTCCTGTCTGCGGCGGGTACAGCCCGGTCATGAGCGATGCCCTGCTGGGGCAGCACCGGGCGGAGTTGTAGAACGACTCGAAGCGCACGCCCCCCTCGGCCAGCGCGTCGATGTTGGGGGTGTCGATCTCCCCGCCGTAGCAGCCCAAGTCTGAGTACCCCAGATCGTCGAGCAGGATCACGATGATGTTCGGGGGCTCCGCCGCCGTGGCGGCGGCCAAGGATGCGGAGATCAGCAGGTGCAATAGCCGGACCATTGGCATAGACCCTATCACGTCCGATCGTCCCTGCACCGCAGTCTGGATGGGAAGGAGCCGGGTGACCGACGCCAGCAACGGCGGGCAGCCCGTCCCGATGGCCGATGGCCTAATTGCGGATGCGCTGGGCCTCGTCTGGAACGATCAGGTCCGGGCCAAAGTTCCGGATGTGTTCCATGTCGTTCTGTATCCGTTCGCAGTTCCTAGAGTTGAAGAACTCTGAACTCTCAGAGGGCTTCTGTCGCTTCGTTTGCCTGCCATCGGTCACTCGGGCCGAAGGGTCGCTGAATCGGTCGATCCCCGTCTTCCACTCGTACTTGACCGAGGCCGGAAAGATGACGAGGACCGGCCTGGTCTCTCGTCGCCGCCGCAACAGCGCGGCTGCCAAAATCGTCTGGATCGTCTTGCTCAGGCCCATGTCGGCTGCAAGGACGATGGCCCCCGGCTCGCGGCAAAGATCCCACCCTGAGCCTGATACGGGCAAGACGGAGGCCTCCAGCGGCTGCTTGGCTCCTGAAACTTCCGCTAACTTCGATCAGCCTAAAGCCGGACAGGCGCGAATGCACTATCAAGAAAAAGCGCTGCGTTACTCTGGCTCCCGCCCGAGACTCGCCAGGCGCCGCCGCCTCTCCGATACTGTGCGAGCAGATCGCGCCTGTCAGTCATCATCGTCGCTGTCGCTGTCATCGTCGCTGTCGCAGGCTAGAAAAACAAAGTTGAAACTCACTTCGTCGACCATCGAGGAACTGGGTGTCACTTGCAGCCTGTGCGACAACCTCAGACCCGCTTGGAGCAAGCTCGAAACCGCCGCGCCGCACCGGTCCCCCTGCTGGATCGTTACCCCGGTGGCACCCGTAACGCTCGAGTTGCGCACCTTGATGCTCCCACCCGAGTCCGTCACGCATCGGATCACTGCAACCTTGTCAGGCATGCAGCTTGAACTGTCGTCGTCCGAGGCTCGAGCCACCGCAGGGAATACCCAAGCCACCAACAGCTGTGCGGCAACAGCGGCCATCGCTACTCTCGTCATCACGTTTTCTCCTTACATTCTAGCACCACTAATTCTAAGGGTACGGGATTCCCCTAGCGCGGAAGCGTAGTTGACTCTTACTTTCAGTTGCGAGTTGAACCTGGCCTGGCCGAATCTGCGAGAGTCCCCGGGGCGGTGGGCCAAGTCTGGAGGATGGCAGCAGCGGTGCGGACGAGTCTAGTGGCCAGCGGCGTTCTGAGCGTGCTCCAGGCCGCCGTCTTCGGGGAGATGGGACGGGAGAGTGGGCGGCCGCTGTCCCTTGGGCGCCAGCGCCTCCCATGGCCGGCGACTGCGGCCAAGCCGTGGGTCGGTGCGGGGTTCAGCCAACAGATTGGCCGACTCCTCGCCGGCTCCAGACGGACTGGCGGACGTTCTCCGGCTTTGCCCTCCGGTGAGGGCCCCTGTGGTTCGCCGCGAGCTGTCGCGCTAAGCCCGAGCGCTCCGGCTTGGCGCTACCGGGACTCCATGGCCTGCGGCCGGGCTGCGCTCGGCGGCTCCGCGAAATCGGGCCTGATGAGGGTGGGCTCCGGCCGCTTCTGCTCGTACCGCACAGAGCGCTCCAAATCGGCGCAGGCCCGCCAGAGCACGGCGTCGCCCGGCAGGGGTCGGCGCTTCGAGGGCAGGAAGCCGGTCGTCATCGCCAGCCACACCACCCAGGTCCGGATGTCGCTCGGTGGCGCGCGGCCCTGCTCGGCCCCCGGCCACAGATCGTCCGCCCGCACCAGGGCCCATAGGACCTCGATCTCGTCCCAGGTCAACACTTCGCCCACCGGCGTCTGCGGCGCATCGCGCGCGTAGCGCGCCAGCGAGGAGACCTGCCAGGCCGTGACGGCGTCGAACGCCAGGCACTTGCTCAGCGCTTCGGCCGTGCGCAGGCGGCGGTCCTGGATGCGCGTGCCGCTCTTGAGCACTTTGAACGGTTACGCTTCACAATGCACCTCCATTGTCGTACAGCGCCTTGTGCGGGCGGTGCCTGTTGGAGAATCGGGACCTGCAAGGCGGTTCGATTCTGCTCTTGCCTCGACGCAGTCCGGAGGGCCATGCCCGTCACACCCGAGGTGGGCCTGAGGCTGCAAGGAGGCGGACGCCCCCTCCTTGTGCTGCCATATCGGCGGGAATGGCGGCCCTGACACGCTGAATTCGCCCGCGAAGCGCCCCAGCGCTCCCTCTGGGACCCGGAACGGGCTGCGGTGTGGCTCCGCAGCCCAAGCAGAGCACCGGCCCGCCCGCCCGCGGCAGTCGCAGCGTCGACGCTTCCAGAGCGTGCCATGCCACCGCGGCCAGGGCGTCCCGCCAAGCATGGCAAATTGGCAGCTGCGGGCCTGGCTCGGAGCGGCTGGCTCCAGTGCGCCAGCACCTCTTACGTCGTGGGAATGCCTCCGGGCGGCGGTTTCGGCCCCCCTGCCGGCCTGCTCCCCAGCTCCCGGCACTGAGAATGGACCGGCGGCAGCCGCTGCCAGCCGGCCAGGGCCGGCAGGGTGCCCGCCAGTGCGCCCCAGCAGGCACTTTGCATCGTGAGAAACTGGCGGCCGGCCGACAGGACGGCTCGCGGAGTGCCCCGTCCCGCGCCGGCAAAGCGGCCCCCTCGCTTGCCCGCTCCTCCCCAGCGCTCGCATCAGCCGCTCTCCTCAGCCGCACCCGGCAAGCCTGGCAACAGCGGCTGCGGCACGCTGTCCAACCGCACGTACAAGCCCCTCTCCGCGCCCCGCACCACGCGCAGCGCCGGCAGCGAGCCGGCCCGAACTCGGGACCAGAGCGTCTGGCGCGACACCCCCAGTGCCCGCGCCGCCTCCCCGGCCCGCACGTAGCCCTCCGGGACCACCTCGCGAAACTTCGCCCTCACCCTCGCGTCCAGCCGCACCCGCAAGGCGCCCTCCGGCCCCGACCGCTCGGCCGGCACCCAACCCTGCTCAATCCAGCGGTACAGCGAGGACACCGACACTCCCAGCTCCCGCGCCGCTGCCGGCACCGACACCGGCTCCGGACCGCCGGCCGGTTTGCGCGGGCAGCCGGGGATGCCGTACTGCCTCCGCACGGCCGCCACCCGTTGCCACGTGAACTCCAGACCGCGAGCGGTGCGCAGCCCTCTCCGCCGCAACTCCGCGGCCACCTCGCGGTCGTAATCAAACCGCGCCAGGCGCCGCACCAGCTCCACGGTCGCTGCCGGCGTGCGCTCGGGCCGTGGCATGGGCTGCAACCCCAGCTCCCGCTCGTCGATCCAGCCCCCTCGCCAGCGCAGCAGCACTCCTAGCTTGCCCGCCTCGCGGTCCGCTGTCAGCACCACTTCCTCCAGCACCGCCCGCAGCAGCCGCTTGCGGTCCCGCCAAGTGGTCGCCGCGTCTTCCCACACCGCCCGCAGGTCCTCGCAGCACCGCGCCAGCTCCTCCCGCTCCTCCGGTGACACGCTGGCCGGCTCGCCCTGCCGCGCCGCCTGCAGATCCTTCCGCGCTCCCGCCAAGGCCTCCTGCGCCCGCTCCAGCGCTTGCTGCGCCCGCTCCCAGTCCCGCGCCAGCGTCCGCTTCACCCGCCGGAACTCCGGCTCCACCTCCAAGTACTCCTTGCGCGCCTTGCGCTCGTCCCACTGCTTGCGCTCCACTTCCCGCCGGTACCCCAGCAGCCGCCGCCGCTCCTCCTTGTCCCGCTGCCGTTCCGCCTCCAGGGCAGCCTCCGCCGCTGCCGGCCCCAGCCCATCCAGCACGATCTCCGCCACCAGCCGGTCCAGCCGCACGCCCCCCAGATACTGGCAGCCCCCCTCGCCGTCCAGACTGGGCTCGCAGCGGTACTGCACCGCGTTCGCGTAACGCACTGTCAACTGCCGCCCGCAGCTGCCGCAGGTGGCCAGCCCCTGCAGCAGAGCCCGCCCTTCCCGCGCCGCCCCCCGTCCGCCCTGCCCCACTGCGTTCCCCGCCAGCCGCGCCTGGATCGACAGCCACTCCTCCCACTCCACGTAGCCCTGATGGTGCTTCGTCAGCAACACCCGCCACTCCTCCATCGGCAGCTTGCGCCTCGTCTTCTGCTCCCGACCCCGCTCGTCCAGCTGCAGCCTGGTGCGCGTTCTGCCCCACGCGTACGCCCCGCCCATGGCCGGGTTCCGCAGCACGTTCCACACCCGCGAGTAGGTCGCCTCGCGCCACTCCAAGCCGCGCTCGTCCAGATGCCGCGTCGGCAGCTTCATCCCCTCCGCCCGCAGCTGCCGCGCCACTTGCAGGGCCGTCCCCAGCTCCCGGAATCGCTGGAACACCTCGCCCACCGCTTCGCGCACGTCCCGGTCCGGATCCTTGCGCAGCCGCTTGCCGTCCACGACGAAGCCCGTCGGCACGTGGTGGTACAGCTCGCCGCGCCGCGCCTTGCTCAGCATCCCCTTGTCCAGGCGCGCCTTGATCTTGTGTAGCTCCGCCTCCGACAGCGTGCCGTGAATGCCCAGCACGAAACTGTCGTCCCCGCTGTTGGCGTCGTACACCCCTTCGTCCGTCACCAGCAACGTCTCCGTGGCCCGCAGCCAGCGCAGCAGCTTGAACCAGTCCGCCCCGTTGCGCGCGAAGCGCGAGGCATCCAACCCGAACACCGCTCCAGCCCGCCCTCGCGCCACGCTCTGCAGCAGCCGCGCGAACCCCGCGCGCTGCACTTCCCCTGATCCCGAGCAGCCCAGATCCTCGTCGATCGTCTCGATGCGCTCCCGCGGCCAGCCCAGCTGCTCCGCCCGCTCCCGCAGCTCGTATTGCAGCCGCGTCGACTCCCGGTTCTTCAGCACTTGCCCCGGCGTCGACTGGCGCACGTACACCAACGCCAGCCGCTCAAGATGCCGCGCCCGGATCAGCGTCTCCCGCTTCATCGCTCAACTCCCGCGCTCGCGCCCGCAGCAGCATCCGCGCCAGCTGCTCCACCGCTTCCCGCCGCGCCCCGGCCGGCAGACTCCGCCAGCGAGCCTGCCGCTCCTCGTGCTCCAGCAACGCCAGCAGCCGGCCCTCCAGCCCCGCTGCCGGCCCCTTCTCGGTCTCTCGCATGGCGCCTCCGCAAGGCTCCCACCAGCGTACGCAAGGCGCGCAGGTGAGACACGCGCAGGCGCACGCACTGGGCGCCCTCCGGCGGCGGCTGCAGCGTGGTCCAAGCAGCGGGGAAGGAGCGCCGACGACCGTCGGGCAGCTCAACGTACAGCCACAGCTGGCCGCTGGGACGCCTCCGACTGGACAGGATCTTGAGCGGCCAGCCGTCGAACGGGTGCCCCCTGCGGCAAAACCGCGCCTGCTCCGGACGAGAATCGTGGAATGGAGTAGTATGACGCCCCTCTGAAGAACTCCTCAATGCCCCAGCGCGCCTCGTACCAGCGCACGATGCGCTTCGCCCAGCCCTTGCTCAGCGCGCCCGCCGTGCTCAGCAGGAACCACTCCAGCGGATCCTCTCCCGGCTCCGCATTGGTCTGCTCGACATGCACCAGCCAGGCCTCCACCCCCGCCTCGCCCCGTTTGCGGCGCGCCTCCGGCGGCTGCGCCTCGACCGGCCCGATGCTCACCAATGTGTCCACCTTGCGCCGCTTGCGGGCCCGCTTGGCCCCCTGCGAGAGCAGCCAGAACTTGCGCTGGAAGCGCACCCTTTGCTGGAAGTCGGCCTGCATGGGGATCGGGCGCACCATCAGCGACCGCAGGCCCGAGTCCCACACCTTGACCTTGCGCTGCCGGCCCAAGTTCACGCGCACCAGCAATTCCACGTTCTCTTCGCCGGCCTGCTCGCGCCGCTCCCGCTCGTGGAACAGTTCGTAGATGTCGCTCTCGCGGTCGCCCACCACCACGATGCGCTGGCCCGGGCAGGCCCGGCCCAGTTCGAAACCCTGCCGCAGCCCCCGCAACCAGCGCCGGCTTTCCTTCTCCTGCTCGTCTGGCGGCTCCTGCAGCGGCCGGCCCCAGACCTCCAGGCCGCCCACCCCCAGCGGTCGGCCGCCCGGCGCGTAGGCCACCGACGCATGCACGTGCAGCCCCCGCGCACGGTTGCTGCGCTGCTGCAGCGGCCCCAGACCGCTCGTGCACTTGCCCAGCCCGGTGTAGTTCAGCGTGGTCGTGTCCTGCACCAGCAGCAGCGTGCCCTCCAGCAGCTGGCAGCGGTCCACCATGGCCTCCCGGTGCGGCGCCAGAATGTGCTCCATGGAAACCCTCCGATTGCGCAGGAAGCGATAGGCGGCCTGCTGGTCCTTGGCCCGCGGGAAGATCGCCGGCAGGCACTTGCCCAGTTGCTGCTCCCAGGCCCCGCCGATGGCCTTGAGCCGTTCCCGCAGGCGCCGGTCCGGCAGGTCCGAGCGCTCGAACTCGCGCCCGGACCAGTGCTCCGCCTCGCTGTCGAAGTCCAGCCTCGGGAAGGCACCCAGCACTAGCCGCGCCGGCTGTCGGAGGACACGCTCCCAGTCCGGCACCAGCGCCTTGACCCAGACCTGCTTGCGATTGCGCTCCGGCTCGCGGAAGTCCGGCTTGGCCCGCTGCGCCCGCGAGGGCTCCTTGGCCCCCCGCGGCAGGCCCCCCGTCTCACCCAGGCACTCAAAGCCCGCCGCCTTGTAGCACGTCGCCCGCCGCCGCTGCTCGACACAGGTCTCAACCGCCACCGGTGCGCTCCCGTGCAGCCGTTGCCAGTCGCGGCCCAAGCGCCGCACCGCCAGGCCCAGCACGTGGCTGGCGAGGTTCTTGACAGCCACGCCGGAGCGCACCAGGAAACGGTCGTTGGAGACCAGCTTGGGCAGGTTCTGGCGGCGCGTGCGCTCGTCCCAGCCCAGATGCTGGTCGCGCGGCCCCAGGCGCATCGGCGCGGCCACGAAGCTGACCACCCCCACGTCCTGGCCCCCGGCTCGGACGCCGTACACCAGCCGGCAACCCGGTGCGTGCCCGCGCCCCAGCGGATGTTCCGCAGCCAGCAGATCCCCATCGTGCCGACGCAGCTTGGCCGTGTCGGCCGGGCGCAGGCTGACCGCTCCCAGCTCCTCCAAAGAGCACTGCAGCCGGACCGGCGGGCAGCCCCGCGGCGCCCGGGGCCGCGAGCGCGGCCGGCAGCCCCCCGCCGGGCGCCGCGCCGGTGGCAAGGGCAGACCTATTTCCGCCGCCAGGCCTGGCAGGCCCTTGCGAGCCGAGGCCGCACACAGCTCACCTTTTGGGTTGCGCCAGCCGTCCAGTTCACACAGCCGGCGTGCCAAGGCCGCCCGCGAGAGCGTGCCCTTCCGCAGAGCCTTGCGCAACCAATCGGCTGTGTCCGGCTT
The DNA here is from genome assembly GCA_963666225.3 of Bryobacterales bacterium. Taxonomy (GTDB): domain Bacteria; phylum Acidobacteriota; class Terriglobia; order Bryobacterales; family UBA6623; genus VXMF01. The sequence continues at coordinate 644,600 of OZ224030.1, forward strand.
CAGCATGCGCAGACCAATTCGCACTACTGCTGTTCTACACGACTAACCCCCCTTGTGTCAACTACGGCCTAGCGCTAGCCCCCCTACTGAATCCTTACCACTGATGCATATAATCCCCTTATGAAGCTTCCTAGAGTCGCAGCGCTCTGGAACACGATGTGCGAGCGCACGGGACGTCCCCAAGAGCGCTTGGTCGGACCACACATCGGTCTGCGCCGATCGCCGACTTGGGCAGCGTTGCTGATCGTGGACCGTGTCAGAAATCCCGTGTATGCGATTGGCCAGTGTAGCGCAGCGGGAGGGATCGCGTCCAGCGAGGCCAGCGCTTTTTGCGGCCGGGTTGGGCGCGGGGGACCACAGGGCGCGCGCAGCGCGCTGAGAGAGCCCCTGTGGCGGAAGGCTGGCGGCTGGACGCCCGGCATCGGTTCGCTGCGCGTGCCGAGCAGCAGCCCGCGTTGCATGCGGCACACGCCCGGCGGGCGGCTGCCCGGCAGCCGTTCCATGCGGCTTCCCGCTGGCAGGGTGCTGCTCACCGCGGCACCACCTGGAAGCGACCCTCGAAGAGGATGGCGAACTCCCGGCGCGCCTGGTGCCAGTACGGGGGAGGTCTCTTCCACTTGCGCTCCACCTTGCGCAGGGCCATGTAGATCAGCTTGCTGGCGGCTTTGTCGCTGGGGAAGTGCCCTCGCACGACCACGGCCCGCCGCACACAGCTGTTGAGGCTCTCGATGGCGTTGGTGGTGTAGACGGCCTTGCGCACCGGCTCGGTGAATGAGAAGAAGGGCTCCACTTGCTCCCAGTGGCGGTGCCACAGGCGGCCGATGGCGGGGTATTTCCGTCCGAGCTCGCTGTCCTCGAACGCCTCCAGCGCCTGCAGGCCGGCTACGGCGCTGTCGGCGCGGTAGATCTGCTTCAGGGACCGGCTGAGCTGCTGGCGTTCTTGGTAGGAGACCTGCAGCAGGGAGTTGCGCAGCAGATGCACCACACAGGTCTGCACGAGAGCCTGGGGGAAGACGGCCTCGATGGCCGCGGGAAACCCGTTGAGGGCGTCCGTGACGGCGATCAGCACGTCCTTTACGCCCCGTTGTTGCAATTCCTTCAGCACTTTGAGCCAGAATTTGGCACCTTCCTGTTGCTGGATCCACAGTCCCAGCAACTGCTTGCGGCCTGAGCAGTCCACCCCGAGGGCCAGGAAGACAGGCTTGTTGGTGACCGCTCCGTCCTGGCGGATCTTGACCCAGATGGCGTCCAGGAACAGCAGGGCATAGACCTCGTTGAGCGGTCGGTTCTGCCACTCGCGGAGCTCCTCGTGCACCTCGTCGGTGATCTTGGAAATCAGTTCCGGGGAGACGTCGACGTCGTACCGGGCGGCCAGCTGGTCGCGGATCTCGCGCATGCTGAGTCCGGAGGAGAACAGACTCAGGACGAGCTGGTCAAAGCCCTCGAGGCGGCGGCACCAGGGTTCGATGAGCTGGGGCCGGAAGGAGCCTTGGCGATCACGGGGGACGGCAAGCAGCATGCTGCCGTGCTCGGTGTGGACGGTCTTGCGATTGTGGCCGTTGCGGGTGTTGGGGTCCTCGCAGTGGTCGAGGTGGTAGGCCATTTCGGCTTGGAGGGCCCGCTCGGCGAGTTTCCTGTAGAGCTCGAGGATCACAGAGGGCTCGCGGAGGACCTGAGCCGGGTCGCGGCCGTCGAGGAAGGCGTCGATCGCCTCATCGGAGAGTTCCGGGGCGCGGCGGGGCTCGCCGGGCGGCACAGGTTGGCTGGTGGGATTGAGGAGGTTCATCTTACGCTTCATAACATACCTGCTTTCGTTTGTTTCGACCAGACCCTTGGCAGGGGCCCGGTCCGGCCGGCTCCCTCCCTCCCCGGGCCCCTGCCAAGGGTCTGCCCCGGGGCGGGTCCATACACGGGATTTCTGACACTCCCTGATCGTGTGCCTCTGCGTCTGGGTCGGCACTACTTCGGCACAACTGGCCGACGGGCACGTTGTGGGCTTCGTCTTCGACCAATCAGGCGCATCCATTCCCGGATCGTCGTTGTCCGTAACGAACGACTCTACGGGCGTGACCTGGCAGCAGGCGGCCGACTTGATGGGCGGGTACCGCTTCAACAATCTGCCCGTGGGCCACTACACCTTGGAGGCGTCAGCCGCCGGCTTCTCCACCATGGCACTGTCCGGGATCAGCGTCGCCCTGAACCGCTCGACGACAGTCAACGTGACTCTCGACGTGAGACAGATCGACACGGAAGTCTCCGTCACTGCCGCAACCGCTCAGATAGACACCACTTCGCCCTCGATCTCAGGGGCGTTCAACACCCGGCAAGTGGTCTACAGCCCGAGCACCGACATCGCATTAGGCGTACTGAACCTGTCGCTGCAGGGAGCGGGCGTCGCCTCCAGCGGCGGAACGGGCCTAGGAGAGGGGCCGTCCATCGGTGGGCAGCGCCCCCGCAACAACAACTTCATGATCGAAGGCGTCGACAACAACCACAAGAGCACCACTGGACGGGTGGTCGACGTGCCGAACGAGGCAGTGGCGGAGTTCTCCCTTCAGCAGAACCAGTACAGCGCCGAATTCGGCCGCTCCACGGGAGGGCCGTTCAACATCGTGATCAAGAGCGGGACGAACAGCCTCCACGGCTCCCTGTTCGAGTACTTCGCCAACCGGCATCTGAACGCCATCGACGAATCCAACAAGCGCAGGGGCATCCGGAAGAACCCCCGTCTGGACGACAATCGCGTCGGGGCGACGGCTGGCGGGCCGGTCATTCGTAACAGGCTGTTCTATTTCGGCACGTTCGAGCTGAACCCCGTCGGGATTGCCGCCGCTCCGGGAAGGCCGTTCGCGTCTCCGACGGCCGAGGGCTTCGCCGCGCTCGACCGGATTCAGGGGATTTCGCGCACGAACTTGGAAGTCTTGAAGCGCTACGTACCGCCGGCACCGGCCGCGGAGCGGTCAACGACCGTGCTCGGGAACGAGATCCCTATCGGGACGCTGCCGATCAACGTGCCCGCCTACCAGAACAACAGTTCCGCGCTGGCGAGCGCCGACTACACGAGCACGAAGGGCCACCAGACTCGCTTCCGCTACATCCGCAACGCCAGCGTCGCCGTCGATCCGGGAGCCGTTCCCGACCTCCCCTCGTTCACAAGCGAGAGTCGCAAGTCCCAGCAATTGGCGACGCTTTCATATTTCCGGGCACTCTCGCCCTCGTGGTTCGCGGAGTTTCGGTCAGCGTACGTGAGATCGTCCGACGCTTTCCCCTCCGGCGACTTCGAGTTCCCGGGCCTGGACTCGTTCCCGAACATCTCCATCGAACAGGATCTCGACATCCAAATCGGTCCATACGCCATCAGCCCGCAGTCCGGAGTGCAGAACACCTACCAAGCAGTCGCCAACCTGACCTACATCCGAGGTCGCCACACCTTGAAGTTCGGAGCGGACGCACGCCGCAACATCACGTCCGAACTGTTCATACAGCGCCAGAGAGGAGACTACAACTACTCCACACTTGAGCGGTACCTGCGCGACCTCAGTCCGGACATCCAAGCAGAGCGCAACACGGGAGGCAGCGTCTACAACGGAAACAACACGGAGTTCTACTCGTACTTCTCCCTTGAGAGCAAGCTGCGGCGGAACTTCACTCTGACAACGGGGCTGCGCCACGAGTTCAAGGGCATGCCCTACGGAGACAAGCTGCAGAGAATCAACGCCATTTCCTCTGTGCCCGGAGTCTTGGAATTCCGCGAGCCGCGAGCCCAGATGAGGAATTTCGCACCCCGGGCGGGAATTGCCTATTCTCCGGGAGCGGACGGCAGGACGGTCGTGAGGGCCGGTTTCGGCATCGCCTACGACAGCTACTTCACGAATCTCGGCACGCTGACCAAGCCGCCCCAGCTCGAAAACACATTTCGGGGCGACACGACCGTCGACACGGAGAACTTTCTCGCTGACGGAGGCATCAGACCAGACCAGCGACCGCAAGAGCTGGACGAGGAAGGCGCCCGCTCGCTGACCTCGGCCTTCATCCATGATCAGCACCTTCCCTACTCGATCCAATGGAACTTCGGCCTCGAGCGAGTCGTGGCTGATGACTACACGTTCTCGGCCCGGTACTTGGGCACGCGCGGTGTCCGGCTGTTCACCCAGTCGATCCTGCCGCTGGTCGCCCGCGCTCATCCGGGGCGCTCGCTCCCCACGTTCCTCCGGCGCCCGTCGCAGGCCGAGCTGGACGATCTGCAGCTGACGCTCGCGGACATTGATTCCGATCCGATCGCACTCCCGCGCTTCACAGATGCGGGTTTCAGCCCCGTGATCTACGGCTTCCTGAATCGCGGCAACTCCGTGTACCACGGCTTGGCGGCGGAGGCCAAGCGGAGGTTCTCGAATGGCCTACAATTCATCGCGGCCTATACATGGAGCAAAAACATCGACGACAGCACCGCGGACTTGTTCTCCACGCTGCTATCCCCGCGGCGTCCTCAGGACTTCCAAGACATGCGCTCCGAGCGAGCGCGCTCCTTCTTGGACCGGACCCATAGATTCACGGTCGCCTGGGTCTACGAGGCACCGTGGTTCCGCACTGCGGCAAGGCCGTTCAAGAGGCACTTGCTGGGTAATTGGGTGCTTTCGGGGATGTACACGGCGGAATCGCCCCAGTACGGCACGGTGCAAAGCGGACTGGACTCGAACCGCAACCTGGACGCTGCAGCAGACCGCGCGATCGTAAATCCCTCGGGGCAGGACCGCATCGGCAGCGATGTGACAGCGCTGACAAGAGGCGACGGAGAGATCGTCGGGTATCTGGCCGACAACCCGAACGCGCGCTACATCAAGGCGGGGGCGGGCGTCCATCCCAGCGGCGGACGGAACACCCTCCCGCTGCGCGGCATCAACAACTTCGATGTCAGCGCCACCAAGCGCCTGCCGGTCGGCGAATCGAAGGCTGTCGAGTTCAGGGCGGCTTTCTACAACGCCCTGAACCACCCTCAGTTCACGCCCGGGTCGCTCAACAGCGTTCGCGCTGTTGCCTCCAACATCACGCGCAGCAACCTGATTCCAAGCCACCCGCTGTTCGACCGGCCGGACCAGGTCTACAACAGCAACTCCCGCGAGATCCGGCTCGTCCTGCGATTCACGTTCTGAGGGGGAACCGGCCGGCCTCGGAGCTCTCCGAGAAACGCAGCGCAAACAGCAACGGCGGACCCGGCACCAAGGCCCGGCGGAGCCAAGACAATGGGCGTCCGAAGCCTCCAAAGCTGTCGGACCGGGCTGAAGGCGTCTCTAAGGGTGCAGTCACAAATACCTACAGCATTCTGTCTTGATTCGCCAAGAATCCGAAACTCTAGCGTCTCCGTCAGGCGCTAGTTGCATGGATGAGGCTGGCTGTAGCAACCCTGCACCGACGACAATCCACGACTGGGGGGGGCATTCTCGCCCAAATACCCTTTCTCGGGCGACATCCGGCCCTCCCAAGTCACATTATGCCCCCCAGTGCAGACCGATTGTTATGAGATGATTCATATATGAATGTATGAATGCTATAATATTGGCCCGTGAGACCCACCCTCTACTCCTCCGACACCCTGGCCGACATCCTGCGCCGCATGACCCTCGCCACCCTCCCCGAACTCGCCAGCGCCCTCGGCGGTGCCTCCCACGCCACCGTTTCCCGCTGTTGAACTTCAGATTATTTTCCTGAACTGAAGCGATCTGGGGTCACTCTGTCTGAATGTCAAGACGGCTGAGCCAGCAGAGCAATCCGGAATCCAGTGGACTACGAATTGCGTCTCGAGTAGGGCAGAACGGCGGTTGCCCGACGCCTCCCACCTCCCGGCGCCAAGGACTGGAACCAACTCCTGCTACTACGCTCCCCCTGACCTCTTCCTTTTCCTTCTTGCAGTAGCAGTTTTCCAGCTCACCCTCGCCCGCTCCCAGCCAGACGCAAGCAATCCCGAAACTCCCGCTCCGAGCTCCTGCCAATCCCGGCCACAACACCCCCGGCCAAGTAATCCGGAACACAACCGCGCCCCGCCGCCCGTTTAATCCGGAACTCTCCACCCGCAAGCTCAAGCAGCTCGGCCACCTCTCCTCCTACTCCCACAGCGGCAAGTTCTACGCCCTCCCCGAGTGCGCCCGCTTTGACTCGCTCGGCCTGTGGTTCCACGACAACCGTGTCCGCTTCTCCTCCCACGGCACCCTGCGCGCCACCGCCCGGGCCCTCGTCAGCTCCTCCGGCGCCGGCTTCCGCCCCGCCGAACTCGACTCCCTGCTGGGTGTCCGCACCATCGACACCCTCGCCCTGCTGGCCCGCCACGGCCAGCTGGCCCGCCTGCGGCTGCGCGGCCGCACCCTGTACTGCTCGGCCGACCCCGCCCGCCAGCAGCTGCAGATCGCTGCCCGCCGCATCCAAGAAGCCGGCCAGCCCTTCCCGCCGCCGCCCGAGCCCCAGCTCGTCGAGACCCCCGTGGCCGCTGCCATCGCCCTGCTCTGCAGCCTGCTCAACGAACAGCAGCGCCGCCTGTTCGCCGGCCTCGTCTCCCTGCTGTGCGGCCACGGGGGCGACCTGCGCGCCGCCGCCCTGCTCGGCCTGCACCGCTCGACCGTCAGCCGGGGCCGCCACGAACTCGCCAGCGGCGACGTCGACACCGACCGTGTGCGCAGGAAGGGGGCCGGCCGCAAACCCTTGCAAGAAAAAAGGGAATTACTGACGTGAGTGCCCAAGGTCACAAATCGTACATTTCATTCTCAGATTCTGGTTTCAATGAACCTGCATTTAGTGTATAATAATAGAGTGATTGGGAAGAGCGGTTCGGCCTATAAGAGTCCCGGTAAATGGTTCCGCAAGGGCATCTCGATGATCGAAGTGATGCAGATGTTCCCTGACGACGGAGCGGCCGAAATCTGGTTCGCCGATCTCCGCTGGCCCCACGGCCCCGAGTGCCCCCATTGCGGCTCTGACAAGGTGCAGTCCGGCTGCGCTCACCCCTCCATGCCCTATCGCTGCCGCGCCTGCCGTAAGCGCTTCTCCCTGCGCACCGGCACCGTGATGGCCGACACCAAGCTCGGCTACCGCCTCTGGGCCCTGGCCATCTATCTGATTTGCACCAGCGTCAAGGGCATCTCCAGCATGCGACTGAGCCGCGAGCTGGGCATCACTCAGAAGTCGGCCTGGCATCTGGGCCATCGCGTGCGGGCCGGGTTGGCCGCACCCGCCGGGCTGTTCGCCGGCCCGGTGGAGGTGGACGAGGTCTACATTGGAGGCAAAGAGAAGAACAAGCACGCCAGCAAGAAGCTGAACGCCGGGCGCGGGACAGTCGGCAAGCAGCCGGTGGTCGGAGGGCGCGACCGCGCCACGGGACGAGTGCATGCGCAAGCAGTGCTGAACACTACCAAAGAGGAACTGCAAGACTACGTGAACAAGATTGCAACTCCGGGCGCGGAAGTGTACACGGACAGCTCTTCCAGCTACCAGTCGCTGGAGGGCTTCCAGCACGCAGCGGTGAACCATTCCGGCGGAGAGTACGTGCGTGGCAAGGTGAGCACCAACGGCATCGAGTCATTCTGGGCGCTGTTCAAGCGCGGGCTGTACGGGATCTACCACCACGTCAGCGTGCGCCATCTGCATCGCTATCTGGAGGAGTTCTGCGGGCGCAGCAACCTGCGCCCGCTGGACACGGCGGAGCAGCTGAGGCAGGTGGCGCTGGGGCTGCAGGGCAGGCGTCTGACCTGGGCCATGCTGGCCGGCCGGGCTGCGGCCGCCTGACGCACCAGCGGCTCCGGCGGCGAGGAGCCGCCAACGGCAGCCGGCCCGGCTGGGAGCCGCGGCCGGCTGCCGGCGCCCAGCAGGGGATGCCCGAGGGGCGGATCCGCGCATTCTGGGCTGAGAATTGGAACTGCCGCGCACGACGGTCGGCTGCTAGAGCAGCAGAGGCGGGCCAGGGACGGGGGAACTGCCCGGCACAGATTAGGTGCTCATGGAGGCCAGAATGAGTTCCACAGATACTGGGTCGAATGGGCGCCGAGCACGATGTGAGACCGGCAGAATGCCGCAAATAGACGCAGACTATTCCGATTCGGGACGAGTACCATATGCTGGACTCTTGCCGGAACTTATACAACTGTTGCCGACCGTGCAAGAATGCACAGATGTGGCCGTCGAAAATTGCACACTTTTTGGTTTGGAGCGGGCCTGTGGATCTTGCGTCAGCATTGAATGGAGGGGGCGGAGTGATCGGGAGAGAGAAGCGGGTCCTGTTGCGACATCATCTGGAGCAGGGGATGCCGAAGAGCAAGATCGCCCGGCAACTGGAGATCAGCCGGCGGACGGTGTACCAGTGGATCGAAGCGGGGGAGCTGGACCGAGGAGCGGACAACAAGGCGCTGCGGTACGGCCCGAGGTCAGGGCAGCCGTCAAAGCTCGACCGTTACAAGAGGATTATCGACGCGCGGCTGGCCGAGTATCCGCAGCTGAGCGCGGTGCGTCTGTTCAACGAGGTGCAGGCGGCGGGCTATGGGGGCGGGTACGGGCTGGTGCAGCGCTACGTGCGGGAAGTACGGCCACGGGAGCCAGTGGAGCCGGTTGCAGCGGTTTGAGACGGCTCCGGGCCACCAGGGGCAGGTGGACTTCGCGGAATTCCGGCTGCCGTGGGGCAAGCGGCACGCGCTGATCGTGGTGCTGGGCTATTCGCGGCGGATGTGGTTGCGGTTCTACGAGCGCCAGACGATGCCGGTGGTAATGCGGGGGCTGGAGGCGTCGTTCGCGTACTTCGGCGGGGTGCCGTCGGAGTTGCTGTTCGACCAGATGAAGGCCGTCATCACAGGCGACAAGCGGAACGAGGGCGGACGGCTGATCGAGAATCCGGAGTTTTTGCGCTTCAGCCGCCACTGGAGCTTTCGGATCCGCGCATGCCGCCCGTACCGGGCCCAGACAAAAGGGAAGGTCGAGCGGCATATTCGCTATATAAGAGAGAGCTTCTTCTACGGGAAGGAGTTCGTATCCGACGAAGACCGCAACTCTCGGATCTTATTGTGGCTCGATGGCGTGGCCAACATTCGGGTCCACGGCACGCTGAAGGAGCGCGTGGCGGACCGGTTCGAGCGGGAGCGGTCCTGTCTGCGGCCGTTGGCTGCTTGGCCTTACCGTTCCGTGGTGCCGCAGCCGGAGCCCTCGACGAGACAGACCGGGGCACCCTCGACACGCCTGGTCGTGGACGTAGAGCGTCGTCCGCTGTCCGACTACGCCGAGATCACGGGAGCAATTTCGTGAAGGCCCGGTCCAGGAGCGCGCGGATCGCGGCCCAATTGGCCGATCTGAAGCTGCCCGGGGCCCTGGAAGCCCTCGACGAGGTGCTTTCAGGCGTGGACAGCGGCGGAACCACCGCGGCCGAGGCCATCGAGCTGCTGCTGGCCGCCCAGATCACGCTGCGCAACAGCCGGCGCCTCGCCACGGCCATGCGATCGAGCCGTCTTCCGGCCATCAAGACGCTGGAGGACTTCGACTTCAGCTTCCAGCCCTCGGTGAAACGGGAACAGGTCGACTCGCTGCACGAACTCGGGTTCCTGGAGCGCAAGGAGAACGTCGTGTTCCTCGGCCCGCCCGGCGTCGGCAAGACCCACTTGGCGATCAGTCTGGCCATCACGGCCGCCGAAAGCGGGCGCCGGGTCTACTACGGCACGCTGACGGACCTGATCGACTCGCTCGAAGAGGCCCAAGCCGCCGGCCGGCTCAACCACCGGCTCAAGACTCTGACCCACCCGGCGCTCTTGGTCGTGGACGAGATCGGCTACCTCCCGGTCACCCGCAGCCTGCCCATGACACACAACGGACTTGACAACCGGGTAGCGGCTATGTCACAACTGGAGCATGTCCCAGCAGAACCTGATCGGCCCGACGCTCCGTCGTCCCGAGATCCTTGGGCGTGCGCAGGCGATCTCGGCCGCGGCTGGCGCTGCCAGCCGCACTGAGGTTGCCCGCCGCATCTGCTCTGAGTTTGAGTTCTTCGACTCTTGGAAGCGCCCTCAAGTCGCCTCGTGCTTGAAGGTCCTTCGCGCACTGGAATCCAAGGGCTTGATTTGCATCCCGGCCCCGCGCGTCTTCCGACACTTCCGTGCTCACCGCGAAGCCCAGGCAGCGGACCCCGTCCCCGTCCCCGATCCCTTTGACGTGCCCTCCAGCGTTGAGCGTGTGCGCGGCCTCGAAATCGTTCCCGCTGTTTCGCCCCACCAGCGCCAACTGTGCCAGCGATTGATCGCCTGCGAGCACCCTCGCGGCGCTGTGCGCCACGTCGGCGCCCAGATGCGCTACCTGATCATTTCCGACCACGGCATCCTCGGCGCGGCCGTCTTTGCCGCCTCCGCGCTCGCCCTGCGCGAGCGGGACCAGTGGATCGGCTGGGACCGGGACACCCGCCTGCGCCACTTGCACCGCATCGTCGGCCTTTCCCGCTATCTGGTACGCCCCGCTGTGCATTGCCAAAATCTGGCCTCCAAGGCCCTCTCGCTCTGCCTGCGCCGCCTGCCCGCGGACTTCCAGCAGCGCTACAACTACCGCCCATGGTTGGTGGAGACCTTTGCGGACACAAGCCAGCACTCTGGCACCTGCTTCCGCGCCGCCAACTTCACCTACGTCGGTTGTACCGCGGGCCGCGGCCGCTGCACCCCGCGCGGCACACAAGTACCCCCCAAGCGCATCTTCCTGCGCCACTTGAACCCGCGCTGGCGGCGCTTGCTCAAATTGTCCGGACCAGCTCCTAAGCCTGTCCCGGAGCCGCCCGAGCGTGGCCCGCTGGGCCCCGCCGACGGCCTCAATCTCGATCAGTGGGCCCAGAACGAGTTCGGCGGCGCCCCGCTCCGGGATGTACGCTTGGGACGCAGGCTGGTGCGCAGCGCCAGTGTGCAGTCCGCCAAGCCGATGGCCTCTTTCCCGCGCGCGGCCGAGGGCGATCTGGCCCTAGTCCGCGGCCACTACCGCTTGATCGACAAGCCCGACCAGTCGGCGGTGACGGTCGAGAACATCCTCGCCCCGCACCGCGAGCGCACTTTGCGGCGCATGCGCGGGCAGCAAACGGTGCTGCTGGTGCAGGACGGCACCGATCTTAACTTCGCCGAGCACAGCGCGGGGAAGGGGCTGGGCCTGATCGGCAAGAACCAACACTCGCAGGGCAGCGTGGGGCTGCACATGCACTCGACGCTGGCGATCAGCGAGGGCGGACTGCCGCTGGGAGTCACGCGGGTCGAGTTTGATCGGACAGCCCAGGGTGGCCAGCCAGAGCGCGTCAAACCGGTCGAGGAGCGCAAGACAGGGCGCTGGCTGCGGGGGCTGCGGGACAGCGCGGAACTGGTGGCCGGGGTGGAAGATCGCCCGCAAATGGTGGCGGTGCTGGACCGGGAAGGGGACGCGTTCGCGCTGTTCCGCGAGCAAGGCCAGCTGGACGGAGTGGAGTTGTTGGTGCGCGCGCGGCACAACCGGGTCCTGGACCCGGGCGGCGCGAAGCTGTTCGACAAGCTGCGCGCAGCGCCAGCGCAGGCCACGCTCCAGATTCAGGTGGACCGGCAGTCAGCACGGCGCGGCACGCGGCGACAGGGTGCGCGCCCGGCGCGCGCGGCGCGCCGGGCGGTGGTGGGCCTGCGCTGGCAAACGGTGCGCCTGCCGGCACCGGACACCGACAGCCAAGCGTTGGAAATGCAGGTGGTGCACGTGCGCGAGTACGCGCAGCCGGAGAGTGGGCCGCGCCTGGAGTGGCTGCTGTTGACGACATGCGCGGTGGACAGCCAGGCAGATGCCGAGCGGGTGCTGGGGTGGTACCGCCAGCGTTGGCGGATCGAGGACTGGCACCGGGTGCTGAAGTCTGGCTGCAAGGTGGAATTGTTGCAGCACCGCAGCGTGGAGCGCATTGAGCGAGCGGTGGCGATCAGGGCTGTGATTGCCTGGCGCTTGATGGTGATGACGCTGGTGGGCCGGCAGACGCCAGAATTGCCGGCAGACTTGCTGTTCACGGAGACTGAGCTGATGGTGCTGCGGGACTTTGCGCACGACCGGAAGCTGCCAACGCCGGACAACGTCGGCCAGGCAGTGCGCACGATGGCGATGATGGGCGGATACCTGAATCGCAAAGGGGACCCCCCTCCAGGGCACCAGAAGCTTTGGGAGGGCCACATCGATCTGGCCGCTGAAGCGCGCTGCTACGGGCGGATCCTGCGGATGGGAGAGCACAGCCTGGTGATCCGCAAGCTGGCGGCCGAGTAATCCGTCCTGCCCGCCGACACCAGCCAATTGCACCATCCAAGGGCTTGGAAGCAAGGCCTCTTGCAAGCGCTGTCTCCAACTCGATCTGGAGCAGCAGGGCCCCATGCGGGAGTTCATAGGGACCAGTGCCGGTGCCGAGTCTGATTCCGAGCCGGACCGGCACCCGACCCGTCCCACTCATGCCGGAGTGTGTGACAAACCGCGTAGGACCCAAAGTATCCTTGCCTCCTCATCCAAGCATCGGCCTCAATTGTGTGTCATGGGCAGCCCGCAGCGGCGCCATCCTCTTCTTCCAACTCGTCAACCGGCGCTACGAGCACGCTTCGACCGTGGTCACCTCGAACAAGGGCTTCGAGCAGTGGGGCGAGATCCTGCACGACGAGGTCATGGCCGCTGCCCTGCTGGACCGGCTGCTGCACCGCTGCCACATCGTCAACATCCGGGGCAACAGCTACCGGATGCGACGCCATATGGAGCTCTCCAAGGCCATCCACCCAACGGCCTCCCGCGCCGTCTCCGCGGAGCACGCCGGGAATGGGGGAACAGGGTCATGATGGGTGTCTCGACTCCATCGGGAGCCCCCGCTCCGGTCGCTTCGCCCCCTCTGCGGCGACTCCCCAAAAGTGTGCAATTTTCAATTGTCAGAAGTGTGCAATTTTCGACGGTGATTGACAACAACATCTGGATCTTGGGTACTCACGTCAGTAATTCCCAATCCGAGATGCTGTGTTCCTGACGGATTCGAATCCTCCGTCGTGTCCGGCTGGCCAGATCATCGGTTGGAAGAATCGCCTGCCCGCTGCTGACAGTGACACCTAAATTGGCCGCTTCAGAGTCTGCCAACCGAAACCGAGCAACCACGGCGAGGACGCAACTCGTTGTCAATGCGGTGGTTATGGCGAGACACCTCGGAGCGAACCGGCCACCCATGTTCGGAACTCGGATTGCGCCAGGGCAAGCCCTGGAGAGGAGGATGCGATGAGCTGAAACCTTTCTTTATAAGCCAGCGGGTTCGACTCCCGTCCGGCAAAGGTGCAGCCCACCAGCCGTGACCGAGTGTTGCATGGCACGCGGCAACGCATGTCGTGAAGCGTACACAACGGGCGGCAAAGCAACGCTATTGAGCCTCGAAATCCGCAATGTCGGCGCCTTCAGTGTTCTGAAGCTGGGGGCAGCCCTGCGAGTGCCGCCAAGGTGAGGCACTGGGGGGCCGGCCGGGGTCCGAGAACGACCGCAAAGCCGCAGGATGGCTCGTCAGGGAACCTGGGAGGTCCTGTCCTGTCCACGTGAGAGAGCCGTATTGTGGGATGCCCGGCTACCAGCAAGGTCCCGGCCCTCGCCTCCGGCCTAGGGGGTCGAGGGAGCGCTTCGGCGAACACAAACAAGCAGGCCAGACGTGGTACCGGCTGGCGAAAACAATAAGTCGAAGGGAAGCATGGCAGGGAGTCGTAGCGCCTTCATAGTACTGCTGACGGCGGGGAACCAGGTCCGCCGGTACTCGTCCGAGGAAAGGGACTCCCTAACGTGACAGGGGGGAGAGGCTCGGTGACAACCTCTCCTGCCCGGCGCCTCAAGGTCTGGGGTGCACAGTTCCGTCTGTGCGGAACGCAGATGCACGCTGAGCCAGCCGTCGATAGCAATCTTACGGTGTGGACGTTCGCGGCGGCCGACGAAGCCTCCAACACGTTATCGGCGATCAGTGGGAATTCGGTCCATGGATTCCACATCAATCATCCAGCAGCAAAGATCGTCAGCAGCAGCTCCACTCCATTGATTACTTCGTAACGCGGCTCCCGCCCTGAAAGGGTCTCGCTACGCTCAAGTATGATCGGCACGCCCTCTCCGCGTCGATCCATGAGCGTCTCTCGGAAAGTTTCCAAGCTGTCAATCTCCTTTGGAACGCTGCATTTGCCGAGGAGGCTAGCTATTACCTCGTTCCTAGTTGCTTGGCGATAGGCCATCGTACTCGGCGTTATCGTATTAACCAAATCCCCGGGGGAGTAGAGTTCAAGACGGTCCGAGAACATACGAAGTCGAATCTTGGACCGTTGTAGAGAATAGTCCCTGTGTGCAACTGCGTTGACTAGCGCCTCAAAAACTGCGGTCATCTCGTACTGTGGCAAGTCTGAACGCCCGAGCGTCTTCCGTGCCGACAGCCGCTGGTTCCTAGCCACAAATCGGCACGCATCCGCCACCTGCAAATCAAGCGGCCCACGAATGTCCTTCGCGTCTATCTGGTAGTTCGACATGTCTAGCGCCCCTCCGATGCTCGTGCCACGATACGATGTCGCCTGAATGAACGCGTTTGGAAGCCATCGCTCGGGATGCACCGTGCCGAGAAGAACGCCTGCAAGTGTCAGACTCGAATTCTCACTATCGTCTCTGGTAGCCATTCCGAGTTTCACCGCGAGAGTTTCGAGTTCATCCGACGTGCGACTCGTTCGGAACCGATCGACTAACGCAGGGTCAAGGTTGGACAGCCATGTGTCTGGCACCGCGGTCTCGTCATACTGGATCAAGCGGGTCCTGCTTCGCTGTTGCATCAGCCGGCCCAACTGATCTTGTGACATTCTTCGCTTTGACGTACCTGAACGGAGATAGTATCCTCCCGGACTACGGTGGACTGACAGGCTTCGAGTGATCTCCACCAGCAGAACCCACTGCAAACTGCCGGAACTCTGGGGCAGCTCCATTTTTTCAATCATCGCATCGACCGGGGGATCGATCGCATCATGGCAGATCTCCGTCACAAGATTGGCAACGGAATCCAGATTCTCGAAGGGGATGCCGAGAATCTCATTCGTGTCGTCTTCAATTCCCAGTACGAGCTTTCCGCCGCGCGCATTGGCGAAAGCTGCGATTTCGTCGGCAAGCGCATTCCTCTTGGGACCTTTCAGCACCTTGCCGCTGAACACCAATTCCTTAAGTTCGAGATATGAGTCCTCTCCTGCCGCGATTCGTGAAAGCAAATCATGGGGGTTATGTCGCACGCTGTATCTCGATTGCAAGTCGCTGATGTCGGGCGTCGAATGCCTTTCGGCCGCCTTCCATAACTCGGCAAATCTCTTCGCGAACCCCCATGTCTTGAAGGCATCCGGTTCCATCCTGAAACACGTCGCACTGACCTCCTCGAAAGTCCATGGTCACGACCTGTTCTGCGTCGCCGTTCACGACAATATTTGGATTATGAGTGGCAACAATCACTTGCCGTCTTCTCTTGTTGCCACGGATCTGCTTGACAATCAAATCGTAGATCAGGTGATTGTCGAGATCATCTTCGGGTTGATCGAGAATGAGGGGCTCTTCACCATAGGACAACAGAAACGCCAGCAGTGCTGCAGACTTCTGCCCTGGGGAACCACTCTCCAGCGGTGACCATCCACTTCTTTGTGGGCGTCTATACTCGATCTTCAACGTGTCCTGCGGCCACCAAAGCCGGAGACGATCGATCTGCTCAGCTGACAGTCCCCGAATGTGCTTGCGAAACCACTCTGTCCGATCGGTGCTTCCGCCTCCCTCACGCGCAGCAAGGATGTCTTGCTTGATCGTCCGAACGCGCTCCTTGACCCTATTTGCCCTGTCGTGACTCGACTCTCCCTGTAGACCTCGGTAAAGCTCCGCAAGTATCCCGCGCGAGCCGGCAGGATCCAAAATATCAGTGGCAAGGCGGCCATCTTCCTTTACTAACACCTTTCGAAACTCGGATTCTTGAGAAGCCGGATCATTTCCAAACGGCATCAGCGTCATTCTCACATATGCATTCCCTTTCAGCGCTCGCCCCAAGAACGCACTTCGCTGCTTTGAGAGCTCGAAGCGGAGAGCCTCCAGATCTGCCAGAACGACGCGAGCCTCAGCGTTAAGGGCCTGAACCCGATGCTCGATCCGGTCGAGATCCTTGATCTTGCCCTCAACCGCCTGACGTTGCTGAATGAGCGAGGAGAATTCGTTCGGATCATTGATTGCAGCACTGTCAAGATTCGCCCTGAGCGATTTGTAGTTCTTCTCTATCTGCCGGAGCTTGCCTCGAAGGCTGGAGCCCTTGAACAACTCATCGAACTTGGTGGTGAATTCGTCAAGATCCGTCGCGGATTGACGGAGTTGGCCTGCGCTCTCGCGCTGTGTTGTTGCCGCGCTGAGGAGCAAGTTCAATGCTTCGGACTCCGCATCATCGGTAGCGTCAAAATCTCGATCTTTAACGTCACTAGGCTCCACTTCATCGGCGGCCTCCCGAATCAGCTCCACAGACCGGTTCAATTCTCGCGTGCGACTGCGAAATACGACGATTTGCCGCCTGGCACGTCGATACGTGACGAGCACGTCGCGGTAATCGCTCTTTTCGATGAGTTCGATGCGACGGTTGAGGTCATCTAGGGTACCCTTAAGCCGCTCCCTCGTTGCAAGGCGGGTCCCAAGTGCTCGCAATTCGCTTCGAATGCTAAGGAAACGAGTCTCAAGTTCGCCTCTTCGATCCTCGAACCGTAGACCGTCCACTTCACTTGACTCATCGACTAAGCGGACCAAAAAGTCGGGTCGGCTTGCTAGCGCCAGAACTTGCTTCTGGCTGAAAATCCGGACGGGGAAGCGAGTACGCACTTCGCCCGGCCTTGTCTTCCACCCGCCGTCCTCACCCTGACGCTCGATTACTGGTCCGGCGTGATTGTGCGACCAGCCTACACGAAAGCGGTCGCCACCCTTTCGCATCTCAACGACGACCCGCGTGTCATCTGTCAATCCGCCAGGAGCGTCTCGGGACCGAGCAACTGTCACAAAGCGTCCCAGGTCGGCCAAGAGTTCTTCAGGCAGTTCGCTTTCTCTTCGCAAACAAAGCCGCATCATTTCCAGAACTGTCGACTTGCCAGTGCCTCGTCCTCCAATAATGGAGGTCATCCAAGGGCTGAAGGTCAAGCGAAGCGGGCTGCCTCTTCCGGCGTGCCTTGCGTCGGTAACAGTGACGGATGCGATCACCAGATGGGCGTGCCTGTTCGGATCCTGGGGCTCATCCAAACTTCTCCGCACCGACAGGGATGCGCCATCCAACAGCGCCAGACGCAGGCCTTCAATGGAAGGGTGCCCCATCTTCACCCACGTGAAGCGGCTTCCAGGAAACCTCTCCCCTGGCTGCCCTGAAGGATGGTGACTGTCCGAACCCAGAACCGGAGTCCAATGGACGCATTGGTGGCCTGCGGGCCCAGTTTGCAGTGCCCTAGGGTCGGATACCTCGGCGGCAATGATTGAGTGGATCTGCAGAATCTGTTGCAATGTCTGCCCGGAAAACACATTTAGCACCCCGCGGGAATCATCTGCATGTGCAGGAATCGCTATGCCACCGGCCTCAATGATTGACGTCACCACCTGAGCGAATGGGACTTCCGTACGTAGCGAGGACGGATCTTCCGGAGTTGCAGGAAGTCCGATCCTAGCTAGCAGCTGAATAAGATCTAGCTCGGTTATTTCCGGATCGAAAATCGCAAGCAGGTGGGCACCACCATGAACAGTGAGTTCAACACCGGGAAATAGATGTAACTCACGGAAGCCCTGTGGGCGCTCGTGCTCCAGCGCCTGGTACTGCGCTTTGAGCCTATCGATCCACCGTGCGGTGTTGTGGTCAGTGATAGCGACGCAATCTATGCCAGCCGCCATGAAGTCAAGAAGCCACTGTCTGGGCGAACGCTCGCTCAGCGCCTCCTGATCCGGCCCTCTCCCGTAGTCGTACGAAGCGGGCGAGTGGGTGTGGAAATCGAACCGCCACCATCGAGCACCGTAAGATTCGATCTCCACGCAACTACTATCGCGCCTCAGTGAGCTATAGATCCACTCGGCTACAATCCCAACATTATCATAGCATCGAGAATTCTTGGGCCAGTCCAGCCCCTAGCGCTAGATCGTAGTTGACACGGAGGGGGTTAGTCGTGTAGAACAGCAGTAGTGCGAATTGGTCTGCGCATGCTGAAGCCGGACACAGCCGATTGGTTGGGCAAGGCTCTGCAGAAGGGCAAGCTCTCGCGGGCGGCCTTGGTACGCCAGCTGTGTGAGCTGGATGGCTGGCGCAACCGGAAGGGCGAGGTGTGTGCGGCCTCGGCTCGCAAGGGCCTGCCGGGGCTGGCGGCGGAGCTAGGTCTGCCCTTGCCGCCGGGGCGGCGCCCGGCGGGGGGCTGCCGGCCGGTCCGGCTGCAGTGCTCGCTGGAGGAGCTGGGAGCGGTCAGCCTGCGCCCGGCCGACACGCTCAAGCTGCGTCGGCACTATGGGGACCTGCTGGCTGCGGACCATCCGCTGGGGCGCGGGCGCGCACCGGGTTGCCGGCTGGTGTACGGCGTCCGAGCCGGGGGCCAAGACGTGGGGGTGGTCAGCTTCGTGGCCGCGCCGATGCGCCTGGGACCGCGCGACAAGCATCTGGGCTGGGACGAGCGCACCCGCCGCCGGAACCTGCCCAAGCTGGTCTCCAACGACCGTTTCCTGGTGCGGCCCGGCGTGGTGGTCAAGAACCTCGCCAGCCACGTGCTGGGCCTGGCGCTGCGGCGCTTGGGCCGCGACTGGCAGCGGCTGCACGGGAGCGCACCGGGGTGGAGAGCCTGCGATTTCGTGGACACCTGAGAGGTGCGGTTTTTCGAGGAGATGCGGCACTGTAGTGGCGGGGTAACAGGAGGGCCCCAGCGATGAGCCAACGGTATGTGAAGGCCTACCCGAAGGAGTTTCGGGCACAGGTGGTGAAGGTGTTCTTGGCGGGCGGACGGCGCCTGCGGGAGGTCGCCGAGGAGTTTGAGGTGTCGCAGGACTCGTTGCGACGGTGGGTGAAGCAGGCACAGATCGACAGCGGTCAGCGCAAGGACGGGCTGACGACCGCGGAGCGCAAAGAGCTCCGGGAATTGCGGCGTGAGCTGCGGCGGGTGCGGATGGAGCGGTAAATCTTGGCAAAGGCCGCAGCCTGGTTCGCTCGGGAGACCGGTTCGATGCCGTCAGGGTCTTCGAGTTCTCAAGCGGGTACCAGGGTCAGTATCCGACAGCCATGATGTGCCGGGTGCTGGGGGTCTCCGCCAGCGGGTACCATGCATGGCACCGGCGGCCACCGAGTCGGCGGGGGGTGGAGCACCAAGCGTTGGGCACCCGGATCGCCGAGATTCACGAAGAGTCGGGCGGGACCTACGGCGGGCGGCGGGTGCATGCGACGCTGCGGGCGGCGGGCCGCGCGGTGTCGCGGCAGCGGGTGGAGCGGCTGATGCGCTCGCTGGGCCTGCAGGGTGTGCACCGGCGCCGCCCGCGGAGCACGACGCGGGCGGACCCCAACGCAGAACCGGTGCCGGACCGGGTCAAGCGGCAATTCGAGGCCACCGAGCCCAACCGGCTGTGGGTGGCCGACAGCACCTACGTGGACACGCAGGAGGGGTTCCTGTCCTTGGCGATCGTGATCGACGTGTTCAGCCGCAAGGTCGTGGGCTGGGCCATGGCCGCGCGCCAGACTGCCGACTTGACGCGCACCGCGCTGGAGATGGCGCTCGAGACCCGGGGCGCAAAGGGCGTCATCTTCCATTCCGACCATGGCAGCCAGTACACCGCGGTGGCCTGCACCTCGCGCTGCGCACAGGCCGGCGTGCTGCAGTCGATGGGTGCCGTCGGAAGTTGCTACGACAACGCGATGGCCGAGAGTTTTTTCGCCACCCTCGAATGCGAACTGCTGCGCCGCACCCCATTCGAGACGCGCGCAGAAGCCACAACCGAAATCTTCAAATTCGTTGCAGGCTTCTACAACCGCCGCCGCCGGCACTCCGCGCTGGGCTACCTCTCGCCGAACGAGTTCGAGGACGCTTGGGCAGCAACCCGGCGGACTCGGAGCTAGTGTCTGGGTCAAAACCCCCCATGAGCGGGCAGAGCCCGTGATTCATCAGGTAAGATCCTGCGCTGCGACCAGCGGAACTCGATCCGAAATGCCGTTATCCAACGGCCATAACACCGCAATAAGGCTTATATGGGATTATTATCTATACGACAGATAGACCATGATATGTAAGATGTGGGCCGGGGGCGGACCTCCCCCTGACAGCGCCCCGGCTGTCCTGTGGTCTGAACTGGCAAGCACCCCTAGGCGGCCTTGGGCCGCCGCTTCGCCTGGCGCTTCCTCTGCGCTTGCTCCTGAGCGTTCAGCAGTTTCCCGATCCGGTGCACATTCGCTGCCAATATCGCCCGCCAGACCACCTTCTCGAACACTTCCTTACCCTTCTCTCGCACCCGGTCCAGCCCATGATGCTCCAACCTATTGATTGCTGATTCGACCCCAGGATGCTGCTTGCGCGCCTCCTTGAATGCCTCCCCATCCTCTCGCTCCCGGTCCGCCTTCGACAGCTTCCCGCGCTTCGGCAGTACCGGAGTCTCGATCACTCCCGCCGCGTTCTTGATGTTCTGCACGCTCGAGAACCCCTTGTCAAAGCTGCACACGTTCATCTCTGGCCAGTGTCGCTTCGCCTTCTTCAGCAACTCCCCCGTCACTTCCACGTCCTGCTCTGTCCACAGGATCTTGCACTCCATCACAAACTGGTCCCGGCTCTCCACGATCGCCACCGGAACTCCCAACTCCACCGGTGTCCCCGCTTTTCCCTTCGACACCCACCGCGTGTATTCTTCCAGGAAAGAGTACACTTTCTCCCCATTCGGTATCTTTTCCTCCCGCAGCAGTCGCCGCTCCATCTGGTCCAACTGCCGCGCCGCGTGCCGCACCCACTTCCGCAACGACTCCACCTTCTCCGCCGCCGCCCCCTTGGCTTCCAGGCTCGCCTCCAGTTTCTGCCCCCGCTTGAGGATCGCCCGCGCCACCCTCGCGAAGTCCCGCACTCGCTCGGTGCGCGACTGCTTGCGATACTCCCGCCGCAGCCCGCGGTAGCCCCGATTCGCCCGCTTCTGCCAATAGGCTGCCTTCCGCCAGCCGACCACGTGATACTCGTGGCTCAGGCCCACCGCCGTCTTGACCAGCTGCACCAACGCGAACCACAGCAGCCTGTAATCCGTCGGATACTCGACGTTGGTCTCCACCACCCACGTATCGCAGCGCGCCTTGATCGGATCCCCTGGCTGCCAGCCCGCCAGCCGATGCCCCGCCTCGGCCACCCGGGCTGGTCTGATCCGACGCTGAACGGTGCGCGCCACGCAGAGTTCCCGCCGGTATGTCGAGTGGGACCGCACGCCTGCCTCGGGCAGGGCGGGTGGCGCCGCCCGGGGCGCGATTCTGGCGAATACCGGGGGCCTGGAGTGCCGAATCGGGCCCTAGGGCCCGATCACCGCCCAGATTCGCCCCTGAAGGCCAGAGCCCTGTGAGGGAACGAGGAGGCGGCTCTCGATGGAAGCAGCGCCGCAGTGGCTCAAAGTCTGAACACATAGAGTTTATAGAACGACTAAACAAGAATTCACAGAGAAGATCCCTGAATCATCATACAGATGTAAAGGAACAATGGAACTATTTTTTGCGACTCTGGGGTCTTGACCCAGACACAAGCGTCCAATCTGGCGGCCTGCACGCTCCTAGGCGGCCCGAGGCAGTGCTGCCGCTTCCGCTTCGGCGAGCCGAGTGCTGGTCTCGAGCGCCGCGGCCGCTTCGTCAGCCCTCGAGAAGCGTACGAGGAAGGCCAGAGCCGACACACCCGTGACCGCAGCCCCTAGGATTAACAAAGCCTGCGGCCATGCAATGGCTGCGGATCTGAACAGAAATCCAGCTGCCACGGCTCCCGCGTTGCCCCCCGCACCAACGATGCCGCAAACCGCACCGAGAGCCTTGGGGTTCACGAAGGGCACAACCGAATAGGTGGCCCCCTCGGACATCTGCACGCAAAGGCTGAAAAGGATCAGCGTGCCGATCGCCAAGGGCAGTGTGGCCTGCTGCGAGAAGAGCATCAGGGCCGCACCCTCGAGGAGCAGGATCGTTCCCAAGAACCACACTCGGCCGCGCAGGCCCCACCTGAGGCCCCAGCGGTCTCCCGCGATCCCCCCTAGGGTTCGCGCAAAGAGGTTCATCAGGCCGAACAGGCCTGCCACCAGTCCGGCCGCCGAGAGTCCCAAGCCGAAGTGGTCGTGAAAGTACAGGGCGGCGATGTTGTTGATGGTCAGCTCTACGCCGAAGCACGCCCCATAGATGACGAACAGGGCCCAGACCCGCCGGTCGGCGCAAGCTTTCAGGAATGCCCCGTCGGCAGTTGCCGCGCTCGCGATCTCGCCCCTTGCGCGCAGGCGGTCATAGTTTCCATCGGGGGAGTCCTTTGTGAGATTCCAGTACAGCGCCGACGCCGCCAGCAGGGCCAGGCCGGGCACGACCATAGCCAGGCGCCAGCCCAGCGCTTCGTCCGCGACGATTCCCACCACACCCGCGAACAGCAGCGGCATCGCGATCTGAGTCACGCCTCCGCCAAGATTGCCCCATCCGGCCGTCGTCGCGTTGGCAGTGCCCACCACATTGGGCGCGAACATGACCGATGTGTGGTACTGGGTGATGACGAACGACGCCCCGATCGCGCCGATCACCAGGCGGAACAGGAGAAACGTTTCGTAGCTGTCGGCCAGCCCGATCGACGCAACCGGGACGGCCCCCAGCGCCAGTAGCCAGGTGTAGGCCTTGCGGGGCCCGATCCGGTCGCAGAGCCAGCCCACGGCCAGTCGTGCGACGACCGTAATTGCGACGGAGGCGATGATCGTGTTCCCGATCTGTTCCCTTGTCAAGCCGAGGTCCTCCCGGACCACCGCCATCAGCGGCGCGACGCCGAACCAGCCGAAGAAGCACAGGAAGAATGCGAACCACGTCATGTGGAAGGTCCGCATGGGCACCGTGCTGAGGCTGAACAGGCTGATCTTGGTCGCCTTTGCTCTAAACTCCATGCTTTCTCTCCTCTCTGAAGCCGGGACACGCAAGGCGGGCCCGGCGCCGCTCGCGGGCGAGCCGCGGGCGGCGGCAATAGCCTTGGTTTCTGGAAAGCCGGACGACTTGGTCCGGCACGAGCCCCGGTCGGACTGGGTGGGGCGCTGTGCCTAACGGGCGGCGCTTCTGGGGCCGCTCCTGACAACCCGGACCGCCGCCTGCTTGTAGTTCGGTTCCCGCGAGATCGGGTCGAACGCACTCTGCGTCAGCCGGTTCGAGTTCTTCTCTTCGTAGTGGAAGGGCATGAAGACCTGGCCGGGAGCCACGATCTCGGTGATCCTCAGCTCTAGGTCTTCGATCTGGCCGCGTGGCGACTCCACAGTCACGAGGTCGTGCGGCTTCAGGCCGAGGCTCCGGGCGTCGCGCGGGTTCATCTCGAGCCACGCCGAGGGTGACATGCGCTCAAGGATCTTGACTTCCTTGGTCTTGGTCCGCGTGTGCCAGTGCTCGACCGTCCTTCCCGTGTTGAGAACGAAGGGGTACTTGTTAGTGGGCTGCTCCGGATAGGGCTCCCAGTCCACCATGAATAGGACAGCCCTCTCGTCCTTTGTCTGGAACCGACCGTCCTCGTACAGGCGGCTCGTTGGGGGCATCGTTCCATTCGCCCGTTCCGCTTGCTCGGGGCCGAAGGGCCACTGCACGCCTTTGTGCCTCTCGAGAAGTTCGTAGCTCAGCCCGGAGTAGTCGCACAGCCGTCCGGCGGAGACGCGGCTCCATTCCTTGAAAGCATCCTCGGGCCCGGTCCAGCCCGGATAAAGCTCCTCCTGCAGGCCGAGCCGCTCGGCCACCGCCATGAAGATGTCGAAGTCGGACCGTGCCTCGCCCGGCGGCTCCACGGCCTTGTTGACCTTGCTGACCCGGCGCTCGGAGTTGGTGTAGGTGCCCTCCTTCTCGCCCCAGACGGCGGCCGGGAGCACGAGATCGGCGATCTCAGTGGTCGGAGTGGGGTGGAAGCCGTCCTGAACGACTAGGAAATCGAGGCTGTCAAAGCCCTGCTGGAGCACGTCCACGTTCGGGAACGAAACGAGCGGGTTTGTCGCGATCACCCACAGCGCTCGGACCTCGCCGCGCACGCAGGCCTCGACGATATCCGGGTAGGCCCGGCCGCGGGCCTGGGGGATGCGCGCCCGGTCGATGTCCCAGAGCTTGGCCAGCTCTTGCCGGTCGGCCGCGCTCTCGAACTTGCGGTAGCCCGGCATGGAGGCGGTGAAGCCCGCCTCTCTCGTGCCCATCGCGTTGCACTGGCCGGTGATCGAGAACGGGGACGCGCCGGCACGGCCGATATTGCCGGTCAGCAGCGCGAGGTTGTTGATGGTGTTGACCGTCTCGGTCCCCTTTGTGGAGTGGTTCACGCCCATCGTCCAGGCCAGCAGGGGAGCCTTGGCCCTGCCGTAGGTCAGGGCCGCCTGGTAAACCTGCTCCTCGCCGAGGCCGGTGACGGATGCCACCCGTTCCGGCGTGTACCTCTCCAGGTGCCGCTTCAGCGACCCGAACCCGGAAGTGTGCGCCTCGACGAAGTCGGCGTCGATGAGGCCGGCGCGGATCAGGACATGCGCCATCCCGTTCAGCAGCGCGATGTCCGAGCGGGGCTTCAGCGGCAAGTACAGGTCGGCCAAGCGCGCTGTCTTGCTCACGCGCGGGTCCGCGACCACCACTGTCTTGCACGGGTTGCGTTCCAGCCGATGGCACAGGATAGGGTGGTTGTCGGCGATGTTCGCCCCGATCAGAAAGACGACGTCCGCCTTCTCGAAGTCGTCGTATGCTCCCGGGGGCCCATCGCTCCCGAACGACCGCTTGTAGCCGGCTACGGCGCTGGCCATGCACAGGGTCGTGTTGCCGTCGTAGGTGTTCGTCCCGAGCCCCAGCTGGACGAGCTTGCCGAGGGCGTAGAACTCCTCGGTCACGAGCTGTCCGGTGCTCACGACGCCCACTGCACCGGGACCGTGCGCAGCCTGCACCCTTCGGAACCGTTCGACCATTACCCCGATCGCCTCGTCCCAGTCGACCGGAGAAAGGCGTCCTTTCGGGCCTCGCAGGAGCGGGCGACGGGCCCTGCTGGCGGCGCTGATGGAGTAGTGCTCTGCCAGCCCCTTCGGGCAGAGCTTGCCCAGATTGACAGGATGCCGCTCGTCTCCTCGCGCGGCCACCGCCTTTCCCTCGCGGACACCGATCTGCATGCCGCAGCCCACCGAGCAGTAGCCGCACGTCGTCGGCACCCAGCGGTCGGGAATCTTGGCGGCTGCAGTGTACCCGTGGTCCGGATCGGTCCCGTAGGCGTACTTCTCCTTGCGGGTGTCGAAACCGAGCAGGCGTCTGAGGCTCATGCCGCGGCCCTCCTCTCCAGGAAAGGCAGCGCCATGTTCTTCGGCACGACGCTGACGAAGAACAGGTACCGCCCGAGCAGGGCTCCCGCTGTTGCCAGCGCGAAGCCCGCCACGGGCAGCCCGCGCGCAGGAAGCGCTATTGCGCCGACTGCGACCAATCCCAGCCGCAGCAAGAAAAGGCGCGCCAGCGGTCCGGACAGGAGGTGCGCGGTCGCCTGCCGCTCGTGATCCTCGCTGCGGACGAAGCGCAGGAACCGCCAGATCTCCACCAGAATGTTGCCGATCGCGGCAAATGCGGCGCTGCCATTCAGGACATCGGCGGGCAGCGCCCCTAGTGCCGCCAGCAGCAGCGGTCCGAGCATGGCGCCCGTGAGAAAGAACTCGGCCACAGTATGGGCGCTGTTCCAAGAGGGGCGGCCGGGGACGAGGTAGATCCGCGACGTCGCGTACATCGCGAACAGGCCTATGGCCGATGCCACAGCCCCGGCCGTCTTCGCCCCCGGCAGGCCTGCCAGGAGCATGGCCGCGTAGGCAGAAGCGGCGAGCCCGAAGGCGCTCAGCCCGAGAATCTCGCGGCTCAGCCAGGAAGACCTCAGGTTTCGGATCGCCAGCAGGGCAAAGGCAGGGCGGCCGAGATGGAGGGGCGAAGCGACGAATGCCGCCAATCCGAGGGCCAGCGTCACACTCGCGGCCAGAGCCGCCGCCGTGCTCCCGAATAGGCTCAGCAGCCAAGCGGCCGCGAAACCCGCGATCGAGAGCTGGGTGAGCACCGTCATCAGCACGAGCGAGTAGTGCGGCTTGGCTTGGCGGACGCGGTAGTGGTCGACCTTCTCAGGCAGGGCTGGCATGACCTCCGGGAGGGTGATGCGCGTGGTGGAGATCGTGTCCTCAGCGCTGGGCAGGCCCGGCGCGTTGGCCTCGTCCCCGTATTTTCGCTGCCACTCGGCCACGTCCACGATCTCGATCGCGAGGGCCTCCGACGGGCATGCGCTGACGCACGCCGGCGCATCGCCCTCGGTCAGGCGGCCGTGGCACATGTCGCACTTGCCCACGACGCCGCGCTCGTCGTTGAACGTGGGAACGCTGTACGGGCAGTTCCAGATGCAGTACTCGCAGCCGATGCAAGCGTCGGCGTCGTGCAGGACGATGCCCGTGTGGGAGTCTTTCGTGTACGCCCGCGTCGGGCAGCCAGTCATGCAGGAGGGGTCCAGGCAGTGGTTGCAGCCCATCGACAGGTGCAGACGCTGCGTGTGCGGATAGACGCCGCCCTCGATCTCGCCTACGCGGCGCCAGGAGACGTCGGACGGGTTGTTGTTCTGCTCGGCGCAGGCGACTTCGCAGCACTTGCACCCGATGCACTTGGACATGTCGAAGTGGAACCCGTACTGCTGGCCGTCCTCCAGCGGAATGTCGGGAATCAGGGGAGAGCTGCCGGCCAAGCCGCGCTCCGCGCGCGACGGGGCCGCCGTTCCGAGGATTGTGAATGGGTTGCTGGCAACCTGGCCGGGTGCGGCCGCGATGGACATGGATGCGTGTCGTTCCTTCCTGCCGCGGGAGCCGCGGCCCACAGGGCGCCAAGATGGCCCGGCCGCCGATCGCGGCCCGGCGCATCCTGCGCTTTGGTGTAGGGAAAGGTCGATTCCCCGGCTGGCTCTGCCAGGAGCCGAGTGAATCGGTGAACACGCTTCAGCCGTGCGGAACGACCCAGGTCCCGGCCGGCTGGACGCCAAGCGCTGCGTTGCGCTTGCCGATCTGTTCTGAGCCTAGCACCGCAGGGGCAGCGCGCAAGAAAAGAATTTCTTATCCCGGCTATAAGCGGCTGAGGGGCCGTGCAAGCGTTCCTACACTCGAATAGTACTATTCCATTCGTTCCCCGCCGAACGAATTCCGATCCCACTTGCGGGTTCCGGAACGCCCATGCGCGGCGTCCAGGGGCCTAGGGCCGAGGCGCCCGGGCAAGGGGGCAGGCTGCACGCTGAGGAGGAGTTTGCAATGGCAGGGTCACGAGAGTCAGTGGTCGTAATCGGGAACGGTCCGGTCGGTCATCGTTTTTGCGAAAGGCTCGTCGAGTTCGACACGGAGCGCCAGTACCGTGTCGTCACATTCTGCGAGGAGCCGCGCCCGGCTTACGACCGGGTCCGCCTGACGGACTATTTTGGCCACCGCGACGCGTCCCGGCTCGCCGTGGCGAATGCCGGCTGGTACCGCAGCTCCGGGATCGACATTCGCGTCGGCGAACGTGCCACCCACATTGACCGCGGCGCCAAGGTAGTCCTGTCGCAGGCCGGTTCAGCCGTGCCGTACGACCGCATCGTGCTGGCCACGGGCTCGCGCCCGTTCGTGCCGCCCATACCGGGGGTCGACAAGCGCGGAGTGTTCGTCTACCGCACCATCGAGGATTTGGAGGGCATCATCGACTACGCCCGCACGTCAAGCCGATGCGCCATCATCGGAGGCGGGCTGCTGGGGCTCGAAGCAGCCAAGGCGGCCCACGATCTCGGGCTTGAGACCCATGTCGTGGAATTTGCCCCCAGGCTGATGCCGCGCCAGATCGATGAGGCGGGCTCACAGCTGCTTGTCCGCAGGATCGAGGACTTAGGTGTCCGCGTCCACCTGCGCAAGTCCACCCGGAAGGTCTTGGGCAACGGCAGGGTGAGTGGCATGGCCTTCGCCGACGGAGGGGGCCTTGATGTGGACATGATCATCGTCTCGGCCGGCATCCGGCCGCG
Organism: Bryobacterales bacterium; assembly: GCA_963666225.3. Taxonomy (GTDB): domain Bacteria; phylum Acidobacteriota; class Terriglobia; order Bryobacterales; family UBA6623; genus VXMF01. Next base: position 672,793 of record OZ224030.1, read on the forward strand.
CGACGACCTAGCGCGAGAGTGCGGGCTCAGCGTTGGGCCCAGGGGTGGCGTAGAGGTCGGGGACACCCTGCAGACTTCCGACCCGGACATTTTCGCCGTTGGCGAGGTGGCCCTGCACCGCGGGATGGTCTACGGCCTGATCGCGCCAGGTTTGGAGATGGCCGAGGTCGCCGCAGCGGTGCTGTGCGGCCGCAAGCGGCGGTTCGCCGGAGCCGACCTCTCGGCGAAGCTCAAGCTGCTAGGCGTCGATGTCGCCAGCTTCGGGGACTATGAAGCCCCCGCCGGCCGCGCGGTCCCGCTAGTGGTCGAGAATCCATTCGCGGGCGTCTACAAGAAGCTGCTTTTCAGCCCGGACGGCACGCGGCTCGTCGGGGGAGTTCTCGTGGGCGACGCGAGCGACTACCCGGTGCTGGCGGCCCTCGCGAGATCGGGCGAGGACCTGACAGCGCCGCCGGCCCAGCTTGCCGGGGACGGCGCTGCGGCGGCATCGTCTCTGGCCGGGAGCAATGTCCAGGTCTGCTCATGCAACAACGTGAGCCAAGGTGAGATCCTGTCGGCGATCCGGAACCAAGGGCTGACCACGGTCCGCGCAGTGGGGGAGTGCACCAAGGCCGGGACCGGGTGCGGTGGCTGCCTGCCGATGGTCACTACGCTGCTCAACGCCGAGCTCGAGGCCGCTGGCCGGGATGTCGAGCCGGCCCTGTGCGAGCATTTCCGCTACTCCCGCCAAGACCTGTTCGACATCGTGAAGGTCAAGGGAATCCGTACCTTTGGCGAGCTGATCGCGGAGTACGGCAGCGGTGACGGCTGCGAGACATGCAAGCCCGCAGCCGCGTCAATCTTTGCCTCGCTCTGGAACGAGAGCGTCACGGAGCGCAGTCACCACACGCTGCAGGACACCAATGACCGCTTCCTCGCCAACGTGCAGCGCGGCGGGCTCTACAGCGTCGTGCCGCGGGTGCCGGGCGGAGAGATCACGCCCGAGAAGCTCATCGTTCTGGGAACCGTGGCCAGGAGGTTCGGCCTGTACACAAAGATCACCGGTGCCCAGCGCGTCGACCTGTTCGGGGCCCAGCTGCACCAGCTGCCCAGCATCTGGGAGGAACTGGTGGCGGCCGGATTCGAGAGCGGACATGCCTACGGCAAGGCCCTAAGGACCATCAAGAGCTGCGTCGGCACGACCTGGTGCCGCTACGGCGTGCAGGACTCGGTGGGCTTTGCCGTTCGCATCGAGCGGCGCTACCGCGGCATCCGCGCCCCGCACAAGGTCAAGGGAGCCGTCTCCGGGTGCGTGCGCGAGTGCGCCGAGGCCCAGTCCAAGGACATTGGCCTCATCGCCACCGAGTCGGGCTACAACCTCTACGTCTGCGGCAATGGCGGCACAAAGCCGCGCCACGCGAAGCTCCTCGCTTCCGACTTGGACGAGGACACCGCGATCCGCTACATCGACCGCTTCTTCATGTATTACATCTCCACCGCGGACAAGCTCACCCGCACCGCCGTGTGGCTCGACCAGGTCGAGGGCGGCATCGGCCACGTCCGCGACGTGGTCGTGCACGACAAGCTGGGGATCTGCGGGGAGCTGGAGCGGCGCATGCAGTCGCTCGTCGACTCGTACCGCTGCGAGTGGAGGGAGGTCGTCGAGGATCCCGACCGGAGAAGGCTGTTTCGCCAGTTCGTCAACACGGACGAGACCGACGCCGGGATCGAGCTCATCGCCCAGAGGGGCCAGAACCGGCCGGCCGACTGGCCGCGCGACAGCGTGCCTCTCGATCAGGTCAAGCTCGCCGACGGGCGCACCCTAGGCGAGCACCGGAGCAGCGGGCAGCCTGCCCGCAAGCTGAACTGGGTGCGGGTGGGCCGGATCTCCGATTTTCCGCGGGATGGCGGGGCCGCTGTGAAAGTAGGCGGCACGCAGATCGCAGTCTTCAACCTGCACTCCCGCGGGGAATGGCGGGCCTGTCAGAACATGTGCCCGCACAAGAACGCATTCGTGCTGGCACGCGGCATCGCGGGAAGCAGCGGCCGCGAGCCCAAGGTGGCCTGTCCGCTGCACAAGAAGGCGTTCTCGCTCGACACGGGAGACTGCCTGTCCGGCGACCCGTACGCCGTGAAGGTGTTTCCCGTCCAGGTTGCGGGGGACGGTGTGTACCTGCTGCTGCCGCCGGAGAAGCAGCTGGACGCGCTGCTGTCGACGGAATTGCACATGGTGCGGGCCGGGGATGCCGCGGCCGCCGCGTGCCTGGCCTGCCAGTGACGGGGGATTTGCGCGCTGTCGCAAGACGCGCCGGTGAAGGTGAGGGAAGCTAATGAGAGAGCAAGTCACAGGGGGACTCCACTCCATGAATCCGCCAACAATCGTGCCCGGCCAGCCGGGCCCGCAGGAGACGGAACCCGCTGGGCATACGCCCCTCGAGTTTCTTCACTCCATCAGTGAACGCCTCGCGGTGGCGGACCCGCTCCAGGAGGTCTTGGAGCAGATCGTCGACTTCCTCAATGACGTGGTGGGCGCCGACTCGTGCTTCATCTATGTCTTGGAAGACAGGCACTTGGTCCTGCGGGCGTCGAAGAACCCGCATCCCGAGGCCCTCGGCAACCTGCGAATCGCGATCGGCGAGGGCATCACGGGGTGGGTCGCCCGCGAGCGACAGGCCGTCGCCATCGCCGAGCACGCGATGAGGGACCCGCGCTTCCGCAGGTTCAGGCGACTGCCGGAGGACGCCTTCCAGGCCTTCCTGTCGGTGCCGATCTTGGCCGGGGGAAGGCTGATTGGCGTGCTCAACTTGCAGCACCAGCAGGGGCACGCCCACTCCCCGCAAGAGGTGAAGCTGGTCAACACGATCGGTCACCTTGTGGGAGCCGAGATCGAGCGCGTCCGGCTGGACGCGGAGGTGGCGAAGCTGGCCTGCCAGCTGGAGACACGCAAGCTCCTCGAGCGTGCCAAGGGAATCTTGCAGAGGGACCTCAGCGTGACGGAGGAGCAGGCCTATGTCAGACTCCAGCAGGAGAGCCGGCGGCGGCGGATTCCGATGAAACAGGTCGCGGAGGCGGTCGTCCTCTCAGACGACTTGCGGCGGGGCATCCAGAGGCGCTGACGCCAAGTGCCGGGGAGCACTACCGCGGCCGGACCGCGGCCCTGGGCCGGATCTCGTCCGTGGCCCGCAGCACGACCCGGTCAGCCGCCGCCAAGTTCCCGAAGACGTCGACGAATCTCCCGCCCGACATTCCGCGCCGGACGTCCACCCACTCGGTCCGTCCGCTTGCGACCCGGATCACGATGACCCGCTCCGTCGTCGCCTTGACGGCGCTCGCCGGCACGACGAGCGTCTCGCCCGCATGCCGGACCGGCCCCGAGCCCCCAGCCACACTGGTGACAATAGCGTCGCAAAGTGCCTGGCACCCTGCCCGCCGTCCCGGCCCGTTTGCGCTGTGCTGGCCACTGTTTCTAACATAAGAGGCCCAACCCACTCGCTAGTGTCTGGGTCAAAACCCCAGAGTCGCAAAAAATAGTTCCATTGTTCCTTTACATCTGTATGATGGTTCAGGGATCTTCTCTGTGAATTCTTGTTTAGTCGTTCTATAAACTCTATGTGTTCAGACTTTGAGCCACTGCGGCGCTGCTTCCATCGAGAGCCGCCTCCTCGTTCCCTCACAGGGCTCTGGCCTTCAGGGGCGAATCTGGGCGGTGATCGGGCCCTAGGGCCCGATTCGGCACTCCAGGCCCCCGGTATTCGCCAGAATCGCGCTCCGGGCGGCGCCACCCGCCCTGCCCGAGGCAGGCGTGCGGTCCCACTCGACATACCGGCGGGAACTCTGCGTGGCGCGCACCGTTCAGCGTCGGATCAGACCAGCCCGGGTGGCCGATCCGTGCCGCAGCGACTCCCGCTGCGGCTGGGTCCACCGTCAGCCGCTCGTTCGCACGCGTGGCGACCAGCGGGCGCGGCCGCGCCTGGCGAGCACCGGGCAGGCCAATACGCTAGCTCTCATCCCCAGAGATTTCCCGCTCAGACACGGCTCTTGATACCGCATGATATGATGGAATGTATGCGAGAAATATTGGAGGCCCAGCAGACGCTCGGTCAAGTGCCCATTGAGGACATCGAGATCGATTCCTCTTCTCGTGACGAGATGCCAGCAGTGTTGCGCGGTCCCAAGTTCATCTTTTGCAACCAAGGACTGCGCAGTCAGATCTTCGCCTTGATCAACGAGCAGGTCCTCAAGTCATCCGTAGGAAAGGCACCTAGTGGAACCGATTCAGAGTCTGGAAAGACGATCGATCCGCACCATGGGCGGCCCGCCATGTCGCTGTGGATGGCGCTCGTGTTTGCACTGGTCAAACAGGCCCTAAACTGTGACTTCGACCGCCTCTGTGACGAGGCCAACCAGCACAAGACGCTGCGGATAATGCTCGGCGTGAGCCCCATGAGCAATCGGCAGTTCCACTACCGGACGTTGGCGCGGAACGTGCAGTTGTTCAGCGCCGAGCTGCTGGAGAAGATCAACCGGCTGGTGGCCGAGGCGGGGCATCGGCTGGCGGGCTGGCAGCCAGGGGATCCGATCAAGGCGCGCTGCGATACGTGGGTGGTGGAGACCAACGTCGAGTATCCGACGGATTACAGGCTGCTGTGGTTCGCGTTGGTGCAGCTGGTCAAGACGGCGGTGGGCCTGAGCCACGAGTACTGAGGGGAGCAAAAGTAATTGCCGTCTGAGGTGTCACGCCAAGATGTACTTGCAGTCCTCCTGGTCAAAGAATTTCTGAACGACTTGAGGGGCCTTCCTGAGCTGGGCGATCGCATCCGTGAGGAGGTCCTTTAATTCCGACTGGGTCTTGAACACCTGTTGGCCAACCCTGCGCTTCACCCAAGCCCACAACAGCTCCACCGGATTCAGATGCGGAGAGTAAACCGGCAGGAAGAACAACTCGACCTGCTCGTTACCCGCTGATTCTGCTAAGAACTCCTTCACAACGCGCGCCGTATGGATGCTGCAGTTGTCGACTACTACGTAGATCGGCTTCTCTTGCTCCGCTTGGATTGTCTGCAAGAACTCAATGAAACTCACCGCCTTGGAATTCTTCGACTGAATGCGGAAGTGAATCTGACCGTCTGGCGTGATGGCCGCGAACATGTTCCAGCGAAACCTCTTGCCGGTGTCGACCACGACAGGGGTCTTGCCACGCATGCCCCAAGTCCGTCCGACATGGTAGTCCGCTCGCATCCCGGCTTCGTCCGCGAACAGGATCACAGCGCCGTTCCGGCGTGCTTTCGCCTTCAATTCAGGGTATGTCTTGTCAAGCCACGCCTTCACGTCGCCGATGCTGCGGAGATACGAGCGGAACTTGGGCTTCTGGGGTGTCAGGCCCAGGCGCTTGAGAGTGCGACGCACAGTCCAGACACTGACTTTGACGCCGAACTTGTCGAGGACGGCCTGTCGCACGCGGGCCGCCGTCCAATAGGCGAACGAGAACTTCATCTGCTGGGGGGTCTTATCACGGACAGTGACGAGCACCCACTGCACGATTTCGTCGCTCAGGATGCGCGGACGGCCAGAACGTGGCTTCTCTTCCAAGGCCCCAAAGCCATCTGCCCCGACCTTGACAAGCCAAGTATTGATGGTCGCTTGAGTGACAGAGAAGAGGGTGGACAGAAGGGGAATCTGGAGTCCACCCTGAACCAGCGCAACGACTCTCTTTCTGGTGGCGACCTTTTCTAAGAGTGGGACCGTTCTAAAGTCCTGCTTAAAGCTTAGCTTCATAATCCGATAATACCATGCTCAGCACACGGTTCGCAAGCCTATTTGAGGTGGAATAGAGTGCTAGAATGCCAGGAAATGACTTCTGCTCCCCTCAGTATCACGTGGTCGGCTGGCGGAAGGCAGCCTATTGGCAGAAGCGGGCGAATCGGGGCTACCGCGGGCTGCGGCGGGAGTATCGCAAGCAGTCGCGCACGGAGCGAGTGCGGGACTTCGCGAGGGTGGCGCGGGCGATCCTCAAGCGGGGGCAGAAACTGGAGGCGAGCCTGGAAGCCAAGGGGGCGGCGGCGGAGAAGGTGGAGTCGTTGCGGAAGTGGGTGCGGCACGCGGCGCGGCAGTTGGACCAGATGGAGCGGCGACTGCTGCGGGAGGAAAAGATACCGAACGGGGAGAAAGTGTACTCTTTCCTGGAAGAATACACGCGGTGGGTGTCGAAGGGAAAAGCGGGGACACCGGTGGAGTTGGGAGTTCCGGTGGCGATCGTGGAGAGCCGGGACCAGTTTGTGATGGAGTGCAAGATCCTGTGGACAGAGCAGGACTTGGAAGTGACGGGGGAGTTGCTGAAGAAGGCGAAGCGACACTGGCCAGAGATGAACGTGTGCAGCTTTGACAAGGGGTTCTCGAGCGTGCAGAACATCAAGAACGCGGCGGGAGTGATCGAGACTCCGGTACTGCCGAAGCGCGGGAAGCTGTCGAAGGCGGACCGGGAGCGAGAGGATGGGGAGGCATTCAAGGAGGCGAGCAAGCAGCATCCTGGGGTCGAATCAGCAATCAATAGGTTGGAGCATCATGGGCTGGACCGGGTGCGAGAGAAGGGCAAGGAAGTGTTCGAGAAGGTGGTCTGGCGGGCGATATTGGCAGCGAATGTGCACCGGATCGGGAAACTGCTGAACGCTCAGGAGCAAGCGCAGAGGAAGCGCCAGGCGAAGCGGCGGCCCAAGGCCGCCTAGGGGTGCTTGCCAGTTCAGACCACAGGACAGCCGGGGCGCTGTCAGGGGGAGGTCCGCCCCCGGCCCACATCTTACATATCATGGTCTATCTGTCGTATAGATAATAATCCTATATAAGCCTTATTGAGGTGTTATGGCCGTTGGATAACGGCATTTCGGATCGAGTTCCGCTGGTCGCAGCGCAGAATCTTACCTGATGAATCACGGGCTCTGCCCGCTCATGGGGGGTTTTGACCCAGACACTAGCTAGCCAACAGATATGCTCTTTGAGACTCAGCACGCTAGAGGATTTCCGCGAGCACCCGGCCCTCGCCCGAAGGCCCGATCAGGCGCTGCCTCAGTCCTTGGTGGAGATAGTGAAACTCGTGCGGGTCGAGGCCCAGTTGGTGGAGGATGGTCGCTTGCAGGTCCCGAGGCGTGACGGGATCCTCGTCCACGTAGTATCCGATGTCGTCGGTGGACCCGAGGTCCGTTCCGCCCCTGATGCCGCCTCCGGCCAGCCACATCGTGAACGCAAAGGAGTGATGGTCTCGGCCGTAGTACTCTGTGCGGTCCCCCTGGCGATTCTCCCGCGTAAGCATTCACTCCGGGGAGTATTTGGGGCCTAGGAGACTGGCCCTCGCGAGGACCAAGGGAGGGAAGGTGCGGCCCGCAGGTGCAGGGTGGGCTCGCTCGCCGCGTTGGGGCTCCAGCCTGAGAAGGTGGGCGAGTGTCGTAGGGAAACTCGCGAGTTGGCCTCAGCGGGGAGTCAAGCTGCGCGCGGGACAGTGCTGTCGGGTGCGTGAGCGAGTGCTGCCGCTGGCGGCTCGTTGGCCGGAGTCCAGCAGCGTATGGGAGGTGCGCGGAGTTCCTCCATGCGCTGCTCGTCCATCTCTCACGGGAGCCATGGGGACAGGTCCGATGGGGCCTGGCCCCGGTTGCGCGCATAGGCATCCAGCCAATCCTGCGGGCACCGGTACGGGTTCAGCCCAGCCACTCTCGCTGTCTGCAGCACGCTGAGCAGGCGCCCCGCCGTCTTGGCCCTGGCCGGTCCGCCGGGCCCGAAGCGCCGCTGGCGCGAGATCACGGGCCCGCGCAAGGTCCACTCCGAGCGGTTGTTGTCCATGGGAATCCCCGGATCCTCGAGAAACACGCTGGGACCCTCCTGATGCTGGATCAAGGACGCCGTGGGGTTGCCCTGCGCTGCCACTTGGGCCAGTTCCGCGCCGGTCCGGCCACCGCTTGGCTGCAAGCCTTCCAGCAGCTCATAGCGGGCGACCAGGCGCTGCCACGCTTGCAGCGCGTCGTCGAAGAGTTCCCCGAAGCTGGCTTCCAGGCTTGCCTGCGCAGCCGCGCAGTCCTCGGCCTGGCCCTGCAAGGGCAGGTCGGGCTGTCAGGCCCTGCGACGCAGGCGCGCCAAGTGGAACACTTCCCCGATCCGCTCGAGCCCATCCCTGGCCCACGGCTGCAGTTCCGGAAAGCCGGCTGCCCCGTAACGGCGAGACATCGGACGGATGGGAGCTGAATCCTTGGTCCTTCGGTGGCCCCAGCGCACACCGCTGCGGGGCTGAATGTCAGTGCTTCCAGATAGAGGGGTGGACATTTCCTGCTGATTCTGTCATAGTGGGCCTTGGTGGCTGGCCTTCAGATGGCAACAACGGTGCAAGACGCGCACTTTGACCTGCGCGCTGTTTGCGTGCGCCCGACTCGCGGCGGCTGCGAGCACCGACGTTGGGACCGGCTGGTGGCCGCCCACCACTACCTGTCCTTCCAGCGCATGTTCGGACGTGCCTTGCGGCATGTCGCAACCCTGGACGGGACTTGGCTGGCGCTGCTGGGATGGCAACCCGGAGCGCTGCGCGTGGCCGTGCGCGACCGCTGGATCGGCTGGTCGCTGCAGCAGAAGCTGCGCCGCCTGCATCTGATCGCCCAGAATGTGCGCTTCGTGATCCTGCCCGCCGCTGCCGGGCGCAAGCACCTGGCATCGAGGGTCTTGGGCCTCAGCCTGCGCCGCTTGTCGGGAGACATCTTGGCCGAACATGGGTATCCGGCGCTGCTCGCGGAAACCTTCGTGGACCGCGCGCTGCACAGGGGCACGTGCTACCGCGCCGCGAACTGGCAGCCGCTGGGGTTCACCAGCGGCTATGGCCGCCAGCGGGGCCCCACGGCCCGCTGGCGGCATCATGGCCAGCCCAAGCAAGTGCTGGTGTACCCCTTGGCCCGTAACGTGCAGGCGCGTTTGCGCCAGCCCGAGCAGGAGCCCTGCTGGGGCGGTCCCGCCAAGCGGCCGCCGGCTCCGGCCGCGGTGCTGCGCAGCCTGCTCGAGCGCCTGCAGCAGGAGCCGCACTGCCGCCCGGCCGGCGGCCGCCGCTATGCGCTGGCCAGCCTGCTGTGCCTGGCCGCGAGTGCGCACATGGCCGGCTACCGCGGCGTGACGGCCTACTCGCGGTATGCCACCCTGCTCAGCCAGCGGCAGCGGCAGGCCGCCGGCTGCTGGTGCAACATGCGGCTACAACGCTACGCCGCTCCGGTGCCGAGCACGTTCTACCAAGCCTTGGTCCGGCTGCCGCCGGAGGTGTTCGAGGGGGCCGTCGAGCACGCCTCGCTGGGGCTGCAGGCCCACTCGCAGCCGGCCGTGCCGGAGCGCAGCGCGCAGGGGCTGGGCGAGCGCGCGGCAGCGGCCGCCGGCCGCGGGAAGGGCCCAAGGTGAGATTCTGGCCGGGCGCAAGCGGGGACACCGCGCGGGAGCGGGAGCAGGCGCAGGAATTGGAACGCTTGGAGCAGCACTGCGCGGCCCTGCTCGAGAAGGTGGAAAGCGCACGGCAGGAGAGCGGGGAATTCCGCCGACGGTCGCAGCGCAGCCAGGCCGAGCTGGAGCGGACGCGGACTGAGCTGGAGCGGACGCGGGCCGAGCTGGAGCGGACGCGGACTGAGCTGCAGCAAGCCCACACAACGATCGGCAATCTGAAGCTGCTCGTGGCAGACCTGCAGAAGACCTTGTTCGGGCGCAAGAGCGAGAAGCCGTCGGATCCCGGGCCCGAGCCGAAAGCGGACCCCAAGCCGCCGCCCGGGCCGGGGGACAGCCCTGACAAGCCTGACAAGCCTGACAAGGCCGGCAAGGGGCGCAAGCAGAAGGCCGCCAAGCGCAAGCGGGGACGCCAGCCCGGATCGGCCACTCCGCCGCGTCGGGACCGCTCCCGCCTGCCAAAGATTCCCGAGCCCTTGGAGCTGCCCGAGCACGAGCGCCGCTGCGCGCAGTGCGACACGCCCTTCGTGCGCTGCGGGACCAAGTCCAGCAAGATCTTCGAGATGCACTTGGCTGCGCTCGCCCGCGAGATTGAGCGCCAGTGCTACGAGCCGGGCTGCGCATGCGCACCGCCGGGACGCTTGGTTGCGCCCCCCGCGCCACGGCTGTGGAGCGGCACCCAGCTGGGGACCAGCGTGTGGGCCTGGAGCGTGGTCCAAGTTTTCCACATGCATCGCCCGCAGGCCGCGGTGGCGCGCGAGCTGGATGCCATCGGGTTGGGCATGGCACCGGCGACGCTGGCGCAAGGCCTGCAGAGGCTCGCCCGGCTGGTGCAACCCTTGGAGCAGGCCATCGCCGAGCGTCTGGGACAGGCTCGGGTGGTGCAGGCCGACGAAACCTCCTGGCCGGTGCAGAACATTGAGGGCCAGGACAACGCCAAGCAGCCCCCGGCATCCGGCGCCAGGCCCAAGCACTGGCTGTGGATGGTCTGCTGCGAGGATGCCGTCTGGATGCGCATCCTGCCGACGCGCGGGCTGCCCTCGGGCCGCGAACTGCTGGGCAAGCTGGGCCAAGGCAAGCTGCTGACGCTCGTGTGCGACTGCTGGAGTGTCTATCCGGCCTTCGCCAAGCGCTCCGAGAATGTCCGGCTGCAGTTCTGCTGGGCTCATCAGCGCCGACACTACTGCCGGGTGGAAGCCGGCTTTCCGGAACTGGAGCCGTGGGCCACGGACTGGCTCGAGCGGATCGGGGAAGTGTTCCACTTGGCGCACCTGCGTCGCAGGGCCTGGCAGCCCGAACTGCCCTTAGAGCACCAGGCCGAGGACTTCGAGGCTGCGCAGGCAAGCCTGCAAGCCAGCCTCGGGAAACTCTTCGACGACGCGGTGCAAGAGTGGAGGAGCCTGGTTGCGCGCTATGAAATGCTGATCGCCGTGCCAAGCGGTGGCCGGACCGGCGCGGAGCTGGCCCAGGTGGAAGCGCGGGGCAAAGCCACGGCGTCCCTGATCCTGCACAAGGCGGGGCTCAGCGTGTTCCTCGAGGACCCGGCGATTCCCATGGACAACAATTACGCGGAGCGGACCTTGCGCGGACCCGTGATCTCGCGCCGGCTGAGCTTCGGGTCCGGCGGTCCGGCCGGGGCCGAGACGGCGGGGCGCCTGCTCAGCGTGCTGCAGACAGCGAGAGTGGCGGGGCTGAACCCGTACCGCTACATGCTGGATTGGCTGGATGCCTGTGCGCGCAACCGGGGCCAAGCCCCATCGGAACTGTCCCCATGGCTCCCGTGGGAGATGGACGAGCAGCGCATCGAGGAACTCCGCGCACCTCCCATCCGCTGGTGGACCCCGGCCAACGGGCCGCCAGCGGCAGCGCCGGCTGACGCACCCGACAGCACTTTCCCGCCCGCAGCTTAACTCCCCGCTGAGGCCAGCTCGCGAGTGTCGCTACGTCACTCGCCCACCTTCTCAGGCTGGAGCCTGAACGCGGCGAGCGAGGCCACTCTGCACCTGCGGGCCGCACCTTCACCTATCCGCGCCTTCCCCTGCCTTTGGCCCTCGCGAGGGCCAGCCTCCCAGGCCCCAAAATACTCCCCGGAGTGAATGCTTACTCTCCCGCATGGGCGTGCGGCCGAACTCCCCGCCCCAGACAACCAGCGTCTGGTCAAGCAGACCGCGCCGTTCCAGATCCTTGATCAAGGCCGCCATGGGCCGGTCGACCGCGCGGGCGCGTTCGGGAAGGTCATAGCGAATGTCGGTGCGCCGAGCGTTTCCGTGGTGATCCCATCCCCAGTCGTAGAGCTGCACAAACCGGACGCCGTTCTCGACGAGCCGCCGGGCCAGCAGGCAGTTGTTCGCGAACGACGGTTTGCCCGGCTGCGTGCCATACATGGAATGGACTGCGTCTGGCTCGCGGGAAATGTCCATCACGTCGGGAACCGATACCTGCATGCGGAATGCCAGCTCGTACTGTTGGACCCTCGACAGGGTGTCGGGATCTCCCGTGCGGGCGTGGCGCATGCGGTTGAGATCGCTGAGCGCGTCCAGCGTTGACCGTCGCAACGGCCGGCTCATGCCCTCGGGGTCGCTCAGGAAGAGCACGGGGTCGCCCCGCGTCCGGCACTGCACGCCTTGGTACAGCGACGGCAGGAATCCGCTGCCCCAGAGGCTCTTGCCAGCGCTGGGCGTCTTGTTGCCGCTGACAAGCACGACGAATCCGGGGAGGTCCTGATTCTCCGTCCCCAGCCCGTACGTCGCCCAAGCGCCCATTGACGCGCCACCCAGGCGGGCGCTCCCGGTCTGCAGCAACAGTTGGGCCGGTGCGTGGTTGAACTCCGAAGTAGTCACCGAGCGGATGATCGCGGCCCGGTCGGAGACTGCTGAGAAGTGGGGGAGCAGCTCGCTGACCCAAGTCCCCGAGCTTTCGGCCCGGGAGAAGCGGTACGGCGTGCCCAGCATCTGGGGCACGCCTTTGATGAACGCGAATCGCTTGCCCTCGAGCAAGTGCTGCGGGCAGTCGGCGCCGTCGTGTCTCTGCAGCTCGGGCTTTGGGTCGAAGAGTTCCAGCTGGGAGGGGCCGCCGGCCATGTGCAGGTAGATCACGGCCTTGGCTTTGGCCGGGAAGTGGGGCTGCTTGGGAGCCAGCCAGCCGTCGCTGGCGGCCGTAGCGGGCCGCAAAGACCCCAGGTACATCGACGCCAGGCTGAGATGGCACCCCCGCAGGAAGTGCCGGCGGGTGGCATCCCGCGCCAGTTCGGTTCGGAATCGCATCGGTCTACGGTCTCGTCAAGGCCTCGTCCAAGTTCAGCACAACATTCGCCAGCGCTACCCATGCAGCCTCGCCAACGGCTTCCCGGGGGCTCAGATCGAGCCTAGCCGGTCGCAAGGCGGTCAGTCCGGCGTCGACATGCCTCGGAGCGTCGCTCAGCCCCGTGTGCACGGCATGCAGCGCAAGGACGTTCCGGCCTGGGCGAAGCGCGGCGGCCGCTTCCGGGGTCAGGGGATAGGGGGCGTGAATCCCGGATCCGTCGAGGTCCCCTGCCGCCAGAACGCCGTTCACGTACGCGCTGAAGGCCCCCGAGTGCTTGACTTCGAACTGTGGGTCTTCCCACTTGTCGCCGGGAAGGTCGAACGCCACCCGCAACCAGATCTCCGGAGTGTCCCAGTGCGTGCCGCCGACCTCACGATCGGTCTTGCGGGAGTCACCGTTCAAGTCGCTGTCAAGTCCGAAACGTCCCGGCCCGCTCTGCCAGCGAGAATCGTCGAATCCTGGGAGCGCCCACGTTTCCCCCGGCTGCTCGGTCGAGTGCAGCCATGTCGCGGCCGCGGCCCTCGAGTCCGCGACCAAAGTCTCGCGGCGATCGCCCTCGTACAGGACGCTGCCGAACTGGGCGAGCCTGGCTGCCCTCTGTGGCTCGGATCGGAACTCCTGCGTGGCCGTTTCCAGCAACTCCAGCAGGCGGCCGCTCTCCTCCGCGCTCGGCTCTCGCGCCAGCACCAGCTGGTACATTCTGCCAAGCCGGGCCTCCGCTGATTGTCCCGCTTCGCGCCGGGCGCGGCCCGTCAGATGTTGCGCGGCCTCCATCAGGGTGGGGTCGTTCAGCGTCACCAGTGCCTGCAGGGGGGTGTTCGTGCGGATCCGTCGCACCGTGCAGGTCTCCCCGCTCGGGGCATCGAACGTTGTCATTGACGGGTAGGGGGCAGTTCGGCGCCACAGCGTGTACAGCGCGCGCCGGTAGCGGTCCTCGCCGGGGCTTGGCTCCCACTGCTTGCTGCTGTACACGACTTGCCAAACGCCCTCGGGCTGCCAGGGCATCACGGGCGGCCCGCCGACCTTGGTGCTGAGCAGCCCACTCGCGGCCAAGGCTTGGTCACGGATCATCTCTGCCGGGAGTCGGAAGCTCGGCGACCGGGAGAGCAGGCGGGCGTCGGCGTCCGCATCAAGGGAGTCGGGGCTGGCGTCAGATCGCTGGCGATAGGTCGCGGACAGCACGATCGTTCTCAGGATGGCCTTCACGTCCCAGCCGCCCCTGACGAACTCGGTGGCCACCCAGTCGAGCAGCGCGGGGTGGGACGGGGCTTCGCCCTGAGTGCCGAAGTCCTCCTCGGTCGCCACGATCCCCGTCCCGAACAGCCTTGCCCACAGCCGGTTGACCGCCACGCGCGCCGTCAGCGGATTCTCGGCAGAAGCGATCCAGCGCGCGAGGCCGACGCGGCTGGCCGGAGCGTCAGGGGAAAAGCCGTGGAATGCGGCCGGCACGGCCGGCTCCACCCGCTCGCCGGGATTCATGAAGTTTCCGCTGCGGTGCACGAATGTCGCGCGCCGCTCGGATGGCGGAAGCTCGCGCATGACGGGCGTCGAAACACCCTCGCCGAGGTCCAGCACCGGACTGTCGTCGTTCTTGTCCGAGTCGGCCGTCTGGTTGAAGAACGCGTACAGGGAGTAGTACTCGCGCTGCGAGATCGGGTCGTACTTGTGGGAGTGGCACTGGGCGCAACCAGCGGTGAGGCCCATCCACACTTGGCCCGTGGTGGCCACGCGATCCTTGACGGCCGCGTCCCGGAACTCCTCGTCGTCGGTGCCGCCCTCGGTATTGGTCATCGTGTTGCGGTGAAACCCGGTGGCCACCAGCGAGTCCGCACTGGGCTCCGGGATCAGGTCGCCGGCAAGTTGCAGCTCGGTGAAGCGGTCAAAGGGTGTGTTTTCGTTGAAGGCCCGCACTACCCAGTCTCTGTAGGGCCAGACCGTTCGAAAACCGTCCTTCTCGTAGCCCATCGAGTCCGCGTAGCGTGCGAGGTCCAGCCAAACGCTTGCCCAGCGCTCGCCGAACGCCGGAGCGGACAGCAGGCGATCCACAAACTGGCCGTAAGCGTTGTCGTCGGCGCCCGTCGCGAGCGCTCTCACTGCCTCAGGCTCGGGCGGCAGGCCCGTGAGGTCCAATGACAGCCGGCGGGCCAGCGTGGCCCAGTCCGCCTCGGGCGATGGCCGCAGCCCGCGCTTCTCCAGCTTGGAAAGGACGAAAGAGTCGATCGGGCTTCGTGGCCAGTCACGGTCCGAGAGTTCCGGAATGGATGGGCGGCGCGGCCGGTCGAAGGCCCAGTGCCCCTCGTAATTCGCCCCGGCATCGATCCATTCGCGAAGCCTTCCGATCTCGGCGGCGCTCAGCCGCTCGCCAGTGGGTGGCATCGGGTTCGAGTCGGAAGTGACACGAGCGACCGCGCGGCTAGCGCCGCTGTTCCCGGGAATCAGCCCCGCGTACCCGCCGTCCTGTCCGGTGGCAGCTGCGAACGAGTCCAGCCGCAGGTTCGCCATACGGCTGTGCTCGTCGGGTCCGTGGCACGGCAGGCATTTCTGCAGAATCGGCCGGATTTCCGACCCAAAGTCCGGCGCGGCATGCCCGGCAACCGGCGCCAGCCCGGCGAGTGCGAGCCATACCAAAGGGAATTACTGATTTGAGTTCCCATCCCCTAGATCTTGGAGGATCGGACTTAAATCCACAATATGTGGGATCGGAATTTGACCTGCGTATAATCGTCGGATTACCCTCCAGAAGTGAATGCCAGAGATGCCTTGGCCTAATGCCAAGGCCCGAATCTAGAGAGTTCTCAACTGGATTCCATTGCTGGCGTTCTTGTGCTGCAGCTGAGGTCCGGGTAGGTGCAGAGCTAGGCTGTCGCCGGCACACGCTTGGATGCCTTCAGCATCTTCCAGGTCAGGATCTGTCCATTCAGGCCGGCTGCCAAGCGTCGCATTTGGTCCGCCGTGTCTAGGTTGCGCACGTTGCTTCGCCCGCAGAACTCGGCTAGGTAGCGCCGCAAGTGTTTCACGCTCATGTGATGGTAGGTGCCGTACAAGCCGCGCTTGAACATTGCCCAGAACGACTCGATGCCATTGGTATTCACCGCGCCGCGCACATACTCGCCAGCGGAATGGTTGACCGCTGCGTGCTGGAAGCCGTCGAGCGACTTGTAAGACGACGAGCTGTCGGTGTGCACCGCAGCCCCAGGGGCGACAGTAGCGATCACGAAGCCCTGCAACTGGCCCTTGCCCGTGTTGGGCACGGGCCGCGCTTGTACCTTGCCGGTGCCGCGATCGCGGGCCCCGACCACGGGTTGCTTGCCGACAGTCCCGCGTCCGGCGTTGAGCTTCTTGCTGGGGTGCTTGTTGCGTTCCTTGCCGCCGATGAAGACCTCGTCAACCTCCGCGGGCCCTGCGAACAGGCCCTGCGGGCGTCGGAAGCCCGCCCGCAAGCGATGCAGGAGATGCCAAGCCGACTTCTGGGTGATGCGCAGTTCGCGGCTGAGCTTCATGGACGAGATGCCCTTGATGCAGGTCGAGAGCAGATCGATGGCGACGGCCCACTTGCGATAGCCGATCTTGGTGTCCTGTATGACCGAGCCGACCCGCACGGAGAACCGCTTGCGACAGCTGCGGCAACGGTAGGGCATGGAGGGATGGGAGCAGTTGGACTGGACATTGTCAGAGAGGCAATGAGGGCAAGTGGGGCCATTGGGCCAGCGAATTTCTGCAAACCAGAGTTCGGCGGTGTGGTTGTCCGGGAACATATCCATAACTTCGAACAAGGAGATACCTTTGCGGAACCACTTTCCGGGACCTTTATCAGTTTTTCCATACTTCGCCATAACACTTCCATTATACCGAACAAAGAGATGCTATGTCAAGAGACTATGGAGGATCTTATTGGATTCTATAGTCGGAATCAGTACACACTGTATTCATCGGTATCTTGGGGTTATGTTCCCAACCACATCACTGTGGAAGAAAACCAAATTTGCTCGGGATTAGCTAGGCTGGGTACTCAGATCAGTAATTCCCATACCAAAGCGCTCAGCGTGCATCGATGGCTAGCTCTCATCGCCGAAGAATGCCTCGCGGGCATGCGGATGCGTGCATAGACCCGCCACATTGGCACTGTACGCCCGGCCGTCTTGTCAGTCAAGCCAAGCGTCGGCAGTGCTCAAGCCGCACGACACCATCTTGCGGCTAGGGGAAGGATTGGCGCAACACGGCCTAGTCCTGCTTACCGTCACAGGACCGAGAGATGCCTCGCGAGTGGGCGGTCGTGGAATCCGGTCCTGGGCAATTCGCCGCGGCCGGGTCGAGACAGTCCCAGGGGCGTCCTGGCCGGGGACCGCGTGCCGAGGCAGATTGATCTGGAGATGTCGTCCTTAGCCGTCCCGTTCAACCGACGAGTCCCCTGTGCAGCTTATCGGCGCGTGATCCACATGGGGCTGACCCAAACGATCTCGCCGTCAACCTGCTCACCGCGCACATAGTAGTGGGATGTCTCCCCTGCGCGAGACGCACTGTCGGTCCACGTCATGTTGACTTGGCGGGATCCCGGGTTTGCCACGTGGACATATCGTCCGTCCTTGATGACCGAAACTTTCTCGAACTCTGCGGTTCCCGCCAGCCTGACCTCGATGCGAGGTTCCTCGGAGGTCTCGAATTCCTCACCCATGAAGTGCCCTTGGCTGCGCACGTCGGCCAAGATGTTGTCTGTGGCTCCGTAGACCCTGCGCCTTCGGATTCCCTCCATCAAGGCTTCCCTGGTCGGCTCGGCAACCCAGACGTTGGCATACGACATGTGCGTGGAAATGTGGTCGCTGGACGCCTGGAAGCCAAGCCGGTACCCCTTGGCGAGGGCGTTCGCCACGAAGCCCAACGGCCTCCAGCCTCCAATGGAGTCCTTGGCCGAGTTAGCGCGGGGGCCATCCGGGATCTCGTAGCTGTGGCGGTCCCCTTGGTAGATCTCCACCCATGGCTCGAGTTCCGGATCGTTGTCTCGCCAGTCGGTCCCCATGCCCGTCCCGGAAGTGTGAACCGCCGCGAGTCCGTTGAATTGTCGGAGGTAGCGGTAGAGCATTTGAGTGTCGGGTGCGGGTGCGCTCGGGGAATCTTCGGCGGTCTTCGGCAGGCGCGGCAGCGGGCGGATACCTCGCTCGGCGAAGAGCAGGTTGCGGTGCCCCTCCGGATAGCGCACGCTGCGCTCATGGCTGAACAGCGTCACGAACTTACCGGGCATGTGGAAAGCGTCTGACAGCTTCTGGGTCCGCCACCACGGGTACTCGCGACGGCCGTTGTCGTGGTCGCAGCACCCCGCCCAGTCCAAATACGAAGCGTCGATGAAATAGCGCCAGGCGTCGATCAGGCCTCCGTCTCCCCCTCCATCTCCGCTGATCTCAGTGTGGCGGTGGAACTCGCCCCGCATCAGTCGCAGACTCTCGCCCCCGACCTCTGTGCGGTAAGACCTCATCAGCGACACCTGATCGAGCTCTTCTTCGACATTCCGAGACGCTTGGACCGGCTCCGCATCCGGCAGCGGCTCCAGCCGGTAATCCGTGACGACAGCGTCGGTCCTGTACAGGTGCGAGACCAAGTCGTAGTGAAAGTCGTTCCGGTTGATCCTCCGCGTGCCGGCGTCGGTGAACCGATGATCCGTTGACCCGACCGCGAGCAGGCTGCCGGCCCCCGTGGGTATGACAGCGGGGCGTTGGTCGAGCAGGCCGTCCGACCGGCCCAAGTACACGGGGCCTTCCCACTCGCTGCCGCCGAACCGGACCATGTGCCCGAACCATGTCGTCCCTAGCGCGCCCCAGATCCGTCCGGCCGAGGTCCGGTAGGCCAGAAAGACGTTCCCAGCCTCGTCGACGGCGAGACTGGGATATCCTTCCGTGGCGAACCCGCGCGGGGGATATCCCGTCGTGTTGGGCGAACGCACCGATGCCAGCCCGGGATCGGGCAGCGGCGCAGACCGCGGAATACGGTTTCGGCCCCGCCTGCGGTTGTTAGGATTCGAGGCCGGGCGCTTGTCCAGCACGTCCGCCAGCGCCGGCGCTGGCCGCTGTAGCCGCTCCCCGTCGACAACCCGAACGCGGATGGTGGCGTCCCGGTACAGGCCGGCACCTGTCGTCTCGTAGGCGCCGAAATCCTTGCCCCAGCCCGGGAAAGACTCCTCGTAAGCGACCCACAGCCGGTCCTGCGGGTCAAACGCTATGCTCGACCGCGCCTCGAACCGAGGGCTTGCGGCGACGGCTGTTGGCTCGGACATCGCAATTTGGCCGTCATGGGACATCCTTCGGACATAGACGTCGTAGTTGCCCGCATCGTAGGTATCCCAGGAAACGGCGACGGAGCCGTTGCGGGAAGCGGCGATGGCGGGTGCCCAGTCACTCTGGCTGGATGTGGAAACTCGCCGCTCCTCGGAGAAACCGTCACCCGATTGGCGCGCTACCAGGGCGTCGAAGCTCTCGCGGAATCCTTGCCATGCGATCCAGACCGCGCCGTCCGACGCCGTCGCCGCGACGGGCTTGATGTCAGGACCCGGGTCAGTCGTCAGGCGCCGCTTGGCCGACCAGGAGCCACCTGCTCGGTAGTTGGCGTAGATGTCGAAGTTCCCTGCGACTCGCTCGGACCGAAACACCCAGACTCGGCCTTCACCGTCGACCGCAACGGCGACCGAGTACACATCTGCTCCCCCGGCACCGACTGGCTCGGGCTGTCCCCACTCTCCATCGGGGATCGAGTACTCGACTAGCCAGACCCGGTCACCGCCGGTCGGCCTCGCCAAGGAATCGAACGAGTCGGGCTCTTCACGCAGTTGGCGGCGCAAGCCCAGGCTCCTGTCCCCGTGCGTGAACTCGACGTATGCCATGTAGACCGTTTTGTCGAACCGTGCGGCGGCAGGCAGGTCCTGCTCCTCTTGAGATTGCGTTAGCACGGACTGGACGGGAATCCGCTCCACCGAGACTCTTCCGTCCAGGAGCATTGCCGGCTCTCCGAACGGCACGTCTGACGGACGGAACGAGGCATCGCCCTGCTCGGTTCGCAGCCGAAAGACCGGATCTTCGGCCAAGGCCTCCGCGAGCACGTACACACCCGCTTCCAGCGGGAGGTAGCGAGAGACATCGGACTGCCCCCTCGTGAGGGCTGTCCTACGCGTGGCAAGTCGCCAGCGATTCCCGGAGATGGCATCATTTGGTCCCAGCCTCCATCCCGACACGTTGAGGACTTGCGCTCCGGTGGCTTCGATCTCACCGTCCCATCGCTCCGGGTTCTCTTGCTGCACGCCGAAGAGAACACAGAACTGGATCCTCTCGGCTGGGGCGATAGCCGCGACCAGCACCAATAACGCGAGAAGGCGAACACGTGACATAGGGGCCGTTTCCATGGTAGGCCTCCTGCCCGCTTGCGCAGTCTTGCTTCACGCCCCTTCTCCCGACCGGTCCAGGCTCAGAGCGGCCCGAGACCAAAGTTGTCAAATCGGACGCTCGGAGAGTCGCGCCAGAGTTGAGGGGTGCCTCGGACATCCCAGAGTGCACGGGCCGTTTCGGACACCCGTCCTGAAGCGGAATTCTTGAGGGCATCAATCGAGACGCGAGCACCTAGGGAGCCCCGACACAGCGCTTGAGGCCGAAGCTGACAGAGGACGGAACTGAGGGGACTGCCAAGACTCCGCCAGTCTCCGGAGTCGCTCGACCAAGCAGCAGCGCGGTCTGGTCTCAGTTGCCGGGCAGTTGCTTGATTCCGGCTCTGCCTCGTTTACGCTCCCGTCCGCGGTCGGCACACACGCTGGGCAGAGTCGGCATCGCTTGGCACAAGTTGAGCCCTTGGCCGAACGCGGAGGCTGCGATCAACGGCGTTGGTAGACATCGCGGACACGTCCGATGGCAATTGGATTCAGAGGTTGCGGATTTGCCTGTCCAGCCCTGATCGTCCGCTGGAACTGTCGGCCCGTGCTCCGATGGCCGACCGGCCGGTGGTTTCTTCTCAAGTTTCGGAGCTGTGCTAGTCCCGGGATGTGCTGGCCGAAGCGTGGGTCATCAGCTCCGTTCCAGCCTGTCGACGTAGGCGAAGTACGCCCCGCGGGTCGTGCCGTCAGCCTTCGTAAAGCTCCCGGCCATCGTGGTCTTGCCCCGTTCGAGCCACACGTCGAAGGAGACCGCCGTCGCTCCCTCACGGATCCGCTGCTGTGCCTTCTGCTCGCCGACCGCCAACGTCGCAGTCTGGCCATCGATTGGGTAGCTGGCGATGCGTGGACGCTCTCGGAGCGATACGCGGTATTTTCCCGCTCGGACAACGTCGATCGCCCAGATTCCGTTTACCCAAGGTCCCTCTGTGGGCGCACTGGCAATCGCCCGCTGGTTCGGCGGGCCGCCGGTGTACCAGTCGAAGCTCGTGAGTCGGACAAGTGGGGCTTCCATCGATCCCACGGGGATTTCCAGATATTCGTCGAACCGCTGGGTCACCTCGGCCCACCAGGACTCATAGCGGTCTCTGAGGTCCTTCACCACGTCGGGATTGGCACGGGCCAGGTCGTCCCGCTGGCCCGGGTCGGCCTTGATGTCGTAGAGTTCCTCGCCTCCAACAAGTCGCCAGCGATCGGTCAGCACGGCCGAGTGGTAGAAGGGCCGCGGCGATTCCATCTGAAATTCCCCGTCGCGTCGAACCTGCTGATGCTGGATGAAGTGGACTCGCCCGCCTGCTTGGGGCCGTGGGGGGCTCCCGTGCAACAGCGGGACGAGGCTCGTGCCGTCGAGCTGGGACGAGTCGAACCCGACGCCCGCCAACTCAAGGACGGTTGGCACGACGTCGATGTGTGCCGACAGCGCGGGAACGTCCACGCCGCCGCCGATGCCCCCGTCCGGCCACCGGACGAAGAAGGGCACTCGGTGGCCACCGTCATAGTTGGAGCCCTTGCCAGCGCGCATTCCGGCGTTGTGGCCGTCCCTCCAGCCAACGGCCGAGCCGTTGTCGGTCATGAAGATCAGGATCGTGTTGCTCTCGATGCGAAGCTCTCGGAGGGTGGCCCGCAGGCGGCCAAAGTTGTCGTCGATGTTCTCGATCATCCCGTAGAACGACGCGAGCGGCTCCTCGATGCCCATCTGTGTGTAGGGTTCTCTGTATCGGTCGCTCACCCAGTACGGGGCGTGCGGGGCATTGGTGGGGATGAATGCGAAAAACGGCCGACTTCGGTTTTCGCGGATGAAGCGCAGCGCCTCGTCGAAGAAGACATCCGTGCAGTAACCGTTGAACCGTTCCGGGATGGTGTTGCGGTAGTAGGTGTCGTCGAAGTAGTCGTTGCCCCACCAGTCGGCGGCTTGGGTCACGCCGCCGCTCCAGCACGCTACGGTTTCCCGGAATCCCCGCTCGTTCGGGCGATAGGGCCAGTTGTCCCCTAGGTGCCACTTCCCGAATAGGCCCGTGCGGTAGCCGGACTCGCCAAGGATGTCCGCAAGCGTGACTTCGTCGCGCCTGAGGATGGAGCGGCCCGCGTACGCGGCCGTTACGCCGGTGCGGTACGCGTACCCGCCGGTTAGCAGCGCGGCTCGAGTTGGCGCGCAGAGCGGATCGACATGGAAGTCCGTGAAGCGGGCGCTCTCGCGGTGAAAGCGGTCCAAGTGGGGCGTGCGCAAGGCGGGGTTGCCGTGGCAGCCCAAGTCTCCGTACCCCTGATCGTCGGTGATCACGATCACGACGTTCGGCGGAGTCTCCGCCGATCGGAGGCAAGCCGGCGAGGCAGTAGCGACGGCCGCGGCCAGAAAGGTGCGCCGGGTGGGCCCCGTTGCGCCAGATGGCACCCGTGCGGCTCGGTCAGTTGGCATTCTCGTCTCGATGACGGCATTCTACCGGCCGAGACTGTCGACCGGCGTGGACTCAGAGGCTCCTGTCTCACTCACTGGGGCGGCGTGGGAAGGGTCGGACGCGGCCTTCTCTGGCTTTCCGGGCCCTCTGCTAGAATCAAGAGAAGACAGCCTAAGTGGAGAGGTGGCCGAGCGGCTTAAGGCAGCGGTTTGCTAAACCGTCGTAGGGTTATAGAGCTCTACCGAGGGTTCGAATCCCTCCCTCTCCGCCAGCCGATCGGTACGGCGGCATGATGCGACTTTGCATCCCGTCAGTTCGCGCCGCCGCTGACAAGGCCTGCCACAATACATTTATCGCCATTGGCGTCCAAGCGAGTTGTGTCGTCGCGGTGGCGGGCTGAACGGTTCCACCGGATCGTGGTGGCGTCGTGTTCTCCTGCCTTGTAAGCGCCCGCTCAGAACGTTTGTCTCCGGCCAGCCAAGGCCAGTGGCGCGTAGCGACCGTCTGCCCACATGGGGAGCAGATCGCCGTAGTGTGGGCTGCCGGGCTGGCCCGACTGTCCGGGTGTGCTGGTAAACACGGATCGGTCCCAGTCTGCCAAGTCGAGGATGTGGCGGTACGATGCACCGCTGGCTTGGGAGTATCCCGGCCCCCCGGTTGCGTTAGGAGTGAATCCGTCACCACCACGCTCGACCGCGGCGAGGTTGAACACTTCGGCCCGCGCAGGCGTGTTCGCGAGCGGGTGTCGGAATGCGATCTTGTGCAAGTCGCCCCAGCGCCAGGTATCGGCGCTCCCGGAGAGACGGGAGAGCAGTTCGTCGTAGGCTTCGTCGAGGGTTGTCCCCATGATTTCATCCCTGGCTGCCATCGGAAGGTCCCGCAGGCCCGCGATTACGCGCGGAAGCTGAATGTTGCGGCCAACCAGTTCGCGGGCGGCTGGCGGCACTGCCGCCGCGACGAATCGTTCCGGTATCCGTTTGAGCCAGGCTTGGAAGAGAGCTGCCGCTCTGGAATCCGCGCTGAGCACAAAATCCCACCCTTCGAAGAGCCGTCCGCCCCTCGACTCGTTGGCCGGCAACTCTCTTAACATCGAGACGAGCTGTCTCGCCGGCAGGGAGGTCTCGTCGTGCTGCAGCCGCTGGAAGTCCTCCACGGTTAGCCGAGCGCCCGTCGCCAGCACTTCGTCTACCCGCTCGAAGCGATAGGGGGCAGACCAGTCAAAGCCGAGGTCGTGCGGGTACCCCTCAGGCAGGATGTTGTGATTGGCCGTGGCAATGTAACCGCTCGCGGGATTCTTGACCGACGGCAATTCCTCCACGTCGCGGAATCTTGCCCAGCGGTAGTGGCCGGTGTGGCCCGGGACGGGCAAGAGTCCTGACCATCCGTCTCTCACCGGGACCAATCCGGCGGGAATCCAGCCAATGTTGCCGTCCACGTCCGCGTAGACGATGTTCTCCGCCGGGAGCTTCCACGCGCGCATCGCCTCGATAAACTCGTCCCAGTCGGAGACTTGATTCAGTGCGAGACTTCCCAGGTAGCCGGCGGTGCCCGGCTCTTGGCCGGCCCATCGCAGGGCCACGGCCCGACCGCCATCGGGGTCTTCCCAGATGACCGGGCCGTGCCTCGTGAACTTGAGGTCGATCTTCCGGGGCTTGTCTTCCCCTCGGACGCGAATGTCGGCATGCTCGACATTCATGTCCGCCCACTCGCCCCGGTACAGGTATTGGCCGCCGTTCGCGGGATTCAAGCGCTCCACATACAAGTCCGCGGCATCGTATTGCACGATCGTGAAGCCCCATCCCACACGGTCGTTGTGCCCGATCGCGATGCCTGGCAGTGCCGGCTCCCCGGAGCCGATCACGTTCCATCCCGGCCCGTTCAGGTGGATCAAGTAGCGCAAGGACGGAAGGGTCACTGGACGGTGAGGATCGCTCGCCAAGAGCGGCTGGCCGGTTGCGCTCAGGGTCGAGTCCACAAC
The DNA here is from genome assembly GCA_963666225.3 of Bryobacterales bacterium. Lineage (GTDB taxonomy): Bacteria > Acidobacteriota > Terriglobia > Bryobacterales > UBA6623 > VXMF01. The sequence continues at coordinate 697,295 of OZ224030.1, forward strand.
CCAGTTGTTCGAGCCCTGTTGGCCTTGGAGCGCGGGAATCGAGAGGGCCCGGCGATACAGCTGGGTGACCCGCCCGTCGATTCCCGATAGATCGACCTCTGGGTCTGGTCTCAGCTCGCGGGGAGGATCAGTCGGGTACCACTCTTGGGTTAGGGCCACGCCCAGCTGGGAGACCATCTCCGCGCGCGCAATCTCCTGCCTGACGTTGCGGACCATGAGCAGGCCGGCAACCCTCAGCAGGACGTGCTCCGCCCGCCACTTGCCCGGCTCGAAGTCCAGCAGTGCAAACTCGACCGGCAGGTTTTCGCGGTTCCGCTCGACGTAGGCGTTGATGCCCGAAACGAATGCGCTGGCGATTGCCCGCGCGTCCGGGGAGTAGCCCTCCCACTCCGCTTCCATATCACCGCGAAACTGCACTAGGCGCGCAATGCGGTCGCGGTCGACGTATTCCGGCCCGAACACCTCAGCGAGTTCCCCGGCACCGGTCCGGCGCCAGATCTCAATTTGGTACAGCCTGTCCTGGGCTGCGACGTAACCCTGCGCAAAGAACAGGTCGTGGACAGTGTTGGCGTAGACATGGGCGACCCCCCACTTGTCCCTCAGGATTTCCACGTCATGTTCGAGGCCCTCGACCGCCAAGTTTCCCTCAAGTTGGGCCAGACGGCCACGCGATTCCTCAAGGAGGCGCCGGGCGTCGTCTCCGGAACGATCACAGCCCGTCAGGGTCAGCAGCGCGGTGCACACAATAAGCCGGCGCATTTCGCCGATAGGGTAGCGCGATTCCGGCTGAGAGCCGGTTCGGCCCGTTTCAGGCTCCGATTCGCGCCGCTCACTGAAGGATTCGGGCGAGACACGCACGGACTTGGCCGACACCACTGAGCGTCGTCGCCACTCGGGGACGTTGGTGGAGGCTGAGCATGCCCTCGTCGGCAGTCTGGTACTGAGGGGAGCAAAAGTGATTCCCTTGCATTCTGGCACTCTATTCCACCCCAAATACGCTTGCGAACAGTGTGCTGAGCATGGTATTATCGAATTATGAAGCTAGACTTTAGGCAGGACTTTAGAACGGTCCCACTCTTAGAAAAGGTTGCCATCAGAAAGAGAGTCGTTGCGCTGGTGCAGAGTGGACTCCAGATTCCCCTGCTGTCCGCGCTCTTCTCCGTCACTCAACCGACCATCAATGCTTGGCTTGTCAAGGTGGCTTCAGATGGCTTCGGGGCCTTGGAGGATAAGCCGCGTGCTGGCCGTCCGCGAATCCTGAGCGACGAAATCTTGCAGTGGATGCTCACCACTGTCCGTGACAAGACCCCCCAGCAGATGAAGTTTTCGTTCGCCTATTGGACTGCCGTCCGCGTGCGACAGGCGATCGTCGACCAGTTCGGAGTCCAAGCCAGCGTGTGGACCGTGCGTCGCGCTCTCAAGCGCATGGGCCTGACACCCCAGAAGCCCAAGTTCCGCTCGCATCTCCGCAGCATCGGCGACGTGCAGGCTTGGATTGAGAAGACCTATCCTGATTTGAAGGCGCAAGCACGCAGTGAGGGCGCGGTGATCCTGTTCGTGGACGAAGCCGGGATGCGAGCCGACTACCATGTCGGGCGGACTTGGGGCGTGCGTGGCAAGACGCCTGTCGTGGTCGACACGGGCCAGAGGTTTGGCTGGAACATGTTCGCGGCCATCACTCCTGACGGTCAGATTCACTTCCGTATTCAGTCGAAGAATTCCAAGGCGGTGAGTTTCATTGAGTTCTTGCAGACAATCCAAGCCGAGCAAGGGCAGCCAATCTACGTAGTAGCCGACAACTGCAGCATCCATACGGCGCGCGCTGTGAAGGAATTCGTAGCCCAATCAAAGGGTGACGAGCAGGTCAAGTTGTTCTTCCTGCCGGTCTATTCTCCGCATCTGAATCCGGTGGAGCTGTTGTGGGCTTGGGTGAAACGCAGGGTGGGCCAACAGGTGTTCAAGACCCAGTCGGAATTGAAGGACCTCCTGACGGAGGCCATCGACCAGCTCAGGAAGGCCCCTCAAGTCGTTCAGAAATTCTTTGACCAGGAGGACTGCAAGTACATCCTAGCGTGACGCCTCAGACGGCAATCACTTTTGCTCCCCTCAGTACCCAGCTGTCGAGCGGCGGGTGGCATGGGGGTCGCAGCCTGCCCCGGGCAAGATCAGTTCTGTGGTCGCCTTAGATCACCTTGATCCCCTCGGCTGACGTCACCAAGGGGACGAAAGCACCCAGTTGGCCTTGAGATCGGAGCGATTCTTCACGCCCGTAGCAGGCGTCGCTGTCTGCATCTCTGCGAGGTGCAGTAGCCCGCGGGTGGGGTAGGTGTGCTTCAGCTTGGCCTGTTGCACAGCAAGCTCGGCGCGGTTAGCCGCGAGCTTGGAGCGATTCCGCCCGTCGCCGCAGAGACGACCCAGCCGTTCCGGAACGGGCCTGCCGGCCCGTCGTCGGCAGCCAGCAAATGGCAGGTTGTACTCTCCGGCACACGATGAAACACAAGCGCCGGTTCCAATCGGCGACAGGGTGGCTTAGCCGAGGCCACTGGACGCCTCTTGATGCCCACCTTCAACCTCGACGAACCGCCTCCCGGAGACGACAAATCGGACATCGCTACTTAGCCCATGTCCAGAAGTCCGAGAGTACGATAGCCAAACACTCAGCAAGTTGTCGGCGGCCCTGAAGGATAGGATCGGGCGTGGCGTGTCCGTGGGCGCTCTTGAAAAGATGCGCCGGTTCTACTTGGCCTACCAGCACATCCTGTCTGACGTCTCTGCCGCGGGAAAATCCGCGACACTGTCGCGGATTTCCAGTGAAGGGCCAATTTCTGCGACACTGTCGCGGATTTCAGCCGGCCTCTCGTCACGGACGCCGATTCGGCTTGCCGAGCGGGCTGAGCAGTTCTCCCTCGGATGGTCCCACTACGTCACCCTGCTGTCGGTAGCCAACTCCGATGCCCGGCGATTCTACGAGATCGAGTCAGCTGAGAACGGCTGGAGCGTCCGCGAACTCAAACGGCAACTGGACAGTACCCTGTGCGAGCGCCTGGCGCTCAGCCGGGACAAGCAGGAAGTCCGCCACCTTGCCCGTGAGGGGCAGGTGGTTGAGAAGGCGTCGGACCTGATCAAGGACCCGATCGTGCTGGAGTTTCTCGAGCTGGAGGAAAAGCCCGCTTACTCTTAGAGCGATCTTGAAGCGGCGATCATCGACCGGTTTCAGGAATTCCTGCGAGAAGATCGACGACGAACTGCCGGCTATCGGAATTTTTCTCCGAAGCCGGAAGAACGACGCCTTGGTCGAGCTGACGCTGCCTGAAGATGCGATTATCTACGCGTCGAAGTATCAGTTGTATTTGCCATCGAGGCAGGACCTTGCGGATCAGGTCGCTAAGGCCCGATGGGAGATCGAGGAGCGGAATGGGCAGAGTAGTGGATCAGGATCCGATGACTAGGATGGGCCAGATGCCAAGCATGACTGGTCGCGAGTCTAGTGTTCCCAAGGAGTACAAGAAGACTGGAGCTGGCGTGATTCCGGATAACTGGAGCGTCTCAACGGTCGGAGCGGAGTTCACAATTCAACTTGGCAAGAAGCTTGATGTAGCAATGGCCGTTGGTAAGCATTCAGTGTTCGTTTTGCTCGAGAATCTGCAGGCACCCTTCGCGCGGCGGCGCAACCTGTTCACCGGGATGGACCTGGTGTTCTTCGACACCACCTCGCATTACTTCCACGGCGCAGGGGGCGCAGTGCTCGGCCAGCGGGGCAAGTCGAAGGATCACCGCCCGCAATGCCGTCAAGTGGTGGTGGGACTGGCCCTGGACAGCGAGGGGCGACCGCTGTGCACCGAGATCTGGCCCGGCAACACGGCCGACGTGACCACTCTGCTGCCGGTGGCGGACCGCGGCATGGTCAGCCGGGCCACGCGGGAGGAGTTGGAGCAGCGCGGCTGGGGGTACCTGCTGGGCTGCCGCATGCGCACGCTGAAGGAGTTTCGGGAGCAAGTGCTGGCCGACGGGACGGCGGACGGGGTCGAGCGGCTGGACGAGGAGGTGCTGAAGCTGGAGCGCCAAGGGCGCCGGGAGCCGCTCAAGCTGGCGGTGCGAGAGGTGAAAGTGGGTCCGTCGGGGGGCGGTCCGGGCTCGCAGCGCCGCTACGTGCTGTGCCGCAACGAGGAGCAGGCCCGGCGGGACCGGGCCGTGCGCGAGGCGATTCTGGAGCAGCTGCGCCCGCAGGTGCGGCAGGGCGGCCAGCAGCTGGTGGGCAACCGCGGCTACCGGCGCTATCTGAAGTCCGGCCAGCAGGCCTTCGAGCTGGACGAGGACAAGATCCGGGCCGAGGAGCGCTACGACGGGCTGTGGGTGGTGCACGTGCATGGCCCGCTGACCGCCGCCGAGGCGGCGGTCAAGTACAAGGAGCTTTGGCGGGTCGAAGGGTGCTTCCGGGAAGCCAAGTCGCTGCTGCGCACGCGTCCGGTGTACCATCGCACCGACGAGGCCATCCGGGGGCATGTTCTTCTGCTCGTACTTGGCGCTGCTGCTGAAGGGGGAGCTGCAGCGGCTCATGGAGCGGGCCGGAGTGAAGGTGGAGTGGGGGGATGTGATGCGCGGCCTCAAGGATCTGCGGGAGGACGAGGTGCGGACGGACGGGAAGCGGTTCGCGCTGCGCACCGCGGTCCAACAGAACGTGGTGCGGGTGCTGCGCTGCGCGGGCGTCAAGCTGCCGCCGGCGATCCGGATGCTGGAGCCGGAGGAGGGCGCCTGAGGCGATCGCGGCGGGCAGCTGGGGGAGTCGGCGGGCGTAGTGCCACGGCCCGCTGCGGCTGCGCGCCGGAGCGTCCGGCTGCGCGCTGTGCGGGCCTGTGTTTGGTGGGGATCAAATTGCGCCGCATCCGCAACATACTGCGCACTTCCACTTCCGACCTACTGCATGAGTGACCTGCACTCGGACATGAACTCCTTTCGTCCGGGGCGCTAGTGTCGTCACCTCTCACCAAGCCCGCCTCTGTCCCTGAACCGAGAGTGCTAAAGACGAGCCTAACAATCTTGTCGTGCCTCATCGCGAGTGCCCCCCTGCGGGCGGGCACGGCCAATCCACCGCACTATCGGGGCAAGACTGGACCAACTCTCACGTCGCCAACTGCCTGCGATGCGTCGGCCTGGGCCAGATTACTAATAGTCGGCACTCCGCTGGCCTGCGCGGACTGCGCCTGCGCCAGACTGAGAGATCCTGACCTCTGTGGCTCCGCCCGCCGGGTAGCCCTCCAATCCGGCTGAGCGGCCCCGCCCGCTCGCCGCACGAGAGCCCGCTGGAGACATCCTCGCCGAACTCGAACTGCGACCGGGCCCCGCCCCGCGGCCCGCCACCATTCCACGCATCCCCGCGCGGCCCCGTCACCCGCACAGGGGACGCTCCGAGCACGGCGCCCGCTGACCGTCGATCCGAGGACCTCGCCGAGCGACGAAGGTCGAGCAAGCCGCCGTGCTAGCATGAGACCCGGCGGTTCAAGGGCCACCAGTGACATGGCGAGGAGCGGAATCATCCGGCAGCATGTCGAACCCGCTCCGCCGCCCGCGCCCGTGCCGCAGCCTCCGCCCGCCCCTCTGCGGCGGCCGCTCCGGCCGCCGCCGCCCAAGCGAAGCGGGATCTACGCCGGAGAGATCCCCGTGTATGGGGTGGACTACGAAGAGGATGGTCGCCGCTTGTCCCAGAACCTGTCTCACGACGCGATCGCGTCGCACGTGCGGTACGCCATCGAGCAGCACTGCAACTGGCTCGAGACACGCGACAACGTGCTGGCAGTCGACGTGTTCATCGTCTACAAGGACGAGGGAAAGACCGTGACAATCGCCCCGGACGTCATGCTGGCGAAAGGGCCCGCGGCGGAGATCAAACCGACCTCGGCGCGGGCGCGGGAGAGCCCGCGAGCCCCGGTCTTCAGACCGCCGGAACCTAAGTCGTACGAGCTCGCAAAGGAGGGCCGGCCGCCGGATTTCACCTTGGAAGTCGTTTCGCCCAAGAACACCGCGGCGGAGCTAAGGGAGAAGAAGGCGAAGTACCTGAAGATCGGCATCCCGGAGTACTTCGTGTTCGATCCGTTTGCGCAGGAGCCCGATCCTTCCTTGAAGCGCTACCGGCTGCAGCTCGGAGGCGAGGCTTGGGAGAAGAAGACTTCGCGGGTCGGCCTCCGCAGCAAGGAGCTGGACACCGTCATCCTGGTCGCCGGTCAGACGCTGAAAGTCATCAACCCGAAGACCGGCCAGCCCTACGAGAGGTCCCACAAGCTGCAGGCCAGGGCGGACGAAGAGGCCGCGGCGCGCAGGAAGGAGCAGGCTAGGGCGGACAAGGAGCAGGCCAGGGCGGACAAGGAGCAGGCCAGGGCGGACGCAGCGGAGCGAGAGTTGAGAGCGCTTCGCAGTCGACTCCGAAGCCGTGGGTGACGCCCTCCCTCGCGCCTCCCGCGAGTTAGTCACCGCGAGCCGACATTCCGACAAGGAGCGACACTGGGACCCCCCGGGCATTGAGGCCGGCTTTGGAGGTGCTTGTAGCCGACCGGTCGCGCTTGTTGGCTTGGCGAAGCTCACGGTTGGGTATGTGGCTCCACCCGCCTGTCAGCCCTCCGATCCGGCTGAGCGGCTCGGTCCGCTTGCCGCACGAGAGCCCTCCGGAGACATCCTCGCCGAACTCGAACTGTGACCGGGCCCCGCCCGGCGGCCCGCCACCGTTCCACGCATCCCCGCGCGGCCCCGTCACCCGCACAGGGGCCGCTCCGAGCCCGGCGCCCGCTGACCGTCGATCCGAGGACCTCACCGAGCGACGAAGGTCGAGGAAGGCGCCGTGCTAGCATCAGGCTCGTCGGTTCAAGGGCCGCCAGTGACATGGCGAGGAGCGGAATCATCCGGCAGCATGTCGAGACCGCTCGGCATCCCGCTCCGCAGCCGGCGCCCAAGCGAGGCGGGATCTATGCCGGAGAGATCCCCGTGCATGGGGTGGACTACCAAGAGGATGGTCGCCGCTTGTCCCAAAGAATGTTTCACGACGCGATCGCCTACCACGTGCGAAACGCCATCGCGCGGCACTGCAACTGGCTCGGGACACGCGACAACGTGCTGGCTGTAGACGTGTTCATCGTCTACAAGGACGAGGGCACGACCGTCACAGTCACCCCGGACGTCATGCTCGCGAAAGGGCCCGCGGCGCCGATCAGACCGACCTCCGCGCGGGCGCGGCAGGGCCCGCGAGCCCCGCGCATGAAGCCGCCGGAAACGCCCGCGTACCTGCTCGCGGTGGAGGGCCGGCCGCCGGATTTCGCCTCGGAGGTCGTTTCTCCCAAGAACTCCCCGGCGGAGCTGAGGGAGAAGAAGGCGAAGTACTTGAAGATCGGCATCCCGGAGTACTTCGTGTTCGATCCGTTCCCCCGGGAGACCGATCCTCCCTTGAAGCGCTACCGGCTGCAGCCCGGAGGCGAGGCTTGGGAGAATAAGACTTCGCAGGTCGGCCTCCGCAGCAAGGAGCTGGACACCGACATCCTGGTCGACGGCCAGACGCTGGAAGTCATCAACCCGAAGACCGGCCAGCCCTACGAGAGGTCCCATAAGCTGCAGGCCAGGGCGGCAAGGGAGCAGGCCAGAGCGGACGAATACGCCGCGGCGCGCAGGAAGGCGGCGGCCAGGGCGGCCGAAGCGGAGCGAGAGCTGAGAGCGCTTCGCAGTCGACTCCGAAGCCGTGGGTGATGCCCTCCCCTCGCGCCTCCCGCGAGTTGGTCACCGCGAACCGACATTCCGACAAGGAGCGACACTGGGAACACCCGGGCATCGAGGCCGGCCTTGGGGGCACTTGAAGCCGAGCGGTCGCGCTTGTCGACTTGGCGAAGCTCACGGTTGGGTGCGAGGCCGGCCGCGGCTGCTCGAACTACGGCGAGAGGATGATCTCGTGCGGCCCGCGAAACCTGTCGATCGCCGCGCTGCAGGCCAACGATTACACGATCGCCCCACTCCGCCCGACAGTTGGGCCGGCGCACCGAGGCACCATGCGATCCTAGCCGCTGATCTGATGCCAGCCCCTACGCTTCTTCGGCGCCGCTGCAAGGATTGCCTGGGTGCATCCCCGGGCTGTCCCGTATCCGGTCACGTAGCCGGTACTTCACGGGACGGGCACGCTTCGGCATCTTGGTCACGGAACGGTCACGCTGGTGCAGGGTGGCTTGGATTCCAACTTCTCCGCCATGGAGAGAATCGACGGCAGATGCGATGCGCGCAGGCAGTAGCTCCATCCAGCGGCGGATGCGGCTCAGAACTATCACGCCAGCACCGCATGAACCGACCACAGACTGCGTCACTATCGAGGCAGCAGAGGTCAGAATCTCTGAGGCTTGGGGGCTGATTGAGGATGGCAGGTCCGTGGCAGTCTCGCAGCCTTAGCATCAGCTCTGGTAGAGTCGGTAACAACGCCAGAGGGGGGATGCATGGCTGGACTTGAGACGGTCTTCGCCAGCTTTGCTGGGCGATTCTTTTTCCGGGTCTCGGCCAGCTGGAAACCTGAGTGCTCGGCTCGCGTGCCAACTTGCCTTGTGGCCGTTCTCGCTGTCGCAGCCCCGTTTGTGTCGCGTCTTGGTCACGCTGCTCCGAGCGAAGCCCGGACGCTCGAAATCGCAGCGGACTCAAGTTTTCACCGTCCGATGCCAGTCCGGACAACATTCTACCGCGGTCGTGAACTGACGTATGTCGTGATTGACGGAATTGCGGTTCATTCTGGTGATATAGTCCTTGGCCCAGTCAAGGAATTGGAGACCTCGCTACACTCGATCGATTCTGTCAAGTCTAATGAGAATAGGGCATCGGTCCGGCGTGACCTGTCATCACGGCTAGGGAGCCACGTTCTTTGGCCTGATGGCGTAGTCCCATACGTCATTAACAATGATGTCAGCACCGATCAGCGCGGGAACATCGAACTGGCAATTCGTGCATGGAACGACCGCACTGTCATTACGCTTGTGCCCCGCACGACTGAGGTGAACTACGTGAGGTTTTCCAGAGTTACTTCCGGATTGTGTCGCTCTAGTGTAGGTATGATCGGTGGAGAACAAGAGATTTCCTTGCCACCGATCGGGTGTTCTACTCACGCCGTAGCGCACGAGATCGGTCATGCCGTAGGCCTCTGGCACGAACATGAGCGCGAGGACCGTGACCTGTACCTGACGGTCATTGGAGAGAACATCCATCCACAGAGAATTGATTGGTATCAGGCTGCGCACCCGGCCGTCGGTCCTTACGACTACGCTTCTGTTATGCACTATTCGGGAAAGAGTACCAGTGCGTGGACCGGTGACGAGATCTTCGAGACTATCCCGCCCGGAATGCGCATTCCGTCCGCGGGTCTTTCGGCTGGAGACGTTGACGGCGTAGCTCGTCTCTATGGACAGTCTCCGACAGCAACTTCGATAACGACGAATCCGCCGGGTCTAGAGGTTGTCGTGGATGGAGTCACTGTAACTTCTCCAGCTCGTTTTGAGTGGCCTGAAGGAACTGTCCATCTCATAGAAGTTCTGATCTCTCAGACTGCTGGCGGCACACGTTACGTGTTTGGACGTTGGAATGACAGTGGCAGTCGAGTACGAGAATTCACGGTGGAGCAGAACCAGACTTGGCTGGAGGCCAATTTTGTTGTGCAGCATTTCGTGGGCACACGCATGTCATCAGACCTGACGGGCTCAGTCAGCTTGCATCCGGAGTCGCCATCCGGATTCTACACTTTGCGAACGATGGTCCAAGCTGAGGCTAGGCCTGGGATTCGTACTCCACAGGCATTCTGGCAGTGGAATGGGTCCTTCAGTGGCGAGCACGGCCGCTCCTCGAATCCCGCTACGTGGCAAGTGGATCGAACAGGAAAGATATTCGACGCAGTTTTCACTGAACGTCCTCTGTTGCGAATTCAGTCCAATGTTGACGTCTTCAACCTTCATCTAGCCAATTACTACGTAGGTAGGGCAGAATACCAAGTATACGGTCCCATCAACCTTGTTACTGACGTTCGCAGCGACCGCATTGGTGTGAGAATTGATGAAGTCCACCGAGCACCAGGACCTGACCTCCAGCGACTTCATTTTGAGAGTTGGAGTTCGGGGGGATCTCGGTCTGGCACATTGATTCTTCCCCCGAGGGGTGGCTCTCTGACAGCGAGGTTCACTAAGGAGTATCCCCTCCTTGTCGAAATTGCGAAACCGGGATCAGGAACGGTCCGAATAGAACCCGAGTCTGCGGACAGCTACTACCCAGAAGGCACTGATGTCCGCCTGACGGCTCAACCCAGTGCGGGGTGGGAATTCGTGGCCTGGCGTGGTGGAGCCACGGGACGAGGCACTGTGAGTACGCTGAGAATCATTCGTCCTACCGGCGTTGAGGCCGTGTTCTCTCAGGCTCGGGAATTCCGTCCGGGTGCGCCAGCACGGGTCTCGCTACCGGCAACGAATTACAATTTCCAAGTCTATGACTCAGAGAATGCGTACCGAATCGTACCTCCGTCCGACGCCAGTGAGATCCGCGTTGAATTTGAAGCGACGAGTCCCGGCGTCGAAGTCGATCTGTTCGTCAGCGCTGGCTCCGACGTTCTTCCGTGGCACTACGGAAACGACGGCCGAACGCCGGTATTTGAATCCGACTACCGGTCGGCCGAGGCTGGCAGCCACGAATCGGTCGTCATCAACGCCCGTTCCGACCCCCCGCTAGATCCGTCTGAAACGTACTACGCTTCCTTAGTGGTGTTCTCTCCCCACACTCGGATCGAAGGCCTGCTGACTGTGGAGGCGGACCGCCGGAGCCCGCCGCAGCCATCGGCCACCGTGAGTCCCCAGGCCCTGACGTACGTGTCGTCCACTGGAGCCGCTCCGGCAGCTCAGGTAGTCCGACTGGCAAACCACGGCACGGATCCCTTTCGCTACGAAGTCATCGCTACCCAAGCATGGCTGACGGCAACACCCTTGAGCGGTTCGGTCAGTGCTGGTGCTGAGGTGGAGGTAGCTGTCTCCCCTGTGCCTTCAGGCCTGGTGCAAGACACATACAGGGGTGAACTCACGATTCATGCTGCGGATCTTTCCAGCTTGGTCCTGGGACATGTCGCCAACGTTCCGGTTGCCCTAGCTGTCATTCCTACGCTTGACGAGAGGGTCCTCGACGATGGGCTTGCCAGGCCGATCGTACGTGAGGCTCAGAATCGTGCTAGCAGAGCTGCTGGTGAAGCGGCTCCCGGTTCCAACATCATTCTCTGGGGTTCCGACCTGGCTGCTGAACAGGCGGTCGTGGATTCCTCCGAGAGTGGATCTGGGGCCCAGCCTACTGTTCTGCTGGACACGAGTGTGCTGATCACAGACAGCTTCGGCACTGACCATCTAGCTGGTTTGTTTCTAGTCCGGCCCGATGCCGCGAATCTGATCGTCCCAGAAGAAGTGTCCTTGGGGACAGCCCAACTGACAGTCTGGCGCCGCCGGGCCGCCTCAGTGCCGTTCTCGATCGAGGTTGCCCAAGTAGCTCCTGGGCTGTTCTCAGCAAACCTCAGCGGCACGGGACCAGCATGGGGCGAGGTCATCAGAATGGATGCTCGCGGTGACGAATCATCGCAGCCGTTGTCGAACTACGAAGCCCCAGTTGGAAGCCGTCCAGCGATCCCAATCAGCCTTGGAGCGGAGTCGGATCAGGTGTACCTCGGGATGTTTGGAACTGGAATCCGGGGCTGGAGCCAAGCGGCGGAGGCAACCGTGGGTAGCCTCAGCGTCGAAGTCCAACAAGCCGGCCCCTACTCCCCCGGTCTGGATTGGGTCGTCCTCGGCCCGTTGCCTCGCACGCTCGCTGGCCGGGGCCAGGTAGATGTCGCGCTTATCATTGATGGCCGCATGTCGAACATTGTCACCATCTTGATCCAGTAGCTCGCTACCCTGGGCCACTCTTGGCGCGCTGCTGGGAGACTCTGGGGTTTCGACATGCCAGCCTGACGAGGGTCGAGAGTGCGCCGGAACCTCGCGATTCCACGCGCCAGGACCCTTTCGCTAGGAACCGGAGTGGAGGCGCGTTCCGCGCCGAGCTGGGATGGCCCGCCTAACCCAGGTTCGTCACTTCAGGGCGGATCTAGGCCCTGGTCTGTGTGGCTAGAGGGCTCAAATGCGCAGTTTTTCGTGTGATATGCCGTGTATGGTTTTATCTTGTCCTTCTGATGCTGTCTGACGACTATTAGAATTTTCGCCTCTCCCGCAAGATCTGTGGGTCCTCGGCTATTCGTTCCAGCGGTAGCCTTATTCGTTGCGTTCTCTCTCCCAGACGCGTAGCGGCTGCGGCACTGTGGTTCCAGTTCGGGCACGATAGGTAGTGAGCACGATGCCAGCCGTGCGCCGGGTTTGAGGCTGGCCGCGGCCTGAGCCGCGCTCGGACGCCGACCCCACGAGAGGAAGCCTCCTCCGCACAAAGTGTGGGTCCGATGATGGGTGAGCATGGCTTGGTAGGCGGTACGTGGGCTCGCGTCCAGTAGCTGCTCTTCCTTCTTGCAGTAGTGGTTTGCCCGCATCGGCTGAGCTGCGGGGTCTGCGCCAAGGATACGGCATGGTCCCGGACATGGGCCAGCATGATACTTTATGTGCGGTGTCTGATGCGGCTAACCACGATTCTCAATCGAGTTCACAAAATACCCGGCTTCGTCTACGGCAAGATCCGGCTGCTGGAGAATGCCGCCGGGGACGGGCGCTTGGAGGTGCAGGTGCGGCCCCGTGCCGGCCACCGCCCCATCTGCTCGGTCTGCGGCATGCCCGGACCTGGATATGACCGACTCAAGCCGCGCCGCTTCCAGTTCGTGCCCGTGCTGAGCCTGCCAGTCGCGCTGGTGTACGCCATGCGCCGCGTCAGCTGCAAGTGGTGCGGCAAAGTCAAGGTCGAGAAGGTGCCTTGGGCCGACGGCAAGCGCCCGGTCACCAAGGCCTTCGCTTGGATGCTCGCCGGCTGGGCCAAGCGACTCTCTTGGAAGGAGACCGCCTCGGCCTTCGGCGTGTCTTGGGAATGCGTGCATCGCTCGGTCGCCATGGCGGTGCGATGGGGCCGCCAGCACGTCTGCCTCAACGACATCCGGGTGCTCGGCGTGGACGAGATCGCCTGGCACAAGGGCCACCAGTGCCTGACGCTCGTGTACCAGCTCGACGCAGGCTGCCGCCGCCTGCTGTGGGTCGGCCAGCACCGCAAGAAGAAGACGCTCGAGGAATTCTTCGACTGGTTCGGCCAAGACCGCTCGGCAAGCTTGCAAGTGGTTTGCTCCGACATGTGGAAGCCCTACCTGATCGTTGTCGCGGACCGCGCTTCACAAGCTGTTCGCGTTCTGGATCGCTTCCATATCATGAAGAAGCTCAGCGAAGCCATCGACAAGATCCGTGCCGGCGAAGCTCGCCGGCTCAAGGCCCAAGGCCAGCAGCCCGTCTTGAAGCACTCCCGCTGGCTGCTGCTCAAATGGCGCGAGCATCTCAGCGAACTCCAAGTGCCTCGCTTGCAAGACCTCCTCAAGCTCAACCTCGACACCGTCCGGGCCTACCTGCTCAAGGAGGAGTTCCGCCAGTTCTTCGATGCCCGCTCCCCCACCCAAGCCAACCGCTTCCTCAAACGCTGGCGCCGTCGTGCCTACCGCACCAAGATTCAGCCCCTCGCCAAGTTCGCCCGCATGCTCACCAACCACAGACCCCTCATCCTCAACTGGTTCCGCACCGGGCGCTGCCACTCCTCCGGTGCCGTCGAGGGCCTCAACCTCAAAGCCAAACTCACTCTCCGCCGCGCCTTCGGCTTCCGCACCTACGACGCCTGCCATCTCGCCCTCTACCATACACTCGCTCACCTTCCCCAGCCCCCCGAAGCCCACGAATTCTGCGGATGAGCCGAGAGGAAGAAGCGGCGTGGGCCGCTTCTTCAGGAGAGAGCCACATGCAATTGAAGACGCTTCTGAACCGGGTCTACAAGCTGCCCGGTTTCGTGTACGGGAAAATCCGGCTGGTGCCGGCCGGGAAGCAGGGCGGGCGGGATCGTCTGGAGGTGGAGGTGCGCCCGCGAGCCGGTACGAAGGCGCGGTGCTCGGGCTGCGGCAAGCCAGGTCCGGGTTACGACCGCCTGCGACCGCGTCGATTCCAGTTCGTGCCGCTGCTGGGCCTGGCCTGCTACTTCGTCTATGCGATGAGACGCGTGAACTGTGCGCACTGCGGAAAGGTGAAAGTGGAGCGTGTGCCGTGGGCCGAGGGCAAGCGGCAGTCGACCAGGGCCCTGGACTGGTTCCTCGCCAGTTGGGCCAAACATCTCTCTTGGCAGGAGACCGCGAATGCCTTCGCGGTCAGTTGGGACCGGGTCTACCGTGCGGTCGGGATGGCAGTGGCATGGGGCCGGGGTAAGCATTCACTCCGGGGAGTATTTGGGGCCTGGGAGACTGGCCCTCGCGAGGACCAAGGGAGGGAAGGTGCGGCCCGCAGGTGCAGGGTGGGCTCGCTCGCCGCGTTCGGGCTCCAGCCTGAGAAGGTGGGCGAGTGTCGTAGGGAAACTCGCGAGTTGGCCTCAGCGGGGAGTCAAGCTGCGCGCGGGACAGGGCTGTCGGGTGCGGGAGCGAGTGCTGCCGCTGGCGGCTCGTTGGCCGGAGTCCAGCAGCGTATGGGAGGTGCGCGGAGTTCCTCCATGCGCTGCTCGTCCATCTCTCACGGGAGCCATGGGGACAGGTCCGATGGGGCCTGGCCCCGGTTGCGCGCATAGGCATCCAGCCAATCCTGCGGGCACCGGTACGGGTTCAGCCCAGCCACTCTCGCTGTCTGCAGCACGCTGAGCAGGCGCCCCGCCGTCTTGGCCCTGGCCGGTCCGCCGGGCCCGAAGCGCCGCTGGCGCGAGATCACGGGCCCGCGCAAGGTCCACTCCGAGCGGTTGTTGTCCATGGGAATCCCCGGATCCTCGAGAAACACGCTGGGACCCTCCTGATGCTGGATCAAGGACGCCGTGGGGTTGCCCTGCGCTGCCACTTGGGCCAGTTCCGCGCCGGTCCGGCCACCGCTTGGCTGCAAGCCTTCCAGCAGCTCATAGCGGGCGACCAGGCGCTGCCACGCTTGCAGCGCGTCGTCGAAGAGTTCCCCGAAGCTGGCTTCCAGGCTTGCCTGCGCAGCCGCGCAGTCCTCGGCCTGGCCCTGCAAGGGCAGGTCGGGCTGTCAGGCCCTGCGACGCAGGCGCGCCAAGTGGAACACTTCCCCGATCCGCTCGAGCCCATCCCTGGCCCACGGCTGCAGTTCCGGAAAGCCGGCTGCCCCGTAACGGCGAGACATCGGACGGATGGGAGCTGCATCCTTGGTCCTTCGGTGGCCCCAGCGCACACCGCTGCGGGGCTGAATGTCAGTGCTTCCAGATAGAGGGGTGGACATTTCCTGCTGATTCTGTCATAGTGGGCCTTGGTGGCTGGCCTTCAGATGGCAACAACGGTGCAAGACGCGCACTTTGACCTGCGCGCTGTTTGCGTGCGCCCGACGCGCGGCGGCTGCGAGCACCGACGTTGGGACCGGCTGGTGGCCGCCCACCACTACCTGTCCTTCCAGCGCATGTTCGGACGTGCCTTGCGGCATGTCGCAACCCTGGACGGGACTTGGCTGGCGCTGCTGGGATGGCAACCCGGAGCGCTGCGCGTGGCCGTGCGCGACCGCTGGATCGGCTGGTCGCTGCAGCAGAAGCTGCGCCGCCTGCATCTGATCGCCCAGAATGTGCGCTTCGTGATCCTGCCCGCCGCTGCCGGGCGCAAGCACCTGGCATCGAGGGTCTTGGGCCTCAGCCTGCGCCGCTTGTCGGGAGACATCTTGGCCGCACATGGGTATCCGGCGCTGCTCGCGGAAACCTTCGTGGACCGCGCGCTGCACAGGGGCACGTGCTACCGCGCCGCGAACTGGCAGCCGCTGGGGTTCACCAGCGGCTATGGCCGCCAGCGGGGCCCCACGGCCCGCTGGCGGCATCATGGCCAGCCCAAGCAAGTGCTGGTGTACCCCTTGGCCCGTAACGTGCAGGCGCGTTTGCGCCAGCCCGAGCAGGAGCCCTGCTGGGGCGGTCCCGCCAAGCGGCCGCCGGCTCCGGCCGCGGTGCTGCGCAGCCTGCTCGAGCGCCTGCAGCAGGAGCCGCACTGCCGCCCGGCCGGCGGCCGCCGCTATGCGCTGGCCAGCCTGCTGTGCCTGGCCGCGAGTGCGCACATGGCCGGCTACCGCGGCGTGACGGCCTACTCGCGGTATGCCACCCTGCTCAGCCAGCGGCAGCGGCAGGCCGCCGGCTGCTGGTGCAACATGCGGCTACAACGCTACGCCGCTCCGGTGCCGAGCACGTTCTACCAAGCCTTGGTCCGGCTGCCGCCGGAGGTGTTCGAGGGGGCCGTCGAGCACGCCTCGCTGGGGCTGCAGGCCCACTCGCAGCCGGCCGTGCCGGAGCGCAGCGCGCAGGGGCTGGGCGAGCGCGCGGCAGCGGCCGCCGGCCGCGGGCAGGGCCCAAGGTGAGATTCTGGCCGGGCGCAAGCGGGGACACCGCGCGGGAGCGGGAGCAGGCGCAGGAATT
This sequence comes from Bryobacterales bacterium, assembly GCA_963666225.3. GTDB lineage: Bacteria > Acidobacteriota > Terriglobia > Bryobacterales > UBA6623 > VXMF01. The sequence continues at coordinate 713,855 of OZ224030.1, forward strand.
GGAACGCTTGGAGCAGCACTGCGCGGCCCTGCTCGAGAAGGTGGAAAGCGCACGGCAGGAGAGCGGGGAATTCCGCCGACGGTCGCAGCGCAGCCAGGCCGAGCTGGAGCGGACGCGGACTGAGCTGGAGCGGACGCGGGCCGAGCTGGAGCGGACGCGGACTGAGCTGGAGCGGACGCGGACTGAGCTGCAGCAAGCCCACACAACGATCGGCAATCTGAAGCTGCTCGTGGCAGACCTGCAGAAGACCTTGTTCGGGCGCAAGAGCGAGAAGCCGTCGGATCCCGGGCCCGAGCCGAAAGCGGACCCCAAGCCGCCGCCCGGGCCGGGGGACAGCCCTGACAAGCCTGACAAGCCTGACAAGGCCGGCAAGGGGCGCAAGCAGAAGGCCGCCAAGCGCAAGCGGGGACGCCAGCCCGGATCGGCCACTCCGCCGCGTCGGGACCGCTCCCGCCTGCCAAAGATTCCCGAGCCCTTGGAGCTGCCCGAGCACGAGCGCCGCTGCGCGCAGTGCGACACGCCCTTCGTGCGCTGCGGGACCAAGTCCAGCAAGATCTTCGAGATGCACTTGGCTGCGCTCGCCCGCGAGATTGAGCGCCAGTGCTACGAGCCGGGCTGCGCATGCGCACCGCCGGGACGCCTCGTTGCGCCCCCCGCGCCACGGCTGTGGAGCGGCACCCAGCTGGGGACCAGCGTGTGGGCCTGGAGCGTGGTCCAAGTTTTCCACATGCATCGCCCGCAGGCCGCGGTGGCGCGCGAGCTGGATGCCATCGGGTTGGGCATGGCCCCGGCGACGCTGGCGCAAGGCCTGCAGAGGCTCGCCCGGCTGGTGCAACCCTTGGAGCAGGCCATCGCCGAGCGTCTGGGACAGGCTCGGGTGGTGCAGGCCGACGAAACCTCCTGGCCGGTGCAGAACATTGAGGGCAAGGAGAACGCCAAGCAGCCCCCGGCATCCGGCGCCAGGCCCAAGCACTGGCTGTGGATGGTCTGCTGCGAGGATGCCGTCTGGATGCGCATCCTGCCGACGCGCGGGCTGCCCTCGGGCCGCGAACTGCTGGGCAAGCTGGGCCAAGGCAAGCTGCTGACGCTCGTGTGCGACGGCTGGAGTGTCTATCCGGCCTTCGCCAAGCGCTCCGAGAATGTCCGGCTGCAGTTCTGCTGGGCTCATCAGCGCCGACACTACTGCCGGGTGGAAGCCGGCTTTCCGGAACTGGAGCCGTGGGCCACGGACTGGCTCGAGCGGATCGGGGAAGTGTTCCACTTGGCGCACCTGCGTCGCAGGGCCTGGCAGCCCGAACTGCCCTTAGAGCACCAGGCCGAGGACTTCGAGGCTGCGCAGGCAAGCCTGAAAGCCAGCCTCGGGAAACTCTTCGACGACGCGGTGCAAGAGTGGAGGAGCCTGGTTGCGCGCTATGAAATGCTGATCGCCGTGCCAAGCGGTGGCCGGACCGGCGCGGAGCTGGCCCAGGTGGAAGCGCGGGGCAAAGCCACGGCGTCCCTGATCCTGCACAAGGCGGGGCTCAGCGTGTTCCTCGAAGATCCGGCGATTCCCATGGACAACAATTACGCGGAGCGGACCTTGCGCGGACCCGTGATCTCGCGCCGGCTGAGCTTCGGGTCCGGCGGTCCGGCCGGGGCCGAGACGGCGGGGCGCCTGCTCAGCGTGCTGCAGACAGCGAGAGTGGCGGGGCTGAACCCGTACCGCTACATGCTGGATTGGCTGGATGCCTGTGCGCGCAACCGGGGCCAAGCCCCATCGGAACTGTCCCCATGGCTCCCGTGGGAGATGGACGAGCAGCGCATCGAGGAACTCCGCGCACCTCCCATCCGCTGGTGGACCCCGGCCAACGGGCCGCCAGCGGCAGCGCCGGCTGACGCACCCGACAGCACTTTCCCGCCCGCAGCTTAACTCCCCGCTGAGGCCAGCTCGCGAGTGTCGCTACGTCACTCGCCCACCTTCTCAGGCTGGAGCCTGAACGCGGCGAGCGAGGCCACTCTGCACCTGCGGGCCGCACCTTCACCTATCCGCGCCTTCCCCTGCCTTTGGCCCTCGCGAGGGCCAGCCTCCCAGGCCCCAAAATACTCCCCGGAGTGAATGCTTACGGGCCGGGAACGGGTTTCCCTGGAAGGGATTACCTCCATCGGGGTGGACGAGATCGCGTGGCAGAGCGGACACAAGTACCTGACCTTGGTGTACCAGTTGGACGCTGGCCGGCGACGGCTGCTGTGGGTCGGGAAGCAGCGCAAGATCACGACGCTGGAGAGCTTCTTCACATGCTTCGGAAAGCAACGCGCGGCGCAACTGCAAGTCGTCTGCTCGGACATGTGGAGGGCCTACCTGCGGGTGATCAGGGAGCAGGCCGGCCAGGCTCGGAATGTGCTGGATCGCTTGCACATCATGCAGCAGCTGAGCAAGGCCATCGATGCCGTGCGGGCGGCTGCAGCCAAGCAGCTCAAGGCAGAGGGCAACAAGCCGGTGCTCAAGCATTCGCGCTGGCTGCTGCTCAGGCGCCGGGACGGCCTCAGCGAAGAGCAGGAGCCGAAGTTGGCCGACTTGCTGAAGCTGAATCTGCGCACGGTGCGAGCCTACCTGCTGAAGGAAGACTTGCACTTCCTGTGGGCCTGTCGATCACCGACCCAGGCCAACAAGTTCATCAAGCGCTGGTGTCGGCGCGCGATGCGCTCGAGGATCCAGCCCATGCTGAAGGTGGCCAGGATGCTGCGCAACCACCGGCCACTGGTGCTGAACTGGTTTCGCACCGGACGAGCCTTCTCCTCCGGCGCGGTCGAGGGCATGCACAACAAAGCGAAAGTGGCCATGAGAAAGGCCTATGGATTCAAGTCCTACAAGGCATACGAACTCGCGCTGTATCATACACTTGGCGATCTGCCGGAACATGATCTCGCCCACAGGTTCTGCTGAAGAGCCAGAAAAAAAGGGGTCCTCGAGTCGCAAGGTGCAGTACTGGATGATTCCGCCGCAGGCGGACGCGGAATTCGCGGCGAACATGGAGCAAGTACTGGAGACCTACGAGCGGCCGTATGCTGGCGAACACCCGGTGGTATGCATGGACGAGCAGCCGGTGCAGCTGGTCAAGGACACGCGCGAGAGCCAGCCGGCGACGGAGAGCCATCCACAGCGGGTGGACTACGAGTACGAGCGGGCGGGCACGGCGGCGGTATTCATGTTCTGCGAGCCGCTGAGCGGCTGGCGGCAGGCGACGGCCCGCAAGCGTCGCACGAAGAGGGACTGGGCCTACGAGGTTGCGGAGCTGCTGGACGGGCGTTACGCCGGCTGCGAGAAAGTGACGCTGGTGCTGGACAATCTGAACACGCACACGAAGGGGGCGTTCTACGCGGCGTTCGAGCCGGAGCGGGCGAGAGAGCTGGTGCGACGGATCGATTTCTGCTACACGCCGAAGCATGGCAGCTGGCTGAATGTCGCAGAATGCGAGCTGAGCGCGATGACGCGCCAGTGCCTGAGCGGGCGCCGCATTGGTGAGTTGAGCGAGTTGCAGGCGCAGATCGCGGCTTGGTCAACCGATGTCAACGTGCGCCAGCGCGGAGTGGAATGGCAGATGAAGATCGACGATGCTCGCTGCAAGCTCAAGGCCATCTACCCAAAAATCATGCTGTGACAGAACACTAGGCTCGCAATGCGGTCGCGGTCGACGTATTTTGGCCCGAACACCTCAGCGAGCTTCCCGGCACCGGTCCGGCGCCAGATCTCGATTTGGTACAGCCTGTCCTGGGCTGCGACGTAACCCTGCGCAAAGAACAGGTCGTGGACAGTGTCGGCGTAGACATGGGCGACCCCCCACTTGTCCCTCAGGACTTCTACGTCATGTTCGAGGCCCTCGACCGCCGAGTTTCCCTCAAGTTGGGCCAGACGGCCACGCGATCCCTCAAGGAGGCGCCGGGCGTCGTCTCCGGAACGGTCACAGCCCGTCAGGGTCAGCAGCACGATGCACACAATAAACCAGCGCATTTCGCCGATAGGGTACCGTGATTCCGGCTGAGAGCCGGCCCGGCCCGTTTCAGCCTCCGATTCGCGCCGCGCACTGAAGGATTCGGGCGAGACACCCACGGGCTTGGCCGACACCACTGAGCGTCGCCGCCACTCGGGGACGTTGGTGGAGGCTGAGCATGCCTTCGTTGGCAGTCTGGTACCCAGCTGTCAAGTGACGTGTGGCATGGGGGTCGCAGCCTGCCCCCGGGCAAGACTAGTTCTGTCGTCGCCTCCGGTAACCTTAGTCCCCCCTCACCCGGGAAACGGGCGTGCCCATCTCGGGGTGGCCCCGAGCTGGGCCGCTAGCGTCTCTACCTTCGGGACCCGGCTCGGATGGTGCCAACTTGGAAAGCCATGCCTCTGAACTGGCACCAAAATCCATCGCTCTGGAACCGCAGGTCCATCAGGGCGTGCTCCCGCCGGCGTTACGATCCTGTGTGAGCCACGGACGCAGGCAGATCGCACGATGATCTGCAATCTCGATCTACTGTCGGTAGGTCACCAGTGGGAGAATTCCCCATCAGGTCGAGAGCCCACGGAGAAAGCTTGCAAGGGGCTCCACGGCGGCTGCGCCGAGGTCCCACTGGCCCCCGTCGTCGTAGGTGCGGTGAGTGCCTCTTGGTTCGATCCTCAACGCCTCGCAGTATGCGTAGATCCGACCCTTACCGCCGGGCGGTAAGTACTCATCGCGCGCCTGTTGCAGACAGGCACCATACGCATCAAGGCAGCGAAAGATTGCTCGATGCGGCGGAGTCGCTAACTCTTCCAAGAGCGTCTCGAGATTTCCGGGTCGGCAGTTGTCCGGAAGCAAGAAGAAATATTTCTCAGAGATCGGCAGGTTGTGCTCTCTAATCTGCTCTTCCACTTCTCGACGCCGAGCCGCGATATCTCGGTCCGCATCCAGAACGATTGCGATCCGTATCCCGTTGTCATACGCACGTTGAATGTCCAGCGTCAAATCGGGAATGCAATTGATGCCGCCACCCATCTCGCGGATCTCAGCACCCGCAATCCCCAGTCTCTTGACAAGTGCAGTGAAAAATCTTGAGTCGTCTAGCCCTTCTACATAGATAACTAGTTGCCCCACGGTCACCTGATCTCGATATTGTGTCGGATGCAGTGATTTAGATTCGAATAACTATACCGATATCCGCGCACCAGACCCGTACGGTCTCGCTGCAATGCATAGCAGACCAGTGCTTCTTGTGCGTCAGCCATATCATCGGAGCCAAGAATCTCGCGAAGGCTGCGGAGGACGCCCAAACTATGAGTGGTGACAAAGACTTGAGTGTTTTCTTGGATTGAGAATCTTAGAATAGTTTTCAGAAAAAGGGACATAGCTTTGTAATGCAATCCCGAAGATATCTCATCAATTAGGAGGATTCGGTTGGCCCCCAAGAGACAGTATGCCATGACCGAGCACGCCCGAACCATACCGCTTCCAAACATGTTTATCGGAAGCATTTTGTCTAGACCAATGTCTAAGAATGTTCGCGAACCATTCACAGCAATATCTTGAATTTGGGGGTTAATAAATTGCAAGTAACTGAGAAGTTCGAGCTTTTTCTTGGTCACCAACACTTCGCCGACCGCGCCTGAATCGTGCGCATATCCGTCACCTATGTATCGTGCTGAGACAATTGTCTCCTCCAATTCTGGGTCAACATTAACAAACAGATTCCCACCTTCTATGCGGAGAGTTGCGGAAAATTGTGCCGGAGGAACATCGTTATTTCTCGTAACGTCCACCTCATAGTGAAGCTGCCGATCGTAAGCGTTCGAGAGAGCTGTGATGAGCGCGGGCGAGGTCTCCACGGTTAGCAAGAGTTTCTTCAGGCGGGGCATGGCGTTGCGGAGGAGATCGTGCCCTAGGAGACGGAGCAGGGTGGGTCTAACTGTGATGCTGCAGTCGGCAGCCAGAGAGTGAGGGCCGGCCGCCTAGAGGGCATGCCGGGTGCCAAGTCACACGCTTGCGGTGGTCGCTGACCGGATCGTGTCTCTCCCTGGGGCGAGGCTGATGTGGGCGGGTCTGGCAACGCGCAAAAAAAGTTGCCTAAAACGCTAGACACGATATATGGTTTTGTGTAATCCTGCAAGTGGTGCAGGACGGGCAGCACAGCGGGAGCGCAACGGGGGCGCAGCCAGTGTCCTTGCTTGCAGGTGGCGCGGGTCCCGGAGTAGGCCAGCCAGAGTTGGGTTGGCAGCAGTGGGTGCTGGCGCTGGTGGAGCAACTCAGCGCGGAGCAGGCCCACGCGCGGCACTGGGAGGCCCAGGCGTGGCGGGAACGGGCGAACGGGGCGCGGTTTGAGGGACTGTGCGCGAATCTGACCGGCAAGGTGGTGGAGTTGCAGGGACGCGTGGCGGAGCTGGAGTTGGAAAATGAGGGACTGCGCAACAGCAACCAGGACCTGCTGAAGAAGCCGTTCGGGCTGACGTCGGACAAACGTGAGCCGGGCCAGGGGGGGCAGCCGCCTGTGGCGCCCGGTCCGCAGGGCGGCGGGCAGCAGCCGGGCGGGGGCGCGCAGGGGCCGGGCACGCACAAGAAGAAGCGCGGCGGCCAGCCGGGTTCGAAGGCTCCCAAGCGTACCCGGCGGAAAGATCTGGCCGTGCAGGAGGAGGTGCACGAGCCGGAGCCAGGCAACTGTAAGTGTAAGGACTGCGGATTGCCCTTCGCGCGCAACGGCGAGGCAGTCAGCGAGCGCGTCGAGATCGAGGTCAAGGCCCATCTGCGGCGCATCCGGCGGCCGCGCTGGCGGGCCAGCTGCGAGTGCGCGGCCCAGCGCGGGGAATCGCAGCCGGAGGTAGTGGCGCCGCCGGAGCCAGCGCTGTTTCGGGGCACAAGTTATGGGCTGAGCGTATGGGTGACGTTCTTGGTGCAAGTGTACTGGCAGCGCCATCCGGCGCGGGCCTTTGAGCGCGAATGGGGGGACTGGGGAGTGCGCCTTCCGGCGAGCACGCTGCTGGGGCACCAAGAGGCGTTCTGGGAGTGGTTCAAGCCCTTGGAGCGGGCGATTGGGGAGCATCAGCGCTGGGCACAGGTAGCGCACGGGGACGAGACGAGCTGGGTGGTCCACGTGCGGGCGGAAGAGGGGCAGAACGCGCGCTGCTGGCTGTGGGCGTGTCTGACGGCGGATGCGGTGCGCATGCGGGTGGAGGACTCGCGCAGTGCGCGGGCGGCGGCGACGCTGTTCGGGGGACTGGGGTTGGAGGGCCCGCTGACACTGGTCTGTGACCGGTATTGCGCGTATGTGCGACTGGCGCGCGAGCACGGCGGGCAGATTGAGCTCGCATTCTGCTGGGCGCACGTCCGGCGGGACTATGTGAAGCTGGTGCGGTCGCGGCCAAACCTGGAGGAATGGGGTGACGGTATCTTGGATCGGATCGCGCTGCTGTACCGGCTCAATCGCCAGCGGCTGGAGCTGTGGGACCAACAGGCAGGGCTGCAGGAACAAGGGCCAGGCTTCGCAGCGGTGCAGCTGCGACTGGAGGCGGAGTGCGATGCGCTGTTCGCGCAAGCCGAGCGGGAGGTGCAACGTTTCGAGGCCGAGGAAAAGCTGTCGGGCTGGGCGGACCCGCGGCTGAAGCCGCAGCGATCACTGCTCAAGCATCAGCCGGGCCTCGAGATTTTCTTGCAGAAACCGGGAGTGCCGTTGGACAACAATGCTGCCGAGAGAGTGCTGCGGCGGCCGGTGGTGGGGCGCAAGCTTTCCTACGGATCGCACAGCAAGGTCGGGGCAAAGCTGCAAGGCACGCTGCTATCGGTGTTCGGGACGCTGGCGATGGGGGGCGTCAGCCTGACGCAGTGGCTGACAGCCTATCTGGGCGAGTGTGCGCGGATTGGGCCCGGGAAGGTGGTCCCCGACGCGGACGCCTGGTTGCCCTGGGGCTTTACGCCGGAACGCAGAGAGACGCTGCAAGCTGGCCCGGCGGGCCGGAGCCGGGGCCCGTGAGCGCGCGCTACTGTGGCCGGCGGTTTGCGGCCAGCGAGCTGGAACTGATCCGGGGGCTGATCGCTCAACGCCAGCCACGCCTGTCGCGCACGGCCCTGTCCCAGGCAGTCTGCCGGGCCTTGCACTGGCGCAAGCCCGACGGCGGGCTCAAGCAGGTCAGCGCGCGGGTCGCGCTGCTCCGGATGCAGCGCGACGGACTGCTCCGCCTGCCAGCGGCGCGGCGCGGGCCCGCACCCGCGCGCAAGCCCGAGCCCACCCCGGCCAGCGACCCGCCCCGCCCGGAACTGTTGCCCGCCCGGCTGGCGCAGGTGCGCCCGCTCCGGCTGGACTGCCTGCGCCCGCGCGATCCACGCAGTCGTCTATGGAACGAGTTCGTCGAGCGCTACCACTACCTCGGGCACAAGCGCTTGCCGGGGGCCCAGTTGCGCTACTTCGTAAAGGCGGCTGACGGCCAGTTGCTGGGCTTCGGTGCTGCCGCTTGGAAGACCGCCCCGCGGCACCGCTTCATCGGTTGGAGTCCGGCCACCCGCGAGCGCAACCTGCAGCGGGTGGTGAATCACACCCGGTTCCTGATCCTACCTTGGATTCGTCTCCCATGCCTAGCCTCGCACCTGCTCGCAGGTGTCGAGCGTCAATTGTCCCGAGACTGGCAGGACCGCTACAAGACCTGCCCAGTCCTGCTGGAGACCTTCTGTGAGACACCCCGATTCGCCGGGACCTGCTACCGGGCAGCCCATTGGACCCTCGTCGGACAGACCCAAGGCCGCGGCAAGCTAGACACTCGTCACGAGTACGCAAAACCGGTGAAGAACATCTTCGTCAAGCCTCTCTGCCCGGACTGGAAAGCGATCCTGAACCGCTAGACGACGCCCCTCCGCCACACGCCTCTCGAACGCTTACTGCCGATCAACCGGTAGTGAATCAGTGGAAGAGTGGACAGCATCCGAAGCTGTTCCTTGGGATTTCGAACTCTCAGTCTTGCGAGTACTGGCTTCACCTCCCGTGTGATATCGTTGCGCAGTAATAGACAATCTCCGGGACGAGTCCGGGGCAACCGACTCGGCAGTCAAATCAATCTTTGCAGTCGTGTCACACCCATAGAATAGGTACGAAAGGTCACTGAAACCCTCGACTGGGAACTTTCGGAACATCTGAATGTTCGTAAGAAGGAGGGGATTGCCCGATCCAGCAAGCAAAAAGATGGCTTCAAGGAGCGAGGTCTTTCCCGTATCGTTAGCACCGACGAGGACGTTGAATGACCCTAATTTCTGTACCGAGATGTCGCGGAGGCCGCGAAACCCGCGAACAGTTACACTGTTCCACCTCTCTGATGCGGTCATCTTCCCGTAGAGCGCGTCGGTCGCGGGCTGAAGACAACTCAGCGAACGACGACTGTGAATATTGTAGCTTGGAGATTGGGGGTGGGCCTCTGCCAACTCCGCTGGTCCACCCTAACGGCAATGTGAGCCGACGCTCGTCTGGCATCGGGCCCAGGGCGTACAACCTGCCATCTGCGGGCTCGCCACGACGGCCGGCACCTCGGGCTCGCGATCGCCTTGCGTATGCCCGCCGCGACAAGCGGAATCGCTGCACGCTCGCACCTGACCGGGTCGAACTTTAAAGCAGCTCCGAGGGGCCTTAAGGGCAGAACTGCCCGCCGTCATCAGGCAGTCTCACCGCGCGCTGCATGAGCCACACGCGGACCGAGACAATTGCGGTGCCAGGTCCCGCACTGGTAGCACCGATGGCTGACGATCATCGACGGGCACGGGTATTACGGCCGAGGTGCCAGCGTTGGGGACGGCGTCTTCGTGATCGACGCCAACCGAGGATACCGCTAGGACGGAGCGAAGAACCGGCTGCGGGAACGCGACATCCACCGCATCGTGGATGTGTTCAACTAGCGGAGGACCGTTTCCGGCTACCCTGGCACAGCGCCGCTGAACGAGATCCCCAGCGGGGCCAATGGCGACGACCTGAACATCCCGAGCTATATCGACTCCGGCGAGCCCGAGGACGTGCCCGACTGGATTCGCACCTGCACGGTGGCATCCCGAACCGCGACATCGACGGCCTTGGCCGTTTCTGGAGGCTTGTCCGGGGTCTGCGAAGACAGTTGTTCCCACCGGGCGGTCGTAAGGGGTACTGCCGGGCTCGCACCGGGACAGCGGATGTGTGAGCAATCTTCCACAGACATGACGAGTTCACGGCGCACGGGGACCAGACCCGCCGCGCGTTCCCCGGTTGGTGGTAGGCGCGCGAGCTCCGCCTTCTGGCGCTTGGCGAGGACGACTCCACCAAGGCGCTGATTTGGGCCCTGTCCGAGGACCTACTAAGAAGGTTGGCGGAAGGCGGCGCGACCCCGCGTTCTGGTGGGTGGGAAAGGCAAGGCCGGTAAGTCAGCCGACCTGACCGTGAACCGCATCAAGTACAAGATGGACCTGCTGCCGCCGGGGCTTGTGGTCGCGCGATACTCTTGGGGTGAGCGCGGCGAGGTCGAGCGCTTGGTGGCCGAAGAGGAGGCCAAGGGGCGTGAGCTAGTGGTGTTTGTTGAGGAGAACGCAGGCGAGGACGAACCACTGAGCGACGCGACGACGGCCAAGGGGAAGGTGACGCAAGCAGCCGTGAGGGCTCGGCTGGGGGCGGTTGGCGACGGCGCCATGGACCTAGAGGAGCGTGATGCGCTGAGAGCATGCCTCGATCTGATGAAGGCTTACGCCAAGGCGAAGGGGGCCTCGACGGTCGCTCAGGCAAACCTGAATGAGAGAGTGCTCGATCGATACTGACTCTTGGACGCGACGGAAGTTGCCTACATCGTGGTCCGCGACAAGTGGATGGCGAGCATTGAGGACCCAGCCAGCAAGCAGGTGAAGCGTCTGACGGATGGACTCGTAGATCGGTTGAGAGAGCTGGAGGACCGGTATGCCAAAGCGCTACCAGACCTCACCCGCCAGGTCGAGGAGCATGGCAAGAAGGTGGAAGATCACCTTCGTCGAATGGGGTTGTCTGGATGAGCCAGCAGTTCGGTTTCGACCGGCTTGTCGAGATCTGTTCTTGCACGCACGAGAAAGCTAGGCAGTCGGCCCCTCGGACGATTGATCGTTGGTCGGTCGTGCGGAACTGGCTGTTCGGCTGGTTCATCGTGGAATATGAGCAGAAGGGCGCCGACCGGGCAGAGTATGGCGGCCAGACCCTCAGCAAGTTGTCAGCGGCACTGCAGGGTGGGATCGGGCGTGGTGGCGTCTCCGTGGATGCTCTAGAGAAGATGCGTCGATTCTACATGGTCTATGAGCATACCCTGTCTGCCGCCTCCGACGCAGAGAAATCCGCGACACTGTCGCGGATTTCTCCCAGCCTCTCGCCGCGAGTGCCTATTCGGCCCTCCGAGCTAGCTGAGAAAATTTCCCTTGGCTGGTCGCACTACGTCACCCTGCTGTCGGTAGTCAACCCCGACGCCCGCCGATTCTACTAGATCGAGTCCGCAGAGAAGGGCTGGAGCATCCCTGAACGAAAACCGGCAACTGGATAGTTCCCTGTACGCGCGGCTCGCGCTCAGTCGCGACAAGCAAGAAGTCCTCAGCCTTGCCCGCGACGGGCAGGTGGTAGAAAAGGCTGGCGGCTTCCTAGTAGGCGGCAAGTTCGTGCCGGCGGGCCTTGTCCAGATCCTCGCGAGCCTCGCCACGCACGGCTGCCAACTGCGCTTCGCTCTCCGCGAGCTGCGTCTGCAACTCTTGGCAGCACCGCTGTCGGCGAACAGCCTCGGTCGTCAGCGGTCCGCCAGGCTGGTGGCCGCGGCCTTGCGCTCCCGCTCCAATGCGGCGCGTTCGGCAGTCAGCCGCTCGGTGGCAAAATGGACTGTCGTTGCCCGGATGGCCGCCCCGGTGCGACGCACACTCCGCTCCACCTGCCGCGGAATGGCTCCTGCAACCGCTCAAGGCCGCTGTGCCTGGCGTGCCTTCCATTCCCGCAGCGCCGGTGCCAACGTCGAATCGCTGCCTCTCACGGCTTCGCGCAAGGCCACCAGCGTCGGCTTGCGCCCCTGCTCGCTGCGGCGACCCCGACCAGCTCACATTGCTGATCCTTGGTCAGTGCCACTAGCCCGTCCGTATTGGTTGTGTGTAGTACTTGCCATACGATGCGCCCCCGAAGGCGGCCTCACCGGGTTCCTCCGGACGGCACTGGGCGAGCGTCACCAACTAGGCGATTCCCTGCGATCGCTCGCGCACCTCGCCCTCGCCGCTCCGTCAGCTTACGGATCTGAGCAATGGCTGTGTGCGGGGGTGCCGGCTGCCTATGCCCCATGAGTCAGATTCAGAGCTCGGCCATTGAGTCAGCCCGAGACCGTTCGAAGTGATCTCTGAGCTCGTAGGCGTCGGACATATGCGTCAGACAGATCCATCCCTCCCAGATCTTCTGCGGTCCCGCCGGGGGGGGGCCGCGTTTGCGATACAGGTAGCGTGCCCGCCAAGCGGGCCGCCAAGCGGCCACACTCCCGCACACCCCGCACCCAGCGCATCGTCTTGCGCTCTGCGAGCGGCTTGCGACCCTGCGGCTTGCCATCCGGCTCCTCGAACTGGATCTGCGGCACCCCCAGCGGGATGCCCTCCGTGTTCACCGCCAGCGTCGAGTGCATGTGCAGCCCCAGGGTCCCTTGCCTGTCGGCACTGGGACCCTTGCCCCCCGCTTTGCGCTGGGCCGTCGAGGCCTGCCGCTTGGCAATCAGCCCCAGCCCGGAACAGCCGGGATGCTCGGCGAAGTTCAGGTCGGTGCCGTCCTGCAAGCGCAGCACCACCGGCTCGTCCTGCATCCGCCGCAGGGTGCGCTCGCGGTGCGGGTGCAGGATGTTCTCGGGCGTGACCGCCGAGGTGGACGGCTGATCGATGAACCGGTAATGGCCCTTCACCAGCGCCCGGTTGCCCTGCGCGGCACCCGGGATCGAGGCGCTGGGGGCCGCGGCCTGCATCGCAGCGGTGCGCACAAGTCTCTTGGACAATCGCAGATCCCCCAGCGGCGCCCCGCCCAACTCATTGGCGGCGAACACGTCCAGCCCGAGGCCCTCGCCGGCGCCCAGCGGCTCAACAGTGCCCAGCACGCTGCGCCAGTCCGTGCACAGCGGGTAGACGAAGATGTGCTTGTGCGGCACGCACTGGCCGCGCGGCGCGAAGCGCCCGCGCCGGGCGCTGTCGCCGATGTGGGTGAAGTTGGCAGGCCGGAAGCTGGTGCCGGCGTGTCGGCGCGCTGCACAGAAGGTTTCCACGAAACCAAACCATAGGCACTCCACACCTCCGTGCTCGCCACGAAGCCCAGGCAGCGGACCCAGTCCCCGTCCCCGCTCCCTTTGAGGTGCCCTCCAGCGTTGAACTTGTGCGCGGCCTCGAAATCGTTCCCGCTGTCTCGCCCCACCAGCGCCAACTGTGCCAGCGCTTGATCGCCTGCGAGCACCCTCGCGGCGCTGTGCGCCACGTCGGCGCCCAGATGCGCTACCTGATCATTTCCGATCACGGCATCCTCGGCGCGGCCGTCTTTGCCGCCTCCGCGCTCGCCCTGCGCGAGCGGGACCAGTGGACCGGCTGGGACCGGGACACCCGCCTGCGCCACTTGCACCGCATCGTCGGCCTTTCCCGCTATCTGGTACGCCCCGCCGTGCATTGCAAGAATCTGGCCTCCAAGGCCCTCTCGCTCTGCCTGCGCCGCCTGCCCGCGGACTTCCAGCAGCGCTACAACTACCGCCCATGGTTGGTGGAGACGTTTGCGGACACAAGCCAGCATTCTGGCACCTGCTTCCGCGCCGCCAACTGCACCTACGTCGGTTGTACCGCGGGCCGCGGCCGCTGCACCCCGCGCGGCACACAAGTACCCCCCAAGCGCATCTTCCTGCGCCACCTCAACCCGCGCTGGCGGCGCTTGCTCAAATTGGCCGGACCGCCTCCTAAGCCTGTCCCGGAGCCGCCCGAGCGTGGCCCGCTGGGCCCCGCCGACGGCCTCAATCTCGATCAGTGGGCCCAGAACGAGTTCGGCGGCGCCCCGCTCGGGGATGTACGCTTGGGACGCAGGCTGGTGCGCAGCGCCAGTGTGCAGTCCGCCAAGCCGATGGTCTCCTTTCCGCGCGCGGCCGAGGGCAATCTGGCCCTAGTCCGCGGCCACTACCGCTTGATCGACAAGCCCGCCCAGTCGGCGGTGACGGTCGAGAACATCCTCGCCCCGCACCGCGAGCGCACTCTGCGGCGCATGCGCGGGCAGCAAACGGTGCTGCTGGTGCAGGACGGCACCGATCTTAACTTCGCCGAGCACAGCGCGGGGAAGGGGATGGGCCTGATCGGCAAGAACCAACACTCGCAGGGCAGCGTGGGGCTGCACATGCACTCGACGCTGGCGATCAGCGAGGGCGGACTGCCGCTGGGAGTCATCCGGATCGACTTTGATCGGACAGCCCAGGGTGGCCAGCCAGAGCGCGTCAAACCGGTCGAGGAGCGCAAGACAGGGCGCTGGCTGCGGGGGCTGCGGGACGGCGCGGAACTGGTGGCGGTGCTGGACCGGGAAGGGGACGCGTTCGCGCTGTTCCGCGAGCAAGGCCAGCTGGACGGGGTGGAGTTGTTGGTGCGCGCGCGGCACAACCGGGTCCTGGACGCGGGCGGCGCGAAGCTGTTCGACAAGCTGCGCGCAGCGCCAGCGCAGGCCACGCTCCAGATTCAGGTGGACCGGCAGTCAGCACGGCGCGGCACGCGGCGACAGGGTGCGCGCCCGGCGCGCGCGGCGCGCCGGGCGGTGGTGGGCCTGCGCTGGAAAACGGTGCGCCTGCCGGCACCGGACACCGACAGCCAAGCGTTGGAAATGCAGGTGGTGCACGTGCGCGAGTACGCGCAGTCGGAGAGTGGGCCGCGCCTGGAGTGGCTGCTGTTGACGACGTGCGCGGTGGACAGCCAGGCAGATGCCGAGCGGGTGCGGGTGGTACCGCCAGCGTTGGCGGATCGAGGACTGGCACCGGGTGCTGAAGTTTGGCTGCAAGATGCAATTGTTGCAGCACCGCAGCGTGGAGCGCATTGAGCGAGCGGTGGCGATTAGGGCTGTGATTGCCTGGCGCTTGATGGTGATGACGCTGGTGGGCCGGCAGACACCAGAATTGCCGGCAGACTTGCTGTTCACGGAGATTGAGCTGATGGTGCTGCGGGACTTTGCGCGCGACCGGAAGCTGCCAACGCCGGACAACGTCCGCCAGGCAGTGCGCACGATGGCGATGATGGGCGGATAACTGAATCGCAAAGGGGACCCCCCTCCAGGGCACCAGAAGCTGTGGGAGGGCCACATCGATCTGGCCGCTGAGGCGCGTTGCTACGGGCGGATCCTGCGGATGGGAGAGCACAGCCTGGTGATCCGCAAGCTGGCGGCCGAGTAATCCGTCCTGCCCGCCGACACCAGCCAATTGCACCGTCCAAGGGCTTGGAAGCAAGGCCGCTTGCAAGAGCTGTCTCAAACCCGATCTGGAGCAGCAGGGCCCCATGCGGGAGTGCACAGGGACCAGTGCCGGTGCCGAGTCTGATTCCGAGCCGGACCGGCACCCGACCCGTCCCACTCATGCCGGAGTGTGTGACAAACCGCGTAGGACCCAAAGTATCCTTGCCTCCTCATCCAAGCATCGGCCTCAATTGTGTGGCATAGGCAGGTTGCGCCAGACCGGAGTCCACCGGGCTCCGACTCGCTTCGGAGGTGACATGGAGGCGCCAATTCCTGCCCGTCAAGCAATGAGGTCATGGACTACGTGTCCGAACACGTCGGACAGCCTCACGTCGCGCCCCCCGAACGGGTAGGTTAGCCCTTCGTGGTCAACTCCCAGCAATTGCAGCACTGTAGCCCACAGGTCGTACACGCTCATCGGATTTTCAGCCGCATGGTAGCCCAACTCGTCGGTGGAACCGTACGTGAAACCGGGCTTCACGCCGCCTCCGGCGAGCCAAATGCTGAAGCCGAACGGGTTGTGATCACGGCCGTCCTTGCCCTGCCCGAACGGAGTGCGGCCGAATTCTCCAGCCCAGATGACAAGCGTCTCGTCCAACAGGCCTCGTGCCTTGAGGTCCTTGAGCAGGCCTGCTATCGGCTGGTCCACCTGCATCGCCATCTCGGTGTGCCCCTCAACCAGCTCGCCGTGCTGGTCCCAAGGGTTTCCAATCTGTCCTGGAGTGCTCGGTCGCATGAGACAGGTGAGTTCGATGAACCGCACTCCCCGCTCCACCAGTCTCCGCGCGAGCAGACACTCCTTTCCGTAGGCGGCGGTTTCCGGGTTCGATGAGTTCATCCCGTAGAGCTTCTTGGTCGCCTCCGTCTCACCGCTTAGGTCGAGCAGATCCGGCACAGCCGACTGCATAAGGTATGCCGTCTCGTAGTTCCGGATCGCCGCGTCGATTGCCGGCTCCTCGCTTCCGGAAGTGGCGAACCGCTTGTCGAGTGCGCGGATCAGGTCGAGCTTCTTTCTCTGGAGTGGATCGGGGTCCGCCGGCCGTATATTGTTCAGGGCTTCCGTCTCTTCCGGATAAAGGAAGGACGCTTGATGGACTGCGGGCAGAAAGCCGTTTCCGTAGATGCCGACGCCGCCGAGTGGAACGCCGCCGCTGGCCAAGACTACGAATCCCGGTAGGTTGTCGCTCTCGGAGCCCAGTCCGTACGTGGTCCAGGCACCTGCGCTGGGATGACCGAGAAATGGGTGACCGGTGTGGATGAAGTAGTTTGCTTGGGCGTGTTCGTTGCCCTTGCTCGTCATGCTCCGGATCACGCAGAGGTCGTCGGCGCAGGTTGCCATGTGAGGGAACAGTTCACTGACTTCGATCCCGCTGTCCCCGTAACGTGAAAACTCCCAAGGGCTGGGCATGATGCCGGTGACGTCGTTGAACATCGTGGGCTTCACTTCGACTGGCATTGGCTTGCCGGCTTCTTTTTCGAGCCGTGGCTTTGGATCAAGAGAATCGACGTGTGACACGCCGCCGGACATGAAGCAGAAGATCACGCTCTTCGCCTTCGGAGGAAAGTCCGGGATGCGCTCCTTCCCGAGCGACTGCCCGGACGCTCTGGGCAAGAGGGAGGCCACGGCCAAGGAGCCGAAGCCCGTGGAGCAGCTCGACAGCATTCTCCGACTTGAAAGCCGGTTGCGAAAAATGGGCAGGTCTTGCACGGCCGTCACCGAAGGTAAATGAATTGCTTCAGGTTAAAGAGCGACTGGGCGAAGTCCTTCCAGAGGCTCTCGCTTCCGAGCCACTCGGCTCTGGACAGATCGCGCTCTTCAGCGAAGGCGCCTAGGGAAGTCGTCAGCAAATCGACTTCTTCTGCGTCGGGGCTGCGACCGATCGCGCGACGGAACATTCGCACGGCCCGGTCCCTCGGCGAGATTGCGCCGTCCGCCAGCGTCCGGTTCGCCCATCGGGCTGCCTGACCGACCACGAAAGGGTCGTTCAGCATAGCGAGTGACTGCGCAGGAATATTCGTGGCGTCTCTGCGACCACGAGTGGTGGACGGCTTGGGAGCGTCGAATACCTCCAGGAACGGGTTCTGGGCATTCCGTTTCACAGCTTGGTAGACGCTTCGGCGTCTTGCTCCGTCCAACGGACCCTTGGTCCCGCCTCCCTCGGTCTTTCCGACGTAATACACGTAGACACTTGGGCCGTACATGGTGGAGTCCAAGTCGCCGGAGGTTTCTAGGATCGCGTCTCGGATCGATTCCGCTGGCAGGCGTCGGGCGTTCTGGTGCTGCAAGAGCCGATTCTCGGGGTCTCGGTCTCGCGACTCTGGGGCCGACTCGGTACTCATTCTGTAGGTGCTGGACAAGACGATGTAGCGAATCATGTCCTTGATCGACCAGCCGCCCTTGACGAACCGCGTGGCCAGGAATTCCAGAAGAGCCGGATGGGTCGGCCTGTCCCCAGTGAGCCCGAAATTGTCAACGGTCGAGACGATGCCCCTCCCGAACAGGTAGTGCCACAGCCGGTTGACGAGAACGCGCGCGGTCAGCGGGTTCTCCTCACTCGCGATGGCTTCTGCCAGCTCTAGGCGGCCACTGCCCTGTGTGCGAAACGGCTTGCCTCCTAGAAACTCCAGGAAGCCCCGTTCCACGGGCTCCGCGGGTCTCCTGTGGTCGCCGTTGACGAATAGCGGTTGGTCGAAGCTCGTTCCTGGAAAGACGCCTGGCGCCCTTCGGGGCACGGGAGCGTCATTCTCCGCTGAGCGGTATTCTTCGACCAAGGGTCGCAAGCCTTCGAGTTCATCCAGACTCGACGGCAACAGGTCGGAATGGATCATCGAGTCTAGGTATGCCGCCTGGCGGTTGTCGAGAGTACCGCTAGACCACGCTTCGGCCGCTTTGCGAGCGAACACGTCGTACTGTTCCTCCAGTTCCTGTAGCGTCTCCGGTGGCTTGCCTTCGAGCAGGTGCAGAATCGCCTCGTACGCCGGGCGGGGGGTCTCTTCCGTGTCATGGAAGACGACCTCGGAAATGCCGAAACTCGACCGCCCGTCGCGCCGGGCGATGCGGTCGGGCTTCCGCTTGTCGTCGCGGAACGGCTTGGACCTGTCGTCCAGCGTTTGGAGTTCGATGTGGCCCGTCTGGCCTTTGCGATAGGCCGTGTCAAGCCGCACCCACACAGTTCGCCCACCGGCCAGATCCTCGGCTGGATGGATTCCTCCGACACCGATGGGGTAATTCTCGACGATCAATCTGGCGGAAGCGAAGTTCCCTCCAGACACCCGAAGGCTTATGTAGTCGCTCGCGACCTTGAAGCGGGGCGACCCCAGAATCCCGCCGTATTTTTGACTGTCCAGGCCGCTGTGGACTCCGGCTGGCAGCAACCCGGTGATAATGCGGTCACCGTCCGGCTCCACACGGTATTCGCCGGCTCGCGTGGACTCGTTCCGCACGCCCGGACCGGTCGGGAACCACGCCAGTGAGTGAGTGGCCTCTGACAGATCCCATGCTCTCCGAAACGTACTCTCGTTAAACTCCCGCGCCTCATCTGACTTCTTGTGCCACTTCAGAGCTACGTCTCGCCACCTGTGGCGGAATTCGCGGTCGCTTTCCGGCACACGAAGTTCTAGCCAAACCCGGAGCGGGTCGTTCTCCGGTAGGTCGTCGCCTCCGAGTCTGGCCATTAGGGCCCGTAATCTCGGATTGGAATCCTTGGCCTCCTCAGATTCGGTTTCGGGGTCGGCCTGGTTTTCCGGCTCTGCGCGGGCTCTTGCCAACAATGATGCCAGAGACCCCTCACCTTTCGCCCACGTCGCTGCCAGTTGGGATCGGATTTGCTGGCGCAATCGCGCTAGACGGTCTCTTCCGTTCGCGAGCGCAGTCGGCGAGTCGACGGTAACTAGCCCGGGTCTGCTGCTGGCTAGGACTCCGTAGATTGCGTAGAAGTCCTTCTGCTGGATCGGATCGAACTTGTGATCGTGGCATCTGGCGCAGGAAACCGTCAGCCCTTGGAAGGCTTTCGAGAGCACGTCGATCTGGTTGTCGACGACCTTGACTTGATCGTCGAGGGCATCGACGGGAAGGTAGCCGTACTCCACCATGCGAAGGTTGCCGAGGCCGAGCATGGACTCGTTGACTCCCTCTTTCTGGTCGATGCGGGGATGCTCCAACAGGTCGCCCGCCAGGTACTCGCGTAGCATCTGGTCGTATGCCACGTCCCGGTTGAACGCTCGGATGAGGTAGTCCCGGTATCGCCAGGCCATCGGCAACTCGAAGTCGCCCTGGCTACCGTGGGACTCGCAATACCGAACCCAATCCATCCAATGCCGGGCCCAGTGCTCTCCGAAGCGTTTCGACTCGATGAGCCGGTCGACAAGATCCTCGTACGCGGTCGGCGATTCGCTTCGGACGAATGCCTCGACCAGTTCCGGTCGAGGCGGCAGGCCTGTCAAGTCAAAGGCGAGTCGGCGAATCAGCCTCCTTCGACTCGACTGTGATGTGGGACGGAGGCCCTCGGTTTCCAGCCTAGCGAGCACGAAGGCGTCGATTTCGTTGGAAGCCCACGCTTCGTCCCGCACGGCCGGAGGGTTCCGGTTCCCGACCGGGGAAAACGCCCAATGTGTTCCCCCGCGCTCATCGCCAGCGTCTCGGCCCGCCACCGCAGTCGGGGCCGGCTGCCATGTTGCCCCGCCCTCAATCCAAATTGCAATATCGGCGATTTTCCCTCCGTCGAGCCTGCCGCCCATGGGCATCTGGAGACCGTCGTGCCGCAACGCGCGCACAAGCAGGCTGGCTTCGGGCTCGCCCGGCACGATTGCCGGCCCTCTTCCGCCACCACGTATGGCCGCCTCCCTAGAATCGAGCCGCAGGCCTCCGTGTTGTGTCTCGGGCCCGTGGCAACCCCAGCACTCGGTCGCCAAGACCGGACGCACGCGCTTTTCGAAAAACTCCGACGCATCGTCGCCCGAAAGCACAGTCGGGCCGAGGATTGCGCCAAGACCGATAGCTGCAAGGCCTAACTTCAACGCAGGAATCCGATGTCGCAATGATACATCTAGATTGCATGCGGGATCATCGATTCTCCAACTCCGATCAAGGCAACACGTAGTTTGGTGCCTCGTTACTTGATCGTTGTCAAGCAACGGCAGCTCCCAGAAATAGGGGCTGCGGCCGGAAAACGGCGTAGAGCTCCTACTTGAGCAAGTCGTTGGGGTACGGCAGGCCGTTGAAGAAGTCGAAGCCGGGGCGCAGAGCACCCAACCGCTTGGGCCAGCCGAGTTGCCACTTGCCAATCCCCACGGTAGCATTGCCTTCGTCCACCAGGATCTCCGCAATGGTGATCTCGGCAGCCGACAGGCCCGTCAATTCGGTCGGCAACAGCATATACGGCAACCGCTCCCGCACCGGGTAGCGACTGGTCGGCAGAAATGCGCTCGACGGGCTACAAACGGGAGCTGTTACGTAGAGGTCAATGAGCCGCGTCCCCTCTGCCGCCAAGCGGTCCGGGTGGGGGATGCGGACCGTCGCCGACCCGTAGACGCCGAGATGGCCTTAACCATGGTCGTCAGCGAAGATGCCCATGAAGTTCGGATGCTCCACCCCAGCGATTCTCAGGATGGCAGATGCAGTGGGTGTGCTGGGCGTGGACGCCAGTCTTGAAGCGCCGAGCGCCGTGTGGCGGGCCGGGCGAGCGCTGTGCTGCTGTGGTGCGGGGGCGGCGTCGTGGCGGCTATCGCTGTCTGCGGCAGCGTTGCCAGCAGCAACGGAGGCACACTGCGGCCCGTAAGGGCCAAAGCGGCGGGTCTGGTGGGCGGTCGGGACATCATGCGCGAGTGGGCCCGCGGGCCAGGGCGGACACTGGGCGCTTCTTGAGCAGCGTCTCGAGCAGCGCGGTCCAGTGCGGGAAATAGAAGTAGTGCGTCAGCACGCGCAAGTGCTCGAAGAAGTCGCGGCGCGTGACGAGCTTGGTGCGGGCCTGGCGCCACAGGCCGCGCAGGCTGTCGAGCACGGAGTGGAAGGCGAAGGCCAGCAGGTTGATCACCGCCAGCAGGTTGGCCAGGCCGTGGGATCCGTGGCCGAAATTGTGCTTGAGATTGTAGCCTTGGCGCGCGAGGCAGTTGAAAGTCTCGTTCTCCACCTTCCAGCGCGCCCTGCCGGCGCGGGCGATGGCGGCGACGTTGTCGTCGGTCACCTCCAGGCTGGTGAAGAAGGTGTTGTAGTAGGTCTGCTGCCAGTCCTTGCCGTCGGGTGTCTTGCGGCGGATGGTGAATTTGATCCAGGTGCTGGTGACGGCGTCGGCGCCGTCGCGCACGGGCACGCCGCACTGCCAACGGCAGCGGGGGTATTCGATGTGCTGGCGGGCGTTGCGCACGGGGAGCCAGCCGGAGGAGTGGTACAGGGAGGGGTGCAGGAAGTCGTACAGGCACTTGTGGGAGTCGGGCTTGCAGACGAAGAGGAAGTCGCCGTCGTGGTCGAGGACGAGCTGGCAGACGGGGTGGCAGCGGTAGAGGTCGTCGCCGGGCAGGACCGGCCGGAAGGGGGCTAAGTAACTAATGCGCTTGGGGATCCAGCGCTTGATGGCGTTGCGCTCGCAGTCCTGTTTCTGGCGCTGGCCGGACAGCGCGGTGTTGTGGGCGGCGGGGTCGTGCCGGGGCTCGATGAACTCGGGCATGAGGGGGATGACGCGGTTGTGGCCGTCGGCGACGACGGGGGGGCAGACCATGGAGTGGAAGTACTGGGGTTGCGCCAAGCTAACTGGCGGAGTATAGGACGTGAAAGTCCTCTATGGCGAAGCAATTAACCAATGCGCGCCATTCCCCGAGCCGTGCGGTCGGTCCCGCGAGGGGCCGGGCGAAGCGTCGGCTGGGGTGCATGCGGGCGGGGCTATTGAGCAACGAAATCTTCGTAGTTCGGAGTGCCGAGGTCGTCTTCAGGGCCGAAGGCAAGACTGCTCAGGCCGACAGGGTGAGGTCTGGGAGGGCTCCGGGGTGTCGAAGAACCCAGGCACGCATGTACGTACTGAGGTGGTAGGAAGTCCGGACGAGAGATTCCGTTCACGCCTGGGAGTGTCAAGCAGGCCGGGTTTTCCAGACTGTTTGCTACTCGAGGGATTTGCGGGCGACCGCTGCAGCCCAAACGGCGCGCCAACAGGGCGCCTAAGCGCGAAATCGCGTCAGCTCGAACGAATAGTTGAAACGAATCCTGGGACAGCCTTCGCAAGAATTCCGGTGTCGACGGATCACGCTAGCAGGTCATGGAACACGCGGCCATGGACATCGGTCAGCGAGACGTCGCGTCCGCCGAAGCGGTACGTCAGCCTCTCGTGATCGAGTCCCACGAGGTGGAGGATTGTGGCGTGCAGGTCATGGACCGTCATCACATTCTCTACCGCGTGGACACCCAGTTCGTCTGTGTTGCCGTAGACCAGGCCCTTGCGGACCCCGCCCCCGGCCATCCAAATGGTGAATCCGGTTTCGTGGTGATCCCGTCCGTCCCCGTTGCCGGTATCCGGGGTCCTGCCGAATTCCGTCGCCCATACGACCAGCGTCTCGTCGAGCATGCCGCGATCCTTCAGGTCCTTGAGCAACGCGGCGACCGGTTGGTCGGTGATTCGCGCGTTACCCTCGTGTCCCTTCTTCAGATCGGTGTGCTGGTCCCAAGTTCCGTTGTTGCCCCCATAGACTTCTGCGCAGGTGATCTCGATGAAGCGAACGCCAGCCTCGATGAGGCGTCGCGCCCTGAGGCACTGAGTCGCGTATAGCCTCGCTTCCTTCTCCTTCGCCTCTAGGCCGTAGTTCCTCTTCGTCTGCGCGGTCTCGCGGTCCAGATCGAGCACGTCTGGCAAAAGGGACTGCATGCGATATGCGAGTTCATAGTTCCTGACGGCGGACTCGATCGCGTCGTTCCCGCCCTGCGCCTTCGCCAGGAGCCGGTCCTGCTCCAGCACCGCGTCCAACTTGGCGCGCTGGATTGGATCCAGGTCGGCGGGGACTAGGTTTTCGATCGGGACCCCGTCCGCCGCAATCGAAGTGGCTTGATGACTTGCGGGAAGAAACCCGTTCGAGAAGTTTTCTACCCCGCCCGGTGGAACGGCCCCGCCGTCAAGCAACACGTAGCCGGGTAGGTCCTGGTTTGCCGTGCCGAGTCCATAGGTGATCCACGATCCAAGACTCGGGTACCCTCCGACGTTGCGACCCGTGTGCATCTTGATATTACTCCGCGGGTGCAAGGGGAAGTCCGACTTCATCGACCGCACGATCGTGAGTTCGTCGACGCAAGTCGCGACATGGGGGAACAGCTCACTCACGAACGCGCCGCATTCCCCGTGCTGCTGAAAGCTCCAAGGGCTGCCCAGCCACTTGCGGTTCGGGCCGGCAGTATAGTTGTCTAGCCTCGCGCGCTTCCCGTCGAGTTCCGCGAGTTCCGGCTTCGGATCGAAGGTGTCCATGTGCGATACCCCGCCTGCCATGAACAGGAAAACAACATTCTTGGCAGTGGGGGCATGATGCGGAGCCGGTCCTGCTGCCAGCCCGGCGTATGCCGGGTCGGCCATCAGGGCGGAGAGGGCGGTCATGCCGAAGCCGGTCGAAAGAGAGGCTAGGAGGTCGCGCCTGGAGAGTGTCCGGGAAATCGAGTTCCGGTGACCACGTGGGTTCCCGCTCGCAAGCCGGCACTCCAAGTCCTTGATTTTCAGCATGATGTGTACCCGCCTATCGGATGTAGATGAACTCCTTCAGATTGAAGATTGAGTGCGCCATGTCCCGCCAGACCGGAAAGCTGCTCATGAGATCCCCGGTGTCCTCTGCGTGCAGGTCCGCGAATTGCTCCGCCAGAGACTCCATCCGCGCCAGCTCGCCGTCCGTGGGAAGTCTTCCTAGGGCGGCCCGGTACATCGTCTGGAGCCGTGTAAGAAGTGATTCGCTCGATTCCTCGATCAGTGCTCTTGCCCAGTAGCCCGCCTCCCCTACCACGAACCGGTCATTCATCATCGTCAAGGCCTGGCGAGGCACGTTGGTCACGTCGCGTCGACCGCGGGCAACCGCAGGGGCAGGGAAATCCAGGGCCTCGAGAAAGGCCGCTCCCTCATGGCGGGTGACCTTCAGGTAGATGCTGCGGCGGCCGGTACCGTCGACTGGTCCGGACAGGAGCTTCCTGTATTCCTTGGGTTTTTCCCTGAAGGGGTGGATGCTCGGGCCATACATCGTGCGGTCGAGCTTGCCCGACACGGCGAGAATGGAATCCCTGATCGACTCGGCTGCGAGACGGCGCGCCGGATAGAGGTGATATAGCAGGTTGCCGGGATCTGACTTAGCTTCCCGCTGCTTGGCCCCGCTGGACTGTCGGAATGTCTGAGACAGCGCGATGCGCCGAATCGTCTTCTTGATTGACCATCCGTCCTCCACGAACTGGCTGGCCAGGTAATCCAGGAGTTGGGGGTGGGATGGCCGCTCACCGAAGCGGCCCAAGTTGTCGACGGTGGGGACGAGGCCCCGCCCGAAGAGATAGTGCCAGATCCGGTTCACCATGACTCGGGCGGTGAGCGGGTTACGCGGGCTGGCGATCACTTCGGCCATTTCAAGACGCCCGCTCCCTTGGGGGGAACCGGGGTCGCCGACATCTCCAAGCAGGGAGAGGAATCCTCGCGGGACGATCTCGCCGTGATCGTTCGGATCCCCGGAAAGGAAGATTGGCGTGTCGTGACCAGCCTCCATGTCGGACATTCCCTGGATCACCTGCGGAATGCTGAGTTGGCGCTCGATGGCGCGGTAACGGTCAACCAGCGTTCGCAGCCTAGGTGTCACGTACTTGGAGTTTGCGACCAATCCGTTATCGATAAGCCAGCTCAGCCAGCGCACGTCGTCTTCGGAAGCCGCACCCTCGCTCCAAGACCGAATCGCCTGCTTTGCGATTGACGCGTAGCGGGCGGCAACCGCTCCCATGTCGTCCGGCGTGCCCGGCTGGAACAGGCGCTGCACATGGGTGAGTCCTTCCTCGGGCAACTCATCGCAGTCATGGAGCACGGCTTTGGTGATGCCGAAGAACGAGCGCAGGCCCTCGATCTGCTCGCTCATGGCGTCGGTCATACGGTCCGGACGATCGGGCAGCCGGGGATTGTTGTGCTTCGTCACCAGTTCCGCGTAGATCCGATACTGGTCGTGCTTGTCGCGCAACGGAATCTTGATCCAGTCGAGCCGGTCCTGATCAAGCACTTGATACCGCTCGCTCAGCATGCAGTTGTCGAGCACGGTTCGCCACGCTGCAAGCTTGCCCCCGACTACGCGGAGGCTGATGAACTTCTTGTCTCGAGGCAGGTTCGGTGACCGCAGCGCTCCGTTGAGTTTCTCGGAGAGAAGATGTGTGAACACTCCCTCGGGGTAGATTCCGGAGAGGACTTCGTGGCCCTTCGGCGCTATTGAGAACTCTCCGCTCGGTGAGACGATGCTCTCGAAAGCGCGACCCTCGGCGTGCCAGCTCGCCCTGCTGCCTTGTTCGAAGTCGGACACATCCTGGAAGTTCTCCTCGTTGAACTCCGCGCGCCATCTCTGATGACGTCCGTAGCGGTCGGAAATCTCTTTCCATTCATCACTTAGCGACGTGCTCTGACTTCGGTCCACCTTGCGGGCGAGGTACATCCACGCGTACAGAGGATCTTCCAGTTGCAGGTCCCCGCTCTCGACAAGGTCGCGGATGCGTTCGGCGCGTTCCGGGTCTAGTACGGCACTCTGCGTTTGAATCGGAGTCTTCGCGTGCTCGTCGGCAAGGGATGCGAGCAGATGTCGATTGAGTGCTCCGGCTTCGGCGAGCCAGGCTGCCGCCAACTCGGACTGGATCTTTCGCTTAATGCCTCGCAGTTGTGATTTGAGGTCAGCGTCGGCCCCGTGTGTGTCGATCGTCCGCGTGACCAGCCGCGAGCTGTCGAGCACTCCGTAAAGACCGTAGTAATCCGCGGTTGGGATTGGATCCAACTTATGGTCGTGACATCGGGCACACGCAATCGTCACGCCCTGAAACGCTTTTCCGAGCGTGTCGATCTGGTCGTCAACGACATCGGTGCGTACCTCTCGGAACATGGTGCAGTCGTCATGTCCCTGCTCACCTAGCCGGAAGAAGAATGTCCCGGCCAGCGACTCGTTGACGGTTCGGTCGGCCCCGAACCTCGGCTCTGCCAGCAAGTCTCCGGCGATGTGCTCGCGAATCAACTGGTCATAGGGCACGTCGGCATTGAAGGCGCGAATCAGGTAGTCGCGGTACAACCAGGCCCCGTTGTTCTCGTAATTCCAATCGTTGCCAAGCGTTTCGCCGAACCGGACGATATCCATCCAGTGGCGCGCCCAGCGTTCGCCGAAGTGGGGGGACTTGAGAAGACGGTCCAGCTCCTGCTCGTACGCATCAGGTGCCGGGCTCTCAACGAATCCGTGGACCTCGCCGGGCGTCGGGGGAAGCCCGGTGAGCACAAGACTCAGCCGTCGCAGCAATGCGGCCCGCTCCGCGGGGCGATTTGGTTTCAAAGACGCCCTGCGCAGTCCGTCCGCTATGAATCGGTCGACTGGGTTTCTTGTCCAGCCGGCCCGCTTTCCGGCGGGCGGGGGAGGCTTGTCGACAGGCTGGAATGCCCAGTGCTCGCGACGCATCGCCTCGTAGTGTCGCGAGATTTCCGAGGGGGTGCTCGCCGGCCGCTCCGGGGTCCACGGCAATCCCTTGCGAACCCACTCTTCCAGTGACGCGACATTGGCGTCCGACAGCTTGCCTCCCAGGGGCATCTGGAGCGACTCGTGGCGGACCGCCCGAATGATCAAGCTCCCGTCCGGATCTCCAACCGCAGCCGCCGGCCCGCGGTTCCCTCCCTTGAGCACAGCGGCCCTGGAGTCTAGACGCAGGCCCGACATCGCGTTCGACTCACTGTGACATGAGCCGCATTGGGTTGCCAGGATCGGGCGCACTTCGCGCTCGAAGAACTCTAGGTCAGTGGCCGACCACTTGGTGTCGGCAGCGAACGCTGGATTGGGAAGGCCCGTCAAAAGGCTCAACAGGAGAATCGGCCCAGCTAACCGTGCGGAGTGAAGGATCGATAGGAGCATTTCGGGCCGGGTTGCGCCGCTCCGATGGGAACCCGCTCCTAGATTATCGAAGAGGAGGGGCGGGCACAAGTCCGAGCGGGGTTCCGCAGCGATTCTCAGGATGGCAGATGCAGTGGGTGTGCTGGGCGTGGACGCCAGTTTTGAAGCGCCGAGCGCCGTGTGGCGGGCCGGGCGAGCGCTGTGCTGTGGTGAGGGGGCGGCGTTGTGGCGGCTATCGCTGTCTGCCGCAGCGTTGCCAGCAGCAACGGGGGCACACTGCGGCCCGTAGGGGCCAATGCGGTGGGTCTGGTGGGCGGTCGGGACATCATGCGCGAGTGGGCCCGCGGGCCAGGGCGGACACTTGGGCGCTTCTTGAGCAGCGTCTCGAGCAGCGCGGTCCAGTGCGGGAAATAGAAGTAGTGCGTCAGCACGCGCAAGTGCTCGAAGAAGGCGCGGCGCGTGACGAGCTTGGTGCGGGCCTGGCGTCACAGGCCGCGCAGGCTGTCGAGCACGGAGTGGAAGGCGAAGGCCAGCAGGTTGATCACCGCCAGCAGGTTGGCCAGGCCGTGGGATCCGTGGCCGAAATTGTGCTTGAGATTGTAGCCCAGGCGCGCGAGGCAGTTGCAATTCTCGTTCTCGATTTTGCAGCGCGCCCTGCCGGCGCGGGCAATGGCGGCGACGTTGTCGTCGGTCACCTCCAAGCTGGTGAAGAAGGTGTTGAAGCAGGTCTGCTGCCAGTCCTTGCCGTCGGGTGTCTTGCGGCGGATGGTGAATTCGATCCAGGTGCCGGTGACGGCGTCGGCGCCGTCGCGCACGGGCACGCCGCACTGCCAGCGGTAGCGGTGGCATTCGATGTGCTGGCGGGCGTTGCGCACGGGGAGCCAGCCGGAGGAGTGGTACAGGGAGGGGTGCAGGAAGTCGTACAGGCACTTGTGGGAGTCGGGCTTGCAGCCGAAGAGGAAGTCGCCGTCGTGGTCGAGGACGAGCTGGCAGACGGGGTGGCAGCGGTAGAGGTCGTCGCCGGGCAGGACCGGCCGGAAGGGGGCTAAGTGACTGATGTGCTTCTGAGTTCCGGTCATCGAGAAACCTGAGTGCGATCTGTTGTGGTGCAGATGTGCAGGACGCAGGGAGTAGCATTCACTGTACAGAGGAACTGCTAGGTCGTTCTTGATCGGATCTTGGGTCATTGGGACTCCTCAAGTGGCGTGTGGTGTTCGATTATAGCGCATCTTGGCTTCGTCGTGGCGCTGGACCGGTGTCATCGGTAGGCCACCGAACCCGTCGCGGCAGCTAACTGATAATGTCCACTCGAGGGCGTGCCGATGGGCGCTTCGGGCCCAGCGGCAGGTGTCCGCGATCCCAGGCGAACTAGGCAGGCGTGGGTACCCGCTGCCGTGGCGGCAGCCGCGATGACCATCCAGCTCACCGCAGCAGGCCCACGCGAGCGGTGACCTAACCAGCTGGCAGGCCCGACCCCATACGTGGCAGCCCACGCGGAATCGGCAAAGTGGGCGGTGTCTGCCAGCAGCCGCCCCGACCCGCCAGTGGCGCAGCGCGGACCTTGTGGCCGCTGGCAAGACGTGGTGCCGATCGGATGCGCGACGGGGCAGTGAGGCCGCTGGCCTGACAGCTCTGGCGGGCATCGCGAACACGACATTCACACCATTACAGTCCATAGACCACACTGCGAGAGTTTCAGTGCATGAAATGTCACTGCTTTTTCTAATATTAATTCTATATCGCTTGACAGACAGCTACAAGATCTCCTATTATTATATTATGTCTCCTGAAAGCTGTGATGAGAGCGATCTTGCGGGTCTCAACTTGCCCCTCGGCGATACGGTCAAGATCACTCAGTTCCTCCATGTTCGTTTCCACGACGACGCCTGCACGTACTTCTCCGGTGCCGTCCCGGTTATTTCCCACGCCATCGATGACCACGGCTTGCGCGATGTGGTGTTCGCGAATTTTGTGATACTGAACCAGGCTTCGCCCAGCGCTCTCGCCAAGGCCCACGGCCTCTCCGCGCGCACCGTCAAGCGCGCCGTCAAGCGCTTCGAGCAAAATGGCCGGCGGGCCCCCTTCGAGAAGACCCCGCGCCCCGGACGCCCGCTCGCGATCCAAGACCCCGAGACTCTCGAGCGGGCGGCCAAGATGCTGCTTGACGGCACCAGCTTGCGTCGCACTGCCCACGAACTGGGCATCAACTACCAGACGCTGCGCAATTACAAGGCCGCCGGGCGCTTGCCCGGCCTGCAGCCCGACGCTGCGCGCTCCGCGCCGACCGCGGACCCCACACCGGCGCGGTTGCCCGAGCTTGACGACGAAATCCCGGACCGGTCGGCCCGCGGCGATTCCATCGCCGACATGCCTGCCGAGACAGACCCCGACGAGGCCACTGAAGAGGCCGTCGCCCCAGCGGCTGCCGAGACAGACCCTGAAGAGGCCATCGCCCCAGCGGCTGCCGAGACAGACCCCGAAGAGGGCGTCGCCGCGACGGCTGCCGACGAGACCCCTGACGAGACAGTCCCCACTGGCCCCCCGCGCCTTTGGTGACGCTCGACAAGCAGCAGCGCAACCTGCGCGACGCGGCCACCCCCCAGGGCCGCGCGACTGCCGACAGTCGGGGCCGCGCCCTCACCAGCATGGGCGGGCTTTTCGAGCGCCTGCCCCGCTTTCCGGCCTGCCTGCCCGCGGTCAGCTGGGGCGGCTTGCTCACCGCACTGCCCGCCCTGCTGCAGGAAGGCCTGCTCTCGCGGTCCCACGCGCTCCGCCTGCCGAAGGGCTACTTCGGTTTGCAATCGATCTTGCTCACCGTGGCCTTCATGCTGCTCTCCGGCACCAAGAACCCCGAGCGCCTGCGCTACGTGCAGCCCGGCGAGATAGGCGCCATGCTCAGCTCCCCCGCTCAACAGTATCCCCCCTCGACCCCTGTTGTGGAAGCCCTGCTACTGCAAATCGGCTACTGCAGGAAAAAAGAGGTGGGTGCAGCCGGGAACGCGGTCATGGGCGGTGGACCGGGATCGTTGCGACCACGGTCTGTTGCGCACTAAATGGAAACCTGTGCAGATCCGCTGTCCACGCAGTCTGAGAAGAACTGCCTCCCTGGTGTCCAAATAATCTGCCGCTCAACACGGGGGCGACGGCGCCGTGGACCTAGAGGAGCGTGATGCGCTGAGAGCAAGCCTCGATCTGATGTAGGCTTACGCTAGGGCGAAGCGGGCCTCGTAGGTCGCCCAGGCAAAGCTGAATGAGAGAGTGCTGGATCGATACGGGCTCTTGGACGCGACGGAAGTTGCCCACATCGTGACTTGCGACAAGTGGATGGCGAGCATCGAGGATTCGGCCAGCAAGCAAGTCAAGCGTCTGACGGGCGGACTCATAGATCGGTTGACAGTGGTGGAGGACCGGTATGCCGAAGCGCTCCCAGACCTCACCCGCCAAGTCGAGGAGCATGGCAAGATGGTGGAAGATCACCTTAGTCGAATGGGGTTGTCCGGATGAGTCAGCAGTTCGGTTTCGACCGGCTTGTCGAGATCTGTTCTTGCACGCACGAGAAAGCTAGACAATCGGCCACTCGGACGATTGATCGTTGGTTGGTCGTGCGGAACTGGCTGTTCGGCTGGTACATCGTGGAATACGAGCAGAACGGCGCCGACCGGGCAGAGTATGGCA
Source organism: Bryobacterales bacterium (assembly GCA_963666225.3). Taxonomy (GTDB): domain Bacteria; phylum Acidobacteriota; class Terriglobia; order Bryobacterales; family UBA6623; genus VXMF01. The sequence goes on from OZ224030.1 coordinate 744,989, forward strand.
GCCAGACCCTCAGCAAGTTGTCAGCGGCCCTGCAGGGTAGGATCGGGCGTGGCGTCTCCGTGGATGCTCTTGAGAAGATGCGTCGGTTCTACATGGTCTACGAGCATATCCTGTGTGCCGCCTCCGTCGCAGACAATTCCGCGACGCCGTCGCGGATTTTCGACGATAGGTCAATTTCCGCGACAGTGTCGCGGATTTCACCCAGCGTCTCGCCTCGAACGCCCATTCGGCTCTCCGAGCTAGCTGAGCAATTTTCCCTTGGCTGGTCACACTACGTCACCCTGCTGTCGGAAGCCAACCCCGACGCCCGCCGATTCTACGAGATCGAGTCCGCAGAGAACGGCTGGAGCGTCCGGGAACTAAAGCGGCACCTGGACAGTTCCCTGTACGAGCGGCTGGTGCTCAGTCGCGACAAACAAGAAGTCCACCGCCTTGCCCGCGAAGGACAGGTGGTCGAAAAGGCGTCGGACATCATCAAGGACCCGATTGTGCTGGAGTTCCTCGGGCTGGAGGAAAAGCCTGCCTACTCTGAGAGTGATCTTGAAGCGGCGATCATCGACCGGCTGCAGGAGTTCCTGCTGGAACTCGGCAAGGGCTACCTGTTTGAGGCACGCCAGAAGCGGTTTAGCTTTGACGACCGCCACTTTTTCGTCGATCTCGTCTTCTATAACCGCCTCTTGCGTTCCTACGTTCTGATTGACCTGAAACGCGGAGAACTAACCCATCAGGACCTCGGTCAAATGCAGATGTATGTGAACTACTTCGATCGCTATGTGAAGACCGATGACGAATTGCCGACAATTGGAATCCTTCTTTGTAGCCGCAAGAACGACGCTATAGTTGAGTTAACGCTTCCTCATGAAGCGAACATATATGCATCGAAGTATCAGCTGTACTTGCCATCGAAGCAGGACCTTGCAGATCAGGTGGTTAGGGTCCAGCGTGAGATCGAGGTGCGGAACGGCCGTGATCATGGATCAATGGAAAATGGCTAGCAATCGGTCAGAGGTCGAACCATGCGAGTTGAGAACTGGATTCTCGTTTTTAAGGAGAATGGGTGACGCGGCGGCTTGGTGACTTGGATAGATCCACCAAGGGTTGGGACTTAAGAGGCTAAGAACATCACCACTTCACGCAAGGGAATCACAGACTTGGCCGCTGACCGGATACAGACGGTCGGCGTCTCGCTCTACGGGCGCCAAGCCATGTTAAGGGGTGGAAGCTGAATTCTGATTCGCTTTCGAAAGTCCAACCCGATTGTCATCCTCTCCCCGACCAGCGCGCCATCGCCGCAGTCCTTTCCGAGATAGACGACGGAATCACAGCACTTGCGCGCCGCTTGGACAAGGCTCGTGCGAGCCTTGTCCGCGTAATGTCTGGGTGGCGAATGCGCGCTGGAGGGAGGTCGTTCGATCGGGCGCCTGGCCTTGCGTTGGGCGTCGACCCACTCGAAGGGCTTGCCCAGTTCCGAGGCGATCGTGCACGAGACTGACTCCAAGTTCGGCGCCTTGCGTTCCCCCTGCGCGATGCAGGCCTCACGGGATGGGCCACTAGCAGACGGTCTTGGGAGCCCGACCAGCGTTCGCGTATCGTTCTATTTCGGATGGGGGAATCGCTGGATGGTTACGCCTCAACCGGGCGGAGGTTCAAAGAGGTGAAGACGGTCGAGCGTCCGGGGCGTGGCCAGTACCTGCGGAGTGGAGGGCTTGGGTTGGATCTGCGCACGCGTAAGGTGGGACGGAGCGACAGTGCTGGTTCTCGCCGACCCGCGGACGGGCAAGGAGGTTGACGGAGCGCCGGAGGGACCGGAGCGCCAGTGGCGGAAAGCCGAGCACCGGGCCGATGCTGAGCGAAAGCGTGCCTTGGCCGCCTCGGAGGACTTGCGGGAATTGAAAAAACGGCTCCGGCGCGTTGAGCCTCGTACCCGTATGTCAGAGTGAGTTCCGAGGAACGAGCGGTCCTGCGGATGGCAAGGCCGCCTGACCACTGTGGGACTGATCCTCCAGCTGCATCCGGGGATACCCACGACACCGTAGGCACCTCACCCCTCCGGGACGCACTCATGATGTGAGGCGTGGCTGTCCTTGCACCGGTGGGGGCGGCTGCATGCCAAGCGTCGTCGGCAGGGTGCGGACTACAAGCCAGGGAGCCATGATTTCCAGCCAGCCTATCGCCGTCCCCAGACGAGATCTCTCGGGTCAAGTCGTGCAACCGATCGCGACCGGGTCATCCTGTCGCTAGGCGGTGAGCTTCGGATCGAATTCATACGCTGGTCTAGCCGCGTGATACTGTGCGGTTGCGAAAGGCGCGCTCCTTAGTGGGCCCGCTTGCGGCTCTTCGGCTTCGCCCCACGGCGATCGTGGCGAGTGGCGGTGACGCCCCGGCGGCGAGCCATGGTCCCGAGCGCACCGATCTGTCACCCGTCCGGTCCCTGCGGCGCGAGAAGTGCTGGCTTCTGAGCCGGGCAGAGTCGAGCTAAGGTGCCCGAGACCGATCCATACGCACGAACGAAAGGCCAGCACCGCGAGCCACCTAGCGGGTTGCGCGCAACGCTGCGCCATCTGGGCCCGGGCATGATCCTCGCCGGCTCGGTCGTTGGCTCCGGCGAGCTGATTATCACCACCAAGCTGGGAGCCGTGGCTGGCTTTGCCCTGCTGTGGTTCGTCGTCGTGTCGTGTCTTGTCAAGGTCGTCGTGCAGACCGAGATCGCCCGCCACACGATCACGAGCGGCAAGACATTCTTGACCGTCTTCAACAGCCTGCCGGGCCCGTCTCGTGCCCGGCCCAGATGGCTCACGATCCCGTGGATGGCCGTGTTCGTGCTGGCCTGCGTGGTCGCGGTGGCTGCGTTTGTTCAGTTCGATTCCGCGGAGCGCCCCGGCTTTGTCGCTCCCGCGCTTGCGGGCGGCCTGATCGCTGTGGCGATTGCCGCCGCCCGGGCCCTCCGCGGCCGCGAACGGTTGCGCCACCAAGACGCGGCCGTGCGAGCCGAGCGGCCAGCCATGAACTGGTTCACGTGGATGTGGATGGGAATGATGCTGCTCATGTTCGTCAATTCCGGGGCGATCCTGGGTGGCACTGGGCAGGTGATCGAGCTGGTCTTCCCCGGCCTTCTCGGGGAAGGGGGCGCGCGCTACTGGTCGATCCTCCTGGCCGTCACCTGTGGTGCCATCCTGCTGGCAGGCACATATGCGTCGTTGGAGAGGCTGCTCTTCGTTCTGGTCTCCACGTTCACCCTGGTCACGGTCGTTTGCACCGCGCTGCTGCACTGGACGGACTACGCAGTGCGCTGGGACGACCTGGCGGGTGGGATGTCCTTGGGCCTTCCTGACCTGATCTCGACCAACGTGGTCCTGACCGCGCTGGCGATGTACTCGGGCACCGGCGTCTCGTTCAGTGAGATGTGGAACTACACGTACTGGTGCGTGGAGAAGGGCTACGCCAGCTATGTGGGCGATCCGGAGAGTGGCGGCGCGTGGCTTCGCCGGGCTCGCGGCTGGATCCGTGTGATGCACACGGACGCCGCTGTGACCCTGGTCCTCTACACGGTGAGCACCATCTGCTTCTATCTCTTGGGTGCGGCGATCCTGCACAGCCTAGGACTGGATCCCGACGGTCGCGAGACGTTGGCAGTGCTGGGCTCGATCTACACCGAGGGACTTGGGGGATGGGCAGCCGAGCTGTTCTTGGTGGGGTCGTTTTTCGTGCTCGTCAGCACAGTGCTGTCCGGCGCGGCAGGGAACAGCCGCATGCTCGCCGACTTCCTCGGCGTGGTGGGCCTGATCAACGCTCGCGACTATGGCGTTCGCCGGCGTTACGTTCGGATTTTTATCGTCGTGTCCCTCGTCTTGTACAGCGTTGCCTATTGGCTTTTCGAGAACCCGCCCCAGATGCTGCTGATCACCAGCAGCTTGATTGCGGCCGGAATGTACCCGGCGCTTGGCTTGGGTGCCCTCTATCTCCGCCACCGGCGAACCGATCCGCGCGTCGCTCCTGGAGGCCCGACGACGCTCTGGCTCTGGGTGTGCGGCGTGGTCTTGGCGATCGTGTCTCCGGCCGGAGTGTTCTTGGCGCTTGCCATCTCTGCCGGCTGGGTCCGGTTCGGCTGATCGGCTCATCGCCCTCGCGGCCATCGGCGCCGCCGGATGCGTCAGGCCACCCATGAGGGCGCCCAAGAATCCCTCCACACCTAGCAACGGTTCTCTGACCGGTCTCCAACGGAGGCGGCGGGCCGGGGGCCGGCTCGCGACCTGGCACGGCCTTGAGCCTGCGCGGTACGCGATTCCCAGCGGCAACCCCGGGGCGGCGAGTGCACTCTATGGTCCTGCTCCTCGGCCGCACCTCCGGTCCGGCGCCGGAGGTCGGGCTGCGCCGGACCGGTTGGGTCGACCTGCCGCGCGGCAGCAGTGCGCACCAGGCTCGCTGCCCTGAGGGTTGCTCCAGCCCCAATCGGCCGGCGACGCCGGGGCCGCACCGGGCGGGTCTCCAACCTTGGGCCGGCGCCCTCCTGTCGTCGATCTGGGAAAAAGGGCCGGGGCCGCACCCTCCCGTTGCCCGCGCCGACATTACGGATCGGATCGCCACCGCGAAGCGGTGAGCACTCGCCAGGTCCCAACAATCGCGCTCATCGCCACCGCCACATTGCACGCTGGGTCCGACAATCCGGTTCGTCATCGAGCTCGGTGGCATCGGGAGTCCTAGTGCTGGTAAACTTCGTGCCTTATGCCGGTCACCACCGTACTGTCAGGGGTTACACCGGTCCAAGCTTCAATCAGCACGGCAGTCAAAGGAAGGTGTTTCATGCAGTGGCGATTCTCCCCGGCTAGGTTCTTGACATGTGTTCTGGCGGTCGCGTTGGTCCCAGCGGTTCTAGCGCAAACCGAGACTGCCGCCATCAATGGCTTCGTGACTGACTCCAGCGGCGGCGTTGTGCCGGCGGCGGATGTCGTCGCGACGAACGTCAACACCAATGCCGAGTACCCCGTCCAGACGAGCGAGGCTGGCTACTACGTGATCACCCCCTTGCCGATCGGCACGTACACGATCGCCGTCGAGGTCCCGGGGTTCAAGACCGGTGTGGCGGACAACATCACGCTCCAAGTGCAGCAACGGGCCAAGATCGACTTTGCCTTGGAGGTGGGCGAGCTCACGGAGGTCGTGACCGTCGAATCGTCGGCCCCCCTGCTAGCGACCGAGGAGACATCGCTCGGCCAGGTCGTCAACAACCGCTCGATCGTCGAGCTCCCACTGAACGGCAGGAACTACCTCCAGCTCGGCACCTTGGCGGTCGGCATGATGCCCACCAAGAAGGGCATGTTCAACGATCACGGCTCGGCGTTCCTGGCCAATGGTCTCCGCTACACGATGAACAACTACCTGCTCGATGGGCTTGACAACAACTCGCAGATCACGAACCTGCAGTCCGGCGGCGCGGAGATCATGAGGCCCTCGGTGGACGCCATCCAAGAATTCAAGATCCAGACGTCCAACTTTTCGGCCGAGTTCGGGCGTAGCGCGGGAGCCGTCGTCAATGTCGCTGTCAAGAGCGGCACCAACGAGTTTCACGGCACGGCGTTTGAATTCGTCCGGAATTCCGCCTTGGACGCCAAGAACTTCTTCGCGTCTGCCGCGGACCCCATCCCGCCCTTCAAGCAGAACCAGTTCGGGGCCACGATCGGGGGCCCGGTCGCCACGGACCGGTCATTCTTCTTCACCAGCTACGAAGGGACGATCGTGCGCAAGGGACTGACGAACATCGCAACCATCCCGCTACCCGAGATGCTCGCCGGAAACTTTGGGTCTCGGGCAGTCTTCGACCCTACCGGCCAGCGCGAGAGCGGTGACGGGGGTTTCATCCGCGACCAGTATCCGAACAACGCCATACCCGCCGTCCAGTTCGATCCCGTCTCCTCGCGCGTGCTGGCGCTTTACCCCCAGCCAAACCTGCCCGGCCTCAACTCCAACTTTCTGTCCAACCCCAACCAGCGCGAGGATCGGCACCAGTTCGACAACCGCCTGGACTACCGTCTCTCGGAGAAGGACCAAGTCTACGGTCGGTACAGCTACACGAATCGTAAGTTCATCGCTCCCGGTTCGCTGCCGTTCCCCGCGATCGGGTCCACCAGCGACCGGCTCAGCAACCAGCAGTTCCTGTCCCACCAGATGGCGATTGTCGAGACTCACGCGTTCAGCCCCACTGTGATCAACGAGTTCCGCTATGGCTACAACCGTGTCCAGGCCAACCTGCGGCCGTTCGACACGACTCGCCGCAGCGACGAGTTGGGGATCAAGGGTGTCTCGACAAAGGACCCGGTCACCGGGCTTGCAAACTTCCGCCCCGCGGGGTTCGCCGCTCTGGGGGACTCCTCGTTCCTTCCCAACTTCCAAGGCTCCCAGACCCACCAATTGATCAACGCCCTCTCGATCATTCGCGGCAAGCACACCATGAAGACCGGCCTCGACATTCGCTATCCCGACAGTTTCTTCAACACGTACCAGCGGGAGCGCGGCCAGATCCAGTTCAACGGTGTGTTCACGCAGGACCCCCAGAATCGGGGCGGCACCGGCAGCAGCATGGCGGACTTCCTGCTCGGCATGGCCAACTCCGGCATTCTCAGCAACGAGATCACGGGCACGCTGGAACACAGCGCGTACCAGTTCTACTTTCAGGACGACTGGAAGGCGACGACGAGGCTGACGGTGAACATCGGCATCCGGTACGAACTGATCAGCCCGTTCATGGAGAAGGACAACCGGCAGGGCAATTTCATCCTGAACCCGGACGATTCCGCGTTCGGGACCCTGCTCGCCGCCGGCACGCGGGGCGGCGGCTGGGAAGGTCGCGGCCTGATTCGCCCCGACACCAACAACTTCGCGCCGCGCATCGGCATCGCCTACCAGCTGGATGACAGGACTGTGGTTCGCACCGCCTACGGCGTCTTCTACACGCACAACGAGCTGTGGGGCGTCGTCAACCGCATGGTGGCGGCATTCCCATTTCACGTCAACGTGGGATTCCCGACGGACCAGATCCATCCCAATCTGGTGGTCGCGGACGGATTCCCGGATGGCGTGCTGAACCCCGAGCTCCAGCCGCCGAATCCGCGCACCGTCTCGTTCCAGCAGAACTTTCCCGCCGGCTACACGCAGCAGTGGAACTTCAACGTCCAGCGCCAGCTGCCGCTCGACATGCTGCTCGAGGTCGGCTATGTCGGAAACACGTCCGTGAAGCTTGCATCGAATCGGAACTCGAACCAGCCGATTCCGGGACCCGGGTCTCCGCGAGCCCGCCGGCGCTTCGCTGAGATCGGATTCCTCCAGACCTACGAGGTCATGGGGCGCGGAAACTACAACTCGTTGCAGGTGAAGTTCGAGAAGCGCTATTCGCGCGGTTTGCAGTTCCTCACCTCGTACACGTGGGGCCACGGAATCGAGCTGCTTCCGCAGCAGGCCTCCGGCCCGCTGCCGAGGATCCAGAACAATCTCGACCTGTCGGGCGAACGGGCGAGGACGGCGAACGATGCCCGGCATCGGTTCGTGTACTCGTTCACGTGGGACTTGCCGTTCGGCAAAGACCGCGCGTGGGCGAGATCCGGCCCGGGTGCGGTCGTGCTCGGCGGTTGGCAGCTGACGGGGGTGAACACGCTCCAGACCGGCCTGCCGTTTAGCGTCGGCCTGGGATTCGACTCCTCGAACGTAGGGAACGCGGCGCACAATGCCCGCCCGGACCGACTGGCCAGCGGAGCCCTCTCCCGCTCCGAGCGCAGCATCGACCGCTGGTTCGACACGGACGCGTTCGCCGTGCCGGCACAGTTCTCGCACGGCAATGCCGGCCGGCTGATCCTGGATGGGCCCGGCACGGTTAACTTTGATCTCGGCATCACCCGGATGTTCGCCCTCACCGAGAGGCTGAAGCTGCAATTCAGGGCCGAGTGGTTCAACGCCATGAACACGCCGCAGTTCGACCAGCCGGGAGGCGGCTCGATCGTGGCGGCGGGAAGGCCTATGCTGACCCGGGGTGCCGGCCCGCAGATCCGCCGGACGATCGCGGACAATCGCCAGCTGCAGCTCGGGGCGAAGCTGATTTGGTAGCGCGGGACAGGCCCGCGCCTCCGGGGCGGCCTCGTTGCAGCGGTCACGGCTGCGGCGCGCGCTGGTCGTCACGGCTGGTCGGCGCACTGCTGTCGGGACGAGTTGCCGTGCCCGTTCCGCTCGGCGCGGAATTGGTCGCCTGCCGCATCCGAGCCCGCAAGGGCGGCTGACCGAGGGTCAGCTGCCCACGGCCGCGATCAGGCCTTGGATGTAGCCGACCGTCCACGCGCGGCCCCGGTGGCACCACTCCGCGTCACCGACCATCCGGGGCACGTGATCCGGAAGGATGAAGCCTTTGAAGCCCACGTCCTTGAGGGCCCGGACCGTCTCGACCGGATCGCAATTGCCATCGCCCAGATAGCACTCGGTGAACCGTTCCGCGCCGCCCTGGACATCGCGGAAGTGCACGTAGAAGATCTTCCCGCGCTGTCCGAAGTGCCGGATCGCGTCCACCACGCCGGCACCCTTCCGCATTTCCGACCAGCATCCGTGACAGAAGTCGAGCCCGTGCATGGGGCTGTCAAACATTTCCATCGCGCGGTTGAAGTTGTCGAAGTTGCGAAAGATCCGCGCTACGCCGCCGAGAGAGGGCACGGGCGGGTCGTCGGGGTGCAACGCCAGCCGCAGACCGACTGCCTCGCACTCGGGCAGGATGCGCTCCATGAACCAGCAGTAGTTCTCCCAGATCTCCTCCTCGGCGTACTCGCGGTCGACCGCCGCCCCGGCCCAGATCGCGTGACGCGACGTCTCGCCCGGTCTGACGTCACGGGCTCGGTCCATGTCGAAGGCTGTCGCCCGCGCGCCCCCTCGCACGGGTGTGTCGGTCGAGGTTCTCCACACGCCGGTCGGCATGAAACAGTAGCCGAGGATCGGAATTCCGGCGCGGGCCACGCTGCGGACCGTGTGGACCATGTTCTCCAGCTGCGCTTCGCGCCCCGGCTGGCCCAGCATGATCCGGTCGTAGAAACGCCGCGGCACATTCTCGATCGCGATTAGCCGCAAGCCCGCAGCGTCCGCCTGGGCTACCAGCTCCATCAAGTCCCCGCACTCCCACCGCTCGCGACCCGGCAGGGAGGGCGTGTTGAGTTGAAAGTCGTCGCAACCGCACTGCTTGATGAAATGCAGCCGCCGACGCGTGATGCTCTGGAACTGGCCGAGGCCCACGCGCATGGGAAGTCTGTCAATGTCAATCACGCTCTCTCCCTTGGATGGCTGACGCCCGTTCGCTGCGGATCGCTCCGGCCCGCCGAATTCTCGCGATCCAGCCGATGCCGTGCTTGAAGCGGCAGGCGCGCATGTGGGGGAGTATACGCGGACCTCCCATAATTGGACCGTGCGAAGAATCTTGGTGGCGGAGTGCAAGCAGGAGGTGGCCTCGTTCAACCCTGTCGCCAGTCGCTACGGCGATTTTGCCGTGCGACGAGGGGCTGAGATCGCCGACTATCACAGGTCGGTGCGCGAAGAGGTGGGCGGGGCGCTGGCCGCCTTCGCCGGTGACGGTTCGTGCCGGCCGGTGCTCACCTACAGCGCCGTGGCAAACACGTCAGGCGGAACGCTGGAAGCCGCGGGCTTCCGGCGCATCGCGGGAGAGTTCCTCAGCAGTGTTCGGGCCGCCGGGGCGGTGGACGGTGCCTATTTCGCGCTCCACGGCGCCATGTCGGCGGAGGGAGAGGACGATCCGGAGGGTTTCCTGCTCCGCGAGTGCAGGAAAATCCTCGGCGAGTGTGTTCCGTTTGTCGTGTCCCTAGACCTGCACGGCATTCTCACCGATCGGATGATCCGGCACAGCGATGCGATCGTTGCGTTTCACACCTATCCGCATGTGGACTTCTTCGAGACCGGGCAGAGGGCGGCCCGGATCCTGCTCGGCATCCTGGGCGGCCGGGTTCGCCCGATCACGGCCAGGGTGAAGGTCCCCGCATTGGTCCGCGGTGACGAGCTGGTCACAGCGACGGGCTTCTTTGGTCGCGTGATCGATGAAGCGAAGGCCGTGGAGGCGGACTCCAGGGGGCTCTCGGGGGCGGTCCTGATCGGGAATCCCTTCACGGACGTCCCCGCTCTGCGCTCCAACGCGCTGACGGTGACGGATGGGGACCGTCACCTTGCCGTTCGTGCCGCCAAGCGGCTTGCGCGGCGGATGTGGAGTCGCCGCCGCCGGATGCAGGCATCACTCGTCAGCGTGGCGGAGGCCGTAAGGCTGGCGGCCCGGACGGCCGGCAGGGCTGTTCTCATGGACGCCGCCGACGCGCCCAGTTCCGGCGCCACGGGCGACAGTGTGGCCATTGTGCGCGAGGCCTCGCGATGTGGCTATGCCGGCCGAGTTCTGGCCCCCGTCGTGGATCCGGGCGCCGTTCAGCGATCCTTGGCCGCCGGTGTGGGGGGCACCGTGCGCACGACAGTCGGGGGTGCCCTTGATCCTGGGCGGTTCAGGCCGCTGGCCGTTGAGGCCACCGTGAGGATGCTCTCTGACGGCTCGTTCCGCAGTGAGACTTTTCGCAGCCACTGGTGCGCCGGCCTCACCGCGGTGCTGGAGTGGCGGCGCACAACCTTGGTGGTGACCTCCCGCCCCGTGAGCCTCTACGACCGCTCGCTGTTCTTGGCCCACGGTCTAGATCCGCGTGACTTTGACCTAGTGGTGGTCAAGTCGCCGCACTGCGAGCCGCAAATGTACAGCCAATGGTGCGCGCGCTTGGTGAACGTCGACGGCCCCGGATCGACCAGTGGCAATCTGCGATCCTTGGGCCACGTGAAGTGCCCGCGGCCGGTATTCCCGCTGGACGACGACACGCCATTCGACCCCGAGGTGACTGTGTACCAACGGTCCCGTTACGCATGACGAAACCCGCAGGGCGCTTCAGCGCGCAGCCGCGGCGATGCTTGGCACGGCTGGCCTGTCTGGCGGCGATCGTGTCGATCGCGGCACCCATCGCCGCGGCGGACCGGCCCAACATCGTGTTTCTGTACGCCGATGACCTCGGATCTTGGGCGGTGGGAGCCTTGGGCAACCTTGAGGCTAGGACGCCTGCCATCGATCGGCTGTATCGGGAGGGTGTCGCCCTGACGGGGGCATTCACGACCACTCCCGTCTGCAGCCCGTCTCGTGCGGGGCTGATGGCGAGCCGCTACGGAACAGAGCTGGGGATCACCGACTACCTGAACACGTCCGCGGAGCCTGAGAAGGGTTTGGAGCCCTCCGTTGCAACTTGGCCCAGGGCGCTGCAGCGCGCCGGCTACCGCACTGCGTTCGTCGGAAAGTGGCACTTGGGAAGCCTCGACGAGCACCTGCCGGCCAATCATGGGTACGACTCATTCTTCGGTTTCAGGACCGGTGCGTCGACTTCCGAGGATCCCGAGGTGGAAAGTGACCGCGTGGTCCGAGTGATCCCCGGATACACGCCGGACGTGCTGACCGACGAGGCCATCCGGCTGGTGCGCTCGTTTGCCGCGGGCGAGCCTTTCCTGGTCAGCCTCCATTTCTGGGCACCGCACGCCAACACCGCCAACCGGACCCCTGACGGGGACCGCACATGGCTGCCCCTGAGCGAGGCGGACTGGGCACCGTTCCGCAACCTTGACGTGACCCTCCCCCAGCCCGACTATCCGAATCTCGACCTGCCTCGCGCCAGGCGGATGATGGCGGAATACCTCGGATCCGTTGCAAGCCTCGACCGCAACGTGGGCCGGCTGCTCGAGGCACTGGACGAGCTGGGGATCGCCGAGGACACGGCAGTCGTCTTCACGAGCGATCACGGTTACAACCTCGGCCACAACGGGATTTGGCACAAGGGGAACGGGCGCTGGCTGCTGACAGGGAATCGCGGCCCACGGGCCAACATGTACGACCGCTCCTTGCGCGTGCCCGCGGTGGTCCGGTGGCCCGCGAGGCTTGAGGCGGGCAGGGAAGTCCGCGAGCCGGTCCTCAATCTGGACTGGTTCCCGACACTGCTGGAGATGGCGGGCGTGACAGTCCCGGCGGGTGTCGCCCCCCGGGGCGAGAGCTTCCTTCCCCTGATGGACGGGGAGCGGGTCCCGTGGCGCGATTCGTTCTACGGGGAATACGCCCAGATCCACCAGGAGCGCGCCGACCAGCGGATGTGGAGGACCCCGCGCTGGAAGCTGGTGCGGGACAGCCGGGCCGGGATGGACGAGCTGTACGACTTGGTCGCCGACCCGGACGAGCGCCACAACCTGATCGACGACCGACGCCCGGAGATGAGGGGCGTGGTGGCCAGCTTGGAGGCTGCCCTGGGCGAAAAAATGGCGGAATTGGCCGCAGATCGTTGAATGCAGGCCCTGCCTCGTGGAACAATGGAGGCAATGATCGCACGGATTGGCGCCTTGGCAGCCTTCGCCGCTGGAATCGGTCTCGCAGCGCCGCCCGCTGTATCGTTCGCCGACGACGTTGCGCCGCTGTTCGCCCAGCACTGCGCGATCTGCCACGGTCCGAACCTCCAGCAGAGCGGATTCAGGCTGGATCGCAGGGACGATGCCATGAGAGGCGGGCACTCCGGGCGGGCGATTGTCGCCGGAAGTGCCGAGTCCAGTCCCCTGATCCAGCGCCTGCTGGGGCACGGCGACCTGCAGTCCATGCCGCCGGGCGCCCCGCTGGCGCCGGAGGAGATCGAAGTGCTCCGGGCGTGGATCGACCTCGGTGCTCCTTGGGATGCGGAGGAGACGGCTGGGAGCGTTGACGATCCGTCGGGGCACTGGGCATTCCGGCCCAACCGGCGGCCGGAGGTCCCGGCAGTGAGCGGCGCGTCTTGGATCCGGAACCCCATTGATGCGTTCGTCCTGTCCGGGCTCGAGCGCGAGGATCTGGGTCCGTCCCCGGAAGCTTCGCCGGAGACTCTGGCACGGCGCGCGCACCTCGATATCACAGGCCTGCCGCCTACGCCCGAGGACCTCGCCAACGCCGGGACGTACGAGTCATTGGTCGAGGGCCTGCTCGATTCCGAGCACTACGGTGAGCGCTGGGCATCGCAGTGGCTGGATCTGGTGCGCTACGCAGATTCCGACGGCTACGAGAAGGATTCCCCCCGGCCCCACGCTTGGCGTTACAGGCACTGGGTGATCGACGCCCTCAACCGGGACATGCCGTTCGACGAGTTCACCGTGGCGCAGATTGCCGGTGACCTGCTCCCGGACCCCACGACCGACCAGCGGGTCGCGACGGGCTTCTACCGCAACACGCTCAAGAACCGGGAGGGCGGCGTGAACGTGGAGGAGTTTCGGTTCGAGGAGGTCGTTGACCGCACTAACACCGTCGCGACGGTTTGGCTCGGCCTGTCGATGGAATGCGCCCGTTGTCACGACCACAAGTACGACCCGATCACGCAGGCCGACTACTACCGGATGTTCGCGTTCTTCAACTCGCTGGACGAGGTGGACATCGACGCGCCACTGGCGGGCGAGGTGGGGCCCTACCTGAGGCGCAAACCCGCCTTTCACCGCAGCTTGGACGCTGTCTACCGCGAGTACAAGGTCCGGGAATCGCAGCGGCCTTGGGAGGCGAAGATGCTCTGGGCCGCGGACAATCCCGGCGTCGAGCACGAGTGGGATACCAGCTGGGACATCCTTGCGCTCTACTTGGACGACGGTCAGCGGATCTTGCGCACGCCGCCGGAGGAGCGCGATTGGCGCGAGGACTACGTTCTCACCGAGTGGTTCCTGCGCAACTACAGCCGGGTCGTCAGCAAGGAAGACTACCAGCAGACGGGATTTTCGCGGGCCGCGGCGGAAGTGCGCGAACTGGCGGCCGAATTCCCCGATGTCAGCCGGGCCCGGGCGGTCCAGATTGCCGAGAGCCCGCCGGAGTCGCACCTCCACCCTTCGGGCGAATGGGACGATCTCGGCTCTCACGTGACTCCGGGCGTTCCGGTCGCGCTTCCGCCGCTCGAGGCCGAAGGGAATGTGCCCAGCAGGCTGGACCTGGCGAGATGGCTGGCATCTGGCGACAACCCCCTGACGGCGCGAGTCGCCGTCAACCGGATCTGGCAGCGATACTTCGGAACTGGATTGGTGACGACTCCCGAGAACTTCGGGCTCCGGGGCGAGGCGCCGTCCCATCCCGACCTGCTGGACTGGCTGGCGGCGGAATTCGTCGACTCGGGATGGAGCCTGAAGCACATTCACCGCCTGATCGCGACCTCCGCCACCTATCGCCAGAGCTCGCGCCTGGCGCCAGAGCTCGTGAGCGCGGATCCCGGGAACCGCGCGCTGGCGAGGCAGGCGCGCCTGCGGCTTGACGCGGAGTCGCTCCGAGATGCCTCGCTCGCGGTGTCCGGGCTTCTGGACCCCCGTGTCGGAGGTCGCAGCGTTCGCCCGCAGCAGCCCGCCGGAGTGACGGACCTGGGGTATGCGGGGTCCGTGAAGTGGGTCGAGAGCGAGGGGAGCGACCGCTACCGCAGGGCCGTGTACATCCATTTCCAGCGCACCACCCCCTACCCGCTCATGGCGAACTTCGACCTTCAGGAGCGCAACGTGACCCAGTGCGCAAGGAATCGCTCCAACACGCCCCTTCAGGCGCTCAATCTCCTGAATGACCCGGCCTTCTTCGAGATGGCCCAGGGATTGGCATACCGGGTCGTCGCCGAGACGCAGGGCTCCTCGTTTGACGACCGGCTGGACCGCGCTTTCCAGCTGTGCCTGCTGCGCAAGCCCAGAGCGTCGGAGCGGGAAACGCTGCTGGGTTACTTCGTCCGCCAGCGCGCCTTGCTGGAGAGGGACGAATCGGCGGCGAGCCAGTGGTTCCCGATCGACACGGCCGGCGAAGATCAATCGTCGGACCCGCTTTCCATGGCGGCATGGGTCGGCGTCAGCCGCGTTCTGCTGAACATGGACGAATTCATCACCAGGGAGTGAGATGCAATGGCTATCGATGCTCATCGAGCAGTACTAACCCGGCGTGGCTTTCTTGACACATGCGCGGCTGGCCTCGGCACGGTGGGCCTTGCCCACCTGATGGGCGTTGAGGGCCTCACCGCGGCATCGGTCCCGGGCGGCCTGCCGGCCCCGCACTTCGCCCCCAAGGCGAAGAACCTGATCTTCCTGTTCATGGCCGGGGCGCCCAGCCAGATGGACCTCTTCGACCCGAAGCCGGGCCTGAGGAAGTGGCACGGGCAGGCCCTCCCGCCGTCGATGACCGATGGCCTCAAGCTGGCGTTCATCAAGCCCTCCGCGAAAGTGCTCGCCAGCCCGCGGGAGTTCAGCCGCTGCGGCCAGAGCGGGACAGAGATCAGCGACTATCTGCCGCATCTGCAGGGTGTCGCGGACGAGCTGTGCCTGGTGCGGTCCATGCAGACCGGCCAGGTCAACCACCACCCGGGGCAGTCGATGCTGATGAGCGGCAGCCCGCTCGTGGGACGCCCGACGATCGGCGCCTGGCTGACCTACGGGCTTGGGAGCGAGTCCCAGAACCTGCCCGGGTTTGTCGTCCTGAGCTCCGGTCGTGGCGCCAGCGGCGGTTCCTCCAACTTCTCGAGCGGGTTCCTCCCATCGACGCATGCCGGCGTTCCCTTCCGGAAGGCGGGCGACCCAATTCTGTACTTGTCTAATCCCAGCGGCGTCTCGCGGGAGTCGCAGCGGCTGGCGCTGGACGCGCTGAAGGACCTCAACCAAGAGAATCTCGCGCGCACCGGCGATGCGGAAATTGCCTCGCGCATGGCGAATTACGAACTGGCATTCCGGATGCAGGCGTCCGCTCCCGAGCTGCTCGACTTCTCCGACGAGCCGAAGTGGCTCCGCGAGAGCTATGGGGTGGGGGAGGAGCCTACAGACCCGTACGGGTCGAATTGCCTGATGGCTCGAAGGATGGTCGAGCGCGGCGTGCGCGTCGTCATGGTGATCCACGCCTCGTGGGACGACCACACCAATCTGGACGAGGGCTTGAAGAAGAACTGCGACATCACGGACAAGCCGGCGGCCGCGCTGGTCCGGGACCTTAAGCAGAGGGGCCTGCTGGACGAGACCTTGGTCGTCTGGGGCGGCGAGTTCGGCCGGACATCTCTCGGACAGTTGAAGCACGTCGGCGACAAGGTGGGTCGTGACCATCATCCCGACGGATACTCCATGTGGCTGGCTGGGGGAGGGATCAAGGGAGGCCAGACGGTCGGCGCCACCGACGAATTGGCGATCAAGGCCGTCGAGGACCCGGTCCACGTGCATGACTTGCAGGCGACAATCCTGCATCTGATGGGACTGGACCACGAGAAGCTGACGTACCGACACATGGGGAGGGACTTCCGCCTCACCGACGTCTCAGGAGAGGTGGTCCGCAAGCTGCTCGCCTGATCTCCAGGCGGCCAGCGACGCTCGGCACTGTCGGGATAACGACCACGGGCTCCGTTTCGGCCACGGGTTGCCCGGGTCCGCCGCCGCCCTTACAATCGGCGGCGTGCAAGCTCGGTACTCGCGGCGCGAAGTCCTGAAGACGGCCGTGGCCGCTGGGCCGGCGGCCGCTCTGGCCTGCGTCGGTAATCGGCCGAGAGTCGTGCTGACGTTTGACGATGCCGTCAGGTCCCACCGCCACTTTGTCGCGCCCTTGCTGAAGGACCTCGGCTTCTCGGCAACGTTCTTCGTGACCCATCGCTGGATGGACGACCGGGAAAACTTCATGACCTGGGAGGAGATTGCAGAGATCGCGGAGATGGGCTTCGAGATCGGCAACCATTCTTGGTCACACCCGAATTTCGCCGTGCCGAAGCACGCGGCGCGCATGGAAGGTGAGCTGGCTTTGGTCGAGAGCGAACTCGCGCGGGTCGGCGTGCCGAAGCCGGTCAGCTTCGCGTGGTGCGGGAACCGCTTCGGGCCCGAGGGAGTCCGGCGGCTGCGGGAGCTGGGCTACCGGTTCGGTCGCCGCGGGACCTCGCCGGAGAGCGACCACCGGGCCTTGGAAGTGGGCCCGGCGTACGATCCAGCCCGTCACGACCGGCTGCTGATCCCGTCGACGGGCATCGCCATCCCCGGATGGGGGCCGGAGCTGCTCAGGAGCGTGCTGGAACAGGCGCGCGCGGGAATCGTGGTGTTGCAGGTCCACGGAGTTCCGGACCGCGCCCATGACTGGGTGCACACGGACCCCGAGGCGTTCGCGGAATACATGGAGATCCTGCGCGGGATCGGTTGCGAGACCATGGCCGTCCGCGATCTGGAGCCGCTGGTCCCCGCGCGGCCCGTTGAGGATCCCCACGCGGAGTTTCGCAATTCGCCGACTCCGGAAGGGTCGCTCGAACTGCCGGTGGAGGTTGTCCAGACCCGCGCCGACCCTGACCGCTGGAACGGCATCATGGCGCGGCATCGCTACACGGTTGCCGAAGCGGCCGCGGTGGCCGGTCAATCGGAGTCAGAGGCGTCGAACTACGATCGGCGCCGGGCCGCGCTGACCGCCGGGTCGGACGGCCGGGTCGAGGTCCTCCCCTATCCCGGGGGCCGCCACCCCAGGGTCGGATTCTTGGACGGGGCGATCGATCCCCTGCGCGGCACGAAGGCGAGCGCGTTCCTCCCTTGGGATCCCTGGAGCTATGCCGTCATTGACCTGCCGGAGCTGATCACGTCGGATTTGGGCCACCTCTTCTTGGCGCACACCCATGTCCCGACCATCTGGACGGACCGGAATGAGTGGCTGGACAACGTGGACATGCGCCCGTTGGCCGATGGGAGCCTGGAACTGGACTGGACGCTGCCGAACGGCGTCGCGTTCGGGTCGTTCTTGCGGCCGAACGGCGGATCGGTCGAACTCGGGCTCTGGCTGCGGAACGGGCTCGACCGGCCGCTCGGCGGCCTGAGGACCCAGCTGTGCGTGATGTTGAAGGGCGCGGGCGGCTTCGAAGCCCAGACGCGGGAGAACAAGATTTTCGAGCCGCCGGTTGCGGCGGTGCGCTCGGAGGACGGGAATCGCTGGATCCTGGTGGCTTGGGATCGGTGCGGCCGGTGCTGGGGCAACGACCGTTGCCCGTGCATGCATTCCGACCCGGTCTTTGCGGACTGCGAGCCTGGGCAGACCGTCCGGCTTCGCGGCAAGCTTTGGTTTCACGAGGGGGACTCCATCAGCGACGAGATCGCCAGGGCGCGGGATGAGTTCCGGCTGCGTCCCAGCGCCCGGAGGGGCTGACCAATCTTTCGCCCTGCGATCGCCAGCCACCGGCTCGCCCCGTTGCTCAACGAAGGCTGTTGGCCGACGATGCCAAGAGTGGAGCCATCGGCAGCATCCGCTAGAATTCAGCCGTAGTCGCGACCGAGCAGGTCGCCAAGGGAGGCAATCCATGGGAAACCTGACCCGTCGCCGGGAATTCATCGCGGCGGCCGCCGGCGTTGCGAGTGCCGCCGTCGCATACCCTGCCAGCGACACGGTCAATATTGGCTGCATCGGCACCGGGGGGCGCTGCCGGCGGCTGATGTCGAACCTCGCGGACGTTCCCGGCACGCGCATCGCCGCCGTCTGCGACATTTGGGACGACGCGCTGGCTCAGGCCGCACAGATCGCGGGGAAGGACGCGTTGGTCACCAAGGACTACCGCGAACTGCTCGCGAGAGAGGACATCGACGCGGTCCTGATCGGCGCTCCGGACCACTGGCATGTCCCCATGACCGTCGATGCCTGCGACAGTGGCAAGGATGTGTACGTGGAGAAGCCGCTCACGCACGACCTCGGCGAGGGCCACGCCGTTATCCGCGCCCAGAATGACAATGACCGAATCGTGCAGGTGGGCACGCAACAGCGGAGCATGCCGCAGTTTCTCAGGGCTCGCGAAGTCCTGAAGCAGGGCAGGCTGGGCTCTGTGCACAAGATTCACCTGACATGGAACAGGAACAGGACCACGGCACCGCCCCGTTCGTACCAGGTGGATCCCGCCTCGGTCGATTGGAAGAGCTTTCTCGGAAACGCGCCGATCCAGGAGTTTGACCCGTACCGCTTTCGCAATTGGCGCTGGTTCTGGGACTTCGGCGGCGGGATCCTGACGGACCTGATGGTGCACTGGATCGACGCGGTCAACTGGTTGCTCGACCTGCCGGATCCGGCGATGGCGACCACGGTGGGCGACACCTTCGCCATGGACCGATGGGAGGCGCCCGACACGATCCAGACCCTGTTCCGGTATCCGGATCGCCAGATTCAGGTCTACTTCGAGGGCACATTCGTCAACCAGCGGAACAAGGCCATGGTGGAAATCATGGGCACGGAAGCCACGATGTACCTAGACCGCGGCCGCATGGAGGTCCACCCGGAGCCCGGCAGTGGTCTGGAGCCGGAAGTCTTCTTCCCCG
Organism: Bryobacterales bacterium; assembly: GCA_963666225.3. Classification (GTDB taxonomy): domain Bacteria; phylum Acidobacteriota; class Terriglobia; order Bryobacterales; family UBA6623; genus VXMF01. The sequence goes on from OZ224030.1 coordinate 764,339, forward strand.
GCACGGGGGAGCGCGGGGCGGACTTTGATGTCGATGGTGGCACCGCGCACCTGCAGAACTGGATCGACGCTGTTCGCACCCGGTCGCGGCCGAACACGCCCGCCGAAGCTGGCGTGCGCGCTTGCGTCAGCGCGCACCTCGGAAATCTGGCCTATCGGACCGGACAGGTGGCAAGGCTTGACCAGCTCCAGCGAGGCGGATTGGTTGCCTGAGGCTGTGCCGTCGGAACATGCGCGTCGGTCCAGCGGTCGTCGCGTGACCACCAGCATTGTCGGGCGACGCGGCCATCCTCGGCCTGCGTCCAGATAGGCGTCTCGCCGCGGTGCCGAAGGTCTCTGCCGCGGGATTCCCAGTGAGCACGGGCCGTGGCGGGAATGGCCGGCGTCGGCCTGCCGAGGGTCTCGTCGAAGCCCGCTATACGCCCATTCCGCATGCTTGGAGAAGGGCGCGCTGGACGGCGAGGTCGTGCTCCGGCGTGAAGAATTCGACCCACCGGCCGTCACGAATCGCCCCGGCGAGGTCGTCCAAATCGGGCAGGTAGCGCCGCGACGGCCCGACCGGAACGTCCCGCGTGCCGGAGGGGAAGTCGCCGTTCGGCTCGCTGAGCGACAGGCGGACGCGCGGCCTGTCGGGATCGTCGATCTGGATCGAGCCTTGTTCCCCGAAGATGTAGAAGTACCGGTCCCCGTTCCTGGTGTGGCTCTTGATGGTCGCGATCGCGGGGTCGAACTCGAAGGTCCCGACGACGTCATCTTCCATGGAGTCCCGCTGGGGCTTGGTCTGGCGCAGCACTGAGCTAACCCTCTTTGGCTCGCCCATCAGCCAGATCAGGGCATCCAGCATGTGGCAGCAGATCTCGTACATCTGGCCGCCGGGGTAGCGGTCGAGGTGCTTGCGGCTGTCTGGGGTCTGAGTGTCGTTCATCTGGCAGAGGACAGAGCGCACGGGCCCCAGCCATCCCTCTTCGATCGCGCGCCGGGCGAGGCGGAAGGCGGGGTTGTAGCGGTAGACATAGCCCATCTGCACAACGACGCCCTGATCGTTCGCCTCCGCGAGGATCCGCCCGAGAAGTTCCAGATTGATCCCGGGGGGCTTGTCGATCTTGGTGTGCTTGCCGGCCTGGACGCATGCCAGCGAGTACGGAAGGGCGCTCAGCGGGTCCGTCTCGACGCAGACCATGTCCACTTCGTCGTTGGCGAGAATCTCGTCGACCGAGGTCCACTGCACGCCGTCCCAGCGGGGGTCCGCCTGTGCCTTGGCCAGCAGCTCGGGGTTTGGCTCGGCCGCCGCGACGAACCGGTAGTTCTCCGATTCCCGGATGGCTTCCAGGTGTCCGAGCGCGTGAGAGTGGGCCGTGCCAATGATCGCGCCCCCCAGCTGCCGGGAGTGTTCGGCGGCCGAGGCCGTCGCGAACCCTGCGAGAGCCGTTCCGATGGCCCGCCTGCGTGTTATGTGTCTCATGTATCCCTTGTCCCGAGTGTCCGCACCATGGCCTCTGGGGCGAGCCGCGATCGGTCAATCACAGGCCAAGGGCCCGTGCCGATTTCCGCCTCCCCCCGGGCGGCGGTCTAGAAGTTCCGCGCCCCTCGCACTATAGGACAGCGGCGTCGTGCCTGCCAAGTGTCGGCCGGGCCACGCCGAGCGGCGCTGTGACTGCAGTCGAAGCGCCGAACATTGCTTGCTGGGCTCAGCCTCGGCGTCGAGCGAACGCCGAGCTTCGAAACGGTTGTGCACAGGGGCTGACCTTTGGTCGGTCGACAGACAGACCGCCGCTGCCGGGGTCGCGGGGAGTGTCAGCTTAGCGAGAGGGACATGACTGGCCTCTCGGATCGAAGTGGGTCCGACCCTCGTGGCGCGCGCCGAATGGGAGGGAATTCGTGCTTTCGCGTCGCTGCTGCGCCCCGTCGGACCGGTAGGGTCTGATAGCCTTGAGTCGCGATGCGCAGGATACACAGACGTGCGGCAAGGGTGTTTGGCTTGGCACTTGCCGTCGCAACTCTCGCCAATGCCCAGTTCAGCGGCGCTGTGGAGGGGTTCGTCAAGGACAGCACCGGCGCCGTGATACCCGGCGCTGAGGTTGTGCTGACGGATGAGAATCTCGGACTTGAGCGTGAGGTGAATTCCAACGAGACGGGATTCTTCCGACTCGGGGAGTTGCCGGCCGGATCCTACTCCGCCGAGGTGACGTCGTCCGGCTTTGTCAAGTGGTCGACCACGGGGCTTCTGGTCCGCAGCAACGAGACGCGAACCTTGTATCCGGAGATGCAAATCGGCGAGGTGACGACGTCAATCACCATTGAGGCGGACACGAGTGCAGTCAACACGACCGAGGTTGACAACACGAACTACATCGACCAGGAATCGCTCAAGAATCAGCCACTGCCGCGCAACACGATCTGGCAGCTGTCCACTCTCGTGCCTGGCGTGACAGGCTCGGGCGAGACGAGTGCTACGAACGGTGCCTTCGTGGACAACTACCAAGGCGAGATGGGCCTGCGAATCAACGCCTCCGGCCAGCGCCAAGGGGCCAACTTGGTGATGCTCAACGGCAGCTATGCCGAAGTGCCGTCGAGGGACGGGACATTCATGGTGAGCCCGATCCCTGACTCGCTGCAGGAATTCCGCGTGGAGGCGCAGAACTTCTCCGCCGTGAAGGGGCGGTCGTCGGGCGCATTCCTCGAACTGGTCACAAAGTCCGGCACGAACGAACTCCACGGCACCGTGGGCTATCTGTTCACCAACGACGCGCTGACGGCGCGCACGATCGCCCAGTCCCAGATCATCGACTTCGCGCAGAAAAACCTGTGGGCAACCGCCGGCGGCCCGATCAAGCGGAACCAGACCTTCATCTTCGGTGCGTTCGACTTCCTGCGGGCGAGCACCGCGGCCACCGCGGTCGGGATTGCCGAGACGCCGGAGTTCCGCCAGTTCGTGGCCTCGAGCTTCCCGCAATCGGTTGCCGCGAGAATCTTCGAGCTCTCGCCGGCCGTGGACCCCACCAGTGACATCATCACTGTCGGCGACTTGAAGCTCAGGAATCCGGGACAGTTCGATTCCATGTCAACGATCCCGGACTCCCTGCCCGCGGTCGGAACCGTCAATTCCAACGCCTCGGTGCCCCGTCAGGGCGAGCAGTTCCAAGTGCGCGTCGACCATCACATCGGCGCCAACGACCGCCTGTTCGGCTACTACTACAAGTCCGACGGTCGCCGGCAGTTCGCCAGCCTCATCCGGCCCGCGTACACCCGGTGGTCACCCGTTCTGAACGACTGGTGGAAGCTGGACTGGAACCACGTGTTCTCGCCGACCTTCATGAACAGCATGGGCTTCCGCTATTCGCGGCAGACGGGCGAGCAGCAGGCCGCCCTCGGGGCAGGCGCCGTGGACGTGCCCAACATCTCGATTACCGGAACTCAGGGCTTCGGAGCCTGGGGTCCGGGCGGGTGGACGACGCCGACCTGGGAGTGGCGCGACATGGCCACGATGAACAAGGGCAAGCACACGGTGCAGTTCGGGGGCGAGTACGTGCGGCCGGACGACACGGTCCCGTGGCGCAAGACGCTGACCAGGCCCACGTTCGTGTTCTCCAACCTGCTGGACTTCGCGCAGGATGCCCCCACGTCGCAGTTCGGGCCGGCTGTCAACCTTGCCTCTGGCGAGGTGGGTGGTGCATACCTCAGCTACCACACGGCCTTTGTCGGCCTGTTCGTGCAGGACAACTGGCGGCTACGCCCTGGCTTCTCGCTCAACTTTGGACTGCGCGTTGACAACTACGGCGAGGGCATCCGGTACACGGAAGCCTCCGACCAGGGGTGCTATCTGTTCGCCGGGGACGGCTCCGACTCGATGGAGCGCATCGCGAACGGCTACGCGGAGTGTCGCCAGACGGCCACGGACAGGCTGCCTTGGATGATCAGCCCCCGGCTCGGGTTCGCTTGGGATGTGTTCAGCAACGGGTCTCTGTCGATTCGGGGCGGGTATGGCATGTACCGCGACCGGATCGCCCAGAACTGGTTCTCGACGCTCAACCTGCTTGGCCCGCCCGCTACCGCGACGCCCAGCCTGAACGTCCTCCAAGGGGACACCCTGACCTACGGACTTGGGAACTGGGGGGATCTGGACGCTCTCGCCCAGGATGCCTCCCCGGACATATGGCCCAAGCCGGATGTCGCCTACGAGATCAACGAGCGCGGCGGCGTGAGGGGGTTGCGGTCCAGCATTCTGAGCGTGGACCAGAACATGAAGATCCCCACCGCGCACAGCTGGATGCTCAGCGTTCAGAAACGGCTCGGCCCGGATTCCATGGCAGAGGTGAACTACACGGGGTCGGCCGACCACAACCTCACCGTGCACAGCGACATCAACCGATTCGCAGGGGACTTGCTGGACGGTAAGCTGGACCGCCTCAATCCCTTCTTCGGGGCCGTGCAGCGACGATGGACAGGCGCCAATTCCAACGCCCACCTGCTGTCGCTGATGTTCCACAAGCGCCACACGCGCGGTTTCTCCATGCGCGGTGTCTACACGTATGCCAAGGCCTTGGACCATTTCAGCACCAGTGGCCTGCCTCAGGCCTCGGTGCCGTCGACTCCGGTGTTCGACGTCTGGAACCTCCGGGCGCAGCGGGGGCGGGCCGACTTCGATGTCCGCCAGCGACTGACGTTCGATGCGATGTGGGAGGTCCGAATTCCCCAGGGCAGCATGGCGCCGGCCTTGCGGGAGGTCGTCAATGGCTGGAGATTCGGCACGGTCGGCGTCTTGCAGTCCGGCCTGCCCTTCACCGTCCTAACCTCGGCGCCGTACCCTGCCGGGGACTTCAACGCGGACGGGCTTAACAGCGACCTGCCCGACGCGCCGGCATTCGGGAATTCGTTGAGCGGCCTGTCCAAGAGCGACTGGCTGGGTGGGATCTTCCGCGCGTCCGACTTTCCCGCGCCGGCGGCAGGCCGGCAGGGCGACTTGGGCAGGAACACCTTCTCCCATCCCGGTCTCTTCAACGTCAGTCTGCTGATCTCGCGCGAGTTCAGGGTTCCGAGGCTGTCCGAGGACACGGTGCTCCAGCTGCGCGGGGAGGTCTTCAACGTCCTCAACAGGGCCAATCTTGACCGCGTGGTCAACAATCTGACGAGCGGGCTGTTCGGCCGGGTGACGAATTCCATCGGTCCCCGCTCGGCCCAGGTCGGTCTTCGCTTCCAGTTCTGAGGGGCAAGGCCTTTCCTGCACGGTGGCAGCGTTGGCGTCTGCCCGGCTACGTTAGAGGGGCGTGCTTCCGACCCGCAGAGAGTTGCTCGCCCTGCTGGCGCCCGCCATGGCGGGCGGTCAGGGGGTCGCGACCCGCAACGTCCGTCCCCAGCCCCGCGCCAAGGGCTCGGGCAGGCCATTCGCCGCCCGCTTCGTCGATGTAGCCGCCGAGGCTGGCTTGGACCGCCCGACGATCTACGGGCCAGTCGACCGCAAGGACTACATCGTCGAGACCGTCGGGTGCGGATGCGCGTTTCTCGACTATGACAACGACGGCTGGATGGACCTGCTCGTCCTCAGCGGGTCCAGGGTCGAGGGGGCGCCGGAAGGCACCAGCTGCCGGCTCTACCGGAACAACCGGGATGGCTCCTTCGCCGACGTCACCGAACAAGCCGGCCTGCTCCGGGAGATGTGGGCTTCGGGGGTGACCGTCGGGGACTTCGACAACGATGGCCACGAGGACATCTTCATTTCCGCTTACGGGCAGAATGTGCTCTACCGCAACAATGGCGACGGCACCTTCACGGATGTCACCGCCGATGCCGGGCTGATCGACCCCGAGACGCGCTGGGGCGCTGGTTGCTCGTGGGTTGACTATGACCGCGACGGCCACTTGGACCTGTTCGTGTCGAACTACTGCCAGTTCGACTTCGACGAGGCACCTGGCGCCGGGACCTGCCGGTGGAAGGGTGTTCCGGTTCACTGCGGTCCTCGCGGGCTGCCATTCTCGCGGCACTCGCTGTACCGCAACAACGGTGACGGAACGTTCCGGGATGTGAGCGAGGAGTCGGGAATCGCCGCGGCGCGGCCGGGCTACGGCATGACTGTCGCTGCCGCCGACTTTGACGACGACGGATGGCCCGACATTTACGTCGCCTGCGACTCGACGCCAAGCCTGCTGTTCCGAAACCGGCACGACGGGACCTTTCGCGAGACCGGCCTGGCCAGCGGCGTGGCCCTCAACGAGGATGGCCAGGAGCAGGCCGGCATGGGAGTGGGCGTGGCGGACATCACCCTGAACGGCGCGTTGGACATCTTCAAGACACACTTCGCGGACGACACCAACATCCTGTACGTGAATGACGGCTCTGGCCGGTTCAGGGATCGCACGCTGGTCTCGGGTCTCGCCGTCGAAGTGCGGAACGTCTGCTGGGGTGCCGGCATCATGGACCTCGACAACGACGGATGGCCCGACATCTTCTACGCGACTGGAAACATTTATCCTGAAATTGGCGCGAAACTGGCCGATTATCCGTTCAAGAGCCCCAATGTGGTGTTCCGGAACCTTGGCGACGGGCGTCTCGAGCAACTCTTCGACGCCGCTGGACCCGCGCTTGGAGCGGCCCACTCGAGCCGCGGATGTGCCTTCGGCGATTTCGACAACGATGGGGACGTCGACATCCTGGTGGTGAATCTCAATGAGCCTCCGTCCCTTCTTCGCAACGATTTGGAGGGTGGTGGCAACTGGCTCAAGGTCCGGCTGATCGGCACCGTGTCGAACCGGAGTGCGATAGGGGCTCGTGTCGTCTGTTCGTACGGGACACGCCGGCAGGCCCAGGAATTGATGGCCCAGTCCAGCTACTATTCCTGCAACGACCCGCGGCTGCACTTCGGCATGGGTCAGGAGACTGCCGCTTCGTTGCAGGTCCGATGGCCCTGCGGCGCCGTTCAGTCCGTCGATGACGTGCCCGCGAACCAAATCCTCACGCTTCGCGAGCCGACCGGGTCCGGCCGTGCCTAGTGCCCGGGCATTGGCCACCGCGGCGGCGCCCCGTGGCAGGCCGGCGCATCGCCGCCTGCGCGGCGCGCTGGCATCCCTCACGGTCCTCTTGTTGCTCTTGGAAGCGGCCGCAATTCTCGCCACGCCCGGCCCAGACGGGTTCGAGGCCCTTCGTGACGGACGGCTGGACGATGCGCTCGTGCACTTCCAGAAGGCCGCCGAGGCAGATCCCGGGGATGTGAGAGCACTGAACATGGTCGGCGCGGTTCTCTGCATGAAGGACGATCCCGTGTCTTCGATTCCCTACTTCGAGAAAGCCCTCGCGCTGGCCCCGGGCTTCACCCCGGCCCGAAAGAATCTGGCAATGGCTGAATTTGAACTCGGCCGCTCCGAGTCCGCTAGGGCGCGATTCGTGGAATTGTTGGATGTTCCTGGCGAGCGAGGCCTGGCAAACCTCTTTCTGGGAATGATTTCCTCGGAGGCGGGAGAAGACCGGGAGGCAGTGCGACAACTGGAGGAGGCCGGGGACCTCGCTCATTCCCAGCCCAGAGCCTTGATCGCATACGGGAGATCCCTGCAACGCCTCGGCCTCGCCGATCTGGCGAGAACCGCCCTGGGATCCGTGACCGCGCGCTCCGACCTTTCCGGTCCGGACCTCGTCGACCTTGCCCAGGTTTCCGCCTCCGTCGGGCTCGTTGACGAGGCCTTGGAAGCTCTGGACCGGGCCGGGGCCGTCGATGCTGGCGTCGCGGGCTTGGCAGTGCTGCGGATCAAGATCTTGACGGGTGCCGGCAGGGAGGGCGAAGCCCTGGCTGTGGCCCGGCGAGCGGCGGCGGGGAACCCAAGCCAAGCGCCCCTGCTTGCGTTGGCGGAGATGGAGGAGAGCGCGGGAGATCTCGATGCCGCGGTCGGCGCACTGAGGAAGGCGGTCCAAGTCGATCCGACAAGCGAGGAAGGCTACATCGTGCTGAGCGAGTTTTGCGTGCGGTACAGGAATCCGGAACTCGCACTTGAGATCCTGGACCTGGGGCTGAGCCGGATTTCCGGGTCGTATCGGCTGCTGGTGCAGAAGGGCATCACGCTGGGTCAGGGCCAGCGGTTCGAACCGGCCAAGGAGGCCTTCACGGCTGCAATCGACCTGACCCCGGATCACGCCGTGGCGCTGACCGCGCAGGCCGTCGCATTCCTGCTCTCGGACGAAATGCCCAGAGCGCTGGAAACGCTTCGTGCCGGTGTCTCGAGGTTCCCTGACGACTTCTACGTGCACTATGTTTATGGCTTCGCGCTGGACAGGTCCCGCGCGGATGGAGCGAACCCTGAGGCTGAGGGTCTCGCTAGGGTGCACTTGCGGCGGGCCATCGAGCTCAACGCCGAATTCCCGTCGGCGCACTATAGGCTGGGAAAAATCCTGGCCGAGACGAGCCCACACGAGGCGATCGACCATCTGGAGGCCGCGGTCCGGCTGTCACCCTCGCTGGTGGCGGCCAAGTACCAACTCGGCCAGCTCTACTTCGCCAGCGGGCGAAGCGATGAGGGGGCTGCACTGATGCAGGAAGTCGGCGACGCAAAGCAACGCGACCTCGAAGCGGAGCAAATGCCGCAGTTTCGGGCCTTCAAACAGCCGGAAGATCCGTGAGGCAACACACGGGCTCGAATCTGCGACGCCATTCCGCGGGGCGGGAGGCCACCGACGGACTCGGTCCGACGAACCTTTCGGCGCTGAAACGGGTCCCCGACTAGCGTACCCATCCCCCGGCAACTCCCTCGGCAACAGTTCGCCACGGCGCTTGTCTCGGGGGCAATGGCCTGCTCTCGGCGAGGGCGTCCCTCCAACGGGCTGCTCGTCTGGTCGGATGATCTGATCTCGTCTCTGGGCTGGCACGGCCATACCTTGGTCCGGTCTCCGAACATCGTCTGACCGGCTGCTCCCAAGGCAGGGTTTGCGAATGCCCGCTGTCAGGTCCGGCTCTGCGAGCGGAGCCGCACATGCCCGGTCTGGACCGTCACGAGTGCCGGAAGATCAGTGAAGACCCAGTCAACCCCTCTGACAATCGAGGCCTCGACCCGCTATTGGCCGTGCTCACCCGCCCCTGGTTCCGTCAACGCCCTTGCGGCCGCGCTATCGGACCGGCTGTCCCCCTGCGGTGGCGGGTCCGTCCCAAGAGAAGCCCTTGAACCTGATGCCGAAGAGGATGGAGTAGAGCACCGGCACGACGCCCAGGGTCAGGGCGGTTGCGAACAGCAGCCCGAACAGGATCGCGATCGCCATCGGCTCGAACATCACCCCCCCGCCCAGCCATAGCGGGATCAGGCCGCCGCTGGTCGTGATCGTCGTCAGCAAAATCGGCCGCAGCCGGCGCTGCGCCGCCTCCACGATTGCCCGGTCTGGCGGCAGCCCGTGATCCTCGATCTCGATCCGTATGCGATCGATCAGCACGATTGCGTTGTTGATCACGATGCCCGCCAGCGAGATGACCCCCAAGAAGGTCATGAACCCCATGTAAGAGCCAGTGATGAGCAGCCCGACGATCACTCCGATCAGTCCCAGCGGGATCGTCAGAATGATGATCAACGGCCTGCGGATGGAGTTGAACTGGCCCACGAGCAGCAGGATAATCGCGAGGCCGGCCACCGGAAGCTTGTCCGCGATGGACTGGTTGCCCTCGCCGGATGCCTCCAGGATGCCCCCCACTTCGTACCGGTAGCTGACGGGCCACGTGGCCGACTGCTCTTCGAGCCACGGAGAGACTTCCGCCATCACCTCCGCCGCGGTCGTTCCGGGCGCGATGTTCGAATAGACCGTGACCGCCTTGAGCCGATTGCGCCGGAACACCTTCGACGGCTGCCACTCGACCCTGAGGTCAGCGACCGCCTGAAGCGGCACGGCCCGGCCGCCCGACTGCGAGTGCACGTTGAGCGTCTCCAGCCGCGCGATCTGTTGGCGGTCATCCGCGCGGGATCGCATCGAGACCGGGATGACCTCGTCGCCCTCGCGGTATTCCGTGACCGCGAATCCAGACAGGGCGGACGTCAGCGAGATGGCGATGTCCTCGTTCGAGAGGTTGGCTCGTCGCGCTCGCGAGTTGTCCACGTCGACCACGATCTTCTTGATCCGATTCCCCCAGTCGTCCCCGATCCCGCTCAATGCGGGCTCCTCTCGCAGACGGTCCTTGAGCGCGTCGGCGATCTCGAACAGTCTGTCGGTCTCCTCGCCCATCAGGCGGACCTCGATGGGATACTTGACGATCGGCCCGCTGGACAACGGCTCGACAGTGGCGCGGATCTCGGGGAAAGACTCCGCCAAGAACGACTGCACGCGCCGCCGCAGGCCCGCGATGGCCGAGCCCGATGTGGTGTTGACGATCGAGAAGGAGTATTCCGGTCGCGTCTGCTCCGGGCCGTAGCTGAGCGTGAAGCGCGGGCCGCCCCGCCCGATATAGGTCGACCAAGTGGTTACGCCCTCAGTCCCGTCCTCAGCCGCTCTCAGCTCCGCGAGGATGAACTCATCCAACGCCGCGGCGATCTCTTCTGTGCGCTCGATCGCTGTCCCGGTCGGCGCCTCGATCTCGACGGTGAAAATCGGCTTGTCAGACGGCGGGAAGAAGATGGTCGGGATGTAGGCGAACCCTTGCAGGGCGACGTAGAAGATCGCGGCGACGGCGGCGACCGTGACGAACCGGAATCGCAGTGCCACGATCAGCGCTCCGCGGTACAGGCGATAGAGCCGGCCGTCCAGCGCGTCGGCGTCCGGATTCTGCCGAACCCTGAGAAACATCACGCAGAGCAGCGGAACGATTGTGAGCGAGAGCAGCCACGACGACAGCAGCGCGATGGTCACCACGCTGAAGAGCTGGTTGGTGTACTCGCCGACAGTCGATTCGGCGAGAACGATTGGCAGGAAGGCCGCCGACGTGGTCAGCGAGGAAGTCAGTAGCGGGATCCGAAGCTCGGCGGCAGACTTGACGGCGGCATCGACGGCCCGTTTTCCGGCCGCCATCTCGACCATGATCGACTCCGACATGACAATCGCGTTGTCCACGAGCATGCCGAGCGCGATGATGAGCGCCGCCAGCGACATCTGGTTGAGGCCAATGTCCAGCTGGTGCATCACCGCCAGCGACATCAGTATGGCGAAGGGGATCAGGCTGGAGATGACAAGGCCCGTGCGCGGTCCCAGCATGATCAGCATGGCCACCAAGACCAGGCCGATCGCCTGCAGGACGTTGTTCACGAACTCGGCGACCTTGCGGTCCACGACTTCTGCCTGGAATGCCACCACCGAGAGCTCGACACCCAGGGGATAGTCGGATTGCAAGCGGTCGAGGGTAGCCTTGATCAGTCCCCCGTGGCGCACGATGTTGCCGGCCGACTTGGTCTGGACCGCCAGGCCAAGCGCCGGGCGGCCGTTGGCCCGCATCAGAGCCTGGGGCGGGTCGCGGTACCCGCGGGAGACTTCGGCGATGTCCTCGAGGTACATCAGCCCTTGGGCTCCCGTCCGAATCACCGTCGATGCCAGATCTTCGATCGACTCGAACGCCCCGGTTGGCTCGAGCTCGATGCGTTCGACCCCCGTGAACACGTTGCCGCCGGGGATCAGGATGTTCTGGGCTTGCAGTTGCTGCTGGAGCTGCCGCGCCGAGAGGCCCAGCTCCGACAGCCGCGCGGCGTCGAACTCGACGAACACCCGATCGTCCTGGATGCCGTGAATCTCGATGCGCCCCGTGTCTTCCAACCGCAATAGCGTGTCCCGGACCGTGTACGCAATCTGCTTGAGCTCGGAGTAGGAGTAGCCTTCGCCCGTGATGGCGATGACCGTGCCCAGCGTGTCCCCGAAGTCGTCGTTGACAAAGGGTCCCTGGACCTCTCTGGGCAACTCTTGCCTGACCCTGTCCACCTTGCGGCGAAGGTTGTCCCAGATCGGCCGAATGTCGAAGTACTCTTCCCGGATGTTGACCGTGACCACCGAGACTCCAGTCGTGGACTTGCTGTGGACGGAGTCCAGTTCCGCAAGCTCCTGGACGGCCTTTTCGATCTTGTCGGTCACCAAGTCCTCGATCCTTTGCGGGCTCGCTCCGGGCAGGTGTGTGATCACAATGGCCGTGCGGACCGTGAAGCCCGGATCCTCGGCCTGCGGCATGGTCTGGTAGGCCTGGAACCCGGCAGCGCAGATCAGCGCCACCGCGACGAATGTCACTCGGTCGTTGCGGATCGAGAAGGCGGTCAGGTCCACGGGATCTGTTACGGCCTAGCTGCCGCCCCCGCGGCCCAGGCGCACGCGCTGGCCCTCGCTGAGATTGCTCAGGCCGGCCGTCACGACCAACTCGCCTTCCTGGAGCCCGGCGGTCACCTCTAGCGCGTTCGAGTGGCCCCGAGCCACCAGGGCAGCCGTCTCGACCGTCCGGCGGGTGACGGTGGCCTCGCCATTCGCCGCCGGCGAGACGGTCCAGACGAATCGTCCGTGATGGTCTTCGGCCACAGCCTGCGGCGGGACGACCAGCCGCTTCTCTCCCGCGGCTTCCCCGAATCGGAACTCGACCTCGGCCGCCATCCCCGGGCGGATCCCCGCGATGGCGGACGTGAGGCTGACCCGAACCGGGTAGGTCGTCGTGCCGTCGGCCGCAACCGGGGAAATCTCCCCGACCACGCCGGCCGCAGCCCGGCCGGGAAGAGCCGTGAAGGAAACCGTCTCCACGCGGGCCCCTCGCCGGAGTTCTCCGACGAGCAACTCCGGGATCTGCACCACGACTTGGGGAGTGGCCGAACTGTTCACGGTCACCACCGGGTGTCCGCTCTGCACGTTCTCGTTGACTTCGACGCTGACCGAGGCGACTTGGCCCTCCGTGGGCGCCTCAAGCGTGCAGTGCTCGACCTGCAGGCGGGCTTGCTCGAGCTGCTGCTGCACGGACCGCACTCCGGCCCCCGCGGACTGTGTCGCGGCGCGGGCGGCGTCGTAGTCGTTCTGGGACACGCTGCCCCTCTCGAACAGCGCCCGCACTCGGTCGAACGTCGCCTCCGCGTTGCGGAGCCTGGCTTCGGCGTCCGCCACTGCGGCCCGGGTCCGCTCGAACCCCAGTTCGTAGTCGACGGGATCCAGGCGGGCGATGATCTGGCCGGCACGCACCGAGTCGCCGACCGCGACCGGCAGATCCACGATCGTGCCGCTGACCTTGAAGCTGAGCCGACTCTCCGAGGCCGCGACCGCAGCGCCCGAGAAGATCCGCGCGCGACCCGCCCCAACCGCCTCCACGCTCGAGTAGCGGACCGGCCTCAGCGGCGGCGGAGCGGGGTCCGCGACCTCCTCCTGACAGCCCGTGGTCAGCACCAGCACGAGCGGAAGAGCTGCCCTAACGTTCATAGCCCTGCTCCTCAAAGTAATCCTGCAAGTCCTCGAGGAACCGGAGGCGATCCTCGTCGGAGCGAAAGTAGTCGAACTGCCCGCTGGTCCGCTCCACGGCCATCATGTCCCAGAAGAACTCGTAAATGGCCGTGGCCGCGGCGAGGTCGGCGTTGAGCGACTGCCGCTGGGCGTCCAGCAGGGTGACGATGTTGACAACTCCCCCCGAGTAGCCGTCCGAGACGAGGTCGAAGTTGCGGAGCGCGGCGTCCGCCGCTTCCTTGGCCAGATCGATGCCCGCCCACGACGCCATCGCCCCGTGCATCGCCGCCCGCACGCGCTGGTCGATGCGCTGGCGAAGGGCCTCGCGCCTCACCGTCAGCTCGTCCAGCTCAATCTGCGCCTGTGTGCGGCGGGACCGCAGCGCGCCGCCTTGGAACAGGGGCAGCGAGGCCTGCAAGCCAATCGTCCAGTTCAGGCTGTTGAGCCTCGGCAGCGAGAAACTCTCGCCACCGGGCAGGACAAGGTCCTCGGCGGAAGCCGTGCCGTCGTTCCGGAAGGTCTCGATGCCCGCCTGGGCCGCTACCACCGGCACGTACAACGCTCGCTTAGAGGCCAGCAGCAGTCGTTCCTGGACCGTGATGGCCCGATCCACCTGGGCGATTTCCGGGGCCGCGACGATCGCCCTTCCGGCCATGAAGTGCCGGAAGAGGAGGAATCCCTGCCGGTTGTCGATGAACGGGCGCAGATTCTCGTAGTTGACCGCCAGTTCCGGGTCGTCGATCGCGGTCTCGGCGGTCGTGAACGAATCCTCCAGGGGCCGGTTCAAGGAACGGTTAACCTCTATCTCCGCTTGGTTGCGAACCGCGCTGGCTGCTATCAGGTTCTTGCGGTTGTTGGCGAGCTCGCTCTGCCAGCGGTAGGCCTCGCCCGGGCCGGCGTCGCCCAGTTCCAGGCGAATCCGGGCCCGTTCCAAGTTCCGGCGCGTCAGCTCCAAGTTCTGGCGCAGAATCCGCTCCGTGGTCTTGGTGCGCAGCACGTTCAGGTACGCCTGGGCGGCTTCGAGGATGATGTCAAGCCGCAGCTGCGCCCGCTCCAGCTCGCGGGATTCCTGAAGCGTCCGCTCCACGCTGTAGCCAGCGCGGGCCTGCTCGGAATAGAGGATCTGGCTGACCGTCAATGACCCTGCCAGTCGATTCTTGCCTTGCGAGCCAAGACTGGCCGCGGCCCGGTCGGAATCAATGAAGGCGTCCGTCCCGGACACCTCGACCTGCGGACGAAGGCGCGACCGGGCGAGCCGCACCGCCTGCTCACCGGCGGCGACGGTTCGGTCTGCCGCCGCCAGGTCGAGATTGACGCTCTCGGCCTCTCGCACCACGCCGACGATGGACAGGTGATGTTTCGCGGGACGCTCCGCGTCGTGGATCAGCTCGGCTTCCGTGACTGTCGCCCAGCTGAGGCGCGCATCGATGGCTCTGGCGGTCGACATGTTGATCGACAGCCGGCGAGTGCCCTCGAAGTCGACGGCCAGTTCGGAGGCCGGTTCGCCGTCGAGGATGCGCTGCACGTTGATCGCGGTCCGGCGGGCAGTCCTGTTCAGGTCGGTGTCCAGATAGGTGCTGGCCAGCAGACCCTCCTCTACTTCCCCCCGGCCTACCATTGAGAAGCTCGGCAATCGGCGCTCGACGAGCAGTCTCGCCAGCTGCTCGGTGTCCAAGCTGTTTCCGATCAGAGGGCCGACGTACACCGCATCCGTCTCCGGCGGGATGCGGGAAACAGTGTCCTCCGGGGGGCCGCTTGCCGGAACGAAGTGGACCGTCAGGGCCAAGTCCGCCGCCACGGCCAGGAACCGCTCTTGGATGCCCGGCAGCGCGTCGAGCATCGATTGCATCATCACCACCGCCAGATTCTGGAACGGGACGGCCTCGCGGAACGACTCGATGCTCCGCCGGATGTCGTCGCGAGCCGCGATGTAGGCGAGGTTCTCCCGTCCGCTGACGCGAAATTCGCGCCGAGTGTCGCTGCCCGCCGGGGTCCCTCGGCGGACGGCGGCGGGCAGGCCGCCGAGCTCCGGAAAGAGCACGAACGGTGCAATCGTTGGCTTCGGCAGCGCGGGGCGACTAGCCGCCACCGCCGAACTCAGCAAGCCCAGCGCGAGCACGATGTCGACCTCGGGGTCTTCGAGCAGGGCGTCCAAGGCCGCCCCGATGCGGGAGGAATCCCAGTCTCCCGAGATTGTGCTCTCAGGTGGGAAGCGCGCGTCGTATTCTGACCCCAGCACGCCAGCAATCTCCTCTTGGTAGACGGAGACAACGGAATCGGCGCCAAGCTCCCCGTCCAACAGCACGCCGAACACCACTTCCGGCACCGCCTCTTGCGCTCTGGCACGGGACGCAAGGCCCAACGTGTGCTGGCCGAGTGCGAAGAGGGCCAGGGCGATGGCGCCCCATGGAGCGCTGCGCTGCGGTGTGTGCGGACTTGGGTGCATCGCTGGGTCCGGGGACGGCCCTTACTGTAACGCACTGGCCGAACGCCACACTCGCCCGAGTTAGACGTGTCGGCGCGGATATGATCGTATATAATATCGGTTATGATTTCTTTTTGACTGCTTTAGTTGTTGGAGGGACTCCTAGGCTCGTCATGGCACTGTGATACTGCGTGATTCTGGATGCTGGGGAACGCGACGAACTGTTCCGCCTGGCCCGAGCCCGAGAGACGACCGCGAGGATGTCTCGGCACCGAAGGGCGCTGCTGCTGTGTGACCGGAACCCGGAGGGATCGGCTTGGACCGTGGCTAGGGCCGCGGGCCGTGACGTTCGATGGTGTCAATCACCGTCGAAAATGGCACCTTCGAGGATCGCCTCGTCACGCTGGCCTGCTGGCCGGCACTGAATGGTCGAAGTCGCTGGACGATTTGCTCGCTCGCCGAGGAGGCCGTTGAGCACGGACTCGCTCCTCGAGTGTCCGCGATGACCGTTCACAGGATCTCAAAGAGAGAAGAATCTGCGGCCGCAAGTGAGGCAGCGCCGGCGCATTCCGCCGCGTTTCCGTCCGGCTCTTGGCGGTCGGCCGCTCTAGCATGGCCGGCAGCGGACACGCGTGTCACGATGCTGGTCGGGTAGCGTGCCAACATCAAGCACGGCAAGGGGACCAGCGTCTTGGGCCGGTCTGGCTGGATCGCTTGGCAGCGACCGTCGTTGGTGTGGTCCACTGTTCGCGGGAATTGCGCCCGCCTGATTCCCCGACCGGCAAGGGCAAGGAGACTCCAGTGAACGTATCGCGCGCAATCGCAAAGGTGCTCAAGCGGGAAGGCGTGGACCGCCTCTTCGCCTATCCGGTCAATCCGGTCATCGAGAGCTGTGCAGAAGAGAACATCCGGCCGATCATCGTTCGGCAAGAGCGCACCGGCCTGCACATGGCTGACGCGGTCGGCCGGCTGAGTTCCGGCCGCCGGGTCGGAGTATTCGCAATGCAGCACGGCCCCGGAGTGGAGAACTCGTTCGGCGGCGTTGCCCAAGCGTTCGGCGAGTCCGTTCCGATGGTCATCATCCCCGCCGGTTACTCGCGCGGTCAGACAAACGTGCGGCCGAACTTCAGCTCGCTGGTGAACTATCAGAGCGTCACCAAGACGGTGGAGCAGGTGACCGTGGTCGGGGAAGTGCCGAACGCCCTCCGCCGGGCCTTCACGCAGGCCAAGAATGGTCGGCCGGGGCCGTGCATGGTGGAGATCCCGTGGGATCTCTTCGGGGAAGAGTACGCCGGCGAGCTGGACTATCGCCCCTCGATCCGGACCCGCAGCGCCCCGGATCCCGATGGGCTGCGAGAGGCGGCGGGAATGCTTGTCAGAGCGCAGCTGCCAGTGATCTACGCCGGGCAAGGCGTGCACTACGCCAGAGCTTGGCACGAATTGCGGGAACTGGCCGAACTGCTCGAAGCGCCGGTTACCACGAGCATCGGTGGCAAGAGCGCGTTCCCCGAGACCCACCCGCTCTCGCTGCAGTCGGGAGGGCGGTCCTACTCGCGCCAGATGGACGAGTTTCTGCGCCGAGCGGATGTCGTGCTGGCGATCGGCACGAGCTTGACACGGACCGCGTTCGGCATCCCTTGGCCGCGGTATGTCGGCAACACGGCTGTCATCCAGTCCACGGTTGACACGGCGGATCTGCACAAGGAGGTCCCAATCGACCTCGGTCTGGCCGGGGACGCGAGACTGGCGCTCTCGGGCCTTGTCGAAGAGGTCCGCCGCCTGATTCCCAAGCCCCGGGGCCGCGCCGCGAGCCTTGTGGCCCAGATTGCCGGAGTTCGCAGGCGATGGCGCGCGGAATGGAACAAGAAGTTGGAAGCCTCCGACGTGCCCATCAACCCGTACCGAGTGGTCCGCGACCTAATGCGAACGGTCGACGTTGCCAACACGATCATCACGCATGACGCCGGCAGCCCGAGGGACCAGCTATCGCCGTTCTGGGAGTCCGAGGTGCCGCTGAGCTATATCGGCTGGGGAAAGACAACCCAGCTCGGGTACGGGCTGGGGCTCGCCATGGGAGCGAAGCTCGAGCACCCGGGCAAACTGTGCATCAATTGGTGGGGCGATGCGGCGATCGGCTTCACAGGCATGGACTTTGAGACGGCCGTGAGGGAGCGAATTCCGATCCTGTCGCTGCTGTCCAACAACTCCTGCATGGCGATCGAGTTGCCGGTCATGAGGACAGCGACAGAACGGTTCGGCAGCACCGACATTTCTGGGAACTACGCGGAATTCGCGACGGCGCTTGGCGGTTACGGCGAGCGGATCACCGAGCCCTCGGAGATTGTTCCCGCGCTCGCGCGCGGCATCGCCAAGACAGAGGAAGGCGTGCCGGCGCTGCTGGAGTTCATCACTTCCAAGGAACAAGAAATCTCCCGCTTCGAGTAGGACTTCGGCCTGGTCCGTCCGCGGGCACCGGCGGCGGGCCTGGGCTCGCGAGGAATGTGCGGCGCCTCGAGCGTTGGCGCGCGGACCGCAGCCCCGGTCTTGCTCGCATTCCCGGGTTGCGAGGGCCCATGGTCGCCGCTCTCGTCCACC
This sequence comes from Bryobacterales bacterium, assembly GCA_963666225.3. Classification (GTDB taxonomy): domain Bacteria; phylum Acidobacteriota; class Terriglobia; order Bryobacterales; family UBA6623; genus VXMF01. The sequence continues at coordinate 782,696 of OZ224030.1, forward strand.
GGGGGAGCAGCCTCGCGCCTGGGAACTGGATGGCGCCCATGCGGGAGATTTGGATAATGGGGCAGCAATCATGGCTGCGACGGTTGGGCGGGATCGATCCTTGAGGGGGGAGCGGGTTAGAGTTCGCTTGCTCTGCGGTCGGGCGGTCGCAGTCGGTGCCGCCTTGGTCGCGGGTGTCCTCTGGGCGTCCGCGCCCGCGCAACTGCTTTCCACGGACATCTTGGTCGGAGACTCGGCGTGGTCGGAGACATGGTCGATGGATCGGGGCGACGCGATCTCGGTCTCTGTGCACTTGGACCGTCCCGAAGACCTGCCGCCCAACGCTCGCATCGAGGTCCTCTTCGACGGTCCCAGCCTTGGTGCTGAGCTGGAGCGCCCGAGACCCTCCGATCCCGCCGTGCGATCCACCGCTGACTGGGGCAAGTCGCTGCACGCCCTGGATCCCGACCTGTACCTGATCTACCGGGCGCCGGTGTCCGGCGACTATGGCCTCCGTGTCGAGGTCGTTCGCGATCGCGAGCAGCCGCTGGGTGCGCTGCCCCACGACACTGGCCTGGCCCCTATGTCGACACCGCTTCCCACCCTGACGCCCGCCGTGAGCGGGGTCCCGCTCACGATCGACGTGCGTCACGTCGGGGCGCTCGGGTCGGGGCCGGTCGTGCTGGAGGCGGAGCCGAACAACGCCCCGGAGCAGGCCACGCCCCTGCCGCTCGATCAAGCCGACGACAGCGGGACGGTGTACGTTGTCGGCGGTTCTGACGACTTGGAGTACTACAACAACACGCGGACGGGCCACAACCTCGACGACTGGTACTGAGGGGAGCAGAAGTCATTTCCTGGCATTCTAGCACTCTATTCCACCTCAAATAGGCTTGCGAACCGTGTGCTGAGCATGGTATTATCGGATTATGAAGCTAAGCTTTAAGCAGGACTTTAGAACGGTCCCACTCTTAGAAAAGGTCGCCACCAGAAAGAGAGTCGTTGCGCTGGTTCAGGGTGGACTCCAGATTCCCCTTCTGTCCACCCTCTTCTCTGTCACTCAAGCGACCATCAATACTTGGCTTGTCAAGGTCGGGGCAGATGGCTTTGGGGCCTTGGAAGAGAAGCCACGTTCTGGCCGTCCGCGCATCCTGAGCGACGAAATCGTGCAGTGGGTGCTCGTCACTGTCCGTGATAAGACCCCCCAGCAGATGAAGTTCTCGTTCGCCTATTGGACGGCGGCCCGCGTGCGACAGGCCGTCCTCGACAAGTTCGGCGTCAAAGTCAGTGTCTGGACTGTGCGTCGCACTCTCAAGCGCCTGGGCCTGACACCCCAGAAGCCCAAGTTCCGCTCGTATCTCCGCAGCATCGGCGACGTGAAGGCGTGGCTTGACAAGACATACCCTGAATTGAAGGCGAAAGCACGCCGGAACGGCGCTGTGATCCTGTTCGCGGACGAAGCCGGGATGCGAGCGGACTACCATGTCGGACGGACTTGGGGCATGCGTGGCAAGACCCCTGTCGTGGTCGACACCGGCAAGAGGTTTCGCTGGAACATGTTCGCGGCCATCACGCCAGACGGTCAGATTCACTTCCGCATTCAGTCGAAGAATTCCAAGGCGGTGAGTTTCATTGAGTTCTTGCAGACAATCCAAGCGGAGCAAGAGAAGCCGATCTACGTAGTAGTCGACAACTGCAGCATCCATACGGCGCGCGTTGTGAAGGAGTTCTTAGCAGAATCAGCGGGTAACGAGCAGGTCGAGTTGTTCTTCCTGCCGGTTTACTCTCCGCATCTGAATCCGGTGGAGCTGTTGTGGGCTTGGGTGAAGCGCAGGGTTGGCCAACAGGTGTTCAAGACCCAGTCGGAATTAAAGGACCTCCTCACGGATGCGATCGCCCAGCTCAGGAAGGCCCCTCAAGTCGTTCAGAAATTCTTTGACCAGGAGGACTGCAAGTACATCTTGGCGTGACACCTCAGACGGCAATTACTTTTGCTCCCCTCAGTACCGCCTGGAGCACTCGGGCCCTGAGCCAACCTACGTCAGCGCCAACCTGCAGCTCGCGGAGCCCGTCGTCAGCTCGCGCATCCGCTTCTACAAGCGGGGCCGGGCCTCGGAGGAAGAGCTGCAAGAGCGAAAGCTGCCCAACAGCTACGACTTTTCGAACTTCAATCCCGTGCCGTACGTCCACCCGCCGGCCACGGAGATTCTCGGCCCCGTGCCGGTCTACACGTACGAGGAAGGGCGGGCGATCAATGAGCGCGCCCACCAGCAGGACCGCTCGTTCCGCACATTCGTCACCCGCCTGATCGAGCCCGGCCAGACGTACTACCTGCGGGTGGAGGCCAATCAGCCGCAGTACGAGCTCCAAGTCCGCACTTTCGCTCCGGCCCCGTACGCGGATCCCGTGACGGCCGTTCGTCAGGCCGTGTACTACCACCTCGCCGAGATTGACGCTTGGCTGGCTCACCGGCCGCGCAACATCGCCCTGCACCGGAGGGTTCGGGACGCCACTGCCCTCTTCGGAGAGAATTGCATGAGCTGCCACACCCAGAGCGGCGTTTGGGGGGTGGCTGACGCATTCCGGAACGGCTATCGGCCCGCGGGTGTCGAGCAGAACTATCGCCGCCTCGTCAACACAATGTACGAGTCCCTGCGGCTCACCAATGAGCTCAGGGACGCGGCTGTCAACACCAGCGTTGCCCCCAATGACTTGGGCGACGGCCCCGCCGGCACGCGGGTGGCCGGCCGCAACATCGTGTTGCACGAGCGAACCCGACGACCGAAGCGGCTACACGCGCACTGGCAGCGGCGAACGGCAAACTACGTCCTACAGACGGCCGATCCCAAGGGCATCAACGCTGCCGGTCGAGGCTCGAACTTTGGCCCGAACGTCGTGTTCAAGTTCGCCGCCGAAGTCCTCGAGCGCGCGTGGCGGGATTCTGGCGATCCCCGGTACTTCTTCGGAATCGAGGAGAAAGGGCGGAAAATCCTGGCGACGGCCGACGACATCAAGGCGACAGACGACTACGGGCACCGCATCGAGTTCGTCCGCCGCATCTGGCCTGCGGACTATGTCGAGCAGGTCAGCCGCCTGACCGGTTCTCCCCGGCGGGTCGAGCGGGCGCGCGAGCTGGACGCGCAGTTGCGCGCAAGGGCGGAGCTGGATCTCAGCCGCTTGCTCACGCTTCAGCGGGAAGATGGCGGATGGGGCTTCGAGCCTGGCAACGCCGGGGACGGGAGCACATGGATCCGGCCTGAGGACGATCACAGCTACCCGGCCGCGACCGCTGTCGCCCTGATCGCGCTGGAGTCGGCCGGCTTCACGGCTGGCGATCCGGTCGTCCGCCGGGGAGTGGAGTGGCTGCTCCAGAACCAGTACCCCTACGGCCTGTGGAACGCGGCGGCCGCCACTGGCTTTGTTACCACGGCGTACGTCATCCGCGCCCTGAGTCGCCTGCACCCGGCCCAGGAGGAAAGCGGTGACGGGGAGGCCTTGGACGCGGACAGGCCGGGCTTGTTGGGGCAACTTACCGCCGCCAGAGCGGCCTTGGCGGCCGGTGATCCGGCCTTGGCCGATACGTACCGATCGTTCGCCGCCAGCCCGCATCCCCAGGTGCGCTACTACGGTCTTCTCGGCCTTGGCGCCGCGCTGGTCCACGACGCCGCCGTCACTTTGGTCGAACATCTCGATGACCCGGTCAAGGGCTGCCGCGAAGCGGCGTTCTGGTCCTTGCGACAGCTGTTGCTCGATGGTGCCGGGTGGGACCAACTGTTCGAAGCGTTCCGGAACGGCAGCCCCAGGGCCCGGCAGTCGGTCGTGCAGGCACTGGTGACCCGCGCTCACATGGCCGGGGCGGGCCTCGATGCGAAGCTGCCGGAGATTGCCGAAGTGCTGACCTCCGCCATGGTCGACCGCCACCCGGGGGTGCGGGCGCACGCCTTCAAGGCCGCTTGGCACTGGTGGGTGTGGAATCCGTCCGTGCGGGAGCCGATCAACCAAGCTTGGATCGACGCCCTTGTCCGCCACGAGCCGGAGGCGCACGTGGCCATGGCGCTGCGCTACTCCACGATTTCTCTGTTCATCGTGAACGGCCAGGTGAACAACATCACCCGCGCGGAGTTCGCAGCGCAGCAGTACCCGGAGCTCCAGTCGCTCTTCCGAGAGCTGGCAGCGTGGCGCGAGACCGCCCCGGAGCGGGAACGCCGGCTGCTTGACCGGCGCCTGACATCGATGGCCGCGTCGCATTACATGGAGCGGGCGAATCAGCAGAGCCCCGGCCAGTTCGCGTACAGCACGCCCGGAGCGACCGAGCTGTTCGGTAAGGCCGTGCTCGCCGTGTACCGTGACCGGCCCGGCGACGGGGATGCCCCTTGGCGGTCCATGGCGCTGGAGGGTGCCCGGAACATCACCCACAAGCCACTGCAAGACGAGATCTTGGGCCTGCTGCTGCAGGGGCGCCCGGACTCGGTCGCAATCGCCGCCATGGCGCTCGCAAATCCCGGGGAGCTGTCGCTCCCCGCGACCGTTTCCACGCTCTCCGCCTTGCTGTCGGTCCTGCGTGATTTCGCGGGCGAGGGCCGGAAGGAGGATGCGGAGGCACTGGCCGGTTTCTTGGCCAGGGTGAACTGGGACTTTGAGGGCGTCAGCGAGCAGGAGGAGGCTGACTTCTACAGCTTGCTGCTCACGCTCAGCGTTCCGAGGAGGGCCAGCCTCCAGTCCGCGTCACGCCTGCTGGGAAAGCCAGCTCCATCGGCTGATCGCTCGGCCGCCTCGTTGGACCACGCCCCGCTCGTGGCCCGTATCCTTGGCGAGAATCGCACGCTGCACCGCCGCGAGGCGTTCAATCACTTGTCGGCCGACCCTCGCCTTTGGCTGAACTCGACGGAGTGGATGATGGCCTACCGCGAAGGTGGCAGGACAGCCCAGGAGGCGGTCGAGGGAGCCGTCGAAGCGGAGACGCTCCCGGTTGTCGCGCTGACCTTCGGCAGAACGACCGAACAGGCGATTCCGGGCGGCGTGGCCAGCGAGAACGGAGCTCTGATCTGGGAAGAGGGCAAGGTGGGGGCGCACATCACGTTCGAGGTCGCCGTGCCCGAGGCAGGTGAGTACGAGCTGCTCGGGAGCTTTCTCTACGGTGCTTCGCATGGAGTTGTCCGCGTTGAATTTGACGGCCATCCCGTGCTGGACCAGATGGACTTCTATCGGGGGGACGTGACCTCGACCGGGCCGATGAGCCTTGGAGCATTCCAGTTGGAGGCGGGCACCGCTCCCCTGACTGTGACCATGCTTGGCACGAACCCCGAAGCTGAGCCCGAGTTGAAGTTCGGCATCGACTTTGTCAAGCTCGCGCCGCGGACCGACGGCACGCTAGGAGGGGGCCCGCCGGATGCGGTCGATCAGGTAACGGACGCCAAGCGCCGGGTCGTCTCGATGTTCGTCAAGTGGTTCTCTCCCGAGGTCGCGCGCGAAGCGCGAGAGATCGCCTCGCGACTGGCCGCGACTCCCACGTTGCGGCAGAACCCCGAGGTGCGGCGGGCAGTGGCAGCCCACGTGGACAGCGAGCCCGTGGCCCGCATTCGCACCATGCTCCGCAATCTGCTGGAGACCGACGGGGCCCGCTATCGGCAGCAGTTGGAGGACCTGATCGCCGCACCGGTCCAAGATGACCGTGCCGAGGCCCGGCCACTGGCAGCCTCGGAGACGTTCCTTGACGACATTCTCCACTTCCGAGACTACGTGTTTCCCGAGATGGCGCGCGTGGACCCGGCCGACAACCGGGCCTGCGTCTCTTGCCACGGTGTCCCGGGCCGCGTGCCGACCCTGTACCTGCATCCGCCGGACAGCGCTGGTCACATTGATCCCCCCGAGTTGCTGGAAAACTACCGCAAGCTGCAGGCCCGCGTCAACTTGGAGAACCCAGAACGAAGTCTGCTGCTGCGCAAGCCCCTCAACGTCCAGACGGGGCAGGAAGAGGGCCACTAGGGCGGGGTGCGATTCGTTCCCGAGGACGAGGGCTTCGTCACGCTGAGGGCTTGGACGCTTCGCCAGGCCCAGCTGCAGCAGGGCCGGTGAGCCGGGTCTGACGAAGGACCTTCCTTGGGGACCGGACCGATGATCAGGTGGGATCGCTCGGGGCTGGGACCGACCGCGGTCACGGGACACGCGGGCCATGGCGGTGAGGCGGCGCGGGCGCGGCCGGTCGGAAGGCGCAGCCAGCTCTGGATGAGGCGCCGGTCCACGGTCGGAACTGTTGTCCTGGCATGCCCGCGGCACCGGTGATTGTGTCGCCGGCAATCGCGCTGCGGCGACCGTGGCATCGGCCCCCTGGTCCCATCCCGGCATGAGCCCGTGCAAACACCGGGCAGCCGATCGGTCCGGTATGCGGCAGAATGAGACAGGGCGCTCCGGCCGGCCTCCCGTGACGGATTCGGGACCGGTCGGGCCAGACGGCCGGCCGCCACGGACATCGTCGAGAATGCGAGACGGCACGGCATCGAGTCGCCCCATGCGGCGGAATTGGTGGCCGGAGCGACGTCGGCGGTTACAGCGCTGGCGCTGTCGGCGGGCCCGCGGCACATCTGCTATAATTCATACAGACGTTTGATTGAACAGATGGCCGACTCGTCCAACACGAAGGACATGATCTTGGACACGGCGGAGGCGCTGTTCAGCGAAAACGGCGTCGACGGGGTTTCGTTGCGCAGCCTGACCAATACTGCCGGTGTCAATCTGGCGGCTGTTCACTACCACTTCGGTTCCAAGCAAGCGGTTGTGAGAGCCGTGTTCGCCCGCAGGATGCGCCAGGTCAACCGAGAGCGCTTGGCGATGCTGGACTCGATCGAGGGGCAGGCCGTGCCACAGCTCGAAGAGGTCCTTCGGGCTCTCCTGACGCCGCCCCTGCGGCTGGCCGCCGCTTCGGGGCACGGGAGGCGCTTCATGCGCCTGCAGGCCCGGATGTATTCCGATCCCGCTTGTTCCTTGGAGGAGCTGTGCAAGGAGGAGTTCCGAGAGGTGTTTGTCCGTTTCGAGCGTGCGTTTCGGGCCGCCCTGCCGACTTTGGCCAGCGAGGAGCTGCGGCGTCGCATGCACTTCGTGGTCGGGGCGATGGTCCACACCATGCTCGACCCCGCAAGTGCGAAGGAGTGGACGGCTGGAGCCAGTGACACAGAGGAGACTGCGGCGGCTCTGGTCGACTTCGCCGCTGCCGGGATGCGCGCTCCCGGCGCCGCCAGCCGTCCGGCACTCCGGACGGAATCTGCCTGATCCGATGATGCGCGTCACGCTTGTTCTGACCTGCTCGGCCGCGGCCTTGCTCGCGGCTTGTGCGAAGCCCCCGCAGCTGCCGTCGCACGACTATCGGGTGCCGACCCCCCCTCCGGTGGACGCCCCCTCACTCACTCCCGCGGACCGGGACTGGTGGACTTACCTCGACGACCCCGGTCTCGACGCCATCGTGCGCAGGGCCCGGGACTGCAGTCCCGGTGTGCGGGCCGCGAAAGAGCGCTTCGAGGCCGCCCTGCAGGAGGTCGTCTCAGCGGGGGCGGCAAGACTGCCGGAGCTGGGCGTCGGCGTGAACCGCCTGCGCCAGCGCCAGAACTTCGTGGGTCTGCCGTTTCCCGGCTTCGCCGACCGCGTGCTGAGCAATACCTTCAGCAACTCGGGACTCTCGTTCAACGTTTCTTGGGAAGCCGACATCTGGAAGCGCGTCGCCGCCGGCAAGCTTGCCGCAGAGAGTGCGCTTCAGGCCCGCGACTTTGACCGCGACGCCCTCATGCTCTCGGTGACGGGCCAAGTTGCCAAGGCTTGGTTCGCTGCCACCGAGGCGGCCCGCCAGGCCGAGATTGCCGACGAGCTGCTCGAGCATGACGAGCTCGCCTTGGAGCGCACGCGGGAGCGCTACAGGGCTGGCCGTCGCTCGGCGGTGGATGTCAGGATCGCCGAGGCCGGAGTGGAGCGGGCCCGGGCAGCAACCCACCAGCGACGGCAGATCTTGGTCGGGATCGTGCGCCAGCTAGAGGTGCTGGCATGCGATGTTTCCGACGGGGAGCTGCCGGTTCCGGCCAGCTTCGCCACTCTTTCCTCACCGGTACCTGCGGGCCTCACGTCGGACCTGCTCTACCGTCGCCCCGATCTGGCCTCCGCCGAGCGGGAAATACTCGCAGCCGATGCGCGCATCGTTCAGGCCAAGGCGGCACTGCGTCCGTCCTTCGCGATCACTTCCGCCCTGGGAACGTCGAGTAACACTCTGCTGGACCTCGTCAATCCCGCGCTTCAAATCTGGAACTACGCCCTCGGGCTCACGCAGCCAGTATTCAACCGTGGCCGGCTCACGGCCGGCGTCCGCGCCAGCGCAGCGCGCGCGCGGGAGGCAGTCGCGAACTACGAGGGCAGGGTCTGGACGGCCTACCGCGAGGTCGAGACAGCCCTGAGTGCCGACCCCGTCCTGCGGAGTCAGGAGGAGCGGCTGATCGGCGCCAAGGACCTGACAGTGCAGGCGGCCCGGGAGGCCGAGGCCCGGTACGGGGCAGGCTTCGGAGACCTGTTCTCGGCGCTGAACCTGCGCAGGGCCGTGCTGGAGTCCGAGAGTGCTGTGCTGGCGGTGCGACGAGCCCGCTATGACAACCGGGTGGACCTTCACCTTGCCATCGGCGGGGGGTTCGGCGCGGCGGTGGCGTCGGGCATCGCGGACTAGGAGAGATCGATGGACAGGATTCGAACCGTGCTCAGAGTGCTGCTGCCCGCCGTGGTGATAGTGCTGGGCATCTTCGTCGCCAAGGCTCTCCTGGACTCCTACGAGCCCCCGCAGCCGATGGAGATCGAGGTCCAGCCTCCGCTGGTCACCGCCGTGCCGGCCAAGCGGGTTGACCTGACGCTGGTCGTCGAGGCCGAGGGGACCGTCGCGCCGCGGACGGAGTCCCAGCTCGTCCCCGAGATCTCTGGCCGGGTCGTCGAAGTCTCCCCCTCGCTGGCCGCGGGCGGCTTCTTTGCCGAGGGCGAGCTGCTGCTCCGCTTCGAGGCCCGCGTGTACGAACTGGCGGTCACCCGGGCGCGCGCGTCGATCGAGCAGGCTCGGCTGCGCCTTATCACCGAGAGGGCCGACGCTGACCTGGCGCGCAACGAATGGGACGCGGTCGGGGTTGGCACGCCCTCGCCGCTGCTGTTTCGCGAACCGCAGATCGCGGAGGCAGAGTCCAGCCTGGCAGCGGCCCAGGCGACGCTGGACCAGGCGGAGTACGACTTGGAGCGGACCGTGCTGCGGGCGCCCTTCGCCGGGAGGGTGCGCTCCAAGCAGGTCGACGTCGGGCAGTTCGTGCAGCGCGGGATGACGCTGGCCACGATCTACTCCGTCGATGTCGCGGAGGTGCGGCTTCCGATCCCGAACGCCGAGCTCGAGTTCTGCACGCTCCCGTTGGCCTACAGGGACGGCTCCTCGACCTCCACCGGTCCCGCCGTGCGCCTCACGGCGCGGTTTGCTGGCCGCGACCATGCCTGGCGTGGCCGCATCGTCAGGACCGAGGGAGAGATTGACCCGCGCACACGGATGGTGAACGCGGTCGCGCAGGTGGACGATCCGTACGCGCGGGGCCGCGACTCCGGGCGGCCGCCCCTGGCCGTCGGGATGTTCGTTCGGGCCGAGATCCAGGGCAACCGCGTCCGGGGAGTCGTGCCGTTGCCGCGCTCGGCGCTGCGCGCCGAGAACACGGTCTACGTGGTCAGCGCGCGAAACCGGCTGGACATCCGCCCCGTGGAAGTGCTGCGGCTCGAGCGCGATACCGTTCTGGTGCGCAGCGGCCTTGAGGACGGGGAGCTGGTCTGCCTCTCGCCGATCGAGGCCGCCGTTCACGGCATGCGGGTGGATGTTGCGGACAGCCTGGGCGGATCCGGTGCTAGTGCCGCGGTTGGAGCCGGGTCATGAAAGGCTTGATCGCATGGTTTGTCCGCAACCATGTCGTCGCTAACCTCCTCCTGTTCGTCATTGTCGCCGCAGGCGCGATAACTCTCGGGGACCTGAAGACGGAGGTGTTCCCCCAATTCTCACTGGACACCGTGAGAATTACCGCGGAATACCGCGGAGCCGCCCCGGAAGAGGTCGAGGACGCGATCTGCCTGCGGGTGGAGGAAGCGATCCAGTCCTTGGAAGGGATCAAGAAGATCAGCTCCACGGCCGCTCAGGGGGCCGCCACGATCATGGTCGAGATCCAGCTCGGGTACGACGTTCGGACCCTGATGGAGGACATCAAGGCGCAGGTCGATGCCATCGACACCTTTCCGGACGATGTCGAGAAACCGATCGTTCAAGAGCTCTCGAGCCGGTTTCAGGTGATCAACGTGTCCGTCTCCGCCGACGCCGATTTCGCAACGCTGAAGCACTTGGGCGTCCGCGTTCGAGAAGAGATCAAGGCGCTGCCGGAGGTGTCGCACGCCGATCTGCTCAGCGCACCCCCTTACGAGATCGCGATCGAAGTGTCCGAGGCGGCACTGCGCCGCTGGGGCCTGAGCTTCGATCAGGTGGCGAACGCCGTCCGCAGATTCTCGGTGGATCTGCCCGGCGGATCGGTCAAGACGCCTACCGGTGAAGTGCTGCTCCGAACAAAGGGGCAAGCTTACACAGGCGAGGAGTTCGAGCAGGTGCCGTTGCTTATGCGGCCCGACGGCACGCGTATCCTCCTCAGCGATGTTGCCAAGGTCGTCGATGGCTTCGAAGACATCCGGCTGTCCGCCTTGCTTGACGGCAAGCCCTCGGTCGTCGTCAAGGTGTACCGCGTTGGCGACCAGAATGCCCTCGACGTGGCCGACGCGGTTTACCGCTATATCGACACGGCCCGGGCAACGTTTCCCTCCGGTGTCGAAATTGCGACGTGGCAGGACTCGTCCCGACTGCTGAAGAGCCGGATTGACCTGCTGGTCCGCAACGCGATGACGGGGCTCGTGCTGGTGTTCGTCGTTCTGGCGCTCTTCATGCGCCTTCGGCTGGCGTTCTGGGTCACGATCGGCATCCCGATCTCATTCCTGGGAGCGATCGCGCTGATGCCGGTCTTCGACGTCTCGATCAACATGATGTCGCTGTTCTCGTTCATCCTCGTGCTCGGCATCGTGGTCGACGACGCCATTGTCGTCGGCGAGAACATCCACTCTACCCAGGTCAGGACCGGGAAGGGCATGAGCGGGGCGGTGCGCGGCACCTATCAGGTCTTGGTCCCGGTCATCTTTGGCGTGATGACAACGATGGCCGCCTTCTCCCCGATGCTCTTCGTGCCGGGCATCATGGGCAAGATCGTGCGGGTCTTCCCGCTGATCGTCATTCCGACGCTGTTCTTCTCCCTGGTTGAGTCAAAGCTGATCCTGCCGTGCCACCTCCGGCATTACAAGAAGCCCTCTGGCCGAGCGCGGCGCAATCCCGTCGCGCGCGCTTGGGATGGATTCTTCGGACTCTTCTCCTCGAGCCTTGAATGGTTTGTCTCGCACGTCTATCGCCCCTTCCTGGCAGTCGCCTTGGAATGGCGCTACCTCACCGCGTCGATTGGCCTTGGGACCATCCTCGTCACCGCGGGCATGGTCGGGTCCGGCAAGGTTCGGTGGATCCTCTTCCCGGAAGTCGAGTCCGACGCCGTGGTCGCGTTCGTGACAATGCCGATGGAGTCGCCTGTAACGGTCACCGCAGACGCGGTCGATGTTCTCGGCCGCACGGTTGCCGAACTGCGGCGGGAGTTGGAGAGCGAGCTCGGATCGGACCAGGTCCTGCACATCATGAGCTCGGTGGGCGAGCAGCCCTACCGCGTTGTCCAGAGTGGCCCGGCGGCGGACGGCTCATCTTTTCAGGGCGAGCACCTCGGGGAGGTCCACGTGGAGTTGGTACCCGCCGAGCAGCGCGAGGTTGCCGCCGCATCGGTCGCGGACCGCTGGCGTGCAAAGATCGGCCAGATTCCCGGCGCCACGGAGCTTACGATCACGAGCGATCTGATCGGCGGGGGAAAGGCGATCGACTTGCAGTTCACCGCGTCGGACATGGAGACGCTGGTGCAGGCCTCCGAGGTCGCGAAGGCGAAGATCGCCGGGTATCCAGGCGTGATCGAAGTTACGGACACCTACAAAGGGGGCAAGCCGGAGCTCAATCTGAGCCTGACCTCGGAAGGCGAGGCCCTGGGCCTGACATTGGAGGGGCTCGGCCGCCAGGTGCGTCAGGCGTTCTTCGGGGAGGAGGCCCAGCGGATCCAGCGGGGACGCGACGAGGTGCGCGTGATGGTGCGGTATCCCCAGCAAGACCGGCGCACAGTGGGGGCCTTGGAGACGATGCGCGTCAGGACGCCGGCAGGCGACGAGGTGCCGTTCTCGACCGTGGCAGTCGCGGCCATGGGGCGCGGGCCGACCTCCATCTCCCGCGTGGACCGGCGTAGGTCGGTCAGCGTCCAGGCGGAAGTGGACGAGGCGGTCACCTCGGGTTCAGAGGTCTCCAGTGCCTTGCAGGAGGAATTCTTGCCCGGGCTCGTGGCCCGCTTTCCGGGACTGGTGTACTCATTCGAAGGTGACGAGGCCGATTTCGCAGAATCCATCGACGGCCTCGCAAGAGGCCTCGCGGCGGCGCTGTTCGTGATGTTCGCAATGCTCGCAATCCCACTGCGCAGCTATGCGAAGCCGGCGATCATCGTCAGTTCCATACCGTTCGGAATGGTCGGCGCCATCTGGGGGCACTACTTGCTGGGCATGGACGTCAGCTTCCTGTCGCTGTGCGGGATGGTGGCGCTGGCGGGCATCGTCGTCAACGATGGACTCGTGCTGGTCTCGTTCATCGAAGAGTACCGCCGGAAGCACGGCACGTTGCACCAGGCCGTGGTGCGGGCAGGGCAGGCGCGCTTCCGGGCCATCTTGCTGACTTCCCTGACCACCGCCGCGGGCGTGACCCCCCTGATGCTGGAGAAGAGCATTCAGGCACAGTTCCTGGTGCCGACGGCGGTCGCGCTCTCGTCGGGAGTGCTGTTCGCGACGGTGGTCACGCTGGTGATGGTTCCGACGCTGTACTTGGTGCTCGACGATTTCAGACTGGGGTGGCGCTGGCTGGTTCACGGCAAGCCCCTGCGCAGGGCCGCCCGAAGGCCCACCGCGACCGCCGTGTCGGGCGATTGAACCGCAAATGGAGGCAGCGGGCGCCCGTGCCCGGGCCGAATGCGTTCCCGGGCCTGCACTGCTCAGTCCGCATATAGTGGTGGCGACGATGAGTCCCCGGTCGGCCGTCATGGAATTCGCCACGCTCTGTGTGGCCTTGGTCGTGATCGCGCTCGGCGGCGCTTCCTGCCAGGGGCCGGAGGATGGCGAAGCCCGCCCGAACATCATCTTCCTGCTCGCTGATGACCAGCGGGCCGACACGCTCGGGGTCTCGGGCAGCCCGGTCGTTCGCACGCCGAACCTGGACCGGTTGGCGCTCGACGGTGTTCGGTTCGGCGAGGCCCATGTCGTGGCGCCGGTCTGCATGCCCAGCCGCGCCAGCTTCATGAATGGGCAATACGAGCGGGTGCACCAGATCGGCTTCTCATCCCCCAACGTGCTGTCGGAGGCACAGTGGGACCAAACCTACCCGGCGCTGCTGCGCGCGGCAGGGTACTTCCTCGGTTTCGTCGGAAAGATCGGCCTTCAGCAGTACTCCTTCCGGGGCCGGCCGCTGGAGAAATTCGACTTCTGGCGAGGTCACGACGACTGGGCGCGATTCTGGCCCAAGGACTTCGGGCATCTCGCGATCTACCACGACTCAGAAGCGGACATTGTCACGCCCATCATGAGCGAGAGCATCGAGCGGTTCCTGGATGCTGCCCCCAGTGACCGGCCGTTCATGCTCTCGGTAAGCTTCTCGGCCCCGCATGGGTCGATCTCAGGGAGCATGCTGCATCCGGATGAGGAGGGCGCGACGCGCATGAACCACCCTGCGAACGGCCATCCCCGGCTGGCGGGCCACCCAGTCTACGGGGCGCTGTATCGCGACGCCGGGATCGCCCCGCCCGACACCTTCGGGGATGACACCGCGAGCCACATCCCGCTCGATGTGCACCCCCGCGAGGGACGCATGGCGACGTACTCATACACGTATCAGGGCGAGGAAGTGCTGCGCGAGTACAAGACCCGGTACTTCCAGCTGATTCGCGGAATCGACATCGCCGTGGGGAAGCTACGCGAGAGTCTCCGGCGGCGCGGGCTGGCCGACAACACGGTCCTGATCTTCTCCAGCGATCACGGGATCCTCTTGGGCGAATACGGGATGGGCGGGAAGTCGCTGCTGTACGACCTGACCACCCGTGTGCCGCTCTTGGTCTATGACCCTCGCGCGGCCCCAGCCTCGGCGGGGACGACGATCGACGAGCTGGTACTGAGCATTGACGTCCCGACCACGATCGTCTCGTACGCGGGGATCGATCCGCCGGCCAGCATGCAGGGGCGCGACCTGCGGCCACTGATGGCCAGCCCGGAATCTACGTGGCGAGACGAGATCTTCCTCGAGAGCCTGTTCCTCCTGCGCACGGGGCCCTTCATGGAAGCTGTGCGCACGAAGCGATGGAAGTACGTGCGCTACTTTCGCAGCGACAGCGCCTCGTACGGCGAGGAGGATGTCGACTTTTCCGGCCGGGAGCCGGACTTCGAGCAACTCTTCGATCTGTCCGCTGACCCCGGCGAGGTGCGCAATCTGGCCGGGGACCCGGCGCATGCCGATCGGTTGGAAGAGATGCGGCAGAGCTGCGCGCGCCAGTCGGCGCTGCTTGTCCGGGCGCGCCAAGACGTCGGCCGTTTTCCGCGCTGAGATGGGCCGCTGGGGGGCGGAGGTCGGGTGACCGCAGACAGCGGCGACCCTGCCGGTGTCGCGCGTGGGCCAACAATCGAATGTGACCTTGGCGGTGCTCCGACGCTTCTTGCGCGACGGGAACCGAGAGTCGAGAGCAGCGGCATTCTCATCGGCATCGAAGACGGGTATCAGCCGGATGGCAGGCCCCGTCTGCGGGCTGGACGCTGCCCGCGGCGTTCGGCACTTGGCCCGGTCGGTTGACGCCGTCACGCAGGCTGGATTGCTCGGCAGTGACGCCAACGCCATTTCTCCCGCGCAACTGCGGAATCAAGGACAATGATCGAGAGCGACGGTCGGCGGCCCGTCGCGGATACTGATCTCATGGTTCGGATGGCTCTCGCAGCCGGCACTGTGGTGCTGCTCGCCGCAATGGGCACCGCGGCACCCGTCGATTTCGGAACCGAGATCCTTCCGGTGCTCTCGGACCGGTGCTTCGCGTGCCACGGGCCGGACGCCGCACAGCGCCAGGCGGGCCTGCGGCTTGATGTTCGGGAAGCCGCACTGGCACCAGTGCCGTCCGGCACGGTCGCGATCCGCCCCGGGAATGCGGCGGCCAGCGAGTTGTTTTCGCGGGTCTCCTCGGCGGATCTGGCGCGCCGAATGCCGCCGGCCTACTTGGGGCAGGACCCGTTGGCCACGGAGGAGATCGAAGCTTTGCGGTCTTGGATTGAGGACGGGGCTGAGTACTCGGCGCACTGGGCATTCGAGCCACCGCGACGAAAGCCCTCGCCAGCCGTCTCCGCCCCCGGTTGGCTACGCCAGGGCTTGGACGCGTTCGTCCTCGCCCGTTTGGACTCCGAGGGTCTCAGGCCAGCCCGTGTGGCGACGCCGGCCGTCTGGCTCCGGAGGATGATGTTCGACTTGACCGGACTGCCCCCATCGCTGGAGCAGGTCCGCGCCTTTGAGCGGGAGGCGCGGAAGGTGGGCGAGAGCGCTTATGCCCGGGCCGTTGACCGGGCGCTGTCCTCTCCGCGCTACGGCGAGCGCATGGCGGTGGACTGGCTCGACGTGGCGCGCTACGCAGACACTCACGGCTTTAACAATGACTCGGAGCGGTCGATGTGGCCATGGCGGGACTGGGTCATCGGGGCCTTCAACCGCAACCTGCCGCAAGACGAATTCCTGACCCAGCAGATCGCGGGGGACCTGATCCCGGGTGCGACGCACGAGCAGCGCATCGCGACGGGGTTCAACCGGAATCACGTGATCAACTCCGAGGGAGGGATTATCGAGGAGGAGTACCGCGTCGAGTACGTCGCCGACCGGGTCCGCACGCTAGGGATGGCTTGGCTCGGGCTGACGTTCGAATGCGCCCGCTGCCACGACCACAAGTTTGATCCAATCTCCCAGCGGGACTATTACCGTCTGTTCGCGTTCTTCGACAGTGTTCCCGAGCATGGCGAGGCCGGCCGTGTCGCCAACGCCGTGCCGATGGTGGTCGCGCCGACCGATCGCCAGAAGCGCCAGATCGAAGCCCTACGACAGCAGATTGGCGAGCTGGAGCGCGGACGGGCAGACCGATTGGCCGATTGGCGGCCGCCAGCCGGTGTGACGGGAGCCCACGACGTGCGCGAGCCTCCGGCCAAGGCGGATTTTTTGGCCGGCTGTGACGATGCGCCCGATGCCGGCGTCGTCGGAAATAGCTGCCGCACGGCCGAGTACTCGCCGGATCCGCGCCTCAAACTGGAGGATCACGGGGCCTTTACACTGGCCCTCTGGCTGCTGCCCGAAGAGGCACAGCCCGATGCCGCTCTCTTCTCTGCGATCGACTACTCGCCGGCCCCGGCCTCCTCCGAGCACGGGCGCGGAATCGAGCTCCGCATCGTCCGACGGGAGGCCGAGCTGCGTTTGAGCAAGCGCTATCCCTCCTACTCGATCACCGTGCGCAGCGTCGGCGCAGACCTCGCGCCGGGTGTCTGGCATCATGTCGCGGCCGTCTACGAGGGTTCCGAGGGCAAGTCGTCGATGCGGGCGCGGGCGGGCTGGGTGCGCCTGTACGTGGACGGACAGGAGGTGGAGACGGCCATCCTTCACGACGACGCGCAGGGCGGTGCCGAGTTCGTCCCGCCGTTCCGCCTTGGCCACGACAACGGGCCGGATGGCGGGCAGTTTGCCGGCCGCATCGACGAAGTCTCGATCTGGCGGCGGGCATTCTCTGAGAACGAGGCCATGCAATCGTTCGGGGCCGGGGCTCTGGCGTGGGCAGCCTCGCGGCCAGGGGACGCGCGCGCGCGCCTCTGGATGTGGCGGATGCTGGAGCCGGACAAGCGGCTCGTGGCGGCGCGACGGGAGCTGTTCGCGCTGCAGCGCGGCCTGCCGACATCGATGGTGATGCAGGACATGGCCCGGCCGCGGCAGACTCACGTGCTGATGCGCGGCCGCTACGACAGCCCGGGTGAGCCGGTCCGCCCGGGAGTGCCGGAGGGCCTGCTCGGAACTTGGCCGGAGGGTGCCCCGCCGAACCGCCTGGGACTGGCACGCTGGCTGACATCCCCCTCTCAGCCCACGGTCGCGAGGGTCATCGTCAACCGTGTCTGGCAGCAGTTCTTCGGGACCGGCTTGGTCAAGACCAGCGGGGATTTCGGCCTCCAGGGCGAGGCACCGAGCCACCCGGCGCTGCTGGCCTGGCTGGCCGTCGACTTTGTGGAATCGGGCTGGGACCTGAAGCGGTTGGTGCGGTCCATCGCTCTCTCGGCAACCTATCGCCAGGACTCGGCGGCTGGCGCGGAGATCCGCCGGAGGGACCCTGAGAATCGGATGTTGGCCCGCGGTCCCCGTCTCAGGCTGCCGGCCGAGAGCATCCGGGACCAAGCCTTGGAAC
The DNA here is from genome assembly GCA_963666225.3 of Bryobacterales bacterium. Taxonomy (GTDB): domain Bacteria; phylum Acidobacteriota; class Terriglobia; order Bryobacterales; family UBA6623; genus VXMF01. Next base: position 800,323 of record OZ224030.1, read on the forward strand.
TGGCCGGCATGCTCAGCACCCGCATTGGCGGGCCCAGCGTCCGGCCGTACCAGCCGGAGGGTCTATATGACGGGATCGTCGTGGGCGCCGATTATCCCGGCACGAAGTGGAAGCAGGACGAGGGCGAGAGTCTCTACCGGCGCGGCCTCTACACGTTCTGGAAGCGAACGCTGCCGCACCCGGCGATGACCGTGTTCGACGCGCCAGACCGGGAATTTTGCACGGTGCGCCGCTCCATCACCAACACCCCGCTGCAAGCCCTGACGCTGATGAACGATCCCACCTTCGTGGAGGCTTCCCGATTGTTCGCCGAGCGCGTGCTGCGCACCGCCGGGACCCGGGTGGCCGAGCGTCTCGGGCGGCTGTTCGAGCTGGGCCTTGGCCGATTGCCTGAACCGGAGGAGGCCGCCGTCCTGACCCGGGCCCTCGCGGAAGTCCGCTCCGGGTTTGACCGGTCTGGGGCGGATCCGGCGCGTTTTCTCACCGTCGGGGCGACACCAGCCGACCCGTCGCTGGACCCGGTTGAGCTGGCCTCGTACTCGATGGTCGCGAGCATGGTCCTGAGCTCCGATGAGGCCATCACAAAGCCATGAAAAACTCACCGATGCACTTGCCGCTGTCGCGCCGGGACCTGCTGTCGCGGTCGGGCTACGGTCTGGGCGCGATCGCTCTGCACGCGATCGGTCAGGCAGAGGCTCCTCCCGAGCCCGCGTTTCCGAATTTCAAGCCGCGGGCGAGGCGCGTGATCTTTCTGTTCCAGTCGGGCGGGCCGTCGCATCTGGACCTATTCGACCCGAAGCCCGTTCTGGGCGAGCGGTTCGGGGAAGACATCCCGGAATCGGTATTCGGCGGCCAGCGGGTCACTGGCATGGTTGCTCACCAGGCTCGGTTCCAGGCCATGCCCAGCAAATACAGCTTTGACCGCCACGGCTCGAGCGGGATCTGGCTGAGCGAGCTTCTCCCGCACACGGCCGGGGTCGCGGACGAGATCTGCGTTGTTCGCTCCGTCCACACCGAGGCGATCAACCATGATCCGGCGATCACCTTCTTCCAGACGGGCAGCCAGTTGCCCGGGCGCCCCAGCATGGGCGCATGGGTCGACTACGGCCTTGGCAGCCTTAATCGTGACCTGCCCGCGTTCGTTGTCCTGCACTCCGTCGCCAGCGAGGGGGCTGCTGGACAGGGACTGCTGGCGCGCCTCTGGGGCGCCGGATTTCTGCCCAGCCGCCACCAGGGCGTGCAGTTCCGCTCTTCCGGCGACCCGGTGCTGTACCTGGGCGACCCCCCGGGGATGGTTCGGTCGCAGCGCCGGTCGATGCTGGACGGCACGGCCGCGCTGAACCGCATCCAGCACGAGAAGGTCGGGGATCCGGAGATCGAGACGCGCATTGAGCAGTACGAGATGGCCTATCGCATGCAGGCTTCGGTGCCAGAGCTGATGGATGTGTCCTCGGAGCCGGAGGGAACGTACGAGATGTACGGGCCAGACTCGCGCAAGCCGGGCACGTTCGCGGCGAACTGTCTGTTGGCGCGTCGCCTAGCGGAGCGCGACGTGCGCTTCGTCCAGCTCTACCATCGCGGCTGGGACCACCATGGGCAGCTTCCCAAGCGATTGCCCGTCTCCGCTCGCGATACCGACCAGCCGTCAGCCGCGCTGGTCGCGGACCTCAAGCAGCGTGGCCTGCTCGAGGACACACTGGTGGTCTGGGCCGGAGAGTTCGGGCGAACGCCCTATGCACAGGGTGCTCCCAAGGCCGACAACTACGGTCGCGACCACCACGGCCGCTGCTTCTCGATCTGGATGGCCGGCGCAGGTGTGAAGGCGGGGCACGTTCACGGCTCGACGGACGATTACGGCTTCAACGTGGTTGAGGGTGCCGTCTCGGTCCACGACGTGCAAGCGACGATCCTGGACTTGCTCGGCATTGATCACGAGCGGCTCGTCTTTCGCTTCCAAGGTCGCCGTTTCCGGCTGACGGACACAGAGGGACATGTCGTCCGAGAGGTGCTCGCGTAGGGCACGCTGGCCCAGCCACCTGCGTGCTGGCAGCGTGTCGCTAGTCACGGGGCCCGGCCGGCAGCAGGTGGCGGCCCAGGCGGGCTGCCCTCCACATTCGCTCCGTGTCGAGTGCCGCGCCGGGGTCTCCCTGAGCCCTCATCCATCGGTCAAGCTCGGATGCCAGCCGCGAGCGGACATTCTCCAGCTCGGGATTCCGCCCGAGGTCTTCGAGCTGATAGGGATCGGCGGCCACGTCGTAGAGCTGCTCCGGGGGTCTGCGCAAGAATCGCGCGACAAGGTCCACGGTCCGTGCGTTCATCGGAGTCTCGACCGAGGGCCCCGAACCCGCCCGCCAGCTCTCCCAGAACCAATTCGGCCGAAACCCGCCCATCATGTGCTTCTCCAGGAATAACGCGCCGGGAGTGAGGTTCCTGATGTAGTGCCACTCGGCGCTGACGACCGATCGGATCGGGTAGGGCGGGCCTTCAGGGATGTTGTTGTGCATCAGGTACACGTAGTCGCGGTGCCGGGCCCGGTCTCCGGCCAACACGCCTAGGAAGCTTGATCCGTCCAGGCCCTGATCATCTTCGGCTCCCGCGGCCGCGAGCAGTGTCGGAACCACGTCCGCGTATTGCACCATCGCGGCCGTGCGACGCCCCGGTTTGACGATTCCAGGCCAGCGGACGATGAGGGCGGTGTGCACCCCCGTGTTCCAGTTCGTCCACTTGTTACCGGGGAATGCGGACCCTTGCTCCGACGTCAGCATCACGACGGTCTCGCCGGCCTGTCCGCTGGCTTCGAGCGCCTCGAGGACCCGGCCGACTTCCCAGTCCCAGACCTCGATCTCGGTCAGATACTCGGCGAACTGCTCCCGGGTTCGGGGAGTGTCCGCCAGATTCCGCGGCAATTCCAGCCGCTGCGGGTCGAATCGCTCCGGGCGGCCCACGGTCCACGGGGCGTGGGCTTCGTGAAAGGCCGTCACCAGCAGGAACGGGCCGTCGTCCCGCTCCATGAATTCCCTGATCGCCGTCGCGTCAAACTCAGGGCGAGGTGTGCGACGCCTCGGACTTGGGACCCCTTGGACGGTTTCGAACCTGAATGACTCATCTGGGATGACGTGTTTCTTGCCTGAGAGCCCCACCCTGTATCCCAGTTCGCCAAGCAGGTGCACGACGGATCGGGTTCCTGTCCGGGCCGCGGAGTGATTCCAGCTGGAGCCGTTCCGAAAGGGAATTACTGATCTGAGTACCCAGCCTAGGTAATCCCGAGCAAATTTGGTTTTCTTCCACAGTGATGTGGTTGGGAACATAACCCCAAGATACCGATGAATACAGTGTGTACTGATTCCGACTATAGAATCCAATAAGATCCTCCATAGTCTCTTGACATGGCATCTCTTGGTTCGGTATAATGGAAGTGTTATGGCGTGCGCCGTGCTAAGGCACTGGCTCCCAGCGGGTGCGAAGCCCGCCCGGCTAACTGTCGCTCCAGCCGGAAGCCGTCGGAGCGGGTCATGGAGGTAACGACATGGACTGAAGCACTCCAACGTGACGGGCCGCCTTTTGGGCGGCTCAGCGAGCACGCAGGCCGCAACGCGAGTGAACGCCGAGCAGGCCTCGAAAAGCATAATGCGGAGGCCGACCCGCCGCTATATCGGGGAAGGCAGCCAGCGTCCGGGAAGCGAGCGACGCGAGCACCGGGCGTCTCCGCCGGGGTATTGGCGGCAGCATGCGTGCAAGAGGGAGACGGAGGCAACACGGGAAGCCCTGTCGGTGGCGTGCACGCGCCAACCGGACTCCCGCGAGGGACAGGCCGGGCCGGTCAGGGTGGCGGAGAGGCCCGTAGTACCGGGGAAGCCGGGTAATGCCGGTGGAGGGAAGGGGCCTCAGTTCGAGAGCGATGCAGGAAGGAGGACAGGACCGATGGAGACTGGCGCGAGCCTATTAGCTCCGGAAAAGTTCGGAGACTCCAGAGCGCATCACCTGCGCAAGCGAAGGAAGACCCGGACCACCGCGCGCAGCAGTGGCCGGGAGAACTGGCACGCGCCGTTGACGCACAGGCGGACCAGCGGCTCAGCCAGTGGCTGTGTCGGAAGCACCAGGCGAAGTCGGGCCACCCCGTGCGGTACCCGAGCGAGAGGCTGAGGATTGACTTCGGCCTCGTGCGCCTGCCAGTGCGGACGGCCAGCTTTCCGTGGGCGAAGGCATGATCTCGTCCGAGAGCCGGATGCTGGAAATTGGCATGTCCGGTTCGATGAGCGGGGAGAGGAGACGTAGTTAAGCGGGAAGGTCAGTGAGGCACCTACAGATGGCGAAAGCCGTAGGAACACCCCTAAAACAGCTACTGCTTCCTTGCTAAGGCCAACGCGCCTCTCCTCGACTCTACGAAGTATGGAAAAACTGATAAAGGTCCCGGAAAGTGGTTCCGCAAAGGTATCTCCTTGTTCGAAGTTATGGATATGTTCCCGGACAACCACACCGCCGAACTCTGGTTTGCAGAAATTCGCTGGCCCAATGGCCCCACTTGCCCTCATTGCCTCTCTGACAATGTCCAGTCCAACTGCTCCCATCCCTCCATGCCCTACCGTTGCCGCAGCTGTCGCAAGCGGTTCTCCGTGCGGCTCGGCTCGGTCATGCAGGACACCAAGATCGGCTATCGCAAGTGGGCCGTCGCCATCGATCTGCTCTCGACCTGCATCAAGGGCATCTCGTCCATGAAGCTCAGCCGCGAACTGCGCATCACCCAGAAGTCGGCTTGGCATCTCCTGCATCGCTTGCGGGCGGGCTTCCGACGCCCGCAGGGCCTGTTCGCAGGGCCCGCGGAGGTTGACGAGGTCTTCATCGGCGGCAAGGAACGCAACAAGCACCCCAGCAAGAAGCTCAACGCCGGACGCGGGACTGTCGGCAAGCAACCCGTGGTCGGGGCCCGCGATCGCGGCACCGGCAAGGTACAAGCGCGGCCCGTGCCCAACACGGGCAAGGGCCAGTTGCAGGGCTTCGTGATAGCTACTGTCGCCCCTGGGGCTGCGGTGCACACCGACAGCTCGTCGTCTTACAAGTCGCTCGACGGCTTCCAGCACGCAGCGGTCAACCATTCCGCTGGCGAGTATGTGCGCGGCGCGGTGAATACCAATGGCATCGAGTCGTTCTGGGCAATGTTCAAGCGCGGCTTGTACGGCACCTACCATCACATGAGCGTGAAACACTTGCGGCGCTACCTAGCCGAGTTCTGCGGGCGCAGCAACGTGCGCAACCTAGACACGGCGGACCAAATGCGACGCTTGGCAGCCGGCCTGAATGGACAGATCCTGACCTGGAAGATGCTGAAGGCATCCAAGCGTGTGCCGGCGACAGCCTAGCTCTGCACCTGCCCGGACCTCAGCTGCAGCACAAGAACGCCAGCAATGGAATCCAGTTGAGAACTCTCTAGATTCGGGCCTTGGCATTAGGCCAAGGCATCTCTGGCATTCACTTCTGGAGGGTAATCCGACGATTATACGCAGGTCAAATTCCGATCCCACATATTGTGGATTTAAGTCCGATCCTACAAGATCTAGGGGATGGGAACTCAAATCAGTAATTCCCTTCCGAAACGGGTACAGGCCGGTGTACAGCTCGGTCCTGCACGGGTTGCACATCGCGATCGAGAGGTATGCCCTGTCGAAGGTGAGGCCCTCCGCCGCGAGCCGGTCGATGTTGGGCGTCTCGATGTTCGGGCCGCCGTAGACCGGGAGGTCGTTGTAGGTTACGTCGTCAGCGATGATCAGCAGGAAGTTCGGCCTTCCGTCCGATCCCCAGGCAGGGACTCCGCACAGCACGGCAAGCAGGATCGCCCCGAATCTGGACACTCCAAGGTCGTAGCGGAGGGCCCGCGCCGCCGGCGAAGGCCGCGGTGGGCGGCCGGGGCGAGCCGGACGGGCTCGAAGTGTTCGGTTGGAATGCCCCGCTCGCGGCGCTCGGCCGGCTTCGGTCAAGCCGCCACACCGTACTCCCGCAGGAACTCCGGGGTGATGTCAATGCCCAAGCCCGGGCCGGTCGGGATGGTCCACTCGTCAAGCCCTTGATCCCAGCCGTCCTGGAAGATCTCGCCGTACTGGGATGTCTCCTTGTTTCCCTCCTCCATGATCAGGAAGTTTGGAATGGAAGCGGCCAAGTGCATGCTCGCGGCCGTGCAGACCGGGCCGTTCGGGTTGTGGGGCGCGATCGTGACGTACCCGGTGTCGGCGAGTGCCGCGATCTTTTTCATCGCCGTGATACCTCCGGCCCGGGCCACATCAGGCTGCCAAATCCGGGCAGCCTTGCGGGCGAGCAGGTCGCGGTACAGGAAATGGCCCTGGATCCCTTCGGCGGTCGCGATCGGGATGTTGGTCGATCGCTGCAGGTCTGACAGCGCCTCGACATTCTCCGGCGGCAGCGGCTCCTCGACGAAGAACGGGTCGAACGGTTCCATCGCCCGCAGGATTCGGCCGGCTGACGCGACGTTGAACTTGCCGTGGCATTCGATGCAAATGTCGAAGTCCGCGCTAGCTGACCGGATGCCGCGAATCATCTCGCGGACCTCGTTGAGCACGGCGGTCGGCAGCTGCCGCGAGGGTTCCGGGTACGGGCCGAACGGATCGTACTTGCCGGCGGTCGCCCCGCGCGCGATCAGTTCCTCGGTCCGCAGGCGGTACGCCTCGGCTGTCCTGGGAATGTTGCCCCAGCGATAGGAGGTGTAGATTCTCAGCCGGTCCCAGACCTTGCCTCCCAGCAAGTCGTGCACTGGCACTTGAAGGTGCTTCCCGAGGATGTCCCACAGGGCCGTGTCGATTGCCGAGATTCCGGCGTACAGCGTGCCGCCAAGGGAGTTCTCCTCCACTGTGTACATCCGCCGCCAGATGCGCTCCGTGTCCCAAGCGCGTTCCCCGATGATCAGGTCGCCCAGCGAGCGGATTTGGGCGACGGTCGGGCCGACGTTGGGCGGGGAAGTGCCCTCTCCCCACCCATGGATCCCGTCGGTCGTCTCGACCCGGCAGACGACGATGTTGTCTCGCGATCCGATGCGAATCACGAAGGGATCGACCCGGGCGATCTCGAGTCGGCTCCGTGCTCCCGCGACGGTCTCGGCCACAATCAGCCGGGGCGCTGCCGCGAGGGTTGCCGCCAGTCGGGCGAAGAAGTTGCGCCGCTCCATAGACGGCCTCATTCTGCCACGTTCGCGCGGCGATTCCGCCTCGCTCTCTCGGCCCCCCGGCTCGAAATGCGCTCCAGCCGGTCACCTCTCGTCGGGGGGCAGGCGGCCCGATGCGCGCGAGGCGTCGAACTTCGGGTTCCGGGACGGCATGTTCGCATCGGTGGACTCAAGCCAGCCCGCGAGCGTCGTTGCCAGACTGGCGGCGCGACCGGGATGCAGCCGCGACAGTTCGTAGCGCTCGCCAGGGTCATTGGCGAGGTTGTACAGCTCAACGGCATCGTCCTCGTACCAGCGGATCAGCTTCCAGTTGCCCGCCCGGATGGCCGCGCTCGGCGCCCCGCCTTGGTTGCCATAGTGCGGATAGTGCCAGAACAGTGGCCCACGGTCGGACAGCTCCCCGCGAAGCAGGGGAACCATGCTCATTCCGTCAAGATGCTGGTCGGGCCGGAGCCTCAGACCGGCGAGTTCTAGGAGGGTCGGGAAGAAGTCCGTGCTCGTGACCGGGGCATCGATCACGGAACCCGGCGACGAAACGCTCGGGGCCCGGACCAGCATCGGCTCGCGAATGCCACCCTCGTACATCCACCCCTTCCCGCCGCGAAGCGGGATGTTGGACGTGGGCGACCCCTCCGAAGTGCTCAGGCCGCCGTTGTCCGACATGAGGACGACCACTGTTCGCTCCCGGAGCCCGTTCCGGTCGACGGCCTCCAACACGCGGCCCACCGCCGCGTCAAGCGCTTCGACCATTCCCCCGTACACCGCGTGATCCTGCACTTGGCGCGCGTCACGAAATTGCTCCCGGATCCAGCGTGGTCCCGAGAACGCGAGGCGCCCGGCCTTGGCTGCGTACTTCCGTTCGAGCTCATCGGTCGTCATCAGCGGCGTGTGGACTGAGTAGAAGGACAGGTACGCGAGGAATGGCTGGTCCCGGAACTCTTCGATGAATCGGACCGTCTCCCGCGCGAGGCGATCGGGCAGGTACTCCCCCTCGGGGCCATCTGCGAGGTTTGGATTCTCGTACGGGGAGAAGTAGTTGTCACCGCCCCACGGTCCGCCGTGCTCCCATCCCCCCTGATTCTCACCGAATCCCTGATCCTGCGGCCAAAACCCCTCGGGTCCGAGATGCCACTTGCCCGCGAAGAACGTCTCGTAGTCGGCTTCGCGGAAAGCCTCCGCGACTGTGAATTCCTCCAATGCCATGCGGTCCGCATAGGCGGCCGGCAGCAACCGCGTGTTGCGATTCCACCGCTCGGGCTGGTTTCCGCCCGCCGGGCTGATGTAATCGGTCACTCGCGTGCGGACCGGGTACTTGCCGGTCATGATGCTCGCGCGGGTTGGAGAGCACACCGGGCACGCCGCGTAGGCCTGCGTGAACCGGGCTCCGCTCGACGCGAGCGCGTCTATGTGGGGAGTCTCGTAGAACTGGCTGCCGTAGCAGCCCAGGTCCCGCCACCCCAGATCATCGGCGAGGAAGAAGACGACATTCGGAGGTGCGCCGTCGGCTCGGGGCGGGGAGGATGCGGCTAGCAGAAGTCCGGCCGCCAGTGCTGGCAAGAATGTTCGCATCAGATCAGATTGTCGCTCTTGGCGGGCCAGGGGTGTGACCTTGGCCTTCGCTGGGCGGATCGTTCTTGGGTAAGCATTCAGTCCGGGTAGTAATCGGGGCCTGGGAGCCTGGCCCTCGCGAGGACTAAAGGGAGGAAAGGCGCGGATAGGTGAAGGTGCGGCCTCGGCAACGAGGAAACCATCGCACGCATCGGCGGCCCAGACCGCTCTTGGGGAGGCTGGACAGCGTAGGGGTCGAGGGCCATGGGGTTGTGAGGAACTACAGGGAATTGCCGACACGCGTCGGGAGGGTGCGGGGACGAATCTCCCCGAGGGCCCGGGCCGTGGCTCAGGCCCTGAATGTTCCGGGGCTGCCCACCGAGGCAAGCGCTGACATCGTGCGCGGAATGTGGAAGAAGCTCATGGCGAACTTGGACCTCAGCGCGCCATCGGCCTTCACGAACCAGTCGATCCGTGAGACGGTACCGGTGCCCGAGTTGCGGCGCGTGATCGACAGAGTGGTCTCAGAGGCTGCCGCTGTTGCCAGAGCGGCAGGGACCAAGATCGAGGCCCTTGAGACGCTCGGGGTACTTGACCGCCTTGTCGGCAAGGACGGGACCGGGGCCAACCGACCAAGATTCTGCGTCGGCGTCCTCAACAGACGCCAAACCGCGATTGATGTGATCAATGGGGCCATCGTGCGCCTCGGGCGGGATCTCGGCGTGCGGACGCCGGGCAACGAGACCTTCGTCGCCGCGGTCAAGGGGCTTGAGTGGAAGTTTCTCAGTTGCCGCACACGGGACGGCAGCCACTGCCAGGCCCGCCAGCGATGTCCGCCACGGACTGCCCAGGCGAACTGGCGAGGAGTACCGGTCCCGACCGCCCAACGCCGCATCGATCCCAGAGTGCGCTGTCAGCCGGTCCTCAGTGCGATTCGCGATGCGACGTCAGCCACCGCCGGCCGGACCGGTTCAGTGCGGGCATCCGAAACGTCCCGTCCGTGCTTGCCGCCCGAGGGGCTAGCAGTCACCGTAGACTTGCGAGAGTGCCCTGTCCTCAACCCGGATCCGGGCTCGCAGCAGGGCGAGTTTCAGCGCCGTGGCTACCACCGCAAGGTCCCACGCCCCGAACATCAGCGGCACGACGGCGATCTCAGCGCACACGACCATGTAGTTGGGGTGGCTGAAATAGCGGTACGGCCCGTGCCGGATCCGACGCTCGCCCGGAACAACCATCACGCGGGTGGTCCAGTGCCGGCCCAGGCTTGCGATCACCCACACGCGACCACACTCCAAGAGCGCGAACAGGGCAAGGAGCAGGGGAGAGACGGCCGTCGCGGGGTCGATTGCTACAACCAGCGCCAGCAGCCAGCCGGCGTGAAACGCCACCAGTGCAGCGTAGTGCCGCTGGCCGAACTCAACGGCCCCTCGCGCCAGGAGATAGCGGTGATTGCGGCGCGCGATGGCCAGCTCGACCAATCGCTGGAAGACCAGGAAGCCAACCACCAGGTGCAGGGCGCTCATGTCGCTGGCAGAGACTCAGCCCCCCTCCAGCAGCAGGAAAGCGGCCGAGAATCCCGGACCGAGGCTGGTGAGCAGGTGGCGCCGAGCGTGGCTGGTCCCCTCGCTCATAACTCGCTCAAGAACGAAGAGCACAGTGGCAGCCGACATATTCCCGTAGTCCCGGAGAACTGCCCGAGACTGGTCCAAGGCCCCCAGTGGTAACCCCAGTGCCTGCTCGAGAGCATCCAGCACCTTGGCGCCGCCCGGATGGCACACGAAGCTGTCGACATCGGCGAGACCCAGGCTCTCGCCGGCTAGGAACCGCTCGGCAACCCCTCGCATGTGCCTCCGGACCAACTCCGGAATGCTTCTTGAGAACACCACGCCAAGCCCATCGTCGGCGACTTCCCACCCCATGACGTCGAGCGAGTCCGGCCACGTGTGTTCACCCCACGCCGAGATCGCCGGGCCCGGCCCGTCGGCCGTCAGCAGTGCCGCCGCCGCGCCGTCGCGGAAGAGGGCCGTCGCGACGAGATTCTTGGACGACTTGTCGCTGGCCCGGAACGTCAGCGTGCAGAGCTCCACAACGAGGAACAGCACCTTCATACCGGGCCGCGCGCGCGCACAGGCTGCGGCTCGAGCCAGCCCCAGCACTCCACCGGCACATCCGAGTCCGAAAATCGGCAGCCTCTGCGTGTCGCGGCGAAATGGCAGCTGGGCCATCAGCCGCGCGTCGAGGCTCGGCGTGGCGATGCCAGTCGTCGACACGGTCACGATCATGTCGATGTCCCCGGGGTCCGCGCCTCCGGCAGCTAGGCATCGCAGGGCCGCCTCCCTGAGCAGCCCGACCGCGTGCTCGAGGTACTGCCGGTTCTTCTCGGCGAAACCGTGGCCGGAAACCTCGTACCAATCTCTCGGCAGGCAGCAGTGCCCGCGTTGAATCGCCGCGTTGTCGTACACGCCCAGCAAGCGGTCCAACCCGTGCAGGTTTCCCGCGAAGAACTGCGCGCCGAAGTCGCGCGCATCCCGCTGAACCATACGGTGAGCTGGCACCGCTGTGGCGATGGAACGGATGTGCGGTCCCAGATCAGCCATCGCCGAGGGCGCTCGCGGCGGCGCGCCCAGGCGCCCCTGCCGGAATCCGGAGAGAGGGCCTTCGGCACGACCCGCGGACTCCGCGGAACCGCCGCGACTTCATCAATGGTAGGCAATCCGGGACCACTTCCGGGCGCGAACCGAGGCGCCCATTCACCATCTCCGCGAGGGCGCGGGCAGCCCAGCCGGGCGCAGCGCGGCCGGTCGGGCTGCGCGAGACCGCAGAGTGGACTGAGCTAGCACGGGGCCGAGCGGCTCTGGACGCGGCCGGCTGCCGAGCCGTTCGGGCCGCTAGGCGACGATCTCTCTGACGGCCTCCGCGATGCGGCGCGCCCGGGTGCCGAAACGGTCGAGCAACTGATCCGGCTTGCCGCTGCGCGCGATCCCGCGCACCGCCAGCTGCCGGACCGACGCGGGCTGGCCCACCAGAGCCGCCAGCACGGCGGTCCCGATTCCCCCGTGGACATAGTTGGTCCTCTACCTTCAACACGCGTCCGTGGCAAGCCTCGGCTGCTTCGGCAAGCGCCGAACGGTCAATCGGCTGGACGCTCAAGAGATCGATGACTTTGGCGCTGATGCCCTCGCCGGCAGGGCGGTCCGCGGTCTCGAGTGCCTCGTACAGCGTCACGCCAGAGGCCACGATCGCGACATCGTCCTGATCAGTCGATCGCAGGACCTTGGCCTTCCCCACCTCGAAGGTCTCGGCCGCGTCGTAGAGGATGTCGGTCTTGGGGCGGCTGGTGCGGATGTAAACCGGCCCCTCCAGACCGGCCGCCAGCTGCACGGTCCTCCAGGCACTGGTCGCGTCGCAGCGGTAGAAGACCGTGTAGTTCGGCTGGGCGCAGGCCATCGCACGGTCTTCCAGCCCCATCTGTGATGCCCCGTCCTCTCCGACCGAGACTCCGGCGTCCGTGCCCACCAGCTTGACATTGGACGAGCTGATCGCCGCCAGCCGCATGAAGTCGCAGCCGCGGGCCAAGAAGCACGCGAAGCTCGAGGCGAACGGAACCTTACCGCGGCAGGCCAGCCCCATCGCCGCGCCCACGAGGTTCCGCTCCGCGATGTTGCACTGGAGCAGCCGCTTGGGATCTGTCTTGGCGATGTCCGTGGTGAGGGCCGAGTTGCCCACGTCCCCGTCCACGCCAACGACCCGCGGATTTGTCCGGGCCACTGCTTCGAGCGACTCCCCATAGGCCTTGCGGGTCGCGAGTTTCGGGCCTCCGATCACGTACGGCGGCGGCTCGGGCTGGTGGGCGGCCGCCAAGTGCCCGTTCTGCGCGGCGGGCAGGCGGGGCCGCCAGTCAAACTTGGCAGCGGTCAGCTGCGACCGCAGGGAGGCCAGTGTGCTGTCCGCGAGCTCGCCGGCCGGGATCGGCTTCCCGTGCCAGCCGTCCTTGCCCTCGGCGCACGGGATGCCACGCCCCTTGAAGGTCTTCGCCAGGGCCACGGTGGGGATCTCGGACGAGCGGCGCGCCCGATCATAGGCTGAGACGAGGGCAGCGACGTTATGGCCGTCCGCCACGATCACGTTCCACCCGAACGCTTCCGACGCAAGAGACGCTCTCTCCAAGCGGTAAGTACGCTCGCGAGCAGAGCTGCACGGCTTGGGAACAGCATTCCTGGCGCCCACAAGACATGGAGACAGCAGAGAGGCAGAAGCGCGCTTGCCGAGCCCTGCCCATGACACACAACGGGACCTAACAAACGGGTAGCGGCAATGTCAGAACTGGAGCAGGTTCGAGCAGAACCTGATCGGCCCGACGCTCCGTGGTCCCGAGAGCCTTGGGCGTGTGCAGGCGATCTCGGCCGCGGCCGGCGCCACCAGCCGCACCGAGGTTGCCCGCCGCATCTGCGCTGAGCTCTAGTTCTTCGACTCCTGGAAGCGCCCCCAAGTCGCCTCGTGCTTGAAGGCCCCGGCCCCCAGTTCTCCCAGCGCCGTGAGGCACTCCTCGCCGGCCGGTCTGTAGGCGACTAGAGCGACGCGTGACGGCTCTGAAGGCCGATGACCGAGCCGCTCATTGCAGTGTTGCACGCGGCATTGGGGCAGATGCAGGCCCGACCGCAGGACGCACAGCGAGGTAATCACGGCCTAGAGCAAACAGAACTATCGGTGGCAAGCAGCTCTCTTGCCGTCACCTCCCAAGTTTGGACTCGCTCGAGACCGGCTCACCCGACGGGGAACGGGCCCTTGCAGGGAATCCTGCTCTCGATTCCGACTGCGGAAGCCGAGCTGGGCTCGGGACCCGAGACGGTCGGCCTCCGGGCGGTCATGGGCAACGGCCCCGAGGCGGCCATCGAAAGCGAGGTATCCCGTGTGGGTCACGCCGCGCGCCGGAGATCACCAGAGTCTCGCGCCCTCCCCGGAAACTGCAGCTCCCTCGCGACCGCGGTCCGAGGCCTGGCTCGTCTCAGATGCCAGGCCGCGGCGAGGAACGGAAGCCCTCCCAGAAGCAGGTGGACGTGGACCTGTGCCTGGGCCCTGCTTAGCAGCACTTCGATCCTCGCCCGCGTCGTTCTCCGGTCGATCCATCCCAACGCGTCGGTTAGGTCCGAGGCCCTTGTCACCAGGGGCACCCTGCCCGACGGCGCCCCGAGCCGGCCGAGCAGCCACCTCCGCCAGTGGATTGAGCTGGATATGGCGATCGCCGCGCGCACCTCTCGGTTGAGCGTGGAGTAAGCGGGTGTTCTGAGCAGGTTGTCCTGACGGGCCACTTCGAACAATTCGAGTTCGATAGCCCGAAGGCCCCGCCGGAGCCGCTCCGCACTGCACTCGCGGCTGATCTTGGCGATCGCCATGATTGCAAGTCCCACAATTGCGAAATGACCAACAATTCTAAGCGTCTCAAAATCGAATATCATGGCATGCACCTCCTCCGCCACTAGGGCCAGATCCGTCTTCCATAGGGCCGATTTCCGGGACATCCACTGACCTGTGTGCGTGACACTCCCACCATGTTCTCATACAGTGCCTTGGTAGTCAACCACTAATACTCTGTAAATTCGTCTTTTAATCCACTCTGCCAGCTTTCCGATCGACACAATGGACGATCGCAGTCGGCCACCGGCACTTGCCCTTAGGGGACGCGCAAGAATAACACTGGCATTTAGGGACAAAGTGCGGCAGGTCCGACGACGGACCGGTCGAGGGGCCACCGAGGATGTGGGGCCAGGGCCGCTCAGGTGGCCGCTGGCGGCTGGTGTGGTTGTCGGGGTCTGATGTCGTAGTTCCAGTCGGGCAGCTTGTTGCCCTTGGTGATGTTCAGCTCGGCCATTTGCCGGTCGCTGATTTTGACCCCGGTTCGATACTGCTGCTTGACGCGGACCGATTGGACCCGCAGCCCGGTCTTGGTCGTGGTGGTGCGAATGTAGTTCAGCACCGTTTCCCAAGTCTCCAGCGGGCGGCCCGCCCAGTTGCGGCTGATGGCACTGAAGAGACGATGCTCTATGGGGTTCCACTTGCTCGACCCAGAGGGATAGTGAGCGACGGTGACGCGCAGGCCATGGCGGTCGCACAGCTTGGTCTGCAGGAAGTACTTCCAGGCGCGGCAGCGATAGCCGTTGGAGCCGCCGCAGTCCGCCAGGATGACGATGCGGTCGCTGTCGGGATAGCGCTCGAGGCCCTCGGTGCGGCACCAGTGCTCGAGACAGTCGACGGCAAAGGCCGGCGTGTCCTTGGAATCGCCGACGAAGACGGTGCCGCGGTTGGCGAGCAAGTCGTAGAGGCCGTAGGGCACGGCGAGCCCCTTGGCTTGGGAGCGGAAGTCGTGGTCATTGACCTCCTCGGGGGAAGTGCCCCAAGTGGCCCCGGCGTTGCGGAAGCGCCCGACCAGCTCTTTCTTCTTGGTGTCGACACTGAGGATGGGGATGCCCTTGTCGCGGCAGTGTTAGCGCAGCGCGGCGATGCGCTGGAATTGGTCGTCCCGGCCCGGGGGCGAGGCCGCGCTGAGGCTCTTGCGGTTCACATGCAGTGAGTAGCCCAGGGACTTGAGCCACTTGCCGACCGTGGCGGGGCTGACGCTGCTGCCGCAGCGCGACAGCTCGGCGGCCAGCTTGGCCAGTGAGCGGTAGGTCCACAGCAGTCCGCCCATGGGATCGCCGGTCGTTTCGGTGCGGAGAAGTCGCAGCAGCTGTTCGATCATCCAGGGCTTTTTTTTGGGCTCTTCAGCAGAACCTGTGGGCGAGATCATGTTCCGGCAGATCGCCAAGTGTATGATACAGCGCGAGTTCGTATGCCTTGTAGGACTTGAATCCATAGGCCTTTCTCATGGCCACTTTCGCTTTGTTGTTCATGCCCTCGACCGCGCCGGAGGAGAAGGCTCGTCCGGTGCGAAACCAGTTCAGCACCAGTGGCCGGTGGTTGCGCAGCATCCTGGCCACCTTCTGCATGGGCTGGATCCTCGAGCGCATCGCGCGCCGACACCAGCGCTTGATGAACTTGTTGGCCTGGGTCGGTGATCGACAGGCCCACAGGAAGTGCAAGTCTTCCTTCAGCAGGTAGGCTCGCACCGTGCGCAGATTCAGCTTCAGCAAGTCGGCCAACTTCGGCTCCTGCTCTTCGCTGAGGCCGTCCCGGCGCCTGAGCAGCAGCCAGCGCGAATGCTTGAGCACGGCTTGTTGCCCTCTGCCTTGAGCTGCTTGGCTTCAGCCGCCCGCACTGCATCGATGGCCTTGCTCAGCTTCTGCATGATGTGAAAGCGATCCAGCACATTCCGAGCCTGGCCGGCCTGCTCCCTGATCACCCGCAGGTAGGCCCTCCACATGTCCGAGCAGACGACTTGCAGTTGCGCCGCGCGTTGCTTTCCGAACCATGTGAAGAAGCTCTCCAGCGTCGTGATCTTGCGCTGCTTCCCGACCCACAGCAGCCGTCGCCGGCCAGCGTCCAACTGGTACACCAAGGTCAGGTACTTGTGTCCGCTCTGCCACGCGATCTCGTCCACCCCGATGGAGGTAATCCCTTCCAGGGAAACACGTTCCCGGCCCCATGCCACTGCCATCCCGACCGCACGGCAGACCCGGTCCCAACTGACCGCGAAGGCATTCGCGGTCTCCTGCCAGGAGAGATGTTTGGCCCAACTGGCGAGGAACCAGTCCAGGGCCCTGGTCGACTGCCGCTTGCCCTCGGCCCACGGCACACGCTCCACTTTCACCTTTCCGCAGTGCGCACAGTTCACGCGTCTCATCGCATAGACGAAGTAGCAGGCCAGGCCCAGCAGCGGCACGAACTGGAATCGACGCGGTCGCAGGCGGTCGTAACCCGGACCTGGCTTGCCGCAGCCCGAGCACCGCGCCTTCGTACCGGCTCGCGGGCGCACCTCCACCTCCAGACGATCCCGCCCGCCCTGCTTCCCGGCCGGCACCAGCCGGATTTTCCCGTACACGAAACCGGGCAGCTTGTAGACCCGGTTCAGAAGCGTCTTCAATTGCATGTGGCTCTCTCCTGAAGAAGCGGCCCACGCCGCTTCTTCCTCTCGTGGGGTCGGCGTCCGAGCGCGGCTCAGGCCGCGGCCAGCGTCAAACCCGGCGCACGGCTGGCATCGTGCTCACTACCTATCGTGCCCGAACTGGAACCACAGTGCCGCAGCCGCTACGCGTCTGGGAGAGAGAACGCAACGAATAAGGCTACCGCTGGAACGAATAGCCGAGGACCCACAGATTTTGCGGGAGAGGCTTTTTTTGCAAGGGTTTGCGGCCTGCCCCCTTCCTGCGCACACGGTCGGTGTCGACGTCGCCGCTCGCGAGTTCGTGGCGGCCCCTGCTGACGGTCGAGCGGTGCAGGCCGAGCAGGGCGGCGGCGCGCAGGTCGCCCCCGTGGCCGCACAGCAGGGAGACGAGGCCGGCGAACAGGCGGCGCTGCTTTTCGTTGAGCAGGCTGCAGAACAGGGCGATGGCAGCGGCCACGGAGGCCTCGACGAGCTGGGGCTCGGGCGGCGGCGGGAAGGGCTGGCCGGCTTCTTGGATGCGGCGGGCAGCGATCTGCAGCTGCTGGCGGGCGGGGTCGGCCGAGCAGTACAGGGTGCGGCCGCGCAGCCGCACGCGGGCCAGCTGGTCGTTGCGGGCCAGCAGGGCGAGGGTGTCGATGCTGCGGACACCCAGCAGGGAGTCGAGTTCGGCGGGGCGGAAGCCGGCGCCGGAGGAGCTGACGAGGGCCCGGGCGGAGGCGCGCAGGGTGCCGTGGGAGGAGAAGCGGACACGGTTGTCGTGGCACCACAGGCCGAGAGAGTCAAAGCGGGCGCACTCGGGGAGGGCGTAGAACTTGCCGCTGTGGGACTAGGAGGAGAGGTGGCCGAGCTGCTTGAGCTTGCGGGAAACGGTGGCGTGGGAGGCACCGCCGAGGGCGCTGGCGAGTTCGGGGAGGGTGGCGACCGTCATGCGGCGCAGGATGTCGGCCAGGGTGTCGGCGGAGTAGAGGGTGGGTCTCACGGGCCATTATTATAGTATTCATACATACATATATACGAACCATGTCATAACAATCGGTCTGCGCTGGGGGGCACAATGTGGCTTGGGAGGGCCGGATGTCGCCCGAGAGAGGGAAATTGGGCGAGAATGCCCCCCCCCAGTCGTGGATTGTCGTCGGCGCAGGGTCGCTACAGCCAGCCTCATCCATGCAACTAGCGCCTGACGGAGACGCTAGAGTTTCGGATTCTTGTCGAATCAAGACACAATGCTGTAGTTATTTTTGACTGCACCCTAAGGCCCGGCCCCTCGTGCTCTGGCGTCTCGGGCCCGGTGGCGGTAGCATGGTCGCCACGTCCCACCCGGAGCCCGCACGCGGCAACCCGGGCGATCTGGAGCCGAAGTGAAACTCTCAACAGCCGCATCTCTGGCCCTCGCAGTCATCGTTGGGGGTTGCACGCAGTCCCCGCGCGACGGATTCTTGATACCCGAGGGGTTTGACCTTGAGATTGCGGCCGGACCGCCCCTCGTGGAGCGGCCGATGATCATCGACATCGACGACGAGGGCCGGCTGTACGTGGCAGAGTCGTCGGGCTCGAACGACCGGGTTCAGACCCAGCTCGCGGAACGACCGCACAGCATCCTACGGCTGGAAGACTCTGACGGCGACGGCCGCTTTGACCGCCGCACCGTGTTCGCGGATCGCATGATGCTCCCGGAGGGCGTTCTGTGGCACGACGGCTCGGTGTATGTTGCCGCCCCGCCGAGCATTTGGAAGCTGACAGACGACGACGGAGACGGCGTGGCGGACCGTCGCGAGGAGTGGTTCGATGGCAAGACTCTGACAAACTGCGCCAACGACTTGCACGGTCCCTATTTGGGCCTGGACGGCTGGATCTACTGGACCAAGGGCGCCTTCGCTGAGCAGACGTACGAGCGCCCTGGCAAGGATCCGCTAGTAACACGGGCCGCACACATATTCCGGCGCCGGCCTGGCGGCGGTCCCGTCGAGCCGGTGCTGACAGGTGGCATGGACAACCCCGTCGAGGTGGCGTTTGCCCCTGACGGCGAGCGCTTCCTAACCTCCACGTTCTTGCACCATCCCCAGCTGGGCAAGCGTGACGGGATCGTGCATGCGGTCTACGGCGGCGTGTACGGCAAGGCCCACGGTGTTACGGATGACCACCCCATGACCGGTGGGCTGCTGTCCGTGATGACCCAGATGGGACCGGCCGCGCCAGTCGGGCTGGCGCGGTATGCCTCCGATGGATTCGGCGAGGACTACCAAGGACGGCTATTCGCGACATCGTTCAGAGGGGCGTCATACTACTCCATTCCACGATTCTCGTCCGGAGCAGGCGCGGTTTTGCCGCAGGGGGCACCCGTTCGACGGCTGGCCGCTCAAGATCCTGTCCAGTCGGAGGCGTCCCAGCGGCCAGCTGTGGCTGTACGTTGAGCTGCCCGACGGTCGTCGGCGCTCCTTCCCCGCTGCTTGGACCACGCTGCAGCCGCCGCCGGAGGGCGCCCAGTGCGTGCGCCTGCGCGTGTCTCACCTGCGCGCCTTGCGTACGCTGGTGGGAGCCTTGCGGAGGCGCCATGCGAGAGACCGAGAAGGGGCCGGCAGCGGGGCTGGAGGGCCGGCTGCTGGC
Source organism: Bryobacterales bacterium (assembly GCA_963666225.3). GTDB lineage: Bacteria > Acidobacteriota > Terriglobia > Bryobacterales > UBA6623 > VXMF01. The sequence goes on from OZ224030.1 coordinate 819,681, forward strand.
GTTGCTGGAGCACGAGGAGCGGCAGGCTCGCTGGCGGAGTCTGCCGGCCGGGGCGCGGCGGGAAGCGGTGGAGCAGCTGGCGCGGATGCTGCTGCGGGCGCGAGCGCGGGAGTTGAGCGATGAAGCGGGAGACGCTGATCCGGGCGCGGCATCTTGAGCGGCTGGCGTTGGTGTACGTGCGCCAGTCGACGCCGGGGCAAGTGCTGAAGAACCGGGAGTCGACGCGGCTGCAATACGAGCTGCGGGAGCGGGCGGAGCAGCTGGGCTGGCCGCGGGAGCGCATCGAGACGATCGACGAGGATCTGGGCTGCTCGGGATCAGGGGAAGTGCAGCGCGCGGGGTTCGCGCGGCTGCTGCAGAGCGTGGCGCGAGGGCGGGCTGGAGCGGTGTTCGGGTTGGATGCCTCGCGCTTCGCGCGCAACGGGGCGGACTGGTTCAAGCTGCTGCGCTGGCTGCGGGCCACGGAGACGTTGCTGGTGACGGACGAAGGGGTGTACGACGCCAACAGCGGGGACGACAGTTTCGTGCTGGGCATTCACGGCACGCTGTCGGAGGCGGAGCTACACAAGATCAAGGCGCGCCTGGACAAGGGGATGCTGAGCAAGGCGCGGCGCGGCGAGCTGTACCACCACGTGCCGACGGGCTTCGTCGTGGACGGCAAGCGGCTGCGCAAGGATCCGGACCGGGACGTGCGCGAAGCGGTGGGCGAGGTGTTCCAGCGATTCCGGGAGCTGGGGACGGCCCTGCAAGTGGCGCGGCAGCTGCGGGCGGAGGGGATGAAGCTGCCGACGCGGCATCTGGACGAGCGCGGCTTGGAGTGGCGCGAGGCGACCTACTCGCGGGTGTGGAACGTGCTGCGGAACCCGGCCATGGGCGGGGCGTACGCGTGGGGCAGAACGCGCACCAGGCTGCAGCTGGACGAGCGGGGTCGGGAGCAGAAGACGAGGCGCAAGCTGCCGATGGAGGAGTGGCGGGTGTTGCTGACGAAGCACCATCAGGGCTACGTGGAGTGGGAGGAGTGGCTGTCGATCCAGGCGCGGCTGGCGGGGAACGCAGTGGGGCAGGGCGGACGGGGGGCGGCGCGGGAAGGGCGGGCTCTGCTGCAGGGGCTGGCCACCTGCGGCAGCTGCGGGCGGCAGTTGACAGTGCGTTACGCGAACGCGGTGCAGTACCGCTGCGAGCCCAGTCTGGACGGCGAGGGGGGCTGCCAGTATCTGGGGGGCGTGCGGCTGGACCGGCTGGTGGCGGAGATCGTGCTGGATGGGCTGGGGCCGGCAGCGGCGGAGGCTGCCCTGGAGGCGGAACGGCAGCGGGACAAGGAGGAGCGGCGGCGGCTGCTGGGGTACCGGCGGGAAGTGGAGCGCAAGCAGTGGGACGAGCGCAAGGCGCGCAAGGAGTACTTGGAGGTGGAGCCGGAGTTCCGGCGGGTGAAGCGGACGCTGGCGCGGGACTGGGAGCGGGCGCAGCAAGCGCTGGAGCGGGCGCAGGAGGCCTTGGCGGGAGCGCGGAAGGATCTGCAGGCGGCGCGGCAGGGCGAGCCGGCCAGCGTGTCACCGGAGGAGCGGGAGGAGCTGGCGCGGTGCTGCGAGGACCTGCGGGCGGTGTGGGAAGACGCGGCGACCACTTGGCGGGACCGCAAGCGGCTGCTGCGGGCGGTGCTGGAGGAAGTGGTGCTGACAGCGGACCGCGAGGCGGGCAAGCTAGGAGTGCTGCTGCGCTGGCGAGGGGGCTGGATCGACGAGCGGGAGCTGGGGTTGCAGCCCATGCCACGGCCCGAGCGCACGCCGGCAGCGACCGTGGAGCTGGTGCGGCGCCTGGCGCGGTTTGATTACGACCGCGAGGTGGCCGCGGAGTTGCGGCGGAGAGGGCTGCGCACCGCTCGCGGTCTGGAGTTCACGTGGCAACGGGTGGCGGCCGTGCGGAGGCAGTACGGCATCCCCGGCTGCCCGCGCAAACCGGCCGGCGGTCCGGAGCCGGTGTCGGTGCCGGCAGCGGCGCGGGAGCTGGGAGTGTCGGTGTCCTCGCTGTACCGCTGGATTGAGCAGGGTTGGGTGCCGGCCGAGCGGTCGGGGCCGGAGGGCGCCTTGCGGGTGCGGCTGGACGCGAGGGTGAGGGCGAAGTTTCGCGAGGTGGTCCCGGAGGGCTACGTGCGGGCCGGGGAGGCGGCGCGGGCACTGGGGGTGTCGCGCCAGACGCTCTGGTCCCGAGTTCGGGCCGGCTCGCTGCCGGCGCTGCGCGTGGTGCGGGGCGCGGAGAGGGGCTTGTACGTGCGGTTGGACAGCGTGCCGCAGCCGCTGTTGCCAGGCTTGCCGGGTGCGGCTGAGGAGAGCGGCTGATGCGAGCGCTGGGGAGGAGCGGGCAAGCGAGGGGGCCGCTTTGCCGGCGCGGGACGGGGCACTCCGCGAGCCGTCCTGTCGGCCGGCCGCCAGTTTCTCACGATGCAAAGTGCCTGCTGGGGCGCACTGGCGGGCACCCTGCCGGCCCTGGCCGGCTGGCAGCGGCTGCCGCCGGTCCATTCTCAGTGCCGGGAGCTGGGGAGCAGGCCGGCAGGGGGGCCGAAACCGCCGCCCGGAGGCATTCCCACGACGTAAGAGGTGCTGGCGCACTGGAGCCAGCCGCTCCGAGCCAGGCCCGCAGCTGCCAATTTGCCATGCTTGGCGGGACGCCCTGGCCGCGGTGGCATGGCACGCTCTGGAAGCGTCGACGCTGCGACTGCCGCGGGCGGGCGGGCCGGTGCTCTGCTTGGGCTGCGGAGCCACACCGCAGCCCGTTCCGGGTCCCAGAGGGAGCGCTGGGGCGCTTCGCGGGCGAATTCAGCGTGTCAGGGCCGCCATTCCCGCCGATATGGCAGCACAAGGAGGGGGCGTCCGCCTCCTTGCAGCCTCAGGCCCACCTCGGGTGTGACGGGCATGGCCCTCCGGACTGCGTCGAGGCAAGAGCAGAATCGAACCGCCTTGCAGGTCCCGATTCTCCAACAGGCACCGCCCGCACAAGGCGCTGTACGACAATGGAGGTGCATTGTGAAGCGTAACCGTTCAACCTGCGAAAGGTCACTTCTCACCGACTGATCGCGAGCGGTGCGACGTTCCGCACCGAAGATCAGGACTTCTTGGTGTCGGAGAGCAGGGACTTTCACCCCACAGACGTGATGGAAGATGCGGACGGCAGCCTGCTGGTCGTCGACACGGGTGCTTGGTACAAGCTGTGCTGCCCGACCTCCCAGATGGAGAAGCCGGATGTACTCGGCGGAATTTACCGCATCCGGCGCCGGGGAGCGTCACCACCGCCCGACCCGCGGGGAGTCGGGATTGGCTGGGTCGGCCTGAAGCCTGAGGAGCTCGCCGGGCTTCTCGATGACTCGCGTCCGGCGGTTCGGTCGAGGGCAATCCGAGAGTTGGCCCGTGCCGAGGCCTTGCCGTCGCTGCGGGATAGCCTCTCCGAGGGCAGTCCCGCTGCCCGCCTGAACGCCGTCTGGGCCCTGACTCGCATCGAAGGGGACGCTGCCCGCGACGCCGTGCGGGCGGGACTTGCCGACGAGACGGGAGACGTAAGGCTTGCGGCCCTCCACTCGGTGGCGCTGCACCGTGATGCCGAAGCCCTCGACGCGGCCATGGGCCTGTTGGACGACCCATCGGCCAGAGTGCGGCGCGGCGCGGCCGAGGCACTGGGGCGTATCGGCGACCCTCGCGCCGTGGCACCGCTGCTTGCCGCGGCCGGAAGTAGCGGAGACGACGAGGTGCTGGCCCATTCCTTGGTCTACGCCCTGATCGAGATTGCCGATCCGAGGGCCACGTCGGCCGGCCTGCGGGCGGGTTCGACCGCCACTCAGCGCGCCGCGATGATCGCGCTTGACCAGATGCGCCCGCCGGCACTGGACGGGCGCCGCCTGCTCACATGGCTCGAGGATCCCGCGCCAGAGATCGCCAAGGCAGCGCGATGGATTGCCGGACGGCATCCCGAGTGGGGAGGGCTCTTGGCCGGTTACCTCGGGGATCGGCTGGGTGCCGCCGGCGAGGACAGTCGGGACGGTCTGGGGGACCTGCTGGCCGGATTCGCGACGCATCCCCGGGTGCAGCGACTCCTTGCCGAGGCCGTGGAGAGAGCAGACAGGCCCGGGGCAGCCCGACTGGCGCTGGAGGCAATGGCCGTCGCACCGGTCGATGCGGCGCCCGAACGATGGCCGGGAGCCGTCGCTGCGGCGCTGGGCCGGGATGCAACCCGCCAGGCTGCGCTGCGGGCCGGCCAGAGCCTGCCGCGGGGAGAGGACGGGCTTCCCATCCTCGACCGGGCGCTGGTCGGTGTCGCCCGCGATTCGGGCTTGGACGGTGCGACTCGGGTCAGGGCCCTGGACGCAGGCGTGTCCGGCGTTAGCAGTCTGAACGCCGAACTCTTCGACCTCGCGGTGGGCGAGGTCCTCGCTTCCCGGCCGGTCGAGGCACGGGCCGCTGCTGCCCGCGTGCTCTCCGCTGTGCCGCTCGACGACGCCCAGCTCTTGGTCGTGGCCGGGCTGCTTCCGGAAGTCGGCCCGATGGAACTGCCACCGCTGGTCGAGGCCTTCGGACAGTCGGGTGTCGCCGCAGTTGGCGCCAGTCTCGTCGCTGGTCTTGAGGAGGCCGCCGGCCTCTCCAATGTCCGGGCCGACCAGGCGGAGCGTGCAACGGCGCGGTACGGTCCCACGGTCCGCGACGCGGTTGACGCCCTGTTGGCGGGAGAGGTTGGTGGCCTGGAGAGCCAGCGCGCGAACTTGGATCGCTTGCTCCGCGAATTGGAATCCGGTGACGCCATCCGCGGCCAGGCTGTCTTCAACAGCAGCGAGGCAGCCTGCTTGGCCTGCCATGCGATCGGCGACGCGGGAGGCGCGGTTGGCCCCGAGCTCACGCGCATCGGCCAAATCCGGGAGCGCAGGGACCTGCTCGAGGCCATCGTCTACCCCAGCGCTAGCTTTGTCCGCAGTTACGAGCCGGTGGTGGCGGTGACAGGCGACGGTGAGGTCAGCGGCGTGATCGTGGAAGACGCGGGCGACCAGGTGGTCATCGCTGTGAACGCTGACGAGCGCGTCCGCTTGGCGCGGTCCGAGATAGAGGAGGTCCGGCCCGGTACGGTGTCGGTCATGCCCTCTGGCCTTGACGGGCAGTTCAGCGAGGGCGAGATCGCCGACCTGCTGGCCTTCCTTGAGGCGACTCAGTGGGGCCCAGTGGGCCCCCGGCGGTAGAATCTGGTCTTTCGGAGGAATCCATGGAACGTTCCCTGCGCGCCGCCGCGCTGATCTGCGCCGTTGCCGCTACGGCGACCGCGGCGCCCAACGTAATCTTCATCCTTGCCGACGACCTTGGCTACGGCGACCTTGGCTCGTACGGCCAGCGGGTGATCCAGACACCTAGCCTGGACCGCATGGCCGACCAGGGGCTTCGCTTCACCCAGTTCTATGCCGGTGCCACGGTGTGCGCGCCCTCCAGGAGCGTCCTGATGACCGGCCAGCACACCGGGCACACACACGTCAGGGGCAACGCTCCAGGTCCGGACATGACGGCCCAGTCTTTGCGGGCAGAGGACGTCACCGTTGCCGAAGTGCTCAAGTCGGCAGGGTACGACACGGCGCTGTTCGGCAAGTGGGGACTTGGGGAGGTCGGGCTTGAGGGGCACCCGCTCAAGCAGGGCTTTGACACTTTCTTCGGCTACCTCAACCAAGTTCACGCGCACAACTACTATCCGGAGTTTCTGTGGAACGGCCTCGACCGGGTCCGGCTCCGGAACTCCGTCCAGCGCACCAAGCGTGTCTACGGCGGCTTTCACGGAGGGTGGGCCACGGAGCGCAACGAGTACGCCCACGACGTGATCATGCGACAGGCGCTCGAGTGGATCGGGGAGCGGGGCAGCGCGCCCTTCTTTCTGTACTTGGCGCTGACCATCCCCCACGCCAACAACGAGGGGACTCGTGCTACCGGAGACGGGGCCGAGGTCCCAGACCACGGCATCTACGCGGGAGAGGACTGGCCTGGCCCCGACAAGGGACAGGCGGCGATGGTCACCCGCATGGACCGCGATGTCGGCGCTCTGCTGGACCGGTTGGAGGAGCTCGGAATCGCCGAGGACACACTCGTGATGTTCTCCTCCGACAACGGGCCCCACAACGAGTCCAACCACGATCTGGTGCGATTCAACCCTTCCGGAGCACTGCGCGGGATCAAGCGCGACCTCTACGACGGCGGCATTCGGGTGCCGTTGCTCGCGTGGTGGCCAGGGACTGTCGGCGCTGCGCGCACTTCGGACCACGTGGGATATTTCGGCGACCTGATGGCGACTGTGGCCGAGCTGGCGGGGGCTGACATGCCTGGCGGCGTGGATTCTGTCAGCTTCGCCCCAACGCTGCTCGGGGAACTTGGCCGACAGGGGCAGCACGAGTATCTGTACTGGGAATTCTACGAGGGAGGGTCGGCCCAGGCGATTCGCCTGCGGCGGTGGAAGGGTGTGCGACGGCCGATGTTCACGGGTCGTGTCGAGCTGTACGACGTAGTCCGAGATCTCTCGGAGAAGTACAACGTCGCCCGCAACCATCCCGATATCGTGCGAGAGATCGAGGCCGCGATGGCGGAAGCTCACGCTCCCCACCCGAACTGGCGGCCGCGATGACGGCACGCTCCGTCGCCGCTCCAGCCCTGCCGTGCACTTTCTCGGTACTTCGCTGATGCTTCGCACCTGCGGCTTGGTGGCATTGCTCGCACTCGCAGTGTCCCTGGAAGCCGAGGGGCCCAACGAACTCTCGGCCACCGAGCGCGACCAAGGGTTCGTCCGGCTGTTCGACGGCGAGAGCCTCGACGGATGGGATGGAGATCCACGCCTGTGGTCTGTGAGCGACGGAGCGATCGTGGGATCGAGCGACGGGATCAACCTCGAACAGAACACGTTTCTGGTCCATGACGGCTCATTCGCCGACTTTGTGCTGAGGCTTGATGTCCGCTTGCGCAACGGGAACAGCGGAATCCAGTTCCGGAGCAGGCGCATGCCCGGGCCGGGATGGGTCGTGCACGGCTACCAGGCCGACTTCTCGGACGCCGGCGCGCGGTCGGCCTGGGGAAACTTCTACGAGGAGCAGGGCCGCGGGCGGGGCCTGATGCCTACCCCTGACGCGGGCTGGCATCGGGCTCGGGACATTGTTCGGCCCGGGGGCTGGAACAGCTACGAGATTCGCGCAGTCGGCGACGCGATCCGCCTGACGCTGAACGGCAGGGTAACCTTCGCCGGCGAGGACAGTCGATCTCCGGCGGGCATTGTCGCGATCCAGCTCCACTCGGGCGTGCCCATGCGCGTGGAATGCCGTAATGTTCGAATCAGGCGGCTCGGCCCCCGACCCTAGGGGCAGTTAGCACGGCTCTGGCGGCAATCCGCGAGCGGTCGCGGATGGCGCCCCGCGCCAGATGGCCGCAACTGGCACGCGCCAAGCGGGGGCGGCGGAATCGCATCTGGGGATCGACTTGGTCGGGATGCGCCCCAGACCGCTCTGCGGCCGATCTCCGGGCGCCAGAGCCCAGAATCCATGTCTGAGGCAGGCCTGAACGCCCGTCGGAATGCCATAAGTGCGGTCGCAAACCCATGGTTGCCGCGGTCGGGTGGTAGGATCTGCGACATCTAGGTGTGGTGGTCCGGCGGACGCGGCCACTGGGGGAGGTCTTGTGAGATTAATCGGTACTGGCTACAAAATTGCTGGAGTGCTCGCGGCACTGTTGTTCGCGGCCCACGTTTGGGGGCAGGGGGTTTCGGGCAGCGCCGCGGTGGCGGGCACCGTTACCGACTCGACCGGGGCCGTAATCCCAGGTGCTCAAGTCGTCCTGGTCAGCCCGGAGAGAGGGGCTGAGATTGAGGTCTCGACGAACGAGTCCGGGAACTATATCTACCCGGACATCACGCCGGGGACCTACACAGTCCGAGTGTCCAGCGAGGGCTTCGCGACTCAGGAGATCACGGATCTTCTGGTGCAGGTGGGCCAGCGCGCCGCGGTGAATGTGGCGCTGGAGGTCGGTCAGGTGACCGAAGTGGTCACGGTGGAGGCAGCCGCCATCTTGCTGGAGACGGAGTCGAACGCTATTGGCACAGTCGTGGACTCAGACCGCGTGACGGAACTCCCGCTCAACGGCCGCAACTTCTTGCAACTGGCGCTGCTGTCCGGCGGGACTGCCCCCGCCGAGGGGCGGGCCAGCTTTGCCGGGCAGATCGGGCACCCGGGCCGGTTCGTCGTCGTGGGTGGCGTCAAAGCGGCCAACAACAGCTACACCATCAACGGCATTCAGGTGCGTGGTGCGCGTGGCGGTGAGCTGGCGGTGAACGTGTCGGTCGCCAATGTTGACCAGTTCAAGGTGCAGTCGAGCTTCTTCATGCCGGACCAGGGTCCCAATCCCTCGATGGTGAACGTCACGACGAAAGGGGGATCGAACGAATTCCACGGGGAGCTCTTCGAGTTCGTGCGCAACACGAAGCTCGATGCGCGCAGCTTCTTCGCACCCGGCCCGGAGGAACTGAAGCGCAACCAGTTCGGCTTCTCGGTGGGCGGCCCGATCAAGCGCAACAAGGTCTGGTTCCGTGGCGGCTACGAGGGCATGCGCGAGCGGGTCGCCTTCTCGCGCGGTGTGTTCACGCCGACGCCGGCGATGTTCGGCGGCGATTTCTCCGAGGATCCCTTCGTGATCCACGATCCCGGCACTCTCGACCTAGAGGCTGGCAGGCGTGATCCATTCCCGAACCAGACGGTTCCGCGCTCGCGGTATAACTCGGTCTCCGAGAATCTCCTGCAATACTATCTGCCCGGGTCGAGCTTCACCGCCCGTCCGAACAATCTGTTCGTGCACCCCCGCAACACGGTTGACGACAACCAGTTCAACGTGCGGGTCGACACCCAGCTCAGCCAGAAGCAGAGCTTGTTCACCCAGTACATCTGGTCGGACAACTCCGCGGTGCGCCCCGGCGCGTTCCCCCTCAGCGGCGCGTTCTATCCGAACGAATTCGCGATGTGGATGCTCCAGCACACCTACACGATCTCGCCCAAGTGGATCAGCACGCTTCGGATCGGTGTGTCCCGCAATCAAGCGCTGTTCAGCAATGAGGCCCGCGACGTCGGCGACATTCTCACGCCTCTGGGGATCACGGGCACCTTTGACACGCGTGGCGTCTTTGCCCAGCGCATCCAAGGTTTCCATGGATTCGGGCGCTCGAACGGTGATCTCGGGAACATCGACAACAACTACCAGCTTGACCCGGGCATGACCTATGTCTCCGGAAACCATCAGTTCCGTTTCGGCGCGAGCATCCGCTATCGGCGGACTTGGCAGCAGAACGCCAATGCCGGCGCCCACGGAAGCCTGATCTACAACCGCGTGTACTCCGCGCAACTGGCGACCAACGCCGCGGGCAACCTAACGCCGGATGGCCGGAGCGGGAACGGCTTCGTGGACTATCTGATCGGCACCCCCGACCGCGGGAGCACACGGGGCCTGCCCATGCTGCCTTACCGGCACACGCAGTTCATGCCCTACATCCAGGACACGTGGAAAGTCCGGCGGAATCTCACGGTCAACTGGGGGCTGTCATGGTTCAAGGACACGATTCCGAACCCGCAAGGGTGGGCCGCGGACTACCCGCACGGTTTCGACCCGGCGACAGGCCTGCTCGAGTTTGCGGTCCTCGGTCAGGTTGATCCGCGGGTGATCGAGCCGGACAGCGACAACTTCGCGCCCAGGTTTGGCATCGCGTGGCAGCTGGACGACAAGACTGTGATCCGCGCGGGCGCCGGTGCCTACTTCTCGGACATGCAGTTGATCGAGTTGCAGTTCTCGGCCGTGGGACCGCCCTACACGAACAGCGTCGACGCGATCAACACAGGGAAGCTTGTCCCGGAGTTCATTCCCGGCGTGAACATCTTTCCCGTCGTGCCGCTGCCTCCCATCGACGAAGACTTTGCCCGCAACCTGCCCTCGGGGATCACGCCGTTCACTCTCCAGGAGGAGGGCCGGACGCCGTATGTCCAGCAGTGGAATTTCTCGATCCAGCGCACGTTGGGCGACAACGACCTGTTAGAGCTGAGCTATCTGGGCAACAGTGGCCACCGGCAGCAGAATCGCTACGACAACAACCAGTGCGTGGTGGGCTCCGACCTGCGATGCGACCGCTCGACACGGCCCTACACGCGTTACAACGCGATTCTCCAGTCCGACTTCAACGCCAACTCCAACTACAACGCCCTGATTGCGCGCTATCACCACCGGATGTCTGGCGGACTGGACTTTCGCGCCGAGTACACTTTCGGCAAGGCGCTCTACGACGGATGGGAGCTCGGAGGGGCGACGAACAATCAGATCGCGACAAATCGGGCTCTTGACAAGGGCCCCACGTCGTTCAACGTCCAGCACCGCGCTGTGTTCAGCGCGATCTGGGAGTTGCCCGTAGGCCGGAACCGGCTCTTCGGGGCCGGGATGGGCAAGGCCGCGGACGCCGTCATTGGTGGCTGGAACGTGACCACGATCGCAACGTTCTCGACGGGGCTGCCGATCTTCATCACCGTTCCGAACCGCACGGGCAGCCCGTTCGTGGGCCACAGGCCGAACCGTGTCTGCTCGGGTGACCTGTCGAGTGTGGATCTCCGGAGGGACCGCCTGTTCATCGACAAGCAGTGCTTCGAGAACACCGAGCGGGGCTTCTTCGGAAACTCGCCCCGTGCCCCGATCAGCGGGCCCGGCCTGAATCTGTTCGACATCGGGATTCAGAAGCAGGTTGCTCTCGGTGAGCAGCGGTTTGTCCAGTTCCGCGTAGAGATGTTCAACGCGTTCAATCACGCCCAGTTCCTCAACCCGAACGGCAATGTGGCGAACCGCAACTTCGGGCTGGTCGGGGGGACCCGCCGCCCGCGCTTGGTGCAGCTGGGCCTGAAACTCGTCTTCTGAGGCTGCGGTGTGGCGTCCCTTTCGGTGGCGCGGTCCTAGCTCTCACGCTGCTGCGACGGATGGGCCGGGCGCTGGGAGAAGGTCCGTCGGTGAGTGGCGGGGCGCCTCGCTCGCTCGCTCGGCGATTGCGACAGGCTGACGTCGTGGCTACCATCGGAGGGGCGTCGCTCGCGACAGATCGCGGCGAGAGTCTCCGAATCGTGACGGGAAAGGGGCAATTGACATGTCTGGCGCGCGGGCCCTGGACCACCTGGACCTTGCCGGCGTTCGCGATCGGGCTGTTCGTTATCGGCGCCGAAGCCCTGACTGCTCAGTCGGAGGGCTTACCTCCGCCTGCGCGGACCCGCGTGGAATTCGACACCCATGTGCGGCCGATTCTCGAGAGTCGCTGCCAAGCCTGCCACGGTCCGGCGAATGCGATGAACGGCTTGCGGCTCGATCTGCGCGAAGCCGCGCTGCGTGGGGGCCATTCCGGCCCTGCGATCATTCCGGGAAAGTCGGCCGAGAGCCGCTTGGTGCACATGGTGGCGGGCTATCGGGTAAAGGTGGTGATGCCCCCGGTAGGCGACCCGCTGACCGAGACCGAGATCGGCCTCCTGCGGGCATGGATTGACCAAGGTGCGGACTGGCCCGACGCTGCCCAAGTCCGGGCGAGGGCGGAAGACGGCTCCGACTCCCGGAGGCACTGGTCCTTCAAGCCGATCGCAAGGCCGGCAGTGCCGCCCGGGGTCCACGCCGTGGATCACTTCGTTCAAGAACGGTTGCGCCTAGAAGGCCACACGTCGGCCCAAGCCGCGGATGCCCATGCATTGCTGACGCGGCTGACCTTGGACATGACCGGTCTGCCCCCGACACCCGAACAGCAGCGGGATTTCCTCAGAGACCTCGGCGCCGATGGCTACGAGAGGGGCGTGGAGCGGCTGCTGGCCTCCGAGCATTTCGGTGAGAAGCAGGCGATGCACTGGCTGGATCAGGTGCGCTACGCCGATTCGGACGGGTACGCCAAGGACTATGTGCGTCCGCACGCGTGGCGCTATCGGCACTGGGTGATCGACGCGCTCAACTCGGGAATGGGGTTCGACCAGTTCTCCACGCTGCAAATCGCGGCCGACCTGATGCCGGAAGCTACGGTCGAGGACCGTGTGGCAACGGGCTTCCACCGCAACACCCTGCGCAACCGCGAGGGCGGCGTGAATCCCGCGCAGTACGCCTTTGAGGAGACTGTGGACCGTGCGAGCACTTTCGGCACGGTTTGGCTGGGGCTCACGGTTGGCTGCGCGCAGTGCCATGACCACAAGTACGACCCAGTCTCCCAGCGCGAGTTCTACGAGCTCTTCGCGTACTTCGACAACCTCGAGGAGCGCATGATCTACGCTCCCTTGCCGGGTGAGATCGGCCCGTACCTGCTCACGGTGAACGAGTACCGGAGAGAGCATCAAGCGATCTTGGAAGACTACGGCGTTCCTGCCATCCAGCTGGATTGGGAGCGCCGCTGCCTGCAGGCCGGGGCTGACCCCGGCGTGTACCTTGGCTATGACCTAGCCTGGCAAGAGCTTGGTCTGAACACCGACGGCGGGCAGGAAATCGTCAAGATCCCCCCGGAACGCCGCACATGGCGGCAGGCCAACATGGTCACCTACTATTTCTTGCGCGCATATGGCTTGGTCGCGGACGCCGAGAGAGTCAAGGAGCTGGGCTTTCCCGAGGCGTTGCGGAAGCTCGACGAGCTGAACGCAAGATATCCGCACCGAAGCGAGGCTCCGGTTGTGCGCGAGCGCGCCGAGCGGCAGCCGACCTTCCTGCGGGTCCGGGGCAGCTGGGACCGTCCCGGGATCGAGGTGTCGCCGGGAACGCCCCGGGCGCTTCCCGCCCGGGCCACGCCCGTACCCGACAGGCTCGCCCTGGCGCGCTGGCTGTTCTCGGCTGACAACCCGCTGACCGCTCGCGTCGCCGTCAACCGCATCTGGCAGTCGTACTTTGGCCGGGGATTGGTGCCGACTTCCGAGGACTTCGGCACTCAGGGCGCATCGCCGAGCCACCCGCGCTTGCTGGACTGGCTCGCGGCCGAGTTCCGGGACAGCGGCTGGGATGTCAAGCACATCCACCGGCTGATCGTGACATCCGAGACCTACAAGCAGTCCTCCCACCGTTCCGCGCAGATTGCCGAGAATGACCCTGGCAACGCTCTTCTGGCGCGACAGGGTCGCCTGCGACTCCCCGCAGAGTTGATCTGGGACCGGGCTCTTGCCGCCGCGGGCCTTGTGCACCACGATGTCGGGGGGCCAAGCTTCCGGCCGGTCATGCCCAAGGGGACGACAGGTTTCAAGGCTGGCGGCACGGACTGGGTGGCCAGCATGGGACGGGACCGGTACAAGCGCGGGATGTACATTCAGTTCCAGAGGACGCAGCCATTCCCGTTCTTGATGAACTTCGACTCCCCGGACTTTCGGGCTGCGGTCTGTCGTCGAGAGCGCTCGAATACGCCGCTGCAGGCTCTAAACCTGCTCAATGACCCGACGTTTGCGGAGGCCTGGCAGGCACTGGCGGTCAGAGTGCTGGCAGATGCCCCTGATCCGTCGTTCCAGGGCAGGCTGCGGTACGCCTATAGCCTCACGCTAGGGCGCCCGCCCACGACGGCCGAGACGGGCCGGTTCGAACGCTACGTTGCCGGCCGGAATTCTCCGCAGCAAGCGGTGAACTCGCTGCCAGATGTCGAGGGCTTGGACTCGCGAGAGCTCGTGGCTTGGACCGGGGTAGGCCGGGTGCTGATGAACCTCGACGAATTCGTGACACGCCCATGACACTGCCAGATCTGATTCGCCTGCAATCCCGGAGAGATTTCCTGGATCGCACTCTGTTCGGGCTGGGCGCCGGGGCACTCTCGCACTTGCTCGCGCTAGAAGGGCGCACCGCCGAAATCGCGACGGACCTGCTCGCCCCACGGAAGCCAGACTTCGCTCCGACCGCGAAGAACGTCATCTTCCTGTTTCAGGCCGGAGCCCCGAGCCAGATTGACCTCTTCGATCCCAAACCGGAGCTGCATAAATGGAACGGCCAGCCGCTGCCACCGTCCGTGGCGAAGCAGCTCCAGCTGGCGTTCATCCAGCCGACCGCCAGAGTGCTCGCGAGCCGACGCGAGTTCCGGCCCGCCGGTGACTCCGGCATCGAGCTGTCCGAGTGGTTGCCCCACACTGCAACGATTGCCGACGAGATCTGTCTGGTTCGGTCGGTACGGGGCGACTCTGTTAACCATCACCCCGGTCAGTCGCTGCTGATGTCAGGCAGCCCGTTGCCAGGACGCCCGACGATCGGATCGTGGGTTACCTACGGACTGGGCAGCGAGTCGCGGGACCTACCGGGATTTGTCGTGCTGAAGACCGGCTCTTCGACGCAGGGGAGCACCGGCAACTGGACGAACGGCTTCCTGCCCTCCAACTATCAGGGTGTACTGCTCCGCAGCAGCGGAGATCCGATCCTGCACCTGTCCAATCCTGCGGGAATCACTTCCCGCATGCAGCGCGACGACCTGGATCTGATCCGCGAGCTGAACACGCAGCAGCTGGAGAAGACTGGCGACCAGGAGATCGCGGCGCGCATCTCCGCCTACGAGCTGGCGTTTCGCATGCAGGCAGAGGCGCCCCAGCTGATCGACGTCTCAGGCGAATCGGACGCCACTCGCGAAATGTACGGCGTGAATGCCGACGCGACCCGCGAGTACGGCATGACCTGCCTGCTGGCTCGGCGGCTCGTAGAGCGCGGCGTGCGGTTTGTGCTGAACCAGCATGCGCAGTGGGATCACCATTCCAACCTTGACAAGGGCCTCAGCGCAAAGTGCCGCACGACCGATCAGCCGGTGGCAGCCCTGATCAAAGACCTCAAGCAACGGGGCCTCTTGGACGAGACGCTCGTGATTTGGGCGGGCGAATTCGGCCGCACGTCCCTCGCGGAATGGCGCGATCCGTCCGATCCTGCCAATATCGGCAGGGATCATCACGCCGATGGCTTCAGCGTCTGGATGGCCGGTGGGGGCATCAAAGGCGGCCAGGTGATCGGTCGCACCGACGCGCTCGGAACGACGGTTGCCCAAGACCCCGTGCATGTCCATGACCTGCAGGCCACTGTGCTGCACTGCTTGGGGCTCAACCACGAACGCCTGACCTACCGTCACTCGGGCCGCGACTTCCGCTTGACGGACGTTGGTGGCACGGTGGTCCGTCAAATGCTCGCCTGAGCGTTCCGCGAGCGCGGTGAGCTGGCGGGAAAGAATTGCCGCTTGCCGAAGGCCCGTCTATCAAGGCAGCGGCCCGGAACGCGGCGTTCAGTACAATTCTGAGCGGAGGAAAACCAATGTCAATCCGGTATCTGGCGCTGATTGCGCTATCGGTCTCGCTGTGCGGAGCGCAGCAGCTCAAGATTGTCGTCTCGGGGCAGAGCCCTGAGACCATTGCTGACTGGCAGGCGGCATCGGACAAGGTCAAGCTTGTCAGGGTCTCGGCCGAGACCGCGATGGGAGAGATCGCCGATGCCGATGCGTACATCGGGAACATTTCTCCGGAGCTGGTGCAGGCCGGCAAGAAGCTGCGGTGGGTCCAGACCCTCAGCGCAGGCGTGGAGCAGGTCTTGCACAAGTCGGGCTCCGAGGTCCTCGCGAACAGCGACATCGTCTTGACCAATAACCAGATCGTTCAAGGGCCCGAGATTGCCGACCATGCCATGGCGCTGCTCCTGGCCCACACACGGTTTCTCCCAACATACATGGAGAGGCAGGCCGCGGAGAACTGGCAGGGCCGGCCCTACACCCTCGTGGAGCTGAATGGCAAGAATGCCCTTGTGATCGGGATGGGCGGCATCGGGCTGCAGATCGCCATCCGCGCCTGGGCCCACGGCATGAACGTTGTCGGGGTCGATCCCGAGGACATCCCGTACCTTCCCTATGTGCAGAGGGTGGTCAAGCCCGACATGCTGGACAGCGTGATCGCAGATGCCGATGTCGTCTTCATGGCGGCACCCCACACGCCAGCCAGCCATCGGATGGTCGGCCCGGACCAGTTCGACAAGATGAAGCAGGGATCATATTTCATCGCGGTCAGCCGTGGCGGCACCTATGACCTGGACTCCCTCGTGAAGGCGCTTGACTCGAAGAAGCTGGCAGGTGCGGGCGTGGACGTGACCGATCCGGAGCCGCTGCCGGAAGGACACGCGCTCTGGAAGATGGACAACGTGATCATCACGCCGCACATCGCGGGGCGCTCGGACATGGACCGGGGCCGGATGCTGGGCATCGTGAAGTCGAACATTGCCCGCTTTGCCGAGGGCCAACGCCTCCACAACGTCGTCGACAAGCAGAAGGGGTACTGATTCCGTGAAGCCCAACACGAGCCTGCTCATTCTGGCGGCCCTGGCGTGCTCCGCCTGCAACGGGACCAACGCGGAGGCCGGGGCACCCCCAAACATCGTCCTGATCATCTCCGACGACCATGGGTGGACGGACTACGGATTCATGGGGAGCGCCGTCGCCCGGACTCCAAACTTGGACCGGCTGGCCTCGACGTCCAAGGTCTTCACGCGGGGATACCTGCCCGCGCCCGTGTGCCGTCCAAGCTTGGCGACGCTCGCCACGGGCTTGTACCCGCACGAGCACGGGATCACGGGGAACGACCCTCCCGGAGCTGGCACGCGTCATATGCGCGATCCGGCGAATCGCGCCACGATGGAGCGTGTCTTCGCCCGTAGCCCCAACGTGGCCGAGCTCTTGGCCCGTTCGGGCTACCAGAGCCACCAATCGGGCAAGTGGTGGGAGGGCAGTCCGTTGGATCACGGCTTTAGCGGCGCGATGACTCACGGCGATGTGACGCGGCGTGGTCGCCACGGTGACGACGGCCTTGTCATCGGACGTGAGGGGATGGAGCCGGTCTTTGAGTTCATCCGCGGCCTGCAGGCTGGCGAGGGAAGCCCTTCCCCGTTCTTCCTTTGGTACGCGCCGTTCATGCCGCACACTCCCCACGATCCGCCCGAGCGCTTGCTGGAGGGCTATTCCCAGCCCGGGCGGCACGAGCGCGTCGCGCGGTACTTCGCGATGGTTGAGTGGTTCGACGAGACGGTCGGCGAGTTAGTCCAATTTCTCGAAGAGAGCGGTCTGGCCCGTAACACTGCCGTGCTGTACGTCGCCGACAACGGGTGGATCCCCGAGACTTCGCGTGAGGCGCAGAGCAGGTCACGCGCCAAGATGTCGCCCTATGACATGGGCGTCCGGACTCCCGTGATGGTGCACTGGCCGGGCCATGTGGAGCCCGGCCGGGATGACTCGACCTTGGTGAGCAGCGTCGACATTGTTCCCACGATTTTGGGCATTGCCGACGTTGGCGGACCTCGATCGCTGCCCGGGATCGACCTGCGCGACCCTGTCGCTCTGTCGGCCCGCAAGTCCGTGTTCGGGGCGACGTTCGCTCACACGGCGGTTGACGTCGATGACCCGGCGGCAAACCTCAAGTACCGCAGCATTGTGCGCCAGGACGGCTGGAAGCTGATCCTGCCATACACGCCCAACCGGGACGTCACTCTGATGATCCGAGGAACAATTGCGGATTGGATGCGGTTCGAGCCGGAACTGTACGACCTCGGCGCTGACCCGCACGAGACTCGCGATTTGTCGGAAGAGCGTCCGGAACTCGTTGCCGAGCTGCAAGCCGAGATCCAGCGTTGGTGGCCAGTGCCGGAGGGCGGCCAATGAGTCCGCCTCTTAGGTTGGTGCGAGCGTCACTCGCCCTGCCGGGCCACCGGCCCGCTGACGGCTGACAGCCACGCTGGCTTGGTGCGGCGGGCAAGCCCCGCCATTCCGAGCTGGCTCGGGATCACCGGAGCCCGGTCGATGCCTGGCGGACCGTCAGCTCGCCCAAGGGTGGCTCGATCACGCGCTGCTGGGAGCCGTCGGGCCACTGGATTGTGAGGCGTGCCAATTGTCGGCTATCCCCGAGGCCGAAGTGCAATGGGACGGACGCCGATGACAGGTAGCTCCCCGCCGTCGACCGGAAGGCGCATTGGCGACGCCCGTTCTCCGGTGCAACGCAGACCCGGGCCCCGATCGCCGCACGGTTCTCGCCTTGCCCGACCAGCGTGACCGACGCCCACGCCGCGGCGCTCGAGACGTTGCGCAGCAGGAGTGCCAGTCCGCCGTTAGTGCTGATGACGGCATCGACACGGCCGTCGCGGTCTAGGTCGCCGAACGCAACCCCGCGCGCGGCCATCGCGGTTCGAAAGGCCGGGCCAGCCCGGTCCGAGACGTCGAAGAACCGGCCGTGCAAGTTCCGCGCCAGCATCAGCGGCTCTTCGTGAGCGAGCGCCTCGTCGCTCAGCGAGATGTCGTCCATGACGTGGCCCTGGCCGACCATGAGGTCGCGCCAGCCATCGTTGTCGAAGTCCACCAGGCCCATGCCCCATCCCGAGCGCAGCTCGGAGAGGGCCGTCAGACCGCTGATCCGCGAGGCCGGCCGGTACTCGCCGCCAGTGTTCCGGTAGAGCCAGTAACCTTGGCGGCCCAGGGCGTTGACCAATAAGTCTGGCGAGCTGTCGCCGTCAAAGTCTTCCCACGCCACTCCCAT
Source organism: Bryobacterales bacterium (assembly GCA_963666225.3). GTDB lineage: Bacteria > Acidobacteriota > Terriglobia > Bryobacterales > UBA6623 > VXMF01. The sequence continues at coordinate 838,207 of OZ224030.1, forward strand.
CCCGGCATAGTCCCGACCTTCGCTGTCGTGGGCCACGCCTGCGTGCAGCGCAGACTCCCGAAGTCGCCCGTCGCCTTCGTTGAGGAACAGCTGCTGGGGGTAGGAGTCGTTGGCGACGAAGATGTCGGGCCAGCCATCCCCGTCAGAATCGTTGATGGCCACTCCGAGTCCTTTGCCGGGACGGTCGCCGAGGCCGCTCCACTCCGAGACATCCTCGAATCGCCCGTCGCCGAGACCTCGGTAGAGCGTGTGGCGCGCGGGCCGGAAGGCCCTTGGATGGCAATACGACCGGCGCGCGGGCAGGGCCTCGCCGCAGGGGCGGCTCAGTTCAAAGTTCCACTGCAGGTATCCCGCGACGATCAGGTCAAGGCGTCCGTCGCGATCGAAGTCCGCGAATGCGGCGCCGCTGGACCACCCGTCCCCTCGAATCCCGGAAATGGCCGACACATCTAGGAATGTGCCGTCCCCCTCGTTGCGCAGGAGCATGTCCGGGCCGAAGTTCGTCAGGAAGATGTCCGTGTCTCCGTCCCCGTCGAAGTCGGCGGTCGCGACCCCCATGCCATAGCCCTTGCCTGCGACGCCAGCTTCCCGGGTCACGTCCCGGAAGCGCCAGCCTCCCAGATTTCTGTACAGGCGGTTCCAATGGCGGGGAGACCCCTTGGCCAGCGGGCCCTCCGGTGATCGACCGGATACCGCGGCACCGTTGACGAAGTACAGGTCTGGCAACCCGTCGCTGTCGAAGTCAAGGATCGCGACACCTGAGCCCATCGCCTCGATCAGGTGTTTCTCGGCACTCTTCGACGCTTCGTGGCGAAAGTTGACGCCGGAATCCCGCGTGACGTCCACGAAGCGGATCTCGGCACCCGTCCACATTGGGGCCAGCAGTGTTACGGTCCAGAGGGGCGCTTGGATCCGCAGCGGTCGCCAAGAGTGTGCCGCCTCCATCGCAGAGAGTGTACGCCCGCTACGGCGGGCGCTCTCGTCAGCGGCCGGAATCCCGCGCCACAACGCGTGCGGCGTGGAACCGCCCTCCGAATCCACACCTGCTCGGACCGTCTTGGTTCACACGCCGCCCGGCGCTGGGATTCCGCGGGCGGGGTGGTGCCGGATTTCCTAGACTGGACTGTTGCGCTGGCCCAGCTCCCTGACCGAGACTCGCCGGCAAGGATACCAACCGTCCGGGCTTGGCCTCGTCCCGGCGGGCCTTGTCCTTGCAGCGCTGCTCGCTGCCGTGCCCCTGCGCGGTGGACAGGCCATGGTCGCCGTAGCCGCGAACTTTCGCGACGCGTCGGCCGAAATCGGGAGAGAGTTTCGCGAGCTAACGGGCCACACCGCGATCTTCAGCTATGGTTCGACAGGGCAGCTCTTCGCCCAAATCCTGCAAGGGGCTCCATTCGAGGTCTTCCTGTCGGCTGACCGCGAGCGCGCGGGCAAGGCGGTCATCGCGGGCGTGGGAGTTGAGGGCAGCCGTTTGACGTACGCCGTCGGCCGGCTCGCCGTGGTCAGCCGGCCCGGAGGTGTCACCCCAGGGCCGGAAGCGCTGCGGACGGGTGCATTCGATCGCTTGGCCGTCGCAGAGCCGCGCTCCGCCCCCTACGGTCAGGCGGCGATAGAGGTGCTGCGCTCCCTGGGCCTGCTCGACCGCCTGTCCGCTCGGCTCGTGAGGGGCCAGAACGTGGCCCAAGCCCACCAGTTCGTCCTCAGCGGGAACGCTGATCTGGGGTTCGTTGCGCTGGCTCAGGTGAAGAACAGGCCCGGGGCCACCTACTGGCTCGTTCCCGAGGACCTGCACTCTCCGATCCGACAGGATGCCGTGTTGCTGAAGGCTGGTGCCCCGAACCCGGCGGCGAGGGCGTTCCTGGAGTTTCTCAGCGGTCCGCGCGCGGCGGTCATTCAGGGCCGCTATGGTTACGGGTCCTTCCCGTGAGCCCCGCGGCCGAGACTGGCACGCTCTGGTCCGCGATCTGGCTGACGCTGGAACTCGCGGTGTGCTCGACGGCAATCTTGCTGGTCCTGGGCACTCCGCTTGCATGGTGGCTGAGCCGCACTCGGGCGCGCTGGAAGGAGGCTGTCGCCGCGATCGTGGCGCTGCCTTTGGTCATGCCCCCGACGGTGCTGGGGTTCTACCTGCTGCTGGCCCTCGGGCCGGGGGGGCCGGGCGGATGGCTGGCGGGGCTGGCAGGGGCCCGCACCCTCGCATTCTCGTTCGAGGGCATCGTGCTCGGATCGGTGGTCTACTCGCTGCCTTTCGTCGTGCAGCCGATTCGCAACGCGTTCGAGGCATTCGGGGACCGCCCGCTGGAGGTGGCCGCCACCCTTGGAGCGACCCCCTGGGATTCGTTCTGGACGGTGGCAATTCCGCTGGCCCGCCCGGGATTCGTGACCGCCGCAATCTTGGGGTTCGCCCACACGATCGGCGAGTTCGGGGTCGTGCTGATGATTGGCGGGAACATTCCGGGCGAGACCAAGGTGCTGTCAATCGCCGTTTACGAGCTCGTCGAGACGTTGCAGTGGCATCAGGCGCACCTGCTCTCGGGAGGCATGGTCGTCTTCTCGTTCCTCGTGATTTTGTCAATGTTGCATCTGCAGAGGCACTCCAAGGGGAAGCAGTGAAGGGCGCCGCCGACAGCCGAGTTCGCGGGCACTTCCGGGGCACGCTCGGGGCGCTTGGCCTAGACTTCGCCATTGATGCTCCCGCCCGGGGGATCACCGCCATCTTCGGGCCTTCCGGCTGTGGAAAGACCACGGTGCTGCGCTGCGTGGCCGGCCTCCGGAGGATGGCCGGTGCCCTCAGCGTTAAGGGGGAGGTTTGGCAGGATGACGCATCCGGCATCTTCCGGCAGCCTCACGACCGGTCGGTCGGGTATGTCTTCCAAGAGCCGAGCCTCTTCTCACACCTCTCGGTGCGCGACAACCTCCGATACGGATGGGAGCGGTCAGTCCGGACCGGGCGAGATCGCACGCTGGAATTCGACGAAGTTGTCGATCTGATGGGCCTTGACGGGCTCTTGGGCCGAGGTCCGGCCCACCTGTCAGGCGGCGAGCGGCAGCGCGTGGCAGTGGCCCGAGCGCTGCTGGCCCAGCCACGGCTGCTGCTGATGGACGAGCCGCTGGCCGGCTTGGACCGGGCCGCGCGAGAGGAAATCCTCCCATACGTCGAGTCTCTCCACCGAACGCTGTCGGTTCCCGTCCTGTACGTGAGCCATGACCTGAGGGAGGTGGCCCGGCTGGCCGATTCGATGGTCGTAATGGATGCCGGAAGGTCCGTGAGTTCCGGGCCGGTCGGCGAAGTGCTCGAGCGTCTGGGCCTGGATCGATCGGACGACGACTCAGAGGCGGGAGTAGTGCTCGACGTCAGTGTGACGGGCCACGACGACAGGCTGCACCTGACGCGCTTGGAGCATGCCGGGCAACAGATCGTGCTGCCCCGCGCACCGTTTCGGGTGGGAGAGTCTGTCCGGCTGCGGGTCCGCGCGCGAGACGTGGCTCTGGCGACCGCGAGACCCGCGGCGCTGAGCTTTCGGAACGTGCTTCCGGGCACGGTCGTGGAGACGGTGGAACATTCTCGCACGGCTTTTGCCGACGTCTTGGTGGACGTTGGCGGGGCCAGGCTGCGGGCGCGGATCACCCGCGACGCGCTGCGGGAGCTCAACCTGGCGAATGGCCGGAGGGTCTATGCCCTCGTCAAGAGCATTTCGCTCGACCGGCCGGCGGCCGGCGGCCCTGTGGCGGGCACCGGGGCGGGACCGTAGCGATCAGGCCGGCTTTCGGGGAACCGGCGCCAGTTCCGCCTGATGGCTGGTCTCGTAGTGCTGCCGGAGCAGGTCCTTGCCGTAGTCGTTGCCGTTCGGGGTACGCGTGATGGAGTGCACGTGCTGGAGGCTGGGGGCCCGCGGAAGGTGGCGCAAGAAGATCGGCCGTTGGTGGTCGTACTCAACGAGAATGACCGGGCTGTGGACGCGGTAGTAGAAGGCACTGTCCGACTCATGGCCCCCGATCCACGCGAAGTACGTCCGGTCCAAGTGCTGCCTGACTTCGGACATGCGGACGGCGGCGTGGGCGTCCGCGAGGTTGCCCACGAACTCTGCGACCAGTGCGAGCAGCAATTCCTGCTGGGCATCGCTCATCTCACTCGCGAGCAGGCCCGCGAAGTCTAGTACGACGTTGTCCTTGAATGCCTCGGCCATGACGTTGTTGCCCGGCTTGGCCGATGCCAGCAGCGCCGTCTCCCGCTGGTCCGGATCCAGCGCGCCCATCAGCTCGAGACCCCTCCGCCGCTCGTCCTGCATGACCGCGACACCGGCATGCTTTCCCGAGTCGGCGATGACCGGCTCAGATCCCATGAATGTCGGGGTCATCACGACCTGGTCTCCGAGAACGAAGTAATTGACGATCAAGTGGTGGCCGTCCAGCTGCCAGCCCCATGGCTGGTCTTCCAATGGCTCGCCCATCAGCGTGAAGTAGTACAGCCACTCCCCCAGCTCATCGAAGTTCGACGTGATCTCCGCCAGGGTGTGGTTAAGCCGCATGATGTCCCGGCTGCGGCGGAACCCCTCGGCGCTCAGCCCGGCCCGCATCAGGCCGAATGCGGCCGCTCGCTGGTGCTCGTCCAAGTCCTCGAAGGAGATTCCTTGTCGCGGCAAGCTGTGTTGATTCGCCCACCTGCGCCACTCGGGATCGTCCACCGGGAAAGTCGCCCGCTCCCGCTCGATGTCGTCGAGGCTGGCGAGGAATGCGCGGGCTGCGGCCAGGACTGGCTCGGTCGACACCCCGGTCGCCTGCACCGGGAACAGCCCAGGCTCCACCGTGCCGTCGGTTGTCACTCCCACGAACGGCTGAGCGATGGCCTCGCGCTCAAGGGCGGCGAATCGTCCTCCGCCCCGTCTCTGGGGCTGCGCGACAGTGACCATCAGCGCGGTGACCACCAGGGTCGAAAACCCAAGCCCGATCAGCAGTCTGCTTCGCTTCATAGGGCTACTCTAGCGCAGGGACCCCTCAGGTCCGCGGCTCGTGGTCCGTCGTATCCGGCACGCACCGCCACAGCCGGTGCTACGCTGAGGCCATGATTGCCCTGGCCACAGCCCTCCTGGTGGTGCTCCCGACGCTCAGCGCCGAGCAGATTCTCGGCATGATCGAGTTCCCCAACAGTGGATCCGAGCAAGCGCAGGGAGACTTCCTGACCGGGATGGCCCTGCTGCACAACTTCGAATACGACGATGCCGCCGCCGCGTTCCAGCGGGCGCAGGATCTGGATCAGGGCTTCGGCATGGCCCACTGGGGCGAGGCGCTGACGCACTACCGGCCAGTGTGGGGGCGCGAGAATCTGGAGCGGGGCAGGGAAGCCTTGCGGGGAATCGGCCCTGAGTCCCGGCTGACCGCGACAGAGCGCACGTACGTGGAAGCTGCCCGCGCCGTCTTCGGGGAGGGGCCCAAGGATGACCGTTGGCGCAGGTACTCCGAGGCCATGGGCGACCTGTACCGTTCGAACCCGGACGACATGGAGGCTGCGGCACTGTACGCCGTGTCGATGTTCGGGACCACCGGCCGGAAGCGCGACACTCGCACGTACATGCGCATCGCCGCTATCGCCGAGGAGGTCTTCCGGCGCAACCCGGACCACCCTGGGGCGCTCCACTATCTTGTGCACTCGTTCGATGACCCGGTCCATGCACCGCTGGGGCTGCGCTACGCGAGGCGTTACTCGAAAGTGGCCGCATCGGCGCCACACGCGCAGCACATGCCGTCGCACATCTTTCTCGCCCTCGGCATGTGGGACGACTGCGTCTCCTCCAATATCGACTCGTGGAACTCTTCCGAAGCGCGCGTCAAGCGGCTTGACCTGGGCAGCGATGCCCGGGGCTACCACGCGATGTGGTGGCTGCAGTACGCTTACCTTCAGCAGGGTCGTACGGAAGACGCTCGGGCGTGGCTTGACCTCATCGAGGAGGATGCTGGCGCGTCGCGGAGCAGGCTGGCTCGCAGCCACCATGCCTACCTGCGGTCCCACTTCATCATCGAAGGGCAGCTATGGGATTCCGGCTTGGCGCCGGTCGATGCGGATGGCATCGATGCTCGCGCATGGGGCTCGAACGCGCTGGCGGAGGGAATCGCGGCGGTCAGGAGCGGGAAGACGGATGTGGCTCGCGCCTGGCTTGAGCGCTTGCGCGCGTATGCCGCCGAGAAGGCGGACGACGCCAGTTCGCTGCCCATCGCCGCACTGGAATTGGAAGGCCTGATCCTGCTCGGAACCGATCCGGACGCGGCCCTCGAGAAGCTGCGAGCGGCAACCGAGCTGGAATCTGCCACGCACTATGGGTACGGACCGCCGTTCCCAGCCAAGCCGTCCCACGAATTGCTTGGGGAGGCGCTGCTCAGCCTAGGCCGTGCCAAAGAGGCCGCGGGCGCGTTCAGCGCGTCCCTCCTGCGGGCCCCCCGGCGGGCTCTCTCGGTGATCGGGCTTCGCGACGCCGCCGCGCGGGCCGGGGACACCGAAACCGCCGCGCGCATGGAGCGCGAGTTGCGCGACATCCGCCACGGCGGCAGCTAACCCGCCCGCAAGAGCCGCGGGCGCGCTATTCCGGCAGCCCGAACGCCCAGAAGCCGAGCCCTGATGCGACCGCCACGAGTTGCCGGCCTCCGACGACGAAGGTCATCGGGGAGGCCTTCCAGTCTTGATTCGCTTGGAAGTGCCAGAGTGGTCTCCCGGTGGTGGCGTCCAGGGCGGCGAACGCTCCGCTGTCTTCTCCGAAGAAGACGAGCCCCCCGTCAGTCGACAGCACTCCGGAGTATGTGGTCGAGTCTCCGGTTTGGGCGTAGTTCCAGACCGTTCGGCCGGTCTGGATGTCCAGCGCGCGGATGTGCCGCTGGTTGGGAGATCCTTCCGCCAGCCGGAACGTTCCGCCGAGCCAGGACTTGCCCCGTTGCCAAGGCACATCTTCCTTGATGTACAGCATGCACGCCTCGTGCACCATCATGTAGAACAGCCGAGTTTCCGGGCTGTACGACGACGACCACCAGTTGGTCGCGCCGCGGATCGGAGGGCAAACGACGCTTCCCTCCGGTGTCGGGTCGCTGCCCGGGCGCACGATCGGGCGTCCGGTCGGATCGAGCCCATCCGCCCAGGTTTGTTCGACGAACGGCTCGCCCATCAGGAATTCCCCGGTCTGGCGGTCCAGCACGTACAGAAACCCGTTGCGATTCGCCTGGACGAGCAACTTGCGCGGCCCGCCCCGGAAATCCTCGTCCAGCAGGAGCAGCGGTTCTTGGGCGTCCCAGTCGTGAGTGTCGTGGGGCGTGAACTGGAAGTGCCACAGCAGCTCGCCAGTCCCCGGATCGAGCGCTAGGACCGAATTCGTGTACAGGTTGTCGCCGGGCCGCCGATCGCCGTTGAGGTCCGGGCAGGGATTGCCTGTCGGCCAGTACAGCATTTCGAGTTCCGGGTCATAGCTGCCGGTGAGCCACGTCGCGCCGCACCCCCGTCGCATGATCTCGGGGTCGCCCCACGTCTCGGAGCCCGGCTCACCCGGGGCCGGAATTGTCCAGAACCGCCAGGCGCGCTCCCCCGTCCGCGCATCGTAGGCGTCCAAAAAGCCGCGCAGGCCCGTGTCCCCGCCCGAAATGCCGAAGTACACCAGATCGCCGACGGCGAGGGGCGCCGCGATCGCGCCGTAGTGGTCGCGGGAGTCCGCCATCCGGACATCCCAGACAAGCTCTCCCGTCCAGCGGTTGAGGGCGATCGCGTGGGCGTGGTCCGTGACGGTGAACAGCAGGTCTTCCCGGATCGCGACGCCCCGGTTCAGCCCGATCGCGGCATCCCCGACCAAGCCTGTGTTGCGCGGCTGCGCGTACCGCCAGATCTCGCGTCCGGTGGCCGCGTCAAGCGCGATCACCTCGTTCACGGCGGTGACGTACATCACCCCGTCGACGACCACGGGGGTCCCTTCGATCATGCGCTGGTCTGGGACGGGGAAGAACCATGCCGGTGCCAGCATGCCGACGTTGTCGCGGTGAATCTGCGCAAGCTGGCTATGCCGATTACCGCTGTAGCCGCCGTGATAGGTGGGCCAGTCAACGCTCGGAGCGGTCTCCGCCAACGAGTAAGCGCCCGCAATTCGTCGCAGCAGCCGGATGTCGCCTCCGGTTGTGCGGATCTGCGCGTCGAAACCGCTCTCGTTCAGCACGGTTCCGCGAATTTCGGATCCATCGGCCAACGGGAGGACAGTCTCATGCTCGTGGAGTGCTGGTCCCTCGTCTGTCTGCTCGGCCAAGCCCTCGAGAAAATCCAGCAGACCTGCCATTTCCGGGCCAGGCAGGTCAAACGCTGGCATGCCCCGCTGCGGGGAACCTCGGCGCAGGAATGCCTCGATGGCATCTCGCGAATTCGCCCCCATGAACGCGAACATCGACGGGCCGCGGTTGGTCCCTTTCCCGTCGCCCGCGTGACAGATCACGCAATTATCCCGGAATGCCGTCGTTCCGCTGTGAAGCGGCGATTGTGGAAAAGCTGGCGCAACCGCGGCTAAGCCCGCGATCCCGGCGAGCAGAGCGGCAGTCACCCATTGATGCGCCGACCGACCCTCCATGTGATCGCGGACCGTCAGGACGGAATGGTGTGACGGATTGCTGTGGGTGCCAGAACGCCCAAACCCGCGTGTGCCGATCCGCTCCAGGGAACCTCCGCTCTCACGGTCCTAGCGTGCAAGAGACCACGCCAGAAACTCTCGACCGCCCACAGCCATTGTCCCACAGGGCCCGCCATGCAGAATCCCGCAAGCGGGGGACATTCAAGTTGGACGCGGTAGCCGGGGGCTCTGCCAAACGCCACCGCACCGCCGAGCGCGGTCTCGCTTGCCGGGCCAATCACTCCGGTCCCCGAGTCGCTGCGGGGACCACGGGCGAGATTTGGATCCCTCCGTCTGCGGTCTGAGCGACATGATGGCGCGGTGGATGGACGGTGGGCTCACCGCTGGCCTGGGGTTTGGGCATCGCGATGATCCGAGAAACGGAAGCCCGGTGCGGAGCACCCGTCGCGACGCATGCGACTAGTGTTCCGTCACTATTAACATTTCAGGGTGATTATGGTTTACTTGGGTTGGGCGAGGCCCAGGAGAGAATGATGCACAAGAAGTACATAGTTCGGCTGACGGAGGAAGAGCGTAGGACGTGCGACGCCACGGTCGACAAGCTCAAGGGCAGCAGCCAGAAGGCGCGACGCGCCAGGATTTTGCGCCAGGTGGATGTGGACGGACCGGGCTGGACCGACCGTCAGGTCGCCGAGGCCTACCGCTGCCGCACACGAACTGTGGAGAATGTGCGGCGACGCTGTGTGCTGGAGGGCTTTGAGATGGCACTCAACGGAAAGCAGCGTAGCAGCCCGCCCGTGCCGAAGCTCCTGAATGGCGAGCAGGAGGCGCAGTGGATCGCGCTGCGCCTGGGACCGCCGCCGCCCGGCTACGGGAACTGGTCGCTGCGGCTGCTGGCGCGGCATGTCGTGGAGTTGGGGATCAGCGACTCGATCAGCCACGAAACTGCCAGGAGGACGTTAAGAAAACGGGTTCTCGAGTCGCAAGGTGCAGTACTGGGTGATTCCGCCGCAGGCGGACGCGGAATTCGCGGCGAACATGGAGGAAGTACTGGAGACCTACGAGCGGCCGTATGATGGCGAGCACCCGGTGGTATGCATGGATGAGCAGCCGGTGCAGCTGGTCAAGGACACGCGCGAGAGCCAGCCGGCGACGGAGAGCCATCCACAGCGGGTGGACTACGAGTACGAGCGGGCGGGCACGGCGGCGGTATTCATGTTCTGCGAGCCGCTGAGCGGCTGGCGGCAGGCGACGGCCCGCAAGCGTCGCACGAAGAGGGACTGGGCCTACGAGATTGCGGAGCTGCTGGACGGGCGTTACGCCGGCTGCGAGAAAGTGACGCTGGTGCTGGACAATCTGAACACGCACACAAAGGGGGCGTTCTACGCAGCGTTCGAGCCGGAGCGGGCGAGAGAGCTGGCGCGACGGATCGATTTCTGCTACACGCCGAAGCACGGCAGTTGGCTGAATGTCGCAGAATGCGAGCTGAGCGCGATGACGCGCCAGTGCCTGAGCGGGCGCCGCATTGGTGAGTTGAGCGAGCTGCAGACGCAGATCGCGGCTTGGTCAACCGATGTCAACGTGCGCCAGCGCGGAGTGGAATGGCAGATGAAGATCGACGACGCTCGCTGCAAGCTCAAGGCCATCTACCCAAAGATCATGCTGTGACAGAACACTAGAGTTCGTCTGGGCAATCCAGGGGCGGTCCCGCAAGGCGCTACAGCAAGTCAAATTCTCTTTGTTTCGAAGCGCGTGACGTTACGCTCCTCGGCGCTGAATTCCACTCCCACCAAGTGGATCGGTTCCCCGAGTCCCCGGTATCTGTCCGCGTAGCCGCGCTCTTTCAACTGCTCGATGGCTCCTCGAGTGCCTCCGCGCCCCTGCATCTTGAACTCAAAGATGTACACCTGGTTGTACGCTCCAACGCACAGGTCTGACCGGCCCCGGCTCCCGCTGTTCTCCGCCCGCACTTCCACGCCCAGGGCGGCGAAGTGTGCGTAGAGCACGCTCGCGTACCAGCCCTCGTAGCCCCCCATCGGGTTGTGCCCGTGCCACTGGTGAGGGATTCCAGCGAGTAGTGCTCGCAGCTGCTTCTCCATGGCAACCATGTCTCCCGCGCGAAGAACCTCGCTCAGACGTGTGGCCCCGTCCTCCCGCTCGGCTCCGCTCCCCAAGAGGTTGTCCAGCAGCGACTCATTCAGGCTTTGGCGCACTTCTCGGTTCGGGTAGCCGAGCCGATACCGCAGCCTGCCGCCCAGCTCTTCCCGGCCTACCACGGTCAAGTACCCCGTCTGGAACAGCAGGGCCTCCGGGGCGATGTTCCCAACGTCGAAAGTCGAGAGCAGCTGCTCGGAAGCCAGCATGCCGTCGAGGCGGTGCCAGGGTACGGCCTTCTTGGCGAGCAGTTCGATCAGAAATGTCGGTGTCGCGGTCTCGTACCACCAGATGGAGTACTCGCGTGTGGCGAGGAGGAGGAACACGGCGAAAGGATTGTAGACGCGCTCTCTACCGCCCCAGCTGTAGCCGTTGTACCACTCCCGGATCCGCCCCCGGTCGAGCCCTGCCACTTCGTCGGCGAAGACCATGTCGAGATCTTCCTCGGTGTAGCCGCAGATGGAGGAGAAGCGCGGGTCAAGGGTAATGTCACGTAGGTTGTTGAGGCCTGAGAACAGGCTCACCTTAGAGAACTTGCTAACTCCGGTGAGAAAGCAGAAGTGCACATGCTCGTCGCAGATCTTGATCGCCGAGTACAGATTCCGCAGGCCGTCGCGGTTAGCTCGAGCCCGGTCTGGCTCGTCGAGCGCATCTAGAATCGGCTTGTCGTACTCGTCGACCAACACCGCGACGCGCCGGCCCGTCGCTCGGTGCAGTTGGCGAAGTAAGAACCTGAATCGCTCGGGCCCACCTTCGTGCCTAGGCTCGATACCGGCGTCCTCCTCGACCTCCTGCAGCTGCGCGGCCACGTTTCGCTGCAGGCCGCCTGGCTCGTTGAAGCTGCCGCTTCCGAATGACAAGGCAACGACGGGCCGGGGCCGCGACCAATCCCAGCACGGCTCGATTGCGAGCCCTCGGAACAGTTCTCGCTCGCACTGGAACAGGGCCTGCAGCGTGCTCACGAGCAGACTCTTGCCAAAACGGCGCGGGCGGGAGAGGAAGTAGTGCGTGCCGTGTTCGACTAGGTCTCTGGCGTAAGCAGTCTTGTCCACGTAGTGCCGTCCCTCCTGTCGCATCTTGCGGAAGGAGTGGACACCGATGGGCAGCATGCGCGCCACGGTTCGTAGTCTAGCCGAGCCTATCGAACACCCGTAACTTCGCCGTGATGTGTCACTCAGATGAGCATCGATGGCAGAGTCGTCCAAGCCGCCGGGCCTCGACACATGCGTGCGGTGACTGCGTCCCGCCGTAGCTTACTCCGACACCACTGAACAAGTCTCGCGACGCTCGCCAGCGCTAGATTCGGCACTCTTGAAGTCGGCTGTCTCCCAAGAGGGCAACTAATTTTCGAGCGAGCCCTTAGACAAACTGGCATCATGCAATAGAATGACGGCACGGGGACACCGTCCGCTTGGGTGACCCCGGCGAGTGGATGATGGCGGTTGACAGCGTGTTCAGACGACCCGGCGTAAGCCTTCCGACGAGCGGAGCGGCCCGGGCACTGCTGATTTGCATTCCTTGGGCTCTCGCGTATTCCGGCTCGCTGATCGCGGCTCCGACTGCGGAAGAGCTCTTCGGCAAGACTGTCTTGCCCACGCTGAAACAACAATGTCTCGGCTGCCATGGCGAGGGCAATACATTCGCCAAGCTTGACCTGCGCACCCGGGACGGCGCCATCAACGGAGGCGACCGGGGACCGGCGATCGTCGGCGGAGACCCCGACGCCAGCCTGCTGGTCTCGGCGATAGAGCACCGGGGTGACTTGCAAATGCCGCCGGGCGGCCCTGAGAAGCGCCTGTCGCAAGATGTCATCGGGGCGATTCGCGAATGGATCGCCGGCGGGGCGCCCTACTCCGCAGCGGAAGCGGCCGCGAACTGGGACTTTGACGAGCAGGACCTGTGGGCCTTCCGGCCTGTTCGGAAGCCGGCCCTTCCCGTCGAGGGAGTCGACCCTGCGAAGGTGAACACTCCAGTTGACAGCTTCGTCTTGGCGCGACTGGCCGAGGAGGGAATCGAGCCCGCCCCGCCCGCGGACAGGGTGACTCTGATTCGGCGGGTTACCTACGGCCTCACCGGCTTGCCGCCAACTCCTGAGGAGGTGGACGATTTCGTTCGCGATGACTCGTCCGGGGCCTACAAGCGATTGGTGGAGCGGCTCTTGGACTCGTCCCGCTACGGGGAGCGCTGGGCGCGCCATTGGCTTGACATCACCAGGTACGCGGACACGGCCGGCTACTCGAATGACTTCGAGCGGCCCAACGCGTGGCGCTACCGCGACTACGTGATCCGCAGCTTGAACCGGGACAAGCCGTACGACCGCTTCGTCTTGGAGCAGATCGCTGGTGACGAGCTATTCCCGGACGATCCGGAGGCGATCATTGCGACGGGCTTCTTGCGTACGGGGCCTTGGGAGCACACCGGCATGGCGGTCGCCGCTGTGACCCGGCAGCTCTTCCTCGATGACGTTACCAACCACGTCGGGCAGACGTTCTTGGCGATGACTCTGGGCTGCGCTCGCTGCCACGACCACAAGTTCGACCCGATCCCGACCCGGGACTACTACCGAATGCAGGCCGTGTTCGCCGGGACGGCGATCGCGCGCCGCCCGCTCCCATTCTTGCCCGACGAGTCGACAGACGGTCTCGACCAGGGCCGAGCGCCCTTCCAGGCGCGTCTCGCCAGTCTCGAGAGCCGCATGGAGCACATTCACGAGGCCGCCCGCAAGCGGCTGGCCGCGGAGAAGGGAGCCAGTTTCGCCGAGGCAGCCTCGAGTTCGGTGCTGCAGGGATACACGGGCAAGCAAGAACGGGCGGAACTCCTCAAGCTGTTGCGGAAGCGGATCACGATGCACAAGCTCTCCGTTCTGCGATTCGAGCCCTTGGCCATGACGGTCAGCAACGGATTGGTGAGGGACTGGGACCCGGTCGCCTCTCGCAACAGCTACCTGAAGCCAGAAGACTACGCGCGGGCCACGACGCGCGTGCTCGTGGGCGGTGACATCCAATCCCCCGCCGGCGAGGTCACGCCCGGCGCGCTCGAGGCCGTGCGGCTTTACTCAGGCTTGGCGCCGCCGGAGATGCCGGAGGGCATCGAAGGCCGCCGCTCGGCCCTTGCCAAGTGGATCGCCGACCCCGCGAATCCGCTCACTGCCCGGGTGATGGTCAACCGGATCTGGCAGCACCACTTCGGCCGGGCACTCGCCGATAATGCCAACAACTTCGGCAAGATGGGAGGCAAGCCGACCCATCCGGAACTGCTCGACTGGCTGGCCGCCTTCTTCGTGGAGCAGGGCTGGAGCGTTAAGGCCGTCCACCGGGCAATCCTCTACTCGCATGCGTATATGCGTTCTGCATCGCATCCCGACCGGGAGTTGGTGGAGCGGGCGGATCCCGAGAACCGGTACCTCGCGCGCTTCGCCCCGCGGCGGCTTTCGGCGGAAGAATTCCGGGACTCGATGCTCGCGGTAGCCGGAGAGTTGAGCGACATGTCGGGCGGTCCCGGGACCTACCCGCAGATCAACTCCGACGTTGCAAAGCAGCCGCGCCACGCGATGGGTACGCTGCGGCCCGTGTACGAGCCGGAGCCGACCCGGCAGCGCCGCAATCGCCGCTCGGTCTACAGCTTCCAGCAACGGAGCTTGATTGATCCAATGATGGAGGTCTTCAACGGCGCCAATCCAGATCTCACCTGCGAGCGCCGGGACGTCTCGACCGTGCCCACCCAGGCTTTCTCGCTGCTCAACTCGGACCAGTCCCGCGAGGTGGCCCTGATCATGGCTGAGCGGCTCGCCGACGGGCCGGAGGAGGGACGCATCGACGCCGCCTTCCGCCTCGCCTACGGTCGGCCGCCCACCGAGTCGGAGAAGGTGCTGACACGGCAGTTCTTGGCCGAGATGGCCGCGCACCACGCGCGGCACCCGGTCGAGCCGCGCGAACCACCGGACGATGTCGTCCACGACATCACCAGCGAACTCACCGGTGAGCGGTTCGCCTTCGTCCAGCCGGCCAACACCGGCCCGTACGAGCACAACCCCCATCCGAGCGAGGCCACGCCCGAGACCCGTGCTTGGGCTGACGTGGCACTTGCGCTGTTCAATTCCAACGAATTCGCATACGTGTACTGACCATGAAGCGCCAAGTCCTCACCGCCGCCCCGTCCAGGCGAGACTTCCTCTACCACTCCGGCATGGGGCTGGGCAGCATCGCGCTGACCGGCCTGATGGCCCGCGACCGTGCCCGCTCCGGCGAACTCAAGCCAAGGTCGGGGCACCACGCGGCCAAGGCCAAGAGTTGCATCTTCCTGCTGATGGAGGGCGGCCCCAGCCACATCGACACGATCGACCCCAAGCCTAGGCTGGCGGATCTGCACCTCCAGGAGTTCGTGAAGGAGCGCAACGCCTTTGAAGCGAGCATGAACACCGGCAAGCGCTACTTCGTGCAGAGCCCGTTCGAGTTTCTCCGGGCTGGCAAGCTGGGGATCGACATCAACGCCAAGCTGCGCAACTTTGCCGACTGCGTTGACGACGTCTGCTTCTACCGCGGCCTGCAGGCAACTTCGGTGAACCATCCCACGGCCCTGTACCACCTCAACACGGGCAATCGGTTTGGCGGAGACCCCGCGGTCGGCTCGTGGGTGACCTACGGTCTGGGCACCGAGAACGAGAACCTGCCCGCGTTCGTGGTATTGCCAGACCACGCCTATCCGCAAGGCGGCGCGGCCAACTGGTCGAACGGTTTCCTGCCGGCGCACTACCAGGGCACGCCACTGCGCTCCGAGGGCGCGCCGGTGTTGGACATGGCACCCCCCTCCTACGTCATGCCAGAACAGCAGCGCAAGACGGTCGAGCTGCTGGGAGAGCTCAACCGCCGCCACATGGCCCGGCATCCAGAGCATGCCGAGCTCGCGGCACGGATCGAGAGCTACGAGCTCGCCTTCCGGATGCAGGCCGAGATGCCTGAGGCGATCGACATTGACGCCGAGAGCGATGAGACCAAGCAGCTGTACGGCGTCGGGTCCCAAGACTCGGACAGCGACTCGATCGCGCGGCGCTGCTTGCTGGCGCGGCGCCTGGTCGAACGCGGCGTGCGCTTCGTGCAGGTGGTGGTGTCAGGGTGGGACTCGCACGACTACATCGAGAAGGCCCACGGGTCGCGCCTGGACGCGATCGACCGGCCGATCGCAGGCCTGCTGAAGGATCTCAAGCGCACAGGGATGCTCGAGGAGACGCTCGTGGTCTGGGCTGGCGAGTTCGGCCGCTCGCCGGACAACGGGATCCGGGGCGGGGGCACCCGCTTCGGGCGGGATCACAACGCTCCTGCGATGGCGTTCTGGATGGCTGGCGGCGGTGCTCCCAGGGGCGAGATCGTCGGGGCGACCGACGAGACGGGCAGGGCTGCCGTCGAGGTGGTGCACCCGATCAAGAACATGCACGTGACATTGCTGCACCTGCTTGGCTTGGACGACGCCCGCCTGACCTACTTCGCCCAAGGCCGCGACAAGCAGCTGAGCCAGACAGGGGGCGAGCTCATCCGGGAGCTCATCGCCTGATCCGGCGGTCCCCGGGGCAGGGCAGCCCTTTCTTCCGCCCGCTGCGTACCCATTGGCGCATCGTGAGCGTCTCAAACAGTAGGGGCCATCCTCCATCGGCCCCTACCCGCCCCCCGCAACGCGTGAGGGGCGTGCATTTCGTAAAGTAAATGCAAAGACGCGGTACGGCCCCCTTGGTACGCATGCATTCTCCAGAGGCATCGGTCTCGGCAAGTGCCCGCTGGGCGTGTGCCATGGCACTGGTCTGCCTGGGCGCGCTAGCCGTGTCGCCGGGCCTTCTGGCGCAGGCCGGGCCGCAGGCAATCGTCGGCCAGGTCTATGTTGAGGGGGCGGGCGGGGAGCACTTCGGCGTTCCCGGTGCCGCTGTCGAACTGGTCTCGGTATCCGCCGAGGAGGATGTCAGCCCCCTTTTCTCGGAGTCGGACGAGCTGGGCCTGTACCGCTTCGGACCGGTGTCTGACGGCTGCTACATCGTGTCCGCCACATCAACCGCCATGGCTGGTCAGACTGACATCGAGTGCGTCCCGGCGGGCGACGGACCCTTGCGCGCTGATATCGCGATGGAGGTCGAGACCGTCGTGGAGACGGTCGAGGTCACCGCCTCAGTCATCGAGATCGACACGACAGAGACGACGTCGTCGGGTTCGGTGGGACTCTCGACCATCGACAACGCCCCGAAGGCGAATCGCAGCGTCGAGGATGTGATGCCGCTGATCCCAGGCGTGCTGCGAGGTCGCGCCGGAGAGATCAACATGAACGGCGTGCGTGCCACGCAGAGCGGCTCCCAGCTCAACAGCATCGACGTGACCGATCCGGTCGCGCGGACTTCCCAGCTGTCCTTGCCGCTGAGCGTGGTCTCCAGCGTGGAGGTGCTGTCCAGCCCCTACGACGCGCAGTACGGCGGGTTCGCGGGCGCGATGTCCACCGTTGAGACCATCGCGGCGGATCCGAGCGAGTTCCAGTTCGAGCTGCAGAACTTCACACCGCGGCCGAGACGGCGGGATGGGCGCATCTCCGGAATCGAGTCGAGCACTCCCCGTCTCACGCTCAACATCCCGCTCGTCTCGAATCGGGTGGCGTGGCTCCACGCGACCGAGTACCAGTACGTGCGGGCTGACCAGGAGGACGCGAACCTCCCGCTGTACGAGCGCGATGTCGAGCGCGAGATGCTGACCGTGTTCAACCAGTTCGACGTGTCGGTTTCTGACCGCCACCGGGCGTCGCTGACCGCTCTGGTCTACCCGGAGAAGTTCAGCTATTTCGGTTTGAACGCCTTCACGCCGCAGCCCTCAACCGCGGACCTTCGCAGGCGGGCCTTCCTGTACACGATCAAGGACACCCACGAGTTTGCCTCTGGCGGCGTGCTGCTTTCGCAGTTCTCGATCCAAGAACTGGAGAACGACGTCAAGCCCCTTGGCTATGACCCCAGCCTGATCGGGATCGACCGCGTCTTCGGGTCCTTCTTCAACCGCCAGACGAGGGCTACCAATCGCCGCAAGCTGTCAGAGATGTACCATTTCCGCCCTACCGGCAAGCACCAGATCAAGGCCGGCTTTGACCTGGGCTGGGAGAACTACCGGGGCCTCCACACCTACAGTCCGGTCACGTGGCTCGGCACTGCCGGTCTCCCCGTGCGCGAGCTGCGCTACTCCGATCCGGCATCCGTCAGTGGCGCCAAGGTGGACATGGCGTCGTTCATTCAGGACAAGTGGATGGTCAGCGACAAGCTGACACTTGACTTGGGCGGTCGGCTGGATCGCGACTCGCTGTCGGCCCGCTGGAATCCCTCGTACCGGTTCGGCTTCGCCTACGCTATCGGCGCCGCGGCCCGCACCGTGCTGCGCGGCGGATCCGGCCTCTTCGTCGATCGGATCAGCCTGCTTGTCCCGACGTTCGACCAGCTCCCGTATCGGACTGAGACGCTGTTCGACCCGTTCGGCGAGATCCTGTCGCAGCACTCCTACCGGCAACGCTTGGCCTCGTCGCTGCGCAATGCGCGCAGCCTAGGGTGGAACCTGCAGGTGGACCACGAACTGGTCGAGAATCTCTTCCTCCGCGCCGGGTACCAGTTCCGCCGGACGACAGCGAACTTTCTGGTCAGCCCGATGCACTTGGGCGGCGAGAGGGGCTCCGAGCTTGTGATGAGCAATGACGGGGCCGACCTATACCGCGAATTCCAAGCATCCGTGCGCTACCGGCTCCGCGGCACCGGCCACATCACCTTCTCGTACGTGAAGTCGCGCTCCTATGGTGACCTCAACGACATTGGGGCGATCTATGGCCCCACGCCGTCGCCCCTGATCCAGCCCAACGAGCGGGCGCCGCTGCGCTTTGACGTGCCGCACCGCATACTTGGCTGGACCGAGTTCGACCTGCCGTTCGGATTCAAGACGATCCCGGTGTGGGAAATGCGCAGCGGCTTTCCCGTCTCCCAAGTGGACGAGCTGCGCAGGTTCGTCGGGCCTCGAAACCGAGCGGGCCGGTTTCCGCTCTACAACGCCGTGGATCTTCAGGTGACCAAGCGCGTGCGGATTCCGTTCCGTGGGAAGGACAGGGTCTTCCGCGCCGGGATACGGCTCTTCAACCTGTTCAACAATTTCAACCCGCAGGATGTCCAGGAGAATCTGGCCAGCGCCCACTACGGAGTTTTCTACCGGGGCATCAAGCGCAAAATCCGGGCAGTGTTCGAGATTGAGTACTGACGCGGCGGTCCGCCGTCGGCTCGGCCAGAGTCCCGCCTGACCGGATATACTCGGGTCGGATGGCCCCGCGATCTTCCAAGGCCCAGTTGCCGAGTCGGCGGCAGATGGTCGCCTCGCTGTGCGGCGGCTTCGGAGGCGTGGGTCTGGCGGCCATGCTCCAAGAGCGGCTGGCCGCCGCCTCCGCTCCGGTCGGCACGCACTTCGCGTCTCGCGCCAAGAATGTCGTCTTCCTGTTCATGACGGGCGGACCGTCCCACATGGATCTGCTGGACCCCAAGCCCGCGCTCCGGAGGCATGCGGGCGAGCGGCCGGACTCGGTGGACCTGCGCACAGAGCGCATGACGGGCGGCCTGTTGCCCTCGCCGTTCGAGTTCCGCAAGAGCGGGCAGAGCGGGATCGAGGTCAGCGAGCTCCTGCCAGAGCTGGCGAGCGTGGTCGACGAGCTGTGCGTGATCCGCTCGATGCACACCTTCAACCCCACTCATGGGCCCGCTCGCAACCTGATCCACTCCGGCAACATCGCCGCGACGCGGCCCTCGCTCGGGGCTTGGGTCTCCTACGGGCTGGGCACCGAGAACCGCAACCTTCCGGGCTTCGTCGTCCTCAGCCCCGGCCACCGGGGCGGCAACCTGTGGACTTCCGCGTTCTTGCCGGCCGAGCACCAGGGCACGCACTTCGACACGACCGACTCGGACCCGAACAAGATGATCCGCTACCTGCGCAACGACTCGTTGCTGCCCGCGGCGCAGCGCGGCCAGCTGGATCTGATCCAGGCCCTCAATCGCGACCATAGCAGCCGGGTCGGCGGCGACGCCTATCTGGACGCTCGCATCCAGGCGATGGAGACTGCGTACCGGATGCAGTTCGAGGCCTTGGACGTGTTCGACGTCGGGAACGAGCCGGCCGCGGTGCGGGAAGAGTACGGCGAGACGCCGTTCGCGCGCGGTTGTCTGCTCGCCCGCCGCCTTGTCGAGCGCGGCGTCCGCTATGTCCACCTGTACTACGGGCCCGGCCAGCCTTGGGATGACCACAAGCAGATCAACAAGAACCTCCGCGAGCGCTGTCCGGACATGGACCGCGGGTCGGCGGCGCTCGTCCGAGACCTGAAGCGGCGCGGCCTGTTGGACGAGACCCTCGTGGTCTGGGGCGGCGAGTTCGGGCGGACGCCGGTTTCTGAGGCTGGTGACGGGCGCGACCACAACCCCTACGGGTTCACGATGTGGATGGCCGGGGGCGGTGTCCGAGGGGGGCTGGTCCACGGCGCCACGGACGAGTTCGGATTTCAGGCGGTTGAGGGGCGTGTCAGCGTGCACGACCTGCATGCCACGATCCTGAACCAGCTCGGGTTTGACCACGAGCGGTTGACGTATCGCTACGCCGGGCGCGACTTCAGCCTCACCGACGTGCACGGGACGGTCGTGCGCGAGCTGCTGGCATGAGGCGGCTCGCGCACCTGCTGGCCGTTGGCGGCGTGGCGCTCGCGCAGAGCCCGCAGGCCGAATTCTTCGAGCGCCGGATCCGACCGGTGCTGGTCGAGCATTGCGAGGTCTGCCATTCCAGCGCCTTGCCCGATCCCATGGGCGGGTTGGCCGTTGACACGCGGGACGGCCTCAGGCGCGGGGGTGCTTCCGGGCCAGCCGTCGTCGCGGGTGATCCGGATGCCAGCGTCCTGCTGAGAGCCCTGGGCTACCTGGACCCCGTGCTGAAGATGCCGCCGACCGGACGTCTGCCCGATCGGACCGTCCGAGACTTCAGGGCATGGATCGAGAGCGGGGCTCATGACCCTCGCGAAGGCGGGCCAGCGTCCCAGAGCGTCGCCGAGGCGGCCGGTCCGGGGACTCCGATTGCAGAGGGCCGGCGATGGTGGGCCTTCCAGCCTCTGGCCGAGCGCGTCGCGCCCCCGACCCGCGATCCCGGCTGGACCGCCCGCAAGATCGACGCGTTCGTGCTGGCGCGGCTGGAGGATCGCGGCCTTGCCCCCTCGCCGGAAGCTGACCGGCGGACCCTGGTTCGCCGCGCCTATCTCGACCTTCACGGCCTCCGTCCCACCTACGAGCAGGTCGAGAGGTTTGCCTCCGACACGTCTGAGGGGGCCTACCCTGCCTTGATCGACGAGCTCCTGCGGTCGCCGCGATATGGCGAGCGCTGGGGGCGGTACTGGCTGGACGTGGCGCGCTGGGCAGAGGACCACCCCACCTCAGAGGCGACCAACAGGCCGTTCGCCCACGCCTGGCGCTACCGTGACTGGGTCATCGAGGCGTTCAACCGTGACATCCCGTACGACCGCTTCATCCGCATGCAATTCGCGGCGGACCTGCTGCCGGGATTCGAGCCGTCGGACATGCGGGCGCTGGGATATCTGGGCAGCGCGCCAATCTACCACAAGGACCGCCGCCTGTCCAAGGAGGTGATCGAGACCATCGCGAGCGATGACTGGGATGAGCGCGTGGATGCCGTCTCCCGCGGACTGCTGGGCCTGACCGTCGCCTGTGCGCGCTGTCACGATCACAAGTTTGACCCGATCACCACCAAGGACTACTACGCCATGGCGGGAATCTTCGCGAGCGTCTGGCAGGTGTTGCGCCCGACCGTGGAACTCGCGCCCGAGGCGGCGCGACGCTTGGTGCGGGACCACGAGCGGCTGTACCGCCTCAAGGGGGCGTACGGCAACCTGAAGGAGCTCGACACCGTGGCCGAGGAGGCTCACGCCGCGATCCTTGCGATGCGGCCCGAGTACGAGCGGTTGGAGCGGGAGCTTGCGAAGCGCGATATCCCAATGGTGCCAGCGGTGGTCGACTGGGGCGTTTGGATAGACGGCTCGACCCCGACCGTGACACGGATGGACCTGCGGCCCGGGCAGCCGCGCGACTTGCCGGTGTTCGTGCGCGGCAGTGTCACCAGCCCCGGCGAAATTGTGCCGCGCCGCTTTCTGTCCGTCTTTGAGCCCGGCCCTCCCGAACCCTTCTCGGAAGGCTCCGGCCGTCAGGAGCTGGCTGACAAGATCGTTGGCGAGGCCGGGCCCTTGGCCGCTCGGGTCTGGGTTAACCGCGTGTGGGGCTGGCACTTCGACTCGCATCTCGTCGCGACGCCCTCAGACTTCGGCACTCAGGGCCAGATGCCGACCCATCCGGAATTGCTGGAAGACCTCGCGGCTCGCTTCGTGGCAAGCGGCTGGTCTCTAAAGTGGCTTCACCGTGAGATCATGCTCTCTTCGGCCTACCGTCAGGCGAGCCGACCCCTTCCCGCGTCACAGGCCACCGATCCTTCCAATACCCTGCTTTGGCGCTTCAACCCGCGGCGGCTGACCGTCGAGGCTTGGAGGGACTCTCTCTTGCAGGCCTCCGGGGAGTTGGGCCTGGCGGGCGGAGGGCCGTCCGCGGAAATTGACGCGTCTCCGGCGCGTCGCTCGGTGTATTCCAAGATCAGTCGCGGCCGCTTGCACCCGCTGCTGCAGCTGTACGACTTTCCGCTGCCAACCCAGCACAGCCCGCGCCGACTGATTACGACGACGCCCCTCCAGCAGCTATTCGTGCTCAACAGCGCGTGGATGCTGTCTCGTGGCCACAGTCTCGCGGCCTTGTCCGCGGAAGCGGTCGGGGCAAAGGGCCGCGTCGTTGAGATGTACCGCCAAGCCTTGGGGCGTGACCCGGGTGATGCGGAGATCGACCTGGGCCTCGCCTATCTGCAGCGGCGCAAGGAGGAGACGGGCCGGGAGCCGTGGGAAGAGCTTGCCCACGGACTGCTCGCGACGAACGAGATCAGCTTTCTGGAGTAGCCGAGAACTGCAGCCGGTCCTTCTTGGACTCGATCTTGGCCGCGTCGATCCCTGGCACGGCGAGCAGTTCTTCGAGTGACCGGAACGGGCCGTGCTCCTTTCGGTAGCGCAGGATCGCCGCTGCCTCGGACCGCCTGAGCGAGAGGCGGCTCTCCAACTGAATGGCGCGCGCACGGTTGACGTTTACCGGTGGGAGCTCCTCGGCCGGGTAGTGCTGGGCAAGATGGTCGGCCAGCGCCTGCAATTCGTCCTCGGTGGCCTTCATCCCAAACCGGACCATCTTCACTAGGGTCGAGCCCCATCCGTTCCGGTCCTGCCGGAGAGAGACGGACTTGGCAAGGTCGTGGCAGGTCAGGCAGTGCTTCTGGAGCAGCACTTGGCCAGACCCGTCAGGGCCATCGGCCGCGGGCAGGGCGGCGGGAAGCGTCGCGACGAGCACCGTCGCGGCCAAGATCAGCGCGGGCTTGCCCACCTAGTGCTCCATGGGCAGCCCGAACGAGTACACAGCGCTGTCCAGTGCCGTCAGGTAGACATGACCGGGGCCCGCCGAGAGGACATGGCCGCTGGCCGTCGCCCGGATGGAATCGCCGCTGTCCCACAGGTGCTGGCCGGTGGTCGCGTTGAGCGCGTGCAGCCGAGCGCTGGCCTCGCCGGATCCGCCGTCCACGATGAACGCGACGCCGTTCACGACAATCGGAGGCTGGACAGACGCGAGCCCCCCATGCTCCCAGCCGCGCTCCAGGCTCAGTTCCCCGCCGTCCCCCGAGAGCTTCCACGCTGTCACGGAGTCGCCCGCCGGCGCCAGAATCCAACGAGTGCCGTCCCCATCGCGCCAGGTTGCCAGCGCCGACTCGCCCTCTCCGGAGCCCGTGCCGAGTTCCGCCGTCGCGACCGGTTTGCTCAGATTGCTCGCCGCGTATACGAGGATGGCGCCTCCCGCCGTGATCGCCGCCAAATGATCGTCGCCGCCAACGTCGAAGACCACCGGCGATGACCGGAATCCGTGCTCAGGGCTGCGCAACTTCGGATTCATGGACCTCCGTTCAAGGGCGACCAAAGCCCCGTCCCGGGTTGCCGCGTAGACCGTGCCGTTCGGGTCAAACGCCATTCCTGCGCTCCCGGCAATCGACCCGCCGTCCGACTCCCACACCCTGACCACGCGAGTCTCCAGATCGAGAGACCAGACGCCGTCCGCCACTCCTCCGCAGCGGTTGGCGGTCACCACGAACGCGGTGTCATCGCTCACCGTGAGACCGCGGGCGTTCGCATTCGGGGGCAGGAATGGCACCGGTGAGACATGGTCGCGACCGTTCGACACGTACAAGGCGTGCAGTTCCCCGGACGCGGGCAGGGCGTAGACCAGCGTCACGCCGCGCAACGCCGGGCTGGCGGGGGGTCTGGTGCGGCCTTCGGATGGCGAAGGCGCTCGGGTGAACGGTCGGGGCGGCTCGAGCGAGGCGAGCGTCACCGCGCCCTCGCCTGGCCCGCCGACACCGCTCTTGGCGGGAGTGCGACGGCCTCGCGCGCCGATGCCAAGCATCGACGGCATCGCAAAGGAGGTCGTCCGCGACAGGCTCGCCGTCATGCCGCCCGGACACTGCGACGTGGTATCGCTCGATCCCTGGGCGAACTGCCGCTCCCACTCCATCCTCGCCAGATCGGTGTCCATTGCGTGGACTCCGCCGCTCGCGCCGCCGACAAAGGCCAAGGACCGGAACCCGCGGTGGCTGATGAGGAAGTCAAGCAGGACTGGGACGGTCAGGCCGTGTCCGCTGCGCGCCTCGCTAGACGTCGGAATCCTCCAAAGGAGCTGAAACTCCGGCCCGGCGACAGAGGCGACGGATATCTTCCGGTCCGCTCGGATCCATCCGGACCGTTGCGCGTCGGCCCCGACGGTCGTCCAGTCATCCGCCAGACCGGCTCCCCCGATCAGCAACAGTGCTGCCGCTGACCGGGCCAGCGGGGATCTTAGGGTTTTCACGGCATTCATGGTGGAACTCAACGGGCCTTTCCAAGCCATCATAGCCCTTGGATCTAAGATGGTACGGTCTACCGTCGCTGCTATGAGATCCCTGACCCTTCCCCTTCTTCTGCTCGGAGCTTGGAGCGTCGCGCCGGCCGCTGACTGGCTCACCGACGGCGGCAATCCGCAGCGCACGGCTTGGCAGCGCGACGAGACCATGTTCACGGTCGACACCGTCGACCAGACCAAGCTGCTCTGGAAGGTCCGGCTCGACAACGAGCCCCGCCAGATGCACGCCCTGTTGCCTGCGCTGATCGCCGAGGATGTGCGGACGCAGGACGGCACCACGGAAGTCGTGCTGATCACTGGCGTGTCCGACAACCTGTACGCGCTGGATGCCAGCGACGGAAGCACGATCTGGTCCCGCCAGTTTGACCGCAACTGGGAACCGGCGCCGGGCCAGCGGCCGCCATACTTGCTGTGCCCGGGAGGGATGACGGCCACTCCGGTGATCGGCCCCGGGGATGAGGAAGGCTCCTACGTCGTGTACGCCGCCTCATGGGACGGCCGGTTGAGGAGACTGGACCTGGCTGACGGCGAGGACTTGTTCCCGCCGGCGCCGTTCATGCCGCCCAACGGCAAGCCGTACGCGCTGAACCTTGTCGACAACGTGATTTACACCCACAGCGCGCAGCGCTGTGGCGGCAACCCGAACATGGGCTATGTCTACGACCTGGGAACCGAACGGGTGGGCAGCTGGGGGCCTGCCGGGGGCGGCATGTGGGGCAGGACCGGGCCGGCCATCAGTTCCGAGAAGGTGATGTACACCGGAACGGGCGACGGGGTGTGGGACCCCGAGAACGGCGTTTTCGGCAACGGGATCATCGGGCTCCAGATGGATCCGAGCACTGGCTCGCTGGAGCTGTACGACTATTACGGCCCCTCGAACGCCGAGTGGCTGTTCAAGCGCGACTTGGACATGCAGGTGACGCCGGCCATTTTCCACTACAAAGGACGCGAACTGATGGTGGACGCGGGCAAGGAGTGCGTGATCTACCTCATGGACCTGGAGTCCATCGGGGGCGACGACCATCGCACGCCCCTGTACCGCTCGCCCCTGGTCTGCAACGAAGAGGTCAACTTTGCCTCGGCTGGCGTGTGGGGGGCGATGGCGAGCTGGGAAGACACTGACGGATCGGTCTGGGTGCTGACGCCCATCTGGGGGCCGAAGCACTCCAAGTTTCACGCCAAGATCGAGCATGGCGAAGTGCGCGAGGGCGCGGTCGTCGCGTTCAAGGTCGCCGAGCGCGAGGATGGCAGCCTCTGGCTGGCACCGGAGTGGATCTCGCGAGACATGAACCGGGCGGAGCCCCCGCTGGTCGCGAACGGGATCGTCTTCGCATTCGGCAACGGGGAGGACACGCACCAGGCCATGCCGGACGTGGGGCTGACCAACACCGCCGAGGAGCGGATCGCGGGATCGACCAACGCCGTCCTGTACGCGCTCGATGCCCGGACGGGCAGGGAACTGTGGAACAGTGGCGACCAGATCGCGAGCTGGAACCACTGGGGCGGGATCTCGATCGCCAACGGCCGGGTCTACATCGGGACGTTCGACGGCTATTTCTACGCGTTCGGCATCGAGCGATAGGGGCCGGCGAAGCTTGGCGCCCGGCCTGAACGGCCGTGCGCCGTCTCAGCTGAACATTTCCGCGATGACCTGGCCGCCAAAATCGGTCAGCTTCTCGTGGCGGCCGTTGTGCAGGTACCACAGCTGGTTCTGGTCCAGGCCCAGCGCGTGCAAGATTGACGAGTGGAAGTCACGCATCGTGAACGGGCGCTCGACGGCCCGCAGCCCGAACTCGTCGGTCTCGCCGATGGTCTGGCCGCCGCGAATCCCCCCGCCCGCGAACCACATCGTGTAGCCGTGAGGATTGTGGTCGCGGCCGTTCCCGCTCTCCGATGTTGGGAGTCGGCCGAATTCCGCGCCCCAGATCACCAGCGTCCGGTCCAGCAGGCCGCGCTGTTTGAGATCGTCCAGAAGCCCTCCGACCGGCACGTCGCTGTGCCCGGCCATCTTCTCGTGATTCTGCTTGAGGTGCTTGTGGGCGTCCCACTGCATGCTGAGCGGGCCGCCGCCGGAATAGATCTGGACGAACCGCACACCCCGCTCGACCAGTCGCCTGGCTAGGAGCAGTCGCGTTCCGAATTCCCGGGATCGCTCGGCATCGAGGCCGTAGAGGCGCTTGGTGGCCGTCGACTCCTGGGTGAGGTCGACCGCTTCGGGAGCGTGAGACTGCATGCGGAACGCGAGTTCGTACGCGGCGATGCGCGCCTGCATCTCGCCGTCCAGCCCGGCATCCATTCCGTTCATGGCCTGCAGGAGGTCGAGCATCCGGCGCTGGCGTTTCTCGTCCATCCCAGGCGGGGGCTTGAGGTGCAGGATCGGGCTGGGCCCGGGCCGCAGCAGCGTGCCCTGATAGACCGATGGCAGGAAACCCGGGCTCCAGCAGGACGTGCCGCCCTCCGGCGTGCCCTCCGGCTGTGGCATGACCACGTACGCCGGAAGGTTCTCGGACTCGGATCCCAGTCCGTAGGTCACCCAGGACCCGACGCTGGGATGAGTGGCGAAGAGTCGGCCGTTGTGCACCTCGTACATTGCCGGCGCGTGCACGACGCTGTGCGTCACGAAAGATCGCACGAAGCAGATGTCGTCGACATGACGCGCCACGCTGGGGAACAGCTCCGACACGGGCAGGCCGGAATCGCCGTGCCTGCCGAATTTCCACGGACTGCCCAAGATGGGGTTGCTTCCGTCGGTGAACTGGCCCCCCACCTTGCCGAAGCTCTCCGGCAGGGCCTCCCCGGCTCGCTCGTTCAGCAGCGGCTTGGGATCGAAGGTGTCCATCGAGCTGGGGGCGCCGACGTTGAAGATGAAGATCACCGAGTCGGCAGTGGGCTCGAAATGCGGCTGCTTGGCCCGTAGCGGGTTGGCGGCCTCGGAGGCCGCGCCGGTTCTGGCCAACAGGTGCTGCAGGGCAATCGCCCCGAAGCCATTCGCCGCTTGGCAGAGCAGCCGGCGCCGGGAGAGTGCGGTCAGCACCCCGTCGTCAAGGTCGGTAGACAAACTCATTGCGGTTGAGCAGCGCCAGAGAGAGGTCCTCGAGAGCGGTCGTTCCCGACTCCAAGAATTCCGTTGCCAGCGATATTTCCTTGGCCGTGGGCGGCCGCGCAAGAGTGAGGGCGAACGCGTTGCGGGCGATGCAGTCAGGCGCACTCCCATCGCACAGACCCCGGATACGCCTTGCGAGAGACCGGGACTGATCCACGATGAAGTCGCTGTTGAGCAGGCTCAGCGATTGCAGCGCGTGGGTTGACGTGGAACGGACGGCGCACGAGGTCATGGTGTCCGGCTGGTCGAAGTTGGCGAGGAACGGCAGCCGGATGGTACGCATGTTCAGCAGGTAGATGCTGCGCCTGTCATGCTGCGACGTGTCAGGCGTGACAGGCCACAGGTTGTCCGGCTCAGCCTCGGTGAAGATCAGGTCGTACACTTCCCGCTCGATCGGTATGCGCACCGGCTTGCCCGCCAGGCTGCGGTTGAGCCTGCCCGAGGCGGCCAGAGCGCTGTCCCGGATGACCTCGGCTTCGAGGCGTTGGCGGTGGGCACGCCAGTACCACTTGTTCTCGGGGTCCGCCGCAGCTCGCTTGGGGTCGATGACAGCTGATTGACGGTATGACCGGGACAGGGCGATGACGCGGTCGATGGCCTTGATGCTCCACCCCTCGGACAGGACCAGCGTCGACAGGTAGTCGAGCAGCTCGGGGTGGCTTGGCAATCCTCCCAGCAGGCCAAAGTTGTTGGGATCACCCACCAGCCCTCGCCCCATGCGAAACTCCCAGACCCGGTTGGCGAGCACGCGAGCGGTGAGGGGGTTGCGCGGGTCCGCGAGCCAGCGCGCCAGGGCGGCCCTGCGACCGTTCGGGCCAGCGGGAAGCTCCGCCCCGAGAGGCCCGATGACTCGCAGGAAGCTCGGCGTCACCTCTTCGCCCTGGCGACGGTAGTCCCCGCCCTCCAAGATGTGGCTCGCCGGCACTTTCTCTAAGTTCTCCACGCCGTACGCGGCCGCCGGCGGCGCCGGTCGCTCCAGTTCCAGCGCGTGCATCCGCTGCCGCAGCCCGGAACGGCGAGCCTTGGTCTCTGGGGGGATCAAGGGCACGATCTCATACCAGACAGGCTTGATCTGCGCCTCGGCCTCCTTTGCCAGGCGTTGCTGGAGTGCGTTCCGGGAATCCTTCGGAATGTCCAGCGCGGCGCGGTGGGAAGGCTCCAACCGTTGCCGCTTGCGCTCCCGGACCTCCGCGTTGAAAGGTTCCTCGATTGCTGCGATCGCCTTCTTGATGGGCTCCAGCCTGGCCTCATGCTCGGCCAACAGCCGCTCGTGCTCCGCGACCCGTCCGGCATCGGCGGTGGGGATGTCCTTGATTTCGGCCCCGGCGAAGAACGACTCGAGCTCGTAGTACTCCCGCTGGCTGATCGGATCAAACTTGTGGTCGTGGCACCTGGCGCACTGCACGGTCAGGCCGAGAAGCGCCTGTCCCACGCCCAGGGCCATCTCGGTCAACAACTCTTGGCGGGCCTCCTGCTTGTCCTGGTTGCCCCCCACAATGTGGCGCGGACCGGCGCCGTGGAAACCCGTCGCAACTAGGGCGTCGCCGTCCCCCGGGTACAGCTCGTCTCCCGCGACCTGCTCCTTCACGAAGCGGTCGAATGGCTTGTTCGCGTTGAACGAGCGCACCACGTAGTCGCGGTAGCGCCAGCCGTGCTCGCGGTACCCGTCCCGCTCGAAACCGTCCGTGTCCGCGAAACGCACGACATCCAGCCACTTCAGTGCCCACCGCTCCCCGTAGTGGGGCGATGCCAAGAGCGAGTCGACCAACCGTTCGTAGGCCAGTGGGGAGTCATCCGCAACGAAAGCCGCCGTTTGCTCGGGCGTCGGCGGCAGACCGGTCAGATCCAAGCAGACCCGCCGCAACAAGCGGTGCTTGCTCGCGGGTGGGGACGGCTCCAAGCCGTTCGCCTTAAGCCCCGCCAAGATGAAGCCGTCAACCGGATTGGCGGCCCAGCCGGAAGGATCTACTGGAACCTCAGGCGTTTCGGGGGCCTTAAAGGCCCAGTACCCGCTCCCCGGAACATCGGCGGCGCCGACAGCCAGCGCGCTGAGGAGCGCGCAAAGGGCGAAGACAGATGCCCTGTCCCGCAGCACGGCGTCCATTATAGGCTTCAGGGAATCGCTTGAGTCTCCGGACTGTGCCCCGTGACCGCGTCGGAGTGCACGCTGACCGCCGCGCGGATTGCGTCCGCGACTTCCGGACGCTGGGTCGCGACATCGAAGCGCTCTCCGACGTCAGTCGCGAGGTCGAAGAGCAGGGGCGGGTCATGCTGGCGGTGATTCGCATAGCCTCGCCAGCCGATCTGCGTCTCGGTGCCGAGCGACTCCCACGACTCAAAGACCAGCTTGAAGTTGCCGACTCTCGCTGCCCAGAGGTTGCCCGGCTGGCCGTAGTAGAACCAGCGGTCGCGCGGACTTGGCAGCCCCTCCAGCAATGTGCGGGAGAGGTCGACGGAGTCGAACTGGCGATCGTCGGGCAGCGGCGCGCCGGTTAGCGTCGAGATGGTGGCCATCAGGTCCACGTTGGCCCCAATGCCATCCACCACGGCGGGCTCGATCGTTCCCGGCCAGTGAAAGATTCCCGGCACCCGTAGTCCGCCGTCCCACCCCGTCAGCTTGCCGTCTCTCAGGGGGCCCGATGAGCCGCCAAGGTCGAAATATGTCCGCCACGGGCCGTTGTCGCTGCTAAACCACAGCAGCGTGCTGGCGGAGATCCCTGCACGTTCGATAGCTTGTGTGATCTGCCCGACCGACCAGTCCAGCTCCTCGATCACGTCGCCGTACAGTCCTGCGCCGCTGTGCCCCTCGAATTCCGGCGATCTGTAGATCGGAACGTGCGGCATGCTGTGGCCGAGAAAGAGAAAGAACGGCCGGTCCGAGTGCGCCCCGATCCACTCGACCGCCTCCCTCGTGTAACGTGCGGTCAGCGTGGGTTGGTGCACGGGCGTCTCGATCGCCTGCCGGTCGCGATACAGCGAAATCGGGAAGTCCTCGCTCGTGGCATCTCTGATGTTCTCGTAGGTGCGCTCGAAGCCGTCGCGGAGCGGGGCATCATTGCTCCCCACCAAGCCATAGAACGAGTCAAACCCCTGATCAAGGGGATGTGCGCCGGCATAGTCAAACCGGGAACTGAGGCCCCACTTGCCGACATAGGCCGTGGCGTAGCCGCGCTCTTTCAGCATTTCCGCGATGGTGACCTCCGAGTCTGGAACGTCGGCCCACGAGTTCTTGCCCGTTCCGTGGATGCGGATCGGCATGCGACCCGTCAGAAGTGCGACGCGGCTTGGATTGCACATGGGCGCTGAAGCGTAGAACGATGTCCACCGCTGGCCACCGCGGGCGATCCGGTCGATGTTGGGCGTGCGGATCAGGGGGTGGCCTTGGAGCGACAGGTCTCCGTAACCCAGGTCGTCCGCAAGGACCAGCACGATGCTTGGGGGCTCAGTCCGATCTGTCGCAAGGGGCGAGCACGCCCAGAGGATGGGGATCAGGAGAAGTGGAATGGACTTACGCATAGGGCATCGGTCGCGTCAGCGACCCAAACCAGCGTCGCACGCCAGAGGCACGGGGTCCTCAAGTCCCGCCACCGGAGAGGCCAGATGATCGTCGAGAGTCAGCGTTGTACCGTTCCGCAGGCAAAGATGGGCAGCGGATCCGCGCGGGAGCGGGGTCTGCGCCTGGCATCACCATGTGGTCGGGATGACAGGAGCGGTCCCACCGGGCATCCCGACCGGCTTGCCGCTGTCCGCCGTGTCGATTCCAAGAGCTAGGCCGTAGAACTTCCCACCATCCGATGCCCGTTGCCAAGCCCGAAGTCCGCGATCGGTCGTTGTAACCTTAGAATTCTGGTTCGTGCCGCCATCATGGCCACCGCGCTCGGGCCACGAGTCAATCAATGACTGACACGGTTGGCGGCGCTCCGAAGGTGCGCTTCTATTCTTGGGCGGCGGTCGCGCTGCCGACCGGGCTGTTCGCTTGGTTCTGCGGCCTGCTGCCAACCGTCTCGTCCGGTCAGGCACTGTGGTGGGAGTTGCAGTGGTTGCCGCAGCAGGGAGTTGCCCTGAGCTTCCTGCTAGACGGCTTGAGCATCCTGTTTGCCCTGCTGATCACCGGGATTGGCGCGCTGATCTTCCTCTACACGTGCGCGTACATGCGTGGCCAGCCCCACATCGGGAGGTTCACGCTCTTTCTCGCGGCCTTCATGCTGTCGATGCTGGGAATCGTGCTCTCGGAGAACTTGGTCACGCTCTTTGTCTTCTGGGAGATGACGGGAATCACGTCCTTCCTGCTCATCGGATACCGCCACGAGGATGCAACCGCCCGGAGATCGGCATGGCAGGCCCTGCTGGTGACCGGTGCCGGAGCCCTCGCGATGCTGGCGGGGCTTGTCCTGATGGGGGAGGCTGCGGGCACGTACAGCCTGCGGGCGATTCTTGCGCAGCCGGGAGCGATCACTGCTGACCATCGCTATCCTTGGATCCTCGGGCTGGTCTTGGCGGGCGCTTTCACCAAGTCCGCCCAATTCCCGTTCCACTTCTGGCTGCCGAACGCGATGGCCGCGCCCACGCCGGTCTCCGCGTACCTGCACTCGGCAACCATGGTCAAGGCGGGTGTGTTCCTGTTGGCTCGGATGGCACCCGTGCTGGGCGGCACCCAAGCTTGGACGGTGATCCTCATGACCGTCGGAGCAGTGACCGCCGTCCACGGCGCGACCGTCGCCCTGACCCGCACAGATCTCAAACAAGTGCTGGCCTACACCACGGTGATGGCACTGGGCATCTGCGTGCTGTTCTTGGGCGTCCCGGGGCAGGCATCCGATGGCCATCTCTCCTCCGCAGCCATTGCCGCGATGTGCTTCATCTGCGTGCATGCGTTGTACAAGGCGGCGCTCTTCATGGCCGCTGGGGCGATCGAACACTCCGCGGGAACGCGCGACCTGCGAGAGCTCGGGGGCATTTGGGCGAAGATGCCCCGGACGTCGTGCGGCATCCTGCTGGCCTGTGCGTCGATGGCCGGGCTCCCGCCGACAGTCGGGTTTGTCGGCAAGGAACTGCTCTACGGGAGTGCGCTGGATGCGCCCGCCGGGTGGGCGGCGCTTGCCGCGGTGTTGGTCGCAAGCGCGCTTGTCGGAACTGTGGCACTCGTGCTGGCAATCCCGCTCCTGTTCGGGGCGCGCAGTCCGAAGGTGGCCAGCGCCCACCGCGTCCCTTGGCCCCTCTGGACTCCTGTCGTGGCCTTGGGCGTGCTCGGGATCGTCGCGGGTCTCGGGGCAGGGACATTCTTCGAGGCGCTGATCCTTCCGGCGGCTGCCAGCGTCGGCCACGTCAGTGCGCACTACGAGGCCGGCCTATGGCACGGACTGGGCCCGGAGTTGCTCTTGTCGGTCGCAACTTTGACCCTCGCCGCGTTGGCCTTCTGGCGCCGGTCCTCGCTGGCGCGCGGGATCTCGGGCATGTTGCGGGGCGTGTCACTGACCGGCGACAGGGCGTTTGACGCGGCGATGCGCGGAATTGCCGACGTTGCCACCGGTCTCACCGTAGTCTTGCAGTCGGGGGTGCAGCGGCGCTACATGAGCACCGTGTTCTTCTCCTTGGTCGTGGCGGTCGGCGGGACGCTCTTGGTGCGGGACGCATTGACCATTCCTCGCACCCTTCCGCAGGCGTCGTTCTTCGAATGGATGCTGGCGGCGCTGATTGCCGCTTCGGCCCTGACCATGATCTTGACGCGGTCCCGGCTGCTGGCGATCTGTGCGATCGGCGTCGTCGGCACTGCAACCAGCCTGATCTTCCTGCTCTTCGGGGCCCCCGACGTGGCCATGGCCCAACTGATGGTGGAGACTCTCGTCGTGGTCATCGTGGCGATCGTGCTGTTAAGGCTTCCCACCTTTCGGTACGAGATCCGCCACGACCGCGCGCGAGTCGTGCGGGATGCCGTGATTTCTTTGGCTGCAGGCGCAACCGTCACCCTCGTCCTGCTGGCGGTCATCGCCGAGCCGCCGCAGCGCTCCCTGACCGACTATTTTGAGGCGACGGCCGTGCCCGGCGGCCACGGTCGGAACGTTGTGAATGTGATCTTGGTCGAGTTTCGCGCGCTCGACACGATGGGCGAGATCACGGTGCTGTTCCTGGCTGGAGCGGCAGTCTGCGCGCTCATCCGGCCCCGCACCCGGCACCGCTCGCTTGACGACGGCGAGGATCGGGCCTCTTCGCAGGGCAGGGGAGCGGAGGGGGCGCGATGAACACGCTCATTCTCAGGGAGACGACCCGCTTGCTCTTTGGTCTGATCCTTCTCTTCTCCGTCTTCGCGCTCCTAAGGGGCCACAATCAGGTCGGCGGGGGATTCGTCGGCGGCCTCATCGCGTCTATAGCCTGCAGCCTCTACGTGTTCGTGGCCGATGCGGAAGACGTGCACCGCCTCCTCCGCACCGACCCGCTCAGGATGGCTGCGGGCGGCTTGGCGCTCGCAATTCTCTCGGGCATGGTCGGGATGCTGGCCTCGGGCAGTTCGTTCTTGACCGGTGTCTGGGTGGAAGTGCTGGGAGTCAAGGTTGGCACGCCGTTGCTCTTCGACTGCGGCGTGTACCTCGTGGTTGTGGGCGCAGTCTTGACATTCGTGCTCGAGGCCAAGGAGCCCATCGCCCACAATCGGGCGCACACCGTGCTGGGTCGGAAGGGGTGATCGGGTGGAAACGATTGTCGCCGTGCTGGTCGGAGTGCTGATTGCTGCCAGCGTGTACCTGATGCTTCGCCGCAATCTCGTGCGCTTCGTGCTCGGCGTGGCCCTGATTTCCCACGCTGCCAACCTCCTTCTGTTCGTTTCCGGAGGCCTCGTCGGGGCTAGCCCTCCGCTGATCACGGCTGGGGCGGAAGTCCCGGAGCCAGGGGTGTCCAACGCCCTCCCACAGGCGCTCATCCTGACGGCGATCGTAATCTCGTTCAGCGTCTTTGCGTTTCTGATGACGCTGGCCTTCCGGGCCTACGAGAGCCTGAAGACGGTTGATCCGGATGCGATGCGCGCCGCGGAGCCGCGGCGTGAATGGCGCTCGCGCGTTGCCGAACACGGGGGGGCCGGCACGTGAACTGGCTCTTGGTGGCCCCGATCATCCTTCCTCTTGGAACGGGGGTGCTCGGCCTTGCGATGCGGCCTCGGCGCCGCGCTCAGCAGGTTGTGAGCTTTGTCGCGGCCGTCGCGCACGTCGCAGTGGCCGCACGGTTGCTGCAGTCCGTGTGGCGCGACGGGATCCGCGCCGACCAGATGGGAGGGTGGCCCGCTCCGTTCGGGATCACGCTCGTGGCGGACCATCTCAGCGCTGCGATGGTGATGATCACCGCCATCATGCTCTTGGCAGCCGTTGTCTACGCCTACTGCGACGTCGACGAACCCTCGCTCGCGAAAGACATCCACCCTCCGCTGCAGGTGCTCGCGGGAGCGGTTTGCGGCGCGTTCCTGGCGGGCGATCTGTTCAATCTTTACGTGTGGTTCGAGGTGATGCTCATCGCTTCTCTCACGCTGCTGATCGCTGGCGGCCGCAAGGAGCAGATTGACGGCGCGGTCCGCTATGCCGCTCTCAGCCTCGTGGCGACAACCCTTTTCTTGGCTGGCATCGGGCTACTCTACGGCCTGACCGGAACGCTCAACATGGCGGATCTCCACGTGCGGGTCCAGCAGCTTGGCAGTCCGGGGCTGCTGACGGTCGTGGCAGTGGTGTTCATCGTCGCTTTCGGCATCAAGGCGGCGGTCTTCCCGCTCTTCTTCTGGCTGCCGGCCAGCTATCACACGCCCAAGGTCACGGTTTCCGCGATCTTCGCGGGGCTGCTCACGAAGGTTGGCGTGTACGCGCTGATCCGGGTCTTCACGCTGGTCTTCACCCACGATGTGGGCTACACCCACGGCATCCTGCTGTGCGTGGCGGCCCTGACCATGATCACGGGCGTGCTGGGCGCGGCATCGCACACTGAGCTGCGCCGCATCCTCTCGTTCCACATCGTCAGCCAGATCGGCTACATGGTCTTGGGACTGGCGCTGTTCACGCCGCTCGCTTTGCTGGGATCGGTGTTCTACGTCGTGCACCACATCATCGTCAAGGCCAACCTGTTCTTTGTCGCGGGCGCCGTGCGGCGCCTTGCCGGCGCGTCTGACCTTCCGAAGCTTGGCGGCCTGTACCGCGACCGGCCGCTCCTTGCGCTTCTGTTCTTCGTGCCGGCGTTCTCGCTCGCCGGTTTCCCGCCGCTGTCGGGCTTCTGGGCGAAGTTCTTCGTGATCAAGGCATCCGTGGAGGCGGGCCAGTACGCGGTGGCCGGGGTCGCCCTCCTCGTGGGCCTCCTGACGGCGTACTCCATGACCAAGATCTGGGTCGGCGGCTTCTGGAAGGCTCGCCCGGCTTCGACCGCGGTTCCGGCCGCGTTGCCCCGTCTCCACCGCGTCGCCCTGCTCGGGCCGATCGCCGGGCTGGCAGTCCTCACACTCTCGATCGGTCTGTTCGTTGGCCCCTTCTACGCTCTCGCGGAGCGGGCGGCGAACGAGCTGGCGAATCCCGAAGCGTACGTCGAGGCCGTGCTGGGAGAGAGCGGCGAGCGGTCCGCCGAGGGGCGCGTCGCCGGGCGCCAGGCAGGGTTGCCATGATCAATCAGTTCCGCTACAACCTGCTGCTGGCGGTGGGCTGGTGCGCCATGCTCGGGGAGTTGTCCGTTCGGAACCTCCTCGTTGGTTTCCTGGTCGGATTCCTCGCGCTCAGCGTCTCCGGGCCAATGTTTCGCGGCGCGGTCTATGCCACGAGCGCTTTGCGCTACGCCCAGCTGCTGGGGCAGTTCACGCTGGAGTTCTTCGCATCGAGCATGCTTGTGGCCTGGGATGTTCTCACACCTAGGCACAGGGCCAGACCGGCGATTCTCGCGATCCCTCTGGACATCGATGACCCGTTGCAGATCACGACCCTCGCGAACCTGATCTCGCTGACGCCGGGCTCGCTCAGCTTGGACGTCAGCCGGGACCGCAAGACTCTCTTCGTGCACTGCATGTTCGTGGACGACCCGGACCGCATGCGTGCCCGGATCAAGGGTGGACTGGAGCGGCGGGTCAAGGAGGCGATGGGATGAGCGGCCTAGGGGACCATCCTGCAGTGCTGGAGTGGGCCATTGACATCAGCGCGGTGCTCGTGCTGCTCTCGTTCGTGGCGGCGTTCGCGCGCATGGCGCTGGGGCCCACCTTGGTGGACCGTGTCGTGGCGGTGGCCTTGGTGACGGTGCTGGCCGTGGCTGTGGCTGGCCTGGTGGCGATCGCTGCCGACCAGGCCGCGATCCTTGACGTGGCCGTTGCCACGGCGCTGGTGTCGTTCTTGGCGACGGTAGCGTTTGCCTGGTATGCCCATCGCCGCGCGGACCAGTTCCGAGAGCGGGACGAGAGACACGGCGGGAAGGACCAGTGGTGATGGAGGGATTTGCCGGTTTCCGGGCTTGGATCACGGCCGTCTGCTTGGTCAGCGGCACCTTCTTCCTCGTTGTCGCCAGCCTCGGTGTGCTGCGCCTGCCAGACGTGCTGATTCGCATGCACGCCTTGACCAAGGCAGGCGCGCTGGGAGCCGGCCTGGTCTTCGTAGCCAGCGCCGTCCACTTCGCTGAGGCCGGAGCCGTGTCCATATCGATGCTGACGGTTTTTTTCTTGCTGCTGACGGCCCCGGTCGGGGGACACGCGATCGGTCGAGCGGCATACCGCCTCGGCGTCCCGCTGTGGAAGGGGACGTTCGTTGACGAGTGGGAGGGCAAGTACACGCCGCGCGACCGCGCCGGGGACTCTCCCGGGCAGGACCGGGCGGAGCGATGAGCGTACCGCGCGGTTAGGGGCCCGAAGCTTGCCGGCCCGTGAGCGGCGGGCTCGCAGCAGGCCACTGCCCGGGGCCGTCGCGGAGGCTTCTCAGATCGTAGAGCTTACGCCTGAGCGCGGCGTAATATGCCGGGTCCAAGGGGGCCTTGAGGGAGAATCGGTACACTTGCGAGCGCCGGAGGAATGCCTCGCTGCCGGCTAGGGCGTGGATTTCCAGCCGATAGGGGTCGGACGACCAAACGGCCTCCACGTCGCGGTCGAGCCGCCACATCCGGGACTGCCCGCGGGCCTCGGTACGGTACGCGATCCACTCCGGGGAGAGATAGATCGTGCCCTCGGATCCGTGGAGCGGCCGCACGTGCTTGGCCGGGATCCGCACATCGGCGTCGCGGGGCTCGATGACCACCCTGTCCGTCGCGGGTTTTCCGATCCGGCTCGACAGCCCGGCGTGCACCTCGTCGGGGATCGGCCCGTCGGTCACGAACCGGTACCGGCGGTCGCGCCCCAGTCGCAGGGTCGAGTCGGCATAGCTTTGGATCACGATTTCCGACCGGCTGACCCGGTCAAGGTGCTGGACATCGGTGACGGCCCACTCCAGGACCCGGGCGGCCTTCTTCAGCGGCCGGAACGCGACCCCTTGAGGACCGATGGTCAGCGTGCCACGCACGTCCGGCCGCAGCGGTCGCTTCCAGCGCGCGCCGTCTGAGAATTCGGCCGCCGCGAGCGGCAGGGTGGCGAGGAGCAAAGCGAGCAAGATCATGGGGTGCCCTCCGAGGCGGTGTTTCGACCGGCAAGGGCGACCGGCTCCGCCGTTGCTGACCGAAGGTTGCGGAAGTAGTAAAGGGTCGGGAAGATCACCAAGACGACGAACGCAGAGGTCGCCACTCCCCCGAATAGCGGCGTGGCGATGCGCTTCATCACGTCCGCCCCGGCCCCAGTGCTCCACATGACGGGGAGCAGCCCGAACATGTCGGTTGCGACGGTCATCGCAACCGGTCGCACCCTGGCCAGCGCGGCCTCTTGAACAGACCGGACCAAGTCGGCGGGCCGTCTGAGCAGGCCCTGCCGGAGATGGTCCTCGCGGGCAGTGTCCAGGTATTTCCAGAACACGATCGCGGTCTCCGCGTAGAGCCCAGCCAGGGCGATCAGCCCGATCCAGACGGCGACGCTGAGGTTGTATCCGAGCACGGCCAGAGAGAGAAACGCGCCGCTGAGGGCCAGCGGCACGCCTGCCAGCACGATGAGGGCCGTCAGCGCCGACCCCGTGCTGAGGACCAGCACCGAGAAGACGATCGCGAGCGTGAGAGGCACCAGCAGACGCAACCGGTCCTCGACGCGCTGCATGGACTCGAACTGCCCGCTCCACGCCAGGGAGTATCCGGGCGGCAGCCTCGTGTCACGCTCGACGGCCGTGCGGGCCGCCGCCAGATACCCGCCCATGTCCGTCCCCGGGGCGACGTCGACGTAGACCCAGGCGTTGGGCCGGGCATTCTCGCTCTTGATGGCCGCCGGGCCCGATGAGTACTTCAGCTCCGCGACTTGTGACAGCGGCAAATGGTGGCCCATCGGCGTGGTCACCAGCACGTCACGGAGGGCCGGCAGGTCATCCCGCAGGTCTCGCCGATACCTCAGGTTGACGGGGAACCGCCGCAGCCCCTCCACGGTGGTGGCGACTTGCACGCCGCCCAGCGCGGTGTGGATCGCCTCTTGGACTTCGTCGATCACGAGCCCGTGGCGTGCGATGGTGTCCCGGTCGATCTCGATGTCCAGATAGTTGCCTCCCATCACCCGCTCGGCGTAGGCGCTCAGCGTGCCGGGAACCTGCCGGACGGAGCGTTCCACCCGCGTTGCGAGGCGCTCCAGCACCTCCAAGTCAGGACCTGCAAGCTTGATTCCGACCGGAGTCTTCATGCCCGTGGCGAGCATGTCCAGCCTGGTCTTGATCGGCATCGTCCAAGCGTTGGTGAGGCCGGGCACGCGCACCGCCTCCTGCAACTCCTCGACGAGTCGCGAGGGCGTCATCCCGGGGCGCCACTGGTCCCGCGGCCTGAGCTTGATCGTGGACTCAATCATCGACAGCGGGGCTGGATCCGTGGCCGTGTCGGCGCGCCCAGCCTTGCCGAACACATGCTCCACCTCCGGAAAACTGACGATGATCCTGTCAGTCTGCTGCACGAGTTCCCGTGCCTTGGCGATGGAGATGCCCGGCAGGGTGGTCGGCATGTAGAGCAGATCACCCTCCCACAGCGGTGGCATGAACTCCGAGTCCAGCCGGCGGTAGGCGCCGACCGACGCGGCCAGCAAAGCTACGGAGAGCAGCAGCGTTGCGGCGCGGTACCGCATCGTCACGGCAAGCACGGGGCGGTACAGGGCCACGAGCAGCCTGCGCAGCGGGTTCCTCCGGTCGGGCGCTCCGGGACGGCGGACCGCGAGACTGACCAACACCGGCACAAGCGTGACCGACAGCAGGGCGGCGCTGGCCATCGCCAGCGTCTTCGTCCAGGCAAGGGGGCGGAACAGGCGCCCCTCTTCCTGTTGGAGCGCGAACACTGGCAAGAATGAGAACGTGATGATCAGCAGCGAGAAGAAAAGAGTTGGGGCGACTTCCTGGCAGGAATTTCGCAGGACCTTCCAGCCCGGAAGGCGGGCGCCATCCCTCGCCATGTGCTGGTGAGCGTTCTCCACCATCACGATCGCGGCGTCCACCATGGTTCCCACGGCGACCGCGATGCCCCCGAGCGACATGATGTTGAGTTGCACGCCCAGCAGCGCGGCCGCGATCGCGGCGATAGAGACACCCGCGGCGATGGTCGCCACGGCGACGATGCCGCTCTGGACATGGAAGAGGAACAGCAGGCACACAGCTCCGACAATCGCGAACTGCTGCGCGAGGCTGGACCGGAGGCTCTCGATGACGCGGTCGATCAGCGCCGTCCGGTCGTACGCCACCTCCACGGAGACGCCTTCCGGGAGCTGGGGCCGCAACTCCTCCAGCCGTGAGGCGACCCGCTTCACGACCTCCCGGGTGTCCGCGCCGTGCCGCACGACGACGATGCCCCCGACCACCTCCCCCTTGCCGTCCCACTCGGCCAGACCCCTGCGGATCTCGGGTCCGACATCGACTTGCGCGACGTCGCGCAGCTGGATCGAGGTGCCGTTGCGGTCCGTGCCCAGCGAGACCCGGCGGATGTCCTCGACGCTCTCGAAGTAGCCCCGTCCACGGATCATGAACTCCTTCTCGGCCAGTTCGAGCAGTCGCCCGCCGACGTCCCGATTGCTGCGCTGCACCGCATCCTTGATGCGCGAGATGGGAATCCCGTAGGCCCTCAGCTTGAGCGGATCGATCGCGATCTGGTACTGGCGGACGAATCCGCCCACGCTCGCGACCTCGGCGACTCCCGGAACGCCGGTCAGCTCGAACCGCAGGAACCAGTCCTGCAGGGTGCGGAGCTCGCTCAGGTCGTGCCTGTCGGATGTCAGGGCGTAGATGTAGGCCCACCCAACGCCGGTGGCGTCGGGCCCGAGCGCGGGGGACACTCCATCCGGGAGCAGGTCGGTGACTTGGCCGAGCGTCTCGAGCACTCGGGCGCGTGCCCAGTACAGGTCCGTGCCGTCCTCGAACAGGACATAGACCAAGGAGAATCCGAAGAACGAGTAGCCGCGCACGACCTCTGCGTGCGGCACGGAGAGCATCTGGGTCGTCAGGGGGTATGTGATCTGGTCCTCGACGATTCGCGGCGACTGGCCCGGGTACTTCGTGTACAGGACGACCTGGACATCCGACAAGTCGGGCAGCGCGTCGAGCGACATTGAACCGACCGAGTACACCCCGGCGATGGAGAGCACCAGGGCACCGAGCACGACCAGAAGCCTGTTGCGCAGTGACCATCCGACGACCGCGTTCAGCATTTCCGGACCCTCGCCTCCCTAGCGGGCGTTCCCGCCCCCCGCACCCCTGGCCAGCCGCTCGACGGCGGCTTGCAGGTTACTCTCGGAATCGAGCAAGAATTGCGACGCTGTCACGACCCTCTCGCCCTCGCGGAGTCCGCTGCGCACCTGCACTAGCCCCCCGCTCTCCACTCCGACGTCGACACTCCGGGGCACGAACAGCCCGTTTCCCGCGTTGACGATGACAACGTTGGCGCTGTTTCCGGAGCGGAGGACGGACTGGGCCGGGACCACGAGCGCGTTCCTAGCCCCTGGCAGTTGCATCTCGACGGTGGCGTACATCTTCGGGCGCAAACGGCCGTCTGCGTTCTCGATCTCGACGAACCCTGTCAGAGTTTGGGTCCGGGGATCCATGGCAGGTTCGAAGAACAGCAGCGTTCCGCGCCACCGTTGCCCGGGAAACGCGTCCAGGGAGATATCGGCCTCCAAGCCTGGGCGGAGGTCTCGCAGGTGATTCTCGTAGAACTCCACCTTTGCCCAGAGCGTTGAGTGATCGGCGATCTTGAGGATTACCGTCCCCGGCTCGACCCTGGCCCCGTCAAGGGTGTCGCCGAGCTTTTCGACGACCAGCCCGGCGACAGGAGCGAGCGACGGGACCGTTCTGCTGGGCTTGCCGGTAACCGTGAGGCTTGCGATCCGGCGGTCCGGGAGATCCCAGTGCCGAAGGCGGTCTCCAGCCGCCACGACCAGCGCCTCCGCGCCGCTGATGGCGCTTGGGTGCGCTTCCGACCGCTGGAGCCGCTTGGCGTAGTCGATGGCCGCGAGGTACTCCTGCTCTGCCGTCAACAGGTCAGGGCTGTAAATCTCGAACAGAACGTCGCCCTCCGAGACCCTCTGGCCCACTGTGCTGACCCGCGGGCGTTCGATCCAGCCGTCGTACCTCGCGATGACCGAGACCAGCCGGGCCTCGTCTCGGTCGAGGAAGCCAATCGTGCGGATCCGAACCGGGAGGTCTGCTCTCCTGACGGCGGTGGTCGGGACGGCAAAGTTCTGCAGAAAGCCCCTGCTCACCTGAACGGCCCGTCGACCGCCTGCCTCTCCGTCCGCAGCCCCGCTGTCGATCGGCGTCAGGTTCATCCCGCAGATCGGGCACTGGCCCGGGCCCTCTTGCACGACCTGAGGATGCATGCCGCAGGTGTAGAGCACGGCGTCCCCGACACCGGCGACAGGCTGACCGGGCGCATGGGGCGACGGTTGGCGCCCACCCATGTCCGAGAACGCCATCCAACCGGCGGCCGCCGCCACGCACGCCGCCGCGGCAGTCAGAAGCCTCGCGCGGTTCATGGCGTGACCCCCGCGGGCACAGCCGAGCCCAGTGACCGCTCAAGGTCGGCCGCTGCCCTGAGCCAGTCTGCCCGGAGGCGGGCCAGCCCGAGCTGCACGTCCAGCAGCGTTCGCTGGATGTCGAGCAGCGCGGTCACCTCGGCCGCGCCGTTCGAGTACGCCGCCTGCGTCACGTGCAGCGCTTGCTCGGCTTGTGCCACGAGCGTGCTCTCGAAGAGATCGATCTGCTTCCTGATTGACCCCAGCCGGAAAGTGGTCGCCCGGATTTGCGCTGCGGACTCCGTCACGGCGTGGCGGTAACCGAGCCGGGCGGCGGCGGCACGCTCCGAAGCTTCCCGGATGCCGGAGTCGTACTTGTTCCAGAACAGGGGAAGGCTGAGACCCAATGTGACCGAGTAGGAGTCCTTGCCGTTGTCCTGGAGGGCGATCCCGGCCAGGGCGGAGTCGCGGGCGCGGACGTTGCCCCAAGCCAACCCGACCGTCAGGTCCGGCCGGTGCCGGATTCGAGCGATGTGCACCTCCTTCTCGCCCTTCTCGATCCGCAACATGGCGGCCCGGATTTCTGGGCGGGCACGTTCCGCGATCTCGGCCAGCGATTCCGGATCCAGCGCGAGGGCTGGGAGACTTCCGAGCTGCACGCGCGGGACTGGCTCGTCCGGCGGCGCGCCGCGCAGCGCGTTGAGCCTTGATTCGTGGCTCACCCGCTGTTCCGCCAGCCGCTGCCGATCTTGGACGGTCCGCGTGATCTGGGCCTGCAGCCGTAGCACATCGCCCTGCAGTCCGAAGCCTTGGGCGTATCTCCGGCGCGAAATCTCCTCGAAGTGTTCGAGCAGGGCCTGCTCGCCGCGGCTAATGGCGAGAGCGCGGTCCACGTAGCCCAGTTCGTAGTAGGCGTGCTTGACGCCGTGAGTGACCTCAGCACGCACAGCATGGTGGATTTCGCTGCTGATGGAAGCTGCCTTAGCGGACAGCTGAGCGTTGGCAGCTCGCTTGCCCCGGCCGGGGATGGCCTGCGAGAGTGCGAGCACTCTCCGCTGCGGGCCGGCCCTTGTCTCGATGGAGCGTGCAAACTGCGTCACCGACACCGTCGGGTCGGGCAGTGCGGTCGCCGCGCCGATCCGGTGGCGGTCGGCTTGATGCTCCGCGAACGACTGCAAGATCTTGGGATTGTTGAGCAGCGCTTCCTCGACCAGCGCGGCGAGGCGCTCATCCCCGTGGGTCGCGTAGGTGCCCGTCGGTGGCGCGGCCACGAGCCCTAGCGCGGCGATCAGCGTAGTGACCATTCCAGGTTCCTCCTTCAGTTCTCTGCGAGTGACGCGAGGCGCGGGCCCCG
The DNA here is from genome assembly GCA_963666225.3 of Bryobacterales bacterium. Lineage (GTDB taxonomy): Bacteria > Acidobacteriota > Terriglobia > Bryobacterales > UBA6623 > VXMF01. The sequence goes on from OZ224030.1 coordinate 882,487, forward strand.
CGGCAAGTCTGCTGCGGTGGGCAGGCTGTGAGCGCCGGGGCGGGAGCTCGCATCCTGCGAGGGGACCCGGCGCAGGCGGACCGTGCGGCTGTGCCCGGCCCGACTCTCGGACCGGGAGAGGTCCCTACACGATCAGGACTGAGTAGAGGATGAACGCTTTCGGAATTGGCCCGTATGCGGGCCGGGGGTGGTTCTGTGCCCGAGCTAACGCGACCGGCCGACCATAGGAGTTCGCGCTTGTGGCATCGCCGGGAACTGGCGTTTGGTCAGGTTCGGCCAGAGCGTCGAAGGCGGAGCAGTCGTCGATACAGGGACCAGAGTCCGGAGTCTCGGAAGGCTCTGGTCCCGGGCCACAATCGTGAGCTTGGGATACCGGTGCCTGCGCGAGAGTGCCGAGGCAGAGGCACAACCCGCTGCCTGCAAGCAGGACAGCGAGCAGGACTGCCCACTGAGGTCTCGGCTCCACTTGCGTCAGCGTAGACCGGATCGGGCGGAATGTCAAGCGTCGCCAGAATCCCACACTTGCCCAGAGTCGTCGCGGTGGGGTGTCGCACTGCACACCCAGCCGGATCGCTTGCCGTCGCCTCTCAGAGTGCCCTCAGACGGATCTTTCTCCAGCGACAGACCGCTCCGGGCAGCCAGCGCTCGACTCCCAGGCGATCGCCCTGGCCGCTGTTGTGGACTTCCAGCGCGATGCGACCGGAGCGGCCTAGCAGCGCTGCGACGGCCTCGGCGTCGTAACCCTCCGCTCTCATGGTCGCGGTGTCAACAGAGGCCATCTTCTCGCCGTTGATCCAGCTAGTCAGCCTCGGCAAGCGTCCCTCACACCGGACGCGGATTTCGTTCCAGTCTCCAAAACGCCAAGTCTCGAAGAACGCTTCGGGCCCGGCCGACCATGTTGCATCGCTCCGCCCCGGGTTGGGCGGCGGGTTCAGGTCTTCGTAGGCGATCGGTGCCATGCCGACAACCTTGCCCGCGGAGTCTCTCTTCGCGTTGAGGCCGAACTGCCGGGTGTTGAAGCCCCCGATGCCGTTGCCGTAGAAGGAGCCGATGTTCCCACCTTGGCGGTGGTCCACCAGCACTTGGAAGCCCTGGCTTCCGATGTTCGTCGCGCGAAGCATGAATCCGGTGTCAACCCCCCAGTCCGGACTTGCCTCGAGGCTGAGCTCGAAATCGGCGAAGCTCTCGTTCGTGATCAGGTAGCCACCTACGCCGGAGCCAGGCGGCTCCTGGCCGCCCGTGACAGCTCCGTCTACGACCCGCCAGTCCCCCTTGCTCTCTAGGGCCTTCCGATACCGGGGCGAGTCCTCTGCCGGGGGAGGACCGCCTGAGTTTCTGGGCACTGGCAACCGGTGTATCGCGCGCCAGCCTTCGAGAGTCTTGCCGTCGAACAACTGTCTCCAAGGATCCTGGGCCAAGGTAGTGCGCAGCGACATGGCGCTGGCGGATGTGGTCAGGAAGCCTCTTCGGGTCAGATTGGTGTTTCTGGGCATGGGGTGTCCCCTCAAGTCAGGAGCTTCTTGATAACCCGGCCGTGAACATCGGTGAGCCGGAAGTCCCGTCCTTGGTGTCTAAACGTTAGCTTGGTGTGGTCAATCCCGAGCAAGTGGAGAGCGGTCGCGTGCAGGTCGTGAACGTGCACCGGGTCCTGCTCTGGCTCGAATCCGAAGTCATCTGTAGCCCCGTGTGTCACTCCCGGCCTGATCCCCCCACCGGCCAGGATCAGTGAGAAACCGTCCTTGTGGTGGTCGCGCCCGGGATCTTGCGTGAATCCCTGCGGAGAGATGGCTTGGACCATCGGTGTGCGGCCGAACTCTCCCGTCCAGATCACCAGCGTGTCCTCGAGGAGGCCACGCTGCTTCAGGTCATCGATCAGAGCGCCGGTCGGGCGGTCCATGAGTCGGCAGGAGCGCGGAAGGGCCGTTTGCCGGTAGATGCCGGTGTGGTGGTCCCACCCCGCCATCATGACTTGCACGAACCGCACGCCGCGCTCGACCATTCTCCGGGCGAGCAGGCACATGTTGGCATAGCTGGTGTCGCCTGGCTCCGCTCCGTACGCGTCAAGCACGTGCTTGGGCTCGTCTTCGATCCGCATCAGCTCGGGACCGGACGCCTGCATCCGGAAGGCCATCTCGTACTGCGCGATCCGGGTAGCGATCTCGGGGTCTTCGTAGCGATCGTGCGCAATTCGGTTCAGGGCGGCCACGCCGTCGACCACCCGTCTCTGGCGGTCCGGGCCCACACCGCTCGGGTTCGAGAGGTAGTGGACTGGCTCGGGTCCGGACCGGAACTTGACCCCTTGGTGCACGCCGGGCAGGAAACCGCTGCCCCAAACGCTGTTGCCGGCCGTGTTGGCCCCGGTGGCCATCACGACGAAGGTCGGCAGGCTGTCGGCGAGCGATCCCAGGCCGTAGGAGATCCAAGAGCCGAATGTCGGCCGTCCAAGCCGCCCGAATCCTGTGTGGAGGAACAATTCCCCCGCGCCATGGTTGAACTCGTCGGTTTGCATCGAGCGCACGACCGTCAGGTCATCGGCCCGCTCCGCCAGGTGAGGGATGAGCTCGGAGAACCAAGTGCCGGCCTCGCCGTGCTGGGCAAACCTGTACGGCGAGGCCAAGGCACCCGCGCCCTTGGGAATGAAGGCGAACTGCCTGTCGCGCAGGATGCTGTCCGGCAGGGGCTTGCCCTCGAACGTCGCGAGTGCGGGCTTGGGGTCGACCAAGTCGACCTGCGACGGCCCGCCGAGCATGTGCAAGAAAATGATGTGCTTTGCCTTGGGGGCGAAGTGCGGGGCGACGGCTGAACCGGACTCGGCCGATAGCAGCGACCGCAGCGCGATCGATCCGAGGCCGGCCGCACCTGCCCGCAAGAATGCTCGCCGTGGAAGTGCCCCAGTCATCAGCTCTTGGTGATCGTCTCGTCTAGATTTAGCAAGATCCGCGCTAGGGAGGTCCAAGCCTCGGCCTCGCTCTCCGAAATCCCGCGAAACTCGTCGAGAAGCCGGCGAAGTTCTTGGAGCTCGACGCCAGTGGGGGCTCTGGTGACGGCTCGGCGGAACGCGTAGACGAGGCGCTCGCGGTCCGACTTTGCCGCGGTGCCCAGGACGAGGTTCGCAAGAGCGCTCGCGGCCTCGGCATTGGCAGGATCGTTCAGAAGCGTCAGCGCTTGAAGCGGAGAGTTCGTGCGTGGCCTCACCGCCACGCAAGCTTCACGGGGCGAAGCGTCGAACGTCGTCAAGCTCGGGTAGGGCGCGCCCCGGCGAACAATCGTGTATATCCCACGACGGTGACGGTCCTCTCCAGTCGATGTGGGGTAGTCCGGATTCGCCACGCCGCTGATCTCTCGCCACAGTCCCTTCGGCTGTGGCGGATGGACTGGCGGGCCTCCCATCTTGAGCGACAAGAGGCCGCTCGCCGATAGGATCGCATCCCGGATCGCCTCGGCGGCTAGGCGGAAACGCGGTCCCGCCGACAGAAGCTGGTTGCCTGGGTCGCTCTCCAGCAGCTTGGCCGATCTTCGAGAGCTCTGCCGATAGGCCGTCGAAGTGACCATCAGCCGGATGATGTTCTTGACGGACCAGTCCTTCTCGACGAATTCCACCGCCAGCCAGTCGAGCAGTCCAGGGTGGCTCGGAGCATCGCCTTGCCGGCCGAAGTCCTCGCCCGAGGCGACGATCCCGCGACCGAACACCTCGGCCCACAGGCGGTTGACGGTTACGCGGGCCGTTAGCGGGTTCTCGGGAGACGCGATCCACTTCGCCAGACCCAGCCGATTCCGGGGCAGGGCCGGATCCAGCGCGTGCAGTGCCGCGGGTGTTCCTGGCGCGACTGCCTTGCCCCTTGATCCGATCTGGCCGCGCTCCAGCACATAGCTCTGGACAGGGCCGCGCTTGTCGGCCATGACCAAAACTGTCGGTGGCGCCAGCGCCCTCATCCGCTCCGCAAGCTGCTCCAGCTCCTTGCGCGGCTCAACAATCTCGGGTCGCGTCTCGAGAAAGGCATCGCGAATAGCGTTGCTGTCCGACTCGGTGCGATCTACCGGTCGCTTCGCGAGAGCACTGGTGACGATAGGGCGCAAGTCGCGGTTGGCCCCCTGCTGTTCCATCCACTCCGCCAAGTCCGCGATTGCCTCGATTGCCGCTTGGTCGATGACGGCCTTGAGGAATTCGTGCTGAGCCCTCGTGGCTGCATACCGCGACATTCGCGCTGGGGCAATCGGCAGGTCGATCTTCGCCCCGACGTAGTACTTGCGTGTGTTGCCCCCGCCGTGGAGCACTGTCTCGTTGACGCCGGTGTCGAAGTATGCGTAGAAGCGATAGTATTCCTCGATCGTGAACGGGTCGTACTTGTGCGTGTGACATTGCGCGCAGCCGAGCGTCGTTCCCAGCCAAACCGTGGCTGTCGTGTTCATCCGGTCGACAAGCATGCCGTTGCGGACTTCGTCGACCTTCGAACCACCCGCCCCGTTCATCGGCGTGTTCCGGTTGAAACCCGTCGCGATCAACTGGTCCAAGGAGGGCTCCTCGATCAGGTCCCCCGCCAATTGCTCAATCGTGAACCGATCGAACGGCATGTCGTCGTTGAATGCCCGGATAACCCAGTCCCGGTAGGGCCAGACCTCTCGCAAATCGTCGTGGTGGTACCCGTTGGAATCGGCGTACCGCCCGAGGTCGAGCCAGTGGCGTGCCCAGTGCTCGCCGAATTGCGGGGAAGCGAGCAACTCTTCGACCGTTTCGCGGTAGGCCGCCTCGGTGGGGTCTGCGAGAAAGCCGTCGATCTGATCGGGCGACGGCGGGAGTCCGACTAGGTCCAGGTGGAGACGCCGCATCAGTACGGCGGGCTCGGCCGGGCCTGAAGGCTCCAGTCCGGCCTTGTCAAGTCGGTTCAGGATGAAGCGGTCGATCGGATTGCGCGACCATCCAGCGTCAGACACGGGCGGCAGCGGTGGCTGGGTTGGTTTCTCGTAAGCCCAGTGGCTGTCGAATCGGGCACCCGCGGCAATCCACGCTTCCAAGAGCTGCATCTGCTCTTCGGTCAGGGGATCCCCGCCGAGCGGCATTCTGCGCGTTGGGTCGTCGGTCCTGATCCGCGCGATCAGTGCGCTGGCGGCCGGGAACCCGGGAGCCATCGCTCTCTGGCCTCTCCGCTCCGCGGCAGGCCCGCCAAGACCGTCAAGTCGCAGTCCACCCGCCCGGGTTGCTTCGTCCGGGCCGTGGCAATGTAGACATTTCGCGGCGAGAACTGGCCGGATGTCACGGGTGAAATCAACCTCGGCAACGGCGGGCGGCGGGAGCACGCAGGCCACCAGCACTGCAAACCCTGCTGCCCTACGGGTCAGACTGCTCATGGCCCTTGGCTGCCGGCCCTCAACAGTGGGTCCCACAGTTTCCAAGTTGCGCCGGTGCCTGGCCATCGTATTCTGAACCACGACTGGTACAGCGCTGAATCGCCCTTTGTCAGCGCATCGGACATGCCTTGTGCTCGGCCAAGTCATCGTCCTTTAAAGGAGTTCCCTTAATCTAGGCGGCGAATCTGTATGTTGCGGAACGCGACTGACTCACCGTGGTCCTGCAGAACAATCCTGCCTGACCTCGCTGCCCCGAAGTCTGGCCCTTTGTCGAAAGCGCTGGCGCGGTCGCGAAATTCCTTGCTTGAGCAGTCAAACTCGGCAACCTTTTGGCCGTTCAGCCAGTGCTCCACCCGGCTCCCGAGAGCAACGATGCGCATTGAGTTCCACTCTTCGGGAGGTGCCGCCACGTCAACCTCGGGGGCGTAGAGGCGGTACGCGGCGCCAGCCTTCCGGTTGGAATCTCGCTGCGACGCGGGACGTGCGTTGTCCGCGATCTGGTACTCGATCGCCACTGTCGCCGGATTTCGGGTCCCCTGAAACCGGTAGAACACGCCTGAGTTGCCCTGTGCGCCGACCCTCCATTCGAGGCGGAGGTCGAAGTCGGAGTACTCGCCGACCGTGGCCAGGTAGCCAGGGCGGCCCTCGACCACCAGCGCTCCGTCTAGCACTTGCCAAGATCCGCTCGGGGCCTGCCGCCCGAGGAGCGACCAACCATTGAGCGACTTGCCGTCGAACAGCTCTTCGAATCCGGGTTCGGCTCCCACTGCCAAGCTGAACGACAGCAGAAGGCCCATGAGCAGCGTCACAGTTCACGCACCTCCTCCGACTCGATGTCAAATGCCATCGCTTTGTTGCGCCGGTGCGCCTCGACGCCCAAGCTCACGGCGACCTGCGCCCGGTATCCGAGCTCGCCGTCAAGGGGGGCAGGCTTGCGAGTGCGGACAGACTTCAGGAAGTAGTGCCGGAAGGACTCTGTCGGAGGTGCCTTGATGCGCAGGGACGGTCTGACCGACCGGGCTCGCTCGCGCTCCTCGAACGCGGCTTGGAAGTGCTGCCGATCGCGGGCGGGGCCGGAACGCCCGATTTCCGGCCGGGACCTCGCATCCGAGGCGTACCTCTCACGCCAGCTGGGCTCCGCCAGCAAGCTCGCCACGAGTTGGCGTTTGCGGCGCTGGGGCTGGTCCGCGAAATTGGTGGGGCGGAGCGGTCGGCGTTCCTCGACCCAGGTCCCGAGACGGTCCATCCCGGCGGCGGTGACACGTTCACGGAACCCCTCCACGTACGGCTCCTCGGGAGCCAGCAGCAGGTGGCCAGGCCTGAGATGGTTGCCCTCGAAGTGAATGTTTGCCTCATTTCCGCGAATGACGATCGGCAGCTCAACCGAGTTCTGCAGCGAGCCGGAACAGATCAGAGAATGTTTGCTCGGAAAGTCAAGGGCGATCATGAACACGTCGGGAACCTCCACCACGGAGGCATCCGTCCCGTAGTTGCCGCCGGCCGACACGGCACGGACCGGGAACTCCCGGCCGAGAACGTGGATCAACGGGGTGACGTGGTGGTAGTAGAGGTCGGTCGCGATTCCGCCCGAGTAGTCGCGGTACCGGCGCCACCGAAAGAAGCGCTCCTTCGAGAACGGGCGCTTTGGAGCACTTCCCAGAAAGGCCTCCCAATCGAGATTCTCGGGGCTCGCACCCTGGTCGATCGGATAGTTGAAGGGCGCCTCGCGCGTGTTGCGGCTGCGACTCGTCTGGCTCCAGAGAACCTTGCCGAGCAGGCCTGCGTCGACGATCCGACGGGCCGGCTCCCAGATTCCGTGCGCCATGTGCTCGCTGTCGACCGCGAGAATCCTGCCCGTGGCGTCCGCAGTGCGGACCATCTCGCGCGCCTCGGCGATTGTGAGGCTCATTGGCTTCTCGACGTCGACGTCCTTGCCGGCCTTCATGGCGGCGATAGCCATCGGCGCGTGCCAGTGGTCCGGCGTGCAGATGATCACGGCATCGACTGCCGAATCAGCGATGAGATCCTCGAATCGCCGATATCCCCGTGCTCCTGTCTACGTCACCCCGGCATCAAGGCGCGGAGCGTAGATGTCGCACACGGCGGTCACACTGGAGTCCGGTCGCTCCGTATATTCCTTTAGGTGCCCTCTCGAGATGTTTCCCAGACCGATGATCCCAATTCCGATCGCGTCGTTGGCTCCCTTGATCCGCGCGTAGGAGGCCGCCGTTGCGGTGATCGCGGCTCTTGTCGCAAAGTTGCGCCGGGTCAGACTGGACATCTTCCGCATTCTATCCGAGGGGATCCGGTGCAGGTAGTCATTCAGGCCTGTGGCCACTGGAGGTGCCGTCTTGGACCTGAGCCCAGGTAACCCTGAACCATGGACGCAGCGCTAGGTCGCTGGTCACCGCTACCGATTGCTGGCTCGGCGAATGTTGCGGCCTGCCCAGGACACACAATGGGACTTAACAATCGTTCAGGTTTGAACGAGACCTACGCTCCATAGCCGATGAGCGTCGCCTAGGCCAATTCCACGGCGTCTTACATCTACTAGTGGTGACCGAGGCGTTCTCGGGCACCGCTTCAATGAGGCCCGGCCCGAAGGCCGGGAGTGACCGGGGCTGTAGTGCGTATTCTCGTTACCGCCGACTGGGCTTCAATGAGACCCGGCCCGAAGGCCGGGAGTGACGTGCCCAAAGAGGCCGGGGTGTCGCTCAGACCCGTGCTTCAATGAGGCCCGGCCCGAAGGCCGGGAGTGACCCACCACCCGTGGGACCTGGCTCACTGCTGCTCTCGTAGCTTCAATGAGGCCCGGCCCGAAGGCCGGGAGTGACCTGGTCAATGTAGGCCCTGATCTGATCCACGTCCTCGCTTCAATGAGGCCCGGCCCGAAGGCCGGGAGTGACCCAGCGCCTGCGTGAGCATGGGCATCAGCTTCTCTGCGCTTCAATGAGGCCCGGCCCGAAGGCCGGGAGTGACGCTAATCAGACTTGCGATCATGCTTGCGCACTTTCCGCTTCAATGAGGCCCGGCCCGAAGGCCGGGAGTGACCTGAGCCAAGCGGCATCACGGCCCTGAGCACGGCGGGCTTCAATGAGGCCCGGCCCGAAGGCCGGGAGTGACCGGGATGTCGAGCCGGCGACTCAGGCATGAGCCTGCGCTTCAATGAGGCCCGGCCCGAAGGCCGGGAGTGACCCCGACGGTGATTGCGAGGCCGCCCACGTGCTCGGCGGCTTCAATGAGGCCCGGCCCGAAGGCCGGGAGTGACGGCTTAGATAACGAGGGGAAGAGCATGGACAAGATGGCTTCAATGAGGCCCGGCCCGAAGGCCGGGAGTGACCGTCAACGTGACGCCAATGTGACGACAGCGCGGCGTGCTTCAATGAGGCCCGGCCCGAAGGCCGGGAGTGACATGCAGGCTCTCCACGTGTCAACGTCAAGCTGCTCGCTTCAATGAGGCCCGGCCCGAAGGCCGGGAGTGACAACAGCTGCGCGTCCAGCTCCATCGCCAACATCTCGCTTCAATGAGGCCCGGCCCGAAGGCCGGGAGTGACCGAAGAGCTGCGCGTCGAGCTCCATCGCAAGCATTTCGCTTCAATGAGGCCCGGCCCGAAGGCCGGGAGTGACTCCAAACTGCCATGCCTAGATGCCTACCGTTGCCTCGCTTCAATGAGGCCCGGCCCGAAGGCCGGGAGTGACGTGCTCCTGATGGACGAATGGCCCGTGGTCGTGCACTAGCTTCAATGAGGCCCGGCCCGAAGGCCGGGAGTGACGTGCTCCTGATGGACGAATGGCCCGTGGTCGTGCACTAGCTTCAATGAGGCCCGGCCCGAAGGCCGGGAGTGACCGAAGTCGGCGGCGGCACCATCTGCTAAGAGCTCGTGGCTTCAATGAGGCCCGGCCCGAAGGCCGGGAGTGACGTGCTCCTGATGGACGAATGGCCCGTGGTCGTGCACTAGCTTCAATGAGGCCCGGCCCGAAGGCCGGGAGTGACCGAAGTCGGCGGCGGCACCATCTGCTAAGAGCTCGTGGCTTCAATGAGGCCCGGCCCGAAGGCCGGGAGTGACCGCAAGGAACGCGAGTCTGACCGCCCCGGTACTGCTGCTTCAATGAGGCCCGGCCCGAAGGCCGGGAGTGACCGCAAGGAACGCGAGTCTGACCGCCCCGGTACTGCTGCTTCAATGAGGCCCGGCCCGAAGGCCGGGAGTGACCCAGTTGTTCGGTGGGTACGTCACTGAGATCCAGCCCGCTTCAATGAGGCCCGGCCCGAAGGCCGGGAGTGACTCCGCTACTACGCAGAGCACGGCCTCCCAGATGTCCCGCTTCAATGAGGCCCGGCCCGAAGGCCGGGAGTGACCAGTCGCCACGGCGGATCGCGGCGAGCATGACGCGGCTTCAATGAGGCCCGGCCCGAAGGCCGGGAGTGACCAGGTCGCCGTCTGTGGTCCTGATGCAGATGGTCGCGCTTCAATGAGGCCCGGCCCGAAGGCCGGGAGTGACCCATGCTGACAGTGTCCGGCGTGCTGGTCGTGCTAACGCTTCAATGAGGCCCGGCCCGAAGGCCGGGAGTGACGCGGCCGCAACGGACTGATCGCGAACGAATGCCAGATGCTTCAATGAGGCCCGGCCCGAAGGCCGGGAGTGACGCCCGTGTCCACCGATGGCACGCCCATCGTGTGACTGCTTCAATGAGGCCCGGCCCGAAGGCCGGGAGTGACCTGTACGCCTAACGGCGGCAGCTTCTTGGCGCATGACTCGCTTCAATGAGGCCCGGCCCGAAGGCCGGGAGTGACCCGATAGCAGGGACTCAAGCGTGGAGTCCCGGTCATGCTTCAATGAGGCCCGGCCCGAAGGCCGGGAGTGACCCGGGGCTCGACTATCGGTTGCCGATGCCTGCCACGCTTCAATGAGGCCCGGCCCGAAGGCCGGGAGTGACCTGAACCTCGGTACCCAGCGCGTTCGTCTCATCGACGCTTCAATGAGGCCCGGCCCGAAGGCCGGGAGTGACTCGCGGTTCCGTGACGAGGTCGTTCGCGTCTTCTGGGCTTCAATGAGGCCCGGCCCGAAGGCCGGGAGTGACGTCTCGCGGGGGAGTCTCTATCCCTCATGCCGTGGCAGCTTCAATGAGGCCCGGCCCGAAGGCCGGGAGTGACCCGAGTCAGACGGCAAGGTTCTCGCCACGCTGCGCTTGCTTCAATGAGGCCCGGCCCGAAGGCCGGGAGTGACTCCAAGAGCCCCGCGCCCTAATCTCTGCGTCCATCACGGCTTCAATGAGGCCCGGCCCGAAGGCCGGGAGTGACTCACCTCGGAACCGCACAATTCCCGCGCCACTTCCTGCTTCAATGAGGCCCGGCCCGAAGGCCGGGAGTGACTTCCGTGGCACTGCCGAGTTCCGCTGCTTCGAGGCCAGCTTCAATGAGGCCCGGCCCGAAGGCCGGGAGTGACGCGACACTGTGTTCCTGTGCCGGCGCACCAAGTCCAGCTTCAATGAGGCCCGGCCCGAAGGCCGGGAGTGACTCGCGATCAGGTGCCCGCCCACCAGGCTCGCCCGCTGGCTTCAATGAGGCCCGGCCCGAAGGCCGGGAGTGACGCCGAAGTCGGCGGCGGCACCATCTGTTAGGAGCTCGTGGCTTCAATGAGGCCCGGCCCGAAGGCCGGGAGTGACCTGTTGGTCCCAACCGTGACGGTCAGGTCATCTTTGCTTCAATGAGGCCCGGCCCGAAGGCCGGGAGTGACCCACTCGGTCTTGTCTTTGTTGCGCGTGGCCAGGCTGCTTCAATGAGGCCCGGCCCGAAGGCCGGGAGTGACCGCGCTGATCAGGGACCGCCTCAACCGCGATCTGTCCGCTTCAATGAGGCCCGGCCCGAAGGCCGGGAGTGACCGCGATGTGCCTCTCAAGCCCGAATCCCTTGACTCGGCTTCAATGAGGCCCGGCCCGAAGGCCGGGAGTGACTCCGTGATCCAGAGCGCGGACAGGAACCCGGTGACGCTTCAATGAGGCCCGGCCCGAAGGCCGGGAGTGACACTGAGGTGGTGACGTCCAATGCACGGCAAGGGCACCGCTTCAATGAGGCCCGGCCCGAAGGCCGGGAGTGACGCCAACGCGGCGCACGCTGCGGCCGCCGCATCCTACGCTTCAATGAGGCCCGGCCCGAAGGCCGGGAGTGACACCGCCGGGCGACTAGTTATGCGACAATCTATCGCATGCTTCAATGAGGCCCGGCCCGAAGGCCGGGAGTGACGTGCAAGTCAACCACGATTCGGGGGAAATCACCAAAGCTTCAATGAGGCCCGGCCCGAAGGCCGGGAGTGACATGGAACACCTGACTGTCGCCGCAGATCCTGACGCCGCTTCAATGAGGCCCGGCCCGAAGGCCGGGAGTGACGACGAACATCTCTTCGATGTGATCCTGAGTCGGCTCGCTTCAATGAGGCCCGGCCCGAAGGCCGGGAGTGACAGCATGGGCTACGCGGTGAGAATGAAACCAGAAGTCACCAGAATCATATCACACGTAGAATGCAAATAGAACCCTCTCTAATTCTCCGAATTGTCAAAGATCTTCAGCTTCACCACTTGGTCGATGTCCAGCACGCCCGGCCCGAGAGGCCAGATCTTGAAGTGTTACTTGAAGTTCGCACGTGAAAACCAGTCCTAGAGCCTTGATCGTGCCTCTTGCGAGAGGTCAAGGGGTTTTCGTCGCAACCTGGCCGCTCGCGTGCGCAATCTCCTACCTCGTGACGAACGCTGGGTACTCGTGCAACTCGCCATCCAGCATCTTGGCCAAGTGCCGGGCTTGAATCTCAAGCAGCCTACGAATAGGTTACTCGGTATCCGAGTTGCAGGTGGGTCACCAGCGTATCCATCCTACCCTCATACGCCCCTAGGAACGCTTTGCGCCCCTTTTCCGTCATGGCTACTGCCCGACCGGCCGTCACAACGTAACGACCCCCTCACCCTGTCCTATGACACACAATTGTGGCCGATGCTTGGATAAGGAGCTAAGGATACTTTGGGTCCTGCGCGGTTTGCCACACACTCCGGCATGAGTAGGACGGGTCGGGTACCGGTCCGGCTCGGGATCAGACTCGGCACCGGCGACCCCCGTGAACTCCGGCACGGGGCACTGCTGCTCCAGATCGGGTTTGAGACAGCTGTTGAAATTCACTCTGTACGATTATCGAGTCTTCGAATTCATTGAACACGACAGTGCCCCTGCAAATGCCCTCCTGGGGGAAGAAAGAGGGCTATGTGACGAACTAGTTGAGGGATTGTTGCGGAGATCACGCGCCGATCAGTGACCGGTCGGCGAAAATCAACGGGTCAGCTCCTTGGAGGCGGCAGATCTGCCAACTGTTTGGACATTCATCTAATGTGGCGAAAATCAGCCATTCGCGCTTAAATTAGGGAATTACTGATCTGAGTACCCAGCCTAGCTAATCCCGAGCAAATTTGGTTTTCTTCCACAGTGATGTGGTTGGGAACATAACCCCAAGATACCGATGAATACAGTGTGTACTGATTCCAACTATAGAATCCAATAAGATCCTCCATAGTCTCTTGACATGGCATCTCTTTGTTCGGTATAATGGAAGTGTTATGGCGAAGTATGGAAAAACTGATAAAGGTCCCGGAAAGTGGTTCCGCAAAGGTATCTCCTTGTTCGAAGTTATGGATATGTTCCCGGACAACCACACCGCCGAACTCTGGTTTGCAGAAATTCGCTGGCCCAATGGCCCCACTTGCCCTCATTGCCTCTCTGACAATGTCCAGTCCAACTGCTCCCATCCCTCCATGCCCTACCGTTGCCGCAGCTGTCGCAAGCGGTTCTCCGTGCGGCTCGGCTCGGTCATGCAGGACACCAAGATCGGCTATCGCAAGTGGGCCGTCGCCATCTATCTGCTCTCGACCTGCATCAAGGGCATCTCGTCCATGAAGCTCAGCCGCGAACTGCGCATCACCCAGAAGTCGGCTTGGCATCTCCTGCATCGCTTGCGGGCGGGCTTCCGACGCCCGCAGGGCCTGTTCGCAGGGCCCGCGGAGGTTGACGAGGTCTTCATCGGCGGCAAGGAACGCAACAAGCACCCCAGCAAGAAGCTCAACGCCGGACGCGGGACTGTCGGCAAGCAACCCGTGGTCGGGGCCCGCGATCGCGGCACCGGCAAGGTACAAGCGCGGCCCGTGCCCAACACGGGCAAGGGCCAGTTGCAGGGCTTCGTGATAGCTACTGTCGCCCCTGGGGCTGCGGTGCACACCGACAGCTCGTCGTCTTACAAGTCGCTCGACGGCTTCCAGCACGCAGCGGTCAACCATTCCGCTGGCGAGTATGTGCGCGGCGCGGTGAATACCAATGGCATCGAGTCGTTCTGGGCAATGTTCAAGCGCGGCTTGTACGGCACCTACCATCACATGAGCGTGAAACACTTGCGGCGCTACCTAGCCGAGTTCTGCGGGCGCAGCAACGTGCGCAACCTAGACACGGCGGACCAAATGCGACGCTTGGCAGCCGGCCTGAATGGACAGATCCTGACCTGGAAGATGCTGAAGGCATCCAAGCGTGTGCCGGCGACAGCCTAGCTCTGCACCTGCCCGGACCTCAGCTGCAGCACAAGAACGCCAGCAATGGAATCCAGTTGAGAACTCTCTAGATTCGGGCCTTGGCATTAGGCCAAGGCATCTCTGGCATTCACTTCTGGAGGGTAATCCGACGATTATACGCAGGTCAAATTCCGATCCCACATATTGTGGATTTAAGTCCGATCCTACAAGATCTAGGGGATGGGAACTCAGATCAGTAATTCCCTTAAATTACGTGGCGCCCAACAACCAGCTCTCGCAAGCGGCCTTGCTTCCAAGCCCTTGGATGGTGCAATCGGCTAGTGTCGGCGGGCAGGACGGATTACCCCGGTGTCAGCTTGCGGATCGCCAGGCTGTGCTCTCCCATCCGCAGGATCCGCGCTTAGCAGCGCGCCTCAGCGACGAGATCGGTGTGGCCCTCCCACAGCTTCTGGTGCCTTGGAGGGGGATCCCCTTTGCGATTCAGGCATCCGCCCATCATCGCCATCGTGCGCACTGCCTAGCCGACGTTGTCCGGCGTTGGCAACTTCCGCTCAGTGCGGCTGGTGGCGCCAGCCGCGGCCGAGATCGCTTGCACGCGCCCAAGGCTCTCGGAACGACGGAGCGTCTGCCTGATCAAGTTCTGCTCGAACATGCTCCAGTCCTGCATAGCTGCTACGAGTCTGTTAAGTCCCGGTGTGGGTCATGGGCAGGTTGCGGCCGCTTTCGGGCGACGGCGTGCAATGATGGGTTCTCCCGATTCCGCTCAAGCCGCGTCTCCCGCGGCCATTGACGTTACCGCCCGCGCTCATCGGCGGGCACGTACGACCATGAAGTTTGCCGTCACCGCTCTGATCGTTTGGCTTGTCGCCGGCACCGCTCACGCCCAGTCGGGTTGCGAGGGCACCACCGCGTCTGAATTTGGCGGGACCATAGGCCGCACCGCCGCGGATTCAGAGCCGTCCCCGCTCGTCCCCCAGCGGCCCCCCGACGGCAGCCCGAATGTCGTCTACATCGTTCTGGACGACACAGGTTTCGGAGATCTGGGCTGTTACGGATCCCGGGTCGCGACGCCCAACATTGACGCTCTCGCTAAGGGCGGTCTGCAATTCAACAACTTCCAGTCCAAGGCCGTCTGCTCGCCGACCAGGGCATCGCTGCTGACCGGTCGCAACGCTCACTCGGTCGGGATGAAGGAACTCCCGGGAAACGACCAGGGATACCCGCACACGCGTGGGCGGGTCACGCCGGCGGCTGCGACCATCGCTCAGATCCTGAGCCAGCAAGGCTACAGCACGGCTGCGGCCGGGAAGTGGCATCTTGTGCCGCGCGAGGACATGCGTCCTGGCGGGGACCGTGCTCACTGGCCATTACAGAAAGGCTTCGATCGGTTCCATGGGTTTCTCTCGGGTTGGACCGACCAGTACCGCCCCGATCTGGTGATCGACAACCGGGCAGTGCTTCCCCCCGATCGCCCCGGCTACCACTTCTCCGAGGACATCGTCGATCAGTCGATCGAGATGCTCCGGGGCAAGCAGGACTCACACCCGGACAAGCCATTCTTTCTGTACCTTGCCTTCGGGGCGACCCATGCTCCCATTCAAGTTCCGCGGCGGTATATCGAGAAGTACGCGGGAGCGTTCGACATTGGCTGGGATGCCGTCCGCGAGCGCCGCTATCGCCGGCAGCTGGAGTTGGGCGTCATTCCGGCCGGGTCCGCACTGCCGCCACGCAATCGGGGCGATCCAGCTTGGACCGATCTCAGCGACAAGCAGCGGTCGGTGTTCGCCCGGTTCATGGAGGCGTACGCCGGGTTCACCGAGCACACGGACGAGCAGATCGGCCGTTTGGTCGACTTCCTCAAGCAGACCGGAGAGTTCCGGAACACGCTGATCGTGCTGATCTCCGACAATGGCGGCGCGCCGGAAGCGGGCCTCAAGGGCAACTTTGCGCGGTCGTACGGAGACCGGACTACCGTGGACGAGATGTACGACCGGCTCGACGAGCTCGGCGGGCCCGGAACACAGCCTCTGTACCAGAGGCCTTGGGCGATGGCTTCAAGTGCTCCGTTCAAGTACTACAAGCTCTGGCCGTTCAACGGCGGAGTCCGAACGCCCATGATCGTGTCTTGGCCCGAAGGGATTCGGGAGACGGGCCTACGGGAGCAATTCATCGACGTGATCGACATCACTCCCACGGTGTTGGACTATCTGGGCATCGAGGCTCCGTCCGTCGTCAGCGGGGTCTGCCAGATGCCAATGCACGGCGCGAGCGCTCGGGCTGCGTTTGACAGCGTCACGGGAGATGCCCCCCGCGACACGCAGTTCTTCGAGCTGTGGGGCAGCCGCGGCATCTATCACGCGGGCTGGAAGGCGGTCGCGTTCCACGTTCCGGGGACGGCGTTCGACTCTGACCGCTGGGAACTCTACAACGTGGCCGAGGACTTCACGGAGGTGACCGACCTGTCGGCCGAGCACCCCGGGAAGCTGCGGGAGCTGCAGGACCTGTGGTGGTCAGAGGCTGCCAAGTACGGGGCACTGCCACAGCTCGAGGCCGGCGGCATTCGTCGGCGCACGTACGATCAAATCTTGCCGGGAAGGGTTCCGTGACGTCACTCCAGGCACAGGTGGATGACAGGTGCGGTTAGGAATGATGCAGCCGATTCGCCCCGTGCCGGTCGGCACTTGGGTGGCGATGGTGACTGTCTCGGCCCTGCTGGCGGCGTGCGGCCAGCGGTGGCAGGAGTCCGAGACCGGAGACCACCTGATCGTCACCA
Organism: Bryobacterales bacterium; assembly: GCA_963666225.3. Classification (GTDB taxonomy): domain Bacteria; phylum Acidobacteriota; class Terriglobia; order Bryobacterales; family UBA6623; genus VXMF01. The sequence continues at coordinate 899,163 of OZ224030.1, forward strand.
ACCGTGGCGGTAAGACGCTGGCGTACTCGCCCAGGTCGGGAGTGGGGCTCCTCACCGTAGACCGACTCGCCTTCAAGGACCTCAACCGCACCGGAACGCTGGAGCCGTATGAAGACTGGACGCTCTCGTCGGACGAACGTGCGCGTGATCTGGCTTCCAGGATGAGCGTCGATCAGATCGCCGGTCTGATGCTGTACAGCTCGCACCAGGCGATTCCGGCCGCGGGCGGATGGTTCGGGCGGTCGACATATGGCGGCAAGCCGTACGGGGAGAGCGGTGCGAACGCTTGGGACCTGTCGGACGACCAAAGGCGGTTCTTGGCCGAGGACGGCGTCAGGCATTTCCTGATCACAAGCGTCGAGAGCGCGGACGTGGCGGCCCGTTGGAGCAACGGAGCGCAGGCCTTGGCGGAGGGCCTTGGGCTGGGGATTCCGGTCAACACAAGTTCGGATCCCCGGCATCGGACCCGGGCTGAGGCCGAGTTCAACGCCGGCTCCGCAGGGGACATATCGATGTGGCCCGACATGATCGGGTTGGCTGCGACGTTCGATCCGGGACTGGTCCGGCGATTCGGCGACATTGCGGCCAGGGAATACCGGGCGTTGGGAATCACCACTGCGCTGTCTCCGCAGGTCGACCTTGCCACCGATCCCCGTTGGGCACGATTCAGCGGCACGTTTGGAGGCGACCCCGCGTTGGCCACCGACATGGGCCGGGCGTACGTCGACGGCTTCCAGACCTCGGAGGGGGATGCGGCCGTCGAGGGCGGGTGGGGGTTCCACAGCGTGAACGCGATGGCGAAGCATTGGCCGGGCGGCGGAACGGGCGAGGGCGGGCGGGACGCCCACTTCGCGTTTGGCAAGTACGCCGTCTATCCCGGCGGGAACTTCGATCTCCAACTGCGGCCTTTCGTGGAAGGGGCGTTCGATCTGCGAGGAGGCACCGGCCGGGCATCGGCCGTCATGCCCTACTACACGATTTCCCACAACCAAGACAGCGCTCACGGCGAGAATGTCGGCAACGCGTACAGCCGGTACGTGATCGCGGATCTGCTGCGGGGCAGGTACGGATACGACGGCGTGGTCTGCACAGACTGGGGTGTTACGCGGGATTACGCAAGTGTCGATGGCTTTGGCGCGTCACCGTGGGGCGTCGAGGGGTTATCGGAGGCCGAGCGGCACGATAAGGCGCTGATGGCTGGCGTGGACCAGTTTGGGGGCAACAACGACGCCGGGCCCGTGCTGGAAGCCTACGCAATCGGCGTCGCCGAGCACGGAGAGGATGAAATGCGCGCGCGTTTCGAGGAATCCGCGGTCCGGTTGCTCAAGAACATCTTCCGCGTGGGTCTTCTCGAGAATCCGTACCTCGACATAGGCCACACGGTCGCCACGGTGGGCAGTCCCGCACACATGGAGGCCGGGTACCGTGCGCAGGTCCGGTCGCTAGTGCTCCTCAAGAATCGTGGGGAAGTACTGCCGATCAAACGCGGCTCCCGGGTATGGGTGCCCCAGCGCCACGTCCCGGCGGGCCGGACCTTCTTTGGCGCGGTCACCCCCGCGCGCACTGAGGATGGCTTGAACCCCGAGATCGCGGGACGGACATTCTCCTTGGCCGCAGGGCCCGATGAGGCTGACGCAGCCGTCGTAGTCATCGAGGATCCCGTCGCCGGCCTTGGGTACGATGCGGCAGACCGGGAAGCGGGTGGGAACGGATATCTTCCGATCACGCTGCAGTTCTGGGGTTACACTGCGACTCACGCCCGGGCTCAGAGCATCGCTGGTGGGGATCCGCTGGAATCTTCCGAGAATCGCTCCTACCGCGGCAAACGGGTGGCAGCGGCGAATGTCTCGGATCTCGAGGCGGTGATCGAGGCGCGTAATCGGATGGGCCAAGGGCCGGTCATCGTGGTGCTCAAGATGTCGAATCCCACAGTCGTGTCGGATTTTGAGCCCAGCGCGGACGCGATCTTGGTCAGCTTCGGCGTTCAGGATCAGGTAATACTCGACATGCTCAGCGGATGGGCCACGCCTTCGGGGCTGCTTCCGCTGCAAATGCCCGCCGGCATGCGCACAGTCGAGGAGCAGGCCGAGGACACCCCGCATGACATGCGGGTCCACGTCGACACGTAGGGGAACGCCTACGACTTCGCGTTCGGGCTGGACTGGGATGGAGTGATCGACGATGCCCGGACCAGGCGGTACGCTCGCCAGTCGCAACCCGACTAGGCGGCCCGCCCGTCCAGCTACAGCAGTGAGCGTTCCAGAATGCTCGCACGCTTGGCTGTGGCTCTGGCGGCAGTCTTGCCGTTCCGTGCAACGGACTGGCTGCAGTCGGTTGGGCCGGGGATCCTCCCCAACGCCCCAGACCGTGCGACATGGATATGCGGGCTCGGTACGACTGCCCTCACACCGCCCTCCTTTCGCTGCGGCTGCACGCTCGCTGGCTTGACCGGCGATGCGGGCGCAGGCGCACAAGTTTGGGATTCCGTTCAAGCCGTTCGCAGGTCACAATGTCTGTGCCATGCCTCCCGACCTGTCGCGCGGAACGCTCTGCGATGCGGTGGGAGCCGCAAGTCGCTCCCACAACGTCAGCCACCGCCGTCTTTTGCTGGGACGCACTGTATCGAGGAGCTGTTCGTCAGCGGCCAACCGCCATATCCCGCAGAGCGCACGCTCCCCACGGCCGGTGTGCTCGCATTCCTGTTCCAGTCACGGGAACGCGAGGGGCGGGTGGACACGCCCGAGCTGCGCGTGAAGTACGCGCCACCCGTCGCGACATACTTCCAGAGGGCTTGAGGCGGGTGGGCCCTGATGGCTCTAGCGTCAGGAGCTCCCGCTGCCGGGGAAGATCACACAGCAGCGCGCGGGCCGACATCCCCCGAACCCGTAACCCTCGATCAACGCCTGCCACTCCATGACGGCGAAGCGGAGGCGTTGCCCGTCGCTGGCGAGCATCCAATGCCGCGACACACGGCGTACGGTGGAGTGTATGGCATGCATAGGCGACTGTGTACCTGCCGGCAGACCTCAAGACCTCGTTGCGCTCCATGGCCTGCGACACCGGGATCTCGGAGGCAGAATTGATCCGTCAGGCAGTCGGCGAGAAGGTGCGACGCCATCCTCGCCTGCGACCACGCGTTTCGCTCACCGGCCGCGGGCTTGGCGATCCTGAAGCTGCCCACCGCGTCGACGAGTTGGTCGCCGGATTTGGGCGCCAATGATCATGGTTGACACCAGCGGCCTGCTGGCGGACCTCTTTCCAGACCAGGGGCGCCACGCGGAGTGCGCGCGCGTCCTGACCGAGACGGAGATCGGTAAGTGCACCAGAGAATCTAACTAGGACCATGCCAAGCTCGATCTCGGCCGGGACTGCGAAGCCGCTGCGTCAGACCGCTCTTTCCGACATGGTCTGCGATCGGCTCACGCTGCACGGGCTCGCTGCGTTCCCATTGGGCGCCCGTACCCGTCAGCTTGCGATCTTGTACAGCTGCGAGTGAGTTCGGATCACGATTCCGCTCTCGACGATCGCGGGGGTCGCCATGCACATTTCTCCGAGGGGATTGCTGTGCGACAGGCGGAAGTCAGGCCCGGCCTCGATGACGTAGGTCGTCCCGGCCTCGTCAAGGCAAAAGAGATGGCCGTCATAAGCCCACGGGGATGCCGTGAAGTTGGCCGAGTCTCTGGAGATGCGTTGCTTCCCGTAGACTTCCGCACCTGTCTTGGCGTCGTGGCAAGTGAGGAAACCTCGGTCGAAGAGGGTGTAGTAGTGCCCCCGGTAGACGAGGCCTGACGGGTGGTAGGGCCCTCCTTGGGGCACGCTCCAGACGATGTGGTCATTGGACGTCTGACCATCCGCCAAAGTGATATCTCCGGACGCCCCCGGCCTGATCGCGTAGATCGGCCTGTCCGGGCTGTTCATGTATCCGGATGTCACGTAGAGCAGGCCATCGGTTGCGAATGGTGTTGCGATTGCGAGCGAGGAGAGGCCGGCTAGTTCCCAGAGCAGTGTCCCGTCGGTGTCGTAAGAGCGGACGCGCTCCCGGCCAACGGTCACGATCTCGGTGCGCTCGCCGTTCTGCCATACGAACGGCGTCGACCATGTGGTCGGCTCTTCACGCTGTCGTCGCCAGATCTCGCGCCCCGTGGCCTTGTCCAGAGCGACCAAATAGGACTGCTCCTCGTTGTCATTGGTGATGTACAGTCTCCCACCATGCAGCGCGGGAGACGAGGCCGTGCCGTATGCCCATCTTGTTCGCACGGGCTTCCACTGTTTGGACCACACGATCCGGCCTTCAAGGTCGAGGCACCAGGTGCCTAGATCGCCCACGTGAGCGAAGACATGTTCCCCATCAGTGACGCAGGTCTCCGAGGCAAAGGTGTTCTTGCGGTGGCGTCCGACCTCGGGGATGCCCCGGTGAACTTCAGTAACCCACTGACCCTCGCCGCTGGCGAGATCCACGCTGTGCACCAGCCACTGATGCGTCGCGTCAGACTTCGGACTCTCGACAGCGCCTTGGTAGAACCCGCCTTCGGGCACCGTCCGCATTCCCGGAGTCTGGGCCGATGTCACGAAGACTCTTCCTCCAAAAACAACCGGCGACGACCATCCGATACCGGCGATCGGCGCGCGCCACGCGACGTTCGTCGAGGCGTCCCAGGTGCTGGGTAGGCCGGACTCGTCAGCAGGCACGCCGGTGGACCCGGGCCCGCGGAATTGGGGCCATTCGGCGGCCACCATCCTTGCCCACAAGTGCGCTGCGGCTGTGGCAAACAGGTGTCGTCGGGTCATCAAATGCGCTCCTCCGCGATGGCGGCGTCGGGGTCTGCGGTCGGATCAGGAGCCACCACTCTACCCTACCGGCCGAACTGCCGTCCTGCCGTAGATGTGCGTCTCCGGTGGGCAGGTTGCGAACGGCGCCTACGGCCTTGGGGGATCGACGCTGCCTGGGGCCCGGGCGTGACGCCTAAGCCGAGCAGGGACTACTGGCGCCGCCGGAACCCTCGCATCGCCTTGGATGACAGCCGCTCGCAGCGCTGCGGGCACCCAATTCGTGGTCCAGAGAGCGGTGATGGCCAATAACAGCGTTGGCTTCTGATCCGTGGTGCCCCGGGGGCTGACCAAAAGGACACTCTTGGGCGATTGCCGGAGAGCTTCAGGATCAGATCTTGGAGGCTTCGCGTTTGGGGGTGAGGATCATTGATCCCTTGAGCGCTCGGTGGTGTAGGGCGACGGCGATGTGGTCGCCGGTGCTGTTTGCGAGCGCCATCCCTCTCATCCGTCGGGGCAGACTGTGCAAGCCTTTGACCGTCGATCCGAGGGTGATACGCAGGACCTCGGGACACGTCCGACGGCACTGGCGGCGGTCGCCGTGTGTGCCGTGTGGCGTTGGGCGGCGCGCTGGGGGTCGCCTCGGACCTCGATAGAAGGACCAGGTCGTCTGCACGGACCATCGGTGCCGCTCTGCGTCGGGCCGTGGTCTGACCGCTTCCCGCCCGCTCTCTTGGGCTCCCGCGTCGCGCGATCAGCCCTTGACTCCGATGCGCCGCTCGAACGGATACGGATCCGCGGCGTGCTCGAGGTAATCCAACATCTCGCCGTCAAGCTCCCGCATCAAACCCGACCTGCTCGGATCCTCGGCCAAGTTGTGCTGTTGGTACGGGTCTTCACGATTGTCGAACAGCAGCCAACGTCCATGCTCACCCACCGCGTAGGTGTGGCAAGCGGTGCGAATTCCTCGGTAGATCGGTACGTTGACACCCTTGACGTTCTGGTGCATCAGGAGAGCGTGCTCGGGCTCGTCGAAGAGCTCGCCCCGCATTGCAGCCGAGAGGTCCCGTCCCGCGCAGTGCTCCGGAACTCTCAAGCCGGCCAGCCCGCACAGCGTCGGGTAGAGGCCAATCGCGCTCAGGAGGGCGTCACGAGTCTCGGCGCACGGGATCACGCCGGGGTAGCGTGCGATGAAAGGAACCTTGGCCGACTCCTCGAACGGAAGCCGCTTTCCCATCAAGCCATGGGAGCCCATCATTTCGCCATGGTCAGAGGTGTAGACCACGATTGTGTCGGCGGCTTGGCCGGTCTCGTCCAAGCGGTCCAGCAATCGGCCGATCTCGATGTCGACCGCGGTAATGTGTGCGTCGTAGCCGGCTAGATTCTCGCGGACCGGGCGGCTTCTGAGTCCTGACTGGCCGCCCCCCAGACGTTCTGTCTCGTTGGGCCTCAGCTGAAGGCGGGCATTACGGTACTTGTGCAAGAGCTCGGGAGGTGTGTCTGTGTAGGGCGGATGGGGCGGATTCACCGAGACAGTCAGGTACGAAGGTTCCTCTCGGTCCGACTCAGTGACGAAGTCCAGTGCTTGGTCCGTCATCAAGGTGGTGTTGTACCCCTCCGGGGAAACCCGCTCTCCTGTTCGGGGGTCAAACGTGTACGAGCCCTGCATGTGCTGGCTCGTACTGTACCAGGGTCTCCAGAAGCCAAACCCGTGCCTGGCATCCCTTTCCGGCCGAGGACGGCCCGGCGTTCTGGCATCAAGGTGCCATTTGCCGACATTCCCGGTCCGGTAACTCGCCGCCGCGAAAACCTCGCCCAAAGATGTTTCCGATTCCTTGAGCGGAAAGTTGTTGTCGATGATGCCGGTTTGGTACGGCCATCTCCCGCTGAGTAGAATGCCAAGGTACGGAGAGCAGACCGGGTAGTTCGAAATACAGTTGCGGAAGGTGACGGCGTCAGACGCAAGCCTCGCCAGATTCGGAGCTTCGGCGTCGTTGAATGGCTCGCCCGGCATCGAGCAGGCCCTGTGCTGGTCGCTGAACACCTGTTGCTGGACGACATCGGGTACGTGAGGCAGGACCGCGCGGAGACAGAGGTGCTGTTCGAGCTGCTGGCGCACCGATACGAGCGGCGGAGCGTGATGCTGACCAGCAACTTCCTGTTCTTGCAATGGGGGCAGAATTTCCCGGACAAGATGACGGCGGCGGCGGCGGTGGACCGGGTGGTGCTCCACTCGGTGGTGCTGGAACTGAACATCGCGAGCTACCGCGCGGAGGAGGCTCGACGACGACTGGGCAAGGCGCGCAAGGGACCGAACAAGGGTTGAAAGGGCCGGTGTGCCAGGTGTTGTCGCAATTCACGCTTCACGAACGTGGAATTCTCGAATTCTCTGAACACGGCAGTGCCCCCGCAAGTGTCCTACTGCAGGAAGAAAGAGAGCCCTGTGACGAACCAGCAAATAACCTGTAGCGGAACTCACGCGTCGATCAGTGACCGGTCGGCGAGAATCAACGGGTCAGTTCCTTGGATGCGGAAGATCTGCTACCTGTCTGGACATCCATCCAATTGGGCGCAAATCGGCCATTTTGCGTCCGAATAATGTGCCGCATAACACCATAGGCTCGAGCGGTCGTGCAATACACAATAAGGCTCATCCGCAAAATCTGTGGGCGTCGTCGGGTGCGGGCAGGTGGCCGAGGGTGTGGTAGAGGGCGAGCTCGTAGTTCTGGTAGGAGCGGAAGCCGAAGGCTTTGCGGAGGGCGAGTTTGGCTTTGAGGTTCATACCCTCGACGGCCCCGGAGGAGTGCTGCGGTGGAGAACCAGTTGAGGACGAGGGGCTAGTGGTTCTGGAGCATGTTGGCGAACCCGATTAGGGGCTTTATCCGGGAGCGTTGGACGCGTTTTCGCCAACGTTTGAGGAAGTTGGCCGCCTGTTCAGGCGTATCCAGGGCGAAGACCTGCTGAAACTCCTCCTTGAGGAGCTAGGCCCGCACGGTGTTGAGGTTGTGTCGGAGGATTTCCTCGAGGCGGGGGACTTGCTTTGCTGAGAGGTTACGGCGCCATTTGAGCAGCAGCCAGCGGGCGTTCTTGAGCAACGGCCGGGAGCCGGCGGCCTTGAGCCGGCGGGCCTCGGCGGCGCGCACTTTGTCGATGGCCTTGGAGCGTTTCTGCATGATGTGAAAGCGGTCCAAAACACGCACGGCGTGCTCAGCCCGTCTGCGGGTGACGGACAGGTAGGCTTTCCACATGTCGGAGCAGACGACTTGCAGCTGCGAGGAGCGGAGCTGGCCGAACCAGTCGAAGAAGGCTTCGAGGGTCTTGATGCGGCGGTGCTCGCCGACCCACAGCAGGCGGCGGCAGCCTTGGTCGATCTGGTAAACGAGGGTCAAGTACCGGTGTCCCTTGTGCCAGGCGATCTCGTCGACGCCGATGGTTTTGACGTCGGAGAGGTCGACCCGGGCGCGGCCCCAGTCGACAGCCATGGAGACGGAGCGGCGGACACGATCCCAGGAGACGCCGAAGATCTGGGCGCTCTCCTGCCAGGCGAGGCGCCGGGCCCAGCCGGCGAGGGTCCAGCTGAAGGCCTTGGTGACGGGGCGCTTGCCGTCAGCCCAAGGCACTCGTTCGACCTTGACCTTACCGCACCAAGTACAGTTGACGCGACGCATGGCGTATAGGAAGTAGACAGGCAGGCCATAAAGGGGGACGAACTGGAGACGGCGGATCCGGAGGCGGTCGTAGCCGGGGCCGGGCATGCCGCAGACGGAGCGGACCGGTTTGCAGCCGGCGCGAGGCCGGACCTCGACTTCCACCCGGCCGTCCCCTCGCTCGTTCTCCAAGAGGCGGATCTGGGCGTACACGAACCCGGGGATTTTGTGGATGTAGTTGTAACTACCCAGCTTCCGGGATGCACCCAAGCAATTGTCGTACGGCCTCGATTGCAGGGTGCTGGACGCCTTGCGTAGGCGCTGTTCCAATGAGTGCCGGTGCTGGCGGGCACCGGGCTCGCGCCGCCACCGGCTAGAGTCGCAGGGCGACCAGCAGCTCCCCGGGCCCTTCTAGCAACGCCTCGATGCGGTTCCAGCCCTGCTTGCGGGCGGTCGACAGCACACTGCGCAGCGTGGCGAAGTCGCGCGCCCCCTGCGCGGACCGGAAGCAGCCCGAGATCTTCATGCGCAGCTTCATCATGCGCAGGTCCTGTTCCGCTTGATTGTTCGTGAAAGGCACCTCGGGATCGGTCAGGAAGCGCAGCACCGACTGCTTGCGATCGCGCAGTCGCCGCGCCAGGTTGTGCCCGGGACGCCGCTTCTTGCGCCCCCGCCGCCCCGGCTTGGGCGCCCGTAGCGGCTCCAGCGCCCGGTGGTAGGCCAGCGCCTCCTCCAGCAGCCGGTCGTAGCGCCCCCGGATGCGCTCCAGCAACGACCGCGGCAGGGGAATGCCCTTCTCGCGGGCGATCCAGACCGCCCGGTTGGCGCGCCTCAGCAGCTGCTGCATGCGCCGCGCCCAGTCCTCCCCGTCGATCTCCATCAGTGCCTGTAACTCCCGCAAATGGTGCGCGTTGCACATCGCGTGCAGCACTCCCGGAATCTTGAAGTACGACGCCCAGTGATCGTGCACCAGGATGCCCTTCAGCCCCGCCAGCAGGCTGCCACGCTTCGCGTCCGTGCGGTAGAACGTCAGCCACGGCGTGCTCAGCACATGCAGCCACTGCGTCTTGCCCGCGATGCGGAACCCGGTCTCGTCCAGGTGCTTCACCCCGTCCGCACTCACCAGCAGGTCGCGCACCCGCTCCGTGAAGCCCTGCCAGCACCGCGCCGCCTTGCGCGTCATCCCCGCCAGCGTCGCCGTGCAGATCGCGACCTGGAACAGGTCCCGGAACACCTCCGCCAAGCGCTCCTCAGGCAGGAAATGCGCGTTCTGCAGGTAGACCGCCGTGGCCGCGATCCGCGGCCCGTACTGCACCGGCGCGTTCACGCCTTCCGGGAACGCCGCCCGCGTCACGCTGCCGCAAGCCCTGCAGCGGCAGGCGTGCGCCTGGTGCTCGGTCACCTCCGGCGGCGGCGGCGGGGGCAGGTCGAACACCTGCCGCCGCCGCGGCTCGCCCTCCCTGTCACTCGCCGACAGCGACGCTCCGCAGTCGGCGCACTGCAACGGCAAGTGGGTCTCGATGCGATTCGGCGTCTCCGTCTGGCGCAGCGTCGCGCCCTTGTGGCCGGGCTGCCCGCCCGGGCGCTTGCCGGACCGGCCGCGCTGGCTGCGCGTCCGCTTCCGCTTCCGCGCCGGCCGCTTGGCGGGCCCATCGCTCGACGGCGGCTTGCCGCTGTTGCTGCTGTCGAGGCCCACGCGGCGCTCCAGTTCCTCTAGGCGCTGCCTCAACTGCTGGTTCTCCGCCCGCAGCTTCTCGTACTCTGCCCGCTGCTCCGCGTTCTCCGCCCGCAGCTTCTCGTACTCCGCCCGCAACGCGGCATGCTCCGCCTGCAGCTGCCCGAGCCGCGTTGCGGTCGCGCCAGCCTGTCGCTGCTCTGTCGCGGGCATCTCCGCTCCTGTAAGGCCTCCTCGCGACGATCCCCGCCGCAGGCCCACTCGCTGACAGCAGGGCCAGCGAGAACATTGCTACTCTAGCATGTTCTGAAAAGCTGTGTCAAGGACTGCGCGACTCTCCCCACGTGGGCTGCGGGTGGCCCGCAGCCCGGCCTCCTGTGAGCTCACGGCGCGCTCTCCGCCTCTGCGCCATGCCCCCGGGACCGCGCATTGTAAGCATTCACTCCGGGGAGTATTTTGGGGCCTGGGAGGCTGGCCCTCGCGAGGGCCAAAGGCAGGGGAAGGCGCGGATAGGTGAAGGTGCGGCCCGCAGGTGCAGAGTGGCCTCGCTCGCCGCGTTCAGGCTCCAGCCTGAGAAGGTGGGCGAGTGACGTAGCGACACTCGCGAGCTGGCCTCAGCGGGGAGTTAAGCTGCGGGCGGGAAAGTGCTGTCGGGTGCGTCAGCCGGCGCTGCCGCTGGCGGCCCGTTGGCCGGGGTCCACCAGCGGATGGGAGGTGCGCGGAGTTCCTCGATGCGCTGCTCGTCCATCTCCCACGGGAGCCATGGGGACAGTTCCGATGGGGCTTGGCCCCGGTTGCGCGCACAGGCATCCAGCCAATCCAGCATGTAGCGGTACGGGTTCAGCCCCGCCACTCTCGCTGTCTGCAGCACGCTGAGCAGGCGCCCCGCCGTCTCGGCCCCGGCCGGACCGCCGGACCCGAAGCTCAGCCGGCGCGAGATCACGGGTCCGCGCAAGGTCCGCTCCGCGTAATTGTTGTCCATGGGAATCGCCGGGTCCTCGAGGAACACGCTGAGCCCCGCCTTGTGCAGGATCAGGGACGCCGTGGCTTTGCCCCGCGCTTCCACCTGGGCCAGCTCCGCGCCGGTCCGGCCACCGCTTGGCACGGCGATCAGCATTTCATAGCGCGCAACCAGGCTCCTCCACTCTTGCACCGCGTCGTCGAAGAGTTTCCCGAGGCTGGCTTTCAGGCTTGCCTGCGCAGCCTCGAAGTCCTCGGCCTGGTCCTGTAAGGGCAGTTCGGGCTGCCAGGCCCTGCGACGCAGGTGCGCCAAGTGGAACACTTCCCCGATCCGCTCGAGCCAGTCCGTGGCCCACGGCTCCAGTTCCGGAAAGCCGGCTTCCACCCGGCAGTAGTGTCGGCGCTGATGAGCCCAGCAGAACTGCAGCCGGACATTCTCGGAGCGCTTGGCGAAGGCCGGATAGACACTCCAGCAGTCGCACACGAGCGTCAGCAGCTTGCCTTGGCCCAGCTTGCCCAGCAGTGCGCGGCCCGAGGGCAGCCCGCGCGTCGGCAGGATGCGCATCCAGACGGCATCCTCGCAGCAGACCATCCACAGCCAGTGCTTGGGCCTGGCGCCGGATGCCGGGGGCTGCTTGGCGTTGTCCTGGCCCTCAATGTTCTGCACCGGCCAGGAGGTTTCGTCGGCCTGCACCACCCGAGCCTGTCCCAGACGCTCGGCGATGGCCTGCTCCAAGGGTTGCACCAGCCGGGCGAGCCTCTGCAGGCCTTGCGCCAGCGTCGCCGGTGCCATGCCCAACCCGATGGCATCCAGCTCGCGCGCCACCGCGGCCTGCGGGCGATGCATGTGGAAAACTTGGACCACGCTCCAGGCCCACACGCTGGTCCCCAGCTGGGTGCCGCTCCACAGCCGTGGCGCGGGGGGCGCAACGAGGCGTCCCGGCGGTGCGCATGCGCAGCCCGGCTCGTAGCACTGGCGCTCAATCTCGCGGGCGAGCGCAGCCAAGTGCATCTCGAAGATCTTGCTGGACTTGGTCCCGCAGCGCACGAAGGGCGTGTCGCACTGCGCGCAGCGGCGCTCGTGCTCGGGCAGCTCCAAGGGCTCGGGAATCTTTGGCAGGCGGGAGCGGTCCCGACGCGGCGGAGTGGCCGATCCGGGCTGGCGTCCCCGCTTGCGCTTGGCGGCCTTCTGCTTGCGCCCCTTGCCGGCCTTGTCAGGCTTGTCAGGCTTGTCAGGGCTGTCCCCCGGCCCGGGCGGCGGCTTGGGGTCCGCTTTCGGCTCGGGCCCGGGATCCGACGGCTTCTCGCTCTTGCGCCCGAACAAGGTCTTCTGCAGGTCTGCCACGAGCAGCTTCAGATTGCCGATCGTTGTGTGGGCTTGCTGCAGCTCAGTCCGCGTCCGCTCCAGCTCGGCCCGCGTCCGCTCCAGCTCGGCCCGCGTCCGCTCCAGCTCGGCCCGCGTCCGCTCCAGCTCAGTCCGCGTCCGCTCCAGCTCGGCCTGGCTGCGCTGCGACCGTCGGCGGAATTCCCCGCTCTCCTGCCGTGCGCTTTCCACCTTCTCGAGCAGGGCCGCGCAGTGCTGCTCCAAGCGTTCCAATTCCTGCGCCTGCTCCCGCTCCCGCGCGGTGTCCCCGCTTGCGCCCGGCCAGAATCTCACCTTGGGCCCTGCCCGCGGCCGGCGGCCGCTGCCGCGCGCTCGCCCAGCCCCTGCGCGCTGCGCTCCGGCACGGCCGGCTGCGAGTGGGCCTGCAGCCCCAGCGAGGCGTGCTCGACGGCCCCCTCGAACACCTCCGGCGGCAGCCGGACCAAGGCTTGGTAGAACGTGCTCGGCACCGGAGCGGCGTAGCGTTGTAGCCGCATGTTGCACCAGCAGCCGGCGGCCTGCCGCTGCCGCTGGCTGAGCAGGGTGGCATAACGCGAGTAGGCCGTCACGCCGCGGTAGCCGGCCATGTGCGCACTCGCGGCCAGGCACAGCAGGCTGGCCAGCGCATAGCGGCGGCCGCCGGCCGGGCGGCAGTGCGGCTCCTGCTGCAGGCGCTCGAGCAGGCTGCGCAGCACCGCGGCCGGAGCCGGCGGCCGCTTGGCGGGACCGCCCCAGCAGGGCTCCTGCTCGGGCTGGCGCAAACGCGCCTGCACGTTACGGGCCAAGGGGTACACCAGCACTTGCTTGGGCTGGCCATGATGCCGCCAGCGGGCCGTGGGGCCCCGCTGGCGGCCATAGCCGCTGGTGAACCCCAGCGGCTGCCAGTTCGCGGCGCGGTAGCACGTGCCCCTGTGCAGCGCGCGGTCCACGAAGGTTTCCGCGAGCAGCGCCGGATACCCATGTGCGGCCAAGATGTCTCCCGACAAGCGGCGCAGGCTGAGGCCCAAGACCCTCGATGCCAGGTTCTTGCGCCCGGCAGCGGCGGGCAGGATCACGAAGCGCACATTCTGGGCGATCAGATGCAGGCGGCGCAGCTTCTGCTGCAGCGACCAGCCGATCCAGCGGTCGCGCACGGCCACGCGCAGCGCTCCGGGTTGCCATCCCAGCAGCGCCAGCCAAGTCCCGTCCAGGGTTGCGACATGCCGCAAGGCACGTCCGAACATGCGCTGGAAGGACAGGTAGTGGTGGGCGGCCACCAGCCGGTCCCAACGTCGGTGCTCGCAGCCGCCGCGAGTCGGGCGCACGCAAACAGCGCGCAGGTCAAAGTGCGCGTCTTGCACCGTTGTTGCCATCTGGAGGCCAGCCACCAAGGCCCACTATGACAGAATCAGCAGGAAATGTCCACCCCTCTATCTGGAAGCACTGACATTCAGCCCCGCAGCGGTGTGCGCTGGGGCCACCGAAGGACCAAGGATTCAGCTCCCATCCGTCCGATGTCTCGCCGTTACGGGGAAGCCGGCTTTCCGGAACTGCAGCCGTGGGCCAGGGATGGGCTCGAGCGGATCGGGGAAGTGTTCCACTTGGCGCGCCTGCGTCGCAGGGCCTGACAGCCCGACCTGCCCTTGCAGGGCCAGGCCGAGGACTTCGCGGCTGCGCAGGCAAGCCTGGAAGCCAGCTTCGGGGAACTCTTCGACGACGCGCTGCAAGCGTGGCAGCGCCTGGTCGCCCGCTATGAGCTGCTGGAAGGCTTGCAGCCAAGCGGTGGCCGGACCGGCGCGGAACTGGCCCAAGTGGCAGCGCAGGGCAACCCCACGGCGTCCTTGATCCAGCATCAGGAGGGTCCCAGCGTGTTTCTCGAGGATCCGGGGATTCCCATGGACCACAACCGCTCGGAGTGGACCTTGCGCGGGCCCGTGATCTCGCGCCAGCGGCGCTTCGGGCCCGGCGGACCGGCCAGGGCCAAGACGGCGGGGCGCCTGCTCAGCGTGCTGCAGACAGCGAGAGTGGCTGGGCTGAACCCGTACCGGTGCCCGCAGGATTGGCTGGATGCCTATGCGCGCAACCGGGGCCAGGCCCCATCGGACCTGTCCCCATGGCTCCCGTGAGAGATGGACGAGCAGCGCATGGAGGAACTCCGCGCACCTCCCTTACGCTGCTGGACTCCGGCCAACGAGCCGCCAGCGGCAGCACTCGCTCCCGCACCCGACAGCCCTGTCCCGCGCGCAGCTTGACTCCCCGCTGAGGCCAACTCGCGAGTTTCCCTACGACACTCGCCCACCTTCTCAGGCTGGAGCCCCAACGCGGCGAGCGAGCCCACCCTGCACCTGCGGGCCGCACCTTCCCTCCCTTGGTCCTCGCGAGGGCCAGTCTCCTAGGCCCCAAATACTCCCCGGAGTGAATGCTTACCGCGCATTCACCTCAACATCCCACCAGAATGCCGCCGCCCTACCTGGATAGTTACGACAATTCAAAAATTTGAGAGGATGATATTTGTATTCTCTTTGGAATGTGATGCTCGTGTATTCTGGTGTCAGTCTCATCGCGTATCCCATGCTGTCACTCCCGGCCTTCGGGTCGGGCCTCATTGAAGCGCGGACCTAACTGGGGCCAAGCTTTACTGTCAATGGCCACCGAAAAATGCACACTTCTGGCCATTGAAAAATGCACACTCTTGGGGAGCCACCGCGGAGGGTGCGGAGCGACAGCAGATTCTCCAGCAAGACGAATGCTGATTCTCGAGCAAAACGAACACGCCGGGGGAGGGTGAGAGCGGGGGTCCGTTGGGGCCGCCAGGAGTGGCCGGTAGCAGGCGGAGAGTGAGACGCGCGAGGAAGGGTGGTAAGCATTCAGTCCGGTTCCTACGGTGTGTCCGAGGAACCAGCCTCCAGTGGAGAACCAGGACACCGGGATCTCGGCTCACATCAGCGCGTGCAGGGCGGGTGTCGTGACCGATACCGATACCGGGCCCAAGAGGGCGACCTGGGAGACCGAAATCATCGGGACCTTCACGGTGTCCTTCTTCGCCTCGACGATGAGTCTTTCCCCGTCCTTGCGCAGCCGCGCTCCCGGAGTCTGGATGTAGAGTGGCAAGGCGGGATCGTCCGACGGGTTCAGCGGCCGGGGAGGGTAGCCCTTCCTGAAGAGGTTGGTCTCGTCGGGCAGGCAGATCCCGGCCAATGAACTCCGTGGGCACTTCAGACTGTTCTCGAGGGGGGACGGGCGTTGGCGAGTCTCAGCGGCGGCCCGCAGCCCACGGATCGCTTCGAGAGTCAAGGCCTGCAGGTCGTCGTCGAGAACCACCCGCACCTTTTCTCTTGAACCGGCGTACCACAGCGAGCCCTGCTCGACCGTGTAGCCGTTGTCCTCTAGGATCGTCGCCGGGACGCAGCCCTGCACACTCTTTCGGTTCGTATGCCTCGGCCGCCACATGGGGGCGCTTCCCCTTCTTGAAGTCCACGGGTATGACGGTGCCGTCGGCGACCTCCACGACATCGATCTTCGCGATGACTCCGAGCCGCTCCGACGATAAGGTCACTGACCGTGCCCGTGCCATCTCGTCGTCCAGTTCGTCGGGATCAGGCAGGCGACCGCCCCCTTTGTCGACGCGAGCGTGGACACGTTTCCCCTCGGCGGTGTCAGCGCTGTCGGCCCACTCGCCCTCGCCCCATTCTAGGTACGCCAGCCGCGGACAATAGACCGACTCGTTGACCATCCGGGCCCGGACGAGTGGGGTCGTGGAGTCGGCCGGCGGCCGCGGGATCGGCAGGATGAGTTGTTTCCGATCGCTCATGCGCTCTATCAATCCGTGCCTTAGGTTCCTTAGGTTCAGGACAACGCTTCCCTATGCCCACCGGATTCGATGGTCGCTACATCAAGCCACCATCAGCCTGCCAAACGACCTCCGGTGGTCCAAACGTACCGTAGCCACCTTGGCCGGAACGCCTTATAGGTGACCGAAGGACGGTCGAGACCCCCCAAGATGGAAACCAACGATGGCGACGGTCGGGATCCACGTCATGCGCGTGTGCAAGGAAGGACTTCACGACATGCGGGGATGCTGCTTTTCGCCACAGGGGCCACGAATAATGGCTGCTCGTCCATTTCCCTGAACATCCGCTTGTGAGAGTTCGCTTGCGATCGGCGAACACGGGATGCATGGTGAGCCCGAGTATAGCTAGTGCTTCGGGGCCGGGATTGGTTGGCTTTTTTCCCTTAGATGGATCACTAGCCGTCAAGGCATATACTCGGTCGTCCACAACATCCCACATGAGCGACTGCAGCTTGCTGTCGTAGGGCCAAGGGCCTAAGAGTCCGGCAGTGAGGTCGTCCGAGGTAACGGCTATTAGTATTCTTCGGGCTATCCTAAGAAACTGCTGTTGGCCCGCCGTGAAGTAGAGGTCGGAGGGCTTTGCAGCACCCTTGTTGTTGAGGCTGCCCTCGGCCACCAATGCCGTGGTGAGGTCGGCTCCGTGGTGTCCCTGAGCCGAGCAGATGTACGTACGGATGTCAGGCGGAGCCAGTTTCAAGGAATCGCCTTTGCGCAACGGCCTTCCATTGCGGCCAATTGGATTCAGTGCCGGGCCCAGGCTCCACTCCTCAAACACCGTGAGAGCCAAATCCACGATGCTGTCGATGGAAAACCGGTCATCAACGACCGCCCGTGGCGTGATGTCATCGCTCCACCACAGTTGCGGTTGACGGGACTCTGACGCGAAGGCGACCTGCACGCCGAGCGCAGCGAGGAAACCCAACGGGTTTGTACCTTCAAGCCCGGCGAGGCGCGTTCCATTCATTCGTCTCCATCCTCCTCCGCGCTCTGTCGGTGGTCGGCAAGCCGCAGGATGGTCTCAAGCCATGCCAGCCCGTGGTATCCGTATCGCTCAACAAGACGCCAGAAACGATCCGCCATATCAAGCGCCAGCGAGCCATCGGAAAGGTCGGATCCAGCCTCGAGCCGCCGCCCATCAAAGTCATAGGAAACGGATAGGGGCGCCGGATCCTGGATCACAGGTGGCAAAGGACGCGCGCACCCATGGTGAGTCGCGATCAAGTGGAGCACCAACTCTGGGTCGTGGGCCTGCGCAAGCACTTCTGGCGCGGAGTTCACCAACGCGACGCTTCCCACCTCGTGCCGCATTCCGTCAGGGTAGCGTCGCACCCTGCGTACGCCCGGAAGGGACCTGGCCAGAGGGGCGTACAACAGTTCCAGCTTCACCGGATCATCACCGACCAACTGAGCTTGAAATCGCCGGTCCGCCTTTCCGATATCATGAAGGCGCCCGGCGAGCCGCAGATCACTCACGATCTCAGATGGCAACCCCAAGCGCTCAGCGGTGCCGCTGGTTCGGTCGGCTACTGCTTCGAGATGTTGAACGAGAGTGACGGCAGCTCCGGTCATCGACCCGGCCTCGTCGGAACCGTCCATCGTGGTCGGGTCGTGGACAGGCTTGCCTGTATCCGGGTTACGCTCTGACAGAACGTAGTAGTCCCTGGGGTTTTCCGATTTTCCCTCAACGAGCGTACAGTCCCATCCTTTGAGCAGTTTTGGCAAGGCTTTCATGAGCCACTCGGGAAGACCGTCGGGGTGATTCAGTTGAAACCGCAGCCACCGCCCTACCCGATCACGCAGCGGTTCCTCCGCCTCCAGTTCGTCCTTTGGCCCGGGCAGGGTTCCCGAGAGCGTCTCGATCTCGGGGAGCCCGGGATCGAGGCGCAGGGTTACCCGCCTACCGTAGGCTGCTTGCGCGGCATCTCCGAGATCCTCCACTGGCGTCTTGGAAGAAGGATCCCAAGTGCGAAAGCGCAATCCCCCCTGATCAGGATTCACGACCAACATGTCTCCCGTTCGGATGCAGGCACATTCCGTTTTCGGAAGGTTAGGGCGCTTGCTGGAGTGAATGCTTGTTTTGGTGCTTGTGTGGAGGTGCCGGCCAGATCCGTGAGGGTTGGGTGCGGGTGATCTGGGCACTTGATTCGAGCAGTGAGCACGGTCTTCGCACAAGGACGACAGTGGTGTGGTCCGGCGCTTTGTCAGGGGCGTGTGGACCGTGAGACGATCCCGCCTGAGAGGGCCCTAACGACACAGGGGTAACCCAGCGCCTCGTCTGGCGCGTCGCTGCCTGCTGCCGCCAAGGTTGCATCGGCTAGCTCTTCGGTGGTATCAGCAACAGATCGAGAGCCTCCTGCTGGCGGGCTGCGAAATGCCGGTTGGCCACCGGCACGTAGCGGAAGCGTGTGCGGCAGCGGATGATTGAGATTGCCGTGTTGCTCAAAGTGGCCAGATTTCGCGGCAGGTCGCGCACGTAGACGCGGCAACGGTCTTCGTCGTAGGTCACGTCTCTCACATAGTGCAAACGATTCTCGATGTGCCAGTGCTTGCGGATCAGGCTCGCAAGCTGTTCCGGGCTGGCCTGCTCGCTCGACAGCGAGGTCAAGGCATAGCTAACTTCGATGCTCATCTTGCCGGCCTTGGCCCGGCGCCGCCGGCAGCGCTGGCGCTCGATGCGGATCGCCTGCTGGCGCCCGTAGAGATTGACCTTCCCGTCCCATTGCGACCCGCTGAGATCCTGGACCCAGTAACGGCGGCGCTCGCTGCGCCCGTGCAGCTTGTCGCGCGTCTCGATCATCGGGCAGTCACTGAAGTCCATCTCGCGCAACTGTTGTGCCATCGTTGGTTGGTTGTCCTTCACGGCGGTGACCAGGTAATGCGCTTGGCACTGCTGCAGACAGCGCGCCATCTGCTGCTGACAGTGCAGCGCATCGACGGTGACGATGCGCCCGGCCAGATCCAGCTCGCCAGCCAACTCGCGCAGGGCCGGAATCTCATTGCTCTTGCTGTCGATCTCGAGCTGGCCCAGCACCAGGCCGGTGTCCTGTTCCACAGCCGCGAACAACATGCGGCGACCGCCCTCGGTCTGCTTCGAGGCTCCCCGCACATCCTTGCCATCCATGCACACCGCCGGCTGGGCAAAGAAATCTTGGGTGCACGCGCCGCCCTGCCCGCCGGCGGGCTGCGGCGCGTGCTGCGCCTGCTGGCTCTGCTGCTGGGCCCAAGCTTCCACGGCATCGTCGAGCGTGTCGGGATCCAGCTTGGACAGGATGTTGTGGAAAGTCGTGGTGTTGGGGGTCGTGTAGCACTGCTTGGTGGGACTGAAGAAGCAGGACAAGGCCTTGCGCTGGTCTTGGTCCAGCAGCGCAGCGAACTGTGCCAAGGCCGTCACGCCACGGTAGCCAGCCAGTCGTGCCGCCAGTGCCAGCGTCAGCACGGTCCTGAGGTCGTAGCGCTTGCCGCGCGCACTGCGGTAATCCGGGATCGTGCTGAGAAACTCATACATGCTCCGCAGTTGCGGAACGTCGGGGGGCGCACTGCGCTCGGGGCCCTGCAAGGCCACATCGAGCTGCTCTGAGCGCAGGGTCTCGCTGGCGTTGGGTTGCAGTTCGTACACGAAAACCTCCTTCGGTTGGCCATGATGCCGCCACAGCGGCTTGCCTCCAGGCTGGCGCGCATAACCGCTGGTGAAGCCCAGCGAGCGCCAGTTCGCAGCGCGGTAACAGGTGCCGGCAAACTTCGAGGTGTCGACAAAGGACTCCGCGAGCAAGAGATCCGATGCATGCGCGGCGCGCATGTCTTGCGAGAGGCGCCGCAGGCTCAGGCCGAGCACGCGCGAGCACAGGTTGGGACGATGAAAGCCGGGCAGGATCACAAATCTGGAGTTTTGGGAGATCAAGTGCAGACGGCGGCGCTTCTGCTGCCGGGACCAGCCGATCCAGCGGTCTCTGACGCCAACTCTCAAGGCGGCGGCCTGCCAGCCGAGCAGGGCGATCCAAGTCGAGTTCAGGAAGGCGACATGGCGCAGCGCCTTGCCGAACAGGGCCCGGAAGGACAAGTAGTGGTGCTGGGCGACCAAGCGGTCCCAACGGCGGTGTTCTTCGGCCCCGTGGGTCGGGCGCACTTGAATGGCGCGCAAGTCCAAGTCACGACAGGCCTGTGGCAGCGCCTGCATGCCCCCAGTATGCCATAGTCACAACAGAATAGCCACTACTGAAGAACAACATCATCCGTCGGCGCACATCGCGACCGTCACCGCCAGAATGCGATCGTGCCACCCCTCAACCACGCTCTACGAGAAAGGAATGGCCCTGCGTTCGGATGTGCTCGACGGACTCGATTTGTTCGGGCGGTTTGCCGATTCCATTCCAACGCACGCAATGGTCGATGTGAGCATCGCCGTCTGTCTCTTCGAGAGCCATTCTCTGGACATCTGCGATTTCGGTTTCCAGTCCACCACCGAACCACGACTTGACGGCATCGATCGGAACCGACAAGCACTCGGCCTGACGTGGCGGGACCAACCTGAGGGCGTCTTCCGTGCGGTCGCGGCGCCAGACGATGGCGACTTCGGTAATACCAGCGCGATCGATCCCGTGTAGGAACCACTCGACCCGCGGCTGCACGATAGGCTGTGGATTCGTTTGGACCCAGGCGTCCAAGTACGTTTTGACGAGCAAGGGGGCCTGCGATTGCGGTGGGGTCGCCCCTTCTGGAAAACCCGCGAGGGATTCCGATCCCACGTCAATCGAGCCTGCCCGTTCGAGTCGTTGCAGTTCCGTCCAGGTGGCTTTGACGGCATCCCCGTAGATCGGGTCGGGCCGCTTACTCCTCAATTCGGACTTGAGACCTAGAATCCAGGCTTGAGATGGCGCGTCAGTTCGCTCGGAGCACGTTCCTCGACGATCAAGACGACCAAACCGCTGACGAAGGCTATCGACGGACGCGCACTCCGTGATCAGTGCATCGAAGCTGAAATCGGCGCCGACCTCTATCGCCTGCGTAGCAACCACGATGGTCATCTCGCTTGAGGGTTCGAGCCGGTCCGGGTCAACCGCCGACTGAATGGCTTCGAGTTCGGCCATGCGATCCAACGGACGCATCCGTCCTGTAATCAGGTGAGCCTTGAACTCGGCCTCACAAAGGGCCCGGTACGTGTCCCTTGCGGTCCGAACCCGGTTCACCACGACGCCCAAGCTGCCGACGCGTCGCGCGGGCGTAGACTTGCGCAGTGACCTGGCGAGCCTCAGCACTGCAGCGGGCAACGCGTCGCGTTTCGAGACCGCCACCAATTGGGCGCGCTTGCCGGCACGCACACGTCGCCGCAGTTCCTCGCACTCCTGCAGATCCGCGACAGGGTCGAGCCGAAACGCGTCCTCGTGTCCGGTGCCGGGCGTGGCGGACATCTTCACGATGTGAAAGCGTCTCGGAAGCCCCCCCCTCGGTAGCTCAGCGACTTGGCTCAGCGTATCAGCGAACGGAAGGCTAAGGTGCACTTCGTCCAAGATGACAAGACAGTCATTGCCCGCGAGTCCCGCGTGAACCGGGAGCATCCTGCGTCCTACTCCATATCCGCGGAACAGGAGACGCGAGCCGAACTGATCGACTGTGGATACCAGGACCCAAGGCTGGTCGGGGCGGTGCGCCCATGCTCCATCGATCGGAATGCCGCCGCGTAGTGCGGCGACGCCAAGCGGCGCCCCACCACTGAGCTTCTCCAGACATTCCCGGATACGCCTTAGCAGGCTCGTGCCACCTTCTTGAATCTGCTTGAGAATCGTGTCCGCCCTCGCACACACCTGGTCCACGACGATGCGACGGTCGATAACGAACACGATGCGGCGCGGTGATTCGATCGGATTCGCTGCCAACGCGAACACGGCGATGTCCAGCAGGGCCGTCTTACCGGTTCCGGTCGGCAGATCGACGACTGACGGCCACCCGGAATCGAGAACCAGCTCCGCCAATCGTTGCTGCCAGGGGAATGCTTCGTAGCCGTGAACATCCCGAAAGAACCCGCGGAAATCGGCGGCGATAAGATCACCCATTGGCTCGCTCTTCCACCGATTGAAGCGTGTTGCGCTCGAAGGCCGGGCGCATCAGGCCCAAGCCGAGAAACCGGCCGGCACCGAGCATCAGTGGCCCGCGCACCTGATCGTCGAAGGTCAAAGAGGCGTGGACGAGTTGACGCCTCAAGGGCTTCCCGTCCCGTCCCGTCTGCCGGAACGCGGGGAAGTGAGCTGCATTGCGAGCCCCGGCGATCCACGGATCAAGAGACAGCACCACGGCTGCCGGTGGCGGCAAGTCGACATGCGTGCAGGCTAGCCGGACCGCCGTTTCAGCCCGGGCCCATGCCTTGGCACGTGATTCCGCAGTTCCTTTCACCAGAGAACCCGGATGTCGCGGCAACACGACGGGAGTCGCGGAAACCCACCGCCGGGCGCTCTTGCGCCATACTCCGGGTCTCAATGACTTCAGGTCGGACCTACCGACGACTCTCCGTAGCTGGACGGTTCCTCTGGCCCCCAAGGTCAACTTCAGGGGTCGCTCGGGGGCGCCGGATCTCCCCTCCACCGTGTTCTCCCATGTACCGATTGCGCGGTAGAGTGCGGTTCGTGATTCCTGACCCATTCCGACGGGAATCGAGACCGCGATTCCGAGGATGCGTCCGTCGGCATGGGGGGATCCAACGAAGGGGAGTGGCACGATGGCAATGTGGGGCGCCAGAGTAGGGTTGCCATTGGCTCGATGGCCGCTGACCGCTTCGGGGACCGGATCCTCGGCATAGGCCATGATGGCCCCACGCATAGCCGTAGCCAATTCAACGCAGCGGGTCGCAGGAAGCGATCGGGAATCGTGTGCGAGCTCGAAGACCATCCACTCTCCGCAGGTGTTCGGTTCGCGAGACTGTTTGGTAGACGCGCCAGCGGCGTCCCGGTAGAGTACAGCAGTGAACGGAAGCGAGCGAGGTCTGAATCCCTGGTGGCGAGCGTGCAGCCGCTCGAGCTCTGCAAGCTGACCGGGTCCCACCGTGCGCAAACCGATTCCGCGCCCGTCCGTTGCGACCACCTTGGTGGGAGTCGGTGGGCTTGAAGCGATCCGGCACGAGACCAGAGACGACGAATGCCCCAATCGCGTCACGCGCTCAAGCAACCTGTCGAGGACACGCCGCGTATCACCGTCAGGGCGTGACTCCCAGATGTATGTGACCCGTGGTGTTTCCGGGTACATGGAGGGGAAGCGGCGCTCCTGCTTGCCCCGCCCCTCTGGAAGCATCGCGTTCGCTGTAACCGGGGATGTCTGCCCGGTTTGGTTCACGGTCGACGAAACGTCGCGACGGGTTGCGAGCTCTTTTCGGAGACGGGCGGCCTTCCCGGTGGGCTTTCCGCCCGAGGGCGCCAGTTCTTCGCGGAGGCGATCCATCAGCCCGTAGACTTCATGAGCTCTCCGTTCCTGCAGGCGTCGACCGACTATCGCCGTGTCATTCACGGGCACGAAATGCGACACCGTGCTACGTGGAACCGCTTCAGGCGCGGCGATCGCGGGTGCCCTCTGGTTCTCGATCCACTCCAAAGCTCGCCGTTCTTCCTGATCGGGCCGGTCGGCATCCGCCCATGTCGAGACAAGGGCGGAAAACAGGCGCGCCGGATGCGGCGGCCACTCGCTTCGGCGTCGGTCGTTGTGTGATGTGGCCACGTACCGACCCGTCAAGAAGTTCACCTCAATCGCGAACTGTGCGGTCGCCGACACAGGTTCAGCCTCCATGGGGCTCGGTCTTGGCCGACTTCTGGCTGCGCGCGATGAGCTCAAGCAGCTTGGGTGCGGGGTCCAGGCGAATCTCGTCACCCGACCAACGGATCCCAACATCCCGCGCATGCGATGTGCTCTTCCGCAGGATCGTTGCCGCCACGCTCCTAGATACCTCGACGATCTCACCGCTCGAGCCGTCCCGCTTCAGAAGCTCAAGACACGGAGGATGCGCGGGGAGGAGCAGGCAGCGCGACCTGAGGTCGAAGTCCAGCTCGTGTTGGTAGGCAACCGCGACAACGCCCAGCGCGGCGACCGCGGTTCTGGCTGCCGACTCCGCGTCGCGGCTAAATCCCTTGAATCTCAATCGGCGGAGGGCGGCCAGGGAAATCACCGTCGTCTGGACTGCACGCGAGATCGTGACGCCGCCCGCCACGGCGTCGATCGAGGGTACGACGTTTCCGTGGTTGATCTTGGATGGCTGCCCAAGATTCTTCTTCTGGCTACCCCGTGACGCGTACACCGGCTTCCCCGTCTTTGTCTCCGCCTCTGCTGGATCGAAAGTCCACACCTCGTCGGGGTTAGCGCTGTTTAGCGCGCGGTCTTCCGGGGCAAGCTTCTCGATCTGAAGAGGATCGATGCGGCTTCCCACCCTCTTGCCGACTACGGCGTCGAATCCAACGATCTCCGAGACGTAGGCCCGCTGGAACTTCGACCCCAACCCTCCCTTGGGACCCGTCGAATCCCACATCCCGAAGAGCAGGGACGTCGGCGAGTACCGGTACATGTCGGTGGCGTTACGAGGCGTGGCGTCCGTGATCGCTCTTCCGATGTCCGACAGACGGAACAGCGTGCCATCGAGCAGGCTGTCGCGGAAGATGGCGTCCGCGATTCTGTGCGGCGCTTCCAGAACGGTGAGCTTCTCGTAGTCGGTGATACCGTTGTCGTCGGAGAAGTCGACGTATGGAACGGGAAAGGCGAGTTCCTCCAGTTCCCAGCCCTCAAGCAGAGCCAGCTCGGCCCGGTTCGCCTGAGAGGCCACCGAGTCAAGCAGCACCGCTACGGTGGCCTTGTCACTCTCGCCGATCTGCCTGTTCTCGACGGCGTACTTGTGGTCCGCCCGTCCGTCCACTTTGTAGGTTGGGGGGAAGACCTTGTCTCCGGCGCCGCCGGCGGGATGTAGCGTCAGGCGTGACCGCAGGGCGACCGAGTCGCCGCGGACGGCTTCATGGAGTCGCTGGAAAGTGAGTTCGGCCATTCTTGTTCTCCTCCGGGGTTCGGGCCGTCGAGCGGTGTGCTCCAGACAGCCAACTCAATAGTAGTCTGCTCCACGGCCATCCGGCCGCGAATTGCGGCGGTGGGACTCGAACCCACAACCTGTCCGGGTGGATCCTCCGTCGAGGATTCACCGTTCGTCACCCAGACCGCTCTGTCCATTGTAAGTATTCGGGGCTTGGGAGACTGGGCCTCGCGAGGACCAAGGGGACTGACTTCCGGACATGGGCCAAGTAGCGATGTCTAATTTGTCGTCTCCGGGAGCCAGTTCGTCGAGGTTGACGGTGGGCATCAGGAGGCGTCCAGTGGCCTCGGTTAAGCCACCCTGTCGGCAGTTGGAACCGGCCCTCGTGTTTCATCGTGCGCCGGAGAGTACAACCTGCCATTTGCTGGCTGCCGACAACGGGCCGGCAGGCCCGTTCCGGAACGGCTGGGGTCTCTCCACCGCGACGGGCGGAATCGCTCCAAGCTCGCGGCTCACCGCGTCGAGTTTGCTCATCGCGGCTGCCGCCACGGCGGCGCGTACCCACGTCTGCCTAGTTCGGCGCCCATCGGCACGCCCTCGAGTGGACACCGTCAGTTAGCTGCCGCGACGGCTTCGGTGGCCTACGTGTGACAATGGTCCAGCGCCAAGACGAAGCCACGATGCGCTACAACCGACAACTATAAGTCACGTTATGAGTAGCAATGACCCACGATCTGATCGATTATGACCCAGCGGTTCCTCTGTACAGTGAATGCTACTCCGTGCGTCCTGACATTTGCACCACACCAGATCGCACCCAGGTCCCTCGATGACCGGAACTCAGTGACTGTGGGCCCGCAATCGGGTCAGGACGCCGCACCGATCTCGGCAACCTCCAGAACCGACAAGTGACCACGGCCGGTACGGGGCGCACATCGGCGCGGGAATTCAGGTGAGTGTTGCCGCTCAGGGACCCAGAATCGGTCGAGATCCGCTAAGGTTGGGAGCCATGAGCGCGGCATGCGCGCCGGTTAGCACAGCCAACTGTTCAGGAGGGGAGATCATGACTCGCAAGAATCATGTTCAGAGGGGAAATCATGACTCGCAAGAACCACTGGCTGATGCTGGTCGCCATCTTGGCACCGGTCGTTGGCTTTTCGCAAAATTCCGGAATTCAGGGGGTCATCAGCGATGCCAGCGGTGGTGCAATACCAGCAGCCAGTGTCGTGGTGACCAACGTCGCCACGAGCGTTGAGTACAGCGCTGAGTCCAACGAGACCGGCTTCTACTCCGTGCCGTTCCTCAGTCCGGGAACCTACTCGGTTACAGCCACTTCGGAGGGATTCGCGGACTCCACTCGCGAGAATCTCAAGCTCGACGTGCAGCAGATCGCGAGAGTCGACTTCGAACTCTCGATCGGCACGGTGACGGAAGTGGTCGAGGTCTCCGCCGCCGCGGCTCTGTTGGAGTCGGAGCAGGCCACGATGGGCCAGGTGATCGACAACAAGCGCATTGTCGAGATGCCCCTGAACAAGCGGAATTACCTCGAGCTGGCCCAGTTGTCTGTGGGCATCCTGCCCGGCGCAACGGTCGGTGCCGGAACCCGCCCCGGACGGAATGAAGCGGGCTTCGTCGGGATGGGGATGCGCGGGTACCAGAACAACGTCATGATCGACGGCATAGACAACGGGTCACGCGCGGGCGGCGGCCCGCTGGGCTTCGAGGCGCAGGCCAGCAAACCCTCGGTGGACGCCGTGGGCGAGTTCAAGGTCGTCACCAACAACATGTCCGCGGAGTTCGGCTTCCGAATGGGGCCCAAGGTGCTGGTCTCGATCAAGTCGGGCTCGAACGATGTGCACGGTAGCCTGTTCGAGTTCGTCCGCAACGAGAAGCTTGACGCGACGAACTTCTTCGCGAACCGGTCAGGCTCGGTCAAGCCGACGCTGCGCCAGAACCAGTTCGGCGGAACGTTCGGCGGGCCGATCATCCGCAACCGGACATTCGGATTCTTCAGCTATCAGGGCACTCGAATCCGGCTGGGTCGCACGTTCTTGGCGACCGTGCCCGCGCAGCTCGCCCGGAGCGGCGACTTCTCCATGGAGCGCCAGAACTTCAACATGATCTACGACCCGGCGACAACCGTTGGCACGGGCGCCGAGGCCATCCGAGAGCCGTTCCCCAACAACGTCATTCCCTCCAGCCGCTTCGACCCGGTCAGCTCGCCGCTGCTGGGCCGCTACCCGCTGCCGAACGTCAGCGGCCGCGAGTTCACCTTCAACAACTACTTCCGCGCCCCGTCAGATGCCGATGACACCGATCAATACGACTTCCGGGTGGACCACAACTTCTCCGACCTTGACCGCGTGTTCTTCCGCATGAGCATTCGCCGCCAGTTCCGCGTCAACCAGAGCCCGCTACCGGTGGAGGCCGGCGGGCAGGGCGGCCAGACCGTCGATTTGAACGGAGACAACCTCGCTTTCAACTGGACCCACTCGTTCTCGCCTTCGCTGCACAACGAGGCTCGGTTTGGATTCACGCACTTTCCGACCCGGTTCGACACCCTGATCCAAGATCCGCTCAACGACACCCTCGGCATCAGGGGCGCACCGGGCGACACCTTCGGCGACGGGTTTGACCAAGGGTTCAGCTTCTTCAACATCAACGGCTACAACAACCTCGGCACGCCCTGCTGCTGGCCCAACATCAACAACATGGACAACATCCAGATCGTCGACAACCTGATGTGGCAGCGGGGCAGCCACAGCGTGAAGATCGGCTTCGACTACCGCCGCCTGAACATCTTCCGCGAGGCCATGCGCTTCCGCCGCGGGCAGTTCCTGTTCAACCGCGTGTTCACGGCAGAGCAGCCGAACATCGGGAGGAGCCGGTCGACGACGGGGAACGGGCTCGCGGAAATGATGCTAGGCGTGGTCGGCCAGACGCGTGTCGGGAACCCGGCGGGCGAGAACGCGGTCATCCCGTACTGGGGCGCCTACGTGCAGGACGACTGGAAGATCGTTCCCAGACTGACGCTGACGATGGGCTTGCGGTGGGAGCTGTTCAACAGGGGCTTCTATCCCCACGGCCACGTGCCCGGCCGCACGGGCGTGAGCAACTACATCACGGTCCGCAACGGCCTCCAGGCCGGCCAAGAAGAGTTCTGGGACCGGCCCGAGAATGGCAGCGACTGTGGCTGCGAGCAGGACCTCAACAACTTCGCGCCTCGGCTCGGCGTGGCCTATCGCCTCAACGACAAGACTGTCGTGCGCGCCAGCGCCGGACTGTTCTACGGAGAGGCGGACAGCGTGACGGGCGGGTCGGCGTGGGGCCGCCAGACCCCGGACTTCACGGAGATCATCACGCCGACATTTGACAACATCACGCCCGTGACCCGCGTGCAGGACGGTTTCCTGCCGGTGACCTTGCCCGCGTCGGAGCCCCTCCCCAACACTGGAGCATCGGTCTTCTATAAGAAGAAGCCGACCCAGTACGCGGCGCAGTGGTTTGTCGATATCCAGCGGCAGCTACCGCAGGACATGGTCTGGATCGTGGGCTACCAAGGCTCGGCCACGAGCTACATGCAGTATCGGTTGGATATCAACTTTCCCGGGCCTCACCCCACCATCCCTGCGAGGCAGCGCCGCCTTCGGCCCGAGCGGACTGGGGTGACGGTTCAGGAACCAGGGGCGAACGCGAGCTTCAACGCGCTGGTCACTAGGCTCGAGAAGCGCTTCAGCAAGGGGCTCACCTTCCTCACCTCGTACACCTGGTCTCACAACATCGACAACAACACGCAGTTCCTCGACTCGGGCCTGTTCAACGTCGCGAACCAGTACGACCGCGGCGCGGAGCGGTCCAGCGCCAACATCGACATGACGCACAGCTTCACCAGCAGCTTCACTTGGGAGCTGCCGCTCGGGCGGGGCCGCGCTCTGGGAACTGACTGGGGAGGGGCGCTGGACGCGATCCTCGGCGGCTGGCAGGTGGGAGGGGTCGTGGCCCTGCGCTCTGGTTTTCCCTACGAGGTGACATTCCCCGGGGATCCGCAGAACACTGGCAGCACGAACAGGGGTAACCGTATCGGGCACGGGGAGCTCTCCAATCCGACAATTGACAACCACTTCGATCAGTCCGCGTTCGTGGTCAGCGCGCCCGGCGTCTACGGCAATAACGGGCGGAATGTCCTGCGCGGGCCGGGTGGGAACAGCTTCGACTTCATGCTCGGAAAGCGATTCCGGATGCCATGGGAGGGCCACTCGGTCCAATTCCGGTTCGAGGCGTTCAACTTCACGAACACCGCGCGGTTCGGCCAGCCGGCCGGTGGCATGCTGCGGGCGGCGACCGGGACGATCAACCGGGCGGACGAGCCGCGCAGAATCCAGTTCGGTCTGAAGTATCTGTTCTAGGCGCGAGGCGCCGCAGCCGAAGGCGGGCGATGGGAGGAGCGGTCTGCCGTGTTCGCCGATGGCTAGTGGCGCCCGGTCCATCTCCCGCGTTCCGGCTACGATAGGCGGCGGGGAAGTCTCGTTCCTGGCCGGTCTCGGCGGGATGAGGGTTCCGAGCGAGAGGTGGCCGTGGTCAGTCTGGAGTGCTTCGTGCAAGAGGGCTGTGTGCCTGCGGGACTCCGCGTCCGCTTGGAGTCGGCGATCCAGGAGACTTGTTTCGCCCAGTTTGGTCGCGGTGCCGGGAAGCTCGCGACACAGTGGACCGTGATCGCGCGAGGCTGCGGCTTTCGCGGGGGCAAGCCATCCACCACCTCGCTGGTCCGCGCGAGAATTCCCGACGGCTGTGGCCGCGAAACGCGCGCGGCGTTCCTCAGGTCCGTCGGGGATCGTTGGTGCCAGATTACCCGTGCTCGCCCCGACGAGGTGATTGTGTCAGCGCGCGACTGGAGCTGGGAGGGCTGAGGCCCCCGGCGGGAGTACTGTTTGCCATGCCCTTCTATCGTTGTCTGATCCCCGAGGGTTCGCTCACCTACGACCAGCGCGAGCGAATTGCCGTCGCGTTCACCGATGTGCACTGTGGCAACTCGACCGCGCCGCGGAGTTTTGTCCAAGTCGCGTTTCTCGACGAGGACGGCACCGGAGAGGTGCGCGACTCGCACGGGCGCGGCACGATGCGCTACACCACGCCCTATTTCATCGCCGGAGGCAACCGCGCCGGGAGGGGGCCCGAGGTGAAGCGCAGGATTCTCCGCGGACTGGTTGACCGGTTCGCCGAGATTGCGGGCGTTGCCAGGGAAGATGTCTCGGCCCAGATCAGCGAGGCGCCGGCCTCGTGGACCATGGAGGCTGGCAGGATCCTGCCCGACCCGGGCGAGGAGGCCGAATGGTCCGGGAACAGCGGACCGACGCGCTGACCGAGGCAAGCGCGCGGCACGTTGCCCCCGACCGATGCCCCGCCCGGAGGGGCGAATCCGGTCTTTCCACTTGGGCTTCGCTGGATCGCGGGGAATTCGCATGGTCTCCTGCCGCCGGGCCGTCCGGCCGATGGCCTATCCTTTGAGCGAAGCCGCACTTGGCCGGGCGCGTATCCATCGGTGAGCTCAACGAGCGGTCGCTGCACCGGGCGCTGAAGGCGCGGTACGCCCCCTCGGGCAGCAAGACCGAGCAATCCATCGAAGGCTACGTCGCAGATGTGGTTGCCGATGGCCGCGTAGTCGAGGTCCATACCGGGCATTTCTCGCCGCTCAGGAAAAAGCTGGCCTGCCTGCTTGCGAAGCACCGGGTCACACTGGTCTACCCGGTTGCTCGGGACCGGTACATCGTCAAGCTGAAGCGCGGTTCGACAGACCCCGCAACGAGGCGCATGTCTCCCAAGCACGGCACTGTGTTCGATGTGTTCTCTCCGCTCGTGAGCATTCCCTGCCTGCTGGACCACCCCAACCTGACCATCGACGTCGTGATGACCGTCGAGGAGGCAATCCGCGAGGTCACCGGCCCGTCCGGCCGATGGCGGCGCAACTGGACTAGCGTGGACCGTCGGCTGTTGGAGGTTGTGGAAACGCACAGGATCCGGTCGATGGCGGACTTGTTCGTCATGATTGACGAGGGGCTGCCGGAACGTTTCACGACGAGGGACATAGCGGTGGCCATCAAGGCGTCGCGCCGTCTCGCCCAGAAGGCTGCGTTTTGCCTGCGCGTGGCGGGTGTCGCGGAAGTCTGCGGGAAGGATGGGAACAGCTTGGTATACAGCCGGGTGGCCGGGGCGGCCGAGTCATCGGGCGACGGGCTGTAGCTCATCGTCATCGATGCGGGGCTGCCTCGCCCTCTTCGCCGCATCGTCGCGGCGCTTCGCTCGCCCCGGCGGGCAAGCGGTGCCGCGGAGCTGGCCGCTTGCCGAAGGTGGCAAATCGCGATAAGCTGTCGGTTAGAGGGGTGTGCCGGACACGGGTCAGCCGCCCCGGTCGGAACCTTGGCTTGCGGTACCTCGCGCTACTTGCGGTAACTCTGAGCGCCGCCGTTCCGTTGGCCAGCGCCGATCTGCACGCGGGTGCGGAAGTGCTTCAGCGCCGCTGCATCCAGTGCCATGGCGAGGTCCAGACCATGGGTGGTCTGGACCTGTCCACGCCGGAATCGGCTTTGTCGGGCGGCACGAGGGGGCCTGCGATCGTCCCGTCGGATCCTGCCGGGAGCCTGCTGCTGGCGCGCGTGACCGCGGACGAGATGCCTCCGGGATCGCCGCTATCGGCCCTCGACAAGAAAGCACTCAGTGATTGGATCGCAGCCGGCGCTCCATGGCCGGGTCCGATCGAAGAGCGCCGGGCCGGCCCCGACTGGTGGTCCTTCCAGCCTTTGGGCAACGACGGGCCGCCCGGCGTGGGCCTTGCACCGCCGGAATGGCAGCAATCCCCGATCGACCGTTGGATTAACGCCTCCCTCGGATCCGCGGGCATTCGCGCGGCGGCTGTGGCAGGCCGCCGGCAACTGATCCGCCGCGTCACTTTCTCCGTGACTGGTCTGCCCCCGGACCCGGCCGAGGTCGCTGCCTTTGTTGCCGACAAATCTCCGAACGCGTACGAGCGGGTGGTGGACCGGTTGCTGGCCTCGCCCCAATACGGCGAGCGGTGGGCTCGACACTGGCTCGACGTGGTTCGGTTCTCCGAGAGTGAGGGCTTCGAGAGGGACCTGCCCAGAGACCATGTCTGGCCCTACCGGGACTATGTCATCCGCAGCCTTAACGCTGACAAGCCCTACCTCCAGTTCGCGCGCGAGCAGATCGCGGGTGACGTGCTTGACCCGGTGACCAAGGACGGCGTGGCCGCCAGCACAATGCTGACTCTTGGCCCACTCGATGCGATTGGCCTCACCTCCGCGGTCTGGCGGGAGCGTGCCATGGTACGGGAGGACCTGCTCGAGGAGATGGTTGGGACGGTCAGCCAGGCATTTCTGGGCCTCACCGTGAACTGCGCCCGGTGCCATGATCACAAGTTCGACCCGATCCGTCAGGAAGAGTACTACCGGATGAAGGCCGCCTTCCAAGCGGTGTGGCCACCGACCCGGCCCGTTCCATCCGCGGGCCTTGACTCCCTCTTCCCCCACGGGCGCCCGCTCCTCTCGGGCGCGGCGCAACGCGCCAGGGATCGCCTTGTCGGGCAGGCCGAGCGCGAGATGGACACCATCCGGGCGAGGCTCGGGGACTTGTACCGACTGGCACGGCCGCCCGAGGTTCCGTCCGAGGCGCCCCGCCCATTCGCTCGCTGGACTTTTGACACCGACGGTCGCGCGGACTTCGCGCCGCTCCATCTCCGCTTGGTGGGGCGCGCCCGGGTGAGCGCAGGCTCGTTCGGCCTGAGGGCCATGGCAGGCACCCCGGACGGCACCGATGGCCAGGACGGAGAGTCCGAGGGTGGCAGTGGTGTCGGTGTTAGCCAAGTGCTGGCCGTTGACCTCGGAGCCAAGACGCTCGAGGCGTGGCTGGACGTGCGGTCGGTGCCGGAAACGTCGGTGACCCTGATGGAGCTTCGGAGCTTGAGCGGCTATCGCGGCGCTTCGGTCGACGGGATCCGGTTCGTTGCTGGGTCGGAGCCGCGCTGGGAAAATTTCTCGATCGGCCAGTTCCGGTCCAGGCGCACGGGGTCGGAGCCCGAGTCTCTCCAGCCTGGCGAGCGGCTCCAGATGGTCATCTCATACGAGGGGAATGGCACGAT
The DNA here is from genome assembly GCA_963666225.3 of Bryobacterales bacterium. Lineage (GTDB taxonomy): Bacteria > Acidobacteriota > Terriglobia > Bryobacterales > UBA6623 > VXMF01. The sequence goes on from OZ224030.1 coordinate 932,539, forward strand.
CAGCCTGTACCGCAATGGCGAGCCTCTGGGGCAGCCATACAGGCCGGACGCCGGAGTCCCGGCGGGCAGGCTGCAGGTCTACAGGGCAGGCGACGCACTTGTGCGCTTTCCCGCGAGCGCGGACCTGCGTGTCGCGGAGGCGCGCTTGTACGACCGGGCCTTAGCTCCGGGGGAGATCTGGGCAGCTTACCGCGCCGGGATGCGCGACTTCACGCGGGAGGACCTCGCGGACCGAATGGAGCCCGCCGAGCGGGACAGGCTGGCGACGCTTGAGGGGAGGCTCGCCGAGCTGGCCGGGCGGCTCCGGTCCATTCCGAAGCCTGAGCTGGTGCACGGCGTGACGGTGGGCCGGTGGGAGCCGACGCGCCTTCTCCTCCGCGGCTCGGTCGACCGGCCCGGCAAGCAGGTCCGACCCGCCGGCCTCGAGTGCGTCAAGGGCCCAGTCCCGGACTTCAGACTGCCCGCGGACGCTTCCGAGGGGGCCCGTCGGCGGGCGATGGCCGAGTGGGTCGCCAACGAGGCCAACCCGCTTTTCTCGCGAGTGATCGCGAACCGGATCTGGCTGGGTCACTTCGGGCAGGGGCTGGTGTCCAATCCCAGTGACTTCGGATACAACGGCGGGCAGCCGACCCATCCGGGACTCTTGGACTGGCTGGCCTCGGAGCTGGTCCGGAGCGGTTGGAGCCTCAAGCACTTGCACAAGCGGATCCTGATGTCGCAAACATACCGGCAGTCCTCGCGATTCGACGGCAAGGCCGCTGTGGCTGATGGGGGCAACCGCCTCCTGTGGCGCTATCCGCAGCGTCGCCTCGAGGCCGAGGCTGTGCGCGACGCGATGCTAGCAGTCAGCGGCGACCTGAACCGAGAGTTCCACGGCCCGAGCTTCCGCCCGTTCGTCTTCGGCGAGGCGAAGGGCAGCCTGATGAGCTATGTCCTGACCGGCGATGACGCCCCCGAATTTCGGCGTCGGACGATCTACCGGATGAATGTCATCACGGGCGGCGATCCGATGCTCGAATCGCTGGATTGCCCCCTGCCGTCGACCAAGACCCCGCACCGTCGCACGACGACTACCGCGTTACAGGCGCTCAGCCTAATGAACAACGCCTTCGTGCAGCACCGGTCGCGCGGGTTCGCGGACAGGTTGCGACGCCACGCGGCCGGGCTGGACGGCCAGGTCCGCCGCGCCTTCGAACTAGCGCTGGGGAGGTCCCCAGACCCCCGGGAACTGGCGGCCAGTCGCGACCTCGCCGCGACGAGCGGCCTAGAGGCCCTCTGCTGGGGACTGTTTAACACGAGCGAGTTTCTGTATGTGCGATAGCTTCTCGCGCAGGCGCCTGATCCTGGACGCAGCGGGCGGATTCGGCTGGCTGGCGCTCGCCTCGATCCTGCCGAGGGACCTCTTGGGCGCGCCCACGGGATCGCCCGCGCCCCGCGAGGCACTGCGCTTCCAGGCGCGCGCGAAGCGTGTGATCCAAATCTTCGCGGTCGGCGGGATGAGCCATGTCGACACTCTCGACTTCAAGCCCGAGCTGGCCAGCCGGGACGGCACACCATACTCCATGCCGACATTCTTCGGCCAAGGGGGCAGCCTGCGGGGGCCGGCTTGGCCCTTCCGACAGCGCGGCGAGAGCGGCCAGTGGGTCAGCGACCTGCTGCCCGGCCTTGGGCGCCAGGCGGACCGGCTGACGGTGATTCGCAGCATGGTCTCCAAGAGCGCGAATCACATGCCGGCGGTGGCCCAGATGAACACGGGATTCATCCTCACGGGATTCCCGGCCATGGGCGCTTGGGTGACGTATGCCCTCGGTTCCGAGACCGACGACCTGCCCGCGTTCGTAGTCCTTCCCGACCCGGACAGCCATCCGTGGGGCGGCTCTGCCCAGTGGACCAACGGCTTCCTGCCGGCGACTGTGCAGGGGACCGCTTTCCGCACGCACTCGGCCGGGGATCCCGTTCCGGACCTCGCGCCGCCGGAGCGGATGGCCCCGGGGTCCCGCGACGCGGCGGCCTCGTGGCTGCGGGAGATGAACCAGGCGTACGCGCGGGCCCATCCGGGCGATTCCAGTCTGGAGGCGCGCGTGCGCAGCTACGAGGTTGCCGCCAGAATGCAGGTCACTGTTCCGGAGATCGCCAGTATCGACAGCGAGTCGGACGCGACCAGGCGGCTGTACGGCCATGGCCAAGAGGCGACGAACAACCTCGCGAAGAACTGCCTGCTCGCTCGGCGGCTCGTCGAGCGGGGCGTGCGCTTCGTGCAGATCTACCATGGCGGGTCTGGCCGGAGCTGGGACGCGCATTCCAGCTTGGTCAAGAACCACGAGGAGATGGCGCTCGAGTACGACCGGCCCGTTGCCGGCCTGCTCCAGGATCTGCACCGGCGTGGACTGTTGGAGGACACGCTGGTGATGGGGGTCACCGAGTTCGGACGGACGCCTGTCGCTCAGGGCAGCGGCGCTACCGCGGGTCGCGACCACCACCCGAACTGCTTCAGCTGCTGGATGGCGGGCGGCGGCACACGGCCGGGACTGTCCTACGGGGCTTCGGACGAGCTGGGGTACGAGCCCGCCAGCGAGCCGGTCACGGTCTACGACCTGCATGCCACCGCGCTGCACCTCTTGGGCCTTGATCACGAGCGGCTGACGTTCTACCACAACGGAATCGACCGCCGGCTGACCGACGTCCACGGGAAGGTGATTCAAGAGTTAATGGCATAGGCGGTGCCGGCCGTCAGCGCCCCGGTGACATGTCGCGGCAATCCGGGAATGGCCGCCGGGCAGGGCAGTCCGGGGTCGGACCGCGGCAAGGGGCCTGTGGGAGAATCACACCTTGGCCGGTCTACGCAGCGCATGGCCGCTCGCCGTGGGCGGATTGCTCGCGTTCGCTTGGGGGCAGGACGCCAATTCCCCCCGCGCTCGCGTGCCTCCCGACGATTCGGCTGAGGCTCAGGCCCACCCGGCGGTCACGTTTCACCGCCCGCCGAAGCCGCTTCCGGACGGGGCCGAGACTGAGGACTGGCCCGGATTCTTGGGCCTGCGGGGCGAGCCCATCTCGCAGGAGACCAGACTCCTCAGAACGTTCGGTGACGGATCCCCGGGGCTTGTCTGGGAGATGGCCAAGGGCACCGGATACAGCTCGCCCTCGATTCGCGGTGACTATCTGGTGTACATGCACCGCCAAGGGTCGGAGGAGATCGTCGAGTGCCTCAAGCCGGAGACCGGCGAGCGCTACTGGAGCTTTCGGTACACGTCCCGCTTCGAGGATCGCTATGGCTATAACGACGGCCCGCGCGCGAGTCCCGTGATCGACGGTGACCACGTGTACGCGTACGGAGCCGAGGGGACGCTCCACTGCCTCAGGCTCGGCACGGGCCGTCTCGTCTGGAAGCGTGACATCGCGGGCGAGTTCTCGGTCCCCCAGGACTTCTTCGGAGTTGCGACCACGCCCGTGGTCTCGGGTGATCTGGTCATCCTGAGTGTCGGGGCCCCGGGCGGGCCCGAGGTTGTCGCATTCGACAAGCTCTCCGGGCGCGTGCGCTGGACTGTGGGAGACCAGTGGGGCGCGAGTTACGCCACGCCAGTGCTAGCTCGGGTTCACGGTCGCCAGAGGCTGTTCGTCTTGGCGGGTGGCGAGAGCCAGCCCCCCAGGGGTGGACTCCTGGCGATCGATCCCGTGGCTGGAACGCTGGATTTCCGGTTCCCGTGGCGCAGTCGCAGCTATGAGTCGGTCAACGCTTCCTGTCCCGTGGTGCACCAGGACCGCGTGCTCGTTTCCGCGACCTACCGCACCGGGGCCGCGTTGCTGCGCGTGAACCGGGGCGGGGGTTACACGAAGCTCTGGGAGAACTCGGACTTCGATTTGCACTGGACAACCGCCGTCTACCACGAGGGGCACTACTACGCTTTCTCGGGTCGCAACGAGCCTGACGCGAGGCTGACTTGTGTGAATTCCCAGACTGGCAAGACCGTTTGGAGCGAGGCTCTCGAATGGCAGGAGACGGTTCAGGTGCAGGGGCAGGCGCGCCAGTTCCACGCGAGCCCCCTTCGGGGCAACCTGCTCAAGGTGGACGGCCGGTTTCTCGCGCTCGGAGAGCACGGTCACCTGTTGTGGCTGGACCTGTCGCCCACGGGGCCCAAGATCCTGAGCCGGACGAGGCTGTTCTTGGCACGCGAGACCTGGGCGCCCCCGGTGGTGAGCGGGGGGCTGCTCTACGTCAGCCAGAATTCGCGGTCGGTCGCTCCGCCGAGCGGTCCCCGCCTGCTCTGCCTCGACCTCCGCGGGGAGTAGCTCACCGGGCGCCGGGTTCGGCGCGGATCACCGCGGGCCGGCGTGGGAGCCAGGCCGAGCAGGACTCGCGGTCCCGCCAGCCGGCAACACTTCGAACAGCATCGCGCTGCGGTCCACGAAGATCTTTCTCAAGCTCCATCGGGATGGGTCGCTGGCGATAGCTCTCGACTCCCGCGAATACGTCTTCCGGGGGTTGTCGTCCAAGACGACGTAGCTAATGCCGTGGTCCCGCAACTTGGCAGCTGCCCAGTCCCGGCTGGCCTGCGGGTCGTGGGACACGCTGACAAACTCAGTGTTGAGGCGCCGGACTGGCCTCCATTCCCCGTCGGGCGTCAGCAGGCTCACTTCGAGGGTCGTCTGGGTGGGCGCCGTACCCTCCGGGTGCACCAGTTCCAAGCCGTCGACGGCCTGAGGCCGGTCGAGCCGGATTTCGACCCACATCCCGGGGCGGGGCCTTTCCCGCGAGGACCACCGCGAGTGCACGTTCCCGTCAACGACCCGGGCCGCGTGCCAAGGGTGGGGTCTCGCGGTCGCCGACCAGCCGCCGCTCTGAGAGAGCCTGTCCGCGCCGTTGAGCAGCCGCACTTCGGACACGTCCCAAGAGCTGGCACGGTGACTGCGGGCCTGTTGGATGCGCACGCCGAGTACTGTCGTCGCAACCCAGCGGGTCCGGACCGCCAAGCTGGGGCTCTCCCGTCGGCGCAGCGGCGCAATGAGCGCCTCGGTGAGCTCTTGGTTCTCCAGCCCTTGGAACGAGACGAGCAGCTCCGCCTGAAAGTAGGCTTCCGGAAGGTTGGCCATGCTCAGCACGCGAGTCTGGCCTGTGGCGATCTGATCGATGCGGTCCGCGAGCAGGTAGGACGGCACGTTTCGCGCCAAGTACCACTTTTGCGGCTCGATGCGCAGGGCCGCGCGCCACGGAAACCCGTCCACGCTCCACAGGCCGGCGTAGTACCAGCGATGCCGGGCGGCAGGCCAAGACGTGACGCTCTGGGCGAACAGCAGCGCTGTGATGGCGGCGAGCCTGAGTCTGCCTGGAATCGCCTCCGCGGTGATCCCGACAGCCAGCAGAAAGAAGGGCAAGCACGGAATCAGGAATCGGGCCCCGGCGTTTGCGGCCCACGGCAGGGCGGCGATCAGCCCAGCGGCGAGCAGCGCTCGGACCGCGGGCCTCCGCCATCCGAGCAAAGCGACGGGAATGATCAGGGCCATCCATCCGAGGGAGCCGTCGTAGCGCTCTCCTAGCACCAGGTCGAACGGGGCGCTCAGCAACTGGTCCAGCCTGTTGAAGGGGCCTTCCCGGTAGGCGCGCATCGCGAATCGATACGCGTCCTCCCATTCGACGCTCACAAAGGGGTTCGGGAACCAGCGGTTGAAGAATGGCGCGAGCGGGTTGCCGACGATGAGGGCGCTCTTGGCCAACCACGGCAGACCGATCGCGGCGGCAGGGATGCCGGTCCACACGAGGGTCCCCATCGCTCGCCGCCAACCGCGACTGCCCGCAAGGAGCCTAGCCGCCACGGCCCCGGCCGCTGCTGTCGCGACCACACCCGTGAACTTGACCGAGAAGCAGAAACCGATCGAGACTCCCAGCAGTGCAAGCCACCCCCTGTCGCCGTGCTGCCACCAGAGGGTGAGCAGGTAGAAAGCCGCGAGCATCGAGCAGGCCAGGACGCAGTCGTTATACGCGGAGGTTGCGTCCGGAATCACGACCGGGCAGGTGACCAGCACGACCGCCGCGAAGACGCCGGCCGACGCTGCCCCGAGGCGCCGGGCCAAAGTGAGCAACATCCCGACCGTCGCGGCCAAGAACGAGAGGTGGACGATCTTTGCCGCCGATTCCCTGCCGATGGTGTAGGCGAGCAGGTACAGCATTTCCGCGCCTTGGGAGAGGTGCGCGTAGATGTTGGTCGTCACCGCCTCGAACCCGTGGGCTCTGTAGTAGCGCTGGACGAGGCCCAAGTGATAGCCGATCGCGTCCGTGCGGGTTTCGGGCGCCAGCGCATGGACTGCGTAGACCACTCCATACACGGCCGTAGGGACCACCAACAGCGCCAGCCAGGGCGGCTGCAGCCGGATACCGTCCACGCGACGGGCCGGCGAGCTCCAGCGTCCCCAGCGGAACCAGCAAGCGAAGGCGGCCACGAACACGAGCGGCAGTGTTAGGTCGTACACCAAGCGCAGCGCGCAGAGCCAAAAGACAGCCGAACTGAGCAGAGCCGCCCCTAGCACAAAGGACAGCAGCCAGCCTTCACCCCGGTCGAGCTGGCTCCGCAACGCTGGCAGTGATCCGACGACAGTGCGGCCCAGGAAAACTGCGACAGCGACAGTCCCGGCACCGCCGGCCAGCACGCCAGCCAACTGATCGGCGGCTTCGAGAAGGGTCGCGTCCATGGATGCCGGGCCGGGCGTCAAGCAATCCTGGAGATGTCTCCCGGCCGGGCGCGTGCTGGGTGAGTGACCGTGATCGTCAGAGACCGATCAGCTGGCACCGCGTCGCCGGAGTGGCTTGAGCCAGTACTTGAGGATGCACCAAATGGCAAGTACACCGTCCCGAGGACGGATCTTCTTGCCCTCGGCGTACGTTCGCCCATGGTAGGAAATCCCGACTTCGTAGACCCTTGCTCCCGCCTTCGCGATCTTCGACGTGATTTCGGGCTCGAACCCGAAACGGTCCTCCTCGAGTTCGATCGACTGGATCAGGTCCCGTCGAAACGCCTTGTAGCACGACTCCATGTCCGTCAGGTTCAGGTCCGTGGTCAGGTTCGACATGAAGGTCAGGAACCGATTGCCGAGGTAGTGCCGGAAGTACAGGACGCGGTGCTGGCTGGCGGTCAGGAACCTGGACCCGTACACCGCATCGGCGTTGCCGCTGATGAGCGGGCGCAGCAGCTTTTGATAGTCGGCGGGATCGTACTCCAGATCGGCGTCTTGGATGATCACGTACTCCCCGGTGGCTATCTGGAGGCCGGTCCTCAGCGCGCGTCCCTTGCCAAAGTTGCGGGCATGGGTTAGGACTCTGACATTCCCATGGCGTCGCGCCAGCCCGGCTGCGACCTCGGCCGATCCATCGGTGGAGGCGTCGTCGACGATCACGACCTCGAGCGAGATGTCAACGGCTCGCACACGGCCGACAATTTCGCGAAGCGTCTGGGCTTCGTTGAACACGGGGACCACAACCGAGAGAGTGGGGGGCACGGGGCAGAAGCCGAGTATGCAACAGGTGGGGCGCGGTGCCCGGACCGTGCCCTTCGCGAGCGCGGTCAAGCTCTCGATCGGGGCGAGATCCGCAACCCGCCGGGGAGCTCCCGCCGATCAGCGGATGCTTCCGCCTCGAAGTCTGCCGACGGTACGCCTGTTGCAGTCACGGCGCTGGCGGTCGGTGACGGGAGCGATCAATAGTGTGGTCTAACCCACAGGCTCTGGCAGCCGTCGGCTGTAGCACCCCCAAGGTAGAGCCGCGGGCTCACGATCTCCTCACGAAGTTCGCATCCCATGTAGTGCTAGGGCGCAAACCGCTCCCGTCCAGTCGATTGTACAACGTGCGGCTAGGTCCCGAAGGGGAAGGCTGGACCGGGCGCCATCTGCGGACGCAATACGCTCGGGAGCTCGCGACTCGGATCACGCGGTACGGGCGGGGCCCATCGACCAGTGCTTCGACCGCGAGATCAAGTGGGACCGCACCCAAGTTTCGAGGTTTCTGAGGCTCTCCGGCCAGAATCGCGACGGCACTAGTCTGGATCGACCACTTTGGGCCCGAATTTGGCTGATTTCAGGGCAGACTGGACCACTTTGCCTCGTTTTTTGGCCCGTTTCAGGGTCATTCCGACCACTTTCGGCTGGAGGTAAAAAGTGCTGACCACTAGATGACCACATGGTGGGATGGGATAGCATTCGGTGGTACAATGGCCCCGTGTTCGTACGCCGTGTCCTGACCCGCTCCAAGGGCTCCAACCACGGCGTCTCCTACCGACTTGTCCATTCCACCCGCATCGCGCCCGGCAAAGTCCGCCAAGTCGTGCTGGCGTATTTCCGCGCCGGCCTCGAGGACCGCGTCCCCAAGTCCCACTGGAAGCTGCTGGCTGCCCAGATCCGCAACCTGCTGGCCGCCCGACGGACCTGCCCTTCCCACCCGAGTCCGGCGACGATCCGCAACTCGAACAGGCCATCCGCAGCGAGGCCGAGGCCGTCATGCCCCTCGCCCGCCAGCGCCTGCTGAAGGCCGACTTCGACATTGGTTTCCGCGTCCTCGACGACCCGGCCCCGGACGTTCCCGGCGAGGGGCCGGTCCGGGTGCTGCCCTCCAGCCCGCCACACCCAGGTGCGCGAGGTCGGCGCGGCGCGCCTGCTCTGCGCGCAAGCCCAACAGCTCGCCCTGCGGGACTGCCTGGCGGCCTGCGATCTGCGGCCGCGTCACGTGCGCCTGGGGCTGGCCCAGGTCCTCGCCCGCGCCCTGCACCCAGCCTCCGAGCGCGAGACGCTGCGCTGGCTGCAGCACGACTCGGCCCTGGGCGAACTGCTCGGCCTGCGACCCGGCGACTTGGCCAAGGATGCCCTGTATGCCGCAGCGGACGCTCTCTGGGAGCAGCATGAGGCGATCGAGACCAGGCTGTTCGATCACGAGCGCAAGCTGTTCGGCTTGGAGCCCAGAATCGTCTTCTACGACCTCACGAACACCTTCCATAGCGGCCGGCCGCGCCACGCTCTGCCGGCCCGCGGACGCAGCAAGCAGAAGCGCCATGACGCGCCCCTGGTGACCTTGGCGTTGCTGCTGGACGGGGAGGGCTTCCCGCGCCGGTCCGAGGTGCTGAAGGGCAACGTGGGCGAGTCGACGACTTTGCAAGCGGCGGTCAAGAGCCTGCGGCTGGACGGCCAGGAGCGGCCGACGGTGATTTTCGACGCCGGGATCGTGAGTGAGGGCAATTTGCAGAAAGTAGCTGGAATCGGAGTAGCAGTGGGGACCGCTTTTCTGTTCGTCTGGACAACACTTGAGGCGCTCATCGCCGGTCCGGACGCTTAGGTGGATCGTAGTGCTCCCAGCCGTCCCCAAAAAACAACCACGTATCGCCCGTGCGGGAATCGACTAGAAGGGGAATCTGGCCGCCAAGGTTCGTCCGCAGTCCATACCGCCCGTCCGGGCAGACCGCCCCTCCGCTCAGATAGGAGACGATCCAAAAGCAACCAGCCTCCGCCGTAAGACACAGCGCTGTTTTCAGGAATCTCACGTGTTAGGCTGCCTCCGACACATCCTCTCTGCGCTCCCCTGTTGTGGGATCCGGCGGCCACTGGCCGATGCGATTGCGCTCCCGCACAAGGTCGTAGTGGGCTTGCATGCTGTTCCACATATCCGCCTTGCCCCACCCGATCGCTTCCAGCTTCAGGGCAAGCGCGGTCGAGATGCTGGCTCGCCCATTCAGTACACGGGACAGGGCCGGTTGCGAGATGCCCAACTGGGCGGCAGCCGCGATGACGGTCATGCGAGTTCCGCCCGAGTCCTCCATCCAATCGCTGATGTAGCCGCCAGGATGGGGCGGGTTACGCCGCAGCCAAGCGTCGTAGCGTACGGTACCGTTGCTCTCGCTCATGTTGCCCTCCTAGTGGTAGTCCGTCAGGTCCACGTCAAACACGTGCCCGTCTTCGAGACGGAAGACAATGCGCCAATTGCCAGACACGCGCACGGACCAGAGACCCTCACGGTCGCCCTTGAGCGGGTGTAGCCGGAAGGTCGCCGCCGAGAGCACCTCAAGCGCGTCGTCACGGTCGAGGGCCGTAAGGATACGCCCGATGCGTGCCACGTGGGCCGGGTGCAGCCGCCGTGCATCACCTCGTTCAAAGAATCGCCTGATGCCTCCGTGCCGGACATTTCGAATCGCCACTAAGCATATCATAGCGTCTTACGCATAGAAACAGAGGCGCCTCCACTCGGCAAAGGGCAGGACTTCGCCGTAGACGGCTTGAGCTGCTCCGGAGCACAGCTGACGACCCCAAAACCCGTCTATGAGGCTCCCAGCGACGGGGATCCCCGCGAACGGCCCGATTTAGCGCTTAGGACCGGATGCGGCCCATTCGGCCCGGAGTACCCCCAAACCCCGCCCGTCGTGTTGCCGACCGTGTAAAACTGCACAGATGTGGCCGTCGAAAATTGCACACTTTTTGGTCTGGAGCGGGCCTGGCGATCTTGCGTCACCATTGAACGGAGGAGGCGCGGCCTGATGGAGCTGCACCTCGGTTACGAGAGCTGCGACCGGTACCCGCTCGAAGTGTCGGTGGACGGCCCTGCCGACAACAGGGCGCGCTACCGCATCGGGGGCAAGATGATGAAGCGGGCGGACAAGGGGCGGACCCTGAGGGTCAACGCCCACGTAAAGCTTGGCGGGATTCCCCCCGAGGCGCACCGCTACGTGGTCAACGGCCGCACCCCCCTGGAGTGGTTCAGGGACCGCTACCGCGTCAAGACGCACAAGGGCAGCGGGTTCGTCAACGACCCGAACGGATGGTTCGAGGATCCCCGGGATCTGGTCGAGGCCCTCCGGCGCGTCGTGCACGTCAGCGTCGAGACCGTGCGCATTGTCGAGCGCCTGCCGGACCCGTTCGGGTAGCCGGTGGGCGCCGACTGGCATCTCGCGGCTCTGAGACACGGTGTGATGCGCCAAGTCCAAATCGGCCGCGGGCGCATCGAGACCGCCTCACTGCCCCACGGGCTCGGCGCAGATTCTCGAGCAAGGCGAACCGCGCACATCAAGCTCCACTTCCCGCTAGACTGGGCGTAATGTCGGCCGCAGTGCAACCGGCAACCATCCCGGCCGAGTTCACGAAGCGGGTGAACCGCTGGGCACAGCGCCAGCCGGCCCCCGTCTCGGTGATCCTGTTCGGCTCCCGCGCCCGCGGAGACCACGGCCCGGAATCCGACTGGGACATCGCGCTCGTGTTCGATGGAGAGCGCCCGTCGCTGGACGGGCTTCCCCGCGCGCTCGGGGACCGCGACATCGACTGGGTGCCGATCGAGCTCTCCCATGCGATGCGCCAGCTGAATGTTTGCGGCCTGCCGCATGCCGTGGCGGCGGACGGTCGCTGCTTGCGCGGTGATCCGCTGCCCCGTCCGGAGAGAAGAGACATGAACCTTCGACACGCCTGGGATAATTTGGTCGTAGCCCACGGTCAAATGCGCCGCGGACTGGGCGCCCTGGCCGACTACTGGGCCCTCCCGACGCACCTGCGGTGGGACTACGACTCCGAGGTGGCGCAGCATGGCGCCCTGGCAGGCGAGCTGCTGTGCAAGGCCGTGATGAACATGAGAGGCATGGAACCGCGGCGGTCCCATTCGGTGGCTGGACTGTGCGACGCCTTGCAGCGGAAGTTTCCGGGCGATCCGCTGCTGGCGTTGCTGCGAGACTGCGACGGACAGACCGAGAAGGCTCACGTAAATGTCTACCCCGAATGGGATTCCGAGCGAGAGGAGATCGACATCTCCGTGGCCCGGCTGGCCGCGGCGCTGCGCGCCTCAGGGGAGGTGCTGGCTGCGGCGTGTGATGTTTCCTTTCCCCGCGAAGGGAGGAGTGCGATGGAATATGTGGCTGTGCGCAGAGCGCTAATCTGCGCCCGAACGGACAAGCTGCGTTCCACCGACTGCCCCTGGAACATCCGGGATGTGATCCAAGCCGGGATCGACGCGTGGCCGGACACCCCGGAACTGTGGAATCTCCTGGCAGCCCCTCCCCCGGGGCGGACTCCGGAGAGCGCAGGCAGGGGATGGGGGCCGCGAGGGCGCTAGGCTCGCGCAAAGCGAAGCGCCCCCGCGCCGGAAACCGCTCGGGGCGCGGGTCCGGGCGTCACCACCGGGCAGGGGTGACAGTGATCAGGTCCTTGGACCGCGTCCGGATGCTGATCGTCGCGAGGCACTCGTCCGCGGCGACCTCGGCCAACCGGGCAAGCTCTGCGACCGTTCCGGTCTTGCCGAACAGCCGGTCATGGGCGACCTCGACCGGGCGCGCTTTCATGTGATTCCCGGCGACCTCCGTGTTACGGTCCCAGCACTCGGAAACGTCCGTGATCATCGGTCGCTTGTCGTTGTGATGCGCGTATCTTCCATGTTGTCACCTCCTACAGTGAATCTAGGTGCGCTTGCACCCGACGGTCCGATGCCTCCAGGAACAGCCCGCTCACCGCGTTCTGGCCGCTCGCGAACGCGTCGTTCCATTCCTCCAGCGTGGTCGTGCAACCCTCGACCAGGTCGGGATCGTCCAAGAAGGCGAGCACGTCCGGCTGCCCGTTGACGACTTCCCCCGCGTCTGTCTCGCACGCGATCTCCAGCGTCATGCGCGCGTCACGGCGCATCTCCGGAAACTCGTCATGCGCGGCGCGTTCGATTGCCCCGCCAGCGCTCCACTTGCGCGCCTCGAGGTCGAGTTCGGCTTGCTCATTCATTGCCTTCCTCCCCATGTCTGCTTTCTGACGTTCACCCTCATGGCCCGGTCCCGAGCCGCCTCGAAGAGGCCGATCACGTCTTGCGCGTCTCGGGCGATGGCGTCGTTGAAGTGCGGCAGCGTGGCGCTTCGCACGTTGTCGCCGATCTCGGTCCTGACCGCATCGGTGCAGCCACTGGCCAGAGACCTCCGATCCAAGACTGCACGTCCTGACCACGGCTGGCCTCGACGTAGATGTACGAGCTCGCGCCCAGCACCACCACGAAGATCTGCGCCTCGAACGGCGCGCCTGCCTGACCCACCCGCACTGTGCTGCCGGCATAGTCCACGAAGAGCTTCTCCCCGGCCTTGTGCGGCTGCACCATCCTCACATCCCGCAACCCCTTCCACTCGCGGTACAGCTTGCAAAATTGGCTGTAGCTGTAGCCGTTCCGATGCTCGTCGCGATACTCTTCCCACACCAGCTGAATCGTGAGGTTCTTGCGTTGCTGTAGATTCTTGTGCACGCTAGAAAAGTCTAGCTGATCGCGACGCACACTGTCCCTAGCCCGGTCCTGTGACACCGGTCCGTAAACCAGTTCCTGTAACTTCTGCTCGCCCATGCCCTCCGGCAAGGGCCACTCCACCCCCGCACGCTCCAAGCCGCGCAGGACCCTGTTCATCGTCCCCAGCCCCACTCTGCAAGACCGCGCAACGTCCCGTTGCGTCAACCCTCGCTCGTGCCGCAGTCGCATGATTTCTGTGATCTGTCCCATTCCAGTTCTTGCTCTGGCCATCTGTCCTCCCTCCCTTAGAGGGGAACACCCTTCCGCCCGCGTCTCGCTCTCCGCCTGCTTCCGGACTCTCCCGGTAGCCCCTGCGGACCCCCGCTCTCACCCGCCCCCGGCGTGTTCGTTTTGCTCGAGAATCTGCACCCCGTCTCTTCGATAATCTGGTTCTTCAGCAGAACCTACCACAATTCCTTCTGCACCAGCCTCAGGGTTACCCGCGACAACGTGGCCGAGATCGCCCGCGCGGGCAGAGCCCGCTGGAAAATCGAGAACGAGACCTTCAACACGCTGGCGCGCAACGGCTACCACCTCAAGTACAACTTCGGGCATGGCAAGGACGGTTTGGCGAATCTGCTCGCCACGCTGCTGGTGTTTGCCTTCGCGCTGCACTCGCTGCTGGACGGGGCCTGCCAGTTGTGGCGGCAGTGCCGGGAAAAGCTCGTGACCCGCCGCAACTTCTTCGAGGATCTGCGCTGCCTGGGAAACAGGATCTGGTGCCGGGACTGGATCGAGTTGCTGGAAATCGTGCTCGGTGTGCGCCAGCTGGTGGCCGTCCCGACCTGACCTAGCCTGCCTGCAGCGCGCTCGCCGCCGAGCTCCTGCCGGAGCTGAAGGCAGGGGTGCGCATGGACCGGGCGAGCAGAAAGTCTCAGCAATCTGGTTGAGACCAACATTCGTGGCTAGGCGGCAGGGGACGCCACCGCCGGGTCCGTCCCGTCGATACTCGGGGGCAGTTGCAGGACATGCGCCGCCAGCTGCGCTACCCGAAGAAAGTCAAGCCGGTGCCTGTCCCGTCCGCGAGAACCTTCTTGAACCAAGTGTTGAAATTCACTCTTTACGGTTATGGAACATTCACATTATTTGGACACGACAGTGCCCCTGCACATGCGCTACTGCAGGAAGAAGGAGGGCCATGGGACGAACGCATAAAGATCGTGTTGCGAATCTAATGGGTCGATCGACGAGAATCAACGGATCGACTCCCTAGGGGCGGCAGATCTGAATCTGGTTTGGACATCCATCTAATTTGGCACAAATGGGCCATTCTACGTCCATTTAATGTGCCGTTCAACACCAAGCACCGGCAGAGCATTCGGGCCGGGCTCAGGCAACGGCATTTGCGTTTGACCGGCAGGTCATGTCCAAGACGCTTCCCACGAGGGCCAAGCCGTCCAACACCTCGTCCAGCTACGCTTTCAGCCGGATGCCCTCAGGATCGAACATCGCCGAGCGCGAAGCCACGGTCACGGGAAAGCACTCGTTCATGTACAGCACCTGCAACTTGGTGCCGGCCACCGCTCGCTCGATCGGCAGATAGGCCAGCAGGAGGTACTGGCCGACGGAGGGTCCCATACCAGCCGAGGTGACGAGGGACTCCCGTCCGCGGGCATCGACGAGGCGCTCGCCGTCACGCGTCAGAATCGGCTCGCTGCTGCCGGCGGGGAAGCGGGAAACCCCGGATGCGCTAGTGTGTCGGTCTATCGTCAGCGTACACAGCTTCGCCGCCGGACCTTCGGCGCGCGCCTGCAAGTATGCCTGCTTCCCGATGAACTCCTTGGCCTTCACTCGGGGCCGCGCCAAGCCTGCCTCCACCGGCGAGTACTCCGCGGTGAGATCGGCACCCATGAGCGCATATCCCTTCTCGAGTCGGCCCGTGGTGCCGTAGACGCCAATTCCGACCGGTCGGACGTCGAAGGCGCGGCCGGTCTCCCAAATCGCGTCCCACAGTCGGATGCCGTGCGACGTGCGCGCATAGATCTCCCATCCGCTCTCGCCCACATAGGAGATGCGCAGCATCGTCGTCGGTACGCCATCAATGATCACGTCCTGCACCCTCCCGTATGGGAATGCTTGCTGTGATAGCGGGGTGTCTGTCATCTCGGAGAGCAGCGCGCGAGCATCTGGTCCCCACACGCCTATGGTGCAGAATGCCGACGACTGGTTCTCCAACTGAACCGAGCCGTCCGCAGGCAGATGGCGGCGGAACCAAGCCTCGTCGCGCGCGCCGTCGAAGACTCCGGTCACGATGCGGAACCGATCGTACGCCAGCCGCTGTATGGTGAGATCGGCTCGGATCCCGCCATCCGGCGTTAACAGCGGGGTGTAGATTGAGGAGCCGACGGGACGATTGCAAAGGTTGACCGTCAACCGCTCCAAGTAGGGCACAACGCCAGGTCCGGACACATCGAAGATCTGAAAGGCGCTCAGATCGACGATTCCGACCTTCTCCCGCATGTGGAGATGCTCCGCGTTGATGATCGGCGACCACCAGCGGCGGTCCCACTCGTGCGGGCGATCCGAGACGCCGTAGTGGGTGACTAGATCCTCGTTCGACGCGTACCACTGGGGTCGCTCCCAGCCGTGGGCTTCGTAGAACTCGGCGCCCAGGGTTGCGGTGCGATCGTAGAACGGTGCCCGGTGCATGCCGCGCGCGGACGCCCACTGCTCGCGCGGATGCACTATCCCGTAAGTCTTGTTAAAGTGCTCGTGGCAGCGCTGCCGAATGTGCTGCTCGGTTCGCTCGTGTGGGTAGAACCGTGTAACGTCCGAACTGTGCGGGTCGCATAGACGCGGATAGCCGTAGGTGATCCATTCGGCGATCAAGCGCGCGGTGCCGGGCCCCTCCTTGATCCAAACTGCAGCCGCGGACCAGAGCTTCTCCACCTCGGCGGTCTCGCCCAGCACCTGGTGAGCATCCGGGGTCAGGGAAAGCAGTCCGTTCACCGAGTATTGCATCTCGGAACCGGCGAGCAGCTCGCCCATGATCGTCCGGGCGTGCTCGAGCTGGGGAGCGAAGTCGTCGCCAGTGAAGGGCATCTCGGTGGGTGTCCGCTTCGCCTCCGCCAGGGAGGGAATGTCGTCGGGTCGCACCAAGATGGGGCGGTGGGCATATGAGCCGATCTCCATCGCTTCGTGACTCTGGCGCTCGTACATGAAGGTGTCCATGTCGCGGACGATCGGATAGTCGATCTCGTTCCCCGTCCTGCGCAGCAGGTCGATCGAGCCCATATCAGCCATCTGGTGCACCGCCGGGGTGAGCGGGATGGTCGCTCCGGCTAGCGCACCGACCCGCGGGCTCCAGACGCCACACGCGATGACCACCTGCTCTACTGCGATCGTGCCGCGCGTAGTCACGACGGCCCGGATGCACGGGCGTCCGAACGGCGGGCGTGACACATCCAGCCCGGTGACCGCGGTGTTGTCCAGTACGGTCAGCACGCCCTTGGCCTGCGCCCGTTCACGCATGATGGTACCCGCCAGAACCGAGTCGACCACCGACACGCTCGGCGTGTAGAAGCCGCCGAGGATCACGTCACCGTTCACGAACGGCACCTTGGCGACCACCTCGGCGGGATCAAGCAGTTCGGCCTCGATACCCCAGCAGAGCGCTGAGGTCATCCGCCGACGCAGCTCCTCCATGCGAGCCTCCGTGCGCGCCACTTCGATTCCGCCACACGTGGTGTTGACTCCGAGCGCTGCATACTGGCGTTGGCTCTCCAGTGTCAGCATCGCGATTTCGCGGTTGTGATCAGTGGGGAAGATGAAGTTCGACGCGTGCCCGGTCGATCCGCCGGTGTTGGGCAGGGGCCCCTTGTCGATCAGCAGCAGGTCGTCCCAGCCGAGCTCCGCCAGGTGCCCCACCAGGCAATTGCCGACGATACCGGCGCCAATCACGGCAATCGTCGCCCGCGCCGGCGGCGGCGAAGTGCTATCGGCTAGGCTGCTGATGGAGTCTTCCACAACTGATCTCCCACGTAAGCGTGACGAACCCGACCCGCGCCATGCTCGGTCCCGGATTCGATCGCGTTGATCTCGGGTCTTGCCCCCATGAGCGGCATCGGCGTTCGCAAAGAGCCCTGACGAGCAGGACAGCCTTGAAACATGGCATATAATCGGCCCGGTCTGCAAGTGTCGCGAGAGTCGGGGGCACTGCGGTGACGGCGGCAACACACGCACCGCGAGGTATCGCCGGCATCGGGGCACCGTAGGCTTTCGGCACCAGCTGCGCCTAGGTCGCTGCCGTTGAATCATTGTGAGTCATCCCATCCCGGGGCCGCGCCCGGAAGCCGTCACGCATGACGGACCAGGAGGAGCCATGAGTGGTCAGCCGCGCAGTGTCGACCAGTCCGACCGAATCGTTCCCATCAACCTGCGCCAAAGTGGCCGGACGCCCACGGAGCTGCTCATCTCCACGCGGGTGCGGAAGTCACCCTACTGGCATCTGTCCCACGACACAGGCTGCTGGCGAGCCACGGTCTACAACCGCATCTACCATCCGCGCGGCTACGTTCGGCCGGAGGACGGCGGCGCAGCGGTCGAGCACGAGGCGCTGACGAACCACGTGACGCTTTGGGACGTCGCGGTCGAGCGACAGATCCAGGTCAAGGGACCGGATGCCGAGCGGTTCGTCGACTACGTAATCACCCGCGACGCGACCCGCATCGGGCCGATGCACGCGAAGTACGTCATTCTGTGCAACGAGAAGGGCGGGATCCTGAACGACCCGGTCCTGCTACGGCTGTCCGCGGAGGAGTTCTGGTTCTCGCTGGCGGACTCCGACATGCTGTTCTGGCTGCAAGGCGTCAACGTCGGGATGCGGATGGGGGTGGAAATCAATGAGATCGATGTCTGCCCGTTGCAGATCCAGGGGCCGAAGTCGCTCGCGCTGATGGTCGATCTGCTCGGCGACGACGTCAGGGCCATTCCCTACTACGGCCTCCTCGAAGCCGAGATCGCGGGCTGCCCGGTGGTCATCTCCCAATCCGGCTTCTCGGGCGAGAAAGGCTACGAAATCTATCTGCGCGACGCCACCCTAAACGCCGAGAAGCTGTGGTATGCAGTGCTCGAGGCAGGCAAGGCACACCGGCTCATGGTCACCGCCCCCGGCCATCAGCGTCGTATTCAGGCCGGCATCATGTCCTGGGGGCAGGACATCGACCACGAGACGGTGCCTTTTCAGTGCAACCTGGCCTATCAGGTGCCTCGCAACAAGCAGGGGGACTACATCGGCCGGGAGGCACTCGAAAGCATGCGCGCCGAGATCGCCGCGGGGCGCCCGCCGTTCTCGATGGTGATGGTGAGCATGAAGATGGGCGGCAAGCCGATCGATGACTACGCGCCCGACTTCTGGCTCGTCTCGGATGCTTCCGGTGGCGATCCGATCGGCTATCTGACTTCGCCGTGGTACGCCCCCGAGCTGGGGTGCAACATCTCCCTTGGTTACGTGCCGCTCGGCAAGTCGGCGGTCGGGACCAAGCTGCTGGTCTGGTTGCCCGACGAGTACGCCAGCGAGCCGGGGCAACCCGTCAGTGCACGAGTTTGCGAGGTCCCGTTCCGCCCATCGGTCAATCCGAGTGCACGCGAGCTGGCACATGCCCGCGGGGAGGACGCGGCCGAATAGCTATCGCGTCAGAATTCGGTTGGAGCGACGACGGCAAGCGGGCTCAGAGAGGTGAAGTAGAGGTGGGCTGCGGAGGTGTTGCGCCGTTGCCGGACTCGGCGGACCGTTGTTTGACGCGGCGACGCAGGTCGGAGTTGCGGGCGTAGCGGTCGAGGGCCGGCCGGACCGTGGCCTGTCCGGATCGCACCAAGTCGGCGAACGCCCGGGGCAGTGCGTCCAGAGTGTCGCACAAGATCCTGACGTAGTCCGGATGGCGCAGGTTGGCGGTCAGGGCGAGCTGCGCCGGCTGATCCTGCATGTCGCGCCCCAAGTGCGCGCGACCCAGTCGGCGTCGCAGCTCACGTTTGGCCTGGGAGCAGCAGTGCTCGGCCGGATTGTTGGTGCGCTCCACGACCGCCACGATGCGGCCCTCGCCGTCCCGCGCCAGGGGATGTCCGAAGAGGTGCTCCCGGTAGCGGTCGAGATAGTCGAGCACGATCGCTTCCGGGCAGTGCCCTCCGCCTTGGCCCTGCTGGCGATGCGCCCTGACTTGCCGGCGCAGCCGGCGGTGGTACCGCCCGACTTGCTCGGCGACCGACTTCAGCAGGGTGGCGCCGGCTGCAGCGCTCAGGGGCTGGTGCGGTGCCCGGCCGCGCAGCTCGTCATGACGCAGGCGTAATCGGTCGCGCAGGGTTGCGAAGGCCGCCTGACTGCGCTCCAAGCGCTGCGCGGCGGCCGTCATGCCGAAGACGCTCTCCCGGACGGGCTCGAGCACCTCGGAGACGCGCCGCAGGATGCGGCGCTCACCTTGGGAGCGCGGTGGCGGCAGGCGCTCGTCGGCCCGCTGGCTGCACTGCAGGCAGCGCCGGTAGCAGTCCAGGTGGGGCAGTCCGAAGGGTGGGCGGGGCTGCCGTCCGCCGTCGCCTTCCAAGGCCCAGTACAGCAGGACCCGCAGGTCCGTCCCGCGTTGGCAGCCGCTGGCGGGAAATCCCGGTCCGCCCGCGCTGCGCAGCAGGGCCCTGAGGCCGCTGCGCAGCTTCCAGCGGGCCAAGCCGCGCCGCAGTGTGGCGTGGTCGGCGTCCAGCCGCCGGCTGCCGACGGCGGCGAGGAAGTGGAAGTGGCACACCAGATCCAGTGCGGGCGGGGTCCGGCAGTCGGCCACGGCCTTGGCTACGGCGCTGCCCAGATCGCGCACGAAGGCCAGCGGCGGGCCGCAGTCGTCCAGCGTGGCCTGCAGCACGGGCTGCAGTGCGGCGACGTTCTCGGAGCGGATGCGAGCAGCATGCAGCACCCAGCCGCTCCAGCCGTCGAGGCCCAGGAACAGCCCACCGCGGCCTTGATCGCAGGTGGCGTCCAGATGCAGGGGATATCCGTGCCGCATAGCGGCCCTCAGGGCTGGGACGCGGCGCTGGTGCAAGCATCCCAGCCAATGCAGAAAGCGGTCGCAGAGCGCGGACACGGTGCCGTCGGAGAGTCGGATGCGGCGGCGGGCTAGGCGCTCTCGGATCTCGCTGCGCTGGCGCAGATGGTGGTAGCGCTGCAGGCCGACCCAGACGATGACGTCGAATCCGTAACGCTGTCCGGGAGGCGCCAAGGCGGCCAGCTGTGCGCAGCGGCGGGGCGGCTGAGAGGGGCAGCGCGCGCAGCGCAGCAGGACTTCGCGCGCCCGGAAAGTGCCGGCGGCGAGGGTGGTCAGGATGCGCGTGTTGCTCTTGCATGGGTGCAGAGGGCCGCCGCACTCGGGGCAGCTGCGCTGCTGGGTCGGGCAGTCGAGCTGCGGCAGATCGAGCGGGCCCTGCAGCGCACGGGCGATGCGATCGGCCGGCCAGCCAGGGGCTCCGGCGTGCCGTTGGAGTGCGCTCAGCAGCACGCAGGCCCCCCTTTTTGCACGGCCTGCGGGAGGTCGAATCGGTCGAGCACGGCGAGGATGTGGGAGCGCGCGATGGGAGGGGAGTGGCCTTGCAGGTGACGTGCCAGCTGGGCCGGACTGGCTGAGGGGTGGCGGATGACGGCCAGCAGCACTTCGATGACCAGCGAGGAGTCCAGCTCAACGCTGCGGGGCAGGCGCTGCAGGCGCTGCTCGCGCTGGCGCTGGGCGACTTGGTCGTCGGCGGCGAAGTAGACGAAGACGCCGTGCAGTGAGTCGCGCTGGACGAGCTGGGCGCGCAGGGCGGACAGCAGGAAGGGTCGCACGGGAACATGCAGCAGGGAGCGCAGCTCCTTGTCGGTCCAGCCGGCCTCGGACTCCGCGATGAGGCGGGGGACCGTGCGCGTGAGAGTGCGGTCGCGGGAGAAGCGCGCGGTGCCGATCGAGAGCAGGCCGAAGCGGTCGAAGCGCTGCGGGTCGATGTGCGTGTAGAAGCGGCCGTTGCAGTTGTAGCTGCGGCGGTAGCTGACTTGGCGGAGGTAGCGGAAGGTGGTGGTGCGGGAAGCACCGAGCAGGGCCTGCTGCAGCTGGGGGAGGGTGAGCGGCTGCGGTCCGGCGAGGGCTGCGGCGAGCAGGGCGGGCGTGCGCTGGGGCATGTAGGGATTGGATTACTCCAAGCCCGCTATACAGTACCATCCTGGAGTACTCAACCGCCCTGAATCAGGCCTGAAGCGGCTGCAGGCAGCCGGAATTGGCTCTCTTGGACAGGGAAACGGCACAGTATGACGGGGTTGGAGGGCGGGCCCGGCGAGGCGCGGCAGAGCAGGATCGGCGACACCCGAACGGGACCTGCCAAGGACTGCCAGTGGCTATCGCGCTACCGAGGGGAGATTGCGAGAGAATCCGGACTTTTCACCACGGACGGCCATTCTGCGCTGCAGGTTCGCTATATGTATTCATGGATGCGCCCCTTACAGCCGTTGTCGCGACAATGCGATCGTGCCAGCTCACGCCGGCAGGCCCCGGTGTGACCTGCCCCTGCACAGCGTCGAATTAGTAAAATTCAACCGAGCCCGGACAAGTTGGCGCACTCGCTCTGGTCGTCAGCGCACCATGAACGCTACCTGACCAGCCCAATTCTGACGCGATAGGGCCAGAGATGAACGTGTGCAGCTTTGACAAGGGGTTCTCGAGCGTGCAGAACATCAAGAACGAGGCGGGAGTGATCGAGACTCCGGTACTGCCGAAGCGCGGGACACTGTCGAAGGCGGACCGGGAGCGAGAGGATGGGGAGGCATTCAAGGAGGCGCGCAAGCAGCATCCTGGGGTCGAATCAGCAATCAATAGGTTGGAGCATCATGGGCTGGACCGGGTGCGAGAGAAGGGTAAGGAAGTGTTCGAGAAGGTGGTCTGGCGGGCGATATTGGCAGCGAATGTGCACCGGATCGGGAAACTGCTGAACGCTCAGGAGCAAGCGCAGAGGAAGCGCCAGGCGAAGCGGCGGCCCAAGGCCGCCTAGGGGTGCTTGCCAGTTCAGACCACAGGACAGCCGGGGCGCTGTCAGGGGGAGGTCCGCCCCCGGCCCACATCTTACATATCATGGTCTATCTGTCGTATAGATAATAATCCTATATAAGCCTTATTGAGGTGTTATGGCCGTTGGATAACGGCATTTCGGATCGAGTTCCGCTGGTCGCAGCGCAGGATCTTACCTGATGAATCACGGGCTCTGCCCGCTCATGGGGGGTTTTGACCCAGACACGAGCTACGACAAAGTGTTGCGCAAGGTGGGCCGCTTGGAGAGCAAGTACACGCTCGTCGCGAGCCAATACACGGTCCGTGTGGAGCGGGAGGTGGTGCAGCCGAAGCAGGGCAAGGCCAAGCAGGGCAAGCGGGCCTCGGCGGTGCATTGGGAGCGCAGCGAGCGCTATCGGCGGCGGGAGCTGCAGCGGGGAACGAGTCTGATGCGCACCAGTCGAGTTGACTGGGATGACACGCGGATCGTGGGGGAATACTTCCGGCTGGCGGAGATTGAGTCTTGTTTCAGAGCGATGAAGCAGGATCTCGGGTTGAGGCCGATGCATCACCAACTGCAGCGACGGGTGTCGGGACACCTGTTCATCACGGTCTTGGCGTACCACGTGGTGCATGCGCTGCGGCGGGAACTGAGCGGCAGCGGCATCCGCTACAGCTGGAAGTCGATTCGCGATCGGATGGGGACGTGGGTGCGGCTGACGACGACGATGCGGATGGCAGCGGGCAAGGTGTGGAGCCAGCGCCAGGATGTGGACCCGAACAGTGCCCAGGCGCGCATCGCGGCCGCCGCGGGAGTCGCATTCCGGAGGCATCGGCAGTTGCTGGGAATCGACCTCAGCCAAGCCGGGGAGAGCGCAGCTGAAAAGGAGGGCCAGGAGGCAGAATCGCAACAAAGCGTAGTGACTGCAATAGTAAAGGAATGCAAGGTTCCCACTACATGTAGTGCATAAAGAAAATCGGTCCCACTATATGTAGACGTCTAATTCGCCGAGCTCGAAACTTGGGCGCAGGGGCGAGACGAGTTCGCCGCCCCTGGTCGACAGCCACATCCCCGGAAGCGCTGCGAAGGTCCACCAGCCAAGGTCGAAGCTGGGCTTGTCCCGGGCGAGTTGCGTAACATGGGAGCGTTGCCGACCGCCCAAGAGACCGGGCTGCCGAGTGTCGGCAGGGTCTATCTGGTGGGTGCCGGCCCCGGCGATCCGGACCTGCTGACGATTCGCGCGCTCGACCTGCTACGACGGGCAGATCTCGTGCTGTACGACAATCTCGCCTCTCCCGAGGTGGTCGCCCTGGCGGCACCCAGCGCGGAGCGTCGCTATGTCGGCAAGAAGCGTGCCGTCCACGCCTGCACGCAGGGAGAGATCAATGCGTTGATGGTGTCCGCGGCCAACGCCGGAAAGCTCGTTGTCCGGCTCAAGGGCGGTGACCCGTTCGTGTTCGGCCGGGGCGGGGAAGAGGCCCAGCGACTGGCGCGATCCGGCGTACCGTTCGAGGTCGTGCCCGGCGTCTCGGCGGCCCTCGGCGTCGCGGCGTACGCGGGACTCCCTTTGACACATCGGGATCACACGCAAGCTGTGACATTCGTGACCGGTCACGATTCGGAGAGACTGGACTGGCCCGCGCTGGCCACGCGGCAGACGCTGGTGGTCTTCATGGGCCTGCTCTCGCTGCCCAAGATCGCGCGACGTCTGACCGAGCACGGTCTCTCCCCAGACACCCCTGCCGCAGCCGTCCGGTGGGGCACTCGGGGAGACCAAGCAGTGATCACCGCCACGCTCTCGACCGTTGCGGGCGCCGTGCAGCGCGACGGCATGCGGCCGCCTGCCCTCGTCGTGATCGGCGAAATCGTCGGGCTGCGAGATCAGGTTGATTGGTTCGATCGCCTCCCCTTGCGGGGGCAGTCGGTGGTCGTGACCCGGGCGACGGCTCAGTCGGGTCCGTTTTGCCGCCAGCTGCGCCGCCTGGGCGCGATGGTCCTGCAGATTCCGGTCATCGCGTTCGAGCCCCCCAGCGATTGGGCGGCGGCCGACCGCGCGATCGCCGCACTGGACCGGTATGACTGGGTGCTGTTCACCAGCGTCAACGGCGTGAACGCATTCTTGGAGCGGCTGGGCCGCAGCTCGCGCGACCTGCGGGACCTGCCGCGCCGCATCGGCGCAATCGGGCCAGCCACCGCGGACCGCCTGCGGGAGCTCCACCTGCGGGTCGATCTCGTGCCGGAGGAGTTCGTGGCGGAATCGCTGTCACGGGCCCTCAGGGGCCAGGGCATGTCCGGCGCGAGCGTCTTGATACCAAGGGCAGAGCAGGCCCGTGGCCACCTCCCGCGCGAATTGGCGCGCATGGGGGCTGCTGTCGATGTCGTGCCGGTGTACCGGACGGTGCTGCCGGAATCCTCCGGACCGCTCGCACGCCGACACTTCACCGAGCGGTCCACGCCCCGCTGGGTGACGCTGACCAGTTCTTCGACGGCGCGAAACCTTGCCGCGATGGTGCCGATCGAGAGGCTGAGGAAGTCCGCGATCGCCTCGATCGGGCCGGTCACGTCGGCGACCGTTCGCGAGCTCGGCTTGGAAGTGGCGGTGGAGGCCCGGACGTTCACGACCGCAGGGCTTGCAGATGCCCTGTGCCGGGCGGCGAATCACCAATCGGAGTGATATTATCCAAGCATCAAGATGCGCTACGTTCAGGCAGGCGAGCAGCGGCTGGTTGTCCTTGATCCGGACTACCAGACCCTGCATCAGCTCGCGCAGCAGGCCGGGTACTCCTGCCAGATCACGAAACACTCCAGGCGGGTTTTGCTCGAAGTGCAGATGCTAGAGGCGAACGGGCCCCTGCTGCTCTTCGACGCCAGCGAGCCCGCGAATCTGGGCTGGTTCTCCCGTTGCCAGTTTTACGTGGACT
The DNA here is from genome assembly GCA_963666225.3 of Bryobacterales bacterium. Taxonomy (GTDB): domain Bacteria; phylum Acidobacteriota; class Terriglobia; order Bryobacterales; family UBA6623; genus VXMF01. Next base: position 957,703 of record OZ224030.1, read on the forward strand.
CAATCTCGGGAGTTGTGTTGCAGACGCCGCTGGTCATTTCGAACTGCAAGAAGGGTGACGACATCGACCGCGAGCGTCTTCGCATCTCGATGGCGACAGAGCTGCCGGTGGGCTTCCGGCTTCCCGGAAAGCGCGTACTGTCCGAACAGGTGGTCTACGCGATGCTCTACAACCTGCTGGGAGCGCTCAGAACGACGGGGGTTGCGCTTTGCGGGCGGTCCGGTTTAGAGCCGTTGACCGGCGGGCGGCGCCATGGTTCGGTCCGGCCTCGGGTCCGGAGGGCTGTGGCCACCAAGGCCACCAAGCGCTGAGCTCGCGTTCCAGCGACCGCCGGATCCCGGCGTGCCCGCGAGACTGGGCTACGTTTTGTCTCTCGGTGGGGCGGGACTTCGCGATCCGGTACAGCTCTGGAGGCTCGGACTCGTTGAGGATGTACTTCCACTCGTGAGTTCGCACCATCTTCGTGCGGTAGGTCGGGGACATCGTGGGGTTCAGCACCCGGGTGTGTCTCGGCTTCGCGTCCTCGTCGTCCGGCGTTAGGTTCGGCGGCAGCGCGTCCGCCCCGAGATCCCCGTACGCCGCGGAGGTGAACAGGTGGCGCCGTCCCTCGGATGAGCCCGCGAGCGAGTCAGCCACCGAGACTCCAGAAGCCTTCTCGGGCGGGGGTCCGCCCGTCAGGTCGGCGAGGGTTGGGAACAGGTCTGCCGACTGGGCAAGGGCATTGGTGCGCGTGCCGCTCGCGATGCGGCCGGGGGCCCACCAGATCAAGGGCACGTGGAGGAGTGAGTCGTACAGGTACATCCCCTTGCGGACCATGCCGTAGTCGCCCATGAAGTCACCGTGGTCCGCCGTCAGCACGACGACAGTGTTCTCGCCGAGACCTCTGGCCTCCAGGGCGTGCAACAGCCGCCCGACCGGCCCGTCGACGCCCCACTCCACTTGGGCGTAGTAGTAGCGCATCGTCTCGGTGATGTCTTCCCGGTCGAGCTCCCCGAATCCTAGGGCCGCAGCGAACCGTCCGAGCCTTGCGCTCAGCGCAGAGGGATCCACCCGCGCCGGCAGGACCATGTCTCCTGAGTCGTAGCGGGCGGCAAACCGGGCCGGCGCCATGTACGGCGGGTGGGGATCAAAGTAGCTGACGTGAAGGAAGAACGGGTCGACCGTGCCAGCCCGGTCCAAGAATCCCAGCGCGGACTGCGTGTTGACATGCGGGTAGCACTCTTCCTCTGGCCAGTACACCGTCGAGTGCCAGTGTGGCGGCACGTAGCCGTTGTAGGCGCGGAATGGCTCCCGACTGCGGATGTCGGAATAGTCCAGGTTTGCCAGCGCATCGTTGGCGAACGTGTGATTCTTGCCCACCCAACCGGTCCGGTACCCCTGCTGGGCGAAGTACGCGAGCATGGACCCGCGCCACTCCAGCTTGTCGCCGTCTTGATTGGTCAGCGAGCCGTGCTCGTGGGGGTGTTGGCCGGAGAAGCACGACTTGCGGGTCGGGACGCAGACGGGGCCGCTGGCGAATCCGTTCCGGAAGAGCACGCCCTCTCGTGCCATGCGATCGAGGTTCGGGGTCCGGACATTCGGATGACCGACGGCGCCGATGCAGTCGCCCCGCATCTGGTCAGTCGTGATGAACAGCACGTTGGGGGGTGTGTCCGCGGCACGCCCGGCGTGGAATGCCGTGGTTGTGCCTGCGAGCAAGGCGGTCCGGGTGAAGTCTCGGCGGCTCAGGGGCATGCAGGGCAGTATGGCAAATCTCGCCTTCGATATCTTGGAGGTGTCGATGCCGCTCACCCGACTCGTCCCGGCGATGGCCGTGCTATGCGCCCCTCTGCCGGCGTTGGACCCGGTGGCACGCCTCGCCACCGCCGTGCAGTCAGGCGAGCGGACCATCGAGTTCAGCGAGAGGTTCGGATACTTGGAGTCTCTTCTGTCAGCCCTAGACATTCCGGTCTCGTCGCAACTGCTGGTCTTCTCGAAGACAAGCGCGCAGTTTAGGTGGATCAGCCCGCAGACTCCGAGGGCGATCTACTTCAATGACGACACGTATGTCGGCTGGATTCCAAAGGCCCCTTTGATCGAGATTTCGACGGTTGGCGATGACGGCGAGGCTGAGTTCTACACGCTGAGGCAGCGCCGAGCTTCGCGCCCGCGCTTCGTCCGTGACAGCGGCGGGTGCCTGCAGTGCCACGAGAGCCCGCGGACCCTTGGAGTTCCGGGACACTTGACCCGGTCAGTGTTCCCCGGGCTTGGCGGCCTGCCGCATTTCCGCCACGGGACAGTGAACGTGGACCACCGCACGCCGTTGAACGAGCGCTGGGGAGGCTGGTTCGTGAGCGGTTCTCCCGGCACGGCCCACAGGGGCAACGCCGTCGGAGCGGACGGGCAGTACGAGGATTTCGCGGCGGGGCGCCTGGCAAGGGGCTACCTGAGGTACTTCGACTCGGGACGTTACCCGGTTCCCCACAGCGACGTGGTCGCGCACCTCGTGCTCGCACACCAGACTCGCGTGCACAATTCGATCGCCCGGGCCGGTGCCGAGGCACGCAGGGCCTTGGCCTACCAAGAGGAGATGGTCCGCTTGTTCGGCGAGCCCTCCGACACGCTGCTTGCGTCGGTCGAGCGCAGGATCTCGGGTCCCTCAGAGGAACTCGTGCGAGATCTGCTGCTCGCTGGCGAGCCGGTGCTGGAGGCGCCCGTGGGAGGCGATTCCCCGTTCGCCGAAGAGTTCCAAGCTCGCGGGATTCGCGATGCTGACGGTCGCTCGCTGCGAGACTTGGACCTGAGGTCGAGGCTGCTTCGGTTTCCTTGCAGCTACCTTGTCGGATCGGCGGCCTTCGACCGACTCCCCAGTCGGGTGAAGGATCACGTCGCAGCGCGCATTTCGGCCATTCTCGCCGGGACGGACCGCTCTGCCGACTTCGCACACCTAACAGAGGCTGATCGCAAGGCGCTCAAGAGCCTGCTCGGCGCGCGTGGCCTCCTGAGGCGCGACGTCGGGGCGGGGGCAGCTAGTCTGCGCGGAAGGGCTGCCAGCGACAGGGGGGCCAAGCCGGGCAAATAAAGCGTGATTATGCACTTGACACAAGATAGGTAGGCTTGATATCATGGCTTTGGATGAGCCGAAGGGCCTTTTTTTGCAACACGTTCCGACCGGTGAGCCACCTTGTCCAGCTCGCGCTTTACGCGCTTGCCGAAGATCCGCTCCATGATTTCCGAGTCCGGACGATTGACAATGTTGCGGGGCAGCCTTCGCTTCCGCTTGGAGTGCTTTGCCATGCCTGATACCTCTCCCTCCAATCTTATGCACCTGATGGACCGCTTCACCACCGATGAGAAGTGCCGCGACTTCCTGGAGGAACTGCGCTGGCCGGGGGGCAAGGTGTCCTGCCCGCAATGCGGCTGCGAAAGAGTGAGCGAACTCACGGCCCGACCGCAGTGGGACTGCTCCGCCTGCCGCTACCAGTTCAGCGTCACCGCCGGAACCATCATGCATGATTCCCATCTGCCGCTGCGCAAGTGGCTGGTCGCCATCCACCTGATGATGGAGTCCCGCAAGGCGATCTCGGCCAATCAGCTCAAGCGCACACTGGGCATCGGATCCTACCGCACGGCCTGGTATCTCTGCCACCGCATTCGGGGGGCAATGGGCAACGATCCCTTCGACGGCCCCACACTGTTCGGGGTCATCGAAGTGGACGAGACGCTGATTGGCGGCAAGCGCAAGCACGTCGGCAGGGGCTGCCGCAAGAACAAGACCTGGGTGGCCGGCGCCATCCAGCGCGGCGGCCAAGTGCGCCTGCAGAGCATCCCGAATGTCCGCAAGGCCACGCTCCACACCTTCATCGAGAAGAACGTCTCGGACAAGGCCGAGGCGCTCTACACGGACGAGCTGCAATCCTACCTCGGCATCGAAACCGAGAACACGCGCCACGAAACCGTGAACCACTCGATCGAGGAATGGGTGGTCGGGGACGTGCACACCAACAGCATCGAGGGCGTCTGGTCACTGTTCAAGCGCTCCATCATCGGCGCGTTCCACACGATCAGCGCCAAGCATCTTGACCGCTACCTCGAGGAGATGGAGTGGCGCTTCAACAACCGCAACAATCCGCACATGTTCCGCGACACGGTGAAGCGCATCCTCACCACCGACCCGCTGCGCTACCGCGAGCTGGTCCACGACAGGAAGGCCGCTTGACGCATCCGTGCCAGAGTCACTTTCGCATCCGTCATTCGAAAATCCTGGTCATCGCCCCGACTGGAAGAACGTAGGTCAGCACGATGACAATTGCCCAAGCAAGAGCGAGGACCTGCCACCTCCAATCGCCAAGATCCCAAAACGGTTCAATCCAAGACTCCATGCTCTAGAAGAACCCTCCCCATGGCCAAACACCTGATAGATTTGCGCATCCCGCCACGGAATCACCGTACCTATCTTGTGTCAAGTGTATAATCACGAAATAAAGTCAGGGGGTGTTTCGGGCGCGGCGAGGAGGCCGTCCCCTGTCTCCCGCGAGTCTTCCTGTCCGGGAATGCGGGAGTGCCTCTCCGATAAATCCCATAATGAGAGCTTGGGCCCCGCTCGGGGCGTGATTGCGATGCTGTCTGGATCGGACTCTCCCAATAGGCTGGCGGAAGCGTTGGAGGAGCGGATCCTCGTCTTGGACGGTGCCATGGGCACCGAGATCCAGAACCGAGACTTGGCGGCGGAGGATTTCGGGGGAGCGGAGCTGGAGGGCTGCAACGAGAATCTAGTGCTCACCCGGCCGGATGTCGTGACTGGGATTCACGAGAGCTACTGCGCCGCCGGCGCCGACATATTGGAGACCAACACGTTCGGCGCGATGGACATCGTCTTGGCCGAGTACGGGCTTGCTGGCCGGGTTGCCGAGATCAATGGCAAGGCCGGGCGGCTTGCCCGCCAGGTCGCCGATGCGTGGTCACGTCCGGGGCGTCCCAGATTCGTGGCAGGATCGATGGGCCCGTCCACGAAGTCCATCACTGTCACGGGCGGGATTGAGTTCGGCGAGATTGTCAACTCCTATCACGACCAGGCGATTGCCCTTGCCGAGCACTGCGACCTGTTCCTGTTGGAAACGTGTCAGGACACACGCAACGTCAAGGCCGCGCTCATCGGAATTGGCCAGGCGTTGCAGGAATTTGGGAAAAAGGTCCCCGTGGTTGTGTCGGGAACGATCGAGCCCATGGGTTCCATGCTCGCGGGGCAGGCAGCCGAAGCCTTTGCCGTGTCTCTCGAGTACGCGCGTCCGCTCGGGATCGGCCTGAACTGCGCCACGGGTCCGGAGTACATGACGGACCACTTGCGGACAATTCACGAAACAACGACCGCCATGGTCTGTTGCTATCCGAACGCCGGACTTCCCGACGAGGACGGGCTGTACGGAGAGTCCCCCACTTCCCTGACTGCGGTCTTGGAACGCTTTGCGCGAAACGGCTGGCTGAACATTGTCGGCGGGTGTTGCGGCACCACGCCGGAACACATCCGGGCCATCGCCCAGATGGCGGAAGGCTACGCTCCCAGGCGGTACCGGCCAAAGCCGCGGGCCAAGTTTGCCGGCATTGACGTGGTGGAGGCAACCGAGGACACGCGGCCGCTGTTGGTGGGGGAGCGCACCAACGTGGTCGGGTCCAGGCGGTTCAAGCGCCTGATTGCCGAGGAGCGGTTCGAGGATGCCTCCGAGATCGCACGCGCCCAAGTTCGCGGGGGGGCCCAAATCATCGACGTGAACTTGGAGAATCCCGACCGCGACGAGCTCTCCGATGTCGATTCCTTCTATCAGCTCCTGATCCGCAAGGTGAAGGCTCCGCTCATGATTGACTCGACCAGCCCCTCTGCTATCGAGCGCTCTCTGACGTATTGCCAGGGCAAGGCGATCGTGAACTCCATCAACTTCGAGGACGGCGAGGCCCGGTTCAACCGTGTCGTTCCGCTCCTGAAACGCTACGGCGCAGCCGTGATCGTGGGAGGGATCGACGAGGATCCCGAGCAAGCCCAGGCCATCACGCGCGAGCGCAAGCTGAGCATTGCGCGCCGCGCCCGCGACCTGCTGGTCGAGACGTGGGGAATTCCCGAGCACGACATCGTCTTCGATCCGCTCGTTTTCCCCTGTGGGACGGGTGACGTGAACTACATCGGCAGTGCGGTGGAAACGATCGAAGCCGTTCGCCTGCTCAACGAGCAGATGCCGGGTGTCAAGACATTGCTCGGGGTGAGCAATGTCAGCTTTGGCTTGCCCATTGCGGCCCGCGAAGTGCTCAACGCCGTCTTCCTGTACCACGCCACGAAAGCTGGTCTCGACCTCGCAATTGTCAACACGCAAGGGCTCCGCCGCTTCTCGGCCATCCCGCCGGAGGAGCGGGCCATGGCCGAGGCGCTCCTGTTCAACTCTTCCACCGACGGGCGTGGAGCCCCACTGGACTATCGCGAGCAATCTGCGGCGGAGCGGGTCGCGCTGAACCAGCGCCACATCGCCAGCATCACCCAGCACTTCCGGGGAGCGATTCGTCACAAGGGCCCCGAGCGGGCCAAGCTTCCGCTTGACCAGCGCTTGGCCAGGTGCATCGTGGAGGGCACCAAGCAGGGCTTGTTCGACGATTTGGACCGCAAGCTCGCGGACCGCGTGCCCCCGCTGGACATTGTCAACGGGCCTCTGATGGACGGGATGAAGGAGGTCGGCCGCCTCTTCAACAACAACGAGCTGATCGTGGCCGAAGTGCTGCAGTCGGCGGAGTCCATGAAAGCGGCCGTTGACTACCTCGAGCCCCACATGGAAAAGACTGCCCACAGCGACAAGGGGAAGGTCGTGCTCGCGACCGTCAAGGGCGACGTCCACGACATCGGGAAGAACCTTGTGGACATCATCCTCTCGAACAATGGCTACAACGTGATCAACCTGGGCATCAAGGTTCCCCCTGAGGATCTGATCCGCGCTTGCCGGGAGCACAAGCCCGACGCGCTCGGCCTTTCCGGCCTGCTGGTCAAGAGCGCGAAGCAGATGGTGGTGACCGGGGTCGACCTGAGAGAGGCGGGCGCTTCTGTGCCGCTATTGGTGGGCGGTGCCGCACTGAGCCGCAACTTCACGCGGAAGCGGATCGCTCCGGCCTATGGGCACCTCACCTGTTACGCGAATGACGCCATGAGCGGGCTCGCTCTGCTTGACCGAGTGATGGATCCCGCCCAGCGTCCCAGCCTGTTGGAGGAGCACGCCGCCTTGACGGGTGCCGATCGTTCGGGAAAGGGACGGCCGGCCCGCGCCCCGGCCGTTCGGAGTTCCCGCGTGAGCCGATCCGTGCAACCCCGCCGATGGCCCTACGGTGAACGTGTGATCGAGGACATCCCCAACCTCCGCGACCTCTGGCAATACATCAACCCGGCGATGCTCTACTCTCGCCACATGGGGTTCCGCGGGAACTTCAAGAAAGCGCTCGCAGCCAGGGCACCGAAGGCGTTGGCCCTGAGAGAAGCGATGGATGGCGCCATGGCCGAAGCCGAACGATTCATGAGGGTGCGCGCGGCGTGGATGTTTGTCGAGGCGGAAGGAGCCGGAAACAGGATCCGGCTGTTTGAGCCTGGCTCCGGCGCGCTCTTGCGCACGTTCTCATTCCCCCGCCAGCGAAGGCCTGACGGCCTGAGCCTCGCGGACTACGTGTGTCCTGCCAATGCCCACCGAGACTCGGTCGCGCTGCTGTGCGTCACAGCCGGGCAGGGGGTCCGGGAGCGGTCCCAAGAGTACAAGGAGCGGGGCGGGTATTTTCGGTCTCACGCTGTCCAAGCGCTGGCGATCGAGACGGCCGAGGCTGCCGCCGAGTGGGTTCACCGGCGGATCCGAGAGGACTGGGGATTTGCCGATTCTCCGCAAATGACGATGGCGGACCGCCTGAAGTCCAAGTATCGCGGGCGGCGCTACAGCTTCGGTTACGCCGCCTGCCCTGATCTGGCGGACCAGCGGGGCCTGTTCGAGATGTTGCGGCCGGCCGATATCGGGGTGACTCTGACGGAGGGCGACATGATGGACCCTGAGGCGAGCGTCAGCGCGCTGGTGTTCCATCACCCGGACTGCATCTACTTCGACGCGAACACCTGACTTGGGCCAAGGTCAGGAAACCGGCCTCGGTCGGACTGTCGCCCGACTCGAGCGTGCGGCCGGGTGGCAAGACCGGTAGGTCCAGACGTAACCGTTCGAGGGAGGCGTGCAGCGGGATTTCGGATCAGCGGTTGAGGATCGTCTGCCAGTCGCCGCAGAGCGGTTTCACGAAAATGTTCTTCACCGGCTTGGCGTACTCGTGATGGGTGTCGAGCTTGCCTCGACCTTGGGTTTGGCCCACGTGGATCCAGTTGGCCGCGCGGTAGCAAGTTCCCGCAAATCGCGGTTTTTCGCAGAAGGTCTCCAACAGCACAGGCCGGATTTTATAGCGCCGTTCCCAATCCTCGGGCAGCTGGCGCTCGACGCAGGCCAGCAAGTGCGAGGCCAGGTTCTTCAGCCGGCCCCAAGGAAGTATCAGGAAGCGGGCATGGTTCACGACCCTCGGCAGGTTGCGCTCCCTGACGGCCGGGGACCAGCCGACGAAGCGGTCCCGGGGAGCTGTCTTCCAGGCCGCCGCGCCGAAGCCCAACAGAGCCAGCAGGCAGCCGTCGGCGGAGTGCACGAAGTAGCGCAGCTGGGCACCTGGAAGGGGACTGTGGCCGAGATAGTGGTAGCGCTGCACATGCTCGTTCCACAGGCGGCTGCGCGGATCGCTCGGAAGCAGGACCGTCAGGCGCAGCGGCCGGGCCTGCCCCAGGCTGGCCGGCTGCAGCCCCGGCAAGGGCGGATCGCTGGCCGCCGTAGCCTGGACCGGCAGCCGGCTGGGGCTTGGCTGCGTTGGCGGCGGCAGTTCCAGAAGGCCATCGCGCTGCATGCGCAGCAGCGCGACACGCGCGCTCATGTCCTTGAGGCCACCGTCGGGCTTGCGCCAGCCGAGGCGCTCGCAGACCGCCCGGGAGAGCGCCGAGCGGGTCAGCCGCGGCTCACGCTGGTCGATCAGCGCTCGAATGAGATCCAGCTCCGAGCCTGAGAAGTCGCGGCCGCAATACCGCTGGCTGCGGCTCATGGAGCGGCCCCCCGCTCACGCGCCGGCCCGGCCTGCAGGGCCTCGCGACGTTCGCACGACATGTCCGAAACCCCCAAAATGCGCCGATCGTTCGCTCTCAAACGCCGGCCAGAGTACTTCCGCACGCGGCGTCTTGGTCAGTCAGGGCACATCGGTTTCGGGAGTGATCACACCCATCTGCTCCCACTCGTAAAGCTGTTTCCGAATGGCATCCGCGGCTGTGGCATCGGGACTCAGCTCAAGGAATTGGCGAAAGTGCGACGCGGAGGGCTGGAACCGACCGGTGTTTGCGTAGGCGGCCCCTAGCAGCTGATGGGCCTGTGGGTAGGTGCTCGTGGCGCCTCTGTCGACGAGTTCGAGCGCCTTCTCGATGCACGCTTCATTCTCACCGGTACGCAAGTACGCCCCGGAAACCAAGAACCTGACGTCGTCAAGATTCGCGTTCATCTCCAATCCCTTCTCTCCCATCTTGATCGTGCCCGCCAAGTCGCCTTCATCCACCAGCAAGGGCACAATACGCGCGTACACGGGATAGAGGAAGGGATCGGCTGCCAAGGCCTGCCTGTAAGCGTCCAGGGCACGCTCGAAATGGCCAAGCCTCTCGCGAACCAGGCCAAGCAGGTGCCAGGCGTCTGCGAAGCTCGGATCCACAGTGACGGCGGATTCTAGGCGCGCGGCCATCTTCTGCACGTTCGAGCGAGGCTTGGAAGCTTCTTTTGTCGCCCACTGGTAGTGCTGGACGGCCTTCTTTGGCGCGCGTGCTATCGACGGGCTGATCGCATGTCCATAAACCCCTTCGGCCCTTGTGAGCACCAACTCCCCCACGTCGGGATTGTCAAACATGGAGCGAGTTCCCAGTTGGATCTCGGATGACTGGTGGCCCGGCAGCTCGGCGCGAACGATGCAGTTGGTCAGGTTGACCACTCCGAGGTGATTGGCTGCGGGCACTCCCGCGGCTCGGCCAGAGCTCTGCGTGGCGTCGGCGAGGCCGACACCCCTGCCCGAGAGTTCGATGTCAAACTCTCCCTTGGGGCCGACCTGATCGGTGGCGCGGGGGAAGCCGCCACACATGAGCTCGACGACGGTCTCCTTGGGGGCCAACGATCCGTCGGCCAGTCTCACGGAGCCCGAAAGGTACGCAGTCGTCACCGGATCTGCGGGTACAATCGCTTCGGATTGTGGAGTCCGCGCCTGCTGCGCTAGCAGCCCCGGTAACAGTGCCGCCACCAAGACGAACGGGAGCGCTCTTAACCGTGCGTGTGTCATCAACTCTCGCTCTTCCTGCCAATCAGCCTAGTCACGATCGAATCGGGCCGACTTGCCGAACCCGACGGCACGGCGGCGCCCTGTCGCAGCTGCGGGGATCAGACCAAGACGCTCCAGCAGCCCCGATGATTATAGGACGCTCGCCTGCGAGGGGCTGCCGGCCGCCTAGCGCTAGATCGTAGTTGAGACGGAGCTAGAGCTACATCGTAGTTGACACAGGGGGGGTAGTCGTCTAGAACAGCAGTAGTGCAAATTGGTCTGCGCATGCTGAAGCCGGACACAGCCGATTGGTTGCGCCAGGCTCTGCGGAAGGGCACGCTCTCGCGGGCGGCCTTGGCACGCCGGCTGTGTGAGCTGGATGGCTGGCGCAACCGGAAGGGCGAGCTGTGTGCGGCCTCGGCTCGCAAGGACCTGCCAGGGCTGGCGGCGGAGCTAGGTCTGCCCTTGCCGTCGGCGCGGCGCCCGGCGGGGGGCTGCCGGCCGCAGGCCATGGAGTCCCGGTAGCGCCAAGCCGGAGCGCTCGGGCTTAGCGCGACAGCTCGCGGCGAACCACAGGGGCCCTCACCGGGGGGCAAAGCCGGAGAACGTCCGCCAGTCCGTCTGGAGCCGGCGCGGAGTCGGCCAATCTGTTGGCTGAACCCCGCGCCGACCCACGGCTTGGCCGCAGTCGCCGGCCATGGGAGGCGCTGGCGCCCAAGGGACGGCGGCCGCCCACTCTTCCGTCCCATCTCCCCGAAGACGGCGGCCTGGAGCACGCCCAGAACGCCGCTGGCCACTAAACTCGTCCGCACCGCTGCTGCCATCCTCCAGACTTGGCCCACCGCCCCGGGGACTCTCACAGCTTCGGCCAGGCCAAGTTCAACTCGCAACTGAAAGTAAGAGTCAACTGCGCTTCCGCGCTAGATCGGCAGGCTCACTGTCGGTTGGCGTTGCCCGCAAACAGGCTTCCTACGTGCTCGCGTGAGACCACCGCGCCGCTCCCTTGGCAAGCAGCGAGGAGGCTGCGCTGGCCCGCTGGCGTCTTCTGGTCAAGTTCCGGGCATGAAGCGGTCGGCGACTCCCCGTGGCACGCATTCTCGGGCCGCTCCGGCTGGACCGGCATGCACTGCTCACCTTCCCCCCGGCCAGCGACTAGCTGCCCGAACGGAAGTGGGACCGGTGTGGACGGGCGACGCATCACCCAGACGGCTCTCGAGCCGATGTGCGCAGCTCGGATCGCTCCACTCGCGCCGGCTCGCAAGTTCCCCTGGCGGCGATCCCGCCCTCCGTCTCCGAGACAGTGTGGTCGCTTATCGCACACACCAGCTTGGGCGCTTGTTGCACGTCAAGGACTCGGCGGAGTCCAGATCGTCGAACCGATGTAGCGCTCCGGACCGCTAGCGAGATCGGTGAAGTAATAGACGGTCACGATCTTGCCGTCGGTGCGCTGGACGGCACGGGGATAGCCGATGTCTCGGCTTGCTCCGTCATCCCGGAGCACGATGTCGTCGCCCCACGAGCGACCTTGGTCACTGCTGAGGCGAGCGCGCATGCTGTAGGGCTCGGCCCGGTACCCGTAGATCAGACAGATCCGGCCGTCTTGGAGCTGGATCATCGCTGGAGGGTTCCCCACGCCCGTGTCCTCGACGGCTTCGCCAAGATACTCCCAGCTGGAGCCGTCATCGGTCGAAAGGTAGGTCCCGATCCAGCGCCTTTCGTCGTCGCGCATGCGCACGGTTACCAAGATGTCCGTCTCCGAGAGCCGGACGGACGCGGGCATGATCGAGAATCCCACCTCGGGTTCCGGGCCGATCCAGGCAAGGCGGGACCAAGTTGCCCCACCGTCGGTCGTGCGCACACACAGCGGTCGGCCCTCCCTGCCATCCGACTTGGCGGCGGTGATGAAGAGCGTGCATTGGTCCTTGCCGTCGACGATGTAGTCCGTCCTGGGTGCAATTCCGGGTGCGTCGAACGCCGGAAGGCGGAACGGTCCATCCCAAGTGCGGCCGCGGTCGTAGGAATAGAACGTGCGCCCGATCCCCGCGTGGATGCTGTTGGTGCGGACAGTCAGAGCAAAGTCTGGGTGCGAGAAGTCCACACCACCCACGGGATCCCGAAGCTCGGGAAGCGTCACTCCCGGTCGCGTGACGCCGTGGAGATATCCTCCCTCAGTCAGCAGGTAGCCTTGCGCGCCCGGGTCTTCCAGTGCCCATGTCTCGCCTCCGTCCAGACTGCGCGCCAGCATGGCGATCTCTGGCTTCTCACGGTCGATGTGGTGGCTCAGCCCGGCCTCCTTGTAGTGGCCCATGCCGAAACCGACCAAGATCTCGTCTCCCCAGCTCCAGATTCCATGGTTGGCCGGCCAGCCTCCGAACATCCCCTTCTCGAAGTAGACCATTGAGTGGCGGGCGGCCTCAGGCTCGGCGGTCGCAACCGCCGCGGATCCGTCGTCGGCGGGTGAGCAGCCGGCTGCTGCCAGCGAGACGGCAAGCGCGAGCAACAGCGGCAGGAAGATGCGCATCATGGGTGCCTCCTATTAGGCAGCCCGTATGTCGGGGCCGCCCAATGCAGTATCGCAGATGGCTTGCGCAGCTGAGCGATCGGGCTCGCTGCCGGCCGGTCGCTTCACGGAGGCGGTCAACGTCTGGCCTTCCCCGTGGTGGGTCGAACCAGCCAGATCTTCGACAAGACGGAACCTTTCGGACATCCCCCAATGCCGGCCCGCGGGGCGGACGGACTGAGCGGCTAGCGCGCCTGCACTGCCAATGTTAGCCTTGCCACCGAGGAGCATGCCTGCCCTCGGACTCACATTCCCCGGCTATACGGGCCTCCCACACTGTCCCTCAGTGCGTTGCAGCGTGTCCGCAGTGTGGCCAGAGTGGCCGCGTGAGCGGGATCGCCGACCAGATTTCGCACCTCGTGCGGGTCCGTCGTCAAGTCGAAGAGTTGCTCGTAGACCGGGTTCCGCTCAAAGTACCGCACGTACTTGTGACGTGCGGTCCGCACGCCCTCGCTCTTGGGAATCGTCTCACGCTCGTAGAGATGCTCGTAGAAGAAGTCGTCGCGCCAGTTCACGCTCTCGCCGCGCAGCAGCGGCGCGAGGCTGCGGCCTCGCATCTGGGAGGGCGGGCTGATTCCGGCAATGTCCAGCATAGTGACCGGGCAGTCGAAGCTGAGCGCCATCTCGTCAACCAGGGCTCCCCGCCGCGACTCGGGAAGGCGGGGGTCGGCGATGATGAGCGGCTTGCGGATGGAGCCCTCGTACATGAGCCAAATGCCCGTGAGGCCCTGCTCCCCGATCATGATCCCGTTGTCCCCCGTGAACACCACCACCGTGTTGTCCAACACCCCGCTCGTATCGAGCTCATCCACGATGCGACCGACTTGCTCGTCCACTCCCGTGATGAGCCGGTACATCCCCTTCATCATTCGCTGGTATTTCTCCGGCGTGTCAAATCGTCGGAACCACCGTTGCCTGCCCATCGAGACTTGGATGAAGCCGGGCAGCTGGTGGAAGTAGCGATCGGAGGCCACTGGCGGCGGCGGAATCGACACGTCCTCGTAGAGGCTTGCGAATCGGCGGTCGAAGACGTACTGCTCGAGGTTGTCGTCTTCCGGGTGGGGAGCGCTGAAGCTCACCGAGAGGCAGAACGGCTGGTCCTGATCAGTCGTACGGATGAACTCGAGCGCGTCGTCGCCGTTGATCGCGGTCAGGTGCTGGACCGCCCCGCCGGCCCCTGGCCGATAGTACGGATTCCGTGTCGAACTGGCGATGCGTCGCCTGAAGAAGTCGAACATCCGGTCCGGTGCTCGCGAGTCGACCTCCACGCCCAGCTTGCCGACAAAGCCTGTCCGGTAGCCTGCCTGCTTTAGCAGGGCCGGATAGCTGCGGTCCATCCGCTGGACGCTCATGGGGGGCATCGTGAATGTGTACCCGTGCTCTCTGCGGTACTCACCCGTCAGGATGCTAGCCCGTGTCGCGGCACAGATGGATGTAGTGCAGAACGAGTTGGTGAAACGGACCCCGCGCTCGGCCAGCCGGTCAATGTGCGGTGTTTGGATGATGTCGTTCCCGGCACATCCCAGCAAGTCCCAACGGTGGTTGTCCGTCATCAGGAAGACGATGTTGGGCCGCGAGGCTTCAGCATTCCCGGGTCTTGCCATGGATGCGGCCAGAGCCGCGGAAGCGCCCGCGACGAATCCGCGGCGGGTCACAGAGTTGTTGGAAAACGTCGGCGGCACAGTTGATAGTCCTGGCAAGACGATACCGCGACCATGCGCAGTCGGGGATTCCGGTGCGCCAGCAGCTCAAGGCCATCACCGGATAGTGGGTTCCGCTTGTCCAAGCCGTCCCGCCGCCGACCCTCCAAGAATCTCTCTCCGGACATGGCTCCGCGCCCGGATCGCCCGGTGCTGGAACGGTGTGGAAGCGCCACTCCGGGACTCCGGTCTCTGCGACCGCAATCGCGGGAACGGCAGCTGCACAGTCGGGTCCAACTGACCAGAAGGCGCCCACCGATTGCTGGCGTCGCCTGCCGACGCGTGTCCCCAAAGAAGATGCCCCCTGTTGCCGAGAGAGCGTGCCATCCGACTCGCGGTCGGGAATCGAAGCTATTGCGCCCGCGAGACGGCCTGTTTCCAGCCCTCGTACAATTCGTCTCGGCGGGATCTGTCCATTCGGGGTTCGAACTGTCGATCCACGCTCCAGAATTCTTCGAGCTCGTCGGTGTCACTCCAATACCCCGTCGCCAATCCAGCCAGGAACGCGGCTCCGAGCGCGGTCGTTTCCAGGAATGTAGGCCTCGTCACCGGCACTCCCAGAATGTCCGCCTGAAATTGCATCAGGAAGTCATTCTGAGTCGCTCCGCCGTCGACGCGAATCTCGGAAAGTTCCGAACCCGCATCGGACTGCATGGCCTCGACCAAGTCGCGTGTCTGGTACGCAATGGACTCCAGCGCGGCGCGCACGATGTGCTCTCGCCGCGCTCCACGTGTGAGTCCGCACATCATCCCGCGCGCGGCGGAGTTCCAATAAGGCGCGCCGAGGCCTGTGAAGGCCGGGACCAGATAGACACCGGCTGTGTCCTCGACTGATCGCGCGACATGTTCCGACTCTGCCGCCGTGCCAATCAGCCCCAGTTCGTCGCGGAGCCACTGCACGACCGCTCCCGCGACGAAGATCGCGCCTTCGAGCGCGTAGTCCGAGCCCTCGTCGGCGGACGCCGCCGTCGTCGACAGCAGGCGGTTCTGGGAGCGGGCCGCGGTGTTGCCAGTGTGGAGCAGGGCGAAGCAACCCGTTCCGTACGTGTTCTTGACCAGCCCGGCCCGGAAGCACGCTTGGCCGAACAGCGCGGCCTGCTGGTCTCCCGCAATTCCCGCGATCGGGATTTCTCGCTCGGTCACCGCTGCGTCAGTCGTGGAGACGATACCGCAAGAGGGCACGATCTTGGGCAACATGGCTCGGGGCACTCCGAAGAGAGCCAAGAGTTCATCGTCCCAATCTGCGGAGCGCAAATCCATTAGCAGCGTCCGGGAGGCGTTGGTCCGGTCGATGACGTGTGCCCTGCCGCCCGTGAGCCGGTATACGAGCCAGCTGTCAACCGTTCCGAAGGCAAGCTCGCCAGCTTCCGCGCGCAGACGGGCGTCATCCAGACTGTCCAGCACCCAGGCGACCTTCGTGCCCGAGAAATAGGGGTCCAGCACCAGGCCAGTGCGGTCGGTCACGAGCCCTGCGTGGCCGGCGGCTGAGAGGGCGGCACACTCGCTGGCCGTCCGTCGGCACTGCCAGACGATGGCCGGCGCGATCGGCTTTCCGGTCTTCTTGTCCCAGACGATGGTCGTCTCCCGCTGGTTGGTGATGCCGATCGCCCCTATGCTGCCCCATCCACCGCAGCCGGTGGCGACGTCCGTTGCGGTCCGCAACTGTGCCTGCCAGATTTCCTCAGCGTCTTGCTCCACCCACCCGCTGCGAGGGAACCGGCTGGTCAGCGGGCGCTGCGAGGTCTGAACGGGCCGGGCTTGGCGGTCGAACGCGATGGCTCGGGCACTGCTCGTGCCCTCGTCGCAGGAGAGAACAAATCTTGGCATTGGATCCGATCTTGACAGATCTTGACAGTGCCGGCCGCCGCGGGGCAACCGCTAATGGCAGAGCGTAGGGCTGCTGTCAGGGCAGGGGCATCTCCTGGCTGTCGGTCTCCCTCGCCTGGGCGAACGACGGCAGCGCCTTCTCCGAGCGAATCTGCTCCAACCAGTACACGCCGTCGTAGGGGAGGCTGTTCCCGCGGGTGCCGACAAAGTCGATATCGCCGTCCGCGTCCAGATCGCGGGCCATTGCCATGTCGAACATCCCTCGCTTCCGGCGCGAGATGTCGTGTCGTTCCCAAGGCTCGCCGGCGGTGCCCGGATTCTCGAACCAAGCCAGCCGGCCCAGGCGCCCTTCCGCGCCAATCTCCGGTCCGTCGACGTCTCTCGGTCCACCGCTGTAGCTTCCGCAATAAACGTCCCGGTCGCCGTCCCCGTCAATGTCGGCCAGTGTTAGCCCCGTGGCCGTGTCGGGTGCCATCGATCCGACCCAGCGCAGCGGCCACGGCTGGCCGGGATCCCGCGGCTGCTCGAGCCAGACAACATTGGTCCTGTCCGCGGACAGCAGGACGTCGAGCCTGCCGTCGCCGCTGAAGTCCTCGAAGGCAAACATGAACCCAGTCATGTTGAGAGTTTCCCGATCGGCCGGCATCTGCACGTCGATCCGGTGCTCTCGGAACTCGATGCCAGGGCTGCCGAGATTCTCCAGCCAGAAGATCCGCGCCTCGCCGCGGGACCCCGCCAAGATGTCCAAGTCTCCGTCGGAGTCTAGGTCCACCGGTCGCGAATTGATCGGCACGGCCACCTCCGCAAGGGACCGTTCCTTCCACGACCCGTCGACCAGGGGGTCGCCGTCGATGCGATACATCGAGATCGCTCGCAGCTTCGTCTCGGTGCTGGGCCCCGCTTGGCTGCCCTTGTTCGGGGCGACGACCTCCGGTTTGCCATCACCGTCGAAGTCGGCGAAGAACACGCGGATGAACGAGCCCCGGTCCCTGGCGGTCGACGGGATGATCCGCTCCCACCGCGCCGTACGGGCATCGACTCCGGGATTCTGGAAGTAGATTAGGTGCGCAAACTCGCAGGCGGCGACTACGTCCGGGAAGCCGTCGCCGTTCAGGTCGGCGATCGAGACGTCCTCCGCGGCTCCTGCCTCTTCTCCCTCCGAGAGGGTGACAAGGGTCCATCGGTCCGGGTCTGCGGATCCAAACGCGATTCGGATGTGCCCGTCTGCCACGCCGTCGTACTGGGTGTCGGACTCGTGAACGGAGACGATGTCCTCGTAGCCGTCGCGGTCCAGGTCCGCCATCTCGAGCCCATCGCTGCCCGCGATGGCGACGCCACCGGTGGCCAAGTCGTCAACGATGTGCTCGCGCCACGCTATGAAGGTCCCATCCGCCGCCCGGGCTTGGGTTAGCTGTGCGCCCACAGCGGTCGATTCGGCCACATCTTCGGACGCGCATCCCACCAGCAGGGTCGCCACCGCAATCAGGAAAACGGCAAGGCCTTGTTCGTTTCGCATGGGAACTGTATATCAGAACTGCGAGGCGTCACTGGCGGGTGTGCGGTTTTCCCAGTCTCCAGCGACCCTCGCGGTTGTTGCCTGCCGCCGAAGATCCGGCGGAGCGCCTCGCCTTCCAGGCGTGCCCGCTACCCAGATCCCAGCCAAGAGAGTGCAGTCCGAGAGCGCCACCAGGGCCCACCGGCGCTGCGTGAGAGCTGCCGTTGCCGCCGCCGAGGCACCCGGTGACGTGCGGTGGTCGGTGGCTCTCCGCTGTTGAGGAATGAGCCGGGCCGCTATCCTCTCAGGCTTGCGTTGCTCTTGCGCGGGAGACGGCAAGACGGCGTTACGCGCGCCGGAGGGCAGGGCTGTCGGGCCACCCGGACCCAACTTTCCGGCCCCGAAACAGTTGGCATGGCCTGATGCAGCACTGTTGGTGCCGCCAAGGGAGTCCGTGGACATGCCCCGCAATTCGGGGGGCCAATCACCCATGGGCGCACAGTGCTGAGCATCGGAAGGGTCGCTTGACCTTGCACCGGAAGTGGCCCTGTGCCGCACGCGGAGACCACGCAGAGGTTCGTTCCCACAGATTTGCGCTGCCGCGCTCGGATTGCGGGTGCTTCGGGCACAAATCTCTGCCGGCCCGGATTCTTGCTCACTTGTGGATCTCTTCCAGCAAGTGTGCGATCGCAACCGCCCGCACGTTGGGCGCGAGGTCGAAGCTCTCCGTGCCTGCGTGGACTAGGTCGATACGGCCGAGTCCGAGGTCGGTCATCGCCGTTCTCATCGAACGGGTTAGGCGTGGCTGTGACGTGCGCTTGACTTCGAAGCCTCGCAGCCCGTCCCCGGTGTCCACGACCAGATCGATCTCATTGCCCATGTGCGTCGCCCAGAAGTAACATTGCCGATCTTCAAATCCCAGTCGATGGATCACCGCATCGATCACGAACCCCTCCCACGAAGCTCCTACTTTTGGGTGTCGCATCAACATCTCGTCATCTCTGATGCCCAAGAGGAAGTGCAGGAGCCCCGTGTCACGGATGTATACCTTCGGGGCTCTCACTTGCCGTTTCTTCAGGTTGGCGGCCCATGGCTTCAGAACTCGCACCATGAATGTCGATTCGAGCATGTCCAGATAACGCCGTACGGCGTGGTGAGAGACACCGAAGGCGCGGCCAAGCTCGGAGGCGTTCCACACCTGCGCGTGATAGTGAGCCAGCATGGACCAGAAGCGGTCCAGCGTGCGGCTCGGAGTGCGAAGTCCGAGCTGGGGGATGTCACGTTCGAGAAAGGTGCGCACGAAGTTGGATCGCCATTCCCAGCTCACACGCTCTCCGTCGGCAACGAGCGATCTGGGAAATCCACCCCGGAGCCACAACCGGTCGATCCGGTCGATGCCAGCCTCCGACATTGAGATGCCCGGCAGGTGGTGGTACGCCACCCGGCCCGCCAAGCTCTCGGAGCCCTGGCGCACGAGGTCTGGCGAGGCACTTCCGAGGACAAGGAAGCGGGCGGGTGTTCCCGCTCTGTCGGCCAGCACCCGTAGGACTGGGAAGACGCCCGGGAGTCTCTGCACCTCGTCCAGCACGACTAGGCCCCGTAGAGATCCCAGCGCCAGCGCGGAATCCTCGAGCCTCGCGAGATCGGGCGGCCATTCGAGATCGAAGAAGTGGGTCGTTTCATCCCTGGATTCCACGAGGGACTTGGCCAGAGTGGTCTTGCCCACCTGCCGTGCTCCCAGCAGCGCCACGACGGGATTGTGCTCGAGGAGCCAGTGAAGCTCCTGCAGGTGGGCAGTTCGTGGAATTAGCACTGGCCCTAGGATAATCCATGAAATTTGGACGCCTACCGTCCAAATTTCATGGAGTGCGCGATCCTGCGGACCGCGATTCGCATGGAACCCGAGGGGTCGCCAAGTCGGCGCGGCCAGCGCACGCGGTGCGGGTTGTCTCGGTCCAGCCTCGTTGGACCGTCCCGCTCCCGTCTATTCCCGCCCGACAGTCTTGGCGTCGGGCCGGGGGCCGGACGCCGGGTAGGGCGGGTCGAAGACGGTCCTCTCGTCCCCCTGCTCTCGCATCCATTCCTCCAGCCTGGAATGGAGTTCCGCGAGCAATTCGGCGCTTGAGGCCGAATCGGCCAGATTGCGCTGCTCCGAGGGGTCGGCATCCAAGTCGTACAGTTCGCGGCTCGGACGGACGAAGTACTTGTCGACGATCTTGGCGGCGTCTGGGTCCGCCGCGGCGGCCCGGTCCCAGGAGTCCCAGAATCCGCCGGCCCCGTCCCGGCGCAAGATGTCCGAGTGATTTGTGTGCAGGTGGTCTGGCAGCAGGTTCCAGATGTACTTGTGCCGCTCGGTCCGAATGCTACGGATCGGATAGACGTTGAACTCTCGGTCACCGCTGTGCGTGGTGAAGATCTCGTTGCGGTGCTCGTCGGCGTTGCCTTCCAGCACGGGGGCGAAAGACCGTCCGTCGATGCCTTCCGGCACCCGTCCCCCCGCCAGCTCGATGAGCGTGGGCAAAAGGTCAATCGTAAGCATTCACTCCGGGGAGTATTTGGGGCCTGGGAGACTGGCCCTCGCGAGGACCAAGGGAGGGAAGGTGCGGCCCGCAGGTGCAGGGTGGGCTCGCTCGCCGCGTTGGGGCTCCAGCCTGAGAAGGTGGGCGAGTGTCGTAGGGAAACTCGCGAGTTGGCCTCAGCGGGGAGTCAAGCTGCGCGCGGGACAGGGCTGTCGGGTGCGGGAGCGAGTGCTGCCGCTGGCGGCTCGTTGGCCGGAGTCCAGCAGCGTATGGGAGGTGCGCGGAGTTCCTCCATGCGCTGCTCGTCCATCTCTCACGGGAGCCATGGGGACAGGTCCGATGGGGCCTGGCCCCGGTTGCGCGCATAGGCATCCAGCCAATCCTGCGGGCACCGGTACGGGTTCAGCCCAGCCACTCTCGCTGTCTGCAGCACGCTGAGCAGGCGCCCCGCCGTCTTGGCCCTGGCCGGTCCGCCGGGCCCGAAGCGCCGCTGGCGCGAGATCACGGGCCCGCGCAAGGTCCACTCCGAGCGGTTGTTGTCCATGGGAATCCCCGGATCCTCGAGAAACACGCTGGGACCCTCCTGATGCTGGATCAAGGACGCCGTGGCTTTGCCCTGCGCTGCCACTTGGGCCAGCTCCGCGCCGGTCCGGCCAGCGCTTGGCTGCAAGCCTTCCAGCAGCTCATAGCGGGCGACCAGGCGCTGCCACGCTTGCAGCGCGTCGTCGAAGAGTTCCCCGAAGCTGGCTTCCAGGCTTGCCTGCGCAGCCGCGCAGTCCTCGGCCTGGCCCTGCAAGGGCAGGTCGGGCTGTCAGGCCCTGCGACGCAGGCGCGCCCAGTGGAACACTGCCCCGATCCGCTCGAGCCCATCCCTAGCCCACGGCTGCAGTTCCGGAAAGCCGGCTGCCCCGTAACGGCGAGATATCGGACGGATGGGAGCTGCATCCTTGGTCCTTAGCTGGCCCCAGCGCACACCGCTGCGGGGCTGAATGTCAGGGCTTCTAGGTAGAGGGGTGGACATTTTGAGCTGATTCTGTCATAGTGGGCCTTGGTGGCTGGCCTCCAGATGGCAACAACGGTGCAAGACGCGCACTTTGACCTGCGCGCTGTTTGCGTGCGCCCGACTCGCGGCGGCTGCGAGCACCGACGTTGGGACCGGCTGGTGGCCGCCCACCACTACCTGTCCTTCCAGCGCATGTTCGGACGTGCCTTGCGGCATGTCGCAACCCTGGACGGGACTTGGCTGGCGCTGCTGGGATGGCAACCCGGAGCGCTGCGCGTGGCCGTGCGCGACCGCTGGATCGGCTGGTCGCTGCAGCAGAAGCTGCGCCGCCTGCATCTGATCGCCCAGAATGTGCGCTTCGTGATCCTGCCCGCCGCTGCCGGGCGCAAGAACCTGGCATCGAGGGTCTTGGGCCTCAGCCTGCGCCGCTTGTCGGGAGACATCTTGGCCGAACATGGGTATCCGGCGCTGCTCGCGGAAACCTTCGTGGACCGGGCGCTGCACAGGGGCACGTGCTACCGCGCCGCGAACTGGCAGCCGCTGGGGTTCACCAGCGGCTATGGCCGCCAGCGGGGCCCCACGGCCCGCTGGCGGCATCATGGCCAGCCCAAGCAAGTGCTGGTGTACCCCTTGGCCCGTAACGTGCAGGCGCGTTTGCGCCAGCCCGAGCAGGAGCCCTGCTGGGGCGGTCCCGCCAAGCGGCCGCCGGCTCCGGCCGCGGTGCTGCGCAGCCTGCTCGAGCGCCTGCAGCAGGAGCCGCACTGCCGCCCGGCCGGCGGCCGCCGCTATGCGCTGGCCAGTCTGCTGTGCCTGGCCGCGAGTGCGCACATGGCCGGCTACCGCGGCGTGACGGCCTACTCGCGTTATGCCACCCTGCTCAGCCAGCGGCAGCGGCGGGCCGCCGGCTGCTGGTTCAACATGCGGCTACAACGCTACGCCGCTCCGGTGCCGAGCACGTTCTACCAAGCCTTGGTCCGGCTGCCGCCGGAGGTGTTCGAGGGGGCCGTCGAGCACGCCTCGCTGGGGCTGCAGGCCCACTCGCAGCCGGCCGTGCCGGAGCGCAGCGCGCAGGGGCTGGGCGAGCGCGCGGCCGCGGCCGCCGGCCGCGGGCAGGGCCCAAGGTGAGATTCTGGCCGGGCGCAAGCGGGGACACCGCGCGGGAGCGGGAGCAGGCGCAGGAATTGGAACGCTTGGAGCAGCACTGCGCGGCCCTGCTCGAGAAGGTGGAAAGCGCACGGCAGGAGAGCGGGGAATTCCGCCGACGGTCGCAGCGCAGCCAGGCCGAGCTGGAGCGGACGCGGACTGAGCTGGAGCGGACGCGGGCCGAGCTGGAGCGGACGCGGGCCGAGCTGGAGCGGACGCGGGCCGAGCTGGAGCGGACGCGGACTGAGCTGCAGCAAGCCCACACAACGATCGGCAATCTGAAGCTGCTCGTGGCAGACCTGCAGAAGACCTTGTTCGGGCGCAAGAGCGAGAAGCCGTCGGATCCCGGGCCCGAGCCGAAAGCGGACCCCAAGCCGCCGCCCGGGCCGGGGGACAGCCCTGACAAGCCTGACAAGCCTGACAAGGCCGGCAAGGGGCGCAAGCAGAAGGCCGCCAAGCGCAAGCGGGGACGCCAGCCCGGATCGGCCACTCCGCCGCGTCGGGACCGCTCCCGCCTGCCAAAGATTCCCGAGCCCTTGGAGCTGCCCGAGCACGAGCGCCGCTGCGCGCAGTGCGACACGCCCTTCGTGCGCTGCGGGACCAAGTCCAGCAAGATCTTCGAGATGCACTTGGCTGCGCTCGCCCGCGAGATTGAGCGCCAGTGCTACGAGCCGGGCTGCGCATGCGCACCGCCGGGACGCTTGGTTGCGCCCCCCGCGCCACGGCTGTGGAGCGGCACCCAGCTGGGGACCAGCGTGTGGGCCTGGAGCGTGGTCCAAGTTTTCCACATGCATCGCCCGCAGGCCGCGGTGGCGCGCGAGCTGGATGCCATCGGGTTGGGCATGGCCCCGGCGACGCTGGCGCGAGGCCTGCAGAGGCTCGCCCTACTGGTGCAGCCCTTGGAGCAGGCCATCGCCGAGCGTCTGGGACAGGCTCGGGTGGTGCAGGCCGACGAAACCTCCTGGCCGGTGCAGAACATTGAGGGCCAGGACAACGCCAAGCAGCCCCCGGCATCCGGCGCCAGACCCAAGCACTGGCTGTGGATGGTCTGCTGCGAGGATGCCGTCTGGATGCGCATCCTGCCGACGCGCGGGCTGCCCTCGGGCCGCGCACTGCTGGGCAAGCTGGGCCAAGGCAAGCTGCTGACGCTCGTGTGCGACTGCTGGAGTGTCTATCCGGCCTTCGCCAAGCGCTCCGAGAATGTCCGGCTGCAGTTCTGCTGGGCTCATCAGCGCCGACACTACTGCCGGGTGGAAGCCGGCTTTCCGGAACTGGAGCCGTGGGCCACGGACTGGCTCGAGCGGATCGGGGAAGTGTTCCACTTGGCGCACCTGCGTCGCAGGGCCTGGCAGCCCGAACTGCCCTTACAGGACCAGGCCGAGGACTTCGAGGCTGCGCAGGCAAGCCTGAAAGCCAGCCTCGGGAAACTCTTCGACGACGCGGTGCAAGCGTGGAGGAGCCTGGTTGCGCGCTATGAAATGCTGATCGCCGTGCCAAGCGGTGGCCGGACCGGCGCGGAGCTGGCCCAGGTGGAAGCGCGGGGCAAAGCCACGGCGTCCCTGATCCTGCACAAGGCGGGGCTCAGCGTGTTCCTCGAGGACCCGGCGATTCCCATGGACAACAATTACGCGGAGCGGACCTTGCGCGGACCCGTGATCTCGCGCCGGCTGAGCTTCGGGTCCGGCGGTCCGGCCGGGGCCGAGACGGCGGGGCGCCTGCTCAGCGTGCTGCAGACAGCGAGAGTGGCGGGGCTGAACCCGTACCGCTACATGCTGGATTGGCTGGATGCCTGTGCGCGCAACCGGGGCCAAGCCCCATCGGAACTGTCCCCATGGCTCCCGTGGGAGATGGACGAGCAGCGCATCGAGGAACTCCGCGCACCTCCCATCCGCTGGTGGACCCCGGCCAACGGGCCGCCAGCGGCAGCGCCGGCTGACGCACCCGACAGCACTTTCCCGCCCGCAGCTTAACTCCCCGCTGAGGCCAGCTCGCGAGTGTCGCTACGTCACTCGCCCACCTTCTCAGGCTGGAGCCTGAACGCGGCGAGCGAGGCCACTCTGCACCTGCGGGCCGCACCTTCACCTATCCGCGCCTTCCCCTGCCTTTGGCCCTCGCGAGGGCCAGCCTCCCAGGCCCCAAAATACTCCCCGGAGTGAATGCTTACGGTCAATCCAGCTGACCATCGCGTCGGTCCGCAGGCCCTCTTCGATCCGCCCGCGCCACGCGACAATCAGGGGCACGCGGATCCCGTCATCGTAGAGATTCCACTTGCCGAATGGCCACTGGCCGCCATGGTCGCTGGTGAAGACGACGATGATGTCATCGCCGAGATTTCGCTTGGCAATCTCCAGCACCCGGCCGAACTCCGAGTCGAGGCCAGTGATGTCGGAGAAGTACCGGGCGCGGTGCGCCCTGGTCTCGGGAGTGTCGATGAAGTACGGCGGCAGGCCGGCATCTTCTGGTCTGTAAGTGCTATCGCCGGTCCACGGGACGTGCGGCCGTCGGTCGCCCACCAGCAGGACCAGCGGCTTGTCCGAGTCTCGCTGCTCGAAGTACTCGCCGACGTTGCCGGCCAAGCCCACTCGGGGCTGCGAGAAAAAGTCGAAGCCATACTCCGGTTTCGCATTGCCATGCGCGACCTTCCCAAAGGCCGCGATCTCATACCCGAGCGCGCTCAGAACGGGCGTCAGGTAGCGCGTGCCAGGGTGGGGGTAGGTGTGGTTGGCCTCGGCACCGTTCCTGGCTGGCATCAGGCCGGTCAACAGCGCCGCACGGCTGGGGGCGCAGGCCGGCGACGCCACGAACGCCCGGTCAAAGGTCATCCCAGCCGAAACGAGCCGCTCGAGATTGGGCGTTCGCACGTGCGGCGACCCGTACACCGTCGTGTCCTTCCAGCCGAGATCATCTGTCAGGTAGACCAGAATGTGCGGGCTCCCGAATGCGGTTGCGCACAGTGCCAGTGCGCCCAAGCCCAGAACTCCCGCAATGGCGGACCGATACCGTGCCTTGACCATCAGACCCTCCCACTCGCTTGCCCGAACGGTCCGCATCTCGGACCCGTCCCGATTGTCGTGAATCTCCGCCCGCTGACGACAACGGCGGGCGGATGGCAGGCGCGCCAGGACTCGAACCTGGGACCCTCTGCTTAGAAGGCAGATGCTCTATCCAACTGAGCTACGCGCCCGCGCTGAATCCATGGTAGGCCACCGGGAGAGGGCCCAGCGAGAGCATTTCACGGTGGCCTCAGGGCGCGGGCATCCCCTCCCGGTGGCAGACCGTGGCTGTGGCTCTCCAGTTGAGCGACGTACGGTTGGAATCGCTAGCCGCGCGGTCGCCCGGGAGCAGGGAGCCCAGAGCCTCTACCGTGGGTCGCTCTGCGGGTGCTCGCGCGGCTGCCTACTCGAGCCAGCCCTAGCGAGAGGCTATCGCCGTCGCAACACTGTCGGTGATACGGTCGATGATCGCCGGAAGCGACGCGGCCATCACATCTTCGACATGTCTGCGGATTGCTCGCCGCACCTCATCGGGATCCGGCTCGTCGTCGGCCAACACGCCGTCCACTAGCGCGGCCACGCTCAGAGCCTCCGGCTTGGCCGGCACTGTGCGCAGCAAACGTTCAACCAAAGTGGGCAGTGCACGGGGGTCGAGAGGTTTCTGGAGAACCGTGGCTGCGCCCGCCTCGGTCGCAGAGCTCTCGTCGACCACGGCCAGCGGGCTTGCGAGCACGACTGTCACCGTCTGATCGAGCTCGGGAATCTCCATGATCTTGCGACAGCGGACGTACGGGTCCGCGTCGGCGCTGTCGCTGTCGAGCAGCAGCAGATGGGGTCTCGCCTCCGCAATCTCCTCGAGCACTCCCGCCGACCGGGTCGTGCCCGTCACGGCATGCCCCATCGGCGAGAGGGTCTCCTTGACGATCGCGTGTACGTGCGGGTTGTCGTCCGCCACGAATATTGTTGCCACCGGTGCTAGCCCTGCTACTGCTGGTCGTCCGATTCGTCGGCATCCCCGCTCGAAGGCTGGTTCAGCCGCGCGTCTGGCTCGGTGTCGAGGGCGCTGGGCCCGGATATGGTCTCGACGGTGACATCTGCGCTGGGGGTCACGCCCGCTGCCGCGGCGGCGGCCGCCAGAATGCCTGGCGGGGTGGATGGCATTAGCGACGTCATGGCGGGGTCCCCGGCCTTGGCCGCAACTCCAAGATTGGGCTTGCCCCGGAATAGTCCCCAGAACTGTCCCATCCGGCCCGGATAGGTCCTGTTCTCGACGTTGAACTTGTGGAGGTCGAACCGCTCTGGATCCTGCTCGGGATGCTGGCGGTCCATCGCGGTCAGGCGGTCCTGCGCCTGGTCATAGAAATCGCTCATCGGATAGTCCGAGACGATCTTCTGGTAAGCCGCGACCTGCTGGTCCTCGAAATTGTCGCCGAGTCTCTCGTAGTTCTCGCCCAATTGCCACAGAGTCTGGTCCGCCTTGCTGAAGAGCGGGTAGTGGTCCGCGACTGACTGCAGGCGGTTCACACCTGCGCGGAAGCTGCCCTTCTTGACATAGAAGAGCCCGATACGGTACTCGCCCTCGGCGATGATTTCCTGAACGTTGCGCAGCAATTGCTCTGTCTCACCGCGAAACACGGTGTTCGGGTACCGCAGGAGCAGGTGGCGGCATTCCTGGTCGGCGCGGATAGCGTTGATCGGGTCGCGGTCCGGCTTCTTTAGCTGGTTGTAGTGAATCTCGCAGATCTTCAGCTGTGACTCAGCCGCCTCCTCCATATTCGGAAAGAACGTGATGAAGTCCTTGTATTCGGCCTCCGCTTGGGCCATCCCCTCGGATGTGCCCTCCCGGTACCAGCTGTCCGCGATGGCCAGCTTGGCCTTCGCGATGTACTCGCTGTCCGGGTAGGTGTTGATCAGCGTCTGTAGAGTGATGCGGGCCAGCTCGTACCGATGGCGCTCGATGTTCTCCACCGCTTTGTCGAACAGGATCTTGTCCGGCTGCTGCGAATTGTTCGCGATCGGGTTGTCGTAGGGACTCTTGCCGCAGCCTGCGACGATCAGCAGGATCACGGCGGCCAAGATTGCGGCCCACGCGGTCAAGGTTGGAGGCGTCACATTCACATCATATAACGAGCCACGGCAGGACGCTGCCCGACGACTGGCCGACTTACATTCATTCGCACCCGTCCTGCTTCGCGCGCGGGGGCGTCAGGCGCGCGATGTCGCCTGCCCAGCTCCGGGGAGGGTGGCCCCGGTTAGCCGCCTTCAGTCGCTGGTTGGTTGGCCAGCCTGCTGAGCGTCCGAACGGCTCCGGCGATGTCATCCGTTCCGAACACGGAAGAGCCCGCCACCAGAATGTCGCAACCGGCTGCGCCGATCACGCTGGCGTTCCGGGCCGTCACGCCACCGTCGACCTGGATCTTGAACGGCAGGCCCGAGTCCCGTCGAAGCAAGGCGAGCTGCCGAGCCTTCTCGACGCAGGCGGGCAACAGCGCCTGACCTCCGAAACCAGGATGGACAGTCATTACCAGCACAAGGTCGACGTCGCCGATGACCTCGCTGAGGGTCGACAGCGGCGTGTCGGGGTTCAAGGCGACACCCGGGGTGGCTCCTAGTTCCCGTATTCGCCCGATCTCTCTCCCGAGATGCGGACACGTCTCCTGATGGA
Organism: Bryobacterales bacterium; assembly: GCA_963666225.3. Classification (GTDB taxonomy): domain Bacteria; phylum Acidobacteriota; class Terriglobia; order Bryobacterales; family UBA6623; genus VXMF01. The sequence goes on from OZ224030.1 coordinate 985,964, forward strand.
TCGTCACCATTGACGCGCCAGCCTTGACGAACTTCCGGATGTAGGAGCCGGGGTTGGAGATCATCAAGTGGCAGTCGAGGGGTAGGTCGGTGAAACGCCGCAATGACTCCACCACCGGCAGGCCAATCGAGATGTTCGGGACGAAGTGGCCGTCCATGATGTCGACGTGCAGCATTCGCGCGCCGCCGGCCTCGGCCTGCCGGACCTGATCGCCAAGCCTCGCGAAGTCCGCAGCGAGGATGGAAGGGGCAATCTCAGCCATTGCGACTACCCATCTCCCACTTAGTCTAGACCGCCTTCGGGCCGTCCCCTCTTTCGAGCGAGCAGGTGGTGAGTGTCCGCATCGTTCGGTCGCGGACCGCGAACTCCGGCTAGCAAGGATCGTGCCGCCGTGCCGACGGCATCGGTGCGGGCAGGTCTCAACGACGAGTGACAGTGCTCCAAAGGGGGCATGTCTGCCACCGTGTTGCGGGACGTTCTGAAGTGTTGAGCAATAGTCTTCCTAGGTTAAACAGGCGTTGCGCGAAGGACCTGTATTAAGGCTTTCAAGAGTCACAGGGCTGGCGGCACGGCGACTGCCGCAGGAAACCCTGACGGTGCTCCCACAGCTGGTCTGCCGCCGCTGTCTCCTAGGCGCAGCGGCCTCAACGCCGCGGAGACCGTCTCCTCCGGTGCAGCTGCCGATACTCGACTGCCGAAGTCTTCGACCTCGACGATCTGGACCGGCATCCAACGTGTCGATGGATCTGGCAGGCGGAAACAGTTCTGGCTCGCGAGTCGAGTTCCGCGCGGGGAAGCGTGAGGGAACTCAATCGCACACCGGCGGGTTCACTCCCAGTGTGTGGATCGCGGACATCGTGCGTATTCTGCGATCGCATCTCCCGCTCGGCATTCCGGAGACCGAACTGCGACGGGCGTTCAAGGGCCGTGCTGGCATCTTGCCGGAATCCCGTCGCTCTGAGGTAGCGGGAGGGGGTGGGAGCGTTGAATCCATCGCTGGTCGTCGGCTGAGATGGGAGCGTGGGGGACGGTGGACTCACAGCCTCACGTGCTCAACGAGCCCGGCTGGCGCGTGCTACCTTCTGACAAAGAGAGGGCCCTCTTGATGCAGGTCTCAAGATTCAGCGCGCCAGTCGGCCGGATGCGCATGTTGGCGAGCGACAAGGGCCTCGCAGCCATTTATTTCCCGGTGCAGGCGGAGCGGATCGAGGCGAGGCTAGCTCCCGGCGGTCTGCGCGGCGGGCACGGGAACATCCATCTCTTGCGGGCGGAGGCATTCCTCGCGTGCTATTTCGACGGAGATCTGGACTACTCACCGATGATTCCCCTCGACCTGAGAGGAACGCCCTTTCAGGTCAGCGTGTGGCGGGCACTCGCGGACATAACGCCGGGGGTCACCGAGAGCTATGGCTCGCTAGCGGCAAGACTGGGCCGGCCCACGGCTGCCAGGGCGGTGGGCGCGGCCGTGGGCCGAAATCCGATTGCCGTGCTGCTCGGCTGCCATCGGGTGGTGGGGGCCCGCGGTGATCTGACCGGGTACGCGGGCGGCTTGCGGGCCAAGCGTTACTTGTTGGACCACGAGCGGCGACACCGCTCGGCCCCAAGTCTGGATCCTGCGGATTCCTGACCCCTGCTACGGAGGTGGATCGTTAGAGGTGCTGGCGCGCGGTCCGCTCCCTGCCGAGAAGCACTCAGATCGGCTCCTCTGAGACGCCCTCCGGGACGAACGCAATGGCGCGGGCCGGGCTCCCCGACTGGTCGACGATCTTCAGCGGCAACGCGAGGTAGTATGCGCCTCGGGTCGGCAACTGCCCGAGGTTGGTGAGCAGTTCCTCCCAGCTCATCCCGTGCTGCAGGCCTGCGACGTGCGTCGGCTGGCCATTCTCGACCGGCCCCATCGAGGCGCCGTCCGTGCCCAGGTGCCACACGCCCCTTTCCCGCAGGTAGCTCACAGCTTCCGGCGTGGGCGCTGGCCAGCCGGGGGCAGACTTCAGCAGGAGCGGCTCCAGTGTGAATCGAGTGCCCTCGGGCATCGGTTTGTAGTACGAGTCGGAGTAGCCACTTCTGAACAGTACGACCTCGCCGGGCTGGATCGGGCCATTCTCGGTCTCCCATGCCTGGATCCGCTCCACGGTGATCGGTGCCGAGAAGCCGGGCTCGGCCGCGTCCCGAATGTCTGTTACATCGATCACGACCGCCGGCCCCATCATGCGCTCAAGCGGGTACTTGTCGCCCGTCATCGCTCCCATCGGCCCGGCGTGAGGGAGCCCGCTCTCGGATGGCGGCACGAAATGGGCTGGAAAGTCAGTCTGCGTGCCGGTGTGCTCGTCGATCACGAATCGCTGCGAGTAATACGGTGCCGCGCTTGGCGTGGCCGGCGTTCCGTACTGGTTCTCCAGCACTTCGAACCAGTTATTCGTCCAGCGCGCGAAGGGAGGGTTGGCGCCCCAGTGGGCAGGCAGCGACTCCGACACCAGAACGGTCAGGTCCACGACACGTGCTCCGGCCGCAATCTGGCCAAGGTCGGCCCCGGCCGGGATGGAACTCGCAGTTGCTGGGAGTGCATCTTGGGTGCTCGTCTGAGACGCGCACCCGAACGAAAGCGAGATGGTCAGGATAGCGATGGCTGCAAGCGGCATGTCGAACTCTCCGAGTTGGTTATCCGGCCCGGGCCCGCAATAGTCAGACTCCCGAGAGCCTCGTCGCGTCCCAAGCACGACCGTCACTGTACACGGAGACGCGCCGGTGTCGCTTGGGGCCTGCGCTGCGAGGCGAACGACAGCCAGGCCAGCGCGCGGCTGCCGGCCGCCCGCCTAGGAAGCCTTCGCACCGAGCTGATTGAGCGGGCTCGTCGTGAACGCGCTGAGCGGTCCACACTTCCCCGCGATGCACGCTTCGCGCTTCGCCGCTGGCGTTCGCTAGTCGTCTTGGCCGGCGCTGATGACAGCCCATCACGCCTTATCGCCGACGTTGTGTGGAAATGTGAAAGGCCTGGGGGACGTGGGATCGTCGGACGTTGTGCCGCACCAGCCCAGGGTGATGCGTCTATCGTCTGGTGGTGCCGAACATCGCATCCGGATTGTCGTGCAGGAGCATGCGCGCTAGTTGGAGGCTCTCGTCTTCCGACAAGTCCTTCTCGACGACTCTTGCTGCGAGGGCCCGAGCCACGTTCTGCCGTGCCATCTTGGCGTGGGCGTAGGTAAGTTCCGGATAGCGGTAGTCGCCCCCGAAGCCGAAGATCTTGTTGCTTGGGACCGTGTCGAGCATTTCGTTCAGGGCCGGATAGCCCGCCGCGCCGCAACCGGCGAGATGATGTGAGCCCAGCAGAAGTCGATGTAGACATTCGGGAAGACCTTGGCGATTGCCGCCGCTTCCCCCTGGTAGGGGTAGGACATGTGGAACAGATCAAACTTGACTCGCGGAAACAGGAAGAAGAGATTCGTCAGGTGGGTGGGCTTGGAGTTCTCGATGAAGTTGCCGTTGCCGGCATGGAGGCCCGTGTGGACTTGGACCGGAAGCCCGTGGGTGTCGGCTAGGCTGATCAAATGGTGGAACATGTGGTCCTCCAGCGGACGGAAGGGACGTTCCACTCTGGACCGGAATCCGTCGGGGAGCGCCATTCCACCCGCAAGCAGCGTCTGCAGACTGGTCTCGGCGTCGGTCGCCGCGACTTCCTCGTAGCGAATCTTGCGGTTGTACGCCAGTGTTGACTTGACCGCGACCATGCCGATCCCGAGGCTCTGTTCGAAGCTGGCCTCCATCGCTTGCTTGAGGCCGGTAAGCCCCGTGATTGAGGTGTCTGTGAGCCTTTCCAGATCCCTGATGTCGGAGGGGGACTGCGGGGCCACAAATCGGTCGAACTTGCGCGCCGGGACGAAGAAGCTCGGATCCGGGCGGACCGGTGCCGCATTCCAGTAGTCGTCCAAGACCGAGTACTCGATGTTGGACCTGCGGGTCAAGACCTCCTCGTACAGCCCAGGCCTGTTCATGACGTCGATCTGGCGGTTGATCTCGGGCAGTGTCTCGGCGGATATCTCCTCGACTCCGTAAATGTCTCTGATTGCGATTCGCAGGGCTTGGCCGTATCCCGTCAGGCGAGCCATCTTCCAGGGCGCCTCGAAGGCCTTCCAGCGCAGGTCCATCGGTGCGTCTGGATTCCTGACGGTTGTCAGTTCGTCCCCCGACAGCCCCGCCGAGATGACGTCACTGATCGCGTAATGGCCCGCAAGCGTGAAGAAGTCGATCTTCGAGGCGATGCGCTCGTCCTCGGGCAAGATGTGCTCGTGCGTGTTGACCAACGGAATGCGCTCGATGGCCCGCTGAAGGTCTCCCTCGAGCTCAGGGGCGATTTCGGCTGGAGATTGGGCAGCGGCGAGCGAGGGCACGGCCCCGAGAAAGCTGCGACGGGCGATTGGCATGGTATTGGCCATTCTCGTCGAACGGCAAAGATTCTGTGGGCCGTCGGCGGGCGTGGCGGCCAATCGCGCCGCAGCCTCGCCAGCGTTCCCAGCTTTGCCCAGGGAGGCAGCCGGCCCGACTTGAGCTGCCCGGTACCAGATTCGTCCGCACCAGCGCTTCTCCGAGGTGGCCCACTATCGACCGTGAGAGATGCTGGCCGGTGGTAGAGGCTTGCGATCAACGGCCCGATCCGCGCCAGAGTGGCAGTGGCCGGGGTTCGCTCAGGCTCTGTTCACACCGATGGTGAGCGTGCCCACTTGCACCTTGCCCTCAGCCGTCATCGTGGGATAGACTCCGACCGGATCCTGACCGTCCAGCCCCATGCGCATCACAAGATCGCTGTCATTGCGATACGGCGACGGGTAGCGCGAGGCGTATTCCCCGGTCTGGTGGATCGTGGCGTTCAGATCCTCGGGAAAGTACAGCTGCGTCGTCAGCAGCTCGTTGTCGCCAACATGGACCTTGACGTGCACGTGCACGGCCCGCGGTGCGTACCAGCCGGGGTAAATGGTTAGGAATTCGACCTCGCCCTGGTCGTTGGCGGGTTGCGTGCCTCGCAGGAAACGCTCGGGACCGGTCGGCTCGCGATGCCCGCCGCCTCCACGCCGGCCACTGCTTCGCGGCACGCCTCCCTGTGGGGGGCCGGCCGGGCCGGCACCGCGGCCACGCCTACCGCCGGAGGGCCGCCCCCCGCGGCTGGGAGGAACGCTCGGGTCTACGTCGGGGTGTCCGCTGTAGTGGCCCAGAGCGTCGCACGACCAAATCTCAGCCCGCGCTCCTATGATGGCGTCGCACGTTCGCGCGTCGACAAGCTTCATTCGAAGTGCCAGATCAACGCCGGGCTTGCCGGAACGGACGTCACGTCGGTCTTTGGCCCCAGTGATGTGGTACGGGCCGTCGATCTGCCAAGAAGTCAGGAGGCACTCGGCGGCACCGGCGAAGCTCGGGCCGCCGACGAATGAGCCCAGCGTGGCCCCGCCAACGAGGATGGCCTCCCGGCGGGTCGGCTTGATGATTCGGGAATGGCTGGCTGGCATGTGAAGTTGTGCTGCCCGAGCCGCGGGCTGCGATGCCCAAGCGCACAAGTCCGCGACTGCGCTGCGTGCGTGAGGTCATCCGGGTTCCCGGGCCGGACTTCTGATCCTTATTATCGCCTCTCCCGCAAAATCTGTGGGTCCTCGGCTATTCGTTCCAGCGGTAGCCTTATTCGTTGCGTTCTCTCTCCCAGACGCGTAGCGGCTGCGGCACTGTGGTTCCAGTTCGGGCACGATAGGTAGTGAGCACGATGCCAGCCGTGCGCCGGGTTTGAGGCTGGCCGCGGCCTGAGCCGCGCTCGGACGCCGACCCCACGAGAGGAAGAAGCGGCGTGGGCCGCTTCTTCAGGAGAGAGCCACATGCAATTGAAGACGCTTCTGAACCGGGTCTACAAGCTGCCCGGTTTCGTGTACGGGAAAATCCGGCTGGTGCCGGCCGGGAAGCGGGGCGGGCGGGATCGTCTGGAGGTGGAGGTGCGCCCGCGAGCCGGTACGAAGGCGCGGTGCTCGGGCTGCGGCAAGCCAGGTCCGGGTTACGACCGCCTGCGACCGCGTCGATTCCAGTTCGTGCCGCTGCTGGGCCTGGCCTGCTACTTCGTCTATGCGATGAGACGCGTGAACTGTGCGCACTGCGGAAAGGTGAAAGTGGAGCGTGTGCCGTGGGCCGAGGGCAAGCGGCAGTCGACCAGGGCCCTGGACTGGTTCCTCGCCAGTTGGGCCAAACATCTCTCCTGGCAGGAGACCGCGAATGCCTTCGCGGTCAGTTGGGACCGGGTCTACCGTGCGGTCGGGATGGCTGTGGCATGGGGCCGGGAACGTGTTTCCCTGGAAGGGATTACCTCCATCGGGGTGGACGAGATCGCGTGGCAGAGCGGACACAAGTACCTGACCTTGGTGTACCAGTTGGACGCTGGCCGGCGACGGCTGCTGTGGGTCGGGAAGCAGCGCAAGATCACGACGCTGGAGAGCTTCTTCACATGGTTCGGAGAGCAACGCGCGGCGCAACTGCAAGTCGTCTGCTCGGACATGTGGAGGGCCTACCTGCGGGTGATCAGGGAGCAGGCCGGCCAGGCTCGGAATGTGCTGGATCGCTTGCACATCATGCAGAAGCTGAGCAAGGCCATCGATGCAGTGCGGGCGGCTGAAGCCAAGCAGCTCAAGGCAGAGGGCAACAAGCCGGTGCTCAAGCATTCGCGCTGGCTGCTGCTCAGGCGCCGGGACGGCCTCCGCGAAGACCAGGAGCCGAAGTTGGCCGACTTGCTGAAGCTGAATCTGCGCACGGTGCGAGCCTACCTGCTGAAGGAAGACTTGCACTTCCTGTGGGCCTGTCGATCACCGACCCAGGCCAACAAGTTCATCAAGCGCTGGTGTCGGCGCGCGATGCGCTCGAGGATCCAGCCCATGCAGAAGGTGGCCAGGATGCTGCGCAACCACCGGCCACTGGTGCTGAACTGGTTTCGCACCGGACGAGCCTTCTCCTCCGGCGCGGTCGAGGGCATGCACAACAAAGCGAAAGTGGCCCTGAGAAAGGCCTATGGATTCAAGTCCTACAAGGCATACGAACTCGCGCTGTATCATACACTTGGCGATCTGCCGGAACATGATCTCGCCCACAGGTTCTGCTGAAGAGCCTTATTACCTAGTAGCGCTCGACGAACACCGGAGGTTACCCGTGGGCCTATTCTGGTCCGCCATTGTCCGAAGGGTGGCCGCCTGGGGCGGGTTCTCGCCAAGGTGGCCTGCCCGTCGGCACAGACGGTCGAGGGTTGGGAGCCAGAGCTCGCGGCTAGCGACCGATGCGTTGGGCCATGTCACCTCGGCGCGGGCATTGTCCGCACCGGGCGACCCGGCTAGTTCGTTGCGTGAGAGCCGACAGCCCTGGTAACGTGGCGCCCAACAACCAGCTCTTCCGACCGGCCTTGCTTCCAAGCCCTTGGTTGGTGCAATCGGCTGGTGTCGGCGGGCAGGGCGGACTACCCCGGTGCCAGCTTGCGGATCACCAGGCGGTACTCTCCCATCCGCAGGATCCGCCCGCAGCAGCACGCCTCAGCGGAGAGATCGGTGTGGCCCTCCCACAGCTTCTCGCGGCCTGGAGGGGGGTCCCTTTTGCGATTCAGATACCCGCCAATCATCGCCATCGTGCGCGCTGCTTGGCCGACGTTGTCCGGCGTTGGCAGCTTCCGCTCAGTGCGGCTGGTGGCGCCAGCCGCGGTCGAGATCGCCTGCACACGCCCAAGGCTCTCGGGACGCCGGAGCGTGTGGCTGATCGGATTCTGCTCGACCCTGCTCCAGTGCTGACATAGCCGGTACGAGTCTGTTACGTCCCGTTGTGGGTCATGGGCACTGCGCGCCACTGTGATGCGTGCGGTGTGCGGGCAGTCTGAGCTGAGACGCGTCCCAGTGGCGAGCGAGCTGCGCTACGGTGAAGCCATGGAAGCAAGGGGCACGAATCGAGCGGTCTCATGGGTGATCTTGGCCGCCCAGGCCGCAGTCCTGATAGCTGCTCCCGCCGTTCTGGCCGAGACCCACGAACATAAGGGTGATGTGTCAGACCTGCGGGTGATCCGACGCGTCGAGCAACACCCCTACGCTTGGCGGGTATGGCAGCCGTTCATCACTCGGGGGGATCGCCAGAGGGACCTTATCGTTGCGTACGGTGCAATGGTCAACGGGAAGAAGGACATGGGGGACATTCTTGTCACCGTTTCCAGGGACGACGGCGACACGTGGGGGGAGCCCGTTCCCGTCTTTGACCATCGCCAGCGCCAAGGGGCAGTCCAGTTCGCCTATGCGAACCCGGTCCTCTATCGGGCACCGGGGCAGGATGTCGTGTGGCTGTTCGTGATGCGCTGTTTCATCTCGTTCGAGAACAGTGAGGAGTCCCAGCTTGCCGCCGCGTTCACCGCCGACGGTGGGCATAGTTGGACACCGGTCGAGCTGGCGATGCACTACACCGGACCGCTGATCACCAATGCGGGCATCGTGGAGACTGAGATCGACGGCCGGTCACTGTTCCTTCTGCCGGCACACCGCAACACGCTCCAGAACGACCCGCGTGGCTCCCGCGACCATTTCATCCTCAGCAGCACCAGCCTGCTCGAGTGGAAGCTCGAGGCGTATATTCCCCAGCCAACCGCGGCTCGCGTGTTCCTGCACGAGGGCAACATTGCGCCGGGTGACGCTTCTGGCGAGCTCAAGATCGTGATGCGGACCGCGAACTACGACAACTCCAACCTGACGACCGACCCGCCCCGCGCCTATTCGAGCGCGAGCACTGACGGTGGCCGCACTTGGAGCGAGGCCCGGGAAGAGCCGGAACTCCACAACGCCAAGTCAAAGGCCTACTTCGGCCAGGCCAGCGATGGTACCCACATCTACGTCTACAACGATGGTCCGGCGCAGCGGGAACCGGGCGGGAGGATGGCCCTGCGGTACAAGACCAAACCCAAGGGAGGTGCCTGGAGCGAGCAGAAGACCTTCTTCGACGCTGGTATCAAGAACTCCTATCCGACACTGGTCGAGGTTGCGCCCGGCGATTTCCGAGGCGTCTGGGACAGTGGAACTGCGACGAGGAGCAGAACGCACATTCACTTCGGCAAGCTGAGAATTGCGCCGTGATTTGCCGGCGGCCACCTCCTGGCCGTCTTCGCGCCGGGCACGCTCAAGGTTTGACAGTCGCCCTCTAGCTGCGCTGTCCGCCGAGTCCCCGGGGCGGGCACCGGACCGACTGGCCGCACTTCGGCCCGGCCGGATCGGACCTTGCTGCCAATCCACCGTTCTGGAGTGCTGTCGGGCAGGCTCTCGCCAGACCGCTCCCTAATTGCGGGTCCGCAACCGGGCACGAGACTCTCGCCGCTGCGATTCCACCAGGCCGGTGCCGCGGCTCGGACCGGCTCGGCGAAGACAGGGCCGGATTGCGACTTGGCCCGGTCCTCGGCCCCAGACGGCGGTCGAATCTGTCGGTGCTGGCCTATCGGCGAGCATCCCGCGCCCGCTGCTCGAAGACCTCGCGCGCCTCTCTGAACTGCCCGAGCACGTGCTGGCGTTCGCGTTCCGACCGCCAGCCCGGATGTTCGCGCGCCTGCCGCGATATGTCGTCGATCCAGCGCACGAAGTACTCCGCGTCCTCTCTCGAACGGATCGACTCGTTGCCGCAGTAGACAAAGATCGCTCCGGTCTCGCCGTGCAGATTCGTGTCGTCCACGGGCGGGGCGGGCCCGTCGGTGAGTGCCCGCAGGGTGTACCAGCCGCTGGCCGTTACCTCGACATGCTTGCGCAGGGACCCCGACCGCCCGTCGTCGCTCAGGGGGATGCGCTCGATCACCTCTCCGTTCCGGACCAGCTCCAGCCTCTCGACGGGGAACGCGGACTCCATCGAGGCCGCGACCTCGACCGTTCCGCCCTCGGCGGGCAGCCGGACCTCGCCGCCAGCGATGGCCCCGTTGATCGCGAGTCGCACAAGGGGACCGTTGGTGATGAACGTGCGCCCCGATCGCACGGCATCGACCCACCCGTCCCATGTCAGGTGGTCCCCGATGTGGGCATACATCCGGGCTGCCCCGATCGCGGGCGTGCGGTGCAGGTCTGTGATGGAATCCTCGCCCCCGGAGGCGGTCACTCGGAACCCGCAATTCAGAATCCGGTGCCAGACCTTGGCGGTGTTGCGCGCCTGCCAGGCACTCGTCATGACCTCCAGATAGGTCACAGTCCCCAGCGCTACGTCCACTGGGAATCCGCGGGCACCCCCGTATCCGACCGAGGCCGGATCGCTGGAATAGGGGTGGACGTAGCCGCCCACGCCTCCTTGCTCGCGCGCCATCCGGAAGATGTCGGTGTTGCTCGGGTAGAGGCTCTCGATGGCCGTTCCTTCGTAGCCAGTCGTGAATGGCGAGATCAGATGCTTGGTCAGGTTGATCAGGTTGATGTGCCCGTAGAACGGCGGCCGGTACTCTTGGGCCCATGACAGCAGCCGCCCGGGTTCCGACAGCGCTTCGTCCACCGGTCCCCGGTAGTACTGGTGGTCCAAGATCCGATTGTCCTTGTTCGCGATCTTCTCACCCACCATGTCAAGATCTTCGGCACCTGCCATGAACATCAGGTTCTCGGGGGTGTTGCGCAGGTTGCCGCCGTAGTTCATGTGCACATGGTCACTGCCGCTGTACCAGCCCAACGCCCCGAAGTCGGTGAATCGCTCCAGCTCAAGTCGCAGGGATGCGACCCGCCCCGGTTGGACCGTGACGGTGCCCCGGGCGGGCAGTCGCTCGAGACCCTTGGTGGCCAGCACCGATACCTCGCCAGAAGGGACGCTGACGGAGAAATCCCCGGCGGTGTGGAAGAAGTCCAAGTGCAGTGCCCGGGCTGCGACGCGCTGGTAGGCCCCGGCGGGCGCGTAGGCCTTGCCGTCAGAGGCGCGCAGCGTGATTCGGGCCGCCGTGGGATTGCCCGTCTCGGCATCGATGACCGACACTCTGAGCGTGCCCCTGGGGCCACGATGGACACGCTGCCGGATCTTGACCGGCCGTTCCTCGCCGCCAAAGGTCTTCAGCAGGCGCAGCTCTGAGGGACCGTGCTCGTTCGCCACGTAGACGATCCACTCGCCGTCCGGGGACCACCGCGGCTCGAAGTGGTCGAAATCCCCGAACGTGAGCTGGTACGGCTCGCCTCCCTCGACCGGAAGGACGTACAGGTTGCTGAACTGGCTTCCCCGGTGCGAGCTGTACAGGATGCGCGCGCCGTCGGGGGACCATTGGGGCCGTGTGCGGTACAGGGTTTCCTCCCTGTGGATCTGGGTGGCCGAGGCCATGGCGTCCGGCCCGACAGGCGCCCGCCACAGCGCGCCGGAACCCAGCGGTATGCCTCTGTTCGAGACCAGGATCATCTCGGTGCCGTCAGGGGAGAGCGTGGGCTCGATGTGCAGGTCCTGGCTCCCGAAGTACAGCCTTGAGTTTGGATAGGCGTTGTCCGTGGTCAGCCTCACGGGCTCGCCCGGGACGCCGTTCTCAATGGGCAGCGCGTCGATGTGGTACCAGCCGTCCGGCTCTGTTGAGACGTTGAGCAGGCGGGAGCCGTCGGCAGACCAGGCCGGGTCGAGGTTGAGGTGGGATCCATCCGTGAGAGCGGTGCTCTCTCCGGTTGCAACGTTGAGCAGCATCAGGTTGATGCTGCGGTAGGCGTTGTCGGCCGTGTAGGCGATCCAGCGACCGTCAGGCGACCAGGCAGGTGACGAGTCGTAGGTCGGGTTCGAAGTGAGCTCGTAGGCGACATCCCCTCCGACGCGGACCTTCCAGATCGAGCCTGCCATGCTGAACGCGATCCACTGGCCGTCAGGCGAGAAGCAGGGCCGCCAAGGAGTGCTCGCAAGCGGTGGCAGGTAGTAGTTGTGCATGTAGTTGCCCCCGGTCAGGGCGGCGGGATACGCGGAGACCCGGCCGCTCTGCGCGAGACTGGGGCCGGCAGCCACCGCCAATGCCAATATCAGCGCGGCATGTCGGAACTTCGGGTGGAGGGGCAGTGGGTTCATGACTCGTTGATCGCTCTTGCTCGTGACCGGCGTGGCGCCCGGGCCGGGCTTGTGCCCGCCGCGGTACAGTCGATCACCGGTGTTCCCTGAGAGTGTAGTTGCTGAGTCGCGGGACCGTCTCCTGACGAGACTGGCGGGTCGCTGGTTTGGGTCGCTCCGCGGCAGTCCCGAGAGCGCGGCCGTCGCGCCTACGCGAAGAGCTCGGGAATCTCCGTGCTGCCGATGAAGTCCGTTCCGGACATGGGCTCGACATACTGGAAAGCACGGCCTGACGGTGCTCCCGGCAGCTTTTTCGTCCAGTCGATGCCCAGCACCGAGTAAATCGTCGCCGTCACATCTTCGGGGTAGATCAGGCGGTTCTTGTGCCACCCGAAGTCGGTCACCGCGCCTCCTTGCGCGTCGGTGGCCCCGATCACTCGACCGCCCGCAACGCCCGCGCCGGCGAATGCTCCGCAACGCACGGCCGGCCAATGGTCGCGCCCCTGAATGTCGTTCAGCTCTCCCGGTGTGCGGCCAAACTCGCCGAGTACCATCACCAGAGTCTTGTCCAGCAGGGGCGCCCCGCTGTCATCCTTCAGCCGCTTGAGATCCGAGGCAAGGCCGGCAAACGCTGGGTCGAGTTCCCCGCAATTCTTGTACAAGCCCCCGCGCTGGCGGGGATCCTCCATGGTCGCGTCCTGCTTACCGTAGATGGCGCCGTGGTGATCCCACCCGCCTTGGTTGACGAGGATGTAGCGGGCTCCCACTCTGGCGGCGACCATGTTGCGCGCTACGATGCACACGTCGCCCAGCGGGGAACCGCCGTAGCGCTCCCGGTCTTGCACCGGCAGTTCCACGATCCCGGCCATCCGCGGGGACTTGATCATGCGCTCCGCGCTGGAGGCGAAGTAGTCCCACTCGCTGAACAGCTTGGACACGCCCGGCCCCCGAAGACTTCGCGAGCTGTCGAACGTGCGCAGGAAGTCAAGCCTGCGGTTCAGGCGCGGCATCTCCCGCTCGTCGATGAAGAACGGCATGTTGCCGCCTTTTCGCTGGTCCAGCGTCAAGGGCGCCGAGGAACTCGGCAGGAAGCCCTCCCGGATCAGCGTCCCGTTCACGGCTCCGGCCGGATAGTTCATCGAGACGAAAGGCGGGAGAAAGTCCGTCTCCTCTGCCTTTTCCAGCAACTCGTAGGCGATCACCGATCCGATGGACGGGATTTCGCGAGCTCGCGAAGCGTTGAACGGGTGTCCCGTCTGCATGTTGTACTGCGCGAGGTTGTGGAACGTCTCCCAAGCCCCCATCGAGCGCACGACGCAGAGGTCGTCCAGAATCTCCGCCGTCCTTGGAAGCAAACCGTACGGCCAGCGCGGACCCAGCTTCGTGGTGCGGATGTCGAGATCTTCCGGGGTGGTCGGGTGCTCCTTGACGTCGAAGGTGTCCATCTGTGACGGTCCGCCGACCAAGTTCAGGACGACCACGCATTCCGCGCCCCCGCGAATGTTAGCCCTGCCTCCGGCGCTCGCGTCGAGCGACCGCTGCATCGGCGCGAGCGTGCCGCCGGTGACGGTGACCAGTCCAGATCGAAAAAGCTCGCGGCGAGTGAGGGTAGGGAAGTGGGTCGGTTCGGTCATGTATCCCCTCGCGCCACTCACTGGACCAGGACGAATTCCAGGCGGTTGAGCAGTGCCCACAAGAGATCCTCCGCGCCTTGGTCTCGGTGCGATGCCAGCAACCCCTCCGCCTGCCGTGACTCGCTCTCCGTGGGCGGGCGACTGACGGTGGCCAAGAACAGCTCCTCCACGACCTCCCGGTTCGACCGGCCCCGCGGTCCGCGCAGGAGTGTATCCAGTCGACCGCCTTCGCGGACCTTGACCCGCTCGAGAATCAGCTCGTGGTTGAGAACGCTCGCGGCTTGAACCATGCTCGGGCGCCTGTGCGGGGGATCCTCCCGATCGGTCTGGCCCCAGTCTTGGAGCAAGTTCCACAGACCCTTGTGGCTCGCCGCGAAGTCGTGGTTGAAGCGCGACTGCATCACGTAGCTGAATTTGTCGTCGTCATTCTTGACTCGAAACTCCTCGAAGATGCCGGTGGACTGCTGGACCGCGTCCCAGAATTCCTCGGCCGACATCCTGCGGACGATGTGCCGCGCGAAGTACTCGTCATGGGCGGGGTCGTACTCGCCGGGCACGAAAGAGGAGAGCTGGTAGGCGCTCGAGGTCACGATCGTCTTGAGCAGGTGCCGCAAGTCGTACCCGCTGCGCTCGAAGTCCACCGCCAGCGCCTCCAGCAATTCCGGGTGCGTGGGCTGCAGCGTCCACGGCTCGGACGGGGGCGTGGCGGCGTCGTGCCGTGCCAGGTCAAACCCGAAGGGCGGGTCGACAATTCCGCGACGTAAGCGTTCAGTCCGGGGAGTAATTGGGGCCTGAGAGACTGGCCCTCGCGAGGGCCAAATGGAGGGAAGGCGCGGATAGGTGAAGGTGCGGCCCGGAGGTGCAGAGTGGCCTCGCTCGCCGCGTTCAGGCTCCAGCCTGAGAAGGTGGGCGAGTGACGTAGCGACACTCGCGAGCTGGCCTCAGCGGGGAGTTAAGCTGCGTGCAGGAAAGTGCTGTCGGGTGCGTCAGCCGGCGCTGTCGCTGGTGGCCCGTTGGCCGGGGTCCACCAGCGTATGGGATGTGCGCGGAGTTCCTCGATGCGCTGCTCGTCCATCTCCCACGGGAGCCATGGGGACCGGTCCGATGGGGCTTGGCCCCGGTTGCGCGCACAGGCATCCAGCCAATCCAGCATGTAGCGGTACGGGTTCAGCCCAGCCTGTTTCGCTGTCTGCAGCACGCTGAGCAGACGCCCCGCCGTCTCGGCCCCGGCCGGACCGCCGGACCCGAAGCTCAGCCGGCGCGAGATCACGGGTCCGCGCAAGGTCCGCTCCGAGTAATTGTTGTCCATGGGAATCGCCGGATCCTCGAGGAACACGCTGAGACCCGCCTTGTGCAGGATCAGGGACGCCGTGGCTTTGCCCTGCGCTTCCACCTGGGCCAGCTCCGCGCCGGTCCGGCCACCGCTTGGCACGGCTATCAGCAGTTCATAGCGCACAGCCAGGTGCCTCCACTCTTGCAGCGCGTCGTCGAAGAGTTTCCCGAGGCTGGCTTTCAGGCTTGCCTGCGCAGCCTCGAAGTCCTCCGCCTGGTGCTCTAAGGGCAGTTCGGGCTGCCAGGCCCTGCGACGCAGGCGCGCCAAGTGGAACACTTCCCCGATCCGCTCGAGCCAGTCCGTGGCCCACGGCTCCAGTTCCGGAAAGCCGGCTTCCACCCGGTCAGTAGATGCCGGACTTGCTGCGCTCAACGAAGGCCGGGGCACGAACCCCGGCAACACCATGTGCAGGCAGTGCGGGAAAGCATTTCAGTGGCGCGCTCAACGAAGGCCGGGGCACGAACCCCGGCAACACCGGCACAGACGAGGTGGTCAACCCTCCGGAGAGCCCGCTCAACGAAGGCCGGGGCACGAACCCCGGCAACACAAGACACGGCGGATTCACCCGCTACATTGCCCGCCCGCTCAACGAAGGCCGGGGCACGAACCCCGGCAACACGCGTCCCGTTCTCCATGTCGAACTTGAGAGCGTTCGCTCAACGAAGGCCGGGGCACGAACCCCGGCAACACATGGCTCCAACTCGGCCCCCACGCATCAGCAGTTCCAAATATGGCAGGTAGCTCGAGCGATGCAGTTCGGAAGGTGTGCTGTCGCTAGCGATCTGCTCGGTTAGGTGAGGATTGCGCGGGCATCTCGGCATGCGGTCGTGGCTGTAAGGGCCACTGGTGCCGTAGAGCGACACCCTGTCCGATGGGCTCTTGTGGCAGCGGGCACAGCGATGCTGCTGGCTCTTGTAGCAGAGCGTGATTGACTGCTGCCGATACTCATGCTGGGGTGCAACCCCCCCATTGCCAAGTCGGTGGTGCTCGCCGGTGTAGCATCGTGTCCAACAGGCTGGGCCAGTCGCGGAAGACGAATTCCTCAGTGAAGAAGCGTAGTTTGGCGAAGAACTTGCTGCGCGTTTGCAGGTACTCACGGCATTGCTGCCAGCGGCCCGGCAGGCCGTCGAGGGCTGTGTGCAGCGCGAAGGCCAGCAGGTTCAGCGTCGCGAGCACATTCGCCAGACCCTTGTTGCCATGGCCGAAATTGTGCTTGAAGTTCTGTCCATGGCGCGCGATGCAATTGAAACACTCATTCTCGACCTTCCAGCGCGCTCTCGCGCAGCGCGCGATTTCCTCGACGTTCTCGCCGCGCACCTCAAGGCTCGTGAAGAAGGTGCTGTAGTACGTTTGCTGCCAACCATCGGGCCTGCGCTGGCAGATGCGCATCTCGATCCAGGTGCCCGTGACCGCGTCAGTGCTGTTGCGCACGCGCACGCCCGACACCCAGCGGTAGCGCTGCTGCCGCCAGCCGCGTCCGTGCTGGCTGCGGCGCCGCAGCCAGTTCGTGGTACGCGGGCGGGTGCCGTCGATGGCGGCGAACAGGGCAGGATGCGAGCCGGGCTTGACGACAAACAGGAAATCGGCGCCGGCATCCAGGATCTGGCGGCAGAACGGATGCTTGGAGTACAGGGCATCACCGAGGTACACCGGACGCAAGCCGCGCAACTGCTCGTGCCAGCACGCGAACCAGCGCTTGGCGGCGTTGAGCTCACAGTCCTGCTTGCGGGATTGGCGCGAGCCCTGCTCGCCGGGATCATCCTGGGGACGCACGAATTCGGGCATCAAGGGCAGGGCGCGATTGTGGCCGGGGGCGACGATCACGGCAGCCAGCATGGTGTGGAAGTACTGGGGAATCTTGCCCTTGCCGGTATGGCGGCAGGAGCACAGTGCGCAGCGGATCTTGCGGGATTGGTGGAACTCGATTCCATCGAGGGCAACCAGCACACGTCCGCCGAGGCGCAGGAAGGGGCCCAGAGAGCGCGGCTGGCTGCGCAAGTCAGAGAGGATGCGCAAGAACAGGGGCGCGAAGTTGGCTAGCGGGAGACCGTCGAGGAGGTTGCGGATCTGCTGTGGGCAGGGGATGTCCTTGATGCCAAACAGCGTCTGACAGTTCGAGCGGGCCCAGCGAAACAGCAGCTCTCTCTGGAAAGCGAGGAAGGAGGGAGACTGCACGAAAAAGCAGGCGAAGGCGCTGAGCACGGCGTCTGCCAGGGTGTAACGAAGGTTGGGGCCGTTGCGAGCATCCGGGAGCGCATCGGCTGTGGAGCGCAGCGAGCGCACAATGGTCTGGAGAACGTTGTCCAATCTATCTGTTTAAACCATCTTTTCTATTGCTGTCAAGCCTCAGTCTGGATGGGCGGGTTGGTGGCCCCTGCCGGGATCTCGTGCGCAAGCAAGGGACTTCGAGTCATGGAGGGCAAGAATTCGGGGACCCAGCAGCGCGCTATAGGCCCTATAGTTTCGCTACATGTGTGTATAATTGTGCTGAATTCCAAATTTGAAATAGCTGCCCACGCATCGCCGGTGGCGCTCAACGAAGGCCGGGGCACGAACCCCGGCAACACAGCCGCAGACGACGCCCGGATCCGGGAGCTTGAGGCCGCTCAACGAAGGCCGGGGCACGAACCCCGGCAACACTCCATCGCCAACATCTCGAAGAGCTGGTCGCGAACCGCTCAACGAAGGCCGGGGCACGAACCCCGGCAACACCCGGAGTTAATCCGGGCAGGTACATCCGATCAGCCGGCGCTCAACGAAGGCCGGGGCACGAACCCCGGCAACACCGCCTCGCGCCTTGCAACAGATGTTCCACCGCATCCGCTCAACGAAGGCCGGGGCACGAACCCCGGCAACACCAGCCCGGAGACCGCGATCATGGCGACGATATTCGACGCTCAACGAAGGCCGGGGCACGAACCCCGGCAACACAACTGCGTCACGGACCACATCCCAGACGGCTTGAACGCTCAACGAAGGCCGGGGCACGAACCCCGGCAACACCCGTCCGGGAAGCTGGGCTCCCACTTGGCGATGGTCGCTCAACGAAGGCCGGGGCACGAACCCCGGCAACACGAGGTCCGCGCGGCAGTCGTCGCAGATCCGCCCGCCGGCGCTCAACGAAGGCCGGGGCACGAACCCCGGCAACACGCGGAGGCGAGCAGCCGGGTGGTGATGAAATTTCGGCACGCTCAACGAAGGCCGGGGCACGAACCCCGGCAACACGGCCACTGCCCTTGGCCCGTCCTGGGAATCGAACCGCGCTCAACGAAGGCCGGGGCACGAACCCCGGCAACACGGCCAAATTTCTGCCCAGGGGTGGATTCCAGCGTGCGCTCAACGAAGGCCGGGGCACGAACCCCGGCAACACGTCGCCGCATACCGAGAGCTTGCCCGTAGTCAGAAGCGCTCAACGAAGGCCGGGGCACGAACCCCGGCAACACACGGACCCTGCCAGCGGCGTGTTCGTGGCCCACCGCGCTCAACGAAGGCCGGGGCACGAACCCCGGCAACACGCCGACCCGCTCAACGTCTGTCCACGCCAGCCCGTGCGCTCAACGAAGGCCGGGGCACGAACCCCGGCAACACGTGGCTGTTCGTCCCCCAGATCCGTCCGTGGGACAACGCTCAACGAAGGCCGGGGCACGAACCCCGGCAACACCGGAAACGCTCAGCTCCCGCCACGTGTTGCCCGCGACCGCTCAACGAAGGCCGGGGCACGAACCCCGGCAACACGACGCGCTCGTGAAGGCGGTGGCCGGTGCGCTGGTGGCCGCTCAACGAAGGCCGGGGCACGAACCCCGGCAACACATTCAAGCGCCGAGCCAGAGCTGTTAACTCTGACCGCTCAACGAAGGCCGGGGCACGAACCCCGGCAACACGGCCAAGGCAAGCGTGGCCTATCCGGCAGACAGGATCGCTCAACGAAGGCCGGGGCACGAACCCCGGCAACACGGTCAGCACGGACACGGTAACGTTTCCGTCAGCGGACGCTCAACGAAGGCCGGGGCACGAACCCCGGCAACACCGCGAACTGGGCTCTCTTGAGCACGTATCAGGGGACCGCTCAACGAAGGCCGGGGCACGAACCCCGGCAACACGTGCGCCACTGGCCGCCGCCCGCGCTTCCAGCAGCGCTCAACGAAGGCCGGGGCACGAACCCCGGCAACACAGCCGACTATCGTGGGAAACGAAACTAGCGATCGACGCTCAACGAAGGCCGGGGCACGAACCCCGGCAACACGGCAACACCGCTAATCGTACCACGTCGAGGCTAGCTGGGGCAAGTGCGCGATTCTTTCGCACTTCAATCAAACACTTCATGCACTTCAGTGAAACATATTCAACATGTGCTTCGACTATTCAACTGCTGAACCTTGGTTGTCCATGGGATCACCGAGGGTTCGCAGACACATTAGAGCATCCAAGGCTCCCCTAGCTCGTGGATCTGGGCCCGTCCGAACGTCTGGCGGGCATCATCGATTCCGCCGTTGAACTTGTAAACAATCAGGGAATCCACCTCCGTGTCAATGACATCCTGCAATTCCCCGATCATGCGAGCCATTCGAGAGGGTGACTGTCTGCACTCAAACACAGACAACTGTACACGCTCGCCATACCTCTCGCAGATCTTGGCGACCTTCCTCAGACGGTGCGCTCCTTCCGCCCGAGTACCAGCAATATCGTACGTAATAAGAAAATCCATGTATTATTTCAGAATGAATGGAGGATATGATGCAAGATCGCCTCGAAGATGACGAGCAAGGAGTGTCGCTTGGATCGTTGGAACAGCCCATCGACCTACACCTCGCTTGAGGACCGAGTGCCGCAGTTCCGTTTCCTTGTGCCGCTCCCATGCACGAATCAGCCGTGCACGTCCATCATCCGTCAAGTAGACCGCTCCCCCCGGAGTCCGTACGAACTGTTCCTGACCCATCTGCCGGCGGCGGACCAGTGACACCACGAATCGATCTGTCAAAGACCGTAGCTCCTCCACCAAGTCGAGCGCAAGTGAAGGGCGACCGGATCGAGGTCGATGTAAGAACCCCAGTTGGTAATCCAGTCCTACACTCTCGATCGCGCCGACGAACTCGGTCACCAAGAGACCGTAACAGAAGCCGAACGCAGAATTCACGGGATCTCTCGGTGGTCGCTTGTTACGAGTGCTGAATTCGAGGGCTGACCCTGCCAGGACTTCGCTCACACCACGAAAGTAAATTCGGGCCGCATCTCCCTCTATTCCCCTCACTTGGTCAGCTGTCTGCACATTACGAAGACGTGGTATCCGGGCTAGGATCTGGCCAGCCCGCAACGCTAGGCTCTCGCCTACGGCTGCATCCGTCGCGTCCCGGCTCCAACGAGAGAGGACCGTCCTGCTGTTTTGTAGCTTCGCCGCAACGATCACCTTCGCGAGCTCAAGCGACTGGGCCTCGTTGGCCGCAGCCCGATACAGTGCGATACGCAAGTTGATGTTGCCTCCCGCCTTGTTGCCCACAAGAAATCTGACGGAGCCACTGCGGTGCAGCGCCGCCACTCGGACACCCTTCTTGACGCATGCCTCCAGAGCCTGCGAGGTTATTTGCCCGCCACCCAGCATTACAAGTCCATCGATTGCCTCTAGCGGGACACGCTGCTTCCCGTCCGGTGACGAGACACGCAGCGCTCCAGCTTGCAGGCCAACTCGGGCCTTGTGACTGCGCACGTACAACGTGCTCAGGTATCGCATCGAAAGACTTCCTCCAACATGTGGCGCGTGATTCGGCGTGGCGTACTAGTCACCTCGGGCAGACAATGAGATCGAAGTTGGCATTCCTTGCAACGATCGTCGTTCGGAGCTTGGGGCAGCTCACCAGATAGCAACTGCTTTCGGATTTCGTCAACACTCTGCTCTACCCCAAGTCGAAGTCTAGCCGTGAAGTCAACTCTCAACCGACGTCTTGGCCCGCCGTACCATACGTAGCCGTATGGAATGTCCACGCTAAGCATCTCCTCTAGGCACATCCCCTGTGCGCATACTTGCAAGTCGGCCGCATCGCCATGGCGCACACCGGACTTGTACTCAACCGGCCACACTCTCTCGCCGTCAACTTCAACGGCGTCGGCACGCCCCGAGAGACCGAGCTTCTCGGACCACAGTGGAATCGCACGAAGCACCATCCTCCCACGTTCGTGGCGTGATCGTCCAGAGTCGACTCTCTGATGCGCGTGTGAGCCTCGGACAGTGTGTGCGTTGTCGATCCAGACGCCGTCACAGTGGACCAAGGCACACTGCCTAGCGCAATAGACGAATTTCTCGATTGCCGAGATTGGGATTACCACTGGCTCAGTCAAGTCTCTCTGCCCCGAAACCGCGAGTTGTGTCCGAACTCCCCTTCGCCTTGTACTTCACGCTGCGCCATGCAGCGTGAATTCCCAATCCAGACCGCTTGCCTCGTCGCTCGATCTGCCAGATATCAGCTGCTCGGAGCCGCTTGGCTGGCCGACGCTCAACTGACGGTCTTCTTTGCCCACACTTCCGCCCGGCATCAAGGAGCGCGTCAATCGCCGCACAATCGAGAGGATGGCTCCAAGCTGGCCAAGTAAACCACGGTGGTTCTCGCGAACTCCTCAGTTCTACCCACCCTCGTTGAATCGTAGACGGCCGAGCCCCTTTCTGAACCTTCCCATCCGTACCTCTCCCTCGAACAGGGAAGAGCTGCAATCCAAAGAATGCCAGTGTCTCCACAACCGGATCGATCCATTTTGATGACGAGTCCGCTCCCGATCCGATCCGAGTAATATCGAACCCCAAGCCGTTGTTTCTTATCCTCTTGCCAGTGCCAGCCAAGGATCTACGGAGATCCTCAATACTTGGATCGGCTCTCAGTCGGCACAGACGGTCATGTAGGACGAGGCCCCTAGGCACTGGCGGATCGAACGGCCCATGCGCAACGCACTGCTTCTCGTCTACATGTAGGTCGGTGATGGTGGATGACAGAGTCCAAGAGCACGGGTTTTCGCGAACGGCAGCTGATCGCTCCGCGAATGCAGCAACTGTCACCTTCCTTGGCAACTCCATCACACTGGGCCACCGCCTTCGAATCGGCAGGTTCTCAAGGTCCTTCTGGGTTGGCCACGCATTCAACAAGACCGTCGCTGGATCGTCGTGCTGCGCCCTGAGAACCGCATGAGGTGTTGCATCTGCTGTCCACCGTAGACGCAACTGCGGACTGAGAACAGTGGATCCCACCGCCGCCAGCCAAGCATTGAGCCACCCCGCCGGCATTCCTACGCAATGCAGTTCCTTCATGATGCGGCCTCCCGCGATTCACTGGCTTCCTCGCTCGACACACGATAGTCGGCTTGCCGCACAATTGTCTCCATCAAGGCTAACCCCCAAGGCCCGAACCTGTCGTTGAGGCGGCGGAACCGAGCTGGCTGCTCCCAGTCGACGACCGAGAGATCGACACCAGACTCCAACTGAACGCCTTCAATCTCGGCAACCACGGTGCCCATCGCACCGTCCGTCGCAGGTGGGATCAGTGGTCTCCCGCTCCCATGGTGGCTGGCCACCAAGTGGACGAGTAGGTCGGCTAGCAAGGGATCCTCGTCACCGACGGTCGCGACCCAAGCACGAACCAAGCGTGCAGACAACGCTTCATGGCGACCGCCTCGAGGCCATCCTGCCGCCACACGCGTAGCGTTCCAGCGGCTTCTCGGCATCTTCGACTTCGCCAGCGGGGGCGAACTTTCGCCGTTCGTTGCACTACCTGCCGGGTTGAGCCAGCGTTGGAACCGTGAGTCAGCCTTCCCGCAATCGTGCCAGCGTCCAGCCCTCGCAATCACGCGAACGAGTTTCAATGGGACTCCGATCCGCTCGGAGAGCGATTCGGACACCTTGCCCACTCGCTCTCCGTGCTGATGTAGCAGCGTCGCGTTCTGGCGGCGCTCGCTCGAGACTTTCGAACAAGGAAGCCGAGGAACTTCATCGGTCAAGGACACTACTGGTGGCCCCAAGTCATCCAGAAAATTGCTCCATTCAGATTCTTCCCATCCTTCGGGTCGTGTCTTGCTCAGTTCCTGCCGCAATTGCTCTGCAGCCTCCCGCATTCGAGCCTCGTCTGGATCTTCATGGTCCTCGACATCCCCCAATGCACCCTTGAGCAGAGTGCTTAACGTCATCTCATTCGAGTCGACACTCACAGTTTCGCTGAGAGAGACTCCAACAAGTCGACGAATTGCATCCTCTTCGAGCGGCAGACCTCGAACGGGAACTGACATATCGAAGACCGTCCCAGTTGCACTTGGGTTCCAACCGAATTCGTCCAGTAGACCGCTGTCAGACGGAAGCACAACCACGTTGCCTGATTGCAGGTCCTCCGTCCGCGACAGCTCAATCGTCATCTGATCGGGGCCGAGCCGCCTAACTTCGTCGGCGCTGTCAAGTACATCTCGGAAGTCGCCGATGGGGATGCTCATAATCTCATCGTTGGAGGGACGAGGCCAGAGCCGCCAACCGGGCTCCGGTACATGGGCTCTCCAGATGACAGACACGGAATAGTCGACACCCGCAATACCGGCGAAGTACGGTTCGACCGGGGCTTCACCGGGAGGAGGTGTTGTGGTCTTCACCCACTCCCACAGCAGTCCCTTCAGAATCTCCGGCGCGCGACCAGGATCATCCCCCGGCTCGCCCAGAACTTCGGAGATATTTCTCGGTGACAGGTTGACGACCCCGGTGTTCGGATCTACAGCGTCTTCAAGCCTCTCTCGCACGGAATCAGGCTCCCTGCCGTAGACGGGCCATTCAATCGGACCTCTCCTCGCCGCCCCCTTGCGCCTAGGAGGAGGCATATGGACATAAGTTCCTCGAGACTGCTTGAATCGACCCAATCGGTTGAGGCGACCGAGCCTTTGCGTGAGAGCGCGCACACCGCATGTCTCGGTCACCAAGAACTCCGCGTCGATATCGGCACCGACCTCGAGAGTCTGTGTGGCGACTACTATCAGGTGTCGCTTGCGTACTGCTTTGAGGCTTCGGTCCGCAGCCATGCCTTCGGATCCGTCCAAGACTCGTTTCCGGATCGAAGCAGCCTCCCTCTCCCGGGTCCTCCCTGTGAGGAGGAGCGTGCTTGCGACCGATGTAGGGAAACGCTTCCTAAGAAGCATCCAAGCCGCTCTGGCGGTGACCGGCGAGTTGGCGAAGACGAGACACGCCGCCCCCTTCGCTCCCCGCAGCAATCGCTCCGCCGCCGTTGCCAAGTGCTTCTCGGAGTGACGGGTATGAACTCGGACCTCGATTGCTTTGGTTGCGTCAAGTCTCTGGCGGACGATTTCGTTAAGTTCGTCGTCGGCGTCTAGATCGAATCGGTCTTCTTCCTTGGCATCGCCGGTAGCAGTCAAGGCCACCACTTGCGGATGGGTCCGTACCTTGCCAAGGATCTCTTCCGCACCATCAACGGAGGCTGCGAGCTGCGAGATCAGGTTGGTGAGGTGTCGCGCCAGATGAGCTTCGTCCACTAGGACGAGGCTGTCGGTTCCCGCCAGCGCCGCGTCAACGCTCCGCATCGTCCGGCTCGTACCATATCCGCGAAACAGTAGCCGGGAGCCGTACATAGGTATCGTCGACAGAATTACTGCCGGGCAGGAGGGATCTGTGGGGCGAGTTGAAGCGACGCCGCCTCGCAGGCGGATGACTTCAAGGGGCGAAGATCCTGGGGAGTCCGCAATCGAGCGCAACCGGCGACTGACAATCTGGAGAGACTCAAGGTCGCTGTCTTTGAGTGCATCGCTGATCTTCGTGGCATGGTCTGCGGTGGAATCGACCAAGAGGCGCCGATTCACGACCCACCAGATTCGAGTAGGAGCCGTACGGTCAGCCGGTGGCCTGGCTGCTTGGCTGGCTAGCCACCACACGGCGATGTCGAGGCAGGCTGTCTTTCCCAAGCCGGTTGGCACGCCGATCTCGGCCGGCCAATGCCCAGACACTGCAACCCGCTCGGCAAGTCGCGCCTGCCACGGAAACGGCTCTCGCTTGTTGAGGGCCTCGTAGAACTCGGAGAACTGTGGCATCGGGGCCAACGGCGCTGGATTAGTCATTTGAAGACTCCCCCTCTCGACAGCTCACGCACAGCCCCAAGCCCCGTTGCCTGGCCGAACCGATCACGACCGGACCTAGGACCTTCTTGGCAAACCAGATCTGGAGATGCGAATAGGGCGGGCCGGGACGACCGGGACGGTTGACCTCGACCGGTGCCAGGTCAACTCCACCGTGGATCAGAGGAGTACGCGTGGAGCGAAACGACACCGGTGCCGGATAGCCCGCGTGCTTGCACCACTTCGTCACCTCGGCAAGGTCGAGAGGCACGTGACGCTCATGGACGGCCGGAAACACTGTGACCCATGAGCGAGCTCCGCGAGTCCAGCGGCCTGGCCTAGCGGCGTCCGGGCGTCGCTCGCCGGCATGGGGCCTAACAGCAGTGTTCAAACCACGCCCTGCCAAACGACGCACTATCCTCGCAGACTGTCGGGCCCGATTCCTCACGACGCGATCGCAACCAGGCGGCACCCAGAGGGCCAATCCGTGGATCCGCCCTCGGGACCAGCGGTGTCCTACATCCGGTAGGGCCAGATAGCGAGCCAAGTCGTAACCCGGCCCCTTGAATCCGTGACCGTGAAGGATAGCAGGTGGCTCTCCGTAGAGTCTCTGGTGCTTGGCCAGCACAGCCTTCTTGAATAGCGAAGTGACCGCTCCAACCCGGCGGCCTGAGATCGCAGTGCGCAGCCGCAGCCACGCTACTACGCTGCCTCGGTCCTCACTTGGTGGGGCGGCCGGGGACCGATACCGGGCTTCGTGCCAGAGCGAGGGGTACTGCGCGCGGGCTAGTCCAACCCCGCGCTTCAGCCAAGCATCGTAGATGCTGTCGAGCATGTCCAAATCGCCTGCCTGCGGCACCCGGATGTACACGCTCCCCTCTGCGTCAGGCCGGAAGGCCTCAGCGGGCTCCAGTGACTCAGGCACGGCGTCTTGCACCCGGACGCGCACGGGGGAGTCAGCCGTTCCCAAATAACCGACACGGGCTGCACGCAGCTGCAATGCATCCAGCACTTCGGATGGGCAAGACGTGTCCCAGAGGTATACAACCTTTGGGAAGCGCGGTGAGACACGCACACCGGGCCTGACCTCGGCACCACTACGACCGATGTACTCAAGGTGAGTGAGCACATCCTTCGTTTTCGAAGTGGAGGTCGCAAACCTCCGCCTGGCCTCCACCACGAAGCGGGGGTGCAGCGGTTGATGACATGGTCCGCTGTGCGCGTGGATGACCGGCGGGGGCAGCCTCTCGAACCACTCCAGCTCGCGGCCGCTGGTGACTCGAAGCCGATCCCGTGTGCCATCGGCAGCTACAAGAGCAGAATAGAGCCGCGAAGGGGAGGGCGGCCATTCCCCCTCCTTCAATTGCCCTGTGTGTGCTGATCCATCCGGGTCCGCCCGGAACGTACCGTGGAGAAGTTCGATTGTGATAGACAGCATCAGCCCCCCAAGTCTGGCCATGTGGCGCGGATCGCCTTGCGCAGGTTTTCCTTGGGTGTGAGACGAAGCGATGGCTTACCCCATCCGTCGAGTGGAACCCCCTCCGAACGTGCATACTGCACCGCGCTCAGCAGGACGTCGCGAGTTTGCTCGGGCCCGCCCAAGGCAAACTCGGTGTCTGCGTTCTCGCCGAGCCATGTCGCCGTGACCTTCGTTGGCCGCAGTTCCGCACCGGAACGCAGCGCGAAGCCATGACCGAATGCGAGGGCATGCGCATGCAGTGACAGCGCAACCAGCAGGGCTCGGGCCGCCGCATCGGCATAGCGAGAATGGTCCCGGCCGAGGCTGATCCGCCGCAGCTGAGCCAAGGAGAGTGTCGCGCGCTGCGTGACTCTCGCAAACGAGACCGCAGCAGCTGTCGCCTCGCTACCCATGAAGGGCACCTGTCCGTGACCTATCTCGGATAGCTTGTCTTTCTTCCCACCTTCGATCTGCTTGAGCGCCGCCTTCGACGCCCCGATGGTCCACTGGAATCGGTCGTCGGGGTTTGAGGCCAACTTCTCGTTGGTGTTGAGATTCATGGGATCGCCCTTGAGGCCGAGAACCGAAGTGTCCGTGGCTGCCGGCATCCATCCGACGATCTCCGAGACCCACGCTCGTGCGTGCTTCGTGTTGTGGCGCTTCTTTCCGAGGTGCGACTGCCAGAAGCCATAGAGGAGCGCCTGAGGGAACCATGCCATCAGCGGGCCGCTGGCCTCCGGTGTAGCTCCGAGGATCTGGTTGCCAAGCGGGGTCTTCTCAAAGTCGACGCCCTTAATCTGCGAATCGCGGAGGTAGGCATCGGCGTTGCGATGGGGGAACTGAAGGCTTGAGATGCTCGACGGCAGGTGTCTTGGAAGGTTGGCGAGCTCCGACAGGTCGAGAACCAGCTCTGGAATGGCCGCGGACTCCCGATGGCGGCGGAGCGCCTCCTCCAAGCGGTTGGCTTGGGAGGGAACGTTGTCGATCACGATGACCGGCGTCGGCTCCATGTCGGACGGCGAGGCCCACCTTCTGTCTTCTTGGTAGCGGCCTCCTTCGTAGACCGCGGGTTTGACCGTCCCTCCAGGTCCTGCGAGAGACTCAAGTTCCGAGTCGATCCTGAGACCGTCCTCGAACGACGAGTCCCTGCAGGCCGCGACGAGCGAGTCAAGGTTGATCGTTTTGGTCATAGTGACCTCCTTTCGGGCTGCGACACGCGAGTGCACAGTAACTAGTGTACAGGAGATTGTCAATTAGAATCTGGCTCCCGTTGAAGGCAGTATAACATGCGCGATGGCAGCGTGCAACCCCAGCCACGACGATGGACGGCTCAGCCGTTGCATCCCGGTGGCTGACTCCGAGCGGAACAGTGCAGTTCTCCTGCTGCAATCCGAAGACCGGGGCCGGAGCCCCGGTGACTGTAGGTTCCTCGCCAGACCCTACGCTAATCGAGAACCTCCTCGCTCAACGAAGGCTAGGCTGCCTGCCTAGCGACGGCCACCGACAAGACCTACTAGGTGCAACGGACTAATCGGTAGCTGCGGGTGCCGAAGGATGTTCGTCAGCGTGCGAGCACATGCGGGTGTCGCCTTCAGTGTCGCAGTCCGAGGACCACGAAGCAGTTGGAGACTCAGCGGGGATGCGCTAGTGCCAACGTTCGGTGGCGCAATAGATTGCTCGCTAGCACTTCCCGCTGCCGGTGACAGGCGGTACCATGATGCTGAGGCTAGACGCTCGGCAGCGCTGGAGTTCGCCACGATTTCCCTGCAGCTGTCTAACTCGTACCGGAGATCCGCCCAGCCATCGGGCGGCGGCTCATACCCGGGGAACAGCCAAGCTCACTGGTGATGGACACGTAGTGCAAGTCCGCCAGAGCAGAAGGGTGTGCATTACACTGCTCCCCGCGAGCCCTGCGTCGTCAGCCGCGAGGCTGGGGAGGAAGCGTGGGCGGCGGCGCGGGCAGGCGGTGTAGGGAGCGCCTTGCAACGCAGGGTGCGGAGTGCCGAGGCCTTGCTCTTGGTCGCAGGCAACACCGAGCGGGCCCAAGGAACGCGAGGGCGAACGGTTCGTGCGGGCGCGGCGGTGCCGGAGGCCTTCGGCGCGTTCGTTCGTTCAGCACCGGCACCTAGGAGATCTGCCTGGCGTCCCGGCGGGTCGCCGCCGGGCCGACAGAGGAGAGGGCAGGAGTCAGCAGCCGAGGTTGCACGACCGACGGAAGTCCGAGGCGGGCAGCGTAGTGACTAGGGCTGAGACCCAAGAAGCGGCAACGGCGGCGGATCCGCCAGAGTGCAGGGCCGCAGTCAAGAGGCATACGGGGGGCAGCCGCACGGACACGGTAGTTGGCAACGAGGAATCGGCAGGAGAAGCGGACTGCGCTGCCGCACTACGTCACCGAGAAAGCGCTGGGGGAGGCCTACGGCGAGGGACTCGACGAGAGATGGCCGGACCTAGACCGCCGCGTGCATGCGGGAGTGTACCGGCGACACCGTCGCGGCGTGCCTGTGACACACAAGTAAGGTTCTGGAACTGGTGCGGGAGCCTTCAAGACGGGAAGTGACCCGTGGAATCAGAGCGAAATCCGTCCTTGTGGCACGTCTTGGCACGTCCCGCAGGCTCACGCGGACAGGAGGAGCCGACTCGCCTCACGCAGGGACTGGGCGTGCCACCGGAGGGCGAGCGCTGCGGCGCGGATCGCGGTGCTCGAGCTTGGAGCAGGCGCCATCGTGCGGGGCTCTCGCTATGCGATTGCCTGGCAGCCCGCCATCACGCCCTCGCAGGGCTGCGCCGGGCGGGTGGATTAGTCGACAGCGGCCAAGATCAGGAGTGCGCGGCTGGGATCAGGGGTCCGCGGCCAGCGAGCGGGCCAGCAGGCTCTCCTGCTGCAGCCGCAGCATGCGCTCATAGACACGCACGGCGGCCCTGAGGTCGGTGAGGCCTTCCCACAGCTTCTGGTTACCCGGCGGCGCATCCCCCGGCGGTTCAGCTGGGCCCGCACCAGCAGGCCCACGTGCTCCAGCCGCCGCTGCTCGGCGAACAGGGCGAACACGTCCCCTTCCCGGTCCAGCACCGTGACCGGCCGCGTTCCCGGCAGCTGCCTAGCCAGCTCCACGCAGTCCTGCAACTCTCGAGCCAGCGACCGGTGGTGCGTTCCGGGGGCGGCTTGGCGCGCTCGGGCGGGCCGTCCAGACCCGGGCGGTGGAACTCGATGCGCGTCACCCCCAGCGGCAGCCCGCCCTCGCTGACCGACAG
Organism: Bryobacterales bacterium; assembly: GCA_963666225.3. Lineage (GTDB taxonomy): Bacteria > Acidobacteriota > Terriglobia > Bryobacterales > UBA6623 > VXMF01. The sequence continues at coordinate 1,015,704 of OZ224030.1, forward strand.
CGTGGAGTGCATGTGCAGGCCCACCGTGCCGTCCGAGTGGTGGTTCCTGCCGATCAGCCCCAATCCCTTGCCGTCGCTGTGCTCGGCAAAGTTCAGGTCCGAGCCGTCCTGCACCAGCAGCACCCGGCGCGGCGGCTGCCCGAGGATGCGCCGCAACGTGCGCTGGCGGTGGGTGGCGAGCAGGTTCTCGACCGTCAGCGGCAAGTCCGGGCGGTGGTCGATGAAGCGATAGTGGCCGCGCACCAAGGCCAAGTCGCCTTCGGCGGCGCGCGGTGCGGAGTCCATCGGCTTGGCGGACTGCACGCACACCAGCCGGCGCGTCAAGCGTACATCACCCAGCGGGGCGGCACCGAATTCGTGGTCGGCCCACTTGTGCAGGGAGAGTCCCTAGGCGGGCTGCAGGGGGCGCTGGGTAGAGCTATTGGGGCTGGCGGCGGGGGCCGGAGGCCGGTCAGGCCCAGCTGGCGCCGCCAGTCGCGGGTGAGCGGGTGCACGAAGATGTGCTTGCGGGGCGCGCTCGTGCCGGGCGGGTTGAAGGGGCCGCGGCCCGCCGTGCGACCGATGCGGATCCAGTTGGCAGCGGCGAAGCAAGTGCCGCAGTGCTGGCTGGAGTCGATGAACGTCTCCACCTTTGTCACACACTGCTGTGTCGCCGGGGGATGGGTCGGCGGGCCCACCGGAGGCGGTCACGACCCGCCGTCCGCGCCATCCACTGGAGGGCACGACGGTGTCGGTCATCGGTGTGCGCAACGTCGGTCTGCGCGGCTTGAGAGAGAAGGTCCGGCTGCCGGACGGAGGCACGTGCTGGCTGCTATTGTCGTGGCCAGCCCAAGGAGATCTTTGAGGTGGTCCCGGTTTTTCAGACCATCGGTTAAGGTGTACTCCATAGGGGAAATGGAGAGGTGAGTGATGGCCAAGAGACGGCGGTTCACGGCGAAGTTCAAGGCGCGGGTGGCGCTGGAGGCATTGCGGGAAGAGCGCACGGTGCAACGGATCGCGGCGCGGCACGCGGTGCATCCGAACCAGGTGAGCCAGTGGAAGCGCAAGGCGCGCGAGGGGCTGGAGGAGGTGTTCGAGCGGCGCGGGCCGGGCGGCGCGCGCCGTAAGGCGGAGGCCGAGACGCAGGCGCTGCACGCCAAGATCGGGCAACTGGTTGTCGAGCGGGATTTCTTAAAAAAAACGCTCGGTCGCTGAGTCGCCGGCAGCGTCTGGCGCTGGTGCGGGCGGAGCCGTCGGCACCGAGCCTGCGCCGGCAGTGCCAGTTGCTGGCGGTGGGCCGGTCGTCCTGGTACTACCGACCTCAGCCGGTCGATGCGGCCACGCTGGCGCTGCAGCGGCGCATCGACGAGCTGTACTTGCAATACCCCTTCTACGGCAGCCGGCAGATGAGTCGCCACTTGCGGCGGGAGGGGATCGTCGTCGGCCGGCACCGCGTGCGGCGGCTGATGCGGCGGATGGGCCTGGAGGCGATCTACCGCAAGCCGCGCACCAGCGAGCCGCAGCCCGGGCACCGCATCTACCCCTACCTGTTGGGGGGTCTTGACATTCAACACCCCTATCAGGTGGAATGCGCGGACATCACCTACATCCCGACTGCGCACGGGTTCCTGTACCTGGTGGCCGTGATGGACTGGCACAGTCGCAGCGTGCTGTCATGGCGGCTGTCGAACACCATGGACGTCGCGTTCTGCGCCGAGGCCCTGGAGGAGGCGCTGCGGAGCGGGCCGCGACCGGAGATCTTCAACACCGACCAGGGCAGCCAGTTCACCAGCGAGGCCTTCACCGGACGGCTCGAGGCGGCGGGAGTGCGCGTGTCGATGGACGGCCGGGGCCGGTGCATGGACAACATCTTCATCGAGCGGCTGTGGCGCTCGCTGAAGTACGAGGCGGTATACCTGCACGCACTCCGGGACGGGCTGGCGGCACGGCGGGTGATCGGCGAGTGGATCGCGTTCTACAACGAGGTGAGGCCCCACTCGGCGCTGGATGGTCGCACGCCGCAAGAAGCGCTGCAAGCCACCGACACCGCGGCGGCGAGGCGTGCCAGGGATTCCTGATAAAGGTTGGAAGGGCGGGGCTTGGAAACCACGCCGGGAGCGGCCCGGGAGGGTGGCAGGAAGCGGTCTCGAGCCACGTCCAAGCCCTGCTACAATGAGGCAGATCGACGAGCAATGAGAGTTGTGGAGTACACCTTAAGAATGTCGATCAGTGGTCCAATGAAGTAGGACCACCTCACTTGGTGTACCCACTGCAACCCCATGCCGCCCAATCCCTGCGCTAAGAGCAGCTCGCTTCCGCCTGACAGGTGGGGTGGTCCGGGTTGTTTAGACAACTGGCCGGCAAGAATAAGGTGGATTTCGCCGCTTCTCTGAAGTACCGACCGAGGCGATTGTACCTCAGGCCGGTGTCGAGTTGCTGCCTCCGACACGGCCGCCCCATGGGCCAGCAGCGTGGGGGCCTGCGGCCCTCATGGCTGGGGCGACCAGGCTCCTCCCACACTGGGGCGGTGTCCGGGCCCCGTCCGCAACCAGCCCCTGTAGCGCATGTAGGTTGTAGGAGACTACTTCCACTACAGGGCGCACTGTGAGCCAGTGGAAGCGCACTGCATGGAAGAGGCGGATGCCATGCGCATCAGTTCGCAGCCTGCCCAGGCCCGGCGCACGACCAGCGGGCATGCCTGGCCACCTCCCAGTCGGCCGCGGGTTAGGCTTGGCTCGCCGCCCGAAGCGGAAACAGGCTCTGCTGGGGAGCAACCTGTCAGGAATACGGCGGCAACATGACCGAAATGTCATGCCGGTGCTGTCCTGGGCGACGGCACCCGACTCCTCTATTTTGGGAGTGTTCCATGCCTCCAAAAACCCTGGGGGGCGACCGTCAGGGAGCGGGGGCGAAGCCCCCAAGATCTTCGACCGCCCACGGGCTGGGCGAGGCGCCCGTCGGCGCCCTCTGCAGAGGCCTGGCCCGGAACGGGTCGGACGGAGTCCGGGCGCACGCTGCTCGCCAGTGCGCAGGAGGCGGCCCGGGCTCGAGCGGCTCCTGCCCGGCGTGTGGGCCGGCGGCCCGGGCTCGCAGTCCGCGCAGCCGCCGGTGTGCGGCCTGCAAGCCCACGCTGAGGAGACAGAGGAGCCGCGGGAACCCTCCCGGCGCCGCCTGCGGCGCGCCCCCACTGCTGCGCTTCATCGGCTTCCGCCCCGCTGCAGCGCCTCCCACGGCGTCCGCCCTTCCAGCGACGAGTGCGGTCGCTCATGGTTGTAGAATTCCATCCACTCCCCGATCACCTGCCTCGCCGCGAATCCGTCCGCAAGTGCGTGCAAATACACGGCTTCGTACTTGAGTGAGCGCCACAGCCGCTCGATGAAGATGTTGTCCATGCAGCGCCCCCGCCCGTCCATCGAAATGCGGATCCCGGCCTGCTGCAGGCAGCCGGTGAAGACCTGTGCGGTGAACTGGCTGCCCTGGTCGGTGTTGCAGATCTCCGGCGCCGGATGCCCCTCCAGGGCCTCCTCCACCGTCAGCACGCAGAACTCGCTGTCGAGCGTGTTGGAAAGTTCCCAGGCCAGCACACAGCGGCTCACCCAGTCCATCACCGCCACCAGGTACAGAAACCCCCGCTGGACCGGAATGTAGGTGATGTCGGCACACCAGACCTGGTGCGGCCGCTCGATCCTCAGCTGCCGCAGCAGGTACGGATGGACGCGGTGCTCGGGATGCGGCTGGCTGCAGCGCGGCTTGCGGTAGATTGCCTCCAGCCCCATCTTGCGCATCAGCCGCCGCACGCGGTCCCGGCCCGCCGCATGTCCCTCCCGCCGCAGGTGACGGCTCATCTGCCGACTCCCGTAGAACGGATGCGCCATGTACAGCTCGTCCATGCGCCGCATCAGCGCCAGCTCCCCCCCGTCCGGTTCCCGAGGGCGGTAGTAGAGTGCCGAGCGGCACAGCCCCAGCAGCCGGCACTGCAGGCTCAAGCTTGCCTGCGGGTGGTCTCTCCGGACCAGACTCCGGCGCGTGGTCCGGCTCAGCTCCCCCACGCGCCCTTCAAGAAATCCCGCTCGATCACCAGCTGCCCGATCTTCTCGTGCAACTTGCGGATCTCCGCCTCCCGTGCGTCCCGCCCCGTCTTCGCCCCTCGCTTGAACAGCGTGACCAGACCCTCGCTCGCCTTGCGCTTCCACTGGCTCACCTGGTTCGGATGCACCGCGTGCTTCGCCGCTATCTGCTGCACAGTCTTGTCCCCGCGCAGCGCTTCCTTGGCGACCCGCGCCTTGAAGGCCGCCGTAAACGTCCGTCGCTTCGCCATGTTGACTCCTTTCGGCCCTGGCGAAATCCACCTTAACGCACTGTCTAAAAACCCCGGACCACCTCAAGGACCCCCAGCATGCGCCCCCCGACACTCCTCAACTGCGGAGACTGTATGAGTTCCTCGGCACGATCCCGGATTTCCGCGGCGCCCGCGGCAAGCGCTACGAGCTGAGGACCGTGCTGATGCTGGCGCTGGCGGCGCGACTGGCCGGCTACCGGGACGTGACGGCCTTCGGGCAGTTCGCCGACCTGCTCGACCAAGACCAGCGCCAGGCCTTGGGCTGCTTCTTCCGTCCCAGCCGGCAGCACTACACGACCCCCAACACCACGACTTTCCATGGCATCCTGGCCACGCTGCCGCCCGACACGCTCGACGCTACCGTGGCAGCATGGGCCCAGCAGCAGGGCCAGCAGCAGGCGCCGCAGCCGCTGTGCGGGCAGGGCAGCGCCAGCACCCACGATTTCTTTGCCCAGCCGCCGGTGTGCATGGACGGCAAGGACGTGCGAGGAGCCTCGAATCAGACCGACAGCGGTCGTCGCATGCTGTTCGCGGCAGGGTACCTCCACTACCCGGCCAAAACACGGATTGACCCCAGCAAGGGTCCTAACCTTCCCACAACGGAATGTGCCTGGTGTCTCCGTACCCCATCTGCTTCTCGAACGCTTGGCGCACGAGGCCCATCACATAGCGCAGCTCGCTTGAATCGCTGATGCCCACCTCTGCATCCCCGTTCCCCCAACGTCCAACGTGCGTCACATCCTTGGCGAGTGCCCTTGGGTCGTGGAGTTCATGGAACTGCATGTTCAGCGCGAGGCGCAAACGGCTCTTCAGTGGCACGACGTCAACAAAGTTGGTCTCGGCTTTGTAGGCGACGTAGAGCTTCAGGATCTCCTCGGTGACGTCGGGGTCAAGGGCCAAGAGCTCCTTCCGCAACGCGTCGAAGAGCGGTCGCATGGGACTTCCCTTGGTGAGGTTGGGGTGATCGTCAAGGGTGTATCGATCTGGAGGCCTCGTGGGCGGTCGATAAGTTCCTAACACCACGGCGGGCAGGTAAGGTGACGCCCACACCCTCGTAGCCTTGTCGGCAAGCCGCCTCGCCCGCGCTTGGATGGCGGCTTCGTTCCAGATGCCAACAGACCCAAGATCCTCGTTCAGGCGCAGCGGGCTTTCACCAAAGCCGCCCGGCATATCGCGCTTTTCGAGGAACGACCGGTCTCCGTACTCCGAGTTATAGGCAGTGAGCGTCAGGTTTCCGAGTGTGTGCAGCCAAGTCTCATGAACTCGTTCCCACTCCGGGCCGAGCTCTTGCCTCCACTTGGCAGATAGACTCTCGTTCTGCGGCATGATGTGCTCAATGGTGTACTCGTCCACTGGCACGTGCTCCTTGCGTCCGTCGTTTTCGATTCGGCGGAGCCAGTAGCTACGACGAGGGAAATTGTAGAGGTCGCGCGAGGACAGTTCGCGCTTGAATTCATCGTCGCTGGGAAAACGCCGATAAGTCGGCAACCTCAGGAAGTGCGCCTTGATGCTCTCAAGGTAGCGGTCCTTCTTGAGCGCACGTCCGAAGGTGGCGAACGTCTTGTTGAGAGAGTTGGTGGGAATCGTACACACCGCACGGCGGAACACATAGGCTTCGATCAACCGTACAGACCGGACGAGGTCGTCCTTCGAGAGCTTGTGCTGGCTGTAGTCGTCATAGAGCTCCAGAAGGAAGGGAAAGGCCACGTCCACCTTGAGCGCCCGGATATCCTGGAACGCTGACCGGAGGTCGTTGTCCGTCTCCTTGCCGAGCGCCATCGCGCAGTAATGACCGGCGAACTTGTGGATGTCAGCGACCAAGGTGCCCATGCCAGATGCCGTTACATCGGGCGAGTGAGCATGGCCTTTGAATGCTTCATAGACGGCCCGGATGTTCGGAATTGCGCCGGTCTTGAGAATCAAGTAGTGACGCATGAATTTGCCGAAGTGCTTCCCGTAGGCCGCCTGCCCAAAGGCAATCTCCATTGGCCTCCAGTGTGCCTCGTAGAGATTCTCTTGCTGTTTTGAGTCGAGGCCCATCAGGACGAAGTTGCGGATCAGGTCGGCCTGACTGAGCGCACGGCCGGTCGAGTTCATGCTCTCGAAGATGAGTTGCGGGTTGTCCTGATCGCGACTGAGAGCGATATCCACGATCATCAGCTTTGCGATACCCTTGCACAGCGTGGTGAGGTCGGCCGACATCTCCCGCACCCGCTTTTCATAGAATGCGAAGTTGTCCGTGACGCGAAGCGAGGGTTCGGCCGGTTGCGGTCGCTGCTGAACTAGGGCAAGCAGGCTCTGCTTGTCTGTCTGCGTCAGCAGGAGCTTGAAGGCGCGCTCACCGTCTTCCAGCGGGTTTAGGAGGTAGTAGTGGCGGAGTTTTATTGCTGAAAACCCGCCCACGGGCTCCTCGTCACCCAGTCGCCTCGCCAAGGCTTCTAGAATGAGCATCACCGTCGTCAGGCGCTGCTGACCATCGATCACGAGGAGCGGCGACTGGTTGGAGACTTGGTAGAGCCCTCGTTCGATGTAGACTATGGAGCCAACGAAGTGAGCAGTGATGTCGTCGCTGCGGCCCGCCCGCAAGATATCGTCCCAGAGCTGACGGCACTCGGACTCCTTCCAGCTATAGGTGCGCTGGTAGATCGGGATCATGAACTGGGGAGACCGTTTCAGGAACTCAAGGAACTTCGCTTCAGTGGCCTTCACGATGCCCTCCACTCAAGGTCGCCCCTTGGTTCCCCGACTTCGAAATGCACGCGACGAAGGAATCCTCGCGCACGCGAGTTTCGAGGCATCGCGAGAGATCGCCGTATGCCATGGCGACGATCGCGTCGCTGATCCGATCCCTGATCTCGCGCATCGACCTCACGCAGTCGAATCGCTTCTGTTCGGTCTTATTCGTCATCTTCAAGCTCCTTGGAGGTGCGAGTGTCCCAGATTTCTGACTAGGAACTAGTGTAAGCATTCACTCCGGGGAGTATTTGGGGCCTGGGAGACTGGCCCTCGCGAGGACCAAGGGAGGGAAGGTGCGGCCCGCAGGTGCAGGGTGGGCTCGCTCGCCGCGTTCGGGCTCCAGCCTGAGAAGGTGGGCGAGTGTCGTAGCTGAGTTCCGGTCATCGAGGGGCCTGAGTGCGATCTGGTGTGGTGCAGATGCGGAGTGGGAGTGTCAGAAATCCCGTGTATGGACCCGCCCCGGGGCAGACCCTTGGCAGGGGCCCGGGGAGGGAGGGAGCCGGCCGGACCGGGCCCCTGCCAAGGGTCTGGTCGAAACAAACGAAAGCAGGTATGTTATGAAGCGTAAGATGAACCTCCTCAATCCCACCAGCCAGCCTGTGCCGCCCGGCGAGCCCCGCCGCGCCCCGGAACTCTCCGATGAGGCGATCGACGCCTTCCTCGACGGCCGCGACCCGGCTCAGGTCCTCCGCGAGCCCTCTGTGATCCTCGAGCTCTACAGGAAACTCGCCGAGCGGGCCCTCCAAGCCGAAATGGCCTACCACCTCGACCACTGCGAGGACCCCAACACCCGCAACGGCCACAATCGCAAGACCGTCCACACCGAGCACGGCAGCATGCTGCTTGCCGTCCCCCGTGATCGCCAAGGCTCCTTCCGGCCCCAGCTCATCGAACCCTGGTGCCGCCGCCTCGAGGGCTTTGACCAGCTCGTCCTGAGTCTGTTCTCCTCCGGACTCAGCATGCGTGAGATCCGCGACCAGCTGGCCGCCCGGTACGACGTCGACGTCTCCCCGGAACTGATTTCCAAGATCACCGACGAGGTGCACGAGGAGCTCCGCGAGTGGCAGGACCGACCGCTCAACGAGGTCTATGCCCTGCTGTTCCTGGACGCCATCTGGGTCAAGATCCGCCAGGACGGAGCGGTCACCAACAAGCCTGTCTTCCTGGCCCTCGGGGTGGACTGCTCAGGCCGCAAGCAGTTGCTGGGACTGTGGATCCAGCAACAGGAAGGTGCCAAATTCTGGCTCAAAGTGCTGAAGGAATTGCAACAACGGGGCGTAAAGGACGTGCTGATCGCCGTCACGGACGCCCTCAACGGGTTTCCCGCGGCCATCGAGGCCGTCTTCCCCCAGGCTCTCGGGCAGACCTGTGTGGTGCATCTGCTGCGCAACTCCCTGCTGCAGGTCTGCTACCAGGAACGCCAGCAGCTCAGCCGGTCCCTGAAGCAGATCTACCGCGCCGACAGCGCCGTAGCCGGCCTGCAGGCGCTGGAGGCGTTCGAGGACAGCGAGCTCGGACGGAAATACCCCGCCATCGGCCGCCTGTGGCACCGCCACTGGGAGCAAGTGGAGCCCTTCTTCTCATTCACCGAGCCGGTGCGCAAGGCCGTCTACACCACCAACGCCATCGAGAGCCTCAACAGCTGTGTGCGGCGGGCCGTGGTCGTGCGAGGGCACTTCCCCAGCGACAAAGCCGCCAGCAAGCTGATCTACATGGCCCTGCGCAAGGTGGAGCGCAAGTGGAAGAGACCTCCGCCGTACTGGCACCAGGCGCGCCGGGAGTTCGCCATCCTCTTCGAGGATCGCTTCCAGGTGGTGCCGCGGTGAGCAGCACCCTGCCAGCGGGAACCCGCATGGAACGGCTGCCGGGCAGCCGGCAGCCGGGCGTGTGCCGCATGCAACGCGGGCTGCTGCTCGGCACGCGCAGCGAACCGATGCCGGGCGTCCAGCCGCCAGCCTTCCGCCACAGGGGCTCTCTCAGCGCGCTGCGCGCGCCCTGTGGTCCCCCGCGCCCAACCCGGCCGCAAAAAGCGCTGGCCTCGCTGGACGCGATCCCTCCCGCTGCGCTACACTGGCCAATCGCATACACGGGATTTCTGACACGGTCGCCGTGGGCCACGGACTGGCTCGAGCGGATCGGGGAAGTATTCCACTTGGCGCGCCTGCGTCGCAGGGCCTGGCAGCCCGAACTGCCCTTGGAGCACCAGGCGGAGGACTTCGAGGCTGCGCAGGCAAGCCTGAAAGCCAGTCTCGGGAAACTCTTCGACGACGCGCTGCAAGAGTGGAGGAGCCTGGTTGCGCGCTATGAACTGCTGATCGCCGTGCCAAGCGGTGGCCGGACCGGCGCGGAGCGGGCCCAAGTGGAAGCGCAGGGCAAAGCCACGGCGTCCCTGATCGTGCACGAGGCGGGTCTCAGCGTGTTCCTCGAGGATCCGGCGATTCCCATGGACAACAATTACTCGGAGCGCACCTTGCGCGGACCCGTGATCTCGCGCCGGCTGAGCTTCGGGTCCGGCGGTCCGGCCGGGGCCGAGACGGCGGGGCGTCTGCTCAGCGTGCTGCAGACAGCGAAACAGGCTGGGCTGAACGCGTACCGCTACATGCTGGATTGGCTGGATGCCTGTGCGCGCAACCGGGGCCAAGCCCCATCGGACCTGTCCCCATGGCTCCCGTGGGAGATGGACGAGCAGCGCATCGAAGAACTCCGCGCACATCCCATACGCTGGTGGACCCCGGCCAACGGGCCACCAGCGACAGCGCCGGCTGACGCACCCGACAGCACTTTCCTGCACGCAGCTTGACTCCCCGCTGAGGCCAGCTCGAGAGTGTCGCTACGTCACTCGCCCACCTTCTCAGGCTGGAGCCTGAACGCGGCGAGCGAGGCCTCTGCACCTGCGGGCCGCACCTTCACCTATCCGCCTTCCCTCCCTTTGGCCCTCGCGAGGGCCAGTCTCCCAGGCCCCAAATACTCCCCGGACTGAATGCTTACTCCGAGGACAGCGGCGCATGCCGGACGCCGTCACGCTGAATCCTCGAGAAGATGTGCTCGTCGACAAAATTGCGACGCTCGATCTGGGGCCCGGTGGGGTCAAGTTCCGTGTGGGCGTCTTCCGCCGCGGTTGCCGTGCCGGCTGCCATTGCGATGCTCAGTGGCACGATGGCCAACGCGAGCCCGTGGCGTCTCGGGATTGGCGGTTGGGCGGGTCCGGTCATGTGAGCCTCCTGTGGCGACCTTGATCCGGCCCCATTGTGCCAGTTAGAGCATGAAGCGCGGGGCCCCGTGACACGCGCTCGTGGTCGGCGCGCGCGACACGGCCGAGGCTCCCGCTCTGGTTGAAGCCGTCAGGATGGGGGGAGAAGCGGGAGTCCGGGGCAAACATCCTGAGCGAGAGTGCCGCTATCCCGATCCACGCCACCATCGAAAACGATTTTGGACTCCAAGATCTGGCTAACGGTGGGATCCTCCTACTGGCGGAGGGGAGTAGCGGGCGCTCATTCCTTGAGCGCGAGATGGATCAGCACGGTCACACGCCCGGTGTAAGGTTCCATTCGGACGCGGAGGCGCAACCAAGCCCCGAAATTCGCCAGTGCCGCCGAGACTAGGCCTGTGCCTTCGACGGCCATGCGGCCCGTGCCCTCGTCGCACCACGCGCTCCCATCCGGAGAAACTTGCGGGACGGCGATGACTGTGATGCCCGGGTCGGCTCGGAGGACGTTCACGAACCACCTTGCCTCGCTGGCCCATCCGGCCTCGTATGGCTCGGTCTCGAAGTCCGAAACGAACGTGGCCCCCTTCTCTAGGACGGCAGTGAAGGATCGCCGGAGCATTACCAGTCCACCGAGAGCAGTGCCGAGTCCAGGTACAGAAAGTTCCTGACGTTCACATGGGTGCGGACCGCTAGGTACACATTGAGCAGGTTCGCGATGCCGCGATATTCGTGTTCATGGGTAAGGGAAGGAATGCTTCTCAGGTCCATCACCAAGTCATTGCACTGGAACTCGATTGAGCGCAGCGTGGCCGTGTCGAGCAGCCAACGCACATAGTGCCAGTTGACCTTTGAAGCGGTCTCGTTGAAGCACAGCGGCTGTCGCCCCGAGGGGATCTCCGCCCAATCCTCGGGCCGGAACGAGAAGAAGTCCTGCCGGGGGTGTGCCGACACGAGCCCGAGCCGCTCCATTTTGGTCGTTGGCTCCAGAGAGGTGGGGTACACCCAGCGCTGCACAAGGTTGCCCTCTGGGTCGGCGTTGCGGTAGCGGATCACGCCGTGCCAGCGCGGGCCGGTCTCGCCCACGCAAATGTCGTTCGAGAACGTGAATTCCCCGAAGTGGCGCTCTGACGGGGCCACGTTGCCGTCCCACGAATATGCATATGCGGTGTCGCGGGCTAGCTCGGCTTTGAAGGAGACGTAAGCCTCGAACTGCACGCGGCCTCGCGCGGCGTATGTCATGCGCTTGATTGCGACTGCCGAGTGGTTCTCCTTAGGCCGTGTCGCGAGCTTGAGCGAGTATGTACCATCGACCGATCCGTGCGTGCCGATGTCGAAAAAAGTGCAGGTGCTCAGCTGTGGCGGCCGGAAGTCCTTGGCGATTGGCCGGATTTGGCCCAAGTCCCCCGTGTGGTTCCCGACCAGTTCGCACCAGCCATTCATGCCCTCGTCGAAGTCGTCGAAGAACAGGATCCGCGGCAGCGGGTTGAATCTCGAGAGGCGCGGATCGCCGGAGAACGCTGGCCTTCGCCCTGCCCGCGCGCTACCCATTTCTCCGCCACCAGACCAAGCCGTGCAACTGGTCACTCCCGGGTGGCGCCGAGCCCTTGCTCACGCCAGTCCCAACCGCATAGGATACAGCCGCCGCGAAGGCGCCGTACCACATCCAGGACACTTCTGTCGCTGTGGCCAGCGCGGATGTGGCTGCGAAGGACACGACGATGCTCCAGAACGCCCCGCGGGCGTTTGCTCGGGGATTGAGCAGTCCCAGCAAGAACACGCCCACTAGGCTTCCTCCGAAGAAGTTGCGGATCTTGCCCTGTGCGATCAGCACCGTGCCGAACCAGTCCGCCCTTAGCGAGAGTGCCGTGGCCAAGCAGCCGAACGCCACGGTCGCAAACCTGGCAAGTCGGACGGAGCCCGCACCGCGCGCCAGCGGTTCCAGCATGTCCCGCACTGTGACGGTCGCGAGCGAGTTCAGGATCGAGCTCACGGTCGACATCGCGGCTGCCAGAATTCCGGCGAGCAACAGTCCGCGCAGCCCAGAGGGCATGTGATCGAGGATGAACATCGGGAAGACGCGGTCCGGGTCCATTGCAAATGCAGCCTGGGTCGGCTCGTGGGAGTAGTGCACGTACAGCGCTGTGCCGATGAAGAACACGAACAGTCCGTAGACCGAAGTGAACACCATCGTCGACACCAGCGCCCGCCGGCTGCCTCGGACCGATGACGTTGTGAGAAATCGCTGGAGCTCGGCTTGGTCGGCCACGTACTGGCTGAGCAGGAAGAACGTTCCTCCGACGAGACCGCCCCACGCGGTGAACTCTGTCTCGAGACTGGCCGACCAATCGAAGAGCCGGAACTTGCCCGCCGCGGTTCCCTCGGCAACGATCGCGGCAAAGCCGCCGTCGACGCTGGTGATCGCGTAATAGAAGGCAGCGAGCAGACCTACCAACAGGACCGCGAACTGCGCCGTGTCGGTCCAGATCACGGCCCGCATCCCTCCGATGCACGTGTACAGGGTCGTCAGACCCCCGATACCGAGGCACACCCAGACCGCCGGCAGGCCCGTCATTTCGGACACGACGAGCGCTGGGGCGTAGATTGCGACGGCAGTGTATCCGCACTTGAGCAGGATGAACACGCCGGCCGCCAGCAGTCGCGTGCGACGGTCGAACCTCCGCTCCAGGTATTCGTAGGCGGTGTAGATCCCCAAGCGGTGGAAGATCGGGATGAACAGCACGCAGGCCACTGCGATGGCCACGGGCCATGCCAGGCGGGCCTGCAAGTACGTCCAGTCGGAGGCGAATGCCTGGCTGGGCGCTCCGATGAAGCCGATCGCGCTCACCATGGTGGCGATGCCCGAGCACGCGGCGGCCCACCATGGGATTGTGCGGCCACCGAGGAAGAATGCCTTGAGTGACCTCTGGCTCGACCCGAGGCGCCCCCCGATCCACAGCACGGCGATCAGGTACGCCGCTACCACGGCTTGGTCGAGCACTGTCATCGCGGGATTCCGGAATACCGTGGAAGTCTACACGAGTTCCCATCCCTCGCGCCGTGCCCGCGTGTCCCGGGTGGCCAGCACGGGGGCCTTCATCACAGCGCTCCCTGACGGGCTGCCAACTGCGGGCTGCCGCCCAGTCCGGGCCGTTGGTAGCCTAGACACTTGAGAGAAATGCAGAAGCTGCTCGTCGCAAATCGGGGGGAAATCGCCATTCGCATCATGCGCGCGGCGACGGAACTCGGCCTCCGCACCGCAACAATTTACTCCAACGAGGATCGCCTTGGGCTCCACCGGTTCAAGGCCGACGAGGCCTACGAAATCGGGGGTGGCAAGGGGCCAGTCGCGGCCTACCTGGACATTGAGGGGATCATCGGCGTTGCGAAGGATGTGGGCGTGGACGCCATTCATCCGGGATACGGGTTCCTCTCCGAGAACAGGGACTTGGCCCGGGCCTGTGCCGACGCGGGGATCACGTTCGTCGGTCCCACGCCGGAGCTGCTCGATCGCCTTGGTGACAAGACCGAGGCCCGGAAGATTGCCGTTGGGGCCGGAGTGCCGATCGTGCCGGGTGCCGAGCTGTCCTCGGCCGATCCGGACACCGTGCAGGCCGCGGGCGATCGGATCGGATACCCGCTGATCGTCAAGGCATCCTTCGGGGGTGGCGGTCGCGGGATGCGGGTCGTGCGAGCACCCGGAGAGCTAGTCGAGCGGGTGGAGGAGGCGCGTAGCGAGGCGCAGCGGACCTTTGGCGACGGCTCGGTGTTCTTGGAGCGGTACATCTCGCGGGCCAAGCACATAGAAGTGCAGGTCTTGGCCGACGAGCACGGGAACGCCGTCCATCTCTGGGAGCGGGACTGCTCCGTGCAGCGTCGGCACCAGAAAGTCGTGGAGCTGGCCCCGGCCGCGAACCTGCCCCACCGGCTGCGAACAGCGATTTGTGACGCGGCCATCAGGGTCGTCAGCGCCACGAATTACCGGAACGCCGGGACCGTTGAGTTCCTCGTCGACGCTGACACGGGCGAGTGGTACTTCATCGAGGTCAACCCCCGCATCCAGGTGGAGCACACCGTCACGGAGATGATCACTGGCATTGACATCGTGCGGGCACAGATCCTGATCGCTCAGGGCTGCAAGCTTCACGAGGACCCGCTGCTCATCCCGCGCCAAGAACAGATACACCGGAACGGGTTTGCGATCCAGTGCCGGATCACCACCGAGGACCCGACCGACAACTTCGCGCCGGACTACGGGCGCCTGCAGGCGTACCGCTCCGCCGCGGGTTTCGGCATTCGTCTCGACGGGGCCGCCTTCACCGGCAATGTGCTGAGTCCTTTCTACGACTCGCTGCTCGTCAAGATGACTTCGTGGGATCCGGCCCTGCGCGGCGCCGTGGCGCGGGCGGACCGGGCGCTGCGGGAGTTCCGCATTCGCGGCGTCAAGACGAACATCCAGTTCCTCCAGAACGTCGTCAACCACCCGACGTTCTTGGCCGGGGATGTGACGACGGGTTTTTTGGACGAGACGCCGGAACTCTTCAAGTTCCGCCGCGCTCGCGACCGCGCCAACCGTCTGCTGAGCTTTATCGGGGACACGATCGTCAACGGCAATCCGACGGTTGCGGGGAAGCCGCGGCCGGCGCGGTGCGAGCCCGCACCGCGGGTGCCGTACCAGCGCGGGCAGACGCCCGAGCGGGGGACGCGCCAGATGCTGCTGGAGATGGGGCCGGAGAGGTTCTGCGACTGGATTCGCGACCAGCAACGGCTGTTGATCACGGACACGACATTCAGGGACGCCCATCAGTCCCTGCTCGCGACACGGGTGCGCACCCACGACTTGCTGGCAACCGCCCCCGCGGTGGCGCAGCGGTTGCCCGGGCTCTTCAGCCTCGAGATGTGGGGCGGCGCGACGTTTGACTCGGCACTGCGCTTTCTGTACGAAGACTCGTGGGACCGCCTGCGCACGATGCGCAAGGCCGTGCCGAACATCTGCTTCCAGATGTTGCTGCGCGCTTCCAACGCCGTGGGCTACACCAGTTACCCCGACAACGTGGTGCGCGAGTTCACCATCGAGTCCTCCCGCCAGGGGATCGACGTCTTCCGCATCTTCGACTCCCTCAACGATCTGCGCAACATGCGGGTTTCGATGGATGCCGTTCGGGAGACGCCCTCCATCTGCGAGCCGGCCATTTGTTACACCGGCGACATCAGGGACCCGCGGCGACCCAAGTACAACATCACCTACTACGTCGATCTTGCGCGCGAGCTGGAGCGGATGGGCGCGCACATCCTCGCCATCAAGGACATGGCAGGCCTCTGCCGCCCATACGCGGCCCATGAGTTGGTGCGCGTGCTGCGCGCCGAGATCGGCCTGCCGGTCCACTTCCATACGCATGACGCCAGCGGGGTGAGCGCTGCGAGCCTGCTGAAGGCCTCCGAGGCGGGCGTGGACATCGTCGACGCGGCCGTCGCTGCCGTGTCGGGATCGACAAGCCAGCCCAACCTGAACACCTTGGTTGGGACGCTGAAGCATTCCGAGCGTGACACGGGCCTGGACTCCGAGGCGCTGGGCGACTGCTCTCTGTACTGGGAGACGGTCCGCACCTACTACCTGCCCTTCGACAACGCACCCAAGGCTGGCAGCGCCAGGCTCTACAAGCATGAGATACCGGGCGGCCAGTTCACCAACTTGCAGCAGCAGGCCGCGGCGATGGGCCTCGCGCAGCGCTGGCGCGAGGTGGAGCAGGTGTACGCGGACGTGAACCAGCTGTTGGGGGACATCGTCAAGGTAACCCCGTCCAGCAAGGTTGTCGGGGATTTGGCACTGTTCCTGCTGAGCAAGGGCATGACCTGCAGCGAGGTCCGCAACCTGCCCGCCGACCACAATGTTGGCTTCCCGGACTCGGTGATCGACATGATGCGCGGCAGTCTGGGCGAGCCCCCCGGGGGCTGGCCCGCGGATGTCCGCCAGATCCTGATGTGCCGCAGGAAACCCATCGCCGGGCGCGCTGCCGAGCGATTGCCCCCTGCGGACTTGGATGAAGCCAGGGACCGTGCCGGGGAAGTGCTGGGCCGCAAGGCCAGCAATGCCGACGCGCTGAGCTACCTGCTCTATCCCGAGGTTTTCTCGAAGTATGCCGAGACGCGTCGCAAGTACGCGGATGTGGGCGTCCTGCCGACCCCGGTCTTTTTCTACGGCCTGGAGGAGGACGAGGAGTGCGTCTTCGACATCGAGCCCGGAAAGCGGCTGATCGTGAAGTTCCTCACTTGCGGCGAAGCTCAGCCGGACGGTACGCGCACGGTCTTTTACGAGCTCAACGGTCAGCCCCGGGAGGTCCGAGTGCGAGACCGCTCGTTGCAGGCCGACCGGCCGGCCGCCCGCAAGGCGGACAGCGGGAATCCCGACCATGTCGGAGCCCCCACGCCGGGCTTGGTCACTGGGCTGTTCGTCGTCCCCGGCGACGAGGTGGAGGCCAATGACAAGCTGCTGACCTTGGAGGCGATGAAGATGCAGAGCACGATCTACGCTCCGAGGGCTGGCAAGGTGTCGGAAATCTTGGTGACCACCGGCATTCAGGTGGAGCCGAAGGATCTGCTGCTCGTGTTGGCGGGCTAGGGTTGGTGCGGCGGGCCGGCTCGCGGTTCACGCTGGCCGCGTGGGCCTTTCTGGCGTACCTGATCGCGGTCATTCTCTTCGGCGCGTGGGTGCGGATATCGCACTCGGGGGACGGGTGCGGCAGCAACTGGCCCACCTGCCACGGGGAGGTCCTGCCAACTGCGCCCTCCGCGGCGACCATGATCGAGTTCACCCATCGCGCCACCAGCGGGCTGTGCGGGATCTTCGGCATCGGTCTGCTCGGCTGGTCGTGGCGCCGGTCTGGGCGGAGCGCCGTGACCCGGCTCGTGGCCCTGACGCTGCTGTTCGTAGTCTTCGAGGGGGCCATCGGCGCCGGCTTGGTGCTTGGCGAGCTGGTGGCCGACGATCAGTCTGGGGCCCGTGCGGCTGTGATCGCGCTGCACTTGACGAACACCCTGCTGCTCACCGCTTTCGCGGCCCTCGCGGCGTGGCGGTCACAACATCCCGGGGCGGGGACATTCGCGGCCGGTCGCAGGCCGGGTTTCTCGATCGCGCTGACCCTCGTCGTGCTGACAGCAATGACCGGCGCCGTGACCGCGCTGGGGGACACGCTCTTTCCGCGCGGTGTCGAGGTTGGTCCGGGACTGTTCGCTGCAATCCGGACCGATCTCTCGCCCGCCAATCATTTCTTGGTCCGGTTGCGGGTCATTCACCCGGCGGTGGCCGTGATTGCGGCGGCATACCTCATCTGGTTCCTAGAGAAGGAGGCGGCCAAGAGTCACATGGCACGGACCGCGCTCTATCTGGTTGCCGCTGAGGTCGGGGTCGGGTTTCTCAATGTCGGGCTGGCGGCACCGGGATGGCTGCAGATCGTCCACCTCTTGGTGGCGCAGTGCCTGTGGATTTCCCTGGTGCTCGCGTGCGCCCGGCCGGCGGGCGAATCCTCCTCGGGACATTCGGGAAACGGCCTGCTGGTGAAGCGGCTTCGGTCGGCCCAAAGCGGAACTGTGTAGGGTGCCAGGGGAGGGCACAGCGCCGCGCCCCGCGCCGTCAAGTCCACAGCGGTCGCCCGCGAGCGCTGAAGGCTTGCGAGCTTGGTCGCTTGGCGTCGAACTCGCCGTCGGAAGAATTCCCGACCTGGCTTCGAGGACGGCCGGCCGAGGGGAGCGGGCCACGCCATGTGACGTGCCTGCGTTGCGGTAGTGCCCAGACTGGGATGAGACCGTGAGTTTGCTCCTCGTCCAGACCCGCTTGGCTTGGTAGCATCCGCACCGGTTTCCCGGCTGGCCTGTTCCCGGACGGATGGGTTGGGGCGCGGCACCAGAGTCCGGCCCGCGGCAGATCGGGCTGCCGCCTTGCGACAGCGCCGACTGGCCCGCTCGGAGCCGACGCCACGGGCTCGCTAGACTTTGGGACATGTGGCGAATTGGTCTTGCGGGGTTGGTGCTGGTCACTTGTGGCTGCCAGGTTCAGGAGCCGACGTTTGAAGGGCCCTACCGCGTGCCCCCGGGCTTCGCGGTGGAGCAGCTGGCCAGCGACGACCAGATCGGATCGCTGATTCAGCTCACCTTCGACGCGCGGGGACGGCCAGTCGTGTCGAAGGAGCGGAGCCATCCCGTCCGGCTGCTTGACCGGGATGGGGACGGGCTTCCCGAAACGCAGCAAGTGATCAGCGACGAAGTGGAAAACTGCCAGGGCATCTGGTTCGACGGTTCCACCCTCTATGCCAATTGCACCGACCCGGACGACGGCGCGGCCAACCTGTTCCGCCTGCCGGACGCTGACGGTGACGGCGTGGCCGATAGCCGAGAGAGCATCGTGCGGTGGACGGGGCGCATCGGGGAGCACGGCCCCCACGACATCCGCCGCGCACAGGATGGGTCGATCACCGTCATGCTCGGCAACCACACATTCCTGCCCGAGGAGAGGATCGACGAAGAGTCCCCTCTGCGGGACTACGGCGAGTCGCAGCTGCTCCCGCGATACATGGACTCTCGGGGTCACGCCGTCGGGCGCATGGCCCCCGGCGGGACGTTGCTGCGGCTGGTAGACGGTGGGAGGGCCTTCTCGCTGCAGTTCGGCGGCTTCCGCAATGCCTACAACCACGCCTACAACCTCGAGGGCGAAGCGTTCACGTTTGACTCGGACATGGAGTGGGACATCAACCTGCCGTGGTATCGGGAGGTGCGGTCGGTGCACGGCGTGCCCTCCGCCGACTATGGATGGCGCACCGGGTCGGGCAAGTTTCCCGCCCACTACATCGACTCGCTGCCACCGGTCAACGACCTGGGTCGCGGATCCCCTGTCGGGGTTGCCTTCTATCAGAGTTACGCGTACCCCGCCGAGTACTTTGACGCGTTCCTGCAGGGCGACTGGTCCCGCGGCAGGGTCGTGTTGTCGCGATTCCGGCGCGCCGGTGCTACGTACGAGTTGGCCGAGCCCTCAACGGACTTCATCTACGGGGAGCCGCTCAACGTCACCGACGTCGAGGTCGGCCCCGACGGCCTGGTCTATTTCACGATGGGCGGCAGGATGACGCGGGGAGGTCTCTACCGTGTCCTCTACAAGGGCCTCCGCCCGAATTCCGAGTACCGGCCCCAGTCCGGAATCCTTTCGGTCGTACGCCAGCCCCAGCCGTTGTCTGCCTTCGGCTACACCTATTTCGAGCAGCAGAAGGTGGCTATGGGCGAGCAGTGGGCCGTGCAGCTGCAAGCCCTCGTGCGCGACGAGGCGGCCACACCCGCGGACCGTGGCCAAGCCCTGCACATCTTGCAGCGGCACGGCCCGAAGCCGGACGCCCCGTTGATCCGGGCCGCGTTTGAGAGTGCCGACCCGGGCTTGAGAGCCGCCGCGATCTATGTGGTCGGCCAGCACGGCAGCGACCGGGCAAAGTCCATCGCCGCGGACGGTCTCTCAGACCCGGATGCGATCGTGCGCCGCCGGGCCGCGGAGGCTTTGCTCAGGATGGGCGATCCGGGCTTCGTCCCAGCGTCCGAGATGCTCGGACTGTTGCGTGACGAAGACCGGTTTGTGCGCTGGGCGGCACGCGTAGCCCTGGAAGCTACCCCGCGGGACTCGTGGAGTGCCCCGGTCGTGAACGACCGGGACGCCCAGTTCGTGGCAACCGGGATGCTGGCGCTCGTCCGCACAGCGTCCGACCCGATCCAGCTCGAAGCGGTGTTCGAGAAGACGCTATCCCTGCTGAAGGGCGAAGGTCTGAGCTCCAGCGTCGAGGCAGACTTGTTGCGGGTCTTCCACCTCGCCTGCGCGGAATTGGAGGGCGGCTGTCGCCAAAGCCTCCGCGACCAGATCTTTGACATCGTCGCGCCACGCTTTCCATCGGGGGACGAAATGCTCGATCGCGAGTATGCGCTGACGATGGCCTATGCGGGGCGGGCCGAGGCGATCGGGGCCATTCTGGCCGAGCTTCCTCAGGGGGAGGACCGCCAGCCGCTGCAGATCCACTACGTCTACTGCTTGCGGGAGATCAAGCAGGGCTGGACGCCCGAGCAGAAGCGGCAATTGCTGGCTTGGTTCCGGAAGGCCCAGCACTGGCGCGGGGGCGCCAGCTTCGCAGGGTTTGTCAACCGCCTGTTCGAGTCGTCCCTCGAATTCTTCGACGAATCGGAGCGAGAGGCCGCCTATGCCGCGATTCCCGAGTATGCGCCGGTAGACGACGAGGCCCTGCTTGCGACGTTGCAAAGGCGGCAGGGTCACGTGCAGCCCAACGTCTTCGCGCGCCGGAGCGGCACCAAGCTCTACA
Organism: Bryobacterales bacterium; assembly: GCA_963666225.3. Lineage (GTDB taxonomy): Bacteria > Acidobacteriota > Terriglobia > Bryobacterales > UBA6623 > VXMF01. Next base: position 1,036,306 of record OZ224030.1, read on the forward strand.
GCGAGCAGGAGATTTTCGAGTACATGATGTACGACCCGATGACGACGGTTGCGTCTCGAGATGACGGGGTCGAGATCTACGAGGAGGCCTGCGCCAGGTGCCACAAGCTTGGCGACATGGGCGAGGACTACGGCCCCGATCTGACTACGGTCGCCAACCGATTCACCCGCCGGGACATGCTTGAAGCCGTGCTCTGGCCGTCGCGCGAAATCTCGGATCAGTACGGCTCGTGGCGCATCGAGACCAACGACGACGTCTACTCGGCGATGATTCTGGACGAAGACGAGGCGAGCGTCACGCTGCTGCTCCCTGACTTGGACCGCCCTGTGACGCTCGATCGGGAGAAGATCGTGGACATCCGGGAGTCGGACGTCTCGATCATGCCCGAAGGTTTGCTTGACCCATTCGGCATGCGCGAGACAGCCGGCCTGTTTCGCCTGCTCGAGGCGACCTCAGACAGCGGGACGGGCGACTGAGCCGGCCGCTCCGGTAACGGACCGGAACCTTCCAAGTCCTGACCGCCGGACCTGCTCAGGCCGGCGTTCCGGGCCGAGGGTTGCCCGCGGCGCGAAGGCCTCCGGCGCTTCCAGGGCGGTCTTGGCCGGGCCGACTGCCTACACGCAATAGCCGCCGCTCTCCACCAGGCGCCCGGCAATGCGATCCCGAGCCGCGCGCAGGTCCACCGGCGGCGTGCTCGTGAGCCGGTCCAGTCGTGCCCAAAGCTTGGCAAGCCGGGGGCCGCTCGCGCAGGCGCCGAGCACGAGCCTTGCGCTGTTCCGGGCCGTGCCGAGCGATCGCTCGGCCAGCACTGCGAGCATGTCTCGCGCCTGCTCGGAATTTCCGCGGTCGACGATTCCCTGGGCACGCAGCACGGCCGATTGCAGGGAGTAAAGCTCCATCAGCATGTCGCTGATCGCCGCCAGGACTTGCTGGCGTTGCTCGATGGACTTGCCGAACCGTTCCACGGCCACGCCGATGACCTCCAGCGTTGCGCGGCGGATCGCCTCGGCGACTGACCGATGCTCGCTGAGGCTGTCAACGCCACCGGCCACGGGCCCGCCACCAGCCGGAAGTTTCGCCGATTCTCCGACAGCAGCCATCAGGTCCACGCGGCCCTTCAGGGCTCGTTTGAGGAGCATCCCGGTTGTCAGCAGGCGGTTGATCTCGTTCGTCCCCTCGTAGATCCGATTGATCCGGGAGTCGCGGTAGTTCCGCTCGACGGCGTAGTCTTGGTGATAGCCGTAACCCCCGTGAATCTGGACGGCCTCGTCCACGGCATGGTCCAAGACCTCCGACAGGTACACCTTCGCGATCGAGCACTCGATCGCGTACTCTTCGACCACTCTGAGAAAACGATCCGCAGCCGACCGATCGTCCCATGACAGCCCCTCAAGGCCCGCGTCGATCATCCCCGATGTGCGGTAGAGCTGGGACTCGCCCGCGAACGTGCGGACGGCCATGTCTGCCAGTTTCTGCCGGATGGCCCCGAAACTGGCGATCGGCTTGCCGAACGCCTGCCGCTGCACGGCATACGCCGCTGATTCTGCGATCGCGTCCTTTGCTCCGCCGATGCAGGCCGCCGCCAGTTCGAGACGCCCCATGTTGAGCACGTTGAAGGCGATCAGGTGGCCGCGGCCAATCTCGCCGAGCACGTTCTCGACCGGCACGCGCACGTCGTCCAGGAATAGGGGCGTCGTCGAGCTGCCACGGAGGCCCATCTTGTGCTCCTCTGCGCCCGGCCGCACCCCGTCGTAGGACCTCTCGACCAGGAAAGCCGTGAACTGTTCGCCGTCCACCTTTCCGAAGACGGTGTACAGGTCTGCCCAGCCGCCATTCGAGATCCACATCTTCTGGCCGTTCAGCAGGTAATGGCGACCGTCCGCGGTCAATTCGGCGCGGGTCAGGGAGTTGAGAGAATCGCTCCCGGCTTGGGGCTCGCTGAGGCAATAGGCGGCCAGCATGTCCGCGTTCACCAGCCGCGGAAGGTAGCGTTGCTTCTGCTCCTCGGTCCCGAAGAACACGAGGGGAAGCGTGCCGATACCCGAGTGTGCCCCGTACGTCGTTGAGAATGACGCGTATGGTCCGAGCTCTTCGGCGACCAGCATCTGGGTGGTGACATCCATCTCCAAGCCGTCGTATGCCTCGGGCACGAGCACGCCGAGCAGGCCCAGTTCGGCCGCTTGACCGATCAGGCCCTGTGCCACGCCTTCGTCGTGGCGTTCCATCGACCTTGCCCGTGGGAGCACCTCCTCGGACACGAAGCGCCGGGTCGTCGCCCGCGCTTGTCTTTGGGACTCGCTGAACTGTTCCGGCGTGAAAGTCACGCCAGCGGCTGGCCCGCCCAGCAGGAAGCTCGCGCCGCGGGCGCGGACGTTCCTGGCTGGCGGGGCTTGGGTTGAAGCGGACATGGCAGGTCTCCGACACATCAGTCTATCGGCTCGCGCGACCGGCAATCGCCGGCGGCCGCGTCGGCGGTGTCGCCAGTTGCCAGGTGGGTGACCCGATCACTCGCCGAGGCGCAGCGCGTACGCTTCCAGCGCGATCTGATTCTGAACGTTGTACACCTGCAGCCGTTCCAATTCCTGCAACTCCGTCACCGCCCGCTGGAGCCACGGAACGCTGACTCCGGGTGCCAGCTCCTTCAGCCGGTCGGAGATATCGGCATGCACGAGTTCGCCTCCGGCACCGAACCGAATGCGGGCCAGATCCCGCAGCAGGGACCAAAGCATTGCGGCCAAGCGCTCGATCTTGCTGGAGTCTCCCCGGCCGAGTGAGGTGAAGTGCCCGGAGAGCACGCCAAACTCCCCCTGTCCTAGGCCGGATCTGATTGCCGCGAGCATTGCCTTTCGGCGGGATCGGAACTCGTCCATGTCCAGGGCGAGAGCGGCCCCGGGACTGCCCTCGGCCCAAGATGCGACCAAGTTCCGGCTCTCCTTCGGGATCTCCTCGCGCGTGCGGATGAACGCGCGCATCTGGTCTCCCGTGAGAGGTGTGAAATGAAACGGAATCGCGCGGGATCGGATCGTCGGCAAGAGATGGTACGGATTCTCGGATGTCAGGATCAGGGTGAGCGACTCCTGAGGCTCCTCGAGGGTCTTCAAGAGCGCATTAGACGCCTCCTCCGTGGCTCGGTCGGCATGGGGCAGGATGAAAAACCTTCGCCGTCCCTCGGCCGGCGCGAGCGGTGACTGGTCCTTCAGCAGGCGAGCCTGGTCGATGCCGATCAGCTGGGACGGGCCGTCCGGCGGGAACACCAGCACGTCCGAGTGGATCGCGACCACGAGCGGGGATGATTTTCGCTTGTCCGCCGTGAGCTTCTTGCGGTCCTCGATCTGTTTCCGGAACGGTTCCGCGGCCGGGTCGGTGGCCAATATCCGCAGGCAAGGGCTGCACTCGCCGCACGGCGGCGCCGGCCCGGACTTGCAGTTGATGCCCGCGGCAAGATGGCGCGCCAGCGTGAACTTGCCGATCCCCCGCCTGCCCGCGAAGAGCAGTGTCTGCGGCAGCTGGTCCCGTGCCACCATCCGCCAAAGGGACGCAGCGATGCGGTCGTGTCCTAGCAACAGGGGTGCTGGCATCAGTGCTGGTCCAGTGGGTACTCGCGAGCTCGGAGTGCCGGCCTCACCGCGCGGTAGACCCTGCGCCCTACCTGCCGCTCGGAGCCCGTTGCGTCGATTCGCACCACACGCGACGGGTCATCCGCGGCGATCGCGGCATATCCGTCCCGCACTCGCCGGAAAAAGTCCGCGCCTTGGGATTCCATCCGGTCGCCCGGCCCGCTGTTCGCCGTTGCGCGACTCCGGGCGCGCGCCAGCGCCGTGCGGGGCGGGATGTCCAGCCAGACAGTCAGGTCAGGCCGGAACCCGCCCAGCACGAGCGATCCCAGCTCGTGGACGACGCCCGGGCCGAGGCGGCGGCCATATCCCTGGTAGGCAACCGAGGCATCCGCGAACCGGTCGCAGATGACGACCCGACCGGCCCGCAGCGCCGGTCGGATGACCCGGCGGACGTTCTCGGACCGGGACGCGAAGAACAGCAGCAGCTCGGTCATCGGTTCCATCTCAAGCCCCCGCGCGCCCAGCAGGAGGTCTCGGACAAGATCTCCGACCGCCGTTCCGCCGGGCTCGCGCGCGGTCACCGCGTTAACCCCCTGGTGGGCGAGCCTGTCCGCCAAGAGCTGGGCTTGCGTGCTCTTCCCGCAACCGTCGATGCCCTCGAAGCTGAGGAAAAACCCCTCGCGGGGCCGGCGGTCCCCACCGCTTCGTCCTTCCGTCACGGTCAGGCGGTCCAAGCCAGAGTGCGGTCCACATCGATTGCTCCGCCCGGCCCCAGGCGAAACAGCGTGAAGTCCGCGGCCTGGCCCGGTTGCAAGTACTCGGACCGCTCGGGCAGGCCGAGCGCCCGCCCGGCGTTGACGGTGGCAAGGCTGGTGGCCTGCGCCAGGCTGAAATCGGCGAAGCGCATCGCGTTGGCAACGCCGCGATCCATGCTAAGGGCCGATCCGGCCAGCCTGCGGCTGGTCGTCAGTTCCACCCTTTGTTCCGGCAGCAGCTCGACCTCCTGTTCCCCGAGCATGTACAGGCCGGGCTCGCAGTGCGCGGGCGCCACCGCATCCGTGACCAGAACGGACAGCTCCGGTCCCTTCGCACGCAGCGCGATCTTTGCGAATGCCGGCGGGAGGTGAATGCCGTCAATTATCAAGCCGGCTCTCAGCCTGTCGTCGGCCATCTGGTGCACGATGTAGTTTTCGTGGCGCGGGACCTTGGCATGGGCCCCGTTGCCAAGATGCGTGCTCATCGTCGCTCCCGCGCGCACCGCACCGTCGAGCTGGGCGGCGGTCGCGGCCGTGTGGCCGATGGCGACCACGACGCCGCTGCGCACCATGTGCCGGATGACATCGCACGCTTGGTCATGCTCCGGGCTGAGGGTCACCAGGCGGATGTGACCCTCGGCGGCGTCTTGGAACCGCGCGAACTCTTCGACTGTCGGAGCGCGGACGTGTTGCTTGGGGTGTGCGCCGCGCGGACCGTCGTGCGGAGAGATCCACGGCCCCTCGACGTGGAAACCGAGGAACGCGTCACCGTTCGTCAGTTCCCGTCGGGCCTTCGCCAGATTCCGGAGGGAGCCCTGCATGTCGGCCCTGGACCCGGTGATCACCGTAGGCAGGAGACGCGCGACACCGGTCGCCCGCTGCACGTCGATCGAGCGCGAGATCTCGTCGAGCGGTGACTCGGGATCGTTGTAGTCGATCCCCGCGAATCCGTTGACCTGAAGGTCTAGCCAGCCCGGCGAGACGTAGCGATCCGGAGCCTCGTCGGTCCGCCGGGCCGAAACGATCCGTCCGTTCTCGGCGGTGATCTCAATGCCGTGGCCAGATGTTGGGTCGATTCCGCGCAGGGTCATTCTCAATACTTGGTGCGCGAGACCGGAATTGTCTCCGGGAAATGGCCGAGGGCGTTGACGACCATCGCGCCAGCGTGCTAAGGCCCATTATGACTGCTCGGTCGCAGGGCGCAGCGCGGATCGCAGACTGTGGTAGCCTAGCACGGCAGTCGGCGCTGCCGGCCCCGGGAGGGGACGATTTCGCCTCTCTCCGGGCCGCACCGGCCGTGCCCTCTCGCATGCCGTGCAGGATCCATGACCCCGGCTCGTGGCCGGCCAGCGGCAACCCCGAGGGCATGGCCTTGGGTCGCCGCCAGTGGCGCGACCGGGCGGCGGGTCTCGAGGAAGGGCCCGACCGACGTTTCGCGGCCGACCTTCCGGAAACGCCGGTCGGCCGTGCGCTGTTCGACTGCATCTTCGGATCGAGCCCCTTCCTTGGGATGTGCATGGTCCGCGAGCAACCGCACCTGCGGAAGATATGGGAAGAAGGGCCGGGCGCACCGGTCGCGCGTGAGATCTCCCGGCTGAGGGAAGTCGCGCCGGGAAGCGAACGGCAAGCGGTGGCCCGCCTGCTCCGCGTCACCCGCCGAAGGGTGGCCTTGGCAATCGCCCTCGCCGATATTTCCGGGCATTGGGACTTGGAGGCGGTCACCGCAGCGCAGACGGAACTTGCGGAGGCCAGCTGCTCGGCGGCGTTTCGGGTCCTTCTCGCCGAGCTGGGACGACGGGGGGCTCTCGCACTCCCCGATCCGGACCGTCCGGAAGAAGGGTCCGGCTTGATCGCCCTCGGGATGGGCAAGCTTGGAGGGCGCGAGCTCAATTTCTCCTCCGACATTGACCTGATCCTGCTATACGACCCGGAGGTTGTGCCCGCCGCCAGGCGTTATGAGGTGCCGTTCCACCTGATGAAGCTGGCGCAGTCGTTCATCGCGCTGCTGTCCGAGCCCACGGTTGACGGCACGGCCTTTCGCGTGGATCTCCGGCTGCGGCCAGATCCCGTGTCCACACCGCTGGTGATGTCGACCAAGGCCGCTCTCGACTATTACGGGAAGCGAGGGCAGACATGGGAGCGGGCCGCGCTCATCAAGGCCCGGCCGGTCGCCGCCGACGTCCGGGCCGGCGCAGAGTTTCTCCGGCGGCTGGAAACATTCGTCTGGCGGCAGCGCTTGGACTTCGCCACTGTTCAGGACTTGCACGACATCAAGCGCCGGATCGACGCCCAGCACAAGGGTGGCGACATCGGGTCGCGTGGCCAGGACATCAAGCTGGGCCGAGGCGGCATTCGGGAGATTGAGTTTTTCGTGCAGACCCACCAGCTTGTCTGGGGCGGCACTGATCGGTCTCTGCGCACGATCGCCACCTGTGCCTCTCTCGAGGCCCTGACGGCGGCTGGGCACATCCCGCAGCCCGTGACTGATGCGCTCGCGGACTCGTACCGCTATTTGCGGCGCGTCGAGCATCGCATCCAGATGGTCGCTGACAACCAGACTCATTCGTTGCCAGTGGACACCGCCGAGTTCGAGGCGCTGGCCAGGTTCTTGGGCTATCGCGACAGCTCGGCCTTCTCCCGAGATCTGACGGCCTATTTGCGCCAGGTCGAGCGCCAGTACGAACAGTTCTTCGAGCTACCGCGGGAAATGTTCGACGCGGGAGGGGCCTCCGTGCTTGCCGGCGCGAGCCAGGGTGAGACTGCCGAACGTCTGGCGAGGATGGGCTTCGAGAGTCCCGGCAGGGCCGCTAGGATTGTCCGCAACTGGCACACCGGAGGCGTCGCCGCAGCCTCGGATCCCCGTGCGCTCGACCTGCTGAGGTCCTTGGTGCCGTCACTGGCGATCGCAGCCTGCGGGACTGAGGAGCCGGATGTGGCTTTGGAGCGGATCGATGCGATGATTCACGGGCTTCTTGACGGGACCCGAGCCTTCACCCTGCTGCAGGCCAACCTGCACGTGATGGAGAGCGTGTCAGAGATTCTGGTGGCGTCCCCGGCGATCGGCACAATCCTCACGGAGTGCCCGGATCTGTTGGAGGATCTGCTCGCCCCGGCGATGGATGCCTACGCGCCAGGACGGAAGGTGTTCGAGGCCGAGGTGGCCGACACCCTTGCCATCGATGGCGGGGAGTCCGGGTGGTCCGAGCGTCTGGGCGATTGGGTTGGCCGCGTGCGGTTCCGCCTTGCCGCGCAAGTGCTGTACCGCAGCTTGGACCCGATCGATGCCGCCCGCTCGGTGAGTGACTTAGCCGATTGTCTGCTGGCCGTCGTGCTGGCAAAGTGCGACCGGGCACTGGCCGCGGAGCATGGGCGACCCGCGCAGTCTGGCGCTGCGCTCGTGGCGGTGGGGGGCTTGGCCGGACGGGACTTCGCGATCGGAGACTCGATCTCTGCCGCGCTCCTCTTCCACGCCCCGAGTGGCGCGACCACGCCCGGGCCGCGCCCGATCCCGGCGCGCTCCTACTATTCCCAGCTTGCAAGCTCGGTCCACTCCGGCCTGGCCCGGACGTTGGGCCGCCGCTTGCTGTTCTTGGTGGGAGACCGATTGCACGCCCGGCCAGTGTCCGAGTGGTCGGGATGGCTGTCGGGGACTCCGGCGTCATTCGCCCCGCCGCGCATTGTGGCGTCGACGCCAGGCGCTTCTTCGGAGGTTGTCCGGGTCGTCCAGTCCGGACCGCTGGAAGTGGGTGAGCCCACGCCGGTAGGCGCGCCGCGAGCGGGCCCCGGTGGCAGTGACGTGATCGAGTGGGACGGCGAGGATCTCGGGCGAGTGCTGACCCGCGTTGGGTTGGCTGCCAGAGCTCTTCTGGAACGGGAGGGCGTGCCCGTTCGAGCTGCAGCCAGCGCGCGAGCGGTGAGAGAGGCACTGCGAGAATTGAACGACCGCGGCGGGGCAGGGCAGGACGCGGCCCGGCTAGCTCTCGCATGGGAGGCTGGGGCCCGACTGCACTCACTGGAACGGCTTCTCGGCAGGTCTTTGCGCTCCGGCCCGGTTCCCGCCAGCTTGCTGTCGCTCGTGCAGACGGCCGGGGGCGCGAACCAGCCCGACCAGGCCGCAGGGTCCGCAAAGGCGGCGATCACCAGCGGGCTGGAGGTCGCAGACAGGGTGCTAGCCCCGCTCGGGCAGAGCTCTGGGCCAGAGGTGGCGGCACGTTGATCTGCCGCTCGGTCCGGCGGGTCGGGCGTGGCGCGGCCATGCTGCTCGCGCTGTGCGCCTGCCAGTCCGGACAGCTGGAAGAAGTCGCACTGCCTCCCCTGCCGTCTTCGTTGCCGGCTGGGTTGTCGTCGGAGATCGCGAGCACGCTCGGCGAGGCGCTGGAGCTCGCTCGAGCGTCGCCGTTGGACGCCGGTCTGAGCGGTCAGTTCGGAATGGCGCTGCACGCCTACGGGTTTCGGGAAGCCTCCGTCCCTTGTTACGAACGAGCTTGGGCCCTGAATCGCGAGGATCCGAGATGGCCGTACTATCTCGGGATCGCGCGCGCCGAGCAGGGACTCCATCCGGCAGCCGTGGAGCCGCTGGGGGCCGCCGTGGCATTGCGCCCGGAGTCGGTGGCCTTCCTCGTCCGGCTAGGCTCGTCTCTGTTGGAATCCGGCCGCCCGGCTGACAGCGGGCGAGTGTTTGCGAGGGCCCTGGAGTTGGACGACCGTTCCGCGGCTGCCCATCTCGGGCTGGGACGCGCTCGCGCGTCGGCCGGCGACCATGCCGCGGCATTGCGCGCTTACCTGCGGGCGGTCGAGCTTGCCCCGCGATCCGGCACGGCCCGCTACGCGCTGGCGCTCCAGTACCGGTCGCTTGGCCGGGAGGCCGATGCGCGGCGCCAGCTGGAATTGCTGGGCCCTGGTGAGCGTCGCCCGCCGTTCGTGGGCGATCCTCTGATCGCCGCCCTCGAGAGCGTTCGGTCGGACCGTCAGTCGTTTCTTGACGAGGGCCTCCGGTTGGAAGGCCAAGGGTTGCTCGACGAGGCGGCACGGGCCTACGAGGCCGCTCTGGAGCGAGATCCGGCCTACGGTCAGGCGCGCACGAACCTTGTCTCGGCCTTGGGCAAGCTGGGCCGGCTGGACGAGGCGGCCGAGCACTATCGCAAGGCCCTCGAGGTGGCTCCCGACTCCGAGGAATTGCACATCAACTGGGGCACTGCCCTGGTTCAGGCCGGGCGTCTCGACGACGCTGCCGCGAGCTTTCGCCGGGCGTTGGAGATCAACCCGCGCGCGGCCAGCGCTCACGCCGACCTGGGGATGCTCCTCGACCGCTCCGGTAACTCCGAGGGGGCTCGCAGGCACTACCGGCGGGCCTTGGAGAGCGAGCCCGAGAACCGCGAGGCCAACTTCCACCTAGCCCGGCATCTGGTTGCCGAAGGCCGGGCAACCGAAGCTGTCTCCCACCTGCTGAAGACTGCCCGTCCGGTGGACCGCCGCACTGCCACCTACCTGTACGGCCTCGCAGACGCCTACGTGCGGGCCAACGAGCTCGGACCGGCTGTGACCACGCTCCGGCGTGCCTTGGATCTTGCCCGCTCGCAAGGGCAGGCCGAGCTTGCTGTGGAACTCGAGCAAGACCTTCGGGCACTCGAGGCGGCGACCGCGCGCTGACGGCTGCGAAGGCCTCCCCGCCGCCTCAGAAGATCAGCTTCAGGCCGAATTGCATCTGGCGGGCCGGGCAGCACTCCGAGGTCGACGAGATCCGCCCGCCCGCGGGGCGATTGATCGTTCCGTTCGGGAAGTTGAAGTGCGCCTCGTTGAACAGGTTGAAGAACTCGGCCCTGAAGTCCAGTGACAGTCGCTCGGTGAGCACAAACGTCCTAGACACCATCATGTCGAGGTTCACAAGGCCTGGGCCCTCGAGGATCCACGCCGCGGAATTGCCAAACGTGAAGCGGGCCGGGACCTCGAACGCGTCCACGTCGAACCATCTCTCCGGTGTGCGCTCGCTGCGCGGCAGGTTCCCGTCGCGGACGCGGTTGGGACGCTGCCCGCCAGTCGTGTTTGCCGGATTGCCGGCCACCGAGGGGCTCAGCGGGAGCCCCCGCTGTGCTTCGAAGATGGGCGAGATCTGCCAGCCCCCAATCACCTTGGCGAGGGGTCCCTGCGTAGCGTACCGCCGCCCCGCCCCGAAGGGCAGGTTCCACACGCCGGCGTAGAAGAACCGCTGCGGCATGTGCTGCCGCGAGATTGTCTTCTCGGCGACGAGGTGCGCGAAGCTCGTCCGCTGCCCGAGCTGCCTCACGAGCGTCTTGCTCAGGGTGAAGCCGCTCAGCATCGAGAACCCGCCGCCGAAGCGGCGCTCGAACTTGGCCTCCAAGCCTTGGTAGTTGGCGCCGCCGATCTGCGGGTTCGTCGTGATGTTGGCGAACTGGGGGAACCAGCGCCGGGGATTGTTCGGGCCGGCGCCCGGCTCGGGCTGGTTGACGTTCGCGCTGACTTGGTTCTTGACCGTGTTCGACCCGACGTACGCCACAGAGACCAGCGAGTTCCCGGGCAGGGACCGCTGGATGTTCATGTTCCACTGGTTGGTCATGCCGTTCTGGAAGTCGAACGGCCAGACGCCCACCAGCGATCGCCCTCGGATCACGCTCGGATTGAGCGCGTCGGCTGGGATCCCGTCCCGGATGATGACTCGCGACGTGGAACTGGCCACGTTCGACGGAATGTCGTTCTGCAAGTAGAACGGCGGGTTCGCCGTGGGATCTGCCAGCACGGGCAGGGTGAACGTACCGACGTAAAAGATCCCGTAACCCGCCCGGATCACAGTCTTGGGCGTTAACTGGTAGGCGAGGCCCAGCCGGGGCCCCCAATCGTTGAGGTCACGTTTTCGGAACGAACGGCCCTCCGTGCCACTGCCAGTCGGGACCAGCGTTCCGAACCTTGAGTCCTCCCAGTCCACGATGAAGTTCATCGCTCGGTCGTTCTGCTCGACGTACGGCGATTGGTACTCGAAGCGGAGGCCGAGGTTCAGGGTGAGCTTGGGGGTGGCCTTCCACGTGTCCTGGATGTAGGTCTCGTAGGCGTAGCCGTGGCGGCGCACGTTGAGCGGCGTGCTGAATCGCGTGTTGCTCGTCAGTCCGAGCAGCGCGTCGGCAATCCCGTCACCGCCCGTGCGCGTGCCGACCTGAGCCCGCGTGAACTGGTTGTTGAACTGGAACCGGCCGCGGGCAAAGTTGGTGATGCCCGACCAGCGCACGAAATTCCGAATGTTGACCCCCATCTTCAGCGAGTGGTTGCCCTTCGTCATCGAGAAGCTCTCGACCAGTTGGCGCACGTCCTGCTTGCGCGGATCCGGCGCGAAGTTGCGGTCCCCGATATTCCGGTAGCCCGATGGGATGAAGACCGGAAGTCCGTTGATGTCCTCCCGATCGAACAGTCCCTTGAAGCCGAAATCCTTCCAAAGCTGGGTCTGCGTCGGCGTGTCGATGGCGCCGAACAGGCGGTTGTACGCGACGCGCAGCTCGTTGACCATGCTGCCGCCGAGGGCGGCTGTCCAGTTCACCACCCCGGTCTTCGCCCGCGACAGGCGTACCGCCGTGTTGCCCCCGCTGGCCGGCAGCGGAAGGTTGCCCGGCTCGAGACGGTCAAAGTTCAGGTAGCTGAAGCGCACGAACAGCGTGTGGTTGTCCGCGGCCCGCCAGTCGAAGCGCGTGTCGATCTTGTCGTCATCGCGGTTGCGCGAAGGGTTGAAGATGTAGTTCTGCCGCCCGCCGCGGTTCGGCGCGGGGTAGAGCTCGATCATCCTGGCCGCCACGGGGTCGATGCGGCTCGCGGGGATCACGTCGCCGGGAAAGCGATCGCGGGTTCCATCCTCGGCCTGCGTCATCGGATCCCAGATGCCGACAACCCCTGAGAGGTCCCCGCGGACTTGCTCGGGAGTCGGGATGATGCTCAGGCGGGTTAGCTTCTCCCGGATCCGCGTCCCCTCGTAGCTACCGAAGTAGAACATCCGGTCCCGCACCAGCGGCCCTCCGAAGGTGGCTCCGTACTGGTTCTGCCGGAAGGGCGGCTTCGGCCGCCCGCTGTTGAAGAAGTTGTTCGCGTCCAGAACCTCGTTGCGCAGGAACTCGAACGCCGTGCCGTGGATTTCGTTCGTGCCTGACTTGGTCGTCACCTGGACGATCGCCCCGCCGCCGCGGCCGAACTCAGCGCCGTAGTTGTGCGTCTCCATCTTGAACTCTTGGATGGCGTCGATCGAGGGCTTCACGGCTTGGTTCGATGCGACCACCACGCCGCTGAAGTAGTTGTTGTTGTCGGCGCCGTCCAGCGTGAATACGTTCTGGTCGAATCCCGCGCCGTTGACGCTGAAGGCATCCTCCACGAAGTTCTGGCGCCGGCTCGGGAGCACTCCCGCCGATAGGACCGCCAGCTCTTGGTAGTTCCGGCCGTTGAGCGGCATCTGTGTGATCGTCGTGTTCTCTATCGCCTGGCCGAGGCTCGAAGTCTCCGATTCCAGCAAGGGCAGGTCTGCCGTGACCTCGACCGTCTCGGAGACCGATCCGACCTGCAGTTCGACGTCGACCCGGGCTCGCGTTCCCGCGTTCAGCGTGACGTTGGGGCGGAACAGCGTCTGAAAGCCCTCACTTGTTGCCGTCAGGTCGTAGGTTCCGATCGGCAGGGCAGTGATGACGTAATTGCCCGTGGCATTGCTCTCGGCGACGTGTTCCAGGCCCGTCGCTTGGTTGATCGCCTGCACGGAAGCGCCGGCCACCGCCGCGCCGGAAGCGTCCGTCACGAGTCCGGTGATTGTCGCGGTGTCAGTCTGAGCAGACCCCACGCCCGTGAAGATGGCCATGGCCGCAACGATCACCGCCCAGCCACAAGATTGCAGGATTCTCATCGCCCCCCCTGATTGTCCGCCCAGCCGCCCAGCGGTGCCGATGATCGATGTTTCGTTCGCCCGCGTCGCCGGAGGAAAGCTGCCAATGCGCTTTCGGGCAGAATTATACATGTTGCGTTGTTGCGCCGGTTGGCGTTCCGAACATTCGGCGGCTAAGTGCTGGTAGAGTGAATACTCGTGGCCTACCGTCGGTCCGTGCCCCGGAGTCCGATCAAGACAGCGATCGGAGTCCTCGGGGTTTTGGTCAACCTGGCCTTGGGTCTGTTCTGTCTGGGCTTGGGCCTGCTTGGGTGGATCGAGGGCGGCGAGATGCGGGTGGACCTTCTGCCGGTGGAGGCCGAGAGCGCGGCTGGGTGGCTGCTAGTCATCGGGACTTTCGGGACCATCGCGTCGGGGTTGGCCATTTCCGCCGCTGGCTGGCGCGCCGGTCCCCACTTTGTGTGGGCACTAGCCGTGGCCCTGGCATTGGTGGCCGCGGTGTTTCGGTCCGGATATCGGTTTGACGGGATTGAAGGGCTAATAAGCCACGGGTGGGAAGTCCTTGCCTCGCTGCTCTTGGTGGTCGCGAGCTGGTGGCGGCTTCGGTCCCCGGGCCGGGTCCGGAGACCCATGCCGTAGCCACCGGTCCGTCCACCTCGCGCTGCCGCAGCGCAGGGTGACGTTCCGGCCTGTGACCGCGGACGCCCGTCGGCTTGGTGCAGCATAATGGTCGGGGGCTCGGGACGATGGATTTCTTCGACCAGGTGGGCCAAGCGTTGTCTTCCGGCGACGTCGATCGCGGGTTCGAGCTCGCGATTGAGCGTTTTCGCGAGGAGCGGGCCTACCCTCTGATCTTCGAAGCCCGCCTGATGCGCAAGCGCCATGCGCTGGGCATGCCGCTGATCCAGACCGAGCCTTGGAAGAACCTCGAGCCTTCCGTTCAGGCGGAGTACGAGAGGGCGACCATGGAGGCTGCCGGGGAGGTCGGCGGGCTGTTCTTGGAGGACGGCGAGATTGGCAAGGCGTGGCCGTACTTCCGGGCCATCGGTGACCGAGAGGCCGTGCGCTCGGCGATTGAGGAGCACGGCCCCACCGCGAGCGGCGAGGCTCTGGAGGGAGTGATCGAGGTTGCCTATCACGAGCAGGTCAGCCCGAGGCGCGGATTCGAGCTGATCCTGAAGCACCACGGCACTTGCCGGGCGATCACCAACTTCTCGCAGTACCCGGTCGAGGAAGGGCGGGCGGACTGTGCCCAGATGCTGGCCGAGAATGTGCACTCGGAATTGCTCGGCAACATCAAGTACGCCATCGAGAAACACGACGGAAGCGCTCCCGACGGCGATGATTTGGCGGCCACCGTGGTCGGCAGGGACTGGCTCTTCGACGGGAATGCCTACTACTTGGACACCTCGCATGTCTCCTCGCTTGTCCAAATGGCACCCTCCATTGACAGGTCGGAGACCCTGAGGCTGTTGCTCGGGCTCGCCGAGTACGGCCGCCGCCTCGGGGAGATGTACCAGTTTCCCGGGAATCCGCCGTTCGAAGACGTCTTCGCGGACTTCGCGGTCTATATCAAGGCAGTGCTCGGCGTCGAGGTCGAGGCCGGGCTGGACCACTTCCGCCGCAAGATCGAGGTCTGCGACCCGAACGTGGCCGGGACCACGCCTGCTCAGGTGCTGGTCAACCTGTTGGTGCGTATAGGCAGGAAGGCCGAGGCGGTCGACGTCGCGCTGGAGCATCTGACCGATGCCAATCCGCAATTCCTGCAGTGCCCGGGACCGCTGCAGCTTTGCCAGATCGCTGGGGATTACGGGCGGCTGGCCACGGTGGCCCGCGAGCGGCGCGACCTACTCAGCTTCGCGGCGGCGACGATGCAGGATTCCCCACTGCCAAGGCCGGCGGCCTAGCTAGCGCTACATCGTAGTTAACACAGAGCGGGTTAGTCGTGTAGAACAGCGTGCGCCGTGCTAAGGCACTGGCTCCCAGCGGGTGCGAAGCCCGCCCGGCTAACTGTCGCTCCAGCCGGAAGCCGTCGGAGCGGGTCATGGAGGTAACGACATGGACTGAAGCACTTCGACGTGACGGGCCGCCTTTTGGGCGGCTCAGCGAGCACGCAGGCCGCAACGCGAGTGAACGCCGAGCAGGCCTCGAAAAGCACAATGCGGAGGCCGACCCGCCGTTGTTTCGGGGAAGGCAGCTAGCGTCCGGGAAGCGAGCGACGCGAGCACCGGGCGTCTCCGCCGGGGTATTGGCGGCAGCATGCGTGCAAGAGGGAGACGGAGGCAACACGGGAAGCCCTGGCGGTGGCGCGCACGCGCCAACCGGCATCCCGCGAGGGACAGGCCGGGCCGGGCAGGGTGGCGGAGAGGCCCGTAGTACCGACGAAGCCGGGTAACTCCGGCGGAGGGAAGGGACCTCAGTTCGAGAGCGATGCGGGAAGGGGGAAAGGACCGGTGGAGACTGGCGAAGGCCTAGGAGCTCCGGAAACTGTTCGGAGACTCCAGACGGCATTACATGTGAAAGCGAAGGGAGATCCGGGCTTTCGGTTCTACACGCTGAGTGACAAGGTGTGGCGGGAGGACGTGATGGCTGCCGCGTGGCAGGCGGTGCGCCGCAACGGCGGGGCCTGCGGAGTGGACGGCGAGACGTTCCAGCACATCGAGGAGCGAGGCGTGGACGGCTGGCTCGGAGGACTGGCGGAAGAGCTGAGGGAGAACACCTACCGACCGCATGCGGTGCGGCAGGTGCTGATCCCGAAGAAGCAGCCGGGGAAATTCCGACCGCTGGGCATACCGTGCATCCGGGACCGGGTAGCGCAGACGGCGGCCACGCTGGTGTTGACGCCGATCTTCGAAGCGGACCTGCAACCGGAACAGTACGCCTACAGGGAGGGCCGGAGCGCGCTGGACGCGGTGCGTCACGCGCATCGGCTGGTGCACACCGGGCACGGCGAAATCGTGGACGGCGATCTGTCGAATTACTTTGGCGAGATCCCGCACACCGAACTCATCAAGTCCATCGCGCGGCGCGTTAGCGACGGGCGGATGCTGGGCTGGATCAAGCTGTGGCTGGAGATGGCTGTGGTAGAGGACGACGGCAAGGGCGGCCAGCGCCGCACGAACCGGGCGCGCCGGGAAAGGAAGGGGACGCCGCAAGGCGCTCCGATCTCCCCGTTGCTGAGCAACGTCTACATGCGGCGGTTCCTCCTAGGTTGGAAGCTGCTGGGCCTGGCCCGGCGGTTCGGCGCGGAGATAGTGAATTACGCGGACGACTTCGTGATCTGCGGCAAGGCCCCGGCGGAAGCCATGCGGGCCGCAGTCGAAAGGATCATGGGGAAGCTGCGCTTACCGCTGAACGCGACGAAGACCGACTGCCTGCGCACGCCGGAGGAGCCGTTCGAGTTCCTCGGGTACCGCATCGGACGCAATTACAGCCCGCGCACAGGCCGGGCCTACATAGGCACGCGCCCGAGCAAGGCGAGCGTCCGCAGCATATGCCGCAAGATCAGTGAGCTGACTCGGGCAAGATACGGGCTGCTGGCCCCGGAACTGGTGGTGGCGAGGCTGAACCGAGCGATGCTCGGCTGGGCGAACTACTTCCGGTTGGGACAGGTGAGCCCGGCGTATTGCGCCGTGGACGCACACGCGGTCAAGCGGCTGCGTCAGTGGCTGTGTCGGAAGCACAAGGTGAAATCGGGGAGATACGTGCGCTACCCGAGCGAGAGGCTGTGGGACGACTTCGGCCTCGTGCGCCTGCAACTGCTGACGGCCAGCTTCCCGTGGGCGAAGACATGATCTCGTCCGAGAGCCGGATGCTGGAAATCGGCACGTCCGGTTCGACGAGCGGGGAGAGGAAACGTGGCTAAGCAGGAAGGTCAGTGAGGCACCTACAGATGGCGAAAGCCGTAGGAACAACCCCAAAACAGCTACTGCTTCTTGACTAAGGCCAACGCGCCTCTCCTCGACTCTACAGTAGTGCGAATTGGCCTGCGTATGCTGAAGCTGGGCACAGCCGATTGGTTGCGCGAGGCTCTGCGGAAGGGCACGCTCTCGCGGGCGGCCTTGGCACGACAGCTGTGTGAGCTGGACGGCTGGCGCAACTAGCCCTGCCAGCATGATCGTGCCGGTTCCCGTGCTACCGTCCAGCCACTCTCTGGCGGGGCCAGCCCGCGGACTGTGGCTCTTGAAGGGCGCTGACGATTGAAGGGCCGATGCCCACCCGTGCCCGGCAGCGAACCTCGGCGGTCGTGAGGGCTCAGGCGACCGGGCCCTATGCCGACGCAGCCGTCTCGGGGCCATCCTCTGCTGGCAGTTGCGGTGTGATGGTTGTCCGCAGGGCTCGTTTCGCGATTCACCGCACAATCATCGAGGCCGGGCGGCGGTGCTACCCTGCCCCTTGACGCCGACGCGGTCCTGACTTGTAGCGGCGGCGAGCATCACCAACCCACCATGGATCCGGCAGTCAACCCTGGCAAGCCCAAAGACAAGAAGCCACGCAACACCATTGACAAGCCGCACGACGCCCTCTTCCAAGGGCTGCTTTCGGACCCGCTGCGCTCGCAGTCCGTGCTGCAGGCGCACCTGGAGCGGTGGACGCTGGAGCTGCTGGCCGACGAATTGCCAGTGCCGCTGGACCCCAGCTTCGTGGACGAGGCCTTGCGTCGGAGCCAGAGCGACAAGCTGCTACAGGTGACGCTCAAGGATGGCGCGCCAGGCTACGTGTATGCCCTGCTGGAGCACAAGTCCTATCCGGACGCAGGTACGGCGCTGCAGATCTCAACGTACAAGAGCCGTATCTGGGAACGGTACGCCCAAGGCCGAGCGAGCAGGCTCCGGGCGCTGCCGACGATCATCCCTGTCGTGTTCTATCACGGGGAAGAGGAGTGGACGGCACCGATGTCGATTCGGGAAATGCTGCGGACCCGGGACGAACGGTCGCGGAAACTGGAGCCAGCGCTTGGGTATTATCTGCGGGACTTGAGAAGGATTCCAGCGGAGCAACTGGCATCCGACCGGGCAGCGCGGGCGGGTTTGATCGCGCTGCGCCACTCGCATGCGCGCAGCCAGGACGAGCGGCTGCGGGAACTGCCCGAAGTAGTGGCCGGGCCACGGTCGGGATCGGAGTACGAGAAGCAGGTTTTCATGTATCTTATGAACATCTGGGGCATCGCGTCCGAAACGCTGGGAGACGTTGCGGAAGTAGTCAAACCGAGGAGGGGTAAGGCCGTGGTTGGACAGATCGTG
Organism: Bryobacterales bacterium; assembly: GCA_963666225.3. Lineage (GTDB taxonomy): Bacteria > Acidobacteriota > Terriglobia > Bryobacterales > UBA6623 > VXMF01. The sequence goes on from OZ224030.1 coordinate 1,054,721, forward strand.
CAGGAACTCATTGATCGGGGCGAGGCCAAAGGGCTGGCTGGTGCCTTGACACGACTCTTGGAGCGTCGATTCGGCATGCTGCCGCTTGCAGTCCGTAGGTGGATCGCAACGGCCCCGCCGAGTGAGCTGGACGATCGGTTCACCGACTCCTTGGACGCCAAGTCCCTCGCCGAAGTGTTTCCGGGGCTCGATTGGAACTGAGGAAGCCGCTGGCCGCGAGCCGCCCGGAGGTTCGCCTCGATCTGCACCAGGTAGGACCACAATGCTAACCGGGCGTGGGTTTCCAGATTGTCCCGGCGAGTGCGCGGCGCGCCGGAGTCAACCGGAGAAATACTGAAGGTCCCAGGACGGTCGGCCGCGACAGATCGAGCCAGCGGCTGAGCACCGGCCGGGCGACTTGAGGAAGATACTGGGTGTACGGCTTGCGTCGGACCTCGCGGCGCGGGCGCTTAATCGTGCTGCGGCACCGTGCGCTGCCCGAAGTGGTGACACAGACGGCGGTCGGGATCGGATCTCGAGAAGCGAGTGTTCTTGTGCCTCATGAAGGTTTGGGACGGTGGGCCGACTAGCGCGGAAGCGTAGTTAACTCTTACTTTCAGTTGCGAGTTGAAGTTGGCCTGGCCGAATCTGTGAGAGTCCCCGGGGGCGGTGGGCCAAGTCTGGAGGATGGCAGCAGCGGTGCAGACGAGTCTAGTGCCCAGCGGCGTTCTGGGCGTGCTGCAGGCCGCCGTCTTCGGGGAGAGTGGGCGGCGCTGTCCCTTGGGCGCCCGCGCCTCCCATGGCCGGCGACTGCGGCCAAGCCGTGGGTCTGTGCGAGGTTCAGCCAACAGACTGGCCGACCGCGCACCGGCTCCAGACGGACTAGCGGACGTTCTCCGGCTTTGCACCCCGGTGAGGGCCCCTGTGGTTCGCCGCGAACTGTCGCGCTAGTCCCGAGCTCTCCGGCTTGGCGCTACCGGGACTCCATGGCCTGCGGCCGGGCTGCGCTCGGCGGCTATCAATCACCGTCGAAAATTGCACACTTTTCGGGAGCCGCCGCGGAGGGGGCGGAGCGACCGGAGCGGGGGCTCCCGATGGAGTCGAGACACCCATCATGACCCTGCTCCCCCATTCCCGGTGTGCTCCGCGGAGACGGCGCGGGAGGCCGTTGGATGGATGGCCTTCGAGAGTTCCATATGGCGGCGCATCCCGCGCGTAGCGCACCAGCAAGGAGACCTGCTTGCGATTGCGCTCCGGCTCGCGGAAGTCCGGCCTGGCCCGCTGCGCCCGCGAGGGCTCCTTGGCCCCCCGCGGCAGGCCCTCCGTCTCACCCAGGCACTCAAAGCCCGCCGCCTTGTAGCACGTCGCCCGCCGGTGCTGCTCGACGCAGGTCTCAACCGCCACCGGTGCGCTCCCGTTCAGCCGCTGACAGTCGAGGCCCAAGCGCCGCAGCGCCAAGCCCGGCACGTGGCTGGCGAGGTTCTTGACAACCACGCCGGAGCGCACCAGGAAACGGTCGTTGGAGACCAGCTTGGGCAGGTTCCGGCGGCGGGTGCGCTCGTCCCAGCCCAGATGCTGGTCGCGCGGCCCTAGGCGCATCGGCGCGGCCACGAAGCTGACCACCCCCACGACCTGACCCCCCGGCTCGGACGCCGTACACCAGCCGGAAACCCGGTGCGCGCCCGCGCCCCAGCGGATGTTCCGCAGCCAGCAGATCCCCATAGTGCCGACGCAGCTTGAGCGTGTCGGCCGGGCGCCGCGCCGGCGGCAAGGGCAGACCTAGCTCTGCCGCCAGCCTTGGCAGACCCTTGCGAGCCGAGGCCGCACACCTCTCCCCTTTCCGGTTGCGCCAGCCGTCCAGCTGTGTGAGCTGGACGGCTGGCGCAACTAGCCCTGCCAGCATGATCGTGCCGGTTCCCGTGCTACCGTCCAACCACTCTCTGGCGGGGCCAGCCCGCGGACTGTGGCTCTTGAAAGGCGCTGACGATTGAAGGGCCGACGCAGCCGTCTCGGGGCCATCCTCTGCTGGCAGTTGCGGTGTGATGGTTGTCCGCAGGGCTCGTTTCGCGATGCACCGCACAATCATCGAGGCCGGGCGGCGGTGCTACCCTGCCCCTTGACGCCGACGCGGTCCTAGCCTGTAGCGGCGCCGAGCATCACCAACCCACCATGGATCCGGCAGTCAACCCTGGCAAGCCCAAAGACGAGAAGCCACGCAACACCATTGACAAGCCGCACGACGCTCTCTTCCAAGGGCTGCTCTCGGACCCGCTGCGCTCGCAGTCCGTGCTGCAGGCGCACCTGGAGCGGTGGACGCTGGAGCTGCTGGCCGACGAATTGCCAGTGCCGCTGGACCCCAGCTTCGTGGACCAGGCCTTGCGTCGGAGCCAGAGCGACAAGCTGCTGCAGGTGACGCTCAAGGATGGCGCGCCAGGCTACGTGTATGCCCTGCTGGAGCACAAGTCCTATCCGGACGCAGGTACGGCGCTGCAGATCTCAACGTACAAGAGCCGTATCTGGGAACGGTACGCCCAAGGCCGAGCGAGCAGGCTCCGGGCGCTGCCGACGATCATCCCTGTCGTGTTCTATCACGGGGAAGAGGAGTGGACGGCACCGATGTCGATTCGGGAAATGCTGCAGACCCGGGACGAACGGTCGCGGAAGCTGGAGCCAGCGTTTGGGTATTATCTGAGGGACTTGAGAAGGATTCCAGCGGAGCAACTGGCATCCGACGCCGCAGCGCGGGCGGGTTTGATCGCGCTGCGCCACTCGCATGCGCGCAGCCAGGACGAGCGGCTGCGGGAACTGCCCGAAGTAGTGGCCGGGCCACGGTCGGGATCGGAGTACGAGAAGCAGGTTTTCATGTATCTTATGAACATCTGGGGCATCGCGTCCGAAACGCTGGGAGACGTTGCGGAAGTAGTCAAACCGAGGAGGGGTAAGGCCGTGGTTGGACAGATCGTACAGGAGCTCATTGATCGGGGCAAGGCCCAGGGGCTGGCGCAAGGGCTGATCAAGGGGGAGGCCAAGGGCGAGGCCAAGGGGCTGATCAAGGGCGAGGCCAAAGGGCTGGCTGGTGCCTTGACACGACTCTTGGAGCGTCGATTCGGCATGCTGCCGCGTGCAGTCCGTAGGTGGATCGCAACGGCCCCGGCCAGTGAGCTGGACGCTCGGTTTACCGACTCCTTGGACGCCAAGTCCCTCGCCGAGGTATTTCCGGGCCTTGATTGGAACTGAGGAAGCTGCTGGCCGCAAGCCGCCCGGAGGTTCGCCTCGATCTGCACCAGGTCGGACCACAATGCTAACCGGGCGTGGGTTTCCAGGTTGTCCCGGCGAGTGCGCGGCGCGCCGGAGTCAACCGGGGAAATACTGAAGGTCCCAGAACGGTCGACCGCGAGAGATCGAACCAGCGTCCGAGCACCGGCCGGGCGCCTTGAGGAAGATACTGGGTGAACGGCTTGCGTCGGACCTCGCGGCGCGGGCGCTTAATCGTGCTGCGGCACCGTGCGCTGCCCGAAGTGGTGACACAGACGGCGGTCGCGATCGGATCTCGAGAAGCGGGTTTTCATGTATCTTATGAACATCTGGGGCATCGCGTCCGAAACGCTGGGAGACGTTGCGGAAGTAGTCAAACCGAGGAGGGGTAAGGCCGTGGTTGGACAGATCGTACAGGAACTCATTGATCGGGGCAAGGCCCAGGGGCTGGCGCAAGGGCTGATCAAGGGGGAGGCCAAGGGCGAGGCCAAGGGGCTGGCTGGTGCCTTGACACGACTCTTGGAGCGTCGATTCGGCATGCTGCCGCGTGCAGTCCGTAGGTGGATCGCAACGGCCCCGGCCAGTGAGCTGGACGCTCGGTTTACCGACTCCTTGGACGCCAAGTCCCTCGCCGAGGTATTTCCGGGCCTTGATTGGAACTGAGGAAGCTGCTGGCCGCAAGCCGCCCGGAGGTTCGCCTCGATCTGCACCAGGTCGGACCACAATGCTAACCGGGCGTGGGTTTCCAGGTTGTCCCGGCGAGTGCGCGGCGCGCCGGAGTCAACCGGGGAAATACTGAAGGTCCCAGAACGGTCGACCGCGAGAGATCGAACCAGCGTCTGAGCACCCAATCGGCTGTGCCCGGCTTCAGCATGCGCAGACCAATTCGCACTACTGCTGTACTACACCACTAACCCCCTCTGTCTTAACTGCGATGTAGCGCTAGGCGGCCTAGGCAGCCCGTTCTCCCTCTCCCGTACCATGGGGGCGTGTTAGCAGAGCCAGTCCACTCCGAGCTGAGCCGGGTCGTGGGGGAGCGGTTCGTCCTCCACGATGACCGGGATCTGCTGCTGTACGAGTACGACGGCAGCATTGACAAGGGACGGCCCGACTGCGTGGTCTTGCCCCGCACGACCGAGCAAGTCTTGGAGATCGTGCGCATCGTCGGGGAACACTCGCTCCCAATCGTCGGCCGCGGGGCCGGCACGGGCCTCAGCGGGGGCACGATAGCCACCCGCGGTGGCGTGATGGTCGGATTCTCGCGGATGAACAAGATCCTCGAGATCGACCTTGAGAACGAGTGTGCCGTAGTCCAGCCAGGCGTCGTCAACCTTGACATCACCCGCGCCGTTCAGGGGCACGGATATTATTACGCCCCGGACCCCTCGTCGCAGAAGGCCTGCACCATCGGAGGCAACGTGGCCGAGAACGCCGGCGGCCCGCACACGCTCATTTACGGGGTCACCACGAATCATGTCCTCGGCCTGGAGGCCGTCCTGCCCGACGGGACGCTGCTCGAGATCGGCGGCAAGGAGCAGGACCTGGCCGGTTACGACCTGACCGGGCTGCTGACCGGGTCTGAGGGCACGATGGCGCTCGTCACCAAGGTCATTGTCAGGCTCATGCGGTCGTGCGAGGCCGTGGAGACCCTGCTGGCGATCTATGACCGGCCGGACGATGCCGCGACGACGGTCGGCGAGCTGACGGAGCGGGCAATCACCCCGGCGGCCGTGGAAATGCTCGACGGGGTGATGCTGCGAATGGTGGAGGAGGCCACGCACGCTGGATTTCCGCTCGACGCGCAAGCCGTGCTGTTGATCGAGCTGGAAGGGGTCAGGGAAGGGGTCGCCCAGCAGCTCGGGCAGGTTCGGTCCGTCTGTTTGGAGTCCGGTGCCCGCGAGGTGCGCGTCGCGAAGACCCCCGCCGAACGGGCGTTGCTGTGGAAGGGCCGCAAGAACGCGTTTGGGGCCGTCGGCCGGGTCAGCCCGACCTACTACGTGCAGGACGGCGTCGTTCCGCGGACGCGGATCGCCGACACGCTGCGCCACATCTACCGCGTCTCCGAGAAGTACGGCCTCACGATCAGCAACATCTTCCACGCCGGGGACGGGAACATGCACCCGATCATCCTGTTCGACCCGCGCAGCGAGGACGAGACGCAGCGCACGCGGGCCGCCGGCGAGGAAATCTTGCGCTACTGCATTGACGCTGGTGGGGCGATCACCGGCGAGCACGGGGTCGGCATGGAGAAGAATGAGCTCATGCCGCTGCTGTTCTCGGACGACAGCCTCGCCCAGATTGCGCGCCTGATGCGCATATTCAACCCCGACGGGCGGCTCAACCCTGGGAAGGTCCTGCCGACCGGGAAGGGATGCTTGGAGGTTCGGCCTCCCGCCGCGGCGCACAAGGCCGTAGTCTGGTAGCATCGCCTCGTGACAGTCCGGCCAGCGCTCACAATGGCCCTGATGGCCGCCCTGTGGGGGTGCGGCGCGGCTCCCGGGCCCGGCCCTGGGATTCGCGGTGAGGATTTGGCCGCTGACACACGATTCCTGTCACTCGACCTGCTCGAAGGCCGGGGCGTTGCCAGCAGGGGCGAGATACTCGCCACGGAGTATCTCGCCACTCAGCTCGCGCTTGCCGGGGCGGAGCCGGCCGGCGATGGCGGGACGTACTTCCAGGCGGTCCCGCTGGTCGAGGTCAAGACCCAGCCCGGCACGGAGCTCAGCGTCGCGGGCCAGGCCCTGCGCCCGCAGGACGACTACGTCGGCACGAACGAGCTCCAGACAGGCCGGGAATTGCTGGATGCCGAGGTCGTCTTCGTCGGGCACGGCATTAGCGCGCCGGAATTTGACTGGGACGACTACAAGGGGGTGGACGTCACTGGCAAGGTTGTGGTGCTGTTCACCAATGAGCCACCCTCGGAGGATCCCGGCTTCTTTGGGGGCCGGGCGCTGACATATTACGGCCGCTGGACCTTCAAGTACGAGGAGGCGGCTCGCCGCGGAGCTCTCGGAGCGCTCATCGTGCACACGGACGCCACGGCCGGGTATCCGTGGGATGTCGTGCGCAACTCTTGGAGCGGCGGGCAGCTCTACGTGGAGCGGGCTGAGGGCGAGCCAAAGCTGGCCCTGGCCGGCTGGCTGACATCGCAAGCCGCGCGGCGTCTCTTCGATGCATCGCCCGAGACGGCTGGCGCGTCTCTGGACGAGCTGCTGGCCGCGGCGAACCGCCCCGACTTCAGCCCCGTCGCCCTGGGCGTGAACGCGCGGGCTGACATGCGCAGCTCGATCGTCCCGGTCGAGAGCCGCAACGTGCTCGGCCAGTTTCCCGGCAGCGACGACGTCCTGGCCGGCCAAGCCGTCCTGTACACCGCCCACTGGGACCATCTGGGCATTGCCGAGGCAGGGGACGACCCGATCTACAACGGCGCCGTCGACAACGCGACGGGGTGCGCGGCGCTGCTGGCGATCGCGCGGCAGATCGGCGCACTGCCCGAAGCTCTGGGACGGTCGGTCGTCTTCGCGTTCGTTGGGGCCGAGGAGAGCGGGTTGCTCGGCTCCGCCTATTACGCCGCGAATCCGGTCTTCCCGATGGGCCAGACCGCCGTCAACCTCAACTACGACGGACTATTCCCGTTCGGCGTTACGAGTGACATCTCCGCTCCCGGGCACGAGAGGACCACGCTGCGCCAGACGGTTGTCGATCTCGCGCGGAGTTTCGGGCTGGACCTCACGCCAGATGCGCACCCCGAGCAGGGCTACTACTACCGGTCGGACCAGTTCAGCCTTGCCAAGCGGGGCGTGCCGGCGTTCTCGATCAGGAGCGGTTCGCACTTCACTGGCCGTCCCTCGGGCTGGGGAGAGGAACGTGTGGGCCAGTACCGGGAGCGGCACTACCACCAGCCGTCCGACGAGTTCCGGGAAGACTGGGACTTTTCCGGAATCGCCGACTTGGCGCGCTTCGGGCTGGAGCTCGGGCGCATCGTCGGGAACTCCGCCGAGGTGCCCACGTGGGCCGACGGGGATGAGTTCCGGGCCGCGCGGGACGCTTCCTTGCGCTGACAGCCGCCCCTCCGGCTGGCACTCCAACGGGTAGGCTGGCCTCGTCGCAGGTCCGCGCAGGCTCGTTCTGAATGGGGGCGGTCATGGCCCCGAAGGCGCCATGGGGCGCGGCGGGAATGCCCGGCGCGGTTTCGTTACAATCGGGCAAATCCGGCGAGCGGGCCGGCGAGCCCGACCGCCAGTCTAGTCTGGGAGAATTCTCGAATGAAGCGATACTTGACCCTTGCGGCTCTGGCGGGGGCGATGGTCGGCACACTGCAGGCCGAGCACACCTACCAGAAGGCTGCCACCGTGAATCACCTGATGGAGTACATGGTGAAACCGGCCATGGCCAAGGTCAAGGCTTACCGCGAGGCCGGAGGGCCCGCGGACAAGGAACAGTGGCAGACGGCGCACGGCGCGATCTCGATGGTCAACGAGGCCGCACAGCTTGTCCTGATGGACGGTCGCGTCAAGGATGACGCATGGAAGACGGGGGCGGAGAAGGTCATTGAGGCGGCCCGCTCAGCGATGCTAGGCGCCTATCGCATGGATCCCGATGGCTACAACGGTGGCGTGAAGGCCATGATGGGCGGTTGCAAGACATGCCACGATGTCCACAAGAAGGACAAGGAGTGAGCAAGCCCTAACTGCTCGACGCCAGCAGTAATCCCGCGAGGGCTAGCGGGCTGAGTGTTCGTTCGCGCGTCTCTGCCCGCCGTTGTCGGACCAGGCAGAGACGCGGGTTGCGGTGATCCGCCCTATTCGTAGTACTCCGCGTTGCGGTCGATGAAGTCGTCCCACTCCTCTGGCAGGTCTTCCTCGGCGAAGATCGCCGACACTGGGCAGACTGGGACGCACGCGCCACAGTCGATGCACTCCTCGGGATCGATGTAGAGCATCTCCTCAACATCAAAGTCTTCCTCGTCTGACCTCGGGTGGATGCAGTCCACCGGGCAGGCGTCCACGCATGCCGTGTCCTTTGTGCCGATGCATGGCTCGGCGATGATGTAAGCCATTGCTGTTCCTTCTCCCCTTCGTGATCCGACAACCCGGGCGGTGTCCCAACCGCCCCGGAGCCCGGGCCGCCAAGGCGCCCAAGGTCAAAGTTTATCACACCGGGGCAGCGCTAGCGAGACACATGAGGGAAGCGCCCTAGGCCATGTGCGGGGGCTTGATTCACCAGGCTTCCGGGCCCTGGAATCGATGCCCGCCAGCCGTGTCGCCATCCCGGCGGCCGTCTTCTCCCGGCCAGGCGGGCTAATCGTGACCGCGGACTGGCACATCGGGGCCGAGTGTTCCGGTCTCGCTTGCCGGGCGGCGGCTCCACGCGGACTCCTCGCCGCCGATCCCGCGAAGGGCCGCGAAGTGCCGTCGCGATCGTATGATTGTGCATGCCCATGGCACTGAAGTGGACCTTTCTCCTCGTCGCCCTGTTGCTCGCACAGCCTGCCACTGCCCAGCGCCGGGGGACCGCTGGACCGCTTGGCGGCACTCTTGGCGACGAGCCCGAGCGGACCATGCCAGATGGCCGGTCCCGGACGCTGTTGCTGCTCAAGAGCGATGCCAAGAAGTCTTCCGAGGACATGGCGCGAGTTGTGAAGCTCGCAGCGGAGCTCCAAGAGGACGTCGAGCGGAATGAGTTCCACACCGTGGATCTGGGCAGCGTCCGCAAGGCGGAGGAGATCATCAAGTTGGTCCGGCGGGTCAAGACACGCCTCATCAGGGCGCGGTGACCGGGCGCTCGGCACTGTTAACCGGGAGGCTGCACGCCAAGCGACGGGCGGTGTCGACACCTGCTCGGGGGATGCGCCAAGTTGGCGGAAGTCCGTCGCGGCACACTGCTCAGGGTCCGCCGTACCCCGCAGGGTTGCGGCACTTGGGTAGTCAGCTTCCGCGGGGAGACTGCCGTCCCGTGCGATCGGCCGTGTTGCGTGGGGTGTCCCCGCGGACCGCGGTGTTCGGGGCCAAGATCAAGCGCACCCGCCCGGACCTTGCCAAGAACTCGAGGCTTTGCCAGGCCGGGCGAATCGCCCGCTTCGAGTCCTGAACCGGTCCCTCAGGCCAGAATCTCGCGCACAACCCTGCCCGCCACGTCCGTGAGCCGGAAGTCCCGACCCTGGAAGCGGTACGTCAGCTGCGTGTGGTCGAACCCCAGCGCGTGGAGCAGGGTCGCGTGCAAGTCGTGCACGTGTACCTTGCCCTCGACCACGTTGAATCCCAGATCGTCGGTCCTGCCCAGCGTGATCCCGGGCTTGATGCCGCCCCCGGCCATCCACATCGTGAATGCGTTCGGGTGGTGGTCGCGCCCATCGTCAGTGCCCCCTTGCACCATTGGCGTGCGACCGAACTCCCCGCCCCACAGCACCAGTGTCTCGTCGAGCAGCCCTCGCTGCTTGAGGTCCTTCACGAGCGCGGCGCTGGCTTGATCTGTGACTTCGCAGTTCTCACGCAAGTCCGAGACCAGATTGCCGTGCTGGTCCCATGACTCGTGGAACAGCTCGACGAAGCGCACACCGCGTTCGACAAGCCGCCTGGCTAGGACGCAATTGTTCGCGAATGACGGCTTGCCGGGCTCCGCCCCGTACATCTCGAGCACGTGCCGGGGTTCTTGGGAGATGTCCATCAGCTCCGGCGTGCTGGCTTGCATCCGGTAGGCCATCTCGAACGAGCTGATCCGGGTCTCGATCTCAGGGTCCCCCACCGTTTGCAGGTGCATCCGGTTGAGGCGACCGATCGAGTCCAGCGACGCGCGCTGCAGCTCTCGGTCCACCCCGGGAGGGTTTGACAGGTACAGGACGGGGTCGCCGCTGGTGCGGAACTGCACTCCTTGGTACATCGAGGGCAGGAAGCCGCTGCCCCAGTTGGCATTGCCCCCGCTCGGCCCCTTGTTCCCGGAACTGAACACGACGAAGCCCGGCAGGTCGCGCGATTCGCTGCCCAGCCCGTATAGGGTCCAAGCGCCGAGGGACGGGCGCCCGAACTGCTGGGAACCGGTGCTCATCATCACCTGGGCGGGCGCGTGGTTGAAGGCATCGGTCACGACCGATTTCACGATCGCGATGTCATCCGCGATGGAGGCCGTGTGCGGGATTAGCTCCGACAGTTCCAAACCGCTCTCACCGTGGCGGGCGAACTGGAACTTCGGGCCCAGCAGGGTTGAGTTGGGGTCGATGAACGCGGCCCGGTAGCCCTCGAGCAACCCCGCCGGCGGCAACGTTCCCTCGTGCTCCGCCAGTGCCGGCTTGTAGTCGAAGAGTTCCAGATGGCTTGGCCCGCCTCCCATGAACAGGAAGATCACATTCTTGGCCGTCGGGCTGTGATGGGGCTGCTTTGCCCCGAGCGGGTCAGAAGCCTGCAACAGCTGCCGCATTGCGACAGCGCCAAGGCCAACGCCGCAGCGCTCTAAGAACCAGCGCCTGGCCAATAAGCTGGGGTTGGATTCCACACCGGCCATCGTTCATTCCCTCGTGATTGTCTCGTCCAAGTTCAGCAAAACCCTCGAAACGGCGGTCCAAGCCGCGATTTCCCGCGCGGGCCCCCCGCTCGCGGGCGATTCTTGCGACGCCGCACCGAAGGCCAGCAACTCCGCGTCGAGTTCCGCGGCTCCGAGCCGTCCCCGCTGCGCGTTGAGCAGGGCAACGAGTTCCGATCGCTCGGCATCCCCCGGTGGCCGGGACAGCACCGTGCGAAACGCGAAGTCGACTCTCTCGGCGTCGCTTCGGCCGCCCTCGGCCAGTGTCCTCCGGGCCAGGCCACGGGCGGATTCCACGAAGACAGTCTCGTTGAGCGTCACGAGCGCCTGTAGCGGGGTGTTCGAGCGGTCCCGCTTGACACACGCGAAATTGCCAGTGGGCGTGTCGAAGGTTGTCAGCACCGGGAATGGCACCGAACGATAGCGGAACGCGTACAGCGACCGGCGGTAACGGTCCGCACCTTCGGCCTCGTACCACCGCTTGGGGCCGTAGCTGACCGGGGGCTGGAACAGGAAGTCCGGCGCCGGCGGGTACATCGGCGCACCTCCGACTTGACGTGTCAGCAAGCCGCTGGACGCGAGCGCGATATCGCGCACGATCTCGCCGTCGACCCGGTAGCGCGCTGCTCGCGCCAGAAGGCGGTTTCGCGGGTCTCGCTCCAGCAGTTCCGGGGTGAGACGGGAAGACTGCTGGTACGTCTGCGAGGAAACGATCAGTCGGTGGACATGCTTCAGGCTCCATCCGCTCTCCACCAGCTCCACTGCCAACCAGTCCAGCAGGTTCGGGTGGGACGGGTCGGGAGCTTGGCGGCCGAGGTCTTCGGGCGTCTCGACGAGACCCGTCCCGAAGTAACCCTGCCAAATCCTGTTGACGATCGCCCGCGCTGTGGTCGGAGAGCGGTCACTGACCAGCCAGCGGGCGAAGGACAGCCGCGGGGGCGTGGCGTTAGTGGCCTCCAGTGCGTGCAGAAATCCGGGAACGCCGGATTGGACCGCGTCTCGGGGCCGTAGGAAATCTCCGCGCTGCAGAATGCTCGTCATGCGCGGCTGGTTGCGCTCTTCAAGCATGAGCTGGGACGTGCCCTCCGGATGTCCCGCCCAGAGGTCCTCGATCTGCCGGTTTTCCGCCGCCCATTCCTCGACGGTCTTCCGCCAGTGAGAGAACACGGCCGCCTGCTGGTCAGGAGTGCGTTCCTGGCTGGCCCCGTCGACCAGCGCTCGCACGCGTGCCGACAACGGGTCTGCCTCGGCGTTCTCCGAGTCCGTCGCTGACAGCCGGTATCGACCGAGATTGAGCGACTGATTGTCGTCGGAGTTATAGCCGCCGTGCTGCATCGCGAGGTTGAACCTGACGAGGGTCGGGGCATCTGACCGCAGCGGCTCGGTCAGCCGAAAGACGGCTTGGCGCCGCCGATTGCGACGCCCCGGGCCTCCATCGATGTTCCAAGCGCTCATCTCGAATCCGTCGATCGCGAAGTCCACATCACCGAGGATTCTGCGCTTGCCGTCCTTGTCGGGGAACAGGAACGAGTCCAGCCATGAGAACGGCGGATTGACGTCGGCTGTTGCGCTGGCAATGGGCAGCGCGCGCCATTTGCGCTCTTTCTCCGGCGTGTCCGCGGGGGCTACCTCGACCGAGAACTCGGTCAGAGCGGCGGTTCCGCGGAAGGAGCGGCCGGGCCCGCCGAGCGGGAGACGAGGGTCGGTCAGCAGCTCCAGCCGGAATGCCGTCACCGTCCCCGGCTGCAGCATGGCTTGGGGTGTCACGACGCTGCGCGTCGGTGCGTAGCCCTGCGCGAGGATCGACCCGTCGGGCTGGACCTTGTACTTCTCGCCGCTGCCGAGCTCGATCGTGGCATCCAGGACTAGCCATTCCGGCTGGCTGCCCGCCTCGCTGGCCTCCCATGCCGCCATTCGCTCGCGCCAGTCCGGCATGCGCTCCCGCAGACCGCTCTCGATCTCGTCAACCGCTGCGAAGATCTCGCGACGCCGGATCTCCTCCTCCGGCGTGTATACCGCCTGAGTGGACTCGTGGGCGTTGTTGATGAAGGCGAACAAGCGATAGTAATCGCGCTGTGACAGTGGGTCAAACTTGTGGTCGTGGCACTGCGCGCATTGCACGGTCAGGCCCAGCACTGCCTTGCCGATCGCGTCCATGCGGTCGAACATCGCCTCCATGCGGAACTGTTCGGGGTTTGCGCCGCCTTCCGCGTTGATCATTGAGTTGCGCAGGAAGCCGGTTGCCACGCGCTGGTCTTGCGTGGCACCTTGGAGCAGGTCGCCCGCGATCTGCTCGACCACGAAGCGGTCGTACGGCACGTCGGCGTTCATCGCACGCACGACCCAGTCGCGGTAGAACCAGACTTGGCGCGGCTTGTCCTTCTCAAAGCCGTCCGAGTCCGCGTAGCGCGCCGCGTCCAGCCAGACGCGCCCCCAGCGCTCGCCGAAATGCGGCGATGCCAGCAGGCGCTCCGCGAAACGCTGGACCGCGCCTGGGCGCTCGTCGCTGACCAGGCGCTCAATGTCCGAGAGGGTTGGCGGCAGGCCGGTGATGTCCAGGCTGAGTCTGCGCGCGAGCGTTGCCCGCTGGGCTTGCGGAGAGGGCGCCAGCCCCTCGGCTTCCAGCCTCGCCAGGACGAAGCTGTCAATCGGATTCCCGGCCTGGCGCCGGGTCGCGGGCGGTTCCGGTCGCCGTGGCGCCGCGAATGCCCAGTGCTCCGACAGCCCCTCGCCGTCGCCCGGGCTTGCCGGCCAAGGCGCGCCCCCCTCTATCCATTCGCGAATCGCGGCAATCTCGCCGGGGGCAAGCTCGCCACCCATCGGCATGCGCGCACCGTCGCCGAGGCCCGCAACCCGCTGGTAGAGGCTGCTCTCCTCAGGATTGCGCGCAACGATTCTCGGGCCGCTCGGCCCTCTGGCAAAGGCGACGCTCCGAGAGTCAAGCCGCAACTGTCCCTGCTGGAATTGCTCGCCGTGGCACGCGTAGCAATTCTCGCGGAAGATGGGCTCGATTTCTTGGCTGAAGTCTGCGGCGGAGCCGGGAAGCGCCAAGATTGTCGGCCAGGCCAGTAGCAGTGCTCGTCGCATTAGTCTCTCGGCAATCATTATAGGAACGCCCCTTGCGGGCTGGCCGTTGCCGGCCCGGGATGCGGCACGCGCGATCCCCGCGCGAGGTGGCTTCAGATTGGCTCGTTCCCGTCCCGTCGTGCAGCGGTTGGCTCCGGGGGATTGCCGCCTGTTTGAGGCGATGCTCGATCTGTACGCGGAGGTCTTCGACGACCGCGAGACTTACGCGGCGAAGCGGCCCAGCCCGGACTACGTGGCGAGCTTGCTGCGGAATCCGGCATTCGTGGCCCTCGTGGCTCGGGACGGGGACCGTGTCGTGGGGGCGCTTTCTGCCTACGAGCTGCCGAAGTACGAGCGGGAGCGCGCCGAATTCTACATCTACGACTTGGCCGTTGACGTTGAATACCGACGACGGGGTATCGCCACTGCGCTGATCTCGGGCACAAGGGCGATTGCTCGGAAGCGCGGTGGCTGGGTCGTGATGGTTCAGGCGGACCATGGTGACGATGCGGCCATCGCGCTCTATGGAAAGCTCGGAATCAGGGAGGACGTGCTGCACTTCGACATCCCAGTCTGACCGCTCTTGCCGGCTGAGGCGCGGGCTCAGTTCCGGCGGCGGGTACCGGGGCGGCCGGCGGGGGAGAGACGGCACCGGGCAGACAGGGGTGGCACGCTGGCGCTGCCATCCCCGCATGAGCGCAGGTGTGGGGCCAAGGCCGACGGCATGTGTGCCGGCCCGCCGACATTCGCCCGGCGCCTTGCGATTCGTCAGTCCGGGAGGATGTCGGCGAGGTACAGGGTCTCCCACCCGGAGCCCCTGAGCCGGAGCAACTTGAACGCGACGTCCATTCCGGGCTCGAGGGCACTCTGGATTTCGCGCAGGGCGCTGATGGACTCGACGGGCTTGCGATTCACAGCAAGGAGCACGTCACGGGACTCCAGGCCCACGTCCTCCGCGAACGATCCTGCCTCCACGCGCGTGATCAGCACGCCGTCCGTCCCATCGAGCCGCATCTGCTGGGCCTGGGCCGGGCTGATCTCCTGCACTGTGATCCCGAAGCGCACCGCGACTTCGTCCGAGTCCCGCCCGTCCAGTCGCACCTCGGCCTGTTCCGGGTAGAGCTGCTCGCGATCCGCGATCTCGACGTCGAGCGTCAGGGTCTTGCCGTCGCGGAAGACTTCGATCGGGACGGTCTCGCCCACGCTGATGCTGGCGACCACCTCGATCAGATTCTCCCCGTCGTCAATCTTCGTTCCGGCAACGCTGATGATGATGTCCTCGGCTTGCATCCCGGCGGCCTCGGCTGGGCCGCCGTCGATCACCTTCATGACGAACACGCCACCTTGCGCGCCGTACGACCGGCTCAGCGAAGGGCTCTGCTCGCTGCTGAACTGCACCCCGATCGAACCGCGCGATACCCGGCCGTAGCGGATGATCTGGTTGTAAGTCTCTACGGCAATGTTGGAGGCTAGGGCAAACCCGATCCCGTCGTAACCGCCCGTGCGCGAGATGATCGCTGTGTTAATCCCGATCACCTCACCCCGGATGTTCAGCAAGGGACCCCCGCTGTTGCCCGGGTTGATTGCGGCATCGGTCTGCAGGAACTTCTGGAACGGGCGGTTGCGTTCCCGCGACCCGACCTCGCGGGACTTGGCGCTGATAATGCCCACGGTGACGGTCTCCCTGTATCCGAACGGAGAACCGACAGCGACGGCCCAGTCGCCCACGTTGGTCGCGTCCGAGTTGCCGATCTTGGCCGCGCTCAGGCCCTCCTTGCCCTCGACGTGCAGCACGGCGAGGTCAGTTTCCGGATCGACGCCGATCAGCTTGGCGTCATACTCGTCGTCGTCCTCGACGAACGAGACTTGGATGCGCTCGGCATCCGCGACGACGTGATTGTTGGTGATGATGTACCCCTTGGGGTCCACGATCACACCGGACCCCTGCCCCGGCCCGCGCCTCCGGGGCGCGGGCGTCTGGCCTTCCGGCAGGCCGAAGAAGCGGCGGAACATGTCCTCGGGCGAATCAAATCCCCTCTCCCGCTCGTTGGTCAGGTCCTCTCGGGCGGCGGGAATGAAAATGCTGACCACCGACGGACGTGCTCGCCGGGCAAGTTCGGCGAACTCGTTCTCCACGGGCTCGGCCGGGGGCACGGCCAGCGGGGTCGCGTCCGATACCGGGTCCGAGTCTTCCGGTGCGGCGTCGACGGACCGGGAGACGATCGTGCCGATCAGCACACCGGCCAAGAGCGTGCTCAACACCAGCAGGGCTGGCAGCAGTCTGGTGGGCTTGTTCTTCGAGCTTGCGATTTCCATGTTCAGTTAGACGCTCCGAGTTGGCAATTGGTTGGCTACTTCGAGCCCTTCATTATGATCAACCCGCCGTACGCCGACTTGCGCAGCGGCGGTGCTTGGCCGCACGGGCTGCGGCTGGGCGAGGCAGTGCAGCGTTCCCTGGCCTAGAACCAGGTCCACGCTGTGGATCCCGCACACCTCGCGATCCGGGAAGCACTGCTCGAGAATCCGCATGGCGACTCGGTCGTTCGGGTCGTTGAACGTGGGCACCAACACAGCGCCGTTTGCGACGTAGAAGTTTGCGTAGGTGGCCGGGAGTCGCTCTCGGTCGAACTTGACGGGTCTCGGCATCGGAAGTTCGACGATCTCAAGCTGCTGGCCGCGCTCGTCACGCATCGACCGCAGCCGGCTCAAGTTTTCGCGGAGCACCGGATAGTTCTCTTCGTGCCGGTCGGACTCGACGGCGGCGGCCACGCGGTTCGGGCCCACGAAACGGGCCACTGTGTCAATGTGCCCGCCCGTATCGTCACCGGCGATGCCCCCGGCCAGCCAGAGCAGGTTGGTCGCCCCGATGCAAGCTTCCAGCACGCGCTCGGCATCCTCCAGCCTCACTCCCGGGTTCCGGGCGTGCGGCCCCTGTGACAGCAGGCACTGCTTGGTGGACAGGACCGAACCCCGTCCGTTGGAATCGATAGCGCCGCCCTCCATCACAAAGGTCCGACCACGATAGGACGGCGCTACCGTGGTCGCCCCGGCACCGTGGGCGACAAACTCTCCGACCGCACGGTCCGATTTCCAATTCGGGTAGCGCCCCCAGCCGTTGAAGCCCCAGCAGACCGCCCCGAGCCCGCCGTCCATGTGCACGAATGTCGGGCCCGAGTCGCGGAGCCACGAGCGGTCCGTCGCGCACTTGTGACACTGAACTCTGGAGAGGTCGACTCCGGCTCGTCGCAACACACTGAGCGCACGGCGCTGCTCGAAGCGGCTGTCGACGAGCAGGTGGACGCGCTCTCGCCGGGCCAGCTTGCGGGCGAGTTCCGCCACGGCCCAGCGGACTGCCGTTACCTTGCCGGGCCAGTCACTGCTGAGCTTTGGGTAAGCCAGCCACGTTCCGTCATGCGGCTCCCACTCCGCGGGCATGCGCACGGCATAGCGCCGCGGTCTCATCGCTCAGTCGATGTACCTCTCGGCGATCTTCCCGTAGGAGTCGGTTCGTCGGTCTCGCAGGAAGGGCCAGTCCCGCCTTGTCCGCTCGATCTGGGCCCGATCGCAAATCGCTGCAAATGTCTCCTCTCCATCCTCCGCGCAGGCGACCACGTCTCCCATGGGGTCGGAAACGAAGGACTGCCCCCAGAACTCGAGGCCCTCATAGTTCGCGGGGCGGTGCTCGGAACTGTCCAGCACGCGCTCGTGGCCGACGCGGTTCACCGCGGCGACAAAGGTCCCGTTCGCTATGCCATTAGCCCGCAGAACGACCTCCCACGCCCGGACCTGGCGATCGCCGGCGGCACCTTTCTCGCACGGATGCCAGCCGATCGCAGTGGGGTAGACCAGAAAATCGGCTCCCGCGAGAGACGCCAGCCGCGCCGCCTCCGGAAACCACTGATCCCAGCAGATCAGCGGCGCAACCCTGCCAAATCGCGTGGCGAAGACTCGGTAGCCGAGATCGCCGGGCGTGAAGTAGAACTTCTCGCAGTACAGGGGGTCGTCCGGGATGTGCATCTTCCGGTAGGTTCCGAGCAGGGTTCCGTCCGCGTCCAGCACGACTGCCGTGTTGTGGAAGATACCGGGAGCGCGTCGCTCAAAGACCGTTGCCACGATCACCGCCCCGTGCTCTCGCGCCGCGGCGCTCAGAGCGTCCGTCGTGGGGCCGGGCACGGGTTCCGCGAGGTCAAAGTTCGCAGGGTCCTGGGCTTGGCAGAAGTACTGCGTGCGGAAGAGTTCGGGAAGACAGATCAGCTGCCCTCCGATTGCCGCAGCGTTCCGGATGCCCCCCAATGCGCGGTCCAAGTTCTCCGACGGGTCCGGTCCGCAAGCCATCTGGACCGCGGCCAGAACGGTATGGCGAGCCGGGTCGAGAGGGTGGTTCAAGGCCTCAGCACCACCTTTGTCAGCCCTGCCTCGCCCTTGTACAGGCGCTCGAACATCTCGGGACCGCGGTCGAGCGGCACAGACGCGCTCAGCACGGCGTCGACGCTGATAGCCCCTCGCCGCATCAGGTCCAGGCAGGCCGGGTAGTCATTGGAGGACGCACACGACCCGAGGACGTCGATTTCGCGTGTGACCACGTCCTGCAGGCCCAGCGAGACCGTGGGTGTCACATTCCCGATCAGTGTGACCCGGCCGCCTTTCCTGACGCTCGAAATGCACACCCAGACGGTTGCGTTCGTCCCGACAGCCTCCATCACGATGTCGGCTCCGAGGCCGCCCGTGGCCTCGCGAATCAGCCCCGGCACATCGATGCCGGGTCCGGACTGGATCGTCTCGTCCGCTCCCAGTCGTCGCGCAAGCTCGAGCCGGTCCGCGGCGAGATCCACGGCGATGATCTTCCCGCACCCCGCCGTTCGGAGGGCCTGGATGGTGAGTAGCCCGATCATCCCAGTGCCGATGACTGCCGCAGCGTCGCCCAGGCGCGGCGACGCGCGGCCAACGGCATGCACGGCCACCGAGACGGGCTCGACCATCGCGGCCTCGTCGTACGAGACACCGTCCGGAACGCCGAAGACGATGTGCTCCGGGACGGCGACGAACTCGGCGAACGCCCCGTGGCGCCGGTAGTCGTCGCACGACACGCCCAGCACGCGGCGGTTGTCGCACAGGTTGGGGCGGCCCATGCGGCAAAACGCACAGTTCCGGCACGAGATCATGGAGTCAAAGGTGACCCGCTGGCCCTGGCGGAAGCGCCGAACTGTCGGGCCGGTCTCGGCCACTTCGCCAGCCGCTTCGTGCCCCATGATCAACGGTGGGATCCGGCGCCCCGAACTGCCGTCGTAGCCGTGCACGTCACTGCCGCAAATGCCGCACGAGCGGACACGCACAAGGACATCGCCCGCTCCCACGCCTGGCTGGGGCATGTCCTGCAGGTCCAGCCGCTTGTATTCGTTCAGTACGAGCGCTCTCATCAGTCCCTAGTTTCGCCTAGCCTGGCGCCTGTCCACTGCCGTCTTTGCAGTGCTGGCCGATCGAGCCACCGTACAGGCCTGGCGCGGGGTGCTCCGGCACCGACCTGGCTGGCCACTCACGCTCGCGCGGAGTCCCCGCAGCCGGGCGGAAAGGAAGCTCACACAGGGGCTGCGACCTCGGCATCGTGTCGAATTCTTGCCGATGTCCCGGACTTCTTGTTCTGCCGGCCTCCCGCTGATCGCTAACCCTCGGCGGCTGTGACCGTACACTTGAACTAACGCCTATGACGAGTCTCGGAGGCCGCCGTCGCAAACCTGCTCGCTGGTCGCGGCGGAAGCGATTGGCCCTCATTCTGGCCGTCTTGCCCGTCTGCTTGGCGGTGCCGCTGTCAGCGGCAATTGGCCCGGATCGGATCAGATCGATCCTGGAGCGGAACTGCACAGCCTGCCACGGCGAGGGCACTCAGAGTGCGGGTGTCCGCCTGGACACGCTGCCGCTTAGCTTCTCCGGAAACCGCCGAGCGGCGGAGGTCTGGCAGGACGTGTCGGATGTCCTCAATCGTGGCGAGATGCCCCCGCGCGACGCGATTCCCATCAGCCCTGAAGATTTTGAGGCCCTCGTCGGCTGGGTCACGGCTGCCCTCGGGGAGAGCGGTGTGCGCTCTTCGGGCGGCAAGCCCGTCGTGGTCATGCGGCGCCTGAACAGCGCCGAATACCAGAACACCATGCGAGACTTGCTCGGCTTGGACATCGACTATGTTCGGCACCTTCCGCCCGACCAGGTCAGCCGGGACGGTTTCCGCAACAACGGCGCCGTTCTGACGATCACAGCCATGCAGCTGGAGCACTACCTGGACGCGGCGAGAGACGGCTTGCGGAGGGCGATCGTGACCGGACCGGCGCCGCCCGTCAGCGAGCATCGCGCCACCGAGACGGTGGTGGACAAGCTCAAGACCGTGCACTGGTCCAACCGCCTCGGCAGGACGGGCACATTCGTCCTGCGTGTTCCGGAATTTCCCGACGAGGGCGAATTCTCAATCAAGGTTCGCGCCCGGGCTGAATTGCCGGACGGCGCTCCGTATCCGCGGATGCGGGTCGTGATGGGGTACCGCGCGGACACCCAGACGCCATCGCGCACCGTGGCCGAGGTCGACGTGTCTGAGCTCACAGCGACCGAGTTTGAGTTTCGCGGGCGGATCGAGCAGTACCCCCTGCAGAGCAGGACGCAGAGCAAGTACCCCGGGCTCTTGGTCTGGATCTCGAACGCCTATTCCGACGGTCGGCCGGCGCCCACTGGAGAGAAAGTGCGGGTCGTTGAGGACGGCAAAGAGCGGGACCAGTGGGTCTGGCCCGTGGACCCGGGCTTCCCCTCGATCGTTGTCGAAGAGGTGTCCTTCAAAGCACCGGTCTACCGCACTTGGCCCCCAGCGCACCATGCGCGCATCATTCCCCAGGCGCCTGATGTCCGGCGCGACGAGTCGCGATCGTTCAGGGAGGTTGCACGGCGCTTCATGCGCAGGGCCTATCGGCGCCCGCCACGGGGCGGCGAGCTGCGCGTGGTCCTGGAGAGCTTCAGCGCGGCCCGGCCCACTGTCGGAAGCTTCGAGGAGGCGGCCCGGGAGGCGCTGGCGCTAGTCCTGATCTCGCCGGGCTTTCTGTACCGCCCGGAATCCACGCGCCGCGGGGGGCGGTTGACCGACCACCAGCTCGCCTCCCGCCTGTCCTACTTCCTCTGGAGCACGATGCCCGACGACCGGCTCTTCGATCTGGCGAGCCGCGGGTCACTGGGCCCGGCGACCCTGCGCCGCGAGGTTCGCCGGATGCTGGCGTCGCCGCGCGCGGAGGCCTTCGTCGAGGAGTTCAGCGACCAGTGGCTCGACCTGCCGGGCGTTCACCGGGTGGCCGTCAATCCGAACTACTATCCGGACTTTGACCCGACCCTCAAGGCGGACATGCGGCGGGAGACCCAGCAGTTCTTCGCCGCGGTCTTGCGGGAAGATCTCAGCGCGCTGCACTTCCTCCGTTCCGATTTCGCGATGCTCAACCAGCGAATGGCGCGGCACTATGGTCTCGCCGGTCCTCGCGGCGGGGAATTCGAACGCGTGCCGCTCGCCCGGACAGGGCGTCTCGGGGGGCTCCTGTCGCAGGCGAGCGTCCTGCTGGCAAACTCCACCGGCGAGGACTCCCACCCGGTCGAGCGCGGCGTGTGGGTCCGGTCTGCCTTGCTGGGCGACCCACCCTCGCCACCGCCGCCGGAGGTTCCCAATCTGGGGCAGGGCGATTCCGAGGCCAGCCTGCTCCCTTTGAGGAGGCAATTGGAGCTGCACCGTGACAGTCAGGCGTGCGTGCGATGCCACCAGGGCATTGACCCGTGGGGCGTCGCTTTGGAGGAATTCGACGCCGTTGGCCTGCGCCGCGAGTCTGTCGTCCGGCGCTCCGGAGATCGGGTGGAAGCCCTGCCCGTGGACGCGACGGCGGTGCTTCCCGGAGGCCACACGGTGGAGGGTGTCGAGGGGCTGTCGGCTTTCTTGGCCACGGAACGGCGCCGGGACTTTGCGCGGGCGCTTGTCTCGAAGCTGCTCGCATACGCACTTGGGCGCGACATCGAGCTGTCTGACCGCCCTGCGATCGATGCGATGACCGACGCCTTCGAGAGCTCCGGGTACCGCTTGACCGAGTTGTGTGGCATCATCGTGACGAGCGATCTCTTCAGGGGAGGCTGATCCATGGCAGCGGGTCCCACTCACATGAACCGGCGCAAGTTCCTTCACGGCAGTGGCGTCGCTCTGGCCATGCCATGGCTGGAATGCGCGGCGGCGGGCGACGGCCCGGCCGGGCCGCGCCGCTTCTGCGGCGTGTACTTCCCCTACGGGATCGTGGATCGCCAGCCAGGAAGGGCCGCCGCGGATTGGAACTGGTTCCCCGCAGCGACAGGGCAGGACTTTCGGTTCAACCGCAGCCTGGCGCCACTGGAGCCCGCGAGATCCGAGGTCTCGATCCTTGGCGGGCTGTCCCATCCCAACGGTCGCAACATGGGCGGCCACGACACTGCGGACACTTGGCTGACCGGCGCCGAACTCAGGGAGGGCCACCTGGACAACACCGTGTCCGTGGACCAGCTCGCCGCCTCGCACGTGGGCGAGCAGACCCGCCATCCATCCCTGGTGCTGTCGACGGACGGGGGTGTGGGCGAACCGACCCGGGCCAGCACGCTCTCGTTCAGCCGCACCGGGCAGCCCGTGCCGGCCGAGAACACACCCAAGCGAGTCTTCGAGCGACTCTTTGGGATGGATCCGAGGTCTCTGGAAGCCCAGAGGGTCAGCCTGGACCGGTCGCGCAGTATGCTCGACCTGGTGCTGGACCACTCACGATCCGTTCGCCGCGGTCTGCCGAGCCACGACCGGGCCAAGCTGGACGAGTATTTGGAGTCTGTCCGCCAGATCGAGCGCCGGGTGGACCGGTCGCAGCGCTGGCTGGATGTGCCCAAGCCCTCCGTCGACGCTACGGGGCTCCACCTTGATGCCGATGACACAACTCCTGCCGAGCTGATCAAGACGATGTACGACCTGATCTACCTGGCGTTCCGGACCGATTCGACCCGCATCGCCACGTACCAGATTGGCAACATGAACGGCGCCACATCGATCGCCGGCAAGTTTCCCCAACTGCTCGGATTGGCGGACAACATGCACAAGTTGGCGCACGATGCTCGCAAGAACGATGAGGGCGCGGAGCCACTGGGACAGTGGGATCTGTTCCTCAGCCAACAGTTCGCATACTTCTTGGACCGGCTCAGCCAGGCCCCTGAGGGCGAGGGTTCGGTCTTGGACCGCACAGTGCTGCTCTACGGGAGCAGCAACAGCCAGACCCATGTCAACCTGAACTACCCGCTGTTGCTTGCCGGTGGCCGCGGGTTGGGACTCGCCCACGGCCGGCACATCCAGTTTGGTTCCGACGTCCCGCTGGCCAATCTATTCGTGACAATTCTGGGGCGGCTCGGCGTGCCAGCCGATTCGTTCGCAGACAGCACGGGCCCGATGCCAGAGGTCTTGGCCTGACATTATCTTTCCGGGCTGAGTTCCGGTCATCGAGGGGCCTGAGTGCGATCTGGTCTGGTGCAGGTGCAAGGAAGCACGGAGTAGCATTCACTGCATAGAGGAACTGCTAGGTCGTGATCGACCGGAACTTGGGTCATTGGCACTCCTAGAGTGGCTTGCGATTCTCCTGAATAGCGAAGTCTGGCATCGTCGTGGCGCTGGACCGATGTCATAGGAACGGGCCGTGCCGGGCCGCCCTCGGCAGCCAGCTGATGGCAGGTTGTACTTCCGGGCCACGATGCTACACGAGCACCGGCTCCAGCTGTGGACAGGGTGGATTGGCCGAGGCCACCGGACGCCCACCCTCATCCTCGATGAACCGGCCCCGCGGGACGACAACTTGGACAGCGCTGCTTAGCCCATCTCCGAAACTCTGTGTCTAGTCTGTGTGCAATCGGCCCTCGAGGCCGCCGAGGGCCCCGCCGACCGGGCCGTTGTGGAATAATGTGGCCGGGGGCGGATCCGAGTCGTGACTGGAAGATTGGTGCTGGCAGCTTGTACGTTTGCGCTGCTCGCACTGGCGCAGAGGCCCGCGGGCGTCGGGGAAATGCGGGAAGAGGCGCTCACGCCTGAGCAATTCCGGGAGGCCCACTCGTCTCTGACCGCACGGCGGGATGCCCCGGACTTGGATGGTTTGACCGAGAAGGTTGCTGCCGGAGGTCCGGAAGTTCGCGTCCCGGCACCCGTTCGCCGCAGCTTCCTCGATGACCACGTCTTCGGTCGGATCGAGGATGCCGGCATTCCGCACGCCCCGCAGGCGGGCGACGCGGAGTTCCTCCGAAGGGTCTCTCTCGACATCATTGGTCGCATCCCGTCCTCGACCGAGATTAGGGACTTCTTGGCTGACACCAAGCCCGGCAAGCGGGAGCGGAAGATTGACGAGCTGCTGGACCGGGATGAGTTTGGGGAGAAGTGGGCCTACTTCTATATGGACCTGTTTCGCGCAAACGGCAAGATGGGTCGCGGCCGCGAGCTCTTCCATTATTGGCTTCGCGAGAACCTGCAGTCGGACCGGCCTTACGACGAGTGGGTGCGCGCCATGATCGCCTCGGCGGGAAAGAGCAACCACGTGCTGGCCGCGGCGAACGTGATCGCCCGCGAGCATGTGCAGGGCAAGGCGCAGCCCGACGACGGCCACGATTGGGGGATGGTCCACCAGCTCGACACCCACGACGAACTGACGATCCTCTACGGGAAGGCCTTCTTGGGCATCAACCTCTCCTGCATCTCGTGCCACGACGGCGCCAGCCACTTGGAAAAGGTCAACGTCTATATGACGGGGCGTACGCGCAATGACTTTCACCGACAGGCTGCGTTCCTTGGCAACACGCGCTACCTGATGTATTGGGAGGACGGGGATGTCAAGGCCAACGAGTTTCTGATCGACGACCTCGCGCCTGGGTACGACACTCTCGGGTCCAGCATGCTGCGAATCGCGCGCTGGGGCGGCGATGCATCTCCCAAGTTCCTGCTGACCGACGAAGCGCCGCTCGCGGGGGAGTACGCGCGGGACGCGCTGGCGCGCATTCTGACCGCTCATCCGCAGTTCGCGAAGGCAACGGCAAACCTGTTCTGGAAGCAGCTGATGGGATACGGCATCGTGGAGCCCTACGACGAATTCGACCTTGCCCGCCAAGACCCTGCGAACCTTCCGGAGGGCTGGGAGTTGCAGCCGACGCATCCGCAGCTACTCGCGGAGCTCGCGGCGGATTTCCGAGAGTCGGGCTTCAGTCTCAAGCACCTGTTCCGCCGCATCTGCAATTCGAGCGCGTACCAGCTCTCGGCCAGCTTCCCCGGAGAGTGGCACCCTTCCTACCGCAAGTACTTCGCGCGCAAGTTCGTCCGGATGCTCACCGCCGAGGAGCTGCACGACGCCATCGCTGTCGCGACCAGTCGCCCGGGTGCATTCAAGTTTGGCGGGGAGACCGTGGGCATGGCGATGAAGCTCAGCGAGCCGCAAGGCGGGCCGGATCTCAAGTATCTGCTGAGGACCTTCGGGCAGTCGACCCGCAGGAATCCGCCGAAGCCACTGAACGGCTCGGTGCGGCAGCCGCTGGCGCTGATGGAGTCGCCGGTGGTGAGCGAGCGCGTCCGGGCCGAGAAGGACAGCTTGGTGCAGCGCTTGCTGGACAGTTACGCGGACGACGGGCGGATTGTCGACGAGCTGTTCCTGGCAACACTTGCCCGCTCGCCTTCGGAGGCCGAACTTGGCGTGGCCTTGGAAGAGCTTGAACGGGACCGCACGCGCGGGGCCGAGAATCTCCAATGGGCCTTGATCAACAACGTCGAGTTCTTCTTCAACCATTGAGCGGCCGCGACTGAGGAGGAGTCAGGAGATGACGGTAGCGGAATCCTTCGGCACTCGGCGGGACGCACTGCGACTCGGCGGTATGGGGCTCGCCTCGGCTGCCGTGGACGGCTTGTTCCCACAGCGGGTGACGGCGAGCACGGGCGTGACGCCGCGCGGGAATGCCCGCAACGTTCTGTTCTACGAGATCAACGGGGCTATCAGCCACCTCGAGTCCTGGGACTTCAAGGAGAACCCGGGCACGCCGCCGGACTTGGACGTCAGCGAGCATCGCGAGGGGCTCTATCTTTCCGAGAGGCTCTTTCCCGGCTTCAAGCGGCAGATTGACAGGTTCGCGATCCTGCGATCGCTGCTCAGCCATGAGGAGGTTCACTTCAGGGGGCAAACCTACGTCCAGACGGGGCGTCCGCTGAACCTGGCATTCGCCAGTGAGATCCCCGCGATTGGGTCGGTGGTCGCCATGGAACTCGAATCGCGGCGGCGCGAGCAGGACACGTTTCCGACATACATGTCCTTCAATCTTGAGAAGGCATTCCCAGGTGCTCTGTCGACGGGGTTCTTGGACCCGCGCTATTCGGTGGTCGACATCAATCCCGAGCTGGCGGGGAAGGGGACTGCACTTGACGAGTCGGCATTACGGCTCGTGGAAGAGCGCTGGCGGCTGCTGGCCAAGCTCCGGGAAGCCCAGCGGGGTCGCATCAGTGCCTTCGAGCGCCGGATGTCGAGTTACGGGAGTTTCTACGACGCGGCGCACCACCTAGTGTCGGATGGCAGGTGGGCGAGCGCCTTCCGGATCACGGACACGGACCGCGAGCGATACGGCGACACCGACGTTGCAACCTCTTGCATCCTCGCCAGGAATGTCCTCGCGGCTGATGCCGGCACGCACTATGTGCACATCTGCCATCCAGGGTGGGACCATCACAAGTACATCTGGGACGCTTCTGCCGATACAAATCACTACAAGCTTTGTGCGGAGTTCGACCGGGCGTTCTCGGCCCTCATCGAGGATCTGGCGGGCACGCCTGCCCCGGCCAGTCCATCTAGGACCGTGCTGGACGAGACGCTGGTCGTGGCGATGAGCGAGTTCGGACGCACGCCAGGGGCGCTCAACAATCTGGCCGGGCGGGACCACTACAACAAGGTCTTCCCGGCACTGTTCGCCGGGGCCGGCGTGACACCGGGGGCAATCCTCGGAGAGACGGACAAAGACGGCGCGCAGTGCTTGCGCACCGGCTGGCATCGCCGCGAGCAGCCGCGCATCGAGAACGTGGTCGCGACCGTCTACTCCGCGCTCGGGATCGATTGGTCCAAGAAGATCCACGACACGCCTTCCAAGCGGACATATGCCTACGTAGACGAGCTGGGAGCGCCGGGCTGGATACCGACGGACGAGATCAGCTCGATTTATGGCTAGGTCCCTAGCGCTCGCCTTCGCCGGAGTGGTCGCCGTCGCGGCCCAGTCAGACCGCATTGCCCGGGTTCCGGCCGGCAGCTTCGAGATGGGGCGGTCGCACAGCCTGCCCGACGACGGTCTGCAGTGGGTGCCTCACACCCTGCGCGACGACCGGCCCGTGCACTCCGTATGGCTCCGTGACTTCGAGATCGACGTGCACGAAGTGACAAACCGGCAGTACGCAGAGTATCTGGCAGCGATGGGCGGATCTGTCAGGACTCCCCACCACTGGCGCGGCACCGATGGTCCGGACGGGCGCATCGACGAACCGGTGGCCAACGTGACTTGGGACGAGGCGCGCGACTACTGCGCTTGGCGGGGCATGCGTCTGCCGACGGAGGCCGAGTGGGAGAAGGCGTGCCGGGGCGGCCTCCCAGCTCGCAAGTATCCTTGGGGCGATGAGGAGCTGGACGACACACGCGCGCGTTACGACTCTGTCCGTGGGCCGGTGAAGGTCTGCAGCTTTGAGGCCAACGGTTATGGACTCTGCGACATGGCCGGGAACGCTTGGGAATGGACGTCCGACATCTACGGCAAGGAGTACTACGCCGAGTCGCCTGGCCGAAACCCGACAGGGCCGGGCCAAGGACGCTACAAGGTGTTGCGTGGCGGTTCGTGGTCTGACGTGCCGAAGTTCCTCACGTGCGCGATCCGCAGCTTCGCCCGTCCGGAGGAGCGCAGCCCGAATATCGGGTTCCGGTGCGCTCGTCTGTCGGAGTAGGGTTGTGTCCTCGAGGCTCGTTCGACCAGCCCCGGTGCCACCCGGCCCGGAGCGCGCTTCCGCGCGGGCCCTGGACTCACCGACGTGGCCCACGGGCCCGCCTGTCGCTCCCCGGGTCGAAGCCAGCGGGAAAACGTAGTCTGGAGAGGACCATGGAGCAAGCTGTTAGTTCGCTGAGCGTCGTCACTCATGGGAAGGGCCTGACGGAAATCACGCGCCACGTCGGCAACTGGGTGGACGGACTGTCGATCCGAACGGGGATGCTGACCGTGTACATCCGGCACACGTCGGCGTCGCTGACGATCCAGGAGAACGCGGATCCGGATGTTCAGTACGATTTGGAGCGGTTCTTCGCACGGATCGCTCCCGAGGATAACCGGCTCTACCGGCACACCTCCGAGGGCCCCGACGACATGCCCGCGCACATCAGAGCGGCCCTGACACAAACGCACCTGTCCATTCCGATCCTTCGAGGCGGCCCAGCCTTGGGAACATGGCAGGGGATTTATCTCTTCGAGCACAGGAGGTCTCCGCACCGGCGCAACGTGGCGCTCCATGCGCTAGGCGAGTAGGCCGGCGCCCCGGGTTGCCCACAGGCGATCCTGTGCGGAAGCGGCGGTCTCATGCCCGTGACTCGTCCGCAAGGGCGGAATGGTGCGAACGGGGAGACTCGAACTCCCACGGGTTGCCCCACTAGAACCTAAATCTAGCGCGTCTGCCAATTCCGCCACGTTCGCGATTGGGCGGGCTGCGAGCCTCGCCCGTTTCGACGCTTCCATCCTAGCGGACTGCATCTCGGATCCCGCAGGTTCCGCAACTGCCGAATTCGGACTGGGCCGAGACTCCGCACGGACTGTGATCCTTCGACCGGCGGGGCCGATTCTCCGGGTCGAGCGTGCCTTGGCCAGTGCCGCGCCGGCCAGAACCTGCAGGCAGTGCTGTCTGACGGGGAGCACAGAGGCGCCGAGTTGTGTCCGGTCCGCTGGCGTGGCCAGAGTTGGGTTCGTTTCGCTCACGCTCCTTGACTCTCACTGTTCTTCGCAAGCTCGGCAGCCCGGCCCGGACGCGGCCATTCAGGGCGTGGCCTCCGTTGTGCGAGAGCCCAGGCTAGAGGTGCGCGCGGAGCGGCAAGGCTGGCCTGCCTCGCCTCGGGCGGGATCATTCCGGCCCCGAGTCCGGTGTGCGCCCGGTCTGGCCGTAACGCCCTGGTCCGCCTGCGAATTGGCCTTGCTTGGCAAGGGTGGTCGCGCGTGCCTCGGCGTTCGATATCATGAGCAAATGTCGCAGGGTACGAACCTTCTCAGGAGTGCGCTAACCGCTGGCGAGGGCGTTTTGCGCTTAGCCCCTTGCTGGGTTCCGCGGTCGTTCCTCATGCCGGGTGGGCGGCTCAAGCTGCACCCCGGGGATCTATACGCGCTCGGCGCGCACCGGGGAGGGATCGACGAGCGCTGGTTCTCGTCCACAACCAACGCCGACAACGGTCCCGGCACTCCGGACGACGAAGGTCTCAGCTATGTGGTGATCCCCAATGGCGGCGGCGATCCGCGCAAAGTCCTGTTGAAGGCCGCGGTCGACGAGATCGGGGACGAGATTCTGGGATCGGACGTGATGGGCCAGCACGGTGGCTGGAACGTCCTGTGCAAGTTCTTCGACAACCTCGGGCCGATCCCGCACCACATGCACCAAGACGAGGAGGCGGCCAAACGGGTGGGGCGGCGCGGCAAGCCGGAAGCCTACTACTTCCCACCCCAGTTCAACTACAAGGAGAACAACTTCGCGTACACCTTCATGGGCTTGGAGCCGGGGACGACCAAGGACGACGTCTGGCGATGCCTCGAGCGCTGGAACGAAGGTGACAACGGCATTCTGTACCACTCCAAGGCCTACAAGCTCAAGCCGGGCACGGGCTGGCAGATCCCGGCGGGCGTGCTGCACGCGCCGGGATCCGCGGTTACCTACGAGCCCCAGGTGAACTCAGACGTGTTCGGAATGTTCCAGTCCATGGTGGAGGGTCGCGCCGTGCCGTGGGACCTGCTTGTCAAGGACGTGCCCGCGGAGCACCATCAAGACTTCGAGTACATCATTGGCATGCTGGACTGGGACAAGAACGTGGATCCCCGCTTCATGCAGAACCGCTTCTTCGAGCCGCGGCCCGTGCATCCCGCCGAAGAAATGCGGGAGCAGGGCTACAGCGAGGTGTGGGTCACGTACTCCACGGCCGACTATTCCGCGAAGGAGCTGACGGTGGCTCCCGGGCGCACGGTGACCATCACGGACGCGGCGGCTTATGGCCTCATCCTGACGCAAGGGCGGGGCAAGGTCGGCGTCTGGGATGCGCACACGCCCGCGATGATCCGCTTCGGCGAGCGCACCGCTGACGAGTACTTCGTGACGGCGGGGGCGGCAAAGGCCGGAATCCGCATCACCAACGCTAGCGCGGACGAGAACTTGGTCATGCTGAAGCACTTCGGGCCCGACAATCCGGACGCGAGGCCTCTGGTGCGGTAGGCGTACCGGCTGCGGCTGGCCAGCCCCCGGAATTGGCGGCCTCTCGCCGGCCGTGCCGGGAATGCTGGGATCTCCCGGGAGCGGGGCCGTGCCTGACCGCCCCTCAATCGTGCCGTTTCGGGCTCGTGGTCGCTGTTGATCGCCCATCCGGCTCGGTCCGATAGAAGTTTCTTATGGGTCTCACAAGCCCCGATTGCACGGCGCCGGGCTGTGATAGGATCGAATCTTCCAATTCAGGGTAGTCGCGCGCCAACCGCGCGCGGGCCTGTATTTGTCCACCCGCCCACAGCGGCAACTAGGAGGAGCCAATGGCTGTAAGGAGAACCCCATCCGAGGTTTTGGCGTTCGCGAAGGAGAACGACGTCAAGATGCTCGACCTGCGATTCGCGGATTTGCCGGGAATCTGGCAGCATGTCTCGTATCCGATCAGCGAACTCACAGAGGAGAGTTTCGAGGACGGATTCGGGTTTGACGGATCTTCGATCCGTGGCTGGCAGGCAATCAGCGAGTCCGACATGCTGATCGTGCCGGATCCCAACACTGCATTCATCGACCCGTTCTTCGAGGTCTCCACGCTGTGCATCGTCTGCACGATCCTTGATCCGATCACACGCCAGCACTACGAGCGCGACCCGCGCTGGATCGCGCAGAAGGCCGAGAAGTACCTGCAGTACACCGGAGCGGGCGACGTGGCCTTCTTCGGAGCCGAGGCCGAGTTTTTTATCTTCGACAACGTCAGCTACGACTCTTCCTACAATTTCGGCTACTACAAGCTGGATTCTGAGGAGGGTCGTTGGAACTCGGGGCGCGCGGAGAACAACCTGGGCTACCGCCCGCGCTACAAGGAGGGATACTTCCCCGTTCCGCCCACCGATCACTTCCAGGACATCCGCACCGAGATGGTGCAGGTGATGACCGATTGCGGGATTCAGGTGGAGTGCCACCATCACGAGGTCGCCACGGGCGGGCAGTGCGAGATCGACCAGCGGTTCGACACGTTGGTGCTCTCGGCGGACAACATGATGCTGTACAAGTACATCGTCCGACAGGTCGCCTACCAGAACGGGAAGACGGCCACGTTCATGCCCAAGCCGCTTTGGAACGACAACGGTTCCGGCATGCACACCCACCAGTCGATCTGGAAGGGCGGCGAACCGACGTTCGCCGGCGATGGCTACGCTGGCCTCAGCGAGACCGCGCTGCACTACATCGGCGGACTGCTGAAGCACTCCCCGGCTCTCGCGGCAATCGTGGCTCCCACGACCAACAGCTACAAGCGGCTCGTGCCCGGATTCGAGGCGCCGGTCAGCCTGGCGTACTCGCGACGGAACCGGTCGGCTGCGTGCCGCATCCCGATGTACTCCGCCAGCCCCAAGAGCAAGCGTGTGGAGTTGCGCTACCCTGACCCGTCTTGCAATCCCTACCTGGCGTTCTCCGCCTGCCTCATGGCCGGCCTGGACGGCATCCAGAACAGGATCGATCCGGGCGAGGCTCTGGACAAGGACATCTATGACCTGTCCCCGGAGGAGCTCGGCAACGTTCCGGCGCTTCCTGAGGACCTTGCCGGCTCGCTGCAGGCGCTCGAGCATGACCACGACTTCCTGACCCAGAACGATGTGTTCACCGAAGAGTTGATCTCTAGCTTCATCGACTACAAGCGCAGCGCTGAGGTTGACGAGGTTCGCCAGCGCCCGCATCCGTACGAGTTTTCGCTCTATTACGACATCTAGGCGACTTCTCGGTCAGGTGGCCGCCCGGCCTTGCGTCGGGTGGCCATTGAGGCGGGCGGGGCTTGCTTCGGCAGGTCCCGCCCGTTTTCCCATGGCGGCTCAAATGGCGCGAAGACTTGCCGGGCCCGCCCGGTCGCGCCATTGCTCGCGCTGCCGGAGGCCAGCCGTTCCGGGTTGAGGTTGAGCGATCCCCGGGGCTTTAGCGCTTGGTGACCCAAATCGGACTGGACCAGGCAACATTGCCGTCTTCCTGCTCCATCCGCAGGTAGTAGTAGTGCTCGCCCAAGGCCAGGTCCGGCTCCACGAACTCAAACTCCATCCGCTCTCCCGATCCCGGCACCGTGTTGACGTAGGTGTTGTCTCGCACCACGGCAACCTCCTTGATGGCCGCCGTCCCCCGGATTGCCGCTCTCACGACGGCGCGGTCCGAGGTCTCGAACTCGTCCCCTTGGATCCACTCCCCGTTCCCGGCAGTCATCCGGAAGTCCAGGATGATGTTGCTCGTGGCCGCGTAGGTGTGCCGCCTGCGCATGGCGTTCACCAAACCATGCCTTGAGAAGTCGTCGCTGATGACCATCGCGTATGAGCTGTGCGTCGAAACGTGGTCAGAGCTGGCCTGAACTCCGAGCTTGTAGCCCTTCTCCCAGGCCAGCCAGACGAACCCCTTGGGGCGGTAGTTGCCCGCCCACAGGTCCGAGCGAGCGGCGGAGGGTGCCAGGGGGGCCCCCTCGTGCTCGGCGGATGTGCGCGCACCTTGGAAGATCTCGACGATCGGTTCCAATTCCGGGTCGTTGTCGCGCCAGTCCGTTCCCATCGTCGTGTGAGACGTGTGCGAAGTCGCGATCCCCCCTTGCTCGCCCAGGGCTCGGTACAGGAACGCTCCGGTGCTCGAGTTGCGCTCTTCGCGTGTGATCGGGATGGGCCGGTTGCCGCGCTCCGGCAGAATGATGTTGCGATGCCCGTTCGGATATGAGAGGCTGCGCTCGTAGCCGAACAGGGTCACGAACCGGCCCGGGACATGGAACATGTCCTCGGCCTTCTCGGTCCGCCACCAGTTGTATTCGGTGTCGTTGGTGCCCTTGTGGTCGGTCACAAGGTAGAAGTCCATCGCGGCGGCGTCCATCATGTAGCGGAATGAGTCGTAGAGCGAGCCGTCGCCGGTGCCGTCGAGCGAGATGTCAGTGTGGCGGTGCATGTCCCCGCGGTAGATTTTGTAGTCCTTGCCGCCCGACCGGATCGTGTAGTTGCGGATGGCCGCCACCTGCTGGGCTTCCCGGGGCTCGGACGGCAGCCTCGCGGGAGCTTCGGAGCCGCGCGGGCCGAGCAGCGGGGGGCGGACCGTCTCGCCGCGGAATTGATCGGACAGTTCAGCGAAGAACACTTGGTTGTCGCGCGGATAGTGGCCGAAGTTCGGGCCGCCCCAGAATCGTTCGTCGGTCGTCCACGCGGCGTACACCTTGCCGTCCGCTCCCAAGACGGCGTCGACTGGCCCCTCGTTGCGACCCACGCTGTCCGGCAGTGGCACTGGCTCGGCCCAGCGGTCGCCGGAGTAGTGGGTTGCCATGACTTCCCACTTGCCCCCGGCGGCCCAGAGCGACTCTGGCTTTGTGGCCCGCACTCTGGGGCGCAGCAGCAGCCACATGCGGCCAGAGCTGTCCGGCAGGAGCTTGGGCGTCTGCACGTATCGGCGCACGCCCGGTCGGAAGCGGCGGTTGACGTCGTCAAGGGGGGCCAGCCATCGCGAGCCGTCCCACACTACTACCCGGTTTGTCCGGGACTGGTAAATCCCCGCACCGCCCCGCAACAGGAAGCCAGTGTCCTTGCCCCAGTTCTCCTCCGATTCGTCGTAGGAGATCCAAACGCGGTCTTCGCGGTCGACGGCGATGCTCGGCGTTCCGTGATAGCGCGGCGAGTCCGTGACCTTCACCAAATCGCCGGCCCGGCCAGCGCTGACGGATCGCATCCGGATGTTGTAGCTGCCGCCCTCGTAGCTATCCCAGGCAAGCCACGCCGTACCGTTCGTGTCGGTCGCGATGTCCGGGTACCACTCGTTGGCGCCCGCCCCCGGGTGGCTCAGCGCGAGTTCCGGTGACCACCCGGACTCGCCGAAGGAGCTGTAGTAGATTCCCGAGAAGCCCCCGCGGGCTGACTGCCAGCCCAGGTGCAGTCCCCCGAAGCGGTCAGCGGCGAGCGCGGGGAAGATGTTGTTGCCGGGGCCGGCCGGCACGGCTTGCGGCGAGCTCCACTCTCCGCCAGTCCGGGCCGAGTGGAACAGACCCCACCGCTCGCCATCCCTGCGGGACCAGACCAAGTGCAGTGCCCCCTGCGAGTCAAGGGCCGCCGCGAGTCCCTGCAGGTCGCCCGTGGCCTCTGGAACCGCTGAAATGGGTCCCCAAGAGTCCCCGGTCCGAACGCGCGTGAACACTTGGTCCCGCTCGTCGCGGTATCCGATCCACGCTAGCGAAATTGTGCCGTCCGGTGACACGGCCATGGTGGGATAGTCGTCCTCGTACTCCGCCGTGGACACCGCTTCCGCGGGAGGCACCCTGCGCACCTCGACCTTGGTGAACAGGATGTGCATCGTGTCAGAGGGCGGCAGGTCTCGCAGTCTGAAGAAAAAGTCACCGTTGGCGGTCTTCACAGAGACTGTCGCGTCTTCCGGTGCGCGGTAGTAGAGCGTCACCCCGACGTTCTGCATACGCGTGACGTGCGGAAAGGGGAGCTCGTGGGGGTGCATTCCTCCCGTGGAATTCACCCACGGGGCCGTTCGGGCGGTCCACGAATTGTCGGGCCCGATCCGCTCGTCCTCCTTGAAGCGGTAGCCACGCAGGTCAACCACGTCGCCCTTGTCAAGCGACAGGGAACCGTCCCAGACGGTGGGCTCGTTGTCCTTGATGCCAAACTCGATGTTCACCGCCCTGACGGGCAAATCCTGGGCCAGTGCGGCGGTGGCGACGAGCGCCGCTGCGAAGAGCGAGGGTCGGATGTGTGGGAGAAACATGGCCGAGAACATTCTAAGCGCCCGAGGCTTCAGCCCGCTGCGGACCGTCGGCTTGACCTTGGGGCCTCCAAACGCCTAACCTGCTAAGCGTGGCCGCTCGGATGTTGGTGCTCGCCTTGCTCGCCGGAGGTTGGTCCGCGGCGCAACAGCTCCAGACCAGTCCGTTCCACGGCGATCCGGACTCGATCGGGGTGGGGAAGGCATCATTCCGGCTGCGGTGTTCCGCATGCCATGGAATCCACGCGGAAGGCGGGAGGGGACCGGCCCTCGATCGCGGCGAGTTTGACGCGGGAGACACAGACGTTGACCTCTACAGGGTGATCGCCGCGGGCATTCCGGGAACGGAGATGCCAGCGTACGGCGAGCGGAGCACTGAGGACAACCTTTGGCGCATCGTCGCGTACCTCCGCACGTTCGAGCCTGCTCCCGGGGAAGAGGTGCACGGCGACCCGCGGCGAGGGGAGCAGGTCTTCTGGTCCAAGGCCGGCTGCGGGGCCTGTCACAAGGTTGGGGCGAAAGGTGGCGCGTTCGGCCCGAGCCTCACGCGGATCGGCCGTTCGAGGAGTGTCGAGCACCTGCGGGAGTCACTGTTGGACCCCGGGCAAGACCTCCCCCCGGGCTACTACGTTGTCAAGGCCGTTGCCCGGGACGGTCGCGAGATCACCGGCATCGGTCTGGCATTTGACGATTTCTCGGCGCAGCTGCGCGATTCGGCCGGCAACCTGCACTCGTTCTATCGGGACGAAGTGGAGTCTTTGGAACGGCAATACGTCTCGCTGATGCCAGAGGGCTATGGTGAGAGCCTGACCGCCGAGGAGCAGGAGGACCTGATGGCATACATGAAGAGTCTGCGGGGTGAGGGGTCGAAATGACGAGTTGGTTCCTGCTTGCGGGCTTGCTGGCCGCGTTCGCGGTCAGTTCCCCCGGCCAGGTCGACCACGCTGCGCTTGCGGACTCGCAGTCCGACCATGAATCGTGGCTCATGTATGGTCGCGACTATTCGGCGTGGCGATACTCCCCGCTTGACCAGATCAACGCCGAGAACGTGTCCGGCTTGGTGCCGGCTTGGATATTCCAGTCAGGGGTCAGCGGAAAGTTCCAGACCACGCCCCTCGTGCACGATGGCGTCATGTACGTCACCGGTCCCTCGAACCATGCGTGGGCCTTGGACCTCAAGACAGGGCGCGAGCTGTGGCACTATTCGGAGCGGGTGCCCGAGGACCTGGCGCTGTGCTGCGGTCAGCCGAACCGCGGGTTCGCGATCCTCGGCAATCGCCTCTTCAAGGTCAACGTGCAGGCCACGCTGGTGGCGCTGGATGCCAAGACCGGCGATGTGGTGTGGGAAGTCGAGTCCGCCGACTACCGCAAGGGCTACTCCAACACTGTGGCGCCCCTGATCGTCAAGGACATGGTCGTCACCGGGATCGCCGGGGCTGAGTTCGGGACTCGAGACTTCATCGACGCCTATGACGCAGAGACGGGCGAGCGTCGGTGGCGGTTCTGGACCGTCCCCGGACCGGGCGAGCCCGGCAACGAGACTTGGGGAGGGGATTCGTGGAAGCGCGGTGGCGCATCGACGTGGATCACGGGAACCTACGATCCCGAACTGGACCTGATCTATTGGGGCACCGGGAATCCGGGCCCGGACCTCGACGGGTCGCCGCGTCCGGGTGACAACCTCTACAGCGACTCCGTGGTGGCCCTCGACGCCGACACCGGGCAGCTCACGTGGCACTTCCAGTTCACGCCGCATGACGTGCACGACTGGGACGCGGTGGCCGACCCGGTGCTCATCGACATGGAGGTGGCCGGCCGGCAGCGAAAAGCACTCGTGCACGCGAACCGCAACGGCCACTTCTACGCTCTGGACCGCACGAGCGGGGAGTTCCTCTTCGCGCGGGCCTATACCGATGTGGACTGGGCTGACGGCATCGGCCCTGACGGCCGTCCGATCCTGATCCCGGGCCATGTGCCCACTGACGAGGGAACGCTGACCTGCCCGGGCATGGGCGGCGGGCACAACTGGCACGCCACATCCTACAGTCCGCTGACCCGGCTGTACTACTTCAATTCCGGCGACGGCTGCCAGATCTATCACGGCGCGACGCAGGACTTCGTGGAGGGCGAGTACTACCTCGGCAGTGCCATGGAGAATGTGTCGGGAGAGCCTCGCGAGGGCTCGATTCTGGCAGTCGACCCGGCCACGGGTGACACGCGGTGGCGGTTCCCCTTGGTCAGCCCGCCGTCAAGCGGCATGCTCTCCACGGGCGGGGGACTGGTCTTCGCGGGAACCTACGAGGGCTATTTCATGGCGCTCGACGCGACGACTGGCAGACCCTTGTGGCGCTTGCAGACCGGCGGTCCGGTCAGAGCTCCGGCCATTACCTACCTGTTCGACGGACGTCAGCACCTGGCGACCGCGGCTGGCTCGTCCGTGATTGTCTTCCGCTTGGGGCGGCGTTAGCGCCCGGCTGCCCGGACGGGCCGGAAGAGTTGACCGCCTTCGGGCGCTGCTTGGGCAGATTGCGGGTTGCCGGTCGCGGTCCAACCGTCGCCGGCGCTGTGCAATGGAATGTACTACGATAAGTCTGTGGCGGGTTACGTTTTGATTCGCACCGTTAAGGGGAAAGTTTGTGAGGTGATGCATGTACAGTGAGTATGGGTCCCGATCTGTTCCAGAGATGATCCGGGACACTTTCGGCCGAGGTTTCGCGAAGGTCGGCGCGGTCATTGCCGTCTTGCTGCTGCTCCTGAACGGGTTCACAATAGTCGGCGCCGGCGAGCGCGGCGTGGTGTTCTCGAAATTTGGCGGCGTGCAGGCCGGCGTGCGCGGCGAGGGCCTGCAGTTCCAGATTCCGTTCATTCAGACGATCATTCCGCTCGACGTCAAGATCCAAAAGTCGGAGACCGATGCCTCGGCGTCGTCCAAGGACTTGCAGATGGTCGATTCGCGCATCGCGGTCAACTACCACATCGGGCCGGACAAGGCGTGGCAAATCTACCAAGACGTCGGCATGCTCTACAAGGAGCGCCTGATCGACCCGCTCGTGCAAGAGTCGGTCAAGGCCACGTCTGCGCAGTTCACCGCGGAGGAGTTGATCACGCGGCGGGCCGAGGTTTCCAACCAGATCAAGGAAATGCTCATCACCCGCCTCATGCCGCACAACATCGTCGTGGACGAGTTCAACATCGTAGACTTCAACTTCTCGTCGGTGTTCAACGACGCGATTGAGGCCAAGCAGATGGCGGAGCAGAATGCGCTCCGCGCTCAGCGGGATCTCGAGCGGATCAAGATTGAGGCCGAGCAGACCATCGCGGCGGCCCAGGCCGAGGCGGAGTCCCAGAGGTTGCAGCGAGAGACCATCACCGAGTCCCTGCTGCAGTTGCGGGCGATCGAGAGGTGGGACGGCAAGCTGCCTCAGGTGACCGGTGGCGGCGTGCCGTTCATTGACATCAATGCGCTCGGGTCTCGGTAAAGCGAGCGGTGGTCAGCGGTCTCGCGCCAGGCTGGCCGGCATCGAGGGTCCGAGCGTGGCGCCGTTCTCCAGCGTGTTCGCCTGGGGGCGACGTGCAAAGTGCCTGACGCTTCGCGTCGGCACGGGTTGCGATTCGCGGCGCGCAAATGGCGGTTGCGTGGTCTGGCCGGCGGGCCCGCTCCATGGCACCCGACAATGGCGGGCTGCCCGCGCGTGCGGCTAGGCCTCAGCACCCTCCGTTGCTCGCATGACGCGCATCAGGTTGCCGCCGAGCACTTTGGCGACATCGCTGTCAGAGAAGCCCCGATCCTTCAACGCCTCGATCAGGTTCGGGGTCTTGCCGATGTGTTCCAGCCCACGAGGAAGCTTGAGGCCCACGCTGTCAAAGTCGGAGCCGAGGCCGACGTGATCAATTCCGGCGACCGTGGCGGCGTGCTCGATGTGGTCCACCAGGCGGCTGAGCGGCGGCGCGCCGATTAGCTCCACTTCCGCCAAGTTTAGCTTCCACAGCTCCTCGGACAGTCGCACCTTGTCGGGCGCGAACTGCCTCCGCACCTCGGACCGCCGCTTTCCGATCTCGCGCAGCTTCGGGAACTGAGCCCTGTAATCGTCGTCCAGCATTCCGGCGTAGTAGGCGACCCCGAGAACGCCGCCGTTCTGGGCCAGCGCCCTCAGCATCTCGTCGGTCAGGTTGCGCCCATGATTGGCCACCGCCCTGCAAGCGGCATGCGTGTTGAGGACGGGCAGGCTCGAAGTCTCCAGGGTGTCGAAGAAGGCTCGGTCGGAGGCATGGGAGAGGTCGGGCATCATCCCGAGCCGGTTCATCTCTCGCACGATCTCCCGGCCCCGGTCCGTGAGGCCCTCCGGGCCGTCATCGTACTCAGCCGCGCCCACCCACGGGGTGTTGCCACTGTGGGTCAGGCCCAGGTAGCGCGCCCCAAGGCGGTAGAGCTGCCGCAAGACTTCAAGGCTGGAATCGATCATGTGGCCGCCCTCCACTCCGAGAAAGACGGCGATCTTGCCCTCGTCCTTGGCTCGGGTGGCGTCGCTCGAGTGTGTGCCGAGGACGAGATCTCCGGGATGCTTACGGACGGTCTCCACGATCACGTCAGTGATGGTCAGGGCATCCTTGACAGACTCGACCGGCGGCTTGCTGCGGGCTGAGCTGAATACCGCGAAGAATCCGGCGTGCAGCCCTCCCTCGCGCATCTTGGGGATGTCCACCTGGCTGTACTCCGGGCTCTCGGCCAAGTTCAGGCGTTCGCTGACCAGGCGGGACGGGGTGTCGATGTGCAGGTCGAAGTACAGTGGGGCATCCGAGTTGGCCACCGCGGGCTCGGATGGGGGCGCAGGGGTGTTGGGTGAGCTGCAGGCCGCTGTGATGGCTGCGGCCGAAGCTCCGAATTCGCGACGGGTGAGCATGATCGCTCAGATTGTACTGGAAGTGGCGTTAGGAGCCGGACATCCTCGGCAGCATGCCCGCAGCAGGTCGGCGCACTCGGCCGGCCGTGCCGCCGGTCCGTGCTTCAAGCGGGCATGGCAGACAGTGACCAGCGGGCACCGGGGATCGCTGGGCTCGGGCGATTTTCCCCGTCAACGGCGGGGATGCAGGCTGACCGATGCCTTCGGCGCTGGCAGCGACCCGCGCCTTAGGCCGGAGTTTCAGTCATCCCGCGACACTTGATGCCGAAGGCAGGCGAAGAATCGGTCCGAGACCATCTTGGCGGTCCCGACCAGCAACCGCTGGCCGACGCGCGCCACGGTCCCGCCAATCTGGACCTTGGCCACCACTGACACTGTGCTGCCAGACTCGCCGGGAGCGATCTCCACGGAGGCTTGGCCCTTGGCGTATCCGGCGGTGCCGCGCCCGCTCACCCTCATCGAGTAGGAATGCGGCCGGTTCTTGTCCAAGAGATCCACGGTGCCCTTGAATCGGCCCTTGATAGCCGCAACGCCAAGGACCATCTCGGCCTTGTAGCGATCTGCGCTGATGGGCTCCAGCCGCTTGCAGCCCGGCAGGCAGTGGGCCACAATCTCCGGATCCGTCATCGCGTCAAACACGGGCTCCGGATCGGCATCGAACTTGTACTGCGTGCGAAACTTCATCTGGAGCGTACCAAGGCAAGGCTACCAGACTTTCGCGGCGGGTCTCGCGGCGCGAGCGATCCGCGCGGCGGGTCTCGAATTCTCGAGCGCGTTGAGGCGCTTGGCCAGACCCTCGATGCTGGCCAGATTGTGCGCCGGGAGGAAGTCGTCCACGAAGGGCAGGGCAGCCCGCAACCCGCGCGTCAGCGGTCGGTATCTCGGATCGCCCAGCAACGGGCTCAGCCAGATCAGCCGATGGCAGGATCGCTGCAGGCGGGACACTTCTCTGGCCAGCGCGGCGGGCTCGCCCCGGTCCCAGCCGTCTGACACGATCATCACGACGGCGCCCTGGGCTAGCACTCTCCTCGCCCAATCGACGTTGAAGGCCCGCAACGCGTCCCCGATCCGCGTTCCGCCAGACCAGTCGGGAACGATGCGCGCGATCTCCCGCATCGGGTTCGTCAGCCGACCGCTGCTCACCTTGTGCGTGATGCGCGTGAGGCGCGTCGCGAACAGGAACGCCTCCAGCCGGCCGACCACACCGCCGAGGCAGCACGCGAACCACAGCAGCATGCGCGAGTATCGTTCCATGGAGCCGCTGATGTCGCACAGCAAGACAAGTCTTCGCGGTGACAGCTTTCGCCTCCGGGTAGGCGGCAGTTCCGGGTGCAGGGGGCGCCTCGCGATTCTACCGATCAGCTTCCGGGGATCGGGCGCGGTGCCCTCGCCCGGAACCCAACGCCTCGTCCGCCTGGGCGCCGGGCGCCATGCCAGCTCTCGGAGCAGTCGCACGGCTTGTTCCGTCTCCTCATCGCTGAGCGCCTTGAAGTCCTTCTGGCGCAACACTTCCCGGTCACTGTATGTCGCGATCCGAACCCGCTCGGTCGACCGGTCGCCTTCTTTGGGGCCACCCTCAGTTGGGGACCGCAGGGATTCCATCTCGACAATCGGGTCGCCGAGCCTCCGGTCGGCGCCCAACGGGCGGAGGTCGAGCTTGGTCGACGTTCCCGAGAAGGGGCCGAAGAACTTGCGGAACGCGCGGTCGAACAACTCGATGTCTTCCGGCCTGCGGACCAAAGCCGACCGCAGGGCAAAGCGCAGGTCATCCTTCCGTTCCACGCCCACCAACTGGGCCGCGCGGGCTCCCTCGACCGTGGCCCCCGGGGCCACAGCCATTCCGGCCGAGCGCAAGAGCCGGGCAAACTGGACAATGTTGCCCAGCAAATGACTCACGGGCGAACGGAGCCTGGGTCGAAATGGCTGGCGCGGACTCCGCGATGCAGCGCCCGGTCCAACATCGCCCGAACCGGCTTCCCGCGCACGGCCCGTATGTCGTCCTGATTCTTGAGCAAGATCCCGAGCGTCTCGTCGATTCGTCGCGGTGCCAGCCGCTCTTCGTTGAGGGCTGCCAGCGCCGCGACCCAGTCGAGCGTCTCCGAAACGCCGGCGGTCTTGTAGAGTTCTGCGCGGCGCAACTCTTGGACAAAGGCGGTAGCCTGCTCGCCCAACGACCTCCCAGCTCCCGGGACCCTGACCTCGACGATGCGCAGCTCCTTCTCGAAGTCCGGATAGTCAATCCAGCAGTACAGGCAGCGCCGCTTGAGCGCGTCGTGCAGCTCTCTGGTCCGGTTCGACGTGATCACGACGATCGGGGGGCTGCTGGCCCGGATCGTCCCCAGCTCCGGGATCGTGACCTGAAACTCGGAGAGCAGTTCTAGGAGGTAGCCCTCGAATTCCTCGTCGGCGCGGTCGAGTTCGTCGATCAACAGCACGGGCGCTGGCCCGGGATGCTCGATCGCCTTCAGGAGCGGTCGCTCCAGCAGGAACTCCCGGCTGAACAACGCTCCGGCCGCCCGCCTGCGGTCGGTCCGTTCCGCACTGCCCATCAGCTGTATCTCCAGCACCTGTCTGCGGTAGTCCCACTCATACACCGCGTGGCTGATGTCCAGGCCTTCGTAGCACTGGAGGCGGATCAGCTCGCGTCCCAAGCCGCCGGCCAGCGCCGTTGCAACGGCAGTCTTGCCGACCCCTGCCTCTCCCTCCAGCAGCAGCGGGCGCCGCAGCTTCAGCGCCAAGTACACCGAGGTGGCGAGGGCCCTATCGCAAATGTAATCCTGACCGGCGAGTGTGGCCTGCAGCCCGTCAACCGAGCTGGGCAGTTGTGCGCCGCCGGTCATGTGCGCTGGACTGCACTCAGCCGCAGCGCGCGGTCGCCGACTCCAGTGCCCGCCTTACCCAGACGTGCGCCACTGCGCTGCGATACCCGGCGGATGCGTAGACATCTCCCATGACCTCGTCCGGATCCAGCGCGTCCGATGCCAGCCGTGACGCTCCGGCGATCGCATCGGCATCCAGTGACGTGCCGACCAGCGCTTCCTCGACCGCCGAGGCTCGCACGGGGGCCGGCACCAGCCCGCCAAGGGCAACACTGGCCCGGGTGCAGCTCCCTTCGCCGTCAAGTTCGACAGCGGCCGCCACCCCAATCACTGCGTAGCGAGACGCCGGATGCGCGAACTTCGCATAGGCTGAGCACTTGTTCGCCCCGCCCGAGGGAACGGCGATCGATGTCAGAATCTCCGACTCGTCGATTGCGGTGGACATCAGCCCTTCGAAGAAGTCGGCCGCCGTAACGTTCCGGTCGGAACCGCCGCCGGCGATGCGGAACTCGGCCCCCAAGCATGCCAAGACGGCCGGCTGGTCGGAGGCGGGGTCCGCATGGGCCACGTTCCCCCCGATCGTGCCCCGGTTGCGAACTGCGGGATCCCCGATCATGCCGGCCGCCTCCGCCAGGGCCGGGGCCTGCGCCCGCAGCAGGTCCGAGGATGCCAGCTCGGCGTGAGTCGTGAGCGGCCCGATCTCGATCGTGCCGGAGTCCTCGCGGATCGACGCAAGGCGTCGATACGGCCGATGTCGATCAGCGCGGACGGTGCGGCGAGTCGAAGCTTGAGCAGTGGGATCAGGCTGTGGCCCCCGGCCAGCAGCTTCGCCTCCGGATCGTCGGCCAGCAGTTGCAAAGCCTCCGCGACCGAGCCTGCCCGGTGGTAGTCGAATTGCGGCGCGTACATGGCTCAGTTCCCTCCCTGCGCGTCTTGGATTGAGCGCCACACCCGCTCCGGTGTGAGCGGCATGCGCACCGATCCCACGCCTAGTGGCTTGAGTGCATCGATCACCGCGTTGTAGACCGCCGCGGTGGACGCGATCGTGCCGGC
This sequence comes from Bryobacterales bacterium, assembly GCA_963666225.3. GTDB lineage: Bacteria > Acidobacteriota > Terriglobia > Bryobacterales > UBA6623 > VXMF01. The sequence goes on from OZ224030.1 coordinate 1,098,544, forward strand.
CTCTCCGATCCCCTTCACCCCGAGCGGGTGGTGCGGGGACGGTGTGACCGTCGAGTGCACCTCGATGTCCGGCAGCCCGTCGGCCCGCGGTATGGCGTAATCCAGCATCGTGCCCGTGAGCAACTGGCCATCTTCGTCGTAGACGCCCTCCTCCCAGAGAGCCTGGCCAATGCCCTGCACGATCCCGCCGTGCACCTGTCCCTCCACGATGACCGGGTTGATCTGCGGGCCGCAGTCGTCGACCGCGACGTATCGCTGCAGGGTCACGCTGCCGGTCTCCGCGTCGACCTCGACCTTCGCGAGGTGGGCGCCGTACGGGAACACGAAATTCGGCGGGTCGTAGAAGGTGGTTGCCTCCAAGCCAGCTTCGACGCCCTCGGGCATGTTCCATGCGACATTCGCCATCAGCGCGATGTCTTGGATCGTCTTGGACGAGTCGGGGGAGCCCTTGACGAAGAACGTGCCGTCCTCGTAATCCATGTCCTCGACCGCTGCTTCCAGCAGGTGTGCCGCGATGATCGTGGCCTTGTCCCGAATCTTGCGGGCTGCCAGTGCCAGCGCGGCCCCTCCGACCGCCGTGGTCCGGCTGCCGTAGGTGCCCCAGCCCATGGGCGTGTTGTCGGTGTCGCCGTGGATGACCTTGACGTCGTCGGGCGACACGCCAAGCTCGCCCGCGATGATTTGGGCGAATGTGGTCTCCTCGCCCTGACCGTGCGGGGAAGCGCCGATCATCACGTTGACCTTGCCGCTGGGGTGGAAACGCACGATCGCGCTCTCCCAGAGACCACCCTGGAAGCCGATCGCACCGGCCACTTGGGACGGGCCCAGACCGCAGATCTCGACATAGGTCGAGAGCCCGAGGCCGATGTGCCGGCCTTCCTTGCGCGCTTCTGCCTGCTCGGATCGCAAGGCATCGTAGCCGGCCTTGTCCAAGAGCTTGGTCAGCGCGCCGTCATAGTTCCCGCTGTCATATGTCAGCCCGGTGGCCACGTCGTGGCCATCGTCAAACTTCGGAATGAAGTTCCGGCGGCGGACATCGACCGGGTCTTGGCCGAGCTTCGCGGCCAGCAGGTCGACCAGCCGCTCCACCATGAACGTCGCTTCCGGGCGTCCGGCGCCGCGGTAGGCCTCGACCGGCGTCGTGTTCGTGTACAGCCCGTAGACGTCCTCGTGGATGGCGGGAATGTCGTACACGCCAGAGAGCATCAGGCCGTGCAGAATGGTCGGGATCCCCGGCGCTGCGGTCGAGAGGTACGCGCCCATTCCCGCCCACACGGTCGCTCGCAGGCCGACGATCTTGCCGTCGCTCGTTGCCGCGAGCTCGATCTCCTGGACATGGTCCCGGCCATGGGTGGTTGCCAGGTAGTTCTCGCTGCGCGACTCGGCCCACTTGACCGGGACGCCCAGCTTCTTGGAGCAGAAGGCGGTGACGAAGTCCCCCGGGTACACGGCGATCTTGCTTCCGAATCCGCCTCCCACCTCTGGGGCGATGACTCGGAGCTTGTCCTCCGGGACGCCCATCACCAGAGACATGAGAAAGCGCACGATGTGCGGGTTCTGCGTCGTGTTCCAGAGCGTTAGCTCCCCCGTCGGGGCCGTGTAGCTCGCCAGCATCGCCCGCGGCTCCATCGCGTTCGGGATCAGCCGCTGCTGGACGATCGTCTCCTTGACGACCACGTCCGCTCCGGCGAATGCCTCCTCGATGTCGCCCCCGCCGGTTACCGTCCAGTGGAAAGCTTGGTTGCCCTCGATCTCGGAGTGCAGCTGCGGTGCTCCAGGCGCGGCGGACTGCTTGGGCCCCACGACCGCGTCCAGCGTGTCGTAGTCGACGTCGATCAAGTCGAGCGCGTCGCAGGCCTGCTGGCGCGTGCCAGCGACCACGACCGCCACGATGTCCCCGACGTAGCGCACCGTGTCTTTCGCTATGCAGTGGTAATCGGCGATCGCCAGGCCCGACTCTGGGAGGAGCCAGGCACACGGCGCGGCGCCGATCTGGCCGTCGGTGTCCGCGGCCGTGTAGACCGCTTCCACGCCCGCCGCCGCCGCGGCCTCCGAGGTGTCGATGCTGGCGATGCGGGCGTGCGCGAACGGGCTGCGCAGCATGGCCGCGTGCAGCATGCCCGGCAGGCCGATGTCGTCTGTGTAGGTTGCCATGCCGGTGATCAGCCGCGGGTCCTCCCGGCGGCGAATCCCGGAACCGAAGGTCGACGCGCTCATTGCCCACCTCCCGCCATCTCGCCGGCAGCCTCGCGGACCGAGCGCACGATGTTCTGGTAGCCCGTGCAGCGGCAGAAGTTCCCCTCAAGCCCGTGCCGGATCTCCTCGTCGGAAGGGTTGGGCGTGCAGCGCAAGAGCTCGTGCGACGCCATGATCATGCCCGGCGTGCAAAAGCCGCACTGAAGGCCGTGCTTGTTCCAGAACGACTCCTGCAGCGGGTGCAGGCCGTCCTCTCCGGCCAGGCCTTCGATCGTGGTCACCGAGGCGCCGTCAGCTTGGACGGCCAGACATGTGCAGGACTTGGCGGCGACGCCGTCAAGCAGCACAGTGCAGGATCCGCACTGGCTGGTGTCGCAGCCTACCTTCGTGCCTGTCAGGCCAAGCACGTCTCGAATCAAGTGAACCAGCAGCAGCCGGGGTTCCACGTCACGGCTGTATTCGCGGCCGTTCATGGTAATCGTCACAGGTACCCGCATCGACTCGGCTTCCCTCCTTTCCTCCCGACCGCCGCCCCTTGGCGACCGGCACGGGAGCGCCAAGAAATTGTATACCATCACGGCCCGAAGGCCCGAGGTGCGGTCGGGGCCCGCCCCGTGCCACAATTGGTGCTTATCGCTGGCAGGGTCGGCGGCAGCCGTGGGACAAGGGGCACGATTCGGTTCTCGCTGGGGAATGATGCTGGCCATGCTCGGCATGGCCGTCGGGACCGGCAACATCTGGCGCTTTCCGCGGATCGCGGCCAAGAATGGCGGGGGCGAGTTCTTGGTGGCGTGGGTGGTCTTTCTGCTGATGTGGTCAGTGCCGCTGATCCTGCTCGAGTTCGGGCTGGCGCGCAAGACTCGCTGCGGCCCGGTCCGCGCCATGGTCAAACTGGCCGGGCCGCGGTGGGCGTGGACTGGGGCAATGATCGTCTGGGTCTCGGCAGCGATCGCCTGCTATTACTCCGTGGTTTCAGGCTGGACCGTGCGGTACGCTGTCGCGGCCTTCACCGGGGAGCTGGGGGGCGATTCGCCGGGCGCCTTTTGGGCGGAGTTCACTGGCTCGGCCTGGCCGCTGCTGTTCCACGCTCTGGTCATCGGCGCGGTCGCCGTTGTCGTCTCGAAGGGGGTGACGGCCATCGAGCGCGTTGCCCGCGTCCTCATGCCGGCCTTGCTGGTGCTCATCTTGGTGTTGGTCGGGCGCGCCATCACGCTCCCGGGGGCAAGCGAAGGGCTGGCATATCTATTCGGCATTGACTGGAGCGGCCTCGCCAGCGCGCGGATCTGGGTTGAGGCCCTGACCCAGAATGCCTGGGACACCGGGGCAGGGTGGGGGCTGGTGCTCGTCTATGGCGCTTACCAGCGCGAGCGCGAGGACACCACGCTGAACGCCTTCCTGCTGCCCACGGCCAATAATCTGATCTCACTGCTCGCGGGAATCATGGTGTTCTGCACCGTGTTCTCGGTTATCCCGCCGCTGCTGGAACGGGCGGCGGACGACCCGTCCCAGCTGCAGGGTTTGGAATCGTTGGGCGAGGCGGTCGCCGAGGGCGAGCCGTTCTCGGCGGATCTGATGCAGAGAACCGTGTTCTCAGAAGGCAACACGGGCATCACCTTCGTGTGGATGCCCGAGCTGTTCCGCACCATGCATCTTGGCGGGTTGTTCATGGCGGTTTTCTTCGCCGCCCTCGCGATGGCGGCCTTTACCAGCATGATTTCCATGGTGGAACTCGTCACGCGGGCCTTCGAGGACGCCGGATTCACGCGACATCGGGCGATTCGCTTGATCGCGGTGGCCGCATTTCTGATTGGCATTCCGTCGGCGCTGAGCATGGAGGTCTTCGATAACCAAGACTGGGTGTGGGGCGTGGCTCTGGTCCTCTCCGGGCTGTTCTTCGCCCTGGCTGTTGGCCGGTACGGTGTGCGCAAGTTCCGCGAGGAGACGCTCAACCACGAGCACTCTGACATCCGGATCGGCCGCTGGTGGGATATCGTGATCCGCGCGGTCGTGCCGTTCGAGGCCGCGATCCTGACCGTGTGGCTGCTGTACCAATCGTGGCAGGACAATCCGGACGGCTGGCTGGCACCGTTCGCCCCCTCCAACGTCGGCACGGTGCTCGTCCAGGTCGTCACAGTGGCTGCCGTGCTGCTCTTCTTCAATCGGCGGCTGGCCGCGTCGGTCCGAGACGGCGGGACTGCGTGATCCTGCTGGGCCCGGACGCGGTCCGGCGCGCCCTGCCGATGGGGCGAGCGATCGAGGCGATGCGTGATGCCTTTTCCGCGCAGGCCCTGGGCGATGTCCAGTCGCCACCGAGGACAGTGCTGGAGACCGGCGGGGATCGGGGCGCGACGCTGGTGATGGCGGCGGCGCTGGGCCCGGAAGCCGGGGCGCTGCTCACGGTCAAGGCCGTGTCGGTGTTCCCCGCGAATCCGCGCCGGAATCTGCCGGCGATCCACGGGACGCTTCTGGTGATCGACTCGGAGACGGGGGTGCCGCAGGCTCTGGTGGACGGGGCTTCGCTGACCGCGATCAGGACAGCCGCCGCCTGTGGTCTGGCGACGAAGCTGCTGGCCAGGGCCGAGAGCCGGACACTTGTCGTGTTCGGAAGCGGGGTCCAGGCACGCGAGCAGGTGAGGGCCGTGCGCTGCGTGCTGCCCATCGAGGAGGTCCGGATCTTCAATCCGAACGTCATATCCGCCGCGAGGATGGCTGCGGAACTTGACCGCCTCGATCCGATCCTCGGCGGTCATCAGGTCGCTAGGTTTCCGGACCAGGCGCTAATCGGAGCGGACGTGGTGTGCCTTGCAACGACCTCGGCCACGCCCGTGCTCCGGGACTGTGACATTCCCGCCGGAGCCCACATCAACGCCATCGGGTCTTTCAAGCCTTGCGACCGCGAGCTGCCCACCGCGACGGTCGCGAGGGCCCGGGTCGTGGTCGACGACCGTGACGCGGCGCTCGAGGAGGCGGGCGACCTGCTGATACCGATCTCGGAGGGAGTTGTCGGGCCTGACCACATTTGCGCCGATCTGGGAAACCTCGCCTTGGGGCGGGAGAGGGGCCGCCGGTCGGTCAGGGAGGTGACCCTGTTCAAGTCCGTGGGGCTCGCGGTCCAAGACGTGGCGGCGGCGAATGCCGCCCTCCGCGAAGCCCGCCGGAGGGGCTTGGGCCGGACCTTGGAGTGGTAGGCTCACTCGATCACGAGAACCGGATCGCCCAGTACGCCCGGCCTTGGATCGAGGCCCAAGCCGGGCTGGCACGGGGCGGCGAGCCGCCCTTGGCGGCGCGTCGGCGGGTTGCGGGCCGTGCTGACCGTGACGTAGCTGTTGAAGTCCGTCGACGTGAACAGGAAGCGCGGCGGTGTGCTGTGGGCCAGGTGGGCGATTGCGGCCGTCGCGTGATCGCCGCCCCAGGTGTCCTCGATCGTCATCGCGATGCCGAGCGAGACGCACAGGTCACGGGCCTGCCGGGACTTGGTGAGCCCTCCGAGCTTGCTGATCTTTAGGTTGACCACATCCATCGCGCGGTCACGGCTCGCTCGGAGGAGGGCCTCGACGCTGTCGATCGACTCGTCCAGCACGAACGGATGATCGGTGTGGCGCCGCACGGACAGGCACTCGTCGTAGGAAAGGCAGGGCTGCTCGATATACGCGTCGATGTCCGTCACGGCCCGAACGACCCGCAGTGCGTCGTGCATGAGCCATCCGGTGTTGGCGTCAGCGATGAGCCGGTGTTCCGGGCCCAGCAAGGACGCCACTTGGCGGATGCGCGCGATGTCCTCGCCCGCGTCACCGCCCACCTTGAGCTGGAAGCGCGTATAGCCTGCCCGCATGTGCTTGGCAACTGACCTTGCCATCCTTTCCGGCGACTGCTGGGAAATGGCCCGGTACAGGATGAAGTCCGGCCCCCAACGCCCTCCGAGAAGTTCGCAGACGGGCAGTCCGGCGGCTTTCCCGAGGATGTCCCAGCAGGCGATGTCGATTGGCGACTTGACATACGGGTGGCCCTTGAGCGCGGCGTCCATCGCTTGGTTAAGCACGCCCGTGGCGGTGGGGTCCATCCCCAGCAGCCTCGGTCCCAGCTCGGCGATTCCAGCCCGCGCGCCCTCCGCGTAGGAGGGTAGGTAGGCTGGCCCCAGCGGGCAGACCTCGCCGTAGCCGCTCAGGCCCGCATCGGTGTCCACGCGCACGATTGTGCTGTCGAAGACGGACACCGTTTTTCCGCCGGACCAGTTGTAGGGGCCCTCTGCCAGCGGCAGCTCCACGCGGTACGCGGTGATGCGCGTGATCTTCATTCGCGTCCTCGGCTGCCTGATCCTCCGCTGGGAAAGGGTGGCGGACACGGCGAGTGGCGCGTGACCGCGGGTGCTCGGTGCTCGGTGTCCTTCGGCCTCACGGCGTCGGAGGCCCGTTCCGCTCGCGCTCGCGCAGGGTGAAGAAGACGGATCCGGCGATGAAATAGATCAGCGTCGGAACCGTCAGTTGTCCGTGAAGCGCGTCCAGGGCCGAGCGGTAGTCGCCGCCTCCGGTGGCGACTCCGTATCCCAGCCACAGGCACGTGAGCAGGCACAGGCCCGCGATCGCGCCCGAAACCCAGGTCCACAGGCTCGCGGTGGCTGGAGCCGCGGTGGGAGTGTCGACCGCCGCCGTGCCGGCGTCCCAGGCTGCGTCTCGCTGGGTGCCACCGTCCTCGCCTGCCCCCATGGCCTTTGCGAGCACCCAATAAGCCCCCATCGCGAAGCCGTACACCGGGATGAACAGGTAGAAAAGGTGCAAGGTGCCGCTCCGCTCCAAGATCAGGGCCAAGATGATGGAAAGCACCCAGGCCAACATTGCCGCCCAGTTCAGGCTCAATCCCCGCCGGCTTGCCCAGTACTGCGCCAGCCCCGTGCGCGGGAAGATCCAGTGCTCGGTTACGACGATCGCGCCGATCGGGGAGATTAGCAGGCCATAGATCGCCACGTAGTCCAGCAGCCCGGTGAACACGAACGGAAAGCAGGCAACGATGGTCGTCACGATGCCCGCCGCCAGTGTGACCTTGGCCCGCGACCAGTTCGGCGTGACTGCCTGGAGCGCAAGGCCCACCCGGTAGAGGGTGGGGTTGGACGTTGTCCAGCCCGCGATCACAACGGCTAGCGCTCCCACCAGTCCCAATGCTTGGAAGCCGACCTCGCCGGCATCCAGCTCGACCAGTTGGCGGCCCATCAGCAGAGCTGCGCCAGCTCCCATCAACCCCGCGCAGATCCAGGCCAAGTAGTGGCCCAGGAACATCCCGAACGAGGAGAATAGCCCGTATGACGGCTTGCGGGCGTAGCGAAACAGCGCCATGTCGGACAGCGCCCCGTGCATGCCAAGATTGCAGATCCACGCGAACGCGGCAACCTTCCAGAATCCCATCGGCTCGCTGCCGTCAGGTGTTTGGCCGGTCCAAACGGCCCTTCCGGCCATGTCGAAGAAGCCGTCACCGCCGGTTTGAAAGAGTTGCGGGAGCACCGCGAGGGCTCCCACGATGAACATCAGGAACATCCACGGTGAGCAAACGGTCGCGAATGTGGCCAGCCGCTTGAACCCGAGCACGGCCAGCGTGACAACCACGGCACCGACCCCGAGCACCACCAGCACGAACCGGTAGTCCGTCGGATACCAGTCCAACTGGGGCGGAATCCCGAACGGGATGCGGACAGCCGAGGCTGACACGGTGATCATGCAGCCGGCCATGATGGCGTAGAGCATCGCGTTGACGATGTTGTAGATGGACGTCAGGCGCGGACCGCCGATTTTTCGCAGGTACCAATAGAGCGTCAGGCGCGTGTTGACCGCGATCGGGGCGCACACCAGGGTCCAAGTCAGGACTGCCAGCAAGTTGCCGATCACGAGCCCGTAGAAAATGTCGAGCACGCTGGCGCCCCAGTTGACGAACGTGACGCCGATCACGAACTCTGTCGCAGCCACGTGCTCGCCCGCGTAGGCTCCGGCGAAGTAGCCGGGACCCAGCAGCCGGGATTTTGGAATCGGCTCCCGGTCGAATTCGTACAGGAAGTCGGATTCGGTCCGCGCCGCGGCGCTTTGCACTCTGCCCATGGATTGTCCCTCAGTCAATGCTGGCCCGATCTCTCTCTCAGCGCCGTGCGCTCGTAGGCCCGCAACTCGCGCATCCAGCCATCGTCACCCGGGACCTCGGCCACTTCGCACAGATGGTCCCAGACCGCTCCGAACGGCATCGAGTGCAACCCTTCCAGAAGTGCCAGCCTTCCGGTGTAGTCGCCGGCGCGCTCGAACTCGCGCAACTTGGCGGATGGCTCCAGCAGCGCCATCAGGAGCGCCTTGAGCATCGCCCGGCTGCCGATGACCCAGGCCGCGACGCGATTGATGCTGGCGTCAAAGAAGTCCAGCCCCACGTGCACACGGTCCAGATAGTGGCCCCTCACCAGTTCCTTGGCGATCTCCCGCACCTCGTCGGAGAGGATGACCACGTGGTCGCTGTCCCAGCGAACCCCGCGGCTCACGTGCAGCAGAAGGCGCTCGACCCACAGGAGGACCGACGAGATCTTGTCCGAGACCACCTCGGTGGGGTGGAAGTGACCCGCATCAAGGCATAACAGCTTGCTGCGCGATATGGCGTACCCGAGATAGAACTCGTGCGAGCCGACGACGTAGGACTCGGATCCGAGGCCGAAGAGCTTGCACTCGACCGCGTCGAGGATCTCCGCTGGGTCCAGCGGCTCTTGGAACACCGCGTCCAGCGCATTGGCCAGCCGCTCCCGCGGGGCGCGGCGATCCGCCGGCAGGTCCTTGAAGCCGTCGGGAATCCAGACGTTAGTGACGCACGGCGAGTCAGTCGCCCTGCCGAGAAATGCCCCGATCCGTCGACAGGCTTGCCCGTGCCGAATCCAGAAGTCCCGCGTCGACCGGTCGGCGTGGGCCAGCGTGAATCCATCCGCGGCCAAGGGATGGGCGAAGAATGTCGGGTTGAAGTCGAGGCCGTGGAGTCCGGTCTGCACCGCCCAGTCGGCCCACCGCGAAAAGTGCTCGGGGCCCAACTCATCGCGGGAAACGGCCTTTCCGCCGGTCTCTGCGTAGATCGCGTGCAGGTTGACCCGGTGCCGTCCCGGGATCAGCGACAGCGCTTGCTCGATGTCGGCACGCAGTTGGCGCGGGTTGCGGGCGGCGCCCGGATAGGCCCCCGTGATCGCCAATCCGCCGCCGATCTCGGATGCGCCCCCCTCGAATCCCCGAATGTCGTCGCCTTGCCAGCAGTGCAGGGATAGCGGAATGGCCGCGAGTTTCTCGATCGCCGCGTCGCAGTCGACGCCCAGGGCCGCGTACCGCGCGCGCGCCCGGCCGTACTGTTGGGAGCGGGGCAACTTGCAGTCCAGAATAGCGGACGAACTCGGCTGCCCCGGTTTCTTTGCCAAGGCGGGTGACGGCTCTGCTCCCGGCCATCGGGCGCCAGAATCCGATCGCAGGCTCGCAGCACGGCCGTGTCTTGGGCCCGGGTGCCGGCACGGGCATTGTCGACACGGCCAAGAAGATGGCGCTGTCCTTCGAGAGACGCGCTCGCCCAAACCCAAGAGTCGCCTCAAACGCGCCGGCCTCTGCCTTGACGCCCCGTAGGATGGGTACAGGGAGTACGCTGAGCCAAGAGGAGGACTGGCCGCCGCCCTTGGAGGTGTTCCGCAGGGGCTAGCCGTCCAGCACGTCAACGATGCATCGATGGATCCCACTCGTCGCGCTCGTCGCGCTTCCCTTGGCAAGCGGACAGAATTCCCGCGCCGCGCCCGATCCAGCGGTCGAGATCTTGGTCAAGCTGCACAGCCTTCCCGTGGCAATCGAGGTGGATTGCGACAGGCGCGGCGTGGACTCGGACACTTGGGCCGGCATGCACGATCAGATCGCCGAGTTGCACCGCGGCCTGCTGTCCCCGTATAACGGCGTCGTTTTCCCAAACTTCGACTACGTGCAGATCGAGCACATCGTGGCCCGCAAGGAAGCGGACCAGTCCGGCCTGTGCGACAAGGGACTGGAGGCTCGGATGGCGTTCGCCGCGGACGAAATCAACCTCACATTCGCGCCCGGAGCCCTGAACGCTTCCAAGGGAGACCGTGACGTCCATGACATCGTCTCGGCCAAGACGTCGCTGTTCCGGGACAGCCTGACCTCGCATGGGATGTGCTGGTGGGCAGCCCAGACGGTCCGGGTAAAGGAAAAGCACGGGCTCCGCGTGGATCAGGAGGAATGGGCCGCGCTCTTGAAGATCCTGCTGGGCTGTGAGGTCGACCAGTTGGAACGCCCGAAGCTGCCGAGCCGGGCGAACTGGGCATTCCGGGAGGAATTCCTGGACGCGCTGGCAGTCGACGATGACGTGCAGCAGTGCGGGGGCGAGGAAGCCGATCCCGCGCGGCTCGCGACCGCGGCCAGCATCGCGTCCCCGTGGGTGGCAGAAATGGCGTGCCGCCCCTTCGTGATTCCGTCCGAGAGACTGGCTGAGAGCACGGTTCCCGGATCGGGCGACGATCAGGAGACGGTCATCGGTTCCCACGGTAGCGCGGAGGGCTCGGGCAAGATGGCTGGGGAGGACTTGTCGGATCCCTGAGCTGCGCAGGTCGCAGCCCAATGGGCCTGCATCCAGACACTGCCAACGCAAGATTGCGGCAAGTCGTGCACCTAGGTCCGCAAGGCCTGCCCGAGAGCGAGATCGATGGGGGCCGGCGAGCTGCTGTACGAGTTCCAGCAGGACGCCGACAGTGACAGGACCGTGTGCGAGACCTTGCGGGTCGCATGCGGTCGGCGGTTCGCGCCGCGTCCAACATCAGCGGTCACAATGCCGACTCGCGGGCGGGGTAAGCATTCACTCCGGGGAGTATTTTGGGGCCTGGGAGGCTGGCCCTCGCGAGGGCCAAAGGCAGGGGAAGGCGCGGATAGGTGAAGGTGCGGCCCGCAGGTGCAGAGTGGCCTCGCTCGCCGCGTTCAGGCTCCAGCCTGAGAAGGTGGGCGAGTGACGTAGCGACACTCGCGAGCTGGCCTCAGCGGGGAGTTAAGCTGCGGGCGGGAAAGTGCTGTCGGGTGCGTCAGCCGGCGCTGCCGCTGGCGGCCCGTTGGCCGGGGTCCACCAGCGGATGGGAGGTGCGCGGAGTTCCTCGATGCGCTGCTCGTCCATCTCCCACGGGAGCCATGGGGACAGTTCCGATGGGGCTTGGCCCCGGTTGCGCGCACAGGCATCCAGCCAATCCAGCATGTAGCGGTACGGGTTCAGCCCCGCCACTCTCGCTGTCTGCAGCACGCTGAGCAGGCGCCCCGCCGTCTCGGCCCCGGCCGGACCGCCGGACCCGAAGCTCAGCCGGCGCGAGATCACGGGTCCGCGCAAGGTCCGCTCCGCGTAATTGTTGTCCATGGGAATCGCGGGATCTTCGAGGAACACGCTGAGCCCCGCCTTGTGCAGGATCAGGGACGCCGTGGCTTTGCCCCGCGCTTCCACCTGGGCCAGCTCCGCGCCGGTCCGGCCACCGCTTGGCACGGCGATCAGCATTTCATAGCGCGCAACCAGGCTCCTCCACTCTTGCACCGCGTCGTCGAAGAGTTTCCCGAGGCTGGCTTTCAGGCTTGCCTGCGCAGCCTCGAAGTCCTCGGCCTGGTGCTCTAAGGGCAGTTCGGGCTGCCAGGCCCTGCGACGCAGGTGCGCCAAGTGGAACACTTCCCCGATCCGCTCGAGCCAGTCCGTGGCCCACGGCTCCAGTTCCGGAAAGCCGGCTTCCACCCGGCAGTAGTGTCGGCGCTGATGAGCCCAGCAGAACTGCAGCCGGACATTCTCGGAGCGCTTGGCGAAGGCCGGATAGACACTCCAGCAGTCGCACACGAGCGTCAGCAGCTTGCCTTGGCCCAGCTTGCCCAGCAGTGCGCGGCCCGAGGGCAGCCCGCGCGTCGGCAGGATGCGCATCCAGACGGCATCCTCGCAGCAGACCATCCACAGCCAGTGCTTGGGTCTGGCGCCGGATGCCGGGGGCTGCTTGGCGTTGTCCTGGCCCTCAATGTTCTGCACCGGCCAGGAGGTTTCGTCGGCCTGCACCACCCGAGCCTGTCCCAGACGCTCGGCGATGGCCTGCTCCAAGGGCTGCACTAGTAGGGCGAGCCTCTGCAGGCCTCGCGCCAGCGTCGCCGGGGCCATGCCCAACCCGATGGCATCCAGCTCGCGCGCCACCGCGGCCTGCGGGCGATGCATGTGGAAAACTTGGACCACGCTCCAGGCCCACACGCTGGTCCCCAGCTGGGTGCCGCTCCACAGCCGTGGCGCGGGGGGCGCAACCAAGCGTCCCGGCGGTGCGCATGCGCAGCCCGGCTCGTAGCACTGGCGCTCAATCTCGCGGGCGAGCGCAGCCAAGTGCATCTCGAAGATCTTGCTGGACTTGGTCCCGCAGCGCACGAAGGGCGTGTCGCACTGCGCGCAGCGGCGCTCGTGCTCGGGCAGCTCCAAGGGCTCGGGAATCTTTGGCAGGCGGGAGCGGTCCCGACGCGGCGGAGTGGCCGATCCGGGCTGGCGTCCCCGCTTGCGCTTGGCGGCCTTCTGCTTGCGCCCCTTGCCGGCCTTGTCAGGCTTGTCAGGCTTGTCAGGGCTGTCCCCCGGCCCGGGCGGCGGCTTGGGGTCCGCTTTCGGCTCGGGCCCGGGATCCGACGGCTTCTCGCTCTTGCGCCCGAACAAGGTCTTCTGCAGGTCTGCCACGAGCAGCTTCAGATTGCCGATCGTTGTGTGGGCTTGCTGCAGCTCAGTCCGCGTCCGCTCCAGCTCGGCCCGCGTCCGCTCCAGCTCAGTCCGCGTCCGCTCCAGCTCGGCCTGGCTGCGCTGCGACCGTCGGCGGAATTCCCCGCTCTCCTGCCGTGCGCTTTCCACCTTCTCGAGCAGGGCCGCGCAGTGCTGCTCCAAGCGTTCCAATTCCTGCGCCTGCTCCCGCTCCCGCGCGGTGTCCCCGCTTGCGCCCGGCCAGAATCTCACCTTGGGCCCTTCCCGCGGCCGGCGGCCGCTGCCGCGCGCTCGCCCAGCCCCTGCGCGCTGCGCTCCGGCACGGCCGGCTGCGAGTGGGCCTGCAGCCCCAGCGAGGCGTGCTCGACGGCCCCCTCGAACACCTCCGGCGGCAGCCGGACCAAGGCTTGGTAGAACGTGCTCGGCACCGGAGCGGCGTAGCGTTGTAGCCGCATGTTGAACCAGCAGCCGGCGGCCTGCCGCTGCCGCTGGCTGAGCAGGGTGGCATACCGCGAGTAGGCCGTCACGCCGCGGTAGCCGGCCATGTGCGCACTCGCGGCCAGGCACAGCAGGCTGGCCAGCGCATAGCGGCGGCCGCCGGCCGGGCGGCAGTGCGGCTCCTGCTGCAGGCGCTCGAGCAGGCTGCGCAGCACCGCGGCCGGAGCCGGCGGCCGCTTGGCGGGACCGCCCCAGCAGGGCTCCTGCTCGGGCTGGCGCAAACGCGCCTGCACGTTACGGGCCAAGGGGTACACCAGCACTTGCTTGGGCTGGCCATGATGCCGCCAGCGGGCCGTGGGGCCCCGCTGGCGGCCATAGCCGCTGGTGAACCCCAGCGGCTGCCAGTTCGCGGCGCGGTAGCACGTGCCCCTGTGCAGCGCCCGGTCCACGAAGGTTTCCGCGAGCAGCGCCGGATACCCATGTTCGGCCAAGATGTCTCCCGACAAGCGGCGCAGGCTGAGGCCCAAGACCCTCGATGCCAGATTCTTGCGCCCGGCAGCGGCGGGCAGGATCACGAAGCGCACATTCTGGGCGATCAGATGCAGGCGGCGCAGCTTCTGCTGCAGCGACCAGCCGATCCAGCGGTCGCGCACGGCCACGCGCAGCGCTCCGGGTTGCCATCCCAGCAGCGCCAGCCAAGTCCCGTCCAGGGTTGCGACATGCCGCAAGGCACGTCCGAACATGCGCTGGAAGGACAGGTAGTGGTGGGCGGCCACCAGCCGGTCCCAACGTCGGTGCTCGCAGCCGCCGCGAGTCGGGCGCACGCAAACAGCGCGCAGGTCATAGTGCGCGTCTTGCACCGTTGTTGCCATCTGGAGGCCAACCACCAAGGCCCACTATGACAGAATCAGCTCAAAATGTCCACCCCTCTACCTAGAAGCCCTGACATTCAGCCCCGCAGCGGTGTGCGCTGGGGCCAGCTAAGGACCAAGGATGCAGCTCCCATCCGTCCGATGTCTCGCCGTTACGGGGCAGCCGGCTTTCCGGAACTGCAGCCGTGGGCCAGGGATGGGCTCGAGCGGATCGGGGAAGTGTTCCACTGGGCGCGCCTGCGTCGCAGGGCCTGACAGCCCGACCTGCCCTTGCAGGGCCAGGCCGAGGACTGCGCGGCTGCGCAGGCAAGCCTGGAAGCCAGCTTCGGGGAACTCTTCGACGACGCGCTGCAAGCGTGGCAGCGCCTGGTCGCCCGCTATGAGCTGCTGGAAGGCTTGCAGCCAAGCGCTGGCCGGACCGGCGCGGAGCTGGCCCAAGTGGCAGCGCAGGGCAAAGCCACGGCGTCCTTGATCCAGCATCAGGAGGGTCCCAGCGTGTTTCTCGAGGATCCGGGGATTCCCACAGACAACAACCGCTCGGAGTGGACCTTGCGCGGGCCCGTGATCTCGCGCCAGCGGCGCTTCGGGCCCGGCGGACCGGCCAGGGCCAAGACGGCGGGGCGCCTGCTCAGCGTGCTGCAGACAGCGAGAGTGGCTGGGCTGAACCCGTACCGGTGCCCGCAGGATTGGCTGGATGCCTATGCGCGCAACCGGGGCCAGGCCCCATCGGACCTGTCCCCATGGCTCCCGTGAGAGATGGACGAGCAGCGCATGGAGGAACTCCGCGCACCTCCCTTACGCTGCTGGACTCCGGCCAACGAGCCGCCAGCGGCAGCACTCGCTCCCGCACCCGACAGCCCTGTCCCGCGCGCAGCTTGACTCCCCGCTGAGGCCAACTCGCGAGTTTCCCTACGACACTCGCCCACCTTCTCAGGCTGGAGCCCCAACGCGGCGAGCGAGCCCACCCTGCACCTGCGGGCCGCACCTTCCCTCCCTTGGTCCTCGCGAGGGCCAGTCTCCCAGGCCCCAAATACTCCCCGGAGTGAATGCTTACGCGACCTTGGCCCTTGGCTCGGGCAGGCGGCTATCCTCGTCGCAGCAGCTGCGACAGATACAGGCCGAGGCCCATGTCGCGAATGATCTGCAGCTGGGACTCTAGCCAGTCAACCCGCTCATCCTCCTTGACAAGGATGCTCTCAATCAACTCTCTCGACGCGTCATCCTCGCTGAGGACACAGGTCTCGATGCCCTCGTTGGCGCACTTCACGGTAATCTTCGCCAGTTGCAGGTCGTGCCGGTGGATCTTGCCCACATCCTCGCCGATCGACATCTTGTACGTGTCTCGGAGGCTCGGCATGCTCTCCAAGAAGAGGATGCGGTCGATCAGTTGCTCGGCGAACACCATATTGGCGATCGAGTCCCGGCGGATTCGTCGCGCCAGCCCGTCGTAGCCCCAATCAAGGCACATGCGCGCGTGCAGGAACGACTGGTTGATTGTGCTGAGCTGGTACTTCAACAACGCCTTGAGGGCTGCGAGCACCTTTGGGTGTCCCTTCATGGCTGCCTCCGTTTCTGGCTTGGGACGGTCCGGGACGGGCCGCCGCAGGCCTATCTGAATCATAGACTGCGGGTTGGCTCGTGCTCTGCTCCGGAGGAACTACGGATTGGTTGCGGTCTGCGCTTCCCCACTCTCGCACCGTTCTCCGCACCGGCGAAACGCCCGCCGTATGCGGCCGATGCCGAGCCGCTCGCCTAGTAGATGAACTTGTGCCCCAGTTGGAACTGCCGCGCACGCCTCTGCGGCGCCGTTACAACACCGAAATTGCTTCGGCTAAGATTCTGGAGGGGGATCGAGAAATCCGCGTGGTTGAACGCGTCGAACGTCTCGGACCGGTACTGCAGATTCATGCCCTCGAACACGAGATGGGGGCCTACGCGTGACGGATTGGGACGCGTGACCGGCCGTGGAACGCAACCTCCGCAAGATCAGCGGTGCCTGGGCCTTTGCGGGCACGATGCTGCCGGTGCATGCTCTGTTCGAGAACCTGGAGAGCGGCGCGACCGTGGAGCAGTTCCTGGAGTGGTTTCCCGATGTCAAGGAGTGGCAAGTGACGGCGGTTCTCAACCACGAGACGGAATACTTCAAGACGCCCGCCTGACCGTGAAGATCCTGTTCGACCACGAGACGTCGGCACCGCATCGCCGCCATCTTCCGGGACATTCCGTAGACAGGTCTGCGGAAAGGGACTGGGAGTTGCTTGAGAACGGCGAACTGATCCAGCGGGACTAGAAGACGATTGCGAGCTCATCGTGACGACGGACCAGAGCATGGGGAACCAGCAGAATCTCGCCGGGAGTTGGTTGGCAATCGTGGTCCTCATGGCCACGGTCTGACCCAGGGTTCGGCCCCGGACGGCGGAGATTGTTCCAAGGTGTGATAAGATCCTTGGAGAGCGGCAGTTGACCAAGCGAGGGAACAGATGAAGTGGCCTTCGTTGAGAGATCTCAGACGACAAGGAGTCAGAATGTATTTGACGAAACAAACCATAGCGACGACTCACCGTGGTCGGCACGGGGATGTGATCACGCGTGAACTGCTTGAGGATATAGCAGAGCAATTGTCTCGGAGATGCGTCCCTGTTATTTACGAGCATGACCCACGAATTCCCCCGCTTGGCCGCACGCGGTCGGCTGAGGTGGTTCAGTTTCCAGACGGCCATCATGCCCTCGTTGTGACATCGGAGATGTTTGATCGGGGCGACGTAGTGCCGCCACTTGATGGAAATCCATCGATCAAGATTGGCAAGCTGAACGATGGGATCAGTCTCGTAGTGGACGGCAGCCATCTCAACGAATCTAACCGGAAAGTCCTTGCCGAACTCCCGGCGCTGGACGTGACAATCGAACGCCCCAGAAAGAAGTCGCTTGAACTATTCAGAATGCTCGCCCTAGCGTTCAGAATCATGGCGCAAGGATTCCTACAGAAAATGGGGGCCGATTTCTGGGACGCGGACTGTGATGTTGATTGGTCTGCCGTCTGGACTCGCGTCCGCAACCTATGAGCCATCGATGCCGAAGCAGGACGCGAGTTCCTGTTCGTGCTTGACTTGCGCCTCCGCGACGATCCCCGCCCACTGGCGCTGAGCGTCATTATCCCCAGCTCTACCGATGAGGATCTGGATGTGTTCATGGTCAACTGCAAGTTATTGACTCGTGAACGGATCCCGCATCCAAGAGTTCAATTTCGCCCCTCACGTCGCCGAGGTAGACGACTTCGGGCATCGATTCGTTCAACGGATAGATGCGGGGCCGGCCTTTCAGCGACGCCGAAGCCTTGGCCGCTCTGATCGCGTACGCGGCCGTGTCGTCCGCGATCACTGTTCCTCCCGGTGTGTCTATCCGTGTGCCGGCGACCAGCACGCTGTCTCCGTCCGTCAGGCCCGTGATCTGGAGCAGGCGGGCCTCCCCGGTCGTTCTCCGAAAGACACTGGTAAGCATTCACTCCGGGGAGTATTTTGGGGCCTGGGAGGCTGGCCCTCGCGAGGGCCAAAGGCAGGGGAAGGCGCGGATAGGTGAAGGTGCGGCCCGCAGGTGCAGAGTGGCCTCGCTCGCCGCGTTCAGGCTCCAGCCTGAGAAGGTGGGCGAGTGACGTAGCGACACTCGCGAGCTGGCCTCAGCGGGGAGTTAAGCTGCGGGCGGGAAAGTGCTGTCGGGTGCGTCAGCCGGCGCTGCCGCTGGCGGCCCGTTGGCCGGGGTCCACCAGCGGATGGGAGGTGCGCGGAGTTCCTCGATGCGCTGCTCGTCCATCTCCCACGGGAGCCATGGGGACAGTTCCGATGGGGCTTGGCCCCGGTTGCGCGCACAGGCATCCAGCCAATCCAGCATGTAGCGGTACGGGTTCAGCCCCGCCACTCTCGCTGTCTGCAGCACGCTGAGCAGGCGCCCCGCCGTCTCGGCCCCGGCCGGACCGCCGGACCCGAAGCTCAGCCGGCGCGAGATCACGGGTCCGCGCAAGGTCCGCTCCGCGTAATTGTTGTCCATGGGAATCGCCGGATCTTCGAGGAACACGCTGAGCCCCGCCTTGTGCAGGATCAGGGACGCCGTGGCTTTGCCCCGCGCTTCCACCTGGGCCAGCTCCGCGCCGGTCCGGCCACCGCTTGGCACGGCGATCAGCATTTCATAGCGCGCAACCAGGCTCCTCCACTCTTGCACCGCGTCGTCGAAGAGTTTCCCGAGGCTGGCTTTCAGGCTTGCCTGCGCAGCCTCGAAGTCCTCGGCCTGGTGCTCTAAGGGCAGTTCGGGCTGCCAGGCCCTGCGACGCAGGTGCGCCAAGTGGAACACTTCCCCGATCCGCTCGAGCCAGTCCGTGGCCCACGGCTCCAGTTCCGGAAAGCCGGCTTCCACCCGGCAGTAGTGTCGGCGCTGATGAGCCCAGCAGAACTGCAGCCGGACATTCTCGGAGCGCTTGGCGAAGGCCGGATAGACACTCCAGCCGTCGCACACGAGCGTCAGCAGCTTGCCTTGGCCCAGCTTGCCCAGCAGTGCGCGGCCCGAGGGCAGCCCGCGCGTCGGCAGGATGCGCATCCAGACGGCATCCTCGCAGCAGACCATCCACAGCCAGTGCTTGGGCCTGGCGCCGGATGCCGGGGGCTGCTTGGCGTTCTCCTTGCCCTCAATGTTCTGCACCGGCCAGGAGGTTTCGTCGGCCTGCACCACCCGAGCCTGTCCCAGACGCTCGGCGATGGCCTGCTCCAAGGGTTGCACCAGCCGGGCGAGCCTCTGCAGGCCTTGCGCCAGCGTCGCCGGGGCCATGCCCAACCCGATGGCATCCAGCTCGCGCGCCACCGCGGCCTGCGGGCGATGCATGTGGAAAACTTGGACCACGCTCCAGGCCCACACGCTGGTCCCCAGCTGGGTGCCGCTCCACAGCCGTGGCGCGGGGGGCGCAACGAGGCGTCCCGGCGGTGCGCATGCGCAGCCCGGCTCGTAGCACTGGCGCTCAATCTCGCGGGCGAGCGCAGCCAAGTGCATCTCGAAGATCTTGCTGGACTTGGTCCCGCAGCGCACGAAGGGCGTGTCGCACTGCGCGCAGCGGCGCTCGTGCTCGGGCAGCTCCAAGGGCTCGGGAATCTTTGGCAGGCGGGAGCGGTCCCGACGCGGCGGAGTGGCCGATCCGGGCTGGCGTCCCCGCTTGCGCTTGGCGGCCTTCTGCTTGCGCCCCTTGCCGGCCTTGTCAGGCTTGTCAGGCTTGTCAGGGCTGTCCCCCGGCCCGGGCGGCGGCTTGGGGTCCGCTTTCGGCTCGGGCCCGGGATCCGACGGCTTCTCGCTCTTGCGCCCGAACAAGGTCTTCTGCAGGTCTGCCACGAGCAGCTTCAGATTGCCGATCGTTGTGTGGGCTTGCTGCAGCTCAGTCCGCGTCCGCTCCAGCTCAGTCCGCGTCCGCTCCAGCTCGGCCCGCGTCCGCTCCAGCTCAGTCCGCGTCCGCTCCAGCTCGGCCTGGCTGCGCTGCGACCGTCGGCGGAATTCCCCGCTCTCCTGCCGTGCGCTTTCCACCTTCTCGAGCAGGGCCGCGCAGTGCTGCTCCAAGCGTTCCAATTCCTGCGCCTGCTCCCGCTCCCGCGCGGTGTCCCCGCTTGCGCCCGGCCAGAATCTCACCTTGGGCCCTGCCCGCGGCCGGCGGCCGCTGCCGCGCGCTCGCCCAGCCCCTGCGCGCTGCGCTCCGGCACGGCCGGCTGCGAGTGGGCCTGCAGCCCCAGCGAGGCGTGCTCGACGGCCCCCTCGAACACCTCCGGCGGCAGCCGGACCAAGGCTTGGTAGAACGTGCTCGGCACCGGAGCGGCGTAGCGTTGTAGCCGCATGTTGCACCAGCAGCCGGCGGCCTGCCGCTGCCGCTGGCTGAGCAGGGTGGCATACCGCGAGTAGGCCGTCACGCCGCGGTAGCCGGCCATGTGCGCACTCGCGGCCAGGCACAGCAGGCTGGCCAGCGCATAGCGGCGGCCGCCGGCCGGGCGGCAGTGCGGCTCCTGCTGCAGGCGCTCGAGCAGGCTGCGCAGCACCGCGGCCGGAGCCGGCGGCCGCTTGGCGGGACCGCCCCAGCAGGGCTCCTGCTCGGGCTGGCGCAAACGCGCCTGCACGTTACGGGCCAAGGGGTACACCAGCACTTGCTTGGGCTGGCCATGATGCCGCCAGCGGGCCGTGGGGCCCCGCTGGCGGCCATAGCCGCTGGTGAACCCCAGCGGCTGCCAGTTCGCGGCGCGGTAGCACGTGCCCCTGTGCAGCGCGCGGTCCACGAAGGTTTCCGCGAGCAGCGCCGGATACCCATGTGCGGCCAAGATGTCTCCCGACAAGCGGCGCAGGCTGAGGCCCAAGACCCTCGATGCCAGGTGCTTGCGCCCGGCAGCGGCGGGCAGGATCACGAAGCGCACATTCTGGGCGATCAGATGCAGGCGGCGCAGCTTCTGCTGCAGCGACCAGCCGATCCAGCGGTCGCGCACGGCCACGCGCAGCGCTCCGGGTTGCCATCCCAGCAGCGCCAGCCAAGTCCCGTCCAGGGTTGCGACATGCCGCAAGGCACGTCCGAACATGCGCTGGAAGGACAGGTAGTGGTGGGCGGCCACCAGCCGGTCCCAACGTCGGTGCTCGCAGCCGCCGCGCGTCGGGCGCACGCAAACAGCGCGCAGGTCAAAGTGCGCGTCTTGCACCGTTGTTGCCATCTGAAGGCCAGCCACCAAGGCCCACTATGACAGAATCAGCAGGAAATGTCCACCCCTCTATCTGGAAGCACTGACATTCAGCCCCGCAGCGGTGTGCGCTGGGGCCACCGAAGGACCAAGGATTCAGCTCCCATCCGTCCGATGTCTCGCCGTTACGGGGCAGCCGGCTTTCCGGAACTGCAGCCGTGGGCCAGGGATGGGCTCGAGCGGATCGGGGCAGTGTTCCACTTGGCGCGCCTGCGTCGCAGGGCCTGACAGCCCGACCTGCCCTTGCAGGGCCAGGCCGAGGACTGCGCGGCTGCGCAGGCAAGCCTGGAAGCCAGCTTCGGGGAACTCTTCGACGACGCGCTGCAAGCGTGGCAGCGCCTGGTCGCCCGCTATGAGCTGCTGGAAGGCTTGCAGCCAAGCGGTGGCCGGACCGGCGCGGAACTGGCCCAAGTGGCAGCGCAGGGCAACCCCACGGCGTCCTTGATCCAGCATCAGGAGGGTCCCAGCGTGTTTCTCGAGGATCCGGGGATTCCCATGGACAACAACCGCTCGGAGTGGACCTTGCGCGGGCCCGTGATCTCGCGCCAGCGGCGCTTCGGGCCCGGCGGACCGGCCAGGGCCAAGACGGCGGGGCGCCTGCTCAGCGTGCTGCAGACAGCGAGAGTGGCTGGGCTGAACCCGTACCGGTGCCCGCAGGATTGGCTGGATGCCTATGCGCGCAACCGGGGCCAGGCCCCATCGGACCTGTCCCCATGGCTCCCGTGAGAGATGGACGAGCAGCGCATGGAGGAACTCCGCGCACCTCCCATACGCTGCTGGACTCCGGCCAACGAGCCGCCAGCGGCAGCACTCGCTCCCGCACCCGACAGCCCTGTCCCGCGCGCAGCTTGACTCCCCGCTGAGGCCAACTCGCGAGTTTCCCTACGACACTCGCCCACCTTCTCAGGCTGGAGCCCGAACGCGGCGAGCGAGCCCACCCTGCACCTGCGGGCCGCACCTTCCCTCCCTTGGTCCTCGCGAGGGCCAGTCTCCCAGGCCCCAAATACTCCCCGGAGTGAATGCTTACAGACACTGACCTGCCCTTCCCATGTCAACCCGTCGTACGTCGAAACCGTTCCGCGTCCGCCGCGCGCACCAGCAGAGACTGGCGGAAGGCGATGTGGCCGGAGTTGAAGGCCACGGCCACCTCACCGGCCTCGTTGCGGGTTCTGGACTCGAGGATGGTGATACCGCCGCCCGCGATGTCGATGTTCGGCGTCGAGAGCAGGATCCAGATGCCGAGCCAATCGCTTACCGGGGTGCGCTGGAACGAAAGCCGCGCTTCGTCCATCGCTTCCAATGCCGTGAGTAGATCCTCCTCGTAGCTGAGATGCGCGCCGACCCCCGGGGATGCGGGGTCTTCGTCGGCGCTGTGGCTGACGGGCTCGAAGAACGCGTAGAAGGCCACGCGCAGGGGATCGCCGTCCGGCGTGCGGGCAGCGGACGGTGGTACCGGTCCCGTGACGCACCCAGAGCCGAGCAGCAAGGCAGCGGCGAGTGCGGGACGCGGCGGCCGAACGGGGGACGTGGGGTTCATGCCGTTGAGATCACCTGAATGGTGGCCAGGTTGGCAACGTCGCAAGCACGGGATGCCCGGACGTTGATGACGGCATCCCACGCTACTAAGGCCCCTCCGTGGCCAGTTCGTTATCGTATGGAGTTCCCGCACGCTGCGGGCGGCACTCCGCCCGAGACCAACCAAGACTCCACGACATGACCGTCCCTAGCCTGAACTGGATCGCCAACTACATCTGGGGCATTGCGGACGACGTGCTCCGCGATGTCTACGTGCGCGGCAAGTACCGTGACGTGATCCTGCCGATGACCGTGCTCCGGCGGCTCGACGCGGTTTTGGAGCCCACCAAGCAGGCCGTCCTCGACATGAAGGCCACGCTGGACGCCGCCGGGATTGCGAACCAGGACGCCGCGCTCCGCCAGGCGGCCGGGCAGGCGTTCCACAACACCTCGCAGTTCACGCTCCGAGACCTGCGGGCGCGGGCCGGACGGCAGCAGCTTCGGGCCGACTTCATTGACTACCTCGACGGCTTCTCGCCCAACGTGCAGGACATCCTCGACAACTTTGAGTTCCGCAACCAGATCCCGCGCCTCGACAGGGCCGACGCGCTCGGGTCGCTGATCGAGAAGCTCACCTCGCCGGAGATCGATCTCAGTCCAGGAGGCCTCGACAACCACGGTATGGGCACAGTCTTCGAGGAACTGATCCGGCGCTTTAGCGAGGAGAACAACGAGGAGGCGGGCGAGCACTTCACGCCGCGCGACGCCGTGACGCTCATGGCGAAACTCGTATTCCAGCCCGTCGCCGACCGGATCGCGTCGGGCACCTACCTGCTCTACGACGGAGCCTGCGGGACTGGTGGCATGCTGACAGTGGCGGAGGACGTGCTACACGGGCTCGCGCAGAGGGGGAAGGACGTGTCCACGCACCTCTACGGCCAGGAGATCAACGCGGAGACCTACGCGATCTGCAAGGCCGACCTGCTTCTGAAGGGCGAGGGCGAGGCCGCCGACAACATCGTGGGCGGACCGGAGCACTCGACGCTCTCGAACGACGCGTTTCCAACGCGGGAGTTCGATTTCATGCTCTCAAACCCGCCGTACGGGAAGAGTTGGAAGTCCGACCTTCAGCGCATGGGCGGCAAGAAAGGGATGCGGGATCACCGCTTCCTGATCGAGCACGCGGGCGACCCCGAATACTCGCTGGTCACCCGTTCGAGCGACGGCCAGATGCTGTTCCTCGCTAACAAGCTATCGAAGATGAAGCGAGACACGCCGCTCGGCAGCCGGATCGCCGAGGTCCACAACGGAAGCTCGCTGTTCACCGGATCGGCGGGGCAGGGAGAAAGCAACATCCGGCGGTGGATCATCGAGAACGACTGGCTTGAGGCGATCGTCGCGCTTCCGCTCAACATGTTCTACAACACCGGCATCGCCACCTACATCTGGGTGCTCACGAACCGGAAGCCCGAGCGTCGGCGGGGCAAGGTGCAGCTGATCGACGCGACCCAGTGGTTCCGTCCGCTCAGGAAGAACTTGGGCAAGAAGAATTGCGAACTCGGGGCGGAGGACATCGAGCGCATCTGCCGGACGTTCCTCGACTTCGAGGAGACGGACGAGAGCCGCATCTTCGACAACGAGGCGTTCGGGTACTGGAAGGTGACGGTGGAACGGCCGCTCCGCCTGAAGGTGGATCTGTCGTCCGGGCGTTGCGCCGCTTTCACCGAGGCTTGCGGCGAGGCCGGGGAGGAGCCGCTCGCGAACGCCGTGGATCGGGTGGCCGAGACACTCGGCCCATGGCCTCACCTCCACTTCAACGGCTTCCTGGGCGTCCTCAAGGCCGATATGTCGGGGCGCCGCGCGAAGCTCACGGCTAAGCGAAAAAAGCTGCTTCAGACTGCGCTGGCTGAGCGGGACGAGACGGCGGAGCCGGTGGTCAAGAAGGTCCACCGGCGAGGCACCGTACCCGATCCGATCCGGGGGCTGTACGAGTCTCGCGACGGCTCGAAGAATCGCGTCGTCGAGTACGATCCTGACACGGCGCTGAGGGATACCGAGCAGATCCCGCTCACGGAAGAGGGCGGAATCGAGGGGTTTCTGCGGCGCGAGGTGCTCCCCTACGCCGCGGACGCGTGGTACGTCACCAAGAGCGTGAAGACCGGGTACGAGATCAGCTTCAACCGGTACTTCCATCAGCCCGAGCCGATGCGGACCCTAAAGGAAATCGGGGGCGACATTCTGGCGGTCGAGCGGGAGGCTGAGGGCATGCTGGAGGGATTGCTGGGACCCGCGAGGAGTCTTGTTCCCACCATGCTTCGCGTCTACGTCGACACCTCAGTAATCGGAGGCTGCGAGGACGCGGAGTTCCGTGAACCTTCTCGTCGGCTGATCGAGCGATGTCAAGACGGGGAGGTGACGCTCGTGGTTTCGGCTGTCACGGCGAGCGAACTGCGGCGGGCTCCGTTACCCGTGCGCCGGGTGTTGCCGTCCATCGGCCTAGAACACTTGGAGTTGGTGGAGGTCACGCGCGAAGTGGAGACTCTCGCGAATGGGTATATTGAGAGCGGAGCGCTGGGCGAGGGGATGCGCGCCGACGCCCTGCACATTGCCGCCGCCACCGTGGCCGAGGTGGACGTGCTGGCAAGCTGGAATTTCCGGCACATGGTGAACCTGCGCCGGATCCGTCAATACAACGAGGTGAATCGGCTGTTGGGCTACCCTCCTGTGGACATTCGCACGCCCGAGGAGCTTGAAGATGACGAATGAGACCGAAAGAAAGCGATTCGACTGCGTGAAGTCGATGCGCGAGATCAGGGATCGGATCAGCGCCGAGATCGCCGACATGTCATACGGTGATCTCTCGCGATGGCTTGAAAGGCAGGTGCGCGAGGATCCCTTCTTCGCCCGCATCCCGAACGCCCAGAAGCCAGCACGACCGGCCGCGGGACGGGTCGGGGTGCGTGACGCCGGCGCTTCGAGCGCAGCGACCGGAGGCGGAACGCAAGGCTGATGGCAACCCAGCGCTATTCGGTAACGCCGCACCCGATCGAATCGTTGCTGACTTGGGTGAAGTCGGGTGCAATCGCGATCCCTGAGATACAGCGCCCCTTCGTCTGGCCTGCGGTCAAGGTGCGCAACCTGCTTGACTCTCTGTACAACGGCTACCCGGTTGGGTATCTGATCTCCTGGCGCAACCCGACGATCAAGCTGAAAGACGGTAGCTTGTCCTCCGGGAAGCGTATTCTGATCGACGGCCAGCAACGCATCACCGCGCTCATGGCAGCGCTGCTGGGGCACGAGGTGCTCACCAAGGACTACCGCACGGTTCGGATCCGAATCGCCTTTCATCCGCAGCAGGAGCGCTTCGAGGTCCGCAACCCGGCCATCGCCAAAGACGGAGCCTGGATCGACGACATCGCCAAGATCTTCCACCCGGATGCCGACCTCTTCGAGTTCATGGACGACTACGCATCGCGCAACCCGGGTGTCGACCGCAGGGTCGTCGGCAAGACGCTTCAGAGAGTCGGCAAGATCGTCAACAACCATGTCGGCGTCATTGAGTTGGCCGAGGATCTCGACATCGAGACTGTCACCGAGATTTTCATCCGCGTCAACTCCGAGGGCTCGCCGCTTTCCCAAGCCGATTTTGCCATGTCCAAGATCGCCGTCAACGAGTCCTACGGCGGAAGCCTACTGCGCAAGGCCATCGATTACTTCTGTCACCTCGCAAGGGCACCGGAGTTCTTCTCGAAGATCGAGAAGGGAGACCCGGATTTCACGGCCTCTCCGTTCTGGCCGAGAATGACTTGGCTCAAGGGGGTGAACGACGACCTCTACGATCCCACCTACACGGACATGCTGCGAGTGGCGTTCACGTCGAAGTTCGAGCGCGGCAGGTTGCAGGATCTGGTCGCGCTTCTCTCCGGGCGGAACTTCGAGACGCGCGAATACGAGGAGGTTATCGCCGAGGACGCCTTCGCCCGGTTGCAAGAGGGCGTTCACGCCTTCATGAATAAGACCCATTTCGACCGGCTGACCATGATCTTGCGCTCCTCGGGGTTTCTTACGTCGCGCATGATTCGCAGCCAGAACGCGGTCAACTTCGCGTTCATCCTATACCTGCGGGGTCGCGACGAGGGGCTCGATGCCTATGAGCTCGAACGCCTCGTGCGGCGCTGGTACGTCATGTCGATTCTGACACGGCGCTACTCAGGAAGCCCCGAGACCGCGTTCGACCGCGACATCCGCCAGATCGCCGCGCATGGACTGCGGAGATACGCCGAATCCGTCATCGAGAACGAACTTCCCGGCAGCTATTGGACAGGCATGTTGCCCCAACTCATGGACACATCGTTCTCGACGAGCCCCTACTTCATCGCCTTCCAAGCGGCCCAGGCTTACCTGGGCGACAAGGGATTCCTCTCCATCACAATCCGTGTGAGTGATCTTCTGCTCAATCGGGGTGATCGCCATCACGTATTCCCGCGCAAGAATCTAAAGGACAAGGGGCTCACGCGCGGTCGCTACAACCAGATCGCGAACTACGTGATCGCCCAGAGCGAGATCAACATCGCCATTGGCGACACTCCACCGGAGACCTACTTCGCAAGACTCGCCGAGCAGGTGAGCGGTGGGAAGAGGCGATATGGCGGAATCGTTGACCGCACCGAGTTGGAGGAGAACCTCGTCAAGAACTGCGTTCCGCTGCGCCTGCTCGACCGGGAAATTCCCGAATACGACGACTTTCTGGCCGCGCGCCGCAAGCTGATGGCTCTTAGAATTAGGGCTTGGTTCGAGGCGCTGTCGTGAGAGGCGATCTTCGGCCATACCCCGAGATGCGGGACTCGGGGACGGAGTTGCTGGGTAGGGTACCCGAGCATTGGGAGGTGCGACGGCTGGGAGCCTTCGGCCGGTTCTTCAAGGGGAAGGGAGGAACCAAGGCAGACCAGACCCACGATGGTGTGCCGTGCATCCGCTATGGTGACCTCTACACCAGACACCGTTTTCACATTGCGGCGAGCAAGGCCTGTGTTGCCCCTCGCCGCGCGAAAGCCTACACGACCGTCCGCTACGGCGACGTGCTGTTTGCCGGGTCAGGCGAGACCTTGGAGGAAATCGGGAAGTCGGCGGTCAATCTCATTAGAGGGTCGGCGGTTTGCGGCGGCGATGTGATCGTCTTTCGGCCCACCATCGACGTTGACGCCGAGTTCATCGGTTGGAGCACCGATTGTCGGCAAGCAGCTTCCCAGAAGGCTTGTATGGGGAGAGGCATTACCGTGATGCACGTCTACTCCAGCGACCTCAAATACTTGGCAGTCTCCCTCCCCCCTCTTCCCGAACAGCGCGCCATCGCCCGATACCTTGAGGCCACCGACCACCGCATCCGGCGCTACATCCGTGCGAAGGAGCGGCTGATCGAGCTATTGGAGGAGCGGAAGCGGGCGCTGATCCACGAAGCGGTCACGGGCCGGATTGATGTTCGCACCGGCCAGCCCTATCCGGCCTACAGGGATTCCGGTCTAGACTGGCTGGGGCCAGTGCCGGAGCATTGGGAGGTGCGGCGGCTCAAGTACGCGGTGTCATTCTCGGGAGGCGGTACTCCGTCCAAGGCCAACGCTTCGTTCTGGAAGGGTCAGATACCTTGGGTATCGCCCAAGGACATGACCCGCAACCGTCTCAGCGATACAACCGACCGCATTACCCAAGATGCTGTGGCAATGAGTGCGACAAGCTTGGTCGCAGCTGGTGCCGTCCTTGTAGTCGTGAGGTCTGGGATCTTACGCAGGACGATACCAGTGGCGATCAACACGGTGCCCATGGCACTCAACCAAGACATGAAGGCCATGCGTCCACGGGAAGGGATCGCGAGTGGGTATCTTCACGGGTTGATCCAGGGCAACCAGTCGTTCTGGCTGAGCGAATGGACCAAGCAAGGTGCCACCGTCGAGAGCATTGAACATCGTCTGCTGGCCAACTCGCGAATACCTATCCCCCCTCTCTCCGCACAGCGGGCCATCGTCCGCTACCTGAACGCTGCTGACCTCCAAATCCAGCGTCAAGTCTCGACAACCCAACGCCAGATCGCCCTCCTCAAGGAGTACCGCACCCGGCTGATCGCCGATATCGTGACCGGCAAGCTCGACGTGCGCGAGGCGGCCGCGCGGCTACCGGAGACGGGCCCGCTCGCGGGCAACCGCGAGCGGGCCGACGCTATTCCCGCCGAATCGAACCCAAATTTGACCGAGAGCCACAAGGCGAAGGAGACCATACCATGACGAACTGGAACGAGTGCCCGGCCGTCGAGCAGACTCCGGGCAAGGTGAGCGGAGCCTGGGTCTTTTCGGGCACGCGGATTCCGCTGGTCGCGCTCTACGAGAACCTTGCCGCGGGCGCCACGGTCGACGAATTCGTCGAGTGGTTTCCGGGGGTCGAGGAGCGACAGGTCAGAGCGGTTCTCGAACACGAGGCGCAAACCCTACGAACGGCGTTGGCCCGTTGAAGGTGCTATTCGATCAGGGCACGCCCGCGCCTTTGCGGAGACACCTTCCCGGACACTCCGTGGACACGTTGGCGGAAAAGGACTGGTCCGAGAAGAGCAACGGCGAGTTGCTCGATCTGGCGGAGCGGGACGGATACAGGGCTATGGTGACGACCGACCAGAGCCTGCGTGACCAACAGAACCTGACACGGTGGCGGATCGGGCTCGTCGTGGTATTGTCCACCAATTGGTTTCAAATTCGCCTTCGCACCGACCAGATCGCCGAGGCCATCGAGGCGGTACACTCAAGCTAGGCCGTCGAAGTGCCGATCCCATGTCGCTGGTGACATGACCACGGACACTTCCGAACTCGGCCTTGAGCGCCTGATCTGCGAGGCGCTGACCGGGGATTCCTGCGATCCGCCGTCAGGCCGCACGGTCGGCGAGCCTTCTTCCGGATACGGCGGCGTCGGCTGGTCGCCCGGCAACGGTCGCGACTACAACCGCGAGTACTGCGTCGATCTCCTCCAACTCCGCACATTCCTCCACGCCACCCAGCCCGACGCCGCCCCAGCGCTCCGCCTTGCCGAACACTGCCCGGCCCGCCGCAAGTTCCTCGTCCGGCTCCAGGGCGAGATCAACAAGCGCGGCACCATCGACGTGCTCCGGGGCGGCGTCAAGCACGGTCCCCACCATCTGGAGCTCTTCTTCGGCACCCCGTCGGCCGGGAACGAGAGGGCCCGGCAGCTGTTTGAGCTGAACCGCTTCACGGCCACCCGCCAGCTGCGCTACAGCCGGGACGAGACCCAGCGCGCGCTTGACATCGCGCTGTTCATCAACGGCCTTCCCGTCTTCACGCTCGAACTCAAGAACAATCTCACGAAGCAGACGGTCCACGACGCCATCCGGCAGTACGAGAGGGACCGGAGCCCGAGGGAGCTGCTTTTCCGGCTCGGGCGCTGCGTGGCGCACTTCGCGGTGGACGAGAGCGAGGTTCGCTTCTGCACCCACGTGAAGGGCAAGGCCTCGTGGTTCCTGCCCTTCAACCGGGGCTGGAACCAGGGCGCGGGTAACCCGCCGAACCCGGACGGTCTCAAGACCGAATACCTGTGGCGCAATGTGCTGACGCGCGCGAGCCTTACCGACATCCTCGAAAACTACGCCCAGATGTTGACCCCGAAGGAAGCCAGGACGGGCAAGAAGAAGCGCGTCCAGATCTGGCCCCGCTTCCAGCAACTCGATGTAGTGCGCCACCTGCTGTCTGACGCGGCGCGTCACGGGGCCGGGAAGCGATACCTGATCCAGCACTCTGCGGGCAGCGGCAAGAGCTTTTCCATCGCTTGGCTCGCACACCAGATGATCCCCCTGAAGAAGGACGGCGGCACCGTCTTCGACTCGATCATCGTGGTCACCGACCGCAGGATCCTAGACAAGCAGATCCGGGACACGATCAAGCAGTACGCGCAGGTCGGATCGACCGTCGGCCACGCCGAGCGGGCCGGCGATCTGAGGAAGTTCATCGAGCAGGGCAAGAAGATTATCATCTCGACGATCCAGAAATTTCCCTTCATCCTCGAAGAGATCGGGAGCGGGCATCGCGACCGTACCTTCGCGATCATCGTCGACGAGGCGCATTCGAGCCAGGGCGGCAAGGCCGCCGGAGCGATGGCGGCCGCGCTCGGCGAGAAGGGCGGTGAGGACCGGTACGACACCTACGAGGACCGGATCAACAGCGAGATCGAGTCCCGAAAGATGCTCGACAACGCCAGCTACTTCGCCTTCACGGCGACGCCGAAGAACAAGACGCTCGAACTCTTCGGCGAGCCGGACCCGCAGGGCGTTGGTACGGTGAGGCGCCTTCCGTTCCACACCTACAGCATGAAGCAGGCGATTCAGGAGGGGTTCATCCTGGATGTGCTCGAACACTACACGCCCGTCGCAAGCTACTACAGGCTCGCCAAGACGGTCGAGGAGGACCCGGAGTACGATGTCCGGAAGGCCGAGAGGAAGCTCCGGCGCTACGTCGAGGGCCACGAACACGCGATCCGGCTCAAGGCCGAGATCATGGTGGACCACTTCCACGAGCAGGTGATTGCGCAGCACAGGATCGGCGGCAAGGCGCGGGCGATGGTGGTCACGAACGGGATCGAGCGGGCGATCCAGTACTTCCACGCCATCCGCGACTACCTGAAGGAACGCAGGAGCCCCCACGAGACCCTCGTCGCGTTCTCGGGAGAGCACGACTACGGGGGAATCAACGTGACCGAGGTCAGCCTGAACGGATTTCCTTCCTCGAAGATCGCCGAGCGGTTCCGGGAGGACCCGCACCGGTTCCTCGTCTGCGCGGACAAGTTCCAGACCGGCTACGACGAGCCGCTGCTGCACACGATGTACGTGGACAAGACACTCTCGGGGATCCGGGCGGTCCAGACGCTTTCGCGGCTCAACCGGTCGCACCCGGAGAAGCGGGACGTGTTCGTGCTTGATTTCCTGAACGACGCGGAAACCATCACGAAGGCCTTCTCGGACTACTACCGGACCACGGTCCTGTCCGAAGAGACCGACCCCGACCGGCTCCACGACCTACTGGCCGACCTTGACGGGGCACAGGTGTACTCCGCCGATCAGGTGAGAGAGTTCGTGAAGCTGTACCTGGACGGCGCGGATCGCGGACGGCTCGATCCCATCCTCGATGGGTGCGTGGCGGTGTACCTCAAGGACCTGGACGAGGACGGACAGGTCCGGTTCAAGGGCGCCGCGAAGGCATTCGCGCGCGCCTACGCGTTCCTGTCCTCGATTCTCCCCTACAACAATCTGGTCTGGGAGGAGCGGTCGATCTTCCTGAACTTCCTGGTCCCGAAACTGCCGGCGCCCAAGGAACCGGATCTGTCGAAGGGCATCCTTGAGAGGATCGACATGGACAGCTACCGCGTCGAGAAGCACCGGATGCGGAAGATCATCTTGCAGGACGCGGACGCAGAGATCGATCCGGTCAAGACGGGCGAGGGCGGAGGCTGGGGCGAGATTGAGGCCGACCGGCTGTCGGCGATCATCGAGGAGTTCAACGACCTGTTCGGCGGAATCGAATGGGGGGACCCCGACCGCGTCATCCGGACGGTCACCGGGGACATCCCGTCCGCGGTTGCCAACGACTCCAAGTTCGAGAACGCACGGAAAAACTCGGACAGGGAGAACGCCCGCGTCGAGTCCGACAAGGCGACGGAGCGGGCGGTGCTTGGAATCATGAACGACGACACTCAACTCTTCAAGCTGTTCGCCGACAACCCGGACTTCAAGCGGTGGGTGACGAACAAGGCGTTCCAGCTGGCCTACAAAGCAACGCGCTGACGAGCGCGGGCGACCTCGCGACACGCTTCGGGGGTGTTTTCCCGCCCCGCTGGTGACGACCGCCGCCAGCTACTCTACGCTATTGAACATCCTCGAACGGCATTGGACAATAGGCGATCCCTGACGGGTTGACTTGCTTGCGAGCGGCTCTTCAGCGTTCAAGTCATGGAGACGCCGAAGCAACAGTTCAGCACGCGTCGGAGCACTTCCCTTGGGGCCACGGCAAGACCGTCCCCGACGGCTTTCGTACCTGCGCCGGAGAGTACAACCTGCCATTTGCTGGCTGCCGACGACGGGCCGGCAGGCCCGTTCCGGAACGGCTGGGGTCCCTCCACCGCGACGGGCGGAATCGCTCCAAGCTCGCGGCTCACCGCGTCGAGTTTGCTCATCGCGGTTGCCGCCACGGCGGCGCGTACCCACGTCTGCCTTTTATGTTAGAAGGTATGGCTAGTTCGGCTGGGATCGCGGACACCCGCCGCTGGGCCCGAAGCGCCCATCGGCACGCCCTCGAGTGGACACCGTCAGTTAGCTGCCGCGACGGCTTCGGTGGCCTACGTGTGACGTTGCTCCAGCGCCATGACGAAGCCACGATACGCTACAAACGACAACTATACGTCACTTTATGAGTAGCAATGACCCAAGATCCGATCGATTACGACGCAACGGTTCCTCTGTACAGTGAATGCTACTCCGTGCGTCCTGACACTTGCACCACACCAGATCGCACTCAGGTCCCTCGATGACCGGAACTCAGGCGCCGGGTGTTGCCGTCCATCGGCCTGGAACACTTAGAGTTGGTGGAGGTCACGCGCGAAGTGGAGACTTTCGCGAATGGGTATATTGAGAGCGGAGCGCTGGGCGAGGGGATGCGCCTCGACGCCCTGCACATTGCCGCCGCCGCCGTGGCCGAGGTGGACGTGCTGGCAAGCTGGAATTGCCGGTCCATGGTGAACCTGCGCCGGATCCGTCAATACAACGAGGTGAACCGTCTGTTGGGCTACCATCCTGTGGACATTCGCACGCCCGAGGAGCTTGAAGATGACGAATGAGACCGAAAGGAAGCGATTCGACTGCGTGAAGTCGATGCGCGAGATAAGGGATCGGATCAGCGCCGAGATCGCCGACATGTCATACGGCGATCTCTCGCGATGGCTTGAAAGGCGGGTGCGCGAGGATCCCTTCTTCGCACGCATCCCGAACGCCCGGAAGCCAGCACGACGGGGCCCGGGGCGGGTCGGGGTGCGTGACGCCGGCGCTTCGAGCGCAGCGACTACTTAGCCCGTGTCCGGAAGTCTGGGGCCAGAGTTCAATCTCAACCGCCATTGGGCCCGGCGGGTCGGTATCGAGAAAGTGTTGGAAATCGTGCTTGACCTCTGGTGTGATCCGATCCTGCGGACCCCTTGTACGCAGGTCCTTGAGCTGCGTGAAGAGAATACGCCGCGGGGCAGATCCGTGGTCGAATTCTCCGTCAGTCAGGAAGATGTGCCACAAACTGAAGAGTTTCTGCAATGCTCTCATATCGGGCATCGTTAGGTAGACGCGGCCGCCAACCGGCTTGTCGTCGCGACGCTGGCCCTTCCGGTCCTTTCGGGCGGCTACGATCCAGCAGTCGTCATCGGGACGGAATTGAGTATCGTGCTCGGTCAGGTATTCCAAACCGGGAGTCCTGGAGACTGCCCTATAGAATCCTGACACCGACCCGGTAACCTCAAAGACCAGCACCCGGTCAGGGGCAAGCCCGGCCGGATCATCCCGAATCGAGAGTGGATCACGCACTTCGGCCAACGCGGCCTCAAGACGCTAAGAGCGTGGTCCGAGTCGCGCGCGCTGCCTCATCGGACTGGGCAGGCGTGGAAGCGTCGGGGGCCGTGGTCTTCTGGCCGGTGGCGGTGCCACATGCCCCTCTCCAAGCCGCAGCAAAGGAATAGCAGACCTGCGAACTCGCGACCGCCCGCCTACTCGGCGCTCACCCGCTGCCGTTCCCCCCAGACCTTCAGGACATCGCTCACCACGTCCTTGAGCCTGGCCTCTCCCAATGCCAGCACCGCTCGGCGCTGCACATCGAGGCAAAACTCCTCCGCTTCCGCATAGCTGATGGCGCCCAGTCGGTCGGCGATGGATGCGGGCGAACGGCCAAGCGGCTCGTCTACGGACGCCGTAAACGCCTCAAAGAACTGGGCCAGATCCGCCTTGGTGGGCCGATCCAGCCGCAACCGCAACTGAAAGCGCCGCCACACGGCCCGATCAAGCAATTCCGGGTGATTCGTCGCGGCGATCGTTACGACGTAGGAGGGCAACGCATCCACCTGAAGGAGCAGTGAAGTGACCACTCGCTTGATCTCGCCGGTCTCGTGCGTGTCGCCCCGCTCCTTGGCGATAGCGTCGAACTCGTCAAAGAAGAGGACGCAGGGCACGGTTCGGACGTAGTCGATGACCCGGCGCAGACGGGAGGCCGTCTCGCCCAGGTAGCTCCCGATCATGGTCTCGTAGCGAATCACGATGAAGGGGATGGACAGCGCTTCGGCGATCGCTTCGGCCAGCGAAGTCTTGCCATTCCCCGGCGGTCCCACGAGTAGAATGCGGTGGCGGGGCTCCAGCGAGTGCGCGCGCAGGACCGATGCCCGGTGTTGTTCCTCGATCAGTCCGTGGCAAGTTTGGCGCGTGGTCTCCTTGAGGGAGAGCTCGTCCAACCGTCGGCGCGGCACGAGTTCGAAGGCGTACTGCTGCCAGCGGGCGCGCGCCGGGCGAGCAAAGCTGCGAGTCGTGGGCCGTCTCCCATTGGACATCGCACGGGTCAGGCGGTCCGCGAGCACATGGTGATTCTTGGCACGCTCCTCGGCGATCAGCTTCGTCGCAGTGGCGCGCACCTGTGGTTGGTCACCGTCGGCGCTTGCCTTTACCAGGCGAACAAGAAGACCTCCGCGCGCCATTTGTCTCGTCCTCCTGCTTCGGTCTCCTGAGTGTCAAGTTGCCACTGACTCGGCCTTCGCGCTACCCATTGAACGCGTCGGCTTGCCATTCTACAACCAGAGCCTTATGACCACCGAGCTAACCGAACTCCGCCTCGAACGCCTGATCTGCAAGGCGCTGACCGGGGATCCCTGCGATCCGCCGTCGGGCCCCACGGTCGGCGAGCCCACGCCCGGATACGGCGGGGTCGGTTGGTCTCCCGGCAACGCTCGCGACTACAACCGCGAGTAACTGCGCGGACTTGGTCCAACTGCGGACGTTCCTCGAGGCCACGCCGCCCGAGTCCGCCGCCGCCCTCCGTCTCGCCGAGGACTGCCCGACACGCCGAAAGTTCCTGGCCCGGCTCCAGGGCGAAATCAACAAGCGCGGCACCATCGACGTGCTCCGGCGCGGCGTCCTCCGCAGCCGCCCCGGAGGGGCTCGTCGGACGCCGCTAATGCCGGCAGGCAGCCTACGCGTTGTCATACGACGAGGCTGGCGAGGGGATGGCTCCCGCCCCCTAGAACGGCCTCGATCCCGCGCATGACGCGTTTCGCCGCTTCGACTTACGGCATTCCCCCGGCAACGAACGGTGACTACACATTCCTCCTCCATCTCGTCGCCTCGCTCAAGAGCACCGGCAGAGGCGCGATCATCCTCCCGCACGGGGTGCTCTGCCAGGGCAACCGAGAGGAGGCCATCCGCCGCAACCTGGTCGGGCGCGGCCTGATCCAAGGGGTGACCGGACTCCCCGCCAATCCTTGCTACGGCACCGGGATCCCGGCTTGCATCGTCGTGCTCTACAAGCAGAACGCCGCCACGCGGGACGGCATCTTCATGATCGACGCCAACCGGGGCCTCCGGAAGGACGGCGCGAAGAACCGGCTTCGGGAGCGCGACATCCGCCGAATCGCGGACGGCTTCAACGAGCGGAAAGTCGTTCCCGGGCACGCGCGCACGGTGCCGATGGACGAGATCGCCAGCGAGGCCAACGACTACAACCTGAACACCCCTCCTACATCGACTCCGGCGAGCCGGAGGACTTTCACGACCTGGGTGCGCACCCGCACGGCGGCATCCCGAACCGGGACATCGACGCTCTCGGGCGCTTCTGGAAGGTGTTCCCGGGGCTGCCGGAGCGGTTGCTCGCACCGGGCGGGTGAAAAGGGTACAGCCGCTCGCGGACTTCCGACAGATCCCGCTGAATGGACAGATGGCCGGTTTGGCCACCGGTGCTACATTCTTGGGAATCAGCAACCCCGACGTAGCCAACATCCGAATCCACCTCCCCCACCTCACCGAGCAGCGTGTCATTGCCGCCGTCCTCACCGAAATGGACGCCGAGATCACCGCGCTGGAGCACCTTTTGGACAAGACCCGTGCGATCAAACAGGGCATGATGCAGCAGCTTCTCACCGGAGCGGTCCGGCTGCCCGTCGCCGATGACGAACCGGAAGGCGAATCACATGACGGCTGAAACCCAGAACGTCGAGTGGAAGCGGTCCTGGCGGGACGAGTACCTGAAGTGGATCTGCGGCTTTGCCAACGCTCAGGGCGGCGTGCTGGAGATCGGCAAGAACGACCGAGGCGAGGTGGTCGGGGTCGACGGGGTGCTCCGGCTGCTCGAAGAGATCCCTGGCAAGGCGCAGTCGCTGCTCGGCATCGTGGTGGACGTGAATCTGAGGTCGGCGTCCAGCCGCGAATACCTTGAAGTCGCGGTCGAGCCGCATCCGAACCCCATCAGCTACAAAGGAGAGTTCCAATACCGCAGCGGTAGCACGAAGCAAGTGCTAAGGGGTGCCGCGCTGAGCCGCTTCCTGCTGACGAGGTACGGGAGGACGTGGGACGACATGCCGCTGCCCGGCGTCGGGTTGAAGGACCTCGACGACCGCGAGGTCGATGCGTTTCGCCGCAGGGCCGTGGGGAGCGGACGGCTCCCGGCGGTAGTCCTCGGCGAGCCTATCGAGAGCCTTGTCGAGAACCTGAGCCTGCGGGACGGGGAGCACCTGAAGAGGGCTGCGGCCCTTCTATTCCATCCGTCGCCCGGACGGTTCGTGCCGGACGCGTATGTCAAGATCGGCTACTTCCAGGGGTCGGAACTTCTGTTTCAGGACGAGATCGAGGGCGACCTGTTCGCGCAGGTGGACCGCGCGATGGACCTGCTGTACACGAAGTACACGCGCGGCCTCGTTTCCTATGACGGCGTCTACCGGGTCGAGACCTTCCCGGTCCCGCGCGAGGCGATGCGGGAGGCGGTGATCAACGCGGTCATCCACCGCGACTACGCGAGCCCCACGACGATCCAGATTCGGGTCCGCGACGACCGGATCGCGATCTGGAATGCTGCCCATCTGAAACCCGGATGGACGGCCGAACTGCTCGCCGAGCAAGTGTCGTCGAGACCACACAATCCGCGAATCGCCTACGCCTTCTTCCGGGCCGGAATGATCGAGGCGTGGGGGCGCGGCATCCGCCGGACCGTGGATATCTGCCGCAAGGCTGGGAACCCGGCACCGACGTGGCGGCTCGACGCGGGCGGGGATGGCCTTTGGGTGCGGTTCCCGTTCTCGGAGACCTATCAGGCTGCCGACGCGGCAGCGCGCGGGAACGCGGCGGGGCACACTCCCGCCGATCCTATCCAGAAGACTACCCAGAAGAGCGGTGGCACTACCCAGAAGGGCCGTGCCACTACCCAGAAGACTACCCAGAAGGGCGGTGCCACTACCCAGAAGAGCGGTCCCACTACCCAGAAGACTACCCAGAAGAAGCTGGCCGGGACTACCCTGAAACCCACCCGCGACCGGATCGTGGATTGCCTCCGGGCCGAGCCTGGGCTGACCCGGGCGACGCTTGCCGAGCGGGTCGGTCTGTCTCCGGACGGCGTAAA
This sequence comes from Bryobacterales bacterium, assembly GCA_963666225.3. Lineage (GTDB taxonomy): Bacteria > Acidobacteriota > Terriglobia > Bryobacterales > UBA6623 > VXMF01. The sequence goes on from OZ224030.1 coordinate 1,136,698, forward strand.
GTACCACCTGCAAAACTTGAAGGCGTCCGGAGTCATCCGTAGGGTCGGCTCGGACAGGGCGGGACATTGGGAGGTGCTCGGGTGACACCGGCGGCGCGGGAGGATGGCGGTGGAATGGCAGCTGTCGGCGACCTTGAGGTCAAGACCCAGCGGCATGTCGTCGCGCTGTTCCGGGACCGCTTGGGCTATGAGTATCTCGGCGACTGGGGGGCCGGGACGACAACCGAAATGTCGAGACCTGCCTGCTTGCGCGGTTCCTCGCCGTCCAAGGACATGCTCCGGTCCTGACCGCCAAGGCGATGCGCAAGTTCAACAAGGCCGCCGCGCTGGGCGGTGGCGGGAGCCTATACGAGGCCAACCGGGAGGCCTACCGCCTGCTCCGCTACGAAGCGAGGGGCAAGCTCGGGGTCGAGGAGCACGCCCAGATCGTCCACCTCATCGACTGGAGGGATCCGGCCGCCAACCACTTCGCCGTCGCCGAGGAGGTCACTGTCGCGGGCGGCCACGAGGCGCAGCCACTCCCCGTTCCAGCATCTAGCCCAGCCCATCTGCTGCACCGTGCGCGGTCCGAACGACTCGGGAGACTCAGCTGCTAGCCGCCTTGGAACGGATTCGTCCAGCAACACCCTCATCGGGCACTGCTCACCAGCTGCGCCGTGGCCCGTGCGAGCAGCTCGACGGCCTGCTCCCGCGCTACCGTGGCGCAGTCGTCGAGCCGGTCGCCCGCCTCGATCTGTTCCACTAGGATTCGCACGGGAACCCGAGTCCCGGAGAACACGGGCGTCCCGCCCAGAACATCAGGGTTTCTGTCGATGAGCTTCTCGGCCATTGGGAACCCCTCTCCTCACTGGAGCAGTTTCTGGAGTCCGTGACTCGGGCGCCGACGGCCCGCTTCACTGGGCGTCGCGCGCGTCGATGATGTCAAGGGCCTGTCGCACCTCGGTGTCCCTTGGAAGCAGCGTGGCTGCCTTCAGAAGTTCCGCCCTAGCCCGGGCGTAGTCTCCAGAGTGACCGTAGACCAAACCGAAGTTCTTGTGAATCTCACCCCGGGCGGGACAGTTGCCGCACACGTCCAGCGCTTGCTCAAACAGACCGAAGGCACGCTCCCAGCGCTCCTGTTTCGCCTCAGCCAGTGCAAAGTTCCACAGCGTACCGGCGCGATCGGTGTCTTGCTCCTCCGCCTTCAACTCCGCGAATTGGCGGAGGTAGGCCTCGCCGCGGTCCGGATCCCCGGCTAGCAGCGCGTGGCCCAGGTTGTACAGAGCCTCCAGATGGCGCGGATCCAGCGAGATTGCCTCCTGCCAGCTCTCGACTGCGGCGCCTGTCATGCCGGCTTCGCTCAGTGCCATTCCCAGGCTGTGGTGCAGTTCTGGGTCGGCCTCGTCCACTCGGATGGCTGCGCGATACAGCTCGACCCCACGGAGCGAGTTTCCGGCCTCGCGCTCTACCAAGGCCAGCAGCCTTAGGGCCGGGGCAAACTCCGGTTCGATCTCGATTGACCGCGCGAGCGCCTCGCGGGCCTGGGCTGGCCTTCCGAGGTCGTGCATGGCCCGCCCGCGACTGTAATGGGCGCTGTGGGAATCTGGTGCCATCTGGCATGCCATCTCGAATTCGACGAGAGCCTCCTCGTGCCGGCCGCTCTCGGCCAGCGCTATGCCCAGGTCAAGCCGAGCAGTCGCCGAAGCGGGGTCCTTCCCGACGATCCATTCGAAGTGTGACGCGGCTTCGCTGGGCTTTCCCAGGCGGGTTAGCACCATCCCCAGCGCCTTCCGGGCCTCGAGGTGCTCCGGGGCGATCCGCACCGCGCGCAGCAGGCTACCCAGCGCTGCCTCGAAGTTGCCGCTCTCGGCACGCTTCAGGCCGAGGTTGAGGTGGGCCTCGCCATATTCCGGGTCTAGCGAGGCAGCCTTCTCGAACATCGCCGTCGCCAGTGCGCTAGCTCCGAGAAGTTCGTACGCCATGCCCAGGCTTCCGATCGCGCGCGCGTCGCTTCCATCTAGGCGGATTGCCTGTTGGTAGAGGTCTTTCGCCTTGGCCGCGTCGCCTGCGCGCAGGCTAGCGTCGGCCTGCTCCAGCAGCAGCTCGAGACGCCGCGCTTCGTGCTCGCCGCGCTTGATTCTCTCGAACGCCGCGAGCTCTCGCTCCGCTGCGGCGGGCTGGCCGCTTCTTGCCAGCGCGTTTCCGAGGCGATAGCGAGCGTCCGGGTTGGCCGGTGCCAGCGCGGCAGCCTTGCGCAGCCACGGCACGGACTCCGCCGACCTGCCCGTTTCGTCGAGAATCGCCCCGAGGTTCAGGAGGGCGTCCGCATGGCCCGGATCCAGCGCAACCGCTGCCCGCAATTCTCGCTCGGCCTCGGCCAGCCGTCCCGAGCGCCTCAGCGCCAATCCCCGGACATAGCGGGCCTCGAATCCCAGAGCGACATTTCCCATCATCTCCGCATGCTGGTCCGCGGCGCTCAGGGCGTCGGCGTACCTGTGCTGGCGGAGCAGCACCTTTGCCAGCGTCAAGTACGCCCGAGGGGACGCTCCCCCGCGCTCGATCCCGGCTCTGAGAGCACCTTCAGCCTCCTCGAAGCGACCAGCAACGGCCAGCAGTGAGCCGCGCTCGAGGTGCGCTTCGGGTCGGTCCGGAAACTGAGCTACCACTCCCTCGACCGTCTCGAGCGCCGCTGCGATGTCGCCCCGCTCGCGATGGCCCTGGACATCCTGCAGACGGTCTTGGATTGACTGCGGGCTAGCGGTGGTCGACAGCAGGACGGCCGCGAACAGTGCCATGGAGCACCGCCGGACTTGTCGGATCCAACCAGCCGCTAACGGGTGCCCGGCCATTCCTAGCCGTCTGTCCGGGCAGGTGCGGGACTGACGGGCCCAACTCTCCCAGGGGGAGCCGATCTTGAGCCCGTCAGTCCGCAGCCTCTTGCCTCAGAAGTAGAGCTTGAGGCCCATCTGGATCTGCCGCGCGCGGTTGGCCGTCCGCAGCACGCGCCCGAAATTGCCCTGGCTCAGGTTGGCTACCGGTGCCCCATATTGCGGGGAGTTGAACGCGTTGTAGAACTCGACCCGGTATTCAGCCTCGAACTTCTCGCCGGCTCTGAAGATCTTGAAGAACGAGAAGTCGACATTGTTGATCCCGTCGGCCCGGAGGGTGTTCCGGCCCGCATTGCCGAACGTGCCAGCCATCGGCACAGCGAACGCGCTCCTGTTGAACCACTCCGACGTTGTCGGGTTGCTCAGCCTCGGATCGCTGACGTAGTCCGGGCGGTAACGCCCGTTGGGCAGGCCTGTGCCGGCGATGTCCCCGTTGACATTGGGAGTGTACGGCTGGCCTGAGGTGAACAGCGCGAGGCCGTTAAACTTCCAGCCGCCGAGGATTGCCTGGGCCATGGCGCTGTCGAACTTCAAAGGCAGCTCGTAGGTCCAGTTCATGTTCAGGTTGTGCGTTAGATCGATTCCCGCCACGCTGCGGTCGAGATTGATGTCGTAGGGGTTCTGCTGGGAGCAGTTCTCGACGAACCAGCCCGAGCAACCGATGTCGATCGCCTTGGCCCAGGTGTAGTTCACCATGAAGGCCAAGCCCCCGGCGAACCTGCGGTTGTACTGCGTTTGGAGCGAGTGGTAGTTGCTGCGCCCCCAAGAGGTGAGGTAGTTGTTGGCCCGGAATAGCGGGAAGGGCGCCCTCTGGCGTGCCTCGGACCGTTTCCCGGGGGTGAGCGCCACGTTGTAATACGTCCCCAGCGGAAGGCGCCGAGACCCAGAGCCGACATAGTTGACGCTCAGGACCGTGGACTCGTCAATCTGTCGCTGAATTCCGAAGTTCCACGTCATCGAGTAGCCGTTGTCCATTCTCGGGTCCGAGTACCATGCGCCCTGGTTGTACGGCGTCGCGGTCGGCAGAATGCCGGTGGGGGCGGGATTCTTGGCCGAGACGCTCGGGACGGTATCTGCCGGATTGGTGCCGTTCTGCAGTTTGCGGCCCACGTCCGGCCACGTGTGGCCGAGGTTCTGGGTGTTCTGGGTCACGCCCGCGAAATTCTCAAAGAACACGCCGGTTGACATTCGCAGGGCCGTGCGGTCGTTCAATCGATAGGCGAGGCCCAGCCGGGGTTGCCAGCTCAGGGGCCAGGGGTCTTGGACATAGCCGCTGGAGGCGACCTGGACCCGGTCGGGGAGGGCTCCCGACGGGTCGGGCAAGCAGGGCGCGACGCGCTTGACCTCGCACGTTGGCGGCGCAGCCGTGATCCAGAAGATGCCCTCGTTGTAGTCGATATTTCCAAACTCGACCGTGTTCTCCTCGGGGTTGCCGAACTGCGGCAGGATGGTGTTGTCCAGGCGGAGTCCGAAGTTCACCGTCAGCTTGGCCGTTGGCTTCCACGAATCCTGGGCAAAGTACGACTGGAGCGCACCACCGCGTGCGCGCTTGTGAAAGTCGCGCCTTGACCACCGGTTGGGAACGTTGAGCAGGAAGGACGCGATCGGGTGGCCAGTGCTGCCGGGACTGTCCGGGCTCGCCGTCCCGACGGTGGAAAAGTTGTTGGAGTGGTCGTTCGTGCGGCCAAAGTGCCCGATGATGTTGTACTCGCCGCCGACCTTCAGGGTGTGCCGGCCGACGATCTTGGTGTAGGTCCCCTTGTATTGCCAGGTGTCGCTGGTCCTGGTGAAGCCGATGCGCTCCCCGCCGCCGAAGTACTGGGCCACGTTGACGTTCGGAACGTAGGACTCGCCGCCCCGGAACCCGCCGGCAAAGTCCGGGTTCCAGCCCACAGTCGAGATGAACCCGTCGGGAATGTTCGTGAACTGGTTGCCGGTGTCGCGCTTGACGTCCGTCCGCGCGAAGGAGATCTGCAGGATGCTCGACGGATCGAACGTGTGCACCCAGTTGGCGGCCACGTTGAGGTTGTCGACGTTCGTGAACCCGGTCAGCCCCTGCCTGCCCGCGGATCGCAACGAGTCATTGTTCTGCGCGCTCACTCTCACGAACATGGTGTCGGTGTCGCTGAAGCGGTGGTCGACGCGGGCCGAGTACTCGTACTGGTCCAGCGAGGTGCCAGTTGTGTCGCGCTGGTTCAGGTTGCCCAAGTCCGTGCCCAGGTCGACGGGCATTGGCACCGTCTGCTCTAGGTATTGCACGAAGCCCTGATCAAGGCGGCTCTGCGGGATTCGGTTGTCCGGGAAGGGATCGCGGATGGCATTGCCGCCCGGCCCGATGCGGTTCGAGTAGGGATCGAAGATCTGGCGGCTTGAGCTGCTCAGGTCGCCCTGCCGGTTGGCGGCGGTAGGCACTTGGTAGTTGCGGTTCGAGGGCCCGCGGTTCGTGAAGCCTTGGAACGCGCCGAAGTAGAACGTCTTGTTCCGGACCAGCGGGCCGCCCACCGTGCCGCCGAACATGTTCTGAGACAGCGTGGCCCTCTCGCGGAGGAACGTGTTGCGGGCGTCCAGATTGTCGTTACGCAGGAACCACCACAGCCTGCCGTTGATATCGTTCGATCCGCCCTTCGTGACGACGTTGATCACGCCGCCAGTCACGCTCCCGAACTCGGCGAGGTCGTTGTGCGACTGGACCTTGAACTCCTGGATCGCGTCGATGATCGGCGGCACGGCGTACGTGCTGGTCATCGTGCCCTGGTTGTTAACCCCGTCGGTGAGGAACAGGTTGCTGCGATTGTTCTGGCCATTGATCGATGGGAAGCTGAAGGTGCCCACCGACGTGCTGCCGAATCCGCCCCTGCTCTGCGCCACGTTCACGGGGGACGCTCCCGGCGTTAGCATCAGCAGCTGGGTGAAATTGCGCCCGTTCAGCGGAAGGTCGATCACCTGCTGTTCCGACATGGCCGTCCCGAGCTCAGAAGAGGATGCCTGGACTTGGGCCCCGATCGCCTCGACTGTGACCGACTCGGTAACCGCGCCGACCTCCAGCACGATGTCGAACGTGGCTGTCTGATTCACCGTCAAAATGAATGGCTCGATGGCCGCCGTGCGGAATCCGTCGGAACTCGCCTCGATGGTGTAGTAGCCGGGCGGGATGTTGACGTAGACGTACCGGCCGACCGCGTTGGTCTCGGAGCGGTGCTCGATGCCGGTCTCCACGCTGGTCAGCAGGACGCGGGTGGCGGGAATGATCGCTCCCTGCTGGTCGGTGACGGTGCCGTTGACAGCCGCGCTGGATGCCTGCCCGTAAACGGGCGCGCTGAGCACCGTCAGCGCCACCGCGAGAACGGCCGCTCCAACCAAGGCTCTCGAAGCCCTCGAGATCACGATTGACGAATGTGGCATAGCAACTCCTCTTACTCCGCACCGCAGCCCTGTGCCGATGCAACGCCCCTGCAGTCTTGCCTGCCCCTCGCAGGCCTGCCAATATTTCCGAGTAGATTATACAAAGTTGGCCAGCTGCCCGGTTGCCATGCCTAGGTCGATATTGCCACTAAATCGACGAATCGCGGCCCTCGTCACGTCGCTGGCCATCGCTCCCGTGGTGGTGGGTGCGCAGGGCATGGTCGGAGCTGCGAAGCGCGACCTGCCCGCGGAACCTCTGCCTCCCAGCCTGGCCGTCCCGGCCATCGACTTCGCAGATGTCGCTCGGGAGGCCGGCCTGACGGTCGCTCGCGGCGGCGCAGGGCTCGAGGGCATGCGCTACCTTCCAGAGACGACCGGGCCGGGCCTCGCTGTCGTGGACCTTGACAATGACGGCCTGCCCGATGTCTTCCTTGTCGGCACGGGAGGGTATGGGGCGGAGCCGTCCCCGGAGCCGAACACAGCCTTCATGAACCGTGGTGGCCTGAGGTTCGAGCCGGCAGGTTTGGGATTCGTTCCCGAAGGTGCCGGATGGGGCCAGGGCGTTTGCGCCGGCGATGTTGACGGCGACGGGCATTCCGACCTCTTTGTCACCCGATGGGGCCAGGACTTGTTGCTCCGGAACATGGTCGGGGAGGGTCTCAGGGACGAGACAGCGGAGAGAGGGCTAGCCGGGCCGACTCGCTGGAGCACAGGCTGCAGCTTCCTCGACTTCGATCTTGATGGCGACTTGGACCTCTTCGTCGCGCACTACGTCGATTTCGATCCCGATGTCACCCCCCTCCCGGGGGATGCTCCCCAATGTGAGTGGCGAGGCGCTCCGATTCCGTGCGGCCCGCGAGGGCTCGCCGCCGAGTCGATGTCCCTGTTCGAGAACAGAGACGGCATGTTCGTGGATGTCAGCGAAGCGTCCCGGGTGCGGACCGCACGCCGCTACCACGGGTTGGGCGTGCTGACCGGAGACTTCGACGGGGATGGCTGGCCCGACGTGTTCGTTGCCTGCGACTCCACGGCCAACCTTCTCTTCCGCAACAAGCGGGACGGTTCGTTCGCAGAGACGGGGCTTGTCTCCGGGGCCGCCTTTGACGAGGACGGTCGCGAGCAGGCAGGCATGGGGGTTGCCATTGCCGACTTCGATGGGGATGGCGCGCCGGACCTGTTTCAGACCAACTTTGCCAGGGACACGAACACGCTGTACCGGAACCGGGGCGGCGGGTTCTTTCGTGACGGGACCGTCGCCGCGGGTCTCGCAACGGCGACCCGGCTCGTCGGGTGGGGGGCCGAGGCGGCAGACTTTGATCGCGACGGCAGGCCGGACATCTTCGTTGCCAACGGCCACGTGGCTCCCAGCGTGGACGGAGCGGGCATCGGAGAGACCTTCGCCCAGCCACGCCTACTGTTCTGGAACGTCGGCGACGGCCGGTTTCACCCAGTCTCGGACATAGCGGGAGCCGGGATTGCCGCAAGCCACTCTTCGCGAGGGTCGGCAGTCGGGGACTTGGACAACGACGGTGACCTGGAGATTGTGGTTGCCAACATCGGGCAGCCGCCGTCCCTGCTGCAGAATCGCGCCGAGGCGCCGGGCAACTGGCTGTCCGTGCGCGTGCTCTTGCGCTCCGGCGCGGACGCGGTCGGCGCGCGGGTCACGGTGGAGGCCGGCGGGCTCAGGTTGGTCTCGGAAGTCCGCAGCGGGGGCGGATACCTCTCGCAGGGGGACTTCCGCCTGCACTTCGGGCTAGGTTCCGCCGAGTCGGCGACGGTACGCGTGCGATGGCCATCCGGCGCCGAGAGTGGTCCGATGGATGTGACGCCCGGGGCCTTTCTGACCGTGCCGGAGCCGCCGGCATCGGCCTCGCAGCCTGCGGCGGTTGCGGCGCGGCCGGCAGACTGATACGCTCTGGGTGCCCGACTGGCACCGGGCACCCGTGTATTCGAAGCGCATATTTCTGCTCCCCTTGGCGAGTCTGGTGGTCGTTGCTGGCGCGCTGTGCGAGTCCGCCGCGGACCGGCGCCAGGCGTTTGTCGGGGGCTATTGCCTCACCTGTCACAACGCGACCCAGCGCACGGCGGGATTAGCTCTGGACGAGCTATCCGCACGACCGCTCTTCCACGGTCGAGAGGAATGGGAGCGGGTGGCGGGAAAGCTGCGCAGTCGCCAGATGCCTCCCGTCGGGCTGCCCAGGCCGGACGAGGCTGCCTACGCGGCGTTCGTTGCTAACCTCGAGTCGAACCTTGACGAGGCGGCGGCCCGGAATCCCGATCCAGGCCGCACCGACACATTCCGCCGCCTGACCCGGACGGAGTACACCAATGCCATCCGCGATCTGCTGGCATTGGAGATCGATCTCTCGACCGTGCTCCCCCGCGACGAGTCCAGCTCTGGGTTCGACAACATCACCGTTGGGGACCTTTCGCCCGCGCTGCTTGAGGCCTACGTCGGCGCGGCCGACAGGATCGCGCGCCTCGCGGTGGGACGGCCAGTGCTGTCGCCCGAAGTCCGGAGCGTGAAAGCGCGCCCCGACTTGACTCAGGAATGGCAACTGGACGGTTTTCCGCTGGGAACGCGCGGTGGGATGCGTCTCCGCCACACGTTTCCGGTGGACGGCGAGTACGAGATTGTGGTCCGGCTCGCCCGCGATCGTGACGAGCAGATCGAGGGACTCCGAGTGGCGCACCGGCTCGATCTCCTCTTGGACGGCGCGCGCGTCCGCCTGTTCGACGTCGTGCCGCCGCGCCGCGTCGGGGGCCATGACGACGTGGACCAGCACTTGCGCGCGCGCTTGGCCGTTCGCGCCGGGCCCCGGGAAGTCATGGTCACTTTCCTCAAGCAGCCTTGGAGCGTGCTGGAGACCGATCGCGAGCCGTATCAGGCGCACTTCAACGTCTACCGCCATCCGCGCGTCCAGCCCGCCGTGTACGAGATCTCGATCACGGGCCCGCACAGTTCCACGGGGCCGGGCACAACGCCGAGCCGCGAGCGCATCTTCGTCTGCCGCCCCGCGTCCGACCAGGGTGCCGAACGGTGCGCGCGGGAAGTGCTCGGGAGGCTGATGCGACGGGCGTACCGGCGAGAGGTGACTGCCCGCGACTTCGAGGGCCCTCTGGAGTTCTTCCGGCAAGGCCTTGCCGCGGATGGATTTGAGACAGGGATCGAGATGGCCCTGTCCTCGATCCTGATCAGCCCGGAGTTTCTCTTCCGCGTCGAGCGGGACCCGCCCGGCTTGGGGCCAGCCACCCCGTATCGGATCACGGACGCTGAGCTGGCGTCGCGGCTCTCGTTCTTCCTGTGGAGCAGCATCCCGGACGAATCGCTGCTCGATGCCGCAGCCCGTGGCGATCTGGGCCGTCCCGAGACTCTGGAAGGCCATGTCAGGAGGATGCTCGCCGACCCGCGCTCGTCCGCACTGCTGGAGAACTTCGCCGCGCAGTGGCTCCACTTGCGCAACCTCGAGGGAGCCGAGCGGGACATGCGGCTGTTCCCGAGCTTCGACGACAACCTGCGCCACGCTATGCGGCGGGAGACAGAGCTGTTCCTCGAGAGCGTGATCCGAGAGGACCGCAGCGTGCTGGACCTGCTGTCGGCCGACTACACATTCCTGAACGAGCGCCTCGCGAAGCACTACGGCATTCCGCACGTCTATGGGAGTTGGTTCCGCAGGGTCGAGCTCGGCGAGGGCAGCCGTCGCGGAGGCCTGCTGCGCCATGCCAGCATCCTTACGGTGACCTCCTACAGCACGCGCACGTCGCCCGTAATCCGCGGCCACTGGATTCTAGAGAACCTGCTGGGCGCGCCGCCCCCACCGCCGCCCGCCGAGGTTCCCGCCCTCGAAGACCAGCCGATCACGGTGGGGCTAGGGGTCAGGGAGCGGCTTGAGCGGCATCGGGCAGACCCGGCTTGCGCGAGCTGCCATGCGCTGATGGACCCGGTCGGCTTTGCCCTGGACCACTACGACGCGGTCGGGCGCTGGCGCGACTCTGACGGCGGCCGGCCCGTGGACGCGGCGGGGAATTTCCCGGGCAGCCCGGAATTCGAAGGCGTTGCAGGCCTCGAACAGGCATTGCTGGAACGCTCGGAGATGTTCGCCTCGAACCTGGCGGAGAGGCTGATGACATATGCTCTAGGCAGAATCGTCGGCCCGCTTGACGCCCCTTCGGTGCGGAAGATCGTGCGGGAGGCGCGCGAGGGCGGGTATCGGTTCTCCGCTCTCGTGCTGGGAATCGCGAACAGCGAGCCGTTTCAGATGAGGAGCACCAGATGATCGTCACGAAGAAATCACTGCCAAGGCGCACCGTGCTGCGGGCAATCGGCACCAGCCTGGCCTTGCCTCTCTTGGATGCCATGGTTCCCGCCATGACCGCCGCGGCCTCGACGCCGGCCCGGCCAGTGCGGCGCCTCGGGTACATCTATATCCCTATGGGATCCGACACCAACCGCTGGACCCCGGAGAGCGAGGGCACGCTGGATCGGCTGTCGCCCATCCTGCGCCCGATCGAGCCTCACAAGGACCACGTCACGGTCCTGACCAACATGGAGCTGCGCAACGCCTATCCGGGGACGCACGCGACCTCCAACTCGGCATACCTGAGCTGCGCCAAGGCGAAGCTGACCGAGAGCACGGACTATTACCTCGGGACTACGGTGGACCAGATCGCCGCTCGGGAGATTGGTCAGGACACGCCGATTCCCTCGCTCGAGCTCGGCATGGACATGCTTGACGTCGTCGGCCAATGCGACGACGGCTTCGCCTGTGTGTACCAGAACAATCTCTCGTGGTCTTCGCCGACCACGCCGCTGCCCTACGAGGCGCACCCGCGCAACGTGTTCAACCGGCTGTTTGGGGTGGGCACGCCCGAGCAGAGGAGGACGGGGCTGAGGAAGAAGGCCAGCATGCTCGATCGGCTGAGGGGAGACATCGCTCGGCTTCAGGCAGAGCTGGGCACGGGGGACCGCGCAAAGGTCGACCAGTACCTGGACAGCGTGAGGGAGGTCGAGCGGCGCATCCAGATCGCCGAGGAGGGCCTTGAGGACGCGCCCAAGCCGGACATCGACCGGCCGGCCGGGGTTCCAGCCGCCTATGGCGACCATGTCCGCCTGATGTTCGATCTCCAGGTGCTGGCAATGCAGGCCGATCTGACAAGGATCATCACGTTCCAGCTTGCCCGCGAGGGCAGCACGCGGCGATACCCGGAGGTTGGCGTGTCCGAGCCGCACCACCCGCTGACGCACCACGGCAACAATCCCGAGATGGTGGCCAAAGTGGCCAAGATCAACGAGCATCACGTCTCGCTGTTCGCTTATCTGGTGGAACGGCTGAAGTCGACCCCAGACGGCGAGGGCTCATTGCTCGACCATTGCATGTACATGTACGGCAGCGGCATGGGAGACCCGAACAAGCACGATCACGTCAATCTGCCGATCATGGTCGCGGGCGGGGGCGCGGGGCGCCTAAAGGGCGGTCGGCACATCCGTTACGGAAGTGGAACGCCGCTCGCGAACCTGCACCTGACGCTGTTGGAAAAGGTCGGCGTGCGCATGGACTCGTTTGCGGACAGCCGCGGGAGAGTGGAGGAACTGCTGTCGATATGACGGCCCTCAGCGCTGTGCGGTCACGGGCACCGCACCTTCCCGTCGCAGTCTCCATCGCCGGGCTGTTCTTGGCCGCCGGGGTGAGTGCCGAGCCCGCGTCCGACCTAGCGGCGTCTGTGCAGGCGCGGGACGGCCAGCGGGTGCGAGCGCTGCTCGCCTCCGGGGCGGATCCGAACCTTTCCCGGCCTGACGGCACGACCGCCCTGCATTTGGCGGCACGCAACAATGACGTGTCCGTGGCCCGCACTCTGCTCGCGGCCGGGGCCGACGTGAGAGCGCGGAATCGCTACGGGGTGACGGCTCTGAACTTGGCGTGCACCAACGGCAGCGGTGAGCTTGTTCGCCTATTGCTGGATGCCGGTGCCGACCCGAACGGGACTGTCCCCGGGGGCGAGACGCCGCTGATGACCGCGGCACGGACGGGCCGGGTGGATCCGGTGCGAGCACTGCTCGTCGCGGGGGCCGACCCGCATGCCAAGGTGCGTGGAATGGGTCGACAAGAAGGGGCAGGCGCGAACTACTACTTGGCTAGGCTGCGAGATCCGACCATTCACGACTTCCTGCCCGCGACCGATCAGACGGCGATCGTGTGGGCGGCCGCCGCTGGCCATGCCGAGGTTGTGGCCGAGCTGATCGAGTTCGGCGCCGATTTCCGGCTCGCTCTGCAGTCCGGGTTCACACCTCTGCTGCTCGCGGTCCGCGGCGGGCACATCGACGCGGCGCAGGCCTTGCTGCGCGCGGGCGCGAACGTCAACCGCCGCATTGCCCCGGGAGTCGAGTGGCGGCACGCCGGGTATGACGCCAAGCTCCGCCCCGGAGCGACGCCCTTGCATGTCGCCGTGGAGAACGGGCACTTCGAGCTGGCCGCACGCTTGCTGGATGCCGGTGCCGACCCTAGGGCTTCGGACCGTCAGGGTTACACCCCGTTGCATGCCGTGCCAAGCGCGCGCCGCGTGCCGCTTGGGGACGCGGATCCTGTGCCCGAGCGGACTGGCAGCATGTCAAGCATTGGGTTTGTCAGAGTGTTGGCGGCAAGCGGTGCGGATGTCAACGCGCGGATGTCGGGGACCGGCATCGTCAACCGCGGCGCGGTCGTGCTCGGGCCGACTGCTCTGCTCGGGGCTGTTCAGACTGCCGACATGGACCTTGTCAGGAGCTTGGTTGACCTCGGGGCCGATCCGTTGGAGCGGGACGACCGGGGCAAGACCGCGGTGATGCTGGCGGGTTCCAGAACGGGGCATCCGACCGAGGTGGCAGAGGTCATCGAGCTGATGCTTGCGCTCGGCGTTGACATAGACGCGATTGACAGGAACGGAGAGACGGCGATGCACGCGGCCGCGTACCGTGACCGTCCGGAGACGATCAGGCTGCTGGCCGAGCGCGGTGCGAGCATTGCGGTGTGGAATCGGCCGAACAGGCACGGATCGACGCCTTTGGCGATCGCGGCCGGTTACCGCGGTCCGTTGAGCTTCCGACCACAGCCGCTGGCGGAGGCCGCGATCCGCGAGGTGATGACCGCGGCCGGCGTCGCTCCGCCGACGGTTATTGCCCCTGTCGGGTCGTCAGAGCCGGCGGGTTACTGAACGTCGCGGCTCCCTGCCACGCTGAGTAGTTGGCGGGGCTATTGCGGCGCACCGGCACTTGACAGTCCAGACAGCCGTTCGGCGGGTTGCCCGCCAACCCGTCGTTACTTGCATCAGACACAGGCCGGAGAGTTAGCGCCCGGTCAGTTGAGCAGGCGCAGCGCGGTAATCACGATTGCTAGCACAGAAAACCCGATACCGATCATCCAGCGGAGGTAGGCGAACTCCCTCCTCAAACCATCCATCTTGGCGTTCTGGGAATCGATGAAACCCTCGATCTTGGCGTTCTGGGCATCAATCAAACCCTCGAACTTGGCATTCTGAGAATCGATGAAACCGTCGATCTTGGCGTTCTGGGCATCGATCAACGCGGCGATCTTGGCGTCTTGGGCATCGATCTTTGTGTTTAGGCCCTCGATCTTGGCGCTAAGGATCTCGATCGCCGCAGTGACGGCACGACCCGCCATATTGCGAATTCCCCCTAGCGCATTGTGCGCGTCCGGAGAGGAAACATCCGCCTGGTCCAGAACATGCAGGACGGCTGAAGCGTCGGGATCGGTGGGTGGCGTGGAAGTGGGCATCTAGGACTCCGGTGAAACCCCGACCTTTACCACAGCGAAACCGGTCGAACTCTCGCCGACACCCTTGATGCATACTCCCCGATGCTGCATCGTCCCGCTCCTCGCAAGACGATTGTAGCACATGCCAAGAAACCCGCGACGCGGACATCGGCAGGCTCCGCGATGTGGTTACGTCGTGACTCCCTTACGCCCCCGGAACGAGGAGTGCTGCTCTTGTGCCATCACAAACGCAGCGCTAGTGGCTGAAGTCTCCGAGATTCGCAGGCCGACCCGACCACCAAGAGCGCCTCGTGTACCTCTTGGGCTGCGTCGGTTGGCCATTTCTCAGCGGCAAAAGGGCCAAAGCCTCAGCGCTCGTCACCCACCCAGTCGAGCAAACGCGGCACGCCGACCACAACTGCTGGCACAGTAGACACTAAACCGAGCATCGATTGGAAGTAGGCGATTCCGCTCGCGTCCTAAGGCCGTCGGTCTACGTGCATATGCCCTCAATTTTGGCGCTAAGAGCCTCGATCGCCGCAGGGACGGCACGACCGAGCATGTTTCGAACGCCCTCGAGTCCATCGTGGGCGTTGAGAGAGAAGACATCCAGAACATGAAGGACTGGCAGAGCTGCGGGATCGATGGCTGGCGTGGATGTGAGCATCAGGCTTCCAGTAGAGCCAAGTGCTGACGACGGACCGCAGGCGACCGCTCACCGACATAGTCGATCACCCTGCGTCTATGGGCTGGCTCGGTCGCTTCTCCATACGGCGAAGGGTCGAAGATCGGTCCCTCGGGCAGCTGGGGGCCTCGGTCGGCATCGCCTCGACGTGCAAGTGAGAAAGCGGGCATCCAGAAGGGCGCCCGCTCGCTCGGTCCGCTGTCTGCGAGATCGTTGGCCTAGAATACCAACTTCAGGCCGAACTGAATGCGCCGCGGCTCGCCGGCCGTCACAATTCGCCCCGCCGCCGGCCGGCCGATGCTGGTGTTTGGCCGCCCGAAGACCGGCGTGTTCGTGAAGTTGAAGGACTCGAACCGGAACTGGATGTAGTCTCCCTCCCAGGGCAGCGCGAACCGGCGCGACAGCGAGAAGTCAATCGCAGTGGTGCCCGGACCCCAGATCAGGTTGCGCCCGGCATTGTCAAGCACACCCGCACCCCCGGGCCCGATTGCGTCAGTGTTAAACCACCGGTCGATCGTGCGCTGTCCGGCCGGCAGGTTGATCTCACCAATCACATCTCCTCGGTTTGCTCCGCCAACATTGGTTGTGTTCTGATTGAAGGAATGGCTATCTGGTGTACCACCGAGAAAGTTCAAGATACCACCAACCTGCCAGCCACCAAGAATCCAAGCGCCTGGCCCGCTGCTGAGCATATTCTTACCTGGGCCGAATGGCAACTCATACACAATGCTTGTCACGTATGCCAGCCGACGATCAAGTGAGGCATTTCCTCGCTCAATGCGCTGGTTGTAAGTGTACCTTTGCTGAGCCGCAGTACCCGTTGTAAGATTTTCATTCACGACATCAATGTTGTGCGCCCAGGTGAATGAACTCAGGAAGGTAAAGCCACCCGTAAATCTCTTCTCAGCTTTGACCGTCAGAGAATTGTAGTTTTGGTTGAGAAATGCCGTGCCACGCAACCCAACGGAATTGAAGAACGGCCGGATTTTGCGAGCTTGCCACCGTGTTGTGGGATGGGGTGTCGTTGGCCGATTAACGTTGATGGCGCTGTGGATTTGGGAAGTAGACGACCCGTTGTATCCGATTGTGAGAAGCGTGTCACCCGCCAGTTCTCGCTGGATGTCAAAGAACCACTGAGCAGCGTAGAAGCTTGGCCAGACTCCATCCTTCTTGATGTTGACGTTTAGTCCCGCCCGAGGAAGTCCCGCACGCGTTGATGCCGGGAAACCGTCCTTAGTGAAGAAGGAACTCATTGCCCGAGGCTGGTCGTTGTCAAACTCATTAGACTGCGGAGCGCCCGTATTGAACCTTGCCGACTCACCTCCGGTGTTATCGTGTTCACCGTAGAAGATGCCCACGCCGCCACGAACCACCGTCCGATCATCGATCCGGTATGCAAGGCCAATCCTTGGCGCAAAGTTGTTCTTGTCATTGATACACCCGCCACAATCAGACCCGTCGGCCGGAGTACGGAAATGGGCCAAGTACTCAGCTTCTCCCCAACCTCCCTGTGAGACCGGAAGCCGTTCCCCGGGATCCATTGACCTACCATTGACTTCTCCTAGGAATCGAACGACAGTGCTGTTCAGAGAATGGCTCTGCGGGTCAGGAAAAGTTGGCGTAAGGAACAGTTCGTATCGCAGTCCCATATTGAGCGTCAACCTAGGCGTGAGTTTCCAGTCGTCCTGCACAAAGAAGCCCCAATAAGGGACCACTTGCTCTTCGCCATTGGGCCAGCCCCACCGTCCATTCTTGTTCCAACCTAAGAGGCCATCAGCCAGGGAGCTTCCAGTAGCTCCGCGACTTCTTGGATTGCCAGGCATCTCGTTTGTGTAGTCGCCCGTGTACTGAAATCGTCCCCGTCGGAATCGCGACGGAGATCGCGGAATCTGCGTTCTCCTGTATTCGCCACCGACCTTGATCGTGTGGCTGCCTCGGACCACGGTGAAATTGTCAGATATCTGGAGGTTATCCATCTTGTTGACGTTCGGCCAGAATGCACGAGGACCAACCGCAGTGAAACCGCTGACTAGCGATAGCGCGTACCCATGGTCAAGGCCATCATCGATTGAGTCCCCTGGCGCTCCAAGGACTCCGAACTGCGCGTTGAGTGGCTCGGTGAATGGGATGTCAAAGCGGGTCGGGAAGAATGTGTAGCCGAAACGCAACTCGTTAAACATGGTCGCGCTGAGCGTTGAGTGCAGTGAGGACGCCCAGTTCTGCCCTGGCAAGTCAATCGTTTGACCGTTTCCGCCGTTCGCTGGCAGGGGGAGCTGACCATTCTGCAAGACAAATTCGTCCCGAATCGAATAGCGCGCAAACCAGCGGTTGCGGGGACTGATGTTCCAGTCAAAGCGCATATCATACTGGTTGTGATCAATGGTGTCTGCGGGAGCATAGAAATGGTTGTTGCGTTCATGCTCGGCTCCTGGAATGTTTGGAGCGGGGTAGTTGGCGAAGAGCGCGGTTGCTACGGGGTCGAATCGAGAAGATGGAATCGTGAAATTGGGAAATGCACTTCGCGTCCCTCCCTCCAGCGTTAATGGATCATAAATCCGGCGATCGGGATCTGGTTGGTTCGAGAAATCCCCGGCGAGCGCATCGCGACTTGGAATTGACGCCGTGAAGCTCTGCCCCGCACGGTCTTTCGTCCCTTGAAAACTGAAGAAGCCAAACAGCTTATTGCGGACGATTGGTCCTCCGATCGTCCCGCCGTACTGATTTCGCCGCAAGGTGGGCTTTGAGGAGCCCACTCGGTTCGCGAAGAAATTGGTGCCGTCCAGCTTGTCATTGCGCAGAAACTCGTAGAACGAACCGTGAATCTGGTTGGTGCCAGACTTAGTGCTCACTAGGACCTTTGCGCCCATTCGGTAGCCGTACTCAGCCGACATGTTGTTGGTCACAACCTTGAACTCGCCGACCGCATCAACCGATGGCTTCGTAGCTTGCGCTTGGAAGCCCAGTGCACCGCCCGAGTTACGGGACGAGTTATCCGCACCGTCGAGCAGAACATTCGTCTGGGCTGCATGCATGCCAACGGCCAAGATGCCACCCTCGCCACCGCGGACGCCGTCATGCCTTGTGCCCTTTCCCATCTCCCGGGAGGGGAGCACGCCCACTGAAAACTTGGCCAACTCGAGGTAGTTGCGACCATTCAGGGGCATCTCAAGGATGCGCTTGGAATCGATCACTTGGCCTACCTCGGTTTTCTCAGACTGGATGAGTATCGCCGCGGCGTTCACTTCAACTGTCTCAGTAACAGAGCCCACAGCCATCGAGCAGTCGATGCGCATGGTCTGCTGAACTTCAAGGCGTACTTCGGGAAATTCCTTGCTGGAAAATCCTTCGGACGAGCAGGTAACCGAGTACAGACCCGGATTCAGGCCGGGAACGGTGAAGAAACCGACCTCATTAGTTGAGACGGAACTATCGGTGCCCGTCTCGATATTCGCAATGAGCACTTGGGCTCCTGGGATGACTGCTCCCGTGTCATCGGCCACGGTTCCTTGGATCGTACCGCTGGTTTGGCCGAATGCTCCAGAAGCCAGCAGCAACGATAGGACAAGACTGAAGAAGAGAAATCTGTGTTTCATGCACGCTCCTTATAAAATCCCGTCAGCGACCTTCGGGCAAACGGTCCGTACGGCCCCTGACCACACACGTGTGGAGAGAGTACTTCTCAACCTCCGGTACTGTAGCATACGGCAGGAGACTGGTATCAGAGTTGCGTCGGTTGAATCAACACAGTCTGCTTATGGTTTAAGCCGGGGAGCAGTGTGGGCCTCTTGGAATCCCTCGACCGCAAAGGGTGTGGGCCGGCCGATGGCCGCTGCCGGTGCTAACTTGCCTGCAGGATTGCACGGCTGCGGCTCGCAGGCTCCCCCTTGCTGACGGTCAGGGGGCTTCTACCGTGGAGGGTTGGCGAAGGCCCGGAACCGCTCCATTGCAGCATTGGCCCTCTCTGCCAGACCGAGCCGGCGGTAGACCCGCGCGATGGAGTACTGGATTCGCCCGTTCTGGGGCGAGGCCCTGGCGGCCGCCTCAAGTGCGGACCTCGCCCCGTCGAGGTCATCGAGCTTGTCCAGCACGATGCCCAGGGCCCACAGAGCCGCCCCGTTGGCGGGGTCGCGCTCGACCGCAGCCCGAAGGACATCGCGGGAAGCCTCGAGTTCGCCCAAGTCGTGCAGCAAACTTCCTAGGTGGTAGTGCGGCCACGCGTCCCGCCGACCGGCGCGAGCGCTCAGCGAGATGGCAGCAGCGTACGCGCGCTTGGCGGCGTCAACCTCCCCCAAGCCCTCCAAGCACTGCCCGAGCAGGTCATGCGCCTCGGCCAGGCCCGGCTCGCTCGCGATCACGGGCCGCACCAGCTCGGCGGCCTCGGAGAATCGCTGGTCTTCGTAATGCAAGCGAGCCAGGGCCAGTCGGTAACGCGGGTCGGTGGGACTGGAATGGACCAGATCCTCAAGTTCGGCCCGAGCCCAGTGCTGGCGTCCCAGTCTGATGTAGGCAGTGGCCAGCAGAAGGCGCGCGCCGGCGTCAAGCCGGGTCATCCGGTCGGATCGCTTCAAGGCCATGGCGGCTGCGAACGGCCGGCCGGCTTGGAAGTGGGCTATGCCGAGCGCTCGCTGGGTCTCTGCTCGATCGGGTCGCTCCGCCGTCTCTGCGAACAGCAGAGCTTCCGCTTGTCTCCAGTCGCCCCGGTTGATGGCTCGCTCCAGAGCCTGTGCCGTTCCGGCAAGCAGGCCAATGCCGCCGGTCTCGATCGACAGTTCCGTGGGACCGCTCCCCCCTTGCCCCCAGAGGGAGGAGCAAATCGCCAGGGCGGCCAGAGTTCGGGTGATCGCCCCGGGCGCAGCTCTCACTGTGTCCGCCCCGACGGGCAGCCCGGCGGGATTGCGGGGTTGATGCGCCTCAGCCCGGCACAGGCTGCAGCTGCCTCCGCGTCCAAGCCGATTGCTCGCAGGGAAAGGATCAGAGGCTCGTAAGGGCTGACGAACCAAGTGTCAACTTCTACTGAGCGCTTCAGGGCCACTGCAGCTTGCCGCGGATTCCCGGCCGCTAGGTGCACGCGTCCCGTCTCGTACCATGCCTGTGCGAAGCCGGGATACGCCTCCGTTGCGGCGTTGAGGTGCTTCAAGACCTCCGCGAGAGCGACACCCGATGGGTCTGCCATCGCCCGCATGGCTGCGTGAAAGCTGGCCACCGCCGCGTCCGGCGCGGACAGGTGTGACGTGCTCATGCTCTCGCCGCGATGTCTGGCCCGCCGCCGCAGCGCAATGGCTGGGATGCGGGAGTCCATCGGCAGGTCGCTGATCGCGACGGCCCCTTCCTCGTAGTCAGGGGCTGTCACCCGCATCTCGCACATTCCTCCCTGTAAGTCCATTTCGAGCAGGGCCCACCCCTCGATGTCGACAGTCCCGCGGACGGCGGTTTTTTCGTCGCAGATGACCGCAGCTGTCGTCGCCTCTGGCAACGGCATGCCATCATCCGTGGCGATCCTCACGCGCAGGGGCGCTGTGAAAGCTGGCGCTGCCGCGAAGACTACCGCGAGAAGCAGCGTGTGCGCCATCCAGCCCCGATGATACTGGGAGGCGGTGGCGTTCAGGGCGCAGCTTTGGTCGGCGTTCCTTCTTGCGGGCACGATCACGCACGCGCAGCGTCTCGAAGATGTCACGGCTAGGACCGGGATTGAATTCCACCACCGGGAATCCGCGACGCCTCGGAAGTACCTGCCGGAAACGATGGGCGGGGGGGTCGCGATTCTCGATGCTAACTCCGACGGGCGCATGGATGTCTTCTTTGTCAACGGTGCACGCGTCGAATTCCCGCACTCCCAGGGAACGGATCCCGACAAGTCAAGGCCGGAATACTGGAATCGCCTCTATCTGAACCGGGGAGGCCTGGTCTTCGAGGACGCCACCGAGCGGTTCGGCCTCCAGGGGCGCGGCTACGGCATGGGTGCGGCGGTCGGGGACATTGACAACGACGGAGACGCGGACCTGCTCGTGACCCAGGCGTCCACGGGCGAGGTTCCGGCAGCCACTCTGTACCGCAATCACAGTGGCGAGAGGTTCGAGGATGTCACCGCCGAGGCTGGCATCGCCGCGCGAGGATGGGCCACCAGCGCCGGGTTCTTCGACGCCGACAACGATGGCGATCTCGATCTGATGATCTTGCGGTACATGCGGTGGCGATTCGACATCGACCGGCGCTGCGGAATGGAGGCGAGCTACGGGCGGTCGTACTGCCACCCAGACCTCTTCCCGGGCGAGTCCAGCCTTCTCTATCTCAACCGGGGGGACGGCAGGTTCTCCGATGCCAGTGAGGCCTCCGGAATCTCGGAGCATCCGGGCAAGGGACTGGGCCTTGCCTTCGCGGACTACGACCAGGACGGCTTATCGGACATCTTCGTGGCGAACGACTCGCACCCGCAGTTCTTGTTCCGGAACCTTGGCGATGGCCGATTCGCCGAGGACGGGTTGGCGGCAGGTGTGGCCTACAACGACCACGGCGACGAATTTGCCGGGATGGGCGCACTCTTCGAGGACCTCGACGGGGACGGATTGCCAGACGTGCTTGTCACAAACCTCTCCCAAGAGCGCTACGCGCTGTTCCTCAATGCAGGCAATCGATTGTTCGACTACGCGACAGCGACGTCGGGGCTCGGAGCGGCGACCCAGCTGTTCGCTGGCTGGGGACTGGCCGCGCTGGACGTGGATGCGGACGGGCACCTCGAGCTGTTCTTCGCCAATGGCCACGTCATGGACAACATCGGGCAGTCCCAGCCCCATGTGCGCTATCGCCAGCGCCCGCTGCTCTTCACCGTAAGGGGGCGCCAGCTGCGAGATGTCTCCGCGGGTGCCGGCCCTATCTTCGGGGCCTCTTGGGCAAGCCGGGGGGCTGCGGCAGGGGATCTGGACGGCGATGCGGTTCCCGACCTGGTCGTCTCGAACCTCGGTGGTCGCCCCTATGTTGCTCTCAGTGATCCGCCGGAGGGCAATCGCTCGATCGCCGTGCGCCTCCGCGGATGTTCGAGCGCGGGTGGCGCGATCGGAGCGCGGGTGACGCTCGAGCTTCCGTCCGGTTCGAGAATGCACCGCACCGTGACGCGCGGCGGCAGCTACCTCTCGTCCCGCGATCCGCGCGTATTCTTCGGGGTCGGCACCAGCAAGGGCCCCTTCAGACTGAGAGTGCGGTGGCCTGGGGGGGCGCGGACGGAGACTTCCGAAGCTGAGCCGGGGAAGGTGCTCCACTTGCTGGAGGACCCTGCTTGCGGGCCGCGGTGACGGCTGATCAGATTTCCCGTGGTCAACAAGGCCACCGGCCGCGTTTGCGCCCACCAAGGTGCCGGCAGGTGCGTCGTTTCTTGTGACCGTCACCGACGGACGGCGCCGGCAGACAGCTCGCCTAGCGCGGAAGCGTAGTTGACCCTTACTTTCAGTTGCGAGTTGGACTTGGCCTGGCCGAACCTGTGGGAGTCCCCGGGGCGGTGGGCCAAGTCTGGAGGATGGCAGCAGCGGTGCGGACGAGTCTATTGCCCAGCGGCGTTCTGGGCGTGCTTCAGGCCGCCGTCTTCGGGGAGATTGGACGAGAGAGTGGGCGGCCGCTGTCCCTTGGGCCCAGCGCCTCCGATGGCCGGCGACTGCGGCCAAGCCATGGGTCGGTGCGGGCTTCAGCCAACGGACTGGCCGACCCCGCACCGGCTGCAGGCGGACTGGCGGACGTGCTCCGGCGTTGCCCCCCGGTGAGGGCCCCAGTGGTTCGCCGCGAGCCGTTGCGCTGGGCCCGAGCTCTCCGGCTTGGCGCTACCGGGACTCCATGGCCTGCGGCCGGGCTGCGCTCGGCGGCTCCGCGAAGTCGGGCCTGCTGAGCATGGGCTCCGGCCGCTTCTGCTCGTACTGCACAAAGCGCCCCAAATCGGCGCAGGCCCGCCAGAGCACGGCGTCGAACGCCAGGCACTTGCACAGCGCTTCGGCCGTGCGCAGGCGGCGGTCCTGGATGCACGCGCCGTTCTTGAGCACCTTGAACGGTTACGCTTCACAATGCACCTCCATTGTCGTACAGCGCCTTGTGCGGGCGGTGCCTGTTGGAGAATCGGGACCTGCAAGGCGGTTCGATTCTGCTCTTGCCTCGACGCAGTCCGGAGGGCCATGCCCGTCACACCCGAGGTGGGCCTGAGGCTGCAAGGAGGCGGACGCCCCCTCCTTGTGCTGCCATATCGGCGGGAATGGCGGCCCTGACACGCTGAATTCGCCCGCGAAGCGCCCCAGCGCTCCCTCTGGGACCCGGAACGGGCTGCGGTGTGGCTCCGCAGCCCAAGCAGAGCACCGGCCCGCCCGCCCGCGGCAGTCGCAGCGTCGACGCTTCCAGAGCGTGCCATGCCACCGCGGCCAGGGCGTCCCGCCAAGCATGGCAAATTGGCAGCTGCGGGCCTGGCTCGGAGCGGCTGGCTCCAGTGCGCCAGCACCTCTTACGTCGTGGGAATGCCTCCGGGCGGCGGTTTCGGCCCCCCTGCCGGCCTGCTCCCCAGCTCCCGGCACTGAGAATGGACCGGCGGCAGCCGCTGCCAGCCGGCCAGGGCCGGCAGGGTGCCCGCCAGTGCGCCCCAGCAGGCACTTTGCATCGTGAGAAACTGGCGGCCGGCCGACAGGACGGCTCGCGGAGTGCCCCGTCCCGCGCCGGCAAAGCGGCCCCCTCGCTTGCCCGCTCCTCCCCAGCGCTCGCATCAGCCGCTCTCCTCAGCCGCACCCGGCAAGCCTGGCAACAGCGGCTGCGGCACGCTGTCCAACCGCACGTACAAGCCCCTCTCCGCGCCCCGCACCACGCGCAGCGCCGGCAGCGAGCCGGCCCGAACTCGGGACCAGAGCGTCTGGCGCGACACCCCCAGTGCCCGCGCCGCCTCCCCGGCCCGCACGTAGCCCTCCGGGACCACCTCGCGAAACTTCGCCCTCACCCTCGCGTCCAGCCGCACCCGCAAGGCGCCCTCCGGCCCCGACCGCTCGGCCGGCACCCAACCCTGCTCAATCCAGCGGTACAGCGAGGACACCGACACTCCCAGCTCCCGCGCCGCTGCCGGCACCGACACCGGCTCCGGACCGCCGGCCGGTTTGCGCGGGCAGCCGGGGATGCCGTACTGCCTCCGCACGGCCGCCACCCGTTGCCACGTGAACTCCAGACCGCGAGCGGTGCGCAGCCCTCTCCGCCGCAACTCCGCGGCCACCTCGCGGTCGTAATCAAACCGCGCCAGGCGCCGCACCAGCTCCACGGTCGCTGCCGGCGTGCGCTCGGGCCGTGGCATGGGCTGCAACCCCAGCTCCCGCTCGTCGATCCAGCCCCCTCGCCAGCGCAGCAGCACTCCTAGCTTGCCCGCCTCGCGGTCCGCTGTCAGCACCACTTCCTCCAGCACCGCCCGCAGCAGCCGCTTGCGGTCCCGCCAAGTGGTCGCCGCGTCTTCCCACACCGCCCGCAGGTCCTCGCAGCACCGCGCCAGCTCCTCCCGCTCCTCCGGTGACACGCTGGCCGGCTCGCCCTGCCGCGCCGCCTGCAGATCCTTCCGCGCTCCCGCCAAGGCCTCCTGCGCCCGCTCCAGCGCTTGCTGCGCCCGCTCCCAGTCCCGCGCCAGCGTCCGCTTCACCCGCCGGAACTCCGGCTCCACCTCCAAGTACTCCTTGCGCGCCTTGCGCTCGTCCCACTGCTTGCGCTCCACTTCCCGCCGGTACCCCAGCAGCCGCCGCCGCTCCTCCTTGTCCCGCTGCCGTTCCGCCTCCAGGGCAGCCTCCGCCGCTGCCGGCCCCAGCCCATCCAGCACGATCTCCGCCACCAGCCGGTCCAGCCGCACGCCCCCCAGATACTGGCAGCCCCCCTCGCCGTCCAGACTGGGCTCGCAGCGGTACTGCACCGCGTTCGCGTAACGCACTGTCAACTGCCGCCCGCAGCTGCCGCAGGTGGCCAGCCCCTGCAGCAGAGCCCGCCCTTCCCGCGCCGCCCCCCGTCCGCCCTGCCCCACTGCGTTCCCCGCCAGCCGCGCCTGGATCGACAGCCACTCCTCCCACTCCACGTAGCCCTGATGGTGCTTCGTCAGCAACACCCGCCACTCCTCCATCGGCAGCTTGCGCCTCGTCTTCTGCTCCCGACCCCGCTCGTCCAGCTGCAGCCTGGTGCGCGTTCTGCCCCACGCGTACGCCCCGCCCATGGCCGGGTTCCGCAGCACGTTCCACACCCGCGAGTAGGTCGCCTCGCGCCACTCCAAGCCGCGCTCGTCCAGATGCCGCGTCGGCAGCTTCATCCCCTCCGCCCGCAGCTGCCGCGCCACTTGCAGGGCCGTCCCCAGCTCCCGGAATCGCTGGAACACCTCGCCCACCGCTTCGCGCACGTCCCGGTCCGGATCCTTGCGCAGCCGCTTGCCGTCCACGACGAAGCCCGTCGGCACGTGGTGGTACAGCTCGCCGCGCCGCGCCTTGCTCAGCATCCCCTTGTCCAGGCGCGCCTTGATCTTGTGTAGCTCCGCCTCCGACAGCGTGCCGTGAATGCCCAGCACGAAACTGTCGTCCCCGCTGTTGGCGTCGTACACCCCTTCGTCCGTCACCAGCAACGTCTCCGTGGCCCGCAGCCAGCGCAGCAGCTTGAACCAGTCCGCCCCGTTGCGCGCGAAGCGCGAGGCATCCAACCCGAACACCGCTCCAGCCCGCCCTCGCGCCACGCTCTGCAGCAGCCGCGCGAACCCCGCGCGCTGCACTTCCCCTGATCCCGAGCAGCCCAGATCCTCGTCGATCGTCTCGATGCGCTCCCGCGGCCAGCCCAGCTGCTCCGCCCGCTCCCGCAGCTCGTATTGCAGCCGCGTCGACTCCCGGTTCTTCAGCACTTGCCCCGGCGTCGACTGGCGCACGTACACCAACGCCAGCCGCTCAAGATGCCGCGCCCGGATCAGCGTCTCCCGCTTCATCGCTCAACTCCCGCGCTCGCGCCCGCAGCAGCATCCGCGCCAGCTGCTCCACCGCTTCCCGCCGCGCCCCGGCCGGCAGACTCCGCCAGCGAGCCTGCCGCTCCTCGTGCTCCAGCAACGCCAGCAGCCGGCCCTCCAGCCCCGCTGCCGGCCCCTTCTCGGTCTCTCGCATGGCGCCTCCGCAAGGCTCCCACCAGCGTACGCAAGGCGCGCAGGTGAGACACGCGCAGGCGCACGCACTGGGCGCCCTCCGGCGGCGGCTGCAGCGTGGTCCAAGCAGCGGGGAAGGAGCGCCGACGACCGTCGGGCAGCTCAACGTACAGCCACAGCTGGCCGCTGGGACGCCTCCGACTGGACAGGATCTTGAGCGGCCAGCCGTCGAACGGGTGCCCCCTGCGGCAAAACCGCGCCTGCTCCGGACGAGAATCGTGGAATGGAGTAGTATGACGCCCCTCTGAAGAGCTCCTCAATGCCCCAGCGCGCCTCGTGCCAGCGCACGGTGCGCTTCGCCCAGCCCTTGCTCAACGCGCCCGCCGTGCTCGGCAGGAACCACTCCAGCGGATTCTCTCCCTTCTGCGCATTGGTCTGCTCGACATGCACCAGCCAGGCCTCCACCCCCGCCTCGCCCCACTTGCGGCGCGCCTCCGGCGGCTGCACCTCTCGGATCCGGCCGGTCACACGGCAAAGCTCACACCGGGATCAGGAGCACCGCGTTGCGCGCATCCGGCGGATGAAGCTGGGCAAGACGGCTGTCGAGCGTTGCCAGGCATCCGCCCTGCCGTAATGCGACTGAAAGCAGCAGGGCGTCTGTGATCTGGCGATACCCCTGCAGCCGGTCGACAATATCCGGATCAAGGTCAACCATCGAATGCTCCAGAGGCCAGAATGAATGGGATCCCGATTGCCGCAGTTGCCGCAGCAAGGAAATGGCGTCGCGGGGTGACACGGCATGCCGCACCGCCAACGGATTGCGGCAGACACGGACGAAGCCCGCTTCGCTTACAGGGCACGATGCCCATCCGTGCTTGGCCCCCCACTCTTGGAACCAAAACCGAGCCGCGTGGTGATGAACATGATTCGGCCAAGCCAGCGCGATCAGGACGTTGACGTCAAGCAGCGCCCTCACGGCCATTCACCCAGCGCCTTGTAGACATCGTCGCTCGTAATGGGCTTCGCATCACGGGGCACGGTGAACACTGGCAAGCCATCACTCTCGACAGCTGCGGCCGTCGCACGTTGGCCGCGCCGAGCGAGTTCTGACAGCGCACGGCGAAGACTGAGCCCCTTCTGCTGAGCCAGCGCCCTAGCGATGGCCAGAATGTCGTCATCAATCGTTACCGTGGTGCGCATGGTTACATCGTGCCATCACGGCATCAGAACATCAAACTCGCAAGCTCGAGAACCGCTGCGGTCGGGAGAACGGCGCCTGCCCGAATCCGCGAAGCTGCCAGAGGCAGAACTACCATGCGCACGTCCCGCCCAGCCACGATGTCTTGGCCAGAGGCCCTACACGCCGAGAATCCTGTCGAATACGCCAGCGCCAGCATGTAGGCGAACTGTATTGCCGGCCATTTCCAGCCGCCGGTCTCGCGGCGCACGATGGCTACGGTCGACATGCACTGCATCGCAACGGCGAAGTGCATCGTCAACTACGATGTAGCGCTAGACAGCTCGCGGTGTCCGGTAGTTGGTGGTCGTAAGATCTTGGAATGAGCCGTTCTCGCAGGCGCACCCGGAGGGACCGAAGAATGCCGAGACTCACGCGCCTCTTGTTTGCAGCAGTTTTCGCGGTGGCGCCTCTTGCCGCGGCGTCGCCACCGCCGAACGTGATTGTCGTCCTTGTCGACGATCTGGGGTGGATGGACCTTGGCTGCCAAGGGTCGGACTTCTACCAGACCCCCAACATCGACCGGCTGGCCGCGAGCGGCATGCGCTTCACGGATGGCTACGCGTCGTGCGCGGTCTGCTCGCCCACCAGGGCCGCCCTGATGACCGGGCGCTCCCCCGCGCGCCTTGGGATCACGGACTGGATCCGGGCCGAGTTCCAGCTCAGCAACCGCCAGTGGCCGAACATCCGGGACAGGTTCGGCTACCACCGACCGAGCGCCTCGGACCGCCCGCTGCTGACACCCGTCAACGAGTTGCAGCTGTCGCACCGGGAGATCACCGTCGCTGAACTCCTCAAGCCCCTCGGCTACACGAGTGCCTACATCGGGAAGTGGCATCTGGGTGGCCGCGGCCACTTGCCCACGGACCAGGGCTTCGACGAGAACTACGGCGGATGGGACTATGGCCAGCCACCCTCGTACTTCGACCCTTACGTTGCGCGACCACGGCTGCCGATGGGAATTCCGACACTCGAGCCGCGCGACGTCGGGGAGTACCTGACCGACCGGGAGGCGGACGAGGCTGTCGCCTTCATCGAGCGCAACCGGGAGCGACCGTTCTTGCTCTACGTAGCCCACTACGCGGTCCACACTCCGATTCAGGCCAAGCAAGACCTGATCGGCCGCTACCGCGCAATCCAGGACGGCAAGGGGCAGGACGATCCCGTCTATGCCGCCATGGTCCACAGCGTTGACGACGCCATGGGGCGAATGCTCGACACGCTCGAGGACAGCGGTCTGGCAGACAGCACGCTGATCGTCTTCACGGGGGACAATGGCGGGCTGGACCGCAACGGCCGCCCGACTGAGAACGCCCCGCTCCGCAGCGGCAAGGGCTACGCGTACGAGGGCGGCCTGCGGACTCCTTGGATCGTCCGCTGGCCGGGCGTCACCGTTCCGGGTTCGGTCTCGGCGGAGCCCATCGCGAGCATCGACCTGCTACCCACGATCGCGGCTGCGGTCGGCACGCGCCCGCCAGTGGACCGGGCCATCGACGGTGTGGACTTGGGCCCGGCACTGCGCGGCGGAGCGTTGGGCGAACGGGACCTCGTGTGGCACTTTCCCCACTACCGCCACGGCCCCGGGCACGACCCCTACTCGGTGATCCGCAAGGGCGAATGGAAACTGATCCGCTTCTACGACCCACCCAAGACCGAGCTTTACAACCTCACGCGCGACCTTGGAGAGCGGGAGAATCTGGCAGCTGCCGAGACCGGCAGGGCCAATCAGCTGGCTGAGCTGTTGGACCGGCGATTGGCCGAAATCGGCTCCCGGATGCCAGTCCGGCCGGAGTAGGGCCCCGTCACGGCGCTGGAGGGCTGGCCCGGGCTCAGGCGCCCGGACCTTGGCCGAACAGTTCCAAGAAGCGAGCTGTCGACGCCATTCCCATGCGAAAGTTCCGCAGGCTGAACTTTTCGTTGGGCGCATGCAACGCGTCATCCGGAAGGCCGTATCCCATCAGCACCGTCGGGATGCCCAAGTACTCTTGGAAATCGCCCACCACCGGAATGGAGCCGCCTGAGCGCAGGAACACCGTCTCACGCCCCCATACCTCGGCCAGAGCCCGCGCGGCTGTGCGGATTGCCCGGTCGTCGGTCGAGGCCAGAGTCGCCGGTGCGGCGTGTACGGGGCGCACCTCTACGGTGATTCCCTCCGGTGCGTTCTCGGCGGCGAAGCGCTGCATTTGCAGTAGCACTGGCCCCAGCGTTTGCCGGGGAACCAAGCGGGCGCTGACCTTCGCGGTGGCCGCTGCTGGAATGACAGTCTTTGCGCCGGGTCCGGTAAAGCCCCCCCCGATGCCGTGGATCTCGAACGTTGGCCGCGCGCCGACCCGCTCGAAGACGGTGTACCCCGGCTCGCCGGTCAGCGTCGTCGCTCCGACCTCCTTGTCTCGGTATGCATCCTCGTCGAACGGGATGCGGCCCCAGCTCGCAAGTTCTGCGGCGGTCGGGGGTTCCACTTCGTCGTAAAAGCCGGGGATCAGGACGTGGCCGCGGTCGTCCTTGCACTTGGCCAGCAACTCGACCAAGCCGGCCACTGCGTTGGGGGCAACACCCCCGTACAGTCCAGAGTGCAGGTCGCTCCGGGCTCCCCGAGCCGACCACTCGGTGTAGATCAGGCCGCGCAGGCCCGTGCAGATCGTCGGCGTGTCAGGCATGTACATCGACGTGTCCGACACGAGCGCCGCTTGGGCTCCGAGCAGCCCGGGATTCGAGGCGACGAACCGGCTGATCATCTCGCCACCCACCTCCTCCTCGCCTTCGACCAGGAACTTGACGTTCACGGGCAGTTCGCCACGCGTCGCCATCAGGGCCTCCACCGCCTTGATGTTGGCGAGCAGCTGCCCCTTGTCGTCTGACGCTCCCCTCGCGTAGACTTGCCCGTCGCGAACCGTTGGCTCGAAGGGCGGCGAGATCCACTCGTCGAGCGGGTCCACGGGCTGCACGTCGTAGTGCCCGTAGCAGAGGATGGTGGGCGCCCTGGGGCCCCCCGTCCACTCTCCATACACCAAGGGGTGGCCGCTGCCCTCGATGAGTTCCACGTCCTCCAGCCCAGCGCCGGCCAATTGCTCTTTCACGAACTGGGCTGCCCGCAGGACATCCGACCGGTGTTCCGGAAGCGTGCTGATGCTCGGAATCCGGAGGAACTCAAGCAGCTCAGCCTCGAAGCGCCCGATGTGGCGATCGAGGAATTCGGTGACGTCAGGCATAAGAACGGGATTATAGGAGGTGCCATCCGCGCCGTCTGCCCTGCGTCGGCGAGGGCGACGCAGATTGCAGTGGGTTGACCATTTCTCTGCTACGCCTCGGTTGGGGCAAATCCGCACAAGTTCCCCCTGCGGCTGGCTCCAGGGGAAGGGAGGGCATCCTCGACGGCGTGCGGCTGGACGCGTTGGACGTCGGTAGGCGCGCTGGGCAGCGCCGATCGGCTGCTGGCGGCGCGAGCGCGGTCGGCGGCCCGCGGCGCCCCGGCTCGAGACGGCCGTCAAGCGAGGGCGGCGAGGGCGGCTGCGGTGTTGAGGGCAGCCAAGTCACAGGATGCGAGCCCGGCACCGTGGCCGCGGGAAGGCCCAACCTCTGGCCGAGAGTAGCTCAGTGCCGTTCAGAGCGCTGCGCGACCGGTCCGCACTCCCGGAGAATCGGTCCTCTCGCCGTGCCAAGATGGGACACGACGGCTATGCGCACCGCGATCATCGGCCTGCCACAAGTCGGCAAGACCTCTCTGTTCAAGATTCTCACTGGTATTGCCACGCAGGCCCGGGTTGGGGCGGCGAAGGTGCAGCTGGGGGTCGCCAAAGTTCCCGACGAGCGGCTCGATGCCCTTGTCGAAGTCTTCCAGCCGCGCAAGCGAACGCCGGCCACCGTTGAGTACGCTGACATGCCCGGCCTCTCCCGCGAGGCACTGCGGGATCCGGGCTACATTGGCAGCTTGCGGACCGTGGACGCCTTTCTCCACGTCTTGCGGCTGTTTGACGACGACACAGTGATGCACATCGAGGGCTCGCTGGACGCTCGCCGAGACTGGGAGAACATCGGGCTCGAGCTGCTGCTGAACGATATTCAGGTCGTGGAGAATCGCCTCGGGCGCATCGAGAAGGAGCTCAAGGGAGGGCGAGACTCCCAGCTCGTTGCCGAGCGGGAGTTGCTGGTGGAGTGTGGCGAGTGGCTCGAGAGCGAGCGACCGCTGCGCGAGATGCCACTTTCCCCGCAGAGCGAGAAGGTGCTCAGGGGGTTCCAGTTCCTGACCGCCAAGCCCATGCTGGCCGTCCTCAACTTGGGCGAGGGGCAGACGGCGGATCTGGCGAAAATCTTGGAACGGTACCAGTCCGAGCTCGCAGGTGACCGTCCGGGCGTGGGCGTGACCGCGGTTTGCGGCAGCATTGAATCCGAGCTGGTCGAGCTCGAACCGGACGAGCGTGGGGAATACCTGGCCAGCTACGGGCTGGGGGAGTCAGGCATGGCGCGGCTGATCGCTGCGACATACCGCTTGCTGGGCCTCATGTCGTTCTTGACCGTCGGCGAGAAGGAATGCCGGGCGTGGACGATTCGCCGGGGCTCGACGGCCGTCACTGCGGCGGGCGCTGTCCACACAGACTTCGCGAAACGCTTCATCCGTGCCGAGACGATCCAATGGAGCGATCTGGTAGCGCGCGGGGGATACGCGAAGGCCAGGGAGGCCGGGGAACTGCGGCTAGAGGGCAGGGAATACGTAGTCCAAGACGGGGACGTGCTGGTCTTTCGCCACGGGTAGCGGACAGGGAACGCCTATGGCTTCGCCGACGTTCCGCGCGGATCCCTCACGAACCCGTCCCGGTTTGGCATCTGGACCCCGGGGAGCGTCTCGCGGTTCAGCTCGAAGCTCTCTTCGATGATCCCGTTGAGGTGCAGCACATAGGCGGTCACGGCGTAGATCTGATCGGCCGTGAGTGTCCCGGGC
The DNA here is from genome assembly GCA_963666225.3 of Bryobacterales bacterium. Taxonomy (GTDB): domain Bacteria; phylum Acidobacteriota; class Terriglobia; order Bryobacterales; family UBA6623; genus VXMF01. The sequence goes on from OZ224030.1 coordinate 1,168,665, forward strand.
TCTTCGAACGGCATCGCCCGGCGCGTGTAGTCGAACAGCGTCGTCGCGTGCGGCCAGAAGCTGCCGACGGTCTTGATCGGGGGCGATTCCCTCAGTTGCTCGGGTTTTCCGATCAGTGCGGCCTGATCCCCGCCGACCCCACCTTCCCCGTGGCATTCCTTGCACCGCACCTCGTAGACTTGGGCGCCATTGATAGCTGTGCCGCGGCCATCCGGCAGCTCACGCCCCTCTGGGCCGATGGTGACGTCCGCCCGCTTGGCCTCTTCGGCGGTGACTGGCCGGCCCAAGCCGTACGTCTGGGCGGCGAGCGCTTGGGCCGCCAGCAGCGCCAGCGCCAGGCCTTTGTGAATCCTAAGCTTCCGCACTGGTCACGCTCCCATCCGCGGCGACGCGCCATCCCTTGATCCGGTTGCAATGGTAGGCCGACTTCGTGCCGCGCTCCTCGATCAGATGGGCACGGCTCGGCTGCACGTAGCCGCTCTCGTCGTGACACCGGGACAGCAGGACTGCCTCGGATCCGTCCCAGCGCCACGGAAGGCGGAATCGCGTGAAGGCGCGCGAGTAGACCGGTTCCTGCAGCTCTGCGTCCGACCATGTCTGCCCGCCGTCGGTCGACAGCTCGGCGCGGGTGATCTTCCCCCTCCCCGACCAAGCGAGGCCTGAAATCTCGACAAATCCGGGCGACGGGATCGTATGTCCGCCCGATGGTCGCGTGATCACCGACTTCGCATCCATCTCGAAGGTGAAGATCCAAGCAGTCCCGTCCTCCATCAGCTCTGTGTACTTGGATGTCTCGTCTTTGACGTACTGCGGGCCTACCGTGAGCTTGATGCGCCGGAGCCACTTCACGTTCGTGTTGCCCTCCCAGCCGGGCAGGATCAGGCGCAGCGGGTAACCCTGCTCCGGGCGGATCGCCTCGCCATTCTGCCCATAGGCCACCAGCCCGTCTTCCATGGCCTTCTCGAGTGTGACGCTGCGCTGCATGAGGCAGGCGTCCGCCCCCTCGGCCAGCAGCCAGCCGGCGCCAGGCTGGACGCCGACCTCGTCAAGCAAGACTCGAAGGGGCACGCCAGTCCATTCGCTGCAGCTGGCGAGGCCGTGGCTCAGCGCGACGCTCGGGGCTCCCGCGGGGCTCCACTCGCCCCCGCTGTTTCCCGAGCACTCGACGAAGTGCACGCGCGAGACTGACGGCAGCCGCTTGAGATCATCCAGGCTGAACGCCATCGGACGCTCGACAAGGCCGTGGATCAGGAGCTCGTGATTCGTGGGGTCAATCTGCGGCACACCCGCGTGATGCCGCTCGAAGTGCAGTGCTGACGGAGTAATGATGCCGAAGGTCTCGTCTAGCGGTGTTCGGGACGATGCCGCCTCTGGGGTTTGGGTCGAGCGCACGCCACGAACGCCCTTCTCGAACGGGCTGCGCTCTCCGTAGCGCCGGACCGGCGCTCCAAGTGACCCAGCGACCGGCGCTGGCTCGGAATCGGGGGCCGGCGACTGACATGCCGTCCAAGCGGCGCCCGCCAGTGCGCTTGACCCGAGAAATGCTCGCCTAGTGGAAGATGCTCGTCCCATGCGCGACCCATTCTAGCCTGTGCTCTGGCGCTGCCCGGCAGCTGGGAATGCCGACGCCGATCGCACTATTGGACCTCGTCGTTGATTCCGCTTGACCTTGACACCACCTCGAATCGGGGGCTGCTCCTAGTTTCGGCGTCCAGTCTTCGCTGCAGGAAATACCGGGCCAGCGAGTGGCCAACGCTGGCGAACTGCGCGAATACCGTGGTCAGCTTCGCTTCGAAGAAGACAGACGGCGGCGTCCGGTTGTCGGCCATCTCGCGCAACAGGATCGTAACCAACTGATCGAGGTGTGGGGCCATCGCTCCTTCGATCAGCACCTCTAGCTCCACCTGGACCTCGATCACCCTCTTCTCGGACCAGCCGAGAAACTCTGCGACGCGGGCCAAGTCCTTGCCGGGCGAAGCAACGATCCTGTGGTCGACGATTGTCCGCCGGGCTAGCGATAGGCCCTTGTACTCGTTCCATGCGGCGGTGGCCACCATCTCGATCAATCCGGGCCCGCTGAACGCGGACAACTGGTCAACTTCCAGTGTGTAGTGGCCCATGGCTTCGGCGATTCGCTGGACACACGGGTGGAATACGTCGAAGAATCGCAGTTCTCGGTGCAGCTCCCTCGCGGTCGCCAAGACCTTGACCATCTCGCTGCTGAGCGCGTGCGGCTCCGGGCCGCTTGGGGCCGCAGAGGATTCACCGAGCGCCTTGAACATTTCTACAGCCTCGGGGAAGCTTGGTCCGCCTTCTTTTATTGGCACCCAGTCATCGAAGAAGCCCACCTCGTCGTCCTCGATGTCCACCCCGCCCACCAGATTGTCTCCGCTGTCTGGCGAAGCCTCGGCACAGCTTTGGAACCAGCCTTCAACGGTTAGGACCAACTTTCTGACGGTCACCGGACCGACTCCCTTGAGACCCAGTAGCTCCCCGGCCGTGAGCGGCTGATCGCCCTCTAGCAGGTTGCTCCTGTACATCGCGACCAAGGCGCGCCTCAAGTCCGGCGCCCTCACTAGGAACTCGCGGTAGAACCCGCCGGGCAAAACGACGTCCTCGTCGTCCAGTGCCGCGTTGGACTGAACCTTCATCACGGCGGGCTCGATCTGCCTGAGAAATTCGCGGGCCTCTGACGGCGTGATGCCGAGCACGTCATTCATGATGACTGCATTATCGGGCATTCCGCTGGCGCTTACCGCGGACCGGGGCGAATTCGGTCGACCGGCGGGCGGTCGCGCCAAGCCACTCTTTGCGCCTTTCTCCTGTGTATCCGGGTGCTCCGGGCCCGGGAGTTCATTGTACGGAGCTTCCGTTCGCGGGCGAGTTCCCTGCCAGTGCCGCGAATTGGTGCCGTCACACGGCCCGGTGCCTGACAGCCAGGCCTGACCCACATGCCTGCCCGTGGTGTGCCGTTGCAATGGGTGGAATATGCCTCCGGCCCGGAGATTCGGCTGTACGCTCCCGGTCTGGCTCGGCGCTGACTCGCGTGCGATCAGTTCGACGCAGCTACCTGTCTCATAGCCTGCTCAGGTGTGACTTGGTGGGATTCGGTTGCGCGCCATGCCGCGATGCGCGTCCGTGGCGCGCGATGCGGTGCCCAGTCCGCCGGGGCACTCCGGGGCGCGGCCACGCCTCCGGGCCGGTGCTCCGACCGCGGCTAGCCGCTCTAGGGCACGGGCTGTGGATCGACATCGGCCTTGCGCAACGTGAGCGGCGGCAGGTCTCTTCCTGGACTGCGCTTGTTGCCAGACTAGCGCTCACCTTGCGCACTCTGCGGGAATGCCGAGCATTGGAATGGTCACGCTCGCTCGGTGGCCCGCGGAAATTGTTCATAGTGTGGTGAGTTGCAAATAACATATAAGAATTGGCAAGTTCTGCTGCCATATTGGGGCAGGGGCCCATGGCTCGTCCCGTCGAAGCACTCGGCATCTTGGATGAGGAACGTACCGAGTTGGAGCGTCGGGTCCGCGTGTCCACCACTTCCCGGCGAAACTGCCTACGGGCCCGGATTGTCCTGCTGCGCAGCCAAGGCCTGAGTCAGCGTCAGGTGGCCGAACAGGTGGGTGTCAGCGTCGCCTGCGTCAGACGCTGGTCGCGGCGCTTCGATGTCGACGGCATCGCCGGCCTGCACGATCGGCCCGGCCGGGTGCGGTGGCCATCGATCCCGCCCGCAACCGTGGGGAAGGTCGTGGCCCAGGCGGGGCAGAAGCCTCCGGGGAGGACTGGCTGGAGCACGCGCAGCATGGCGTGCCATGCAGGCGTATCGCAGTCCACGGTCAGCCGTATCTGGCGTCGTAACGGCCCCAAGCCGCACCGCACGATGACGTTCAAGCTGTCGAACGACGAGCATTTCGAACGCAAGTTCTGGGACGAGATCGGCCTGTGCCTGGATCCCCCAAGTCTTGGAGCGGACCCCAGCCGGGGACTTCCGCTGGGAAGCGGGCACATCCGAACACAGACGCACGACCACTATCGTCACGGGACGATCTGCCTGTTCGCCGCGATCAGTTCTTGGAGAACAAGTTGATCTGCCGCCCGGAGCAGAAACACACCCATGTGGAATGGCTCCGTTTCCTGAAGCAGGTCTAACGCGGAGTGCCGAAGGGACCTCGCTGTGCATCTGATCGCCGACAACTACAGCACTCACAAGCACGCCAAGGTGAAGGCTTGGCCGCAGCGGCACAAGCGATTCCACATGCACTTCACGCCGACCTCGAGTTTCTGGATGAGCCTGGTCGAACGCTTCATTGCGGATCTGACCGAGGGCTGCATCCGCGCGGGCAGTTTCACCAGCGTCAAACAGCTCACGGACGCGAGCACGTCCTACCTGGCCGAGCGCAACAGGAATTCGAAGCCGTACTGGTGGAAGGCGGATGGAGAGAAGATCCTAGCCAAGATCCACCGCGCGCGGAAGGCGCTGGACGGGGGCCTAGCCAATAGCGATGCTATTTGAGACTCAGAACAATGGCCATCGGAGTGCCGTGGAGCCGCGCGCCTAGCCCGCATAGTCCGAGCCAAGCCTGAGCGAGGCGGACCTGGCCGTGGGCAGGCGCGTCTGACAGCGGCCAGGAAGTGGCAGCTCGAGTCCCATCGCTCGTGGAAGGACTGGCCCGGCTTCGAGCGCTACCATGAATCGGCTGGCTCGAAGCGCCCGTCAGGGAAACTCTGCGACCTCGCCACGGCCCTTGGCTAAGAGATCAACGTTATGGCCGAGGCTGCGTTTGCCGCCTCGCAGGAATCCTTAGGCGTTTGTCTCGAGAGCAGCTTGCAGGAAACAGCCGTCTCGTGGACTCTGGGACACTCATCCACATGGAACTCCGATCCACCACAGGGAAGTCACGTGCTGCAGCAGCGGCGTTAGCGCGGCGACCCGGTTATCGAGGCGCGGGGTATATCGAGTAGGGAAGGGAAACCGTGAAAGACCTGATCCGTTGCGCAATATCAGCGACCATGCTTGCCACGCCGTGGGTGATCCCCTCACCCCTTGAGGCCCAGCCAGGGGGGGCGAGCGGCTCGGACGACTGGGTCCAGGCCTATGAGGCAGGGACTGAGCCTGGCATTCCGTACCGTCTCATGCGGCCCCTGCACTACTCTCCCAGCGAGCTCTATCCGGTGATCGTCTCGCTGCACGGGGGCGGTGGGCGTGGAACTGACAACCGAAAGCAGCTGCGTGGCTGGAATCGACTACTGGCAGACGAAGCGTTGCGCTCGGCGCATCCCAGCTATGTCTTGGCGCCCCAGTCGACAACCCTGTGGAATGCCGATCACCTGCGAGACATCAAGTCCATCATTTCGGGACTGCCTTCCGTCAACACGGACAGGATCTACCTGTTGGGCCACTCCATGGGCGGGCACGGGTCGTTCATCCTATTGCAGCTCGATCCCGACTACTTCGCGGCTGCGGCACCGTCCGCTGGCGCCGGTCTCCCCGAGACCGCCCCGTTCATCGAAGCGTCTCGGATCCGGGATATTCCGATATGGGCCTTCCACGGGGACTTGGACAAGGTCGCTCCGTATCAGCGGGCGCAGGACCTCTTCGACGAGATGGAGCAACTGGAGGCGAACTTCAAGATGACGACTTGGACCGGCGACGGGCACAACGTGGCCACTAAGATGATCACCGGCGCTGACAATGCCGAGACCCGCTGCAGCAGCAACCGCTGCGACCCCGAAACCGACCTTCTTGTCTGGCTGCTCCGCCAGTCGCTGTCTACAAGGCGCTGAGACACCGACGCCCGGGCGTCGGGGCATGGGTCTTGCTGCGCGGATGGGCACCCGTGACCTCCGGAGCCGGATGGCCCTTGTTCTTGGTGCTGTTCCGTCAGCGCGATGGACGCCGGGCTGGCGGACATGGCGGCGGGTTCGAATGCCGATAGGCACATGGCAGCTGGACGTTTGCGCCGTGCCGCTCCGGGCGTTCGGGTGCCAGGATGTTGCGCGGGCCCAGCCTTGGGCCGGCCGAGGCGCCGCGCGAAGTTGCGGGGCCGGCGAAGCTGGGAGGCGATCCGAGACTGGGGCTCGCGCCGAGGCCCGCATAGAATGGCGATAGCCCCGCAATGCTCCCCCGAAGCCCCCGCCTAGTCTCCTGTGGCGCAGCACTGGTCGCGCTCATCCTGCCGTCTGTGATCTTCGCCGCAACGCGCCCGGTCATCATGGGGACTCGAGGGGTCGTCGTCTCGGGCCACCACCAAGCCAGCGATGCGGGCTTGGACATCCTCAAGAAGGGCGGGAACGCGACCGACGCCGGCGTGGCGACGGTGTTTGCGCAGGCGGTCCTCGAGTTTGATCGGTTCGGGATCGGCGGGGAAGTCCCGATTCTGGTCCACAGCGCTGAGCGCCAGCAGGTCTACGCGCTCAGTGGCCAGGGGCAAGCTCCCCGCAGGGCCACGCTCGAGTGGTTCCGAGAGCGGGACATTCAGGCCATCCCCGGGGATTGCTTCCTCCCCGCGCCCGTCCCAGCCGTCGTTGGCACCCTGATCGAGGCACTGCGCGAGTTCGGGACGATGTCCCTGTCGGAAGTGCTCGCGCCGGCGATCGGGCTTGCAGAGCGAGGATTTGCCGTCTTCCCGAGTTATCTGGAAAACCTGCGGCGGGTCGAGGGCCGCATGCGGTCCGAGTGGCCCACTTCAGCCCAGATCTTCCTTCCTGGCGGCGAGCTCCCCGAAGTGGGCGATGTGCTGATCCAGGCGGATCTGGCGCGCACGCTTCGCCGCTTGGCCGCGGCCGAGCAAGAGGCCGCTGCAGGAGGCCGGGACGCGGGGCTGCAGGCCGCCCACGACGTGTTTTACCGGGGCGAGCTGACGGCCGAAATGGTCGCGTTCCAGAAGGGCTTCCCCTGCATGGATGCCAACGGGGTCATGTCTCCCGGCCTGCTCGAGTTGGACGATTTCGCCGCCTTCCGGCCGGTAGTGGAGGAGCCGGCGCACACTTCCTACCGCGGGGTCGACGTGTACAAGGTCGGGTTTTGGTCCCAGGGCCCGGTCCTCCTGCAGGCTCTCAACCTGCTCGAGGGCTACGACGTCCGCGGGCTGGGGCACAACACGCCGCCGTACTTGCACCTGCTTGCCGAGGCCATGAAGCTTGCCTTCGCCGATCGCGAGTGGTACTACGCGGATCCCGATTTTGTCGGTGTGCCCGAGGAAGGCCTGCTGTCGAAGCGGTACGCCGAGGAGCGCCGCGCGCTGATCGACCTCAGCAAGCCCTCCCTCAAGCTCCGCCCGGGCGATCCGTACCCGTTCCAGTCCAGGCAGGTTGCCCATGCGCCCGTCCCGGACGATGTGGTGTTTCGCCCCGACCCCCCGGGGACGACCGGGACCCGCGTCGCAGATCGGGAGGGCAACGTGTTCTCCGCCACGCCGAGCGGCGGCTGGTTCACCGCTTCTCCCATCGTGGCGGGCCTCGGATTCGTGCTCGGGACGCGCGGCCAGAGCTTCTTCCTGGACGAGTCCCGCGCGAACCGGCTGCAACCCGGCAAGCGACCCCGGACCACGCTCACGCCAACCCTGGCGATGCGTGACGGCAAGCCGTTCATGGCTTGGGGAACCCCCGGGGGCGATGCGCAGGATCAGGTGAACCTGCAATTCCTGCTCAATGTCGTGGAGTTCGGCATGGACATCCAGTCCGCCCTGGATGCTCCCCTCATGCAGATCTTGGACTTCCCGCCTTCATTCTTCCCGCGGGAAACCCGGCCTGGCGTGATGCGCATCGAGTCTCGGGTGGCCGAGGCCACCCTCTCCGACCTCGGCGACATGGGTCATACCGTTCTTCCCGCCGGGCCGTGGTCAATCGGCGACGCGACGGCGATTCTGGTCGACCCGGGCCGGGGCGTGCTCTACGGGGCTGCCGGCCCGCGGCGCGACAAGTCTTACGCCTTGGCCTGGTAGCCCGCCGCCCGGGGGCCGGTGATACGATGAGATTTCCGGCGCTTGGTGCGGTCTGAGCCTCCCGTCCGGATTCCCCAGATGCGCTGGAGCCGCCTGTTCCTGCCGACCCTCCGCGAGGCGCCGGCCGACGCGGAGGTGGCCAGCCACCGCCTCTTGCTGCGGGCCGGGTACGTGCGCCAGCTGTCTGCCGGGCTGTACTGCTACCTGTACCTGGCCCAGCGCAGCCTGAGGAAGATCGAGCGCATCATCCGCGAGGAGATGGACGCGATCGGGGGACAGGAGATCTACACGCCGGAACTCCACCCGGCCGAGATCTGGAAGGAGAGCGGTCGCTGGCAGGCTATCGGCGACGACATGTTCCGGCTCAAGGACCGCTGGGGGCGGGAGCACTGCCTCGGCATGACCGAGGAGGAAGTGGTCACGTTCCTGGCCCGCGGGGAGTTGCGCAGCTACAAGCAGCTCCCGCAGATCTGGTACCAAATCCAGGCGAAGTTCCGGGACGAGTTGCGGCCGAAGTCCGGCCTGATGCGCGTCAGGCGCTTCACGATGAAGGACTCGTACACCTTCGACATTGACAGTGCCGGGTTGGACGCCGCCTATCAGAAGCACCACCGCGCGTACTGCCGCATATTCGATCGCTGCGGGCTCGAGTATGTGCCGGTCGACGCCCATTCCGGGCCCATGGGCGGGAGCGAGTCGTGCGAGTTCATGGTGCCGTCCCCCGCGGGCGAGGACTGGCTCATCGAGTGCCCTGAGTCGGGGTACAGGGCCAACCTCGAAAAGGCGGTGACCGTTGCTCGCCCTCCGGAAGGTCCGGATCCCCCGGGAGCTGACCCGCCGGAGGAATTCTCCACTCCCGGCAGGCGCACCATCGAAGAGGTTTCCGAGTTTGACGGCCTGCCGGCCAGCTCTCACATCAAGGCTCTCGTGATGGTCACCGGGGACGGGCCACTGATGGTCCTGCTTCGCGGGGATCACCAGCTCAGCGCGACCAAGATTGCCGCGGTCACCGGGGATTCGGCCGTGCGCCCGGCCCACCCCGAGGAGGTCGAGCGCTGGACCGGGGCGCCGGTCGGGTTTGTGGGTCCGGTGGGCTGCGGTGACATGCCGCTGCTGGCGGACAATGCCCTCTCGGGTCGCCGCAACTTGGTCATCGGCGCCTGTCGCCGGGACTTCCACCTGTGCAATGTGACGCCGGGCACGGACTTCCGGGCGCGCTTCGCCGACGTGCGCGAGGCGGAGGACGGTGACCTCGACGTGCAATCCGGCAAGCCTGTCCGGCGCCGCAAGGCGATCGAGGTGGGCCACATCTTCAAGCTTGGGTACAAGTACTCGGAATCGATGGGACTGCGCGTGCTCAACCGGCACGGGAAGGCCGTTGCTCCGATCATGGGGTCGTACGGAATCGGCGTGGAACGCATCCTGACGGGCGCGGTGGAGCAGAATCACGATGACCGGGGCATGGTGCTGCCCGTGCCGGTCGCGCCGTTCGAGGCGGTCATCACGCCGGTCAATGTCAAGAATGCCAGCCAGCGCGACGCTGCCGACGCGATCTACTCCGACCTGCTGGCCGCCGGTGTCGACGCGTTGCTCGACGATCGCGCCGAGCGGGCCGGCGTTAAGTTCAAGGATGCGGACTTGGTCGGCATACCGTTCCGCGTGACGGTCGGCCGTGGGGTTGCCGCGGGTCGCGTCGAGATCACCGTTCGCGGAACAGGACTAACCGAGAATGTTACAATCGGAGGGGTCGCACAGGCATTGCAGCGCTTGATCACCGATGCCACGCCCACAGTTGCCTGATCGGATGGCTCGCTCGCCTCGCAAGAAACCGGCCCGCGCCGCCAAGCGTCCCACCAGTGTGAAGGCCCCGGCGCGTTCCGGCAAGGCACGCTCCGGAAAGGCGGGGCGTCGCTCCCGATTCCTGCCTCGGATGCGGTTGAAGCTGGGGCCCTTCGGCGCCCTGTGGCGTTTCGCGCAGAGCCCGCTGGGAGTCTCGGTCGTCGGATTCGGGCTGATTGCCGCATCGGTCGGCGGCGTGGTCTACAACCACTATTACTGGAAGTACCGGGGGATCATCGAGCGCCGCATGGACGGCGGGGCCTTCGACCGGACGGCCCGGTTCCTCTCTGTTCCGCGCCAGATCTCCGTGGGAGACCCGGGTTCGGCCCAGGCGATGGCGAAGAACCTGCGATCGGCGGAGTACACCGGCAGCGAGGACAACAAGGTTGGCTGGTACGACGTGCGTCCCGACGCGATCGAGGTCCACCCTGGCAGCCTGTCGCACTTTGACCCCGAGCCGGCTCGGATCGAGATCGAGGAAGGCCGCGTGCGGCGCATCGTTTCCTTGGACACGGGCGGCGACCTGAGCGGTTATCGGCTCGAGCCAGAGCTGATCACCAACCAGTTCGACCAGGAGCGCTCCAAGCGCAGGCTCTTCAAGTTCGGGGACTTACCCTCACACTTGGTCGACGCGGTGATCGCGATCGAGGACAGGCGTTTCTACCGCCACAGCGGGATCGATTACCTGCGCACGGCCGGGGCGGCGATCGAGGGATTGGTGAACTGGCGGCGACCGCGCGGCACGTCCACGCTGAGCCAGCAGCTGGCGCGGAACTTTTTCCTGACCCGCGAGGTGACGATCCGTCGCAAGGTGGCCGAGGCGATGATCGCGGTGCAGCTCGAGGACCGTCTGACAAAGGAGGAGATCTTCGAGAACTACGCCAACCAGGTCTTCATGGGCTACCAGTCCAGCTTCAACATCCACGGGTTTGGCGAGGCGGCTCGGGTGTTCTTCGACAAGGACGTGCGCGACGTGACGCTGGCTGAGGCGGCCTTGCTGGCAGGCATGCCGCAAGGGCCGAGCATGCTCAACCCCTACCGGTACGAGGACCGGGCCAAGCAGCGGCGGGGCCAGGTGCTCACGGCGATGCTGCGGGAGGGCTTCATCGACGAGCAGGAGTGGGTCGACGCCAACTCGGAGGGCATCATCCTGGCACGGGGGCACACCGAGTCACGGGATGCGCCGTATTACATCGATCTGGTCAACCGCAGCCTGAGCGGGCGGTTCAAGGCCGACGACTTGGAGACCAAGAACTTCTGGGTGTACACGACCTTGGACAAGCGGCTGCAGGAGATCGCCGTGGGCGCGGTCCGAGACGGCATGGAGCTTGTCGACGAGCGCCTCGCGGCCCAGCGCCGATTTCGCGGACAGGAGCCACCGATGGCCCAGGTGGCGCTGGTGGCGATGGGCCCGAGTACGGGGGAGATCAAGGCGGTCGTGGGCGGTCGCCGCTACGGCGGCAGCCAGCTCAACCGCGCCTTGGCGAAGCGCCAGCCCGGTTCCGTGTTCAAGCCGTTCGTGTACGCGGCAGCGTTTGACACGGCGCTCGACCCGGAGCGCGAAGCGCTGATCGAGCGGGGATACGGGAAGTCGCTGCCCGAGTACGCCCGCGTGGGCTACCCGCCACCCCCGGGACTCCTGACTCCGGCGACGCTGGTCGTCGACGAGCCCACCGAGTTCGTGTACAGCGAAGTGCAGGAGCCGTACGCGCCGACAAACCACAAGGATCACTACTTCGGGCGCATCAGCCTGCGCTTTGCCCTTATGAAGTCTGTCAATGTGGCGACCGTCAAGGTTGGGGAGATGGTCGGGTACCAGCGCGTGCTGGACATCGCGAAGCGTGCGGGCATGGGGCAAGGTCTGCTGCCTGTGCCGTCGATGTGTCTCGGCACGTACGAGGTCACGCCGGTTGAGGTGGCGGCTGCATACTCGGCCTTCGCCAACCGCGGAGTGCGGGTCGAGCCCCGCTTCGTGCGGTACGTGCGCGATGACGAGGGCAAGACGCTGTACGCGAGCAAGGTCGAGGAGCGGCCGGTGATCGACACGCGCGTCGCTTACGCCGTCACCCACATCATGCGGGACGTCATCCGGCATGGCTCCGGAATCCGTGCCCGCGTGCGATACGGGATCACGAACGCGGCGGGCAAGACCGGGACGGACGACGACGGCTGGTTCGCCGGATTCACGAATGACCTGATCTGCGTGGTGTGGGTCGGCTTTGACGACAACACGGATCTGGGCTTGGAGGGGGCGCACTCCGCTTTGCCGATCTGGGCGATGTTCATGCAGCGCGTCAGGGAACTTGCGACCCATGCGAACCCGGGTCCGCTGGCCGTGCCGGGAGGCGTTGTCCGGGTTCCGGTCAGCCCGGGCCAGCTCGTGCTCGCGGAAGAATACTGCAAGGGTTGCAGGGAAGAGGTGTACCTTGCGGGGACGCAGCCCGACTCATCCCGGATGGCCAGCTTCCTGGCCGCGAAGGAGCGCTATGAGCGGGGGATGCGCGACACGGCGGCCCCTGTGCCGCCGATCTTGGTGGGCAGGGGCGTCGAATCCCGTCGCTCGGCGAACCTTCCCGTGGCCGAATAAGGCCTGCGGGCCCCGGTGGGACCATGCGTGCGTCGAGCGGACCGGGCGCGAAGCACACCTCGGCTCCACGCATGCATTCGCCGGTGCAGGCAGCGAGGGGTGGGTGACACATCTCGGCAGTGTGTCGGACCTCAGAATTTGGTCACGGCTGTCCATCTTCAACGGGTGAGAGGATACGATGCCTAGAGCGCTCCCGTCATGCGCGCAACGGGGTGCCTCGATCGTGCCCAGACATTGAGTCCTTGCGACGGCCGGAACTTTGGGTGGTCCGCTTGGACCGTTCCCGCCGCGGGTGCAAGGCGACAAGTCCCAACCCTCGGTTCGGGCATGCAGCCAACCGCTGACTGTCTGGCAATGCCGCGACTGTCTGCGGGTGCGCCGCGCACGGTATGATACAGTGCGCCAAAGACCGCCACTTGACGTAGACGGTGCCTATTGTCGTGTGTTTTCCTTCAAGGAGGTAGCATGCGATTTCTTGTCGGAGCTGATCGAGGACCGATGGACGAGGCTCGTTGAGGACTCGATACCGACCTTGGAGCCCGGTCCCAACGGAACGACATTCGAGGATCGCTCAAACTGCGTTGTTTGGCACTTGCAGTTCGGAGGCAAGGGTGGCACGACGCGCGTCATGCTCCAGTTCCAGGCGGAAGATGACTGGCGCACGCCGATGCTTGTCTTCGCCAGGGTTTCAGAGCTAATGTTGGCGCAGGCGCTGCTAAACCCAGACGATCCGCAAGTGGAGGCGCTGCTGTCGATCGTCGTTTACGGCGGAGCCAAGCGCTGGACGGCGGCAAAGGATGCGAGGACGCTTATCGGGTTCGATCCACCCGTCAGCATGTGGCGGGCGCAGCCTTCGTGTCCGTTCCGGGTGTTGGAAGAGCGGTTCTGCCCGATGCTGGACCGACCCAAAGAAAATTTGGCCGTGCTGATAATCGAGGCGGAGCGGTGCCGGTCCTGCCGGGATTTCATCAGCAACGCTTAGCAGACGAGGTCCAGAAGCGGACGGGCGGTGACAGAGCTCTTGAGGCCGCGATTGCGGAGTGGCTGAGAGTGGTCGTGGTGGGCTCTCGAGCGCCGGGCGTCTTGCTGGAGGCGACCGAGACGTTCGACGCTCTCATCAAGGCGGTCGAAGCGCACGTCCTGCCATTGAGTGAGGCAGCCCGGGGGACGGCGCTGGCCCGGTCTCGCGAGGTCGCACGCCTGCAGGGTGCCAGGAGAGCGCTCGGCTACTTGGCCCGCAACCGCTATGACAGTGACTTCAGGGCGAAGCTGGCGGCGATCTTGGCAGGAATCGAGTCCGTCGAAGTGCTCAAACAGATCGGATGTCTCATTTCCGACGGCGAGAGCCGGCAAGGCCTGTTGAGAAAGATTCGCCGCCTTTGGGTGCCCGCATTTGACGCCGAGAGTCCTGCCGACATTGGCGTGCAGTGAGGATTGCCCCGGGTTAGTGCTGCAATCAGAGCCATGGCAGTCCGCGCTTGCCGAGGCTGCCCTGACGTCGGCGCTGCGAGTCGGGTTCAGGCTGTGGCGGCGGTAGCGGTTAGGCACGAGGCGCCGAACGGAGAGATAGGTACAGATGGATAGCGTCCCTAAGTTCAAATCCGTCGCATACAAGAAGGCCTATGAGAAGGGTCTGCGGGAAGGCTTTGCCAAGGGCCTTGCCGAGAGCCTCATCGAGACTCTTTCTGGCGCGCTGGCAGAAAGCCTCGGCAACACTCTGCAACAAGTGCTGGAGGAGGAGTTTCTCCATTGCCTAGAGAGAGGACTCACGCAGGGCATTCGGATTATCCTCAGCGACATCGTGCGGCTGCGGTTCGGTGAAGGGGTAGCGGATGAGTTCGAAGGGATCATCAAACCCATCACGGTGCCCAAGGAACTCGAGAGGATGGCTCGAACCGTCCTCTGGGCCGAGGACGACGAGGGAGTGCTAGAGTCAGCCCGCAAGACAGCTGAGAGGGTCGTTGCGGCAACTGAAGCGGGCCCCGAACCGAAGAATGTGAATTGATCTCCGCGGGCCGCGAGGCCCCGCCGCTCTCAGGCGTGCGGTACCTCTTTGACACTGGCAAGCTGTCGCGGCCACAGGGCTGGGCGCCGAGTCACCAGTTGGGCGGTCGCTGGTAGCCCGGCGGGCGCTCGGTTTGAACGGTCTTGGCCCGAACTGGCGGTTCGTGCGCGGCATCCCCGGTAGCATCGGGTCGCGGTATCAGCAACTCGGGCCGCGAGGCGATCATGCCGATCGGCCTGGCCGTGGGTGGCAGGGCGATGCCCGGGTCAACCGGCCATACGGGACCGTCGCCAACCTCCGCGCGGCCTTGCTCGAGCATGGCAGCCAGTCTGTCCGCCACTTCGGGGAGTTCCGCGGCAACGTTCCGGCTCTCCGCGATGTCTTCCTCCAAGTTGAAGAGCTCGCCGGTGGTGTGGAGCTTCCATGGGCCACTCCGCACAGCCTGGAGCTCGTAGCCCCGATAGAAGTAGAACCGGTCGTACGGTGAGTTACCCTCGGTCGCCCCCCTGAGGACGCTCGAGAGGTCATGGCCGTCGACTCGGTCTCGGGGATAATCCGCGCCCGCCAGCGACGCAAGCGTCGGTAGGACATCCATGGTTGAGGCCGTTCGGCCGTACGCGGAACCGGCCGGAATGGTCCCCTCCCAGTAGGCGATGGTCGGGACCCGCACGCCGCCTTCGTAGGTTGACCCCTTGCGCCCTCGGAGCGGGCCGGCGCTGCCTCGGGCAGGCCCGTTGTCGGACGTGAACAGCACGAGAGTGTTGCGCTCGATGCCATGTTCGCGCAGCTTTGTGAGGATCTGGCCGACTCCCCAGTCGAGCTCTTCGATGCAGTCGCCAAGAATTCCATTGGCCGACGTGTCCTTGAAGGGCTCGCCGGCCCAGAGCGGCACGTGCACCATCGAGTGCGGGAGGTACAGGAAGAAGGGTTCGGCGTGGTGACGGTCAATGAACGACAGCGCCTCCCGGGTGTAGGCACCGGTGAGGAATGACTGGTCTTCGGGGACCTCTCGAATGACGTTGCCGTCACGCAGCAGCGGCAGCGGCGGGTGATTGCGGGGATTCAGCGGCATGAACGGGCTCATATCGTTGGAGTACGGCAATCCGAAGAAGTAGTCGAAGCCGTGGCGATTGGGCAGGAACTCGGGCTGGTCGCCCAGATGCCACTTGCCAACGATCCCGGTCGCATAGCCCCGCTGCTTGAGGACCTCGGCGACCGTGACCTCGTCATCGTGGATACCCTGCGGGTCCGCGGGCATCAGCACCGGGTGCCAGAAGCCCGTCTGCAGTCCGTTCCGGATTGGGTAGCAGCCAGTCATCAGCGCTGCGCGGGAAGGCGTGCACACGGGATGGGCGTAGAAGCTCGTCAGCTTCATGCCGCCGGTCGCCATGGCGTCGATGTGGGGCGTGCGATTGGCCTCCGAGCCGAAGGCTCCGATGTCGCCATAACCCATGTCGTCAATGAAGACGATCACGAAGTTGGGGCGGTCTTCCGAAGGGCGCAACGGGCCCGAACTCCCAGCCCCGCAACCTGCAAGGGCCAAGAGGGCGACGATCGCAGGGGTGAGCTTGTGCATGGCACTGCCATCATTGCACTTCGCCAGCTCTTCGGTCGGTGGTAGCGTCGGCGAAGGGGGTGGGCACATCCCTCGGTTCCTGACCTGGCCAGGGTCGGCTCTGTGGCCTATCCGTGTGCGAGCCCTCGTCCCTCGAATCTGGCGCTATGGGTTGTCTACCTTGCGACGATCGCTTGATTGCGGAGACCGCGCGCCAAAACCTAGGGGGTTCTTGGATCGTCAATCTCGCCACACTCAGCGGCCCGGTCAGATTGGTCGGCCGGATCAGCGAGGAAGTCACTCCTCACGAACTGATCACGCTCACGGAGTCCGAACCGGAGAGCACTGCACGCTTCGGCAGTGATTTCGGGAGTGTGGCGTTCACAAGCACTGCATGGCGTTGTGGCTTGGCCGTCATTCGTGGGCGTTTCTCCTTAGGAGTTTCGCGTAGACCTCCCGCTTGCCGACTCCCCTCTCCCTCGCCGCGATCTTCACCGCGTCCATGTGCGCGTGACCCGCCTCGCGCAGTTCCCGCACGCGCTCCGCGACCGGGACGCCTGATGAGGCCGTCCGGTTTGCCGCTCCCACCAGAATCACCATCTCACCCTTGACCGACTGTCGCTCGGAGAGCTTCTGTCGCACTTGCTCCGCTGTGCCGCTGAGGAATTCCTCGTGTAGCTTCGTCATCTCCCTGGCGAGGACGACATCCCGGTCCCCGAGCACCTCTTGGACGTCGGCGAGGGCTTCTATTACCCGGCGAGGCGTCTCGAAGAGGATCACTGTCGACGTCGCGGCGGCGATCTTCTGAAGCGCTGCAATCCGCTTCCCGCGCCGGGAGGGCAGGAATCCCTTGAAGAGGAAGGCGTCTGTCGGCAGCCCAGATGCCGCAAGGGCGGCAGTCGCCGCCGATGGCCCTGGCACCGGTACTACTCTCAGACCCTCGTCGAGCGCGGCGCGCACCACGCGGTATCCCGGGTCGGAAATCGTCGGCGTACCCGCATCGGACACGAGCGCCACGGACTCTCCGCCGCTTAGGCGGGCGCAGATCTCGCGCGCTCGCCCCGCCTCGTTGTGCTCGTGGCAGCTGAATATAGTGGTGTCGATCTGGTAGTGCCGGAGCAGCCGGCTTGTTCTGCGGGTGTCCTCGCACGCGATCGCATCAACCTCCCGCAGAACGCTCAGCGCTCGGAGCGTGATGTCCTCGAGGTTTCCGAGAGGCGTTGCAACCACGTAGAGCGCGCCCGGCGGCATCCGTGCCCGCCCTCAGGAAAGGACCACCGCGTCCATGCCCTTGCTCTGCCAAGGCCCCAGCAAGGTCACCGCTGTCGTCCGGCAGTCTCCAGCAGGTACCCGACGATCGCGGCGATCTCCTCGGCCGAGTAGGTCTCGCCGAGGTCTCCGGGCATGGCCGAACCCTGCAATGTTCGCTGATCGCGGATGTCCAGTCTTGCCACCGACCGCAGCGGTGGCGGCACGGCCCCGGAGTCGTATACCCGGACCCGGTCTGCGGTCTCCCCCGCGAGCACTCCCGCGACAGGCTCCCCAGAGCGCAGCTCGAGATGCACCTGTTCAAACCCAAAGGCGATCGATCGGTTGGGATCCACGATGTCCTGCGTTAATTCTTGCTCCGACTTCGAGCGGGCTGCCAGTGCCAGATTGGGCCCGATCGCGGAGCCCATCCCGTCCATGCGATGGCACACGCTGCACCGCCGTTCACGGGTGAGGTCGGAGAACAGAGCCTTGCCCCGTTCCGCGTCGGCCGAAAGCGGAACCAGAGCCGCCTCTTCGCCCGGCGTTCCCTCCAACATCACGACCGCATCCGCGCCGGACGGGGGATCCGACGACAGCGACAGGACATACGCCGTAATGGCCCATATGGCTCGGTCGGGGATGACGCCCTTCCATCCCGGCATGCTGGTTCCCGGCAGGCCCTCCGCCGTGATGCGGTACAGGTCGTGCACGTTCCATTCCCGATCCCGGAGCGCCGGGCCGCGGGCGGATGTGCCCTCCGACCCGTGGCAGTACCCGACGGCGCAACTCTGGGCGAAGTGCTGGTCACCATCGGCAATGAGGTCTGGCCCTGCCAGATCGATCGACTCGGCTTGGAGCCACGCCGCCGAAGCGGCAAGCAGAAACAGTCCTCGACAGCTCATTCGTCGTCCTCGGGCAGGGCGAAAGCGAAGATCGTCGAGCCTGAGGGAAAGTCCGCCGCCTCTGGCCAGAGTTGGGTGGTCAGGCCCGCCAATGCGGACCCCCACCCGCTCGGCGTCGTGACGAACTGCCGGCCGTCCACCGCGTAGCTGATGGCCGAGCCGCGGTGCCCCGATCCCGTTCGGAAGCTCCACAGCTCGCGGCCCGTGTCCGCGTCCAGCGCGAAGAACCTGCCAGTTGCGTCTCCAGTGAACACGAGCCCGCCGGCAGTCGCCAGTTGCGACGCGAGAAGCGGGTACTTGTGCTCGTAGCGCCACTTTCGGTCCCCTGTCACCGGGTCATACGCGGACAGGTGCGAATGCGCGGGTCCCT
Source organism: Bryobacterales bacterium (assembly GCA_963666225.3). Classification (GTDB taxonomy): domain Bacteria; phylum Acidobacteriota; class Terriglobia; order Bryobacterales; family UBA6623; genus VXMF01. Next base: position 1,187,117 of record OZ224030.1, read on the forward strand.
CCCGGGGGTGCTCCATCTCAAACTCGCCCCCGAAGAACGGCAGTCCCTCGCGCGGGGCCTCGCGGCGGACCGTCACGGTCTGGCACCACTCCAGCCCTGTCGAGTAGTACCACCCCGTGGCGGGGGAGTAAGCCCCGTGATTCCAGCTCCGGCCGCCCCCGATCGCCGGGCAGATGAAAGAGGCCTCACCGACCGGAGGCTCGTTTCGCCCGATCAGCTCTCCGGATGGCCCGATTTCCTTGACCCAGTTCGAATTTTCCACCAGCGGCCAGGCACTCAGGAATTCACCGGTCTCCCGGTCCAGCAGCCAGACATGGCCGGACTTGGAAGGGTTCAGCAGCGTCTTGCGCCGCTGACCATCCACATCAAGGTCCAGCAGGACGATCTCGTAGGCCGTGTCGTAGTCCCATACGTCGTGCGGGATTTGCTGGTAGTGCCACCGGAGCTCGCCGGTGTCGGGATCAAGCGCGACGACCGAGTCCGTGTAAAGGTTGTCGCCCTCGCGGTCATCACCGTAGAAGTCCGCGGCGGGATTGCCGACCGCCCAGTACAGCAGGTCCAGCTCGGCATCGTACGTGCCCGTGACCCAAGTGGAGCCGCCCCCGTACTTCCACGAATCGCCCTTCCAGCTGTCGTGACCCGGTTCGCCCGGGCCGGGAATCGTCCAGAATCGCCAGCGGTGGCGGCCGGTCTTGGCGTCGAAGGCGTTCAGGTACCCGCGGTGCGCGCTGTCACCTCCCGTGACGCCGGTGATGACGAGATCCTTGACCACCAAGGGGGCGGAGGTGATGTTGCAGCCGCACTGGGCCGCGTTCTCGATCTCGACCTTCCAGACTTCCTCGCCCGTCTCGCGATCAAGTGCCACGAGAAAGTTGTCCAGCGTCCCCATGAAGACCAGGCCGTACGCCACGGCCACCCCCCGGTTCCAAGTGCCATACGTTCCCGGGATTGCCTCGGGCTTGGGGTAGTCGTAGCGCCAGAGCATTGCCCCCGTGGCGGCATCCAGCGCAAACACGTGATTCCAGGCCGTCGAGACGTACATCGCTCCGTCCACAACGAGCGGGGCGGCCTGCAGCCCGCCGTCCGGTATGCCCGTCTCGAACGCCCACACAGCACGGAGGTCACCGATGTTCGAACGGTTGATCTGGTCCAGCCGGCTGTAGCGCCAGGACTCGTAGGAACCGTAGTAAGTGATCCAGTCGGACGGCTCGCTCGCTGCAGCGTTGAGGCGCTTGGAATCCACATCGGCCGCCTGTAAAGAGGCGGCTGAAATGACCGAGCACAAGACCCCGCCGACAGTGGCCAGGATTCGTCCAGCCGCGGGCCGGGTTTTTTCCGGTCCGGACCGAGACAGGGAGGGTGTGACGACCGAGAGCATGGGACCAGTGCTATGGCGGGCTCGCAGCGGGGACACTGCACATATCTCCGCTGAAAGGGCCGTTTCCATTATCCCCCGGTGAGCAATCCGGGCGACCGAGCGGTAGCATGGAAACAGGATCGGCGCCGATTGCCGTGCGCGCGCTGGTCAGGACTTGCATGCCGGTACTGTCCGAGAGGTGGAAGTGCTTGGCGGTCTGGACCGCGATACCGCTGCTCGCCGGCGGTGTGCTCTGGACAGGCCAGCCGGTCGCCGCGGAGCCCGCGACCGCACCGGCCAAAGAGCTGGAGATCCCGTTCGACGAGCGGGCCAAGCCCTTCCTGGCAGAGAACTGCCTGCTGTGTCATAACTCCGAGACAGCCATGTCCGGTGTCCGCGTCGACCAGCTCGATGGCAGCCTTGACGACAGGCACCTCCGGCTCTGGGAAGTCGTGCAAGAGCGCATACGCGACGGCTCGATGCCCCCGGAGGGCGCGCCGCAACCGCCGGACGCGGATCGCGCGGGCATGGTCGAGTGGATCGGGGCGGCCTTGGACGTGGCGCGGTCCCGGCCCGTTCCCAAGAACGGGGTCGTGCGCCGGATGACGCTGGCGCAGTATCGCAACTCGCTCCGTGAATTGTTGCGGCTGGAAGACGACCTGACTGCCACGCTGCCCCCAGACGCCATTTCCAAGGATGGGTTCGTGAACAACGCCGCCACACTGGACCTGTCACCGCTGCTGATGGAGACCTATCTCGAAGTTGCGGGGGAAGCGCTCGACCGGGCCATCGTCGACCCCGACCAGAAGCCGGCGATCCAGCGTTTCCGGCTGGACCTCGGGACAAAGATCAATCCGAATCCGCCCAAGGAGCAACTGATCCTCGGAGCCAACAGCCAATTGCTGCCCGTCCGGCACTACTCCGTCAGCGAGCCTCCGCTGTCCAAGCCCTTCCCCTTCGACTTCAAGCCGGTGCGTACGGACTACCGCTTCAATGAGGGCTACAAGGGCAACGCCACTGTTCGCGGCTGGCGGGAATTCGACAGCATCTACCATGCCGTGTTCGCCGGCATGCGCGGCAGCAAGGGCTACCCAAAGGGCAATCCGTACGACATCGTTCCGGAGGGCTTGCTCTTACGCCCGGCGATTCCCAACGACGAGCTGTTCGGCCAGGACGGCACCTACGGGCCCAAGGCCAATTTCAAGGTCTCCGTCCGGGAGCTGCCTGACCACGGTCGCTTTCGCGTGACCGTGCAGGTTGCGAAGTACCGGGATGGTCTCCTGTTGGACCCGGGTGCGGAGCCGCGCGACCCGGACGCATCGGGCGCGATCGTGGTCGAGCGCCCGCAGTCTTCCCCGACCGTGCACATCGGTCAGGCCGGCGTCTATCAGCTCGACCTGTACGAGGAGGGCCCGCAGCGGGAGATGCCCAAGCCTGATTTCGCACGGCTGGCGCACGGTCTGTCCGGGCCTTGGCCGGCCCACGACGCTGCTGAGGACTTCTTGCAAGGCACGGCGACAGTGGGGGATTCCCCACTAGGCTGGTCCGTCAACGTGACTGGCGATGACGCCAGCGCGGTCGTCCCGAGCGGCGCCGAGCCGGATGTCGGGACGGGAGACTTCACCGTGGCGGCGTGGATTTTTCCCAGGCAGCGACGGTTCAGTGGGATCGTGGCGCGGGGCGGGTACGAGTACACGCACGGCTGGATCTTGGACATGGCCGACAACAAGGGCACACTGCGGCTCGAGACGATCGGACCTGACCGCGAGTCGAACGGAAGCCTGGTCTCGCCTCCGCGGGTGATCCGCCGGGGGGCATGGCAGCACGTTGCCGCCGTCGTTCGCAGGGGCGGGTCCGAGTCCGGCCTGTACGTGAACGGCTATCTGGTCGTCAAGGGGGAGATCGAGGCGGACAGTCTTGACAACCCCGAGCTCTCCCTGCAGCTTGGGCGGGTAGCGGACGGCCCCCCGATCAATGCCAGGCTCGCCGATGTCCGCCTCTACGACCGGGCGATCTCCGAGGCGGAGATTCAGGCACTGCTCGAGCCCGGCCGCGAGTTTGCCGTCCCACCGCCCGACCAGCCGCGCACCCTTCGCCTGTCGCTGGACGGTCGCGAGTTTTCCGGCCTGTTGCTGCAGCCGGCGTTTCTCGCCTTGCGGCTCCCGGCGGGCGCCCTGTCGCTGGGCGCGGACTATGAAGGCTTGCGGGCACTCGACAAGCTTGTCCTGTCTCCCCTGGATCCCTCGGACCCGGTGGCCATGGACTTCGCCGCCTTCGAGCGGCGGTCGCCGCATGTCGGCGTCCATGTCGGCCTCAGGCGCGACTGCGGCAGCACGCTCGCGCCGGTCGCCGCGCCCGCCCGGGTGGAGGCCGAGACGCTCTCGGAATTCGTGTTCGACGGCGCCATCCGAGACTTCCCGAGCCCGGACGTCGAGAAGGACAACGTCAACTACTTGGCCGGCATTCGCGAGATCGGCGTGCGCAGCGAGTACACCGATGGCCGCGACATGCCCCGATTGCTCGTCCGCTCCGTCGAGTTCGAGGGGCCCTATCACGATTCCTGGCCTCCCGAGTCGCACCGGGCGATCTTCGTGGACTTCGACCGCAAGTCCGACGCGCGTGCCTACGCGCGGCAAGTCTTGACATCGTTCGTGACCCGCGCGTACCGCCGCGCGGCAGCGCTTGACGAGGTCGCCGCCCTGATGAGGGTCTTCGAGGGCTCGATGCGATCAGGCTCTGGCTTCCGCCAGAGCATCAAGGATGCGCTGCAGGTGGCACTGGTCTCGCCGCAGTTTCTCTTGCTCGCCGAGCGCAGCGAGACGCCTGAGCCCGAACCGCTCGACTCCCACGAACTCGCATCCAAGCTCTCCTACTTCTTGTGGAACGGACCACCGGACACCGCTCTGCGGGAACTGGCGGCCTCCGAGACCCTCCGCGAGCGGCTCGACGAGCAGGTGGATCGGATGGTGCGCGACGAGCGCTTCTCGCGGTTCCTTGACGAGTTCACACCCCAGTGGCTCAACCTTGACCGGTTCGACGTGCTTGAGCCGGATCGCGAGGCGTTCCCGAGGCTCACGCGCGACGTGCGCTCGCATCTCCGCCGCGAGCCGATTGAATTCGTGGGCTACCTGATGCGCGAGAACCTCCCCGCGCGCAATCTCGTCGACTCGGACTTCTTGGTCGTCAACGAAGCGGTGGCCAGCTATTACGACCTCGGCGAGAGCGCCGAGAGCGGGTTTGCGTTCGTGCCGCTCAAGCACGGCCGGTCGGAGCTGGGCGGCCTGCTCTCCCAAGCGGCGATCATGGCCGGGCTTTCCGACGGGCGGGAGTCGAATCCCGTCAAGCGCGGAGCATGGCTTGCCCGGCGGATCGTGGCAGACCCGCCGGACGACCCGCCGCCCAACGTGCCGGATCTCGAGGAAAGCACGGTGGGCTTGCCGCTCAGGGAGCGCCTCGAGCGCCATCGCAGCCAGCCAGGCTGCGTGCAGTGCCACCTGAAGATCGATCCGTGGGGTGTCGCGCTGGAACAGTTCGACGCCGGCGGCCGGTTCAAGGAGGAGCCCGTCGACGCGAGTTCGACCCTGCCAGACGGCACGAGGGTGGAAGGGATCGAGGGCTTGAGGCGTTTTCTGAGCGAAGATCGGGCCGAGCAGGTGGCCTTCAGCGTCCTGAAGCACCTCGCGACATACGCCGCGGGCCGCGACCTGACATTCAATGAGCTAGACTACCTGAAGACCGACGGTCTCAGGCTCAAGGCGACCGGCTTCCGAATGCGGGACATGCTGCAGTATGTCGTCGCCAGCCCCATCTTCTTGGAGAAGTGAGCGGGCGGCCGACCGGAGAGGGCCGAACGGAGGGATCAATGCGGAGCCACACGCGAATCGACCGGCGGGCGTTCTTGATGGGGGCGGGCGGCATTTCGCTGGCCTTGCCCGCGCTTGACGCCATGGGTGCGGAAGTGAGCCAGACCGTTCCGCGGAGATTCTGCGCCGTGTACACGGCTAATGGCATGTCCCTGCCAAGGCCCCAGAACGAAATTGACGAGTGGAGCTGGTTCCCGACCGCGGAGCGGGGCGGGGAATTCGTCTTCGGGAAGTCCACCCAGCCGCTGGCGGCCTTCCGGGACAAGCTGAGCTTCATGGGTGGCCTGTACCACCCGAGCGGCCCCAAGGCCGACCCGCACACCTGCTCCGACATGTGGCTGACGGGGGCGCCGCTGCACAACCCGAAGGCTGGCACGTACAACACGGTGGCCTTGGACCAAGTGGTCGCCCAGCACACCAAGCAGTACTGCCGGCAGCCGTCGCTGGTCCTCTCGGTCGATGCGGGAACCGGATTCCTGTCCCGCACGGGCACCATTTCCTACAACGGCGAAGGGCGCCCGATTCCTGCCGAGAACAACCCCCGGCGGGTGTTCGACCGGCTGTTCCGGGCAGACCGCGACTCGATGGACTCGGAGCGCTCGCGATTGCGGCGGCGCATCAAGCTTGTGGACGCGGTCGCGGAGAGCGCCAAGTCCTTGGACCGCATGCTTGGAAGTGCGGACCGACGGCGCATGGACGAGTACATGACCGCACTCGACGAGGTCGAGTCCCGGATGATCGCCTCCGAGCGCTGGATCGACGTTCCCCTCAAGCGCCAGGACTACTCCCACCTGAACTTGGAGGCCACTTCCGAGGGCGATCCCGCGGAGTACTACCAGACGATGTTCGATCTGATAGCGCTGGCCTTCGACGCTGACATCACCCGCTCGGTCGCATTCATGCTCAATCGCGAGGACGGCATGGGCATCAGTGACACCTTCCCCCTCAAGCTGGGCCTGTCCGGGACGCACCACAAGCTGTCGCACGCGACTGACAAGCAGGGGCAGCTTGACTTTGCGCGCTATGACCGGTTCCTGAGCCATCAGCTAGCCCACTTCTTCGAGCGGCTTGAGACCTATCGCGATCGCGCGGGAAGCGTCCTCGACAACACGATCGTCCTGTACGGCAGCGGTGCCAGCACAACGCACACGCCCCGCAACCTCCCGACGATGGTCGCGGGTGGAACTGGCATGGGGCTGCGCCACGGAGCCTATTGGCGTGACGGAGAGACCCGCATGGCGAACATGTACCTGAGCATCCTGCGCAGCCTCGGCGTCGAAACCCCGGGCTTCGCGGACAGTTCGGGGACACTGAGCGGCTCGATTTTCAGCAAGGCCTAGCGCCGGGCCGGAGCCGTCTGTTCCGGGGGATGCCGTCAGAGTTCACGCCTGCGGGCCAGGTGCGCGATGTGCTCGCAAGCGCGCACGGTGTTCGCCATCATCGTCAGCGTCGGGTTGACCGACCCCAGGCTGGGGAAGGCGGCACCGTCGGTCACGAACAGGTTCGGGATGTCGTGTGACTGGCAGTGCGCATTGAGGACCGATCTCTTGCTGTCGGATCCCATCCTTGCCGTCCCGACCTCGTGGATGCCGTCGCCCGGCACCTTGGGGGTCGCCGACGTGCGAATGTCGACCGCGCCCGAGGCTTCCAGCATGGCGGCGCCCTCCTGAACGCTGTCCGAGAACAGGGCCCGCTCGTTGTCCCCCCATTGCATGTGGATCCGCAGCGCGGGGATGCCCCATGCGTCTGTCATGCGCGAGTCAAGCTCCACGAAGTTGTCATAGCTCGGAAGGCACTCGCTGAACGCGTGCAGGCCGGCTTGCCAGTAGGCCTCCCCGTGGACGGCGCGCTTGAAGCTCTCCCCAAAGCCCTGGGCACCCAACGCAAACCGCGGACTGGCCCCGCCTTGGTAGCTGAAACCTCGAACCACGCCGTTTGTGTGCGCGCCGGTTACATTGCGGAAGCGGGGGATGAAGATGCCGTTGGGCCGGCGTGGCGGCCCATACCACGGTCGGGCCCGGCCGAGCCCCGGCAGCCGTCCGGAGACCGTGGCACCGTACATGTGGTCCATCAGGTAGTGGCCCAGCACGCCGCTTGAGTTTGCAAGCCCGCTCGGGGCCGAATTGAGCAAGATCCGGGTCGACTCGAGCGTCGAGGCGCACAGCACGACCACCTTGGCTGCGATCTCGCGGGGCCTGCGGGAGAATCGTTCGATGTAGGCCACGCCGGAGGCAAGGCCCGTCGCGCGGTCTGTGGTGACATGGGAGACGACTGCGTCGGGCACGAGTGTGAGGCGGCCGGTCCCGTGCGCCGCCGCGAGCGTCGTGAAGGGGCTCGAGAAGTACGAGTAGGTCCCGCAGCCTCGGTTGCAGGGGCCGCAGTAGTGGCAAGCGGCCCGGCCGTTGACGGGGGCCGTTAGCACTGCCGACCGCCCGACCGTCACCCTCCGTCCGAACGCTCGGTCCACGCTGCGTTTCACGACACGCTCTGCGCAGGTGAGTTCCATCGGCGGCAGCAGCCTGCCGTCCGGGAAGTGTGGCAAGCCTTCGGCCTGCCCGCTGATGCCAATGAAGCGTTCCACGACCGAGTAGTGCCGGTCCATCTCGGCATGCGAGACGGGCCAGTCAATCCCGATGCCATCGCGGCTGGCGGCCTTGAAGTCCAGATCGCCAAGCCGGTAGCTCTGCCGGCCCCAAGTCAGCGAGCGTCCCCCGACCGCGCGCACGCGCACCCAGACGAAGGGCTTGTCGGCCGGCGTTGTGAACGGATTCTCAACATCGTTCGCGAACCAGCGATAGTTGACCTCCGAGCACGCCCCCTGCTTGGCGTGCATCGGCCTCGTGCGGGCGATTTTCGGCGACGCGACGCCGCCGGGACGGGTGTCCCGGTACTTGAGCTCGTACGGGGGGACATGCTCGCCGAACTGGTCCGGTGTTGTCAGCGAGCCAGCGTCAAGCACGGCGACTCGAAGGCCGGCCTCGGTCAGCTGCTTCGCTGCCCACCCGCCGGTGGCACCCGATCCCACTACGATCGCGTCGGGAGTCTCGCGGTGCAGCCGGTTGTGCTGGGCGTCTCGTTGCATGGATGGCAGCCGCGGATTCCTGTCCCCGTCATTCTTGCACCGCTAGGGACACTTGGCCGTCTGGCCTTGGCATGGCCTGCGGGCTTCGGATTGCCCGTCGCCCCGTTGTCGGTTACCCTAGCAGCGGAATGAGGCGATTTTCGTTCTTGCTGGCGTTGGTGCCGATGGCTCTGGTTGCCCAAGAGGCAGGCAACCGGCTCGGTCTTCCCAACCCCCCGAAACCGGACATTCCGTACCTGGTGCACGGGAGCGCCCTCCGGGAGCTGGAACAGGTGGAAGCCAGGGAGGAGGAGTCCAAGAACGAGCTGCGGTACTGGATCGAGGGGGCCGCGGCGTCGACCAAGACCCCGTTGGCAGCGCCGGAGTTCCTGTTCGACTCTCAGCAGATCGATCCGCGTGACCTAAAGCTGTACGGTTTCGACGTCGTCAAGGGTCGCAGGGAGATTCTCTACCGCAAGAAGAAGAAGGTGGTCGCGGAGCCATACTTCTTGCAGCTGGATGGCATCGAGGGCCGGGTGGTGCGGATTCGCATCAACGCGAGCCTGGTGCCCGGTGAGTACGGCCTGACCCCTGACGGCCGCGACGTGGTCTTCCCGTTCGCCGTTTTCTAGCGGCGGCGACTCCGCGGCCCAGTCGGCCCCGGCACTGGCGGGATCGCCCCGAGGGCCCTCGCCAATGGATGTGATGGCGGCCCGGACCGGTCGTTCCGGATTACCAGGCTGAGTGGCGTTGCGGGCTGGTCCGACGCGCTCAGAGGCGCCCGATCTCCCCCCGCAGGTGGGCGATCGACTCGTTCACGATCTTCTCGGCTCCCGGCGTGAAGTCGAACACCTCCATCGACACCCATCCGTCGTACTTGCGACTGGCGGCCTCCCGCAAGACCGGCTTGAAGTCATACCCGCCCGACGGCCGCGGATAGCTGCCGTCCAGCTCGTTCACGTGGATGTGCCGGATTTTGTCCCAGTGCCGCGCGACCAGAGCCGCGTGGGGCTGGGTCTCCTCGATCGCATTGTGGGAATCGAACATCGTCTGCACCATCGGGCTTCCGATCTCGTCCACTATTTCCGCCGCGCGGTCCAGCGAAGTGATCACGTCGCACTGATCCGTGGGCAATGCCTCGACGCACAGGGTGATCCTGGCCGCCTCCAGGTCCTCCACGATGGACAACACGCCGGAAATGTAGTTGGCCTCAGCCTCCTCTCGCGATAGTCCGCCCGTCGTGGCGCGCTGCATCGGAGAGCCGAACACCATCACCCCGCCAGTGGCCCTGTCCGGCCGTAGATCCGCGCAGAGTTCCACCAGCCCTCGCACGTATTCCCAGCTGTGGCGGCGAACGGCAAGGTCCGGGGTCGTGACGTGCAAGCCCTCCGGGCCTACCGTGAGCCAGTGCAGCCCGACGAATGACAGGCCCTCGGACTCGATGATGTCGCGAACCTCGCGCCGCCGGCCGCGCGGCAGCTTCGTCGCATTCTGCATCAGCGTGAAGGGGGCGATCTCAATTCCGGTCCAGCCCGCTCGCCTGATGGACCGGCACGTCTCCGCAATGCCAATGTCCCCGTAAAGCTCATTGCACACGGAGAGCTTGAACTGCGTTCCGGCGGTCACGAGACCACTCTACAGCACAGGGCGGGAACGTTTGAGAATCGGCCCCAGCGGCCCTTGTCGGTGCGTGCAATGCCTGTGCGACAATGGGAAATTGCAGGAATTAACGATGCAGACACGTTTCACTAGGAGAAAGTTTCACCGCCTTGCGACCGGAGCCGGGGCCGCGATTGCGACGGGACGGACGGGCCGCGCCCACGACATGATCGATTCTTCCGTCGACGGGGTTCGGCTAGGCGTGCAGAGCTATAGCTTCCGCGACCGCCCGCTGGATGCGGCGATCGCGGCTATGAAGGATGTCGGGCTGGGCGTTTGCGAGCTGTGGAGCGGCCACATCGAGCCGTTGCGCGAGACGCGCCGGGCCCCGGGCGGGCGCCAGAAGTTGCGGGCTTTCAGATTGGAGACGCCGCTGAGTCACTTCGAGAAGATTGGTGAGAAGTTCCATGAGGCAGGGATTGACCTGCATGCGTACAACTACAGCTTCCGTGACGACTTTACGGACGACGAGATCGCCCGCGGATTCGAGATCGCGAAGGCGCTGGGCACTGAGGTCATCACCGCGTCCGGGACTGTCTCGGTCTCCGCCCGGGTCAACCACCATGCCAAGCGCTACGACATGCCGGTTGGGATGCACAATCACTCCCGCATCCGCGAGAATCAGTTCGCGACCCCGGACGACTTCGCGGCCGCCTCGAAGGGCAACAGCCACATCGCGGTCAATCTGGACATCGGGCACTTTGTTGCGGCCGGATTCGACCCGGTTGAGTACATCCGCGAGAACCACGGGCGGATCGTGACGCTACACCTCAAGGATCGCAAGGTCGACCAGGGTGAGAACATGCCGTTCGGTGAGGGCGACACGCCGATCGGCGAAGTGCTGGGACTGTTGCGGGAGCGCGGCTATGACATGCCGGCGAACATTGAGTACGAGTACAAGGGAGCTGACAGCGTTGCCGAAGTCCGCAAGTGCCTCGAGTACTGCAAGCGGGCCTTGGCCAGCTAGTCCGGCGACGGGCTCCGTTGGAGGAGTGGCAGCGTGAGCGTGGCCGCCATATTTCCCGCTGCGGGCCACGGCACCCGCATGGGGCGCGCGGCTTCGCTGCGCCACGGCAGCGACCGCAAGCAGTTCATCAGGATTGGCGGCGTGCCCGTGTTGGCGCTCACAATTGCCAAGTTCTTGGAGGTATCCAGCGTCCGGGAAATATTGGTCGCCGTTCCTGGTGATAGCCACAGCATCGCCGAGGAAATGGTCGCCTCTGCCGCGCGCCGCAAGCCTGTGCGCGTGCTGGTCGGAGGCCCGACCCGCCAAGAGTCGGTGCGCCGCTGCTTGGACGAAGTCTCGCCCGGGATCGAGTTGGTGGCCGTGCACGACGCGGTTCGTCCGTTTGTCCCGGTGGAGCGGATCGAGCGGGCAATCCGCGAGGCCGAGCGTTGCGGTGCCGTGATCCTCGGCATGCCGGCGGACGAGACCGTCAAGCAAGTCAGCCAGCGAGTCGTCAGAGCCACCCTGCCGCGCGAGCGCATCATGCTTGCCCAAACGCCGCAGGTCTTCGATGTCGGATTGCTCAAGCGGGCATTCAGGGTCGCAACCGCTGAGGGTTTCGTGGCCACCGACGAGGCAAGCCTTCTGGAGCACATCAACGAGGACGTGCACGTCCTGCTGGGCAGTGAGCGCAACATCAAGATCACGCGTCCGCATCACATCCCCATCGCACAGCTGTATTACGACGAGGAACAGCGTGAAGCCGCCGCCGTTCATGGACTTTGAGCCACCTGAATTCAGGGTCGGGCTTGGATTTGACTCCCACCGATTGGCGGCCGGTCGTCCACTGGTGCTCGGCGGTGTGGAGATCGAGTCTGACAAAGGTCTGGTCGGTCACTCGGATGCTGACATCGTCCTGCACGCCCTGACCGACGCACTGCTCGGCGCGGCGGGGCAGGGAGACATCGGGGAGTTGTTCCCTCCGTCCGACCCGCAGTGGGAGGGCGCGCCCAGCGGCATTTTCGTGCGGCACGCAGCCGAGCTGTTGGAGGGCTATGGCTGGGAAGTCGTCAACGTGGACATCGTGGTGGTGATCGAGCGTCCGAAGATCCTTCCGCACCGTGACCGAATCCGGAGCAGCATTCGGTCATTGCTGGGGCGTGACACTGTCGCGGTGGGCCTCAAGGCTAAGACTGCCGAGGGCATGGGCCCCGTGGGCGAGGGAAGGCTCGCGGAGGCACACGCGGTCGTGCTGCTGGTTCGGCGCGGCAAGCCGAAGCTGATGTGATGGCAGGACCGCGAGACGGGGAGCGAAGCCGGCCGCGGCCCGAGCGCGACTCGCCTCAACTGGCAGACCGGGAATAGTCGAGCAGGGCCACACTTCACGCGGTGGTCGACACCTCGACCGTCACTGGAGTTTGCCAAAATGGACCGGGATGACCGTGGTGGGGTTCCAGGATACATCGGTTTGTCCGTGGGGCGAGCGTCGAATTATCTATGATAATCACATTATTCTCTATATATGAGCGTACGTGCACCGATTGCAGTGGCGTGAAGACCAGCATGTGAGGACAGATATCCGCATCTGACAGGATCCACTTTGGGTTTGCGAGATCCAGAATGTAGAGCCATTTTCTATGGGTCAGTGTTGTATGTTCGCTCACCGGTCTGCCCTACTAGTAGCGAGCAACATGTGTGTCCGCTGCACACAGACTGGATTTTCCAAGCACGGCCCACGCTTCTCCCATCGACTCTGCGAGTCCGTTCGGTCCGGCTCCAAAGTCCGCCAGGTCACGCTCCTCAACGTCGGTGCCGACTTCCCCCTCCCTGAGCGCCGCTGGCGCGCATTCGCCACCCTCGTGCAGTGCCTCGATGCAGGCACCACTCCCGTCTTCGATCCGGACCCCGAGATGCTCAAGCTGGCTCAGCGCACCGCCAGCCGTCTACAGCGCCGGCGCCACTCTTGCTCCGGCAACCGCGCTGTCGTCGCTGAGCCCGTCGCCACCGTCCTGCTGCACTCCCTCCACCATCCGCCAACTCGCTCTGTCGGGGGCGAGCGCGTCGCTCTTGCCGCGCTGCACTCGCTGCGGTTCTCCGACATCCTCCGCGGCCGGGGATTCTCCCAGGACGAGGCCTCGCTGGCCACTGCACTCGTGTTCGCCCGCATGTTGCACCCTTCCTCCGAACGCGAGGCCAGCCGTTGGCTGAACCAAGCTAGCTCGGCCTGCGAATTACTCGGCTGCGACACGCAGACCCTCCCCGCTCAAAACTCCCTGTAGCGCATCGGGGACAGCCTCTGGCAATCTCGCGCGGGTGTCAACCGTCGTCGTCCCCTCGGTTGGTATCTCCCAGGTGAGCGTTGCGGACGGGGGCGGCACCGGACGAGCCGCCGCTCTCAGCTCTCGTGAGTCTGCGGCTGAACGTGTTCCGGCGCTTGATGGCTCGCCGAGAACTACCGAAACTTGGTAGGGTGGTCCCAGGCACTCGAGAAGGCGTGCTGCGTCGCCGGGTGTCTCGGTCAAGAGAAGGGCGAGGCACCGGGTGGGCGGGCGGTGTCCAGCGTTCAAGGGTGATCATGGCGCGACGAAAAGGCAAGGCGAGGCAGACCATCGCCATGTACGAGCATCCCGACAAGAAGCGTGTGAACAACCCGCCCGTGGGCTTGGTCACACCGGAGACCGACAGGGACGTGGGCGACAAGTCCTACGCCCATGATCCGCATCTCGATCCTCATCTCTCGTGGACCGGCAAGGCGAAGCACGGTTCGTTCGAGGTGCCGACGGTGTCGCTGCACGTCCACGAGCGGATCGACCCACACACGATCATTGAATCGGTACGAAAGCGGAGGGGTACGGAGGCTCAGCCGTCGCTGTTTTCGACTCTGGAGGAGAACCCGCCGCTCCGCCAAGCCATCGAGTTCTACCGTCACCGGCACAACTGGACTAACCGGCTGATCGCGGGGGATAGCCTGCTGGTCATGAACAGCCTCATTGAGAAGGAGGGTCTCGCCGGACAAGTTCAGATGGTCTATATGGACCCGCCGTACGGGATTAACTACGGTTCCAACTTCCAACCCTTCGTGAACCGTCGCTACGTGAAAGACGGCGAGGATGCTGACCTGACCAGCGAGCCCGAGCAGATTCGAGCGTTCCGGGACACTTGGGAGCTCGGGATCCACTCCTATCTGTCGTATCTGCGGGACCGGCTGCTGCTGTGCCGGGAGCTCTTAGCGGACACGGGCTCCATCTTCATGCAGATCAACGACGAGAATCTGTCCCTCGTCCACCTCGTCATGTCGGAGGTCTTCGGTGTCGACAACTTCGTCGTTCACATCCCTTTCAAGAAGAAGGGCGGACAGAAGGGGGGGCTGCTCGATCCCGTCAACGACTTCCTCATCTGGTTCGCCGAGGATAAGGCCCGCGTCCGACAGGCATACAACCAACTCTTCGAGCCCACACCTCTGGATAGCGATCGCGTGAAGACGTCCCGGCATGTCGAGTTTCCGGATGGCGCCGTCACGACGCTCGCCAAGCTGGAGAAGATGGAGGATCGGCCGAGCAGGTATTATCGGAACCACCCTGAGCGGGTACTTTCCGAACACCCAGGCGCCCGCATCTTCAAGTCCGACCCCGCGACCGGCGGCAGGCCTGGTAAGTCGCAAGCAGTGATGTTCGATTACGGCGGGCGCAGTTTCGATCCAGGAATCGGGAAGGGCCGAGGCTGGAAGCATAGCGCGGTGCGCGACAGCAAAGGCGAACCCTCAGGCATGGAACGGCTGGCGGCTGCGAATCGACTCTATGTAGGTCGTAACCAGATCGGGTTCAAGCGCTACGCGGACGACTTCGGGTATAAGGCGCTTAGCAACTGGTGGGAAGGACTTGGTGGGGCGGCCAGCCCAGTCTACGTCGTGCAGACCAACACTGAGCTCCTTAAGCGGTGCATCCTCATGACGACTCAGCCAGGCGATCTGATATTGGACCCAACGTGCGGTGGCGGTACGACGGCCTACGTGGCCGAAGAGTGGGGGCGACGCTGGATCACATGCGATTCATCACGCGTCTCGCTGACGCTTGCCAAGCAGCGGGTCATGAGCGCATTCTTCGAGTACTTCCGACTCGCGCGGTCTGACGAGGGGGTGGGAGGTGGTTTCCGTTATAAGGAGGCCCAGCACATCACATCGACCGATATTGCAAACGACCAGCCGCCCGCCGTTGAGATCCTTTACGACCAGCCTCTTGAGGACGCCTCGAAGGCACGCGTCACCGGTCCCTTCACGGTCGAAGCGGTCCCGGCCCCATCTGTGATTCCGCTTAACGACCTTGCGGAGCGGGAGACGCTGCAGGCGAAGGCGGATGCGTCGGTGGCGCGCACCGGGCCGACGATTCGGGAGACCGACTGGCGCGACGAGATTCTGAAGACCGGCATTCGGGGCAAGGGCGGCCAGCGCATTGGGTTCGTGCGACTTGAGCCACTGCCCGGCCAGAGGTTCCTGCACGCTGAGGGCGAGACGAGACCCGGCGAAGCATCGGCATCAGGCACGCGGGACGCCACGCTTGGCGCTCGGGCGGTGGTGTCGTTCGGCCCGGATCATGCGCCGATGGAGCAACGGCAGGTGGCGCGCGCGGTCGAAGAAGCATCACACTTGGTTCCGGGACCGGAGATAATCGTCTTCGCGGCCTTCCAGTTCGATCCCGAGGCGTCCAAGGACATCGACGAGACGAAATGGCCCGGCGTCACGTTGCTGAAGGCTCAGATGAACGCGGACCTGCTGACCGGCGACCTCAAGAAGAAGCGGGCGAGCAACGAGAGCTTCTGGCTCATCGGCCAGCCCGACGTGGCTCTCGAACCCCTTTCGGAGGGGGAGGGCGAGGGCAGGTTTCGGGTCTTGGTGCGAGGCTTCGACTACTACAACACCAAGACGGGGAATGTCGAGTCCGGCAACGCCGACAAGATCGCACTGTGGATGCTGGATCCCGACTACGACGGGCGCAGCCTGTTCCCGCAACAGGTGTTCTTCCCGATGGCCGGTGTCAAGGATGGCTGGGCCAAGCTGGCGAAGAGCCTCAAAGCGGAGATCGACGCGACCCGGATGGAAGCTTATCGGGGCACTAGATCGCTCCCGTTCGAAGCTGGCGAGCACGGGCGTGCGGCGGTCAAGATCGTGGACGACCGGGGCGTCGAGAGCCTCAAGATAGTGGAGTTGGAGGAATGAAAGCCTCGGTGCGGTCGGCGACCGGAGCCGTCCAAGACCGCGAGCGGCTAGAGGCCCGGATCGGCGTGTCCATGAGCGCCATTGAGGCATTCTGCGACCGTTGGCAGGTGGGTGAACTGGCGTTGTTCGGTTCCGTTTTGCGCGACGACTTCGGGCCGGACAGCGACATCGACGTGTTGATCCGGTTTAGGTCGGAGCGCACACCGGGCCTTTTCGGCATGGCCAGGATGCAGCAGGAACTGGCCGATCTGTTCGCCCGCAGCGTCGATCTGGTTAGCCGGGCCGCCATCGAGGAGAGCCGGAACTACATTCGCCGGAAGGCGATCCTAGAGTCCGCGCGGGTGGTCTATGCCACGTGACGATTCCACGTATCTGCTGGACATGCTGCTTGCCGCGCGCGATGCGTTGTCCTTCACGGAGGACCTGTCGTTCGAAGACTTCGTGCGGGACCGGCGGACGCAGTTGTCGGTTCTCAAGTCAGTGGAGATCGTTGGCGAGGCCGCCGCGCAGGTAAGCGAAGACGCGAGGCGGGCGAGCCCGGAAATCCCATGGCGGCAGATCGTCGGGATGCGCAACCGGATCGTGCATGTCTACTTCAACATAGACCTTCCGCTCGTCTGGGATGCGGTTCGCCAAGACCTGCCGGATCTGATCGCCCGATTGGAGCCGCTGGTTCCCGCGGAGCCCGGATAGTGCCAAGCGAGACCATTGACCGGCTGATTGTCAATTCCCCTTACGAAGAGCCGACCCGGCATTGGCAGTACGATCGGGCGACCCGGCTGTTTAATCTTGACAAGGGCCGGAGGCCCGCAGGGTTCGTATTGGCGTCTGGAAACGATGCCGCGTTCGACGATCCAGCAGTTCCAAACGTGATTATGCACTTGACACAAGTTGGGTAGGCTTGATATCATGGCTTTGGATGAGCCGAAGGGCCTTTTTTCGCAACACGTTCCGACCGGTGAGCCACCTTGTCCAGCTCGCGCTTGACGCGCTTGCCGAAGATCCGCTCCATGATTTCCGAGTCCGGACGATTGACAATGTTGCGGGGCAGCCTTCGCTTCCGCCTGGAGTGCTTTGCCATGCCTGACACCTCTCCCTTCAATCTTATGCACCTGATGGACCGCTTCACCACCGATGAGAAGTGCCGCGACTTCCTTGAGGAACTGCGCTGGCCGGGGGGCAAGGTGTCCTGCCCGCAATGCGGCTGCGAAAGAGTGAGCGAACTCACGTCCCGACCGCAGTGGGACTGCTCCGCCTGCCGCTACCAGTTCAGCGTCACGGCCGGAACCATCATGCACGATTCCCATCTGCCGTTGCGCAAGTGGCTGGTCGCCATCTACCTGATGATGGAATCGCGCAAGGCGATCTCGGCCAATCAGCTCAAGCGCACACTGGGCATCGGATCGTACCGCACGGCCTGGTATCTCTGCCACCGCATTCGGGAGGCAATGGGCAACGATCCCTTCGACGGACCCACACTGTTCGGAGTCATCGAAGTGGACGAGACGCTGATTGGCGGCAAGCGCAAGCACGTCGGCAGGGGCTACCGCAAGAACAAGACTTGGGTGGCCGGCGCCATCCAGCGCGGCGGCCAAGTGCGCCTGAAGCGCATCCCAAACGTGAGAAAGGCCACGCTCCACACCTTCATAGAGAAGAACGTCTCGGACAAGGCCGAGGCGCTCTACACGGACGAGTTGCAATCCTACCTCGGCATCGGAACCGAGAACACGCGCCACGAAACCGTGAACCACTCCATCGAGGAATGGGTGGTCGGGGACGTGCACACCAACAGCATCGAGGGCGTCTGGTCGCTGTTCAAGCGCTCCATCATCGGCGCGTTTCACAAGATCAGCGCCAAGCATCTCGACCGCTACCTCGAGGAGATGGAGTGGCGCTTCAACAACCGCAACAACCCGCACATGTTCCGGGACACCGTGAAGCGCATCCTCACCACCGACCCGCTGCGCTACCGCGAGCTGGTCCACGGCAAGAAGGCCGCTTGACGCATCCGTTATTCGAAAATCCTGGTCATCCCCCCGACTGGAAGAACGTAGGTCAGCACAATGACAATTGCCCAAGCAAGAGCGAGGACCTGCCACCTCCAATCGCCAAGATCCCAAAACGGTTCAATCCAAGACTCCATGCTCAAGAAGAACCCTCCCCATGGCCAAACACCTGATAGATTTGCGCATCCCGCCACGGAATCGCCGTACCCAACTTGTGTCAAGTGCATAATCACGGTTCCAAATATGGCAGGTAGCTCGAGCGATGCAGTTCGGAAGGTGTGCTGTCGCTAGCGATCTGCTCGGTTAGGTGAGGATTGCGCGGGCATCTCGGCATGCGGTCGTGGCTGTAAGGGCCACTGGTGCCGTAGAGCGACACCCTGTCCGATGGGCTCTTGTGGCAGCGGGCACAGCGATGCTGCTGGCTCTTGTAGCAGAGCGTGATTGACTGCTGCCGATACTCATGCTGGGGTGCAACCCCCCCATTGCCAAGTCGGTGGTGCTCGCCGGTGTAGCATCGTGTCCAACAGGCTGGGCCAGTCGCGGAAGACGAATTCCTCAGTGAAGAAGCGTAGTTTGGCGAAGAACTTGCTGCGCGTTTGCAGGTACTCACGGCATTGCTGCCAGCGGCCCGGCAGGCCGTCGAGGGCTGTGTGCAGCGCGAAGGCCAGCAGGTTCAGCGTCGCGAGCACATTCGCCAGACCCTTGTTGCCATGGCCGAAATTGTGCTTGAAGTTCTGTCCATGGCGCGCGATGCAATTGAAACACTCATTCTCGACCTTCCAGCGCGCTCTCGCGCAGCGCGCGATTTCCTCGACGTTCTCGCCGCGCACCGCAAGGCTCGTGAAGAAGGTGCTGTAGTACGTTTGCTGCCAACCATCGGGCCTGCGCTGGCAGATGCGCATCTCGATCCAGGTGCCCGTGACCGCGTCAGTGCTGTTGCGCACGCGCACGCCCGACACCCAGCGGTAGCGCTGCTGCCGCCAGCCGCGTCCGTGCTGGCTGCGGCGCCGCAGCCAGTTCGTGGTACGCGGGCGGGTGCCGTCGATGGCGGCGAACAGGGCCGGATGCGAGCCGGGCTTGACGACAAACAGGAAATCGGCGCCGGCATCCAGGATCTGGCGGCAGAACGGATGCTTGGAGTACAGGGCATCACCGAGGCACACCGGACGCAAGCCGCGCAACTGCGCGTGCCAGCGCGCGAACCAGCGCTTGGCGGCGTTGAGCTCACAGTCCTGCTTGCGGGATTGGCGCGAGCCCTGCTCGCCGGGGTCATCCTGGGGACGCACGAATTCGGGCATCAAGGGCAGGGCGCGATTGTGGCCGGGGGCGACGATCACGGCAGCCAGCATGGTGTGGAAGTACTGGGGAATCTTGCCCTTGCCGGTATGGCGGCAGGAGCACAGTGCGCAGCGGATCTTGCGGGATTGGTGGAACTCGATTCCATCGAGGGCAACCAGCACACGTCCGCCGAGGCGCAGGAAGGGGCCCAGAGAGCGCGGCTGGCTGCGCAAGTCAGAGAGGATGCGCAAGAACAGGGGCGCGAAGTTGGCTAGCGGGAGACCGTCGAGGAGGTTGCGGATCTGCTGTGGGCAGGGGATGTCCTTGATGCCAAACAGCGTCTGACAGTTCGAGCGGGCCCAGCGAAACAGCAGCTCTCTCTGGAAAGCGAGGAAGGAGGGAGACTGCACGAAAAAGCAGGCGAAGGCGCTGAGCACGGCGTCTGCCAGGGTGTAACGAAGGTTGGGGCCGTTGCGAGCATCCGGGAGCGCATCGGCTGTGGAGCGCAGCGAGCGCACAATGGTCTGGAGAACGTTGTCCAATCTATCTGTTTAAACCATCTTTTCTATTGCTGTCAAGCCTCAGTCTGGATGGGCGGGTTGGTGGCCCCTGCCGGGATCTCGTGCGCAAGCAAGGGACTTCGAGTCATGGAGGGCAAGAATTGGGGATTATATACGACAGTAACCAAATGCGGGGCGGCTAGCGCTGCGTTCGTTCCAAGCAAATCTCATAAATCACTGATCTCAAACACTTTACACTGATAACCGCTTGACACGATGGTTATTCTCCTGTAAGATAGAAGCATGGCGGCAGACAAGCAGGCGCCGGGCAAGGCGTTCCGCAAGGGAATATCCCTGAAGAAGTTCATCAAGACCCACCCGACCGACGCGCAGGCAGAACAGTGGTTCATCCGGAACCGCTGGCCCAAGGGAGTTCACTGCCCCAAGTGCGGTTCGTTCAACGTGCAGAAGGGCTGCAAGCATCCGACCATGCCGTTCCGGTGTCGGGAGAAGGTCTGCGGGCGGCCGTTCTTCAGCACGAAGACAGGCACGGTCATGGAGGGCTCCAAGCTCGGCTGTCAGGACTGGATCATCGCCATGTTCCTCGTGACGACCAGCTTGAAGGGAGTGGCCAGCATGAAGCTGCACCGCGACCTGGACGTGACCCAGAAGACGGCGTGGTTCCTCGCCCACAGGCTGAGGGACGCGCTGTCCCAGAACGGCAACCAGTTCTCCGGCCCAGTCGAAGTCGACGAGACATACATGGGCGGCAGGCGCAAGAACATGCCGAAGTCCAAGCGGGAGAAGATGAGCGGACGCGGACCCGTCGGCAAGACCGCCGTGGTAGGTGCAAAGGACCGGGAGACGAACCAAGTGGCGGCGAAGGTCGTTGAATCGACCGACAAGGACACGCTGCAGGGATTCGTCGAGGATCACGCGGCGAAGGGCGCAAAGGTCTACACCGACGACCACGGCTCCTACGAAGGCATGAAGTTCGACCACGACACCGTGAAGCACTCGCTCAAGGAGTACGTCAAGGGCGACGTTCATACGAATGGCATCGAGAGCCTCTGGTCCATGCTGAAGCGGGCGCACAAGGGCACGTTCCACAAGATGAGCCCGAAGCATCTCGACCGCTACGTGCAGGAGTTCGCAGGCCGCCACAACATGCGGGAGCGGAACACCGAGGACCAGCTCGTCGCCATGCGTGACGGCATGGACGGCAAGCGGCTGAAGTACAAGACGCTCATCAAGAGCAACGGGCTGGACTCGGGGGCGCGGGCGGCGTGAGCTTCGGGTATGGAGTACCTGAAGGCAAAGCTGCAAATCTAGGAGGAGCTGAGAGAAACGATGCCTGCAAGAAAGAAACCAGAACCTCCAGAGATCACGCTGATCGCCCCGTCGTACCAGCCGAGCGCGGCCGAACTGCGGGAGGACCTGCGCCTGGACGCCACGTTCGAGGAGCTGACGGCCGCCGTGGTCCAGCCCGTGAAGATCCGCTACGCCATGCCCGGGAAAAAGCGCTAGCCGCCCCGCATTTGGTTACTGTCGTATATAAGCCCCCAAGAATTCGGGGACCCAGCAGCGCGCTATAGGCCCTATAGTTTCGCTACATGTGTGTATAATTGTGCTGAATTCCAAGTTTGAAATAGCTGAGTGCCATGCGAACCTGAGAGGGGGAAATCGGTCCAGTTTGCGAGGGTCTAAATCGGGATTCCGGGATCGGGCACCAGTTGCTTGCCCCTGGTGCCCGAGACTGATTGAGCGGCACCTTGGGGTGCGGATCGCTAGGGATGGCTTCTGGATCAAGGTCTGAGCTGGCCCTTGCGGCTTAGTGACCGTCGCCGCCACTGGCGGATCCACGGTGGCAGAGGTGTGGGGTTTGTCACGATCTGGGCGGGAAAGCTCCGGACGGCCGAGACTCGGATTGCTTTGACTCCCGACTTGAACGGGCTGTACACTCGGCAGTGTCCGCGGAGCCGATCGTTGCTAGCCAAATCCAAGGTTGCCTTGCTGGCGGTCGCGCTGTTGCTCGGGCGTGCGCCGGTTCTCTCGCAAGGCCCGCCGTCTCCAGAGAGTCCAAGCGTCGGGCCTCCCCGGGGATCGCTCGTTCTGATCGGAGGCGGGCTGCGTGACAAGAAGATTGTCGAGCGGATCATCGCGCTTGCAGGTGGTCGGGACGCCCCGCTCGTTCTCATTCCGACTGCGGGCGGATCAGCCCACTACGACCAATACTGGCAAGGACAGCGTCCGTTCAGGGAGACCGGTGCTACTGACATCACTGTCCTGCACACGTACGACCCAAAGGTGGCCGACACCGACGAATTCGTCGCGCCGCTAAGGCGGGCGCGGGGAGTGTATCTCGGCGGAGGCCGTCAGTGGCGTCTGGCCGACGCGTATCTGAACACTCAGACCCACACGGAGATGGTTGCACTGCTAGGACGTGGAGGTGTGATCAGTGGGTCATCCGCCGGGGCGTCAATCATGGGATCCTTTCTGGTCCGGGGAGACACCGCAACGAACACGGTGATGATGGGCGATCACGTCGAAGGGTTTGGGCTGTTGAAGAACGTCGGGGTTGATCAGCACCTGCTCATGCGGAACCGGCAGTTCGATCTCGTCGAGGTGATCGAGGCGCATCCGGAGTTGCTCGGCATCGGCATCGATGAGAACACTGCGATTGTCGTTGACGGGGACCAATTTGAGGTGATCGGCCAGAGCTACATCGCCATTTACGACAATCAGCGGCAGATCCCGACCGGCGGGAAGTTCTACTTCCTCGCGCCGGGCGACCGCTATGACATGGGGTCACGGGAAGCGTTTCGCCCCGTCGAGACCGTGGGACCGATTCGTGATTATGCACTTGCCACAAGATAGGTAGGCTTGATATCATGGCTTTGGATGAGCCGAAGGGCCTTTTTTTGCAACACGTTCCGACCGGTGAGCCACCTTGTCCAGCTCGCGCTTTACGCGCTTGCCGAAGATCCGCTCCATGATTTCCGAGTCCGGACGATTGACAATGTTGCGGGGCAGCCTTCGCTTCCGCTTGGAGTGCTTTGCCATGCCTGACACCTCTCCCTCCAATCTTATGCACCTGATGGACCGCTTCACCACCGATGAGAAGTGCCGCGACTTCCTGGAGGAACTGCGCTGGCCGGGGGGCAAGGTGTCCTGCCCGCAATGCGGCTGCGAAAGAGTGAGCGAACTCACGGCCCGACCGCAGTGGGACTGCTCCGCCTGCCGCTACCAGTTCAGCGTCACCGCCGGAACCATCATGCATGATTCCCATCTGCCGCTGCGCAAGTGGCTGGTCGCCATCCACCTGATGATGGAGTCCCGCAAGGCGATCTCGGCCAATCAGCTCAAGCGCACACTGGGCATCGGATCCTACCGCACGGCCTGGTATCTCTGCCACCGCATTCGGGGGGCAATGGGCAACGATCCCTTCGACGGCCCCACACTGTTCGGGGTCATCGAAGTGGACGAGACGCTGATTGGCGGCAAGCGCAAGCACGTCGGCAGGGGCTGCCGCAAGAACAAGACCTGGGTGGCCGGCGCCATCCAGCGCGGCGGCCAAGTGCGCCTGCAGAGCATCCCGAATGTCCGCAAGGCCACGCTCCACACCTTCATCGAGAAGAACGTCTCGGACAAGGCCGAGGCGCTCTACACGGACGAGCTGCAATCCTACCTCGGCATCGAAACCGAGAACACGCGCCACGAAACCGTGAACCACTCGATCGAGGAATGGGTGGTCGGGGACGTGCACACCAACAGCATCGAGGGCGTCTGGTCACTGTTCAAGCGCTCCATCATCGGCGCGTTCCACACGATCAGCGCCAAGCATCTTGACCGCTACCTCGAGGAGATGGAGTGGCGCTTCAACAACCGCAACAATCCGCACATGTTCCGCGACACGGTGAAGCGCATCCTCACCACCGACCCGCTGCGCTACCGCGAGCTGGTCCACGACAGGAAGGCCGCTTGACGCATCCGTGCCAGAGTCACTTTCGCATCCGTCATTCGAAAATCCTGGTCATCGCCCCGACTGGAAGAACGTAGGTCAGCACGATGACAATTGCCCAAGCAAGAGCGAGGACCTGCCACCTCCAATCGCCAAGATCCCAAAACGGTTCAATCCAAGACTCCATGCTCTAGAAGAACCCTCCCCATGGCCAAACACCTGATAGATTTGCGCATCCCGCCACGGAATCACCGTACCTATCTTGTGTCAAGTGCATAATCACGGACCGATTGACCGAGTCGAGAAGGTCCCGTGGCCTAGATGAACGAAGGCCACTGGCCAGGACGCGCGCATTGATTAAGACACGGGTGAGATTGGCGGCTGCTGTGATCGGACCTGGCAGGTCGGAGTGCGGAGGCCTCTGACGCCGATTGCTGGGCGCCAGCTGCAAGTACGGCCCAGCACCGAGGAGATCACCGCTTGCAGAGTGTCAGCGTTGGTCGGCACGTTCGGGACGGTCCGAACTTCGGACGGTCGCTTCGTTCAAGCGTTGGTGGCTCGGGGCGCGTCGGAGGCCATCCGGGGCCATCGCTAAGACTCCCATCGGGGCGAGTCGGGCTTCCGATTCACCCGGAGAGGCTCATGCCGTCGCGGAATGACCGTCTATTCTCTTGCGCGGTGAACTTGGAGAGCGGTCCGGAGACACTCTCGGGTTCCCGGGTGGCTTTCCGCCAGTGGTCGGTCCGCTCGGCGTCTCGAGAGCTCGGCTTCCATATCGTTGCGCCCCCGCTGTCAAGATTAGCTCCGTGGATTCCGGAAGGGATGAACCACTCGGGGCCGCATAGGGTTGAGCCACCACTTCATTGGCGCCCAGCGAGTCGGAGGCGCCATCCCGGAATTGCTTCCAACGACCTGCTACGGACTCGGGTCTTCGATGGCTCGGAGCAGGCCCCAGAATGCGAATTTCGCAGATCGGCGACCCTTCGCGCTCCCGATCTGATCCAAGACGCCGCACTTCACGAGTCGCCGCAGGAGTTGGCGTTGGAATGCCAGCTGCAGCAGAAGAATCTACGGCTTGGACCACCGGTTTCGTGACGATCGCATCTAAGGCATGAATGGAGTACCGGGATCGCGTTGTTGCCCGTCGCCGAGGCCGTTGGCTCTCCACGACCCTCCGGAACGACCGGCATCAGGGAGGCCTCGATAGGCATTCTGGAGAGTAAGGGCCCGTGCAGGCTCGGAACGCCGTATAATTTGAGCGACCTTGCGGCATCCTAACCCCATCACACTTCTTACTGCTCTGTTCGGTTTGGCACTCGTTGCGCCGGCACCCGGAGCCGTACAGTTCAATCGAGACATTCGCCCGATACTCTCCGAGAACTGCTTCGCATGCCACGGGCCCGACGAGGCCAAGCGCATGACGACGCTGCGGCTCGACACTCAGGAGGGTGCCGGCGTGGCCCTCACGGGCGCCCGCCGTGCGATCGTCCCGGGGCAGCCTGACAGCAGCGAGCTGTACATTCGCGTCTCAACCCCAGATGACAACCGTAGGATGCCGCCAGCCGCGATGGGACACGACAGGCTGTCACAGCACGAGGTTGATCTGTTGCGGGAATGGATCCGGGAGGGTGCCGAGTGGCAGGGGCACTGGGCGTTTCTGGCGCCGGAGCGGCCCGCCGTTCCCGGCGGGACCGACTTCGCCGACGGCTCGCAGGACACGCGCTGGCCCGTCAATCCGGTGGACAGCTTTGTGATGCGCCGCTTGCGCGCCGAGGGCCTCCAGCCTTCCCCCGAGGCATCGAAAGAGACTCTGATCCGCAGGGTGACCCTGGATATCACCGGCATGCCGCCGGAACTGTCCGATGTCGAGGCCTTCTTGCAGGACAGATCCCTCGGCGCATACGAAACGGTCGTCGATCGGTTGCTCGCCTCTTCGCGTTATGGGGAGCGCATGGCGATCCGCTGGCTGGACGCCGCTCGATATGCCGACACCAATGGCTACCAGACGGATGCGGAGCGCTACATGTGGCGCTGGCGCGACTGGGTGATCGACGCTTTTTCCGCCAACAAGCCCTTCGATGAGTTCACTGTGGAGCAGTTGGCCGGCGACATGCTACCCGGGGCAAGCGTAGAGCAGGTCGTCGCCACAGGCTTCAATCGCAATCATCGGGGCAATGGGGAGGGCGGAATCGTTGATGCCGAGTACGCCGTGGAGTACGTCGTGGACCGGGTCGACACCACCTCGACCGTTTGGCTGGGGCTGACGCTTGGCTGCGCCCGCTGCCACGACCACAAGTATGATCCCTTCACGCAGAAGGAGTACTACGAGTTCTACGCCTATTTCAACAACGTTCCGGAAAAGGGCAAGGCGTTCAAGTACGGGAATTCGCCGCCGTTCATAAAGGCCCCGACACCCGGAGACTCGGAGCTGCTGGACGGCATCGACGGCGAGCTGAGGGAGCTCAGGGCCGAGCGCGATCGATTGGAACTCGGGCTTAAGGACGCTCTCGACGCATGGGAAGGGCAGATCTCGACTCAGGGAGAGGCTCTCGACTGGGCTGACCGGCGCAACCTTGTGCTTGCCTTTCCGGATCCCGGGGAGCGCTGGACAGACGTCTCCAAGGAATTCGGGGGCGGCGACTTCCTCGAGTTCGGCGACACGGCAGATTTTGGTTTCTACAGCCGGTTCACAGCCGCTGCTTGGATCCGCCCCCAGAGCAAGGATGGGGCGATCATTGCCAAGACGCGCAACGTTGCCGGAGAGGAGGACACGCAGTCAAACCCTGGGTGGGGAATGTACCTCGAGGGTGGCAAGCTGCAGGTCAACTTGGTGACTCGCTGGTTGGACGACTGCATTCGGCTAGAGACCAGGGACGAGATTCCACTGGGCGAATGGAGCCACGTTGCGTTCACCTACGACGGCACGCGCCTGGCCTCGGGGCTGCGGATCTACGTCGATGGCAGCCCGGTTCCGCTGCGGATCATCCGCGACGAGATGAACCAGGAGATCCGGTCCAAAGAACCGCTGCGTGTCGGGAGAGGCCTGGGCAAGGACTACCAAGGTGAGCTGCGGCGGCTGCTCGTCTACGACCGCGCCCTGACCGAGGAGGAGGTCGGTACGCTCGCCTCTGGCAGGAATCTGTCGGAAATTGCCCGTGTCCCCAATGGCGATCGCTCCCCTGCGGAGGCGCTCAAGCTGAGGATGGCCTTCCGCAACAGCTTCGCACCGACCGAGCTGACGGCACTCACGGCACGCATTCGTGACTTGGAGGCCCGCCGACAAGCGGCTTTCGACGCCGTGCCGACGGTGATGGTCATGAGCGAGATGGCGCCGCGCAAGAAGACCTACCGGCTCGACCGCGGGGCGTATGACGCTCCGGCCGAGGAGGTCTTCCCTGGTTTGCCCGCCTCGCTGTCGGGGAACGACCCGGCCGATCGTCTGGGCTTTGCGCGCTGGCTTGTCGCCCGCGAGAATCCGCTGACCGCCCGCGTGACGGTCAACCGCGCCTGGCAGATGCTCTGGGGCAGGGGCATCGTTCGGACGGTGGAAGACTTCGGGTCTCAGGGAGAATGGCCGACGCATCCCGAGCTTCTGGACTGGCTCGCGGTGGATTTCATGGAGTCGGGGTGGGATGTCAAGCGCCTTGTCAAGACCATTGTCATGAGCGCCGCATACAGGCAATCGTCGCGGATGGGGACGGGATCTGCGGAGGCTGACCCGGAGAACGCGCTCTACTCGCGAGGCCCTCGTCTTCGGCTTCCGGCTGAGGCAGTGCGGGATTTGAGCTTGGCGGTCTCCGGACTGCTGGTGGACGAAATCGGGGGGCCGTCCGTGCGGCCCTACCAACCCGTCGGACTGTGGACGGAGCTTGCCGGTGGAGAGGATTACCAGATCGGCAGCGGGTCCGAGCTATACCGGCGCAGCCTTTACACCTTCTGGAAGCGCGCAGTGCCGCCTCCCTCGATGATGCTCTTCGATTCCGCGGGGCGTGAGGCGTGCACTGTGCTGAGCGTTCGCACGAATACCCCCCTGCAAGCCCTGAACCGCATGAATGACGCCGCGTATCTGGAGGCATCGCGGGCGCTGGCGAAAAGGGCCATCCAAGAGTCAGCCCCGGCCCATGATCGGCGGTTGGCCCGCATATTCCGGCTGGCGACCTCCCGGCGGCCGACACCTGACGAGGAGCGGGTGCTTGTTTCTGGGTTCAACTACCACCTAGACCGGTACCGCACGGAGCCTGACGCCGCCGCTGCACTGGTCGGGCAGGGCGACGCTTTGCCCGCTGACGTGCTTGAGCATCCGGAATTCGCGGCCTACGCGATGATGGCTAGCTTGATCCTCAACTTGGACGAGACCATCACGCGCGAGTGAGCCCCCCAGCGATCCCAGCGGCGGCTTCCTGACCCGCGGGCGGGGTACGCGGTCGTGGCGATGACTCCCTCTCGAGTCGGACGACCGTTCACCGCCCGTCAGGCGCGGCCGACCGGGATCAGGCCCCAGCCAGTTCAGGCGATTCAGCCCCCGGGCCCCTATCGCCAGATCGGATTTGACCCTTTTCTTCAGCTGCGAGTTGAACTTGGTCTAGCCGAATCTGTGAGAGGCCCCGGGGCGGTGGGCCAAGTCTGGAAGATGGCAGCACCGGTGCGGACGAGTCTAGTGCCGAGCGGCGTCTTGGGCGTGCTTCAGGCCGCCGTCTTCGGGGAGATTGGACGGGGAGTGGGCGGCCGCTGTCCCTTGGGCGCCAGCGCCTCCGATGGCTGGCGACTGCGGCCAAGCCAGGAGTCGGTGCGGGGTTCAGCCAACAGACTGGCCGACTCCGCACCGGCTGCAGACGGACTGGCGGACGTTCTCCGGCGCTGCCCTCCGGTGAGGGCCCCTGTGGTTCGCCCCGAGCTGTCGCGCTTAAGCCCGAGCTCTCCGGCTTGGCGCTACCGGGACTCCATGGCCTGTGGCCGGGCTGCGCTCGGCGGCTCCGCGAAATCGGGCCTGATGAGGATGGGCTCCGGCCGCTTCTGCTCGTACCGCACCAAGCGCCACAAAGCGGCGTAGGCCCGCCGGAGCACAATGGCGCCCGGCAGGGGTCGGCGCTTCGAGGGTCGGAAGCCGGACGTCATCGCCAGCCACACTACCCAGGTCCGGATGTCGCCCGGTGGCGCGCGGTCCGGCTCGGTCGGCCGCCACAGATCGAGCGCCCGCACCTGGACCCACAGGACCTCGATCTCGTCCCAGGTCAACACTTCGTCCACCCGCGTCTGCGGCGCATCGCGCACGTAGCGCGCCAGTGAGGTGGCTTTGGCCTTGTGGTCAGTTTTGGTGTGCGGCAAGACGAGCAGCCTCTGAGTGACTTGACCATGATGACCAGCCAGGGCGAGAAAGTCAAGAGTGAGTGGACTGGTGGCCCGGTGGAGGCAGGGAAGCCGCATCGGTGTTAAGCGGTGGCTCCTATCCTGCCGCTTGGCCGGTGCAGCGCAACCGTCGTCTGCTGGAAAGCAACACGCGCAGGAATAGCGGGCTACAGAACTCATCGAAGTGATGATTCATTGGGGTTTTCGCATGCCGGCACTCCCGCACACAGCCATTCTTCCGCTCCGTGAGCTGGCGGAGCGGCGAGCGCGAGGTGCGCGACCGATCGCATGGGGCCGCCTGGTTGGTGACGCTCGCACAGTGCCGTCCGGTGGGACACGGTGATGGCCCCACCGGCAGCGCATCGTGCTGTCTCGAGGCTGGGAGTTGATAATCGGCACCCAAGACCTCTTCGACGCTCATCCGGAGGGGGGTAAACGGTTCAACCATCTGTTCAGGACATTCCTATCGGGCATTGCGGGGGCACCGTTCAGCAATTTCACCGACCGGCAGGGAAATGTCAAACCCGGGACCGAGTCCCAGGGGATCTTCCCGTACGCACGGACATCACCGCTCGGGATCAACGGGGGTACCATTACACACGACTCAGCTATCGGCTCTAGTCCGACGCGGGGTCGTGCTGGTCAGGGACGGAGAACCGCCGACGCCTAACTTCTACGGGGAGCGCTTGACCAAGCTGAGCCGCCGATTGGAGTAGCGGGTGCAACGCATGCTGCACTGCAGTCTGCGACTCTCGTAGTCCTAGTTCGGTCAGAGGCGCGGGAATCGGAGGATGTGGGGGATCGCAATGGCTTGGATTTCCTCAATCTGACAACGGTGACCTGATGCCGACTGCAACCCTCGGTCCTGAAGTTCGTTCCCGCTCAGAAGAAACCGTCGCATCGCTGTCCGAGAGCCTGGACGCTGCGTGCCGGAATCAGACGCACCGCGGGAATCCCGCACTCCGGGACCGGGTCCCAACCGTCGCTTCAGGGGGGCGGCAGGCTTGCCCAAGGACCGGGGCCAAGCGATCTGGAGCTAGGCTGCGTGGTGCCCGGTGGGCTGCGGACACTGTAGATACCGCAGCTGATCCGGAACGCCGCTTCCTCCGCTTTGCGCTCTCCGTCCTAGCGGGTTCCTTGCTCGCAGCGCCACCCGCCGCAGCCCAGGCCGAGGCCCGGGATCGGTTCCGAGACGTGACGGTGGCTTCCGCTGTTGACTCATTCGAGCATCGGTCCGGCTCGCTCGAGAAGCGATACTTGCCCGAGACGATCGGCTCCGGAGTCGCGCTGGTTGACTACGACAAGGACGGCTGGCTCGACATTTACTTCGTGAATTCCCTGTCGGACGCGGCGCGGGCAGGAATGGCGCCTGAGAACTCCGCCGCCCTGTTCCGAAACAATCAGGACGGCACGTTTGAAGACGTGACCCGGCAAGCCGGGGTGGCGAACCGCCGCTGGGGGTCGGGCGTGTGCGCGGGAGACGTGAACAACGACGGGTGGGTCGACCTGTTCGTCAGCAACTTTGGCAAGAGCCGTCTCTACTTGAACCAAGGAAACGGGGAATTTACGGATGTCGCGGAACAGGCTCGGGTCCAAGTCGACGCTTGGGCGACCGGATGCGCATTTGGCGACTACGACCGAGACGGGCTTCTGGACCTCTACGTGGCTAGCTATGTCAACTTTGACTGGGAATCGCCCCCTCCGCCAGGCGGTTCGGCAACCGCGCCTCGGCCCGTGAGTCCGGACACTGCCCGGCAGGCTGGCAACGCTCCGGCCACTGGCGTCGCGTTTGAATCAGGTCTGCCAGCCTGCGTGTACTACGGGACTCCGGTCGCTTGCGGCCCGAAGGGCCTCGAACCGGCGGCTGACCATCTGTACCGCAACGAGGGGGCTGGAGAGTTCCGGGATGTCACCAAGAGTGCGGGGCTTCGAGGTGGCCGGGCAAGCTACGGTCTCGCTGTGGCATGGGTTGATGCCGACGATGACGGGTGGCTGGACCTGATCGTCGCAAACGACTCGATGCCCAACTTCCTCTACCGCAACCTTGGGGACGGCACATTCGAGGAACTCGGCGTGCTCAGTGGCCTGGGCACGAACGGTGACGGGCTGGAACAGGCCTACATGGGCGTCGCGGTGGGGGACTACAACCACGACGGCCGCAACGATCTCTTCTTCACAACGTTTGCGGGCGACAACTACACGTTGCACCGCAACGGCGGGAATCTGGATTTCACCGACGTCACCCTGCAGTCAGGCCTACTGGCCGTGACGCTTCCGTACTTGGGATGGGGGGCGGAATTCTTGGACTACGACAATGATGGCCGGCTCGATATCCTGGCTGCGAACGGGCACATATTCCCGCAAGCGGACCCTGCCACATGGGGGACGTCATACAAGCAAAGGACGCTCCTGCTCCGCAATCTCGGGAACGGGCGGTTCGCGGACGCTGCGGACGAGGCGGG
The DNA here is from genome assembly GCA_963666225.3 of Bryobacterales bacterium. Taxonomy (GTDB): domain Bacteria; phylum Acidobacteriota; class Terriglobia; order Bryobacterales; family UBA6623; genus VXMF01. Next base: position 1,218,768 of record OZ224030.1, read on the forward strand.
TTCGGGATTCGCCCGTGCGAAGTCCTCGCGCGGGGCCGCGGTGGGAGACCTCTTCAACCGCGGCACCCTTGATGTGGTCCTGAACAACTTGGACTCGATGCCCACGCTGCTGCGCAATCGGAGGACGATGGGAGGCCATCACTGGGTAGGACTGCAGCTGGTGGGCGATCCCGGGCGGCAGACTCCGCGGGACGCGATTGGCTCTGTCGCCTATGTCGATGCCGGCGGGTTCCGGCAGCGGGCCGAGGTCTCCTCTGGCCGGGGTTATCTGTCCCAGAGCGATCAGCGAGTGCATTTCGGCTTGAGAACGGCGGACACGGTCGACAGCCTCGAAGTGATCTGGTCCAACGGGCAGCGCGAGAATTACGCGATCCCCGCCGTCGACCGCCTCTTCGTGATCGAACAGGGCAAGGGGCTCCGGGAGTGACGCGGGCCGGATTGCGGCTAACGGCCGGCGCACTGGCGATCGCCCTGTCCGCAACCGGGCAGTCCCCGGATTTCGCCGAGTACGTTCAGGCCGTCAGGGACGCCGACACCCGGCTCTCCCGGAACGACTTCGAGGGTGTGATCGATAACTTGGAGACTTGGCCCGAGAAGTTCCCCGACCGGCCCGAAGCCTCGCACTTTCTCGGCCTCGCGCACTATGGCCTGCGGCAGTTCGAGTCCGCGATCGGCTATCTGGCAGGCGCTCTCGAAATGGAACGCCCCGATTCCGCAGCGTGGAAGCAGACCGTGGAAATCTTAGGCGCCGCGTACTACTTTCGCGGGATGTGGCGCGAAGCCGAACCGCTGCTGGAGAAAGCAGCCCACTGGAGGCCTGACGACTCCGAGCTCCTGTACACGTTGGCGATGTCTCATCTGCACCTGGGTCATCGCGACCGGGCGCTGCAAGAGTTTGCGAAGGTGTTCCGAGTCGACCCGGATTCGCCGCGAGCGCTTCTGCTGGCCGGCAACCTGATGTACCGGGAGAATCGGCTCTCCGACGCGACGGCCCTGCTCCGCGAGGCGCTGAAGATGGAGCCCGGCTTGCCCGGAGCGTCCTACCGGCTGGGGGTTATCGCCGTTCGCCAGGGCGACTACCAAGGGGCCGTGGAATTGCTGGGCCACGAGTTGGAGCGCCAGCCCCACGACGCCGCAGGATGGCATTCCCTGGGGGAAGCCCTGTCAGGCCGTGGCCGGTTGGCGGAGGCTGTCGAGGCTTTGAAGAGAGCCGTCTGGCTCGACCCGAGCGCTGCCGCATCCTACCTGTTGCTGGCCAAGACCTACATGAGTCTCAACCAGCTCGGACTGGCGGAAGACGCGGTCGGGCGGGCACTGCGAGTGAGCCCTCAGAGCTACGAGGCGCACTACCTGAGCGGTCGGATCTATTACAAGACCGGACGCATGGAACTCGCGAGAAAGCAGCTGGCGGCCGCCGAATCGCTGCGAAGGACCGCGGTCAAAGGCGGCCCATAGCCGCATGATTCGGAGCACGCGGCACCGCCGGACGCACGGATCGGAGCGAGGAAGCCAAGAGTCTCCCGGGACGGGCGGTTCCCAGTCAACAAGGAGTTCAGGCGTGGAAGTTGCGGCGCTTTGGCGGATCTCCCAACGACACCACACTACCGCCACAATCAATTGGGTCGGCGCTCGGAGAATCCGGCCTGCTACGACGACGGTCGAGTCAGCGACGAGCGTGCCTGGGTGTCCACCGACCGGCAAGCCTCGCGACTTGGGCGGCAACGTGGCCAGCCGGCACCAACGATTCCGATCTCTTGGCGAGTCGTGGGAATCCCCTGTCTCCGGCCCGTACAATGGCTGTGACGAGGGGCACCAGAGATCTGTCGACGGCCAGCGGGTGGAAGAGAGCGAGGCCAAGTGGCACCTGCTCGAGGAACCCTGCGCCATGGGTGAGACTGCGCTTGTCGGTATCAGTGACCGGTCGGCCAAATCCTAGTCCGATTCCGAGGGCAGCGACATGGCCCTCACGCAGTTGGTCGTGTCTCGATAGCCCCGGCGAGTTACCGGCAGGAGTAAAGAGCAATGTCTGAGCAACCTGAAATCGTCGTGATCGGCAGCCTGAACGCGGACCTCGTCCAGAAGGTCGAGCGCTTGCCCAAACCCGGGGAAACCATCGTCGGAGGGCGCTTGGAGACCTTCAGCGGAGGCAAGGGTGCCAATCAAGCCTACGCCGCTGGCCGGATGGGCGCCCGCGTGCAGATGATTGGCCAAGTCGGCCAAGACGAGCTGGCTTCCCTGCTCATGAACAGCCTACGCTTTGCCGGGGTCAACGCAGAGACGGTCGGCGTCGCTGACACCTCGACCGGCTCGGCAGTGATCCTCGTGCTGCCGGACGGAGAGAACGTCATCGTCATCGCGGCCGGCGCCAACGCGACCGTCACGCCAACCTTGGCCGTGGAGCGGCTCGCTGGCATCCGCGAGGGCTCGTATGTGCTATCGCAGCTGGAGATTCCTCTCGAATCGGTGGAGGCCTCGCTGGCAACGGCCAAGAATCAAGGGGCAAGCACCATCTTGGACCCGGCTCCGGCCCGGCCGCTTCCGCCGGCTTTGCTTCGCCACGTCGACTTCCTCACGCCGAACGAGACGGAGACCCAGACTCTGTTGGGAGAACCGGACCTCGCTATGGAATGCGACGCCGATGTCGAAGCAGCGGCGAGACGAGTGCTTGCTCTCGGACCGCGGACAGCAGTTCTGAAGCTGGGGTCGCGCGGATGCCTGATCGCCACCGCAAAGGAGACCATTCACGTGCCCGGTTTCCCCGTCGACGCCGTGGACACGACCGCCGCCGGGGACGTCTTCAACGGTGCCTTTGCCACGGCCCTGGCCGAAGGCCGGACAGTCCCGCGGGCAGCCAGATTTGCGAACGCTGCAGCAGCCCTGTCCGTCACCCGTCCGGGCGCTCAGAATTCGGTGCCGCTGCGCGAGGAAGTGGACGTGTTCCTTAGTAGCTCCAAGCGCTGAGAGCCCGCGGCATGAGCGGCGCCGGACAGGAGGTTCGACGATCGGTCACTGGGGTTGCTCCGCGCGTTCTCACCGCAGTTCGCGAGCCTCGTATCGGGGATCTCTTGCCGCCGAATCGCCTGCGGGGCGATCACGGCCACCCGAGGCTCTCGGGGAGACCCACTCCAGCGTTGACGATTCGCGGGGAGGGGAGAGTTGCGGTTCTGTCCGGTTGAATCCGGCTCTCCTAGTCGACTATGATGGATCGCGCCGGAATGCGTTGGCGTATTGTTGGGGGGCAGCGCGTCTGGCGGGCGCGACTCGTCGCCGCCTTGCTCTTGGACGGCAGTCCTGAATAGCGGCCAGCGAAGAGTGGGGCGGGTGACATCCTTGGCAGCGGGCGCGGAACCGACGCTTGGATCCGGAGGGCGCCGTTTGGGCGAGCCCTTTGCGGCGCGGGTCGACCTGCGGGCGATCACCCGTGCGGCGGAACCTCGGGCCCCAGAGGAACGATCAGCGGCACTTGAGAGCGGGCAACTCGGGAGGTTGGAATGTTCGTAGTCGACAGCTTGGGGCTGGCAATCGCCCTGTGCATCGTCACGATGATGGGCTGGGGCTCCTGGGCCAACACGCAGAAGTTGGCCGGCAAGGAGGACTGGCCCTTCGAGCTCTACTACTGGGACTATGCCATCGGAGTCTTTCTCACGGGCATAGTCTTCGCCTTGACGCTCGGCAGCTTCGGCCCGGCGGGCATGGGTGCGCTCGCCAACTTGGGGCAAGCCGCCGGCGACCCGATTGCGGACGCGGTGCTGAGTGGGGCCCTGTTCAACGTTTCAAACATCCTGCTGGTCGTCGCGATCGATGCCGCCGGGATGTCGCTGGCCTTTCCGGTCGGCGTCGGCCTCGCGCTCGTGATCGGCACCACGCGCAGCTATCTCGAGGCGCCGAAGGGGGATCCGACCCTGATTGCCACTGGTGTCGCCTTGATCGTGGTCGCCATGATCATGTCGGCGCTGGCCTACAGCAAGCTGCCGCCCGTCGCCGGGAGGCGTCTCGGGCGAGGCCTCGCATTCGCCGTCATCGCCGGCTGCCTGATGGGATCCTTCTACCCGATGCTGATGCGAGCGATCTCGCCGGAATTCGGCTCCGCGCCGATCGAGCCCGGATTCCTCACCCCCTACACGGCCCTGCTCTACTTCGGGATCGGCCTGCTGTTGAGCAACTTCGCCGTGAACACGGTCTTCATGAAGGCCGGTGGCAAGACCTACTCGGGCTACTTCGGCGGTAGTCCGAGGCTGCACGCGCTGGGCGTTCTGGGCGGCCTGATCTGGATGGTTGCCCTTGGCCTGAACGTGATTGCCTCTGGCGTGGCCGGACCGGCAATCTCCTACGCCCTCGGCCAGGGTGCTACCTTGGTGGCTGCGATCTGGGGCGTATTCATTTGGAAGGAATTCAGGCAAGCGCCAAAGAGCGCCACGCCTTTCATCGTGCTGATGTTCCTCGGCTACACAACCGGGCTCGCACTGATCGGAATCGCCACGCTTTGAGGGCTGGGAGCCTGGGATAAGGAGCGAATCGATGCGAAACATTGCCGCAGTCGGCATTTCCCTGCTAGCGGCGTTGGTGCTGCTGCAGTGCGCCGCCTCCGACGGGCCCGGGGAGGTGTCGATCTCGCTTGGCGACCTCCGGGACCGGATCGAAGGCGGCTGGGCAGGCCAGATGATTGGCGTCGCCTACGGCTATCCCACCGAGTTCGTCTACAACCAACGCCTCGTGCCGGAAGAGGACATGCCGGAATGGACTCCCGACATGGTGGCCAACGCCCTCGACCAAGACGACCTCTACGTGGAAATGACGTTCGCGCAAGTGCTCGACGACAAGGGACTCGACGCCACCACGCAAGACTTCGGGGACCTTTGGAAGAACGCCCAGTACCGTTTGTGGCATGCCAACCTGGCTGCCCGGCGGGCCCTGAAGCGGGGCGTCCCGGCCATCCTGACGGGCACCCCGGAGCACAATGCCCACGCCAATGACATCGACTTCCAGATCGAGGCCGACTTCGTCGGGCTGATGACGCCCGGGATGCCCGTCGCCGCAAACGACCTGTGCCTGCGGGCGGGGCGCGTGATGAATCACGGGGACGGGATTTACGGCGGCATGTTCGTCTCCTGCATGTACGCGGCGGCGTTCTTCGAGGACGACCCGCGCAAGGTTGTGGAAGCCGGCGTGGCGTGCATGCCCGCCGAGAGTCCCTACGCCCAGCTGATCAACGACGTGTTGCAGTGGTCCGCCGACCATCCCGACGACTGGACGAAGAGCTGGGACCTGATCGCAGAGAAATGGGACAAGCGCGAGCCCTGCCCCAATGGCGCGCTGAGAGCTTTCAACATTGACGCCAAGCTGAACGGGGCGTACATCGCGCTGGGCTTGCTGTACGGCGACTCGGACTTTGAGAAGACGCTGCGCATCTCCACCCGTGCGGGCCAGGACTCCGACTGCAATCCCTCGAACGCCTGCGGCATTCTGGGGACAATGACAGGCTACAAGGGCATTCCCGACGCTTGGAAGAGCGGTATCCCGGCGCTTTCGGACAGGAAGTTCAGCTACACGGACTTCACCTTTCCAGGCATCGTCGAGAGCACCCAGAAGCGGGCCATCGCTACGGCCGAGCGACACGGCGGGCGGGTCGAGGGCGATCGCCTCGTGATCAAGACGCAGGAGGCCGTGCCCGCCGATCTGGAGATCTGGGATGACTACGGCTCGCCTAGGGAACGGATTCCGGCGCAGGATGAGCGCTGGAAGTGGGAGGGCCCTTGGGAGCCCCACCTCGTCACCGACCGGCGCGGCACCGAATGGCACGGCCAGGCCGCTTCGAAGAGGGGCGCGGAAGCGACGATCTCTTTCGAAGGCACCGGAGCCATCATCACAGGCCCGTACCTATCGACCGGCGGAACGGCCGAAGTCTATCTTGACGGCGAGCTCCACAAGAGCGTCGATGTGTACCCGGACGAGGACAATCGGAAGTACGGCGAAGCTGTCTGGCACGCGTTCGGGCTTGCCGATACGACCCATACATTGCGGGTAGTGGTGCTTGGGGAGCCGTATGGGGGCTCTCAGGGCAGCGATGTGGTCCTCGAGAACTTGGTGGTCTTCCGGTAGACTACACGTTCCCAAGCCAGAGTGGAGCGCGGCACACAGCGCGCAGAGCGAGGAGATTCTTATGACGCGAACAATGCATTGGATCATCGCGGCGGCGGTGGCGGTGGCGCCGCTGGCCGTCGTCCCCGATCTGAGAGCCGCGGAGCGGTCGATCAGCCACGAGGAGCTGATGGACAAGCTGTCCGGTTTTTGGATCGGCCAACTCTTGGGCAACTACTACGGGTTCCCATTCGAGAACAAGTACGTCGAAGAGCCGGTTCCGGTCCTCGTGGATCACGTGTACACGGCCGACTACGACGGTGACCCGCCGCTCACGATCAATGACAAAGACCGGCGCGGGTACGTGCCGATCATGGTGAACGCCCTGCGGGGAGCCTTCAGCGACGACGACACTGACATCGAGTTCATCACCCTGCACGCGGTCGAGAAATACGGACTGGACATCACCTACCCGGAAATCACCCAAATGTGGAAGACCCACATCAACGACTTCATCTGGGTCGCGAACCGCGAGGCCCGCAACCTGATGGAGCGCGGCTTCGTGGCCCCGGACACCGGGCGCAAGGAGAACAACAGGCACTGGTTCCAGATCGATCCGCAACTTGTCAACGAGATCTGGAGCGCGTTCTACCCGGGCATGACGAAGCAGGCCGCGGAGCGCGCGCTGTGGGGCGCCCGGATCACCAATGACGACTGGGGCACGCACCCGACCATCGCCTACGGCGCCATGATCAGCGCGGCCTTCTTCGAGAAGGACGTGGGCAAGCTCGTCCAGATCGGCATCGACGCCGTGCCAGACGAGGGGCCCTTCGCGGAAGGCCTCCGCGATGTAGTGAAGTGGCATGCCGACCACGACGACTGGCGCGACAGCCGGCGGAAGATCCACGACAGGTACTACGAGTACAAGAAAGGCGACTATGAGGCGCCGGTGAGCGTCGTGTCGTCCCTGGTGAATGGCCTGGTCGGGATCATGGCCGTGCTCTACGGCGAGGGAAACTACATCAAGACCGTGGGCATCGCGACCTCGGCCGGGTACGACTGCGACAACCAAGCCGCCACCGCCGGCGGGCTGATCGGCGTGCGCAACGGCTTGAGCGGCATGGGAGCCGCCGCGCTCGACCAAACCAAGACCCTCGGCAAATGGCAAGTCTGGGACGAGCCGTTCAACGACTCGTACATCAACATTTCCCGCGACGATGTCAAACTGCGGACCCCGATCAGCGAGATTGTGGACCGCATCGCCGCAGTCGCGAAAACCGCCATTATCGAGAACGGCGGCCGGATGGAAGTCCGCGACGGCGAGTCGTACTACGTGGTCAATTCCGATCTCTGAGACCAGCGGGAAGGCTGCCGGCCTCGCCGGCAGCGTCCCGCCAATCAGGCGATGAGTTCCCCGACCACTCGGGCCGGGAACTGATCGGTCAGCCGCTCGTCCAGGCCGTGGCGCCGATAGACCAGTTCGCGGAAGTTCATCCCCAGCAGATTCAGCACGGTCGCGTGGAAGTCATGGGCGCTGACCCGGCCCTCCACAGCGTGGTTGCCCAGCTCGTCTGTCGCGCCGTGCGCGGTGCCGCCCTTCGCTCCGCCACCCGCCATCAGCATTGTGAATCCGTTCGGTCCGTGGTCGCGGCCCAGCCGGGCCACGTCGGTCGGATCGCCCTGGCCGAGAGGGAGCCGTCCGAATTCGCCGCCCCAGAGCACGAGCGTCTCGTCCAGCAGCCCGCGCTGCTTCAGGTCCTGCAGCAGCGCCGCGGTCGGCCGGTCGGTCTTCCCGCAGCTGTAGCGCAGCCCCTTGTCCAGATTGGTGTGGGAATCCCAGATTTGGTCTTCGATGAAGAGCTGCACGAAGCGCACGCCGCGCTCGACTAGCCGTCGCGCCATGAGGCAGCGGGTGCCGTACGAGCGGGTCAGGCCGCTGTTCAGACCGTACGCCTCCTTGGTGCGCTCGTCCTCCTGTGACAGGTCCAGCGCGTCGCTCGCCTCGATCTGCATGCGGGCGGCGAGCTCGTAGCTCGAGATGCGGGCTGGGAGGTCGGGCTCGTGGGGCCGCCCCGCTAGATGGGCACGGTCGAGGGCTCGCAGCAAACGGCGCTCGATGCCTTGGACGGCCTCGGGCCACTCCGGGGGAGGGTCGAGATTCAGCACCGGGGACCCTTCCGCGCGAAAGCGCGTGCCTTGGCAGATCGGCGGCAGCCAAGCTGCCTTCCAATTGCTGATCCCGCTGATCGGCAGTCCCTTCGGATCGTCCAGCACCACATAGGCGGGCAGGTTCTCATTCTGCGAGCCCAGGCCGTAGGCAATCCACGCGCCCATCGTGGGACGACTCCCGAGGAGCCGTCCGGTATGGATCATGCTGAGCGCCGGCTCGTGGTTCGGCGTCTCGGTGAACATCGACCGGATCACCGCCAGATCGTCGGCGCACTCGGCCATGCACGGGAGCAACTCGGAGAATTCGAGTCCGGAGGCGCCATGCTTGGAGAATGCGTAGGGGGAGGGCAGGATGCCCGCGTTCTGCTGCGGGCTGACGGCCACGGCCGTGAGGTCCCGGCTCGGCGTCTTGCCGACATACCGCGCCAGATCCGGCTTCGGATCGAATAGATCGACCTGGCTCGGCCCGCCGTGCATGAAGAGTTGGATCACGGCCTTGGCCTTGGGCTTGAAGTGAGGCGGTTTCGCCGAGAGGTCGAAGGCACCGGAGCCAGAGGTTGCGGCCAAGGCCGGGTTTGCGGAGGAGAGGTCCGCTCCCAGCAGGTACGCGAGCCCAGCCCCGTGGAGCCCGTCGCTGATCCGTGAGAAGAAATCGCGGCGCGCAAGCGACGCTCGGGCTCTCCCGCGAGGCTGGTGGCGTGCTGTGGTCAGGAAGGACATCGCTCCGTCTCAGTCATTATCAGTCGATGAAGGCGAATCCCGCCGAGTTGAGCACCGTGTGGCTCACGTTCGCCAAGGCCAGCCAGCGCGCCGTGGACTCGATCGGAGCGTCCCGGCGGTCGTGCTTCAGGCGGGCGGTCCAGTGGCCCCGGAGCTCCTCCAGCGCTGCGAGCGATTCCCGCAGCTCGAATTCCGAGGGTTGCCGCGAGAGCGCCCGCGCGTAGACCGCGCGCACTTGCTGTGCGGGGTCGCTACCCGTCCCATCGATGATCCTGCCGGCCATGTAGCGGGACAATTCCCACATCCACCCGCTGTTCATCAGCTGCAGCGCCTGTGTCGGCACGTTGGACTGGTTGCGCACAATGCAATTCGGCGTCATCGCGGGCTCGTCGAACGCTTCCAGCAAGGTGATCGGCGTCCGCGGCTTCCTGAGGGTGTAGATGCTGCGCCGATAGCCGGCAGGCGAGCCCGCCGCCCTTGCCTCGCCGGTCTCCTTGACATCCAACGCGGTCGCCGGGCCGAACCGGGTCGGGTCCAGCCTGCCGGTCACCCTCAGGATCGAGTCGTACAGCTGCTCGGCCTGCATCCGGCGCAGCGGCATTCGCGAGAGCAGCGCGTTCTCCGGATCGGCACTCACGATCTCGTCCGCCTTGCGCGAAGCTTGGCGGTAGGCACGGGAAGTCACCATGAGCCGGTGCATGTGCTTGACGCTCCAGCCGCTCCGCACGAACTCGGTCGCCAGCCAGTCAAGCAGCTCCGGGTGAGACGGAGCGGCGCCAGCGCGGCCGAAATTGTCGGGCGTGGCCACGATGCCGCGCCCGAAGTGGCGCATCCACATGCGGTTGACCATCACGCGCGCGGTCAAGGGATGGCGGGGCTGCGTGAGCCAGCGGGCAAGGGCCAGCCGCCTGCCGCTCGAGTCCGCGCCGGGCCAAGAGGGCCGGATCTCGTACGGCTCGATGTGACCTTCCAGGACGGCTGGCACACTGGGTTCCACCGGCCGCCCTGGACTCATCGCCTCACCGCGCAGGAGCAGGTAGCTGGCAGACGGCTCGCCACCCATGTCGACGAGCGCGCGGATGCCAGGCTCGGGCGCCCGCTTGCCCTTCAGTTCCGCGATCTGCTTCTCGATCGGGTCGGCTTCCGCCTTGTAGGCTTCGAAGCTCTCTTCGAGCACGTAGTTGGATATCTCCAAGGTCTGCTTGAATTCCTTGGCGAGATACCGCTGCACGTCCGTGCGGTCATCCTCGGCAATCTTGGACAGCTCGCGCAGGTCACGGCGGACGGCCACGGGCAGCCGGCCAAGCCGCTCTTCGAGGAGCCGGGTCCGGTACGGGAGAGCCGCCTCCTCAAGGGTGTCTTCGAGCCTGTCGATCTGCTCCTGCAGCGGCGCGTTGTGCTCCGACGCCTTGTCGCGGTCCGCTTCCGTGGCGACGTGAAGCTCCCGATCCTTCGGCTGCAGCCAGTCGTATGGGTCGTAGGCGGCCTGCAGAATCGCCGCCAGAGAGTAGTAATCGCTCTGCGTGATCGGGTCGTACTTGTGATCGTGGCAGCGAGCGCAGCCCACGGTGAGCCCCAGAATGCCCGAAGAGATGATCTGCACCTCGTCCGCAAGGATGTTCATGCGCTCGCCGAGGAACGCGAACTCGATTTCCCAGGTCGGGTCCGGCGCGGTCCTCAAGAATCCGGTAGCCGCGAGGCGGCTGATGAGTTCCGGCGTGACGTCGAGGTCCTTCCAAGGGGCGAGCTCGTCGCCCGCGATCTGCTCCGTCAGGAACTCGTCGAACGGCTTGTCGCCGTTGAATGCCTCGATCACGTAGTCGCGGAAGCGCCACGCATTCTGCCGCACGGGGGCAAAGGCGCCGAAGCCCTCGGTGTCGATGTAGCCCGCGATGTCGAGCCAGTGGCGCGCCCAGCGCTCGCCGTACTCGGGAGCGTCCAGGAGCCGGCCAACCAGCAGGGCGTAGCGATCCTGAGGCGGGTCGTCCAAATATCGCTGCACGTCTCCCGGAAGCGGCGGCATCCCCGTCAAGTCCAAGTAGGCGCGGCGCAAGAGCGCGAGCGGCTGGGCCTCTTCCGCATAGGCAAGGCCCTTCCGCTCGAGTTGCCGCAGCAGGAACGCATCGATTGGATTCGAGACAAGCGAATCGTGCTCCACGCGCGGAACCTCCGGGCGCTCGGGCGGCACGAAGGCCCAGTGATCGCGGTCCGCGGCCGACCGGCGGCCGACCGGTTCGACCGGGGTAGGCGGAGGGTCAGGGGGCGCGCCCAGTGCCACCCAGTTCTTGAGCGTCGCGACTTCGGTATCCGTGGGATTGCGCACGGCGTACTCGTACTGCAGGTCCGGCGGCGGCATCTCACCGGCCTCGATCCTCTGGACGATCAAGCTCTCGCCAGGCTTGCCGGGCACCAGGGCCGGCCCGGATCTTCCGCCCTTCAGCCGCGACACCTGGGTGCGGAGGTCCAGCCCGCCCCGCTGCTCGCGCTTGCCGTGGCAAACCACACAGCGGGCCTGGAAGACCGGGAGCACGTCGCGCTCCGTGAACAGTGCGACATCGAGCGCGTCCGCTTCCCGCGCGGCGCCGTGGTCGATCCAAGTCCGAATCGTATCGATCTCGCTCGCGGCAAGCGCGGTTTCCCCGGGCGGCATCGTGCCCGCGACAATCCGCTCGACCAGCAGGCTCTTGGAAGACGATCCGATTTGGATGGCCGGCCCGGACTCGCCCCCTGTCAACAACGCGGCACCGGTGCGCAGGTCAAGGCCCCGTTGCGGATCCTCTGCCCCGTGGCAGGCCAGACACTTGGATTCAAGGATCGGGAGGATGTCCGCATCGAACGTGGGTACCGCGCCGGCGTGCGCGGCAAGACTGCCCATGAGGGCAGCGATGATCTGCACCCTCCCCGAGACCGCTCTCATCCCGATATCCCGAAACCCGAGTCGATCCATCACGTACCGTTGTTCCGAGAGACTTGATCCTATCAAGCGCCGCAATCCCGTCGGCGCTGCGCGTCCGCTTTGGCGGCCATGGCAGCGGGCAGGAGCTGCCAATCCGAGGGTCTGCGATTCCGCATAGCGATCACGGGCCGTGGGCCGCGGTCCGGGGAAGCGGTTGCCAAGCACAGTCTGCCAAGGTCGTCCGCAAGCTGGCTTCGGACACGCACAGTGGCGACCGCACCATCGACGCGCGACCTGCGGCGGCACACAGCCCGAAACCCAATGGGTTCCCGCGGCTCACGCCCGGCTCACGCCCGCGGAGCGGGGCAAGCAGAACCGCTCGCCCCTTCATACCGACCTCACGGGCCATTGGGCAGCCCACCGTAGTTGCGCGGCGTTCGCAGTCCGCGGATCAGAAGGTCAGCCGGAGGGCGAATTGGATGAACCGCCCATCGTGCGCCCCGGTGACCCAGCCGAAGTTGGTGCCCGAGAACGTCGAGAAGTTGGTGTTGATGTTCTTGAACTGTGAGTGGTTGAACACGTTGTACAGCTCGGCACGAAACTCGACATTCAGCCTCTCGGTCGCCGTGAATGTCTTGGCCAGGTTCAGGTTCCAGTTGTTCTGCCCGGGGCCGCGGACCGTGCCGGGGCCGGAATTCCCCTTCACATCCATGCCCGGGTCGGTGAAGGCCGAAGTGTCGAAGTAGCCAGCGGAGCTTCTCGACCCTTTGGAAAGGTTTGGGTCGCCCACGCGGTTTGGCATCTCGGGCTCGAAGTCTCGCGCGGAGGTCTGGTCATTGAACACCGTCCATGCGTTCCCGGACTCGAACGTAGTGATCACGCTCGTGTTCCATCCGTGCAACAAGGCCTTGGGAATGGCAGGCAGGTTGCTCCCCCATTGCGGCTGCCAGACGAGTGCGCTAATCCACCGGTGCGGATGCGAGTACTCGGCCTCGCCACGGCCCAAGTGGCGGTTATGGTCCCACTGCAGCCGCGCCCCGGCGGTTCTCCACATCTCCAAGTACTCGGCCGCGAACAGAATCGGGTCGGTGACGGTCTTGGACCATGTGTAGTGTGAGGTGAACTGCAAGCCTTGGCGGAAGCGCCGCTCCAGCTTGATCGTGGCCGCGTTGTAGAACGAGTTGTTGCCGTGCCGGATCACTCGCACGTCGCGGAAGCGGCCGTTGGGGTTCGGACGGAACTGATCGACGAAATCCGCATCGTCAGGCCATCCCGTGCGGTACGGCGGGGCATTGATCGGCTCGCGGTACGGCAGCTTCGTGCCGCGCGCGCCTTGGTAGGCAAGAGACACGACCACGTCCTGCCCGATGCTCTTCTGGATGTCGATCATCCAGCGCTGGTAGTACGGGTCGACCTGGGATTCCTGGTCCACCATGTGGCACTCCCCGGTGCAGCTCCACGGGAGCTCGTAGTATCCGGTGCCGGTACCGGTGCTCACCGGATAGTTGCCTAGGACGAGCTGGGTCGGCGCGGGGAAGATGTCTGTGAACTGCAGGACGGGCTGGTCGTCCGGAGCGCCCAAGGCGGCGTTGTTCAGCGTCTCGCCGCCCACCTCGGGAACGTTACCCGTGGTCCGCGCCCGAATCTCGCTGATGCCGCCCTGGTAGAACAGCCCGTAGCTGGCCCTCACGACGAGGTCGGGCTTGACGCGGTACGCCACTCCGAGCCGAGGACCGAAGTTGTTCTTGTCCGCCGAGAACACCCTCCGCGGGAACCCGTCCGCCCGTCCGGGCACGACCAGTTGCCATCCGGAATACGATCTGTCAAGGATGGCGCAGCAATAGTCGCTGGGCGAATAGGTGGGAATGATGATGTCGTAGCGGAGCCCGAGGTTCAGCGTGAGCCGGGGGTTGATCTGCCACTTGTCCTCGAAGTAGAAGCCCAACACATCGTTCCAAGCTGTCCGCCAAGGCTCCTCGCCTCCGAAACTCACGGGCCTGTTCATCTGGGTTGGCAGGCCCAGCATCCAAGAGGCCATGCCATCGCCCCCCAAGGAACCCTGCGAGCTGCCGGATCGCGTGAACTGGTTGTCGAATCGCACGGACCGTCCGCCGGCTCCGAGCACCCGCTCACCCTTGTTGACGTAGTTGAAGCCGAACTTGGTCGAGTGGCTGCCCCGCACCCAGCTCGCGTTGCTCCCGAATTGAACGCCGGGGTTGTCAAAAATCGTGACCCCGCCAATGCCGTGCGAGCTGTATCCTCCCACTTGGATCGAATGCATGCCGAAACCAGTGATGCTGGGATCCCCCAAGTTCTGGAAGTGGCGGTTGCGAGGCGTGTCCGTCTGCGCCAGCAGGTCTTGGGTGGCCTGATCGACGCTGTTGAGGTGGGGCCGCGTGAAGCCGAACGTGAAATCGTTCGTCAACGTGGGCGTGAACACGCGCGCGTAGCTGATGCTGATCACGTACGAGGAATCCTGCACGTTCCGGTCGAGGTCCGGAAACAGGCCGCCTCGGTTGTCGTCTAGGCCGAGCGACTCCGAATAGGCCACGTAGATGTTGTCGTAGTCCGAAATGCGGTAGTCGAAGCGGGTGTCGACGCGCCAGTTGAAGTTGGTCCTCTGCGACACGACACGGTGGTTGCGGAGATCGTCCGGGTTGTTGGGATTGACGAATCCGTTGGACACCGGATAGATGTCATTGATCTGGGCGAGGGCCGTCTGGTTGATCATGCCGGTCCGTCGCAGGTCATTGTTCGGCACCAGATCCCTCGTGCTGTTGCCGTCGGCATCGAAGCGCGTGGTGAACGGGTTGTACAGGAGCACGTTCGGGTCGTTCGGGAAGCGACTGAGCAACCCGCTGTAATCGCCCTGCCGCTCGTTCGCTGTGGGAACCCGGAACAGGTTGCTGCCGCCGAACGAGCCCGTCGCGACGCTCCCACTGTTGTTGTCGAAGCCTTCGTAGCCGAAGAAGAAGAAGGCCTTGTTGCGACCGTTGAACACTCCCGGCACGACCACGGGGCCTCCGATGTTGCCGCCAAACTGGTTGCGCTGGAGCTTGTCCTTCTTCTGGCCGGCTTCCGCCTCGGACTTGACGAACGGATTCCAAGCGTTGACGGCCTCGTTCCCCAAGTAGTCGAACAGCCCGCCGTGGAACTCGTTGGTGCCTGCCTTCGTCACGACGCTGGTCGTCGAGATGTCGCGCCCGCTGGCAGCTGAGAAATTGGCCGTGTCCACCTTGACCTCTTGCACGTTCTCCATTGAGGGGGAGTATTGCGTGCCTCCCAGCCACGAGTCATTGATGTTGACCCCGTTCATGTACAGGCCGTTGTCCCCGCCACCGCCGACTTGGACCGCGATGCCTCCGACCGTGTGATGCGAGCCAACGGACCATGTGGCGTTCGCGTTGGCAGTGCGCGGGAACGAGCTCACGTTCGGTGCCAGAGTGGAGAACGCCAGGAAGTTGCGCCCGAGGGCCGGCAGCGCTTCCACCAAGGTCTGGTCGACGACCTGCCCGACCACCGTCTGCTCGGTCTGAATCAGCGGGGCCGACGTCGTCACCTCTACGGTTTCGGTCACGTCGCCGATCTGCAGCCCGATGTCGACCCGCACGTTGTCGTTGGTCGTGATGACGATGATGTCGGAAACGCCCGTCTTGAAGCCGTCGCGTTCGACAGATACTTGGTAGTTAGCCGCGACCAAGTTGGGAAATGAGTACAGGCCGTCCTGGTTTGTCATGGCGACCGAGGACTGGTTTCGGTCCAGATCCGTCAACGTCACGGTGGCACCGGGGATCACGGCGCCCGTCTCATCGGTCACCAACCCGCCAATGGTGCCGCGCAGCAGGAACTGCGCCCGAGCACTCCCGGCGACAAGCAGCAACAAAGCAAGCAGAGTGACGAATGACTTGCGATTCATAAGAGAGGACCTCCGAGCGCCTTCGAACCTAGCAGCCGCAGTACACTCACATGCGCTTGTCCTGAGAATCCGAACTACTGACGAGACGGCCCAGAAGTGGCTACGCAGGCGTGCACCCAAGCTCACGGCATCTTAGCGATTTCTTCGGCCCGCGTCAAGTCGACCGGCAGCGAGCAGGCTTGGCAGCGCGAGGCAATGGTAAGCATTCAGTCCGGGGAGTATTTGGGGCCTGGGAGACTGGCCCTCGCGAGGGCCAAAGGGAGGGAAGGCGCGGATAGGTGAAGGTGCGGCCCGCAGGTGCAGAGTGGCCTCGCTCGCCGCGTTCAGGCTCCAGCCTGAGAAGGTGGGCGAGTGACGTAGCGACACTCGCGAGCTGGCCACAGCGGGGGGTTAAGCTGCGTGCGGGAAAGTGCTGTCGGGTGCGTCAGCCGGCGCTGCCGCTGGCGGCCCGTTGGCCGGGGTCCACCAGCGTATGGGAGGTGCGCGGAGTTCCTCGATGCGCTGCTCGTCCATCTCCCACGGGAGCCATGGGGACAGCTCCGATGGGGCTTGGCCCCGGTTGCGCGCACAGGCATCCAGCCAATCCAGCATGTAGCGGTACGGGTTCAGCCCGGCCTGTTTCGCTGTCTGCAGCACGCTGAGCAGGCGCCCCGCCGGACCCGAAGCTCAGCCGGCGCGAGATCACGGGTCCGCGCAAGGTCCTCTCCGAGTAATTGTTGTCCATGGGAATCGCCGGATCCTCGAGGAACACGCTGAGACCCTCCTTGTGCAGGATCAGGGACGCCGTGGCCTTGCCCTGCGCTTCCACTTGGGCCAGCTCCGCGCCGGTCTGGCCATCGCTAAGGGTGCAGTCAAAAATACCTACAGCATTGTGTCTTGATTCGACAAGAATCCGAAACTCTAGCGTCTCCGTCAGGCGCTAGTTGCATGGATGAGGCTGGCTGTAGCGACCCTGCGCCGACGACAATCCACGACTTGGGGGGCATTCTCGCCCAATTTCCCTCTCTCGGGCGACATCCGGCCCTCCCAAGCCACATTGTGCCCCCCAGCGCAGACCGATTGTTGTGACAGGGTTCGTATATATGTATGTATGAATGCTATAATAATGGCCCGTGAGACCCACCCTCTACTCCGCCGACACCCTGGCCGACATCCTGCGCCGCATGACGGTCGCCACCCTCCCCGAACTCGCCAGCGCCCTCGGCGGTGCCTCCCACGCCACCGTTTCCCGCAAGCTCAAGCAGCTCGGCCACCTCTCCTCCTACTCCCACAGCGGCAAGTTCTACGCCCTCCCCGAGTGCGCCCGCTTTGACTCTCTCGGCCTGTGGTGCCACGACAACCGTGTCCGCTTCTCCTCCCACGGCACCCTGCGCGCCTCCGCCCGGGCCCTCGTCAGCTCCTCCGGCGCCGGCTTCCGCCCCGCCGAACTCGACTCCCTGCTGGGTGTCCGCAGCATCGACACCCTCGCCCTGCTGGCCCGCAACGACCAGCTGGCCCGCGTGCGGCTGCGCGGCCGCACCCTGTACTGCTCGGCCGACCCCGCCCGCCAGCAGCTGCAGATCGCTGCCCGCCGCATCCAAGAAGCCGGCCAGCCCTTCCCGCCGCCGCCCGAGCCCCAGCTCGTCGAGGCCTCCGTGGCCGCTGCCATCGCCCTGTTCTGCAGCCTGCTCAACGAAAAGCAGCGCCGCCTGTTCGCCGGCCTCGTCTCCCTGCTGTGCGGCCACGGGGGCGACCTGCGCGCCGCCGCCCTGCTCGGCCTGCACCGCTCGACCGTCAGCAGGGGCCGCCACGAACTCGCGAGCGGCGACGTCGACACCGACCGTGTGCGCAGGAAGGGGGCAGGCCGCAAACCCTTGCAAAAAAAAAGGGAATTACTGACCTGAGTGCCCAACCACAAGATATTGTGTGACAGAAATCACCTATACTGCATATGGTGGTCTCCGGCGGAGGAATAACCTACGGCCAATTCCCGCGCCGCAGGGGACCCGACACGCCTTCCTCGGGTGCTTGCTGCGGAGGAATAGCCGCCCGATTTCCTCGCTCTCCTGGTGCCTCTGGCGGCTCGGACCGCTGGGCTGAAAGCAAACAGTCCGGATTCGTCGCTGGCCGGGTGCCGGTGGAAGAGCAGGGCCGGAACCGGATGCGAGCGTCCGCGGTCAGGGCAGGATGGCTCGGAATCTCCCGCTCCGGAGTCGCGCATGCCCGCGCTTCACGCCCCGGCGATGTTGCGACCCGGCCTGCCTGTTCGGCTGCCGTTCTGCAGCCTGCGGCTCGCTGCTCCGCACCGGGAGCCTGCTCCTGGTGCGCGGCTCTGCGCTCAGGCTGCCGCCGCCGTGCTCTCCCGGCCCCACAGCATCTTCCACGTCAGCCGCTTGCCCGTCAGACCCCGCGCCAGTCCCTCCAGCTGGTCCTTCGTGTCCCGCTTCCGCACGTTGCTGCGTCCGCAGAATTCCGCCAGGTAGCGATGCAAATGCTCTCGGCTCATGTGATGGTAGGTGCCGTACAGCCCGCGCTTGAAAAGTGCCCAGAACGACTCGATCCCGTTGGTATGCACCTGGCCGCGCACGAACTCCCCGGCGGAGTGGTTCACCGCCGCATGCCGGAAGCCCTGGAGCGACTGATAGGACGAGGACGTGTCGGTGTGCACTGCGGCGCCCGGACTCGCGGTCTGCCGCACAAACCCCTGCAGCTCCTCTTTGGTGGTGTTCGGCACCGGCCGGGCGTCCACCTGGCTGCTGGCACGGTCCCGGGCCCCGACGACCGGCTGCTTGCCGACCGTTCCGCGCCCGGCACGGAGTTTCCTGCTGGCGTGCTTGTTGCGCTCCTTGCCGCCTATATAGACCTCGTCCACCTCCACCGGGCCCGCAAACAAGCCGTCCGGGCGGGCGAAGCCTGCCCGCAGGCGATGACCGAGGTGCCAGGCCGACTTCTGGGTGATGTTCAGCTCCCGACTCAGCTTCCTGCTTGAGATGCCTTTAATGCAGGTGGAGAACAGATAAATGGCCAGCGCCCAGGTGCGGTAGCCGAGTTTGGTGTCCGCCATGACGGTGTCGGTGCGGACGGAGAAACGCTTGCGGCAAGAGCGGCAGCGGTAGCGCATGGAAGGATGAGAGCAGCCGGAGAGCACGTTGGAAGACTGGCAATGAGGACAAACCGGGCCGCAAGGCCAGCGGATGTCGGCAAACCAGAGTTCGGCGGTCTGATCGTCGGGAAACATGGCCACAACTTCAACAAGACTGATGCCTTTCCGAAACCAGTTTCCGGGACCTTTATAGGGTTTTCCTTTCCTTTTCATGACCTTATTATTGTACATCAAATGAAGTACCTTTGTCAAGATAAAACGGGAGAAAGGATGGCAAGTTAGCCAGATTGGGCACTCACGTAAGTAATTCCCAAAAAAAAGCCCTGGATGATCGAACAGCTGCTGCGACTTCTCCGCACCGAAACGGCCGGCGATCCCATGGGCGGACTGCTGTGGACCTACCGCTCACTGGCCAAGCTGGCCGCCGAGCTGTCGCGCTGCGGCAGCAGCGTCAGCCCCGCCACGGTCGGCAAGTGGCTCAAGTCCCTGGGCTACTCACTGCATGTGAACCGCAAGAGCCTCAGCGCGGCCTCGCCCCCGGGCCGGGACGACCAATTCCAGCGCATCGCCGCGCTGCGCCAACACTGCCGCGACAAGGGCATCCCCATCCTCAGTGTCGACACCAAGAAGAAAGAGCTGGTCGGGCGCTTCCGCAACGCCGGGGCCACTTGGGGCACTTCCCCCGAGGAGGTCAATGACCACGACTTCCGCTCCCAAGCCAAGGGGCTCGCCGTGCCCTACGGCCTCTACGACTTGCTCGCCAACCGCGGCACCGTCTTCGTCGGCGATTCCAAGGACACGCCGGCCTTTGCCGTCGACTGTCTCGAGCACTGGTGCCGCACCGAGGGCCTCGAGCGCTATCCCGACAGCGACCGCATCGTCATCCTGGCGGACTGCGGCGGCTCCAACGGCTATCGCTGCCGCGCCTGGAAGTACTTCCTGCAGACCAAGCTGTGCGACCGCCATGGCCTGCGCGTCACCGTCGCTCACTATCCCTCTGGGTCGAGCAAGTGGAACCCCATAGAGCATCGTCTCTTCAGTGCCATCAGCCGCAACTGGGCGGGCCGCCCGCTGGAGACTTGGGAAACGGTGCTGAACTACATTCGCACCACCACGACCAAGACCGGGCTGCGGGTCCAATCGGTCCGCGTCAAGCAGCAGTATCGAACCGGGGTCAAAATCAGCGACCGGCAAATGGCCGAGCTGAACATCACCAAGGGCAACAAGCTGCCCGACTGGAACTACGACATCAGACCCCGACAACCACACCAGCCGCCAGCGGCCACCTGAGCGGCCCTGGCCCCACATCCTCGGTGGCCCCTCGACCGGTCCGTCGTCGGACCTGCCGCACTTTGTCCCTAAATGCCAGTGTTATTCTTGCGCGTCCCCTAAGTCGCGCTGGTCGCTGTTTGATGCCGGCACTTCGGATCGAGTTCCGCTGGTGGCAGAGCAGGATCTTACCTGATGGATCACGGGCTCTGCTCGTCCATGGGGGGGGTTGACCCAGACACTACTTCTGGAGGGAATCACGCGCGCCCACAGCCAATGGCCTGGCGCCCTGCCGGAGCTGGCTCTGGCTGCAGTGGATTGGCTGATCCCGGCCCCGGCAAATCTGTGAGAGCCCCGGGCGGTCGACCAAGGCTGGGAGCTTCCAGCAGCGCGGCAGGCGGGTTGTGTGCCCAGCGCCGTTCCGCAAGGGCGAGCGGAGGAAGGACCGGTGGAACGGCGAGTTCGGGGATGGCTTCCCGCTCGGGACCGCAGTGGGCTCGCAAAGCCAGCCGAAATCGCGCCCCGGCCTGCCTCGTCAGGCGAGGATGTCTCGGACCACGGTGCCGTGCACGTCGGTCAGGCGGAAGTCACGCCCGTCATAGCGATACGTGAGCCGCTCGTGGTCGAATCCCAGCAGGTGCAGGACAGTCGCGTGCAGGTCGTGGATGTGCATGCGGTTCTCGACAGCGTGGTAGCCAAAATCGTCCGTCGCTCCGTAGACCAGCCCACCTTGGATGCCGCCGCCGGCCAGCCACATCGTGTAGCCGTACGGGTTGTGGTCGCGGCCGTCGCTCTCGGCGAACGGCGTGCGGCCGAATTCGCCGCTCCACATCACCAGCGTCTCCTCCAGCAGCCCCCGCGCCTTGAGGTCCCGCAACAGTCCCGCGATCGGCTTGTCGATCTCCCGCGCGGACGCATAATGGCGCCGGGCCACCTGCCGGTGGTGATCCCACTTCTCCTCGTGCCCGCTGTGCGTGCACTGCACGAACCGCACGCCCTTCTCGACGAGTCGGCGCGCCATCAGGCACTGCCAGCCAAAGTCTTCCGTGACCGGGTCGTCCAGACCGTACAGGTTCTTGGTCGCCGCCGACTCTCTCTCGGTCGCGAGTGCCTCCGGAGCCTCCATCTGCATGCGAAACGCGAGTTCCAGCGACTGGATGCGTGCCTCAAGGCCGGGCTCGTGCCGCTTGTCAAGCGCGTGGCGGCGGTTCATCTTCTGGAGCATCTCCAGCTCGTACCGCTGCTGGTCCGAGCTCAAGTTCTTGTTGGCCAAGTGCGCGATGGGCTCGCTCTTGATGTCGTCCACGTCCATCGGAGCGAAGCCGATAGGAGTGCCTTGGTACGCCGCCGGCAGGAATGCCGAGCTCCAATTCTTCCCGCCCCCGTGCCACAGCGTGGGTTTGATGGTGATGAACCCGGGCAGGTTCTGGTTCTCCGAGCCGAGGCCGTACAGCGCCCACGACCCGAGACTGGGCCTGGTGAAGTTGAACGCCCCGGTGTGCAGCTGGAGCATCGCGCCGCCGTGGTCGACGGCGTCTCCCACCATCGACCGCACGACGCACAGGTCGTCGGCGCAGCCGCCCACATGGGGGAAAAGGCTGCTGACGGGGGTCCCGCATTCCCCGTGCGGCTGGAACTCGAACGGCGACGGCATCAGGCCGCCGAGCTTGTCCGGAGGCGTGAATGTGACCTCTTGCTTGATCGGCATCGGCTTGCCGGCGTCGGCCGCCAGGCGCGGCTTGGGATCAAAGCTGTCGACATGGGACACACCGCCATGCATGAACAGGAAGATCACGCTCTTCGCCTTCGGGGCGAAGTGGGGAGCCTTCGGCGCCGTGGGATTCTCAGGCTGGGACGCGCCAAGCAAGGCGGCCTGCTCGGCGAGCATCGCCTCGAGGCCCAGCGCTCCGAAGCCCAGCGCGGCCCGGCGCAGAAGGCTCCGGCGCGGTATCGATCGGTCCATTGCGTTGCGTGGCATGGCTCCCTCAGTTCACATAGCTGTATTCGTTCGATCCCAGCAGCAGGCGGCAGAAGCTCCGCCAGCGCTCGAGGCGGGGATCGGACGCATCACGGGCGACAGGATACCGGGCCATGTACTCCAAAGCCCCGTTCACCTCCACCGCGTCCGGGCTGCGCGCCAGCGCCAGCTGGTAGGCCTGTTCGACGCGATCCGCATCCGGGGGGCCGTCCTGTTCCAGCACGCGTTCCGCAAGCGCACCCGCACGTTCATGGACGAACTCGCTATTCATGAAGTACAGCCCCTGCGGTGCCACGCTGGTGCTGGCGCGGACTGCCGTGCTCGTGGACGGATCGGCGAAATCGAACAGCGTGAACAGGTTCGGCAACTTGTTGCGATAGACCGGGAGGTAGACCGTCCGACGCCGGGTATCGTCAGGATGCAGATAGGCGTTCTTGAAGCCGTACGAGTCCAAGCTCTCCGTGAGAACCCCGCCCATTGCCAAGTCGAGAGAGCCGTCCAAGGCGAGCAGCGAGTCTCGCATCTCCTCGACCACCAGACGCCGCTGACCGAAGCGCGACACGAGGCGGTTGGCGGGATCGCCAGCCCAGGCCTGCTCCGAGACCTCACTCTGCATCTGGTAGGCGCTCGAACTCATGAGCAGGCGGTGCATTGCCTTCAGGGACCAGCCGCCCGCTACCAGCCTCGCGCCGAGATAGTCCAGCAGTTGGGGGTGGGTGGGGCGCTCGCCCATGAGGCCGAAATTGTTCGGTGTGCGCACCAAGCCGTGGCCGAAGTGCCACTGCCACAGCCGGTTCGCGAGCACGCGCGCGGTGAGCGGGTGGTCCTGGCTGACGAGCCATCGCGCCAGTTCCGGGCGCCCCGAGCCCTCGGTGATCGGCTCCTGATGTTTCCCCGCAAGGATCGCGGGGAATTGCCGTGGCACTGGCTCGCCAGGAGCGCCGTGGTTGCCCCGGACAAAGACTCTCTGCTCAACCATTTCCCCCGGGCCCGGCGCGTAAGCCATCGGCGGCTTGGGCGGCGCCGTTTCTTCGAGCCGCTGCAACTCGGCGCGCAACTCCTCGACACGCTGGAGTGACGCCGAAGGCAGGATCCAGTCCACGGCCTTCGTCGGCACCGCGAACGGTCCGTCCGAGGCGGCGGCCCCTTCGTCCATCAATTCCGCCGGCAATGTGACCTCGGAAAAAAATCGGTCCGCGCCCGGAGGCAGTTCGGGAGCCTCGGGAAACTCCCCGGAACCATCCCATTCCTCGATCCGCTCCCGCCACGCAGCCAGGTCCCCGATCCACTCACGGCCCTTGGCAACGAATCGTCGCTGGTACTCCAAGGCGACCGCGGCGCGGTTGGCCTCGTCGGCGTCGTGCCACTGCTCGAGGTGCAGCAAGAGTTCGCTTCCCGGCTCAAGGTACTCAGCCCACAGGCTGACCGTCTCGCAGTCCAGGCCCTCCCGGGCCGCCACTTCTTCGACGTCGGCGCCATCTTCGTAGACCTCCCGCGCGGCAAGCAGGTACGCAGCCAGCTTCGGCCCGCTCCGGGACAGGACATACCGGTGCATCGCGAGGTTGCGGATGGACTTGATGCGCAGCTTCACGTTGCCAATCTCCGCCCCATGGTCCTTGAAGCGCTGGTACACCTCTCGGGAAACCAGCGGTTCGAAGTGGACCTTCGACACTGTCATCGAGGGGTCCAGGCTCTCGAAGTTCTTGGCGCTGGCGAAGATGGCCGCCATTGAGTAGTAGTCGCGCGCGGAGATCGGATCGAACTTGTGGTCGTGGCAGCGGGCGCAGCCCATGGTCAGCCCCATGAAGACCTTTGCCGTCGTGTCGAGCTGCTCGTCGACGACGTCGTACTTCATCTTGATCTTGTCCTGCTGGACAAGCGGCTTCGTGCCCACGGCTAGGAAGCCAGTCGCGATGATGCCTCGCTCGTACAGTCCGTCCGCGCTGTTTGGGCGCAGCGTGTCGCCGGCGAGCTGCTCCACGACAAATTCGTCGAAGGGCATGTCGCGGTTGAATGCTTCGATCACGTAGTCGCGGTACTTCCACGTATGCGGCAGCTTGATGTCGTCGTCGAGTCCGGTCGAGTCCGCGTAGCGCGCGACATCCAGCCAGTGACGCCCCCACTTTTCCCCGTAGCGCGGGGAGCTGAGCAGGCGGTCGAGGAGCCGCTCAAACCGGTCCGGCTCCGTGTCCGCCAGAAACTGCCTGATTTGGGCCGGCGATGGCGGTAGGCCGTGAAGATCGTACGTGGCCCGGCGCAGGAGCGTCAGGTCGTCGGTCCGGCCTGCCGGGGCGAGCCCTTCGCGCTCCAGCCTTGCCAGTATGAACCGGTCGACTGGCGTGCGCACCCATTCCTCGTTCACGACCGCGGGCGGCGCCTGCATGCGGACCGGCTGGAAGGCCCAATGCTTCCGCTGCTCTTCCGTCCAGCGGGACTCCGCCGCGTGCGCCGGCGCGGGTGACTCGGAGCGGTGGCCCGGCCACGGGGCCCCGCCCTCGATCCAGCGCGCCAAGGCGTCGATCTGGGCATCCGGCAGCTTCCCCGTGGGAGGCATCTTGACCGTGCCCTCGTACCGGACGGCGGCCATCATGCGACTGCTCTCGGGATCGTGGGCGACAAACACTGGACCCGACTGCCCGCCTCGGTAGAAGCCGGCTGGCGTCGTCAAGTCCAGCTCGGCCATCTGCACCTGTGCGCCGTGGCAGGCGGAGCAATGCTCGACTAGGACCGGGCGGACGCTCTCTTCGAAGAATTCGTCGTCGGAGGCTGTGGCGGGATTCCCGGTGGCGGCGAGCGCTGCCGCGAGCAGTGGAATCAGTCGGGACTTCTTGGGGGCAATTGCAGACACTTTGCTGCATCCTAGTGTCCTATGCGCGCGGTCGAAGCGCAAGGCGCCAAGCCGATGCCGATGCCGGATGCTCTCGCTTTGACCCGGAACCGGCCGTCGCGCTAGGCTGGCTGCTGGGCGGCGACGCTCCGGCCGCGGGGGGCTTGCGAGATCCCCGCCCGCTTGCCGGCGATCCGGAGGGAAGGCGCTGCTCTCGGCCCGCCCCGGGCTCCGGCATGGCGAGGCCAGCCGGACGGGTGCGTGGCCGGGGAGGTGAGGGGGACTGGATGAAGCCATTTCACATACTTGCCGCCGTGCTCTCGATCTTGGTGGCCGGCTGCGGCCAGCCAGACGCGGACGGGGCGTTCAGAAGACTGTCGGTCGAGGAGTATCGCGACAAAGTCTACGGATCCTGGCTGGCGCAGTGCATTGGCAACGTCTACGGGCTCCCGCACGAGAACCGATACATTGATGAGCCCGGGCCTGATGCCTTTCCGTACGGCTACAGGCGCAACCTGGAAGCACTCAAGAGGGTCAACGGGGTATTCTCCGACGACGACACCGACATCGAGTACATGTACCTGCTGGCCATGGAGGAGCACGGCCCCGAACCGACCCTCGCCCAACTGGCGGCCGCATGGAAGCACCATGTGCGGAACCGGGTCTGGTTGGCCAACCGAGCCGCGGTCGGAGCCATCAATCACGGCTACACTCCGCCGGTCACTGGTCGCAGGGACTTGAACCCCCACTGGTTCCAGATCGACCCGCAGCTAATCAACGAGGTCTGGGCGGTTACCGCCCCGGGAATGGTGCGGTACGCCGCGGGCAAGTCCGGATGGGCTGCGCGGATCATGGACGACGACTGGGGCATCGAGCCCACGGTCTATTACGGCGCCATGTACGCGGCGGCGTTCTTCGAGTCGGATGCCAGGAAGCTCATCGACATTGGCGTCGCCGCCTTGCCTGAGGGCAGCCGTTTTGCCGGGACGGTCGCCGACATGAAGGCGCTGCACCAAGAGCACCCCGGCGACTGGAGAGCCGCTCGCCAAGAGATGGCGCAGAAGTACTTCCACGAAGAGCCGCTGGCGTCCAAGACCATCTGGAACGCCAATCTGAACGCCGCCGCGGGAGTCTTGGCCCAGCTCTACGGAGAGGGCGATTTCCAGAAGACATTGGACCTGAGCTGCGCCATGGGCTTCGACGCGGACAATCAGGCAGCCACCCTGGCGGGTTTGCTGGGCGTCGTCCTTGGACGCAAGGGGTTGCCGGAAGACCTGCTCTACCCGGTTGCCGAGCTCGGCTGGGAAGCGCCCTTCAACGACTTCTACAAGAACGTCACCCGCTATGACATGCCCGACGCGGGCCTCAAGGACATGGCGGATCGCATGGCGGCGCAGGGGAAGGCGATCATTCTCGGGAATGGTGGAAGGCAGGTCGTGGAGGGCGGGGCGGAGTACTACCTCATCAATCCGGACGCCGAGTTCACGGCTCCCTTGGAGCTGCCTGCCGGCCCGGCCCCTGTGATTGAGAGCGACCGGGAGGTTGACTACGAACTGTCCGCCTTTGGCGGTTCGCCACCATACCGCTGGAGCATCCGGTCCGGAGAGCTTCCCGAGGGCCTGCAGTTTGCGCAGGGCCGGATCAAGGGCGTGGCGGCTTCCCCGGGCGTCTACCCGATCGGCCTCGGCCTGGCAGACAGCGCCGGGGCAGAGTTGACCCGGAATGTGAAACTGTCCGTGCGCGGCCCCAACCTTGCGCCATCGGCCGCGAGCGTCTTGAGCAGCGTGCAGGAAACGCACGTCGCGCGCCGCAACCGCATGTGGCTGACCGTGCCTCGGTCCCTGTATGCCGACCGCGTCGATGTGATTCGCGACGGGAATCGCGTGGGAGACGGCTCGACGTTCTACTCGATCGAGGACCACAGCCGGCCCAAGCAAGACTTCTTCGGCTACGAGTGGAGCCAGGCCCAGGACGTGGGCCTGATCGCGTACCACACCGGCGCCGTCGAAGAGAGTGGCGGATGGTTCACCTCGCTTGGCGTTGAGCACCTCGATAGCGAGGGCAACTGGACACCGGTTCAGGGCCTGCTTATCAATCCGCCGCTGGCTCCCGGCCCACTCCCGTTCAACAAGCCGCACTTCGTCGAGTACCTGCTTGCGTTCCGCCCGGTGACAACCACAGCGATCCGCATCATCGGAGACGCCGGGACCGCGGCCCATTGGCGGAGCGAGCTGACCCATTTCGCATCCATCACCGAGTTGAGCGTCCACGGCCCGCTGCCGCGGTACGAGCACCTAAACCGCTAGCACCCACAAGGAGATTGAGACCTGGCATCTGTTGCGCCAAGGCCCACCTGAGCGAGCGAGGTGCGTGACCCGTCAGGAAGCTGGCGAGCGCAAGCGGCCCAAGCGAGAGCCGGAGGACACGTCCAGCCCGCTCCCCGTCAACCGAAGGGACGCCGGCAGGTCGCGGGCGTTCCGGCACCAGGACGAACAGCCCTCGGGCCCGTTGCCATTTGGACCGCAGCCTGCAGGCCGGCGCGACCTCTCGATTCTCGCTGCCGGGATCGCTTCGCTCTTGAGTTGCGAAGCCCGCCGTCCATATAATCGGTTGGACTCGGCTGGCGACTTCAGTCCATGCTCCAGCGCGCGGCTCGATATGGTCAACAGGTTCATCGCCCTGTGCCTCGGCGTGGTGACCGGCATCGCAGCCGGTCAGCAGACCGGGCCTGGCGAGAGCGCCCCTTTGGGAGGGGAGGCAGCCGCGGCGCAGGGCACTCCAGTTGAGCAGATCCTGGCGCGGGTGGACCCAGAAGCCGCCGGCTCCCTTTCCGAACTGCAGGCAGGGGAGATCGAGACCTACCTGGCGCGGCTGGCCGACGGGCTTGTCGCCGGAGAGTTACGGCTGGATGGCAAGGTCGCGCCGGATTTCCTGGGCACCCGCCTGCGACCGGCCAGCGAATCGCTGGCCCTCGCGAAGGGACCGCTGGAGACCTTCCGCGGCGCGGGGCACGCGGAGCGGACCGTCAGGCGCGACCGCCTCGCCACGGAGTTTGACACCTTGCTGGCGGAATACGAAGCGGTCGAATCGGCGAAGTTCAAGGTCGTCAGCATCAGGCCCAACGGCGCGCAGGCCACGCGCACCGATCTTCGGCTCCAGCTGGCGGGAAGGACGAGGGACGGCTACCGCCAGCAGTCGAGCTTCCTATGGCGGTGCGACTGGACGAAGGGCCCCGACGGCAGATGGCTGCTCGCCGGGATCGAAGTCGGCCCCAGCGAGCGCAGCCGTGCCAGGGTTGCGGCCTTCCGCGACGTCTCGCAATCCGCGTTCGGAGCGAACGCGTCGTTCCGGTCGCAACTGCGATTCGGGACTGAAGTGTGGCGCACGCGCATGGATGCCGCCTCGGGCATGGACGTCTACGGCCAGCAGGGCCTCGCCGTGGGAGATTACGACGGGGACGGACTTGAGGATTTCTACTTGACGCAGCCGGGAGGCCTGCCGAACCGCCTGTTTCGCAACCGCGGGGACGGCACCTTCGCTGACGTGAGCGCCGAGGCGGGCCTCGACGCCCTGGACGGCTCGTCAGCGGCATTCTTCGCGGATATCGAAAACGACGGAACCCAAGACCTGATCGTGGTGCTCTCGACCGGACAGCCCCTGCTGTTCGTGAACGGCGGGCAGGGCACGTTCCAATGGTCAAAGACGGGCTTTCCGCTAGGCGTCAAGCCCGGGGCTGTCGGAGGCTGCCTCGGGGATTACGACCTTGATGGCTTTCTGGACCTCTACGTCACCGCGTACCTGTGGCCGAACGCCTCGTCCCAGTTGCCACGGCCCTATTACGACGCGACGAACGGGCCGCCCAACGTGCTGTACCGCAACCGCGGGGACGGCACCTTCGCCGACGCGACAGCCCAGTCCGGCCTCAACGAGAACAACAATCGGTTCAGCCATGCCTGCACCTGGGCCGACTACGACCAGGACGGGCTCCCCGACCTCTTCGTGGCGAACGATTTTGGCCGCAAGAACCTGTATCGCAACTTGGGCGGGGGAGCGTTTCGCGACGTCACCCGCGAGGCCGGGGTCGAAGACGCCGGGGCTGGCATGAGTGTGGCGGTGGGCGATTACGACGGCGATGGATGGGAGGACGTCTACTTTGGCAACATGTGGTCCTCGGCAGGCAGGCGCGTCACCGCGCAGCCCGGCTTCAAGGTCGACAGCCCGGAGGCGCCGACGGAAATCTACCAGCGTCACGCGCGCGGCAACTCGCTGTTTCGCAGCGACGGGGAGCGCTTTGAGGATGTCACCTTGGAGACCGGGGTGGAGATGGGGCGCTGGGCCTGGTGCTCCGACTTCGTCGACTTCGACAACGACGGGCACTTGGACATTTACATCGTCAACGGGTTCGTGACGGGCACAGAGGACCAAGCTCCAGACCTTTGAAGCTTCTTCTGGCGACAGGTCGTGTCGTCGTCTCCGGAGAACCGGTCCCGCTCGGCGCGGTACGAACGGGGCTGGGCCATGCTGTACCGCCTCATCCGGCTCAACGGCAGCTTGAGCGGCCACGAGCGCAACGTCCTCTACTGGAATCGCGGGGACGGGACGTATGCGGACCTGTCGGCGGTCGCCGGTCTCGACTTTCCAGAGGACGGCCGCGCCTTCGTCACCTTTGACTTTGACAGCGACGGGGACGTGGACATCCTGCTCAACAACCGCAACTCCCCACAGTTGCGCCTCTTGCGGAACGACCTGCCCACGTCGAATCGATCCGTGGCGTTCCGGCTAGAGGGTGCCGATAGCAACCGGGACGGCATCGGTGCACGACTCGTGCTCGAGACGGTCACGGGGCGGCGGCTGACGCGGTCCGTGCGAAGCGGATCCGGATTCCGGTCCCAGCCATCCCGGACTGCTCACTTTGGCCTTGGGGCCGACGAGCGCGTCAGCGAACTTGCGATCTTCTGGCCTTCGGGGACCGTGGACCGCCACCAAGACCTCCCTAGCGGGCACTTCGTATTCCTGAGGGAGGGGTCCAAGCAGGTTCGCACCCAGCCATACGGCGATCCCGGCACAGCGCGGTCAGCGGGGAGCGCGGCGGCGTCCGAGCCCAGCGCATCCCGCAGTGGCCTCTGGCTCACAGAGGCGACGCCGGCCCCGCGGCTGCGCGGGCGCACCCTCGAGGGTGGGGCATTCCCGGCCGAAGACTATCGCGGAAGACGGATTCTGCTGAATTTCTGGGCGACTTGGTGCGCGCCTTGCCGGGTTGAGCTCGCGGAGTTCAAGGAGCACCGGGACAGGCTGGAACAAGTGGGCCTGGTGCCGGTGCTGGCCTCGGTCGACGAAGCTGGCGACGAGGAGACCGTCAGGCGGTATGTGGGCGAGAACGGATTGTCGTTTCCCGTATTGCTGCCTGACGAGCAGACGGTCACCGCCTTTGACCTGCTGGTGCGCCATGTCCTCGATCAGTCTGGCGAGCTGGCGATCCCTACCTCGTTCCTGATCGACGAGTCGGGCAGGATCGTGAAGCTGTACTTTGGCCGACGCCCGTCGAACAGATCATTGTCGACGCGAAGGACTGGCCGGGAGGCGAAGTCCAGCTCCTGGAGCGGGCGCTGCCCTTCCCGGGGCGCGCCTATGTCACGCGTTTCGAGAGGAATTGGGTTCAGCTCAGTGACGCGTATGCCGCGGCGGGCCTGCAGGAGGAAGCGCTGGCGGCGCTGGAGCATGCCGCCGAGGCCCACCCCCAGCACGCCGCGATCCTAGACCGCTTGGGGACCCTGTACGGGGAACAGGGCCAGTGGCAGGAGGCCCTGGAGCGGCATCAAGCCGCGGTCGAGCTTGGGCTGCCAGGCGTCGCAGGTCGCGTGCACTTGGCAACTGCGCTGGCGGAACTGGGCAGGCTGCCCGAGGCGCGAGCGGCGGCGGGACAGGCAGTCAAGGACTTTCCCGAGGACGCGGATGCGTTGCGCGTCTGGGGGGCGGTCGCGTCCCGACAAGGGGACTTCGACGAAGCGCTGCCCGCCCTGCTCTCGGCCAGGGACATCCATCCCGACGACCCAGAGATCCACTACAACCTCGGTTCGCTGCACCTGAATGCCGGACGCAGGCAGGATGCCGCTGGCTCCTTGCGTCGAGCCGTCGAGCTCGACCCCTCGCACGCCCGGGCACTGCACGACCTAGGGATCTTCCACGCCCAAGGCGGGGAATGGGATCAGGCGGAGACCGCCCTGAGCCAGGCCATCGACATCGATCCGGGATTCCCAGAGGCGCATTACAGCCAGGGGTTGGTCCATGCGCAACGGGGTGATTTCAACCAGGCCGAGGGCTCCTTGCAGTCTGCGCTCGACTTGCGCCCGGACTATGCGGAGGCGCTCACCGACATGGGGGGCGTCTTGATCCAAATGGGGCGTTTCCGCGAGGCGCTGCCGCTGTTGGCGCGGGCACGTGCGATCAAACCCGCACTTGGCCAGCCATACCTGAACGCAGCGCGAGCGCATCTGGCCCTTGGTGACCGGCAGAGCGCACTGGAAGCCCTGGACGCGCTGCTGGCGATTGATCCGAGCAACCCGACCGCGCGCGCTTTGCGTGAGAGGCTGCGGCCATGAGCGACGAGGCCCGCTGGCGCGTGGACTGAAGGAAGCCCCGCTGCGCCCGGCGCCGCGCCGGCGGCACGGGCAGATCCAGATCCCCCGCCAGCCCTGCCAGGCGTTTGCGAGCCGAGGCCGCACACAGCTCGCCCTTCCGGTTGCGCCAGCCATCCAGCTCACACAGCCGGCGTGCCAAGGCCGCCCAAAAGAGCGCGTCCTCCCGCAGAGCGTCGCGCAACCAATCGGCTGTGCCCGGCTTCAGCATGCGAAGACCAATTCGCACTATTGCTGTTCTACGCGACTAGCCCCCTGTGTGTTAACTACGGCATAGCGCTAGCCCGGGGCCCCACTGAACCCGGTTTGGGCCATATAATGGTCGCGGTCCACTGCGTATGGTCGATTCGCCACTTGGAGTTGCTCCCGTCACCCGCCGCTATTTGTTCGGAAAGGGGGCTTACGGGCTGGGCGTCGCGGCCTTGGCAAATCTGTTGGGCGAGGAGATCCCGGCTGATCGCTTGCCGGGCTTGCCCCATTTCGCGGCACGGGCCAAGCGGGTCGTCTACCTCTTCCAGTCGGGGGCGCCTTCCCAGCTCGATCTCTTCGACCACAAGCCGGGATTGGGTGCGCTGAGCGGTCAGGACCTTCCAGACTCGGTCCGCCGAGGCCAGCGGCTCACGGCTATGACGGCGACGCAGTCCACGTTTCCGATCGCGCCGTCGATGTTCAGCTTCAAGCGGCACGGCCAGACGGGGGCCTGGGTCAGCGAGTTGCTGCCGCACACGGCTGAGATCGTCGATCGGCTGTGCGTTGTGAAGTCCATGCACACCGAGGCGATCAACCACGACCCCGCGGTGACCTTCTTCCAGACGGGGGCACAGCTCGCGGGCCGGCCGTCAATCGGTGCCTGGCTGTCGTACGGACTCGGCAGCGCGAACCGCGACCTCCCGGGTTTCGTCGTGATGGTGTCGTCCGGATCCGGCCGGAATGGCCAGCCGCTCTACGACCGACTCTGGGGGAGTGGCTTCCTGCCGACGCGGTACCAAGGGGTCAAGTTCCGGTCCACGGGTGATCCTGTCCTGTACTTGTCCGACCCGGACGGCGTGAGCCGGGACAGTCGCAGACGGTTTCTGG
Organism: Bryobacterales bacterium; assembly: GCA_963666225.3. Classification (GTDB taxonomy): domain Bacteria; phylum Acidobacteriota; class Terriglobia; order Bryobacterales; family UBA6623; genus VXMF01. Next base: position 1,251,415 of record OZ224030.1, read on the forward strand.
ACGATCTGGGCAGAATGAACCGGATCAAGTACGAGGACTTCGGAGATCCTGAGATTCTGACGCGGATCTCCCAGTACGAGATGGCATTCCGCATGCAGTCGTCCGTTCCGGAGCTCACCGACCTGTCCGGCGAGCCGCAGTCCACGTTCGACATGTACGGCCCGGAGTCCCGCAAGCCCGGCACGTTTGCCGCGAACTGTCTGCTGGCCCGCCGCTTGCTGGAGCGCGACGTGCGGTTCGTGCAGCTCTTTCACCGCGGCTGGGACCAGCACACAGACCTGCCGGCACAGATCCGCAAGCAGTGCGCAGACACAGACCAGCCCTCCGCCGCGCTCGTCCGGGACCTCGCCCAGAGGGGCCTGCTGGACGACACGCTCGTGGTCTGGGGAGGGGAGTTTGGCCGCACGGTATACAGCCAGGGCAAGCTGACCGCCGACAACTACGGCCGCGACCACCATCCCCGCTGCTTCTGCGTCTGGATGGCCGGTGCCGGGATTCGTCCGGGGATCGTCGGGGAGACGGACGAGTTCAGCTATAACGTCGTGCAGGATCCGGTGCACGTTCACGACCTGCACGCCACGGTCCTGCACCTGCTGGGCATCGATCACGAGAAACTCACCTTCAAGTACCAGGGTCGCAACTTCCGCCTGACGGACGTTCACGGAAACCTGATCAAGAAGGCGATGGCCTGAAGGCCGGCGAGTCCATCGCCGGCTTAGGGGCACGCTCGGATGACACTCGCCAAGGTCTTGGTACTGCTCGGGGCGTTTCTCGCCCTGCACCAGGACTTCTGGCTGTGGGGCGATGGGCGCCTAGTGCTGGGATTTCTCCCCGCCGGCCTGGCGTACCACGTCGCGTACTCGGTCGCAACGGCGGGTCTGTGGTGGATCGTCCTGCGATGGGCATGGCCTGACGACCTAGAGCCGGCCAGGGACTCGACCGCTCCCGACGGGAATCTGTCGTGACCCAGCTTGCCGTCATCGGCCTCTACCTCTGCGCCCTAATTGGCCTCGGGGTGCTTGGTGCCCGGGCGTTCCGCGGAACGGCCCAGGACTTCTTCGTGGCGAGCCGGTCAATCGGGCCGGTCGTGCTGCTGCTGTCAGTCTTCGGAACTGCGATGACTGCTTTCTCGTTGGTCGGAAGCACGGGTGAGGCCTATCGTGCGGGCATTGGCGTGTACGGTCTGATGGCCTCCTCGTCCGGGTTGCTGCACTCCGCGGTCTTTTTCTTCGTGGGGCTGAGGCTTTGGTCTCTTGGCGCCCGACATGGGTACACGACTCAGATCCAGTTTTTCACGGAGAGATTTGAGAGCCGCGGCCTCGGCGTCGCGCTGTTCCCGGTGCTGGCAGGCCTCGTCATTCCGTACGTGCTGATCGGTCTGCTGGGTGCCGGCAGCGTGGTGATGGCCCTGACCGAGGGCGCTTTGCCGGGCTGGTTCCCGTCCACCGGGGGTGCAGTGCCACCCTGGCTAACCGGCCTTGCGATCACGGCGGTCGTGACGATGTACGTGTTCGCGGGTGGGTTGCGGGCCGCTGCGTGGGCCAACTCGCTGCAAGCCGCGATTTTTCTGGTGACCGGAATCGCCACGTTCTTGGTTATCGCGCCAAAGCTGGGCGGCGTCCAAGCTGCCACAGAGGCAGTACTGTCCAGCCACCCCGAGAGGCTCGTGCGGACGGGCAGCATAGGCCAGCTCCAGTTCCTGAGCTACTGCCTGATTCCTCTGTCCATTGGAATGTTCCCGCATGTCTACCAGCACTGGCTCACGGCCCGGTCGGCGGCCTCGTTCAAGCCGATGCTCGTGCTGCACCCCATCTGCACGATGCTGGTGTGGTTGCCGTGCGTCTTGATCGGCGTGTGGGCGACGGCGGCCGTACTCCCTGACGGCTCAACGATCATTCCCGCCGCGTCGCCCCCCAACGTGGAGCTGGGCCTGATGGTCCGGGCGCTCACATCCCCTTTGCTGGGAGGGTTGCTGGGGGCGGGCATCTTGGCTGCGATTATGTCCTCACTGGATTCCCAGCTGCTGGCCATTGGTTCTATGTTCACGAACGACATCGCTGTGGGCGCGCTAGGCGAGGGCCGAGTGTCCGAGCGGGACAGAGTCCGGCTGGGCCGGGCAATCGTTGCCATCGTGGCTGTGGTCGCATACCTCTGCTCATTGGGTGAGCCTCGCAGTGTGTTCACGCTGGGTGTGTGGTGTTTCAGCGCCTACTCGGCGCTGTTCCCGATCGCTGTGGCGGCGATCTACTGGAAGCGCGCGACGAGGCAGGGGGCCATGGCCTCCGTGGCAGCCACTGTGATCGTTGGCGGCTGGCTGTTCCGAGAGGGATCCTACGGGGCCGATCCCGGCTATCTCTTCCATGGCATGCTTCCAGTGGCGCCGATGGTGGCGGCATCCGCGGCGGCACTCGTGATCGGATCCTGGGTTACTTCTCCCCCGTCTGGGCAGACACTGGCAAGGTTCTTCCCCGAATGACCTCTGCGTCTGGACGAGCCGGGTGGTGGCATCGGACCGTTGCCCGCAGAGGTGTCCCTTTCTCCGCGGGGTAGGCCGATGCGAGTTACGTACGTCACCGCGGGGGCTGCTGGCACAATCTGCGGAAACTGCCTCGGTGATAACTCGCTGGCGGCGGCTCTCCGCCGCAAGGGGCACGATGTCGTCCTCTTGCCCGCCTATACGCCGCTGTTGACGGACGAGGCCGATGCAAGCCACGGCCGCGTCGTCCTCAGCGGGATGAACCTGTACCTTCAGGGCAAGCATCGATTCTTCCGGTCCAACGGCTGGTTCGACCGCCTGCTGGACCACCCCCGAGTGCTGCGCTGGGTCTCGGGGTTCGCCGTTGACACCGATCCCGGGCAGCTTGGCCCGATGACCCGTGACACCTTTCTCGGCGAGGACGGGCCCTATGCCCGGGAGTTTGCGAAGGCTGTCGAAGCCGTGCGCATGCTCGAGCCACAGATCGTGCACCTGACGAACTCGATGCTGGTTTCCCTCGCACCGCCTGTCAGGCGTGAGCTTGGGGTCCCCGTTGTGTGCTCAATCCAGGGGGAGGCCGACTTCATCGCCGGCCTCCCCCAGCCTTTCCGGTCGGAGTGTCACGAGCTCCTGCATCGTGGTGCGCGGCACGTGGACCGCTGGATCGTGCCCTGCAACGACCAGACAGCCGCCATGGGGCCAATTCTGGGTGATCTCGGCACCCGTGCCGAGCGAGTATTGCCCGGGATTGCCACCGAAGGCTTCGGAGCGCGGGTGGACTCTGCGGATGACAGGTTTGTCGTTGGCTTCCTCGCTAGGGTTTCGGAGGAGAAGGGCTTGGGCGTGCTGGCGGAAGCTGTCCGCAAGCTTCAGCGCCAGAATCCCGAGAGGGACGTCAGGCTGCGCGTGGCCGGCTGGCGCGCCGCCGCCAACCAGCCATTCATCGACGCCCTGCGGGAGCGCTACGGGTTCGAGGACCGCGGGTATCTCTCGCGCGAGGCGAAGCAGGACTTCTTGGCGGGGCTTGACGCATTCTCGGTTCCGACGACTTACCCGGCATCCAAGGGTCTCTACGTGTTGGAGGCTTTGGCGTCGGGGGTGCCGGTCGTGCAGCCGCGTATCGGGGCCTTCCCCGAGCTGCTCGAGGCTACTGGAGGCGGGCTCGTCTGTCGCGCCGGCGACAGCGATGACTTGGCGGCGAAGCTGGGGCAGTTGTTGGCGAATCCAGATTGGGCCCGGGAGCTTGGCGGGGCAGGGAAGGACGCGGTTCATTCGAGTCTCACGGCTGACCGCAGGGCGGAGGCGACCATCAGGGTCTACGACAGCGTGATGTCCGGCGCTCCAGCCACTTCGCCCGCGGCCTGAGTGCTGCGTCTCGACGGGCGACGGCCTTTGCTCGTCGTGTCGCGCAGTCTGGCTTCAGAACAGCTCGGCGACGTCAGGGAAGCGCTCGACCACATGGAGCCGCGGGTGAGCCTTGGGAATTGGTTGCTGTTCGAGGCTCCAAGTGTTGCGGTTGAGAACCAGCACGGCTCCTAGTCCCGCGGCCAGGGCCGGATTGATATCAGACTTCGGGCTGTTGCCGATCATCCATGTGAGGCTCGGGGAAGCTCCCAGATCGCAGACCAGCTTCCTGAATCGCGTCTCGTCCTTTTCCGGCAGGTACTCGAGGTGGGAGAATTCACCCGCCACGCCCGAGCGATCGACCTTGGCTTCTTGTTCGCCCCGGTCGCCCTTGGTCACGAGAGCGAGACGCCAGCGCCGGGCAAGGTCGCGCAGGGTCTCTAGGACGCCCGGGTAAAGCTCGATGGGGTGGTCCCGCACCGTGTTAGCCATGCTCCGGATCCGGGACTCCTCGGCGGGAGTGGCCGGTCGTCTCTGGATCTGCTCAAGGTACTCGACTAAGTTGCGGCCAAAGTTGGCGGCGCCATAGCCCTGCCGCCTGATGTTCCGCACTTCAATTTCATCGAGCTGACGACGGGCAGCAGGCCGTCGCTCGTCGGCAATCCCGACCAAGTCAAAGAAGTCGGCGATCGCAACCTCGAAGAAAACGTTATTGTCCCACAGAGTGTCGTCAGCATCGAAGAGGAGCCACCGCTTGTCTGCCATCGTCCTAGTATCGGGCACGTGTAGCGGCTAGGCCGAGCGAGGATGGGTCCAATCCGGCTTGATCGGTCGTTAAGACGTGGTTGCAATTGGAGCCGGGACATCTTCATGCTGAAGTTCATCCTGGCGACCCGGGCCCGGTTCCGGTCCGGGAGCAGTCCACCGGACATCGTCTCGTCCCAGAGGTCGTCGAGGCGCTCCTGGATGCAAGCGTTGTTGTCGGTGACGGCGGCAGCCTGCCCGGTGTAGGCCGCGACGGCCCCGGAGGCCATCGCGCCGCCCTGGCAGTACATCCGCGCCCGGCTCACCAGCGCGGCCACCATGCTGGAGCGGGCCTGGTCCGGCTCGATGATCAGGGCGCGCTCCATGTGTGCCCCTGAGAAGTCGATGTCGCCGATCTCGAGGCCGGTGAGATTCGCCCCCCGCAAGTTGCAGCCGGCGAGCGACTCGCCGGGCCGGATCATCTTGCGCGCCTGGGCGGTGCGGATGCGGGGGGCGGCGACCGCCGGGAACACGTAGCGACCGTTCGCCAGGCGGCGGTAGGGGCGGCCACGGCGGCGGTCGGATGGTCTCTCGGAGGGCATTCGATCGCTGCCGCAATGCTACCAGCGGGCCGTCATCGGGGCGTTATCGGGGCGTCCCGCGGGGAGGCCTGAGAATGGAAAATGTCGGGCACTTGCTAGTTTACGGGGCATGAGCAAGCAAACCAAAGCCACGCCGTCCCGCGCCCAATTGGTGCAGAGCCAGGCCCGGCACAACGCAGACATGGTGGCTGACGCCATCGCCGAGCGCAAGCTCGGGTTCATGAACGACCAGGGGGGTCCAACCGCCCAGCCCCAGAGCCTCACGGGCCGCGCGTACCGCGGCTACAACGCGCTGGTGGCCGAGTCGTTCGCCGCGAGCCTCAACTCTGACAGCATGCAGTTCGGGACGGCGGGCCAATTCAACAAACACGGCTTCCGCATCAGAGCGGGAGAGCGGGGGGTCAGCCTGGTGGGCACCACGAGCCGGGAGTTCCGGGTGGTGCACAACAAGGAGACGGACCTCCCGGAGATTGACGCCGACGGTCGCATGAAGCGGGAGCTGGTCACGCTGGACAAGCCCCGCGCCTCGACCTACGTGGTGTACCACGCCTCGCAAGTGGAGGCGATAGAGCCGGAGCAGAAGCCGGAGCTGCCCGCCCCGGCGGTCACGAAGCGCAACACGCACCCCCGGGAAGCCCCGCTGCGGCTCGCGGAGGAGCTGCGCGTCCCCATCCACCGCACTGGCGATCCCGTCGTGCGCGCCGGGAAGGACGGTCTCACCATGCCGGCCTCGGAGGCCATCGGCAACGCCTCGGCCGAGGGGCGCGAGATCGTCTCCGGGATCGCGGACTACCTGCACCAGAGCGGCGGCTGCGCAGCAGTTCCTACGAATTCGCCTGGAAGCAGCCGCTGGTGAAGGCGATGACGGCGCACATGGTCGGCCAGGAGCTGGGCTTCGGGTCGCGCACGCTGGGCTGGCAGGACCACCACATCAAGAACCTGGCGAAGAGCGTCCGCGCGAAGCCGGGGCGCATGGTGGGGGTGATCCGGGACGCCGAGGAGCGCAGGGATTTCATGGTTCGCGACGGGCGCACCCGGCGCAACTTGCAGAACGTCTCCCGCCAGCGGGAGCGGAGAATGGCGCCGAGTCGAGCGCGATCTGAGGCCCTCCGGGCGCTGGGGCGTTGCAGCCGGTGCGGCGGGAGCATGGCCAGCTGGTCCGCCCACAGCACCTGCAAGGGCTGCCGGGAAGTGCTGCGCGCGGCGGTTCGAGCGCTGCGGGCGGGCGCCTTTGTCGAAGCCAGCGCCGAGATCGGCGAGAACAGCCGCATCGACCCGGACGCCGAAATGCTCCGAAACGCGGTCGTTCACACGAACTTGCACGTCGAGGGGCTGCGAGAGGTCGACCGGCCTCCGGGTCGGTGATCGGCCGAATCGCAGTCTGAATGCCGAGCTGCGGGGCCTCAGCGCCCGGAACCGGGTCTCTGGACTCTCGCTCTTCGTCGCGCGGCACGCTCCTGCTCCAATCGAACCCGCTCTCGCTTAACCGCCAGGTTGCGAAGCGAGGCCTGGCGTGCCCGGTGCTTCTCGAGCCACTCGACTGCCCATCTCACCGGTTCGTCCGCCCTCCGTACCAATTCGCCGCGCTGAATAACGCACTGGCTGACGAGTCTGGTGCGGTACAGCACGTCGTGCCGGGAATTGTCGAACAGCTCCAGATCGTCGAACAGCTCGGCCGTTCGCCGCAAATTGGACAGCGAGTACGCCCAGCGGGTCGGGATGCAGTCCGGGTTGACCCAGTGGCCGGTGAGGTCTTCCGCGCGTTGGCGGATGCGGGCCGAGTTAATCTCGGGACGTTCTGTCCCGATGTACACGCCCTCGATGCGGTAGTCGGCCGCCTTCGCCCTCTCAACCATGTCTCGCCCGGGACGGCCCGAGTAGGTGGTCTCCATGCCAAAGTCGAGCTGCCTGCGAAACGACGTGTCGATCTCGGCGGCCACGATGCGGCGCGTCTCGATTCGCGCCTCCTGCTTGTCCCAGCCGCCGATACCTGCGGCGACGGAGTCTTGGTCGTAGTAGCGGCTCGGGAGAAGGTCCCAGTTCTAGCGCTTCCACATACTCTTGCCCGAGCCGTTGCAGCCCATGACGATCGTGAACACCGGGCGTGGGTCGATCAGCTCGGACATGCTCACAGGATACGGCGGCCCGCAATGCGCCTGACGGGGCGTGGCGTTCAGTCCCGGGGGGATCGCCGGGATCGTATACTGAATGCCAAGCTGCGTGCCCAGCAGCAGAGGGGGCAGAGATGGCAAGGAAGGATCCGGCCAAGTGGGAGCCTCTCGAGGGGATGCCCGAAGGGGCGCTCCGCTGGGGTACTCCCGGGCTCCGCGAGATGGAGCGCGAGTGGCACGACATCCGGGGCGCGCTGAAAAGCCGAGTCCGGGCGCGGCGCTTCCTCGACGGCTGGCTGCTTGAGCGGTGCCGCGGGTTCGCCATCGAGAACGGCCAGATCGAGAACCTCTACACGCTGCGGCGGGGGGTTGCCGATGATTTGATGGCCGAGGGCCTTCAGGGCGTCATGGGCGCGCACACGCTAGAGGGGTTTCCGGACAGGACGATCCAAGGCCTGTTGCGGGACCAAGAGGAGGCGCTGGAGGTGATGTTCAAGGATGTCGCCCGCGGCTGGCCTCTCACGCAGCACACGATCCGCTCGTGGCATGCCATGCTGACCCGCCACCAGGAGACCGTCACGGCGCTCAGCCCCAGGCCCGACGGCAAGGGGCTGATGCGCGTGCAGATCCCCTTCAGGGAGAAGGGCGAGTGGAAGACTCTTCCGAACAATCCGCGCCGCGCGGACGGCCGGGTCCACGAGTACTGCCCGCCCGAGCAGGTACAGTCCGAGATGGACCGGTTCATCGAGCTCCACCGGGAGATCGAGGCACGGGACTACCCCGTCGAGGTCGAGGCCGCGTGGATGCACCACAGGTTCGTACGCACGCACCCGTTCCGGGACGGCAACGGGCGGGTCTCGCGAATGTTGATGGCCTACGCCTACACCAAACGCCGCCTGCCGGCCCCAGTGATCGCCGCCCGCTGGAAACCCGCCTATATACACGTGCTAGAAGAAGCGGACTGCGGGGGTCTCAGGGATTTCTGCGACTACTTGGGGATTCTGGCCCGGAGCGAACTGTGGGCAGTCATCCAGCTTGGCAGGGACGCGCTGAAGAAATACCGGGGTCGCCCCAACGGGAACGGCGGCCGGCTCGACATGGAGCGTTACATGTAAGCATTCAGTCCGGGACGGAGACCCGATGCCGCCGCGCTGGAAGCGGAATCGCCAGGGGCGCAATCGGGCGTATCGGGGTGGCATTACCGCCCCGCGGCCATCTTCCGCACTTCGCGGCGGCCTTGGACGGGGACGAGATCCATGTTGAGCGCGACCCGCGCGACGTCGCTTCTCAGCGCGATCCACGGGGGGGGTGTCGTCCGAATGGGTGAAGTCCACGACGGGCCGGGTTGCCATCGCGCCGGCATAGTCGGCGAAAGCTTCCCCCCAGGCCGGATCGCGCAGCTCGCGAAGGGCTGCCGAGACCTTGGGCCCGCGCAGCTCCCGGATCATCTTGGCAAGCGCGGGGGCGGGGCGCGCGGCGATCGCAGAGAGCGTCGCGCTCAAGGTGCCCAGGTCCCAGGGATGCCGGACCAACGCTGGGTAGATCCGCGCGCGCCCCGGAAGCCGGTCGCAGACGGCATGCCACTTCCCCATGCAGGTCTCTGCGGGGCTGATGACCAGGACCGTTCCCCCTCCCAGCGCCGGCACGTGGGACAGCGGCAGCCGGTTGGGCTGTTGCACCAGCTCCAGCTTCAGGCCTTCGACCACTCGCTGGTGGGGAATCCACCCTTCGTAGGCAAAGATGTGGCTCTGGAACCGGCCGTCCCGCCGGCGAAACCGCCCCTTCCGGGGGAGCGGCCTGAGAAACGGCAGGGTATTGTGCACGTGCTCCGCGAAGGCCCTGCTGACGTCGCGGAACGCGGCAATGCGCCGATCGGCCGGCCCGCGCTCCAGCTCGTCCGCCAGGATGACGCGCATGTCGATGTCCTCCGAGAAGCGGTGCACAAGGCCGTGGTAGACGCCCAGGCAGGTGCCGCCCTCGAGTGCCAGCGTCGCGTCCGGGTGGCGGAAGCTTTGCCACGCCCGGAGCGCCATCTTGACGATCAGGTCCTTCTCGGCGCGGGCATAGGAGTGGCAGCGGTCATAGGAGGAGAAGTGGCGCTCGGTCTCCCGCCGCGAGGGCGGCTCATGCATGGGGGTCATCTTGAACAGCCTCGTCCTGCACAGCTTTCCGTGCGGGGACTCGAACACGATCTTCACGCCGTGCTTGACGATCAGCCGGCGGAAGAGTGCTGATTCTCATCAATGTGAACACGGATTCTCAGCAAAGTGAACACATTGGGGGCCGGTTGATGCGCCACGAGCTGCCGCCGTGCTTGAAGTTCCGGTTGGTGATCTGCGGCGTCGGGAGGATCTCGTAGCCCAGCTTGGGGCGGATCTCGGGGACGCCATCGAACAGCTTGGACGCGCTGCGCGCGTAGATCCCGGTCCCGACGCGCTCCAGCGTGCGGTCGTCGCAGCGCTTCTTCAGTGCCCGATGCACGGCCGAGGGGCTGCCCGCCACCTCGCGGGGCAGCACCGTGTCCCGGTTCGGGTCGGCCAGCAGCCGGTCGAGGTCCTCAAGGGCGGTCATGCGACCTTCGTCTCCGTATGACTGATTCTAAGGGAAATTGCCCTTCCTGCGGCCTCGGAATAGCTGGCCCAGCGGCGGCCCTGATGCCTCGAGGTGCCCAACAGGCTTGATCGGGTGTCTCTCGCCGATCCTCAGTGATCTAAGCGCTCTGGGGGGGGCGGGCCTGCTGATTCGCTGCGGCGCCATTCGGGGCCTCAGTGGCCGAGATGTGTCGCGAGTGGTCCCGGATCCATCAGGGCCGAGAAGGCGGCCCGGACGGGCCCCACCGGTCGCTCCGGGCTCTAGCGGCTGGGCCCCCGCCCCCGATCGCGCCGGTGCCCCAGCTGGGTGGGCGCCAACCGCCTCAGGGCCATCTCCCGCACCTCGCTGCGGTCCCGAAGCGGGACCAGATCCATGTCTAGGGCGACTTGCGCAACGTGTCTTTTCACCGTGCTCCACGAAGGGTCGGCGTACGAATAGAGGATGTCCGCGATCGGCCGGGTGGCCATCGCGTCGGCATAGTCATCGAAGGCGGCCTGCAAGTCCGGATCGTGCAGGCCGCGCAGCACCGCCGAGACGTCCGGCCCGCGCTGCTCCATGATCATCTCGGCGAGCTCGGGGGGCGGGGACTTGGCGATCCCGACGAGCGTCGCGCTCATGGAACCCAGATCCCAGGGGTGCCGGATCAGCGCCGGGTGGATCCGGGCACGGCCCTGAAGCCGCCGGCAGACGGCCTGCCACTTCCCCATGGAAGCAAGGACTTCATCTGCCGCGACGGGCAGACCTGGCGGAATCTGCAGAACATCTCCCGCCAGCGCGAGCGGAGGATGTCGCCGAGTCGAGCGCGATCTGAGGCCCTCCGGGCACTGGGGCGTTGCAGCCGGTGCGGCGGGAGCATGGCCAGCTGGTCCGCCCACAGCACCTGCAAGGGCTGCCGGGAAGCGCTGCGCGCGGCGGTTCTAGCGCTGTGGGCGGGCGCCTTTGTCGAAGCCAGCGCCGAGATCGGCGAGAACAGCCGCATCGACCCGGATGCCGAAATGCCCCGGAACGCGGTCGTTCACACGAACTCGCACGTCGAGGGGCCGCGAGAGGTCGACCGGCCTCCGGGTCGGTGATCGGCCGAATCGCAGTCTGAATGCCGAGCTGCGGGGCCTCAGCGCCCGGAATCGGGTCCCTGGATTCTCGCTCTTCGTCGCGCGGCACGCTCCTGCTCCAATCGAACCCGCTCTCGCTTGGCCGCCAGCTTGCGAAGCGAGGCCTGGCGTGCCCGGTGCGCCTCAAGCCACTCGGCCGCCCATCTCGCCGGATCGTCCGCCCTTCGTACCAATTTTCCGCGCTGCATGACGCACTGACTGACGAGTCTGGTGCGGTACAGCACGTCGTGCCGGGAATTGTCGAACAGCTCCAGGTCGTCGAACAGCTCGGCCGTTCGCCGCAAATTGGACAGCGAGTACGCCCAGCGGGTCGGGATGCGGTCCGGGTTGACCCAGTGGCCGGTGAGGTCTTCCGCGCGTTGGCGGATGCGGGCCGAGTTGATCTCGGGACCTTCTGTCCCGATGTACACGCCCTCGATGCGGTAGTCGGCCGCCTTCGCCCTCTCAACCATGTCTCGCCCCGGACGGCCTGAGTAGGTGCTCTCCATGCCGAAGTCGAGCTGCCTGCGAAACGACGTGTCGATCTCGGCGGCCACGATGCGGCGCGTCTCGATTCGCGCCTCCTGCTTGTCCCAGCCGCCGATACCTGCGGCGACGGAGTCTTGGTCGTAGTAGCGGCTCGGGAGAAGGTCCCAGTTCTCGCGCTTCCACATGCTCTTGCCCGAGCCGTTGCAGCCCATGACGATCGTGAACACCGGGCGTGGGTCGATCAGCTCGGACATGCTCACAGGATACGGCGGCCCGCAACGCGCCTGACGGGGCGTGGCCCGGTGGGGGTTGGAGTGCCTATGGTTTCGTGGACTGTTTAGCGTGCGGCAGGACGATCAGCCTCTGAGTGGTTTCAACATGATGACGGGCCAGGACGAGAAAGTCAAGAGTGAGTGGACTGGTGGCCCGGTAGAGGCAGGGAGCCGCATCGGTGTTGAGCAGTGGCTGCTATAGTGCCGTTCGGCCGGTGAAGCGCAAGCGGGCTCTGCTGGGGAGCAACCCGCGGAGGCATAGCTGGCTAAAGAACTCGTCGAAATGATGATTCCGCGGGGGGTGTCACATGCTGGCCCCCCCGCACACAGCGATTGCTCGCCTCTCTGAGCTGACGGAGCGGCGAGCGCGACCGATCGCTGGGGATCGCCTGGTTGGTGACGCTCGCTCAGTGTCGTTCGGAGGGACACGGTGAGGGCCCCATCGGCAGCACATCGTATTTCCAGTACTGCACACAACCGATGCAGACGGGCTGGCTGGCACCGGCCAAGGATCAGCAATGGGAACTGGCCGCGGTCGCCGCAGCGAGCAGGAGCGCAAGCCGACGCTGGTGGCCTTGCGCAAAGCCGTGAGAGACAGAGATTCGAGGTTGGCACCGGCGCTGCCGGAATGGAAGACACGCCAGGCACGGCAGCCTGGATGCTGATTCTCATCAGGTTGGCACCGGCGCTGCCGGAATGGAAGACACGCCAGGCACGGCAGCCTGGATGCTGATTCTCATCAGCAGCTCCCCCGCGCCCCGCACGGCCCATTCAAGACAGAAATCCCACGAGCCGGCTACGCTAGTGGCTAGGCGGGAGTCCGGCAGCTAAGCCCCCTATCGACATTGGTGCACATGCCCCAACATCAGTCTGGGCCCGAGTTGCCTACCATTCATTGGCGAGGTTCCATTTGGAGCACTCCCCCAGGCCAGATTGCACATTCCGTTGCCACCTCGGGCCGGACTCCCGCCACCGAGCTGTGCTCGGCGCCAGCTCTGAGATAGCGCCACGCGACGCACTGTCAGGTGGGTGGGGGTAGTTGTACGTCCAACCTCCATTTACCGCCGGTTCGGGATTTCAGGCCAGAGTGCACACGGATTCTCATCCAGAGTGAACCCGCCGGGGGCCGCTCGGAGTGGAGCGGAGTGTGCGTCGCGCCGGGGCGGCCAGCTGGGCAGCGGCAGTCCATTTGGCCACCGAGCGGCTGACTGCCGAACGCGTCGGATTGGAGCGGGAGCGCAAGGCCGCGGCCGAGGCATGGACCGCGGCCACCACCCTGGCGGACCGCTCGCTGGCCACCGAGGCTGGTCGCCGACAGCGGCGCTGCCAAGAGTTGCAGGCCCAGCTCGCGGAGGGCGAAACGCAGTTGGCAACCGTGCGTGGCGAGGTTCTCGAGGATCTGGACCAGGCCCCGGCGGGACAAACTTGCCGCCTGCGAGCAAGCCGCCAGCCTGTGCGGTGCGCTGGTGGCCCACCAAGCGCAGACTGGGCTGATGCTGGCCAGCCGGTCGTCAGCCTCACCCGCGGGCTAGCTCACGGTGGAAAAATGCCCGCGGCTGGGTGTGAGCCCACCCTCCGGGTCGGGGGCACGTCAAGGGCGGGTGTTGCGCAAGGCCGGCTGGGCGTGGGCCCAGGCCACCCTGTTCTCCGCGGGCCGAGCCGCGCGCACACTGGAGCCGGACGCGCACAATCCCCGCCTCGGCGGGATCGTGCTTGCGAGCCCCCGCGTGCTGGGCCCGAGCGTTTGCCTCCAAGCCACTTGGAAACATGCTCCAGCCACGCGCTCGCAGCGGTTACTTCCAATGGCACATCCGCGCTAGACCATGTGCTGTAGCAAGCCTTTGCTGTCGTAGCACCCCCTACATTTCGATGGATTCTTTCCATGCCCAGACAAACCCCGGGGGTTTGGGGGCTGGCCCCCACGACGGTCCCCGCCTGATCGCCGTGGGCGGCGCGTGCGAGCATCGCGCATCTGGCTTAGCTCCGAGTCCGCCGGGTTGCTGCCCAAGCGTCCTCGAACTCGTTCGGCGAGAGGCAGCCCAGCGCGGAGTGCCGGCGGCGGCGGGTGTAGAAGCCTGCAACGAATTTGAAGATTTCGGTTGTGGCTTCTGCGCGCGTCTCGAATGGGGTGCGGCGCAGCAGTTCGCATTCGAGGGTGGCGAAAAAACTCTCGGCCATCGCGTTGTCGTAGCAACTTCCGACGGCACCCATCGACTGCAGCACGCCGGCCTGTGCGCAGCGCGAGGTGCAGGCCACCGCGGTGTACTGGCTGCCATGGTCGGAATGGAAGATGACGCCCTTTGCGCCCCGGGTCTCGAGCGCCATCTCCAGCGCGGTGCGCGTCAAGTCGGCAGTCTGGCGCGCGGCCATGGCCCAGCCCACGACCTTGCGGCTGAACACGTCGATCACGATCGCCAAGAACAGGAACCCCTCCTGCGTGTCCACATAGGTGCTGTCGGCCACCCACAGCCGGTTGGGCTCGGTGGCCTCGAATTGCCGCTTGACCCGGTCCGGCACCGGTTCTGCGTGGGGGTCCGCCCGCGTCGTGCTCCGCGGGCGGCGCCGGTGCACACCCTGCAGGCCCAGCGAGCGCATCAGCCGCTCCACCCGCTGCCGCGACACCGCGCGGCCCTCCGCCCGCAGCGTCGCGTGCACCCGCCGCCCGCCGTAGGTCCCGCCCGACTCTTCGTGAATCTCGGCGATCCGGGTGCCCAACGCTTGGTTCTCCACCCCCCGCCGACTCGGTGGCCGCCGGTGCCATGCATGGTACCCGCTGGCGGAGACCCCCAGCACCCGGCACATCATGGCTGTCGGATACTGACCCTGGTACCCGCTTGAGAACTCGAAGACCCTGACGGCATCGAACCGGTCTCCCGAGCGAACCAGGCTGCGGCCTTTGCCAAGATTTCCCGCTCCATTCGCACCCGCCGCAGCTCACGCCGCAATTCCCGGAGCGCTTTGCGCTCCGCGGTCGTCAGCCCGTCCTTGCGCTGACCGCTGTCGATCTGTGCCTGCTTCACCCACCGTCGCAACGAGTCCTGCGACACCTCAAACTCCTCGGCGACCTCCCGCAGGCGCCGTCCGCCCGCCAAGAACACCTTCACCACCTGTGCCCGAAACTCCTTCGGGTAGGCCTTCACATACCGTTGGCTCATCGCTGGGGCCCTCCTGTTACCCCGCCACTACAGTGCCGCATCTCCTCGAAAAACCGCACCTCTCAGGGGTCCACGAAATCGCAGGCACTCCAGACGGGCATGAAGATCGTGCGCGCGATCGTGCGCGGGGAGCGGGATCCGGAGCAACTGGCAGCCCTGAGGCACAAGCGCTGCAAGCACACGGCAGAGCAGTTCGCCGAGCACCTCACAGGCAACTGGCGCGAGGAGCACCTGTTCAACTTGGAGCACTCGCTGAGCCTGTACGACGCGGTGCAGCAGCGCATCGAGTCCTACGAACAGAAGCTGCAGCAGGAGATCGACAGCCAAGCCTGCGAGGAGTTGCGAGACGAGCAAGTTCCCAAGCACCCCAACCCGGGGAAGGAGCAGGCCATCCGGAGCCGCGGAGAGCAGGCCATGCGCACGAGCCTGTACCGCTACGCGGCCGCTGATCTGACACGCATCGACGGGGTCAGCGCCGGCACCGCCCGCACGGTGGTGACCGAGGTCGGAACCGACCTGTCAGCGTTTCCAAGCGAGAGGCACTTCGTCAGCTGGCTTGGGCTGGCACCCAGCCACGCGGTCTCGGGGGGCAAGACGCTGCTCGGCAAGAAGCGCAGCAAAGGCATGGGAGCGCAGCGCATTTCCAACTCGCTGCGCATGGCGGCAACCTCGCTGATACGATCCCAGTGCGCACTGGGGGCGGCGCTGAGACGCAAGGCGCGACACAAAGGCATGAAGGTGGCGATCTTCGCGACCGCTCGCAAGCTGGCCCAGTTGATCTACCGCATGCTGCACTGGGGTCAGGACTACGTTGACGAAGGCGCGGCCGCCTACGAGGCCCGCTACCGTGAGCGCAATCTGGCCTACGTTAAGAGAAGCGCGAAGGACCTTGGGTACGCCCTCGTTCCTGATGCTGAGCCCTCTGCAACCTAAAGACCGACCGCCTCACCACCTGCCGCAGGAGGTATTTCACATCAGCAGCTCCCCCGCGCCCCGCACGGCCCATTCAAGACAGAAATCCCACGAGCCGGCTACGCTAGTGGCTAGGCGGGAGTCCGGCAGCTAAGCCCCCTATCGACATTAGTGCACATGCCCCAACATCAGTCTGGGCCCGAGTTGCCTACCATTCATTGGCGAGGTTCCATTTGGAGCACTCCCCCAGGCCAGATTGCACATTCCGTTGCCACCTCGGGCCGGACTCCCGCCACCGAGCTGTGCTCGGCGCCAGCTCTGAGATAGCGCCACGCGACGCACTGTCAGGTGGGTGGGGGTAGTTGTACGTCCAACCTCCATTTACCGCCGGTTCGGGATTTCAGGCCAGTAGCACCGTCTACGGCCCTCAACCCCTCGACCGACGCCCGGCGGTTCCAGTTGCGCCATGGTCCCTCCTGTCTGTTGCCTGCAGGCCGACACCGCCGTTTGCCGGAGGTGACGCGCCTGCTGCGACTGTGTCAAGCCCCGAGTCGGATTCAGGACAGCGGCCCGGCTGCGGCCTGTAGTCCTGCTGATTGGAACCGGCTCTCTGCCGGGCTGGTCGCCAAAGTACCCGCGGCTACACCACCTGTCAGCCCCACGCCGTGTCTGCCACCGCCAAGCCCCCTTCTGCTGGGCGTAGCTGCGCGTTGGCTGGCGGATGTCAACCTTCGCTCCGGCGGCGCATAGCACCAGGTGGACAATCCAATGCGCCCGGCGTGCCGCCGAGCCTCGTGGGTGTGCTGCTACCATGCACGGCTTGGATAGCGGCGGCATGACCGTTTGGGATGCCATGTGTCGGAGCCCTGTGTCGGAATTGCAGGTCCCGTCCGGGGCTCCCTGACAAGCCTAGCCCGACCGGCTGCGGGAGTTCGGACGGCGAGGGGATGCAACCCCACCACTTGTGGTATAAACAAACTTCATCATGACAACATAGAGAGAGTCATGGAATCGATTAGCTTTAACAAGAGAGCGATTCCGGCCCGAGGCGTCCTTCGTGTCGGTTTTCCAACGTGCTGGGGAAGCTAAGCGGAGCACCGCTCCGCGTCCCCGCTCTAATAGAAGAGGTACTTCCGCCAGCTCTCGTGACGGCTCCCGATCTGGCGCATCAGGCTGCGGCTGGTGTGCAGCGTGAAGGGCCTCGGGGGCCTGCTCAGATGCATTGAGGCCTCGGACGGCAGCTTGTCCCCCTTGCGGTTGTTGCAAACCAGGCAACAGGCCACGAGGTTCTCCCAGGTGTTCTTCCCGCCGCGAGACCGGGGCACCACATGGTCCAGCGTCAGTTCACCGGCCCCAAACTGCTGCTTGCAGTACTGGCAGGTGTGCTGGTCGCGGATGAGGATATTCTTGCGGGAGATGGCCCGGATCTGGTGCGGGATGCGCCGGTACTCCAAGAGCCGTATCACTGAGGGCACCGCGAAGCTAGTGGACGGGGACTGAATCCGGCGGTCGGCCGCCTCTTCGGTTGCCGCGACTCCCTTCACCACGAGCACCAATGCCCGTCGCACGGCGCACACGTGGATCGGCTCGTAGCTGGCGTTCAGCACCAGCACC
This sequence comes from Bryobacterales bacterium, assembly GCA_963666225.3. Classification (GTDB taxonomy): domain Bacteria; phylum Acidobacteriota; class Terriglobia; order Bryobacterales; family UBA6623; genus VXMF01. The sequence continues at coordinate 1,268,817 of OZ224030.1, forward strand.
GGCCACTGCAGAGGGCTCGCTGGCGCCGTGGGAACGGTCACCGCGGCTCCGTGAGGCTGGGCGGCCGCTCAGGCCGCTCGCCGATCGCACCCCGGGAAGGGAAGCGTCCCACCCGTCGGGGGTAGCCCTGACCCTGGCCAAGAATCGCCAGATCGGACCACCCGAATGAGAATTGATTGCAGATCCCGACGAAGAAAGCCCACCCCGCGCGATGTCGAGCGAGTCCAGCGAAGCCTCTGTCTGCGGTTCGGGACCGCTCACATTAGGAATACCAGATCTGATCGAACCGCGCCGGGCCGAGCGAACGCTCGACGTGTGTCCGGCGCCGCGCGCAACTCGGCTCTCCGAACGATGGCCGGTCGAAGGCTGCGATAAACTCAACGGTGTGATGCAGGCACGCACGCTCTACGACAAGGTCTGGGACTCTCACGTCGTGACGCACGAGCACGGGGCCCCGGCCGTTCTCTACATCGACCTCCACTTGGTGCACGAGGTTACCTCTCCACAGGCTTTCCAGGGTCTTCGGGACCGGGGCATCGGCGTCCGCAGGCCGGACCGGACGCAGGCGACGATGGACCACAGCATCCCCACTCGCGACCAGAGCTTGCCAATCTTGGACGCCGTGGCTGCCAAGCAGGTGGACCAGCTGCGCATCAACTGCCGCGAGTTTGGGGTGCCGCTGGCAGATCTCGGCGACGAGGCCCAGGGCATTGTCCATGTCATCGGGCCCGAGCTGGGCCTGACGCGGCCGGGGATCACGGTGGTGTGCGGAGACAGCCACACTTCGACACACGGCGCCTTCGGCGCGCTGGCGTTCGGGATCGGCACGACTGAGGTGGAGCATGTGCTGGCAACCCAGTGCCTGCTCCAGAACCGCTCCAAGACCTGCGAAGTGCGCTTCAGCGGGAGCCCGTCGGCGGGCATTACGGCCAAGGACCTGATCCTGGCGCTGATCTCCGAGATTGGGATCGGCGGCGGCACCGGGTATGTGTTCGAGTACACCGGCGAGGCCATTCGAGCCCTGTCGATGGAGGGGCGCATGACCGTTTGCAACATGTCCATCGAGGGCGGCGCCCGCGCCGGCATGGTCGCCCCCGATGACACGACCTTCGAGTTTCTCGCCGACAAGCCACGGTCTCCCGAGGGAGCCCGGTGGGAGGAGGCTGTGGCCCGGTGGCGACGGCTCCCCAGCGACGACGGCGCCACTTATGACCGCACGGTTGAAGTGGACGCTGCCAGCCTCGAGCCCATGGTCACTTGGGGCACGAACCCTGGGATGGGCGTTCCGATCGGCCAGCCGGTCCCAGTGCCCAACGGGGATGCCGGCGTCCGCAAGGCCCTAGAGTACATGCAGATCGAGCCCGGAAAGCCTCTCATCGGCCAGCCGGTCGACGTGGTGTTCATCGGCAGTTGCACCAACTCTAGGATCTCGGACCTCAGAGAGGCGGCGCGGCTGCTCGACGGCCGCAGGGTGAGTCAGGGCGTGCGGCTGCTCGTCGTGCCAGGTTCTGAGAAGGTGCGCGCCCAGGCCGAGCGCGAAGGTCTCGCAGAGGTTTTCCGGCTCGCCGGAGCGGATTGGCGCGCGGCCGGCTGCAGCATGTGCATCGCCATGAACGGGGACCAGCTCGGGGCCGGCCAATACTGCGTGTCCACCAGCAATCGGAACTTCGAGGGGCGCCAGGGCAAGGGTGGCCGAACATTTCTCGCCAGCCCAATGACCGCGGCGGCGTCCGCCATCGCCGGCTGCGTGGCCGATCCCCGCGCGTTGCTCTAGACGGAGGTATCAACCGCAATGCAACCGATCACCAGTTTCAGCGGAAAGGTCGCGCCGTTGCCGATGAGCGACGTTGACACGGACCAGATCATTCCGGCCCGCTTCCTCAAGACGATCGAGAAGCTAGGGCTCGGCGGGAACCTCTTCCAAGATTGGCGGTACCTGTCGGACGGCACACCCAACCCCGACTTCGTGCTCAACCAACAGCGCGCCGCGGGCGCGTCAATTCTCCTGGCCGGAGACAATTTTGGCTGCGGCAGCTCTCGCGAGCACGCTCCGTGGGCGCTGCTCGGGTACGGGTTCCGTGCGGTCATCAGCACGTCATTCGCCGACATCTTCAGGAACAATTGCCTAAAGAACGGACTCTTGCCGGTTGTCGTAGACGAGGCGACCCACGCAGAGCTCTTCCGGCTGGCCGAGTCGGAATCTGGCGCGGACGTCACCGTGAACCTCGCCTCGCAGGAGCTCGTGCTCCCCGGGGGGCGGGCGGTCTCCTTCCCGGTCGATGACTTCTCCAAGCAATGCCTTCTTGCCGGGGGCGACCAGCTGAGCTACATCCAGCAGCGGATGGACGCGATCGTGTCATACGAGAGCGCCTCCCCGAATGCGCTCACAACGGTTGGATAATCGCTAACCCCGCCTGCGGTCCCACTCGGGACTTGCATGCCGCCGTTGCCGGCGCGACCGTCCGGGAACGGGCCGGGCGGCAACCTGCCGCTGGCAGGCCGGTGCCGCTACGTCCCTCGGCGGCGCCGCCCCCGCTTAACGGGCTTCCGATGGCTCCTCACGAACAGCCAGATTCCCAGCGTCGCGAGGCCAAGCGCCACCAGCTGGGTCGTGCTCAGCCAGCCAGCGACCAGGGATGTGCGAGCGCTGTCGTCCCGGAACGGCTCCACCGCGAACCGGAACACCGAATACAGGGTTAGATAGGCCCCCAGGACCGCCCCAGCAGCGTGCGGGCGTGAATACATCCAGACCAGCAACCCGCCCATGAGCGCCAGACCGGCCGCCTCGTAGAGCTGGGTGGGGTGGAGTGCCACATGCAGCGGAACGCCCGTGAAGTCGTGGGCCGCGGGATTGGTGAACGTCACGGACCACGCGACTACGGTCTCGCGGCCCCAGCAGCAGCCTGCCGCGAAGCATCCCAAGCGTCCGACCGAGTGCCCGATGGCGAGCCCGGGGACCATCAGGTCAGCCGTCGCAAGCCACGGCATCCCGTGGCGCTTCGTGTACCAGTAGGCGACTGCCAGCGCGGTCAGAAGGCCGCCGTAGAACACACCGCCGGACCGCAGCACGGAGAGGGAGAAGAGTCGGCCCGGATTGGCTGCGTAGTATTGCCAGGAGTCGGCGATCAGGAATAGCTTGGCCCCCACGATCGCCGATAGCAGCAGGACGATCGCGAGGCTGCCGACACGCTCCGCGTCGACGCTCGACCGCCGTGCCAGGCGCGTTGACAGCGATAGCGCAGCCAAGAAGCCAACCGCGATCAGCACCCCGTAGGTGGGAACCGAGAAGGATCCGAGTTCGAGCAGGCGTGGAAACATCGCCGAACTCAGCCCGCCCGCGAGCCGAGTTTCCGCTCGGCCTGGCCGTCTCCCCGGAATGACTCCAGCAGCATCAACGCGACCCCAACCGTGATCGCCGAGTCGGCCACGTTGAACGCCGGCCAGTGGAAGCCTCCGACATAGAAGTCCAGAAAGTCAGTCACATACCCGTGTGACCAGCGGTCCCAAAGGTTGCCGGCCGCGCCGCCGAGGATCAGGGCCAGAGCGGCGCGAGTGCCGACACTGAACTGGCCCGATCGCCGGATCAGGGCGACAACCAGCACCAGGGCGGCGACGGAGACCGCCGGGATGACCCAGGTCCGGACCCAGGGCGCCGAGTCGGCGAACAGGCTGAAGGCCATCCCGGTGTTGCGCACGTGCACGATGTTGAAGAAACCCTCCACCACCGCGTGGGATCCGCGGTACGGCAGCCAGTCCGCCACGGCCAGCTTGGCAACTTGGTCCGCAACGAAGATCCCGCCGGCGGACAAGGCGATTGCCACGTCCAAGGGCGTTATCCCGCAACACTTTGCCGCCGGGCGGGCTTGGCCACTGTCAGAGACTGCCACTGCCGTCGGGCTCCAAGGGGCCAGTCTACATGAGCCGGCGGCCGCTGCCGAGAGTCGGCCCGGGGAGTTCGGGGCAAGCCCGCGAAATGCCGCCCGTGCGACCCAATCCCGTGCTACAGTGTTCCCAGTGGATGGTTCAGCATCGGGGCTTGCGGCGAAGGCGTGCGTGCCGTGCACGGGCAGTGTGCCGCCGCTACAGGGCGCAGAGCTTGAGAGCTTCGCCGCCCAGCTGCCGGGCTGGTCAGTGGAGGCTGGTCACCACCTGACGCGGGAATTCCAATTCCCGAATTTCCAGCAGGCGCTCGATTTCACCAATCAGATCGGCGCTCTGGCGGAAGCGGAAGGCCACCATCCGGACATCTATCTGGCATGGGGCAAGGTCGGTGTTGAGATCTGGACGCACAAGATTGACGGGCTGACTGAGTCGGACTTTGTCTTGGCGGCGAAGATCGACCACCTTGCAGGCGAGTAGCGAGGGGGCGCCCGCGACCCCGGGGCGAGCGGTCGAATGGGTAAGTCGACGCTGACGTTTCGCGCCGCCGCCGTGCTCGGCACCGTGGCGGCCTGCACCATTCTGGGCGGCCAGTACGGGCTGCGGATCGGAACCAACGGGAATCTGATCCAGCTTGCCCCGCTGAGCGACGATCTTACGCGAGTGGTGCTGGCCACCCGGGTCTTCGAGAGGCGCTTCGCGGGGGACGTCGACTGGGACGCGGCCTTCTATGGGGGAGCGATACCAGGGATGCTGGCCACTCTGGACCCGCATTCCACATTCTTGGACGCCGAGACATTCCGGGTAATGCGGGAGCAGGAGCGGGGCAGCTACGCCGGCATCGGAGTCCAGATCGTCCAGTTCGGGAACCGCAAGATCGTCGAGTTCCCCTTTCCGGGAACACCCGCGTTCCGGGCCGGGATCCGGCCGGGTGACGTCATCCAGTCCGTTGACGGGGACCCGGTGTCCGGCGTGGACATCATTGGCCTCGCAGGGCGCCTGAAGGGCCCGCCCGGAACGACGGTGCTGGTCGGGCTTTCGCGGGAACCCAACGGGGAGCGGTTCGAGGTTGACCTCATACGTCGCATGATCCCCCGTCCGACCATCCCCACGAGCGTCCAATTCGAAGACGGGGTTGCGTATCTTCGGCTGACCAGTTTCGGGGAGCGCACGCCCGCAGAGCTGGAAGAGACGCTGGCAGGGTTCGAACCGCACGGTCTCAGCGGGCTGGTGCTGGACCTGAGGGACAACAAGGGCGGGCTGCTCTCGGCCGGCGTGAAGGTCGCCAGCCGGTTCCTCGGCGAGGGCCAGCGCGTCGTCTCGCACCGGGGGCGGTCTTCGCCGGAGCGGCTCTACAAGGCCCAGGCCGAGAAGCGCAGCTTGGACTACCCCATCGTCGTGCTGGTCAACTGCGGGTCCGCGTCCGCCTCGGAAATCGTGGCCGCTGCCTTGCAGGACCATGACCGGGCCTTGATTGCCGGCACCAACACGTTCGGGAAGGGCCTGGTGCAGTCCGTGTTCTCGCTGCCCGAGGCTGCGGGGATGGTGCTAACGACCGCGCGGTACTATTCGCCGAGCGGGCGCCTGATCCAGAGGTCGTACGACCACATGGCTCCCAGCGAGTACTTCAGCGAGCCGTGCAGCAAGCAGTACCGGCCTGACCAGCGGGCTGTTCGCCTCACCGACGCGGGCCGTCAGGTGTACGAGCACGGCGGAATCGCGCCCGACGTGGTGCTGGAGGAGCCGCTGGAGAGCCCTCTGCGGCGCCGGGTCTCCTCGTATCGCGTGGTCGAGCGGTTCGTGTCGCGCAACCGGGACAGGGGCCAGCCAATGCTCAGGGGCGAGATCCCGTCGCCGGAGCTGTTCGAGAGCTTCTTGGATCACCTCCGTCGCTCGCAGGTCACCAAGGGCGCGGTGGTTCGCCCCGAGGACCGCCAAGCGCTGATGCGAGCGCTCGCGGTGCAGATGCATGTCGATTATTTCGACTACGACGAGGGGCAGCGCGTGCGCGTCACGTATGACCCGCTCGTGCTGCGCGCTCGCTCGCTGCTGGATGACGCGGCACGCCTGATGCACTCCCGTTCCCGCAGGATCGCGCCTTCGGACCCCGGCGAACAGCTCACCGCGAACTGTAAGACTTGCTGAAACTGTTGCGGGAGTTCGCAACGGTAAAGGTGCCGTCGGACTGCACGGTCGCCCGGATCCAGTGCCCTTCGCACCCTTCAGTCTCGCCGAGATTGGCGATCAGTTCCTCCGGCGGGTTGTGGCCGTCCCCGCCATCGACGGCCCGGTGCACCTGCCAGAGGTCTTCCAAGCCGGGCAGGGCACTCAGCACTTTGTAGGTCGCCGGGCTGCCGCCCTTTCTGGGGCCGTTGTTCATCACGGCGACCAGCGGCTTGATGCTGCGGACATGCGCCGGCGCTCCCGACATGTGCATCCCGTGGTGCGTGACTTGGTAAAGGTCGACCTCGCCGAACAGGTTCACCGGGCACGCCGTCTCGTTCTCAAAGTTCCAGCTCAAGTCGCCAAGGTCGAGGAACTCGAATCTCCCGAGGCGCACCAAGAAGCCGACGCTCTTGCCGTTCTCGCCGCGGTCGACCGGCTTTGCCGCGGCGTCCCGGCAGTGCGGGTTCGGCCCGGCATCGGTCAGTGGCTCGGATAGGAACCGGCTGCGCGCGGCGACGAACAGGAAATCCGTGCTGGCAAGCGGAAGCCGCTGGCCGGGCTTGACCTGCGTGCGGCGATCCCCGGCGGTCTCCACGTAGCTGCTCCAGAGCGCGTCGGCGCGCTCGTTCCACCCGAGCTCCACGCTGTCGCCGTGGTCGACGAATTGCCCGATCTCGACCCTCTCGGCCAGCGCGGGCAGTCCTCCGGTGTGGTCCCGGTGGAAGTGCGACGAGATGAAGTAGTCAACGCGCTGCTTGCCAACTTCGTCGACGAGCACCTTGGCGATCCTGTCGGCGTCGCGGCCCTCGAACCCGGGCCAGCCCGCGTCCATCAGGACCGTCTCGTTCTCGGGTGTGACGATCAGCGTCGCCGCCCCGCCCTCCACGTCGATCCAGTAGATCCTGAGGTCGTCCTCGCCGGGCAGGGGAAAGGACAGCGCGGCGGCCAGAACGGCCACGATCCAAGTTCTCGTCACAGTCCAGCCATGATATCCCCGCCCGCGCGCCCGCGTTCAGCCCGCATCCGCGGATCGCTCCGTATACTGGGCGCATGACAGACCGACGTGCCTTCATTGCGGGATCGGCCGCTCCCTTGCTCCTGCCACAATCTGTCGCCGGCGCGAACGAGCGCGTCTCTGTGGCCCTGATCGGGTCCGGAGGGCGGGGCCGACGGGTGATGGCGGCGTTTCGCGAGCTCGGCTCGCCGGTGCCGGCGGTCTGCGATGTGTACGAGCCGAACCTGGCCATGGGGCTGGAAGAGGCTGGCGAGGGTTCCCAGGCCTACCGGGACTACCGGGAGGTCTTGGAGCGCGATGACGTGGACGCGGTGCTCATCGCGACCCCCGACCACTGGCACGTTCCGATGATGCTCGACGCGGTTGCCGCTGGCAAGGACGTGTATTGCGAGAAACCGATGTCGCACTCGGTCTCGGAGGGCGTGCGGGCAATCCGCGGCGTGCGCGCCACGGACCGCGTGGTGCAGATCGGGATGCAGCGCCGGAGCACCCCGTGGATCATCGAGGTGCAGCAGTCTGTGGCCGAGGGCGCCATCGGGAACGTCACGATGGCCCGCGCCGAGTGGAACTGGGCGAGATCGCGGCCGCTCGACAACTCCGCGCTTGCCGGGGAGCTCGACGAGGCCCGCTTCCTCGGCGGCGCGGTGCGGCCGCTGGAGCCGATGATGTTCCGCAGGTGGCGTTACTTCTGGGCTTTCTCCGGCGGCAACATGACCGACCAGGGAACCCACCTGATGGACGTGATCCAGTGGTTCGCGGGTGTCGGCGCGCCGCGGTCGGCGGTCTGCCAGGGTGCCGTGATCGGCATGCTGGGCTCCGAGACGCCCGACTGTTTCGTCGCCGCGTTCGACTACGGGGACTTCTTGGCGAGCTGGAACCTGAACTACAACAACGACTACCGGAACGGGTGGAGGGTTGAGATCCTCGGCGACAACGGCACGGTCGTGCTCGATGGGAGCGGGTATCGCCTTTACGCTGCGCCGTGGGTCCGGAACCAAGAGCCGGTCAAGGTGCACGAGGACCGCCTGCCGACCATCCCCCACGTCCGAAACTTCCTGGACTGCGTCAAGTCTCGCGAGCAGCCGAACGCGCCCGTCGAGGTTGGCCACTCGGCCGTCTGCGGCCCGCACCTTGCGAACGTGGCCTTTCACCGCCGCTCGGCCGCGTTCCTCAACCCGGAAGCGACCGAGGTGTACTAGCCGCACCGGCCGGGCGCGCCTCGGACATGGCACGTCGGTGCGATAGACTGGAACTGGAGGTTATGGGACGAGCATGTCAAGGTTAGGTCTTGCGGTCGTGGGCACCCTGCTCTGGGGCGCCGGTGCGGCTTACGCCGACAATCACGAGGGCGGCGACGCCGCCAAGGGCAAGGAGGCGTTCCAGCAGCGCTGTCTGGTGTGCCATTTCGAGGACAGCGCCGACAAGAAGATCGGGCCTGGCTTGGCGGGAATCAAGGACGGCATGCTGCCGAGCGGCAAGGATGCCACCCGGGAGAACGTCCTCGAGAACTTGAACAAGGGCGGCAATGGCATGCCGGCGTTCGAGATGATGCTCAGCGAGGAAGAGAAGGCCAACATCACGGCCTATGTGCTGAGCTTGTAGCGAGGCGCGCACTCGCAAGCTGTTGTTTTCGGCCCTGATGCCGGTGGGCAGGGGTCGAACGGGAGTTGTGGCAGGAGCAATGATGGAGATTCAGGACATCGAGCGGAGGGTCACCGAGATCATCTGCGAGCAGTTGAGCGTGGAGGAGTCACAGGTAACTCCCGATGCGAAGTTTCAGGAGTCTCTGAACGCTGATTCGCTGGACATCGTGGAGTTGATCATGGCTTTCGAGGAAGGTTTCGATATCGAGATTCCCGACGACGACGCCGAGAAGATTCGCACGGTTGGCGACGCCGTTCAGTACATTTCCTCCACCCAGGCGGACTAGCGGTCTGTCAGCGGGGCCACTCTTGGCACGGAGAGTCGTCGTAACGGGCGTTGGTCTCGTGTCCCCAGTGGGGGTGGGGACGGAGGCCTGCTGGTCGGCGATTCGCGCCGGTCGGAACGGGATCGGGCCGATCTCCCACTTTGACGCCACTGGCTTTCCCTGCCAGATCGCGGGCGAGGTCAAGGACTTCGATCCCCTGGACTTCGTCTCGGCCAAGGATGTCCGCAAGATGGCCCGGTTCATCTTCTTCGCCATCGCCGCGAGCGATTTCGCGATGGAGATGTCTGGCCTGCAGATCCCGCCGTCGATGTCCCCGAGGGTCGGAGTCTACGTAGGCAGCGGTATCGGCGGCTTCGACATGATCGAGCGCGAGCACGCCAAGCTGCTCAAGGCCGGTCCCCGGCGGGTGACGCCTTTCTTCATCCCGGCGACGATCGTCAATCTCGCCGCGGGGAACGTCTCGATCCGCTGGAGTGCCAAGGGCCCGAACTCGGCAACCGCCACGGCGTGCACCAGCGGCGCGCACGCGATCGGCGATTCTTTCCGCCTCATTCAGCACGGGTACGCCGAGGCGATGATCTGCGGGGGCGCCGAGGCGGCGATCACCCCGATGAGCATCGCCGGGTTTGCGGCCATGAGGGCGCTTTCCACCCGCAATGACGCCCCCGAGGTGGCCTCCCGCCCGTGGGACAAGGACCGGGACGGTTTCGTTGTCGGGGAAGGGGCGGGAATTCTCGTCTTGGAGGAGTACGAGTCTGCCCGGCGTCGGGACGCGCCGATCATCGCGGAGATGGTCGGCTATGGCATGAGCGGGGATGCGCACCACATCACATCTCCCGCCGAGAATGGCGAGGGCGCGGTGCAGGTGATGCGCAACGCCATCGAGGACGCGGGGATCAGCACCGGGGACGTGGCTTACGTGAACTCGCACGGCACGTCGACCCCGGTCGGAGACGTCATCGAATCGCGCGCCATGGAGCGCCTGTTCGGCGGCAGCGATTCCGGCCTCGCGGTGAGCTCGACCAAGTCGATGACTGGCCACCTCTTGGGCGGGGCGGGTGGCTTAGAGGCCGGGATTTCGGCGCTCGCAGTTCGCGACCAGATCGCTCCCCCAACCATCAATCTGGAGCGGCCCGGCCCGGGCTGCAACTTGGACTACGTGCCGGGCCACGCTCGCGAGATGGAGATTGAGTACGCGCTGAGCAATTCCTTCGGATTCGGGGGCACGAACGGTGCGCTGGTCTTCCGGAGGCACGACGGGTAGTCCTCGCTCGCCCGCCGCTTTCCTGACATGGACGTATTTGTTTGCGTGAAGCAGGTCATGGCCCGGGACGCGGCCGTCCGGGTGGACTCGGGCGGCACTTGGGTGCGCGAGGACGGGGTCGCGTACGAGATGAACGAGCCCGACACCTACGCGCTGGAAGAAGCCCTGCGTCTGAAAGAGAGGCACGGCGGGCAGGTGGTGGCGGTCACCGCGGGCCCCGCCCGCGCGGCGTCAACCCTGCGGGAGGCCTTGGCCAAGGGGGCTGACCGCGCCATCCACATCGAGGACGACCGCCTCGCCCAAGCGGACACGCACGTCACGGCTTCGGCTCTGGCGGCGGCCATTGGCCGCGAGTCCCACGACATCATCCTTACCGGCCTGCAGTCGGACGATTTGGGGTATGGGCAGACGGGCGTGATCGTGGCCGAATTGCTCGGCCTTCCCCACGCGACCATCATCATGGAGATTGACGCGTCCGGCGGCCGTCTGCGCTGCAAGCGAGAGTTGGAGGCGGGCTGGTTTCAGACGGTGACTTTGCCGCAGCCGGCACTGCTGACGATTCAGAGCGGAATCAACAAGGTGCGGTACGCCACCCTGATGGGCATCAAGCGGGCGCGCAGAAAGCCGGTCCGGCGCTATTCCCTGGACGATCTGGGGGTCGGGCCTGTCCCGCGCCAGAATGTCGTCCGGCTCTACCAGCCGCAGCAGAGCAAGCAGACGCAGTTTCTGACCGGCAGCAGCCGGGAGGTCGCGGAGAAACTCGTGGGCAAGCTCCGATTCGAGGCACGGGTGCTGTGAGCGTTCTGGTCGTCTCCGAGCAGCAGGGCGGAGCGTGGCATCGCATGACGTTCGAGGCGCTGGCCGCTGGCCAGTTCGCCAGTCGGGCGATGGGGTGCCCCTTGGCCGTCGCCGTGGTCGGCTCTGGCGTGGACGCGCTGGCGGCGGAACTGGCCCGGAAGCGGGCCTCCGAGATCGTGGCCCTCGATCATCCGCTGCTCGCCACCTACTCGGCGGATGCGCACGTCGCTGCTCTGCGGCGAGCGATAGAGCATGTTCGCCCGCGTCTTGTTCTCTTCCCGCACACCTATCAGGTCCGGGACCTCGCGCCGAAGCTGGCCGCCTCGATCGGGGCGGCATTCGTCAGCGATCTGGTCGGCATGCGCTTCGAGGACGGCGCCCCGGTCTTTGTCCGCCAGATGTTTCAGGGCAAGCTGCACGCCGACGTGGTGGCCTCCGGTGACCCGCCCCACTTGGCGTCTGTGCAGGCGGGCGCGTACCGCGCGGACTCGGTCTTGGACGGCCAGAGCGACGCACCGGTCCGCAAGCTCGACGTGGCGCTGAGCCGCGACGAGATCGCCTCCGATTCGCAGCCGCCCTACCAGGACGCCAAGGACGCTGTCGACTTGACCGCGGCCAAGATCATCGTGTCGGTGGGGCGCGGGATTCGCGAGCCGGGGAACATTCCCCAGGCTCGGGAGCTCGCCCGGGCGATTGGAGGGGAACTGGCCGCGTCTAGGCCAATCTGCGACAGCGGCTGGCTTCCACTCGACCGCCAGATAGGCAGTTCCGGCCAGACCGTCTCGCCTGACCTATACTTGGCGCTCGGCATCTCGGGCGCGATCCAGCATGTGGTTGGGATGAAGGGCGCGAAGACCATCGTGGCGGTCAACAAGGACTCGGGCGCCCCGATCTTCGAGATCGCGGACTACGGGGTTGTCGCGGACCTGTTCGACATCGTTCCGCAACTGATCAAGGCTCTCGGGGATTCGGACTGATCGGACCTCTCCGGCAACCGGGCTCGCGATCAAGGCTCGCGCCGGCCGAAGATTGCCGTTCCGACGCGCACGTGCGTCGCGCCTTCCTGGATGGCGACCTCGAGATCGCCGCTCATTCCCATTGACAGGCCGGTCACGCCGTGGCGTCCGGCCAGCTCGCGAAGCTGCTGGAAATAGGGCCGCGACCGCTCGGGATCCGTGTGCCACGGAGGCATGGTCATCAGCCCGCGGAGCTCTAGGCCCGGGGCCTCGCGGATCCTGCCGATGACCTCGCTCGCCGTCTCCGGGGCCACGCCTCCCTTGGTGGCCTCGTGGCTCAGCTTGACCTCGACGAACACCTGAAGCGGTGTCCCAGCATTGGCGAGGCGCCGGGCCAGCTTGATCCTGTCCACGGTGTGGATCACCGAGCACAGGGCGGCGGCCTTGCGGGTCTTGTTGCTCTGCAACTTTCCGATGAAGTGAAAGCGGGCGCGATCCAGATTCTGGAGTTTCCGAGACTTGGCCGCCAACTCCTGGATGTAGTTCTCTCCGAAATCTCGCTGACCCGCCTCGTACGCCGAGACGATGTCGGCAGCCGGCTTGCGCTTGGACACGGCGATCAGCGTGATCTCGTCCGGTGCCCGCCCCGCACGCTCGGAAGCGGCGCGGATGCGCTCGCGGACCTGCCGAAGCCGCCTGGCAATCGCTAGCGGTGACCCTGCTCTAGCCATGAGTGCGGTGCCTTCCCGTCTCCCGGTTGCGAGCCAATGGCCGTGGTCCCGGTTCGCGCCCGGGCACACCGTCGCAACGGTCGGTCACGCCAGAACGTCCTCGATCACGTGACCGTGGACGTCGGTAAGGCGACGGTCGATCCCATTGTGGCGGCACGTCAGGCGAGTGTGGTCGATGCCTAGCAAGTGCAGGACCGTCGCGTGCAGGTCGTAACAGTAGATGGGCCTGTCCTCGGCCTTGTAAGACCATTCGTCGCTCGCGCCGTACACCGTGCCGCCGCGAATCCCGCCGCCTGCGAGCCATGACGTGAACGTGAACGGATTGTGGTCACGGCCCTGGGCCCCCTGACTGCACGGCATCCGTCCGAACTCGGTGGTCCAGTAGACGATCGTGTCGTCGAGCAGTCCGCGTGCCTCCAAGTCGAGGATCAGCGCGGCCGCGGGCTGGTCCATGGATCGCCCCATCGCGCCGTGGTCCTTGAGCAGGTCCTCGTGGCTGTCCCAATTGCGCCGCGGGAAGCCGTTGTCCGCCCCGCTCCACACCTGCACGAATCGCACGCCGCGCTCCAGCAACCGACGTGCCGTCAAGCATCGCAGCCCGAAATCCTCGGTCACGGGGTCGTCGAGGCCGTAGAGTTTCTGAGTTGCCCTGGACTCGCCGCTGATGTCCAGAACGCGCGGCGCGGTCACCTGGAGCTGCGCCGCCATCTCGTAAGCCTTGATGCGCGCCTCGAGCCGGCTGTCGCCAGCCCGGTCGGCCATGTGGCTGCGGTTGACGCTCTCCAAGAGTCTGAGCGCCTCGCGCTCGCTCTCGGGCGTGATGAACTCGGCCGAGGAGGGCGGGAACAGGTCGTGGATCGGGTTTTCCCGGCCGGCGCGGATCAGCGTTCCCTGGTGCTGGGCTGGAAGGAACCCCGCCGAGTGATTCCCGGGTCCGTTGGGGGCGAATCCGCGAGCGTCGGGCAGCACGACGAACGAGGGCAGTTCCTCGGTCAGGCTGCCAAGGCCGTACGAGACCCAGGCGCCCATGCTGGGAAAGCCGGGCAAGACGAAGCCCGTGTTCTGCATGAATGTCGCCGGCCCGTGCACATTCGACTTGGCGACCATCGACGGGAAGAATGCCATCCGGTCGACGCAGCTCGCCAGATGGGGCACGAGACTGCTCATCCACTTGCCGGACTCGCCGTGCTGGCTCCACTCCCACGGGCTCCGCATGACCGGCCCCGGACTGCTCTGGAACAGCTCCACTTTGCCGCCCGGGTCAAATTCCTCGCCATTGCGCTCGATCAGCAGCGGCTTGTAGTCGAACATGTCGCACTGGCTCGCAGCCCCCGACATGAACAGCTGCACGACCCGCCGGGCACGGGCTGGGTGGTGCAGTCCGCTGCCAGCGCGGTTTGCCGCGGACGATTCCCGCCCCAGAAGCTGTGCCAGCGCGATCCAGCCCAGGCCGCCGCCCCAGGAGCGGAGCAGCTCGCGCCGGCCGAGACTGTTGCTTGGGATGCTCATGGTGCTAGTCGACGAACAGGAATTCATTGCTGTTGAGCAGCACGCGGGCTGCGTTCTCCGCCCCGTGCCGCTCTGCGTGCCTTCCCAGCGCCGACACTTCGCGTTCGGACGGCTCGCGGCCCAGCGCCAACCAGATGCCATGCCGGACTTGCGCGGCGGGCGTTGGGCCGGCCGCTCGCATGCGCGCGGCCAACTGCCTCGAGGTCTCGATCACCAGCGGGTCGTTGAGCAGCGCCAGTGCCTGAACAGCGGTCAGCGTGCTGTTGCGCTTCGGGACGAGCAGGGACGGGTCTGCGCAGTCCAAGCTCTCCATGAACGGATCCTGCACGCTGCGGACGAGGAAGCGATACACGCCGCGGCGGCGGGCCGCGGCTTGGGTCACGTCGAAACTCGCGTAGTCGTAGATCGGCGAATGGTCGTCCTTGAACACGAATTGCTCGGCGGACGGGCCTCCAGCGGTAAGGTCCAGCTGGTCGGAGACGGCCAGCAGCGCGTCTCGCAAGGCCTCGGCGTCCAGCCTGGAGCGATTCATGCGCCACAGCCAGCGGTTCTCGGTGTCGATCTCAGCCTGGCCGGAATGTTCCCGCGAGGACTGACGATAGGTAGCGCTCAGCACGATCTTGCGGTGCAGCGCCTTCATCGAGCCAGGCCCGTCGCGAAACTCGACGGCCAGCCAGTCCAAGAGGTCGGGATGGGTCGGGCGGGCACCCATCTTCCCAAAGTCGTTGGGCGAGTCGGCCAAGCCTCGCCCAAAGTGGTAGTGCCACGCGCGGTTGGCGATCGAGCGCCATGTCAGCGGGTTGCGCCGGTCGCTGATCCACTCGGCGAGAGCGACCCTTGCGCCCCCCTCCCCGAGCCGGGGGTCCGGTTGGAAGCGGGACGGCAGGCCCGGGACCGCGCTCACCGCACCCGGCCCGGCTCGGTCGAGCAGCGCGTCGACGCTGCCCTTGGCCAGCACGTGAACGGGCCGTGGCTCCCAGGCCGGGGTGAACGTCCCGTATGGCTCGAAGTACTTGGCCGCGCTGTAGACCGAGCGTTTGCCAGACAAGCCGTCCAGCTCCGACTCTAGCCGCTTGGCCTTCTCGCCCAGCGTGTCGTGCCGCTCCCGCTCGTCCGCTGGGAGCAGGGCGAGTGCCAGCTCTCTGCGCTCCCGCCGCACCTGGACGCCTTGCTTTGCCAGCTCCGACCGCCGGGCGACGGTCTCAGGCGTGTCGACCTCTCCTACCTTCGGCAGCAGGTCCGCCACCTCTTGGGAAAGCTCCCGGCCGCGCTCGTCCAGAGTCTCGATCTCTGGGCTGGTCGCTGCCTCGATGGCGGCCTCGATGGGGGCGAGCTGCCCGCGAATCTTTCCGATCGCCAGCCACAGCTCGCGCCCGCGGGCGTGAGCCTCCAGATCGTCGAAGTAGGGCTGATCGGCTCGGTCAACGCCCGAGAAGACGGCTTGCAGCGCGTAGTAGTCCGCCTGCAGGATCGGGTCGAACTTGTGGTCATGGCAACGCGCGCAGTGCACCGTGAGGCTCGTGAAGGTGGACATGGTGGCGGCGACCATGTCGTCGCGATCAAGCAGGCGGGCGAGGGCCTTGTCTTTCGTGCCCTCCCGCAACTCGGCATGGCCCACGTAGTCCCAAGGCCCCGCCGCAATGAACCCGGTGGCGATCAAGCCCGTCGGGTCGCCCGGCCACAAGACATCTCCGGCCAGTTGCTCGCGAATGAACCGTGCGTAGGGCTTGTCCGAGTTGAAGCTGTCGATCACATAGTCCCGGTAGGGCCAAGCGCTGCGCCGCGGCTTGTCCTTGTCATAGCCATGGGACTCCCCGAAGTGCACGACGTCGAGCCAGTGGCGGCCCCACCGCTCGCCGTGGCGAGGCGATGCCAGCATGCGGTCGACCAAGCGCTCGTATGCGTCCGGGGCGGGGTCGTCCACGAAGGCCCGCACCTCGGAAGGCGTTGGTGGCAGGCCCAGAAGATCGAAGCTCAACCTCCGGACCAGCGTTGCCCGGTCCGCCTCGGGTGCCGGCCGGAGGCCGTTCTCCCGGTGGCGGGCAGCGATGAACCGGTCAATCTCGTTGCGGGCCCATGCGTCGCCGACCTCTGGGACGGGCGGTCGGCGCAGGGCGGAGAGGGACCACCAGGCCGGTCTTGCCACCGCATCCGCGCCCGGCGCGCCCACGCGAATCCAGCGCGCCACGGCTTCCACTTGGGCGGGTGACAGTCCCGCGCCGGTCGGCGGCATTGCCGGCCGGGGACCCGAGATCCGCCGCATCAGCAGGCTGTCCTCCGGCTTGCCCGGAACGATGGCCGGGCCGCTCTGCCCGCCGCGCAGCGCGCCCGACAGGGTTGCCAGCGAGAGCCCTGCCTGGCCACCTCGTTCGTGGTGGCAAGCGACGCAGCGCTCCGCCAATATCGAGCGCACCGCGGATGCGCTCTCGTCCTCGGGACCATCGGCCGGAGCCCCGCCGACTGTCAACGCCAGCGCCATCCCCCAGCCCGCGCACGCGACGCCTCGCGCCCGGCCGGACCCAGCTAACCAACGGTTTCGGATTGCCAACGCAGCCCCATTCTACTGAAAGGCTCGCATCCGGCTAGTGTGCGGCGTGACAGGAAGGCCGGGGACCCGAGATCAGCGCTTCTCGGGCAGGCGGATAATGATCTCGCCCGCTCGCGACCATCCAAGCTGTTCGCGGGCGCGCCTCTCCACCCCGAACCCCCCTTGGCCTAGATCCTTGATCTCCTGTTGGAGCTGGGCGTTCTCCCGTTCCAGGTCGACGATCGCAGCTTCAAGCAGAACCTCGTCCTCAATGCTCGATCGCAGTTCGGCGAATGGGCCCAAGTCGGCGTAGTGCATCAGGCCCAGTGCCCCGGCGAGCATCGGGACACCAATGATCCAAACGGTCCACGGGGAGGGGCCGTCTCCGCTTGCATTCGAGGGCTCCTCGGACGAGCGTCCGCGCTTGCGCCGTCGCCACGGAAACGCTTTGAGCAGGACCCTCATTGACCGCCTCCTCCTGCGACTGTAACACATTCTTCGGGCAGCGTGTTTGAACGCGCGCCGGGCGTTCAAACACCCGGCACCTGGGCATGGATCCGAGAGCCGCCGCAGGGGTATCGGGACTGGTATAGTTCCGGTCAGTGCCAGCGAATCGCGAAACCATCGGCCGCAGGGCCTTCATCCGAGCCGCATCGGCGGCGGCGGTTGGCGTGTCTCTGCCGGGCCGCGCGGCGGGTCGTCAGTTCTTCACCGCGCTGGTACCCGGCAGCATTGGCGTGCGCGTGGGCCAGGCCGAAGCGATCGCCCTTGCGGCGAAGCACGGCTTTGCCTCTGTCCAGCCGTTCCCTGCCGACTTGGAAGAGGACGGGGCGCAGCGTCACGCGGACGCCTTGGGCGAGCGGGGATTGCGCTGGGCGGCCGCCGGCTTGCCTGTGGACTTCCGGGGCGATGAGGAATCGTTCGAGGGCGGCCTGGCAGCGCTGCCCCGGGCGGCAGCCGCCTTGCGGGCAGCTGGCGCGGAGCGTGTCGGAACGTGGCTTCGGCCATCCAGCGACAGCTTGACCTATCTGCAGAACTTTCGCCGCACAGCCCGCAGGCTCAGGCGTGTCGCGGCCGTGTTGGAAGACCACGGGCTGCGGCTCGGGCTCGAGTATGTCGGTACGAAGCGGAACTGGACCGCGGCGCGCCATTCCTTCGTGCACACGCTTGCCGGCACTCGGGAGCTGATTGGCGAGATTGACATGCCGAATGTCGGCGTCGTGCTGGACTCTTGGCACTGGTGGACTTCGGGGGAGAGCGGGGATGACCTTCGGGCGCTCTCGGGGACTGACGTAGTCTCCGCGGACCTCAATGACGCGCCAGCTGGCCTCGCCCGCGAGGATCAGTACGACAACCGGAGGGAGCTTCCGCTAGCGACCGGGGTGATCGATGTCGCGGACTTCCTCGCCGCCTTGTTGGACATCGGATACGACGGGCCGGTGCGCGCGGAGCCCTTCAACCAGCGCCTCAGCGACATGGGCGACGACGCGGCCTGCGGGCTTGCGTCGGCGGCTTTGGACAAGGCTTTCGCGATCGTTGACCGACGGGACGCGGGGGGCGATCGCGGGCGAGCGTAGCGGTAGCGGACCGCCGTCAGGGCCGGACTTGCCGGTTTGCCCTGTGTGAAGATAGGGGCGGTGGGGACGGGATGAGCGCGCACGGGCTGCGGTCCCTCTGGGCATTTCTGAGCATTTCGTCGCTGGTCCCGGCCGTGGCAGTGGCCCAGCCGACAGTATTCTGCACGGCCCTCGCGGCCCCGTTGCTCGTGGACTCGTCCGGCGTCGCGGAACCGGTCTCCGACATTCTCCTGCGGTGCGAGGCGCCGACCGCTGCGGACCCGGGGCGCCAGCCTGACCTGGTGATGTCGCTGGCGGTCAGGCTCAACGTCGGAATCTCGACTCCGAGCCGCTCGCTGGGCGGCGTGGCTCTGTCCGACGCTGTCGTGGAGGTCAACGAGCAGGCCTGTCCCGAGGCCGGCCTGCCGGGCTCGGGGAATGCGCCGTGCCCCCCTAGGCCGGGCATTGCGCCGGAGTCGAGGGGCGGTGTTCAGACCGGCGCTTCCACGATCGAATGGCCCAGGGTGCGCGTCCCGTTCCCGGGCAGCCTCCCGGAGAGTGTTCTCGGCTCCCGCAATCCACGGGTCGCCACCGTCCGGATTCGCGGCATCTTGGCCAACGCCTCGCAGTTGCGGCTGTTACCGGGCAGCTCCGGCCCGGGTCCGCCAGTGAGTGCCTCACTGACGATTCGGTCGACTCCCGCCGTATCCCTGCGCAACGCGACGCTGAGCGTGGCCCAGCCGCTGCCGGGCCTGCAGTTCGCCGTCGATGCCGAGACTGAGGAGCCAGCATGCACGGACGGGCGCCTCGGTCAAGCGAGTGTCAGGCTGTGGGAGGCCTATCCGGCGTCTTTGCGGTCCGATGGCGAGGACGGCCGGTCTGGCCCCTCCCGCGTCATGCTGGACTTCTGGGAAATTCCTGCCGGTGTCGGCCTCAGTCTGCCCGTGCTGACGTCGTGCGGCAGCGCCGGCGGTCCGGATTCGCTGACCATGGCCATGGTCGTGGGCCACGATGACGCCGGGGCCGGGGGCGAGGCGGCGCTGGGGAGCGACGGGCTCCAGAGCGTGGCCGTGCAGGAAGGGCGGGCACGAGCCGTGTACGAGGTTGTCTCGGACTCACCGGTCGCGAGCGAGTCCTGCAGCGTCCCCGCCTTGCTGGGCGCCCAGTCCGACCGAGCCTTCCAAGCCCGGATGGCCGTGTCCGCCGGCCTCGCGCCGCGTGGCCGGCCCCAGCAGGCCGGCAGTGAGATGTCCGGGCGCCGGTTTGCCGCACCGCTCGCGCAGGCCCGCCAAACGGTCGAGTTTCCGGCATGCCGGTCTGCGCTCCTGTTCCCGTTTGTCACCAATCAGGCGGGATTCGACACCGGCCTGACGATCGCGAACGTCGCTACTTCCGGGCTCTCTGGGACTACCGGTGCCTGCAGCCTGCACTTCTACGGCGTCGGTGCTGAGGGGCAGGACGTGTTGCTGGTTCAGACCACGACCCCGATCGCCTCGGGCGAGCAGCTGCTGTTCACGTTCTCGGGCGGGAATCCGTCCTTCAACATCGTTGCAATGGACCAGTTCCAGGGATACGTGATTGCGGACTGCGGGTTTCCGGCCGGTCGCGGTTATGCCTTCCTGTCCGACGGATTTGGCAGCATCCCCGACTTGGCGATGGGATACCGGGCACCCGTTATCCCGCTGGATTCCACCGGCCGGCGCCTCACTGCAGCCAGGGCGGATCCGTGACGGGGCCAGTCGCATGACAGGGAGGCCCGCTTGCCCGGCAGCGGCGGGCGCGGTGGTCGCGATGGCGGCGGCTTGGGCCTCGCACGCCCAGACGGGCCTGTCCGGGCCCGGTGGCGGCCTTGGGTTGATCGACTGCTCGGTGACCGCCGATGCGCCGCTGGTGCGGCTTGGCGGCACGCTTGAGCGTGTGGCTGACGTGACGCTGACTTGCCACAATGTCGGCCCTGCCGTCCGATCCGAGCCGACGGGCATTCTCGATGCGGCGGTGAGCCTCACCTTCACCGCCGGCGTGGCCAGCCGTGACGGCGTGGCCAGCCTGTCGGTCAACGAATCGGTCTGCCCGTCCGCGAACGAGGGCCAGGGCACAGGTGACGGCTGCGATTCCGACGGGGCGGCTTCCGTTGCGGGCGCTCGTGACCTTCTCGATCCCCGGAGACTTGTCTGGGATCGGTTCGAATTCCCGATTCCGGGCGCAGCGATCACCGGCGACGGGGAGCCGCGCGCGCCGCCGCTCGGGTGTGGTGAAGTGGCGGGCGATACCTCTGGATGCCATCCTGAGGTGACGACGGTTCGCCTTGGGAATTTACGCCTGCGGGTGGCCGACCTCGGGTCCCCGGAGAGTCTCGGCGGGGGGCAGTATCCGATCTGGGCCACGGTCTCGATGCGCTTGGAGGGTGCCGTCCACGCGCTTAGCGAGACCACGGTGCGGGTTGCCACGGCCGTTCCGGGTGTGTCGCTGCACGTGGCGACTCCACAACTGGGGCGGCTCTGCTCGGCTGGCGAGACGACCGCCAACGTGACGCTGGGCGAGGGGTTCGCGGGAGCGTTCCAGCCCGCCGGCGATGACGGTCTGCCCTCCCTCCGGTCCGGTGATCCGCTCGGAGCCACCCGCTTGCTCGTGCGCATGGCGGGTATTCCCCCGGGAGTCTCGGTCCAGGCCCCCACAGCGCCGGAGTGCGGCCCCGAGGGCGGATCAAGACTGCGGCTGGGCCTTGTGGAGGGGGCGGCCGAGAGCGGCCACGGCGGAACCCTGGCACCGGCGCAGCTGGCGGAGTTGGCCTTGGAGGGGCCTGGCTCGGTGCTCCAAGCCGTTTACGAAGTGCTCGGCGCCGATCCCTCCGTGCAGCAGGAGTGCAGCATTCCGTTCCGGCTCAGGACGGAGGGGCTTGACGCGGCTGGTGGCGGGGTCTCGGTCAGCGCGAGCTTTGGCCCCTTGGAGACGCCCGGCTCAGCGGACATTCCCGCGGACGCGTCGCGGTTCGCGGCGATGGCCCTGGCCAGTCCCGTGCAGGTGAGGATGGCTCCCTGCGGGACCTCGCTCTTGTTCCCGTTCGTGACGAGCCAGACCACCTTCGACACCGCCGTGGTGATCGTCAACACTTCATCGGACCCGCTGGGGACCCGCCACCAGGCGGGGCGGTGCAGCTTGGAGTTCCACTCGGCCGAGGGACCCGGGCCGGGCACCCTTCTCCGGTCCGTGCGGGTGGGTGCGGGAAAGCAGGTCAGCTTCCGGCTTTCGAGCGGGAACCAGCGGGAGGGCTTGGATCCGCTGCCAGACTTCCAAGGCTACCTGCTTGCCAGGTGTGCCTTCCAGCATGCCCAGGGGTACGCGTTCATCACCGAGCAGATCGGCGGCGCATCGGTGCTAGCTCAGGGGTATTTGGCCGAGGTTGTGACGGGGCTCTAGGCCCGGCCGGTTGCTACATTGGTCAGAATGGCGAGCAATCCTGGCACCGCTCGGGACGCGCTGGGGGAGCGGGCCCCGCAGGCATCGGACGTGCGCGAGATCAGCCGGCGCGTCGAGGCGGAGGGGGCCGTCCTTGCCTCTGTTCGGCACGAGATGGCGCGGGTCATCGTCGGGCAGGAGGCCTTGGTGGACGGCCTTCTGGTGGCCCTGCTGTGCAACAACCATGTCTTGATCGAGGGCGTTCCGGGCCTGGCGAAGACACTGTCGGTCACGACGCTCGCGAGCGTTTTGCAGGCATCCTTTCGGCGCATCCAGTTCACGCCGGACCTGCTGCCGGCAGACCTGATCGGCACGATGATCTACTCGCCGCAGGATGGCGGGTTCAGCACCAAGAAGGGGCCGATCTTCGCCAACGTCGTCTTGGCGGACGAGATCAACCGCGCGCCGGCCAAGGTACAGAGCGCCCTCTTGGAAGCGATGCAGGAGCGCCAGGTCACGATCGGCTCCGACAGCTATCCGCTCGAGGATCCTTTCCTCGTGCTCGCGACCCAGAACCCGATCGAGCAGGAGGGCACGTACCCGCTGCCGGAGGCGCAAGTGGACCGATTCATGCTCAAGCTCAAGGTCGGTTATCCGAGCCGCAAGCAAGAGCTCGAGATCCTGCGCCGCATGGCCCGCTCCAAGGTGCGCCACGATGTGCGGCCGGTGCTCGCCCCGTCGGACGTGCTGCGGCTGCGCCAGCTCGCGGATTCCGTGTACATGGACACCAAGATCGAGGAGTACATCGTCGATCTGATCGAGGCGACCCGCAATCCCGACCGGTACAAGCTGGACCTAGCAGACTGGATCATGCACGGCGCCTCGCCCAGAGCAACCATTTACCTGGCCATGGCGTCCCGCGCTCTCGCGATGCTCCAGGGGCGTGGCTACGTGACGCCGCAGGACGTCAAGTCCGCCGCGCTGGACGTTCTGAGACACCGCATCATGGTGACCTACGAGGCCGAGGCGGAGGAATTGACCTCCGAGGACATCGTTCAGCGCGTGCTGGACGGCGTTGAGGTGCCCTGACGGCGCGGCAGGGCCCGCGCTACGGGACGGCCGATCGTGTAACCTTGACTCCCAGCGATGACCCCGTCCGTCAATTACGAGCCGCTTGTTCCGCTAGATTTCTTGGAGCGGAGCGCATCCGTGTACCCCGGGAAGGCGGCGGTGATTCACGGCGATACCACCTACACCTACGCGCAGTACAGCGAGCGCACTCGCCGGCTGGCCGCGGCGCTCCAAGCGAGCGGGGTGGAACGGGGCGACCGGGTGGCAATCTTGGCGCCGAACATTCCCGCCATGCTCGAGGCGAAGTTCGGCCCGATGCGCATCGGCGCGGTACTGGTGCCCATCAACGTGCGCCTGTCGCCGCGCGAGGTTGCCTACATCCTGGAGCATTCCGGTTCGAAGGTGCTGATCTTCGACACCGAGTACGCGGACACCGTCCGGGCGATCCAGCGTCAGGCCTCCCAGCTCGAGGTGTTGGTCCAGATTGCCGACAGCGCTCCCCGGGTTCCGGACATCCCCGGGCCTGAGTACGAGCGGTATCTCTCCTCCGCCGACCCTTCGGGCCTAGTTCCGGCACGCATTGGGGAGGGGGAGACGATCAGCGTCAACTACACCTCGGGCACGACCGGATTTCCCAAGGGGGTCGTGTTCCATGCCCGCGGGGCGTGGGTCAACGCGGTCGGCGAGGCGCTGGAGACAGGGCTGAACTGGCAGTCGGTGTACCTTTGGACCCTGCCGCTGTTCCACTGCAACGGCTGGTGTTTCCCGTGGGCCATCGCCGCGGTCGGCGCCACGAGCGTCTGCCTGCGCAAGATCGTTCCCGCGGACGTGTACGGCCTGATCGAGCGGCACGGGGTCACCCACCTGTGCTGCGCCCCGACGGTGCTGACATCCCTGTACGCCAGCCCGGAGGCCGAGGGTCGCGATCTCAGCGGTCTCACGATCACGACCGCCGGGGCGGCGCCCGCCCCGCGCGTGATTCGGACGATGGAAGCCATGGGCGCGCACGTGCACCACGTATACGGGCTGACCGAGACGTACGGGCCGTACACCATTTGCGCCGAGCAGCCGGGCTGGCTCGACCTTGACGCGGAGAGCCGGGGGCGGGTCAAGGCGCGTCAGGGGGTGCCGTACGGCGTGGCGGGGGTCGGGCTGCGAGTGGTCGACGAGCAGATGAGGGACGTGCCGCGCGACGGCAAGACCATGGGTGAGGTCGTGATGCGCGGGAACATGGTCATGACGGGGTACTTCGACGACGAGCGCGCGTCGGCGGAGGCCTTCCGTGGCGGGTGGTTCCACTCCGGCGATCTGGCGGTGTTACACCCGGACGGCTATGTCGAGCTCCAGGACCGATCCAAGGACATCATCATCTCCGGCGGGGAGAACATTTCCAGCCAAGAGGTGGAGAAGGTCCTGATGGAGCACGCGGCCGTGCTCGAGGTCTGCGTCGTCGGCATCCCGGACGACAAATGGGGCGAAGTTCCCAAGGCATTCGTCGTTCCTCGCCAAGGTGCGGCGGTGACGGAGAGAGAGCTCATCGAGCACGCTCGCGAGCGTCTGGCCCACTTCAAGTGTCCCAAGCGGGTGGAGTTTGGGGAGTTGCCCAAGACAGCGACCGGCAAGATCCAGAAGTTCGTGCTCCGCGAGCTTGAGTGGCAGGGCAAAGAGCGAAAGGTCCAGGGATAGCGGTCGCACCTTTTGCCGCGGCGCGGAACGCTTCGGGCGGCCTGGCGGTCGATTCCGCGCAGTTGCCCCGAGAGCGGCAGAGTGGCCGCCACCGCCTCTAGTTGCCGTCCGCTTCAGGACTGGAGAGCCACGGCGGGCGATCGTCTCGTATCTTGAAAGGGACGGGACGCCATCGGGCAGGTCCCGTCGCACGGCGGGCCTTGCCGCCGGAGTCTTCGAATGCCGCCCTTGGACGTGAGGGAATTCACGCGCAGCGTCGCGCGGAAGGTGCGCCTGATCGAGATCCACACGGCAAAGGCTGTGACGGAGGCGCTCGCCGGTGAGTACAGCAGTGTGTTCAAGGGCACTGGGATGGAATTCGAGGAAGTGCGGGAATACGCCCCGGGGGACGAGATCCGCAGCATTGACTGGAACGTGACCGCTCGCATGGGGAGGCCGTTTGTCAAGCGTTACGTCGAAGAGCGGGAGCTGACCGTGTGGCTGCTCGTCGATCTGTCGGCCTCCGGCCGATTCGGGAGCCGCGCGCAGCTCAAGAACGAGGCCGCGGCCGAATTCTGCGCGTTGCTGGCGTTCGCCGCCATCCGGAACAACGACAAGGTCGGGCTGGTGATCTTCACCGATGCTGTCGAGCTGTCGATTGCCCCGGCGAAGGGACGGCGGCACGTCTTGCGCCTGATCCGCGAGTTGCTGCGGTTCCGCCCGGCAGGCCGGGGCACGGACCTCGCCGCGGCCTTGGAGTATCTCGGAAGGGTCACCCACAAGCGGGGCGTCGTTTTCTTGATCTCGGACTTTCTGACCGATGGGTCCCTTGAGGACGCCGCCGGCAAGCAGTTGCGGATTCTGGCCCGGCGGCACGACCTGATTGCCGCGCCAGTCACGGACAGCAGGGAGCGGGAACTTCCGAACGTGGGTTTGGTCGAAGTCGAAGACCCGGAGACCGGAGAGCGGCTGGTGCTCGACACGTCTAGCCGGCGCGTGCGGGAGGCCTATGCGCGGGACGCCGCGTGGCGGGCCGATTCGCGCCGGGCGCTGTTTCGCTCCAGCGGCATCGACGAGGTTGAGATTCAGACCGGGCGCGATTACGTGCGCGATCTGCGGATGCTGTTTCGCAAGCGGGGCAGGCGTCGGTGACAGGCAGGTCGGGACAGTTTCTTGCCCCGCGATCGCTCGCCGCGATCGCTGCGCTCGGCGCCGCGCTCTGGCTCGTGGCGTGCGACGGGGAGGAGGGCGCGCGAGAGACCGCACCGGGAATCGTCCGGGAATTCGCCGATGGCGAGCACAGCCTCAGGCTTGAGCTGGACAGGGATGCCATCGTCACCGCCGACCAGCTGGGGTTGAGGCTCGCGGTCCGAGCCCCGGAAGGCGAGACGGTTGAGTTTCCGGAAGGCGAGGGCGCGTTCGGGGAGTTCGCGGTGGTCCGGGAGGCGGAAGTCTCGGCGCGACTCCAGGACGGGGGCCAGGTGCTGCATGTGCGGGAGTACGCGCTGCAGCCGTTTCTTCCCGGCGACTACGAACTTCCCGCCTTGCAGGTGCGCATCGGCGACGCTGCCACGCTCAGCACGGAGCCTCTCAGCATTCCCGTCACCAGCAGCCTGATCGAGGGTGATGCCGAGCTGCAAGATATCGCGGGTCCTCTGGACATGCCCGTCCCGTGGTGGTGGTGGGCCGCCGGGGCGGTCGCAGCCTTGGCGCTGATCGGCGGCCTGCTCTATTGGCTCAAGCGTCGCAGACGGCCGGACGCGCCCCGCCGCGTGCCGCCACACGAGGAGGCGCTCGCTGCTCTGGAGCGCCTGCTGGCCAGTTCGCTGCTGGACGACGGCGAGGTGGAGGCGTTCTACCGTCGCCTGTCGGCGATCGTGAGGCGTTACGTCGAGGGTCGCTTCGGTTTGCGCGCGCCGGAGCGCACGACGGAGGAGTTCTTGCACGAGATCTCGGGAGGGCCGGTGATCTCCAGGGCGCACCAGCTGTTGCTACGGGACTTTCTGCAGGAAGCGGACATGGTCAAGTTCGCCAGGTTCGTCCCGCGCCAGGAGCAGACGGGGCGGGCGGTGACGGCCGCCAAGGCCTTCGTCGAGCAAACCGTTCCCCCGCCGTCGGATTCCGAGGGCGATCCGGGCGCTCGGTGAGCGCCGTGCCCAAGCCGGGACGTTACAGAAGGCGTCGCAGGATCTTGCCGGCGGGTGACCGGGGGATCTGGCGGACGAACTCCAAGTGGCGCACCTGCTTGTAGCCCGCCACCTGGGACCGCACGTGGCCTTGGATGCGCGCGGCCGAGAGTGCCCTCCCGGGATGGAGCGCCACGAAGGCCTTGGGGCTCTCCGCACCGTGAGCGTCCCGGACTCCAACCACTGCCACGTCGCGCACCTCCTCTAGCTCGAGAATGACGGACTCGAGCTCGGCGGGAAGGACTTGGAAGCCCTTGTACTTGATCATCTCGCGTTTGCGGTCCACCAAGTGGATGCGGCCGATCTGGTCGATGTGGCCGATGTCCCCGGTGTAGAACCAGCCATTGCGGAACGCCGCGGCATTTTCTCGGGGAGAGTTGCGGTAGCCCCGCATGACGTTCGGCCCGCGCAGGGCGAGTTCCCCGGTCTGGCCCATCTCGAGGAGCTCATTGCCGGTCTCCAGATCGAAGATGGCGGCCTCCATCCCCCTGACGGGCAGTCCCGCAGTCTCTGCAACGTCCCAGGGGGCCTGCTCGGGGTTCGTGGAGGCAATGCCCGCCGTCTCCGTCATCCCGTAGCCTTGCCGCACTGTAACGCCGGTAATCTCCACAAACCGGTGCACCGCCGGCAGCGGGACCGGGGCCGCGCCGATGTTGACCCATCGCAGGGCTGAGAAGTCTCGGCGTCCCAGATCCTCTCGTGAGAGCATTCCCAAGAGCACCGGCGGGACCAGGGGGAGGCTCGTGATGGCCTCGCTTTCCAGCGTGTTCAGGCAGTCTTCCGTGTCAAACCGGGGCCGCAGGTGCATGCAGCCGCCGGCCGCCAGGATCACGTTCATGACCACATTGAAGCCGTAGATGTGGTACAGCGGCAGGAACACGAATGTGCGCCCGCGCTCCTCGAACATGTGGGCGCGAGAGAACAGCAGCTGGCGAATGGCGGCCACAAGGTTGGCATGTGTGAGCTCGACGCCCTTGGAGAACCCGGTGGTTCCGCTGGAGTATGGCAGGAAGGCGACGTCCGAGTCGCGATTGACCGATGTGTCGGGACGGGCGTCAGACGCGGATTGCCAGAACTCCGGCGTCAGCTCGATGATCTGGCAGTCACCGATGCTGGCCCGGGCATCCGAGAGTCTGGACAGCAAACTCGGTGCCGCGAACACCACAGAAGCGCCCGAGTTGCGGATTTGGTGGGCCAGTTCTCGGCGTTTGTAGCTGGAGTTGAACGGCGAGAATACCGCTCCGCTGGCGAGAATGCCGTATCCGGCGGTCACGTAGTCGTGCGAATTTGGGCTGAAGACGCCAACCACCGCGCCCTCGCCGATCCCACGGCCGCGCAGTGCGTTCGCAAACCGATGCGCGCGCCGGCAGTTGTCCGCGAACGAGAGTGCCGTGCCCGCCTCGTCCACGATGAAGGTCCGCTCACCGTACGCCTCGGCCGCTGCCCGGACAATCGACGGCACAGTCGCGTCCGGACGGGCGATTTTCCGAAGGGGCCCTTCCACTGCACCGCGGGTTCGGGACATCGCCATTGAAGCCTCCTGCGAGTCAGTCTCCGGCGGGGCCGTTTCTCATCCTGTCTGCAACTGCACGGCCGGCAAGAAGCCGGTGGGCTCCGTCCGTTTCTGGGACATCGGCCGGCGTAGTAGAGCGGGCGCATCCAGTGTAGACCGCCGCTGCGGTGCCAGATTCTATTCTCCGGATGTCGCCCGTGCCAGCCACGCTTCGAACCATGCCTCGAATTGCTTCCTCGCTTCCCTGTGATCTCGGCCGGGAGGGAACGGCAGCCTCGCGCGGCCCAGCCCGCGGCAGCCCGCGGCCCACTTCAGGACCCACGGGTACGGCAATGCCTGCAATCGCTGCAAGAATTCGTCGATGTGCCCCTCTGCTGCCGAGAATTCCGGACTGTCGCCGTCATGGTCGAACAGTGGCGCCATGACGTCGGGCACCACCCCCGCGGGACCCGAGATGGCCCCGTCCGCCAATCCCGCCCGGAGGGAGCTGGCCAGCTGCGTGTCGTGTCCCTGCAGTCGGGATCCGGGAATCTTCCGGGCCGTGATGTGGCCGAGCATTTCCAGGGTGCCCTTCGAGTCCTTCACCCCGACGATTTGCGGCTCGTCTCGCAGCAGGCCCGCCACTGTTGAGGGGCTGATCGGGCTGAGGAAGCCCGCTAGGTTGTAGATCAGCGTCGGGCCGCCGATCGCCGCCGCCGCAGCCCGGAAGAACTGGGATAGTTCCGGCTGGCCGTAGTGGAAGAAGTGCGGCGGTGGTAGCAGCACCGCGTCTGCGCCGGCGCTCAGCGCGTGGTGTGCCAGGCGTGCCGAGTCATCCAGCCGGGCGGCGCCGACGCCCGCCACCAGCTGGCCCCGGCCTCGAACGATCGGCACAAGGGCCTCGAGCATTCGCTCCCGGTCGGGGATGGGAATGTCGAAGTACTCTCCGGTTCCGCCACATGGCGCGACCCCGGTTGCCCCGTTTGACAGCACGAAGTCGGCATTCCGCTCGACGCCTTCGATGTCCACCGTGCCGTCTGCCCGCCTGGGTGTCAGGAGCGCCGCAACAAGGCCTCGAATCTCAACTGCCATGATTCGAGATCTTAGTGGATCGCGGAAGTGCACGCCTGATCGCATCGATTAGACAGTCCGAGCTTACGTCCGCGGTGGCCTGCTTGGTGCTCCGGGAAGGAATCGAGTCGCCTCGCTGGCTCTGTTGCGTTCGCGCGGAGCGAGGCATTGGAAACCCGGCTGGGCTAGCGCTACAACGGAGTTGACACAAAGGGGTTAGTCATGTGGAACAGCAGTAGTGCGGATTGGTCTGCGCATGCTGAAGCCGGGCACAGCCGATTGGTTGCGCGACGCTCTGGGGGAGAGCGCGCTCTCGCGGGCGGCCGTGGCTCGCCGACTGGGTGAGCTGGATGGCTGGCGCAACCGGAAGGGCGAGCTGTGTGCGGCCTCGGCTCGAAAGGGCCTTCCAGAGCTGGCGGCGGAGTTCGATCTGCCCTTGCCGCCGGCGCGGCGCCGGGCGGGGGGGCTGCCGGCCGCGCTCTCGGCGCCGGTCCGGGGTGAGAACGTCTCGACCATGAGCCGTGTGTCGAGGAAGCCCACGCCTACGCACAGGACGTGAACTGGGCTGTTGCCAAGCAGGGTCTCTAGCCGGACTGTCGCGTCCGCGGGATGGCTCCGTACCAGTGACTGCAGAGGTTCTGGTCGGTGCAGCGGTTTGTGGGCAACGGCCTGAGCGCCTGGATTCAACGCGGAGAAGGAAACAGCTCATCCGCAGCATCCGTATCGGTGTGTGCTGCTCCGGCGGACCAGCCGTCTCGAACAGTCCGTGACAACACCCGCTGCCAAGTGGCCTCTGGAGTGCCGAAGGAGATCCATTCGTCGAGCCAGTTCCGCTCCCGGTCGAAGGCTCCCAGATAGCCCTCGTCGGCCGTTCCCAACGGCTCGGGAGGACTCTCGCTGGGGCGCGGGTCCGGGTTGGGGAAGTACCGGATGTCTTGCAGCCGCGGGTTAGCCGACACATATTCCAGACCTTCAGGCAGGCCCGACGGCGAGTCGGCCCTCGGATCCGGGTGCAGCAAGGCACCCATCCATTGGCTCTCCCCTTCGGTGAACAGCTGCGCTGAACGCCCCAAGGCTTGCAGTGCACCGCCGGAGAAGCCCGTCACGACCAGGCTGTTAGCGTCAATCGCGCTGCCGCTGCGCAGCAGCAGGCCCACCGCCTCATTCCCGCCCCGCCGGTCTGAGCCGGGCCCCACGATGGTCGCCCGAGCGATGACCGGCCGCGAGCGGGGCTCGAGGTCGTAGCCTTCGGTGTCGTTGTCGCCGACCAGGCCGGAGCCTCCGCCGGGACCCTGCTGCACGAACAGTCCCGTGGCTCCTCCCCGCCAGCCGCGCTCCCAGCGCAGGCCGGTCCCGGCCGAGCCGCTGGCGACGCAGCGGGTGCAGGTGGCCGTGCCGCCGCTGAACACAATGCCGTCCCCGGCGCTGACATGCACCTGTACCGACTCCAGTTCCGTGCCGCTGCCCGCTCCGCGCAATGCCAGTGCGGGCAGATGCGCTCCCTCCTGGCTGGCCTGGAGTGCCTACAGTTTCGTGGTCAGGTTGGTGTGCGGGAGGACGATCAGGTCAGAGGGCTGCAGCCCGGCCGGGCCACATTCGCGCGACTGCCTAGCGCAGCCCGCCGCCAGCGTTGGGAGTCCTCAGCGGCAAGGCCCGCAAGACGTCCATCAGCCGATCCATGGCATGGCTGCTGCCAGCAGCGATGGACCGCACTGGTGCCCAAGGGACAGCAACGTCACACTCCCATGCACCCAAGAGGCGGGACGCATCCACGCCCAACATCACGTCGGGCACTAGCATCTTCCACGCTGATACTGCCATCCTGCAAACCCGGCCAACCCCCTTCGGCTCGCACCCGTTCGGCGAGGACACCAACCTATGGCCGGCGCCACCTTCAAGAGCTAACTACGCTTCCGCGCTAGCCGCCCAGGCCGGCCGGACTCGGCGGGGCAGTATGATCAAGAATTGGGGGATCATCAATGACACCGTCTCGCAGGGACTTGCTCGGTACTGGGATTCGTGCTGTCGCCGCACCGATGCTCATGGCCTCAACCGCAAGTTCGTATTCCATCTCCGAAGTTGAGGAGCGCCTGGCCTTGGGCGCGGGAATTCAGGGCGTGGGCAAGCAAGATTTGCCGACGCCGTCCCTGCTGCTGGACTTGGACGCGCTGGAGGCCAACCTTCGAAAAATGGCGTCCCATGCCGAGGCCTCCGGGCTCGGCCTGCGGCCCCACGCAAAGACCCACAAGTGTTCGGAGATAGCCAAGATACAGGTCGGGATGGGGGCCCTCGGCGTTTGTGTGGCTACGATCCGCGAAGCCGAGGCCATGGCCGCGGCCGGCGTTGGCGGACTGCTGCTCACATCCGAGGCCGTCGGGCCTAACAAGGTGCACCGACTGATTCGTCTCGCGCGCGCGAGGACGGACACCATGGCCGTGGTGGACCACGAGGTCAATGCCCGGCAGCTCGACGAGGCCGCCGGGGCTGCGGGTATCCGCCTCAACGTCATGGTGGATGTCGACCCGCTCGGCCGCCGGACCGGCGTCCCGCCTGGGCCTGGGGCCGTCGAGCTGGCCGAGACCGTGGACCGCCTGCCGAATCTTGCGCTGCGCGGCGTGCACGGCTACTGCGGCGCATCGTCCCACGTCACTGGCTTCGAAGCCCGCAAGGAGCACTCCGAGCGATACATGGGCCCCGTTCTGGAGACATACGCCGCAATGCGCCGCAAGGGCCTGCCTGCCGAGATCATGTCAGGCGCGAGCACGGGAACCTACAACATTGACTCCGGCCTCGAGGGCATGACCGAGCTGCAGGTCGGGTCATATGCGCTGATGGACGTCGACTACAACCGCATCGGCGGCAAGTCGGGAGAGATCTATGACGACTTCCGCAACGCCCTCCACGTGTTGGCGACGGTGATCAGCAAGAATCACGACGATATCGCCACTGTAGACGCGGGTCTCAAGGCACTTGCGACCGACCGGTCCTTCGGGCCGGATGTGGCCAGCCCGCCCGGGCTCTCGTACGCCTTCCGGGGAGACGAGCACGGCGCTGTGACGCTCAAAGATCCCGACACGCGGCTGAACCTGGGAGACAAGGTCGAGCTGGTCGTGCCCCACTGCGATCCCAATGTCAACCTCTACGACCAGATGTACTGCGTTCGGGGGGACTCGGTCCGGCAGGTCTGGCGGGTTGACGCCAGAGGGCACGTCTGAGCCTGATGAATCAGGCGGACATCGGCAGGGCTCTGCCGCCTGGCGTACCTAGGCTCTTTGCCGACCTGCTCCGCGAATTCGAAAGGGTGGAGCGGTTCTATGCCCATCCGCCATCTTTGGTGGCGGCGGCGTCGGCGGCCAAGGGCGCGCGCCTCGGCGCCGAGCATCGCAGGAGACTGGTCGACGCACTTGCCAGGCAGAATCCTCAGGCCGCCGCCCGCGAGAGTCTGGACCGGCTGTCCAGCAAGGGCACGGTCGCTGTGGTCACGGGCCAGCAGGTCGGCCTGCTGGGCGGTCCGGTCTTCACCCTGTACAAGGCGTTAACCGCGGTTCGCTGCGCCGACGAGCTTTCGGCCAGAGGCATTCCCGCCGTGCCCGTCTTCTGGATGGCCACCGAGGACCACGACCTCGCGGAGGTCAACCATGCGTGGGCCTGGCGGTCCGGCCGTGCACCGGTGCGCATCGAGGCGGCGACGGCGAGCGTGGACGGGGCGGCGGTGGGAGACATCGCTGTCACCGACGCCCGGCTCGCCGAGTTCTCGTCCTGCTGGGCCGGTGATGAGCATGCCCTGGCCGCCACGCGGCTCGCCGCGGAGCACTACTCGGCGCCGACCGACTTCGGCCGCTCCTTCCGGGGCTTGTACGGCGCGCTGCTGGAGAACACCGGGATTCTCTTCCTTTGTCCGATGGCCGCGGCTGTGCGCGAGCTTGCCATGCCGTTGCTCCGAGAGGCAATCCGGCGCACTCCCGAGCTCGGCCAAGCGCTGCTTCGACGGGGCAGGGAGCTGCGTTCCGCCGGATATCACGAGCAGGTCCGATTCCTTGGGTCCAGCTCGCTGCTAATGCTGTTCGAGGGGGCCAAACGCACAGCGCTGCGCTGCAAGAACGGCACATTCCTGGCGCGCGACCGGGCCTACTCGGGGCGGGACTTGTTCCGCCGGCTTGAGGCTGATCCGCTGGCAGTCTCCCCCAGCGCGATATTGCGCCCGGTCGTGCAGGACTACTTGCTTCCCACCGCCGCGCTGATCACCGGGCCGTCCGAGGCCTCCTATCTCGCCCAGTCGGCGGTCGTGTACGACACCCTGATCGGGCGGATGCCGGCTGTTCTGCCTCGCGCGTCATTCACGGTCGTGGACCAGCGGTCGCGGAAGCTGCTTGCCAAGTACGGCTTGCGGGTGGCGGACTGCATGGGCTCCCGGGCCGGATTGGAGGCTGGCATCGCCAGTCGGCTCGTCCCGCCGCGGCTCAGGGACGGCATTGACGGGCACCGGGCAGCCATCGATCGATCCCTGGACGGCGTCGGTGACGCACTGAGAGGATTCGACCCGACCTTGGCGGACGCGTTTCGCACTTCACGCCGGAAGATTCGCTACCAGCTCGACAAGACAGCGGCCAAGGTCGGTCGTGAGTCGCTCCGGCGCAATGCCACCGCCGGCCATCACGCGGACACGCTGGCTCGCTGGCTGCACCCGGGCGGCCAGTCGCAAGAGCGGGTATATTCCGTGATGTCATTCGTGGCGCGGTTCGGGCCCGCGTTTCCATCGGAAGTGCTGGCGGCGATCGAGCCAGGGTGTGGCGACCATCGTCTTCTGGAGGTCTGACCGCCGGGCACTCGCTCAGGCGGGCCGGCGCAACTCCGCCGTCAGCTCGCCAGACCCGCCACAGCGCGCTCGGTTTGGGCCTTGGCTGCCCAGTCCAGCCGCACCAGCGGCAGGCGGGGAGGTCCGCCGTAAGAGCCGCGCAAGTCGAGGGCGCTCTTGAGCGCCGGGACGCCGTGACGGTCAAGCAGGCGGGCTAGCGGCGTTGCCCGCTCCACCAGATCGTTGGCGGCATCGATCTCGCGCGTGCGGACGGCCTCTTCGATCGAGAGGGCGAAGAACGGGACGATCGCTGCAATCGTCAGCAACGCCGCGCAAGCCGGGCCGGCCAACGCCGGAACGGCCTGGTGCAGACTGCCCGTCAGAAGCGGGAATCGAGGGCCGCAGGCGGCGGAGTATGCCCGCACTTGGTCCGCCGGTGCGTCGTCGAGGATCGCGCCCGCGATGCGGGGATGGGCTGCGACCGATGCCAAGTCCAAAGAGCTCATCCGTCTCTCGGCGCCGGTCGAGCGGACTCTGATCAAGATTGGAATCTCAGCCGTGTCCGCGACTGAGCGAAAGTACAGCGAGGCGGTGGAAGAAGCCGGAGCCAGCGCTCCGAGGCTAGGGGCCTCGATGATCGCGGCCGTGCAACCGCAGGTCTGTGCTTGGGCGACCATTGAGCGGCTCTCAGCAACGCCGCACGCTAGCACCGCCGCGATCACGCTCGCTCGCTCCGCCGCTCTCTCGGCCACGCGCGCCCAGACCTTGACACGCTCCTCGACTGTTAACAGCGGTCCCTCGCCCCACTGGTCACAGACGACAACGCCCGACAATCCCGTCCTGAGCAGAGCCGACAGATTGTGGTCCAGCTTCGCCCAGTAGATCTCGCCACTGTGGTCGAACGGGGTGGCCAGCGGCGCGTAGACGCCTCGGAAGGGTGGCTTCGCCAAATGCTCATTCTAGCCACCGGAGGTTGCGGACCATTGTGTGCTCGAATCCTCCCGCGGCTCGCAACGCCGCGCGGTTCTCGCGCCCTGACTTGGAGCGGCTATGGTAATCTGCACCCAGACAGATCCTTGGGGTCAGGGAGGTTAGTGATATGCAGTTGTCAGCATCGGCGCGGTGGGCGGCATGCCTGCTTGTGTTCTCGGTGACGCTCTGGGGCCAGGGTCAAGGCGGTGGCGGAAACTCGAACTCGGGATCCGGCAATTCCTCAGGTTCCGGGGCTACTGGGGGCAACCAGAGGGGGCAAACCCAGAATCAGGGCTCGGTGAACGATCGGAACACCCAGACCACGGATCCGTTTCGCAACCAAGGCAACGACCCGTTCGCCCAGCAGATGCGACCGCTGTACATCAGTGGCCGGGTCGTCACGTCGGAGGGCTTGCCGCCCAGCGAGCCTGTCGTGATCAAGCGGTATTGCAACGGGTCCGGCTATCCCGAGGACTACACCGACTCAAAAGGGCGCTTCAGCTTTCAGGTCGGTGGCGACGTTTCGATGATGACGACCGACGCCAGCGTTTCGGGCAACCGTGTCGGTTCGGGCCTGATGGGGAACGTCGGAAACGTTCCCTGCATGCGGCAGATCGGGATCGGTCGTTATGACCTGACGGCGTCCACGCTTCGCGCTGAACTCCCGGGCTACCGATCCGACGACCTCCAGCTTGGCATGTACAGCGCGATGGGGAACAACGATGTCGGAGTGATCACGATGCACCGCCTGGACGGGCTCAAGGGAGACACCGTTAGCGCGCTGACATTGCAGGCCCCCAGACCGGCGCTCAAGGCCTACGAGTCGGGGTTGCGGGAGATGCGAAAGAAGAAGCCCAACATCAAGAAGGCTCTTGGCCAATTTGACAAGGCGGTCACGGCCTACCCGCGGTTCTCGGCGGCATGGGCCGCGATGGGCGAGGCGAGAATGCAGGCAAATGACCGGGAAGGGGCGTGGGAGGCCCTTTCCAAGTCTGTCGAGCACGACCCCACGTACCTCAAGCCATACGAGCCCCTGATCCAGCTCGCAACGGCGCGGCAGGATTGGCAATCCCTGGACTCGCTGGGAGGCGCGTATCTGGAATTGAACCCGAATGCAACCAGTGTGCGGTTCCTGACCGCTGTCGCGGCGCTCAACAGCGGGAGGAGCGAGCGGGCCGAGGAGATGGTGCTCGCGATTCAGGCCCGCGACGATGCGTCGAACTTTCCTCAGACCCACCAGATCATGGGAATGATCCACGAGAAGCGGGCAGACTTCGAGAAGGCGGCAGGGGCCTACCGGTCCTTCGTGGGGGCAAGCTTGGAACCTGAGTCGCGGAACGTGAAGGAAGTCCAGCGGAAGTTGCACGAGTGGCAGATGCTGGGCGTGATTTCCAAGCCGGACTTGCCGTAGCGTAGCCGGCCGCCGGTCGTCCGCGTTCTCGAGCAGCGGGGCACGGAGCACTTCGGGCGCCGTCGGCAAGGGCGGTGGCGGAGATCCGGCCAGTCCTGTGGCAGACGGTTGCGCCCAAGAGGGGGGCGACCCGGCGGCCGTGGGCAGGCCGCCGGGACCAACGGGGCAGTTTTGCGCACGTCAGCGCAATTTGAGGCCCTTTCCCGCCCGTGCCGATCGAAGCTGGAGGGCTGTCTATTCGACATGTAGGGTTTAGCGGTGATTGCGTGGAATGGCGTCGTCGTAGCGGGGCCCGGCTGGCAATCACCGTCGAAAATTGCACACTTCTGACAATTGAAAATTGCACACTTTTTGGGGAGCCGCCGCGGGGGGGCGGAGCGACCGGAGCGGGGGCTCCCGATGGAGTCGAGACACCCATCATGACCCTGCTCCCCCATTACCGGCGTGCTCCGCGGAGACGGCGCGGAGGCCGTTGGGTGGATGGCCTTGGAGAGCTCCATATGGTGTCGCATCCGGTAGCTGTTGCCCCGGATGTTGACGATGTAGCAGCGGTGCAGCAGCCGGTCCAGCAGGGCAGCGGCCATGACCTTGTCGTGCAGGATCTCGCCCCACTGCTCGATGCCCTTGTTCAAGGTGACCACGATCGAAGCGTGCTCGTACCGCCGGTTGACGAGTTGGAAGAAGAGGATGGCGCCGCTGCGGGTGACCGAGAGATAACCGATCTCGTCCACGACTAAGAGCGCCGGGTGGGTCAGAGTCTTGAGCCGGTGGTTGAGGCGGCCGGCGGCTTGGGTCTCTTCGAGCGAGTCGATGAGGTCGGTCAGCGTGCCGTAGTAGACCCGGTGCCCGCTCTCGGCGGCGGTGATGGCCAGACTGATCGCCAAGTGGGTCTTGCCGACGCCGGGCGGGCCGTGAACGACACCCTTCAAGGCGCCGGGCGGCGGTTCCAGAGGTCTCTGGCCAGTGGCTGCATCGATGCGGTCAGGACCGAGATCGGCGATGGCGTGCGAAGCGCCACGCTGCCGCACTTCAACGACGCCATCGCCCGGGACGCGCAAGACGTGATCGGCCTCTTCGAGGCGGCCCGGGACCGGGCCATGAGGGTGAACGTCAGAAAGCAGACAAGGGGAGGAAGGCAATGAATGAGCAAGCCGAACTCGACCTCGAGGCGCGCAAGTGGAGCGCTGGCGGGGCGATCGAACGCGCCGCGCATGACGAGTTTCCGGAGATGCGCCGTGACGCGCGCATGACGCTGGAGATCGCGTGCGGGACAGACGCGGGGGAAGTCGTCAACGGGCAGCCGGACGTGCTCGCCTTCTTGGACGATCCCGATCTGGTCGAGGGTTGCACGATCACGCTGGAGGAATGGAGCGACGCGTTCGCGAGCGGCGAGAACGCGGTGAGCGGACTGCTCCAGGAGGCATTGGACCGTCGGGTGCAAGCGCACCTAGACTCACCGTAGGAGGTGACAACATTGAAGCCACGCGCATCACAACGAGAAGCGAGCGATGATCACGGACGTTTCCGAGTGCTGGCAGCGCGCCCCGGCGGTACGCGGCAGTCACATGCAGGCACGCCCGGTCGAGGTCGCCCATGACCGGCTGTTCGGCAAGACCGGAACGGTGGCAGAGCTTGCCGAGTTGGCCGAGATCGCCGCGGACGAGTGCCTGGCGACAATCAGCATCCTGACGCGGTCCAGGGACCTGATCACCGTCACCCCTACGCGGTGGTGACGCCAGGGCGCCCGCCCGGACCCGCGCCCTGCCTATGCCCCATAAGTCAGATTCAGGGCTCGGCCATTGAGTCAGCCCGAGACCGTTCGAAGTGATCTCTGAGCTCGTACGCGTCGGACATATGCGTCAGACAGATCCATCCCTCCCAGATCTTCTGCGGTCCCGCCGGGGGGCCGCGCTTGCGATACAGGTAGCCACCCATGATCGCCATCGTGCGCACGGCCACCCCCAGATTGTCCGGTGAGGCCAACCCCCTCCGGGCCGCGAAATGCCGGATCACCCGCATTTGCAGCTCCGTATAGAACGTTTCCGCGGGCAGTTCCGGTGTTTCCCGTCCCAGCAGGGTCATCGCCTGGAGCCGCCACGCGATCACGGCCTTGATCGTCACTGCCCGCTGAATGCGCTCCCCTGTGCGGTGTCCCAAGTACTGCGCCTTGCAGCCCGTCTTCAGGATCCGGTGCCAGTCCTCAATCCGCCAGCGTAGCCCGTACCAGTCCAGCACGCGCTCCGCGTCGGCACTCGAGGTCACCTCCAGCGTGGTCAACAGATACCACTCCAACGGCTTGCTGTCGCCGGGGTCCGAGCGCTCCCAGACATGCACCAGCTGCAGCCGGACCGGCTCCCGCCGGCCGTTCGGGTCGCGTACCTGCACCGATCTCCAGCGCAATTCCGCGGTTGCCTGCCGCGCCTTGCGCAGGCGCTTCGCCTTCTGGTTGCGCGTGCTGCGCCGGGCCGAACTGCGCGCCACGTCGATCTTCAACTTCGCTTGCGCCGCCTGCGCTCGGATGCGGTCGAACAGCTTCAGGCGTCCCTTGCCCCGCGAACGGTTGTGCCGGGCCCGCACCAGCAGATCCACTCTTGGCTGGCGGCGCACCTCCGCGAACAACTCGAACACATCCCCTTCGCGGTCCATCACCGAGACCACTCGCGTGCCCGCTAAGCGGGCCGCCAAGCGGCCACACTCCCGCACACCCCGCACCCAGCGCATCGTCTTGCGTTCTGCGAGCGGCTTGCGACGCTGCGGCTTGCCATCCGGCGACTCGAACTGGATCTGCGGCACCCCCAGTGGGATGCCCTCCGTGTTCACCGCCAGCGTCGAGTGCATGTGCAGCCCCAGGGTCCCTTGCCTGTCGGCACTGGGACCCTGGCCCCCCGCTTTGCGCTGGGCCTCCTGCTTAGCCTTGGCTTGGCCCCCCGCCCTGCGCTGAGCCTCCTGCTTGGCCTTGGCCTTGCGCTTAGCCTCCCGCTTGGCCTTCGAGGCCTGCCGCTTGGCAATCAGCCCCAGCCCGGAACAGCCGGGATGCTCGGCGAAGTTCAGGTCGGTGCCGTCCTGCAAACACAGCACCACCGACTCGCCCTGCATCCGCCGCAGGGTGCGCTCGCGGTGCGGGTGCAGGATGTTCTCGGGCGTGACCGCCGACGTGGACGGCTGATCGATGAACCGGTAATGGCCCTTCACCAGCGCCCGGTTGCCCTGCGCGGCACCCGGGATCGAGGCGCTGGGGGCCGCGGCCTGCATCGCAGCGGTGCGCACGAGTCTCTTGGACAATCGTAGATCCCCCAGCGGCGCCCCGCCCAACTCATTGGCGGCGAAGACGTCCAGCCCGAGGCCCTCGCCGGCGCCCAGCGGCTCAACAGTGCCCAGCACGCTGCGCCAGTCCGCGCGCAGCGGGTAGACCAAGATGTGCTTGTGCGGCACGCACTGGCCGCGCGGCGCGAAGCGCCCGCGCCCGGCAGTGTCGCCAATGTGGGTAAAGTTGGCAGCCCGGAAACAGGTGCCAGCGTGTCGGCGAGCTTCACAGAAGGTCTCCACGAGG
Source organism: Bryobacterales bacterium (assembly GCA_963666225.3). Classification (GTDB taxonomy): domain Bacteria; phylum Acidobacteriota; class Terriglobia; order Bryobacterales; family UBA6623; genus VXMF01. The sequence goes on from OZ224030.1 coordinate 1,308,757, forward strand.
GCCGGGCGGTAGCCGTAGCGCCGCCGGAAGTCGTCCGGCAGGCGGCGCAAGGCGCGCCCGAGCACCATCGAAGCCAAGCAATGGCAACGCACGCTGGGCCGGATCAGGAACCGACTCAGGCCGAGGATGCGGTGCAGGCGCTTGCGGCGCATGGCGGGCGACCAGCCGATCCACTGGTCGCGGGCAGCGAGTGCCAGAGCCGAGGCCGCGAAGCCGATCGCGCCCAGGATGCCGTGCTCGGACTCGATCAGATAGCGCAGCTGGGCGCCGACGTGCACGACCGCACCCTGCGGATGCTCCGCGGCCACGATCTCATTCCAGACGCGGCGCTGGAGCTGGGTTTGCACCAGCGTCAGGGTCAAGCCTTGGACGGCACCGGCACGGGGGGGCACGCCGGTGGGCTCGGGAACGGCTTGCCCCAAGCGGGCGGGCTGGCCGGGCCACCGGCCGCCGTGTTGGGGAGCTGGGAGCTGGATGTGACCGCTGGCATCCAGGCCGCGCAAGGCCTTCTGACAGCTGGCCAGTTGCGACCTGCCGAGACTGTCGACGAACTCGAATTGCTCACAGACGCGGCGGGCGATCTCGCTGCGGCTGACAGTTCCGGCCTCAGCCAGCAACACCTGCAGAGATCGGATCGCTTCCCGACTTCCCAGAGTCCGGACCACGCAGTCTTGATTGACCATGCCCACCAAGTTGCCACAAACGACCCATTTCTGTCAACCCCCAGAGAACTGGGGCATGGGCAGCCCGCGCCCCTGCGCTCTCCGGCGCGGGGGCGCTTCGCTTTGCGCGAGCCTAGCGCCCCGGCGGCTCCCATCCCCTGCCTGCGCTCTCCGGAGTCCGCCCCGAGGGAGGGGCTGCCAGGAGATTCCACAGTTCCGAGCTGTCCGGCCACGCTTCGAACCCGGCCTGGATCAAGCGCCCGATGTCCCGGGGGCAGTCCCTGGAACGCAGCCGGGCAATGTCGTGCCGGAGGTTGGCCCTCTGATCATCCACCTCATCCATCCCGTCCCTCCCTTCGCTGGGAAAGGAAACCTCACACGCCGCAGCCAGCACATCCCCTGATGCGCGCAGCGCTGCGGCCAGCCGGCGCGCGGAGAGATCGATCTCCTCTCGCCCGAAACTCTGATTGGGGTAAACACTCACGTGCGCCTTCTCGGTCTGTCCGTCGCAGTCTCGCAGCAAGGCCAGCAGCGGATCGCCCGGAAACTCCCGCTGTAGGTCGTCGCACAGTTCAGACACCGAATGGGACCGTTGCGGCTCCATGCCTCTCATGTTCATCACGGCCTTGCACAGCAGCTCTCCTGCAGAGGCGCCTTGCCGAGCCACCGTCGTGTTGTAGCCCCAGCGCAAGCGCTGCACCCGCCTCCAGTACCGGTTCAGGGCGACCATGGCGATACTCATTTCACCGCAGGCTTGGGATAGATTGTCCCAGGCATCTCGAAGGTTCATGTCTCTCCTCTCTGGACGGGGCAGCGGATCGCCGCGCAGGCAGCGACCGTCCGCCGCCACGGCATGCGGCAGGCCGCAAACGTTCAGCCGGCGCATCGCATGGGAACGCTCGATCGGCGCCCAGTCGATGTCGCGGTCCCCGAGCGTGCGGGGAAGGCCGGCCAGTGACGGACACTCTCCATCGAACACGAGCGCGAAGTCCCAGTCGGACTCCGGGCCATGGTCCCCGCGGGCGCGGGAGCCGAAGAGGATCACGGAGACGGGGCCCGGCTGGCGCTGTGCCCAGCGGTTCACCCGCTTCGTGAACTCGGCCGGGATGGTTGCCGGTTGTGCAGCGGCCGACATTACGCACAGTCTAGCGGGAAGTGGAGCCTGAGGTGCGGAGTTCGCCTTGCTCGAGAATTTGCGCCGAGCCCGTGGGGCAGTGATGCGGCCCCGATGCGCCCGCGGCCGATTTGGACTTGGCGCATGACACCGTGTCCCAGAGCCGCGAGATGCCAATCGGCGCCCACCGGCTACCCGAACGGGTCCGGCAAGCGCTCGACAATGCGCACGGTCTTGACGCTGACGTGCACGACGCGCCGGAAGGCCTCGGCCAGATCCCGGGGATCCTCGAACCATCCGTTCGGGTCGTTGACGATCCCGCTGCCCTTGCGCGTCTTGACGCGGTAGCGGTCCCCGAACCACTCCAGGGGGGTGCGGCCGTTGACCACGTAGCGGTGCGCATCAGGGCGAATCCCGCAAAGCTTCACGTGGGCGTTGACTCTCAGGGTCCGCCCGTCGTCCGCCCGCTTCATCATCTTGCCCCCGATGCGGTAGCGCGCCCTGTTGTCGGCAGGGCCGTCCACCGACACTTCGAGGGGGTACCGGTCGCAGTTCTCGTAGCCGAGGTGCAGCTCCACCAGGCCGCGCCCCCTCCGTTCAATGGTGACGCAAGATCGCCAGGCCCGCTCCAGACCAAGAAGTGTGCAATTCTCGACGGCCACATCTGTGCAGTCCTACACGGTCGGCAACAGCCCGGTGCCGTCCGTTGTAGGATTCTCCGGCAGAGTCCGGCGGGGGAGATGACCTTGGACAGGGTGATCGGGAATGGGCGCGGAGCACTCCGCCCGGAACTGGCAAGCCACGCCAACCGCCAGGACTTGGCACGGTCGAGGTCGCGACGCCATGGTGGGGCCCCGGCCGTTTCCAAGTCCTGATTGCGGCCAGGAGTGCGGACAGCTTCTTGACGTGACAGGAAGCGGCAGGGTTCAAGCGCGGCTAGCTCTTCCTCCGGACACAGGAGGGCGTCTTCCGCATGGCTCGGACCGCTCCCGTGGCGGTCTGCCTTGGCACTGAGCCACCGTCCAAGACCATGCACTGGCATCCCCGCGCCGCTAATACTGCGTCCCAGATGATCCCAACCACGCGAGGTCTCCCGCTAGCACGGCGATGGCTCCGGTCTTGCGTCGGGCTCAGCGCCGTGCACCTGCTCCCGGCGTCGGGCGATGCACCGCGAATTGGCGCGTTAGCACCAGCTCGAACGATTGGTCGGCAATCCGTGAACGGCGCAGGGAACCCCGTCAGGCGGGTGACCGCACCCACCCGTGTGCCGCATTGTCGGGCTCGATCCCGCGCCCTCGGTATTCTGCCTTGATGCGCCCGATTCCGTCCGTGGATCGCGCCAGCCGCGCCTGGTCCGGGTCGACGCCGTACACTGACGCGGCGTTGAGGCCGAAAATCCGCCGTTTGTCCTCCTCTGTCAGCTTCTCGTAGCCGAAGCGCTCGCAGATCTCGTCGCTGATCTGAAACCGCTTGAAGGCCTCGATGCACCATTGCGGCGATCCCCACCAGATGCAGTCAGTGCCCCACAGCACACGGTCCGCCCCGTAGTGCTGGATGTTCTTGCCCATCAGGTGCATGCACATGACCGGGTGAGCGATCGCTAGCGTTCCGAAGGCACTGCCGATCTCGCAGTAGACGTTGTTCAGGCCCGGATTGCGGCGTTTGATGCCCATTAGCACGTCGTGCCACGCGAAGTCGCCAGTGGTTGGGTCGAAGAAGGAGGGATCCGAGAAGTCCGGCTCGGTCGGGCCGTGCTTGAGCGCCGAGTGGTAGACAACGAATGTGATGTCAGGATTCTCGACAGCCGCGCGTTCGAGGTCCTTGGGATTCGCCAGATGGCCAAAACGCCGCGACTGCGCCGCAAAGCCCTTGTGCACGCTGACGATTCGCTGGCCCAGCTCGCGGGCTACGTCGTAGAAGTACGCGGTCTCGTCGTCGTCGAGCTGGAACCCTCGGCCGGTGCGCCCCGGGTCAAAGTGGCAGTAGAGCTTCCACGATGCTGTGCCATACTCTTCCACCTCGCGGGTCATCTGTTCTTTGAGCGCCACCCTGTCTTGCCGATCCGCGACGGGGTCCCAGTAGTGGTTTGGCGCGCAGTTGCTCTGGGACAGTGCCCTGGTCGTGCCGGCGATCTGATTGATCTCGTCTCGCCGCACGGCCATGGCCCAGCTAGGAAGCACACCTCCCCCCCGGATCAGCCGTGGGTCGACCGGCTCGTTGCGCAATTTGGCGGCCTCGATTGCCTGGCGCTCCTCGGTGGGGCTGCGCTCGCGCCCTGGAACGCCGGAGATCACAAGCATGTCGGTCTCCGAATCCAGCAGCATTTCTTTGAAGAACGTGCTGAAGCTGTATCCGGCGGGACTGCCAGACAGGTCGAATCCCATGCTGCGCATGAATTCTGACTGCCTGAAGTTCAGGGCATAGCCCTCGGTGAAGTGGGCCTGTACGTCAAAGATGAAGTATTCGCCCCTTGGCCACCGTTCTTGGTGCGCGGCGGGCTCGAACATTTCCTCCCGCTGCACGTCCCAGTAGCGCTGCCCGTACGCTTCGTTCGCAGCCCAGAACGCGGTTGCAAGGCCCATCGGGGACCGCAGGAACGCGCGTCGGCCAAGGCCGATCCGCTTGGCGTTGGAGCTTGCAAGTTCGCCGATGCGCCGCTCCCAGCGACGCTGGGAGCGATTCTGCGGCCGGGGCCAGATCTCCTCGTTGGAGACGACCTGGGTCGGAATCGGCGAGTCAACGCCGACTGCCCGGTCACGCTGCCACTTCCGGAGCCACATCGGGTCAAGCTCGGTCCGGCGCAGTGATTGACCGGGGGTGGGAGAGCGAAGGCGTCACACCTTTCAGACGCAAGTATCATAGTAGCCGTCCGCAGGTTGCTTGGCGTGTCCTGCTTGCCATGCCAAGCTGTTGGCCCAGACGCACGTTATGCGACCCACGATCACCGGAGTTGGCTGTTACGTTCCGCCAAGAGTGCTCAGCAACAAGGATCTGGAGAAGATGGTCGACACCTCCGAGGAGTGGATCACGACTCGCACTGGCATCACCGAGCGCAGGATCGCAGAGGAGGGCGTCGCCACCTCGCACTTAGCCACGGAGGCTGCCCGGGAGGTCCTTGCAAAGACCGGGGTCGATGCCACTGAGATCGAGGCGATCATCGTCTGCACCGTTACGCCGGACATGATGTTCCCTGCCACCGCGTGCCTTGTCCAGGACCGTATCGGCGCGCGCGGCGCTTGGGGATTCGACCTTGTCGCGGCTTGCTCGGGCCTGCTGTACGGGCTTTCGACGGCGGCACAGCTAGTGGTCGCCGGAGCGCATCGGAAGGTCCTGGTGATTGGCGCAGACACGATGTCGCGGATCATTGACTATCAGGATCGCGCCACTTGCGTGCTGTTCGGCGATGGCGCGGGAGCGTTCCTGGTGGAGCCTGCAAACGGTGACCGGGGCGGCTTGGTGGACTTCGTCAATGAAGTCGACGGTTCCGGCGGGAAGCACCTGCGCATGCCAGCCGGGGGCAGCCTGATGCCCGCGTCTCACGAGACAGTCTCCGAACGCCAGCACTATGTCCATCAGGACGGCCGACAGGTCTACCGCTACGCAGTGGGGAAGATGCACGAGCTTTGCGAGCAGCTGCTGGAGCGGAACGGATACACGGCCGACGATGTCGATCTGCTGATCCCGCACCAGGCCAACCGTCGAATTATCACCGCCGTCGCGCATCGGATGGGGTTGCCGCTCGATCGCACGCTCATCAACATTGACCGCTTTGGCAACACGACCGGTGGAACGATTCCACTCGCGACGCGGGATGCCATCGAGCAGGGAAGGCTCAAGAAGGGAGACTTGGTCCTGATGGCGGCGGTCGGCGCTGGATTCACCGCGGCCGCCTCGCTCTGGAGGTGGTCTTTCTAGACCTGCTTTCTGGCTCGCTGTCGGTCTTCGGGCGAGATCCCTGTCCTGCATCTGCTGCCGTCACGGCGAGTCAAGCTCGCGCTGGTCCACCTTGGCCATGCAGGTAAGGGCAGGCCTCGAATTTCCCGCGTCTCTGCCGTCCAACCTGCCCGTCCGCAGCTTTGTGTGTCATCGGGCTCGACACCTGCGGGTGCATCGGGGCGCGCGCCGGACGCAAGGGAGCGGGCTGGACTGCGCGATGGTGGGATGAACGGGGCATCCGGCACGTTCCGGAGATCGAGGCTGCAGGCAAGAGGCCTGACCGAGGCCCGCGCTTGGCGGAGTCCAACGCGCGCCGACTGGTGCGAATGGGGCGCTCTGAGTCCGCGATCGATGACTCCTGGGGCAACGGGCCCTCGACCCGGGAGCGGACCCCGTGACCGAGCTTGGGTGCACTGCAGCAGACTCCACTGGACGATCGGCGTGCTTGTGCCATCCTGAAGACTGCCCTGAGGGGTCTGGGAGCGAAGCGAACCTCGCGTCAGGGCCGTTGACCGCTGTGTACGACGTGATCCTTTTCGTTGCGTTTCTGGTGCTCATATTGTTGAGCGGGGTCTTCGCGACGAATGTGTACTGTCGCTTGGCGTACAACTGGTGTAGCGAGTGCGGCGCGATGAACGCCAAGCGCCGGGACCGATGCCGCAAGTGCTCGGCCGAACTACTGGCCACTCCCCCGTCCGCGTGAGCGAGGATCGGCGTTGAGAATCCCTACTAGAATGGTGGGGATTGCACATGGAAGTATCTCTCAAAGGGGAGTACGCCCTCCGCGCGGTCTTCGAGCTGTGCAGGCGCGGGCAGCCCGAGCCCGTCAGGATCGCCAAGATCGCGGCCAGCCAGCGGATCCCGCCCAAGTTTCTCGAGCTGATCCTCGCCCAGTTGAAGCAGGGAGGATTTCTGGGATCACGCCGCGGGGTCCAGGGTGGGTACTTCTTGGCTCGCCCGTCGGACCAGATCACCGTGGGGGATGTCCTGCGGCAGGTCGAGAGCCCATTTCAGCCTTCGAAGAGGCCGTTCGCCGAGGAGCCAGACGACTCGCCGTTCCCCGAGATGTGGGCCCGCGTTGAGCGAGCCTTGTCCAGCGTGATCGACCGCACGACCTTCGCGGACCTCGTCGAGCGGTGGCGCCACAAGCGCGCCCAGAGTATCCGCAACTGGCAGATCTGAACATGGCGCGCATCTTCTCGGACAATTCCATGGCCATTGGTGGCACGCCGCTCGTTTGCCTGTCGCGACTGGCGGCGGACGCCGGGGCGACAGTGCTCGGCAAGGTCGAGGGGCGCAATCCCGCCTATTCCGTCAAGTGCAGGATCGGCGCCTCCATGATCTGGGATGCTGAGCGGCGCGGCCTGCTCAGGCCCGGGATGGAGCTGGTCGAGGCAACCAGCGGGAACACCGGCATCGCTCTCGCGTTCGTGGCCGCGGCCCGGGGATACAAGCTCTTGATCGCAATGCCCGCCAATTACAGTGCCGAGCGGCGGCGCGTGCTGAATCTGCTCGGGGCCGGCCTAGAGCTGACGCCCGAGGACGAGGGCATGTACGGTGCGGTGCAGCACGCGCGCGAGTTGGTGCGGGCCAGCCCTGGGCGCTACCTGATGCTCGAACAATTCAGGAATCCGGCAAATCCGCGCATCCATTACGAGACCACCGGACCGGAAATCTGGGATGACACGGACGGGCAGGTCGACGTGGTCGTCGCGGGTATCGGCACGGGCGGCACGATCAGCGGGATTTCAAGGTACTTCAAGCGCAAGCGGGGACGCGACATACTCAGCGTCGGCGTGGAGCCGGAGTGCAGCCCCGTTATCCGCCAGCACTTGAACAATGAGGAGCCGACTCCCGGCATCACGGCGATTCAGGGAATCGGTGCTGGCTTTATTCCGGACACCTTGGACTTGGACGTGGTCGACCGTGTCGAGTCGGTCTCGGATGACGAGGCTGTCGAGTACGCGCGACGCTTGGCCCGCGAGGAGGGCCTGCTGAGCGGAATCTCGTGTGGCGCTGCGGTGGCCGTCGCCTGTCGCCTCGCGAGACAGCCGGAGTTTGAGGGCAAGACGATTGTCACGATCCTCCCCGACGGTGGGGAGCGATACCTGAGCAGCCCGCTCTTCAGCGGCATTTCCTGAGGGTGTGACCCGTCCAGTGGCGGCTTGAGCCATGACCTTGGTGCAGATTCGGGGCCAGACCAGTGGGCGGCCTCGCCGCTTGCCACCCTGGCTCCGAAAGCCCGCGAGAGACTTCCGGGCGGTGCACGAGCTCAAGGTTCAGCTGCGTGGCCGCGGACTCCACACTGTTTGCGAGTCGGCTCGCTGTCCGAACATGCACGAATGCTTCGCCCGCGGCACGGCGACCTTCATGATCTTGGGCAACACATGCACCAGGACCTGCGGATTCTGCTCCGTTCCGCAGGGCTTGCCAGGCTCGCTCGACGATACCGAGCCCGCGCACGTTGCCGCCATGGCGGCGCGCATGCACCTGCGGCATGTGGTGATCACAAGCGTGAACCGCGACGACCTGCCCGATGGTGGTTCCGTGCACTTCGCGGAGACCGTGCGTGCGGTTCGCCGGGAGCTGCCCGGGACGTTGGTCGAAGTGCTTGTCCCAGATTTCCTTGGTGACCGGGACGCGGTAGCGTGTGTGCTCGACTCCGGCTGCGCGATTTTCAACCACAACGTGGAAACCGTGCCGCGCCTCTATCGTCGGGTTCGCCCCCAGGCCCGCTACGAACGCTCATTGGCGGTTCTGGGTTTCGCGCGCGACCGCGCACCCGGCGTGCTCACCAAGTCGGGACTGATGGTTGGGCTGGGCGAGCGGCCGGATGAGGTCCGCAAGGTGCTGAGGGACTTGCGTTCGGTCGGAACGGGAGTCGCAACCATCGGGCAGTACCTGCAGCCCCGTCGCCGCCGCCTGCCAGTGGAGCGCTTCGTCCACCCTGACGAGTTTGACCAGTTCCGAGACTTCGGGCTCTCCATTGGTTTCCGGGCGGTGTTCAGCGGACCGCTGGTCCGCAGCTCTTACATGGCGGAATCGGTGGGCGCCGCGGCCGCCACGGGAGCATGACCTCGGAGCGTTCGTTGCTTCGGCATCTCGCGCCGGCGATCGCGTCCGCGGTCGGTTCGGGCGTGCTGCAGGTCTTGGTGTTCCCGCGCGCTTCCTTGGCCTGGCTGGCACCGGTCTGCTTGGTGCCCCTCCTGCTCGCTGTTGACGGCAGACGCCCGCTGCAGCGGTGGCTGCTCGGCTGGCTGGCGGGCTGCGTGTTCTTCGGCGGCACGTGCTACTGGATCTATCCGGTAATGCGCGACTATGCCGGCATCACGCCGTTCATCGCTGGCATCCTCTTCGCAATGTTCTTTCTGTTCAAGGGTTTGCAATGCGCCGTCTTCGGGTTGCTGGCCGGTCCGCTGGCCCGGGGCCCGTGGGCCGTCCCGGCCGTCGCGACGCTCTGGGTGGCGCTCGAGGGCAGTCACCAGTATGCGGCGTTCACCTGGACGCTGCTGGGCAATGCCGCTGTCGAATTTCCGCTCCCACAGCTCCTGAGGTTGGCTCCGTGGACCGGAGTGTACGGACCGTCACTGCTGTTCGCCGTAGCCAACGTCGCGGTCGCGGTCGCGATCATGCGCAAGTCTGTCAAGCCCCTCGCCGCTCTGGCGGTTGCCCTCGCCGTGCTGGCCGTGCCTCCGCTTCCGACCGCCGGGGAAGGCTCGCGGACGGCGAGGATCGTGCAGCCGAACATTCATCCCGACTTGGTGCGGGACGGCTGGGCGCAGCGGGAAGGCACGGCGCACTTGGCCGAGATGCTCGGGATGTCCAGTGCGGGGTCCTCGGATGATCGCCCCGCCTTGCTCGTATGGCCCGAGTACGCGGTCAGCGCGTACTACTTTGACGATGCGGCATCGCGCCAGTTCTTCGAGCGCGTCGCTCGCGAGTCCGGGGCTGCCTTCATCTTCAACACGATTTCTTTCGAGGATGGGGACAGGGCCCGCCCCCGGAACTCCTCCGTCACACTGGACCGGCACGGCCAGCTCCTGTCGGAGTACTCGAAGATTCGGCTCGTTCCCTTTGGCGAGTTCGTTCCCTGGCCCTTCCGGCTGTTCGTTAAGCAGATCACGCTCCAGGCGGGAATGTTCCGGCCGGGCCGGAACATCTCGACGGCGCTGGTGGATGGCCACAGAGTGGCCACCTACATCTGTTACGAGACGGTCTTCGGAGGCCTCGTCCGGAGGTTCACGGCGGAAGGGGCCGAGCTCTTGGTCAACATCTCGAATGACAGCTGGTACGGGAGGAGCGCCGCTCGCGACCAGCACCTGCTGATTGCCCGCATGCGCGCCATTGAGAACGATCGGTGGATCTTGCGGGCGACGAACGACGGGATTTCGGCCGCGATCCGCCCGGACGGCCGGATCGCGGCGCGGCTTCCGTCGTACGAGCAGGGATCCCTCGATGTGCGCTTTGATTACCGCTCAGGGCGGACCGCGTTCTCCGAGCACGGCGAGTGGCTATGGTGGCTCTGCTCGCTGCTGGCCGGAATCGCCCTGGCCGGGACTTGGGCTGTTGGGCGCCGCGGCGGTTCTGCGCTAACCTGAGGACAGTCCGGCTGGCCATGATCCTCGAAGAATTAGAGCGCGAGTACGACCGATTGCAGGTCCGCGCCCGCGTGATCCGGGGGTATCTTTGACGCGCCGGCTGGCCAGCTTCGGCTAGAGGCGATCGAGCGCAAGATCGCCGATCCGAGCTTCTGGTCCGATGCCTCCAGCACGCGCCCCGTCCTGCGGGACAGAAGGCGGTTGGAGGCGGTCGTCAACACCGACCGCGAGATTGCGTCTGCGCTGTCCGACATCGAGGCCTTCCTGGAACTCGGGAGGGAAGGGGAGCCCGTCGAGGAGGACTGCGCGTCCGAGCTGGCCTCGCTGGCTTCCCGGCTCGAGCAGGTCGAGACCGAGTCGCTGCTGGGCGGGAAGCATGATCGGGCCAACGCCATCGTTACGCTGAACGCGGGGGCTGGCGGGACAGAGGCCCAGGACTGGGCTCGGATGCTGCGGCGCATGTATCTGCGCTGGGCGGAGCGAAGCGGATTCAAGGCGGAGATCTCCGACACCGTCCACGGCGAGGAGGCCGGGATCAAGTCCTCGACCGTGATGATCAAGGGCGAGAATGCCTACGGCCTGATGCGCTCCGAGGTCGGCGTCCACCGCTTGGTGCGCATCTCGCCGTTCGATTCGAACGCGAGGAGGCACACATCTTTCGCGTCCGTCTTCGTCTACCCGGAGATTGACGACCAGATCGAGATCGAGATTCGGTCCGACGACCTCCGTGTCGACACATACCGCGCCAGCGGGGCAGGCGGCCAGCACGTGAACATGACGGACTCCGCGGTGCGCATCACCCACATGCCCACCAAAACGGTGGTCCAATGCCAGAACGAGCGGTCCCAGCACAAGAACCGGGCCACGGCGATGACGATGCTCCGGGCGCGCCTGTACGACTTGGAGTTGCGCAAGAAGCGGTCCGAGGCCGACAAGATCGAGGCCGCCAAGCTGGGCATCGACTTCGGCAGCCAGATCCGGAATTATGTGTTGGCCCCCTACCGGTTGGTGAAGGACCTGCGGACTGCGGTCGAGATCGGCAATGTCGACCGGGTCCTCGACGGTGACCTGGACAGTCTGATGCACGCCTTCCTCGTCCACGAGCGGACGCGGAAACAGGCCGCGGCTACCGGCGCCTAGCGCTCCGGGGAGGGGTTGCGCCGCGGGCCGCCGGGGGCATCTAATGGTCACATGCGATTGCTGCCAATAGCCGTCATCGGTTTGCTGACCATTCTTGCGGGGGCCCACGCCAGGGTGGTCAGCGTCGAGGTCGCCCACCGCGAGCCCGTCCTGGCGGGCAAGCCCTTCGGGCTGGCCGGAGCGTACGAGCAAGTGACCGGCACCGTGCGCTTCGCCGTAGACCCTGGCAATCCGGCCAACGGCATCATTACCGACATTGAACTCGCCCCGCGCAACGCGGGCGGCGAAGTCGAGTTCTCGTCCCAGTTCCACATGCTCAGGCCAGCCGATCTCTCCCGGAGCAACGGCGCGCTGCTGTACGAGGTCTCGAATCGCGGCCGCAAGGGCGTGCTGAGCTTCTTCAATCTGGCCGCCGGGAGCTTGGACCCTCGCGAGCAGCGCCATTTTGGCGACGGGTTCCTGCTCGAGCAGGGGTTCACGGTCCTGTGGCTTGGCTGGCAGTTCGACCCCCCGCGCACGCCGGGCCTGCTCCGGCTCTCGACACCCGTCGCCAGTGACGGCGGCGAGCCAATTCGGGGGATCGTCCGCAGCGACTTCGTCGTCAAGGACCGACTGTTCGCCCACTCGCTGGCGGACCGCAATCACATCCCTTACCAAGTGGCGGACCCGCAAGCGACGCAGAACCGGATGACGGTTCGCGACGGCGCGGAGGGCGAGCGCGTCGAGATTCCCCGGGAGCGATGGCGCTTCGCGCGCATGGAGGGGGGAAAGCCCGTGCACGACGGCGGCTCGGTCTACCTCGAGGGCGGATTCGAGCCGGGCAGGATTTACGAGGTCGTCTACGTTTCCGAGAACCCGCCCCTGGTCGGGCTCGGGCCGGCCGCTGTGCGAGATCTGGTCTCGCACCTAAAGTACGAGGGTGACACGGCCCTGGGCTTCGATCGCGAGGCGATCGACCGCGCGATCGCGTTCGGCATCTCCCAGAGCGGCCGATTCTTGCGGACATTCCTGTACTACGGTTTCAACCGGGACGAGCGCGACCGGATCGCGTTCGACGGGGTGATGTCCCACGTGGCCGGCGGCGGGCGCGGAAGTTTCAACCACCGTTTCGCCCAGCCGTCGCGGGACGCCCACCCATACCTGAACTTCTTGTTCCCGACCGATATCTTCCCGTTCACGGACGTCGCGCAGGCGGACCCGGAGACCGGGCTCGAGGACGGCATCCTGACCCATTCGCTGGACCGTGAGTTCTGGCCCAAGGTCTTCTACACCAACTCGTCCTACGAATACTGGGGCCGAGCGGCGTCGCTGATCCACACTGACATCGCCGCGACCCGGGACATCGAGCTGTTCGACAACGTTCGGGTGTTCCTATTCGCCGGAACGCAGCATGGTCCCGCGGCCTTCCCGCCGGCTGTCACGATCGGCCAGCAGCCCGCCAACCCGCTCGACTTCCGCTGGTCCATGCGCGCGCTGCTGCTCGCGATGAGCGAATGGGCCGGCGGGGCAGGAGAGCCGCCCGCGAGCCGCTATCCGCAAATCTCGGACGGCACTCTGGTGCGTCCCGGCAAGCTGGGCTTTCCGACACTGCCCGGGGTCTCGACATCGGACCGCGTGCACAAGGCATATCGGGCGGACTACGGGCCGCGCTTCATCCGCGACGGGATCGTGACCCGGGAGCCGCCGGCGATCGGTTCCGCGTTTCCGATCTTGGTTCCCGCTGTGGACAGCGATGGCAACGAGTTGCCCGGAGTCCGCATGCCCGAGCTGCAGGCGCCGCTGGCGACCTACACCGGCTGGAACCTGTTCAACGCCAGGTCGGGGCCCGTCGACGAGATTTCAAGCATGGTTGGATCGTACGTCCCGTTCGCGCGCACCCGGGCTGACCGGACTGCCGCCAACGATCCACGCCCTTCCATCGAGGAGCGCTATGCGAGCCGCGCGGAATACCTGGGGTTGGTGGCAGAGGCCGGGCTCGGTTTGATTGCCGACGGGCTGCTGCTGGAACAGGACTTGGGGAGCGTGGTCAAAGCTGCTGGCCGGCACTGGGATCACCGCATGGGGGATGCGCCGGATTCCGAGGCTGGCCGCTGAACTCCCGCGAGGGCTCTCCCCGGGCCGAAGTTATCGGGGTGGCGAGCGCACGGCCGCACGTGGAACGGCGGCGGATCCGAGACGGTCAGCTCGTGCGCCGACAGCGCGGGCCTGTGCAGGCCTGTCGGGCAGTGACCGCCGCGCTGCTCCAGGAAGTGCAGGGCTTCGTGGGCCGTGACCCGGGCGATGGAACGTCCCACCGCTTCGGCCGCGGCCGGCTTGCCGGTGTGCCGGAAGACTGGCCCGTGGAACACGACCAGCTGCGGACGGATGCGGCTGCCTTCACGGTACGCAAGGCCGAGCACGTCCTCCAAGCCCGAGGGTGGCTCCCGCTGGATCGCGAGGGCGATCGTCCCAGCCCCGTCGCTGCACGTACCGAAGTGCGGACCGCGGGCCCTGCCACCCAGCAAGCGTCGGAACTCCTTGGCCATCGCTCCCCGGACCGGCGGGGGCAGCAGGGCTTGGCGGTCATCCACGCAGACATTCCAAACCGCGCCGAACCCGCAAGGGGCGAGCAGCGCCAGCGCCGCCATGGAAGCGATCTTAATCATGCCTTAATAATCTTAATGATTCTGAGACAATCCTCCTGTGAAGTCAAGCGGTGGTGGCGGATTGGGGCCCGCCCGGCCAAGACCGAATACGGCTAACCCTTCACTGGGCGCCAAACGCGCGACCGTCAGTCGCGTGGGCTGCGGCGCTCCGCGCCGGTGGCGGAGGCGCGTGGCACGGTCACGCGCTCGGGCTCCTCCGGCCGACCCGGCGCCCCACGGTCGTTCCGCGCGCGCTACGGATCGTCGGCGAACCGGCGCGACCGCTTCCAGGTCAGCCAGGCAACGCCGAGCGCGACGCTCAGCGGCGCCACCGACAGCACGGCGATTCCCCGCTGCAGGGCGGTGATCGCGCGATCCTTCTGCATCGCGGCAGTCTCGCGACACATCGTGCATCCCTGCGCGGGTGCCCAGACCGGCAGGGCGACAGCAACTGCAAGGGCCAGCGCTGCGGCTAGGCCGGCCCGGCGTCCGGCGGAGGTTCTCGCAGCCGTCAAGGCCTCAAGTCCAGCAACAGGTAGCTGTCCGGGAAGAAATAGCCGCACATGATCGTGATACAGGCCACCGCGGGCACCACGACGACCCACTTCAGCCAGCGGTTGTCGAACGAGAGGTGCATGAACGTCAGCATGATCATTCCGGCCTTCACCACCGACAGGAATAGCAAGATCACCAGCATGATCATCAGGCCCGCGATCTGCACGTAGGCCAGCACGACCTCCACCGCCGTCAGGGCGACCAAGCCTCCCCAGATGCGCCAAAAGAGCGGCATGTGAGAGTCCGCGAACTCGGGATCTACCGGAAGCACATATCCCGACCCGGCGGCGGACGCCCCCGCGGCGGCCGGCCCTGACAGGGCCGGGTAGAACCGCCAAGCGACGTAGCCGAAGCATGTCACGCCCATCAGAGCGGCGAACATTGCAAGGAACAGGTTGTCGAGGCTGTTTGTGATCGTGCCGTGAGCCAACAACTGGCCGAAAGTGGCGAAGCCCCAGACGCCCAGCGTCAGGCAGAACAGGTAGCCGACAAGGGAAATTAGCATGACGGGCCCTCCTCTCCTCAGTCCACGCTCGTGGAAAGCAGGTAGATCAGCGGGAAGACAAACATCCAGACCAAGTCAACGAAGTGCCAGTACAAGCCCGCCACCTCGACATCTTCGGGCAGCCATTTTCCCCGCCGGTAGCCGACGGCGACGACCGCTAGGTACGCCACGCCGGTGATCACGTGGAACATGTGCAAGCCCGTGATCAGGAAAAAGGTGCCGCCGAACAGCGGTGTGCCGTACTCGTTGGCCCAGGGATACATGCCCTCGTCCACCATCAGGTGCATCCACTCGTAACTGTGCAGCGCGACGAAGGTCGCGCCGAGAACCGCCGTCCACCAGACCCACTTCACGGTTTGGCGGCGCGCTCCGTGATGGGCGGCCGAGACAGCGAACACCATGGTCAGGCTGCTGGAGAGCAGCACCGCCGTCATGGCGGTCGCAAAGACGATCGACGGGAAAAAGTGGAATGGTGTGGGCCATTCATTCGCCACCCGCACGTAGCTGTACGCCACCAGCAGCGCGGAGAATGTCAGCGAGTCGGAGATGATGAACAGCCACATTCCGAGCTTCTTGTGCCCGACGGCGAACGGCGTTCCGCCGCCCCGCCATGTCGGCTGGTCCATCGCCGTCGCGTGTGCGTCCGACATCCGGTTACCTCCAGATCAACAGCAGCCCTAGGACGTAAATCCACAGGGCATCCAGAAAATGCCAGTAAAGTGCCGTCGCCTCGACGACGGGGCCACGGGTGGGCCACGGGCGGCTCGAGCGGAGCCGGGCCCAGATGTAGGCCATCACCGCGATCCCTCCCAACAGGTGCAGACCGTGCCCGGCCGTGAGCACGTAGTAGAACGAGTTGGCTGGGTTTGACGCTAGGAAAAGTCCGCGCTCCGACAGCGACTGCCAGCCCATCAGCTGGCATGCCACGAACGCTGCGCCCAGCGCCGCCGTCACGTTCATCCATCTGCGCAGCCCGTCCGACGAGCCGCCCTCGACCTCCCGCCTGGCGCGCTCCACGGTGACGCTCGAAAGCAGGAGCACCAGCGTGCTGACGTACAGCACTGGCGGCAGTGAGAAGGCCTTCCAGTCGCCCGAGAGTCCCTGGCGCACGACCATGGCGCTTGTCAGGGCGGCGAAGAACATGAGGATCCCGCCCATCCCGATCCACACGCCGAGCTTGTAACGCTCGGTTGTGCGGTCTCGGCCGTGCGGCCGCCGGCCCCCATCCCCGTCCACGGGCGGGATGTCGACAATTCCGCCGGCGCCCCCCTCGCTGGCGACGGGGACGGACCTAGCTGGCGTGAGGACAGCTGGCATCGAAACTAGTCGCCGCTGGCCGCTTCGGGCCGCGGGAATACCGCCTTGTCGTCATTGCACTGCATGGCGAAGTCCCGCTTGGCACCCTTGAGGCTGAAGTCGTACGGCCCGCGGTACACGTGCGGCACCTTGCCGCCGAAATTGTCGTGCGGGGGCGGGGACGGGATGGCCCACTCCAGCGTCGTCGCCTCCCACGGGTTCCGGCCCTTGGCCTCCTTGCCTGCGTAGATGCTCTTCACGAAGTTGTAGAGGAAGAGGAACTGCGCCAGCACCGTCAAGATGGCCGCGGCCGTGATGAAGGCGTGTAGCCCCTCGGCCCCGCCCTGCTCCAAGTAGTCGACCCCCGTGATCTCCGCGTACCTCCTCGGGTGCGGCAGCATCCCCAAGTAGTGCATCGGGCCGAAGATCAGGTAGACCCCGGCGAAGGTCGCCCAGAAGTGGATCTTGCTCTGGGTCTCGGACATGAAGCGCCCGAACATCTTCGGGAACCAGAACGTCAGCCCCGCGAACATGCCGAAGATCGCGGCCACGCCCATGATCAGGTGAAAGTGCGCCACCACGAAGTAAGTGTCGTGGAAGTAGAGGTCGATCGTCGGCTGTCCCAGGAAGATTCCCGACAGCCCGCCGGACACGAACAGCGAGACAAAGCCGATGGAGTACAGCATTGGGGAGGTGAAGCGAATTCTGCCGCCCCACATCGTGCCGATCCAGTTGAAGGTCTTGATCGCGGACGGCACGCCGATGCACATCGTCAGCACCGAGAAGACGAATGCCGAGTACGGGCTCATGCCGCTGACGAACATGTGATGCCCCCAGACCACGAATCCGAGGCCGCCGATCGCCAACACCGCGTACACCATCGCCTTGTAGCCGAAGATCGTCTTGCGCGCGAAGGTCGACAGCACGTGGGACGTGACGCCCATGCCGGGCAGGATGGCGATGTACACCTCCGGGTGCCCGAAGAACCAGAACAGATGCTGCCAGAGAATGGGCGAGCCACCCGAGTGGTCGATCTGCTTGTCGCTAACCACGAGCCCGCCGGGCACGAAGAAGCTCGTCCCCGCGTTGCGATCCATGAGCAGCAGCACGCCCGCCGCGAGCAGCACCCCGAACGCGAGCAGGCCGAGGATGGCCGTCACGAACCACGTCCAGCAGGTCAGCGGCAGGCGCATCATTGTGAGCCCCTTGGCACGCAAGTCAAGGGTGGTCACGATGAAGTTCAGCGCGCCGAGCAGGGAAGCGATGCAGAAGACCGCGATCGACAGCAGCCACAGGTCTTGGCCCAGCCCCTGCACCGTGGCCTCAGGTACCGCGCTGAGCGGCGGATACCCGGTCCAGCCGGAAATCGGGGCCCCGCCTTCCACGAAGAATGCCGCCATCAAGAGCAGGAACGACACGAGGGTCGTCCAGAACGAGAGCATGTTCAGGCGTGGGAAGGCCATGTCGGCCGCGCCGATCTGGATCGGCAGGAAGTAATTCCCGAAGCCGCCCTGGGGTGCCGTGGTGAGCACCATGAAGACCATCACCGTGCCGTGCATTGTGAGCATCGCCAGGTAGAACTCCGGGGTCATCACCCCGTTGGGAGCCCCGATCGGGAACACGGTCCCAAGCAGCGGCAACGGGTAGTCGGGAAGGATCAGGCGCAGCCGGACGAGCAAGCTCAGCGCCATGCCGACAAACACAGCGACGACGGCGAGCAGCAGGTACTGGATGCCGATCACCTTGTGATCGACCGAGAAGATGTACTTGCTCCAGAAGCTCTTCGGCTCCGGGTGCCGGTGCACTTCCGTGAATTCCGAGACTTCGGGGGAAACCTGAACTTCAGTCATGGTCCGGTTGATTCCTCCATGCCATCCACACTCGCGGGGTCAGAACAGGTACTCGGCCTGCTCGGCAATCCAGTCATCGTATTCCTGCTCGCTGACCACGTGCAGGAAGGCGGTCATCTCGTAATGGCCCAGGCCGCACAGCTCGGAGCAGACGATCTCGTAGCGGCCCTCCTTGTTGGGGGTGAAGCGCAGCTTGCCGACGAGGCCGGGGACGGTGTCAAGTTTGATCCGCAACTCCGGGACGAAGAAGTTGTGGAGCACGTCCTTGGACTTCAGCACCACCTCCACCTCGCGGTTCACGGGAACGCGCATCTCCCCGACCATGATGTCGTCCGCCCCGCCGGCCCCGGAGCGGTCTACGCCGACCGGGTTTCCCCCCGCGTCGTCGATGAGGTCGATATCCGTGGGACCGAACACACCGTCCGCTCCCGCGTAGCGCATGTTCCAGACGAACTGCTGGCCGGTCACCTCGATGACCAGCCGGTCCTCTGTCGGCTGCATCGATTTCTGCTCGATGAATCGCGTCTCGGCCCACACCGAGTAGCTGAAGAACGTCAGGCCGACGAAGATCACCAAGGCAGCTGTCGTCCAGAGGATTTCCAGCTTGTCGTTCCCGTGCGTGTCAGACGCCGGGCCGGAGCGCTTCTTGCCGAATTGCCAGACCGCGTACCCCAGAGCGAACTGGGCGAGCAGGAAGATTACCCCCGTACCGATCAGCGTGTAGTTGAAGGCCACGTCGATCTCGTCGCCCAGCGCGGTGATTGAGTCGGGCATCCACCAAGTCTGAGTGACGAAGGGAGCCGCCATCGCCAGAGTGATGACCCAGACAACTATCGCCAGTGCAAAGCTCATTAGAGATCCGATCCTCGAGGTGTCAGGATGCCCGGGCAAGAGCGCAGGGGCCACCAGCCCGAGCCACGTTGAAATCGCATTGTACCAACCCCGGATCCGCCCAGACAATTCGACCTTCAGCCGGTCGGGCTGGGTAAGGGTGGCTGCAGGGCGAGTCTTGCGCGGAGTGGGGGCAGCAGGAGCACCGCCGGGGCGTGTCGCAGGCTGATCGGGATGGGATTCGGAGCGAATTGCAGCGAATCGAGATGTCTCGGGCGACCTCTGGGGTCTTCACCAGCGTGCGACGCTCGATCCGCCCGTGCCCGCAGTCGGTCTCGCTCACCGCGGGGCTCGGCCACAAGTAGCCTGACAGTTTCTCCAGCAGAGTCGCCTGGTCTGACTGCGAGGATGCAGTACAAGCCGAAGTCTTCGATCAGCTGGGCGGTCTCGCGCGTGGGGCAAGCCGCATTCGCGGGCACGATGGTACCGGGCCCAAAGTCTGCCAGCAGTGTGCGCAGCGCGGCCTGGCGGTGGGTGCGCTTCAGTCGATTCCAGCGACGAGCCTCGTCCGTCCGAACCAAGCGGGCCTGAACTTCCCGCAGCGGAATGTCGACTTCCGTCACTCTTGACGTCATCGCACTGACCGAGGTGGTTTGTTCCCCCGTCCGGGACGGAAGGCTGATATAAGACCGTGTGGTCATCCAGAGATGTCCCGTAAGGACCATAACCGGCTTTCGTCGTTGCATTTACGATGTACCCAAGGAAACATCTCCATCCGCCGTCGTTCCGCACCATCTCCTTGCATCCGCCACATCGTGGCTGATACAATGGTAGGTATAACATTCCCGAAACGACCTCCGAAGCGGAAGCCGCACGGCCAGCACCCGCAGAACGCGCTCACGCCCGCCTTCGTCCGCAACGTGAGCGAAGCCGGGCGGTACTGCGACGGCCAGGGCCTCTATCTCGATGTCCGGCCCACTGGGAGCCGGGGCTGGATTCAGCGCCTCACGATCCGGGGCCGCCGAACGGAGCTCGGGCTCGGCGGTTTCCCCCTGGTCTCCCTGAAAGAGGCCCGCGAGAAGGCGTTCGCGAACCGAAAGCTGGCCCGCGAGGGGGGCGACCCCCTTGCCGAGCGGCGGCGGGCGGAGTCGATGCCGACCTTCGCCGAGGCGACGCGGCGGGTTTGGAATCAGCTGCGGCCGGGCTGGCGCTCCCCGGAGCATGCGCAGCTGTGGATCAGCAGCGTGGAGCGCTTCGCTGTTCCCCGCATCGGCGAGATGCCGGTTTCGGACGTGACGAGCGCCGACGTGATCGGGATTCTGGCTCCGATCTGGCATGAGAAGCCGCCCACGGCCCGGAAGCTGCGCCAACGCATCCGTGCCATCATGGAATGGGCCGTGGCGATGGACTACAGGCCCGACAACCCGTGCGACCGGATCGGTCCGGTGCAGGGGGCGCAGGGGAAGGTCGTGCGGCACATGCGCGCGTTGCCTCACCGACGAGGTCGCGGGTGCGATCCGGACCGTGAGGGCCTCCGACGCGCGGCCCGTCGTGAAGCTGGCCTTCGAGTTCCTCGTGCTGACGGCGACGCGCTCCGGCGAGGTGCGGGGTGCGGCTTGGAGGGAGATCGACCGGGAGGGGCGCGTGTGGACCATTCCGGCCCCGCGAACGAAGGGGAACCGGGAGCACCGGGTCCCACTCGGCCGCCGCGCGTTGGAGGTCCTCGGTGAGGCACGCTCGCTCGGTCGCGGCAGCCCGCTCGTGATTCCGAGCGTGGGCGGAAGGCCGCTCGGGAGCACGGCGATGTCGCAACTGCTCAGGGGCTTGGGGATCGCGGCGGTTCCCCACGGCTTCCGGTCGAGCTTTCGCGACTGGGCGGCCGATGAAACGGATCATCCCCGCGAGGTTGCGGAGGCGGCGCTGGCGCATGTGGTCCGCAACCCAGTCGAGGCCGCGTACCGGCGCACGGACCTGTTCGAGCGGCGGCGTCGGCTGATGGAGGAGTGGGCGGAGTATCTGGCGGGCCGGAGAGCAGGTGCCGAGACCTGACCTGACACCCCCGACGGGCTCAGAGGCCGATTCGGGGTGATACAGGGGCATTTCGGGGAAGCTACGGGCCGTAGAATCGCCCAGGATCGCCGGTCTCCGAGGGGTACGGGGTAGGGCGGAACGCGGGCTCGCGGGAGGGAGCGCCGCCGTTGCCGAAGAGTTGTCGGGCTCCCGGTTGCTCCTCGCCGTTCGTGAGGTTGGCGGCCAAGAGGCCGAGGAGCTTGCCCGCGACGGCCCGCCACCGCCCGTCTGAGGCGGCGCACGGGAGCGTTTTCGCGGGCGGCCGCGGGGCTGGCTTGAGCCACTGTTAGGTGGCTAAGCCAGCGTACCCCAAGTAATACGCTGGGGCTGGCGAGGGGCATGCCCCTTCGATCCCCGACAGCTTCCGCGCTGGTGCGCGCATTACGCGGCGACGGAATCGCCGCGAGCCTGCGCGTCGGTGTGCCGTGATTGCTGGCCACCGGAACCGGCGCAGCCCAGCACAGAGCGCATCGCCCGACGCAAGCTTCCCGACCACGCGGGGCAAGGCCACCTGTCGGGCGAACTCACTCGCGCCCGGTTGCGACACCCGACCGCCACCGCGCCCGAACCCACGCCTCCAGCGTCTCCCACGCTGGCCCGCCCGACCTCCCCCGCGTATCGTTGTCCATGAGGCGATGTCCTTCTCCGGGTCTTCCCCCCGGATCCGCTGTTACTGGTCAGCTGAGAGGTACGTCGCCTCCTTTTTAGACACCTATTGGACCGACCTCATACGCTCCGCCATCCTGGACTACCCAGCGTCGCGGATCGGGCGCATGACGGACACCATCACGGTTGGGCTAACGCAAGGGAATTACGTACCTGGCTTGACGGACGCCCTATGCTCAATGCATGGATGATCTCAGCCTGGTCGAACTCTTCAAGCAATTCCCCGACGAGGACGCGGCCACTCGATGGCTGGAAGAGCAGCGCTGGCCGCACGGAGAGCGGTTCTGCCCACACTGCGGCTGCATCGGCAGCGTGCAGGACGTCCCGGCTGCCAAGCCAATGCCGTATCGCTGCTGCGATTGCAAGAAGTACTTCTAGCCTGCGCACGGGCACGGTGATGGAGCGCAGCCAGATCCCGCTGCACAAGTGGCTGGTCGCCGCGTTCCTGATGATGCGCGGCAAGGGCGTCTCAAGCGTGCAGCTCGGCCGGGATCTCGGGATTACGCAGGAATCGGCATGGTTCATGGCCCACCGGCTCTGGTACGCTATGAAAAGCGAGTGTGGCATGTTCTCTGGACCGGTCGAAGTGGATGAGGTCTACCTGGGCGGGAAGAACAGGAATCGCCACTGGGACAAGAAGCTCAGGAACAGCCGCGGCGGTGCCGGCAAGACGCCCGTGATCGGCATCAAGGACCGGGAGACCGGCCAGGTGGTTGCCAGGCCCGTCGACAACGCCACGCAGTACGCCGCCGAGGCGATGATCGAGAGCAACGTCAAGCGCGGGGCCGAGGTATTCACGGACGAGAGCGTAATCTACCACTGGGTCCGAAATCGTCAGTCAGTGAACCACTCGCGTGGCCAGTACGTGCGGGGGGAGGTCCACACCAACGGCATCGAATCGATCTGGGCGCTGCTCAAGCGCGGCTACATGGGCGTATACCACTGGTGGAGCGCCAAGCATGCGCATCGCTACGTGGACGAGTGCGCCGGGCGCTACAACCTCAGCGGAGTGGGCACGCTGGACCAACTGAGCGCCGTCTTTGCCGGCATGCAGGGCAGACGGCTTACCTGGAAGGAGCTTGTCGGATGAGGCGGAACCTGCAGCTAATCTTCGAGATTCTTTGCTACTTCGAGCAGGAGGGGAAGCCCGGTATTTACATGCCGCGACCGGAGATCCCCGGTCACGACAAGGCGGTCGTAAACTACCATGTGGATCTCTGTGCCGAAGCCGGGTTCATTCGATTCAAGCGAAGCCGGATAAGCAAGGGCATCCCTGAAACAGACAAGATCGAAGCACTCACGTGGGCAGGGCACGACTTCCTGGAGAACTGGCGGAACTAGGATGAATCAAGCTTCTGAACCACAAGGGGATGCTCATCGGGATGCCGTTGAATCCATATCTCCAGAGCTTCAGCAAAAGCTGGCTCGAGAAATTGCACAGCTCGTCGATGAGGCCCTCCCTTCTTTCGCAGAAGCCCTAGGGCTGTCCCCACAACTGCTCCATATAGAAGGCTCGCCTTAACTCCCGCCTTCTCTTCGTCCATGAGCACAGTTAGTCCGGCTGGCCGCCGCTGTGCTTGAAGGGTTCCGGTGTAGTCCAGTAGCCGTCTCTCTGGTCACTGATCGGCACATCGCCAAAGCAGCCGTTCCGCCGCCCCTCGCAGTCGTTGAAGAACTCGTACACCCTGCCGGTGCGCCGGTTGTAGACGTAGATCTTGTGGACGGTCCGCGGCTCCCTGAGGCCGGTCTCCACGTTGGTGACATACGCCAGGGATTCAGCGGCGAACATATCCCACTCCATGCCAGTGAGTGTCGGCGGTGAAGGTGGCGGTGGTGGCGGCGTGATCTGCCCGATGAGGCTTCCGCCAACGATGACCGCGAGCACAGCAACAACAATAAGCCTCTTCCGCAGATTCTGTGGGTTAGTGGCATCCAAACCGACCCGGACAGCCGGCTGGTGAGCAGCCACCTGCGGGCCCGGCAGGCAGCTCCCTGCAGGCCTCCGGCTGCCCCAGCCTGTTTCTTCCAGCAGTAGTGCATCCCGCCCCCTCGACGCCCCTCTGCGGGCCCCGCCGAAGGCCGCCTTGGCTGCCGGCGCGGGCCTCCGTTTGTGCAACCGGAGAGCCTACCTGTCCGTCACCCGCAGACGGGCCGAGAACGCCGTGCGTGTCTTGGACCGCTTGCACATCATGCAGAAACGCTCCAAGGCCATCGACAAAGTGCGCGCCGCCGAGGCCCGCAGTCTCAAGGCCGCCGGCTCCAGGCCGTTGCTCAAGAACGCCGGCTCCAGGCCGTTGCTCAAGAACGCCCGCTGGCTGCTGCTCAAATGGCGCCGTAACCTCTCAGCAAAGCAAGTCCCCCGCCTCGAGGAAATCCTCCAACACAACCTCAACACCGTGCGGGCCTACCTCCTCAAGGAGGAGTTTCGGCAGTTCTTCGCCCTGGATACGCCTTAACAGGCAGCTCACTTCCTCACACGTTGGCGCAAACGCGTCCAACGCTCCCGGATCAAGCCCCTGATCGCGTTCGCCAACATGCTCCAGAACCACTAGCCCCTCGTCCTCAACTGGTTCTCCACCGGCAAGCAGCACTCCTCCGGGGCCGTCGAGGGCATGCACCCCAAAGCCAAACTCGCCCTTCGCAAAGCCTTCGGCTTCCGCTCCTACCAGAACTACGAACTCGCCCTCTACCACACCCTCGGCCACCTGCCCGCACCCGACGACGCCCACAGATTTTGCGGATGAGCCAACAATAAGAACCTGAGTCTTGCTCATGATGGTCTCTCCCGGCCCGGCGTCGATGGTGCCGGGCCTTGGAATCGCCCATCGGGATGAGTGCCCTGCATCTTCACCGTCAGGCCGGGAAGCAACGCCCTGCCTTGCAAGCGGCTCTTGTATCCTGCAGGAGGCCCGGCTCGGACCCCGACAGCGATTCCGCGCTCAGTGTACCAGCTGTCACGAGTTGTACAATGCACGCATGAGAGACACCCCATCTGCGGAGAAGCGGGTCAAGACGTTATTCCGCACTATTTTCCGGCAGGCTGACCGGAAGCTGGAACAGAAGCTGGGGCGGCAGGGGCGACCGGATCGGGCGCGGGAGATCCGGCGATTAAGCCAGGAGCGCTCCCAACGGTAGGATTCGGGTTCGCCAGCCCTCCGGCTTGCGAGTGGGTGTCAGTCACCCGCGGGAGGGCTGGCTTGTAGCGGCGTGGCGGAATTGGTAGACGCACTCGGCTGTCAACCGAGGCCCTCGCAAGGGGATGTGGGTTCGACTCCCACCGTCGCGCCGCAACAAAATTATAGGGCGTCCGTCAAGTCAGGTACGTAATTCCCTAACGCAAGGGGTTGTAGCATGACGGGACCCGCCTTGGGCATCGCGGGATTCTTCGGGGAACTGGAGACAAACATGGATGGCGCAAGGCGATCCGACCGCCACCGATATCGGCAGTTCTTCGCCGAGCTGAATCCCATATTAGACGCGGTCCAGAAGCTGGAGCGAGAGCTTGACCGTCATCTCGCGCAGCGCTTCAACGTCTTCGACTACATGTCCGAAGACCGCCCAAGCGAGGCTCTACTCTCCAGGATCGTCGCCGACCTGCTCGATCCCGAAGCCCGGCACGGCCAGGGAGCGTCCATGCTCCAAATCTTGCTGGACGAGTTGCCCTTGGAAGGCGGCGCACCCAAACCACGGCCTGACTTCTCGAAGCCAGTTCGTGTGGAGTTGGAGCGGGTCATTCCGCAAAATCGCCGCATCGACATCACAGTGGACATGGCTACCGACAGAGGTCCGTGGTGCCTGGCCATTGAGAACAAGCCCTACGCGGGCGACCAGCATCGTCAAGTGGTGGATTATCTCGAGTACCTCACGCAGGAGTACGAAGACCGTTTCCTGCTGATTTATCTGTCTCCCCGCGGCGAAGGGCCCACCGGTTATAGCCTGCCGAAGGAAGAGCTCCCCGGTTGGCGCGGGCGGTTCGCCGTCATGCCTTATTGGGTCGATCGCGGTAGCGCGGAAGGTGAGGCGGAGTACGCCGGGGATGACGAGAGAGCCCTTGAGGACGAGGGAGGGACGCGCGTTGGGTTTTCTCTGGCCGAATGGTTCGCCGCCTGTCGCGCGCAGTGCCAGGCCGACCGGCTTCGATGGTTTCTCAGGGATGCCGAAGCATTCTGCCGACAGCAATTCGGAGGACGTTCGATGACGACCGACAGCGAAACCCAAGCGATTCGGGATCACCTCTTTTCCAACCCGGAGCACCTGAAGATGGCCGTGGCGGTCCATGGTGCGTGGCCTGCTGTCAAGGCGGAAGTGTGCAAGGGTTTCCTGGACCACCTGCGCACGGCGGTCGACCGCAGGGTACGGGAGGCACTGTCCGACATGGCTCCGGATCTCCGGGTGGAATGCGAATACGGCGGCGAAACGGGATGGTCCAATTGTCTCTGGCTCTATCGCGCAGGGTGGCCTCCGTGGAAGAAACACACGACGCAACCTCCCCACGAGGGATGCACGGGGGTCGTACTGCAATCCAGAGGACCGGGACCGAACCGCTGGAGGTGGGGCGTGCGGCATCCGCTGGGCGAGAGCGACATGGTTGACACGGACAGGGAGCGGCGCGTGCGTCTCGAGGAAAGGCTCCGGAGTCACCTCGATCCCGGTCGAACCGACGCTTGGTGGCCGTACTATCGTTTGGTTGGCAACGAGATGACCGTCTGGGATTCCCTTCTTCCGGACTTGTACCGGGAATGGAAAGATGGCGACGGGCCAATTACGGATTACTGTGTCACCGGCATAATGGATATCGCCACCAAGGCGATTCCCGCTATTGACGAAGTCGAACGGACATGGGGACAGGGCGGGCCTCGCGATCGCTAGCGCGTAGGGGCGGCCTCCGGGTCGGTAGCGAGCTCGGGCTCAGGCGCGACGACGGAGACGACCACGACACGGCGGGGTCACGCGAGTTTCTCGAGGCTTCCTGACTGCGGTAGGGCGATCCAGCCTTCCTCCCTGGCCATCTCGTGATCGCCGGGGGGGATCGGTTCGCAGCGACCGATGGCCGCCGCTCGATCGACCAGAGCTGCCACGAGCGCATCGAACATGTCGTCCGAGTCCCTGCACCGAGCCCAATCCTCTTCGGAGAGAGTGAGCCAATCTGCGGTCTGCTCGGCAAGATCACGAACGAGCTGGGCCCGAACTGCTGCCCCCCTGGCGCGCTTGTAGCCACGCGACGGAAACCCCATACCGAGACGGCTGCCGCAGGGTAGACTTCGACGAAGCGGCCGCCGCCGCTCCGATCAATGGCTTCACCGGTTGCAGCCGCCTCTGCGAGCAAGCGGACAGCTCGCATGGCGGTCACCGCGATCCGATCCGACGAGACACTGAGCGGCCATCGACCCATTCTCTGCTTCGCGACCTCATCCGTTCTTCGAAACCGAAGTTGAGGAACCTCAACGGAAGGCCAGACCGTCGATGCCGAGTAGCTGGCAATGGCTCGGACGAAGCGCGCGGGCCAGCCGAAGGGAGCATCGAGAGTGTCTCGACACGTGCCGACCTGCGATCCCAACGAATCAGGCAGGTGGCCGTCCGCTTGGGCTGCGACGCAAGATCGACCCCGAGAGTGACCATTAGCCGAGACTCCGGTAGCGATCCAATGCGAGTCTTGCCATGCGTGCCGGCAGATGTTTGGTGACCATCTTGAACGCGTTGTCCAGTCCCCAGGCATATCCGAGATCGACGATCGCCTCTCCAGACGATTCAATGACCCTCCGAGTCGGAATCTTGACCTTGTTTGCCAGCTCCACGAGCTCATGGATCCGGTCTCCATCCGAAATCACAACAGGTGCGCAGCACTCGATCGCCCTCCCCATCATGAGGGTCGCGAGGCGCGCCGAATCGGCTGGAAGCCGCTCCCAGTGATTCCAGATGATGGGGGCACACTTCATCTGCTTGGCTTGATCGAGCACCCGAAAGCACGCGGTCGCATCCAAAATCCACTTGCTCGGCACCACGCCCACGTAGACCGGACCGTTGACGGTCTCAACCCGGAAGCCGGAATCGGTGGTGTCCCGGCCCGAGCATCCGAGGACGGCCGGCTGTCCGTCTCTCAAGGCAACAGCAATGGGCTTCAGGGGCTTCCCCCTCCGCGGGCGCCTGGGCTTGTTGGCGGACGGGATCTTCGCCCAGTCGAGCGGCTCGCCGACCTTGGCCATGTTGAGGTCGATCATGTAGATGCTTCCGGCCTCGCAAGATTCGGACAGAGGCCGTGCGGTCTCGGAACCCGCTTGCCTGGCCGAGAGCTCGGTGCCGTCGGGAGCAAACGCAAAGGGGTGGGTTCTCTTCCTGGTCACGTCGCAGTGGAGCGTGCAGAGACTGAAGAAGCGGTTCTCCACCGCTCGCAGCCGGAGAATCGATGACCACTTGATATCGGTCACGTTGTCGAAGCTCGGATTGACCCACACGCGTGCGCCGTCCTTGGCGAGGAATTGGGGGAGGAGCCCGAGATACTGATCGTGACAAATCGTTGCCCCGGCCCTTACCCCACCCAGCTCAAAGGTCGGGAGCACGGAACTTGGCTCCCAATTCGGCCGCTCGAAGGTCACGGCGTCGGCGGTGGAGTGCTTGGCGTATACCTGCGAGTGCGAACCGTCCGGATCGAATCGAAGGAGCACCTGCCAGGCGCGATTGGTGGAGTCGACGGTTCTGTCGATCGCACCCACAAGCAGCGGGGTACCCAGTTCCTCGGCGAGCTTCGACAAGCGTCCGGTGCGTTCCTGGTCTGTCGCGGATACGTAGCCTTCGGGAAAAAGCACGAAGTCAATGGCTTCGTCGGCGAATGCATCGGCGGTCGGAACGTTCGGCTCCTGGGCTCCGGGGCCGCTGGGCGGAACGCCGTTCGAGGACCTCTGGGCGACCTGAGGGAACACCAGCGCCGCGCGCAGGGTCGATTCCGATCGTGCGGACCGGGAGCGGACTCCCGCCGCCTTTCGACTGACCCGAGACACCCGCTCCTGGATCAGGTCCGAGAACTCCTCCCGGTCTTCCCCGCTTTCCGGATCGAGCGAGCACCAGATCCGGTCGCGGGCGTAAAGGCGCACAGTTGGCTGCAAGCCCTTGAGCGGCGGAACGAGGTCCCGCAGGGTGTCGTACCAGGCTCGTTGTTCATCGCGGTACGCAGGGTCGTTGTCCCTTGCTTCGTGATGTTGGCAGAGCTCGAGCCATCGCCGTGCGGAGAACCCCAAGGGGAGGGTGTCCGTGTATGCCGAAAGGGCCAGCTTCCGCGGGCGCGTGAAGTGCTGGCTCTCATCGAACTCGAGGATGAACCCGGGGTCGGGAACCCAGTAGTCGCAGGGGGCCAGCACCCTGCCTCGCACGAATTTGTCGACGCCGTAGCCGCGATGTCTCTCCAAAGCGCCGGCCACCTCCCGTAGAACGGGGTCGATCGAGGTTCCCGCGTAGGCCGCCAGACGGGTCCGCCATCGGAACCTGCGGTTGAGCCGGCACGCCCCGTAGATCCGCTGCAGAAGCTGGCGGACCCGAGTCTTGCACATGGGACACCGCTCGGAATGGCGCCCGGAGGGGATCTCACGTGTCCTCCTCACCGGTGGAGGGAATGCCTGCGTGACGCGGCGGTCGCGGGCGTGGTGGTCACGGGCGCCGCCCTCGCGGACGCTGCCGCCGCAGGCGCACTCGGCGACGGCGAAGCCCCGACGCCGGAGGAAGTCATTGGACTCTGAGCCTCCGGAGAATCGGTCCGAGCGCAGCAGCTCGCCCATGGCGACCTGATGGGCCAGCGCAATCGCGTACTTCGGGGGCAAGTGCTCGCCCTCAGTAACCAAGCAGTAGCCTCGACTCCTTCTGCGCCGTGGCACTCCGTCACGGATGATGCCCCGTATGGCTGCCTCAAGGTGTGCCCTGATTATGCCCTTGGGGATCACGGTCTTCTCGGTTCAACCTGAGGATCGGGATCAGTGGCTCGTATCGAGTACGAACCGATTCAAGAATACCACCTCCGCGGCCCCGCCCGCGATGCGACATGGAAACGGTCAGAATCATGGCCCGATCCTGCACAGCCGGTTCCACGAGGTCTGGTCGCTCCGCAAAGGAACCAGCTTGGAGGACCGACCCCGCTACACTGCCACCACGACATTCGAGACCTTCCCGTTCCCGGAGGGACTCTCGCCGGACGTGCCCGCGTCCGACTACGCCACCGATCCACGGGCGCAGGCCATCGCCTCGGCGGCGCGGCGGCTCGTCGAACTCCGCGACCGCTGGCTCAACCCACCCGAGTGGGTCGAGTGGGTCCAGGAACCCGTTCCCGGATACCCCCGCCGCACGGTGCCGCGCGACGGGAAGGCGGCGGAGGCCCTCAAGAAGCGGACCCTTACAAACCTCTACAACGCCCGGCCGCAGTGGCTCACCGACGCTCACGCTCGACTGGACGCCGCCGTGGCCGCCGCCTACGGCTGCCCCGCCGCCGTTGCGGACGACGCGGCGCTGGCCGACCTGCTGGCCCGGAACGGGGGCCTCGCGGGTTCGTGGTCCACAGAGACGGGGACGGGCGGGCGTCCGTTGGCTTGTTCTCCAGTGTTGCGTTCGTCCACCCGTCCGCCGGTAAGCGTTCGGTCAAGCCGTGGAAGAACGGTCGGCGGCATCCTCTCCGCAACGAGCAAGCCACATTGCGCCGGTGTCGCCCCTAAGCCACCAAAGGGACGGCTGGCCCGCCCCCGGACAGGCTAGCCAAAAAGCGCTCGCCAGCGGCGAAACCCCTTTATGCGGCTTGCGATCCGACCATATCGTTCCGACACCACGGGGCTCGTCTTCGCTCTCCGCTCCGCGTCCCGATGGAGGTGGAAGGGGGGCGCTTCGTCGGTTGCTCGGTCCCCGTCGAAGGCAAACCCGCAGGAGATCGAGCCCACGGCTTGACCGAACGATTACGTCCGCCGACGGCCAGTAAAGGCCGACAGAATCCGGCTCCCGACGGTGGATACAATGGCGGGTAGGGGACTCATACTGCTCGCATAACTTATTCTTATGTAACAGGTTACGTCATTCGTAGACAGATACGGGACGGCTAGTCTTCTGGACCCGTTACTTGGACAGTCCTGCGGATCCGCCTCCCGGGAGGGGCGCCGCGGTCAGTCGGCAGCGGCGAATCGGCGCAATTCCTCGGAGACCGCCCTGGCACCGCGCTCGCGGTAGAGCTGGCTGAGCCGGAGTTCCTCGGCCGACACCGGTACCGCATCGATCAGGCCGGAGGTCTCGAGCGCGTGCCGGCTGGGAACCCACACGGTCCCGTCCTCCATTCCCGCGCTTCGAAGAAAGGCGCTCATCGAGACGGGGCCGGAGCTGCCTTTCGCTGGTTCTGGCAGTTGAACGCGGAAGGTGCCCTTGCCCTCCGCTGCGAACGGCGTGCCCGGAGGGACCGGCGATCGCCCCGCCAAAGGCGCCGAGCCGAGCGAATGGAGCTCGCCAGTTTCGCTCGTCGCAAGCCATCCGACGTCAAGGTGGTTCACTGTTTGGCCGCTGCGGTTGCGGAGTTCGAAGCTTGGTGCCTCCCACAGTGCTCCCTGTCCGGTCGCAGTGCCCCCGTCGGCCACGATGGGGGCACCGGGGATGTCGAGGAATGCAATCTCGACGTTGCGCGGGTCGCTTGGCCGCCCGGCCGTGGCGGGCCCGTCGCCGGCGAGTTGCACGCTCAGGCGGGGTCTGGCGGCCTGTCGCCGGAGACTCGCTTGCATCTCTGCCGCGAGCGCCTGAGTGCCGCCCGAGTTGAGCCTGGCCAGGAAAAAGGCACGGTCCCTGCGGGCCTCTGTCTCCAGCACGCTGAGCTTGCTAGCGGCGCCTAGGCGGTTGGGGCCAGCGGACTTCATCGAGGCGAACAGTACGGAGTCCGGCTCGATCACGACGGCGGGCCCGCGCGGGACTGGCAACGGCCGTAGCAGAGTCAGGCTGACCTGCACGTCGACTCCGTCGCCGCGCGGCGCGTGCAGGCTCGGAACGGTGATTCCTGCAAGCCCGCCAAACGCGCCTTCCCCCGCTACGATTCGGAGCGCCAGCCCGCGCACCGGGTCGTGGCCCAGATTCTCGAAGCGGATCGACCCGGAGAGGTTGATCACGAGTACGCCCCCCCGTGCCTCGGCATCGCTGTTGGAGAAGTCGCTGGCGGTCGTGCCCAATGGGACTCCCTCCGGCACACTGATCGACACCTCGAGGTCCTCGGCCACGGCTGGGAGGGCGAGGCAGCAGCAAGCTGCTATGGCGCCAACCCAGGCCAATGCTCGGCTCACGGCTAGAACGGGCGAGGGTCTCATGGCGCGTAGTACTCGGTAATGCTCAGCGTCCCTGACGGTGCGTGGTACGCCCGGACCGAAAGTTGGCCCCGATCCCCGATCTGGGCCGCGCTCCCGTCCAGGCCAAGCAGCGCCGCGCTCGCGGCTTCCGGAGGCCGCGAGGCCAGCTCCGGCGGTTGGTTCGACTGGTCCTCGAGGTTCGGGAGCAACATCCATGCCACGAGTCCCACCGCTGCCGCTAGGAGCCATCGGCGGCGCCGATAACGGCTGGCCGCCGGGGCGTAGGCCGCGGCCGCGCGCGCCCGGTGAGCGATCGCCCCAAAGTCTGCCTCGGGAACTGTCCATTCCGCGGCCAGGGCTTCACGGGTCGTCGAGTAGGCCGCAACTCCCGATCGGCAGCGATCGCATGACGCGATGTGCCGGTCAGCCCTCCAGCGCGCCAGTCGACCGAGGTCGCCGCCGGCCACCAGAGCGAGCACTCGCTCGTCGAGATGTCGGGTCCGGCCCCTCACAGCGGGTTTTCCTCCCGGTAGCGCCTGAACTTGACTCTGGCGTTGGCGATGTGCGAGCGGACCGTGGCCGGCGAGCACCCCATCATCTTCGCGACCTCGCCCGCAGGGAACTGCTCCACATCTCGGAGCATCAGCGCCGTTCGCTCGCGCAGGGACAGCCTCTTCAAGCCCTCGTTGAGCCAAGCGCGGGTCTCTCCTCGCATCGCGCCGTGTTCCGGGCTCTCGGTCGTGGCGGGAGGAATCCTCACCAGCTCGTCGAACCCCACACGTGCCTTGCGGCGCATGAAGTCAAGGGCGGTGTTCACAGCGATCCGATTCAGCCACTGGGCGGTCTTGCGGCTGTCCCGGAGTTGGTCTTGGCGACGCAGCGCCTTGAGGAGCGCGTCGTGGGTTAGATCTTGGGCGTCGGGAACACTGCGGACGATGCGGTAGATCAGCCGGAACATTCTCCGGGCGTGCGACTCGAGAGCCGCGTCATCAGGGCCAGCCATCGCAACTCCCTTGGCTTCGGCCCGCCCGGTCCCCAGACCGCCGACCGCCGCCACGGTCGGGTCGCATGCGATCGCCACACCCATTTGCAAGGCCCCTCAGCAATACAAGACGCTGGAGTCGGCCGATCCGTGCAGAAATGTTCAACGCGCCCCGCTCGTGTTCGCCAGCATCTTGTGTTCCAGCATGCCACCGGGCCTTCAGCCTCGGGCCGTTGAAGGTCGGACGCGTCCGATTTGAGCCATTCGCGGGCGCCAAATGGGTCAAAATACTACTGATACACTTGGCGAGGCAGGGCTGGGATGCGGCTGGCAGGGCGGATTTCGAGGATGCGAGGCGAGGGGGCCTTCGAGGTCTTGGTCCGAGCCCGGGCCCTCGAAGCCACGGGGCGCGATGTGGTCCACATGGAGATCGGCGAGCCTGATTTCCCGACACCGGCGAACATCGTCACTGCGGGCCAGCAGGCACTGGCCGCGGGCTATACAAAGTATGGCCCCACCCAGGGAGAGCCAGAGCTGTGCCGGGCCATAGCTGATCACATCTCCGCCACGCGAGGAATTCGGGTCAGCGAGTCGCAGGTCGTGGTCACGCCGGGGGCCAAGCCCATCCTGTTCTACTCAATGCTGGCGTTGCTAGAGCCGGGGGACGAGGTGATGTATCCGGACCCGGGCTTCCCGATCTACGAATCCGCAATTGGTGCGTGCGGAGCGAGGCCGGTTCCGATGCCGCTGCTGGAGACGCGAGGATTCTCGATTGATCTCGAGCGATTCGCCTCGGCTCTGACGGACCGCACCCGGCTGATCATTGTGAACTCGCCACAGAACCCGACCGGGGGCACAATCCCACGAGAGGACTTGGAAGCTATCGCTGGCCTCGTGCGGGACCGGGACTTGGTCGTGCTCTCGGACGAAATCTACAACCTGATCGCGTTCGACGAGGCGCCATTCTCGATCGCGTCTATCGAGGGCATGGCGGACAAGACGATCGTGCTCGACGGATTCTCGAAGGCCTACTCGATGACGGGCTGGCGCATCGGATACGGAGTTTTCCCGCGATGGCTCGTCGACGCCATTTGCCTGCTGCAGGTCTGCTCGACATCCCACACGGCGACGTTCACGCAGCGCGCCGCGATCGAGGCGTTGCAGGGCCCCCAAGATTCCGTTGATGGCATGGTGGCCGAGTTCCGCCGTCGCAGGGACGTGATCGTGGATGGGCTCAATTCGCTCCCGGGGGTTCGGTGCGCAACGCCAGGCGGGGCATTCTACGCATTTCCGAACATCACCGGAACTGGGTTCGGGTCAGCCGAGCTGGCTGAGCGGATTCTTCAGGAGGCTGGCGTCGCCTGCTTGGCAGGCTCGGCGTTCGGAAGCTACGGCGAGGGCTATCTGCGGTTTAGCTACGCGACTGCCCTTGACCGGATCGAAGTCGCCCTCGGGCGCATTCGCCGCCTTCTCGAAGGCTGAGGTCGTCGCCACCTCCGACCCTCCACGCGGGCCGCGGCCAGCTCCGCAGGCTTGATGTCTCGTGCAACTGCGGGCTGCCTTGGGCTGCGCCCGGATCCGCGTGCCGCGCTGTGCACGCGCGTACGGGGGATTGCGGAGGCAATGAGCGGTATTGTATGCAAGGCTTGTATGTCTATACCACTTGACGGCTCGTCGTTTCTCGGTTAGAGTGAACCTATGTCAATGGGAACGTCACATATTACAGGTTCTCTTGCATTTGCGTCGGTCGATGGATTGCGGCATGCTCCGCCAATCCGCTTCTACGAGCGCGTGAACTCGGCCTTGGTGAAGGCAGGGTTTGACAAGTTCGCAGAAGATGCCTGCCAGGACTACTATTCGGTTCGGCGCGGGAGACGCTCGATGCCCCCCAGCGTCTACTTTCGAGCGTTGCTGCTCGCCTACCTGCTCGGCATTGAGTCGGAACGCGCGGTTGCTCTCCAGGCGGGGGACAGCCTAAGCGCGAGGAGATTTCTGGGATACGCGCTGCACGCCCGGACTCCGAGTCGCTCGGCGCTCGCGCGGGCGCGCCGCCGGATCCCTGTGGCCACGCAGAGGAAAGTGTTTGTCTGGGCCCTTGATCGGCTTCGCGAGGCACGCTCGGGCGGGGCCAAGCCCGCGCCGGCCCGACAGGTCGGGAAGCCCGCCTCAGGTGCAAGCGTGCCGATTGTCAGGGTGCCCCGTGGGCCCACCGGCACCTACGCGACGTTCCTGCGGCAACTTGCGAACCAGGAGCATTCGATGGCAGGGCAGCGCGCGGCGTAGAGTGCGGGCCCCGGATGGACGGCGGCCGGCGGGGGAAGCGGAACCAGCGTCTCGTGATGCTCCGCTGCTACCGCGGTGGCCTAACCAACCGTGATTATGCACTTGACACAAGTTGGGTACGGCGATTCCGTGGCGGGATGCGCAAATCTATCAGGTGTTTGGCCATGGGGAGGGTTCTTCTTGAGCATGGAGTTTTGGATTGAACCGTTTTGGGATCTTGGCGATTGGAGGTGGCAGGTCCTCGCTCTTGCTTGGGCAATTGTCATTGTGCTGACCTACGTTCTTCCAGTCGGGGGGATGACCAGGATTTTCGAATAACGGATGCGTCAAGCGGCCTTCTTGCCGTGGACCAGCTCGCGGTAGCGCAGCGGGTCGGTGGTGAGGATGCGCTGCACGGTGTCCCGGAACATGTGCGGGTTGTTGCGGTTGTTGAAGCGCCACTCCAGCTCCTCGAGGTAGCGGTCGAGATGCTTGGCGCTGATCTTGTGAAACGCGCCGATGATGGAGCGCTTGAACAGCGACCAGACGCCCTCGATGCTGTTGGTGTGCACGTCCCCGACCACCCATTCCTCGATGGAGTGGTTCACGGTTTCGTGGCGCGTGTTCTCGGTTCCGATGCCGAGGTAGGATTGCAACTCGTCCGTGTAGAGCGCCTCGGCCTTGTCCGAGACGTTCTTCTCTATGAAGGTGTGGAGCGTGGCCTTTCTCACGTTTGGGATGCGCTTCAGGCGCACTTGGCCGCCGCGCTGGATGGCGCCGGCCACCCAAGTCTTGTTCTTGCGGTAGCCCCTGCCGACGTGCTTGCGCTTGCCGCCAATCAGCGTCTCGTCCACTTCGATGACTCCGAACAGTGTGGGTCCGTCGAAGGGATCATTGCCCATTGCCTCCCGAATGCGGTGGCAGAGATACCAGGCCGTGCGGTACGATCCGATGCCCAGTGTGCGCTTGAGCTGATTGGCCGAGATCGCCTTGCGCGATTCCATCATCAGGTAGATGGCGACCAGCCACTTGCGCAACGGCAGATGGGAATCGTGCATGATGGTTCCGGCCGTGACGCTGAACTGGTAGCGGCAGGCGGAGCAGTCCCACTGCGGTCGGGACGTGAGTTCGCTCACTCTTTCGCAGCCGCATTGCGGGCAGGACACCTTGCCCCCCGGCCAGCGCAGTTCCTCAAGGAAGTCGCGGCACTTCTCATCGGTGGTGAAGCGGTCCATCAGGTGCATAAGATTGAAGGGAGAGGTGTCAGGCATGGCAAAGCACTCCCGGCGGAAGCGAAGGCTGCCCCGCAACATTGTCAATCGTCCGGACTCGGAAATCATGGAGCGGATCTTCGGCAAGCGCGTCAAGCGCGAGCTGGACAAGGTGGCTCACCGGTCGGAACGTGTTGCGAAAAAAGGCCCTTCGGCTCATCCAAAGCCATGATATCAAGCCTACCCAACTTGTGTCAAGTGCATAATCACGTAACCAACTGCTGCCGTCCCGAGCCGCCCGCCGTGCCTGCGAAGCGAGACTCGCCATTCGCTGCAGCCCGCCCTATGGCGTGTTCGGGTGCGGCTCGTAGTCAGCGGTCTCGGGATACTGGAGTGGCTCGGGCTCGTACCCGGGCTTGCGCGCCGGACGTCCCGGCAGAACGTTGCGCTCCTTGGCCCAATCGGTGTACATCTCGATCATGCGCCTGCCGGTCTCCGGCTGGAGGGCCATCAGCAGCTCCCCCGCGCCCCGCACGGCCCATTCAAGACAGAAATCCCACGAGCCGGCTACGCTAGTGGCTAGGCGGGAGTCCGGCAGCTAAGCCCCCTATCGACATTGGTGCACATGCCCCAACATCAGTCTGGGCCCGAGTTGCCTACCATTCATTGGCGAGGTTCCATTTGGAGCACTCCCCCAGGCCAGATTGCACATTCCGTTGCCACCTCGGGCCGGACTCCCGCCACCGAGCTGTGCTCGGCGCCAGCTCTGAGATAGCGCCACGCGACGCACTGTCAGGTGGGTGGGGGTAGTTCTACGTCCAACCTCCATTTACCGCCGGTTCGGGATTTCAGGCCAGGTCGCGGGTCTCAGTACGGTCGGCGATCATGTCGTAGAGTTCCCATTGCCCTCGGTTCTCGGCGACCAGCTTCCACTTGCCGAGCCGGACGGCACGGTTGCCCTCGTGTTCCCAGTACAGAGCGTCGCGCCTGGTGGGCCGGCCCTCGATGGCCGGAATTAGCGAGACTCCCTCAAGCGGCGTGATGTCGTTTCCCGCGAACCGTGTCGGGTAATTGGTTTCCGCGACATCCAGCGCGGTGGCCATTAGGTCGATCAGGTGGGCCGGCTCGGTTCGCAGCTCGCCCATTCCGGAGATCCCCGCGGGCCAGTGGACCACCAGCGGTGACGAAATGCCACCCTCGTGGACCCAGTGCTTGTACTTCCGGAACGGCGTGTTGGAAGCATTGGCCCAGGCTTGGCCGTACGATTGGCTGTAGCCGTTCTTCGTGCGCAGAATCTCCAGCTGGCCGCGTCCCAGCATTCCGCCCTCCGCGCAGCCACCGTTGTCGGCGAGGAAGAACAGGAGTGTGTTCTCAAGCTCGCCGAGATTCTCCAAGGTTGCGACCAGTCTGCCGATGTTCTGGTCCATGCGGTCGACCTGAGCGGCGTAGATTGCCATCCTGAGGTCCATCTCGTCCCGCTTGTCGCGCGAGAGTGTTCCCCACGGCACGGCGTCGCGGACGGTCATCTGCCATCCCTCGTCGATGAGGCCCATCGTGATCATGCGCCCTAGGCGGGCCGCTCGGACCGAGTCCCAGCCTGCGAGGTACTTGCCACGGTAACGCTGAACATCCTCGGGCCACGCGTGCAGCGGCCAATGGGGGGCGGTGTAGGCGACGTACAGGAAGAAAGGCTGGCTGTCGTCGTCTTCGCTGTCCTCGATGAACTCGATAGCGTGGTCGGTGAAGGCGTCGGTCGTGTAGTAGTCTTCGCCGGGAACGATCCGGTCCCTGTTACGGACGAGGAGTTTGTCCGGAGCGGGCCGGAAGAAATTCGAGGCCCCGCGGATGATTCCGTAGTACTCGTCGAATCCGCGATCGATGGGCCACATGCCCTCGAATGTGCCGATGTGCCACTTGCCCGTCATGAGCGTCCTGTAGCCGGCCGGCTTGAGCGCCTCGGCAATGGTGACGCTGCTTCGATTGAGAAAGCCGCGGTATCCCGGATAGCCCAGGTCGAAGCGCAGCCGCTCGTTCTCGCTGGTCATGTGGCCGATACCGGTTTGGTGCGCGTAGAGCCCGGTGAGTAGCGAGGCACGGGTGGGGCAGCAACGCGCCGCGTTGTAGAACTGCGTGAATCGCAGGCCGTTCTCTGCAAGGCGGTCAAGGTGCGGAGTGGCAATCTCGCCGCCGTAGCACCCGATGTCCGAGTAGCCCATGTCGTCGGCCATCATGATCACGATGTTGGGTCTGGCGTGAGCAGTGGCTGAGCCCATCAGGAGTGCCAGCGCAACGCCCGCGAGTGTGGATCGGAGTGAGTGTCGCATCGAAGGATTGATCGTAATCGCGCGGTGGCCCGATTGTCCACGCGTGGACGGGATCGAAGGGTGGTCCAAGGGTTGGCGAGCGCTGACACGGGACGGGTCTCGACGAGACTCCGGCCACTCGTTCCGAGGATTGTGGCCCCCGTGATGGCCTGTAGTCTCGTGGACGGTCTGGTGTGCGTCAGGAGTAGTCAGTCCCTGCGTGATCGTGCACGGTCTCCTCTGGGAAGAATCGCACGGGCTCAGCAGATCAGCGGATTGCCCAATCCACAGTCCGACCGGGGGCCCAAGGCCTTCGGCTGACCGCCAAGGAGGATGTTCACCGCTCGAGC
Source organism: Bryobacterales bacterium (assembly GCA_963666225.3). Taxonomy (GTDB): domain Bacteria; phylum Acidobacteriota; class Terriglobia; order Bryobacterales; family UBA6623; genus VXMF01. The sequence continues at coordinate 1,347,995 of OZ224030.1, forward strand.
CCGGAGGCTACTCGGAGTCGCTGCATCAAGGCCGGGGCCTGAACCGATGTCTGCCCTGTTCCTGCGCTCTGGATCAGCAGCCGCATGTGTTGCAGGTCGTCGCGGTATTCCGTGAGGCGGGTCTGCTCCTCGGCCCAGTACTTGGTGCAGACCAAGGTGAACGGTAGTCCGGACCGAATCGTGTTGCAATTGATCGGAAAGCCCTCGCGCCGAATCACCGCCTTGACGTGTCGGCGGTCCTGTGTGTTGAGCTTGATCGAGATTGCCCTGGCCGAACGGTCTTTGCAAAACGCACCCAGCCTCTGACAAGCGTCGCAATGGGAGGTCACGTGCTCGGCGATGAACCAATCGCGGGGTCCCGTGGGTCGGGACTCGCTGCGTTGGAGGAGAAAGCGCGCACTCGTGCGCCAGAGGTGTCCGAAGGCCTGCCTCTTCGAGTGATGGGGCTTCTCGCCCGTAAGCTGGGATAGCACCGTCGGTATGTCACGGTCGGGCGAAACAATCTTGGGCCGCTCAGCGAACAGGCGGGCCGCTGCGGACGCTTCGGCCTCCAGGCCGAAATCCCATCCGATCCGCAGAAGCCGTTCAACGGTCTCCGAGTCGATGGCCTCACGGCGAGATCGCTGCCAGAACGTGAGCTTGCCGATGGGATCTAACGCAGTCTCCAGCGACCGGAACAGGCTGTGCACGGCGGCCTCGAGCACCCCGAACCACCTCTTCGAGCCAGTACCAGAGGTGGCCTCGGTCAGACGCCACGTGAGGTCGACGATGCTCTTCACTCGGAGGCCGACCCGTGCCTCGACCAGTTGGGCAAGGAAGCCTTCGAAGATCTCCGGTCCGAACTTGGTAGCTGCGTCGATCAGGGCGCCATTCTCAGGTCCGGAGTATCGGGGAACGATGATCGTTGTCAAAAACCGCGATGTGCTTCGTTGATCATTCCGGTCTAGGAGAAGGCGCAGGAAGTCGATTCGAACCTCGGACCGGTCTTCGTAGCCACCTTTGCCAGGCGGCCAGTCCTGGATCAGCGGTGCGACAAGCTTGGTCGTGGCTGTGTTCTCGTAACCAGCGGATCCCGTGCCTGCGACTGCTGCCCTGACAAACGTCACCGCCGGTGCGATCCCCGCCTGTAAGACCACAGGTACGATCCTATCCCTCGGCCATAACACGAGGGCCGCGTTCCAGTAGATGTGGTCGATGCTAATCCCTTCGTTGCCAGTCGCCTCTTCGACGTGCTTTTGGTCCGGCTTCGCATTCGCGAGCACATCTCTTGGGAGAAGTTCGCCATCCGCTAAAGGGATCCTTCCGAACGGGGCGGAAGAGCCGTCCTCGGCAACCCACTGGTCAATCGTGCAATGCGAGTCGAAGACTTCGCCGATTTCGACACGGTCGTCGATGGGGCGGCCCAAGTCGTATTCGAACTCCCAGAAGTCGTCGCCGGGCGCCCCGCTGACCCAGGTGTGCAGAATCGCTGCGTACAGGCTGCACCGGACCTTGCGCGCGGCCTCCGACAGAAGTTGGGCGGTCGTCTGGTCGCGGCCTTTCAGGTGGTCGAACGAGAGGCCGGCTTGGCTGTAGTCGTGGTCCAGCACCCACACGATCTTGCGGGGTGAACCACTGCCTTTCACCCAAGCATCGAGAACGGATGCCAGTGCCTCGACCTGTTTCGAGTAGACCGGGGCGCGCGCGAACTCCTGGGAGCGCTTGCCCTGCAGGACCAGGTTGTAGACGAGGCAGATGCGGTGGCCTTCCTTGACCGGTAGCGTCTCGTGCGTGCAATCGGCGAAGAAGGCCGCGTACGCTAGTTCGGACGGGTCAGTAACGCACGTGTCGATCGTCACGTCCAGATCTTGGTGCCGAATCCTGAGCTCACCGCCCGAGCCGGGCACTGGGAGCGAGATCACGAGCGTCCCCACCATGCCGGTGACCTTCTCTGTGTCTCGGTGTTGGGAGAAGAATCCGCCGGTCTCGTAGACGAGCAGTTTGTAGAGCCGAGCATCCAGACGGCCGGCCGGGAGTCCCATACCCTCGGAGACCCGCTGGAGGATGGAGCCAAACGTCTTGCTCCAGCCGGGACCGCCGACACGGACGTCGTCGGCATCGATCTGCCAGCAGTCGCGGACCTTGCGATCCAGGATCGTCTTGGGTCCCCGGCCGTACGGGGCCCGGGTTCCGGCCCGGATCAGAGAGCCGACCTGGAAGTCCGGCACCGGGAACGACACGATGCCCACCGGATCGACCACCAAGCGGGGCATCGGTGCGACAAGCCTGCCCGAGGTCGAGAAGTCCCCGACCCGAGTGACGTCTTGCAGGATCCTCTCGATGGCCGCGTGCTCTTGGTTGTACTTAATGAGGTGGATGCCCATCTAACTCTGCCCATTATCGTGCCGCCCTAGCCTGGTGTCGGGGCGCCGTCAGGCCGACGGGCCCGACCGCGGGAACGTCCGCGCGTTCGCGTGCTCGCGCGATGCGGGCATCGCTCCCCTAGGATGCGGAATCCCGGGCAGCAATCTGCACGTAGTTGGACCAGCGTCGCAGACTCCGCCGATCCCTCAGCTCCGCGCAGGGTTGCGCCGGGAACAAGTCCGAGTCGCACATGCCTAATTGGTCAGACCTCGTGGAGACGACTGACGAAGCGCTTCGCTTGAGTGGAGGCCGACCATCACAAGCACCCGCAAGCAGCCATGTAAGGGGAGGCCCATGGTGTGGATTGTCAACAGGCTCACCGGCTCGGGCATTCTCTGCCTTGAGGTTGTCAAACGTCTTCGAAAGCCCCCCCGTCCCAAACGTCGCGACAGGGTGAGGTCGAGATCACGCACCCGTTCCATCCATGGAAGGGGCGCAGGTTTCGCTTCGAGTCTGAATTCCTGGTGTTCGGCACCGCACGTGTGCGCGTGATTCTGGAAGCGGGCATGCCCGCCCGCAGTCTGCTCGCGGCTTGGACCAGCCGACGGCGCGTCGACGCCTTCGAGCGGGCGTCGGCAGGCAGATCGCTGTTCCGCACCGATGACCTGCTTGCGATCAGAGCGCTGGTGGACCAGTTACTGGACGATCAGAAATAATGCCGCAATATGATCGTGCGCCGTGCTAAGGCACTGGCTCCCAGCGGGTGCGAAGCCCGCCCGGCTAACTGTCGCTCCAGCCGGAAGCCGTCGGAGCGGGTCATGGAGGTAACGACATGGACTGAAGCACTCCGACGTGACGGGCCGCCTTTTGGGCGGCTCAGCGAGCACGCAGGCCGCAACGCGAGTGAACGCCGAGCAGGCCTCGAAAAGCATAATGCGGAGGCCGACCCGCCGCTATATCGGGGAAGGCAGCCAGCGTCCGGGAAGCGAGCGACGCGAGCACCGGGCGTCTCCGCCGGGGTATTGGCGGCAGCATGCGTGCAAGAGGGAGACGGAGGCAACACGGGAAGCCCTGTCGGTGGCGTGCACGCGCCAACCGGACTCCCGCGAGGGACAGGCCGGGCCGGTCAGGGTGGCGGAGAGGCCCGTAGTACCGGGGAAGCCGGGTAATGCCGGTGGAGGGAAGGGGCCTCAGTTCGAGAGCGATGCAGGAAGGAGGACAGGACCGATGGAGACTGGCGCGAGCCTATTAGCTCCGGAAAAGTTCGGAGACTCCAGAGGGCATCACATGCGCAAGCGAAGGAAGACCCGGACCACCGCGCGCAGCAGTGGCCGGGAGAACTGGCACGCGCCGTTGACGCACAGGCGGACCAGCGGCTCAGCCAGTGGCTGTGTCGGAAGCACCAGGCGAAGTCGGGCCACCCCGTGCGGTACCCGAGCGAGAGGCTGAGGATTGACTTCGGCCTCGTGCGCCTGCCAGTGCGGACGGCCAGCTTTCCGTGGGCGAAGGCATGATCTCGTCCGAGAGCCGGATGCTGGAAATTGGCATGTCCGGTTCGATGAGCGGGGAGAGGAGACGTAGTTAAGCGGGAAGGTCAGTGAGGCACCTACAGATGGCGAAAGCCGTAGGAACACCCCTAAAACAGCTACTGCTTCCTTGCTAAGGCCAACGCGCCTCTCCTCGACTCTACAGGAAATATGCCGCAGGATGGCAATAATGGCGGAATTCCAGCGTGGACAGCGTGTTGGGGTCTGGTCCGACCACGAGATACGGAATTTCCTGCCCACATGGCGTACAAATGGATTATCATTGCTGTAACGGTGATCCATGGCGGCCAAACCCAACAAGCGTGATCTTCTCCAGCAGGCCGGGACGCTCAACAGGCGACCCGAACGAGTGCGTGACTCTTTGTTTCGCGACAGTGAATTCTTCGATCCACGCGATCTGCTGCAGGTGCGCTACGAAATGGTGCGGCTGGCACTCCAACAGCCGCTGGCCGAGGCCGCACGGCGCTTCGGGGTCTCGGTCCCAACCTGCGTGCGCCTCAAGCGCCTGTTCCGCGAAGGCGGCCTGCAGGCACTGTTGCCGGGCCGTCGCGGGCCGCGGGGACCGCACAAGATCACCGAGGATGTGCTGGCCTTCGTGGCGCAGTATCGCTCGCAGCACGGGCCGGTTGGCTGTCGCCGGCTCGTGCCGCTCATCGAACAGCGCTTCGGGACCCGCGTGCACGCGCGCAGCCTCGACAAGGCGCTGCTGCGGGAAAAAAAAGGGAATTACTGATCTGAGTACCCAGCCTAGCTAATCCCGAGCAAATTTGGTTTTCTTCCACAGTGATGTGGTTGGGAACATAACCCCAAGATACCGATGAATACAGTGTGTACTGATTCCAACTATAGAATCCAATAAGATCCTCCATAGTCTCTTGACATGGCATCTCTTTGTTCGGTATAATGGAAGTGTTATGGCGAAGTATGGAAAAACTGATAAAGGTCCCGGAAAGTGGTTCCGCAAAGGTATCTCCTTGTTCGAAGTTATGGATAGGTTCCCGGACAACCATACCGCCGAACTCTGGTTGGCAGAAATTCGCTGGCCCAATGGCCCCACTTGCCCGCATTGCCTCTCTGACAATGTCCAGTCCAACTGCTCCCATCCCTCCATGCCCTACCGTTGCCGCAGCTGTCGCAAGCGGTTCTCCGTGCGGGTCGGCTCGGTCATGCAGGACACCAAGATCGGCTATCGCCAGTGGGCCGTCGCCATCGATCTGCTCTCGACCTGCATCAAGGGCATCTCGTCCATGAAGCTCAGCCGCGAACTGCGCAGCACCCAGAAGTCGGCTTGGCATCTCCTGCATCGCTTGCGGGCGGGCTTCCGACGCCCGCAGGGCCTGTTCGCAGGGCCCGCGGAGGTTGACGAGGTCTTCATCGGCGGCAAGGAACGCAACAAGCACGCCAGCAAGAAGCTCAACGCCGGACGCGGGACTGTCGGCAAGCAACCCGTGGTCGGCGCCCGCGATCGCGGCACCGGCAAGGTACAAGCGCGGCCCGTGCCCAACACGGGCAAGGGCCAGTTGCAGGGCTTCGTGATCGCTACTGTCGCCCCTGGGGCTGCGGTGCACACCGACAGCTCGTCGGCTTACAAGTCGCTCGACGGCTTCCAGCACGCAGCGGTCAACCATTCCGCTGGCGAGTATGTGCGCGGCGCGGTGAATACCAATGGCATCGAGTCGTTCTGGGCAATGTTCAAGCGCGGCTTGTACGGCACCTACCATCACATGAGCGTGCAACACTTGCGGCGCTACCTAGCCGAGTTCTGCGGGCGAAGCAACGTGCGCAACCTAGACACGGCGGACCAAATGCGACGCTTGGCAGCCGGCCTGAATGGACAGATCCTGACCTAGAAGATGCTGAAGGCATCCAAGCATGTGCCGGCGACAGCCTAGCTCTGCACCTGCCCGGACCTCAGCTGCAGCACAAGAACGCCAGCAATGGAATCCAGTTGAGAACTCTCTAGATTCGGGCCTTGGCATTAGGCCAAGGCATCTCTGGCATTCACTTCTGGAGGGTAATCCGACGATTATACGCAGGTCAAATTCCGATCCCACATATTGTGGATTTAAGTCCGATCCTCCAAGATCTAGGGGATGGGAACTCAAATCAGTAATTCCCAAAAAAAAGGAAGGCTCGCTGAAAACGCGGCCGAGTTCGGAGCGGGCGACTTGGAGCGCTATCAGCGCTGGCGTGGGCAATGGCAGGCCGGGGCCCCCTCTCAGGGAGCGTGGATGCTGTCCCACTCCGGCATGGCAACTGCGTTGTCTCTCGCGGCTGCATCGTCAAGGCGGCCGGACCCGCCAGCGGCGGACAGGGAAGGTGGAGACTGCTGGGCGAACAAGGTGTTCGCGGAAGCCAGCGGCATGATTCGTGTGTGCCTCGCAGTGGGGGCAGTGTCCGGCTGGGAATCGGAAGGGAGAGCACATGAGTAACACAGTCTGCAGCGGGGCGGGCAAGGTGCTCCCGGAACACCTCGAGCTTCAGGCCTGCCTCTACGTGCGGCAGTCGTCGCTGCGCCAGGTGCTGGAGAACACCGAGAGCGGACGCCGGCAGTACGACTTGCGGCGGCAGGCGACCGCCTTGGGCTGGCCCGCGGAACGCATCCACGTGATCGACGAGGATCAGGGCAAGTCGGGTGCCGGCAGCGCCGGTCGCAGCGGCTTCCAGGAATTGATGGCCCGTGTCGCGGCGGGCGAGGTGGGCCTTGTGCTCAGCCTGGAAATCTCCCGCCTGGGTCGCAACAGCGCGGACCTGCAACGGCTGTTCCACGTGGCGGCACTGACCAACACGCTGATCCTGGACGAGGCAGGGGTCCATGATCCCAGCAACGGCAGTGATCGGCTCCTGACCGGGATCAAGGGCACCGTGTTCGAGTTCGAACTGCAGAGTATCCGCCACCGCCTGCTGGAGGGCCAGCGCAGCAAGGCTCGCAGGGGTGAGCTGAAGCTGCCTTTGCCGGTGGGTTTGGTTTACGATGCCCAGGACCAGGTCGTGCTGGACCCCGATCGCTCGGTGGTGGAGGCCGTCAAGCTGGTGTTCGAGACCTTCCAGCGCACCGGTTCCGCCATGCAGACGGTGAAGTGGTACCGCCAACAGGAGTTGGCGTTGCCTTCAAGGCCACTGCGCGGCGACCGGGAGTTGCGCTGGTCCGTGCCCAATCACTCGCAGGTGCGGCGCTTTTTGAAGAATCCGCGCTACGCGGGTTGCTATGCCTACGGGCGCACGGTCAGCCGTCAGCGCCCTGACGGGAGCTTGGGGTACCAAAGGCTGCCACCGGAGAAGTGGCAGGTCTGTCTGCCGAAGGCGCATGTGGGCTACTTCAGCTGGGAGCAGTACGTCCGCAATCAGGAGACCCTGAGGCGCAACGCGCGGTCCTTCGGACCCTCCGGCACCCGGCAGGCCTCACCGCGTAACGGGGCGGCGTTGCTGCAGTCACAAGTGCTCTGCGGGCGCTGTGGAGAGCGGATGAAGGCCAGGTACCGGCCGGCCCGGCCGGGCCGGGGTCAGAAGGATGCCCGGCTCTATGTGTGCGTGCGCGATACGACGGTCCACGGCGGGAAGATTTGTCAGAGCATGCGGGGGGAGGGGATTGACGCAGCAGTGGCAGCGTTCGTGATCGAGGCGGTCAGCCTGGAGAACGTGGCGTTGGCGCTGGCGGTCGAGGAGCAGGTCCGGGAGGACTTCCGGCAAGCCGACCGGCAACGTCGGAACCGGATCGAAGCCCTGCGACATGTCGCGGATCTGGCGCGGAGGCGCTATTTCGAAGTGGACCCCGGTAACCGGCTGGTGGCTGCCACTCTGGAATCGGAGTGGAACGCAAGCCTGCGGGGGCTGGAGCAGGCGCGCGAGAATCGTGCGCGACAGGCGAAAGCCTTCGAGGCCGGTTTGTCCGACGAGCAGGTCGCCGGAGTGCAAGCTCTGGCATCCGACTTCGGCAAGGCCTGGAACGCCCCCAGCACTGGCAATGCGGACCGCAAGCGTTTGCTGAGGTGCTTGATCGAGGACGTCACCCTGACTCGGGAGGGGTACCGGGTGCGCATCGAGGTGCGGATGCGGGGCGGAAAGGCGCTCGCGCTGGACCCGGTGGATCTGCCTCGGCCTCTGGCTCAGCTGCGCAAGACCCCGGCGGAGACAGTGGAGGCGCTGTCGACGCTGTTGCCGGCGATGACGGATGCCGCGGCCGCCAGAGAGCTCAATCGCAGAGGGTGCCGGAGTTGGAACGGCAAGGCCTTCACCCAGAGGAAGGTCACGAACCTGCGGATCAGCCAAGGCTGGCCGAGCCATCTCGAGCTCCGCCGGGAACAACTCCGCGCCAAGGGTTGGCAGACGGCGCCGGAGCTGGCGTCCAAGCTGGAGATGAAGGCGCAGACCTTGCGGGCTCAGGCCCGGCGTGGCAAGCGCTTCCAGCGCAAGGTCATTCAAGTTGAGAAGCGGATCTTTGCAATGTACCGGCCAATCAGGGGTGGTGCGAGAGATGCCGACCCAAGGAAGGACAGCCATGCGACAAACAAGGACTGAGACCGGCCCGTCCAACCCGATACAGGCTGTGCGAGTCCCGGACTGCGAGCGTCGACAAGGGGTCGACGCCATGGGATACGCTGGGCTTCGCGCTGACAGTCAAGCCGACTGTCGCCACTGTCTTAAAGGAGGGTTTAGTGAATCCTAAGCCTTAGATTCCGGCGACACGGTGCTGCGCCGGTCTTGGGTCCTTCTGAGCTCGGTCCCGACACGGGTCGAAATAGCCTGTTGTTCATCACGTCACATCTCCGGCCCGGACTGGGTGGGTAGGTCCCGGTCCGGCGAGCCATTCGGCTGAACTCGGACTGGCGTGCCCCCGGACCGCAGTGCCGCTCGAACATGTTCGGTACTTGCTCGGCTACAGGAACTCGCTGCCGCGCGACCTTCGCACTCGCTGCGATCTGCTATCGCCCTGGGATGTCACAAAGCCTGCTGGCGGGCCTCCGAGGCGTTCAAATCCAACAGCCGCCCCAGCACTTCCTCTTCAACCCTGTCCGACCAGCGGTAGCGATAGCGGCGTTTCCTCCGTGCACCCTTTAGGTCTTCCCGAAAATCGCAGCTGACGGGAAGATCCTTCCACCCGTATGCACTCAAGACCACCTTGTCCATCCGGTCGTGCAGCTCGCGAAGCCGCCGGATACTCGGATTGTCCTCGTAGAAGTCGTGGAAGCGATTGTAGGCCTTCGTCAGGCCCTCGTTGTTGCGTTCCATCAAGGAGGCTCGGAACTCGTAGTACTCTCGGCCCACTGCCTCAAGTTCAGAGAGAGAACTCCAACCTTCGGGGAAAGGGAAGGTCTCGAAACAGTCGGACGGGTTGTAGCAGAGATCATCTTTGAGTGTTGACCCGAAGCGTCGGACCCAGATCTCGTGAAGGCGTGACTGCAGGGCGCAGAAGGCGGCGAACGACTCAAGTGGGAAGACCGCGAGTCGGTGCGCGTATACGTAATTGGCGGGAAGGAATCCGAACGCCATGTGCTGTCCCACAGCGGAAACCACGAGCACACGGCGCAGACCGCGGATGGCTCCGTACAGTCTCGGACGTTTCTCGGCGTAGTGCCACCATCGCTCCCGCAGTGCCTTCCGCCGTAATCCGCTGCGTGCCGGATAGACCTTCTCACGGACAATTGCCAACAACTCCGGCCAGTCCGCCGCGACCGGATGCGGATAGTCTGCCGGTACAATCTCCGTCAGTGACCATTCCCGCACAGCCCTGACTAGCCGTCGGCAGTCATTTACGGCCTTGCTCGTCGGGCCACCGAGATCACTTGCCCGTGCGCTCAGCCCTCGCAACTGGTTGAGCAGGCCCCGACAGCTGCCAGCATCCACGTGGTTGGTGCTCTGAGATCTAAATCCCACCGCTGCCGCCAAGTCCTCCGCCTCCGATATGACATCCGCCCATCCCCGCCGCAACTCGGCATCACGCCGCAGGGGGTAGTCATGGAAGTTGATGACGTATCGGTGGTAGGCATGCGTCGGGCTCGCATTTAGTTCCGCGCCGGCGATGAAGGGCTGGATTACGTCCCGGTTGGCTGGATTCGACTCCAAGAGCCGGTTCATTTCTTGCAACGTGCTGGCAACACCCTTCCGGTCTGTATCGTCAAACGTGAATCCCATGCCGTGCACAAAGCTTCCTATGAAGCTCAGGTCAGCACTTGCTCGAAGCTTGGTTGGGTCATTATGCATCGTGCCCGGTACCAAGAACGCTGAGATCGACTCCACTGGGGAGCCGTCCAGCACGCACTTGGTCGCAGGGGAGCTATAGCCGACGAGGCTGGGTTGGGCTCCGTCCCGCTTGGCGATGTGAACTACGCTCACAACCACCGCGGCCTGTCCCGGCCACTTCAGCCGTCTCGTAGCGTCGTAGATCGCACCACCGTTCTTGCAGATGAAGCGCAGTCCGGTGGACCGGGTGTCGCCTTGGGCGATCGTGTTCGTGGCGACAAGCCCGAAGTTTCCCTTGTCCCTCAGCAGCGAAAACGCGCGTCGGAAGAAATGGGCGGCCAGATCGGCGTTCCCGTGGCTGCTCGCGTGGAGAGTCTTCAGCCAGGCCAGATAGCCCGGCCGGTTGCCGTTGATCAGCGGATTCTTGCCCGCAAACGGCGGGTTCCCGACAATCGCGTCGAACCCGGGCCATTCTCGGTCGAACACCTCGGGGAACTCCATCTCCCAGTGGAAGGACGCCAGAGGCTTGTCACCGAATCGTAGGGACGCCAACGGGTTCTCCAGATCCCCAAGGCTAGAGGTCAACAGCTCGGACGAGTACTTCTTGCGTCGCTTCTCGCGCTTCGCATTGGTGGTGCCCTCGAAGAACGCGGACAGCACAAGGTCCCCCAGCAACCGCACGTCCGCCAGCGCCCTCTGCGATTCTTCCCACAGTTCCAGAAACTCCCCCCGAGGGGCGCTCGGGTCCATCGCTTGGATCGAGGACCTCAGGGCTGCGGCCCGATCGACCTTATTGAGTGCTTCCGCTGCCTCCAGCCCAGGCTGAAAGTGCTTTCTGTGGGTGTGCCAGTGAAATCCCTCGATCTGGCGGCGACCCAGTCCTAGCAGAGAGTCGCCGTGTCGCAGGGAGTGGTCCAGAAAGGTCAGCGGGTAATCCTTCGCCAACGTCGCCAACCACAGTGACATCTTCGCCAAGTCCACCGCCACCGGATTCCGGTCGACCCCGTACAGGCACGATTGCGCGACCACACGCCGGGCTACAACAACCTCGTCTTCCCCTGTCAGGCCCACGATCTTCCGGCCATGGGCCCGCCATGCGTCCAGAAGGGCATCCCCAAGCTGCCTGCAGGCCTCCACCAGGAAGGCTCCTGACCCCATCGCGGGATCGCAGACCTTGATGCTGAGCACCGCCTCCGCGGTCGGTGTCCCCGTACCGGTCAGACTGTCAAATAGTGGCTGCAGCGTCTTGCGGACGATCGGCTCGGTCAAGCTCCGGGGTGTGTAGTGCGAGCCGGACGCCCGGCGCTCCCGCCCTGGCTGGAGCACCATCGCTCCGCGCTTCACGAGATCGGGCGTAGCGTCCCGGTCCAGAACAGGCTCCAATGCGGCGTGCAAGTCGTTGACGGTCTGCCCCGCCTTGACCGCTCGGTTCACCTTGGCGGTGATCTTCCGATCGGTCCGGCCTTGGATCCACTTCCACCGCCCGCTGGGATTGACCGCGAGCAGGGCCTCCAAGTCGATCGTGGACGGTGCGCCATTCTTCTTCGGCGCCTTGATTGCGATCGACAGACCGCTCGCCGTCTGCATTTGGAAGCCCATCATCGTCTCGTAGACCGAGCCGATTTGCTCCACGTCCAGAGCCCGGTACGAGATCCGCTCGCCGTCCAGCACCAAGAGCTTCTCCAGCACCCGGTAGACGGTGCCGTCCGGCACCAGCGGTATCGTGGTCCGCCCGTGGGCCCGCTGTCCGGGCGGCGCCGGAGCTTCGCTCAGGAATCGAAAGCGTTCCGGGTCGAAGAGTGATCCCTCCCGGGCCGGCAGCCTCATTGCTCCCGAGCGTGCCCCGTCGTGGATCATCCGGAAGAGCACGACCACCTGCGCCCATGCGCCGTAGCGAAAGTCCATCGTCGCCGGGTGCCGAGCGTCATCCCGCTGCAACCGCTCGTAGAGCCCTCCCAGCGAGTACGACTTGGCGAACACCTCGTCCTCGGGCATCAGGTCGCGCTGCTCGGCGTAGAGCAAGAAGACCATGCGCAGGATGACGGTGAGCAGGCCGCGGTAGACCTCGTCCGGGCCTCGGTCCCGCTCCAACACGTCCCGCAGCAGGTGACCGCCGGACCGGTCGTGGGCATCCTGAAGCCCTCGCACCAACTCATAAAGGGCCTGCAGCACCTGCTCGGCGAGACGCTCGCTGACCACGTTCTGGAACTGGCGGCTCTTCTCCAGCAGCGCCGTCAGGCGGGCGTGCTCTGGCACCCTGAGCAGCCGCGCTTCACCCAAGAGGAGGCGCATCGCCGCGACGATCGGCCGTCCCGGCGTCTCCAGCATGTCGCTGACGCGAAAGTCGAGCCACCCCGAGCTCTCCCCGCGTGGCGCGGACACCAGCCGGACGGCCCGGCCATTGAAGAGCAGCCCCGCCTGGACACCGGTCCCGCGAAGCAGGCGCTCCAACCTGCCATGCGCCGTGGCATCCAACTTGCCCGAGCCAGCCTCCGGCGCGTCGAATCCTTGGCCCGGGCCGACCGTCCTCACCAGCAACTGCCACTCAGAGGTCGCACGGCTCGGCTTCTTCCTGTGGCGGATCGCATAGTCCGGCACCATCACCTCGCCAAAGTCCGGCAAGTGCACTTCCGGGTACTCCGGCACCTCCCGACGGTCCGCCGCCCGGAAGTAGAACTTCTTGTGGAAGGACCAATCCAGCACCGACCTCGCAAACGCCTCGAAGTCCCGGATACAGGGATCGCGCCGGCCTTCGTCCACGCAGTCCCGCAAGAGCGATTGGCCTTCCGAGTCGTTGCGGTTCAGCACAGCCCCGGCCTGGCTCAGCGCTGGTGTCGAAACCACCAGGCCGCGCGGCTGCACGAATCCCAGCCACTCCAGGTGAGCGCGCGTGTCGGCTGTCTGCTTGGCGGGCATCAGTTCGTGTCAGGCCACAGGTAAACGATGCCGACCGGCTCGACGCGCCGTGTCCGGACGCGGTACAGTTGCTCGACCCGCCTGGGAGCGCTCTCGATCTCCCGGTCGAACTCGTCGATTCGGCGCTTCCAAGTCCTCTTCCACGCCTCGATTTCCCGGGCCATTTGGCTATCGAACAATCTGGGCTGGCGGATCGCGGACTCTTCCTTCTGGAGCGTGACTTCCACCCGCTTCCGCTGTTCCCGAAGAGTCCGCTCCAGCTTGCGGCGCTCGTCGGCGCCGCGCTCCGCCAAGAGTCGCTCGGCAGCCAAGGCTGCGTCCGAAGCGATGTCCTCCAACTGCGGTCGAAGCTCTTGAACGTCCTGCCTCATGGAGTCGAGCAGGCGTCGCTGCACGGTGGGTCCGGGCATCTCGGGCTGCACCGTTTCCAAGGCCTCGTTCAGCAGATGAAGGGTCCGCGCCTGCGCATCCCGCGCGTAGGCCGAGAGCGCGGCACGCCGGAGTTCGGGTTCTCGCCAGCGGGCTCCGACCGGGATCAGCTGTTCGTGAAGTCGCTCCGCGCGGTCCCCGAACAGCACGAGTCGCCCCAGCAGGACTACCCGTGGCACCGAGTCCCGCGACTGTACCAAGCATGCCCGCGACAGGTCGTGGTAGACGAATCCCTGAGACCGGAATCGTGCCAGCAGGCGTTGCGCGAGACGCTGCTCAAGATGGACATGCACGACTTCGTTGCTCAGAATTCCGGGATCCTCAAAGACTACGGGGCGGATCGCCGCTGTCTTGCGCCAGTTTGTGACCTTCTCGCCCCTCTTTCGAGGAGTCCGGAGAGAGTCCAGTGTCATCGCCCAGCTCGCGTCGGTCGCAGCCCGCCGGTCCAGCGGCGGGACAGTCCACGCACGCTTGCCATCCGGCCCGTCGCACGGTTCCAAGGGCTCGGCCCCCAGCATCCCGAGCGCGCACGTCAGCGCATTCCGCAGCCGTCTGGGACTGAAGTCCACCTGTCGGCGGGAGCGTGCGAGCATTCGGCGGCAGCGCTCAATCTCCGTCTTGAGATCCCTCGCCCTGGCGGCGTCGAGCTCTTCGTCGGCTGCAGCCTGGTTGGCGGGCGACGAGCGCGTGCGCTTCAGCTCGTCGGCCAACTTTGCCGAGTCCGAATGGCGGATTCCGCCCTTGCGCAGCCGCTCCTCGATCGTGTCCTCGATGACCTGCGAGAGGCTCCCCAGTTCCCGCCGGATCGTCTCGGTCTTGCGCACCAGCACGTCCAGCACGCGGTCCTCGGCGCGCTGCGGAAGCACGAAGTAGTGACAGCGAACAACATCCTCGGGTTGCAGCTTGCGGTCGATGCGACCGTTGCGTTGCTCGATTCTCCCCGGATTCCACGGCAGGTCGTAGTGGAACAGGTCGGCACAGTGCGCTTGGAAGTTCAGCCCCTCTCGCGCTGCGTCCGTTGCCAGCAGGACTCGCAGAGGGTCCTTGGAAGGGTGAGTGTTGAAGCGGCGCTGGATTTCTCGGCGCCTTGTCGTGCTCGTCAGCCCGTCGATCACCTCGATGCGGTCCCGCGCGCGGTCCGTTCCTGCGATCGCGTGCTCGATCATTCCTCGGAGGTAGGCCTTAGTGGACTGCCGGTTCTCAGTGAAGATAAGCACTCGCCTCAGGGTCCACTCGCTCTTCGACCTCTCGCCCGGATCCGAATGGCCGATGCCGTCGCAAAGGTTGGCTTGCATCCATCGCAACAACCATCGGAGCTTCGCGTCAGGGAGGGTACGGGCCCTCTCGGCCACCCGCCGCATCTCGTCCCGAAGCGCCACTTCCTTGTTCCATAGGGCCTTGTCACCGTCCGAATCCGCCACAGCGCCCTCGCTTCGCGCCGTGGCCGCTTGGAACTGGGAATCTTCCTCCGCCTCGATCTCCTTGCCGCTCAGGTTGCTTCGGTCGTCGTCGGCCCCAGCCGTTCCCACGATCAAGTCACCCGCGCTCTGGGCTGAGAGCTTCTCAAGTTCCTTCTCGCGATGGCGCGTGGCGGTCTTCGTGTGGATGGCAAGACTCCGCGCGAAGGCCTCGATTGAGGAAAGCAGGCGCTGCTGCAAACCGATCACGAGCATCATCGCCGTCGCGCGCGCCCGGCTCGGAGAATGCTTGAATCGCTCCTCGCGGACAGCCCGGTACTGGTCCAAGAGCCTCGAAAGCGTAAGTTCCGGCGCGTCTTCCGGGAGGCCGTCGAGGTCGACCTTGCAGACCCTCCGCACGGGGAAGCCGCCCTGCATTCTCCGAATGTCCTCCTTGAGACGGCGGACCATCACCTCCTTGAGTGCCCCCTTGCGGACCTTGACACCACGAGTGAAGCGGTGCGGGTCCAGCAGTTCCAAGAGCGCCGAGAAGCTGCGCGAATGGCCGTTGTGGGGCGTTGCCGACAGAAAGAGCCTGTGCTCAAAGCGGCCCGAGATGTCCCTGACGGCGCGCGTGAACTTCGACTCGATCCCAAATCTCCCACCCCTCGCCGGTGCCGCGTTGTGCGCTTCGTCAAAGATCAGCAGGCTGCCGTGCTTGCGATCCCCCAGCCAGGCGCGCATCGAGTCTGCGTAATTCGGGTCTGTCAGCAGCCTGTGGGAGACCAGGAAGAAGCTGTGGGTCGTCCACGGGTTCACGCCGAAACCGCGCTGCTGCCTCATCCGGATCAGGTACAGGCGGTCAAGGATGACAAAGTGCAGCCCGAACCGCTCATCCAGCTCCGCCTGCCACTGGCCGAGCACCGACGGGGGCGCCGATACGACGATCGTGCTGACCTTCTTCCGTAGCAACAGTTCACGCGCCACCAGCCCTGCCTCGATGGTCTTGCCAAGGCCCGTGTCATCGGCGATGAACAAGTTCACCAACGGGAGTCGCAGGGCCTTCCGGAGGGGCTCGATCTGGTACGCCTCCAACTTGATCCCGGCACGGAATGGCGACTGCACCAAGCGCGGGTCTGTCGCGGTCACGCAGTTCCATCGCAACGCGTCCAAGAAAGCGCCGAAGCGACCGGGCCTGTCAAAGCCCTCGAGTCCGTCGGCGATGTCCTTCCATCCCTCCTCGGACAGAATCCAAGCGTCCGACTCGTGGTCCCAATAGACCTGCAGGGTTTCGCCCTGGGCGTCGTCCTCGGCGCACGCCAGCCCGACCACGGGCGATTCGCCAGAGGGCCGCTGGTGGACCGACTCGACGAGCCACCGGCGCGACCGCACGTGCACGAGCTGCCCTTGCAGCGGAATCGGGGGCTCAGCCTGGCGCAACGCTGGCAACAGTTTCCTCAAGGTTGGCGCAAGAGCACGCACGAACCGCTTCTGGGAATTCCGGTGGGCAGCCAAAGGCTGGCCAGGCTGTACGGGCGGCCGGTCCCCGCGACTCGGAGTGACCCGTACCTCCCACGACGGCCACCGTTGAGATTACCAGCTTGCGGTCATCGGCCCTTGATCATAGAAGAGCTCGCCGCAAATCCGCGGCCTCCGATCCGGGGGCCTCTCGGAACAGCGTCTCAGCGCCTTCCGGATTGCTCGCGCGAAGACTCTTTCGAACTATCTGTGACGGCTGGGCTGTGCGGAGTGGGTCGAATCCAAGTGAGCGCTGGGCGGGCAGGGAAGACGGTTGCCCCGAATGGCAGATCGCTGGGAGCGCCTCCGCCTGCGATGCCCCCGGCGCCTGAGCATGCCGTGTCCTGGAACGGTGACTCCGTGTCTCAGGTAGCACCGAACCCACCGCCCCCGGTGCGGCGTTACTGCTACGATGTGCCGCGCCGATGAGCCGCGCCCTAGCAGCTGCGCTGATCGTCGGAGCGGGGCTGCTGCTCTGGCCTTGGGGTGGAACAGGCCAGGACTCCGTCCCCGAGTGGGCTCAAAGGCGGTCGAAGATGGTGCGCGAGCAGGTCAAAGCTCGCGGAGTCCGTTCGCCAAGAGTGGTGGATGCCACGCGCCAAGTCCCGCGCGAGCGGTTCGTGCCCGAAAACGTTCCCCGGCACTCCACGTCCGACAGCCCGCTGCCGATCGGATTCGGGCAGACAATTTCCCAGCCGTACATTGTCGCCCACATGACCGAGATTCTGGATGTTCGCCAGAATCACCGCGTGCTCGAGATCGACACCGGATCGGGCTACCAGACGGCGGTGCTCGCGACCCTCAGCGATTCGGTCCACAGTGTCGAGATTGTCCCGCAGCTGGCTGACCGCGCTCGCAAGATCTTGGCCGAGCTCGGGTTCGGGGAAGTGAAGATGCGGACAGGCGACGGCGATCAGGGCTGGGCCGAGCATGCGCCCTACGACCGCATTCTGGTCACTGCGGCGCCACCCGAGATGCCGGAGGCCTTGCTCGAACAGCTGTCCGCCGGTGGTAGGCTCGTGGCCCCCGTGGGATCGGGTCCGAGCAATCAGCGGCCTGTGGTGGTGACCAAGAACGCAAGCGGTCGGATTCGCCGTCGGCCGCAGCTCCCCGTGCGCTTCGTGCCGATGGTTCGCGGGGAGTCGACCATCCAGTAGCGGGATCGGTTGTAGAAGACCACGCTCAGTGGCACTGCGGTCGCGCCAGGGCTAACCTCAGGTTGCGCAACTGGTTGGCACAACCAGCCAGTCTGGACGGATCTGGCGTGCCTGCGCTGAACACGTTGACTTGCCGAGGTGGATTCGCTTGGTCCAGCTACCAGGCAAGGAGCCTGAATGGTGTGTGTCCGTTGCCCTTGAGACTCTCCGGCTGCACCGCCCTCGGTGCACCACGCGGCTGGGAGAGCTGGTATCGCGAGGCTCAGGCTAGCCACGACACACAAGGGGACTTGACAAACTGCAGCGGCTATGTCAGAAGTGGAGCATGTTCGAGCAGAACCTGATCAGCCAGACGCTCCGTCGTTCCGAGAGCCTTGGGCGTGTGCAGGCGATCTCGGCCGCGGCTGGTGCCACCAGCCGCACTGAGGTTGCCCGCCACATCTGCTCAGAGTTTGAGTCCTTCGATTCCGGGAATCGCCTTCAAGCCGCCGCATGCTTGAAAGCCCTTCGCGCACTGGAATCGAAGGGCCTAACTGGCATCCCGGCCCCCCGTGTCTTCCGACAAACAGGGTTCTCCTGGATCCGCACGATGGCTTTGGGTTCCATCACCTTGCGCACCCGGGTTGTCAACGATTCCTTGTTCATTCTCACGTCCCCGACACGACCCGCGACGACAGCTCAATGGCCGTCTCGTTGATGTCATCGATTGTGCGATCGAAGACCGGCATCACGATTCCATACCGACCGATGTCGCATGCGCTGAGGCCACCGCCCTCCGCGACATATGCTCGCACACTTTCGGGCTCCAGCTCGTCTTCGGAACGATAGCCGAGCTCTCGAACCACCTTGTCCCTCTCGGGAAAATCCCGGCTGAGCATGATTAGGTTGTTCAACTCTTTCATGATGTAGTCGCTATGCGTCGTGATCATCACGCGCAATCCCGCGCCCACAAACCTTGCCAGCAGTCTCGCAAACTGCACCTGGTTCGCCGTGTCCAGATGACTCTCGGGCTCCTCGATGATCAGAAGCTGGCCCCGACTAGCCGCATGCCGCAAAAAGAAGTACAGATCCGCCAGTCCCCTCGCGGATGACGACGCGAGGTGAAGCGGAATGTTGAAGTGTCTCTCCTGGCGCGCCTTGGAAATGAAGCGGACGTCGTCGTGGGCGTTGCTGTAGGATCCCTTCATCATGTTCTTGATGTTGTCGTATAGCTTGTGCTCGGCGAGCGGCGACGGGTCTCGCGGCAGATCGGGGATACTCCGCGTGAAATCGATGTTGTCCTTGATCGGGGTCGCGTACCGGCTGGCAGTGGCGTCCACGATCAGATAGGGCGACGGCGCCTCGGTACTTCCACCAGCGGCGTGTTTCTGCAAGAGGTCGACGATCTGGCTCTTGGTGAAATCGAGCTCGCGGTAGAAGAGGGAAACCCCGAAACGCTCAGCGGACAGGATGAACGGATCGGGAAAGAGGTCTCGCAGCAGGAACACGTAGTAGGCGAAGCCGGGCGCGCCCGGATGCATCCCGCTGCCCAAGCGGTCGTTGTCGTTCACGGTTGCGACGACCTCGCCATTCTCGTACCGCACGGTGATTGCAGAGGGTCGGGAGGGGACCGTCGCGGGCGAGGGGGGTTGGGCGTCGGGTCCGTCCGCGACTCTCACATCAAGTCGCGCGTTCGGAAAGCTGTCCCGGCGCGAGCTAAAGATATTTCGGAACGGTGGAGAAAACTCTTGGCCCACCCTGTTCGCGAGGATCCTGCGGTGCCGGGCGAGCGTGGAGAGCGAGACTGGAACCGATGCTTGGCCGGAGCCAAGAATACCGTCGCGGATGGCGCTGACCTCCGGAAACTCGTCCAACGCACGAGAACGGAAGTCTCTGGCTCCCGGCCAGCTCATCCAGCCCTTCAGGAACCCATAGAGCGAATAGACGATGTAGGTCTTGCCCGTGTTGTTGCGTCCCGCAATGACTGTCAGGCCGCCGAGTTCGAGAGTGGCTTCCCTCACCGGCCCGATGTTCCCGAACCGAAAGGCAACCGCGCTGTTATCTAGTTCTCGTCGATCGTTCACGCCCTCTCCCCTGTTCCCAGCGCCCGAGCCTTGGCACGCATGACCGGATCCAAGGTTAGGGCATATCCCACTTCATCCCGTGTTCCCTTCACGCACCCGAGTCGAATCATCGCACTTACTCCACGATGATCGGCCCCTCGCGAACCGCGGTGACCAGCTTCCTCTCGTGTTCGGCAACCCATGCTCGCACCGCTTCCGCGTCGCCCAGCGTTCCGCGCCTTGTATGCAAATGCTTGACGGACGATCCACCGTCCTTCGCCCTGATCGCCGCATCCAATAGCGCCTTCCGCTCCCGCGTCGCCACGGCATCGAGTTCGAGCAGAATCCAAGCGTCCGACTCGTGGTCCCGATAGATTTGGAGAGTTTCGCCCTGAGCGTCGTCCTCGGCGCACGCTAGATCCGACCATGGCGATTCGTCAGAGGGCCGCGCGTGGACCGACTCGACGAGTCACCGGCGCGACCGCACGTGCACGAGCTGCCCTCGCTGCGGAATCGGGGGCTCAGATTGGCAAAACGCTGGAATAGTTTCCTCAAGGTTGGCACGAGAGCCTGCTACGATCCGCTTGTGGGACTTCCGGTGGGCAGCCAACGGCTGACCAAGCCTTGCGGGTGGCCGGTCCCCGCGACTTGGCGTGACCCGCACCTCCCGAGACGGCCACCGTTGAGATCTCCAGCTTGCGTTTATCGGCCCTTGATGACAGATGAGCTTGCCGCAAGTCCGCTGGCCTCCGACCCGGGGGCCTCTCGGAACAGCGTCTCAGAGCCTTCAGGATTGCTCGCGCGGAGACGCTCTCGAACTAGGCTTGACGGCTGCGCTGTGCGGAGTGCATGGAATCCAAGTGAGCGCTGGGCAGGCAGGGAAGACGGTCGCCCCGAATGGCAGATCGCTGGGAGCGCCTCCGCCGGCGATGCTCCCGGTACCTGAGCATGCCGTGTTCTGGAACAGTGACTCCGTGCCTCAGGTAGCACCGACGCCGCCGCCCCCGGTGCGGAGTTGCTGCTACGATGTGCCGTGCCGATGAGCCGCGCCCTAGCAGCCGCGCTGATCGTCGGGGCGGGGCTGCTGCTCTGGCCTTGGGGCGGATCAGGCCAGGAGTCCGTCCCCGAGTGGGCTCAAATGCGGTCGAAGATGGTACGCGAGCAGATCGAAGCTCGCGGTGTCCGTTCGCCAAGGGTGCTGGATGCCATGCGCCAAGTCCCGCGCGAGCGGTTCGTGCCCGACAACGTTCGCCGGTACTCCACCTCCGACAGCCCGCTGCCGATCGGATTCAGGCAGACAATTTCCCAGCCGTACATCGTCGCCCACATGACCGAGCTGCTGGATGTTGGCCAGAATCACCGCGTGCTCGAGATCGGCACCGGATCGGGCTACCAGACGGCGGTGCTCGCGACCCTCA
Organism: Bryobacterales bacterium; assembly: GCA_963666225.3. GTDB lineage: Bacteria > Acidobacteriota > Terriglobia > Bryobacterales > UBA6623 > VXMF01. The sequence continues at coordinate 1,368,942 of OZ224030.1, forward strand.
GCGATTCGGTCCACAGTGTCGAGATTGTCCCGCAGCTGGCTGACCGCGCTCGCAAGATCTTGGCTGAGCTCGGGTTCGGGGAAGTGAAGCTGCGGATAGGTGACGGCTATCAGGGCTGGGCCGAGCATGCGCCCTACGACCGCATTATGGTCACTGCGGCTCCACCCGAGATGCCGGAGGCCTTGCTCGAACAGCTGGCCGCTGGCGGTCGGCTCGTGGCTCCCGTCGGATCGGGTCCTAGCAATCAGCGGCTTGTGGTGGTGACCAAGGACGGAAGCGGGCGGATCCGCCGTCGACCGCAGCTCCCCGTGCGCTTCGTGCCGATGGTTCGTGGGGAGTCGACCATCCAGTAGCGGGATCGGTTGTGGCAGACCACGCTTAGTGGCACTGCGGTCACGCCGGGGCTGACCTCGGGTTGCGGAACTGGTTGGCGCAACCAGCCAGTCCGGACGGATTTGGCGAGCCTGCGCTCTACACGCTGACTTGCTGAGGTGGATTCGCTTGGTCCCGCCAACAGACAGGAGCCCGAAGGGTGTGTGTCCGTTGCCCTTGGGACTCTCCGACTGCACCGCCCTCGGTGCACCGCGCGGCTGGGAGCGATGGTATCGTGAGGCTCAGGAACGGCAGCGCAGTGAGTGGAGGAAGTGGCTCGGCAAGGTCTGATCGCCGGATCATCGTGGCGATCGTGAGCTTCGCGATCGCGATTGGTGGGCTGATCTTGGCAACGGACGACGGCGCCGAGATCAATGCCAAGATCGACGCGCTCGATGCCAAGTTGAATGCCAAGATCGACGCACTCGATGCCAAGGTCGACGCGCTCGATGCGAGGGTAGATGACATCCGCGTCTACATCGCTGCCAAACCCGGGGAATGAGTTAGCTTCAACTTGGCAAGAGTGGCCGAGAAAGGGCGTGGAGCGTTAGGACAGCCGATGCGGTGACCGGCAAGTCTCGCCCGATCGGCACGCTTGAGGCTCAGGGAGGTTCCGAACGCCGGGCCGTGCTCCAAATTGGGGAAGGCAAGCTGACGAGGGAATGGACCCACCTCGGCAAAGTCGACACGCTGGAACGCACGCGGGCATTGACACTTCTTGCGATGGCGCCGGTCGAGGACCATTGACTATGAACTGGTGGTCGTCTCGCTGGGAGATCACATCCGGCAGTGTGCTGCCGACGTTTCCAGATAGCGCCGCACGACGCCTTGGTCCCGGCGCTTCAGCCCCAAGCGCTTGAAGCGCACCAGCGCTCAAATTATGCGCATCGGTGCCTCCGGTCTGGATAGAGGCTTCGTCGCGATCGGGTTCAACCGCCGGATAGTCGCGATGATCACGCATGCCAAGACGGATGCGAGGCCCAGAGGCTTGAAAATCTGGAGATGCTTGTTCTTGGCTGAGCTCGGGTTCTCGGAAGTGAAGCTGCGGACAGGCGACGGCTATCAGGGCTGGGCCGAGCATGCGCTCTACGACCGCACTATGGTCACTGCGGGTCCACCCGAGATGCCGGAGGCCTTGCTCGAACAGCTGGCCGCTGGCGGCCGCCTCGTGGTTCCCGCTGGATGGGGTCCGAGCAATCAGCGGCTTGTGGTGGTGACCAAGGACGCAAGTGGGCGGATCCGCCGTCGACCGCAGCTCCCCGTGCGCTTCGTGCCGATGGTTCGAGGGGAGTCGACCGTCCAGTAGCGGGATCGGTTGTGGCAGACCACGCTCAGCGGCACTGCGGTCGCGCTGGGGCTAACCTCAGGTTGCGCAACTGGTTGGCACAACCAGCCAGTCCGGCCGGATCTGGCGTGCCCGCGCTCTACACGCTGACATGCTCAGGTGGATTCGCTTGGTCCAGCCAACAGACAAGCAGCCCGAATGGTGTGTGTCCGTTGCCCTCGGGACTCTCCGGCTTCACCGCCGTCGGTGCACCGCGCAACTGGGAGAGATGGTATCGTGAGGCTAGGAACGGCATCGCAGTGAGTGGAGGAAGTGTCTCGGCAAGGTCTGATCGCCGGATGATCGTGGCGATCGTGAGCGTCGCCATCGCGCTTGGTGGACTGATCTTGGCAACGGATGACGGCGCCCAGATCAATGCCAAGATCGACGCGCTCGATGCCAAGATTGACGCGGTCGACGCTAAGTTGAGTGACAAGATTGACGCGGTCGACGCTAGGTTGAGTGCCCAGATCGACGCGGTCGACGCTAAGTTGAGTGCCCAGATCGACGCGGTCGACGCTAAGTTGGGTGCCCAGATTGACGCGGTCGACGCTAAGTTGGGTGCCCAGATTGACGCGGTCGACGCCAAGGTCGATGACATCCGCGTCTACATCGCCGCCAAACACGGGGAACGAGTTACCTTCACCCCCGGCACGAGTGGCAAAGAGGGTACGTGGAGCGTTAGGACAGTCGACGCGGTGACCGGCAAGCCTCGCCAGATCGGCACGCTTGAGATTCAGGGAGGTTCCGAACGCCGGGCCGTGCTCCAAATTGGTGAGGGCAAGCTGACGAGGGAGTGGACCCACCTCGGCAATGTCGACACGCTGGAACGCGCACGGGCATTGACACTTCTTGCGACGGTGCCGGTCGAGAACCGTTGACTGCGAAGCGGTGGTCGTCTCGCTGGGAGATCACATGCGTCAGTGTGCTGCCGACGTTTCCAGATAGCGCCGCACGACGCCTTGGTCCCGACGCTTTAGCTCCAAGCGCTTGAAGCGCACCAGCGCTCAAATTATGCGCATCGGTGCCTCCGGTCCGGATAGAGGCTTCGTCGCGATCGGGTTCAACCCCCGGATAGTCGCGATGATCACGCATGCCAAGGCGGATGCGAGGCCCAGAGGTTGGGAAACCTGGAGATGCTCGTTCTTGGCTGAGCTCGGGTTCGGGGAAGTGAAGCTGCGGACAGGCGACGGCTATCTGGGGTGGTCCGGGTTGTTTAGGGAATTACTGATTTGAGTTCCCATCCCCTAGATCTTGGAGGATCGGACTTAAATCCACAATATGTGGGATCGGAATTTGACCTGCGTATAATCGTCGGATTACCCTCCAGAAGTGAATGCCAGAGATGCCTTGGCCTAATGCCAAGGCCCGAATCTAGAGAGTTCTCAACTGGATTCCATTGCTGGCGTTCTTGTGCTGCAGCTGAGGTCCGGGCAGGTGCAGAGCTAGGCTGTCGCCGGCACACGCTTGGATGCCTTCAGCATCTTCCAGGTCAGGATCTGTCCATTCAGGCCGGCTGCCAAGCGTCGCATTTGGTCCGCCGTGTCTAGGTTGCGCACGTTGCTTCGCCCGCAGAACTCGGCTAGGTAGCGCCGCAAGTGTTTCACGCTCATGTGATGGTAGGTGCCGTACAAGCCGCGCTTGAACATTGCCCAGAACGACTCGATGCCATTGGTATTCACCGCGCCGCGCACATACTCGCCAGCGGAATGGTTGACCGCTGCGTGCTGGAAGCCGTCGAGCGACTTGTAAGACGACGAGCTGTCGGTGTGCACCGCAGCCCCAGGGGCGACAGTAGCTATCACGAAGCCCTGCAACTGGCCCTTGCCCGTGTTGGGCACGGGCCGCGCTTGTACCTTGCCGGTGCCGCGATCGCGGGCCCCGACCACGGGTTGCTTGCCGACAGTCCCGCGTCCGGCGTTGAGCTTCTTGCTGGCGTGCTTGTTGCGTTCCTTGCCGCCGATGAAGGCCTCGTCAACCTCCGCGGGCCCTGCGAACAGGCCCTGCGGGCGTCGGAAGCCCGCCCGCAAGCGATGCAGGAGATGCCAAGCCGACTTCTGGGTGATGCGCAGTTCGCGGCTGAGCTTCATGGACGAGATGCCCTTGATGCAGGTCGAGAGTAGATAGATGGCGACGGCCCACTTGCGATAGCCGATCTTGGTGTCCTGCATGACCGAGCCGACCCGCACGGAGAACCGCTTGCGACAGCTGCGGCAACGGTAGGGCATGGAGGGATGGGAGCAGTTGGACTGGACATTGTCAGAGAGGCAATGAGGGCAAGTGGGGCCATTGGGCCAGCGAATTTCTGCAAACCAGAGTTCGGCGGTGTGGTTGTCCGGGAACATATCCATAACTTCGAACAAGGAGATACCTTTGCGGAACCACTTTCCGGGACCTTTATCAGTTTTTCCATACTTCGCCATAACACTTCCATTATACCGAACAAAGAGATGCCATGTCAAGAGACTATGGAGGATCTTATTGGATTCTATAGTTGGAATCAGTACACACTGTATTCATCGGTATCTTGGGGTTATGTTCCCAACCACATCACTGTGGAAGAAAACCAAATTTTCTCGGGATTAGCTAGGCTGGGTACTCAGATCAGTAATTCCCGTTGTTTAGACAACTGGCCGGCAAGAATAAGGTGGATTTCGCCGCTTCTCTGAAGTACCGACCGAGGCGATTATACCCCAGGCCGGTGTGGAGTTGCTGCCTCCGACACGGCCGCCCCATGGGCCAGCAGCGTGGGGGCCTGCGGCCCTCATGGCTGGGGCGACCAGGCTCCTCCCACACTGGGGCGGTGTCCGGGCCTCGTCCGCATCCAGCCCCTGTAGCGCATGTAGGTTGTAGGAGACTACCTCCACTACAGGGCGCACTGCGAGCCAGTGGAAGCGCACTGCATGGAAGGGGCAGATGCCATGCGCATCAGTTCGCAGCCTGCCCAGGCCTGGCGCACGACCAGCGGGCATGCCTGGCCACTTCCCAGTCGGCCGCGTGTTAGGCTTGGCTCGCCGCCCGAAGCGGAAACAGGCTCTGCTGGGGAGCAACCTGTCAGGAATACGGCGGCAACATGACCGAAATGTCATGCGGGTGCTGTCCTGGGCGACGGCACCCGACTCCTCTATTTTGGGAGTGTTCCATGCCTTCAAGAACCCTGGGGAGGCGACCGTCAGGGAGCTGGGGCCAAGCCCCCAGGATCTTCGACCGCCCACGGGCTGGGCGAGGCGCCCGTCGGCGCCCTCTGCAGAGGCCTGGCCCGGAACGGGTCGGACGGAGTCCGGGCGCACGCTGCTCGCCAGTGCGCAGGAGGCGGCCCGGGCTCGAGCGGCTCCTGCCCGGCGTGTGGGCCGGCGGCCCGGGCTCGCAGTCCGCGCAGCCGCCGGTGTGCGGCCTGCAAGCCCACGCCGAGGAGACAGAGGAGCCGCGGGAACCCTCCCGGCGCCGCCTGCGGCGCGCCCCCACTGCTGCGCTTCATCGGCTTCCGCCCCGCTGCAGCGCCTCCCACGGCGTCCGCCCTTCCAGCGACGAGTGCGGTCGCTCATGGTTGTAGAATTCCATCCACTCCCCGATCACCTGCCTCGCCGCGAATCCGTCCGCAAGTGCGTGCAAATACACGGCTTCGTACTTGAGTGAGCGCCACAGCCGCTCGATGAAGATGTTGTCCATGCAGCGCCCCCGCCCGTCCATCGAAATGCGGATCCCGGCCTGCTGCAGGCAGCCGGTGAAGACCTGTGCGGTGAACTGGCTGCCCTGGTCGGTGTTGAAGATCTCCGGCGCCGGATGCCCCTCCAGAGCCTCCTCCACCGTCAGCACGCAAAACTCGCTGTCGAGCGTGTTGGAAAGTTCCCAGGCCAGCACACAGCGGCTCACCCAGTCCATCACCGCCACCAGGTACAGAAACCCCCGCTGGACCGGAATGTAGGTGATGTCGGCACACCAGACCTGGTGCGGCCGCTCGATCCTCAGCTGCCGCAGCAGGTACGGATGGACGCGGTGCTCGGGATGCGGCTGGCTGCAGCGCGGCTTGCGGTAGATTGCCTCCAGCCCCATCTTGCGCATCAGCCGCCGCACGCGGTCCCGGCCCGCCGCATGTCCCTCCCGCCGCAGGTGACGGCTCATCTGCCGACTCCCGTAGAACGGATGCGCCATGTACAGCTCGTCCATGCGCCGCATCAGCGCCAGCTCCCCCCCGTCCGGTTCCCGAGGGCGGTAGTAGAGTGCCGAGCGGCACAGCCCCAGCAGCCGGCACTGCAGGCTCAAGCTTGCCTGCGGGTGGTCTCTCCGGACCAGACTCCGGCGCGTGGTCCGGCTCAGCTCCCCCACGCGCGCTTCAAGAAATCCCGCTCGATCACCAGCTGCCCGATCTTCTCGTGCAACTTGCGGATCTCCGCCTCCCGTGCGTCCCGCCCCGTCTTCGCCCCTCGCTCGAACAGCGTGACCAGACCCTCGCTCGCCTTGCGCTTCCACTGGCTCACTTGGTTCGGATGCACCGAGTGCTTCGCCGCTATCTGCTGCACAGTCTTGTCCCCGCGCAGCGCTTCCTTGGCGACCCGCGCCTTGAAGGCCGCCGCAAACGTCCGTCGCTTCCCCATGTTGACTCCTTTCGGCCCTGGCGAAATCCACCTTAACGCACTGTCTAAAAACCCCGGACCACCTCAATCAGGGCTGGGCCGAGCATGCGCCCTACGACCGCATTATGGTCACTGCGGTTCCCCCGAGATGCCGGAGGCTTTGCTCGAACAGCTGGCCGCTGGCGGCCGGCTCGTGGCTTCCGTCGGCTCGGGTCCGAGCAATCAGCGGCTTGTGGTGGTGACCAAGGACGCAAGTGGGCGGATTCGCCGTCAGCCGCAGCTCCTCGTGCGCTTCGTGCCGATGGTTCGCGGGGAGTCGACCATCCAGTAGCCTCAGCGGCACTGCGGTCGCGCCGGGGCTAACCTCAGGTTGCGCAACTGCTTGGCACAACCAGCCAGTCCGGACGGATCTGGCGTGCCTGCGCTCTACACGCTGACATGCTGAGGTGGATTCGCTTGGTCCAGCCAACAGACAAGGAGCCCGAATCTTGTGTGTCCGTTGCCCTTGGGACTCTCCGGCTTCACCGCCCTCGGTGCACCGCTCAGGTTAGGGAGATGGTATCGTGAGGCTAGGAACGGCATCGCAGTGAGCGGAGGAAGTGTTTCGGCAAGGTCTGATCGCCGGATGATCGTGGCGATCGTGAGCGTCGCCATCGCGCTTGGTGGGCTGATCTTGGCAACGGACGACGGCGCCAAGATCGACGCGCTCGATGCCAAGTTAAGTGCCAAGATCGACGCGGGCGACGCTGGGTTGAATGCCAAGATCGACGCGCTCGATGCCGAGTTGAATGCCAAGATCGACGCGCTCGATGCGAAGGTAGATGACATCCGCGTCTACATCGTCGCCAAACACGGGGAACGAATTAGCTTCACCCCCGGCACGAGTGGCAGAGAAGGTGCGTGGAGTGTTAGGACAGTCGATGCGGTGACCGGCAAACCTCGCCAGATCGGCACCCTTGAGATTCAAGGAGGTTCCGAACGCCGGGCCGTGCTCCAAATTGGTGAGGGCAAGCTGACGAGGGAGTGGACCCACCTCGGCAAAGTCGACACACTGGAACGCGCACGGGCATTGACCCTTCTTGCGATGGCGCCGGTCGAGAACCGTTGACTGCGAAGTGGTGGTCGTCTCGCTGGGAGATCACATGCGTCAATGTGATGCCGACGTCTACAGATAGCGTCGCACGACGCCTTGGTCCCGACGCTTTAGCTCCAAGCGCTTGAAGCTCACCAGCGCTCAAATTATGCGCCTCCGTGTGTCCGGTCCGGATAGAGGTTTCATCGCCATCGGGTTCAACCCCGGATAGTCGCGATGGTCACGCATGCCAAGACGGATGCGAGGCCCAGGGGTTGGGAAACTTGGAGATGCTTGTTCTTGGCTGAGCTCGGGTTCGGGGAAGTGAAGCTGCGGACAGGCGACGGCTATCAGGGCTGGGCCGAGCATGCGCTCTACGACCGCATTATGGTCACTGCGCGTCCACCCGAGATGCCGGAGGCCTTGCTCGAACAACTGGCCGCTGGCGGTCGGCTCGTGGCCCCCGTCGGATCGGGTCCGAGCAATCAGCGGCTTGTGGTGGTAACCAAGGACGCAAGCGGGCGGATTCGCCGTCGGCCGCAGTTCCCTGTGCGCTTCGTGCCGATGGTTCGTGGGGAGTCAACCGTCCAGTAGCGGGATCGGTTGTGGCAGACCACGCTTAGCGGCACTGCGGTCGCGCTAGGGCTACCCCCAGGTTGCGCAACTGGTTGGCTCAACCAGCCTGTCCGGACGGATCCGGCGTGCCTGCGCTCTACACGCTGACTTGCTGAGGTGGATTCGCTTGGTCCAGCCAATAGACGAGGAGCTCGAATGGTGTGTGTCCGTTGCCCATGAGATTCTCCGGCTTCACCGCCCTCGGTGCACCGCGCAGCTGGGAGAGATGGTATCGTGAGCCTCAGGAACGGTGCCGCCGTGAGTGGAGGAAGTGTTTCGGGAAGGTCTGATCGCCGTATGATCGTGGCGCTCGTGAGCTTCACCATTGTGATTGGTGGGCTGATCCTGGCAACGGACGACGGCGCCCAGATCAATGCCAAGCTCGACGCGCTCGACGCTAAGTTGGGTGCCCAGATTGACGCGCTCGACGCCAAGGTCGATGACAATCGCGTCTACTGAGGTGGTCCTACTTCAGTGGACCACTGATCGACATTCTTAAGGTGTACTCCACAACTCTGATTGCTCGTCGATCTGCCTCATTGTAGCAGGGCTTGGACGTGGCTCGAGACCGCTTCCTGCCACCCTCCCGGGCCGCTCCCGGCGTGGTTTCCAAGCCCCGCCCTTCCAACCTTTATCAGGAATCCCTGGCACGCCTCGCCGCCGCGGTGTCGGTGGCTTGCAGCGCTTCTTGCGGCGTGCGACCATCCAGCGCCGAGTGGGGCCTCACCTCGTTGTAGAACGCGATCCACTCGCCGATCACCCGCCGTGCCGCCAGCCCGTCCCGGAGTGCGTGCAGGTATACCGCCTCGTACTGCAGCGAGCGCCACAGCCGCTCGCTGAAGATGTTGTCCATGCACCGGCCCCGGCCGTCCATCGACACGCGCACTCCCGCCGCCTCGAGCCGTCCGGTGAAGGCCTCGCTGGTGAACTGGCTGCCCTGGTCGGTGTTGAAGATCTCCGGTCGCGGCCCGCTCCGCAGCGCCTCCTCCAGGGCCTCGGCGCAGAACGCGACGTCCATGGTGTTCGACAGCCGCCATGACAGCACGCTGCGACTGTGCCAGTCCATCACGGCCACCAGGTACAGGAACCCGTGCGCAGTCGGGATGTAGGTGATGTCCGCGCATTCCACCTGATAGGGGTGTTGAATGGCAAGACCCCCCAACAGGTAGGGGTAGATGCGGTGCCCGGGCTGCGGCTCGCTGGTGCGCGGCTTGCGGTAGATCGCCTCCAGGCCCATCCGCCGCATCAGCCGCCGCACGCGGTGCCGGCCGACGACGATCCCCTCCCGCCGCAAGTGGCGACTCATCTGCCGGCTGCCGTAGAAGGGGTATTGCAAGTACAGCTCGTCGATGCGCCGCTGCAGCGCCAGCGTGGCCGCATCGACCGGCTGAGGTCGGTAGTACCAGGACGACCGGCCCACCGCCAGCAGCTGGCACTGCCGGCGCAGGCTCGGTGCCGACGGCTCCGCCCGCACCAGCGCCAGACGCTGCCGGCGACTCAGCGACCGAGCGTTTTTTAAGAAATCCCGCTCGACAACCAGTTGCCCGATCTTGGCGTGCAGCGCCTGCGTCTCGGCCTCCGCCTTACGGCGCGCGCCGCCCGGACCGCGCCGCTCGAACACCTCCTCCAGCCCCTCGCGCGCCTTGCGCTTCCACTGGCTCACCTGGTTCGGATGCACCGCGTGCCGCGCCGCGATCCGTTGCACCGTGCGCTCTTCCCGCAATGCCTCCAGCGCCACCCGCGCCTTGAACTTCGCCGTGAACCGCCGTCTCTTGGCCATCACTCACCTCTCCATTTCCCCTATGGAGTACACCTTAACCGATGGTCTGAAAAACCGGGACCACCTCACATCTCGCCAGATCGGCACGCTTGAGATTCAGGAAGGTTCCGAACGCCGGGCCGTGCTCCAAATTGGTGAGGGCCAGCTGACGAGGGAGTGGATTCACCTCGGGTACGTCGACACCCTGGAACGGGCACGGGCATTGACACTTTTTGCGACGGTGCCGGTCGAGAACCGTTGATTGCGAAGTGGTGGTCGTCTCGCTGGGAGATCACATGCATCAGTGTGCTGCCGACGTTTCCAGATAGCGCCGCACGACGCCTCGGTCCCGACGCTATAGCTCAAAGCGCTTGAAGCTCACCAGCGCTCAAGTCATGCGCCTCGATGCCTCCGGACCGGACAGAGGCTCGCAATTCCTCTCCATGTGCCACTCAAGCCACTGCTCGCCCTGCTCCTGTGTTCGGTGGCGAGTCCAGCTTGAATGCTACTGTGCGCAGCTCGTGATCCCAGACTTGGCAGTTGGCGGTTACTACTTTGCCATTCGGCTGGTGCTGGGTCGTGCCAGCCGAGTCGTTCGGGCGGGACCGCCTCAGGACAGGAACAGCGCGGCAGCGTCGCCCGCGGCGACACTCCGGCGATCATTCCGCGGTCGCCTTGTCGTGTGGCAGGTAGGCCATCGCTGGTCGTACCGAAGCCTCGCTGTCCGACCGCGCAATGGCCGCAGTTCCAGATTAGCCCCGTCGTGGCGCGACTCGTTCGGACGTGGCACGCTCAGCGCCCGATCGACCAGGATCGACAGCGCCGGAGTGCTCAACACATCCCGCGCTGGCGGTTGAGACTGCTGTACTCCACTGGCGCCCCCTTCCACGATCGGCTCCAAGAGGTCCTCTCAGTCGAGCAAGGCGATCAGGTTGTAGAGGCAGTTGGGGTGTCCTCCATTGGTCCTCGGCCACGCAACACTCGCGAGAATCCCAGCGTTCCGTCCAGCGATGCCCCCTCGAAGGCGCAGCACATCGCCCTAGCTGCGTGATCTAGGATGCCCCCTGCGGGGACGGAGCGGGCGGACGGGCTCGCTTTGCCGCGAGCGCGATTCCCGCCAGGACGGCCATGAGACCGCCCACCAGCCGGATCGGAACTAGCTCTCCGAAGTACGCCGAACTCAGAACAACGCCGCTGACCGGCGTGATGAACGAGAACGCGATCACTGTGCCCGGGGTGTGGCGCCGGATCAGGCTGGCCCACGCCAGCTGGGCGGCGCAGCCGATCATCAGTCCCTGAAATGCGAGCGATGCCCAAGTCATTCAGTCCTGCGCAGTGCGCTCCATCGGGTCGGCGATCGTCACCCATCCGACCAAGAAGACCGGCAGCGCTCCGACCAGGGTCCAAAACACCGCCTTGACGTACTCCACTTTGAGCGACAATTGCCGGGTGTAGACCATTCGAATGGACAGCAGCGTGTTGGCCGCCAGTACGAGTGCGTTCCCGAGGGCCGGATTCGGGGCCAGCGCGCTGCTCTCGGTGCGAGGTGTCAAGATCCAGGCCACGCCCCCGAAAGCCACTGCCAGGCCGGTCACCCGACGTGGCGTGAGCCGGTCCGCAGCAACCAAGAACGAGGAGATCAGGTTGCTGCTGATCGGGTCGGTGTTGAAGAGAATGGCCAGCAGCACAGGCGAGGTGTAGTCGGCCCCGGTCTGGTTCGTCCCGATCTGGACTCCGAAGATGAGCGCCAGCACGGCGAGGTGCGCCAGAAGGCACCGAGCAGCGGCGGCATCGACCGCAGAACAATCTTCAACCGCCGTCGGTGCACCGCGCAACTGGGAGAGATGGTATCGTGAGGCTAGGAACGGCATCGCAGTGAGTGGAGGAAGTGTCTCGGCAAGGTCTGATCGCCGGATGATCGTGGCGATCGTGAGCGTCGCCATCGCGCTTGGTGGGCTGATCTTGGCAACGGACGACGGCGCCAAGATCGACGCCCTCGATGCCAAGTTGAGTGCCAAGATCGACGCGGGCGACGCTAGGTTGAATGCCAAGATCGACGTGCTCGATGCCAAGGTCGACGCGCTTGATGCGAAGGTAGATGACATCCGCGTCTACATCGCCGCCAAACACGGGGAACAAATTAGCTTCACCCCCGGCACGAGTGGCAGAGAAAGTGCGTGGAGTGTTAGGACAGTCGATGCGGTGACCGGCAAGCCTCGCCAGATCGGCACGCTTGAGCTTCAGGGAGGTTCCGAACGCCGGGCCGTGCTCCAAATTGGTGAGGGCAAGCTGACGAGGGAGTGGACCCACCTCGGCAAAGTCGACACACTGGAACGCGCACCAGCATTGACACTTCTTGCGATGGCGCCGATCGAGAGCCGTTAACTGCGAAGTGGTGGTCGTCTCGCTGGGAGATCACATGCGTTAGTGTGCTGCCGACGTTTCCAGATAGCGCCGCACGACGCCTTGGTCCCGACGCTATAGCTCAAAGCGCTTGAAGCTCACCAGCGCTCAAATTATGCGCCTCCGTGTGTCCGGTCCGGATAGAGGTTTCATCGCCATCGGGTTCAACCCCGGATAGTCGCGATGGTCACGCATGCCAAGACCGATGCGAGGCCCAGGGGTTGGGAAACTTGGAGATGCTTGTTCTTGGCTGAGCTCGGGTTCGGGGAAGTGAAGCTGCGGACAGGCGACGGCTATCAGGGCTCGGGCGAGCATGCGCCCTACGACCGCATTATGGTCACTGCGGGTCCACCCGAGATGCCGGAGGCCTTGCTCGAACAGCTGGCCGCTGGCGGCCGGCTCGGGGCCCCCGTCGGATCGGGTCCGAGCAATCAGCGGCTTCTGGTGGTGACCAAGGGCGCATGCGGGCTGATTCGCCGTCGGCCGCAGCTGCCCGTGCGCTTCGTGCCGATGGTTCGTGGGGAGTCGACCGTCCCGTAGCGGGATCGGTTGTGGCAGACCACGCTCAGCGGCACTGCGGTCGCGCTGGGGCTAACCTCAGGTTGCGCAACTGGTTGGCACAACCAGCCAGTCCGGCCGGATCTGGCGTGCCTGCGCTCTACACGCTAACTTGCTGAGGTGGATTCGCTTGGTCCAGCCAATAGACGAGGAGCTCGAATGGTGTGTGTCCGTTGCCCATGAGACTCTCCGGCTTCACCTCGGTGCACCCCGCTGCTCGGAGAGATGGTATCGTGAGGCTCAGGAAGGGCAGCGCAGTGAGTGGAGGAAGTGTATCGGGAAGGTCTGATCGCCGTCTGATCGTGGCGATCGTGAGCGCTACCGTCGCGACTTGGGGGCTGATCTTGGCAACGGACGACGGCGCCAAGATCGACGCGCTCGACGCTAGGTTGAGTGCCAAGATCGACGCGCTCGATGCCAAGTTGAGTGCCAAGATCGACGCGGGCGACGCTAGATTGAATGCCAAGATCGACGCGCTCGATGCCAAGGTCGATGACATCCGCGTCTACATCGCTGCCAAACACGGGGAACGAGTTACCTTCACGCCCGGCACGAGTGGCAGAGAAGGTGCGTGGAGCGTTAGGACAGTCGATGCGGTGACCGGCAAGCCTCGTCAGATCGGCACGCTTGAGATTCAGGGAGGTTCCGAACGCCGGGCCGTGCTCCACATTGGTGAGGGCAAGCTGACGCGGGAGTGGACCCACCTCGGCAATGTCGACACACTGGACCGCGCACGGGCATTGACACTTTTTGCGACGGTGCCGGTCGAGAACCGTTGACTGCGAAGTGGTGGTCGTCTCGCTGGGAGGTCACATGCGTCAGTGTGCTGCCGACGTTTCCAGATAGCGCCGCACGACGCCTTGGTCCCGACGCTACCGCTCAAAGCGCTTGAAGCTCACCAGCGCTCAAGTCATGCGCCTCGATGCCTCCGGACCGGACAGAGGCTCGCAATTCTTCTCCATGTGCCACTCAAGCCACTGCCCGCCATGCTCCAGTGTTCGGTGACGAGTCCAGGTTGAATGCTACTGTGCGCAGTTCGTGATCCCAGACTTGGCAGGTGGCGGTTACTACTTTGCCATTCGGCTGGTGCTGGGTCGTGCCAGCCGAGTCGTTTGGGCGGAACCGCCTCAGGCCAACAACAGAGCGGCAGCGTCGTCCGCGGCGACACTCCGGCGATCATTCCGTGGTCGCCTTGTCGTGTAGGTGAGCCATCGCTGGTCGCACCGAATCCTCGCTGTCCGACCGCACCATGGCCGAAGATCCGGATTAGCCCCGTCGAGGCGCGGCAGGTTCGGACGTGCCACGCTCGGCGCCCGATCGATCAGGATCGCCAGTGCCGGAGTGCTCGACACGTCCCGCGCTGGCGGTTGAAACTGCTGTACTCCAATGGCGTCCTTTTCTGCGATCGGCTCCAAGTGGTCCTCTAAGTTGAGCAAGGCGATCAGGTTGTGAAGGCTGTTGGGGTGCCCTCCATTGGTTCTCGGCCCACGCCACACTCGCGGGAATCCGAGCGTACCGTCCAGCGACGCCCCCTCGAAGGCGCAGCACATCGCCGTAGCTGAGTGATCTAGGATGACCCCTGCGGGGACGGAGCGGGCGGACGGGCTCGCTTGGCCGCGAGCGCGATTCCCGCCAGGACGGCCATGAGACCGCCCACCAGCCGGACCGGAACTGGCTCTCCGAAGTACGCCGAACTCAGAACAACGCCGCTGACCGGCGTGATGAACGAGAACGCGATCACGGTGCCCGGCGTGTGGCGCCGGATCAGGTAGACCCACGCCAGCTGGGCGGCGCAGCCGATCATCAGTCCCTGAAATGCGAGCGATGCCCAAGTCATCCAGTCCTGCGCAGTGCGCTCCATCGGGTCGGCGATCGTCACCCATCCGACCAAGAAGACCGGCAGCGCTCCGACCAGGGTCCAGAACACTGCCTTGACGTACTCCACTTTGAGCGACAACTGCCGGGTGTAGACCATTCGAATGGACAGCAGCGTGGCAGCCGCCAGTACGAGTCCATTCCCGAGGGCCGGATTCGGGGCCAGCGCGCTGCTCTCGATGCGAGCTGTCAAGATCCAGGCCACTCCCCCGAAAGCCACTGCCAGGCCGGTCACCCGACGTGGCGTGAGCCGGTCCGCGGCAACCAAGAACGAGGAGATCAAATTAGTGCTGATCGGGTAGGTGTTGAAGAGAATGGCCAGCAGCACAGGCGAGGTGTAGTCGGCCCCGGTCTGGTTCGTCCCGATCTGGACCCCGAAGATGAGCGCCAGCACGGCGAGGTGCGCCAGCTCGTGGCGTTTGGGCCGCAGGCTGATCCCGCGGATCGCGGCATAGCCGGCGATTCCGGCGCAGGCGAGTGAGATGCGCCAGAAAGCACCGAGCAGCGGCGGCATCGACCGCAGAACAATCTTCATCGCGATCGGGTTCAACCCCCGGATAGTCGCGATGATCACGCATGCCAAGACGGATGCGAGACCCAGAGGTTGGGAAACCTGCAGATGCTTGTCTGCCATCCGTCCTCCGGGCGCGGGGGCCCTGCGCCCGGCCCTCGTTCCGGGCCGGCGCGTTAGCCTGCCCCGGTCAGGCCATGGACCACTGCTCCCGCAGGAATCGCGTCCCATCGAGCGCGATATCGTCCATGGAGTCCGCCAAGTCGCGCCAGATCGCCGTCGCCGCCGATAGTTCGGGGATGTGCGAGTTGAAGGACTCGATGGTCAGCCAGCGGTCGTAACCGATGTCCTTGATCGCCGCCATCACTCCCGGCCAGTCGACATGGCCCGAGCCGGGCGTGCCGCGGTCGTTCTCGCAGGTGTGTACATGCATCAGGTGCTTCCCGCAGGTTCGGTAGGCATCGGCGACGTCCTTGTCCTCGATGTTCTGGTGGAACGTGTCGAGCAGGATCCCGACCCTGTCACTGGCGATCTCGTCGACAAAGCGGTACGCATCCCGGGCAGTGTTCAGGAAGTAGGTCTCGAACCGGTTCAGCGGTTCGACCGCCATCGTGACCCCGGCGTCTTCGAGGTCTTCTGCGAGACGCTGGTGCATCTCCACGCACCATTTCCACTCGTCGGTCGTACGGCGGTGTCCAGGCAAGTAGCCAACCGGGGAGTGCGTCGGCCCGGCGATTTGGTCAGCGCCGGCCTCGGCCGCGGTGCGGATCACGGTCTTCCAGTGCTCCAGCGTACGGGCCCGAACGGCTGCGTCGGCGCTGATGGGATTCATCCCCTCGGGATTGATCGAGCAGAAGTGCACACTCATCGCCCGCGCTTCACAGGTCTTCCGCACGGCGGCCGTGTCCAGATCAGCCGGATCGAACACCGGAATCTCGATGCCGTCGACTCCGACCTCCTTCAGTTCGTCGAATGGGTACTTGTCGGGCTCGAACGATCCCGACCAGATCAGTGTGTTAACTCCGAATCGCATGCCTGCGGCCTCCGCCCCTTGAATCCGCCATTATCCAACAACTTGCGGGCGAGGCACGGCGGAGCCGGATCCCGAACTGCGGCCTACCGGTCGTCGGCCCGACCTGCCCTTGGGTTCCAGCCTCTGGCTGACACGACGCCCCCGTTCAGCCCCAACCCCGTGAGACCGCCGAAAAATCGCGCGTGCTCCACCTTCATGCACTGATCCATCACTACTTGGAGCCCCGCCCCGAGCGCGCGTCGGGCAGCCTGCTCATGGACGATCCCGAACTGCATCCAGACCACCCGTGCCGCGACCTTGATGGCGTCCTCGACGATCGCGGGGACATGCTGGGCTGGCCGGAACACGTCGACAATCTCCACCGGTCGTGGCACAGACTCAAGGGAAGGGAAGCACCGGCGCCCCAAGATTGACGTCGCCCCGGGGTTCACCGGGATGACGTCGTATCCCCGGTTAGCCAGGTACACGGCCACGAAGTGGCTGGGGCGGAGAGGGTTGGCTGAGACGCCGACCATTGCGACCGATCGATGTTGTCTCAGGATTGACAGCCGCGCTTGCGGCCCAGCGGAAAGCCGCTCCCGTGCGCGGCCGCTTGCCGCGCCCACCACGCCGCTCCCGATGTTGCACACCAGCCCGGACATCCTGGACTCCAGAGGGCCGGCAGGCCCGTCCACTGCAATCGTATCAGTGGGCCTGTGCCCGCGTTGCCACCTCTGAGCACTCGTTCAGAGCACTCGCCGGGCATTCCCGATCCGCAGCGTGACCTTCGTTCGGTCGAAGTGCTCCAACAGCGGGATCGCATACTTCCGGCTCACACCGGCAAGAGCCTTGAACTGGGGCACAGTGATCATGGTCCCGCGCAGTGGTGCAAGGTTCTCGCGAAGAGCCTCGACCTTCGCGCGGTGAAACACGAGGTCTGCGCTCACCCGCACCAGAGTTCCCTCCCGCAGCAGGGCGGCCAAGATCTTCTCAGCCTGCCGGGCGTCGATGGGCAGCGTAGGCAGAAACTCCTTCAGCGTCGGGACTTGGAGGCCTGCCCCTTCGAAGGCATCGATGAGCTTGTCCCGAGCCCTCGCATCCTTTCCCACCATGCGGACTTGGTGGCTGGCAGAGCGCACGAGCTCCCCGTCCGCGACCAGCACTCCGGCCTGCTCTAACCGGCGCAGGATGAACTCCGCGTAGAAGCGCGGCGCGTCGCCGAACTCAGCGCTGCGCAGCTCCTCGGCCGGTGCGCCGAACTCGAGGGGGTTTGCCCTGTGGTAGCGCGCGACGGCCTCAACCAGCCGCTTCTCGGCGTCCTGCACCCGGCCCAGCGAGCAGAGCCAAACGGGGGAGCGGCGGGCGACGACCAAATCGGAGTCTGCCTCCGCGCCGTGGCGCCAATGCTGCGCCGACCGCCCTGTGACCAAGGTTAATTCCTTGCCCGAGATTCCGAACTTGCGCGATTCGCACAGTGCACGGAGTACTCTCTCGGACGGACCGTGCCACAGCGCGTCCAACAATGGGCGCCAAGGGTCGCGCTTTCGGTGTCGTTCGGCATGTGGATGCAGCACGGTTCCGCCAGCTATGGTCGTTAGCGGGGAAAACTGGCGCACGATGAAACGGTCACCCGACACCGCCGTCACCGGGTTGTCGAGGCGCAATTGGGCAAATCCGGCCTCGCCCGGCCTCAGCCTTGCGCTCCGTCCGCGGGCCCCCAGCAGGTAGACCCGCGCTGTCGTCTCGGCCGTACCCAGGTGCACATGTACAGGCGCCGCGTGCTTGAGCGGCTTCGCGCTCCCTAGCAGCTCGATGCGGGCGTCGAACTGCGATGTGGCCGCGAACGTGTCCGGGGCCACCATGCACATGCCCCTCTCGATCTTAACCTTCGAGATTCCTCCCAGATTGGCTGCCGTGCGCTGCCCCGCGGTGGCCTCCGAGACGGATTCTCCGTGGACCTGCAAGTTCCGGATGCGAGCATCCAGTCCGGCGGGCAAGATCTGGACAGTGTCCCCAACGCGGAACCGTCCGCTCGTGAGTGTTCCCGTGACAACCGTGCCAAAGCCGCGCATGCTGAACGCCCGGTCAATCGGCAGCCGCGGGAGGCCGTCCGCCGAGCGTGCCCTCACGCGCCGGGCCGTCTTGACGAGGGCCGCCGTCAGGTCCCCAAGCCCCTCGCCCGTCACGCTGCTCACCGGAACCGCGGGGGCACCGTCGAGGAAGGACCCCTCGACGAAGTCCTCAACTTCCAGCTTCACCAGTTCCAGGATTTCCGGGTCTGCGAGATCCGCCTTGGTGAAGGCAACCAAACCGTGGCGCACGCCGAGCAGCCGGCAGATGTCGAAGTGCTCCCGGGTCTGGGGCATGACTGACTCGTCGGCGGCGACCACGAGCATGACAACGTCAATGCCGCCCGCGCCGGCGAGCATGTTCTTGACAAACCGTTCGTGCCCGGGCACGTCGACGAAGCCAAGCTGCAGGCCGGCCTCTGGACAAAGGCTGGCGAAGCCGATGTCAATCGTGATCCCGCGCCGCTTCTCCTCTTCCCAGCGGTCTGTGTCAGTTCCAGTGAGAGCTCGGACGAGCGAGGTCTTGCCGTGATCGATATGGCCGCTCGTGCCGACGATGACATTGTGCGCGCGGCCAGCCATTGCAGACTCGCCTACTGTACTCCCTGACTTCCGGACATGGGCTAAGTAGCGATGTCCAATTTGTCGTCACCGGGAGCTGGTTCGTCGAGGTTGAAGGTGGGCATCAAGAGGCGTCCAGTGGCCTCGGCTAAGCCACCCTGTCGGCAGTTGGAACCGGCGCTTGTGTTTCATCGTGCGCCGGAGAGTACAACCTGCCATTTGCTGGCTGTCGACGACGGGCCGGCAGGCCCGTTCCGGAACGGCTGGGGTCTCTCCACCGCGACGGGTGGAATCGCTCCAAGCTCGCGGCTCACCGCGTCGAGTTTGTTCACCGCGGCTGCCGCCACGGCGGCGCGTACCCACGTCTGCCTAGTTCGGCGGGGATCGCGGACACCCGCTGCTAGGCCCGAAGCGCCCATCGGTACGCCCTTGAGTGGACACTGTCAGTTAGCTGCCCCGACGGGTTCGGTGGCCTACCTATCACATTGGTCCAGCGCCACGACGAAGCCACTATGCGCTACAACCGACAACTATACGTCACTATACGAGTAGCAATGACCCAAGATCCGATCGATTACGACCCAGCAGTTCCTCTGCACAGTGAATGCCACTCCGTGCGTTCTGACACTTGCACCACATCAGATCGCACTTAGGTCCCTTGATGACCGGAACTCAGAGACTCAGAGATCCTGACGTCTGTGGCTCCGCCCGCCGGGCAGCCCTCCGATCCGGCTGAGCGGCCCGGCCGGCTCGCCGCACGAGAGTCCTCCGGAGACATCCTCGCCGACGTCGAACTGCGACCGGGCCCCGCCCCGCCACCATTCCACCCATCCCCGCGCGTCCCCGTCACCGGCACGGGAGCCGCTCCGAGCCCCGCGACCGCTGACCGTCGATCCGAGGACTTCGCCGAGTGGCGAAGGCCGAGGAAGCCGCCGTGCTAGTATGAGGCCCGGCGGTTCAAGGGCCGCCAGTGACATGGCGAGGGGCGGAATCATCCGGCAGCATGTCGAGCCCGCTCCGCCGCCCACGCCCGCTCCGCAGCCTCCGCCCGCCGCGCCGCGGCGGCCGGTCCGGCCGCCGCCGCCCAAGCGAGGCGGGATCTATGCCGGAGAGATCCCCGTGCATGGAGTGGACTACGAAGAGGATGGTCGCCGCTTGTCTCAGAACCTGTCTCACGACGTGATCGCCTACCACGTGCGGGACGCCATCGCGCGGCACTGCAACTGGCTCGAGACACGCGACAACGTGCTGGCGGTCGACGTGTTCATTGTTTACAAGGACGAGGGCACGACCGTGACGGTCGCCCCGGACGTCATGCTGGCGAAAGGCCCCGCGGCTGAGATCAGACCGACCTCCGCGCTGGCGTGGGAGGGCCCGCGAGCTCCGGTCTTCAGACCGCCGGAACGTAAGTCGTACCTGCTCGCGGAGGAGGGCCGGCCGCCGGATTTCGCCTTGGAAGTCGTTTCGCCCAAGAACACCGCGGCGGAGCTGAGGGAGAAGAAGGCGAAGTATCTGAAGATCGGCATCCCGGAGTACTTCGTGTTCGATCCGTTCGCCCGGGAGTCCGATCCTCCCTTGAAGCGCTACCGGCTGCAGCCCGAAGGCGAGGCCTGGGAGAAGAAGACCTCGCGGGTCGGCCTCCGCAGCAAGGAGCTGAACACCGACATCCTAGTCGACGGC
The DNA here is from genome assembly GCA_963666225.3 of Bryobacterales bacterium. GTDB lineage: Bacteria > Acidobacteriota > Terriglobia > Bryobacterales > UBA6623 > VXMF01. The sequence goes on from OZ224030.1 coordinate 1,389,327, forward strand.
CGGACGCTGGCCGTCATCAACCCGAAGACCGGCCAGCCCTACGAGAGGTCCCACAAGCTGCAGGCTAGAGCGGAAGAGCTGCAGGCCAGGGCGGACGAAGAGGCCGCGGCGCGCAGGAAGGCTGAGGCCAGGGCGGCCGAAGCGGAGCGAGAGCTGAGCGCGCTTCGCAGTCGACTCGGAAGCCGTGAGTGACGCCCCCCTCGCGCCTGCCGCGAGCTGGTCACCGCGAGCCGCCACTCCGACAGGGAGCGACACTGGGAACCCCCGGGAATCGAGGCCGGCCTTGGGGACACTTGAAGCCGACCGGTCGCGCTTGTCGACTTGGCGACGCTAACGGTTGGGTACGAGGTCGGCCGCGGCCGCTCGAACTACGGCGAGAGGATGATCTCGCGCGGCCCGCGAGACCTGGCGATCGCCAGGCTGCAGGCCAACGGTTACACGAGCGCCCCACGCTGCCCGACGGTTGGGCCGGTGCACCTCGGCACCATGCGATCCTAGCCGCTGATACAATGCCAGCCCTTACGTTTCTTCGGCGTCGCAGCAAGGATTGCCCGGGCGCCCCCCCGGGCTGTCCCGTATCCGGTCGGGTAGCCGTTACTTCACTCTGACTTCCGGACACGGGCTAAGTGGCGATGTCCAATTTGTAGTCTCCGAAAGCCGGTTCGCTAAGGTTGAAGGTGGGCATCAATAGGCGTCCAGCGGCCTCGGCCTAGCGACCCTGTCGGCGGTTGAAACCGGCGCTCGTGTTTCATCGTGCGGCCGAGAGTACAACCTGCCATTTGCTGGCTGCCGACGACGGGCCGGCAGGCCCGTTCCGGAACGGCTAGGGTCTCTCCACCGCAATGGGCGGAATCGCTCCAAGCTCGCGGCTCACCGCGACGAGTTTGCTCATCGCGGCTGCCGTCACGGCGGCGCGTACCCACGTCTGCCTAGTTCGGCGGGGAGCGGACACCTGCCGCTGGGCCCGAAGCGCCCATCGGCACGCCCTCGGGTGGACACTGTCAGTTAGCTACCGCGACGGGTTCGGGGGCCTACCTATGACATTGGTCCAGCGCCACGACGAAGCCACGATGCGTTACAACCGACAACTGTACGTCACTCTATGAGTAGCAATGACCCAAGATCCGATCGATTACGATCCAGCGGTTTCTTTGTACAGTGAATGCTACTCCGTGCGTCCTGGCATCTGCACCACACCAGATCGCACTCAGGCCCCTCGATGACCGGAACTCAGACTCCGGTCTAACCCAGGCTCCCTCCGGTCCCCGCGACGGCGCTCGCCGGTCGGCCCTCGCGATGGCTGGATGCGGAGTCTCGGCCGATCGTCAATCAGGGAATCCTGCGCTATGAGCCCGGCATCCCCAGCCTGGTGAAACACGCATCGAACTGCGACGAGATTTCCCAAGCTCAGGCCAAGAGTCTTGGCCGCCGCTGCAACGTCCGAACGAAAGGGCTACATGCCCCAGACACCGACGACCACTTCGTCGACCGTCTCGAACCGCTGGAAGGAGCGCTGCGACCACGGCCGGCTCTCGCGAAGGTCGAACACAACCAAGTGCCCAGAATTCGATCCGGCGAGGTCCATGTACTCTGCAGTCTGTCGCACGCCCTCTGCGATGACGGAATCGACGCCGCGCCTTGTGCCCCCTACTTTGCACACGATCACCTGCCGTTCTTCGCCACCGCCCGGCAGCGGCCAGATAACCAAGAGGTCTGTGCGGTGCCGGCCAAGGCCGTACTCGCGCTCGATGCGCCCGCCGCCATTCACTGCTCGCTGCAAGTAGGCGTCCAGCACCAGCTGCGGGCCGGCTTCCCTGTGTCCATACCGTTCGATCCAGAATTCCGAGTGATCCCCGAAGTAGCCCTGAAAGGCGGTCAGCAGCGTTCTCATGTCCAAGCCGCCGTCCGCACTCACATAACATTGCGGATTGACAACGCTTTCGAGGCCGGCCTGCAGCCCGTAGGACAATTCCCGGGGGACGACTCCGCCGTAAATGGGATTTGCCATGCGTGCCGGCCCGTTTCTCGCCACGAGACCAAGGTCCCGAACGTACTCGAGATCCCTAGGCGACCAGTCCCAGGCCACTGATCCCGAGAGCACGGGCATGATGACGCGCCGCACTCTGTCCTCGCTGAGCGCGGCGGCGAGTTGGTCAAGGTGGGTGGCGCGTCGGAGGATGAGCTCCTCTCGAGCCGTCTCTATTGCGGCTTTCGTCACAGGTCTGCTGCGGTCTAGTTCAGCCCGATCTTCGAAGCAAGTAGCAAGGGCCAGGGCGTTGACCAGCCATGGCTGCCCCCGCGTCAGCTTCCAGATCTTCTCCATCGCGCCCTTCTCGAACTCCTGGCCAGTCTGGGCGGTGTGTTGGCCGAGCAGCGCCCGCACCTCGCCCTCGGTGAAGTGCTCCAGCCGTAGCGACTTGGCCTTCACGTTGAACGCCGTAGCGGTATTGGTCTCGCCCCCATCGGCACTCGAGCGGATCCGACAGTCGCGAACGTCGCGTACTCCACACAGGATCACGCTCTGAGGGAATCCGTCCGGCCTTTCGTCATATCCTGCCCGCAACTGCCTCAGAACTAACAGCAGCGAGTCCCCAACGAGCGTGTCGATCTCATCGATCAGGAGCACAAGCGGTTCTGTGCTTGACTCGGCCCACAGCGCCAGCATCTCGTTCAGAACGCTGTCAGCTCCGCAATCGACCAACAGTCTCGCCTTGGTCGATTGGACGAAGTTGTCTTGCACCATCCGCCTGGCCCGTCTCGCCAGTTGGTCCAGAAGGGCGCGCATCGCTCTCGGCACGTCTTGCCCAGCCGTCCGGGCAACCTCGCAGTTGGCGTACACGCAGCGATAATTCCCCGTCAAGTTGAGGGTCTCAGCCAGAGCCTTCAACGTGGATGTCTTGCCCGTCTGACGGGGGCCGTGCACGACGAAGTACCGCATGTCCGCTACGAGTTCGAGAACTTGGTCCAAGTTGATCCGAGAGAGCGGCGGGATGCAGTAATGGCGCTGCGGGACCATCGGGCCCTCGGTGTTGAACTTCCGCACGCCGGTCCGAGGATGCCACTCAGATGGGCGGGACCGCGTCTGGATCCGCCCCTGCCGTTCGGTGGTCGACGGCACTGGACTTGGCGTTCAACCTCCTGGCACGCGGATCGAAGGTGGTGCGGACCAAGGCAGTTGGTCGACCGGATGTTTCCCGGTGCCAGTACGGCGTGCCAGTCGCGTGTCTCGGAGAAGTCGGAGTCTTCCGCGAGCGGCCACCCCGGCCCGCACTGTAGGGCAGCCCGACCTAACCCTTGGGCGTGGTGGCAAGGCCGATTGGTGGCGTCTACATCGTGCGACCAAGCACGACCCTAGCCGCGCTGCTGCTTCCGATCAGCAACCCCGCCCCACAGAACGATCACCGCTTAGAGACAATGGGCCTGTCCTGACCGAGATGCCCGGACGGTGGATCTTGCCGGTCCTTGTGGCCGGTGTCGCGCTGGCACAACCGGTCGAGATCGTCAACCTTCACGGCGGAGTCTCGGTCGAGGTTGGCGTGGAGAATCGCCTCAGGGCCTGGTGGGCCGACACGTCCCCCCGAACCAGCGACGGTATCGAGCTCGCCCGGACACCCGCTCGACTCCTAGTTCACGCTGCGTCGCCTGCCGGCGATCGCCCGGACATCCGCGTCACGGTGCCGCTAGGGCTGGCGTTCTCGGTCAAGACCGACAGCGGGGACATAGAAGTGCGCGGGATGCTGCGACGCGCAATCCTCCAGTCGGCCAGCGGCTCGCTGTTGATCGAGGCTCCCATGGACATCACGGTCATCAATGTCGAGTCCACCCAGCGTCCGGCGTTGGTGGACACGCCGCCCGGCCGTGCCGTGCCGTTGCGCGTGCAGCGAATCGGGCCCCGCCTGCAGGTATGGAAGCTCTCCAACGCCGTGGCCGCTCAAGATCTGGCGTACGGGCAGGTCACGGCCCAGCTGCATGCGCCCAATTCCGTGCGCGTCCGCGATTGGCCGATCCCTCACCAATGGCCGCTCAAGCCGCACATCGGATCCATCGGCGTTCTCGACACCCTTCTGGCGCGGGGCGCCGGCCGCAATGGCGCCAGCAGGCCTCGGGCCACGCCCCACCCGCCGCCTGCGGCCTCGCAGGCCGAGGTCTCCGAGCTGGACCCCGACGCCGTCGTCTTCAGCTCGGAAGTCCGAATGGTGAGCATGACCGTGGCGGTCAGCGATGCCGGCGGGCGCCCAATGACAGGGTTGGGACACGATGACTTCTCCGTGGAGGAAAATGGCCGGCCGCAGGAGATTCAGGTCGTGGATCCAGAGGACTCCCCGTTCAACCTAGGCGTCTTGCTCGACCTCAGCGGCAGCACTTCCCTCGACCTTGAGCACATGCGCAACGCCACCCTGCGCTTGGTAGAGCTCGCAAACCCGAACGATCGCGTAGCCCTCTACGCCATGGCCGGCAGCATGTTCCACCGGCTGGTGCCCCTCACCGACGATAGGGACCTGCTGGTTCAGCGGCTGGCCCGGCTGCCCGGGCCGATCGGGGGCTCGCCCCTGTGGGACATCGTCGTGCTGGCCTATGCCGACGAGCTGGCCAGCAGGGAAGGGGAGCGCAACGCGCTCGTCGTGATCAGCGACGGTATCGATAACCGGATCAGCGGGCAATCGGTCCCCTCCCGGCTGAACGCGGCAAAATTGATCCGAGCCGCGTCGGAGATTGACACGCGGATCTACCCGATTTTCCTTCTCTCTGGTGAGCGGTTCGGGCGCAACTGGTCTTCGACTGCCCGGAACCGGCTGGAGGCGCTGGCCAGAGAGTCCGGCGGTCGCCTATTCACCGCCAGTTCGGTCGCCGACATCGAGCCCGTCCTGCCGCAGCTGGCAAGGGAGCTGAGGAGCGTCTACGGGATAGCCTATTACCCTGCGGATCAGGAATTCGACGGGAGCTGGCGCCGCGTGAGGATCAAGGCGATGATTCCCGGAGCACAGGTCCGCGCCAGACCCGGGTACTTCGCTGACTGAGGGCTTCCCAGCCGCCGTTGCCGGACCGTTCCTCCATTCGGAGCCGGTGTTAGACTGTTGCCGCGATGTCTTCCCGCCGATGTTTTCTCGCGACGTTGGCCGGTTCCGCTGGCGCCGCGTCTCCGGCATGGGCGCAGTCGGCGGGGCACATTAGGATCACTTCGGTCAAGGCAGTCCCGGTCCGGTTGTGGTCGCGGTCATCGCAGGGCCGGTTGCCTCAGTTCGATGGCCCGTTCGATCCCGCCCGCTGGCGTTTCAGCGGCCCGTACTCGCAACTGGCGAGCGCCATCGTCGTCGTCATCAAGACTGATCAGGGAATCACCGGATTCGGCCTCGGCGCCGGGGGTGCCGCCGCCGCGCAGATCATCCACGGACACCTGAGCCACCTCCTTGTGGGGAGCGATCCCCGCAACGTCGAGCTGCTCTGGGACCAGATGTACACGTCGAGCCTGTACTACGGGCGCAGGGGGATCTTCGTCATGGCCCTGAGCGGCGTGGACAATGCCCTGTGGGACATCGTCGGAAAGCACGCCGAGACGCCCCTGTACCGGATGCTTGGGGGGGCCACGCAGGAAAAAGTGCCGGCGTACATCACCAATGCCGACCCGGGAGTCGGCCTGGATCTCGGTTTCGAGCACTTCAAGTTGCCGGTCCGTGACGGTGTGCGCGCGGGCCGGGCGGGCATGGACCGCACCCGCGAGATGCTCGCCAGGGCTCGGGAGGCGATCGGATCCGACCGGGGGCTGATGATCGACTGCGGCTGCCGCTGGGACGATGTCGGCTACACCTTGGAGATGGCCAGAATGCTCGAGCCGGCCGGCCTCTACTTCATCGAGGAACCGCTGTCGCCGGACAACATCCTCGGATACGAGCGGCTTGTGGGGGAGGTTGACAGCACGCTGATCGTCAGCGGTGAGCACGAGTACACCCAGCACGGCTACCGGATGCTGCTGCACCACAACGGCACGGAAATCCTGCAGCCGGACATCACATGGTGCGGCGGACTGACCGCCGTGCGCAAGATCGCGGTCATGGGTGCCGACCGGGGCCTGCCGATCATCCCGCACCGTGGCGGCAGCCTGTACGGAATGCCGATCGTGCTGACCGCGAACGCGCCGCTCGCCGAGAGCTTCGGGACTGGGGATGCGGCAACCGACCTGATGCTCGCAATGTCGTCGCCCTACAAGGATGGCCACTACTTCGCCACCGACCGTCCTGGCTTCGGGACGCAAATCACAGAGAGGATGGTGGGTGAGCATGCCGGCAGCAGCGCCCTGTAAGCCCCGTCTCGACCGTCGCGATCTCTTCCGGCTGCTTGCGTGCGGCGCGGCCGCGCCGCTGCTCGGGGCCGACGGGGAGCCCTTGCGGGGCATCTACCCGATCGTGGCGACACCCTACGGCTCGGACGGGGAGGTGGATTTCTCAACCCTCGCGGCCGAGGTGCGGTACTTGGACAAGACCGGCGTGCACGGAATCGTGTGGCCCCAGCTCGCCAGCGAATACGCTCTGCTGACGTTTGAGGAGCGCATCCGTGGCGCCGAGGTGATCGTCAGTACCGGCCGCGCATTGCGGCCAAAGGTCGTGATCGGCGTTCAGGCAAGCGACACCAGGACGGCCGTGCGCTACGCGGAGCACGCCAAGAGCCTGGGGCCGGACGCGGTCATCGCACTTCCGCCGAGGAAGGACGGGCAGACAGAATTCGACCTTGATGCGGTGGCGGAGTACTACCGGGAGGTCGGGGCGGCGGCTGAGCTTCCGATGTTCATGCAGGCGATCGGCAACATGGGCGTGGACTTCGTCGCGCTTATGGTCCGCGACATCCCGCAGCTGCAGTACGTCAAGGACGAGGCGGGCCACACGCTGACCAGGCTCACGGAGTTCGCGTCGCTCCCCGAGGGGGAGCGACCAGTCGGCTTCACGGGCGGTCACGGGCGCACGCTGATCGAGGAAATGGCTCGCGGCTCCGCTGGCTCCATGCCGGCCGCGTCGTGGCCTGACCTGTACGTGCGCACTTGGGACCTGTGGCACGCCGGTCATCGCTCGGAGGCGATCGACATGTTCTCGAAGGCCCTGCTGCTGATCACCCGCGCGAGCGCGCACGGGTTGGCCGCGCTCGCATACGTGTTGCACCTGAGGGGCGTGTTCCCCAATTGGAATGTGCGCAACCCGAACGTCCGACGGCTGGACGCCCACGCACGTAGCGAGCTGAAGCGCACGCTGGAGTTCGTCGAGCCATACCTGCTCGCGTAGTTCCCGGCCCGTCGCCCTCAGATCTCTGATTCTGGGTCCGTGCGACTCCGCGAGCCAGGCCCTCGCCCGTTATCCACGGCGCGGGTTGCGCTATGGGATGATGGGTGCGCAATGCTGAAATTTCGATGGCTGGCGGTCGTGTGGTGCGCTCTGGTGGCCGTTCCCTGCATCGCTGGCGGACCGTCCGAGGAGATCCCGTTCGAGAAGCACGTCATTGACACCGGTCGCAACGAGACCTGCGCGGTGGTAGATCTCAACGGCGATGGCATTCTCGACATCGTCTCGGGTGAGAACTGGTTTCGCGGGCCGGACTTCCAGCGGCGCAAGTTCCGGTCCATTCGCTTCTGGAACAATTACGTCGACAACTTCAGTGACCTGCCGGTCGACGTCGACGGCGACGGCCATGTGGACGTCGTGAGCGTGGCGTGGGCGGAGCGCAAGATCTCGTGGTGGCGCAACCCGGGCCGAGCGATCGGGGATTGGGCGGAGCGGACCGTTCATGCCGGTCACCCGGTCGAGTTCGCGCTGCTGGTGGACTTGGACGGCGATGGCCGGAGGCGTGAGGTGTTGCCGCAGTTCGGGGGCAGGGCGGCTGGAAAGACTGCGTGGTTCGAGCCAACCGCCGATGGCCAGGGATGGCGCGAGCATGTCGTGCAGCCCGCGGCGGACGGCCATGGAATCGGCGCGGGCGATGTGAACGGGGACGGACGCGTGGACGTGTTGACGCCCAAGGGGTGGATCGAGGCGCCGGCCGATCCGCGCCAGACCCCGTGGACGATGCATGCCGAGTTTGAGTTCGACCAGCACATCGGGTTCTTGCATGTGTTGGATGTGGATGCGGACGGCCTGAACGACATCGTGACGACCCATGCCCACAGTTACGGGATCTTCTGGCTCCGGCAGGAGACCGGGCCGGGAGGCTCGCGCACATGGAAGCGGCAGCCCATTGACGAATCTTGGTCCCAGCCCCACGCCTCCACGCTGGCAGACCTGACCGGGGATGGGCGGCCTGAGCTCGTCACCGGCAAGCGGCTGTACGCGCACAACGGCAAGGACGACGGCGGCCGCGAGCCGCTCGGGCTCTATTGGTACGAGTACGTTGACACCGGGTCAGGCTGGGAATGGGTGCGGCATATCATTCATTACGGCGGTCGGGTAGGAGGCGGAATGCAGATTCCCGTCGTTGACATTGACGACGATGGTGATCTTGACATCGCCGTGGGTGGCAAGGGCGGCGTCTTCTTGTTCGAGAACCTGTCCCGGTAGCCCGTCGCGAACGGGCCGGCGCCGCCCCGGGCGTCTGGATGGATCAGCGCCCGGCGGCGACTGCCAGCACACTGTCCTCAAAGCTGAAATCGGGCTGAGGCATTGCATCGCGGTCGGTGGACTGGTACCACTCCCAGGCGTTGGCGAGGCCAGCTGCGAGGGTCCTCGGCGAGAATCCGAGGTCTTCCCGCGAGCGGCTGACGTCCAGCGTGATCGCCGGCATGTCGAAGTATTGAGCGAAATAATACGGAGGGGCGAAAACGCTTCCGCCCATAGCCTCGATCGCTTCCCTGGGTACGTAGCGCAGGTCCGCATCGACACCGGCGGCGGCGGCCAGTGCCCTGACCAGCTCGTCTTGCCGGATTGCCGCGCGGTGCGCCACGTTGTAGGCCCGGCCGGCGGACACTGGGCTGTCAGCTGCCAACAGCGCGCAATGGGCCAGATCTTCCACGTGGACCAAGTGCATCAGCCGGCCGCCGTCGCCCGGCACCAAGATAGGCCGCCCCGCCAATAGCCGGTCCCAGAAGAATGCCTCCCTGTAGAACGGATTGTGCGGCCCGTACACGAAGGGTGGCCGCAGCGTCACGGCCCCGAGGCCCGTTGAGCGATGCAGCGAGAACAGCGCCCGCTCGGAATCCGCCTTGTTGCGGCAGTACAGGTCGGGATGGTCGGTGCCTGCCAGGGAGGAGTCCTCCCGCCTGTCAAGCCCGCTACCGTAGGCCGCGCAGCTCGAGACGAACACGTACTTGCCCAGGCTGGCGGGACACGCCGCGGCCGAGTCGCCAACTTGCTCTCCCGTCGTGCCTCGCTCCCAGTCGTAAACGTTGTCGAAGACGATGTCAAAGCCGCCGCGGAGCACCCGGGCCAGAGCGGGCACGTCGTTGCGGTCACAGCGCACCTCCTTGGTGTGCCCGCGGAATGGATTACGCGTGCTGCGGTGCAGGATGGTGACGTCGTCGCCCCGGTCCAGCAGGCGCCGGACCAGCGCCCTGCCGATGAACAGCGTGCCCCCGATTACTAGGACGCGGTTCACGTCTGCACCCTTCCGGGGCGGTGGCTAGGACTCGCCGCCCTGCGGCATCGCGCGCAGCGCGATGCCCAGCTCGGTGAGATTCCGCCGGGGAACGGTGTTGGGCGCTTGGCACATCATGTCCGCCCCGCGAGTTGTCTTCGGGAAGGGGATCACGTCCCGAATGGTGCTCTCTCCCGCCAGCAGCATGATCATGCGGTCCAGGCCGAGCGCGATCCCGCCATGCGGTGGCGTGCCGTACTGCAAGGCGTCCAGAAAGAACCCAAAGCGGTGGCGGGCAGTCTCGGGCGTGAAACCAATCGCCTTGAAGACCTCGGACTGCAGATCTTGGCGGTGAATCCGGATCGAGCCAGATCCCAGCTCAACGCCGTTCAGCACCAGATCGTACGCCTTGGAGCGGCAGGCGCCGGGGTCCGCGACCAATTTCTCGGCGTCATCGTCGTGCGGCGAGGTGAACGGGTGGTGGCTCGGGGTCCAGGCCTGCTGGTCCGCGTCCCAATCGAACATGGGAAAGTCGGTGACCCACAAGAACCGGAAATCGCGCCACCGGAGAAGCCCGTGCCTGTCCTCGAATCGTTGGCCCATCTGTTGCCGGAGCGTTCCGGCCCCCTCCAAGACCGCTTGGTCCGGCCGGGGCCCGGATGGGGCGTCCAGTCCGGTGACGAGCACGACAAAGTCCCCGTCCTGAGCCTTGAGTCGTTCCTGGATCGCGGCCATCTCTGTCGGCAGCTTCCTGGACAGACCGCGGAAGTCGTCAAATACGCGCACTCGCTGCTCCGCGGCCGCGTCCCGAAATTGCTCGCGCTCGCGCCTGGTGAGCTTGCCAACCCGGGGAGTGCGGATGGCGACCAAGGGCCCGCGGATCGGCAGGTCAGTCGGCCGGACCAGATCCGTCACAACCGCCATCGGCGGCAGTCGAACGTCGGGCTTGTCTGTGCCGTAGTCTTGCAGGGCCCGGGAGTGGGTCATCCGCTCCAATGGAAGCGACGGCGCCGGGACCCCCGCAGCCTTGCACACGCTGCAGATCAGCCGCTCGACGACGCCGAGCACTCCGTCCTCCCTCACGAAGGACATCTCCAGGTCTATCTGCGTGAACTCCGGCTGCCGGTCTGCCCGCAAGTCCTCGTCGCGGAAGCAGCGGACAACTTGGAAGTAGCGGTCGTACCCTCCCACCATGAGCAGCTGCTTGAAGAGCTGCGGTGACTGGGGAAGGGCATACATCGTTCCGGGCTGGATCCTGCTCGGCACCAGGAAGTCTCGCGCGCCCTCTGGCGTGGACCGGGTCATGAACGGCGTCTCGATCTCGAGAAACCCCTGATCTCCGAGGGAGGCCCTGACCGCCGACGTGATCTTGTGGCGCAGCTGGATGTTTCGCTGCATCTGCGGCCTTCTTAGGTCGAGGTAGCGGTACTTGAGCCGGATGTCCTCCCCGACCGGTGCGGAGTCTTCCTCGTCCAGCTGGAACGGGGGGTTCTTCGCCACGTTCAGCACGCTGAGCCGCTCCGCGACCAGCTCCACCCGCCCTGTTCCAAGGTTCGGGTTGTAGGTGTCCTCGGAGCGCTGGACAATGCTCCCGCTGACGGCGATCACGTACTCCGCGCGGAGCGTCTCGGCCTTGGCGTGGGCCTCCGGCTGGGTCTCGGCGTTGAAGACCACCTGTGAGATCCCGCTGCGGTCGCGCAGGTGGAGGAAGAGCAGTCCCCCCAGGTCTCGCTTGCGGTGCACCCAGCCCATCAGCGTCGCCCGCTCGCCAATGTGGCGCTCTCGGATCTCGCCGCAGTAGTGGGAGCGCTCCAATCTGCCCAGCTGCTCTGGGGCCGGGATCGCGGTCGGTTGGTCTCGCATCAGGCCTCAGGCCCCGTCACGATACTCGCGCGCGAGGTCGACATAGCGCGCTGCGTTCTCGCGTGTCCGGACGACCTCTTCTTCGGTGACCGCGCGCTTTACCCGCGCGGGAACACCGGCCACCAGACTGCGCGGCGGGATCGCGTGTCCGCCCCTCACCACGGCTCCCGCGGCCACTATCGACCCCGCGCCGATGCGGGCCTTGCTCAGGATCGTCGAGCCCATCCCGACCAAGCAGTCGTCCTCGACAGTGCATCCGTGCACGGTGCACGAGTGGCCCACGACCACGCGGTCGCCGATGGTGAGCGGGGCGTCGTCGTCCTCGTGAAGGCAACTGTTGTCTTGAATGCTGGTTTCCGCGCCGATTCTGACCGGAGAGGTGTCGGCCCGGACGGTCACGTTGCACCACAAGCTGGACCGGGGTCCGACGGCAACATCCCCGATCAGCACAGCGCTGGGATCGACGTAGGCGCTCCGCTCGATTGAGGGGCTTGCACTCCGAAAGTTCCGGATCATGGCATCTCGGGGACCCACCTCAGGGGAGCAATCGCGGGCGGGCGCCTGGGCCGGTTCGCAGGGGCTGCGTACCGGCCTGATTCCAAACATATCACAGCTACCTCGGCGCACCGGGTTGTTCCGTGTCGTGAGGCTTGGACCTTCCGGGCGCACCGCGCGGCCGTCGGGGGCATTGGCTGCCGAGCTCGGCAGCTTGGCCGAGGTTACCCTCCGGCCGAATGCTCACCATGGGCCTTGCTTTGCCGCAACCCGCAGCCCACAGTGGCAAGTCTCGCGGGGTTCCAAGATCGCGGAGTTGCCTGCACGGCAAGCGACTGTCGAGGACTGGTCGGACGGTCGCGCCTCGAACGGGGTCGTCGGCTATACTTCGCTGTTGCTCACCGCTGTCTGCGGCGGCGCCGAGTCGCGAGCGGGTTCTTGGGTGAGCGCGCCCAATGCCCCGACAATTCGTCAAGCAGCGATCGCGCGGTTTTATTTGCGTGAACGCCCACCCGGCTGGGTGCGCCAGCGCCGTTGAGGCTCAGATTCGGAAGGCCCGGCGGGGGCTGGGCGGACAGCCCGCGGGCGGTCTGTCGAACGCTCTCATCGTCGGCGCCTCGGCCGGTTACGGTCTCGCCTCGCGCATCGCCGCCGGCTGGGGCCTTGGCTGTCGCACGCTCGGCGTGTTCTTGGAGAAGCCTCCCCGTGGACGCCGGACGGCCAGCGCGGGCTACTACAACTCTTTCGCCGTGCACGCCGCCGCCGAGCGCGACGGGCTCTGGGCCCGCAGCGTGAACGGCGATGCTTTCTCGGACGCCGTCAAGGACAGAGTGTCCAGGATTGTGGAGCAGGAAATGGGCGGCAGGCTGGACCTCGTCGTTTACAGCCTTGCCGCTCCCAAGCGGTCCAATCCCAGGACGGGGACCGTTCACGCATCCAGCCTCAAGCCCATCGGCCAGTCGTATACCGGGAAAACCGTTGATCTCGGACGCGGGGCTGTGACCCAAGCGACGGTGGGTCCAGCGAGCCAGGGCGAAGTTGACAGCACGGTGGCCGTGATGGGGGGCGAGGACTGGGCTTGGTGGATCGAGGGATTGCTGGACCGCGGCCTGCTGGCCGACGGGGCTCGCACGGTTGCGTTCAGCTATGAGGGTCCGGAGCTAACCTGGCCGATCTACAAGCAGGGCACCATCGGTGCCGCGAAGGCGGACCTCAAGGAAACCGCGGACCGGCTGCACGGGACGCTTTCCGACCGCTTGGGCGGGGGTGCCTGGGTCTCGGTCAACAAGGCGGTCGTGACCCAAGCGTCGGCGGCGATACCGGTCGTGCCGCTCTACATCAGCATCCTCTTCCGCGTGATGAAGCGCGAGGGCCTTCACGAGGGTTGCATTGAGCAGGCGATCCGCCTGTTTCAGGACCACCTTTGTCCGTCCTCAGGCCCGCGTTTGGACAGTCGGGCCATGATCCGCCTTGATGATCTCGAGATGCGGGCGGACATCCAGAGGGCTGTCGCCAAAGCGTGGCCGTCTGTTGACACTGCGTCTCTCGCATCTCTCACAGAATTCGAGAGTTACAGGAAAAACTTCAACCAATTGTTTGGATTTGACGTGCCAGGGGTGGACTACTCAGCGGCTGTGGAGACTGATCTGCGCCTGTGAGGATGGGAGGGAAGGCGAGAATGGCGACCGCGAGCAGCAGCAAACACCGGAAACTGGCCGCCCAGCGAGGGCCCGTGACCGTCGCTGTCGTCACGGTCAGCGACTCTCGGACACCCAAGAGTGACGCGAACGCGGCGTTCCTCTCGAAGGCGATCGCGGAATCGGGGAATGTTCTGCACTCGATCCGGATCGTGCCGGACGAGCCGGACCGGGTCTCGGCCGCGCTCGACGAACTGTGCGGCGCCCCCGAGGTGCAGGTCATCCTCTTCAATGGCGGTACGGGGATTTCGAGGCGGGACCGCACATACGACGTCCTGAGCCGGCGTTACGAGAAGGAGCTGACGGGTTTCGGGAGCTGTTCCGGATGCTGAGCTACGACCAGATTGGCGCGGCGGCGATGCATTCCCGGGCGTCGGCTGGAGTGGCGGGCGGAACCGTGGTGGTGTCGGTCCCAGGGTCGCCAGGAGCTGTGCGCATGGCATGGGAGAGCCTGCTGCGCCCCGAGCTGGCCCACTTGGCCTGGGAAATGGTGCGCGAGTGAGTGCCCGTGCAGCCGGAGAGAATTCCGATGGCTAGGGCGGCAGGGTCCCTCTGCCTCCTGACCGCGCTGATCCTGTCGGCCCTGACCGGCTGCGACGATGCGCCGCCCCGTTCCGCGGCGGAAATAGAGGCGGCCGTGGCGGACTACCTCTCGGGGCGGACCGATCTCAACCTCGGCGATCTGCAGGTCAGTGCGGACCGCATTCGGTACGACGGCGACCGCGCCGTGGCGTCCGTTTCCATCACGGCCCCCGAGGATCCGCAGGCCGCCATGACGATGTTCTACGAGTTGCGGCTGGGCCCTGACGGGTGGGAGGTGGTGCCGCCTGCCGAGCGGCCCGGGGCGGGAATGCCGGACTCTCCCGGGCAGAAACTGCCGCCGGGCCACCCACCGGTCACACCGCCCGCGACGGAACTTCCTCCCGGGCATCCGCCGTTGGCCGGGGAGACCCGCTGAGCGGCGTCGTTAGAATCGGGAGTGCGATGGTTCACGACCGGTCCAGTGCGCTCTTCGAACGTGCTCAGCGCGTAATCCCCGGAGGTGTGAACTCGCCAGCCCGCGCCTTTCGCGCGGTGGGCCGCGACCCCGTGTTCGTCCGCCGCGGAGATGGGTGCCGGATCTGGGACGAGGACGGGAACGAATACATTGACTTCGTGGGCTCGTGGGGCCCCCTGCTGCTGGGTCACCGGCATCCCGAGGTCATCGAGGCCCTGCGGGCAGCGCTGGAGATTGGAACGAGCTTTGGCGCTCCGACCGAGGCGGAGGTCGAGCTTGCGGAACTGATCACAGAGCTTGTCCCGTCGATCGAGCTCGTTCGGCTCGTGAATTCCGGCACGGAGGCCACGATGAGCGCGATTCGCGTCGCCCGCGGCTTCACAGGCCGAGACCTGACGGTCAAATTCGCGGGGAACTACCACGGTCACGTGGACTCGCTGCTAGTGCGGGCCGGCTCAGGGCTTGCGACCTTGGGAATCTCCGACTCCGGTGGCGTCCCGGCCGCGCTCGCCGGCACGACGCTGCCCTTGGAGTACAACGACCCGGAAGGCCTTGACCGCGTGTTTCGGCGCCGTGGGGGAGAGATCGCGGCGGTGATCGTCGAACCGATCGCCGGCAACATGGGCTGCGTGCCGCCAACCCCGGAGTTTCTCCGAACCATGCGCAGGCTGTGCACCGAGCACGGCGCGGTGTTGATCTTCGACGAGGTGATGACCGGCTTCCGCATCCGGACTCAGGGGGCCCAGGGGCTCTACGGTGTTACCCCAGACCTGACGACTCTCGGAAAGGTCATTGGCGGCGGGCTCCCAGTCGGCGCCTTTGGCGGCCGGCGGGAGATCATGGAGACGGTCGCGCCCTTGGGGTCGGTCTATCAGGCCGGCACTCTTTCCGGGAATCCGCTGGCCGTTG
This sequence comes from Bryobacterales bacterium, assembly GCA_963666225.3. Lineage (GTDB taxonomy): Bacteria > Acidobacteriota > Terriglobia > Bryobacterales > UBA6623 > VXMF01. Next base: position 1,404,834 of record OZ224030.1, read on the forward strand.
CGGCGGGCCTGGCCACCCTGCGCCACTTGCGGGACAATCCCGAGGTCTACCTCCGACTCGAGAGTGCCGCGTCACGTTTGGAGAAGGGAATGCTGAGAGCCGCGGTCGCGGCTGGGATCGCCGTGAACTCCAACCGGGTCGGGGCGATGCTGACGGTCTTCTTCACTTCTGGGCGAGTCACCTGCTGGCGGGAGGCTGCCACCTGTGACACGGCCGCCTTCGCTCGATTCTTTCGCGAGATGCTGGCTCGCGGAATCTACCTCCCGTGCTCGCAGTACGAGGCGATGTTTGTCTCCGATCGCCACGGGAAGGCCGAGATCGATCGGACCGTCAAGTGTGCGGCGGCGGCTTTCGCCGCGATGGCAGCCTAGACGCCCCGGGGCGAATCGCCCGTCAGGCCCGCAGGGGTCGCGCGTCGCGCACCACGATGCGGCCGGTCCGCCGGCCCCGCCACTCGTTCGCCTCCAATGCGCCGGCCAAGTCAAAGTTGCCCACAGGTCCGCCCGAGCCCGTCCTAATTTCTTGCGGGCTCTCAAGGTCCATGCGGCTCGTCCAGTCCAGCGGCGGGTTCCACCACACTGCCTCGAACTGCTCCGAGTCCGATTCGATGGTCAGCAACAGATGGTCGCCCCTCAGGATGCGGCCCCAGGCCACCCGGCAGTCTCTGATCCCAAACAGGGGGGCCTTGAGCCCAGGTCCCCAAGGGGCCATCCGAGCTTGCTCGTTTGCCACCTTCAGGATCCGCCGCGGTCCGAGCGAGTTGGCCCTCAGCCGCGCGTCGATGAAGTGGGTGGGCTCGGACGGGTGCCCGCCAGACCCTTTGCGAGCCTCGAATCGCGCCACCATGAAATCCGTGAAATCGCCGACATGCTCGGCCCTGAGCACGACACCGCATGCCGCGGCATGGCCGCCGCCTGACACCAGCAGCCCCGCCCGGTCGGCCTCGCTGACAGCCAGCCCGATGTTGAAACCCAGCGAGCTCCGGCCGGAGCCCGCAAGGTTGCCGTCGTCTCGCTCCGCGAGCGAAACCGCGGGCCACCCGAATTGTTTGACAATGCTCGACGCCACGAGGCCGGCCGTGCCCGGAGTGGCGGCCTTGGTGCGGTGGACGTTGAACGGGCCCCGCGCGAACCGATCCCGCAAGTCGTCCGCGTTAACCTCCCGGTTTGCCTGCCGGCCCATCTGGACCCGCTTGCGGTTCAGGCTCTCGAGGTCGTGCGCGAGCGATTGTGCGTCGCTCCGTGTCGTTGCTCGCAGGCAGTGCGACGCTAGGTCGGACTTGCCCATTCGGGATCCGGCGTTCAGGCGTGGCCCGATGCGCCACGCGAAGTCCTCGAGCGACGGCGAGCTCCAAATGCCGGCGACGTCAGCCACGGCCTGGATGCCGGGGGGGACTGCGCCTGGGTCGCCCATCAGTCGGATTCCCATGCGAAGCAGGGAGCGGTTGAAGGGCCGGTCGACCGGCATCATGTCGCATGCCGTGCCCAACGCGGCGAACAGTGTGATTCTTTTTCGCACTTGAACGGTCTGAACCGCGGAGAGGCCCGCCTGGCGCAGGATCGCGAGGGCCAGAAACCACGTCAGCCCGGCCGCGCAGAGCGTTCCTTGCTCCGCCGGGTCCGGTTCGCGACTAACCCATGGGTTGACGAGAACCGCCGACTCCGGAACGGCCCTACCGTGCGGCGGGTGGTGGTCGACCACAACGGTGGCCGCCCCGCTCTCTCGATGGAACCTGTCGAGCAACCGGCCCGCGGCTGTGCCGCAGTCGAGCACGGCAATGCCTGACACGCCCGCGCTGGCCAGTTCGGCCATGCACCGGGGATTCGGCCCGAAGCCTTCAGTGTTGCGGTGCGGGACGGTGACGACCGGGTCCGGACCATTCGGCAGCGCCGCACGCAAGGCCTCTATCAGGATCGCCTGGGATGTTGCGCCGTCGACGTCGTAGTCACAGAGGACTCCGATCGTTCCCCTTTGGCCAGCGGCCAGCAAGCGTTCCGCCGCGGCCTCCACAAGGTCAGGGTCGCCAATCTCTCGGGTGCATTCGGCCAGACTGCGGTCCCCGATGAGCTGAGCTGTCTCAAGGCCTATCTCGCGCCCTGCCAGCGCCATCGCGATTGGCTTGGGAATGTTGAGAGCGCGACCAATCTTGGACGCGTTCTCGTGCAGATCGGAAGTCTCCGTGGGCCAGGCCCAAGCGAACGCACTCAAGCTGCCGAGCCTCCCGGTGCGCGAGTTCCGCCACCGGCCAGGGCCGTCCAACGGCGGGCTGGACGCCGACAACCGGCGGAGAACTGTTTGGCAATCTCGCCAAAGGCGCTCGGGGCAGCGCTCATCCGACCTTCGCCCTGTCCTTCGGCGCGCTGGCACCCGCCGCGCGGTGCAAGCGGCGCGCGATGCCAATGTCTCCCTCGGCCGGAGCAGCGGGAACAGGATGACGTCCCTTATGGTCGGCGAGTTCGTCAGCAGCATCACTAGGCGGTCGATACCGATGCCTTCCCCCGCCGTCGGAGGCATGCCGTAGCAAAGTGCTCGCACGTAGTCCTCGTCGACCCCGTGTGCCTCGGCGTCCCCGGCAGCCCGTGCCTCCGCTTGCTCCTCGAATCGCAGCAGCTGTTCGAACGGATCGTTCAGCTCGGAGTAGCCGTTGGCGATCTCCATGCCGCCACAGTAGACTTCGAAGCGCTCGACCCAGTTCGGGTCGTCACGTTTCCGCTTCGACAAGGGCGATGCCTCGAGCGGGTAGCCGTGGACCGCGGTCGGCTGGATGATGCGCGGCTCGCACACTGCTTCGAATAGGCGCAGCAGTGCCATCCCCGGGGAAATCCCCTCGGGCAGGGCGATGCCAGCATCCTCCCGGCCCGCGCGACTCGCGGCCATCGCTCGCAGTTTGTCGAGGTCGCGCAAGTCTTCGGGCTTGGGCCGGTCAGCCGTGTCGGGCCAGTACTCGGCGACAGCCTCGTGCAGCGAGAGGCGGTCCATGCTGGAGAAGTCGATCTCGTGCTCGCCGAAGCGGGCAGTGGATGCCCCTTCCAGTGCGGCCTCGGCAGATGCTCGCAAGAGTTCCTCGGTAAAGTCCATCAGAACGCCGTAGTCGCTGTAGGCCTCGTAGAACTCGAGCATCGTGAACTCGGGATTGTGCTGCTTGGAAATGCCCTCGTTCCGGAAGTTCCGGTTGATCTCAAAGACTCGGTCCAGCCCGCCGACTGTCAAGCGCTTGAGGTAGAGCTCCGGGGCAATCCTCATGTAAAGGTCGAGGTTCAGCGCGTTGTGGTGGGTCTTGAACGGCTTTGCCATTGCGCCGCCGTACATCGGCTGCATCATCGGCGTCTCGACCTCGATGTAGCCCCTGTCCGCGAAACGCTGGCGCAATGCCCGGGTGACCCGGTCCCGGGTGACGAACGTGTGACGCACCGCCTCGTTGCTGATCAGGTCCACTGACCGTTGGCGGTACCGGATTTCCACGTCCTGCAGGCCGTGAAACTTCTCCGGCGGTGGGAGGATGCCCTTGGCGAGAAACTCCAAGGCCGACGCGCGCACCGTGAGCTCTCCTGTCCTCGTTCGGAATACTCGGCCCTCGACTCCGATGTGGTCGCCTGCGTCCAGCAGCTTGTAGAGCTCGAAGTCACGCTCTGGGACCTCGTCCCGGCGGACATAGATCTGGATCTGTGCGCCGTTCTGCTTGAGGTTCGCGAAACCAGCCCGGCCCTGGCGGCGCTTGGTCACTAGCCGGCCGCAGATTCGCGCGGCGGGCCGGTCGCGCTCCAGGGTCTCCCCGACCTGTTCGTCAAAGGCTTCTCGCAGGGCAGGGACCGTGTGAGACGACTCGTACCGATAGGGGTACGGCTCGTAGCCCAAGCCTTGGATTCGCGCAATCTTGGCGAAACGCTGTTGGAAAAGCCGCTCTGCGAGGGTCAAGGTGGGTGGCGCCGGCCTGAATCGCCGGGAACTCTAATCGTAGCCCAGCCCAGTGAGCATTCCGCCCTGGGCCGTAGCGCCTAAACTCACTCAGCCAACTTTGGCTGGATATGCCTTGTGGCCGCACGCGAACGGCTGCGTTTGGAAGGCTCGTGGGCGATACACCGTCAAGTGCGCTTGGGCCCCAACGCAGTCGGCCGGCGGCTGGTAGCCGAGTCTGAGGGCGACGCCTGCCACGCTGAACGTCCCGGAACCAATCGGTCAAGGCCCGGCCACCCCGCATGGCGCAACGGGTGCCATGTCGCCGCACGTTGGACTGTCCGCCCGCAGGCACCTACCTGAGCCCTGTCCAATGAGTCCGCAGTATCGGCCCTGGAACCTGCCCGGGGCCTGTCGATCCATCAGAGAACTCATCAGAGTGCTGCTTGCGGACGACGAAGCACGCGAAGGGGGGCTCTTCAAACGTGACCTGAGATGTTTGGCCACCGGCGCGCTGTCCTCCGGTCGGAGGCTCAGGGAAAATTCAATTCGGCTCATCCGCAAAATCTGTGGGCGTCGTCGGGTGCGGGCAGGTGGCCGAGGGTGTGGTAGAGGGCGAGCTCGTAGTTCTGGTAGGAGCGGAAGCCGAAGGCTTTGCGGAGGGCGAGTTTGGCTTTGAGGTGCATACCCTCGACGGCCCCGGAGGAGTGCTGCTTGCCGGTGGAGAACCAGTTGAGGACGAGGGGCTGGTGGTTCTGGAGCATGTTGGCGAACCCGATCAGGGGCTTGATCCGGGAGCGTTGGACGCGTTTTCGCCAACGTGTGAGGAAGTTGTCCGCCTGTTCAGGCGTATCCAGGGCAAAGAACTGCTGAAACTCCTGCTTGAGGAGCTAGGCCCGCACGGTGTTGAGGTTGTGTCGGAGGATTTCCTCGAGGCGGGGGACTTGCTTTGCTGAGAGGTTACGGCGCCATTTGAGCAGCAGCCAGCGGGCGTTCTTGAGCAACGGCCGGGAGCCGGCGGCCTTGAGCCGGCGGGCCTCGGCGGCGCGCACTTTGTCGATGGCCTTGGAGCGTTTCTGCATGATGTGAAAGCGGTCCAAAACACGCACGGCGTTCTCAGCCCGTCTGCGGGTGACGGACAGGTAGGCTTTCCACATGTCGGAGCAGACGACTTGCAGCTGCGAGGAGCGCAGCTGGCCGAACCAGTCGAAGAAGGCTTCGAGGGTCTTGATGCGGCGGTGCTCGCCGACCCACAGCAGGCGGCGGCAGCCTTGGTCGATCTGGTAAACGAGGGTCAAGTACCGGTGTCCCTTGTGCCAGGCGATCTCGTCGACGCCGATGGTCTTGACGTCGGAGAGGTCGACCCGGGCGCGGCCCCAGTCGACAGCCATGGAGACGGAGCGGCGGACACGATCCCAGGAGACGCCGAAGATCTGGGCGCTCTCCTGCCAGGAGCGGCGCCGGGCCCAGCCGGCGAGGGTCCAGCTGAAGGCCTTGGTGACGGGGCGCTTGCCGTCAGCCCAAGGCACTCGTTCGACCTTGACCTTACCGCACCAAGTACAGTTGACGAGACGCATGGCGTATTGGAAGTAGACAGGCAGGCCATAAAGGGGGACGAACTGGAAACGGCGGGTCCGGAGGCGGTCGTAGCCGGGGCCGGGCATGCCGCAGACGGAGCAGACCGGTTTGCAGCCGGCGCGAGGCCGGACCTCGACTTCCACCCGGCCGTCCCCTCGCTCGTTCTCCAAGAGGCGGATCTGGGCGTACACGAACCCGGGGATTTGTGGATGTAGTTGAGAATCGTGCGGAACTTCACAGCACCTCCTGCGGGTGGCACCATGGTTGCACCAACGGAGGCCCGCGCCGCAGCCGGGGCGGCCTTCGGCGGGGCCCGCAGAGGGGCGTCGAGGGGGCGGGAGGCACTACTGCTGGAAGCAACAGGCTGGGGTAGCGGAGGCCTGCAAGGAGCTGCCTGCCGGTCCCGCAGGTGGCTGCTCACCAGCCGCTTGTCCGGGTCAGGTTGGATGCCACTAACCCACAGAATCTGCGGAAGAGGCATAATTCCCAAGGTGTCTTGAACGCCGAGTCTTGGATTCTGATGAGGATAGCCCAAACCTGTCTCGGACGGGTTGGATTGCGCGAAAACTGAAAGTGATACTTTCACTAGTTCCAGAGCGTTCCGGTAAGTGCCCACCCTCCGCCAATCCGCGGATGATGCCCCGCTTCTCGACAGCCACCCGATAGCTCTAGCGAGATTTCCCGGAGGGCTCGCAAGTGTCCGCTGTTGGTGGCGATTGCCGAGGCCCAAGCAATGCGGGTCCCGATGGGGCGGGCCATCTTGACTGCCACCCAACAGTTGCAGCGCCAGGGGCTGCCGGCGATGCTCCCCCTCGCCGGAACGTCGGACCGTCCTCGCCACCTGAACCGGATGGGCGTGTCGCACTGGGATCGATGCAAGAAGATGCCGATCGGATGCCTGAGCCCCTCAGCGGCTGCCAATGCGATCAGCCCTCCGCTCAAGGAGGGCGGTCGCCCGATCGCGCCCAACGTGCGCGACCGTGCCGTCCGCGAGAGTCACGAATGCTCGACATTCCTGCAACTCTGGGGGAACGCAATCTGGAAAAAGAGGCCGGAGCCCGCCACCGCGATCTCTCGGGCAGATATCGACCGAGCCAGGGCGACGTTCGAAATGGAGCGGAACGGACTATTCCTCAATCGCTACGAGGAATTGAAGAGGGGCAAGCTCGCTGCAGTCGCCGCCACCTCCGCGACGGCTCCCAAGAGGTGCTCGCCCAAGCGCCCCAGACGATCCTCAGACGCCAACCTGTCCGATCACCTCGAGCTTGTCGTCGCTGAGGTATGCATACCGATTGACCCAGTATCCGTGACGTCCGGCATCGCGGGCGACCTCGAGCCGTCTCCGGAAGTCGTCCAACGGTCCGTACCCGTGTGCGAGAACGTACACCGGCGTGTCGCCTGCATCTCGCTGGGCTTGGCGAATCTTCCGCGCCTGTGCCTCCGGCCCGACCGGGTGCGGAACGTCGGGGGCAGGATAGGAGTAGTCTTGCACGGTGGACAGCCCGCCGTCGTCCGCGATGTCCAGCAGTCGGACCAGGGCACTGGCGAGCATCTCGCTGGAGAGTTCGGGGTTCGCCTCAAAGATCTGGTTCCCGTAGAACCGGAGCATCATCGGCCAGTGCATCGTGTACAGCTTGCAGCTGATTGCCGAGGAGTGTCGCGCCACGCGTCGGAAGTCCATTCCCGAGACGATGGTCCAGGGTGGGGGGAACGCGTTTGGGAGTAGCTCCACGGACTGGCCGCCGGCTTCGTTCATCGTCGCGCGAAACCCGCGGATCATCTCCTCCACCAGAGCGGCCTTGAACCGCAGCCAGGCACCCACGCCCGGGTAGTCCGACATCAGGCGCATCAAGTGGTAGCGGCCACCGTCGCCGTCACGGGCCCACGGTTCCAGCAGGGCGTCCGAGAGGCCGCCGTGGAGCGTCTCGTACAGCGCCCCTACATCGCGGCGCATCCGCTCGAAAGGGAAGCCCAGCCGCTCGGCCGCCTGTTCCGCGTGATAGCTGAAGTCCAAGAACGCGGAATCCAAGAAGTAGGGGGGATATTCCGGCCAGTCCACGCGCAGGCCGTCCAGGGCCGGATAATTCTTCAGGATGTCGCGAATCAGCGCGTGCGCATAGGCCAGGATGTGTGGGCTCGCAAGGCTGCCGTTCTTTGCCAATCTGCGCTCGGGTATGGTGCCGTTCGGCAGGCGGGCCCGGTCGGCCTCGATCGGGCCGCCGAATTGCACGCGGTATCCCGGCGGGATCGCCGCCTGTACCTGGAAGTAGACCTTGATTCCCCGCGCCTGGGCCTCCGCGATGAACTCGTGAAGGACGTTGCCCTGTTGGCGCGTCAGGTCGGTCGGATCTGATGGCCTGTAGCGCAATCCCGCGTAGAACTTCAAGTCAGGCGTGAAGCTCGGCGCAGTCTTTACCCACACCTCCCGCTTTCCGAACAGGGGCCGGTCCAGAAGCCGGACGCTCCCGGCGTCCGCGTCCGCGGGCGGTTCTCGCTGGCCACTCTCGCGATCCGCCTCCTCCATCAGGTACGGCGAAGTGGCGACGGCATTAGCGCCAATTGCCGTGAGGTTTGACAGCACCCCGTCGACGCCTTCGCTCTGGATGTATTCCGGAAGTACTGTGACGCCGAGCAGCTTTGCCATGGCCGAAAAGTATACCAGCGCTACAGGGCCCCGGGGCCCTGCTCGCCAAGTTCATTCCCTGGCCCGGAAAGCATCCGAGGCCCGACGCGCAACACAGCTCCCATCCGCCATCGCCCTGGCCAACCCGTCCGGTCGGGCCGCCGCGCCGGATTGGCCCGTGCCAGGTCGTGGCGTCTCGTCCTTCAGATCAGCAGGTTCCGCGGGTGTCTTCCGGGCGTGCAACCCGGCCCACGGTGCGCCTTGACGGACGTGTCAGTTCAATTCCCGCCAATTGTGATTCGCCCCGTCCCCGTCCGGCATAGGCGTGGTAGCATTGGTTAGCGGCAGAGTTGTCGTGGGCCTGTGGCGCAGTTGGGAGCGCGCCTCCATGGCATGGAGGAGGTCGAGGGTTCGAATCCCTCCAGGTCCACCACGCTCAGCGCGGTCATTCGCTCGCGCCCGTTTGCCACTTGGCCCGAGGCGCTCGGTGATTGTGGGCGCGGACTAGGAGGGCACTGGTGATGGGCGGCGCGAAACGGGCGGACCGGCGGCAGTTCTTGCGGGGTGCCACGCACGCGCTGGCGCTGCCATTCCTCCCATCCCTGCCCGGGGCGCCCGTCAGTCCGGCAGCGCCGCACAGGCGAGTTCGCCGGCTTGTTTGCGTCGGCACCCAGCTAGGCTTCTACAAGCCTGAGTTCTTCGCTTCGAAGCCGAGCCCTCGTCTGCTCCGACCGTTCGACGAGGCGGGCCTGTCGGAAGATTTCACGACGGTCTCGGGCCTTGACCACAAGGGGCCCACTGGCAACGGCCACGGCTTGGTCTACACCCTCTACACGGGCCATGTCGTGCGAAGCGTCTCATTGGACCAGTTTGTGGCCCCGGTGCTTGGCAAGGCGACTCGTTACGAGTCCCTGCAGCTCTGCTGCGGCAGTGCCCAGCAGAAGGCTTCCTTGGCATTCTCGGAATCGGGCGTGCCCCTGCCGGTGACGCTACGGCCCAGCACCCTGTACGCGCGCATCTTCGGCGCTGGCTCCGTGGAGCTCAAGCGGCAGGTCTACTTGCTGGAATCGGGCCGCAGCTTGCTGGACGAGCTCTCGGGCGAGGCACGGGCGCTGAGCGGGCGGGCTGCCGCCGCTGACAGGCACAAGCTTGACGAGTACCTGACCTCGATGCGCTCCGTCGAGGGCCGTCTGCGGCGCCGCCGGGACTGGCTCGACAGGCCGTTCCCGAGCCCTCCGGAGTCCCTTCGCTTGCCCGTGGAAGAGAACGTGGACGGGTCCTACCTGCTCGAGAACGAGGACCTGATGTGGGACCTGATGGCCCTCGCCATTCAGAACGACTCCACGCGCGTCATCTCGATGACCATCCCGATCACAGACCGAACGCTGGTGTTCGATGGCAGGCTGATGGGCGAAGGCTACCACCGACTGTCCCACCATGGCAACAATCCTGAGAAGATTGAGGGTCTCCTGAAGATCGAGGAGTTTCACATGCGTGGCGCGGCGCGCTTCCTGCGGTCGTTGAAGGACACGCCGGATGCCGATGGCCGGAGCATGCTCGATTCCACGGTGACGTTGATCGGCAGCGCTATGGGCGATGCGGCCGCGCACCGCCGGACGAACTTCCCGCTGCTCGTGGCCGGGGGCGGATTCTCCCACCGCCGCCACATCGCCTGCGGCGAGGGCGGCCTGCAAAACAGCATGGCCTGCGACCTGTTCGTGACGGTCCTCCATCGGCTCGGCTTCGAGATGGACAGCTTCAGCACCAGCCAGTCCGATCTCAACGGCGTCTTGACGTGATATTGTCCCGACTCCGGGCTGCCGCCGCGCTGATGTCGGCGGTCCTCTTAGCGTCGGCCATTTGCGGGGCAGCCGACGGCGGCTTTGCCGGCGCCTACTGTCTCGCGTGTCACGGGGGTGACCAGCCGGTCGCAGGCTTTGTCGCCGACCTTGACCTCCACGATCTCGCCGAGGCTGATTCCCGGGAGCGTTGGGCGCGGGCACGAGGTCTCGTCTCGGCCGGGCTGATGCCCCCGCGCGGCGCCCCTCAGCCCCCGACCGCGGAGCGGGAACGATTCGCTGACCTGATCGGGTCACGGCTCGGCGGGGCGGACCTTGCGGCCGCTGGCTTGGTGCGCCGTTTGAACCGGATCGAATACCTGAACACCTTGCGGGATCTGTTCGGGATTCGGGAGATACGCCTGCCGGTCACGTTTCCCGACGACAGCCCGGACCAGCGGTTCGACACGATGGCCACCGGGACACACCTCACACCCGGGCATCTGGACGCGTATCACGAAGTGGCGGTTGACATAGCCGACCGGCTCGTGCACTTGCCCGGCAAGCCGGTGGTCCGGTCGTCCGCGAATCGGGTCAGCGTCGGGCAGGACAATAGCCGGACCAAGTACTGGGTCCGCGAGGGCGACGAGACGGGCCTGTACTTCACAGGCGTCAACATCGCCGGGTGGTCCGGCGCCCTGTGGGACCGCGGCTTCATCGCGCCCGCCTCGGGACTGTACCGAGTGCGCATGGTGGTCAGCGCAGAGGCGTCGCACGGGGCGGACGGCAAGCCCCTTCGGCTGGGCTTCTATGCGTTCAATCCGTCCGACTACGACCTTCCGAAACGCGCCCTGCGGGCGCAACTGCCCCGGGTCGGGCAGCTGGCCGTGGTAAACCGGGAGCCTCGCGAGATCGAGACCGATGTGCGGCTTGAGAAGGGCGAGACCTTCCACGTCTATTGCGACAACCGGTTCAGCGGCCGGTACCCCGACGCGCTGCTTCGCCAGCCCGGCAACACCGTGGACTTGCGGCGGCGGCTTGCCAAGTATCTGGACGAATCCAGGGACGCTCCGCACGCTACGGTGCGGTTCGAGCGGATGGAGATCCAAGGCCCGGTCGGTCCGCTGCCACGCCAGAGGCAGTACATCAAGGGCAGGGAGCACGCTTCGGATCGGGCCTACCTCGAGTCCACTCTGCTGCCCCTTGCAGAGAGGGCGTTCCGACGGCCACTGACCAAGGCCGAACAAGGGGCACTCGTGAACGATGTCCTCGGACACATGGCCGAGCGGCCAGTGCCGGAGTATGGGGTCCATTACGGTGTCCGCCGCGTCTTGCTCTCGCCGCAGTTCCTCTTCCGCGAGACGGGATCAGGAGTGCAGGACGCACACGCTCTCGCCAGCAGGCTCTCGTACTTCCTGTGGAGCACGATGCCCGACCGCGAGCTGCTGGCCTTGGCCACGACCGGGGATTTGGCGGATCCGGCCGTCTTGCGGGATCAGGTCGCGCGGATGGTGGCCGATCCCAAGGTGGGGGAGTTTGTCAAGCATTTCACCGGCCAGTGGCTGGCCAATCGCAAGGCGGCGGCCGTCATGGTGTGCGACGTGCGCCATGTCTGGAGCGAGCTGATCCGGCACGGCATGGTGCGCTCGGCGGAGATGTTCGTCGAAGAGGTCCTGCGCCAGAATCGCTCGATCCGCACGTTCATCGACTCGGATTTCACGTACGCCAACGAGCCGATGCGGATCGCATGGGGCTTGCCGGGCAGCGAGGTGGACCTGCACAGACTCGAGGCGGACCAGCGCCAGAGTCTGCTGTGGCCCGAGCCCGAGCGCCTCGAGTTTTCCTCGCTCGGTCCCGATGCCCCGCGCCACGTTGCGATGCGAGGCGGGGTGCTCGGACTGTCCGGCCTGTTCGCGGCCACCGCGGACGGGGTCGAAAGTTCGCCGATCCTCAGGGGAGTCTGGGTGCTGGAGAACATTCTGGGACGGCCACCGCCGCCACCTCCGGCGGATGTCCCCGCGATTGTCGCCGACACTTCGGGGGCTCGCACGGTGCGCGAAGTGTTGAATGCGCACCAGAGCGTCGCGTCGTGCGCAGTGTGCCATGCTGAGATCGATCCGATAGGGCTGGCATTGGAGAACTACGACGCCGCCGGTGGTTGGCGCGAGGCCTATCACGCCGAGGTTGGCCCCGGGCAGGCTGTCGATGCGCGGGGCGAGTTGCCGGACGGAACGAAGTTGGACGGCCCGCAGGATCTCAAGGACTACATCATGGCCCGTCCGCACGAGTTCACCCGCACGCTGGCGGGCGTGCTGCTCGAGTACGGCACAGGTCGGCTCCCTGCCCGGGCCGATCGGACGGATGTCGGGCGAATCGTGGACGCTGAGCCCAAAGAGGGCTACGGTCTTCGCGACCTGATCGCCGAGATCGTTGCCAGCGAGGCGTTCTCGTCTCGCTGATGTCCCCGCGAACCCTCAGCCACCCAGCGTTGGGGGCCCGGATGGCTGCTGCCGGCCACAGTCGGTCACCTCTGGGCGCCATCTCGAGGCTGGCAACAGTCCATGCCCCCTCCGAGCCTTGGGCTGCTTTGGCAGCTTGGAGAAACCTTATGCGAACCTCAGTCACCCTGCTCCTCGCCGCTCTCGCAGCGCTGTCTAGCTGCGCCCTAGAATCCCCCGTGCGAGAACCGAACGTGGTTGTGATCCTGGCCGATGATTTTGGCGTCGGCGACATTCAGGCGCACTATCCGCAGAACAAGATTGCCACCCCCCACTTGGACCGGCTCGTCGCCGAGAGCATCAGCTTCGCCGATGCGCACAGCCCTTCAGCCGTCTGCACTCCAACGCGGTACGGCCTGCTCACAGGGCGCTACAGCTGGCGGACGCGCCTGCAGGAATGGGTGCTCGCGGCTTACGAGCCTCCGCTGATCGACGAGGGCCGGCCAACCCTGCCGTCGGCCCTTCGACAGCGGGGCTATGCGACAGCGCTGATCGGAAAGTGGCACCTTGGCTGGGAATGGCCGGGCCCCCAGGAGAGCCGGATGACCGCGGTCCGCAACGGGCAGAAGACGCTGCAGTGGGACCTTAACCAACCCGTCCGCAGCGGGCCTATGGCCCGCGGCTTCGACTCCTACTTCGGCGTGGATCTGCCGAACATGCCGCCGTTCTCCTTCATCGAGGGTGACAGCGTTTCGCCGCTCCCCACGGAGCGCTACGTGCACGACCTGAGCGAGGGGATTGTCTTGCCGCGAGGTTTTCAGGGGAGCCCCATGGCGCCGGGATGGCGATTGCGTCGGATCGTGCCCGAGCTGACCGAGCGTGCCGTTCGCAAGGTGCACGAGCTCGCAGCGGGTGACAGTCCGTTCTTCCTGCTGTATTCGATGACGTCCCCTCACGAGCCGATCTCGCCTTCCGCCGCGTTCCAAGGGGCGAGTGGAATCGCGCCAATCGCGGATTTCGTGATGGAGACGGACTGGTCCGCCGGCCAGGTCGTGGCAGCGGTCGACGAGGCCGGCATCGCCGAAGACACGATCGTCGTATTCACCGCCGACAACGGACATTCCCACTACACGGGCTGGGAAGACCTGATTGACGCCGGCCACATGCCCAGCGGTGAGTTTCGCGGGCACAAGGGCGACATATGGGAGGGTGGGCACCGTGTGCCGCTTGTGGTCCGCTGGCCGGGCAAGGTTCGCCCGGGTACGGCCAGCGACCAGCTCGTCAGCCTGACGGATCTGTTCGCCACTTGTATGGATGTGATCGGGGAACCCTTGCCCTCCGAAGCTGCGGAGGACAGCATCAGCTTTCTGGCAGCCGCGCTGGGCCAGGCGTCCAGCCCGGCCCGGACTTCTCTCGTCAGCCACTCGAACCACGGGGAATTCGCTTACCGAGACGGTCCTTGGAAGCTGGTCTTCCGAAACGTGTCCGAGAGCTTGGAAGAGTCCAGGGGGGAAACGACGGTCGCAGAGCTCTACAACCTCGCCAACGATCCCGCAGAGACGGCCAATGTCATCGACGAGCACCCAGGCCCGGCCGCGGAACTCCGGCAGCGGTTCGACGAGATCATCGCCAGAGGGGCAAGTCGCGAGGGTGCATTTGGCCAGAACGACACGGACGTGACGTACGTGCACACCCAGACGGTTCGTTGGGCTCCTCCCAGATGACGGGCGCGGGCACGCGCGGTCTCGCGATACGGTGTCAGGCTCCACCCTCTCTTCCCAGATCCTCGGCTTTGGTCGCAGACTCGCAGATCAGTGATTTGGGAGCCGTAGGGTCGCTGCCAGCGGACTGTGCTCGTGCTGGCGTCGCCACTACGAACGGCCGCGCTCCGATCAAGCAATGGGGCTCGTTTGCGGAGAACGCCGGATTCAGCCGGTAGTGCGCTAACCTAGACACGATGGATGTGCTGTACGTGCTGTACGTGATTGTCGCGATCCTCTTTGTTGTCTCAACCCAAGCTTGGTTCGCACGCCGCAGCCTCGTCAAGGTCCATGAGCGGATTGACACGTACTTCAGCGAGATATTGGCCCGATTCGAGGAGATTTGCAGACAGCTCAGCGAGATTCGAGGGCGGCTAGGTCCTGCGAAGCCCCAGAGAGTCTCGCGTTCGCCCCGTCGCAGGCTATTTCTGCAGCAGATCCCGGCCTCGGAGGCGATGCGGATTCGGCAGATGATCAACCGGGACTTGCAGCCACCCAAGCGAGGTGGACCCAAGCGCTTCCGCCGGGGGCGCTGAGGGCGAGGCGACAGGCTTGGCCCGCGGTGGCACGCCGCATCTTGGCTTCGATGTGCCGGGCGAGGCTGGCTTGGACAGTGGGCCCCTTGGATCGGCTGTCCAAAGTCTTCGGTTGAGGACCATCGGCTCGCCTGCTCGCCAGCAGGGATAACGGTCGCAGAACGGTCGCACTTGCGAGCCTACCGGAAGGACACCAAGCCCGGAGATGTTGCGAAATGCGGCAACTCGTTGAAGCCGTCCAGCGAGATTCTGGGACCGCTGAACACGAAACTCGTCAGCGAACAGTTGCGCACGCGCCAGTTGACGTCCAAGGCCGAGCTAGGTGGGGCCCTCAGGCAGGACTGCACCGCGATTCCGATCGGTCCCCCGGACGTGAAGGCCACGACTGATGCGCCTTTGCGGTGACCGCTCCGAACCCGGTCCAACGCTGCCTCGGTGCGCGAGCGGAAGTCTTCCCAAGGCTCGAGCAGCGGGTCGGAAATCTCGCCGCGCGCCCAACGCATGGCGAGCGCCTCGAACAGACGCTGAAAATCGCGGTTCCGGCTCGGTCCGCCAGCCGATGCCAGCCACGAGTCCCACAACGGCGCGATTGCGCGGTCAGCCCGGGCGATCCGCGGGGCGATCGTGGTCACGAGGTCCTGCGTGCTGTACTCGTTGAGGCCTGCCACTTCCGTTGCCCGGGGAAAGGGCGCCCCGGCCCGCCGGTACGCCCGGCGCGCTGCTTCGTAGCTCTCGCGCTGGCGTCGCAGCGAGCCGTGAAACGCCGCGTCGAAGCTCACGCCGCATTCGAGCCAGTAGCGCCCGAGAGCGAGGCACTGATCCCAGCCAAGACGGCTGAGTCGGTCGGGGTTATCCGAGAACGCCTCCGCTTGGCCGTGGCGCACGAGGACCAGCCTGCTCATTGAGCGGCCCTCACGGGACCGTCCGTGTATCGCGTACAAGCGCGGTCGCGCCGATCATTAATGGCCGCCCCGCTGGACCGCAACTCACGCGCCGTTCCGGATCGCACGCTCTGCCCGCACGCCCAGGGGCGACGTGGCCGTCAGGCGCGAGAGGCCCATAGCGGTGCTGCCTGCCCGGTCCCGGTCAATCCGCTATGCGAGAAGTGGCTCGATCACCTTGCCGCCGACATCTGTCAGGCGGAAGTCCCGACCGCGGAACCGGAACGTGAGTTGCTCATGGTCGATTCCGAGCAAGTGCAGAATCGTGGCCTGCACGTCGTGCACGTGAACCGCGCCGTTGACCGGCTGAAACCCAATCTCGTCCGTCTCGCCAATGCTCTCGCCGGGCTTTGTCCCACCGCCCGCGAACCACATCGTGAAAGCGTCGATATGATGATTGCGGCCGACCGTGTCCCGCACCTCGCCCATCGGGGTCCGGCCAAACTCGCCTCCCCAAACGACCAGCGTCTCGTCGAGCATCCCGCGCTGTTTGAGATCGGTGATCAAGGCCTTGCAGGCTTGGTCCGCTGACAGGCAGACATCGTCCAGGTCTTTGTCAAGGCTCTCGCCGGGACCGCCATGGTGATCCCAGCTGGAGTGGTACAGCTGCACGAAGCGCACCCCCCTCTCGACGAGGCGCCTGGCCAGGAGGCAGTTGTTCGCGAACGACTTCTCCCCCGGCTCAGCCCCGTACAGGTCCAGAGTCGCCTGCGTCTCGGTCGAGAAGTCGATCAGCTCCGGACCGCTGGTCTGCATGCGGTGGGCCATTTCGTAGGCCCCGATCCGCGTTGAGATCTCGGGGTCGCCAACTGCTTTCATGTTGAGCCTGTTGAGGTCCACGATGGCGTCAACGGTGGCCGCTTGGCGCTCGCCCCCGAAACCTTCGGGGCTCGTCATGTTCAAGATTGGCGCCCCGCCGCTCAGAAACGGCACGCCTTGGTGAGCCGTCGGCAAGAAGCCGCTGGTCCAGTTCATCGCTCCGCCGCGCGGCCCACGGGGCCCCGACTGCAGGACGACAAAGCCGGGCAGGTCCTTGGCATCACTCCCGATGCCGTAGCTAACCCAAGCGCCCATGCTCGGACGCCCGAAGAACGGCGTGCCGGTGTTCATGAATATCTTGGCGGGCGCGTGGTTGAAGTTCTCGGTGTGGACCGCCCTCAGGAACGTCAGATCATCCACCACCTGCGCCGTGTGGGGCAAGCACTCCGACACCCAGTGGCCCGAATCGCCGTGGCGCGCGAACTTGCGGCGTGTGCCCAGCAGCTTCGGCGGGTCCTTTGTGAACGACTCCATGAATGCGAATCGCTTGCCCTCGAGCATTGAGGGGGGCAGGGTCTCGCCGCTGAGCTTCTGCAGCTCTGCCTTGGGCTCGAAGAGTTCGAACTGGCTCGGAGCGCCCGCCATGAACAGGTAGATCACACTCTTCGCGCGCGGACGGTGGTGCATGCCCCCGGTCTTCGCCGCTGGCTTCGAGAAAAGGGAATCGCCGACGAACAGCGAGGTCAGGCCCAGCTTGCCGATGCCGATTCCGCAGTCCTGAAAGAGTTGGCGGCGGGTTCTCTGGACCCGCGGGTCAGTGGCGGGGTGCATGATCCGTTCCTTTCCTGGGTTACTGTCGCGTGACGAATTCGTCCAGATTGAGCATTACCCTCGCGACGGCGGTCCACGCGGCGCCCCGCGAGGAGTCGGCCCCGCTCTCGGCAAGCGCATCCGGGTCGCTCGCGAACGCGTCTGCCATCTGGCCCAGAAGCCGCTCGATACGCTCGTGCTCGGCCGGGCGTGGCGGGCGGGCTAGGCAGATCTCGAAAGCGCGCCGGATCCGCTCGTCCCGCGAAGGGGAATGCGCGCGCACACGGCGGGCCAGGGCGGTGGCAAACTCGGTCTGGGAGCTGTCGTTGAGCAGTGTGAGCGCCTGCAGCGGTGTGTTGGAGCGGTTGCGGCGGGTCACGCTCTCCTGAGCGATCGGCGCATCGAACAGGATCAGCCCAGGGTGGGCCGCCGAGCGGATGAAGTAGGTGTACATGCCGCGCCTGAAGCGGCCCGGGCCGGTGTCGGCCGTCCAATTCCGGTCGACCTGGGTGAACTGCCCGGCGCCGTCCGGCTGCGGGGGATAGACGCTGGGCCCGCCGACGGTCGGCGTTAACAGCGCCGCCGCGCTCAGTGCCGCGTCCCGGACGATCTCGGCCTCTAGCCGAAATCGGTTCTGGCGCGCCAGCAGGCGGTTGCCGGTGTCCGTCTCGGCCGCGTCGGGCCGGTGGCGGGAACTCTGCCGGTACGTCGCCGAATTGACGATCAGCCTGTGCATGTGCTTGAGGTCCCAGCCGCTGGCCACGAACTCCGATGCCAGCCAGTCGAGCAGACGCGGGTGGCTCGGCTCGTTGCCCTGAGTGCCGAAGTCATTCTCCGTCTCGACCAAGCCCAGGCCGAAATACCGCTGCCAGACCCGGTTCATCGTCACCCGGGGAGTGAGCGGGTTGTCGTCCGCAACCAGCCAGCGGGCCAGTCCGAGACGGTTCTTCGGGAGGCCCGGCGCCATTGATGGGAGCACGGCCGGAGTTCCCGGCGTTACCGCTTCGCCCCTTCTCGTGAAATCGCCCTGCACGTGGAGGTACGATTCGCGTGCCTCCGGCAGGTCGCGCATGACCATCGTCCAGGGCACTTCGGGCAGTTCCTTGCCAGCGCGTTTGATCTCCTCCTGCTTTGCCTCGTACTCGGGCACATGCTCTGCGAAGAACCTCTCGAGCACTGCGTCCTCGACCGAAGAGCGCTCCGCCGGGTCGGTCTCCGCGATCTTGCGCGCCCTTAGCAACGCATCCGTGTCAGCGCTCGTAATCCGCCGGTCCCAGTCCGCCTCCAGCTCGGCCCCGAGCGCATCGAGCTCCTTGCGCAGCTCGGCCAGCCGAGCCTTGACCCTGTCGCGCCCGGCGAGCAACTCTGGGTCGGCAAGCTCCAGGATCGGTTCCATCATCCGGCTGCGGCCCTCAACCTCTCCCAGGTTGC
Source organism: Bryobacterales bacterium (assembly GCA_963666225.3). Taxonomy (GTDB): domain Bacteria; phylum Acidobacteriota; class Terriglobia; order Bryobacterales; family UBA6623; genus VXMF01. The sequence goes on from OZ224030.1 coordinate 1,423,382, forward strand.
CGCCCAGTTCGTCGACATTGTTGAAGAAGGCGAACAGGCCGTAGAACTCGCGCTGGGAGATTGGGTCGAACTTGTGGTCGTGGCAGCGCGCGCAGGCCAGCGTGAGTCCCAAGAACGCCGCGCCTGTGGTGCGGACCCGGTCCACGACGGCCTCCACGCGGTACTGCTCGAAGTCGATGCCGCCCTCTTGGTTGACCATCGTGTTGCGATGGAACCCGGTCGCGATCAGCTGCTCCCGGGTCGGGTCGGGCAGGAGGTCGCCTGCCACCTGTTCCACCACGAACCGGTCGAAGGGCATGTTGGAGTTCAAAGCCCTGATAACCCAGTCGCGGTAGGGCCAGATCGACCGCGGGCCGTCGATCGAATAACCGTTGGTGTCCGCATAGCGCGCGATGTCCAACCAGTGCCGTCCCCAGCGCTCTCCGTAGTGCGGAGAGTCCAGCAACCCGTTCACGAGCCGCGCGTACGCGTCCGGCCCGTCATCCTCGACGAACGCCCGCACGGCCTCGGGGGAGGGTAGCAGTCCCGTCAGATCCAGGCTGGCCCGGCGGATCAGCGTCCTGCGTTCCGCCGCGTCGGAGGGCACGATCCCCTCCCGCTCCAAGCGTGCCAGCACAAAGTTGTCAATGGCGTTCCGCGCCCAAGAGGGTTGCCCGATGGTTGGCGGCTCGCTGCGATCAATCGGTCGCAAAGACCACAGCGAGGCGGCTTGCTCAGGGTCCCCAGCCGGCGCTCCCCACTCGGCCCCGGACAGCACCCAATCCCGCAGTGCTTGGACGTCGCCGGGCTCCAGCGGTCCGTCGGGCGGCATCTTGAGTGCTCCCTGACGGTCTACGGCGCGTAGCAGAACACTGTCGGCGGCATTGCCCGGCACCACCGCGGGGCCTCTCGTGCCCCCTTCCAGCACGGCATTTCTCGAGGCGAGGGACAGCCCGCCGCTACGGACCGAATCGTTGTGACATGTCTGACACCGGCCCGCGAAGAGCGGTCGAACGTTCTCCTCGAAGTGTCGCTCGCCCTCGCTCTGCGCCCCGGCGGCGGAGGCCGCTGCTAGCGCCAGCGGCAATGCGAACCGCAAGTGCATCGTTGCAGCCATTCTACGCACGTCCCGCGCCCTGTCAGTGCAAATAGCCCGCGATCAGCCGGCTGGCCTGGTCTGCGTCCTCAAGTTCGAGCCCCGAAACCGCCACCACGTACTTGTCCTTCTGGAAGACGAGGGTCGGCGTGTCACCGTCCATTCCGAAAAACCCTCCGAAGTGCGGTATGAACTTCGAATCCTTGAGCGCGTCCCGATAGTCCATCGAGAGGAACATCGCTTGGTCTGCGTTGCTCCGCAGCGTAAAGGCGACGCTGTACTGCTTCCCGTCCTTGCTGTACTCGGCGTAGTTCCCGCCGGGCATGAAGTCCTTCCCCCCGAGCTTGTCTTGGATCACTTCGGAGCGAACCAGGCCGTCCTTGTGAAAGCGGTGCGTCTCGTCACGGATTTGCTCGGCGGGCCTCTCCGGCGCTGCGGCCGCGCTTTCGGGCGGCTCGCTCGACGAACATCCTCCGAAAGCCAGTGTCAAGACGAACATAGTTGTGAAAAAAATGCGCGGCATCGTGTCGCTCCTCTCCGCGGGGTCCCTCAATGGTCGCACGGATGAGCGCTGGGCGGGGATCGCACGGGCCACAAGTGCCGGGATCCGCGGCCCTGCTGATCGCCGCGCCACGCACGCGCACAGCGACCCCGGACCGCACCGGTTCGAACCGCATCACCGTGGCCCTGCCCTTGGAGTGGCCGGCCCGGGGCCTGGGTTTCGCGGGCGGCGGTCAAATTTGCGAAACGACCGCCTCGGCCATCTCGGCGCACGACGTCGTGCCACCGATGTCCGGCGTACGGCAGCTTTCATCCCGGAGCGCGCCCTCGACCGCCGTTCGGATCGTGTCCCCCTCGGCTTCGCGGCCCAGCCAGTCCAGCATCAGCGCGGCCGACAAGATCGTCGCTATCGGGTTGCCGATGCCCTGGCCCGCAATGTCCGGAGCGCTCCCGTGCGCGGGCTGGAAAACTCCGTACTTGTCGCCGATGTCCGCGGAGGGCGCCATGCCCATGCCCCCTACGATGCCCGCCGCCAGATCGGAGAGGATATCCCCGAACATGTTCTCCGTAACAATCACGTCAAACATGTCGGGCTGGCGCACGAGGAACAGGGCCGCGGCGTCCACATAGACGCGGCGCGTCTCAATGTCCGGGAACTCGGGGGCCACGCGGTCGAACACGCTGCGGAAGAACGCCATGGCCGGCAGCACGTTGGCCTTGTCCACGAGCGTCACGTGCCCCCGCCGCTGGCGCGCCGCGAGAAACGCCGCCCGCACGATGCGCTCCGCGCCGCGCCTGGAAATGCGCATCGCATTTTGCACGTATTCGGCGTCCGGATCGTGCGACGCTCCACGCTCCCAGAAAAGGCCCTCCGTGTTCTCGCGGTAGATCACGAAGTCAATGCCGCGGCGGGCGCCGTCGCGGAGGGGCGTCAGGCCCGGGTGGTGCAGGGATACCGGACGGACGCCTTGGTACAGGTCCAACTGCTCCCGTATGTCAATCTGCGGCGCCATCTCGGTGCCGTTGGGCCATCGCACGTCGGGAAGTCCCATGGCCCCCAGCAGGATGGCGTCGAACCCGCGGGCAAGATCAAGGGTGGCCCGGGGCAGAGGGTCTCCAGACCGAAGGTATTCACCCGCGCCGACGGAAAGAGTCTCGAACTCGAAGACTAGGTCGTCCGAGTGCGCTTCCACCGCCCTCAGGACGTAAACCGCCGCGGCAGTCACCTCGGGGCCGATCCCATCTCCTGGAAGCAGCGCGATTCGCAGTGCGCTCAAATGCAGTGTCCTCCCAGTCGCTATCCTATATGCCCATGGGCCGCGGGATTCCCGAGGTTGATTCTGGCGTTGCAGAACTGTGCGACGGCCAAGGCTATCTGCTGCTGGAGGATTGTTTCCCGCAGAGTGCCGTCAGCCGGGCCCGGGAGCGGATCTATTCGCTGCTGGAGGAAGAGCCCGGCCGGACGTCGCACTTCTACGGCGACGACGTGAACACGGCCCAAGCGCGCGTCTGGAACCTTCCGGCCAAGGGGCGGATCTTTCGGCAACTCTGCTCGGACCGGGCGGTGCTGTCCCTGATGGAGCCGATCCTCGGGGAGGACCTGATGCTGAGCTCGTTCGCGGCAAACGTCCTGCATCCCGGAGCGCAGGCACAGGAACCGCACGTGGACTACCCGTACTGGGACCTGCATGCCCGCGAGCGTTGGCCGCGCACCCTGAACGCCAGCTATTTTCTCGCAGTTGAGACAGTGATTCCGCTCGACGAGTTCACGATCGAGAACGGCGCGACGGCGATCGTCCCCGGCAGCCAGCGGCTGGCCCGCTGGCCCGATCCGGCCGAGTTCGAACGGCGGGCGATCCGGGTCCGGATGCGGCCGGGCGCGCTGCTGATGTTCCCGGCGCTGCTCTGGCATGCCGGCCAGACGAACCGATCCGCCGCGTCGCGGGCGGCCCTTCTGGGCTCCTACACCATCAAGTCGATCAAGCCGATCGAGGACTGGAGCCGCTGCATCGATCGCGAGGATGCGAAGCGCTACGGGGATCGGATGCGGCAGTTGCTCGGATTGGAATACCCGTATCCGGCCGTCATGGACGCGCTCCCGGGACGCAGCTCCGAGGGGGCTCTCAGCGAGCAGTCGATCCTGGAGGCCCGCGGCAAGGGCGACGACGGCGGGGGTGGACGATGACTCCGATCACAAGGCGCGAGCTGCTAGCGACTTCGGCAGGGTTCGGCTTGCTTGCCTGTGGCGCAAGCGACACCTCGTCGCGACCCAACATCCTGCTGGTGTACTCGGACGACCAGTCCTACCCGCACGCCTCAATCCTTGGGGACCCCGTCGTGAGCACGCCCGCCTTTGATCGCGTGGCGCGGGAAGGCGTGATCCTGACCCACTCGTTCACGGCCTGCCCGTCTTGCACGCCGTCCCGTTCGGCACTGTTGACGGGGCGCCAAATTTGGAGGATCGGCGAGGCTGGCGTGCTCTACGGCACGCTGCCGCCCGAGTATCCGCTGTTCACCCACCTTCTTGAAGATTCCGGCTATCACGTGGGATATGTCGGGAAGCCTTGGGCCCCCGGGGACTGGCAGGCCGGCGGACTGCGGAGGCACCCGATCGGAACCGAGTACAGGGAGAGGCTCGAGCCGGATCCCCCGGTGGGAATCGATACCCGGGACTACGCGGCGAACTTCGAGGGCTTCTTGGGGGCGCGGCCCGACGGCGCGCCGTTCTTCTTCTTCTTCGGCGCGACCGAGCCTCACAGGGACTTCGAGCCGGGGCTCGGCGAGCGCAGCGGGCTCGACCCGTCCGCGGTCAGGGTGCCCCCCTACCTGCCGGACGCCCCGGAGGTGCGTTCGGAACTGCTCGACTACTACTACGAGATCGAGCACTACGACCGTCACTTGGGGCGGATGCTCGATCGCCTCGAGGCCATCGGCGAGCTGAACAACACGCTCGTCGTGGTGACCTCTGACAATGGCATGCCGTTCACCCGCACCAAGGCAACGCTCTACGACAGTGGCACGCGCATGCCCGCTGCCGTCCGGTGGGGGAGCCGGATCGCGGCCGGCCGTCGGGTCGACGACATCGTCAGCCACATCGATCTCGCTCCGACGTTCCTGGACGCGGCGGGTTTGCCGCCCGTCGAAACGCACGATGGGCGCAGCCTTGTCCCGCTGTTGGAGGCGGAGGGGAGCGGCCGGCTTGACCCTTCCCGCGATCGGGCGCTGACGGGCATGGAGCGCCACACCTGGTGCCGCCCCGCGGGCGCTACCTACCCGATGCGGGCGATCCGCACCCACGACTACCTGTACATCCGCAACTTCGAGCCGGAGCGCTGGCCAAGCGGCGGGCCGGAATTCATCTCTTCCAACAAGGCCCCCCATGGCGATGTCGACGACGGGCCGTTCAAAGACTTCATGCTGCGACCGGAGACCCGCGAGCGATTTCCCGTTCAGTTCGACCTGGCCTTCGGCAAGCGGCCTGGCGAGGAACTGTACGACTGCCGGTCCGACCCGGACCAGATGGTGAACCTAGCGGGAGACCCGGATCACGAGTCCGTTCGGGCAGCTTTGGCCGCGCGACTTGAGGACGAGCTTCGACGTGGGGGCGACCCGCGGGTCGCCGGTCGCGACCCGTGGCAGGAGTACCCGTACCGCCAGATCGACGGATTCGGGGCGACGTTCAATCGAACGCTCAGCGCCGAGGAGCGGGAGACGGCCAAGACCCGGGGGAAGCACGCCGTCGGGCACGCCCGTCCGGAACCGTAACGTCAGGCCCAGCAGCCCCCGCGAGCGCGCGAGCGCTTATGATTGCAGGCAGTCCGATGCAAGAATTCCCATCTAGGCGCAACTTCCTAAAGACCGCCGCTGCCTTGGCCGGCGGCGTTGGTCGTGGCATGGCGGTGTCCCGGCCCGGTGCCTCGGCCGATTGGGGGCACTACGGCGGCACGTTGGCGGCCACCCGGTATTCGGAGCTCGACCAGATCAACCGCTCCAATGTGTCCGGGCTCGAGGTGGCTTGGGTCCATGCGACCGGAGACAGCCAACAGCGGCCACAGACCAAGATCGAATGCACGCCGATCGTCGTCGACGGTCGGATGTACGTCACGACCGCGCAGGTGCAAGTGCGCGCCTTGGACGCGACCAGCGGGAAGATGCTCTGGAACTTTGATCCGTTCGAGGGCATCCAGACGCGTCGCTCGAAGGGCGTGAACCGTGGCGTCGCGTATTGGGAGGACGGCTCGGACCGGCGCATATTCATGTCCGGCTCGACCCAGAGCCGGCTCTACTGTCTTGACGCCGACACCGGGAAGCTGGTGCCCGGCTTCGCCGACGGAGGAATCCTCGACCTCAAACAGGGACTCGACAGGGAGTTGGGAGAGTCCACCCGGTCCACCTTCGCCAGCCCAGCCGTGGTCTTCGAGGACTTGCTCATCGTCGGCGGGGGGTACGGGAGCGAGGGCCCCGACCCCGCCGCGCCCGGCCACATTCGCGCCTACGACATCCGCACCGGCAAGCGCCGCTGGATTTTCCACACTATCCCGCATCCTGGCGAGTTTGGGCACGAGACGTGGGGCAAGGACAGCTGGAAGACGGCCGGCGGGGCGAACAACTGGGGTGGGATGAGCGTGGACAGCGAGCGCGGTCTGCTGTTTGTGCCCACCGGCTCGCCGACGTACGATTTCTACGGCGCCAACCGGCCCGGCGCCAATCTGTTCGGAAACTCGCTGATCGCGCTGGACGTGCGGACGGGAGAGCGCAAGTGGCACTTCCAGATGATCCACCACGATCTCTGGGACTACGACCTCCCGGCACAGCCCGTGCTGGCGCGGCGCCCGCGGGGCGACGGCTGGCAGGACATCGTCGTGCAGATTTCCAAGCAGGCGTTCTGGTACATATTTGACCGCGAGTCGGGCGAGCCCGTCTGGGAGATCGAGGAGCGGCCGGTGCCCGCCTCCATAATGGACGGCGAGCACACCTACCCGACGCAGCCGTTCCCGACCCGCCCGTCGCCCTTTGCGAGGCAGGGGTTCGCTGACGACTCGCTGATCACCGACATCTCCGAGGAAGCTCGGTCCCAAGTCTTGCGGCGCCTCAGCGACATGCGCCGCGGAGGTCTGTACACACCCCCGAGCAGGACCAGCACCGTCTACAACCCGGGAACGGTCGGAGGCACGATCTGGGGCGGCACGAGCCATGACCCCGAGGCCGGGCTAATGTTCATCAACGCCAACAACTGGCCGAAGTACTTCACGCTCGTCGATGCTCCGGAGGGTGTCGGCTATCCGCACATGCACCTTGGGTACCCGTTCCTCATGGATGACGAGGGATACTCTGCGGCGAAGCCACCGTGGGGCGAGTTGCTCTGTCTTGACCTGGGTACCGGGGAGTACCGCTGGCGGCGCCCGATCGGCGAGTACGCCGAGCTGACCAAGAGGGGCATCACGGGCACGGGGACGTTCAACGTGGGTGGCTCGATCGTCACCAAGGGCGGGCTGGTGTTTCTCGGTGCGACCCAAGACGAGAAGTTTCGCGCGTTCGACACGAGTTCTGGAGAGATCCTGTTCGAGCACCAGTTGTCGGCCGGAGGCTATGCCACGCCTTGCACGTATGCCGTGGACGGCAAGCAATACGTGGTGATCGCCGCTGGTGGCGGTGGTCGCGACATCGGCAGTGGGGGAAAGCGCTCGGGGGACGAGTTTGTGGCGTTCAGCCTGGCATGACTCGCCGGCCATCCCGCGCGTGGCCCTTGGGCGCGCAAGCAGGCTGGAGCGGAGCGCGACGCGGGCCGACCTCTGCACGGCGCTGCCGCGATGCCACCGGTCGTCGCTAGAATCGCTTCGCAGAATCAATCAGGACCGTAACGGGCCCGTCGTTCGTCAGGTCCACTTGCATCATGGCTCGGAAGACCCCGGTCGAGACATCCAGGCCCCGTTCCTTCAATAGCGCTACGTACGCGTCGTAGAGCGCCTCGGCAGTCTCTGGCGGTGCTGCTTCGTCGAAACTCGGCCGCAGGCCCCGGCGCACATCGCCGTACAGCGTGAACTGCGAGACGGCCAAGATCGCCCCGCCGACATCCAGGACGGAGCGGGTCATCCGGTGGTCTGCTCCCTCGAAGATGCGCAGCCCGGCCGTCTTGTTCGCCAGATAGGCGGCATCCCGTTGCGTGTCACCCTTGCCCACGCCGACCAAGACAAGCAGGCCCCGTCCGATGCTGGCCCGGAGCTCGCCAGCTACGGTGACACGCGCTGAGCTAACCCGCTGCACAACGCATCGCACGCCTCGACCATCTTAGCCGCGGCGGGGCGCACCCCCATAAGCGTTAAATTGTTTGAATTCGGCAGTGTATGCTAGAAGTGTGGACGCTGCAAAGAGACTTCCATCAGGGATGAGTGAGGATTGGGGTCTGCTGGTATCGTTCCTGCCCGGCAATTGGCGGGACCTAGCGGTCGTTACGGGGGCATTGAAGGGGCTGCGCAAGGACAAGTCTGCGGAGAACCTGCTGCGGGTGCTGTTGATTCATCTCGGCTGCGGGTACTCGCTGAAGGAGACCGCGGTGCGCGCTAGGAAGGCGCAGCTGGCCGAACTCTCGGCCGTGGCTTTGTGGCATCGGCTGAGGAAGTCGCAGGCTTGGTTGCGCGCGCTGTGCGTCGAGCTGTTCCGGGAGCGGGGCGTGGAGCTGTCGGCCAGCGCCGGCTTCCAAGTGCGGGCGATTGACGCGACGACAGTCAAGGAACCGGGCAAGACGGGGTCGCTGTGGCGCGTGCATTACAGCGTGCGCCTGCCGGCGCTGGCCTGCGACTTCTTCAAGCTGACGGCGACGAAGGGTCGCGGAACGGGCGAGAGCTTCGTGCATTTCCCGATCCGCTCGGGCGATTACCTGCTGGCGGACCGGGGCTATTCGACCTTCCGGGGCATACGCCATGTAGCGGACGCCGGGGGTCGGGTCACGGTACGGGTGAACACCTCGGCGCTGCCGTTGCGCACAGTGCAGGGTCGGCCGTTCGACCTGCTGGGGGCTGTCAAGGCGGTCCGGCACGCCGGAGCGGTCCGCTCGTGGGAGGTCCGGGCGGTCGGCCGGCAGGGCGCAGCGGTGGCCGGGCGCGTGTGCGCGCTCCGCAAGACGCAGGAGGCGATTCGGATCGCGCACAAGAGCCTGCGCCGGCAGGCTTCCAAGAAGGGCACGCAGCTGCAGCCGCAAACCCTGGAGTTCGCCAAGTACGTGATCGTCTTCACCACCTTCCCCGCCGCGGAATTCTCGGCGACGGACATACTGGAGTGGTACCGCACCCGCTGGCAGGTCGAACTGGTGTTCAAGCGCTTCAAGTCGCTGGCGCAACTCGGGCATCTGCCCAAGCATGGCGACGAGAGCGCGAAGGCTTGGCTCTACGGCAAGCTATTCGTGGCTCTGCTGGTGGAAAAACTGATCGCCCACGCACGCGCCATTTCCCCCTGGGGATACCGCTTGGCAGAGACACCGACCACCCAGTGCGTGGCGTGACTTCCAGTTCATGCTGCATCAAGTCACACGAGCTATCGAACCGTCCCTGTCATTGTCTGCGACACTCAGCGACTGGAACGCGATTTCCGAACAACTTGCCGATGCTCCTCGGAAACGCAAGCCGCAGTTGGCGTTGTATTTTGATTAGCTGCCAAACAATTTAACGCTTATGGGGCGCACCCCCGAGGCCGGGAAGTGCATGGCGGCGCCGGTCGACCGAGCGCCGGTCCCGACCTGCGTCGACCTGACCATACGGGCGGGGATCCCAGCAGAAACCTATGGGAAGCACGTCCGCGACGTCCCGCTCGAAGACGGCCTCACGCGCCGCTACGATCGCGGCACCTACAGACGGGTCCTCATCCGTGGCAGAGAACAGATGCGCAGGGCGGGGCCGATGTTGCATGCGGCCGTGCGACGGTGTCAGGACGTCGATGTCCAACACACAGCGCTGACGGGGATCTACCGGCCAATCTGAGGAACGCACTCGAGGGCCACGACTCTGCGAGACGGCTGGGAGTTTGCGCGATCGCTACGATGATCCGAGCCATGTTTCTCGACAAGACCTTGCCGAAGCATGCGGCGCCGACCGCAGTGCTCGGAATGCTGGCACTTGCGTGCAGCACGCCGCCGGTCGCCTCAAGGATCCAGTGGGGAGACAAGCTCCTTCGCCAGTCACCGGAATGGTACGGTTCCAACGAGGCCCGCGAGGCCGGGGACAGCGTGATCGAACACCAATCGCCGCATGGTGGCTGGCCCAAGAACACCGACCTGCTGGCTCTGCCTTCGTCCCCGGACGCTCGTGGGCGGCCGACCATCGACAAAGGCGCTACCACCACGCCGATGCGATTCTTGGCATTGGTGGCCGCTCGGACCGACGAGGCGAGATTCAGGCAGGCTTTCTTGCGTGGACTGGACTACCTTCTCGCCGCTCAGTACCCGAGTGGCGGATGGCCTCAGTATTTCCCATTGCGAGAGGGCTACTATTCCCGGATCACATACAACGACAATGCGATGGTCAACGTCTTGGAGGTTCTAAGTGCCGCTAGCAAGTGTCTGGGTCAAAACCCCAGAGTCGCAAAAAATAGTTCCATTGTTCCTTTACATCTGTATGATAATTCAGGGATCTTCTCTGTGAATTCTTGTTTAGTCGTAACTACCCAGCTTCCGGGATGCACCCAAGCATTTGTCGCACGGCCTCGATTGCAGGGTGCTGGACGCCTTGCGTAGGCGCGGTTCCAATGAGTGCCGGTGCTGGCGGGCACCGGGCTCGCGCCGCCACCGGCTAGAGTCGCAGGGCGGCCAGCAGCTCCCCGGGCCCTTTTAGCAACGCCTCGATGCGGTTCCAGCCCTGCTTGCGGGCGGTCGACAGCACACTGCGCAGCGTGGCGAAGTCGCGCGCCCCCTGCGCGGACCGGAAGCAGCCCGAGATCTTCATGCGCAGCTTCATCATGCGCAGGTCCTGTTCCGCTTGATTGTTCGTGAAAGGCACCTCGGGATCGGTCAGGAAGCGCAGCACCGACTGCTTGCGATCGCGCAGTCGCCGCGCCAGGTTGTGCCCGGGACGCCGCTTCTTGCGCCCCCGCCGCCCCGGCTTGGGCGCCCATAGCGGCTCCAGCGCCCGGTGGTAGGCCAGCGCCTCCTCCAGCAGCTGGTCGTAGCGCCCCCGGATGCGCTCCAGCAACGACCGCGGCAGGGGAATGCCCTTCTCGCGGGCGATCCAGACCGCCCGGTTGGCGCGCCTCAGCAGCTGCTGCATGCGCCGCGCCCAGTGCTCCCCGTCGATCTCCATCAGTGCCTGTAACTCCCGCAAATGGTGCGCGTTGCACATCGCGTGCAGCACTCCCGGAATCTTGAAGTACGACGCCCAGTGATCGTGCACCAGGATGCCCTTCAGCCCCGCCAGCAGGCTGCCACGCTTCGCGTCCGTGCGGTAGAACGTCAGCCACGGCGTGCTCAGCACATGCAGCCACTGCGTCTTGCCCGCGATGCGGAACCCGGTCTCGTCCAGGTGCTTCACCCCGTCCGCACTCACCAGCAGGTCGCGCACCCGCTCCGTGAAGCCCTGCCAGCACCCCGCCGCCTTGCGCGTCAGCCCCGCCAGCGTCGCCGTGCAGATCGCGACCTGGAACAGGTCCCGGAACACCTCCGCCAAGCGCTCCTCCGGCAGGAAATGCGCGTTCTGCAGGTAGACCGCCGTGGCCGCGATCCGCGGCCCGTACTGCACCGGCGCGTTCACGCCTTCCGGGAACGCCGCCCGCGTCACGCTGCCGCAAGCCCTGCAGCGGCAGGCGTGCGCCTGGTGCTCGGTCACCTCCGGCGGCGGCGGCGGGGGCAGGTCGAACACCTGCCGCCGCCGCGGCTCGCCCTCCCTGTCACTCGCTGACAGCGACGCTCCGCAGTCGGCGCACTGCAACGGCAAGTGGGTCTCGATGCGATTCGGCGTCTCCGTCTGGCGCAGCGTCGCGCCCTTGTGGCCGGGCTGCGCGTCCGCGTCCGCTTCCGCGCCGGCCGCTTGGCGGGCCCATCGCTCGACGGCGGCTTGCCGCTGTTGCTGCTGTCGAGGCCCACGCGGCGCTCCAGTTCCTCCAGGCGCTGCCTCAACTGCTGGTTCTGCGCCCGCAGCTTCTCGTACTCTGTCCGCTGCTCCGCGTTCTCCGCCCGCAGCTTCTCGTACTCCGCCCGGAACGCGGCATGCTCCGCCTGCAGCTGCCCGAGCCGCGTTGCGGTCGCGCCAGCCTGTCGCTGCTCTGTCGCGGGCATCTCCGCTCCTGTAAGGCCTCCTCGCGACGATCCCCGCCGCAGGCCCACTCGCTGACAGCAGGGCCAGCGAGAACATTGCTACTCTAGCATGTTCTGAAAAGCTGTGTCAAGCACTGCGCGACTCTCCCCACCTGGGCTGCGGGTGGCCCGCAGCCCGGCCTCCTGTGAGCTCACGGCGCGCTCTCCGCCTCTGCGCCATGCCCCCGGGACCGCGCATTCACCTCAACATCCCACCAGAATGCCGCCGCCCTACCTGGGTAGTTACGTTTAGTCGTTCTATAAACTCTATGTGTTCAGACTTTGAGCCACTGCGGCGCTGCTTCCATCGGGAGCCGCCTCCTCGTTCCCTCACAGGGCTCTGGCCTTCAGGGGCGAATCTGGGCGGTGATCGGGCCCTAGGGCCCGATTCGGCACTCCAGGCCCCCGGTATTCGCCAGAATCGCGCCCCGGGCGGCGCCACCCGCCCTGCCCGAGGCAGGCGTGCGGTCCCACTCGACATACCGGCGGGAACTCTGCGTGGCGCGCACCGTTCAGCGTCGGATCAGACCAGCCCGGGTGGCCGATCCGTGCCGCAGCGACTCTCGCTGCGGCTGGGTCCACCGTCAGCCGCTCGTTCGCACGCGTGGCGACCAGCGGGCGCGGCCGCGCCTGTCGAGCACCGGGCAGACCAATACGCTAGCTCTCATCCGCAGAGATTTCGTGCTCAGACACGGCTCTTGATATCGCATGATATGATGGAAGCTATGCGAGAAATATTAGAGGCCCAGCAGACGCTCGGTCAGGTGCCCATTGAGGACATCGAGATTGATTCCTCTTCCCGTGACGAGATGCCAGCAGTGCTGCGCGGTCTCAAGTTCATCTTTTGCAACCAAGGACTGCGCAGTCAGATCTTCGCCTTGATCGACGAGCACGTCCTCAAGTCATCCGTAGGAAAGGCACCTAGTGGAATCGCTTCAGAGTCTGGAAAGACGATCGATCCGCACCATGGACGGCCCGGCATGTCGCTGTGGATGGCGCTCGTGTTTGCACTGGTCAAACAGGCCCTAACCTGTGACTTCGACCGCCTCTGTGACGAGGCCAACCAGCACAAGACGCTGCGGATAATGCTCGGCGTGAGCCCCATGAGCAATCGGCAGTTCCACTACCGGACGTTGGCGCGGAACGTGAAGTTGTTCAGCGCCGAGCTGCTGGAGAAGATCAACCGGCTGGTGGCCGAGGCAGGGCATCGGCTGGCGGGCTGGCAGCCCGGGGATCCGCTCAAGGCGCGTTGCGATACGTGGGTGGTGGAGACCAACGTCGAGTATCCGACGGATTACAGGCTGCTGTGGTTCGCGTTGGTGCAGCTGGTCAAGACGGCGGTGGGCCTGAGCCACAAGTACTGAGGGGAGCAAAAGTGATTTCCTTGCATTCTGGCACTCTATTCCACCCAAAATACGCTTGCGAACAGTGTGCTGAGCATGGTATTATCGAATTATGAAGCTAGACTTTAGGCAGGACTTTAGAACGGTCCCACTCTTAGAAAAGGTTGCCATCAGAAAGAGAGTCGTTGCGCTGGTGCAGAGTGGACTCCAGATTCCCCTGCTGTCCGCGCTCTTCTCCGTCACTCAACCGACCATCAATGCTTGGCTTGTCAAGGTGGCTTCAGATGGCTTCGGGGCCTTGGAGGATAAGCTGCGTGCTGGCCGTCCGCGAATCCTGAGCGACGAAATCTTGCAGTGGATGCTCACCACTGTCCGTGACAAGACCCCCCAGCAGATGAAGTTTTCGTTCGCCTATTGGACTGCCGTCCGCGTGCGACAGGCGATCGTCGACCAGTTCGGAGTCCAAGCCAGCGTGTGGACTGTGCGTCGCGCTCTCAAGCGCATGGGCCTGACACCCCAGAAGCCCAAGTTCCGCTCGCATCTCCGCAGCATCGGCGACGTGCAGGCTTGGATTGAGAAGACCTATCCTGATTTGAAGGCGCAAGCACGCAGTGAGGGCGCTGTGATCCTGTTCGTGGACGAAGCCGGGATGCGAGCCGACTACCATGTCGGGCGGACTTGGGGCGTGCGTGGCAAGACCCCTGTCGTGGTCGACACGGGCCAGAGGTTTGGCTGGAACATGTTCGCGGCCATCACTCCTGACGGTCAGATTCACTTCCGTATTCAGTCGAAGAATTCCAAGGCGGTGAGTTTCATTGAGTTCTTGCAGACAATCCAAGCCGAGCAAGGGCATCCGATCTACGTAGTAGCCGACAACTGCAGCATCCATACGGCGCGCGCTGTGAAGGAATTCGTAGCCCAATCAAAGGGTGACGAGCAGGTCAAGTTGTTCTTCCTGCCGGTCTATTCTCCGCATCTGAATCCGGTGGAACTGTTGTGGGCTTGGGTGAAACGCAGGGTGGGCCAACAGGTGTTCAAGACCCAGTCGGAATTGGAGGACCTCCTGACGGAGGCCATCGACCAGCTCAGGAAGGCCCCTCAAGTCGTTCAGAAATTCTTTGGCCAGGAGGACTGCAAGTACATCCTAGCGTGACGCCTCAGACGGCAATCACTTTTGCTCCCCTCAGTACTACCGATCCCTGCGGCGTCCCCCTGCCTGTGTCGACCTGTTGGCCTTCCTCCAGCACTCCGGCCCTCAGCCATTTCCCGATCAGCCGCAGCACCCGCTTGTCCCCAATCCGATGTCCCAAGAACGCCTCTAAGGTGCCCCTGTCGATCTCGTCGAAGAACTTGCGGATGTCGGCGTCTACGATCCAATTGACTCTGAGCCGCTCCACGGTGTACGCCAGCGCATCCAGTGCGTCGTGCGCACTGCGCCCCGGCCGGAACCCATAACTGGACCCGAGAAACTCTGCCTCCCAGATCGGCGTCAGGATGTTGTCCACAACGGCCCGCTGAACGATCTTGTCTTCCAGCGTGGCCACCCCCAGCGGTCGCGTCCCGCCCCCCGGCTTAGGTATGTTCACCCGCCGCGTGGGCGTCGCCCGGTACGCTCCTGTGTGCACGCGCCGCGTCAGGTCTGCCAGTTTCTCCGACAGCCCTTCCCCGTACGCTTCCCACGTCACTCCGTCCACACCCGCCGCCGCCTCGGGCTTCAGCGCCCAATAGGCCGCTAGCAGGCTGTCCTCGTTCACATGGTGCAGCAGCGCAGTGAGCTTCTCCTTCGGATTCCTACTTATCGCTTGCCGTATGCGCTCGGCCGCCTGTGTCACGCTTCCCCGACTCTGGGTCCGGCGCTTGCTTTGGCCTCCCGCATTCCTCTTGGTCCCGGCCCTTCGCTCCCGCCGGTCCGCCGCGGCTCCCGCCGCCTTGTTCCCAGCGCTCCGCGCTACAAAGACCAGGCCAAACTAATCCAGTTCGCAGTTCTGGGCGGGGAGAGGTTCGAATCGTCCGTCCGGGGCATCCCATGGACGGGCAAGTTGCCAAGGTAGCCTCCACCAGACTGGACGGCGATGGTGATTTGCAGCTGACGGTTGAACTGCGGTCCGGCAAGCGAGTGCGCTTGCCCGTGCGCTGGACGGATTGGGAGGGACCGGTCAGCGAGGAGCGGCGTTTGTTCGGTCAGCTGCGGGAGTATCATGCCTTGCGAGAGCTGGTGACAGCTCTGCAGAGGTCGCGTGGCCAACGGGAGCGGACCAGTCTGGGAGGGGCAGCTGATGGCTCTGCTGGCCCGTCTGGAGTGCGAACAGCTGTGGGAAGATCTGCCCGGTCAAGTGCGCGAGGCAGTGGTGCAGGAACTGGCGCGGGTGATGCTGAAGATAGCGGACAGGAGAGCGGGGCATGAAGCGGGACAAAGCGCTGATACGGCCGACGCACCTTGAGCGCCAGGCGGTCGTGTACGTGCGGCAGTCGACGCAGCAGCAGGTGCTGTCCAACGTCGAGTCGGGGCGCTTGCAGTACGGTCTGAGGGAACTGGCGCTGGAGTGGGGCTGGTCTGAGGGACGCGTCGAGACGATTGATGAAGATCTGGGCGTGAGCGGGTCAGGGACTGAACAGCGCTCGGGATTCAGGAGGCTGCTGATGAAGGTGGCCCAGGAAGAGGTGGGAGTCGTGCTGGGGCTGGACGCGTCGCGCTTGGCTCGCAACACGGCGGACTGGTTCGAGCTGCTGCGCTGGCTGAGGCTGACGGACACGCTGGTTGCGAAGGACGGGCGGGTGTACGACCTCAAGGAGAGCGACAGCCGGCTGGTGCTGGGGATCGAGGGGACGCTGTCAGAGGAAGATCTGTTCCGGATTCAAGGGCGCCTGCGGCAGGGACGGATGAACAAGGCGGCCAGGGGGGAGCTGTACTCACAGGTGCCGCCTGGATTCCAGTTGCGAGGCAAGGAGTTGGTCAAGGACCCCGACGAGCGCGTGCGGAAGGCGATCGAGGCGGTGTTCGCGAGGTTCGAGGAAGCGGGCTCAGCGCGCCAAGCGGCGAAGCGGTTGCAGGCGGAGGGTCAGAAGCTGCCGGGGGGCTCGCGGGGTGAAGAGTGGAAGCCGGCGACCTACCGGCGGGTGCTGCAATTGCTGAGGAACCCAGCGATGGGAGGGATGTACGTATACGGCAGGACGCAAACCAAGGTGCGCGTGGAAGAGCCCGGGAAGGTGCGGAAGGTGGTTGTTCAAGTGCCGCGGGAGGAATGGCTCGTAGAGCTGGGGGAGCACCACGAGGGCTACGTGACACGGCAGCACTGGGAAGCGGTTCAAAAGCGCCTGAGGGACAACAGCTCGGCACAGGGGAGGGGGGCTGCGCGAGAAGGCAGAGCGCTGCTGCAGGGATTGGCGGTGTGCGCGCGTTGCGGGCGGGGGATGCACGTGAAATACGGAAGTTCTGCGCGGTATCTGTGTCCGGGGAAGGACAGCGGATTGGCGCGGGCGGGGTGTTTTTCTGTGAGTGGAGCCAGAGTGGATCAATGGGTGAGCGGGCGGTTCTTGGAAGCGGCGGGGAATGGCGGAGTGCAGGCAGCGCTGCGAGCCGAGAGTGTCCTGCAGGAGCGTGAGACAGGGCGCCTGAGAGGTTACGAGCTGGAGCTGGAGCAGAGGACCTACCGGGCCGCCTTGGCGGAGCGGCGGTACAAGGCGGAAGACCCGGACAACCGGCTGGTGATGCGGTCGCTGGGGGCGGAGTGGGAGGCGGCGCTGGCAGCGCAGGAGAGCGCCCGGACGGAGCTCGAGCGGGCCAGGGAAGCGCAGCAGCCGGGGTTGAGGCAGGGCAAGGCGGTCGAAGTGCTCGCCGAGCTGGGCGCGGACGTGCGGGCACTGTGGGAGTCCGCGCATGTGGACGCGAGGGATCGCAAGCGGCTGCTGGCAACGTTGGTGGATGAAGTGCTGTTGGAGGTGGATCGCGAAGCAGGGCTCATCGAAGTGCTGCTGCGCTGGAAGGGTGGGCTGGTGGAGCGGGCGCAGCTGCCGAAGCCGCGAACGGGCACGCCTTCAGGGTATGACGAGGGGACGGTCGATCTGGTGCGCCGGTTGGCGGCGTTGAAGCCAGACCGGGAGATCGCAGAGCAGCTCAACGCGCAGGGGAAGCGCACACCGCGCGGGCAGGTGTTCACGCGGTCGGTCGTGCAAAAGCTCAGGGTGCGGAACGGGATCGTCGGGACGCCCGCTGCAAGGAGAAGGAGGCCGAAGGAGGGTCCGCTGCTGGGAGTCAGGGATGCGGCCAAGGAATTGGGCACGACCAAGGGGACGCTGTACCGCTGGATCCGGGAAGGGCTTGTGTCGGTAGAGGAGCCGGCGAAGGTCGGGGCCGGGATGCGCGTGCGGCTGACGGCGCAGCTGCGGGAACGCTTTTGCGAGTCGTGCCCTGAGGGGTATGTGCCTGCCGCGCAAGCGAGGCGCGCGATGGGGGTGTCGCGCCAGAGACAGTGGCAACAGATCTGCGAGGGGGCTCTGGAGGCGAAGCAAATCGTGCGCGGTTCGGAGAAGGGGCTGTACGTGAAATGGGACGATCAGCCGTCGCAGGAGCGGTTGCCGTTCGAACCGTCGGAGGAGGATGACGGGGTGGAGCCATGAAGACAACAGCGGGGAGAAGTGCGAGCGCCCGGTCACAGCGGGTCACGCAAGGAGCATGTAAGGCTGGCACAAGAGCCAGAGAGGGGCTGTTCCATGATGTACAGACCTGCAATTCGCGGGCCAAGCGGCCGGGAAAGGCAGTGCGCACGCCCAGAACGGCCGTACGAGACAGTTCGGGGCCCAGACCAAGCCGCCTGGCAGGAACAGCGGGAAACGACTTGGGCTGGTTGGCGGCGGGAAGCGCGCCGCAAGGGCTACCAGGAGGCCCGAGGGCCGAGTTGCACGGCGTAAAGCCGACTGCACTCCTCGGTCCGGCAGCCTCAAACCATCGAATTCCTAGGAAATCCTGCCAAATCGAGCACTTTCAGTGGGGTGCCTTGAGAGGAGTAGTGTGAACCATTCTTTACTATGCCCGGGTCTGACTTCTTCGGGTCGTGCATCCTCGGCTCTGGCTATCTGCCTTCCCTCGGCGGTCCCGACCGCGACGGTCCGGGACAACCCGAAGACCTCCCAGGTCCCGGTATTGGACGTAAGTGTGTGCGTTGAGGTCTTCGACACCGCGAAGCCCGGGCGCCCCTAGTCTTTCCAGGACACCCGGTGTTGCCTTCACCCCAGAAGAAAGGCTCGGCACTCCGGTTCATACTGTTTTCGGTGGTCGGGGTAGACCGCCAGTTACCTGACGATCCCCCCACAGATCCGGACGTGCGCGCTAACGCATCCGGCTCCTCGCACCGGTACTGACGTCACCCTTAGCAGGTTGCCGTGCCGCTCCGGTCCGGTCCAGCATCTAGCCCATCAACGGGGCTTCCCGACTCTATGTTCGGAGCATGACCATTCCTTCGTGTCTCCCGTTGCGCCCGGGCCTTCCCTCCGCCGGCTCCGCCACCGGGCTCCCCCCGCTTTGTTCGCCGCCCTCATCGGTACTATGCCCGGGTCCGATTCCTCCGCCCCGTTCATCCTCCGCTTAGCTCTCTGCCTTTCGCTTTGGCGACCACCGTGCATCGGCACCGCGGTAGGGAGGAGGCCTCCCAAGTCCCGGCGTTGTACGTACATGCGTGCCTGGGTTCTTCGACACCGCGGAGCCCTCCCGACCCTCGCCTTCGCGGTCCGGTCGGTCTTGCCTTCGGCCATTGAGACAGCCTCGGCACCCCGAATCAACAGATTTTCGGTGCTCTTTAGCCCTGCCCACATGCGCCCCTGCCGACGCTTCGCCCGCTCCCTCGCGAGAGCGACCGCACGGCTCGGGGAGAGTTGTGGATTGGCTAGATCCTTCACCACAGTGGACTTTCACCACTTGTACTTCGCCAGTTAGCTTGGCGCTCCTCAATGCTCTGCCCACACCCACCGCTGTCAACGCTTCATCCATGACCTCACGGCCCTGAACGCATGACTCGCGGAGAAGCATGAATCGACTCATTCTTTGCTCCGGGGGACTCTCACCCCCTGTCCACCACCAGTTTGCCTGGCTGTTCCCCCTCTCAGCCGCCCCGCCGCTGCGCACAGCTGGCCGCCTTGGCGCCTCCCGGACAGCGTTACGGATTCGACGTCATCGTCTGGGTCGGCCTGCAGCGCTACCACCATCTGCGCCAGCGCAGCGAGATCCGAGAGCGCCTAGCCCGCCGCCGCATCCGACTCTCCGACGGCACCGTGTCCGCGCTCTGCGACCGCTTTCTGCATTTGCTGGGATGCTTGCACCAGCGCCGCGTCCCAGCCCTGAGGGCCGCCATGCGGCACGGATATCCCCTGCATCTGGACGCCACCTGCGATCAAGGCCGCGGTGGGCTGTTCCTGTGCCTTGACGGCTGGAGCGGCTGGGTGCTGCATGCTGCTCGCATCCGCTCCGAGAACGTCGCTGCACTGCAGCCCGTGCTGCAGGCCACGCTGGACGACTTCGGCCCGCCGCTGGCCTTCGTGCGCGATCTGGGCAGCGCCGTAGCCAAGGCCGTGGCCGACTGCCGGACCCCGCCCTCACTGGATCTGGTGTGCCACTTCCACTTCCTCGCCGCCGTCGGCAGCCGGCTGCTGGACGCCGACCACGCCACACTGCGGCGCGGCTTGGCCCGCTGGAAGGTGCGCAGCGGCCTCAGGGCCCTGCTGCGCAGCGCGGGCGGACCGGGATTTCCCGCCAGCGGCTGCCAACGCGGGACGGACCTGCGGGCCCTGCTGTACTGGGCCTTGGAAGGCGACGGCGGACGGCAGCCCCGCCCACCCTTCGGACTGCCCCACCTGGACTGCTACCGGCGCTGCCTGCAGTGCAGCCAGCGGGCCGACGAGCGCCTGCCGCCACCGCGCTCCCGCGCTGAGCGCCGCATCCTGCGGCGCGTCTCCGAGGTGCTCGAGCCCGTCCGGGAGAGCGTCTTCGGCCTGACGGCCGCCGCGCAGCGCTTGGAGCGCAGTCAGGCGGCCTTCGCAACCCTGCGCGACCTATTACGCCTGCGTCATGACGAGCTGCGCGGCCGGGCACCGCACCAACCCCTGAGCGCTGCAGCCGGCGCCGCCCTGCTGAAGTCGGTCGCCGAGCAAGTCGGGCGGTACCACCGCCGGCTGCGCCGGCAAGTCAGGGCGCATCGCCAGCAGGGCCAAGGCGGAGGGCACTGCCCGGAAGCGATCGTGCTCGACTATCTCGACCGCTACCGGGAGCACCTCTTCGGACATCCCCTGGCGCGGGACGGCGAGGGCCGCATCGTGGCGGTCGTGGAGCGCACCAACAATCCGGCCGAGCACTTCTTCTCCCAGGCCAAACGTGAGCTGCGACGCCGACTGGGTCGCGCGCACTTGGGGCGCGACATGCAGGATCAGCCGGCGCAGGTCGCCCTGACCGCCAACCTGCGCCATCCGGACTACGTCAGGATCTTGTGCGACACTCTGGACGCACTGCCCCGGGCGTTCGCCGACTTGGTGCGATCCGGACAGGCCACGGTCCGGCCGGCCCTCGACCGCTACGCCCGCAACTCCGACCTGCGTCGCCGCGTCAAACAATGGTCCGCCGAGTCCGGCAACGGCACAACACCTCCACAGCCCACCTCTACTTCACCTCTCTGAGCCCGCTTGCCGTCGTCGCTCCAACCGAATTCTGACGCGATAGAACTGAAGCGGCGCTCGAATCGCTCGGGGATCTGGGCAATGCTGCGCGCTCCAGCCTAGCGCGGCCGTGCCTAGTACCGCGAGACACGCACGGGCTCGAAGCTCTAGCGTGGTCCCGGGGGCCGGGGAAGTGTCCAAGACTCGCGGTGTAGGGGATCGAGCGGGCGCACGAGCAACGGATCGAGATTTCGGTCCCTACAGCTGAGTGCGCCTCAGTCACGCAATGCCTTGTCTCGCCAACTGGAGGCGATTGGGTGCTATCCTAAGTATCCACAAGACATGATCCCTTCGCTGGCAGGTAGTAGACATCCTGGGACGGTCACGGATCTCTGATGCTTTGTACGAGCGGTAGGGGGTCCATTGATTGTAACTGCACAAGATCGCAAGCGAAATTGTGGTGATGAGATGGAAACAAGAGGACCTATACTACATGGACCGAAGCGCCAGCACTTCCTTCCCAGAAGCTATTTGAATGGATTTACCAAATCGGGAAAACTTGCCGTCTATGATCGCGAAACCGATGATGATCGAATTCAGACGCCTACCAATACGGCGGTCATTCACGACTTTTATACTATGAAAGACGACAAAGATCGCAAGAGGTATGAAATTGAAACGATGTTATCAGACTACGAGAGCAAGGGGATAGAAGCAATAAGGAAACTTATGGAATGGGAACTACTCACGTCTGATCAGCGACGTGATCTGTCTATTCTGCTCGCATTGTTTGTAGGACGTGTCCCAAGCTTCGTCGATTCGATCAAGGAAATGTACTCAGATCTGGGCAAGACGATGGCAAGAGCCATGTTCAACGATAGTGCGGTTGCTAAGGAAATTCTTGAGCAGATCGATGATAAACAACGCACATCGGACGACTATCATCGAGAAGCTGAAGGAATTGTAAGATTTATCAGAGCAGACAATTATACAATCAACGTTAATCACATGAAGGCGATGCATCTGGCTATAACATCGACTCTTGAATTGGCACACATCTTCGCTAATCGCAACTGGAGCCTGTTCCATTTGGGTAATTCCAGAGACTCTCTCATCACTACAGATGCTCCAGTCGTCATAACGACGACGCGACCTCGACCTCCTAGTATGTTTGGCATAGGGTTTGCTGCATCCGACGCTGTTACTATTGTTCCAATTGCAGGTTCGTGTCTATTAGTGATGAGTGGCGGAGAGGGACAACTAGAGCACGGACTAATAGATCCAAGGAAGATTCTTGAAGTGAATCAATTACTTGCTAGTCGATGCAAACGGCTTGTGATTGGTCGAGATCGGAAACTAATAAAGTTTCTATCTGAAAGAATCTCGCGTTGATCATCTTAAGTCTATTTCGATCCGTGAATTGGCCTTCGAAGAGACTCATTGTAGGTCGTCAGTGTAGGCCTAAACAAGCAGTGACGAGGGCGGTCAATTGGCCTCAAGGGGTGGTTCTGCAGGCCTTCATGCCGATCCGAAACACGTTTCTTCTTCACGGTTCTCTCCGCGAGCCTGCCTTCGAGTAGAGGCGGCACATGAGCGTATGTCTGCTTGCATCTCGGCCACAAAGTGGACAGATGTGTTAGCAAGGTCTAGGCCGATCGCGGTCATTTCCTAGAGTGTGCTGTTGTGGGATGGCTATCCGGTCTATTTCCCCTCATATCGTACATGGATCTACTGGAGACCGGTGGTTCGATTGTCGACTGCACGAACATAAATGAGCGGGAGTGAACCACCCTATAGACTTCGAATAGTTATTGGGATTTCTTGTGAGCAACGTCAAGAGGTAAATGAGAGGTCAATATACTTGTCCAAATGGCTCGAAACCTGCTCGGAATAATCCGGGACTCGACGTGCGCCGTGCTAAGGCACTGGCTCCCAGCGGGTGCGAAGCCCGCCCGGCTAACTGTCGCTCCAGCCGGAAGCCGTCGGAGCGGGTCATGGAGGTAACGACATGGACTGAAGCACTTCGACGTGACGGGCCGCCTTTTGGGCGGCTCAGCGAGCACGCAGGCCGCAACGCGAGTGAACGCCGAGCAGGCCTCGAAAAGGATAATGCGGAGGCCGACCCGCCGTTGTTTCGGGGAAGGCAGCTAGCGTCCGGGAAGCGAGCGACGCGAGCACCGGGCGTCTCCGCCGGGGTATTGGCGGCAGCATGCGTGCAAGAGGGAGACGGAGGCAACACGGGAAGCCCTGGCGGTGGCGCGCACGCGCCAACCGGCATCCCGCGAGGGACAGGCCGGGCCGGGCAGGGTGGCGGAGAGGCCCGTAGTACCGACGAAGCCGGGTAACTCCGGCGGAGGGAAGGGACCTCAGTTCGAGAGCGATGCGGGAAGGGGGAAAGGACCGGTGGAGACTGGCGAAGGCCTAGGAGCTCCGGAAACTGTTCGGAGACTCCAGACGGCATTACATGGGAAAGCGAAGGGAGATCCGGGCTTTCGGTTCTACACGCTGAGTGACAAGGTGTGGCGGGAGGACGTGATGGCTGCCGCGTGGCAGGCGGTGCGCCGCAACGGCGGGGCCTGCGGAGTGGACGGCGAGACGTTCCAGCACATCGAGGAGCGAGGCGTGGACGGCTGGCTCGGAGGACTGGCGGAAGAGCTGAGGGAGAACACCTACCTGGAGTTCGCCAAAATGGACCGGGATGACCGTGGTGGAGCTCCAGAATGCATCGGTTTGCTCGAGGTTCGAGCGTTGAATTATCTATAATAATCACAGTATTCGCTATTGATAAGAGTATACGCACCTGTTTCAGTGATGTGAAGACCGGAACGTAAGAATAGATGTCCGCATCTGACCGGCCCCATTTTGCGAGATCCGAAATGTAGAGCCATCTTCTATGTCTCAGTGTGGTATGTTCGCTGCATGTTCTCTAGTCGGTCTGCCGTAATAGTGGCAAGCAGCATGTATGTCCGCCGCACACAAACCGGATCGTCCAAGCACGGCTCACGCTTCTCCCATCGACTCTGCGAGTCCGTGCGGTCAGGCTCCCAGGTCCGCCAAGTCACGCTCCTCAACCTCGGTGCTACCTTCCCCCTCCCCAAGCGCCGCTGGCGCGCATTCGCCAACCTCGTGCAGTGCCTCGATACAGGCACCACGCCCCTCTTCGATCCGGACCCCGAGCTGCTCAAGCTGGCCCAGCGCACCGCCAGCCGTCTACAGCGCCGGCGCCACGCTCGCTCCGACAACCGCGCTGTCGGCGGTGAGCCCGTCGCCACCGTCCTGCTGCACTCCCTCCACCATCCGCCAACTCGCTCTGTCGGGGGCGAGCGCGTCGCCCTCGCCGCGCTGCACTCGCTGCGGTTCTCCGACATCCTCCGCCAGCTGGGATTTTCCCAGCACGAGGCCTCGCTGGCCACCGCACTCGTGCTCGCCCGCATGTTGCACCCTTCCTCCGAACGCGAGGCCAGCCGCTGGCTGAACCAAGCCAGCTCGGCCTGGGAACTGCTCGGCTGCGACACGCAGAGCCCCCCCGCTCTCAACTCGCTGTACCGCATCGGGGACCGCCTCTGGCAATCTCGCGCCAGTTTGGAGACGGCGCTCGCCGGGCGCGAGCGCACGCTCTTCGAGGGCCGGCGCCGGGCGCTGGCGCTGTACGACCTCACGAATGTGCACACTTTCGGCAAAGCCCAGGCCGACCGACAGTTCGGTCGCTCGAAACAGAAGCGCAGCGACTGCCCGCTGGTCACTCTGGCCCTGTCCACCGACGAGGCCGGCTTCCCGCTCTACAGCGAGGTGCTGCCGGGCAACGTTTCCGAACCGGGCACCCTCAAAGCGGCCATCCAGCGCCTAAAAGCCCGCTCCCGGACCGACGAGTCGCGACCAGTGGTGATTATGGACGCCGGCATTGCCTCGCAAGCCAACCTGGACTGGTTGCGCAAGCGAGGCTACGACTGGATCACGGTCCAGCGTGGCAAGCGCGCCGAGCTGCCCGCGGGCGCCGAGCCGGAGTGCTTCACGACGCGCTGCGGGATGCAGGCCAAGGCCTGGGATGTCTCGCGACCCGGGGCCCGGGAGAAGCGCGTGCGCGTCTGGACCCAAGGGCGGCAGGCGAAGGAAGCAGCCATCCAGGAGCGCGCCCGCGAACGGTTCGAGCAGGACCTGCGGAGCCTGCACGAGGGTCTTCAGCGCGCGGGCTGCCTGAAGCAGTACGAGCGGGTGCTGGAGCAGGTCGGGCGCCTGAAGCAGCGCCACAAGCGGGCAGCCCCGCAGTACGAGGTGCGGGTGCAGGCCGCGGCAAAGGGAACCAAGGCAGCCAAGCAGGGGCACGCGGTGGCGGTGCGATGGAAGCTCAATCAGAAGGGGCTCGAGCGCGACCGGCGCGTCGGAACGTACGAGCTGCGGACCAGCTGTGACGCGTGGGGACTGGAGGAGATTGTGCGCACATATTGGCGGTTGGTGGAGATTGAGCAGACGTTCCGCGCGCTGCAATCAGAATTGGGGCTGCGGCCTGTATACCATCGCAAGCCAGAGCGCATCCGGGCGCACCTGTTCGTAGCAGTGCTGGCCTGCCACGCGGTGCATCTGCTGCGACGGCGGTTAGCAGTGGGCGGGATCCACGACAGCTGGACCACGGTCCGACACAAGCTGGAGCACTGGGATCGCGTGACGACCCAGATGCGGACTGTGGACGGACGACTGATCGAGAACTGCCAAGACACTACGCCCGGGCAAGAGGCTGCCGAGATCGCAAGGGCGGTGGGGGTGGAACCCCAACCGCACCGGAGGCAATTCTGAGATGGGATCAGGCCCGTCAGGCAGCCTCACAAATGTAGTGCCATCGCGGGTCTCAAACCACAATATGCTGTGCTGTAGAGTCGAGGAGAGGCGCGTTGGCCTTAGCAAGGAAGCAGTAGCTGTTTTAGGGGTGTTCCTACGGCTTTCGCCATCTGTAGGTGCCTCACTGACCTTCCCGCTTAACTACGTCTCCTCTCCCCGCTCATCGAACCGGACATGCCAATTTCCAGCATCCGGCTCTCGGACGAGATCATGCCTTCGCCCACGGAAAGCTGGCCGTCCGCACTGGCAGGCGCACGAGGCCGAAGTCAATCCTCAGCCTCTCGCTCGGGTACCGCACGGGGTGGCCCGACTTCGCCTGGTGCTTCCGACACAGCCACTGGCTGAGCCGCTGGTCCGCCTGTGCGTCAACGGCGCGTGCCAGTTCTCCCGGCCACTGCTGCGCGCGGTGGTCCGGGTCTTCCTTCGCTTGCGCAGGTGATGCGCTCTGGAGTCTCCGAACTTTTCCGGAGCTAATAGGCTCGCGCCAGTCTCCATCGGTCCTGTCCTCCTTCCTGCATCGCTCTCGAACTGAGGCCCCTTCCCTCCACCGGCATTACCCGGCTTCCCCGGTACTACGGGCCTCTCCGCCACCCTGACCGGCCCGGCCTGTCCCTCGCGGGAGTCCGGTTGGCGCGTGCACGCCACCGACAGGGCTTCCCGTGTTGCCTCCGTCTCCCTCTTGCACGCATGCTGCCGCCAATACCCCGGCGGAGACGCCCGGTGCTCGCGTCGCTCGCTTCCCGGACGCTGGCTGCCTTCCCCGATATAGCGGCGGGTCGGCCTCCGCATTATGCTTTTCGAGGCCTGCTCGGCGTTCACTCGCGTTGCGGCCTGCGTGCTCGCTGAGCCGCCCAAAAGGCGGCCCGTCACGTCGGAGTGCTTCAGTCCATGTCGTTACCTCCATGACCCGCTCCGACGGCTTCCGGCTGGAGCGACAGTTAGCCGGGCGGGCTTCGCACCCGCTGGGAGCCAGTGCCTTAGCACGGCGCACACTACAAACTGCACTAACAATATGTTGTGGTCACTTGGCGAACTCCAGCTACCGACCGCATGCGGTGCGGCAGGTGCTGATCCCGAAGAAGCAGCCGGGGAAATTCCGACCGCTGGGCATACCGTGCATCCGGGACCGGGTAGCGCAGACGGCGGCCACGCTGGTGTTGACGCCGATCTTCGAAGCGGACCTGCAACCGGAACAGTACGCCTACAGGGAGGGCCGGAGCGCGCTGGACGCGGTGCGTCACGCGCATCGGCTGGTGAACACCGGGCACGGCGAAATCGTGGACGGCGATCTGTCGAATTACTTTGGCGAGATCCCGCACACCGAACTCATCAAGTCCATCGCGCGGCGCGTTAGCGACGGGCGGATGCTGGGCTGGATCAAGCTGTGGCTGGAGATGGCTGTGGTAGAGGACGACGGCAAGGGCGGCCAGCGCCGCACGAACCGGGCGCGCCGGGAAAGGAAGGGGACGCCGCAAGGCGCTCCGATCTCCCCGTTGCTGAGCAACGTCTACATGCGGCGGTTCCTCCTAGGTTGGAAGCTGCTGGGCCTGGCCCGGCGGTTCGGCGCGGAGATAGTGAATTACGCGGACGACTTCGTGATCTGCGGCAAGGCCCCGGCGGAAGCCATGCGGGCCGCAGTCGAAAGGATCATGGGGAAGCTGCGCTTACCGCTGAACGCGACGAAGACCCACTGCTTGCGCACGCCGGAGGAGCCGTTCGAGTTCCTCGGGTACCGCATCGGACGCAATTACAGCCCGCGCACAGGCCGGGCCTACATAGGCACGCGCCCGAGCAAGGCGAGCGTCCGCAGCATATGCCGCAAGATCAGTGAGCTGACTCGGGCAAGATACGGGCTGCTGGCCCCGGAACTGGTGGTGGCGAGGCTGAACCGAGCGATGCTCGGCTGGGCGAACTACTTCCGGTTGGGACAGGTGAGCCCGGCGTATTGCGCCGTGGACGCACACGCGGTCAAGCGGCTGCGCCAGTGGCTGTGTCGGAAGCACAAGGTGAAATCGGGGAGATACGTGCGCTACCCGAGCGAGAGGCTGTGGGACGACTTCGGCCTCGTGCGCCTGCAACTGCTGACGGCCAACTTCCCGTGGGCGAAGACATGATCTCGTCCGAGAGCCGGATGCTGGAAATCGGCACGTCCGGTTCGACGAGCGGGGAGAGGAAACGTGGCTAAGCAGGAAGGTCAGTGAGGCACCTACAGATGGCGAAAGCCGTAGGAACAACCCCAAAACAGCTACTGCTTCTTGACTAAGGCCAACGCGCCTCTCCTCGACTCTACATTCTGCCTCAGCG
Organism: Bryobacterales bacterium; assembly: GCA_963666225.3. Classification (GTDB taxonomy): domain Bacteria; phylum Acidobacteriota; class Terriglobia; order Bryobacterales; family UBA6623; genus VXMF01. Next base: position 1,451,352 of record OZ224030.1, read on the forward strand.
AGTGTGGCGTGATGCGCTTGGCGAGGTCGGCCTTGCGACGGGCCTCTTGGCAGGCCCGTTCGGGAGTGTTCCGGCCGAGTGGCGGCCGCAGATCATGCCGGGGAACAGCCATTCTCCTGCGGGCCGCGCACGCCGCCAGTACTCGCGCGGGGTCTCCAGCAGGCACGGGGAGAGCATGACGTAGCGGTCCTTACTGAGGGGAGCAAAAGTGATTTCCTTGCATTCTGGCACTCTATTCCACCCCAAATACGCTTGCGAACAGTGTGCTGAGCATGGTATTATCGAATTATGAAGCTAGACTTTAGGCAGGACTTTAGAACGGTCCCACTCTTAGAAAAGGTCGCCATCAGAAAGAGAGTCGTTGCGCTGGTGCAGAGTGGACTCCAGATTCCCCTGCTGTCCGCGCTCTTCTCCGTCACTCAACCGACCATCAATGCTTGGCTTGTCAAGGTGGCTTCAGATGGCTTCGGGGCCTTGGAGGATAAGCCGCGTGCTGGCCGTCCGCGAATCCTGAGCGACGAAATCTTGCAGTGGATGCTCACCACTGTCCGTGACAAGACCCCCCAGCAGATGAAGTTTTCGTTCGCCTATTGGACTGCCGTCCGCGTGCGACAGGCGATCGTCGACCAGTTCGGAGTCCAAGCCAGCGTGTGGACTGTGCGTCGCGCTCTCAAGCGCTTGGGCCTGACACCCCAGAAGCCCAAGTTCCGCTCGCATCTCCGCAGCATCGGCGACGTGCAGGCTTGGATTGAGAAGACCTATCCTGATTTGAAGGCGCAAGCACGCAGTGAGGGCGCTGTGATCCTGTTCGTGGACGAAGCCGGGATGCGAGCCGACTACCATGTCGGGCGGACTTGGGGCGTGCGTGGCAAGACCCCTGTCGTGGTCGACACGGGCCAGAGGTTTGGCTGGAACATGTTCGCGGCCATCACTCCTGACGGTCAGATTCACTTCCGTATTCAGTCGAAGAATTCCAAGGCGGTGAGTTTCATTGAGTTCTTGCAGACAATCCAAGCCGAGCAAGGGCAGCCGATCTACGTAGTAGCCGACAACTGCAGTATCCATACGGCGCGCGCTGTGAAGGAATTGGGAATTATATACAATAGTGGCGAAGCTACCATATGTAGGGTTTCCTGAGATCTGGATTCGACTTGAGGCAGGGATCGGTAGGTGGCGTGTCTCGGCCGCCAATTTCTTGAATTGTGTAGCGGCTCGATAGGTGAGCCGACATCGTCGCCACTATCGGGTAAGATTGCGGGTATGGCGAGAGCACCCGGGAAGGCGCACCGGATTGGGTTGTCCCTCAAGCAGTTCATCGAGACCTTCCCTGACGACAAGACGGCGGAAGCGTGGTTTGTCCAGCAGCGCTGGCCGACTGGCGTCCGCTGCCCCGTTTGCGGTTCAGCAAACATTCAGACCGGCTGTAAGCACAAGACGATGCCATTCCGCTGCCGGGAGAAGGCCTGCTGCAAGAAGTTCAGTGTTAAGACGGGTTCCGTCATGGAGGGTTCGAAGGTCGGCTACCAGACGTGGATCACGGCCATGTTCTTGGTAAGCACCAGCCTGAAGGGTGTGTCCAGTATGAAGTTGCACCGGGATCTGGGTGTGACGCAGAAGACTGCATGGTTCTTGGCGCACCGCATTCGCAAGGCGCTCTCCACAGAGGGCGAAGCGTGCTTCGCGGGGCCAGTCGAGGTGGATGAGACCTATGTTGGCGGCAAGCGCAAGAACATGTCTCAAGCGAAGCGGAAGAGGCTAACCGGTCGCGGCCCGGTCGGCAAGACAGCAGTGGTCGGGGTGAAAGACCGGGAGACGAACCAAGTAGCGGCCAAGGTCGTCACATCCACGGATGCCGAGACACTGCAAGGCTTCGTTCAGGATCACGCAGCGGAAGGCGCGACTGTCTACACAGACGATCACCGCTCCTACGAGGCCCTGCCCTACGACCACGCGGTCATCAAGCACTCGCTGCAAGAGTACGTCCGGGATGAGGTGCACACGAACGGCATCGAGTCACTGTGGTCCATGTTGAAGCGTGCCCACAAGGGGACGTTTCACAAGTTCAGCCCGAAGCACCTTGACCGATACGTGCAGGAATTCGCTGGACGCCACAACGTCCGCGAGATGGATACCCTGGATCAGTTGGCGTCGATGCGAGAAGGCATGGAACGCAAGCGACTGACCTACAAGGCGCTGGTCCAGGCCACCGGTCTGGCGTCTGGGGCCCGCAGCTGAGCGGTAATTCACCGCACGCCAGCACGCGTGGTGTGGTGAGCGGTGACTGCTGCTGGAGCGATGCATTGATCTGATCTCATCTTGGGCCGAATGTCGCAGACGAGACGGGGCATGCGCCATGATGAGTGGAGCCCCGATGTCAGACAATCGCGACCCACCCAGGAGACCGGAGATCGACCTCCCGCACCACACGTATCAGCCGAGCAGGGCCGAGCTAAATGAGGCCCCTCGCGTAGACGCAACGTTTGAGGAGGTGGTTGCTGCTTGCCTGAAGCCGGTTCGGATCACCCGCATGAATCCAACCAAGCCCAAACCCTAGATATGGTAGGTTCGCCACTATTGTATATAATCCCCAAGGAATTCGTAGCCCAATCAAAGGGTGACGAGCAGGTCAAGTTGTTCTTCCTGCCGGTCTATTCTCCGCATCCGAATCCGGTGGAGCTGTTGTGGGCTTGGGTGAAACGCAGGGTGGGCCAACAGGTGTTCAAGACCCAGTCGGAATTGAAGGACCTCCTGACGGAGGCCATCGACCAGCTCAGGAAAGCCCCTCAAGTCGTTCAGAAATTCTTTGACCAGGAGGACTGCAAGTCTATCGCGTCAGAATTGGGTTGGCGCGGTAGCGTTCATGGTGCGCTGACGACTAGGGCGAGTACTCCAGCTCGTCCGGGCGCGGTTGAATTCTACTGATTCGACCCTGTGAGAGGCTAGGTCACAGCGGGGCATGCCGGCGTGAGCTGGCACGATCGCATTGTCGCGTCAACGGCTGTAAAAGGCGCATCCATGAGTACATATAGAGAATCTGCGGCGCAAATGGCCGTCCGTGGTGAGAAGTCCGGATTCTCTCGCAGGCTCCCCTCGGTAGCGCGATAGCCACTGGCGGTCCTTGGCAGGTCCCGCTCAGGTGTCGCCGATGCTGCTCTTTCGCGCCTCGCCGGGCCCGCCCTCCAACCCCGTCATACTGTGCCGTTTCCCTGGCCATGAGAGCCAATCGCCGGCTGCCTGCGGCCAATTCAGGCCTGATTCAGGGCGGTTGGGCACTCCAATACGGTACTGTATAACGGGCATTGAGTCATACAATTCCTACATGCCCCAGCGCACGCCCGCCCTCCTCGCCGCAGCCCTCGCCGGACCGCAGCCGCTCACCTTCCCCCAGCTGCAGCAGGCCTTGCACGGTGCTTCCCGCACCACCACCTTCCGCTACCTCCGCCAAGTTAGCTAGTGTCTGGGTCAAAACCCCAGAGTCGCAAAAAATAGTGCAATTCTGACTTTACTTCTGTAAGAAAATTCAGGGATCTTCTCTGTGAATTTTTGTTTAGTCGTTCTATAAACTCTATGTGTTCAGACTTTGAGCCACTGTGGCGCTGCTTCCATCGAGAGCCGCCTCCTCGTTCCCTCACAGGGCTCCGGCCTTCAGGGGCGAATCTGGGCGGTGATCGGGCCCTAGGGCCCGATTCGGCACTCCAGGCCCCCGGTATTCGCCAGAATCGCGCCCCGGGCGGCGCCACCCGCCTTGCCCGAGGCAGGCGTGCGGTCCCACTCGACATACCGGCGGGCACTCTGCGTGGCGCGCACCGTTCAGCGTCGGATCAGACCAGCCCGGGTGGCCGATCCGTGCCGCAGCGACTCCCGCTGCGGCTGGGTCCACCGTCAGCCGCTCGTTCGCACGCGTGGCGACCAGCGGGCGCGGCCGCGCCTGTCGAGCACCGGGCAGACCAATACGCTAGCTCTCATCCGCAGAGATTTCGTGCTCAGACACGGCTCTTGATATCGCATGATATGATGGAAGCTATGCGAGAAATATTAGAGGCCCGGCAGACGCTCGGTCAGGTGCCCATTGAGGACATCGAGATCGATTCCTCTTCCCGTGAAGAGATGCCAGCAGTGTTGCGCGGACTCAAGTTCATCTTTTGCAACCAAGGACTGCGCAGTCAGATCTTCGCCTTGATCAACGAGCAGGTCCTCAAGTCATCCGTAGGAAAGGCACTTGTCGGAACCGATTCAGAGTCTGGAAAGACGGTCGATCCGCACAATGGACGCCCCGGCATGTCGCTGTGGATGGTGCTCGTGTTTGCACTGGTCAAACAGGCCCTAAACTGTGACTTTGACCGCCTCTGCGACGAGGCCAACCAGCACAAGACGCTGCGGATAATGCTCGGCGTGAGCCCCATGAGCAATCGGCAGTTCCACTACCGGACGTTGGCGCGGAACGTGAAGTTGTTCAGCGCCGAGCTGCTGGAGAAGATCAACCGGCTGGTGGCCGAGGCGGGGCATCGGCTGGCGGGCTGGCAGCCCGGGGATCCGCTCAAGGCGCGCTGCGATACGTGGGTGGTGGAGACCAACGTCGAGTATCCGACGGATTACAGGCTGCTGTGGTTCGCGTTGGTGCAGCTGGTCAAGACGGCGGTGGGCCTGAGCCACAAGTATCACGTGGTCGGCTGGCGGAAGGCAGGCTATTGGCAGAAGCGGGCGCATCGGGGCTACCGCGGGCTGCGGCGGGAGTATCGCAAGCAGTCGCGCACCGAGCGAGTGCGGGCCTTCGCGTGGGTGGCGCGGAAGATCCTCAAGCGGGGGCGGAAACTAGTGGCGAGCCTGGAAGCCAAGGGGGCGGCGGCGGAAGTGGAGTCGTTGCGGAAGTGGGTGCGGCACGCAGCGCGGCAGTTGGACCAGATGGAGCGGCGACTGCTGCAAGGGGAAAAGATACCGCACGGGGAGAAAGTGTATTCCTTGGTGGAAGAATACACGCGGTGGGTGTCGAAGGGAAAGGCGGGGACACCCGTGGAGTTAGGAGTTCCGGTGGCGATCGTGGAGAGCCGGGAACAGTTTGTGATGGAGTGCAAGATCCTGTGGACAGAGGAGGACGTGGAAGTAACGGGGGAGTTGCTGAAGAAGGCGAAGCGACACTGGCCAGAGATGAAAGTGTGCAGCTTTGACAAGGGGTTCTCGAGCGTGCAGAACATCAAGAACGCGGCGGGAGTGATCGAGACTCCGGTACTGCCGAAGCGCGGGAAGCTGTCGAAGGCGGACCGGGAGCGAGAGGATGGGGAGGCATTCAGGGAGGCGCGCAAGCAGCATCCTGGGATCGAATCAGCAATCAATAGGTTGGAGCATCATGGGCTGGACCGGGTGCGAGAGAAGGGTAAGGAAGTGTTCGAGCAGGTGGTCTGGCGGGCGATATTGGCAGCGAATGTGCACCGGATCGGGAAACTGCTGAACGCTCAGGAGCAAGAGCAGAGGAAGCGCCAGGCGAAGCGGCGGCCCAAGGCCGCCTAGGCGTGCTTGCCAGTTCAGACCACAGGACAGCCGGGGCGCTGTCAGGGGGAGGTCCGTCTCCGGCCCACATTTTACAGATAATGGTCTAGCTGTCGTATATATAGTAATCTTGTATAAGCCTTATTGAGGTGTTATGGCCGTTGGATAACGGCACTTGGGATCGAGTTTCGCTCGTCGCCGCGCAGGATCCTACCTGATGAATCACGGGCTCTGCCCGCTCATGGGGGGTTTTGACCCAGACACTAGCAAGGGAGATGCACCGTACAGCTTCGTGGACGCTGCGCGGCGCGAGCGGGCAAGCGCCTCGGTGGCGAAGGGCATCGACATAATCTTGCGCACGCAGGTCGAGCAGGACGGCCAGCTCACCGCCTGGTGCGCCCAGCACGATGAGGTCACGCTTGAGCCGGCGTGGGCCCGCTCCTACGAGCCCCCGTCCCTTTCCGGCGGAGAATCCGTGGGTGTTGCGAGGTTCCTGATGTCGGTCGACGATCCGACCCCGGAGATCGTTTCGGCAGTCGATGGCGCCGTTCAGTGGCTGCGTTCGGTGGCTATGGCTGGAGTCCGGGTTCAAGAAATCCCGACGCCCGCTGGCCGCGCGGCGCGAGTGCTGGTCGAGGATCCGGATGCGCACCCAGTCTGGGCCCGGTTCTACGAACTCGGCACCAACCGACCGCTCTATCTCGATCGCGACTCGGTGTACCGCTACGACTTCTCCGAGATTGGCGTCGAGCGGCGGAGCGGGTACCGCTACCACGGCACATGGGCGGCCAAGCTCCTGGACGAGGACTACCCTCTCTGGATCGAGCGCAATCGTCTGCCGCAGGTGGCTGCGACCAGCCGTTGAAGCGCTTACGGCTAGCTTGGCTGGGCGGTCTGGACGCCCCTGCCTCCCAGCGATCAGGTCAATGGCTTGCAGCAGTCGTGCCGGAGGGTGGCGCTACGGGTGGGAGCGCCGCACGAAGGCGGTGCAATCGCGGCGGCGCGGTTGAGACCAGCGGGCCGGAGTGGCCGGAAGCAGGCCTGTTCCGGACCGGTCTCCGGTGCCACGTGCGCTGAGGGCCCAGCCGCCGCTGCATTCCACTGGTAGGGGGATGCGACGCTCAGGCATTGATCGGGACGTCCCCGTTAATCGTTCTCACAATCGGGGCCGAGATAACCAAGGCGCCGGAATGATCGGCTTCGAGCGTTCCAATCCAGATCAAGCAGGTTGCTTGACAGCCACGTGGCCCCGTCAGGGCGTGCCCGCCCGAAGCTGGCAACCAGGAGGCTCGGTCTCGGCTTGCGCCAACTGGCCGGGCGCGATCGGGGGCTCTGGATCCTCTCGTGCTGGCTCGTGTCACCATTGCCGATTCGATACCCTAGGGCGATGCGTGGATTGGCATTGGTCCCGATAGCGTTGGTCGCTGGCAGCCTCTTCGGCCAGGTGGACCAGCGGCGACTCGAGGGTGCCGCTGCCGAGCCCCAGAACTGGCTCACCTACAACGGCACCTACTTCAGCCAGCACTACAGCGCCTTGGAAGGCATCGATCGTTCGAACGTGTCGCAGCTCGAGCTGAAGTGGGTATATCAGGCACAGTCGACTGATAAGTTCCAAGCAACGCCGCTGGTGGTTGACGGCCTGATGTACCTGACCGAGCCGCCCGACAAGCTCGTCGCCCTTGACCCGACCACAGGTCGTGAGTTTTGGGTCTACGAACATGAGCTTCCGGAGCGCATCTACCCGTGCTGCGGGCGCGTTAACCGGGGTGCCGCCATATTCGGCAATACGCTCTACTGGGGCACTCTGGACGCCGAGCTTGTCGCGGTCGACGCTGCCACGGGGAGGCGGGTCTGGCAGACCACCGTCGTCGAGGACTACGAGAAAGGGTACGCCCTGACGGTGGCCCCGCTGGTAGTGAACGGCAAGGTCATCGTGGGCACGGCAGGCGGCGAGTTCGGTATCCGCGGCTACCTGGCGGCCTATGACGCCGACACTGGCGAGGAAGTCTGGCGCTTCTACACGGTCCCAGGGCCGGGAGAGCCCGGCCACGAGACATGGGAGAACGACGCTTGGAAGACCGGCGGCGCATCGATCTGGCTCACGGGCTCCTACGATCCGGAGCTCAACCTCACGTATTGGGGCGTCGGCAATCCCTCGCCCGATTGGAATCCCGACGTCAGGCCGGGGGACAATCTCTACTCGGATTCGGTCGTGGCCCTCGATGCCGATACCGGTAAGCTGCGCTGGCACTTCCAGTTCACGCCACACGACGAGTGGGACTGGGACGCGGTCCAGATCCCCGTGCTGGCTGATCTGGAGTGGGAGGGCAGGCTCCGCAAGCTCATGCTGTGGGGAAATCGCAATGGCTTCTTCTACGTCCTGGATCGTGAGACCGGAGAGTTCCTGCTGGGCAAGCCATTCGTCAAACAGACTTGGGCCGCTGGGCTGGAAGAGAGTGGCAGGCCGGTGAAGATCCCCGGTCGAGGCCCGAGCCGGGAGGGCACCAAGACTTGGCCGGGTGTGCAGGGCGGGACGAATTGGTACGCGCCGTCCTTCAGCCCCCGCACCGGGCTGTTCTACCTGTCGATCTGGGATGATTACTACTCGATCTACTACAAATGGGACCAGCCCTACGAGCCCGGCACGCGATACCTGGGGGGCGCGCCGCGAGGCCCCGTGTCGTCAACCCGGCGGAGGAGATTCATGACCTACACCGAGCAGGACGGCTATGGGGCCGTCAGGGCCCTCAACCCCCTGACCGGCGAGCGCGTCTGGGAGTTCACGATGACCGACGTTACCGACTCCGGGCTCCTGTCCACGGCGACTGACGTTCTCTTCTCTGGGAGCAGGGAAGGACACTTCTACGCGCTGGATGCCACCGATGGCAAACTGCTGTGGCAGCGCTATCTGGGAGGCCAGATTGCCGCCTCACCGATCACCTACGAAGTTGGAGGACGCCAGTATGTCACCGTTGCCTCAGGGCATTCCGTTTTCACATTCGCCCTCCCCGAGTGAGTCACGCGGCCCGCGACGTCCCGCGCGCGCGGCCGTTTGGCCCCAGTGGGGCGCCGCTCTGGCAGCGGTGGCCTTGGCAGCAGCCTGCGCCCACGCCCCGGAAGACGACGCGGTGATGCACTGGGTGTACGTCGGGACTGGGGCGCAGCACATTTACGTGGCGGCGTTTGACGATGCCACCGGCGAGATCGGGGAGCCGAGAAAGGCTGCTGCGATCGGGCGGCCGGGCTTTCTGGCACTCCATCCGACAAAGGATGTGCTCTACGCCGTGGGGCGCGAGAGGGAAGGGGAGTCCTCCTGGCGGGGTGAAGCTGCAGCTTTCAGCCTCGACCGCGAGACGGGAGATCTGTCGGAGATCAATCGCGCGCCCACCAACGGTAATGGTGCCGCGCACGTGGCCGTGCACCCGGCGGGCGGCGCAATAGCCGCGTGCAACTACGGCGACGGCAATACAGTCTCGCTGACCCTGCGCTCGGACGGCAGCCTGGGCAGCCTCGTCTCCGACGAGGCGCACTCGGGATCCAGCGCCCACCCGACCCGCCAGGGGGAGCCCCACCCGCACTCGGTCAACTTCACCCCCGACGGCAAGATCTTGATCGTGCCGGACTTGGGGACAGACGAGCTCGTCGCGTACAGCTTTGACGCCGGGACCGCTGCCTTGGAGAGGACCCCCGACCAGCAACTGCGGATGGCTCCCGGCTCTGGCCCCCGACACCTGACGTTCCATCCGGCGGGGCGCTGGGCCTACGTGATCAACGAGCTGGCCTCGACCGTCACGGCGCTTGAGTACGAAGCCGCGACGGGCGGGTTCGAAGTGCTGCAGACCATCGGAACGCTTCCCGAGGACTACGACGGGCCGGTCAACTCAACGGCAGAGGTCTTGGTGCACCCGAGCGGGAAATTCCTGTACGGCTCGAATCGCGGCGATAACTCGATCGCGGTGTTCTCGATCGCCGATTCCGATGGTCGGCTGGCGTTCGTGGAGCGCACGTCTACCGGCGGCGACTGGCCTCGCAACTTCAAGCTCAGTCCATCCGGCGCGTTCTTGCTGGCCGCGAATCAGCGCTCTGACGATGTGCGGGTGTTCAGAGTCGACGGGGCTACCGGACGCTTAGAGCCGACCGGAGCCAGCGTATCGGTCCCCAATCCGATGTGCGTCCGCTTCGTCCCTGGGGCGTAGCCGGCCGGAAGGGCGGGGAATCGGTCTTCCCAGCGCTCAGGTCCTCACGCGCAGCATCAGGTAGCTGCCGCCGATCGCGAACAGCAGGCAGGGGGCCCACGCGGCGAGAGGTGGCTGGAGCTGTCCCGCGTGGCCGAGCTGTTCGGAGAGCGCGGTCGAGGCGTAGAACGCTAGGATCAGGCCCAGAGCGATGCAGACCGACCGCAGGCTGCGGCCCCGGCTGTAACGCAGCGCGAACGGAACCGTCATCAGCGCCATCGCGAAGCAGAACAGCGGGAAGGCCAGCTTCTTGTGCATGCTGACCTGCAGGCGGACCGTGTCAAAGCCGCTCTGGGTGAGGTCGAGGATGTACGCCCGGAGCTGGGAGAGGTTCATCTGCTGGTGCCTCCGGTCGCGCTTGAGAAAGTACGACGGGGGTTCCTCGATGTCGGCGAACGTGCGCTGCTCGAACGTCCCGTATTCCACGGTCTTGATCCCGTCCAGAACCCGGTACCAACCGTTCTCGAGCACCCAAGCCTGCTGTTGGGCGTTCCACTGGGCCCGCTCGGCCTGAATGTGGCGGCGCAGCTCGAACGGTTCGCGCCGGATGTCGTAGACGCTGATCCCTGAGAACGCGTCACGGCCGGGGTCGAAGGCGCGGTGGTAGAAGATGCGGTCGTTCATCCCGAATGTCCACTGCCTGTCGGGGCGCAGGTAGGTCCGCGGCGGTCGGCCTTTGATCTCGTCCCGGAGCGCGTCTTGGCGCTGGTTCGCCGCGGGAAGGTAGCTCTCCTCCAGAGCGAACAGACCGCCGCTGAGTGCCGCGGCGACCGCGAGCACGGGAAGGGCGAGTCGGTACAGGCTCACGCCGCAGCTTCGAAAGGCCGTCAATTCGTGTCGCACGGCCATCACCCCGAAGCAGATTAGAACTGCCACCATCACGGCGAGCGGTGCCGTGTTGTAGAGCAAGAACGGGGTCAGGTAGTAGAGGTACGGCACAAAGCGGTCGACCTTGTCCCGCTCGAGCATGTCGCCCAACAGTTCGAAGAAGCTGAAGATGTACCAGATGGCGATGAACGCGACCAGGAACACACCCAGATAGAACAGGAATGTGCGGAGCACGTACCGGTCCACGACCGGGAGTGGCGCTCGGATCAGGCCCCGCTTCGGGTAGGCGCGCTTGCCCCCGAGCCGGCGGGCCGCGAACCTCTTGAGCCGGCCGAGCGACAGGGCCACGGCTCGGGGGCCCCGGCTCACTGCCGCCGCCGCCAGCCGGCCATCCGACCTCCACACGAGCAACAGGCCGCTGGCCGCGAATACCAGCGTCGCGGACCAAGCTGCCAACTCGGCCGGCAGCGCCCCCCGGTGTGCCAGCGCGGTAGCGCCGAGCGAGAGCATCCAATACGCGAAGCACACGGCCATCGCCACGAGTACGCCGGATGCGCGGCCCACGCCGCGGACCGAAATCGCGAGGGGCAGGCCCGAGAGTGGCAGCAGCCAGCAGGCGAACGGCAGCGAGAAGCGGTCGTGCAACAGAATCTTTGCCGCGGGGTCGCCAAGGGAGGCGGCCGCGCGCCCCAGATCAGCGGTGCCCATAGCCTCGTAGCGTTGGACCGCCGGATCGAACCTGCCGGTCTTCGCTTCCAGCGCTTGGTCGGCCGCTTCCGAGCGCACGGCGAGATAGTTCTGCGGATCGTTCGAGGTCTCGTATGTGGTGGTGATCGGGAACCGGACCTGCACGCGACCCTGGTCGGGCCGAGGCTGGACGAACGCTTCCGAGCCGAGCGTTATCCGCGGCCCGTCGACCGCTGCGTTGAAGCCGCTGAAGGACCCGCGGACTGCCGGGGGCCGCATGTCTGCGAGAAAGATGCCCTTCCAGTGCACGCCCTCGCCCGGGAGGACATCTTGGACCCAGATGACGCGGTCGGGGTAGTCCTCGATGAAGACTCGCGGCACCACTTCGGTGCCCGCCATCTGGATTCGGAGCGACGCGGCCGTCCGGTCCTGCTCGCGGAATGACCACGGCGACAGCCAGAGCGTCGTGATCGCGCAGGCTGCCAGCCCAACCGTGGCCACCATCGACACGGGGACAGCCAGCCGGCGCGTTCGAATGCCGGAAGCGACCATCGCCAATACCTCGTGGTCGCTGGACAGGCGGCCGATCGCGACCAGGGTGCCGGTGAGAACACCCATCGGGATCGTGAACGGGAACGCCTGCGGGACGGCCAGCAGCAGCAGTTTGACCATTGCCGCGGGTGGGACCTGATGCCCCACCAAGAGCTCCATCACGGGCTCCACCCGATTCAGGAAGAGCACTAGCGTGAAAAGGCCGATTGCGACGGCGGACGAGTGAGCCACCTCGCGGAAGACGTACCGGTAGAGAATACTCACGCGTCGCCCCGGCCCGGCGGCCGAAGCCTCATTATCGCCGTTCGGCGCCGTCGCCGTGCTAGACTGGGCTCAGACCCGTGGCGCTATCGTCTAAGGGTTAGGACAGGGCCCTCTCAAGGCTCAGATCGGGGTTCGAATCCCCGTAGCGCTACCACGCATCCGGGCGGGATCCTGCTTGCGTGCCGTTACCCGGCCGCGGTGACCCGCCAATCGGTGTGCTTGGCAGCGTCGGAGGCATGTCCGGGCCCAGCAGGCAGTCCATGGGTCTGTGGGCCGGACTTGCCGGTTTCGCGCTGGTCTTGCTGCTGCCAACGCCGGCTGCCATGGGCGCCGCGGCCCACAAGACCGCGGCCGTCGCCGTCCTGATGATCTGCTGGTGGGTCACCGAGGCGGTGCACATCGGCGTGACGGGCCTTGTGCCGCTGGCGGCCCTGCCGCTGCTGGGCGTCGAGTCGAGCCAAGCCGTATCGGCACGCTACGCCAACCACCTGATTTTCCTGTTCATTGGGGGGTTCGTCATTGCGCAGGGGATGGAGCGGTGGGATCTCCACCGGCGCATCGCGCTCAGCATCATCGCGAAGTTCGGATCCAAGCCCCGGCCGCTAGTGCTGGGATTCATGATTGCGACCGCGATCCTCTCGATGTGGATCTCGAACACGGCGACGACCATGATGCTGCTGCCGATGGCAATGGCGGTCGTCAACCAGCTCGTGACCTCCGCCGAAGTGCGAGGCGTCACAGGGAAGGGCGCCCCGGAGGGCGTGGCGCGAGAGGCGTTTGGGTCCGTGCTGCTGCTCGGAATCGCCTACGCTGCGAGCATCGGGGGTATCGGGACCGTGGTGGGCTCGCCCACGAACGTGGCATTCTTGGGCTTCGCGGCCGAGGCGCTTCCAGGCCTGCCACAGGTCAGCTTCGCCCAGTGGTCCATGGTCTGCCTGCCGGTTGTGGTGGTGTTCCTCCCCGTCACATGGCTGTACGTGTGCCGTTTCGGGGCCCGCGTGCCCCTCTCGGCGATTCGCTTCGGGCAGAGCCAGGGCGTCGTTCGCGCCCAACTCGCTTCGATGGGGGCGATGACCGTGCCTCAGAAGCGAGTGCTGATCGTGGCGGCCGCGACCGCTATCTTGTGGATCTTCCGCGCGCCCCTCGAGATTGGCGCTTTGCATATTCCCGGGTGGTCGGGCGTCTTCCCGCAGCCCGGCTCGATCCACGACTCGACGGTTGCCATGGCGATGGCACTGCTGCTGTTCGCAGTGCCCTCCGGGGCCGTTCCGGGCGAGGGGAACGGACGGCTCTTGGCGTGGCGAGAGGCGGCCCGGGGGACGCCATGGGGCATCGTATTCCTGATCGGGGGCGGCTTTGCGCTGGCGGGCGCGATCACCGGAAGCGGTCTGGCAGGGTGGATCGGCAAGTCACTGGCCGTGCTGGAGGGCTTGCCAGAGTGGCTGATCGTGATCTGCGTTTGCGTCCTCGTGACGGTCCTGACCGAGACTACGTCCAACGTCGCCACCGTCCTGATGCTATCGCCGGTCATTGCCGCCATGTCTTCCGAGCTGGGCGTGAACCCGTACCTCTTGCTGATGCCGATGGCAGTCACGGCGTCTTTCGCGTTCGCGCTACCCGTGGCAACTCCGCCCAACGCGATCATCTTCTCGAGCCGCTGGATCACGATTCCGCAAATGGCCCGGGCCGGGATTGCGCTCGACGTGATGGGTCTGCTGATCGTTCCCGTCGCGATCTACGGGCTGGGTTCGAGACTGTTCGTGTTCTAGCCCGATCCGACCGATCTGGCCTCGCTCGGGGCGGGGAATTTTCAAGGCAGCTTGCGCTAGTATGGAATTACTGGCCAGGTAGCTCAGTCGGTAGAGCGCGGCCCTGAAAAGGCCGGCGTCGGCGGTTCGATTCCGTCCCTGGCCACCATGCCCCGTTTTGCCCGACGTGAACGGGCTGGCTGGAAACTGCTCCTCTGGCAGCGGCTGCTCTCCGCCGTGGCCCGGCCCGGGTGGCGCAGGATCGACCGCCCGGCGGCCTAGTAGTGGATCGCCCTGCCGTCCACGGCGAGCGACGCCTCCTTGAGGACCTCGGCGAGCGTGGGGTGCGCGTGGCACGCTCTGGCGACATCCTCGCTGGTTGCCCCGAACTCGATCGCCACGCTTGCCTCGGCGATCAGGTCCCCGGCCCTCGGGCCGATGATGTGGACTCCTAGGACCCGGTCCGTGCGCTCGTCGGCGAGAATCTTGGCAAACCCGGCGGTGTCGGCGATCGCCCGGGCCCTGCCGTTCGCCGCGAATGGGAACAGCCCCTTGCGGTAGGCCGTCCCGGAGGATCGGAGCTCTTCTTCCGTCTTCCCGACTGACGCAATCTCCGGGTGGGTGTACACCACGCCGGGAATCGCGTCATAGTTCACATGCCCGTAGCCTGTCACGATGCGCTCAACGCATGCAATCCCCTCTTCTTCGGCCTTGTGGGCCAGCATTGGCCCCCGAATCACGTCTCCGATGGCGTAAACACCCTTCGCGGAGGTCGCAAACCCGCCGTTGACGTCGACGCGCCCTCGGCTGTCCAGCTCGACGCCCGCGGCTTCCAGGTTGAGTCCGTCGGTGTTAGCGCGCCTGCCGACAGACACCAAGACCCGGTCACAGGCGTACGGCTCTCCGCCCTCCGTCTCTACGGTGCATCCGCGCCCGTCTTGGCGAGCGGCCGTGACCTTGCTGCCCAGTCGGAACTGCAACCCCTGCTTGGCGAAGACCTTGAGGGCCGCAGCGGCGATCTCGGCGTCCATCCCCGGCAGGATTCGGTCCAGGTACTCGAAGACGACCACCTCAGCTCCCAAACGGCGCCACACGGAACCCAGCTCAAGGCCGATGTAGCCCGCCCCGATAACCGCAAGGCGGCCGGGGACTTCCGGGTAACGGAGGGCTTCCGTGCTGGAGCCCACGCGATTCCCGTCAAGGGTGATCCCTGGCAGGCTCAGAGGCCGACTGCCCGTCGCGATGATGATGCTGGCGGCGGACAGAGTCGTGGTTCCGTCGTCGAGTTCGAACTGGCCGGGCGCCTTGAAGCGCGCCGTGCCCGTGTAGCGGGTGACCCGATTCTTCCTCAGAAGCCCCGCCACCCCGGCTCCGAGCTGGGACACCACTCGGTCTTTCCGGCCAAGCATGCGCTCCAAGTCCAGCTCCACCCCGGCGACGGCCACTCCGTGCCGGCTGAGCCCCGCGAGGGTGCGCTCGTACAGTTCCGAGGACTCCAGCAGGGCCTTGCTCGGGATGCAGCCCACCCGGAGGCAGGTTCCGCCAAGCACTCGCTCTCGCTCAACACACGCCGCGTCCAGGCCCAGTTGGGCGGCCCGGATCGCGGCGGCGTAGCCGCCCGGGCCCGCGCCAATGACGATCAAGTCGTGTTTCTTCATGGTCCTTGCTGGATTGGCTTGTCGCGCGCGGCCAAGCGCAGGCGTCGCACGGCAGGATCAGACCTGAAGCCAGATCCGCTCGGGTTGCTCCACCAAGTCCTTGACGCGCTTGAGGAACGTCACGGCCTCGCGCCCGTCGACCAGCCGATGGTCGTAGGTCAGCGCCAAGTACATCATGGGCCGCACCTCGACACGGCCCTCCACTGCCACCGGCCGGTCCTGAATCGCGTGCATCCCGAGGATGCCGCTCTGCGGCGGGTTCACGATCGGTGTCGACAGCATCGAGCCGTAGATCCCGCCATTCGAAATTGTGAAGGTCCCGCCGCGCAGCTCCGAGATGTCAATCTTGTTCTCGCGGGCTCGCTTGGCGAAGTCCGCGACGGATCGCTCGATTTCTGCGAAGCCCATCGTTTCGGTGTTCCGCAGCACCGGTACGACCAAGCCCTTGCCGCCCCCGACAGCGATGCCGATGTCCTGGTACTTGCGGTAGATGATCGTCTCGCCCTCGATGCGGGCATTGACGGCCGGGACCGCGCGGAGAGCCGCCACCGCCGCCCTGACAAAGAATGACATGAAGCCCAGCTTGATTCCGTGGCGTTGCTGAAACGCCTCGCGATAGGTGCGGCGAATGCGGATCACCTCGGTCATGTCGACCTCGTTGAAGGTCGTGAGCAGGGCTGCCTCCTGCTGGGCCCGCACCAAGTTGCGGGCGATAACCTTGCGCAGCGGCGTCATGCGGACAGCTTCCTCGTCACGCGCTCCTGCGAGCCGTCCGGCGGCATCTTGCGGATCCGGGCCGGGCGAGGGGGGCTCGGGCCCTGGCCTTGACTGGCGGCCCTCTCGCGACACGCTGGGAACCGCGGCGGTTGCCGGTGGCGGTGGGGCCGCGGCTTCCTCAGCCGCGCGAACCGCGTCCTCTCTGAGGACGCGGCCCCCCGGGCCGGTGGGCTTGGCCGCCGACGCTGGCAGGCCCGCCTGAGAGAGCACGCGCCTGGCAGCCGGCATGACCCGAGGCTCGGCCGGCGGGTCGGAATCCGCCTCCCCGGACCGGTCCGACGATCCGCTCTCCGGCGGGTAGTCCGATGGTTCGATCAATCCGATCCGGTCGCCAGGGACGGCATCGGCACCCTCCTTCAGCAGCACTTTCACCAACTCGCCGGCCACGGGGGCGGGGAGTTCCATCGCAGCCTTGTCGGTCTCGATTTCCACGACGACTTCGTCAAGCGCGACGAAGGAGCCGACCGGCTTGCGCCACTCGCCGATCCGCACTTCACTGACGGACTCTCCGACCGAGGGGACGACAATCGGGACAGGCATCTGCGACCTCTAACCTTATCCGACCGCCAATGCCGCCTCGAGCAGGCGTTGCTGCTCGCGCTTGTGGCTCTGGGCTGATCCTGTGGCAGGGCTCGCTGATTCCGGTCGGCACACGACATCCTCGAAGATGCCGCGGAAGTGCATTTGGAGGTGTCGCCACGCGCCCATGTTCCGGGGCTCCTCTTGGACCCAGTACATCGGGGTTGTGCCGAACGGGGCGATCGCCGCGCGCAGGACATCTTCCCCGAGCGGGTAGAGCTGCTCGAGCCGCACGATCGCAGTATCCGTGCACTCGGCCGCTTCACAGGCAGCCGAGAGGTCATAGTACAGCTTGCCCGTGCAGGCCAGGATCCGCCTGATGCCGCCGAAGTCCTTCACCGGGTCCACGATGATCCGCCTGTAGGAGCCGGATGCAAACTCCTCGATGTTTGAGACTGCCCGTCGGTGGCGCAGCAGGCTCTTCGGAGACATGACGACCAGCGGTTTGCGCCACGGTCGCAGGATTTGCCTCCGGAGCGCGTGGAAGTGCTGCGCCGGAGTCGTCGGGCAGATGACTTGGATGTTGTCCTCCGCAGCAAGCTGCAGGAACCTCTCCAGCCTTGCGCTGGAATGTTCCGGACCCTGCCCCTCGAAACCGTGCGGCAGCAGCATGACTAGCCCGCTCCAAAGGCTCCATTTGTCCTCCCCGCTGGAGATGAACTGATCGATGATGACCTGCGCCGCATTGACGAAGTCTCCGAACTGGGCCTCCCAAACGATCAGGCCGTCAGGCCATTCCATGCTGTAGCCATACTCGAATCCCAGCGGACCGGCCTCCGAGAGCGGGCTGTTGTGAATCTCGAATTCCCCCTGGCGCGGAGTCAGGTGCTGCAGCCCGATGTGCGGCTGGCCGCTGTCCGTGTCGTGCAACACCGCGTGGCGGTGGGAAAACGTCCCGCGTTCGCAGTCTTGGCCCGTGAATCGGATTCGGTGGCCCGCGACCAGCAGGGTGCCAAAGGCCAGCATCTCGGCCGACGCCCAGTCAACGGGCTGCTTGCCCCTTGCCATCTCCGCCCGGGATCGGAGAATCCGCTCGATGCGCGGGTGGGCACGGAAGCCGTCAGGCACGCGGCTCAGGCTGTCAAGGATCGCGGCAAGGATGCGTCTCTGCCTCAGGCCGGTGTGGACTGCGGGCACTTCCGCGTCCGACCCCCGGTTGAAGCCTGTCCAGTCGCCGGCGACTTGATCGCCGACATTGATGAAGGTATCGCTCGTCGCCGATTTGAGCTCCGCTTCCAAGTGCTGCCGGCGGTCGGCCGCGATGCGGTGCGCCGCCCCCCGGGTCACGCCGCCTTGGCGGAGAAGACGTTCCAGGTAAGCTTCGCGCACGGGCTTTCGCTGCCGGATCGCCCGGTACATCATCGGTTGGGTGAACCGGGGTTCGTCGGTCTCGTTGTGCCCCCGCCGCCGGTAGCCGTACATGTCGATCACCACGTCCCGGTGGAACTGGCTCCGAAAATCCACGGCCAATCGCACGGTCTGGGCGACCGCCTCGGGATCCTCGCCATTCACGTGGAGGATTGGGATCTGGAGCAGCTTGGCCACCCCCGTCGCATAGATGCTGGACCGCCCCTGCCGCGGCTTCGTGGTGAAGCCGATCTGGTTGTTGACGATGATGTGGATCGTTCCACCGACTGTGTACCCGGCAAGCTGGCTCATGTTGAGCGTTTCCTGGACGACGCCCTCGCCCGCGAAAGCCGCGTCACCGTGCAGCAGGATGCACAGCCCGCGCGTGCGGCTATGGTCTCCGATCCGGTCTTGGCGTGCCCGGGTTCGGCCCATGGCGACGGGATTGACGAACTCCAAGTGGCTTGGGTTGAAACACAGGGAAATCTTGACCCGCTGGCCCTGCGAGCTCAAGACCGACCGGCGATATCCAAGGTGGTACTTGACATCCCCCCTGCCGTCAAAGTCGTCGTGGTCCAGATCCGCGAACTCGCGGAAGATTTCCCGGGGACTCTTGCCGAGGATGTTCGCCAGCACGTTGAGCCGGCCCCTGTGGGGCATCGCGATCACCAGATCGCTGACTCCGTGGTCGCTGGCACGCTCGATCAGCAGATCGAGCAGCGGGATGAGCGTCTCGCACCCCTCCAGCGAGAAACTCTTTGCTCCGATGAATTTCTTCTGGATGAAGTCCTCGAAAATCGTCGCGTCGGTGAGCCGGGTCAAGATGCGCCGCTGGCGGGCCTCGCTCAGCTGCAATCGGTTGCCCTCGGATTCCATGCGCTTCTGGATCCACTCTCGGACGGAGGAATCGTCGATGTGCATGAACTGTGCGCCGACAGACCGTGTGTAGGTCTCGCGCAAGCGCTCGATGACCGCCCTGGGCGTGTCGAGCGAGCAACCAGAGAGCGTGGCCGGCGAGACTTTCCGGTCGAGATCGCGCTCTCGCACGCCGAAGAACGCCGGGTCCAGCTCGGGAGACGGTCGAAGGGCTCGCATTCCGAGCGGATCGATGTGAGACTCCAGATGGCCGCGGCCGCGATACGCGTGAACGATCCTGTCCAGCCGTTGCTGCAGTGCCGCCGTGGACACGCCGGCGACTTCGTCGGCGGGAGCGTCCGGCACCGGTGAGGCCTCGGCGGGTTCCGGAGTTACCGGGGGCAGGGCTGAACCGATGGTCGCGACGGCTGTTGCCCCGTCGCCCTCGGCTCGCCGGCCGCTTGGTTGGCTAGCAGGCTCCCGCGCGTCCGACGGCGACTCGCCGACGCCGTCCAATGACTCGAAGTATCGTCGCCATTGCGGCGAGACGGAGGCCGGATCGCGCCGGTAATCGGAGTACAAGGCCTCGGCAAACGGCAGGTTGATCTCGGTGGGCAGGCCTCGCGGCTGGGACATGACTTGGACGGATCAGCGCCGACTGCGACGCTCTAGAAAGCATAGTGCAGCGATGCAGTGCCCCTCGGGGGAACGCGTTGTGCCTAGGCGGCAAGGGTGCGCGACCCTCGTCCTGACCGCGCTGTGCGGCGCGGCGTTGACGGTGCTCGCCCGCGGCCCGCTGGTCATGACCCAAGCCCTTCCGCTTCGGGTCGCCACGCTGCCAGCGTGGTGCGGATCGGCAGGTTGCCGCTCGTGGTCGGCGGGGAGAGCGGACGTGGCGGTCTGCCCTGAACAGCTTGTGACCGAGATGAAGGCGATGTGGCCCGCCACCCCCGCCACGGTGCCCGCCGCCGTTGCGCCACCGGGAAGCTGCCTCGCCCTGTCGAGATCGGCAAGAGCCATGGCCTCGAGTCTCAAGGGAGCATTCTTTCCGCGGCCTACCCCTGAGGCGGCAGGCGAAGCAGGAACATCTGGCGTGTGCCGCTCTCCGTCATGCCCGGGATCAAGATCGCATCGCCTGTGCGGTTCCAGCGCGGGGCCGGGTCACAGCGCAGGTCACCCGAGATGCGCCCGAACAGATCAAAGCCACCCGCGCGGTAGGTCGTACCGGTCCGGCGGTTGTGCACGACGTAGTGCAGCTCGCCATCTCGTTTGTAGCCGTTGGCCAGCCACTCCAGATCGGGCGACAGCGCGATGTCCCCCTCGGGATCGGAGAACAGGTCGGAGTCGCCGATCAAGTCAACCAACCGCTGCGTGTTCACGTCAAATGTCGCCTGCCGGTTGGCGATCGCTCCGAGCATGACCGAACCCGCGTCCCACTCCGGATGGCCTCCGATGTGGGTTTCCTGTCGCCGCAGGTCGCTTCCGTCACTGGCGACGGTGAAGGAGGCGTTGAGCCGGCCGGGCCGTCCGAAGTTGGCGCGCGCGAAGAAGAAAAGGCGGTCTCCGGTACGATTCCAGAGCGTGTGGTTGATGAAGAGCGGCATCGAGTCGATCTCCGGGCGTTCCCGCCGCACGGCCTCCGCCAGTTGATGAAACGAGACAATCAGGCGCTTGGCACCGGTCTCGACGTCGACCACGAACACGCCGTCATCGCGCGGCGCGCTGACCCCGTCCGTCCAGTCCCAAGCGCCCGCGTAGCCAGTGACGGGGCGCAGGCGCGCCATGCGCGCGTAGTTGATCGCCGCGAAGCGACGCCCGTCTGGTGACACTCCGCCATTACCCAGCGGGGTGTCGTCGAAGCGGAACTCTCGGATCCGGCGTTGCTCGGCAATGTCGTACAGCACGGTGTAGACCTTGCCGGTGCGCGGATCGCGGTCGTTGAAGAAGAACTGTTCCTCGGGCTTTGCGGGATTCCAGTACAGCATCGTGCCCTGCTGCACGTTCCAAGCCCTGGACTGGTCCACGGCGCGGGCTTCGAAGCCGTTGCGCGTGTCGAGCAGGACGACTTCCGCGGCATCTTCGGGACCGGGCATGCGGTCCACAAAGTCGATCCGGAGCGCGAGGATGTACCGTCCGCTCTCGTTCCAGGGGATTGTTGCCACATGGCCGATGTACCCGAAGAAGTGGTTCTTCGGGCCAAACGTGATCTGCTCTCGCTCAAGGGTGGTCGTCGCGGGCTGCGATTCGGGCTGAGCACACGCGAGCAGAGTGGCCCCGATCGCAAGGACGACTGCAAGACCGGGGCTAAGCCGCCGTACTTGTCTCACAGGTCTGGGAACGGCCTTGGTGTGTGACATGGAACCAGGCCCAAGCATACAGCGCGCCCGGGCCGGCAGATCAGAGGGGCTTGACGGCCAGGTGGCGCGACTCCATTAGAGGGGTGCGCTTCCCATATCTGGACGGCCAGCCCCATCGCTGCGTGATGGGCTAGGGTATGGGCGCATGGCAGCTCTTCGCTCACCCTCGGTCGCGTCTCTTGCGGGGCTCTGCGTCCTGCATGCACTGGGTGCTTGTCAACCGGTCAGACAGGCCTCCCCGGCAGCCCCGGGCGCTGTTGTCCGAGAAGCCATCATGTCCCACCTCGAAGGAGAGGCGCGGAGCATCACCGACAGGGCCGTGACCGAGACGGCGTCCGCGGACGCCTGGAACGCCGTCCGGGAGCAGCGGCTGGTGGAACTCAGGAGCATGTTGGGCCTGCATGCGGAACGTCCGCGAACACCTCTCAACGTGCAGGTCCGGGGGCGCATCGACCGCGAGGGCTATGTGATCGAGAAGATTGCCTTCGAGAGCCTTCCCAAGGTCTACGTGACGGCAAATCTGTACCTGCCCACCGACGTTGAGGGACCTGTCCCAGGGGTGATCTATGTGTGCGGTCACGCCTACTCGCCGCACGGCGCGAAGACTTCCTACCAGCGCCACGGGCACACTCTGGCCAAGCACGGGTACGCCGCGTTTGTCCTCGATCCCATCCAGATCGCCGAGACGGCCGGGCTGCACCACGGCGTCTTCAACCAAGAGATGTACGAGTGGTACACGCGCGCCTACAGCCCGGCGGGATTGGAGGTCTGGAACGTCATTCGCGCTTTGGACTACTTGGAGACCCGCCCGGAAATCGACAGTTCCCGTTTCGCGATCACAGGCCGGTCCGGTGGGGCTGCCATGTCTTGGTTCTCCGCGGCCGTCGATCCGAGGCTCACCGCGGCCATACCGATCATGGGGATTGGCACCTACGCTGCCACCGTTGCCAACGACACGCAGCGCCGTCATTGCGACTGCATGTTTCCCGTGAACTTCCACATGCAGGACCTGATCCATCTGGGGGCCCTCATAGCGCCCAGGCCTCTGTTCACCGCCCACGGTCGCACGGACGCGCTCTTTCCCGTCCCTGGCTACGAAGAGTTCTCGTCCGCGATGGGGGCTCTCTACGCCTCGCACGGGATGCCCGGTCGATTCCGGAACTTGGAGGTGGACACCGGCCACGCAGATTCGGACCTGTTGCGGGCTGAGGCGGTCACATGGCTAGACCGGTGGGTGATGGAGCGCGACCCTCGGGACGTGGACACGAGTTTTGAAGCGGTTGATCCAGCCGAGTTGGCGGTCTTCGGAGGCACCCCTCCCGCGGATGCCCGCAATTATCTGGCGCACGAGTTTTTCGTCCCTGGCGCAGAGCCCACGCGCTGGCGCGACGCCGCGGCTTGGGAAGGCAGGCGAGCCGAGATGCTCTCGGCGCTGCGGGATCGCAGTCTTGCCGCGATCCCCCGCAGCGTTCCCGTGCCGAAGACCCGCCCGGGCAGACTCGAACCACCCCAAGGGTTTGAGGCGCTCGCGTTCGAATACCCGGCCGAAGTGCCGGTTGAGGCCATCCTCCGGGTACCGGCCGAGCCTGACGGACCGGCCTTGCTGCACGTGGCGGGCCCCGGAGAGGGCCCGGCAGCGGCCCGGCAACTGTTGCGGAACCTGCCACGCTTCGGGTCCAACCCCCTGATGGTCGTCTTTCCGCCCGGGTCTGGCCTCGCCACCTGGCCCAAGGCGGACTGGAAGGCTGTGCTGCGCAATGCGATGCACACCGGTCGCACCGTAGACACGATTCGAATTGCCTCGGTCTTGGCGGCCGTGCAAGTCCTGCGCGCGCGTGTCGAGGACCGCCCCGTCGCCGTGAGTGGCATTGGACCGGCCGCCGGATGGGCGCTGTACGCGGCCGTTCTCGACCAGAACATCTCGCACGCGATCCTGATCAACGCCCCGCCCAGCCACTTGGAGGGACCTGTCGTTCTCGGGGCGATGCGGCACGCGGACCTGCCCGGAGTGGCGGCCCTCATCGCTCCGCGACGGCTCACCTTCTACGGGCGTATGCCCGAAGCCTATCGCGCGACCCAAGACATCTACGAGGGCTTGGGAGTGGGCGAGAGCCTAGATGTCTCGATGAGCATCGGCGCGGTGCTGAACGGCCGGTCGGGCCACGGTTTCTCGATCGGCCTCTGAATCGCGCTTGCGGAAACCATTGGCGCTGTCACGCCGGGCGGGCCCGCAGCGCAGTTTGGGCTCGGGTTTGGTCTCGCACCCAACCACCGGACGGCCCAGCTCGCCGAATGCTGCTCAGCGGCTGCCGGCCGACGAGCGGATCTGGCGGAGCAGCCGGCTCATCGCGGCGACTCGATCGGGCTCCTCTGTGAACCGGTTGTTCCGCTCTGCAAGGTCCTCCGAGAGGTCGTAGAGCTGGCCGTAAGGAGCTGTTCGGTCGTAGTCGAATGGGTTCCAAGGGCCGCCCGCCGCATTCCGGCCCCCGCCACTCTGGAACAGCAGCAGTTTCCAGTCTCCCTCCCGAATGCCGAAGCCTCCGAAGTAGCCGTTGACGACAAGGGAAGTCCTGGCAGGCTGGGCGGGCTCGCGATCGAGCAGCGCCGCGAGAAAGCTGAAGCTGTCCGGCCCGGCTCCGGGCGGGAGGGGTCGCCCGACCAGCTCGGCGAATGTCGCCACACAGTCGGTCAGGGCCACGAGTGCGTCCGATCTTGCACCCGCCTTGGTGTGTCCGGGCCAGCGGGCGAGCAGCGGTACCCGATGGCCGCCCTCGTAGGCCTCGGTCTTCTGGCCCCGCAGCGGGCCGTTCACGCGATGCCCGGAAAGATCCCGGAGCACGGCTCCGTTGTCACTCGAGAACAGCACCAGCGTGTCATCCGCGAGGCCGAGCTCGTCCAGCGTGTCCAGGACTTGGCCGACCGACCAGTCCAGTTCCAGCACAAAGTCCCCGTACGGCCCGATGCCGCTCGTGCCTCGGAAGCGGCCGTTCGGAGCGATAGGGCCGTGGGTGTTGCGGTGCGCGAAATAGAGGAAGAATGGCTCCGACGCCTGTTCGCGCATCCAGGCCTGAGCCCGGGCGGTGAGTTCGAGCGCCAGCTCTCTGTGGTCATAGAGCGCTCCCTCGCCGCCGGTGAAGTAATGCCGCGGTGGGAAGCCAAAGCGCTCCAAGTGCGACGCCCGGCCGATCCACCGCTGATCGCGGTACAACCGCAGCGGGGACTGGGGCGAAAGGCCGACCACTCGGTGGTTTTCGATCAGCACGTGGGGTTGCTGGCCGACATGCGGGATCCCGAAGTAGTAGTCAAAGCCAACTTCGAGCGGTCCGGGCCGAATCTCGCCGTTGTAGTCCACGCCCGCTTCCGTCCAGTTGGCGCCACCGGGGCGCCCGTAGCCCAAGTGCCACTTCCCGACAATGCCGGTTCGGTATCCGGCGTCCCTGAGAAGCATTGGCAGCGTGAACCGGCCCTCCTCGATGAGCATCGGATCGTCAGACCAGACATTCCCGGTCCCTGCCCACGTGCGCCAGCTGTAGCGGCCCGTCATCAGCCCGTACCGCGTGGGCGTGCAGACCGGGTGTGGCGAGTGGGCGTCGGTGAACAGCATCCCCTCTCGGGCCAGGCGGTCGATGTTGGGAGTCTCGTAGTGCCGGGCGCCGTAGGAGCTCAAGTCCCCGTACCCCAGGTCGTCCGCAAGGATCAGGACGATGTTCTGCGGCGTCTGGCCTGGCAGGCCGGGGATCAGGCCCAGTCCCGCCCCAGCCAGCAGTGCCAGCGCTCGGGCGCGTGCAAGTGCGTATCCCATCAGGCCCTCCCGGCCCCTCGCGCGTCTCCGAGGAAAGCGCGGGGCCCGTGGTGGGCACGCCCAGACTTGAACTGGGGACCTCCTGCGTGTGAAGCAGGCGCTCTAACCAACTGAGCTACGTGCCCATCGGGGCCATGACCGCGCCGGGCCCGGCCAAGCGCTTCCAGTCGCGCCCGTCAAGCCACCTCAAGATTGTACAGGCATCCGGCGCGCCGGCCCGCTTCTGTGCCGGCCGTCAGTACCCGAGATACACCGTCTTGTAGTCGGTGTAGAAGTCCAGTGCCACCGGACCCTGTTCCTTCGGCCCGAAGCTGGATTCCTTGGAACCGCCGAAGGGAAGCTGGTACTCGACTCCCGCGCTGGGAAGGTTCACCGTGATCAAGCCGGCCTCGATCCGGCTGATGTACTCGAAGATGCGTGACACATCCTGCGTCTGGATGGACGCCGAGAGGCCGAACTCAGTCTTGTTGGCAATGCGCATGCAATCCTCGAAGTCCGATGCCCGAATCACTCCCAGAACAGGCCCGAAGACCTCTTCCTGGGCGATGCGCATGTCCTCGGTCACGCCACTGAAGACCGTGGGGGCGAAGAAGTGACCCTTTGCGAGCGGGCCATCGGTCAGGATGTGCCCGCCGCACTCCAGCTTGGCACCCTCGGCCTCGGCCAGACGACAGTACCGGTCGTTGGTGGCAAGCTGGTCCTGATCAATGGCGGGCCCGATCTGAACGCCCGGCTCCAGCCCGTCCCCGACGCGCAGGGCTCCGGTCGCCTCCACGACGCGCGCCAAGAAATCGTCGTGGATCGAATCTTCGACGATAACCCTGCTCGTGGCGGTGCACTTCTGGCCCGTCGAGAACATCGCGGCGTTGACCGTGTTGTCGACCGCCTTCTCGATGTCAGCGTCCGCGAGCACGATTGTCGGGTTCTTGCCGCCCATCTCGAGCTGGATGCGCAGGCGCCTCGCCGAGGCCTGCCGGTGCAGGATCTTGCCGACAGGGACCGATCCCGTGAATGACAGCGCCTTGACAGGCTCGGCGTGGACCATCGCGTTGCCCACCTGGGATCCCGCCCCGCAGATCAGGTTGACGACACCTCTCGGGATTCCCGCCTCGTGGCACGCCTCGGCCAGCCTCCAGGCGCACAGCGGGGCGGCCGTCGCCGGTTTCAGGAGCACGGTGTTGCCCGCCACCAACGCGGGAGCCAGCTTCCAAGCAGGAATGGCGCTGGGAAAGTTCCACGGGTTGATCTGAGCCACCACACCCAACGGACGCCGCACCGCGTACATGAAGACGCGGTCGCGCTCGGAGGGCACTTGAATCCCCGGAATCCGGGAACCCTCGCTCGCGAAGTAGCGGAAGATGTTGATCGAGCGCATCGTCTCGCCCTTCGCCTCGGGTAGGGTCTTGCCCTCCTCGCGGGTCATCTCCCGCGCCAGATCTTCCAAGTTCCGCTCCAGAATGTCGGCCACCTTGTACAGGTAGGCGCCGCGCGCGGGTCCCGGCAGGGCTGCCCAAGCGGGAAACGCCTCGCGCGCCCTCTCTGCCGCGACATTCACGTCTGCCTGGCTTGCCTTGTAGAAGATTCCGACACAGTCTTCGGAGTTGGCCGGGTTGATGTTCGCGAACTGGCGGTCAGAGGAGACCCACTCGCCGTTGATGTAGTTCGGGTACTTGTTGGGCATGCTCATGGGATGGTCCTAGCAGTAGAAGGGAAGGCCGGCTCGCGGCGCGACCCAATGGGATGATCACCGTCTCCGGTGACGCGAACTCCCATCATCGCACGCGCCGGGAGCGGGTTGTAGCTGTCACGAACCGTGACCGTCGAGAGCTTGACGTCAGCGAGCCCTTCCGGTGAGGGCAGCCGTCGTCAACGCGCGACCACATCCGGTGGCCGGCTGCCGATTCTGGGATCCACTGAGAACAGGGCTGCCCTCAGGCTTTCGCTCTCCTCGCTTTCAGGAACGCGTTGCGGCTCGATTCTGACTCGAAGTAGAAGGTTGAGCCCCCGACCGTGGCCCTAACTGCGAGCGCGGGATCCACGTAAGTGCCGGTATGGGGATCTTTCTCCAAACGCGAGGTGGTCCTGGGCTTTGACGCCGGGCCCGTGCCCGGGGCACTCGCCGCTCCGGCCATCTTGCGGGCCATGAAGCGCGTGATCTCCCGGACCAAGTTGCGGACCAGTGCAAGGCCGATGACTCCGACCACGAGCAACAGAATGTTCCTAATCGCCACTTAGGTCTCCTCTGGCGAGCGTGGCACGGCCGCGCAATACGCCGCCGTGCCCCCGCTGACTGTCGTGCGTGCCGGGGATCAAACCCTAGTTCCGCTGGCTTCTGCGCCTTTTCGGCTGCTCGAACGTTGTCTCGAGAGTTGCCGTGAGGCTCTGGACCATCGCTTGCGCGCTTGCCGCGTACGGCCCCTGAGGGGCGAGGTCAAGGTACTTCTGATAGGCCTCGACCGTGCCCTCCGCCGGGACGATCGAGCCGTCGTCGTTCATCTTGGCCGTGCCAACGAGCACGGTTGCGAGCTGGTAGTACGCGTTCGCGAAGTCGGGCTGGACCTCTGTCGCCTTCTGGAATGCGCTGATCGCACCGGCAGTGTTGCCCGTGTTGACCATGGTCGCTCCCAGATTGAAGTAGTAGGTCCCGGCTTGGTCGGGCGCCAGCTGAGCAGCTGTCTCGAGCTCGGCGGCTCCCTCGTCCACGCGCTGCAGCCGGATCAGTAGCAGCCCTAGGTTGTTGTGGTAGGCCGGGTCGGGCTCGATGGAGATGGCCGTGCGATAGGCCGTGATCGCCTCCTCGCCAACCGCGGTGCGCTCGTCGCCGGTCTTCTTCAAGACCAGCCCGCTGAGAGCTTCCGCCAGATTGCCCCAGACAACGTGCTGCGCGGGGTCAAGCTCGGATGCCTCCTTGAAGTGGGTGACGGCGGTCTCGAAGTCCTGGAGCCGCTTCGCTTCCATTGCCGCGTTGAACGCCTCGTTCAGCTTCTTGTTCTTGCTGATCTGCTGCTCGCGCGCTTTGAGCTGCTTGTCGTATTCCTTGCGCTGCGACTCGCTCATCGCCGCGATCTGGTCCTTGGTGGGCCCACCGGAGGCTTTCGTGGCCGCCGCTTCTTGCTGAATCGCTGCCAAGTCGAAGTCCAAAGGCTTGTCGTCCCCCAGCTTCAGGCGATATCCGTTGACGCTGTATACCGTCTTGCCGTCGATCTCCAGGCGCACGTTGTAGTCGCCCAAGGGCAGGCCGGCATGGAAGTAGTTGCCCCGCCTGTTGGTCTTCACCTTGTAGTTGCCGCGCACGCCGATGCGCTCGATGAACACCATCGCGTTCCGGATGCCCTCACCGCTCTGATCGGAGACCTTGCCCCGCAGCGAACCCGTCTGCGCCACGGCGCTCGTTGCCAGCAGCGTCAGGACCAAGGCCGCGAATGCACAGTGGCGAAGTGTGATGCTTGTCATGTTCGGTCGCTCCTCTTCTCGTGGCTAAGTAGCCGACATTTATGATTAGCCTACCGCATCGTAGGTCGGCCATGGGAATTACAGATCCGAAAGACGCGAAATCGGCCGCCGACGGCGGTGACCAGCCTTCCGGCTCTGCGATCGTTGGCGTCCCGTCCGCCCCGGAGATGGATCCCGAGGAGTTCCGCCGGGCGGGCAAGGCCGTGATCGACTGGATCGCCGACTACTTCGGCAGTGCGGCAGCCGTGCCGGTGCTCCCGTCCGTTGAGCCGGGCGACTTGGCTGACAAGCTGCCAAGGCAGGCCCCGGCCCGGCCGAGCTCCCAGGGCGAAATCCTCGCCGACTTCGAGGAGGCGGTGTTCCCGCACCTCGTGCACTGGAACCATCCCGGCTTCATGGCCTATTTCGCGGCGGGCGGCTCCGCGCCCGGCGTGCTGGCCGAGGCGCTTTCCGCAGCCGTCAACAACGTCGGGCTGCTGTGGAAGTCCTCCCCGGCCCTTGCCGAGTTGGAAGAGCGCACGCTGGAGTGGCTGGCACGGGCCTCCGGCTGGCCGCGGGGTTGGTTCGGCATGATCCACGACACTGCGAGCACGGCCACGCTGCACGCGATGATCGCCGCTCGAGAGCGGGCCGCAGCCGTCGCGAGGCAGACGGGCGGCACCCTCGACCTGAACCGCCTCGTGACCTATACCTCCGAACAGGCGCACTCGTCGGTAGAGAAGGCGATGGCGGCTCTGGGGCAGGGAATTGGCGCATGCCGCAAGATCCCCTGTGACGGTCGCTACGCGATGCGGGCCGATGCGCTCGCTGCGGCCATTGCGGAGGACAGGCGCGCGGGGCTCTCGCCGATCGCGGTCACCGCGACCGTTGGCACGACAGCGTCCACCGGGATTGACCCGGTGGCGTCGATCGCCGACATTGCTGCCTCGAGCGGTATCTGGCTCCACGTGGACGCGGCCTACGCTGGTGCCGCGGCCCTGCTGCCGGAGATGCGCTGCCACTTTGCGGGCTGCGAGCGGGCTGACTCGCTAGTCGTCAATCCCCACAAGTGGCTGTTCGTCCCGATGGACTGCAGCGTGCTCTACACTGCCGAGCCGCGCTGGTTGCGCAACGCGTTCTCCCTGACGCCCGAATACCTCAGGAGCAAGGAGCACCCACGGGCGGTCAACTACATGGAGTGCGCGATCCCGCTGGGCCGCCGGTTCCGCGCGCTGAAGCTCTGGTACGTCATGCGGTCCTTTGGTCTGGACGGGATCAGGCTGGCCCTGCGCGAGCACGTTCGGCTCGCCCGCCTGCTGGCGCGCTGGGTGAACGAGTCTGACGAATTCGAGTTGTTGGCGCCCGTTGACTTTGCGCTGGTCTGCCTGCGATTCCGCCCTGAGGGTCGCGGCGGCGCCCTCGCGAACGCGGCCAGCCGTGACCTTCTGGAAGCTGTCAACGCCACGGGCGAGTTCTTCCTGTCGCACGCCGAGCTTAGGGGTCGCTTTGCGATTCGGGTCTCCATCGGGAACATTCGCACCGGCGAGGCCCACGTGCGGCGGATCTGGGCGCTTCTGAACGATCTGGGCCAATCGATTGCGCGGTCGGAATAGTACAATTCTCTTCGGTCTGCACATGCGCTCGAAACTGGTTCCACTCCTCGGTATCGCGATGTGCCTGATGCCCGCGGCGGGGGCACTGAGGGGAACCACGGCGCGAGCGCTCGAGCTTGAGAAGGGTGGCAACCCGTCCGGCAGCCGTCAGGTCTTGCGCGCGCTCGCACAGGCCGAGCCGCAGAACCTGGACGCGCTCGCAGCCTGGGCCGAGTTCCTCGACCGTTACGGTGACCCCCAAGCTGCCCGAGCTTATTCCGCCGCGGCCGGGAAGGCAGCTTCGTCGGGCTCGGAGATGGCGCCTGAGCTGCGCCGGCGCGCGGCCGTGACGGCGCTGGCGCACGGCGACCTGGAGGCGGCGCGAAGCGCGCTGGAAGCGATGCGTGCGGCGGGCGAGGGAGGCCCAGCCGCGGATTCGTTGCTGGCCGCCAGCCCTGGGCCGGAGGGGCGAGACCGGGCCGAGGTTCCGGGCACCCGCGACTCTTTCAGCCGGATGGCCGCGCTCTCCACGGACCTTGCCACCGAAGATCTCCTGCCATCGTTGGGCCGGACGATCTTTACAGGGGGCTATCACGCGAGCCGTGGCGGCGGCACGTTCGAGCCCACCGAGTACTTGCGGCTCCTGAAGCAGTACCTCACCCAGGCCCGGGAGCTGGAGGAGTTCTCGGGGCCGGACCGGGTGATTGAGATCGCCGTCTGCGAATCGGAGGACACTGCGAAGCTGCTCAGGATCATCGGCTACCGGATCCGGGGCGCGTGTGGTCCCGACGTGGTCTTGGAGACCGTCAACCCGTCGCGGGCGTTCCTCGCGATCGACTCGGCATTCCCGCTGGCAGACCTCGAGCTGGCCTTTCGCCGAGACGAGCCGTTCCGCTACGAGTTCGGGCCGACCAGGCTTCCAGTCCTGTTCGGGAGGGATTACTGGCTCGGGGCTGCGCGGCGGGAGCGCGGCGACTTCATCGAGACCTTCATTGACGAGCCGGTGCTGGCGCGCCTTTACGTCGCCATGTACAACCTCCACCGCCCCACGGCGGAGGCCTTGCGCGGTGCGGCGACCGTCGACCGGCTTGCGGATTACGCGCCCGTGCTGGATTTCTTCGGGGCGATGTTCGAGGTGCGCGACGGCCGAGCGGTGACGCCCGGCGGGGCGGGCGCGCGGACGGCGTGGGAGCGGCTCGTGGGGGTCCGTGCGGAGCAGGGGGGACAGTTCTTCCAGAGGCTGGCCGAGACCGATGACGGATGGATGGCTGCCTACTACGACTCAGTGGCCCGCGTGCAGGGAAACGCGGCGCGCGCCTATTTCCACGAGCCGGGGCGCATAGAGCGGTTCTATCAGGCAGTCCGCGGTCGGGTCACCAGCCCGGGCCCGGCGCGGCCGATCTTCAGGGCGAGCGCTGATCTCCTGCTCCTCACGGCACGCGCGGACTTCCTGTCCTCCGGCCATCCGCGGATTCCAGGAGGTATCGAGCCGTGGAAGGACCTCTTCGTGACGCACCCGCACGGCAAGTACGACGGCAAGCTCACCAAGTCGGCGACGGGCTGGACGAACGCCGACGATGTGATCGAGGCGATGTTCGCGCTGTCCCGCAAGTCGATCGAGAATGAGCCGCTGCGGATGTTCCTCGCGATTTCTGACCTTGAACGCAAGCGCCGCGAGCCGCTCTCGGCCAGCTTGGTCGAGAGCCTGATCCGGGCCTTCCCCGATCACGGCGAGCAGTTCACGATCTGGGGAGACTCGCCCGATCTTGACGAGGGGACGATCATCGCCCACCTGGACACGATGGCTCGGCTTGACCGCATCAGGAACGACCTGCGGCGCGCGAATGCGATCGGCACGCTCCAAGCGCAGCTCTCGCTTTGGCAGGTGCTGCGGCGGAATGGCGCCATCCCGGCTGACGGCGCCGATGCGGCGATGCTCGCGGTGCTCTCGGCCTCGAGTGCCGCGACGGACGCGCAGGCCGTGTTCGAAGCGGGACGTGACGGAGTCCTCGCACTCTTGGATGCGGCTGGCGGCGATGCCGAAGAGCCGCAGGGGTCACTGCTCGAGCTATTGGTCGGCGAGGCGGGCCCCGGCGGGCGGGAGGCCCGCCGGGAAGTGCTGGCGCGCGTGAACCAGCTGCTGGCCCTGCAGCGCTTGGTGCCGCTGGAGACGCTGTTCGACCTGGCGGATCACCTCGAGCGCGTCTCGCGGGGCGAGGCGTTCAACGTCGCGATGGCCAACCGCCTGGCCGAGAGCATCTCGGACATCCGACTCCCTCGGTCACTGCTGTCGGTGGAGGAATCCAATGCCATGGCCCGGGGCCACTG
The DNA here is from genome assembly GCA_963666225.3 of Bryobacterales bacterium. Lineage (GTDB taxonomy): Bacteria > Acidobacteriota > Terriglobia > Bryobacterales > UBA6623 > VXMF01. The sequence goes on from OZ224030.1 coordinate 1,483,877, forward strand.
GGTCGAGCGCCACATCCAAGCCCAGCAGGGGCTGAACCTCAGGCGTGCGGTCGACAGGGCGCAAGGCAACCCGAGGCGCTTGCTGGCGATACGCGGCGAGCTGGCGCCGATGCTCCGGGACTCCCTGGTGGGCATCGTCTACGCGATCTACTCGCCGCCGGGGGCCGAGTTGATCCGGGCCAACCCGCTCTTTGTGCGCAGCCACGACTTCCTCGGTCCGGAAGGGCGGTTCGCCTGGGCGCGAACGCGCCTGCAGTCGACCGGCTGGCCGAGCAGCGGCGGGGGGCGCCTGATGGGCTCGCTGGTCTCGCTGCCGTACGAACTGGCGTCGGCTGAGCAGAACTTCATGATTCCCACCGAGCGCCAAGCCCTGATCTGGCAGGACTTGGCGCCGCAGATGCTGATGGGGGCGACCCTGCCGCGCTGGTGGGATATCACCCCGGCGGATCTGCACTACGCTGCTCTCCACCTGCGGCTAGCAAGGGCCATACTGGCCCAGGGCGCCCTTGACGAGGGCGTCTCCGAGCGGGCCCTCGCCCTGCTCGGGGATCGGATCGAACCCTCGCGTGGGTGGAAGATTCGCGAGCACTTCCGTCTCGGTCGTGTGCGCCAGGGGATCGAGGTTGCAACCCCGTCGGAGCTCTTCGCGCTCGCCCACAGTCTCAGGACGGTGGAGCCCGAGCTGGTCGCGGAGATTGGCCAGCCTTTCGCCGCCAGGATCGCCGAGTTCGAGCAAGAGGATCCGGGGCGCTTTAGCCGCGAGCGCTCGAGCCGGCAGTTCGGCATGCCCCATCCTCGGTTGGCGCACACCTATCAGCTCGAGTTGCTCAACCTGCCGCTCTTCCCCACGCTGATGGGCTACTCGAGCCGGATTCTGGCCGAGAGCTGGGAATCGAACAATCTGTTCTGGGCCGCGCTTTGCGACGAGCTGCACATCGGCCCCGCGCAGATGAGCCTGCTGGTTCCACGGTGGACACAGCGCACTCTGGAGCGCATCTTTGCGACCCACCTCGACGACTGGCCGGCCCTGTGGCGCTCGCTGCGGATTGTGGCCAGCCAGGTTCGGGAGGAACGGCGGAGCACGGCAACCGTTGCGGGAGGACCCGGCTAGCGGCGATCGCTGCCAGTTTGAGAAGAGGATACCGGCATCATGTTGCGAATCGACTCGTCCAGCTGGGGCAAGGCCAGCGCGCTGCGCATGGCGGCCTTGCTCGCCGCGATGCTCGTTGTTTGGGGCGTTCGGCCAGCGCTCGGCCAGGCTCCGTCCGACGCGCTGGACTCTGACGCGCTGTTCGAGGTCGAGGTTGACCTTGTGATGTTGAACATCGCCGTCACCGACCGTCGCGGTCGGTACGTGCAGGGTTTGCAGCCGGAGCACTTCAGGATCACGGAGGACGGGGTCCCGCAAGCGGTCGCGTCTTTCGGCGCCGGCAATGCCGCGCCCCGAAGGGTGGTCAGCACCGGCGTGCGGCCCGTCGCGGCGCCCGGCGAGATCGAGCTCTCGATCCCCGAGACGCTCGCGGACCAGTTGGTGGGCACGAACGTGTTCGTGCTGTTCGACACGAGCAATTTCATGTACCGCAGCTTGGTCTACGCGGAGGATGCGATCGCGGACTTCATCCGCGGCCTGGACGGCGCGGATTCCGTGGCGGTCTACTCCTTCAGTCGCAACCTGACGCGCCACGCGTCCCTCTCGGGCGACCACGACGACGCGCTGCGAGGCCTGCGGCGATCGGTCGCCGGAGATGAGACGGCGCTCTACAACTGCTTGCTGCTGACGCTGCGGGACGCCGCCCGCGTTTCCGGGCGGAAGGTGATCATCGTGTTTTCCAACGGGCCCGACAACGCCAGCGCGGTGTCGCCGGACGACGTCGGCGCGATCGCGGAGGACGAGGGAGTGCCGATCTATGTGATCAGCACGCGGGCCCTGAACCGGGATCCAATCTCCAGCAACGCGTTTCGAAGGATCACCGAGCGCACCGGCGGAAAGGCTTACTTTGCCAAGACTTGGCAGCGCCAGTCCGAGGCGTTCGTCGAGATTCGCGAGGAGCTGGCGAGCTCCTACACGGTCACTTACTATCCGCAGGCGAACCCGAACCGCGGCTGGAGGAACATTCAGGTCGAGCTGGTGGGCCCCGATCACAGCCGCTACCGCGTGCGCACGCGGGCGGGCTACCGACCCAAGCTCTAGCTGCAGCGGCTCCCAGGTGTCGAAGGCCGTAATCCGCCGCCTTCAGTCCAACGGCTTTCGGGCCTATTGGGTGGGGGGGTGCGTCCGCGACGACCTGCTGGGCAGGCCGGTCAAGGATCGAGACGTGGCGACGGACGCGCTCCCGCGCGATGTGCGGCGTCTGTTCCCCGGGTCTCGCTCGCTGGGCGAGCGCTTCGGGGTCGTTCTGGTGAGGTGGCGAGGCGTGCTCACCGAGGTGGCCACGTTTCGCAGCGAGAGCGGCTATCGGGATGGTCGCCGGCCCGACCGTGTCGTGTTCACCGGCGATCCACGGGTGGACGTGCGCCGCAGGGATTTCACGGCGAACGCGATCCTGCACGATCCGATTGCCGGAGTGCACCTGGACCACGTGGGAGGGCGCCCTGACGTCAGGGACCGGTTGATCCGTACCGTGGGTCCGCCGCGGGAGAGGTTCCGGGAGGACCACCTCCGCATGCTGCGGGCGGTGCGGCTAGCGGCCAGTCTGGACTTTCGCATCCATCCCGCCACCATGCGGGGCATTCGCCAATGCGCGCCGAGCATCAGCCGGGTCGCACCTGAGCGCGTCCGCGACGAGCTGAGCCGGGTCCTGACCGAGGGCCGGGCGCGGAGGGGCTTCGACCTGTTGGACGAGAGCGGCCTCTTGGAGCAGGTGCTCCCTGAGGTGAAGGCGCTGCGCGGTGTCGAGCAGCCCCCGCAATTTCACCCGGAGGGGGACGTCTGGACACACACGATGCTCATGCTGGAGGGATTGCGGGAGCCTTCGGCCCCATTGGCCTGGGGCGTTCTGTTGCACGACATTGGCAAGCCTGCGACCTATCGCAAAACGGACAGGATCCGGTTCCACGGTCACGTTCGGGCCGGTGTCCGCGTTGCGCGGGGCATCTGCCGCCGGCTGAGATTCCCCAACGCCTGGACGGACCGCGTGACCGCGCTCGTTGCGAACCACATGAAATTCCTGGACGTGCGGAACATGCGCAAGTCCAAGCTCAGGGCATTCGCGAGCCTTCCCCATTTCGACGAGCACCTCGAGCTGCACCGTCTGGACTGCCTCTCCGGCGGAAGAAGCCTTGAGGCGCACGCCTACGCCGCCGACCACTTTCGCGAGCTTCAGCAGGAGGGGCCGGGCGAGCGGTTGCTAACAGGGCACGACCTCAAGGAAGCCGGGTACATCCCGGGACCGATCTTCGGGCGGATCCTCGCGGAAGTCGAGGCGCTCCGGGTGGACGGTCAGCTCGCCAGTCGCGCGGACGCTCTCCGGCTCGTGTTGCGACGCTACCCGCCTCCAACCGCCGAACGCTCAGCGCCCGTGTTCTGAGCGGGGCTGCGGGGCTCGTCCGTCAGCGCTTGCGCTTGCTCAACAGCGCGTCGAGCGAGTACTCGCCCGAGCCGTGGGCTGAGAGGTACAGGAAGACGAAGCAGTACAGCACTGCCAGTTCGCCCCGGTTCAGCAGCGGCCAGAAGCCATCGCCCGCGTGCGCCATGAAGTAGGCCGCCGCCATCAGGCCGGATGCCAAGAATGCGGCCCAGCGCGTCTGTAGGCCCAACAGCACCAAGGCTCCGCACACCAGTTCAATGACGGCCGCGATCATCGGCAAGGTGCCTTCCCGGGGGCCGACCCCTCCGAACCCGAACAGCTTCTGATAGCCGTGCGGCATGATAAGAAATCCAGTCATGATGCGCAATAGCGCATGTGTGCAGCCCTGCAAGTTCATCGCAGCCTCCCAACCTGTCCCTTGGCCTCGAACCGCTCAACCCTTGAGGCCGAGCAGGCGGTCCACCCTCTGGCCCAGATCCGCGAGATATGCGCGGTCGCCGCCGCGCAACTCGACCGTTGCCTCCGCAGTGTATCCGACGTCGCGCAGCGCCGACTGCACGGCCGGCCAGTCGACGTCTCCCTCGCCGAGGTTGACGAAGCCGTCCCTTCGCGAGTAGTCCTTGAGGTGAACCTTGACGATGCGACTGCCCAGCTCTCGGATCCAGTGCTCTGGGACGGCGTAATGGACGATGTTTCCGACGTCGAAGTAGGCCTGGATCAGCGGGTGGTTGAACTCGTCGATGAACTGCCGGAAGTCCCGCGCGGTGAGCAGGAATTTGTTCCAGACTTCCTCGATCGCCAGCGTCACGTCGTGCCGCTCTGCGAGCGGGATGAGCTTCCGGATCTCCGCTTGGGACCGCTCCCAGGCCTGCTCGTAGGTTGTGTCGGACCGCACGACGGCTGGGACCAGCAGGACGCCGTCGGCCCCGTACATCTGGGCTTGGCTGAACGAGGCTCGGATGCCGCGAACGCAGGCCTCGACATCTTCGGGGTTCGGTGATGACAGCGGATAGCGCCAGTGGCTCTGGTTCATCACGGAATGGATCCGGAGACCGGCGGCCTGGGCGGCGTCATGAATTGCCCGCGCGTCGGCTTCGCTCTCCACTGCGCGCACCTCCATGGACTTGAATCCCACCTCGATCGCGAGCTTGAAGCGGTCCACGAGGCTCAGCTCTTTGGGGAGCATGCTGTCGAGGATGGCGCGCTCGATCCGCTTGTCTTGGGATTGCAGGGGCGCTGTGGCCGCAAAGGCGGCGATCAGCAAGTCACGGCGTCGCATTCTTCGTAGGGTCGGGCATCGGGCCGTGGTATGTCAAATTGCTGCTACGGGGCTTGTCGGCAACGATCCGTCCAAACGGCGCGGACGGCGCCTGCGACAATGAGCCCTGGACGCACCAAGAGATGCCCGGTCCGTTGTCGAGACGATCCCTGTTCGCCGGAGGCCTTGCCGCAGCCGCAGCGGCACGTCCGCAGGGGCGGGAAGGCCGGCCGCCCGCGGTGGGAATCGTGGGCCTGGGCAGCCGCAGCCGGCGCCATCTGGAAGCCCTTGCCGAGGTGGGTGGCGTGGAGGTCGCTGCCCTGAGCGACATTCAGGGCGACCGCATGCGGGCGGCGAGGACCGGAATCGCCGGGGCGGCAGAGCTGTACGCGGACTACCGCGAGTTGATCGACGACGAGCGGGTCGGGGCTGTCGTGGTGGCAGTGCCCAACTACCTGCACGCGGAGGTCGCAATCGCCGCGTTGCGCGCCGGTAAGCATGTGCTCCTCGAAAAGCCGATGGGGATCACGTACGAAGGGGCCCTCCGGGTCGCTGACGCCGCCCGCGACAGTGGGATGGTCCTCGCGGTGGGGATGCAGCGATACTTCAATCCCCGCTATCGCGCCATCATCGAGGCTGTCAACGGCGGGGCGATCGGAGAGCCGTACCTGTTCGCTCTGAGCGAATACAGGGGCGACTGGAATCCGCGCACTTGGGAATGGACGGATCCGGACTCGGGTAAGTCCACACCCTGGCGCCACCTGCGGGCCCTGGCGGGCTCAAGCTTGCTGGAGTTCTCGATCCACTCCTATGCGTTCCTGTGGGAGATGATCGGCCGCCCGCTCACCTACTGCGCGGCCACGGGCGGGGCCGTCCGCTGGCCAGAGAGGACCACGGAGGACAACATTGCCGTGATCGGAGAGTTTGGGAGTGTACGCCTTCAGCACACGTTCTCGTGCTCGGCGCCCGGAGCTCAGTGGGGACTGACTATCACAGGGGCCGCCGGCTCGTTGCAGTACGACATGCGGGAAACGGCGGTGATCAGGGCGGTCGGGTCAGAGCCGCGACGGCTGGACCTGGATCTCTCCGCCGGGGCCGAGGGGCGACCCAGCATGGAAGCGGAAATGTATCTGGACTTCTTCCGGGCCATCAGCGAGCGCAACCGCCCGCTACTCAGCGCGGACTTTTCCTTGGAGGTCAGTAAGATCGCCTATGCCGCTTGGTTGAGCATCGACGAGCGCCGCGTCGTGACCGACAGGGACTTCGCCTGACGGTCGCCGAGATCAGGGGCTCACGCGGCCGTCCCACCGTGCGAGTTCTTCGCTGAGTTCTGAGACGACTTGGGGGCGGGCCTCGGCCAGGTCGATGGTCTCTCCGAGATCTTCCGACAGGTTGTAGAGTTCCGGCGGCGTTTCGCCGTGCCGGACGAGTTTCCAGCTTCCCTTGCGGACGGCGGTCGCGGTCCGCATGCGCCAGAACAGCGTTCGGGGCGGTAGCGGCTGGCGGTGGAACAGGACGGGGCCCAGGTCTACGCCGTCGAGTTTCGAGCCCGGGTCAATTCCGGCAAGCGATGCGAAGGTCGGGAAGATGTCGAACGTGGCAGTCAGCTCATCGGTCGTGCCGGGCAAGACCCGTCCCGGCCACCAAGCGATCGCCGGAACGCGGTGGCCACCCTCGTACATGTCGGTCTTCTGGCCTCGCAGCGGGCCATTCTCGGACACATTGCGGTACCCGCCCTGATACGTCAGGTAGCCACCGTTGTCAGAGGTGAAAATCACCAGCGTCCGCTCGGCGAGGCCGCTGGCCTCCAATGCCTCCAGAATCTCCCCCGCGCTTGAATCGACAGCCTCGACCATGCCGTTGACGTAGCCGGAGACGTCGAGGCTGTCCAACTGGCCAAGTTTGGTGAGGTTGTGGTAGTTCCTGCCCTCGACGCGATAGGCCGGGTCCTCCGGGCCCTGCCATGGGAAGTGGATCGCCAGGTGGGCGACATAGAGGAAGAAGGGCCGGTCGCGATTGGCCTTGATGAAGTCGACGCTGTGATCCGTGATCAGGTCGACGCTGTAGCCGGCCTCCATCTCGATCTCGGAGTTGTGCCACCAGTCCTTCCGCCCCGACCGGTCGATGTGAGAGTGGTGGTCGCCGTCTCCGCTGCCGAGTCCCCGAAACTCTTGGAAGCCTTGGTCCAGAGGCATGAACGGCGGCTTGTAGCCAAGGTGCCACTTTCCGAACATCGCGGTCGCGTAGCCGGCCTCCGACAAGGCCTCGGCGACCGTCCGCACCGAGTGTGGCAAGCCGCGGTGATAGTCATCGATACCCGACAGGGCACTCTCGAAATCTTCGCCGAAGCGCTGCGGGTACTGCCCGGTAAGCAGGGCCGCCCGTGTCGGCGTGCACATCGGGCCGTTGGAGTGGAAGTCCGTGAATCGCAGCCCCTCCGCCGCCATTCGGTCCAGATGCGGGGTGTCGTTCCGCTGGCTGCCGTAAGCCGCGATGTCGGCGTATCCCAGGTCGTCGGCGAGGATCACGACGAAGCTGGGGCGCTCGTCCACAGTCGAGTCGCAACCGGCGGCGACAGCTAGGAACGCCAGCAGGACGGCAGTTCGCATGTTTGGCAGTGTATCGGACAGACCGGCCGGGCCGGCAAGGGTAGCGCCGTAGTCTTCATGGTGCTGTGCCGGTCGGCACGGTCGAGAGCGCGCGGCGGCCGTCCGGCCCGCAGAGGTCGGGCCGGGCCGGTTCTGATACTCTCGCAGACGAGGAGCCGAGCGGGGATGCCATCTTCAGAACCGTCGCCCGCGGGTACCCGGGAAGCGTTGGAGCAGGACCGGCTCTATCGAATCGCCCGAGTCATCGGGGATGTCATCCCGGATGCCATGACGATGGCCATCATCCTGATGGTTCTGTTGGCAGTGGCCGCGCTCTGGCTGGGCAACACCGTTACAGAGGTGATGGACGCGTACTACGTGGGGCTGTGGATGCTGCTGCCCTTCACCATGCAGATGACGCTGATCCTTGTCCTTGGCTCGACACTCGCATCCACGCGCTTCTTTGCTCGGATGATCCATGTGCTCTCGCGCTTGCCGCGCAGCGAGGGTCAAACCATCGCGCTCTCGATGGCGACGACTTGCTGCTTGGCGTACTGCTTCTGGGGGTTGAGCCTGGCGCTAGCCCCGCTCGTCGCCGTCAGCTATGCGCGCCAGTCGGAGCGCAATGGCTTCCCGGTCGATTTTCCCTTCCTGCTCTCCTGCAACGCCGCTGCCGGTGCGATCTGGCAGTTCGGATTCTCCGCAAGCGCTCCCCTGTTGATGAACACGCCCGGGCACTTCCTTGAGGACGAAACTGGCCTGATGTCCCTCTCTACGACGATCTGGGCTCCGGCCACGCTTGCCTATCTGGCGATCTACCTTACGAGTGTGTTCATTCTGGCGCGACTGCTGATGCCGAAGACGGCCCGACCGATATCGCTCTTCCCGGAATCCTGCCGCTTGGCAGACACCACGCTGGACGAAGCCGCGCGGCCGGTGCCGGTCGCCGAGCGTTCCGACCGGTTCGCGGAGCGACTGGAGGTGAGCCGCTGGCCGTGCTCGATCCTCACCGCCAGCATGGTCGGCTGGCTCGTCTACCACTTCGGGATCAAGGGCGGAGGGTTGCAGCTGAACTCGCTCATCACGATCCTGCTCACCCTGGGCCTCCTGTTGCATGGGAGCGTGCACAGCTTCACGCGGGCGTTGCCGCGCGCCGTAGTCACGGCATGGCCTGTGATCGTGCTCTACCACCTGTACGCCGGCGTCGCCGGTCTCTTGCAGCACACTTCGATCGGGTCGGACTTCGCGGAGTACTTCGCATCGATCTCGACCGAGCACACGTTTCCTCTGCTCACGCTAATGGCTGCCGCCGTGGTGTCGGTCTTCGTTCCGTCGAGCGGTGGGCAGTGGGTCATTCAGGGCTTCATCACGACCAAGGCGTCGGTTGCGGTCGGCGTCACTGCCCAGCGAGGATTGCTGGCATTGAGCGTCGGTGACCATGTCGGGAACCTGGTGTCACCGTTCTGGGCGGTGATCGCCGCTGGCATCGCTCGGATGGACTTCAGGACCTACATCGGGTACAACTACGTCTGGGTCGTGCTCTGGGTCGGCTTTGGGGCCCTCTGTTTCACATTCCTGCCCGCGTGAGCTTGGTGTTCGCCGGTCCTGTGTGGGACCGGTTCCGAGCTTCCCCCGCTGCCGCGTCAGACTTCGCTTGGGCGTGATGGGCCATCAGGCCTTGGCGGGGCAGGCGGTGGGTATTTGCGCGCAGGTCGCAGGCATGCCTGCCCGCTGTCGGACACGTTTCCGCAGCGCTGCATCCGGGTTGTCGCGATCGTACGTCGGCCTTGGCCGTGGCGGCGCCCGATTGCACGAGGTCGGCGAACGCGTCGGGCAGCCCATCGAGGGTCCCGCAAAGGACCTTCCCGTACGCCGGGTCGAGCAAGCAAGACCTCGGCACTGTCGATCAGCCGATGCTCCGCAAACACCGGCCAGTTGTGCAGGGCGGTGCACTCGAAGGTTCGCCGAGAGGCGCGGGAAGATGTGCGATCGCACTGGGCCTGGACCGTCAAGCAGGACAGCCATTGGAAATTTCTGGTGGATGCTGAGCACTCTCTCCGGCCCGAACGGGCAGCCCCAGGGCGGCCCCGGCCGGTCCCGTGTCACCACCGGCACACAGCCGCGGCCTGTGGTAGCCTTGCCGGGATATGAGCAAGGGCACATCGAAGGGCATCTCGCGGCGAGGATTCTTGGCACGGTCGTCGTCAGTCGCAGCCACCGGGGCCGCCGCGGGCTTGGCAGGCTGCGCTGCTCCCGGTGGCGCGGCCGTTTCGGGGGGCATCTGGGAGCGCCCTCCCAACCAGAGGGGCAAGGGAAACCGGCAGAACCTGATCTTCCTCAACACGGACACGTTCCGCGCGGACAATCTCCAGGCCTACGGAGGGAACGGCCTCGTCCGCTGCCCGCGGATTGACCAATTCGCAGAGGACTCGGTAGTGTTCGAGGACTGCTACCCCGAGGGCATGCCGACCATCCCGATCCGGCGGGTCCTGATGACCGGTCGCAGGATTCTCCCGTATCACTACTTTTATCAGCACGAGCCCGTGCAGACGCCGGGCTGGCACGAGCTGTACTACGAGGACCAGACCGTTTCCGAGACCCTGCTGGAAGCCGGGTACCAGACCGCGTTCTTCGCGGACATTCCCCACCTGCAGCGCCCGGGCAAGAACTTCCACCGCGGTTACCGCTACTACGAGTGGTCCCGGGGACATGAGGTCGACTACTACGAGCAGGCACCGGCCACGATCGGTGACGAAGACATCGTGCCTGAACATTACCCGAGGGAGTACTGGGACCGCTGGCTGGAGATGGACCCGGGCCGCCCGGATTTCATGCGGCAGTTCCTGGCCAACCGGGCACGCTACGAGAACGAGTGCGAGGCGATCATCGAGCTGACGGCGAAGAACGTCATCAACTGGCTGCGCCGGAACCATGACAAGACTCCGTTCTTCCTGCACTTGGAGGCGTTCGATCCGCACGAGCCGTGGGACCCGCCGAAGCGTTTCTTGGACGAGTACATGCCCAACGCCACGGGCCCGAAATGGTGGGAGCCTCCCTACTCCGACATTGAGGTGCCTCAGGAGGGTGTTGACCGCCTGCGGGCAAACTACGCAGGCGAGTCGATGTGCGTCGACTACTGGATCGGCGAGATTCTCTCCGTCGTCGAGGAACTGGGCCTGTTCGACAATTCTGTCGTCGTCTTCTTCTCCGACCATGGATCCCTGCTGGGAGAGCAGGGGGAATTCCTGAAGGGGCCCACTAGAGTTCGCCGGCAGGTGACCCACAACCCGTTCGTGGTCCGGCTGCCCGGCAAGGAGAGGGCCGGGACGCGCGCGTCGGGCTTCATCCACCATCCGGATGTCATGCCCACGCTGTTCAGCTTGCTCGAACTGGACCCGCCGCCGCGCGCAACCGGCAAGAACCTCTGGGGACTCGTCAGCGGCGAGCCCAGCCCGCACGACGGCCTCGTCCAAGGCTACGGCTGGATCGGCGCCATCCGAACCAAGGAATGGCAGTTCTCCAAGGTGATTGACCGCGAGCGGCTGGGCTATGATTACGACCCTCAGCTCTACGATCGCGCCAACGACCCGGACGAGCTGACGAACGTGGCGGCTGACCACCCGGAGGTGGTGGCCGATCTGGGGTCGAAGATCGATTCCTACCTGGAGGAGGGCGCGGACCTAACCACCGGGCACTTCCACGCCCGCGAGGATTCCATGCCAACCCCTGAGCCGGCGTGACGGTGGTGCGAGGCCAGCAAGCTCCTGGTCGCATATAGTGGCGTCCATGCAGCGCAGCGATTCGTCCCAATACCACCCCGAGGTCCTGAGACTCTTCGACAAGTACGTGCATGGCCAGCTCAGTCGGCGGGCGTTCATCGACAGGGCGGCACCCTTCACCGCCGGTGCCAGCGCCGTGTCCGTGCTGGCCAGTTTGAGCCCAGACTACGCACGGGCCCAGCAGGTGCCCGTCGACGATCCCAGCATCAGCGTGGAGCGCGTCGAGTATGAGTCTCCCGCGGGTCACGGCACAATCCGCGCCTACATGGTGCGCCCGGCTTCCGGCCCGGAGCAAATTCCCGGCGTTGTCGTCGTGCATGAGAATCGGGGCCTGAACCCGTACATCGAGGACGTTGCGCGAAGGCTCGGGGCGGCGGGCTTTCTCGCCCTTGCGCCGGACGGGCTCACACCGCAGGGCGGATACCCGGGCAATGACGATGACGGCCGACGCCTGCAGGCCGAGCTGGACCGCGACAAGCTGGTGAATGATTTCGAGGCCGCCGTCGAATTTCTCCAGGACCACTCCCGGTGCACTGGCAAGGTCGGCGCGGTCGGCTTCTGCTTCGGCGGCTTCGTTGTCAATGCGCTGGCGGTTCGCATCTCGGACTTGGCCGCAGGCGTGGCCTTCTACGGCCGCCAACCTCCGGCCGACGCCGTTCCCCGCATTCAGGCACCGCTGCTGCTCCACTATGCCGAGCTTGACCGGCGCATCAACCAGGGGTGGCCGGCATTCGAGGAGGCGCTCCGAGCAAATGGGAAGCGCCACGAAGCGCACACGTACGTGGGCGTGAACCACGGCTTTCACAACGACACGACGCCTAGGTACGACGAGGCCGCCGCGCAGCAGGCCTGGCAGCGGTCAGTGGAATTCTTCGAGGCCAACCTGCGCTGACCAACAGGGCCCGTGCCCGCGTCTCGGGCGGGCCGACCCCTTCCGGCGAATCCCGTCGTCGCACCAAGGCTGCCCACGACCTTGCCTGCAGGTTGGTAGACTCTTGCACAGGTCAAGATGCGGCACGTTTTTTGGGCATGGTTGCTATCAACGTTCCTCGCCGGAGGGCTCGCCATGCCCGCCTCCTCCGCTTCGGAGGCAGAAGACTACTTTGAGCGCAACATCCGCCCGCTCTTGGCAGAGAATTGTTTCGCGTGCCACGGTGCCTTGACGCCTCAGCCGCAGGGCGGGCTTCGCCTGGATTCCAGGGAAGCCTTGCTCCAGGGAGGCAAGAGCGGCCCCGCGGTCGTTCCCGGCAGCCCCGACGACAGCCGATTGTTGGCGATGTTGCGCGGCACGGGCGGTGCTCGGATGCCGCCGACCGGCAGCTTGTCAGACGAGCAGATTGCCCGGGTTGCCGAGTGGGTCCGGATGGGCGCCCCCTTTCCGGAGCATTCCGAGGCCGATCAGCGCGGTGCTGGCGGGGACGATGGCCGCCACTGGTCATTCGTGCCCCCGCGCGCAACGGAGCCCCCCCCGTCCAAGAGCGGGTGGGCCGATTCTCCCATTGATCGATTCATCGAGGACGGTCTTTGGCGCCAGGGCCTCGAGCCATCTCCAGAAGCGGCGCCGGCCACACTCATCCGGAGGCTGTTCCTCGACCTCACTGGCCTGCCGCCGGCACCCGGGCAGGTCGAGGCGTTTCTCGCGGACCAGGGCGACGCGTCCTACGCGAGCTTGGTCGACTCCCTCTTGGCCTCTGACCGGTTCGGGGAGCGCTGGGCACGCCACTGGCTGGACGTTGCGCGCTACGCGGACGATGGTGCCCAAGCGAGGCCATTCCCAATCGCGTGGACCTATCGGGACTGGGTGATCGACGCGCTCAACCGAGACATGCCGTACGACAAGTTCGTGCTGCGCCAGCTCGCCGCGGACCTGCTGGGCGACGGCCGGGAGCACCTCGCCGCTCTGGGGTTTCTGACCATTGGCCTGAACCTTGTGCGCCCGACTGACGTTCCGGAGAATGTCGACGACCGGATCGACGTGATCAGCCGGGGCCTGCTGGGGCTAGGAGTGTCCTGCGCGCGCTGTCACGACCACAAGTTCGACCCGATCCCGCAGGCCGACTATTACTCGCTGTATGGCATTCTGCTCAACTCCCCGGTCTCAGTCGACCCGGTCCCCATCGAAGAGTTCGACCGAAGCCCCGCCAGCGAGTTCTTCGAGGCCAAGCTGGGGATGCGGCGTCAGTGGTTGGACACATACCGGGAAGAGCGGCTCGGGGACCATGTTCGGGAATTTCGCAGGCCAGAGGTCTTGGCCCGCTACCTGGAAGCCGGCTGGCAAGCCCGTGAGATGACGAACCGCCAGGTCGAAGACCTGTCCAAGGAACAGGACCTGAACCACTACGTCCTGGACCGATGGCGCAATTACCTCGCAGGCTTGCCCGTTTCGGCGCTGGCGGCGTTCGGCGATCTGGAACAGCCTGGCGGGGCGGGACGATTGGCGCTGAGGATGGCGGAAGCCGACAGTCTGTACCGGTGGCCCGATCCCCAGAAAGAGGCGCTCAGGCTTGCGCTGCGAGGGGTCGGGTCGCCTACGGACATCCCGGTCGAGGATTTCTGGTGGGTCCAGAACGAGGGCGACAGCAACGTGATGAAGACCCTCAAGTGGCAATACCACAATGTGATGTTTGGCTGGAGCATGCGTGGCGGGCCGCGGCACGCTAGCGTTGTGCACGAGCCCAGCACGCTGCTGGCCTCCCATATTTTCGTGCGCGGGAACCAGCATGACAAGGGAAGGGAAGTCCCCCGGCAATTCCTTTCGGCGCTGCCGGGACCGGGGCCGTTCCGCTCCGGCAGCGGTCGGCTGGAGCTTGCCCGGGCGGTTGCGTCGCCTGATAACCCGCTGACGGCCCGAGTCATGGTGAACCGGGTCTGGGGACACCTCTTCGGCGAGGGAATCGTGCGGACGCCCAGCGATTTCGGCCTGCGCGGGGACCGTCCGTCCCATCGGCACCTGCTCGATTTCCTGGCTGGTGGTTTTGTCGCTGACAAGTGGTCGGTCAAGCGTCTCGTTCGGCGCATAGTGCTCTCCAAGGCCTACCGCCAGCAGAGCTTGGAGACTTCTGTGGGAGTGGCCAAGGACGCGGGCAACCGGCTGGTGTGGAGGCAGAACAGGGTGCGCTTGGGCTTTGAGGCTCTGCGAGATTCCATGCTGAAGGTGGCGGGGCGATTGGACCCGTCAAGTGGCGGCCCGCCATTCCAATTGCAGACCGTCCCCTCGTCTGGCCGCAGGACGGTCTACGCCTATGTTTCGCGGGAGCGCCCGGCGGCACTGATGAGGACGTTTGACTTCTCGAACCCGGAGGAGCACACCCCGCGGCGGCAAGTCACGACGGTTCCGCAGCAGGCGCTGTTCATGATGAATGCCGCGTTCGTCGCCGAGCAGGCCCGTGCCGTGGCCGCTTCCTGCGCAGCGGGCCCGGCGTGCATCGAGGAGGTTCACCGCCGTGTTCTGGGCCGGTCGCCGAACAAGAGCGAGGAGCGAGCGGCGGCGGCGTTTCTGGCAGAGGTCGAGCGTAGTGCACCGGAAGATTCCAAGCCGTCCGCTTCCAGGTGGGCACATGGCACGGCGGCAATCGATCCCCTGACCGGCACGGTCGGCGAACTTCAGGAGTTCCGGTACCGGAGCGGAGAAAAGTTGCAGGCCTCAGCGATGCCGGCTTCCGGGCACTCCGGCGGTGCGAGCCTGACCGCGTCCGGGGGATATCCCGGGGACAGTCTCGACACGGCGGTCACGCGGCGGTGGACATCCCCCGCGACAATGCGAATCTCCGTCAAGGGCGCGCTGCGACACGCGCTCGGCTCCCAGGGGCGCCGGTTCAACCATTCCAACGGCGTGCGCGGCTGGCTGGTGTCCAGCCGCCAAGGGCTGCTCGGGACCTGGGTCGTGCGTGGTGTCGAGGCCAGAACGGACTTCACGGACATCGAGGTCGAAGCGGGCGAGTGGCTCGACTTCGCCGTCGACTCGCGCGGGGACTATGAGTCCGACGGTTTCTCCTGGTCGCCGACGATCGAGCGCATGGGGAACCCCCCGCAAGTCGGCGCCGAGGATCGCGTGATGGCGTGGACCGCCGCGGAGGGCATCCCCCCGCATCGGGAAGCGCCCCTGGCGCCGATCGAGCAATATGCCCAGACCCTGCTGATGACCAATGAATTCGCATTCCGTGACTAGGGACCAGCCATGACCGCCCCGCCGAAGTCCCGCCAGCTTGGGCCCGCTATTGGGGCGGGGCTGCCCGCGCGGCTCAAGGCAGCTGGCCGGATGTTGCTCGCATCCGGCCTAGTCTTCGGGCTTGCCGTGCCGGTGGTCGGGCAGGCCGCCGGTGTCCCGGCCAGCTTCACGGCTGCCGCCGAGAGCTATTGCGTCGGCTGTCATGGTCCCGATTCCCCGAAGGCCGGGCTCGACATTCGCGCATTGATGGCCTCTCCAATGGAGCAGGACGCCGCCGGCTGGGAACTGGTCGCAAAGAAGCTGCGCGGTCGCCAGATGCCGCCCAGGGGGCTTCCGCGTCCGGACGACGCAGGGTATCGCCTGCTCGTCTCGGACCTAGCGGCCGTGCTCGACGCGGCTGCGGCACGCAACCCCAAGCCTGGCCGCACGGACGCTTTCAGGCGGCTGAACCGAACCGAGTACCGCAACGCCATCCGGGATCTCTTGGCGCTGGATGTGCGCGTCGAGTCGCTGCTGCCCGCCGACGAGGCCAGCCATGGCTTCGACAACATCACCGTGGCGGACCTTCCCCCGACCCTTCTCGAACGCTACGTGTCGGCCGCTGAGAAGATCAGCCGCATAGCCGTCGGGAGGTCCGCCGGCGTGCCCGATGCCGAGACCTTCCGAGTGCCGCCCGACCTAACCCAGGAGGGACACGTTCCGGGCCTTCCCATTGGCACGCGGGGGGGCGTCGTGGTGCCGCACACCTTCCCGGTCACCGGAGAGTACGAAGTTCGCGTCCGGCTCGCGAGGGATCGCAACGAAGACATCGAGGGTCTGGACCGGCCCCATGAGATGGAACTCTTGATCGACGAACGGCGGGTCGCGCTGTTCGATGTCAAGCCGCCTCCGAGGGGGGACGACGAACGCAACGCCGACAGCCACCTTCGGGCCAGGCTGAAGGTCGAGGCCGGGCAGCGCATCGTGGGAGCCGCCTTCCTGAAGGATTCGTCGGTCCTGCTCGAGACCCAGCGGCAGCCATACATGGCACGCTTCAACTTCTACCGCCACCCGCGCACGCAGCCGGCCGTGTACTCGCTGACGGTCATCGGGCCGCACTCGGGGGAAGGGGCCGGTCGGACGGCCAGTCGCCAGCGGATCTTCGCTTGCCAGCCTGCCAGCCCGGAAGAGGGGGATGCCTGCGCCTTGGAGATCGTCGCCAGCCTAGCGCGGCGCGCATACCGCAGGCCGGTAGCGGAAGCGGAGTTGGAGGGACCGCTCCGGTTCTTCCGCGCCGGGAGGGCCGAGGCTGCGTCTGGCGATCCCTTCGAGGCCGGGATCGAGCGGGCCTTGGCGGCAATTCTCGTCAGCCCGCAATTCCTGTTCCGCATCGAGCGCCAGCCGCCGGCTGTCGCGCCGGGCACCGCCTACGGGCTCGCACCCTTGGAATTGGCGTCAAGGCTCGCATTTTTTCTCTGGAGCAGCTTGCCCGACGAGGAACTCCTGGCTGCCGCCGAGACGGGCGCGCTGTCCTCCCCGGACGGGCTCGAGCGCCAGGCGCGCCGGATGCTGCGCGACCCGCGATCCGAGTCTCTGGTGGGCAACTTCGCGGCTCAGTGGCTCCACATACGAAACTTGGACTCCATCCGGCCGGACATGCGGAGATTCCCCGACTTCGACCACAACCTCCGCATGGCATTCCGGGAAGAGACTGAGAGGCTCCTGAGCAGCGTCATCCGCGAGGACCGCAGCATTCTTGACTTGCTGCGGCCCGGATACACGTTCCTGAACGAGCGACTCGCGAAGCACTACGGGTTCCGAGATGTCTACGGAAGCCACTTCCGGCGGGTTGACCTGGGCCCCGGCAGCCGGCGCGGGGGGCTGCTGCGGCACGGAAGCGTGCTGACCGTCACCTCCTACGCGACGCGAACGTCGCCGGTGATCCGTGGCAAGTGGGTGCTGGAGAACTTGCTCGGCATGCCGCCTCCACCGTCGCCCGAGAATGTCCCCGAGCTGAAGGAGAGCACGTCGAGCGGCAAGCTCTCCGTCCGGGACCGGCTCGCCGAGCACCGCGCGGATCCGGCCTGTGCCAGCTGTCACGATCCGATGGACCCGCTGGGCTTCGCCCTTGAGAACTACGACGCCGTCGGCCGCTGGCGCGACGCAGACGCGGACGGTCCGATCGACCCGAGCGGCGAACTGTCCGACGGTGCAACAATAGATGGCGTGGATGGTTTGGAGCGTGCCCTGCTCCGGAGGCCGGAGCTGTTCGCCACCGCCCTGACCGAGAAGTTGCTCACGTTCGCGCTGGGTCGTGGGGTTGAGCACCATGACGCTCCGACCGTTCGCGGCATCGTGGCGCGCGCAAGTCGGGAAAATTTCCGCTTTTCGGCGCTGATCGTCGGCATTTCCGGCAGCGTTCCGTTCACAATGAGAGAGGCAAGATGATCATCACGAAACTCGCACTGCCCAGGCGGACCTTCCTGAAGGGAAGCGGCGCCAGTTTGGCACTACCGCTTCTCGACGCGATGGTTCCGGCCATGACCGCACAGGCGAAGACGCCCGCGAGCGCCCCGCGACGCCTCGGGTACGTATACATGCCGATGGGCTGCGACCACTCGAGGTGGACGCCGCCGCGCGACACAGACCTCCGGGAACTCTCGCCGACCCTGTCCTCGCTGGAGCCGGTCGTGGACCGGGTGGCGGTGCTGACCAACATGGAGCTGAAGAACTCCTACCCCGGCACGCACGCGACGTCGAATGCCGGATTCCTGAGCGCCGCGAAGGCCAAGTGGACCGAGAGCACGGACTACTACCTCGGAACGACCGCTGACCAGATCGCGGCCAAGCGCATCGGGCAGGGCACCCGTCTGCCGTCGCTCGAGCTGGCGATGGATCTGATGTCGATGGTGGGCCAGTGCGATAACGGATTCGCCTGCGTGTACCAGAACAACCTCTCTTGGTCTTCGCCCAACACGCCTCTTCCATCGGAGGCGCATCCGCGCATCGTATTCGAGAGGATGTTCGGCGAGGGCGGCACTCCCGAGCAGAGGGCCCGGGCATTGCGGCGCAAGGCCAGCCTGCTGGACTGGGTGATGGAGGATGCCAGCCGCCTCGATGGTGGCCTCGGAGCGGAAGACCGCGCCCGCTTGGAGCAGTACCTGGACTCGATCCGCGAGGTGGAGCGTCGCATCCAGAGAGCCGAGGCCCAGACTGAGGAGAGAGACCTGCCGGACCTTGACCGGCCCGCCGGCGTGCCGGCGCGGTACGCGGATCACGCGAGGCTGATGTTCGATCTTCAGGTCTTGGCCCTGCAGGCGGACATCACGCGGGTCATCACGTTCCAATTGGCCCGCGAGACCAGCACGAGGACTTACCCGGAGGCTGGAGTGTCGGATCCCCACCACCCTCTGACACACCACGGGAACAACCCCGAGAAGATCGCCAAGGTCGCGAAGATCAACGCCTTCCACGTTTCCCTGTTCTCCGAGTTTGTCGCCAAGCTCGCGGCGACCCCGGAGGGGGACGGATCCCTGTTGGACCACACCACCTACCTGTACGGCAGCGGCATGGGCAATCCGAATGTCCACGACCACACGAATCTCCCGATCATCGTCGCGGGCGGGCCTGGGGCCCGGCGCGCTGGCGGCCGTCACGTGCAATACGCCGAGCCAGTGCCTCTGGCGAATCTGCACCTGACACTGCTGGACAGGGTGGGGGTGCATCTGGACCAGTTCGGGGACAGCAGCGGAAGGATCGGCGAACTCGCGGAACCTCTTGCGATCTAGGGCAATTCGGATGCAAACCGCACGCGCGATCGGACTGATCCTCAGCTTGGCGCCCTTGGGCGTTTCCGGAGCTCTCGCCGGATCCCTCGCCGATCTCGCGAGGCAGGGAAGCGGCGACGCGGTCCGCGCTCTGTTGGACAGAGGTGCCAATCCGGACGCCGCGGCAACGGACGGATCGACCGCCCTGCACTGGGCCGCCCAGCGAGGCGACGTCGCCATGGCCAAGGCACTGTTACGAGCGGGGGCGGCCGTGGATGCGACAAGCCGCTATGGGATCACCCCTCTGTCTTTGGCGTGCACGAGCAGGTCTGGGCCGGTGGTCCGCCTACTGCTGGACAGCGGGGCGGATCCTAGCCGTCGGCAGCGCGGCGGGGAGACCCCGCTGATGACCGCGGCTCGCGCGGGGGCATCCGAGGCCGTAGAAGCCCTGATCGCGGCCGGGGCTCAGGTCAACCATCGGGAGGAATTGAGAGGCCAGACCGCGCTGATGTGGGCCGTTGCGGAGGGACACGTCGACGTCGTGCGTGCGCTCATCGATGCCGAGGCGGACGTGACGACACGCCTCGCGTCGGGCTTCACGCCGGTGTTATTCGCGGCCCGCGAGGGTCACATTGACGTACTCCGGGTCCTGCTCGGGGCCGGGGCCGACCCGAACGACACGATCCGGCCGCCGCCTGATGCGCCGAGTCAAGCGCGGGGGTACCGGGGAGCTCCGCCATTCGGGGCAAGTGTCCTGTTGATCGCCGTCGAGAACGCCCACTTCGAGCTTGCGACGGAAATGCTCGCGGCCGGGGCCGACCCGAACGCAGCCATTCCGGGGTACTCTCCACTGCACGTGGTCGCGCGAGTGCGGAGTCCCGGAGTAGGGGACAACGATCCGCCGCCGGAAGGGTCTGGAAGCATGACGAGCCTGGAGTTTGTTCGCGCGATCGTCAAGCGAGGGGCGGACTTGGAAGCTCGCATGCGCAAACACATCAACCTTGGCAACACGCGGCTCAACAAGAAGGGCGCGACGCCGTTCTTTCTCGCGGCGCAGAGCGCGGATGCCGAGCTGATGCGACTGTACGCGGAACTCGGAGCCGACATCGAGGCCACGAACGCGGACGGGAGCACCCCCTTGATGGCCGCGGCCGGGCTTGGAACACGCTCGCCCGGTGAGGACGCGGGGACTGAGGACCAGGTTCTCGAAGCCGTGCAGCTCTTGCTGTCCCTTGGCAGTGACATCAATGCCATTGACGCGAACGGCGAGACGGTGATGCACGGTGCGGCCTACAAGAACCTTCCCCGGGTGGTTGAGTGCTTGGCCGAGAACGGTGCCGAGATCGCAGTCTGGAACCAGGCCAACCGGTTCGGGTGGACGCCGCTGGCGATCGCGACCGGGTATCGGTTCGGAAACTTCAAGCCCTCACAGGTCACCGTGGATGCACTGCGGAGGGTGATGCTCACGGCGGGCGTGGTGCCCCCCGACAGGGTCGTGGCGCAGACGGAACAGATCTATTGATCAACGCAGCGGCGTGCCAGCCAATGGCCCTCCCGGTCTTCGCGCGCCCCTTCAGGCCGGCGCGGCTTCGGATCTGTCGCGCCGTTCTCCGGGGAGGTCCGGCGAGAGGGGCCGGGCACTGTCACGCACGCCTGTCCGTTCCGAAGCGATCGATGTATCCCGATCTGTGCCTGACACGCAGGCCGCTGAGGAGCCCCCGCCGCCCTCCTCGAGCGCGCGATATCGGCTGCGGCGAGTGGCTCTGTTCACGCCGAGGCGCAGGCCTGTGTAGAATGCGGGCGAGGCTCGCGTGAGGCCTCAAGATCGGATTCTGGACTCATGACGAACGCAAAGATCCCGCGGTCCCGCCGCCAGCTGCTCCACGACGCCACGATGGGCTTCGGCGCGTGCGCCTTCGCGGCCCTCCTGTCTGAGGACCGGGCGGCTGCAGAGCCGCGTTACGACCCGGCCAGCCCAATGGCGCCGAGGGAGCCTCCGCTTCCGGCCAGGGCCAAACGCGTGATCCACATCTTCATGAACGGCGGACCGTCGCAGGTGGACACCTTCGATCCGAAGCCGGCGCTCGCGAAATACGCCGGCCAGCCCCTTCCGGTTCATCTGCGGACCGAGCGCCGCACCGGTGCGGCCTTCCCGTCCCCGTTCGCCTTCCAACGGCACGGCGAGAGCGGAATCGAGGTCAGCGAGATCTTTCCCGAGGTCGCCAAGCATGCCGACGAGCTCTGCGTGATCCGCTCGATGCACACAAACGTGCCCAATCATGGCCCGTCACTGATGATGATGAACACCGGGACGACGCAGCTCTCCCGCCCCAGCCTGGGCTCTTGGCTGACGTACGGGTTGGGCAGCGAGAATCGCAACCTGCCGGGATTCGTCGTGCTCTGCCCAGGCGGCTACCCGATCTGGGGCGCGAAGAACTGGCGATCCGCCTTCCTGCCGGGAGCCTATCAGGGCACGCATATCGACACAAGCTACCGGACGGCCGACAAGCTGATCGCAAATGTTCGCAGTGGATTCGCCAGTCGAGCGGGACAGCGCAGACAGCTGGACCTGCTGGCCGACCTCAACAGGGCACACGCGGAGAAGCGGCCCGGCGATGCGCTGCTCGAAGCGCGAGCGCAGTCCTTCGAGCTGGCCTACCGCATGCAAGCCGAGGCGTCGGACGTGTTCGACATCGACGCCGAGTCCGGCGCGACCCGCGAAATGTACGGGGACACGCTGCACGGGCGCCAAATGTTGATCGCCCGCAGACTGCTCGAGAAAGGTGTCCGATTCGTGCAAGTCTGGCATGGCGCGGGCCAGCCCTGGGACTCGCACAGCGAGGTTGAGGCCAACCACCGGAAGCTGGCCGGGCAGTGCGACAGGCCGATCGCGGCGCTGCTGAGCGATCTCAAGCAGCGTGGCATGCTGGACGACACGCTCGTGATCTGGGGCGGGGAATTCGGCCGCACGCCCGTCGTGGAACTGACCTCGTTCGGATCGAACGAGGGCCAGAACGGTCGCGACCACAACTCGTACGGTTTCTCGATGTGGCTTGCCGGCGGCGGAGTCCGCGGTGGCCACGTCCACGGGGCGACGGACGAGTTCGGGTTCCGCGCCGAGCGGGACCCGGTTCACGTCCATGACCTGCACGCGACCCTGCTGCACTTGCTGGGCTTCGACCACGAGCGCTTCACGTTCCGCTACGCCGGCCGGGACTTCCGGCTGACTGACGTGCACGGGACTGTCGTGAGAGAGCTGATCGCCTGAGCGGGAAGGGTGAGGTGTCTCTGGCCAGCGGCGAGTCGCAGCTCGGCCCGGTGGGCGCGGGGGCTCCCCGCCGGGCGGAACCGCGGCGGATACCCGACCGCGGTCGGATAAGATGGGGCTAGGCGCGAGTTCCGCCCGGAGTTCGCCAGGGACTAGAGGTTTCAATTGGCACGCTTTCGTCGCAAAGACCTGAAGCGCGATCGATTCGTCGAGGAGGTTACCGAGGGCGTCGGCTTCGTCACGGCTCACCGCACGACCTTCGTCGCCGGCGGCATCGCCGCAGTGGTGCTCCTCATAGGCGGGGTGGGGTACTGGTCATACGCCAGCCAGAGGGCCGCTGCCTCTCAGGCAGCGTTGCTGGAGGCCACGGCCCTGTACGCGGGGATCGTGACCGAGGAGGACTTGCCGGGGGTGGAAACCTTCGCCACCGCGGCCGAGCGTGTCGACCGAGTGACGCGGGCCTTGGATGCAGTCATGCTCGACTATTCCGGCACGGCCGCCGCCGCCGGGGCTGCCTACTATTCCGGGCTGCTCGATCGTGAGGAGGGCAACCTGACTGAGGCTAGATCGCACTTCGAGCAAGCGGTGAACGGCAGGGGGGGCGAGTATCCGGCCTTGGCACGGATGGCCCTTGGCCAACTGTTGCTTGCGGAGGGAGACTCGGAGTCCGCGCGCGAGCATTTTCAGTCCATAGCCGATCGTCCGACGCGCACGGTCTCGCGCGACCGCGCCGAGATTCAGGTCGCCCGGACGTGGATGGCCAGCGACCCGGACAAGGCTCGCGAGCTGCTGTCCGCGATCCGCGAGAGAAACGCCGCCGCCGAGCCAATCGTGGCGGAACTCTTGGATGCGCTGGGGGAAGGGGGCTGAGCATTCTGCTCGATGCTCGCCCATCTCCGATTTCCTGACGAGAAGTCCCGCCTTCGCCGCTACCCGGAGCCTGCCAAGCAGGACCCGGACCGCCCACCGTTCCAGCGCGACCGCGACCGGGTCGTGCATTCGCGCGCATTCCGCAGGTTGGCGGGCAAGACCCAGGTGGCCACCCTTCCCGGCTCGAGCCACCTGCGAACTCGGCTTACCCACACGATCGAAGTCTCGCAAGTCGCGCGAACCGTCGCAGGCATGCTTGGCCTGAATGTGGATCTGGTCGAAGTGCTGGCGTTGGCGCACGACTTGGGACACCCGGCGTTCGGCCACGAGGGCGAGGCCGCGCTGGACGCCCAGATGCGGCGATTCGGCGGTCGCTTCGACCACAACTCCCACGCCTTGCGGATCGTCGAGCACTTCGAGCAGCGTTACGCGGCGTTTCGCGGACTGAACCTCACGTTCGAGGTGCGGGAAGGGCTGCTGAAGCACTCCCGGGAGCTGGACCCGGCCCGCGCGCTGCACCAAGAGTACTGGCCCCACCTGCGCCCCCCGCTCGAAGCGCAGCTGATCGACCCGGCGGACGAGATCGCGTACCTCAGCGCTGACCTTGAAGACGCCGTCCACGGCGGATTCTTGGCCGTGGACGCGATCTGTGACGCGGTGCCAGCCTTTCGCTCGATTCATGACGGCTTGCGCAGGGAGTACCCCGATGTCTCGGCCGAGAGGATTCTCAACGACTCGCAGCGGCGGCTCTTCGGACTGCTCGCGCGCGGCTTGATCGACGGCACCGCCGAACGCGCCAGAGCGTCGGGCGCCCGGGATTGCGAGGATGTGCGCGACCGGCCCGAGCGCCTCGTCGGTTGTACCGGGGAGGTGGCAGCCATCATCAAGGGCATCCGCCGGATGCTCTTCGACGGCTACTATTACCCCAGCGCCCGTATCTCGCACGAGCGGGGTTACTGCGCGAAGCTCACGGAGCTGTTCCAGTTCTACGTCGACCGCCCGGATCGGCTGCCGCCGGAATACGCGGTTGAGGCCTTGCGAGAGCCAGTGCACCAGGTGGTCTGCGATTATGTGGCCGGGATGACCGACGAGTTCCTGCTGCGGACGCACCGCCAAGTGCTGGGGGCAGCGGCGGATGGCCGAGCGAGGTGCTGAGATGTTCGGCGCGGGCTGGTCGCGGGTTGTTCTGCTGGGCACGCTCGCATTCTTCGCCTTTCTGCCGTCGGTGCCGATGCCGGTGGTCGACTGTCCTTGCGACCACTCGAGAGAGGGCACGCTCGCGGAGCGGGTGTGCAGTCTCTGCGGTACGGCCGAAGAGGCGCGCGATCCCGTGTATTTCCTGAAGGACATCAGCCCCCACAAGCCTCACCGGCACCTCGCCCTGCCTAGGCAACACTCGGCCGGTTTCCAGTCCACCGCCGACTTGCCGCGCACATTGCGCGCCGAGCTGTGGAGGGGGGCGGTCACCAGGGCGGAGGAGCTGTACCCGGGCGGCTGGGGCGTGGCCCAGAACAGCCATTTCTTCCGAACTCAGTGCCACGCCCACCTGCACATCGGGCCGCTGAGCCCCGAGGTGGAAGACGTGGGCGGGACGCTATATCGGAGTTTCGAGAAGTTTCCGAACGTTGGCCCAGCGCAGGGAATCTGGCTGCACCCCAAGGACGGCGGTTATTGCGTCCATCTGGACCGCGACCTGGCGGAAGTCGTGCTCGTCCGATAACTCGCGCCTGCAGTTGGCGGTCAGGGCTGTTCCCACATGCCCGATCTGGCCGAGCGGAAGAGGGCATCGATGATTCGCATGCCGCGCAGCGAGTTCTCCAGCGGGAATTCCAGGGGCTCCCCGGTACGGATTGCCCTCGAGACCACCTCGCCCTGCGCGGTGTACTGGTCGCACACCGGAAATTCCTCGATCTGGCGCCCCGCGTCGCCGAGGACGCGGCCGTCGTCCACGAAGATCCTGCAGGGAGAGTCGACCGGAGCGTTGAAGGGAATCTCAATCTCGATGCGCCTCTTCGACCCCACTGCCTGGATGCGCTGAAAGGGGGTCACTTGCGTCGAACAGGTGAATGTCGCGTGGCCACCGGGGAATTCGAGCATTCCAGACGTGAGGCGGTCAACTTGCCAGGCGGGGTCCCTCTCGATCAGCCCAACAACGCGGCTGGGCTCGGCCTCGAACAGGAAGCGGGCGGCGGTGATGGGGTAGCAGCCGATGTCGTACAGCCCACCACCGCCCATGTGCGCGATGTTGCGGATGTTCTCGGGGTCCCGGTTGTTGTAGCTGAAGAAGCCGAGGACTGCTCGCAGATCGCCTATGTGGCCGCAGCGGACGAGCTCACGGGCCCGGAGCCATTGCGGGTGGTAGCGAACCATGAAGGCTTCCTGGACGATCACTCCGGTCCGGTCTCGCGCCCGCACAAGTTCCATCGCTTCGCCAGCGGTCAGGGCCAGCGGCTTTTCGCAAAGAACGTGCTTGCCGGCGTCGGCCGCCCGGGCCGATAACGGCACGTGGAGATGGTTCGGGAGCGGGTTGTACACCGCCTCGATGTCCGGATCGGCAAGCAACTCGTCGTACGAGCCGTAGGCCCGTGGAATGCCGAGTTTGGCAGCAGCCCTCCGTGCCGGCCCCAGTCTCCGCGATGCGATTCCGACGATCTCGCACGAATCCGCGCGCTGCATCGCGGGGATGACTTTCTCAAGGCCGATCTTGGCAGTGCTGAGGATGCCCCAGCGAACTGGGCGCCACTCACCGGCCTGCACCCCGATGTCCCTCAGGTCCGCGCCACCCAGACAGGCCTACATGTATCCGCCGGCCTTGGCGGCCGAGGCCGGCGCGTCCACTTGCATCTCGGTCCGGATGCGGCGGAAGCCGCTGAGCAAGACCGACATGTCCGTGCCGCAGACCAGAAAACGAGCGCCGTGGTTCCGCGCGCGCCTCAGCATCTTGGCACTTCCGAAGTGAACGCCGGGCGCCACGCCGACCCGATTGCAGGCCTCGACCATCCGGTCGAATGCGTTCCAGAAGATCGGGTGCTCGAAGTCACCGGGAATTCCGAGCGAGACCGAGAGATCAAATGGGCCGACCATGGTCGCGTCGACTCCCGGCACAGCCACGATCTCCTCGATCGCGTCCACGCACGGCTGGGTCTCCATTTGCACGATGACCATCGATTCCTTGTTGGCCGACTCCATTTCCGCGGCGGCGCCCTTGAAGTTCAGGTCTGTCACGATGCTGCGCAGACCATAGCCACGCCGGCCTTGCGGGGGAAACTTCATCGCCGCCACGATCTTTCGCGTCTCTTCGACAGACTCGGTCCGCGGGCTGATGGTGCCCATGGCTCCCACGTCGAGCATTCGGGCTAGGAAGAAGTATTCGGACTGCGGCACGCGAACGAGGGGCACGACGTCCGTGGACTTCGCGACGCGCACGAACGTCTGGACATCGTCGAATGCTGTCCGGGAGTGCTCGGTGTCGATGAAGAAGAAGTCAAGGCCCGCCGCGTCGATGGCCACCACGATCTCCGGGTTGAAGCAGTCCGTGACGCATGTGCCCAAGACTGACCCGCCCGCTTGCAGCGTGGCCTTGATCGTGTTGTGTCTCACCGGACTACCTCCGCGGTGGCGAGTGGCTGACTCGACAAGACACCGTGCTCGGTGTGAGTCTTGGAATGGCGGGAGCGACGAGACTTGAACTCGCGACCTCCGGCGTGACAGGCCGGCGTTCTAACCAACTGAACTACGCCCCCGCTCTCAGAGCCCCACCCCTGCTGTCGGAAGGGCCGTTGCAATCCGAGAATAGCACACGGCGGACACCGTGGCGAGCACGGGCTGAGGGGCTCGCAGGCCGTCGTTGACGGCACGCCGGGCGCACGGCTCGGTTGCGTTACCCAGGTCTGACCGCGGGCGGTCGCCCCGAGGTGTCTTGCTGTGCTGGCGGCCTCGATTGGCCCCGCGCGCAGCGTGAACAGGGGCGGTTTCCGGATGGGAAAGCCCTCAACGTCCTCGGCAGCGTCGCTCTTGACGTTCCGCCAATGGTCCGATGAGGTGTGGGGTCCGGATCTCCGAGACTTCGCTCCACGCCCCGGGGTGTCAGGAACTCGAAGAGGACGGTCTTGTCCGAATCCGCCCGGCGGTAGGAGTACTCGGCGTCGGTTCCCACCGCCACTGCAACATTCCAACCGTCGATCAGCGCTGTCAGGTCCGGGGACGGTGCGTCATCCGGGTAGCCTTCGACCGGATACTCGCCGAACAGACGTTTCAGAAAGGGTACGACGACGGACTCGTACCGCTGACGGTCCGAGTGACTCCTTGACCAGATGGCACTGAGCGTCACCATCGGCGCGGGGTAGTGCCTTGCCGGAGTCGGGCCCCAGATGGCTTCCGGTGCGAAAGTGAAACGCACACGGTTGCGATTTCCCGCCCGGATGATGCCGTGGAGGGTCATTTGGACATTCCGGAGCGTGAAAAACATGAAATCGCCGCCGGTGAATACGACGCGGCTGGCGTCGACCACGATCGCGTGCTCTTGGCCCTCGCTGACAACCGCCAGGTCCGGCCGACGGTCGTCGCCGTACCAGTTCGGGTATTCTTCGCTAACCCAGTAGACGACGCGCCAGCTGCGGTCCTTGGACTCTCGCACCCAACGGTCGATCCCGGGTTTTGCGACGGCCGTGTGGTCAAAGCCGTCCCGGTTGGCGTGGCCGACGAAGAGCAGGTCCTCGCCGATGATCGTGTCCACTCCTGTGTGATGAATTGCGCTGATGGCCTCTTGCGGCGGGTCTTGGACCACAACTCGGTAGACCCGCTTCGTCCCGGCTGCGCGGACCGAGAGGTCGGCAATCCCCGGGGCGACCGCGCGGACTAGCCCTCCCTGGTCCTCCACCCTGAGAATCCGCGCGTCGCTCGCCTCAAACTCGCGCGGCCCCTTGGCAGATCGCACCAGGCCGTCGGCTGTCCGTTCTATCACCGCATAACGGACCGTCTCCTCGGGCTACAACTTGAAGTGATGTGGGATGATCTCGATTCGGTCTGCCCCTGACTCGACGCATCCGAGCGGGCAGAATGTGGCGAGAGCAACGGAAACGGCAAGCCCGAAGAACGGCAGTTGTCTCATGTCGGGGGCCGGGCCGCCAAGACGGCAGCGCCTCCGCCGTCGGGGCTCAGACGCCCGGCATCGCTCGTCTGAGCGGTTTCAGGAGGCCGGCCAGAATAACCGCGACTACCACGCACATCACACCCAGAAGTGCGAAGAAATGGGAGTGCGGCCAGCGCGTCCAGTAGACGCCAATCGCGGTAAGTTTGTTGCCGATCGCTGTCGCGACGAACCAGCCGCCCATCATCATTCCCCGGAGGCGGAACGGCGCGACCTTCGACACCAGGGACAGACCCATGGGCGAGAGCAGCAGCTCGCCCAGAGTGACGATCCCGTAGGACGAGATCAGCCATGCCGGAGAGACCCTGTACGCATACGGGTCGCTTCCGGTGACCGACGCCTCGCCGATGCTCGCTGCCCAGTACAGCACGAAGAAGGAGATGCCGGTCAGCAGCATTCCGATCGTCATCTTGGCCGGGGTGGATGGCTCCAACCCACGGTCACTGAGCCAGCCCCAAAGCCTTACGAGCGGGAACGACAGCACGAGAATCCAAGCGGGGTTGATGGCATTCGAGATTGTGCCGGACACGTTCCAGTCAGTGTTGTCGTCGGCGAAGTAAGTCAGCGTCGAGCCATTCTGGTGGAAGGCCATCCAGAAGACAATCACGATTGCGAAGACGACCAACAGCGCGCCCACGCGGCGCGACTCCGGTATTTGCTCCAACTGGCCGGTCTCCGCCGTCGGCCCGGCGAGAGCCGCCTGGGGGTCATCCACGACGCGGACGTGGTCGCGCCACCAGTACAGCGTTAGCAGGGAGATGACCATTCCTCCACCCGCCACCGCGAAGGCCGGGTGATACCCGACGCTCGTCTTGATCACCTCCATGGTCACCGGCGCGACGAACGCGCCGACGTTGATCCCGAAGTAAAAGATCACGAACGCCCGGTCCTTGAGAGGGCTGCCGTCGGGGTACAGATTGCCCACCATCGTGGACACGTTCGGCTTGAAGAGCCCGTTGCCCACTACCAGGCAGGCAAGGGCGGCGTACACGATGTTGATCGAGTGGAACGAAAGCAGGAAGTGGCCTGCCACAAAGAAGAGCGCCCCGATCAGGGTCGTGCGGAGGTAGCCAAGATACCTGTCCGCAAGGAGGCCTCCCACGAACGGGCTGGCGTAGACCAGCGTCAGGTACCACGAGTACAGACTCGTGGCCTCCGCCTCGGTCCATCCGAACCCGTCCGTCCCGTCACGCAGGTACAGGGTGAACATGGACAGCATCGAGTAGAAGCTGAAGCGCTCCCAAGCCTCTGACGCGAACAGGACGTAGAGTCCCTTCGGGTGCTTGGCGGGGCGCTGGTCGTGGGGGCGATCCATCCGTATCGTGCCGTCGCGACAATGCGCGCGGTCAAGGATTGAATTGTACTCCGACCGCGGCACGGAGCCCTGCTTTGGCTGAGGTTCGGCTGATGTGTCCCCAGCCAACGGTGCCGGGCGTCCGACGGCGTGGCACGGCTCGCGGTGGGCGTGGCACGGCTGTCGGGAATGGGAGAACCGGCACGGCGCGCCTGGTCAGCGCTGCTGCTGGCGCCCCTACCACCAGTGCAATCTAGCCGCTCAGGTTGGGGGCGTGATCCCTCTGGGGTTGTCCGGTTCGGATGGCGGAGCGCCCCTGCCAAAGGAGGGGAACTTGCTCGGCAATCAGGACCGGAGTCAGTATGACGGCCCGGACTGGAGCGCTCGTGGATGGTCCGGAGCACGTGTTCCAGGACTTGGACGGCGCCAACTTCGTGTCCGCGGTTCGCTGGTCGCCGTCGCGCTAGCGCCCTGCCGCGACGGCCCGCCGCATTGTTCCGCGGCCAGAGCTTGGGGGGGGACTTGTCGCTTGGTGCAGAACCCAAATGCAAAGCGGGTCCCGGCCGTTGCCGGGACCCGCGGTTAATTTCGGAAGACCGGAATCGGTCAGAACGTGATTCGCAGTCCCATTTGCATGATCCGCCGACTGTTCGGCAGCGTATTCACGACAAGGCCGAACGAACCGCTGCCCAATGTCGTGTTCGGAATGTTGAACGCCGGTGTGTTAGTGAAGTCGTACGCCTCCCAGCTGAACCTTGCGCGCCAGCGCTCGCCCCATCGGAAGTTTTTTCCGAGCATCACGTCAAAGTTGATTCGCGACGGTCCGCGGATTCCCGGCAACGTACGGCCTGCATTGCCTTTTATGTTAGAAGGTATGGCTACTGGCGGTGGGAACGACGGGAAGGTGGGGCCCGCCCACTTGATAGTCCCGGCCTTCGGGGCTCCTCTGGGGCGGACAGTCGCGCCCGTGTTACAGGCCCTGCCAGTCTTGATTTCCCCCTCGCCTCGCGACGGGGGGTTCCGCTGGTGCGCACGGCGGTGCGCACCGGCGGGCAACGGGTCGGACCGTGGATGCCTTGGACGCTCAAGTCCGAGAACTAGCTTGGTCGGCCCGTTGCAGCAATTCCTGCGCGCCCTGAACGGAAGCGTGGGTTCAGACCCGAATTGTAAAAGGACAGGAACGTAGGAATGAACACTTTGTCAACCACCGTAGTCGCAGGCATTGACGTCGGCAAGTCCAAGCTCGACGCCCATCTCCTGCACGCCAAACACGACCGCCAGTTCAACAACGACAAGGCCGGCCGTCGGATCCTGCGCGACTGGCTGCGCCAAAACGGCGTCCAGCGGGCCGTCTTCGAACCCACCGGCCGCTATCACCGCTCGCTCCACCAGTGCCTCTTTGACTCCGGCATGGAGACCGTCCTGGTCAACCCGCTGCGCTCGCGGCGCTTCGCCGAGGCCATCGGCAACTTCGCCAAAACGGACCGCGTGGATGCTGCCATGCTGGCCCGATTCGGCACCCTCGACAACCTCACTGCGAGCTCCCCTGCACCGCAGCAGCAGCAGAGATTGAGCGACCTGCTCGCCGTTCGGCGCCAGCTTCTCAAGCATCTGGACGCCCTGCGCAAGCTGCAGTCCGAACTTGGCACCGATTCCGAGGTGCCCATGAAGGCGCTCACAGCTTTGCAGGAGGACATTGACAACTGCGACCGGGCAATGCGGGCTTGCGTTGCCAGCGACGACGAGCTGTCACGCCGTGCCTCCATCATTGAATCCATTCCCGGCCTGGGGCCCGTCAACGCAGCCTCCTTGTGCGCCGATATGCCGGAACTCGGCACGCTCGGTCGGCGCCAGGCCGCCTCCCTCTTGGGCGTCGCGCCGTTCGCCTCCGACTCTGGGGGTCACCACGGCCGGCGTGCCATTCGCGGGGGCCGTGCCGAACCCCGCCGCCTGTTCTACATGGCGGCCATGTCGGCAAGGACTTGGGAACCGGGCTCCAAGAGTCTTTACAATGGGAATTACTGACGTGAGTGCCCAAAGTCCATATATTGTACAGTCTCCGGCAGATATACAATCTATAGTGCTCGTACTGAATCGGAATAGTCAGGATCTATTCTCCGCATCCTGCCGCGCTCACATTGTGATGAGCGCTCATTCCACCTATCATTGGTGGAACTTAGTGCGGCCTCCCTGAGCACTCACTCCTGGGCTGTTCCGGGCCGTGTACCCGCCCTTTGTCCGCCTCTTGTGCTTGCAGCCGACCGCTGCGCCGCGGCTCCACTTCCCCACCGTGGATTCCCGGATCCGCCCCTTGGGCAGCCCGTGCTGGGCGCTGGCACGCCCCGCGGCTCCTAGCCGCGCCCGCCTCCGCTGGCGGCTACGCCCCGCGTGCGCCGCTGCCTGTCAGGCGGCCGCCGCCCGGCCCGCCAGCGTCGCCCAGGTCAGACGCCTGCCCTGCAGCCCCAGCGCCAGTTGCCGCATCTGCTCTGCCGTGTCCAGGTTGCGCAGGTTGCTGCGCCCGCAGAACTCCTCCAAGTAGCGATGCAAGTGGCGCACGCTCATGTGGTGGTAGATCCCGTACAGCCCGCGCTTGAACAGCGCCCAGAACGACTCGATGGCGTTCGTGCTCACCGTGCCGCGCACGTATTCTCCGCTGGAATGGTTCACCGCTTGGTGCTCGAAGCCCTCCAGCGACTGGTAGCTGGAGGAGCTGTCCGTGTACACTTTCGCGCCCGGAATCGCAATTCTCTTCACGAAGTCTTGCAGTTCCTATTTGGTGGTGTTCGGAACCACCTGCGCATGCACCCGCCCGCTGGCGCGGTCGCGCCCTCCGACCACCGGCTGCTTGCCGACCGTCCCCCGCCCCGCCCGGAGCTTCTTGCTGGCATGCTTGTTGCCCTCCTTGCCTCCGATGTAGACCTCGTCCACCTCCACCGGTCCGGCGAACAGCCCGGCCGGTGCGGCCAAGCCGGCCCGCAGGCGATGGGCCAGATGCCAGGCCGATTTCTGAGTGATGCCCAGCTCGCGGCTCAGCCGCATGCTCGAGATGCCCTTGATGCTGGTGCAAATCAG
This sequence comes from Bryobacterales bacterium, assembly GCA_963666225.3. GTDB lineage: Bacteria > Acidobacteriota > Terriglobia > Bryobacterales > UBA6623 > VXMF01. The sequence goes on from OZ224030.1 coordinate 1,516,596, forward strand.
ATAGATGGACAGGGCCCAGATGCGGTAACCGAGCTTGGTGTCGGCCATCACGGTGTCGGTGCGCACGGAGAAGCGCTTGCGGCAGGCGCGGCAGCGATAGGGCATGGAGTGGTGAGCGCAGCCGGACTGCACGTTGTCGGAGCCGCAATGGGGGCACTCGGGTCCGTGGGGCCAGCGGAGTTCAGAGAACCAGCATTCGGCCGTTTTGTCGTCAGGGAACATCTGGATCACTTCGATCATCGAGATGCCCTTCCGGAACCATTTACCAGGGCCTTTATAGGTCGATTGTTGCTTCGCCATTCCTCTATTATTATAGACTAAATACGGGTACATTGCAACCAGAATCTGAAAATAAAATGCGCCAATTATGACTTTGGGCACTCACGTCAGTAATTCCCTTTACAATCGCCTCGTCGCTCGGGGCAAGCACCACAAGGTGGCCATGGTGGCGGTCATGCGCCGACTCATCGGCCTGGTTGACACGCTGTTGCGCGAAGACCGCATGTGGCAGGCCGAGGCCCCCTCCCGCCCGATGGAGACCGCTGCGTGAACTGTCCCCTCCGCTCTTGGGCAAAGGGCCGTGCCTGGACAGATTCGTCACAGCCAGCAAGCGTCCCAGTACCCTGCCAAGGTAGCAAGAACGAGATGATGCTGATGAGTCTCCAGCTCCCCAAGATCCTTCCCTTGCGTCGCCTCACCCCTTGACAAACGACACGGAAGCTAGTTCGTACGGGTCAGGCTGCTCAAACGCATCCGCGTTCAGCCAGTTGAAGCCGATCACGCCGTCTGCCGGCTGCTTCTGCGAAGACGATTTGAAAGCGGCACCGGTGAGATGCGGTCGCAGCGCAACGCCCGCAGCCAAGTCTCCGCGGATGTTCCCGCCTTGGTCGATGAGGATTCCCATATAGCCGCCACTTCTCAGGGTGTCCACAGTCGAGAACTGCCAACCACCCGCGATCGCGTCCAACACCTTGGACCAGCTCTTGCCCCATCGTCGGTTCCGGCCAAACGGCAGTTCAACGATGGGAGCCATCACGAGCCGATGGGGCAAGCGATTCACGGAACTGGATCGCTCGTCGCTCAGGTCATAGATATTCTGGGGGTTGTCATTGTCGCCAAACGTGTCCGCGTCGCCGATGAAGCGAATGTTGTCGATCCATTGCGTGTGAGTGTAGGCAATGGTCCAGCCCAACCCGTTCTGATAGCGTTTCTCTGACTTGAACGTGCCGGCGAAATAGTTCGAAATGCCCCAGTTCGGGGACATCAGCTGAATCTGGTCTTGGTTGCCCACCCAAGCAGTCCACGGACGGAAGCTTTCCAAGTTCGCACCCGGAGCGTTGGCCGCGGCCAGATCGTCGGGGTGGATGTGATTGACGTTGAGGTTGTTGATGGCCTGGTGGCGCGCCAGTGCCCCGATGAAACCGAACTCCCAGATCACTCCCTTCCACCTGGTCTGCAGCGTGAGGTTGAAGTTCTGAGAATACGGCAGGACGCGAGCTTCGTCCCAGAATTGAATCGTCGACGTTGCGAACCGTGTGCCTTGAGCGCCGAAACCGCCATTGAGCTCGGATTCTGGAATGTCGTTCAGCGCGCCTGCCGGCACTCCGTCCCTCAGGTAGGTCGTCAAGCCCCCGCGACGTCGGAAAATGTTGTCGAAACCAGCACGGCCGGGCTGAATCGAGTTTCGGTCATAGGGATTCCCGAAGAAGATGCCGAAGCCTCCCCGCAGGACCATGGAGCTGTCCTCCTTGAGCCGGTAGGCGAAGCCGAAACGAGGGGCCAGGTTGTTCCAATCCCACTGCCAGAGATACTTGCCCGTCCCGTCACGGTTCGGAAAGAGCACACGCCCGATCGCTCCCTTGGGGATACCGTTCTGGCCCGCAAGGGGATGGGCGCAGAATTGGCAGAAGCCGTTCATGCGCCCGCCGACCTCGTAGATCGGAGTCTCGGTCTCGTATCTCGCGCCAAAATTGAGAGTGAGTCTCGGCGAAACCCTCCAATCGTCCTGAAAGTAGCCGGAGTAATACTTGATCCGCTTGCCAATTCCCGGAGCGACTCGGGAGTCAAGGTTCCAAATGTGGCCGAGCATGAAGTCTGCAAAGGTGATGCCCGTGTTGTTGTTCCTGCCCCCTGTCAGACCGCGGTACCGCGTGAAGTTGCCAGTGGGACGCCAAGCGCCGGACGGCTGCGGACGGCTGACCTCGTTACCTTGGAATGCAGTGAACTTGGCTCCGAACTTGAAGGTATGGTTCCCGCTGATCTTTGTGAAGTTCGCCTCGGAGTCGAAATTTGTGAAGACTGCGAAGCGGTTGGCGTTGCCGACGGCCCCGATCTGTGACATCGGGACGCCCCGTCCGCCCTGAATGTTCATCCTCGGAAACACTTCTCCGCCCTTTTCCAGACCAGGGATGCCGAATAACTCGGCGTAGTTGGTCTCGCAGCAGTCGCCAGACTTGCGGTCTACCGAAACGCGGTTAAACCCAATGATGGTAGTCATGAAAAAGCTCGGGTTGAACGTGTAAGTATTGTTCAGGCCCCAGTTCTGTCGGCGATTGAGAATGGACGGGCCGTTTGGATCTGCCACGCCGTAGCCTTCGGTATAGCCAGTCAGGGTGTCGTCTGGCTCCGTGAGGATCAAGCGCAAAAAGGGTCCGCCACTCTTCGGTGTAGTTGTGGTCAATCCGAAACGTGTGATGTAAGCGTTCGAGAGGCGAGTGGCGGAGAGGCGTCGTCTAGCCGTTCAGGATCGCTTTCCAGTCCGGGCAGAGAGGCTTGACGAAGATGTTCTTCACCGGTTTTGCGTACTCGTGACGAGTGTCTAGTGTCCTGTGTCAGAAATACGTGAGCAGTAAGTCTTGAGTGACTCGAGGATCTGATCGGCGCGCTTGGTCCAGATGAATGGCTTCGGATTCTCGTTGTACACCTCCAAGTACTCCTTGATGGCCTTCTCTAGGGCTAACGTGCTGCGATAGGTCCCGTGTCGTAGTTGGCGACGGGTGATCTCGGCAAACCAGCGCTCCACTTGATTGAGCCAAGAGGCGCTCGTGGGCGTGAAGTGCAAGTGAAACCGCGGGCGTCTCAGCAGCCAATTGTGGATCATCGCCGTCTTGTGCGTGCCGTAGTTGTCCAAGACGAGGTGCACATCCAAGTCCTCAGGCACCCGCTTGTCGATGATCGCCAGAAATTGCTTGAACTCGATCGACCGATGTCGCCGGTAGCACTTGCCGATCACCTCGCCGGTGGCTGTGTTCAGCGCTGCAAACAGTGACGTGGTGCCGTTCCTCTTGTAGTCGTGCGTTTGCTGGCGGGGCACGCCTGGCCGCAGGGGCAGCAAGGGCTGCGTTCGGTCTAGCGCCTGAATTTGCGACTTCTCGTCCACGCACAGGACCACCGCCCGCTCGGGCGGATGCAGGTAGAGCCCCACGACATCCCGGACTTTCTCGATGAACAGCGGGTCCCTCGACAGTTTGAAGGTCTCCGTGCGGTGCGGCTTCAGCCCGAACGCGCGCCAAATGCGGCCCACGGTGGCGAAGCTCAAGCCGCATTCCTTGGCCATCGACCGTGTGCTCCACTGCGTTGCTCCCCGAGGCATCGACTCCAGCGTGCGAGTCACGACTCGTTCAACCTCCCTGTCCGACACCTTGCGAGGAGTTCCCGGTCGGGGCTCGTCCAGCAATCCGTCGCAGCCGTCTTGCACAAACCTCCGCCGCCACTTGCCGACCGTTCCGCGAGTGACTCCGACCACTTGCGCTACTGCCAGATCGCTCTTGCCACTTGCACACTGCAACACGATCCGCGCCCTCAGGGCCAGTGACTGCGCCGTCGTTTGCCGGCGCAGCCAGCGCTCCAACTCCTGCCGCTCCTCCTCCGAGAGCTCCGGCAATTCCCTTGTGTGGTGATTCGGCATGCTCGGTCCCGCCTCCCCCTGAGACGGTACCAAACTGCAGCCCTACTGGTCAAGGACTTCTGACACATGACACTAGCTTGCCGCGGCCTTGGGACTGTCCGACGAGGGTCCAATTGGCTGCCCGGTAGCAGGTCCCGGCGAATCGGGGTGTCTCACAGAAAGTCTCCAGCAGGACTGGGCAGGTCTTGTAGCGGTCTAGCCAGTCTCGGGACAATTGACTTTCGACACATGCCAGCAGGTGCGAGGCTAGGCATGGGAGACGAATCCAAGGTAGGATCAGGAACCGGGCGTGATTCACCACCCGCTGCAGATTGCGCTCGCGGGTGGCCGGACTCCAACCGATGAAGCGGTCCCGCGGGGGTCTTCCAAGCGGCAGCACCGAAGCCCAGCAAGCCGAGCAACTGGCCGTCAGCCGCCTTTACGAAGTAGCGCAACTGGGCCCCCGGCAAGCGCTTGTGCCCGAGGTAGTGGTAGCGCTCGACGAACTCGTTCCATAGACGACTGCGTGGACCGCGCGGGCGCAGGCAGTCCAGCCGGAGCGGGCGCACCTGCGCCAGCCGGGCGGGCAACAGTTCCGGGCGGGGCGGGTCGCTGGCCGGGGTGGGCTCGGGCTTGCGCGCGGGTGCGGGCCCGCGCCGCGCCGCTGGCAGGCGGAGCAGTCCGTCGCGCTGCATCCGGAGCAGCGCGACCCGCGCGCTGACCTGCTTGAGCCCGCCGTCGGGCTTGCGCCAGTGCAAGGCCCGGCAGACTGCCTGGGACAGGGCCGTGCGCGACAGGCGTGGCCGGCGTTGAGCGATCAGCCCCCGGATCAGTTCCAGCTCGCTGGCCGCAAACCGCCGGCCACAGTAGCGCGCGCTCACGGGCCCCGGCTCCGGCCCGCCGGGCCAGCTTGCAGCGTCTCTCTGCGTTCCGGCGTAAAGCCCCAGGGCAACCAGCTTCCGTGTCGTTTGTCAAGGGCTGAGGCGACGCAAGGGAAGGATCTTGGGGAACTGGAGACTCATCAGCATCAGCTCGTGTTCGCTACCTTGGCAAGGTACCGGGACGCTTGCTGGCTGTGACCAATCTAGCCAAGCCCGGCCCTTTGCCCAAGAGCGGAGGGCAGAGTTCACGCAGCGGTCTCCATGGGGCGGGAGGGGGCCTCGGTGTGCTACTTGCGGTCTTCGCGCAACAGCGTGTCAACCAGGCCGATGAGTCGGCGCATGACTGCCACCATGGCCACCTTGTGGTGCTTGCCCCGAGCGACGAGGCGATTGTAAAGACTCTTGGAGCCCGGTTCCCAAGTCCTTGCCGACATGGCCGCCATGTAGAGCAGGCGGCGGGGTGCGGCACGGCCTCCACGAATGGCACGCGGACCGTGGTGACCGCCAGAGTCGGAGGCGAACGGCGCGACGCCCAAGAGAGAGGCGGCCTGGCGCCGACCGAGCGTGCCGAGTTCCGGCATGTCGGCGCACAAGGAGGCTGCGTTGATGGGTCCCAGGCCGGGAATGGACTCAATGATGGAGGCACGGCGTGACAGCTCGTCGTCGCTGGCAACGCAAGCCAGCATTGCCTGATTGCAGTTTTCAATGTCCTCCTGCAAGGCTGTGATTGCCTTCATGAGCATTTCGGCATCGGTGCCAACTTCGGACTGCAGCTTGCGCAGGGCGTCCAGATGCATGACAAGCTTGCGCCGAACGGCGAGCAGGTCGCTCAACCTCTGCTGCTTTTGCGGCGCAGGGGCACTCGCAGCGAGGTTGTCGAGGGTGCCGAATCGGGCCAGCATGGCAGCATCCACGCGGTCCGTCTTGGCGAAGTTGCCGATGGCCTCGGCGAAGCGCCGCGAGCGCAGCGGGTTGACCAGGACCGTCTCCATGCCGGAGTCAAAGAGGCACTGGTGGAGCGGGCGGTGATAGCGCCCGGTGGGCTCGAAGACGGCCCGCTGGACGCCGTTTTGGCGCAGCCAGTCGCGCAGGACCCGGCGGCCGGCCTTGTCGTTGTTGAACTGGCGGTTGAGTTTGGCGTGCAGGAGATGGGCGTCGAGCTTGGACTTGCCGACGTCAATGCCTGCGACTACGGTGGTTGACAAAGTGTTCATTCCTGCGTTCCTGTCCTTTTACAATTCGGGTCTGAACCCACGCTTCCGTTCAGGGCGCGCAGGAATTGCTGCAACGGGCCGACCAAGCTGGTTGTCGGACTTGAGAGTCCAAGGCGTCGACGGTCCGACCCGTTGCCCGCTGGGGCGCACGGCCGTGCGCCCCAGCGGAACCCCCCGTCGCGAGGCGAGGGGGAAATCAAGACTGGCAGGGCATCTAAAACGGGAGCGATTGTCCGCCCCTGAGGAGGCCCGAAGGCCGGGACTATCAAGTCGGCGACCCCCACCTTCCCGTCGTCCTCACCGCCAGTAGCCATGCTGTCTACTATAAAAGGCGTCCGCGTCGGGGACCACCTTCCCGGGCCCAATCCGCGCACACTCGCCGAGATAGGCTGTCAGCCACTGCGTCAGCAGAGTTCCGGACATGGGCTAAGTAGCGATGTCCAATTTGTCGTCTCCGGGATCCGGTTCGTCGAGGTTGAAGGTGGGCATCAGGAGGCGTCCAGTGGCCTCGGCGATGCCCCACAAGCGCGTGATCGAAGGCCTGAAGCTGGAGCTAGCTGATGTCTGGGTCAAGACCCCCCATGAGCGGGCAGAGTCCGTGATTCATCAGGTGAGATCCTGCGCTGCGACCAGCGGAACTCGATCCCAAGTGCCTTTATCTACTGGCCATAACACCCCAATAAGACTCGTATAGTGGTCGGGACGGCAGCGAAGCTGCTCTCGGAGCTTCGCTGAGCGCACGGCACCACCGAGCAGAATCCAGCCCGATCAAGCAGGAACCGGCCAAGGCATGCGGAGAGAAGGCGTTGATCAGTCGAGGTCGATTGTCTCTAGGGCTCTGCTGAGCAATTGACTGAGACCGAGTGCTCACGGGTTCGTTGCAAGCCGAATACAGAAGGAAACTTCATCGAAACCTCCTGGCACTCAAACAACGTGCACAAAGCGAGTTCGAGTCACTGGTCACGAAGTCGAGACTGTCAACCACACACTCACTCCAACGAATCCTCGTAGAGGGATGGCACATTGGCAATATGTAACGAATCCTCGTAAAGGGATGCCACATAGGCGATACGTTTCGCAAAGCGTGTCGCTGTCATCTCTATCGATGTTTCCTCACTCAATGAAGAGTAGAAACCGGTGGCTTGATCTCCTTGGGAAGACAGCACCAGCGCCGCAGAATCATAAAGCCCTTCCTGCACCAATTTGCAACACAGGAGCTCATAACGACCCCCGTAGGAAGCAGAACGGAATTCGGGAAACACAGGAAAACTGGGTTCAAGCGTGCGAACAGAAGCGCGGGACTCCTTACAGTCCTCCAAGAGCATCATCCATCCAAGAAATGGTTTTGGTGGGTTGTGTCCAAATGCACCGTTTCGATGTGCTGTCCAAAGGTCTTGCGCACTGCCAACTGCCTCTTCAACTCGATTATTGAAGTTGTTTCCAAAGGACGGTCCACACTGAGACTTGAATTCGAACGCTGCCACGAGGATGTTGCCAACCATCACTAACATATCCCACTGTTTTGTTGGCCTAAAATATCCAGGCAATGTGAGCTCTGCTCCGCGCCGGTAAATACTTGCAGAGTGCAGTCCATTAGCAGTAACCAATTCACTAAAAAGTCTTACAAAACCGTCAAGATTTTTCCCAGATGTGACCGCACCACGTTGCCCCTTGTCTGGATTACTCTGTGAAGATTGACGCTCTATTGAAGAAAACCTTCCTGCCCAGAAGGACTTCACAGCAGCGCGACAGAGTGCTTCAAAATTTGCCAAATCAGCTCTCATTATCGCACACCTCTGTCTGCTGTAAGAGTTCATTCTCTCGTGCACTCAACTTGTAGATATCTGAAACGATTGATCGCAATCTTCCATAATCAGAATGGTTCGATACCTCATTCAGTTCTTGTTTCGTCTGTGGTTCAATACTATTCCACATTGGCAATCGTATTCGCCGTAGATATTGAGCTTGGTATCTAAGATATCCACCTCTCATCCGAGTTGAATATAGCGAGACAAACAAGTCCATTATCCCTGTCTTCAGTACTCCGATAAGAGACACAATATCCCAATCTCTTGCGATGATGTAGTACAGATTATGGTGCGGATAATACCGGCCTTGGTCATATGCTATAGCTGCTCTTCCCTTGATATCAGGAATCAGGATCTTCTCCTTTGCAATGAGTGTGGGATGAATTCGATCGATCGTTCGATACCAGTTCTGTGGCGCTCTTCGAGCAACATGACGCCTTGCAATTCGCTCTTTTCGTGCTTCGAGATACGCACGTAGCCTCGGAAACTTGTGCAGCGAGACTAGCTTTCCATCTTCTCCGAATGGATTGACGACACCGTTGCCTCTCCACTTGACGATTCCATTCGACAAGTCACGTGTTTGGACTAGGGGCAGCTTTCGAGATGTCTCAACATCCATATTACGATAGCTTCCAATGAAGTCTCTGTCTGCTCCAGTTGCCACACCAATTCCTATTCTACATCCCGCTTGTTCAATGCTCGGAAACGACGCTTCAAGGCGTCGCATTAATGTAAGTCGACTTGAGTCATGGAGCACCCAAGGACCTGAGCTAGACGTGACGTCAGTGAGCTCTTTGATGCCAGTTTGGCCTAGTTCACTTCTGCGAAATTCAGTCGCTAAGTTGTCTAGGTACTGCTTGGTTATCTTCGGTTGAGAGTACACCCTAGTTGTCGTTCTACTGTCGTTTGAAAACACAAATATTGCTGGATAGGCACTCACTCTTGAGTGGAATGCATCGGTTTTATACATATCCACAAATGCGGTCAGACTGTAATTGTTGCGGATGAACTGACGTAGTCTCTTGCCATAACGATTCTTGATCCATCGGTCTGAGCAAATGAATCCAAGTGTTCCGGAAGGCTGGAGGCTCAGTAGAGATTTTTCGATGAACGGAACATAGAGATCCGCTCGATCGTAGATCGTATGAAACAGGCGCCGATATTCGCTCAACAGGTCAATCGGAATGCTCTCTTGTCGAATATATGGTGGATTGCCTACAACATGAGTAAATTTGTCGCTCAGGGTTTCTAACAAGAAATCGCCTCGAACGAGCCAAGTCTGCAAGACATGCTCACCTTCTGAGACACTAAAATCGTTCTCCAAGAGAACAGACAACATTGCTCTTCTAGTCTTATCGAAGGTATCATAGTGCAATTCGACACCACGTATACAACCTTCTAAGTCGGATAAAGTCAACTCTCCTGACTTAGAACGTGCTGATTTCAATAGGCGTTCAAGAACTGGAATCAAGAAGTCTCCGGCTCCGAAGGACGGCTCAAGCAAGCGATAATTGGTCAGGTCAGAATCAGCTGTATACCCAACGAGGTCTAAGATAAACTCAACCACTTCCCGGCGTGTGTAGATAGCACCTCGCTCACGTGACACACTTGTCCTGGCTAGGTTCTCAACTGCATCCTGCAATCCACAGTCTCTTGGGAATTCCACCGGTATGGAAAAAGGCTGCGACATGAGAACTCCTACACTGTAAGACGGTTCGGCTCAGCACGCACCAAGCACACCCTCTGGCTTTCCGCTGACCGATCTAGGCCAGTCCTTCGAATCCAGCAGTTCCGCTGGGTGGAACTGACGCCAGCCACTGCAGGCACTGGCTGCGGCCACTGTGCATATCGAGTCAAGGAAGGATTGTCGCAAAGGAAGGGACCCCTTCAACCTTGAAGCCTCACAAGGGGGGCGGGTGGCAAGAAAAACCATTATATCATGCCACAAGATGCAGCGGCGGAGCGGAGGGGGCGGGAACGTGGGGCGCCGCCGGATGGCGTCTTCGACCCGTTCGACGGAGTTGGCCAGCCACGCTCACGGTCGTAAGCCCTGACTTCCGGACATGGGCTAAGTAGCGATGTCCAACTTGTCGTCTCCGGGAGCCGGCTCGTCGAGGTTGAAGGTGGGCATCAGGAGGCGTCCAGTGGCCTCGGCTAAGCCACCCTGTCGGCAGTTGCAACCGGCGCTTGTGTTTTATCGTGCGCCGGAGAGTACAACCTGCCATTTGCTGGCTGCCGACGACGGGCCGGCAGGCCCGTTCCGGAACGGCTGGAGTCTCTCCACCGCGACGGGCGGAATCGCTCCAAGCTCGCGGCTCACTGCGTCGAGTTTGCTCACCGCGGCTGCCGCCACGGCGGCGCGTTCCCACGTCTGCCTTTTCTGTTAAGAGGTATGGCTACTGGCGGTGGGGACGACGGGCGCCACCTTCCCGCCGACTCGATGGTCCCGGCCTTCGCGTTTCCTCCGCGGGCGGACAGTCGCTGTTTTACTGACGACCTTCAGATGGGGCGGCTTGCGGACCGCCCCGTCCGCGCACCCGGCTTGGACCGCGGTCCCTCGCCCAGCACTCGGCGCCACCGCCCGCGCCCGCTGACGGCCATGCCTGCCACCATGGAAGTGCTGGTCTGGAAATGGGCGGCCCGCCGAGCATCCTCCGCTTGACTTTGGCCAGACCCGGAGCACGTCTCGCCCTCTCACGCAACCACTCCGGAACTGCCTGCCTAGGCTGGTGTCTGTCGTGGCAAGGATGCGCCTAGAATTGCCAGAAACGTCTGGCTCCCCTACCCGCTTAACGGCATGCGGCGTAGCCCAGGCCTCCCCGAGCCAGCAGCGGCGATTCCAAGCCCCGTGGCTGGGACCCTGCCAGACAGATCCAGCCCCTGAAGGGGCGGTTGGTCGCGACGGCCACTGCCGCTGCCTCGCCCTCAGTCCAAGTAGAGCTCTGGAAACACGTCGGCAAGCGACTTGGCTCCCAGCGTGACCGTGAGCAGCGAGTCCAGCTCACTGGCCGAGGCCGTTGCAATCCACCTGCGAACCGCACGCGGTAGCATTCCGAACCGGCGCTCCAAGACCCGCGTCAGGGCACCGGCCATCCCCAGAGCCAGCCCCTGAGCCTTGCCCCGTTCAATCAGTTCCTGCGCAACCTGTCCAACCATGGCCTAACCCTCCCCGGCTTGACGCTCTCCGCCGTCCTCTCCAAGTCCCAGACCGAAGTGTTCCATACGCACATAACCTACAAGAACACCTGCTTCTGGTACTCCGTCCCCGATCGCGGCCCGGCCACCACCTCCGGCAAGGCCCGCAGCCCCTCTTCCTGCCCGGCGTCGTGCGAGTGCCGCAGCGCGACCAGTCCCGCCCGCGTCTCCGCGTCCGACGCTAGCCGCTCGTCCGGTACGCGCCAAAAGTCCTGGAAGAAATACCCGAACCCTAGCTCCAGTGCCCGCAACCGGCCGTCGTAAGCATTCACTCCGGGGAGTATTTGGGGCCTGGGAGACTGGCCCTCGCGAGGACCAAGGGAGGGAAGGTGCGGCTCGCAGGTGCAGGGTGGGCTCGCTCGCCGCGTTCGGGCTCCAGCCTGAGAAGGTGGGCGAGTGTCGTAGGGAAACTCGCGAGTTGGCCTCAGCGGGGAGTCAAGCTGCGCGCGGGACAGTGCTGTCGGGTGCGTGAGCGAGTGCTGCCGCTGGCGGCTCGTTGGCCGGAGTCCAGCAGCGTATGGGAGGTGCGCGGAGTTCCTCCATGCGCTGCTCGTCCATCTCTCACGGGAGCCATGGGGACAGGTCCGATGGGGCCTGGCCCCGGTTGCGCGCATAGGCATCCAGCCAATCCTGCGGGCACCGGTACGGGTTCAGCCCAGCCACTCTTGCTGTCTGCAGCACGCTGAGCAGGCGCCCCGCCGTCTTGGCCCTGGCCGGTCCGCCGGGCCCGAAGCGCCGCTGGCGCGAGATCACGGGCCCGCGCAAGGTCCACTCCGAGCGGTTGTTGTCCATGGGAATCCCCGGATCCTCGGGAACGCGCTGGGACCCTCCTGATGCTGGATCAAGGACGCCGTGGCTTTGCCCTGCGCTGCCACTTGGGCCAGCTCCGCGCCGGTCCGGCCACCGCTTGGCTGCAAGCCTTCCAGCACCTCATAGCGGGCGACCAGGCGCTGCCACGCTTGCAGCGCGTCGTCGAAGAGTTCCCCGAAGCTGGCTTCCAGGCTTGCCTGCGCAGCCGCGAAGTCCTCGGCCTGGCCCTGCAAGGGCAGGTCGGGCTGTCAGGCCCTGCGACGCAGGCGCGCCCAGTGGAACACTGCCCCGATCCGCTCGAGCCCATCCCTGGCCCACGGCTGCAGTTCCGGAAAGCCGGCTGCCCCGTAACGGCGAGACAGCGGACGGATGGGAGCTAAATCCTTGGTCCTTCGGTGGCCCCAGTGCACACCGCTGCGGGGCTGAATGTCAGGGCTTCTAGGTAGAGGGGTGGACATTTTGAGCTGATTCTGTCATAGTGGGCCTTGGTGGCTGGCCTCCAGATGGCAACAACGGTGCAAGACGCGCACTATGACCTGCGCGCTGTTTGCGTGCGCCCGACGCGCGGCGGCTGCGAGCACCGACGTTGGGACCGGCTGGTGGCCGCCCACCACTACCTGTCCTTCCAGCGCATGTTCGGCCCTGTTTCAGACTAACCATCTGGCCGTCATTCTCTTCCATAATCGAACGTCTCCTGCCTCTCATCCTCTTCAGCTTCCCCCCTCAATGCACGGATCACGGCCGGCCGCGCTAGGTCCTCCTCCGCTATTGCCCAAGGAGCACCCTGGCAAACTTGGCGAGCCGGAAGTATGCGGTCCCGGATCAGCCGCCGGACCAGGTGCTTGCCGACTCTCAGGCGATCCGCGGTCTCCTCCAAGGTAAGTTCGCCGCGCGCGCGGCGGTCTTCCCGCCGATACACCGGAATTGCCCGATGTGCCCGGAATGTTGTCACTCGTGACCTGGTCCAGCGGTGCCCTCGGCCGGTGCGCTTCCCCAGCAGGTTCAACAGCCTGGCGATGTTGGCGTCAGGGATCTGCAGCGCGAGCTTGGGAATCAGGCGCGCCGTCTCAACATCCGTGACAAAGCGATGCTCGCCCCTGCGGTTCTTGCGCACATGCAATTCTGTGTGGTCGCCTCCGCGCCAGTGCATCCGGAGCACAATCCTGGCATCCTCTACGTGGACCACAATCTCTTCGATCACCGCCCGCACGAGCCGCTTGCGTGTCGCGGCCGCGACGTTCTCGCTGTCCCAGACGCGCTTCACGTCCCGGCCTAGTTCGAGGTACTGGGCCCGCATCTCTGGCGTCACCCTCTGCGGCGCGCCGTCGTTGGCTCTCTTCAGCCGCGCCTCGAGCCGGGCCACTTCCGCAAGCCGGTCGTTGTAGCGGTGCTCGAAGTCGTCGGCCACCAGACGGTTTCGCGGGTGCACGTTCTCGAGCCGCTGCAGCGCCAGTTCTGCCTCGTATCGGGCCGCTTCCAGGGCCAGCTCTTCCTGCCGCATGGCTTGCTGCTCTTCTTTGCCGCGATCTTCCACGGCCCGCAGCGCCGCCTTCACGCCGTGCGGCTGCAGCGCTTCCACGACGGCCTCTCCGACGGCTTGGTCCACGCGCAGTCCTCCGAACGAGATGCACAGCGCGGTTCCTTGATTCGCCGCCCCCGCCCGGCAAGCGTAGCGCACAACGCGCCCGCCCTTGCCCCCGTAACCCACCGTAATCTTGCGACCGCAGACCGCGCATCGCAGCAGCCCCGCCAGCAGCGCCGCACCGTTGCGCGCCGCGCCCCGGCCGGGGCCCGAGCGATTGGCCGCGATCATCGTTTGGTTCCGCTCATAGGTCTGCCACGAAATGTAACCCTGATGATGCTCGGTGAGCAACACCTTCCACTGCTCTTGCGGCAGCGCCAAGCCGCACCGCACCCGCTTGTGTCCATTCTCGACGCGCGTCTGTCTGCCGGTGCGTCCGTAGGCATAGGCGCCGGCGTAGATTGGATTGCTCAGCAGTGCATGCACTGCTGAATAGATGGGGGCCTTCCAGACGACCCGCCGCCCGCCGGGACCGTAAGGCATGGGGACCCTTGGCAGCTTGAGCCGCGCTTGCAAGAACCACTGCTGGACCGCACGCACAGAGCCCATTTCCCCGCAGCGCCGAAACACCAGGGCGATCGCGTCGCGAATGCGCCGGTCAGGATCGATGGCGATCGCGTCGCGGCCCACCCGCAAGTAGCCGACGGCCACGCACGTGAACAACTCCCCCCGCTCCGCTTTGAGTCGCAGCGCTTCGAGTGAGCGCTGGCGCAAGACGGACAGTTCCATCTCACTGAGTGTGCCCTTCATTCCTTATGTGGGGTACAAGGTTATGTAAGGCAGCAGGCGGAAAGCCCTGCAAGGACGCCTTCTTTCCCAAAACTGGCTAACATAATATTTGCCCTTCAGATGGCCTTCAGCAGCTCCAGCAGGCCCTTCTTTGTCTTCCATCGCGGTGGATCTTCGGCATCATGGGGAGAGGTGGACTTCATCGCCTCTTCCTTTGCTCTTAGATCGACTTCGGCGTAAACGTTGGTGGTTGCGAGCGATACGTGGCCGAGCCAAGCTCGGATGGTATTGATATCCACGCCGGACTGCAGCAGGTGGCAGGCGCAGGTGTGCCGCAGTACGTGCGGTGTGATCTTCTTGCCTTCGAGTGTCGGCACGCGGGCTGCGGCCCGCTTCACCAGATCGATGATGCCATGCCGCGTATAGGGTTTGCGATGTCGGCTCCAAAAGACGGTCCGGCAGTTGGCCGGACGGTCCCGGGAGAGAGCGGCGAGCGCCTTCGCGGTTCTCGTCCACATCGGCGTGACGCGCATCTTTCCTCCCTTGCCATGGATCGTTGCTCGTGCGGATTCGCCCGTGCGTTCCGGGAGATGCAGATCCTCGATCTGCAGTCCCGCCGCCTCGGTGGCTCTCGCCCCCGTGTTGTAGAGGAACAGCAGGAGGGCATGCTCCACCAGCCCGCCTGCGGATCGTCTGTTCGTCCCCGCGATCATGGCTTCCATGTCTTCTGCCGCGAGCCAGGCGATCCGGCGTCGCACCGTTTTCTTGAGTGGAATGGCGCGGATGCTGCCGGCCCATTCGACCAGCGCGACGTCGCGCACCGAGACATAGCGGGCGAAGGACCGGATTGCCGCAAGGCGCTGGTTCCGGGTCTGCGCCGAGCAGCCCCGCTCTCTTTCCAAGTGGCCAAGAAAGGCTCTCACACGGTCGGCGGACAGATCCTCGACCTTGAGGCGTTCCACCGGCCTGCCGCAGCGTCGCGCGACAAAGGGCAACAGCAGCGTCAGGCAGTCGCGATAACTCTTCACTGTATTGACGGCCAGATTGCGCTCGGCAGGAAGATACTCGATGAGGAAGCGCTTGATCCATGAGCCAAGCACAGAGCTGCGTTCAGGCATCGTGTGTGCTCCGTTTCTCTTGCTGCCCGGCATCCGGGCTTCGTTGTCGTTCGCTGTAGCGTTCGAACCGACAGCTGGCCTCGTCGAGCAATTCCGGGGTCATCGACAGATAGACCTGCGTCGCTGCCACGCTGCCGTGGCCGAGATAGGTCGAGAGCGTCGGCAGCAGGGTTTGCACGTCGGCCCCCTCGCGATACCAGAGGGTCAGGCGGTGGGTGGCGAAGGAGTGACGAAGCGAATGCAGGCAAGCCCCCCGGCAACCGGGTTTGCTGTTGCTGATCCCGGCTGCCCGCAGCGTCGCGCGAAAAGCGTGACGTACGATGGCCTTGCCCAGCGGCGACCCGTCGCGGCAGGCGAGGAAGGCGGATGCTGTTCCCTCGCGGAGCGGGCGCAGTGCCCGGGTGGCGGCGTAACGGCGAAGCATGCCGGCAAGGTCAGCGCCGACCGGCACGAGTCGGCTCTTGTAGAACTTCGAATCGTTCACCGTGAGCACCGCCGAGTCCAGGTCCACGTCCGCCACGGTCAGGCGCCGCGCTTCTCCGGAGCGCAGCCCGGCGCCGTAGAGCAGGAGCAGGAAGGTCCGGAAGGTCTCGGCATCGAGCTTCGGGCAACGTCTGCGCCCGCCGCCCGCCGCCTTGAAAAGACACCGCAGTTCGTCGCGGGTGAAGATGAAGGACGGCGCCACTTCCGGCCGCCTCGGCTCGGCCTCGCGCGGCGGCATGGGAATGCGGCTCACGTGGCTCCGGCTCAGTGCGAACCTATAGAATCCGGCAAGCGTTCCATACTTGACCGCACGTGTTCTCGTGAGCACTCCCTTGCCGGCAAGGAAGCGACGGACTTCATCCTCAGCCACGGCGTCACAGCCCCTGTCCTCACCGATCTGACGACAGAACGTATCGAGGGTTTGCGCGCTTGAGCGGAATTTCGCGCCGTGCCGGCGCTGCCACGCAACGTAGCGGTCGACGGCTTCACGCAGTGTCATTGAGCAGCTCCTTAAGGCGGATGTCGGCGACCGGGCGAAGCGAGGCGAGATCGACGGTTGCGTATGCGGCTGTCGCGCTCGGGCTGGAATGGCCGAGGAAATCGCCAACGGTCTTCAGGCCGCAGCACTCGTCGACCAGCCGCTGTGCTGCCGCATGACGAAGTGCATGGGCGCCCAGGCGCTTGCCGGTAATGCCCAGGCGGTTCGCGCGACTGCGGACGATCATCCCTATCGCGCCGCTCGTCAGTGGTCTGAGCGGGGCCTGCAACGTCAGGAACAAGGCTCGCTCCCGTCCCGCATCCGGACGCACCTTGAGCAGATAGTCCACCAGCGCATTGCCGATGGAGGGGGTCAGCGGGAAAGTGTCGGTTCGGCCGGTCTTGGGACGGAAAACGCGCAACAGGCTCCGCTCCCAGTCGACGTCTTCGACGCGCAGCGCGCCGACCTCACCAGCCCTGAGCCCGCAGGTTGCAAGGATCATCAGCACTGCACGGTCGCGAAAGTCTGCCGGAGTCGAACCCTCAGTCGTGGCGAGCAGCTTCCCGACTTCGTCCCGATCGAACCCCTTGGGAACCGGTCGGTCGGGATAGGCCAGTGGCGGCATGATGCACCCGGCGATGCCCGGCCGGCACCAGTTCCGCATTTCGGCGAAACGGAAAACGCTCCGCAAACACTCGGCTGCAGCGCGCGCGGAGGTGCGGCGCAGGCCGCCGACGGCAATCCGTTCGGCAAGGTATGCGTCGACATCACCGATCGTGATGTCGGCAAGCATGAGATTCCGGCGTGCTGCCCAGGCAAAGAAACGGTTGCTCTCGTAAAGGCAGTTGTCAACGGTCGCTTCAGACAGCCCCCGCTCGTCCCGCATCCAGGCCGCGAAGGCCTCCAAATGTCGGGCGTGCGGATGAGTGTCGCGGGGAGGTTCATCCAGCCAGCCAAGGAAACGCAGCCAGCGGAGGGCATGACGTCGAAAATTCGCCGCAGAAACCTCTGGAACGCTCCGGCACCACTCCTGAACGGCCTTCTCCACAGTCGCCAACCGGATCGGAACGTCCGCATCAGGCAGGCTCAGCAACTCCATGAGAACAAGCTGGGCGCGTGCGACCCGGCGTGCGACCTCGACAACCGCACCTGAGGCAACCACGGAGCGCAAATATCGCTCCCGGTCCTCCAACAGGGGCGCATGTTGATATTTCGCAATCGTCGCTGGATGCTTGTATAGATTCTCGAACATGTCCCATCTCCTGAGGGCATGGAGATGACACCATGTCAGACAATCCAGACCCCGAATATTATGTTAGACAGTTTTGGGAAAGAAGGCGTCCTTGCAGGGCTTTCCGCCTGCTGCCTTACATAACCTTGTACCCTACATAAGGAATGTTATGTAGGGCAGTACATAACATTCCCAAGCGGAGGCGTGCATTGGGTAGGCGCGGATCGTAGACAGCCTCCTCGTCTGCCAACAGGCAGCCCATCAGGCCGCAGAACTCCAGAAGCTTGTGCCAGTCCCGCCCGTTGCGGGCCAGCCGGGAGGCCTCGACCGACAGGATGATCCCGGCCCGCTCGTTGCAGATTGCGGCCAGCAGACGCTCGAACCCGGGGCGTTCCGCGCCACCGCCGCCCGAGCGGCCCTGGTCATCGTCAATCACGGTCACGTCCTGCCAGCCCAATTCTTGTGCCCGCCGCGTCAAGCCATACTGCCGGCGCTGGCTCTCCAGATTGCCGCGCACCTGCTGCATCGTCGATTGACGCACGTAGACATAAGCCCGGCGCCGCAGCTGCTCAGGGCTGATCCGCTTCGGGCCCAGCATCATGGCCTCCCTTGCGTCCCTGTGGCGCCTCCCGTCGAGTCGCCGCCTCCTGAGCTTCCGCAATCGCTCTGGCGAGGGCCGGGATCACCTCGTCGATGGCAGGGCTGTCCAGCACTGGCATCCGTGCCGGCGGCCGGAACAGAGAGCCCGGAAATCCGGGTTGGTGTCTCATGCAAGTCTCCTCCAGTAGTGGCTTCCTCAGCCGAAAGACAATCGTTCACCAGAGTATGCGCATCGCTGAGAGCCCCGACCGACAGTCGTGGGAACTTCCGCAGCGGAGCCACGGCCGAGGCTGGCCGGGTCATCCACTCGGGAATCCCTAACACGCCTCCGTCCGGACCGGTTACGTGGACGAGCGTGCCGTCTGCGCTGCGGCGCCAGCGCACGACGGCGACGCTGCGCCCCGCCAGGGGGTGGTGCGGGTAGTGCACCGTCACCACGCCTGGCTGGACGTGAGCATTGTGTCGCCGGGCCGTTCGGACGTGCCTTGCGGCATGTCGCAACCCTGGACGGGACTTGGCTGGCGCTGCTGGGATGGCAACCCGGAGCGCTGCGCGTGGCCGTGCGCGACCGCTGGATCGGCTGGTCGCTGCAGCAGAAGCTGCGCCGCCTGCATCTGATCGCCCAGAATGTGCGCTTCGTGATGCTGCCCGCCGCTGCCGGGCGCAAGCACCTGGCATCGAGGGTCTTGGGCCTCAGCCTGCGCCGCTTGTCGGGAGACATCTTGGCCGCACATGGGTATCCGGCGCTGCTCGCGGAAACCTTCGTGGACCGGGCGCTGCACAGGGGCACGTGCTACCGCGCCGCGAACTGGCAGCCGCTGGGGTTCACCAGCGGCTATGGCCGCCAGCGGGGCCCCACGGCCCGCTGGCGGCATCATGGCCAGCCCAAGCAAGTGCTGGTGTACCCCTTGGCCCGTAACGTGCAGGCGCGTTTGCGCCAGCCCGAGCAGGAGCCCTGCTGGGGCGGTCCCGCCAAGCGGCCGCCGGCTCCGGCCGCGGTGCTGCGCAGCCTGCTCGAGCGCCTGCAGCAGGAGCCGCACTGCCGCCCGGCCGGCGGTCGCCGCTATGCGCTGGCCAGTCTGCTGTGCCTGGCCGCGAGTGCGCACATGGCCGGCTACCGCGGCGTGACGGCCTACTCGCGTTATGCCACCCTGCTCAGCCAGCGGCAGCGGCAGGCCGCCGGCTGCTGGTGCAACATGCGGCTACAACGCTACGCCGCTCCGGTGCCGAGCACGTTCTACCAAGCCTTGGTCCGGCTGCCGCCGGAGGTGTTCGAGGGGGCCGTCGAGCACGCCTCGCTGGGGCTGCAGGCCCACTCGCAGCCGGCCGTGCCGGAGCGCAGCGCGCAGGGGCTGGGCGAGCGCGCGGCAGCGGCCGCCGGCCGCGGGCAGGGCCCAAGGTGAGATTCTGGCCGGGCGCAAGCGGGGACACCGCGCGGGAGCGGGAGCAGGCGCAGGAATTGGAACGCTTGGAGCAGCACTGCGCGGCCCTGCTCGAGAAGGTGGAAAGCGCACGGCAGGAGAGCGGGGAATTCCGCCGACGGTCGCAGCGCAGCCAGGCCGAGCTGGAGCGGACGCGGACTGAGCTGGAGCGGACGCGGGCCGAGCTGGAGCGGACGCGGGCCGAGCTGCAGCAAGCCCACACAACGATCGGCAATCTGAAGCTGCTCGTGGCAGACCTGCAGAAGACCTTGTTCGGGCGCAAGAGCGAGAAGCCGTCGGATCCCGGGCCCGAGCCGAAAGCGGACCCCAAGCCGCCGCCCGGGCCGGGGGACAGCCCTGACAAGCCTGACAAGCCTGACAAGGCCGGCAAGGGGCGCAAGCAGAAGGCCGCCAAGCGCAAGCGGGGACGCCAGCCCGGATCGGCCACTCCGCCGCGTCGGGACCGCTCCCGCCTGCCAAAGATTCCCGAGCCCTTGGAGCTGCCCGAGCACGAGCGCCGCTGCGCGCAGTGCGACACGCCCTGCGTGCGCTGCGGGACCAAGTCCAGCAAGATCTTCGAGATGCACTTGGCTGCGCTCGCCCGCGAGATTGAGCGCCAGTGCTACGAGCCGGGCTGCGCATGCGCACCGCCGGGACGCTTGGTTGCGCCCCCCGCGCCACGGCTGTGGAGCGGCACCCAGCTGGGGACCAGCGTGTGGGCCTGGAGCGTGGTCCAAGTTTTCCACATGCATCGCCCGCAGGCCGCGGTGGCGCGCGAGCTGGATGCCATCGGGTTGGGCATGGCCCCGGCGACGCTGGCGCGAGGCCTGCAGAGGCTCGCCCTACTGGTGCAGCCCTTGGAGCAGGCCATCGCCGAGCGTCTGGGACAGGCTCGGGTGGTGCAGGCCGACGAAACCTCCTGGCCGGTGCAGAACATTGAGGGCCAGGACAACGCCAAGCAGCCCCCGGCATCCGGCGCCAGACCCAAGCACTGGCTGTGGATGGTCTGCTGCGAGGATGCCGTCTGGATGCGCATCCTGCCGACGCGCGGGCTGCCCTCGGGCCGCGCACTGCTGGGCAAGCTGGGCCAAGGCAAGCTGCTGACGCTCGTGTGCGACTGCTGGAGTGTCTATCCGGCCTTCGCCAAGCGCTCCGAGAATGTCCGGCTGCAGTTCTGCTGGGCTCATCAGCGCCGACACTACTGCCGGGTGGAAGCCGGCTTTCCGGAACTGGAGCCGTGGGCCACGGACTGGCTCGAGCGGATCGGGGAAGTGTTCCACTTGGCGCACCTGCGTCGCAGGGCCTGGCAGCCCGAACTGCCCTTAGAGGACCAGGCCGAGGACTTCGAGGCTGCGCAGGCAAGCCTGCAAGCCAGCCTCGGGAAACTCTTCGACGACGCGCTGCAAGAGTGGAGGAGCCTGGTTGCGCGCTATGAAATGCTGATCGCCGTGCCAAGCGGTGGCCGGACCGGCGCGGAGCTGGCCCAGGTGGAAGCGCGGGGCAAAGCCACGGCGTCCCTGATCCTGCACAAGGCGGGGCTCAGCGTGTTCCTCGAAGATCCCGCGATTCCCATGGACAACAATTACGCGGAGCGGACCTTGCGCGGACCCGTGATCTCGCGCCGGCTGAGCTTCGGGTCCGGCGGTCCGGCCGGGGCCGAGACGGCGGGGCGCCTGCTCAGCGTGCTGCAGACAGCGAGAGTGGCGGGGCTGAACCCGTACCGCTACATGCTGGATTGGCTGGATGCCTGTGCGCGCAACCGGGGCCAAGCCCCATCGGAACTGTCCCCATGGCTCCCGTGGGAGATGGACGAGCAGCGCATCGAGGAACTCCGCGCACCTCCCATCCGCTGGCGGACCCCGGCCAACGGGCCGCCAGCGGCAGCGCCGGCTGACGCACCCGACAGCACTTTCCCGCCCGCAGCTTAACTCCCCGCTGAGGCCAGCTCGCGAGTGTCGCTACGTCACTCGCCCACCTTCTCAGGCTGGAGCCTGAACGCGGCGAGCGAGGCCACTCTGCACCTGCGGGCCGCACCTTCACCTATCCGCGCCTTCCCCTGCCTTTGGCCCTCGCGAGGGCCAGCCTCCCAGGCCCCAAAATACTCCCCGGAGTGAATGCTTACTTGTAGAAGAAGAAAGTCTTGTTGCGCTCGATGGGGCCACCAATTGCGAAGCCTCCATTGTTGCGCCGAAGTTTTGGCTGGAAATCCTGATTCCAGCCAGCAGCGTCGAGCGCGTCGTTCCGGATGAAGTGGTAGATGCTGCCCCGCCAGCTGTTCGACCCGCTGCGGGTGAGCGCCTGGACGACGCCGGCCGAGCTGCGGCCGTACTCGGCGCCCATCGAGTTGACCTCGACCTTGAACTCCTGCATCGAGTCCACTGGCGGTGCCATCTCCACGTTCTGGACTCCCAGCCCGCCGCGCGTGTTGTTCACTCCGTCGATGTATGACCCGGCCGAGCGAGTCCGCCCGCCGCCGATCGAGATGTTGCCGTTGGACTCAGACCGGAACGCGCCGGGGACTAGGTTCACCAAGTTGAAGATGTCCCTGTTCGGCAGCGGCAGTTCTTGGATCTGCTCCGTGCTGACCGTAGAGCCGACCGACCCGGAAGTGGTCTGGATCTGCAGTTGCTCCGCGTTAACCTCGACCGTCTCGGTCACCGCCCCGATCTCCAAGGCGAACGCCTGGGAAATCTCAGACGCGACATTGAGCCGGAGACCGCTGACCGTGGCCGTCTTGAAGCCGTCGGCCGAGGCCGAGATGTTGTAGTCGCCGGGTGGCATGTTCGGAACGCCGTACGCCCCGTTGATGCCTGTCTCGGACGCCGTCTCGACGCCCGTCTCTGCGTTGACGATTAGAATCTGCGCACCAGGAATGACCGCTCCGGTCGCATCGCTGACGGTACCGTTGACTGTGCCGCCCGCACCTTGGCCCCATGCCGTCCACGGCTAGCAGCAAGGCCAAGAGGCATGGCCGGATGGAATTGGGTATCGGGACTCTTCTCACGGATGGTCCTCCTTTCGTGTTACGCGAGCTGCAAGAGCGTTGCGGTTGGGAAATCGCGGCCACATGCAGGTTTCGACACAAAATATCACACCCTGTCCCAGCATTGCAATCCCTCGAGACCGCGCCCGGGAGGGGGGCCAATCGGTGGTCCCTTCTCGCGCCAGCGGCCCTGATCGCCGTGGGGCACGGCTGCCTCAGACTTTCGGACACGGGCTAACAATGGATGGCCGGTTTATTTCCTTGATGTCGGTCTGGTACAGTCGAGTCAGGCAAGATCTGCGCCGCCGAGGCCCGCTTCAAGGTCGGGTCGCAGCATAGACGTGCTTCAGTCGGTCACCAGACAGCCGCCGTTCCGGACATATCCAGTTAGTCGTGCGTCGACGACGCAACTCCTTTCCCAAGGGCTCGGGTCTGGCCCCATAGATGCCATTTCTCCACTGCCGGTAGTACCGTACCAGCGCGTTTCGCGACTTGTGTGACTCTCTTGATGGTCAAGCGACTGATGCATTCAATTTGTCACCTATTCCCTCTATCAGTGGATCTTCCGGTGGAGCCTTGCCCGAGTTTGCCAATGACCGGAACTCTGTGCCTGGTCGCGAACGTGTCTCGGATGAGACCAATCGACCCGATGCCACAGCACGGACCTGTCGACAACCAGCGGGAAGCCTTGGACTACTCGCACATTCATGACAGCAGAGCCTCGATAACATCTGATATTGCAAACAGTGTGTAAAACCTGAGTGATGTCTTAAGGGGTCGATCATGGACCATTGGCTAGGCATTCGCCTGATTCGTAGGACGCTTGCCAGCTGTCGTCTCGGCGAACCAACATGGTCCCCATCACCAGCGGTCATCGACCGGCGTTCTGAACTGGATCGTCCCGCCTCCGGCTGGCCAGTGCCCTTGCTGGCATCACGGGAACGTCAGGTCACAGACCTCCGCTGCGGCCTTAGGCACTCCGCTCGCCAGCCATTGCTGCGCTCTGCGCTCGGTCCGATCCTTCTTGCGGGACTGCCGGACGCCGGCCGATTCCCCGGCGGCGGGAAGGGCCGGAGATCGCGCTCCTGCCGCCATCGCCGGTGAGCGTTCCGAAGGCCAGGCGCGCCGCTGCTGTGCGCGCTCAGTCGCTTTGTCAGCACTGTGCGGCTGGACGCTGTGGGAAGATGGTCTTTCGGCGGCCGGCGGATGTGCCCGTCCGGGGGCGCTGCCACAACCATCGATGTCCGCCAGCGACCAACGAGTGCGCCCGGGCCTGCTGGGCCGCACACTGCGGTCGTTCCGCTATCGGAACTTCCGACTGCTCTGGTTCGGGGCCTTCACCTCAACGACCGGGTTCTTCGTCGCCCAGATTGCGGAGAGCTGGTATGTCTACGAGCGCACATCCTCGGAGGCTCTGCTGGGACTGACCGCGTTTCTGAACGGATTGCCCATCCTGCTGTTCTCCGTCGTCGGCGGCGTGCTGGCGGACCGCATGGACCGCCGCTACCTGCTGATCGGCTCGCAGGTGCTGCAGATGACGGCGTCGCTTGGATTGGCGGTCGCGTTCTGGCTGGATTTGATCGAGGTCTGGCACATCTTGGCGGCCGCATTCTTGGCTGGCCTGGGCCAAGCTTTCGGAGGGCCGGCATATCAAGCCCTGACCCCTTCGCTGGTTCCCAAGCGGCACCTCACGAACGCAATCGCCCTGCTGTCGATCCAGTTCAACCTCGCCGGCACCATCGGTCGGCCCATCGGCGGAGTGGTCTTCAAGTTTCTGGGCCCAGCGATGTGCTTCCTGACCAACGCGGCCAGCTTTCTGGCTGTGATTGTCTCCCTGCTCCTGCTCCGTGCCCCGCCCGGGACGGGAGGCGGCGGAATGAACATGTTCCGCAGCTTGCTGGAGGGGTTCAGCACCATCCACCGCAGTGCCGTGCTGCGCTCATTGATGCTGATGGCCGTCATCACGGCCTTCTGCGGAGTGCCGATCAACCTTTTGCTGCCGGTTCTCGCCAGCGACGTGTACGGCCTGGATGCCAGCGGCTACGGCAGTATGGGATCCGTCCTGGGCGCCGGGGCCGTGATCGGAGCGCTGTGCGTGGCGAGTTTGGGAAACGCGCCACGCCAGGGACGCAACGCGCTGGCGATGCAGTTCTTGCTGGGGATTTCGGTCGCGGGCTTCGGCCTGGTGGGAAGCCTGTGGGTTGCCATGCCGCTGCTCGCGTTCTCGGGCGGGGCGATCCTTGCCGTCTTTACGATGGTCACGACGCTCGTCCAGCTGAATCTGGACGAGAAAATGCGGGGGCGCATCATGAGCGTTCACAACACCGCCTTCCGGGGTGTGATGCCGCTGAGCAACCTTAGCTGCGGATTCGTGGCCGAGACGCTTGGCGCGCGCGCAGTGCTGGCCGTCAACGGTGCCATTCTGGTCACTGCCTCCCTCCTGTACACGGTGACCGGCAACGCGGTGAACCGGCTCTGACCACAGACCCGTCTCGCGGCGCGGTTGCGGTCTGTGTGCTGGGTCAGAGCGTTCGCTACAATCGGCCCCATGGCAGCGCGCGCGGTACCGGTGGAGGAGCTCAAGGCCAGCATCGGGAAGGAGATCGCGGTCAGCGAGTGGTTCGAGATCAGTCAAGACCGCATCGACGGCTTCGCCGACACCACCGATGACCACCAGTGGATCCACGTGGACAGAGAGCGGGCCGCAACCGAGTCGCCGTTCGGGACCACGATCGGCCACGGGTTCCTGAGCCTTTCCATGCTTGCGCCAATCATGATGCGCACCGTCCGGGTGGCGGGAAACTTCAAGCACGGCATTAACTATGGCCTGAATCGCGTGCGGTTCCCGGCGCCCGTTCCCGCCGGGAGCAGGATTCGGGGCCACATTGCCCCGGTGGGGGTCGAGGAGCATTCCTGGGGCGTGCAGACGGTGTGGAAGGTGCTGGTCGAGCTCGAGGGCAATCCCAAGCCGTGCGTCGTGGCTGAGTGGGTAACCCGGTCTTACCAGTAGCGCCGGAATCGAGGCCGGGTCACTGGGCCGGTCGGGGGAGGTCCTTCACGTCGGCCATGTTCGGGCCGACCTTGACGTCGACCAGCAGGGGCACGGCAAGCTCGGCGACGGATTCCATCTCGTTGCGCACCAGCTCAGGCACCGCTTGCATCTCGTCGTCCGGCGCTTCGATCAGCAGGGAGTCGTGAATCTGCAGCACCATCTTGGCCCGCAGCCCGGCTTGGCGCAGCGCGGCGCGCGTGGCGAGCATTGCCTTTTTGATCAGATCCGCCGCCGTGCCTTGGATCGGCGAGTTGATCGCGATCCGCTCCGCGAAGCCGCGGGCGGTGCGGTTGCGGCTCTTCAGGTTCGGCACCGGCCTGCGCCGGCCGAACAGCGTCTCGCTGTAGCCCGTTTCCCGGGTCCGCTCGACAATTTCCCGGTTGAAGTCGCGCACGCCCGTGTAGCGGTCGAAGTACCTGCCGATGTAGTCCTTTGCCACGGCTTGGGGAATCTGCAGCTGCCGGGCGAGGCCGAAGGGGCTCAGGCCGTACACGATCCCGAAGTTCACGGCCTTTGCGCGCGAGCGCTCGTCGGGTCCAACCATCTCGGGCGGGATCCCCAGCACTTCCGAGGCGGTCCTGCGGTGCAAGTCCTGGCCATTGTTGAACGCGTCCAACAGCGTCGGGTCTCCCGACAGGTGGGCTAGGACCCGCAGTTCCACTTGGGAGTAATCGGCGGACACGAACTGCCAGCCCGGCGCTGCCACGAAGGCCCTGCGAATCTCACGGCCCAATGCCGTGCGCGCTGGCAGATTCTGGAGGTTGGGATTCGCCGACGACAGACGGCCCGTCGCCGACCCTGTGGGATTGAAGGTCGTGTGCAGGCGGTTGTCCGAGTCGGCAAGGCCAGGCAGTGAGTCGACGTACGTGTTCTTGAGCTTGGTCCGTTTCCGCCATTCCAAGACCAGCCCGGGGATCGGGTGCTTGGACCGCAGCCGTTCTAGGACATCCGAAGCTGTGGACGGCGCCTTGGTCTTGCCTCGTTTGCGCGGCTCGGGTAGGCCCAATTCCCGGTAGAGCACTTGGCCCAGCTGTTTCGGGGACCCGATCTTGAACTCGCGCCCCGCAAGTTCGAACACTTCCGCCTGAATTTCTGCGATGCCTTCCGCTAGGCGCTTCGAAAGGTCGGCCAGGACGCCCGGGTCGATCCGGATCCCCACCGCCTCCATCTCTGCCAGCACTGGCGCCAGAGGCAGCTCGATCTCGCGGTACACCGATTCAAGGCCCAGTCGCTCAATCTCCGGCACGAGGATGTCCCTCAGTGCCCACGTGGCCCGCGCCGCGTGGCCTGCTCCGCTTGGGACCGCGGCACCCAGCCGCCGCTCCGAAGCCTTCTCAAGGGCGTGATTCGTCCGGCTCGAGTCGGCTAGGAACGCCATGAGCATGGTGTCCTCGGCATCCCTCGAGAAGTCGATCCCGCGTTCTCGAAGGGAATGGATCGCCGACTTCCTGTCATGGACCCACACCTCGCGCCGGTCGCTCTCGATCAACTCCCGGCATGCGAGCGCCAGTTCGGGCGGGGCGAGCCACGTGTCATCCTCACCGGCGGATAGGCCGATCTCGATGCCTTCGGGCCTAGTGGCCCGAACAGCAAGGGCCACCGGCCCTTTGGAGGCCGCGAGCCATTCGCGGATCTGCCCGGCCGACTCGAACGCGGGCGTCGGTGCTGCTTCCTTCTTGGCCGCGGTACGCCCTTGCAGTTTCCTGGCCAAGCTGACGAATTCGAATTCCCGGTAGAGCTGCAGGAGCGCGTCGTGGTCGGGATCCCTGCGCTCCGCTGCGACGAGGTCAAGCTTGGCGGTGCCCGACGTGTTCAAGGTCGCGAGCGACTTGCTCATCCGGATTTGGTCGGCGTTGTTGATCAGGCTTTCGCGGTAGGTCTTGCGCTTGACTTCCGCCGCGTGCTCGATGATCGTCTCGACCCTCCCGTACTTGGCGATCAGTTTCTCGGCCCCCTTCTGGCCGATCCCGGGGGCCCCCGGGATGTTGTCGGCCGAGTCGCCCTTCAGTGCCAGCAGGTCCGCCACACGTCTCGGTCGGACTCCGAGCCGCTTCTCAACATCGGCCGCGTCATACCGCGCGTTCCTCCGGATGTCGAGCATCGTCACCCGCTCGCCGACCAGCTGCATCAGGTCCTTGTCCATCGAGACCACGGTGACGGACAGGCCGGCCTCGACGGCTTGGGACGCGAGCAGCGCGATCGTGTCGTCCGCCTCGTAGCCGTCCTCTGCCACTACCGGCACGTTCAGGGCCCGCAGCAGGCGCCGGATTTGCGGGAGTTCGGCGGCCAGGTCCTCCGGCAGCGCGTCACGATTGGCCTTGTACTCGGGATATTCATCATCCCTGTACGTTGGCCCCGATCCTTCCCAGACCGCGACCACGTACTCTGGCCGGTATTTGTCCAGCATGCGTCGCAGGGTGTTGTTAATCCCGAATGTTGCCTGGGTCGGCCGGCCATCGGTAGTTCTCAGCCCTCCCGTCGTGGACCTCGAGTGGGCCCGTGAGTGGTACGCCCTAAAGATCAGGGCAAAGGTGTCGAGCAGGAACACACGTGGCTCGAGTAGGGCCATGAGCGATCTAGTGTAAGCTACTCTCGGGTATGTCACCCGCCGCTCTGGGCAAGCGGTGGCTGCGGTGCGATACTAGGCAAAGGGCTGTTTGAGGGGGTTATGATTCAGCCGACCGAGAAGATTTGGCACAACGGCGAGTTCATCGCTTGGGACGAGGCCAAGGTGCATGTGCTAACGCACGCGCTGCACTACGGGACCAGTGTCTTCGAAGGCATCCGCTGCTACGACACCCGTAACGGCCCGGCATTGTTCCGCCTCCGCGAGCACGTTCGCCGGATGTACGAGTCCGCGAAGATCTACCGGATGACAGAGGTCGGACTTTCCGAGGACGAATTCGCGCAGGCCTGCGTGGATGTCGCAGTGGTCAACGGCATGCGGTCTTGCTATGTCAGGCCGATCATGTTCCGCGGCTACGGGGACGTCGGTGTCCGCTCGCTGGCGAACCCGATCGAATGCTACATCGCGTGCTGGGAATGGGGCCGTTACCTCGGCGCCGAGGCGCTGGAGGAGGGCGTCGACGTCTGCGTGTCGTCGTGGACCAGGATCGCCCCGAACACACTGCCGGCAATCGCCAAGGTCGCGGCGAACTACATGAACTCCCAGTTGGTCCTGATGGAGGCCAACCAGCACGGCTATACCGAGGGCATCGCTCTGGACACCGCCGGGTACGTCTCCGAGGGCAGCGGGGAGAACATTTTCCTCGTCCGGGATGGCGTGATCTACACGCCGCCTCTGGGCACGTCGGTATTGCCCGGCATCACCCGGGACGCGATCATCTGCATCGCCGGCGACCTGGGCTACCCCCTGCGGGAGCAGGCGATCCCGCGCGAGTGGCTCTACATCGCCGACGAGCTCTTCTTCACTGGCACGGCCGCGGAGGTCACGCCGATTCGCTCGGTGGACCGGGTCACGGTTGGCTCGGGAAGGCGAGGCCCGATCACGGAGCACCTGCAGTCCGAGTTCTTGGCGCTCACGTCCGGCGAAGCTGAAGATCGCTTCGGGTGGCTCTCCTACCTGACCACGCCGGCCGTGGTCGTGGCCTGAGGCGGGGCGGCACTTGGCGGAGGACCCGGGCACCCCGCAACCCTCTCAGGACCACCGGGGCCTGGTGCCGGCGCCGATGGCGGTGCCGCCAGATGCGCCTCCCGGCGGGATGCTGCCGCGCATCGAGGACGGTCCGCCCCGTCGCCCGGTGCGGCGTGGGGTCATCACTAGCAGGCTGTGGCTAAACCTCGCGCTGTTCCTCGCCACCGTGCTCACCACGAGCTTGTTCGTCTCGCCGGTTTACTCTGCCTGCCTGATGGCGATCCTCACTGCCCACGAGTTCGGACATTACGTGGCGGCCCGGCGGTACGGCGTTCCCGCCACTCTGCCTTACTTCATCCCTGCGCCTTTCCTGTTCGGCACCATGGGCGCCTTGATCCGGATGTCGCCCTTCATCCCCAACCGGCGGGCTCTGTTCGACATTGGGGCGGCCGGCCCTATCGCCGGCGTCGTGCTGGCGATCCCGGCAAGCGCGATCGGCGTGATGCTGTCAGAGCGTGTGCCGCTGGATCCCGAGATGCCCGGCGTTCTGCTCGGAGACCCCCTGCTGTTCAGGCTCTTCGAGCGCATGTTCTTCGGCACCGGTGAGGAGGGAATGGTCCTGCTGCTTCACGATGTGGGTTTCGCGGGCTGGGTGGGCCTGTTCGTCACGGCCTTGAACCTGATCCCGATCGGCCAGCTGGACGGCGGGCACGTCGCCTACGCGGTGTTCGGCCGGCACAGCTCGCGCGTCGCGTGGGTGGCGTTCGCGGCCCTGGTGGCTTTCAGCATCGCGAACAGTGCCCAGTACGCCCTCCTGCTGCTGCTGCTGTTCCTGACAGGGGTCCGCCACCGGCCGACTTTGGACGACTCGGTGCCCATCGGACCGGCGCGAGTGCGCGCCGCCGTGGCACTGCTGGTGGTCTTCTTGGTGTGCTTCATCCCCGTCCCGTTCGAGAGCGGCCCCTGAACGAGGCCCGGCTCAGGGTATCGTCGCCACTGCCTTTCCGCGGATCTTGCGGTTCGCAAGGTCGCGGATCCCCCGCGGGATGGCTTCGAAGGGATAGGTGGCGCCGATTGGCGGGTTGATCTGGCCGGCGTGGAACCGCCCGTGCAGCCGCTGTTGCAGCTGCTGCATGTAGCCGGGGTTCTCGTCACAGTGCCGCCCCCAGAAGACGCCGACGAGCGACATGTTCTTCAGCAGGGCGCGGTTCGCGGGCAGGGCAGGGATGCGCCCACTGGCAAAGCCCACCACGAGCAGACGGCCGCCGGGAGCGATGACCTTGGTGGACAGGTCGAACACGTCACCCCCGACGGGGTCGTAGATGACGTCCGCTCCGAATCTTCCCAGAATGCGCTTGACCTCGTCGACCCAGCCCGGGTCGCGGTAGCCGAGCACGTGGTCAGCCCCCTGCTGTTTGCAGAACTCCAGCTTCTCCTGGCTCCCGGCGGTGGCGACCACTCGCGCGCCGAATGCCTTGCCCAGCTGGATCGCGGCGACGCCGACACCGCTGGCCCCGGCGTGCACAAGGAGCGATTCGCCGCGCCGCAGCTTGGCACGGTGTTCCAGCGCGAATAGGGAAGTCTGGTAGACGACCTGCATCGCGGCCGCTTGTTCGAATGAGAGCTCCGGCGGGATCGGGAACACCCTCGACGCGTCGCTCAGCGTGTACTCGGCGAAGCCCCCTCCGCGCGGGATCGCCGACACTCTGCTGCCCGGCGTGATTCCATCGGTCCCGGGGCCGACCGATTCGACAACGCCGGCGACCTCCGCGCCGATCGTGAACGGGAACGAGGGCCGGGCCTGATACTTGCCCTGGCATTGAAGCAAGTCGAAGAAGTTCAGGCCGCAGGCGCGGTTGCGGATCAGCACTTGCCCTCGCGACGGGGTTGGAGTCGCGACGCTCGCGAGCGCCATCTCTTCCGGCTCGCCGTAGTGGGTGACCTGCCAGCTTCTCATCGGCTGTAGCCTACCAAAGCTCCGAGCCGTGCTCGGACCTACTTCTTCGAGATGATCTGGTCGACCAGCCCGTACTTCTTGGCCTGGACGGCATCTAGGATGAAATCCCGCTCCACGTCCTGCTCGATCCGCTCGACCTTCTGCCCCGTGTGGTTCGATAGCAGCAGGTTGAGATTGCTCCGCATCCGCAGGATCTCCTTGGCCTGGATGTCGATGTCCGTGGCTTGACCGGCCAGGCCGGACAGCGAAGGCTGGTGCAGGAGGAACCTCGAGTTTGGCAGGGCGAAGCGTTTGCCCTCCGCCCCTGCGGCCATCAGAACCGCCGCCATCGACGCGGCCTGGCCGATGCAGACGGTGGTGATGTCCGGATTGACGAACTGCATCGTGTCGTAGATCGCCATCCCCGCGGTGATGGAGCCGCCGGGCGAGTTGATGTACAGCCAGATGTCACGGTCCGGCGACTCGGCTTCGAGAAAGAGCAACTGCGCGGTGATCAGGTTTGCGACCGCGTCATCGATCGGAAACCCGACAAAGATGATGTTCTCCCTCAGCAGGCGGGAGAATATGTCATAGGCCCGCTCGCCGCGGCTGGTCTGCTCGACCACCATTGGCACCAAGTTGGCCCTTGGCGCCCCGAAAGATGGAACGTGCATCAGTTAGCCCTCGCGCGCGCCGGTCGCGGACGGGCCCGCAGCCTCATCCGCTGCGGTGAGGCTGGGCTCGGCTGCCCCCTCAGAGCTCCTTTGGTCCACACCGGCCTCCTCCCCGTCCCCGACGGCGGTCTCTGCTGCCAGCTGCCCGTTGGCAATCACGAACTCGATTGCCCTCGTCCGGCGCATGCCCGCCCGGATCTGTCCGGCCAGGTTCATCCTGAGCGCGGCATCGGTCGCATCCTCGGTACTCGCGCCCTCTTGCGCGCAATACTCGGCGATCCATTGATCGAGATGCTGTTGAACTTCTTGGTTCGGGACAGAGATGTCCTCCACGTCCGCGATGCGGTCCAAGACCTGCTCTACCACTACTTGGCCCGGCACAAGCATCATCCGGCTCTGGATCATGCGGTCCGAAGGAGGTTTGCCATACTCTTCCCGCCATTTCCGCACAAATTTGGTGTGTACTTCCCGCAACCGCTGCTGCAGGAATCGTCCTGGCAGGTTGTGCGCTTCAGGGTGGGAGCTTGCCAGCTTGTAGTGGACGAGCTCTCGGCTTGCAGCTTCCGCCCGCTCCGAGACCTGCGCGGACAGCTCTTTCCGAATGGCGTCGCGGACTTCGTCGAGAGTCTCGTGACCGCCGTCCAAGTCTTGTGCAAACTCGTCGTCCAAGTCGGGGAGCTCTTTCTCGACCAAGCGCTGGACCGCAATCTCAGCGCTGCAGCGTCGGCCGCCCAGCCCGGGCATTCCGAAGTCCTCGGCGTTCGAGGTTCGGACCACGGCCGTTTGCCCGGGCTCCATGCCTTCCAGCAGCGCGTCGATTTGCGGCGTCGACAGCTCGGGGTCTCCCACGACCAGATATCTGGCCGTATCGGGTGTTTCCTGGGGAGCCTCGCGCTCGCCGTCGTCGTCTTCCGGTCCGTCCCCGTCGTCGTTGGCCTCAGACACCCGAATCGTGCACACAACCTCGTCACCCCTCTCAATCGGTCGCGGGTCAAGATTGCGGAACGACGCGTGCCGCAGGCGGTATTGCTCCAGCACGGCCTCAACGTGCTCGTCCGTCACCTCATCGGGCTCGACCCTGACCTCGAGGTCGGTGTAATCGCCAAGCTCGAACGGCGGGAACACTTCGAACAGCGCTCGGACCACCAGGGGCCGCCCTGGCCTGTACCGGCAGCGTTCGACCGACGGGCCCCATGCAACCCTGAGATCACGCTCTGAGAGGAACTGCGCCGCGTGAGCATGGGCGAAGCGCTTGGACAGCGCGTCCTCGATCTGGCGCCGGTAGTGGACGTTCAGCACCTGCATCGGAGCCTTGCCCTTGCGAAAGCCAGGGACTTTGAGATTCCTCGAGTCCTGTGCGACCATTCCGTCGCGGTGCGCTTCCACGAAAGCCCATGGGACCTCGAAGGTCACCCTGCATAGGCCATCGCCAAGCTCTTCGACCCCTTGGAAGCCGGATTCTGGCGCCACCCGTTCCAAACTGCCAGTCTAGCGCAGGGGACGGGCGCTTCCCCTGGCTTCTCGGAGACCGACCAATGGAACGGGCCGCGGCCGGGCTGGGCCCGTTCGGGGGCCTCCGACCAGCCGACCGCCGCCCGCTGGTAGACTCGCCTTGTGCCCAAGCGTCCCAAGCTGGGCCAGCACTTTCTCCAGGACCCGGAAGTGCTGGACCGCATCGCGGGATCAGCCGTTGCGAGCGGTGACACGGCGGTTGAGATCGGACCCGGGCGGGGGGCTCTCACCAAGTGCTTGCTACGACTGGCGTCCCGTGTGGTGGCGGTCGAGATCGACGCTGGACTGGCCCGAGACCTGCCGCGGGCTTGCGGTCACTCGCCAAGGCTGCAAGTCGTCGAAGCCGATGCGCTGCGCGTGAATCTGGCGAGTCTTCCCGGCGATGCCAAGCCCGACCGGTCCGTGCTGGCGGGCAATCTGCCCTACTACATCACCTCCCCGGTCCTGCGCGCCGTCTTTGCCGCGCGGGGCGCCTTTCGATGCGCGACATTCCTAGTGCAGCGGGAAGTCGCCGAGCGCATTGTCGCCAGCGGGGGCAGCCGGGCCTTCGGATATCTGAGTTGCCTGTGCCAGTTACACAGCGCGCCGCGGCTGTTGTTCACGGTTCCGCCGGGAGCGTTCTCGCCGCCTCCGGCGGTGGAGTCTGCGGCCGTGCGCCTCGACCTGCGCCCGCAAGCCCCGCCAAGGGCACTCTTGCGGTTCTTGCGAGCCTGCCTCTCCGCGCCGCGGAAGACCCTGAAGAACAACCTTAGGGGGTTGTACGGGGCAGATCTTGTGGCACGGGATCCCAATGCCGGCCAGCGGGCCCAGCAACTCGGGTTGGAGGGACTGGTCCGGATGTGGGAACGCATCGAGAGTCAAGAGGGCCCGCGGCCGGGCCGGCTGCCCTGACCGGTGCGCGTCTCGCCGTCTCAGGCCCATTCCCAGCCCCCGCCGCGCGAGCGGATTGGCCCGTGCCAAACGGCACGGCCACTCCATGTGCTTCAATAGGGGCACGCAGGGAGGTGGCCGTGTCAAGGGACGTCCGTTGGGTCTTGGTGCTGGTGGCTCTGACCGTCGCGCCAGCGGGTCTGGACGCGCAGCTGGTTGACCGGACCCGTGAGGGGGGCGAGATCGCCCCGGCCCGGCGGAACCTCACACCCGAGAGGCGCGCCGACATCTTCATGGCGCGCAAGATGTACAGGGAGGCTGAGGATGCCTACCGTGAGGCGATCACGAACGAGCCCGGCTCGGCACGCCTGCTCAACAAGCTCGGGATTTCCTATCACCAGAGGATGCTGCTCGACAGCGCTCGCAGGCACTACGAGCGGGCTTGGAAGACCGACAACACGTACAGCCAGGCGCTGAACAATCTCGGCACGGTTCACCACGCCCAGGGGAATTACCGCCGGGCGAGCCGGACCTACAAGCGGGCGCTGAAGGTTTCCCCCTACTCGGCGTCAATCTTCAGCAATCTGGGAACGTCGTTCTTTGCCAGGGGCCGGTACAAGGACGCCTCGAATGCCTACCGGCAGGCTCTGGAGCTCGACCCGGACGTCTTCGAGACGAGCGGCTCGTTCGGCACACTCCTGCAGGAGCGCTCCGTCGGAAACGTCGGGAAGTATCACTACTTCATGGCCAAGGCCTACGCCGGAATCGAGGCTTGGGACCGCGCCATTCTGCACATCCGGAAAGCGCTGGAAGAGGGTTACGGCAGCGCGCGGCGGGTCGCGTCGGAGCCAGCGTTCGCCGGCATGCACGAGTTGCCCGAATTCCAGAGGATCGCGTTCCCGGAGACGATCGCATCCGCCGCGACGGGCCAAGTGGCCCGCTGACTGGCCAGTCCCGTACGATATCGGTTTGAGGGCTCGTCCTGATCCTGGCCCTGACGCAGCCGGGGACCGCTCGCCCCGTGCGTGGCGATGGGCATACGCCGCCGTGCTGGCCCACCTTGCCGCCTGGATCGCCCTGCTCTGGCTCCTGACCCGGCAATTTGGCGGGACTCGATGAGCGGGGTTGATTGGGCCGTTCTGCTGGCGTCACTCGCGGGAGTGCTGGCCTACAGCCTCAGGCGCTCGGGCGCGGACCGCTCCGTCCACGCCTACGTGGCCGCCGGGAAGCGCATGCGCTGGTGGGTCATCGGCCTGTCGATCATGGCCACACAGGCCAGTGCGATCACCTTCATCGGCACTACCAGCCAGGGCTATTCGGACGGGCTGCGCTTCGTCCAGTTCTATTTCGGCCTGCCGATCGCCATGGTGCTGATCGCGGCGATCGCCGCCCCGGCCTTCCACCGCACGGGCGTGCGCACTGCGTACGAATACCTCGAGCGGCGATTCGACGCCAAGACGCGCACTCTGGCCAGTGCCGTGTTCTTGGTGCAGCGGGGGCTTGGCGTGGGCTTGGCGCTCTACGCGCCGGCGGTGGCGCTTTCCGTGATCCTCGGCCTTCCGGAGAGCTTCACGATTGTGGCGATGGTGGTCATCGTGTCGCTCTACACCGTGCTGGGCGGAATCCGGTCAGTGATGCGGGCGGACGCGCTCCAGATGGGCGTGATGTTCGGGGGCATTGCCGCCGCCTTCGCGTTTGCTCTGCGGGCATTGCCGCCGGAGGTCTCGCTCCACGACGCCCTGGCCTTGGCGGGCATTGCAGGAAAGCTGGACGCGATCGATCCGGCGTTTGACTGGAACAGCCGTTACACGCTGTGGTCTGGCCTGATCGGCGCCACCTTCCTCTCGCTGGCCTATTTCGGCACGGATCAGTCGCAGGTGCAGCGGTACCTCACGGCGCGCTCGCTGTACCACAGCCGCGTCAGCCTGATTTTCAACGCCATTCTCAAGGTGCCGCTCCAGGCGTTCATCCTGCTCGCGGGCGTGGTCGTCTTCGTCTTCTTCCTGTTCGAACCGGCTCCCGCCCTGTTCCACCCCTCGGAGCGTGCCCGCGTTGAGCGCGAGCACACGGGCGAATTTGCCCGTGTCAACTCGAGCTACGCAGCGGCCTTCGAGGACCGCCGGGCGGCGGCGGAGCGATTTGCCGCTTCCGGCGGGTCGCCCCAGGCCCGGGACGAGTTCCGGGCGGCCGACGGCCGCGTGCGCGCGGCGCGCGCCGAGGCCGTCGCGCTGGCCGAGGAGGGAGTGGGGCAGGGAAGCTACAGCGACACGAATTACGTCTTCCTGACGTTCGTGCTGGGCTACCTTCCCGCCGGGCTGGTGGGTTTGATCCTGGCCGGCGTCTTCGCCGCCGCCATGTCGACGATCTCTTCCGAGCTCAACTCGCTGGCGACCTCCACGGTCGTGGACCATTACGCACGCTACGTCAGGCCTGGCATCGGCGAGGCTCGGACGATGGCGGCGCTGCGCTGGGCAACGCTGGGATGGGCGGCCTACGCGGGCGTGTTCGCCACGTTCGGGGGGCGGCTTGGGTCGTTGATCGAGGCCGTGAACTTTGTCGGATCCCTGTTCTACGGGCCGATGCTTGGCGTTTTTGCGGCGGCATTCCTGTTCCCCCGGATCAACGCCGCCGGGGCATTCTGGGGCACCGCATGCGGCCTAGCCGCAGTCTGGTGCACCAAGCTGGCGCTGCCAGGGCTGGCATTCCTGTGGCTCAACCCGCTCGGATGTCTGGCTACACTGCTGGCAGCTTCGATTGTCTCCGCGGGAACTGCCTCGAGCGGGCGGCCCGCGACCGACACTTGAGAGGTGGACCCATGAGGAAACTGGCCCTTCTGACCTGTATTGCGTGCCTGGCCGTGGCCCAGGCTGCCGAGAGGCCGAACGTGCTGTTCATCGCCGTTGACGACCTCAACGACTGGATTGAGCCTCTCGGAGGCCACCCGCAGGCCAAGACGCCCAACTTTGCCCGGCTGGCCCGGCGTGCGACTTCGTTCGCCCGCGCCTACACGGCGGCACCCGCCTGCAACCCGTCCAGGGCGGCCCTGATGACGGGCGTGGCCCCGTACCGGTCCGGGGTCTACAACAACAATCAGGCGTGGAGGCCGGCGTTGCCGGACGCGGTCACGATTCCCCAGGCCTTCCGGCGCAATGGCTATTGGGCGGGCGGATCCGGAAAGATCTACCACGGGGTGTACCCGGATCCGCCGTCGTGGGACGAGTACTGGCCATCCAAGAGCGTCCAGCGCGAGAGGGACCCGACGCCCGCGACGCGGCCGGCGAGCGGCATTCCGGGCGTCGGCAACTTTGACTGGGGGGAGCTGGAAGTCCCGGTGGGGGAGATGTCGGATTCCAAGGTCGCCGACTGGGTGGTCGCCCGGCTTGGCGAGCGGCACGAGCGGCCGTTCTTCCTGGCATGCGGCATCTTCCGCCCGCACTTGCCGTGGTTTGTCCCGTCCAGATTCTTCCGGCGCTTTCCGCTCGAGAGCGTCGAACTGCCGGTGATGTTCGACGGCGACCTGGATGACGTTCCCGAGGCTGGGGTTCAGATGGCCCGGCCGGGCCGGGACCATCAGTGGGTCATTGAGCACGGCCAGTGGAATCGCGCGGTGCAGGCGTACCTGGCGTCGATGGCGTTTGCCGACGAGATGCTGGGGCGTGTGCTCGATGCCCTTGACGAGAGCGGCCACGCGAGCAACACGGTGATCGTCCTGTGGGGGGACCACGGGTGGCATCTCGGGGAGAAGCGCCACTGGCGGAAGTTCGCGCTCTGGGAAGAGGCGACCCGCGTGCCGCTAATGATCGCTGCCCCTTCGGGCACGCCCGGCTTGCCCGAGGGCACCAAGCCGGGTTCGGTCTCGCACAGGCCCGTGAACCTGCTGGACGTCTATCCGACCCTGCTGGAACTCGCGGGACTGGGCTCCGGGGAGGGCTTGGATGGCCGCAGCCTGGTGCCCTTGCTGAGAGACCCCGAGGCCGCTTGGCAGCCGACGGTCACGACCCACGGGCGGCTGAACCACGCCGTCCGGTCGGAACGGTTTCGGTACATCCGCTACGCCGACGGCAGCGAGGAGCTATACGACCACCGCGTCGATCCGATGGAGTGGACCAACCTCGCGGGGGACGGGAAATACTCGGAAACCAAGCGTCACCTGGCTGGTTGGCTGCCGGAGACCAATGTCGAGGAAGCTCCGGTCCAGCCTTCGGATGCCCGCACCAACGAGATTGCGGTCCCGCGCTGAGCGCGCGCCGCCCGGCCGAGATCCGCTAACCTAGTGCACATGCGCACACTCGCAACCATTTCTGCCCTGTGCCTGTTCTCGGCCTCGCTGGTCGCTGGCGCCGAGTCCGAGAAGCCGGTCAACTGGGGCGAGGGGCTTGCGGCCCCCTTCCACACGGAATCTGCCTCCAACAGGCCTAACGTCGTCGAGCGTCCCGGCGGCGCCGGCTTGTCCGTGCCCGAGGGCTTCAAGGTCGAGGAGTACCTGACTGGCGACTTCATGCGGCCACGCTACATGCTGCTCGGCCCGAGCGACGAGCTGGTGTTCTCCGATTCCGGTTCTCGCAACCAGCCCGACGGTGCCGTCTATGTCAGCCAGGGCCAGGACAGCACCAAGAAGCTGATCGAGGGGCTGGACCGCCCGTACGGGCTGGCCTTCCATGAGGACTGGCTGTATGTCGCCGAGCCGACATCCGTGAAGCGCTACCGGTACGACGCGGCGTCGATGACCGTGGGCGAGGGGCAGGAGATCATCTCCTACGAGGGGCACGGCAAGGGCCATTGGACCCGCTCGCTGCTGTTCAACGACGATCACAGCAAGCTGTACGTCTCCGTGGGATCGGCGTCGAACATTGACCTTGGCGAGGACCCCGTGCGGGCCGCCCTGCACCGCTACAACCCCGACGGCAGCGGTCACGAGGTCGTCGCCACGGGGCTCCGAAACATCATCGGGCTCACGTGGCGGCCCGGTTCCGAGGACCTGTGGGCCGCGATTCAAGAGCGGGACGGCCTGGGCGACGACTTGGCCAGCGATTTCCTGGTGCAGGTCAAGGAAGGCGAATTCTACGGCTGGCCATACGCGTACAACGGCCCGCACGAGGAGCCCCGGCACAAGGGCGTCGCTCTGGACAAGGTTGAGAGCACCCTGTATCCCGACGTGCTCCTGGGCGCTCACGTGGCGGTCTTGGACATCCGCTTCTACACCGGCGCGCAGTTCCCGGAGAAGTACCGCGGCGGCCTGTTCCTCGCTTTCCACGGATCTTGGAACCGCTCCACGCGCGTCGGCTACAGCGTCACTTTCGTCCCGTTCAAGGACGGGCGTCCCCAGTCGGGCCCGAAGGACTTCCTCACGGGATGGATGGTCAGCCCGGACTCGCGGGAGGTCTGGGGCCGCCCGGTCGGGCTGCTGCAGCTCAAGGATGGA
The DNA here is from genome assembly GCA_963666225.3 of Bryobacterales bacterium. GTDB lineage: Bacteria > Acidobacteriota > Terriglobia > Bryobacterales > UBA6623 > VXMF01. The sequence continues at coordinate 1,556,076 of OZ224030.1, forward strand.
TCCATGCTCGTCAGCGAGGACGGCGGGCGCAAGATATGGCGCGTCAGCTACGGAGAGTAGGGTCGCGGTCCAGCTCGCAGACAGAATCCGATGGCGCTCCTTGACCGGTTCCGCCCCAAGTGGAGGCATTCCGACTCGGACACGAGGATGGAGGCGGTGGCGGAGATCACCGATCCTGCCACGCTGGTGGAGATGATCGTCTCCGACCCCGAGTGGTTCGTGCGGCACGAGGCCCTCTCGGCACTGCGGGACCTGTCGCCCGATCAGGAGCACTACGCGCGGGTGATGCGAGAGTCGGGTGACGAGGAAATCCGGCGAAAGGTTGTCAAGGTTCTCACAGATGAGCGCGAGTTGCAGCGCGCGGCGAGGCACGATCCATACCGCTACGTCCGCGACGCGGCGACGCACCGCATCGAGGAGCTTCGTTCGGGGATCTGGAATCCCTCGGGTTCCTGAGGCGGGCCCCCGGGGCGTTTGTCCGGGCATTCCCGCCGCAACCTGGCATGCCGGAGGGCGTTGCCTGCGACGGTTCCCGACGGGACGGAGTCCACGATGACCGGAGGGGTTCCCGGGCGGGCTGACCCGCCCGGTGGCTTGCCCCTGCCAGCGGCGAAGCGGGGCACTCACGGCTCGCTGGCCTCGCGGTCGCGGGAGGCCTTCGCGATTCTGCTGGTGACCCATTTCGCTGTCGACTGCTTCTCCTCGACGCTGCCGACGATCCAGCCAATCCTTGCCGAGGTTCACGGCCTGACGATCGCGCACGCGGGCCTGCTCGGCGCATTCTGGCTGCTCTCGTCCGCTGTCCTGCAGCTCCCCTTCGGGTTGCTCAGCGACCGCGTGAACAGCCGCCACTTCACGACGCTGAGCCCAGTGGTCGCCGCGGCTTTCCTGACCGCGGTGCCGCTCGCCCCGAGCCTCGGCGGGATTGCGCTGCTCCTGTTCGCTGGTGGCATCGGCGTGGCAGCCTTTCACCCGCACAGCACGAGCCGCGCCGGGGAGCTCGGCGGCGGGCGGCGCGGCCTGGCGACGGCGGTGTTCATCACAGCCGGCACGGCCGGCTTGGGGATCGGCCCCCTGTACTTGGCCACGGTGATCGAGCGGTTTGGGTTCGATCGGCTGTGGCTGGCGGCGCTGCCCGTTGTCGCGCTGACTCCGCTGTTGTTGTGGCGTCTGCCCGCGCCGGCCCACGCCCGCGCGAAGGGATCTGGCCGAGTGGACTGGGGCCAGTTCCGGTCCCAGCGCAGGCCCCTGCTGCTGCACTACGCGCTGGTGCTGTTGCGGTCCATCGTCCAGGTTGGGATGGCGCAGTATCTCTCGCTGTACATGGTCAAGGTGCGCGGGGCGGACTTCGCCTCTGCCAGCTTGGCGCTGTCAGTGCTGTTCCTCAGCACTTCCAGCGGATCCTTCATTGGCGGAGCCGTGGCCGACAGGATCGGCGGACGGCGAGTCATCATTGCGTCCTGCGCCGTTTCCGGGCCGCTGTTGGCCACATTCCTGGCCACCGACGGCTGGCTGTCCCTGCTGGCGCTGTTCGTGGGCGGCACGTGCCTCTTGGCAACCGTCCCGGTCAACGTGGTCATGGCGGGCGAGCTCGTGCCGTCCCAGTCGGGGACGGCGGCGGCGCTCATGATGGGATTCGGATGGGGGCTCGCCGGAATCCTGTTCGTGCCCCTCGCGGGCGTCATGGCCGACTGGTTCGGGCTTAGCCCCGTGCTGTGGGCCTTCACGGTCCTGCCGGTTGCGAGTTTGCCGCTCGCGGTCGCTGTCCCGTCAGCGCCCACCCCGGGGGCGCTCGGGGCACGCACCGGACTTTAGCGGCACAATCGGCGCACGAACGCTGGGCCAAGGGCGGCAGATGCCGCCCGCTCCGCATTGCCCCAGGCCCGGCGCGCCCCCGCCGGCCCGCGCGGCCCTTCCGGCCGCTGCGAAGTGAGTCCGCGCGGCGTGATATCCTGCAAGTTCCGGGCGCGGCTGCCGATCTGTGCCGCGCCGGCCCTTCCGCAGGGGCCCCGCGATCGTTCAGGGAGTTTGCAAGATGTCCAGAGTGTGTGTTGTGACGGGCAAGCGCCCGATGTCCGGGAACAACGTGTCCCATGCCAACAACAAGACGCGGCGCCGCTTCTTGCCCAACCTGCAGCGCAAGCGCTTTTGGTCCCCGCGCCGCAATCGGTGGGTGCGACTGCGCGTCACCACCAAGGCGATGAAGATCATGAACCGGCGCGGCGTTGACCGCGTCTTGGACGATCTCGAGAAGAAGGGCGTGAAGTTCTGAGTCGGCCGGTTCCCCGCCCATGGCGGGACCCCGCGCGGCCTACAGGGTGATCGCCTTGCCGAAGGTGATAGCCTTCATCGCGAACAGGCCTTCCAGCACCTGCGACGACAGCGTCTGGTCCGTGCGGATCAGGGCGACCGCCTCGGCCGGCTCGCCGCTGGCGGGTCGGGGTCCCCGGCCGAGGGCGAAGTCGGAAATGTTGATGCCGCGTGCGCCCAGAGCCGTGCCGAGGCGGCCGATGACTCCCGGCACGTCCCGGTTGCGCGTGTAGAGCAGGTTCCCGCTGAGCAGCGCCTCCACGTAGATTCCGTCAATGCTCAGCAGTCTGGGCGAGCCGTCCGGGAACACCGCACCCTCGACCTCCCGGTCCACGTCCTCGGTCTTCAGCGCCAGCTTCAGAGAGTTGGTGAAGTGGGCCCGGCCACGGCGGACCTCGCTGACTCCGATCGCGCGGTCCCGCGCGATCCGCGCCGCGTTGATCAGGTTGGCCCTGCGGGACAAGAAGCGGTTCAGGATGCCGCTCAGTGCGGAATTGCGGATCAGCGCGGCATCGGTCTCGCCAAAGTCTCCCAGATAGGTCAGCTTGACCCGCACCGGCCGGCCGGGAGCGGTCTGTCCCACTACAGAGCCGAGCCTCTCGGCCAGCTGCAAGAAGGGGGCGAGGCGCCCGTACTGGTCGGGAGTGACGGACGGCATGTTGATCGCGTTGACCACCACCCCGTCCTTGAGGAAGTCTCGCACTTGCCGCGCGATGTTGATGCCCACCTTGGCCTGGGCCTCTGCCGTCGAGCCCCCGATGTGCGGTGTTGCGACGATCCCGTCGTGGGCGAGCAGGCCGTCCTTCGCGGGTGGCTCGGTCTCGAAGACGTCCAGCGCCGCCCCCGCGACGCGGCCCGATTCCAGCGCCGCGTCGAGGGCTGCCGAGTCGATGAGCCCGCCCCGCGCGCAATTGATGATCCGCACTCCCGGCCGCATCTTCGCGATCGTCTCCGCGTTAATGAGGCCGGCCGTGCTCGGATTCAGCGACAGGTGCAGGCTGATGTAGTCTGAGCGCCGCAGGAGTGGCTCGAACTCGACAAGTTCGACTCCGCAATCCCGAGCGGCGTCGCTTGAGACGAACGGATCGTAGGCGACCACCCGCATGCCGAACGGCTTGGCCCGCTGGGCCACTTGGCGGCCGATGCTGCCCAGCCCGACGATGCCGAGGGTCTTGTCCTGCACCTCGCTGCCCCTGAAGCGCTTCTTCTCCCAGCGACCGGCCTTCGTCGACGTGTTCGCGAGCGGGATGGCGCGGGCCAGTGAAAGCATCAGCGCCATCGTGTGCTCGGCCACCGCGGTGGCGTTTCCGCCGGGAGTGTTCATCACGACCACGCCACGGGCGGTCGCGCTGTCGCAGTCGATGTTGTCCACGCCGACGCCGGCGCGGCCGATCACTCGCAGTTCCGGCGCCCGCTCCATCACGGAGTCGGTCACCTTCACCGAGCTGCGCACGATCAGCGCTTCGGCTTCGCTGAGGTGTGCGCCGTAGTCCGCCGGATTCGAAACGACCACGTCGAGGCTTGCATCCGCCCGCAGGGTCTTGATTGCCGCGGGGTCCACGGCGTCCGCAACCAGCACCCTCATCGCTCGATTCCCTCGCTGTCGGACCGCGCCGACACGTAGGTGGACTGTGCGGCGCTCACGCCACGGCCGAACTGGACCTCGTGGCCAAGTCCGCGCAGGATGATCTCCAATTCGGCGATTGTGGCGAAGAGGTCGTGGAAGTCGAAGTACCCGAGATGGGCGACGCGAAAGATCTGGCCCTTCATCGACCCCTGCCCATTGGCGATGATCGACTCGAAGTCCCTCTTGAACGCGCCGACGATTTGGCCCGAGTTCAGGCCGTTCGGCGCCCGGATGGCTGTCACCGCTCCAGCCGGGGTGCAGTCCTTCGCGAACAGTTCCAAGCCCAAGGCTGCGGCCGCCTCGCGTGTCGCGCGGGCCAGCAGCTGGGCGTTCTGGATCAGTCCCTCGCGGCCGACCTCCCGGATGTGCCGGAGCACGGCGGCCAGCCCCAGGATCAGCGAAGATGCCGGCGTGAACGGGGAGTCGCCGCGCGGGCCGGCCTCGATGTGCTTGCGGAGGTTGAAGTAAAAGTTCGGGCAGGTGGCGGTGTCGTACCTCGCCGCGGCCCGCTCGCTGACCGAGCAGTATGCCAGTCCGGGGGGGATCATCAGCGCCTTCTGGGACCCTCCGATGACCACGTCGAGGCCCCAGCCGTCGATGTCGATCGAACTGCTGCCCAGGCCCGTGATTGCGTCCACGACGAAGATGGCGTCGGTGGCCGCCACCAACGGTCCCATTGCCTCCAGATCGTGAGAGACGCCCGTGGAGGTCTCGGTGGCCTGGATGAACACCCCCCGCGCTTCCGGGTGCCGCCGCAGGCTGGCCTGAAGGTCCTCCGGCCGCACGGCCTCGCCGTAGGGCTTCTCGACGACCACCGGGTCCAGGCCGTACGCCCGGGAGATCTGGACCCAGCGCTCGCCGAACTTTCCGGCCGCGCACACGATTACCCGCTCGCCGGGCGAGAACAGGTTTGAGACCGAGGCCTCCATCGCGCCGGTACCCGAAGCGGAGAACAGAGCGATGCCGTTCCGGGTGTCCATGAAGTACTGCAGGCCCTCTATGGCGCTCCGGTAGACATCCCGGAAGTCCTGGGTGCGGTGGTGCAGGTCCGCCGCGGCCATGGCGCGCACGCCCTCCGGGAGCAGCGGCGTCGGTCCGGGCGTCAGCAGTCGACTCTTGCGAATGTACATGGGAATAGGCCTTTGGGATGGGAGCCGGCTACGTGTCGGCTAGCGGAGCCGCGCTGCGCGCGGGGGGCACGGGCGAGCGAAGTTCCCGTCGCTCCGCCCCGCCAGTCACGGGGCGTTCCCAGCCCTCCTGCTAGTTTAGCCAAGTGCCGGGTCTCTGGCCGGGCGCCTCGGGCCCGTCACGGCTGGCGCGGCGCGATCTCGACGCCGTCTTCGACGCGGTCGGTCGGATAGGCGATCACGGTGTCGCCGTCGGCGAGGCCCGCCACGACCTGGGCCTCCAAGGCGGTCCGCTGCCCGATCTGCACCGTCCTCAGCCGGGCGACCATGTCGTCCCCGACGCCGTAGACCGCCCAAGACTCCCCGCTGCGGAACAATCCGCTGGTGGGCACCTTGAGCACGTCTTCCGCCTGCCAGACGATCACGCGGATCTCGACCCTGTACCCGTCACCCAGAGCCTCCCAAGCTTCGCGGGGATCCTCGAAGTCGACGATCACATTCACGCGCTGCTCTTCGACACCCAAGGCCGAGATCTTGGTGAACCCGAACGGCTCGACCCGCCGCACGGTGCCGCGCAGCGGCTGGTCTCCGCCCCATTGGTCGATCAGCACGGCGTCGCCTTCCGAGATCCTCACCGCGTCCATCGACAGCATGTCCGAGACGACCTCGAGTTTGCCGGGATCGCCGATCTCGACCAGCGGCTCTCCGGCTGGCACGCTCGCCTCGCTCTCGCGCAGCCTGCGCAGGACCACTCCGTTCACCGGCGAGCGCAGCACGATCGCCGCCGCCCGCGCGGAGACGGGCCGCTCGTCGTTGGCGCCGATCAGGCTCGTGCGGGCTCGCTCGAGTTCCGCCGCGGCGACGGCGATCGCCGCTTCCGCTACCCGCACCTGCTCGGCAGCCTCGGCCACTTGTTGCCGGCTGGCCTCCATCCGCTGGTCCGACAGCAGGCCATTCTCGTGCAGCTTCTCGTGGCGGGCGAGCTGGGTCGCGGCGTAGTCCCGCTCGACAATCGCCCGGTCGCGCTCGACCGTTGCCTGCCGAATGGCGGATTCGGCGCTCGCCACGGTTGCCTCCCCTTCGGCCCGGCTGCGAGTGTCGAGGAAGGTGGGCTGCTTGGGGCGAAGCCTCGCCACAACGGTCGACCCGGCCCGCACCGCGTCTCCCGGCTCCAGCTCGATGCGCAGGATGGCGGCGTCCAACGGCGCCGAGACCACGTACCGGTCGCGCACGCGCGTCTGTCCCTCTTCGTCCAGGGTGATGCGCAGCGAGCCCCGCACAACCCAGACCACGTCTGCCTCCACCGGCCTCGGCTGGAATGCCACGTAGAAGCCGGCGGCGACCAGGGCCAGTACCAGCCATACCAAGATTCTTGTCGGTCGAACCTTCACGGTGCGCTCACTCCTTCGCCTTGAGGACCTCGAGCAGGTCCAGATGGTCCAGCTTGCGCCGGACGATCAGTCCCGAGACCGTCGTCGCACCCAGTATCGTCAACGCGCACCAGGCGTACGTTCTCGGGCTTGCGGCGAACGGCAGGGTGTACAGCTCCGTCTCCAGCGCCTTGACCACCTGGGAGGAGAGGCCGTAGCCCAGCGCGAGTCCCAGCGGCAGCGCGAGCAGCGCCAGAACTCCCAGCTCCCCCAGCAGGATCCAAGAGATCTCGCGGCGCGTGAAGCCCATCACGCGCAGGCTGGCCAGCTCGCGGCTGCGCTCGGCGAGTGACACCCGCGCCGCGTTGTAGACCACGCCGAACGCGATGATTGACGCGAACAGCACGTTGAAGAAGATCAGCGTGCCGAGCGACTGGCCGAAGGTCTCGTTGAAGGATTCCACGACGGCGGTCCGCATCCCCGTGCCCGCGACCCTCGGGGTTTCCTTGACCCTGCCCAATAGCTGGGGAATGCTCGCCGCGTCGACCGTGAGGTATCCGCCGGACAGCGTCGGCCCCTCCCGCAGCAGGCGCCGGAGAGCGTCGATCTCCATGTACGCCGTCAGCCCCATGAACTGCCGGACCACGGCCCGCACCGGAACTTCCCGGACCGGGCGGCTGCCCTCCAATACCTCCACCGAGACCCGGTCCCCGGCTCGCACGTCCAAGATCTTGGCCAGCCCGTCTGTCAGGACCAAGCCGTCCGGCGGCAGCTCGACCGGGGCCATCGTGCGGACATCGATCACGCGCTGCAGCCGCGAGGCCGACGGCAGGCCGACGATCGCTAGCTGGCGAACCTTGGGCCCCGCGCGAATCCGGGCCGGCACGTTGCGCACCGGCTCCGCCAAGATCGCCCCCGGAAGGCGCCGCAGCTCGTGGATGCTCCGCGGCGAGGCTGGCTCGGCGAACGTGAGCTGCACGTCGTGCCGCTGCGCGATGCCGAACTGAACGTCGACCATCAGCTCGATGGAATCGATCATGAAGACGCCGAGGATCAGGATTCCCAGCGAGCAGGCGATGCCCCCCACCGTGATCGCCGAGCGCCCGGGCTGGCGCTCGACGTTTCTGAGGATGATCCGCGCCGCCTGGGAAAGGAGGCCCTGCAGCCCGAGGCGCTCGGCCAGGCTGACCCGGAACTTGGCGGGCGGCTCGGGCCGCATCGCCTCGGCCGGCTGGAGCCGGACTGCGCTCCGCACGGCCGAGTTAGCCCCGAGGATGGCCGCGGTAATGGCGATCAGGATCGCGCCGCACACGACCTGCGGCTCGAGCAGGTAGGTCAGTGACGGGAACCGGTAGAACTGGTTGTAGAGTTCCATCATGCCCAGGCCCAGCGCGGCCCCTGCAACCGTGCCGAGCGCGCACCCCGCGAGGCTGATCGCGAGCGCCCAGTAGGCGTAGTGGGCCCCGATGGTCCGATTGGGGTACCCAAGCGCCTTGAGGGTGGCGATCTGCTCGCGCTGGACAGACACGATGCGCAGCAGCACCACGTGCAGCAGGAAGCAGGCCACGCCCAAGAACACCATCGGGACGGCGATCGCGGCTACCTGAATTCCCTTCAGCTCGTTCTCCACCGACCAGTGGGAAAGCTGGAGGTCACGGGGGATCGCCCCCCAGCCTCCGTAGGGCTCGAGCAGCGCGTCCAAGCGTGTGATCACCTCCTCGGCTCTCGTGCCCGGCATGAGTCGGAGGCTGACGTCGTTGAACCCGCCCTCCATGTCGAAAGCCGCGGCCAGTGCCCGCCGCTCCATCCAGAACACGCCGAAGCGCCGGTCGTCGGGGATCAGCTCCCCCGGTCTGATCGTGTAGATGTACTCCGGGGAGAGTCCGACGCCGACGAGTTCGAGCTCCCGCCGGCGACCGTTGAGCACCACCCGCACGCTGTCGCCGATCTCCAGCCCGTTGGCCTCGACGAAGTTCTCGGAGGCGATGACCTCATCCGCCCGGCCCGCCTCGACGTAGCGGCCTCGCATCAGGACCACGTCGTTCACGCTGGGTCGCCGGCCCTCGGGCACCGAGACCAGGCGGGCAGTGGAGGGCTCCTCGACTCCCTCCAGGTCCATCTGCACGTCGACGACCACGCGGAGCTCTGACTGCGAAACGCCGGGGAGTGCCGCGATCTGGTCGCCGAGCGAGAGTGGGGCGCGCTTGAGCGAGGCGAAGACATGCCCGAAACGCTGGCGCTCGTAGTACCGGTCGCGTGTGTGCTGCAGCGAGTCGAACGCGCTGAGGTACATGATGAACACCAGCACTCCGACGCCGATGACAAGGCTGATCGCCAGGCCTTGGCCCTTGATCTTCCACAGGTCCCGGAAAAGCTTGCGGTGCAGCGCGAGCATCGCCTACCAGCTCAGATCCCGGGCCGGGATCTTGGCCGAGTTGGTGCGGTCGGCGACAATCCGCCCTCCGGACAGGTGGACGACGCGGTCCGCCATCGAGGAGACGGCGGCGTTGTGGGTGATGACCGCGGTTGTCGTGCCAAGCTCGCGGTTGATGCGCTCGATCGCCTCGAGCACCACGATTCCGGTGCTGATGTCGAGCGCGCCGGTCGGCTCGTCGCAGAGCAGGACATCGGGGCGCTTGGCGATTGCTCTGGCGATGGCCACTCGCTGCTGTTCGCCCCCGGACAGCTGTGACGGGAAGTGGTCCATCCGGTCCCCTAGGCGCACCAGCTGGAGCGCTTCCCGGGCTGCCATCGGATTCCGCGCGATCTCGGTGACAAGCGCCACGTTCTCGCGCGCGGTCAGGCTGGGAATCAAGTTGTAGAACTGGAAGACGAAGCCGACATGGTTGCGGCGATACTTGGTGCGAGTCGCGTCGTCCGCCCCGCTCAGGTCCCGTCCGCGGTAGCGGACGCTGCCGGCGGTGGGCGTGTCGAGTCCGCCGAGGATGTTCAGCAGGGTCGACTTCCCGCTGCCAGACGGTCCCAGCAGGACGAGGAACTCGGAGGCCCGCAGATCCATGTCGATGCCTCGCAGCGCCTCGACGCGCACCTCGCCCATTTCGTAGGTCTTGGTCACGCCCCGGGCGTGGAAGACCCGCTCGGCCGCTTTGGGCCCGACGGTCAGCGTCCCGCCCCCAGCGCTTGGTGCACACGGGCGACATGCCACATGTAGCTGCCATCCAGCGGCAACTCCACCGCGCGACCGATGTGCTCGGCCGCCCGTTGCCCGTCCCCTGCCGCCTCGTGGTACAGGCCCAGGTACAGGTGGGCGTAGAACACCGGACCGGGCCCCTGTCCTGCTCGGCGCGCCCGTTCAGCGGCCTCCAACACGTCCGCTGGGCGCTTTTCCCCGGCGAAGAGTTCCAAGATCTCTCCCATCGGCACGCGACGGTCCCCGGTGACCGGGATTAGCGCTGCCCGGGCCGCGCCGAGGCCGTCCGTGGCGGCGACGCAGAGGAAGTGCCAGACGGAATTCTCCACGTCACGGGAGTTGACCGTGCGGTGAATCTCGAACTGTCTCGCGCCGTCCTCGTAGCGCCCGGCGTAGTAGTGCGCGATGCCCCTCTGCCAGAGTTGCGGGGCCAAGCTCCCGTCGATCCTCACGGCACCGTCGAACGCGTCGATCGCCCCCGTCGCATCTCCGAGCTTGAACCGTGCCCCGCCCAGAGCGACCAGCACGCGCGCATCCCCCGGGATCAGCTCCGAGAGCGCCTCGTAGTCTGCCGCCGCTAAAGCCAGCTCGCCCAGTCGCTCCCGGGCGTTGGCCCGGGTCCAGAGCGCTCCGGCCCGGTCCCCGCCACCGTTGGCGAGAACGCTCGTGGCGATGGCGGCGGCCCGCTCCGCGTCGCCGCCACGAAGCGCGCGCATTGCCGCTTCGAGGCTTTCCGCCGGTTGCGGCGTCGCGAGCGCGACCGAACCGATCAAGAGGGCCGACAACGCCAGCAGGCTACGCCCCACCCGCGGTCCTGCGGGCCCAGCGCGGCCGGGCTGACTACCGCGCACGGCGGCGATTCTGGCCTCCAGCGATCGAGTGCGGAGATACCCTTCGCGGGTGTCGGCAGCCGGGTCTGCTCTGGTCGGCACGAAACGCTAGGCCACGGGGCAAGCCCCGCCAGTATAGATCCCAATATAATCATTGATTGTTCCCGCCGCCTGGCCAATGACCGCATCCCACTCCAGCGCGGCGCCCTTGGAGGCCTTCGTGGAGGCCTGCCGCGCCCGGATTGCGGCCCAGCTCCGGGTCCGCGAGGCGTTCTTCTCGCTAGCCTTCGGCTCCGCTGGCCTGTGTGGGCTGCTGGTTCTCGGGACCCGTTACTTCCCGGCCCCGATGGCAGCCTTGGCGATCTGCCTCGGAGCATGGGCGGGATGGCAGCGATTGCGCCATTCTCGCCCCGACGCATACCGGGTGGCGCAGCGCGCGGACTCGCGCGCTGGCCTGTCGGACGCGCTCGCCACGGCTTACCACTTTCTGGGCCGACGGGCTCGCGAAAGGACGTCCGTGATCCGCGCGCAGCGCGACGCGGCCATCTCCGCGATCGGCGACGCGCGCCCCGACCGCCTGTTCCCGCCGGTGCCGCAGCCCACCCGTCGGGCGGCTGCCGCCCTGGCCACCGCGGCGCTCACGCTTGTCGCCGTGCGCGTTGCAGTGCAGGATCGGGTTTCCTTCGAGCCCCCGCTGGCAACGATACTGCTGTCCGCGATCTTCGGGGAGGTGCCCGGCCCCCCGCCGCGGCCCTCCGCGCACTCTGCGGGCCTGGAGGACCCAGGGCACGACGATCCCGCGCGCGACGAAGAGTCGGAGTTTTCGCGGGACCGCGCAGGCCCGGGCGAGGAGTTGGCGTCCCTGCCGGAGGAGGAATCCAGCGAGCCTCCCGCGGGTCCGGCCGAGATGCCGGAGGCCGAGGGGCTGATGCCGGTGCCGTTTGACGAGGAGCCCGGCGCGCCGCCGGGCGAGGATGCCCAGTTCAGCGCCGGCCAGGATGGCGCCGCGGGCGAGGAGCCGGCGGCGGCCCCTCCGCCTGAGGGCGACGCGTGGGACGAGCAGGCGCAGAGCCTGTTCGACAAGCTGCAACAGGCGTTTGAGAACATGTTGCAGACCCTTGACATGGCGTCAGTGGATTCCTCGAAGGCCGACGCCTCCGGCGACCCCGGCGGCGAATCCTCGGACCAAGCGTCCGCGGAGTCTGGCCAGGGTGAGCCACGGGCGTCCGAGCTGGATCCAGCGGGTCAGGCGGCTGACGCGTCGATGGAGGGCGGGGAGCCCGGGACGGAGGCGGGCGAGAGCGCCTCGGCCGGCGGGCAGGACAGCGACGCGGAGTCCAGCGGCGGGGAGGACGCCTCGGCCGCCGGCACCGGGGACGGGGACAAGGATTTCGCAGAGGCTCGGCAACTTGAGGTCATCGGCGCGTTGGAGGAGCTCTACATGGAGCGGGCGGAGCAGATCAAGGGCGAGGTCACAGTAGAGACGCGTCTGGCGGAGCAGTCCGCAAGCGTTCCGTACGGCCAGCCCGGGGAGGGTGTCGCCCGTCGGGGCGCAGGCGCGGTGAGCCGCGACGAAGTCCCGGCCGCCTACCGCACTTATGTGCGGAACTACTTCGAAGCTCTCAGGAGGGACTCACGCTAAATGGCAGTCCAAGATCCCGCGGCCGTCGCCGCGACCGAGCAGGTCGCGCTGGTCCGCAAGCAGATTCACAGCGTCATCGTGGGGCACGAGCGGGTCGTCAACGGCGTCCTGACCGCTCTCCTTTCCGGCGGCCATGTCCTGCTCGAGGGCGTGCCGGGCCTGGGCAAGACGACACTGCTCCGCACGCTGGGGAGCGCTCTGCACCTGGACTACTCGCGCATCCAGTTCACCCCTGACCTGATGCCGGCGGACATTCTCGGGAGCTTGGTGATGGACACCAACGACTCCGGGGCCAAGGCCTTGCGCTTCGAGCGCGGGCCGGTCTTCACGCACCTGCTGCTCGCCGACGAGATCAACCGGGCGACGCCCCGTACTCAGTCCGCCCTGCTCGAGGCCATGCAGGAGAAGACGGTCACCACCGGGACCACAACCTACGCGCTGGAAGAGCCGTTCCTCGTAATGGCGACGCAGAACCCGCTGGAAATGGAGGGAACGTACCCGTTGCCCGAGGCACAGTTGGACCGGTTCTTGCTCAAGTTGCTGGTCGAGTACCCGGAGCGCGACGAGTTGACCGAGATCGTCGTGCGGACGGCCGACGCTGTGTCGCCGCGGATCAGCCCGGTGCTGGACCGGGGGCAGATCCTCGAGTTGCGCCGGTCCGCCACCCGCGTCCTGGTTGCCCCGCACGTGCGGGACTACGCGATCAGCCTCGTGCTCGCGACCCAGCCCCGGCCAGGCCGCGAACACGCCACTGCCCGCCGCTATGTCCGGTACGGGAGCTCGCCGCGCGGCGCGCAGGCGCTGGTTCTGTGCGGGCGGGTGCGGGCGATGATGGAGGGCCGCCTGCATGTGAGCATCGAGGACATCCGCGACCTCGCGCTGCCCGCGCTGCGACATCGGATCATCCTCAACTTCGACGCGCACGCCGACCGCCGCACCGAGGACGACATCCTGCTCGAGCTGCTGGATCAGGTTCCGATCCCGGGCTGACGCCCGGGTTTGTCAGCACGGGGACGGGTGGGTTATCATGAGTCCAGTTGTCGCACCGCGCCAGTGGTCGGCGGCAGTCCCGGCTCCCGGGTGGCTGCCCGCCGCCGCGCCGTGCGCGGTGCCTGCCTGAATCCACGAGGGACGCCGACCGAAGCATCAGAGACTGGACGGGTGGCCGAGCGGTCAAAGGCAACAGACTGTAAATCTGTCGGGCTACGCCCTACGAAGGTTCGAATCCTTCCCCGTCCACCAGCCCGCGCCTGAGGCAAGACGAGCATCGATACGGCGATCTGGCAGCAAGAGGAGAGGTAGCGATGGCGAAGCAGAAGTTTGACCGTTCGAAGCCGCACGTGAACGTGGGCACGATCGGGCACATTGACCACGGCAAGACGACGCTGACGGCGGCGATCACCCGCGTGCTGGCGAAGCACGACCCGAGCAACGAGGTGCGCTCGTTCGACTCGATCGACAACGCGCCCGAGGAGCGCGAGCGGGGGATCACGATCGCGACGGCGCACGTGGAGTACCAGACGGCGAACCGGCACTATGCCCACGTGGACTGCCCGGGGCACGCGGACTACATCAAGAACATGATCACGGGCGCGGCGCAGATGGACGGCGCGATCCTGGTGGTGGCGGCGACGGACGGCCCGATGCCGCAGACGCGGGAACACATCCTGCTGGCGCGGCAGGTGGGCGTGCCGTACATCGTGGTGGCGCTGAACAAGGTCGACATGGTGGACGACGAGGAGTTGCTGGAACTGGTCGATCTCGAGGTGCGCGAGCTGCTCTCGGAGTACGACTTTCCGGGGGACGACGTGCTGGTGGTGCAGGTGTCGGCGCTGAGCGCGCTGGACGGGGATTCGGCGGCGGAGCCGGCGATTGACGAGCTGATGCAGGCCGTGGACGATTACATCCCGACACCGGCGCGGGACATTGACCGCCCGTTCCTGATGCCGATCGAGGACATTTTCTCGATCTCGGGGCGCGGGACGGTGGTGACGGGCCGCGTGGAGCGCGGCCAGGTGCGGGTCGGGAACGAGATGGAGTTCTTGGGGATCCGGCCGACGCACCGCAAGGTGATCACGGGCGTGGAGATGTTCAAGAAGCTCTTGGACGAGGGGCAAGCCGGGGACAACGTCGGGCTGCTCGTGCGCGGGCTTGGGAAGGACGAGGTCGAGCGCGGCCAGGTGGTGGCGCAGCCGGGGACGATCACGCCGCACACGCGGTTCAAGGGCCAGGTGTACGTGCTGAAGAAGCAGGAGGGCGGGCGGCACACGCCGTTCTTCGACGGGTACCGGCCGCAGTTCTACTTCCGCACGACGGACGTGACGGGGGTCGCGCGGCTGCCGGAGGGCACCGAGATGGTGATGCCGGGGGACAACGTGGAGCTCGACGTGGAGCTGATCCAGCCGATCGCGATGGAGCAGGGCCTGCGCTTCGCGATTCGCGAGGGCGGCCGCACGATTGGCGCTGGCACGGTCTCGAGCATCGTCGAGTAGCACACCAGGGAAGGGAAGGAGCGGCACATGGCGCGCGAGACGATCACGCTGCAGTGCACTGTCACCAAGGACAGGAACTACACGACCACGAAGAACAAGCGCAAGAATCCGAAGAGGCTTGAGCTCATGAAATACTCGCCGCGGCTGCGCCGGCACACCCTTCACCGCGAGATGAAGTAAGCTGGAAGAGTCGACCGCGGATCGAGGGGCGTCGGTTAACGGTAAACCAGCGGTCTCCAAAACCGCCAATGGGGGTTCGATTCCCTCCGCCCCTGCCATCCGAGCCGGTGACCCGGCGGGATTGGCGCGGCACCGGGAGGTCACAAGTCGCAAATGGCAAAGGCATCTAGAAAGACCCCACCGCCCGACCTGCGCACGCGGGTCCGGAGCTACTTTGACGGGGTGATGCGCGAGTTGCGCCTCGTCACGTGGCCGGGCCGCGACCAGGTGCGCGCCACCACGCTCGTCGTGCTGGTGACAGTGTTCGCCTTCGCCGTGTTCTTCGGCATCGTGGACTACGTGCTGGCGTGGGGCCAGCGGCTGGTCTACCAGACCCTGGGGCAGGCGGGATGAGCATGGCGGGACTCGAGAGCGGCAGCGCGGCGCCGGAGGCCGGGCAGGAAGTGCCGGAGGACAAGTTCGGCTGGTACATCATCCACACCTACTCCCGGTACGAGAACAAGGTTAAGGAGAGTCTCCGCGTGCGCGTCGAGGCGCTCGGGATGGATCACCGGATCGGGGAAATCTTGGTGCCGACCGAGGACGTTGTGGAAATGCGCAACGGCAAGAAGGTCACCACGAAGCGCCTGCTGTACCCGGGCTATGTGCTTGCCCAGCTTGACCTGGACGATGACCTCTGGCACGCGGTCAAGAACACCCCGCGCGTCACCGGATTCGTGGGCGGCGGCCACCAGCCCACACCGCTGACCAGCGACGAGGTCAACCAGATCCTGTACCGTCAGGAGAGTTCCAAGGAGCGCCCGCGCCCGACCGTGCAGTTCACCCGCAACGATCGCGTCAGCATCGTGGACGGCCCGTTCAACGGGTTCAGCGGGTCTGTGGAAGAGGTCAACGAGGAGCGCAGCACGCTCAAGGTGATGGTCACCATCTTCGGGCGCGGCACACCGGTCGAGCTCGAGTACTTCCAAGTGCGAAAGGCTGGCTAGGCGCGGCCCGGCCTGCGAGGAGGACGACAAAGATGGCGAGAGCCAAGACGAAAAAGCCGGTAGTGCGGCAGATCAAACTGCAGGTCATGGCGGGAAAGGCCACCCCGGCCGCCCCCGTAGGGCCCGCGCTGGGCCAGGCGGGGCTCAACATCATGCAGTTTTGCAAGGAGTTCAACTCCCGCACGTCGACGCCGGATCTCGAGGGCCTGACAGTGCCGGTCGTGATCTCGGTGTATCAGGACCGGACCCATGACTTCATCACCAAGACGCCGCCGGCGGCCGTGCTGATCAAACGCCACGCCAACCTCGCTAAGGGGTCCGGCGAGCCGAACCGCGCCAAGGTGGGATCCATCACCGTCGCGCAGCTGGAGGAGATCGCCCGCCAGAAAATGCCGGACCTGAACTGCTACACGCTCGAGCAGGCCATGGCCTGCGTCCGCGGCACCGCGAACAGCATGGGCGTGCAGGTGGTAAGCTGAAAGGACCGTCCCGTGGGAGACCTGCGGCGGGCGCGCCGCGGTCGCTGGCACCAAGGAGGCACATGCCGGGAAAAAAATATCGCGCATTCGCGCAGAAGCTGGAGAACCGCCCGTATTCCCTGTCCGAGGCGATTCCGATCCTGCAGGAGAACAAGATCTCGAAGTTTGACGAGACTGTGGAGCTGCATCTCAGTCTCGGCGTCGATCCGCGCCACGCGGACCAGATGGTGCGCGGCACCGTCGTGCTGCCGCACGGCCTCGGCGTGTCCAAGACTGTCCTGGTGATCGCCTCCGGCGCGAAGCTTGAAGAGGCCTTGGCTGCCGGCGCGGACTTTGCCGGCGGAGAGGAATACGTGCAGAAGATCCAGAAGGAGGGCTGGCTCGGGTTTGACTCGGTTGTGGCCACTCCGGACATGATGCGCGTCGTGTCGCGCGTGGGCCGGATTCTGGGCCCGCGCGGGCTGATGCCGAACCCCAAGGCGGGCACGGTCACCTTTGACGTGGCAGGCGCGGTGCGGGAGGTCAAGGCCGGGAAGGTCGAGTTCCGGGTGGACCGGGGGGCCGTGATCCACGCGCCCGTGGGAAAGCTCGGCTTTGCCACGGACAAGCTTGAGGACAACGCGGGCACCCTCATCGGCGCCGTGCTGAAGGCCCGGCCCCCGGCCGCCAAGGGGCGCTACCTCATGAAGGCTTGGATCTGTTCCACGATGAGCCCTTCGCTGTCGCTCAACGTGGGCGACTTCTTGGGTTAGAGGGGCAGGCATGAAAACCAGGGAACAGAAGCAAGAGTTCTTGGCGGATCTGCGCCGAAGCTTCGAGGCAAGTCCGGCAATCGTCGTCTGCAAGTTCAGGGGCCTTACCGTCTCTGACGACCAGCGGCTCAGGGCCGCCGTCCGGGAGCAGGGCGGGTCCTACCGCGTCGTCGCCAACCGGCTGGCGCACATGGCGGCCAAGGGGACCCCCTACGAGGGAACCCTCGCTGGCCAGCGGGGCATGACCTCGCTGGCATTCCTGGGAGAGGACCCGGTCGGGACGCTGAAGGCGCTCGTGGCGTTTGCCCGGCAGCAGAAGCAGTTCCGCTACACCGCCGGCGTGGTCGACGGCCAGGCGCTCGATCTTGACGGCTTGGTCGAAATGTCCAAGCTGCCGGACCTCGCCGGCCTGCAGGTGCGCGTCCTGTACCTGGTCAATTCCTCGGCCCAGCGCCTGATGGGCGTGCTGAACGCGCCGGGGCGCGATGTCGCGGCGGTTGTCCAGCAGGCGGTGGAGAAGCAGAAGTTCAGCGGTTAGGCCGTGCGTGGCCCCGTTCCGCGGGACGCGGGACGGACAAGTTCGTTTGCAATCTAGCAAGGGGGAGAGTATCATGGCAGACATAGGAGCAATCGCGGACTCCATCAAGGGACTGACCCTGATGGAGGCCGCGCAGCTGGTCAAGCAGCTCGAGGAGGAACTCGGGGTCTCCGCCGCGGCAGCGGCAGCGGCCGCGCCGGCAGCGGCAGCGGCCGCCGAGGAGGAAGAGGAGCCCGAGCAGACCGAGTTCACGGTCGTTCTGACCAGTTTCGGCACGCAGAAGATCAAGGTGATCAAGACGGTGCGTGAGATCACCGGCCTGGGCCTGAAAGAGGCCAAGCAGCTGGTGGACCAGGCTCCCAAGGCGGTCAAGGAGAACGTGTCGAAGGAAGAGGCCGATCAGATTTCGGCCAAGCTGGGCGATGTCGGCGCCGAGTTCGAGGTGAAGTAGCTCTGTGGTGGCCCCCTCCCGCATGGCGCCTGGCGCCGGAGGGCGCGCGGCGATTGCCGCGGGAGTGCACCGTCAGGACAAAGAATGGGACCCCGCCGTGTTCGTGGCGGGCCCGGGAAGGGGCGTCGCGGGTACTCCTGCGCCGTCCCAGCCGGCCATTGGCCGGGAGAGCGGCGCCGCCGTCCGGTTCGGACCCCGATGCGCCGCATTGCAGCACCGCCACGAAGCGGTGGCCGGGTGCCGGGCAACTGCCCGGCACGCTTGACGGGCTGTGCAGGGCAGCGAGGGAGTGGCGACTGTGAACCAAACTTTGACCCAGGGGGCCGGCGAAGCGTTGGCGGGAGACCGTCGGGACTTCTCCACCATCCACTCGGCGATAGCGATCCCGAACCTGCTGCAAATGCAGCGCGAGTCGTACCGCAGGTTCCTCCAGATGGACCGGCTCCCCGACGAGCGCAGCGATTCCGGCCTGGAGGCGGTCTTCAAGTCCGTCTTCCCGATCTCCGACTTTCGGGGTATGAGCGAGCTGGATTTCGTTTCGTACTCGATCGGTGACTGGGCCTGCAAGTGCGGCGCGCAGGAGGGATTGCACCACCTGCGGGCGAAGTGCCGCAATCTTGGCTGCGGCAAGGTGATTCGCACTGACCCCAAGGGACCACCCCTGATTCTCTGCGAGCACTGCGGCCGGAGGACGGCCAATGCCGTCACATTCTGCGGCAATTGCGGCGACCCGGTGGGTCCGAAGCTGAAGTACGACACCGAGGAGTGCAAGCGCCGCGGGCTGACCTACGGGGCCCCCCTGCGGGTCACCATCAAGCTCACGGTCTACGAGAAGGACGGCCCGAAGGGCCGCAAGTCCATCCGTGACATCAAGGAGCAGGAGGTCTTTTTCGGCGAAGTGCCCCTGATGACCGATGACGGCACGTTCATCGTCAGCGGCACCGAGCGCGTGGTCGTCTCGCAGCTGCACCGGTCGCCTGGCGTCTTCTTCGAGCACACGCCCGCCCGCAAGTACTACCTGGGCAAGATCATCCCGTCCCGGGGCAGCTGGATCGAGTTCGAGTACGACGCGAAGAATGTGCTCCAGGTGCGCATTGACCGCAAGCGCAAGTTCCTCGGAACCGTCTTTCTCCGAGCGCTGGGCCTCGAGTCGGACTCGGAGATCCTGAACAGGTTCTACACGGCGGACACGATTCGCATCGATTCCGACGGCCACCTGTCGCGCCCCGTGAGCGACCGCCTGATCGGCACCACCCTCACGGTTGCCTTGCCGGCCCTCGGCCCCATCGGCAAAGTGGGGCGCAAGGTCAGCCCGTTCTCTATCAAGCGGATGCGCGCGAAGGGTCTGAGCGAGGTTCCTTGCAATGTCACGGATCTCGCGAAGGCCGTCTTTGCCGACGATGTGTTTTCCGAGGCCACCGGGGAGATCGTCCGCGATTGCGAGGCAAACCAGCCCGTTACCGAGGATGCGATTTCGAGGCTGGCGGCCGCCGGTGTCGGGGAAATCCGCGCGATCTTCCCCGAGTCGGACGAGGTCGGCTCCGTGCTGTCGGTGACTCTGCGCAAGGACGTGGTCAAGAGCCGCGACCAGGCGTTGCTGGCGGTCTACCGCAACCTGCGGCCGGGGGATCCCCCCACCAAGGAGACGGCCACGAAGCTTTTCCGCGAGCTCTTCTTCGAGCCGCGCAAGTACGACTTCTCGCGGGTCGGCCGCATGAAGTTCAACATCAAGATCCACGAGGACGCCGAAGCGATCCCGCTCGATCGGCGAGTGCTCGACAAGCACGACTTCTTCAACGTCATCGCCTACCTGCTGAAACTGCGACGCAAGATCGGCTCGACCGACGACATCGACCACCTCGGGAACCGGCGCGTGCGATCGGTGGGCGAGCTGCTCGAGAACCAGTTCCGCATTGGCCTGATTCGCATGGAGCGCGCCATGCGCGACCGCATGACGACGTATCAGGACATGACCAGCGCCATGCCCCATGACCTGATCAACGCCAAGCCGGTGATGGCCGCCGTGCGCGAATTCTTCGGGTCGTCGCAGCTGTCGCAGTTCATGGACCAGATCAACCCGCTCTCGGAGATCACGCACAAGCGCCGCCTCTCGTCACTGGGACCGGGCGGCCTCTCGCGCGAGCGCGCGGGCTTTGACGTGCGCGACGTGCACGCCACGCACTACGGCCGGATCTGCCCGATCGAGACGGCGGAGGGCGCCAACATCGGGCTGATCAGCTCGCTTTCGTGCTTTGCGCGCATCAATGAGTTCGGCTTCATCGAGAGCCCGTATCGCAAGGTCGAGAACGGTCAGATCATCAACGAGGTGCGGATCGTCTACGGCGGCGACACCGACCTCAAGGCGGGCCAGGTGCTGCGCCTGGAGACGGCCCAAACGGCCAATGCCGGTCTCACCCCCGGCCAGGACGAGGCGCTGTGGGACACCCACTGCACGTACTTGTCGGCCTGGGAGGAGGACAAGCACGTCATCGCCCAGGCGAACCTGCCCGTGGACGAGGACGGCTACATCGCCCGCGAGTATGCGAACTGCCGGGTCGCGGGTGACTTCCAGCTCAAGCGGCGGGCCGAGGTCGAGTACATGGACGTCAGCCCCAAGCAGGTCGTCTCGGTGGCGGCCAGCCTGATTCCGTTCTTGGAGAACGACGACGCCAACCGGGCCCTCATGGGATCGAACATGCAGCGCCAGGCCGTGCCCCTGCTGCGAGGTGACGCGCCCATCGTGGGCACTGGCATGGAGCGCATCACGGCGCGCGATTCCGGAGCGGTCGTGCTCTGCAAGCGCAGCGGCGTGGTGGACTCGGTCGATTCTGAGCGGATCATTGTCCGCGTGGAGGGCACGGGTCACGAGGAGCAGATGTCGCGGGAAGTCGGCGCGGACATTTATCCGCTGGTCAAGTTCCGGCGCTCGAACCAGAACACCTGCATCAACCAAAAGCCGATCGTCGCCGCGGGCGAGCGGGTCGCCAAGGACCAGGTCCTCGCGGACGGCCCGTGCACCGACAACGGAGAGCTAGCCCTGGGCCGCAACGTGGTGGTGGCCTTCATGCCCTGGCGCGGGTATAACTTCGAGGACGCAATCCTTGTCAGCGAGAAGCTGGTCAAGGAGGACTACTACACGTCGCTCCACATCGAGGAGTTGCGCGTCGAGGCGCGTGACACAAAGCTCGGGCCCGAGGAGATCACGCGGGACATTCCCAACATTTCCGAGAGCTTCCTCACCAACTTGGACGAGGCCGGGATCATCCGCATCGGCGCCCCGGTGGGCCCGGACGACATCCTGGTGGGCAAGGTCGTGCCCCGGGGCGAGGTCCAGCTGACGCCCGAGGAGAAGCTCCTGCGGGCGATCTTCGGGGACAAGGCCGACGACGTCAAAGACGCCTCGCTGCGCTGCCCGGCCGGAGTTTCGGGAATCGTGGTGGGCGCGAGGGTGTTCTCGCGCAAGGGCGTCGACAAGGACACCCGGGCGCTTGCGATCGAGGAGGCTGAGGTCGAGCGCCTCAACCGCAACTTGCACGACGAGAAGCGCATCCTGTTCGACGAGCGCGCCGAGCGCTTGCACGAGGCGCTGGGCGGTCGGGAAGTGCTCGCCGATCTTGACGACGAGCACACAGAGATCCGGCTTGCCTCCGAGGGCGAGACGCTCGGCACCGAGCACTTCAGCCGGATGCGGGCGGCCGACCTCAAGCGTCTGGGCTTGGCCCAGCCGGTCACGCCCCAGGACTGCGAGGTGGTCGACCAGATCGAGCAGATGACGATCCGCCAGATCGAGGTTCTGGAGAGAATCACGGAGGAAAAGATCGAGAAGCTGAAGCAGGGTGACGACCTGTCGCCGGGAGTGCTCAAGGCCGTCACCGTGTCGATCGCGATGAAGCGCAAGCTCTCCGCCGGTGACAAGATGGCTGGCCGGCACGGGAACAAAGGCGTCATAGCGCGCGTGCTGCCGGAAGAGGACATGCCCTTCCTGCCGGACGGCACGCCCGTGGAGATCGTGCTCAACCCGCTAGGGGTGCCCTCCCGCATGAACGTGGGCCAGATCTTGGAGACCCACCTTGGGTGGGCGGGGCGCGAGCTCGGAGTGAGCTTTGCATCCCCGGTGTTCGAGGGCCCCGGCGAGAAGCTCATCAAGGATCACCTCAGGGCTGCGGGGCTCCCGGAGTCCGGCAAGACGACGCTTTTCGACGGGATGACCGGGCAGCCCTTCGAGCAGGAGGTGACGGTTGGCATCATCTACATGCTGAAGCTGAACCACCTCGTGGACGACAAGATCCACGCCCGTTCTATCGGTCCCTACTCCTTGGTCACCCAGCAGCCGCTGGGTGGGAAGGCGCAGTTCGGCGGCCAGCGGTTCGGCGAGATGGAGGTGTGGGCCCTGGAGGCTTACGGCGCGGCCCACGTCCTCAGGGAGTTGCTGACCGTCAAGTCTGACGATGTCGGCGGTCGCAGCAAGATCTACGAGTCCATCGTCAAGGGCGAGTCGGCGCTGACGCCAGGCTTGCCGGAATCGTTCAACGTGCTGGTCAGAGAGTTGCAGGCGCTGTGCCTCGACGTCGAGCTGATCAACAACAAGCAGAGCGAAGCGGCCGATGACGGGACTGCGGGAGCCTTTGACGTGGATCCCAGCGCCGCCCCGGTTCCGCCGGGTGACGTGGACCCGGCTGCGGACGCGGACAAGCAATTCCCCTATGGCGGGGGCTACAACCGGCGCGTGACGCCACTGCCGGAGTTTGACTCGATCCGGATCGGCCTGGCCTCCCCCGAGAAGGTCCGGGGATGGTCCTTCGGCGAGGTCATCAAGCCCGAGACGATCAACTACCGGACGTTCAAGCCGGAGCGCGGGGGGCTGTTCTGCACGGCAATCTTCGGGCCGGAAAAGGACTGGGAGTGCTTGTGCGGCAAGTACAAGCGCATGAAGCATCGCGGCGTGATCTGCGAGAAGTGCGGAACGGAGGTAACTCAGAGCCGCGTCCGGCGCGAGCGGCTGGGCCACATCGAGCTGGCCGCTCCCTGCTCGCACGTCTGGTACTTCAAGGTCCTGCCGAGCCACCTCTCGCAACTGCTGAGCATCAAGGTCAGCGATCTCGAGCGGGTGCTGTACTACGAGGCGTTCGTGGTCGTCGAGTCCGACGATCCCGAGACGCTGGCGCCGGGCACGGTTTTCTTCGGCGATCACCTGCTGGAGAAGCGGACCGCCACGCAGCACACGGCGCTGATGGGGGCCGAGGGTATCAAGGAACTGCTCAGGCGCATCGAGATCGACACCTTGGGTGCCGAGCTCCGGCACGAGATGAAGACGGCCACGTCAGTCCAGAAGCGCCGCAAGGCGGCGCAGCGTCTGCGCGTTGTCGAGGCTTTCCGCAAGTCGGGCAACAAGCCCGAGTGGATGATTCTGGAGGTGCTCCCGATCATCCCGCCCGAGCTGCGCCCCTTGGTTCCGCTCGACGGCGGCCGGTTCGCGACTTCCGACCTCAACGACCTGTACCGCCGGGTCATCAACAGAAACAACCGGCTCAAGCGCCTGCTGGACCAGCGGGCGCCAGACGTGATCGTTCGCAACGAGAAGCGCATGCTGCAGGAAGCAGTGGACGCTCTGCTCGACAACGGCCGCCGGGGGCACGAGCTGCGCGGCGCCAACAAGCGCCCGCTGAAGTCGCTGGCGAACACGCTCAAGGGCAAGAGCGGGCGCTTCCGCCAGAACCTGCTCGGCAAGCGCGTCGACTACTCGGGCCGCTCCGTCATCGTGGTCGGGCCGGAGCTCAAGCTCCACCAGTGCGGGCTTCCCAAGAAGATGGCGCTGGAGCTCTACAAGCCTTTCATCTACCAGCGGTTGGAGCAGCGCGGTCACTGCACCACGATCAAGCAGGCGAAGGAGATGGTGGAGCAGCAGGAGCCCGTCGTGTGGGACATCCTGGACGGCGTGATCCACGAGCACGCGGTACTGCTGAACCGCGCGCCGACGCTGCACCGCCTGGGGATCCAGGCCTTCGAGCCGGTCTTGGTGGAAGGCAAGGCCATCAAGATTCACCCCTTGGTGTGCACTGCCTTCAATGCCGATTTTGACGGCGACCAGATGGGCGTGCACGTCCCGCTGTCGCCGGAGGCTCAGATCGAGGCGCTCGTGCTGATGCTGAGCTCCAACAACATTCTGTCGCCGGCCAACGGGCTGCCAATTGCCACTCCGTCGCAGGACATGGTGCTGGGCGTCTACTACCTCACCCAGCACTGCCCGGGAATCCGGGGCGAGGGCCGTTCGTTCGGCAGCCCCCAGGAAGTGCTGTTGGCCTATGACGCCGGCGAGGTGGAGACGAGGACTCCCGTCAACGTGCACTACACGGGTCAGGTGATCGACCTGCGGCGGCCGAACGCCGAAAAGGGGGACAGCCAGAAGATCCGCCAGACGGAACCAGTGCGCTACGACAGGCAGATCTTGGAGACAACCGTTGGCCGCATGCTGCTCAACGACTGCTTGCCCGAGGAGATGCCGTTCGTCAACGGCCACCTCAAGAAGCGAGGCCTGAGCGATCTGGTGGCCTTCTGCTACCGGCGGCTGGGTCGCGAGAGAACCGTCGAGATGCTGGACGAGATCAAGGATCTCGGATTCCTGTACGCCACTGTCTCGGGCATGTCAATCGGCATCGACGACATGGTCGTGCCGGCGATGAAGGAGGAATTGGTCGACGAGTCCCAGAAAGAGGTGATGACCGTCGAGCAGCAGTACTTGGACGGTGCGATCACGCACGGCGAGCGCTACAACAAGATCATCGAGATTTGGTCGGACCTGACCGACGCGGTCTCCCAGAAGATGTTCGCGGGGATGCGCGCGTCGATGGGCCAGGCCGGGCACATCAACCCGATCTTCGCCATGGCCGATTCCGGCTCGCGCGGCTCGGAGACTCAGATCCGGCAGCTCTCGGGCATGCGTGGCCTGATGGCCAAGCCCAGCGGGGAGATCATCGAGACCCCAATCACGGCCAATTTCCGAGAGGGGCTGAACGTCCTGCAGTACTTCATCTCCACGCACGGGGCCAGGAAGGGCTTGGCGGACACGGCACTGAAGACGGCCAACTCCGGCTACCTGACCCGGCGCCTCGTGGACGTCTCTCAGGACGTCATCGTGTCGACGGAAGACTGCGGCACGACTGACGGTATCACCGTGAAAGCGCTGATCGAGGCCGGGGAGATCCGCGAACCCCTGCGTGACCGCATCGTTGGCCGCGTGATGGCTGACGATGCCGTGGACTTCGAGGGCAAGGTGCTCGCAGAAGCGGGCCAGGTCGTCGGCGAGAAGCTCGCGACGTCGATCGAGAACTCGGGCATCGGTCAGGTCCGGATCCGTTCCGTCCTGACGTGCAAGACCGAGCAGGGCGTCTGCCAGATGTGTTACGGGCGCAACTTGGCCACGGGCCGGCTGGTCGAGCGTGGCGAGGCCGTGGGCATCATTGCAGCCCAGTCGATCGGCGAGCCGGGAACGCAGCTGACGATGCGCACGTTCCACGTGGGCGGGACCGCGACCCGGGTTGGCGAGGACTCGACGCAGACTGCCAAGTCGGAGGGCTTTGCCAAGTATGACGGCGTCAGGGCCGTGGAGGACAAGTCCGGCACGGTGGTGGCGATGAGCCGCAGTGGCAACATCGCGGTCGTGGACGAGCTCAGCCGGGAGCTTGAGCGCTACCCGGTGCTCTACGGGGCGAAGCTGCGCGTGAAGGACAGCGATCCCGTGAACACCGGCGACACGCTTCTGGAGTGGGATCCGTTCACCTTCTCGATCCTGACCGAGTCTGCCGGCAGGTGCCGGTTCAGGGACTTGCAGGTGGGTGTGACCCTGCAGGAGCAGGTCGACGAGGTTTCCGGCATGTCGCAGTGGGTGGTCACAGACGCGCCGGACGGCCAGCGGACGGGCGAGCCCCGGATCGAGATCCTAGGCTCCGATGGCGAGCCCCAGAGGCGGTACCTGATCCCCACGAACGCCCACCTGATGGTGGAAGACGGGGATGCGGTGACCGCCGGCGAGGTGCTGGCCAAGATTCCGCGGGCGACGACCAAGACGAAGGACATCACGGGCGGGCTGCCCCGCGTCGTTGAGCTCTTCGAAGCGCGCCGTCCGAAGGATCCCCACCCGGCCATCCTTTCCGAGATCGATGGTTCGGTGAAGTACGGCAAGCTGAGCAGGGGCTACCGCGTGATCTCCGTCACGGAGACCGGCGGGAAGGCGAAGAAGAACTACAAGATCCCCCGCGGTGCCCACATCAACGTCCAAGAGGGAGACTTCGTCAAGGCTGGCGAGGCACTGATGGACGGACCGCGGGATCCGCAGGACATTCTCAAGATCTTGGGCGAGGAGGAGCTGCAGCGCTATCTCGTCAACGAGATTCAGGACGTCTACCGCGTTCAGGGCGTTGGCATCAACGACAAACACCTCGAGGTGATCGTGCGCCAGATGATGCGCTGGGTGCACGTGGAGACCGTCGGCGACACCGAGTTCCGCGTGGAGCAGGTCATCGACAAGTTCCGCTTCCGTCGCGTCAACGAGGATGCGGTCGAGACTGGGAAGGAGCCCGCCGTGGGCCGCCCGCTGCTGATGGGCATCCGCAAGGCGGCGGTCTCGACAGAGTCCTTCATCTCGGCCGCGTCGTTCGAGACGACCACCAAGGTGCTGACCGAGGCTGCCGTGGAGGGCAAGATCGACGAGTTGCGGGGTCTGAAGGAGAACGTGATCGTCGGGCGCCTGATTCCCGCCGGCACGGGCCTTGCGGCGCACCAGCGCGTGCGCATCGCGGGCGAGGACGCTCCCGAGAACTTGGTTCCCGAGATCGAGTACCTGCCGGACATGCCAGGCTACGGCGACGACTTGCAGCTCGGCGAGTACTCCGGCGGGTTGCCGGCGGACTTCCTGCTGCCGCCGCTGGGCCCGGCGGGGACGGACTGAGGCATCACGCCCCGGCCGGGGCCTGTCCTTCGAGGCACAGGCCCCGGCCGGGCTTGCGGTAGCTGGCGGCGCCCGGGGCGCCGCTCACTCGTAGCGGAGCACTTCCGCGGGATTCACCCGCGCCGCGCTGCCTGAGGGGTAGAGCGTGATCGCGAAGCTGATCGCGATCGCCGCCAGTGCGACGTAGACGCCGTCCAGCGGGCGGGGCGCGAACGGCACGTACGCTAGTCCGTACACCTCTTGGTCCAGCGGTATCAGCCGGTAGCGGTCGCAGAGCCAGCACGCCAGGTGGCCCAGTCCCAAGCCGACGGCTGTGCCGAAGGTTCCGATCGCCAGGCCCTGCCACATGAAGATGCGGCGGATCTGGGCGTGGGTCGCTCCCATGGACTTCAGGATTGCGATGTCCTTGGTCTTCTCGATCACCATCATGACGAGCGAGATGAGGATGTTCAGGGCCGCCACCAGCATGATCATCCCGATGATCAGGGCTGTGGCCAGCTTCTCGGTCTCCAGCGCGTTGAACAGGACGCGGTTCCGCTCCATCCAAGTGCTGGTGCTGAAGCCGTCCCCTGCCACCCGCTCGATCTCGCGGGCAACCGTGTCCGACTCGGACAGTTCGTCGATGCGGTATTCCAACGAGTTCACGACATCTCCCAGCGAGAGCGCCCTCTGCGCTTCCAGCAAGAGGCAGACACTCCAGTGATTGTCCAGTTCGAAGAACCCCGTCTCGAAGATCCCCACCACTTGGAATCGCTTGAAGGCCGGAATCTTGCCCAGCGGGGTCATCTCTCCCTGCGGGTTCATGACGGTGACGATGGTGGACACGCGGGCTCCCAGGCCGTCGGCGAGCCTACGCCCGAGGATGATCCCCGGCAGCTCGCCTGCAGAACGCTGGAGGCCATCGACGGCGCCGTCGACAATCTTCGAGAGAATGCCCGATACGCGGTCCTCTGATTCGGGGTCGATCCCCTTGAGGAAGCAGCCCTTTCCTCGCAGCGGGGTAGTGATCATCATCTCGCCGTACAGCGCCGGCGCGACGGCATCGACGTGCTCCACATTGCCCGTCTTCGCGGCAAGGGCGGCATAGTCCGCGATCCCGAACTCGGGCTGCTCCTCGAGCAGGTTGATGTGGGCGCTGGCACCGATCAGGTGATCGCGCAGGCTTGCCTGAAACCCGTTGCTGATCGCCATGGCGATGATCAGGGCGGCGACGCCGGCGCAAACGCCCGCGACCGAGATCAGGGTGACGATCGAGAAGAACCGGTCCCGCCGCTTGGCCCGCAGGTAGCGCTGCGCGACGTAGAGTTCGAACTGCACCGGCGAGCGCGACCCGCCTTCATTGTCGCGCACGCCGCGGGCGCGTCGACCGTGCGGTCAGCGTGGTCCCAGACCGAGGGCAGGGGAGTGGGGTGGCTGGGCCCCCGCTCTGGGGATCTCCCGCCCCCCTCCGGGAGCGGTGACGGCACCGGGGGCCCGCCCGAGGCCGCAATTCCGGTGGATCGCGGCGACCGCAGTGCGCAGGTCCGCGGCGCTGACCACAATCGCGATCGTGAGCTCGCTCGAACCCTGCGCGATCGCGATGATGTTAACGTTCCGCTCGGAGATCGCGGTGAACAGCTGGCCCGCCAAGCCGGGGGTCCCGCGCATGCCCTCGCCCACCGCGGCCAGCAGCCCGACGCTGTGGTCCACCGCGATGGGGAGCATGTAGCCGTGGGCCAGCTCGAGCGCGAGCTCTTCGCGCAGTTCGTGGAGCGTCGCGTCAACGTCCCCGCTGCGCACCAGCATGCAGAAGTTCTGCCGGAAGCTGGAGCGGGTCATGAGCAGGACCTCGACCTTGGCCCGGGCGGCACAGCTGAGCGCGCGCGCCATGAGCTGGGCTCCTGACAGCGACAGGCCCGTCGCCCCGATGGAGATCAGCGCCACCTGCGAGAGCGACGTGATGGCCCTGACGCCAACTCGGCCAGCCGGACGGGCCGAAATCCGCGTGCCGGGACGCTCCGGGCGGAAGCTGTTCCGGATTCGCACCGGGATGCGCCGGTCGGCCAGCGGCGCGAGGGTGCGCGGGTGCAGGACCTTGGCGCCGTTGTAGGCCAGCTCGGCGGCCTCGTTGTACGTGACGTCCGGCAGGAGTCTGGCCTCCGGCGCGATTCGAGGGTCGCAGCTGAGAATCCCGTCGACGTCCGTCCAGATCCAAAGCTCGCCCGCGCGGAGGGATGCGGCAATGATCGACGCCGAGAAGTCCGAGCCGCCCCGTCCGAGGGTTGTCGGCGTGCCGTCGCTGTTGGCGGCGTTGTAGCCCGTGATCACGGGCACCGTGCCGTTCTCCAGCAGAGTGCCGAGGGCGGGACTGCACTTGGCGGCAGTCTTGTCAAAGATCGGGCTGGCGCCTCCTGGCGAGGCGTCGGTCACGATCAGGTCCGCCCCGGAGACCACGCTGGCCCGGACGCCGGCCGCGCGCAGCGTTTCCGCCAGCAAGAGCGCCGACAGGCGCTCGCCGGTGGGCGCCGCGCCGTCAACGGCGCGGCGCGGGCGCTCCCTGAGCAGGAGCATGCCGCGGGCCACGCGCGAGAGGCGGTCATGAATGCGGTCAATGCGCGCCCGAACGGCCACGGCGCGCCCGGGCGGCACGAGGTCGCGGCACGCTGCGCGGTGATCCGAGCGCAGCCTCTCCAAGCGCTCCCGGACCGCTTCGCCGTCACCGCGCTCGGCCAGTTCGAGCGTGCCGAGTATGAGGTCGGTGACCCCGGACATGGCGGAGACGATGACGGCGACGCGACGGGTGCGGGCCTGTTCGGCCACGAGGCGAGCCGCGCGCCGGATTGCCTCGGACGAGCCGACGCTCGTGCCCCCGAACTTCATCACCAGCGGAGGATGTGCCATGGCGGGTCGCTCGCGGGAACTCGTCCAACGCTCCGTCTCGCGGCGCGCATCCGGCGCGCGGGGGGACGGGTGATGGCGGCTAGGGCGTGGGCTCGCGAACCTCCCACTGGAGGTAGACCCCGAACTTCTTGAGCTCGTCCTCGTAGTAGGTGCGGTGCAGCGCTTGC
Organism: Bryobacterales bacterium; assembly: GCA_963666225.3. GTDB lineage: Bacteria > Acidobacteriota > Terriglobia > Bryobacterales > UBA6623 > VXMF01. Next base: position 1,586,002 of record OZ224030.1, read on the forward strand.
CATTCCTCGCTGCCCTCTGCAATCTCGCGCTTCTGCGACGTGATCTTCACCTTGGCCAGTTGGTCGCTGCGCGCCTCCAGCATCAGGATATTGGTCAAGTGTCGCTGGATCTCGAGCCGGGTGTTGTTCCAGCCCTTTGTCAGGCGCGTGCCGGGGATCCGCGGCAGGATCGCGGCCATCTTGTGCGAAATTTCGAGAACCTTGTCCCTGGAGATCTTCATCTCCCGGGGACCGCGGCCGCCCGCGGTGGCTGGCACGACGTCTCGCTCGGCAAGGATCTTGCGCTTGACCCGGTTGAACATGTCCTGGTAGGACACGTCCTGATGGCGCATGTACTCGCTGTACTGCGCCAGCAGTGCCCGGGCTTCGGCGTTGATCTCGTCTTCGAGGCTGAGCTCGTCCAGGACCAACTGCTCGAAGTCTCTGGCGACCCGATCCTGGTGACGGATTGAGCACGAACCCGCCGCGAGGCGTTTCGCCACCTCCTTGGCCAGAAACGTTATGAACGGCGCTGGGATCAGCATCGCTCGCCCTCCATTGTACCCGAGAAAGGTTGGCCGGGTCCACCCCTGGCCAATGCGCCAGGGCGCGTCGCGGGAAACGCTACGCTTGAGCCATGGCCAAGATCACCGCCCTGACCCCGGATCTGTGCCGCTTCATGCTTCGCAGCCGATCCCGGGAGCAGCGGCACATCGCGGCCCTGCGCCGCGAGACGGAGCTCCGGGCCGGCCCCAAGGCCGGCATGATGGTTTCCGAGGAGCAGGGCATGCTGCTGCGGCTGCTGGTCGGCGCGCTGCGGGCCCAGCTGGTCGTGGAGGTGGGAACGTTCACCGGCTACAGCGCCATGTGCATGGCCTCGGCGCTGGGTGAGAGCGGTCGCGTGCTGGCCTGCGAGCTGGAGGAATGCTGGCCCGCCATCGGCCATCCCTACTGGCAGCGGGCCGGGCTCGACGGGCGCATCGATCTCCGGTTGGGCCCGGCCCTTCCGACGCTCCGGTCGCTGCCGTCGTCCGGCGCGGTGGACTTCGCGTTCGTCGACGCCGACAAGGTGAACTACGCCAGTTACTTCGAGGCCCTCGTGCCAAGGATGAGGCCCGGCGCGTTGATGGCCTTCGACAATGTCATGTGGCACAACTGGATGATGGATGCCGAGAATCAGGACCCGGAGACGGTTGGCATCCGGGAGTTCAACGAGCGGGTGCTCGCAGACGCGCGTGTGGAGTCGGTGATGCTGCATGTCGGTGACGGTCTGACGCTGGCTCGCAAGCTTTGAACGGCGAATCGGCGGCGAGGCTACGCGATGTCGATCACGTGCTCTCGCACCTGTTCCTCCGGGACGCGAATCCCGAGACCCGGCCCGTCCGGGACCTTGACCCTGACACCGTCCATCTCGATGCCGTCGGCGAACAGATCCGCCAAGAATTGTGGCCCGTTCAGTTCGGGAGGCAGCAGAAGGTCGAGCGTGGAGTACAGGTGGACAGATGCCATGAGGCTGACGCCCGCGTCGGTCAGGCCGCTGCCCAGCAGCCCGAGCCCGTGCGCCTCGGAAACGACCGCGCTTTTCGCGCAGTTGGTGACGCCCGCGCTCTTGGAGACCTTGAGCACGACCAGGTCCGCCGCGCGCATCTCGGCCACCCTGGCCACGTCAAACGCCGAGAAGCAGCCCTCGTCGATCGCCACCGGGAAGGGGCTTCTTTCGCGGGCCCGACGCAGGCCCATCCAGTCCTCGCTGCGCACGGGCTGCTCGAAGCAGCGGATTGCGGGGATGTCACGGATGGCTGCGAGGAAGCGCTCCAGGTGCACTGGCTGGTAGGACTGGTTGGCATCCAGCCACACGTCGATGTCGGGCCGCACCATGACGATCGCCTCCAGACGCCTCGTGTCAAGCTGTGGGTCCCCGCCCACCTTGACCTTGAAGCAGCGACATCGCGGCCATCGGAGAACCTCGTCGGCCATGGCCTCGGGTGAGTCGATGCTAACCGCGTAGCAGAGCTCGACCGAGTCGCGCACCTTGCCTCCGAGCAACGCATGCAGCGGAATGCCGGCGACCTGGCCGGCAAGGTCCAGGAGCGCGATCTCGAGCGCGCTCTTGGCGAACGGAGCGCCGTTGCTGACCGCCGGGCGGACAGTCCGGTCCATCTGGCGCTTGACGGCGTTCCACTCGAACGGGCTCCTGCCGACGGCGAGCGGGGCGAGATGGTTCCGCAGCGTCCCCACCACCGACTCGACGGTCTCGTAAGACCACGCCGGGATCGTGTTGGTCATACCCCAGCCGACATGGCCGTCTCCGGTCTCGGCGCGGACCAGCACATAGCGCCCAAGGCCGCCCTTGTCGGCGACCGTCCCGACGCCGATCCGGAACGCGGAGCGGAACGGAATGCCGACGGGTAGCACTTCGACCCTCCGCACGCGCGAGCCCTTGCCGTCGGCCGCGGGCAAAGCCGCGGCTGCGGCGAGGGCTGGAACGCCCAGCATCCGAGCGGCAAACTGGCGACGGTCAGACACCATCGCGGCAGCGGGACGGCAGGTGCCCGGGTCGGCACTCGTCACGCCGCCGCTCGGGGGCAAGTCTTGGTTCGTCATTGGTCCACCACCTGTCAAGCTCGCCGCGCAACCGCGGTCCGCCAAGAGTCCCGAATCCCTGCCTTCAGAAGCTTCCGGGAGGAACGATCGCGATTCCGTCCCGGGTAATCCGATAGTGCCGGACTGAGCCCGAGCCGCGCAAGTCCTGTTCCGCGCCGTTGATTCTCAGGCTAGTGTTCATGGCGTTACCGGTCGTCAGGTAGCTCGCCTCTCCCGCCGCGAACCTGACCCGCTCGCCCGCCTCCAGCGTGACCTCCTTGGCCGAGGAGGAGTCTGCCTGCCACCGGAGCCACACCAAGCCCAAGGCCGTCACGTCGACCTGCATCAAGCCCGGTCGCTGAAACGGGTTCCCCCCTGAGCGTGCCGGCTCCGGCGAGGCGGGCGCAGCGGAATCTGCGGGGGCAACCCGGGCGGGATCGGATTCCCGGCTGGGCGCCAGCTGCATCCTCGGAGGTTGCATCTGCGGCGCGGGCACCGCCGGCTCAGCCGTCGCCGTCGCGACCGGTGCGCCAGCTGTGTCCTGATCAGCCAGCAGCCACCAGCCCGCAGTCCCCAGCGCGACCAATGCGAGGGCTGTGATGACTTGTGCGTTGTTCTGAAAGAGCCCCCCCGACATCTTCAGCAGCCGGTTCAGGGCCAATCTCAGGGTGCCGCCCGACTTGGCACGGCGCCCCGAAAGAATGCTAGGCTCCCACTGTCCACTCTGGCCGTCGAGCATGTGTTCCAGGGCGACTTCCAGCTCGGACGCCTCCGCGCCCCGGATGCCAAGCGCCGCAGTGTACTGGCGCAGGAAACTCTTGGCAAAAAACGGGCTGGGCAACCTCTCGACCTGCCCCGATTCGAGAGCTTCGAGGTACTCTGCCTGAATCTTGGTCCGATCGGTTACGTCGGAAAGGGTCAAGGCAGCCCGCTCGCGGCGTTGCTTGAGACGCTGGCCGAATCCCCCGTCCGAATCGACGGCCATACACATTGAATGTAACAGATCGGCGCCGCGTCCCGACTTTGGACTACATTTGTGAGGCAGAAGCCGCTTCGAGGGTGCGCCCGCTGTGGCACCGCGCTCGATGCCACGGGCTGACTCCATGCGAGATTCGTCGGGGGCACGAAACCGCCGGGCGTCGGGCGCGATCGGTCGCTCCGCACGCCTCGCAGCGGTCGCTCTGGCCATTTCTGCCGCGTCGATGGTGGTGCCGATCCTTGCCCAGGATCTCCGCCCTCCCGCGGAGTACTTGACGGCGGGCACTAGGGCGTTGCAGTGGGTCCGGGCGTTTGTCGCCCTCGGACCGCGCCCGGCCGGATCGGACGCGATCCGGGAGCAAGCGGCGATGATGGAGGCAGAACTCCGCAAGCTCCGTTGCCGCGTGAGCGTTGACGCATTCGTCGCCCCCACTCCGCGTGGCGCGATTCCCATGCGCAACATCATCGCGACGTTCGGGGACCCGAGTGCAAGCGGGGTCACGGTCATTTCCGGCCACTACGACACGAAAGCGCTCCCGGGATTCGTGGGAGCCAACGACGGTGGTTCCTCGGCGGCGCTTCTGATGGTGCTTGCGGATCGCCTGGACAATTGGCCGCCGGGCACCCGGCCTCCGGTCTGGATCGTCTTCTTCGACGGCGAGGAGAGCGTCGTCGAATGGCGCGACGGCGATCACACCTACGGCAGCCGGCGGCTTGCCCGCGCTTGGGGTCGGGATGGAACGGCCCGCCGTGTGCGGGCCTTGGTCAACGTGGACATGGTCGGGGATGCCGGGCTGGGGCTGCTCTGGGAGGGGTATTCGGATTCCCGAGTTCGCGGAGAGATCTGGGACATTGCCCGCAGGCTGGGCTACGCCGACGCGTTTGGCGACCGGGTTGGATACGTTGAGGACGACCATGTCCCATTCCTCAGGATCGGCGTTCCCGCCGTCAATCTGATCGACTTTGACTACGGCCCCGGGAATTCGCATTGGCACACGGCGCAGGACTCAGTTGACAAGCTCTCGCCGGTGAGCTTTGCCGTGATGCTGCATGTGTTGGAAACGATGCTGCTCGAGATGGCCCCCGCCTGACCGGGACGGCATCCGCGAGGGACTCTCAGGGTCCGGCTCGAAGATGGCCGGCCAGGGCGGGGAAGTCGACCAGGGCATGACCGGCCGCGCGGGCCGCGAGCATTCCGCCCGGGGCCGGATTGCGGTCCGGCAGCTCGATCCCGTCGGAATCGCCAGGGTGCAGAGTAGAATCGGACTGTCCTCCGTGGTCCGAGTCTTCGCCGCTTTCCGTCTTCGCTCGTGCATTCTCGCGCTGGTCGCGATGGCCCTGCCTTGCGGCGCGCGCGACGATCAGGGCCCGGCGGGCGTCGGAGCGGAGGCACCGCCGGCACCGGTCGAGGACGAGGCGGACGTTGTCGACGCGCAGCAGGAGACGGACGGGGACCAAGGCGAGCGGACCCGGCTGAACCTTCTGGGGGAGGTGAACTCTGGCGCCGGCGAGGCGCGCCGCAACGAGAATGTCCGCCTGACCCTGATCGACAACAACGTGTTGAAGGAGCTCCTGCGCCGGATGGGCGCGACGGCCACAGTGGTCGACACGTTCGCAGCTGAGCAGGCGTACTTCGGGCTTGAGTATGGCGGCGCTCCCAGGCCCAGCCTGCACCTGCCGGCCCAGCGGGCGCGAGGGCTGCATGGCCAGCTGTTCTGGGGGCACCAGAACAGCGCCTTGGCCGCGCGTTCGTTCTTCCAGGTCGGACGGGTCCGCCCGGCCCGCACCAACGACTACGGGGTCCGGCTAGGGACGTCCGCATTCCGGGGCTCCGCGCTCTCCGTGCAGCTCAGCCAGCGGCGGCTGTTGGGCCAGGTGAACGGCAACGTGCTGGTGCCCGCGGCCGACGAGCGCGTTCCCACGGCCAGCAATCCCGCCAAGCGCGCCCTCGCGGAGCGCGTGCTCAATGCCTACCCGGCCGAGCTGCCGAACCGGACCGATATCAACGCCCGCGCGCTCAACACCAACGCCCCGCAGAAAATCCACAACGATCGCGCAAGTGCCATTCTTGACAACTCGCTCGGGGCAGGGCGATTGACGGCGAAGTATGGCGTGACGCTCCAACATGTCGAGGCCTTTCAGCTCGTGGGCGGCCAGAATCCCGACACGACGACCAAGAACCACGCCGCAGCGCTGACATGGAGCCATTCGTGGAGCCCCGAGTCCACCCTGGACCTTTCGACCGCATTTGACCGGACCGGATCGCTGCTCGTGCCTGAGGAGACATCGCTGGGGCCCTTTTTCCTCTTCAGCCGCATCTTGCAGTCGATCGGCCCCAGCAGCAGCATGCCGATCGACCGTGCCCAGAACGTGTTCCGCCACGGGGCCCGGCTGACGCGCGTGTCCGGACGGCACCGGGTGACCGTTGGCGGCGAGGTGGCCCGCCACCAGGTGAACGGCTTCGAGAGCGCCGACCACCGCGGCACCTTCAGTTTCCGGGCGGACTTCGGGCGCAACGCCGTCGAGAACCTGCTTGAGGGCACGCCCAGCAGCTACCGTTTCGCGATCGGCAACGCGCACCGAGGCTTCCGCAACTGGGGTTCGGCGGTCTACGTGCACGATTCTTGGAGCGTGCGGCCAGGTCTCACTCTCGACCTCGGGCTGCGCTACGAGCCAGTGGGTGGTCCGAGCGAGGTGGACGGGCTCACCGAGATTCCCTACGACCCGGACTGGAACAACCTGGCACCCTCGGTGGGCGTGGCCTACAGGGCCCCCGGGGCGGTGGGCGTGATTCGCGCTGCGTTCGGGGTGCACTACGGGCAGATCTTCAACACGACGTTCATGCAGTCGCGTTTCAACACGCCGGGAGTGCTCCAAGTCGTGGTCAACGCCCCCGACCTGCTCGATCCGCTGGGGGACTTCACGCCGGCGGACTTGGACCCGACTGCCCGCAGCCTGCGCTACCAGCTCGACCCGAAACTCTCGACGCCGTACTCCCATCAGTACAACTTTTCTTGGACGCTGGAGCCGCTGCGCGACTGGACGCTGGAGCTCGCGTATGTGGGCAGTCGCTCGCACCGCCTCCTGAATGTGCGCTACACGAACCGCGGGCGGCCTGTGCCAGGCGTGCCGCAGACGACACGGACGATCAACCTGAGGCGACCGGACCCGCGCTACTTTGACATCCTGAACACCGTGAACGGCTCGATCGGGTACTTCGACGCGGGGAAGGTGACCCTGCGCGTGCCGAACTGGCAAGGCCTGTCCCTTGACACGTCCTACTGGTGGAGCAAGGCCATCGATCTCGCCTCCGACTACACCAACACGGCCACCGGGCGTGACGGCCGGAATGCGCGCAGTCCGAGCGAGTTTGACGTTTGGGGGCACATGAAGGGCCCCAGCAATTTTGACCAGCCGCACTCGCTCCTTGCGCGGCTGAGCTACTCGGCCAGGTCGGCCGCCGGGATGGCGCGGCCTTTGCGCGCCATCCTGGCCGGCTGGCAGACAAGCGGGGTCGTGCTCTGGAAGGCGGGCACGCCGTTCGGGATCCGGTCCGGGTCCGACTCGCCGGGGGTTGGGAATGTCGACGGAGCCGGCAGTGACCGTCCAAGCGTGGTCGACCCGTCCGTCCTCGGGCGTGTGGCGAATCATCCCGACACCGCGGCGGGCGCGATTCCGGCGAGCGCGTTCTCGTTCATCGGGCCTACGGAGGCGGCCGGGAATCTGGGGCGCAACACATTCCGCAAGGACAGCGTCTGGAACGTGAACCTTGCCCTGTCGAGGCGGCTCTCGATTTCGGGCGACCGCTCGGTGCTATTCCGCGCCGAGTCGCTGAACTTCTTCAATCACCCCCAGTTCGAGGAGCCGGACATCAATCTGGCCTCGCGCACGTTTGGCGCGATCACCAACACGCTGAACGACGGGAGGACGTTCAGGGTGACCCTGCAGTTCGAGTTCTGAGCTGCGCAGCCCCCGTTCCCGGCTGGCGCCTAGAATTCCGAGACTTCGACCCAGAAGCGAGCGGTCCACGACCCGCCGGGCCGGACGGACGGCAGGTCGCCGTACTTGCCCCTGTGGGCGAGGTTGAAGGCATTGGTGATCCCGGACATGGGCTCGAAGCAGACGAACCCCTCTTCTTGGCCGGCTGGCGCGTATACGACCGCGACGGGGTATCCGGGACCGTAGGCCACCTCGACGCGCTCGTGGCGCCCGGTGACGCTGAAGCGCGCGAGACCGTCGCTTCCAGTCTGCAAGTCGCCGAAGACGTGGTCCAAGGACTGCCCCCGCAGCGGGAGCGCGGCGGGATTCGGGAAGACTTCCCGCGCCGAGGTCCGGCCGCCCGTCGGGGTGAATCGATCGTTGAGGTTCCACACTGAGCTCGCGGCAAGCCGCAGGCTCCACTCGTCACGGTCGCAGTCGTGGAGCTGGAAGTACGGGTGAAACCCGACCGACAGCGGCATTGCCCGATTCCCGGTGTTGAAGATGGAGGTCTGCACTTCCAGCCGCCGGCGCCGGAGGCGGTGGGTGATCTCGATCCGGTGCTCGAAAGGGAACTGCGCCATGAGGTCGGGATGGTCGCCGAATTCCAGCCTCGCCGCGACCTCCGCTGATTCCAGACCGCCGGCGAAATGGTCAACCTTCCAGTGCGGGCACGCCGACAGCAGGCCGTGAATCGGCTGCCCGAAGCTGTCCGTGAGATAGTTGCCCAGGCCTTGGTCGAGCTCGAACCGCTCCCCGCCGGCGTGGAATGCGTGCTCGTCGAGGCGGTTGGCCCACGGTGCCAAGAATGGCGTGCCGCAGAACTTCGGGCTGGCGTCGCAGAGGTAGTCCTCCAGCGAGTCGTACGGGAACCAGATCGCGTTCTTGCCGTTGAGCGAGAACTCGTAGGCGTTGTTCCCGAGACCCGTCGCGATCGACACGCGGGAGCCGTCGGGCCCCCGCAAGCGGACGACGCGCACGCCTCGGGCGAGGCCTTCGGACGCTGAGTACGGTGTGCGAGATTGCATGGGCTCGTTCAGGCGGGGTCGGGTCGGGTAGTCACTCTCCGGGAAGCTCGCGCAGGTCTGTGTCCCCTTGGCAGCACATACACAGCCCGGGCTCGTGGGTGGTGATGTGGCAGATGACGCAGTAGTACGTCACCCTGTGCAGCGTGCCATCCTTGACGGTGAAGATCTTCTCCACGCGCAAGGCCCCGTCGCCGTCACGCTGCCCGCGAACCTCCCAGGTGCGTTCCCGCAACTGGGGATCCCGCATTGTCAGGTCAAAGCTCTCGTCCAGCGCCAGCTCCACGGTTCCGGTGTCCGTCAGCAGGAGCAGGGGCTCGCCGGTGACCGGCTGGGCCAGAGTGCCGCGTACGGCCTCCATCCCCATTGCCGGGCAGGACAGCGCCAGAAACGCCGCAACGGCCCACGGGACCCTGCCAATAACTTCCGATAACATGGATTATGTAAACCTTTCGCTGATCTTGGGCCAGAAGCGGGCCTGAGCGGCTGTGGCGCTTGCAGGCTGGGGGCCGGGGCCCGCCAAGCCTTGATCCCGATTCTACACCGCCCGGGCGCGACCCCGCGCCGAGGCTTGGCGGGTCCAGTGCCGGCCCACCGGGAGCCCTCGCTGCGCCGCAGGATCAGGCCGATCACCGAGCGGTCCCGGCGGGTGCCAGGCGGCGGAAGCCCGGTCCGTGTGCGCGCCCAGGTCCGAGGCGGCCCGGGCGGCTGACGGGACGCGTCTGAGTGTCGCGCCGGCAACGGTGCGTTCCCGCGCTGGCGACGGATCGGCCTCGTCGTCGCCTGCTTGGCACGCAACCCTCAATCTTGGGCCGTCGTCTGGTCAGAGCCCTGCGTATCGTGCCCCGCGCGGGCGACTGTCACCGGGGCGCGGATATCGGCAATGCTCGGTCCGGCCTTCCCGGGCCTGGACCTCGTCTGCTACCAGTCCACGACGGAGCCGTCAAATGCGTCGTATGGCTCGGGGTTGCGCCAGTCGTGGTCAATCTTGTCGGCGATCGCCTCGTCGTCGATCTCGATTCCCAGCCCCGGTTTCGTGGGCAGCTGCACGTACCCCGCGTCAAACTGCAAAGGTTCCTTGAGGTATCCCTCGCCCAATGACCGGAACTCCTGGCACATGAAGTTCGGAATCGTGGCGTCCAGATGCACGCACACGGCGGTCGCGATCGGTCCGAGAGGGTTGTGGGGGGCGATCGCGGCATAGTAGGCCTCCGCCATCCCCGCGATGATCCGGGCCTCCATGATCCCCCCGCAGTGCGACAGGTCGGGCTGCAGGATGGACGCGGCCCCCTTCTCGAGCACTTCGCGGAAGCCCCACTTGGTGAACACGCGCTCCCCGGTGGCAATGGGCAGGTGCGTGCCGCGGGCGATCTCGGCCATGATGTCATGGTTCTGGCAGTTGATGGGCTCCTCGATGAACATTGGCTGGTACGGCTCCAGCGCCTTGATCAGCAGTTTCGCTGTCTGCGGGCTGATCGCGCCGTGGAAGTCGATCCCGATGTCCACCTCGTCGCCTGCGGCTTCTCGCAGCGCGCGAAACGCCTCCGCGGCCTTGCCCACGAATGCCCTGTTCTCGACGATCCGCGCTGGGCGCTCCTTGAATGGGCCGACCTTGAACGCGGTGAAGCCGCGGGCGATGTCATCCTTGATCGTGTCTGGGGAGGCGCCGCCCTTGTAGAGGCGCACCTTGTCACGGGTCGGGCCGCCCAGCATGGCGTAGACGGGGAGACCCGCCGCTTGGCCGGCGATGTCCCACATGGCTTGCTCGATCCCGCTCAGGGCGCTGGTCAGCAGCGGCCCGCCCCGGTAGAAGGTGTGGCGGTACAACGCTTGCCAGTGGTGCTGGACCCGCCTGGGGTCCTTCCCGAGCAAGTACGGCTCCATTTCGCTGACCGCTTCCGCGCAGGTCTTGGCACGTCCCTCCATGATGGGCTCTCCGAGGCCGACCAGGCCGGCATCGGTGTGCATCTTGAGGAACAGCCAGCGTGGCTTGACGAGGAACGTCTCGAGCTTGGTGATCTTGAGGGGCTCTGAGAGCGGCACTGGAGCGGCCGTGGCCGACTGGGCCAGGGCCGTTCCTGCCGCGAGCCCGGCGGCGGCACCTTGCAGCATCGAGCGGCGCCTGAGATTCTCTGCCATAGCCAGCTACTCTAGCGAATCGACCGCGCGGGCGCCACCCGCTGCCCCCGTCAGGTTGGTGGCTCGTGGGAGCGATGGCGGGGGCTATGTATAATGCATGTTTCGCCTATGTCCATATGGATGCGCACCGGGCACTTACGCCTCGTCCCTGCTCCATCGTCGGCGCGCTGAGCCGCTCGCCGCCGACCTCTCCCATCCCACCAAGAAAGTCTAGAAAGTAGGAAGAAATGCACAGAGCGACCATCATCGGACACCGCGGAGACAAGGGGCATCGAGAGAACACCCTCCCAAGCTTCGAGCTGGCCCTTGAGAATGGGGCCCACGGAGTGGAGTTGGACGTTCGGAGGTCGGGTGACGGGCAACTGGTCGTCATTCACGACTCTGTCATCGGGAAGCATGCGGTCGGAACGACTGATTTTGATCGATTCCGGGATCTGGGGGACGGCTACGAGGTCCCGCTATTCGAGGATGTCCTCAAGAAGCTGTCGGGAAGGGCCTTCTTGGACATCGAGCTGAAGGAGGTGGGCTACGAGACCGCCGCGGTCGAATTGATCAAGCGCCACGGCGATGTCGCCAACTCGATGATCAGCGGCTTTCACACGCGGATGCTCAACAAGGTTCACGAACTGCTGCCCGACATGCAGCTGGGTTTCATCTTCAACCGCACCCAGGATCAGGAGAAGCGGTACAACAGCCCGGTCGACTTCGTCATCCCCCAGTTTCGCCTCGCGTCCCGCAAGTTCATCGAGGAGGTCCACGACGAAGGAATGCGCGTTGTCGCGTGGACGGTTAACTCCGAGAGGGAGATGCGACGGCTGCTGGCGCTGGGGATCGACGGAATCATCACCGACGAGCCGGGGACGCTGCGCGAAGTGCTGGCCGGCTAAGGGCCTTGGCCCGTCAAGTGTCCGCTCTCGGCTCGGGCACGACCAGCTCGCGGCCGTGCTCCTCGATCGCGCCGGTTGCGTGCATTTCTTCGATCTCGCGAACCCTGTACTTTAGCTGGCGCATGATGGGCCTCGTGTGCTCCCCTCGCTGCGGGGCATCGCCCGAGACGTAGCCTGGCGCCTCGGTCAGGTTCGGGAAGACCCCGAGTTGCTCGTAGATCTCGCCGTCCGGGGCACGGACCGGCGTGATCATGCCGCGCTGCGCGACAACGGGATCCTGCACGGCTCGCGGGATCTCCCTCACCTCGCACACGCAGGCGTCTGACTCGGAGAAGATCTCAAGCCAATCCTCCGCCTGTTTCTTCTGGAATGTGCGCGTCAACTCGGCCTTGAGCACCTCTTGCGCGGGCCCTTCCGCGTACTGGTCCTCGATGAGGTCAGGCCGCTCTATCGCGTTGCACAGCTCCGCCCAGAAGCGCGGTTCGAGCGCTGCGACCGACATGAATCGACCGTTGCGGACAGGGTAGATGTTGTAGCACGCAAACTTTCCGAAGAGCCTCTCGTGGCCGCGCTTGGGTCGGAGCTTCGTGGCGCTATAGCTGGCCACCTGCCCAGGCATTAGCCCCAGCAGTGCGTCGAGCATCGAGACGTCGACGAGCTGGCCGGTCCTGGCCTTGTGCCGGAACTGGATTGCGAGCAGAACGCCGATCACGGTGGGGAGCGCCCCAGCCGCGACGTCAGCCAGTTGCACGCCGGGAACCAGAGGCACCCCGGACGGGTCCGACAGAAGTTCGAGCATGCCCGACATGGCCAGATAGTTCAGGTCGTGGCCTGCCAGGTCGGAGTAATCGCCGAACTGGCCATATCCGGTCAGGGCCACATAGATCAGGCGCTGGTTGATCTCGCTGAGCTTGTCGTAGCCCAGTTCCAGCCGATCCATGACACCTGGGCGGAAGCCGTCGATCACTACGTCGGCCCGTTTCGCCAGCCGCCGGAAGACCTCCTTGCCAGACTCCTGCTGCAAGTCGACCGCGATGCTGCGCTTGCCCCGGTTGATCGTGAAGAACGTGGCCCCCATGCCCTGAAGCTGGGGAGCAAACTCGCGCATGTAGTCCCCTTCCCCGGGCCTCTCGACCTTGATCACATCGGCGCCGAAACTCGCCAGAATATGGCTTGCGTACGGCCCGGGCAGGAGTCGGCTCAGGTCGAGGATCCTGATCCCGTCAAGCGGGCGCTTGCCGTGCTTGACGGTGCGCTTCTCGGCTGTGGCAAGTTTCTCCTTCGTCGTCTTCTTCGCCGCCGACTTCTTGGGAGCGCGTTTGATCTTGGGGCCTGGCAGCGGTTTGCGCTTCGTGGGCCGCTTTGGGAGAGCGCTGATCGGGAGTGGCGCTTTGGGACGCGGTGTGGGAGCGATTCCCGACGAGCCCTTCGGGGCAGTGCCCTGGGCACTCTTGGAGCCCGCTTTGGCCTTGCCACGTGCTGTGGCAGGCGTCTTGGGTTTGCGCGTGGCTGCCTTCTTCGGTTTCGCGCTCTTCTTCCGTCTGGTTGGCATCTACTGTCTGGGTCTATGGCTGGCTTGCCAGCGCCGTGATTCAGTCTCGACTGACCGAGCCGACCGGAGACTGGCTGTCAATACCGCTGAGGCTCGGGGCGCAATCCGCAAGGGGGTGGCTCGTCACCGCTACATCACGAGCGCCCCCAATTGTATCACAGCCGGTCCGGCGCGACGCGCTAATGCCGGGGAAAAACCCGGGGAACTGGGGCTCGGGTTTCCGAATGGTCCGGGGCAGCCGGACCCTGGCGCGGAGCGGCCCTCAAGGTTGCGCGTCGCTGCCAGCGTGCGTGCGGTGCGGGACTCAGCCGCGCTTCGGCATTCTTCCCACCCGTCAGGCGGACGGAACCGATCACCGCCGGCACGCACCAAGACTGGAAGAGCGGCAGCGACCGGGCGGTGGGGAAGCGGCCCTAGAGGCTAGACTCAAGACTTGGCAGCCGTGCGCAACCGCGCCGGTCCGGCACGCGTCTAAGTTCGCGTATGGCGACGGTGGCGGGAATGACCGGGGGATTGAGGCGCCATGTCGGGGTCAGTCTGGATTGCCCAGTGACGCAGGTCCCATCTTCAGACGCCGATCTGGTGCGTCGTGCGCAGCGCGGTGACGAGGACGCGTTCGCCGAGATCGTGCAGCGCAACCAAAGCATGGTCTTCGGGATTGCGATGCGGTTCGTCCGGCGTCCGATGGATGCCGAGGAGGTGGCTCAGCGGGTCTTCACCAAGGTCTACTTCGCGCTGAAGAAGTTCAACATGCGCTCGTCGCTGTCAACCTGGATTTACCGGATTGCGACGAACCAGTGCTACGACTACCTGCGCAAGCTGAGGAGTCGTCGCGTGCTGTATGAGGGCGACCTCGGGGAGGACGCCCAAGAATTCGTGGAATCCTCGTCCAGGGCGGCGGACCGTCGTCCGGGGGCCGATGCGCAAGCGGCTCGCAGGGACATGCTCTTGAAGCTGCTGGAGCACGTATCGGAGCAGGACCGGGCGCTCCTGATCCAGAAGGAAGTTGAGGGGCTGAGCATTCGCGAGCTCTCCGAGCAGACCGGAATCAACCCGAACACGATCAAGGTCCGGCTCTTCCGCGCGAGGAAGAAGCTGGTCAAGGCGGCCGAGGCAGGCGGTTGGGGATCGCCCGGAGAGATTTCGTAAGATACGGCCATGGTCGGAGACTCTGGGAGACGGTGAAATGGGCAGGTTCCTGATCGAGAATCTCGAGGAGTACCTCGCGGGCCAGCTTGGTGAGCGCCGCCGGCGCGAGTTTGAAGAGCGGCTGGCGCGCCGGCCCAAGGACCGGAAGACCGTTGAGCGCATGCAGAGCGTTTCCGGCATGTTCGGAGCGCTCGACCTGCCGTCCGGATGCGAGTCTGGGCCGTCTCCCGGATTTCACCTGAGAGTTCTTGGGTGCATCCGGAGACAGCGGCCCGTGTCGGTGTGGGAAGTCCTCTCGCGACCCTTCGTGCTGCGGACCGCGGCTCTCGCAGCCTGCACGTGCCTGGTCGCAGTCGTGGGGGCTGGTTTCTACCGGTCCTCGGCGCAGCCGGTGCCGGAGAACATCGCGCAGTCGGTGCTGTCGCTGCCCCCGGAGAGTGCGGACTATTGCAACGTGCGGCTCGGGTGTGACATTGACTTGAATCGCAGCACCATGCTGGCAGTCGTGCTGGAAGCGGGCGCGGGCCGCCGGTGATGCGAGCGGACGGGGAGCCGACCCGGAAGGCGGTGGCGGCAATGGCCCTGACCTTCGTCAGCGGCATCGCCACCGGCCTGCTGATTGCGGGCCTGGTCGACCTCTCGGGCCCGCCTCGCGGAGCGCAGTTCCGCATCGAGGCGACCGTGCAGGATCTGGCGGGGCGGCTCTCGCTCAACCCGAGCCAGGTGGAGGACATCCAGGCGATCCTGGACGATCTCATCATGGAGGAGGCCGAGCTTCTGGGAGAGCTGAGATGGAACCAGATGGAGGCCCGCGACCGCATCGTGCGCTTCCTCACCCCGGAGCAGACGGAGCAGTTCGACCAGTTGGTCCGGCAGACGGGCTTTGAGCAGTGATCGTCCGGGCGGTCGCGCAGCGCGCGGAATTCTCCGAGGCTAGGATGGCCAAGGCCGGCCTGGCGGCTGGCGAGCGGCTGTTCGCCGGCCTGAACTGTTTCCTCCCCGGACAGGTCCACCACCTCCACTCCCACGCCGGGCAGGACAAGCTCTACGTGGTCTTGGAAGGCAGCGGCCTCGTGACCGTCGGGGAGACGCGTGACCGGGTCGAGGCGGGGGACTTGGTGCTAGCCCGCGAGGGGCAGCCTCACGCCCTCGAGAACCCGGGGCCGGACAACTTGGTCGTGCTTGCCGTCATGGCGCCCCCGCCGGGCAATGCACGGTCCTAGAGCTGCGCCGGGAGGCTCTCAGCCCCCGCTCCGGCCGGTCTGGACCGAGCTGATCTGGAAGTCTTGGCGGCCCATCGAGTTGATCTCGGAGAAGTCGACCTTTCGCTGCTCGTCCATGGCCAGATTGGCAAGCATCACGGCGACCGAGTCCTGCAGGCCCACGTCGATGTCGGCGCGCGGGCGGGAGCCGTTCGCGACGTCGGTGAGGAAGCTGGACAGCTCGGCATACTCCGGGTCGACGTCTTCGCCGGGCCTCAGGATTCCCTTGTGGTAGGCCCAGGTGCGGGCAAAGAAAAGCTCTTTCTCGATGAAGCCGACTTGCGTCGGGTCGACCGCCTCGGGATCGATCGGGAAGCCCTCGCCCTGCTCGGCGGTGTCCATGCCGACCGTGGCGCCGGCCACCCAGTTCTCGCCGCCGCTTACCTGCTCGGCGGCCTGATCCTCCATCTTGACCTTCATCACGTCGCGGTACATCATTCCGTCACCGTAGGGGATCAGAGTGAGCTCGATGGCGCCGTCCGTGCCGAGGATGGTCTCGCGGCATCCGTCGCCCGGGACGCGCCGGCCGGCAATGTGGCGATTCGTCATGATCGAGCTGTACTGCAGCTTCTGGCCGCCCGGATACTCGAACACCAGCTGGATGTTGTCGTAGATATCCCGGCCGTCCTTCCAGTAGTCAAGGCCGCCAACACCCATCACGGACTGGGGATGCTGGTCCAGGATCCAGTCGGCAACGTCGACTTGGTGTGACATCAGCTCGGCGCACAGCCCGCCCGAGTAACGCTTGTAGAGCCGCCAGTTGAACTGGTCCTCGAACTCTGGCGAGGCCTTCCGCCGCCAGTTGGTGTTGCGGTGCCACTGCGCCTGGATGTGGGTGACCTTTCCGATCGCCCCGCTGTCGATCAGCTCCTTCGCTCGCTGGTACAGCTTGCTGTAGCGCCTTTGCAGGCCGACTTGGATGATCTGGTTGGGACGGTCGGAGTGCAGCTGGCGCAGGTCGTGCACCTCCTGCGGAGTGAACACCAGGGATTTCTCGCAGAATACGTGCTTGCCCGCCTCCAGCGCGGCCTTCATGACCGGGAAGTGCAGGTACAGGGGGACAGTGATCAGGACCGCCTCGATCGATTCGTCAGCCAAGAGCTCGTTGTAGTCGTTGTATCCCCGCGGGGCGTTGTCGAAGACCTTGAGAGCGCGCTCGAGGTTCTTGTCGTAGATGTCGCAGAGGGCGACACACTCCCCGTGCGGCATGTGCACCATGTGGCGCTCGAGAAGGCGCCGACCGCGGCTGCCCGGGCCGATCATCCCGTACTTGACCACCCTCTCGGCTGCCTTCGATGTGCGCACGAATGGGCCCTGCGACAGCGCGGTGGCGGCCACGCCGAGGGCTGCGGCCCCCTTGGCAAAGTCGCGGCGTCCGATCGTGTTGGTGCTGCTGTCGGTTTCCCGGGCTGGATCTTGGGGCATGGGCTATTCCTGAGGGCTCCTCTTAGCCGAGTTTAGCGGCTCCGGGCGATCACCGCAACACCGGCCGCGGCCCTGCCGGCGCTCAGCTGTCCGGGGAGTCGCACAGCGCGGTGCGGAAGGCCTCGATCTGGCGATCGAGCACCCTGCCCCGCCCCGACGGCAATCCGGCTCCGCAAACGCCGGCGGCAACGGGCCTGTGGTCCGTCTCCAGCGTCCAGCGCACCTCGCCGATGCTGCCGAGGCTGAACCGGACGGCGTCGGCTGCCTCGGATGGCAACCTTTCGCAGCGTCCCCGGGCGTAGCCCAGGTTGCAACAGTTGAGCAGGACAGCCTCCTCCGGAACGGCGGGGCGCTCGATGTGCGCGCGGCAGATGCCCGAGTGCGGCCTGCCAAGGGGCGGTCTGAAGCGACCGCTCCAAGCCGACCAGTCCACAGGGCCGGTCGGGTCAAAGCACGGGCAGGCCACCGCGACCAGTGTAGGGCAAGCAGGGTATGCTGCAGCCATGGACCGGATTGGCGCCCTGCGACAGTTGCTCGAAGCCCAGCCGTCGAACACGTTCGCCCGTTATGGCCTCGCCCACGAATACGCCAACAGCGGTGACGACAGCCGCGCCTTGGAGGAGTTCGGCAACCTTCTGCGAGAGGACGCGGACTATCAGGCAGCCTACTATCACGCCGGCAAGGCGCTGGAGCGGCTGGGGCGTCCGGCGCCGGCCCGGCAGATGTACGAGCGGGGAATCCGGGCTTCCTTCCGGACCGGCGATGGCCATGCCCGGGCTGAGTTGGAGGAGGCACTCGCCGACCTTGCCGGCTGACCGGAGCGCAGGACGGGCATCGCGCCCACCCGGCTGCCGTCCTGCATTGGTCGAGGCGCCGCAGGGACAGCCCCGCAGCGCTCGGCGCGGGGAATTGTCTCGCCATTGCCGAGCGGCGCTGTTCGCGCTGGCGTTTCTCGGCGCGCCGTGCGCCGGCGGGGATTTGGCCCGACTTGCGACCGTCGACGCGGCTTCGGGCGACGAGAGCCGCTTGATGGGGATGATTGCGCGGCATGTCGCCGGCGCTCACCGCACGGGAAGGGACGGATCTCTCGTTGCCGTGTTTGGACGAGGGGCGCCGTCGACTTTGGTGGTCACAGCCTGCGACGAGCCGGGATTGGTGGTCTCGGGCATCGGCGAGGAGGGCTACCTGCGCCTTGACGGTCGAACCGCCGGTCAGCATGGCGAGCTGGCGCGATACTTCGTCGGCCAGCATGTGCGGGTTTCCAGACGAGCCGGCGAGTCCCTGCCCGGGGTCATCGCGGCGCCGTCGGTGCACTTCTCGGGCTCGCGCGGCTCGGCCCGTGTCGCCGCCGATGACCTGTACCTCGATGTCGGGGCTCGCAGCAGACAGGAGGCCCGGGCGGCGGGTTTCGCAGTGCTGGATCGCGTGACTCTCGACAAGCGGGTGGCCACTCTCGCCGGCGGGTGGGTGTCCAGCCCGTGGGTCTCGACCAGGGCCGGCGCGGCCGTGATGCTGGGACTCTCGCGGAGACTGGCCGGCTCGGATCCGGAGCCGGGCGTGGCGCTTGCGTTCACCGTCCAGCAGCACGCGGGCAACGCTGGCCTGACGCGCGTCCTCAATTCGATGGAGGTGGGCACGGCCGTGGTGCTGGTTCCCGCGGCCCGGCGCGCTCTGTCCGTCGCGCCATGCTCGCGGGGGCGGCCGTCGGAGGCCTTCGCCCGGCGGCTGGCCGACACGGGCAGGTCGCTTGGACTCCGGACGGAGTGGAGGTCCAGCCACCCGCTGGCCTGGGACCCGTTTTATCGCGGAGAGCCCTGGGCCTCGATCGCAGAGTGTGCGATTGTGGCCATCCCGGCCCGCAACGCGGGCTCGCCCGCCGAGGCGGTGCACCCGGCCGAGCTGGCTCGCTTGGAAGAGTTGCTGGCGCGTATCACCGGCGCCCCAGGCCCGCCAGGGGACGCCCCGGCGGATCACCCCGATTCGGGCGGGCGGGGGCATTCCCCGTCCCCGGGCCCGTTCGAGGCCCTGCTGCGGCGGCTTGTGGCCGCGTCGGGCGTTAGCGGCGACGAGTCAGCCGTGCGGGAGCGGATTCGCGCCTTGCTCCCTTCGCACGCCGCGGGCGGGGCGACGGTCGATGCGAGGGGCAACCTTGTCGTTCGGATTGGGGGCGACGGTCCGCCGGCTGCGGCGTTCATCGCCCATATGGACGAGATCGGCCTCGGCGTCCAATCCGTACGCCCTGACGGACGGCTGGCAGTCGCGGCTGTCGGCGGGGGCATTCAGCGGCTCTTCGCGGGGCACCCGGCGGTGATCCGGGGGGCCCGAGGACCGGTCCACGCCGTGATGGCGACCGAGCGCAGCGTCGACATCGGCGCCGATTCCGCCGGCGAAGCGGAGGCTGCGGGTGTCGCGCCGGACGCCACCGCCACGGTGTTCAAGCGTTTCCGCCGGCTGATCGGGGGACGGGTCAGTGCCCGGTCGCTGGACGACCGCCTCGGATGTGCCGCATTGTTGGAGGCATTGGGGCGCCTGCGCCGGGCGGCGGCCCGCGCGGCCAGGCCGGTGGACTTCGTCTTCAGCGTTAGCGAGGAGACCGGCCTTGAAGGGGCCCGTCACTATGCTGGGGCCTGGACCCCTGGCAGGGTCTACGCGGTTGACACCTTCGTCACCTCCGACAGCCCGGTCGAGTCGCGACGGACCGCGTTCGCCCGCTTGGGGAACGGCGCGGTCGTGCGCGCCGTGGACGAGAGCGGTCTCGTCCCTCGGGGCGAGGTGGAGCGGGTCTTGCGCATCGCTCGCAGAAACGGCATTCCGCTCCAGTCCGGGGTGACCGCGGGCGGCAACGACGGCTCGGTCTTTCGGTCCCTCGATTCCGTCAGCATTCCGATCGGCTTCCCGCTGCGGTATGCGCACACGCCCGTGGAGACCGCAGATCTGGCGGACGCGGCCGCGGTGGCGGACTTGGTCGAGGCATTGGCCCGGGAGGCCCTGGCAGGCCGCTGAGCCGGGATCAATCGAACTGGCCGTCTTCGAGTCCCGGTATGATCCGAGCCGCGTTCTTCCAATAGATGTGCCGCAATGTGTCGTCAGGGAGCCCGAGCCCGTACAGCCGCCAGTGGGCGTGATACTTGCGGTAGTACTCGAAGTATTCGTCCCTCGTTTCGAGCACTCTCCAGTAATAGGGGAACTCCGACGGGACGTAGGAATCCTTTCCGAACAGCACCCGTCGCTTGTACTTGTTGAGGAAGTCCCGCCCGCTGAACGGCACGCGTCCTAGCTCGTAGAGCACGGCGGCAATGTCGACGTGGACGTTCTCGAAGCGGTCCAGCAGGGCCGAGAGGGCGGCGAGGTCGTGGCCCTGCCAGCCCATGTGGGCCAGGATGAACTTGGTGTCCGGGTGTCGCGCGAGCATCCGGTCTCGCTCGGAGATCAGATCCCGGAAACTGGGCGGGGGCGTCCGCTTCCGACGGGGCCGGAGCTTGAGCTCCAGCCAGCGCTCGTTGCTGGCGTCGTGCTCGGCCCAGAACTCGGCCGGATCGGCGACGTGGATCAAGACCGGGATCCCCAGCTTGGCGCAGACTTGGAAGAGTGGGTCCATCTCGGCGGAATCGACGGGAACCCGCCTGCCGCTGAGGTCTCTCACCGACATGCCGAAGTTCTTGAAGATCTTCAGCCCTTGCGCGCCGGCGGACACGTCCCGCTCCAGCTGGCTGGCAGCCCTTTCGGGCCAACCCGGACTGCCGATCCCGGCGAAATCCGGGTTCGCGAACACCGCGAAGCGGCCGGGGTGGCGATCCTTGAACGTCTTCACGGCCTCGCGCAGCCGCGCTCCGGAACCACCGCTGAGATTCACCAGCACGGCGAGGTTCAGCGCGTCCATCTCGCGGACGATCGCGTCGACGCGCTCCGGCGCCGTGCTTGCCCGGTGGTGGCTGTGAACGTCGACCACTGGGAACTTCGCCCGCGGCACCGGGTTCCGCTGCGTGACGAGCGTCGATCGCGGATTCCAGTGCTCGACGTTCAGATCTTGGCCGCGGGCTGGCAGCGCGAGGGCCAGCGCGAGGCACGCCACGCCGAAGAGCGCCCCGGCGGGCCCGAGGTGCCGCCGCGTGCCGGCACGGCTCGCGCCAACCGTTGCAAGCGCCTTGCTGCTAGGCCAGCCTAGCAACGGGCTTACCTGCGGGGAGGCCAAGGGCCCGGTGCCACCCGGGGTGGCCGAGGCCCGCCCGAGGGCTTCCAGGGACCCTCGCCCGCAGCTCCTCCCGGTGCCAGCCAAGCGTCCAGCTCGTCCTGGCCCGGGGCTCCGATCCCGTCGTCCTCCGGCAAGATCGGCTGGCCCTCTGGAACGACTTCGACCCGCACGGAGCCGCAGCGGATCTCTTCCATGGCGATTTTGGTTGGCTTCCGCAGCGAGGTCTTGATTGCGGGCCGTTGCCCGCCCTGAAGCTGTCGCGCCCGCCGCGCCGCGGCGAGCACGAAGCGATACACGCTGTGCTCCTCGTCATCGGGGATAACCCACTTCTGGTCGGCTTGCTTGGAGACCTCGTCGGTCTTGCTAATTGCGTCTTCGGTCATTCAGCTTCCTCGGGGGCTGCGTTCGGTTCGATGCCAAATCCCTTCAGGATAGGCAAGATGCGGGGCTGCATTCGGTCCAGCTTGCTGCGCTCGGCGGCCAAGATCGAGCGCAAGGCCGCGACGGCCTCCTCCAGATCTTGGTTGATGACGATGTGGTCAAAGGCGTTGCACTGGGCAATCTCGCCGGCCGCTTCTCCCAATCGCACGCGCAAGGACCGTTTCCCCTCGGTCGCGCGATTGCGGAGCCTCCGCTCAAGAACTTCCCGCGACGGCGGCAGCACGAATACCGCCACGGCCTCGGGAAGCCGGTCCCTTAATGATGCCGCACCTTGCACGTCAATGTCTAGCAGGATGTCCCGGCCGAGCCGGCGGGCATAGGTCACGGCCGATCTTGGCGTTCCGTAGCGGTGCTCGAACACGCCTGCCCATTCGAGGAAGTCACCCCGCTCGATCATGCCCTCGAAGCGCTCTTCGGAGACGAAGTTGTAGTCCAGGCCGTCCACCTCCGACGGCCTGGGCGGACGGGTCGTGGCAGAGACTGCGAAGGTCAGCCGTGGCTCTTCCGCCAGCAGGCGCTTCACGAGCGTGGTCTTGCCGGCTCCCGAGGGAGCGCAGATCACCAGAACCACTGACATGGCCTCGGGCAGGCCCTGGTCCCGGCCGGCCGTCAACGCCCGCCGGGGCCCCCGCTCGAAGTTTACCGCAGACAACTTCGCGGCTCGCTGCTTCACGCCGCGACCGACTGCAGTTTGACCATGCGCCGGTAGAGGTCGCAGCTCTTGATCAGGGACGGGTGCGTCCCGCGGTCCACAATCCGCCCGTCGTCCATGACGACGATGCGGTCGGCGGAGCGTACCGTGGACAGGCGGTGCGCGCTGACGATCACTGTGCGTCCCCTGATCAGGTTGGTCAGGGCGCGCTGCACGAGAGTCTCGGCGTCGCTGTCCAAGTGTGACGTGGCCTCGTCGAGCAGCAGGATCGGAGCGTCCTTGAGCAGCGCCCGGGCAATGGCGATCCGTTGCCGCTGGCCGCCGCTGAGCCGCTGGCCACTCTCGCCGAGCTGGGTCTGGTAGCCATCCGGCAGGCCCTCGATGAAGCCGCTGGCGTAAGCGGCGGTCGCGGCGGCGCGGACTTGAGCCAGATCCGCGCCCGGCTGGCCATAGGCGATGTTGGCGTAGACAGTGTCGTCGAACAGGATCGTGTCCTGGGTGACGATCGCCACTTGGACGCGCAGGGAATCCACGGTCCCGGACCGCAGGTCACGCCCGTCCATTCGGATGGTCCCGTCTGTGGGGTCGAAGAAGCGGGAGATCAGGCTCATCAGCGTGGTCTTCCCCGCCCCGCTCGGTCCGACGAGGGCCACGACGTCGCGGGCATTGACGCGCAGGTCGACGCCCTCGATGGCGGCTTCGCTCGCGCCCGGATAGCAGAATCGGACGTTCTTGAACTCGATGCAGTCCCGCAGCGGCGGCAACTCGGTGGCTCCGGGGCGGTCGGCCATGTCGTGCGGGTGGTCCATGTGGGCGAATGCGCGCTGGATCGCGCCGAGGGCCTGTTGGAAGATGTTGTGGATGCCGATCAGGCGCTTGACGGGCTGCAGCAGCATCACGAGCGCGACGATGAAGCTGATGACCTCGCCGGCGGTCATCTCGCCGGCCACGATCCGCATCCGGACATAGACCAGCAATGCCAGAATCATCGAGGCCCCCAGCACCTCGATCAGCGGCGACACGACCGCCTGCTGCTTCACCATCCGCATGCTGGCCCGGAACAGCCGCTCCGCCCGGTCCCGGAAGCGCCCGATCTCGGCGCGCTCGGCTTGGAATGCCTTCACGATCCGATTCCCGGAGATGGTCTCCTGCATGAGCTTGACCAGCTGCGCCAAGTGGCCCTGCGCGCGTGTCGAGGTCGTGCGGAGCTTCCTGCCAATCCTGGACGCTGGCAGCAGCACGAGGGGAATCAAGACCGAGCAGCCCAGCGTCAGCAGCGGGTCGTGCTGCAGGAGCACGAAGAGCAGCGCCGCGCTCGTGAAGAACTGGCGCATCAGGTCCGCCAGGAAGTGCGAGCAGGCCGACTGAATCCGCTCGATGTCGCTCACCAGTGAGGAGATCAGCTCGCCAGTGTGCCGGTCTTGGAAGAACGCGGGCGACTGCCGGAGAACCACCGAGTACATCTCGTTGCGCAGATCGCGCACCGCCGCATAGCCAGCAAAGTTGACGAGATAGCTCGCGGCAAAGTCGCAGAGGCCCTTGGCGACGGAAATCGCGGCGAAGAGCGCGCAGAACACGCCGAAGGTGCCGGCGCCCGTGGTCGGGAGCAGGTCCTCAAGCGAGATCTGGCGGTCCGTGAAGGGAATCTCCACCAGTTCGATGGGACCTCCGGACGGGACGGGGCTCAGGAAACGATCCAGGAGCGGTTCGAGCAGCAGCGCGAACAGGCCATAGCTCGCGCCCACCACGGCCATCAGGCCGACCGCGACCGCTATGCGCAGCGAGTACGGGCGGACAAATCCCAGCAGGCGCGCCAGATCCCGCATGGCCTCACCTCATGATGGCAGACGGTTCCCGCCGGGCAGCCAGCGGCGGGGAGCGGACTGGGATGGCGCGGCGTCTAACGTGTTGCATTAGGGTTCCGGCGTCGGGCGATTGGCACGGGGCCGGAGGCCTCCCGGGTTTGGGACATTCGGACCGCCGCCTCTTGTCAGGAACCGGGCACGTTTCGCCGCACCGCTTCGGCCCCTTCGGCCAGCGCCGCTGCGTACAGCCCGATATCCGTGCTGTAGGAAATCAGGTTGTACCCGATTTCCATCCACTCCCGTGCCTGGCTGGGGTCGCCCGGCTGGATTCCGGCGAATTTCTTGGTAGAGCGGGCGGTGTCCGCGACCTTCCGCAGCGCTGCCAAGAAGTCCGGATGGTGGAACTGCCCGACGATGCCCATGGAATGCGTTAGGTCCATGTGGCCCACCCACAGGCAATCGACGCCAGGGACAGCGGCGATCTCTTCCAGGCAATCCAGGGCAGTGACGCTCTCAATCTGGCAGATCAGCAGGTTCTCGCGGTTGGCCTCGGCCATGTATCGCACCGAGTCCGGGCGCACGTAGTCGTTGTGGGCACAGCCCAGCCCGAGGCCGCGGTTGCCGTGCGGCGCGTACCGCATCGCCCCGTTCAGCAGCCGGGCCTGCTCCGGCGAGCGCACGTTGGGGGCCATCACCCCGTGGGCCCCGGCGTCCATCACGCGCGCCACGAAGTGGTACTCGGAGGCCGGGATCCGCACGATCGGGCTGATTTCCGTGGCCTTGAATGCGGCGATCATCCTCGCCACCTGCGGAATTTCGAGCGGACCGTGCTCCATGTCGATCAGGACGAAGTCCAAGCCTGCGGCCTCGCAAATCTTGGCGATTCCCGGGATTTCGAACTCCATCAGCATGTGTCCGACCCGGATGGGCCCGCCAGAGCGCGGGTGACGGATTCGTCTGGTCTTCACTGGTCCCTCCACCGGGCCAGCTTGGCCCGAACGCCCGACCGGCCAGCGGCCGAGGGGTCGGCGAGGCAAGGGGGCACCTTGCCGCTCGCGATTCGGAGGACGTTGCCGCAGCAGTCCCTGCTGTTGCCCTCCATGCCCTCCACTGTCCACGCCATTCCATGGGGTGACACGATGACGCTGTCCATCTCGAGCAGCGGGTTGCCCGGGTCGGGCGGCTCCACCTCGAAGACATCGATCCCGGCACCGGCGATGCGCTCTTCGCGGAGGGCCGCGATCAGCGCGGCTTCGTCCACGATCGGGCCCCTGGCGGTGTTCACGAAATATGCGGTGGGTTTCATGCGGGCGAATTGCGGCGCCCCGACGAGGTGGCGCGTTCCCTCCCCCAAGAACGCGTTGACCGTCACGAAGTCCCCGGCGGCCATGGCCGCGTCAAGGCTCACCAGCTCAACGCCGAGCTCGGCCGCCCTCGAGGGCGGGCAGAAGGGGTCGTGCGCGACCAGCCGCCCGAACCCTATCCCGCGCGCTATGCGGAACATCTCGGACCCGATGCGCCCCAAGCCCACGGACGCCACGCACTTGCCCTTGACGTCCCTGCCGAGCAGTGGCATGCCCGTTCTCCACCGGCCAGCGCGGGTTCGCCTGTCCAGGTCCGGAATTCTCTTCGCCAGCGCGAACATCAGCGCGATCTGGGCCTCGGCGACCGAGCGCGTGATGGCCTCGGGCGTGAGCGCCACGAGCACGTCGGCAGCGGTCGCGGCCGGAATGTCGATCGCGTCGAAGCCGACGCCCCAGCGCGCGATGCACGCCAGCCTGCGGACCCCGGAAAAGCTGGACGCCGCGAATCGCATCCCAAGGGCCATGATCGCGTCGTGCTGGTCGATCACCGCAGCCTCGGCGGGCTCCCCGGCCGGGCCGGGCAGCATTCGCCAATCGACCTCATCGTGCGCCGCGAACGTCGTTTGGAGCCAAGGTTCCAATGTTTCCTGGAATGTCCCCTCCCAGCCCGGATCGATGCCTATCGAGAACCTTTGCCGCATTGCCCTTCCGCTCGCAAACTGTGCCGGCCAGCCCACCCCGCGGCGGAATCCCGACGATCCCCGCCTGCGAAGCCTCCCGTGCGGGGTCCGCAGGCCGCGGACCCGCAATCCGGCACCGCGGAACATTGTACTTCGGCCCAGGCTTGCCGTCGCAAGGCTAGGCCTCCCCGGGATGGCAGCGGACCCGCGCGCCTGTGGTATTGTGCCCGGTTAATCGGGGCGTTCGTTCGCGCCGGTTGAGTGCACGAGCGATGGACCAGTCGGTTCAGCGGGCCGAGTGGACGGCGCGGGCCCTGCTGATTGGCCTGCTGGTCGGCACCGTCCTGACAGCGGCGAACACCTATCTGGGCCTGTACGCCGGCATGACCGTCTCCGGCAGCATCCCCGCCGCCATCGTCTCGATGGGCATCTTGCGCGGCCTGTTGCGGGGCGGCACGGTTCGCGAGAACAACATCGTCCAGACGATCGCCTCGGCTGGCGAGGCGGTTGCCGCGGGCATCATCTTCACGGTTCCGGCATTGGTGATCACCGGCGTGTGGGACGGATTCCCCTTCTGGGAGGTGTCCCTGATCGGTCTTCTCGGCGGTTTGCTGGGCGTGCTGTTCATGATTCCGCTGCGCAGGGCCCTGATCGTCGAGGGTGAGGGCCTTGTCTACCCGGAAGGGGTCGCCTGCGCCAAGGTACTGCAGGCGGGCGAGGCCGGCGGCGGCCTGATGCGCAGGGTGGTGTCGTCACTGGCGGCCGGAATGGCGTTCAAGTCGCTGGTCGGGCTCGTCGCTGTCTTCCGGGGCACGGCCGAGTACGCGTGGCGGGTGGGCCGCACGGTGCTGTACGCGGGGACCGACGTCTCGCTCGCTCTGGTCGGAGTGGGAGTGATCGTGGGTCTCGAGATCGGTGTTGCCGCGCTGGCGGGAGGGGTCATTGCGTGGATGGTCGCGATACCGGCCCTGCTGTGGCAGAGTCCCGCCGGTGGCGCGTCCGCGATCGATGCCGCTTGGGACGTCTGGAGCGGCCAGGTGCGCTACATGGGGGTCGGGGCCATGATCGTCGGCGGCGTTTCCTCGATGTGGAGCATCCGCCGTGGGATCGCCAAGGCCATCCGCCAGCTGGCTGGCGGGCTGTCGGGTGCCAAGCAGGTCGCCAAGCGGGCCGACAGGGACCTTCCGAACTCACTCGTGGGCGTGGCGTTCCTGGTCGCGAGCGCGGGCACGTTCGTCCTGTACCGAGCCGTTACAGGGTCGCCCGCGATTGCCCTCGCCGCCGGCGTCGCGATGCTCGCCGCCTCGTTCTTCTTCGTCGCCGTCTCGAGCTACATCTGCGGGCTTGTGGGGTCTTCGAACAATCCGATCTCCGGCATGACGATCTGCGCGTTGATGTTCTCCTCCGCGGTCTTGCTGATCTTGGGCATGTCTGGAACGGCCGGAATCCTCGGTGCGCTGGGTGTCGCCAGCATTGTGTGCTGCGCGGCGGCCACGGCCGGTGACACGTCGCAGGATCTCAAGACGGGCCATCTGGTCGGAGCATCGCCGCGCCTCCAGCAGCTGGGGCAGTTCGCCGGAATCCTCGTGCCGGTGTTCACGATCGCGCCGGTGCTCTCCCTGCTGCACGCAGCCTACGGCATCGGCACGGGAGGGCCTGATGCTCTGAGAGCCCCGCAGGCCACGCTGTTCGCCTCCATTGCCGAAGGTCTGTTCGGCACAGCGCCGCTGCCGTGGGGAATGGTGTGGGCGGGCGCGGCGGGCGCGCTCGGCATCGTCGCCCTCGATTCCCACCTCGAGCGCCGCCGCTGCAGGTTCAGGGCCCACGTGATGCCGGTGGCCGTCGGAATCTACCTGCCTCTGGCCCTGATGGTGCCAGTCTTCTTGGGCGGGCTTGTGGCTGAGGCGCTCAAGCGGCGCGCCGACGCGGCCAGTCAGGGAGGGCTGCTGGTCGCTTCCGGCCTGATCGCCGGGGAGGCGATGGCCGGAATCCTCATCGCGATCCCCCGAACGGTGATGACAGGCGTGCAGATCCCCGTGCCGGTGTTCGACAGCCTTCCGCTCTCGCTGGGGGCGGTTGCGGTGTCGACGCTGCTGGTCTACCGGTTCTCAGCACGGCCGGCAACGCGGGCATGATCCAAGAGTGGTGTTAGCGGGCGGCCGAGGAATACCCGATCCCAACCTTGGGCGGCACCGGAATGGCCAGCGCCGGCTCCGAGGCCTGTCCGGGATGTGCAAAGAGCCCCGGTTTTCTCCAACGTTTTCCACCGCCTTTGCACATAATCTGTGGAAAACCGACCGGTTCAGCGGTGAATCCGCGCTTGGCGACGAGCCTCAGGCGCTGTGGGCCTGAACGTGCGCCCGGCGCTTCGCGCGCAGGGCGAGGTACTCCAGGGCTTCCTTGGCAAGGCGGCGGCGCTCCCTGCGGTCGAAGATCGCCTTGCGAGCAATTCGCCACGCCACGCGCGGGCGAAAGTAGTACTCGTCGTAGAAGCGCTCGACCCATGCCAGGATCTCCCTCTGGTCTAGGTCCGCGTACCGGATGTTGGGCAGTTGGTGCCCCGAGGCATCGGTCATCGGATCGGATGTCAGCCAGCCACCGGCGACCGCTTCGTCGTAGAACGCCGTCCCGGGATACGGGTGGGCCACCGAGACTTGGATCGTCTCCGTGTCGAGGCTCTTGGCGAATTCGAGCGACCGGCGGATCGTCTCGCGAGTCTCGCCGGGTAGGCCCACGATGAAGTCGCCGTGGATCGTGAGACCGGCCCGGTGGGCGTCCTTGGTGAACTGTATCGCTCGTTCGACGGTTGCCCCTTTCTTGATGTTCTTCAGGATCTGGGGATCGCCGGACTCGTACCCCACGATCAGCAGCCGGCACCCGGCGCGCCGCATTGCCCGCAGGGTCTCATAGTCCGCGTTGACGCGCGATGTGCAAGACCACGTGAAGTTCAGCGGCCGGAGCAGCTCGCAGAGTTCCAGAACGCGGTCCTTGCGGATGTTGAATGTGTCGTCGTCGAAGAAAATCTCGCGCACTTCGGGAAAGTTCTCGATCGTCCAGCGCACCTCGGCCGCGACGTCCGCCGCCGACCGCGTGCGCCACCTGTGCCCGGAAATGGTCTGGGGCCACAGGCAAAACGTGCACAGCGCCGGGCACCCGCGCTCTGTGTAGAGCGAGACGTAGGGGTGCTTGAGGAACGGCACGTTGTAGCGGGTGACGTCCAGACAGCGCTTGTAGACCGGCGTGACCCAGGGGAGCGCGTCCAGATCGTCGATCGGGGGACCGTCCGGATTGTGCGCCACTTGCCCGTCCGGGAGGCGGTAGCTCGCGCCCGGGAGCTCTGACGCCGGCGTTCCGTTCGCGAAGTTCACGACTTGGTGGTCGAATTCCTTGCGGACCACGAAGTCGATTGCCGGGCTGGCTTTGAGGCTGGCCTCCGGGAGTGCCCCGACATGCGGGCCGACAAAGCAGACCGAGATCTCCGGATGGTCGGCCTTGATCGCTTCAGCGAGCTTGCAGTCATTGGCGAAGCCTGGCGTGGAGGTGAACAGGACCAGGAACTCGAAGTCCTTCGCCATCTCCGCCACTTGCGCCGGGGTGGTCCCGTGCGGGGGAGCATCGACCACCACGCTGTCAGCGAGCATTCCGGCCGGGTAGCAGAGCCAGACCGGGTACCAGTACGACTCAATCTCCCTCGTGGCGGGCCAGCGGGAGCTCGCGCCCCCGTCGAAGTTCTCGTAGGACGGAGGGTTCAGGAGGAGCGTGCGCTTTGGCATTGAGTGCGTTCGCCGCGAGCGGCCTCGGGGCGCTCTTCAATTTACCCGACGCCCGGCCACAGTCGCCCCGATCGGGAGAACTGCGGCCTCGCGCAAGTAACCGGCCTCGAGTGTTCGGTGCCGAGCATCCGTTGCGGTCAGTCTCGCCTCCAGTGGCCATTCCGCGGCTGCGCCCCGCGAGGTGCAGCGCCGGTTCCAGTGATACTGAGGGGAGCAAAAGTAATTGCCGTCTGAGGTGTCACGCCAAGATGTACTTGCAGTCCTCCTGGTCAAAGAATTTCTGAACGACTTGAGGGGCCTTCCTGAGCTGGGCGATCGCATCCGTGAGGAGGTCCTTTAATTCCGACTGGGTCTTGAACACCTGTTGGCCAACCCTGCGCTTCACCCAAGCCCACAACAGCTCCACCGGATTCAGATGCGGAGAGTAAACCGGCAGGAAGAACAACTCGACCTGCTCGTTACCCGCTGATTCTGCTAAGAACTCCTTCACAACGCGCGCCGTATGGATGCTGCAGTTGTCGACTACTACGTAGATCGGCTTCTCTTGCTCCGCTTGGATTGTCTGCAAGAACTCAATGAAACCCACCGCCTTGGAATTCTTCGACTGAATGCGGAAGTGAATCTGACCGTCTGGCGTGATGGCCGCGAACATGTTCCAGCGAAACCTCTTGCCGGTGTCGACCACGACAGGGGTCTTGCCACGCATGCCCCAAGTCCGTCCGACATGGTAGTCCGCTCGCATCCCGGCTTCGTCCGCGAACAGGATCACAGCGCCGTTCCGGCGTGCTTTCGCCTTCAATTCAGGGTATGTCTTGTCAAGCCACGCCTTCACGTCGCCGATGCTGCGGAGATACGAGCGGAACTTGGGCTTCTGGGGTGTCAGGCCCAGGCGCTTGAGAGTGCGACGCACAGTCCAGACACTGACTTTGACGCCGAACTTGTCGAGGACGGCCTGTCGCACGCGGGCCGCCGTCCAATAGGCGAACGAGAACTTCATCTGCTGGGGGGTCTTATCACGGACAGTGACGAGCACCCACTGCACGATTTCGTCGCTCAGGATGCGCGGACGGCCAGAACGTGGCTTCTCTTCCAAGGCCCCAAAGCCATCTGCCCCGACCTTGACAAGCCAAGTATTGATGGTCGCTTGAGTGATAGAGAAGAGGGTGGACAGAAGGGGAATCTGGAGTCCACCCTGAACCAGCGCAACGACTCTCTTTCTGGTGGCGACCTTTTCTAAGAGTGGGACCGTTCTAAAGTCCTGCTTAAAGCTTAGCTTCATAATCCGATAATACCATGCTCAGCACACGGTTCGCAAGCCTATTTGACGTGGAATAGAGTGCTAGAATGCCAGGAAATGACTTCTGCTCCCCTCAGTAGCCGGTGACCGGAATGGCTTCCGAGAGGTCCAATACTTCGCCAAGGCGTCGCCCACGTGAGCGTCGGATTGTCGGTGACGCGAAGGTCTCAGTGAAACGGTGCCAGATGCAGCGAGCGACCGTCAGCGGACGGCATTCGCCGACACCGACCCATCTCGCGGAGGGTGCGTCCCCGCTCGGCCGCCAGCCTCGGCCTGCTCCCCTTTCGCAGAGCCAGCACATCTGACCAGATCTCAAGGCTCCAAGTCTTGGCCCACCGATCACCAGAGCCCTTCCGACTTTCTTGGGGATGTGTATGGCGGAGGCGAGCATCGCTGCCTTCGCGCGGGCTAACGCCTGACGGCGACTCGGCGCCAATGCGTCGGGCCCGATCTCCTTCGGGGACCGGACTGCCGTATGACCGGGTGCAGCGACCGTCGCCTGCTGTCCTAGGCCTTGGGATGGGCCGCGTCGTAGACCTTCATCAGGTCCTGAAGCGACAGCTGGGTATATCGCTGGGTCGTGGACAGGCTGGCATGCCCGAGCAACTCTTGGATCGCGCGCAGGTCGGCGCCTTCAGAGAGCAAGTGCGTGGCGAACGCGTGGCGGAGCGAGTGGGGGTGCAGGCTCGGGTCGCCGTTGAAGGCCTTGGAGCGCTTCTTCACGATCAGGGCAATACTGCGGGCGGTCAGGCGGCGGAGCTTGCCGCCCCAGCGGTGCAGCAGCAGGGCCGTGGCTCCGGCGGGGGGCTTGAGCTTGGCCCGGTCTCGCAGGTAGCGCTCCATCGCACGTGCGGCGTTCTTCCCGAACGGCACTTGGCGTTCCTTGCGGCCCTTGCCGCGGACACGGATCCAGCGCTCGGAGAGTTCGATGTCGGCCACGTCGAGACCCGCGAGCTCGCTCACGCGCAGCCCAGCCCCGTACAGCAGCTCGAAGATCAGACGGTCGCGAATCGCGCGGGCGTCGGGTTTGTCGCCCTTGCCCTCGGGCGCGACACTGTCCACCAACCGGTTGGTGTCCTCGGCGGGCATCACTGTCGGGAGCTGCTGCGGGAGCTTGGGGGCGGCCACCCGTCTCGCGGGATTGCCCGCCAAGCCTTCCTCGTCCATCAAATAGTCGAAGAAGGCCCTCAGGGAGGCGAGCCTCCGGGCCAGCGTGGCCTTGGCGAGTCCCTTGGCATGGCCGCCAGCCATGAACAGCCGCACATCCGCTGGGGTGATCGAGCTCACCCCGCAAGAGCCCAGCCCCGCGGAAGCTAGGTGATCCGAGAATGCCCGCAGGTCCGAGCCATAGTTCCGCACGGTGTGGGCAGACGCGTTGCGCGCCCGCAGGCTGTCCACGAATCGCCGTGTTGCGGCTTCGATCCCGCCTTCAGACGGGCACTTGGTGGCCATCGAGAAACTCGCCGAGGGCCGTGAGGCCCATCTGGCACTGGTGCATGCGGCGTTCGCGCTTCCGCCGGCGGAATCTGCGCAGCAGGTCCTTGGACGGAGGCGGGAGCAGGTCAAAGGTGATGTTCGCGGGCTGGTAGTTGTCGGGGCTGGCCTCGGAGATGTAGCGGCACAGGGAACCGTGGGCCGAGTGGTCCGGCCAGACCAGCGGTTCCTGGCCGCGGGCGAGGCGGGCCGCGTTCCAGCCGGCGATCAGGCCGGTCGCGATCGATTCCACGTAGCCCTCGACCCCGGACAGCTGCCCCGCGAAGAGCACGCGCGGCCTGGCCCGCCACTGCAGGGTGCGGGCCAGGAGGGCGGGGGCGTTGATGTAAGTGTTGCGGTGAATCTGGCCGTAGCGCAGGAACTCCGCCCGCTCCAAGCCCGGGATCATGCGCAGCACGCGGCGCTGTTCGCCATACTTCAGGTGGTTCTGGAAGCCGACGAGGTTGTACGACCCGGACCTGGCGTCCTCTTGGCGCAGCTGGACGACCGCGTGCGAGCGCCGGCCCGTGCGCGGGTCCTTGAGACCCACCGGCTTCATCGGCCCGAATCGCAGCGTCTCGGGGCCTCGCCGGGCCAACTCCTCGATGGGCAGGCAGGCCTGGAAGTAGTTCGGGTTGTCGAACTCGTGGCCCTGGTGCTGGGCTGCGGCCGAGAGGGCTGAGATAAACCGCCGGTACTGGTCTCGGTCCATCGGGCAGTTGACATAGTCCGCGGTGCCGTCAAGTGAGTTTCCGTATCGGGATGCGCGGAACGCGACCGTCATGTCGACCGACTCGGCGTCGACGATCGGGCTGATCGCGTCGTGGAAGAACAGGCGGTCCTCGCCGGTCTCCCGGGCGATCGAAGCCGCCAGCGAGTCGCTGGTCAGCGGACCGGTCGCCACGATCCACACCTGCTCCGGGTCGCGGGGAACGTCGGTCACCTCGCCATGCCTGACCTCGACCAAGGGCTCGCTGCCAACGGCGGCCGTGAGGAGCTCGGCGAACCTGCGGCGGTCGACGGTCAGCGCCGTGCCGCCCGGGATCCGCGCCCGGGCCGCGACCCGAATGCATGCCGACCCCATGCGGCGCAGTTCTTCCTTCAGGAGCCAGGGGGCAGTCCCTGGCGTCTCGGTCTTCAGAGAGTTGCTGCAGACGAGCTCGCCGATCAGGTCGGTCTCGTGCGCGGGCGTCCGCACGGCGGGGCGCATCTCGTGCAGCACGCAGCGCAGGCCGGCCCTCGCGATCTGCAGCGCGGCCTCAGGACCGGCCAGCCCGGCTCCGACAACGTGCACTGCCGCTGGCATCGCGAAATGGAACCCTTGCATGGGTCGGCCCGCGCGCAACCCGGCGCCGCCAAGCCCTCCGAACTTCCCTGCTCGGGAACATTCTACCGCCTAATGATCGGAAGGACCGGGCCCAGACATGACTCTGGACGGGTGACGGGGTGTCGCCGACAGGGCGGGGCGCTATGCGTCCTTGCTGGCGTCCGCCGTCGCGGTCTGGCCATCCGGCGCGTCATCTCCCTTGAGGGACGACTTGAACTGCCGAATGCCCTGCCCTAGGCCGCTGGCCAATTCCGGGATTTTTTTCCCACCGAAGATCAGCAGCGCGATCATGAGGATGATCAGCAGCTCTTGCATTCCCAGCGGTCCCAGGAACAGAGCTACGAGCGGTTGGAAGGGTGCCATGCCTGTCTCTCCTGTCAGTCTACCAAATACGCGGCCGTCGGCGGCGGGCCGAGTGCCATTGCCGTTACCATGCCAGCCTCAGTGGGTCCACGGTCCGCCGCCGCGATCGCGGTTGCGCATGTAGACCTCGAACTTCCGGCGAGCCCTGCGCATCTGCCACTGCTTGTAGCGTGACTCGGCGTCGGCCACGAATCGCCTAACCTCGGGCAGGCCTGCCCGCCGTCGGACGAAGTAGTAGCCCAGCGCCATGCCCGCCAAGTGGACGGTAAAGGCCGTTCCGGTCGGGTTTCCGCCGCGAGAGAGGTCTTGGACCGCTCCGAGCAGGTTGACGGCGGCATAGGCCACGGCGACCACCCAAGCCGGGACCGGCAGGATGAACGAAATCAGGATCGGCGTGCGGGGATACGTCACGGCGAACGCGGTGACCACCGCCAGCACCGCGCCGGAGGCTCCGACGGTCGCCACTCCTCCCGACCCGGTAAGCATGCGCACGGCCACGTCCACCACGCCGGCGCCGATGCCACAGGCGAGGTAGAAGGTCAGGAACCGCCGACTTCCCCAATCGCGCGCCAGCGTGCCGCCGAACATCCAGAGCGCGAACAGGTTGAAGCCGACATGCCACAGGCCGCCGGGATCGTGCAGGAACATGTAGCTGAGCGGCTGCCAAAGGGCACCGCGCACGAAGATCTCGGGGGTCAGGCTGAGCCAGCGGAACAGGTGCCCCACGGGCGCGAAGCCCACCGCGATTCCGGCCGCGAAGAAGAACCAGGCCAAGAAATTGGCCCACAGCAGCTTCTTCAGGCCCCCCGGCGTTGCCGGCAACATGCCGAATCCAGAAGAGAACGGGGGCTGCCGATAGGTGTACCGCACGGCTATTCAGAGTCTAGCCGACGCCCCGCGCCCCACACCTAGCCCTGTCAGCGACCCAGTGGATCGCGGGCACCGGTCGCGAGGTCCCAGGCGATGCCAGCCGTCGAGGCGACCTCCCGGCCGAGTTCGAGCGCGGTGTCAGAGCTAGCGTTGCCGTCTAGGCCGCGCTTGTAGACTCCCTGGCCGATCGCAGCGGAGCGAAACATCGAGAACGCCAGGTAGAAGCCCCAATGCTCCGCTGGATCGCGACCGCTGGCGTCGCGGTACGCATCGAGCTGCTCGCGAAGGCTTGGAATGCCGGTCTCGGCGGGGATGTTCCCCGCCAGTGTCGGGTGCCGCCTGGCCGGCAAGAAGTAGGTCATCAGGTTGTAGGCCAGATCCGCGAGCGGGTCGCCGAGGGTCGACAGCTCCCAGTCGAGCACGGCTGATATCCGGGGCACTGAGGGGTGCACGATAGCGTTGCCCAAGCGGTAGTCGCCGTGCACGATGCGAGACTCCTCGCCGCGCGGGATGTGGCGGGGGAGCCAGTCCATGAGCAACTCCATCTCGGGGAGGTCCTCGGTGCGGGAGGCCTGGTACTGGCGGGACCAGCGGCTGATCTGGCGGGCATAGTAGTTCCCCGCCCACCCGAATCTCGCAAGGCCGACGGCGTCGGGCTCGATCGAGTGCAGTGCCGAAAGGATTTCGCACGAGTGCCGGTACACCGCGCGCCGGTCCCCGGCCTGCATTCCCGGAAGCGTGGGGTCGTGGTAAACCCGGCCCGGAACGTGCTCCATGACGATGAAGGGCGTGCCGATGACGCTGCTGTCCTCGCAGAGCAGGAGCATCCGGCAGACGGGCACCGGCGTGTCCTGGAGGGCGCGCATGACGCGGAACTCCCGCTCCACGGCATGCGCGGACGGCAGGAGCTTGCCGGGAGGCTTCTTGCGGACCACGTAGCTGGACTCGCCGTCTTCCAGCAGGAAAGTGGGGTTGGACTGGCCGCCCTCGAACTGGACGACGGAGAACGGCGGGTCAAAGCCGTCCAGATGATCGGCGAGATAGGCCCCGAGAGCGCGTTCGTCAAAGCGGTGGGCCGGACGGACGGGGGTTGTGACCGGTTGCGGGCTCATGCCGCGGGAGCGTGCAGCGATTGTAGCGGACGTGGCCCGCGGGGGACCATTGGGACAGCCCAGCGGGGACTGGCCTTGCCGAATCTGGCTGGCAATCTACCGGCTGCCAAGTGCCAGACTGCTCAAATCCCACGTGCTCGCGCGAATCCTCGGAGCGGTTCAACGCACCGTTGAAGGGGGAAAGGAGACCCTTCACGCAATCGCCGCCGGCCAGCCCGGAACTTCGGGATCGTGACCCACCGCAAGCTAGTGCCGTGCAGTGGGATCTGGCCCTGCGGCCAGGGCGGGGATTCGGTCTCTCCCCGCCTGCGGGCGACCGCGGCCTGCGAGGGTATGATTGCTCGGTCAGCGCCGGCGTAGGGGCTGGAGTGTATTCGCGGAGGCAGACACATGGGTTTCAATCTTGAGGGCAAGGTTGCCCTAGTGACCGGTGGGGGTCGCGGGATCGGCAAGGAGATCACACGGCGCTTCTCGGAGGCTGGGGCCGACGTTGTCATCGCGAGTCGCAAGCTGGAGAACTTGGAGAGGACCGCGGAAGAGTTCGCGGACCTGCCGGGTCGCGTCGCCCCTGTGCAATGCCACATCGGACGGGCAGATCAGGTTGGGCGAGCCGTCTCCGCCACCGAGGATCTCTTTGGGCCGGTCGACATCATGGTGAACAACGGTGCCACCAACATCCAGCAAGGGCCATCGCTGGAGGTGACAGATGCGGCGGTGATGAAGATGGTCGAGATCAATGTGCTCTCGGCCGTGCGGTTCCTCAGGCTCACCGTGCCGGGGATGATCGAGAAGGGCGGAGGCTCGGTCATCAACATCGCGTCGATCGCAGGCCTGCGGCCACAGGTCGAAGGCCTGCTGTACAGCCTTACCAAGGCCGGCCTGATCATGATGACTCGCACGTGGGCCCATGAGTGGGGCCGGCACGGAGTGCGCGTGAATGCCATTGCGCCCGGCTTGGTCCGAACCGACTTCAGCTCCTATTTCTGGCAGAACCTCGAGGGCGAGGCCGCGTATCCGCCGGGCCAGCCCATCAGGCGCCTGGGCGAGACGGCTGACATTGGTGGGATGGCCCTCTATCTGGCGTCGGACGAGTCCTCTTGGGTGACGGGGCAGACGTTTGTCATAGACGGCGGGGCCACGGCGCGGTAGTCGCGCGGGTCGCCGGAAGAATCCATTCAACCCGAGTGGCGGCTTGTATCATGAGAACTGCTTGGCGGTGGGCCGCGCCGTTAGCCAAGCATGGTTGGGATCGATGGCACGACGCCTCGTATTGGTGTTCAAGAACCTGCGCCGCAACAAGCGCAGGGCTTTCCTGACGGTTCTGAGCACGTCCCTCTCGGTGTGCTTGGTCGGCACGCTGATCGCCGTCTATGGGGCGATGTATGACCGCGACCCCTCCGAGGAATCGGCGCAGCGGCTCGTGACGAGGCACAAGGTTTCTTTGGCGCAGTCGCTCCCGATCCACTACCGGTCCCGGATCGAAGCGATCGATGGGGTTCGCAACGCTGTTCCGATGAACTGGTTCGGTGGGACCTACGTCGACAACCGGCCCGAGCACATGTTCGCTAGGTTCGCCGTGGACCAGGAGGAGATCTTCGACGTCTACTCCGAGCTCAAGATACCGGCGGACCAGTTGGAGGCCTTCAAGCGCGACCGTCAGGGGATGGCGATCGGATCCGAGGTCGCTAAGCGGACGGGCCTGGAACTGGGCCAGAGGATCACGCTGAAGGGCGACATCTGGCCGTTCGACCCGGAGTTGACGGTTCGGGCCGTCTTCGAGGGGCCGGACGACTTTCAGGCGTTCTTCCATCAGAAGTACATGGAAGAGGCGCTTCGGGACATTCCAGGCGGCGGCTCCTCCGTGGGTGTGTTCGCGATCCGGCTGCGGTCCGCGGATGACGCGGTGGGGGTGGCTGCGACGGTCGACGAGATGTTCCGCAACGCCCCGGAACCGACCAAGACCGAGACGGAGGCGGCCTTCCAGCTGGCGTTCATCACGCAGCTGGGCAACGTGAAGCTGTTCCTGCTGGCGATCGGCGCCGCGATTGTGTTCACGATGCTGATGGTCTCGGCAAACACGATTGCGATGTCGGTGCGCGAGCGGACGCGCGAGATCGGCGTGCTCAAGACGCTGGGCTTCGACTCGGCCGCGGTGCTGGGCCTTGTGCTGGCCGAAGCGCTGCTGATCTCCTTGGCAGGCGGTCTGCTGGGTTGTCTATTGGTTCCCGCGGTCAGCGCCGCTGCTACGGCCGTGATGGGGCCGTTGATCCCAAGTTTGGTGCTGCCCCCGTGGGGGTTGCTGGCGTGCATCACGACGGCCCTGGCGGTGGGCTTGGGCAGTTCCGTCGTACCGGCGACCGTGGCGTCCCGCACGAACATCGTGGATGCGCTGCGGCACGCGGGCTGAGGAGACTCCGGAAATGCTGGTGCCGATTGGCTACAACATCCGGAACCTGATCGTTCGCCGCACCACGACCGTCATGACGGCGCTCGGCGTGGGGCTGACGGTGGCAGTGCTGGTCGGGATTGGAACGCTTGTCGAAGGATTGCGGAGCTCGCTGGAGTCGGGGGGCGACCCGCTGAACCTCATCGTGATGCGTCAGGGTTCGACGGCGGAACTGGTCAGCATGGTGACGCGGGAGGACTTCGAAGAGCTCAAGTTCCTGCCCGGGATTGCCACTTCCGAGGATGGGCCGATGGCATCCCACGAGGTTCTATCCGTGGTGAACCTGGCGTTACGTTCGGACCCCGAGTCAGTCGCCAACATCACTCTCCGAGGCATGTCCCCAATCGGCGTGACTATGCGCGAGGGCGCTCGGCTCGTGGAGGGTCGGTGGTTCGCGACTGGCAAGCGGGAGGTTGCTGTCGGGCGCAGCGTCCACGAAAAACGCGCAGGCACCTCGATCGGAGACCAGCTGTACTTCGGCAAGGGAGACTGGGAGGTTGTCGGCGTGTTCGAGACCGGCCAGGGCGTGTTCACCAGCGAGATTTGGGCTGACGGGAATCTCGCGGCGGCGGACCTCGGAAGGGGCAGCGCGCGCAGCAGCGCCTTGGTCAGGGCCCAGGACGACGCTGCCGCCGAGGCGCTGGTGAACCGAGTGGCGGATGACCAGAGGCTGACACTCGAGGCCGAGCGTGAGAGCGAGTACTACGCGAAGCAGATGGTCTCGGCGGGCCCGGTGCAGGCGTTGGGGATGTTCGTGGCGATCATCATGGCGGTGGGCAGCTGCTTCGCGGCGATGAACACCATGTTCGCGGCAGTCGCCAACCGCGCCCGCGAGGTGGGCATTTTGCGCCTCTTGGGCTTTTCGAGATCCAGCATTCTGGCGAGCTTCATGTTGGAATCGCTCCTGCTATCTCTGTTGGGGGGCCTGCTGGGATGTCTGATGGTCCTGCCGCTCCACGGACTGGAGGGCCGGATCGGCAACTTTGTCACCTTCGCCGAGACATCGTTCCAGTTCCGGCTAACGGCCGGCTATCTGACCGGTGGGCTCGTGTTCGCGGCGATCATGGGAATCGTGGGCGGAATACTGCCATCTTGGCTGGCCGCCCGCAAGACAGTGCTCCGCTCGCTGGGTGCGTGATCGATCGCGATGCCGGACCAGAAGAGCCTTGGCGAGGGCTTGGAAGGCCTCAGGATTGACCGCTCGGCAGGCCGAGGCTCCAAGCGTAGGCGCAAGTTCTCTCGCGCTTGGATTGGCGCCGGGGCGGGTGTGGTCCTGCTGGTTGCGGTCTGGCGGCTGACGGCGCTGTTCGGCGGCCCTGTGCCGGTGGAAGTCTACCGAGTGTCCGCGCCTCGAGCGAGCACGGGCGAGGCCGTTGTGTTGCAGGCGGCCGGGTATGTCGTGCCCCACTACCGCATCGAGGTGGCCTCCAAGGTCGTGGGCCGGGTCAAGTGGATGGGCGTGGAGAAGGGGGACGGCGTCCGGGCCGGCGATCCCATTGTTCGCCTGGAGGACGATGAGTTCCAAGCCCGCCTTCACGAGTCTGTCGGAGCCCGCGAGTCGGCCACGGCGCGCCTCGACGAGCTTCAAGCGGGCTCCAGGCCCGAAGAAGTGCAGCGAGCCCGTGCGGATGTCGCGGAAGCCCGGGCGCAGCTGGGCAGGGCGGAGCTTGACTTGGAGCGCTCGGACGGCCTCTGGCAGCAGGCGGTGATTTCCAAGGCGGACTTTGACCGGGCTCGGCACGACCGGGACGCTCTCGCGGAGCGCTTGGAGTCGCTGGCCCGCACGCTCGACCTGCTGGAGATCGGACCCCGCCAAGAGCAGATCGAGGCGGCCGCGGCCGAGGTGAAGCGGAGCGAGGGGATCGTCGCCTACAACCGCACCCTCGTGGATGCCACCGTCATCCGCGCGCCGGTGACCGGCACCGTGCTGGAGCGTAACGTCGAGGTGGGAGAGCTGGTCACAACCGGCTTCGTTGGCGACCGGGGAGCCAAGGGCTACGTGGTCGCGATGGCGGACTTGGACGACATACAGGTGGAACTCGACATCAGTCAGGACGACTTCGCGCGGGTGTTCATGGATCAGGGTGCGGTTGTGACCACGGATGCCTACCGGGACCGAGAGTACGAGGGTCGCGTGGTCGAGATCTCGCCGGAAGCCGATCGGCAGAAAGCAACGGTCCAAGTCAAGGTGCAGATCTTGCAACCAGACGCCCTGATCCGCCCCGAGATGAATGCGAATGTCGCGTTCCTCTCGCGGGACGACCCCCAGGGTGGCGAAACGGCGCAAGCCACCGCGCTGGTGACAGTCCCCGCCTCGGCGATCTTGGATGACGGGAGCGTCTTCCTGTTCGTCGGTGGTAAGGCCATGCGCCGGGAAGTTAGCATTGCGCGGCGCTCGGCCAGCAGCGTGGCAGTGGAGAGCGGCCTCACCGGCGGGGAGGACGTGATCCTGTCTCCGCCGGGCGACCTCGAGGACGGACAGGACGTGGAGCGGCAGGAATCATGAACGAAACCGTTGCGGTCGAGCTGCGAGACGTGCTCAAGGAGTACGTGCGGGCAGAATACTCGGTGAGGGCGCTGGATCACATTTCACTGCGGATTTCGGAGGGTGAGTTCTTCTGCCTGATGGGCCCGTCCGGTTCGGGAAAGTCCACGCTGCTGCACTTGGTGGCTGGCATTGACAAGCCAACCAGCGGCACGGTCCGCGTCCTCGGGAAACCTCTGGGAACGCTGACCGACCGCCAACTGGCGCGCTGGCGGAGCGAGAACATCGGATACGTGTTCCAGACGTTCAACCTGATCCCAGTCCTGACGGCGCTGGAGAACGTGGAACTTCCGCTGCTGCTGACCGGCCTGAAACGCAAGGACCGGCTGCAACGTGCGAGGACGGCCTTGGAGATCGTGGGGCTGGGTGACCGGCTCGGGCACCGGCCGCAGCAGCTCTCGGGCGGGCAGGAGCAGCGCGTGGCTATCGCCCGGGCACTGGTGACCGATCCGTCGATCATTCTGGCGGACGAGCCTACCGGCGAGCTTGACGCGGCTGCGGCCGATGACGTGCTCTCGATTCTGAAGATCCTGAACGAGCAGCACGGCAAGACCATCATCATGGTGACTCACGACCCGCGGGCCAGGCGAGTCGCCGCCACGGCTCGCTATCTGGACAAGGGCCTGCTGGGCGCAATGCCGGGCGAGGCCGGCGCGGCGTAGGGCCCGAGCCCGAGCGTCGCGTTCGCACCCAGTGGATGTGCGATTTCCGCGGGGCGAGCAGCCAGGGGGCCTGGCGGTGCCCGCGAGGCACCGAGTGCTGGCTCTTCTGTTCGTCCTGATGTTCATCACCTACTTGGACAGGGTCTGCTTCAGCACGACCGCCGGCGCGCTGGGTGCGGAGCTGGGCCTGTCGCTCACGCAGATCGGAGCCGCTGGCTCGGCCTTCGTGCTGGGGTATGTCCTGTTCGAGATTCCCGGTGGCTGGATGGCGGACCGTTTCGGAGCCCGGCTGATGTTGACGCGCGTTGTCGTCTGGTGGTCGGCGTTCACGGCCCTAACGGGAGCGGCCTGGAGCTTCGGTTCCTTGGTGGCCGT
This sequence comes from Bryobacterales bacterium, assembly GCA_963666225.3. Taxonomy (GTDB): domain Bacteria; phylum Acidobacteriota; class Terriglobia; order Bryobacterales; family UBA6623; genus VXMF01. Next base: position 1,628,276 of record OZ224030.1, read on the forward strand.
GCGGTTCCTGTTCGGGTGTGGCGAGGCCGGGGCATTTCCCGGCGCGACATCGGCGATCGCGCGCTGGTTTCCGCGCCACGAACTGGGCCGCGCCCAGTCCGTCGTCATGTTCGGCAGCAGGGTGGGGTTCGCTCTGACTTCCTGGATCGTGGTGGCGCTCATGGCCGACCTGGGCTGGCGAGCGGTCTACTGGGCGTTCGCCGTGCTCGGAATCGTCTGGGCCATTGCTTGGAGTGGATGGTTCAGGGACACGCCCGACTCGCACGGCTCTGTCGGCGCGGGGGAGTTGTCTGCGATTCAAGACGGGCGGATCGCGAGCGGGCGTGCTCCGCAAGCGCCGTGGGGGGCGCTGATCGCCAACCGCAGCGTGCTGGGGCTGTGCGCGATGTACTCCGGCTACACCTGGGGGCTCTACTTCTACATCCAGTGGTTGCCGACCTACCTGGTGCAGGCGCGAAACATCGAACTTCCGGACATCGGCCCGGTCACTGCCGCGGTTCTGGTGTCCGGGGCGGTGGCGAGCTTGGCGGGAGGCTGGATCAGCGATCGGTTGGTGCCGTTGCTGGGCGTACGGGCGGCCCGCCGAATCCCGGCCATGGTGGGACTTGTGGCGGCCGCGGCATTCCTCGCTCTCGCGGCAACCGTCACGGACACGTGGCTGGCCCTAGCTTGCTTGGGGCTCAGCTTTGGTGCGGCCGAGCTAATACTGGCCGTCACCTGGGCGACTTGCCTGGACATCGGCGGCCCATCGGCCGGGGTCGTGTCGGGCACGATGAACTCGCTCGGGCAGGTCAGCGGCGCGCTGGCCCCGTGGCTGATGGGCCTGATGGTGGACCGCTCTGGCAGCTGGGAGCCGCCCCTGCTTGTCACCGCGGCATACTACGTCGTCAGCGCGGCCCTGTGGCTGGTCATCGATCCGCGCCAGCGATTGCGGGGCGGAAATGCGGAAGCGTAGGTTTGAGGACGCGCCTTATGCCTCGCCGCCCGACGAGACGGACGTAAACCTGCGCGCCTATCTGGACGCGATTCCCGATGGCAAGCTGGACAATGTGGACCTGTCGTGGGGCGACGGGCGGCTCCGGGATTGGGACGGGAATTTCCGCAACGACGGGTGCCTGATGCTGGTCTGCTGCGACCGCGATGTCAGAATTGGGGAGTTCCGGCGTGTCTTGGCGGAGTTTCTGGCATTCAGGGAGACCCGTGCGAAGCAAGGCTCAGGGTTAGACTGAGGGCATTGCGGCCGTCCGCCGCCGGCGGGCGGCGCGGCCCGCTCGCGGGGCCGCATATCAGGATGAACCCCCAGTTGCGACCGCCCTGTCCCTCCGTGTTGTTCTTGGCGCTGGCTGTGGCGCTTGGGTGTTCGGGCACCGTCAGCGCTCAGATCTACGATCCCGTCCAGTGGGAGCTGGAATTCGCCGCTGACGCGGTCGCTCCCGGCTCGACGGTCGCAGCCCGGCTCACCGCGACCATCGAGGACGGGTGGCACATCTACTCGACAACAAGCCCGGCCGGAATCCGGCTGGCCATAGGAATGGCCGCATCGGAGGCGGTCGCCGGCTGGAGGGCCTTCCAGCCGACTCCCGAGGTGGTCTTCGATCCAAACTTCCAGACAGACGTCGAGTGGTACTCCCACGAGGCGGAGTTCTGGATTGAGCTCGACCTTGCCGCAGTACCGGCGGGCCCGCAGGAGATCGAGGCGCTCGTCCGTTACGGGGCGTGTGACCCTCGCCAGTGCCTCGCGCCGAAGCGCAAGAGCGCGACGGACACGATCCGGATCGATCCGGGGGTCGTGGCGGCAGTAGCCGCCCTTCCGGACGGGTACGCGCCCGTTCAGCTCAACGAGGTCGGACGGCCGCGTCAGAGTGGCGCGCTCCCCGCGGTAGCCCAGGCATCGGCGGTCGAGAGGTTCGAGTCCGAGTCGCAGGGATTGCTGGGCTTCGCACTGCTGGCGCTCGGGTTTGGGCTGGTCGCGGTGCTCACCCCTTGCGTCTTCCCGATGATTCCCATCTACATGGGCTCATTCATCGGCGCAGAGGGCAGGCCTTGGGGCGCGATCGTGCGCCAGGCAGGCACGTTCTGCCTGGGGGTGGTGTTCCTGTTCACTGCGATCGGCGGCCTGCTGAGCGCGGCCTTGGGCCCGTTCGGGCTGAGCCAGATCGGATCGAATCCGTGGGCGAACCTGCTGATCGCGGCCGTGCTCGTCGGGTTTGCCCTGAGCATGCTGGGAGCGTTCGAGATCACGCTGCCCAGCGGCTGGACTACAGGGGCCAGTCAGCGGTCCGCAGGGGCAGGGCTGGTGCCGACGCTGATGCTGAGCCTGGTGTTCACACTGGCATCGTTCGCCTGCACGGGGCCGTTCATCGGGTCCCTGCTGGCGGGCTCGGTCGCTTCGGGGGGAGCCGTGTACCCGATGCTGGGCATGGCGCTGTTCGCGACCGGGCTCTCCGCGCCGTTCTTCGCCCTGGGGCTGTTCCCCGCCCTTCTCGGGAAGCTGCCGCGGAGCGGCGGCTGGTTGCTGGTCGCGAAGCGGACGGTGGGGCTGGTGATCATCGCCGTGAGTCTGAAGTACTTGGCCAACGTGGACCAAGTGTTCGGCTGGGGCGTGCTGTCCCGAGAGCGCTATCTCGCGCTGTGGGCGGCGCTCTTCGCGGCCGCTGGCCTGTACCTGTGGGGTGTCGTGCGCATGCGCGACGATGCGCCGACGGACGGGATCGGCCTCCCGCGCTTCGCGATCGGGGGCGTCTTCCTCGCATTCGCGATCAGCCTGTTCCCCGGCATGTCCGGGGCGGCTCTGGGCGAGTTGGAGGCGCACGTCCCAGAGGCGCGGGCATCAGGCGCGCAGCAGCGTGCCAACGGAGGGCTGGCTTGGCTCAAGGATGACTATGCCGGCGCCTCCTCGCTTGCCAGCGGCTCGGGGAAACGGCTGCTGGTGAGCTTCACCGGGTACGCGTGCTCGAACTGCAAGTGGATGAAGGCCAACATGTTCACCCGCCCGGAGATTGCCGGAGCGCTAAAGGACTCCGTGCTTGTCGAGCTATACACCGACGGGTTCGACGAGGCGAGCGAGACGCACCAGCGGATGCAGGTCGAGCGTTTCCAGTCAGCGAGCATTCCGTTCTACGCGATCATCCTGCCGGACGGCACCGTCGCGGCGACATTCTCTGGCCAGACCAGAGATGTCGGGGAGTTCAGGGAGTTCGTTGAGACTGGAGCGTGATAGCGGTCAGTCAGTGTCAGCCCGGGGCCTCGGACGCAGCGACCGCAACGTTGCGCAGCTTGTAGCGGTCGTTCTGAGCCTGCTCTGGGCGGGGCTGGCATGCCTCCCCGCGACGACTTTCGCGCAAGCGCGCGAGGCCGACGGGCGCCACGGGGAAAGGCTGTTCGACGCCCACTGCTCTGCCTGTCATCAGTACGACGGGCAGGGGATGGGTGAGGCGCCGCCGCTAGACCAGAGCCCGTGGGTCATCGGCCCTCCGCAGCGGCTGCTGCTGATCATCCTGCATGGTGTCACCGGTCCGATCGAGTTTGAGGGGCAGACCTACGACCGGGAAATGCCTGGATTTGCGAGGTCTCTGACGGATAGCGAGATCGCTGCCGTTGCCACTTACGCGCGGTCACGGTTTGGTGCCAGGAGCCCGCAAGTGGCGCCGACGGAGGTGGCCCGCCTTCGCGAGCAGCATGCCGGGCGGACCCAGTACTGGGTGGCGCGTGACTTGCTCAAAATGTTCTGACGACCGCGTGCATAGTGCTGCGTTAGACCAGATAGCCCACCACCTTCTTGGCGGCCACCATGGCCCCTCTTTCGGAACAAACGGTGAGCGGCACCTGCTTGATGGCTGTGGTTCGCCCCAGTCTAGATCGGCCTGCAGCCTGCCAATGCGCTACCTGCCGACCCCGAACGGGGGGGCTGCCACAGACTCTGCTCAAGGAAGGCCCGGCCTGAGAGCGGATTCTCGCCAGTTGCTGCGGCAGGTGATCGGGGAGCCGGTGTCGGGATGATCTGGCTGACGGTCCAGCTTCCGCCGGCGCGGGATCGGCCAAGCAACGGACCGTCTCGACCGCCAGCGTCCGGGAGCGGTGCCAGTTTGAGATCCCTTGTTGCCGCGGGCCGCCCACCTGCCGTGCTAGACTAGCGTCTCGTGTTCAAGGGAAGATTTTTCAAACTCACTCTAGCGGTGTTCCTGCTAGTTGGGGCTGGCGCCGCGGCCGAGACGGGTGGCCCTACGCACAGGGATGTAGTTGGCGGGGAGGCCGCCGGGACCGACCTCTACCCGTATTTGGTGCACGTGGAGGTCGCATCGCGTGGCTCATGCTCAGGATCGCTGGTGGCGATGGACTGGGTGTTGACCGCTGCACACTGCGTGATAGAGCACGGTGACAGGCCCTATATCGAAGTCTCAACCGGCTGGGACGATGTTCCGCAGTACCGAATCGGCTTGGAGGCGTGGGCGCATCCTCGCTACACGGAGCAGGAAGTTGACAAGTGGTCAGAGTACGATGTTGCGCTGATCCGGCTAAAGCGCCCCGTAAGCATTCACTCCGGGGAGTATTTTGGGGCCTGGGAGGCTGGCCCTCGCGAGGGCCAAAGGCAGGGGAAGGCGCGGATAGGTGAAGGTGCGGCCCGCAGGTGCAGAGTGGCCTCGCTCGCCGCGTTCAGGCTCCAGCCTGAGAAGGTGGGCGAGTGACGTAGCGACACTCGCGAGCTGGCCTCAGCGGGGAGTTAAGCTGCGGGCGGGAAAGTGCTGTCGGGTGCGTCAGCCGGCGCTGCCGCTGGCGGCCCGTTGGCCGGGGTCCACCAGCGGATGGGAGGTGCGCGGAGTTCCTCGATGCGCTGCTCGTCCATCTCCCACGGGAGCCATGGGGACAGTTCCGATGGGGCTTGGCCCCGGTTGCGCGCACAGGCATCCAGCCAATCCAGCATGTAGCGGTACGGGTTCAGCCCCGCCACTCTCGCTGTCTGCAGCACGCTGAGCAGGCGCCCCGCCGTCTCGGCCCCGGCCGGACCGCCGGACCCGAAGCTCAGCCGGCGCGAGATCACGGGTCCGCGCAAGGTCCGCTCCGCGTAATTGTTGTCCATGGGAATCGCCGGGTCCTCGAGGAACACGCTGAGCCCCGCCTTGTGCAGGATCAGGGACGCCGTGGCTTTGCCCCGCGCTTCCACCTGGGCCAGCTCCGCGCCGGTCCGGCCACCGCTTGGCACGGCGATCAGCATTTCATAGCGCGCAACCAGGCTCCTCCACTCTTGCACCGCGTCGTCGAAGAGTTTCCCGAGGCTGGCTTTCAGGCTTGCCTGCGCAGCCTCGAAGTCCTCGGCCTGGTCCTCTAAGGGCAGTTCGGGCTGCCAGGCCCTGCGACGCAGGTGCGCCAAGTGGAACACTTCCCCGATCCGCTCGAGCCAGTCCGTGGCCCACGGCTCCAGTTCCGGAAAGCCGGCTTCCACCCGGCAGTAGTGTCGGCGCTGATGAGCCCAGCAGAACTGCAGCCGGACATTCTCGGAGCGCTTGGCGAAGGCCGGATAGACACTCCAGCAGTCGCACACGAGCGTCAGCAGCTTGCCTTGGCCCAGCTTGCCCAGCAGTTCGCGGCCCGAGGGCAGCCCGCGCGTCGGCAGGATGCGCATCCAGACGGCATCCTCGCAGCAGACCATCCACAGCCAGTGCTTGGGCCTGGCGCCGGATGCCGGGGGCTGCTTGGCGTTGTCCTGGCCCTCAATGTTCTGCACCGGCCAGGAGGTTTCGTCGGCCTGCACCACCCGAGCCTGTCCCAGACGCTCGGCGATGGCCTGCTCCAAGGGTTGCACCAGCCGGGCGAGCCTCTGCAGGCCTTGCGCCAGCGTCGCCGGTGCCATGCCCAACCCGATGGCATCCAGCTCGCGCGCCACCGCGGCCTGCGGGCGATGCATGTGGAAAACTTGGACCACGCTCCAGGCCCACACGCTGGTCCCCAGCTGGGTGCCGCTCCACAGCCGTGGCGCGGGGGGCGCAACCAAGCGTCCCGGCGGTGCGCATGCGCAGCCCGGCTCGTAGCACTGGCGCTCAATCTCGCGGGCGAGCGCAGCTAAGTGCATCTCGAAGATCTTGCTGGACTTGGTCCCGCAGCGCACGAAGGGCGTGTCGCACTGCGCGCAGCGGCGCTCGTGCTCGGGCAGCTCCAAGGGCTCGGGAATCTTTGGCAGGCGGGAGCGGTCCCGACGCGGCGGAGTGGCCGATCCGGGCTGGCGTCCCCGCTTGCGCTTGGCGGCCTTCTGCTTGCGCCCCTTGCCGGCCTTGTCAGGCTTGTCAGGCTTGTCAGGGCTGTCCCCCGGCCCGGGCGGCGGCTTGGGATCCGCTTTCGGCTCGGGCCCGGGATCCGACGGCTTCTCGCTCTTGCGCCCGAACAAGGTCTTCTGCAGGTCTGCCACGAGCAGCTTCAGATTGCCGATCGTTGTGTGGGCTTGCTGCAGCTCAGTCCGCGTCCGCTCCAGCTCAGTCCGCGTCCGCTCCAGCTCGGCCTGGCTGCGCTGCGACCGTCGGCGGAATTCCCCGCTCTCCTGCCGTGCGCTTTCCACCTTCTCGAGCAGGGCCGCGCAGTGCTGCTCCAAGCGTTCCAATTCCTGCGCCTGCTCCCGCTCCCGCGCGGTGTCCCCGCTTGCGCCCGGCCAGAATCTCACCTTGGGCCCTTCCCGCGGCCGGCGGCCGCTGCCGCGCGCTCGCCCAGCCCCTGCGCGCTGCGCTCCGGCACGGCCGGCTGCGAGTGGGCCTGCAGCCCCAGCGAGGCGTGCTCGACGGCCCCCTCGAACACCTCCGGCGGCAGCCGGACCAAGGCTTGGTAGAACGTGCTCGGCACCGGAGCGGCGTAGCGTTGTAGCCGCATGTTGAACCAGCAGCCGGCGGCCTGCCGCTGCCGCTGGCTGAGCAGGGTGGCATAACGCGAGTAGGCCGTCACGCCGCGGTAGCCGGCCATGTGCGCACTCGCGGCCAGGCACAGCAGGCTGGCCAGCGCATAGCGGCGGCCGCCGGCCGGGCGGCAGTGCGGCTCCTGCTGCAGGCGCTCGAGCAGGCTGCGCAGCACCGCGGCCGGAGCCGGCGGCCGCTTGGCGGGACCGCCCCAGCAGGGCTCCTGCTCGGGCTGGCGCAAACGCGCCTGCACGTTACGGGCCAAGGGGTACACCAGCACTTGCTTGGGCTGGCCATGATGCCGCCAGCGGGCCGTGGGGCCCCGCTGGCGGCCATAGCCGCTGGTGAACCCCAGCGGCTGCCAGTTCGCGGCGCGGTAGCACGTGCCCCTGTGCAGCGCGCGGTCCACGAAGGTTTCCGCGAGCAGCGCCGGATACCCATGTTCGGCCAAGATGTCTCCCGACAAGCGGCGCAGGCTGAGGCCCAAGACCCTCGATGCCAGGTTCTTGCGCCCGGCAGCGGCGGGCAGCATCACGAAGCGCACATTCTGGGCGATCAGATGCAGGCGGCGCAGCTTCTGCTGCAGCGACCAGCCGATCCAGCGGTCGCGCACGGCCACGCGCAGCGCTCCGGGTTGCCATCCCAGCAGCGCCAGCCAAGTCCCGTCCAGGGTTGCGACATGCCGCAAGGCACGTCCGAACATGCGCTGGAAGGACAGGTAGTGGTGGGCGGCCACCAGCCGGTCCCAACGTCGGTGCTCGCAGCCGCCGCGCGTCGGGCGCACGCAAACAGCGCGCAGGTCAAAGTGCGCGTCTTGCACCGTTGTTGCCATCTGAAGGCCAGCCACCAAGGCCCACTATGACAGAATCAGCAGGAAATGTCCACCCCTCTATCTGGAAGCACTGACATTCAGCCCCGCAGCGGTGTGCGCTGGGGCCACCGAAGGACCAAGGATGCAGCTCCCATCCGTCCGATGTCTCGCCGTTACGGGGAAGCCGGCTTTCCGGAACTGCAGCCGTGGGCCAGGGATGGGCTCGAGCGGATCGGGGAAGTGTTCCACTTGGCGCGCCTGCGTCGCAGGGCCTGACAGCCCGACCTGCCCTTGCAGGGCCAGGCCGAGGACTTCGCGGCTGCGCAGGCAAGCCTGGAAGCCAGCTTCGGGGAACTCTTCGACGACGCGCTGCAAGCGTGGCAGCGCCTGGTCGCCCGCTATGAGGTGCTGGAAGGCTTGCAGCCAAGCGGTGGCCGGACCGGCGCGGAACTGGCCCAAGTGGCAGCGCAGGGCAACCCCACGGCGTCCTTGATCCAGCATCAGGAGGGTCCCAGCGTGTTTCTCGAGGATCCGGGGATTCCCATGGACAACAACCGCTCGGAGTGGACCTTGCGCGGGCCCGTGATCTCGCGCCAGCGGCGCTTCGGGCCCGGCGGACCGGCCAGGGCCAAGACGGCGGGGCGCCTGCTCAGCGTGCTGCAGACAGCGAGAGTGGCTGGGCTGAACCCGTACCGGTGCCCGCAGGATTGGCTGGATGCCTATGCGCGCAACCGGGGCCAGGCCCCATCGGACCTGTCCCCATGGCTCCCGTGAGAGATGGACGAGCAGCGCATGGAGGAACTCCGCGCACCTCCCATACGCTGCTGGACTCCGGCCAACGAGCCGCCAGCGGCAGCACTCGCTCACGCACCCGACAGCACTGTCCCGCGCGCAGCTTGACTCCCCGCTGAGGCCAACTCGCGAGTTTCCCTACGACACTCGCCCACCTTCTCAGGCTGGAGCCCCAACGCGGCGAGCGAGCCCACCCTGCACCTGCGGGCCGCACCTTCCCTCCCTTGGTCCTCGCGAGGGCCAGTCTCCTAGGCCCCAAATACTCCCCGGAGTGAATGCTTACAGCGCCCCTTTGACGCGCCCGCAGCTCCGGTGAAGATTGGCTCAGCCGACTTAAGCGCTGCGATTGAGCCGGACAGGGAAGTGGTGGTAATAGGCGACGCAGGTACGAAGGGCCGCCCGATTGTTGCCACCATAAAGGTTAGTGAATGCTCGGAAGACGCTGGAACGTCCCGCCTGCACATGTGCAACAAGCGCCCCGAGCGTCCAGTACTGTCGCCCGGAGATAGCGGCGGGCCGCTATTGGTAGGCAGCCGTGACACTGGAGCTTACATTATGGGGGTGGCCTCTACTGGAGGGACCATACTGGGCGTCGGCTGGACTCGCTGGACGCGCATAGAGCACGTAGAAAAGTGGCTGCACCAAGTGATAATCCAAGAGGGTACCGAGGGGGCCTCAAGTGCTCCGAACTGCGCCCTCCCGCCAGCCAGCCCCGGCGGGCATCCCATCCGCGTGGGTGGGCGAGTGTTCAAGAATCGCGTGCTGGCTTATTGCTATCCGCTGGGTGAAACAGGTGAGGGCGTAAGGCTGGAGCATCGCGTGCCCTACGGTGAGTATGGGTTTGAAGACTGGTACGCTCCCGGGGCGATGGGCCATTACTTCGAGTTCAGCCGAGTGCGTGCCAGTGATGGGACGGAGTGGGAATCAAGTTTTTTTGGGGTTTTTGTAGCCAAACCATGTGATCACGGCGAATTGGCTTGCAAGCTTCTCCGCAAGCAGGAGGAACATGAGACTGGAATTTCTCACGATCTTGCCAAGAATCCTGCGCTCAAATGCACCCCGGAGGAAGACTAATGATCCGGCGCGGAGTCTGCCATCAGTGCGGCCGGGTCACTTGCGACGCCTAGCGCCACAACGAGATTCTCGGAATGGTGTTTGCGTAAAGTACATTAAGGAGGGTAATCATGAGATTTATCCAGAAAAAGGAGCTGGTCTTAGGGCCGGGCAAGGTGATCTTCAACTACGGGACCAACGACGCGCTGGACGCGGGAAGAACCCGCGGTGGCGGAAGCTATACCGTGGCGTTCGAGTACCGCCACATCGCGCCAGACGGCGCCAAGGGCCCGATCGCTAAGCTGAAGCACCTTATCAGGACGTCGGCCGCCCTCGAAACGACTCTGCTGGAGGGGACTCCCGAGACGAGGCAGAAGATGTTTCCCGGCGTCCACGTCTCAACAGAGAAGAACTACACCACAATCCAAGACAATTTCAAGCTGGGCTACATTGACAACGTAGTCTATCTGTGCGCGTACAAGGGCAAGACAAATCCGATACGTCTCTGGTTATACAACGCTTGCGTGACGAGTTCGTTCAACATTAGCATGGTTGTCGATAAAGAGGTGCCTTGGCCGATCACTTTCGAGGCGAGCTTCCATGCCGACGACAATCCGGAAGAGTCCCCCTTCAAGGCCGAACATGTAAGAGACACCCAATGGACGAAAACTCGTATTCTGCTCTGAACGTGCTGTTCGGGGAGGAAACGTCGGTAGCCCTGGCGAGGGGACTTCGCTTTGCAATGACGGTAAGGAGTCTCCGGATCAGGGCTTGCTCCGTCTCGCGACCCGCCAAGTCGGGCGGGAACATCCGACTGCCCGGCAGGAACGGACTGTCGCCCGGTGCCGAGTCCGGATGGGGCGAGAAAGTGCCCGCCATGCAAACCTCATCATAGAGAGGCTCGGTGGAAGCGGAGGAAGGTTGCGAGGGGCGGGGCGATCCGCGTCCCGGGGTCTCGCTAGTCTCGGGCAGTTCGACGGGATCTAGGTTTAGAGAACCTCGCAGGTGCCTGTTGGGCTCGGGCTTGTGTTGTCACAGTACGGCACCCCGCCGGAGCTGCTGGATGCAAACCGTGCGGGTCTGGGCCGCAAGGGTACGGCGTGATCAGCCGAAGTCCGCGTAGCTCCCCCGGATGAGATCCAGATACCGGAGCAGGCGTCGACGGGCGGCACCCGTGCCAGAGTCGTCGAGCGGGTAAGTGCGGTCGGCCCTACTTCGCGTACTTGCGGCCAAGCCCGAATTCGTGGCCGACCCGGACGACCTTGCCGTCCTTGATGTGGAGTTCGAAGTACTTCGAGCCGCTTATCGGCTGGCCGGTCTCGTCCCGCAGTGTTGCGACCAGCTTCTTCGTCTTCACGTCAAAGACGTCGGGGGTGTGGCTCCAGGCATACTTCCCGTCAAGGCTGAATGCTATCCAGCCATGGCCCCCTTGCGAGAGCTCGACGTGGCCCTTGGGGGCGGGGGGCATCTTCGTGGTGTCGAAGATGAACAGCTTCTGGCCCCTCTGATCGCTGATCCACAGTTCTGTCTCGTCCGGCGTTAGTCCGGCCCCGTGGGTGCGGTGCGGGATCTTCTCTTCTCCGGCGAACACCCTGTGGATCGCCTTGCCGCTCTCTAGGTCGACGACGTCGAATCCGACGTGGTTGCCAAGGCATACGTACGCGTGCCGCTCGCGCGAATCGATCGTGAAGGGGAATATTCCGCGCTCCCCGACATCCTTCACCTGCATGATGAGTTCCTCGTCGGAAGTGTCGAATACCGAGAGAGTTGTGGTCGTGCCCAAGTACAACCTCGTGCCGGACAGATTGACGATGCTGTTGTGCGCTTGCGTTCCGACCGCGATGCGCTTGATGATCTCGCCGGTCTCACCGTCAACAACGAGCAGGCCCGAGTCCTCGCCCTTGTACCACCAGCCGGTCGGCACGTAGATCTTCTTGCCGTCCAGCGTCACGGAGGAGCGGTCACACCCGGCGTCATAGACCTTTTCCCAGACCGTCTTCTCGGACTCCAGGTCAAATCGGCCGAGGCGGTGGTTCGTCGACGAGTAATAGGCGCTACGTTTTTGAAAGTTGACAGCGAACCCGCGCAGGCCTTCCTCGAAGACCGGCATGTCAATCCGTCGCACAAACTTGTGCCCGTCGTCGATGTCAAAGATCAGGACGCCCGGCTTCGACCGACCCTCCTTCTGGGCCCCGTCGGGCATACTCATGTAGAGGTACCGCTTGACATCGCCTGCGTCCGCCGCCGGAAGGGACGGGATGGCTAGGCTGAGCAGGAGCGCGAGGTACAGAAATCTCATGCTGAGAGTGTCGCAGCCGGGACGCCGCCGCGTCAACGTCGGCCACCTGGCTCTCTGGCTCAGGCAGTCCCGTCCGACTCGGCCGCTGGCATGGGGTTGCGGGCAAACACGAACTCCTCGACCGGGTTGCCGTCGCGGAGGTGCTCGACGATGATCCTCTCGAGAACCTCCCCGCTCGCGGAGTGGTACCAGACGCCGTCTGGGTAGACCACCGCGATCGGACCCTTGGTGCAGACTCGCAGGCAGTTCACCTTGGACCGGAACACACAGCCGTTCCCGCGGGCGATGCCTAGCTCGTCCATGCGATCCTTGAGCATCTTCCAGGCGGGCAGTGTGATCTCGCGTGCCGCACACTTGGGCTTGGACTGGTCCGCGCACAGCAGAATGTGGCGGTCATATCTTCCAGTTGGGATCCGCAGTTCCCGCTTCATCCGACTACTCCGAGCAGGCCGTGGATCGCCGCCGTGAGGCGCGTGACTTCATCGGGGAATCGGGCGGCCAAGTCTTCGTTCTCGAAACGGTCCGACTCAATGTCGAACAGCAGGGGTGCCACGCCGGAATCCCCCTCCGGATAGGTCGGCAGACCGTTGCCCTGGACGCGACCGCCGGGATAACCCCGGACAAGCTTCAGCCGTCCGTCAGTGATGCATCGCCAGGGGTCCATCCCGCTGATCAAGTATTCGCGGTGGTCCTTCGACGAGCCGTCCAACACAGGGCGGAGTGTTCGGCTGTCCATCCCCGAGGGTACTTCGATGCCAGCGAAGTCCAGAAATGTTGCCGCCAGGTCCATCATGCTGACGAGCGAGCTAGTCGACGCCCCGGCTTGCACGCCCGGACCGGCCACCACGAGAGGAACGGCGACGGATCCTTGGTGAGGAACGCGTTTCGTCCACAGGTCGTGGTCGCCCAGCATCTCGCCATGGTCGCTGGTGAAGGCGATCAGGGTACGATCCAACTCCCCGCGAGCCTCGACCTCGCCGATCAGTCGGCCCAGCCAAGAGTCGATGTTCTCGATCATCGCCGCGTAGTTGCGGCGAATCTCGACATGCTTGTCGGGCGTGAACTCCGTAGAACGGTTGGGCTGCGGAAATTCCGAGTCCCGGTAGAGGCCGTCCATCCGACTCGTGATGTCAACCGGCTCGTGAGGCCCCGCGAAGTTCACCGCGAGATGCCATGGCCGGTCGGCTGGAGCCCCCCGCAAGAGCCTCATTCCCTGCTCCGCGATCCAGTTGTCGCAATAGGACTCCTCGGGCAGGGGCGTGGGGAATGTTGCGGCGAAGGTTCCGATCTCTCGCCGCTTGAGGAAGTCATCGTGGTGAGTCTGGACGCGTCCGGAGTCGTGCAAGTGTGCCGTGTACGGGTCGCACGGTTCCTCCATGCCCCAGCGGATCGCATCCCACTTGCCGGCGCTGTCGATGCCCTCGGTGAAACCCCACTCAGGAAGCAGGTGCTGGCCTTCTCTGCCCCAGCTTGGTTCGGGCTTGTGGAGATCGAACTTGCCGCAGCCCATCACGTGGTAGCCCGCGTCTCGCAGCAGGGAGTAATAGGTAACCTGATCCAGCGGGTAGTTGAGGGCGTTGTCTGGGACGCCGCAACGGCCATACTCAACGCCGGCGGCCAAGCAAGCCCGAGAAGGCGCGCACAGCGGGGAGGCGCAATAGCAGTTCTCGACCTGAACGCCCCGTTCGGCGAGGGCATTGAGATACGGCGTGCGAACACCAAGGTCGGGATTCAGGCCGGTCCACTCATAGCGAAGCTGGTCCGGAACGACCAGCAGAATGTTGGGGCGAGCGTCCGACGGGCCGGATTCGGGAAGCCCGCACCCTGATGCCACGGAGCCGGCCGCCAGCGCCATGAGCTGTCGGCGGTTTAGTTCAGCCATGCAAGGGAATTATAGTCGCGGGGCGGCATAGGACCGTTCCTCTGGACTGCACGCGCAAGCACGGCTCATCCGGCCGAGTCCTGGCCATGGTTGCCATGCGCACTCCCGTCAGCTAGGGTCGTGCGCCGTTGGCGCTGGGCGATGACGGCGTGACGTGCTGCGGCGAGACGAGGCGGAGGTCGGGGACTCGGGTTGGACGGCGGGCGGTTCAGAGGACTCTGGCGCCGTGCGAGGAGCATTGACACCTGGTCCGCCCGTGCCAGTATGGAGGGTGCTGGCTGGGAAGCGTCTGTCCTCGGCATGGCACCGCGACGGGCCAGAGGCTTGTGTGGGTTGGAGGCGGTTCTGATTCGCGATCCTGCCCTCACCCGCGGCAGCGGCGCTTCGGCCGGTTTGGGGACAGATGCGGTCAGTCTCAGCTCGCGCATCGGATTAGTGCCAGGACAGTGTTGGACAAGTATCGAATTGCGATGCTGGGGTCCGGGGCTCTGAGAGGAGGACGGGCCATTGCGGCAACGTAGCGTAGTGAGGTTTCGGCCAGACGGACTCACCGGCTCTCCAGTCGACGGCCGGAGGCTCGACCGTCGTATCTACCTGCACGACGCCATCTCTGATTTCCTCGAAGGGCGAAAGGCGGTGAGCAAGCGCCTGGTCATTGCCGCCCAGCAGCTCGCAGCCGTGGGTCGCACGACGATCGTCAAGGGCTGCAGCGATAGGGAGAACAGAGGCTGGCGCCGAACGCCGCTCGGTGGTCAGGGCGGCATGCAGTACTACCTGTGGTGGGCACCGCAGGGGAGCCCTCAGACCAAGGAAGTCGCCAACTTGCAGAGAGGGGCAGTGCTCCTTCGGGAGGTGAGGCACCACGACAACCACGGGCCCCTGCGCGCGGGCAAGCTGTTGGATTATCACAATCTCACTGCGCCGGACGTCGCTGCCGACTCGAGCGAGTCCTTGGAGAGTCCGTGGACGGAACCGCAGCGGATGTTTGTCCAGGATCGTTCGCCCGTTCGCGTGGTCCGCGGCTATCCCGGGTCTGGGAAGACGATGGCGCTCTGGAAGGCGGTCGAGGCTCGCGGCGGCAAGACGCTCTATCTCAGCTGGTCGAGTGGGCTGGTTAACGCCAGCGTGCAGCGCTTCAAGGCGTTCGCGTCGGCCGATTCGAACGTAGAAGCACGAGAGTATCGCGTGTTCACTGGTTCCCTCTGCGGCCAAGACGTTGAGTCCCTGACGCTGGCGGAGAGCCGAGAGAGATTTGACAGCGCGTACGAGTGGTGGAAGATCAAAGACCACTTCGGGCCGTGGTGGGGCAACTTGCCTGAGTTACACGCGGAGTTGCGGGCCGTGCTGTTCGGGCGAGCCGTGCCGGGACTTCTGGGAGGCGGCGCAGATGGCAGGCGGCTGGCGGACCATACGTACCTTGCGACCACCAAGGTGGGAGAGGAGGCGGGCGCGGCGCTGCTCGAAACGATCAAGCGGGCGGACTGGCGGTCTTGGTACGGGTTTGTCTTCCCGGAGCTCGCTGCGGCGCACAGAGCGCTCGCGAGGATCCGATCGGACAGGGTGCCCGAGACCATGCTGGGATACGACCGGGTCGTCGTTGACGAGGTTCAGGACCTCTCGCTAATCGAGGCGGCGGTGATCACGGAGTACTGCCGGGCCGTAGCGGGCCGGGAGGCCTTTTCCCCTCGGCTCATGCTGGCCTTTGATGCGGGTCAGACGGTGCGGCCATCCGGCTTCGACCCCAGCCGCCTCAGCGAGATGCTCAGCCACGAGCTGGCGAGGCCCGAGGAGTTCCTGCTCGGCCACAACGTCCGAAGCCCGAGCCTGATTTCGGGCGTCGTCCATCGCGCGTCCCGGCTGTACAAGCGGATCGACAAGGATTGGCGCCCTAAAGATCAGACGAGCCGCGAGGTCGGGGAGGAGATTATCGCTCGGCTCATCCATGTCGCCGTTCCCGACGCGGAAGTCGGAGGGAGGCTGGTCGAGGTTCTTGGCGACGTTGGGAACGTGGCGGTGATCAGCGCGACCGGCGAGATCCCCGGGTGGGTGCCCGAGGCAGTCCGGGATGCGATTCACACTCCGGAGACTGCCAAAGGCCTCGAATATGCCTCCGCGTGCGTGCTGGGGGTCGGAGGGCTGCTCGACCATCTCGACGCCGAGCCGAGTGGCAGAAGTCCCATCGAGCTTCAGGCTTGCCGCACGGCCATCGACGGGTTGCGGGTCACGCTGAGCCGTGCGACCGAGAACTTGGTGCTGTTGGACCTCGCGCCCAGTGACGGCGAGCGAGCGCGCAGCCTTCGCCTGTTGGAGACAGCGGAAGAATTCACACCGGAGGACCTCGAGGAGTTCTTCAAAGACGCCGACCTGCCGCTCGACGAGCGGATCTTGGTTCGCACCCGTGACGCGGTGGCGTCGCTGGACACCGCTCCAGAGCGGGCGTGGCAACGTGCTTGGCAGTGCCTTCGGCTCCTTGGCGAGATAGACGCGAATGCCTTCGAGGCAGACGAGGCGGTCCGGCGGGAGGTGTGCGACTGCGTGCTGCGGGTGGCGGCGCGCAGGATCGTGGACGAGCAACTGTCCGGCGGGGCCCGGAAGGATGTGGTCAGCACTGCAAGGCGAGTTAGCTCTGTGTGGGGAGGAAAGGCTCAACACCGCGCGTTCGTCAGCCTTGACAATTGGACGGCGGGAAGGGCTCGGGCCCCGTTTGCGCTGATTACCTCGGCACTGGCTTTGGATGCTTCCGATGGCGCTTGGCTGCACTCGGCGTTGCCCATCGTCCTTCAGCGACTTGTGAAAGAGCTCGACCGTTGCGCGAAGAATCCGAAGTGGGCGCGACAATTTGCAGGCGACGTTGAGGTATGGCTCGAGGTGATCGGCTTCACGGGTGAGGCAGCGCAGAAGGCAGCGGAGCTGCGCGCCGTTGCGGCTCAGTCCCTGGCCGAGGCGAAAGATTGGCTCTTGGCGGACGCTGTTCTGTCCAAAATTAGCTCACCCGACCCCGAGCTCGCGGGCTTGATTCTCGAGAATGTGAGCAAGCTGGCAGAGTCCGCTGAAGCCTACGAGAGCGCGAGCCTCCCGGTCGAGGCTCTGCGAGTCTGGCGGAGAGCTGGGAATGTTGACAGGGCGATTGCGCTCGCGGAGAGGCTGGATCAAGCAGACTTGCAGTGGGTGTCGGACTTGCAGTGGGTGATTGACATGCGCGAGTTGGTCGCCCGGCGACCGGCGCAACTCGAAGATCGCCTGACCAAGCAGGAGAAGAACGACGTCAACAAAATGGTGAGGCGCGCTAGGACGCCCGTAAGGCGTAAGAAGCGCACGAAGGGTACGCTGCTCTAGCAGCGCCTTCAGCCGATGGGCGGTGCCTCATGTGTGAGGTGATTAGGTGCTCGGGACTTGATTCGCGGATGCTCACAGACAGCTCAGGCTGCGCCGACGGTGTCAGGGTTTGAATGGCGTGAGATGGATCACGATTTGCGACTATGGCGGCGGTGAGCGGTTCCCTGCCCGAGTCAGATGGCTTCACACTGCTCGCAGTGGCACCAGTCCGGCGGAGTGGACGGAGTCACGGGCCAAATTGTCGCGCGATCACGGTGCACACAGAGATGCCCGATCTCCCTGTGCCCGGGACTGCCTGCACCACCAAGGAAGGGGCAGTCAAGACGGTCGCTTCGCCACATCTATCACAACGATCGACAACTTGAGCTTTTCTTCCGGCGACAGTCTGTGTTGTAGGGCCTGCCTAAGTTCTCGCGCATTGGTCGGACGGAGACCGCACGGCGACGCTTGGACTCGGTTATGACCGAACCAGAACACCACGTAGATCCCGTACCCATCGCAACTCGGGTCACGGGTGTATTTCTGGACCAACTGCTCCTGGATGCCAGTCCAGAGACCTCGATTGTTACTCTTCTTGAGTTCCACTGGAACGTTGAAGCCGTTACACGACACTCGGATGTCTGCGCGTGTGTCATCTGCGCAAAGAAACTCGGGCTCGGCACCAATCACAGAGTCAAGGCTTAATCGAAGGTCGGAGAGCAAAGCATCCCGGCATAGGTTCTCGTGGCGGGGTTGCGCTAAATTGCTGTCTTCTGGATGGTCCCAGTATTGCCGCCAGTCAGACGTGTTGCCGTGCCTGATGCTCTCTGCAATCGTCTCTAGGTGGTGCATTATCACTGCCGCGAGATCAGCGGCGCTGGCAGGCTTGCCGTTCGCAAGGGTTCTAAGCAACTGCTGGGTGGCCACATAACGAAAACTCACAGATCGCCGATTCGCCATCTGCTCTAGCTGTCCTTGCTGAAGCAGGCGATGCCAGGGCTCTAATTCCGGCGATTTGCAAAATCTCGAGAGTGACTCTGAGGCTTCCTCGGAGGGATCTCGGCTCAGCTCTTGAATGAGAGCCTCGACCAACATCCCATACGCTGCTGGACTCCGGCCAACGAGCCGCCAGCGGCAGCACTCGCTCCCGCACCCGACAGCCCTGTCCCGCGCGCAGCTTGACTCCCCGCTGAGGCCAACTCGCGAGTTTCCCTACGACACTCGCCCACCTTCTCAGGCTGGAGCCCCAACGCGGCGAGCGAGCCCACCCTGCACCTGCGGGCCGCACCTTCCCTCCCTTGGTCCTCGCGAGGGCCAGTCTCCCAGGCCCCAAATACTCCCCGGAGTGAATGCTTACCCCTAAGGATTGACTTCTCGCCAACGATTACCACCGTGGAGTGCAAGGCGCCGGTCGATTCTTGCTCAAGAAAGCGTGGGTCGTCGAAGACCCTCGGGCGGGCCTTGCTCGGCCAGTCCGATTCTCAGGACCGATCCGCGAACCGTTGAGACCAGTCCGACGCGTCGGTCGTGGACCGGAATCGCCGCACGGTGTCGAGAAGCAGCGCAATGCGGACCGATCTGTTGCGCTTGATCCAGCGTGCGAGGCCCATGAACCGTTCGGGCGCATCGAAGTAGGCGTCGGTGCTGATGGCGACAGATCTCTTCCAGTGCCCGACATCCGTCAGGTCGACCAAGTCCACCCGGGCCCACAAGGCCCTGGGGCCGATCCGACCGCAGGTTCCAAGGCCCCGCTTCCGTCGGCTGCCTAGAATGGTGCGATGTCGCTGCGAGTTCTCACATTGGCACTGGTCGTGACGGCAACGGCCGCGCTACCCCAAGAACGCCCGAATGTCCTGTTCATTGCAGTTGATGACCTCAACGACTGGGTCGGGTGTCTGGGAGGACACCCGCAAGCACTGACTCCCAACATCGACGCACTCGCGAGCAGCGGCACGCTCTTCGCCAACGCTCACTGCGCAGCGCCCCTGTGCAACCCGTCGCGGACCGCTCTACTGTTCGGGCAGCATCCCACCACGACCGGCGTCTTCGGGAACATGGACGACTGGCGCACCTTCGACTCGTTGCAGGGCTCCGAGTCCCTCCCGGAGCTGTTCCGACGCAACGGCTATTTCACCGCCGCGGCTGGCAAGATCTTCCACGCAAACCACGGCGGGTGGAAGGGGGCGCTCACGCACGAGGAGGGCGCGCCTTACGCGGGACGCAGCGGATTCGGCCAGCCCGAAGCTTGGGACGAGCGCTTTCCCGCCAAGGCCATCCAGCTCCCGATGGCCCCGGTCCTGATCGACACGCATCGAAACGGGATCAACCACCATTGGGACTGGGGGCCGATCGACTTTCGGGCCGATGACACCGAGGACGGCAAGACGTCCCGCTGGGCCGAGCGCCAGCTACGCGCCACGCACGACCGGCCCTTCTTCCTCGCAGTGGGCATCTACCGGCCACACGATCCCCAGTACTCGCCCAGCGAGTACTTCGACCGGCATCCGCTCGCAGCGGTGGAGTTGCCGCGGATTCTCGACAGTGATCTGGACGACATACCCGCGGTCGCGCACCGCCACGTTCGCGCCGCGAACAGTTACGAGGCCATGATCCGCAAGCACAACGCGCTGCAGTCCGCCGCGAGAGGGTATCTCGCGGCCGTTACGTTCGCCGACGCGATGATTGGCCGGGTTCTGCGGGCGCTGGCCGCAAGCCCCTATGCGGACAGCACGATCGTCGTGCTTTTCTCGGATCACGGCTACCACATCGGCGAGAAGAAAAAGTACCACAAGAGCACACTCTGGGAAGAGGCGACCCGCGTCCCGCTCATCGTTCGCGTCCCGGGAATGCCAGCCGGGCAAGTGTCCACCCGGCCGGTCAGCCTGGTGGACATCTACCCGACACTTGCGGAACTCGCGTCGCTCACCCCGAGCCAGGACTTGGACGGGCGCAGCTTGGTCCCGTTGCTCGGCGACCCGCGGGCTGCCGATGCCCCACTAATGACACTTGACAAATGGGTCGCTGTTGTGGCATTCCTTGAGCATGTTGGATCAACATTGCATCGCCGCGACCCTGACCACTGCGACGGCGGTGGCGACCGTGCAGGTCCTGCTGGCTGAGGCTGGCGATGCCAGCCGCACCGAGATCGCCCGCCGCGTATGCCGCGAGTTCGGCTTCCGCGACAGCCGCGGCCGGTTGCAGATGGCGAGTTGCCAGAAGGCCTTGCGCAGCCTGCACGCGGCCGGCCGCATCCAGTTGCCCGCGCCGCGCCACGGGGGCGCGCCCCGCTGCCGACCGCGCCGGCTGGGACAGCCGCTGCCCACGCCGGCCGCCGTCCCGGCCTCCGCCGGGGCGGTGCAGGGGCTGCGCCTGACCGAGGTCCGCACCCCGCTCCAGCGCCGCACTTGGAACGAGCTCGTCGCCAGCGAGCATCCGCAGGGCGCGGTGCTGCATGTGGGCGCGCAATTGCGCTACCTGATCGAGTCCGAGCACGGCCTGCTGGGAGCGCTCGGCTTCGCCGCCTCGGCCCTGGCCGTCGCCGCCCGCGACGAGTGGATCGGCTGGTCGCCCGCGCTGCGACGCAAGCGGCTGCACCGCGTGGTCGCTCTCAGCCGCTTCCTGATCCGCCCCTCCGTGCAGTGCCGCTGTCTCGCCTCCAAGGTGCTCTCCATGGCCCTGCGCCAGCTGCCGTCCGACTTCCGGCTCCGCTACGGCTACCGGCCGGCCCTGGTGGAGACGTTCGTGGACACCCAGAGCCACGCCGGCACCTGTTTCCGGGCCGCCAATTGGACGCCGGTGGGGCAGACCGCGGGCCGCGGGCGCTTTGCGCCCCCCGGCCAGCACGTGCCGGTGAAGTCCATCTTCCTCTACCCCCTGCGGCGCGACTTCCGCGCCGTGCTCGGCGCCGACGCCCCGCCTCCCGAGCAGGCGCTGGGGCCGGCCCAGGGCCTCGCTCTCGACCAGTTCGCGCACAATGAGATGGGTGGGGCCCAGCTGGGCGACCTCCGCTTGTCAAAGAGGCTGGTGCGGACCACCAACATGCAGGCCGCCGCTCCCACCCTGTCGATCCCCGAGGCGGCCCAAGGCGACCGCGGCCAGGTCAAGGGCCACTACCGCTTCATCGACCAGCCGAAGAAGTCGGCGGTGACGCCGGAGAACATCCTCGCGCCGCACCGCGCGCGCACGTTGCGGCGCCTGCAGGGCGAGCGCGTGGCGCTCTGCCTGCAGGACGGCACCGATCTCAACTTCGCCGCGCATCCCGGCTGCGCGGGCCTGGGGCTGATCGGCAAGAACAAGAAGTCGAAGGGCACCCTCGGCCTGCACATGCACTCGACGCTGGCGGTGAGCACGGCGGGCGTGCCGCTGGGCGTGCCCCTGATCCAGTACGACGCCCCGGACGGCAAGGCGCAGCGCGGCAAGCCGCTCGAAGAGCGCAAGACGTTCCGCTGGATCCGCGGCCTGCGGGACTGCGCCGAGATGGCCGCCCAGCTGGGCGGCACGCGCCTGGTGTCGGTCATGGACCGCGAGGCGGACGTGTTCGCGCTGTTCGCCGAGCAGCGCCGGCTGCGTCGCGTCGACCTGCTGGTGCGCGCCAAGTGCAACCGCACGCAGGGCAAGGGCCGGCCCAAGCTGTTCGACAGCATCCGCGCGCAGCCGGCGCAGGGCAAGCTGAAGATCGAGGTGGCACGGAGCTCGGCGCGGCGCAGCACCCGCAAGCAGGCGGCCAGCCCGTTGCGCGAGGCGCGCACGGCGCGGGCGCAGCTGCGCTGGAAGACGGTCGAGTTGCGGGACCCGGCCGGCAAGCAGGGCCCGTTGCGGCTGCAGTTGGTGCATGTGTGGGAAAAGGAGGCCCCGGCCGGGGTCGAGGCGCTGGAGTGGTTCCTGCTGACGACGCTGGAGGTGAGCTCGCAGGCCGCTGCGGAGCGGATGCTGCACTGGTACGGGCTGCGCTGGCGCATCGAGGACTGGCACCGCATCCTGAAGTCGGGCTGCAAGGTGCAGTACCTCGGGCACCGCACGGGGCAGCGCATCGAGCGGGCGGTCACGATCAAGGCGGTCATTGCCTGGCGGCTGGCAGCGATGACCTTGCTGGGGCGCGAGACGCCCGAGATGCCGGCGGAGGTGTTGTTCACGCAAGTCCAGATCCGAGTGCTGCGGCACTTCGCAGCCCGTCGCAGGCTGGCCACGCCGGGCAACCTGGGGCTGGCCGTGCGGACGATGGCGATCCTGGGCGGCTACCTGTATCGCAAGAACGGCCCGCCGCCCGGCCATCAGAAAATCTGGTCAGGCTGGACCCGCTTGACCATCATGGCCGAGGCGTACGAACTCAAGGACCACTTTGAACCGCCTCAAACCGCATCAGGAAAGGAGCCCCGATCTTGACAAATGGGGCATGGGCAGCCCGCGGGCGCTCCGGGAAACCCCCGCGCTGACCACTCTCGGCGGCCGTCACCACGCGATCCGAACCGAACACTGGCGTTACATCCGCTACTCGGACGGCACCGAAGAGCTGTACGACCACCGCGAGGATCCGATGGAGTGGAACAACTTGGCGGCGGCGCCCGACCACCGGCCAGGGCGGGTCAGATTCTCAGAGACACTTGACAGGATGCTCGCGAGGGCCGTACCGTAGCACGCCCCGTCGCGGTCGAAGGTCCCGTTAGCCAAGCCGAGGCGGCTCGCGATAATCTGTGTTGGGCCGAGAATCGGTCGGTCCGCCGCGCCGGACTGCCTTGGCCACGGATACGGCGATAGCAAAGACTGCGACGATCGCTACCCAGCCCAAGGCGCGGTTCCAAGCAACTCCAAGTGTCACCACCAGCGACAGGAGCAACAGTGCGGCGACGAACCGCACGAACAACTTCCGGAGCGTCCAATCACTGTCGCTCGGGGGCCAATCGTCCCCCTGTGCTCCGCGCCAATCGCGCCGGTCGCGCAAGCTACCTCACCGGGTTGTCAAGTGAGCGCGCTGCCCAGTTAATACTCGTCGCCCGTGTAGAGGTCCGAGACGAACGCTTCGTAGCCGTTGTACATCAGGGTCGGCCGCATGCTGTAGCCGATCTGACCGCCCGGTCCCAGCGCCAAGAATCTCTCGTGCGCCTGGGACCACCGCGGATGTGGTTTGGAAGGATTCACGTTGGAGTACCAGCCGTACTCGGTGGGCATGGCTTTGTTCCAAAGCGTCGGAGGCCGCTTCTTCGTGACCTCGATCGCAACGATCGACTTGATGTTCTTCAAGCCGTATTTCCACGGGATGATCGCCCGAATCGGAGCGCCGTTCTGTTTCGGGAGCGGCTTTCCGTACAGTCCTGTGCAAAACAGGGCCAGATCGTTCATCGCCTCGTCTAGCGTCATTGCCTCTTCGTAAGGCCAGTCGTAGTGCGGCTGGGAGACGATCCCGGGCATCTGGCGCGGGCGATATGCCGTTACCAAGCGCACGTACCGCGCATCGGACTTCGGATCAGCCTCCCGCAGCAAGGCAGCCATCGGAAAACCAGTCCAGGGTACCGCCATGGACCATGCCTCGACGCAGCGGAAGCGGTACAGCCGTTCCTCCAGAGGAAAGCGCCTCACCAAGTCGTCAATGTCGTAGGTCTTGGGATTGTTCACCACACCCGACACTTTGACCTTCCACGGATCGATCTGGAATTGGTCGATCCGGTGCCGAACCTGCTGCTTGTCGAGTGTGAACTCGTAGAAGTTGTTGTAACCGGTCGCAATCGCTTCTGCTGTCAGGGGCCGGTCAAGCGTGTACTGCGTGTTCCGCTGGGCCGGATAGGGAGTGTCGGCGGCCTTGGCTGCCAAGACGCCGATGCCCGCGAGAGACGCAGTCTTGAGGACCTCCCGGCGACGGACGAAAACCGATTCAGGGGTCGCGTCCCGCTCGGGAATCTCCCATCCCTTGGGGATCCTAATCAGCATTCGTGCCTCCCTGCCCCGTTGGCTCCCGTCGCTCTACCGAGCAGGCCAACCAGCCTCAGCGTACCATAGGGTTCCCCCGCTTCCTACGGCTGTCGGGGCGCATGGACCTATTGATCCAGACTTCCGAGGACAGCGGGCCTACCTTGGACGTGCTAACTGTGCGGGTAGGGCGAATAGAGTTTCCGAGCTATTGTCGCGATTCTGGCGCCGAACACATGCTAGGATTCTACTGTGAGCGAAGATTCAGAAGGCCAGACTGCCAAGCCTGAAGACTCCCACGTCGCAGGTCAAAGCGTGCCACAGGTTGAAAGCGTGGATCCCCTCGTTGAGGCCTTGTTGAGTGCAGCAGTGGAGCCCGAATTGGCCCTCGCCGCCGGCAACTTCGCGCGCGATACGGCTGGGGAGAACGTTATTCGGGAGACTGGGTTCCAGATTCGGGACCTTCACCGGCAGATGAGGGCGGGCTTCGATGTCCGCGATGTTGCGTCGGAGGCACTGGCGACCGAGGTCCGGGCCGGCTTGCGGGAACTGGCGACGCGGTTGGAGGCGCAGGGAGAGGCCAACACGGCCGCCCTGGAGGCACTGGCGACCGAGGTCCGGGCCGGCTTGCGGGAACTGGCGACGCGGCTGGAGGCGCAGGGAGAGGCCCACACGGCCGCCCTGGAGGCGCAGGCGACCGAGGTCCGGGCCGGCTTGCGGGAACTGGCGACGCGGCTGGAGGCGCAGGGAGAGGCCCACACGGCCGCCCTGGAGGCGCAGGCGACCGAGGTCCGGGCCGGCTTGCGGGAACTGGCGACGCGGCTGGAGGCACAGAGAGAGGCCTACACGGCCGCCTTGGAAGCGCAGGCGACCGAGGTCCGGGCCGGCTTGCAGGAACTGGCAACGCGGCTGGAGGCGCAGGGAGAGGCCCACACGGCCGCCCTGGAGGCGCAGGGGAAGGCCCACACGGCCGCCCTGGAGGCGCAGGGGAAGGCCCACACGGCCGCCCTGGAAGCGCAGGGGAAGGCCCACTCGGCCGCCCTGGAAGCGCAGGGGAAGGCCCACTCGGCCGCCCTGGAAGCGCAGGGGAAGGTCCACACGGCTGGCCTAGAGGCGCTGCGCACCGAGACCAGTGGAGGCTCTAAGAGCCTACGTAACGAGTTCTCGAATCTCCGGTGGCTCTTCGCGGCCGTGGTTGGGCTACTTGGTCTCTTGGTTGCCCTGTCCGCGTCCTACAGCTGGCTGTACCGGCCCGCTGGCGGGGCCCCTCCGGCTCAGATCGCTGGCGACGCGAGCCCGGCACCTGTTGAACACGAATCTTCGCCGGCGGCGAGCATTGAGTCTGACGGGGAACGGGCAGGGCCCGAGTCTGAATCAAGCAACAACATGCTGCAGGTTGAGGCTGAGTCGCCATAGGCTTCAAGTCCGGGAGAGGGGCGGTCCGTTTGGGAGCACCACTGTAGAACCGACGCTTCACCGTCACCCCACCATCTGGGAGCCAACCTTGAGTCTCGGCATCCGGCTCTGTGGCGGCCTGACAGCCAGCGAGCTGTCGCCTCAACCTCAGGCCACGTTCGCCGTATCGAATGCCCTGCCCCGGGCCACGGCCAACTCCAGCGACCTCAGCTATGCGCCTTTGGCGCCCGGTCAGCGCCGGTGGTGCCCGCGAACCCTCAGGCGGATGCGGTAGAGGCTCTGGTCCACGGTCACGTACAGGTGATTGGCATCGTCTCCAATTCCGAACTCGACGTTGCTGGGCAGCCCGCTAGGCGGCGCCGGCGGCTCTTCGAGAGCCTTCGTCTCGGTCTCCGTGAGCGGGGCCTCCTCGGCGTGCACGCCCTTCCCTGTCGCCAAGAATCCCACCCGTGCACCTCGGGGGTCCAGCACCAACACGCCGGGGGCGGACGGCTCCCTGACGGTCAGGTATAGGTTGCCGTGCTCGTCTACGGTCATACCGTCGCAGCCAAATTCTGGTCCGAAGTCGTGATGGAGACTGCGGTCTCCGTCCACCTTGCCGTCGGCGCCCAAAGGGAACGCGTAGATCCGCATCGGACCGCGGTTTCCAGGCTGGATGCCCGGCATCCCGTCTCCGCCGTTGTTGGTCTCGGCGACATAGAGCGTCCGGCCATCGGGGCTGAGCGCAAGCCCGTTGGGCTTGGTTACCTGCCGAGTGATTTCTTCGACCTCGCCTCTTGGAGTTACCCGGTACACCGCTCGGTGCTCGAGCTCTCGGGGCTCGTGGCCGGTGTACCGCGGGTCTGTGAAATACAGGTTCCCGCTCGCATCCACGGTGATGTCGTTCGGCGAATTGAAGCGCTTGCCCCCGAATCTGTCCACTACGACCGTTCGCTTCTTGGTGGCGACATCCCACCGCGAGATCCTCCGGCCGCCGTAGTCCGCGCCTTCGGCCGCGTACAGCGTGCCGTTAGGGCCGAATATCAAACCGTTCGACTTGTGGCTGTCCTCGGCGAATCGCGTCACCTGGCCGGTCTTGGGGTCGTAGCGGTAAATCCGCCCGGGATTCTCCCCGCGTCGGATGTCCGAGAAGTAGACCGAGCCATCCGGGGCAACTGCCGGCCCTTCCATGAGCCCTTCTTCGCCCTGCTCTGGTCGGGTGAACAACAGTTCGAAGCGAGCGTCGGGCGAGACGATCGCTGCGCCCTCGGGTGGCGGTACGTCATCAGTCGCCCACGAGAGCGAAAGCGTGCACGCCAGCGCGGCCAGTGCCCGAGCGCGCATGACCCACCTCACATCGAGTCCGTGGCGAAGCGGTAGACCGTGGACGTTGCGTAGACCTCGCCCGGCCGTAGCACCGTCGACGGGAATTTCGGCTGGTTCGGCGAGTCGGGGAAGTGCTGCGTCTCGAGGCAGAAGCCGCTGCGATGCTGGTACTTCACGCCATTCTTGCCCACCAAGTTTCCGCCGAGAAAGTTGCCGGCGTAGAACTGCACGCCAGGCTCTTGGGTATGGACCCCCATCACCCTCCCGGTCGTCGGCTCGCTGACGGTCGCGGCTAGCACCAAGCCCTCGCCCTCGCGGTTGATGACGAAATTGTGGTCGTACCCGCTGCCGAATCCGAGCTGGTCGTGATCCGCGTCGATTCGCGCGCCGATCGGCGTCGCCTCGCGAAAGTCCAGCGGAGTGGCATCCACGCTGGCCAGCTCTCCCGTCGGGATCAGCGTCTCGTCAATCGGCGTGTAGCGGTCCGCGTTGACTTCCAGCACATGGTCCAAGATTGGGCTGGCCCCGCCGTCGGCCAGATTGAAGTAGGAGTGGTTGGTGAGGTTGACCACGGTCGGCCTGTCAGCCTGGGCCTCGTAATCAATCCTCAGCTCGTTGGCGTCCGACCAGGTGTAGGTCACCTTTGCCGCCAGCGTTCCGGGATAGCCCTCCTCGCCGTCGGCGCTCACGTAGGACAGCTGAACGCCATCCCCCCCCGGTTTCGCGGTGCCCTTCCAGACCACCTTGTCGAAGCCCTTAACGCCGCCGTGCAGGGAATTCGGGGCGTTGTTGACCGGCAGTTGGTACTGTACGCCGTCGATCCGAAACTTTCCGCCCGCGATGCGGTTCGCGTAACGGCCGGTGATGGCACCGAAGTACGGCGTGTCCGCGACGTAGGCTTCCAGTGAGTCGAATCCCAGCACGACGTCCCCGAGGTTGCCGTCACGGTCCGGCACGTTCAGGCTGACGACGATTCCGCCGTATTCGATGATCCCCACGCTGGCCCCGGTGGCATTCGTGAGCGTGAACAGTTGCACAGGCTGCCCGTCAAGGGTCCCGTACTCCGAGACTTCGACCGATCGCGAGCTGGCGGGCTCGGTCTCGACATCTCCCGGCGAGCAAGAAGTTGAGATCAGAGCGATCAAGAGAGGTACTAGGGCAATCGCGCGGCTGAGCCTGTGGTCCATGATGGTGAGGTCCCTTCCGCCCCAGTGTAGCCCCGCGCATGGCGGAGTCCGGGCTTCCCATGCCAGGAACGGTTCTCGTCACGGGAGCGACAGGCTTTGTCGGAAGCCATCTCGCCCGGCTCCTCGTCGCCCGCGGGCAGTCTCTCAGGCTGCTGGTGCGCCCAACCAGTGACCGCGCGCGCCTGGCGGGAATCGAAGCCGAGTTGGTGGAGGGCTCTGTGTGTGACGCGGCGGCCGTTCGGCGGGCCGTTCAAGGCTGCTCGGACGTCTACCACGTCGCCGGCGACTATCGCCTCTGGGCGCGACACCCCAGAGAGCTCTACGAGACCAACTTCGGCGGCACCCGCACCGTGCTGCTGGCTGCCGGCGAGGCCGGCGTTGGCCGGGTGGTGTACACAAGCTCGGTCGGGACCATCTCCGCCCGGCCCGACGGAGCGCCCGTCACTGAGAATTCCGAGAGTTCGATCAAGTCCCTCGTCGGCCACTACAAGAAGTCCAAACTCCTTGCCGAGCGCGAGGCATTCCGTCAAGCACGGGCGGGATTGCCGGTCGTGATCGTCAGCCCGACGGCTCCGGTGGGCGAGCGTGACTTTCGCCCCACTCCCACGGGACGCATCATCCTTGACTTCCTGCGGGGGCGAATGCCCGCCTACGTCGACACCGGGCTCAACTTTGTCGATGTCCGGGTTGTCGCCGTCGGCCACTGGCTGGCCGCCCGGTCCGGGCGGGTCGGCCAACGCTACTTGCTCGGGACGGAGAATCACTCACTGCGAGACATCCTCGAAATGTGCGGCCAGATCAGCGGACTCCGGGCACCCAGGCTGCGCCTTCCCTACCCCGTGGCGTGGATTGCGGGCGCCTGCAGCACCGGACTCGCCGAGCTGACCCGGTCTCCGCCCGCGATTCCGATCGAGGGCGTGCGCATGGCCCGACGGCCGATGTACGCCGACTCAGGGAAGGCCCGCCGGGAGCTGGGCTTCTCTCCCGGACCTGTGCGCGAGGCGCTCCGGCGGGCCATCCGCTGGTTCCGGGCAAGGGCTCCCCGGGACGGTCACTGGACGAGGCGCCGGGGGACGTAGGCGCCATTCTCGAACCGCGAAAACGCGGCGCCCAGCGCCGGGTGCCGGATCGGCTCTCGGCTGGAATCCACCGTGAGATTGCGCTCCGCCACGTAGGTTTCGTGCGAGGCTCCGTGCACCAGGACGCGGTACCACGGGCGGTCCTTCGGTGGCCTAGTGCGAGCCACCGTCCGATACCACCTCTCGCTGAGGGCGAACTGCGGGTCAACGTCCAACACCACGCCGCGGTAGTGGAAGAGCTTGTGGTAGACAAGCTCGCCGATCCGGAAACGGGCATCGCGGCCGACCCCGCCGTCTCCGCCTCGCATGCCTGCCCCCTTGTGCCGGGCCACCGTCACGCCCGTGCGGCCTCGGGCTGGGGTCCGTCGCCCGGCCGGTCACCGGTGCCCCGAGCCGCCCGCACCATCAGGCCCTCCAGCGCCCTGTTGAACGGTCCCGGGTTCTTGATCTCGGTTCCCTCGGCCAACGTCGCATAACCGTACAGCAGCTCCGCGTAGTCCGCGATGGCCGGGTCGTCGCTGTCCCGCTCGAACCGACGGTGGAGTTCTCGAACCACATCGTGAGAACCGTTGATCTCCAGAATTCTCTTCTGGCGGGGCTGGGCCATGTCCGGTGCCTGCGTGCGCAGGATGCGCTCCATCTGCGGGCTCATGTCGTCCTCGTCGACGGTCAGGCAAGCCGGAGAGGTCGTCAGGCGGCTCGACAGGCGCACCTGTTTCACGCTCTCCTCGAGGTGCTCTTCCAGCTTCCTGAACAGGGACGTCAGCCGCTGCTGCTGGGTCTGCCGCTCTTCCTTGGCGGCCTTGGCGGCATCTCCGGAGTCGATGTCCAAGTCGCCCTTCGCGACGGATCGCAGTGGCTTGCCGTCAAAATCCTTCAGTCGGTCGACCAGAAACTCGTCGATCTGATCGGTCAAGAATAGGACTTCGTACTCCTTCTTGATGAAGGCCTCGATGACGGGCGAGTTGGCGACAATCGCGCGCGATTCGCCGGTGATGTAGTAGATCGAAGTCTGGTCCGGTTTCATCCGGTCCACGTAGTCCTTGAGGCCCGTGAGCTCCTTTGGGTCGTTCGAGGACTCGAACAGGAGCAGGGGCACGATGCGAGCCTTGTGCTGCGGGTCCGTGCTGATGCCCTCCTTGATCACGCTGCCGAACTTGCCCCAGACCGTGCGGTACTTGTCGGCGTCCTCACGCTGCAGCTTCGCCAGCGCGTCGAGCACCTTCCGGCCCACGAACTTGCGAATTCCGGTCAGGTGGCGGTTCTCCTGCAGCGTCTGGCGTGAGATGTTCAGGGGGATGTCGGAGGAATCGACCACCCCGCGGACGAACCGGAGAAACTGCGGCAGGACCTCCTCGCAGCGGTCCATCACCATCACCCGGCGCGCGTACAGCTGCAGGCCGTACTCGGCGCCGTAGAGCATCAGATCCCCCCGCGCCTCGGAGGGTATGAACAGGACCGACTCGTACTCCGAGGCGCCCTCGGCCTTGAACCGCAGGTGCAGGCTGGGATCGCGCCAGTCTCCTGCGATGTGCTTGTAGAACTCGGCGTATTGCTTGTCGGTGACGTCCGATTCGGGACGGGTCCAGATCGGCTTCATCGAGTTCAGAGTCCTGTCCTCGAACGCCGTCTTCCCGTCCGGTCCGATGATGGCCTCGTCATCTTCGTCCTTCCGCGGGCGTTGCACCCTCTGGCGAATCGGGTAGGCGATGTAGTTCGAGTAACGCTTGACGACCGAGGAGATTGTCCAGTCGTTGGTGTAGTCCGCAAGCCCCGCGTCGGTGTCGGACGGTTTCAGGTGCAGCATCACGGTCGTGCCCTGCGAGCGCCGCTCGCCGGGTGCCACGGAGTACGTGCCGTCCGCGTTCGACTTCCAGAGGGTCGACTCGGCCGTGCCCGCCTTTTGGGTCTCAAGCTCGACCACGTCGGCGACCATGAAGGCGGAGTAGAAACCGACTCCGAAGCGCCCGATCATCTCGAGCGTCTCTTTCGTGTCCTTGGATTTCCCGAGTTCCTCGAGCATCTCCTGCGTCCCGGAGCGCGCGATCGAGCCGATGTTGGAGATCACCTCCTCGCGCGTCATTCCGATGCCGTTGTCGCGGATGGTCAGGATGCGCCTGTCGGGGTCGGCGTCGATGCGGATTTGGAGTTCCTCCCCGCTCGGCAGCAGGCTCGAATCGGTGAGCGCGCTGAAGCGGAGCTTGTCCAGAGCGTCGGAGGCGTTCGAGACCAGCTCGCGCAGGAAGATCTCTTTCTCCGTGTAGAGGGAGTGGATCATTAAGTCGAGAAGCTGTTTCGTCTCCGCTTCGAACTGGAGAGTCTCGGGTTGTGTAGGCATTCTGGTTCCGTCGGGGGGGTGATCTTTTGGGCGACAGCTGCCGTCGGGCCAACGTCTGCCGCTACTTTGAATCTATTTGGCCACGGCGGACTACGTCAAGTCTCGGATCCGGCAGGCCGGCGTAGACCTCCCTGTGGGCATGGATCTACGCCTGCGAGGCCAGGCCCGGCTCGCCAGATGTGGGCGCCGGTCGTCCCGCGGGCGCGGCGCTCACCCTCTGCGAACTCCGGAGTTTGACCGCCGTTGCCGGGGATTGCTAGGTTAGGAGTCGCCGGAGGCACTTGCATGAGCAGACAGACGACGCTTAGGGGAAACCCACTAGACTTGCTAGGAGAGGAGCTTGCACCGGGCGATGCCGCGCCCGGGTTCACGCTCGCCGGGGGCGATCTCAGCGCCGTGTCACTCGCGGACACTGCAGGCGTGCGGGTCATCAACGTCGTTCCGTCGCTGGACACCCCGGTGTGCGACGCCCAGATTCGCCGGTTCAACGAAGAGGCGGCCGGCCTCGGCGGAGTCTCGGTCTATTGTGTCAGCTGCGATCTGCCGTTCGCTCAGAATCGCTGGTGCGGCGCTGCGGGAGTGGAGAGGGTGACAACCCTGTCGGACTACAAGGACGGCAACTTCGGCCGCGCCTGGGGCACGATGATCGACGCCCTCAGAATCCAGTCCCGCGCCGTGTTCGTGGTTAACGAGCACAACACGATCGTGCACGCCGAGTACGTACCGGAGGTGGCGGACCACCCCGATTACGACGCGGCGCTAGCCGCCGCCAAGGGCGCCGCCTGACAGGCGGTCGCACTTCGCGGGAGCGCTGGCAGCGGCCCGATCGCGGGCGCCGTCAGTGCGGCAGGTTGTCTCGGAAGAACCTGAGCCAGTTCCCGCTCATCACGCCGTCAATGTCGCGGCCGGAGTAGCCGCGTCCCTCGAGGATTGCCTCGAACGCGTGCAAGTCCGAGATGGTCTCCATGCCCACCGGGGTTTGCTCCGTTCCGAACCCGCCGTCTAGGTCGCTCCCGATCGCGACATGGCGGCTGGTCCCCGTGACCGAGCAGATGTGGTCGATGTGGTCAGCGACCGATTCGAGCGTCGCGCGCGGGCGGTCCGGCCGGCCCCTCACGTACCCCGGCACCAGCATCCACTCGTCCATCACGACGCCGATCACGCCGTCGCGCGCCGCGACCGCCCGGATCTGGGTGTCGCTCAGCTGCCGGTCATGCTCGACCAGCGCCCGGCAGTTCCCGTGGCTCACGAACACGGGGCGCGAGTACAGGTCCAAGGCTTGGTCAAACGCTAGGTCCGCGGTGTGGACCAGGTCAAGGATCATGCCCAAGCGCTCGAATTCTGCCAGCAGTTCGCGGCCCCCGGGCGTCAGTGGGCCGTCCCCGCCCGTGCCCATCGCGTAGGCACTTGGCCCATAGTGCGCCAGGCAGGCAGTCCTCAGGCCCTGCTCGAACCACCATTCGGCATGGCCCGGATCTACGATCGGGTCGCAGCCCTCCATGCTGAGAATGATTCCCAGCGGCGCCTCCGGGTCCTCCCAGTGCGACTCGAGGCCGCCGGTGTCCGTGATAAAGCGGAGGTGCCCAGTCCGCTCGAGCAGCCGGTAGTAGGCCAGCTGGCCCTGGCCCGCCGCGCTGGCGATGGTCTGACTCGCAAAGTCGAGGTCTTCGCGCAGGATCTGGCCCTGGTGGCCGCGGCTGCCGACCTCGCCAAGGTTGCCGTCAAGGTCGGGGAGGTCGGGCGGCATCGACCGGCAAAGGATCGTGGCCAGGCACACCCTCACCTCGGCTCGGCGCATCTCGGGAAGGCTCACCGTGCAGCGGCCTCGCATCCCGCCTGCGAGGCCGGTCTCCCTGGCGCGCATCTCGCCAACCTCCAGGAGCTGGTCCCTGTCGAACGACAGGGCGTTCCACGCGATGTCGAGATGGGCGTCGATTATCGGTCTCATCAAACCCTCACTGCGCTCGTGGGATGGCCCGCCACCAAGACTCGAGCGAAGTTCTGAGCCGGCGAGCGATCTCCGGGCGCTCGGAGGCCAGATTGGCCTCCTCGGCGAAGCCCTGGCGGAAGTCGTAGAGCTCGACCCCCGTCCCGTCCGCGTTCATCAGCAGTTTCCAATCCCCCGAGCGCACGGCCAGTGACGGGCTTCGGTCCTGCTCCAGCCCCGGCCGCAGGTAGGTCTCGTCCCGCCCGTACTCCCAGAACAGATCGCCGGAACGCTGGGGCTCCTCGCCCCGAAACGCGGCGCTCATGTCCATCCCGTCCAGTTCGCCGCTCTCGGGGCGAATTCCCGCCAAGCGGCAGAAAGTCGGGAATAGGTCGAGGGCGCTGACCACGGTGCGGGAGTTCTCCCGGCCTGCCGGAATGGCCCCTTGCCATCGCACGATCAGGGGTTCGCGGATGCCTCCCTCGTAGAGGCTCCACTTGCGGCCCCGCAGCCCGCGCGTGCTTCCGGGCGGCTCGTGCCCCTCGTCGTAGTAGCGCTTCCAGGCTGTGGGGCCGTTGTCGCTCGCGACGACGACGACAGTCCGCTCGCCGAGGCCCAGCTCGTCAATCTCTCGGAAGAGGCGGCCCAGCTGGCGGTCCATCTCGTCAATCACCGCGAAGTACTGCTGCCGGTACGGGTTGGCCGAGAACCTCTCGAACTTGGCGAGCAGCGCCGGCTTGGGGAAGAAGCGGTCGTGCACGTCGTTGAGCCAGACGTGGAGGTAGAAGGGGCCGCCCCGCTTGCGCCGGATGAAGTCGATCGCGCCGTCGACATAGATTTCCGTCATCTCGTGCTTCTCGACATCGCGCAGCGTGCCTTGGCCCAGCGCTCGGCTCTGCTCGGACAGTCCTCCCGGTGGCAGGATGCGGTCCCCGAGACCCTCGAAGGACACGAGGGACTCGTCGAAACCGTAGGCTTGCGGCAGCGGTGCGTCCCCGACGTCACGCCCGCCACCCATGTGCCACTTGCCGAAGTGCGCGGTAGCGTACCCGGCCCGCTTAAAGGACCGCGCGATTGCGGGCGCGTCCGGGTCCAAGTAGTCACGCATGCCGCGCTCGCGGTTGCGGCGCCGCGAGTTCAGGAAGGAGTGGATCAGGTGTCGCGACGGGTGCTGGCCGGTCGTGATGCCTACCCGCGACGGCGAGCAGATCGGTGACGCCACGTAGAACTGCTCAAAGCGCACACCCTGCGCCGCGAGCCGATCGATGTGCGGGGTTTCGACGTCTTGGTTCCCGTAGCAGCTCAAGTCTCCGAAACCCATGTCGTCGATGAAGACGAAGACGATGTTGGGCCGTTCTTCCGCGATGGCCACAGGCGCGAGGGCAGCGAGCAGAAGCGTGAGGACAATCGGCATGGAATGACCCTGGCGTCGCCCGGAGACGCGCGCGACCCATGCATAATAGCGCCCCGTGGCCACGGCAATGCACCATGGCTTACGCTGGGAGCGAGAGGGATCCGCAGTCGATTCCGCACGCCATGAACCGCAGACAGGCACTTATCACAGCAGCGGCCACTGCCGCGTCGTACTCCCGGATCCAAGGGGCGAATGAGCGCGTCCAGATCGGCATCATCGGCACCGGCAACCGGGGCGGGCAGATCTGGCGCGACACGCTCAAGCTTGAGGGCGTGGATCCTGTCGCGGCCTGTGACGTGTACGAGCCCCACCTCGAGCGCGCTCTCGGCGAATCTGACGGCCGCGCCAAGGCGTTCCGGGACTTCCGGGATCTGCTCGAGCACCGTCCCATGGACGCCGTGCTGATCGCGACGCCGGACCACTGGCACGCGATCCAGACGGTCCAAGCCTGCAGGGCCGGCCTGGACGTGTACGTGGAGAAGCCGCTGTCTCTCGCCGTGGCCGAGGGCCGGGCCATGGTGACGGCGGCCCGCAAACACCGGCGGGTGGTGCAGACCGGCAGCCAGCAGCGCTCCGGACCGCACTACGCCGAGGCCGTCCAGCTGCTGCGATCAGGCGAGATCGGGGAGATCTGCCACGTGGAGGCTGGCCTCGAGCGCAACTCCATGCCCGGCTTCGGATCGCCCCCGGACGGGGAGCCGCCGGCGGATTTCCGGTATGACATGTGGCTCGGGCCCGCCCCGGCCCGTCCATTCAATCCCTTGCGCGGTCTGTACCACTTCCGATGGTTCTGGGACTACTCCGGCGGCCAGATGACCAACTGGGGCGCGCACAACATTGACATCGGCCGGTGGGGGATTGGTTGCGAGGCACCGCTCGCGGTGTCGGGTTGCGGCGGACGGTACGCCATCCGCGACGGGGGCGAGACGCCCGACGTCCAAGAGGTGCTGTACGAGCTCGAGGGCGGCGTGATGACCTGGTCCGTCCGGGAGATGAACGGCACCCGGGGGGCCTTCTTGGTCTTTCACGGGACCAAGGGCGATCTCGCGCTCGAGCGCGGCGGGTATTCCATCTCGGGCCAACAGTGGCAGCGCAAGCCGCCGCCGATGGCGGCGAACCGGGACGAGCGGCCCGAGGGTGCCGGCCGCGCGCTGACGACGCTGCACTTGCAGAACTTCTTGGAGTGTGTGAAGTCCCGCGAGCGGCCCAGCGCGGATGTCGAGATCGGGCACCGGACCGGGGTGTTCTGCCACTTGGGCAATATCGCGACGCGCCTCGGCCGCACGCTGCGCTGGGACGCTGACGCGGAGCGGGTCGAATCGGATCCAGAGGCCAACCGGGCTCTGTCGAGGCCGTACCGCAGCCCTTGGACCCTGGACGGCTGACGCGAGCCCCCCTTCCGTGGACGGCGAGGCCATGACCCTCGCCGTCCGGCTTGTCAGCCGGCGAACAGCCGCCCGAGTTGCTGATAGAAGGCGATCCCGGAGATTCCGAGGAAGAACACGAAGCACCCCACCTGTCCCGCTTGAATCAGCAGCGGCGGGCGCAGCGGTTCCGGCAGCAGTCGACGGTTGACATGCAGTGCGTGAAGCGCCGTCGCGCTCAGGCCGAGATTCCGCAGAGCGCCCGTGACGACCGCCAGGAACAGCGGGTCGGGTGTCAGCCTGAGCGCAATGACGCCCCATACGAAGTACAGACCCATGATCGTGTAGTAGACCACCTTGACCTGATTTCCGCCCAAGTGCTGCACGTGCCTGCTACCGGTCCAGATCACCTCCGTCCACCGCCGGATGATGTTGTCGATGTCGGAGAGCTGGCCCGGGGAGAGAACGATGAAGCCGCACAGCAGGGTCAGGAACCAGAAGATGTCGCCGGACCGCTCCGCGATGCCGCGCGCGGTCATGGCCGCCGCGGCATGCCCTTGGACATCCGCGCCAGCGATGTACTCCAGCGACAGCATCGAGGGCAGCGCCATCCCAATCAGGCAGGCACCGAACCACACGCCCATTTGGTCCCGCACCAAGTGCCGCATCCACCCACGCCAGCGGCGCAGCGACTCGTCGCTGATCGCGAAGACCTTGCCAACGTGGGCCAGCTCCACCTTCTTCCCGCCGACCATGCTGGGGATCGCCCCCACCAGTGGCCCCATGCCCCAGCCCTTGTCCCGGGCATAGCTCGAGAAGCTCGTGTTGCTGATTCCGCCCATGCCCGCAATCGCGGCGAATGCGGCCAGTGTGGGCCAGTCGATCTCCTGGTCGGGCATCGACCCGAACCGCAGGAAGCCGGTGAACACCGTCACCCAAGTTTCCCAGCTCACCATGAACACGCAGATGAATCCGAGATAGCCCAAGACCAGCACGATCTTGGTCACCATGACCTTTTCCACCGTGTTGTAGATCTTGCCCCCGAAGATTAGCGGGAGGAAGGCCAGCGCGAAGATCCCGTACGAGACCCAGCGCAACACATCGGCGTGCTCCTCGCTGGGCAGGTCCCCCAGAAAAGCCGCGACCAACGGCACCGCCGCGTTTGACGCCAGATAGGGCCAGATGCCGCCAAGGTCGAGCAGAATGTAGAAGAAGACCCAGAAGCGCGGTCCCGGGTTGGTCCGGAAGAAGCCCACCATGATCGGTTCGCCGGTGTACAGCGTGTAGCGCATCATGCACAGGTTGTGGCTGACCTGCAGGAGAATGCTCAGCGTGGCGATCCACATCAGTTGCCCGCCGTACCGGGCGGTGACGATGGGCCCGAAGAGCCATTCGCCGCCGCCAATCGCGCTGCCCGCGAGCAATAGGCCGGGGCCGATCAACAGCCTCCACTGCTTCCAGCCAAACTTGGGCGCTCTCGGCAGCTCTCCGTCCTGCCACGCCGGGAAGTGGCGGGCGGCTCGCGACCGCGCGCCGGCGGAGTCATCCGCAAGCATGGCGAGAATGATACCCCACGGCCATCGCCGCCTCGGTCAGCCTACCGGTGTTCCGACGGTTCGCTTGTCGGTCACGGCATCTAGCCGCACATCGATGATCCGGGGCGCGCCCGACACCGACTGAGTGAGGTCCACGTGCACGAAGTTCGTGCTCAGAGCACGTGTGCTGGCCCGCTCGGACCCGATCGCCACCGCTGAGACGCGGAGGCCACCCATGCCCTCCCGAAAGCGGAGGTTCTTGCGGGCGATCAGATCGCGCAGGACGCGGCTGCGCCGTCGCTTCGTGGCCTTCGGGACTTGGCCTCCTGCTGTCGCCGCGGGAGTTCCCAGCCGCCGGGAGTACGGGAAGACGTGCAAGTATGTGAACGGCAGCCGCTCGACGAGCGCGCGCGTCTCCTCGAACTCTGAGTCGGTCTCCCCCGGGAAGCCCACCATCACGTCGGCACCGATCGCCGCCTGCGGCATTGCCGCCCGGGCCAGTGCGACCCGTGACTCATAGTGCCTGGCCCGGTAGCGCCGGCGCATGCGCCGCAGCACCGTGTCGGACCCCGATTGCATCGGTATGTGCACATGGTCCGCGATGCGCGGAGAGGCGGCGACCAAGCGCAGCAAGTCCTCGGACCAGTCCTTGGGCTCGACCGAGCTGAGCCGGACGCGACGCACCTCGGTCTCGGCCAGCACGCGGCGGAGCAGGGCTGGAAACCGGGGACGGCCGTCCAAGTCTCGCCCCCACCGGCCCAGGTTGATGCCGGTCAGGACCACTTCCGGGTAGTGCTGCTGCAACCTCCGGATTTCGCGGATGACGGTGGCCGCAGGCGCACTGCGGCTGCGGCCCCGCACGGAAGGGATGACGCAGAACGAGCAGCGGTTGTCACAGCCGTCTTGGACCTTCACGTTGGGCCTGCTCCGGGCTGACGGAGCTGCCGCGGCGGGCGCGGTCAGGGGCCGCCGCTCGGAAACGTCGCCGACCAGCACAGAGGCCTCTTGGATACGGCCGTGGTACGGCAGCGCCGCTGGGCCGGCGCCCGAGATCTGCACCAGATCCGGCTGGACCAGATCTGCAATCCGGTGCTTGTGGGAGTTGCCGACGACCAAGCGAACGCCGCTCAGGCTTCGCAGGTCTTCGGGGGCGCGCTGCGCGTAGCACCCCGTCACCAAGATCTGGGAGCCGGGATTGGACCGGTGGATCCTTCGAATCGTGCTGCGAGCGTCGCGGTCAGCCTCCGTCGTGACGGTGCACGTGTTGACCACGACCAGGTCGGCCCGAGCGGGATCAGCACACTCGCGCAGGCCCTTCGCGGCCAGGTCCGCTGCGATCGTGGCTCCGTCCGCCTGCGACGCGCGGCAGCCGAAATTCTTGACGCTGAAGAGGCGCTCCATGGGAGAGTTCCATTACATCACCGGTCGCGCGCTGGCCCTCGCGGACAGCTCCTGCACCGCCCCGCCAACGGCGCGCTCAGGTTGCCTTCGCGCCCAGGTGCCGAAGCTGGCGGAATGCGGGGGAGCCCGTTTCCCCCAGCAGGGAGTCCAGGTCTGCCCGGAGCCGGTCTGTCACGCGCGCTACGCGCGGATTGCCAGCGAGGTTGCGTATCTCGTAAGGATCCGCCCGCAGGTCGTAGAGCTCGTCCATCCCGTCCAACTCGGTGTAGCGGATGTGCTTCCACCGCCGGGTGCGGATCGCCCGGTAGCCCATCCGGACCGTCCTTGGCCAAACCGCATCGGTGAAGTACTCGATCAGGAGTTTGTCACGCCACCGCGCCGGGCCGGACTGGTCCAGCCACGGAACCAGCGACCGGCCATGTGCCGCCTCGGTCGGCTCCGATCCCGCAAGGTCGAGAATCGTGGGAGCGATATCCACGCTCAGGACCAAGCCCTCCGCCGATGATCCAGGTGTCACGCGGGCTGGCCAGCGCACCGCGAGCGGCACGCGGGCGCTCTCCTCGTAGGCCAGCCGTCGCTCCTCGCTCAGTCCGTGCTCGCCGTAGAAGTAGCCGTGATCGCTCGTCAGGAGAATCACGGTGTCGTCCGCCTGCCCCGTGTCTTCGAGCGCGCGAAGAACACCGGAGAACGCCCGGTCGGCCCCGGTAAGGATCCTCAGCCGGTTCCTAATCACATGGTCCGGCGTGCCCGTGCGCGGGCCCAGCGGCGCGACGCCCGGCAGGCTTCGTTCCAGCGCGGGCTTGCCCTTCCCGTACGTGAATGCGTTGGGGCGGCGCCGGATCGGCTCATTGCCGTACAGCCGCTCCAGCCCTGGGGGAGCGTCGAACCCTCCGTTCTCGGGAACCGTCCGGATGCTCCCGTCCCGGTCCTGGAACAGGTTGGGATGAACGGCCTTGTGGGAAATGTACGCCAGGAAAGGGCGGTCGCGGTCCCGGCGGATGAATTGAGCGGCCCTATCCGAGAGGATGTCACTGGCGTGGCCGGGCAGTCCGCGGTGCCGGCCGTTGTCGTTGACCTCCGGGTCGGAGTAGTGGCCCTGTCCCCGGAAGCTTAGCCAGTCGTCGAAGCCCGGCCTTGGCGTGTCGTCAAGGCCCATGTGCCACTTGCCGAAGAATGCTGTCTCATGCCCCGAACGCTGCAGCATCATCGGGAACGTCACCAATTCGTGCGATCGGTCGCTCCGGTCGGCGTTGTCCGTGATCCCGTGGGAGTGCGCATACAGGCCGGTCAGGATGCATGCCCGGTTGGGTGAGCACAGTGGAACGGGCGCGAACGCGTTGTCAAACCGCATCCCCTCGGTCGCGACGCGATCGAAATTGGGGGTGCGGACAGAGGGATGGCCGGCGTAGCCCAAATCGTCGAAGCGCACGTCATCTAGGACAACGACTAGAAAGTTAGGCTCATCCGCAAAATCTGTGGGCGTCGTCGGGTGCGGGCAGGTGGCCGAGGGTGTGGTAGAGGGCGAGCTCGTAGTTCTGGTAGGAGCGGAAGCCGAAGGCGTTGCGGAGGGCGAGTTTGGCTTTGAGGTGCATACCCTCGACGGCCCCGGGGGAGTGCTGCTTGCCGGTGGAGAACCAGTTGAGGTCGAGGGGCTGGTGTTTCTGGAGCATGTTGGCGAACCCGATTAGGGGCTTTATCCGGGAGCGTTGGACGCGTTTTCGCCAACGTTTGAGGAAGTTGGCCGCCTGTTCAGGCGTATCCAGGGCGAAGACCTGCTGAAACTCCTCCTTGAGGAGCTAGGCCCGCACGGTGTTGAGGTTGTGTTGGAGGATTTCCTCGAGGCGGGGGACTTGCTTTGCTGAGAGGTTACGGCGCCATTTGAGCAGCAGCCAGCGGGCGTTCTTGAGCAACGGCCTTGAGCCGGCGGGCCTCGGCGGCGCGCACTTTGTCGATGGCCTTGGAGCGTTTCTGCATGATGTGAAAGCGGTCCAAAACACGCACGGCGTTCTCAGCCCGTCTGCGGGTGACGGACAGGTAGGCTTTCCACATGTCGGAGCAGACGACTTGCAGCTGCGAGGAGCGCAGCTGGCCGAACCAGTCGAAGAAGGCTTCGAGGGTCTTGATGCGGCGGTGCTCGCCGACCCACAGCAGGCGGCGGCAGCCTTGGTCGATCTGGTAAACGAGGGTCAAGTACCGGTGTCCCTTGTGCCAGGCGATCTCGTCGACGCCGATGGTTTTGACGTCGGAGAGGTCGACCCGGGCGCGGCCCCAGTCGACAGCCATGGAGACGGAGCGGCGGACACGATCCCAGGAGACGCCGAAGATCTGGGCGGTCTCCTGCCAGGAGAGGCGCCGGGCCCAGCCGGCGAGGGTCCAGCTGAAGGCCTTGGTGACGGGGCGCTTGCCGTCAGCCCAAGGCACTCGTTCGAGCTTGACCTTACCGCACCAAGTACAGTTGATGCGACGCATGGCGTATAGAAAGTAGACAGGCAGGCCATAAAGGGGGACGAACTGGAAACGGCGGGTCCGGAGGCGGTCGTAGCCGGGGCCGGGCATGCCGCAGACGGAGCAGACGGGTTTGCAGCCGGCTCGAGGCCGGACCTCGACTTCCACCCGGCCGTCCCCTCGCTCGTTCTCCAAGGGGCGGATCTGGGCGTACACGAACCCGGGGATTTTGTGGATGTAGTTGAGAATCGTGCGGAACTTCACAGCACCTCCTGCGGGTGGCACCATGGTTGCACAAACGGAGGCCCGCGCCGCAGCCGGGGCGGCCTTCGGCGGGGCCCGCAGAGGGGCGTCGAGGGGGCGGGAGGCACTACTGCTGGAAGCAACAGGCTGGGGCAGCCGGAGGCCTGCAAGGAGCTGCCTGCCGGTCCCGCAGGTGGCTGCTCACCAGCCGGTTGTCCGGGTCAGGTTGGATGCCACTAACCCACAGAATCTGCGGAAGAGGCGAAAGTTAGGGCGTGGGGGGCGACTCCGCGTGGTCGGGATCGCTCTGGCAACTCGTCGCGATTCGTTCACGGGGGTGCAATCTGCGCGGCGGCGGCCAAGTTCGCCCGCCCGGGGCGCATGGCCTAGACTCACTTGCATGATGGCATTCCGATTGTTGGCGATTGTCGCTCTGATTTGCGGTGTGGCGCGGGCCCGGGTCGACGAGAACGTGGTCTACGCGATGCGCGGCGGTCTCGCGATGCTGATGGACGTGCACTACCCGGAACGGTCAAACGGCTTCGGGATCGTCTTCGTCCCCGGGAGTGGCTGGCACGCGCTGCTGGCGTACGACGCCGCGCCGCTCAAGTCGTCCGGGTTCGCGAGGCTTTACGTGCCGCCGCTCACCCGAGCGGGCTACACGGTGTTTGTCATCAATCACCGGGCAGCCCCGCGCTATCGGTATCCCATGCCGCTGGAGGACTCGCAGAGGGCTGTTCGCTTCGTCCGACACCACGCCGCCCGGTTCGGGGTCGATTCCGAGAGCATCGGCGGCGTCGGAGGTTCGTCCGGGGGGCACCTGATCAGCATGCTCGGCGTACTGGACGGCGCCGGGGATTCCGCCAGCCCCGATCCGGTCGAGCGTGTGAGCGCGAAGCTTCAGGCAGTGTTCGCCAGGGCTGCCGCAACTGACCTCACCCGCTTCGAGGGCCGCTTTTCCAGCGCGTCCACAGCGTCCTTGCTTGGAATGCGTCTCGGGCGTAACGATGCGCCGGGCTCGCCGGAGCACCGTACGTACTGGGAAGCCTCGCCGGCGGCGCATGTTTCCCCGGACGACCCGCCATTCCTGTTGATCCACGGCACAGCCGACGACCGCGTGCCCTACGACCGCTCGGTGGAGTTTGCCGCTCGGCTCGAGGCGGACGGTGTTCGCGCGGAACTGATCACAGTCGAGGGCGGTGGGCACGGGCCATCGTTCCCCGGCGCCGAGGCGCCCCCGGATTACCTTGCCGCAATGGTCGACTTCTTCGATGCCGAGCTGTCTCTGGGGGTGCCCGCGACGAAGGAGCCCCCGCCCAAGACGCCCGACGAGGCCAATGTCGAGCGGGACGTGCCGTTTGGGATGGTATCGGGTGGTGCCCTGCTGATGGACGTGCATCGTCCTCGCAGCCCCAACGGGCTTGCGATCTTGCACATCACCGGCAGCGGCTGGCACTCGCCGCTGGCCGCGAACGCGCCACAGCAGAAAGCCAGCCGGCAGGTGGAAGTGTTTGGCCTACCGTTGGTC
The DNA here is from genome assembly GCA_963666225.3 of Bryobacterales bacterium. GTDB lineage: Bacteria > Acidobacteriota > Terriglobia > Bryobacterales > UBA6623 > VXMF01. The sequence continues at coordinate 1,671,385 of OZ224030.1, forward strand.
GAGGCTGGCTATACCGTCTTCGCGGTCAACCACCGCACGGCGCCGCTGAACAAGTACCCGGCGCAGCTCGAGGACGTGCAACGGGCAGTCCGGTTCATCCGGCACCAGGCGACCGATAGCGGGCTTGACCCAGATCGCATCGGTGGCGTGGGCGGCTCCTCCGGCGGTCATCTCACACTGATGCTGGGCCTGCTTCCCGCGCCGGGTGACGAGCGCGACGCGGATCCGGTTAACCGGCACAGTGCCAACCTGCAAGCGATCGTTCCGTGGGCACCTCCGACTGATCTGGTGCGGCACAACGGAACGTATGGCCAGGGAACGTTCTCCTCGCTCTTCGGCGCACGCCTCATGGCGCGCGACCCAGAGGATTCCCCGCAGCACATGGCCTTTCGCAACGCGTCCCCGGTGCAGCATGTGTCTCCAGACGATCCGCCCGTCCTGCTGATCCACGGGGACGCGGACGCGATCGTCCCGGTGGACCATTCGGAGAACCTTGCAGCGAAGCTAGAGCAATCGCGTGTGCCCGTGAAGGTGCTGATTGTTCCGGGCGGTGGGCACGGAGCCCTTTTCCCGGGCAAGTCGGCCGGAGCCCCCGACTACGTCGCAGCAACCGTCGAATGGTTCGACCGACATCTCCGAGATTGAGCCTGGCACTCTCCAAGCCGTAGACTTGGTCAGCGCGAAACGCGGGTTCGGTATCACTCGGGCCTATGTCGGAACCTCGGGCCAGGATCGGTCGTCTGGGTCGGAGCAGTACAGGTGGTCAAGCCCGAGCGCACGCGGTCGGCCTGTCAGCGGCACCCGTCTGCCCGATGCGCGCGAGCTGGCCACGAGCTTGGGGTGGCTCCGGGTCCCTGCGGCCGGTTGGCATCCAGGAGCAAACGGGCTACAGCCGGACTCGCGCCCACTTCTTCCCGAACCTGAGAACCAACTCGTCCACTCCCTGCGGGATGACGTACGTCATCTCGCGGTGTTTCTCCCCGTTCACGCTGACCGCGTTCTGCTTCAGCTTGCGATTCGCGTCGGCGCCCGACCGTGCGAGGCCGATGGAGCGCAATAGCTTGTCAATTCGAACTGCCCGCGCTCCCCGCATCTCTTCGGGGATGGCAAATCCCGGCATGTTCTCGGGCACTTGCTTCTGCTGCACGACCCGCCGGAAGACACGCCGGCCTCGGCTGGCAGCGGACCGGTCGTGGAAGTCTTCGACAATTTGGGCAGCCAAGGCGTGCTTGACGTCCATCGGATGCGTGGAACCGTCCTCGACTCCCGCACGGAGCCGATTGATCTCGGGGATCGAGAGGTCGGTTAGCAACTCGTAGTAGCGATACATGAGCCGGTCCGAGACCTGCATCACCTTCCGGTACATCACCTCGGGCTCCTCGCAGACTCCGATGTAGTTCCCCAGCGACTTGGACATCTTCTGAACGCCGTCAAGGCCCTCCAAGATTGGCACGGTGGCCACGATTTGGCGCGGCTGCCCGTGCGCCGCCTGCAGCTCCCGGCCGAGCAGCAGGTTGAAAGTCTGGTCCGTCCCGCCGAGCTCGACATCGGCCTGCAGCGCGACCGAGTCCTGAGCCTGGGTCAGCGGGTACAGGAACTCGTGAAGCCCTATGGGCTTGCCCTGCTTGTAACGCTTGGAGAAGTCCTCCCGTTCGAGAAGCTGCGCGACGGTCGCTTGGGAGCTGAGCTGGATCATCCCCAGCGTGCCGAGGCCCAGCAGCCATTCGCTGTTGAGCCGGACCTCGGTGTGCCGCTTGTCGAGGATCTTGAAGACCTGTTCCTCGTATGTCTCCGCGTTCTCCAGAATCTGGGCCCTCGTCATTGGCGGGCGCGCCGTGTTGCGCCCGCTGGGATCCCCGATCATGCCGGTGACGTCCCCGATCACGAACACCGCCGTGTGCCCAAGGTCTTGGAAGTGCCTCATCTTCCGGATCAGCACCGTGTGCCCGAGGTGCAGGTCAGGCGCGGTCGGGTCAAACCCGGCCTTGACTCGCAGCGGGCGCCCCGTCTTGGCCGACTCCTCGAGACGCCGCCGCAACTCGTCCTCGGTGATGACCTGCGCGAATCCCTTGCTCAGGTACTCCAGCTGCTGGTCGATCGTCATGGCGCCTGCACGACGCGCCGTCCCTCGACGCGGTACTTCCCGCTCAGCACCAGACGGACCGCTTCGGAGTAGATCCGGTGCTCTTGGTCCAGGATCCGCGCTGAGAGGGTCTCCTCAGTGTCGGTGTCAAGAACGGGAACGGTCGCCTGGATCAGGATCGGCCCCGAATCCAGCCATTCGTCAACGAAGTGCACGGTGCACCCTGTGTGCTTCACCCCGTGCTCGAGCGCCTGCAGTTGAGCCTCCAGGCCCGGGAACGAGGGTAGCAGGGACGGATGGATGTTCAAGATGCGCTGAGGGTACTCCTTGACGAAGTACGCGCTGAGCAGCCGCATGAATCCCGCTAGGCACACCAATTCAACCCCGGCATCCCGCAACTCCCGGACCACGAGCCGGTCGTAGGCCTCTCGCTCCATCGCCTTGGACGGCACGCAGATGGCTCTGTAGCCGCGCTCCCGTGCCCGCGCAAGCCCTTTGGCTCGCGGGTTGTTGCTGATGACGATCGCGATCTCGGCGTCAAGCTGGCCGGCCTCGATGCTGTCGGCGATGGCCTCGAAATTCGAGCCGCGCCCTGATAAGAGAATTCCGAGCCGCTTCATGGTCCTAGTACCGTCCCCCGCGTGCCGGGCTCGACAACGCCCAGAATTATCGACTCCGCGCCGATGTCCGCCAGTGCTTCGAGCGCACGCCGGGCAGTGCCCGGCGGCACGCAAACAACCATTCCAATGCCCATGTTGAACGTTCTGTACATTTCCTCGGAGGCCACGTTGCCAATCTCGCGCATCAGTTCGAAGACTGCGGGGCGGTTCCAGCTGCCAGTTGAGATCGAGGCCTGCAGACCGTCGGGCAGCATCCGGGGCACGTTGTCCGGAATGCCGCCCCCGGTCACGTGCGCTGCCGCCAAGAGCAGGCCCGCAGAGGTCAGCGCGCGCAGTTCCCCCAGGTAACTGCGGTGGATCTTGAGCAGTTCCTCGCCCACGGTGCAGCCGAGGGTCTCGACATGGGAGTCCGGCGTCCAGCCGGCGACCTCGAAGAAAATCTTGCGGGCCAGCGAATACCCGTTGGTGTGCAGACCTGTCGAGGGAAGGCCGACCAGCTCGCAGCCGGCGCGAACGCCCCCGCCCAACAGCAGGTCACGCCGCTCCGCCGCACCGACGACGAAGCCTGCCAAGTCGTATTCGCCGTCCCGGTACATTCCGGGCATCTCCGCGGTCTCGCCGCCAATCAGCGCGACCCCGTTCTCGGTGCAGGCCACGCTCAGCCCGCGGACGACATCTTCGGCGACGCCGGGCTTGAGCTTGCCAGTGGAGAAGTAGTCGAGGAAGAACAGCGGTGTTGCCCCTTGCACGGCGATGTCGTTCACGCAGTGGTTGACCAAGCATTGGCCGACGGTGTCATGCCGGCCAGCCATGAACGCCAGCTTGAGCTTGGTGCCGACGCCGTCCGCGGAGCTTACCAGCACGGGATCCTCCAAGCCTCGGCCGGCGAGCGAGTAGGCAGCGCCGAACGATCCGATCCCCGCCAGCACGTTGGCATCGAAGGTTCGGCGCGCGAGACGCGCGATCCGCTCGGTGGCGCGGTCCGCGGCATCGATGTCGACGCCCGCGGAGGCGTAGGTTAGGGCACGTTGTGCCATCTCCGAATACTCATTATCGCAAGGGCCGGGCCGCACTCCGCTCGCTGCCGCGATGTCTTGCCGCTCCCAACTCCTGCTTCCGCGCTGGCGGGAGTCGCCAGGCACGGCGCCCAGATTCGGCCGTGATCCCATCGCCCGACATGAGTCACCCATGCCCCCTCAATTTGCGCGAAACTTGAGACTTCACATTAATTTTTGTGGGGCTCTGCAGGATCAGGCCATTCCCAACCGCCGCAGCGAGACCGAGTTCTCGGGAGGGCTGCCCGTCGCGTCGCATTGGCTGCCGCCGATGTGGGAAGCGGAGTGGCCTACACTGAACTAAGCGACATGTTCCGCTTCATCTGCACTCAAGACTGTCGGCATCTGAAGCTGGTTGCTGCTTGCCTAGTCCTTGCGCTGGGTGCGCCTCTGGCCTTGGCTCACCAAGGTTCGGTCACGGTCATGTCGGCGGCAAGTCTGGATCCCAACGCACCCGTCGCGCCCGGTTCCGTGGCCATCCTGCAGGCGGAGCTTGCCCCTCGCACGACAAGGTCGGAGGGCGGAATCCCGCAGGCGGAGCTAGCGGGAGTCTCAGCCCTGGTCGAGGGCTCGGACGGCGAAGAGGTGTCGGCGTTGCTGTTCTCCGTCGAACCGAAGCGACTCGTGATCCAGATTCCGGAGATCCAGCCAGGCACGGCGCACCTTCGGGTGCTGCGTCACGGTCTCGAGGTCGAGGACGGGGAATTCGAGGTGGAGTCTGTGAGTCCGGGCCTGTATTCGGCTGCCGGGACCGGGGGTGGCCTTGCCGACGGAGAAGCGGTGCGGGTCAGCCTCGCAGACGGCTCGGTCACCGCGGAGGGCGTTGCTTTCTTCAATCACAGCCGCTCTGCCTACGAGCCAATCCCGCTCAACCCGGGAGTCGACGGGACCGCGCTCTACCTGAGCCTGCGGGGCACTGGTTTCGAGAATGCGACGACGTTCCGGGCCACGGTGGGCGAGTTCAGGGTTGGCGCGAGCCTTGAGAGCCCGGCGCAGCCAGAGCCTGGCGTTGACCGCATTCGCATCGGGCCGCTGCCGAAAGCCCTCGCCGGGCGCAAGCTGGTCGACGTCAGGGTCGTCACGAACGGTCGCTACTCCAACACCGTTCAAGTGGCGTTCTCTGCCTCCACCACTGAGGCGGTGACGTTCTCGAACCAGATCGTGCGGCTGTTCCAGGGGCATTGCCAAGTCTGCCATCGCCCGGGAGAAGTTGCCCCGTTCTCGCTTCTGGAGTACGAGCCAGCCAAGGATTGGGCGCAATCGATCAAACTGGCGATCCAGTCCCGGCACATGCCGCCGTGGAAGCCCGTGCCCGACCACGGGGAGTTTCGGCACACGCGCGGTCTGAGCCAGGGCGAGATCGACCTGATCGCAAGGTGGGTTGACAACGGCGCACCAGAGGGCGATTCCGAGGATCTTCCGGAGCCCCTCGCGTTCCAAGACGAGTGGACCCTAGGTGAGCCAGATCTGGTCTTGGAGACGCCCGAGTACACCCCGGACCCGAGCGGCGATGACGACTATCGGTGCTTCAGCGTGGCGGTTCCGCCCGAGGTCACCACGCTGCAGAGCATCACGGCGTTCGAGGTCCGTCCGGACAACCGCAAGTTGGTCCATCACTTGATCCTGTACGGTGACCCCAAGGGCGAATCGCTGGCATTGGAGCAGAAGTCGACTGACGGACGGTCAGGCTACGAGTGCTTCGGCAGCGCAGGGATCAGCACTCGCGGCCTGAACCTGATCGAGGACTCTTACATATTGGGCGGATGGGCGCCGGGCTATACGCCGAACCACCTGCCGGAAGGAACGGGCTTCGTTCTCAGGCCGGGCGCCCGGATTGCCATCCAGGTCCACTACCACCCTGACGGCACCGATCAGTCGGACGCGACGCGCATCGGACTGTACTTGTCCGAGCAGCCCACGCCGAAGAACCTGATCGTCATGCCGGTGATCAACACCCGGTTCGTGATACCGGCGGGAGCCGAGTGGCACGAGGTTCGCGCGGAGTTTGCAATGAGCCAGCTGGCCCGCTCTCTGGGAGTGCCCGGTCTTGGCGCCTTGCTGACCATGCTGGGCTTCTTCCCCGCAAACATCACGGCGGTTCTGCCGCACATGCACACCTTGGGCCGGGAAATCCGGATGGACAAGGTCTCGCCCGACGGGGAGCGCACACCGATGATCTACATCGATGACTGGGATTTTGACTGGCAGGACATGTACACCTACGTCGAGCCCGTGCCGTTGCGCGTGGAAGACCGGTTGGAGGTCGTGGCCTACTACGACAACTCGGCTAAGAATCCGAACAATCCGCCCGTCGACGTTCGCTGGGGTGATCGAACGACGGACGAGATGTGCATCGTGTTCTTCATGATTGAAGTGCCGCGCCTGAGTCTGTCCCTCGGGAGCACCCGGTAGTCGGTGCGGCCGCTGCCGCGTCAGTGACGCCCACCCAAGGGGCAAGCTGGGCGGGTCCTTCAAGAACACTCGCAGACGTCACGGCAAGCCCGATCGAGCGCGCCCATGGATTGCCCGGTCACGGCGGCGGTCAATGGTGACCGGTCGCGACGCCCGCCAGCGTGCGTGACTTCAAGTCCCGTGGGGCAGGTCTGCCTGCTGGCGCGCGGTGCCGCCCTCGGATGTGGCGGCTACGCGGACGGGCCCAAGGGGCATGGTTCACCAGAGGCAATTGTCGATGGTTCCGAGTATCCCTGAGTTCGGCGCCGAGACACGGTGGAACTTGCGATTCTTCACGGAACATCCGGAGCGGCTCGCCAGACGGCGCGGCCAGCGGCAAGTTCTTGGGTAGCGCCAGGCGGGATGCCAGACAGCGTGGGCCCTGGCCTGAAGCGGCGGGCCCGCGGCAGGTCAGCCGACGGTCGGAGAGAAGCGGACCCCGGGCTGAGTTGCACGGTCGTGGACAATTGAAGTGGGACTCCGATGCAGCGAAGAGACCCGAGCCACTTGCTGAGCCGCGAGGAAGCCGTCGCGGCAACCTTTGACCAATGGGTCCGGGACGGCCGGGCCGCGGGCATGGAGCGTCGCCACCGGCGCTTGGGAGAGCGCATGCTGGACCGACTTCAGATCGGGCCCGCAGACTGCCTGCTCGACATTGGCTGCGGTGACGGCTGGCTCGCACGGATGGTCACGGACCGCGTTCCAAGGGCGGTGGTCGTCGGCATCGACATCTCGAAGGAGATGATTCACCAGGCCAGGGTAGGCTGCGCCACGCTGGATACCGTCATGTTCGCGCCGGCCGCGGCGGAGGAGATTCCGTGGGCCGATGACCACTTCACGCACGTCACCAGCGTCGAGTCCGCCTACTATTGGCCCGAACCGGAGCGGGCCGCGCGGGAGATCTTTCGCGTCACGAAGCCCGGGGGTTCGTTTCACATCTTGATCAACTACTACGTCGAGAACCCGTTCTCGGCGGGGTGGGACCGCGAGAACGGCTTGGACTTGCACCGACTCTCGGCACCGGAATGGGCCGGGCTGTTCTCGAGCGCCGGATTCGAGGCCGTGACCACCGACCAAATCCCGGACACTTCCCCGATCTCTCCCGGAAAGACGCCGGCCGAACTGGCGCGCCGGAGGGGGCTGCAGGAAGTGGGGGCTCTCTACGTGACCGGCAGCAAACGGGCGGTTGAGCCTGCCGCCGGCCTCGAGGATCGGGCTGCCCTCAGGCCTTTTAGGATCTTCCGGTGAGGCCCGCCTGAGTCTGGGAACATAACATGGTGAGCATGGCGGGTTACAGTGAAGCGATTGCGAGCTTGGCATTGGGCACCCTGCTGGTGACGGGCTTCCCGTCGTGCGGCCAGAGTGGCCCGCCCTCCGAACCTGAACCAGTGGATTACGACGCTAAGCTAGCCGATTATGTCACCGTCTCCCTCGATGTGGATCTGGGCGGGTTGTCCGATTCCCAGCGCGAGATGCTGGGGCTGCTCGTGGACGCGTCCCGGGTCATGGACGGGCTGTTCTGGCGCCAGTCCTACGGCGACAAGGACGGCCTGCTGGCATCGATCGACGACTCAGCCGCCCGTCAGCTGGCCGAGATTAACTACGGCCCGTGGGATCGCCTCGGCGACAACCGACCGTTCATCGGCGGGGTCGGCCCCAAACCGCCCGGCGCGAACTTCTACCCCCCGGACCTGACCAAGCAGGAGTTTGACCGGGAAGCAGCCGACAGCCCGGAGCTTCGCAGCCTTTACACGCTCGTCACGCGCGCCCAAGGCGGGGGCCTTCGGGCCGTCCCCTACCACGAGGCCTTCGGGCCCGAGCTCGCGGAAGCCGCCGACCTGCTGCGCAAGGCCGCCCCGCTCGCGGAGAGTGACGCCTTCAGAGAGTACCTGCTGCTCAGGGCGGACGCTCTGGAATCCAGCGACTACCAGCCGAGTGACTTCGCTTGGATGGAGATGCGGGACAACGACATCGACCTTGTCATCGGTCCGATCGAGACCTACGAGGACCGGCTCTACGGCTCGAAGGCGGCCTTCGAGGCGTATGTGCTGGTCAAGGACCGGGAATGGAGCGCCCGGCTCGAGAAATACTCTGCGATGCTCCCGTCGTTGCAGAGAGGTCTTCCAGTGCCGGCCCGGTACAAGGCCGAAGAGCCGGGCGGCAACTCCCAGCTCAACGCCTACGACGCTGTCTACTACGCCGGTGACTGCAACGCCGGGGCCAAGACGATCGCCATCAACCTGCCCAACGACGAGCAAGTCCAGCTCAAGATGGGGTCGCGCCGCTTGCAGCTGAAGAACTCGATGCGGGCAAAGTTCGACAACATCCTGTTGCCCATCGCGGGGAAGGTGATCGATGAGGAGCAGCGCCCCCTGATTGGCTTTGACGCTTTCTTTGCCAACACGATGTTCCACGAGGTCGCGCACGGCCTCGGCATCAAGAACACGCTGGACGGCGGCGGAACGGTCCGGGAGGCCTTGGGAGAACGGTCGTCCGCGCTCGAAGAGGCTAAGGCGGACATTCTCGGCCTGCATCTGATCGGCCGGTTGGAGGGGACGGCAGACTCCCCGAGTGGGCCCGCGGAACGGAACTATGTCACGTTCCTGGCCGGCATCTTCCGGTCGATCCGGTTCGGGGCTTCCAGCGCTCACGGGCGGGCCAACACGCTGGCGTTCAACTACTTCCAGAACCGTCAGGCGTTCCAGAGAGATTCCGAGAGTGGCCTGTACCGGGTCAACCCGGACCGCATGCGGGCCGCCATTGACGAACTGGCCGGGGACATCCTGCGGCTTCAGGGAGACGGAGACTATCAGGGAGCGGTCGAGTTTCTCGACGCGCATGCCTCACTGGGCAGCGAGTTACGGGCAGATCTCGCGCGCATTGAGAGTACCGACATACCGGTGGACATCGTCTTCGACCAGGGGCGCCCTTGATCTGGCCCGAGAGCCGCGCCAAGCGGGTTGGGATTCGCACCGACCGTGGGTTTGAGTCGCTGCTCGCGGGATAGCTAGCACGCATTGCCGGTACCGGAGGGTTGACGTCGCCATGAAGACCCGATTCCGCCTTGCGGAGTGGCAGCTCGCCGCGATCGCGTATCTCGCCGTCGCGCTGGCTGCGACGTTTCCGCTCGTGCTGTCGTGGCGAACCGCCGTTCCCGCCGGTTCGGGGGATCTTTGGCAGAATTACTGGAACTTCTGGTGGTGGAAGCAGTGCCTGTTAGAGGGCACGTCTCCGATGCACACTTCCCTGCTCTTCCACCCGGCCGGAACGGACCTCATCTTCCACACGCACTCGCCGTTCAACCAAGTGCTGGCCATGCCCGTCAACCTTGTGTTCGGCGGAGCCGCCGCGTACAACTTCTGCCTCATTTTCGCGCTGACAGTCACGGGCTTGGGCACCTACTTGCTGGCCCGAGAGGTCACCGGAGATTCGCGGGCGGCATTCCTCGCGGGGTTGGTGCTGGCGTGCTTTCCGAACCTGATGGAGCAGACTCTCGAACACCCCAACCTGTTCTCGCTGCAATTCATCCCGCTGGCACTGTTCTACCTGGTCCGGTGGGGGCGTTCGCTCGAGCGACGCGACGCGCTCGCATTCGGGGCATGCTTCGGGCTGAACGCGCTGTGCGGGTGGCATCTCGGACTGAAGCTGGCGCTAATCTGCGCGCCGGCCGGGATTTGGCTCGCCTGGCGCCATCGGTCGCAGGTGCCCAGGCTCCTGGGGCAGGCCGCGTGGGCGGGCGCGCTCGCAACGCTGCTCGTTCTGCCCATGGTCGCGCCCTTGGTGGTCTCCTTCGCGGAAGGTGCCAACTACTACATCAAGCACCCTGTCGGGCGGGGGATCGACGCCAGCTTCCTGCTCACGCCGCATTACGCGAGCCCGTTCTTCGGGGACGCGGTCGCGGGACGGTACCTCGACCGCAACTACCACGCAGCCGGTTTTGTGTGCTATCTCGGGCTGGTGCCTCTGGCCTTGGCCACGGTGGGCGTCTGGCGGGATTGGAGACGGGCCCGTGTGTGGCTGGCTCTGCTGGCCGGCGCGCTGATCCTTGCCGTCGGGACGGATCCCCTCTGGGACGGCGAGCGGACCGGTGCCGATTTCCTGCCCTTCGCCCTGTTCAGCCAGGTCCCGATCTTCGAGGCCCTGCGGGTGGCCAACCGGTTCATGCTTGTGGCTGGCCTTGGCCTGGCCGTCTTGGTCGCCGTCGGATGGTCGCAGATCCGGGCTAGGCCGGTCTGGGCCAGTGGGCTCGTGGCCCTGCTGATCGTCGCCGAGTACTCTTGGCTGCCCTTCCCCATTCGGCAGGTTGCCCCGTCACCGCTGCTCGGCGAATTGGCGCCCAGATCGGGCGCGGTTCTGGACATTCCGTTCCATCAGAGGAGCCGCAGCGTGCACAACATGGTGGCCCAGACGGTGCACGGAAGGCCCATCGGGGGCGGCTATCTGTCGACGTACCCGCCAGAGGTTGAGGCCGCGGTAGCCGACGAGCCGGCACTTGCCGCGCTGGCCGGAGTCCCGGCCGAGGACGCCGTCGTCGACGTGGCGCGCCTCAGGGAGCTGGGCTTCGGCGCGGTTGTCATCCACAAGTACCGCTCGCAGAGCTTCGCGGAGCGCAGCGGGCGGGAGGCGGATCCATCAGACGTGCTCGAGCGCAAGCGCACGAGGATTCTGGGGGGAATTCCGGACGCCACCTTCGCGGCCATCCGGCGGCAGCTCGACGATGCGCTGGGCCCCCCCGCCTTGGAGGACGGCCTTGTCGCGATCTACCTCCTCTGAGCCCGGGCCGAGTCCGGATGCCGGTCGGGCTCAGCGGGCGAAGACCAGAGCTTCGATCCAGTGGCGGAGGTCGTGCTTCAGGAACGAGACGTTGCCCGTGACAAGAGCCGGGCCCTTTGCGTCCGGCGGTGCCGTGAGAGTGAACTTGGCGCGGCCCTCCTCGAGTGGCCCGACTCGCATTTCTGCCGAGGCGGGAGCGCATTCCCATCCTTCCGGCGGGTTTGGCTCCACGCGGAATGACTCCGGCTCGGGCAGGTGGTTCAGAACGACAGCGTAGAGATCGAACGATGCGCCGGGGGTGACATCGACCCCGTACGGGTAGAAGCGGGCCCACTGCTCGTCGATGCCGAAATTCGGATCCTCCCAGGGCACAAGTTCCGAGATGATGCGCTTCTTCTCCTCAAGCACGGCGCGCATCGTGCCGAGCTGCTCGGCGTCATAGCGGAAGACCTCCTCGATGTGCTGGTTGACGAGCCAGTACTCGCCCTCCATGCCCTCGATCCGGTCCAAGCACCGGAAATGCCCGAACCCGCCGTGCAGCAGGTGCCGGTTGAGAAGGCAGTAGTCGTCCAATCCCGAAGGGCTGAACGAGTCCCCGATGAAGAAGTAGCGCTCGCCGTTGTCCCGACGGACATCTAGCCCGCCGTGGTAGATCGCCTGCCCGGGGAAATAGGTGTACTCGAACTCGAATTCGTGCCAGCGCAGCTTCTCGCCCTCTGCCAATCGGCGCACCGGACGGATCGCCCGGTGTGTCATCGCCGGCATCCGGTAGGCCTGGGGGTTCTCCAGGATGTCGGCGACCTCCGCGCCCGCGTACACTGGCACGCCGGCCTCGGCCGCCATCTCCGGCACGAAGTCCGTGTGGTCGTCGTGGAAGTGCGTCACGAAAATGCCTTCCAGCTTCGAGAACACCCGCCGCCTGCGCAACCGGCGGACGGTGTCGATCGCCTCCTGGCTCCCACAGTCGATGAGGAATGCCGATCCGGTGTCAGACACGAGCAGTCTGGAGGTTCCAAACTTGTGCCACCAGCGGGGCGGCGTCTGGCGAAGCTTGACGGCCATTGGCATCCAATCGACTGAGACCGGGCCCAGAATGCGCCGGGCTCGGGCCAGCAGGTTGTCCTCGCCCCAGTACCAGCGCAGCGCGTCGGTGCGGAAGTAGGCCCTGAACAGGCGCTTGATGCGATCCGCGAGCATGCCGAGCTCCGCTTCCGGGTCCCAGATCAGCGGGCCGCGGGCCGGGACGATCAGGTCAGGCTTGGCTTCCAAGACCCGCTCCAGGCTCCCCAGCAGGTCGGCCGAGCGGGCGGCGTATCCGTGGTAGCCGCGCGTCTCGGTCTCCTCGATCGAGTCCTGCAGACTGTACAGGTCCAGGATCCGGCCCCCGGAGAGGGCAAGGTCACCGGTGAAGGCGACGCGGGTGCCGTCCAAGTCCAAGACGTAAGAGACCGAGCCGCGGGTGTATCCGGGCGTGTCCAGGATGTCGATCTTCAGCCCCCTCCAGTCGATGGTCCGGCCGCCGACCGCCGGGAATCGCACCGGCACGTTTGAGCCCAGAATCTTCGTCGACTGCTGGGCATAGTCGTGGAATCGGGTGGCCCTGAACTCGCTCCAGTAACCCTCGGCGTTCGCGATCAGGGGTAGTTCCGCGGCCGGGGCGACAAGGGGCACTCCGCTGGCGACCAGGTCCAGCCCTGCCCAGGCGACATCTCGCCGGTGGTGCGTCCAGAAGATCCGGTCTGCATCTCTCCAGGCCCCGGACGGATCGCCGTAGAACACGATCCGGGCCCCGTCCCGCTCGATCGAAGCCCCGTTCGTGCCGCCGCCGGTGACGACTTCAAGCCCCGAGATTCGGTCCCAATCGCCGCAACCCCACAGTCCGAACACGCCCGAGACCAGCAGCCAAGTGGTGTGCCCGACCAGGCCGAAGCGTGCCGGGCGGGCGTTCGGGCCCGGCCTTCCGAGACGCTCCCCCCGCGTGCCGTCCAGCCACATCGGCACGATCGTAGCAACCCGGCCCCGCCGGGCGCCGTTCCAGTCGCGGCTACGATGGGACTCCGCCGACATGCAGCCCGGATCACCCGAGTCCTCCCTGAATTCCCGAACCACGGGCCTTGTGCTTGGGGCTGATCGCCAGTACCGGTGCTGGTGGTGCGGAAACGATCCGCTCTATCGTGACTACCACGACCGGGAGTGGGGAGTTCCGACCGTTTCGGACCGCGCGCTCTTCGAGAAGATCTGCCTGGAGGGATTTCAGGCGGGGCTCTCCTGGCTGACGATTCTCCGCAAGCGGGAGGGGTTTCGGGATGCCTTCGATCGGTTTGACTATCGCCGCGTCGCGGCGTTCACGGAGTCTGATACGCGGCGATTGCTGGGCGACGCGCGGATCGTGCGCCACAGGGCGAAGATTGCCTCGACGATCAACAACGCGCGGAGGGCTTGCGCATTGGCGGAGGAGTTCGGGACGCTCGCAGCCTACTTCTGGCAATGGGAGCCCCCGCCTGCGTCACGACCGGCCAAGGTCGACCGGCGGGCTCTCCGATCGATGGGCCACACGGACGAATCAGCCGCGCTTGCCAAGGATCTGAAGCGCCGAGGCTGGAGATTCGTGGGCCCCACCACGGCCTACGCCTTCATGCAGGCCATGGGACTGGTCAACGACCACGTGCAGGGCTGTTGGCGACGCCGCGAAGTCAGCGCGATGCGGGCTGAGCTGGCGCGCCCGAGGCGGGGCGAGGGGACGACTCGGCCATGATGATAAGTGGATGCGACGACGAACCTTCATAGGGGCTGCGGGCTCGCTGGCGGCCGCCGCCCAGCTAGACTCCCAGACGACTGACAGCATTGAGCGGGACCGCCAGACCGCGCTCGACATCCTCAAGCCCAGCCAGGCCGAGCTGGACCGCGGGTTGGGCATCCACCGCGAGTCTTTGGTATTCGACGCCTACGGGTTCGCCCCTCGCGCCGCTCAGGACGGGGCTGCCGCCCGCAACCTCTTGGAAGAGGGCGGGTCACGGGCAGAATTGCAAGAATTGCGCGAAGACACGACCATGACCGGAGCCGCGACCCGGGCTCGGGAGAGGGAGGAGTTCGTCAGGGCGTGGAACGCATCCGGGGTAACCTGCCTCTTCCAGAACTGCGGCGAGGAGAGCAGCGATCCTCTGCGGCTGATCAAACGGCTGGCTCGGTTCACCTATCTGACCGACCACATGCCCGGCGTCTTGCGGCGCGCCGTGACGCCGGAAGATGTCGAGGGCGCTCACCGGGACGGGCGCGGCTGTCTCTACTTCACCGGGAATGGCGTCCCCCTCACCCAGCAATGGGTCTCGGCCGAGGACGAGCTGCGCTACATACGGCTGTTCTTTCAGCTGGGCATCCGCATGATGCACGTGACCTACAACCGCCGCAACCGGCTGGGGGACGGGTGCGCGGAGACAGCCAACGCTGGCCTCAGCGACTTCGGGCGCCTGGTCATATCAGAGATGAACCGGGTTGGGGTGATCGTTGACGTGGCGCACTCGGGGTGGCAGACCAGCCTGGAGGCCGCGAAGCATTCCGACCGGCCGGTCGTGGCCAGCCACACGACATGCGGGGGATTGTATGCCCACATCCGGTCGAAGCCGGACGGTGTGATGCGCGCCATTGCCGATTCGGGAGGCTACGTCGGCATCTGCTGTATCCCGCGCTTCCTGCGCCGCAGCGGCGACATACAGGCTCTGCTCGACCACGTGGACTATGCAGTCCGGACCCTGGGCGCGGAGCACGTGGCGATTGGCACGGACGTGGCGTTCAAATCGCAGTACACCGGCGCTGAAGCGCGGCTGATCCCGCGGATCCGGCCCGGGCGCCCCCGGTTTGCCGCGCTATGGCCGGATGATGCCTTTCGGCAGACGGCGAGCATGGAACACAGCCTGTCTTGGACCAACTGGCCGCTCTTCACGGTGGGCTTGGTGCAACGGGGCCACTCGGCGAGGGCGATCCGCCAGATCCTGGGGGCCAACGTGTTGCGCGTGGCGCGTGCGGCCTTGGCCTGAGGGCGGGCTGCGAGCCGCCGAGAGGCCGCTCCCCACCGGTCGGGGCGGACATCCCCCAGAGCGGACCAGTCTCGTTCCCGGATCCCGCAGTTGCGGAGCTGTGCCGGGCCTTGGAAAGCGTTGGGCGCCGAGTCTCGCTGCTCCCGGAAAGCGTGAGGCGTATCGACAACCCATGCGCGAACCGTGACTCGCGCCGCGGTTGGCAGCGCTGGAGCGCGATCTTGAAGGCGAGAGGATTGGACGCGGGGGCCAGTCAGGGGCCCCCACCCCGCCGGCAGGCTGGACAAAGCAACGGCCCCCGCCCGCACCCGGCTCGCTTGGCCGAGGGCAAGGCGCGAACTGCGTCACAAGGCCGCTACGCCAAGGCTGCAGTTACCCCCGACGGCGGACGCTCGGGTCATTCCCCGGTGAAGGACGGCTTGCGCTTCTCTGTGAAGGCCCGGATGCCCTCGCGCGCGTCATGCCGCCGCACCGCGTCGGCGATGGTGCGCGACTCGAGCTCCATTTGGGTCTCGAGCGGCTGGCCGAATCCAGCGTGCAGGAGGCCCTTGGCGGATCCAAGCGCCCACGTGGGCCCGGCCGCGAGTTGCTTTGCCAGCGCCTCGGACTCGGGCGCCAGGTCGGCGTCTGGCACAACCCTCGAAATCAAGCCCCACTCCAGCGCTTCTTCTGCCGACAAGACCCGGTTCGTGAGCGCCAGATCTATCGCCCTGCGCAATCCGACAAGGCGCGGAAGGAAGTAACTCGAGGATCCGTCGGGCGTCAGTCCGGCGCGCGTGTACGCCATCGTGAACTTCGCCGACCGCGCGGCGACAACGAGATCACAGGCGGTCGCGAGACTGAAGCCCCCGCCGGCAGCGAAGCCCTGCACGGCGCAGATGGTGGGCGCCGCCTGGCGGGTTAGCCGGGAAATTGCCGCGTGCAGGTACGTCGTCGTCTCCTTCAGGTAGGCTGGGAGATCTTGGCCCCGCGCACCAAAGGCCTTCAGGTCCCCTCCCCCGGAGAACATCGGTCCCGTCGAGCGCACCAGCACGGCCCGGACGGTGGGATCCTCGTCGCACCGGATCGCGATCCGCATCAATTCCCGGGCCACGTCGGCGTTGATCGTGTTCGCCCGGTCTGGCCGGTCCAGCACGACATGGGCAACGCCGCCATCGACGGAGAAGGCTATCGCTGGGCGCGCCATGGCACGAGTGTAGCCCACCACCGCCGGGGGGTCGGCCGGCGCGACACGCACTGCTGGCTGGGGCATTGGCCTGGGGCCGTCGGCAAGATTGCGAGGACTCGGGGCGCTCGCGGTTCGCTCCCGCAATGGGATGGCGGGACCCGGGCCGATCGGCGTGCCAGCGCGCACTGCGCGGCCAGGTCGGAACGCAGACGGCACCCTCGCCCACCATCTCCCGCCTACGCGATGCGAATTCTCGCCAAGCGTAGGCCAGGTCTGGGCCTGCACACGGGTGTCAAATGAGTTATCCTATTCATTGAGCGATGCAACCTTCAGAACTCGTCACAGTCGTCAAAGAAGCCATCCGGCGCAAGGGGAGCAATCCGAGCCGCGTGGCCAGAGAGCATGGGCTGCCCGTTAATTCTCTCCGCTACATCTTGGAGGGGAGGTCGCCGAGCGCCCGGAGGCTTGCCGAAGCTTGCAAGGCCCTGGACTTGGAGTTCTACGTTGGCCCCAAGCGCAAGGATGGCGGCGGCCGGCTCAGCGCGAGCCGGATGGCCGATGAGCTGGACCGCTTGGCATTCGAGGCCCGCCGATTGGCGGTCGCCGAGAGTGCCGGGGCCGATCCCGGGACGGACGAGGACTCCCTGTACGTCTCCGCTCCTCGCTTCGAGGTGCTGGCAGCGGCCGGCAGCGGCGCGGAGGTGATCGACGAGGACGTCAAGGGCTTTTTGGGCTTCAACCGGGTCTGGCTCCGCGAGCAGCGCCTCGAGGCCAACAAGCTCGCGGTGATTGACGTCCAGGGAGACTCGATGGAACCGACCCTCCGAGACGGTGACAGCGTGCTGCTGGACTTGCGCGACCCGGCGCTGCAGGACGGTGGCATCTACACCCTGCGCCGCGAGGCTGAACTGCTGGTGAAGCGATTGCGGCGGCAGACAGCGGGCTGGCTGATCGTGAGTGACAACCTGGCCTATCCGGTTGAGCCGCTTGACGCAACCGTGCACGTGGTTGGCAAGGTGGTCTGGCTCGGTCGGACTATGTCCTAGCAAGCGCTCGTGACCCGGCTGTGGTCGGTCCAGCGCCGGGCGATCAGGGCATTGCTCGGGCAACCGAGACGGCGCGCGCTCATGGCGCAGCGTTGAGATTGAGCACAGGTCCGGGCTTGGCCCGCCGGGTGCGACCTCTCAGCGGCTCACGCGCGTGCCGCCAATGATGACCGCTTCAATCTTGCGGAGGTTGCGTATGTCGTCGAGGGGATTCCCGCCGAGCAGCACCATGTCCGCTGCCTTTCCCTTGGCCAGAGTGCCAAAGCTGCCGTCGGTCCCCAGCGCCTCGGAGGAGTTCTTGGAGAAGGCCACGATCACCTGCATCGGCGTCAGGCCTGCCTCCACCATCAGCTCGGCCTCCATGTGCTCGAAGTATCCCGAGAATCGCCCCGGGGGCCCGGTGTCCGTCCCGAAGCCGATCTTCACTCCGGCGTCGGCCAGCCTCTTCAGGTTTGCCATCGCCATCCGGAAGTTCCGCCGGTTGATCTCGCCTTCCGGATCCGCCGCTTGCGCCTCGCGGAGGGTCGTGCGCAGACCCTCGATCACGTCCTCTCCGACCGCTCTCGTGAAGAACGCGTCGCCAAGCCATTCCGGGGAATCGGCGTACACGTAGGTCGACAGTTCCCTTATCAAAGTGGGCGCATAGGTGACGCCGCTCGCACGCATCTTGCCGATCAGCTCGGCATCGACCTCGGCGTCCCGCACGCTGTGGGCCATCAGGTCCAAGCCCGCGTCCGCGAGGAGCTTGGCGTCTTCTAGGTCATACAGGTGGGCCGCAGAGACCAGCCCTCGGTCGGCGGCCTCCTCGATGATTGCCGTGAACACGTCCGGGGGCAGCTTCTCGAACGTCCCGTGGTGGCTGTCCACCCACATCTTGACCATGTCCGCGCCGGCGTCCGCCAGCTTCTTCACATGGGTTCGGGCCGCCGCGGCGGTCCGGACCTCCACGGCAAGCCCCTTCACTCCGGGGGCTTGGGTCGGATATCCGTCCGGTGTCGTGAAGCCCTGCAGTGCCGTCAAGACGCGGGCCAGCCCGGGCATCCTTCCCAAGCGGATCGCATCTCGGATCGGCGCTACCAGGTTCATGTCCGTCCCGAGGCTTGTGGTCGTTGTGACGCCGTAGGACGCGTAGGTCCTCAGATTGTCGATGACGTTCTCGCGCGTGTACAGTTCCTGAGCCTGGACCAGGCCCTTGGCGAGGCCGACATGCCCGTGCAGGTTGATGATCCCCGGAATCAGAGTCTTTCCCCTGCCGTCGATCCGGTCCGCGCCTTCGGGCACCTGGACCTCGGCCACAGGCCCAATCGCGGCGATGCGCCCGCCGATGACTAACACGGCGGCATTGGGCAGGGGCGTCCCGCCGGAACCGTCGACGAGCGTCACGTTCTGGATCAGGAGTGCGTCCTGCGCCGCGATTGCCAGCGGCATCGATAGCGCCAAGAGTGCGGTGAGAAGCCTCATTTGCGCTGGATTCTAGCACGCGCCCGGGACTCGCCCCGCGCATCCAGTCTCCCTCCGGGCCCTAGGCTGCTAAGCTACCCTGCAGGAGTTTTTGGCCGACCGCCAAGCCGCCAAGGGGCATGACCGCCCGGCAGCGGCCACTGGGGGTGGGTCCTCAAGACCGCGATGCTGATCGATCCTGACAAATGCGTAGCCTGCGCGAATTGCGTGCCCGTCTGCCCGATGGGGGCGATCTACGTGGACACAGAAATCCAGCGCGCGACGATCAACCAGGACGAGTGCGTCGAGTGCGGCACCTGTTTCCGCGGCATGAGCCAAGAGCGGCTCAACCCCACCATGGTGCGCACGGTGCGGAAGCTGGCACGGCTGTTCCGGTTCCGCTTTGAGCCGGAACCGGATGTCTGCCCGACGGCGGCCTTCGTGATGAACGAGCTCGAGATGCCACGCCTGATCCGGCAGATCTTTTCCGACCCTGTCGTCGAGCACAAGTCCACGGGCATCAAGGGTCGGGGCACGGAAGAGGTCAAGACCAACGACGTGAATCCTCGCGTGACCGAGGGGGAGGTAGGCTACACGATCGAGTTCGGCCGGCCTGGCGTGGGCGTCCGGTTCCGCGACATTCAAGAAATGGCCATGGCACTGGCAGCGCTCGGTGTCGGCTTCGAGCGCAAGAACCCGATCACGCACCTGATGGCGGACACGAAGACCGGAAGGCTGCGCGACGACATCCTCGACGAGAAGATCCTTTCCGCGATCATCGAGATCAAGACCACGATCGGCGAAGTCGAGGAGGTGCTCGACACCGTCGAAGTGGTCAACCGTCGCATCGACACCGTCACGGCGGTCGGGATCTCAACCCGCTGTGACGAGCGGGGCGAGGAGACCCGCCTGGCGGGAATCCTCGAGGAGCTCGGCTACAGCGCCGAGCGTGCTAAGACGAACATGGGACTGGGGCGCGTAACAAACCGACAAGCCGCATGACGAACACACTGCACCGCTATGGCAAGGCCGAGTCGTTCCACGACGATTACATCCTGTTCTGCATCCCTTCGCCCGGCCTCAACGACCGGGGCGCGGTCGAGAAGCAGAAGGCATTCCTCCGGATCTGCGCAAAGCACGAGCCCGTCAACATGGGTAACGGGAATCGCGGCAGCTACCGGCCCGAACGGCACATGGACCCGCGGTCGCACTGGAACCGCGACCTCTCGCCCGACTGGGAGGGGGTGATCGACGGCGTCTCCAAGCCGGGAACCGTGGCCGCGGTGTTCGATTCCCGGGAAAAGGCCGAGAATTGTCTCGGCGAGGTCAAGCAGGCAGACCTGGGCCTGTCGGTCAACATGAGCACGTCTGTGTCCGGGGCGCAGAATGCCGCCGAGTGTTGCGGGATTGCCCGCCACAGCGTCGAGTACTCGCTCGGCTTCGCCGACCCGCACGACCACCTCCCGAACAGCCAGGTGCTGGAACTGTCCACGATGTGCGGCCACGGGATGGTCTCGTTCAACATGGCGCGGAAGATGCTGGACATGGTCCGCGAGGGGCGCAGGACGGCCCGCCAGGCGGTCACCACGCTGGCGCGCTTCTGCCCGTGCGGCGTCTACAATCCGGCCAGGGCCCTGCGCTTGCTGGAGGGGGGCAGAAAGGCCGCTCGATAGTGCCCTGCCAGCCCGTTGACTCCCGGCCCCATGGGCAGAAGCGCCTGGGCGAGGTGGAGTGTGCCCTGCCCCGTCGCGAAGCGCTGCGGCAGCTCGCCTCATTCCTGCTCGCATCTCCCCTGCTCGCGGCACCTGACAAGCCGGACCTGACTGACTCGACGCAGCTTGCCAATGTCTTCGATTTCCGGGACTTGGCGCGCCGCCTGATCGATCCGGTCGCCTTTGACTACATGGACGAGGGGGGCAAGGACGAGATCTCGCTGGTCGAGAATCGCCTCGCGTTGCGCCGAATCATCCTGCGGCCGCGATTCCTGACCGACGTGCACGAGATTGACGTGTCCACGGAACTGCTCGGCAAGCCGATGGACTTCCCGGTCTATGTTTGCCCCGCGGGCGGCAAGAACTGCTTCTACCGCAACGGGGAGGAGGAAACCGCCCGGGGCGCGGCCAAGGCCGAAGCTATGTACATATCGAACGGTGGGGTCGATCGTTTCCTGGAGACGCCGGACGCGCCCCCGCACTGGTGGCAGTACACGACGGGGGGCCAGTTCCGGACCGAGGACAGCATGCTGGACTTTGTCGAGCGGCTAGAGGATTCCGGTTGCACCGGGATCTGCTTCACGGTGGACAACATGGTCGTCTCGCACCGCGAGCGATCGATCCACAACGGCCTGGTGCGCACATGGTGCAGCCTCGGCGAGATTCCGCGCGACGCGGACGGCGACATCGTGCGGCAGCCCGACGACCGCACTTGGGTCACCGGCGAGTACCCCAGCAGGCTCTATCCAACGCCGACCTGGGAGACGGTTCGGCAGCTTCGGGAGATGACAGACCTGCGAATCATGCTCAAGGGCCTGATGATCGCGGAGGACGTCGAGAAGGCGGTGGAAGTCGGCGTGGACACCGTGGTGGTCTCCAACCACGGCGCTCGCCAGCTGGACCACACCGGATCGACTATCGAGGCCCTGCCAGAGTGCGTGCAGGCGGCGTCCGGCAAGATCCCGGTCTTGGTGGACGGCGGCTTCCGGCGGGGCACGGACATCTTGAAGGCGTTGGCGCTGGGAGCGGCCGCGGTTGGCGTCGCACGCCCATACCTCTGGGGACTGGCCTGTTTCGGCAGTGACGGTGTCGCCAGGGTCTTGCAGCTGCTCAAGACGGAGCTCGCACTGGACATGGGCATGTCGGGCGTCGCCAAGCTGGGCGACATCCACCCGTCCCTCGTGCGGGTTCGAGACTGGTCCTACGAGGGAGGATTGCAACGATGACAAGACGAAACTTTCCGCGCGCGCTAGGCGCGGGTATCGCGGGCACTCTGGCGGCGTGGAAGGCTGCCGCAGACGATGCCGGCTCCTACGAAGTCCGGCCCAGGAAGGGCGTGGAAGTGCTGTTCCAGTCCCCGGACGGCCACCCGAACGGGCTGGAGGCGACAGCGGATGGCCTCTGGCTGGGAGAGCAGGTCACCGACCGGGCTTACCTGCTGGACTGGGAGACGGGCCGACCGATGGTCAAGCACGAGACGCAGTCCTCCAACACGAGCGGCATCGCGGCCGGTGGAGGTTTCGTGTTCATGGGGGCTAACGGACCGGCGCACATGCGCCCGAGGCGCCCGCACGATGTCGTCAAGGGCGGCCGAATTGTCAAGCTGGACGCCAAGACTGGCGAGCACATCATCAACTACCAGACGCCCGACGGCGGGGGCTTGCACGGAATGCTGTGGGCGAAGGACGCGCTGTGGATCACACAGTTCCGCCCGCTGAAGATCGTTCAGGCCGACGCGGAGCTGAACACCTTTCATGACTTCGACCTGCCCCTCAGCCGGCCCCACGGGCTGGGCTGGGACGGCGAGAACATCTGGTGCATGTTCTCGAACGACTATCGCATCCTGAAATTCGACATCCGCACTGGCAAGGTGCTCGATGCGGTGCAACTCGAGCGCACCGACCCCGACCCGCATGGCATGACGTGGTGGCAGGGGTCGCTCTACTACTGCGACGCTGGAATCGCGCCCGGGCACAAGGACAACCTGAGCAAGCATGCGGGATCGATCTGCCGGATCGAGATCTAGCCGCCTTGGGCTGACTGCGGCCGCGATCCTGCTCGCGACCACGCACGGAACGGCCGAAGACCGCATCGTCAAGCCCTCCAACGGGGATTGGATTCCCGACGGGGCGATCGAGGTGATCGTCTCAACTGCAGAGGGGACGTTGGTGCTCGACGGCGAGCCATTGGAGGCGACCGCGCCGTTTCCCGGAGTACTCGCGGCGCGCGCCTCGCTCGGTCCGGGCCTCCACGTCTTGGCCCTGGAGTCTGACAAAGGCCGGTTGGAGGTGTCCTTCCAAACCGGCGAGGACGCGCCGGTGGGCGACGCGAGCCCGTATGCCCACCACCCGCCCGTGAGCCTCGCCTGCGGTCACTGCCACAGCGTGAGTCGCCGTGGCCGTTTCCGCTTCAGCGGCGGCTGTCAGTCCTGCCACGCGGAGGAGGCATTCATCCGGGTCCACAGCCATCCGTCGCACGAGCTTGCGAGTTGCGGGATGTGCCATGACGCCCACGGCTCGGCCGAGGAGAGCTTGCTCGCTATCCCGAAGGAGAAGGCCTGCGTGCAGTGCCACAACTGAGGATTCCAGGGGAGAATGCCCTGAGTGCCGGGAGTGTGACGGCGCAAGAATCGGCAGGGTCGTCCGGCAATCTCTCTGTGGGCTGCCCTGGCCCCATGCCACACCTTCCGCGGGGTAGGCAAGTCATGGTACCGATACGGGCGAGATCGTCTCTCTTGACATTCCGTGACTGACGCACGGAAGCTCGCTGGTCACGGCACTTGTTCTGGCTAGACCGTAGACCACGCCGGCTTGGTTACTCAGGTGTGGCTGCGATGAGGGCCAGCTCGTCAATGTCAAAGTCACGGTAGAGCCCCAAGCAGAACAGGTCCGGCGCATCGGGATGGCGCACCGGGCCATCCAGCAGGTGCGAGAGGGATTGCATTCCATCGTGGTGAACGCCGCCGGAGAACATCCCCGGCTCCAACGCCAGGGCCGCCAGCGCCGTGACTTGGCTTCGAATGCCATACGTCTCAAGCGTCACGCCTTCTCCCAGCCACCGGGCCAGCGCCAGGAGCTGAGCGACCTCAATGCCGAGCGGACGATCGCCGACAGCCGCCAAGACTTGAATATTGCGTTCCGGAGCCCGGCCCGGCAGCGTCACATCCCCGGTGAAGATCAGGTCCGCCGCCAACACTCGCTCGCCGAGGCTGACCCGTGCCGCTGCGCGCTTCGCCAGGGCGACCTTGCCCCCATCATGCAGCAGGATCGTGGCAGGACCTGTCTCGGACGAGCCGTCCATTGCTCGCAGCAAGACGCCCGTGGCGCTGAGGCCGTTGCCAAAGTCGAATCGGTACGAACGCGAGTCGATCCCACTCAGGCGGGCACCCCTGAGGAACCAAGCCCGCTCAACCCTCGCGGCTTGGAAGCGCAGAGTCTCGCGAAGATCCCCGCGCCGCCCCCGGGCCCAAGATCCCCGATCTGGAAGGTCGGCCGGGACTTGCGAGCGTCGGTTCCGGTTGCGTGCGGCCAGCTCCCTGGCCACTCCGAGGATCGTGAGATTGTCCTCCGGCAGGCCGACTTCCAGATCGGCGGCGGTCAGCAACTCCGCCTCTTGGAAGCTCTCCCGGTCCACCTGTGGCAGCCCAAATTGCTCGGCGAAGAATTGGTACGCTTGCAGCCGATTATCAAGCTCGTAGTTGTGATCGCCAGGGTCAAAGTTCTCGTGAAACTTGAAGTTTCCGACGGCGCCGTATAGCTCCCAGATGGGGCGAAGCGCGTCAAAGGTGCCGGGCTTGACCCGGTGTGATCGGAAGATGTCGGCTGCGTTGTGGATCTGGAGCAGTGGCCTGGGCGCGATCGCGGCTGTGAGGTGAGTGTACTCGAAGTCGCGTAGCAGATCGGTGCCCTTTTGCTCCCAGTCGCCGATGTCGCCAGAGCCAAAGTCCTCGAGGCGGGACACGAGGGAGGAGTGGCCGGCCACCGGCACGGCAGCGCGAACGCGCTCGTCCAGAGCGCTTAGCAGCACCGTCTGCCAACCGCCGCCAGAGAGGCCGGTCATGCCGATTCGCTCCTTGTCCACCTCGGGGTGTCGGTGCAGCAGGTCCAGCCCCTTTCGCATCGCAAGGTAGAACAGGCCGATGCCGTTTGCCCCCGTCAGGTCTAGGTGCGCGCCGAACCAGTGCTGGTTCTCCGGATGAGTCAGCTCGCCGAAGTACAGCCAATCGAGATTGAGGGCGAAGATTCCCTGCTTGGCCTGAGCAATGCACCGTTTCTGCTTGTACTCGATTTCCTTCCCCTTCCCGTAAATGTGGCCGTTAACGTTCAAGATCGCCGGAGCGGGCCGCTGGGCAACTTCCGGCTCATAGAGCAAGGCCGGGATGCGGAAACCTGGAATGACCTCGAATCGCAGCTTTCGGATCCTGTAGCCGTGACCGCCATCCGGGACGAAGCCGCGATCTTCGACAACCAAGGGATGCTCCAGCCATTCGCGAGGCCACCCGCGAAGGATAGTGGAGAGCACTCTCTTGCGAACCGCGTTCGCATCGCTGGACCATTCGTGAGCGCTAGCGGGTGACGGAGACGCTGGAACCCGGTCCATCAAGTACCGGCTGAGCTGGTAGGCGACCACATCCTTGGAGATCAGCGGGTCCTCGAGGATCGGCTGCAGATACTCGGCGTCAGTCTGCGAATCAGACTGAGCCGCACATCCCACCAGCGTGAGTGCGGCCGCAAGGCTCGACGCCAAGACGGCCGCCGCCCGGAGTCCAGCCCCCGATTGCATCCAAGGAGCACGATACAGCAGCATGCGCACCCGCAAGTATAGGGCGGCCAGCGCTCTCGCCGCCGACAGCGCCCCCGAGATGGGTCAGGCCTGTCCCTGCCCCGGTGCGCTGGGCCGGCTACGATGCCTCGCCAACGGGCGTTACGGCGCGCTTCGTGCGCGTCTGCTTCCAAGGAGGCCGCGATAGCGAAGGGGGGGCAAGCCGACTCGGCCGAGGCGCGGTGCGAGCAGAGTGCATCCTTCCGGTGTGCGGCCGACCACGACCGATCGTGGAGCGGGTGTCGGCATGCCCTCCGTGCCGCGCAAACCTGGAGAGGCCAGTACCCGGGACCGGGCTCATCGCCCCGTCGAGACCGGGGAAATTGGATTGGGCTAGCTTGCGAAGCCCGCGAGCAGGCCCGAGACAGGGCCAACGCCCGCCGCGAACTCCCCAATTATCGGAAGAAGGCGTCGACCAAGACCATTGGCACCGCGGGCACGTAGGTCACCAGCAGCAGGACAGCCAGCAACACGCCGATGAAGGCCACGTTGACACGGCTGACGTCCCACACTTGGGCCTTCGCGATCGAACACGCTGTCAGCAGCACGCTCGCAACCGGCGGCGTCTGTTGTCCGATCCCAAGGTTGAGGGCCAGAACTAACCCGAAGTGCACTGGGTCGATGCCTGCTTGCTGCACCAGCGGCATGACGATCGGCACTACCAAGATGATCGCGGCGGCCGAGTGCAGGAACAGACCGATCGCGAGGAAGAAAAAGTTGAGCAGGAGCAGCACGGCCCACTGGCTGTCCGTGAAGGATAGCAGCTGCGCGGCGAATTTCTGCGGCACTTGGGCCGCCGTGAGGTACTCCCCGAGCAATGCAGACGTGGACACCAGGAGCATTACGACCGCCGTCTGGATCGCCCCCTCAACAATGGCGCGGCGCAGCGCGCCCCAGTCGAGCTCTCGGTAGACGCCGGCTCCGATCACCGTCGCCGCGAGCACGGCCAGCCCGGCTCCTTCCGTTGCGGTCACCCAGCCGGAGAAGATTCCCCCCAGAATGATCACGGGCAGCAGCAGCGCCCAGGCCGCGTCCCGGAATGTGCGGCGAACGCGCTGCCATGCGAATGCCGTGTCTGCCGGGAATCCGCGGTTCACGGCCATCCGGTAGGCAACGACCATTAGCAACAGTCCGCCCAGCACGCCGGGGATGATCCCTGCGACGAACATTTCCACCACCGACGCGCCGGACATCACCGCGTACAGGATCATCGGGATCGAGGGCGGGATGATGATCGCCAACGTCGACGCCGACGAGCAGACCGCAGCCGCGAATTCCTTGCTGTAGCCCTTCCTCTTCATGGAGGGGATGAGCACCGATCCGAGCGCCGCCACGTCGGCGACCGCCGAGCCGGAGATCTCGGCGAAGAACAGCGATGTCCCGATCGTCACCATTGCCAGACCCCCGCGAACGAACCCGATGAGAGCGGATGTCAGGGCGATCAGCCGCCGCGAGATGCCGCAAGCGTTCATCACCGCCCCCGCGAGGATGAAAAGCGGCACGGCGATCAGCGAGAACTTCACAGCACCGTCGAACAGTGTCAGCGGAACGTTGGGCAGGTCGCGCAGACCGGACTCAAGCACCATCGCCGCCACGGACGCGCAGCCGAGCGCAACCGCGATGGGAACGTTCGCGAAAATCAGGGCGAGCAGGCCTAGCAAGACCCAGAGAACAGTCATTCCGCTGCTTCTCCGGACCACCTCTCGGGCATGGCACACAGCTCGCAAATGACGAACAGCACTGCACCGACAGGAACGGCGGAGTACACCACTCCGGCTGGGAGCCACGGAAGGCTCACAAGAAACGTGCCGCCAAGCGCGGCGAGCAGCTTCCACCCCATCCAAGCCGTGAGCGAAAAGAAACCGATCACAACAGTCTCGCGCGCGACCAGCAGGGCGCGACGGGCCCGCGGCGGGGCCGCTTGGACGAGGTTCGGCAGGCCGAGGTGAGCGTGGCGCAGTGCCGCCAACGCTGCCCCGTAGTACGTCAGCCAAGCCAGCAGTATCGCGGCCACCTCGTCGTACCAGACCAATGAGAATCCAGCCTTGCGGCTTGCGACGCCCACGATGACGAGCATGGCCAAACTGACCGTGATGCCAATCACGGCCACCTCCAGAAGACGGATCAGGGCTGAGCGAAGATTGCGAACCACGCTTGTGCCTGTCTCACTGCCCCGGTGAGGCTAAGGCGAGCGCCCGGGAGATCATTTCCCCGCCGTGCGGGACTTGCTGGGAGAACTCTTCGAAGAGTGGCTCGCCGGCCTCTAAGAATGACTGCCGGTCGCATTCGTTCACCTCGATGCCCGAAGCCCGCAGGTCAGCGAGCAGCTCGCTATCCAGGGCCTCGGCGCGCTCGTACACAAACGCCTGCACCTCTCTCGCGGTCGACCGGATCACGGTCCGGACGCGCTCGGGGAATGCAGACCACCGGTCCTTGCCTGCGATCAGGTAGGCCGGTGTGTAGACATGACCTGACAGCGTCAGGAATCTCTGGACTTCGTGAAACCGCTGGCTGTGAATCTGGCTCAGCGGGTTCTCCTGCCCGTCGATCACGCCCGTCTGTAGGGCGATGAATGTCTCGGCCAGCGACATCGGCGTCGGGTTGGCACCGAATGTCTGGAACAACCGCACTCTCCAGCGCCCGCGCGGGGTCCTCAGCTTGATGCCCCGCATGTCGGTCGGTCGGCGGATCGGCCGGGCGTCGTTGGTGATGTGCCGGAATCCGTTCTCCCAGACACCGAGCAGCTCGAATCCCCTCGCTTCGGCATCGGGCGCCAGGCGCGGCCAGACGATCTCTTCCTCGATGCGACCCATGTGGGAGCGGTCCCGCACCAGATAGGGCATCTCGAAGATCCCGAACGACTCGACCGCCGAGGACATGATCGTCGACGGCACGGAGAGATCGACGGTGCCCAGCTTGAGCTTGATCAGCAGCGTCTCGTCATCGCCGAGCTGGCTTGAGCCGAAGACTGTGATGCGGGCCAGATCGGCGAGACGCTCGTTGGCGCGTCGCGCGAACTCCTCCGCCGAGATTGCCGTCAGCGATCCCGGCGAGGCCACGTGGCCCAGCCGCAGGTCCAACGGGCCGGTGTTCGGGGCGCAGGCGGCAACGGTGAATGCCAGCAGGCCGGCACAGAGGGTGCCAACCCTTACCACGGCATGGTGCGGCCGGTGTGGCTGCGGCCCTTGGCCATGGTGGCTTCGCTCGCCCCGGCCCCAATCCGCACGCCCTCTTCGTACATCTCCGTCACGTCATTCTCCCGCACGGTGTTCAGGAACGGGATCTTGTTCTGCTTGCAGGCGTTCAGCACCTGGGAACGCGCCTCGCGCATGCGCGGGTGCAGCGAGCGGTTCGGTCCGTGGCCGTCAGGAAGGTTGAGCGAGAGAGCCATATCCCCCGGGCCCCACTCGGCGAATCCAACGCCCGGGACGGCTGCCACCTTCTCGGCATTCGCCAGCGCGTACTTGTCCTCGATCTTCAGCCCCAGCAGGAACTCACCGTCGGGATTCAGCGGCCAGGGGTCGGCCTTGCGCTGGTACTCCTCACGGGAGACGCCCCAAATCTCGGCTGGGTAGCCTTGGCTGCCGTTACCGAGCAGGCCCTCGCCAAGTGCGGCTACCGCTGGCTGCGCATTGGGGTAGCGCGCCGCCCGCACCATCCACTTGACAGCTTCCGGCTCGCGGGCGTGGCATAGCAGGATGCCGTGCACCCCGCAGAGCAGCGTCTGCTGGACGACCCAGAAGTTCGCGCGCATGTGCACCTCGTCAATGCCGAGCACCGGCAGGGTCGCAATCACCGCCGGCGTGCGATGGCCGCTGGCAGTCGGACCGCCGTCCACGAGTCCCTGCATGAACCCGCGCAGGGCGGTGAAGTCCAATGAGCCGTGCTCCATCTCGTAGTTGATGTAGTCGTACGGCGTTGCTGCGAGGCCCTTGCCCTCTTTATAGCCGCCACGCCCCCCGGTGTAGAAGATCATGTGGCCACCCTCGAGCAGCTCGATCGCCCGGTTGACGCGCCGGGGCTTCGTGCCCGACGCGGAGGCCGCGGCCGCCGCTCCCGCGGCGACAAGCGGTGAGGCAAGGAATTGCTTGCGAGTCATAGGGGCACGATAGCTACCCTCAGCGCCGTAAGTCAAGGACCAGCGACCCGGAAGCGAAGTAAAGAGCGCCCCAATCGGGCAGGCCTACGTGAGAAATGCGCGGAAATCCCGCCCGATCGCCAAAGCTCCCACGGGCGTCCGTCACACGTGCGACTCGCGCGCGCCACTGATTGCCGCTCCCCAGCGGGGCCAGCGTTCGCCTGCCGTCGCGGGCTCGACGCTCGGGGAACGCCCAAGCGCCACACTGGGCGCGCTCTCCGCCGGAATGGTCGGGGCGCCGAGATTTGAACTCGGGACCTCTTGCTCCCGAAGCAAGCGCGCTACCAGGCTGCGCTACGCCCCGACATTACCAAGATAGCCCAGACGGCGGCCGCGCTCCAACGTCAGCCGACGGCGCGCCGCGTCAGGTCAGCCCTGGCTCTCGTCGGCCGGCCGGCTCTCCTCAGGCGCGTCAGCAGGCGCGCCTCCTGACCGGGGCAGCTTGATCTCGTCGACCAGTTCACGGCCCTGGTCGTAGAGCTCGCGGCCGAACTCGGTGGCCTTCTTCCGCTTGTCCTCTGCGAAGTCGCGACTCCTCGCGACCGCGTCTGAGAGGGATTTGCGCGTCTGCTCGCCAGAGCGGGGAGCGAGCAGCAGCGCACTCGCGAATCCCACCGTGAGTCCGGCTATGAACCATGCGACGTTTCCGTCGTTACTTTGCTTTGCCATTTCTTGGGCCTAGCCACAATTATAGTGCCACTCCGCGGCACGATCAGATGTCGCAGCGAGGTTCGCCAGGCGCCACGTCTCGGAAGCGAGCCCGCGCTAGCTCCGCCGCACCGGTTACCCCTGCGGCATCTCCGAGTTCAGAGGCCCGGATCTGGAGTTGGGACCTGACGGTGTCGGGTAGGACCTGACAGGCTGATCGGGAGAGTGCGCGCTCGAAGAGTCGCAGCCGCTTGGCCACCGACCCCCCAATCACGACCACCGAAGGATCGAGCACGCAGCAAATCGTGCCGATGGCGTGACCCACGCCCTTTCCGTACTCGCTCCACGCGCGCAGCGCCCGCGCGTCTCCCCGCTCTGCCAGATCGCCCACCTTCCGGGCTGAGGGTCTGGTCTGGTCCTCCGGCAGTTGGTCCCCAAACAGTCGCTCGACCGCGTCCCCGGAACCGACCTGATCAAAGTTGCGGGCCCCGACCCGGCAATACGCCACTTCCCCCGCATTGTTTGTGGCGCCGGAATAGACCTCGCCCCCGATCACAATTCCGCAGCCGAAACCCGTGCCCAGAGTAACGCCGACCACGATCTCCCCGCCCCTGCCCGCGCCGTGGGCCGCTTCGCCCAGGGTGAAACAGGCCGCGTCGTTCTCCAAGTGCAGGGGCGCGCCAAGCTCTCGGCGGCAGAAGGCGCCGATCCGGAAGCCCAGCAAGTTTGGGAGCGAATCCTTGTCCTGGATTGTTTGCCGGCGAAGGTCAAGGGGCCCCGAACTGCCCATGCCGATAGCGACCGGAGACCCGCTGACGCCAGCTTCGGCCTTCGCCTGCTTCACGACGCGCTTGATGTTCATGAGGGTCACGACTCGTTTCATGCGCGCCATAGTGGGCAGTCGCGCGACGCGCCCCAGCCGCGCGCCGCCCGTTCCAAACACGGCCGCGGAGACCTTGGTGCCTCCAAGATCGATTCCGACTATGAATTCCGATCCCATCGCGTTCATGCTGCCTCTGCTAGGTACGAGAAGCACTTCGAGTGGCCACGATCGGCCCGCAGACGGACGTGCCCCGGACCCTGCTCGGCCGGCCCAATCCGGCCATGGAGCGCGCGGGCCTCCATCCGTCCCGGTGCGAGGTTAGCACGGATCTGTGGGGGCAACCCGAGTCAAGAGCTTGGGTGGGAACGGGCTGGGTTGTGCGGGGTGCAATCCCCGCGTTTTCTTGCCTCGCTAGGGCGGGCACGGTTGGGACCGTGCGAGTTGGCCATCTTGAGGAGGTGCAACGTTCTCTCGAGGCGCCTGGGCGTGTTCCAAGGGGCGCGGTAGGTCTCGGCGGTCGGCACGCCCAAATTGCTAGGCAACGGCCTGACGTCCTGGATTGCCACATCCCAAGGCGTCGGATCCACCGCGAGCGCGTCACAGCGCTGGTGGACGTGGAACGTCTCGAGGCAGTCGCGACCGGTGATCGGGGACTCGCCACCCTGCCCGCTCTGGCGGCGGGCCAACGAAGTCCGCGGACCGGGCCAGCGCGACGCGGCGCGCAGCCACGCCGGGCAAATGCGGTGCGGACCGCGCGAGCCCGGTGCAGCGCCAAACGCAAAGCTGCCCCCGCTCGGACGAACCTCAAGCAGGCACTGCGCCGAGGGCGGGCCCCGCCTTTCGGATGCCCTGACGATTGAGAAGCGCTCGAAGGCTTCGGGGTTCTGACAACGGTGCGACCGTGTGTGCACCCGGTGTGCATCGAGCTGGCTGGATCCACGAGGCATCCGCTTTGTCGGCTTGAAGAGCCCGTTGTGGAGGCTGGTCCGGTGGACAGTCCGACATACTCGTACGGAGCCGTCTACGAG
This sequence comes from Bryobacterales bacterium, assembly GCA_963666225.3. Lineage (GTDB taxonomy): Bacteria > Acidobacteriota > Terriglobia > Bryobacterales > UBA6623 > VXMF01. Next base: position 1,703,225 of record OZ224030.1, read on the forward strand.
GGCTCGAGCGCTGTCCGAGGTGGATGTGCGAGCAATGGTGCCCGTATCCCAGTCACGCTGGCGGGAGATCCGCACTATAATGTGAACCGTGGCAGCTATTTCTGAGAGCGAGGCCGGCGAAGTCTGGAAGGCGTTGCGCGAGGCTCGCGTCAGATCGTTGTACTTTGGTGACATGCAGGCTCGCTATGGCAAGTGCAAGCAGTGGGTCCAGGGTCTGTCTTTGGTGCTCTCGTCAGGTGCAGTGGTCTCAGGTGCAGTGGTCTCGATGGTCGGTGATCTGTGGTCGGGAGTCGCACCTGTCCTTGCGGGTGTCGTGGCCATTGTGAATGCTATTGCGATTGCCACCAGCTTGGATCAGAAGCTTGTCACTCTGGCGACGCTGAGGACCGCTTGGGAATCCCTGCGTATCGACCTCAGCCATCTCTGGTCGCACTGGTACGAGGACGGTGCGGGGGAACGGTTCGATGCGCTGCAGCAACGTGCCAACGATCTCGGGTCGATGGCCAGTTTCGGAGCTCCCTGGGATCGGAGCGCGGTCGCCCGGTGGGAGCGCTGGGTGGATGCTGAGCTCGGGGGGGAGGGCTGACGCGTGCCAGCCGAGGATGATCGGATCAAGCGCAGTTGGCCGCCAGTCAAGGTGCCAGCCGAGGATGGTCTGACCAGGGGCAGTTGGCCGCCAGTCAAGCCACCGTCGAAGCCTCCGCCCAAGCTTCCTTCACGGCCGCAGCCGAAGCCGCGTCCAGCATCGCCGCCGAGAGACCGACACGATCGAATTCACCGCTCTCAGCAGGCTCCTCCGTCGACCGGGGACAAGGCTCGAGACTGAACCGCCCCCGACGGCGGGTGCCATCCGACGCCGCACGCCCGCGCGGCGAGACCGCCCAGTGCGATGTCCTCGGCGGCAGAATTCTGAGAGCGCACGGGCTGGTTCAACGCGGTGCCTGGTCGGCAGTCGCTCTGATGGCTCCGAGGTCGTTGGAGCCGAGATGCTCTTTTCTGGCGTTCGTCACCAATGGATGGGCCGAGAATGTCGGAGGATTAGGCGCTGCCGGGCACTCACAGATTGCATTCCGACCTGCCCCCGGGCATCGCGACGCGCCCTCGCCTTGCATTCTGACGGGGCGGAACACCATGATGAAGGGGCGCCAATGTCAAAACCGCGCATGTGCCCGCACTGTCGGGCGTTCGTCGACAGCGGGGACAAGACCTGCGCCTACTGCGGAAATGACCTCCCGATCACTGCCGGGCTGCGGCTGCGTCGCGAGGAGCGGGTACGCCGTGCCGGCAGCCAGATCGGCTTCGTCACAACGGTCCTCCTGCTGATCAACGCCGGAATCTTCGCGGCATCATGGGTGCTCACCGCACGCCTCACTGATGGCGGCGACCTCTTGGGTGGGATCGACGGCTCGGTGCTGCTGATGCTGGGCGGGAAGTTCAGTCCGTCGATCCTACTCCACGGGGAGTGGTGGCGCCTCATCACGGCGAGCTTCCTTCACGGCGGGTTGATGCACATCGCCTTTAACTCGATGTCATTGTTCAACCTCGGGACAGTCGCCGAGGGCGTGTTCGGGACGTCGAGGTTCGTCGTGCTCTATCTCGTGACGGGCATTTGCGGATTCGTCGCCAGCACCCTCTGGTCCACGTCGCTCTCAATCGGGGCCTCGGCCTCCGTCTGCGGGCTGCTCGGGGCCACGTACGCCTACGGCCGCATCAGCTTCAATACGCACCTGCAGTCGATCGGAAAGCGGTGGATCATCTTCATCGCCATCTTTGGCTTCCTGTTTCCCGCGATCGACAACGCAGCGCATTTCGGCGGACTTGTGTCGGGGTTCGGAATGGCCTACGCTTGCGGCACGCCGAGCGCTGACGCCACGAAGGAAGGCATGTGGCGCTGGCTGGCGATCATCCTTGCAGCGGCCACGCTGTTCGCCTTCTTCCTTGCGTACGGAAACTTTGCCGCAGCGACCGCGTAGGCGCCCCGCTCTGCCGGTACGCCGGCGGACAAGCAACGGGGCGGCTCCGCGCTGTTGGCAGGGCCCGCAACAACATCGCGGCTACCACGCGCCGGTCCGGGCTCGCTCCCGCGATGGCCGATCGGAAGTCTCCCAACCGGCACCAGCCCCGTCGGATCGCGCGGCGCTCAGTCGAGCGTCAGCTGCGTCCCTGCCCTATTCATGCTCGCCAGCTTGCCGATGATCGCGGCCTCGCGCCCATCCGCGATCACGACCCGGCCAACCCCGGACCGCACCGCTTCGGTCGATGCCCGCAGCTTCGCCTCCATGCCGCCTGTCGCGACGCCGGAATCAATCAGGCCCTCGGCCCCGGCCAGGGTGAGGCTTGGGATCACTGCGCCCGACGACTCCAGCACGCCTCCAACGTCCGTGAGGAACAAGAGCAGGTCGGCACCCCATCCCGCGCCACAGGCGGCCGCCATCTGATCAGCGTTCACGTTGAAAACGGACGCCCCATCGCCGCCTGCGACGCACGCCATGACTGGCAGGTACCCCTCACCCGCCAGCAGGTCGACCAGCGCTGGGTCCACGCGCTCCACCTTCCCGACAAGGCCCAAGTCCGGCGACATCTGGCGGGCGCGCACAGTGCCCGCGTCGATCCCGGTCAGGCCCACCGCGCGCGCACCTGCCCCTTGGAACTCGGCGACAAGCTGTCGGTTTACCGACCCCGCTAGCACCCGCAGGACGGCGTCCATGATTTCCGGAGGCGTGACTCGCAAACCGCGGCGAAACTCACTCTGGTGGTCCAGCCGCGAAAGATACCGACTCAGGCGCTTGCCGCCGCCGTGAACGACGACGACCCGGTGACCGCGCCCGCGCTGCGCGGAGATCTGGGCTGCGAGGCTCCGCCGCGTCTCGCGCGATTCGAGAAGCGTGCCCCCCAGCTTTATCAGAAGCCTCATCCGCCACCAGCGCCGCCGCCGAGGCCGGCGGTCTCGGGACATCCCAAGAGCAGGTTCATATTCTGGACGGCCTGGCCCGCGGCTCCCTTGACTAAGTTGTCGATTGCCGCCACGATCACCACTTGCCGGGTCTCCGGGTCGACTCGGAAACCAATGTCGCAATAGTTGGTCCCCTGAACTCCCCTCAGGTCGGGCAAGCGTCCCTTGGGGTAGACACGCACGAAGGCCTCGTCGGCGTACTCCTTGTCGTACACGGCGCGCAGGTCCTCCCACTCGACCGGCTCAGCGGTGCGCACATAGATCGTCTCGAGGATGCCCCGGTGCAGCGGCAACAGCTGCGCCGTGAATCCCAGCTCATTCTCGTCCAGATCCGCCGTGTACAGGATCTCGGGCACATGGCGGTGGTTGAGGACGCTGTACGCCGAGAAGTTCTCGGTGACCTCGCAGAAATGTGTCGTGAGGCTGGGCTTGCGGCCCGCGCCGCTAACCCCAGACTTGGCGTCGCAGATCACGCCGACGGCCCGGTCGAGGATGGCCGCGACAATCAGCGGCCTGACGGTGAGGTTCGCAGCCGTCGGGTAGCACCCGGGATTGGCCACCAGCCGCGAGATGCGCACCAGCTCGCGGAAGAACTCCGGGAGGCCGTACGCTGCCTCGGCCAGCAATTCTGGGCAGGAGTGCTCGACTCCGTACCAGCGCCGGTAGTCCGAGACGCTCCGCAGCCTGAATGCCGCGCTCAGGTCGACGCAGCGCATCCCGGCATTGAGAATGCGAGGGGCCGCATCCATGGCCACCTCCAGCGACGTGGCCAAGAACACGACGTCCAGCCCCGCCTCGGCCATTGCCCGATAGTCGAGAGGCATGCGCGGCGTGTCCTCGCCGAGCGGAAGTTCGGACTCCGAGACAGGCCGGTGCTCCAGGAGCACGGGTTCCGCGAACGGGTGCGCCTTCAGGATGCGCAGCAGTTCCGCACCGCTGTATCCGGTGAATCCGACAATGCCTACCGTTGCTCGCCCTGCCATCCGACGCCGCTTCCCAGTCTCCGATCATAGTCTCCCGCCCAGAGGCCGGACCCGGCGCGCGCCGCGCAATGTCGGACCCTTGCGGGATCGCTCACACGTCGCAGAGCTTGACGGCCTGCGTCAGGGAGTCGAGCGGATCCCTTGTGGGCAGGAACTCCTGCCCCACGTATCCCTCGTAGCCGATCTCGACGAGCGCCTCCATCACGGACGGGTAGTGAATCTCCTGCCTCAGGTGCAACTCGTTCCGGCCGGGGTTGCCCGCCGTGTGGACATGTCCGATCAGGTCGCCCAGCTCGCCGATGCGCCGGATGACGTCCCCGTTCATGATCTGCACGTGGTAGATGTCGAACAGCAGCTTGGCCCGCGGCGAGCCCACCTCGCGGACGATGTCGGCGCAGTAGTCGATGTCGTCGCCCTGGTACCCCGGATGGCCTTTCATGGGATGTGTGCCGTCTCGGGTGTTGAGCATCTCCAAGCACACGGTGACATTCTTCTCCTCGCCGTATGCCGCCAGTTCCTTGAGACCCGCGACCGTGTTGCGGGCCCCTTCCTCCAGAGAGATCTCGCCGCTCGATGGATCCTCGGCGTCATTCCACTTGTAGCCGTTGAACGCAATCACGCTCGGGATGCCATGCTCGGCGCACGCGTCCATGACCGCCTTCGTCGCTTCGACTGCCATCGCTTGGTAGCGGGGGTTGTTGAGGCCTCGCATAAAGGGCGGGCCTTCGACACCATTGCTGGCGATAGCGCAGGTCAGCCCGTGCTCTTGCACGATCGCCCATTGCTCGGGGGCCAGGAGCTCGACGCTCTGCAGGCCCAAATCGGCGGCGTGAACGGCAAGGGTCTCCAAGTCCCAGGCCCACTCGGAGTCGGCGAACGGCCACAGGCACACCGAGTGCCGGATGCGACCGTTGACGGCGCGCGTCCACGGCTCCGGATCGCTCGCGGCGGGCGCACACGACGAGAGTGCCGCCGTAGCGGCGGCACCTCCCAAGCGGAGGGCGCCTCGGCGGGTGGGGCGAAGGGTGGTGCTTGTCTCGGGCATGCTGGGATTCTCTCAAGCTGGGCGGAACGACCCTTGGCCGAATCGTCACCCAGCCTGATCAGTCTGACCTGATTTGCGGCGAGATTGCAACCTTTCCCGCCAGCGACCGCCCGCGGCCGACAGGAGCGCGGTCGCAGCTGCGATGTCCAAGAGGTGCTCGATCGGCATCACGACCCGGCCGTAGTGCCGCGGATCCCAGTAGCTGACCGGGCTCTCGAATCGCAGCTGCCAGTCGAATGGGAACAGCAGCAGGGGGCCGTCGTAGGTGTGCGTCGCTATGTCCAAGGCCGAATGGATCGCGCAGCCCGACCAGAACCATCCGAGCGATTTCCAGGCACTGCTCCGGAATCGCACAGCGAGGCCAAATCCCAGCGCCAGTCCGGCAACGATCGCCGGCGGGGCGTGCATCGCGCTATGGCCGATGATCCAGAGCGGATCGCCGAAGTACAGCGCGTCATACTCGTGCCCGAACAGTGCCTGTCCCGGCACGTCCGACCGCAGCAGCGAGACCAGGCGGATGACCGTCAGCACCAGCAGCGGAACATCCGGGGCGAGCGAGCCGATGACGAATGAGCCTGGGACGGTGAGTCCCCGGTTCCGAAGGGCTTGCCGCAGCCAAGCCGTCTGAATCAGGTGCGAATACGTGTGCAAGGCGATCGCAGTTCGCGAACGGCTGGGTGAGAGGCCGGGAGCGACCTACCGATCCTCGCTTATCTCGCGAATCCCGCCCAGGGGGACTCCATTGACCGACTGGCTGTGACCCGATGGCCAGTCAACCTCGACCGTTACCGGACCTTCCGCTTCGCCGAGCCCGAAGTGGACCGGGCGAAGAGTGGAAGAGGCGTACCCGGCCGCGCTCTTGACCCAGCGGGTCTGGCCGTTAACTCGGACACGCGCGCCCAAGGCGTCACGGCCAGACGAGTCACCACGGAGGGCAACGCCGAGCCACCCCCGGTCCGGTTTCGACACGTTGCGGAAGACGCGGGCGGGCTCGCCGAGGGCGCTGACGACGATGTCGAGAAGCCCGTCCCCGTCAAGGTCCGCAACCGCAACACCCCTGTAGGCCGACGGGGGCCCGAATTCGGTGGGCTCGCCGAAGCGTCCGCCAAGATTCGGGAAGACGGTGTTGCGCTGATGGTAGCGGTAGGGCTCGAATTGGTCGACCAGGTCGTTGACGTGCGAGTTCGCCGTGACCAGATCAAGGTCCCCGTCATTGTCAAGGTCCGCGAACGCGTTGCCCCAGCCGGCATACGGGCGGGAGGCCCGCGCCATGCCGCTGCTGACGGTCATGTCCCGGAACGCCCCGCCGGGGCCGGCCACGAACAGTGGGAACGTTTCGCCGCTGAGGGCTGTGACGGCCACATCGGGCGCTCCGTTGCCGTCAACGTCGCCGAGATCAACCCCCATTGACGCAACAGGGCGACCGTGGTCCAGCAGGGCGATTCCGGCAAGCAGGGCGTCCTCGACGAATCGTTCGCCAGCTTGGTTGACGAGCAGGAAGTTCGGGAGATTGTCGTTGGTTACGAAGATGTCCGTGTAACCATCGCCGTCGAAGTCGGCGAACGCCGCGCTCATGCCGCGGCCCCTCAAGCCGTCGATGCCCATTTCGGCCCCCACCGGCCGGAATCTTCCATTTCCGAGATTGCGGTAGAGCCGGTTCGCGATCGGTTTCAGGTACTTCGGGTGGCAATAGACACGCAGGTCTCGGCCACGATCCCCGCAGTAGCGGTCAAACTCCAAGGTCCAGTCGGCGTAGTTGACTACGAACAGGTCGAGCAGTGCGTCCCGGTCATAGTCAACCCAGCCCGCCGCAACCGCCCACTCGGACGAACCGACGCCCGACATTTCGGTGATGTCCTCGAACGTGCCGTCACCGCGATTCCTGTAAAGGGCGTTCCGGAAGACTCCGGCGACGAACAGGTCGGGGTGCCCGTCGTTGTCGAAGTCCGCCGCGGCCGCTCCCATCGAGTACCCTTCGCCAGTCACGCCGGCCGCCTCGGACACATCCTCGAAGCGCATCGAGCCCAAGTTCCGGTAGAGGCGGTTGAAATCTCCCGCGTCGCGCTTGCCGAGCGCGGGCGAGGACGCCCCATTCGCGAAGAAGATGTCGGGCCGCCCGTCTCCGTCGAAATCGAGCACCGACATACCGCCGGCCATGGTCTCGATCATGCGCTTGGCCGGGGTTGGAGAGTGCCGAAGGGTGAAGACCGGGCCCGGCGGGGCAGGTGCCTCTTCCAGGCGGATCTCGGCCGCTGCAGGAAAGTTCGCGAGTCCGGCGAAAATCGCGAAAATCGCGCGGGCGGGTGTGGACGCCACCAAGCTTCAGCGTATACCGGACACAGCGCGGGCGATCGAAGAAGTGGCGCTCGCGGGTTGCGCCAGGACCGGCCACTGGGGGAGCGCCAAGCTGGCCGACTGAGCGACAGGGGCCTAATTGGGGGTCACAGAGCGGGCACGGGCGGCGTAAGGACGCGAACCGCCAAAAGTTTGACTTACCCGGCCTTGTGTGTAATCTTGTAAGGAAGGAGGCTTGGTGGGCTTCGGTGAGAATGTCGCTGAATAGGCCAAGCGCGGATTCGGCCCTGGCTGAGCTATCGCCGGGCCAGCGAGAGGAGAACGTGATGAACAGATTGCTAGGTGGGGCCGCGGTGGCCCTGGCAGCGGTGCTTGCCATGACTGTTGGGTTTGTGACACCCGCGTCTGGACAGGTGCTGTATGGATCGATCGTTGGCACGGTCGCGGACGCAACGGGGGCAGTCGTCCCGGGTGCTGCCGTGAGCGCAGTCAACGTGGCGACGGGATTGGAACTTCAGGGATCCAGTGGAGGGGACGGCTTGTTCCGGATGGTGAACGTGCAGATTGGAACGTACGACGTCTCCGTGACCTCGGACGGCTTCCGCACTCACACGGAGACCGACGTGAACGTGCGTGCCAACGAAGTGACGCAGCTAGAGATCGGGCTGGTGCTCGGGCAAGTAACTGAGCAGGTCACCGTCGAGGCCACAGCCGCCCAGCTTCAGACGCAAAAGGCTGACACGCGGTCCGAGATCACGCAGCGGGCGATCACCAACTTCCCGCTGCCGAACTTCCGCAACTATCAGAGCCTGATGAACCTGGTGCCCGGAACCACGCCGGCACGGTTCCAGAACTCGATCCTCGACACGCCGGCACGGGCTCTGAGCACGAACGTGAACGGCACGAACCGCAACAACAACGTCACCCGCATCGACGGCGCGGCCAGCATCAACGTTTGGCTGCCGCACCACGCGGGGTACATCGCGCCAGCCGAGACGATCGAGACAGTGACGATCACGACGGGCTCCGGCGAGGCCGAGCAGGGCCTGGCAGGTGGCGCGTCAACGACCGTGATCACCAAGTCGGGCACGAACGAAGTGCACGGCTCCGCGTTCTGGTTCTACAACAACGACTCGATGCGCGCGAGGAACTACTTCGCGCAGTCCAAGCCGGAGAGCTTCTTCAAGAACTACGGCGGGACGATCGGCGGTCCCATCCAGAAGGGAAAGGTCTTCTACTTCTTCAGCTACGACAAGACGGCCCAGGCCGTCGCCGGTAACCGCACCGGAGACGAGGTTCCTACGGCTGATCAGCGCATGGGCGACTTCAGCGCCTATGACGCGACGATCTTCAACCCGTACACCGGCAATCCGGACGGCACCGGCCGGTCGCCGTTCCCCAACAACACGTTGCCGATGAGTGTGCAAGATCCGATCGCGCTGAATGTGCAGGGCTATTACCCGGAGCCAAACCAGCCCGGGGTCAACAACAACTTCCACTCGTCGGACGCGCCGCCATTCGACCGCGCGTACTATGACACGAAGATCAACTTCAACGTCACGGACAAGTACCGGCTCTGGGGCAAGCACGGCCTGATGGACGCCCCGGTGTCGGGCAGCCCGATTTTTGGCGAGGCCGGGGGCCCGGCTCCAGGCGGCAGCCCGGGGCAGGCCGAGACGCTGGTGAACGTCGGGACGTTCGGGCATACCTACACGTTCGGCCCCACCTTCCTGTATGACGGCGTGTTTGGATTCTGGCGCCAGGACCAGACCGTCACGCCGACCGACTTCGGCAAGGACTTCAACTTGGGGATTCCGGGAATCGGCGGCCCTGATCCTCGCCAGAAGGGCTTTCCGAACATTCGCCCCTACTACACCGCCTTCGGCTCGCCCGGCTGGCAGCCGCTGGAGCGTGTCGAGGAGAACTGGACGACCAGCCAGAACTTCACATGGATCAAGAACAGGCACCAGATCCGATTCGGATTCGACGGCATTCTGCTGAAGCTGAGCCACTGGCAGCCGGAACTCGGCGGCGGACCGCGCGGCAACATCCACTTCTCTTCAGACACAACCGGGCTCAAGGGAGGGCCACCGCTCACGCAGTTCAACACATACGCAGCCTTCCTGCTCGGCGAGTCCTCGCGGATGAGAAAGGCCATCCAGCACGTGTTGGCGACCGGAGCCGAATGGCAGTTCGCCGGCTACATCACGGATCGTTGGCAGGCGACGCAGAAGCTTACCGTCAATCTGGGCCTCCGCTACGAGTACTATCCGCTGATGCGCCGGGCCCGTGGCAAGGGCATCGAGCGGTACGATCCCGCCACCAACAAGATGTACATGGGCGGTCGCGGCAGCACGCCGAGAGACGCGGGGATCACCGTTAGCTCAAAGCTGTTCTCGCCGCGCGTGGGAATCGCGTACCGAGTCGATGACTCCACCGTGATTCGGACGGGGTTTGGCCTCAACTACAGTCCGATGCCCTTTTCGCGGCCAATGCGCGGGCAGTACCCCATCACCGTGGCCCTCGATTTCCAAAGGGACAACACATTCACGCTGTTCCGTTCGTTGTCGGACGGGATTCCGCCCGTCGTTGGCCCCGATATCGATCAGGGCGTGATCGATGTCCCGCTGAACGCCGGATTCCGCAGTCCGTGGGAAGGCGAGCTCAACCGGGGATACATCGCTTCTTGGAACTTCACGGTCGAGCGCAGGATCCCTGGAGACGTGATCACGTCTTTGGGATACGTGGCGACCCGCTCGGTGGACATGCTCGGCGATCTCGACATCAACGCGTCCCGCCCCGGTGAGGGCAACGCCGGCCGCCCCTACGCGGCGTCGACCGGACGGAAGCTGAACATCAACATGTGGGACAGCTACCTCAATGCCGAGTATCACTCCCTGCAGCTGGCCATCAACAGGCAATTCTCGCGCGGCGTGATGCTCAAGGGTGCCTACACCTGGTCGAAGGCTCTCAACATGACCGACGACGAGGGCTGGGCAGGGATCGCCTGGGACCACTTGGACCAGTGGGAGCGCAACTGGGCACGTGCCGGTTATGACCGCACCCACAACTTCCAGATGGGGTTCGTCTATGACCTGCCTTTCCTAAAGAACAACAACTCGGGCGCCGGCAGGGTGCTCGGCAACTGGCAGGTCGCCGGGACTGTCGCGATGTTCACGGGTTCGCCCCGGTCGATCCGCGCTTCCGGCGCGTCGCTGAACGCGGCCAGCGCCTTCCAGACGGCTGATCAGGTTGGCCCGGTTCGCAAGCTCGGCGGGGTCGGGCCCGGGCAGCACTACTACGACCCGTCCGCGTTCGCCCGGGTGACCGAGGTGCGCTTCGGCACGTCCGGCAAGAACATCCTGAACACGCCCGGCGTCACGAACTTGGATCTCAGCTTCTTCAAGAATTTCCCGATCAACGAGACGGTCAAGGCCGAGTTCCGTGCGGAATTCTTCAACTTCACGAACACGCCCCAGTTCGGCAGGTTTAACGACAACGTGAACAGCGGGGGCTTCATGCAGGTCACGAGTGCGGGTAACGAGCGAGTGGCGCGGATCGGACTGAGGTTCCAGTTCTAGACTTTCCAACAGCCACTGGCAATCAAGACGACGGGGGCCCGCAGCAATGCGGGCCCCCGCTATCATTTGGCCCAGCACCGGCCTGGCAGTTTCGACAGTGACCGCCCATACTTGGCGGCCTGAGATATATTGGATCCGATAGGACATGAGTTCTCAAGCAACCTTTCCCAAGCTCCACAATGCGGCGTGGCCGGGGGTCGTCGGCAAGGGTGGCCCCGACGCGGAGCCTCCGATCGATCTGGACACCATGCTCGACCTGACGGCGGGCGCTCAGGTCGCCGGCAAGAAGTTCGACGGCGTCGACCTGTTCCTGTACGACCCGCACATCAGCATCGACATTTCCGACGACGACCTGAAGGCCTGGGCCGACAAGTTCTCCGACCGCGGATTGGTGATCGGGTCGGTCGTCGCTCCCGTGTGGGGCCCCACCGGCGGCGGCGCCGCGATCGACCCGGGCGAGGGCCGGGCTTCGTTCCTGACTGCGGTCCGGAAGGGCTGCAGCATTGCCAAGAAGTTGCGCGAATGGGGAATCCGACCCTACGGCGTTGTCCGCATCGACTCTGCGAGCGGAGTTGGCGAATGGGCCGGGGATCCCGCCGGCAACACCGCGAATGTGATCGAGACCTTCCGGCAGGCGACCGCCATCGCCAAGGACCACGGGGAGAGCCTCGCCGCCGAGGGAGAGATCTGCTGGGGTGCGATGCACAGCTGGAAGTACATGCTGGAGGTCTTGGAAGGGGTTGACGACGAGGGCCTGGGGTTTCAGGCCGACATGGCGCACACGCTGCTCTACACGCTGGGATACAACGCTCCCGAGCACGCCATCCTTCCGGAAGGGTTCGAGTGGAACGATGCGGGCATGCTTGACGATGCCCTGAGGACGGTGACAGGCGCGCTGAGGCCGTGGACCAACGACTTCCACGTCGCCCAGAACGACGGCACCGTCTTTGGCAGTGGCAGCCACGACCGGACCGGCCGGCACTGTCAGGCGACCGACCCCAACGGAAAGCTCGACGTGACACGCCACGCGGGCTTTTGGCTGCGCGACTCCGACGGGACTCTCACCAAGGCGTGCAGGCACATCTGCTGGGATGGCTGCATGTTTCCGAATTCCGTAATGATGGATCCCCAGACATGGAATGACATCCTCGCAGTGATGGTCAGCGTTCAGGAAAACCACGGATGGGCGGAGTAGGGATTCACATCCTCTCCCGAGCGAAGCGCCCCCCTGTAGAGCAGCCACGTTCCGGCCATCTGCACCACGTGGAACAGGTCATTGTGGTTGAAGGCCTCGTGGGGTGCCAAGCCGGCTGCCTGGATCGCCGCGGCACTGAATGACACGAGCACTCCCGCCACGACCGCGAGAGCGGAACCGTCAGCGTGCCGACACCAAGCCCAGAGGTGAATCGCGAGTACGAATGCGAGCGCCAGGGCGTAGTCGACGATCGTTCCGATAAACCGCGCGTCTGCCATCACCCAGGCCAGGTAGATGCCGAACTTAGCGACCCCGAAGGCTCCGATCACTATCTGGCCCGGTCTCGGCAAGTGTTGCCGTGCCGTGGCAAGCTGCGCCGAGAAGGACGCAACGCCGACAGCGACCATCGAGAACCGCCACAAACCGGCGGACAGCGATTCGGTCATCCAGGGCAGGAAGCCGTGGTAAGTCCCCCCGGCAAAGGCCGCCAGGCCAGAGCAGGCCAGAGCAGCGGCCCACCATCGCCGGCTCGCCCGGCGGCCGCGACACGCCATCCGTACCGCCAGCACCACGCTCAGCGTGCCGAGCGCATAATCCGTGGCAAGGGTCATGGGTTCGTGAATCTCCATCACTCCTTCCTCACATTGAGTCCTGGCGGCGATTCGATCCGACGCGCGACCCTGGCTTGTGGCCGCCTGCCTGACCGGGGGCCCGGAGGAGCGGTTTCCCAGAGGGCACCGCGGCCACGGTCGGATGACCTGACCGATCGCAACGGATCATACCAACGACTGGCTAGAATACGGGTTGCGCGACAGGCCGGCGGGAGCGGCACGGCGTTGGCCGGGCCCGGGGGCGCTCGCAGTCATCGCCGCTGTCGCACTGGCAGCAATCTTGGCTGTTTCAGGGTTCTCGGATTGGGGCCCCCGGCTGGCACAGCAGGAGCAGCTGGTCCAGTGGATGCGCCACGGGGGCGTCCACGGGCCCCTGATCTGCGTCGGAGTGCAATTCGTGCAGGTTGTGATCTTCGCCATCCCGGGCGAAATCACGCAATTTGCCGCGGGCTATGTGTTCGGCGCCGCGCTGGGCTTCTTGTACTCGATCACCGGCATCCTCGCGGGCTCGGCGTTTAACTTCGCTTTCGCGAAGGCTGTGGGGCGCCCGGTTGTCGAGCGCATTCTCGGGCTTGAGAAACTCGATCGATTCGACCGCGAGCTGAGGTCACGGCGCGGGTCGACCGCCGTCTTCGTGCTGTTCCTTCTGCCGGGAGCCCCGAAGGACGCGATGGCCTATGCCGCGGGCTTGAGCGCCTTGGGTATCGGGCGCTTCCTGCTGCTCAGCGTGCCGGCCAGGATGCCAGCGCTTCTCGGCAGCACGATCATCGGATCGCAAGTCCACAGTCGGGACTACGTGACCGCGATCTGGCTCGTCGTGGGCACGGGGCTCGCCGTCGCGGCCACGGCGTACTACCGATGGAAGAGGGGGCATCGATGATCCGCCGGATGCAACCGGCGGACATTCCCGCCGCGATGCGCCTCAAGCAGGTCGCGGGATGGAACCAGACAGCCGGGGACTGGCAGCGCGTGCTGCGGCTCGATCCCGAGGCATGCTTCGTGGACGAGCGGGACGGGAACGTCGTCGGTACGACGACCGCCGTCCGCATGGGGCCGGACTTGGGATGGGTCGGCATGGTCCTGGTCCTGCCCCGGTTCCGCCGGCGGGGAATTGCCCGCGGGCTCTTGGAGCACGCGCTCTCGACCGTCGACACGCCGGGCACGCCAGCGCGGACATGGGGCCTCGACGCAACCGACATGGGGCGGCCGCTCTACGAGCAGTTCGGGTTCCGCAGGCAAGAGGCCATCGAGCGCTGGGTCCGCGCTCCCAGAAGCAGTCACGCCGCCGGGCCGCGCGCCGCGCGGGATCGCGGCCCGCTTGGGGCCGATACGATGGCGGCGATCGACTTCGAGGCCTATGGCTACGATCGCTCGCAGCTGCTTGCGGACCTCGCGCGGGACCCGGCTGTTGAGAATATTGGCCATTCCTCCGCATTCGCGTGTGGCCGACCGGGCTCTTCGGCCTGGTTTCTGGGGCCGTGCGTCGGCGCAGAACAGAGCACTGCCGAGATGCTCATTGGCGAGTTGGTGGCGCGGCATGGCCAAGACCGGATATTCTGGGACTTACTGCCGTCGAGCCCCCACGCGCCCAAGATTGCGGCCAGGCACGGCTTTCGCCGCGTCCGGCACCTGACCCGGATGCTGCTTGGCGGAGACCGTTCCCAGCGCTGCCCCGCGCGAGCAGGCCAAGTATTCGCGATGGCGGGCTTTGAGTTCGGGTAGCCGATGCCCTTCCAACAACAATCCCCCGACCCGCCCCTGCCAAGCCGTCCGCGCCAACCTCGGGGCGATCCGGCCACTGCGTCATTCCGGCGCACCAAGGCTCTCTGGCAGTTGCCCTCCGAGCAGGTGACCCTGGGCGTCTCCACATTGCTCAGCGTTCGGATCCGCTCGTCGCGGGGCGCCGGCGAGGCGTTCCGGTCGCCGTCCGAGCTCGCGGCGCAAGCCGCGCAATTCGCGGACGAGGGCGCTGAGATCATCGAGATCCAAGGCTTCGACATGGTGGCCGCTCGAGACATGCCGACCGCCGAAGAGGAGACTGCCCTGATCGTGCCAGTCCTGAGAAAGGTCGTTGCCGCCTGCAACTGCCCGGTCAGCGTGCTCTGCTGCCACGCCAGCTCTGCCCAGAGAGCCGTCGAGCTGGGGGCGTCGATCATTCACGACCCAACGGGCCTGACGTTCGACAAGGACCTCCCAAGCGTCGTCAACGAGTCCGGAGCTGCCCTGATCGCCGGGCACATGCGGGGCACCCCGTGGCAATGGGCGCGCATGGCGCCTCTCCCGCGCTTGGTGGAGACAGTGCGCGTTGACGTCCGAGCCTCGCTGCTGCGCGCTGCCAAGGCCGGAATCGAGCGCAAGCGGATCGTCCTTGACCCCGGTCTTGAGCACGGCAAGCGGGGCTACGAGAACTTCACCCTCCTCAGGTCCATGCGCAGGCTGGGACCTCCGGCACAGGGGTTGCAGGCAACCTTGGCCCGCAGGCGCTTCATGGTGGACTCGATTCGCGCCAGCAAGGAGGAGCGCTCCGCCGGCGTTGCCGTCGCAGCCACGCTGGCAGTGCAGTCCGGGGCACACATTCTATCGGTGGACGACTATGAGACCGTTCGCCACATCGTCCGGGCCGTCGATCGGATCTACCGGCTTGACGACGCCGCCGCAGCGCTCAGCCCGTTCGAATCTGACATGCGCCGACCAGCCGGCCGGTGAGGCTCTCGCACGTGCCCTGCCCTAGCTTTGCGCCGTCCTTGCGCAGGTAGAACGTGTCCATCGCCGCGCCGCCCTGAGTGTGCCCCAGCACCACCTCGATGCTGCACCCGGCGTCGGAGATGGTGTTCGCCAAGTCCGCCAAGAGGCCCCGTCGGTCACTGGTGCACACGCTGAGGATCGTCGAGCCCGCCGACGTGTCGTTGTCAAACGTGACCAGGGGCGGCTCCCCGGTCGACGGGCGCTTGCGAGTGCGCGGCTCGGTGTGGACGAGGTCCGACGGGTCGAGGCGCCCCTCGGCAAGGGCTCGAATGCGCCGCTCGATCTGCTGAACACCGCGAGGCCCGAACTGCAGCAACTCCCCGCCCGGCATCGGGATCACTCGGAACGTGTCCAGCACCAGCCCATCTTCTCGGATATAGGCCTCCGCGCTGACAATGTCCGCGCCTGACGCCGAAATGCCGGCGCACAGCGCGGCGAACAGGGTCGGGCGGTCGCTGCAAATCACAACAATCTCCGTGAAGCCCTCCCTGCGCCGGCTTGAGACGGTTGCCCTGCCCGGCCTGAGATCGGCGGCGAGGCCCGCGTGACGCCGGACCTGAGCCGCGGTGTGCGTGCGGGCATAGCGCTCGGGAAAGCCTCGCAGGAACGCAGCCAGTGCGTCCCGATCGTCCGCATCGGACGCCAGGTCAAGCACATCCTCCACCGTGCCCGGCCTGATCCGCTTGTCCCCGTGGTCACGCTCGAAGATGGACCGCGTCCGCCGGTAGAGCCGCCAGAGCAGCTGCTTGCGCCACTGCAGCGCGGCCAATGGATTCACGGCCACCGTGTCGGCGTAGGTCATCAGTGTCAGCATGTTGAGCCGCTCGAGGGTGCCAACCCCTGCCTTGAACGTCTCGAGCACGGCTGGCTCGCTCATGTCCTGCTTGGTCATGATCGTGGACATCGCCAGATGGTCCTGCACCAGCTGGACGACCGCCTTGCGCGCCATTTCGTCCGCAGGCCCGATCCGCAGCACGCCGGCCTTGACCATCTCCGCGCTGCTCTCCTCGTGCGGCCGGCCCTTGACGCCCTTTCCCAAGTCGTGATAGAGCAGTGCCAGGCACACCAGCTCTGGCGATGGGACCTCGGCTAGCAGGCTCGCGAAGCGACAATCAATCCCGCCCGTCGCGCCCGGAAGGTCCTTCAAGACCCCGATGGCGCGGATGGTGTGCTCGTCAACCGTGTAGCGATGGTAGAAGTCGCGTATGACCAGGCTGTCGGCAAGCGCGAACTCGGGAATCAGGCACGGGAGGTAGCCCGACTCACGCATGGTCGACAGCGCCAATGCCGTGTGCGGGAGGCGCAGAATCTCCCGAAGGTGGCGCCAGTGGCCGGCGCTCGACTCGACATGGCGGCGCAGTGCGGGCAGCTGGGTCCGGATCCTCTGCTCCGCGGTGCGGGACAGCTGAAGGCCGTGGCGGGCCTGAAACTCGAACAGCCGCAGCACGCTGCCCGGGCTGTGATCCGCGGCGTGCGGATCCCTGAAGTAGATCTCGCCTTTCGTGACCGCGAACTCGCGGTTCGACAGGCGCGACTTTCGCATGCGGAATATCGAGGCAAGCGTGTTCGTCGAGACCAGCGAGGCATCCATCGTTCGTCGCGCTAGCCGGTAGGTGCTGCGGGTTCGCCGGTAATAGTCGCGCATCATGTCGTCCGGCCCGGATCCCTCGTAGGCCTTGGCGTCTCCGTCCTGGGCGATGGCGTCCTGCATCGCGTAGGTCAGGACGTTGCGGTCGCGCCCGTGGTGGTAGTGGAGGTAGCAGCGCACGGAGAACAGGAAGCGCCTCGCATCCAGAGTCTCGTCCTTCGCCCAGCTTGGCAGGCACTCCGTGGTGGCCGGGATACGCCCGGCACGCACGTGCTCGAGCTGTGCCATCCAGCACGCCAGCTGGATGTCCCGCAGCCCGCCCGGGCCCTCCTTGACGTCAGGCTCGAGATGGTACGGCGTGTCCTCGAAGGACTTGTGCCGCCCGCGTGCCTTGGTCGCCAGCGCGCGGATCAGGGATCGCCGCTCCCTGAGGTAGAAGCGCGGCAGCGTGCCATCCTGCAACTCGCGCAAGAACGACACATCGCCGGCGACAAAGCGCGTGTCGAGCAGGCTGATGTGCAGTTCCGTGTTGTCGCGCGCCAGACTCGTGCAGTCGCGCGGTGTTCGCACCGACTGCGACACGACCAGCTTCGCGTCCCACAGCCCCGCGATCAGCGTTCCGATCTCGTCCTGGCTGCGCTCCACGTCGCGCATGCTGCCGAATAACAGCAGCAGATCGACATCGGAGTGCGGGAACAGCTCGCAGCGCCCGTATCCGCCCACGGCCACCGCGGCAACCCCTGGCCGATTGCCCAAGGTGGCATCGAAGCGGTCGCGCACGATGCCGTCCACGGCGCGCGTCCGGGCCTCCACGGCGCGCAAGCCATCCGCGTCGGCGAAGAACCGCTCGCGCACGCTCTCGCCGCGGCGGCGCTCTTCGGTGGAAAGCAGTGCCATCGATATCTCCGGTCCGGTCCCAATGCGGAATGCCGGGCCGGCTTGCGCCGGCCCGGCTAGGTGGCCCGCATCATTGCCGGCCGCTCGCGCGGCCAGGCTCAGATCGCGTCGTCGCCCTCTTCCCCGCTGCGGATGCGGATCGCCGTGCTGACGTCGGAAACGAAGACCTTACCGTCCCCGATCTTGCCCGTGCGAGCCGCCTCGATGATCGTCTTGACCACCTCGTCGAGCCGGCCGTCCGGCACGATAGTCTCGAGCTTGACCTTCGGCAACAGGTCAACCTCGTATTCCTGGCCGCGGTAGACCTCCTTGTGACCCTTTTGCCGGCCGTGCCCGCGCACGTCGTAAATTGTCAGGCGGTCGTGGCCGCAGCTCTTCAGCGCCTCGCGCACGTCGTCCAGCTTGAAGGGCTGGATGATCGCTTCGATCTTCTTCATCTCTCAAATCCTCCCTTCGACAGGCTAGTTGTAGGCCTCTTCGCCGTGTTGCGAGATGTCCAGGCCCGTGGACTCATCACTGGCGCTCGCGCGAACGCCGATCAGAGCGTCGACGATCTTCAGGATAACGAAGGTCGCCACGCCCGAGAACACCCACGTCAGCGCCGATCCGAGGGCATTGTTAACGAACTGGGCGCTGTTGCCCTCCAGAAGGCCGGTCGATCCGCCGATCGCCTCGCGAGCAAACACGCCCGTGAGGAGGGCTCCTACCGTCCCGCCAATGCCGTGCACGCCGAACGCGTCCAAGCTGTCGTCGTAGGCGAAGCGCGCCTTTACGACGGCGACCGCGTAGTAGCAGATGACGCCCGCGGCCAGGCCGACCAGGATCGAGTCCATGGGGTCGACGAAGCCCGAGGCCGGCGTGATCGCGACCAGACCTGCGACCGCTCCGGTGATACCGCCCAGCACGCTGGGCTTGCCGTTCCGGAGCCACTCGACGACCAGCCATCCCAGCACGGCCGCCGCGGCGGCGAAGTGCGTGTTCACGAACGCGACAGCTGCCAAGCCGTCCGCGGCGAGCGCGCTACCGGCGTTGAATCCGAACCAGCCGACCCAGAGCAGGCAGGCCCCGATGAAGGCCAGCGTCAGGTTGTGCGGCCGCATGCGCTCGGACGGGAATCCTCTGCGCTTGCCGAGGTACAGCGCGATCACTAGCGCCGCCACTCCGGATGACATGTGCACCACGCTGCCGCCGGCAAAGTCGAGGCACGGGATCAAGCCGTCCCCGCTCATCAGGCCACCGCCCCAAACCATGTGGACCATCGGGAAGTACACCACAGTTCCCCACATGCCCATGAACAGCAGCATGGCCGAGAACTTCATGCGCTCGGCGAACGCTCCGCTGATGAGCGCCGGTGTGATGATGGCGAACATCAGTTGGAAGACCATGAACGTCAGGTGCGGGATGGTCCCGTTGGGTTCCATGCCCACCCCGTTCAGCAAGAAGTAGTCCAGGCCCCCGATGAATGCGTTGCCCTCGGCGAACGCAAGGCTGTAGCCGTACACGGCCCACAGCAGCGTCATCAGGGCCATCATTGCGAAGGACTGCATCATCGTGCCG
The DNA here is from genome assembly GCA_963666225.3 of Bryobacterales bacterium. Lineage (GTDB taxonomy): Bacteria > Acidobacteriota > Terriglobia > Bryobacterales > UBA6623 > VXMF01. The sequence continues at coordinate 1,722,675 of OZ224030.1, forward strand.
AGCACGTTCTTGCTCCGCACCAGACCCCCGTAGAACAACGCAAGACCTGGCCCGGTCATCATCAGCACCAAAGCCGAACTGGTCAGGATCCAAGCGTTGTCTCCTGTGTCGATCCCGTCTTGGGCGGCCGCCGTCGCTGGCAGGGCCATGGCGGCGACCAGCGGCAGGCAGTTTTTCACGAGTTTCCTCATATCTCGTCTCCTCTCCATTTTTCCGGCGGTGCCACTGTCAGCGTCGCTGGCGGATTGCGCGCTCCAGCCGACGCCGATCGCGGGGACAGGCCCTGCTTCGGCGGGGATGGTTGGCGCCCGCGACGATGCTTGAGTGGAGGCCGGGCTTGATCGCATTGTCAACGGCCAGAGGGCCGCCCTTAGGGACAAATTAGCGAGATAGGAAATTCTTATCGGCTCACGCGGACACGTCGACCATGTTGATCGGGGGGATGTGCACGTGCGCGACGCTCGGCTGCTTGCCGAGGAAGCCCTGCGCCATCTCGAGCGCTTGGTCGACCGAGTCCGCACATTCCCAGCCCATGATCCCTGCGGCGTGGCGGTCCTCCGCCCCGACCACGATCACCCGCCCGCAGTGCTGCTCGCCATTCTCGGCCCAATACCACATGTAGAGAGGGTGCACGCCGTGGTAGCCATAGCCGCTGCGGTACATCTCGCGGTACTCGGGCGCTGTTGCGAACTCCTCCTCGTAACGCCGCTCCAGCACATCGGCGTCCGCGGAGTCCGGAAGGCAGCGGTGGAAGAACTCGTGATACGCCGCGTGGTGCGACGGGCTGAATTCGTTGTAGAGCGGGTGGGTCAGGATCAGGACGCCCCCCTCGCGCAGGATTGGCGCTCCCCGGTACATGTTGAAGAAGTAGCCCAGCGTGAGGCAGCGCACCAAGATTGGGTTCATCGGCGCGTGCACGTTGTACGGGCAGATGAACGGCACCCCGAAGACGGCAACGTCCGCCTGCCCGTCAACGGGCACGCAGTACTGCTGGTAGTTGTAGGCCAGCGTCCGCGCGTGCACGGGGTCCGTGGCGCCGGCATGCACGGCGATCAGGTCGTAGGGGGCCGGAATTGCGAACAGGACGCGGCGCTTGACCGACCGGGGCAGCGCCCCCAGGCCCACTTGCACGGCGCGGAATGTCGCCCGGTCGAGCGCGGTCCACTCGTCTTCGGGCTTGACGAAGAACGCCATCTTCGGGTCGAACATCCGGTTGTTGACGACGGTCTCGATGTGGAATACGTTGAGCTTGTCGTTGACAAGCCGGCCCATGCGGTTGCACGAGTCGGTCAGCGGCGACCGGGTGTGGTCAAAGTACGAGTCCGACTCGCGGATCGCGCGCGGGGTGTGGTGGGCGCGCAGCGAGGCGTAGTCACACAGGCCGACGCCGACCGACTTGTTCCCACCGTCCATCGGGACGAGGTTGATGTTGACGTAGATCAGCAGGTCAGACTCTGCGGCCCTGCGGTTGACGCGGACCTGCTCGCCCCGGTCGGTCTCGCCCAAGTGCACGATCCCGCCGGGCTCTTCGCCGTCGTGGCAGTACAGCCGGTGCGGGAAGAAGGTGTCGAAGATCGCCTTGCCAACACTGCGGCGCACCTCGAAGGGCTCCATGCGCCGGTGGAACGAGTTGGCGATCACGATCTCCACATCGATGACCCCGGCCGTCGAGAGCATCTCGAGCAGAACGGTCAGCACAGACTGCCGCAGGTCTGGCCGCTTCATCATCGGCAGCGGCAGGGAGATGTCGTCGATTGCGATGGTGACCTTGATTCCGGGCCGTAGCTGGGCGCTGAGCGGCTCGGCATCCAGCGGATTCTCAACCGCATGGCGGATCGCCGCCTCGCGGTCTCGAAGGCCGGGAATCGTGGGCTTGGGATAGATCACCCTGGTGCCCGCTGGCAGCTTCACGCGCAGCAGGTCTTCGCCGTACCACAGCAGCCGGTCAGCCGAGGAGCTGTCCAACTCCCGCACGCACCCTTCGTGCGGCACGACCGCGGCGCGGCCAACCGCGCTTGGCGTCGGGTCCCCGAAGATGTCGGAGCCCGCTGCCGCGTGTGAGTCGGAGTCCCTCATAGCAACACTGAGTGTAGACCCGCTGGGATCGGGCGGCTGGCCCCTTGGCCGCCAATAGCGGGCATGTGGCCGATCAGCGCGGATCGGGCCTCCGCTCGCCCTCGGCCAGAACCGTCCTGGCCAGGTCGAGGACGGGCCAGCCCCGCGACAGCGCAACCCTCCGCAGCCGGCGGTCGGGGTTGGTTGCGAACGGCGCGCCCACCGCTGCGAGCATCGGCAGGTCGGAGAGGCTGTCCGAATAGGCCCGCGAGCCTTGCATGTCCAATCCGTTCCGATCGGCGTAGCGCCGCAACACGTCAGCCTTGGCCTGCCCGGCCAGCAGGGGTTCCTCAACCGCGCCCGTGGCGATGCCGTCGCGGAACACGAGGCGATTCGCGAGAAGGTCGTGGAATCCGAGGTGCTCGGCCGCGGTCACGAGGGCGGTCTCGATGCCGCCTGTCACCATCACAGTGCGATACCCGGCCGCTCGGTCCATCGCAACTCGCTCGCGGGCGTGCCGGAACTGCTCCGCCTTGACCAACTCCTCGGCCAAGCGGGGAGCCTGGGCTGCGATCCAGTCCTCCGAGAGGCCGCGATAGAGGCGGAAGAACGCCACGTTGAACAGGCGCCGGGAGCAGAGATCTAGCAAGATCCAGACCGGCACTCCAAGCAGGGCTTGGGAGTAGCGCGCAGCCGCCTCCAAGCGGTTGGGGCGCTGGCGCGCCAGCCAGGCATAGCGTGTGACTACATTCCCGGCTACCAGCGTCCCGTCAAAGTCATAGAACGCAGCGCGCCGGTTCGCGGGGCCGCCCGGCTCGGCCACTAACCGTGCCCGAGGCGCATCAGCCACGCCAGGACAAAGATCGCGACGACAAAATATCCGAAGCAGTAGAGGCCGTACCAGACTCGCTCCCGGTCGGTGGAACGGCCCACGAGCCCCATCACCGCCGACGCAAACAGGGCAAACAGCAGAGACGCCTCGAGATGGCTCGGCGTGTACATGTCAGGCCGCCGTCCCGCTCCGGGATCCCCGCTCGTATACGTCCACCATCGCCAGTAGGTTCAGAAAGCCGGCGCAAACGATGAATTTCGTCCCGTAGTCGTGCACCGCTCCCGGCAGAATTTCCTGTTGGTACCCGACAGCGACGGTCGTGAAGTACAGCGAGCCGCTCAAGAGATCGCCCACATAGCCGCCGTAGGTCATGATCGTGGTGAAGAGGTCCCCCGACATGGGCGTGAACATGCGGCCCTCCATGGCCAGCCCGGTCAGGAACATTCCCGCGATTGACGCCAACAGGACGGCCCCGTGGATCGGGCGCCGCAAGTAGAAGTGGCCAGCGCCGGGCACGAGCCACGCGAGCACGACGGGCGGCACCCACGCAAACGACCGACCGGAATTGCCAGCCTCCCGCGGCAAGCCCTTCCTCTGTTGCTTGGCCGCCATTCCCGCTCCCGAGCACACTCGCGCGAGGGGCCACCGTAACCGCCGCGCGCGGCATGGGGCCTTCGCCCAATGCCCAATTATAGGCATGACGCCGGGCAGGTCCGGCATCATCCCAGCAGGCGCTGGTAGACTTCCCAAGTTCGCTCGGCGCAACGCTTCCATGTGAATTCCCCAGCGCGCGCAGCGCCCCGCGCCGCCAGCGCTGCCCGCAGCCGGTGGCTTGCCAGCACCCGCCCCAGACCCTCCGCGATCGAATCCACGCTCAGCGGGTCCACCAGGATCGCCGCGTCCCCCGCGACTTCCGGCAGCGCCCCCGCGGTCGACGTGACCACAGGCAGGCCGCAGGCCATCGCCTCGATCGCAGGCAGTCCGAAGCCCTCGTCGAGCGACGGGAATAGAAGCGCCTCGGCCGATCGGTAGAGGCATGCCCGAGCGGTGTCGGCGACGTGACCCACCATCCTGACCCTGGAGCGCGCCGGGCTGGCCTCGATTCGCTCCACGATCTCGCGAGCGCCGTATCCCAGCGAGCCGGCCAGTACCAGCTGCCTTCCCTGCCCTGCCGCCTCGAACGCGGCTACGAGCCGCCCGATGTTCTTCCGCGCCTGCAGCGTTCCGACGTGCAAGACGAACGGCCTGGAAACGCCCAGGTCCTCCAGAACCCGCTGCACCAGCCGCCCGTCAGGCGTCTCCAGCGTCTCGACACCGTGGTGGACCACTGTGACACATTCGCGGGGATAGCAGAGCTGCTCCGTCACCAGTCGTGCGGTGTGGGCCGAGATGGCGATGATGTGATTCGCGCGAATCGCCGTTTCCTCCGCCAGCCGGGTGAATCTGGACCGGAATTCGGCAGTCGCGTAGCCGCCGCTCATCGCGAACAGGTCGTGGAAGGTGGCCACGGAAAGGGGCAGCGGCCCGGGCGGGAGACGCTGGTTCAGCCCGTGAAATAGGGCCACCCGTCCGACGCTCGGGTGCCATGGAAGGCTCTCGGCGAGTCGCCGACGGGCATTGCGCGGCAGTCGCGTCCGGAACGAGCGAAGGTAACGGTTGCTGCGCAGGTGCCAGACGAACCGCTGGTCCGGGCGCAAATCCGCGAGTTCCGCGGTCAGGTTGCGCGCGTACACCGCCACGCCCGTGGGCGGGCGGTCGAAACAGTTGCCCGCGTCCAAGCCGATCGCTCTCCCGCGGCTCCGCGTGCCGAACATCGGAATTCAGGCCTTCAGCACCGACTTGATCGCGACGTCCACCCGGCCCACGATCGCCTCGGGCGCCTCCGAGCCATCGGCAGGTATCACCCGCACCCCGGTGGGCGCGCAGGGGGTCCAGCGGCTCCGGAACCTTGCAGAGGGTGCGCCCGCGAAGACTTGCACGACGGGCGTGCCGTATGCCGCCGCGATGTGCGCCGCGGCTGAGTCGTATCCCACGTACAGGTCGGCGGCCGCGATCCAGTCACCGAATCCGGAGAGGCTGCCTCTCCAAGTCGAGAGGTCCGCGCGCTCCCCTCGGTCGCCGTGGCAGCCTTTCAGCGACGCTACCGCACCCCCGAAAGCGGCCACGCGCGCGTCCACCAATCGCTCCTCCCTGGGTCCGAAGCCGTAGTCCAGAGCGACGCGAAAGCCCCTCTGGCGCAGGAGTTCGAGGAGCGAGTCCTCGAACCGCCCCCCCAGCCGCTTCGACTCTCGGCCTCCAGTTCCGAGGCTGATCGCCGCGAGCGGACGCCCGCGGCGCGCGCGGCGAACCGGACGCGGACGGGGCAGCGCATCGGCCCTGCCCGTGGGCAAACCCCAGAGTCGGGCGCTCCAGAGCTCGGCCAGCTGACCCAGGCTCTGCCGCCCGTTCCCGCCCGCCGTGCGGCTTGGGAAGAACCGGTAATGCATGCCCTCGACGACCGGCAGCAGCCCCAGCTGCGTTAGGCGGGTGTCCGGATCGACCACCAAGCACTGCCCCGGATCCACGCCGGAGGCACTCTCGGAAATGGCCCGCCGCACGTCCCACCACGATTCCAATCGGCCAGCGAGGACAGCGTGGCGCCCATACCGGATCTCGCGGTGCGCGAACGGAAGACCGCGCACCAGCAGATCCGCGTTTTTCGGCGGACCGGCAAACTCAACCTCGGCGCGAGGAAAGGCCGCTCGTGCGGCGTGGAGGATCCTGCGCGTGATGGCAACGTCCGCGCCGAGTGTCACACGCGAGAGAACGACCACTTTCCTGACGGACAGCGGGTCCGTGCCGGATTGGTCGCGCGGTCCCGCAACCGCCTCGTATCGCTCGAGCAGAGACCGGGGGCAGTCGTACCCAAGGCGTGCGAGGGGACCAGCCAGAGGGCTCCTGTCCGCGCAGAGCACCTCGGCCATGAGAGTGACGTACCTCTCGCAACTGGCGACCGCGAAGTCGTCGCCCCAGGGCTCCACCAGTTGCGAGAACATCGCCCGCGTGGCGCGCGCGGCGGCTTCGATGTCGGGGGAGAGGGCGTGCCCAGCCAGAGCCCGCGCGCACTCGCGGAACGTTCGCGAGCGGGGATCCTGCCTCGTCAGCGTCTCGACCAGTCCCTCGAGTGTCACCTGCATCCAGCATGGCGAAGACGGCCCCCACTCGGCAACAGCGCGTTTCGCGGCTATAATCGGTAGCCCGCCAGACGTGCGGAACCCAACGATGAAGGCATCTCGCATCCACCAGTGTGGCGGTCCGGAAGTGATCCGCTACGAAGACGCACCCGCACCCCGCCCCAAGGCCAACGAAGTGCTCGTGAGGGTTGGAGCCTGTTCGCTGAATCACCTCGACCTGTGGGTGCGGGGAGGCCTCCCGACCCTAAGGCTCGATTTTCCGTGGGTCTTGGGCAGTGACGCGGCGGGGGAGATCGTCGAGGTGGGCAGCCTGTGTGAGCGTGCCAAGGTCGGACAGCGGGTCCTCGTGGCGCCGGGAAGGACTCTCGGAGCCGGATTCGAGACCGCGCACGGCCGGGACAACGCGGCGCCCGACTACGGCCTGTTCGGGGCCGTCTATCCAGGGCTCAACGCCGAGTTGGTCGCGATTCCCGAGGCGAACGCGATTCCCATTCCGGCCGGGATGGGGTATCCAGAGGCGGCATCGCTTCCGCTAGTGTTCCTGACCGCGTGGCACATGCTCGTCGGCATCGCCAAGATCCGCATGTTGGAGGACGTGCTTGTCATCGGCGGTTCGAGCGGGGTGGGCATGGCCGCGATACAGATCGCCAAGCTGTTCCATTGCCGGGTGATCGCCACGGCCAGCGGGGATCGGAAACTGGACCAAGCACGGGCACTCGGCGCGGACGACGTGATCGATCACCGTGGCCGATCGATCAAGGACGAGGTCCGCAGGCTCACCGACCGCAGGGGGGTCGACCTAGTCTTCGAGCATGTGGGAGCCGCGACATTCGGACACTCCGCCGCGTCGTTGGCCCGCTACGGCCGCTTGGTGACCTGCGGCGCGACCACCGGGTTCCAGACGAAGCTCAACCTGGGCCACATGTTCGCAAAGCACCTGAGCTTTCACGGGTCCTACATGGGCACGATGGGGGAACTCTATGACCTGCTGAAGTTCTTCGAGCGCGGCCTCTTACGGCCCGTGCTTGACAGCACCTTCCCCCTCAGCGACGTGCGAGGGGCGCACGAGCGCATGGCAAGCCGCAAGCACTTCGGCAAGATCGCGATCGTGCCAGACTGATCTGGAGCCTTGGCGGGTCTCCGTCGCGGGCTGCGGCGATCCGGCTCCGCGACCGGGTCCGCGGAGTGCCGATCGCGGGATATACTTGAATTCGGCACCGCCGCCGGTGCCCAGCGCGCCTCTGAGCGCTCCCCTGCCCTGTAGCCATGGTTCGCGTCCGCTTTGCGCCGTCACCCACGGGCTTCCTGCACATCGGCGGGGCGCGGACATACATATTCAACTGGCTATTCGCCCGCTCGCAAGGAGGCCGGGTCATCTTGCGGGTTGACGACACCGATGCCCGGCGTAACACCGAGGAATCACTGGAATCGATCCTGGACGGCCTGTCATGGCTCGAACTGCCTTGGGACGAGCGCCACCACCAGTCCACGCGCCGAGAACTGCACGCGCAAGCCGCCGCATCCCTGCTGGCCAACGGCCATGCATACCGAGACTTCACGCCGGAAACGGAGGCTTCGCCGGCGACCCGGGGCACTGCGCCGTGGCTGTGCAATCCGGGCATGCGCGAGCTCAGCTCCGCCGCGAGTGACCGGCGCGCCGCAGCCGGCGAGCCGTTCGTGCTGCGATTCCGCGTTCCCCGCGAGCAAGCGGGAGGCGTCCCGTTCCGCGACCTGGTCCTGAAGAAGCAGTTTCGGAGGTTCTCGGACATTGAGGATTTCGCGCTGCTGCGGAGCAACGGGCAGCCGACCTACCACCTCGCGTCGAGCGTGGATGACGCGGATCTCGCGATTACGCACGTGATCCGCGGGCAGGACCACCTGGCGAACACGTTCAAGCACCTTCTCTTGCTGCAGGCGCTCGGCTACGAAGCGCCGCGATTCGGGCATATCCCCCTGCTGCTCGGCCCGGACGGGACGAAGCTCTCCAAGCGCCTGCACGGCGACTTGGTCAGCGTCACCAACTACAGGGACATGGGTTTCCTGCCGGTCGGACTCGTGAATTATCTCAGCCTTCTGGGCTGGTCGCCCAAGGACAACCGCGAGGTGCTCACCGTGGCAGACCTGCTCGCTGCATTCCGCGTCGAGCGCGTGCTGCGGACGAATGCGAGGGTGCGCTTCGGCAGCGGTAAGGACGCCTCGGAAGTGGATCCGAAAGCCGTCTGGCTCAACGGCCAGCACATGCGCAAGATGCCGGTTGCCGAGCTGTTGCCGCTGGCGTCGCGGGCGCTGCGGACGGCGGGGCTGTGGAGCGAAGACTTTGCCGACGGACGCAGAGAGTGGTTCGCCGGCGCGCTCGAAGACCTGCGGTCCCGGCTGAGCCTCCTCTCGGAACTCGGATCCCGCTGCCGGGCCTACTTCGCGGATGACTTTGCAACCGTGGGCAAGGCCCGGACCAATCTGGACAAGGCCGGTGTCCGCCCCATGCTGGGAATTCTCGCGGCGAGGCTCGAACGCGCGGAGCGGTTCGACGAAGCTTCGGTGGAAGCCGAGATTCGCGGGCTCGCAGCCGAGCGTGGCGTCAAGCCGGGACTCCTGATCAACGGATCCCGGGCCGCGCTGACCGGCCAGCCAGTCGGGCCAAGCGCGTTCAGGGTGTTCACCATTCTCGGCCGCGCGCGCGCCGTCCGCCGCCTCCGGGCAGTCTAGTGACGCGCCACGCGAGGGACTCCATGCTGCTGCTCGGAATTGGGGGCTGGGTCCACGACGGAGCCGCCGCCGTGATGCGGGACGGATCGATCGTGGCGGCGATCGAGGAAGACAAGCTCGCCCGCGAGGCGCACCGCGGCGGCTTGCCCGAGCGGGCCGCCAGGGCGTGCCTCAAGACGGCCGGGGCCACTCCCGAGGAGGTCGACTGCGTGGCACTCGTCCGCCCGCTGGGCGGCCCGCAGGACCGCACGTTTCACGTCCGGCTTCGGTCCCTGTTTCCAAACGCTCGGGTTGTGGTGACCGACCACCACGACGCCCATGCCGCGAGCGCCTATTACGCCTCGCCCTTCGATGAGGCCCGCGTGCTGACGCTCGACCGTCAGGGAGACATCCGGTGCGGCGCGGTCTGGCGCGGAAGCGGCACGCGCCTGGAGCCGGTCGAGGACCTTTACATCCCGGACTCGCCGGCCGTTGTATACAGCCGGGCGACCGAACTGCTGGGCTTCCGGTCCGGGCGAGAGGAGCACAAGGTCCAGTGGCTCTCCATGGGCGGGGAGCCGACTTTCAAGGAACTGTTCTCCGCGATCATGGGCGGGTCGGATTCTCGGCTCCCGACGCTGGACCACAGCTACTTCGACCCTTCGCGACCCTCAGGGGGGTCCTTCGGCGACAAGTTCTACCGTGAGATCGGCCTCAGCCCCAGAGATCCGATACCTGGTCCCACCCGCCGGGACCTGGCCGCGAGCGTCCACGCGGCGGTCACGGAGGCCGTACTGCGGCTGGCTGGCAAGGGCGGGAACCTGTGCCTGGCGGGCGGCATCGCCATGAATGCCCTGATCGTCGAGGCTCTGGAGCGCAGCGGCAGTTTTCGGGAGGTCTTCGCGCAGCCCGCGGGTGGAAACGCCGGCACGGCCGTCGGCGGTGCGTACCACGCGTGGCACCGCGTCTACAAGCGGACCGAGCGCGTGCCGATGCGAGACTTGTTCCTAGGGCCCGAGCACGGGGCTGAGGACATCAGCCAAGTCCTTGAGAACTGCAAGCTCAACTTTCGTTACCTGCTGACGGACGCGGAACTGGTGGGAGCAGCGGTTCGCCGGCTTGCCGACGACCAAATCTTGGCTTGGTTCCAAGGCCGGACCGAGTTCGGCCCCAGAGCCCTGGGCAACCGGAGCATTCTGGCCGCGCCGCTGAACCCCTACTCCACCGAGAATCTCAACGTATACATCAAGCGGCGCGAGAACTTCCGCAAATTCGCAGCCTCGGTTCCCGCCGAGGATGTCGGGGAGTACTTCGAGACCAGCCCTGCGTCACGGTACTTGGCCACCGTCTCGCGCGTGAAGCCGGCGCACCGCGACACCTTCGAGTCGGCTCTGCTGGATGGCGAGCGAATCCGCCTGCACGTGGTCAGCCGCGAGGACAACCGCCTCTACTGGGAACTCCTGCGCGAGGCAGGGCGCGTGACGGGCCTGCCCGTGCTCTACAACACTTCGTTCAACCTGTTCGGCGAGCCGCTGGTCAGCGGCCCGCGCTCGGCCGTGCGCAGCTTCTACTCGTCCGGCATCGACTCGCTGTTCGTCGGCAACTTCTTGCTCGAGAAGTAACCGCCGCCCCCTGGCGTCTCGATCCGCAGGCGGTCCCCCCTTCGAACATCGAGCGAGCCCTTCGAAGGGAGCGGCCGGCCATTCAGGGTGTTGCGCCCCTTGGCCCCTGGCAAGCCCCCACCCACGCCGCGTGGCGCCAGCAACCGGCGCTCGCTGAGAATCGCCACGGAGGCGTCGCCCAGGAACTCGTACTCACGGACCACGCCATCGCCGCCTCGCCACCTCCCGTCACCGCCGCTGCCCCTGCGCAGGCGATACGCGGCAATGCGCACCGGATACTGTCGCTCGAGGGCCTCCACCGGAGTGTTGCGACTGTTGGTCATGTGCGTGTGCACGCCGCTCAGGCCGTGACCGCCCGCCCACGCGCCCATGCCCCCGGCGATGGTCTCGTAGTACCCGTAGAGGCGACCGTCGCGTGGGTCGCGGCCCCCGAAGCTGACGTTGTTCATGGTGCCGGAGCTTCCGGCCGGAATCTCGCCCGGCAAGGCCTGTTCCAGCGCGCCGAGCACGGCATCGACGAGCCGCTGGGATGTCTCGACATTTCCGGCCGCGGTGCTGGCCGGGAGCCTGGCATCGCACAGGGAGCCCGGACGGGTCAGGATTCGGATCGGTCGCAGCGTGCCGGCGTTATACGGCGTCTCCGGATCGACCAGGCAGCGGAAGGAATACATCACGGCCGCGGTCGTCACGGCACGGTTCGCGTTGACGCCCCCCACCGCCTGATCGGCGGAATCCCGGAAGTCAACCACGGCATCCGAACCGGTGACGCTGAGCCTACAGCTGATCGCCAGCGGTCCCGATCCGAAGCCATCGTCATCCAGGTGATCGGTGAACTGACAGGCGCAATCGGGGATGGCCCGGATCCTCGCCCGCATCACGCGCTCGGCATAGTCTTGGAGGTCCGCCATCTGGCGTGCGATCACTGGCAGGCCATGGCGCGCGACGATCGCTCGCAGGCGACGCTCGCCGACCCGGTGGGCTGCCACTTGTGCCCCGAGGTCTCCAAGCCGCTCGTCCGGCGTCCGGACGTTCTCCAAGATCAGCGAGAGCAAGGCGGGGTCGTACTCGCCGTGCCTGACCAGGCAAATGGGCGGAATGCGCAGGCCCTCTTGGTAGATCTCCCTCGCGAGCGGCATTGAGCCCGGCGCCATCCCGCCGACGTCGGCGTGGTGAGCCCGCGTGGCGAGAAAGAATGTCGGCCGGGCCTCGGAACCGACATACGCCGCCGAGACCGACGTGATATCCGGCAGGTGGGTCCCGCCGCGGAAAGGGTCGTTGAGGAAGTAGATCTCACCGCGCTGTGGGGAGAACTCGCGCGTGACGGCGGCCACGGACTCGGGCATCGCCCCGAGGTGTGCCGGCATGTGGTCGCCCATCGCGACCGTCTGGCCGGACCCATCGTACAGGGCGCAGGAGTAGTCGCGACGCTCCTTGATGTTGGCCGAGAACGACGTCCTGCGCAGGACAATCCCCATCTCCTCGGCCACGGAGACGAAGAGGTTGCGGAAGACGTCCAGTTCCAGCTTCACGGATTGGCGCTCGCCGGCTTGCCCCGCCACCATGACGCCAGCGCCGAGCCCGTCACGTTCATGAGCGTCCCGAAGATGCCCGGAGCTAGAGCGGCTGCCGAACTCTTGAGCACGTTGGTTGCCAGTCCGACGGCCATGCCGCCATTCTGCATTCCGACCTCGAACGCCACTGTCCGCCGGTCTGTCTCGTTGAGGCGACAAAGGCCGGCGGCAAAGTACCCCAGCCCGTAACCGGCAACGTTATGCACGAGCGCCGCGGCCAGCAGCGCAGCGCCGCTGGTGAGGAGGTCGTCCCGCGATGCGGCGGCAATGATCGCCAAGATGAAGCAGATCGATGCCATCGACACTGTTGGCAAGGCTCGGTCGAGAATCTTCCGGCGGCCTGAGAGCAGGCGGTTGCACACCAAGCCCAGGCCTACGGGAAGGATGATCAGTTCTACGATCGCCCACATCATGTCAAGAAAGTCGATCGCGATGTACCGGCCCGCGAGCACTTGCATCGCCAGCGGCGTCATGAGCGGGGCGGCCATCGTCGAGCAGGCCGTCATCGTCACCGAGAGAGCCACGTTTCCCTTTGCCAGGAACGCCATCACGTTCGAGGCGACACCTCCGGAGCAGGATCCGATCAGGACGATGCCCGCGGCAATCTCGGCGGGGAAACCGACGCTCTCGGCGATGGCCCAGCCCAACAGGGGCATCACCGTGAATTGCAGAACCATGCCGGCCAGCACAGCTTTGGGCATCTTCAAAGCCCGGGCGAAATCTGCAATGCTAAGGGTTGCGCCCATTCCGAGCATGATCACTTGGATGAGCGGCGTGATCAGTGTGCCAAGCTGGAACGTGCCCCAGGCCACAAAGTGGGACGGAAAGAAAAGCGCCCAAGAGGTCATCGTGAACACCCAAAAGGTGAACGCCAAGATCTTCAGTCTCGGATGCAGCTGAAACCGCAGCGCCAGCAGCGCGAGTCCGCCAATCACCAAAGGGCCCGACACGGAGGGGCCTTGCAGTTCCATGGCGGCGATTCCAGCCCCCACGGCCACCAACCCCAACACGAGAAAGAGCGCGCCAACGTGCCGCACGATTGCGGAATGGTAGCACAGCGGCGCGAGGCCAGAGGCCTCAGGCCCAGGGAGGATTGTGGCAGCTCTCGGGTGGCAGTCTGCTGCTTGGCGGCCGTTCTGGCGCTGGGAGCTTGCGGTGGGCGATCCAAGACGATCAAGGTCAAGCTTCCGCCCCCGATCAATCCGACCCGGGGCTGGACGCAGGTCGGGATCGCTAGCTGGTACGGGCACCCGTACCACGGCCGCCAAGCCGCGAATGGCGAGATCTACGACATGAACAAGATGACGGCGGCGCACAAGCGGCTCAAGTTCGAGACGTGGCTCGAAGTGCGCAACATGTCCAACGGCAGGAGGACGCAGGTGCGCATCACAGACCGAGGCCCGTTTGTCGGCAAGCGCATCATCGACCTGTCACGGGCGGCCGCCGCCGAGATTGGGATGATCGCAACCGGGACTGCCCGAGTTCGCCTGAAGAAGATCCGCCCGCCCCGGCGATCCTCCCAGCGGGCCCGCAACTCGCAACCGAGCGGGCCAGCGAGCCAGGCTGGCTCGAAGCGCTTTGATCTCCAAATCGGAGCTTTCCGAGCGCGGCGCAACGCCCAGGCGCTGGCCAAGAAAGTTCGCAGCCATGGGCACCGAGCGGCGGTCAAGCGCAATTGGTCGGGAGGCCAGGCCCAGTATCGCGTGTTGGTGACGGGCGGGAACCAGCAGACCGCCTCAGCGAAGCTGCGCGAGCTCAGGAATCAGGGGTTCGAGGCCGTCCTGCGCCCAAGGGGCGGTTGACGCTCCCCCCGCCGGTCCGCATCACTCCCCGGGCAGCTCCCATTGGCGCGGGGCTACGAATCCTTCCTGGCCATCGCGGTATGGCGGGACCGCGTTGTCCGGCTGCAAGGCGCGAAAGGCCCGTGCCTTCTCGTACATCTCGGCCGCTACTTCCGGATAATCTTCGATCACGTTCCGCTCTTCGGACAGATCTTCCGAGATTCGGAAGAGGAATCGCTGCCTGAGAGCGTCCTCCGCGGAGGCGTCAGTCACATCGGGGCCAATCACGACAAGCTTCCAATCATTGGTCATCAGCGAGATCTGCTCTGACGCTGGGCCGCCCTGGCCGATGTAGTTGTACAGCTCGCGATCGATGGCTGTCTGGCGGCCCGTCCAGACGTCGAACACGTCCACCCCGTCCAGCTGCCCGCCGCCACTGCTCTCGATGCCGGCAATCCGCATCAGTGTCGGCACGATGTCAATATTCGCGATGGGCAGCTCGATCTTCTGGCCGATTGGGATGGTCCCCGGCCAGCGCACCGCGGCCGCCACGCGGATTCCGCCCTCGAACACCGTAGCCTTCCCGCCTCGCAGAGGTGTGTTCTCGCCCACTCCCCGCACTCCGCCGTTGTCCGAGCTGAACAGGACCAGAGTGTCCCGCGCGATTCCGGTCTCGTCGATTGTGTCCAGGATCCTGCCCACAGCCCCGTCCAGCGCGTGGACCATGGCGCCGAGCACCCGGCGGTTGGCGTCGTGCCGTTCCCTGGCGCTGTCAATCTGACGCGCGACGTCCGGTTCGAAGCGTCCGCGGGCGGGAGGCAGGCCCTCGTAGAGGGGCAGGTGCTCCGGCCTTGCCTGGAAAGGGCTGTGCGGGGCGTTGAAGGGCACGTAGCACAAGAACGGGGCCTCGTCGCCCGCGTGGGCTCGGATGAAGTCCACGGCGCGGTCCGCGATCAGGTCGGTGGCATAGCCCTCGTCGGCACTAGCCTCGAAGCCGTCGTGCCAATCCAGCTCGCCCTCGCGCTCGTGCGTGAAGTAGTCAATCGCCCCGTTGTAGTGACCGTAGAACGCGGTGAAGCCGCGGCGGAGAGGGTGATACTGCTTGTCGGAGTGCCCGAGATGCCACTTGCCGAAGATACCCCGGTGCTCGTACCCGCCATCGCCGAGGATGTCGGCCAGCGTGCGCTCGGAGACGTCCATGCCCCCGCCGCGCCATGGCGGATAGACGGCTCTCATGGCGCCGTAACGGATGGGGTATCGGCCGGTCAGCAGGCCCGCCCGCGTAGGCGAGCACACCGGCGCGACGTAGTACCGGGCCAGCTCTGCCCCCTCGACGGCGATGCGGTCGATGTTGGGGGTCGGGATGCTGCCGCCGTGCAAGCTGACATCGGTCCAGCCGAGGTCGTCGGCCAGAATGATCACGATGTTGGGCGCGGCAACGGCGGACGTCCCCTCGCCCCCTTCCGTGCCCGCGCCGCCAGAGCACGCCAGGAGCAGTGTCGCCAGCGCTGTCCAGAAACACAGGCGGCAGGCTAGGGTTCGGAGCCGTCCGCTGGCCCTCTCTGTGCTGGCCGAAGGACGGAATGGCTGTTGGCGTGGGTGCATGGATCCCTCCTCGGAGCTGGCCGGGCGCGGTCACTGCCCGAGCGTCCATGAGCCTAGCAGCCGTCACGTCCCGTGCCCAGATCGCGGGAACCGCGGGAGCCGGTCGGTGGGCGGCCCGACGTCCCCGGGCTCGCGCACGACTCCGCAAACTGAGCCCATCCCTGCCCTCGTAACCTGTGCGCTGCACGGCTTCCCCGATCGGCGCCGAGATTGCAGCGGCAGGGGCCGGCCCTTGCGAGGTCTCGACCCCAGCGGGTATGCTGGCAGCGGTTCCGAGCGTTCCCAGAGCGCGGCTTGAACCTACTTGGAGGAGGCGCATGCAAGAGATCAACCGCAGGGACGCAGTGATGAAGCTGTCTATGGCAGGGCTCGCGATCCGGGCCTACGCGCAGTCGCCCAATGACCAAATCGGAGTCTCACTGATCGGTGTCGGCGGCATGGGGCACGGCCACGTGGAGCGAGTCCTCACGCGCGGGGATGTCCGCGTGGTCTCGATTTGTGACGTGGACCAAGCCAACGCCGAGCGTGCCGCTCAGACAGTGTTCAAGGACCGCGGGGAGACCCCGCCGTTGGTGGATGATTTCCGCACGGTCCTCGACGACTCCGCCGTCGATGCGGTCGTGGTGGCAACGCCCAACCACTGGCACGCGCCGATAGCCGTGCGCGCAATGCAGGCCGGCAAGGACGTGTACATCGAGAAACCGGCCAGCCATGTATTCCGCGAGGGGCGGCTGCTGATCGATGCTGCCGCCAAGTACGGCCGGATTCTGCAGCACGGAACTCAGATGCGGTCCAGCGAGGTGACGAAGAAGGCCGACGAGCTGCTGAAACAAGGTGTCATCGGCGAAGTGAAAATGTCGAAGGCGTGGAACTGCCAGCGTCATGTCCACACGCAGCCGGTGGTCGATGCCCCGGTCCCGCCGGGCGTTAACTACGACATGTGGATCGGGCCCGCGGACTATGACGGCAAGTTCAACCCCAATCGGTACAACCGCAACTGGAACTGGTTCCGAAGTTTCGGCAACGGCGACATCGGCGGGGACGGGCCCCATGACATTGACCTCGCCCGCTGGGGCCTCGGTGTCGAAGTGCACCCGAATCGAATCACCGCACACGGCAGCCGAGTCGACCTTGAAGGCCAGCGCGAATTTCCCGACAACATGATGGTCGCGTACCACTACGACGAAGGGAAGGTGCTGCTGTACGAGGAGCGAGCCTGGACACCTTACGGGCTACACGGTTTCGACAGCGGCAATGCATTCTACGGGACCGAGGGCTACATGGTGTTCTCTCGGCGCGGCTACTTCCAGGTCTATCTGGGCAAGGGCGAAGTCAAGGGTCCGGGAATGGCCCACGGTCCCACGGGCCACCCGGAGCACATGTACAACTTCTTGGACTGTGTGCGAAGCCGGGAGCAGCCCATCGCGAACGCGGAGGTGGCGCACCTGTCCTGCGGGCTAGTCCACCTTGGGGAAATCGCATACCGCGCCGGGCGGGTGCTGCACTTCGACCCGAGCGCGGAGCATTTCGTAGACGACGCCGCCGCGGACGGGATGCTCAGCAAGGAATACCGCGATCCTTGGGGAGTGCCGGACCCAGTGTAAGGTCGGGACGCGCGGTCGTCAGAAAAGCGCTATACGCGCAGAATTCAGGGTTCGCGCGGCGCTGTCGCGAGCGGTCACAGGCGGTGTTCCGCAATCTGGTGGATTCTTGCCGGCGCCGAGCTAGCCTTCGATCCGGCCGTCACGAGTGGCTTGAGCGCTAGCGGTGTCAGGCTAGTCCGTCGCCGGGGTAGGTCCCACAGTTGTCGCGCGACCGTGCCGGCCGGGATGTCCAAGACGGTTCTGGACGCCTCTCGAACTCGAGACCGTTGGGCATCATTCGGCCTCGGCCTCGTCTTGCCATCGCGGGTCGGCTCGAGCGTGTGATGGCCGCAATCCGAACTTTTCCATGTCAGCGATCAAATCATCTAGAATATCAGCCTGAAATTGCTCATGCTTTGGCCAGTCAGTGGTGACAGAAAACGCTGAGATTTCAATCGGAATTCCGAGTCTATCCACTGGCAATTGACGTACATATTGGACAAACGAAATCCGACTATCTTCGTCGAGTTTTCTGGAAACCCAGTTTCTGTACTTGGTCAAGTTTGTGACACCTGAATCATCTTGCGATATAGTTGATATATCAACATATAAAGGCTTCAATATGTGCATTCCTCCTTGTGCAAGTTGGTGGCGAAAGTTGCGGAATCCTGTACCTGAGAGGAGTTGACCCATCGGAACATGCGACACAGATCGATCCCAGTTCCTAATCTCGACTGATTGCAATGTTACGTCAATTACTTCGCCATCGGCTGTGCCAACCTGGATCCAATCTCCAACACGAACCATACCACTTCCAACAATCTGAATGCCAGCAACTAGCGACGATATACTGTCTCTTGAAATCAGCAATATAACCGCAGCTGATGCCCCAAGTGCACCGACAATTCCAAAGATAGACTGGCCAGTTAACGCTGAAACAGCAACCAATATTGCACCAGCAATGGTTAAGATTCTGGCCACCTGAACAAACACGCGGATTGGAAGGTGTTGTGCAACCGAGAGCGTCGCATACCAAGCCATCACTCCCCACAGTCCAATGTTGACAATCCATGCAACATTCACTGTTGTATAAACGATTGCAAAGCGAGTTAACACCAGTGCCAACACATCGTGGTTCAATACAATCGGAAACACGATTTGGAGCGCTACGGAAGATAGGAGGTGCCAAATCGCCTGCACGATTCCACGTTCGACCAGAACATCGTCCCACGGATTCTCAGTCTGAGAAACAAGTCTGGCCATGACTCGCATGATCGGCGCTCTCAGTTTCCGCAAAATCAAATGCAGAATGAGAATCGGAACGACGATTGCCAGTGCATTCGTCGCGTCGGACCACAATAAATTCATAACGCTCTGACCGCTATTGTATTCCACGCCGGTGGTTTCCAACACGTTCCGACGGCGGACTGCGACCCTGACGGCCAGAGTCTCCGCAGCAACCTGGAATCGGACATCCCGAGCTCTCCGGCCCGGAAGTGCATGAGCGGTAGAGGTGATAGACTTCGGCTTGCCGCACGCAAGGGCCACCGCGCTGACAGTCGCGGGCTCAGATCCGTCCGGAGGGGCGGGCATCCAGGCCGACCTGAAGACTTTCCACCAGTTCGGCGTGTACGGCATGGCAGTACCGTCGGTCATCACTGTGCAGAGCACAGTGAGGGTGGAATCGGCGACTCCGCTGGACGCACAGCTCGTTCGCGCGCAGCTGGAGTGCGTTCAGCGGGACATCCCGCCCACCGTTGCGAAGACCGGCGTTCTGGGGACCGAGGGCATCGTGCGGGAAGTGGCGCGGTGGATCTCCGAAACTGGCGTTCCGCTGGTCGTCGATCCGGTCGTAGCCAGCAGTTCCGGGCATGCGCTGGCGACAGGCGGCGCGATGCGCGCGCTGATCCGCGACCTTCTGCCCCGCTGCTTGGTCGTGACGCCCAACATTGCCGAAGCCGAGATGCTTTCCGGCATTGAGGTGCGCACACTCGAGGACATGGCCAACGCCGCGCGACGAATCGGGAGGCTGGGGCCGCGTTGGGTGCTTGTCAAGGGCGGCCATCTGGCCGGCGCCCCGGTCGACCTGCTATGGTCCGAGCGGCAGGCGCACGAGTTCCGGGCCAGTCGCATCGCGGGTGCGGGGAGGCACGGCACTGGGTGCACCTATTCAGCCGCAATCGCCGCCCTGCTGTCGCGCGGCCTCTCACTCCCCGAAGCCGTGGCGAGGGCGAAGCGTTTCGTCACCGAGGCAATCCGCACGGCACCCAAACTTGGCAGTGGCGCCGGGCCCGTCAATCACCACGCGCGGACGGGGTTGGACTAGTCGTCCTGGGCTGCAGGCACAGCCACTCGCCGTTCGGTGGTGGCGTCACTCTGCGATGATCGAGTCAAGGGGTCGGATGGCTGCGACCGGGCGGAACAGGGGGTGGATCCTAGCGCTGGCAACGGCGGTGGTTGTCCCTGCCGCGATCTTGCATGTGACATGCGTGGCAGTGCTGGGACCCGGGACTTGGGGATCGGGGATCGAAGAGCGCCGCCCGGAGTTCGCTCCGGCCCGTTCCGAAGCCGACCAATACCGGGACCAGCTCGATCGCATGGCCCGCTCGCTTGACGAGTCCGGTCCCGCTCTGGAGGTGCCACGGCCGGCCGACTTGCCCGGGAACGTCGTTTGGGGGCACCGGCTGGGCGCCAAGTCGGTGTACCTGACCACGCAAGAGGCGAGTGCGGCGGGCTCTCGGAAGATGTACTCCCACACCGACGGCGGTTCGCTGCGGGAACTCCAGTTGCCCGCGGGACATATCGCCGACCGGCCCCAGTGGACGATGAACGGAATCGCCTATGTTCGCTGGAACCCCTGGGCCATCGCGGCTCCAGACAAGGTTCGCCGATATGTCTCGAGCTGGTTCGACGTTTCGCAGCGACCCGAAGCAAGCCTCTTCATCCAGTCTGCGCAAGAGGGCGGCTGGCGGTACGTGATGCCCGGGCACTCGTTGGTCGTGGCCCCGGATGGCCAAGTGGCGGCGATTCTCCGGTCAGGCGCCTTGCTTGCCGGCTATTTCAGCATCCACTTGTGGGATGTGACTTCCGGCACGGCTCCGGCCTTGCTCAGCTTGCGCGAGCACGGGTCACGGGCGATGCGCTCCTTCCGGATGGCTTGGTCGAAGGACTCGTCGGCCCTCCTGATCGCCGGCCGCACGGGGGGCTTCGAGCGCCGAGGCTCGCGCTCCGGCGATGCCCACGGCAAGCCACTGGCGTTGGTCTACCTCCGGCGGGCCGGTACGTTGCACGATCTAAGCCGAGCCCGTGATGCAGACTGATCTGACACTCCGGAGCCGGCTGGCGCTGTGCGCCGCCGCTCTCTGCTCGGCTTGCGCGTGCGCCCCGGATCGGGAAGTGTTCAGGTTTCGCTACGCGAATGCCCAGCCGGCCCACCATCCTCGCAGCGTCTCGATGGAATTCTTCGAGGGCATCTTGGAAGACAGGACGGATGGCAGGGTTCAGGTCGAGACCTACTTCGGCGGCAGCCTGGGCCGCGAGCGGGCCCTGATGGACCTGGTCACGCTCAACGTGCTGCAGGGAACGCGGGGCGGCTTCTTCTTCGACGTGAACCCGCGCTACAACATTTTTCTGCTGCCGTTCCTCGTCCAGGGCTGGGACGAGGCTCTGCGGCTGGTGAACAGCGACTTTGCCGCACGAGTCAATGCGGAGAGCCGCAAGTACGGCTACCACGTCCCCGCTTGTGGCATCTCCCAAGGCTTCCGGGCGCACACGACGAGCGTGCGCCCCATCACGGGACCCGAGGACTTCAAGGGGCTGAACCTACGAGTGCCGCCACAGGAGCCCAACGTGATCCTCACCGAGGCTCTCGGGGCGACTCCCCAAGAGATTCCCTTCACTGAGGTATACCAAGCGGCCAAGACCGGGGTCATCGATGGCCAGGACAACGCTCCGTCCAACCTTTGGGAGACCGGAATTCACGAGGTCCAGGAGTACCTCAGCCTGTCCAACTACATGACCGGCCCTGACCCGTTCATCGTCAACCTTGACTGGTACGAGGCTCTACCCGCGTCACTGCAGGTGGAGTTCGACCGAGCCGCGCGCGAAGCAATCGCTTACAGCGACCGCATGAACCGTGACAGCGAGGAGCAGTACATCGCGAAGCTGTCCCGCGTGTTGGAGACCAATCGCATCGAGGGCGCGGGCTTGGAGCAATTCCGCGAGGCTGCGATGCCGGTGTACGACGTTCTGGTTGGCAGGGGATATTTCACATGGGACGACATTAGGGAGGCGCAGCTCGCAGCCCGGGCTGACTGATGGCAATGACAGTTGCGGGCCTTGAGCGAAGGCTGACGGCCCTCTTGGATGCATTTCTCGGGGCCACCCTGCTGGCAATGCTGCTGGTGATCGTAGTGCTCGTCGTCATGCGGTACGGGTTCCAGTCCGGACTCGTGGGTGCCAACGAGACAGCGACCATGGCCTTCGTGTACGTATCATCCCTGGGCGCGGCCGTGGCGATCGGGCGGGACGAGCATGTCCGAGTGAACTTCCTGGCCGCTCGCTTGGGAGCGCGTCCAAGGGCGCATCTCCAGTCGCTCGCTGCGGTGCTCGTGGGAGTGCTCAACCTGACGCTGCTGTTTGGCGGGATGGCTTGGATCGCCGAGACCGGGCACACCCCGATGCCTGTGACTCAGGTGCCCCGGGTCGTTCTTCAGGCGAGCATTCCGATCGGTTGCGGCTTGGCGGTCCTGTTCTGTGTCACGCGCCTTGTCGCGCTGCGAAGGGATGGCGCGCGAAGGTGACGGTCCTCTTGCTGGTCAGCTTGCTGGTCCTGATCGCTCTCGGCATTCCCGTTGCGTACTCGCTAGGACTCTCGGTTCTGCTGTATGTCGGGCTGACAGATGCGCACTTGGCCCTAAGCATGCCTGTGCGCCTCATGGCCGGCTTCAACTCGTACGCCCTGATGTCCCTGCCCCTGTTCATCCTCATGGGCCAGTTGATGAACGCCTCAAAGATCACGGCACGGCTGATTGACTTCAGCATGCTCCTGGCCGGCCGCTTCCGCGGCGGGCTGGGCTTGGTCAACGTGCTGGCAAGCATGCTGTTCGGGGGAATCTCGGGATCATCGGCATCGGACACGGCCTCGATCGGATCGGTCCTGATCCCCGAAATGGAACGTCGGGGATACCGGAAAGAAGTGGCCGCAGGCATCACTGTCGCCTCGTCGACCATGGGCATGGTTATTCCCCCGAGCATTCCGATGGTGCTGTACGGGGTGGTCGCCCAGCAGTCGATCGGGAGGCTCTTCTTGGGCGGTGTTCTTCCAGGGATCATGGTCGGAACTCTGCAGATGGTGCTCGTTCGAATTCTCGCCGGACACGCCCCGGTCGAGACTGGCGCGTTCTCGGCCCGAGTGGCGATTCGGCGCACAG
Organism: Bryobacterales bacterium; assembly: GCA_963666225.3. Classification (GTDB taxonomy): domain Bacteria; phylum Acidobacteriota; class Terriglobia; order Bryobacterales; family UBA6623; genus VXMF01. The sequence continues at coordinate 1,745,014 of OZ224030.1, forward strand.
CTCGATCGTTGCCCGTGCTCCTGATGCCCTTGGTGGTGGTCGGCGCGGTCGTGCTGGGTATCGCGACGGCAACCGAGTCGGCGGCCCTCGGAGTGCTCTACGCGGCGCTCGCCGGGTTCTTGCTAACCCGGGCGCTGACGTTCTCGGGACTTTGGAACGGCCTTCGGTCGTCGGCGCTCACCAGCTCGAAAATCATGATCGTAATCGCCCTGTCGCAGGCATACACCTGGGTCTTGGCACTCGAGCGCGTGCCGGAGTCCATCGCAAGCTACGTCGTGGAGCTGGGCCTCGGTGCTACCGGGACTCTGCTGTTGGTCAATCTCTTCGTGTTGGTCGCGGGCACGGTCATCGATGTCAGCCCTGCGATCCTGCTGCTCACACCCGTCTTCGCGCCGGCATTGGAATCTCTGGGCGTATCGCCCATCCTGTTTGGGGTGCTCTTGGTCACCGGACTGGCCGTGGGGGCCTGCACGCCCCCGGTCGGAACGTGCCTCAACGTGTGTGCCGCGATCGCCGGCCTTGACATCGCGCGCATCTTCCGAGGCGCCGCCCCATTCTTGATGGCCAACGCGGCTACGCTAGTGATCGTGACAATTTTCCCGCGAATCGCGCTCTGGCTTCCTGAACTCCTCATTCCGTAGGCACGTGACGCTCGACGGTGACTTTCGGGCAGCGTGCCCGCCGATCGGTCCCGACAGGCGGTCCGACGCCAGGAAGTCGGCAATCTCTGTCGGCGGTCGCTGGGTCTGGCGGGGGCTGGCCCTAGCCCTGCTGATGGCGGGATTGGCTGCGTTCGGGGCTGAGACTGTCCACGAGATTCGGAGCCCTCTGCAAGCGGCCCCGACCCAAGTGCGTGTGTTCACGCCCGACGACCCAGTACCACCGGGGACGCATGGACTCCTCTTGATCCTGCCGGTCGAAGCTGGTTCCGAGCACCGATGGGGCGATCCCAGTGCCGAGGTGCGACGGCTGGACCTTGCCAATCGGCACGGTCTTGTGGTGGCGATTCCGACGTTTTCGGACTTGCCTTGGTACGCCGACCATCCGTCAGACCCGCAGATCCAGCAGGAGCGCTACCTGTTGGAGGACGTGATTCCGGCGATCGCTGATTGGTATCGGCTAGCTGTCGAACCGGACAGGACCTTCCTTGTGGGCTTCTCGAAGTCGGGGTGGGGTGCGTGGTCACTGCTGCTGCGACACCCCGATCGGATCGCGCGCGCCGCGGCGTGGGATGCGCCAGTGATGCAGGCTGCGCCGGATCGCTACGGGATGGGGCCAATCTTCGGAACGGTCGAGAACTTCAAGCGCTACAGGATCGTTGACCTGATTCGCAGCCGGGCGGAGCTCCTGCGGCTCGAGAGTCGGCTGGTGCTCACCGGATACTTCGATTCGTTCCGAGTTCACCACCAGCGGATGCACGCGCTCCTGACTGAGCTGAGAATTCCGCACGTGTACCGGGACGGTCCCGCTCGCCGCCACCACTGGGAGTCCGGGTGGCTTCGAGAGACCGTGGCACTGCTCGTGGAACGGGATCCTTGATCCCGTCGGGACCAAGCTGTCTCACCACGGTCGGCGGGAATGAACCGTTAGCCGGGCCGTGCCGTCACCCTGCCGTGGCGGGGGCACTCGGGCCAGTGCCGTCACGGTTGTTGCGGCGGGTTGAAGCATTCTGTCACGGGCCCAGGCGATATCAAGACCGGCCCTTGGTGGCCACTCGCGGTGCGGACCGAGACTGCGCTGCTTGGTCTCAAACGTCTGAGATGGTGGCGTCGGCACCCCTGCAACGACGCTCTCGCTCATGCCTCATCGCCCCTGACCCGGCGACGCCAGACGGAAGCTCCGGATTGGCTCCGGCACTCGCGGCCATGGCACTTGCCTTATTGCACCAAGCCGGTCTCTGTCGAATGGCTCTTGCTCAGGCTGGGACGCAGCAAGGCATGAAACCCGCTGAGCCTTCGCACACGTCTGGCCCGATCTGGGAAGGGACTCGGAAATGAGCCGTTGAGGATCAGCAAGTCCACCGTCTCTGGTGGGGAACAAGCTACACCGGCGGGTGCTAGGACTTCAGGCCCAAGGCATGACGCAGACCCAACCGGTCTTGGACGAACTGCATCGGCCCGAGTGGTCCCTCAGACCACTTCCCACGGCTGAGACTTCCGCCTAGAACATCCGATCGATCGCGGAGTAACCCATCAAGAGCGCCATCAGGACGGCGGACACCCACAGCATCAGCGTCACCCAGCCCTTGGGAAGGATGCTAGAGGGCATCCTCCGGTAGCGCAGGAACAGAGCGAAGCCGCCGATCACGGGCAGCATGATCGCTTGGGCGATGCCTCCGATCTTGACCATCAGCACTGGCTCCCGGATCCACATGAAGTACAGGCACGGGACAATTAGCAGGATGACGACAAAGATCCGGATCGCGCGCAACCGTTTGGTGTAGTCGGACCTGTCGTAGACACCCAGCATGCCCACGAAATCAGCCCAGACCCTGCAGTGGGCCGCTGTCGATGCAAACACCGTCGAGTACAGGACCGCGAACGCTCCGACCATGAACAGGCCGAAAGACCAAGGGCCCAGTGTCTCGGTGTAGATGCTGGAGAGCACGCGTACCATTTCCGAGCCCTCGGGGATCAGCCCCATACCCTTCAGCACGCCGGCGCCGAGGAAATAGAAGGCGATCGTGGCAAAGGTGTAGATCACCATCGAGAGGAGCACGTCGAACCCCATGACGCGAATCCAGCCCAGCGCTCGCTGCGTCCATGCGGAGGACCGCTCGCGCCTGCCCGCCTTCTGGGCGTACCCCTTCTCAATGCACCAGTACGGGTACATCACGAGCTCAGTCGCGCCCACGCCTGTAATGCCGAATGCGGCCACGGCGGTGGCGAGCCCTCCCTCGGGAGGCTGGAACGTTAGCCCGTGCGCGACTGCGTCCCAGTCGAAGTACTGCGGCAGCTTGAACAGCAGAAAGCAGCAACTGACGGTCAGCGCGGTGAAGCTGACCACAAGCCCCATAGCGACTCTCTCGACGATCACGTACTTGCCCGCGATCAAGAGCAGGACGGTCAGCCCGGCGAGAATCCACACGAATGCCGTGATGGGCAGACCTGGCAGGGCACGGTTCATGATCTCGGCGATGCCCCCGAGCATGGCCCCGACCTGAAAGAGTGTCACGCTCACCATGCCGGCCCACATCCAGACCAGCCAAGACACCCGCCAGCGGGGGCCCGGTACATCGTTGAACGCCTCGAGCGTGGTCCGCCCTGTTCCGATGGCGTACCGACCGAGTTCATTCTGCACGACTGTCTTGACCAGACAGCTGAGGATGATCAGCCATAGCAGGACGTACCCATTCTCGGCCCCCAGAACGGTCGTCGCGATCAGTTCACCCGAGCCGACGATCGAGCTGGCGAGAATCAGGCCGGGGCCGATGAGCCGGACGATCCCGGACAATGCTGTCGGAGCCGCAACAATGTTGCCGGGGTCAAGGCGGTATGGGTCCTGCACGCCACTCTGAGCCATGGTGACCCGCAATGCTAGCACAGGGCCGGATCGGCCTCGTGATCGATCCGATCATTTCCATCGCGGGGAGTCTCAGCAGTACGGGGTCCAACAACTTTGGCAGTCTTGTTGCCCACTCGACGATTCGCGCCGTCACGCCCGATTGGGGCCGGTCATCGCCATTGCGCCTCGGTACCGACGGAGTCCACTTCGGGGAACTCCTCGGCTTCGGCTAGTCAACGTGAAGTCGCCGGTGTTCAATCCGCAGAGCGAGGGGATGGCGCCAAGTCAGGCCTCGGAACGGACCGTCACAGCAATCCGGTGACCGGCGTTCGACGTCAGATGCACGTGGTCGCTCGAGCCTACCGGGCCATCGCTCGCTCACCCAGTGACAGGAGACGAGGGAGTGTCGGGAGTGGGGACGGAACTGCGGCGTGCGAGGCCTTGGCCATCGCTTCGTCTTGACTGCACCTCTTGTGTGCGTTGCCGACAGATTTCCAGGCCAGAGGCTATGACCGCTCCCGCGGCGCGGGGCCTGCACTCGCTTGCAGCGCCAATTGGCGATCCCTGAGTCTCGGCAAGTCTTCGACCTCACCCCGATCGCGGAGGTCAGCCGTGGGCCGGCCAGCGCGGGGCGCCGCAATGATGGCAGCGCCACCTCTGCGCCAAGGCATGCCGGTCATCAAGGGACCTAAGTGCGATCTGATGTGGTGCAAGTGTCAGGACGCACGGAGTGGCATTCACTGTACAGAGGAACTGCTGGGTCGTAATCGATCGGATCTTGGGTCATTGCTACTCGTATAGTGACGCATAGTTGTCGGTTGTAGCGCATAGTGGCTTCGTCGTGGCGCTGGACCAATGTGATAGGTAGGCCACCGAACCCGTCGGGGCAGCTAACTGACAGTGTCCACTCGAGGGCGTACCGATGGGCGCTTCGGGCCTAGCAGCGGGTGTCCGTGATCCCCGCCGAACTAGGCAGACGTGGGTACGCGCCGCCGTGGCGGCAGCCGCGGTGAGCAAACTCGACGCGGTGAGCCGCGAGCTTGGAGCGATTCCACCCGTCGCGGTGGAGAGACCCCAGCCGTTCCGGAACGGGCCTGCCGGCCCGTCGTCGGCAGCCAGCAAATGGCAGGTTGTACTCTCCGGCGCACGATGAAACACAAGCGCCGGTTCCAACTGCCGACAGGGTGGCCTAGCCGGGGCCACTGGACGCCTCTTGATACCCACCGTCAACCTCGACGAACCGACTCCCAGAGACGACAGATTGGACATCGCTACTTAGCCCATGTCCGGAAGTCAGTGAGCAGTGGCTCTGACCAGCCGCGAGAACAACTCCGGTTGACCGGATTTCACACTGCGAGCAGCGATCGCCGACCCGCTGTACCGTAGGGGTGCAATCGGGGCGATCGAGAGGTGCCCGGTCGCCCTCAAGTGGACTGGAACCAGCCCAGGAGCAAGCTGCCGATCGGCATCCAAACCTTTCGCGAGATTCGCACTGATGGTCTTCGCTACGTAGACAAGACACCGTTCGCTTTTCGCCTGGTGCAAGAAGGCAAGTACAACGTTCTCTTCCGCCCGCGGCGCTTTGGGAAGAGCCTGTTCGTCAGCATGCTGCAGGACCTGTTCGAGTGCAGACGGAGGCTGTTCCGCGGTCTGGCGATCGAGCCTCATTGGGACTGGTCCAGTCCGCGTCCGGTTGTGCGCCTTGACTTCGCGGCGGGCAGCTTTGGCGAGACCGACGGTCTGCACAAGAATTTTTTGAGACAGCTGCGATCGCACGAGCGTGTCAGCGGCATTAGGTTAGCGTCCGATAGGGGTCCAGATCGGTTCGCAGAACTGCTGGAACTGCTTCACGAACGCACAGGGCGCCGGGTTGTCGTACTGGTGGACGAGTACGACAGCCCGATCGTGGAAGTACTCTCGAACCCAGCACTTGCGAAGGCCAACCGGGACTACCTCCGGAGCGTGTACGCGGCTGTCAAGTCGTGCGACGCTCACGTCAAATTTCTTTTCCTGACAGGCATACCCAAGTTTTCAAAAGTGAGGATTTTCTCGGGCTTGAACAACCTTCGGGACATTACACTGAATCCAGCATACTCATCGATTTGCGGCTATGCAGAGCACGATCTAGACACGGTCTTCCACGCAGAATTGGCCGGACTTGATAGGGGCGAGATTCGTGCATGGTACAAGGGCTATACATGGGGCGCAGAAGAAAGGGTGTACAATCCGTTTGACGTCCTTCTGCTACTGCAGGACCGGATGTTCAAACCTTGGTGGTTTGAGACTGGCACGCCTTCATTTCTCATCACGACGATTCTTGAGCGTGGCATCGCCACGCCTGAGTTGGATGGGATGATTGCATCTGAGGAACTGTTGTCATCCTTCGATGTGGACTCAATTTCGACCGAAGCTCTGCTCTTTCAATCCGGATATCTCACGCTAGTCAGCTCGGAAATTCAAGACGGGAACCAATATTACCGGCTGGGCTATCCGAACCGGGAGGTGCGCAAGAGCCTGAACCAGGCATTGTTGGGGGCCCTCGTGCCCCGACTCTCTGGAAGAGCGCTGGAGAACTGCACGCTATTCGCAAAGCATCTCCGGGAGGCTGAGTTCGGAAAGATGGAGCGTGCCCTTCGAGGCTTCTTCGCGAGCATCCCACACGACTGGCACCGTCGGAACGACATCGCGACCTACGAAGGATACTACGCCAGCGTCTTCTACTCGCTCGTTGCCGGTTTCGGGCTCGATGCAACGGCCGAGGACTCCAGCAGTTCAGGTCGGCTGGATATGGCTCTGCGAACCGGGGGCAAGATCTTTCTCTTCGAGTTCAAGGTGCAGGAGCGTGCAGGTCCGGGCGCCGCCCTCGAGCAGTTGCGGAGGCGCGGCTACGCAACCAAGTATCAGCAATACGGGCAGCCGGTCTACCTTGTCGGAGTGGAGTTCAGCGCAAAGACACGAAACGTGGCTAGGATCGAGGCGGCACTGGCCTGACAGCTGGCTGAGAGTGTGGATCGCAGGCCCAGCTCCCTGTCGGAGCCCGCTGTGGGTAAGCCTGACCACTGACCTCCAGTCATCGACTTACCGTTCGGAGACGTACGTAGGCAAGTGCTGGCCGCCAGGGCCGTATCGTCCCCAGCCGCATGCCGGTGACTCGCACCTCGTTCTCGACGCCGACGAGCACTGGGAAGGCGGAGGGCAAGCCGCTCCCTAAGGAGTCCCTGCGACTCATAGCCACCTTCCCATCCACGGGCCTGGGCCGAGTCGGCGGAAGTGTGTGGAGACAGATGGAAAGCGCATCGGCGCCAAAGGCTTTCACGCCCCTCGGCCCGTGGGATCATGGTCGCCGCTGCGAGCGGTACACAATGCGCCGCGTGAGCTCAGGGAGGAATGAAGTGAGCAGAATGCTGATCCTACTGGCGGCCGCCGCGATGGCGGCCGGGCAGGTGACCCAGACCGTTGTGTTCAAACCGACGACGCCGGAGCAGGACGCCAAGCCCAACAGCGACGAAGTGCCCGACGGCTTCGCAGTCGAAGGCGCATTCGACCGAATCGTCGTGCTTCGCTTCAAGTACAAGGCCGATCTGCTGGAGTCGTTCGAGGAGCTGGTCGAGGAGCGGGGCATCCGGAACGCCGTGATCCTCGCCGGCATCGGCTCCGTCAGGAATTACCACATCCATGCAGTGAGCAACCGGACCTTCCCCTCAGAGAACGTCTACACCAAGAACCCGACCAAGCCGGCCGACATAGTGAGCATGAACGGCTACGTGATCGACGGACGGATCCACGCCCACATGACGCTTGCCGATGAGAACCGGGCGTTCGGCGGCCACCTTGAACCGGGAACCAACGTGTTCACCTTCGCCATTGTCACGCTGGGAGTGTTCGAGGACGGAATCGATCTCAGCACGGTCGACGACAAGACGTTTCGCTAGGCAGGATCGATTCTCGCCACTGTGACGAGGGTGGGCATACATCCACGGCAGTTCACCGGTGGGACCTTGCCATGAGTCGGGGAACACACGGATCGCTTGGTCGCAATGCAGAAACAGGACCAATCCGTTGATCCGGAGGGACTGCTCCCCGATACCCCGCTACACCAGCGATCAGGCAGGCGACAGTACGGCCCGCCGCCTGTTTCCGCTGCACTCGGTAGAGGCTCGAGAACGAACAGACGCCCCCATCCTTGCCTATTGGTTGTTTCGCATTCCTGTGCCGCACCAGGGAACAGGTCGGTCACGGGGAAAGCGATGACCTGGGAACCGAGCATCGGTAGCAAACGGGTTCGGCTCCCGACCGGCAGGGAGAGTGGCCCATCGGCTGGGCCTGAATGTTGCAGAGCACCCGGCGAGGGTTGTCGTGAAGCGAACACAGCGGGGGCCGATGCGCCGCTACGGAGGCCCGACACTGTCATCGTCGACGCCTCCAGTCTTCCAAGGCTAGCCGTGAGGGTTCAGTCCGGGGGTAGTCTTGGCCGAAGGGAATCCTGGAGTCATCTACCCGCACAATCTGCTCCACGACAGTACGGAGCGATGGACGGTATGCCCTTGGCGCTCCTCCGTTATCGAGACTCAGGTGGCAACCCGCTCTTCACCGTCCCGGCGGCAGGCACATTCTCGCGAACGCGACACCCGAATTGGCACATCTGACGGCTGAGCCGGCAAGGCTGGAATGGCTGAAACCTCCAAGTCTTCAAGGAATTCGCCGTAGCCGAGGGCGAGACCGTGACCCTGCGCTGCGAGATGTTCAACTTCGCGCACCACTTTAACTTCTCGAGCGTGAACACCGACCCGGTCAGTACATCTCTCGACAGGGGGACTTCGAATCGCAACCTTCAGCTGTGCCTGCGCCATCCGTTTTAGACCACGTCGCCGGGCGCGGCTCACCACCACCCCTATTAGTCCCTCTTAGCGAGATGTGGCATACCATTGGACGGCGGCGGGCGAGACCTGACCTGTCCGTGTCGAAATGGCGTGCATTCGAGTAGCGCTGGCTGTCCTGGCAGCCATGTCCGCGACGGCGACGGAGGACTGGCTGCAATTCCGAGGCCCTAGTGGATCAGGCTTTGTAGAGGCGACAGACATGCCTGTCCGATTCGGGAAGGGCGAGGCCGTGCTCTGGAGCACGCCCCTGCCCTCCGGCCATTCCTCTCCCGTGCTGGCCGGCGACCGCATCTTCCTCACAGCTTCCGAAGGTGAGCACTTGCTGACTATCTGCCTCCGCAGACGGGACGGAGCGGTCCTCTGGCGGCGTGTCGCGCCACGGAACTGGAACACGGACATCAATCGCCTCAACCACCCCGCCTCCCCCAGTCCCGCCAGCGACGGAGCAAACCTCTACGTGTTTTTCCCGGACTACGGGCTGCTGTCTTACGATGCAGCGGGCACCGTGCGCTGGAAGCTGCCCTTAGGACCGTTCGACAACTGGATGGGCATGGCCTCGTCCCCGGTCGTTGCCGGAGAAAGGGTCGTCCTGGTCTGCGATCAAGACAGCGGCTCCTTCATGATCGCCGTCGAAAAGGACAGCGGACGGGTGGCGTGGAGGATCGAACGCCCCGGCTACACCCGCGGTTTCGCGACTCCGACAGTGCATTGGCCCAGAGAGGGGCCGGCGGAACTGATTGTCCCCGGATCGTATCGGGTCGCGGGGTATTCGCTCGAAGACGGCGAGCTGCTTTGGTGGGTCCACGGGATTGCCTTCGAAGTCAAGTCGACAGCTGTCACAGACGGCACAATGCTGTTCGTGCACGGATGGACCTCGACGGGCGATGCCGCGAACGAGCCCCTGCCTCCCTTCAAAGAGGCGCTCGCCGACCACGACGCTGACGGTGACGGCAGGTTCTCCCGTGACGAAGCGTTCCTGCCGATGATGCGGGCGCGGTTCGGCAGCTACTTCGACTTCGACCGGGACGGTTATGTCGACGAGGGGGACTGGACCAATACGCAAGCGCGCCTCATGGCAAGGAACGCCCTGCTCGGCATCCGGTTGGGCGGCCGAGGCGACCTCACGGAGTCGAACGTTGCTTGGGCCTATCGCAGGGCGCTGCCGAATGTGCCCTCGCCTCTGCTGTACAGAGGCGTCCTGTATCTCGTCAAGGACGGTGGAATCGTGACCGCGTTGAACCCGAGGACTGGATCGGTCTTCAAGCAGGGGCGCCTGCCGGGCGCGCTGGGGCCCTATTGGGCTTCGCCGGTCGCAGCGGACGGCAAGGTGTACGTGGCAAGCGAGGCAGGCAAGGTGACCGTGCTGAGAGCAGCTGGCGAGTGGGAAGTTCTGGCAAGCAATGATCTTGACGAAGAGCGAGTCTTCGCAACGCCGGCAATCGAGGACGGACGCCTCTACGTGCGAACGGATCGCCATCTGATTTGCTTCAGTCGCTTAGACTAGCCCTACCGAGTAGCCCCGCTTGAGCGCGTTGCGACCATCCCAACTACAGGAGCATCATGCCAGTCGTCACGCGCTGAGCCGGCGTGTCAGACGACAATTACTTTTTCCCCGACGACAATTAGAATTTTCGCCTCTTCCGCAGATTCTGTGGGTTAGTGGCATCCAACCTGACCCGAACAACCGGCTGGTGAGCAGCCACCTGCGGGACCGGCAGGCAGCTCCTTGCAGGCCTCCGCTGCCCCAGCCTGTTGCTTCCAGCAGTAGTGCCTCCCGCCCCCTCGACGCCCCTCTGCGGGCCCCGCCGAAGGTCGCCCCGGCTGCGGCGCGGGCCTCCGTTTGTGCAACCATGGTGCCACCCGCAGGGGGTGCTGTGAAGTTCCGCACGATTCTCAACTACATCCACAAAATCCCCGGGTTCGTGTACGCCCAGATCCGCCTCTTGGAGAACGAGCGAGGGGACGGCCGGGTGGAAGTCGAGGTCCGGCCTCGCGCCGGCTGCAAACCCGTCTGCTCCGTCTGCGGCATGCCCGGCCCCGGCTACGATCGCCTCCGGACCCGCCGTTTCCAGTTCGTCCCCCTTTATGGCCTGCCTGTCTACTTCCTATACGCTATGCGTCGCGTCAACTGTACTTGGTGCGGGAAGGTCAAGGTCGAACGAGTGCCTTGGGCGGACGGCAAGCGCCCCGTCACCAAGGCCTTCAGCTGGACCCTCGCCGGCTGGGCCCGGCGCCGCTCCTGGCAGGAGACCGCCCAGATCTTCGGCGTCTCCTGGGATCGTGTCCGCCGCTCCGTCTCCATGGCTGTCGACTGGGGCCGCGCCCGGGTCGACCTCTCCGACGTCAAGACCATCGGCGTCGACGAGATCGCCTGGCACAAGGGACACCGGTACTTGACCCTCGTTTACCAGATCGACCAAGGCTGCCGCCGCCTGCTGTGGGTCGGCGAGCACCGCCGCATCAAGACCCTCGAAGCCTTCTTCGACTGGTTCGGCCAGCTCCGCTCCTCGCAGCTGCAAGTCGTCTGCTCCGACATGTGGAAAGCCTACCTGTCCGTCACCCGCAGACGGGCTGAGAACGCCGTGCGTGTTTTGGACCGCTTTCACATCATGCAGAAACGCTCCAAGGCCATCGACAAAGTGCGCGCCGCCGAGGCCCGCCGGCTCAAGGCCGCCGGCTCCCGGCCGTTGCTCAAGAACGCCCGCTGGCTGCTGCTCAAATGGCGCCGTAACCTCTCAGCAAAGCAAGTCCCCCGCCTCGAGGAAATCCTCCAACACAACCTCAACACCGTGCGGGCCTAGCTCCTCAAGCAGGAGTTTCAGCAGTTATTCGCCCTGGATACGCCTAAACAGGCGGCTAACTTCCTCACACGTTGGCGAAAACGCGTCCAACGCTCCCGGATAAAGCCCCTAATCGGGTTCGCCAACATGCTCCAGAACCACCAGCCCCTCGTCCTCAACTGGTTCTCCACCGGCAAGCAGCACTCCTCCGGGGCCGTCCGAGGGTATGAACCTCAAAGCCAAACTCGCCCTCCGCAAAGCCTTCGGCTTCCGCTCCTACCAGAACTACGAGCTCGCCCTCTACCACACCCTCGGCCACCTGCCCGCACCCGACGACGCCCACAGATTTTGCGGATGAGCCGAATTTTCTGCCGAACTTCCGACCGGAGGACCGCCGGTCCGGACATGTCCAGTTAGTCGGGCATCGCCGGCGCAACTCCTGCCGCAAGGGCTCCGGCCTGGCCCAATGATCGCCCGTGTTTCTATCAGGAGTACAGAATCATCGTCTTCCATCGCTCCCGTGATCTCCTGTGGATGGTCAAGCGACCGATAAGTTGCACATCACACATGATCTCGCTATAGGTGAATCTACGGTGCCCCCTTGCCCAAGGCTGCTGATGACCGGAAGCCTGCTGGTTCTGGATGACTGCAGCTGGGAATCAGGGAACTGACACATCGGGGCCACATCCCGGTGCTGGCATGCTCCCCGATGGCCAGAAACCAGAAAAGTGACCCGGACAAACGAGGATGGCGATCACCAACCGCGCGGACTGCCACCGCCATTGCGCTATTGAGCGTCTCGGTGGACTGGCCCGTCCAGGACCATGTGCGACGGGAAATCTGCGCCGGACTTTCCACCCCTGCGCCTGAGCCGTTTGTTCTGCGACCTTCCCCGGGGCGCATTCAGCGGAATCGTCATGCCGCCGAGCTCCGCCATCATCTCGTAGAGGCGGTCCTCCATCTCCCTCGCCGTCGGCTCGAACCGCGGATCGTGCAGCAAGTTGGTCGTCTCGCCCGGATCCTGCTGCAAGTCGTACAGTTCGTCCGTGTCCCACAGGCCGTAGTAAGTGATGTACTTGTAACGGTCACCGCGCAGCGCAAACTGCGTCGGCGTCTGCGGGTAGTTCTTCTCCCAGTAGTAGACATACAGGAAGTAGTCGCGCCACCCGACATCCTCGCCACGCGCGACTGACAGGAAGCTCTGACCGTCCATGTGGGGCGGCTTTTCCAAGCCCATGGCGTCCATCACGGTCGGCCCGACGTCGATGTTCGCAACAACCTGGTCGACCACCGTTTCTCCCCGGAACAGGTCCGGGCACCGCATCAGCATCGGCACGCGGATCGAGGTCTCGTACGCCACACGCTTGTCGATCAGTCCGTGCTCCCCGAACATAAATCCGTTGTCGCCCATGTAAATCACGAGCGTCTCGTCCGCGATTCCCATCTCATCGAGCTTCGCGACGACGCGGCCGATGCTGTCGTCCACCGCGCTGAGCGCCTCGTTGTACCGCTTGTAGTAGCGCTCGACGTCTAGGTCGCTGTGGTAGGGGAAGTCCACGCCGTGCCAGCTGTTGCGCTGGTCGCGCAGCCACCGCGGCTTGCCGCGATAGTTCTCGAAAGTGTCCGCCTCGCTGCCAGGGCGCCGGAACGAGGCATCGTCCAGCGATCCCTCGTGGCGCTCGGCCGGCGTGAAGTTAGCGTGGACGGCCTTGTGCGACAGGTACAGGAAGAAGGGCTTCTCGGAAGGCCTCTGCTGCGAGAGCCAGTCAACCGCATAGTCGGTCAGCTCGTCTGTGATGTATCCCTCCTGCTTGACTCGCTCGCCGTTCACGTTCAGGGTGTAATCGGGCCTGGGCGGCAAGTAATGGCCCTGCCCCCGAAAGCTAACCCAGTGGTCAAAGCCCGGACGGGGCGAGTCATTCGCGGCGCCCATGTGCCACTTGCCGACGAACGCAGTGGCGAATCCGGCTTCCTGCAGGTACTGGGGAAAGAACAGAGTGCCCTCCGGAACGAGCCGTTGGTTGTCGATCACTCTGTGCCGGAACGTGTACAGCCCGGTCAGGATCGAAGCCCGGCTGGGCGAGCACAGCGACGTGCCGACGAATGCATTCTTGAGGTGCACCCCGCTCTCGGCCATGGCGTCCATGTGCGGAGTCCGGGCGAACTGGTGGTCCAAGAACGACATCGCGTCGTACCGGTGGTCGTCCGCGAGGATGAAGACCACGCTGCGGGGCTCGGCACCATCGGTCCTATTCGGTTCCACGGTCTCGGGCACCGGTGTCACCGCGCCCGATGCCAAGCCGACCAAAGCGGTCATGAGAGTCAAGATTCGTGCTGACATTAGCACCATCGTAGCCGAGCCGTCCGTTGGTCCAGACCCTTGTCCGGACCGGTCTCCCCCGGCCCGACGATCGGGCGCTTGGGCGAGCGAGGCGGGCATCGACCCCTCCAGTGCCGGCGACCAAGTGTGACCATTCGGGGAGCGTGCTCCGATCGAGGCACGCCCGAAACCTGTCGCCGTCCGGTTTGCTCCCGTCGATCGCGGATTGGCGGTGACCCTGGGTCCGTTACTGGTCCAACGGTGCCGTGCGAGAGGGCGCCCGTTCGGGCCAATCTCGATTGTTCGCAGGCCGCCGGCCGACCCGACACTGGCGCTCCGCCTTGCGGGAGCGCGTCAGTGTCGGTAGACTGCGAGTGCCACGAAAGCGTTTCAACGCGCAAGTGTGAGCGCGGCCGCGATCACCGGCGGCGCGGGAGAAGGGAGCCTATGGAGAATCGACACCGCAGGGTGGATCGGCGCACTCTGCTCAAGACCATGAGCGCTGCCGGCGCGACAGCGACGGTCATCTCTGCGTGCGGCGATGGCGCCGCGAGCCCACCGGGAATCTCCGGGGGCGAGTTTGGCAAGACCGTCAGGCTGTCGACGGCAGGCCCCGGCGGAAACAAGCAGTGGAAGCCCGGCTTCGCCCTCCAGTTCCTGCCGCCGGAGGACATGCCAACCGGCGGCAGGGCCTCCGCCACCCTTGCCGGGGAGTCCGAGGAAAAGCTGCTGGAGCTCTACCGGCTGATGTGCACAAGCCGCAAGTGGGAAACGACGATGAAGGACCTCTTCCTTGCTGGCGAGGACGGCCTGTACGGGTCGTTCCACACCTATGTCGGCGAGGAGGCCATCGCCGTCGGGGTGATCGGGGCGCTGAACGAGGACGACTACATCGCGAGCACCCACCGGGGCCACGGGCACCTGATCGCCAAGGGCGGAGACCTCAACCGCATGTCGGCGGAGATCTTCTTCAAGGAGTCCGGCTACAACAAGGGCTACGGCGGGTCGATGCACATCACGGACATGTCGAAAGGCATCATGGGCATGAACGGCATCGTCGGTGCCAGCTTCTACATGGCGGCCGGCGCTGCCCTGAGGGGGATGATCCGCGGGACGAAGCAAGTCGCCGTGGCCTTCTTCGGCGACGGCGCCGCAGCCTCGCCGTACTACTTCAGCGCCGTCCGAAGTTGCAAGAACCTCAACATTCCTGTCATCTTCGTCAACGAGAACAATTTTCAGTACATGTCAATCCCGGTCGCCGACACTGTGCCGACCAACTACGTGTCGGACTACACCAAAGGGCTTGACCTGCCGCACCACTTGGTTGACGGCAACGACTTGGCGGCCGTATACCACGCCACCAAGGAGGCGGTCGAGTGGGGCCGGGCCGGCAACGGCCCGACGGTGATCGAGGCCCTGACGTATCGCTGGTACGACCACAGCGGTTTCGCCGGTGCCCGGGTTGGATCGGAGGGGGCCGCCGGCCTGCCCTATCGGACAGACGAGGAGGTCAGAGCTTGGATGACGCGCGATCCCCTTCCCCGCTACAAGCGCTGGCTTCTCGCCAAGGGCCTTGCGACGGCCGAAGGCTTGGCCGGCATCGAGACGGCCGCGCAGGGCGCGGTCGACGAGTCCGTTCGCTTCGCCCGCGACGGCCGTGACCCCGATCCGGGCGCGGGAGTGCTCAACACGCACGCCGAGGGACCGGTCCTGGCGAGTCAGTTCTACGACCGCAAGGGCACCGCAACGACCTAGACGAGGGGAGGCATCGCCATGGCCAAGAAGACCTACTACTACGCACAGCTCGAGGCCGTGGCCCAGGAAATGCGGGCCGACCCCGAGATGGTCTACTACTACGAGTATCAGAAGCCCACGACCATCGGCCCCACCGGGGAGATCTTCGACTTGGTGGGCGAGTTCGGCGATCTGCGCACTTCCGGGCGCGGATGGCCGATTGACGAGTCGTGGATTGCCGGCGTCGCAATCGGCGTGGCCGCGGCCGGCTCCAAGGCGATCGCCCGGCTGCCGTCCATGGCCCAGATCTTCGCGATCGAGTTTGTCTACAACCAAGCTGGCAAGCTGCGCTCGATGACGGGCGGCCAGGCAAACATGCCGTTCGTGCTGTGGGTTGACGGAGCGGGACGGCGCCGGGGCAGTGCTGGCCAGCACACCGATGTCGGCGCGGAGTCGCTCTTCGCCAACCTTCCCGGCATCAAGGTGGCCGTTCCGAGCAACGCCTTTGACGCCAAGGGGCTGCTGATTTCTGCGATTCGCGACCCCGACCCCGTCGTGTACATCGACTATCCCGAGGTCAAGTCCGGGATGCAGCCGGACGTGCCCGACGACGCATATGAGGTTCCGCTTGGACAGGCCTCGGTTCGTACCAGCGGCCGCCACGTCACCCTTGTCGCCTGGGCACCCGCGACGGTCGAGGCGTCTCGCGCCGTGGCCGAACTCGCCAAGAGGGGTGTGAGCGTCGAGTTCATCGATCCGCGATCCCTCAAACCTCTGGACACGGACACGATTCTTGCGTCCGCCCGCAAGACCGGCCGCCTGCTCGTCGTTGAGCACGGGCACTACACCGCCGGATTCGGCGCGCACGTGGTTGCCGAGGTGGCGCAGGCCGTTCCCGGGATCAAGACCCGCAGGCTCGCGTTCCCGGACGTGCCCGGCCCAGGCGCGGCTGGCATGATGGGCTGGCTACGTCCCGACGCGCCGAAGATTGTGGACGCGGCGGTGCAGCTCTTGCGGGCGTGAGGCGGGGATCTTCCGGCGGCTGCCCCGTGGGCTGTGCCCGACCGGTGCCACCGGGGCCGCTTGCACGGGAGAGGGCTCTCTGATGGAAGTCGGTATCCTTGAGTACCGGCGCAACAGGCCACGCCACGACAAATTGCCACCGGGCCACACCTCCCCAGTAGAGATTCGCTGCCCTCGCTGCAGCGAGCCGATGGCCCCGAAGGTCATGCGGACAGCGATCTGGCAGGGGGCGCGCGTGGCGATCGTCGAGGACATCCCCGCCCATGTCTGCGAAACTTGCAGCGAGCAGTGGTACGACGGGCCAGTGAGCGAAGCATTGCGGAGACTGGCGGAGGACGGCTTCCCTCCCCACGCGGCCAAGACGCGGATCAGCGTTCCGGTCTTCTCCCTCAGCGGCCGCGTGAAGCGGCCCGCAGCCCTGCCGGAGGACGTTCATGTGGATTAGGTTGAGACCACTTCTGGCCGGCGGCACAATCCTGCCGCTGCTGTTGGCAGCGTGCGACGGATCGGGCCATCCCGAGGCCGGGGTTCCCGAACCGCAGTCTGAGCCTCCCGCGGTTGTCGCCAGCGCGCCGACGTCGCTGTCGGAGATCTTCCCCGAGGGCCTCGGGAGAGCGCTGGTCATCGAATCTTGCGGCGGCTGCCATGCGGTGGCTTGCTCCGCGATCGGCCAGCGCACGACGGGCCGCTGGAAGGCGCTCGAAGCTGACCACAGGGATCGCGTCGCGGACATGGGCGACGAGGACTACGCGGCGCTGTTCGCCTACCTTAGCGAGAACTTCAACGATTCCAAGCCCGAGCCCTCCATCCCGCCCCAGTTCCTCGCGGGAGGCTGCACGCCCTTCTGAGCGCGGGCATGCCAGACTCCCATCGGAACGGTCGCCGACAGGCTCCGCGCCGGCGCCTTCCCAGGCTGTGCGCAATCGTGCTTGCAGCTGGCACCTGCTTGGGTTCCTGCGGCGCGCCACCCCCAGAGGCCGATCCGAGTGCCGCCGATGGCCCCGCTCAGGTTGTCGAAGCCAAACCGTTCAACATTCGGGACGTCCTGCCGGAAGGCCCCGGGCGCCAACTAGTGCTCGACAATTGCCAGAGTTGCCATGTCCTGGTGCCGATCTTGGTCTTGCGGATGGACGAGGCCGCGTGGTACCGGAACAGCCTCGAGCACCGTGAGCGAGTCGAGGCGCTGGAAGACGATGCGTTCGAAGCACTCTATGGCTACCTCACCGCCAACTTCACGCCCGATCGCGCCATTCCCGAGCTGCCACCTGCCCTGCTGGATGCTTGGACGACCTACTAGCACGCTGATCTACGACCCTTCGGCGGCGAGAGGGGCCGGAGTGCACCGCAGGCGCGAGGACTACCGAAAAACCATGTCGGAATAGTTCCCGGGTGGGATCGGCGCTCCCCGCGGGATCTCGTACCGCGCCACGACCTCCTCGTTCAGCTCGATGCCAAGGCCGGGCTTGGAGGGCACCCTGGCGGCGCCGTCACGCATCTCGATCGGCTCGACCAAGAGCTCGTCGATGAAGGGATTGCCGGTCCGGTCGACCTCCACTGTCAGTGAACGCGGCTGGGAGGCTACCAAGTGCATGTTGGCAACGAGAGCCACGGCATCGCTCCAAGTGTGGGGGGCCAACCGCAAGCCCCGTGCCGCGGCTGCGGCGGCGATTCTTCGGGCTTCGCTGAGACCCCCGCAGCGGCAACAGTCGGGCTGGACGACTTGCACGGCCCCCGATGCCATCAACTCTCCGAACCCCTGCCGCCCGAACTCGTTCTCCCCCGCGGCCAGCGGTATGTTTCCCCGGTCCGGCCCCAACGCGGCGAATAGGTCCAAGTCCTCAGGGCCAAAGGGCTCCTCGAGCCAGAACGCCCCGGCCTCCTCGAGAGGCCGGATCATCTGCTTGGCTGCGGCCAGCGAGTACCTAGCATTGCCGTCTACCATCAGGCGGCGATCCGGGCCGATGACCTCACGGACCGCGGTCAGTGCTTCGCAGTCATAGGCGCGATCTCGGCCCAGGCGCATCTTCATCGCGTTGAATCCGTCGGCCACGTGGCGGCGTGCCTCCTCCGCCAAGTCTTGCGCGCTCTGCTTCCAGAGCAGGCCGCTTGCGTAAGCCGGCACCCACCGGTCGAAGGTGCCGGCCATTTCCGACACCGACTTGCCCGAGAACTTGCCCTTGAGATCCCAGAGCGCAATGTCAATGCCTCCGAGTGCGGACAGAGCAACGCCCTTCCGGCCATACCAGCGCGTCAGCGCGTAGCATCGATCCCAGATCCCCCCGATGTCGAGCGCATCCTCTCCGACAAGCGCCGGGCGGAGATGCCCCTCGATGATCGCGCGGGTCAGGTCAGGGTGGGAGTACACCGAGCCCAGTCCCTCCAAGCCCTCGTCAGTGCGGACCTTGACGAGGCTCGTCAGCCGTCCGGTGCACACGCCGCCCGCGTACCGGAAACGCCGATCGACCGGGTAGGCGAACTGCAGGTTGACAACTTCGACATCGAGGATTCGCATGACTTCTTGGAGAGCACGCCTGACCGAGTCGCGGCCAGGCCGGCCCCGGCAGCCTACCAGAAGATGAGAAAGCTCAGGATCGCGCCCACCAATACCGTGGCAGCGCCCAGCAAGACCGCCAGGCTCGTGAGCCCGGCGCGCGAGTGTGTTGCCACCCGCGTCCCCGCGCTGCTCGTTCTGAGCCAGCCCGCGGTCTCCGCCACCCGGGGCTCGCGGGTGGGCTCCCAGCCCATGCGAGCGGTAACGGCGAGCATGCAAGTCGCGGTCAGCGCGACGCTGAAGACTGTACCGCCGTAGCTATTGACCAGGAGAGGAGGCAGAACGGCGAATCCGAACTGGGCCGCGATGTAGGGCGCCGACAATCTTAGGGTGCCGAACAGGATGCCAACGGCCAGGCCGGCGGTCGCGCTCGACCGATGGACTCGTGTGAACGATCCCATCAGGTACACCGCTAGCAGTGGCGAGACGAACGCCCCAACCCAGTCGAGGAAAATCATCAGCATGCCTCGTTCCTGCAACAGCATCGGAACGAGAGCGAACGAGCCCAGGATCACGGCCGGCGTCAGCAGACGGCTCAAGCCGACGTAGTAGCGATCTCCCCGGTCCGGGACAAAGATGCGCGCGAAGATGTCGCGGACCAAGAGGGACGGCACGGTCGATCCGATCGAGTCAAACGTCGAGAACGACGCCGCGACAACGCCGGCCACCACGATTCCCCTGACACCGGTGGAGGTCAATTCCGAGACCAAGAGCGGGAACACCGAGTCGCGTACTTGCAGCGCTTCCGGCAGGGGCATCAGGGCGGGGTCCGGGTAGAGTGCCCGCCCCATGATCCCGATGAACAGATTAGAGAAGTTGATGCCCAGAAGTACCACGCCCGAAACCACCACTGCCATCCGCATGTCCCATTCGGACCGGGCGCCGAACAGCCGCATCGACTGGGTGTGGTTCACCACGGAGTATCCGAGGCCGATGATGATCCAAGCGATTGCGGCCAACCATGCCGGCGTGGTCGTGACGATTTCCTCGGCGTCGCCGTCGTAGCGTCCTCCCGTAAGCAGCTGTCGCCTGACACTCTCGGCGCTCTGGCCCGCGACGGACTGTCGCGCGACATCGTCGCTGCCCGCGCGAAGCAGCTGGTCGCCCAATTCTTGGCGGTGAGCCTCGAGTTTTTCCCGCGTTCCATCCCACCCCCCGACCGCTGCCCACGTCACCATGAACAGCGCGACGGACGACGCGACCATGACAACGCTTTGGAGGGCATCGGTGATGGCTACCGAGCGCAATCCGCCGAAGGCGGTGTATGCCGCGGCAAGCGCAGCGATCGCAACCACTCCCCACCACGCGGACGGCCCCAAGCCCCCCACGATTGCCAACACCAGAAAGAGCGTCGTCGCGAGAATGCCAAGCACCAACGTGCGGTAGAGCGCCTGGACCAAGGCGGAGACCACCCGGGCGGCGAGGTCGAACCGGGCTTCGAGATACTCGGCATTGGTGTACATTCCGGCGCGGTACATCGGGATGGCGATCCAGTTTGCGAGCAGCGCCCACCCGCCGGTCACTCCCACCCAATTGGTGACGAGGTAACTCAGCCCGACGCCGTACGTCCCGCCCGAGTCCGCCACGAGATCGCTGGCATCGATCACCGTGGCGTACAACGAGAGGCCGATCATCCACCACGGCAGGGTCCTACCGGCCAGAAACCAGTCGGAACTGGTCTTGGTGTCGCGGCCGCTTCGGAGCCCGTAGAGAATGATGGCGCCATTGAGCGCGAAAACGATGCTCCAGTCGGCGAGTCCCATGTTAGGCTTGGTTCCGGACCATGGTATCGGGCGCCGCAGTCGCCGTTGCGACCCTTTCGCTGCTCGCCTTCCCGAATTCAGGCGACGCGGATGACTCCGACTTCTTCGAGAGACTTGTCCGCCCGATCCTAGCGAACCAGTGCTTCGCTTGTCACGGCCCACAAGCGGGGGACGGACAGGCGGGACTGCGGCTTGACTCCCGGGACGGGATGTTGCGCGGGGGGCGTTCCGGCCCGGCGATCGTTCCCGGGCGTGCCGCCGAGAGCCTGCTCATCCATGCGGTCAACCATGACACCGCCCTGCAAATGCCGCCAAAGAGCAAGCTGACCATCGATCAGGTCGCCTCGCTGACCAGATGGGTCGACAAGGGGGCGAGATGGCCGAACGCGCGGACGCCGGCCCCGCGCATGCCCGAGAGAGTCGCGGCGGAGACCGGTTTTTCCGATGAAGAGCGGTCCCACTGGGCCTTCCAGCCGCCAAGCGATCCAAGACCGCCGCCTGGCGGCTCGACACCCGTGGACGCTTTCGTCCTCGCGAGGCTGGATGCCGCGGGCCTGAAGCCAGCCCCGGAGGCCTCAAGGAGAGCCCTGATCCGCCGGGCCACGATGGACCTTCACGGCCTGCTCCCGACGACGGACGAGGTGCGGAACTTTCGGGACGATGCATCCGACGCCGCCTTCGAGAGGCTCGTCGACCGGTTGCTGGCATCGCCGCGGTACGGAGAGCGCTGGGGGCGCCACTGGCTGGACGTGGCCCGGTATGCCGACAGCAACGGAATGGACGACAACATCGTTCACGGAGACGCCTGGCGCTACCGGGACTACGTGATCCGCGCGTTCAACCGGGACCGACCCTACGACCGGTTCATCCGGGAGCAACTGGCCGGGGACGTGATCACCGAGTGGGATGACGCGGACCGTGCCCAGGGATTGGTCGCTACCGGCTTCCTGATGCTCGGTCCAAAGATGGTGGGAGAGGATGACCCGGTCAAGCAGAAGCTGGACTTCGCCGACGAGCAACTCGCGACGACATCCCGGGCGTTCTTGGCGCTGTCGATCGACTGCGCCCGCTGCCATGACCACAAGTTCGATCCGATCCGATCCTCGGATTACTACGCGATGCTGGGGATGTTCACCAGCACCAAGACCGTGCTGAGCTACCGCGTGACGTCGAAGCTCAACGCCACAGCGCTGGGCGGGCCTCGAGATGACCGACGCCTGTCAGAGATCGAGCGCAGGTTTGACTACCACAGTGACTTCCTGACGAACTACAACCGGGCGACGACTCCCCGCCGAGTCGTCGAGGCCCAGCAGGCGGCCTTGGACGAAGCACTCGAGGACTATTTCGAGATCGCCAAGGCAATGGCGGTCGCGGAGGGCGACATTGAGGACTTGCCGGTCATGGTGAGGGGTAGTCACCTGACGCCGGGTGAGCTGGCCCCCCGCCAGTTTCCCGCGATCTTGACGGATGACAGGCAGCCGCCCATCGATGGCAGGAGCAGCGGCCGGCGGGAACTGGCGGAGTGGCTCACGCGGCCCGGACACCCGCTGACTTCAAGGGTCATGGTCAACCGGGTCTGGAAGTGGCACTTCGGGGAAGGGATCGTGCGGACCCCTGACAACTTCGGGACGCTCGGGGACCGCCCGGACCACCCGGCACTGCTGGACTGGCTTGCGTCACGCTTCGTCGAGGACAATTGGTCGGTCAAGGCGCTCCACCGGAGAATCATGCTCTCGGGCGCGTACCGGAGATCGTACTCGCGTGACGAGCACGCGTCGCTCTCCGATCCGGAGAACCGGCTCCTTTGGCGCGCCAACCGGCGCCGGATGGAGGCGGAGGCCATTCGCGACAGTCTGCTGGCCGTGGCCGGCCAGCTTGACCTGGCAATGGATGGCAAGACCCTGCGGCACCGAAACTTCACCAATCTGAACGCCGATGCGCTCTCCCGGGATCCCAGCCTCTACGACACGCGACGGCGCAGCGTCTACCTGCCGGTGCTGCGCAGTGCGCTGTACGAGCTGTTCGCCGCTTTTGACTTTGCCAATCCTTCGACCACGACTGGCAGCCGCAGCACCACGATGGTAGCCCCCCAGGCGCTGTTCATGATGAACTCGAAGCTGATCAAGGCTGCCTCTCGCGAGTTCGCGGCCCGTCTCGCCGGAGAGGCCGCAGAGGCAGCCCGCCGCATCGAGCTGGCTCACGAGATTGCATACTCTCGCCGCCCGCGCGAGGACGAGGTCACAGCGTGGGCTGATTTCCTGCGCGGGTACGAGGTCGCAGGCGGCACCTCCGACGGCGCTTGGCAGGCAATGTGCCGGGTTCTGCTGTCCACGAACGAGTTTCTGTACATACAATAGAACGCAGGATGCGCGCTGCGCCCCAGTTCGGTCAGCCACGGTCCCGCCGCGATGCGCTGCGGCAGATGGGCGCGGGATTTGGCAGCCTTGCGCTCTCCGCCTTGCTCGCCGACGACGCGTCAGCCAGCGATCCCCTCGCCCTCCGCGATCCGCACTTCGCCCCCACCGCGAAGCGGGTGATCATGCTCTTCATGTTCGGGGGCCCCTCGCACATTGACACGTTTGACCCGAAGCCAGTCCTGAACCGCGACAGCGGCAAACCGCTACCGTTCGCCAAGCCGCGCGTCATATCGTTTCCGCGTCGCGGCGGAAACCTGATCGGCTCGCCGTTCGAGTTCAAGCGGCACGGGGAGAGTGGAGCCCAGGTGAGCGAGCTGTTCCCGCACGTCGCGGGGATTGTGGACGAACTCGCGATCGTGCGGTCGATGCACTGCACCAACCCAAGGCACGGAGGCGCGGTCCTCGAGTGGCACACCGGCAGTGACACATTCATCCGGCCCTCCCTCGGCTCGTGGCTCACCTATGGCCTGGGGTCCGAGAACCAGAACGTGCCGGGTTACATCACGATTTGCCAAGCGCTGGCGGAGGGCGGCGCGAATAACTTCGGATCGGCGTTCCTTCCCGCGGCGCACCAAGGCACGCCGCTCGGATATGGCAACGTCAAGGCCGCGGACGCCAAGTTTCCGTTCATCGGGTCGGCGGCTGGCCGATCTCGGCAGCAGCGGATGGAACTGGACATGCTCGCCGAGATCTCGGCGCGGCAGCTGGAGCGATCCGGGCCCGACGCCGAGCTCGACAGCCGCATCGCGACGTTCGAGCTCGCGTTCCGGATGCAGACCGAAGCCCCCGAGATCCAGAAGATCGACGGTGAGAGCGAGGCAACCAAGCGCCTGTACGGCTTGGACGACCCCGTCACCGAGGATTTCGGGAGGCAATGCCTGATGGCCAGGCGGTTCAGCGAGAGCGGCGTGCGTTTCGTGCAGTGCAACAGCAATGGCTGGGACCACCACTTTGACCTGACGAACTCGCTGCGGAAGATGTCCGCCCGGGTCGACAAGCCAATCGCTGGCTTGGTCAAGGACCTCCAGGGCCGGGGGCTGCTGGAGGAAACGCTCGTCATTTGGGGCGGCGAGTTTGGCCGCACGCCGACGGCCGAGAATGGTGATGGTCGCGACCACAATCCGCACGGCTTCACCATGTGGCTTGCGGGAGGCGGGACGAAGCGCGGGATCACCTACGGCCGGACCGACGAGTACGGCTACTACGGAATCGAGCGCAAGGTCCACTTCCACGATTTGCACGCGACGATCCTGCAAATGCTCGGACTGGACCACACGAAGCTCACGTTCCGGCATGCGGGCCGCGATTTCCGGCTCACCGACGTACACGGTGAGGTCGTCTCCGGCCTGCTCGCCTGAGGGGGCCGCGTTCGCCACAAGCCGCCGCGCCGGTCGGCGTGGTTGTCGGCTCCAACTGGGCGGGCCTTTCGGGACTGGGACGGTGGCCGCTGGAGGATGCAGGCAGCTCGGGGACCGCTGCCGCTAGGCAATCTCCCGCGACCAGTAGTGTTGAGTCGCTGACGTCAGCAAGAGTCTGCGCCTAGAATTCGTAGCGCAGCCCAAACTGGAGCACTCTAGCGGGCACGAGTGTGCGCGAGTACTGTCCAAACGTCGCCGCTTGGGTTACCACCGCAGAGCCGTAGGTGGCATTGAACCGGACAGTGTTGGTCAGATTGAAGGCCTCGGCCCTGAATTGCAAGCTGTGACCCTCGAATGGAAGGTGGAAGCGCTTCCCTACGGCGAGATCAATCGAGAAGACACCGTGACCCCGCAAGTTGTTGCGGACTCCGATGCTTCCCGGATAGGCGTTGTCGAAAGACTCCAATGCGACCTGCGGATCGTCGAAGACGTTCGGCCCGTGCCCGCCCCCGACCAGTTTTCCGTTCTTGGTGTTCGTCTGTTCCGGAATCGGCCCGACCACTTCAGCGTAAGGGCTGCAGCACCAATTGGTCGGCCACGCGGCTCCGTTGCCCACGCTCAATGGAAGCCCCGTCGTGAATCGCCAGAGCCCGCTGACCTGCCAGCCGCCGAATGCCACATCTGCGAGACGGCCCAGCCTCCTCAGGAACGCGGTCTCGCCACCGAACGGAACCTCGATCACCCAATTGGCGTTCAGCTGATGCCGCATGTCAAAGTCAGAGACCGCTCTCTGCAACTTACGGTCCCAGGAGTTTCCGATCACCCAAGCGGATGAGTAGCCGCTGGAATCTGTCAGATCCTGCTCGCCCTGAGAGGCAAGGTCCGTGGACTTGGACAGGGAATAATTGAGGTCAAATTGGTATCCCGCGCTGAATCGCTTGCGCAGCGTCCACTGCATGGAATGATAATTGGCGGTCCCGAACGACCGGAGAGCTTAGAACAACCAGAATTGCGGCGTGAAGAAGGTGTGCTTGCCCAGATCGCTGCATGTCGGCTGGCACGCAACGTCAAGGTCCGAGAGCGCCGCTCCCGCGTCGGGGGAATACTTGTCCACCACTTCGTAGACCACCTGCGTCGCAGAACGGTCCTGGGTAGCAGCTGCGGAGTAGAGATTCTCCCAGAAGGCTATCGGCTGCACGGCCTTGACCGGCGTTCCGTCCCGGACTTGGACCTCCAGGGCCCTCAGGGAGTCGAACAGCCGCTCGCCGGACTCGGGATCTCGAAAGTTGACCTGCTGGGCAGCGGCGTTGTCCTGCAACAGCAGTCTCCTGCTCAGCCTTCCGACATAAGCTCCCTCCACCACGAATCCCCGCCCTAGCTCGCGGGCGACAGACAGGGTGAGGTTCACGCTGCGGGGCGGCAGGAGCTTGTCATCGATGGCAAATCCGGTAACCCACGCGTCGGGCGGCGTGCCGGGGCCGCCTTTCGGCGCTGCCGGAATCACTTCGGAAGGCAGGTCGAAGGGGCCGGTGAACCGGGGGGCAGTCGATCCGTTGAAGGAGAAGAGCGGCGGGCTCAGCGTCGTCGAGAGGCCGTAGGCCCTGCGATCCAGGCCCTCCATGATGCCCATTCCGAACTTGTCGTAGAAGACCCCTCCGCCCACGCGGACCGAAGTTCGGCCCGGCCCGCCGAACAATCTCCCGCGCCAGCCGGAGCGGCTCTGCGGTGAGTATGCCAGCGCGACCCGGGGAGAGAAGTTGAGCTTGTGCGTGGCATAGAGCGGCCCGCCCAGTGGGTCGTCCCGCCGCACGAACGAGATCGGCCCGGTCTCCCGCGAAGGGGCGCCCCGCTCGGCCAGTTCGACCCGCCGAGCGATGAACTCGTCGATGCCCGGAACAATGCCGACCTGGATGCCGTTGACCTCTCGGACCGGGGGAGCCAGAGTCCAGCGCACTCCGCCAGTGAACGTGAGCCCGGGGCGCATCCTCCACGTGTCCTGCAGGTAGAGTTCCAGCTCCTCCGATCCGAACGTCCGCCGCACAGGATCCCCGATGGCCTGCGGGTTGCCGTCCAGGTCGTAGTTGTAGACCGTGGTCGAGTAGTTCAGGATTCCGAGAACGCTCATCATCGCGTCCGCCACGCCTCGGATGTACGACCGGCTCAGATTGGGCACGTCTCCCCAAATGTCCTTTCCGGTGTTCTCCATCGCCCAGTACGCAATCCGTGCCGAGTGGTAACTCTGCTCAAAGTTGACCCTGCGGTTGCGCACGGAACGGAAGGCTGCCCCCAGTTGCAAGTTGTGCGCACCCCGGGTGACCGCCAAGTTCTGGGTGAGCGTATGCACGGGCAGGGCGACAATCCGGCTGCGCGTCGTTCCGTACCGGCTGGATGAAAGGGCAAGGCGAGCCAGCGAACGGGTCTGCGCTCCGGTCCGGTCCAGCGCTTGGCGCGTAAAGCCGTATCGAAAATTGCTGACAGTGCTTGGCCCCAGAACCGATGTCCATCCGAAGGCGAGCCCCTTGCTGTTGTCGAGTCGCACCGTATTTGGCGGTTCTCCGGGAAACTGCGGCGGGCCTTCGACCCTGTCATCTTGCAGGTTTCCCCGGAGAAACATGCGCTGGGATCCGTCGCTGTCTAGGTTCCAGTCCAATTTGGCTATCGAAGTGTTCCAGAACAGCGGCGTGGACGGCGTGAACCGAAATCCCGCAATGTTCAAGCCATCCCCGGAAGAATTATCGTTGGGCTGGGGAAAGGATCGGAGATACTCCATCGCGGCTGGGCTGGCTCCCAAACCCAATGGATCGAGTTGCTTGATGGTCGCAGCGTCTATTTCCGAGATGCCGCCGTTCGTGTCTAGGTACTTGACAATCCCGTTCCTCGCTGTGACTGAAGGGACTTCCCGGATCACGTTTGCTTGGCTGGCGTCACGACGCTCTTCGTGGTTGAAGAAGAAGTAGGCCCGGTTTCGGATCAGTGGACCACCAACTGCCCCTCCAAAGACGTTTCGAATGAGTGTCGCCCTAGGCACGCCTGATCGATTGTTGAAGAAGTCATTAGCGACCGTGTTAGTATTGCGATGAAACTCGTAGAGAGAACCGTGGAATTCGTTCGTACCGCTCTTCGTAATGAGAGATACCTGCGCTCCTGATGACCGACCCATGTCTGCGTTGGAGGTAGTCGTAACGACGCGAAACTCCTGAATGGAGTCGAGCGTATTGCGCAGTACACTTCGAAACGGCAGTCCGTTCGCTTGATCATTGACATCAACGCCGTCAAGAGTAATATTGGACTGGTTGTTCTGTGCGCCATTCACCGATCCATTGCGGATGTCCCGCGAACGGTTATCGAGTGAATCAGCACTCAGGAATGTGACGCCAGCTTGGAGCGAGAGCAGGCCTGCCGGGTTTCGTGCGTTCAATGGCAGTTGGGAAATCGGCTTCGTGCCGAAGGCGTTCCCGACTGACGCGTCGGTCGTGTTCACCTGGGCAGCCGCTCCTGAAACCGTGACACTCTCCATGACAGAGGCGAGTTCCCGAAAAACGATCGCCAGCGTGACGGGCGTGTTTACATGGACATCGAAGGGTTCAACGATGATGTCGGCAAACCCTTCGCTGCTCGCTGAGAGAATATAGTGACCTGGTGGAAGCTGCGGAAAGCTGTACCGGCCGCTTGAATCGGACTGGGTCATCCGATGCAGTCCGATGTCCGGACATTCGATGTGGAGTTCGACATCTGCCATGGACGCGCCCGTGGGATCGGAGACAAGGCCGCTAAGGTTTCCCGCTCCGGTCTGGGCAAGGACTGCTGTGCTGAGTGCCAAGCTAAATGCGAGGATGATTGCACGCGCTCTGGCTGGTGCAAATGAATCCCAGATGGGCCCGCGCATCTTGAGGACGATCTTGGAGACGTCCAGACTGGACTGACGGTGCACTTGCAAAGGGAATTACTGACGTGAGTACCCAGGATCCAGATGTTGTATGGGTTCCGTCAAGGATCCAGCATATGGTACTCGTGTCGAATCGGAATAGTCTGCATCTATTTGCGGCATGCTGCCGGTCTCACATCGTGCTCGGCGCCCATTCCTCCAGTATCGATGGAACTCAGTCTGGTCTCCATGAGCACATAATCTGTGCCGGGCAGTTCCCCCGTCCCTGGCCCGCCTCTGGTGCTCTAGCAGCCGACCGTCGCGCGCGACAGCTCCAATTCTCAACCCAGGATGCGCCGATCCGCCCCTCGGACATCCCGTGCTGGGCGCCCGCACCCGCCGCGGCTCCCAGCCGGGCCTGCTGCCGCTGGCGGCTCCACACCGCCGGAGCCGCTGGTGCCTCAGGCGGCCGCGGCCCGGCCCGCCAGCATGGCCCAGGTCAGACGCCTGCCCTGCAGCCCCAGCGCCACTTGCCTCATCTGCTCCGCCGTGTCCAGCGGGCGCAGGTTGCTGCGCCCGCAGAACTCCTCCAGGTAGCGATGCAGGTGGCGCACGCTGAGGTGGTGGTAGATCCCGTACAGCCCGCGCTTGAACAGCGCCCAGAATGACTCGATGCCGTTGGTGCTCACCCTGCCGCGCACGTACTCTCCGCGGGAATGGTTCACCGCTGCGTGCTGGAAGCCGTGCAGCGACTGGTAGCTGGAAGAGCTGTCCGTGTACACTTCCGCGCCCGGAGTTGCAATTTTGTTCACGAAGTCTTGCAGTTCTTCCTTGGTAGTGTTCGGCACCACTTGCGCATGCACTCGCCCGCTGGCGCGGTCGCGCCCTCCGACCACCGGCTGCTTGCCGACCGTCCCGCGCCCGGCGTTCAGCTTCTTGCTGGCGTGCTTGTTCTTCTCTTTGCCTCCAATGTAGACCTCGTCCACCTCCACCGGGCCGCCGAACAGGCCGGCGGGTGCGGCCAACCCGGCCCGCACGCGATGGGCCAGATGCCAGGCCGACTTCTGAGTGATGCCCAGCTCGCGGCTCAGTCGCGTGCTGGAGATGCCCTTGATGCTGGTGCACATCAGATAGATGGCCAGGGCCCAGAGGCGGTAGCCGAGCTTGGTGTCGGCCATCACGGTGCCGGTGCGCAGGGAGAAGCGCTTGCGGCAGGCGCGGCAGCGATAGGGCATGGAGGGGTGAGCGCAGCCGGACTGCACGTTGTCAGAGCAGCAATGGGGGCACTCGGGGCCGTGGGGCCAGCGGAGTTCAGCGAACCAGATTGCAGCCGTTCCGTCGTCAGGGAACATCTGGATCACTTCGATCATCGAGATGCCTTTGCGGAACCATTTGCCGGGACTCTTATAGGCCGAACCGTTCTTCCCAATCACTCTATTATTATACACTAAATTCAGTTCACATGCAACCAGATGCTGAGAATGAAATGCGCCAATTATGATCTTGGGTACTCACGTCAGTAATTCCCCTTGCAAAGCCTCCCGCAGGTGGAAGTTTCCGCTTAGCATCGTACCTGCAGTGGCGGTGCCAGCGGTGCCGTCATAGCGAGTGAAGAGAGATTGGGCCGGCGATGGCGACCGTCGCGGCGGCGTGCCGGCTGCTGACCCTCGAGCCCTTGGATCTAGCGGCCACGACTGCGACCGTATCACTGTCTGGCCCTGCCGGGAGGGCGGATCCGCGCTAGCAGCGCCCCATCCAACAGGGCCCTCAGCCTGTCGAGAACGGTCTTGTTCGCCGGATCGCCGACCACATTTTGGCGCTCTAAGAGATAGCTGCCGCTGGCATCGATGCCGTTGCCACCGGAGTAGTCATAGAGCTCTTCGGCGAGAACGTCTCGGCTGGACCAGTCGATCCAGCGGGTGTAGCGCCGGGTCACGGTGCGAATCGAGTATCCCATGATCTCCGGCGCGTTGGGTTTGAACGGTCTGGAGAACTGGCTGAGGGCGAACGCGCGCCCCGCGGCTTGCGGATCTCGCAGCGTGGCCCGGACGCTCTTTCCGTCCAGCCCGCCCGGCGGTGCCAGGTCCGCCAATTCGGCGAGAGTTGGAAAGATGTCGACGTACTCGGTCAGGGCGTCGCTGGGAATCCCCGGCTTCGCCATTCCGGGCGTCCGAATGATGAGCGGCACGTGGGTGTCTAGCTCGAAGTTGGTGTCCTTGCACCAATGGCCAGCCTCCCCCAGCGAGAAGCCGTGGTCGCCCCACAGCACGACGACGGTATTGTCATCCAAGCCTAGCCGCTCAAGCGCACGCAGCAGTTTCCCGACCTGAGCGTCGGCATAGCTAACGCAGGCATAGTACCCATGGCGCAGTTCGCGCGCTTGGGCGGGCGAGACCCGCTCGTCATCCGGGATTTCCCGGTATCCGCCCAACTCTAGGTGATCCGGGTACGCGAAGTTCGGCGCTCCGTGCGCCCTCTGGTAGGTGAAGCCCGGCTCGAAGACCCGCGGATCATAAAGGTCCCAGTATCGTTTGGGCGCGTTGAACGGCAGGTGCGGCTTGAAGAACCCCACCGCGAGGAAGAACGGCCGCCCGGACTTCGCGAGCTCCTCCAAAGTCCGCGTGGCGAGCTTCGCCAACTTCCCGTCGGGATAGCCCTCGTCTGGGACGTCTGCCCGCTCGAACGCCAGCCCCTTAGGGCCGGCGGTTCCCCGGCTCGCCGGCAACGCATAATTGTCCCAACCGTCGGGCTTCAGAATCTCTGGGACGGACCACGACACGGGATCCAGCTCACGGCGGTTCCCGCTGAAGACTTTGCCGAGAGCTTGGGTGTGGTAGCCGTTGTTCTTGAACAGTTGCGGGAGAGTGACCAAGTCTGGATGCCGCTCGCGAAAGCGGTTGCGGTTGTGCCACACCCCCGTGTTGTCGGGCAATCGACCGGTCAGGATCGCGGTCCGCGACGGGCCGCAGACGGACTGCTGGCAGTAGGCCCGGTTGAACTGGCGGCCCGTTCTGGCGAAACGATCGATATTCGGCGTCTGTGCAAGGGGATCGCCGTAACAGCCCAGTGACGGCCGCAGGTCATCAATTGCGATGAACAGAACACTCGGCCTGGCAGACATGAGCGGGCCTAGCGGGGCAACCAAGAGAGCGAGCAGCAGGTGGCGGGTGATCGTCATTGGCATCGAGGCCTCGGCGGCAAGGAGTGCTTGGGGGAAAACCACAGGATACTGCCCGCAACGAGCCCAGACTCACGGCTCGCCGTACTCAGATCCGTAAGGAAGGGCGCGCGGCGGTGGGACGGAAGCATCGGAAGGCGCAGACAGTACCGCGAGTGGCCGCCCGCGCGGCACTCAAGCGGGCAAAACCCCAGGGCGTGCCCTAGAGCCTGTCAGAGGACGGGGGATTCGGCAATCAGCCTTCGATATGTCGCTCGGGCGTGATCGTAGGCACCACGCGCGGCATCGCGCTCCGCGCCGCGAATCTGGGGCGCTTTTTGCGACCAGCACTGGTCGACCGCGAAGAGGCACCATTCGGCACTCTGTCGCGAGGCGCGGATTGGCTGGCGGTCCACGACGATGAATATGGGATTGGTGTGCGACGACATCGGCACTCGGAGCGCAATCCACGAGCTTCGGGCTGGTTCCACCGAGAACTCAACCTCGTGCACGCTGCCATCTGCAAGAATCTCCGCGGAATCCGCGACGCGACCGTTGACGATCAGTTCCACCGGGACCTGCCGCGTGCCGGGAATGCGGGCCCGCTCCACATCCCAGTAGGGCTTCTCGTCGGTCGGCAATCGGTCGAACCGGGGATCCGGGTACTCGTCCAGCATCGCGGCGGCAAGCGCCCGCACCCGCACGGTCTCGCCCTCTGCGACGCGAAGCTCCGGGTCTCCGGACCCGAGCGTCACACCGTTGGCCTCGAAGTCCAGCAGGTGGCTCTTGCCGTCGCCCACGTAAGCAGCACCGGCCTTGATGCCCTGCACCCATCCCGCGTACGTGAGCTCGTCAAGCTTCACATAGCTCCGGCCTAGCCCGACCTTCTCCTGATAGATGCACGGAAAGTCCGTCTCCCCGGAGATTCGCGTGCGGAACCCCACGTTCAGAGTGTGGTACCAGATGTTCATCTCCCAAAAATACGGCGTGTCGACGGCTGAGATGAAGTCAACCGTGTCCGGATGTGTCACGTCCACGATGTACTCGTTCGCTCCAATCCCGTCAAACCCGGGCATCTCAAGCGTTGGCAACTCTTCGGCGGCGACCTCAAGGCCCCACCCCGAGTGGGAGAACCCGGTCACCGCTCCTTGCGATTTTGCCCACTTCAGGACCGGAAGGTCCCAAGATGGCCACTGCTCGATCCGCGTTGTTCCGGGATAGTCATCCTCGGTCAGGCCAAGGAGCACGAGATGTCCCGCATGGCTGGAAGGAAAGCCCGAAACTTCGACATCGTAGTGCATGAGTCGTTCCTTGCGAGACAGCGGGTGGTCCATGCTCGAGAAGAACTGTTTTTGGAAGTACCACGACGGCCCCCACGTGAGCACACTCCCAATGTTGAGGTTCTCGCCCAAGATCTGTCGCAGCATAGCCAGAGGCCCGACGCCCTCGGTCGGGTTCTTGTAGTGCGCGCAACCGGACGCGTGGACATGGTGGTCCCCGGACCACCAGCCGTAGCTTGCCGGATTGATCCAACGCTCAAGTTGGACCGTGAGCTCGGCCGGCTCGTCTCCGACCACGGGAAATTCCTTCGTTTTGGTCCGAAACTCCGGCCCGCCGCCGAATTGCATCGTGTAGTACCCTTCCGGCAGGCGGATCTCCTCGCCGTCGAATCGGTAGACCTGCTGCTGGAACGGAAAGTCGGGTTCCAGGCGCTTGGACGGGTTGGGATACACCCTGCCCTGGCGGTCCTTGAATATAAAGCCGGCCACGCCGGAGTCGCCGTTCTCGTCGCGGACGGCCAGCGGTATTGACCGTGTCGGGGCAATGTCGAAGACGACCAAGACGTCATTCCGGAAGCCGATGTCCTGGGTGCCCTGGCCAACATCCATCGCGATCTTGGCGGACCGCTGCCCCCGGTCGCGACTGTAGACCTGCAGGATTTCGTACTCGACCGGCAGCCCGGTCAGGCGCGGAGCCATGGGTGGGTCGCTGTAGATCGCGATGTCCGCCCATCGTTCCCGAACATCGGCCTCGCCGAGGTCCATGGAAGGCTCGTGCTCGCCGCGAGACTGAATCGAGGTCGGGCCACTGTTTGGGCTCAGCACTCTCAATGGAGCGGTCACGCCCGCGTCGTTGTAAACCTTCACCAAGAACAATCGCGTGCCGTGCTCCACCAGTTGCGGGCGGGCCGCACCCTGCTTGACCTTGACTCGGCTCTCAGGGTTGATTTCCACCTCGATGAGCACCGACTCGTCCAGAACAGCCTGGATCCGAGAGACGGCCTCGGCTTCGTCGGCGGCACCGACCGCCGAATTGATCGCCTCCGACGCTTCGGCTGACAGCGGTTGCCCAAGATAGACCAGCGCTTGTTCCAACCTGCGAGTCTGCTGGGCAAGGGGTTGAAGCTCCACCGGTTTCGATTGGGCCCACAGTCCAGAGGAAATGCCAATGACCAATGCAATCAGAATAGAGCGGTGCCGTCTCATCGTGTGTCCCGTCTCTCGCGCGTCTTCGCGGGTAACGGCTGAACTGTACCACAGGCCTGCTTTCGAGTTCCGAGACGCCGACGGGATTGCTCCTGAACCGGTCTGGTGCTTCGCAGCCGCGAGGCGAGGAAGAATGGCCCGTATCTTGGTGCGCGCCGTGTCCCCTGCCGCCCTCACCCGTCACGATCTCACTTGAGCGCCCATCCGATGTCGCGATGCGACCCGTCAAAGAGTGATCCCAGGCAGCTCCGAGGCCATGATTGCTGCGAAGCCCTCAGAGCTTGCACGCCGGAAGGATGGTGAGAGACACTCCGACCGTGCTTTCGGCCCGAAGGTCTCCGCAACGCCTCACGACCGCGGCTCTCTAGCATCTTGTGGGGGCACTCGGCCAGTGCTACACTCGGATCCGCAGGCTGTTAGCTCTCCGGGTTAGAAAAGCATGGCAATTCAGGACATCTCGGGCATCATCCCTCCAATGGTCACTCCCTTCGACGAGGCTGGGAATGTTGACGAGGTCTCACACCGGTCAGAGGTGCGCCACATGCTGGCGGCCAAGGTCCACGGCGTTGCCGTCTGCGGTAGCACTGGCGAGGGCCACGCCCTGACCACGGACGAGACGATAAGGATCACCGGGTCCACGATGGAAGAGCTGGGAGGAGAGATGCCAGTGGTCACTGGCATCATCTGCAACAGCACACGGGCCGCAATTGAGCGAGGCCGAGCGGTTGCTAGTCTTGGCATCGTGGCCTTACAAGTCACCCCCGTGCACTATCTGTTTCGCCCAGATGAAGACGCAATGTTGCGTCATTTTGACAAGATTTCTCAAGCTACTGGTTTGCCAGTAATTATCTATAACGTCGTGCCTTGGTCCTATCTCTCACCAAAATCCCTGGTCCGGATCCTTGAAACTGTTGACGGTGTGATTGGTGTGAAGCAAAGCGCGAGCGATCTCAAGGTTCTGGCCGATTTGATCGTGCTATGTGACCGGCAGGGGTTGCAGGATAACGTACGAATCCTTTCCGCTGTGGACGCATTCCTATATCCATCTTTTAGCCTTGGTGCACACGGGGCCGTAGCTGCGATTCTTACGGCAGTTCCTGAGCATTGCGTTGAACTGTGGAATCTAGTGCAGCGAGGCGATCACCAGCAGGCGCGGCAGTTACATGAGAGATTGCTGGGCCTGTGGAACGCGATCGACCACCCAAACCTTCCAGCAAATGTAAAGACGGCGTTGAGGCTGCAAGGCCGGTCCGGTGGCTTCCCAAGAGAACCAATGCCGCAGTCAACAGTAGAGCAGCAAAGAGAGATTACCGAAGCACTGGACTGGCTGGGTGCGACGAACCGCCAGAGTTGAGCTAGACGGTTGTCTCGAAGTTCCGATTGCACCT
Source organism: Bryobacterales bacterium (assembly GCA_963666225.3). Taxonomy (GTDB): domain Bacteria; phylum Acidobacteriota; class Terriglobia; order Bryobacterales; family UBA6623; genus VXMF01. Next base: position 1,780,240 of record OZ224030.1, read on the forward strand.
GTCATCGTTGAGGACACCAACGAAGACAGAATACAGTGAGATTGATCCATGTATAGGACCCCCGAGCAACTGAACGCATCATCGGTGAACACACGACTGCCGAAGCGCGCTGAATTCGTGCAACTGAAAGGGGATCTCAGCGCATCCATCGGACCGGGGCCATTCTCCCAGGGGCGATGTCGGCCATCGATGCCTGGCTAACTGGGCATGTCTGGCCAGGTGCCTTGTCTGTCCGTAGATCCAACGATGTCCGTGCCTGTTTCCCCCGGTCCGTGGCGATGCAACCGGCGACCCGCTGGATAGGCGGCCCTGGCGTGTCACGGAGAAGATCGCCAGATTCCGCCGCCCGCGTCCGACGGAACGGCCGCGGGTTGGATGGCCACGGAACGATCAGGTGGGACCCCCGAGGCGGACCGCGATCGCTTCGACAGTTTCGTGCGCGGCTGGAACCCACAGCAGCGGGTCGGCAACCAGTCGCGGATGTCTGATTCCCCCGATTCGGCCCGCCGCGACGGCTCACCGGCGAGCAGCCCAGGCGAACGGCCCTGATAGACTCTTTCGCGTATGACACGCACGAGGCGCCAATTTCTTCGGGCCAGCCTGACTTGCGCCGCCGGTCTGTGCTCGGCTGGGTGCCAAGCGGCGGAGAGGAAGTTCACGATCGCTTTCGTCCCGGGCAGCATCGGAGTGAGTGCCGACCAAGGCCGATCAATCGAACTCGCGTCACGATTTGGGTTCGAGTCGGTGGAGCCATTCGGGAAGCAGCTTGCTGCCGAGGGCTCGGCGCGCTACGCCGATGCTCTCGAGGCCAGTGGCCTGAGATGGGCGGCTGCCGCCCTCTCGGCCAGCTTGCGGGCCGACAACGAAACCTATGCCAGCGGCCTCGCGGCGCTGCCGGAAGAGGCAAGGGCCCTGCGGGAGGCTGGTGTTACGCGGGTGGGCACAGCCATCAGCCCGTCGAGCGACGACCTGAACTACCTCGACAATTTCAAGCGTCATGTCAGCCGCCTCAAGGAGGTCGGTGCCATCCTTGAAGACCAAGGCCTGCGGCTCGGTCTGGAATACATCGGCACAAAGCGCCTGTGGACCTCCCGACGGCACGCGTTCGTGCACTCCATGGACGAGTGCCTGCAGTTGATTGACGCGACCGGGCGGAGCAACATTGGCGTCGTCATTGACAGCTGGCACTGGTGGACGGCCCGCGAGGACGGAGACCACATCCTTCGCCTGTCCAACAGCCAAGTTGTCTCGGCAGACCTGAATGACGCCCCAGCCGGGATTGAGCGGGAGGAGCAGTTTGACAACCGGCGGGAACTTCCGGCCACCACCGGGATGATCGACGCCAAGGCGTTCCTGGGCGCACTGGTGCAGATCGGTTACGACGGCCCAATTCGAGCCGAGCCATTCAACGAGCGACTGAACGGACTGGACGACGAACCAGCCAGCGAAGCGACCGTCGAGGCGATGAAGAGGGCCTTCGCCCTGGTTGGTTAGGGCTGGAGGCCCGGGTGCCACTCATGCCCCAACGCCTGCCGTTAGCCGCTGGCAACCCGTCCCCCTCGACACGGCGGCCTGGAAAGTGCCCGGCCCCAGCCATGGCCCGAGGAGGACTCGTGGGCGGGTCCCCGTCAATTCGAGGGTTTCGCGGACCTGCGGACAGCGTCGCCCGTCGTTGGTCGCACCGCCCGCCCCCTCTTCCGTGGGCCGGCTTGGTCCTCTTGCTTGCCTCACTCACCGGTGCCGCACTCGCCTCGCCCCCCAACGTGGTGGTCGTGATGACCGACGACCAGGGTTACGGCGACCTGTCCGCCCACGGGAATCCCGTGCTGAGGACTCCGAGCCTAGACCGGCTGCACGCCCGGTCCGTCCGGTTCACGGATTTCCACGTTAGCCCGTTTTGCACGCCGACAAGGGCCGCTTTGATGACCGGGCGTTACGCCGCGAGGACCGGCGCGTACCGGACTTCGCACGGGAGCACCGCGATCCATCCCCGCGAGGTGACGATGGCCGAGACCTTCGCCGCCAATGGCTACCGAACGGGACTGTTCGGGAAGTGGCACCTGGGTGACAACTATCCTTCGCGCCCGATCGACAAAGGATTCCAGCGCGCTGTCTGGCACAGGTGCGGGGGTGTGACCCAGATCTCGGACTTCTACGGGAACGACTACTTCGACGACACATACCTCGTGAATGATCAATGGACCAAGTTTGAGGGCTACTGCACAGACGTGTGGTTTCGAGAAGCGGTCCGCTTCATCGAGGCCGATCCCACGGCTCCATTCTTCGTCTATCTCGCCCCGAATGCACCCCACGGGCCGTTCCTGGTGGCCCCGCGTTACAGCCAGCCGTACGAGAGGGAGGGCGAGGAAGGACAGGATGCGGCATTCAAGGGGATGATTGCGAACTTCGACGAGAACATGGGCAAATTTCTCGACAGGCTCGAAGAACGAGGACTGGCCGCAAACACGATCCTGCTCTTCTTGACCGACAACGGCACCGCCCGGGGCGCGCGGTTTGCCGACGGCGTCGACGGCGTCCCAGAACGGGGTTTCAACGCGGGCATGCGTGGCCGCAAGTCTTCCGCATTCGACGGGGGGCATCGCGTGCCCCTGTTCGTCCGATGGCCGGCGGGCGGTGTCGGCCCGCCGAGGGACGTGCATCAGCTGGTGGGTCACATTGACATCCTCCCGACGTTGATCGAACTGTGCGGATTGGCGCGACCGGCGGGCCCGCCCATCGACGGCGTTTCACTGGCCGGCTTGCTTCGGGGCGAGACCCGGCTTCAGGACCGGGTCCTGTTTGCCCAAATCCACGGAGGCATTGGATTCGCGCGACCCGGTGACCGCTGGGAGGGGTCAGCCGTGATGACACCTCGCTGGCGCTTGATCGAGGGCAGCCTGCTGTTCGACATCAAGGCGGACCCGTCCCAGGCTCGGGACATCGCCTCGCTGCATCCCGAGATTGTCACCCGCCTCCGGGCGGAGCACGAGCGCTGGTACCGATCAGTCAGTCCCGGCATGGCGCCAACCCGCATCGTGATCGGCGACGATGCCGAGAATCCCGCCGACCTTACCAGCCAGGAGTGGCAAGCGCCAGGCACGCGCGTCGCGTGGAGCCGCAGTCACCTCGAACGCCGCAAGATGGAGAGCTGGCCGTGGCTGGTGCGGGTTAGCCGCTCCGGGACGTATCGGTTCACCCTGTCGCTTTGGCCCCGATACTTGGCTCGGCCGATCGACTCCACCCGGGCACGGCTCCAGATCGGTGGCGTCGATCTCGCGACCGAGATCCCAGAGCCTGGCACCGTCACGGAGGTGTCGTTTGAGACTCACCTGCCGGCCGGTCCAGCAACCCTCCAGACATGGCTGACCGGGCCCAGCGGTCGCGAGCACGGGGCGTACTTCCTGACCGTCGAGCGTCTGGACTAGGCGGCCGGCGATCGTCTGCGGTGGCGGCGGGAAACGATGGGACAGGGCTTGTGACGACTCCTACGAGGGCGCGCCGCGTCACGCTGGCATTCGCGGTCACCGTGGCGTTCATCACGTACCTGGACAGGGTTTGCATCTCAGTAGCGGCCCCGTTCATGGCCGGGGATCTGGGCCTGAGCAACGCCCAGATGGGATACGTCTTTAGCTCGTTCGCCCTGGCATACGGGTTGTTCGAGATTCCGACGGGCTGGCTCGGGGACCGATTCGGCCAGAAGCGCCTCATGGCCCCGATCGTGGCGGCGTGGTCGCTGCTAACCGCCGTGACCGGTGCGGTGAGGGGTCTGTTCACACTGTTGACCGTCCGCTTCTTGTTTGGCGCGGCCCAAGCTGGGGCGTTCCCCACGCTAACGCGCGCCTTGGCGCGCTGGTTCCCGGCCCGGGAGCGGGCCGGCACGACCGGACTGATGTGGATGGGAGCCCGGCTGGGCGGCTCGGTTGCGCCGCCGCTTGCGGCGCTCCTGATCACCCTGATCGGATGGCGGCCGACGTTCGCCGCGCTGGGGGTGATCGGTCTGCTCTGGTGCTGGCTCTTCTGGCAGTGGTACACCGACGATCCGGCCGACCATCCCGGCGTCGGCCCCGCCGAGCTGGAATTCATCCGCTCGGAGGGCACGCCTCCGGCCGAGGCCCCGTCCATCCCTTGGGGACGGATGCTGACCGACGGAAATCTCTGGGCGCTGTTCGCGATGTACTTCTGCTCCGCCTACGGGTTCTATTTCTTCGTCACGTGGCTCCCGACCTACCTGATGAACGAGCACGGCCTGTCTCTGGACCGCTCCGGGCTGTACTCCGCAATACCGCTGTTGGCGGGGGCCGCGGCGTGCGTGTCCGGCGGCGCATTCTCAGACTGGCTTGTCCGCCGCACTGGGCTCACTTGGGGCCGGCGGGCAGTTGGCATCGTAGGGTTCGCGCTGGCGGCCCTCGGATTCGCCCTAGCGGCCGGCGCCGAAGGCCCCCTCGCGGCCGTGTTGTGGATGGCATTCGCCCAGGGCGCTCAGGACCTCACACTGCCGGTGGCCTGGGCGGTCTGCGTCGATGTCGGCCACCGGTACGGCGGAACGGCGACGGGCTTCATGAACACCGCGTCCAGCGCTTCCGCCGTCATCTCGCCCATCTCGGCTGCGTGGCTCCAAGCGAAGTTTGGGTCGTTCGGAGCCATGTTCTGGGCGGCCACGGCCGTGTACGCCGTCGGTGCCCTGCTCTGGCTCTTGATCAACCCTGAGCGGCGGGTCGGTGCCTGAGGCTCGGCTCACGCCAGCAAGCGTGACCTTGGCCCGGCACGGAATCCTGCCCACGAGAGCGGCTGCTTCGCCCGTTCGCACCTGGGCGGCCCCGATGTCTCGCGGCCTGATCTACCAGCACGAGATGGTCGCGGGTGAATGTCGGTCGTGACCGACGTCCCTTCTCCCGGAACCCGGTCGACGTGGATTGCCCGGACGGTCGAACGCCCCACTCTGGAACGAGTACCGGGCGAGCCGGCCGGGCCAAGCCAGCCCCACTCCGGTGAGACGCGGGGCCGATTGGCAAGCCTGCGAGTCGCCGGCAACCACACAGGAAGCCGCCGCGTCTGTACAATCAGAGCAACCATGCGAGAGACTGCCCCAACCCGATTCCTCGCCGGGCTCGCCACGCTGCTGGCGCTGACCTTGGCGGGGCCGCGGCTTTGCGCCACGACTCTGGACATTCAGAGAATCATTGACAGCTTCATCGACAAGGAGACCGAATTCTCGAGAGCGCGAGAGTCGTACACCTATCGCCAGAAGGTCAAGGTCTTGGAGTTCACGAACAGTGGGATGGTTCGAGGCAAGTTCGAGCTCACGCAGGACATTCTCTTCGGCGATCGGGGCAAGCGCGTCGAGAGAGTGATCTTCGCCCCGCCCTCAACGCTGCAGAACCTCATCCTCACGCAGAACGACATGGAAGACCTGCGCAGTGTCCAGCCATTCGTCATGACTAGGGAAAACGCGCACGAGTACCGAATCGACTTTCTGGGGGAACAGCGGGTTGACGAGATCGACACATTCATGTTCTCTGTCAAGCCCAAAGCGATGGCCAAGGGCAAGCGCTACTTCGAGGGCCAGATCTGGGTCGACCAGCTTGATTTGCAGATCGTCAAGACCTACGGCAAGGGTGTCGGACTCCTCAGGAAGAGCAACAAGGACGAGCAGTTCCCCAGATTTGAGACCTACCGGGACCAGATCGACGGAAAGTACTGGTTTCCCGTGTACACCAGGGCCGATGACACCTTGGCGTTCCGGTCCGGGCCGCAGAAAGTCCGCATGATCATCACCTACGACAACTACAAGCGATTCGAGGGCACTTCGGTGATCACATTTGGCGACGTCCTCGAAGAGAGCCAGCAAGAGGACGAGGACCAGCCCTGACCCGCCGGGCTCTGGGTGGAGCGCGGGGGATCCTCGGATGAGACCGCCGGCTTGCCCAGACAGGGCGTTTGACCCCGGCCCGGCTGCCGTGCCAATGATGCGAGCGCCGCGGGCGCCTGCCTGGGCTTTCGTTGCCCTTGCAGCCGCGCTCATGCCGGCAGCCGCGCTCGCGGCCGGCGGGGGCGGCACTGGCACATCCTCAGTGTTCAGCCAGGTCGAGGCGATGTTGGCGGACGTGCAGCGGATCATGGGCTTCGGCCCGCGTCGGCCGATCAAGCACCGGACGATCTCGAAGAATGAGTTTCGCAAGCTCTACCAGACGCGCATCAGGGAGGGGCAGAGCCCGAAGGAGCTCGAAAGGGAACTGCTGTTCCTGCGCATGTTCGGGCTCGTGCCCGAACAGTTCGATTACGAGAGGACGGTGCTGGACCTGCTCAGCGAGCAGGCGTGGGCTCTCTATGACTTCAAGCGCCGGCAGCTCTATCTGGCCGACTGGGCTCCCCCGGACGCGCTGGAGTACGCGCTGCTGCACGAACTGGTCCACGCGGTGGACGACGACAACTTCAACCTGCGCAAGTACGTGGAGTCGGCCCGCGAGGCAGAGCGTCAGCTGGCGCGGCTCGCGGCCATGGAGGGGCAGGCTTCCTGGGTGATGACGCAGTGGGTCATGGAGCAGTCAGGCAGGTCGCTCGAAGGCAATCGGCTCTTGGCCATTGCAGCGGCCAGCGCTACGCGCTTCGAGGCCGAGCAGTATCCGGTCTACGAGCAGACGCCCCTGTACTTCCGAGAAGTTCTGATCTTCCCGTACACTGACGGCCTGCTGTTCCAAGACGCGCTCCTGCAGCGGCTCGGGCAGGACGGCTTCAAGCGGGTGTTCGAGCAACCCCCGGCCACAACCCAGCAAATCCTGCAGCCGGAGCTGTACCTGAGGGGTTTTGAGCCAAGCGCGCCGCAGCCGCCGAGCGACCGCGTCCCCAAGGCCTTCAAGCGCGTATACGACGGAATCTTCGGACAGCTGGACCATCGCATCCTGCTGGATCACCACCTCGGCCAAGAGGACCGCGGCGAGCTATTGGATCTTTGGCGCGGCGCTCGATTCGAGATCCTGCGGAGCCGAAAGAGTGGCGAGGCCATTCTCAGCTACGCTGTGCAGTGGGCGACCCCGGAGGTGGCCAGGGAGTACTATCACCTCTACAGGCAGGTGTGCGAACGGAAGTGGACCGGGCTCGAGCTCGTAGACGACGACGAAGGCGGCAAGCTGCGGTGCCATGGGGACGGACCAGCCGGCCGTGTCGTGCTGGAATTGGAAGGGAGTGTCCTGCGGAGCCTGGAAGGGCTTCCACTGTGAGTCAGGGGTATGCAATGGGACGAATTCTGATTTCCGCACTGTTGGTGGCGCTGGTTCTCTCGGCCGCCGCACTTGAGCCGAGGCCGATCCGCGCTTTCGAGGTGACCTCCTACGACGGCCGGAGGGTTTCCTCGGCGGACCTCAAGGGCCGACCTGTAGTCTTGATGTTCCTGTCCACCGACTGCCCGCACTGTCAGGAAACTGCACGGCGGCTGGACCCGATCTACCGCGAATTGCGGCAGGAGGGTCTGGAAATCGTGGGCCTGAGCCTGAACCCGATCGACAACCGCGGATTGCGCGATTTCGCCACTCGCTTCGGGGCCAGCTTTCCGATCGCTCTCTCGTCCCGTGACGAGTTCTCCCGGATCACGGGCATATCCGTGATGACACGCCTCTACTACCCATACGTGCTGTTCGTAGACTCGGAAGGCATCATCCGCGAGGAACATCAGGGCTTCGAGCAGCTTTGGTTTGACAACTTGGAGGCGAACTTCCTCTCAGTGGTAAGCGCGCTGATGTGACAGGTGGCCGTCACTGACGGTCGCTGGGGTGCCGCCGCATCCATCCTGACGGGACCGGTCCGCTGACAACGCGGGCACCGAAGCTCTGCTCTGCGGGACTGGGCGACCGCGAGCCGTCCTGGTGCGGTAACGCGCGGCCAGCCACACTGCGAGCGGCGAGGGACCGCCCTCTGTGACTGTGCCAGCGACGCGTCCACGCGCCGGCGAGCCCGGCCGCGCATCGCCCAAATACTTAACGTGAAGCATGAGATATTGCGCCCGGGGCTGGCCGGCGGCAACACATCGAGGACAGAACAATCCGCGTTTCATGGGACTGGCCGGCGGCATGGCCCCGGTCTGCGGCGGCCGCACCCGATGGCCTCGGCGCGGCAGCTCCTGGCACGGTTGGCAGTCCAGAGGTCCTGCAAGCCTCCGCCGGGGGACGGGCGGCTTCAGGCCCCCTGACCGCTGGCGACATGCACCGACACCTCCGCGGTCGCAGGCGTTGCCCACTGGCATGCCAAGTGTCGTGCGTCAGGAAAATGTCGTGTCGTGCATTAGGTTTGATCTGTATGCGCCGATTCCCTTGTCAGTTGTGTGCCAGATCGCGCAAGCCGTTCCGCGCGCGCCCCTGACCTGTGGCACTGGCCACGGCTGTCGCTGGCGAGGCACCGCAAGGCGAGTGAGACCCCCAGTTCGCGGGGCCGCGTGTCACGGGCTGTTAGGGCCGATTCGCCGTGTCCGGAACATCCTTGCGGATCACGACCACGTCCTTGTCAGCGGAGCCGATAGATTTCTCGCCTGAAAGGTGGTGCCAGAACGCACGGAAGTAAGCAAGCAGGGAGACGACGGTGATGACGACGGCGAGCGACAGCACGATTTGCCCGGCCTGCTCGAAAACCGGGGATCGTGGCGCGAGCAGTAGCAGTGAGACGGCCCCCACCTGCGCCACCATCTTGGCCTTGCCAAGATCGCTGGCCGAGATGGTGATGCCCTCCATCAGGGCCAGGTATCGCAAGCCGGACACGGCGAACTCGCGACTCACGATGATCACGACGATCCACGCCGGGACGCGGTCCAGCTCCACCAGCGAGATCAGCGCCGCGGACACGAGCAGCTTGTCTGCGATCGGGTCGAACAGCTTGCCAAACTTGGTCACCTGCCTGCGTCGGCGAGCGATATAGCCGTCCAAGAGGTCGGTGAACGCCGCTGCAACGAACAGAACGAGCGCGATCCCGTCGCGCCGGAAGACCATCCAGCCGGTGTCGATCGCGACCTCCCCCTTGTGCAGCAAGACGGCCACGAGCAAGGGGACCAGAAAGATCCGGGAGAGCGTCAATACGTTGGGCAGGTTCATTTCCCGGGTATGCCGCGACCGCCGAGTGGCGACTATGGGTAGCGTACTATACGGCCGTCCCGGGATCCGGCGCCGGGGGCAGGCCACTTCTCCGCCGGCAGGCCCCCGGTCCGGGGGCACAATGGTGGTATGAGGAGCGATGGCAGGCTGCCGGACCAGTCTAGGCAGATCCGTATCCAGCCCGGGATTCTTGCGGCAGCGGAAGGGTCAGCGCTGATCGAGGTGGGCAACACCCAGGTCATCTGCTCCGCCACGGTCGAGAATAGAGTTCCCCGGTTCCTGCGCAACTCCGGCCGGGGTTGGGTGACCGCAGAGTACGCGATGCTGCCTCGCTCCACAACGACAAGGAAGCCCCGGGAGGGCCTGAAGGGGCGCGTGTCCGGGCGGACTGCGGAAATTCAGCGGCTAATCGGCCGCTCGCTGAGGGCGGCGGTTGAGCTTTCCGCACTCGGAGAGCGGACCGTGATCGTGGACTGTGACGTGATCCAAGCGGACGGCGGCACCCGCACGGCGTCCATCACGGGCGGCTGGGTGGCAATGGCCATCGCGATGGTCCAGATGTTCGAGCACGGAGCGATGCGCAGCCTTCCGGTGCGGCGCCACGTTGCCGCCACCAGCGTCGGAATCGTGGACGGAGTCGAGTTGCTCGACCTGTGCTACGAGGAGGACTTCCGGGCACAGGTGGACATGAACGTCGTGATGACCTCGGCCGGCGAGTTTGTCGAATTGCAGGCCAGTGCCGAGTCCCGCACATTCTCGAAGGCTCGATGCGACGAGTTGGTCCGGCTGGCCGAGAGGGGGATCGAGCCCCTGATCGAAGCGCAGCGTAAGCTTGTGAACATGGAATGCCATGCTTGAACTTTTCTGCGCAACTTCCAACCGCGACAAGCTGAGAGAATTTCGGCTGGCCGCGAAGCCGGGCATCAGGCTGCTGCCCTGCCGGCCCGTCGATTGCCCGGAGACTGGCGAATCATTCGTGGCAAACGCGGTGCAGAAAGCCCACTGCTACTTCTCGAGCAATCCGGCTGAGTGGCTCTTCGCGGACGACTCCGGCCTCGAAGTCGACGCGCTCAACGGCGCGCCCGGGATTCGGTCCGCCAGATTTGCCGGAGAGGGCGCCACGGAGCTCGAGAACAACCGACTCCTGCTCCGCCGCCTTTCCGGAGTTCCCCGCCCCGAGCGCTCGGCCCGGTTTGTTTGCGCGATCGCGCTGTTGCGGCACGGCAAGCTCGAGCGGACGTTTCGCGGGACGGTCGAGGGCCTGGTTCTCAGGCGACACTCCGGGATGCAGGGTTTCGGATACGACCCGCTGTTCTACTTCCCGGCCGAGAAGCGCAGCTTCGGCCTCCTTCCGCCGGAGCGAAAGTGGAAATTCAGCCACCGGGGAAAGGCGTTCCGGGCGATGCTGGAGTTTGCGCTCGAGCGCTCATGAGCGATTCGGGCGCGTACCTGGCCTTCGAGACCGGGGGGTCCAAGCTGGTGGCGGGACTGGCGGGTGGCGACGGCCGGCTGGTGAAGGTGGCGTCGATCGAGCGGAGGCCCGGTGACCGTGCCCGTGCGAGCTTTGGCCGGATCGTTCGGACCGCGGCCCAGCTCCTGGCCGACCGCCCGCGCCTTGCGGGGCAGCTGCGGTCGGTGGGCTTCGGCTTCGGCGGCACGGTGCGCCGGTCGGCAAACAGTCCCCACATCTGCTTGCACGAGGATGGCTGGGACGGGATTGATGTCGCCGCGGATCTGGAGCGCCAGTTCGGCGTTCCGGCCTTCGTCGAGAACGACTGCAAGCTGGCAGCACTCGCGGAGGCTCACTTCGGAGCCGGGCGCGGAGCGAAGTCACTGTTCTACGTGACGCTCGGCACCGGCGTGGGCGGAGGATACGTCGGAGACGGCCGAATCCTGCCGTTCGGAGACTTGGGCGAGGCGGAAATCGGCCACGTCGTCGTCGATCCGGAGGGCCCTGAGTGCTGTTGCGGAAACGCCGGGTGCGTCGAGGCCATGTGTTCCGGCCCCGGGCTCTCCAAGCTGGCCACCGTCGTGGCGAGACGCGAGCCCAGCATGTGGGCGGCCTCTTCCCTTTCCTCGACCCGGCAGGGGCTCTACGTGGACAGCCACGACCTCATCGGCGCCTGGGATGCCGGTGACGGATTTGCGGGCAGCGTCATGGGCCGCGCGGTCACGGGTCTCGCGAGCGCGCTTGGCGCGGCCGTGAACCTGATGGTTCCGCGCCGCATCGTGATCGGCGGCGGCGTCGGCACTTCCACGCCCTTGCTGCTGGACTGCCTGCGGCGCGAGATGCCGCGATGGGTCGTGCCGTACTTCCGCGACAGCTACTCGATCGCGCCGTCCGCCCTAAGGACGGACGCGGTCACGCAAGGCGCGGCCGTGCTGGCTCGTCAGAGGGTGCGCGACGCCCGGCACCGGCCGGACACATGACGGTGACCGGTGGGCTCTCGCCGTCCACGGGGCCCTTCACCATGCCCGCATGGCGTCCTCGAACATTCCGGCCAGCTGCGACCTCGAGAAGCTCCGCGGCGCGAGCTTCGTGACCCTGTGCTGCGGCAGCGCGCCTTCCACCAGCGCGGGTATGTCTGACCGCCGATAGCCCACATTGGCAAGGCCGTTGGGAACGCCCAGCTCGCGCATGAAGCTCACGATCGTGGCGGCGAGCAGCTCGCCGGCGTCACCGTCGGAAACGCCCCGCACGTCGGCCCCGATCGCTTCCGCTGCCGTGAGATGCCGCCGTGGGCTGGCAGGCGCGGTGAAACGGAACACGGCCGGCGCGTTCAAGATGACGGACACCCCGTGAGGCACCATCGGATGGTCCGTCGGGTAGCCCGGGGGCCGGTAGTCACGGACCATGCCGGAGACGGGATACGACATGCCGTGGGGAAGGTGGACGCCGGCGTTCCCGAACCCGATGCCGGCATAGGAGGCGGCCAACAGCATCATTCCGCGGGCTTCGTCATCGGATGGGTCGCTCACGGCTCGCGGGAGGTAGGCCCGGACCATTCTGAGCGCCTCCAAGGCCCAGAGGTCGCTGATCGGGTTGGCCCCTTGGTATGCCGGGCGGAACTTGGGCCGCGAGGGTGCGGGGCGGGTCCGGAAGCCCTTGGCCGTGTACGACTCGATGGCATGCGAGAGCACGTCCAGGCCCGTTGACGCAGCCACGGCGGGGGGCAGGCTCAGCGTGCTGTCCGGGTCCAGGAACCCAAGCGTCGGCTTGAGGCTGCGGTCGGCGATCCCCGTCTTGGCGTGCATCTCGACCAGGTCGAAAATGGCCACCCCGGTGGTCTCGCTCCCCGTCCCGGCCGTCGTGGGCACGGCAAAGAGCGGCTTGAGCGGGCCCGGCACAGGCAGGCCTTTGCCAATGGGCGGGTTGACGTAGGCGAGGAAGTCCGCGGGATAGGTGGAGTAGAGGTTCGCCGCCTTGGCCGTGTCGATTGTGGACCCGCCCCCGACCGCCACGAATGCGTCCGGGCCGAGCTCGGTGGCCACCTCGATCGCTGTCCGGAACGAGGCGTCCGTGGGCTCCACCGAAACGTCAGAGAATACGTGCGCGCGGACACCCTCGCTGTCCAGCGACTCGAGAGCGGTTCGCACGGGGGCCAGGTCCAAGAGGTACGGATCGGTCAGGAGCATCACGGTTCCCAACCCCCGGTCCGAGAGTTCCGGCCCCAACTCTCGGGTCACCCCCGGCCCGAACCGGATGTTGGAAGTCGCCAGCTCGACGGCGTACTCGTTCGCGGGTGTCGTCTCGTTCATGTGTCTGTCACTCTCCAATGATGATGCGGATGCAGCGCGGGTCAAACCGGTGCCGGAATAGCGTCTGGCCTTTCCAGACCGCGACCGGGATGTCCCAACCGTACCGCCGCCGAAGTTCCCCGTCGGAATCAACATCGACCTCGACGATCCGCGAGCCCGGCAGGTTGCGATCGAGTTCCCTCCGCGCCTCCTCGCAGAGGTGACAACCCGGCCGAGAATACAGGGTCACCGGATCCATTCCGCCCATCCAGTCTGTGCCCGGCATCCCCTAATACCGCTGCGACAGGGGAGCGCTTGCCGGCCTCGGCCGACCGCGGGTCATCGCGAGTACCAGGGCCACGCCGCCCAAGAATCCCCCGACGTGGGCCCACCACGCGACGTTGCCCGCGCCATCCGCCGCGATGCCGTTCAGGAGTTGAACCCCGAACCAGAACAGCAACGCCACAAAGGCCGGGGCCCGAAACGTCGTCCAGAACACCAGCAGCGGCAGGAGGATGGTGACGCGGGAACTCGGGAACCTGACCAAGTAGGCACCCATGACGCCCGCGATGGCACCGCTGGCACCGACGAGCGGAACATCGGACCCCACCTCGGTCAGGAAATGCAAGAATGCGGCGAACATTCCGGTCGCCAGGTAGAACAGGAGAAACCGCACGTGCCCCAGATCGCTCTCGACGTTGTCGCCGAAGATCCACAAGAACCACATGTTGCCGACCAAGTGGAGCACTCCTGCGTGCAAGAACATCGAGGTCACCAGCGGCAGCACGCCGTCGCCAAACGGGCCCTGACCGGTCAGGGCCGCCCCTAGGTCGGCCGGGACCACCGCAAACGTTGCCAAGAACGAGGCCTGGGCGGCCGGAGTGTCGAGCAGGAAGAATTGGTGCACGAACACCGCGACGTTCGCCAGCACCAAGGACCAGGCGAAGAACGGGACCTTGGTGCGGGGCGCCGAGTCCCGGATCGGTATCATGGCCGGTTCGCGGCCTCAGCCACGACCCGCCCGCGTGGCGAACTCGGGGTTCGAGCGCCGCTCGCCTCGCGCGATGAGGTCTCCCGCGGCCTCAACCGATCCGATCCCGCCCTGAGCGCCGAGCGCTTTGCAGTTCAGTGCCGCCATGGCGTTGGAGAACTCCAGGGCATCCCCGATCGAAAACTCGTTGACGACCGCATAGCAGAATGCCCCGTGAAAGATATCCCCGGCACCTGTCGTGTCGAGACAGTTCACGACGAAAGCCGGCGAGTAATGGAATTTCCCGTCCACAAGTGCCAGAGCGCCGTGCGGTCCGAGGGTCATCGCAGCCACCTTGATCCGGTACTCGGCCTGGATCAGTTCCAGAGCGAGGAACGGATCCCGCTGGCTGGTCCATTCGACGGGGAAATTGGTGCTGGCGATCAGGTAGTCGACGAATGGCAGGACACGGTCAAAGCCGTGGTAGATGGTGTCCACGTCGACAGTGACCGGAATGCCGCTGGCGTGAGCGATCCTGGCGGCGTGTTCGACCGCGGATGTGTCATGCCCGTCGATATGCAGCAGACGGGCGCACGTAATCTGGGAGGGCTCGATCTGTTCCGGGACGATCCTCAGGCAATCGGGACGGCTCCAGAGAATCGTGCGCTCGCCGGTGGTCTGGTCGATCACGATGTAGGCGGACTGGTTGGGACAGCCAGTCCGCATCTGGACGTCCTCCAGATCGATCCCAGCATCTGCCAGACTCCGCAGCAGGATCTGGCCGCCCTCGTCGTCGCCGACACTCCCGATGTACTTGGTCCTCAGCCCAAGTCTGGCGCAAGTGACCATCGCGCTGGCAACTTGGCCCCCGGGCGAGCGGATCTCGCGGACAAACGGTGCCTTGCCCCCGTAGGCGGGAAAGTGTGGCACCAACAGCAGGATGTCCGTCGCATTGAGGCCGACGCCGACCACATCAAAGGCTTTGTTCATAAGTCTGCCGCTCCGGATTGCCGGCTGGTGGCCCGCCCGGCGTCGCAAGAACCAAGTCCCCAGAGTAATGCCGAACTGCCCGGGCGCCGTCCAGCCGAGGGCCGCCGAGCCGCGATTCAGGGCGATTGCCATTGCGGCGGGGCGCGCCTCACACCCGGCCGGCGAGACATTTGGGGCTTGCTGCGGGACAATGCCACGATTCTCTGACCACAGCGCCCGAATCGAACTCAGATCCTGCTAGCAACTTAGCACGAGGCCACCCGCTGTTCCGCGACGGTTCGCAGCCGTCGGCTGACGGCGAGCGGTGGGCTCGGTTCCGCGATCCCGACCACGGAGGCAGACAGCCGAGAGCCCGCCGGTCTCTCCGCCCTGCCCGTCGCTCGCGGGCTGGGAGACCGTCCCGGGCCGCTGCTACACTCCGGTCTGTGGCGTCCCGCCCAGCACGGTCAGAGATCGTCCGGACACCCGAGCTGATCTGGCACGGGAACGTCCTTCTGGCCGAGGCGCAGGCGAATGTGCAGAGGGCTCTGCGCCAAGTCGTCGAGCATCGCGGATGGATCGATGAGCAACACCTCTCGGTGTGCCGCGTGCCTGCCCCGACGTTTGCCGAGCGTGAACGGGCCAAGTTTCTGGCCCGCATGTTCGCGCAGCTGGGCCATCGGCCCGAGATTGACTCGGTGGGGAACGTTCTCGTGCCGATCGTGAACTCGCCCGGCTTGCCATTCTTGGCGGTGACGGCACACATGGACACAGCGCTCTCGAAGTCCGAGGCGGGCGCGGTCCGTGTCGGCCCTGGCGGCCGGATGCACGGTCCGGGCGTGACCGACAACGGCGCCGGCCTCGCCGCGCTCATCGCCATCGGGCGGTTCGCCGCCGGACCACTGGCGGAGAGGCCAAGGCACAACCTGCTACTGGTCGCGAATGTCGGCGAGGAGGGCGAGGGCGACCTGAAGGGAATCCGCCATCTGGTCTGCGACTCGGCCTACAAGGACAGCACGGAGGCCTATCTGGTCATCGACGGCTCATCGCTCGGGCACATCACCGTGTCTGCGATTGGCAGCAGGCGCTTCGAAGTGGTCATCGAGGGGCAGGGTGGCCACAGCTGGAACGACTTCGGAAGGGCGAACCCCATCAACGCACTGGCGCGGGCGATCAGCGCGCTAAGCGCGACGAGGCTGCCGACACACCCCCGAACAACGGTTTCTGTCGGCATGGTCCGAGGCGGATCCGCGGTGAACTCGATCCCGTGCCGGGCAAGCGCCAAGATCGACATCCGGTCCGGCGAGCCGGCAGGCTTGGCAATTGGCGAGCGGCTCGTGCGCGACGCGGTAGCTTCTGCCTGCGCCGCGGAGAACCGGAGAGCGACGGATTGGCTCGTCGGCCATGCGCTGCGAGAGATCGGGAACCGGCCCGCCGCGCCCCCGCTGGAGGCCAACCCCTTGGCCGAGTGCGTGAAGGCAGTTGACCGCCGACTGGGCATCGATTCCAGGCCCGAGAGCGCGTCGACCGACGCCAACATACCGCTGGCAGCGAAGATTCCCGCCGTCGCGGTCGGCGCCGGCGGCAGGGGCGGCGACGCCCACTCGCCGCATGAGTGGTATGACCCGACTGGCCGCGACCTAGGGCTGCGCCGGCTGATTCTCGCAATCAGCGCGATGCAGCAGGAAAGCTGAAGGATGGCGGGAGCCTGGCTGGTGGCGAGGCGGTCCGAGGACGCGCGCACTTTCCCGCAGGTCCGCGCTGGCGGGCGCAGGTCGGGGCTCGCCTTGGCCTTGGCGGGCTTGCTAGCCGGCGCAGGGGCCCAAGCCGCTGAGCGCCGGACGGGCGTCTTCCGATCCATTCTGGTGGGCCAAGGCGAGACAGCGGCCCAAGTCGCCTGCATCGCCTGCTCCGTGCGCGTGGACGGAGTCGTGCGCGGGGGCGCGTACGTGGTGCTCGGGCGGCTGGACAACCGCGGCTCGATTCTCGGAGATTCGCTCGTGATCGGTGGAACTTCGGAGTCGTCGGGAGTTTCCGGCGGCAGCGCATATTTGTTCGGCGGCCTGCTCCGACTCCACTCCAGCGTCGAAGGGGACGTCGTGACGGCCGCTGGCGACCTCGACCTGGCGAACCCCGCGGTCAAGGTTGGCGGCAACGTGTGGACATGGGTCGGCCAGCAGTCCGGTCTATCGGCCGCCTCGGTGGGAGGATCTGTCACACACCTAGGCAGCGGCCAGGTTGGGCGGGCTTTGCTCACCGGACTGCTGGGCGGGCTGCTGGCGGTGGGGCTCGTGGTTTCCGGGAGCCTCCTCGCGCTGACCGGGTTGTGCTACGCGGCGTTGGGCCGGCGGCGGCTCGGGGTCATCGCGGACGCGTTCACCGGCAACGCGGCGGCTTGCTTCTTGGTGGGACTAGGCACCTGTTTCGGACTGTTCGCGGTGGGCGTCGCACTGGCGGCACTGCTGCCGGTCTCGATCCCGGTCGCCGCGGGCGTCTCGCTGCTTTCCGCGGTCGGGTACAGCGGCCTGTCGTTTGGCATTGGGCGCAACGTGCTGCCCGGCTGGCGGAGGGTGCCGTCAACGCTCGCGGCTGCCATGCTGGTGCTGTGCATCCAAGCAATTCCCGTCGTCGGGTGGTCCGTCCTGGTCGTGCTCTGGAACGTCGCGGTCGGAGCGGCCGTGATGAGCGGATTCGGCGCTTCGCGCGATTGGCTGGCCCAGCGCGCGGACGGGCGGCTGCCCATCTAGGCAGGCGCTGCCCTCGGGCCGCGGCCACCGTGCCGGTCACCGTCGTGGGCAGCCTGAACGCTGGCCACGTCACCGTAGTCGACCGGCTCCCCAGACCGGGCGAGACCCTCGCGGGGGGTGACATGGCGCAGTTCCCGGGTGGCAAGGGCGCCAATCAAGCCGTGGCCGCGGCGCGCTTAGGCATGCGCGTTGGGATGGTCGGACACGTGGGACCCGACCGCCAGGGGATCTCCTGCTCGACAGCCTGCGATCGGCCGTGGTTGACACCGGCCACGTGGGGCGGGTCCCGCGCGCGACCGGGACAGCGCTGCTCCAAGTCTTGCCCGGCGGGGAGAACGCGATCGTGGTCTCTCCGGGAGCGAACGCTTCACTAACGCCGATCAGGGTTAACGCCTGTCTGGAGGGACTGCGGGCCGGCGACATCCTCATGTGCCAGCTGGAGTCGCCGATCGAGGCCGTCGCGGAGGCGCTCGCGGTGGCCAAGGCCCGCGGTGCGACAACCGTGCTGGACCCGGCGCCGGCCAGCGAGCGCCTCGCAGGCAGCCTCCTCCGCAGAGTGGACACCCTGACGCCGAACAGCGAGGAGGCCGCCAGTTTGCTGGGCATCCGCCGGGACGCGACCGGCGCCATCCTGAAGGGCTTGGCGGGGCTTGGGCCATCGGTCGTCATCCTGAACCTCGGCTCGGAACACGCGTGGGCTTGCTCGGGCGGGACCGTCCCGCCCCACGCGGTCCGCGCCGGGGAAATCACCGCCGCCGGCGACACCTTCAACGGCGCGCCGACGGCCGCGCTTGCGCGAGGGTAGAGCTTGACAGACGTGACATGTTTCGCGGTGGCTACTGCCGCGATCGGCGTGACCCGGTCCGGAGCACAGTCATCCTGCCCGACAAGACCGGAGGCCGAAGCACTGGTCGCCAGAGCCATCGGCGGCCGGGGGCAAAACGGTTGCAACCGGACGCGGTGCTACGCTGGAGTCCGGTTCGGCGATTTCATGCCGGGCTCCAAGATTCGTTGCGCAGGACCCGGAAAAAGCGCGCCCGCGGCAATTCCCAGATCATCGAGACTCGCGGGCAGCTGGCCGATCTGGCCAAGCGGCTGGCAGACCAGCCGGCCATTGCGTTTGACACCGAGTTCCTGTGGGAGCGTACATACTCTCCGGCCCTCGGCCTGATTCAGGTGGCCGACACTTCCGGATCTTGGGCCGTCGATCCGTTGGAGCTGTCGTCGCGGTCCATGCGGCCGCTGCTGGACATCTTCGTCTCCCCGGGCACGCTGAAGATCGCGCACGCCGTCGATCAGGACCAGATCTGCCTCCACCGCACGTACGGGATCATTGCCGAACCGGTCTTGGACACCTCCACGGCAGCCGCGCTGCTCGGGATCGGGGACCAAGTTGGCCTCTCGAAACTGCTGCGCAAGCTGCTCGGGGTCCGCATCGGCAAGGGCTACAGCCGGACGAATTGGCTCAAGCGCCCGATTCCCGAAGCAATGCTGAAGTACGCGCTGGAAGATGTCTCCCACTTGCCGCAGGCCGCGACGGTTCTCAGGGAGAAGCTGGACAAGCTGGGCCGGATGGACTGGGCTTTGGAGCTCTCCGCCCGCAGTGGCGGACAGGCCAAGGCGCAATTCGACCCGAAGGTCCTCGCCCGGAAGATTGCTGGCAACCGTCGGTTGGACCGGCCGACATTCGGAGTCTTGAGGGAACTGGTCGCGTGGCGGGAGGAGCGGGCCGAGGCTTCCGACATTCCCCGCAAATGGATCGCGGAGGACAGGATCCTCGTCAAGCTTGCAACGGCCCGGCCGGCGACGGCCTCGGCGCTGCGGGACTTTCGCGGGCTGGGTGGCACAAAGAGCGACGCCGGGCGCAAGAAACTGCTGTTCGCCATTCAACGGGGCCTCAGGTCCCAGTCCGAGGACTACACCGTCGCAACGCCGAAGCGCCAGGTCACGCAGCAGGAATCGGCGACATTGGCTGTGCTCCGCTGCTTCCTGGGTGCAATGGCCGCGACCAACAGCATTCCGCTGCGCCTGCTCATCGATTCGGATCGAATGGTCGAACTGATTCGCGGGCAGTTTGCCGACATCGAGTCGCTGCGGGCCTCAGGAGTGCTCAAGGAACGGGCCGTGGATTTGATCGGCGAGGACTTGGTCGCCATTCTCAGCGGTCGCAAGAGCCTCAGCATCCGCGACGGGCGGGCCGTCCTCCTCGGCGATTGAGGCCCGCGGCCGACGCCGGCGAAGCGGTCAGCGCGAGTCCGCAGCCCGGCCGCGGCACAGCACTAAGTTGTCCTGGTCCAGATTCCGCGACCAGATGAATTCCGCGTCGCCAAATTTCTCGGCATACCCACTGTAGGCGCGCTGGTTGGTGACGGCGCTCGCGGGGTATGTCGAGGCTGCCAACCAGCCGGAATCGTCGAAGCCGGGATCTGCCCAGTCGGCCGGGACCGGGAAGTGCAGCGCGGCGCAACTGGCCGGATCGCGCTCGACGCACTTGGGCCGCTCCGGACACTCCGAGGTGTCCGGGCCGGGCTTGACGCAAGTTGCGTCGTCCAGCGGGCTGATGTAAAACGCCCGGCATTTCCAGTCGCCGCCGGTCACGGTACCGTCGCTGAAGGCCGCGATGAACCCGCCGTCCCCCACATTCCAGCGGTCGTACTCCATGCCGACGCCCAGATGTGTGCCCCAATCGACCAGTTTCACGGCGTAGGTCACGGGCCCGGTTGCGCGGAAGCGCACGACGCTCGAATTGAATGGGATGAAGCCGATCGGGTCGCGCGCGACAATGCGACCGTTGACGTAGAGCTCAAAGTAGTTGTCTCCAAACACGTGGCCCGAGATCTCCTCCCCGCCGGGGTCAACCTCGACAGCATCGAGACCCTCGAACGGATCGGGGTTGTGCCCTGGCCCCGAGCAGTCGTTGAACAGATCGGCGGGGTCAGGCCCGTCGGCCGGCACGGCCGGCACTTGGATCCGGCTGCCATCCTCCGCCGTGACGTAGCCGCACTTCGCCTCCATGAACCGTCTCGCCGGCCCGCTACAGCTGCGGGCCAGGTTCCCGCAAGAGAAGGTCTCGGTGGCCAATCCCCGGGAGAGCGTGCCGGCCTGCGGCCAGGCCGCAAGGGGCAGCATCAAAGCGATCAGAAGTCTCATGCCGCCTAGTCTCTCAGATGCCTACCCAGCCCGCCCCTGCCGGGCGCCGAGGTCGTACCTGCCCTGGCAGATGATCGTCGCGTCCCCCGTCAGCCGCAGCCCGTCCAGCCAGTCAACGGTCATCGCGCCGCCCTGGGTGGCAATCCGAGCGCTCTCGCCGACCCAGCCGTGACGCCGGGCTGCGACCGCCGCGCCGAGCGACCCGGTTCCCGAGCTGAGGGTGGCGCCGGCTCCCCGCTCCCAGAACCGGACTTCGAGAATCGCGCCGCAGTCCCCTTCCCCCAGCACCCGCACGAAGGACACGTTCGTCGAGGAGGGCAGATCGGTGTGGCACTCGATCCGCGCCCCGGCCGCGCGCCAGTCAAAGTCGAACGAGTCCACTCTGCAGACACACTGCGGATTTCCCACATCCACAAGGGTCGCCGCAAAGTTCCTGCCGCCAGCGGCCAGCGGGACGTCGGCCGCAACGACCGAGAAGTCCCCTTCGGGCGTGATCATGCGGAAGCGGTAGTGGGGGTGGTTCCGCGATATCAACTCCAAGTCGCGCAGCCCCGCCCCGGTCTCGATGCGGATAACGCCCCGGCCGTCCCCGCGGGCGGCGATCCCAGCGGCGACGCAGCGAGTGCCGTTGCCCGAAATCTCGGCCTCGCTGCCGTCGCTGTTCCAGAGATGGGCGGAGACCACCGCTCCGCTCCGTGTCGGCGGGCTCAGGACTTCAAGGCCGTCAGCCCCGACGCCGAAGCGCCGGTCACAAAGGTCGGCGGCAAGCTGGGCAAGCTCTTCCATGCCCGAGCCAAACCCGAGCAAGTCGCGTCTCTCGACAATCAGGAAATCGTTGCCGGCGGCCTGAGCCTTGATGAACGGAACAGACGCCATGCACCCTCCGCACCGTCACGGGTCTCCCTGTGGTCGTGCACCACAGGCGACCAGTCGCGCACCGACCTGCGGGCGCGAGCCGGGCTTCTCGCGTGACGGGCGCCAGACCCAGCGTATCAGCGGCCGGATCGCGCCTCGCCCTGTCGGCACGGAATGCCGGGAACACTGGCCCCGTGTCTGGAGCGGCCTCGCGTCGCTTGCGGCCCTGCGTCACGGACCAGCTCAGCGATCCCTCGTAGGAGCGTTCCTAGCCCGCGCTCCACCCTGGACGAGCCCGGAGCGCCTCGCTGATACGCTGGGTGGACTGCCATGGCAAACCCACTGACCGAAGTTCGGTTCGACGTCCCGTTCGGCGCGATTCGGGCCGAACATGTCGAGCCCGCGATCGGCGGGCTGCTGCGCGAAACGGAGGTTGCCGTCGAGTCTCTTGCCAGTGACCGGCCGCCAGTGACGTACGACACCACGCTCGGTGATCTGGACGAGCTGGGGGAAACCCTGTCCTACGCCATGGGCGTGGTGGCACACCTTGAAACTGTGGCAACCTATCCAGCATTGCGTGAGGCGTACAACGCGGTGCGGCCGCGCGTGAGTGAGTTCTTCTCCAAGATTCCGCTGAATCCGGAAATTTGGCAGCGGATCAAGCAGTTCGAGAGCTCTCCCGAGGCGCGAGGGTTGAGCGGGACCAAGGGGCGTTTCCTCGAGAAGACGCTGAGCGATTTCCGGAGGAATGGCGCGGAGCTCGACGAGGCCGGCAAGTCGAGGTTGCTCGAGATCAACGTCGAGCTAGCACAGATAACTACAAAGTTCTCAGAGAATGTTCTAGACGCGACCAACGCGTTCGACCTTGTCGTCCGGGAGGAGCGCCAGGTGGCGGGCCTGCCGCCATCCGCGGTCGAGGCGGCCCGCGAGAGCGCCCAGTCGAAAGGACTGGACGGTTGGCGGTTCACGCTGCAGGCTCCGAGCTATCTGGCGGCCATCACCTATCTGGACGACGCCCGGCTGCGCGAGCGACTCTACACGGCATACTCCGGCAGGGCGGCCGCCGGGGTCTTCGACAACCGGGGGAACATTGCCCGCATCCTGCGGCTGCGCGCCGAGAAGGCACGCCTGCTCGGCTACGAGAACTTCGCCGATCTGGTCTTGGAAGACCGCATGGCAAGGTCTGCCCGCGGCGCGCGGCGCTTCGTGGACGGGCTGAGGGCCCGGACCGAGGGGCCCTTCGAGCGCGAGAACGAGGAGCTGAGGGACTACGCGGGCAGGACCTTGGCGCCGTGGGACCTTGCCTATCTCGCAGAGAAGCTCCGGAGTGAGCGCTACGACTTTGACGAGGAAGACCTCAGACCGTACTTCCCCTATGAGGGCGTGCTCGCCGGGCTGTTCCGCATCGTTCGCCGCCTTTTCGGCGTCCGGGTCCGCCGGCGCGAAGGCATGCCGGTCTGGGACAAGCGGGTGGACACCTACGACGTCACCGACTTGGACGGGACCCATCTGGGCAGCTTCTACGCGGACTATTTCCCCAGGGAGAACAAGCGGGGCGGGGCTTGGATGGACTCACTCATCACGGGCGTGCCCCGGGACGGGGGCCGCACTCCCCACTTGGCCCTCAACTGCGGCAACCTCACGCCGCCGTCGGGCGGCAAGCCCGCCCTGCTCACCCACCGAGAGGTCGAGACGATCTTCCATGAGTTCGGGCACCTGCTGCACCACGTGCTGAGCAAGGTGGAGGTCCGAAGCCTGGCCGGGACGAACGTTGCGTGGGACTGGGTTGAACTGCCGTCGCAGATCATGGAGAACTGGTGTTGGGAGCGCGAGGCGCTTGACCTGTTCGCCAGACACTACGAGACGGGCGAGAGGATTCCGGACGAGCTGTACGCCAAGATGAGGCAGGCCCGCAATTTTCGCAGCGCGAATGCGCAGATGCGCCAGATTGGCTTCGCGACCCTCGACCTGACACTGCACACGGAATTCGAGGAGCCTTCGCCGGAGGATGTGATCCCGTACTCCGCGGGCATTTTGGACCGCCACTCGCCCGTGCGGCTATCAGGGGACCACGCGATGGTCGCGGCCTTCACACACCTGTTTGCCAGCCCTGTCGGATATGGCGCGGGTTACTACTCGTACAAGTGGTCCGAGATGCTCGACGCCGACGCCTTCACGCGGTTCGAACGGGACGGAATCTTCAGCGACGAGGCCGGGCGCGCGTTCCGCGAGACTATCTTGGAGACAGGCAACAGCATGCCTCCGGAGAAGCTCTTCCGGGCCTTCGTGGGCCGGGAACCGGACCCCGAGGCGCTCATGCGCCGACTCGGGCTGGCCACGTGAGCCGACGCCATGGCTGCCGCCATCGCGGTTAGCTCGAGCGCACTCGGCACCCCGCGACCTGGCCGGGAGTTCTTCGCCCGCCCAACCGAGCGCGTGGCCCGTGATCTGCTTGGGATGACGCTGGTGCACCGGTCCGCTGGAGGCACGGTGGGAGGCGTGGTCGTCGAAGTCGAGGCCTACCTGGGCACGGGCGACGCCGCCGCACACAGCAGCGCGGGCATCACGCCCAGAACGCGGGTGATTTTCGGGCCTCCCGGCCATGCCTACGTCTTCATGGCGTACGGGCTGCACTGCTGCCTCAACGTGGTGGCCGAGCCGGCCGGAAGGCCCGGCTGTGTTCTGGTGAGGGCGCTCGAGCCCACGATCGGCGTTGGACTGATGCGAGCGAGGCGTCCCCGGGGTGCCGCCAGCGAGATGCTTGCCAGCGGTCCGGGGCGCTTGACCAAAGCGATGGGCGTGGACATGCGGCTCAACGGCTCGGATCTGGTGACCGGGCCCCTATCGCTGCATCCCGCCGCAGATCCGGCGCGCCCGGCCGTCACGACAGCGACGAGGGTCGGGATCAGCCGCGCGAGGCACCTTGCGCTTCGCTTCTACGTAACGGACAATCGCTTTGTGAGCCGGCCGTGGCGCTAGGTGCAGCAAGGGATCGGACGATCTTCCACCTAGACATGGACGCGTTCTTTGTCTCGGTCGAGGAACTCACAGATCCCACGCTGCGGGACCGCCCTGTCGTTGTCGGGGGCAAGCCGAACGAGCGGGGCGTCGTCGCGGCTGCGTCCTACACTGCGAGGCGATTCGGCGTGCACTCGGCGATGCCCCTGCGGGAAGCCTACCGCCGTTGCCCTCAGGCCGTGTTCCTAGAAGGCCGCCCCGACCGGTACCTCGCCTATTCCCACCAAGTCCGCTCCGTGCTGGAAGGTTTTTCCCCCGACATCTCGATGGCCTCCATTGACGAGGCGTACCTTGACATGACAGGCACGGAACGACTGCTCGGTACCGCGCTGAAGGCGGCTCACGACCTCCACGAGGCGGTGTTCGACGAGACCGGACTGCCGTGCTCGATTGGGATCGGCACATCGCGGCTGGTCGCAAAGGTCTGCTCCGGACTGGCGAAGCCGAACGGAATCCTGCGGGTCTGGCCCGGCGCTGAGCGAGCCTTCCTGGCTCCGCTCGAGATCGGCAAGATACCGGGTGTTGGCAAAGTGGCCAAGCGGCGCCTCGTCGCCCTCGGAGTTCGGAAGGTCGGCGACGCGGCCCGGATCGGCAGGCAAGCACTGGAGCGCCAGATGGGAAAGCAGGGCGCGGCGCTTGCGGGCAAGGCCGTCGGCCAGGACGCCGGAGCATGGCTCACTCCCGGGTTTTCGGCGGCCGAGCTTCCCAAGTCTGTCAGCTACGAGACGACATTCCGCAAGGACACGGCCGATCCGGTGCCCATCAACGCGACGATCGCGAAGCTAACCCAGCTGGTCGCGCGGAGGCTTCGCGAGCACGGGGTGTGGGCCTGCAAGCTCCAGATCAAGATCCGCTACTCTGACTTCTCGACTCGGACCAGATCCAGGAGTCTGGACGAGCCGACGCAGATCGACGCCGTGCTGCTGCAGGCCGCGCGCGATCTGTTCAAGCGCCACCACACGCCGTCACGGGCGGTGCGGCTGCTCGGTGTCCAGGCCTTTGATCTGCGGCAAGACCCACAGATCCAACCCTCCCTGTTCGAGGGGGACGATCGCGAGCGGTGGACGCGGACCCTGCGAGCGGTGGACGCGATCAGGGACCGCTACGGAGAGGCCTCGGTCGGGCTGGCCGGCGCTCTGGGCCATGCCCGCCGGGAGAGGGTGCACGAGAACCCGGCCGGCCTTCCGGGGCAGAGCCGGCGCCGCGCTGCCAGTGACCCCGGGCCACGGTCGAAGGACTGACGACGCGCTATCCGCGTCTGGGGCCGGCACAACTCGGGCAAGCCCCGGCCCATAAGTGAGCGAACGGCTGGCTCTGAACTGGCTTGCTGCTCCGGACCGGAGCTAGTTGCGGGACCCTCAACCAGGCTTGTATGGCAGCACGTCCTCGGTCGGCCCGAACGGCGACTCCACCCCCAGCTTCCGCGCCAACGCCTCCACGTCCGCCTTGGACCAGCTGACCATCGAGTGCTCGATACGGCCGTCCTGTCCGACCAAGAAGACAGTCGGCACATTGGTCAGCCCGTATGCGTTCGAGACTGGAAATCCGTCGTCTTCCCTGTCAAATATCTGGCGAGTGCCGAACCCGAACACCACGTTGAAGCGTTCCGTGTCGGCGACCGAGTCCTGCGAGACCGTGACGGATGTGGCACCCGCGCCATCGACAAGCCCCTCGAAGCGATCCAAGAACGGCAGGGCATACTGGCAGGTCGGGCACGAAGTCTTGTAGAACGTCAGCAACACGCGGCCTCCCTGCAAGGCCTCGCCAAGGCTGAACGCCGCGCCGTCCGCGTCTTCCAAGTCAAAGTCCGGGGCGCGCGCCCCCTCCGCCAATGCCGCCATGTTTCTAGCGTACCCTGACCCTAGTGACGGGCATGGACTCACGGGTCTGCAGCCGTGCACGGTCCATCGGCGCGCGGCCCCGGAACCGGCGCCCCGGAATTCCCGTCACGCGCCGATCAAGTTGCGGTGGAGCTTGGAGTATCCGGCGTCAGATGCCCACACATCCAGCGGCAGTGCCGCCAGCTCGTCCACGTCGGCGATCGCGGCACGGTCGACCGCTAGGTCCACGACGTTAACATAGCGCTTGCACCGCTCGCATGCACGAAGGCGCAGGCCGCCGAGTTCCGGCGCCGCATAGTACGAAACGGCACGGCGGTCGTCACACCCACACGCCGGGCACTGGCCCGCAGGCGCGGCCCACGAGCGAAGGCACAGCGAGCACACCCACTCCAGGCCAGTCCGTCGGCTTCTCGCACAAGCCTGCCAGCTTGGGGCCAGTGGCCACAGCGGGGACAAGCTGTGCGTTGAGGGCCGGCCCTCGGACCGTCCCGAATTTCCGGGGCCTCGTACAGTGCGGGCTGCAGAACCACCCTCGCGGCGAAGCTAGCCGGGGATTCGGTGTCCTCCCCGCGCAGACAACGCCGCAGGGACCGGAGAAACGCGCGCGCATCGGAACTCGGGCAGGCCTCTCGGAGCGCGGGCGGGCCACACTCGGCCAGCAACTTGGACACACCGGACGCTGCCTCCAACAGGCTCCCGGCGGTCAGAGCGTCAACTGCCCCTGGCAGGCCGAAGGGCGGGAACTCGCCGACAAGGCGACCCTGCAAGTCAGAAACGCTCGCGAAAAATGTCAGGACTTCGCGGGACTCGGAGCGCTCAGCGGCGAGTGCTCTGGCCCGTCGCGCCCGGCGTCGCGCTAGCGCTTGGAAACCTGGCGGAACCACTTGGGATGGTGGAACGCGGCCCAGGCCGGCGTCACCCAGCCCCTGACCATCGACCGGAAAGCTCCGGGCACGCCCGCCGTGCCCATGTAGACATGCACGATGATCCCGCCGAGAGACACCAGCGCGGCCACCGGGTGCACAAGCACGGACGATTCCAAGAGCCAGCGCGGCGAGGTTGCGGGGAACCACAGCGCCGCGCCGCTCGCAAGCAGCAGCACCGTGGCCGCGGCCTGCGCCCAGAAGAGCACCTTCTGGCCGGCATTGAATCGACCGGCCTCCGGCAATCCAGTGTCGGAGTGGACGGCGTAGGCCCGGGCGTTCCGCAGCCATTCGCGGTCGTCCCGATCAAGGCGCATCTGGCGCGCCCAATTCCGGAACATCCAGCCCAGAGCCGCTGCGAACAAGACGCCGCCCCAAGGATGGCCCCAGCGGACGGTCTCGCCCCCGCCAAGGA
The DNA here is from genome assembly GCA_963666225.3 of Bryobacterales bacterium. Classification (GTDB taxonomy): domain Bacteria; phylum Acidobacteriota; class Terriglobia; order Bryobacterales; family UBA6623; genus VXMF01. The sequence continues at coordinate 1,807,940 of OZ224030.1, forward strand.
CGCCCGCCAACCAGTAGAGGCTGGGGGACCAGAGGGACAGTCCGGTCAGCGCGGCGTACAGGAAGCAGGCCGCCACCAACCAGTGGACGGCTCTTTCTTCCAGCGAGAAGCGTTCCACCCGGGGTTCAGGCGGGGCCACGGTCCACCTCGTCGGCCGCGGCAACAGATGCGGGCCGGACATCGCTCGGCCCGAAACGGAGATAGTGCCAGACCGTGCCGAGAACGCCGCCCGCAAGGGCGATATTGCCAATCCACTTCAGCGGCCCCTTCCAGAACGAGACCGTCCAGGGGACGCGCGGATTCGCCGGAAGGCCGTAGCTCTGGGGATCGTCGGCATCCTTCAGGACGTAGAGCACGTGCGTGCCCCCGACGCCCGCCGGGTTGTAGACCCCCGCGGATTGGTGCCCGTCCTCGCGCAGTTCTTCGGCCCTGGCACCGGCGATCTGCACCAGATCGCCACGCGTCCCGAACGTCAGGCAACTCGTGGGGCATGCCTTCACGCAGGCGGGTTCGAGGCCCGCCTCCGTCCGGTCCGAGCAGAGCGTGCACTTGTAGACCTTCTGGGTCACGGGGCTCAGCTTGGGGATGTCGAACGGGCAGCCCGTGATGCAGTATCCGCAGCCTATGCACTTGTCGTGGTCAAAGTCGACGATGCCGCTGTCCAGCCGGAAGATCGCACCCGGCGCGGGACAGGCAGTCATGCAGCCTGCGTCGATGCAGTGCATGCACTGGTACTTGGCCATGTTCCACGTGATCTCGTCGGGAGCTCGCTCGATCTCGTTGAACTTGATCAGATTCCAGAAGTCGTGGTCCAAGTCCTTGGCGGTCTGGTAGCTGCCCTGGAATGTCCCGACGGCGAAGCCGTTGTCGTTCCATTCCTGACAGGCCGCTTCGCACGCCTTGCAGCCGATGCAGGTGCTCGTGTCGATCAGCTTCGCGACTTTAGGCATGCCGCCCCTCACGCGCTTGCAGGACCTGTGCAAGCTCCCGCCCTTCGAGCTTCTCGAGGCTGACCAGAAACCCCTTGTATTCCGGGGTGCCAGAGTTCGGATCCATGACCGAGGGGGTCAGGTTGTTGACCAGCGGGCCGCGCACGCGGCCCAGGAAGCCCCAGTGGATGGGCAAGCCGACGTGGTGCACGGTCTGGCCGTCCACCTCAAGCGCCCGCATGCGCCTCGTAACCATCGCCGCGCCCACCACGCTGCCCCGTGCAGACCGGACGCGAACCAAATCACCGTTCTCGATCCCCTTCTCCCGGGCCAGGCTCCGCGCGATCTCGACGAAGAAGGTGGATTGGAGCTGCGCACTGGAGCTGACATGTTTCGTCCAGTAGTGGAAATGCTCCGTCAGCCGGTACGTGATCGCGACGTAGGGGAAGTGGTCCGGCCCACCGAGCGTGTCGATGTCACTGCCAAAGATCGTGGCCGCCGGGTTGCTGCTCACAGCCGGATGCAGAGGATTTCGGATCGGAGACTCGGCGGGCTCGTAGTGTTCGGGGAACGGCCCCTCCGCGAAGTCCGGGGCGAACAGCTTCGCGACGCCTTCCGGCAGCATGATGAACGGGCCGAATCGCTCGGGCGGTGCGCTGGCGCTGTAGTCGGGCACATCCCCGTGCCAGCGGCCGTCCCGCCAGCGTATGGGAGCGCGGGACGGGTCCCACGGCTCGCCAGACACGCCGGCCGACGCTCGGTTGTAGAGCACACGCCGGTTCGCGGGCCAGCTCCAAGCGAACTCCGAGTGCAAGCCGAGGCCGGTCGGGTCGGACGCGTCAAGGCGCGCCATCATGTTGCCCTCTTCCGGGAACGACCCCGAGTAGAGCCAGTTGCCGCACAGCGTCGAACCGTCGTCCCCGAGGGCGCCGAAGCCCGGCACTTGCCGACCGGTCGACAGGTCCGTGCCGTTGATCTCCTTGGCCACCTCGGTCAGGGACGGGCTGACCGCGTTGCCATAGCTCCAATCCACGGCGAGCAACGACTCGGAACCGGCCCCGCCTTCCTCGGCGTACAGCCGGCGGAGTTCCAAGAACAGGCGGGCGATGATCTCCTGATCGTCAGTCGCCTCGCCCGGCGCATCCAAGGCCTTGTCCTTCCACTGCAGCCACCGGGACGAGTTGACGAACGTGCCGTCCTTCTCGGCAAAGCAGGACGCGGGCAACAGGAAGACCTCAGTCTGGACCTCGGGCGCGGGGGTCGCATCCGGATAGTCGGCTGCCGCTGCCCGGCCCGCCTTCCAAAACGAGGCAGTCTCAGTCTCGAAGTTCTCCGCCACGATGAGCCAGTCCAGCTTCCCGAGAGCCTCGATCATCTTGAAGGAGTGCGGCCCGCCGGCGACTGGGTTCATTCCAAAGGAGATCAGGCCGTCCACGCGGCCCCTGTACATTTCGTCGAAGAGCGCGCCCCAGTTGTGAACGGCTCCCTCGTCAATCTTCGGAAGGTATCCGTAGCCAAAATCGTTGGACGCGCTGGCATTCGGGCCATAGTAGGCCTTTAGGAGGCTGACCATGAACTTCGACGTGTTCGACCAATAGTTCATCGAGTTCGGTCGCAGGGGCCGCGGGGAGTTCGCCGCAACGTAGTCAGCGAGCGATTCCCAGTTGGCCCGCGGGACGTTCAGGTACCCGGGAAGCTTGTCCCAAGCGCCCATGTCCGTCGCGCCCTGGATGTTCGAGTGGCCGCGCTGGGCGTTCACGCCGCCGCCCGGAATCCCGATGTTCCCCAGCAGCAGTTGCAGCATCGCTGCGGTGTGGATCAGCTGGACGGAGTGGGAATGCTGGGTCCAACCCAAGGCGTACAGGATGGTCCCCGACCTGCCAGCGCGGCCGCTAGAACAGATAATCTCGGCGGCGCTCTCGAAAGCATCGGCGGTGCAGCCGCAGATTCGTGAGACAACCTCCGGCGTGTATCGCGAATAGTGCTGCATCAGCAGCTGAAACACGCTGCGGGGATGCTCCATGGATCGGTCGACGCGTGCGTATCCACGTGCGTCGAGCTCGTATGACCATGTCGCCTTGTCATAGTTGCCCGTCTCCTCATTCCAGCCGGAGAAGTGGCCGTCCTCGAACGAGAAGCCGTCCCTGACGAGGAACGACGCATTGGTGTTCGCAAGGACGTAGTCCGTGTGAACGTTGCCGCTCTCGAGCGCGAAGCGGATCAGCCCGCCAAGGAACGCGATGTCGGTTCCGGCTCGAAGGGGCACGTAGAGATCGGAGACGGCAGCCGTGCGGTTGAAGCGCGGATCGATGCACACCAGCCGTGCCTTGCGCGTGCGCTTGGCCTGCATCGCGAAGCGAAAGCCCACCGGGTGGTTCTCGGCTGGGTTTCCGCCCATCACCAGAACGACATCCGCATTGGCGACGTCGGTCCAGCCGTTGGTCATGGCGCCGCGCCCGAACGTGGCGGCCAAACTGGCTACCGTGGGACCGTGTCAAAGGCGTGCCTGATTCTCGTAGGTCAGCAGGCCCAGTCCGAATCGGAACTTCCCGAGCAGGTAGTTGATCTCGTTCGTGTCAGTGCACCCGCCGATGAGCCCAATGTTCGCGACACGGTTGACCGTCCTGCCAGCGGAGTCGGAGGCCTCGAATCCCTTGTCGCGAGTGTCCTTGATCCGGCGCGCCATCATCGGGATCGCGCGGTCCCAGGTCAAGGGCTCCCAGTCAGTCGCACCTGGGGCCCGGTACAGGGGCTCGGTAAGCCGCTGGTCGTTAACCACGAACTCCTTGAGCGAGATTCCCTTCGGGCAGAGGGTGCCGCGATTGATGGGGCTCGTGGTGTCTCCCTCGATGTGAACGACCGTCGGCTTCACGTTCTGCGCGCGGTCACCCAGCGTGTGGATGACAACGCTGCATCCGACCGCGCAATAAGGGCAGATGCTGTGCGTCTGGGTTGTGCGCGAGATCTTGAGCGCTCGGGCAGCCGCCCGGGCAGGCCTGAGGTCAAAGCCGAAGGCTGTCGCCGCAAGCGCGGCACCCCGCGCCAGCGCGTCCCTGCGGGTCGGTTCCTTCAATGCGAGCCTTTGCTGATCGCGGCCGGGCCGCTGCCAAATTCTACCCGTCTGCAGTGGCAAGTTCAACCGGCGGCCATCGCGGCGCTGAATGGCCACCCTATCGATCCAACCGCGGCGAGCGGCCGATGCGTGAGGCATCGCCGGGGAGTTGGGGGCCCGAACTCTACAATGGTTCCCAGATGTCGAAACCTATTCTCGCAGCGGTGGTCTTCATCCTCGCGGTCCTCGCCGCGGTCATCTACTCGTCGATGGGACTTAGGCAGTACACATGCGAGGTATGCATGGAATTCAAGGGCCGGACTAACTGCGCGACAGCATCTGGCACGACCGAAGAAGAGGCCGTGCGAACGGCCACGGACACTGCGTGCGCCACGATCTCGGGCGGCATGACGGAAAGCATCCAGTGCAGCCGAACCCCGCCGGCAAGCATTGCGTGGATTGAGGACTAAGTCTCGGCCAGCCGTGAGACTCGGGGTGCAGATGGCAGGAACTCGCGGGTCCGCTTGGGTGTGGAAAGGCCATCAACTCAGAACGCCAGTCTGCGCCACCCCTGTGCGAGACGGTTGACAACCGGTCAACGCGCGGCGAGATGCCCACTTCGACCAGCCTGAGGTTGGCAAGTGCGACAGCGCGAAGCTAACGCGCGCGCCACCGGTGCCACGCGAACGAAAGCCCTAGCAGGATACCCACGGCGGGAAGGACCACGGCGGTTGCTGTCCAATCCACCGGCTGGCTCGCGATGGGGCGGTCCGCGATCGCCCCGGCGGGTATCAGGCACAAGGCGCTCAAGTGCGTCAGAGTGGCGAAGCGCAGTGCAGATTCGGCGTCGACCCGGCCACGTGTGACGATGGCGGCGACCATGGAGAGTCCTACGCAAGCAGCCCCGACCAAGACGCCCGTCAGCGGCCCAGGAAGAGCTTCGGAGTAGACCAAGACCTCCCGGGAAACTCCCGTCCAAGCCACGAGCGTGACGGGCGTGGGCAAGACACAGATCCAGTCTGGACGCCCGCCACGCCTGATCCGGATCGAGGACCACGCCGCGGCAACCGCGTGCAATCCGACCGCCGGACACCAGAAGCGGGGATCCTCGAGGATTGCGCGTGCCCGGTCCGCCGAGAGGTGCTCGGCCGCCACGCCGCAGACGGTCGCAACCAAGAGCGACGCCGGAACCCACCAGTAGGCCAGTCGCGGCCTTGACGCCAGGAGGCGAGCGTCCCGGAGGCACACCAGCAGCTGGGCAGCTGCGAAAAGGATGCGCGCGTCCATTCGCTCACGAGCCCCGACTCTGGCCTTGCAACGCTAACGGCCCGCGACGACTGTTCCCCGAGTGACCACCTGAAGGTAGCAGAGTATGCCAACGATGGGCCGGGGGCACAAGCACGGCACACCGCAGCAGGAGGGCTCCTTCCTCGTGCCTGGGAGTCATGGCCAGCCGCTCGGCATCGCCCGAGCCAGCGAGCCATGACTGGGCACGGGGGACGGCACAGTGCCGCGACACGGCGGTGCTATCAACGCATACCCCGTCCCACGGCGCGACTCGGAGCCACGGCCCGCTGGGGGCAGCTCGAATGTCGCGGCGGAAGCGGCCCTCGCCCCGTCTCGGCAATGCCTTAGAATAGGCCGAAGATCCGAGGTAAGCGTTCGAGAGGCGAGTGGCGGAGGGGCGTCGTCTAGCGGTTCAGGATCGCTTTCCAGTCCGGGCAGAGAGGCTTGACGAAGATGTTCTTCACCGGTCTTGCGTACTCGTGACGAGTGTCTAGCGTTCTTGGTGCAAGTGTACTGGCAGCGCCATCCGGCGCGGGCCTTTGAGCGCGAATGGGGGGACTGGGGAGTGCGCCTTCCGGCGAGCACGCTGCTGGGGCACCAAGAGGCGTTCTTGGAGTGGTTCAAGCCCTTGGAGCGGGCGATTGGGGAGCATCAGCGCTGGGCACAGGTAGCGCACGGGGACGAGACGAGCTGGGTGGTCCACGTGCGGGCGGAAGAGGGGCAGAACGCGCGCTGCTGGCTGTGGGCGTGTCTGACGGCGGATGCGGTGCGCATGCGGGTGGAGGACTCGCGCAGTGCGCAGGCGGCGGCGGCGCTGTTCGGGGGACTGGGGTTGGAGCGCCCGCTGACACTGGTCTGTGACCGGTATTGCGCGTATGTGCGACTGGCGCGCGAGCACGGCGGGCAGATTGAGCTCGCATTCTGCTGGGCGCACGTCCGGCGGGACTATGTGAAGCTGGTGCGGTCGCGGCCAAACCTGGAGGAATGGGGCGACGGTATCTTGGATCGGATCGCGCTGCTGTACCGGCTCAATCGCCAGCGGCTGGAGCTGTGGGACCAACCGGCAGGGCTGCAGGCACAAGGGCCGGGCTTCGCAGCGGTGCAGCTGCGACTGGAGGCCGAGTGCGCGGCGCTGTTCGCGCAAGCCGAGCGGGAGGTGCAACGTTTCGAGGCCGAGGAAAAGCTGTCGGGCTGGGCGGACCCGCGGCTGAAGCCGCAGCGATCACTGCTCAAGCATCAGCCGGGCCTCGAGATTTTCTTGCAGAAACCGGGAGTGCCGTTGGACAACAATGCTGCCGAGAGAGTGCTGCGGCGGCCGGTGGTGGGGCGCAAGCTTTCCTACGGATCGCACAGCAAGGTCGGGGCAAAGCTGCAAGGCACGCTGCTATCGGTGTTCGGGACGCTGGCGATGGGGGGTGTCAGCCTGACGCAGTGGCTGACAGCCTATCTGGGCGAGTGTGCGCGGATTGGGCCCGGGAAGGTGGTCCCCGACGCGGACGCCTGGTTGCCCTGGGGCTTTACGCCGGAACGCAGAGAGACGCTGCAAGCTGGCCCGGCGGGCCGGAGCCGGGGCCCGTGAGCGCGCGCTACTGTGGCCGGCGGTTTGCGGCCAGCGAGCTGGAACTGATCCGGGGGCTGATCGATCAACGCCGGCCACGCCTGTCGCGCACGGCCCTGTCCCAGGCAGTCTGCCGGGCCTTGCACTGGCGCAAGCCCGACGGCGGGCTCAAGCAGGTCAGCGCGCGGGTCGCGCTGCTCCGGATGCAGCGCGACGGACTGCTCCGCCTGCCAGCGGCGCGGCGCGGGCCCGCGACCCGCCCCGCCCGGAACTGTTGCCCGCCCGGCTGGCGCAGGTGCGCCCGCTCCGGCTGGACTGCCTGCGCCCGCGCGATCCACGCAGTCGTCTATGGAACGAGTTCGTCGAGCGCTACCACTACCTCGGGCACAAGCGCTTGCCGGGGGCCCAGTTGCGCTACTTCGCAAAGGCGGCTGACGGCCAGTTGCTGGGCTTGCTGGGCTTCGGTGCTGCCGCTTGGAAGACCGCCCCGCGGGACCGCTTCATCGGTTGGAGTCCGGCCACCCGCGAGCGCAACCTGCAGCGGGTGGTGAATCACGCCCGGTTCCTGATCCTACCTTGGATTCGTCTCCCATGCCTAGCCCTCCCGTGTAGCCACAACTAGGACAGGACAACGCGATTTCCGTCAACTCTCCTCGTGGCGGGCCACTCCCCATTTGGAGCAGACGATATGCCCTACGGTCGCCGTCGTCAGCCGGTTGTAGCCTCGCCAGATCGTCTGGTGACCGGCCGGATGGTCGTGCCGCCGGTCCCGATGTCCTCCGAAATGCGCTACCAGTCGAATGGCCGCTCCCAGGCTGTTCGGCCGTGGGTATTCGTGCTCGCGAGCATAGTCGTGCAGGAACGCCAGCTCTTCCACCGTGAACAGCAGGTCCGCTCCCAGTTCGGGCACTTGCCGCCCCAGCAGCGTCAGCACCATCAGCCGCCACGCGATCACGCTCTTGATCGCCACGTCCCGCTGCAAGCGCACCGCGTTCCGGAACGCAGACCGCTGCGCCCCGCAGCCCGTCTTCAGTACCCGGAAGTAATCCTCGATCCGCCACCTCTGCAGGTAATGTCCCACCACCCTCTCCGCGCTCTCCGCGCAGGTTACTTCCAGACTGGTCAGCAAGTACCATTGCACCGGCTTCTCGTCCGCCGGCGGGTCCACCTCCACCAGATGCACCCCCCACATCGTCACCGGCGGCCCACCCTGGCCCGTGGCCGGCAACTCCAGCCGGCGATAGCGCAGCTCGCAGCTCGCCAGCCGTTTGCGGCGCGCCGCTCGGGCCCGCTTGCGACTCGCTTTCGGCCGCTCGGTCAAGCCTTCCACCTGCACCTGCATGCTCCCGTCGGCCTGCCCGCCCGCCATCGTCGCGAACAGCTTGCTCCCCTGCGCGCACAGCTTCCGGTCGTGCTTGGCCCGCACTAGGATCTCCACCCGCCCGTCCCGCTCCCGCTCCCGGAACAGGTCGAAGAAATCGGCTTCCCGGTCCATCACCGAGATCAGTTGCGTCCTCCGCGTCAGTTCCTGCGCGGCCTTCGCGATGTCCCGGTATCCGTCAATCCAGCGCCGGCTCTGGCCCCCCTGCTGCTTGGTCGGCGTCCCGAAGCCGCAGCGCAGCACGCCCAGCGGCAGCCCCTCGCACGTCACCGCCAGCGTCAGCTGCAGATGCATCCCCTGCGTCTTGCTCCGCGTCTGGTTGCGTCCGATCACCTCCAGCCCCTCGCACCCCGGCCGCCGCGCGTAGCGCAGGTCGCTGCCGTCCTGCAGGCACAGCACCGTCCGCTGGCCCCGCATGCGCTCGATCGTCCGCGCCCGATGCGGAGCCAGCAGGCTCTGCACCCTCACCGCGCTGCCCGCGGGCTTCTCGATCAGCCGGTAATACCCGTCCACCGAGGCATTCCGGCCCTGGCCCAAGGCGCTCCTGGCGATCGAAACTCCCGGTTGCCGGGCCAGCAGTTGCGCGCTATGCACCAGTCGCTTCGTCAGTCGCTTGTCTCCCAGCATTGCCCCTCCGAACTCTTGGCTGGCCCAACTCTCGCTGTCCAAACCCGCGCCCGGCTCCAGCCGCGGTGCCGGATCCACCCACCCCACACCCAGCTGCGTCCGCCAGTCGCAATCCCATTCGTACACCAGCACGGTCTTGCGCCCCGCCGCGCGGCGCTTGCGCCGGTCCTGCCGTCCCCGTCCCGCCGTCATCCCCAGCCGCACGAAGTTCGCCGCCTGCAGACTCGTCCCGCGCTGCCCCTGCTCCACGAACGTCTCCACCACCCAAGGGCGGTATCCGTAGCGCTGCCGCCAGTCCGGTGGCAAGCGCCGCAGCACCTGCCCCAGCACATGGCTCGCCAAGTTGCAGCAGCCGCCCCGGATCAGGAACCGACTCAGCCCCACCACCCGCCGCAGATGCTGCCGCCGCTGCTCGTCGCTCCACGCCATCCAGTGCTCCCGCACCGCCAGTCGCAGTGCCGCCGCGGCGAACCCCAGCGCTCCCAGCCAGCCGTGCGCCGAATGCACCAGGTAGCGCATCTGGGCCCCGGCGAAGATCGTCATCCCCTGCCGGTGCTCGTGCTCGATCAGCGTGTTCCAGACCGCTCTCTCCCGGTCCCCGTCCACGCGCCGCACCGACAGCTCCCGCACTTGCTCCAAGCGCAGCGGCACGTCCTTGGCCAAGCCCACCCCCGAGACCAGACGGTAGGGCTTCCGCCCCCGCGCGACACCCTTCTGGGGCTGCGGCAGAACGATGCGCTCGCTGCGTGTTACCGGCCGTGTAAAACTGCACAGATTTGGCCGTCGAAAATTGCACACTTTCTGGCCTGGAGGACAGAGGCGTTAGGGGGTTGGAGCGGAGGTTGGCGGGTGTTCCCCGAGTCCTGGACGAGACAGACCGGGGCACCCTCGACACCCTGCGTCGTGGACGTAGAGCGTCGTCCGCTGTCCGACTACGCCGGGATCACGGGAGCAATCTCGTGAAGGCCCGGTCCAAGAGCGCGCGGATCGCGGCCCAATTGGCCGATCTGAGGATGCCCGGGGCCCTGGGAGGCCCCGCTCCGGTCGCTCCGCCCCCTCCGCGGCGGCTCCCGAAGAGTGTGCAATTTTCAATTGTCAGAAGTGTGCAATTTTCGACGGTGATTGACACTGCGCTTGGCCAGCACGTTGAGAGCTTTCAGGCAACCCGCCAACTGCCAGCGGCCCAGCGGATCCCGGAAATCATACTCTGCGCAGATGCGACGCCCCAGCGCCCTGCGACTCGGAAACTGCTCGTTCGAGAGAATGCCAGCGATCCTGTCCACAGCCTCGGGACGGCCCAAGGTCCGCTGGATTTGCGACTGCGCCCTCACTCAGTATTGTGTAGCAAAAACGCCTTGCAGTTGTCCAGTCCCAATTGCAATCGGCGCACTCGATTGATCCTCGCGGAGGCGCACCACTGCTGCCGTCGGCACGTTGTCAGCCCGATTTGTGGCTACACGGGAGCGCTAGCCTCGCACCTGCTGGCATGTGTCGAGCGTCAATTGTCCCGAGACTGGCAGGACCGCTACAAGACCTGCCCAGTCCTGCTGGAGACCTTCTGTGAGACACCCCGATTCGCCGGGACCTGCTACCGGGCAGCCAATTGGACCCTCGTCGGACAGACCCAAGGCCGCGGCAAGCTAGACACTCGTCACGAGTACGCAAAACCGGTGAAGAACATCTTCGTCAAGCCTCTCTGCCCGGACTGGAAAGCGATCCTGAACCGCTAGTCGACGCCCCTCCGCCACTCGCCACTCGAACGCTTACGTTGTTTCAGGGAAGCAGGGAATTATTTGAGGGTATAAGAGCTGCCAATAACTGGGATTGGTCTGTTCGCTATCCGGTGTTGCGACTTGATTTCGCAAGGGGAGACTTCACCGATCCCGAAGCGTTGCAAGTCAGTGTGATGGCCCAAATGGATAGATTTGAGCATCAATTAGAGACTATCGGTAGGCACCGATCATCTTCAGAATGGTTTACGAACTTGGAAGAAAAGGTCCCGCGGTTCGATCGGAAGCCGGTGCAGTCTCAATTCACGAGCACATGCGCGTACAGCACGGCGCCAGAACGGTTCGCAGCCTTGTTAGAAGACCTGCATCTTGCCAGCGGTCAAAAGGTAGTAGTCTTGGTGGATGAAGACGACAAGCCGATCTTAGACGCTATCCGCAACCCAAGCATCGCTCGGGTAAACCGCAACTGCTTGCGGGGTCTTTACTCCGTAATCAAGTCTTGCGATGCACATGTCCGGTTTTGCTTCCTGACAGGTGTCACTAAGTTTTCGAAAGTCAATCTCTTCTCTGGTCTGATCAACCTCAGAGATATAACGCTGAATCCAGCCTACTCTTCAATCTGTGGCTACACAGAGCACGACTTGGAGACGGTTTTCGGCCCGGAACTGTCTGCTTTCAACCGGGCTGAAATACGTGATTGGTACAACGGATACAATTGGGGTGGTACGGATGAAGTCTACAACCCCTTTGATATGCTGCTTCTCTTTGCCGAACGAGAGTTTAAGGCGTGGTGGTTCGAGACTGGATCTCCAACCTTTTTGATCGACACCCTAGTTGAGTGCCGCGTGCAGAGTCACAGCTTCGAAGGGATGCTCGCGACTGAAGAACTCCTCTCCGAGTTCGACATCGGAATGATCACGCCAGAGGCCCTGCTGTTTCAGACTGGTTATCTCACGATCGTCCATCGCGAGAGGCTAGACGGAGAGCAGTACTACACGCTGAGCTATCCGAACTGAGAGGTAAGGCAGAGCCTGAACAAAGCGATGATGGCCGTTCTGGCACCGCAATGGTCACGCCACGTGCGAGCCCGGATCGAGGTCCGAAGGCAACTCCTCGCGGCAGATTTCGACGGCCTGGAGCAGTCGTTGCGCGGACTGTTCGCGGCGATCCCCCACGACTGGCACAGACGCAACGAGATTGCACGGTACGAGGGATACTACGCCAGCGTCATGTATTCCTATCATCGCGGGGCTCGGGCTGGACGTAACCGTCGAGGACAGCGGCAGCTCTGGACGCCTGGACATGGCAGTCCGAGCTAACGCGGGCGTGTGCCTCATGGAGTTCAAGGTCCAAGAGCGGGCGGGAGCGGATTCGGCGATGGCGCAGCTGAAGGATCGCGGGTACGCCGACAAGTATCGGCACCGGGGCGAACCAGTGCATCTGCTGGGTCTGGAGTTCAGCAGCCGAACGCGGAACTTGGTCCGGTTCGATGTCGAGGAGGCGTGAAGTGGCGGGCTCCGTCCGGAGCGGTGCCCCCAAGACCCGAGCCCCGGGGCGCGCTGACTTCCCGCGTAGCCGAGGTCGGTCGCTGCCGCTCGCTTGCCACTGGCAGCGGGGAGCCGGAGCCACCGGACCCGTCGGTACAATAGTGCCGTGATGCGCCCAAGGATCGGGATCATCGGGGGAAGTGGCCTCTACGCCATGGATGTCCTGGAAGACCGCGAGCAGGTCTGCCTGGAGACGCCATGGGGCGCGCCGTCGGACTGCTACGTGGTGGGCAAGATCGCCGGGCGAGAGGTTGCGTTTCTGGCCCGCCACGCCAGCGGACACCGCATCATGCCGTCCAATCTCAACTTCCGGGCCAACATTCACGGCCTAAAGCAGCTCGGGGTCGAGTACGTGCTCTCATTCAGCGCAGTCGGCTCTCTCCGCGAGGAACTCGAGCCGCTGCACTTTGTGATCCCGGACCAGTTCTTCGACCGCACGCGGGGCCGCGAGTCGACCTTCTTCGACGACGAGATCGTGGCACACGTAACGTTCGCGCACCCGGTCTGCTCAGTGCTAGCCCGCGTTGCCGAGCAAGCTTGCCGGACGGCCGGCGTCACGGTGCACGCCGGCGGGACGTACTGTTGCATGGAAGGCCCCGCCTTCTCGACCTTGGCGGAGTCCAACACGTACCGCAGCTGGGGCTTCGACGTGATCGGGATGACAAACCTCCAGGAGGCCAAACTCGCCCGCGAAGCGGAGATGTCCTACTGCACCGTCGCAATGGTCACGGACTATGACTGCTGGCACCCGGGGCATGACGCGGTGACGGTCGACACGGTGATCGAGTACCTCACCAAGAATTCCGAGCATGCCCAGCAGGTGGCCATCGAGGCGGTGCGCAACATTCCCGACGGCCCGAGCCCGCATGCCTCAGCCCTGAAGAACGCGATCATCACCGACCGCTCTTCGATCTCGAAGCGGGCGAAGGAAAAGTACTCCCTGCTGGCGGGCTCGTACCTCTAGCCGAAACCCCGCCGACTCGGTACAACTCATGACGCTCCTGGTTGTCGCTTCCGTCGCCTATGACGGGATCGAGACGCCGTCCGGGTCGGTCGACCGCGTATTGGGAGGCTCCGGCCCGTACATCGCCCTAGCGGCAAGCCACTTTTGCGGCGTGCAGCTCGTGGCAGTCGTCGGAGATGACTTCGCCGCCGAGGACGAGGCGGTGCTGCGACGGCCGAACATTGATCTCCAAGGGCTGGCCCGGTCCACGGGCAAGACCTTCTACTGGAAGGGGACGTACTCCGAGGACATGAATGAGCGGCGCACGATCGTTACGGAACTGAACGTCTTCGCGGACTTTGACCCGAAGTTGCCAGAGCCGTATCAAGACACGCGGCATGTACTCTTGGGAAACATCCAGCCTACGCTCCAAAGGTCGGTTCTCTCACAGGTCACGGCCGCAGCGTTCGTGGGCGGCGACACGATGAACTACTGGATTGAACGCACACCGTCAGCTCTGGGCGATTCGATCTCGGGTTGGAATGTGGCACTGATCAATGACGAGGAGGCGCGCATGCTGTCGGGCGCTCGCGACCTGCGGCTCGCCGCCCGCCGGATTCAGGCAATGGGGCCTGGAGCAGTCGTCATCAAGCGAGGCGGGCACGGCGCGGCGCTCTTCGACGGCGACGACTGTTTCATGGTTCCGGGATACCCGCTCGAGAGCCTGGTGGACCCGACCGGGGCCGGAGATGCGTTCGCCGGAGGCTTTATGGGATATCTGGCCAGCCAGAACCATGGGCCGTGGGCTGTGGACCGAGGCGAAGTTCTACGCAAGGCGATGGTTTACGGATCGGTCACTGGGAGCTACTGTTGCGAGGGTTTCGGAGTATCGGCACTGCAAGCCCTATCAAGGGATATGGTCGACCGCAGGTACGCGAGACTGAGCGAACTGGCCGACCGCTGAGACGGCCCCCGTCGGTCCGTTAGGGCGCATACCGAATCCACATCGGGCTGGCCCAGGCCATTGCTTGGTTGCGCTGCTGCAGCCGGACATAGTACATGTTCCACTCTCCGACATGTGCGGCGGGGTCGGACCAGTCAAGGTCGATCTCCGCAACTCCCGGCTCCATCGCAGCGACGACGGCGGGCTCGCCCTTGCCGACCTGCCGGATGACCTCGACTCTCTCGATGGGGGCTGTTCCCTCCACCTTGATCTGCAACCTAGGGACGGTGTCGGACATGAACTCGTCACCCATCAGATGCTCGCCCGAACGAACCACGAGAGCAATGTTGTCCTGGGCGGCGTAGGAGTGGCGACGCTTGAAGGCGTCAATGATCGCCTGGCGAGTGTTCTCTTCGGCAAGGACAATCGCGTAGCTGATGTGGGTCGAGATGTGGTCACTGCTCGCCTGGAAGCCTAGGCGCCTGCCTTTCTTGAATGCCTCCCACAAGAACCCGGCGGGACGGTACCCCTGAATGGTGTCGTCCGGGCCGGTCGCAGCGAATGGGCCACCCAACACTTCATAGCTCTGCCGGTGGCCTTGAAAGATCTCGACCACCGGCTCGACCTCTGTGTCTCCATCACGCCAGTCGGTTCCCATGTTGGTGGCAGATGTGTGCGACGAGCAGATGCCGCCGAAGTGCCGGAGATAGGCGAACAGATTCTTGATGTCGGGAGCCCCTTCCTCCTCGGTGCCATTCATCAGGTTCCTGCCCTGCATCCGGGGAACCGGGCGGATTCCGCGACGGGGCAGCATGACGTTGCGGTGACCGCTCGGGTAGCTCACATTGCGCTCGTAGGTGCACATGGCGCTGAAGCTGTCGGGAACGTTGAAGAGATCAGACGCCTTCTGCTGTAGCCACCACAGGTAGTCCTGACCGACGGCATAGTCATGGTCGCCCGGCCCGATCCAGTCCAACCCGGCCACGTCCAAGCCGTAGCGCCAAACCTCCTCGAACGGGCCGTCCCAGTCCCTGTGCGACGAGAACTCGGAGTGGCGGTGAAACTCGCCCCGCAGCAACCGCAGTTCCCTGCCCCCGGCCTGGATGCGCATCGCGCGGATACCTGATATCTGCGCCGCTTCGTCGGGATGCACGGGTTCCGGGCCCAATTCGGGCTGATGTGCCGCGGCGGGAACCAGTTCCGGGTCGCGGGCGGGTTGCCGCAACCGGATCGCGGCTGCGTAGAGGTCCGAGTCCTCGCGACCTCTGGCCGACACCCGAGCATCGCCGGCGAACACGGCCAAGAGGCCGCCCCCTGCCAGGGGTGCCAGGCCGGGCGACCGGTCCAACAGATGATCGGAGGACTGCAGCTCGATTGGCCTGGACCAAGACCCGTCCGCATAGTAGGCGCCGAAGCTGCGCCAGCGCTCTCCCCGACCCGTCTTCAGAGGGTGCTTGCGGTAGAAGACCCAAGGCCGCCCGTCGCCGTCGACGGCCATGACAGGGATGCTGATCTTGTTGCGCTGGCTGGTCGCGACCCGCGGGTCGTCGTGGTGATGGTCGACGGTCGGCGCCAACGGCGGCATGGCAGTCTGCCACAGTGATCCGTCCCAGACGCGCACGACGATGTTCTTGTTGACGTACATGGAGGTGGCCTTGCCGCCTGTCCAGCGGTCGCCCGCATCCTTCCCCCACCCTTCGTCTGAGTCCTCAAATGCCACCCACGCGCGCCCGAGTGCATCGACGGCCACCGAGGCTCGCGCCTCGAAGCGGCCGGAGGTCGCGATCGGAATCACGTCGCCGACCCGCTCCCCGTCGAAACGCCGCAGTAGAACGTCGTAATTTCCCTTGTCGTAGGTGTCCCAAGCGACCCATCCGCCACCACGGCCGTCAGCGGCGATCGAGGGTCGCCAGTCGTTGGATTCACTCTGTGACACTCGCACGGCGGAGCCCTCCAATGTGCTCGCGTAGATGTCGAATCCCGTCCCGCGGTGCGCCTGCCAAGCAATCAGCCCGCCACTCCCGGACACATTGAAGTCCGCGCCGGGATGACGCGTGATACGGACCTCGGGACCAAAGTCCCCAGAGATCGGAGAGTACTCGCGTGCGTAGATGTCCCAATTCCCCGACCGCTGCTCGGACCAGACTACGGCAGCACCACCACTCGGCATGCCCATCACGACCGGGCGCCACACATCCCGTCCGGGCGGCGTCACATCCATCGGATCTGCCCAGCCGCCTGCATCGCGGAGTACCCACCTGATGCGATCTCCGTTCCCGGAGAATTCGATCGAATCAAAGTCCCCTCGCAGGGCTGCCTGTGTGTCGATCGGGTCTCCGGGCTCATACTCGACATACGCGCAGGCCAGCGTCCCGTCTTCCAAGGCCGTGCAACTGGGATAGTCCTCGTCCAGGCCAGAACGGACCAGCGGCGTCTCGCGGGGCGCCAGGAAGACCTCGACTCTACCGTCAAGAGCTGGGACAGCAGAGCCAAGTTCCAGATCTGCCAAGCGCACCTCGAATGTTCCCTGCCCAGTCTCGAATCGGACTGCCCGGCCCGGTTCTCCAGAACCACCGCAATCGCCGCCGTCCAGCTCAAGCAATGCCCTTGCCGGAAGGATGCGTGGTGCCAGCTGACCTCCGGCAAGCTTGATCGGGCTGGACTCCGAAGACGCATTCCAAGACGCCCCCTCCGGCACAGCCCAGCCGTCAGCGGTTCCGCCCCAATCTGTTTCGGCACGGTCCCCGATGCCCAACCGCAAGGCCAGACGTCCGGGCGAAGTACACGGTGACTCCGCTCCGGTCGATTGGGCCACCGCGCCGGGAAGTGCACGATGGTTGCCCACCGTCCAGAGCCCGATTGCCAATACGGCTGTCGCCACGATCCAAGAGATTGCGCGCATGGAGATCCATTCTAAGTTCGGGCAGTTGGCCGGCGGATTCACACTGGCGCGGAATCAGGATCAACTCGCCTGCCCTGCCCGGGCGGAGCGCCTACACCGGGTCTGTCGCGGCGTCTGTATGCGTCCGATCCAGACCCGCTTCGGCCTTCGAGCGCCGCGCCCCGTGAATCTGCCCGCGTGCCTTTCGGAACCGTGGGCGAGACGATCGTTCCAATAGACGGCTGCGCCGCCAGTCCCCCTGGTCTGACAAGGCAGCACCCGGCACGCCCGGTCCACCTCAGGCCCGGTTTGGACCGCCTCCGAAGCCTTGGGGTCCACCGAGTCGAGTTCCGCCACTCTCCCGCACGGCGACTGGCGGCACCACTGCGAACCGCGAGCTTGGCCTTCGGGCCCCGACACGGCCCCAGTCCGCCGAGGTCGAGGAAAGTCTCGCGGCCGAGTTGCCACAGCTCTCCGACGACCTGCTGGAGAAATGAACCCCTAACGGTAGATCTGCCTGACTCCCGCACGGAGCCCGGTCTGCCGGGACGGGGTGATTCTGCGATATCCTGGACCCCACCCGCGACAGCAGGCGTTGCTTAGTGCCATTGGGAATCTCGTGGTTTCCCACGCACGGCAGAGGACGCATGTCCTCCCGTTCAACGCCCCCTGCCCTGCGGCTGCGGGCCTGCCCGGACTTGCGCCACGCCATGAACGAGCTTCCGACCGGCCTGTACGAACGGTTGATCACGGAGGACCTCAAGGACGCGATTGCCAAGCAGGATGCGCTCGGGCGGATCAGCGAGAAGGCTCCACTCGACGTCGCCGACGGTGACGTGGCACTGGCCCGCCATGTCTATGGCTTGGTATTGCGAGCTCTGCGGTCGGTTCCTCAAAGTGAGAGGCCCGCTGCCCAGGTGCGCTTGGTCAACCGAGTCGCCCGAGTGCTCGGCAACGATCTCCCGAAGGCCGTGGACCAAGGGGACCGGGTCGTGCCTCCGCCGGAGGAGCTGCGGTCGATCCGCGAATCAGGGCTTGGCAAGCCCCTCACGCCAGGACGGCCAATCGTCGGCCTGGCTGCGAGCGATCTCTTGGTGAACGCCCGCGGGGAACCGAGCGTCGGCCAAGCCATCGAGCGCGAGATCCCGTCGGCAGATTCCATCGACCTCCTCTGCGCATTCTTGCGGTGGTCGGGCATCCGAGTCCTCAAAGACGCGCTGCGGCGCCACCACCGGCTGGGTCGCAGACTGCGGGTCATCACGACCACCTACATCGGGGCCACCGAGCGTCGGGCCTTGGACTGGCTGGCGGACAAGTTGGGCGCCGAGATCAAGGTCTCCTACGACGCAAGATCGACCCGCCTGCACGCCAAGGCATGGCTCCTTCACCGCAAGACCGGATTCTCGACCGCCTACATCGGATCATCCAATCTGTCGCGGTCTGCCCTGCTGGACGGGGTTGAGTGGAACGTCCGCCTGTCTGAGGTCACTTCGCCGGAGATCTTCAAGAAGTTCCAGGCCACCTTTGACAGCTATTGGGAGGACAGCGAGTACGAAACCTACGATTCCGGCCAGGCTGAGCGATTCGACCGAGCGGTGGCGGCGGCCAGCGATAGCCAGCCGCTGCCGTTCGTCGATCTTGACGTTCGCCCGTACCCTCACCAGTGGGAAATCCTAGATCGGCTGGACGTTGAGCGCCGCCGCCACGACCGACATTGCAACCTTGTCGTGGCTGCCACTGGAACCGGCAAGACGATCGTCTCAGGGCTGGACTACAAGCGCCTCCGAGAGGACCTCGGCAAGGAGCTCAGCCTGCTGTTCGTCGCCCACCGCAAGGAACTGCTGGAGCAGAGCCTGCAAGCGTTCCGGGTCGTGCTGCGCGACGGCGCATTCGGAGAGCTCTATGTGGACGGCCACCGGCCCGACGAGTGGCGGCACGTCTTCGCCTCGGTCCAGTCGCTCGCCCGGGTCGATCTGCCCAGCCTGAAGCCGCACTGGTTCGACGTGGTGATCGTGGACGAGTTCCACCACGCGGCCGCGACGACGTACCAGAGGCTGCTTAAGCACCTTCGGCCAATAGAACTGCTGGGACTGACGGCGACGCCCGAGCGCGCGGACGGCAAGAGCGTCCTGGAGTGGTTCGACAACCGCATCGCGGTGGACCTGCGGCTGTGGGAAGCCCTGGAGAGAGGTCTGCTCAGCCCCTTCCAGTACTTCGGCGTGCACGACGGCGTTGACCTTAGCGCGGTGCGGTGGAAGCGGGGCCGGTACGACGCATCCGCGCTCGAGAGGGTCTATGAGCAGAACCTTGACCGGGTGCGACTCGTGATTGAGGCGATCCGACGAAATGTGGCCCGGCCCGAACAGATGCGCGCGCTGGGCTTCTGCGTCAGCATCGCCCACGCCGAATTCATGGCTCGCGCGTTCCGGGAGCACGGCATCCCTGCTGCCGCCGTGTCGGCCCACACCGGCAAGGAAGAGCGTGCCCTAGCCTTGCGCGGGCTGCGGGACGGAGAGCTGCGCGTGTTGTTCGCGGTCGACTTGTTCAACGAGGGTGTCGACATCCCTGCCATCGACACGGTGCTGTTCCTCCGGCCGACAGAGAGTCCGACGGTCTTCCTGCAGCAACTGGGCCGCGGTCTCCGCCGCACCGCGGGCAAGGACTGCTTGACCGTGCTGGACTTCATTGGCCAGCAACACCGGAGCTTCCGCTTTGACCGGCGCTTCCGCCCCCTCCTCCGCGGGTCGCGCGCAGCACTGGTCAAGCAGATCGAGGATGACTTTCCCCGCCTGCCCGCCGGCTGCTGGATCAAGCTGGACCGTGTAGCGAAGCGCATCGTCCTCAAGAACGTCAAGTCATTCGTCTGGCGAACGCAGAAGGCGCTGGTCGAAGACTTGAGGGAAATGGGCCCTGACGCGAGCCTAAAGCGATTCATCGCGCAGACAGGGCTGGATGTGGCAGACGTGTACCGGAGCGCGGGCTGGTGCTGGTCCCAGCTCCGGCGAAAGGCTGGCTTGCCGACGCCCCCGCGCGGGCCAGACGAGGCCAAACTCGGGCTGGCCATGGCGCGCTTTCTGCACATCGACGATGAGGAGCACATCAAGACCCTGCGCCGTGCCCTCCGTCAGGATCAAACGCCCGATACCACTCCCATGCCCGATCGGAACAAGCGGATTCTCACGGCCATGCACTCGACATTCTGGGGTGACAGGCACGGCTTCAGCTCATTGGGGGAATCGCTGCGGAGGCTGTGGCTGCACCGAGCAGTGAGGGAGGAGCTGGGAGAACTGCTTGAGATCCTCGGAGATCAGGCACCCCACATCGGCCACCCCCTGGACAGCGAGTTGGGCTGGACGCACGGCGTTCCCCTGAGGGTCCACTGCCGGTACAGCCGGAAAGACGTTTTCAGCGCATTCGGCAGTCACACTGTCGGGTCTGTGGACTACCATCGCGAGGGCGTGAAGTTTGACAAGCCCACCGCGAGCGACATCTTCTTCGTGACGCTGAAGAAGACTGCGGCGCACTACTCGCCGTCAACCATGTACAACGACTACGCAGTCTCGCCCTCGCTGTTTCATTGGGAGTCGCAGAGCACGACGAGAGAGGCGTCGAAGACCGGCCAGCGGTACATCAATCACCAAGAGCGTGGGTCGAATGTGCTGCTCTTCGTCCGTCGCTCGCCAAAGGTCGGTGGCCGCGGAGCACCTTTCACCTTTCTCGGCCCGGTAGACTACGACTCGCACAAGGGCGAGAGGCCGATGGCGATTACGTGGAGACTGCGCCGCAGCATGCCGGCGGACTTATTCCGTGATGCGAAGGTGGCTGCGGGATGAGAGCGACGTTCGGTGCAGGAACCTCCGGCAATGGCACACAAACAGCCCGCAGGAACACACGAATCTTGGCCGCCCTCCCCCGGGCGTCTGCCTCGTGCGTCGATCGGGAATCGCGTCGAATCGGATGACCGTCAGTCGGGTCGCCAGACGTGATGACAGTCACCCGTGATCGTCCGTCAAGGCCCCTTGCCCTGCGATCACTTCAGGTCGGCCCAAGATCGTCCGATGGACCGGTGTGCGGTGTCAGCGTCGGGATGCTTGCACACGCAACACCATCACGCCCACAGTTCGGCCCGTGCGCGCGGCTCGGCCACGCTACCGCTCTCATCCGCTCCATCCGACTAGGGTGAATATTTTAAGTAACGCTTTAAGTTGAATGTCTGGCGCAAGCGTTCCTAAGAGAGTTCATGATCACTGTCGAAGACTAGCGACTCGTAGCGGGCGGACGCGGATTCTGGCGGAACCGCCCTTCTACGATCCATCCTCGCGCGGCTTGTCCGTGGCATCGCAAGCGTCGTGTTTCTGTTTGCCGACGAATCCCCATCCGAAACGCCCCTTGATGCAGAGGTTGCCAGCGGTCACGTCTTGCTCCAACGGCGAGGTCACCCGCACGATCTCATTGTCTTGGGAGCGCACGGTGAGCGTGCAGCCCACTCCGCAGTAGGGACAGATGGTGTCAGCCTCGCGCTGACGCCCCTCGTCCCATTCGCCCTTCTGGCGCAGGTCATGCTCGGTCTTGAATATCAGGGCCCCGGTAGGGCAGGCTGCGATGCAATTCCCGCAATAGACGCAGGCTGACTCAGGCAGCGCCACGTCGAACTCGGTGCTGATGTGCGTGTCGAACCCCCGCCCGGCGACAGCGATCGCAAACGTGTTTTGGGCATCAGTACCACACGCCTCGACGCACTTGTAGCAAAGGACGCACTTTGCGTAGTCCCGCACGTAGAGCTCGTTGTCGACCTTAACCGGCTGAGCGACGGTCGCCGGCTCGGCTCCGGGCTCTTCGTAGCGCTCCGGCTTGGCACCGTAGCGCTCCACGTACGACGCAAACTCCGGGGCGATCGAGACATCGCTGCTGGACGCGAGGAATTCCAGGACCATCCGGCGGCTCAGCCGCACCCGGTCCGAGTCCGTTCGAATGGACATGCCGGGCTCGGCCTTGCGGGAGCACGCCGGCACCAAAGTTCTCGCGCCTTCCAGCTCCACGACGCAGACGCGGCAAGCGTTCACCGGAGTTAGCGTCGGCAGGAAGCACACGGTGGGAGTGTCAATGCCGACCTGCCGGCAGGCATCGAGGAGCGTTGCCCCTTCCTCCACCGCCACGGGCTCGCCGTCAACCGTGATCTCAACCGTGCGCCGCGCACGGCGCGGAGGAATCACGGGCAGCGGCCCGCGGGGCACCGGCACCTTCAGGTCCGGGGCGAGGCTGGGATCATTCTGCCTCATCGTTCACCCCCTTGAAACAGCGGGAACCGCACGACGGCCGAGTCGACCGCGCTGGCGGCCGTGTGCCCGAGGCCACAAATGGACGCGTCGCGCATCACTTGGGAGATTTCCGCCAGCAGTAGCCGGTGCGGCTCGGAGCCAATGCGAACTTGCCCCGTGCTGAGTCGTTGCAAGAGCTCGTGCTGGCGTACCGTCCCGACACGGCACGGAACGCACTGCCCGCAACTCTCGTGGCGGAAAAATTCCGCGATGCGGACGAGCATCCCGGCCAGGTCGACCGTGTCGTCGAAGGGCATCACGACGGCCGAACCGACGGTGGCGCCAATCTCGCGCATGCCCTCGAATGTGAACGGCGCGTCGAGCTCGTCCGGGCGCAGGAACGCCCCGGCGGCTCCCCCCACGAGCACGGCCTGAAGCCTGCCCGAGCCCGAGATGCCCCCGGCGAGATCGATCAGCTCTCTGACGCTGATTCCGAAGCTGGCCTCGTAGACGCCGGGCCGCGCGACGTGCCCCGACAGGCAGAACAGCTTGGGCCCGCTGGACATCCGTGTCCCGATACCCGCGTATGACGCTCCACCGCCCAGCAAGATCGCCGGAACGTTGGCCAGCGTCTCCACGTTGTTCACGAGCGTGGGCTGGCCAAAGAGACCCGACTCGGTCGGGTACGGCGGCTTGTTGCGCGGCTCGCCCCGGTATCCCTCGACCGAGTTGAACAGTGCCGTCTCCTCCCCACAGATGTAAGCACCGGCACCACGCCGGATTTCGATCGGACAGGCGGGCGCCAGCAAGCCGGCCTGCTCGCACTCGCCGATCGCCTTGGCCATGCGCTCGGTAGCGGTCGGGTACTCGCCACGAACGTACACGTACGCCCGATCGCAGCCAGTAGCGTGGGATGCGATGGCGATCGCCTCGACCAGGGCGTACGGATCTCCCTCCATAAGGACGCGGTCCTTGAAGGTTCCGGGCTCGGACTCGTCCGCGTTGCAAACGGCATACTTCGGTCCGGTGGCCGCGGCGACCGCCCTCCACTTGCGGCCTGTCGGGAAGGCTGCCCCGCCCCGCCCCAGAAGATTGGAACTCTCAACCTGCTTGATGACCCAGTCGGCGCCCTTCCGGACGGCCAAGTCCAAGGCGGCGAATCCGCCATCACGGCGGTACTCGGAAAGGCTCCCGCCCGAGCTCTGCCCGACCCTTCGGAGCAGGTGGAGCCCCGGTTGGCCCTCCTGCGGCACACCGCGGCATCCAGCATTCGCACCCGCGCGGGGACTCCCGAGGCCTGGACGGCGGCTGCAGAAGCTCCATATGGACGAGCCGGTCGCCGGTGCCTCCACGGCGCTCCACGGGCGGCTGCCCGATGCGGTGACCAAGGCGGCGGGCGCACGGTCGCAGAGACCGAGGCAAGGACTGCGCGCCCAGATGGCACCGTCGCCGGGCCCCCCGCCCTCCGGGATGGGGAGCGAGGCGATCTCGTCCCGCAGTCGCTCGAAGCCCGCCGCCCGGCAGGCGATGTCGTCGCACACCCGGACCACCACCGGGGCTCTGGGCTCCAGCGAGAAGAGGTCATAGAAGCTGGCAACGCCGTAGGCCTCGGCGGGTGGGACGTCCAGCCGGCGGCAGCAGTAGTTCAGGGCACCAGGGCTGATCCACCCGCATCGGTCGTTGATGGCGTGCAGCGCGGGGAGCAGCAAGTGGCGCTTGCCCGCCGCTCGGTGCCCGCTCTCCGAGGTCCGGAGGTCGTCCGGATTGCCCCGGTCCCCGCCGGCCCAGTGTGACGCTGGCGCGCCGACCACGGAGTCCACCGCCTCCCGCTCGGCATCGGCCGGGGCGTCGGAGGTGAAGTGCAGGTCCACTGTGGCCAGCCCGGTTGCGACCGCCGCGAGACCCGCCAGAATGGCCAGCGGCCTTGGCTAAATCCCAGCCGGAGCGGCGCCCATTGTATCAATCCGAATCGCGGTGGCCTTGAACTCCGACACGCCTGACTTGGGGTCGATGGCCTCGATCGTCAACTGGTTGGTGTTGACCTCGTCGGGCGTGTGCAGGGTCATGAAAGCGAGCCCAGGGCGCAGTCCGGCGTCAAATCGGACAGGGGCCACGATCGATCCGCGACGGGAGCTCACCCGCACGTGCTCGAACTCCCGCACTCCGAGTTCCCGGCCGTCCTCGGGCGAAATGTCGAGCGTCTCGACGTCGTGCAGCGGCGACTCCAGATGGCCGCTCTGAACGCCGGTGTTGTAGGAGTCGAGCCTGCGGCCCGTCGTCAGGCGGATCGGATAGGTGGCGTCCAGCCTGTCCACCGGTTCCACCGCGTCCACGGCCGAGAAGGGCGCCCGAGGCCCGATTCTGGGCCTCGCCCACAAACGGCCGTGGAGGAATAGCTCGCCCGGGTGCGACTCGTCGTAGCAGGGCCAGCGGACTCCGCCGAGCTCCTCCAGCCGGCGGTAGCTCATGCCGGCGTGCATCGGACTCAGCGCGCGCAGCTCATCCCAGAGCACCTCCGCGTCGGGCTCGCCCCAGTCGTGGCCCAGCCGCTTGGCTAGGTCGAAAAGAATCGCCATGTCGTCGCGGGTGCCAGGCGGGGCGTCCAGCACCCGGCGCACGCGCTGGACCTTGCGCTCGCTGCTGGTTACGGTTCCCTCCGACTCGGCCCAACCCGCCCCCGCGGGGAGGACGACGTCCGCGATCTCGGCAGTTTGGGTCATGAACAGGTCTTGGACGACCAAGAAGTCAAGTCCCCGCATCAGTCGCAGCACGTGCTCGGTGTCGGGCTCGGAAGCCACCGGATTCTCGCCCAGAACATAGAGCGTGGTCAGCTCTCCACTCCCCATGGCCTCGAACATCGCGCTGATGTGGCGACCGGGCCGGGATGGAACGGCGCAGCCCCAGGCCGCCTCGAACTTGGCCCGGCACTCGTCGTTGGCCACGTGCTGAAAGCCCGGCAGTCGGTCTGGCAGCGCGCCCATGTCACCGCCTCCCTGCACGTTGTTCTGGCCGCGCAACGGGCACAGACCCGATCCGTAGCGGCCGACGTGGCCGGTCAGCAGCGCGAGGTTGATGAGGGCCAGGACGTTGTCCGCACCCCGGTGGTGCTCGGTGATGCCGAGCGTCCAGCACAGCTGGGCCGTCTCCGCCTTGGCGTAGGCGTGCGCCAAGTCCCGGATGGCCCCTCTAGGCACACCCGTGACGCTTTCCGCGCGAGCCAGCGTGAACGGCTCGACCAGCCGCTGGTAGGCCTCGAGTCCGCTGGTGGCATGTTCGATAAAGCCACGATTCTCAAGCCCGGCATCGAGGATCTCGCGCCCTACGGCGTGGGCCAGCGTGATGTCGGAGCCGACGTCAAGGCCCAGCCAGCGGTCCGCCCACTGAGCCGAGGTAGTCCGCCGCGGGTCGACCACGAACAGGGACGCGCCGTTGCGCACGCCCTTGAGAACATGGTGGAAATAGATGGGGTGGGTTTCCCGGGCGTTCGAGCCCCAGAGGATAATCAGGTCCGCGTCTTCCGCCTCTCGGTAGGAACTCGTTCCCCCGCCCGCCCCGAACACTGTCGCCAGACCGACGACGCTCGGGGCGTGTCAAGTTCGGTTGCAGCTGTCGATGTTGTTACTGCCAATGGCGGTGCGGACGAATTTCTGGACGGCGAAATTCACCTCGTTGGTCGTCTTGGAGCAGCTGAACATCCCGAAGGCATTCTCCGGGTCGCATTGCGCGACCCTGCGGAACGCCCGCGCCGTGACGTCGAGGGCCTCATCCCAGCTCGCCGGCTGCAGTGTGCCGGACCGCCGGACCAACGGTCGGGTCAAACGCGGGTAGCGTCTCTTGTGTTGCGGCATGCAGGGCCATGATAGCCAACGCACCCGCCGCCGGTGCCGGGCGGTCGACTCTCTGCCACACCGGGAGCCGGTGTCGTATCGCAGGCAATCCTGCCGGCTCAAACACGCGCGGTCGGGCAGAGCGCGCCGGGCTGGCCGTGGAACGGTACTAGGAACGGGGATAGAATAGCCGCGTGATGCGGCTCGTGGCACTTGTGGTGGTCGCCGTACTGCTCGGCTCTTGCGGGGAGCCCCGCCCGGAATCCCCCGCCAATCCTCCGAACGTGATCGTGATGATGGCCGACGACCTCGGCTGGGGGGACGTCGGAGCCAACGGGGGAACAGTGATTCGCACGCCCCACATCGATGCCCTCGCCGGTCGAGGGGTGCGCATCTCGGACGGATACGTGTCAGCGGCGGTTTGCAGCCCGTCTCGGGCCGGCTTCTACACAGGAAGACACCAACAGCGGCACGGTTTCGAGTACAACATCGCGGGGCGCGACACAAGAAGGGGCATGTCGACAGAAGAGGCGACAATCGCCGACTTCATGCGAGAGCAGGGGTACGCAACTGGCTTGATCGGCAAGTGGCACTTAGGCAAGCGGAAGGAGCACCACCCCCTGAGCCGCGGATTCGACGAATATTTCGGGATGTTGGCCGGAGGGTCGATGTACATCGACTCGCGCGTGCAGGGCGTGGAGTCGTGGCCGAGCCGCAACCGTCCGACGGCTCGCACCGATTCGAATGCCATCTATGACGGCTTGGAGCCCGTGCCCGTCAGCCGTTACCTGACGGACGTGTTCCGCGAGAGGGCCGTGGACTTTATCGAGCGTCACAGGAACGAGCGGTTCTTCCTGATGCTGACCCCCAACGCGCCCCACACTCCGTTGCAGGCGACCCAAGAGTACCTTGACCGCTACCGCCACATCGAGAAGGCCAGCGCTCGAATCTACGCGGCGATGGTCGCCTCAGTCGACGATTACGTCGGAGCCGTGGTCGCCAAGCTTGCCGAACTGGGGCTCGAAGAGAACACCCTGTTCGTGTTCCTCTCCGACAACGGCTGCGCGTCGTACATCGACGAAGCCTGCTCGAACGCTCCCCTGCGAGGGGCCAAGCGCTACTACTGGGAGGGTGGCATCCGCGTGCCGTTCATCGCGAAGTGGCCGGCGTGGCTTCCCGAGGGCGCGACGTACGGGGAGCCGGTCATCTCGCTGGACCTCTACGCCACCCTTGCGGCTGCGGTCGGGTCACCGGCCACGGCACAGGACAGCGTCAACCTGCTGCCGCATTGGCGCGGAGAACGCAGCAAGCCGCCACACGAGCTGCTCTTCTGGCGCGCGAAGCCGAACTCGGCGGTGCGCAAGGGACGCTGGAAGCTGTGGAAAGTGAACAAGAGCGACATGGACTTCGCGGCAGTTACCGACACCGGCGCTTCGCGGCTGCCGATGCAACCATGGCCACAGGATTCCCCGCAAGGTCAAATGACGCTTCTGTACGATCTCTCCCAAGATATCGGGGAGCGGGTCAACTTGGCCGATGAGCACCCGGAGGTGGTCAGCGAGTTGGAAGGGCACCTACGAGACTGGAACACCCGGATGGGTGAGCCATCCTGGCCGGCGCTGCGATCTACACTGGACGAGATTGACGGCCAGATGGTACAGCTGTTCTTCTAGCCGGAACTGAGAGGGCGCCTGGGACGGGCGACGGCGAGCCGTCCTGCCCGTGCGGGTTTCGCTCCGGTGCTCTGCCAACCAAGGGATCGGATATCGACATCGAGGGCAGGACCGTCCGGTGGCGCGCGGAGCACGAGAAGACCGGGTACGAGCACCGGACGCAGCTGACCGACGCGGCCGTCGCCGTCATCGAGGAGGCGCGGAGGAGGAACCCCGCGAGATGTAACGCTCCGGTGCTGCCCTCCACGCAGGATCCCGCGATCTGCGTGAGGCCCTGGATGCTCGGCGACAGGTGGCGGAAAGCGGAGAGGCTCGCCGGTCTCCAGCCAAAGCGTGGCAGAGGCTGGCACTCGCTGAGGCGGAAGTTCGCTTCAGATCTCATGGGCCTGCCGCTCAAGGTACTCTGCGAACTCGGTGGATGGAAGGAAGCCAAGACAGTTCTGCGCTGCTACCAGCAGCCCGACGAGGTACAACTCAGGGCGGCGATCGAAAGCCATCAGAGTGTTCGGACCTGATCCCAATCGGCGGGAATCGATTGGCGGCGATCTGATCGGCAATCCTCGTAGTGTCAATGACCACAACAAGTCACGAACTGGCGTCGGAATGCTGTCCCAACCGTAGTTGGAGGTTGCGGTGGCTCTCGGTCGATTCATGCTACGCGGCAACCTGCTTTCCGCCAACCGGGGGAGTGCCGAGCTCGTCCAGGTGCGCCTTGAGTATCCAAAGGTCCTTGGAGCCCATGATCCTGCGGTAGCCCTTCTCGGCATCCAGGAACGCAGCCGCTGCCCAGCGCACCGCCATGGACCCGTCTCTCCACCGGGTCACCCGGCCTGTGCGGCGGCGCATCTCCGAGTGCACGTTGTCGATCACGTTGGTCGTTCCGAGGCACCGCCGGAGCGCCGGGGTCAGTCCGATCTCGCTGACGGTGAACATCTCTCCGAGCCCTTCTCGCAGGCTTCCTGCTGCGTCCGGATGCTGCTTCTCCACCCAGGACGCGAACTGCTCGATCCTCGCCTTGCCGTCCTTCGCGTCCAGCTAACAGCCGGCCCGCAGCACGGCGCGGGCCTGGTCGTGGAGTTTCTTGGGCAGATGGCCGGTCACATTGCGCATCTTGTGGTTCCGGCAGCGCTGCACGAGGCATGCGCTCCCGAAGACTTGGCCAACCGCCTTGCGCAGCGCCTTGGACCCGTCGAGGACGAACAGCCTCGCCCTCCCGGGGTCCAGGCCGCGCTCGACGAGACTCTCGAGCAGCCCCAGCGCGACGATGGCGTTCTCGCTCGCGCCCTCCCGGTGGCCCAGGATCCGCCTGTTGCCCTCGTCGTACACACCGAGCGCCGCGAGGACGTGGTGGCCGCCGAACTGGATGCCGTCGACGTAGATGATCAGATAATCCCGGTCGTCCAGTTGCCGCTCCGCCAGTTCCTTGAGGCGCTCGCCCGCCGCCTCAGCCGCCTGACGGCTCACCGAGGACTTGCTGACGCCCGCCGTCTCGGCCATCTCCCCGATCGCCTTGCCGTAGGACCGCGTGCTCAGGCCGGCCAGCAGCAGCTCGAGCATTCGCTCCCCGAGTCCCGCCGGCCGCCTGAGCGCCTCGTACGCCGGGATCGCGAGTTCGCCCTCGCCGGGGCTGCGCAGCCGGGGCCTCTCGACCCGGACGGTCCGGTCCGCCAGGTACACCCGGCCCCGCTGCCGCCCGTGGTACGCAGCGCCCCCGCCCTTCCGCTCCTTCCCCGGCTGCTTCTCTCCCGCGACATCGGCGTCGCTGATATCCAGCACCGCTTCGATCGCCGCGCGCCCGATCACGTCGATGATGTGATCCAGCGCGCCTCCCGCCAGCGCGAAGACATTGACCAATGGGAGTAGATGTTCGCGGCCGTCCCTCGCCAGCAGCGGGAAAACGTGTCGTGGGTGCCGGATGGACGGGGCCGGGCGTGCCCGGCTTGCTTGCCGGGGGTCTGCGCGCTACCGGTTGGCACCCGGTGTTTTGTCGTCCACTATTGTCCATAAGGTGATCGACAAGCTATCTTGTTGTTCATGAACGATAGGCAAAGCCCGCAACGGGGCCCGGTTCACTACCACTCGGGTGCGTTTCCGCCCGGCGTGGACAGCTTCGACTGGCGGGTTCTCCTGCCCTATGTCGGACCCGCGGCGGCGGCAGTGGCCCGCTACGACGGCACTCTCCAGGCCATGCCCAACTCCGGCGTCCTGCTGTCGCCGCTTTCCACCCAGGAGGCCGTTCTCTCGTCGCGCATTGAGGGGACGCAAGCCTCCATGGCCGAGGTCCTCGAGTTCGAAGCCGGGGCCGGCGCCAAGTCGCCGGAGCGCCGGGAGGACATCCACGAGATCCTGAACTACCGGCGGGCGATGCACGAGGCGGAGCGGATGCTGGAGACGCTCCCGGTCTCCCGCCGCGTGATCTGCAGGGCCCACGAGGTGCTCCTCGACAGCGTGCGCGGGGCCGGGAAGTCGCCGGGGGAGTACCGCCGCGTCCCCAACTGGATCGGTCCCCCGGGTCGTGGCATCGAGGAGGCCCGCTTCGTGCCGCCCGCCGCCCCCGAGATCCCGGACGCCATGAGCCGGTGGGAGCGGTACGCCAACGCGAGCGCCGGCGACGTGCCGGACAGGCTGGTCCAGCTGGCCGTGCTGCACGCCGAGTTCGAGGCGCTGCATCCATTTCTGGACGGCAACGGCCGCGTGGGCCGCATGCTGATCCCTCTTCTGCTCTGGCAGTGGGGCATGGTGGAGCGACCGCACTTCTACGTCAGCGGATTCCTGGAGACCCACCGAAGCGACTACTACGAGTCGCTCCTCTCGGTGTCGCGCGACCGGGACTGGACGACATGGACGCTCTTCTTCATGAACGCCGTGCGCGCCCAGGCGGAGGAGAACCTGGCCAGGGCACGGGGCATTCTCGGGCTCTACGACGACCTGAAGGCCAGCATGCCCAATATGACGCGGTCCCGGTACGCCACTCCGGCGCTGGACTGGTTGTTCAGGAGACCAATCTTTTCGAGCACCCACTTCGTGCGGAGCGCCGACATCCCGGGGCCCACGGCGCGTCGCTTTCTCGCGGTCCTGCGAACGAACGGCGTCCTGAAGGAGCTCGTCCCGCCGGCCGGACGGAGAGCTGCGCTGTGGGTGTTTCCCGATCTACTCAATCTGGCCGAGGGGCGGCAGGTGTTCTGAGACGGGGTTTGCGGACCTGGGGTGCGAAGGCGTGGGTGGCGGCGCCTGGCTAATTGCGCTTGTCGCTCGCCGGTGCGCAGCAATGTCAATTGAACTAACCCGCTTCGCGGGAGGGTACTCATAGCGTTAGGCCCTCGCCTGTGCTGGGCGGCAGTGCAGGCCGCTCCCCTAAGCCCCCTGCTTCCCTAGTTGGGAAGACCCCTTTTCGGAATGATAGTGACGCACTGCGGTTGCGCAGTGCGGCTTACTACGTTCGGACTCGAAAGGAGGTCCTTCATGACACCACTCCGGCAGCGCATGGCCCATGACATGCAAGTTCGCAATCTCGCTGTCAGGACCCAAGGCCTGTACATCGGGCACGTTGAGCGCTTCGCCAAGCACTTCGGCCGCTCGCCCCATCTCCTCGGCCGCGAGGAGATTCGCAGCTACCAGGTGTTCCTCATCCAGAAACGCCAGCTCAGCCCCAGCACACTCGCCATCGCCGTCGCGGCACTCCGCTTCCTGTACCGCGTCACTCTCCAGCGTGACTGGAACTGCAACGATGTCATCCCCGTTCCGAAGCAGCCCAAGAAACTGCCCGTAGTGCCGTCCGCCGAGCAGGTGGCGACCCTCCTGCACTGCATCGCCTCTCCCATGTGCCACGCCATCTTCACGGCTTGCTACGCCGCCGGCCTGCGCATCTCGGAGGCGGTCAACCTGCGTCCCGCCCACGTCGACAGCCAGCGCATGGTCTTGCGCATCGAGCACGGCAAGGGCGCCAAGGACCGTTACGTGATGCTCTCACCCCGCCTCTTGGATGTCTTGCGCGAGTACTGGCGGCGTACCCGTCCGCAAGGCAAGTGGCTGTTTCCGGGTCGCGTGGCGGGCCGTCACATCAGCACCAAGTCCGCCCATGCAGCCTTCCGGCGCGGCTGGCTGCGCTCCGGCCGGTCCAAGCGCCTCAGCCCGCACTCGCTGCGTCATTATTCCGAGTCCCGGATTATTCCGAGTTGCTTGCCGGAGATAGGCGGGGCACGTGCATTGAGGGACATTGGACTCGGAATAATCACAGAGCGTTCAGGAACGCCAGAACTTCGTCTTCGGGGCGGTATCGCTTCGGAGGGATGTTCCCGGGGTTGGTGCGAGCCATCGCCTTTTCTTTGAGCGCGAGGTCGGCGTGCAGGTAGATGTAGGTGGTCTCGACCGACTCGTGACCGAGCCACAACGCGATTACGGAGCGGTCGACACCGTTCTGCAGCAGCTCCATCGCCGCAGTGTGACGCAGCACATGGGGCGTCACGTGCTTCTTCCGCAGCGACGGGCAGGCGGTCCGCGCCACGGCCAGATGCTTGGCCACCACGTAGGCGAGCCCGTCGTGGCTGAGTGCGCCGCCGCGCTGGTTCGGGAAGACAGGCTTGCCGGATGCGGCGGGCAGTTCGTCCAGCCACTCTCGCAATGCCGCCAGGGCGTCCCGGCGCAACGGCGTGCAGCGTTGCTTGCGGCCCTTGCCGTGGCAGCGCACATGGGCTCCCGAGCCGAGCTGCACATCGTCGCAGCGGAGACGGATCAGTTCCGAGGCTCGCAGGCCGGTCTGCACGGCCACGAGCAGCAGCGTGCGGTCGCGGCGCCCGGCCCGCGTCTGCGTGTCCGGGACTTCCAGCAGAGCCTCGATCTCGTCGCGGTCAAGGAAGTCCACGGGGCGGCGGGTGTAGCGCTTGGCAGGCATCGCCAGCACACGCTGCGCCTGAGCTGCATGCTGGGGCTCCTGCACCGCGACGTAGCCGAAGAAGGAGCGGATCGCGGCCAGGCGGGTGTTGCGGCTGCGGGCGCCGTTGCCTCGCTCGGTCTCGAGATCGGTCAGGAAGGCTCCGAGGAAGTCCGTGTCGAGATCGCCGATCTCGAGGTTGGCCGGCGCTTTGCGCAATTTGCGCAGGGCATACCGGACCAGCAGGCGGAAGGTGTCCCGGTAGCTGGCAATGGTATGCGGACTGGCCTGGCGCTGCTGCATGAGGCGGTCGGTGAAGAACTTCGCCAGCAGCTGAGGGAATTCGGCAGCGGACTGCATGCGGGCCGCCGGGCGGTGCGGTCGAGCCGCCGGGCGGCGACCTGGAGCAGTTCGGGGGTGGCCGTCAGGTACCAGTAGGTGTGGCTGACATGCACATGCCCGAGGTAGGTTGCCAGCCGGGGTGTTCGCTGCTCGACGTCCAGGCCCTCCCGGTGCCACCGCAGCAGGGTTCCGATGGCGAATCGGTGCCGCAGATCATGCAAGCGGGGCCCCCGCGAATCCGACCGTTCGCGCAAGCCGACTTGCCGGGACAGTTGCACGAACGTCTGTTGCAGCGTGTTCTGCACGATCCTGGTGCCCCGCTCGGAAAGGAAGAAGGCCGGATCGAGGGGATGCGGGCAGAGACGATCGCGCTGCAGCGCATAGTCCGCCAGGGCCTGGCGCGTGGACTCGTGAACGGGCAGGCAGCGGGACTTGCCGAACTTGGCGTGTCGGACCGTCAGCACGCCGCCGACGAGATCGACGTCGTCCCGGTCGAGTCGCAGCGGCTCGGACGAGCGCATCCCGGTGACGGCCAGGAGCGCCAGGAGCGTGGAGTAGGTGCAGGCCCTCAGGCCGGTGCTTCCGCGCAGCCGCTGCGCCGCACCGATCAGGTCGGCGATCTCCTTTGCACTGTAGATATAAGGAGTTGCGCGACGATGCCGGGCCGTGAGCAGTCCCTCGGGAGGAACCTCGTGGCTCGGGTCCTCCGCGCTGGCGTAACGCGCGAAGGCGCGTACGACACCGAGTCGTCGCGCGTGCCAGGCCGGCTGCGCCTGGCTGGGCTCGGTCGCCCATTGCAGGGCGAGCTGCGTGGTGATGGAGACGGCCGTCTGCTGTCGGAGGAACGCGAGGAAGCTCCGCAGCATGTGCTGGACGTCGGTGAGGGCGGCCCCGAGGGCGCGCCGCGTGGCGAGATACTCGTCGAGAAGCGTCGGGAGATCCTGCATGCCGCACCTCCGGGCCAGGGCGGCGCCACGGTACGGAGCGACTCCAGGTCGACTTTCGCGTAAATCTGCGTGGTCTCGGGATGACGATGGCGCAGGATCTGGCCGATGTCCTCCAGCGTGGCCCCGTTGCGGAGCATCCCGGTGGCGAGGGAATGGCGCAGCAGGTGGGCCCCCTTGAAGGGCGGGTCCAGCTGGGCTCGTGCCAGCGCACGGTGCATGAGGTCCCCGATGGCCGCGGTGGACGCGAATCCCCGATGCGGCGCATCCAGGCGGACGAAGACCCGCCGGGTCGGACAGCAGGCGGGCCGACCGTTGCGCAAGTAGTCCGCCACGGCCTCTCCGACCTCGCAGGGCAGCGGCAGGGGCTCGCGTCGCTGTCCCTTGCCGAACACGCTCACGGTTCCCGCATGCCAGTCGAAATCGTCGAGCGTGAGCGCTGCCGCTTCGCCGCCGCGCAGCCCCAGCCGGGCGAGCAACAGGAGGATGGCGTAGTCGCGCCGTCCGGCCACAGTGCTGCGGTCACAGCCGCAGAGGATCGACTCGACTGCTTCTGGCGGGAGTGATTTCGGCAAGCCCGCCAAGCTCCAGTTCCTCACCGGCGGAATCGCTCCGGCAAGATCGGCGGGGATGGCGCCGCGCTGGTGCAGATGGCGCAGGAAGCTGCGCAGGATGGTGGCGACCAGCTGGGTTCTGGAACGGCTGAGGCGTCGCGCCTCCCGCAGGATGAACTGATTCGCGTCCTGGGCGGACAGGCGCTCGAGAGTGATTTCCCGCCGGTCGAAGCGCTCGGCGAGGAAGCGGCGGACCGTGGGCAGGTAATTCGCAACCGTGCTCGGCTTGACGCCGCGCTCGTCCAGCAGGAAGCGCTCATAGGTCCGTACGATCCGCTCGAGAGGGTCATCGCCAGGCGGATCGGGCTGCGGGGGCGGGATGCGCCCGGTGGCTCGGAGCAGATCCAGGAATTGGCGGCCGGTTGCCGCGTCGCCGCGTCGCCGCCGTTGCGGTTCGCGAGCGGCATGGAAGGCCTCGAGCTGATCGTCATCGAGCTCATCGACAGCCAGCTTCCGGGACGCGAGCCAGCGGCTCAGATCCGCAGCGAACTGCAGTTTCTGCCTGGCCGTGAAGGGCGCGTAGCCTTCGGCTGCGAGCCAACCAGAGAATGCGTCGATATCGTCGGCTAGAGGGCCGTCACGCACCCTGGCCTGGCTCTCGGGATTGGGGAAGAAGAGTTGGATGGACATAAATCTTCCCCAGTATGTGAGAGGCTCTGCCAGAGGGGCCCACGCCACGATTATTCCGAGTTGTCAGCGGCATAGCCTCCCAGACGATATTGAAAACACAGGAACTTCCGCCGATCATGCGGACCCTACTCGGAATAATCCGGGACTCGGAATAATGACGCTTATTCCGAGCTCGGAATAAGCGTCACGCATTCGCTGTGCACCTGCTCGAGAGTGGCACCGATCTGCGCACCATCCAGCTCCTGCTGGGCCACCGCAGTCTCGCCACCACCGCGGGCTACCTGCATGTCGCCGCCTGCAAGGTCACCGAAACCCGCAGCCCCTGGGACATGTTGCCCGACTGGCAGGCCCACCCCGCCGGCAGCAGCGGCGCATGAAAGCCCCCCGACTGGGGGTTGCGCACATCTTCCGCCGTTACCGGAAGCGCTACCGTCAGCGGCGGGGCAGCGCCGTCACCTCCCTGCAGCGGGCCGTCATCAAGGCCATCGAGATCTGCCGCACGGCGGCTTGCGGCGGCCAGGTTGAGATCTGCACCGCCTGCCACCACCAGCGGGTCCACTATCGCTGCTGTCGCAACCGCAACTGCCCCCAATGCCAGTGGGCGGCCCGCACCCGCTGGCTCGATGCCCGCCAGGCTGAGCTGCTCAACTGCGAGTACTTCCATCTCGTCTTCACCTTGCCCAGCCAACTCGCCGCTCTCACCCTCCAGAACCGCGTCGCACTCTTCAACATCCTTTTCCGGGCGGTCTCCGCCACCCTCACCGGGATCGCGGCCGACCCCCAGCATCTCGGGGCCAAGATCGGCTTCCTCGCCATCCTGCACACCTGGGGCCAGCAACTCCAGTTCCATCCGCACCTCCACTGCGTGGTCACCGGGGGCGGCCTCTCCCCGCAGGGGGATCGCTGGATCTCCTGCCGTCGCG
This sequence comes from Bryobacterales bacterium, assembly GCA_963666225.3. Taxonomy (GTDB): domain Bacteria; phylum Acidobacteriota; class Terriglobia; order Bryobacterales; family UBA6623; genus VXMF01. The sequence continues at coordinate 1,843,899 of OZ224030.1, forward strand.
GCTTCCTGCTTCCGGCACGCGTGCTCTCGTGCCGCTTTCGGACCCTGTTCCTCAAGCAACTCCAGCGTGCCTTCGACAAACAGCAGCTGCGCCTCTCCGGGCCGATCGCCGAACTCGCTGACCGCGACGCCTTCCAGTCCCCGCTGCAGTCCCTGCGACGCAAGCCATGGGTGGTCTACTCCAAGCGCCCCTTCGGCGGCCCTGCCCGTGTTCTCGAGCACCTTGCCCGCTACACGCATCGCATCGCGATCGCCAACCACCGCCTGCTGTCGATCGACAACGGTGTGGTGCGCTTCCGCTGGCGGGACTACCGCAACCAGGGCCAGAACAAGGTCCTGCAGTTAACAGCGGCAGAGTTCATGCGGCGCTTCCTGATGCACATCGTCCCACCTCGCTTCCACCGCATCCGCTATTACGGCCTGCTCGCCCCGCGCTTTCGCAAGCAGCATCTGCAACAGTGCCGCAAGCTGTTGCAGATGCCGGAGCCCGATCCCGCCGAGAGCGACCCGCCCGGCTACGAGCAGCGCTATGAGCAGCAGGTGGGCGAATCGCTGCGAAAGTGCCCGGAGTGTGGCGAAGGCGTCATGCTGACTATGCAGTCCTTCCTTGCGGGCGATGCCCCCCCCGCACTTGGATGACACCTCATGAGCGCAGGCCATACTCTTCTCAGCCCCCATTTCTTGGACCGCTTCGCGACTGGTCAGGGAGCAGTGTGCCCGGATCCACCGCGCCACCCTCCGCGACCCTCCCAAGCACCGAAAATGCCCCTTGCGAAGCCCGCGCAAGCACACTCGAAGCGCGACGCAGCCCACTCTGGCTCCCCTGTCCCGACCCCCACAGCGCCAAACGGCAACCACAGCCAGGCCGGCAGCCCATTAAACCCCCTTAGGGCCGCCTCAGCCGGCGGGTCAGTTCAATACGTTCTTTGGTCAACCGTGCGGCCCTGAGCCTCTGTGGCTCTAGGCAAACGTTGTTCTGCCACACCGTTAACCAAAAACGCTCTTCATTGTCGATCATGTTTGAGTCATTAGTGAGCGGCAAAGTGGTTTGGTGCGCACGCATGATCGACAAGCGCGACGCGGCGCCAGCGATGAGATGCAGCGTGACGGCGTCCACCGGGGGAGAGGAGAGCGTCGTAAGATTTACCTTAACAAGTGATATGCACACTAATTCGTCCCTGCAGAACCCGACGCGACCCAACGGCAAGAACGGCAGATCGTGCGGTCCCAGATGAACTTAGGAGTCTTCTCGCGGTGATTTGTGGTCCGGTTTTTGGGTTTGGGAGCTTGAGGTCGGGGCTCGGGGCCCCGTCGGGGGTGGTACCCACCATGAAGGGATCCGGCTGCCGTTTCAAGGGCGAGGAGCGGAAGATGGGCAACGAGGTCGCGGATCGGCTCGCCGGTGACAGCCGAGAGGCACTGGGGACCTCGTGCTGCCGGTGGACGTGGCCAGGCCGGGGCTGGTCCGCTGCCTACTCCGACCACGATGCGGCATTCTCGGAAAACAAGAAACTGCAAATAGAGTGATATGGCGTATAATTGAGGAATGCACGGAGAGTCAGGCGGTTCAGGGCGACAGACAGGCCAAAGACCAGAACAACCCTCCGGCCCGTCGATGGGTCAGCCCGGCCCGACCGTCACACCCGAGTTGCCCCGGCTCAGTCGAGATCGATCGTACAAGGCCGTCTTCCAGTGCGCGAAGCCGGTGGAGCACTTGATCCGCTTCGTGCTCTCCGACATGCAGGAAGGCGAGCAGTGGCTGGAGCGCATGGACTTCTCCACGCTGGAACCGCTCCCGACCGAGACCATCGACTCATGGCTGCAGGCCGGCTACCAAGACATCGGGTGGCGCCTCAAGGTCCGCTCCGCAGGACCCGCTGGCACCGAGTGGCTGCGACTGCTGATCCTTGTCGAGTTCCAGTCCACAGTCGACTACGGCATCGCACTGCGCGTGCAGGGTTACGTGCAACGCATCCACGAGCGGGAATGGAAGGAGCGCCGCGTCGGCCAAGCGGACCGGCTCCCCCCCGTGCTTGCGGTAGTGTTCTACGACGGAGCCGTCCCATGGGGGGCGGGGGTTTCGGTGTGGGGCCTGACTGCCAAGGGGGGCCTCCGGGAGCGAGACCGTGAGGTGACGCGCATGCCCGTCGGCATGCGCTACGAACTGGTTGACGTCAAGCAGCATGCCGGCAAATCACTCTCGCAAGACAACATCGTCGGGCTGATGATCTCGACAGAGTTGCTCGGTAAGGACTTGGATCCAGCGGCTTTGCACTCTATTCTAGAAGCGCAGGGGAAGCTGCTGGGATCACGGGACGAACGCAAGGTGCTGGAGGTTCTGCGGGGATGGACTCGGCTGAGGATCGCCCTGACAGGCATCGATTTGGACGTATTGGAGGACAGCGAGAAGATGCAAGAGATGCAAAGATCAGGCAGGATGCTGACGTACCTGGAGGCATGCGCCCAAGAGTATCGAGCCAGGCTGCGTGGCGAGGGGCTTGTTGAGGGCCTTGTCAAGGGGCGCGTCGAGGGGCGCGTCGAGGGGCGCGTCGAGGGGCGCGTCGAGGGGCGCGTCGAGGGGCGCGTCGAGGGGCGCGTCGAGGGTCTACAAGAGCAACGGAGCGGCCTTTGCCGCCTCGCTGGTCGAAAGTTTGGAGCCACCGCCGCGGACGAGCTGGAGAAGCGGATCGAGGGCATCGACGACTCCGCTTTGCTGTGGGAGATTGGCGATCTGATCATTGACTGCAGTGACGCTGGTGAGTTCTCGGCAAGATTGCGCGAGATCGGATAGTCGGTTCCGGCGCAGCCGCGGATCATGCCGCCGGACACAGTTGCCCAGTTGCCGGTGACGGTCTTGAGCGAGCCGGCGTTCTAGTGGACCGTCAAGGCAAGACCGCGGATCAAGGCTGTAGCTTGGAACCTGCGGCGGCAGTGATCATCGGCCAGTCCACGCCTCGCTGGCGTTGGTTGGGGTCGGTCGCCCAAGCAACGGTCACAGACTGCAACGTGGCCAGCTTCCGGATGCGGCGTCCGATCATGGACTGTTGCGCCATCGCGATGGGCTCGCACTCAGCGATGGTCAGCCAACTATCGCCCTTCGGCGTATCACCGAACTGCACTCGGCGCGGCAACTCCGGGGCCCGGGCTCGGTCCAGCTCGGCCGTTCCATAGAAGGCCCGCGATGTGTGCGTGAGAAGGTTGTCGCCGACCAAGCTGATGCGCCCGCGATCCGCGTAGCAGTCTTCAACGCCTTGGCCACGTCCTGCTCCAGCCTCGCTTCGTACGCAGCTCACGAAGAGTCTCCCGCCGTCAGCCCGCCACCGGCTCACAGAAAGGGAACAACGCCGCCCCCCGTGTGAATGGCCATTGAAGAGTGCACACTTCTCGGGAGCCGCCGCGGAGGGGCGGTCCCTCGTTTCTCGGAGCAACACCCGACGATTCGCCCTCACCGCGGCGTGGCCGCCGCGTTAGCGTCTGGGCCCGCGGTTGCCGGTTCGATGGCGGCGCCTCACCCGGCGCGGGGACACCTGGCGCGGCGGTGTCATGCCATCTGACCGTCGCCGTTGCTTGACCCCAATTCCCACCGCCAGAAACGCAGCCACCGCGCAGATGGCGCCGACCGGAACGAGGTAGATGCCGATCCCCGCGTCAGAGCCGCGGATCCCGAACCCTCCGATCAAGAATCCGGAAGGAAGCAATACCGTGGAGAGCGTAAGAAGACGTGAGGCCGGCAGCGACAGCGGAAGCTGCCCTCCTGTCGCTAGATTCGTCACTCCGAACAGAACATTCACGATCGACAAGAGCGCCCCGTGCGCATGCCCGAGAGTGAAGAGCAGACGCCGGGTCTCGTATCCCTCTTCCAGATACCAGCTGGCCTTGAAACCGTGAAAAGCCTCAAGCGCGATCCCAACGGTTGCGAAGGCAGCGAGCATCAGCCACCCGAAACGAATATGGTTCCGGGCGAGCACCTTGCCATCAAGCATCATTGCCATGCAAAAATAGCCGGGTTTCGCTATTCCACCAGATACACGGGGCGGTCATCGCGCTGTCGCATCAATTGCTGGACTACGTCCAGATTCACCGCTCCTGACTCGGTGAACAAGCCTTCCGGCAGCCCGTCGTCCGGCGGCGACCATTCTCTCAAGATCCGGTCTACCACGGCTTGCCGCTGGAGTGTCGGATCGAGGAAATCGTGGGACCGGCCATCCAGCCCCCCGAGCAGCCTTGCTGAGCGGGCGGCAATGTACCGTACCACGTCATAAGGGTCATCGAGCAGCCGGGACAGCAGTGGAAGCTGCCAGCCCGAGCCCGATACGGTCAACGCCGGCTCCCAAGAGAAGTGCCAAGCAGCCAACGCCCGGAGCCCCGCATCTCCCCGCAGCAGCCAAGTGGGGGCCGCCGCCAGGCTCCGCTGTTCCGGACTCAGCGAAGGCGCCTCAATGTTGTACCAGCTCTCCAACCACTCCGCTGACCACTCCAGGGTGCGATCCAAGTGGCAAAGGTTGCAAGCGTTGGGACGGCCCGTGGAGAGCTCTGCGGACACGGCCGGACTTGTGACCGTGTGGGATCGCGAGGCCTTCAACAGCCCGTAACTCGTATGGGGCATGTGGCAGTTCATGCACCGGCTGCCGCCGGACTCGGCAGAGTGGTGAGTATGTCCTCTTCCCTGCGCCGCCAATTGAGCGTGACATTGCGTGCAGGCGGCATCCCCCCGCATGCCGTCCTTCAATCGATCGTCGGGCGGCCCCCCGTGAATGGTGTGACACGCAAGGCACGAGAAATCGCCCCCGTTCGCGCACGGGGATTCTAACCTGAACTTCACTCTTGCACATATAAGGAGTGAGGGTGGATATTTGTTTCCATGTAATTGCCGAAGCGGTCTATCCCCGCCTGGACCCCATCTGCCGTATTTCGGCCCGAATCTGGGCTTGAAAGCCCCATTTGAGGCCGGTATACTGAACACATCGAAACGGTTATGTTTCCACGTAACCACCATGGCCATCTACGTTGAGAAGATCCCCAACCGCAGCAGCCCCCCGGCCGTCCTCATCCGCCAAGCCTGGCGCGACGGCAAGCGCATCCGCCGCAAGACGCTGGCCAACATCTCCAAACTGCCCCCGGCCGCTATCGCCAGCATCCGGTCCGTCCTCAAAGGAGGCGTGGTCTTCGACAGCCTTGACCAGGCCGTCACCATCCGACGCTCCCTGCCCCACAGCCACGTCGCCGCCGTCCTAGGTCTCTGCCGTCAGCTGGGCCTGCCTCGACTGCTGCACCGCTCCCGCTCCCGCCAACGCGATCTGGCCCTCGCCTGCGTCGTCGCGCGCGTCCTGTTCCCCGCCTCCAAGCTCGCCACGGCTCGCTTCCTCTCCCCTGCCTCGGCTGGCTCCAGCCTCGGTTCCGTGCTCGATCTCGGCCCCGTCTCCGGCAACGAGCTGCTCGCCAACCTCGACTGGCTGCGCCGCAGACAGCCTTGGATCCAGCGCTCCCTGGCGCGCCGCCACCTGCGCGATGCCTCGCTGCTGCTGTATGACGTCACCTCCTCCTACTTCGAAGGCAAGTGCTGCCCGCTGGCCGCCTTCGGCTACAACCGCGACGGCAAACGCGGCAAGCGCCAGCTGGTCTGCGGCCTGCTGTGCGCTGCCGACGGCTGCCCCGTCGCCGTCGAGGTCTTCCCCGGCAACACCGCCGATCCCAGCACCGTCGCCACGCTGGTGCAGACCGTCCGCCAAGAGTTTGGCATGCAGCGTGTCGCTTTGGCTGGAGACCGCGGCATGCTGACCACCGCGCGCATTCGCGAGGACCTCCAGCCGGCCAGCCTGGACTGGGTCTCGGCGCTCAAGACCGCTGACCTGCGCACCCTGCTCAAGCAGCCCAGGCCCGACCCCGACGACCCGCAACCAGACCGCACGGCCCCGCTGCGCCCTGGCGAGCTGGTGCCTGACCAAGTGGCTGAGATCCACAGCCCGGACTTTCCCGGCGAACGTCTGCTGGTCTGCCTCAACCCCCGCCTGAAGGCCGAGCGGGCCCGCAAGCGCGAGAGCCTGCTGCGCGCCACCGAGCAGATCTTGGAGCGCATCGCCGGGATGGTGCGGCGCCGTTCGAGCCCGGTCCTGAGGAAGGGTGGCAAGGAGGCCATCGACCGTCGCGTGGGCCGCGAGGCCAACCGCAGCATGGTCGAGAAACACTTCCGGATCCAAGTCAGCGACAGCGAGTTGCTCTGGGAGCGCAAGCAGGACAGCATTGAGGCGGAGAGAGCGCTGGACGGGATCTACGTGGTGCGCACGAGCATGCCGCAGGACAAGCTGGCAGCTGACGAGGCGGTGGCAGCCTACAAGCGCTTGGCGCGCGTCGAGCGCGCCTTTCGCAACCTCAAGACCGAGCGCCTGCAACTGCGGCCGGTGCATGTCTATGACGAGGAGCATGTGCGCGGGCACGTGTTCCTGTGCATGCTGGCCTACTACGTGGAATGGCACCTGCGGCGCAAACTGGCAGCGCTGCTGTTCGAGGACGCTGATCGGGAGGCGGCCCGACAGCGCCGGAAGTCACCAGTCGAGCCGGCGCGCGTCTCGGTCTCCGCGCAGGCCAAGGCGGACAGCAAGCAGACCCCGGACGGTCTGCCGGTGCAGAGCCTAGCGACACTGCTGGAGCATCTCAAGACCCTGACGCTGAACTTCGTGACGCTGCCGGCAGACGAACGCAACGAGTTTCCGCTGGTGGCCAGAGCCTCGCCCTTGCAGGCCAAGGCCCTGGAACTGCTCGCTGTCGACCCGGACAAGAGTGTTTCCAGTCAAAAGCCAGGTTGAAGGGGGCCATGGGCGTGGGCACTGACTGGGGAATCGCCTCGCAGAGTGCTTGGCGGCGGTCCATCAGTGAACCGTGGCGAGCACCCATAGAAACGCCAGATTGCATGAATCCTGCCACTAGACTGGCCGGAAAGTCGCGCTGCGACGCCGGAACGCGTCTCATCTGACAGAAACGCCAGCTGCCGACAGAGCTTGACTGGCCTGACTACCAAGTCCAATTCATTCTCGATTGCCCCGAAATCGGTGGAATCCTACCCGGCCCACCCCGTGAAGTTCAGTCTAACAGGCCGTTGTATTCGCGGCCGACCACCCGAATCTCCCCGTCTGGCCAGAACCACTCGTCAAGCGTTCCCGGCCGGTCTTCGACGAATCCCTGCATCAAGGGGGAATCGTCCAACGTCTCCGGATGGACGACGTACGTCGACCGGGCCAGGTCGTCGCCGGGTTGGTACGGTGATCCTGCCATGAGCGAGCGGGCCCAGTCCTCGCCGTTGTAACTCGTGTTGAGCGAATGGCACTGCCCGCAAACCTCGCTGCCTCTGTCAGCTCCAAGCGTCTGCGGCTGGGTCACGCTGCCATCGGCGATATCGGCCAAGTAGTGCCAGTAACGCTTGAGCGGATTCCGATTCTGCCTTGCATGCTCGGCTGACGGCCCGTGACAGGCCTCGCACGCAATCCCAGCCTCCGCCAGCCGCGAGTCCGGCGGGCCCCCACCGCCTGGCTGATAGAGCGGCCGACCGCCAGTCGAGTGGCAGGGCAGGCAGTCACGGTTCCAGGCCTTCCGGGGTTCGCGGAGATTCGGAGGGGTCAGGAACACAGACACTGGAGGCACCCAGCGCCGGTCTTCGATCAAGTACGCGAACGGAAGCATGTACAGCTCGCGACCGTTGCCGTTGGGATACCAGTACAGCTGGTAATGGTGGGAGCCGGTGGTCAGCGTGATCGGTCTCTCCACGCTCGGTATCGTCGCGGCAAACTCCTGTGCGCCGCGGATGTCGCCGGACTCGGCGATCGCCATCGCGCGGTCAACCATGTCAGGTTCGGGCAATTCGACAGAGTGTTCGCCCCCCCGCCGGCACAGTCGATACTCCCGGCCGTCGAAGTACAGCGTCAACTCCTCGAAGTCTCCCAGCACGGATTCCGGCCCGGCGATCTGGGTCATGGTCCGGTGATACCCAGCCTTCCAGGTCGCGTGTTCGCGTGGATGGCACGGCAGGCAGGTGTCAGATGTCACATAGCCAAGGTGATCGGAGACCAACCCGTCCCGGATCTCGACAGGGCGGCGTGGGTCGTGCCGTGGCTCGGGCAGTTTCAGGAGGGTAGCCGCGGTTGCTGCAACCATCGCGGTGCCGACCAGCACGAGCCAAGCACCGCGGCCTGGAGCGATCTTGAGGGCCAGCGCCGCGGCCGTGCCACACGCGACAACCCACAGGGCAAGATCGATCACCGCCCAAGTCATCTGTCCCTTGCCAGCAACCGCGCAAGTGCCTCTTTCTCGCGCGTCGAGTCGAGTGCCTGACAGCCTCGAGGGGACCGCGCCAGACCCGGCCGAACGCCGTGTGCCAGTGATTCTCCCCTGACCCTGTCAGCCCGGTCGGGCTTGCCTCTCCACGCCGAGGCTTGGCCACCGTAGTCTGTCCGCATACAATAAAATAGCCAGCAGCCTAGTCAATTCAAGTCAAGCTGTGCGGATTGGGCAAGCAATGGCATTCGTATGAGTGTTAGTACGTAGTTTGTAAATTCTTGCCCGCAAAGCCCACCAGAACCACTAGATGGAGGGTTGGTGCGGGGTGGTCGGCGGATTCGGGTAGATTCGCGCCACCGCTTGACATAGCGTTCCGGTTCTGCTCTGATGGAATTGCCGCCCTGCTACCGGTCCCCGTATGGATCCGCTGATCCGCAATCTGCCTTCCACCACGTTCTGCGGCGAACGCCTGAGCCGGCACCAGATCGCCGAGATCCAGGAGACCGTGAAGTTCTTCCCCGAACTCAGCCGCACAGAGCTCGTGCGCACCGTGTGCGTGCAGATGGACTGGCACACGCCCGGCGGGGCCACGCGCCTGGGCTTCGGCCTGCGCGTGCTCAAGGAACTGCAACGCCGGGACATTGTGCAGCTGCCTTCCAAGCGGGGCCCGGGACGGGGGCCGCAGAAGCCGATGCAGCTCGACGAGCGCACCGCGCCCCAGCCGCCGGTGCGCGAGCCCCTGGCGCAGCTCGCCCCGGTGCGCCTGGAGACGGCCACCGAGCGGGAGGAGGTCGCGTTGTGGAACCAATGGGTGCAGCGCTACCATCCGCTGGGCTACCGTCAGCCGCTGGGCGTGCATCTGCGTTTCTGGGTGCGCGACCGGCGGGACCGACTGCTGGGCTGCCTGCCGTTTGATTTCGCGACGCGGCGGTTGCCCTGCCGCGACCGTTTCATCGGCTGGCAGGGAGAGGACTTTCACGAGCGCCTGCACCTCGTGGTGCGCAACGCGCGCTACCTGCTGTTGCCCTGGGTACAGGTCGGGAATCTGGCCTCGCATGTGTTGGGGCTGGCGGCCAGGCAGCTGCCGCGGGACTGGGAGCGCTGGCATGGCTGGCGGCCCGTGCTGCTGGAAACCTTTGTGGATCCGCGACAGCATCAGGCGGCCTGCTACCGGGCCGCCAACTGGCAGTTGGTCGGGCAAACGCAGGCGCGCGGAGCGCGCGGCAAGGCCCCGGCCAAGCAGCCCAAGCAGGTCTACGTCCTGCCGCTGCACCCGCAATGGAAGCGCATGCTGGTGGCAGGGCCACCGCCGCGGCCGCCGCCGCAACCGTGGGCCGAGGACCACTTCGTGGACCTGTGGCGGGACATCCTTGGCGGTGTGGCACGGGCTGCCGACGCGCACGACCGACGCTGGCAGCGCAGGCGGCGGTCGATCCACACCCTGCTGGTGGTGCTGTTCGTGTTCCGCTTGGTGCGCACGCCACGCCGACAGGGTTACGCTCGGGTCTTGGCCGACCTGTGGGAGTGCTGCCGGCGGCTGGGCCTGCAGCTGCCACAGCCCCGCCCGGTGGCGGCCTCGTCGATGTGCGTGGCGCGGGCCAAGGTGGGCGCGGATGTGTTCCGGCGCATCCACGCCGCCGTGCTGCGGCATGCCGGCCCGGATCGCTCCACGCTGTGGAAGGGGCTGCGGGCCTTCGCCGTCGACGGCTCCAAGCTCAACTTGCCCCGGGAACTGGTGCGGGAAGGCTACGCCCCGCCCGCACCGCAGGCGCATTACCCGCAGGGACTACTCAGCTGCCTGTACCAGATTCGACGCCGCTTGCCGTGCGACTTCGCACTGCGCCCCCAGCAGGACGAGCGGCGGGCCGCACAGCGGCACTTGGCCGCGCTCGGTCCAGGCGACCTCGTCGTCTACGATCGCGGCTACTACAGCTACGCCCTGCTGCAAGCACACAACGACCGTCAGGTGGAGGCCGTGTTCCGACTCAAGCGGAACGCCAACGGACAGGTGTGCGACTTTGTCGCCGCCAGCAGCCGTGACGCAGTCGTCAGCATGGTGCGGGCCCGGGACGGCCCCCCTCCGTTTGCGACTGGTGAAGTATGCCGTCCACGACCGGAGCTATGTACTCGGGACCACGCTGCTGGACGCGCAGCTCTACCCGCTGGCGGACTTGGCCGACCTCTACCACGGACGCTGGAGCGTGGAAGAGCTGTACAAGATCTCGAAGCAATTACTGCAGGTCGAGAGCTTTCACGGTCGTAGCGAGCAGGCGGTGAAGCAGGAGCTGTACGCGCATTTCACGCTGATTGCGATGGCCCGGCTGTTCGCCAGCCACTGCGAGCGCCAGTTCGCGTCGCAGGACGAGGAGGCGGGCCGAGCGCGCCTGCGGGCCAACTGCAACCAGAGCCTGGGGGCGGTGCAGCGGGAACTCGAAGGGCTCCTGCTGCAGGCCCCGCAACTGCGGGACACTCTGAACCGCGTGCTGCAGCACGGGGCACGCAATCCCCAGCGGGAGCGGCCCGACCGCTCCTACCCGCGCCAGTCCCGCCGGCCGAGCACGAAATGGAGGAATCGCGAGCCCCCCACGGCAGACTGAATCGTACCCCGTCTTACCGCCAACCGGCGGCGCTTAACCGAATTCACTTCCATTCTTAAACGAATGCCATTGATTGGGCAAGGGGGGAAATTGATGAGTTTAAAGGCTATGTGCCGCCTGGCACACGTTCTCGCGCTGGCTGTATTCGCGGTCGTGGCCGCGCCTAGCGCCAGCGCACAGGTCCTGAAAGGACAGATCCTCGGGACCATCACGGATCCGACCGGGGGTGTCATCCCCGGGGCGTCGGTGATCCTGACTGAAACGAACACGGGCGTGACCCGTGAGGGCGAGACGAACGAGAGCGGCCTGTACGTGTTCCCGAATCTCGACCCGGGCACCTATCAGACCGAGGTCGCATTGGACGGCTTTAACACCGCCGTTCGCGGTGACATCGGCCTGACGCCGAACACGACGGTCCGGATCAATCTGGAACTTACGCCGGGTGCGGTGACCGAGACGGTCACCGTCACGGGAGCGGCCCCGGTCTTGCAGACCGACCGGGCCGACACGAGCGTGAAGATCGAGACGCGGCAATTGCAACAGCTGCCTCTGCTGTTCAACCGCAACTACCAGGGGCTGATGACGCTGGTGCCGGGTGTCGGCCGACTGACGCGGCCACACTCGCAGTTCTACAACTCTCAGGACTCGCTGGCCGTCCGTGTCAACGGGCAGGGACGTCAGTACAACAACTTCCAGATCGAGGGCATCGAGAACAAGATCGATAACGGCAACCTGACCGCGCTGGTGCCACCGGCAGAGGCAATTCAAACGGTTGACATTTCCACGTCGAACTTCGATCCCGAGTTCGGAAACGCGGGCGGATCCGTGGTCAACGTCACGCTGCGTTCCGGAACCAACGAGTTCCACGGCAGCGTTTTCTCGTTTCATCGAAATGAGAACGCGCAGGCCCGCCAAGTGTTCGCCAACACGAAGGCCCACACCGTATACAACCAGTTTGGCTTCACGGCCGGTGGTCCGATCGTGAAGAACAAGATGTTCATCTTTGGCGACTACCAGGGCAGCCGTGACCATCTCGGCCAGGTTGAACAGGACAGGATCCCGACCACTCCGTTCCGCTCGGGGGATTTCTCCAGCGAGTCCGCCACGGTTTACGATCCGCTGACGGGCGACGCGTCCGGCGGGGGCCGAACGGCGTTCGCGAACAACCGACTGCCGGGTTCGCGCATCAGCCCGATCGCCACGGCGATGGTGGGCTTCATCCCGGAGCCAAACCGCCCCGGGCCCATCGGTTCCCGCAACCAGGAGATTCCGGACGTCCGCATCAAGGACATCAATGCCTTCGACGCGAAATACGACTATGTCGTGACTCAGAACGGACGCCTCACATTGCGGTACAGCTATCAGAAGGCGACGGTCACGGATTGTGGCCTCTACGGCCCGAACTGCGGCATCTACGGCGGGCCGAGGAACAACGGGTTCTCCGGGAGCGGTCCGGCACGGACGCAGAGCCCGATGATCTCGTACTCGCAGATCTTCTCGCCGGCGTTCGTGTGGGAGGGCCGATTCGGAATCGTACGGAACCGCAACGACGCGATCAACGCAGACAGAGGCCTGCGCACGGCCGAGGAGATTGGCATTCCAGGCGTGAACGTGAACGAGTGGACCAGCGGCCTGACGGAAGTTCGCGTCAACGGGCTGGACCGCCCGCTCGTCGGCTTTTCGCCGGCGCTACCCTGGGCGCGCTCGGTCACGTTCTTCGGAATCGTCAACAACTTCACGAAGACGCAGGGCAACCACGTCATCCGGTTCGGCTTCGAGGTGCGTCGCGAGCGCAATGACCTGCTGCAAACCCAGACATTCAACCCCCGGGGCAGGTTCGAGTTCAACAGGGGCCAGACGGCGTGCAGGGAGGGTTGCGACGGCCCAAGCCAGACGCAAGGCATCGCAAACTCCTTTGCCGCCTTCTTGCTGGACCAGCCCGGCCGCCACGGACGCGACCTTGACGTGCAGTTCCCAACTCGCCGGGAATTGATCTTTTCCAGCTACATCCAAGACAAGTGGCAGGTCAACCCCAAGCTCACCGTGGACCTGGGCCTCCGTGTGGAGCGGGAGAACGCATCCAAGCCACGATTCCCCGGGTCGTACTCGAACTACAACCCGCTCACGAACGCGCTCGAGCTCAGCGGGATCGGCGGACGGCCCGAGAACAACGGGCTCCGCGATGACTTCGGATGGGGGCCGCGCATGGGGATCGCCTACCGGATTGACGACAGGACCGTGATCCGCACCGGCTTTGGAATCAGCTTCATCAACCGCATCATGGGCCAGCAGAATTTCCCGGTGAAGCAGAATAACTCCTTCGTGGCGCCAAATGCCTTCACGGCGTCCGGTGCTATGGCCGAAGGATTCCCGGCGTTCCAGGAATTCACGGTGCCCGACAACGGGATCATCGATTTGAGCCTGCCGGAGAACGCCCTCCTTCGCACGCCAGACCTTCGGCTGGGTCAACCCGGACATGCGGAGGCCGTACGTGCAGAGTTGGAACTTTGCGATCCAGCGAACGCTGCCGATGGTCTTCACGCTGGACCTGGCCTATGTGGGCAATCACGGCGTGAACAACCAGAGCCGCTGGGAGTACAACGCGGCCCAAGTGCCGGGCACGGGCAACTCCACCCGCCCCCTCAACGTGCTATGGGGGCGCACCCAGAGCACGAGGACGCGCACTGGCACGCACACCTACTACAACGCGCTGCAGATGAAGCTCGACCGGCGGTTCTCGAACGGGTTCTCGATGACCAACGCCTACACATGGGCCAAGGCTCTGAATTTCAGCGACGACACCGGTGGCCTGAGCGTCAGCGGCATCCAAGGCGCGTTCATGACGAACAAGGGGCGGATGAACCAAGACCGGCGCCACGTCTGGGTCTCGAGCTACTCCTACGAGCTTCCCTTCGGGAAGAACAAGCCGTTCCTCCAGACTGGCCCCGGGCGCTGGGTGCTCGGTGGCTGGCAGCTGCAGGGCATCGTGAGCATCATGAGCGGCGAGCCGTTCACCATCCGGGCTCCATCCTCCACGCTGAATGCGGGCGGCAACCAGCAACGCGCCGACGTGGTGGGCACGCCCGAGCGCATCGGGGAGATTGCGGGGCCGAGCGGAGACGCCCTGTGGTTCACGACGAAGGCGTTTGCAATCCCCAAGCAAGACACGTTGGGCAATGCGGGGCGCGAGATCTTCGACGGGCCCGGCCTGTTCAACTGGGACTTCTCGGTGTTCCGGATGTTCCCAGTGCCACAGCTTGGCGAGCAGGCCGCGATCACGTTCCGGCTGGAGTCGTTCAACTTCACGAACACGCCGCACTTCAACAACCCGAACAGCGACGTGGCGAACAGGAACTTTGGCAGGGTGCAAACTGCAGTTCGGATCAGCGACAGTTTCAATTTGGCCTGACGCTCAGGTTCTAACGGCGTTTCCAATTCCGCAATGCCGCGGCCGGGGGAGGGGTCACCCTCGGTCCGCGGTGTTGCGGTTCGCTGGGCGGGGACTGGGCGAGCACTCAGCCCATGCCCGAGACTTGCCACAATGCCGACTCGCTTCCTGGAGCCCCCTCGGATTGGCGCGCCGGGTCTCCTACAATGATTTGCTAGTGTCTGCAGGCCTCGGGTCGGCGTGGCGGTTCCGCCCGGGCGGGCCATCGGATCACTACCAGCCCCACGTTTCACGCTTGGCGCGCGGCTAGCCAGATTCCCAGCAGGAGAACTTCCCATGCCTACAGACAACTTCGGAGTCGCCGGGCTAGGCGTCATGGGACGCAACGTGGCCCTCAACATCGAGCGCAACGGCTTTCCCGTCGTGGCCTACAACCGGGGCGACGAGAATGCCGCGCGTATGCGCGAGCAGGCAGCCGGCAAGAGCGTCACAGTGACGCAGTCGATCGCCGAATTCGCCTCGCTGCTCACACCGCCGCGGCGGGTCTTGCTGATGGTCACCGCCGGCACCGGAACGGACCGCGTGATCGACGCGCTTCTGGAGCACCTAGAGGCGGGCGACGTACTGATCGACGGCGGGAACGCCCACTTCGCCGACACCGACCGCCGGGCACGGCGTCTCAAGAGTGCTGGCCTGCACTTCATTGGCTGCGGCATTTCCGGCGGCGAAGAGGGCGCTCTGTGGGGGCCCTCGATCATGCCGGGCGGGAATTGGGATGCGTACCAGCGCATCGCCCCAGTGCTGGAGCAGATTGCCGCGAAGACCGATGACGACGGACCCTGCGTCACCTACTGCGGGAGGAACTCCGCCGGGCACTACGTGAAGATGGTCCACAACGGCATCGAGTATGGAATCATGCAGCTCATCTGCGAGGTGTATGACATCCTGCGCCGGGGCCAGGGAATGCCGACCGCGCAGATCCAGCAAGTCTTCCAGCGTTGGACGCGGTCAGAACAAGTCGGGGGTTACCTGATAGACATCACGGCCCAGTGCCTGGCGAGGCGAGATCGCGAGACCGGCACACCGATCGTCGACACGATCCTGGACACGGCCGGGCAGAAAGGGACGGGCAAGTGGACCGCCCAGACCGCACTGGACCTAGGGATCCCGATCCCGACCCTGTCACAGGCGGTGAATGCTCGGATCCTGTCAGGCCTCAAGAGTGCGCGCGTCGAGGCGTCGGCAATCCTGAGCGGGCCCGGCCCGAAGCCGCTGGCTGATCGCGCGGAGCTCGAAAGGGTGCTCCACGACGCCCTGCACCTGGCGATGGTCGCCTCGTACGCGCAGGGCCTGCACCTGATCCAGGCCGCGTCTGCAGAATTTGACTTCCGCACGGATCTCGCCGAGGTGGCCCGGATTTGGAAGGATGGTTGCATCATCCGCTCAAAGCTGCTCGACCCCATCAAGCAGGTCTACTCGGAACAGCCCAACATTGAGAACATGCTTGTGCACCCAATTTTTTCGTCGGTCGTGAACCGGAAGCTGCCGACGATCCGGCGCGCTGTCCGGATCTCTAACGATGCCGGCGTGGCGTCCACGTGCATGGGCGCGACGCTGGCGTACCTGGACAGCTACCGCTCCGAGTTCCTCCCGGCCAACCTCCTGCAGGCCTTGCGAGACAACTTCGGGGCTCACACGTACAGGCGATTGGACAGGGACGGCGTTTTCCACACACAGTGGAACCAGTAGGCACGGCCCCCCGCTCAGACATGACAACGTTTAAAGACTACCTGCCAACCATGAACTTTTTCGTCGGGCTCGACTCCGACGGCTGCGTCTTTGACTCGATGGAGATCAAGCACAAGGAGTGCTTCACTCCGATGTTCATCAAGCATTGGCGCCTGCAAGCAGCCTCGAAGTACGCGCGACGTGCGTGGGAGTTCGCAAATCTGTACTCGAAGACTCGCGGCATGAACCGATTCCCGGTTTGCGCCCGCACCCTGCGACTGCTCCAGCAGTGGCCCGAAGCATCCGCGCGCGGCATCGACATCCCCGACCTGCAGCCGTTGCAAGCATTCATCGACTCCGACTTCCCGCCCAGCAATGCCGGGTTGAGGGCCTTTCTCCGACAGTCTTCGCACCCGGTGCTGGAGCTAACCATGCAGTGGAGCCTGGCGGTCAACGCGGCCGTCAAGGACATCGTCTTCGGCGTCCCGCCGTTTCCGAGGGTGCTGGACACGTTGGATCTCATCATCGCGCGCGCCGACCTCGCGGTTGTCTCGGGGACGCCGGGCGAGGCACTGAAGCGCGAGTGGGCCGAAAACGGCATTTTCCAATACCCGCAGGTCATAGCGGGGCAGGAAATGGGGAAAAAGACCGAGCACTTGAGCACCTTGGCCGGCGGCGACCGGTACGCTCCGGGCAAGAAGCTGATGATCGGGGATGCCCCAGGCGACCGGCGGGCAGCCGAAGCGACCGGCTGCCTGTTCTACCCCATCAACCCGGGAGACGAGGAAGCGTCGTGGGAGCGGCTCTGCGAAGAAGCGCTCGAAAGGTTCTTCCGCGGCACCTACGAGGGCGGATACCAGCGGCGCCGCATCGCGGAGTTCGAGGCCCTGTTGCCTGAAGACCCGCCTTGGAGCCGGCAATGATGGGGGTGGCGTCCCGCGCGGCCATACCGCGGCGGCGCTGCGCGAGCTGCTTGACCCGCCCTGTCTCGCTGGCACTGAGCCTGGTCATGTGCGCCGTTGCGGCCGTCGCAGCGCCGGGACGGCCCCCCAACATCGTTTTCCTGCTGCTTGACGACATGGGATACGCCGATGTGGGGGCGTACGGGAACACCTACCACCGCACTCCCAACATCGACCGCTTAGCAAGGGAGGGAGTGCGATTCTCAGACGCCTACGCCGCGGCCCCGAACTGCTCGCCCACACGTGCGAGCATCCTGACCGGGCGCTGGCCAGCCCGTATCGGGCTCACGCAATACCTGCCGGGAAACGTCCTGCCACACGCCCGCAAACTGCAGGCTGAGCTTCCCCTGGGCCTGCCGTTGGACGAGTCTGTCATCGCCGAGCCGCTCGCGGCCGCGGGATATGCCACCGCTTGTGTCGGCAAGTGGCACCTGGGGGGCGGCGTCTACGCCCCGCAGCAGCGCGGGTTCGAGACCAGCTTCGCTTGGAGCCACTGGGGCTCGCACCGGAGCATGTTCGCGCCGCACCCGCGCCTCGATGTCCCGGGAACAACCCAAGGCGACTACCTAACGGACAAGCTCACCGAGGCAGCCGAGGGGTTCATCGAGCGCAATCGAGACCGGCCGTTCTTTGTGTACCTGGCCTACTACTCGGTCCACAGCCCGATCCAGGCCAAGCCAATGCTGGTGGACAGCTACGCCGGCCGTCCCGACCCGACCGGCCGGCACAACTCCACGTACGCCGCGATGGTGGAAGGCGTGGATATCAGCGTCGGGCGTATCTTGGGCACGCTCGCCGAACTCGGGCTTGACGAGAACACCGTGGTCTTCTTTTTCTCCGACAATGGCGGCGTGTCCAGCCGTGCCTTCAACGGTGGATTCCGCTCGGGCAAGGGCTACCTGTGGGAAGGGGGCATCCGCGAGCCACTGATCGTCCGGTGGCCCGGTGTGGCGCGGCGCGGTAGCGTCGAGAGCACGCCGGTCAGCAGCGTGGACTTCTACCCGACGATTTTGGACATCGCCGGGATTGACGACGCCGCGGGCCACACGTCCGACGGAGCCAACCTCGTGCCACTGCTCCGCGGGACCGGCTCGCTCGACCGGAAGGCACTCTTCTGGCACTATCCGCACTATTCGAACTCCGGCTCGAAGCCCGCGGGGGCAATCCGGAAGGGACGCTGGAAGCTCCTCGAGTTCTACGAGGATTCCCGGACCGAGCTATACGACCTAGCAGCGGATGCCGCGGAATCGAACGACCTTTCCGGCGAGATGTCCGCCCGGGCCGCCTCGATGCGGTCAGAGCTCGAGGAGTGGCGACGGTCCGTCAACGCGGTCATGCCGGAAGATAACCCGGCCTTTGACGCCGAGCGAGCCAGGCAGCGGTACGGTGTGGTCTACAAGGACGGCTGGAACCCGGACGATCCGTTCAGGCCGCGCCCCTGACGGCGGTGCGATTACTCGCCAGCGACGAGCGTCTCCCCGAGGAAGTCGAGCATCAGGCGCCACGACCGCGCATCTGCGCCCGGGCTGTAGACCGTTCCCATCTCGGGATTGTTGGCGGCTGGATTCGTGAAGGCGTGCACCGTGCCCCCGTAGGCGTGTATCTGCCAGTCGGCTCCGGACCCCGTGAGTTCGGTGGCCAAGGCCCTGACCGACTTGGGGCGCGCCATCGGGTCGTCCCACCCATGCAGTACGAGCACCTTGGAACGGATTTGCGGCGACGGTGGACCGGGCGGCGGGTCCAGCAGGCCGTGGAAACTGACCGCAGCCCGGAATTCTTCCCCCGCGCGCGCTAAGTCGAGCGCGCACAGACCGCCGAAGCAATAGCCGATGGCCGCCGTGCGCGACGCATCCACACCTTCGAGGGACTTGAGCGCATGCAGTGCCGCGGCCATCCTGCGCTGCAGCAGCGATCTGTCCTGCATCAGGGGGGCCATCAGCGCGGCATTCTCCTCGGGCCCGGAGCCGCGAATCCCGGCACCGTACATGTCGATCGCCAAGGCTGCGTAACCCTCGCGGGCCAGCCGCTCGGCGCGCTCGATCTCGAACGGGCCGCACCCCGCCCATGTGTGCGCGACCAGGATGCCGGGGCACGGCTGGGCTACCGCCGTGTCTCGCAAGAGCCGGCCCCGCATGATGGTGCCGTTGGCCGGATACGCGACCTGTCGCGATTCAATCACTGGAGGCTCCCGATTCTTCTGGCCCCTCGCGCGGCATCAACCCCACGGTCGGACGATCTCGGTCCGGGCCGGCCCGAGACATCCGTGCGGCACTCATCCACCTGGGGCACGCCTGCGCACCATCACCTTGTTCCGCCCGCTCTGGACCACTTCTCCGGACTGGTTCACCACTTCGTAGCGCACGGCCACGACACCCCGGTCGGGCTTGGACCGGGACGGTGTCTTCCCGATCACTTCAAGGCGTGCCCGAACCGTATCACCGACGAAGATCGGGCCCGAGAATGTCCAGTCCCAGTGTAGCGAGGCGATCGCGTCGATCTGGAAGCTCGAGCGGTGCTTGAGACCATCGGCGAGGGCTAGTCCGAGCAACCCGTGGGCCACTCGCTTGCCAAACTGCGTACCTGCGGCGTACTGGTCACTCGTGTGCAGCTCAAAGTAATCCGTCGACACCGCGGCGAATGTCATCACGTGCCAGTTCGTGACCGTGATGCTGGGCGTCTCGTGAGTCTCGCCGACCTGAATCTGGTCGAAGCCGCGCTTGTGCATGACGCTTCCCATTGTGCCCCGACCAAGGGCGCTTGCCGCCTCAGACGGACCGCTGATCGGGGCGAGCGCACCGACAAACGGATTGGCTGAGCGCCGCGAGCGGTGGGCCGTGACGACAGGGGCGGGGGGTTGGACTGGTCGCTTACCGGCCCGCGCGGTCCTGCGCGGCAGAGACGGCTCGGAATCGTGCGGCGGCGGGGGACTCGGGAGCAGACCACGGAGCCTCGCGGCATGCTCCGGCCAACCTGCGAGACGCAGCCGTCCCGGTCGCCCCTGCCGTCGGCGCCGGCGCGTCAACCACAGGTGGTGCCTAGCGAGGCGCCAGCCCGGGCCCGTGGGCTCGCAACAGGCCCGATCCGCAATGTTCCCTGCCAGGTTGACCTCTCGTGGCTGGGAAGCCTATACTTGGGGTTAGGGCGGGTTGCCCCCGTCCTGTCGAACCCGAGCGGGCGGGGTCTCTATTATGTACGCAGTTATCCAAACTGGGGGGAAGCAGTACAGCGTCTCCCCAGGAGACATGATCCGAGTCGAGAAGCTCACGGGCGAGGTGGGGGCCACTGTCGAGTTCGACAACGTTCTGGCGTTACGGGACGACGAGGGCCGGTTGACCGCCGGAGGGGACCTGCCCGGCAGCGTTACCGCCACCATTGCCTCCCATGGCCGCGCCAAGAAGATCGACGTCTTCAAGTTCAAGCGGCGCAAGATGTACCGGCGTCGCATGGGGCACAGGCAGGACTACACGCAGGTTCGGATCGTGTCGATCCCAGCCTTGTCGGACTAACCCGACTCAGGAGGAACGATGGCGCACAAGAAGGGTCAGGGAACATCGCGCAACGGGCGCGACTCGCACTCCAAGCGGCTCGGGGTGAAACGCTTCGCGGGCCAACTGGTCACAGCGGGCAGCATTCTAGTGCGGCAGCGCGGGACCAAGTTTCGGCCGGGTGTGAATGTCGGCCGCGGCAGGGATGACACCCTGTTCTCCAAGATTGACGGCATCGTGGAGTTTCGGAACCGTGGGCGCATGGGCAGAATGATCAGCGTCCATCCCGGCCTGCCGAAGACCTGAGCCTCCCCCCGACCTATCGCACGGGGCGCGTCGGCGAGGCGTTAGCGCGCCCAATCAAGGCGCGGACGCCGGAACAGGCCAGCCATGCCAAGACTGGCGCGTACTCGAGGAGCACGATCTCGGGCTCGTACTGCCACAAGCCCGCGATCTCGTAGCCCGGCACGACATGGTACGCGAGCGGCGCCAGGGCTGCCCACAGCAGCAGTGGCGCGCTGGGGTGCACCGCGACGAGCGGCAGCATCCAGCTGAGGTACCACGGGAAGCAGTTCGCCGACAGCAGCAGGAGGGCGCAAATCGCCGCCAGTTCCCCCTTGCAGCCGGACGGCACGCTTGCGCGAACGGCTGCCAGAAAAATGACCAGCGCCGTCCTGCCGAGAGTGGCGGCAACTTCCGAGTCACCGCCCGCCACCCAGACCAGCGCGGCAAACAGGCTGTCGTTGTTGCGCCATCCCGCCGCGAAGCCGTCCAGGACGGTCAGCACCGCAGGCAGGCTGTGCCAGTATGGCAGGCAGAGCACCAAGCCGACGCCCGTGGCGACTCCTAGTCCTCGCCAGTGGACCCGCCACCGGGAGCCCTGACGGCCGATTGCAAGGAAAGGGAGCAGCACAACCGGCCAGAACTTGCTCATCGCCGCTGCGGCGAGCAATCCAAGCGCCCATGCCGGCCTTGACCGGAGGTGCGCCGCGAGAGCTGCCAAGACGAGGGCTACGGCCACCGCATCGTTGTGGCCCTCCACCCAGAACTCGACCATCGGGAGAGGGCACCACAGGTAGACCAAGACCCACGACCTTGGTCGCCCGGCGGCGGCCAGCAGGGACACGAGCAGCAGTCCTGCGCAGAGCTCGGCTAGCGCGTACGGCAGCTTGAAGAGCCACACCTGCAGTTCCGGGCCGGCCCGGAACAGCTTCACCAGCCGGTAATGCCAGAGGTTGATCTGCTCCACGACAGGCCCGTAGGCCGAGGGCTTGTCTTTCGAGGACACCCGGTCCCACGTGCTGTCTCGCAGGCCCTCCCAGCGCGGTTCCTCGGGAACGGACACATACGGGTCGCCGCCGGCGTCCTGCATCAGTCCCTGCCAGCGATAGCGCGCCGCATCCTCCGACAGGCTGGGGCCGAGAGGCAACAAGGTCAGGCGAAACAGGACCGCAGCGATCCAGATCCACCGCAGGCCACGCCTGCCGATGGCCTCCGGAGGGTTCCGGACGACACACCAGGAAGCCGTGGCATGAGCGACCGCGGCCCACGCGTAGTAGAGTAGGAATTCGGGGATGTGGCTCGCTGGCCGCCCGAGTCCCAGTAGGGCGCCCATCGAGAGCTCGATCGCGACCGCGCACGCCGCGAGGCATCCGGCAAGGGTGCTCGCGCACCAGCCTCCGGGGGGCACCGCGGTACTGCGCTGAGCCCGGGTCTGCAAGGGAGGCCTACCAAGCGTAACGCAGATGGAAGAAGCCGGAATCCTGCTGCTGGGAGCGTACTTGGGACTGATGGCGGTCCTTTGCCTGTTCGGCCTTCACCGCTACAGCCTTGTCTTCCGGTACTACCGCGGCCGACGGAATGCCGGGGTCCCGCCGGCGGGCCGCTTCAGACAGCTCCCGCGGGTGACGGTCCAATTGCCCGTCTACAACGAGCGATTCGTGGTCGCGCAGCTCTTGGACTCCATTTGCGCACTGCGCTACCCGCGGCACCTCCTGCAAATCCAGGTTCTGGACGATTCGACCGACCGGACCGCCGCCGTGCTGGAACGCATCGTCGGCCAGCGGCGCGCTGCCGGGGAACCGGTGGAGTACTTCCACCGCAGGCACCGGAAGGGATACAAGGCCGGGGCGCTCCAGGCAGGCCTGAAGGCCGCCACCGGTGAGCTGATTGCCGTCTTCGACGCTGACTTCACGCCGGAACCGGACTTTCTCGAGCGGATGGTGGACTACTTCACGGACCCAAGCGTCGGGATGGTGCAGGCTCGCTGGACCTATCGAAACCGCGGCCACTCGCTTCTCACGCGCGTGCAAGCGATGCTGCTCGACGGTCATTTCGTGTTCGAGCACGGAGCCAGGGCCCGATCTGGGCTGTTCTTCAACTTCAACGGGACAGCCGGCATTCTACGGAGGGCAATGATCGAGGACGCTGGGGGCTGGCAGCACGACACGCTCACCGAGGACACCGATCTGAGCTACCGTGCCCAGTCGCGGGGCTGGAAGTTCGTGTACGCGCCCCATGTCGAGGCTCCCTCGGAGTTGCCCACCGACATGGCTTCATTCCAGATCCAGCAGTATCGCTGGGCCAAGGGGCTGGTGCAGACAGGCATGAAGCTCCTGCCCGGAATATTCCGCTCCGACCTGGCCGGGAGTGTGAAGCGAGAGGCCGCCTTCCACCTCTCCGCGAACATCGCGTATCCCCTGATGCTCCTGATGGCCGCGCTCATCCTGCCCTCAATGCTGGCGCGCCACGCGAGTCTCGACGGAAGGCTACTGTGGCTCGACCTGCCAGCCTTCCTGATGACGTTCTGCTCGCTCTCAAGCTTCTACACGCTGGCGCAGTCCGAGCTGGGCCAGGGACGGGTCCACCGGCATCTCTGGCTGCTTCCGGCACTGGTCGCCAACGGCATTGGCCTAGCCATCAGCAACAGCAAGGCTGTGATCAGCGCGCTAGCAGGTACCCGATCCGAGTTCGAGCGGACGGCAAAGTACGCTTCCCGGGGCGCGGCCGGCCGTCGCGCGAGGCTCGCGTACAGTCCGCGGCGCGGATGGCGCGCCTGGGCGAACCTGTTGGCGGCGGCGTACTTCGCGGCTTGCCTTGCGGTCGCCGTCCACATCGGCCACTGGATGGGGCTGCCGGTCATCGGGCTGTTTCTGGCGGGCTTCCTTTACGCGGCGGCGAAGATGGTCGTGGAATCGCCGGGCAGGGGGCCTGCCCCGCGCCTTCTCAAGAGACCGTCCGCGCCGTAGCCGGCGCATCGGGGCGGTCTGGAGAGGGCCGTCATCGAACCGCGAAGATTTCTGAGTGTGCCGACAGACCAGCCCGAGGACCCTGCGGTGCTGGCAATCAAACAGAGCACCGCGGCCATCCAAGGCATGGACCGCCTGATGGTGTGAGCGTCGGCGCGAGCAGTGTGGCCGCGTTTCGCGGATACTGGTATTTGGCCCCGCGCCACGGGCGCCGGTTTCCGGACGCGCGAATGGCACTGGGGCTCCTGCCTCGAGACCCCAGGACACTCCGAACCGGGCTAGCCGACCGGGCCTCCGGAGTCTCAACCCCCGGCAGCACCCGTGTGACCTGATGACTGACCCGGCCAAACTCTACGCCCGGCGCTTTGCGAAGCGGCAAGAGCGTTGCAAGCGGCTCAAGCGCCGCCAGCGCTGGCTCGGAAACATCCGGCTGGTGGCAGCGGGCCTCGCACTCCTGGTGCTGTGGTGGATCGAGACCTCGGCTCCCGCCCTGCGGTGGTACGCGGTCGCGACACTGCTGGCCATGTTTCTCGCGTCCAGCCGGCTATTCCGGCGGCTGGACCGGCAGGTAATCCGAGCGACCGTCGCCCAGATCTTGTACCTCCGCGCGACGCCAGGCCATGGTCGCTCGAAAGCGGCCGGCCTCGATACCGAGGGGATCGTCGCAAAGAACAAGCTGCACCCGTATGCATCGGACGCGGATATCACGGGCCCGGGCGGGCTGGTGGACTACCTCAGCATCGCCGCCACCATGTACGGCGCAAGAGTCCTAGCCGCCCGGCTCCTGCACCCGGCCTCGAAGAGCGTCATTCTGGCACGGCAGGCGGCGGTGGCGGAGCTAAGGCCCCGGGTCGGCCTGCGCGAGCGATTCTTTGTCGAGGGCTTGTTGCGCGGCGCTGGGATTCGCACCGACCAGCTCCGAGAGTGCGCAACGGAGGAAGTTCCGAAAATCCCGCGCTGGTTCCCTTGGGCCTGTCGGACCGCGAGCGTTCTGACTCTGCTGGCGGGTGTCGCGCTCCTCTTCGAGACGACCACGGCCGGATGGGCGGCCCTCGGAACGCTACTGGCCAGCGAGGCCGGACTCTGGAGGTTCGGGAAACGCTTCCTGAAGCCTGGCTTCGCCCGCATGGAGAACGCGACCGGCCACTTCGAGCGATTGCGGGCGCTGGTCCGGATGCTCGAGACGCTTGCGTTCGAGTCGCCGGAGCTCCGGCGGATCAGGGACGACGTGCTGGGGGAAGGCGAGCCGGCAAGTGCCGCCCTGCGCAGCGTCGGCCGTCGGATCGCGCTCTACGAAGCCCGCCGGAATCAGGTCGTGGCCTTGGCTGGTCCGCTACTGCTGTACGAGACGCAGGCGGCGATCGCCTTGCAGCGATGGATGAGTCACCACGCCAAGCGGCTGCCACAGTGGATCGACGCGATCGCGGCATTCGAGACATACCTCTCATTGAGCAGTTTCGCCTTCGAGAACCCCGCGTACACGTTCCCGGAAATCAGCGATGAACGCCCGCGCTTTCGTGCCGAGGGGCTGGCGCACCCGCTCTTGGGCCCAGAGGCGGTAGAGAACGATGTCGCCCTTGATCTGAGCCGGCCCGTGCTGGTGGTTAGCGGGGCCAACATGGCGGGCAAGAGCACCCTGCTGCGCTCGGTAGCGGTCAACATGGCCCTGACATATGCGGGGGCCCCCGTTCGGGCGCACCGGCTGAAAGTGTCACCCATGATCACGGTCGCATCCATTCGGATCCAGGACTCACTGCAAGAGGGACGGTCGCGTTTCGCCGCCGAACTCGTGAGGATCGGCATGGCGCTCGAGAGCATTCGATCCGATGCCCCGACGCTGGTCGTGGTGGACGAGTTGTTTGCGGGAACAAATTCCTACGACCGGTACGCCGGAGCGGTCGCGTTGTCGAGCTTTCTTGCCGAGAGCGGCAGGGCCTTGGCAATCTTGTCGACGCACGATCGCAACGTGACCCGTTGGGCGGAACAGAGGCCGGATTTTGTGACAAACTCCCACTTCAGGGACGTTCTGGCCGGGACGGAGATGCACTTCGACTACAAGCTGCACGCCGGGCCTGCCAAGCGCGGGAACGCGGTGGAGCTAATGAGGCAGGCTGGCATCCCCATGGTGGACATTTCGCGTGCCCCGGCTGGATAATCCTGGCTGATCCCACTCGAGGGGCCGTTGCGGGGGATGCCCTGGACGGTGCACGAGTCTGAGAGTCAGCGGAGTGCCCCACCGCTGGGGCCCAGACCGGCAGGCCAGTCACTGGCCGGATGGGTGCCGGCCACCAGTCCTCACCGACGGGTGAGGTTCTCCCATGCAAGTGCGGCTCTTCGGGAGCCGAACTTTTCTGAGCAAGGATCACCGCCAATCCGCCACATTGCAACGCTCACGATTCGACCCGGCGCTGTGTTGGCAAACCGGCGCGATTGTTCCGCGCGCGGTCAGACAGCTGCCAGCACGTCCGGACTGTCATTCCTCGCGTTGTTCACTCGCCGGCTTACGCGCCGGAATTCGAAGGGGCCGTCCAACGGATTCTGAGCCATCGCGAGCAGATCAGCTGCTGGCGCCGACGGTGCAAGCCAGTCCGGATACTTGGACCGCGGCACGATCACTGGCTGCCTGTGATGCAACCATCGCATCGAACCCGCCGCCGGGCAGGTGAGGATCGTGAACGACGACACGGGGCCTTGCCCGCGATTCCAGACTTCCCACAGTCCGGCGAACGAGAAGGGGCCCCCTCCCATGGAAATCCACCATGGCTGCTTCCCTGCCCCGGTTTTCTGCCACTCGAACCACCCGTTCGTCGGCACCAGGCAGCGCCGCCGGGCGAAGGCAGCCCGGAAGGAGGGCTTCGAGTCGACCGTTTCCGCCCGGGCGTTGATCAGTCGCGGGCCGATCTTCGGATCGCGTGCCCACGGTGGGATCAGGCCCCAGCGGTGGATCGCCAGGGAGGGAGTGCGGTCCTGCCCAAGCCTGCAAATGGCGAACTCCTGCGTGGGGCATCCATTCCAGCGCCGCTTTGGTGCGGTTGCGATCCCGGACTCGTCCAGACCGTAAAGGTCAGTCAAGTCCTCGCCGTCAATGTCCTGCGTGAGTCTTCCGCACATGCTCCTAGTCCGGCTCCAGCGTAGCAACCCTTGCAGCAATTGGTGCAGGCCCGCAATCGGACCCTCAGCGGTCAGAGTGCAGCAGCGTCAGCGCATGGGTTAGCGGGAACAATTCTCTGTCCCGCAGTTCCGAGTGAGGCGCGGCGAGCTAGTCCAGAGGTCCGTCTGGGCTGTGACGAGAGCCATCGAGCGCCGGGCCGTTCGACTAGTCGCTGCTGGAAATCACGGTGTCGCAGGCCAGGCCGGACGCTCGGACCAGCCTCCTGTCCAGCGTCATGAGCGGGCTGCCGGAGGCCTCTGCCACCACGACGTACCAAGCGTCGCAGAGGGTCGGGTCGTCGCCCAGCGCCCACACCCTCTCGGCGCATGGAGCGAATGCGAAGAGTTCCGGCCCGAGCCGCAGAACCTTGCCCCGCGAGGTTCGCCACCGCTTGGGTGGCCAGACCGGCCCCTTCCACTCGGCGAGGGACGTTGGTGACCGCTGCCACGACCAGCTCGCGGCAGGCAGGCGTCCCTCGCCCAGCGCGGTGTCTGCCCATCGACGGTTTGACCCGTTGTCGATGAGCGCCATAACAGCACCGAGGCGCTGACTCGAGTGTCGAACGGGCTCTATTGCTCGCGAGCCTTGACGAGCCATTCCTGAACCGACGGCTTAGATGCGACCTGCTCTAGTTCCGAGCGGGGCTAGGCCTGCGTTGACTGCCCCTTCGATTTGGCACGACGCTTCAGAGTGTCGCGCACGCTCTTGAGCACCCCTGGCACTGTGATCTGAACGGCCTTGGATGCATGAAGTCACCATGAGCAGCATTTTCTACGCATGCCACGACTGTCGCTGGCAGCAGACGGGGCTAAGCATAAGCATCGTCATCCGCGTGCGCTAACCCCCAGAACCGCGGTTGGGAGCTGACCGCGCCGGTTTGACCAGCGTTGAACATGGCGGTCTGAGCGCTTGGCCACGTAGTGGCTCTTGGTGCTTGCCCGCCGTCACCGCCCTCCTAGCCGCCTCTTCGATGGAGTCAAGTGGAAGATTCAGCTCACTGCCTGCTTTGGCTCGTTGGCCCCATAACTGCGCGGGGGAGTGCGATACTGAGGTCCCGCAGTGCTCCGCTGAAACCCGCGGGTCCCCTCAGGGGTTAACCGGAATGAGGGCTGGCGCGTCCAACCCTTAGAGAGAGGCGGGTTTCGTCGCTCGCAGCTGCGCAATGTCACCACGATCAAAGGCCTATCTGTCGCTGATAGCAGTCACCCTGCTGTCGACTGGGGCATACTTCGCACACGCCCACCTATCCGACAACGGAACGCAGTCTGCGTCCGGCGCGGGTAGCGGCGACGATCCGGAGGCAATACCCGTCTCGGCAAGACCGGCCTCGCTGGGGCCGATCTCGCACCTGCTGGGATCTACCGCCAATTTGAGGGCCCGTCGCGAGGTTGCCATCGCGGCCCAGGTCACGGGTCTAGTGACAGCCGTGCTCGTGGAAGAGGGAGACTCGGTCCGGGCCGGCCAGGTCCTTTGCACGGTCGACGACCGAAGGCTCCAGATCGATCTGGAACTAACCCGCCAACGCGTGGCGCAAACCAAGATCCAGCTTGAGGCGGCGCGAATCCGCTCCGAGCAAACCAAGGCGAAATTGATCAACAAGCGCGAAGAGCTCGCGCGCAGCGAGGAGGCCTACGGTCAGGGCCTGCTTGCGGAATCAGAGATCGCGATCCAGCGGCATGAAGTGGAGGACCTGTCTCACGAGCTGCGCGCCGTCGAATCTTCGGTGCGCGAGACGACCGTCAGGCAGGAGGAGCTCGAGTCCGAGATTCGCAAGGTGGACCTGGAAATCTCCCAGTCCTCGATCACGGCTCCCTTCTCCGGCCGCATCACGGAACGCACGGTCGAACTCGGGCAGTCGATTCGAACGACCGACTCGCTGTTCAAGCTCGGCGCGTTTTCCCCGCTGTACGCGGACGTCTACCTGCCCGAGACCCTGTCCAGGGACGTTCGCTCGGGACAGGATGCGGCACTCTTCCTCGGCGGGGATGCTCCCATCGAGGCCCGTGGGACGGTCGAGCGCGTGAGCCCGGTGGTGGACGAGGACACGGGCACGGTCAAGGTGACCGTACGCTGCCCGCCGCCCAGCCCCGCATTTCGGCCCGGGGCGTTCGTGCGCGTCGAGATCGAGACCCATGCGCTGGCCGAGGCCGTCCTGATATCTAAGCAATCAGTGATCGAGGAGGGCGGCCGCACATTTGTCGTCGTGCTGGACGGGGACTTGGCCGCGCGCCGCACACCGGTCGAACTCGGCTACCAGAGCGCCGATCTGGTCGAGGTCCGGTCCGGCGTGCGCCCCGGGGAGCTCGTCGTGACCGCCGGCCAGGGCAGGCTGCGGGATGGCGACCAGGCGAGGGTCATCGCCAACTAGGCGCGGGGCAGCCTCGCGTTGCCACTTGGCCGGAGGGATGGGGGAACGGTGCGACTCGCACAACTAGCGATCAGGCGGCCTGTCACGGTGCTGATGGCCGTCACCGCGGTCGGCCTGTTCGGTTACGTCTCGCTGGAGCGCCTTCCCCTGAACCTGCTGCCTCCGATCTCTTACCCGTCGCTGACGGTCCAGACCGACTATCAGGACGCGGCGCCCGAGGAGATCGAGGCGTTGGTCACGCGCCGGGTCGAGGAAACCGTCGGTGTCGTGGGAGGCTTGACTCGCATCACGTCCGTGTCGCGCCCGGGCCAGTCAGAAGTGGTCCTCGAATTCGACTGGAACACGAACATGGACCTCGCGAGCGTGGAAGTGCGAGAGAAGCTCGACTTGGTCGAGTTTCCTGAAGACGCCGAGCGGCCCGTGATCCTGCGATTCGATCCGTCCAACGAGCCCATACTGCGGGTCCAGGTGTACGGCGGCCTGACTCTGGCCCGGTTGCGGGACATCGTCGAGCGAGATCTCAGCAAGCGCCTCGAAGCCGTTGACGGGGTTGCCGCGATCAAGGTCGCCGGCGGACGCGAGGAGCAGATTCGGGTCGAACTGGACGAGCGGCGGGCGGCCGAACTGGGGCTCTCGATCACGGAGGTCACGAACATCCTGCGCCAGGAGAACCTTAACCAGGCCAGCGGCAGCCTATACGACCTCGACATGAACTACATGGTCCGCATGGTCAACGAGTTTCGGTCGATCGACGAGGTGCGCGGCATTGTGGTCAGCGACCAGGCCGGCAGGAAGATCCTGCTTGAGGACATCGCCCGAGTCTGGAGGGGATCCAAGGAGCGCGAGGTCATCGCCCGGTTCAACGGTCGCGAGAGCGTGGAAATGGCGGTCTACAAGGAAGGGGACGCCAACACGGTCGTGGTGGCCGAAGCGGTCCAAAGGCGGCTGGGAGAGCTCGCGAAAGAGCCGACGTTTCCGCGGGGGCTGGAGACCTCGGTCGTCTTCGACCATTCGCGGTTCATCACCAGCAGCGTGGTGAACGTTCTGCAGTCGGCACTGGCTGGGGGCATCCTGGCCACGGCTGTGCTGTTCTTGTTCCTGCGCGACGGGCGCAGCACGGCGATCATCGCGGCCTCGATCCCGATTTCGGTCATGGCGACGCTGGCGGCCATGTACCAAGCCGACATCACGCTCAACATCATGTCACTGGGTGGAGTGGCCCTCGGGATCGGAATGCTCGTGGACAACTCGATCGTCGTGCTCGAGGCCGCCCATCGCCACCGCAGTCCGAAAGTTCCACTGGCCGAGTCTGTGGCAACGGGCACGGCAGAGGTCGCGATGCCGGTGGCAGCGTCGACGCTCACTACGGTCGCCGTGTTTCTGCCGATGGTCTTCGTGGAGGGGATCGGCGGCCAGCTGTTCCGCGATCAGGCGCTTACGATCACGTTCTCGCTCTTCGCCTCGCTGGCAGTCGCCTTGACCGTGATTCCGACTCTGCTCGCGGCAAGGCTGCGCACCGACCGCGAGCTCGCTATCGGCCCAGAACGAGAGCGCAACCCGCCCGCGGGGCGCGGTGCTGCGCGATGGCTGCGCGATGCCGGTCGGTTTGCCAGCGAGGAAGCCCCCCGGATCTTGCTGCTCGACCTTCGCAGAGGCTTGCTCGCGGCGACACAGGGATCAGTCCGGGCCATCGGACCCGCCCTTAGGGCCTTTGACCGCGGGTTCGCCGCGCTGGCATCGGCGTATGCGCGCACGCTCAGCTCGGCTCTGGACGCGAAGGGCCGCGTGCTGGCGGGGGTGGCAGTGGCGCTGATGGTGGCGGTCCTTCTGTTACAGAACTTGGGAGGCGAGCTGATTCCTGTCCTTCAGCAGGGGGAGTTCTCCTTCGAGATTTCCCTCCCGGAGGGCCGGCCGCTAGAGGCGACGGATCGGCTGGTGCGTGAAGTCGAGGACCGGGCGCTTGAAATTCCCGGAGTTGAGGCAGTCTTCTCGAGCGTTGGCGGCAGTCTCGAGAACCAGTTCGCCAGTGGCGACCTCGAGGAGCATATTGGAACGCTGCACGTCGTCTTGGACGACCGCGAAGACGAGGCGCTCGAGGCCGACGTTATCCGTCAGGTGCGCGCGATCATCGCCGCTCAGCCAGAGGCGCAGCCCCGCTTCCAGCGGCCTGCCCTGTTCAGCTTCAAGACTCCGGTGGCGGTCGAGATTTTCACCTACGCGACCGAAGACCAGCGCGCCGCGGCGGCGCTGGTCGCCCAGCGCATGGGCCAGATCGATGGCCTGAGCGACATCGAGACGACGACTCGGGCCGGCAATCCGGAGCTGCAGGTGCGCTTTGACCGCCGCAAGCTGAGCCGCTTTGGCCTGCAGGAGGAGCAAGTCTCGCGCACTTTGCGCAACAAGATTCGCGGAGACGTAGCCTCGCGCTACCGAGAGGGCGAACGGCAGATTGAAATGCTGGTGCAGGTGGACGAGGCGGACCGCGATGCGATCGCTGATATCCGGCGACTGGTCATCAACAGCCAGCGGCGGCCAGCCGCGCAGGGCGCGCCGGGAGAGGAGGCGGACCCTTCCGACACCGTTGCGGGAGGAGCCGCGGTCCTGGGTGATGGCGCCAACGCCGACGGGGGCCAAGCCGGCCGATCGCGCCCGTTCGTGCCGATCCGGCTGGGTCAGGTGGCCTCAGTCGAGGCCAGCAGGGGGCCGGCCGAGATCCGCCGCATTCGCTCCCAGCGAGCCGCAGTCGTGACCGCCAATCTGAGCGGGCGCGACCTCACCGATGTGACCGAAGAGATCCGCGGCATGCTGGCCGACATCCGCGACGACCTCCCGGTTGGCGCCACGGCCGCGATAGGCGGGCAGAACGAAGAGCTGGAGGTGTCATTCCGCAGCTTGACGTTCGCGCTGGGCCTGGCCGTGTTGCTGGTGTACTTGGTGATGGCCTCCCAGTTCGAGTCTCTGGTGCACCCGTTCATCATCCTGCTGACGGTCCCGCTGGGATTGGTGGGGGTGGTCTTCCTGCTAGCGCTGACGGGCCTTGCGCTGAGCGTCGTGGCGTTGCTGGGCGCGGTGGTGCTGGCGGGAATCGCGGTGAACAACGGCATCGTCTTGGTTGACTACGCCAATCGGCTGCGCCGAGCTGGGCTGTCGAAGCGGGACGCGCTGTTACGGGCCGGTCAGGTGCGTCTCCGCCCGATCCTGATGACGACTCTCACGACCTTGCTCGGGCTGCTCCCCCTGGCGTTCGGGTGGGGGGAAGGCGACGAAGTGCGGGCTCCCATGGCGATTGCCGTGATTGGCGGATTGCTGACCTCCACGCCATTCACGCTGCTTGTCATCCCGGTCGTCTACGACACCGTGGACCGCGGCCGCCTCCCGGCCAACCCGGGTGCCATGGCCGTGGCCGGCCCGCCGGACGGGACTGCTTCAACAGGTCCGAGGCTTGCTAATGGCTGAAGTGGGGAACGGCGGCCTGAACCGTGAGAGCGACGGCTCCGCCGGACGCCTTGCGGAACTTGCGATCCGGCGACCGGTCACGGTCTGCATGGTCTTCGTGCTGCTGATGGTCATGGGAGCGATCGCTCTCGGGCGCATCCCGCTGATGCTCGTGCCAATGCTGGACGCGCCGGTGCTGTTCGTCACGGCCGAGTACCGGAACGCCACCCCGGCACAGGTGATGGAGTCCATCACCACCCCCATCGAGGAGGCCCTGGCCACGATCCCTGGCATTCAGCGGATGAATTCCACCTCCGCGGCAAACGGGATGCGCTTGCAGGTCTGGTGCGGAATGAACGCGGACACGGCGATGCTCAGGACCGCGATTCGCGAGAAGCTTGACCAAATCCGCGATGACCTCCCGGATGACGTGAGGCAGGTCGACGTGCGCAACTTCTCCACGGACGAGATTCCAGTCTTGGAGGGCACGATCACGGCTGACCGTGACCTGAGCCAGGACTTCGAGTTCGTCGACGCGCGGATCCGCAAGCCGCTGCTCCGGATTCCCGGAGTGGGAGACGTGCAGACATGGGGAACCGAACGCAAGCAGGTCGAGATCTATCTCCGCATGGACGACATGAAACGCCACAGGGTGGATGTCGGGGCTCTCTTCCAAGCGATCGACGGATCGGCCCTCGACGTTTCGCTCGGACGGGTCTCGGACGGCGGTCGGCGCTACACCGCTATCGCCAAGGGGGCCCTCGACTCGGTGGAGTCTGTCGCCGGATACCCGATCGGGGATCGGGGCCTCTTGCTGTCGGATGTCGCTAACGTGGTACTCAGCCAGCGGCCCCGCAACTCCGGGCGGCACCAGAACGGGGCGCAGGCGGTCGGACTCTCGATCCAGAAGACGGGGGAGGCCAACACCGTCGAGGTCGTGGACCGTATTCAAGCGACCTTCGACGCCTGGGCCGAGGATCCATCCATGGCGGGGCTGGAGGTGCGGTGGTGGCACGACGCCGGAGAGGAGATTGCCAGCGGGCTCGGAGACCTGGTGCGGGCGGGAAGCATCGGGGCATTCCTGGCCGTCCTTGTGCTGCTCGCGTTCTTGCGCCAAGTGCGGGCAAGCCTCGCGATCGGGCTGGCCATCCCGTTCTCGCTCGTCACCGCGATCGGGTTGCTGTTTTTCAACGGCAACTCGCTCAACGTGCTCTCGATGATGGGCCTGATGCTCGCCGCCGGAATGCTGGTGGACAACGCGGTGGTCGTGCTGGAGTCCATCTTTCGGAAGCTCGAGCAGGGCTTGCCAGTCCTCGAGGCGTGCCGTTCCGGCGCGGGCGAGGTGAGCTTGGCCGTGGTCGCGGCAACCTCGACGACGATGATCATCTTCGTGCCGCTGCTGTTCGAGAAGGAATCGCAAATCGCCATCATGCTGAGCCATGCCGGGATCTCGATCATCTTTGCCCTGCTCTGCTCGCTCTTCATTTCGCTGACACTGATCCCGCTCGTCGCGTCCAGATTGCTCTCACGTCGCGGCGTGCGGGAGCGGAAGATTCCGGTCCTGATGCCCCGCGCTCCGCTGCTTGCCGCCAAGAGGGTGCTCGGCCGGTGGTTACCCCTTGGCCGGGACGGCGCCAAGAGATCGAAGATGCGGCGCTACTTGGCCGTCGTTGGCTGGCACTTGGACCGCAAGCACACCGTGGGATGGGTCGCGGTCCCTGCACTGCTGGGCTGTGCGGGCTGGGTTCTGGTCGAGGTCGTCCCGGACAACTCGCCGGACGATTCTGCCGGAGCAACGATACGCATCGAGTATGACTTCAGCGAGAACTACCACTACGCCAAGATCGAGCGAGACTTCGTGACGCCCGTCGAGGAGTACCTCCACCGCAACGCGGACCGGTTCAGGCTCAAGTCAACATCGAGCTCGTTCGGCAACAACTCGGCATGGACGCGCGCTTACTTGGACGCCGACGAAGTGTCGCCCCAAGACATCGGTGAAATCCGGCGGCAGCTCCGAGAATCGCTCCCCGAGATCCCAGGGGCCCGGATCGAGCTGGGACAGGAGGGTGACGCGGACCGGAATTGGATGACGGGGAATCTCTATGGGGACGATCCCGAGGTCTTGGTCCGGCTCGCGGAGACAGCGCGAGAGCGGCTGCTCGAGATCGATGGATTCTCGGAGGTCCACGTCCCAAGGGCGGGCGCCGGCGACGAGATCGGAGTGCGGCTGAGACGCGACCTGGCCCGCCGATACAACATCTCCCCGCAATCCGTGGCTCGGGTGCTGGCACTGACCGTGCGATCGCAGCGAATGCGCAATTTCCGGACACCGCAGGGCGAAGTGGAACTTTGGATCGGACTGGACCCGTTCGACATGCAGAGCGTCGACGACCTCAAGTCTCTCGTCGTTGGGACATCCCCGGGCGGCCGGCAGGTGCTTCTGGGAAATGTGGCGGATCTGAGGCTAGAGCGGGTCGTGGGCTCCCTGCACCGCGAGGACCGCAGAACGTTCGCGGGCATCGCGGCGGTGTACCGCGGTGATCAGGCGGAGGATGGCCGCAAGGCCTTCAAAGACGTTCTCGACGGCCTTCCCTACGAGGCCGGGTATCGCTGGGGCCAGGGCTTCCACTCCGCCCAGCAGGAGCAGGATGTGCAGGACTTCGCCTTCAGCATGCTGCTGGCGCTGGTGATGGTCTACTTCGTGATGGCCGCACTGTTCGAGTCGCTGCTGCACCCGTTCGCGATCATGCTGGCGATGCCCTTCTCGGTGGTCGGGATCGTCGCGTTCCTGCTATTGACTGGGACGCCGTTCAACGTGATGGCCCAAGTGGGACTGCTGATCCTCAACGGGATCGTCGTCAACAACGGAATTGTCCTGATCAATCACATCAACCACCTTCGCCGGAGCGGGCTCGAACGGCGCAGCGCGATCCTGCGGGGGTGCGAGGAGCGGTTGCGGCCGATTTGCATGACCGCGGCCACGACAATCGTCGGCCTGATCCCACTGGCCTGGGGCAAGGCCAGCTTGGCCGGGATGAACTATTTCCCGCTCGCCCGCACCGTCATGGGTGGGCTTCTGGCCGCGACTGTCCTCACTTTGCTCGTCCTGCCGACGTACTATGTGCTCTTGGACGACTTTGGCGCTTGGCTCCGGAGGCTCTGGCGTACGAGCGATCCGCGGCAGGTGGCGTTGCGACGGGCCACAGGGGCCTGAGGCAGCACTTCCACGGCGGGCTCCGCCGCCCTGACCGGCCGGTCGCTGGTCGTGGCGATCTGGGAAGGGCCTGCCATGCCGTGGCCACTCGCGGCATCGTACCCGGCCAGGGCATCAGGCGCGGGCCTCCACCCCCGCCCTCGCCGCGCGTTCCCCCCGCACTGAGAGACCGTCGAAGCCCAGTACTGGCTGAGGGGCCAGATGTTAGCGCCGGTGTCTACGGAGAGTCCCGCGCCGACCGTCTCCGCACCTTGGACGGAGAGGCACGTCGGCCGCATGGCGGAATGTTCGTGTTGCCCGGCCCCAGACTTCCGGACATGGGCTAAGCCGAAGTTCCAGCCGTGACCGGTGATCCTTAGCGCTTGGCTGTGGCCTTGCTTCACCGTCAGAATCTGCCGCGAGTGGCCCTCGCCTAGGCTGAGATGCGATCCGTTGCAACGCCCGAGGGGTCTGCACCTACGCGCGATTAGAGTTTCGACATGCACTCAAACTTGTGCCTACGTGCATAGTGGACACATTATAAGTACGATAACTATACGAGCAAACAACGATTCGGCTCTTGATTCCGGCCGACCCCTTTGCGTCGGCACGGTCCCCGTTGCACTCACCCTAACTGCCCCCGCCCCCCTCCGCAGCTAGCCCTTCCGAGCCTTCTCCCGCTCCTTCCTGAGCACCTTTCCCCGACTCTGTCGCCGTGTTCTGCACTGGGAACACTCGCCACAACTCGAACACCCGTTGCTGCAACTCCGTCGCTTCTGTCACCCGTGTCACCAAGGGCCCTGCCGGATCCCTGCTCACCCGGCACTCGTTCCGCGCTCGCGTCCCCATCTCCGCCATCAACGTCTTGAAACTGTGCAGCGGCAAGCCCCCCTCGCTGCTGCCGCGGCTCTTCTTCCGGCGCAACTCCTGCGGCGCTTTCGCCGCCTGCGCCGCGTCCCGTTCCACCTGCCAGCCCTCCAGATCCTCGTGCTGGTACAGCAACTCCGCCAGCGCCACCCGCAGGTGCCACTCCACGTAGTACGCCAGCATGCACAACAGCAAGTGCGCCCGCACTCGTTCCTCCTTGCGGTGGTGGATCGGCCGCAGGTGCAGGTCCACCGACTGCAAGCAGCGGAAGGCCTGCTCCACCCGCGTGAGCTGCTTGTAGCTGCGCACCGCCTCCTCCGGTTCCATCTCCGTCTGGCTCGTGCGCACGATGTACAAACCGTCCAGCTGCCGCTCGCGCTCGATGCTCTCCGCGTCCCGCGAGTACTCCAGCAGGTTGTCCTCGATCGTCATCCGGAAGTGCTTCGCCATCTTGTGGCGGTCCACCGCGCGGCCCACCTTGACCCCGATCCGGTCCTTCGTCAGCAGCTTCTTGGTGCGCCGCTGGACCTCGCGCTGAATGCGCCCCAAGCCCTCCTCGGTGGCCTTCAGCAGTCGTTCGCGGCGCGTGCGGCGGCGCGCGGCCAGCAGCGGGTTGCAGCACACCACGAGCTGCTCTGCGGGGAACAGCGGCGAACGGATGGTGGCCAGATTGCGCTCGTCAAAGAGGCTCGGCTGCAGGCAGCCGTGCTGCACGAGCCGGCGCAGGTCGTGGTGCCGCAAGGCAGAGATCCAGCCCAGGCCGGGGTGCCGGCGCAGGTCCCGGATGCGCGCGGCGGTGAGCATGCCGCGATCACCCACGAGCACCAGACGCTGCAGGCCGAAGCGCTCGCGCAGGGTCTGGACTTGGTCAGGGACGGTGCTGGGGTCGGAGGTGTTGCCGGCATAGGCTTGCATTGCAATGGGGCGCCCGTGGCGGTCGGCGAGCAGGCCGTAGACCACCGAGCGCGTGCCGCGTTTGCCATCGCGGTTGTAGCCGCATTGCGCCAAGGGGCAGCAGCGGCCCTGGCAGTAGCTGGAGGAGACGTCATACAGGACATGGGCGTCCTCGCGGAGGTGGCGCCTGGCGAGGCGGCGCTGGATGGCGGGCTGGCGTTCGAGGAGCCAGTCCAGGGCCGCGTAGAGGTGTTCCTGACTGGCGTCGGAGACGTCGAGATCCTCGGCCAGAGTGGAGCAGTGCCACAGGCGGGTGGTGGCGAGCTTGGAGGCCGGGCAGAGCAGGCGCTGGGCAATCATGGCCAGCACGCAGCGGCGCTGGCGGGAGTTGCGACGGTCGAGCAGAGCGGGCAGCTTGAGCTTGCGCAAGGCGGAGAGGACGAGTTGGACATGGCCGTGGGGCCGGCTGCGGACGATGGTGAACAACTCGTCGGGGCTGACGAGGGGTTCGTTGCGCAGGAGCTTGCGGAGGGTGCGGACCTTTTCGGCTGGCCAAGAGGAGAGGTTGGCGATGGTGCGCTTGCGGACGCGCTTGCCCTCGCGCCAGCCTTCGCGAAGGAGCACGGCCGGGGGCGAGCTGCGGTTGGGGACAACGTCCACATACATGGGAACATGGCAGCAATGGAGAGGGCCGGTGTCAAGTGGGAATCGGGAAGAGGAAAAGACGGGTCTGAGGTACTTGAGAGGGTCTTACTGAGGGGAGCAAGAGTGATTGCCGTCTGAGGCGTCACGCTAGGATGTACTTGCAGTCCTCCTGGTCAAAGAATTTCTGAACGACTTGAGGGGCCTTCCTGAGCTGGTCGATGGCCTCCGTCAGGAGGTCCTTCAATTCCGACTGGGTCTTGAACACCTGTTGGCCCACCCTGCGTTCCACCCAAGCCCACAACAGCTCCACCGGATTCAGATGCGGAGAATAGACCGGCAGGAAGAACAACTTGACCTGCTCGTCACCCTTTGATTGGGGAATTACTGATCTGAGTACCCAGCCTAGCTAATCCCGAGCAAATTTGGTTTTCTTCCACAGTGATGTGGTTGGGAACATAACCCCAAGATACCGATGAATACAGTGTGTACTGATTCCGACTATAGAATCCAATAAGATCCTCCATAGTCTCTTGACATGGCATCTCTTTGTTCGGTATAATGGAAGTGTTATGGCGAAGTATGGAAAAACTGATAAAGGTCCCGGAAAGTGGTTCCGCAAAGGTATCTCCTTGTTCGAAGTTATGGATATGTTCCCGGACAACCACACCGCCGAACTCTGGTTTGCAGAAATTCGCTG
The DNA here is from genome assembly GCA_963666225.3 of Bryobacterales bacterium. Lineage (GTDB taxonomy): Bacteria > Acidobacteriota > Terriglobia > Bryobacterales > UBA6623 > VXMF01. The sequence continues at coordinate 1,882,824 of OZ224030.1, forward strand.
GCCCAATGGCCCCACTTGCCCTCATTGCCTCTCTGACAATGTCCAGTCCAACTGCTCCCATCCCTCCATGCCCTACCGTTGCCGCAGCTGTCGCAAGCGGTTCTCCGTGCGGGTCGGCTCGGTCATGCAGGACACCAAGATCGGCTATCGCAAGTGGGCCGTCGCCATCTATCTGCTCTCGACCTGCATCAAGGGCATCTCGTCCATGAAGCTCAGCCGCGAACTGCGCATCACCCAGAAGTCGGCTTGGCATCTCCTGCATCGCTTGCGGGCGGGCTTCCGACGCCCGCAGGGCCTGTTCGCAGGGCCCGCGGAGGTTGACGAGGTCTTCATCGGCGGCAAGGAACGCAACAAGCACCCCAGCAAGAAGCTCAACGCCGGACGCGGGACTGTCGGCAAGCAACCCGTGGTCGGGGCCCGCGATCGCGGCACCGGCAAGGTACAAGCGCGGCCCGTGCCCAACACGGGCAAGGGCCAGTTGCAGGGCTTCGTGATCGCTACTGTCGCCCCTGGGGCTGCGGTGCACACCGACAGCTCGTCGTCTTACAAGTCGCTCGACGGCTTCCAGCACGCAGCGGTCAACCATTCCGCTGGCGAGTATGTGCGCGGCGCGGTGAATACCAATGGCATCGAGTCGTTCTGGGCAATGTTCAAGCGCGGCTTGTACGGCACCTACCATCACATGAGCGTGAAACACTTGTGGCGCTACCTAGCCGAGTTCTGCGGGCGAAGCAACGTGCGCAACCTAGACACGGCGGACCAAATGCGACGCTTGGCAGCCGGCCTGAATGGACAGATCCTGACCTGGAAGATGCTGAAGGCATCCAAGCGTGTGCCGGCGACAGCCTAGCTCTGCAGCTGCCCGGACCTCAGCTGCAGCACAAGAACGCCAGCAATGGAATCCAGTTGAGAACTCTCTAGATTCGGGCCTTGGCATTAGGCCAAGGCATCTCTGGCATTCACTTCTGGAGGGTAATCCGACGATTATACGCAGGTCAAATTCCGATCCCACATATTGTGGATTTAAGTCCGATCCTACAAGATCTAGGGGATGGGAACTCAAATCAGTAATTCCCTTTGATTGGGCTACGAATTCCTTCACAGCGCGCGCCGTATGGATGCTGCAGTTGTCGGCTACTACGTAGATCGGCTGCCCTTGCTCGGCTTGGATTGTCTGCAAGAACTCAATGAAACTCACCGCCTTGGAATTCTTCAACTGAATACGGAAGTGAATCTGACCGTCAGGAGTGATGGCCGCGAACATGTTCCAGCCAAACCTCTGGCCCGTGTCGACCACGACAGGGGTCTTGCCACGCACGCCCCAAGTCCGCCCGACATGGTAGTCGGCTCGCATCCCGGCTTCGTCCACGAACAGGATCACAGCGCCCTCACTGCGTGCTTGCGCCTTCAAATCAGGATAAGTCTTCTCAATCCAAGCCTGCACGTCGCCGATGCTGCGGAGATGCGAGCGGAACTTGGGCTTCTGGGGTGTCAGGCCCATGCGCTTGAGAGCGCAACGCACAGTCCACACGCTGGCTTGGACTCCGAACTGGTCGACGATCGCCTGTCGCACGCGGACGGCAGTCCAATAGGCGAACGAAAACTTCATCTGCTGGGGGGTCTTGTCACGGACAGTGGTGAGCATCCACTGCAAGATTTCGTCGCTTAGGATTCGCGGACGGCCAGCACACGGCTTATCCTACAAGGCCCCGAAGCCATCTGAATCCACCTTGACAAGCCAAGCATTTATGGTCGGTTGAGTGACGGAGAAGAGCGCGGACAGCAGGGGAATCTGGAGTCCACTCTGCACCAGCGCAACGACTCTCTTTCTGATGGCAACCTTTTCTAAGAGTGGGACCGTTCTAAAGTCCTGCCTAAAGTCTAGCTTCATAATTCGATAATACCATGCTCAGCACACTGTTCGCAAGCGTATTTGGGGTGGAATAGAGTGCCAGAATGCAAGGAAATCACTTTTGCTCCCCTCAGTAAGTGGTACCCAAGGCCCAAACGGGGCTATCAGAGAGCGTTTGACAAGGCAAGGGCCGAGAGCCGCCCTAGGCCCGGCAAGGGCCGGAGATGGGCATTTACATGGGAACAACGTTGCAGGGGTAGGCCCATCTCCGAGGTCGGGTTTAGCGGGTCGGGAAGTGGGCTGGACAGCGGGGAAAGCCTTCAGTCAATCGATCGCAGCAGCAGCTTTGTGGCCATGACTTTTTGTCACATGCGTCATATCTTCCCTGTCATTTCCCAATTTCTGCCACAGAACACGTGTCGAGAGCGGACCCCGGGCTTCGGCCCAAATCGAGGGGTGCTGCTGATGCGGAGCACTTGGATCGGCTCGAAGGGGCCCTAGCGAGCACCGCCACCCTCCTTGATCAAGGCCCCGAGGCTGGAACTTCCGGCTAAGTGGCGATGTCCGATTTTCCGCCCCCGGGAGCCGGTTCGCCGAGGTTGAAAGGTGGGCATCAGGAGACGTCCAGCGGCCTCGGCTAAGCCAGCCTGTCGGCAGTTGAAACCGGCGCTCGTGTTTCATCGTGCGCCGGAGAGTGCGACTTGCCATTTGCTGGCTGCCGACGACGGGCCGGCAGGCCCGTTCCAGAACGGCTGGGATCGCGAACACCCGCCGCTGGGCCGAAGCGCCCATCGGCACGCCCTCGAGCAGACATTGTCAGTTAGCTGCCGCGACGGGGGCGGCGAACTCTCTTGGCCTTCGAGACTTGGTTAACCTGAGGCGTTCCGGCCTGCCGTCGGTCTCGGTCCGGGAGCCCGTACGCTGATAGCCTTGACAGAGGCACTTGCCGGCATCCTCACGGAACCGGCCGGGCGGGCAATCCGTTCGCCCGATGGGGTGGCCACAAGTAAGGCTGTGATCCGATGGCTCATCTGGGTCGCGAGTCGGCAAGGGAGGCGGCACAACGGGTGAGCGGGGGCCATGCACGGTTCGGACAGTTCTGACGCGGTTGTGCCCGAGCAGGGCCAGCTGGTCCACGTGCGCTCGCGCCGGTGGCTGGTCGAGTCCGTCGAGCGGAGACCCGCCGGAGAGTCTCCTTTGGTGAGCCTGGCCTGTGCCGAGGACGATTCGCAAGGCGAGACCTTGCAGGTCTATTGGGACTACGAACCGGACGCTTGGATTCTGTCCGAGGACGGATGGAGCCAGATCTCCGACGGGCTGAGCGGATTTGAGAAGCCCCGTCGCTTCGGCGCGTTCTTGGATGCGTTGCGCTGGAACTGCGTGACTGCGACCGACCCCGGGTTGGTGCAATCACCGTTCAGGGCTGGAATCCGACTTGATGCCTATCAGATTGAGCCCTTGCGAAAGGCCTTGCGGCTGCCTTTGGTGAACCTGTTCATCGCCGACGACACTGGTCTGGGCAAGACGATCGAGGCGGGGCTGGTGGCGCGTGAGCTGTTGCTCCGCAAGAAGGTGAACACGATCGTGGTGTCGGCACCGCCATCGGTGCTGGAACAGTGGCAAGCCGAAATGGACGAGCGGTTCGGCCTCAGTTTCGTCATCCTCGACCGCCAGTACCTGATCCGGATGAGGCAGCGCAGAGGTTTCGGCGTGAACCCGTGGAAGACGCACAGCTTCTTCCTCGTGTCGCACAGGCTGTTGACAGACTCGAACTACACAGACTCAATGCGCGCGTGGCTGGGGGTCCGCAGGCGGGCCAGCCTGCTGATCCTCGACGAGGCTCATCACGCGGCACCCGCGAGAGGCGGGAGGTTTGGGATCGAGTCCAAGTTCACGCGTGCCATCAGGGACATCTCTGGCCGCTTCGAGCACCGGCTATTTCTCTCGGCTACGCCTCACAACGGGCACTCCCAGAGCTTCTCCGCGCTGCTGGAACTACTGGACCCCCACCGATTCACGCGGGGCGTGAAGGTGCGCAAGGGAGCCTTGAAGGAGGTCATGGTTCGCCGTCTCAAGGAGGACATCCGTCGGATGCAGGGCGGATTCCCGGTGCGACGGGTCGTAAGGGTTGAGATCGACGGGCTTCCCGATGACGCTCCTGAATTGGTGCTGTCACGGCTGCTGGATGAATATAGGTCGCTGCGAGAGGAGCGCTTCAAGGATTCGCCCAGACGGGCACGGGCCTTGGCTGTCCTGCTGGTGATCGGCTTGCAGCAACGCTTGCTGTCCTCGATCGAGGCATTCGCGTTTACGTTTGCGCACCACATGAAGACAGCCGAGCGCCAGCGGCGCGACCAGGTCGGCAAGCTGGGTGATGGTGGCACGCCTGACCTGATCACTGGGACCGTTGGTGCCGACGACGATCGGAGTACCCTGACCGGTGCCGAGATCGAAGCGGAAGAGAGAGACCAGTTCGGGGCGGCCACCGCACGCAGTGAACGGAACGTGTCACGCTCGGCGCGCGAGCGCGCGCTCTGGCGCAAGGAGGTTGCCTTGCGGGACCAGATGCGCCAAGTGGCTGAGAGCGCCCGGGGCGTCCCCGACGCCAAGCTGCGCTGGCTTCTGAACTGGATGCGAGAGGAGCTGTGCTCAGGAATCGCTGCCCTGGACAGGGGACAAAGGGCAAAGAGCCCGTGGACCGAGCGAAGGGTGCTCATCTTCACCGAGAACCGCCAGTCGACGAAGCGCTACTTGCGGGAGGTGCTTGGTCAGGCAATCGAGGGCACTTACCGAGCCGAGGAGCGGCTTGAGGTGATCGATGGCCTTACCAGCGCCACCAGGCGCCGAGAGATCCAGCGGCGATTCAACACGCATCCCGCGAAGGACCCCCTGAGGATTCTGCTCGCAACCGATGCGGCACGAGAGGGGCTAAACTTCCAAGCGCACTGCGCCGATCTCTTTCACTACGACCTGCCCTGGAATCCCGGGAGAATCGAACAGCGCAACGGGCGGATCGACCGCAAGCTCCAGCCTGCGATGGAGGTGCTCTGCCACTATTTCGTGCTGCCGCAGCGCTCCGAGGACCGGGTCTTGGACGTGTTGGCGCGGAAGACCGAGACGATCCGGCTGGAACTTGGCAGTCTGTCGAGAGTTCTAGAGGAGTCGATCGAGGCCACTCTGACGCGCGGCGGGATCCGCCACCGAGAAGCGGACCGGCTGGCTGAGGATCTAGACGGCCGGGGCTTCGCCTCGGGCGATGAGGAGCAGGCTGTCAGGGAGTTAGAAACGGCTAGGACAAGGGATCTCAGGGCCGAGATCGAGACGTGTCGACATGTGTTGGACCGGTCCCGAAGGCAGGTCGACTTCAGCCCCGACCGGTTGCGCAACGCGGTCTCATGCGCGCTCGGGATGCTGAACGCCGACGATCTGGAGCCGTGCAAGGGCCCGGGCGGAAGAGAGGCTTGGAATGTCCCGGCCTTGGACCGCCGGGCAGCGACCGACGCCAGCTGGGCGGTCACGATGGACTCTCTGCGCGCTCCGCGAAAGAAGGGTGATAAGCGACGGGACTGGCGCAAGGCAGCAGCAATCCGGCCTGTGGTCTTTGAAGACCCGGGCATGCTCAGCGACGAGGTCGTGCACGTCCACCTTGAGCAGCGGCTCGCGCAGCGCCTCTTGGCACGATTCCGGTCGCAGGGTTTCCTTTACCACGATCTGGCGAGAGCGTGCTTGGTGCAGTCAAAGGACTCGATTCGTCGTGTCGTGCTGCTGGCACGGCTACTCCTCTTTGGGAAACGGGCGGAACGCCTCCACGAGCAGCTGATCGCAGTGGCCGCTCGCTGGCAGGAACCGGAGTTGACCCACCAGGGGCTCGTGCCCTTCAAGAAGAGAGCCACTGATAGGACCCTGTCGTTGCTGGACACGGCTCTGACACGGGACGGCGGGCAGGCCAGAACTCCGCCAAGCAGGGTGCAGCAGTTGTTGCTCCGGTCTGTCGACAGAGACATACGCGACCTATTGCCTCATCTGGACAGCGCGGCGCGGGATGCGGGTGCCACTGCTGAGAGCCTGCTCGCCAAACGCGGCAGGGACGAGCAGGTGAAGCTGGAGCAAACCTTGCGCGAGCAGAAGAAGCGAGTGGAAGCCAGTCTTAGGAAAGAGTCGGGCAGCGAGCGGCAGATGGGCCTGTTCGGCGATGAGGAGGTCCGCGAGATCAAGGCCCGAATCAGGACGTGGAAGCGTCGCATCCAAGAGTTTGACGCCGAGATAGAGACCGCGCCGCAGAGGGTCAAGGAGTTCTACCGCGTTAGCACCCGACGGGTGGAGCCGGTCGGGGTTGTCTACCTTTGGCCGGACACTAACTGATGGCCAGACAGAGAGCGGACTCCAGAACCCGGGCACACCTAGAGTGGCTGGGGTTCGTGCAGCCCCAGGGACTGGTGGTGTCGACACCCGCCCTGAATGAGGCCGGGGCGGTGCTGAACCGCAACGATGTTGAAGGGCAGAGGCTTCTGCGGGACTGCTGCGACGACAACGGGCCGTCGGGGCCGGAAGTCCGGGACTTCAGGGAGTTTGCGAAGTCGGTTCTTGGGTGGACATTCCATCAGAAGTTCTATCGCGGCGATGGACATCGTGAGCTGCCGGACGACTTGGTTGTGCCGCTGCCGGAATTCCACGATGTCCTGAAGCCCGACTACGCCGTAAGGCACCGGCGTGACCTAGCCGCTGGCGAGTCCGAGTGGCAGCTCCTGATCCGGACGGTTCGACCAAGCCAGGGATTCGACGCTGCCGAGTCCGGTCGCGGGACATTGGACGCGACCGCGCACGGGCGGCTGGAACGCCTGCTGCGGGCGACCGGTGTTCAGGCGGGCGTTCTCTACAACGGTCGCGCGATCCGGCTTGTATCGGCCCCACGGGGAGAGAGCTCCGGATGGCTCGACTTCCACGTGAGCGACATGTTGGAGACGCAGGGGCGGCCGATCGTTGCCGCGATGCGATTGTTGCTGAGCCAGGCCCGCCTGCTCACCGTCCCTGAGAATGCTCGCCTGTCGGCCCTGTTGCAGGCGAGCCGACAGTTCCAAAATGTCGTCAGCGAGCGTCTCGCGGAACAAGTCCTGCACGCACTCTACGAACTGGTGCGGGGGATTCAGGCCGCTCACGACCAGTCCGGTGGAAGGCTGTTGCGGGAACCTCTTGAACGCGCCCCTGACGAGGTCTACAGGGGACTGTTGACAGTCATCCTGCGGATGGTGTTCTTGCTGTACGCGGAGCAACGCGGGCTGTTGTCCGATGACGAGGTGTTTGAGCGTTTCTACTCCCTGGGAGGCCTGTACGACCGGTTGCAGGAAGACGCCACGCACCACCCGACGACGATGGACTTCCGATATGGCGCGTGGGCACAGCTAATGGTGCTGTTCCGGATGGTGCACGACGGCGCGCGCTCCGGCACGATGCGCCTTCCCGCCCGGCAAGGTTCCCTGTTCGATCCGAGTCGATTCCTGTTTCTCAGCCAAGCCCCCGAAATGCCGGGCCATCTGTCCGAGGGCAAGTCCACCGCACCGCTGGTGCCAGACGGCACCGTCTACCGCGTCCTCGAGAATCTTCTGCTGCTGGACGGGGAGCGCATCTCGTACCGAGCGTTGGACGTGGAGCAGATCGGCTCGGTCTACGAGACCATGATGGGGTTTCGGATCGAGACGGCGAGCGGGATATCCCTGGCGATCAAGGCACCGAAGAAGACCGGAGCTCCCTCGACGATCAACTTGGAGGCCGCACTGCAAGTCAGCCCGGCCGGGAGGCGGAAATGGATCCAAGATCGGACAGACCGGAAGATCACACCTCTGGTCAATAGGGCGGTCCGCGCGGCACGATCCATTGACGAGTTGCACGCGGCGCTGGACTCGGTCATCGACAAGGACGCCACACCGGACCGGGTACCGCGCGGGGCCATGGTGCTGCAGCCAGGACGAGAGCGGCGTGCCTCGGGCTCTCACTACACACCCCGGTCATTGACGGAGCCCATCGTTCGCCGGACGGTGGGCCCAGTGCTCGAGCGCTTGACGGACGGCGGGACCCTCACGCCGGAGGCGGTGCTGGCCCTCAAGGTCTGCGATCCCGCAATGGGATCCGGCGCGTTCTTGGTGGAGGCATGCCGGCAGCTGGGCGATGCGTTGCTTGAAGCGTGGCAGAAACACGGCGGGGGCGTCCAGGGCGTTACCGACGACGATGCGATCGTGTTTGCCCGTCGTGTCGTCGCTCAGCGCTGCCTGTACGGCGTTGACCGCAATCCGGTGGCAGTGGAACTAGCGAAGATGTCTCTCTGGCTTGCCACTCTCGCAAAGGATCATCCGCTGACGTTCTTGGATCACTCCTTGCGACACGGCGACTCGCTACTGGGGCTTGGCCGCGCGCAGATCGAACAATTCCACTGGGCCGGGAGGACCAAGATCGTCCAAACGGGAATCGAAGCGCAGGAGGCCATGCGCAGGGTGGAACGCGTGGCACAGTTGCGACGAGAGATTCGGTCCATTGCACCTGACACCGCTCACGAGACGAGTCTTCGCCTCTGGGAAGATGCAAAACGAGAGTTGGCAAACGTTCTGTTGATGGGCGATCTGCTTGTGGGCTCGTTCTTCGAAGGTGATCGCCCCAAGGAGCGGGAGAAGGTCCGGCAGCGCTACGCGAGAAGGTTGCTGGAGGGCAGTTTGGATTCTGTCAGCAACCCACTGGATCGCTATCGATTCGATGAGAGGCCTCTAGCACCCGTCCACTGGGAAATGGAGTTTCCCGAGGTGTTCGACCGGAAGAGGCCGGGGTTTGACGCCATCGTCGGAAACCCGCCGTTCGCTGGCAAGAATGCCGTTACCAATGGAAATCGTCCGGGATATCTGCTGTGGCTGAAGGCTCTACACGATGGCAGTCACGGAAACGCCGACGTGGCCGCGCATTTCTTCCGGAGAGCGTTCTCCAAGCTGAGGGAAGGGGGGAATCTCGGGCTTGTCGCGACGAACACTATCGGTCAGGGCGACACAAGATCAACCGGTCTGCGGCAGATCTGCAATACGGGCGGCGTGATCTACGACGCCACCCCCAGGATGCAGTGGCCAGGCCAAGCCGCCGTGGTCGTCAGCGTAGTCCACATTGCCAAGCGTGCAGGGCTGAAGGGCTCAACCAACCTAATGAATGTTCCGATCCCTGCATGCCGCTTGGACGGGCGGGATGTGGACTCGATCTCCGCGTTCTTGGTGCCGGGGACGATGCACGACGACCCGGCGCGCTTGCCAGAAAACGAGGGCAAGAGCTTTATTGGAAGCTACATTCTCGGGATGGGGTTCACGTTTGACGACACGGACAAGAAGGGCGTGGCGAGCACACTCTCCGAGATGCGCGCGCTTCTCGAGGCGAATCCAGCGAACCAAGATGTCATCCAGCCCTACATTGGCGGTGCCGAACTGAGCAGGAGCCCGACACACGCCCACCATCGGCACGTGATCAACTTCCGCGACTATCCCTTGGAACGGGATCCCGGCCTCCAACCGCGGTGGGTGGAGGTGTGCTCGAGAGCGCGGGCTCTGCAGATGGGTCTCGGGCCTGATGGTCAGGGCCTCACTTGCGAGTCTGCCTCGAGTTGCCGGGAATTGCTCAACCATCTCCGCGCGGGCAGAAACCGCGCGACAGCATCGAAGGGGCCAATGAGCAAGGCTGTACGCGATTGGGGGCTTCTGGTGACGACCGTTCAAGGGTGGCTAGAGATCGGAAAGGTGCCTGAGGATTGCCCATATCCTGTGGCAGCCGACTGGCCGGAGTTGCTGGAGATCGTTCGAGCAAGGGTTCGCCCCGCGCGCGGCAGTCAGAAGAACAAGGAGCTCCGAGAGCATTGGTGGCAGTTTGCTCGGACGCGTCCAGCCCTCCAACAGGCCATCTGCGGTCTGCGCCGTGTGCTCGCGATCTCTCGTGTTGGACAGCATGCCGCCTTCGCGTTCCTCCCGACCGGAGCAGTCTATGCAGACAGTCTTGTGCTCTTTCCCCTCGACTCCTTCGCCGCGTTCTGCGCCCTGCAGTCTAGGCCCCACGAGATTTGGGCACGGAGATTCAGTTCCTCGATGAAGAGTGATCTGCGCTACACACCGTCGGACTGTTTCAGGACCTTTTCCTTTCCCCCTCAATGGCACAGCCGGCCCGAACTTGAGATAGCCGGCAAGACGTACTACGAGTTCCGCGCAAACCTGATGGTCCAGAACGCAGAGGGACTGACGAAGACCTACAATCGCTTCCACGATTCCTACAACCGCGAAGCGGACATTGAGCAGCTTCGGAAACTGCACGACCAGATGGACAGAGCGGTCCTCGCAGCATACGGCTGGACAGACCTTGCCCCCGAGTGCGACTTCCAGCCTGTTCAGGACAGCAAGGAGTTTCGCTATCAGTGGTCCGATCCAACGCAAGAAGAGGTGCTCGGACGGCTCTTAGATTTGAACGCGCGAGGGCCTGAGGGCTCGCCGTCCGCATCGAGCCACCCTACGTCAAGGCCGAGGGCCCGCAGTGCTGCGCGTCCCGGTGTCCCCGGTGCTACGGGCACCCCACTCGCGAGCCAGCCCCTAGGACCGTTATTCAGCGGGGTCAAACGCGATTGACCGGGCAAGGGGCACGAACGGCTCGGCAGCGACCACCTCGGGACTCCCATGGGTCGGGCCTGGTGTTTTGCCCCGAGGACCGCAGGACGGCCGGCCACCCAATGGGCCAGGAGTCCGGCCTTGGTGCACTCGCGGAGGCCTGCGACGCTGTTAACCCGCATGAGTTCCGCCCGCCCTCGATGTTTCGCAATCCACTCCTGGCAGACGCGACAGTAGGTCCGAGCCCCCGGTTCTGACTTCCGGACATGGGCTAAGTAGCGATGTCCAATTTGTCGTCTCCGGGAGCCGGTTCGTCGAGGTTGAAGGTGGGCATCAGGAGGCGTCCAGTGGCCTCGGCTAAGCCACCCTGTCGGCAGTTGGAACCGGCGCTTGTGTTTCATCGTGCGCCGGAGAGTACAACCTGCCATTTGCTGGCTGCCGACGATGGGCCGGCAGGCCCGTTCCGGAACGGCTGGGGTCTCTCCACCGCGACGGGCGGAATCGCTCCAAGTTCGCGGCTCACCGCGTCGAGTTTGCTCATCGCGGCTGCCGCCACGGCGGCGCGTGCCCACGTCTGCCTTTTATGTTAGAAGGCATGGCTACTGGCGGTGGGGACGACGGGAAGGTGGGGCCCGCCCACTTGATAGTCTAGTTCGGCGGGGATCGCGGACACCCGCTGCTGGGCCCGAAGCGCCCATCGGCACGCCCTCGAGTGGACACTGTCAGTTAGCTGCCCCGACCGGTTCGGTGGCCTACCTATTCACATTGGTCCGGTGCCACGACGAAGCCACGATGCGCTACAGACAATAACTATACGCCATTTTACGAGTAGCAATGACCCAGGATCCGATCGATTACAACCCAGAGATTCCTCTTCACAGTGAATTCTACTCCGTGCGTCCTGACACTTGCACCACACCAGATCGCACTTAGGTCCGTCGATGACCGGAACTCAGGGCCCACTAGCAGGCAAGTGCCGCCCGAATCAGGGGAGACCGCCCGAATCGTCCGATATCATGGCTGCCATGTCAGCACGAGTGTCGACGGACTGGAGCATCTCCGACCAGGCCGTCCCGGACGACCGCCCATTGCAGGACAGCATCCGCGTTACGGCCCGGATCATCGTGACCATCATCATCTTGGGCTGTGGCTGGGCACAGCCGTGCGCGGCTCAGGCCGAGTACTTCCCGCCCGATCCTGGCATAACGATGGGTGCTTTCCCGAATATCGTGCTCATCACGGGCGATCACCTGAGGTGGGACCACGTAGCCGCGAATGGCAACGGCGCGATCGTGACCCCAAACATGGATCGCCTAGCGATGGAGGGAGTCACCTTTCGGTCGCATTTCACCGTCGGCGTGGCGTGCTCGCCGAACAGGGCCTCGCTGATGACCGGGCGCTACCCTCACGCGCATGGAGTGATCAGCAATGGCGTCAAGCTACCGCAGGACGAGGTCACGCTCACGCATGTGTTGCGGGACGCCGGATACTACGCCGGTCAGATGGGTAAGCTGCACTTCTGGCCGCACAAAGACCGCAATCACCGCGAGATGCACCCTCCGTATGGATTTCACCAGATGCGGCTGTCCGACGAGCCGGGCTGCTATGACGATGCCTACGGCCGCTGGCTGTGGGCGCAGGGAAAGAGGGTGCGCGAGAACGCGCGGGTGACGATGCCGGGGGACCGGCTGAGGTTCGAGCACTACACATTTGAGGGGGACGAGCGGACGACACATGCCTCGTGGGTCGCCACGGAGACCGTCACGTTCATCCAGGACACGCTCTCGCGCCAGCCGGAGCGACCTTTCTTCGTGCACGCCGGGTTCTACGCCCCGCACCCGCCTCTGAATCCTCCGGCGTCGGCGCTGGCCCTCTACGAAGGACGCGCCCTTCCGGCTCGGCGGTACTCCGACGGCGAGATCGACCTTCTGCCGCCCCGTCTGGCGAGCACGATGACGGGACTGCTGGACACACCGGAGGACACTTGGGACTCATACCGACGGCACTTCTACGCGATGGTCTCGCACCTGGACCAGAACGTGGGCCGCATCATAGGGGCGGTCGAGGATGCCGGGATCGCTGACAGGACGATCTTCGTGGTCACCAGCGACCACGGTGACTACCTCGGCGACCACAACCTGCACCAGAAGAGTTCCCGACCGTATGACGGCGCGCTGCGGATTCCGCTGATCTTTCGCGGGCCTGGCATCCCCGAAGGGGTCGCCACGGACGAGCTGGCGGAGATCGTGGACGTGATGCCGACGCTGCTCGACCTGCTGGGAATCGGCCGGCCCCAAGGCAGCCAAGGTGAGTCTCTTGTGCCCGTCATGGCCGGCGAGAGAGGTCGCGATCTGATCTACATGCAAGCCACCTCCAACCGCATGGTTCGCACTCAGGCCGCCAAGTACTGGATCGACGTGCACGGCGAAGAGGTGCTGTTCGACTATTCCACGGATCCGCACGAGTTGCGCAACGTTGCCCAGTCAGCCGCCCACTCCGATCTGCTGGACGAGATGCGGGTCATGTTGATTCGGAAGGCAATTGCGGCAAGAGACCCGCTGCCGCCGCGGATCCGGCCGTACTAGTGGCGCGCGGGCGCGGAGAAACCATTGCGGGCGGGTCTTGCCTTGGTTGGCCTGACGTGGACCGGCCGATCCTGTTTGACGCGGTAATCGGATTGGACGGCCTTGATGCTCGCTTGCGCTCGGAGAGGCCAGACCAGAGTGGTAGGTCCCCGTGCGGCCTAGGCATGTCGGAAGCGTTAGCTCCCGCTATGTCCGAACCTCGCTCCGGACAGAGAAACTCGCCTACCGTTGACGGAGCGGAAATCCCGCCACTGGGAGGCGTGTGGGTATTTGGGTTCGGCAACCGCAAACCGGCACTCTGGCCGCAACGCCGGACCAGGCCGGCGCGACGCGAGCGGCAATCCCTATCCCCGCCAAGCCCGCTCGACTTCTTCCAGCGTTCGCCCTCTCGTCTCCGGCAGCACCTTGGCAACGAATACGAAGGTCGGCAGTGCGATGGCCGCCAGGAGCCAGAACGTCCGAGGCGCTCCGATTCCCGCGAGCATCGAGGGGAACAGCTGTCCGAGCAGCCCGGTGGTTCCGAACAGCACCATCGTGGCCAGCGCCATGGCCCTGCCGCGAAGCTTCGTTGGAAAGATCTCTGCCATCACGATCCAGGGAACGGGGCCCAGCGAGAACGCGAACGACGCTATGAACACGCTGATTGCGGCGATCAGCCAAGTTCCGCCCTCGATCTCCATGTGGAAGAAGAGCCCAATCGCAGCCAAGGCTGCGACGATCCCTCCGTTGCCCCAGTACAGCAGCAACCTGCGTCCGACCTGGTCGACCTTCCAGAGTGCGATGTTCGTGAAGAGCACGAGGATGATGCCGATCACCACTTGGCCGCTGAGGGCCGATCCGAACGAGAATCCCGCCTCTTCGAAAATCTTCGGGCCGTAGTAGATAACGACGTCGATTCCGCTGAGCTGGGAAAAGACGGCCAAGTAGATCGCAATGAATGTCGGCTTCGCCAGAGGGCCGGAGAAGAGTTCGCGAATCGTGCCGGTCTCCCGCTGCAGCGCGTTGCAGATCTGCGCGCACTCCAACTTTGCCGCGGTGGGATTGGAGAACATCGCCAGGACGCGTTCCGCAGCCTCGAGCCTTCCTGTCTTCGCCAGGAATCGGGGGCTTTCGGGAACGACAAGAAGTGCGGAGAAAAGCAGCGCGGCGGGGACCGCCTCGATTCCAAACATCGCCCGCCACACCTCGGCGGCCATCCAACCTCCGAGGCCTCCGCCTTCGACATCGCTCGCCAGCTCTCGCAGCAGTGCGTTCGACAGGTATGCGCACAGAATGCCGATGGTGATCGCCAGCTGGTAGAGGGCGACCATTCGCCCACGCGTCGCCGCGGGCGAGATTTCGGCGATGTAGAGGGGCGCGGTCATGCCCGCGATCCCGACTCCCACGCCGCCTGCCAGCCTGGCTGCGATGAGTGTGGCGAGCGTCGGGGCGACAGCGGAAGCCACTGCCGACAGCAGGAACAGAATGCCAGCGACCAGCAGGGATCCTTTCCGCCCGGCTCGGTCGCTCAGCCAGCCCGCAGCCCCCGCCCCGATGACGCTGCCCAGCAGGGCGGCGCTGACAGTCCACCCCAGTAACGCCGGGCCGAGAGCGAACTGTTCCTGGAGCGGCCCGACCGTTCCTGAGATCACCGCCGTGTCGAACCCGAACAGGAAGCCGCCGAAGGCTCCTGTCCCACAGGCGAGGGTCAGGTGCGCGCCTGAGCGATTCACGGGCTGCTGCATTCCGGGCCGAGCCGCCTCGCCCGTCTCACCGGGCGGCGCGCCGGGGCTTCCGGCCGAGCCGCAACTGCGCTCAGAACAGCAGCCTGAGTCCAAACTGGAACTGCCTGGCGTTGTTGATCTGGTCGTTGATCGTGCCGAAGTCGGGGCTTCCGAATGAGGTGTCGGGAAGTCCGAACTGCGGCGTGTTCGTGAAATTGAAGAACTCGGCCCGCACCTGCAATCGCACGTCCTCGCTGAACGTGAGGACCTTGAATAGCGAGAGGTCGATGTTGTTGATCGAGTCCCCGCGGACATCGCCAGTCCAGCGCGGAGCGTTGCCGGGAATCTGCTCCGGCGGCGCCGAAAGGCTCGATTCGTTGAACCGGATTCCGCGCCCGTCCACGACCTCCTTGATGCTGGCTCCCAGGATCTGACCGTTGATGTTGGGCCGCTGGCTGCCGTCGGCGAGCTCGCCTGCCGCGTAAGACAGGCCCAGCGGAAGGCCAGACTGCATCGTGACGAACCCGTTAAGTTGCCAGCCGCCGAGGATCGCTTCGGCAGCCCGGCCCCAACTCCGTCCGACTGCGCGGCTCCGTCCCACTGGAATCTCGTAGCTCCAGCCGAGCACCAGCCGGTGCGGCGTGTCCGAACCACCCAATCCGTGCTCGAGACTCAGGTCGGTCCTGTCCTGGATCGGCACGCGGTTGCCCAGCCAGGAATTGTTCCCCGCCGAGGAATCATCCATCATCCTCGAGTACGCGTAGCTGCCCACGAAATTGATGCCGTGGGAATAGCGCTTTTCCACACGGACTCGCAACGCATCGTAACGGGCGCTGGCGCGCGGCTGGTGGCTGCCTGCGAATACGCCGTCGAACTGCGGGAACGGGCGCAGGAGGTTGATGCGCGGGATCTCTTCCGAGTTGTACGCCGTCGCCGGCTCGCTGAAGGTGGCACCCGGCCCCTGGAACAGCGGATAGAACGGGTTGGCCACCTCTTCGTACAGACGTTCGCTGCCGTACTGCTCTCGCACTTCCCGGCTGACGAAATTCCGGTTGTCCGTGCCGTTGAACATCAAGTGCGTGCTGCGGCTGCCCGAATAGCCCACTTCCAGGACCATCTCGGCAGCCACCTCCCTCTGGACGCCAAGGCTCCACTGGTAGATCTCGGCGTTGCGGAACTCGCGGAACAGCGCGCTGGAAGACTCGTAGCCCCATAGGTTGGCTGATCCGTAGCGCGTACCTTGCGGCAACGGCACGCCGTCAGGGTAGGGGTTGGACAGCGTCGCGTGGGACGAGAACCCGAAGTCCTGCGTGGGCTGCCAGATGGCGGTGGATCGGAATGCCGGCCCGATGTACTGCGTGTTCGTGGCCGGCGAGACGCCGTAGTACACGCCGAGCCCGCCCCGCACGACGGTCTTGCCCGACGCCTTGTAGGCGAAGCCGAAGCGTGGGGCGATGTTGTTGGCGTCAATCGCCGCACGGCGCTGTTGGCTGTCCGCGAAGACGTTGACCCCGCGCAGCGATCCCAGTCCCTCGACGCTGAGGCCGCTGTCAATGTCGGTCTCCGCGAACTGCATCCGGTCGTAGCGCTCGGTGAGCGGAGTACTGCATTCGAATCGCAGCCCCAAGTTCAGGGTGAGACGTTGTGTGACGCGCCAGTCGTCCTGTGCGTAGACGGAGGTCTCCTGCGAGCGCGTGGCCGTGGACGGAGCGACGCTCAGCCCGCCCCAGGACCAGGGATTGCCCGCGCCCGCCAGCAAGGATGCGATCGAGTCCCCTGTCCGCGGGCTGCCACCGAACAACCGGTTCCGCGTGGGATTCGGAGTGTGCTGGAACCACCCGCCGGGGAAGCCCGGTTGCCAGAAGTTCACCAGAGCCACCCGCACCTCCCCTCCGATCTTGAGATTGTGATTTCCTGCGACCTTGGACAGGGAGCTGCCGAGCTGCCACTGCGTATGCGCGTTGACAGTGTCGGTCCAGCCGTTCGTCCCCAGCGGGGCGTACCCGTTGGCTGTCACCCGCGGGAAGATCTCTGTGTCGTTGATGTCGACCAGGACGCGGGGGAAGCCGATCGACGTCGGATCGAAAGCGACCGATTCAGTCGAGATGAGGGCTCGGTCCACGCCGACGCGGTTCACCCACACCGTCGTGGGATCGACGGTCCAGGAATGTTCCAGGACCGAGTTTCGGACCGTGCCGCCCGTGTCGCGAGCGTTGTCGGCCGCATTGCGGTAGAGCCGGGGCGATGCATCCTGCAAGGTGCGTTGGCTGTAGCGCAATGTCAGGCGTGAATTGGCGTTGGCCACTTGGTCGAGCTTGATGTCGAACTGCCGGAAGGGGGACGACCCCTTTCCCGTGCCTGTGAAGTTGTTGCGCCCCGTCACAGGATCGCCGGCCGCGTTCGACTGCGGGTAGAACTGCATGAGGTTGCGGGCGACTGGTTCCTGCTCGCTCGCGGGAATCACGTTGTTCGGGAACGGGTGCCGCCGTGCGCCACGCATGAAGAAGATTTCGTACGGCTGGTGGATGACCACCAGCGAACCGTCCCGATTGACAGTCTTGGAGAAGTCGCCAGCTCGCTGGAGAGCCGTCGGGACGCTTCCCGTCGTCGTGCTCGGATAGTCGTTGCGGACGTTGTCGACATCGAAGAAGAAGAACGTGCGGTCTCGCACGAGAGGCCCGCCGACCGAGCCGCCGTACTGGTCGCGCTTGAAGTCCGGCTTCGGATTTCCGACACGGTTCGCGAAGAAGTTGTTCGCATCGAGGCTCGGTCTGCGGGCGAACCAGTACGCGCTGCCATGAAACTCGTTCGTGCCGGATTTCGACACGATGTTGATCACAGTGCCGCCGTTGCTGCCCCACTCGGCCGAGAATCCATTGTTCTGCACCTTGAATTCCTGAACAGCCTCGACCGAAGGCTGGTAGAACGCTTGGGTGGTCGATCCTTCGCCGGTCTCTGGCGACGTGGTGAGGCCGCCGTCGAGCCGGATTTCCGCCGTGGAATTGCGCTGGCCGTTCGAGACGAAGTTCGTGCCTGTCTGACCGGCCGAGACCTGGCTGCCGGACTGGCCGCCGGTTCCTCCCACCTGCGTGACGCCGGGCGCTAGGAACGCGAGATTGGTTACGTTGCGGTCGAACAGCGGCACCTCGGTGACGTAGCGGTTCGTGACTTCCTGGCCCAGAGCGCTGCTCACGGAATTCAACAAGGGAGCCTGGCCGGTGACTTCCACCGTCGTCGTGACCTCGCCCACTTCCAGCACCAGGTCCAGATCCGCCTGCTGTCCGACGCGCAGCACAACGTTCGACCGTTCGATCGACGCGAATCCGCTGGCCTCGACGCGCAGCGTGTACGACGCGGCCCGCAAGTTGTTGAAGAGGTAGCGCCCGAACTCGTCCGTTGTGCTGCGGGCAGCCTCTCCGGTCGAGTCATTGACAACCTCCACGGCGGCCGCGGGGAGCACGGCCCCGGAGGGGTCCTGCACGGTGCCTCTCAACTGCGCGGCGCTCATGCTCGCTGGGCCGGCCAGCCACAGCACCAAGCAGGCCAGAACGGCGCACCGCGCGGCGAAATCGTAACTCTTCGTAATCGACATTTCAACTCACCCCCTTGTTGATGGATGATCGATCATTGGTGGAATGGTAACATGGAGAATCGGTTGGGTCAAGCAACAGATGGCCCTCTCAGGTTCTCCGATGGGTTGGTAGCGCCTTGCGGCTTGGATCGCCAGCAAGGCGCGGGCTCCATCTGGCTTGGGCGCTCCTGCTAGCGAGCGTCTCAGGAGGTTTGCACGCCGCCGCTCAGCCCGTTCCGTCGGGGACCGCACCCACCGAGATCCCCCGCCAAGGGCCGCATGAACCCGATGCGGCCGATTCTCGCGGCCGGCAGCAACGGGCCGCAACGGACCTCGAACGTCTTCGCTCCACAGACGACGGTGCCATCCGGGCCCTTGAGCGGGCCGTGGCGGTGGGCCCGGACGACCCAAGTGCGCTCCTTGAGCTGGGGCTGATCTACGCCAGTCACGGACGGCTTGAGGACGCGGCAACCGCGCTGGGCCGGGGCCTGGAGCTTGATCCGGAAAATCAAACCGCCCGTTTCAACTACGCGCGCGTGCTGCTCGCCGCCGGCCGGGCCGGCGCTGCTGTCGGGCAACTCGAGAGGCTGGCCCACTCGGACCCGGACGATTTCGGTGCTTCGCTCTCGTTGATCGAGGCGCGACTGCTGGCCGGTGATCGAGACACGGCAGTCGCGGATGCCCGCTCCTTGGCGGCAGCAGCCAGAGACAGCGAGGCGCTGACCGCGCTTGGCGGGATCCTCTCGCGGGCAGGAGAGCTGGCACTTGCCTCGCAAGTTCTTCAGGAATCCCTGGATCGCTCCCCTAGCAATCCGGCGTCTTGGCTGGAACAGGCCCGCCTGCTTCAGCGAAGGGCGGATCATGAAGGGGCTGTCCAGGCCGCCGAACGCGCCGTCCGCCTGGCGCCCGAACGGCTCGAGGCGGTCGTGGGGTACGCCGAGACCCTAATCGGCGCGCAGCGGCACGAGCTGGCGCACGACTACCTTGTGAGCGTCAGGTCGCGCTTCGAAGGCCGGGCGGAGTACTGCTACACCTTGGGCGTCGCCCTGTTCGGGATGCACCGGTACTTGGAGTCCGCGCGGGCTCTCGGGTGCGCTGTCGAGAGGGATCCGTCGTGGAGCGTCGCGCACTTCCTTCTCGGGACGAGCTGGCTGGCCGCCGGCGAACGTCGACACGCGGTCGAGGCCTATCGCGCAGCGATTCGCGCCGACCCCCTCAATCCGCTGAACTTCGTGTACCTTGCGAGGGCTTATGACCTTCTGGGGCCGGAATTCGACGAGGCTGCCGTCGAAGCGGCGAAAGGCGGTCTCGACCTGGACCCTGACAATGTCGAGTGCCTCACGCGCGTTGCGCGCCATCTGCTCGAGCATGGGGATGCGGACGAGGCGAGGAAATTTCTGGAGAAGATCGTGCACGCCCATCCCGACCTCATCAAGCCGCGCATCCTGCTCGCACGCGCCTACTCTCGCCTCGGCATGGCAGGCCGGGCAAGCGCGGAGAGCGTTGCGATCCGGACCCTTGAGGCGGCACAGCAGGAGCGAGACGCCGAGCGGGGGGAAACGGCGGGCGGAGTCTTGTCGCCCGGACTCGGACTCGCAGCGGGGAGCCTCCCATGAGGCCTCTTCAGTCCGCGCTCGCTGTTTCCCTGCTTGCTTGCGCCTGGGGCCACGGGGCCGAAGAGCAAGGTGGTCGGCAAGCGGCGGGCGCGCTCGCGCTAGCGGCGACCCGGCTGGCGGACGCGGGAGACCTCGTGCAGGCGGAGGTCCTTGCACGGCGGGCTGCTGGTCTCCGCCCCGGCGATCCAGCCGTGCTGGCCGTCCTCGGCAGCGTGCTGGCGGGCGCGGGCAGGCACGGTGATGCCAGCGACGCCCTTGAGGAAGCGGCCCGGATTGATCCCGGCAACCTGCAGCTCCGCCGCAGCCTGGCCGCGAGCCAATGGCAGGCCGGCCGCCTGAGCGCTGCCCAGTCGAACATCGAGGCCGTGCTGGGGCAGAGCCCCGCCGACAGGCACAGCCTGCTCTTGGCCGGGATGATCGCCGAGCGTCAGGGGCGTTTCTCCGCAGCCGCCGCACTGCTCGAAGGATCGGGTGCGCTTGCGTTCCGGAGCCCGGAGTCCGCGCTGGCCTTGGCCCGCTCGTACCATGGGCTGGACCGGCTCGAAGACGCTCGACGCGCGCTGGGCCGAATGGACCCCTCAGCGGCGAGGCCGGAGGACCTTGCCGCAGCGGGAGCTGCCGCGTTCGAAGCCGGCGACTACGAATCGGCGGCCGGCCTGTTCGGGGCGGCCGAGGATTTCGGCCATCCGGAACGTGGCCGCATGCTCTTCAATGCAGCGCTGAGCTGCCTTCGTCTGGACCGGGTTGCTGACGCGCGGAGCGCTTTGGAGGCGTTGCTGGTCAGCGAGCCCCGCAATGACGAAGCGTGGAATCTCCTCGGGTGGAGCCTTGCGAAGGCGGGCGAATCCGACCGTGCAGTAGAGGCCTTCGCGACAGCGATCGAGATTGCCCCGGACAACGAGGCACACCCGGTCGACCTCGGATCGATTCTCGTCTCGCGCCGCGAGACATGGCACTTGGCCATGGAGGTGGCACGGCACGGACTGGAACAGATCCCGAATTCCCACCGGCTGCATCAACTGATGGGCCTGGCCCAGGTCCGCCAGCAGCACTTCCGCGACGCGGCGGGATCCTACGGGCGTGCCGTGGCGCTTGCTCCGCAGCTGCCGGACCTGCACCTGGGCTTAATTGTTGCCTTGTGGGCGTCCGGGCAGTCCGAACAGGCCATTGACGTGGCTCTCGGGAGCGTCGAGCGGTTCCCGGGAGACGCATCGCTTCGCCACCAGCTGGGGCGGATGTACCTGGAGCGCTCGGAATGGGGCGATCCCGGGACCGCAGAGATCGGGGCGGCACGGCTGCGGGAGGCGGTCTCCTTGGATCCCGGAATGGCCGACGCGCACTACGAGCTGGGGAACCTGGCCCTGCGGCAGGGCGACCTGCGCGAGGCTCTCGCCAGTCTTGAGCGCGCCTCGGAGCTTGCGCCCGAGAGCGCCAAGGCTCACTACGCTCTGGCTCGCTGCTTGCGGCGTCTGGGCAGGCCCGAAGAAGCCCGCCGCGCGATGCAGGCCTTCCGTGACATCTCCGACCACACGGAGGCAGGCCGGCGAGCGTCGGCTTCGCCATGAATCGCGGCACTGGACGGCGACGGCTCGCGCTTGGATGCTGCAATCGGCCTGCATTCCTGCTGGCTTGCCTGGCCTCGGTGCCCGCGCCCGGACAGCAGGGCCCTGCGTTCACAGACGTGACCGAGCGGGCGGGCATCGGCTGGACCCACTTCAACGGAGAGTCGGAGGACCGCCATCTGATCGAAACGACGACCGGTGGCCTCGGGTTCCTCGACTACGACGGCGACGGCCTCCTCGATCTGTTCCTGGTCAACGGCGGAGAGACGCCGCGCGGCCGCAGCGAGGAGCCGGTGCGGCACGCGCTCTACCGTAATGCGGGGGACGGGCGATTTGAGGAAGTTGCCGGGCACCCTCCGGCTCCCGGCCCGGAGCTCTTCGGGATGGGGGTCGCGGCGGCCGACTACGACAACGACGGCAATCAGGACATCTACGTGACCGGCTACCCGTCCTCCGCTCTGTTGCGCAACCGAGGTGACGGACGTTTCGACAGCGTTGCGGAACTGGCCGGCGTCAGCAATCTCGGCATGTGGGGAGCGGGAGCGGCCTGGTTCGACTACGACCGGGACGGGTTCCTCGACCTTTTTGTCTGCAACTACGCCGAGATGTCCTTCGACCGGCCGAAGCGCTGCTCCTACGCCGGCCAACCCACTTATTGCGAGCAGAAGATCTACCGCGGGCAGGTCTCGGTCTTGCATCACAATCTCGGCGACGGGACGTTTGAAGATGTGACTGCGAGTGCCGGACTTGCCGGATTCTCGGGACGCGCCCTGGGTGTGGCCACCGTCGACCTCAACAACGACGGGTGGACGGATCTCTACGTGGCTCGCGACGGGTCGCCGGACCTGCTGCTGCTCAACAAGAGAGACGGCACGCTGAGCGATGTCGGCCTGGAAGCGGACATCTCATACAGCCCGGACGGCGAAGCGCTGGCCGGAATGGGTGTGGATGTCGGGGACGTCGATGGGGACGGCTGGCCGGACTTCGTTGTCACGAACTTTCACGACGAGTACCACAGCCTCTGGCGCCATTCGACCGGCCTCCCGTTCGAGAACGCGACGCACTCGTCAGGCTTGGCCGGACTGACGCGGACGTACGTTGGATGGGGCTTGCGGCTGATGGATTTTGACAACGATGGTGATCTCGATCTGATGATCGCCAACGGCCACGTCAACCGGATGATCGAGAGCACGAGGAACGACGTGACATACGAAGAACCGCTGCTCTTGCTAGCCAACGACGGATCCGGGAAGTTTCGCGACCGCGGCCGGGAGGCCGGGCCTGTCTTCCAGCGGCGGCAGGTGGCCCGGGGGTTGGCCACGGCAGACGTTGACAATGACGGAGACCTTGATGCGGCATTCATGCGCCTAGGTGCCGTCCCGGTGCTGCTTCGCAATGAGATTGGCCAGGATTCGAACTGGGTCGGGCTGAGGCTGCAGGGGACTGTAAGCAACCGGGACGCGATCGGCGCGCGCGTGGTCTTGGAAGGGAACAGCCGGACGCTGGTGCGCTGGGTGCAGGGCGGGGGCAGCTTCTTGGCGTCCCATGATCGCCGCATCGTCTTCGGACTGGGCGCGGGCCCGGTCGGACCCGCCCTGGCGATCGAAGTTCGCTGGCCGTCCGGAGGTTCCCAGCGCTTCGAATCGCTGGAACCGAACCGTTACCACGAACTTGTGGAACTCCGGCCCTCGGATCTCGAGACGCTTCGCTGATAGGACGTTCCGGGCGCCAGTCCGCTACCGGACAGCCGGTTCCTGACCGCACTTGGAACCATTGCTCTGGAAGACGCCGATTCGGAGTTTAACAAGCCAGTCATGCACGGCAGCGTCGAACGCTTCGCAGGCTCGCTGCGGATCGCCGGCCTTGATCGCCCCCAGAAGGGCCGTGTGGGACCGGGCGTCGTGGGTCAGGTCGAGGGCGCTGCGCTTTGTGACAAGGCGAACCATGACGAAGGCAAACAGCGGGTGGTTGATCCGCCGCAGAGCTGCATGGAGGTGCTCGTTGCCCGAAATCTCCCAGATCTTGTTGTGCAGCAGAATGTCTGTCTTCACGAACAACGCGTCCTGCTTGGCACGAGCGGCGCCGAGCAGGGCGGCGTAGGCCTCGTCCAACTCGGCGGCTTGCTGGGGGATGCAGTTGCGAGCTGCCAGATTGACGGCATGTCGTTCCAAGACCCTGCGCACGTCGAAGAGTTTCTCGGTGTCGGCCAGCGTGAGTTCGGTGACAAAGGTCGACGTATTCGGCTTCTTGGTGACGAAGCCATCAGCCTCCAGCACGATCAGCGCCTCACGAACCGTCGTCAGGCTCGTCGCGAACTGAGCGGCGAGGCGACGCTCGACGATCTTGCTTCCGGCCTTGAGCGTCCCGTCGAGGATTGAAGCGCGAATGCGGTCAGCGATGCGCACACGCAGCGTCGGGTTGTGGATTCGCTCGAAAGATTTCATGCGCAAAGAATGTAGCAACGGTGGCATTGCCCACCCTGCCGGGCGAGCCCGTCTTGCGCCAGGCCGGCCAGCAGGTCGTGGCGCGCGCCGAAGGGACGCCGGAGGGCCCATTGGCCTTCCTGCGCGCCGAAGACGTGGACATGAGCGTTGGACATGAGCAGAGCGGAGATCCAGAGGGTCACGGCAACCCGCCCATGATCGCCACAGTGCTCAGGCGGGGCAAGGTCAAGGGTCACGGCAATCTCCGGGACGCACTGCACGAGGCTGGCCGCAAGTGGGAGATCAAGCCCGTTGCCATGATCCCACCGGAGATCGACCAAGTGGACTTGAGAAT
This sequence comes from Bryobacterales bacterium, assembly GCA_963666225.3. Lineage (GTDB taxonomy): Bacteria > Acidobacteriota > Terriglobia > Bryobacterales > UBA6623 > VXMF01. Next base: position 1,907,100 of record OZ224030.1, read on the forward strand.
ACACGACACCACCTGAAGCGCCTCCATCCGGCGCGGAAATTCGCGCCGCGTCCCGGCTTACGCCGGAACTCGCGCCTGCTTCTCGCACGACTGCTGAATCGCCATGGTCGTCGGCGCTCCCAAGATCGGCCCCCGATCAATCCAGCGCCAGCCGGCAGAGCACGCCGCCATCGACCACCAAGGCTGCCCCCGTCACGTATCCGGCGGCGGCGGAGGCCAGAAAGAGGATCGTTCGCGCAACCTGCTCCGGCTCGCCGACGCGTCCGAGAGGGATTGCGAACTCCAGCGCTTGACGGGCTTGATCGGGATTCTCGACCGCTTCCATTCCGGCTTCGAACATCCCTGTGCGGATTGCCCCGGGACACACAGCGTTCACGCGGACGCCGTCCGCTGCGAAGTCGATCGCCATCCCGCGCGTAAGGGCCAGCAAGCCGGCCTTGGCCGCGGCATACACCGAGATGCGAGACTCGCTGGCGAAGGCCTGCACCGACGAGACGTTGACGATGGACCCGCGCCGCTCGCCCAGGTGCGGGAAGGCGTACTTGGCACAGAGGAAGGGGCCGCGCAGGTTCGTGTCGACGATGGAGTCGAATTCATCGACGGTGTAGGCGTCCGCTCGCTTGTAGCACTCGATGCCGGCGTTGTTGCAGAGCATGTCGATTTGGCCGAAGCGCCGGACCACCTCCTTGACGGCCGTGCGAACTTGCTCGGCAGAGCGCACGTCGGCACCGATTCCCATCGCCGATCCCCCTCTGCGCCGGATGCGCTGGGCCGTTCGCTCGCCATCCGGGCCGCGAATGTCCAGTGCTGCGACCCGGTATCCTTCGCTCGCAAACAGCAGTGAGGTTGCCCGGCCGATCCCCGAGCCCGCGCCGGTGACCAGCGCGACTGGACCGACGGCCGGGCCCTCCATCAAGCTGTCGCTGCCGAATGCGCGGCGATCGCCCGTTCCGCGGCCTGGTTGGCCTGCGATGCGGCGAGCCGTCGGGCAGCCCTCTCGAATTCTTCCATCGCGCTGCGGTTCAGATCGACGCCAAGCCCCGGCTTGCGAGGCAGCGCAAGCGATCCGTGCTTCAGCCGCAACTCGTCCTCGACGAGCCGCTTGCGGAGAGCCGAGCCGCAGAGCGTCACTGGTAGGAACTCGATGAACGGGCAATGGGGACTGACCGCTGCCACATGGGCTCCTGCCGCGATTGAGATCCCGCTCTTCCAAATGTGCGGCACGACCGTCAGCCCTCGGTCCGCTGCCAGCTCGCACACCTTGGCGCACTCGCTGAGACCGCCGACGCGCCCGATGTCGGGCTGAACGACGGCGACCCGCCCCCGGTCCATCAGGTCGATGAACTCGTGACGGGTGGTGAGCCATTCGCCAGCGGCGATCGGGATGCCCTGTTCGCGGCTCAGGCGCGCGTAGCCGGCCAGATCGTCAGATGGCAGCGGAGCCTCGAGGAAAAACAGGTCGTAGGCCTCCCATCTGCGGATGGTCTGGAGGCACGCGTCGGCGTCCGGAAACGCGTACTGCACGTCGACCATGAGCGTGAAGTCGCCTCCAACAACCTCGCGGACGGCCTGAATGACATCTCCCATGCGGCTGTGGGACGCTCGCAAACCACGGTGCGCGTAGGGGCCCGACGGCGTGATCTCGAGCTTGGCTGCCGAGAATCCCAAGTCTTTGGCTCTCAGCGCCCATTCGACCATCGAGGTCAGGTACCGGTCGAAATTCGAGACGTCCGGTTGCAGGGAGGCGTAGGGCGTGATCGAGTCGCGGCATGTCTTGCCGAGCAGAGCGTGGCAGGGCACGCCGAGGGCTTTCCCGGCCAAGTCGTGCAGGGCCATGTCCAATGCGCCCATGGCGCAGACCAGGGCGCCGCGGCGGCCGTTCATCGCCGAGCGGATGTAGAGGCGGTTCCAGATGCCCTCAATGTCCATTGGGTCCGAGCCGAGCAGCATTTCCGAGAGGCCCAAGCCCATCGTATGGGTGCCGGGCGCTTCGATGCAGGCACGGGCTATCCAGGGATTGACATCCGTCTCCCCAATGCCGGTGATACCTTCGTCGGTGTGAATCTCGACGACCAGGTCGTCCTGTGCCGACGAAGTTGCCCCAATGTCGAACTCCGGATCCAGCAGCACGTGGCACTTGATCGCGGTAACTCGCATGGCAGCGCTTGGTTGATCACGGGTCGCCGGCGGTTCTGGCCAGACACGAACTCAGCGCGGCTCGTGACCGATGATCGAGAATCAGGGTACAGTAGGGCGAGCCGATCGTCAAGCTCGGACCTGTGGCGGTTACGGGCTCCCCCCGGGCGCTCTCCGAATTGCGATGAAGAGTGACACCGCGCGAACCTGCACGCGGATCCGGAGCACGGGGCAAGCCCGTCCTGGACGGGGAGCGCGGGCCCTCTCCGTCGTGTCGCGCCAGCGCGGCGGCGCGCCATCGCCGAGCGGCGCGCCGGTGCAGGCAGCTGCCGAAGTTCCCGGATCGTGGGGGGACGGCATTGTCGGGTCGATCGCCGTTTTGATCTGCTGTTCAGCCCTTGGCCTGCTGGGATGCTCGCTCGCAGATCCGAACGCAGCGACGGAGGTTCGTACTCCGGTCCCTTCCAGGATCGATTACTGGGACCAGCAGCGGAAGGGCGCAAACTCCTTCAACGAGGCTCTCTCGAAGCAGTGGTTCGAGTCGGCCTCGCGTGCCGGGATCGGTCTGGTCCGTCTCGCCTACGGCAAGTGGGAGAGCGAGCGCAGGGACTTCCTGCTGGGTGACGCTGGCGGGTACACCGGCATCGTGGAGGCCGACCTAGCTCGTCTTCTGCGAGCGCTGGATGACGCCGAGGAGGCAGGCATCAAGGCGGTTGTCGTGCCGCTGAGCCTTCCCGGAGCGCGGTTCCGGCAGTTCAACGGCGGACATCGAGATGGCCGGCTTTGGACAGACGAGGCCTATCTCTCCCAGGCAGTCCGCTTCTGGGGGGACCTCGCACTTCGCCTCAGGGACCATCCCGCTGTAGTAGCCTACGACCTGCTGAACGAGCCGCACCCGGAATGGTTCCACGGGAAACGGACATTCTGGAACCGGGGATTTGGCGACTGGTACGGGCGAGTGCGAGGCGGGCCTGGAGATCTGAACCGATTCCACCGCGCGGTGGCGGGCGGGATCCGGGGAGTGGACGCGGAGACTCCGCTGATCGTGGAGGCTGGGCTCTATGCGACGCCATGGGCGTTTGAGTACCTTCTGCCCCTTGACGACGACAAGGTTCTGTACTCCTTCCACATGTACGAGCCGTACGAGTACACCACGCGGCGGATCAACGAGGGTCGGTATTCGTATCCAGGGCCAGTCTCGGTGGGCGATGCCGGCGAAGAGCGAACCTTCGACGCGGAAGCTATCGATGCTTTCCTCCAGCCGGTCCGCGATTGGTCCGAGCGACATGGCGTGCCCCCGTCGCGCATCTTCGCGGCCGAGTTCGGGTGCGACCGGACTGTGAGCGGCGCCGCAGGGTACCTGGCCGATCTCATCCGGGTCTTCAATCGTGAAGACTGGCATTGGGCGTTCTACGCCTACCGCGAGGACTCGTGGGCGTCCATGGATTACGAGCTGGGCACGGACAGGGCTGGCGAGAGCTATTGGGCAGCTGTGGAAAGCGGAACCCTGCCGCAGCACTATGAGGAGATCTACGGGCCAAGGAAGAACAATCCTCTATGGGCCGTCCTTCGCACGGAATTTGCAGGCCGGGTCGTGAGCGCAGCGGGCCAAGGAAGGTAGGGCGGGCAACCGTGCGCCTGAACCGCTGGAGCCCGTTCGCGATGCTGACGCTCGTCGCGGCAGGCAGCGTTCTGGGACCCCAACGGCTCGACGGCGAGCCGGCATGGGGGGTCCAGGGAGGGTTCTTGACGCTCGACGGCGAGCCGAAGTTCCTCAGCGGGGTGAATTACGTTCCATCCAAGGGCTGGCTAACTCACTTGGATCTCTGGGACCCGAGTGCGGTCGACCAGGACCTCGCGGCGCTGAAGCAAGCCGGCGTCCAGGTTATCCGCTACCTCCCCCTGTGGCACCAGCTCCAACCCGACCCGCGAGGTGCCGACGCGCTCGCGCTGCAACGCGTCGACAGGGTGATCGACATGGCGGAGAAGCACGGGATCCACGTCCAGCTCGGCATCATCAACAGTTGGATGTCGGGGGGCACGTTCCTGCCGCCATGGGCCAACGGCAACCTGTTCACCGATCCGGAGATCGTCGCTGGGCAGCTGGCATTGGCTCGGGATTTGGCCTCCCGCTATTCGGATCGCCGCATCGTGCAGGGCTTTGATCTTGGGAACGAGCTTAACGTCCTCGAGAATCAGATGCGGCTGGACCTGGAGCCGGCCGACACGGACCGCTGGCAAAGGGGCATCGTTGCCGAGGTGAGACGGAACGCACCCGGCGCTCTGATCGTGAACGGAGTGGGCACGGGCTATTCCAGGGTCTTCAACATCGATTCGATCGCCAGTTCGACGGACTACATGGCTGCTCATTCGTACCCTTACTTTCACGGCACTTCGCGGCTCGACCCTTGGCTGGGACAGCGCACGACCTACAGCACGAACTACATCATCACTTGGGCAGAAATGACTGGGAAGCCAGTCTTGATGCAGGAACTGGGGGCATCGGCCCAGTGGGTCCGGCCGGCGACGATCCCCAAGTACCTCGAACTCACCTTTCTCAGCAATTGGCTCGAGGGGGCTGCGGGCTACCTGTGGTGGTGCTCGCACGACTTACCCGCAGGGTTCACGGTGGCTGACGAAGGGCTGTTCAAGGAGTACTCCACGCCACGGGTGAGGCTAGAGAACCGCTTCAGTGCATTGAACTACGACATGGGACTGCTTGGGAACGACAACCGGCCCAAGCCCGCAGCCCGGGCGTTCAAGGCCGCGGCCGGCCTCGTGGATCGCCTCGGTGTCGATTGGCAGGACAGGCTGCCGGTGTGCTACATCCTCGTTCCCGCGGACTACGAGTACGAGGCGACGATGATCGACCTGATCACGCCTTTCGTGCTCGCCAAGCAGGCCCACATGGACGTCAAGCTCGTTCGCGAGGGGCTTCCAGTGCCCGGTGATGCCGCAGCGGTCGTGGTCAGCGGATTTTCCTTGTCGGACCGGGGCCGCCGGCAAGTCGCGAACTACCTGGCTGCCGGGGGCACGGTCCTGCAGTCATTCTTCAAGGACTTTGGAGCCGGACTCCAATTGGGCTCCGAACGAGTCCTGGCAGACCTTCCCCAACTTAGAGTCGTGACTCGAGCTGGTGCCATGGAAGTCGGCCAGCGGCTTGACTTGGCAACTCCGATCCGGTTCCGCGAGGTTGTTGCTTCCGGTGGCGTCGAGACCATTCTCTCGGTCGCCAAGGCGCAGAAGGATCCGACCAGCAGGGAGGAAGCCGACACGGACTGGTTCGGGGAAGAGGAAGGGCGAGGCGTGCTTTTCCGTGCGGAGCACGACGGCGGGACGTACTATTACTTGGCGGCGAACATCGAGGAGGAACTCAAGAACACGTACGACCCGTGGGAGGAAGATGACTCCGCGGCGGTGTATTCGGTTCTGCGGCCAAGCCATCCGGTCGATGTGGATTCAAAGTACGTGGAACTGTTCCACAAGGCTCGGGGCGGCGAGGAATTGGTCGCCGTGCTAAATCATTCCCCGCGATTCGTGGATGCCATCCTTCAAGTAGGGCCGGGAGTTCGAGCCGTCGATGTCACCGATGGCAGCGTCTTGGACCGCAATGGCGAGGTGATCCTTCGGTTGGAGCCCGCCGGATCTCGGTTCATGTTTCTCGTGCCGCACTAATGTAGAGTCGAGGAGAGGCGCGTTGGCCTTAGCAAGGAAGCAGTAGCTGTTTTAGGGGTGTTCCTACGGCTTTCGCCATCTGTAGGTGCCTCACTGACCTTCCCGCTTAACTACGTCTCCTCTCCCCGCTCATCGAACCGGACATGCCAATTTCCAGCATCCGGCTCTCGGACGAGATCATGCCTTCGCCCACGGAAAGCTGGCCGTCCGCACTGGCAGGCGCACGAGGCCGAAGTCAATCCTCAGCCTCTCGCTCGGGTACCGCACGGGGTGGCCCGACTTCGCCTGGTGCTTCCGACACAGCCACTGGCTGAGCCGCTGGTCCGCCTATGCGTCAACGGCGCGTGCCAGTTCTCCCGGCCACTGCTGCGCGCGGTGGTCCGGGTCTTCCTTCGCTTGCGCAGGTGATGCGCACTGGAGTCTCCGAACTTTTCCGGAGCTAATAGGCTCGCGCCAGTCTCCATCGGTCCTGTCCTCCTTCCTGCATCGCTCTCGAACTGAGGCCCCTTCCCTCCACCGGCATTACCCGGCTTCCCCGGTACTACGGGCCTCTCCGCCACCCTGACCGGCCCGGCCTGTCCCTCGCGGGAGTCCGGTTGGCGCGTGCACGCCACCGACAGGGCTTCCCGTGTTGCCTCCGTCTCCCTCTTGCACGCATGCTGCCGCCAATACCCCGGCGGAGACGCCCGGTGCTCGCGTCGCTCGCTTCCCGGACGCTGGCTGCCTTCCCCGATATAGCGGCGGGTCGGCCTCCGCATTATGCTTTTCGAGGCCTGCTCGGCGTTCACTCGCGTTGCGGCCTGCGTGCTCGCTGAGCCGCCCAAAAGGCGGCCCGTCACGTCGGAGTGCTTCAGTCCATGTCGTTACCTCCATGACCCGCTCCGACGGCTTCCGGCTGGAGCGACAGTTAGCCGGGCGGGCTTCGCACCCGCTGGGAGCCAGTGCCTTAGCACGGCGCACGCATATAATCCCCATTAGGAACGCAACTTGGGAACAGCGATCGGACCGAGTTCCGAAGCCCCTTCAGGCGGCGGCACACCGCACTTCGCCCACCGACGGGTGATCAGGCAACGGTGGCCAGCACTTCAGCCCCGTCGCTCGCGTGAACGCAAATCCGCTCACCGCGAGCAACCCGGTACAGCGGCAGTGGCGATCCGGTCAGCAGGACCTGCCCGGCTCTCGGCGTGATCCCGTAGCTCGCCAGACGGGATGCCAGCTCGAAAACCGTCGCGCAGGGATCGACCCGCGCATGGTCGTCCACTCGATCGCCGATCCGGACGCGCAGGCCAAGATCGCCCCCTTGCCACGGGGCCGCAGAACCCTCAGGAACGACGGTGCCTGCTTGCAGGGCGTTATTGGCGACCACTTCTGCGGCTCGGGGCGCCGGCCCGCGAAGCACGTAGTTGTGCAGCTCAATGACTGGCAGCGCTTCGGCGACAAAGGCGCCCGGAAATTCACGGAGAGCATCCAAGTCACTGAGATCGCGCGCCAGTCGCACTGCGACCTCGCCCTCGATGCCGAGTTCGCAGAAGTCAGACGCATCCAAGCTGGCCGGCGATGCGAGCATCTCTCCCCGGAAGAGGTGGCCGAACACAGCGTGTTCGGTTCCCAGCTGTTCCCGGACCGCCCTGCTAACACAGCCAATCTTGTAACCGGCCACCCTTTCTCCCCGAGCGGACCGGAGGCGAGCGGCCTCCAGTTGAACGGCGTACGCCTCGCCAATCGTCAGCGCGAAGGTGGGATCTTGGAAGATCGTCCCGGGACGGTGCGTGTCGTAGTCGCGCACCTGCCTAGCAGCAACCGAGGCGAGTCTCGGGGCAAGGGAGCCGCAGTCCCTGAGTCCACTCATGTGAGTCTGCTCACCAACACTCGCGGTAGACGCCACGCGCGGGAGCGGGCCAGCGTGGCTATCAGCATCGCACACAGCCGATTGGCGCCCGAGGGTCGGGCCGTTTTGACAGGAGTCGGCCGGGACAACTGTCCGATCCCGCGGTCTGACCAACAGGTGTCGGCCCAGTCCTCGTGCACCGCTGATCGGGGCAAGCTTCGCCGGGGCGGGCCGGGAGCGTCAAGTCAGTTGATCCGAGCTGGAGTGGATGCCCCTTCTCCGGCATCCCGGAGACGGCTCTCGAAAGGGCCCGGCCGCCAAGCCTTTCGCGGCCGGTAGTTTGGCTCGCGACAAGCCTGCGGTCGCTCTGACGCGAACGGGCGCGTTCCGGGTAGCCCAATCGAAGCAAGGGGGCCAATCTGAGGTTCCGAAGGGCCACGCCCTGCAATGGCGACCCAGCAGCGGCAGCCTAGCCGATCAGCGGGCGGGACGGGCACCAATCAGCCAGCTTCTCGGGAATTGGCGATGTGCGCCGCTCGGACGGCATGGTGGCGGATCGCGCGAACCATCGCGTGCAGGCCGTTCCCGCGGGTCGGGCTGAGGTGCTCGGTAAATCCGATCCTGTCAATGAAGCCATGCCCCGCGGTCAGGACCTCTTGCGGCGAGAAGCCGGAGTACGCACGCAATAGCACAGCGATCAACCCAGACACGATCGCCGCATCACTAGTGGCCAGTAGGTGCAACTTTCCCGCCTTGCACTCGGAGCGCATCCACACCTGCGCCTGGCAGCCGCGGACCTTGTAGCGATCGGTCTGAAACTCCTCTGGGAACGCCGGAAGGCTTCGCCCCAGATCAATGAGGTGCTGATAGCGATCCATCCAGTCATCAAGAAACTCAAACTCCGCCACGATTTCGTCGTGCACGGCTCGAATTGACATGTTGTCCAATGTTCCCACCCGTCCGTGAATCGAATTTTACCGCCCCGGATGGCAACCGCGAACTGAGCCGCCTCCGGCAAGCACAACCGTCAGCCGCGATAGTCGCGAATCGGACCGTCAGCCCGGCGATCCGAAGCAGTGCTAGCCACAGCCCAAGCGGTAAGCATTCACTCCGGGGAGTATTTTGGGGCCTGGGAGGCTGGCCCTCGCGAGGGCCAAAGGCAGGGGAAGGCGCGGATAGGTGAAGGTGCGGCCCGCAGGTGCAGAGTGGCCTCGCTCGCCGCGTTCAGGCTCCAGCCTGAGAAGGTGGGCGAGTGACGTAGCGACACTCGCGAGCTGGCCTCAGCGGGGAGTTAAGCTGCGGGCGGGAAAGTGCTGTCGGGTGCGTCAGCCGGCGCTGCCGCTGGCGGCCCGTTGGCCGGGGTCCACCAGCGGATGGGAGGTGCGCGGAGTTCCTCGATGCGCTGCTCGTCCATCTCCCACGGGAGCCATGGGGACAGTTCCGATGGGGCTTGGCCCCGGTTGCGCGCACAGGCATCCAGCCAATCCAGCATGTAGCGGTACGGGTTCAGCCCCGCCACTCTCGCTGTCTGCAGCACGCTGAGCAGGCGCCCCGCCGTCTCGGCCCCGGCCGGACCGCCGGACCCGAAGCTCAGCCGGCGCGAGATCACGGGTCCGCGCAAGGTCCGCTCCGCGTAATTGTTGTCCATGGGAATCGCCGGGTCCTCGAGGAACACGCTGAGCCCCGCCTTGTGCAGGATCAGGGACGCCGTGGCTTTGCCCCGCGCTTCCACCTGGGCCAGCTCCGCGCCGGTCCGGCCACCGCTTGGCACGGCGATCAGCATTTCATAGCGCGCAACCAGGCTCCTCCACTCTTGCACCGCGTCGTCGAAGAGTTTCCCGAGGCTGGCTTTCAGGCTTGCCTGCGCAGCCTCGAAGTCCTCGGCCTGGTGCTCTAAGGGCAGTTCGGGCTGCCAGGCCCTGCGACGCAGGTGCGCCAAGTGGAACACTTCCCCGATCCGCTCGAGCCAGTCCGTGGCCCACGGCTCCAGTTCCGGAAAGCCGGCTTCCACCCGGCAGTAGTGTCGGCGCTGATGAGCCCAGCAGAACTGCAGCCGGACATTCTCGGAGCGCTTGGCGAAGGCCGGATAGACACTCCAGCCGTCGCACACGAGCGTCAGCAGCTTGCCTTGGCCCAGCTTGCCCAGCAGTGCGCGGCCCGAGGGCAGCCCGCGCGTCGGCAGGATGCGCATCCAGACGGCATCCTCGCAGCAGACCATCCACAGCCAGTGCTTGGGCCTGGCGCCGGATGCCGGGGGCTGCTTGGCGTTCTCCTTGCCCTCAATGTTCTGCACCGGCCAGGAGGTTTCGTCGGCCTGCACCACCCGAGCCTGTCCCAGACGCTCGGCGATGGCCTGCTCCAAGGGTTGCACCAGCCGGGCGAGCCTCTGCAGGCCTTGCGCCAGCGTCGCCGGTGCCATGCCCAACCCGATGGCATCCAGCTCGCGCGCCACCGCGGCCTGCGGGCGATGCATGTGGAAAACTTGGACCACGCTCCAGGCCCACACGCTGGTCCCCAGCTGGGTGCCGCTCCACAGCCGTGGCGCGGGGGGCGCAACGAGGCGTCCCGGCGGTGCGCAGGCGCAGCCCGGCTCGTAGCACTGGCGCTCAATCTCGCGGGCGAGCGCAGCCAAGTGCATCTCGAAGATCTTGCTGGACTTGGTCCCGCAGCGCACGAAGGGCGTGTCGCACTGCGCGCAGCGGCGCTCGTGCTCGGGCAGCTCCAAGGGCTCGGGAATCTTTGGCAGGCGGGAGCGGTCCCGACGCGGCGGAGTGGCCGATCCGGGCTGGCGTCCCCGCTTGCGCTTGGCGGCCTTCTGCTTGCGCCCCTTGCCGGCCTTGTCAGGCTTGTCAGGCTTGTCAGGGCTGTCCCCCGGCCCGGGCGGCGGCTTGGGGTCCGCTTTCGGCTCGGGCCCGGGATCCGACGGCTTCTCGCTCTTGCGCCCGAACAAGGTCTTCTGCAGGTCTGCCACGAGCAGCTTCAGATTGCCGATCGTTGTGTGGGCTTGCTGCAGCTCAGTCCGCGTCCGCTCCAGCTCGGCCCGCGTCCGCTCCAGCTCAGTCCGCGTCCGCTCCAGCTCGGCCTGGCTGCGCTGCGACCGTCGGCGGAATTCCCCGCTCTCCTGCCGTGCGCTTTCCACCTTCTCGAGCAGGGCCGCGCAGTGCTGCTCCAAGCGTTCCAATTCCTGCGCCTGCTCCCGCTCCCGCGCGGTGTCCCCGCTTGCGCCCGGCCAGAATCTCACCTTGGGCCCTGCCCGCGGCCGGCGGCCGCTGCCGCGCGCTCGCCCAGCCCCTGCGCGCTGCGCTCCGGCACGGCCGGCTGCGAGTGGGCCTGCAGCCCCAGCGAGGCGTGCTCGACGGCCCCCTCGAACACCTCCGGCGGCAGCCGGACCAAGGCTTGGTAGAACGTGCTCGGCACCGGAGCGGCGTAGCGTTGTAGCCGCATGTTGCACCAGCAGCCGGCGGCCTGCCGCTGCCGCTGGCTGAGCAGGGTGGCATACCGCGAGTAGGCCGTCACGCCGCGGTAGCCGGCCATGTGCGCACTCGCGGCCAGGCACAGCAGGCTGGCCAGCGCATAGCGGCGGCCGCCGGCCGGGCGGCAGTGCGGCTCCTGCTGCAGGCGCTCGAGCAGGCTGCGCAGCACCGCGGCCGGAGCCGGCGGCCGCTTGGCGGGACCGCCCCAGCAGGGCTCCTGCTCGGGCTGGCGCAAACGCGCCTGCACGTTACGGGCCAAGGGGTACACCAGCACTTGCTTGGGCTGGCCATGATGCCGCCAGCGGGCCGTGGGGCCCCGCTGGCGGCCATAGCCGCTGGTGAACCCCAGCGGCTGCCAGTTCGCGGCGCGGTAGCACGTGCCCCTGTGCAGCGCGCGGTCCACGAAGGTTTCCGCGAGCAGCGCCGGATACCCATGTGCGGCCAAGATGTCTCCCGACAAGCGGCGCAGGCTGAGGCCCAAGACCCTCGATGCCAGGTGCTTGCGCCCGGCAGCGGCGGGCAGGATCACGAAGCGCACATTCTGGGCGATCAGATGCAGGCGGCGCAGCTTCTGCTGCAGCGACCAGCCGATCCAGCGGTCGCGCACGGCCACGCGCAGCGCTCCGGGTTGCCATCCCAGCAGCGCCAGCCAAGTCCCGTCCAGGGTTGCGACATGCCGCAAGGCACGTCCGAACATGCGCTGGAAGGACAGGTAGTGGTGGGCGGCCACCAGCCGGTCCCAACGTCGGTGCTCGCAGCCGCCGCGCGTCGGGCGCACGCAAACAGCGCGCAGGTCAAAGTGCGCGTCTTGCACCGTTGTTGCCATCTGAAGGCCAGCCACCAAGGCCCACTATGACAGAATCAGCAGGAAATGTCCACCCCTCTATCTGGAAGCACTGACATTCAGCCCCGCAGCGGTGTGCGCTGGGGCCACCGAAGGACCAAGGATTCAGCTCCCATCCGTCCGATGTCTCGCCGTTACGGGGCAGCCGGCTTTCCGGAACTGCAGCCGTGGGCCAGGGATGGGCTCGAGCGGATCGGGGAAGTGTTCCACTTGGCGCGCCTGCGTCGCAGGGCCTGACAGCCCGACCTGCCCTTGCAGGGCCAGGCCGAGGACTTCGCGGCTGCGCAGGCAAGCCTGGAAGCCAGCTTCGGGGAACTCTTCGACGACGCGCTGCAAGCGTGGCAGCGCCTGGTCGCCCGCTATGAGCTGCTGGAAGGCTTGCAGCCAAGCGGTGGCCGGACCGGCGCGGAACTGGCCCAAGTGGCAGCGCAGGGCAACCCCACGGCGTCCTTGATCCAGCATCAGGAGGGTCCCAGCGTGTTTCTCGAGGATCCGGGGATTCCCATGGACAACAACCGCTCGGAGTGGACCTTGCGCGGGCCCGTGATCTCGCGCCAGCGGCGCTTCGGGCCCGGCGGACCGGCCAGGGCCAAGACGGCGGGGCGCCTGCTCAGCGTGCTGCAGACAGCGAGAGTGGCTGGGCTGAACCCGTACCGGTGCCCGCAGGATTGGCTGGATGCCTATGCGCGCAACCGGGGCCAGGCCCCATCGGACCTGTCCCCATGGCTCCCGTGAGAGATGGACGAGCAGCGCATGGAGGAACTCCGCGCACCTCCCATACGCTGCTGGACTCCGGCCAACGAGCCGCCAGCGGCAGCACTCGCTCCCGCACCCGACAGCACTGTCCCGCGCGCAGCTTGACTCCCCGCTGAGGCCAACTCGCGAGTTTCCCTACGACACTCGCCCACCTTCTCAGGCTGGAGCCCCAACGCGGCGAGCGAGCCCACCCTGCACCTGCGGGCCGCACCTTCCCTCCCTTGGTCCTCGCGAGGGCCAGTCTCCTAGGCCCCAAATACTCCCCGGAGTGAATGCTTACCCCAAGCGATCCCCGCCGCCCTTGACCCCTCCGGAGGCCAAGGTGCCACACAGCGCAATCCTTGCGCCACGCAGTCGGATGACGGCGCGGTGCGGAGGTCACTGCGTGGCGCGGACAGGCGTGACTGCCTCGCAGCCGGGCACGGTGGAATCGCTGATTGCGGGCGCGCACGCTGCCACCGCCAACAGATGGGACGGACTCTCGGCTAGGCGTGCTGCTCCTCCTGCCGAGGAGTGTCGTTTGCCAAACGACCCCACTGGGAGGGTGCGAGCCCCTGGCGGCCCTAAACCGCCGTATCATGGCGGGAACCGCACTGCAAGCGAGTGGCTCTGTGGAGGGCGATGCGCCCGCACTTTGCGCTTCGTGCTCTGAGGTGCCAAATTGACAGCATGAGACACTTTCGCCTGTTTCTGATCGTGGGGGCTTTGGCCCACCCCTCCGACGGTGCCGAACTAACCAGGGTTCGCTACAACAACCCGGGGCTGACGGTCGATCTGGGCGTGGGCCTATGGGCTTGGCCGCTCCCGATGGACTACGACAGCGACGGTGACATGGACCTCGTAGTCTCGAGTGGTGGAGTGCCCTACGAAGGGACGTACTTCTTCGAGAACACGTCAGTGCCAGGCACTCAAGACAACATGCCCGTCTTCAGCCCGGGCATCCGAATCGCGGAGTACCGGACGAATGCCCAAATCTCGCACAATCCGGGCAGAGATCCAGTGGTCACCACGCCCGGGCAACGACACGACTCGTTCGCGAGGGACGGCTTCCGTCGCCCGGCCGAATTCGGCCCGCCTACGAGCGACCTGTACCAATCGGCCGGCCGGATCCGCGCCAAGCAGTGGAAGCTGGCCGATTGGGAGGGTGACGGGGATCTTGACCTACTGATCGGCGTCGGGGACTGGGGAGAGTACGGCTGGGACGACGCGTTCGACGAGCTCGGAAACTGGACCAACGGCCCCCTGCATGGCTACGTGTACCTCGCGGTTCGCCTTCCTGACGGGTCTTACGGGCCGCCGCGGAAACTCGAGGCGGGCGGAAGGCCCGTTGACGTCTACGGGATGCCGAGCCCCAGCCTCGCAGACTTCGACGCTGACGGCGACCTGGACTTGATCTGCGGAGAGTTCTTGGACGGCTTCACCTATTTCGAGAATGTCGGGAACCGTTCCGAGCCGCGACTCGCTCCTGGTCGCAGGCTGGAACGAGCGGGGAGGCCCTTGGCCATGGACTTGCAGATGATCACACCCACGGCCATGGACTGGGACGGAGACGGAGACATCGACCTGATCGTCGGAGACGAGGATGGCCGCGTCGCGCTCGTGGAGAACACCGGGAGCTTGGTTGAAGGAATGCCGCAGTTCGAGCACCCGAGGTACTTCCGCCAGATCGCGGAGCACGTCAAGTTCGGGGCGCTTGTGACGCCGCAAGCCGTGGACATCGACGCCGACGGGGACGAGGACATCGTGGCCGGCAACACCGCCGGCCAGATCGGAATTCTGGAGAACCTCGGCGGTTACCCGCCGCGATTTGCCGCTGCTCGGCTTCTGCGGGCAGACGGGACCACGTTCCGCATCCAAGCCGGCCGGAACGGGTCGATCCAAGGCCCTTGCGAGGCCAAATGGGGCTACACGACTCTCGGCGTCGCTGACTGGGACGGAGACGGCCTGCTGGACATCGTGACCAACTCAATCTGGGGCAAGCTGGAATGGCTCCGGAATGCTGGGACTCGCGAGCAACCGCGCTTCGACGCACCCCGCGCTGTGGAAATCAACTGGCAGGGCACTCCGCGCAAGCCTGCCTGGACTTGGTGGACACCGGAACCATCCGAAATGGTCAGCCAGTGGAGGACGCGGCCGGTGCCTTTCGACTGGGACAATGACGGGCTGATGGACTTGGTCATGCTTGACCACGAGGGTTACCTTGCCTGGTTCCAGCGCATCCGCGTCGGCGCGCGGAAGCTCTTGTCCCCTGGGCAGAGGATTTTCCGCTGCTCACCCGCGTTCGTGTTTGACCGCCAGCACAAACCTCAGGGCAAGGGCCCGGGGCTGCTCAGGCTCAACGATGGGTGGGCCGGGCGGAGCGGCAGGCGCAAGATAGACATCGTGGACTGGGACAGCGACGGCCGGCCCGACGTTCTCGTGAACAGCTCAAGCGCAACCCTTCTGCGAAACACCGGCACGGAGCGCGGCTTGGTGCACCTCGAAGACCTTGGCCCTCTTTCGGAGACGCGCCTTGCCGGGCACACGTCGAGCCCCACCACCGCCGACTGGAACGGAGACGGTCGTAGGGAACTGCTCGTGGGAGCGGAGGACGGATTTCTCTACTGGGCCAGGCCCTGAGGGACCGGCCCGGCAGGCACTCCGACGGACAGGAGCGATCTTTGAGACTATTCTTGGAAACCCTTCGCGAAACCTGCCGGGAATGCGGGCCCAAGGCGGCTCTGGTTTTGCCCGGGGAGGGCTCGGAGCGGCAAGTCTCATTCGATTCCCTGCGCATGGGCTCGCTGGCAGCCGCCCAGTGGCTCGACGGAATGGGCGTGACCCGGGGGGACAGGGTCGCGTTTTGCCTCCCCAAATCGCTGGCCGCGATCCAGATCCATCTTGCGGCTTGCAGCATGGGAGCGATTTCCCTGCCCCTGAATCCCGCGTACTCCAAGGCTGAGCTGGACTACATAGTTCGCGATTCTGGAGCCAGGGTGCTCATCGTCGCTCGGGACAACTGTCCAACGGAGGGCTCGCCCGGTGCCCTGGACGTGCCGTGTGGCCGGCTGTGCCCGATTTCCGTCAGGGACTTTGAGGAAACCATGGCGCTTCAACCGGCCCCCGAGCGCGACCCCGCGCCGGGGCCGTCCGACCCCGCCCTGATGCTGTATACGAGCGGCACGACCGGGCACCCCAAGGGGGCATGCATGTCTCACGCGAGCCTCACGGCAAACATGGACATGCTCCGGGACGCGTGGCAGTGGACCCGAGAGGACACGCTGTTGCACATCCTGCCGCTCTTCCACGTCCACGGCTTGCTGGTCGCGCTCCACGGAGCGTTGCACGTGGGGGCAACCACCGTCATGCACGCCAAGTTCGACGCGCCAGCCGTGACGCGCGCTCTCGCCGACGGGCCGGCCACCGTCTTCATGGGCGTTCCGACGGTCTATCGGCGGATCTTGGCCGAAGTGGGGGATCGGCGCATTCGGCTCTCTGGGATGCGCCTGTTGACATGCGGCTCCGACCGGCTCCCCGTGGAGCTGTTCGAGGCGATCGAGCGCCAGCTCGGGCATAGGGTTGTCGAGAGGTACGGCATGACCGAGACCGGAATCATGCTGTCCAATCCGGTGGACGGCGAGCGCGTCGCGGGCCAGGTCGGCGTGCCGCTCCCGGGCGTGCGAATGCGCGTGCGAGATCCGCGCACGAATGCGCCGACGCCGGTCGGCGAGGTCGGGGAATTCCAGACTCGCGGCCCGCACGTCTTCCTTGGCTACTGGCAAGATCGTGCGAAGACGCGCGCCGCGTTCACCGAGGACGGCTGGTTCCGAACCGGGGATCTGGGGCGGTGCGGTCCCGACGGACGGTTCGAGATCAAGGGCCGCCAGAATGACCTGATCATCAGTGGCGGCTTCAATGTCTATCCGGCGGAAGTGGAGCACGTGTTGGCACGGCACCCCGGCGTGGCGCAATGCGCCGTTGCCGGCCTGCCGGACGCCGAGTGGGGCGAGGCTGTGACCGCGTTCGTGGTGCCGGCCGATCCATGCCCTGCTGAGCACGAGCTGATCCGGCACTGCCGCGGCTCGCTGGCAGCGTACAAAGCGCCGAAGTCCGTCAGGTTCGTGGACAGTCTGCCTCGCAACGCGATGGGCAAGGTCCGGAAAGACGCGCTCGTGGCGCACGGCGCTGAGCGGGAGCGGTTCGCGGCCCGGAGCCTCGAGGGGAGGTTAGCCGAGATTCCTCAGCTGGATCGCGGCATTGGCCGCATCGAAGCCACCGACATCAGACGTCCGGACATCGGCTAACTATGGATGTCCGGCCGTTTGCCTTGAACGCGAGCTCGCGGCTCGTTGTCTGGTTCGCTGGTTTCGGGCTGGCGAGGCCGGGCCCGGAGCGGACGCGACAGTTCTGGCACCCTGCCTAGGACCTTGCACCGGGCGAGGTCGCGCATGAAGGCGACCGGATGGCCGAACGGGTCCTGGTCTTCTGGTAGTGCAGGCCGGTGCCGCAGCCGGGGCAACGGCAGGAGTCGGGTTGGAAGGGCAGCAGCGACACTTCCGTCAGTGTCTGCTAGGAGCGGGCGATGTGGTCGGCGGACCAACCGGGGGTGAGGTCGAGAATGTGCAACAGAATCAGGACCTTGCAGGCATCGCGGTATGCGGCCCAGTTCGCGGCGCGTGGTGCTGCACTTGCCCCAAGCGGCCCCTGCCGCGAGCGCATGGCTGGCAACCGCCTCCAGCCTGGGAGCGCTGCTGGGCGCCTGAGCGGGCCAGAACGGGTTGCCGAGCGTGGTCCCTGGGCCGCGCTCGGGAGCGGTTCGCTACGACATCGTCGCAACCCTTGCGGAGGCCCACCGAGTGCGCCGCGCACGGCCGCTGAAAGCCCCTTCCGCGCCCGAGCCCGCTACGACAGTGGGTCCCGAACCACGTCTTGGCACTTCAAGGCAGCTTCAGGCCGCCCGAGCGAGCCAGGCAACCAGTCAGCGTGCTAGCCAATCGCGAGGCACCGTTGGCAACCGCGCCTCGTGAAAAATGCGGTAACGGGCGCATTACAGCTCAGCGGTCCTGCCATCGATGACGGGCGGTCAGGAGCTCACTCGAAAACGACGAAGATCGGGGATGACCACGCAATCTCGCCTTCCCTGCCCGGCTCGTCATCGCTGAAGCTCTGGAGCACCCTCAGATAGTAGAAGCTCTCGCGCGAGTTCGGGCGGGGCCGGATTCCCGTCTCTGGCCGGGACCAGTCTCGGATCAGAACCGTCGGGCCCATTGAGGTCTCCGCAAAGTCCTCGTCGCGGTAGAGAAACGCCAGATCCTTGGCTCCCTCACCCGTCCGGGTGTAGACGACGCGATTGTTCTTAACCAGTTCGACGGCGAGGATCGGAGCCGTCCCCCGGATCCGAACCGAGAACTCCGGGGACTCCGGCGCCAGAAGCGCCGAGCCTTGGTGCACGCCCGCCGCGTGGAAGTCCACTACTATGTTGTCCGTCGAGGCGTAGGACCTCCGGGCGCGGAACGCGTCCATCAGGTCCTCCCGCATGGTGGTCCTGTCTGGAACGATTAGGTTGGCGTACGAAATGTGCGTGGAATAGTGGTCGCTGGACGCGATGAAGCCCATCCGATACCCGACTCCCAGCGCGTTCTGGACGAGTCCCATCTGGTGCGGGGCCACACCGGCGCTGCCCCTGCCCGGGCTGTCCGGGAGCGCCGCGCGCGGGGCACCCTGGGCCTCGTACGAGTTGCGATCTCCCTGATAGATCTCGGTGACCGGGATCACGTCGTCATTCCGGCGCGACCAGTCGGTGCCCATCGTGGTGGCCGTGGTGTGGGGAATGCCAATCCCTCCCGTACGCCGCAGGTAGGCCCACAGTCGGGGAGGATCGCTGCCGATCAGCCCGGGCCGCTCCCGCACGTGAAGCCGGGGCACTCTGAGGCTGAACACGCCCCGGCGCGCGTGGAAAATGTTGCGGTGCCCGAGCGGGAAGTTCGTCGTCCGCTCGTAGCCGTACAGGGGAGTGAACCGACCGGGCACATAGAAGAGGTCGGCGTGCTTCTGTGTTCTCCAGAATTGGAAGTCGTTGTCTGACTGGGGGTAGTCGGGCTCGTCCGTGTCGAGCCATTGACCGTAGTTGTGGTCAGTGACGCCGAGAAAGTCAAGCTGGGCCGCGTTCAGGGCATACCGGTAGGCATCGACCAGCGACCCGTCGATCGCTCCATCCATCGAGATCTCAGTGTGCCGATGCAGGTCGCCCCGCACAATCTTCCAGCGCTCCCCGCCAAGGGCGACCCGGTGGCTGCGAATGCTCTCCACTTCCGCAGCCTCACTCGGGTGGGTCGGCACGTGTGCCGGCACCGAGCTTGGGCGAAGGGCCTCGAAGGTAGGAACGCCGCGACCGTCGGGAACATGCCGGCCATCGAGAGTCATGACTGAGACCTGGTGCTTTCGCGGCAGGCCCACGGGCAGACGCCGGCCGTCGCCCACGACGGCCGCGACCAGCGATCCGCCCGGCGCGGGCGCCGTGCTCACGACGGTGTCAATGCGACCCGTGCTTCCGGTTAGCGGAATGGGCGTGATCCAGTCGTCGCCACGCCAAGTTGTGGCGTAAATGTCGAACAGGTGCCCACCCCAGCGCCCAGCTCCCCGCCACTGATGACGCAACAGCACCCAAGCGCTGCCATTCCCGTCAATCCCGAGCCTGGGATTTTGGAAGAGGCCTTGATTGAGGTACGGAGCGGCCTGGCTGGCCGGAGGACGGGTTGGCTGCTGCCATCGACCGTCCGCGAACACCGCGACCCGCGGTGTCCTGGCCCGCCGGGGGTCGTACAGGCGCTCGCCCTGCTTGAGGTTGATCCGGTGCTTCGGATTCTCGTAGCCAAAGTCCTTGCCCCAGTTCGCGGCACCCTCTTCCCAGGCGACCCAGACGCGACCCGCCCCGTCGACAGCCAGGTCGGCCCGCATCTCGGCCAGCGCGGTCGCGGAGACTTCCACGGTCTCCCCGGGGGAGTCCCCGTCCACGGTGCGCAGCAGAATGTCAAACCCCCCGGACCGATAGGCGTCCCAAGCCACCCAGGCCCTTCCGGTCGAGTCGGTGGCAACCGCCGGTTCCCAGTCATCCGCGGGCGACGCGCTGACGTTGAGCTCCGGCCCCCACGAGTCCCCGTCGAAGCGCCGCAACAGGATGTCACTCTGCGAGCGGCCCGGCACGGGACCGTCCCGGAACCCCGCCCAGACGACGTGGATCGAGCCATCGGACGAGGTTGCCACGTCGTGAAATGCATCGGGCCGTGGGTCGCTGCTCAGCTGGACGGGCAAAGACCAGCCGTCGTCGCCCTGGCTGCGGGCGAAGATGTCAAAGTTCCCCGAACCCAACGTCGGCTGAAGAGCGTACACGCACCAGATCCGCCCGCTCCGGTCCTCCGCCAACTGGACGCGGAAGTGATCCCCGGGCTCTGTCACCGGCACGGGCCTTGACCACATTTGCCCGTCGGGACTGTGGGCGATCACAACACGGTCGCCACCCTCCAAGTAGTCTCCGTCCCTTCGGATCGTCGCGTAGGACACCCACGCCAACCAATAGTCGCCGGAGCGAGCCCGGAGCAGTGCCGGCGCATCGTCCTCGGTGGCCAGCGAGGAGACCTCTAGCGCGTCGGGCACCCGCTCGACGGCCACGCTGCCCGACAGTGCCGGCGGAAAATGGACGCTGCCGAACGGCAAGCGCGCGGGGACGAACGTCGCATCCCCCCGGCGTGTGAAGAACGTGAACGGCACTGAGTCCGGGCCGTTGAGCGCGAGCACGATCCCCGGGCTGGCAACGTCACCCCCAACGGAGCGCGTTACGATGTCCCACCGGTCGGGAGGCCTCAGCCTGTCGTCGTCGTGAATGTGCCAGCCCCGCATGGATCGCAGCCGGCCGCCATCCGGGACCCCGCCATTCCAGACCTGACCGTGAGAGGGGCTGGGAACCGCGAACGTGACCTTGAACGCCGACCCAGCCGCTGCGGTGGTGACGCTCCCCGGCAAGACCAGGGCCAGAATCCCGAGGCTCGCCGCGGCGGGTCGTATCCGCCCCAGCAAACCTCGACCACCGACACACCAGCGGGACGTGGGAAAGTCAGTTTGGCTCGTCATTCGGTCTAAGCATCCCACACTGCCGGCGCCCGATTCCGAGCGTCCGGAAAGGGCCAGCGAACCGCGATCCTGCAAGAATCACCGCTCCGGGAAACCATGCTGAACCTATAATGGTTTCCGTGTCGGCACGGATGCTTTTCCCGCCGGCGGTTCTCCGATCTATGCGATCATATAGGGAACAGATGCGACCGTTCAATGCGGACGTAATGAAGGTCTATCGAAACCATGGGTGAATATGCCAGGCCACCGGGGCTATCCGGGGGGACTGAGATTGCCTCGCTCCGCCGGCCATCCGGCCCACTCGCCCCCACCGACACTTCGATCGAGGGGGTCATGGCCCGCTTCGAGGCACTACGCGCGCGGGCCGGCTCACCGATCGCGGCGGTGCGCTCCCAGCGTGCCCGGGAGGCTCGTTTCGAGCCGTTCCCCGCCGAGGTCGACGCGCGGCTCCGATCCGCCCTGGCCGCCAAGGGCATCGAGCGGCTTTACGTCCACCAAGCCCAGAGTTTCGCGCACATCACGGCCGGTCGGAACGTTGTCGTGGTCACCCCCACCGCGAGCGGAAAGACGCTCTGCTACAACCTGCCGGTGCTCAACACGCTGGCCGCGACGCCGTCGGCATGCGCCCTGTACCTGTTTCCGACGAAGGCCCTGGCGGAGGACCAGCTGGAGGAGTTCAACCAGATCGGCGGCGCGCTGGGGCCGGATGTGAGAGCGCACACCTACGACGGGGACACCCCGTCCGACGCACGGCGGGCCATCCGCAGGCGGGCCAACGTCGTGCTCAGCAACCCCGACATGCTGCACGCCGGAGTCCTTCCGCACCACACCCGCTGGGCGCGCTTCTTCGAGAACCTCCGGTATATCGTCATCGACGAGTTGCACGCCTACCGCGGCGTCTTCGGCAGTCACCTCGCGAATGTGCTGCGCCGGCTAAAGCGGATCGCCGGCTTTTACGGATCGACGCCGCTCTTCGTGTGCTGCTCCGCAACGATCGCGAATCCGAGCGAGCTGGCCGAGGCCGTTACCGAGGAGCCGTTCACGCTGGTCAGCGACAACGGCGCCCCGTCGGGAGAGAAGCACTTCGTCTTCTACAACCCGCCAGTCGTGAATCAAGAGCTGGGGATACGGCGCAGCTATGTCAACGAGGCGTACAGGGTGGCGCGGCTGTTCCTGGACCGCGGTCGCCAGACGCTGGTGTTCGCCAACAACCGCCTAGTGACGGAGATCCTCACGAAGTACCTCAGGGAGCGGACACGGCGGCCGCCCGGCCAGCCTTCCCCGGTGCGCGGGTACCGCGGCGGGTACCTGCCACTGCAACGGCGAGAGATAGAGCGGCAGCTCCGGAGCGGCGAACTCCTCGGCGTCGTCTCGACCAACGCCCTCGAACTCGGCATTGACGTGGGCTCGCTCGACGCCGTTGTGCTGGCCGGCTATCCGGGCTCGGTGTCGTCCACCTGGCAACGCTCGGGGCGCGCCGGGAGGCGCAGCGAGGTGTCCATCGCTGTCCTCGTGGCCTCTTCGGCGCCCCTAGACCAGTACGTCGTGGCGCACCCGGAGTTCTTCTTCGACGCTTCCCCCGAGCATGCCCATGTGAACCCAGACAATCTGGAAATCCTCATCAATCACCTTAAGTGCGCCGCGTTCGAGCTCCCGGTGGCGGAGGACGAATCGTTCGGGCCCCACCCGGTCGGCGAGCTGTGCAGATTTCTTGAGGAGGTCGGCGTCGTGCACCATGCCGGCGGTGCCTGGCACTGGACATCGGAGTCCTACCCGGCCGACGCGATCAGCCTGCGGAAGATCTCCAGCGATAACTTCGTCATCGTCGACGCGGCGGACGGCGCCAGGGTGATCGGCGAGGTCGCGTTCCCCGCAGCCTTCACGACCCTGCACGAAAAGGCCATTTACATGCACGACGGACGGCTGTATCACGTCGAGCGATTCGAGTACGACGAGCGCAAGGCGTACGTCAAGCCCGTGGATTGCGACTACTACACCGACGCGATCGAGTACGTCCAAGTCGAGTCATTGGAGACCTTTGGCGAAGAGCCGCTTGGGCCGGCTGGCACGTTCCACGGAGAGGTCCGGATCACGCGGCGGGTGGTCGGCTTCAAGAAGATCCGCTTCCAAACCAACGAGAATGTCGGAGACGGCAAGCTGGCGATGCCCGAGCAGGAAATGCACACAACGGCCTGCTGGCTGCACTTCCCTGCCCCGTTCCTGGCGTCCCTGCGCTACGCCAGGGACGAGACGCGGGACGGGCTGCTCGGACTCGGGAACGTCCTGCGCACGGTGGCGGCAGTCACCCTGATGTGCGATCCCCGGGACATCGGCGTCGCCACGCGCAGCTCGCACACGGCGGCCGAGGACCCGCTCGACCCGGAGATCTTTCTCTACGACAACTATCCGGGAGGGGTCGGCCAAAGCGAGCCGGCGTTCCGGATGCGAGGGTGCCTGGCAGCCCGGGCGCAGGAGTTGCTGGGGCACTGCCCCTGCGAGTCGGGCTGCCCGATGTGCGTTGGTGCGCCGGGAGATCTGGGCTCGATGGCCAAGGAGGTCGCGAAGGCCTTGGCCGCGTCACTGTGCCCGGATCCGGAGCCCGGTCCCGTCCCTCGCCAGTGAAGCGCCGCGAAGGCCAGCCGATGCCCAACAGCAGCATTTTCGACCTGGCAGCTCTGAAGAGACGTATAGCGCGGTCCCGCCAGCGCGGCCGGGCCGGTCCCGGCCTGGGTTCGGCCAAGCAGCCCAGGCCAAGACCGGCACCGGGGCCTCCGCAAGCTGCATCCCACATTGCGGGCCGCGGGGATTTCGTGCTGCTGGAGCGGCTCTTCGAGAACTCCGTGTCTCACGGGAGCTTCGTGATCGGGGGCTTGCAAAGCATCCCTGGGCGCGCTGTCAGGCCGGCGTCGAACGGCACCGTGGACACGTGCGACCCGCGGCGGTGGGTCTTCCTGGACACCGAGACGACCGGCCTCTCAGGGGGGACTGGAACGAGCGCGTTCTTGGTCGGCACAGGGGCGATCGCGGACCGCGGGTTTCGCACGCGCCTGTTCTTCATGCGCGACTTTGACGAGGAGGGATCGATGCTGGCGGCCCTGGCCGAGCACCTCTCGGACTTCGACACGGTGGTCACGTTCAACGGCAAGACTTTCGACGTGCCGCTGCTGGAGACGCGGTTTCGGCTCAAGCGCCAGCCGAATCCCTTCGCGGCGATGGGGCACTTCGACGCACTGCACCCGGCCCGCAGGCTCTGGAAGCGGCGCTTGGTCACCTGCACGCTCGTCGCGCTGGAGTCCGCCGTTCTCGGGGTGTCGCGCCGAGGGGACGTGCCCGGGCGCCTGATCCCGCAGCGCTACTTCGAATACCTCCGATCCGGCAACTCCAGAGGGCTCAGGCCGGTGTTCCACCACAACCGGCTCGACATCGTCTCGCTGGCATGCCTGTCGTCATTCCTGCTGAATTGCCTGCACGAGCCACAGGCGGCGCCGCTGCGCTTCGGGGACGACCTGCTCTCCCTGGCTCGCTGGGTTGCACGCTTGGGGGATGAGGAGGACGGTCTGCGGCTCTACCGCAAAGCGATCCGCGCCGGGCTGCCCGCGGAAGCACTCGCGGACGCACTGTGGGAATCAGCGCGTCTCGAGCGGCGGCTGGGACGGTACGAAGCACAAGTGGAGCTGCTGCAGGATCTCGCCCGGATCAGCGCGGCCCGCCGACCGGCAGCCTGGGTGGACCTGGCCAAGCACCACGAACACCGGGAAAAGGATTTTGAGACGGCGCTGGCGCTGACCCGGCGCGCGATTCGCCAAGCCCCGTCGCCCGACCTGCTGCACCGGGAGAACCGGCTGCTTCGCAAGCTCAAGGCCGCGGCGGGAACGGCCGTATCAGGGCACCGGGCCGGTGGCAAGGCCTAGCGCCCGCTCGATCTCGGCCTTGCGGCTGGCCAGTTCGTCGAAATCCGCTGCCCCCGCCCCCGGGTCCAAGCGCCCCATGTCCCGGAGCACGTCGCCGTACTGCATCTGGAGCAGCTGGATCCTCACGGCATCGAGCAGGTCGCGACCGCTCGCCGGCGTGACCTTGGCACCCTCTTCCGAGAATGCGATCCTCTGGAGGCGCTCGCGCTCGGCCTCGTCAAGACGCCCAGCCGCGGCCTCATAGCGGAACGGGCCCCCTGATCGATGGGCTGCCCGCATCGCTTTGAGGATGTGCCGTGACGGCAGCCCTTGCGAGCAGACTTCCCACGCCTCCTCCAGCAAGTCGGCCCGCGCCTCGTCGCTGTGGAGAAACAGCAGCACGAGCAGTCTCTCGCTGGGAGAAAGGCCGACCGACTGCTGGCCCCGATCTCGCCGGTCCCGCCCGGCGGGTGCCTTGAAGGCCTTCAGACGGCGCAGCGCCACGCTCTCGGGCAATCCGATGTGCTCCGCGAGCTCGGTCGCGGCGGTGACTCGCTGCACTTCGTTAGGCAGCAGCACGACCGATTTGAGCAAGCGCTCGAACGCCGCGGTGCGACCGTCGGCGCTCCGCAGGTCGAACTTCCGCTCGGCGCGTTCCAGCAGCCAGCGGAAATAGCGGGGGGCCCGCTCCAACTGGCGGCGGTACGCGGGGCCCCCGTGCTCGCGACAGTACTCGTCCGGGTCCGCCCCCCCGGGAAGCTCAAGAACGCGCACGGTCATTCCATGGCGAAGGAGGAGCTCGACGGAACGCTCCGCTGCGTTCTGGCCGGCCTCGTCAGAGTCAAAGTTGACGACGACCGTCTCGCAATGCCTGCGCACGAGCTCGACCTGGGGAGATGTCAGCGCCGTGCCGCATGTCGCGACGGCATTGCTGATACCGGCCTTCCACACTCCGATCACGTCCATGTAACCCTCGACCAACACGGCCTGATTTGCCTGGCGCATGGCGCTGCGCGCCCGGTGCAGGCTGTAGAGGATCCGGCTCTTGCGGTAGATCTTCGTTTCCGGAGAATTGAGGTACTTCGGCTGCTTTCCGGGCAGCCGGCTGCGGCCCGCGAACGCAACCAGCCTGCCGGCATCGGTATGGATCGGAAAGATCAGCCTGTCTCGGAAGCGCTCGTACAACCGCCCGCTGCGTTCCGAGGTCCCGATCAGGCCGGACTCCAGAACGGGCCCGCGCTTGAGCCGCTTGGCCCTGAGATGCCTCACGAGGGAATCGCGGCCGGGCGCGTACCCCAGCCCGAACTCCTCGATGTCCCGACCTGACAGACCCCGGTCGGCGAGGTACCGCATGGCACTCCTCCCGCGTGGCGAGCGCAGCTGCTTCCGGAAGAATTCCTGCGCGATCTCATGGATCCGGACGAGGGCATCGCGAGTCTTCGCCGCTGCGTCGGCCCCCGGCCCGGAACGGCGACGGGGCACCTTCCGCCCCTGCTGCTCAGCCAGCGACCGCAGAGCCTCCAAGAAACTCATGCCCTGCAGTTCCATCAGGAAACTGAACACGTCGCCGCTCTTGCCGCAGCCGAAGCACTTGTAGATCTGCAGCCCTCCGTGGACTGAGAAAGAGGGCGTCTTCTCGCTATGGAACGGGCACAGCCCCACGTAGCGCTGCCCGCCCTGCTGGCGCAGGCGGACATTCGCGCCGACGACGCTGACGATGTCCGCCGCCGCCTTGACCTCTTGTGCGAAGTCCATCGGGGACTCCCCCCGCCTCCCGGTTGGGCGTGGGAGCCGCGCTCAGTCCAGCACCTTGACGCGGATATTCCTGTACATCACGGTGCTGCCCGGATCGTGCCCTTGCAGCGCAAACGTGCCGCTGGAGAGCTTGCGCAGCGGAAAGTTCTGCCCGCGCCCGCTGGAGAACGGGCGCAGCCCGTCCCAGTCAGCGGGCTGGACCCAGTTTGTGACCAGATCCTCGTTGACGAACACCTTGACAGTGTTCCCGCGGACGACGATGTGCTCCGTGAACCACTGGTCATCCTCTGCCGGGATGACCAGGTTGTCCGCGACGCCGTACAGGCTGCCCGATTTGCGCGGATCTCTCTGGAAGGTGTTGTTGACCTGCACCTCGAAGCCCTTGTCCGGCCATCCGGCGTCTTGGTACGCGGTGTGGAAGTAGATCCCGCCGTTCGAATTGTTCTTGGCCAGCACGTCAACCTTGAGCTCGAAATTGGTGAAGTTGGCACCCTCCACCGGTCCCGCGTAGAACAGGTGGGCACGATGACCGCGCGCGACGATGGCGCCCTCTTTGATCTCGAATGTGTCAGGGTTCTCGGAACTTAGCTTCCATCCATCGAGGGTCGACCCGTCCCACAGGTCCACCCAACCGTCGTCCGCCGCCATGACGGGGATCGCGGCCACAAGCGACGCAAGTACGAAAGTGCGGAGAGTTCTCATAGCAGGGCCATTGTAGCTAGCGGCCCAGAAGGTGCGGCGGCGGTCGGGTAGCCGGGGAGCGGCAAGCCGGCAGTCGCTGCCCGCCACGCTCAGCGGACGTCGGCGAACCCCCGGCCGAACACGTCCCGCA
The DNA here is from genome assembly GCA_963666225.3 of Bryobacterales bacterium. GTDB lineage: Bacteria > Acidobacteriota > Terriglobia > Bryobacterales > UBA6623 > VXMF01. The sequence goes on from OZ224030.1 coordinate 1,934,395, forward strand.
CGGCACTTCGCGTCAGTGCCACGACGTCCTCAAGCGGCTTGTCGGCCAAATGCGCAGGCAGCCAGCGCCCCACAAGTTCTCCGAGCAGTTCCCGCTGCCAAGCGGTGGGCGGCAAGTCATGGGCAGAGCTACCGGCGAAGACCCGCGTGCCGTGGTCGATGGCTCGCATCACGCGGGCGCCCTCGAGCAATGTGTCCAAGTCGCGACCGAACGGCGGGTCAGTCTGGCGAATGATCTCGACGCGCTCGGGCGTGTTCAGCGACTCATAGAAGGCCTCAGCGTGCCGGAGGCGCCAGTACAGCAGCAGAAAGTCGATGTCGTAGTACCCGCCGGCCGCGGACCGGAGCGGTTTCGAGGCTCCCTGCTCCTTCTCGAGGCGGCCGCGCATCCGCAACAGCATGGGAGCGAAGCCCTCCAGCTGGGAGAATCGCCTCCAGATCACGTCTTGCAGCCTTGAGAGGAATTCCCTGCCGGTGGCAGCATCCCCAGCGATGTGCCTGGCTTTCATGTAGGTGATCGCTTCCCACGATGCGGCGCGATCCGCGAAGTAGGCCAAGAATTGGCCGTCGGTCTGCACCAGATTCCCGTCCCGTCCCAAGGGCCGCAGGCGGGCGTCGATGGTGATCATCTGGCCGTCGACGGTGTAACTGCTGACGATGTCCGTGAAGCGGTTCGCCACGTGGGTCCAGATCTGGAGATTCGCGGCTTCGGAGTCGGGGATGACGAAGACGACGTCGGCGTCCGACCCGAAGTCAAACTCGCGCATGCCCAAACGTCCCAGCGCGATCACACGCATTGCCCGGGACCGCTGCTCCGCAAGCGGCCCGGCCGACTCGCGAAGGGCCAGCTCGTGAGCCCCGACGAGGATCGAGTCGGCGAGATCGCTGGACTGCGAGAGCGTCTCGAATACGTCCTCGCCGTCGCAGACACTGCGCGTCTGGATACTGAGCATTCGCCGTCGGTAAAGCTGCCGCAGTCCGGCGGCGGCATCGTCAGGGTCGACGTTCTCCGCGATGATCCGCTCCATCGCCGGCCTTGGAAGCTGCCGTTGCAATCGCGAGTCCTCGGCCAGAATCTTCAGATCTTCCGGGAATCGCACGAGATAGGCGCCGAAATGGGCGCTGTACTCCATGAGCTGGACAACCCGCGCCACGAGGCCCGGGTTCTCGGAGAGCGCGTTCAGGGCGCTCGGCACGTTGAGGATGCGCTCCAGGAAGTGCTCCAGCGGACGGTTTCCCCACCGGAGGCGCACTCCCTCGAACTGCTTCGCCAGAGCGGCAGAGTGCTGCTTGATTCCCGGCAGGTGGACGCGCCACACCGAAGACGCAACCGGAGAGAACTCGCCACTGTCGCCGGCGGGGATCCCGGCCGGCGCGGGGCGGCTGTGCGCGATCTTTGGCTTGGCAAGCTTTCGCTGACCGCGAATCACGCGGTCATAGATCTCGGTGACGCCCGAGCAGCACTCTGCGACCCGCGACCGGAGCGCGGTCGCGGTGTCCGGCCCGCGCGGAATACCGATCTGCACTGCCACCCGGCTGGCGGCCTCGTCAGCGACCGGCAACTCGTGTGTCTGCATGTTGTTGGCCATCTGCAGCCGGTGCTCGATCTTGCGAAGAAAGCTGTAGGACTTGAACAGGCGGCTGTAGTCCCGGTCCTCGAGGTAGCCCTTCTCGCGGAGCCGGTGCAGGGCATACATAGTCCCGCCGCTGCGCAGGAATCGATCCTGGCCGCCATAGAGACGCTGGAGGCACTGCACCAAGAACTCGATGTCCCGGATGCCGCCGGGGTCCAGCTTGACGTCGATGGCCGCAGGGCTGCGCGGCCGGCGGGACCTCTGAATCCTGTCCCGCGTCTGGGCAAGCCTCTCGATCTGTGTGAAGTCCGTGGTCGTGCGGTAGATCCTCGGGGTGACGATCTCGAGAAATCGTCGGCCAAGCCGCGCGTCGCCTGCCACGGGACGCGCTTTCAGCAGCATTTGCAATTCCCAGTCCCTCGCGCGGTGGAAGTAGTACTGCGCGGCGCCGGACACCGGGACGACCAGCTCGCCGACGCTGCCCTCCGGGCGGAGGCGTAGGTCGATCCTGTAGCTGAAGCCGTCCGCCGTGACCATGGACAGCATGTTCGTCAAGCGCTTGGCGAGCCGATCAACGAAGTCGCGGTTCGTGGTCACGACCGGTCCCTGCGTCGTGCCGTCCCCCGTGTGGATGTACATCAGGTCGACGTCAGAGCTGTAGTTGAGCTCGGACCCGCCCAGCTTCCCCAGTGCCAGCACGACGAAGTGGCAAAGCAGGCTGGCGGACCCGCTCTCGACCAAGGGGCGCCCGAAACGTCCCACAAGACGGCTGCGCACATGGTCGTGGGCCGCCTGGATGATGACGTCGGCGAGCGTAGAGAGCTCTGCCGCCGTCTCGGCGATCTGGGCGAATCCCAGCAGATCCCGCATCGCAATCCGCAGCATCTGCTCCCGGCGGATGCGGGCGAGCTGGCCGGCGACGGCCTCGTCCGACGCATCGAGCGGGAAGCAGCCGATCTCCGATCGCAGGTCGCCCGAGGCGGCGGGCCGTTCGAGCCTTGACGGCTCGAGAGCCCACCCCAGCAGGCTCGGCCTGCTCAGCAGCATGTCCGTCAGGTAGCGGCTGTTGCTGAAGACAGTCAGCGCGGCGTGAACGGTCCGCCCGTCAAACTCATCGGGCAGCGCCGTGGGCGGTGCCCTGTGGAACATTTCGAGCAGGCGCTGAAGCGCACCATGGGGGTCTGGAAGGTCGTCCCAGACACGGCGGACCACGCTGAGCGCCCCGGGGTCCAGATAGTGAGCCAAGCTCGCCATCGCGCTATCAGACCGATGGTGAGAGGTTCTTGCGCCGACAGCCGACATCGGCAATTCCCGGGGCTCCCGGCCAACACCGGGCCCCCGTTTGCGAATATAGAATGGTACCGCCTTCGGACGGCGTGGGCAGCACGGGCGATGGTCACTCGCAGGGAACTCTCAATCGGGCTGCTGGGCGCGCCTGCCGCGTTGCTCGGGCAAAGCCGGCAAGAGGAGGGAGCGCGACTCGTGCGGGAGGCGTTCGACAGCGTGGGTGGCGAGAGATTCCTCGCCATCCAGACACAGGTCCGGTCCGGTCGGGCGTACTCGTTCTACAACCGCCAGGTGCGCGGGACCGCGAGGATCACGATCTATGACCGGTTCGACGCCATGCGGGAAGATGCCAAGCCGGAATGGCTGCCGCTGAAGCGGCGCGAAGTCTACACCGAGAAGGGGGACTACTACGCCCTGTTCTTGAATGGCACGGGTTACGAGGTCACGTACCGCGGCGTCGTTCCGGAGCCGGACGACTTCATGGAGCGCTACCGACAGGAGAGCCGCCGGGACATGTTCTACTTCTTCCGGTACCGGCGGGACGAGGCCGGGCTCTACTACTACCACCAAGGCACCGAGATCATCGATAACGTGCCCTGCGATGCGGTCGACATTGTGGACGCGGCCGGGGATGCGATCACGCTCTACCTGAGGAAATCCGACGGCCTTCCAGTCCAGCAGCAGTACCTGCGCCGGGATCGCAAGACCCGGATCCCGTACGAGGAGAAGTCGGTGTTCGGGCGCTACAAGCCGGTCGGGGACTGCCTTCTGCCGTGGGTCATCCGCCGCGAGAGGGATGGCGAGAAGGTCTTCGAGCTCTACAGCGATAGCTACGAGGTGAACCGTCCGCTGAGCGGAAGCGTGTTCTCGCTGCCGAACGATCTTCCGATGCTACCGCCGGCCCCCTGACGAGCCTGCGGGGCGTCACTGTCAGCGGTTGAGCCATCGCTGGGAGAGCACATGGACGGCATACAGCGTCAGGCCCGCGAGGACGCACGCCAACAGTGCCAAGTGCGCATGCTCGGCCGCCAGCGCCATCGCCTCGGGCCCATACCGCAGGGCCAAGAACACAAGACCGACATAGCGAACTAGGCGCGCGCCGACGATGGCCGCGCAATACGCCGCCACGGGCATCTGGAAGACGCCCGCGGCCAGCACGACCGGCTTCATCGGGAGGGGCAGCGGAATCATTGTGACGGGGATGAGTGCCGCGGGGCCCCAAGTGCCCACGATCCGGGCCAAGCGGCCGACGCCCTCTGCCGAGAGCTTCCGGTCCAGGATGGACCTCCCGGCACGGCGGCCAACCGTGTACAGGAACAGGCTGCCCACCAGCGATCCCGCGGTGCCGAGTACTGCCGAGAGATACGCGATCTGCGGGGTGGCGATCGCCTGGGCAATTAGCAATGTGTCGACGCCTTGAGGCATCGGAACCAGGGCGCTGTCGGCAAGGGCGATGAGAAAGACACCCCACGGGCCCAAGAATGTCGCCGCCCCCGCGATCCAGGCGCCGAGCTGTCGAAGGAATCCCAAGTCCGGCAATTCTCCATTTTGCCCCCTTTTCGGACCAATTCCCAACAAACATTATTCGGAGTGTTTGTTTGGGTGTTCCGCAGAGTGATATGCGACCGCGCGCTCGAGGCCAACCGGGCCATTCTCTTCCCGCCCCGCGAGCATCTGCGTCGGGCTGTGGAAGGCACGAATCAGTCTTGGTGCCGTCGCCGGCGGGCGACTCGGATTGGCCAGCACCGGACGTTGCCCGTGACCCTGGCCAGAAGTTGATCGCACCCGACTCAAGCCCGGTGAGACTCGGGATGCGGTCGGACTGTCGGCGCTGCACGCGAGGCGCACCGCGTGTTGAGGCGGCACCCCGGAATCAGGAATGCGGCCTGCGGGTTGAGGCCCGCAACCTAGCCCCGCTAGGTCTGAGAGTTCTCAGCGTTCGATGGATCAGAACGGTCGGAGCCGTCGTCGCGGAAGAGCGATTCGACTCTCTCGAAGAGGTGGGACCTGTCGAGCGACCCGGCGTGCCTCTCGAGGATCCTGCCGTCCCGGCCCACGAAGTAACTCACCGGAATCGAGTTCATGGGGCCGAAGGCCTCCTTGACGGCTTCGTCAGCGACGAGTATCGGATAGGAGAATTGGTGCTCTTCCGCATATGGCCGCACCACGGTCCAACCGGGCCCATCCACGGAAATCGCAAGGACGACAAATCCGTGATCGCCGAATCGACGCTGAGCGTCGTCGAGCAACGGCATCTCCTCGACGCACGGAGGGCACCATGTCGCCCAGAAGTTGACCAGCACGATCTTGCCTTCCCAGTCGCTGCCGGTCCAGGGCCGACCGTCGACATCCTCCAAGCTGATAGCCGGAAGTGGGTCGCCAGTTCCTGGCCCGGGCAGGCCCGCTGTCGGCGGATGCTCAATGTCCGGCATGAAGGCCCCGGAAGAGACCCAGACCATCGACCCGATGCCCGAAACGATGGTCATCGCCCCCCACACGATCAAGATGACCTTGACGGTCCTAACTTGATCGGTCAGCTCCCGAACTGCAGCCGCAATCTCGGCCGAGCCGTCCTGTCTGAGCTGGTCAGCCTTGTTGTTGGGCTCGTTCTGCATATTGGATTGCCTCCTCTGGGATACGCACGACGGGGCCGGCAGACGGGCGCTGACAGCACACACCTCTGCATGTCTGACTTAGCTGGAGTTCGCCAAAATGGACCGGGATGACCGTGGTGGAGCTCCAGAATGCATCGGTTTGCTCGTGGTTCGAGCGTTGAATTATCTATAATAACCACATGATTTGCTATTGATAATAGTATATGCACCTGTTTCAGTGACGTGAAGGCCAGAACGTGAGAATAGATGGCCGCATGTGACCGGCCCCATTTTCCGAGATCCGAAATGTAGGGCCATCGTCTATGTCTCATTGTGACATGTTCGTGTCATGTTCGCTAGTCGGTCTGCCGTAATAGTGGCAAGCAGCATGTATGTCCGCCGCACACAAACCGGATCGTCCAAGCACGGCTCACGCTTCTCCCATCGACTCTGCGAGTCCGTTCGGTCAGGCTCCCAGGTCCGCCAGGTCACGCTCCTCAACCTCGGTGCCGACTTCCCCCTCCCCAAGCGCCACTGGCGCGCATTCGCCACCCTCGTGCAGGGCCTCGATTCAGGCACCACGCCCCTATTCGATCCGGACCCCGAGCTGCTCAAGCTGGCCCAGCGCACCGCCAGCCGTCTACAGCGCCGGCGCCACTCTCGCTCCGGCAACCGCGCTGTCGGCGGTGAGCCCGTCGCCACCGTCCTGCTGCACTCCCTCCACCATCCGCCAACTCGCTCTGTCGGGGGCGAGCGCGTCGCTCTCGCCGCGCTGCACTCGCTGCGGTTCTCCGACATCCTCCGCCAGCTGGGATGCTCCCAGCACGAGGCCTCGCTGGCCACCGCACTCGTGCTCGCCCGCATGTTGCACCCTTCCTCCGAACGCGAGGCCAGCCGCTGGCTCAACCAAGCCAGCTCGGCCTGGGAACTGCTCGGCTGCGACACCCAGAGCCCCCCGCTCTCAACTCGCTGTACCGCATCGGCGACCGCCTCTGGCAATCTCGCGCGAGTTTGGAGACGGCGCTCGCCGGGCGCGAGCGCACGCTCTTCGAGGGCCGGCGCCGCGCGCTGGCGCTGTACGACCTCACGAATGTGCACACTTTCGGCAAAGCCGGGGCCGACCGACAGTTCGGTCGCTCGAAACAGAAGCGCAGCGACTGCCCGCTGGTCACTCTGGCACTGTCCACCGACGAGGCCGGCTTCCCGCTCTACAGCGAGGTGCTGCCGGGCAACGTTTCCGAACCGGGCACCCTCAAAGCGGCCATCCAGCGCCTAAAAGCCCGCTCCCGGACCGACTGTCAATCACCGTCGAAAATTGCACACTTCTGACAATTGAAAATTGCACACTTTTGGGGAGTCGCCGCGGAGGGGGCGAAGCGACCGGAGCGGGGGCTCCCGATGGAGTCGAGACACCCATCATGACCCTGTTCCCCCATTCCCGGCGTGCTCCGCGGAGACGGCGCGGGAGGCCGTTGGGTGGATGGCCTTGGAGAGCTCCATATGGCGTCGCATCCGGTAGCTGTTGCCCCGGATGTTGACGATGTGGCAGCGGTGCAGCAGCCGGTCCAGCAGGGCAGCGGCCATGACCTCGTCGTGCAGGATCTCGCCCCACTGCTCGAAGCCCTTGTTCGAGGTGACCACGGTCGAAGCGTGCTCGTAGCGCCGGTTGACGAGTTGGAAGAAGAGGATGGCGCCGCTGCGGGTGACCGGGAGGTAGCCGATCTCGTCCACGACCAAGAGCGCCGGGTGGGTCAGAGTCTTGAGCCGGTGGTTGAGCCGGCCGGCGGCTTGGGCCTCTTCGAGCGAGTCGATCAGGTCCGTCAGCGTGCCGTAGTAGACCCGGCGCCCGCTTTCGGCGGCGGTGATGGCCAGACTGATCGCCAAGTGGGTCTTGCCGACGCCGGGCGGGCCGAGGAACACGACGTTCTCCTTGCGCTCCAGGAACCCGAGTTCGTGCAGCGAGTCGACCTGTTCCCGTTTCACCGAGGGCTGGAAGCTGAAGTCGAAGTCCTCCAGCGTCTTGATGGCCGGAAGACGGCTCGATCGCATGGCCGTGGCGAGGCGCCGGCTGTTGCGCAGCGTGATCTGGGCGGCCAGCAGCAGCTCGATGGCCTCGGCCGCGGTGGTTCCGCCGCTGTCCACGCCTGAAAGCACCTCGTCGAGGGCTTCCAGGGCCCCGGGCAGCTTCAGATCGGCCAATTGGGCCGCGATCCGCGCGCTCCTGGACCGGGCCTTCACGAAATTGCTCCCGTGATCTCGGCGTAGTCGGACAGCGGACGACGCTCTACGTCCACGACCAGGCGTGTCGAGGGTGCCCCGGTCTGTCTCGTCGAGGGCTCCGGCTGCGGCACCACGGAACGGTAAGGCCAAGCAGCCAACGGCCGCAGACAGGACCGCTCCCGCTCGAACCGGTCCGCCACGCGCTCCTTCAGCGTGCCGTGGACCCGAATGTTGGCCACGCCATCGAGCCACAATCAGATCCGAGAGTTGCGGTCCTCGTCGGATACGAACTCCTTCCCGTAGAAGAAGCTCTCTCTTATATAGCGAATATGCCGCTCGACCTTCCCTTTCGTCTGGGCCCGGTACGGGCGGCATGCGCGGATCCGAAAGCTCCAGTGGCGGCTGAAGCGCAAAAACTCCGGATTCCCGATCAGCCGTCCGCCCTCGTTCCGCTTGTCGCCTGTGATGACGGCCTTCATCTGGTCGAACAGCAACTCCGACGGCACCCCGCCGAAGTACGCGAACGACGCCTCCAGCCCCCGCATTACCACCGGCATCGTCTGGCGCTCGTAGAACCGCAACCACATCCGCCGCGAATAGCCCAGCACCACGATCAGCGCGTGCCGCTTGCCCCACGGCAGCCGGAATTCCGCGAAGTCCACCTGCCCCTGGTGGCCCGGAGCCGTCTCAAACCGCTGCAACCGGCTCCACTGGCTCCCGTGGCCGTACTTCCCGCACGTAGCGCTGCACCAGCCCGTACCCGCCCCCATAGCCCGCCGCCTGCACCTCGTTGAACAGACGCACCGCGCTCAGCTGCGGATACTCGGCCAGCCGCGCGTCGATAATCCTCTTGTAACGGTCGAGCTTTGACGGCTGCCCTGACCTCGGGCCGTACCGCAGCGCCTTGTTGTCCGCTCCTCGGTCCAGCTCCCCCGCTTCGATCCACTGGTACACCGTCCGCCGCCTGATCTCCAGTTGCCGGGCGATCTTGCTCTTCGGCATCCCCTGCTCCAGATGATGTCGCAACAGGACCCGCTTCTCTCTCCCGATCACTCCGCCCCCTCCATTCAATGCTGACGCAAGATCCACAGGCCCACTCCAAACCAAAAAGTGTGCAATTTTCGACGGCCACATCTGTGCATTTTTGCACGGTCGGCAACAGCTGATCGGTGCGCGCACCTCGAGGGCACGCAGCCGGCGCTAGGCAGAGCATCGCCCGAGAGGGCAACGGCGCCTACAAGGCCCTGGCGCTGGCCGGCACGGCCCCGCAGCCACGGGCCATAGAACGGGGCTGCGCTTGCGATCGGTGCGATGCTTCACGCGCGTGGCCGGCGTCGCTGTCTGCGTCTCTGCGAGCTGCAGTCGCCCGCGGGTGGGGTAGGTGTGCCCGTGCTGGGCCTGGTGCACAGCAAACTCGACGCGGTTCGCCGCGAGCTTGGAGCGATTCCGACCGTCGCGGCGGAGCAACCCCAGCCGTTCCGGAACGGGCCCGTTGTCGGCGGCCCACAGATGGCAAGTTGTACTCTCCGGCGCACGAGGCTACACGAGCGCCGGTTCCAATTGTAGAGTCGAGGAGAGGCGCGTTGGCCTTAGCAAGGAAGCAGTAGCTGTTTTAGGGTTGTGCCTACGGCTTTCGCCATCTGTAGGTGCCTCACTGACCTTCCCGCTTAGCTACGTCTCCTCTCCCCGCTCATCGAACCGGACGTGCCAATTTCCAGCATCCGGCTCTCGGACGAGATCATGCCTTCGCCCACGGAAAGCTGGCCGTCCGCACTGGCAGGCGCACGAGGCCGAAGTCAGTCCTCAGCCTCTCGCTCGGGTAGTGCACGTATCTGCCCGACTTCACCTGGTGCTTCCGACACAGCCACTGGCTTAGCCGCTGGTCCGCATGTGCGTCAACGGCGCGTGCCAGTTCTCCCGGCCACTGCTGCGCGCGGTGGTCCGGGTCTTCCTTCGCTTGCGCATGTGATGCCCTCTGGAGTCTCCGAACTTCTTCCGGAGCTAATAGGCTCGCGCCAGTCTCCATCTGTCCTGTCCTCCTTCCTGCATCGCTCTCGAACTGAGGCCCCTTCCCTCCACCGGAGTTACCCGGCTTCGCCGGTACTACGGGCCTCTCCGCCACCCTGTCCGGCCCGGCCTGTCCCTCGCGGGATGCCGGTTGGCGCGTGCGCGCCACCGTCAGGGCTTCCCGTGTTGCCTCCGTCTCCCTCTTGCACGCATGCTGCCACCAATACCCCGGCGGAGACGCCCGGTGCTCGCGTCGCTCGCTTCCCGGACGCTGGCTGCCTTCCCCGAAACAACGGCGGGTCGGCCTCCGCATCATCCTTTTCGAGGCCTGCTCGGCGTTCACTCGCGTTGCGGCCTGCGTGCTCGCTGAGCCGCCCAGAAGGCGGCCCGTCACGTCGGAGTGCTTCAGTCCATGTCGTTACCTCCATGACCCGCTCCGACGGCTTCCGGCTGGAGCGACAGTTAGCCGGGCGGGCTTCGCACCCGCTGGGAGCCAGTGCCTTAGCACGGCGCACGCTGACAGGGTGGATTACCCGAGGCCACCGCACGCCTCCTGAGGCCCACATTCAACCTCGACGAACTGGATCCCGGGGGCGCAAAAGTGGACATCGCTACTTAGCCCATGTCCGGAACTCTGGCGGCCACCAGCCGGTCCCAACGTCGGTGCTCGCAGTCGCCGCGAGTCGGGCGCACGCAAACAGCGCGCGGGTCAAATTGCGCGTTCTGCACGGTTGTTGCCATCTGATAAGCCAGAGACCAAGGCCCGCTATGGCATGATCCGCCGAAAATGTTCACCCGCCTACCTGGAAGCGCTGGCATCCACCCCCGCAGCGGTGTACGCTTGGGCCACCGAAGGACCAAGGACCCAGCTCTCAACCGTCCGACGTCTCGCCGTTACGTGCGGTGCTGCGACCAATCAGTCCGCTTGTCCGAGACCACCCCGCATTGAATGGTTACTATCGTGGTTCGGGGTCGACCCGAGGAAACTGATTCCGAGTACGCCTTCTACGCTGCAGGATCGAATCTCGTTCGGGAGTACGCGATTAGCCAGATGACCGGCACATCCGGACGCCAACAAGTGCCGACGGACGCATTCGCGCAACTCGATGTGCCGCTGCCTCCCCTCCCCGGACAACGCGCCATCGCCCACATACTTGGCACCTTGGACGACAAGTTCGAGTTGAACCGCCGGGTGAACGAGACGTTGGAGGCGATGCCGCGGGTGCTGTTCAAGTCCTGGTTCGCCGATTTCGATCCGCTGCGGGCGAAGGAGGACGGTCGGGACGCGGGCCTGCCCGAACATCTCGCCAAGCTGTTCCTCTGCCGCTCGGTGGATTCCGAGATGGAGAAGATTCCAGAGGGGTGGGAGGTATTTCAGATCGGCGACGAGGCCGATGCCGTCGGCGGGTCAACCCCCAGCACGAAGGAGCCTTTTTACTGGCATCAACGAGAGTACTATTGGGATACTACGAACGATCTCTCGAAGCTGTCGTCACCAGTGTTGTTGGCCACGACTCGAAAGATCACGGACGCAAGGCTGCGGATGATCAGTTCGCAGGCCCTTGCGGTCGGCACCGTCTTGCTATCGTCGCGTGCCCCCATCGGGTATATGGCCATCGCTGAGATTCCGAACGCCGTCAACCAAAGGTTCATTGCCATGAGGTGCGAGCGGCACCTTCCGAGTCTGTATGTGCAGTATTGGTGTGAGCGAACCCTTGGCTATATCAGGGACATCGCGGGTGGATCCGCTTTCGCAGAGATCAGCAAGAAGGCGTTCTGCGAGGTGCCTGTTGTCGTGCCCACGAAGGCGATTCTTGTTACGTACCAACGTCTCAGCCGCCCGCTCTACGATTTGCTTGTCGCGAACGTGAAGGAGGCTGTGACCCTCGCAGTGCTCCGCGACTCGTTGCTGCCCAAACTCATTTTGTGGGAGATCCGATTGGTAGAGGTGGAAACACTCGTTGGGGCAAAGACATGATGGGTACACTGCTGACCGGAGCCGACCAGAAGGAGGCATTGTCTCGCGTATATGTAAAGGCTCTGGCGGCACGTGCCGGCTACTCGATTTCAGTACCGGAACCAGATCGAGATAGCGTCGATCTGCGAATTCAGGCGGGCGGGCGGCTTCGTCCGGCCCTTGATCTGCAACTGAAGGCGACGACTGCGCTTGCCGAACCGCAAGGTGGATTTTTGCGGTTTCGGCTGTCCATCAAGAACTACAACGACCTTCGCGAAGAGACGCAGACTCCCCGATTGCTCGTTGTGATGGAGCTTCCGAGTGACGAGTCGCGGTGGATGACCGTGACCCACGAGGATCTCGTACTCCGGCGCCGGGCCTACTGGCTGAGCTTGCAGCGCAAACACGAGAAGGTTGTCAGGCAAAAGACCATTACGGTCTGTATCCCCGAACAGAACTTACTCGATGTCGAGGTCATGCGCAATTTGATGGAGCGATCCAGGACGGGAAAGATCTGATGCAAGTCCGCATTCAGGATCGAAAAGCATTGGGAGCGGTTTCGCCGGGGGCCTTGTCCGCGTACGCTCGCGCCGCTGGCTGGAGCCGAGATGAGCTGTATCGCGCGCACTCGGATGTATACATCGGTGAAGGGCTTCCGGAGATTATCGTCCCACGTACTGAGCGCTTGGGAGACTATGCGAGTGTGGTCGCGGTGCTCATCGAGACGTTCGCGGAAATTGCCGAGCAAGACCACCTAACGGTGTATCGTTCGCTAGTAACCGCTGACCGCGATGTCGTCCGCGTCCGGGCGGGTGAGAGCAAGGACGGCAGCGTACCGTTGAACGATGGTGCGGATCTCATAGGCGGCACCCGTGACCTGCTGCGGGCTGCAGCGTGCTCGCTTGACAACCCAAGGGCGGTTTATCGGGCCGGAGCGAATCGGGACGCGGCGAACCTGCTGAAAGGCATTCGGCTTGGACAGACCGATCACGGGAGCTTTGTCGTCACATTGCTCACGCCGGTCGTACCGCCGCCGATGCCAGAGTTATTTCCCGACATCGACGATCCAAACGCGCCGATCCAACGTCGTCTAACCCGGCGCTTAATGGAGGCCCTGAATTCAGTGTTGCAGGCGACGGAACGGACGGTGGCAGGACACGAGCGTGCGTTTGCGGATGTACTGGGGAGCGGTGTGAGCGCCAATCTGTGCGAAGCTCTGGCCCAAATGATTGAACCGTTTCCGACATTGGACGTAGATGTGTTGTGGGCGCGGACTCGCCCGGTGAATCTGCCGCCACCCGTCGTTCGGTTCGGCCAGTCGGAGGCACCTCTCCTGCGCGAAGTGGCGCGGTCGTTCCGGGAGCGGGCGCCACGCCCTGACGTACAGCTCGTCGGCTATGTTCGGCTGCTGACGCGCGGAGAGACTGAGGATGACGGGACGATCCGTTTGGCCACCTCCTCTATCGACAAGCAACCGCGGTCGGTAACGGCAGTCTTAGAGCGGGAGGATTACGAGTGCGCCGTTCAGGCTCACAAGGATCGGGCGGCAGTGGTGATGTCGGGCGACTTGGAGCGCATGGGACAGCGATGGCGGTTGCTGAGCCCGCTACTCCGAGAAGTCATTCGTGACGACGAGCCAAACTTGGATGACTGAGTCGTCCCGCAGGCCTCACCAGCGCCCCGGCGTGAGCGAATCCATCGTCGAGGCCGCCACTCTCGACTGGCTGGAGGACCTCGGGTGGAGAATCGCCGACGGCCCGGACATCGGTCCCCCTTCGGCGAGCGCGGAACGGGCGGACTGCACCGAAGTCGTTCTGGAATGCCAACTACGCGACGGCCTAGACCGGCTGAACCCCGATCTTCCCGCCGAGGCACTGGACGACGCGGTCCGCAAGATCACTCGCCCAGAAGGATCCACGCTGGAAACTCGCAACCGTGCGTTCCTCCGCTTGCTCGTGGATGGCGTGACGGCCTAGCACCGAACCTCCGGGGGTGCCCGGGGCGCGCAGGTCTCCGTACTCGACTGCGGGAACCCCGCGAACAACAATTGGCTCGCCGTCAACGAATTCAACGGTCGTCGAGGGCGAGCACGAGGGGCGAGCGGGCTGCCCCCGACTCAGGCAACCCGGCCGGCGTTGACGCTTGAGGGGGGTGATCCTCTCTGGCAGGCCGCCATCCGCTGATCAGGCGGCGATCCCTACCGGTCGCGCTGGACACGCCTGCCCGCCCGCGGTCGATCACTGTCCGGTCGGATGCTTTCCGCACGCCCCGGGTAGGCGATGGCAATCCCGCGGAGAGCGCGTGGGGTGGGGCGCTCAGGGAACGTGACCGGCGCGCACCCCTCCAGTCGGCAGCCCCGCGGCCCAGAATTATAATCGGTTCGCATGATGTCTCCACGTCCGATCCCGATCCCTGACGGCCTCCCCGCCCATTTCGACGGTCCGGCCGGGTACAAGCGGCTCTGCCAATTCTTGGGAGCCACGACCTCCAAGGCCCAAGCTGAACTGGCACGCGAGCTGAGCGCGAAGGCCGGCGGCGGATCCAAGGCTGGCAAACCCGGTGGTCGGAAGAAAATGAGCAAGGGGCAGACCAAGGAAGTAATAGTGGGCTTCTACCGGAACCCCGGCGCCCGGCTCATGCAGTGGAATCGAATCGTTCAGAGCCCGAAGGGCCCGTCAAAACATACACATTCGTTTGAGTGGCAAGCCCTTTCTAGGTTCTTGGACCAGCATGTGTCTGCACGAGACTGGCGCAGCCACTGGGAAGCGACAGGTCCGTTGAGTATCCTGATCGGTGGCTTGTGCGCAGCAGTACCGCGCAACCCCCAAGAACTCTCGGAGCGTGCGCACTGGCTGGCAGTCTGTGCTTGGGAGCCCCTCGAGGAGCTTACCACGGACATTCTGCACATCGACAGTTCGCAAAAGGAATCGATCTCCGAGGTGACCCTTGCAATCGCGACGATTCTAGAGGACGCTAGGGTCATCCAGTGGTTTATCGGCAAGCTTCCAGCCCTTCGGAAACAGCTCAGCTTCGTGCCACCCGGCATGCAGCCTAGTGACTGGGAGTTATTCGAGCAATTTCGCAAGCCCTCCAAGCAGCAGAGGATTCTTGATAACTGGTCGTTGGGCACTCGGGAGATCGTTCGTATTGGCCAAGAGCTGGACCGTGCCCACCATGGATCTGCCAGCCAGCCCCATGCCGAGATCGATACCTTCTCGTGGGGCCAACAAATGGTCAGTTTGGTCTATTCCGCGGCTAGGCTTCAGCAACTGTGGCCGGATCGTTACACTCTCTATTTGGCAACTCGTCCCGAAGTTGTCGCTGAGCAAGTCGGGTCAGAGATTCAGCGAGTGGCCGAGGTACACGGGGCACAATGGTTGGCACTCTACGCACCGAGAGTCCGCGCACTTTGGAAGCTGGCCTACCACTCCCGCGATCTAAAGGACATGCAACTGGACTTGAAACGGATGCGAAAGGGTCTTGACCACGCTGCACGGGAGTGGAAGCGGGCCCAGCTAGATGACGACAAGGCGCGAGACGAACAGCGCGATCTAGACAAGAGCCTAGAGTCTGATCCCTTGAACGTGGCCCTCGCAGACCAACTCGTATCAGTGCGGGAGCGCCGATTCAAGGCTCAGGCGAAGAAGGCTGAGACAACGCGAGAATTGCTCACAGCCATCGCGCCTCAAGGACGCCCGTTTGTTTCTGGGGAAGATTATGAGGAGGAGTGGAATGCACTGGCAACCAAGCAACGGGACAACGCCGACACAGATCTGGAGGGTACAGAGAAAGACCCGACACCCGACCATGATCCAGATGAACTGTCGTCCGGACTGGTGGACGACCTGTTTGCAATCGAGAAAAGGAGGCTAGGGATCAAGATCGCGGAACTAAAAGCCAAGCTCGTTCTCAGTATTGACGACAACCGCGCGCTAAAGCGTGACTTGAAACTGGCAAAGAAGAATATGACGGCGATGAGCGTCACAAGGCTTGAGTCTTCGCCGGCTTTCGGGCAGACCAATGGCTGGGCGCCCGATTCGGTAGATTCCGTGGAGAAAGTGTGCAAGTACGCTCGCGACAGGTGGAGCAACCAGCTGGCACTTGGAGTTGATGTTGACAGAGGTTTGAAACAGCTCCACCCCAACGCTGGCCCTCCCAGTAAAGTGATGACCCACCTGGCCGGGCTGGCGACATACTGCGACATGCAACTGGGTGGTAGAGGTGATAGCTTGGGCATGCTTGACTGGCTCAAGTCGCAGAATATCGACGTCAGCCCGCTCAGGAAGGGAGCCCTGGGTCACGAGTACCATGACCCGATCCGAGGTGAGCGACACCGGTTCGAGATGCACACCAAGCCCAACAGCCACACTTCCCACAATCTCTGCGTGCGGATCTACTTCCGCTATGACCGGGACCGGAACATCGTATCGATAGGCTGGATCGGTCCCCACCCTAACTAGATCGCATCCAAGATGTGGTTCGCAGGTTGGCCCGAGACCGCGATGAGGTCCAACCGACCTGCGTCTCCGTTCGGGGCTTAGCGGATGCCACACTCAACCGGCGGTCCCTGCGAACACCGCCTCGCCCACCGTTGGTGAGACTCTTCGACGGCCCTCTGTAGAGTCCGCGCGAGAATGCGGATGCCAAGACGGCAGCACCAGGCGCGACGGGGGGACGGTGCGGGATGGTGCACGTCGGACACCGCCCCGGAACCCCTTGGGTTCGCCGAACAATCGCTCCGTGCCGGGCGGTTGACGCGACTCTTTGTCAGCCTCAGGTGCCGGCCGACGGCGGTCCCCCGCCAAGGGTCGCGAGGAAGGTGATCAAGTCGATGAGCTCCTGAGACGAGACTGCGCTGGCCAGGTCATCGGGCATGAGCGAGAGCTTGCCCTGCCGACGGTCCAGCACTTCCTCCGGCGCAAAGGTCAAGTCGTCGGCGGCCTCCGTGCGCAATACGATCCGCTCCGGCGTGTCCACGACCAGCAAGCCGCTGACGGTCCCGTAGGTGGCTGTGTCCAAGATCCAACTCGCGTATTCCGGGGCGATTCCCGCGCTTGGGTGCAGTATCGCGTCAAGCAGTCCTTCCTTGCCGTACTTGGTCGCGATCGTGGCCAGGCTGGGGCCCACAATCTCCTCCCCCGGAACGAGCGAATGGCACTTCGCGCAGCTCGCGCCATCCTTGCGATCGAAGACGGCCTTGCCTCGTTGCGCATCTCCGACAGACTCGACGATCTCGCGGACGCGGATCACGCGCTGGCTCCCGGCGCTTTGCTGGCTGGGTAACACCAGAGCCGCCCTAGTCCGCACATCGCGGTCACGAGACCGAGCCAAGATGCTCGCGGCGACCGATCGCAACTCCGCGGGAAGCTCGAACGCCTCCTCCATGTCCAAGATTCGGTGCTGGCCCTCTGGGTTGGCCGCCAGCGTCCGGAGCGCGGCGGCACGCACTTCATTCGGGGCAGCAGAGAGGATCGTTTCGACGAGGGTTTCCTGAATCCCGCTGGCAGAGGCGCGCCTGAGCCCCTCCATGGCGGCTATCCGCAGGCTGGCAGGCCCACTGCCCAACTGGTCCCGGAGCATCCGCTCGGCCTCGAGACCCCCGACTGAACCAAGCGTGCGGACAGCCACGACACGCTCAGCCTCGTCCGCGTCCTCGCTCGAAGCGAGCCGCAGCAATTGGGGCGCGAGCGAGGGGTGGGCGGCCATGGCCGCCACATCGAGCGCGGCAGCCCGCGTGTCCGGGGACCCGAGCGCCCTGCCGATCGCCGCCACCACAAAGGCGTCGTCGCGCCAATCGCGCCAATCGCTGTACAGCTGCTTGCCCATGAGGTAGAGCGCACGGCTGCGCAACTCTGGAGCGCTGTCGACATCGCCCGCAACCTGTGCGACTGTTCGGGCCGCAAGCTGCCCCGGATGCCATCCGAGTGCCTCGATGGCTCCCAGTCGCGCGTCAGACCCGGCGGCGCTGTCAAGCGCCACCCGAGCCAAGAATTCCCGGGAACTCGGCGCCTGCAGAATCCGGTAGAGGGCCGCAATCTCGGAGGTCCACCCACCCTGGCTCCCGCGCAGGGCCGCAAACAGGTCGTCCTCCAGGCCGGTGGCCGCGATCCCCATCGCGCTGAGGTACCAGCGGTCGTCCGCCGGCAGGTCTTCAGCGAGGCTCAACCAAATCCGGATACGCTCGTCTCGACCGAGGTGCGGCAGCATGAGGGCCACCTCCCGTCGCACCTGCGGGTCACCGTCCCCGGCCAAGGCCGCGGCCTTCGCAGCGAGGTCCAAGCCGTGAAAGCGGGCCACGCGCAGAGCGAGGATCCGGAATCTCGGATCTCGCGAGACGAGCGCCTCGCCGACCGCTCGCTCCCCCGCGAGCCCCATGCCGCCCAACATCCACAAGGACCGGGCACGCAGCAGATCGCTATCCACGCTCCATGCGCGCTGCAGCAATGACAAGCGCTCGGCTTCGGGCCTCAGGGCCAGCTCTTGGTAGGCGCGATGCCTCGTGGCTTGGTTCGGAGAGGCGAAGGCGGAGAGCAGCCCGTCCGCCGACTGAAGGTCCAACGCTGGCTTCGGGGCTTGGTGACCGGTGGGGGCGATGCGATAGATGCGACCCTGCTCGCGGTCGAGCATGTTGTGACCGCCGACGACCGGATCTCGCCAGTCCGCCACGAACACCGACCCGTCGGGGGCCACCGCTATGTCGCTGGGCCGAAAGACCGGATCTGTGCTGACGACCGTGTTCTCGGCATCCATCCCGAAACCGGCCCCGTCGCTGCTGAGCCGGAACGTCTGGACAAGGCGTTTGCCGGGCTCGGCGTGCAATAGCTGGCCGCGATACCGGGGTGGCAGCAGGTTACCCTCGTACAGGGCCAGACCCGCCGGGGACCCTGGGCCCGTGCGAGCGACGTACGGAACCGTGCCGGGGCGCTCCTCGTGAAAGTGCGTGCCCCTGTCCTCCCGCCAGCGACGCCCACCCGGGCCCCAGTAGCCGAAGTTGGAACCTTCCATCACGTAGAGCAGGCGCGTCCACTGGTTGCCGTCGTCGTCGTTGTCCGTTTGCCAGATCGAGCCGAAGGAGTCCAGCGCGATCTCGTACGGGTTGCGAGCATTGTGCGCCAGCACCCGGAAGTCCGTTCCGTCCGGGTTGACGGACTGCACGGTCGCCGCGTAGAAGGGCCCCTCGCGGGCGCTGCGAAACGATCCGCCGGACCGGTCCGTGATATCGAAGCCTTGGTCTCCCGAGTTGAAGTAGTAGCGCCCGTCATGGCCGAACAGGACCACGTGCAGCCCATGGTCGTGGTCTACCCCGCCCCACCCCGAGAGCAGCGTCTCCTTCGAGACGATGTTGTCGTTCTCGTCCTTCGTGTAGACGATGAGGTCAGGTGACTGGGAGACCAAGACCCTGTTCCCCAGGACCGATATGCCCAGCGGCGCCAGCATGTCGGGATGCTGGTCGAAGACGTTCCTGGAATCGGCGCGCCCGTCTCCGTCCGAATCCTCAAGGATGACGATCCGGTCACCCTGGAGATCGTTGCGGGGCTGGCCTTTCAGGTCCGTGCGATAGTTCACCGACTCCACGAACCAAACCCGGCCGTACTCGTCTATGTCGAAGTTGGTCGGATTGACTAGCAGCGGCTCCGCGGCCCAAACCGTCATCTCAAGGCCGCTCGCGATCTCGAACTCGTCCCCGACATGGGTTGGACCCACGGTGCACGCGCAGAGGCCGAGGAGTGCTCCAATGAGGCAGAGATTGCGGGGCATCTGCCCCGATTCTACCGATGGTGCCATTCCAGCCCTCGCGCCCGCCGGTCAGCCGTGGCGGCTGAGAACCACCAGGGACGGTTCCGCCGGGCCCACCTTGGAATGGGTTGTGCCGCTTCGACGGCGGAGGCCTCCCCATAGTCCCGATTCCGCGCTGCCGAGCAGCGCAGTGGATCGGTCAACCTGCTCCGAACCAGACTCGCAGGGATCGCGGGCACTGCCATGCAAGTGGTCAAGTCTCAGGTGAGCGGATGAATGGAATGGAACCGGCGGCCGCCGTGCGCGGACGACTGAGTGGAGCGGGCCGTTGTCGAGCCCGGCCCGTGCCAGTTTCCTAGCCCTGGCACTCGTCTCCCACCTGATTCTCGCCCCGGCACGAATGGCACTGCATCACCCACGGCCAGGACTGCTGACAGATCGACTTCGCGACTGGTCAGTCAGTGCACTCGTCGAGTTCCAGGCTGGCCGCATTGGCCGGCTGGCTCGCAGGCTGGCCAGACATGCCACAGATCGAGGCATGGGCACACATGAGGTATCGGTACATATATAATGTCCGCACATGCGGAATTGCCGAGCTTATCTATTGGTTGCGACGACTGTTGTGCTGGCGTGGCCGTCAGCCACTCCGGGCGCGCGCGTGAACTTTCAGACAGACGTTCGCCCCCTGCTTTCGGACAAGTGCTTCCAGTGCCACGGCCCGGACTCAGCGGCGCGCATGGCAGACCTCCGCTTGGACCGCCGTGAGGGCCTTTTCTCCAGCCGGCCGAACGGTGCTCCGGTGGTTCCCGGAGATCCCGACTCGAGTTTGGTGTTCCAGCGGATCGTGCAGTCTGACCCGGCCCTTCGAATGCCACCCGAGTACTCCCACAAGAGCATCGACGAGGCAGAGGCCGAGGTCATTCGGGCATGGATCGCTGATGGGGCCGAGTGGACCGGTCACTGGGCGTTCGAAATCCCCGCCCGCCCTGAGCTGCCGGAAGTCGAGGATCCCCACTGGGCCCGCAACCCGATCGACCGGTTCGTGCTGGCACGCCTCGAAGAGGCCGGGCTCTCGCCCGCCCCTGAGACCAGCAGGCGAGCGCTCGCCCGGCGCGCCGCGCTCGACGTCACAGGGCTCCCGCCCACGCCAGAGGCGCTGGAGCGGTTCTTGGCCGACACGAAGGCAGGCGCGTACCAGCGCTATCTCGACAGCCTGTTCTCTTCCGACGCGTACGGCGAGCACCGGGCCCGGTACTGGCTGGATGCGGCGCGCTATGCCGACACGCACGGGATCCACATCGACAACTATCGCGAGATGTGGCCCTATCGCGACTGGGTGATCCAAGCCTTCAACCGCAACCTGCCGTTCGACGACTTCGTCGTGGAACAGGTCGCGGGTGACCTGCTGCCGAAGCCCACGATGGACCAGCTGATCGCGTCCGGGTTCCACCGATGCAACGCGACGACGAACGAGGGCGGGGTGATCCCGGAAGAGTACGAGGTGATCTACGCCAAGGACCGGGCCGACACGACGGGCACGGTCTTCCTTGGCCTGACTGTGGGCTGCGCCACCTGCCATGACCACAAGTTCGACCCGATCACGCAGCGTGACTTCTACGCAATGACAGCGTTCTTCCGGAACACGACCCAGTACGTCATGGACGGCAACATCTCCGACACGCCGCCATTCATCATCGTGCCCCGGCGCGAGGATCGCGAGCTCTATGACGGCCTGCGACGAACGGTGCGCGAGAACCGCGGCCTGCTCGAAGCGGCGATCGCCTCCCCGGGGCCCGCCTTTGGCCAATGGCTCGCCGGCCGCAGCTACCAGAGCATCGAACATCCCCTCGGCGATCGGCACGCGACGCTGCAGGTGGGCGACTCCGAGGCCCTCGCGGCCGGCCAGCTCCGGCCATTGGAGCTCGCTGCCAACGTCGCACGCGGAGAGGGCCCCAGGCCGGATGTGGGAGCGCTCGAGTTTACCGGGGACGGATTCTTGGAGTTCCCCGGCTTGGAGGTGCGCAACGAGACACCCTTCTCGGTCGCGTTCTGGGTCCGTCATCCCAAGGATGCCGGCTCGTACGTGGTCTTGAGCCAGACCGACTCGGAGAAGAAGCGCAGCGGGTGGGCGGTGACGCTTGGAGGTCGGCAGATTGTCTTCACGATGACCGCAGTGGACGGCGAAGAGTCTTCGAGCATCGAGATCCGACCCAACAACCAATACCAGCTAGAACCAGGCACCTGGCTCCACATCACTGTCACGTATGACGGTTCGGGCGAGAGGGCGGGCCTGAGCATCTACTCCAACGGCGAGCACATGCCGTTCCAGGGCAGCGAGTACTTCGCCAAGCTGGATGGAGCTATCGCAGGCGGCCTGCCGCTCCGGCTCGGACGCGGGTTTTACAGCGATGACGAGGAGGTCAAGTCGCGCGGACTGCCCGGAGGCGCCGTCGCGGATGTGCGCATGTACGACCGCGAGATCAGTGCCCAGGAGGCCTATCTCGTGGCTAACTGGCCGGAGCTGGCCGTCGCCCGCGCCAAGGCCCCGGCGGAGCTCGACGACGAGGAGCGCCGCCTCTTGGCACTGCACCACGCGAACCTTCTCGACCCTGCCTATCAGGAGCGCTACGCCGAGTCGAAGCGAGCCGAGCTCGAGGTTCGGGAGATCCGGAGGCGGGGCGCGGTCACGCACGTGATGCAGGAAAAGGAAGGCAGCCAGGCGGAAGCCCACATCCTGTTCCGCGGGCTCTACGACCAGCGCAAGGAGAAGGTGGCGGCAGCGACGCCGGGCTTCCTTCCGACACTGGCGACGCCGGGCCGGCCGAATCGAATGTACCTGGCAAAGTGGCTGGTGGATGGCCGGAATCCGCTGACCGGGCGGGTCGCCGCGAATCGATTCTGGCAGCAGGTGTTCGGGGAGGGCTTGGTGCGAACGAGCGACGACTTCGGCTCCCAAGGGGAGGCGCCGTCCCACCCTCGCCTGTTGGACTGGCTGGCAGTCGAGTATCGCGAGAGCGGGTGGGACACCAAGGGCCTGCTGCGGACGATGCTGTCATCCTCGGCCTACAGGCAATCGGCCGAGGCGGATCCTGCGAAGCTGGAGCGGGATCCCGACAACAGGCTCCTGTCTCGAGGCCCGCGATTCCGCATGGACGCCGAGATGCTGCGGGACTTCGGGCTCGGGGCGACCGGCATCCTGACGCGCAAGATCGGCGGCCCCAGCGTGAAGCCCTACCAGCCTGACGGCGTCTGGGAAGCGGTCGCGATGCTCGGCAGCAACACGAGGCATTACAAGCGCGACAATGGCGACAGCTTGTACCGCCGCAGCCTGTACACGTTCTGGAAGCGTGCCGCGCCTCCCGCATCGATGCAGATCTTCAACGCACCGACGCGCGAGCATGCGACCGTCCGGCGCGAGCGGACCAACACTCCGCTGCAGGCGCTGGTGACAATGAACGACACCCAATTCGTGGAGGCCGCGCGGTTCATGGCGCAGAAGGCGATGCGGGAAGCGGGCACGGAATTCGACTCACGCCTCGACCACATGACAGTCCGGCTTCTCTCGCGCGAGTTTGAAGAGGGCGAGCGCGCGGTCGCCAGTGACGGCTACGCGGACTTTCTGGCCCACTACGGGAATGACGGGGAGAGCGCGGCCAAGCTGCTGAGGACGGGCGAGCACCCTCTGGACGAGGGCCTTCCCCCGGCCGAACTGGCGGCTTGGACAATGATGGCGAATCAGCTGATGAACTTGGACGAGGCGCTGAACAAGTAGCATGGAGCAGGGATGGCCGCGGGCCGTCCCAGAATGGGGAACAAAGCAATGGACCTGATTAAAGAGGCGATCAAGACTGAGACTAGGCGGCAATTCTTCGCGCGCCAGGCGAAGGGCATCGGCGGAATCGCGCTCGCCACCCTGATGGCGGATGAGGCGCGCGGCTCGGAGGGCGAGCGCTTTGGGGGACTGCCCCACTTGCCGCACTTCGCGCCGAAGGCCAAGCGCTGCATCTACCTCCACACCATGGGCGCTCCGCCACAGATGGACTTGTTGGACTACAAGCCGAAGATGCGGGAATGGTACGACAAGGACCTTCCGGAATCGATCCGTCAAGGGCAGCGGCTCACGACGATGACGTCCGGCCAGGCCCGATTCCCAATCGCGCCGTCGGTGTTCGAGTTTTCCCAGCACGGGCAGAGCGGCGCGTGGATCTCGGAGCTCCTGCCGCTGACGGCCAGCATGGCCGATGACATCTGCATCGTGCGCTCGATGAACACCGACGCGATCAACCACGAGCCCGCCATCACGTTCATCCAGACCGGGCGCGAAGTTGCCGGCCGGCCATGCATCGGCTCTTGGATCTCGTACGGCCTCGGCAGCCTGAACCGGGACCTGCCCACGTTCGTGGTCATGAACGCCGAGCGCAGCCATCCCAAGGCGGGCCAGCAGGCGATCTCGGCCAAGCTCTGGAGTTCCGGCTTCCTTTCGCCGGAGTTCGCGGGCGTCGGCCTGAGAGCGGGCGCCGACCCGGTGCTCTATGTCAAGAATCCGGACGGCGTGAACACGACTGTGCGCCGGCGGATGCTCGACGGGCTCTCGAGGCTCAACCAACTCCAGCACGATCGGATCGGCGATCCGGCCACGATGGCTCGGATCGAGCAGTACGAGATGGCCTTCCGCATGCAAGCCTCGGTCCCGGAAATGAGCGACCTGTCATCCGAGCCCGACAGCACCTGGAAGCGCTGGGGGGAGGAAGCCCGGGAGCCTGGCAAGTTCCAGAACGCCGCGCTGATGGCCCGCCGCCTGGTCGAGCGCGGAGTTCGGTTCGTGCAGATCTACCACCGCGGGTGGGACGTCCACAATGACGCCCCGGTCGTGCTGGAGGCACAGGCTCGGGATTCGGACCGCGGCGCGTGGGCGCTCGTGCAGGATCTCAAGGACCGCGGCCTGTTCGACGAGACGCTGGTGATCTGGGGCGGCGAGTTCGGGCGCACGATCTATTCCCAGGGCGAGCTGACGCCGACGAACTACGGCAGGGACCACCACCCGCGCTGCTACAGCCTGTGGATGGCCGGCGGAGGCATCAAGGGTGGCGTGGTGTACGGGGAGACGGACGAGTTCTCCTACAACATCGTCAAAGATCCGGTTCCCATCCGGGACTACCAGGCGACGCTGCTGCACCTGTTCGGGATCGATCACGAGCGCTTCACCTACCGGCATCAGGGCTTGGACGCCAAGCTCACCGGAGTCGAGCAGGCGCACGTGGTCAAGGCACTGCTGGCCTGATCCGCGCCGGGCGAGCGCTATAATCGGTACCGGGACGGGCGTCCGGGCAGTCGCGGCGCTTCACCGCGTCGAGGAAAGTCCGGTCTCCGAAGGGCAGCGTGCCGGCTAACGGCCGGGCGGGACTACCGACGGAAAGTGCCACAGAAAACAAACCGCCCCGGATTGTTCCGGGGTAAGGGTGAAATGGTGCGGTAAGAGCGCACCGCGTCACGGGCAACCGGGATGGCAGGGCAAACCCCACGCGGAGCAAGGCCAAATAGGGGGCGACGCGGCGGCCCGTCGCGATCGAGCCCCGGGTGGGCCGCTGGAGGCGACTGGCAACAGGCGCCCTAGATGAATGGCTGCCACCCGTCTGCGGGCGGGGACAGAAACCGGCTTACAGGGCGCCCGCCCCACCCGCCGTGTCAGCGTGCCGGCGGCGCGGGCCACACCGGCCGGGGGCAGCAATCCGACGGGCACACGTCATGGGCGGGCGGCATCGTGCCGGCACAGGCGCGATCTGCCCAGCCCTCGGCCCGTTCCCTGATCAACCCGCGCACCATGGCGACGAAAGCGGGGTGCGTGCCGACAGTGCCGGCCCGCGCGAAGTCCATGCCCAGTGCGGCCGCCCGCCGGGCGGCCTCGACGTCCAGGTCGTAGAGCACCTCCATGTGGTCGGAGAGGAATCCGATCGGCGCGACGCAGAGCTGAGTCGCGCCTTCGGCATGGAGCTGGGCGATGCGGTCGCAGATGTCCGGTCCCAGCCAGGGCTGCGATGGCGGCCCGCTGCGGCTCTGGTACGTCACTTCCCAGTGGCGGACACCGGCCATCTCGCTGACCAAGCGGGCGGCCTCGGTGATCTGGGCGGCGTAGCTGCAGTGGTGGGCCATGGACAGCGGGATGCTGTGGGCCGTGAAAAGCACGACGGGCGTTCCCGAGGGCGCCGAGGGCAGGGCTCGCAGCGCCGCCCGGAGCCGGTCCACCATTGCCTCCACGAAGCCGGGATGGTTGAAGAACGCCCGGATCTTGTCCACCTCGGGCGCTCCCTCGCCGACGCTGGCGATCGCGTCGGCGATGTTCTCGCGGTACTGTCTGCAGCTGGAGTACGAGCTGAACGCCGCGGTCACGAAGGCGATCGCCCGCCTCACCCCGTCCCGTGCCATTTGCCCGAGGGTGTCCTCGAGAAATGGATGCCAGTTACGGTTGCCCCAGTACACCGGCAGCGCCGGGCCGCGCCCGGCGAGTTGCCCGCTGAGAGCGGCGATGAGGGCTCGGTTATGGTCGTTGATCGGGCTTCGACCGCCGAGGCCGTAGTAGTGCTCGGCCACCTCAAGCAGCCGGGCACGGGGCACGCGGCGGCCCCGGACCACGTGCTCCAAGAATGGCAGGACATCCTCCGAACGCTCGGGCCCTCCGAAAGAGACGACCAGAACGGCGTCATAAGCGAGGCTTGCCATGACCCTACCAGTATCGATGCTCTGCCAGCGGTGCCGATCGTCGGGATTCCCGACCAGTCTTCACCCGTTCTCAGCCCGGTTCGACGGCGCGGAAGTCACGATGTCCCGGCAACCGTGCGCTCTCCCGGTCGGCCGCAGAACGCACTTGCGCCGCTAGCGCCGATCAGGTACAGGCCCGCGAAAATCTTGGGGTCGAGCAAACAGCCGTCCGTTTGCCGGTCCTGCAGCCACTTGCCCACGCTGTCCACGGGAACGACGTGCACGCGAATATCCTCGTCTTCGACACCCCCGCCCTCGCCAACCCTTGCCAAGCCCGTCGCCTTGACGAAGGTCACCACCTCGCTCGTCATTCCGCCCGAACTGGGCGCTCGCAACAGTAGGTCCAAGGTGGACGCGCGATACCCGGTTTCCTCCTCCAGTTCCCGGTTGGCGGCTTCGAGCAGGCCCTCGTCAGCCGAGCCGGGCTCATCCCCGACCAATCCGGCCGGCAGCTCGATCATGCGCCGCTGAACCGGGATGCGGTACTGCTCAACCAGCACAATCTCGCGATGGTCCGTGATGGGCACCAGAACTGCGACGTCCAGCACGCCGACCCGCTCGACAAACTCCCAATGGCCGCGCCGGACGAGCCGCAGGTACCGGCCCTCGGCGGCGGTGACCGGATCCTCGCTCAAAGCAGGCCTCCGGACCGGCAGATCGCGACTCCGGCGCTGCGCATCTCATCACAGGCCCGCTCGACATCGCCGCGCTCGAGATCAATCCCGCGGCAGCCGTCGATCAGGACCGTTGTCCGCAGCCCCAGGGACGCGGCGTCAAGCGCACTGAACTTCACGCAGTAGTCGGTCGCCAGACCCATCACCGCGACGGATTCCACACCACGCCGGCGAAGATGCTCCGCGAGGCCCGTCGAGCGCCGCCGGGCGTTGTCGAAGAATGCGCTGTAGCTATCAAGGTCACGGTCCTGCCCTTTACGAAACACGGCGTCAATCCCGGAGCGGTCAACGCCGGCATGGAACGCGGCACCGGTAGTTCCCTGGACGCAGTGGTCCGGCCAGAGCACCTGCTCAAGCCCGCCTAGCTCGGCAATCTGCCCCGGCTTGCTGCCCGGGTGCTGGGACGAGAAGCTGCGATGGTCCGGCGGGTGCCAGTCCTGGCTGGCGACCACATGACCCGACGCACGCGCGAGTGCGTTTGCCAAACTGACCACCTCGTCTCCACGCGGCACCGGAAGAGCGCCGCCCGGCATGAAATCATTCTGCAGATCGACGAGGATCAGGCAATCCCAAGCTCGGAAGATTCTTGCCATGCCGCTTCTCTAGAATGTCACATCGCGCGGCGGCCCAAGTGGCGCGCGAGGTGCGACCGAAGGCGCTCCCCGTGCTCCGGATCGGCCAGGGCAAACTTCAGGAACGTCTCGTAGTAGCTGGCCATGTTCCCGATGTCGTAGCGCTCTTCCCCGGGCTGCAGGCGAACACCGATGACACGGCCGCCGCCCCGGGCGACAGCCCGGATCGCGTCCGTGATCTGCACTTCCCCGCCGGCATCGGGCGCCATGCCCCGGATCGCGCCAAAGATGCTCGGGGAAAAGACGTACCGGCCCGCGACAGCGAGCCGACTGGGCGCGCTGCCCGGGGCTGGCTTCTCGACAATCGTCCGGACCGGGAACACGTCGCCGCCCGCGGCCGGCTGCACAACGCCGTAGAACCTCGCGCGGTCCGCCTCAACCTGCTGCACGGCCACCGCCACGTCCGCGCCGCGATCGAGGAGCGCCCGGGCCATGCGCCGGCACACCTCGGAATCGGCCCGCGCGCCGATGATCGAGTCGCCCAGCGCCACGATGAAGGGCTCGCCGCCGACGAAGGCCTCACCGTGCAAGATCGCGTCGCCCAGCCCGCGCGGCGCGGGCTGGCGCGTGTACAGAATGTTCATTCCGAGACGCGCGAAGTCCAAGCTGCGCATCGCCGCATCCCTCTTCGCTCGGCGCAACGTCTCGATCAGCGCCGGGTCGGGGTCGAAGTGGTTCTCGATCGGCGCTTTTCCGCGCCCCGTCACAAAGAGCACGTCACGGACGCCCGACCGCGCCATTTCCTCGACAACGTGCTGGACGATCGGCTTGCCGCCAATCGGCAGCATCTCCTTGGGCTGGGCAGCCGTGACTGGCAGCATTCGCGTTCCCAACCCTGCCACCGGGATGACCGCCTTGGAGACTGAAGAGGCCATCTGGCGGGCCTGCTAGCCGCGCCGGCCCGCGGCTACGAAATCCTCCAGCGGCGAGCTGCGGTTCCAGAGGTCGTCGAACAGAGTGCGCATCGCAGTGCCCAGGCTGAGGTGCTCGAACACCAAGGCCGTGATCTTTCGGTGGCTCACGACCGGGTCGTCGAGCGAGATCATGCCGCTGTGATTGTCGAACAGGGCGAGCTTCAGGGGGACGCTCCGGCCCAGGCGAACTTCAGCCCCGGCCGCCCGGAGATTCGCCAAGTCCTCGCCACCGCTCCCGTGCTCGAGGTCTCTGAGGTCGAACAGAAGCTTGCAGACCGTGCCACGGTCCGCAAGACTCCGGACGATCGGCTCCCGGCTGGGATCCACCCCGTACGGACGGCGGGCAAACTCGACGTATTCCCGGTCTGTCTGCACGAGCATGCCCCGATACTCCTCGACGATCTGGCGGGTGTCGGTGATAATCCGCAAGTAGTTCAGCGCGCTGTTGCCGTTCGAGCCGGCCCTGAAGATCCCGGCAAGTTCGTCGCTGAGGGTCTTCGCGAGCCGCTGGCGGTCCTCCCACTCGCTCAGGAAGGCCTCGCGCCGACGCCCGAGATAGCCCGCCAGGGCGAGTCGCGGCTCGACGGCCGAGTACTGCTTGGTCTTGGCCTGCACGACCCGCACAAATCCCTTGTCCACGAGGCTGCTGAGAACCTCGTAAATCTTGGCCCGTGGAATGTTGGCGCGGCTGGCAACGTCCAAGGCCTTGAACTGGACATGCCCGATCAGGACCAGATAGGCGTTGGACTCGTATAGGTTGAGGCCTACGTCGTGCAGCCGACGCGCCTGCGTCGCAAGGTCGACCACACTCGGGATTATACCGAGATCCGCCCTACGGGGACGCCGGAACCGTGGGCGGGAAGTAGCCCCGCCGGTGGTAGACCTGCACTTCGGCGCCGCCCAGGCCAAGCTCGACATCGATCAGCCGAAACTGTCTGTCGGAGAACGGCCGCGCGGGAATGTACCCGAGGATGTACTGGCTGGCCACATTGCCCGCCACGTCGAGGATCGCCGCGTACAGCGCTTGGAGCTGGGCGGCGGCATAGCCCCCCGTGCCAACCTCATACTGGTAATTTCCGGCATCCTGCGGCTTGGACAAGTAGCCCGAGATGTCCTTGTGGACGTCCTGCATGGGCCTCACGACGCGACCGCCCGTCTCGCGCGCGAGCCGCACCAGATTCCCCTCCTCCGCTTCGTGGTAGCCCCAGCCGACGGTGCTGACGGCATAGACTGTCACCTGGTGCAGCTGGGCGGCGAAGATCACCTCGTCGATCGACCGCTTGCTGGCGTTGTCGTGCCCGTCGCCGATCACCACGATCACCTTCCGGGGCTCGCTCGCCCCCTGGTACGGGATTGATACCAGCTTGTCAGTGCAGGCGCGGTAGATTGCGTCGAACATCGAGCTCCCCCCGCCATGCTTGAGGCTCTCCATCCGCTCGGTGAGCGTAACAGGGTCGTTGGTGAAGTCCACGAGCTCGTCCACTTCGGTGTGGTAGCCGAAGAGGAAGCCCTTGTTGCGGCCACCCTCCGGCACGAGCATCCACGCAAGATCTCCGATCGAAGTCTGGTAGGTCTTGTAATAGAGCCGCGCCGTGTTGCTCAGATCGATAATGAAGCCGGCATATAGCGGCGGCTTCTTCTCCTCCTCGACGCTGCGCGTGAAGTAGCGGATCTCGACCTCCTGTCCGTCCTCCCAGACCGTGAAGTCTTCCTTGTTGAGATCGGCGATGAACAGGCCTTCCGAGTCGGTGACGGTTACCGGAAGGTTGACGACATTGACCTCGACCCTGATGGTCTCCTGATCCCCCGGCGCGACCGACTGCGCCAGCGCCCCCGCTGCTAGGATCAGCAGCCCAACCGCGCAAGAAACTGGGGATCCGAGGCGCATTCCGCCCTCATTCTAGCGAATGCTCGGCCCGTTGCAACACAGGGCTGGCCGGCCGGCCGCGGCGTTCGACGGTCATGGGGTGCATTGCTACGATGGGGCGGCAGGCGACTGCGGCGAAATGCAGGAATTCTTGGATTGGGCGCCTCCCGGCAGCCAAGAATCTCGCATGGCGCACCGGTTGCGGCCGGAACGTTTGCCGCGTCACGTCGCGGTGATCATGGACGGCAATGGCCGCTGGGCCAAGAAGCGTCTGCTCCCCCGGGCTGCGGGCCACCGCGCCGGTGTGCGGCCCGTCCGGGAGATCATCGCGGCCTGTTGCAGGCTGGGTATCGGAGCCCTGACACTGTACGCCTTCTCGGTCGAGAACTGGAAGCGGCCCAAGGCGGAAATCGAGACCCTCTGGCTCTTGCTGCGCCGCTACCTCCGCAGGGAACTCCCCAAGCTCAAGGCGAACGGAGTTAGATTCCAGGCCATCGGCAAGGTGGAGCAACTGCCCCCGGAAGTCGGCGATGACATCGACAGTGCGATTCTGGAGACGGCCGCTAACGAGGGCATGCGGCTCAACGTCGCGCTGAACTACAGCGGGCGTTCCGAGATCGTGGAAGCCGTGAATGCGCTGCTCCGCAGGTCCCACGGGCTGCGCAGTCCCTTGAAGATCGACGAACAGGTGCTCAGCTCGATGCTCTATGCGCCGAAATCGGGCGACCCTGACCTTCTGATCCGAACTTCCGGCGAGTTCCGGATCAGCAACTTTCTGCTCTGGCAGATCGCATACTCGGAAATCTGGGTCACGGACCGGTACTGGCCGGACTTTCGAACGACGGACCTGCTGGACGCGCTGCTGGATTACCAAACGCGCAACCGTCGCTTCGGCGGCCTGCCCGAGGACCGTTCCGGGAGTGGAGACCGCTCGCGATCCAGGGTTCTCGCGGACGCGGCCCTGCTCCGCTGAAGGGGCGGGAAGGATGGCTCAGTGGCGAGGGTCCTGACAGGTCTGGCACTGGCCGTCGGCATGTGGACGCTGGCGTTCCACGGCCCGCCAGCACTGCTCGCAGCAGCTGTGCTTGCCATGGCACTGGTGGCGCTCCGGGAGTTCTTCGGGCTTGCGACCGCCTGCGGGTACCGAGCATTTCAGCCCGCGGGCTTCGCGGCCGCGGGCGTTTGGCTGCTCGTTCCCAACCTTGACGGTGGGTTCCTTGCAACTCTGCTGGCACTCTCTCTGGCGGGCGCGGCCACTCTGGCTCGCATCCCCCCGAAGCGGCTCTTCGCCGGTGTCGCCATCACAGTCTTCGGTGTGCTCTACGTGGCGGGACCTCTGCTGGCCGGATTGCGGCTGCACGCTGTGTCGCCCCATTGGCTCGTCTTCGCGCTGGCATCGGTCGGGATTGGCGACACGGTCGCCCTGGCAGTCGGCAGGCCATTCGGGCGACACCCGTTGTCAGCCACCGTGAGCCCGCGCAAGACTTGGGAAGGCACGATCGCGTCGGCGGTCGCCGCCACGGCGGCGGGCACCTGGTACCTAGCGTCGTTCCTGCTGGGCGAGGTTTCATTCGCGGCGATCGCCCTAGCCTTCGCTGTGAACGTCGCCAGCCAAGTCGGCGACCTGTCCGAGTCCGCCCTGAAGAGGGCGGCGGGCATCAAGGACAGCGGTGCGATCCTTCCCGGCCACGGCGGGCTCCTAGACCGCATGGACGGCGCCCTCTTCGCACTTCCGGTCGTGTACGCCTACATGTCCCTGTCGTGAGTTCCAGTCGTCCGGCCGGCGTGCGCCTGCAGGCACGCAAGTCGGCCGGCACCCGCCAACCTGGGGCGGCTGGGCCCTAGATGCCGAGGCCTCCCGACGCGAAACCGAGGCATCGAATCCGGCCTTGCGGTCTTGCTCGCCAGCAGAGCGCTCGCGATCGGAATTGCGGCGCAGCCAAGCACACCACCGATTTCGGCACTAGCTTCATGTGACACTTTAGGTTTGGATCGCAGGTACCGGTGCGCACGAGAGAAGCGGGACGCATCACTCTTGCCCTGCTTCGCAATTGACACCTCGACTCCCCGGCACTCAGGGGCAGGTCGCCCATGTGCCCCAGGCCTCCAGCCTCTGGGCCTGCCAATGTCGCGCACGGGCGGTATGATGGGCTCCGCTGGCACGGTCGTTGCGGCACCGGTCCGGTAGCGCGAACGAAGCCCAGCCGAGGGCCGTGGCACGGCTACGGATCGGATCCAGTTGGCGATAGGCTAGACCACACCCTCTTGTGACGGACCCTGGCCCGATGGAACCGCCGCCGCCCGAGCAAGGCACGCTCGTAGGGGCCGACAGCGGCCCTAACCAGGGCATCCCCGAACAGTCCGTGCCACGCGGAGTGCCCAGGAGCCACGAGGGCGAGCAGTTTGTTCTGGGAACGATTCTGCTGGACGACAGCAAGTTCCCCGAGGTTGCGGGCAGGATCAGCGACGAGGACTTCTTCAGCAGCCGCCACAAGCGCATCTTCGCTTGCATGCGGCAGATCTACGAGCGGGGCGAGCGAATCGAGTACTTGGCGCTCATCAACGAGCTCACGAAGGTCAATCAGCTCGAGAAGGTGGGGGGCGTTGCCCTCGTCGCCGGCCTCACCCAGGGGATGCCCCGGGGGGAGTTCCTGGGCAACTATCTCAAGATCGTCAAGGACAAGGCAATCCTGCGGAAGCTCATCCATGCCGCCACCAGCATCGTCGAGGACGGTTCGCGGGCGGAGCGCGAAGTCGAGGAAATTCTGGCCGACGCCGAGACGCAGATCATGCGCATCGGGAGCGATGTGCTCCGATCCGGGCTGGAGAGCCCGGAGGAAACAATCAAGGGCTTTCCGGGAGGCTTGGACGCCTTCCTCGACCCGTCCAAGCGCACCAAGGGGATTTCGAGCCCGTTCCAGGACCTCGAGCGCATGACGAACGGCTTTCTGCCGGGCCAGCTGGTGATCTTGGCAGCCAGGCCGGCGATGGGCAAGACGGCGATGGCGCTCAACATCGCCACGCACGTGGCCGCCGCAGGCCCAGGGCGCGATGCAAAGATCGTCGCGCTGTTCTCGCTGGAAATGTCCCGCGAGTCCCTCCTGACCCGTGTCCTGTGCTCGGAGGCGGAAGTCAACCACCTGGACTTCCGGAGGGGCAGGCTTCGAGCCGACGCCCGCCACAAGCTGATGAGCGCGGCGGGCAGGTTGATCGGCTACAAGCTGTACATCGACGACACGGCCGAGCTCAGCATTTTCGAGCTGGGGGCCAAGTGCCGCCGATTGCAGGCCGAGCAGGGACTGGACCTGGTGATCGTGGACTACCTGCAGCTGATGGCTTCGAAGGGCCGCATCGAGAACCGCGTGCAGGAAATTTCCGCATTCTCGAGGGGCTTGAAGCTGCTGGCGAAGGACCTCGCCATCCCCGTGATCGCCCTGTCCCAGCTGAGCCGGGGCCCGGAGAGCAAGGGGCGCAAGAGCGCGCGGCCCCGCCTGAGCGACCTGCGCGATTCCGGTTCCATCGAGCAGGACGCGGACGTGGTCTGCTTCATCTACCGAGGCTCGGTCTACAGGCCGAACGATCCCGAGCTCCTGGGCAAGGCCGAGCTGATCATCGGCAAGCAGCGCAACGGGCCCACCGGCACTGTGCACCTTGTGTTCAGGGACAAGTTCGCGTCATTCCACACGTTGGATCCCACGGATCGCGAGGACCCCGGGCCGCCGGCCCCGGGCGTGCCCGAGGACGAGCCTGTGCCGTTCTGAGCGACCTGCGGTATCCTGTGCGGGTCGGGTGCGCGCCCAGCGGGGCTTGGGTCTGCGGGCTCAGGGTGGCACCGGCGGGAGGCTTCGCGATATGGACTCACAATTCCAGGCCACCAGCCGACCGGGCGGTGTCTCGCGGCGGGGGCTGATCGGGGCAGCGGCTCCGCTGGTGGTGCCGGCGGCCGCGCTCGGACTCGGTGGCGCCGTAGCGCCCAGCGACCGCGTCAACGTGGCGGGCCTTGGCATTGGCGGTCGCGGGGAGCGGGATCTCGAGTCGTTCCTGACGCACGACGATGTCCAATTCCGGGCGATCTGCGATGCCCGGAACGAGCGCCGCGAGGCGATCAAGTCCAAGGTTGACCAGCACCATGGCAACCGGGATTGCGAGATGCACGCCGACATGCACGACCTGTGGGCCCGTGACGACATCGACGCCGTCTTGATCGCCACCGGTGACCGCTGGCACACCCTGCTCTCGATCATGACGGCACAGTCAGGCAAGGACGTGTACTGCGAGAAGCCCTGCTCGATGACTATCGCGGAGAGCAGGGCCCTGGCGGACAGCTTCCACCAGCTCGGACAGGTGTACCAGGCCGGAACCCAGCGCCGGAACGGGACAAACTTCGAGTACTGCATTAACTTGGCGCGGTCGGGGGAACTTGGGAAGCTGCGCCGGCTTGAGGCGAACGCAGCCCCCGGGGACCGCTACACGCCTGCCACGACCCACGACTGGCTGCCGGCCGAGCCGGAGCCGCCCAAGAGCGTCGTCGACTGGGACCGGTGGCTCGGGCCGGCTCCGTGGCGCCCGTACAACTCCCTGTACGTGAAGAGCCGCTGGCGCGGATTCTTCGACTTTCACGGCGGCGGAATCTTGGAGTGGGGCTCGCACACTGTGGACCTGTGCCACGCGGCAGCCGGCCTGGACGAGACGGCACCCGTGCGGTTCGTTCCGCACGTCGCTGAGGGCGTCACACCCTACTCGGTGGATTTTCTCTACAGCAACGGCTTGGAGCTGGTGCTGCGGGACACCGGCTGGGATGGGCTTGGCGCCTGCGCCGCCCGCTTCGAGGGCGAAGCCGGATGGATCCAGACGGGAGATGCAGGAATTGTCGAGACGTCCGACAGCCTTAGCCAGCACCGCCGGACGTTTGACGACGCCCGTGAGGCGACCACGCGCCACGTGCGGGACTTCTTGGACTGCGTCAAGTCCAGGGAGGATCCCCGAGCCAACGCCCTCGCGGCATGCCAGACCCACATCGCGTGCCATGCCGCCTACATCGCATACCAGCTGGGCGAGCCGTTGGACTTCGACCCGGCGACAGACAGTTTCCCGTTCAATGACGAGGCGAATCGCATGCGCTCGCGAGCCATGCGGGAGCCGTGGCGCCTGCCCTGACCGGAGGTCGCAGATGATTCGACGCACATTCTTGGCCCTGGCGACCCTCGCGGTCGCCGCGCTTGACCGCTTGCGAGCCCAAAACCGCGGAGAGCTTGAGCGCATGCGGGTGCAGCAGCTCGCCGATACCCCGCACAGTGCTGGGGCCATCATGCGGATGGCCACCCCGGAGCTGGTCGCAATCCTGAAGGATGGTGAGTCGCCGGAATTCGCGAAAGCCAAGGCCTGCCAGAGGCTGGCCGTGGTGGGTGACGAGTCGGCCGTGCCGGCGGTTGCCGCGCTCCTAGTTGACGATAGGCTGTCCCACTATGCCCGAACGGCTCTGGAACCGATGCCCGGCCCGGCCGCTGACCGTGCTCTGCGCGAGGCCCTCCCGGAATTGCGGGGCAGCGCGCTGGTGGGCGTGATCAACTCGATCGGCTGGAGGCGCGATACCAATGCGCTCGGCCAGCTGGCCGCGTTGCGTCACGGAGACGATCCCGAGGTGGCGAGAGCAGCGACAGCTGCGATCAGCCGGATTCGCAGACCATAGCGCCCGGCTGGGATCCCGAAGCCAGCTTCGGCGGCGAGTGGCAGGTGTGCCTTTGGCCGCGGAACGCCGCCGGCGGGCCGGCAAACGGGGGTCAGGGCCTCGGAGAAACTGACCAGTCCTCGTTCACCCTCCGCCCGTAGTACGGGTAATAGTCCCAAGGGGCGGGCTGTCCCAGCGCTCGGGGATCACCCGAGCGGGCCAAGTGCTCCATCAGCCGGTCCCGCAGGGCGCTCAGCGTAGCTGCGGCTGCCGGTGACGCTGCTATGTTCCGGAGCTGGCCGGGGTCTTCGCGCAAGTCATAGAGCTCGTGCTCGGGCCTTGTGCCAAAGGCGAGCTCGGCGAGCCGATCGATGGCAGGATCCCCACGGTTCTCCATCATGAAGGTCTTCGTGGGGGAACTGTCCACCTCGCCGTACGGAATGCCACGCGCGCAGTGCCGGGCATCGGGGGACCCGGACGGCCACCGGGTGGGGTCAAAGTTCCGGATGTAGAGATGGGTCGCATCGCGCACGGCGCGACAGGGGTAACCCTTCCCGCCCAGTCTGCACCCGTCATGGCGCTCCATGGCAATGAAGGCGGCATCTCGGGCCGGGTCGACCTGGCCGCTCTTGCCCGAGGAGAGCACGGGCAACAGACTCCGCGCGGTCATCTCTGCGTGCAACGGCAACCCGGCCGATTCCAGAAACGTTGGCGCCAAGTCGCTGAGGCTGACAAAGTCATCGACGGTCCTGGCCCCTGCAACCGCCTCGGGCCAGCAGACCGCCAGGGGCACGCGCGTCCCAAAGTCATAGAGGCTTGCCTTGGCCCTGGGGAACGGCATCCCGTGGTCGCTGGTCACGACGACGATCGTATTGCCCAGCTGCCCGGATCGCTCCAAGATGTCCAGAGCGCGGCCCACCCGCTGGTCGAAGCGTTCCACCTCCACGTAATAGTCGAGGATGTCGTTGCGAATCACAGGATCGTCGGGCAGGTGGGGCGGCACAACCACTCGCGATGGATCCTTCCCGGAAGCCGCTCCAGATCCCAGCTCGTACGGACGGTGAGGGTCCCTGCTCCCGAGCCAGAAGCAAAACGGCTGGCCCTCGGGCTGCCCTTGGAAGAACGCGTCGAAGCTCTCGAAGCTTGGCCCGGCGGGATTCTCCGTGCGACCGCCCGGCTCCAAACGACCGGGGGCCCATCCCTTGCTGGTGTGGCCAATCCGGTAACCCGACCGCTCAAGGGTCTCGGTGTAGGTTGGGAACTTGCTGGGCAACGTGCTGTGAATGTTGCCCGCCTCCTCGAGACGCCAGATCGACTGACCAGTGACGATGGCGCTCCGTGACGGCCCGCAAGTTGGCGCGTCACAGTAGGCGTTGGTGAAGAGCACACCTTGGGCCGCAACCCTGTCGAATGCCGGCGTCTGAACGACAGGGTCTCCCATTGCCCCGGCGTGCAACCAAGACTGGTCGTCCGAAATGCACAGCAGAATGTTCGGACGCTCCCCCGGCGGGGACTGAGCCGCCAGACGCAGGGCGGCGCCGCTTCCGACGGCTGCAGCGGTCATTCCAAGGAATGACCGGCGCGTTCCGGTCGGCGCCCCAGTGCCGTTGCGGGGATTACTCTGATCGCGGGTCATGCTGAACCCATTATCAACCGCGCAACGGCGTGATCCCTTGCAAGCTGGCGGACTCGGGCAGAACCGGGGGAAGGCTTCCAGACACGCGACTCCGCGGCGCGCGGGCGGCATCACGGCCGGGGATCCACCGCCCAGCCCTCGTTGACCGTCCGGCCGTAGTACGGGTAATGGTCCCATGGGGCCAGCTCGCCCAACGCACGCGGGTCGCCCGTCGCGGCCAGCCGCGCCATCAACCGCTCACGCAGGTCACCCAATGTGTCGGCAACCGCCGGCGATGCGGCTATGTTGCGCAGTTGCCCGGGATCGTCGCGCAAGTCGTACAGCTCGTGCTCAGGCCTCGTGCCGAACGCGAGTTCGGCGAGCCCGTCGATGACCGGGTCTGAGCGGTTCTGCATCATGAAGTTCTTGGTGGGGGAAGGGGCGACCTCTCCGTAAGGAATGGAGCGGGCGCAATCCTTGGCGTCGGGGGATCCGGCCGGCCATCGAGTGGGTGCGAAGTTCCGGATGTAGAGATGGGTCGCGGTCCGAATTGCGCGGCACGGATAGCCCTTGCCACCGCGCCGACACCCGTCGTGGCGCTCCATCGCGGAGAACGCCGCGTCGCGAGACGGGTCGACTCGCCCGCTCCTGCCTGAAGCGAGAACCGGCAACAGGCTGCGGCCCGTGATTGAGGGATCCGCCGCCGCGCCACCTGCCTCCAAGAACGTCGGGGCCAGGTCGCTCAGGCTGACCAAGTCTTGGACAGTCCTGCCCCCTTGGACGACACTCGGCCAGCGGATGGCCAGCGGCACGCGGGTCCCGTAGTCGTACAGGGTCGCCTTGGCACGCGGAAACGGCATCCCGTGGTCGCTTGTCACCACCACGATCGTGTTCTCGGCTTGTCCATTCGCCTCCAGCAGGTCCAGTGCCCGGCCAACCTTGCGGTCGAAGCGCTCAATCTCGACGTAGTAGTCGAGGATGTCGTGGCGGACCACCGGGTCATCAGGGAGATGGGGCGGAAGGACCACGCGCGCCGGATCCTTGCCGGACTTGGCCCCCGAACGCGGCTCGTACGGGCGGTGGGGATCGCGGCTCCCGAGCCAGAAGCAGAACGGCTCGCTGCCAGGCTGGTCTTTCAAGAATGACGCGAAGCTCTCAAACGGGTCCCCGGCCGGGTTGCGCTTGCGCCCGCCGGGTGCAAGGCGCCCCGGCCCCCAGCCCTTGCTCGTGCGGCCCGTCCTGTAGCCGGCCCGCTCAAGGGTCTCGGTGTAGGTCCGGAACTTGCTGGGAAGCGTGCTGTGAATATTTCCAGCCTCCTCGAGCCGCCAGATGGACTGTCCCGTGAGGAGCGCGCTGCGGGACGGACCACAGCTCGGGGCGTCGCAGTGCGCGTCGGTGAACAGCACGCCCCGCTCTGCAACCCGATCGAACGCCGGAGTCCGGACAATCGGATCGCCCATGGCTCCAACGTGCAGCCCCGACTGGTCGTCGGAGATGCACAGCAAAATGTTGGGGCGCTCCCCAGCTCCGGATTGCGCGGCCAGACTGAGAGCCGGACCACTTCCGATCGCGGCCGCTGACAGGCCCAACATGGACCGCCGAGAATGCGTGGAAGCCCACGCGGCATCGTGTGAGTCGCAAACGGGTGCAGCCATTAGCCATCTATTGTGACGCGACCACGGGAGCGGAAGCCAGTCGAGCCAGGCACCAAGGACGGCCAGACTCTGAACCCAAGCACCGATCGGACATTGGACGCGTTGGCTCGAATCGACCTCTTGGCCAATTGCAGCTCCGAAGGGTCCCCTGCCCCACCAACCTCCTGGGACGAGCAGGCAGAAGGGTACGGCGAGCCTTGCTGCACCCGGGTGCCGTGATAGCCTCAATCATGCGGGCAGCGCCCTCCGTTGCCACTGCTCGGCACAGGGCCCTGACGACTCCGCTCGGGCTTTTCCCGGCTCTCGGCACCGGCCCTGCGACCGCGGGCAAGATTCTGCTCGCGCTGCTCGTGGCACAGAGTGGGTGGGCACAGGTCAGCAGGCCGCGAAGCGAGACCCGGCCCGCTGCCGGCAATCCCGCGGACGCCGCGCTGGCCGCGAGTCCTGGGGGCCGTGCGCCAACGCCCGCCGACAGCCCCGGTGGGGAGGATCGCCGACAGGATCGCACCGAGCTAAACCTGCTCGGCGAGGTCAATGCGGATGCGGGGGAGAGCCGGCGAAACGAAAACGTCCAGCTCACCCTCGTCGACAACAACGTACTGAAAGAAATCAATGTCCGCATGGGCACGAGCGCGACAATCGTCAGCACTTTCGACGTTTCAAGCGGCTACTTCGGGGCCGAGTTCGGCATGCCACCGCAGGGCCCGATCCACCTGGCTCCGCCCGAACCGCGACGCCTGCACGCGGAGATACACGAGACGCACGGGAACAGCGTCTTCTCCGCCCGATCATTCTTCCAAGTCGGCAAGGTTCAGCCGGCTCGCTCGAACAGCTTCGGCGCAAGGGCTCTCATCCCCCTGCCACGCGCGATGGGACTTGGACTCAGCGCCGGGAGGCAGCGCAACCGGGGAAACGTGAACGGCAACATCCTCATGCCGAGGGCGGACGAGCGCGAGCCCCTTGCCACTGATCCCGAGACGCGCGCGTTCGTCGCGCGCGTCCTCGACGCCTTCCCGGCGGAGGCTCCGAATCGGTCGGACATCGATCCGCGGGCACACAACACCAACGCTCCCCAGTCAATCGACAACGACACGGTGGGCGGACGACTGGACGTTCCGATGGCGAGCGGCAGCCGGCTCGCGCTGGACTACCGCTTCATGCGACAGGCGGTTGACGCCTTTCAGCTCGTCAAGGGGCAGAACCCCGACACGACAACGGGCTCCCACCATGCCCGTGCCACATGGAGCCGATCCCTCTCCAGCGAGCTGACGATCGACCTCTCGGCAGCATTCCGACGCACGACGTCGATGCTCAGCCAAGAGGCGGCCGCGATCGGCCCAATGATCTGGACCGGACGCCAGCTGCAGCCGCTGGGCTCACCCGCCGTGCCGTTCAGCCGGGCACAAAACTTCTTCCGCTACGCCGGTCAGGTCGCGGTGAACCGGGGT
Organism: Bryobacterales bacterium; assembly: GCA_963666225.3. Classification (GTDB taxonomy): domain Bacteria; phylum Acidobacteriota; class Terriglobia; order Bryobacterales; family UBA6623; genus VXMF01. The sequence goes on from OZ224030.1 coordinate 1,974,999, forward strand.
CGTCACCGCCTTCTCGCCGGTGCCGCGGCGAGTCGCGAACAGCTCAACGGCGTGGAGAGTTCGGTGCATGCCGGGCTATGGATGTTCAACGCTAACTTTGGCCGAGACACCGTCACCAACATCCGCCTTGGCACGCCGACCCTGTACACGCAGTCGATCGGGTCGACCCACCGGGGGTTCCGGCGCTGGCGGATGATGCTCTTCCTGGGGGACACATGGCAGCTCGCGCCCGACCTGACCGTCTCGGCCGGAATACGGTTCGCACCGGCAACCCGCCCGACCGAGGTGAACCAGCTTTCGAGGCTCTCCTACCGCAGTGACTGGAATAACCTCGCCCCGCAGTTGGGATTCGCCTACAGAATTGGCGGCCGCGGAGTGCTCCGGGGCGCCTACGGACTGTACTTCGGGGAGATCTTCGCCGCCACCTACACCCAGGAGCGGTACAACCCGCCCGGGAACGTCTTGGTGACGGTCCTCGACCCGAGCATTGTCGAACCGTTGGCCGACGTAGGGACCGACGCGCTCGACCCGTCGGCGCGCAGCGCTCTGAACCGGTTCGATCCAGACCTTGTAGCGCCCTATTCGCACCAATACAACGCGAGCTGGGAGACTGCCCTGCCCGGCGCGGCATACGCTCAGGTCGGCTATGTCGGAAGTCGGAGCCACCGGCTTCTGTCGGTCTGGATGGAGAATCGCGCCCGGCCGGTTGAGGGCCTCCCGCTCACGACCAAGACGGTCAACGATCGCCGCCCCGACCCGGGCCACTTCGAGATCCGCCACATATTGAACGGCTCGCGAGGATACTTCGACGCGGGCCGCGTAACCGTCGGCGTCCGCGAGCGGGGCGGACTGACGGCGGAGTTCTCCTACTGGCTCAGCAAGGCTCTGGACCTCGGCGCACACTACGCGAACAATGCAACCTACCGCGACGGCGTCACCGGCCAGAGCCAGTCCGAAGACCCGGTACATTCGGACGTAAAGTCCTTGAGCGAGTTTGACCAGTCTCACGCGGCGATCGCACGTTTCGCGTACCGCTTCCCAAGCAGACCCCTCGGCCGCGGGCTCTGGAACCATGCACTCGGAGGATGGAGCCTGACGTCTGTCATCTTGCTCAAGACGGGCACGCCATTCACGATCTACACGGGATCTGACGCTCCGGGCATTGGGAATGTGGACGGCGCGCCCGCGGATCGCCCGAATGTCCTGGATCCATCGATCCTTGGACGGAGCATCGACCACCCTGACACTTCCGGGGCCTTGCTGCCCCACTCGGCATTCAGGTACATCGGCCGGGGCGAAGCCCGCGGCAACATCGGTCGCAACACTCAGCGGAAGGACGGCATCCGGAACATTAACCTCGCTCTCTCCCGAGAGTGGGAGCTGGACGGCAAGGCTCGCTTCGGGCTACGCGTTGAGTCGGTCAACTTCCTCAACACGCCGCAATTCGCCAATCCGGGGAATGAGCTCAGCGGGGGCAACTTCGGACGCATCACAAATACTCTCAACGACGGGCGAACGTTCAACCTGGCAGCTCGCCTCTGGTTCTGACCCGCCCGAGTCGGCGGAGGTTGCAATCCGGCCTTCGGGGCGGCCAGATCACGCCGACGTGCGGCAGGCAGGGATTCTCCGGCCTTCGCGAAGCGCCACATCGCTCACCTCGGCATGCACCGAACCGCGCTTGCCACCGCGACGGTGCATCGGGACAGGTCATCGAGACGAACGCGACTAGCCGCACGGTCGAATTCCCTCTGGGCACGGTGATCTTGTCAATGGCCGTCGAAAATTGCACACTTCTGGCAATTGAAAATTGCACACTCTTCGAGAGCCGCAGCGGAGGGAGCGAAGCGACCGGAGCGGTGAAGGTACGGGAATCTAAGAGAGCAGCCGATGCACATCCCCATGGACAAAGGCAGGCTGCTGGGGCAGGCCGCCGTGATCCGGCCCGTGGATCTGCCGCCGCTCCCCATCCCGAGAGTCTCCCCGCGCGCGCCGGCGGGCACCATGCTGCTCGACTTGGCCGGGGACGGCTCGCCGCCAGGCTCGACGTTCCACTTGGCCGGGGATCAGCGGCCGGCGAAGCGACGCTCGGACTGATACCGTCCGTTCGACCGTGGTCTCTCCGCCCGACGGCCGGCTAAAGGGCCTTCCACCATGGGATTGCCAGGATGCGGTCAGACATCCACCGAATCTGCTCTCCGCAGTGGAGCAGTAGCCCGCCTGCGAACTGCCCGCCCGGATCGTACTCATCCCGAAAGGCGCGCAAGCCTCTTGACGCTCTGTAGCCGGGGCTGGAGGTGGCCTGCACTGCGACCGGCAGCAGCTGGCCGCCACACTCGATCACGAAGTCGGCCTCAAGCTCGGTAGATGTCCTCCAGAAAAGCACGTTCGGTGCCGGGACTTGGCTGTCGCGCCAAGCGAGCAGGTCGTGCAGGACCAGATTCTCGAGGAGAGCGCCGGAGGTGACTTGCCCGCCTGCGAGCCACGAGGCCAAGCCCGGATCGCTCCAGTAGAGCTTGGGGCTCTTCACCAGCCTCTTCGTTCGATTCGCGCTGTAAGCTGGCAGGCGGAGCAATTGGAAGGACGTCTCGAGCAGGTTGAGGTAGCGCTGCACCGTCGGACGGGGGATTCCGCAGTCCCGTCCGAGCTTGGCTTGATTCACCACCGTGCCGATCCGCAAGCAGGCCATGCGCATGGTGCGCCGGAATCCCACCAAGTCGCGGATGGAAGCCACATCCTGCAAGTCGCGCTCGAGGTAGGTGCGAACATAGCCGTCGAACCACAGCGCGCGCGATCCATCGCCTCGCACCTCGAGAGCCGGGCTGGGGTAGCCTCCCCGGCGCACCTCTTCCCGCCAGTCCGCGGCTGGCGATGTGCTGGATTGCACGACTTCCGGCCATTCCGAGACAGGGGTTGCCAGCAGGTCGGTCCAAGACCCGCACCCTCCCGCGCCGCGGCGCTCTGAGCTAGTCAGCGGCCACAGCTGCAGGTAGGTTGCGCGGCCGGCGAGGGTCTCCGAAACGCGACGCATCAAGAGCAGGTTGGCTGATCCGGCTAGCAGGAACCGGCCGTTCTCCCTCGGACGGTCGCTGTCCACAGCGCGCTTCACCGAGAGCAGCAGGCAGGGGTCCCGCTGTACCTCGTCGAGCGTGAGCCGACGGGCGCTACGGACAAGGGAGTCCGGAGCTGATCGGGCGTGTTCGAGCGTGTCGAAGTCATCCAGCGTGAGATACAAGCGGTCCTTGAGGAACGGCTCCGATTGCACCAAGGTCGTCTTGCCTACCTGCCTGGCTCCCATGAGCACTACGACTGGTGATGTCGCCAGAGCTTGCTCCAGCAGTCGCGACGCAAGACGAGGCATGTACTGCCAATTGCCCATCATGTGAGCGATTATCGCTCGGAACATGAGCGATTTGCAAGGCCCGGAGCACGCGATCGGATCTGCTCCAATGCACTCCAATCCAGCCATGTCGAGCAAGGGTGGCAATGAGCACCAGTCCCGTGCCGAGTCTCACTCTGCGACCTACCGAGACGGAGCGTCTCGCAAACGGAATGACTCGCACTCGCCAAGCCCCTTCTGATCACCGGTCAGACTGAGCCGCACGGCCTCTGTTGTGAACGGTCCATCCCAGACGTGAGCAAGAGCATTGCGCCAAGCCCCGGACTGAATGCTCACTGTGGATCACGCCCGAGAGACGCGGACCGCCGGCAGGGCCACTCTCAAGTCTCCCAGTGCCCGAAACTCCGAGCCTTACCACCACAGCGCCGCGCGCCGACGTGCACAGAGTAGACTAGGTACTCCGAAAGGCACAGCAGTCGTGAGCGTCTACGCTTTCTTCCTAGCCGTGGCCGTCTTCTCGGGCGGCGCGCTGGCTCAGCCCGGCCCCGGAGCGCTTCCCCCGGACCACCCGCCGACTGAGAATGGGCCCCGGCATAGGCGGCTCGCGGAGCAAACCGAGGCAATGGTGCCGGGCGGAGGCACTTCCGCCGCCCCAGTCCGGCACGCGAATTTCATCGACGACCACATCTTTGGAAAGATCGAGCGCGACGGGATTCCCCACGCACCGATTGCCGACGACGCGACTTTCTTCAGGCGAGTGCACCTTGACCTGACGGGCCTCATCCCGGCCGGAGACGCAGCACTGGCGTTCGTCGCCGACCGGGACTCGGAGAAGCGACGCAAGCTCGTGGACCGTCTTGTGGGCAGCGTCGCATGGCGCGACCGTTGGACCCACTGGCACCTGGACCTCTGGCGCACGAGCCAGAACCGCGTCGGCTGGGCAGGCCGCAATCTGTTCCACGACTACGTCGCGGACGCTCTGCTGCTCAACCAACCCTATGACGCCTTAGTGCGGGAACTGCTGACGTCAGAAGCGCGCAGCAACTGGTATGTCGGCCCGTCCAGCTATTTGGTCCGCTGGGCCGTGTTCGCGGACAACTGCACGGAGATCATGCACGAGGACACCGCCGACGAGATGTCGGTGATGGTCTTCCAGCATTTCATGGGGGTGAACCTCCAGTGCGTCTCCTGCCACGACGGCGCCAACCACCTTGAGCGGGTCAACGACTGGCTCACGCAACGCAAGCGCGAGGAGTTCTGGGCACAGGCGGCGTTCTTCGGCAACACTCGGGTGCTGCGCAGAGTCGAGCTTCGGAACACGCAGGACGAGTACCGGATCGACGATCAGGACCCGGCGCGCGATGGCTATCGGCGGTCAGCGCCGAGCACCGTGCGGGTCGCCCGGCAGGGCGAGGGAAAGGTTGAGCCCCGATTCATCCTTGGAGGGGAGCGGCCACGGCCCGGCAAACCCCTGCGCCACGAACTCGCGCGCATATTGACCGCACACCCGCAGTTCGCCCGGGCGACCGTGAACCGCTTCTGGGCGGAGTTCATGGGAGTTGGAATTGTCGACCCGGTCGACGGCTTCGACTTCTCCCGGATGTCGCCCAACGACCTCCCGGACGGCTGGGATCTGCAGCCGACACACCCGGAGCTCTTGGAAGAGCTGGCCCGCGACTTCCAAGCAAGCGGCTTCGACCTGCAACACCTCCACAAGCGCATCGCCAACTCCTCCGCCTACCAGCTCTCAGCGGCATTTCCCGGCCAGTGGAAGCCGGACTACGCCCGGTATTTCCCGAGAAAGTTCACGCGCCGCCTGAGCGCGGAACAGGTGCACGACGCAGTCGTCAAGGCGACGGGGCTGCAACCGACGATCCAGATCCCCCTCACGGACCGCACGGTCCAATACATGGTCCAAATGCGCGGCCCGGCCGACCTGCGTCGCTCGTCCACCCTCGACACGGGGCAGAAGCAAGATCTTCAGTTCTTTGCGGAGGCTTTTGGCCAGGCCAACCGAGAGTTCAACGAACCAAGCCGCGGCGGGTCGATCATCCAAGCGGCCCTGATGATGAATTCCAAGCTGGTCAAGGAGAAATCCCGAGTCCTGCCGGGAAGCCACCTGGCACGGCTGATCGCCGACGGTTTGGCCGGCGAAGAGCTTGTCCAGTCGCTGTACTGGCAGTTCCTCACACGCGGGCCGGACCAGCAGGAGCTGGAAGACTCGATGCAACTGCTCGCTTCCAGGGGCGCTGCCGCTGGGGGCGAAGACCTACAGTGGCTTCTGATGAACAAGCTCGAGTTTCTGTTCAACCGCTAGGAGAAAGCCGCGTGGCACGCTTCGAAGATCATTTCCTCACCCGGCGCGAAGTGCTGAAGGTCGGGCCGGTGGCGGTGACGGGCTATCACTTCCTGCCACTCGTCCGCCCGAGGGTGAAGGCGTCCGGAACGGCGGCGGTGGAAGGGACGGCGCGGTTCTGCATTTTCGTGATGCTCGAGGGAGGTCAGTCCCACGTGGACTCGTGGGACTTCAAGGAAGGGCCTTGGACTCCGCCGGACTTCGCCCCCCAGCGCGTGCCGGGCTTGGGACCGTGGCCAATCGGGCTGTACCCGGAGCTGGCCAAGCGGCGGGACCGCTTCTCTCTGGTGCGGTCCATGGCAACGTGGGAGAGCCAGCACGGCCGGGGGCAGTACTACATGCAGACCGGACACCAGCACAACCCCGCACTGGCCCCGGAACTGCCGGGCCTTGGCTCAGTGGTGGCCCACGAATGCGCCGAGCAGCGCAGGGAGACCGATTCCCTGCCTCCTTTCGTCGCCTTCAACACGTTCCCACAGGTGGGGCTCATAGGCTCCGGCTTCCTTCCGGCGACCCACACCCCGTTCCACATCAACACCTCGTCCGACATTTCGGCCCTGGCGCCCCGAGCAGAGGAGGTCGCGGACTTCCAGCGGCGGTGGGAACTGCTGCGGCGGTTCGACGGCCGGCTGCGCTCCGACCGCGCTCTGGAAAGGAAGGCGTACCGCGACTTCCACAACCACTACGAGGGGGCGGTCGACCTGATGTCCGATCCCCGGAGCGCGTCAATCTTCGACGTTTCGGAACCGGACCACGCCCGGTACGGCGCGAACCCGGTCGGCGACTCCTTCGTGCTGGCCCGAAACCTCGTCACTGCGGATGCCGGGACGCGTTTCATTTTCCTGACGCACGAAGATTGGGACCACCACGGGGCGATCTACAAGCGTGAGAACTTCTACAGACGATCGAGGGAGCTCGACACCGGGCTGAGCCAGTTGCTCGACGATCTCGGGAATGTGACCCGGGAGGACGGCGGCAGCGTTCTGGACGAGACCCTGATCGTCTGCGTCGGAGAGTTCGGCCGCACACCGGGGGCACTCACCAACATTGCCGGCCGGGACCACTACCAGTACGCCTTCACGGGGCTGTTCGCTGGCGGGGGTGTCCGGCCCGGCCAGACATTGGGGGCGACGGACGAGTCGGGGGCCGAGATCACCGACTTCGGCTGGGGCGCGAACCGGCCGGTCTATCCCGAAGATCTCGCAACCACGATTTACTCGGCCTTGGGCATCGACTGGACCAAGAGCATCGAGGAGACGCCCTCGGGCCGGGTGTACCACTACATCGAGATCTTCTCCCCGACCCGGATGCTCGCCAACCGCGTGGTCCGGGAACTATTCGCCTAGGCCTCCCGGCGCCCGGAGAACGGCGGCATGCTAACGGCTATCGTCCGCCGCGCCAGAATTAGCTGGCTACGCCGGAAGATGCGGTCCGATTGGGACCGGCGCGGGCGGCAGGACGCGATGCATTTCGTCAACACCGCCCGGCGGGACTGGGACGAGGGCGAGTTTTTCGCGACAGGGCAGCAAAGTGTCGAGGAACTGATCGCGGGCGAAATGGGGACCGTGTGCAGGGGGCGCGACCCGGCCGACATGCGCGTCCTCGAGATCGGCTGCGGCGTCGGCCGCATGACGCGGTCACTGGCCGCGCTCTTCGGAGAGGTGCACGGCGTTGACATCAGCGGAGAGATGGTGCGGCGCGCGCGCCGCTACCTTCGCGACGTCCCGAACGCGCACGTGCACCGGAATTCCGGCACGGACCTCGATGTGCTCGGGGATCTCCGGTTTGACTTCGCGTTCTCCTTTATCGTCTTTCAGCACATCCCGAGCCTGCGCGTGATTGACGGCTACGTGCTCGCGGTCGGGGAACGGCTGCGCTCGGGCGCGATGTTCAAGTTCCAGGTGCAGGGCTGCGCGGCTTCGGGTAGGCTCGGGCACCGTTCCGACACGTGGCTTGGCGTCGGAGTCTCCGAGCCGGAGGCCGCAGCGATGGCGGCGCGCAACGGATTCCAACTGGTCCGCAGCGAAGGAGCCGGAACCCAGTACTACTGGCTGTGGTACCTCAAACACTGAGCTTGCCCGCAGCGCTGGACCCGAGCCGTCATTCGCCCCAGTCCGTGGGCAGGCGGGGCGCGATCCCGAGCCGGCGCAGGACTCGGTACGGCCAACGCGCCAACTCCCGGCTCATGCGGGTCTCGACTGTCGAGTGACGGGCCTCGATGGTGTCAACCCAGCCCCTGAGCTTCGCGATGTGTTCCTCTCGGTCGCGGAGCACGTTGGCGGCACTCGGAACGTAGGCCAAGTCCCGCTGCCGCTTGACAGGTCGCTGGGAGCACACGGCCACCAAGTAGTGCGCCTGGTCGGCCCTGGCTTCGAACGGCTCGACGCGCGCCCGGCCGGTGCCTGGGCGCCCAGAACTGATCGAAACCGCCGGGACGTGGTTCTGATGAAACATCTCGCAGTGCGCGAAAGACTCCGAGAGCACGGCCAGGAACTCCGCGCGGTCGAATTCGTGCACGTGGAATGGGTTGGGCTCGCTGCGAGTTGACTGGTAGTAGTCCCGGTTGGGCGTCGAGACCACGAACGCCCCGGCCGGCGTCAGTAGGCGCGCCGCCTCGGCAACGAACCGGCCCCAAGCCTCGAGGTGCTCGATCACCTCGAATGCCACGACGAGCTCGAACGAAGCATCCCCGAACGGCAGGGCCGTGCAATCGGCGCATGCGAACGCCGCCTTGCGACTTGCCAGCGAGGCATCGCGGATCGCGTCCGGCGCGATGTCGACCCCGACCGCCAGCGAACTCGACGCCGCCAGCATCTCGCACCCGTATCCCACTCCGCAACCCGCGTCGAGCACCCTGGCGCCCCTCGCGAGCGGCTCGGCGAACCAGTACCTTGCAACGTGCTCGTTCAAGAGATCCGGATCACTCGAGCCCGGCACCAGGCGTTCGCCACGGGTCTGCATGCCAACTTGCCCCGATGGCCCCCGCTCGGCGGCCTGGACAATGGCCGGCCGCGAGCCAGTGTCCCAGGCTCCTCAGTCCCCGCCGTAATGCACCCAGATCGGACTGCTCCACGCCATGTTGCTGTCTGCTTGGAGCACTCGCACGTAGTAGTAGTGCGTACCGGGCGAGATGTCCGAGTCGGTGAAGGTCAGCGTCAGCTCCCGGACTCCGGGTTCGGCGGTGTAGGCGAACGCGTTGTCCTTCACTATGTCCAGCTGCTGGATCGCCGCTGTGCCGATGATCCGTATGTCGAGCCGCGGGGCCTCGGTCGTGGAGAACTCCTCCCCCATCGCGTGTCCTTCGCTCCGAAAGTCCACGATGATGTTGTCGGTCGCGGCATATGTCCGGCGGGCGTACAGCGAATCCCAGATGTCGCCGTATGACCGCTCGGGGGTGTACGCAACGGCGTATGACATGTGGGTTGACCTGTGGTCCGAGCTGGCGATGAAGCCCAGCTTGTAGCCTTTCGCCAGCGCGTTCCAGACAAATCCGGCGGGTCGCATGTCACCGGACGTGATGTATCCCCCCACTACGATCCTCTCGGCTGTGGCCCCTCGGGGCGCGCCGAGGTACTCGTACGAGTCGCGGTTGCCCTGGAAGATTTCCACCAGTCGCTCGGCGCGCTCGTCGTTGTAGCGCCAGTCGGTGCCCATTTGGGTGGCCGGCGTGTGGGGAATGCTGATGGCCTTCGGGCGACCCCCTTCCAGCAACTGCCGCCAGAGGAGCGGAGTGTCGTCTTCGGCCACGCCGATGTCACGGGTCCCTGGCTTGATGCGGATAGGCGCGTAACCGCGCCCCCGCCAGACGATGTTCCGGTGGCCATCCGGGTAGGCCACTGTGCGCTCGTAGTTCAGCACCGGGTAAAAGGCGCCAGGAAGCTTGTAGACATCGACGGCTTTGTCGACCATGCGCCACATGTAGTCGCTATCCGCCTTCTCGGGCAGAACATGCTCGGACGGCCCCAAGAAGTCCATGCGCGCGGCGTCGATGGCGTAACGATAGCTGTCGTAGAGGCTGCCGTCGCTGTAGCCGTCGAAGGAGAGATCCGTGTGCCGGTGCAAGTCGCCCCACGCCAGCCGGTAGCGACTGCCGCCCGCCTCCATGCGGTAGTCCTTCCACAGGGGTGTATCGCGCGGCGGTTGCGAGTCGTCAACCGGGGAGGGTGCGCGCAGGTCGTCACTGGCAACGAAGTACTCGTCCGTGACCCGGCCGCCGGGAACGTCAGCCAGGCCCACCTTGCCGGCGTAGACGTCGTACTGCCAGAACCTCTCGCTGTCGCTGGGATAGCTCTTCCCGTCGGTCTGCGTGACAACCCAAAGATCGCCGCCGCGGTCCGCGGCCACCGCCGGGCGCTGCTCGTTGCGCCCGTCCGAGTGCGGCAGCCAGATCGGCGTAGTCCAGCCGTGCCCGTCAAACATCGTCAGCTTGTAGTCCCAGTAGGGGAAGATCGACCGGGCAGCCACGGTCGGGGGATTCGCGCGGCCCAGCGTGCGGGTCCGCAGGACAGCCCACACGCGCCCCTTGCCATCAATCGTCAGGCGCGGGTATTCGGTGTAGGTCTGCCTGGCGCTGTCCAGCCCGAGCGCCATCCAGCTGCCCGTGATCGGGCTTGGCTGGAACCGGTGGTCGATCGGCGGCACGGGGCGCGCGATCCGCCCGCGGTCGAGCACCCTGACCTGGGCCTGGCGATGAAAGTAGAGGCCGCTCTCGCCACGGTGGATGCCTTCGATCCCGTAGTGATCCTTGCCCCAGTTGGGGCCGCCGTTATCCCACGCCATCCAGAGACGGTCGCGATGGTCGTAGGCAATGCTGACGTGGGCCTGGAAGTCCTCGCCCTCGGTGATGCGCTCGAGCTGCTGCAACTCGTCGGCGATCATGCGCCTCAGGAAGATGTCGTAGTTGCCGTGCCGGTAGCTGTCCCAGGCGACGGCCACCTCTCCCCGGGAGTTCACCGCCACTGAGGGCTCCCAGTCGTTGGCCGGGTGCTCGGTGACAATCAGCGGCCGGGACCATTGGCCGTCCTCCCGCACCATCAGCGCAATGTCCGTGTTTCCCTGCCCGCCCGACTGATACGCGAGATAGACATCACCGCCCGGAGACAAGGCCATGCGAGGAAACGTGTCGGGACCGGGCCCGCCGGTCAGGGCCTCAGACGACGGGCTGCCTCCCAGCGCGTAGTCGATTCCGACCAAGTGAACGACTCCGTCTCGGATGGTCGAGACCACCGCCGTGACCTCGCCGGCCTCGGCCGAGACCAAATCGACTTGGTAATAATCGCCGGGCGGCGCAAGCGTGACGATGCCTTCCCACAGCTCCCCGTCCGGGGAGGATCGCAGCTGGACGGTATCCGAGCCATTCTCAAATGCGATCCACGCCACCCAGACACGGCCGTCCGGGCCGACGGCTATCGCGGGGTAGTCATCATCGGAGAGACTCTCCGACATGCGTTGCGAGTGCGGCACGCGCTCCACCCTAATCCGCCCACCCAACAAGCGGGCCGGCTCTTGGTAACGCACGCGGTCGGTCCTGAACTCCGCGCTGCCCTGAGCTGTCTCCAGCTTGACGACCGTGCCCGTGCCGGCGTCAACGTCCAGAACGACGCCCTTCCAGCGTGTTGGCGGAAACTCGGCCTGATCGCGGGGTTCCATCTGCAAGCGGCCGTCCCACTGGTTTCCGCACTGCCATCTCGCGCCATCCGTGCTCTCATCCGGCCCGAAGTGGTGCGCGGCCACGACTTCGACGGTCCCAGATTCCGCGCTCGCCGAACCGCTCCAATCGACGACCGCAGAATCCGCCCCGCCGAACAACACCCGGAAGCGCTCGACAGCGCCAAGAGGCCCGGCGGGAACCAACACCAAGGCGGCTAGCGAGAGCAAGGTTGGAAGGGACGAGAGGACTGACCGCATGGGCACGGGCCAATCATAGCTAAGGTGCAGTGCCTCCGAGCGAGCCTGGGAATGGCGGCGGGCAACGATCCACAGGCCGGAGACGGCTCCTCTCCGCGCGAAGATTCCTATAATCGGCAGCGATGGCCGGATGCGCCCCGATTCTGGCTGCGCTGATCCTGGCCCTCTCGCCGGGCCCCGCCTTCGCACAAGCTCCAGATCCCGCGGTTCTGGCGCGCCAGGCGAGCAAGGCAATGAAGGCTCGGGACTTCGCGACGGCGGAGCCGGATTTACCGAGCGCTGGCGGGCCAGTTTCCTGACGAGCCGGGGCTGGTGCTGAATCTGGGGCTGGCGCTCTACTCGTTGGGCAAGCATGAGGCGGGCATCGAGACTCTTGAGCGGTTCCTGAAGGCACACCCTAGTCATGCCCCCGCATGGCTCTTGGTGGGAATGGCCCAACAGCAGCTCGGCCGACCGTCGCAGGCCGTTGAGCCTCTGCGGCGGTCCCTGGCCCTCGATCCCGCCAACGATGTCGCCCGCTTGGAACTTGCCGACGCACTTCTCGCCAGCCAACAAGCGCAGCTGGCGGTTCTCCACTTTCGGGCACTCCTAGACCGGAACAGCGACAGTCCCAAGGCCTTGCTAGGCCTGGGCGCCAGCTACACCGAGCTCTCCCGCCGGGCCGGGGAGGCCCTACGGCACGTCGCGCCTGACTCGGCGCATCATCAACTGCTCCTAGCCCAGTCTGCCCTTGCGCAAGGCCGGTACCGTGCAGCGTTCGGCCACTATCGCGCGGCAGAGGCGAGGGACGCGGACGCTCCGGGGCTCCGCCGTGGCATCGCGAGCGTTTACGAGAAGACCGGCCATCCCGAGTGGGCCCGCGCTGAGCTCCGCAAGCGAGTGGCAAGCGCCACCTGCGACAGCCGCCCGCTCGAGTGCTGGTTCGAGTCCGGGGACCTTGACCGCGTGCTCCGCGAGTCTGAGGGTGCCACCACCCCCGCGCCACTGTATTGGAGTGCCCGGGCTTTCAGCCAGAAAGCCCAGGGAGCACACGAGCGGCTGCTCGCGCTTCCGCCATCCTCCGCCGGGTTCCAACTGGTGGCCACCATGGAAGATCTCGCCGGAAGGCCGCAGGATGCGGCCGAGGCATGGAGCAAAGCGGTCGAGATGGAGCCTGGGGACCCATCATTGCGCTCTCAACTCCTGCACGCGCTCCGAGCGGCCGGTCTACACGAAGAATCGATCCGCCAGGCGCAGGCCCTGCTGAAGCGCTGGCCGAAATCCGTGGAAGGTCGCTTCTACTCGGGCGATGCGAGGCTGCAACTCGGCCGTGTGGAAGAGGCGATCCCGCTGTTGGAGGAAGCCGTCCGCATGGAGGGCGACGATGCGGAAATGCGGGTCTCGCTGGCCACGGCATACCTTAGGGCCGGGCGCGGCGCGCAGGCAGTCCCGCACTTGGAAAAGGCACTGGCAGCCGGCGAGGATGAGCGCCTCCTCTTCCAGCTCTCGGTGGCTCAGCGCGCCGCTGGCCGGCCGGCAGCGGCGCGGGAAGCCTTGGAGCGTCGGGCCACCCTGCTGACTGGCCGGCCCAAGACGCCAGCGGCAAGTGCGATCACGCCCCCGTAGCATCGTGAGGGTCGCAACCCGAGGAACGCCCTGGCTCCTCGTCGCGCTAACGCTGGCATTCCCCGCGGCGCCCGGAGCGGCCGGGCAGATTCGCCTGCGCGACGTTGCCGCCGAGTCCGGCCTGCACTTCGAACTGCACAGCGGGCCCACACCGGCAAAGCCCATGGTCGAGGCCGTGGCCGGGGGAGTCGCGGCCTTCGACGCCGACTCGGACGGCTTGACGGACATCTACTTCACGAACGGCGCCGATCCGCGATCACTGCGCAAGGAGCACACAGGGCAGTGGAATCGCCTGTACCGCAATCTGGGACAGATGCGGTTTGCCGATGTCACGCAAGGCGCGGCGGTGGCAGGGCACGGATACTCGATGGGCGCTGCCGCCGCCGACTACGACAACGATGGGGACAGAGATCTCTTCGTAGCTGGCTACCGCGCCAATATTCTCTTCCGCAATGACGGCGGCGGAAAATTCTCGGATGTCACTGGCGCGGCCGGCATTGGCGCTTCCCGCTGGTCCGTGGCAGCGGCATGGCTCGACTACGACCGTGACGGGTTCTTGGACCTGTTCGTCGTCAACTACCTCGACTGGGACCTCGCGGATGACCGCTACTGCGGAGACAGGGAGCGCGGGCTGCGGATCTACTGCAGCCCCGCGTACTATCCGGGGCTGCCGAACGAGCTCTACCGGAATCGGGGCGACGGGACGTTCGAGGACGTCTCCCGCGCATCCGGGGTCGACCAGCACGTGGGCAAGGGCATGAGCGCCGCTGTCGGGGACTTCGACGTTGACGGCTGGGTGGACATCTTCGTTGCGAACGACACCGAGCCGGACTTCTTGTTCCGTAACTCGGCAACCGGGGCGTTCGAGGAGGTCGGCTTGCTCGCGGGCGTGGCCCTAGCTTCGGACGGCGTTCCCATCTCCAGCATGGGCGTCGCCTTCCAGGACGTCGACAACGACGGTCTGCCGGACATCCATGTCACAGCGCTGAATCGGCAGACGTTCCCGCTCTTCCGCAACGCCGGGGATGGCCTGTTCGCGGACGTCACCGCAACCAGCGGCCTGCAGCGCCTGACAGTCTCGCGGAGCGGCTGGAGCAATCTGCTGGTAGACCTCGACAACGACGGCCTGAAGGACCTCTTCGTTGCAACATCGCACGTCAATGACCTGGCCGGGGAGTTCGAGAACGCGCGTTACCGCCAGGCAAACGCTGTGTTCAGGAACATGGGGAGCGGCTCGTTCGAGGACGTGTCCGGCCAAGCGGCCAGGTTCGAGCCATCCCCACACCGGGGGGCGGCGGCCGCAGACTTCGACCTGGATGGACGGGTCGATCTCGTCGTCTCCTCGATTGGCGGCCCGGCCGAGCTTTGGAAGAACGAGACGCCGGGGGACAATCACTGGCTCGGAATCCGGCTGATCGGGAACAGCAGCAACAGGGACGGAACCGGTGCCCGGGTGCGCGTCGGCGATCAGGTCGTGACGGCCAGCTCTAGCGCAGGCTACGCCTCGTCGTCGCTCGAGCATCTCCACTTCGGGCTTGGGCCCGCCCCTGAAATTCGCGAGATCAGCGTGACATGGCCAGCCGGAAGCGCCCAGTCGGCCCGTGTCGATGTCTGGGATCAAGTCATCACTGTGGCCGAGCCCGCGCCGTGAACCAAGGGCCAAACCGAAGCGACGGGACGCTCCCCGGCAGTTGGTGTAGAGTCGAGGAGAGGCGCGTTGGCCTTAGCAAGGAAGCAGTAGCTGTTTTAGGGTTGTGCCTACGGCTTTCGCCATCTGTAGGTGCCTCACTGACCTTCCCGCTTAACTACGTCTCCTCTCCCCGCTCATCGAACCGGACGTGCCAATTTCCAGCATCCGGCTCTCGGACGAGATCATGCCTTCGCCCACGGAAAGCTGGCCGTCCGCACTGGCAGGCGCACGAGGCCGAAGTCAATCCTCAGCCTCTCGCTCGGGTACGGCACGTGGTGTCCCGACTTCGCCTGGTGCTTCCGACACAGCCACTGGCTTAGCCGCTGGTCCGCATGTGCGACAACGGCGCGTGCCAGTTCTCCCGGCCACTGCTGCGCGCAGTGGTCCGGGTCTGCCTTCGCTTGCGCATGTGATGCTCTCTGGAGTCTCCGAACTTCTTCCGGAGCTAATAGGCTCGCGCCAGTCTCCATCTGTCCTGTCCTCCTTCCTGCATCGCTCTCGAACTGAGGCCCCTTCCCTCCACCGGCATTACCCGGCTTCCCCGGTACTACGGGCCTCTCCGCCACCCTGACCGGCCCGGCCTGTCCCTCGCGGGAGTCCGGTTGGCGCGTGCACGCCACCGACAGGGCTTCCCGTGTTGCCTCTGTCTCCCTCTTGCACACATGCTGTCGCCAATACCCCGGCGGAGACGCCCAGTGCTCGCGTCGCTCGCTTCCCGGACGCTGGCTGCCTTCCCCGGAACAACGGCGGGTCGGCCTCCGCATCATCCTTTTCGAGGCCTGCTCGGCGTTCACTCGCGTTACGGCCTGCGTGCTCGCTGAGCCGCCCAGAAGGCGGCCCGTCACGTCGGAGTGCTTCAGTCCATGTCGTTACCTCCATGACCCGCTCCGACGGCTTCCGGCTGGAGCGACAGTTAGCCGGGCGGGCTTCGCACCCGCTGGGAGCCAGTGCCTTAGCACGGCGCACGTTGAGCGGCAGATTAGTTGGACACCAGGGGGCAGTTCTTCTCAGGCTGCGTGGACAGCGGATCTGCACAGGTTTCCATCTAGTGCGCAACAGACCGCGGTCGCAACGATCCCGGTCCACCGCCCATGACCGCTTTCGCGGCTACACCCACCTCTGTTTCCTTCAGTAGCCTGATTTGCAGTAGCAGGCCCTTCCGCAACAGGGGTCGAGGGGGGATACTGTTGAGCGGGGGAGCTGAGCATGGCGCCCACCGGAAGAAGTGTGGCCCGCGCGACTGTACCCGCCGGGCCGTGGCTGGCGCAATGCAAGTTGGATTTTATGTCGATTGCACCTGCGAGAGTCCTTCATACTGCACCTTCATTAGTATCGTTGGCCGACTTGTGCTGCGCTGCGCCAGAGACCACAACATATAGTATATCCTTGCCGATATCGCGGGGCCTTCCGCATTCGTGTCGGATTGATTGACGCCGTGCAACTCCCCTGCAGGCAGCGCTTCGGGCTTGCTGATGTGAAATACCTCCTGCGGCAGGTGGTGAGGCGGTCGGTCTTTAGGTTGCAGAGGGCTCAGCATCAGGAACGAGGGCGTACCCAAGGTCCTTCGCGCTTCTCTTAACGTAGGCCAGATTGCGCTCACGGTAGCGGGCCTCGTAGGCGGCCGCGCCTTCGTCAACGTAGTCCTGACCCCAGTGCAGCATGCGGTAGATCAACTGGGCCAGCTTGCGAGCGGTCGCGAAGATCGCCACCTTCATGCCTTTGTGTCGCGCCTTGCGTCTCAGCGCCGCCCCCAGTGCGCACTGGGATCGTATCAGCGAGGTTGCCGCCATGCGCAGCGAGTTGGAAATGCGCTGCGCTCCCATGCCTTTGCTGCGCTTCTTGCCGGGCAGCGTCTTGCCCCCCGAGACCGCGTGGCTGGGTGCCAGCCCAAGCCAGCTGACGAAGTGCCTCTCGCTTGGAAACGCTGACAGGTTCGTTCCGACCTCGGTCACCACCGTGCGGGCGGTGCCGGCGCTGACCCCGTCGATGCGTGTCAGATCGACGGCCGCGTAGCGGTACAGGCTCGTGCGCATGGCCTGCTCTCCGCGGCTCCGGATGGCCTTCTCCTTCCCCGGGTTGGGGTGCTTGGGAACTTGCTCGTCTCGCAACTCCTCGCAGGCTTGGCTGTCCATCTCCTGCTGTAGCTTCTGTTCGTAGGACTCGATGCGCTGCTGCACCGCGTCGTACAGGCTCAGCGAGTGCTCCAAGTTGAACAGGTGCTCCTCGCGCCAGTTGCCTGTGAGGTGCTCGGCGAACTGCTCTGCCGTGTGCTTGCAGCGCTTGTGCCTCAGGGCTGCCAGTTGCTCCGGATCCCGCTCCCCGCGCACGATCGCGCGCACGATCTTCATGCCCGTCTGCCCCGTGATGGCTGTCACCGCACGGTGCACCTGGACGTTCATCTGGTCCAGCGACTGCTGCATCCACTGCACGAAACGCGAGCGCTGTACCACGAGGTTCTGCAGCTGCCGGTGCAGTGTCCGCAAGCGGGTCACAGACTCGTGGGGCCGGAATGGAGTGCCTATGGTTTCGTGGACTGGTTAGCGTGCGGCAGGACGATCAGCCTCTGAGTGGTTTCAACATGATGACGGGCCAGGACGAGAAAGTCAAGAGTGAGTGGACTGGTGGCCCGGTAGAGGCAGGGAGCCGCATCGGTGTTGAGCAGTGGCTGCTATAGTGCCGTTCGGCCGGTGAAGCGCAAGCGGGCTCTGCTGGGGAGCAACCCGCGGAGGCATAGCTGGCTAAAGAACTCGTCGAAATGATGATTCAGCGGGGGGTGTCACATGCTGGCCCCCCCGCACACAGCGATTGCTCGCCTCTCTGAGCTGACGGAGCGGCGAGCGCGACCGATCGCTGTGGATCGCCTGGTTGGTGACGCTCGCTCAGTGTCGTCCGGAGGGACACGGTGAGGGCCCCATCGGCAGCGCATCGTATTTCCAGTACTGCACACAACCGATGCAGACGGGCTGGCTGGCACCGGCCAAGGATCAGCAATGGGAACTGGCCGCGGTCGCCGCAGCGAGCAGGAGCGCAAGCCGACGCTGGTGGCCTTGCGCAAAGCCGTGAGAGACAGAGATTCGAGGTTGGCACCGGCGCTGCCGGAATGGAAGACACGCCAGGCACGGCGGCCTGGATGCTGATTCTCATCAGAGTGCACACGGATTCTCATCCAGAGTGAACCCGCCGGGGGCCGCTCGGAGTGGAGCGGAGTGTGCGTCGCGCCGGGGCGGCCAGCTGGGCAGCGGCAGTCCATTTGGCCACCGAGCGGCTGACTGCCGAACGCGTCGGATTGGAGCGGGAGCGCAAGGCCGCGGCCGAGGCATGGACCGCGGCCACCACCCTGGCGGACCGCTCGCTGGCCACCGAGGCTGGTCGCCGACAGCGGCGCTGCCAAGAGTTGCAGGCCCAGCTCGCGGAGGGCGAAACGCAGTTGGCAACCGTGCGTGGCGAGGTTCTCGAGGATCTGGACCAGGCCCCGGCGGGACAAACTTGCCGCCTGCGAGCAAGCCGCCAGCCTGTGCGCTGCGCTGGTGGCCCACCAAGCGCAGACTGGGCTGATGCTGGCCAGCCGGTCGTCAGCCTCACCCGCGGGCTAGCTCACGGTGGAAAAATGCCCGCGGCTGGGTGTGAGCCCACCCTCCGGGTCGGGGGCACGTCAAGCGCGGGTGTTGCGCAAGGCCGGCTGGGCGTGGGCCCAGGCCACCCTGTTCTCCGCGGGCCGAGCCGCGCGCACACTGGAGCCGGACGCGCACAATCCCCGCCTCGGCGGGATCGTGCTTGCGAGCCCCCGAGTGCTGGGCCCGAGCGTTTGCCTCCAAGCCACTTGGAAACATGCTCCAGCCACGCGCTCGCAGCGGTTACTTCCAATGGCACATCCGCGCTAGACCATGTGCTGTAGCAAGCCTTTGCTGTCGTAGCACCCCCTACATTTCGATAGATTCTTTCCATGCCCAGACAAACCCCGGGGGTTTGGGGGCTGGCCCCCACGACGGTCCCCGCCTGATCGCCGCGGGCGGCGCGTGCGAGCATCGCGCATCTGGCCTAGCTCCGAGTCCGCCGGGTTGCTGCCCAAGCGTCCTCGAACTCGTTCGGCGAGAGGTAGCCCAGCGCGGAGTGCCGCCGCCGGCGGTTGTAGAAGCCTTCGACGAATTTGAAGATTTCGGTTGTGGCCTCTGCGCGCGTCTCGAATGGGGTGCGGCGCAGCAGTTCGCATTCGAGGGTGGCGAAGAAACTCTCGGCCATCGCGTTGTCGTAGCAACTTCCGACGGCACCCATCGACTGCAGCACGCCGGCCTGTGCGCAGCGCGAGGTGCAGGCCACCGCGGTGTACTGGCTGCCATGGTCGGAATGGAAGATGACGCCCTTTGCGCCCCGGGTCTCGAGCGCCATCTCCAGCGCGGTGCGCGTCAAGTCGGCAGTCTGGCGCGCGGCCATGGCCCAGCCCACGACCTTGCGGCTGAACACGTCGATCACGATCGCCAAGAACAGGAACCCCTCCTGCGTGTCCACGTAGGTGCTGTCGGCCACCCACAGCCGGTTGGGCTCGGTGGCCTCGAATTGCCGCTTGACCCGGTCCGGCACCGGTTCTGCGTGGGGGTCCGCCCGCGTCGTGCTCCGCGGGCGGCGCCGGTGCACACCCTGCAGGCCCAGCGAGCGCATCAGCCGCTCCACCCGCTGCCGCGACACGGCCCGGCCCTCCGCCCGCAGGGTCGCGTGCACCCGCCGCCCGCCGTAGGTCCCGCCCGACTCTTCGTGGATCTCGGCGATCCTTGCGCCCAACGCTTGGTTCTCCACCACCCGCCGACTCGGTGGCCGCCGGTGCCATGCATGGTACCCGCTGGCGGAGACCCCCAGCGCCCGGCACATCATGGCTGTCGGATACTGACCCTGGTACCCTCTTGAGAACTCGAAGACCCTGACGGCATCGAACCGGTCTCCCGAGCGAACCAGGCTGCGGCTTTTGCCAAGATTTCCCGCTCCATCCGCACCCGCCGCAGCTCACGCCGCAATTCCCGGAGCTCTTTGCGCTCCGCGGTCGTCAGCCCGTCCTTGCGCTGACCGCTGTCGATCTGCGCCTGTTTCACCCACCGTCGCAACGAGTCCTGCGACACCTCAAACTCCTCGGCGACCTCCCGCAGGCGCCGTCCGCCCGCCAAGAACACCTGCACCACCTGTGCCCGAAACTCCTTCGGGTAGGCCTTCACATACCGTTGGCTCATCGCTGGGGCCCTCCTGTTACCCCGCCACTACAGTGCCGCATCTCCTCGAAAAACCGCACCTCTCAGGTGTCCACGAAATCGCAGGCACTCCAGGAACTCATTCCGGCCTCCATGAGCACCTAGTCTGTGCCGGGAAGTGGCCCCGTCCCTGACCCGACTCTGGTGCTCTAGCAGCCGACCGTCGCGCGCGGCAGCTCCAATTCTCAACCCAAGATTCGCGGATCCGCCCCGCGGGCATCCCTGGCTGGTCGCCGGCACCCGCCGCGGCTCCCAGCCGGGCCGGGCCGGCTGCCGCTGGCGGCTCCACGCCGCCGGAGCCGCTGGGGCGTCAGGCGGCCGCAGCCCGGCCCGCCAGCATGGCCCAGGTCAGACGCCTGCCCTGCAGCCCCAGCGCCACCTGCCTCAGCTGCTCCGCCGTATCCAGCGGGCGCAGGTTGCTGCGCCCGCAGAACTCCTCCAGGTAGCGATGCAGGTGACGCACACTCATATGGTGGTAGATCCCGTACAGCCCGCGCTTGAACAGCGCCCAGAATGACTCGATGCCGTTGGTGCTCACCTTGCCGCGCACGTATTCCCCGCGGGAATGGTTCACCGCTGCGTGCTGGAAGCCCTCCAGCGACTGGTAGCTGGAAGCGCTGTCCGTGTACACTTCCGCCCCCGGAGTTGCAATCTTGTTCACGAAGTCTTGCAGTTCCTGCTTGGTAGTGTTCAGAACTGCCTGCGCATACACCCGCCCGGTGGCGCGGTCGCGCCCTCCGACCACCGGCTGCTTGCCGACCGTCCCGCGCCCGGCGTTCAGCTTCTTGCTGGCGTGCTTGTTCTTCTCCTTGCCTCCGAGGTAGACTTCGTCCACCTCCACCGGGCCGGCGAACAGCCCGGCGGGTGCGGCCAGCCCGGCCCGCACGCGATGGGCCAGATGCCAGGCCGACTTCTGAGTGATGCCCAGCTCGCGGCTCAGTCGCATGCTGGAGATGCCCTTGATGCTGGTGCACAGCAGATAGATGGCCAGGACCCAGAGGCGGTAGCCGAGCTTGGTGTCGGCCATCACGGTGTCGGTACGCACGGAGAAGCGCTTGCGGCAGGCGCGGCAGCGATAGGGCATGGAGGGGTGAGCGCAGCCGGACTGCACCTTGTCAGAGCAGCAATGGGGGCACTCGGGGCCGTGGGGCCAGCGGAGTTCAGCGAACCAGATTTCGGCCGCTTCGTCGTCAGGGAACATCTGTGTCACTTCGATCATCGAGATGCCCTTGCGGAACCATTTACCGGGGCTCTTATAGGCCGAACCATTCTTCCCAGTCACTCTATCATTATACACTAAATTCAGTTCAAATGCAGCCAGAATCTGAGAATAGAATGCGCGAATTATGATCGTGGGTACTCACGTCAGTAATTCCCATTCTTTGAGTGTCTAGCGCGACAGAAGGGCACCGCCGACACCAAGAGCATGGTGGCGTCTCTCGGCTGGGATTCTCCGCCCGAGACCGACCGGGCACTCGCGGCCCGCTGGGTGGACGAACTCGATCGCTACGGCGTGGGCAGGATCGCCCTGATGGCAAGCTTGCCGGGCGACGAGAGAGCGGCTGCCGCGGCTGCCGCGGCCTTCCCGGATCGAATCTACGGGTACTTCATGCTGGACCCGCTCAGCGACGACGCGGTGGCACGAGCGAAGCACGCGTTCGACGACTTGGGGCTGCAGGGCGTTTGTCTCTTTCCGGCGATGCACCGCTTCTCAGACCGGGACGAGCGGCTCTCCGCGGTCTACCGCTTGGCCGGGCAAGTCCCCGGACGGGTCGTCTTCGTTCACATGGGAATGCTGACGGTTGGCGTGAGGGCGAAGCTCGGACTTCCCTGCCCCTTCGATATGGCCTATTCGAACCCG
Organism: Bryobacterales bacterium; assembly: GCA_963666225.3. Classification (GTDB taxonomy): domain Bacteria; phylum Acidobacteriota; class Terriglobia; order Bryobacterales; family UBA6623; genus VXMF01. The sequence goes on from OZ224030.1 coordinate 1,996,989, forward strand.
ATCGACTTGCACGGCGTCGCCTTAGCCCACCCGGAGACCAACTTCGTCCTCCCGCACTTCGGCGCCGGATACTTGAGGGAAGCCCTCATGCTGGCGACCCTAGCTCCCAACGTCTACTTGGACACGTCCAGCAGCAACAGCTGGAGGCGCCTCCTTCACCCTCGTCCGTCGCTCGCGAACGTGTTCGACATGGCGCTGGAGGCGGCCGGTCCGGGGCGTCTGCTGTTCGGCACCGACTCGTCGTTCGTCCCGCGGGGCTGGAACCAAGCCGTCTTCCACGCCCAGTGCGAGGCGATGGACTCGATCGGACTGAGCAGGTCAGATGCTCAAGCGATCCTAGGTGGCAATCTCGGACGTTTGCTGGCAGGCGTTTAGGCCGCCACTCTACGTTCCGACCGGGTTCGAGCGAGGCCGAGGTCGGTCCGGAACCGGCTGGTGAGTGGCGAAGCCGCGCAGCCTGCTGGTAGACTCATACACGAGAACCATGCCTATGACGACTCGGCGCACCATCTTGCAGTCGGCCATCCTCGGATTCCCGGCGATCGTTCCCGCTCACGTCCTCGGCCAAGAGGGACCCAGCAACAAGCTGAACATCGGGTTTGTGGGCACGGGGAACAACGGGTCGAACTGGATGCCGCTATTCCTCGAAGACAGTCGAGTTCGGGTGCTGGCCGTCTGCGACGTTAACAAGGAAGGCCCCGGATACTGGGACGGTTCCGTGCGAGGCAGGGAGCCGGCTCGCCGCATGGTGAACGAGTTCTACGAAGACGACAGCTGCCTGGCCTATTCCGATTACCGGGAAATGCTGGCCAAGGCGGACTTGGACGCCATCTACATCGGGACTCCAGATCACTGGCATGCGCTGATCGCGATCTCCGCGGCGCGGGAGGGCAAGGACATCTTCGGCCAGAAGCCGCTGGCGCTTACTGTGCGGGAGGGTCGGGCCATGGCCGACGGCGTAAGTAACGCCGGGATCGTGTGGCAGACGGGCAGCCAGCAGAGGTCGGACCCCAACTTCCGGTTTGTGTGCGAACTGGTACGCAACAACCGTTTGGGCCGGATCGAGACCGTCCGGGTGGGCCTACCGGCAGGCCGGCCGGACTACGGCCGGACGGCGCACCAGACGAAGACCCAGCCCGTTCCCGACGGCTTTGACTACGACATGTGGCTGGGTCCTGCCCCTGAGGCGCCGTACGCCCCGGCGCGGGTAGGAGTCAACTTCCGGTGGGTGTCGGACTACTCGGGAGGCCAGATCACGGACTGGAGCGCCCACCACTTAGACATCGCTCAATGGGGCCTGGATATGGACGCGTCGGGGCCGATCGCCATCCACAACGCAAGTGGGACATTCGAGCGGCACCCCATCTACGACACCGCAACTGATTTCCACTTCGAGTGTGAGTACGCGAGCGGGGTCCGGCTGATCTGCTCTTCCGAGGAGCGGGAGAGGCGTGCTTTTTGAGGGGCGGGACGGAACAGCTTGGGCCAACCGGGGAAAGCACGAGGTGAGCGCTAGGAGGTTCATAACGGAGCCGTTCGGAGAGAGCGAGGACCGGCTGTACATCAGCAACGACCACGTCAAGAACTTCATTGATTGCTGCTTCTCTCGACAGGCCACGGTCGCGCCGATCGAGGCGGCTCACAGATCGGCAACGATCTCGCATTTGGCCAACATCGCCATCCAGAACGGCCGCACGCTCCGCTGGGATCCTCGCTCGGAGCAAATCGTGGACGATCCGGCATCCAACAACTTGCTTCGGCGCCGCTACCGAGGCGATTGGACACTCATCTCAGCGATGATGGGAGGCTGACGGATCGACCCTCAATCGATTGCAGTCGCGCCAATCTCCATCGCCAAGACATCGCAATTGGTTGTCGCGCCCAGATTGGCTTGCACACAGTCCGATTTGCGGTCATGTATTCCAAGCCCCAAGGGCGAAGGCTTGGATCTAGCGTGACCGAGCTCAGACGTATTCCGAGATCGATGCATCCGGGCCTGCCTAGGAAGGGCTGACCTTCAACATGCAAGCATGCTCGTGCTCAGACTGTTGCCGGTTGTGGCAGGGCAGCCGTTGGGCCATCCGAAGGATTGATGCGTCATCACCAAGGCAGAGGCCGGCGTCCAGTGACTAACGGTTTAGGAGTGCCCCGGCCCGGCATGCTGGCCACGGTCCGCAATCGTCGCGGCACCGTAGGGTCCGTCCACTCGTTTGACGGGGAGAAGGGTCGTGTGCATCTTGTCCATGTCGAATACCAGGACGGTGGATCGCCCACTGGAGAACGACTGCTATGGGAACTCGAGCCAAGCAAGACGCTGCTCGAGCCCACTGCGCTACCGAATCCGGACGACACCGCTCCGATGCCGCAGGCCGACTTCGATGCCTTGGTGCATGCCGCACGCTGGACTGCCCTCTCGCCCTATCTCGGACTCGACGGTCAGGGCCGCCAAGAAGGCCATGAGCCCATCGCAAGCCCCTTCCACGGCGGTGTCCGTATCGAGGACTTTCAGCTGGTGCCCCTGCTGAAAGCCCTGCGGATGCCGCGGGTAAGCCTGCTCATCGCGGACGATGTCGGGCTTGGAAAGACGATTGAAGCCGGCCTCATTCTCACCGAGTTGCTGCTGCGCCGCCGCATCCGCCGCGTGCTGATTCTCACTCCAGCGGCGCTCCGAGACCAGTGGAAGGAAGAGCTCTGGGAGAAGTTCTCGCTGAGCTTTGAGGTCGTCGACCGCAAGTCGACGGCGAAGCTCCGCCGCAGTCTCGGCATGGATGCGAACCCTTGGCGGACGTTCAGCCGCGTCATCGCGTCCTACCACTATCTCCGGCAGCCGGACGTCTGTGAACAGTTCTTGTCGGCGTGCTCTCTGCCGGAGGGATCGCCCCATCTACCCTGGGACCTGCTGATCGTGGACGAATGCCACAACCTGATGCCGGCACCGTTCGGCGAGGACAGCCAGCTCTGCCGGACACTGAGAATCGTCGCTCCGCGATTCGAGCACCGCCTCTTCCTGTCGGCCACCCCGCACAACGGCCATACCCGTTCCTTCACGGGCCTCTTGGAAATGCTGGATCCGGTACGCTTCTCGCGCACTAGCAAGATGGGCCCGGCGATGCGAGCTCGAATCGATGATCTGGTCATACGCAGGCTCAAACGCGACATCAACGCAAACCCATCCGAACCGAAGTTCTGCACGCGGCAGCCACCGGAGGCTCTGCGTTTGGCGGGCAATGTCCGCGAAGCGGCGCTAGCCGTCGCCTTCGCTGCTTTCCGCACGGCAGTAATCGAGCTGACGGCCGACGGAAGGAAGGGCCGCCGCCGTGCGGGGACCTTCGCCGTCGAAGTGCTTGGCAAGCGTCTCCTCTCGTGCCCCGCGGCATTTGCCGACTCGTGGGTCCGCACTGTGCAGGGAATGGACGAGATAACCTCCTCGGACGCCGACATGCGGATAGCCCAGCGAGTGCTCGGCCAAGAGACCGGGGACGATCGGGAGGCGCAGAAGCGCGAGTCCACAGCAGCAACGGTCGTGGGAGGGTGGCTCAAGAACTACCGGTCCGGACTCGGCCGGGAGATCGATCAGATTCAGCAAGCCGTCGAGGCTCTGGGTTTCGACTCTGGAGCGCCTCCGCCCACCGAGCGGACGCCCTCCGATGACGACCGCTTCGACCACCTGGTCAGGCTCATCGAGAAGCTGCTCCGGTCCGAGGGCCGATTCCGGGACGACGAACGGCTGATTGTTTTCACCGAGTACAAGACCACCCTCGACTACCTCACCAACCGGCTGCGCGGGAAGTATTCGGCGGACAGGATTCTGACTCTGTTTGGAGTGGGTGGTCCGGGCGGAATGGGCGCTACGGAACGTGACAGCGTCAAGGATGCCTTCAACGATCCCGGCTCTCGTGTCCGAGCCCTGATCGCCACCGATGCGGCGTCGGAGGGCCTCAACCTGCACCGCACCGCGCGCTATCTGCTTCACTATGACTGTCCATGGAACCCGTCCCGGCTGGAACAGCGCAATGGACGCCTCGACCGCTACGGGCAGTCTCGCGACGTGACGGTCCACCACTTCGACAGCGATGCCGATCCTGACATCAAGTTCCTCAGCCACGTGATTCGGAAGGCCGAAGCGATCCGTGAGGATCTCGGCTCCGCTAACGAGATCTTTGACCGAGTGGTACGACGGCGACTCATCGACGGCGAGGACGGGAATCGGATCAAGCAGGACTTGGAACTCGGACTCAGCAATATGTCCACCGACGGGATGCGCGGCTTCGACGCCTCGCCGACAACCGGAAACCCAGGGGTTGGGGCTGGTCCGGCTGGCGATCCGGTCAGGGCTCTGGCCGACGCGGTCGACCTGAGGAGCTCGACCATGGCGGAGACCTTGGAAGCTGCCATGGCCATGTCCGGTACTCGTCCGCAACTAGAGTGCGCTGGGGAGCCGGACCTCTACAGAATCCTCCAGCCTGACCTGCGAGAGTGGAAGAGCGTTATCGACAGGTCGGTTCGGCGGCCCGCCACTTGCCCGACGGGTGGACTGGAACCAGTGCGCAAGATCGGCGTCGGTCCAGCCCCATTCATGGAGCGAGTCGGAAGACTGGATGTGTTCAAGGCCCGTCCGGACGCATTGCTTCTGCATCTTGCGCACCCCCTGATGCAACAGGCGCTTGGCATGCTCGCGCGCCGTCGTTTCCCGGGTGAAGGCGCCGTGTCGCGGTGGACGGTGCGAATTGGCGGAGTCCACGCACCGGCCGGAGCGCTCATCTTGCTCAGCGTGGAAGAGCTAGGAGTGAACGAACTCCGGGAATCCTTCCATCACTGGGTACGAACCGTCGCGTTCCCTGTGCGTAACGGAGAAGTGGGAGACCCGCTCGGAAATTCGATGCCCAGCAAGCTTGGCACCGGGCAGTCCACGTCCGCCCAAGCAGATCTGAGTCTCGCCCGTGATGTGCTGAGCGCAGCACGCAGGCAGCTTCGCATGTGGCTGCGCATGTATCAGGCCAAGCTCACCGAGAGACTGAAGCGACAGCTCAAGGCCGACGAACAGGCGGCTAGGAAACGTGAGGACGCCCGCTACCGCCGCCGGGAAGGCGAGGTGTCGAAGCTGATCGAGCGTAAGCGTTCGAGAGAGCTGTGATGAGCGCGGGCGAGGTCTCCACGGTTAGCAAGAGTTTCTTCAGGCGGGGCATGGCGTTGCGGAGGAGATCGTGCCCTAGGAGACGGAGCAGGGTGGGTCTAACTGTGATGCTGCAGTCGGCAGCCAGAGAGTGAGGGCCGGCCGCCTAGAGGGCATGCCGGGTGCCAAGTCACACGCTTGCGGTGGTCGCTGACCGGATCGTGTCTCTCCCTGGGGCGAGGCTGATGTGGGCGGGTCTGGCAACGCGCAAAAAAAGTTGCCTAAAACGCTAGACACGATATATGGTTTTGTGTAATCCTGCAAGTGGTGCAGGACGGGCAGCACAGCGGGAGCGCAACGGGGGCGCAGCCAGTGTCCTTGCTTGCAGGTGGCGCGGGTCCCGGAGTAGGCCAGCCAGAGTTGGGTTGGCAGCAGTGGGTGCTGGCGCTGGTGGAGCAACTCAGCGCGGAGCAGGCCCACGCGCGGCACTGGGAGGCCCAGGCGTGGCGGGAACGGGCGAACGGGGCGCGGTTTGAGGGACTGTGCGCGAATCTGACCGGCAAGGTGGTGGAGTTGCAGGGACGCGTGGCGGAGCTGGAGTTGGAAAATGAGGGACTGCGCAACAGCAACCAGGACCTGCTGAAGAAGCCGTTCGGGCTGACGTCGGACAAACGTGAGCCGGGCCAGGGGGGGCAGCCGCCTGTGGCGCCCGGTCCGCAGGGCGGCGGGCAGCAGCCGGGCGGGGGCGCGCAGGGGCCGGGCACGCACAAGAAGAAGCGCGGCGGCCAGCCGGGTTCGAAGGCTCCCAAGCGTACCCGGCGGAAAGATCTGGCCGTGCAGGAGGAGGTGCACGAGCCGGAGCCAGGCAACTGTAAGTGTAAGGACTGCGGATTGCCCTTCGCGCGCAACGGCGAGGCAGTCAGCGAGCGCGTCGAGATCGAGGTCAAGGCCCATCTGCGGCGCATCCGGCGGCCGCGCTGGCGGGCCAGCTGCGAGTGCGCGGCCCAGCGCGGGGAATCGCAGCCGGAGGTAGTGGCGCCGCCGGAGCCAGCGCTGTTTCGGGGCACAAGTTATGGGCTGAGCGTATGGGTGACGTTCTTGGTGCAAGTGTACTGGCAGCGCCATCCGGCGCGGGCCTTTGAGCGCGAATGGGGGGACTGGGGAGTGCGCCTTCCGGCGAGCACGCTGCTGGGGCACCAAGAGGCGTTCTGGGAGTGGTTCAAGCCCTTGGAGCGGGCGATTGGGGAGCATCAGCGCTGGGCACAGGTAGCGCACGGGGACGAGACGAGCTGGGTGGTCCACGTGCGGGCGGAAGAGGGGCAGAACGCGCGCTGCTGGCTGTGGGCGTGTCTGACGGCGGATGCGGTGCGCATGCGGGTGGAGGACTCGCGCAGTGCGCGGGCGGCGGCGACGCTGTTCGGGGGACTGGGGTTGGAGGGCCCGCTGACACTGGTCTGTGACCGGTATTGCGCGTATGTGCGACTGGCGCGCGAGCACGGCGGGCAGATTGAGCTCGCATTCTGCTGGGCGCACGTCCGGCGGGACTATGTGAAGCTGGTGCGGTCGCGGCCAAACCTGGAGGAATGGGGTGACGGTATCTTGGATCGGATCGCGCTGCTGTACCGGCTCAATCGCCAGCGGCTGGAGCTGTGGGACCAACAGGCAGGGCTGCAGGAACAAGGGCCAGGCTTCGCAGCGGTGCAGCTGCGACTGGAGGCGGAGTGCGATGCGCTGTTCGCGCAAGCCGAGCGGGAGGTGCAACGTTTCGAGGCCGAGGAAAAGCTGTCGGGCTGGGCGGACCCGCGGCTGAAGCCGCAGCGATCACTGCTCAAGCATCAGCCGGGCCTCGAGATTTTCTTGCAGAAACCGGGAGTGCCGTTGGACAACAATGCTGCCGAGAGAGTGCTGCGGCGGCCGGTGGTGGGGCGCAAGCTTTCCTACGGATCGCACAGCAAGGTCGGGGCAAAGCTGCAAGGCACGCTGCTATCGGTGTTCGGGACGCTGGCGATGGGGGGCGTCAGCCTGACGCAGTGGCTGACAGCCTATCTGGGCGAGTGTGCGCGGATTGGGCCCGGGAAGGTGGTCCCCGACGCGGACGCCTGGTTGCCCTGGGGCTTTACGCCGGAACGCAGAGAGACGCTGCAAGCTGGCCCGGCGGGCCGGAGCCGGGGCCCGTGAGCGCGCGCTACTGTGGCCGGCGGTTTGCGGCCAGCGAGCTGGAACTGATCCGGGGGCTGATCGCTCAACGCCAGCCACGCCTGTCGCGCACGGCCCTGTCCCAGGCAGTCTGCCGGGCCTTGCACTGGCGCAAGCCCGACGGCGGGCTCAAGCAGGTCAGCGCGCGGGTCGCGCTGCTCCGGATGCAGCGCGACGGACTGCTCCGCCTGCCAGCGGCGCGGCGCGGGCCCGCACCCGCGCGCAAGCCCGAGCCCACCCCGGCCAGCGACCCGCCCCGCCCGGAACTGTTGCCCGCCCGGCTGGCGCAGGTGCGCCCGCTCCGGCTGGACTGCCTGCGCCCGCGCGATCCACGCAGTCGTCTATGGAACGAGTTCGTCGAGCGCTACCACTACCTCGGGCACAAGCGCTTGCCGGGGGCCCAGTTGCGCTACTTCGTAAAGGCGGCTGACGGCCAGTTGCTGGGCTTCGGTGCTGCCGCTTGGAAGACCGCCCCGCGGCACCGCTTCATCGGTTGGAGTCCGGCCACCCGCGAGCGCAACCTGCAGCGGGTGGTGAATCACACCCGGTTCCTGATCCTACCTTGGATTCGTCTCCCATGCCTAGCCTCGCACCTGCTCGCAGGTGTCGAGCGTCAATTGTCCCGAGACTGGCAGGACCGCTACAAGACCTGCCCAGTCCTGCTGGAGACCTTCTGTGAGACACCCCGATTCGCCGGGACCTGCTACCGGGCAGCCCATTGGACCCTCGTCGGACAGACCCAAGGCCGCGGCAAGCTAGACACTCGTCACGAGTACGCAAAACCGGTGAAGAACATCTTCGTCAAGCCTCTCTGCCCGGACTGGAAAGCGATCCTGAACCGCTAGACGACGCCCCTCCGCCACACGCCTCTCGAACGCTTACGATCGAGCGATCCACCATTGACCGGCTCAACAGGGAGATCAAGAAGCTCAGGATGAAGCGACGGCAAGGGCATTTATTCGACGAAGCAGGCAGTCTCGACCGGCTCGACCAATCCATCGAAGAAAAGAAGAAGGAGATCGAACGCCGGCGCAGGCACTACGACGAGATTCGTGAGCAACTGCGGCGCGAGCGAACCCGCATCGTCAATCGGCTGCTTCCTGCTCGCTTCGCGCTTGCGGGCGAGGCCAAGGTCTTCCCTGTCACCGTCGAGGTCCGGCTCTGCGCGCGCGCAGCCCAACGATGTGACGGCCGATGAGCACCAAGGACAGGGAACCCGTTCCCGGTTGGGACGAGTTGCAACACGCCGGCCTGTTACTGGATGCCCCCCGTCTCCATGACTTGAGCGGCCAAGTGCCAGGGAGTCTGGATCTGCGCGCCGAGCAGAGGCTGAGGCAGCGGGCGGCAGCAATCTTGGGCGGTACCGGTGGCGCGGCGGGAGAGGAGACACCGTCCCGTTTCACCGCGTTCGTACTCGAGGAGGTGTGCGGATTCGGTCCGGCCTCGGGTGCTTGGAGGCGAGGAAGCCGCGTTCCGGCTACCCTTGGCAGACGTGCAGTGACCGGCGAAGTTGTGAAGCCCCACCACATCTGGAGCGGTCCCAACGGCGCCTCACTCCCCGTATTCGTCGATCCTGCGCAGCGCATCGGAATCGGCCGGGGCAGGCGGGTCGTCAGCCGCGTGCTGGGCTGGCTCAGGGCGGGACGGGAGCACTTGGCGCTCATCACGAACGGGCGCCAGTGGAGGCTGGTGTTCGCGGGTCTCGACTTTGACGCCTCATGCGATTGGGATGCAGCACTGTGGTTCGAGGAAGGACACCTAGCAGGCCAAGTGACAGCGCTGCGAACTCTGCTGCGCCCCCAACTATGGACTCCGGAGGCCGAGGGATCCGCCTCTCCTCTGCTCCAAGCCATCAGGGACACACGGAAGGGGCAGGCGGACCTGTCCGCGGTGCTGGGCGAGCGGGTGCGCGAGGCGGTCGAGCTCGTGGTCCGAGGTCACGGACAGGCTCTGAACAAATTGACCGCACACAAGGACCCTGTGGCGACTGCGGACATCTATCGTGCGGCGTGCAGGATCGCGATGCGCGGAGTGGTCATCCTGTTCGCGGAATCTCGCGAGCTGCTTCCCCGCGACAACTCGGTCTACGACGAGAGTTACGGGTTGAACGGGCTCTTCAGCCAGCTTGAACGCCGTGCTAACCGGGGAGAGGCGCTGGGCGAGTCCTTCGGAGCGTGGCCGCGCGTGCTTGCGCTCTTCCGCTTAGTGAACGAAGGCTCACACCATCCGGACCTTCCGGTCACTGCTTACGGCGGCGAGCTGTTCGCGCCGGGATGCGAGGACGCGAATGACGGCCTGTCCCGAGCGCTCCATGTCTTCGAGACTGCGTGCTTCGTCCACAATCGCGTTCTCTCGGACCGCGACGTGTACAGGATGCTACGCCTTCTCACCCGTACGAAGACCAAGATCAGGCAGAGGCGAGGACGAATGTGGGTGCCCGTACCAGTGGACTTCTCCGATCTCTCTTCCGAGTACATCGGCATCGTCTACGAGGGACTGCTTGACTACGAGTTGAAGATCGCTCGCGGCGACGATCCGGTGATCTTTGTCTCTGTGGGCGACCGACCGGCTTTGCCGCTCTCTCGATTGGAAGAGATGGATCGTCCGGCGCTGCGAGAGCTCTTCAAGAAGATGAAGAAGGAGAGTTCCGGGAGCGAGGGAGCCGCTGGCGAGGATGGAGACAGCGAGGAGTGGGGGGCGGCGGACAGTCCATCCGACGCGGAATCGGAAGTTGCGGAAGACCTGCTGGACGAGCGACGGAGGCATCGCTCACGGATCGAACAGTGGGCGCGCCGTGCCGTGGAGGCAGCTGGCTTGGCGAAGAGGCCGCGGGGCCGGATGCCCCCCGAGCGCCGCCTAGCCTACGACCGCAAGATTGCCGAAAAGGCCAAGACTCTGGTCAGCCAGCTGGTGCTCCCGGGCGAATGGTACTTGGCGCGATGGGGCGGCACTCGCAAGGGCTCGGGGAGTTTCTACACCCGGCCGGGGCTGGCAGTGCCCACCGTCCAGCGAACTCTGCGCCCGCTCGCCTTCGATCCTCCAGAGGGACTGCCGAGAGCGGAAGCGTGGTTGGCACCAGCGTCGGAGTGGACGCCCAAGGTTCCCGAGGAGATCCTCGCTGTGAAGGTCTGCGATCCCGCCTGCGGCTCCGGTTCCTTCGTGCTGGCGGCACTGCGATTCCTGACTGACGCGCTGTACGAGTCCCTGCTGCATCACGGGCGGATCGAGGACAAGGTGGACGGGGCGCTCGTGTGGCTGCTTGGCATTCGGGACGGAGAGCCGGGTGACGAGGATCGATTGAGCGACGAGCAGATACCCTGCTCCCCGGACCATGATGACTTTGAACCGCTTCTCAAGGCGCGCCTCCGGCGGCATGTGGTCGAGCGCTGCATCTACGCGGTCGACTTGGATCCTCTGGCGGTCGAGCTCTGCCGTCTGTCGCTCTGGATCGAGACGATGGATCGCGATCTTCCGTTCGGGTTCCTTGATCACAAGGTGAAGTGCGGCAACGCGCTGGTCGGCGCTTGGTTCGATCAGTTCGGGCATTATCCGGCGATGGCATGGAAGAACCGGAAAGGGGGCGACAAGAGCCATTCGAATGGTGTGCATTTCATTAAGAATGGCCGTGGTGAGGCAATCAAGGACTTCAACAACTACCGGCTTATTCCCGATCTGAAGCAATTTCTCTCAGGCAGGACGCTGTTTCAGGAGGACTTGCTGGAAGAGGCGGCTACCGCGCACGAGGACGCGATCGATGTGCTGTCCTACATGCACGAGCTGCCTGTTCACGACACGGCGGAGCGGGCGGATGTCTACCGCAGGGAACTGTTGGGCTCACCGACATGGCGATCGCTCAAGGATGCGATGGACCTGTGGTGCGCGTGCTGGTTCTGGCCTGCGGACAAGATCGAGCACGCGCCGCTGCCGACGAGCTTCGCCGACCCGCCAGACGAGGCGCGAGCGATTGCAAAGGAGGTCGCTGCGCGACACAGGTTCTTCCATTGGGAGCTGGAGTTCCCGGACGTGTTCCGTGAGAAAGGGGCGGGATTCGATGCGGTCTTAGGGAATCCGGCGTGGAATATTGCAAAGCCTGTGTCGCTGGAGTTCTTCTCCAACATCGACCCCCTCTACCGTTCCTACGGCAAGCAGGAGGCGCTGCGGAAGCAGACGGAGTACTTCGCGGATGAGGCAGTCGAGCGGGCTTGGCTCGACTACTGCAGCGATTTCCGCGCCCTGTCGAACTACGTGGGTCATTCGCGCAATCCGTTCGGCGATCCCGTGCTGACCGCCAAGCAGGAGGCGGCCAGGCGGATCTATCTTCGCAAGGGCAACGCCATGCTTCACCAGCGATGGAGGTTGGTGCGCGAGCGATCGGGAGGGTTCGCTGACGAGCAGCATCCGTTCCGCTATCAGGGCTCGGCAGACCTGAACCTCTACAAGCTCTTTCTCGAGGCCGCCCACTCACTGGCCAAGAAGGGAGGCAGGGTCGGGTTCCTCGTCCCCTCGGGAATCTATTCCGACAACGGGACCGGGGCCCTCAGGAGGCTGCTTCTAAAGCACTGTCGCTGGGAATGGCTGTTCGGCATCGAGAACCGCGCCCAGATCTTCCCGATCCACCGCAGCTACAAGTTCAACCCTGTCATCCTCGAGAAAGGCGGCTCGACTGAGGCGATCCTGACCGCCTTCATGCGACGCACGCTGGAGGAGTGGGAGCGGGCGGAGGATGTGGCCACTGCGTACACCCGCCGACAGGTGGAGCGGTTCAGCCCGAAGAGCCTCGCCATCCTTGAAATCCAGTCCCAGCGCGATCTCGAGATTCTGGAGAAAATCTACGCCAACTCAGTGCTGCTGGGTGACAAAGGGCCCGAGGGGTGGGGGATTCGCTACGCTACCGAATTCGATATGACGAATGACTCGAAGCTCTTCCCGCCACGGCCCAAGTGGGAGGCGAAGGGCTACCGCCCCGACGAGTACAGCCGCTGGCTGAAGGGCGACTGGCGTCCAATCGAAGAGTTGTGGGCGGAACTGGGCGTCGATCCTGATCGGCCGGAGGCCGCCGAGATCGAGCTGGAGGACTGGCTGTTCGATGCGAGCGCCGGCCCCCAGCGTCGGGAGGCGGAAGCGCAATTCGTGCATGGCCACCTGCTCAAGCCCGGAGACGTGGCGAAGACGGACTGGGCAGTGCGGTGCGCGCAGCCGCCGTACGACCGGCTGCCGGTGCCACGCGTGAAGATTCCACCGGGGATCATCCTGTCGCGGGATGGGACCGAGTGGATTTGGGAGGGGGGCATTGAGGATGTGGCGCTGCCGTTGTACGAAGGCCGCATGATCGGCCAATTCGACTCCAGCGAGAAGGGATGGGTGACCGGGAAGGGGCGGGGAGCAGAGTGGCGGGAGATTCCTTGGGAGAGGAAGCAGATCGAACCGCAGTACTTGATGGGACTCAGGGATTATCGGGCGTCACCGAAGGCACGAGAAGTATCGAAGGCAGCCCATATGCGAATCAGTTCCTCGACCAACACCCGGACAGCGATTTCCTCATATCTGGGCTCATTTCCAGCGGGAAACACCGTGCTGCTCTTGGTGCCAGCCAAGGAACCGGTTATGACAGCCGCTGTGGTGTCCAGTATCTTCTCCACCCTTGCGTTCGATTGGACTGTCCGGCAGAGGTTGGCCGGCTTGGACATGAACGCATTCGTCATGGTCGAGACACCGCTGCCGATCAAGAGCAGCAGTCTTGCGCGTGCTCTATTGGGCCTGACTGCAGGCCTGAACTTCGGAAGTCGATCGCTGGCCGTAGAGCGACTGCGTGCTAGATTCCGAGCCGATGCCTCCCCGGCGGCATTGGCTCCCAGCCGAAGACTGGAGCGAATTGCTATGGTCAACGCTATCACCGCCGTCGCGATGGGATTCCGTGATCTGGAGTTCCGACATGTGTTGGCCGATTGCGACATGCCGCTCGGCTATATAAACAGCCTGAACCCGAAAGGCTTCTGGCGTGTTGATCGCGGGAAGGATCCAGAACTTCGGAGCACAATTCTAGCCCTTGTAGCCCACCAAGACCTCTGTGCCGAAATTCGCGCTGCTGGTGGGGACTCCGACGAAGCAATCAATGCCTTCCTAGCCAAGAACGACGGCGAGGGCTGGCTTCTCCCTGAAACCATTCGTCTCGCCGACTATGGCCTCGGACACGACGACCGTGCGCGCTGTCATCAACCTGTAGCCAGCCGCCTCGGCCCGCGCTTCTACGACTGGCAACTCGCACAGAGCATCAGCGAGTCGTGGCGCGAGAGTCACCTGCACGCACGCAATCTGCTGGGCCGGACCGCCTACGCTGGCCTCATCGGACGACTGATGCAGAGTGCCGCCCGATCCGAATGGGACCGTCACGCACAAATCTACTGTGAGCTCGTCCTTGGTCGCCTCTGGTCGGACGGGTCGCCCGCTTGGCCTAGGGGAACGGCAAGACATTACGTTCGGCTCACCCCTCTGCGAAACTCAGCGGTTTCGCGGATGCCCCAGGCCGACCGCACTCCCGAAGTGTCTCCTCAAGCTGACAGCTCGATCCCCACACAACTGGATCTCTTCGAATAGGATAGCAAGCCATGGCCGACAACCGAAACTCGATTGCCATGCGCCTTCAAGCGGGCGAAGACAGTCGCACTGAGTTCAAGGAGCTGCGCTTCGGAAGCCGAGGCGTGAGGTCTCCCAGCGCCAACGACATCGCAGCGGCGATGGTGGCGTTCGCCAACAGCGACGGGGGGACGCTGTACTTCGGGGTGGCCGATGACGGTGGAGTGCGTGGGATTCCGCGGGAGAAGCTGGATCTCGTCGACCAGTGGGCCGTGAACATCGCATCCGATCTGTGCAAGCCGCCCATTCGCCCGGTCGTCGAACGAGTAGTAGTAGACATCGGAGGCCGCGAAAAGTCTCTCATCCTAGTTCAGGTCGGGCGAGGGCTCTACGTTCATCAGACCTCGCGCGGCCGGTATCCCCTGCGCGTCGGATCGACGAGGCGGGACCTGACGCCGACGGAGCTGGCTCGGTTGTTCCAAGAACGTGGCCGCGAGTACGTCTTTGACGAGAGCTCCGTGCCGGATGCGACCGCGAGCGATCTCAGCCCTAGGAAGCTGGAGGCACATTTCGGCATCTCGCCGTCCATACCGTGGACTGACTTGCTCCGGAACACGCGCGTGACCGCCACCGATGAGCGCGGCGTCGACCGTCCTACGGTAGCTGGCCTGTTGACGTTTTCCCTCGAACCCACCGACCATCTCTATTCGGCGTACGTCGAGGCGGCCTGCTACAGCGGGTCCCGCCTGTCATCCGACGATCTGGTTCGCGCAGAACGTCTTGCCGGCCCCGTGGGCGAACAGATCGATTCCGCGGTCGCCTTCGTAATGCACTTCATGGGAAGGGCGCGACCTCCGAACGCGCCCGCCGCCTACGACATCGATGCGGTCGACGAGGCGATCGTCAACGCGGTCGCACATCGCGACTACTCGGTCTCCGGATCGAAGATTCGCTGCTTCTTGTTCGCCGACCGGTTCGAACTGTACAGCCCGGGAACGCTGCCCAACGGAATCACGATTGAGCAAATGCAGTACCGGACGTTCACACGGAATCAGCTGCTGGTCAGTTTCCTCTCCAAGATGCGCAGTGCGCGGACCGGCAAGGTGTTTCTGGAATCGCGCGGGGAAGGCGTCCGCAAGATCCTCGAGGCCGGTGAGAAGCACTCCGGACGCAGGCCTGAGTACGAACTCTTCGGAAACGAATTGCGATTGACGATCTGGGCGCGGGAGTAGGTGATGTCTGCCCAGTTCGGATTCTCGGCCATCGCACAGCAACACCGTCGAGCAGAACCGAGACTTGACCCGCTCCCCGCACCAATGAGGCGATTTCCGTCAGTGCGCCGTCGGCTTCCGCCCATTTCGCAGTCCTCCGGTCGGAACGAGCCTCTGCGAGTCGTGCTCGCAGACGTCTTGGATCTCGGCCATTCGAGCATTCCAAGCACGTGGACACAGGCATCTGAGGGGATACCCTGGCGCTGCCCAGTCAGACTCGCCAAGACTTCCCTGATGGACTCACTCCCGAATTGGGAGAAGTTGGCGCGAGCGTCCGACCCAATGTCCCGGGAGCAGCCTTCACAGGAGCTCTTGACCTCACTGGAACCAGCAACTTCGGACTCCCCATGGCCCTGAACCCCGTCTCGTACATCGAGAAGATCACCAAGAGCTTCCTCCGCTACCAGCTCTCAGCCTATCCGTTCTCCGATCCGGCCCTCCATGCGCAAATGCGCAATCTCCTGTCGCTGGATCACACCCGCGCCTCCCCTCTCCTTCGAGGTCCCTACGTCAGCCTCTCGCGCCCATTTCAGGCCGGAGCGTCCGTACAACAGCTGGTTAACGACGGACTAATCCATCCACACCTGGCTAGCCGGATCCAACCGGACATCACCCGCCTGTACAGCCACCAAGAAAGGGCGATCCGCGCTATCGGGAAGGGGCACACGACCTTGGTCTCCACCGGCACCGGGTCGGGCAAGACCGAGTGCTTCCTCTATCCAGTCGTCAGCCAGGCGCTCGCACTCAGGGACCAGTCGGCGGCTCCCGGGATCAGTGCCGTCATCGTGTACCCGATGAACGCCCTAGCTGAGGACCAGCTGGTGCGCATTCGCGGCCTGCTAGCGGGAACCGGAGTGCCATTCGGCATCTATGTCGGAAAGACTCCGGAGCGGGAAGCTGATGTGGCCGGGGACCGTCTTCGGACCGGCTCATCGAATGCGGACTATTCCGTGCGATTGACGAGGATCCAGCAGGCCGGTACCGGCGAGACACTGTATCCTGCCGAAGAGGTCTGCTCCCGCCAGATGATGCGGACCCCGGGCGAGCAGCCCCGCATCCTCCTCACCAACGTCAAACAGCTGGAACTGCTCCTCACACGGCAGCGGGATACCGAGCTATTCTTGGGTGCGCGCCTCGATTACTTAGTCTTTGACGAGGCCCACACCTTCACAGGAGCCATGGGCGCCGAGGCGGCTTGCCTCATCCGGCGACTGCGATCTTTCTGCAACGTCGATCCCAGCCACACTCGATGCGTCGCCACCTCGGCGACGATCGTCGATCCCAACGAACCGGACGCAGCCCGCAACTTTGCCACTCGGTTTTTCGGCGTGCCGGAGAGCGAAGTTGTCACGGTGGGGGAAGACTATGAGGCGGAGACATGGGCGGAGCCGCGCATTGCCACGCCACCGCCTAGAGAAAACACTTCCGAACTCCTCGACGAGTGCGTCAAGGCTGTGGAAGACGACGACGGGTCAGGCGCCGCAGTGCTGCGGGCATACCGTGCGCTGTCAGGTCGTTCCCTCCCTGCGGACAACGGGATCGAATGGCCGAGGGCGCTGCATGCCGAGCTGTCCAGTAACGAATTGGTCTTCCGACTGAACGAAGCACTCACCGGACCGCGCCCCTTGGAAGAAATTCCCGAAGCGCTTCACGAAAAAATCGGGCGGCCCGTAACGGAGGCTGAGATCTTGGCTTGGTTGACGCTCGGTGCGGCTGCCCGCCGTGACGAGCGACCGCTGTTGCGCCCGGTGATCCATGCGTTCGTCCGAGGCATTGGCGGTGCCGTGGTCTCGTTCCCCGACAGCAAGCCGAGCGCTCGGTTGCGGCTTTCCGCGAAGGACGACTCTGGCGCGTCCGACTCCGGGGCACATCTCGCACAGTTTCCTGTCATCACCTGTACCGTGTGCGGTCAGCACTACTACGTCGCCTTCCTCAAGGATTTCACGTTTACCCGCAATCAGCCCGGAGGCGGTGAGGCCGGCAAACGGTTCGGCAGGCATTGGGAAGCGCTCGACCAGTCGAACGGCGGAAACCGGCTGCTGTTGGTCGATCGCCTGATCGGCGAGGCGGATGCTGGCGAGAACTCTGCGGCGTCCTCCCGGACCGCCTGGCTTCACTTCTGCCGCCGGTGCGCAGCCGCACATCCCGAGCAGGTTGATCGCTGTTGCTCCTGTGGGCGCAGGGGCGAGACGTTGAGACTCCAGGCGGTTCGGCAGAATTCCAAGAATCCGGGCAAATTGACAAGCTGCCTGTCGTGCGGGTCCATCGGCCGTCGCGTATTGGGACGCTACCGGGAACCGGCCCGTCCAGTTCGCGCTGTAACGGTGGCGGATGTCCATGTCCTGACCCAGGACATGGTGCATCACGCGGCCCGGCGACGACTGCTCGTGTTTTGCGACAACCGTCAGGACGCCGCCTTTCAGGCGGGCTGGATGAAGGATCACGCTCGTCGTTTTCGGCTCCGGGCGCTGATGGCGGACGGGATCCAAGAGTACCCGGGGTGTTCCGTCGGCGACCTTACCGGGTACTTGGAAGACCGCATGGAGGTGGATGAGGCGCTGTCCAGGGCGCTCATCCCCGAAGTCTGGCAGATGGCCCGACGCGAGAGATCCGGCGGCCGCCACATGCTTGAGCGGCGGAAGTATCTCCGCGTTCAGGTGCTCCGGGAGGTCACTCTGTCCACACGGCAGACACTCGGCTTGGAGCCGTGGGGGCGGATGAGAGTGAAGTACAACGGCCTCTCCCCCTCGCTTCCTTGGATGCAACGACAGTCTCTTCAGCTTGGGATTCCCGCCGATCGGCTGGGGGACGGGGTCGCCGGCGTTCTGGACTACCTGCGCCGCCGAGGAGCCCTCTGGGACCCTGAGTACAAGCTCTTCACTAAGTACTGGGCCGAGGGCTCAGCCGAGGTCCAACAGGGATTCATGCCCGGCTTCATCAAGCCGCTTGGATTCAAGCTGCGTCGCGGTCCAGAGGAGAAACCCGGGTTGGTGATGCAGTGGCTGAGCGATGCCGGCGACACCACCATGCGCCAGATCGCTAGGAAGTGGGGCCAGCCGACCGATTCAGTCGCCTCTTTTCTGGAGAGTCTCTTCAACACACTCGTCAAGCAGGAGCTGTTCAGGCCGGTACGCTTGCTGGGATCCCAAGGGAGGGCGCTGCCCAAACTGCACGGCCTGTTCCAAGTAAACGCCGATGCGCTCTGCCTAGCCCCGAACACAGGTGTCGAGCGGTGCCAGAAGTGCCGCCGCACAATCACGCACGAAGTACCCAACAGTCGTTGCCTCGCTTGGCGCTGTGACGGCACGCTGGAACGGGTCCGCGAGAACGCCGACGACTACAATCTCCAGCTCCTCGACAAGAAGTACGCAATGCTCCGCCCGGAGGAGCACACGGCGATGGTTCCCCACGAACACCGCGAACGCCTTGAGAATTGGTTCAAGGGCGATTCCAACGCCGTGAACTGCCTCGTCTGCACGCCAACACTTGAACTAGGCATCGACATCGGCCGCCTCGATTCAGTCCTGATGCGGAACGTTCCGCCCCTCCCCGCCAACTACTGGCAACGCGCAGGACGCGCAGGACGCCGACACCGCATGGCGGTCAACCTAACCTACTGCCGCCCGGTCTCCCATGATCGTGCTTACTTCGAGGCACCCCGGAAACTGCTTGAGGGCCGGATCGACCCGCCGGCCTTCAACCTTCGCAACGAGGTCATGGTGGCGAAACATGTCCACGCCACGGTCATCGCAGGCCTCCACCGCTGCTGGCGCGATCCCCGAAGGTCGGAGAACGAGCGCAGGCGAATCCGCGGAGTGCTTGAGACATCCCTTCCCCCGAGGGTCAAGCCCTACTTGTTTGACGGGGAGGTGGTCCGGCAGGAGCCGTTCGACTTCGCGCCGTTGCGTGAACTTGTCCGCCAGTATGAACCCGACTTGGAGGACGCAGTGCGATCGGTCTTCAGCCAGGGATGGCCCGAGGCCGATGGGGATGTTGTAACTCCCGAGGCCCTTCGCAATCACTTGCGTGGCTTCGCGGATGAGCTTGAGGCAGTAGTGAAGCGGCTACGGCGGCGACTGCGCTGGTCCATGAATCAGATCGGCCGACTCAACCGGCTGCGCGAACGCCACGGAACACTCAACAAGGAGGACGAAGCACTGTTCAAGCGGTGTGGCCGGCTCGTGGCTCGGCTCAAGGGTCGGGATCTCGGACGAAGGCACGCCGAGGGACACGACTCGTCCATCACTTTCAGCGTGCTTGCAGCCGAGGGGTTCCTGCCCGGCTACGGTCTAGCAAGCGGGTATGTGATCGCGTGGGCGGAAATCCCCTTCTGGCTCGACGGAGCAATGGACTTCTCCCTTCCCAGGGCGCCGGCGACAGCGCTCCGCGAGTACGTTCCGGGCAACCTCATCTATGCCAATGGACACCGCTTCGTCGCTCGCCGCTTCCATCGCGATTTCAGGGACGAGCATGTCGAGATGCCTGTCTATGAGGTTTCAGCCGAGCACCAGGCGGTCAAAGAGACAACTGCTGGCGTGTCGTCTTCGCTGGCGGGCGAAGTACTACCCGCCATGGCGGTCTGCGACGTGGATCTTGTGCATCGCGATCACATCTCGGATGAGGAGGCACTGCGCTTTCAGCTAGGCGTCGCGGTGTACGGCATGGATCTCGGCCAGCACAGCGGTGGTGCGGCGTACCGATGGGGGGAGCGTACGCTCCTCCTACGGCGGGGTGTGCGGCTGCGCTTGGTCAACGTCGGTGTTTCGGAGGTCATCAAGCGCCAAAGGAGGTTCGGATTTCCGGTGTGCGCCATTTGTGGCCAAAGCGTGTCACCGCTGTCGTCGAAGGCCCAGCTCGAGAGCTTCCGGAAATCGCACCACGAACGCTGCGGCCGGGAACCGACTTCGGTCGGATTCTACGCCGACATTGCGGCCGATTCACTGTCGGTATCCGAGCTCGCGAACGCAACTGAGGCCTACAGCGTGCTCGAGGCACTCAGGATCGGAGCGGCCCAGGTCCTCGACATGCACATGGAGGACTTGCAAGTCCTCGTGATCGGAGAAATTGGGAATGACGCGGTGCAAGGGCTGCTCTGGGACCCCATGCCCGGAGGCTCCGGGCTCCAGGATCGTCTGACCGAGCGCTTCGAGGAGATCGTGGAAGCGGCTATCGACGTGGTGGAGGGCTGCCCCGGCGTGTGTGCGTCGTCGTGCGTCGACTGCCTCCAGAGCTTCCGGAACTCTTATTACCATGATCGCCTCGACCGAGCGGTAGCCCGTGATGCGCTGAAGGAGTGGGGTCGACGACTAGTGTTCCGGCACCCGATTCCACCGAAGGAGCCGGCCTCTTCCCCGTCTGGGGACGCAGTGCCAGTCAACTTGGCGGAGCGAAGACTCCGCCGTCTGCTGCTAGCCGCTGGATTCGGTGAGGGAGTGCGTGGTGAGCAGATTCAGCTCAGTCGGGGACTTGGAACTACGACACCGGATGTGATCTATCGCGATCCTGACGATGACTTCTGCAATGGAGTATGCATCTACCTCGACGGAATGAGCCAACACATTCATGGCAACCCGCAAACGGCTGCGAAAGATCGAGAAATTCGGACATGGTTGCAGAACAGCGACTACGAAGTCTTAACGATACCCGCCAACGAGCTTGACGACGAAGACGCGATGACGCGGCATTTTCGTCGCCTTGCGAACTATCTAGGGCAGCGCGTCAAGGGGCGGCGGCTGGCTCGGGACAGGAGATGGTTCAGCCGTCCTGACTCGGCTGAAGCGCCCTGATTGAGGGACTGCGACGGCCGCTTCGAAGTGCTGTCGCGAAAGAAGGATGCCTCGGTGGGCAGCTTGGGTGCAAAGGGACTGGATTGCAGGCGTGAGCATCGTACGCTTGGCCGGAAAGGGTGATCTAGTCTCAAGATGTTTCCCCTAAGGACGCAAGAGGTGTTGCTCTGATCAAATTGATATTGAGACTGGCGCATGCGATGTCCAAGCGCCGGGACCTGTAGTCAGCGCCGCCCGCTCGAGGCTGCCGCCCGGCAGGTGCAGAACCTCCGCTATCATGCCGTGCCGGAACAGCGCTACGTCGTCGACAGGGGGGCCGAGTGCCGCAGCTTGCGCTGCACCTTCGTGCGTAAGGATTCAGTAAGGGGGGCGCTGGGTAGTCCCTTCCTGAATTCTTACGGCGCGCCTTCCTAGTGTTATGTGTCAGAAGTCCTTGACCAGGTGGGGTGCGGTTTGGTGCCATCTCAGTGGGAGGCGGGACGGAGCAGGCCGAATCACCACACAAGGGAAGTGCCGGAGCTCTTGGAGGAGCAGCGGTAGGAGTTGGGGCGCTGGCTGCGCCGCCAACCGACGGCGCAGTCTCTGGCACTGAGGGCACGGATCGTCGTGGAGTGTGCGAGTGGCAAGAGCGACCAGGCAGTAGCACGAGTGGTCGGAGTCACCCGTGGAACGGTCGGCAAGTGGCAACGGAGGTTCGTGCAACACGGCTGCGACGGATTGCTCGATGAGCCCCGACCGGGAACTCCTCGCAAGGTGTCGGACAGGGATGTTAAAGGGAATTACTGACGTGAGTGCCCAAGGTCACAAAAGGTACATTTAATTCCCAGATTATGGTCGCAATGGACCTGCATTTAGTGTATAATAATAGAGTCATGGGGAAGAACGGTGCGTGCTATAAAGCACCCGGTAAGTGGTTCCGAAAGGGCATCTCAATGATCGAAGTGATCCAGATGTTCCCTGACGACGAAGCGGCTGAAATCTGGTTCGCTGACCTCCGCTGGCCCGACGGGACCCAGTGCCCCCACTGCAGCTCCGATAACGTACAGTCCGGCGGCACTCACCCCTCTATGCCCTATCGCTGTCGCGCTGCGGCAGCAGCGTCAGCCCCGCCACGGTCGGCAAGTGGCTCAAGTCCCTGGGCTACTCACTGCATGTGAACCGCAAGAGCCTCAGCGCGGCCTCGCCCCCGGGCCGGGACGACCAATTCCAGCGCATCGCCGCGCTGCGCCAACACTGCCGCGACAAGGGCATCCCCATCCTCAGTGTCGACACCAAGATATGCGGAGCTCCACATATCTTGGCATATGCGCAGTTCCCAGATATGTGCAGCTGATCCGCTAAGTCCCTGAGGGGCTGGAGGTTGCGCGTCTCCAACTGCACATATTTCGCAGCGCGCGCACTAAGATCGTAACCCGCGCCGCTCAAGGCGCTATTTCAAACGAACGGAGGTTACGATGCTGATCGACCTATTCCCGCGGGTGCACGCCCGCTATCTCACCCTGCCACTGCTGGGCCCGCTGCTGGACGGATTTGCGCTCTGGCTGGCGGAACGGGGCTTCGCAGACGGCTCGATCCGACAAAGGATTTGCAAGGCGCCGGCCCTGGAGGAAGTGCTCTTGCAGGCCGGTCTGAATGACTTAGGCGAGGTCTCGAAGCCGCAGTTGCTGGAAACCACTGCCGGGAAGTCCCAGGCCGACATCCGCCTGTCCGCCCTGGTCCGCTCGCTGGCGGCTTTTCTGCACGAGCGAGGCCTTCTGTCCACGACTGCCGCCACACCCAGCCAGCACTTGGTGGCCAGCTATCGCAAGCACCTCGGAGAGGTGCGTGGACTGGCCGCCTCGACGCAAGCGGAACATTGCCAGCTCGCTCTGGACCTGCTGGACTTCCTGGGCTTCGATGGCGATCCGGCCGCGCTGTCTGCTGCCGACGGGCCGCAAGTGGAGGCATTCCTGCGGGGTGTCGCGACGACCTGCGGGGTCTCGAAACTCCACAACAGGGCCTCGTTCCTGCGCTCGTTCCTGCGATTCCTGGCTGCCCGCGGCGCTGTCCGCGCAGGTCTGGAGCGCTGGATCGACAGCCCGCGGGCCCCGCGCAGGGAATTGCTGCCTCGTGCGTGTCCCTGGGAGTCCGTGCGGGCCTTCCTTTCCGGGATCAGCCGGACCACGGCCAAGGGCCGTCGAGACTACGCGATGTTCTTGCTGATGGCGACCTACGGCCTGCGCACGAGCGAGGTCGCAGCCTTGCGCCTCGACGAAATCAGCTGGCGGGCCGCCGAGTTCCGCATCCAGCGCCCCAAGGTGCTGGCGCCGTTCAGCCTGCCCCTGACCGACGAAGTCGGGGAGGCACTCACGGACTACCTGCGCAGCGCCCGACCGCCGAGCGCGCAGCGCACGGTCTTTCTGGGCATGCGCCGACCGATCAGGCCGCTTTCGAAGGGTGGCATCTTCAACGCCTTCCGCTGCTGGCAGCGCGGCAGCGCCCTCGACTGCGCCGGGGTCGGACCGCACTGCCTGCGGCACTCCCTGGCAATGCACCTGCTCCGCCAGGATGCGTCCGGCAAGACGATCGGGGATCTGCTGGGACACCGCAGTCTGGCGAGCACAGGCACCTACCTGCGGCTCCATCACGAGCACTTGCGGGCAGCCGCTCTCGAGCTGCCGACCGGAACGGAGGGCGGCGATGAGTGATGCCAGCACCTTCCAGTCCGCCCTCGGCCCGGAGATCCGGGCCCACATCGAACTCAAGCGAGCCCTCGGCCGCCAATTCCAGAGAGAGGCCGGAATCCTTGGGGATCTCGACCGGTTTCTCGTCGCAAGCGACGAGCAGGACCTCACTGCCGGAGTCTTCGCCCGCTGGGCCCTGACGCTCGAGCGCCTCGCTCCTGCGTCACGCCGCCAGTATCTGCGCATCGCACACAACCTGTGCCAGTACCGGCAGCGGGCCAACCCCGAGTGCTTCGTGCCCGACCCCGCCGGGTTCCCCGACCCCGGGCCTCAGCGACCGGCGCTCATTCTTTGCGACCAGCAGATCAGGGATCTGCTGAGCGCGGCGGCGAGCCTCCCCGCGCTGGTGCGCTCGCCGCTGCAGCCGGAGGTCTACCGGCAGGCGATTGCGCTGGCCTACGCGTCCGGCCTGCGCCGCGGGGAAATCGTCCGGCTTGCGATCAGCGACTGGGATCCCCAGCGATGCACCCTGCACGTGCGCGAGTCCAAGAGCCGCAAGTCGCGCCTCGTGGCTCTCAGCGACAGCGCCAGCGCTGCAATCGAGCGCTACCTGGCGGCCCGGCGGCGCTTCCCGCATGCGCCGGACGCACCGTTGCTGGCCAACGGTCGCGACTGCTCGCACCGCTATTCCGGACGGGGGATCGACCTCGGCTTCCGCCGCCTGTTCCGCATGACCGGCATTCGCGGCGTCGGAGACCGACCGGCCCGCCTACATGATCTGAGGCATTATTCCGAGTCCCGGATTATTCCGAGTAGGGTCCGCATGATCGGCGGAAGTTCCTGTGTTTTCAATATCGTCTGGGAGGCTATGCCGCTGACAACTCGGAATAATCGTGGCGTGGGCCCCTCTGGCAGAGCCTCTCACATACTGGGGAAGATTTATGTCCATCCAACTCTTCTTCCCCAATCCCGAGAGCCAGGCCAGGGTGCGTGACGGCCCTCTAGCCGACGATATCGACGCATTCTCTGGTTGGCTCGCAGCCGAAGGCTACGCGCCCTTCACGGCCAGGCAGAAACTGCAGTTCGCTGCGGATCTGAGCCGCTGGCTCGCGTCCCGGAAGCTGGCTGTCGATGAGCTCGATGACGATCAGCTCGAGGCCTTCCATGCCGCTCGCGAACCGCAACGGCGGCGACGCGGCGACGCGGCAACCGGCCGCCAATTCCTGGATCTGCTCCGAGCCACCGGGCGCATCCCGCCCCCGCAGCCCGATCCGCCTGGCGATGACCCTCTCGAGCGGATCGTACGGACCTATGAGCGCTTCCTGCTGGACGAGCGCGGCGTCAAGCCGAGCACGGTTGCGAATTACCTGCCCACGGTCCGCCGCTTCCTCGCCGAGCGCTTCGACCGGCGGGAAATCACTCTCGAGCGCCTGTCCGCCCAGGACGCGAATCAGTTCATCCTGCGGGAGGCGCGACGCCTCAGCCGTTCCAGAACCCAGCTGGTCGCCACCATCCTGCGCAGCTTCCTGCGCCATCCGCACCAGCGCGGCGCCATCCCCGCCGATCTTGCCGGAGCGATTCCGCCGGTGAGGAACTGGAGCTTGGCGGGCTTGCCGAAATCACTCCCGCCAGAAGCAGTCGAGTCGATCCTCTGCGGCTGTGACCGCAGCACTGTGGCCGGACGGCGCGACTACGCCATCCTCCTGTTGCTCGCCCGGCTGGGGCTGCGCGGCGGCGAAGCGGCAGCGCTCACGCTCGACGATTTCGACTGGCATGCGGGAACCGTGAGCGTGTTCGGCAAGGGACAGCGACGCGAGCCCCTGCCGCTGCCCTGCGAGGTCGGAGAGGCCGTGGCGGACTACTTGCGCAACGGTCGGCCCGCCTGCTGTCCGACCCGGCGGGTCTTCGTCCGCCTGGATGCGCCGCATCGGGGATTCGCGTCCACCGCGGCCATCGGGGACCTCATGCACCGTGCGCTGGCACGAGCCCAGCTGGACCCGCCCTTCAAGGGGGCCCACCTGCTGCGCCATTCCCTCGCCACCGGGATGCTCCGCAACGGGGCCACGCTGGAGGACATCGGCCAGATCCTGCGCCATCGTCATCCCGAGACCACGCAGATTTACGCGAAAGTCGACCTGGAGTCGCTCCGTACCGTGGCGCCGCCCTGGCCCGGAGGTGCGGCATGCAGGATCTCCCGACGCTTCTCGACGAGTATCTCGCCACGCGGCGCGCCCTCGGGGCCGCCCTCACCGACGTCCAGCACATGCTGCGGAGCTTCCTCGCGTTCCTCCGACAGCAGACGGCCGTCTCCATCACCACGCAGCTCGCCCTGCAATGGGCGACCGAGCCCAGCCAGGCGCAGCCGGCCTGGCACGCGCGACGACTCGGTGTCGTACGCGCCTTCGCGCGTTACGCCAGCGCGGAGGACCCGAGCCACGAGGTTCCTCCCGAGGGACTGCTCACGGCCCGGCATCGTCGCGCAACTCCTTATATCTACAGTGCAAAGGAGATCGCCGACCTGATCGGTGCGGCGCAGCGGCTGCGCGGAAGCACCGGCCTGAGGGCCTGCACCTACTCCACGCTCCTGGCGCTCCTGGCCGTCACCGGGATGCGCTCGTCCGAGCCGCTGCGACTCGACCGGGACGACGTCGATCTCGTCGGCGGCGTGCTGACGGTCCGACACGCCAAGTTCGGCAAGTCCCGCTGCCTGCCCGTTCACGAGTCCACGCGCCAGGCCCTGGCGGACTATGCGCTGCAGCGCGATCGTCTCTGCCCGCATCCCCTCGATCCGGCCTTCTTCCTTTCCGAGCGGGGCACCAGGATCGTGCAGAACACGCTGCAACAGACGTTCGTGCAACTGTCCCGGCAAGTCGGCTTGCGCGAACGGTCGGATTCGCGGGGGCCCCGCTTGCATGATCTGCGGCACCGATTCGCCATCGGAACCCTGCTGCGGTGGCACCGGGAGGGCCTGGACGTCGAGCAGCGAACACCCCGGCTGGCAACCTACCTCGGGCATGTGCATGTCAGCCACACCTACTGGTACCTGACGGCCACCCCCGAACTGCTCCAGGTCGCCGCCCGGCGGCTCGACCGCACCGCCCGGCGGCCCGCATGCAGTCCGCTGCCGAATTCCCTCAGCTGCTGGCGAAGTTCTTCACCGACCGCCTCATGCAGCAGCGCCAGGCCAGTCCGCATACCATTGCCAGCTACCGGGACACCTTCCGCCTGCTGGTCCGGTATGCCCTGCGCAAATTGCGCAAAGCGCCGGCCGCCCTCGAGATCGGCGATCTCGACACGGACTTCCTCGGAGCCTTCCTGACCGATCTCGAGACCGAGCGAGGCAACGGCGCCCGCAGCCGCAACACCCGCCTGGCCGCGATCCGCTCCTTCTTCGGCTACGTCGCGGTGCAGGAGCCCCAGCATGCAGCTCAGGCGCAGCGTGTGCTGGCGATGCCTGCCAAGCGCTACACCCGCCGCCCCGTGGACTTCCTTGACCGCGACGAGATCGAGGCTCTGCTGGAAGTCCCGGACACGCAGACGCGGGCCGGGCGCCGCGACCGCACGCTGCTGCTCGTGGCCGTGCAGACCGGCCTGCGAGCCTCGGAACTGATCCGTCTCCGCTGCGACGATGTGCAGCTCGGCTCGGGAGCCCATGTGCGCTGCCACGGCAAGGGCCGCAAGCAACGCTGCACGCCGTTGCGCCGGGACGCCCTGGCGGCATTGCGAGAGTGGCTGGACGAACTGCCCGCCGCATCCGGCAAGCCTGTCTTCCCGAACCAGCGCGGCGGCGCACTCAGCCACGACGGGCTCGCCTACGTGGTGGCCAAGCATCTGGCCGTGGCGCGGACCGCCTGCCCGTCGCTGCGGAAGAAGCACGTGACGCCCCATGTGCTGCGTCACACTGCGGCGATGGAGCTGCTGCAGAACGGTGTCGACCGCTCCGTAATCGCGTTGTGGCTCGGTCACGAGTCGGTCGAGACCACCTACATCTACCTGCACGCCGACCTCGCGCTCAAAGAAAAGGCGATGGCTCGCACCAACCCCGGGAACATCCCTCCGAAGCGATACCGCCCCGAAGACGAAGTTCTGGCGTTCCTGAACGCTCTGTGATTATTCCGAGTCCAATGTCCCTCAATGCACGTGCCCCGCCTATCTCCGGCAAGCAACTCGGAATAATCCGGGACTCGGAATAATGCCTCTTATTCCGAGCTCGGAATAAGCGTCACACGCATGCCGTTCACGTCCTGTGCCACTGGTACCGCCAAGGCATCGACCCGCAGGCCAAGCTGCCTGCGCTGGCAGCTTCCATGGGCCATGTCTCGCTGCTCTCGACCGCCTACTACCTGGACCAGATCGAGCCTGTCCTGCAGTTGGCCGGCGAACGCTTTACCCGCTACGCCCGCTCCATCGCGGCTCCGCCGCCAGCAGGCCGTCATGCCTGAGGCCGGCCTGAACAAGCTCGGCCGCGCCCTGCGCGGCTTCCTGACCGACTACCTGCCGAAGGTGCGCGGCGCCAGCCGCCACACCGTGCTCGCCTACCGTGACTCGTTCAAGCTCCTGCTGCGGTTTCTTGCGCAGCACCTGCAGCGTTCGGCACACAGCCTCGACTTTCCCGACCTCGCCCCGGGCAACCTGCTGGCATTCCTGGAGCATCTCGAGACCCGGCGAGGCAATGCCATCGCCACCCGCAACGCCCGGCTCACCGCCGTGCACTCCTTCGCCCGCTACGCCGCCGCCGGCCATCCCGAGCATCTCGAGCTGTGCCAGCGCATCCTTGCTGTCCCGTTCAAGCGCGGTCCCAAGCGTCCCGTCGAATATCTCGACGACCACGAGGCCAAGGCCCTGCTGGCTGCGCCCGACCGCGGGACCGCACTGGGTCGCCGGGACCACGCCCTGCTGCTGGCGATGTACAACACCGGGGCGCGCGTGCAGGAGATCCTCGACCTGCGGCCCTGTGATCTGCAGCTGCAGCGGCCCCGGCAGGCGTTTCTGCGCGGGAAGGGGCGCAAGCAACGGATCTGCCCGCTTCTGGCGGAAACGGCCAGCGCCCTGGGTGCGCTGTTGACGGAGCGAGGTGTGGCCAGCGACGACCAGCAGCCGCTCTTCCGCAACCGGGACGGGCGGCCGCTCAGCCGCTCGGGGGTCCGCTACATCCTCCGCAAGCACTCCCGAACAGCGTCTGGCGAAGCCCGCACACTGAAGACGAAGAGGGTCCACCCCCATGTGCTGAGGCACACCATGGCCACCCACTACCTGCAAGCCGGCGTGGATCTGATCACGATCAGTCACCTGCTCGGCCACGTCTCCCTGGAGACCACCAACCGCTATGCCTCCGTCAGCCTGCAGGCCAGACGCGCCGCAGTCGAAAAAGCCGGGACGCCCGGCGAGTCCGGCACCGAGAGGCCGGCATGGCGCTCGGACCCTACCATCCTCGACTGGCTCGAGAGTCTCTGAAGCTCTCCGCCACCTGGATATGTGCAGTTGGAGACGCGCAACCTCCAGCCCCTCAGGGACTTAGCGGATCAGCTGCACATATCTGGGAACTGCGCATATACCAAGAAGAAAGAGCTGGCCGGGCGCTTCCGCAACGCCGGGGCCACTTGGGGCACTTCCCCCGAGGAGGTCAATGACCACGGCTTCCGCTCCCAAGCCAAGGGGCTCGCCGTGCCCTACGGCCTCTACGACTTGCTCGCCAACCGCGGCACCGTCTTCGTCGGCGATTCCAAGGACACGCCGGCCTTTGCCGTCGACTGTCTCGAGCACTGGTGCCGCACCGAGGGCCTCGAGCGCTATCCCGACAGCGACCGCATCGTCATCCTGGCGGACTGCGGCGGCTCCAACGGCTATCGCTGCCGCGCCTGGAAGCACTTCCTGCAGACCAAGCTGTGCGACCGCCATGGCCTGCGCGTCACCGTCGCTCACTATCCCTCTGGGTCGAGCAAGTGGAACCCCATTGAGCATCGTCTCTTCAGTGCCATCAGCCGCAACTGGGCGGGCCGCCCGCTGGAGACTTGGGAAACGGTGCTGAACTACATTCGCACCACCACGACCAAGACCGGGCTGCGGGTTCAATCGGTCCGCGTCAAGCAGCAGTATCGAACCGGGGTCAAAATCAGCGACCGGCAAATGGCCGAGCTGAACATCACCAAGGGCAACAAGCTGCCCGACTGGAACTACGACATCAGACCCCGACAACCACACCAGCCGCCAGCGGCCACCTGAGCGGCCCTGGCCCCACATCCTCGGTGGCCCCTCGACCGGTCCGTCGTCGGACCTGCCGCACTTTGTCCCTAAATGCCAGTGTTATTCTTGCGCGTCCTCTAAGTCGGTCGGAAAGGGCTGGCGGGACAGGGGGGACGCCGATGTTTCCCACGTATGCTTGAGAGGCAAGGTTGCGGCCTGAGACTAGCTCGTGTCTGGGTCAAAACCCCAGAGTCGCAAAAAATAGTGCAATTCTGACTTTACTTCTGTAAGAAAATTCAGGGATCTTCTCTGTGAATCCTTGTTTAGTCGTTCTATAAACTCTATGTGTTCAGACTTTGAGCCACTGTGGCGCTGCTTCCATCGAGAGCCGCCTCCTCGTTCCTTCACAGGGCTCCGGCCTTCAGGGGCGAATCTGGGCGGTGATCGGGCCCTAGGGACCGATTCGGCACTCCAGGCCCCCGGTATTCGCCAGAATCGCGCCCCGGGCGGCGCCACCCGCCTTGCCCGAGGCAGGCGTGCGGTCCCACTCGACATACCGGCGGGCACTCTGCGTGGCGCGCACCGTTCAGCGTCGGATCAGACCAGCCCGGGTGGCCGATCCGTGCCGCAGCGACTCTCGCTGCGGCTGGGTCCACCGTCAGCCGCTCGTTCGCACGCGTGGCGACCAGCGGGCGCGGCCGCGCCTGTCGAGCACCGGGCAGACCAATACGCTAGCTCTCATCCGCAGAGATTTCGTGCTCAGACACGGCTCTTGATATCGCATGATATGATGGAAGCTATGCGAGAAATATTAGAGGCCCAGCAGACGCTCGGTCAGGTGCCCATTGAGGACATCGAGATCGATTCCTCTTCCCGTGACGAGATGCCAGCAGTGTTGCGCGGACTCAAGTTCATCTTTTGCAACCAAGGACTGCGCAGTCAGATCTTCGCCTTGATCAACGATCAGGTCCTCAAGTCATCCGTAGGAAAGGCACCTATCGGAACCGATTCAGAGTCTGGAAAGACGGTCGATCCGCACAATGGACGGCCCGGCATGTCGCTGTGGATGGCGCTCGTGTTTGCACTGGTCAAACAGGCCCTAAACTGTGACTTTGACCGCCTCTGCGACGAGGCCAACCAGCACAAGACGCTGCGGATAATGCTCGGCGTGAGCCCCATGAGCAATCGGCAGTTCCACTACCGGACGTTGGCGCGGAACGTGAAGTTGTTCAGCGCCGAGCTGCTGGAGAAGATCAACCGGCTGGTGGCCGAGGCGGGGCATCGGCTGGCGGGCTGGCAGCCCGGGGATCCGCTCAAGGCGCGCTGCGATACGTGGGTGGTGGAGACCAACGTCGAGTATCCGACGGATTACAGGCTGCTGTGGT
This sequence comes from Bryobacterales bacterium, assembly GCA_963666225.3. GTDB lineage: Bacteria > Acidobacteriota > Terriglobia > Bryobacterales > UBA6623 > VXMF01. Next base: position 2,028,159 of record OZ224030.1, read on the forward strand.
TCGCGTTGGTGCAGCTGGTCAAGACCGCGGTGGGCCTGAGCCACGAGTATCAGGTGGTCGGCTGGCGGAAGGCAGGCTATTGGCAGAAGCGGGCGCATCGGGGCTACCGCGGGCTGCGGCGGGAGTATCGCAAGCAGTCGCGCACCGAGCGAGTGCGGGCCTTCGCGTGGGTGGCGCGGAAGATCCTCAAGCGGGGGCGGAAACTGGTGGCGAGGCTGGAAGCCAAGGGGGCGGCGGCGGAAGTGGAGTCGTTGCGGAAGTGGGTGCGGCACGCAGCGCGGCAGTTGGACCAGATGGAGCGGCGACTGCTGCAAGGGGAAAAGATACCGCACGGGGAGAAAGTGTATTCCTTGGTGGAAGAATACACGCGGTGGGTGTCGAAGGGAAAGGCGGGGACACCGGTGGAGTTAGGAGTTCCGGTGGCGATCGTGGAGAGCCGGGAACAGTTTGTGATGGAGTGCAAGATCCTGTGGACAGAGGAGGACGTGGAAGTAACGGGGGAGTTGCTGAAGAAGGCGAAGCGACACTGGCCAGAGATGAAAGTGTGCAGCTTTGACAAGGGGTTCTCGAGCGTGCAGAACATCAAGAACGCGGCGGGAGTGATCGAGACTCCGGTACTGCCGAAGCGCGGGAAGCTGTCGAAGGCGGACCGGGAGCGAGAGGATGGGGAGGCATTCAGGGAGGCGCGCAAGCAGCATCCTGGGATCGAATCAGCAATCAATAGGTTGGAGCATCATGGGCTGGACCGGGTGCGAGAGAAGGGTAAGGAAGTGTTCGAGCAGGTGGTCTGGCGGGCGATATTGGCAGCGAATGTGCACCGGATCGGGAAACTGCTGAACGCTCAGGAGCAAGAGCAGAGGAAGCGCCAGGCGAAGCGGCGGCCCAAGGCCGCCTAGGCGTGCTTGCCAGTTCAGACCACAGGACAGCCGGGGCGCTGTCAGGGGGAGGTCCGTCTCCGGCCCACATTTTACAGATAATGGTCTATTTGTCGTATATATAGTAATCTTGTATAAGCCTTATTGAAGTGTTATGGCCGTTGGATAACGGCACTTGGGATCGAGTTCCGCTGGTCGCAGCGCAGGATCCTACCTGTTGAATCACGGGCTCTGCCCGCTCATGGGGGGTTTTGACCCAGACACTAGCTCGCTTCGTAGTTTGCCACGTATCGCATCAAGCTGGGGATTCCCGGCTCGTAGCACGGAGTTCCTTCATGGACGACCGGCCAGATGTAGCCGCGGTCCCGCAGAACGCGATCAGCCTCCCAGACCGCGGCCGGCGCCGGGGTCTCGCCCTCGCGCTCCAGAGCCGACTGGATAGCAGCCTTGACTTGCTTGCGCAGCACTCGCTCAGCGTCAGAGAACTCCGCCGCCACCCTAGCAGCGACGGAGACCAGTTCGGCACGGTCCAGCTCGTCGAGGCGCCGGTCATAGTAGAGGTCGCGCCGGCGCTCGAACAATGGCCGGGTGCGGTCGATGTCGGCGAGCGAGATGGGCACAGCCAAGTTGGTGCAGCCTTCCCAGAGCGCGGCTCCCCAAACCTGGAGGAAGAAGGGGTAGCCGTGGCTTTCCTCCACCACCTGCTGCAAGGCCTCGTCCTCGATCGACCGGCCGTGCTCCTCGAATGGAACACGAATCGCGGCGGCGGCAGCGGGCGGATCCAGCCGGCCGATGGGCAGCTGCTCGCTGCGGTCCCAGAAGGACGCGCCCATGGTGCCTAGGTGGTGAGGCAGGTCGGGCGTGCCGGCGAGGATCAACAGCACTGGCAAGCCCCTGCGCTGGAACGACTGGACCGCGTTGAGCAGACACTGGCCGGGCTCAGTGCCGAGCATGTGCGCCTCGTCGATCAGGATGAGCTGGGGCCCTTTGCGAACTGCGCGGGCGAGGGCAGAAGCGACCGGGCCGGGCGGCAGGTTTCTCAGGCGGACGCCGACGGGCCCCAGCGAGAAGCCGCGCAATGCCTCGAGCCAGCGCCGTTCGACCGACAGCGCGGCAGCCAGCTGCTCCTCGGACCGGAGGCTGCCGCCCTGCAAGTCGGCTGCCGGGATCTTGAGTGCCTCCGCCTCGCGCCGGGCCCATTCGATAAGGGCGGTCTTGCCGTTCCCTCGCGGCCCGTACAGGATGATGTCGCCGGCGAGCGAACGACGCTTGGCGAGGATCTTGAGGGATTTCTGGATCAGCGCTTGCTCCAGTTCCCGGCCGGCCAAGTAAGGGGGGAGATTTCCCCGGCCTGCCAAGAACGGACTGTCCCCCGGTGCCGCTTGGGGCCCGCGCGAGAGGAGGCTGGCCATGGCAACCTCATGATAGACCGGCTCGGTTCACAAGGGCGAGACGTGGTCCAGGGAGGGGCGACAACCTTCTTCGATACCGACACCTGCGCTATGGGGCCTCACAAGTGTCCTCAGGGCATAATGAAGCCGGAGCCCCGCCGACCGGCGCATGCCATGGAAGGGGAAGGCATATGGGTCTCGGTCTCCTGCTTGCCGCCATTTCTTCCACACTGGTCCCACTTCTCGGAGCCCAAGACAGCTCCGGCGGCCGACCTTCCGAGCCCAAGGCAGTCTCGCAGTTGAAGCGAGCAAGTCCAAGTCTGGCTCACTTCAAGACGTTTCTGCGCCGGGATGTGGGTGCGGGGCGATCGCTGCTGGTCGTCGCCGGATCCGATCGATCGCTTCCGGACTGGCGAGAATGGCCTGACTTCCAGTCGATCCCATGGTTCCCGGGGGACGCAGTCGGCATATTCCTCGCTTCGGGCTCGCCAGCTGAGGCGGTCTGGTCTATCGAGACCTTGGTGAGCGACGGCGATTGGACCCTGCGGATCGAGTGCGTCTCCTCAGAGTCGATCACCTTCCTTCAAACTGACGGTGACTATGGCATTGAACAGGGGGCGATCAAGACGGTCTTCGACATCGATGCTCAGCAGGCAGGCCAGCTTCTTGAGTTCCCGACGGTCGGCGTGCGCCGGTTCGAGGGGGTTGACGGACAGTTGTACGCCCTGCTTGGGCCCCGTTCCGGCACTCACTGGACCTCTCAGCAGGTCGCGCGAATCACCGGTGGCATGCCGGAATTGCTCAATCCAGAGGACAGCCGCTCGGTGCTGGCCTCCCTCTCCGGCACTTCGCACAACGCCTTGGATGCTCACCCCGTCGCTCTAGAGAGGCCACCGCAGTCAACGCAAGAGGCCCTCTCGCGCTACAGAACCCTGGGAAGCCCCGGCTTCGAATACGAGGTCAGGGAGGAGTTTGGCCCCGTCCAAATTGTCGGTGACCGGCTGTGGTTCGGAAAGACTTTCTACGACGGCGAAGGGAATTCTGGCGTGGGCGGATTCGGGTACCACAGCGCTTCGGGGGATCGATTCGTGGTAGTCTCGCCCCCTCAGGTGCGCGAGTGGTCCGTGTCGGCCATCTTGGTCGAAGGCAACGTGACTTGGGTGGGCCTGCACCGCCGTCCAGAGGGTGAAGAGCAGCCCGGCGGCCTGCTGCGCTATGACTGGCGGTCCAGAGAGGCGCGCCGATTCAGGATGCGGAGCATCATCCGGCAGATTGTGCGGTGGGGCGGGAATCTCCACTTGGCGACCGACGGCGGCTTGTACTGAGGGGAGCAAAAGTAATTGCCGTCTGAGGTGTCACGCCAAGATGTACTTGCAGTCCTCCTGGTCAAAGAATTTCTGAACGACTTGAGGGGCCTTCCTGAGCTGGGCGATCGCATCCGTGAGGAGGTCCTTTAATTCCGACTGGGTCTTGAACACCTGTTGGCCAACCCTGCGCTTCACCCAAGCCCACAACAGCTCCACCGGATTCAGATGCGGAGAGTAAACCGGCAGGAAGAACAACTCGACCTGCTCGTTACCCGCTGATTCTGCTAAGAACTCCTTCACAACGCGCGCCGTATGGATGCTGCAGTTGTCGACTACTACGTAGATCGGCTTCTCTTGCTCCGCTTGGATTGTCTGCAAGAACTCAATGAAACCCACCGCCTTGGAATTCTTCGACTGAATGCGGAAGTGAATCTGACCGTCTGGCGTGATGGCCGCGAACATGTTCCAGCGAAACCTCTTGCCGGTGTCGACCACGACAGGGGTCTTGCCACGCATGCCCCAAGTCCGTCCGACATGGTAGTCCGCTCGCATCCCGGCTTCGTCCGCGAACAGGATCACAGCGCCGTTCCGGCGTGCTTTCGCCTTCAATTCAGGGTATGTCTTGTCAAGCCACGCCTTCACGTCGCCGATGCTGCGGAGATACGAGCGGAACTTGGGCTTCTGGGGTGTCAGGCCCAGGCGCTTGAGAGTGCGACGCACAGTCCAGACACTGACTTTGACGCCGAACTTGTCGAGGACGGCCTGTCGCACGCGGGCCGCCGTCCAATAGGCGAACGAGAACTTCATCTGCTGGGGGGTCTTATCACGGACAGTGACGAGCACCCACTGCACGATTTCGTCGCTCAGGATGCGCGGACGGCCAGAACGTGGCTTCTCTTCCAAGGCCCCAAAGCCATCTGCCCCGACCTTGACAAGCCAAGTATTGATGGTCGCTTGAGTGACAGAGAAGAGGGTGGACAGAAGGGGAATCTGGAGTCCACCCTGAACCAGCGCAACGACTCTCTTTCTGGTGGCGACCTTTTCTAAGAGTGGGACCGTTCTAAAGTCCTGCTTAAAGCTTAGCTTCATAATCCGATAATACCATGCTCAGCACACGGTTCGCAAGCCTATTTGAGGTGGAATAGAGTGCTAGAATGCCAGGAAATGACTTCTGCTCCCCTCAGTACCGCCGTGCAGCGGACGGGCGCCTGGATCGCTGGGTCTTTGAGCCGGGTCAGAACGGCGAGACGCTGTCATTCCCCTGCCAGCCCTGAACAGCCCAGTGAGTCACTCTGCGGGTAGCAAACGGCAGGTGGGTGAAGCGCCGTTGCTGAGGCAAGACCGCGCTCTCGGCCGTAGGATCAGCAAGCCTCGGTCTCAAGCCTCCTAGCTGTTGCATCCTCCGGGACCTCTCAGAAGCCGCCTCCGCGGCCCAGCGAGCAACGGGCGCTCTCGGGGTTCCTCTTGGCTTGCCTTGGCCAGCAGTTCGTCCCCATGCTGGCATGGCGGGGTCGGAATTCGGCGTATAGTGGTGCGCGAGGGGGTCTTGGAATCAGCTGCTCAGTTGACCGGACTCCACAGCGAGGGGGGAGAAACCATGCGCAGAGGAATTCAGGTCGCGGTCTTGACGGCCCTGTCCGCCGCCACAGCGTTCGGGCAGGTTGATGCCGGAACGATCACAGGAACAGTTCACGACTCGACCGGCGCGGTAATCGCCGGCGCGACGGTGATCATCGAGAGCGCCGGCACGGGCCAGCGGATCGAGACTGGAACGGGTGCCCAAGGCATCTACGTGTCGCCGCCCCTGAGGCCGGGGGAGTTCACAGTGGAGGTGCGCTCGGACGGGTTCGAGCCCGCCGCAAAGCGGTTCCAGCTTGAGGTGAACCAGCGGGCGGTGGTCGACTTCGACCTCAACCTCGGGACCGTGACGGAAGTGGTAGAGGTCTTGGATGTGGCCCCCCTGCTGCAGACCGAGTCCGCGACGCTGTCCAACCTGCGGACCGAGAAGGCGATCAAGGACTTGCCGCTCAACGGGCGCAACTGGGCCCAGCTCATCCTGCTCAGCTCGGGCGCGCAGCCGGCCGACACGCAGTCGCAGGGCAGTCCGATCACCCGCAAGAGAGGCGTCTCGAACGCCTCGGTGAACGGCAGCCGGTCCAACGACAACAACTACCTCATCGAAGGGGTCAGCAACTCGGAGAACCACAACGGGCTGGGGATCCTGATCTTCCCGTCGATCGACGCCATTCAGGAGTTCCGGAGCGAGACATCCGGCGCTGACGCGCAATTCGGACGGGGCGGCGGGGCAACCGTGAACCTGACCTTCAAGTCCGGGACGCGGGAGTTCCACGGAGGGATGTACGAATTTCTCCGCAACGCGCGGCTGGACGCCAAGAATTTCTTCGACCGCGCCGACGAGCCAATTCCGCCCTTCAAGCAGAACCAGTACGGCGCCTTCGTCGGAGGCCCTGTGGTTCCCGGCGCCGCCAGCCACCGGTCGTTCTTCTTCGCCAACTTCGAGGGGCAGAGGGTCCGGCAGGCGCAGACTCTGATCAGCAGCGTGCCGACCGCGGACTTCCGGACCGGCAACTTCGCCCAGTCGCCGTTCACGATCTTCGATCCCACGACCCAGCTGCAGCTGGAGGACGGCGGCTATGTGCGGGACCAGTTCCCGAACAACGCGATCCCGCGTCCGATGCAGTCCCAGGTCGGGCAGAACATCCTCAACCTCTACCCTGGCCCCAACCGCAACGCTGAGACTACCGACAACTTCCTGTACAACCCGGTCCGCAGCATCAACGGCGAGCGGTTCGACATCAAGGTGGACCACCTGGTATCGGACGCCAACTCGATGTTCGTGCGCTACAGCTTCAGTGACGACGACTTGATCGAGCCCAGCTTCCTGCCGGCTCCCGCCGTCGGAGCCGGACCCGAAGTGCCCGGGCCGGCCGACCAGCCGGTGAACCAGGTTGTGCTCAGCGACACGCACATGGTCTCACCGACCAAGATCAACGAGTTCCGGGTCGGCTGGACGCGCCTCAACTTGCGGTCCTTTAACCCCAACTACGGCCGCAACGTGAGTGACGAACTGGGCATCCCGGGCTCCAACGTGGAGGGCGACGACCTCACATCCGGGCTCGCCATCATCACAGTGGCCGGGTTCCGGAGCATGGGCGGCAACGGATTCTCGCCGGCCGTAATCGTCAGCGACAACTACCAGGTCAGCGACACCTTCAGTGTCATCAGCGGCCGCCACAGCATCAAGTTCGGCGGCGAGGTGCGACGGCTCCGCTACAACGCGCTGCAGTCGAACGCCCTGCGCGGCACGCTGCGATTCAGTAACAACTACACCATCAATCCGGCGTCGAGGCGGGGAACGGGGCTGGGGCCGGCCGATGTTCTGCTGGGCAAGCCGAGCAGCGGCTTCATCCGCTTCGTCCGGGGCACGCGGGGCTACCGCCGCACCGAAATCGCATTCCACCTGCAGGACACCTACAAGGTCAACGAGCGGCTGACGCTGAACCTAGGTGTCCGCTACGACAACTTCCTTGGGTGGCCGTGGACCGAAGTCAACGATCGCCAGCACAACTTCCTGAGGTCGGCCGGCACAGTCGTGCAAGTCGGCACCGGCGAGGTGCCGTGGAGGTCCGGCAGCCTTGGTGATAACAACAACTTCTCGCCCCGCTTCGGCGTGGCCTACAAGGCGGCGCCTCAAACCGTGTTCCGCTTTGGATACGGCCTGTACTACTCGACCGGCCAGCTCGACACGACGCGCAATCTGGGGGCCAATCCGCCAGAAGTGATCAGCTCGAACTTCAACAATAACCTGTTCAACTTCATGGGCGCGCGACCGGCCTCGATGGGATTTGACCGGCCGGAGCTCGGAGTCGTGGCGGGCACGCTGCGCTCCATCGATCTGGACACGGTCATCCCGTACACGCAACAGTGGAACGCCACGATTCAGCAGCAGGTCGGGGAGATGTCGTTCACGATCGCTTATGTCGGCAGCAAGGGCACGAGCCTGCAAGGCCAGACTGACATCAACCAGGCAGTGCCCGGCACGGGCCCGGTCGCCGCTCGCCGGGACTTCCCGGCGTTCGGGGCGATCCGGCAGATCCAGAGCCGCTACGACTCCAACTACCACAGCCTGCAAATGTCTGCCGAGCGGCGGTTCAGCAATGGTCTCGGCTTCCTGGCGAGCTACACATGGGGCAAGGCAATCAGCAACGTGGACAGCCAATTCGGCACGCCGACCGACATCCGCAACATCGGCCGCGACCGCGGCCCGGCAGGATTCAACTCTCCGCGACGCCTTGTGACGAGCTTCATGTACAATCTCCCGTTCCAGGCTGACGGTGCCCTGAATCATGTGGTCGGCGGCTGGCAGATCAACGGGATCCTGACGCTCTACGACGGCTTTCCGATGCGCGTGGTCTCGCCGAACACGCTCAACTGCTGCACATCCTACCCGGACCGGATCGGGGACGGCAGGCTGCCTCGAAGCGAGCAGACGCTGCGGCGTTTCTTCGATGTCGACGCCTTCGAGCGGCCGGGCCCGCAGATGTTCGGCAACGCCGGCCGCAACATCCTGTTCGGCCCTGGCACCAAGACGCTGGACTTCTCCGTGTTCAAGGAGTTCTTCTTCAGTGAGGACCAGGCGCGGCGCCTGCAGTTCCGGGCGGAATTCTTCAACTTCACCAACACGCCGCAGTTCAACAATCCGACGACCAACATCGGCAACGCGAATGTGGGACGGATCCGGTCGGCGGCATCGACCATCACGCTGCAGCGGATTCCGCGACACATCCAGTTCGCGTTAAAGCTGTACTTCTGAACTCGGCGGACCACTGCGCGGTTCTGGCTGCGGCGCGAGCCGCCGCGAGCGGCGGGGAGGGCCGTCAAGCAGTCCTCCCCGCAGGCTGGGCCGTCTAGCGGGAGGTCGGGAATTCTCGGTTCAGCAGGGCGAGCAGGTCAACCTGCTCGTGCCGCACGGCGAGGTCGCGCGCCTCTCGAGCACGGCGGCGCGGAAGTGCTCGAGCGCCCGCTCCATCTCACCGCGCCGGTGCAGCAACAGGCCCAGCCGGAAGTTGGCCAGCCGGTGACCGGGAAGCTGCTCCAATACCTGCCGGTACTGCTCCTCGGCGGTGTCGCCCTGACTCAAGTTCTCCAAGGCGTCTCCCAAGTTGACTCGGTCATCGGAGGAATACGGATTGATCGACAGCGCTCGCCGGTAGGCGGCCCCGGCCCCCGTGTAGTCTTGACGCCTGCCCAGCACTAGGCCGTAGTTGTAGTGCGCCTCTTCCAACTCGGGGTTCAAGGCGCAGGCGTCAGCGTAAGCCGCTTCGGCTTCATCGTTGCGGCCCAGCGCGCCGTAGGCGCTGATTAGGTTGACCATGGCATGCGGCTCGCCGGGTTCGGCTTCGATGGCCCGCAGGTACTCCGCGACCGCCTCCCCGAAGCGGCCCGCCGCCTCCATCCTCATGCCTCGGTTGAGGTGGTGCAGGTAGGATCCGGTCCTCAGCTCCTCGACCTGCCGCAGGTAGGGGTCCGCGAACGGAGGGCGGCGAACGGGCCCCAGAGCGGCATGCAAGTCCAAAAATCCCTGAGCCTCGCGGACCCGCTCGACGCTGCGCAGCGCCAGGGCGAGACGGTAGTAGAGCGGACCGTAGCCCCCTTCGACCGCTGCTGCCCGCTCCAGCGCCTGGACTGAGAGGTGGTCGCTTGCGGCGAGGAAACCGTCCTCCGCGTCGTTGGCCGCCTCACGGAAGGAGCAGAACGGTTGCTCGCGCAGATGCGTGATTCGGCCTTGGCCGGCTGGTTCGTCTCTGGGGAAGCTCCTGTCGGCCTCGGCGCCGCTCATTGCCATGGGCTGCTTGCGGCAGATCACATTGCTGGCGTCCGAGGCCGTCACGACTATGTCAAGCTGAAGGCGGCTCGGCACGTAGATGCCAATTCTGGTCGATGTCCCCTCAGCGCGGGGGGATCTCTGTTTTCGCCCCTCCTAAGGACGTGTCGCTATCCGATGTCCCCTCAGCGCGGGGGAAGCTCTATGCTGCCAGTCTGTCGGCAGAAGTTCGGACCATGGACTGTCCGGCAGATTCGTCCCCGAACAGTCCGGGCCCGCATCGCCCGAGCCGGCGCTCAGAATCCGTAGAGGGAAACTACTGTCTTGACCTATCCGTACCTTCGGCCTCCTCCCCGGCCTCGAAGGCCTCTCCGCGGGGATTCCGGGGCGGCGGCTCGCCGGGCTTCGGAGATTGCAGGAAGCGACGCCCCGGCCCGGTCGGCGGCAATGCCCGTCCGATCAGGACGCTGGTGGAACGATCCTTGGTTCGACACAGCTCAGTTCCTGGTAATCTGCGGAGCCCTGCTGTGGCTGACCGTCTCGGGGGCCGCGAGCATGGGCTACGCTTGGCAGTGGTACCGCGTCCCGCAGTTCATTGTCCGCGTCGTAGACGGGGAACTGATTTGGGGTCCGCTCGCAAAGGGTCTGGCGGTCACCTTGCAGATCACGGCCTGCAGCGTCGTGCTGGCCCTAGCGGTCGGGCTGGGGACGGCGTTCCTGCGACTCTCCGATTCCTTGGCTGGAAGGGTCGTCTCGAGGGCCTATCTCGAGACGGTTCGCAACACACCGCTGTTGATCCAGATGTATCTGTTCTACTTCGTCCTAGGACCGATCGTCGGCCTGGATCGCTTCTGGGTGGGAGTCGCGTGTCTGTCGGTGTTTGAGGGTGCCTTCGCCTGCGAGGTGATCAGGGCCGGGATCCTGTCCGTTCCGCGCGGCCAGCGGGAGGCTGGTGACAGCATCGGTCTTGGCCGCGCGCAGGGTTACCGCTATGTGATTCTTCCGCAGGCCGTGCCCCTGATGCTTCCGCCGCTGACCGGGCTGATGGTCTCGCTCATCAAGAACTCGGCGATCGTCAGCGTCATCGCAGTACTTGACCTGACGACTGCGGGACGCGATATCGTTGCCGATACGTTCCTCAGCTTCGAGATCTGGATGACAGTCGCGGCCATTTACCTCGGGATAACTCTCCCGCTGTCGGCATTCATGAGCCGCGTCGAGCGTCGCGTTCGAACATGCAGCTGAGGTTGTGGCCTGCCCGTGGCAAGCAGCGCCTTGAATGGAAAGGAGAAGCCGATGGGATCCACAAATGAAGGGGTGAAGCTCGGAACGGCTGCCATGCTCTGCTTGATGCTCGCAGCCGGATCCTGCGGAGAGAGGGCCGGGCAGCCGCCTTCGTCCGCCAGTGTCGTCGAGACGATCAAGAAGCGCGGGGCGCTGAAGGTCGGAATGTCGACATTCGTGCCGTGGGCGATGCGGAACAAGGAGGGAGAGCTGGTAGGCTTCGAGATCGACGTTGCCAGACGGCTCGCGACCGATATGGGAGTGGCCGTCGAATTCGTCCCGACCGCTTGGGACGGGATCATCCCAGCCCTGCTTGCGGGCAAGTTCGATGTGATCATCGGGGGGTTGAGCATCACTGCGCAACGCAACCTTACCGTCAACTTCACAGTGCCATACGCGCATTCGGGCATGGGAGTGGCGGCGAACAGGGAGCTCAGCGCAGGCATGGCCTGGCCGGAGGACTACAATGGCTCTGCGGTTGCGTTCACCTGCCGTCGCGGTGCCACGTCCTGCACCGCGGTGGAGGAACTGTTTCCGAGAGCGGCCCTTCGCAAGTTCGACGACGACCCGCAGGCGGCGCAGGAAGTGCTCAACGGTAACGCCCACGCCTTCGTCTCGTCGTACCCGAATCCGACGCTTCTGGCCCATCGTTACAGGAACAAGCTCTTCCTGCCGACCACGGACAGTCTGACGCGAGGCAACGAGGCGTTCGGGCTGCGGAAGGGCGATCCAGACGCACTGAACTTCTTTTCGAACTGGATCCTGGTGAACACAAGCAGCGGATGGCTGGAGGACCGGCACACCTACTGGTTCAAGACCGCGGACTGGGCCGGGCAAATCGATCTGAACGACTCCTCTGAACAGCCGGCGGCGAACGTCGAGCCTAGGGGCAGCAATGGCATCGCGCCGCAAGCAACTCCAGCTGAACTGGATTGACCTCGCAGTCTTCGCGGTGTTTATCGCCGCACTGGCCTATACCGCCTACCGGGTCGATTCGGTCCTGAAGTACGAGTGGGACTGGTCCGGCATTTGGAACTACTTGTACCGCTGGGACGAGGAGCAGCAGCGCTGGGCCGCGAACCTGCTGATGCAAGGGCTCTACACTACGCTGCGGCTAGCGCTCTGGGGGATCGGCCTCGCCGCGGTCATCGGTGCGGTGTTCGGCACCATGCGCACCAGCAGGCGCCTACTTCCCCGCATGCTGAGTCGGACCTATGTCGAGTTCGTCCGCAACATTCCGCCCCTAGTCCTTATCTTCATCTTCTACTTCTTCATCAGCAGCCAGGTCCTGCCCCTGTTCGGCGTCGAGGAATTCATCCGGCACGCCGGCCCCGGGACACTGGCTTGGCTGCAAGTCCTCCTTGGCCCTCCGAACCTCATCCCGAACGTCGTCTCGGGAGTCCTGTGCCTCGCAATGCTAGAAGGGGCCTACGTGACTGAAATCGTGCGTGCGGGAATCCAGTCTGTCCCCAAGACTCAAGTAGAGGCCGGAGTCAGCGTCGGCCTCTCTCGCCGGCAGCTGATGCATCACGTCATCCTTCCCCAAGCAGTCCAGCGCGTGGTCCCCCCGCTAGCCGGGCAGTTCATCACGCTGGTCAAGGACTCGTCCATCGTGTCGCTGATCTCGGTCCAAGAGCTGAGTTACCTCGCCATGGAGACGGCCGTGTCGACCTCCCGGATCTTCGAGGTGTGGATCACAGTCGCTGCCCTGTACTTCGGCGTGTGCTTTTCGTGTGCGCTGCTGTTCACCCGTCTTGAGAAGCGCATGGCCGTGAGGCGACAATGAGTCTCCGGAAGGGTTCACACGCGCGTGCGAATGTCGCGGTCGAATTCGAGGGTGTGAACAAGTGGTTCGGTGACTTCCACGTTCTCAAGGACATCGACCTCCGGGTCAGAGAGCGCGACCGCGTCGTGATCTGCGGACCCTCCGGTGCCGGCAAGTCTACCTTGATCCGTTGCGTCAACCGTCTCGAGGAGCATCAGGAAGGCCGGATCCTGGTTGACGGGAAAGAGATCGGAACGGACCCGAAGAGTGTCGCAGCCGTCCGGCGAGAGGTCGGAATGGTGTTTCAGCAATTCAACCTCTTCCCCCATCTGACAGTGCTGCAGAACTGCATGCTGGGACCGACTAAGGTCCGCGGTCTATCGAAAGCCGAGGCCCGGAAGCTGGCGATGCAGTACCTCGACCGCGTGAGGATCCCGGACCAGGCCGAAAAGTATCCCGGGCAACTCTCCGGCGGCCAGCAGCAGCGGGTTGCCATCGCCCGGTCGCTGTGCATGAAGCCAAGAGTCATGCTGTTCGACGAGCCGACATCTGCACTGGACCCTGAGATGATCAAGGAGGTCTTGGACGTGATGGCCGATCTCGCTCAGAGCGGAATGACGATGCTGGTAGTCACTCACGAAATGGGATTCGCCAAGTCCGTTGCCGACGTGGTCGTGTTCATGGACGCGGGCAGGATCGTCGAATCGGCACCGCCTGATCTGTTCTTCGCCAAGCCCAGGAGCGATCGTCTCAAGCTCTTTCTCAGCAGGATCCTGCCCCACTGATCCGGGGTCGGACTGTCGGAACCTCTAGACTGAACTTCACTCTTGCATATATAGTGTCTGGGTCAAGACCCCAGAGTCGCAAAAAATAGTGCAATTCTGACTTTACTTCTGTAAGAAAATTCAGGGATCTTCTCTGTGAATCCTTGTTTAGTCGTTCTATAAACTCTATGTGTTCAGACTTTGAGCCACTGCGGCGCTGCTTCCATCGAGAGCCGCCTCCTCGTTCCTTCACAGGGCTCCGGCCTTCAGGGGCGAATCTGGGCGGTGATCGGGCCCTAGGGCCCGATTCGGCACTCCAGGCCCCCGGTATTCGCCAGAATCGCGCCCCGGGCGGCGCCACCCGCCTTGCCCGAGGCAGGCGTGCGGTCCCACTCGACATACCGGCGGGCACTCTGCGTGGCGCGCACCGTTCAGCGTCGGATCAGACCAGCCCGGGTGGCCGATCCGTTCCGCAGCGACTCTCGCTGCGGCTGGGTCCACCGTCAGCCGCTCGTTCGCACGCGTGGCGACCAGCGGGCGCGGCCGCGCCTGTCGAGCACCGGGCAGACCAATCCGCTAGCTCTCATCCGCAGAGATTTTGTGCTCAGACACGGCTCTTGATATCGCATGATATGATGGAAGCTATGCGAGAAATATTAGAGGCCCAGTAGACGCTCAGTCAGGTGCCCATTGAGGACATCGAGATCGATTCCTCTTCCCGTGACAAGATGCCAGCAGTGTTGCGCGGACTCAAGTTCATCTTTTGCAACCAAGGACTGCGCAGTCAGATCTTCGCCTTGATCAACGAGCAGGTCCTCAAGTCATCCGTAGGAAAGGCACCTATCGGAACCGATTCAGAGTCTGGAAAGACGGTCGATCCGCACAATGGACGGCCCGGCATGTCGCTGTGGATGGTGCTCGTGTTTGCACTGGTCAAACAGGCCCTAAACTGTGACTTTGACCGCCTCTGCGACGAGGCCAACCAGCACAAGACGCTGCGGATAATGCTCGGCGTGAGCCCCATGAGCAATCGGCAGTTCCACTACCGGACGTTGGCGCGGAACGTGAAGTTGTTCAGCGCCGAGCTGCTGGAGAAGATCAACCGGCTGGTGGCCGAGGCGGGGCATCGGCTGGCGGGCTGGCAGCCCGGGGATCCGCTCAAGGCGCGCTGCGATACGTGGGTGGTGGAGACCAACGTCGAGTATCCGACGGATTACAGGCTGCTGTGGTTCGCGTTGGTGCAGCTGGTCAAGACGGCGGTGGGCCTGAGCCACAAGTATCACGTGGTCGGCTGGCGGAAGGCAGGCTATTGGCAGAAGCGGGCGCATCGGGGCTACCGCGGGCTGCGGCGGGAGTATCGCAAGCAGTCGCGCACCGAGCGAGTGCGGGCCTTCGCGTGGGTGGCGCGGAAGATCCTCAAGCGGGGGCGGAAACTGGTGGCGAGGCTGGAAGCCAAGGGGGCGGCGGCGGAAGTGGAGTCGTTGCGGAAGTGGGTGCGGCACGCAGCGCGGCAGTTGGACCAGATGGAGCGGCGACTGCTGCAAGGGGAAAAGATACCGCACGGGGAGAAAGTGTATTCCTTGGTGGAAGAATACACGCGGTGGATGTCGAAGGGAAAGGCGGGGACACCGGTGGAGTTAGGAGTTCCGGTGGCGATCGTGGAGAGCCGGGAACAGTTTGTGATGGAGTGCAAGATCCTGTGGACAGAGGAGGACGTGGAAGTAACGGGGGAGTTGCTGAAGAAGGCGAAGCGACACTGGCCAGAGATGAAAGTGTGCAGCTTTGACAAGGGGTTCTCGAGCGTGCAGAACATCAAGAACGCGGCGGGAGTGATCGAGACTCCGGTACTGCCGAAGCGCGGGAAGCTGTCGAAGGCGGACCGGGAGCGAGAGGATGGGGAGGCATTCAGGGAGGCGCGCAAGCAGCATCCTGGGATCGAATCAGCAATCAATAGGTTGGAGCATCATGGGCTGGACCGGGTGCGAGAGAAGGGTAAGGAAGTGTTCGAGCAGGTGGTCTGGCGGGCGATATTGGCAGCGAATGTGCACCGGATCGGGAAACTGCTGAACGCTCAGGAGCAAGAGCAGAGGAAGCGCCAGGCGAAGCGGCGGCCCAAGGCCGCCTAGGCGTGCTTGCCAGTTCAGACCACAGGACAGCCGGGGCGCTGTCAGGGGGAGGTCCGTCTCCGGCCCACATCTTACAGATAATGGTCTAGCTGTCGTATATATAATAATCTTGTATAAGCCTTATTGAGGTGTTATGGCCGTTGGATAACGGCACTTGGGATCGAGTTCCGCTGGTCGCAGCGCAGGATCCTACCTGTTGAATCACGGGCTCTGCCCGCTCATGGGGGGTTTTGACCCAGACACTATATAAGGAGTGAGGGTGGATATTTATTTCCATGTAAGCGCCGAAGCGGTCTATCCCCGCCTGGACCCCATCTGCCGTATTTCGGCCCGAATCTGGGCCTGACAGCCCCATTCAAGGCCTGTATGCTGAACACCTCGAAACGATTCTGCTTCCACGTAACCACCATGGCCATCTACGTTGAAAAGATCCCCAACCGTAGCAGCCCCCCGGCTGTCCTCATCCGCCAAGCCTGGCGCGACGGCAAGCGCATCCGCCGCAAGACGCTGGCCAACATCTCCAAACTGCCCCCGGCCGCTATCGCCAGCATCCGCTCCGTCCTCAAAGGAGGCGTGGTCTTCGACAGCCTTGACCAGGCTGTCACCATCCGACGCTCCCTGCCCCACGGCCACGTCGCCGCCGTCCTAGGTCTCTGCCGTCAGCTGGGCCTGCCTCAACTGCTGCACCGCTCCCGCTCCCGCCAACGCGATCTGGCCCTCGCCTGCGTCGTCGCGCGCGTCCTGTTCCCCGCCTCCAAGCTTGCCACGGCTCGCTTCCTGTCCCCTGACTCTGCTGGCTCCAGCCTCGGTTCCGTGCTCGATCTCGGCCCCGTCTCCGGCAACGAGCTGCTCGCCAACCTCGACTGGCTGCGCCGCAGACAGCCTTGGATCCAGCGCTCCCTGGCACGCCGCCACCTGCGCGATGCCTCGCTGCTGCTGTATGACGTCACCTCCTCCTACTTCGAAGGCAAGTGCTGCCCGCTGGCCGCCTTCGGCTACAACCGCGACAGCAAACGCGGCAAGCGCCAGCTGGTCTGCGGCCTGCTGTGCGCTGCCGACGGCTGCCCCGTCGCCGTCGAGGTCTTCCCCGGCAACACCGCCGATCCCAGCACCGTCGCCACGCTGGTGCAGACCGTCCGCCAAGAGTTTGGCATGGAGCGTGTCGCTTTGGCTGGAGACCGCGGCATGCTGACCACCGCGCGCATTCGCGAGGACCTCCAGCCGGCCAGCCTGGACTGGGTCTCGGCGCTCAAGACCGCTGACCTGCGCACCCTGCTCAAGCAGCCCAGGCCCGACCCCGACGACCCGCAACCAGACCGCACGGCCCCGCTGCGCCCTGGCGAGCTGGTGCCCGACCAAGTGGCTGAGATCCACAGCCCGGACTTTCCCGGCGAACGTCTGCTGGTCTGCCTCAACCCCCGTCTGAAGGCCGAGCGGGCCCGCAAGCGCGAGCGCCTGCTGCGCGCCACCGAGCAGATCTTGGAGCGCATCGCCGGGATGGTGCGGCGCCGTTCGAGCCCGGTCCTGAGGAAGGGTGGCAAGGAGGCCATCGACCGTCGCGTGGGCCGCGAGGCCAACCGCAGCATGGTCGAGAAACACTTCCGGATCCAAGTCAGCGACAGCGAGTTGCTCTGGGAGCGCAAGCAGGACAGCATTGAGGCCGAGGGAGCGCTGGACGGGATCTACGTGGTGCGCACGAGCGTGCCGCAGGACCAGCTGGCAGCCGAAGAGGCGGTGGCAGCCTACAAGCGCTTGGCGCGCGTCGAGCGCGCCTTTCGCAACCTCAAGACCGAGCGCCTGCAACTGCGGCCGGTGCATGTCTATGACCAGGAGCATGTGCGCGGGCACGTGTTCCTGTGCATGCTGGCCTACTACGTGGAATGGCACCTGCGGCGCAAACTGGCAGCGCTGCTGTTCGAGGACGCTGATCGGGAGGCGGCCCGACAGCGCCGCAAGTCACCAGTCGAGCCGGCGCGCGTCTCGCTGTCCGCGCAGGCCAAGGCGGACAGCAAGCAGACCCCGGACGGTCTGCCGGTGCAGAGCCTGGCGACACTGCTGGAGCATCTCAAGACCCTGACGCTGAACTTCGTGACACTGCCGGCAGACGAAGGCCACGAGTTTCCGCTGGTGGCCAGAGCCTCGCCCTTGCAGGCCAAGGCCCTGGAACTGCTCGGTGTCGACCCGGCCAAGAGTGTTTCCAGTCAAAAGCCAGGTTGAAGGGGGCCATGGGCGTGGGCACTGACTGGGGAATCGCCTCGCAGAGTGCTTGGCGGCGGGCCATCAGTGAACCGTGGCGAGCACCCATAGAAACGCCAGATTGCATGCATCCTGCCACTAGACTGGCCGGAAAGTCGGGCTACGACGCCGGAACGCGTCTCATCTGACAGAAACGCCAGCTGCCGACAGAGCTTGACTGGCCTGACTACCACGTCCAATTCATTCTCGATTGCCCCGAAATCGGTGGAATCCTACCCGGCCCACCCCGTGAAGTTCAGTCTAGCGGGACGTCGGGAATTCTCGGTCTAGCAGGGCGAGCAGGTCAACCTGCTCGTGCCGCACGGCGAGTTCGCGCGCCTCTCGAGAACGGCGCGTGGCCGCCGCGGGCCGTCCGGCTCCGCGTTCCGCTCGGGCCAAGACCACCAAGTAGCGGGCCGCTTGAGCGTCGCGTACCAGCACGGCGGCGCGAAAGTGCTCGAGCGCCTGCTCCATCTGACCGCGCCGGTGCAGCAGCAGGCCCAGTCGGAAGTTGGCCAGCCGATGGCCCGGAAGATGCTCCAACACCTTCCGGTACTGCTCCTCGGCGGTGTCGCCCTGGCCCAACTTCTCCAAGGCGTCTCCTAGGTTGACTCGGGCATCGGAGGAATACGGATTGATCGAGAGCGCTCGCCGGTAGGCGGCCTCGGCCCCCGTGTAGTCTTGACGCCTGCCCAGCACGACGCCGTAGTTGTAGTGCGCCTCTTCCAACTCGGGGTTCAAGGCGCAGGCGTCAGCGTAAGCCGCTTCGGCTTCGTCATTGCGGCCCAGCGCGCCGTAGGCGCTGATCAGGTTGACCATGGCATGCGGCTCGCCGGGTTCGGCCTCGATTGCCCGCAGGTACTCCGCGACTGCCTCCTCGAAGCGGCCCGCCGCCTCCATCCTCATGGCGCGATTGAGGTGGTGCAGGTAGGATCCGGCCCTCAGCTCCTCGACCTGCCGCAAGTAGGGATCCGCGAACGGAGGACGGCGAACGAGCCCCAGAGCGGCATGCAAGTCCAAGAATCCCTGAGCCTCGCGGACCCGCCCGACGCTGCGCAGCGCTAGGGCGAGACGGTAGTAGAGCGGACCGTAGCCTCCCTCGACCGCCACTGCCCGCTCCAGCGCCCGGACTGCCGCCTCGTCTTGGCCAAGGGCGGCCAAGGCCGATCCTCTGCCGAGATGGGCGGCCATGGATTCGGGTTCGCCCCGAGCGGCGGAATCGAAGATCTCAAGGGCCTCTTGGAGCTGGCCGGACGCCAGCAGGGCGTCACCGAGTCTCAGGCGAATGAATGACTTGTCCTCCGCCAAAGCCGCAGCGGAGCGCAGCGAGTCCTCGGCCAGTTGGGTGCGGCCCAGGCTGGCGGCTGTCAAGCCTAGGAGATAGGGCCACTGCGGATCAGTCGGATCCGCCGCCGCCGCCTGGCGGTACAGGTCGAGCGCGGACTCGCGAAACTCGTACGCATGGAGTGCCATCCCGGCCCGTCCGAGCAATCCGGCGTCGCCGGGCGCTCGGGCCGCCGCTTCCAGACGCTCGCGAGCTAACTGGTATCCGTGGGAATCGAGGGCGGACAAGTCGGCCTCAAGTGCAGCCCAGTCGGCTCCTCCGCCCGATCCACACGCAGCGGCGAGCGCCCACAGGAGCGCTGCCAACGCCGACGGCCTCCGCCAGTTCGATGATGGCTCCCGGATGGGGGCCGAAGTTCGCAGGGCTGGGAGTTGCACGGCCGCAGGCCTCGGAACGGATCTCCTCCGCCCTCCTGAGTCTACGGAACGCGCGAGCCGGCATCAACCGACAATTGGGGCGCTGCAGGACCGCGGCCGAGGGCCGACGGGCGGCGCGACGGAAGCAGTACGGCTCGGCGGGCACCGCCGTCTGTGCGACCATTTCCGATACGCTGGTGGACCCCGTCCAACGGGCCGCCAGCGGCAGCGCCGGCTCACGCACCCGGCAGCACTCTCCCGCGCGCAGCTTGACTCCCCGCTGAGGCCAGCTCGCGCGTGTCGCTACGTCACTTGCCCACCTTCCCAGGCTGGAGCCTGAACGCGGCGAGCGAGGCCACTCTGCACCTGCGGGCCGCTCCTTCACCCATCCGCGCCTTCTCTCCCTCTGGTCCTCGCAAGGCCCAGTCTCCCAAACCCCAAATACTCCCAGGACTGAATGCTTGCGTTTGACAGTGGGGCCATCCGGCGGTAGGATGTGCACGAGAATTTACCGGGGTCAGTTCGGCTTTACTTGGCGAATATTGCACCGATGCAGAGCCTGTAGCGGCTGAGAGCCGCAGGCCGCGACCCGGGCTGAAAGGCAATCACCGATGAACCTCCGTCAGGAAACCACACATCTCGCAATTTTGTCGCTCGTGTTAGCGCTGGGAACCATACCCGGATTGGCGCAACTGACAACGGCGAGCCTGACGGGGCTTGTGACCGATCCCGGCGGGGCGGTGATCCCGGGGGCGGCGGTTGTGCTGACCAATTCCGAGACGGGGGAGGAACGGCAGCAGGAGTCCGGCACCGAAGGCCGCTTCACGCTGTCGCAGCTGAAGCCCGGAACCTACGACCTAGCGGTGTCAACCGCGGGCTTCAAGCGATTTGTCCGCTCCAGCATTCGGCTGCAGGCCAACCAGGACGCCGAGATCAACGCGACCCTCGAGCTTGGCGAGGTGACGGAGACTGTCGAAGTCACCGCCGTGGCGGTCGTCCTTGACACCCAGTCGGCCAACCAGAGCAACACACTCAACTCGGAAGAGATCACCGAGCTGCCGATCAACTTCCGAAACCCGCTGGCCTTGGTACACGCGAACGCCGGCGTCATCTCAATGTTCGCCCGCAGCGGGCGGACGCAGATCCAAGACCGGGTCAGCGACCAAGACTACGGCCTGTTTTCGATGAACGGAGGTCGCGAGGCCAGCAACACGGTCAACGTCGACGGCGTTAGCAACAAGGGGGGTGACTGGGGAGCCACGTTCGGCACGCCTTCGGTCGATGCGGTACAGGAGATGCAGATCGCGCGCAACACCTACGACGCCGAGTTCGGCAAGGTTGCCAACGGCGTGGTCAGCCTGGTGACCAAGGGCGGTGGCGACCGGCCGCACGGATCGGTCTTCTGGTTTCACCGGAACGACAACATGGACGCCAACCTGTGGGAGCGGAACCGGGCCGGAAATCCGAAGCCAGAATTCAAGCGGAACCAAGTGGGCCTCAACGTCGGTGGCCCGATTTGGAGGAAGCATGGAATTTACGGCCTGTTCGGATACGAGGCCATGCGCTTGCCTTCCGCTCAGACAACTGTTCAGACCATGCCGCCGGAGTTGGAGCGGCGGGGTGATTTCACGCAGAGTTTCAACGGCAACGGCTCACTCCAGCAAATCTACGATCCATTCAGCACAAGGGCCAACCCTGACGGCGCTGGCTTCGTGCGCGATCCATTCCCGGGCAACATGATCCCTGCGTCACGCTTTGACCGAGTGGCTGTGAACATTCTGAACCTCTATCCGACTCCCACCCGAGACGGACTGGGCGTGACGAACGTGAATAATTTCTTCAAGACCGTTCCATTTCGTCAAGAAGTGGACCGGTACGACACTAGGGTTGACTGGTCAAAAGGGCAGACTTACAGCACCTTTGTGCGCTGGAGCAGGTCTGATCTCTTGAACAACAGCCCGCGTTTCTTTGATAATGGAGCGGATACTGGATTTGAGAATGGGCAACCCTTCTACAACGTTAGCTGGAGTAACACCATCGTACCGTCGCCCACATGGGTGATCAACGTCAATGCCGGCACGGGAGGAGGCCATCGATTTGCCAACCCAATCCCCAATGTGGATGGAACAAGCTTGACTGATCTTGGCTATTCTCAGTCCTACGCTGACCAGTTCCAGAATCAAAACCTCGGCCAGTATGCCCTTGCGGAGTATGCGACCATTGGGCGGGCCCGCTTATTCCAGAATGTCCGGAGAACGCATACCGGTGGCATCAACGTCAGCAACGAGCGGGGTAATCATAGCCTCAAGTTTGGTTTCACTTTTGAAGCGATTCAATGGAACTTCATTGATTCTAGGACACCCGAGTTTTCCTTCAACCGCGGTCCGACGACGGGGCCCGTTGCCGTGGGCAACAGTGGCGTTGTCGGAAACTCAGTGGCATCACTGCTGCTGGGAGTGGGCGGAGGAAGCGTGCGATTCTCCGGAGACCCGGCATTCACGCAAAAGTACGCGGCATGGTACGTCCAAGACACTTGGCGGGTCACCTCGAACCTAACGCTCACCCTTGGCCTGCGGTACGAGCAGCAACATCCGCGCAGCGAGCGGTACGAGCGACAGGCTTACTTCGACTTTAACGTCGCGAACCCGATCGGTGACGCGGCGGGATTTCCGGTGCGCGGCGGGGTCGTGTTCACCGACGAGAACGATCGCGGCATCACGGCGCTGGACACCAAGGATTGGGCCCCGAGAATCGGGTGGAGCTACAAGTTCACCGACAAGCTTGTCATGCGCGGAGGCTACGGCGTTTCCTACTCGCAGACATACGTCGAGCCCGGGGTTAGCGGTATGGACGGTTTCGACCTCAGATCCACATGGGAAACGAACCCGGATGGCGTGGTCCCTGTCAACCTTCTCAGCAACCCGTGGCCGAACGGCCCGGACATGCCCAGCGGCAGAGACTTGGGACACGCGACTGCCCTCGGTGCCAACGTGAACGCGTGGCAGCGCGACCACCCTACGCCGTACGTCCAGAGCTTCAGCTTGGACTTCCAGTACGAGATTGCACCGGGCTCGGTCTTTGAGATCGGATACTCGGGAAACCGTGGCCGCAAGTTTGCATGGGGTTCCAACCGCAACTTCAACCAAGTGCCAAGCAACTACCTGAGCATGGGCGAAGAGTTGAACAACCGCGTTCCGAATCCGTTCTTCGGCCTCATCAAATCCGGCCCGCTCAGCGGCAGCACAGCTCCACAGCACAGGTTCTTGCGCCTGCACCCGCAATTCAACAACGTCAATGTTCCGCGGAGCAGCAAGGGTGCCACCTCGAGCTTCAACGCGCTGTATGTCAAGTTCACGCGTCGCTTCACGGACGGGCTCACCATTCTGAGCAGCTATCAGTGGGCCCGGGCCGAGGACAACGCCTCAGAGGACCAAGGCTGGTTCGTGGGAGATGCATTCCGGGACGTGTTCGACCCCTCGAGCGACTACTCAGTGAGCGCGCACGACCTTCCCCACGATTTCGTCACGAATCTCGTCTGGGAAGTTCCCGTCGGCAAGGGCAAGGCAATCGGGGGAAACATCGGCAGAGCGCTCGATGCGATCGTCGGTGGGTGGCAAGTCGCGGGCACGATCCGGTTCAGCGGCGGCGTGCCGATCAACATCCGGAGCCCGAACACCCTCGGCGCATTCGGGTTTGGAGTGAAGCGGGCGAACGCCGTTGCCAGTCCGAAGCTCGACAATCCCACCCCGGAGCGGTGGTTCAACACCGAAGCGTTCGAGGCACCGGGGCGGTTCGAGCAGGGAACGGCCCCCCGTTACATGAACGACCTCCGGCAGGACGGCGCGGCCAACGCCGATGTGTCACTCAGCAAACGGTTCCAGTTCCATGAGCGTATGTCAGCCCAGCTGCGGGCCGAATTCTTCAATCTCACGAACAGTCCGGTCTTCGGCGTGCCTATTGGAGGGGGCCCTGTAACGGTGACAAACGGCGCCTTCGGGCGAGTCGTCCGCACGATTGGCGCGCCGAGACAGGTCCAGCTCGGCTTGAAGCTCTTATTCTGACGAGGGTCGCGCCAACGGTATCAGAAGCTCGCGCAGTACCGCGGCTTGACCGTGGCGAGTTGGGGGGTCGTAACTTTGAGCGCAGCAACTCGGCAGATTGGTCCCAGAGCAGGAGTAAGCCACGCTTTCAAGTTTCGATTGGCTGAGGACCTTGGGCTACGGACTACTGCCGAGAGCGTCGGGTGACCGGTCGTCACGCACAATCGGGCAAACCGGCCTTGGCAACGACTCCGCGGTGACCGCCGCCACAGGATTGCTACAAACCATCCGAGTCGCTAAGGAAACTCGAGGCCCACCGGACCAGAGAACGGATTCTATCGCCGTCACGCTGGTGTGTGCCCTCGGTCTTGGAATATACGATGATCGGGACGAGTAACTTAGACCTCTTTAGCTGTCCTAGGAAGCAAAGGACGTAGAACCCTCCGTTAGAGCCTCGCCTCAAGTCACTGCTATTGCAGCGATATTGCCAGATTTTTCCCTCCCGTCCTGGGAGGGGCGTGGCGTGCGCTGCAGTCTCAGGATTCTTCCGGATTTTGGAGAACAACCGATCAAGATCACTCTCAATGCTTCTGTACTCTCGCTTTAGCTCGGCCACCGAATGATCGAATGGCCGCACATCATACCCGAGGTATATCACGCTTGGCACGGGATCAGTCCTCGGAATTGGACCGCTTTTCATATTCTGCAAGAGCCTCCGTTATCGCCATTGACGTGAAGAGATGGAATTTCGGATTCATGGCCAAGATGCGCGCTTCGAGGACATCTCTCAGTTCCGCCCTCCCCTCTTGAATCTTCTGGAACGTTGACCGAAGTAGCAGCAAGCGGTGGAGCCGGGCTGCCATGATCAAGTCTTCAGTCTCAGCCAACAATTCACATGTCAGCCTCATGTAATTACACAATCTGAAGGCAGATTGGTAGTAGGGACTCGACTTGTCCAATATCGCCATGATTTTGACGTGTTCGACAGCTTCTTTTTCCAGAGACTGCCGACTAGTCCGAACCAGAGCCCTAACCCAGTGGAGGGTTCTTCGAAAAATTGGAAAGTATAATATTGCGAGAACTTGCCCGAGACTCGACACGAGAGACGGCGAAATCAGGCGATCAAGTTTCTTAACGGCAAACTGAATCCGAGCGATCTCCTTCGCAACCACTTTAGTGTCTATCACTTGGTCGACCGGACGGGTAAACACGTTCTCCTTGCTTGCCATCCTGCCTCACTCAGGTCAGACCCAACCGCTGCTCGCAGTTGCCACGACCTCAGCCCCATTGGATTCTTCGTGACCGCACAGGCACGGTCTGCGAAACCGGGACGCCTCAGTCTAGCATAATCTTCGATACATAGGTATGCAGTTATCGGCAGGCGCTAAGCTCGAAGACCCTGGGCGCAGGTGGTGGATATGGTTGTGTCAAAAGACAGGAGCGTCTTGGTCTCGAGCCTCCTGGATGCAAGACTTGCCCAGGCCATGCCAATCAGGGTCCAGAGCGCCCGAGACCGTTCCCAATGCGACACCGTCGGTCCACACCCGGCACTGCCAGGCTCATTCGCACCGCGATTGCTCGCTGTGCCCGCAGGCCTCGAGACATGCAGGTGCCGCGGGGGAGCCCGTTAGGACCCCCAAGCTGGTTTCTCGGGTCTGCGGATTCCGGCCGCCTCTACCGCTCCCCCTTCCGTCTCGTGGATGGAGGACTCGACCGGCCACATTGCCGCGCGGGGCAGAGGATTCGGGGCGCCGACCGCTATTGGCATCCCTCATTGTCAGGCAGCGGAAGCGGTCGTCAGGCCGCCGAGCACGGCCAGAGTGCCGGGATGCGTCCGCAAGCGGGAGTGAGGCGGTTCGCTCCGGGGGGTGGCCTGCGTCCCGCTCAAGTGCCCCCACGATGCTGTTCCCCGACCAAGCGTGGGCGGGACTCCTTCGTTCGAGGCCGATGGCGGCCAGCAGTGTCCGATGTGTGGCAGCTCGCCCTCGCCCTTGCCATCGATGAGCGCTCCCACGAGGCTGAGCCACTGACGCCGGAGACGTCCAAGCACCCGGGCCACGCCTCTTGGCTGCGCAACAACGGGCCCCTAAGTCTCAAGGGCAGACTGCATCCATGGCAGCCATCCGTGAGACCCAGAGGCCCGAATTTTCACCGAGTGGCGACGCGGCGCCTACTCCCGTGTTCCAGCGCGGTTTGGGCTCAGCGAGCTACCGCGCTCTTCTGCCCGCGGAGCTCCCGAAGCCCGAAACCGTGACCTTGGCGACTGGATTGTTCCAGTCATGCTTCGCGGCGTCGACCATCTGCTCGGCACTTGCCCCGCTGGCGTGATGATGAATGCCTGGGTGCACGTACACATAGCCCTCGGCCCCTTCCTCGACAGCAACATCGTGCACGCCGCATGGCGGTCCAGGAATGTGGGCGCAGTCTTCCGTGTTTGCCTCTGTTCCGGCATCCCAAGCAATGACCGTCTTGTAGCTCGCCATGCCTCCCGTGATCCGGATGTCGTTCGCACCCAAGAATCCGTCATTGGTCGTGACCAACATCCCGGCAACGGAAATCATCACATGCGCCCGGTCATACGCAAAATTCGCCGAGGCAGTCTCGCCGGGCATGATCGGGCCCGCGGCTCCGGTTATGACAGCGGTGCCAAGAACATTCCGGTCGGTCATCGCCAACGCACTGAGCGGATCGGTACGCCCCTCCTCCGCCAATTGGCGCAACTCGGCGCTGGCCGGGTGACCTGGCCTGAAGAGTGGCTCTGCCATCGCGTTGTGAACGACGACGAGGACAGGGGCGAAAATCTGCCCCATCGTCAGATTGGTGATTGTTACTGTGCCAATCGCCTGACCCGGCAGTGCCGTGGTCTGGGCACCGGCAGGCGCGAAGGCCGACCCCAGAAGCAAGCCCGTGGCGAGCACAGCGGCAAGTGTAGTGTTCCTCATAGCTCGTACCCTGTCAAACTGCACACGCCAAGCAAGAAGCCACGTTTTTCGAGCGGATCATGGCTTGTCGGCTCCCAGCCTCGCTCGTTTGGTGGACGGTACCGGGCCGATTGCCGGCTTCAGCCCCAGTCGCAGTCCCCTCCGACACTTGCGGTCGTGCGATCAATCTGAGCACGGAGGTGCCGAGCACCACGCTCGCCCCAGCACCCAGTCGGCCATCGCCCACGCATCCCCCGAGGAGAGACACCGATGGCATGTGGGCAGGTCCTCCAGTCTCCCCTCGAATCAGCGCACAGCCCGGGAGCTCAGAACCGGCGACCAGTCTCTCGCCTAGGCCGCAACACGAGCTTGGTCCCTCGCACACCCGCTCAGCGGCACAACGCCGCTGTCGACGAGTTCGATCGCCAGCTGGCTGCAAGGCGACAGCCTCTCGCGCGCCGTCTCCCACGGCGATGCTAGCGGCCTGAGCCTGCGCACCGCCCGAGTGATGTGGCGTGGCTGCAGTCTCGTGGACGGTTTGACGTGCCAGAGGGTTGACGGGTCACTGATACAGAGCCAGAGATCGTAGCAGCGGCTGTGATATATTCGCTTCCCTTGGCATCGTCGCGAACGCGGCGTGCCCAAGTGCTTCAATCAGGCGGGTGAAGCACGATCCGGTGGGACTTCTTGGATTCTAGGGAAAAGATCTCCGAGCTTGATTCCCTGCCCCGGCTGAGAGGTTCGGTCGCGGTCGTGAAGGGACGATTTGACGTGCTCACCGCAGAGCTGTGCGCTCTGCTCGCGGACGCCCGTCGCGGGCATGACTCGCTCCTAGTGCTCGTCTACCGGGACGAGGCCGCGCGGCCCTCCCCGCTGGAGGCGTTTGATCGGGCCCAAATGGTAGCGGCCCTCGGTGCGGTCGACCTGGTGTGCGTTTGCCCACGGGTCCACGCCGACGCAACGGCGTCGACGGCCGGTGACCCGCAGCCGGTCGATGCGGATGCGGCGCAGACCCGGGATGTCGTGGGCCAAGTCATCGCGAATCTCCGAGACTGAGGCTCGCGCCATGCGAATCCTCATGGTGCGGTTGGGCGCGATGGGCGATGTCGTGCAAACGCTCCCGGCCGCGGCCGAGCTGCGTGACCGATTCCCCACGGCCAGGATCGAGTGGGCGGTGGACAGCCGGTGGGCGAACCTTCTGCTCGGCAATCCCCACATCGACAATGCCATCAGCGTCCCCATCGCCCACTGGCGCCGGCATGGCCTGAGCTTGGCGGCCAGCCGAGAGGCGGGCTCACTGGTCAGCCAACTTCGAGCTGCGGCCTTTGACATGGCCCTCGATTTCCAAGGGCTACTCAAGTCCGCGTTGCTGACGCGCCTGAGCGGCGCTCCGCGCACGGTCGGCTTCTCGCGGCAATTGCTGCGGGAGCCCGCCGCGGAAGTGCTCTACACGTGCCGTTCCGCGCCAGCGGTTGCTCACGTAGTGGACCGGTACCGCGAACTGGCATCTCCGGGCAGCGGCCAAGTGCCAGCGTCCGCGTCGGCGTTTCCGCTGCCCGCAGGGGAGCCCCCGGTTGACATGCCGGACCGCTTCGTCCTCACGAGCCCGCAGGCGGGCTGGGGGGCCAAGCAATGGCCGGCTGACTACTATTCGCGCCTTGCGAGCTTGCTG
This sequence comes from Bryobacterales bacterium, assembly GCA_963666225.3. GTDB lineage: Bacteria > Acidobacteriota > Terriglobia > Bryobacterales > UBA6623 > VXMF01. The sequence goes on from OZ224030.1 coordinate 2,056,085, forward strand.
CTCAGTGAGCTTAGCCTGCCGCTGGTCGTTGATTTCGCACCCGGCCAAGGGCAATTGGCGGAACCGATCATGCGCGCAGCGGATCACGGCGCCGTGATCCCTCGATCATCCAGCATTCTCGGGTTGATCGCCGCCACCCGAAGGGCCACGGCGGTCGTGGGCGTTGACAGCGGGCCGCTCCACATCGCCGCCGCTCTGGGCAAAGCGGGAGCGGCGATCTTCGGCCCGACCGACCCGTGCCGGAACGGCCCCTACGGTCCAACGATCGCCGTACTGCGCGCGCCGGGCGCGGTGACGACCTACAAGCGAACGCGAGAACCCCACCCGTCGATGCGTGCCTGCTCGCCTCGATCGGTACTGGAAGCCCTCGTGCGCGCCATGGACGGCTAGACTGGGGCAGATGCGACGGATCGCCCTCCCAGCGCTGCTCGGCATCTCCCTGCTGGCGCCACTGGGGACCATGGCCCAGAGTTCCGGGCGCCTCAGCCCGCGAGACTCCGCGGCGCTCAACGCGCGTGTCGCCGGCCTGATGGAAGCGACGACGATCGTGATCCCGGAGCTGTCACGGGCCGGGGAGCCATTGCTGGAGAACTTCCGTCACGGAATTCGGACGCTCGAAACCGCCCAAAGCCGCGATCACACGGGCGTGGTGTACGGCATGCTGACCAATGCACGGGCGTATCTGCAGCTTTCGGATGTCCTTCCGCGCTCCGAGGAGTTCTCCGGGGACATCCGCCGGCAGCTCTCGGAACTCCGCGACGGCGTTCGGAAGCTAGACAGCCATTTCCGTGCGACACTGGACTTCCGCGAACTGCAAGCCCTTGGTTCCGACCGTGACAATCTGGGCCGCTACGAGGAGGCAAACCGAGTGGTGGGGCCGCCGGATCGCTCTGGCGCCCGCGTCGTGTTCTTGGGTGATTCCATCACGGACAGTTGGGACCTGAACCAGTACTTCCCCGGGGAGCCCTATTTCAACCGCGGCATCGGCGGACAGATCACCGGCCAGATGCTGGGGCGCATGAAGGCCGACGTGATCGACCTTCAGCCCAGCGCCGTCGTTGTGCTCGGTGGAACCAACGACCTTGCACGCGGCGTGTCGAACAAGGCGATCCAGCACAATCTGGAAATGATAGGAACGCTCGTCGAGGCGACCGGAGGCAAGCCTGTCCTGGCGTCAATCCTGCCCGTCAGCGACTACCACCAAGGCACGAATCCGCGCTTCTTGCGAACGGCCCGGCGCGATCCCGCCCGCATCGAGGCCCTCAACGAGTGGATCGAGGGGCTCTGCCAGTCGAAGCGCTGGGTGTACCTGGACTATCACGGCGCACTTGTCGACGAATTCGGGCGGCTGCGCGAAGATCTGGCCGGGGACGGCCTGCATCCGAACACGGAGGGCTACAAGATCATGGCCCCGCTCGCGGGACAGGCGATCGACTCGGCCCTGCGCCAGACGCGCAGGCGCAGGCGGTAAACTTCCCGGCAACGCTGCTAAGCTGATTGCGCACTCGCGAGCGGGGGCAAGACGGGTCTGCGATGCGAATATTGGAGTTTTTCCGCCCGACACCCAAGCGGCGGGCACTCGTATCGGAGGAATCGGCCACGATCCGCAGGATCAGCCAGGCAATCGACCAACTTGCGCCAGAGAGGGCTAGGTACATTGCGGCGTTCGCCTTCATACTGGGGCGCGTCGCCAATGCGGACCTTGACATCAGTCCCGAAGAGGTCGCGGAGATGGAACGCATCGTCGAGCGCGTCGGCGGCATACCAGAAGCACAGGCCGCGCTGGTGGTGCAGATCGCCAAGGCGCAGCACAAGCTCTTCGGCGAGACGGAGAACTTCTCCATCACTCAAGAGTTCAGCAAGCTCGCGACCCGGCCGCAGAAGCAGGCCCTGTTGCACTGCCTGTACGCTGTTTCGTCGTCCGATCACTCGATCAGCGTGCGGGAGGACAACGAGATTCGTGCGATTTGCAAGGAGTTGCGATTGGACCACGCGGACTTCATCGCGGCCCGATCGGCTTACAAGGAGCACTTGAGTGTTCTGCGCGGCTGAGCTGCGCTTGGGAAACCGGCTGGCGAGGCCTGGGCAAGGGAGAGAAATGAGATGAGTGTCGCAACGTTTGGCGCGGGCTGTTTCTGGGGGGTGGAGGTCACGTTCGCCCAAGTGGACGGAGTCGTCTCGACCTGCGTCGGCTATACGGGTGGCAGCCTCCCAAGCCCGACCTACGGGCAGGTTTGCACGGGCCGGACTGGCCACACGGAGGTCGTCCGCGTCGAGTTCGATCCGTCACGGATCAGCTACGAAGGCTTGCTCGATGTGTTCTGGAGATGCCACGATCCGACGCAGGTGAACCGTCAGGGCCCCGACTACGGGTACCAATACCGGTCTGTGATCTTTTGCGAGGACGATTCGCAGATGGCCGCTGCTGCGGCCTCCAAGCAGCGCTTTGAGGCAACAGGCCGTCAACCGCGACCAATCGCGACGTCGATCGAGCGCAGCAGAGCCTTCTACGAGGCCGAGGATTACCACCAGCAATATCTGGCCAAGCGCGGTCAGCTCGCATGCCACGCGTAACCCGGCAAGGGAGACCTGAGCCCGACAAACCGACCAGGTGCCGACGCCGATGTCGATGATGCTCGAGGAGATCCGGGAGCAGCCGGAGATTCTCGCGAACCTCGTGTTGCACCCGCCCGGGGCCATTGCGAGGCTCACCCGGCGCTTCGGGAAGCGACGGCCAGAGATCGCCGTCATCGTCGCACGCGGCACTTCCGACAATGCCGCGCTCTTCGGCCGGTATGTCTTCGAGATTACGCTGGGACTGCCGACCATCTTGGCAGCGCCCTCCGTCACAACGCTGTACAAGCGGCACGCGATTCCCAAGAACGCCCTGGTGATCGGCATCTCGCAGTCTGGTGAGTCGACCGACGTCAATGCGTCCGTCGAAGCAGCGAAGGAACAAGGAGCCTTCTGTCTGGCCATCACCAACCATGCGGGGAGCGCACTGGCAGGGCTTGCCGACGAGGTCTTGCTGACCGAGGCGGGAATCGAGCGAAGTGTCGCGGCGACCAAGACGTACACCGCTCAGATGATGGTCCTCTACTGGATCGCCAAGGCTCTCGGAGGGCCGATCACCGGCAGCGACCTGCGGGCCGTCGTAGACGAGGTCAGCGCTTGCCTGGAGGACACGTCGGGCGCTGAGCACCTCGCCGAACATTTCCGGGAACTGTCCCACACCGCCGTGTTGGGGCGCGGCATCAACTATTGCAACGGTCTGGAGCTTGGGCTGAAGCTGATGGAGACCAGTTACGTGGTCGCGTGTGGGTTTTCCGGGGCGGACTTCGCGCACGGCCCGATTGCCATGGTGCAGGATGGCTTCCCGATCTTCGCATTCTGCCCGTCCGGGCCGACGTTCGCGCAGACTGGGTTGCTGCTGGCGCGTCTGAGTGACGCCTGGGCCCACACGGTGGTCATCGGGCCGCAAGAATGCGTCAAAGACGTCTTCGCGCGACACCGCGTTCCAGTCGAGTACCCAAGACCAAGGACACCCGGAGCACCGGCAGATCTCTTCAGTCCGATTCCGCTGATCGTTCCGGGACAGTGCTTCGCCGCCGAGCTGTCAGCTGCCAAGGGATTGGACCCGGACAAGCCGCGCCTGCTATCCAAGGTTACGCAGACCCTCTGATGGCTTGCGGGCACGGAGGGACTGGCATCGACAGATAGCTCTGAGCGCCCCGAGGGGCCGTTCGTCGAGCCGCGAGTCCGCGGCTCGGAATGCCCTCGCGCGACCGTTGCGCTCGACTGGCCAACCAGCTGCCGCGGTCGCGCGATCGTGGTCGTCGCCCGGCTGCCACGATCCGCCCAGGCATCGGAGTGATGCCTGAGCGGGGCCACGCGCGATACGACGGCAGGAGTCAGCACATTCCAGTCCGAGACCCTCGCGAGTGCGTCGCGATACGAGAACCGCCTCGCGACGCGTGCCGCGGCGACCGTGGCCATGCCCAGTTGAGGCGGATTCCCCGAGCCTTCCATCGGACCCTCCCGGTCCTCCGGGGGCAAAACGCCCTACTCTCCGTAGGAGACTACCCGGTAATCGTCGTCGCCCTCTTCGATGACCACGTACGTGTTCGCCAAGATATTTTCGAAGCGCTGCCGCGCTCCGGTCGTTGGCCACTGCACTTCGAGGGCGTCCACACTCTCTGACTGCCCAAGGCCGATGTGCACCCGCAGCGGGTTGGCGCCGAAGCTGCCGCCACTGCTCACCCAGCGGTAGACCGATCTCTTGCGGCCCCGCTCCGTGAATTCCGCCCGGACCCTTGCGCCGATCGCCGAACGGTTCGACTCCGTTCCCACCAGCCTCACCGCGATCCATCCGTTGTCGGTGCCCGGATTCTCGAACAGGGCGTTGGCGTAGACATCGCCCGCATACGCACCGCCCAGCTCGACGAACAGGTCTTGGTCGCCGTCATGATCGAAGTCGGCGAAGGCCACGCCGTGCCCCTTCTGGAGGTGGCCCACCCCGGCCTCCGCCGTGACGTCTACGAACCGCCTGCCACCCTCGTTGCTGACCAAGAGGTTCGGCATGAGGCCCTCGTAGGCCGGATACCCGGTGCCCAAGTAGTAGTCCAAGAAACCGTCGTTGTCAACGTCTCCGAAATTGGAACCCATCGGCTGTGTGATGCGCGCCACTCCGACGCTCTCGCCCACCTCGAGGAAGCCTCCCCGCGAGTCGCCCCGATAGAGCCGGTCTGTCTCCGTTTCCAGAGCGGGCAACCCGAGATAGGACGCGGCGACATCCCGAACGTCCCACTCATATCCGGAGACGAAGAGGTCCAGCGATCCGTCGTTGTCGTAGTCCCAGAACCAGGCGGGGAAGCTGCGGAACGGCAGGTCGACGCCGAGCTCGAAGGCCATGTCGGTGAACGTTCCATCCTCGTTGTTCCGGAACAGGCGGTTGGGACCGCCGAAGTTCGAGACGTACAGGTCTGGCCGGCCGTCGGCGTCATAATCCCCCCACACCGCGGCCTTCGCAAAATCCGCATTGGTAACGCCGACCGCCTCGGCCACGTCCCGAAATGTGCCATCGCCCTGATTCTGGAACAGCTGGCTGGGCGCGTCCTCGTTGCCGACAAAGAGATCCAGGTGGCCATCGCCGTCGTAATCTGCCCAAGCGGCAGTCTGCGTCGGGTAGTGCTCGTCCCCTAGTCCAGCGGCGAAGGTGACGTCCCTAAAGCGCCCGTCGCCGAGGTTTCGCAACAGCGAGTTGGGATACTGGCGGCCGACTGATTCGAGCCACGCTCCGCGCAGGACGAACAGGTCGAGCTGGCCATCGTTGTCATAGTCGGCCTGGACTAGATTGAGGCCCCCGAACAGGCCTGACAGACCAGACTCTGCCGTCCTCTCGGCGAAGTCGCGCCCCTGCCTGTTTCGGAACAGCCGCAGCTGCCCGGAGGGGCTCCAGTCGGACACGACGATGTCGAGCCACTCGTCTCCGTCAAGGTCATCGGCCACTACGCCACCGCTAAGCGACACGGTGGCGAGGCCCTTGCCCGCAGCAACGTCCCGAAAGCGGCGGAACGGGCCCTCGGCCTCGAACCGATCTGGCGGAATGGCGTGCGCCGGGGGCACGGCCCCGGGATGTTCGCCGAACGCCATCGCCGATAGGTTCAGCAGCCAGCGCGCCGCGAGATGGTGGGGCCGTCTCGCTAGCACTTCGGCGAAGAGACGGAACGCCGATCGCGCCGCGGACTGCTCTCGGTGGACACCTCCGTCGCGAATCGGAAGCAAGCAGCTGGCAGGGTCCCGGTGGTCAATGCAGTTCTGCGACTCGCCGAGGCGCAGGTATGCAACCGCCAGCTGAAACGCAATCTCGGTGTCCGCGCCCCGTGCGAGCCGGTGGGCATTGGCAAGGTGCTCAACGGCTGCTTCGTTGCGGCCCAGCCTCAGCTCGTCCGCGCCGACGGCCAGCTCCAGTCGCGCCCGCTCGGCGGACGGGGCATCGTCGGCCAAGCGTTCCAGCGCGACCCGCTGGTTTGCGTTCACGTCCGAGCCGGTGTAAGGGTTCTCCCGGGCCCCGCGCTCCCTCACGCGCTGGAGCATCTCAAGCATCCGCGCGTGCCCCTCGTGACCGGTCGCGGGGGCTGGTCCAGGCTGCCCCTCCAGCGAATGGGCGCCAAAGAGGCACGCTAGAACTACCAGCCATGCCGTGCGCCGGCACGCGGCCCGCGACCTAGGTACGCCGCTGGAAACCATCCGTTTCTGCCGCAACGTATTGTATAGTCGCAGCATGGGCCGGGCCCTCAGGACGTGCCGGCAGCCTCTGCCGGAGCGCGGTGGACCTTGCAGAGGCCTTGGATGGCTGCTGGCGTGGGCTCTGGCCGGGACCGGACTTTCCGGTCCGGACACGCGGGCCGCCCCGCAGTGCTGGGCCTCGGTCGAGATCGAAGCCGAGTTGCGATCGGATCCGACGGCTGCTGCTTACAACGCCCAGGGCGAGCACTTCCTAGCGAACGGCTGGACCGGCTGTGCAGTTGGCGCATTCCACAAGGGATTGGAACTGGACGCCGGAGCTTGGAAGCCCCGGTTCAACCTCGCCCGATCCCATCTGCGGGAGAACCGCTGGACCGAGGCATTGCCGCACTTGCGGATCGCTGTCGAGGCCCGTCCAGATTCCTTAGAGGCTCGAATGGCTCTCGGATCCGTCCTGGCCGATCTGGGCAGGCCAACAGGAGCGCTTCGCGAGTTCGCGGCGGCCTTGGAAATTGATCCGCACGACCCTGCCGCACGCAGGCACTTTGCACGAGTGCTCGTTTCCCAAGGCCGGGCCCAGACTGCGGTCGCTCATCTCGAACGGTGGTCAGCCGCCGAGTCGGGCGACTCCGAACTGCTGTTGCTGCTGGGGATCGCACTCTCCAGAAGCGGCGCCCCCGACCTGGCCGTTCCAGTCCTGACTCGGCTTGTCGATGCCGAACCAGCGCACTTCGAAGCGCGGTTCAACTTAGCGGCGGCTCACGCCCAAGCGGGCGATTTTTCGGAAGCTTCGAAGCACTTCGGAGCAGCGCGAAGCCTCAACCCCGAACACGTAGCCACCCGTCTTCCCGCCGCCAAAGTGGAGGTCAACCTACGGAATTTCGAAGCGGCTGTCGCCCTACTCGAACCGGTCGAGGGATTCGCGCCGGGCTCGGCCGACGAACTCGAGGCCGCGTTCGTCAGGGGAACGGCGCTGCGCGCCTTGGGGAGGGTCGCCGAGGCTGAGAGCGCTCTCCGCCAGGTGGTTGCCGCAGTCCCGGACCGGGCAGAGAACCGTCACGCGCTGGGGGCGCTTCTCGCCGATCGAGGGGATCTGGCGGAGGCTCGGCGGCACCTGCGACGCGCCAGAGAACTGGCCCCAGACTCGCAGGCGATCAGGTCGGACCTCATCGCAGTGCTACGGGGACTGGGGGATTCCGAGGGCCTTCGAGAGGCAATCGTGGCGTACGACGAACGCAGGCGACGGGAACGGCTCAACCAGATGGCGGCCAAGGCGGCAGAGCGAGCCGGAGTATTCCTGGGCCAGGGGAGGGCTGGCGAAGCTCTGCGGGAATATGCCCAAGGATTGGGCTACACACCCGAAGACGCGTCTCTGCACTACGGCGAAGCGCTGGCGCATGCCGCGCTAGGACAGCCGGAGGAGCGAGTTTCGTCGCTCAAGAGAGCGATCGCGATCGATCCCGAGCATTCCGACGCGCTGAACGAACTCGGTCTCGCGTACGTCTCGGGGGGGCGACCTAGCGATGCCGAAGTGACATTCAAGAGAGCAATCGAGGCGAACTCCAATTTGGCGGCGGCTAGAGGCAACTTGGGAGTGCTCTACGTCGGTCAGGGCCGATTCGCGGAAGGGGAGCATGTGCTCAGGCGTGCCGTCGAGGATGTCCCGTCGTCCGCTCCGATGCGGGTTAACCACGCCCTGGCTCTGGCCGGACTGGGCCGGCTCAGCGAGGCGCTGACGGCGGCCAAGGCCGCCAGGGCGATCGATCCGGCGGAGCCGAAGGCCTCGCAGGCGGTCGACATGATCGAGGCCGCGCTTCTTGCACGGTCGAGAGACGCCGACCGGTAGGCCCCCGGGGCGGCCCTGGGCCCGCGGGCCCAACCCTCGGGAGTGCCATCAGGCGTGGCCAGCCGGTCGACTCAGGCATGCCTGCTATTTCCGGGTGACTGTGGCCGAGTCGGCGTCCCGAACCGCCGATTGACCTCCACGAAGAACTGGGCCCAGCAGCCTTGCATCCCGGGGGGGCGATTGACGTCAGCGTTCGCCGGTGGTACAAAGACCTAGGCGGGTTTGGCAGTTACTCACGCCTGAAACCTAGCCTCCCACAGAAAGGGGCAATTCGTTTGCGTATTGAATCATCCAGCAAGATCTTGCCGAGGGGAGCGTTCCGGTTGATCCCGGCGATAGTGCTGGCGCTGCTCGTCAGTAGTTCCGGCAACTCAGTCTTCGGGCAAGGCGGTGGCACAGCCGCACTCACCGGGCACGTGACCGATCCGACTGGCGCCATCATTCCCGGAGCGGCGATCGCGGTCACAAATCTCGCCACCGGAGTGGCACAGGACACAATCAGCAACAGCGTCGGCGCCTACTCCGTACTAAACCTGCCCCCTGGCTATTACCAGATCACCGTCCAACTGGAGGGCTTCCAGCAAACTGCGATCCCGGCGGTGCAACTCGAGGTGAACCAAACTCTGGTCCAAGACTTCGCGCTGGAAGTCGGCTCGGTCACGGAAACCGTGGAAGTCTCGGCGAGTGCCCAGCTGATCCAAGCTTCGAGCGCCGAGATGGGCGCGGTCGTCCAAGAGCAGGCGGTGCTAGACCTGCCGCTGAATGGCCGGAACTTCACGCAGTTGCTCACGCTCACTCCGGGAGTGGCCCCGGTCAGCACAGCCCAGAACGCGGGTGGATTCGGCGCTCGCACCAACGCGGGCTCATTCTCATTCCCCGCCATCAACGGCCAGTCGAACCGGAGCAACTTTTTCATGCTGGACGGGCTTACAAACCAAGGCGCCTTTACCAGCACCTATGCCCTGCCGCCCATCATCGAGGCCATCCAAGAATTCAAGGTGCAGTCCCACAACGATCTGGCAGAGTACGGCCAAGTCCGCGGCGGGATCATCAACATCGTCAGCAAGTCCGGCACGAACGAGTTCCACGGAACCGGATTCTGGTTCCTGCGCAACGACGCCCTTGACGCCCGCAATCCGTTCGTCGCGGAAGTGACACCGCTGCGGCAAAACACATGGGGTGGCGCCGGCGGCGGTCCCATCGTCAAGAACCGGACGTTCTTCTTCGTCTCAGGCCAGCAGTTCCGTCGCAGGAGGCCAGCGGAGACGCGCGCCCTGGTGCCCACGTCCGCCGAGCTCGGCGGCGACCTCAGTGGCGAGCCACAGCAGATCTACGATCCGTTCACGACAGTCGAGGACTCCGCAATGGCCGGAATCTTCAGGCGCGACGCCTTCCCGAACAACATCATCCCGGGATCGCGGCTGAACTCGGGCATGGTGAACTACGCCAAGGCGATCTGGCCAGCCGCCAGAGACATCGGAGTGCCCGGCCAAAACGCGATCGACACAAGGCCGGCGGAGACGGACGTCAACGAGTACTCCTTCAAGATTGACCACCGGATCACGGACAATCAATTCCTATGGTTCCGCTACGGCAACGGCAAGCAGCCGACCATCAACAGCGGAGGGGTCGAGGGCAAGGTGAACGAGGGGATCTTGGAGTCTTGGAACCTTGGCGTGAACTACACGTGGGCTCCGAACCCAACGTCGGTCCTTCAGGTTTCTGTCGGAAGGGTCAAGATGAGGCAAGGCGGCGTGGACCAGTATGAGGGGATGTCCAACGCCGAGCTAGTCTCGATCGGCGAATTTGCCCAAGGCTTCGCCTGCCAGTGGCCGACGGAAATCCTCGAGGACGGATGCTACGCGCCCAGCGTGGGGATTCCGGGATTCGCGGCCAGCGGCACGTGGTACAGCTTCCGCGACATGACCGACATCTATCAGATCCGAAGCAACTTTTCCAAGATTGTCGGCAACCACACCTTCAAGATGGGCGGGAACTGGAACACGAACGGGTATTTTGGCCCCGGCTTCGGCGGGGGTGTTAGCTTCAGCGCGTTGCAGACCAGCGACCCTTCGAATCCGGGCAACACCGGCAGCGCTCTGGCCTCGTACCTGCTCAGCGTTCCCGCAGTCGGAAGGCGGAGGGGCAATATCGAACAAGTTGTCGGGCACCGGGTATATGGTTTCTATATTCAGGACACTTGGAAAGTAACTCCGCGCCTGAACATCAACCTCGGGGTTCGAAACGACGCAACGATCTTCGGCCACTATGGCAGCGACGAGTACAACAACAACAAGGTCGGGAATCTCAACCTGATCCACGGCAGGTACGAGCTTCAGATTCCCGTCGGCTCATGCCAAGAGTTGGGCGAGGCACCGTGCATTCCTGGCGGGAGCCTCCCGGATGGCGTGGTCCTGTCACCGAATCAGAAGCCCGGCAATGACAGGCCATGGAACTGGCAAGGCCGCTTCGGGCTCGCCTACCGGATCACCGACAAGATGGCGTTCCGGAGTGCCTACGGCATTGTGTATGACAATTGGGCCGGGAACATCCAGGCCAACATGGGTGTGGTCGGGACTTGGCCATCGGTCGGGCTGCTGCAGCAGCCGAATCTGAACTTGCCCAGTTCCGAGTTGCCGACGCCGAAGGTCTCGGGGCAAGATCCGCTGGACTTGGGCGACAACCCAGTCTTCCCAGCGCCCACGCCGTTCAACGAGGTGACTTGGTACTACGACCCTGAGCTAAAGCTTCCCTACTCGCAGCAGTACAACCTGAGCCTCCAGTACGAACTGACGGAGAGCACGCTGGTGGACCTCGCGTACGTCGGCTCGACGGGCATCAACCTCCGTCTTGGCGGGATGTACAACACGGCCCTCGAGCCTGGCCCCGGCGACTCGTCCCTCAGGCGGCCGTTTCCCCACATCACGCCCAGCTTCTTCGACCGCAGTTGGGGACGGTCCAAGTACAACTCTTTCCAATTCCAGCTCAGGCGCAGGCACTCGGCGGGATTCTCGTACTTGGTGTCCTATTCCCTGAGCGATTCGAAGGATCACTGCTCGGGCTGGTTCAACGAGGACGGCTGCAATCCGCAGGACCCGAACCAGTGGCACGAGAACTGGGGCCCCTCGGCGTTCAACATGCCACACGTGTTCACTGCCAGCTGGGTCTACGAGGTGCCGATTGGAACCGGCGGCAAGTTCCGGACGGGCAGCAAGCTCTTGGACCACATTCTTGGGCCCTGGCAGATCAACGGCATCCTGCAATTCGCATCCGGCCAGAACTATCACGTCGGCGTGTCGGGTGATCTTGCCAACACGGGAAATGCCGGCTCCAACAACATCAACGGGGGATACTTGCGGGCCAACCTCGTCGGCGAGCCAGAGGTAGGCAACCCAAGTCCGGACCAATGGCTCAACAAGTCAGCGTTTGAAGTCCCCGCCCCGTTCACGTTTGGGAACATGGCGCGCCACGCGCTGCAGGGAGACGGCTTGGGGAATCTCGACCTCTCGATCTTCCGCAAGTTCCGGTTCGGCGAGAGCAAGGTCATCGAGTTACGGGTTGAAATGTTCAACGCTACCAACTCTCCGACATGGAATCGCCCCACGGCGCAGCTTGACAGCGTCAACTTCGGGCGGATCTTCAGCACGAACAGCACTGAGCGTCAGATCCAGCTGGGGCTGAAGATTCATTTCTGACGGTTGGCCATGCCCGTCTGGGGATAGCACGCCATGATTGCGGCTCAGCGGGGCGGTGTCGGACACCGCTCCGCGAAGCCCATTGCCCAGCTTTGCGCGTGGGGCCTTCGGAACTGGACCGCACGAAACCCGTCACGCTCGTCGCCGACAGGAAGGCCGGGAGCGGCCGGTCATGAGGCTAGACTTGCCCATCAGCCAGCTGGCGCACCGTCTGGGCCAAACGTGCGAGCGCGGCGTGGTCAATCCACTCCAGACTTGCAGGCAACGTGCCCGGGCGGCATCCAACCCGCCCCGCAGGCTGGCGAGATCCCCCAGCAACGGCCTGGCCGCTGAGGGTCGCCCACGCCGCCTGGGCATTGAAGCGAGGCGTTCAGGGCAGCCGCAGCTGCCCGTCGACCTCAAGCAGCTCCCCCTCGGACACGAGAACACTTGCCTGGGCTTGGAACAGTCGCTGGATGCCGGCGGTGGTGCGCGCGTACCCGAACATTCGCGCGACATCCACGGCGCACTCCTTGGGACTCACCGCAACGCTGGCCTTGACCGCCTGCAGGATTCCGGCTCGGATCTCCGTGGGCGGCAGGGCTTGGGGCTTCCGCACAGAAGCGCTCGCGTGTCTCCTGTCCCGGACGGTGGCGGGATAGTCGGGTGCCCCGGCCCGGTCAAAGAAATCCTCCGAGTCAGCACTCGCCGGGCGAATCCTGTCATTCCGCAGCGCGTGGGCAATCCCCTCTTCGACAGCCTTCCGGATCAGCGCCCCCAGCATCTTGTGGCCCCATAGTCGGCTCACGCGGCGCGCGATCTCGTCCCGGTGAATCGGACCCTCCGCGTCCACTACGGCGACTACGTAGCCGGCCACGGTCGGCGCGGGAGCTTCCCGAAGGTCGAAGATGCCCCGTTCGGCCACACTGAACGAAGCCTCGACATAGGGCGTTTGCGCCGGTGGCTTGGAATCATCGGGCCCGGCACTCTCCTCGCGGCGCACAACGGTGCGCTTCGGGGCGGGCGGCGCCGGTTCCGGAGTCCGTTCAGTGCCCCCGGGCCCCCGGGCCCTCTCGATGGCCTCTAGCAGCTTGCGGACTTCCACATCGCGGTTGTAGAACCAGTCCGTGCTCCAGATGCGGTGAAACTTCCAACCCTTCTGCTCCAGGACAGCCTGGCGGAGCCGGTCCCTCTCCCGCGCCCAGCTTGAAGAGTGATACCGGGCACCATCGCACTCGATCGCCAGCAGGAACCGGCCGTCGTCGTCCGGGTCGTAGACGGCCAGATCGATGAGAAACCCGGCGGACCCGACCTGACCCTCGACACGGTACCCGTGGCTCTGGACTGCCTCTGCGACGGCGACCTCGAAGGGACTGTCGGGCTCGCCACCGGTCAGCACCGGAATGTCCATCTCTCCCGTCTCGGCAAACCTGAGAAACCGTCTGAGCACTCGCGGGCCGCGGTGCTTTGAGACATCCATGCGAATGTCTTGATACCGGATGGAGGAAAACACCGTGCAACGCCGCCTCGCCCGGGTGAACAGGACGTTGAGCCTTCGCTCGCCGCCCTCGGCCGAGACCGGACCGAAACTCTGCGACATGTACCCTCCCGCATCCTTGCCATAGCCGATCGAAATGTAGATCACGTCCCGTTCGTCGCCCTGAACGTTCTCCAAGTTCTTCACGAAGAACGCCTCGTCCCTACCCCCCTTGCAGAACCCCTCGAGTTCCGGATTCTCCGCGCGCATCCACTCGAGAACGTTCAGAATCGTGTCCCGCTGCGCCACTGAGAAGGCCACCACCCCCAGCGTCTCGCCGGGCCGCTCGCGGGCATGGACCAGCACCCGCCGCGCGATGGCGTCGGCTTCCTTCGGATTGTCCCGCTTCTTCCCTCGCTGGTATTCCCCCTTGACGTACTCGAAGGTGAGTCCGGACTCCTTGCCGGCCCGGTCGGGACTCGGCGAGCAGATCAGTCCGTCGTTGTAGAACTCGTGATTGGAGACCTGGATGAGCGAGGGGTGCCTCGAGCGGTAGTGCCAGCGCAACATGCCGCACGACAGCGCGCGCGCCTCGCAGAGGGACAGGACGCTCTCCATGTCCCCCAGCTGGCGCCCGAGGATCTCCGACTCGTCGTCTGTATCGCCCCCGTCGTCGTCGCCCACGATCTGACGGTCGAAGAAGCTGGTCGGCGGCAGCTGCTTCTGATCTCCCACGACCACGATCTGCCGTGCGCGCATGATCGCCCCCATGGCATCCGCCGGGCGCACCTGGCTTGCCTCGTCGATCAGCAGGATGTCGAACGTCAGCCCCCCGGGACGAAGATACTGGGCAACCGAGAGCGGACTCATCAGGAATACCGGCTTGATCATCGCCACGGCCTCTCCCGCCTTGTCGAGCAGCCTCCGCAGCCTCATATGCCTGATCTTCTTGTTGGCCTCGCCACGAACGATGCCAACCTGACCGGAGGATCCGGTCGGCAGGTTCCGGTGGTGCATCTCGGCCACCTCCTGGGCCGTCAAACTCTGGAGCCGCTGGTCAAGTGACTTGAACTCCTCGACGAGCTCGGTCCGCTCCTCCCCGTCCATGCCGAGCAGCTCTTGGTTCTCCCGGCCCATCCGAGCCCACACCGCCTCGGCGCGCACGAACTCCAGCGAGCGCTCGGCTTGGGCCGGAGCCAGGCGCCCGTCGGCGAGCCGGGCCCGAATCTCGTCCAGGCCAAGCTCCGACGCAAGCCGGGCAGCTGTGCTCAACCGGTGCCAGCCCTCGATCCCGGAAATCTGGCCGCCCCACGTGAGGATGCGAGACCGCAAGCGGTCGAAGGGCACCGCGTCAAGATCGTCCACCCCGAACGCCGTGCCAATGTCAAGCCCGAGCGTGTCGGCAATCTCGCTCCAAGCTGTGGTCCAGTTGTCCCGCGCCGCCCGCAGACCGGAGGACAACGCCCCGGGATCGGCATCTTTCGCGATCCCCTCAACCTGGGCTTTGACCGCGCTCCCTGAGCCCAGTAGCCCCTCTTGCGATTTGATCCAGCGCAGTGCCGGGAGCAGCTTCGCAACTTTGGTGCTGTCGCCCTCCCAGAGGTGACCGAGGGCGCTCTGGGCCACGTGGGCGCGCTTGGCGACTGACTCGCTCCACCGCCTGTGCTGCAGCAGTGCGTCCAAGAGCGCGATTCGCCCGGAGTATGTGCCGGTAAGCGTGCCACGAACGACACCCTTGAGCCGGCCGACCGCTTCGCGATAGGGACGGCTGAACCATCGGAACAGGGACGTGCCCCGCTGCGCGATCGCGACTCGCGCCTCCTCCCAGCCAAGGTTCAACGCGCTATCGATCACCTGTCCGCGAAGGCTCGATTCCAGCTCTTGGAGGCTGGCGACCAGCTCGCACAGTTCGAGCACAGGCCCCGGGCGGCTGACAAGCGCCTCGTTAGCAACCAGATCTGGCACCAAGCGGGGCATTGCATCGAGCGCGTCCAACTGGCATAGGACGTCGGAGATAGCACCGGGGGTCGCAGCCGGTTCCAAGGCTGCGACGGCGGACCCGGATTGCGCGGCCTCCCGAACCGCGTCGAGGCATTCGATGGCCCGCTGCAACCGAACGCGCAGCCTGTTCCGCTCCATGGGATTCAGGCGGATGCCGACACCTCGCCACGGGTGGCGCAACTCGCTGCCAAACTGGTCCCTCAGGTTGGCAAGGCTCGCAGTGGCGGCCTGTCGCTCGGCAATCCCCTCGGTGCTCCACTTGTCCGCGCCGCCAATCTGGAATTCGGGCTGGGGATGGCCATCGCCTGTGAGACTGGACAGCTTTCCGATGATGTTGAAAGGCGTGTCGCCCGTGGCCGCGTCCACCGCGTGCAGCAGATCCGACATGTGGTTGAGGCGGTCGCGAACTTCCCGGACCTGTTCGTAGAGCCCGCTCTCGCCCGCCCTTGGCCGGCCCAACGCAAGCGTGTCCTTCAAGTCCTGATAGACGTGCTTGCGGTTTGCCTTGTGGGAATGGAGCTCGAGGCACAGCGGGCCAAGGCCGCACCGTTCCAGGCGGTCGTGGACCACGTCCAAGGCAGCCCGTTTCTCCGCGACAAAGAGGACCCGCTTGCCCTCACGCGCCGTCGCCGCGATGATATTGGCGATCGTCTGGGACTTTCCGGTCCCGGGCGGCCCTTGGACCACCAGGCTCCTGCCTTCCCGCGCCGCGGCAATCACTTGGGTCTGTGACGTGTCCGCGTCCAGGATGTGGCCGAGATCCTTCGGGTCGGCGAACCGCTGGTCTAGGTTCTCGTCCGATCCGAGCGAGATCACCGAAGAGGCAGACCCGCCCACGAGCAGCCGTTCCAGCAGGGGGTTCGCGTTGAGCCCCTCGCCATCGGACCATTCCGCATCACCGGACAGATCCCTCCACATCATGAACTTGGCGAAAGAGTAGAAGCTCAAGACGATGGTGTCGGGGCGCACTTCCCAGCGTGATTGCGAGGAGACCGCCTCACTGACGCGCTCGAAGTAGGCCGACGGAAGCCACTCGTCGCCGGCCGGGAACTCCGGCAGGGCCAGGCCGAAATCGCTGGCCAGCATGGCGCCCAGAGATTGGTTCGGCTCTATGTCCTGATCGCGGTAGGACAGTCTAAAGCGCCCCCGCGCACTGCCCCGCGTCAGGTCGACCGGAAGCAGGATCAGCGGCGCGAACCACTCCTTCTCGGACGAGTCGCTCTCGTACCAACGCAGGAATCCCAGCGCCAAGAACAGAACACTGACGCCCTGCTCCTCCTCGACAGTCGTGGCGTCCCGGTAGATCTTGAGCAGCTTTGACTGCAGACCCGGCGCGGCGTGACGGGTCCTGAGCTTGAGGTCGACCTGATGGGCGGCCGGCCGCGATCCCCCTGATTGGTACGAGTCGGGCAGGGGAACCTTTGCCGCCTCACCAGACTCGTCGGCCTCGACAGCATCGGGCGACGGCTCGAACGTGAAGCGCTTGTTCTCCAGGTACAGGAGGCGGAAGGTCTCGTCGGACAGCTCGTCGACGATCGCGAGCTGCTTCGCGGACCGCTTCTCCACGGGAGCGTTCAGGAGCCGGTTTCTCTTGCTAATGTCAAGCAGCTGTTCCCGCAGGCTCTCGACAGCGACCCCTACGTTCGGGCCGCGGCCACGATCGCTGGAGACTGCACCCGGGCTGGGCGTCGTATCCATCTCCCAGCTACCTCAACCGCCCGTTGGGCAGTCTTGCCGAAAACGGCCTGGGCTGTCCACAGAGACAGTGCACATGCAGACACGCCAAGGCAGAATTCATGCCATAGAACATAGACCTAGATTCTAAGGAACTCACCTGCGCCCGCCAAAGATCTCACCGGCTGAGCCGGGCCGGTTCGCCACACACTTCCCGGCGACCGTCCGTCTCCCGCCAAGAGGGCACTGGTCGAGAGTGCCTCGACCGAAACACTCAACCCACGGAGTGTTCCACGATCGAGTGGGATCCGAGAAAGAGACGTCAATCAGTGGCGTGCCCGCCCGGACCCAGCATTGACCGCGAAGCCGGTGTGCGAGTACCGTGGATGCAGCACGAGGGGGCCAGATCGGACTGTGTCGAGCGGATTGACAGCGTTACTGAAGGATGCCGGGCGGCTGTCCGCCGGGACAGTCGCGCTGGGGTTGCTGCTGGCGGGCGCTGCTCCGGCGCAAACGGTCACCGGATCGGATCGCCGGGCAGTGCTCGAGCACTTCGAGCAGCGCTTCACAGAGGAGATCTTTCCCCTGCTGCGCCGGGGGACGAACGGCTGTGCCGGCTGCCACCACCCCGACTCCCCCCAGGCATTTCGAGTCTTGGACTCCTCTGGTGCCACGTTCAGCTTGCTGCTGGAAGGCGGGCTGCTGGCGCCCAACGATCCGGTGGCGATACCGGGCCGCATCGCAACTGCCAATCTTGACCTGAAGATGCCGCAGGTCGGACACCTCTCCTCGCAGGAGCAAGCCCTGGTCCGCTCGTTTGCCGGCGACTTGGCGCGGGCGAGGGCAGACGTTCGCGGCGATTCTCGGCCTCCGGACGAGGTGTTCCCCGATGCCCTGCTGCTCGCGTTCGACGGCCCTCACAGACAGGACACGGTGCGGCGCAAGATGAGCTATTTCCAGCTGCGACGCTCGTTCGAAACGCTCTTCGGCAAGGCTTGGCTCGCCGGGTCCGGCCCAGACCCGTTCCTGCGCAAGGCCAACCTGTTCGGCGGTGCCGACTTCCGGGCAAGCTTCGAGACATCCCGAGCCGTCTCCGCGAGCTATCTCGCCTCGCTGCAGGAAGTGGCCCGCGAGGTTGCCCGGCGGTTTGTGTCCGCTCCCAGAGCAGCGCTGTTCGAGGGCTTTGATCCGGACGTCTTCGCGGAGCAGTCGCGCAAGCGGGCGGTCCGCAACGTGAGGGCCCTCTACGGGCGGATCCTGCGATCCGAGCCCGACGAGGACGAGATCGGACGGGCACTGGCCCTCGTTGAGGAAGTCCAGGGCCAGCCCGTCGCCCAGCGTACTGTCAGGTTCACCCTGAACGTTCGCGACGAGGACGGGCGCACTGACCGCTCGACAGTGGACGCTGTCGTGCGAGCGGGCTCGGCGCAAGTCTCCAGATTTCTCCTCGACCAGACCCTCGACGGCGACTGGGCCCGGATTGGAGCGGCGCCCTTCCAGTTCGACAAGCAGGACGCTGAGCAATTCGTGCGGGTCGTGGCCCGGCCGGGCAACCATGTCACCGCGTTCGACGCCGTGCAGTTCAGGAGAGTGCGGGACGGCAGGGAGGTCGGGCCGCCCATTGTGCTGGACAACCTCGACCCCGAGTGCGTCCTGACGGGCCACTGGGAGCCCGTCGAGAAGGATGGCGAGCGCAGCCGGGCTGGGCCGCCTAAGAAGAAGTACGACCTGGACCTAAGTGTCGTCGGCAGCAATCATCTCGAGTCGCGAAGCCTTGACAACCGTCTCGCAACAGCGACGATGGCGCTGCGGATCCCCGAGTCTGGGGCCTACAACGTGTACCTGAGCTGGCCCGCGGTACCTCGGTTAGCCCAAGCGGCGCTGGTGGAAGTGCGATCCTCTGCCGGCCCTTCCACGGACTACTCCCGCGGGGGCGGTGTGGCGGAAGTGGCCGGGTTTGCCCGGATCCGGGTCGATCAGACCGAGAGCACGCTCGACGAGAGCGGGGAAACCCAGTGGGAACTGGTGCTGAGGGACGTCGAGATGGCTGACGCGGACGACTTTGTCGAGATCAACAACAAAGGCGTCGACCCGGCCAAGCATGTCCTGGCGGCGGACGCCGTGAAGTTTGCCCCGCTCGGCGGCGGTCCCGAGATCATCGTGGACAACGGATCGCCCGCGGGATTTGAGATGTCCGACGGTTGGGCGCGCGACGAGTTGACCAGGAACGCGCCCGGGAGGGGGAAGGCCTTCGGGCCGGACTTGGTGCACTACCCGCCGTCGAACGACGGGAATCCGATCGAGGGAAGCGAAGTTGACCCGGCCGGGCAGGTCTGGGCTCGCTACAGACCGGTACTCAGCGGCGCCTACCAGCCCGGCAGGTACAGCGTCTACCTGTGGACGCCGGGTGGCCACACGCATTCGGACTGGGTGGCAGTGGACATCCACGGGAAGGCGTTCGGCCCGACCGCTGCTGTCGAGGCCGTTCCGGAATTCATCACCGGGCAAACGGTCATTCTGGACGGGACTGGGAGCCACCACCCGCTCGCCAAGGGCCTGACCTACACATGGAGTCACGACGCCGCCGACCTGGGCCCGCGGATGGACGGCCGGCGATCCGCCGCGCCCCGCCTCACGATCTCGTCGCTGCGGTCTGCGCGACCGGGATGGGCCGGGCTGATCGAGGCCCTGCTGCAGCGACCGGAGTTCATCATGCCCAGCGATTCGCCGGATGCCGACCGCAGCACAGTCCTGACCCGGGTAGCGCTTGACTTGGTGGGCAGGGTTCCCACACCGGAGGAGCTTCGCCGATTCGCGGACCAGAATGATCTGCCGACCATGGTGGACCACTATCTCGCTAGCCCGGACTTCAAGGAATTCTTCTTCCACCGAGCGCGGGCAATCCTGCGATCGCGCGGAACGCAGGAGAGCGACGAGCCCGCCCGCCTGTGGACCTATCTGGCCGTGACGGACCGATCCTACCGGGAACTGCTGACGGCGGACTACACGGTGAGCGCGGACTGGGGGCGAGTCGGCCGCCGGCCGGAGCACGGCGAGACCGGCATGCTCACGATGAAGGGCTTCTTGGTCGGCAAGCCGGGGCTACCGAGTTTCACCTATCCCGCGCAAGTGCTGACATTCGCCCTGGGACTGCAATTCGAGGTGACCGATGCCGTGGAGCAAGCGCGGGAAAAAGTCGTCAGCACGACCGATCCGGCCAGCATGTGCTACTCGTGCCACAAGCTGCTCACCCCCCTCGCGTACCAGCGGGAACGGTGGGATGTGCACGGCCACTACCGAACGGTCGACGATGGCCACGAGCCAATCGACGACACCGACCGGGGCGTAGTGCCGGACTACCCATTCAAGGGCGAGGGCCTAGCCGCGTTCGCGGCACAGGCCGTTCGCAAGGAGCGGTTCGTGCGGACCTTTGTCAACCGCCACCACGACATGCTCTTCCACCGCCAGCTCCGGATTCACGAGGATCACCGGGACGAGTACAAGTCGCTCCACGATTTCGCCGTCGCGAACGACCTGAGGATCCGCCCCTTGCTCAAGCGACTGGTGATCATGCGGTACGGGCGCGGAGACACGGGCTGAGATTGCTCGCCCAAGTCCGAATCCTCGCCCGCCACTCGGCTCCGAACGAATCGCCCTGAAGGCCCGGCCGGCACGGGGCCGCGCCACGACCGGCGCGTTCCAATCTGAGGGATGCCACATTCACCCCCGTGGGCTACCCGGATGCCGGATGGCTGGACAGCACTCACGCCAGCAGGGGACGCAAGATCTCGCCGTGGACATCCGTCAGCCGGTAATCCCGGCCTTGGAACTTGAATGTGAGGCGGGTGTGGTCCACGCCGAGCAGGTGCATGATCGTGGCTTGCAGATCGTGGACGGTCACGGGGTCCTGCGCGGGACGATAGCCGAGATCATCGGTGGCGCCCAGTCTCGCGCCGGCCTTGATCCCGCCGCCGGCGAGCCACATCGTGAAGGTGCGATGGTGGTCCCGGCCAACATTCGGGTCGTCCGGCTCGCCCTGCAGCATCGGAGTGCGCCCGAATTCGCCCCCCCAGATCAGCAGCGTCTCGTCCAGCATGCCACGATCCTTGAGGTCGTTGACCAACGCCGCGGTGGCCCGGTCCACCTCGCGACAGCGCGCCGGCAGGTGAAGGGGCAAGTTCACCCGTGTGCCACCGTGGTGGTCCCACTCCCCGTGGGTCAGCTGAACATAGCGCACTCCGCTCTCGACGAGACGGCGAGCGAGGAGGCAGTTGTTCGCGAAAGACCTCGCCCCCGGCTCGGCTCCGTACATTTCCCGGACACGAGACGGCTCGCGGGAGATGTCCATCAGCTCGGGCACGGCGGTCTGCATGCGGTAGGCCAACTCGTAGGACGCGATGCGCGTCTCAATCTCGGGGTCGCCGACCGCGGAGTGACGGATTGAGTTCAGATCACGGATCGCGTCCAGCGACTCGCGCCGGGTGCGCGGCTCCACGCCGGCCGGATTCGACAGGAACAGCACGGGATCCCCGCCGGAGCGGAAGCGAACCCCTTGGTGCACCGTCGGCAAGAAGCCCGGCCCCATGCACGCCGCCCCGCACCGCGCTGCGCGGCCGGACGAGAGCACGACGAAGCCCGGAAGATTCTCGTTCTCGCTGCCAATCCCGTAGTTGAGCCATGCACCCATGGAAGGCCGACCCGGCCGCTCGTGGCCGGTGAACATCTTCAGCTGCGCCGGGGCATGGTTGAACTGGTCGGTCGTCAGGGAATAGACGAACGCCGTCTCGTCGACAATGCCGCCGATGTGCGGGAGCAGTTCCGAGACATGTGTGCCCGTCGAGCCGTGCCGGGCGAATTCGAACTGCGGTCCGAGCAGGCTCGGCCTGCCGGACAGGAACGCGAAGCGCTCGCCCGCGATGAGTTCCTCCGGCACGGGTGTACCGTGGAATTGCGCCAGCTTCGGCTTGTAGTCGAACAAGTCCAGCTGCGAGGGCGCTCCCGCCTGCAATAGAAAGATCACCGCCTTGGCTTTCGGGGCGTGGTCCAGCGCGTGCATGCCCCTCGGCTTCCCAGGCACTGCTGGCGCGGCGCGACCCTCCCGCTGCAGCATCGAGGCGAGGGCCAAAGCCCCGATGCCCACCCCCGCGGTGGAGAAGAAGTGCCTGCGGGTGGTCTCCAACGCACTGGATCCGGCTGGTCTCACTTGGCCTACTCCCTCGTGTATGTCTCGTCTAGGTTCAGCAGCACGTTGGCAAGCATCACCCACGGCGCGAACCGAGCGGATGGCAGGTCGGGCGCCGGGCCGCGAAGCTCGTCACTGACGAGCAGGGTGGCCGCCTCCTCCGACTCCGCGTATGTCTCGGCCATCCGGTCCAGCAATGCCACCAATCGCTCCAACTCCGCGGCCTGCGGCCGCCGGGCCAGCACGGCCCGGAAGCCGTGGGAGATCCGGTCGGAGTCGGTCCGCCCGCGCTCGCTGAGCATTCGCGCCGCAAGCGACGCGGCCGCGTCGACGAACGCGGGATCGTTGAGAGTGTTGAGCGCCTGCAGGGGCGTGTTGGAGAGGGACCGGTTCACCGTGCAGACCGTCCTGTCCGGGCCGTCGAAGTTCATGAAGGCCGGGTACACCACCGTGCGCTTGTAGAAGGTGTAGAGCCCCCGCCGGTAGCGGTCCGACCCCTCGCTCGTCGGCCAGTCCTTGAAGCCGCCCTCGATGTAGTGCTCGCCGAACACTTCGCTCGGCTGGGGCGGGAACACGGTGGGGCCCCCCACTCGGGGGACGAGCTGGCCGCTGGATGCGAGCGCGATGTCCCGCACGCTCTCGGCCCCGACGCGAAAGCGAGCCCCGCGGGAGAGCAGGATGTTCTGCGGGTCCTTCTCGAGCTTGGCAGGAGCTACCGACGAATCCTGCCGATATGCCCGAGAGGTCAGAATGGTCCTCAGCAGCGCCTGGGTGTCCCACCCGAGGCGCACGAATTCGACTGCCAGCCAGTCCAACAACTCAGGGTGGGACGGGCGGTCGCCCTGAGAGCCGAAGTCTTCCGCCGTGTGAACCAAGCCCCGTCCGAACAGCCGGCCCCAAATCTGGTTCACCCGCACGCGGGCGGTCAGGGGATTCTCGCCGCCGGTGAGCCACCGCGCCAACTCAAGCCGATTCCCGACCTCGGGCGGGTCGCCCGGCACCAACACTCCCGGAACGCCCGGGCGGACGCGCTCGCCAAGATCGAGAAAGTTCCCCCTGCGCTGGACATGGGTCTTGCGAGGCTCGTCCAACTCGCGCATGACCAGCGTGGTGGTCGTGTGCCTGGCACGGAAATCCTCCAAGCTGGACTTCAGCTCGGCATGGACCCGGCGCTGGCGATCCAGCTCGGGGGCGATCGATCGGTAGAACACCGCAAGCCGCTCCTCGTCCAGGTCGGAACGCCCGCCGGGCGAAGTTTCGAGCACGGCCCGCACGGCGGCCGGCGTCTCCTGCATCGCTGCGAGCTGGGCCTCCGCGAGCGATGTCGCCGAGAACCGGAACCGGGCCCGGCCCGGCCTGGCGCCCTCGGGAGAAGTCTCGACCAGTCGCACCCTCAGCAGAGAACCCGCGGGCAGGGCCGCAGGGCGCTCAAAGCGCAGAGTCGCCCGGCTACGACTCTCGCCGCGCGTTTTCTGCGGGCCAGGCTTCCAGGCGGTCCGTGCCTGGCCGTCCAGAACGGCGGCCAGATCGACCGGCCCCCAGCCGCCGTGGTCCGCCGCGGCCCTCGTGACCTTGAGCCGCGCGCCCATTTCGTGGCCGAAGTAGGGCGCGAAGTAAAAGCCGTACGGCCCTTGGTCGTTGGACAGCTTGACAAGCACCTCGTTGGTGCCGCGGCGCAGGTCGAGCGTGACCCTCTCCTGGTCGGGCCCGATGCTTCGGGTCGGGTCGGCCGAGAGCACTGGCTGTCCGTTGAGCCAGACCTTGAGACCCTTGAGACTCCCCATCGAGACCTGCACAGTCGTGGATTCCGGGACCTCGACTGTCCGGTACGCGTAGCTAGCGCAATTTGACTCGGAATCGTCGGGGATATACCCGAGGTAGTGGACAAGGCCGTCGGACCAATCCTTGCGCTCGAGCCAGGCAAGGTGGCCGTTCTCATAAGTGGCGGACAGGTCCACGAGCGTCTCTGGCGGGAACGCCGTCTGGAGTGCCTCGTCTCGCGAGCCCACCCGAAACGGTCCGATGGCGTGCCAGTTGCCCCATTTGGGCTGGACTCCTCGGAGATCCGCCTGCCCCGCCAGTCTCTTGGGAGTCCAGGCCTCGACCGCGATCTCCGCCACCGAGAAGGCTCCCGCCGCGTCCTCTCCGGCCGCCGTGCCTGGCAGGCCCGCGCCAGGAAGCGCCTCGATCCGCAGTCCGGTCAGCACGGTCTCTTCGAGATCGAAGTTCAGCTCTACGGTTGTGGGGTCGTCGCCCGCCTCCTCCAAGGCAACCGAGCCGTCTGGCCGCACCTGAAGGTTGCCCCGTCCGACGGCCGTTGCAGGGTCCGGTTTGAGCATGCGCCAGGCACCTTCCCACCGGGCAAGGTTGCCGGAAGTCCGAGATTCCCACTCCCGCTGGGCTCTCTCCAGCTCGACCGTGGGGGTTTCAAGAATCCCCTTCGCCGCATCGACCTCGGCCGTGCGGCGGCGCAACTCGTCAGAGTCCCCCTTGAAGACATCCATCTGTTCGGAAATCTTGATCGCGCTGTCGGCCGTGTTGTCGAAGATCGCGTACAGCTGGTAGTACTCGCTCTGCCGGAAGGGGTCGTACTTGTGGTCGTGGCACTGGGCGCAGCCCACGGTCGACCCCAGCCAGACTGTCGCGGTGGTGTCCACGCGGTCCTTGACCGCCGCGTCGTAGAACTCGTCGTCCTTCGATCCGGCCTCGTTGGTCAGCATCGTGTTCCGGTGGAAACCCGTGGCGACGCGCTGGGCGACGGTCGGGTCCGGCAGTAGGTCTCCCGCCAGTTGCTCGACAGTGAACTGATCAAAGCGGAGGTTGCGGTTGAATGCGTCGACCACCCAATCTCGGTAAGCCCACATTGTCCGCGGCTCGTCGCTCTCGTATCCGTTCGTGTCGGCGTACCGCGCCAAGTCAAGCCAGTAGCGAGCCCAGTGCTCCCCGAAATGGGGCGACTTGAGCTTCCGCTCGACCAGCCGCCCGTAGGCGCCCGGGCTCGCATCCTCCAAGAATCGGTCCACTTCCTCAACGCTCGGCGGAAGGCCGGTAAGGTCGAGGCTGACCCGGCGAACCAGCGCGGCCTTGCCGGCCGGCGGATTGAATCCCAGCCCCTCTTGCTCGAGGCGCGCGAGGATGAAGCTGTCGATGGGGTTGCGCTGCATCCCGGCCGAGCGCACGGCCGGCGCCACCGGTCGCTCGGGCAACCGGTAGGCCCAGTGCCGGAGAGGCGTCCTAGAGTCAACGCCGACGCCTGCCGGCCACTCCGCGCCCTGATCGATCCAATGCCTCACGAGGCTGACCTGATCATCCGACAGGCGCTCACCGGTCATGGGCATGGCATTCAAGTTGCCCGTCCCTGCGATCCGCTGCACCAGCGCGCTGGCGCCCGCGTCTCCGGGAACGATGTTCACTCCCGAGACACCGCCGACCAGTGCCGCCGGACCGGAATCCAGCCGAAACTCACCCATCTGCTGGGAGGCACCGTGGCAAGCATGGCAGCGCTGCTCGAAGATCGGATACACCTCCGACGCAAAATCGACCGCCCGGCCCGATGGGCGGCTCGAGGCCTGGTCGTCGGCAAGGCCCGGCGTGGCCGTGAGCAGGGCGAGCCAAGCCGCAGCTACTGCCATCCGCGCATAGGCGACCGCGATGGAGGATACGTGTCGTGACATCCTGACACCCCGCAGAACTCGGCCCCGCCGCGCGCTGGTCGACGGAGCGGCGAGCTAGGGTCAATGGACGGCAGCCCCAATTGCCGAGGGCGTCCCCTGCCCCACGCGAATTCGCGGGTATTATATCGCAGGCGTCTCCTTGTCATTGGCCCCCGGGAGAGTAGCGGTGCTCAGGTGGTTCGAACCCGCCACCCCAATGGCCGGGCCGCGCTGCCTGTCTACCCTGGCGGATGATCAAACAAGACGTCATTTTATGTTCTGGATTAGAGCGGTGGGGCGCTTGCAGGATTGCCAGACTCGCGGCCAAGAGCCAGAAGGCGCATCCAGCCCGCATCCTTTCACCATTGGGCGCAGAGGTCCGGTCGAGGCCGATTCGACGGTCGCCGCTACCGTGAGCCCACCACCCGGACACCGCTGACGGTCTTGCGCTGCGTCGCGCATTGCGCGTGAACGAGAGAGAATCGACGGTCATCCAAGACTGGAACCATGCCGGGAACCGGGAGATGGGGCTACACTGGGCGCGGAATGTCTGGACGCGATCTAACGACCCGTCGCGGGTTCGCAAAGGCTGCTGTCGCGCCGCTGTTTGTCCCGGCGTCATCTCTGGGCTTGGGCGGCGCCACGCCCCCGTCCGACAGAATTGCCGTCGCCGGGATTGGCATGGGCAGCCGCAATCGTCGCAACATCCAGGAGTTCCTCGAGGCGGAGGATGCTCGCGTGGTCGCGGTTTGCGACCTTTTCACAGAGCGGCGGGACCAAGCCAAGCAAGTGGTGGACGCGCACTACGGCAACCAAGACTGCAGGTCAGTGCGATTCCACGAGGAGGTTCTCGGCCGGGAGGACATCGACGCAGTTGTGGTCGGAACTGGCGATCGCTGGCACGCCGTGATGAGCTCGCTCGCGGCCAAGGCCGGCAAGGACATCTATTGCGAGAAGCCGTTCTGCCTGACCATCGCGGAAGGACGCCAGCTGGTCAACGTCACGCGCCGGCACCGAACGGTGTGGCAATGCGGGACCCAGCGGCGCTCGAATCCGGGTTACGAGTTCCTCGTGAACACGATTCACAGCGGGCGAATTGGCGAGCTCCACACGGTGCGGCTGTCCTTCGGGGCAACCGGCGGATGGAAACAGAACAGTCCCGCCAAGCCCGGGAAGGCGCCCGACCCAGCGTTGTTCGACTATGACCGCTGGCTTGGCCAGTCGCCGTGGGCACCGTATTCCAAGGACCGCGTCCGGCTGTGGAGGCTGAACTGGGACACCGGCGCCGGGGCGGTTGCTGACATGGGCCCGCACTTCATCGAGACAGTCCAGTGGGTGCGGGGCGATGCTCACGACGCACCTGTCACGTACGAGGGAGAAGCGGAGTTTCGCGACGAGGGAGGTATCAACAACATCCCTTACTGGTACGAGATCCGCACCCGGTACCGCGATGGATTGCGGCTCTACATGGACACGGGCAGAAAGGGCCTGATGTTCATTGGCGACGAGGGCTGGATCTTCCTTTCTGACACCGGCGGGATCGAGGCCCGCCCCGAGGGCGTCCTGGCTGGCTTGGACCCTCCGGACGCCAACTACAACATTCAAGGGCCGCACGTGCGCAACTTCCTCGACTGCGTGAGAAGCCGGCAGCAGCCGGTGTCCGACCCGGAGTCCGCGCACCGCGCCCACACGATCGCCCACTGCGCGAACATTTGCTTGCGGCTTGGCAGGCCAGTCCGGTGGGATCCGACAGCGGAAGAGTTCTTCGATGACGCGGAGGCGAACAACATGCGCTACCGCACAATGCGCGCACCGTGGAGAGTCTGAGCATGCGACGCGAAGAGATTGAGCGGACTGTTGGGAAACTGTCAGCCTACGACTACGGGGAGCCGACCACTGCGATCTTCGAGATCGACAGGCTGATCAACCAGTCACATGGAGACCCGCAAGCCCGTTCGTGGATCGAAGACGCACTCGCGGCGGTGATCGTCTCGGGGGCGAGTCTGGCGGCGAAGCAGGAAGCGTGCCGCCGACTCTGGCGCATCGGGACAGACCGCTCGCTGGACTCCCTGCGACAGCTACTCGAGGCTGATGACCCGCGGGTCGTGGCCGCGGGCTGCTACGCACTCGGTCGGCGACCCTCGGCCAAGGCTGACAAGATGCTGATGGCAACGGTGGAGAAAGCTCCCGCGCAGTGCAGGCCGACACTTGAGCACCTGATCGAAGACCGAGGCTGACCTGGACCAGCGGGCACAGGGTCGAAGCGTTCCGCCTCCGACGTCTGTTGCAAGCGCGCTTGCAAGGTCGACTGGGCCAACTTCGTGCCGGCGATGCAGACGAAGGTGATGCGCTTGGAGATCGTGGGCGAGGACGAGTGGCACACCCGTCCGCACGGGCTCCTTATTCTTGGAGCAGGTTGATGCAATTATCCATTTCCAGTTGCGCCTGAGATCCTTCCAATCGCCGATGCGAACGCTGGCAGGCGTCAGGCCGCCTTGCCCTCCGGTTACGGCTCGCCAGTCGACTGCACCGGCCGCACCTCGTACGCTTGCGCATCCTCGTGGCCGACCTAGATTGCGGCTAGGTTCTGCCGGCCGCCCCCTGCCCGAGCAACCAGACAGCGAGCTCCGGAAGGTCCCAGCTCGCCAGCCCGGACCCTGATTGAGCCACCGTTCGCCCACCTGTTCATCACTCAGGAATGACCACGGTCCGGCTGCCCCCACTTGGGTGATGGTGAGCAAGTAATGTTCCTCCGCGCCACCAAGACGCATTCCAAGGCTGGCCGGCCAGCCTTCAGCGTGCGTCTCGTCCAGTCGGAGCGCCACGGCTCGTCGGTCCGCCAGAAGACCCTGCTCAACCCAGCCACCGCCTACCCCGTCCCCGAGCCGCTCTGGCACCAGGTTGCTCCAGAGGCAGCGCGGATCGCTCGGGCCGCCGGTCTACAGCCTCGGCTGTACCGCCGCCGCATGCGGACCGGGAAGCTGGAAACGTCACAAACCGTAGTGCTAAGTGAGGCACAGACCCAGGACGGCCAGCCGCCACTGAAGTGCATTGGGGCTCTGGAGGCCGATCGGGCGCTCCGACCTGAGATGCCTGTTTTCTGTCTATTGTTGTGCCCCCAAGGCTGCTCTGGAGGCCTAGACTCGATCTTCAAGACTCTTGCGGCCTTGCCCTTAACTCCGCCCTCCCAGGGCGATCCACGCTCCCCTCGCACGGCAGAACGCCACCAAGTGACGAACTTAGGCTGGGATGAGGCTGAGCACGGCGCGTTGAATCAAGGTCGTGTGCATGATGAGAGGCAGAGAGTGAGCTCGTGCCCAAGAGGACCACATCAACATTCGTCGGCATCCGCAACGAGCGTGAGTTCTACAGCGACCACTATCTGGCGGAGATCCTGTCGAAGGATCTCCGGCCGACGCTCAAGCGCTGGCTGGTAGCGGCGGACTCTTCCGAGGAGGATGTGCGATCGCCGGAAGACAGGCTCCGGTCGCTCTGGAAGCACTATGGCCCGTTCCGGGAGCGATTCGACAAGCCCGGCACGGGAGCGCCCGGTCGGCTCAAAGCGCAAGAGGAATGGCACCGGCGTCCTACCGCGTCAGGAATCGGTTGGACAGCAGGGCAGGCTGGACAGATTCGTTCGCCAGCAGGATTGCGAAGCATCCACTGAGAGACAGAGAAGTTCTGTGCCTACAGGAGCGCAATACGCCATTCATATCTGAGTATTACTTGTAATGAAATAGAGAGTGCCCTCGTACCTGCTGTCCAAGACTACAATACGCGCATATGAGCGTTTATGGCTTAGCTAGGCCGACAGCGCCGCCGGTTCCCCGCTGCTGTGACTTGGGCCGCCTTGGGCCCGCTGGCGGTTCCACGGTCACTGTGCATACTCTCGCATCTTGGCTCTGCTCAAGCCGCCATTTGGCCTGATTCTGACCATTTCGGACTGCGTTTCGCAGGGTTGCTGTCCCACATATGAGGGAGTATAGACAGTTCATTGAGTTTATGGATATACTCCATCTCGATGCCCGCACGCTCCCCCAAGATGCTCGCCGATGCCCTGGCCGGCCCCGACCCGCTCACTTTCCCGCAGCTCCAGGCCGCCCTCCACGGGGCTTCCTCCGCCACCACCTCCCGCTACCTGCGCGCCGTCCCCTACCTGCGCAGCTACAACCACAATGGCCGCTTCTACACCCACGCCGACCCCCGGCGCTTCGACCAGTTCGGCCTCTTCCGCCTCGATCCCGCTTGCTTCTCGCGCGACGGCAGCCTGACCGCCACCGTCACCCGCCTTGTCCAAGAGGCCGACGCCGGCTGGACCCACAAGGAACTGCGCTCCCTGCTGCACGTGTCGTCCCACGCCTGCCTGCTGTCCGCTGTGCGCACAGACCGCATCCGGCGCGAGCGCCGCGATGGCGTGCACCTCTACCTGTCCGCCGATCCGCAAGTTGCCGATCGACAGCGTCAGGCCCGCCTCGGCCGCATCCGCGAGGCCCGCCTCGGCCTCGCCTCCGATCTGGACCCCTCGCTGGTGATCGAGGTCCTGCTGGCCCTGGTCCGCAACCCGAACTCATCCCCGGCACGGCTGGCACGCTGCTTGCGGGGCCACTCCCCTCCCATCCGGCTCGATCAGATCACGGCCGTCCTGCAGCGTTACGACCTCCAGCAGGTCGCCGAAAAAGGGGGGCCTGCAGCCTGCTGATCCTGCTGCTGGCGCGCCCCCCGACGCCCGCCTGGCCCAAGCAGCGCATCCGGCGCGCCCTGCAGGCACACCCCCAGGGCCTGCCGCTGATCGACTTCTTCCCGTCCGTCCGCCACTGCCCCGGCTGCAGCGGCGAACTGCACGTCCAGAAGACCAAGACCCGCTCCCTTGCCACGCTCGCCACCGGTCCGCTGCAAGCCCGGGAAGTCCGGCTCCAATGCCCGCGCTGCACCGCTCCGCCACTCCTCTCGCAGCAGCTCGCCGAACTGGCCCCGGCCGGGCAGCGCTTCGGGTACGACCTGATCGCTTGGGCCGGACTGCAGCGCTACCTCCACATGCGGCAGCGCCAAGAAATCGCTGCCGACCTCGCAGCCCGCGGCATCCCTGTCTCCAGTGGCTCCCTGTCCGCCTGCTGCGATCGCTTCCTGCAACTGCTGCAGGCCCTGCACCAGCACCGCGCTCCCGCCCTGCGCGCCGCCATGACGCATGGCTACCCCCTGCACGTCGACGCCACCTGTGACAAGGCAGGGGCGGACTCTTCCTGTGCCTCGACGGATGGCGCCGCTGGGTGCTGCACGCCGTCCGCATCCGTTCCGAGAATGCTGCCGAAATGCGCCCGGCCATCGAAACCACCCTGGCCGCCTTCGGCCAGCCGGTCGCCTCCATGCGCGACCTCGGCAGCGCCATCGCCAAGGCTGTCTCCGGCTGCCTTCCGCCCGGCAGTGTCAACCTCGTGTGTCACTTCCATTTCCTCGCCGCCGTCGGCCGCAAGCTTCTCGATGCCGACCACGCCGCCCTCAACCGCGCCCGCTCCCAGCTGCGCGTCCGCAGCGCCCTGCGCAGCCTGCTGCGACCGCTGCGAGCACAGGTCCGCCGGCCCGCAGCAGACGCCCGCCAGCTAGACCTGCCGGCCCTGCTGCTGTGGACCCTGCAGGGCGACGGCCGCAAGCAACTGCCCTATCCCTTCGGCCTAGCCCACTGGAATCTCTACCAGCGCTGCCAACAGTTCGACGAGCTGGCCCGCAGGCGTCTGCCCCGTCCGCGCTCGCGGTTCGAGCAAAGCACGATCGAACAGGTCCGGGACCTGCTGCAGCCACTGTCCTGGGACACCTTCGGCCTGCCCGCCACCGCCGCCCGCATTCAAAACCGCCAAGCATTGTTCGCCGAATTGCGCGCAATCCTGCGCCTGCGCCACGACGAGCTGCGCGGTCGGGAACCCCGCCCGCTGCCTTCCCCGTCCGACAGCGTCGCGCTGCTGGAATCGCTCGCCAGCCGGGTCACCCAATTCCGCGAGCAGCTTCGCCAGCGCGTGCAGCCAGCCGGCAAGACGGGCACGTCGGCGGAATCCGTCGTGCTCAGCTACCTGGACCGCTATCGCAACCAGCTCTTTGGGCATCCCGTCGCACACGACGAGAGTGGACGCCTGGTGGCGGTCGTGGAGCGCACCAACAACCCTGCCGAGCACTTCTTCGCCAGCGCCAAGCGCCGCCTGCGCCGGCGCTTGGGACATGCCAACCTCGGCCGGGCCATGCAGGACCAGCCCGCGCAAGCCGCCTTGACGGCCAACCTGCTCGACCCGCAGTACGTCAAGATCCTCTGCGGGACCCTCGAGGGACTGCCCCGCGCCTTTGCCGAACTCGCCCCATCGGACGCCGGCTGGAGCGGAGCCGCTCTAGATCGCCCTAGGCCCGACGCCCACCTGCAACGCCGCATCCGAGCCTGGGAAACCGACACCAAGAGTTCTCCCTCCGCGCCTCTGGCATCCCCTCTCGAGACCGCTCCCAAGTCCTGAACGCCCGTGAACCCAACTGAATTCTGACGCGGTAGCCGGCGTCAGGTGGAAGCCTTGGAGTATCGCTGGGATCCCCGCAACGGGCTCGTCGACGGGGATGTCGAGATTCCGGTGCTGGTGGCCGCCAAGGGCTCGCTCGGCCAGCGCCTCGTCGTGTTGGGAGCCTACGATGCGCAGGCCGAAGATGTCGACCCGCTGACGCTCAAGCCGCGCAGGGAGCAGTTTCGCGGAGAGGCCCCGCCAGACGAGGCGGTGCTCTCCGAGACTTGGGCTGACATCATCACGCGGCGCTTGTTCCGGCAGGACCGCGCCCCGCGCTGGGTGTTGCTGCTCTCCTGCGGCCAGACGCTGCTGATCGAGAGGGCCAAGTGGTCCCACAACCGCCTGATGCGGTTCGACTGGGGCGAGATCCTCGGCCGACGGGAGCGCCCGACGCTGCAGGCGACGGCGGCCCTCTTGCACCGGGAGTCCCTGGTCCCCGGGTCGGGCACGGCGCTGGCCGACGAGCTTGACGAGAATAGCCACCGGCACGCTTTCGGGGTCTCGGCGGACCTCAAGTACGCCTTGCGGGAGGCGATCGAGCTGGTCGGGAACGAAGTGCTGCGGTCGATGCGCAAGGACGGCAAGGTGCCGCCGGATCAAGGTCCGGAGTTCGCGGAGCGCCTGAGCTTGGAGTGCCTGCGGTACATGTACCGGCTGCTGTTCCTGTTCTACATCGAGGCGCGGCCAGAACTGGGCTTCGCGCCCATCGACAGCGAGATCTACCGCAAGGGCTACAGCCTGGAGCGGCTGCGGGACATGGAGATGGCGCGGCTGGCGAGCGGCGTCGCGCTGGGCCGGAACCACATCCAGCAAAGCCTGTCGGCGCTGTTCCGGCTCGTTCGGGAGGGCTTCGATCCCAAGCCGGCGACGCAGGGCCCGCTGGAGTTCGGCAAGGAGCACCTGAGCCGCACGTTCAAGATGCGCCCGCTGGACAGCGCGCTGTTCGACGAGCGGCGCACTCCGCTGCTGGCGAAGGCTTACCTGTCCGACGCAGTCATGCAGCGGGTGATCCGGCTGCTGTCGCTGACGCGTCCGGCCAAGGGGCGCGGAAAGCGGCGGGGGCGGATCTCGTACGGCCAGCTGGGGATCAACCAGCTGGGAGCCGTGTACGAGGCTTTGTTGTCGTTCCGGGGATTCATCGCGAAGGAAGACCTGTACGAGCTCAAGCCGGCCAAGAAACAGGCAGACCCGCTGCAGGAGTCATGGTTTGCGCCGAAGGCGGATCTGTACCTGTACGAGGAGGACGAGAAGGTCTGGGACGCGGACCCTGACATCCGGACATGGGCTAAGTAGCGATGTCCAATTTGTCGTCTCCGGGAGGCGATTCGTCGAGGTTGAAAGTGGGCATCAAGAGGCGTCCAGTGGCCTCGGCTAAGCCACCCTGTCGGCAGTTGGAGCCGGCGCTTGTGTTTCATCGTGCGCCGGAGAGTACAACCTGCCATTTGCTGGTTGCCGACGACGTGCCGGCAGGCCCGGTCCGGAACGGCTGGGGGCTCTCCACCGCGACGGACGGAGTCGCTCCAAGCTCGCGGCTCACCGCGTCGAGTTTGCTCACCGCGGCTGCCGCCACGGCGGCGCGTACCCACGTCTGCCTTTTATGTTAGAAGGTATGGCTACTGGCGGTGGGGACGACGGGAAGGTGGGGCTCGCCCACTTGATAGTCCCGGCCTTCGGGGCGCCTCAGGGGCGGACAGTCGCGCCCGTGTTACAGGCCCTGCCAGTCTTGATTTCCCCCTCGCCTCGCGACGGGGGGTTCCGCCGGTGCGCACGGCCGTGCGCACCGGCGGGCAACGGGTCGGACCGTGGATGCCTTGGACGCTCAAGTCCGAGAACTAGCTTGGTCGGCCCGTTGCAGCAATTCCTGCGCGCCCTCAACGGAAGCGTGGGTTCAGACCCGAATTGTAAAAGGACAGGAACGTAGGAATGAACACTTTGTCAACCACCGTATTCGCAGGCATTGACGTCGGCAAGTCCAAGCTCGACGCCCATCTCCTGCACGCCAAACACGACCGCCAGTTGTAAGCATTCACTCCGGGGAGTATTTTGGGGCCTGGGAGGCTGGCCCTCGCGAGGGCCAAAGGCAGGGGAAGGCGCGGATAGGTGAAGGTGCGGCCCGCAGGTGCAGAGTGGCCTCGCTCGCCGCGTTCAGGCTCCAGCCTGAGAAGGTGGGCGAGTGACGTAGCGACACTCGCGAGCTGGCCTCAGCGGGGAGTTAAGCTGCGGGCGGGAAAGTGCTGTCGGGTGCGTCAGCCGGCGCTGCCGCTGGCGGCCCGTTGGCCGGGGTCCACCAGCGGATGGGAGGTGCGCGGAGTTCCTCGATGCGCTGCTCGTCCATCTCCCACGGGAGCCATGGGGACAGTTCCGATGGGGCTTGGCCCCGGTTGCGCGCACAGGCATCCAGCCAATCCAGCATGTAGCGGTACGGGTTCAGCCCCGCCACTCTCGCTGTCTGCAGCACGCTGAGCAGGCGCCCCGCCGTCTCGGCCCCGGCCGGACCGCCGGACCCGAAGCTCAGCCGGCGCGAGATCACGGGTCCGCGCAAGGTCCGCTCCGCGTAATTGTTGTCCATGGGAATCGCCGGGTCCTCGAGGAACACGCTGAGCCCCGCCTTGTGCAGGATCAGGGACGCCGTGGCTTTGCCCCGCGCTTCCACCTGGGCCAGCTCCGCGCCGGTCCGGCCACCGCTTGGCACGGCGATCAGCATTTCATAGCGCGCAACCAGGCTCCTCCACTCTTGCACCGCGTCGTCGAAGAGTTTCCCGAGGCTGGCTTTCAGGCTTGCCTGCGCAGCCTCGAAGTCCTCGGCCTGGTGCTCTAAGGGCAGTTCGGGCTGCCAGGCCCTGCGACGCAGGTGCGCCAAGTGGAACACTTCCCCGATCCGCTCGAGCCAGTCCGTGGCCCACGGCTCCAGTTCCGGAAAGCCGGCTTCCACCCGGCAGTAGTGTCGGCGCTGATGAGCCCAGCAGAACTGCAGCCGGACATTCTCGGAGCGCTTGGCGAAGGCCGGATAGACACTCCAGCAGTCGCACACGAGCGTCAGCAGCTTGCCTTGGCCCAGCTTGCCCAGCAGTGCGCGGCCCGAGGGCAGCCCGCGCGTCGGCAGGATGCGCATCCAGACGGCATCCTCGCAGCAGACCATCCACAGCCAGTGCTTGGGCCTGGCGCCGGATGCCGGGGGCTGCTTGGCGTTCTCCTTGCCCTCAATGTTCTGCACCGGCCAGGAGGTTTCGTCGGCCTGCACCACCCGAGCCTGTCCCAGACGCTCGGCGATGGCCTGCTCCAAGGGTTGCACCAGCCGGGCGAGCCTCTGCAGGCCTTGCGCCAGCGTCGCCGGTGCCATGCCCAACCCGATGGCATCCAGCTCGCGCGCCACCGCGGCCTGCGGGCGATGCATGTGGAAAACTTGGACCACGCTCCAGGCCCACACGCTGGTCCCCAGCTGGGTGCCGCTCCACAGCCGTGGCGCGGGGGGCGCAACGAGGGGCGTCCCGGCGGTGCGCAGGCGCAGCCCGGCTCGTAGCACTGGCGCTCAATCTCGCGGGCGAGCGCAGCCAAGTGCATCTCGAAGATCTTGCTGGACTTGGTCCCGCAGCGCACGAAGGGCGTGTCGCACTGCGCGCAGCGGCGCTCGTGCTCGGGCAGCTCCAAGGGCTCGGGAATCTTTGGCAGGCGGGAGCGGTCCCGACGCGGCGGAGTGGCCGATCCGGGCTGGCGTCCCCGCTTGCGCTTGGCGGCCTTCTGCTTGCGCCCCTTGCCGGCCTTGTCAGGCTTGTCAGGCTTGTCAGGGCTGTCCCCCGGCCCGGGCGGCGGCTTGGGGTCCGCTTTCGGCTCGGGCCCGGGATCCGACGGCTTCTCGCTCTTGCGCCCGAACAAGGTCTTCTGCAGGTCTGCCACGAGCAGCTTCAGATTGCCGATCGTTGTGTGGGCTTGCTGCAGCTCAGTCCGCGTCCGCTCCAGCTCGGCCCGCGTCCGCTCCAGCTCAGTCCGCGTCCGCTCCAGCTCGGCCTGGCTGCGCTGCGACCGTCGGCGGAATTCCCCGCTCTCCTGCCGTGCGCTTTCCACCTTCTCGAGCAGGGCCGCGCAGTGCTGCTCCAAGCGTTCCAATTCCTGCGCCTGCTCCCGCTCCCGCGCGGTGTCCCCGCTTGCGCCCGGCCAGAATCTCACCTTGGGCCCTTCCCGCGGCCGGCGGGCCGCTGCCGCGCGCTCGCCCAGCCCCTGCGCGCTGCGCTCCGGCACGGCCGGCTGCGAGTGGGCCTGCAGCCCCAGCGAGGCGTGCTCGACGGCCCCCTCGAACACCTCCGGCGGCAGCCGGACCAAGGCTTGTAGAACGTGCTCGGCACCGGAGCGGCGTAGCGTTGTAGCCGCATGTTGAACCAGCAGCCGGCGGCCTGCCGCTGCCGCTGGCTGAGCAGGGTGGCATACCGCGAGTAGGCCGTCACGCCGCGGTAGCCGGCCATGTGCGCACTCGCGGCCAGGCACAGCAGGCTGGCCAGCGCATAGCGGCGGCCGCCGGCCGGGCGGCAGTGCGGCTCCTGCTGCAGGCGCTCGAGCAGGCTGCGCAGCACCGCGGCCGGAGCCGGCGGCCGCTTGGCGGGACCGCCCCAGCAGGGCTCCTGCTCGGGCTGGCGCAAACGCGCCTGCACGTTACGGGCCAAGGGGTACACCAGCACTTGCTTGGGCTGGCCATGATGCCGCCAGCGGGCCGTGGGGCCCCGCTGGCGGCCATAGCCGCTGGTGAACCCCAGCGGCTGCCAGTTCGCGGCGCGGTAGCACGTGCCCCCTGTGCAGCGCGCGGTCCACGAAGGTTTCCGCGAGCAGCGCCGGATACCCATGTGCGGCCAAGATGTCTCCCGACAAGCGGCGCAGGCTGAGGCCCAAGACCCTCGATGCCAGGTGCTTGCGCCCGGCAGCGGCGGGCAGCATCACGAAGCGCACATTCTGGGCGATCAGATGCAGGCGGCGCAGCTTCTGCTGCAGCGACCAGCCGATCCAGCGGTCGCGCACGGCCACGCGCAGCGCTCCGGGTTGCCATCCCAGCAGCGCCAGCCAAGTCCCGTCCAGGGTTGCGACATGCCGCAAGGCACGTCCGAACATGCGCTGGAAGGACAGGTAGTGGTGGGCGGCCACCAGCCGGTCCCAACGTCGGTGCTCGCAGCCGCCGCGAGTCGGGCGCACGCAAACAGCGCGCAGGTCAAAGTGCGCGTCTTGCACCGTTGTTGCCATCTGAAGGCCAGCCACCAAGGCCCACTATGACAGAATCAGCAGGAAATGTCCACCCCTCTATCTGGAAGCACTGACATTCAGCCCCGCAGCGGTGTGCGCTGGGGCCACCGAAGGACCAAGGATTCAGCTCCCATCCGTCCGATGTCTCGCCGTTACGGGGCAGCCGGCTTTCCGGAACTGCAGCCGTGGGCCAGGGATGGGCTCGAGCGGATCGGGGAAGTGTTCCACTGGGCGCGCCTGCGTCGCAGGGCCTGACAGCCCGACCTGCCCTTGCAGGGCCAGGCCGAGGACTGCGCGGCTGCGCAGGCAAGCCTGGAAGCCAGCTTCGGGGAACTCTTCGACGACGCGCTGCAAGCGTGGCAGCGCCTGGTCGCCCGCTATGAGCTGCTGGAAGGCTTGCAGCCAAGCGGTGGCCGGACCGGCGCGGAACTGGCCCAAGTGGCAGCGCAGGGCAACCCCACGGCGTCCTTGATCCAGCATCAGGAGGGTCCCAGCGTGTTTCTCGAGGATCCGGGGATTCCCATGGACAACAACCGCTCGGAGTGGACCTTGCGCGGGCCCGTGATCTCGCGCCAGCGGCGCTTCGGGCCCGGCGGACCGGCCAGGGCCAAGACGGCGGGGCGCCTGCTCAGCGTGCTGCAGACAGCGAGAGTGGCTGGGCTGAACCCGTACCGGTGCCCGCAGGATTGGCTGGATGCCTATGCGCGCAACCGGGGCCAGGCCCCATCGGACCTGTCCCCATGGCTCCCGTGAGAGATGGACGAGCAGCGCATGGAGGAACTCCGCGCACCTCCCTTACGCTGCTGGACTCCGGCCAACGAGCCGCCAGCGGCAGCACTCGCTCCCGCACCCGACAGCCCTGTCCCGCGCGCAGCTTGACTCCCCGCTGAGGCCAACTCGCGAGTTTCCCTACGACACTCGCCCACCTTCTCAGGCTGGAGCCCGAACGCGGCGAGCGAGCCCACCCTGCACCTGCGGGCCGCACCTTCCCTCCCTTGGTCCTCGCGAGGGCCAGTCTCCTAGGCCCCAAATACTCCCCGGAGTGAATGCTTACCGCCAGTTCAACAACGACACGGCCGGCCGCCGGATCCTGCGCGACTGGCTGCGCCAAAACGGCGTCCAGCGGGCCGTCTTCGAACCCACCGGGCGCTATCACCGCCCGCTCCACCAGTGCCTCTTTGACTCCGGCATGGAGACGGTCCTGGTCAACCCGCTGCGCTCGCGGCGCTTCGCCGAGGCCATCGGCAACTTCGCCAAGACGGACCGCGTGGATGCTGCCATGCTGGCCCGATTCGGCACCCTCGACAACCGCACTGGGAGCTCCCCTGCACCGCAGCAGCTGCAGAGATTGAGCGACCTGCTCGCCGTTCGGCGCCAGCTTCTCAAGCATCTGGACGCCCTGCGCAAGCTGCAGTCCGAACTTGGCACCGATTCCGCGGTGCCCATGAAGGCGCTCACAGCTTTGCAGGAGGACATTGACAACTGCGACCGGGCAATGCGGGCTTGCGTTGCCAGCGACGACGAG
>CAXXRK020000001.1:0-197617 GCA_963666225.3 Bryobacterales bacterium
CCCTGCCTTTGGCCCTCGCGAGGGCCAGCCTCCCAGGCCCCAAAATACTCCCCGGAGTGAATGCTTACCGAGAAGCTTTCCCGACACCTCGATCTTCTCTCCTGCGAATCGCATGCGGTAGCGCAGAGATCCGCCGTCCACGGAATCAGACGGAGCTACAACGACCTTAGCCTCAGCCGGTCCCGCGCGTCGGACGAGGTCCGTGAGGCCCTCGCTACCAAACGACCGGACGATCTCTTCCCGCAGCGAAGGACCCAATCCGCTCGCATTCTCGATTTCACGGCGAATCGCCCCAACCACCTGGTCGGGGAGCTGGGGCAAGACACCGCCCTCGGCGAATTCTCTTGCCCAGGACTCGAGCTCGTTGATAACTCCCGATTCCGGACGTCTCCTCTGTTCACGATCGCGCGTACTCCCGAAGGACGTAAAGGCTCTCCAAGGATAGTGACGGTAATTGGCAGTGAGGCTCCGGTGCACCGCATAGTTCAAGGTTGCGAGGTACGACTTCCCGGTGTTGCTGGGTCCCAGGAAGACTGTGAGTGGCCTGAATTCCACATCAGCGGATTCGATGGGTCCGATGTCCGCGACCTCAATCCGGTAATTACCGTCATCGGTACCGCTTGTGTTGCGACCGCCCATTTTCCCCCGCAGCCCCACTATGTTAGCGGACATCGTGGCGTAGGAGCCTACCAATTGGCCGATTGGGCCTGCCCTAGGGAAGGACTGACAGGGGGCTGAGGAACTGGGCTCCAAGCCTTCCTAGTGTTCCGTCACTCGTAAGCATTCACTCCGGGGAGTATTTTGGGGCCTGGGAGGCTGGCCCTCGCGAGGGCCAAAGGCAGGGGAAGGCGCGGATAGGTGAAGGTGCGGCCCGCAGGTGCAGAGTGGCCTCGCTCGCCGCGTTCAGGCTCCAGCCTGAGAAGGTGGGCGAGTGACGTAGCGACACTCGCGAGCTGGCCTCAGCGGGGAGTTAAGCTGCGGGCGGGAAAGTGCTGTCGGGTGCGTCAGCCGGCGCTGCCGCTGGCGGCCCGTTGGCCGGGGTCCACCAGCGGATGGGAGGTGCGCGGAGTTCCTCGATGCGCTGCTCGTCCATCTCCCACGGGAGCCATGGGGACAGTTCCGATGGGGCTTGGCCCCGGTTGCGCGCACAGGCATCCAGCCAATCCAGCATGTAGCGGTACGGGTTCAGCCCAGCCTGTTTCGCTGTCTGCAGCACGCTGAGCAGGCGCCCCGCCGTCTCGGCCCCGGCCGGACCGCCGGACCCGAAGCTCAGCCGGCGCGAGATCACGGGTCCGCGCAAGGTCCTCTCCGCGTAATTGTTGTCCATGGGAATCGCCGGGTCCTCGAGGAACACGCTGAGCCCCGCCTTGTGCAGGATCAGGGACGCCGTGGCTTTGCCCTGCGCTTCCACCTGGGCCAGCTCCGCGCCGGTCCGGCCACCGCTTGGCACGGCTATCAGCATTTCATAGCGCGCAACCAGGCTCCTCCACTCTTGCACCGCGTCGTCGAAGAGTTTCCCGAGGCTGGCTTTCAGGCTTGCCTGCGCAGCCTCGAAGTCCTCGGCCTGGTCCTCTAAGGGCAGTTCGGGCTGCCAGGCCCTGCGACGCAGGTGCGCCAAGTGGAACACTTCCCCGATCCGCTCGAGCCAGTCCGTGGCCCACGGCTCCAGTTCCGGAAAGCCGGCTTCCACCCGGCAGTAGTGTCGGCGCTGATGAGCCCAACAGAACTGCAGCCGGACATTCTCGGAGCGCTTGGCGAAGGCCGGATAGACACTCCAGCAGTCGCACACGAGCGTCAGCAGCTTGCCTTGGCCCAGCTTGCCCAGCAGTGCGCGGCCCGAGGGCAGCCCGCGCGTCGGCAGGATGCGCATCCAGACGGCATCCTCGCAGCAGACCATCCACAGCCAGTGCTTGGGCCTGGCGCCGGATGCCGGGGGCTGCTTGGCGTTCTCCTTGCCCTCAATGATCTGCACCGGCCAGGAGGTTTCGTCGGCCTGCACCACCCGCGCCTGTCCCAGACGCTCGGCGATGGCCAGCTCCAAGGGTTGCACCAGCCGGGCGAGCCTCTGCAGGCCTCGCGCCAGCGTCGCCGGGGCCATGCCCAACCCGATGGCATCCAGCTCGCGCGCCACCGCGGCCTGCGGGCGATGCATGTGGAAAACTTGGACCACGCTCCAGGCCCACACGCTGGTCCCCAGCTGGGTGCCGCTCCACAGCCGTGGCGCGGGGGGCGCAACCAGGCGTCCCGGCGGTGCGCATGCGCAGCCCGGCTCGTAGCACTGGCGCTCAATCTCGCGGGCGAGCGCAGCCAAGTGCATCTCGAAGATCTTGCTGGACTTGGTCCCGCAGCGCACGCAGGGCGTGTCGCACTGCGCGCAGCGGCGCTCGTGCTCGGGCAGCTCCAAGGGCTCGGGAATCTTTGGCAGGCGGGAGCGGTCCCGACGCGGCGGAGTGGCCGATCCGGGCTGGCGTCCCCGCTTGCGCTTGGCGGCCTTCTGCTTGCGCCCCTTGCCGGGCTTGCCGGCCTTGTCAGGCTTGTCAGAGCTGTCAGGCCTGTCCCCCGGCCCGGGCGGCGGCTTGGGGTCCGCTTCCGGCTCGGGCCCGGGATCCGACGGCTTCTCGCTCTTGCGCCCGAACAAGGTCTTCTGCAGGTCTGCCACGAGCAGCTTCAGATTGCCGATCGTTGTGTGGGCTTGCTGCAGCTCAGTCCGCGTCCGCTGCAGCTCAGTCCGCGTCCGCTCCAGCTCAGTCCGCGTCCGCTCCAGCTCGGCCTGGCTGCGCTGCGACCGTCGGCGGAATTCCCCGCTCTCCTGCCGTGCGCTTTCCACCTTCTCGAGCAGGGCCGCGCAGTGCTGCTCCAAGCGTTCCAATTCCTGCGCCTGCTCCCGCTCCCGCGCGGTGTCCCCGCTTGCGCCCGGCCAGAATCTCACCTTGGGCCCTGCCCGCGGCCGGCGGCCGCTGCCGGGCGCTCGCCCAGCCCCTGCGCGCTGCGCTCCGGCACGGCCG
The DNA here is from genome assembly GCA_963666225.3 of Bryobacterales bacterium. Lineage (GTDB taxonomy): Bacteria > Acidobacteriota > Terriglobia > Bryobacterales > UBA6623 > VXMF01. The sequence goes on from CAXXRK020000001.1 coordinate 3,006, forward strand.
GCTGCGAGTCGGCCTGCAGCCCCAGCGAGGCGTGCTCGACGGCCCCCTCGAACACCTCCGGCGGCAGCCTGACCAAGGCTTGGTAGAACGTGCTCGGCACCGGAGCGGCGTAGCGTTGTAGCCGCATGTTGCACCAGCAGCCGGCGGCCTGCCGCTGCCGCTGGCTGAGCAGGGTGGCATAACGCGAGTAGGCCGTCACGCCGCGGTAGCCGGCCATGTGCGCGCTCGCGGCCAGGCACAGCAGGCTGGCCAGCGGATAGCGGCGGCCGCCGGCCGGGCGGCAGTGCGGCTCCTGCTGCAGGCTCTCGAGCAGGCTGCGCAGCACCGCGGCCGGAGCCGGCGGCCGCTTGGCGGGACCGCCCCAGTGGGGCTCCTGCTCGGGCTGGCGCAAACGCGCCTGCACGTTACTGGCCAAGGGGTACACCAGCACTTGCTTGGGCTGGCCATGATGCCGCCAGCGGGCCGTGGGGCCCCGCTGGCGGCCATAGCCGCTGGTGAACCCCAGCGGCTGCCAGTTCGCGGCGCGGTAGCACGTGCCCCTGTGCAGCGCGCGGTCCACGAAGGTTTCCGCGAGCAGCGCCGGATACCCATGTTCGGCCAAGATGTCTCCCGACAAGCGGCGCAGGCTGAGGCCCAAGACCCTCGATGCCAGGTTCTTGCGCCCGGCAGCGGCGGGCAGCATCACGAAGCGCACATTCTGGGCGATCAGATGCAGGCGGCGCAGCTTCTGCTGCAGCGACCAGCCGATCCAGCGGTCGCGCACGGCCACGCGCAGCGCTCCGGGTTGCCATCCCAGCAGCGCCAGCCAAGTCCCGTCCAGGGTTGCGACATGCCGCAAGGCACGTCCGAACATGCGCTGGAAGGACAGGTAGTGGTGGGCGGCCACCAGCCGGTCCCAACGTCGGTGCTCGCAGCCGCCGCGAGTCGGGCGCACGCAAACAGCGCGCAGGTCAAAGTGCGCGTCTTGCACCGTTGTTGCCATCTGGAGGCCAGCCACCAAGGCCCACTATGACAGAATCAGCTCAAAATGTCCACCCCTCTACCTAGAAGCCCTGACATTCAGCCCCGCAGTGGTGTGCGCTGGGGCCAGCTAAGGACCAAGGATTCAGCTCCCATCCGTCCGATGTCTCGCCGTTACGGGGCAGCCGGCTTTCCGGAACTGCAGCCGTGGGCCAGGGATGGGCTCGAGCGGATCGGGGAAGTGTTCCACTTGGCGCGCCTGCGTCGCAGGGCCTGACAGCCCGACCTGCCCTTGCAGGGCCAGGCCGAGGACTGCGCGGCTGCGCAGGCAAGCCTGGAAGCCAGCTTCGGGGAACTCTTCGACGACGCGCTGCAAGCGTGGCAGCGCCTGGTCGCCCGCTATGAGCTGCTGGAAGGCTTGCAGCCAAGCGGTGGCCGGACCGGCGCGGAGCTGGCCCAAGTGGCAGCGCAGGGCAAAGCCACGGCGTCCTTGATCCAGCATCAGGAGCGTCCCAGCGTGTTTCTCGAGGATCCGGGGATTCCCATGGACAACAACCGCTCGGAGTGGACCTTGCGCGGGCCCGTGATCTCGCGCCAGCGGCGCTTCGGGCCCGGCGGACCGGCCAGGGCCAAGACGGCGGGGCGCCTGCTCAGCGTGCTGCAGACAGCGAGAGTGGCTGGGCTGAACCCGTACCGGTGCCCGCAGGATTGGCTGGATGCCTATGCGCGCAACCGGGGCCAGGCCCCATCGGACCTGTCCCCATGGCTCCCGTGAGAGATGGACGAGCAGCGCATGGAGGAACTCCGCGCACCTCCCATACGCTGCTGGACTCCGGCCAACGAGCCGCCAGCGGCAGCACTCGCTCCCGCACCCGACAGCACTGTCCCTGAGGTGGTCCGGGGTTTTTAGACAGTGCGTTACTGAGGGGAGCAAAAGTAATTGCCGTCTGAGGTGTCACGCCAAGATGTACTTGCAGTCCTCCTGGTCAAAGAATTTCTGAACGACTTGAGGGGCCTTCCTGAGCTGGGCGATCGCATCCGTGAGGAGGTCCTTTAATTCCGACTGGGTCTTGAACACCTGTTGGCCAACCCTGCGCTTCACCCAAGCCCACAACAGCTCCACCGGATTCAGATGCGGAGAGTAAACCGGCAGGAAGAACAACTCGACCTGCTCGTTACCCGCTGATTCTGCTAAGAACTCCTTCACAACGCGCGCCGTATGGATGCTGCAGTTGTCGACTACTACGTAGATCGGCTTCTCTTGCTCCGCTTGGATTGTCTGCAAGAACTCAATGAAACTCACCGCCTTGGAATTCTTCGACTGAATGCGGAAGTGAATCTGACCGTCTGGCGTGATGGCCGCGAACATGTTCCAGCGAAACCTCTTGCCGGTGTCGACCACGACAGGGGTCTTGCCACGCATGCCCCAAGTCCGTCCGACATGGTAGTCCGCTCGCATCCCGGCTTCGTCCGCGAACAGGATCACAGCGCCGTTCCGGCGTGCTTTCGCCTTCAATTCAGGGTATGTCTTGTCAAGCCACGCCTTCACGTCGCCGATGCTGCGGAGATACGAGCGGAACTTGGGCTTCTGGGGTGTCAGGCCCAGGCGCTTGAGAGTGCGACGCACAGTCCAGACACTGACTTTGACGCCGAACTTGTCGAGGACGGCCTGTCGCACGCGGGCCGCCGTCCAATAGGCGAACGAGAACTTCATCTGCTGGGGGGTCTTATCACGGACAGTGACGAGCACCCACTGCACGATTTCGTCGCTCAGGATGCGCGGACGGCCAGAACGTGGCTTCTCTTCCAAGGCCCCAAAGCCATCTGCCCCGACCTTGACAAGTCAAGTATTGATGGTCGCTTGAGTGACAGAGAAGAGGGTGGACAGAAGGGGAATCTGGAGTCCACCCTGAACCAGCGCAACGACTCTCTTTCTGGTGGCGACCTTTTCTAAGAGTGGGACCGTTCTAAAGTCCTGCTTAAAGCTTAGCTTCATAATCCGATAATACCATGCTCAGCACACGGTTCGCAAGCCTATTTGAGGTGGAATAGAGTGCTAGAATGCCAGGAAATGACTTCTGCTCCCCTCAGTAAGGTGGATTTCGCCAGGGCCGAAAGGAGTCAACATGGGGAAGCGACGGACGTTTGCGGCGGCCTTCAAGGCGCGGGTCGCCAAGGAAGCGCTGCGCGGGGACAAGACTGTGCAGCAGATAGCGGCGAAGCACTCGGTGCATCCGAACCAGGTGAGCCAGTGGAAGCGCAAGGCGAGCGAGGGTCTGGTCACGCTGTTCGAGCGAGGGGCGAAGACGGGGCGGGACGCACGGGAGGCGGAGATCCGCAAGTTGCACGAGAAGATCGGGCAGCTGGTGATCGAGCGGGATTTCTTGAAGCGCGCGTGGGGGAGCTGAGCCGGACCACGCGCCGGAGTCTGGTCCGGAGAGACCACCCGCAGGCAAGCTTGAGCCTGCAGTGCCGGCTGCTGGGGCTGTGCCGCTCGGCACTCTACTACCGCCCTCGGGAACCGGACGGGGGGGAGCTGGCGCTGATGCGGCGCATGGACGAGCTGTACATGGCGCATCCGTTCTACGGGAGTCGGCAGATGAGCCGTCACCTGCGGCGGGAGGGACATGCGGCAGGCCGGGACCGCGTGCGGCGGCTGATGCGCAAGATGGGGCTGGAGGCAATCTACCGCAAGCCGCGCTGCAGCCAGCCGCATCCCGAGCACCGCGTCCATCCGTACCTGCTGCGGCAGCTGAGGATCGAGCGGCCGCACCAGGTCTGGTGTGCCGACATCACCTACATTCCGGTCCAGCGGGGGTTTCTGTACCTGGTGGCGGTGATGGACTGGGTGAGCCGCTGTGTGCTGGCCTGGGAACTTTCCAACACGCTCGACAGCGAGTTTTGCGTGCTGACGGTGGAGGAGGCTCTGGAGGGGCATCCGGCGCCGGAGATCTTCAACACCGACCAGGGCAGCCAGTTCACCGCACAGGTCTTCACCGGCTGCCTGCAGCAGGCCGGGATCCGCATTTCGATGGACGGGCGGGGGCGCTGCATGGACAACATCTTCATCGAGCGGCTGTGGCGCTCACTCAAGTACGAAGCCGTGTATTTGCACGCACTTGCGGACGGATTCGCGGCGAGGCAGGTGATCGGGGAGTGGATGGAATTCTACAACCATGAGCGACCGCACTCGTCGCTGGAAGGGCGGACGCCGTGGGAGGCGCTGCAGCGGGGCGGAAGCCGATGAAGCGCAGCAGTGGGGGCGCGCCGCAGGCGGCGCCGGGAGGGTTCCCGCGGCTCCTCTGTCTCCTCGGCGTGGGCTTGCAGGCCGCACACCGGCGGCTGCGCGGACTGCGAGCCCGGGCCGCCGGCCCACACGCCGGGCAGGAGCCGCTCGAGCCCGGGCCGCCTCCTGCGCACTGGCGAGCAGCGTGCGCCCGGACTCCGTCCGACCCGTTCCGGGCCAGGCCTCTGGAGAGGGCGCCGACGGGCGCCTCGCCCAGCCCGTGGGCGGTCGAAGATCCTGGGGGCTTGGCCCCAGCTCCCTGACGGTCGCCTCCCCAGGGTTCTTGAAGGCATGGAACACTCCCAAAATAGAGGAGTCGGGTGCCGTCGCCCAGGACAGCACCCGCATGACATTTCGGTCATGTTGCCGCCGTATTCCTGACAGGTTGCTCCCCAGCAGAGCCTGTTTCCGCTTCGGGCGGCGAGCCAAGCCTAACCCGCGGCCGACTGGGAAGTGGCCAGGCATGCCCGCTGGTCGTGCGCCAGGCCTGGGCAGGCTGCGAACTGATGCGCATGGCATCCGCCCCTTCCATGCAGTGCGCTTCCACTGGCTCGCAGTGCGCCCTGTAGTGGAGGTAGTTTCCTACAACCTACATGCGCTACAGGGGCTGGATGCGGACGAGGCCCGGACACCGCCCCAGTGTGGGAGGAGCCTGGTCGCCCCAGCCATGAGGGCCGTAGGCCCCCACGCTGCTGGCCCATGGGGCGGCCGTGTCGGAGGCAGCAACTCCACACCGGCCTGGGGTATAATCGCCTCGGTCGGTACTTCAGAGAAGCGGCGAAATCCACCTTATTCTTGCCGGCCAGTTGTCTAAACAACCCGGACCACCCCACCCGCGCGCAGCTTGACTCCCCGCTGAGGCCAACTCGCGAGTTTCCCTACGACACTCGCCCACCTTCTCAGGCTGGAGCCCGAACGCGGCGAGCGAGCCCACCCTGCACCTGCGGGCCGCACCTTCCCTCCCTTGGTCCTCGCGAGGGCCAGTCTCCCAGGCCCCAAATACTCCCCGGAGTGAATGCTTACCGTCACTCTTAGCATTTCAGGGTGATTTGGTTTACTTGGGTTGGGCGAGGCTCAGGAGAGAATGCTGCACAAGAAGTACATAGTTCGGCTGACGGAGGAAGAGCGTAGGACGTGCGACGCCACGGTCGACAAGCTCAAGGGCAGCAGCCAGAAGGCGCGACGCGCCAGGATTTTGCGCCAGGTGGATGTGGACGGACCGGGCTGGACCGACCGTCAGGTCGCCGAGGCCTACCGCTGCCGCACACGAACTGTGGAGAATGTGCGGCGACGCTGTGTGCTGGAGGGCTTTGAGATGGCCCGCAACGGAAAGCAGCGTAGCAGCCCGCCCGTGCCGAAGCTCCTCAATGGCGAGCAGGAGGCGCAGTGGATCGCGCTGCGCCTGGGACCGCCGCCGCCCGGCTACGGGAACTGGTCGCTGCGGCTGCTGGCGCGGCATGTCGTGGAGTTGGGGATCAGCGACTCGATCAGCCACGAAACTGCCAGAAGGACGTCAAAAAAACGGGTTCTCGAGTCGCAAGGTGCAGTACTGGGTGATTCCGCCGCAGGCGGACGCGGAATTCGCGGCGAACATGGAGGAAGTACTGGAGACCTACGAGCGGCCGTATGATGGCGAGCACCCGGTGGTATGCCTGGACGAGCAGCCGGTGCAGCTGGTCAAGGACACGCGCGAGAGCCAGCCGGCGACGGGGAGCCATCCACAGCGGGTGGACTACGAGTACGAGCGGGCGGGCACGGCGGCGGTATGCATGTTCTGCGAGCCGCTGAGCGGCTGGCGGCAGGCGACGGGCCGCAAGCGTCGCACGAAGAGGGACTGGGCCTACGAGGTTGCGGAGCTGCTGGACGGGCGTTACGCCGGCTGCGAGAAAGTGACGCTGGTGCTGGACAATCTGAACACGCACACAAAGGGGGCGTTCTACGCAGCGTTCGAGCCGGAGCGGGCGAGAGAGCTGGTGCGACGGATCGATTTCTGCTACACGCCGAAGCACGGCAGTTGGCTGAATGTCGCAGAATGCGAGCTGAGCGCGATGACGCGCCAGCGCCTGAGCGGGCGCCGCATTGGTGAGTTGAGCGAGCTGCAGACGCAGATCGCGGCTTGGTCGACCGATGTCAACGTGCGCCAGCGCGGAGTGGAATGGCAGATGAAGATCGACGACGCTCGCTGCAAGCTCAAGGCCATCTACCCAAAGATCATGCTGTGACAGAACACTAGTCGCCCGTGGGGGTGGCCCCAGGCTTCCGGACACGGGCTAACAATCGATGTCCGGATTCTTGGTCGCGGGCTGGCGCGGTTCCAGTCCGGCAAGGCCTGCCGTGCCGGGGCCTGTTACAACGCAGGGAACGACCAAAGCCTCCCCGGATCGGCCTGTTCTTCGGCTGGCAGACGTTGGACCGCTGGAGCCTCGGTTGCTGTGCCACACCGTCATTCCCGCGGCTGGAAGGCACAACTCTCGAACCGCGCGCACCAAGGGGGGGTGGAGCCTGTCCGGCCACTACGGGCTTCCTGCCCAGTTGACCCTTGTGCTTCGCCCGCGATGGTAGCGGTGCGTGTTCTCGGTATGCTGTTGCGAGCGTGGCGACCCATGCGGCCGGGCGCGCCAGGGGTATCGCAAGCGGATGCTGGGCAAGTCCGGGTTCCGAGCATTTGGTCGGAGGCGATTCCTCTCGGCGATGGCTGGAACGTCCGCGCTGGCAGGTCTGCGGGACAGTCTATTCGCGGCGGGCAACTCGCCGCTCGAGATTCGCAGCGTCGAGCCGGTCGTCATCCGCACACCCGTAGGCGACAAGCCCCCGGAGTGGTATCTCGAGATGCCGCCGACGGGGCACTCGACGGGCGGAACGGGCCTCTGGAATCGGCTCGACCATGCCTCGCCGAGCCGGTTTCGCGGCGCCACCCAGGCGACCCTTGTCAAGATCGAGACCAAGGATGGCTTGGTCGGATGGGGCGAGTGCCACGCGCCAGCGGCGCCGCGCGTCCACGCGGCCGTCATCACCGACCTTCTGGCCCCAATCTTGGTCGGGCAGGACGCGCGGGAAGTCGAGCCGCTCTGGGGCCGCCTGTACTCGAGCCAGAGGCTCCGAGGCTATGCGACCGGCTTCTACACGGAATCGATAGCGGGAGTTGACCTCGCCCTTTGGGACCTCCTCGGAAAGTACGTGGGCCAGCCCTTGTACCGCATCCTTGGCGGGAAGTACCGGGACTCGGTCCCGACCTACTCCGGGGTTCGCGGCGCCACCCCGCAGGCGCTCGCCGATTCCGCCCGGGGACAGCTCGAGAAAGGGTACACGGCCGTCAAGATGGGCCTGAGCAAGGGACCAGGGACAGCGAGCATCGATCGAGTGGTGGCAGTCTCGGACGCGATTGGCAGCGAGGGTCAGGTTCTGGTGGACTCGCTCGGGGCGTACAGGTTCCACGAGGCGCGCGCCGTGGGCGCCCGGCTCGACGAGCTGCCAAACGTGGGTTGGTGGGAGGACGCGCTGCTTCCAGAGGATGTCGCGGGCTACAGCGCGCTCCGCGCTTCGCTCAAGACTCCGGTCTGCGTCGGCGAGACACTCTCGAACCGCTACCAGTTCCGGGACCTGTTCGGAGCGAGGGCTGCCGATATCGTCAATCCCGACCTGTGCCGCGCAGGGGGTGTCAGCGAGTGCCGCCGCATTGGAGTTCTGGCAGACCTGCACGGCGTCCTTTTCTCCCCCCACATCAGCACTGGAACCGCGCTGTACTGGGCCGCCTCGGTGCACCTGGGCGCACACCTGCCCAACACCGTCATCATGGAAGGCGGCACGCTGCTCGACCGGCCGTTCGGGAATGCGTTTCTCAAGCAGCCGCTGGAGGCTCGGCCCGGAGAGGCCATCGTCCCGGAGCGGCCCGGAATCGGCGCGGAGTTCGACGAGGCGCGGCTGGCGCGGTACGCGGTGATTTGAACCATGGCATCCACGCTGCTCCCGAATGTCCGCTGGCGCATCGCCGCGCTGCTGTTCGGCGCGACCGTGATCAACTACATCGACCGCCAGACGCTTTCAGTGCTCGCGGCCGAGATTACGGGCGAGCTTGGGATCTCGGACATTGAGTACGCCCAGATCGTGCAGGCATTCCTGATTTGCTACGCCGGCATGTACATCGTCTGGGGTCGGATCATCGACCGCTGGGGCACGCGCGCGGCGTTGGCGGTGTCGATGGTCTGGTGGTCTCTCGCAAACGCGGGTCACGCCCTTTCGCGGGGGGCCGTGGGGCTGGGCGTGTTCAGAGCGTTGCTTGGCTTGGGCGAGTCCGGCAACTTCTTGGCGGCCGAGAAGGCGATCTCCGAGTGGTTCCCGCCGAAGGAGCGCGGGTTTGCCAACGGTCTGGTCAACGCGGCCGCGTCGACCGGTGCCATCCTCGCGCCGCCGCTGATCGTGCTGATCTTCACCCAGTGGGGCTGGCGCGCGGCCTTCGTGGTGACCGGGGCTACGGGTTTCGTGTGGCTCTACTCTTGGTTGCGGTGGTACTGGATCCCGGCGAAGCACCCGCGTGTTACCGCCGATGAGCGAGCGCTCATCGAGCGCGCGCCGGGCAGCCCGTCGAGACGCGCTGTGCGCTGGGTGGACTTGGTCAAGGTGCCGCAGACTTGGGCGCTCTTCCTCGCCCGCGTGCTGGCCGACCCGGTGTGGTGGTTCTACCTTTTCTGGCTGCCCAAGTACCTCAGTGACGAGCGCGGTTTCAGCATTGTGGCGATTGGCCTGACGACTTGGGTTCCATTCTTGACGGCCGACCTCGGAGCGATTGCGGGTGGGTGGCTGTCCGGCCGTCTGATCGCGGGCGGCATGCCGCCGATCACGGCGCGGAAATTGGTCATGCTCCCGGCCGCGGCAATGATGCCCCTGAGCTTGGTCGTTCCGAACAGCGACTCTTCGGTTGTCGCCGTCGCCGCGATCTGTTTCGTCACGTTCGCCCATATGGCGTGGAAGACCAATGTGATGACAATGACGAACGATGTCTACCCGACCGCGGTCGTGGGCTCGGCCGCGGGCATCGTTGGCTTGGGAAGCTCGCTCGGCGGCGTGATCTTCACGGGAATCACCGGGCTTGTGGTTGAGCGGTACTCGTACGCCGCGATTTTCTATGTGATGGCCTGCCTCCATCCGATTGCGCTGTGCGTAGTGCACGCACTGGCAAGGGGTGGTCTCGGGGAGCATGGCCGGGACTAGGCCGCGCTCGGTGCCTCGCACGCCGGGGGCGGGGTGCTAGCGCTGTCCGACGGGCGTGACGGGGCTCCGCTCGCGAACAACTGGGGGTAGGTGTGGCATCAGCAAATCCATTCCGGGGCGTGATCCCGATCCTTGTCACTCCGTTCACCGACTCGGGCGGCGTGGACGTCAGCGCCCAGTTGCGGGTCGCGGACCATCTCTTGGCCAATGGCGCCGAGCGGGGATTCGGGGTCTTCGGGAACGCGGGCGAGGGCTACGCGCTAATGCCGGCGGAGAGGCGCGCCCTGCTGGACGCGATCGTGCGCCATCTGGACGGCCGTGTCCCGGTGATTGTGGGCGTGGGAGCGACGGGAACGGATGCCGCAGTCGAAGCCTGCCGGACGGCGGAGGGTCAGGGCGCGGATGGCCTCATGGTGCTGCCACCGTACTATCTCCGGCCGGACGGGGATGGCCTGATGTTCTTCTACGGAGCCATCAGCGATGCCGTGTCCGTGCCGATCATGGTGCAGGACGCGCCGATGTTGTCGGGCGTGCCGATGCCGCCCGGACTCCTGGCTCGCTTGGGACGGGAGGTAGAGCACGTCAAGTGCGTCAAGGTCGAGGCTCCGCCGACCGCCCCGAAGATCAGCCGCGTGCTCGAAGCGGCCGGTGACAGCTTGGCCCTGTTCGGCGGGCTGAACGGGCAGTTCATGATCGAGGAGTGGCAGCGGGGAGCGGTCGGAACCATGCCGGCGAGCGACATGACGTGGGCCTTTTGCTCGATCTGGCGCGATCTGGAAGATGGAAATCTCAAGCGCGCGTGGGCGGCGTTTCAGCGGGCGTTGCCCCTGATGCGCTACGAGCTCCAGCCCGGGCTCGGCGTGTCGGCCGTCAAGCACAATCTCGTGCACTGCGGAGTGTTGCGCAGCGCCGCTGTCCGGCACCCGACGCGTGAGCTCGACCCGGAGGGCGTGCGCGAGTTGCGCGCCCTGCGGGAGATCGTCGGCCCGGTTTGGCGGACATGTCCGTAACCCGGATCGAGTCGATCGAGTCCTTCGCGATCCGCCTGCCACGCGACGCGGAAGCGGTCCGTGGGACCGCCGGTTCGCCGACAAGGCTGGCGGGCGGGAGTTTCGATTACCGCTGGTCCGAGACCAACGGGTCGCTGTATTCGGTGAACTTCGAGGCGGCCTTGGTAAAGGTGACCCTGTCATCGGGGCTCGCGGGGTGGGGCGAGCCACAGGCGCCACTGGCCCCCGAAGTTGCGTGCGCGATCGTCGAACGGCTGCTCCGCCCGGCGATCGAAGGGCTTGCGTTCGACGGTTCTCCGGGCGCCGTACGGATTCTGCGCGACCGCATGTACGCAACGATGCGCGTTCGCGGGCAGACGGGCGGATTCATGCTCGACGCGATCGCGGGCGTCGACATTGCGCTCTGGGACCTGGCAGGTCAGATCACCGGAAGGCCCGTCGGGGCACTGCTCACGCCGTCCACGCCAAAGCGGCGTGTCGCCTGTTATCTCTCAGGGCTCTCGGGGCGCACGAACGGGGATCGCGTCCGCCGGGCGCAGGAGGCTTGGACCGCGGGTTTCCGCATGTTCAAACTGTTCCATGACCGGTCCGAGGAACAACTCTTCGACCTGCTCTCGCGAATGCGGGCCGCGCTGGGGCCAAGCGCGGGCATTGCGGTCGACGCGCTTTGGAGGCTTGAACCGGACACGGCGCGAGAATTCGGAAGCAAGCTGGATGCCTTGGGTGCACTCTGGCTCGAGTGCCCGCTGCAGCCGGAACTGGTGGAGGCCCATTCCGACCTCGCGCGCCAGATTCGCACCCCAGTCGCCTTGGGCGAGAGTTATCGCTCACGGCACGAGCTGGCGCCATTCATGGCGGCTGGCGCTGTCAGCTGGTTGCAGCCCGATCTCGGCCGATGGGGAATCACCGAAGCGGCGGAGCTGGCGCGCGCGGCCGCAGCCGGTTATCGAATCGTGCCGCACATCAGCATCGCGATGGGTCCCCAGATCGCCGCAGCCCTGCACTTCGCGGCTAGCTTCGGGAACGTCCAGCTCGCGGAATACAACCCAGTGGTCTTCGATGTCGCGAATCAGTTCCTCTCGCACTCGATGCGGGTTGCCGGAGCGGAGTACGAGATCCCACGGGGTCCCGGGCTCGGAATCAGGATCGACGAAGCCGCCGTGAGGGCCGTCGCGACCCCGGCCACGTAGCGGTCATCTCGCTGGCTGTGGCTGCGGTCCCGCGGTCTGTTCCGGGGTAGCAGCGCGCGGCACGGGGAGTGAGTGCGGGTTGGTTGCGCCTGGACTTGCCTTCGCGGCCAGCGTGCCCCCCGACCGCATGTCGCGATGGCCAGCCCCACCGGCGACTCGCTTGCCACGGGTCGGTCAGCAAATCTCCGCAGGATGTTTTCCTCAACCGATATATGGCCGTCGATCTTTAGCGCCGCGCTCGGAACTCGATGACCTTCCGGACGTTGATCTGGTCGGGACGAGCTGTGGCTCGGCAGGTAATGAACGCTGAAATGCAGCGAGTGTTGCCGACCGTGCAAAAATGCACAGATGTGGCCGTCGAAAAATGCACACTTTTTGGTTTGGAGCGGGCCTGTGGATCTTGCGTCACCATTGAATGGAGGGGGCGGAGTGATCGGGAGAGAGAAGCGGGTCCTGTTGCGACATCATCTGGAGCAGGGGATGCCGAAGAGCAAGATCGCCCGGCAACTGGAGATCAGCCGGCGGACGGTGTACCAGTGGATCGAAGCGGGGGAGCTGGACCGAGGAGCGGACAACAAGGCGCTGCGGTACGGCCCGAGGTCAGGGCAGCCGTCAAAGCTCGACCGTTACAAGAGGATTATCGACGCGCGGCTGGCCGAGTATCCGCAGCTGAGCGCGGTGCGTCTGTTCAACGAGGTGCAGGCGGCGGGCTATGGGGGCGGGTACGGGCTGGTGCAGCGCTACGTGCGGGAAGTACGGCCACGGGAGCCAGTGGAGCCGGTTGCAGCGGTTTGAGACGGCTCCGGGCCACCAGGGGCAGGTGGACTTCGCGGAATTCCGGCTGCCGTGGGGCAAGCGGCACGCGCTGATCGTGGTGCTGGGCTATTCGCGGCGGATGTGGTTGCGGTTCTACGAGCGCCAGACGATGCCGGTGGTAATGCGGGGGCTGGAGGCGTCGTTCGCGTACTTCGGCGGGGTGCCGTCGGAGTTGCTGTTCGACCAGATGAAGGCCGTCATCACAGGCGACAAGCGGAACGAGGGCGGACGGCTGATCGAGAATCCGGAGTTTTTGCGCTTCAGCCGCCACTGGAGCTTTCGGATCCGCGCATGCCGCCCGTACCGGGCCCAGACAAAAGGGAAGGTCGAGCGGCATATTCGCTATATAAGAGAGATCTTCTTCTACGGGAAGGAGTTCGTATCCGACGAGGACCTCAACTCTCGGATCTTATTGTGGCTCGATGGCGTGGCCAACATTCGGGTCCACGGCACGCTGAAGGAGCGCGTGGCGGACCGGTTCGAGCGGGAGCGGTCCTGTCTGCAGCCGTTGGCTGCTTGGCCTTACCGTTCCGTGGTGCCGCAGCCGGAGCCCTCGACGAGACAGACCGGGGCACCCTCGACACGCCGCGTCGTGGACGTAGAGCGTCGTCCGCTGTCCGACTACGCCGAGATCACGGGAGCAATTTCGTGAAGGCCCGGTCCAGGAGCGCGCGGATCGCGGCCCAATTGGCCGATCTGAAGCTGCCCGGGGCCCTGGAAGCCCTCGACGAGGTGCTTTCAGGCGTGGACAGCGGCGGAACCACCGCGGCCGAGGCCATCGAGCTGCTGCTGGCCGCCCAGATCACGCTGCGCAACAGCCGGCGCCTCGCCACGGCCATGCGATCGAGCCGTCTTCCGGCCATCAAGACGCTGGAGGACTTCGACTTCAGCTTCCAGCCCTCGGTGAAACGGGAACAGGTCGACTCGCTGCACGAACTCGGGTTCCTGGAGCGCAAGGAGAACGTCGTGTTCCTCGGCCCGCCCGGCGTCGGCAAGACCCACTTGGCGATCAGTCTGGCCATCACGGCCGCCGAAAGCGGGCGCCGGGTCTACTACGGCACGCTGACGGACCTGATCGACTCGCTCGAAGAGGCCCAAGCCGCCGGCCGGCTCAACCACCGGCTCAAGACTCTGACCCACCCGGCGCTCTTGGTCGTGGACGAGATCGGCTACCTCCCGGTCACCCGCAGCGGCGCCATCCTCTTCTTCCAACTCGTCAACCGGCGCTACGAGCACGCTTCGACCGTGGTCACCTCGAACAAGGGCTTCGAGCAGTGGGGCGAGATCCTGCACGACGAGGTCATGGCCGCTGCCCTGCTGGACCGGCTGCTGCACCGCTGCCACATCGTCAACATCCGGGGCAACAGCTACCGGATGCGACGCCATATGGAGCTCTCCAAGGCCATCCACCCAACGGCCTCCCGCGCCGTCTCCGCGGAGCACGCCGGGAATGGGGGAACAGGGTCATGATGGGTGTCTCGACTCCATCGGGAGCCCCCGCTCCGGTCGCTTCGCCCCCTCTGCGGCGACTCCCCAAAAGTGTGCAATTTTCAATTGTCAGAAGTGTGCAATTTTCGACGGTGATTGACAGCGAGTCATGGAGTCTCTTCATCCGAAGAGCGTACTCTGATTGTAAGCGTTCGAGAGAGCTGTGATGAGCGCGGGCGAGGTCTCCACGGTTAGTAAGATTTTCTTCAGGCGGGGCATGGCGTTGCGGAGGAGATCGTGCCCTAGGAGACGGAGCAGGGTGGGTCTAACTCTGATGCTGCAGGCGGCAGCCAGAGAGTGAGGGCCGGCCGCCTAGAGGGCTTGCCAGGTGCCAAGTCACACGCTTGCGGTGGTCGCTGACCGGATCGTGTCTCTCCCTAGGGCGAGGCTGATGTGGGCGGGTCTGGCAACGCGAAAAAAAAGGGAATTACATCGATGGCTTGACAAAACAGCCTGATTCTGCGACAATACGAGTAGAGGACGATTGCAATGGCAGGACGCAAGGCACCCGGGAAATCCCACCGTAAGGGCATCACCTTGATGCAGGTGATGGACATGTTCCCCGACGAGTCGACGGCTGTCCAGTGGTTCGAGAAGCAGGTGTGGGGGCGGGCCGGTCGCTGCTGCGGCCATTGCGGAAGCGTCGAGACCAAGGAGGTGCCCAACGCCAAGCCAATGCCTTACTGGTGCCGGGATTGCCGTTCCTATTTCAGCGTCCGCACGGGCACTCCCCTCGCTCATTCGAGAGTCTGCATTCGCAAGTGGGTCATCGCCATCTACCTGTGCTCCACGAGTCTCAAGCGGGTCTCCAGCATGAAGCTGCATCGCGACCTAGGCGTGACCCAGCGGACGGCATGGTTCATGCTTCACCGGCTGCGCAAAGCGTGGGAAGAGGAATCCGTCGAGCCGTTCGACGGGCCCGTGGAGATGGACGAAACCTATATCGGTGGCAAGCGCAAGAACATGTCCAAGTCGAAGCGGGAAGGACTCACCGGGCGCGGCCCGGTCGGCAAGGATGCGGTCGTAGGCATCAAGGACCGTGACTCGAACCGCGTGGCTGCCACACCAATACCGAGCGTGAATCAGGAATCGGTGGGCGAGATGGTGAGCCGGGAAGTCAGTTCGGAAGCGACCGTCTATACTGACGAGAGCAGCGTGTACAACAAGCTGGACAATCACGAGTCCG
Organism: Bryobacterales bacterium; assembly: GCA_963666225.3. Classification (GTDB taxonomy): domain Bacteria; phylum Acidobacteriota; class Terriglobia; order Bryobacterales; family UBA6623; genus VXMF01. The sequence goes on from CAXXRK020000001.1 coordinate 18,150, forward strand.
TCAACCACAGCGGCAGCGAGTACGTCCGGGGCGAGGCGCACGTCAACGGCATGGAGTCGTTCTGGTCGATGTTCAAGCGCGGCTACTACGGCACGTACCACCGCATGAGCCCGAAGCACCTGCACAGGTACGTGAACGAGTTCGCGGGTCGTCACAACATCCGCGAGCAGGACACGCTCGACCAGATGCACGCGATGGTCGCGGGGCTGGTCGGCAAGCGACTGCTGTACCGGGAACTGGTGGCGTAGGCATGGATTCCGCCCAGCTCGTCTCCCTTGCCTGGAAGTTGGCACCCGTGATCGGAGTGACGATTTTCGTGGCCGTTGTCGCGTTTCGTATCGCCAAGAACGCATAGCGCAAATTCACATTGGCTGCTCGAAGTACTTCCCGGCAGCCTTCCCTCCAGCGGATGCGCCTATCAGCCACAGGTATAGGTCTTCTCGGCCTACTGTCTTGCCGCAGCAGAGTTCCACGGCTACGAGGATCGTCAGCAGGCAGTAGCCCCAGATGGACATAACCCGGGCCGATGAGATATTGCCCTGATCATCCTTGAAGACTTGCCAAAAGCCCTTGCTTGTTAACCACTTCGAGGGAGCGACGCCGGAGAGGCTGGCGAAAGCGCTGCTCAAGCCGAAGCTGAAGTCGTCTAGGAAGCGGAAGTATCGCTGGCCGCGAACCGTGAAGGCCAAGACTGCGAAGTAGAATCACTCATCGGATGATCGCAGAATCAGGCTGCTTTGTCAAGCCATCGATGTAATTCCCGATGCCATCGGGTTGGGCATGGCCCCGGCGACGCTGGCGCGAGGCCTGCAGAGGCTCGCCCTACTGGTGCAGCCCTTGGAGCAGGCCATCGCCGAGCGTCTGGGACAGGCTCGGGTGGTGCAGGCCGACGAAACCTCCTGGCCGGTGCAGAACATTGAGGGCCAGGACAACGCCAAGCAGCCCCCGGCATCCGGCGCCAGACCCAAGCACTGGCTGTGGATGGTCTGCTGCGAGGATGCCGTCTGGATGCGCATCCTGCCGACGCGCGGGCTGCCCTCGGGCCGCGCACTGCTGGGCAAGCTGGGCCAAGGCAAGCTGCTGACGCTCGTGTGCGACTGCTGGAGTGTCTATCCGGCCTTCGCCAAGCGCTCCGAGAATGTCCGGCTGCAGTTCTGCTGGGCTCATCAGCGCCGACACTACTGCCGGGTGGAAGCCGGCTTTCCGGAACTGGAGCCGTGGGCCACGGACTGGCTCGAGCGGATCGGGGAAGTGTTCCACTTGGCGCACCTGCGTCGCAGGGCCTGGCAGCCCGAACTGCCCTTACAGGACCAGGCCGAGGACTTCGAGGCTGCGCAGGCAAGCCTGAAAGCCAGCCTCGGGAAACTCTTCGACGACGCGGTGCAAGAGTGGAGGAGCCTGGTTGCGCGCTATGAAATGCTGATCGCCGTGCCAAGCGGTGGCCGGACCGGCGCGGAGCTGGCCCAGGTGGAAGCGCGGGGCAAAGCCACGGCGTCCCTGATCCTGCACAAGGCGGGGCTCAGCGTGTTCCTCGAGGACCCGGCGATTCCCATGGACAACAATTACGCGGAGCGGACCTTGCGCGGACCCGTGATCTCGCGCCGGCTGAGCTTCGGGTCCGGCGGTCCGGCCGGGGCCGAGACGGCGGGGCGCCTGCTCAGCGTGCTGCAGACAGCGAGAGTGGCGGGGCTGAACCCGTACCGCTACATGCTGGATTGGCTGGATGCCTGTGCGCGCAACCGGGGCCAAGCCCCATCGGAACTGTCCCCATGGCTCCCGTGGGAGATGGACGAGCAGCGCATCGAGGAACTCCGCGCACCTCCCATCCGCTGGTGGACCCCGGCCAACGGGCCGCCAGCGGCAGCGCCGGCTGACGCACCCGACAGCACTTTCCCGCCCGCAGCTTAACTCCCCGCTGAGGCCAGCTCGCGAGTGTCGCTACGTCACTCGCCCACCTTCTCAGGCTGGAGCCTGAACGCGGCGAGCGAGGCCACTCTGCACCTGCGGGCCGCACCTTCACCTATCCGCGCCTTCCCCTGCCTTTGGCCCTCGCGAGGGCCAGCCTCCCAGGCCCCAAAATACTCCCCGGAGTGAATGCTTACAGGAAGTGTTCGAGAAGGTGGTCTGGCGGGCAATATTGGCAGCGAATGTGCACCGGATCGGGAAACTGCTGAACGCTCAGGAGCAAGCGCAGAGGAAGCGCCAGGCGAAGCGGCGGCCCAAGGCCGCCTAGGGGTGCTTGCCAGTTCAGACCACAGGACAGCCGGGGCGCTGTCAGGGGGAGGTCCGCCCCCGGCCCACATCTTACATATCATGGTCTATCTGTCGTATAGATAATAATCCTATATAAGCCTTATTGAGGTGTTATGGCCGTTGGATAACGGCATTTCGGATCGAGTTCCGCTGGTCGCAGCGCAGGATCTTACCTGATGAATCACGGGCTCTGCCCGCTCATGGGGGGTTTTGACCCAGACACGAGCTAAGGACTACGCGGACCAGCACCTCGGCTCCGGCAAGCCGGTTCCCTTGGTGGGCATGGAGTTCAGCCGCGAGACCCGCAACATGGCCCTTGTGAAGTGGGAGACGGTCGGCACTGCCAAGACCGGCTCAGCCGACGCCTCCGACCAGCGGCGAGTCTCTTAGAGGAAACCCACTCCTGCAATCCGCCCCACACACTGGGGCGCAAGCACCCTGCCATCGCCGCCAGCTGGCACGCGCACCGGGAGGAGATCGTCCCTTCCTTCTCCTGCATCGAGCCCGTGCGCAAGGCCACTTGCACCACCAACGCCATCGAGAGCCTCAACTCCCGCGTGCTGCGGACTGTGAGAACGCTCGGGCACTTCCCCAGCCTGAGAGCCGCCGTCAAGCTGTCGTGCATGGCCCTGCGCAAGGTGGAGCGCGAGCGGAAGAGGCCGCCACCGTTCCAGCACCGGTGACGGCGTCGGCTCCTTCGCGGACGAGCGGACCGCTCATTCAGCGGCAGCGATGCTATGTCAGTTGCAGCCTGGCGTTGTGCATGGGGAACCAGCCGGAGGACTGGTGCAGGGATTCGTCTAGGAAGTTCTGCAGGCACTTGCAGGAGTGGGGCTTGCAGACGAAGATCCAGTTGGCATAGCGCGGACTGGTTGCGGGCGGGCACGCCCCGGCTGGATCCGGATGCCACGGCAAGGGTCCCGCAAGCCACACTTCCTGCTACGTAACCCGCATCACCGGCATGCACTCCGGGAACTCTCCAAGCAGCCGGAGCCGCCAGAGCCTCAGCCTGCCTTCCACGCCAAGCGGAATAAGGAATGGCCGGTCATGCGGCCCTACCCAATAGTTACGGTTGGGCTTCCTCAGAGAGGGGCGTCGGGCGGATCGGGTTGGCTGGCACGGTCGGGATAAGGGAGTTCGGGCGTTTCATGGAGAACTGGAGGACTCCCTCCCGCTTGTCAGGCGTGAGAAGCCGTAGGGAGTCCCCATTTGGAATGCTCACCAGTCTGTTGGAGCTAACGGCGGGACGATGGAACCACGGCCAGCCAGACCTTCCCGCAACGGGTCAGTTCTCTCAATTCGACAGCAACCTCGACATCGTGATGAGTGTAGCCGAAGAGGCCGACATGAGACGGGTCGTGATCTTGATTCAAGTGCTTCACCTGTCCAGGCCGTCCCACGGCCTGTCTCACTGCATCAATTGCCGCCCCGACCCCGAATACTGCGAACCGGCCACTTGGTTTGAGCGTGTAGTGTTTTCTTGTGAATGTTCGCCGGACACAATTCAGCGCACCGTCGAAGTCCGACTGCTGGAACCACTCAATCCAGTTGAGAGACAGGTAATCCTCGCCCGGCCTCAGTCTGAACGCTCCCATCAGAGGCAGTCCGTCATCACCCACAGCCGCAGGCTTGCAGTACCTAGCAACGTGATGATCATCGGGGACTCCAACGCTCGCCACTAACTGTCCTCCAGTGAAGGAATGAATGCTCGAACGGCATTCACGGCCATGTCTGCAGGCAAAGTGCCTCCAACGCGTCGCACTGGCTCATGACTGTGTGACGACGCTGCGAATCGGACCGCCCCGTCAACGCGGAAGAGCAGTGCTACCGTGCCACGTTCAGGCGAGGACCACTCTGCAGAGAGCAGTCCGTCGAAGTCCAAGCCAATCTGGGGTGTCGGAAGTTCGCCGCGGCTCAGGACGAACGAGACGCAGCAGCGCAGGGATTCCGGTCGGATGGGAGGCTCCTCCGGATCATTCTTGTGAAGCCCGCTGAGAAAGCGAATGCGATCGGCTGTTTCCTGGAGGCCACCTACTTCCAAGGCCTGAATCAGCTCTTCTTCACCGCCGGACCGATGTGCCTGAGACAGCGCACGTTGCCTAGGTGTCTCGGAAACCAGAGACATCAGACCCATCGGAGGCGAGGTTTGAGAGTTGTCGGAGACTGAATCCATCTCCGAAAACAGTCGTCCGAAACCGCCTGCTGTGACATGCGGTGCAATCACGACCGAGTCCTGAGAAAGCGTAACCGAAACGCGTTGGGCGGTTGGGGGCTTGCTATCCGGCCAGTGGCGGTCCGGTGGAAAGGCGGACCCTGCGGTGGGCAGCACTGACGCGTCTGGCCACGCGCTGCCCGAGGACCGCTGGCAGAATGTTCGTTGGCCGGTGCTCACGTTGGTTCGACCCCCAGTAGCTTGGCAGCCATGTCGGCGACGCGTTCCTGCCGATCCCCCCAGCTTGCGATGGCCGACTGCAAGCGATCTGCGCTCAACGGGCCCTCGTGGTGCAGATTGCAGCGGGCTAGGATGCACGGGCGATCCCCAACCATTCCTGGGTCCAGTCCGATGTTGCATGTGGCATCCCCGAGCGGGTAGGCGAATGCAGGCTGAATGCTAGTCAGCCGCTCATCATTGATGACGGATTCCGCGCCGAATCGCTCCACAAGCCAGCGGCCTGGCTCGGGCTGCTCCTTCGCCAGCACGCAGTTGAGACCTAGATGGACATAGGGCAGGTTAGAGAACTTGCCGACGAAGGCGGCTGTGACCGCATGGCACTCATAGGTGTCCCTGAGTGCCGATTCGCAGAACTGGCCGATGAGCACTTGGGACTCGCCCACAGTCAATCTCACTTGATTCTCGAAGGCCACTCCAGAGAGGACCGTCGTGGCGAATTCGGAGGCCACACCCCACGTCTCGGGCACAACACCCAAGGCTACGAGCGTGTGCGAGGAGAACATCTGTGGGTCCAACTCTTTAGCTGTCACGACGACCCCCATTTCAAGCAGCCGAATCCCGACGGGAACGTTAGACTCCATCATCACTGTTCAGACCAGCCTCGTCGAGCTATGACTGTCTCGCCGGCTTGCCGGGCGTTCTGAAGTTGCCCAAGGGGCCGATCGTGCGCTGGGAGGCACTCCGCACAGATGCTATCCCACCGAGCACCGATAGCATGTACATGATGCCCCTCCCGTTCATTGTACAACTAGCATACCGTAGCATGACAGGCGAGCGTCAGCACTCTAGCGCTCTATCGCAGTTGACCCGGAGGGGGTCAGTTCTATAGCACAAGTTTGGTGCTCGCTGGTCGTCGCAGGCTGCAGCCGGGGAGCATCGAGTGGCTGAGATGCGAGCTGAGGAACCCCGAGCTGTCACGGGCGGAGTTGGCACGCGAGCGCTGCAGGCAGGACGGTTGGCGCAATCCGTGGGGTGCGTGGTGCGCGGCCTCAGCCGGCGCGGGCTTACCGCAACTGGCGGCAGAGCTGGGTCTGCCGCTGGGGGCGCTGCCGATGGCGGGCCCCGCACCGGCACCTCAGCGGCAGACCGCGGGCAGGCGTGGGCGCGCTGAAGATGTGGATCACCCCCGCTACGTGCCGACCGCCTGTGGAGCCATGCTCAAGCCTCCCGATGACCGGAACCATGGTGTGCGCGAAGTCTGCTACCACGAAGATCGCCTGAACTCTGTGCCGGTGGCAAATTGCCAGTCTGCAACCCGCCCGCTCTAGGTGCTCAGCCGGGTTCTGTTACCGCCAAGACCTTGGCTGATGCAATCGGCGACAGGCCAGAACACATGGTCCATGTGGTCGGTCCGATTGGGTTAGCGCGCGCCACGGGTCACACTGTCAAGGAAGGGCCCGCCCGCGTGACCCTCGCTTGCGGCGTGCTAGCCCCGACCGGGCCAACGCCTGGCCGCATGCGCGGAGTTGCCCGGTGCTTGGTGGCGGCCTCGAACGCGTAGACCAGCCCCAACAGTCTCGGCTCGGACCATGCCCCGCCAAAAAATGAGACGCCCACGGGCAGGTCCAAGACCGAGCCTCCCGGGACTGTGATGTGTGGGTACCCCGCACGCGCGGCCGCCGATGCGCAGCCCCTAAACGACGAGCGGTCGCCGTGGACCAGATCAGTGACCCATGCCGGACCTGTCGTGGGGGCGAAGAATGCGTCAAGGCGAAGTTCCGCCATGGTTCCGTCGATGGCTTGGCGGCAGGCGTCCCGGCTCTCCACCAACGCTTGCTTATAGGCGGGATCCGACAGCGGCCCCCTTGCCTGGGACTGTTCCAAGATGTCCTGCCCGAAGTACGGCATTTCCTCGCGCCACCGCTCCTCGTTGAACCGAATCACGTCGGCCAGTGTGCGGACTAGAGCGCCGTCGCCGAGACCCGCGAGGTAGGCGTTGAGCCCGTGCTTGAACTCGTATTGCATCACATGGAGCCCCGGAAGGTTTGCCCGTGCGATCTCCGGCAACTCCTCGATGTCGACAAGATCGGCACCGGCATCGCGCATGGCGCCCGTGGCGCCCGCAAGCAGAGAATCGATGCCGGCGTGGTGCCCCCAGTACTCTCGCAGCACGCCGATGCGGGCACCGCGAAGGGCGTCCGGGTCGAGAAACTTGCCGTAATCTTGGGAGACTCTGCCCGCGCTAGCAGCGGTAGAGCCGTCGCGGAGGTCTGGACCGGCGAGCACGGTCAGCAGTGCGGCCGCATCCGCGACAGTGCGGGCCATGGGACCGGCCGTGTCCTGTGTGTGCGAGATCGGGATGATCCCGGCGCGGCTAACAAGCCCGACCGTGGGCTTGATTCCGACAATCCCATTGACGGACGACGGGCAGACGATGGATCCGTTGGTCTCCGTGCCGATCGCCAACGGCGCGAGGCCGGCGGACACGGCGACCCCGGAGCCGGAGCTCGACCCGCACGGGTTGCGGGCCAGAAAATAGGGATTGCGGGTCAGCCCGCCCCGGCCGCTCCAGCCGCTGGTGGACCGTCGCGAGCGAAAGTTGGCCCACTCGCTCAGGTTCGTCTTGGCGAGCAGCACGATTCCGGCCGATCGCATTCGCGCTGCCACCGTGGAATCCTGGGCCACTCCCGACCCCACCAACGCGAGCGAGCCAGCGGTGGTCTGCATGCGATCCGCCGTGTCGATGTTGTCCTTGAGCATGGCGGGAATGCCGTGCAGCGGACTGCGGACCTGTCCCGCCCGCCGTTCGACGTCGAGGCGGTCCGCGTCGGCCAAGGCGTCCGGATTCACCTCGATCACGGAGTTCAGGGCGGGACCGGCGCGGTCGATGCGGTCGATGCGCTCCAAGGCGGACTCGCACAGCGTGCGGGCCGTCTGCGCGCCGGACTCAAGCGCTGACCGCAGCGATTCGACCGAGGCTTCTGCAAATTCCGCCATGTCACCCAATTTCCGGTCCGGGCTGGTGCGCCGGGAACTGCACGCGGTCCAAGTCATGGCTGAAAGCGTCAGGAACTGTCGTCTCCGCATCGGTCTCTCCCAGTCGCAGCCACTCTCGGACTCCGGGATGGCTCAGTCGGGCGGCTCCAAGCCATAGGTGCGAATCGCCTCAAAGAGGCGGCCCGCGCCGTCGAGGCCGATCGCCCGCACAAGCAGCGTGGCCGGGTACGACTGGCTCATCACCGCTGGGACGCTGAACTTGCCTGTCTGGCCCGTGCCGAGAATCCGAGCGCCCCGGTCAGACCCGGCCACCGAAGCGGTCCAGATCCAGATCATCCGCCTGGCCGCAACGGTGTCCTTCAGGAGAGTGGCGTTGAAGTCGTGCTCCGTGCCTGCCCGGATCGAAGCGTCTGCGGGAAGTTGGATCTCAAACGGAACAGCGGACGGATTCACCTCGATCTCGCGGTACTTCGGAGCCTTGGACTCGAGAAAGAACGACTTGTTGTAGTCCTGTTTCTTGCCTTCCCGGCGGACGTACAGCACCCAGTCTTTCTCGGCGTCCGGCGTGCGGGACCGGAATCGGTCGCTCTTGAGCTTCTTCTTCTGGTCGAACCACTCGCCGGTCGCCGGGTCATACCAGCTCACCGAGTACTCCTGCTTTGGCATGAGCAGCTCGATCAGGCCCGGTCGCTCGGCGTAGACCACGTGTTCAATGCCGACCGCCGTTTCGGCCCACCGAGGCACCCGATGCAGTGCCAAGGCGCTGCCTCCCACCACTCGGTAGTGTGGCTCTAGGTCGAAGTACCGCGTCTGGCCGAAGAACCGGCGCAACGGCACCAGCTGGGCTGCGGCCGCGGCATCGGCCGTTCCGCCGGGTCCGCCGAGGGTCACGTAGTGGCCCCGCGTGGCCGTTGTCCAAGCCTGTTTCCGGGCACTCGCCGCGCTGCCTCCAAGGCCGACCCCGGTGTTGACGAACGGCCCGCGGGTGGTCTCGTACTCGATCGAGGCCAGGGCTGGGTCCACGCGGTTCTGCACGAAGTAGTCCTGCCAGCTCTCCTCGGGCAGCCGGCGCCCCTGGGCCAGAGGGGCCGAGGAGACGGTCGCGCCGGTCGACTTGGGATGACCGTACGGATCGTGCTCGTCGAGATAGCGCGCGATCCGCTCTGCCAGAACTGCCCCCGAAGAGTGGCTCTCCCACTCCAGCAACGACTGCCATGTGACGCTGAAGGCCGCGTACCGGGCGCAGGCGTACCGCACAAATCGCTCTTGGTCGCGACGGCGCGGGAACCGCCCTTCCAGCTGCGCGCCCGATCTGGCGAGCACGAGATCCGTCACGATGCCCAAGTCGTGAAGGTGGGCCACGCGGCGGTCGAGTGCGCGAAAGTACTCCGCCACGGGCTCGCCGACCGGGCCGAACGCCCGGTCTGTCTCGCCCTCCGGCGGCAGGACAGAGGCCCGCAGGTGAGTGAAGCCTTGGGTTGAGCGCTCTTCGGCACGGGACTGGAAGGCCTTCCAGGGCTCGTCCGCCAGCCTCAGGACAGTGTCGCCCATCCAGTAGTGGCCGGCGTTGTCCAGCGGGTACCGGAAATGCCGGCCGTTGAAGACCTCTATGAAGCCGGGGGTGGTGGCGGCAGTGGCTTCGAAACTGCCGGTCAGTCTGTCAAGGCTCTCGACGTTCGAGATCAGGCGAAAGTCCCAGCGGCCTTCCGAGTCTGGCGAGAAGCGCAGCACCATTTGTCCGCCGCCGTCCCAGAACGCGGCCATGACCTTGGTCCGGCCACCTCTGGGCGAGCGGAACTCGGCCCTGAGCTCCACGCTCATGTACGGCCTCGGGTGCGCCTCAAGTTCAGCGGCGTCCAATGCCGCGCGGATCTCGCACGGGCTGTAAACAGCAACCGAGGAGCACTGCTCGACCTGCTGCCCCTGAAGGGCCGCGACAAGCGCCAAGGCGAGCAGAAGACGGGCCGGCATCTCTCTAGAAAAGGATAAACCGCGGCGGGGCCGTCCGTGCAACCGAGACCGCCTCCAAACGGGCAACCTCAGGCATGGCGCGGTCGTCATTGAGTGCAGGCAGGTGTCGCTGGGTGCTCCGACGGTTACGCGCGAGGGTTGACCGGGAGGGTCTGTTCCGCGGTAGCGGCCCGGTCGGCGTCGCGGTTTCGGGCGGTGCCGACTCGCTTGCCCTCTTGCACGGCCTGCGCACGCTCTACCCGAGAACGGGAATCGTCGCGGTTCACCTGAATCATTGCCTGCGCGGAGAAGCTTCGGACGCCGACGAGAGGTTTGTGCGCGACAGCGCGCGGGATCTGGGCTGCCGGGCGATTGCGCGGCGGGTCGACGTCGGGGCCCGGGCTCGGGTCTCCGGCGAGAATCTCGAGGAGGCGGGCCGCCGGGCTCGGTACGAGTTCTTCGCGGACTTGCTCAGGCTGGGCACCTGCGGCGTGATCGCCACAGGGCACACCCGGTCGGACCAGGCCGAGACCCTGCTGTTCCGCCTGTTGCGAGGCGCGGGCGGGACGGGCCTGAGTGCAATTCTGCCGGTGCGGTCGGACGGCATCGTGCGCCCGATGCTGGACATCGCCCGGGCCGACGTGGTTGCCTACCTGCGCGCCAACGGCATCGCGTGGCGGGAGGATTCCAGCAACGCGGACGATGGCTTCGCGCGCAACCGCATCCGCCACCGGCTGCTGCCCCAACTCCGGCGGGAGTGGAACCCCGCGATCGAGGCCGTACTGGCGAATACGGCAGACCGGGCGCTCGAGGAGGAGCGCTACTGGATCCGCGAAGTGGCCAGGATTCGCCGCAAGTGCGTCACCGAGACAGCGCACGGGACTGTCTTGGACGTTGCGCGGGTGCGCGCGCTGCACACCGCGGCCCAGCGGCGCCTCTTGCATGCGCTTGCCCAGGAGCTCGGGTCGGCCCCGAGTTTCGGACATGTCGAGTCCCTCCGCGGGCTGGTGGGGCAGCGTCGAGGTTCGGGCATCGCGCACCTGCCTGGCCTGGTGGCACAGCGATCCTTCGGGTCGGTCCTGTTGCGCGCCCGGCCTCTTGCGGAGATGCCGGACTACGACATGCGAGTGCCCGTGCCGGGTGCGCTTACCCTCCCAGTGTCTGGGTGGGGAGCCCTCCGTACTGCGGTGCACCCGCCGGCCGACGCTCGGAGCCTGTACAATCAACAGCAGGTTGCATTGCTGGATTGGGACCGTGTCCCAAAGCCACTGCGGGCGAGGGGGTGGCGCCCGGGGGATCGTCTCACGCCGGTCGAGCGCGATGCTCCCAGGAAGATCAAGGACTTGTTTCACAAGCACCGGGTGAGCGCGTGGTCGCGCGCCGGCTGGCCTGTGGTTGCGGGCGGTCGCGGCGCGGACCGGGTCGTCTGGACCGGCCGCTTCGGCTCCGACGCCGAGTTTCGGGTGCAGCGGGACAGTCGCCGAGTGCTTGTTATCGGGACCGAAAATCCGGCCGGACCGAATTTGGTCCCAGCCGCGTCTAAACAGAGGGGCGGGCCTTCCGCCGCGAAGGATTGAACAACGTGAACCCGACAATCAAGACAGCGGTCTTCTGGGTAGTGATGCTGGGAACGGCCGTCCTCCTGTGGAAGGCAGTCAACACCAAGAGCGGCGACCGGCTGGAAACCCTGAGCTTCACGGAGTTCATCGCCGCCGCTGAGCAGGGAAACATCGACGAGATCACGGTGACTGGCCAGAAAGTCGAGGGTCAGGCCAATTCCGGCAAGTTCCAGACGACGATCCCGCAAGACTATCCGAAGGTTTTTGACCTGCTCACCTCACAGGGCGTGAAGGTCACGGTCAAGGACCAGACGTCCCTGGGGTTCTGGTCCATGTTCTGGCGCATCGCGCCTCTGGTGCTGATCGTCTTCTTCTGGATCTTCATGATGCGCCAGCTCCAAGCTGGCGGGAACCGCGCGCTCAGTTTCGGCAAGAGCCGCGCGAGACTGCTGACCGCCCAGCAGAAGAAGGTGACGTTCAAGGACGTGGCCGGGGTCGACGAGGCCAAGGACGAATTGCAGGAAATCATCGAGTTCCTGCGCGAACCCCAGAAGTTCCAGAAACTGGGCGGCCGCATTCCCAAGGGCGTGCTGCTGGTCGGACCGCCGGGCACGGGGAAGACTCTGCTGGCCCGCGCGGTTGCCGGCGAGGCCAACGTTCCGTTCTTCTCGATTTCCGGGTCGGACTTCGTCGAGATGTTTGTGGGCGTGGGCGCCAGCCGAGTGCGCGACCTGTTCGAGCAGGGGAAAAAGAGCGCCCCGTGCATCGTCTTCATCGACGAGATCGACGCGGTGGGCCGCCATCGCGGGGCCGGCCTGGGAGGCGGCCACGACGAGCGCGAGCAGACACTGAACCAGCTCCTCGTGGAGATGGACGGTTTCGATTCCAACGAGGGCGTGATCCTGATGGCGGCGACCAATCGCCCCGACGTGCTGGATCCGGCCTTGCTCCGCCCGGGCCGTTTTGACCGCCGGGTGGTGGTCTCGCACCCGGATGTTCGCGGGCGATTCGGGATCCTGCAGGTGCACACCGCGAAGGTTCCCCTCGGCAAGGACGTCGATCTCATGGTCGTGGCCCGGGGCACGCCCGGCTTCTCCGGAGCGGACCTCGCCAATCTGGCCAATGAGGCGGCGTTGCTGGCCGCGCGCCAGAATCGCAAGGTCGTGACAATGGCCGACTTCGAGGTGGCCAAGGACAAGGTCATGATGGGCGCTGAGCGGCGCTCGATGATCATTCGCGACGACGAGAAGCGCAACACGGCCTTCCACGAGGCGGGCCACGCGGTCGTGGCGGCACTGCTCGAGCAGGCGGACCCGCTGCACAAAGTGACGATCATCCCGCGCGGCCAGGCGCTGGGAATCACGATGCAGCTGCCGATCGATGACAAGCACACCTACACCAAGGCTTACCTCTCGGACCAGCTCGCGATCCTGATGGGGGGCAGGATCGCCGAGGAACTGTTCATGGACCACATGACGACGGGCGCTGGGAATGACTTAGAACGCGCGACGGCACTGGCGAGGCGCATGGTCTGCGAGTGGGGCATGAGCGAGATGGGCCCGCTGACGTTCGGCAAGCGCGAGGAGGAGGTCTTCCTGGGGCGCGAGATCGCGCAGCAGCGCAACTATTCGGAAGCGACCGCGCAGCAGATCGACGCCCAGGTGAGCAGTTTGGTCTCAGAGAGCTATCGCCGCGCGCGGAACGTGATCGAGGAGAACGCGGACGGGCTCACGCGAATCGCCGAGGCACTCTTGGAGCGCGAGATTCTGGACGGGAAAGAAGTCGCGGCACTGCTTGCCGGCCGCGAGCTGGACGCACTTGTGATGAATATCCCGCCCGGGGACGACGACGGAGGTCCGGCGCCGGAACCGGCCGGTTCTCGCCCGTCCCCGCGCCCGGGCCTTCCGGGCTTGGACGAGGGCCAGCCAGCGCCGGCCTGACGTCGGCACCCTCCCTGGAGCACGGCGCGGGGGCCGGTCAGCCGGCCGCGCTGGACAGCCGCCGCCTGAGGCTCTCCACTCGGCGCCGGTTCACGCCCAGGTCCCACAAGAGAGCGTGGCGCGAGGCCGACCGAACATGGACCAGTCGGTCTTCGCTCCAGAGGCAGCACTCGACATCGTCGACAAATCCTAGCCGGGTCCTGCAGGTCGCACGCACGTAGCTGTCCGTGGAGGCGACAATCCGCGTTCGGGGATAGGCGGCCAGCACGCGCCGCAGCGCCAGGAAGGCAACGCTCGGATCGCCCGTGACGGCGAACGGGGCGACATAGCGCGCGTCCGACTCATCCAACTGACTGCAGACGCAATACGGCAGACGCGACGGGCAAGGAGAGAGTCTGGCACACACCCCTCGATCGTACGCCAACGCCCGCGGGAGCCTGACCGGTCAATGCCGCACCGTGTGCGGCGTTCGGGATGCTCCGGCAGTGCGCCTAGAACGGGATGTCGTCGTCGATATCGACTGTCGGCGGACTGGCCTTGCGGGGCTTCGAGCTTGCCTCGGGGGCAGGAGGCGGCGTCGGGGCCGGGCCGCTGGGACTGCCCTCGCGGACCGGCTCGTCGCGCCGGTCGAAACCGCCACCCGAGCCACCGCGCCCGCCTAGCAAGTACAGGCCGAACGCGTCGCAGACCACCTCCGTGGTGTACCGCCGGTTTCCCGCCCGGTCTTCCCACGATCTGGTTTGCAGGCGGCCCTCCACGCAGACCTTCTTTCCCTTCTTGAGGTAGGGCGCCACGCGGTCCCCCCTCCAGAGCACGATGCTGTGCCACTCGGTCTTGTCCTGCCACCCTCCGCTTGCGGAATCCTTGATGCGGGACGTCGTCGCAAGGCTGAAGGTCGTCACCGGCGTGCCTTGCGTGGTGTGCCTAGTCTCGGCATCCTTGCCGAGATTTCCTATCAGGATCACCTTGTTCAGACTTGAGGGCATCGGACCCCATTGTACAATCAAGGCGGCGCGGACCGCGACCCCAAGGCTAATGACAAGCATTTTCTCCGGCTTGGCGGCCTTGGCCGCCCCCTCCGCCGTTCCCGCGCACCCGCGCGCCGACCTGCTGGTTGTCGAGAAAAAGGCCGACTCTGTCGGCTTCTACGATTCCGCGGGCCGCCGGGTCGGCGCGGTGGCCGTGGGTGCCACGCCCCACGAAGTCGCGTTCTCCACGGACGGCAGGTTCGCCTATGTGTCCGACAACGGCGTGCTGTGGATGGACTACGACGGGCCGGGCGGCAACACCGTCTCGGTGGTCGACCTTGCGCTGCGGCGCAGGGTGGCAGTCTTGCCGCTTGGGCGCTTTCACCGCCCTCACGGGATTGGCATCGATCCCTTCTCGAGCCGGGCGTTCGTGACGTCCGAAAATCCGGACCGCATTGTTCTGGTGGACTTGGACGCCCTTGCCGTGATCAAGGACTTCGACAACGGCGGCGTCGACCCGCACATGGTCACCTTTGGGCCGGACGGGTGGGGCTACGTGTCCAACACCGGCAGCGGCACGGTCGGTGCCGTGCACGCTGCCAGCGGCGAGTTGCGCCTGATCGAGGTCGGTGCCGGACCGCAGGGCAGTCTGGTTTCTCAGGACGGTTCCAAGCTGTGGGTGACCTGCCGGGACGAAGGCCGGATCGATGTCATCGACATGGACTCGAAGTCCGTTTCCGGGTCGATCGCGACCGGCGACGGCGTCAACCGCGTTGTCGCGACCGCCAATGACGAGCTGCTCGTGTACTCGCTGCAGTCAGGGCGCGCTGTTGGCATCGCCGATCCGGCGGAGATGAGGGAGGTCGCGCAGATCCCGCTCGGTGGCTCGCCACTGTCGATCTCGCTGTCCCGGGACGGGCGGCACGCGTTCGCGGGAGTGCAGGACGAAGACCAGATCTGGATCGTTTCCGTGACCGACCGGAGGGTCGCGCAGGTGATTGACACGCCAGCGGGCGCGGGGCCCGACCCGGTGGTTGAGATTGGCTCCTACGCTCCGTCCCGAGCTCGCCCGTGAACGATCGCCGGCTTCGGTCGCTGCTGACGGCCGTCAAGGATGGCAGCTGCGACGTGGACGCTGCCGTCGGGCGGTTGCGGCACATGCCCTACGAGGACCTCGGATTCGCGAAGGTCGACCATCACCGGGAGCTGCGACACGGGATGCCGGAGGTGATCCTCGGGCAGGGCAAGACCGCAGCAGAGGTGCGGGCCATCTCGGCCAAGCTGCTCGAGCGATCGCCCAACTTGCTGGTCACGCGCGCTTCCGAGGCCATGTTCGAGGCCGTGCGCGAGCTGGATGCCAGCGCGGAGTTCTTTCCCCGCTCTCGCGCGGTGCGTGTCTGGGGCGATCGCCGGAACCTGGGCAAGGCGAAGATCTCCGTCGTCTGCGCCGGCACGAGCGACATACCGGTGGCCGAGGAGGCGACCGTCACCGCGGAGGTCATGGGCAACGAGGTGGACACGATCTTCGACGTTGGTGTCGCCGGGATTCACAGGCTGTTCTCGAAGATTGACCGCATCCAGGCTGCCCGGGTCGTGATCTGCTGCGCCGGGATGGAGGGCGCCCTGCCCAGCGCCTTGGGGGGTCTGGTTTCGGTTCCGGTGATCGCCGTTCCCACGAGCGTGGGCTACGGCGCCAGCTTCAATGGCCTGTCGGCCCTGCTGGGGATGCTCAACTCGTGCGCGAGCAACGTGTCAGTCGTGAACATTGACAACGGGTTCGGGGCGGCCTACGTCGCAACTCTCATCAACCGCCTCTAGTCGCGGGCGGAACGGGCCGGCGGCGTCTGCACCCGGCCGTCTTGCCGGGACGGCCCTGCAGCGCCCGGATGGCCGTGGTGGGTTCTGGCGGCGCTTGCGGGCACCTGTGCGAAACTAGCAACCATGCGCTCTGGGATCCCTGTTTTCGGCATGCTGGCCTGGCTCGCGGTCGCGTCACTGCTGGCGCCGCCCGCGGTTGGGGCCGACGCGGACGGCAAGATGCACTTGCTGGTCCTCGGTGGCTCGGACTTCTTCGCGCACGACGCCGTTTCCCACGCGATGTTCACGATGGCCAAGATTGGCGAGCGCACCGGCCTCTTCGACGTGCGCTTCCGGACTGACATGGAACTGGTCACGAAGCAGAAGTTGCGGGGCAACCGCAAGAACCTCGACTACTTCGACGCCGTGATGTTCTACACGCAGGGCGACTTGGAGATAGGCGAGGAGCAGAAGGCGGACCTGATGCGCTTTGTCAGGGAGGACGGCAAGGCGATTCTGGTGGCCCACAGCGGAACCGACTCCTTCCGCGAGACTTGGCCGGAATACATCGACATGGTCGGGGGCGCCTTTATCAACCATCCGTGGCACCAGAAGATACGCGTGCGCGTCGAGGACCGCAAGCACCCGGTCACCAAGCACTTCGCGGAGTCGTTCGAGATCACCGACGAGATCTACCAAGTGGACCGTTACGACCGCTCGAAGGTTCGCGTCCTGATGTCTCTCGACACTGCCAGCGTCGACATGACGAAGCGGGGCGTCAGGCGCACGGACGGGGACTTCGCCCTGGCTTGGGTGCGGGAGTTTGGGAAGGGCCGCGTCTTCACCTGCCTTCTGGGACACCGCAACGAGGTCTGGGACACGCCGGAGATCCAGCAAATGTGGCTCGAGGGCTTCCGCTGGGCGGTGGGGATCACGGACGGCGAAACCGCTTCGCGGCCGCCCCCGTCAAGCGGTGACTGAGCTTGGGCTCGGGCTTCGCGACAAAGCGGTAGCCGACGCCGCGGACGGTCAGGACGTGGCGCGGCTTGGACGGCTCCGGCTCTAGGGACCGGCGCAGCCGGACGATGAAATTGTCGACCGCCCGCGTGTCAGTGTCCTCGCGCAAGCCCCACACATCCCGCAGGAGGCTGTCCCGCGACACGCTGCGACCCTCGTTCGCGATCAGGTAGTACAGCAGGCGCGCCTCGGTGACGGTCAGGTCGCGGACCTTGCCCTCGACATCCAGCTGGCGCTTCTCGAAGTCGACCCGGCGACCGTTGAACTCGTAGACTTCGGGGACGCCGTGGATCTGCTCGGCGGCGCTCCAGCGGTGGCGCCGCAGCAGGCCGCGGACGCGAGCCAGCAGCACGGCCAGGTCAAACGGCTTCGCCACATAGTCGTCCGCACCTGCCGACAGGCCCTCGACAACGTCCCGCGGGCTCTTCCGGGCCGTCAGGATCATCACCGGCACGAAGCACCCTTGGGAGCGGAGCTCGCGGACCAGCTCGAAGCCGTCAATCCCGGGCAGCATCACATCCACGAGCAGCGCGTCGAACGGCGTGCCGGCGCGAATGGCAGCCAGGCCTTCCTCGCCCGTCGTGGCCAGGCGCGTGTCGAAGCCTTCCGCGTTGAGATTGAACTGCAACCCGCGGGCAAGGCTCCGCTCGTCTTCGACGATGAGGATGCGCTTCATGTGCCGGCGACCAGGGGTAACTCAAGCGTGAACGTGCTCCCGCTCCCGGGTCCGGGGCTCTCGCCAAAGACGCGTCCGCCGTGCTTCTTGGCGACCGAGCGGACAATGTAGAGCCCCAGCCCGGTGCCCTTGGCGCGGAATGCCCCGGGACCCCGATAGAAGCGGCGGAAGACGCGCTTGAGGTCTTCGCCGTCAATGCCAATTCCGCTGTCGCGGACGCGGACCGAGATCCGCTCAGGCGATGGTCTCAGCAGGTCGATCCCGACGCTCACCTTCCGGCCCGAGTACTTGATCGCGTTGTCGATCAGGTTCGACACGGCGGCGCTGAGCTCGTCCCG
Source organism: Bryobacterales bacterium (assembly GCA_963666225.3). Lineage (GTDB taxonomy): Bacteria > Acidobacteriota > Terriglobia > Bryobacterales > UBA6623 > VXMF01. The sequence continues at coordinate 36,037 of CAXXRK020000001.1, forward strand.
GTTTCCGAGCACGAGGGTCGGGTTGTCCTGGGACAGCTCGCTGCGGTATCGGAGCGAGGCCTCGGGAAGGTTGTAGCTCAGCCGCAGTTTTCCCACGCAGTCCTTGACCACGGCGGCGACGTCCACCGGGGAGCGCTGCGGCTTGCGGGGGGCCCGCAGGGCTCCCGCCAGCAGCACCTGCTCGATCGTGGCTTGGAGCCGGTTCATGTCCGCGAGCATCGTGGAGTAGAACTCCCGCCGCTCGTCCTCGTCCAGGCGCCTCTGTTGCAGGGTTTGGAGATACAGCTTGAGTGACGCCACCGGGGTCTTGAGCTCGTGCGTGACCGCGTTGATGAAAGCGTCGTGCTTCTCGTTCCGGCGAATTTCGCGCACGAGGAACACCGTGTTGAGCACCAGGCCGACGACCAGCATTAGCCCGGCAATGCCGCCCAGAACGCTCAAGATCCCCTTGGGCCAATTGGCGGCCAGCCAGCCAATGTTGAGAAAGATCGCCACCGCCACGAGGCACGCGCCGAGGGCGATCCAGAAGATCACCGACACTCTTCGATGCCGTGGCAGTTCCATGGCGTCACCAACATTCTAGAATCCGAGATCGGCCTCGCGACCAGACCGTTGGCCAGGTGGTAACCGGAGCGTGCCGCCGGGGCGGTCTCTTCGCCCGAAGCGCCAGGTTCTCGGGCCGGGCACGCCGCAGCCGCTTGGCGGGCATCCGCGGGGTTGCGGAGGCGGGCGGGCCTTTTCGCGGTCAGCCGGCATGGCGGAAGTCCCGCGCTGCGATTCTGCCTTGCCCCAAATTCCTGCCGGATGAGCCGTGCCCGTGACGCGCCAATCTCAGTCCGGGAACGGACGGGACTGGACCGTTTCTAGGAAGGTCGGGTTCTCGCGGCGCAGCCGCAGCGAAATCTCCTTTGCCTCGCGGGCGCGGTCCCGGTCCCGCAGCCTGAAGTGCACCTGTGAGAGCATCAGGTGCGGCTGCGGGTGGCGCGGCTCGAGCTCCACGGCCCGGTTCAACTCGGCCAGTGCCTCGCTCCACCGCTTGAGACCCATCAGGGCCCGGGCCAGGGCGATCCTCGCCGGCATGTAGTCGGGCCGGATCGCGATCGCCTCGCGCAGCGGCTCGAGCGCTTCCTCGAACTGTGCCTGTTTCACGAGCCAGTCACCGTAGAAGAAATGCGGCTCCTCGTACGAGGGATCCAGCGCGATAGCCTCGCGCAGCGGTTTGAGGGCATCGTCGAAGCGCCCCTCCCGCTGCAGATGCCACGCCAGTTCGAAGTTGGCGCGGGCGGAGGCCGGAAAGCGCCGGACGGCCTGGCTCGCGATCCGCAGCCCCTCGGCCAGATTTCCCGCCTCCCGGCAGGCATGGATCGCGAGGTAGTGCAAGTCTTCGACATCCGGGCGCAAGCGGAGGGCGCGGCTCGCGATGTCCGCCGCTTCGCCGTGGTATCGCCCCTTGCCGTATTCGACGGCCATGACCTGCATCAGCTGGACGTGGCCGGGGCGCAGGTCCAGCGCCCGCTTCCAAGACCGGAGCGCCTGGTCCCCATGCCCGAGCCTCTGGGCTACCACCCCGCGGAGGTATTGCGCGTTGAAGTCCCGCGGGTCGGCGTCCGCCGCCTTGTCCAGATAGGGCGCCGCAGCTTCGAAGCGCTGGGCCGCGAAGTGCATGTAGCCGAGATTGAAGAGGGCAGGGAAGTAGTCGGGTTGGAGTTCGAGGGCTTGTTGCCACAGCCGGGCCGCGCCGCGCTCGTCTCCCGACTGGGCCAGGGCCAAGCCCCGGTCCGTGAGCCCCTCGGCGCTGTCGGGCTGGCCGGACGCCCCGCTCAGGGCGAGCGTCAGTCCGAGCGCAACGGTGATCGCAGCGCTGGCTGGCACGGGCAGCGGTCGCCTTCTGCGGCGAGCGCGCGTCGTCACAGTGCCGCCGCCTCGCCGGAGCCCTCCACGAGCAACCAATCGCGCCCGCCGGCCAGGTCCGCGTATGTCTCCTGCTCGCCTGACGGCCAGCGCACTACGATCCGGTCGGCACTCTCGGCATCTGCGATCCCGAAGTGGGCCCGCAGGTCGCTGTGCGACACGTAGCTGGACTGGCTCACGACCGCGCGCGTCTGCCGGATCCCCGCCGCTTCGACGGAGACCTGCGCTCCCACCGCGGACCGGTTCGACGCCACGCCGCGGAGTTCCAGCCGGATCCAGTTGCCCGCGCCGCGAGGGTCGTTCCGGAGCAGCGTCGCTTGCGCCCCCATGTTCATCAGGAGCACGTCCACGTCCCCGTCGTCGTCGAAGTCGCCGAACGCGGCGCCGCGGCTCGAGCGTGCCTGCCGCAGTCCCGGCCCGGAGAGGGCCGTGACATCCTCGAAGCGCCCGTCCCGCAGGTTGCGGTACACCAGATTGGGCTGCCTGTACGCTTCGCGCACCTTGTCCTGCCGGTCGAGTTCCGGGTAGACGTGCCCGTTCGCTTGGAAAATGTCCTGCCAGCCGTCGTTGTCCAGATCTACCAGTTCGACGCCCCAGCCCACGTACTGCGGGTTCGAGGCCAGGCCGGCGCGCACGCAGACGTCCTCGAAGTACAGTCCCTCGTTGTTGTGGTAGAGGTTCGGGTAGTCGTCCGCGAAGTTGGTCTTCACGAGGTCGAGCCAGCCGTCGCCGTCAAAGTCGCCGATGCCCACGCCCATCCCGCCCTGTTCGAAGCCGTGTTCGTTGAACGCGACCCCGGTCTCGGTGGCAAAGTCCGTGAACGTGCCGTCACCGTTGTTGAGGAACAGGATGCTGGGCGTCGAGTCGCAGGCGACGTAGATGTCCTGCCAGCCATCCCCGTCGAAGTCGGCGGCAACGGCCGTGAACGCGTAGTATTCCCGCACGTCCCGCACCCCGGCGGCCACGCTCACGTCCTCGAAGCGCCCGTCGCCCTGATTGCGGTACAGCGTCACGTTCCCGAACGGCAGCCCGCGCGGCCCGCAGTAGACGGGCATTCCTTTCCACTCGCAGTTCGAGGTCTCGCCGGGCGGCGGTGCCGTCTCCAGGTCGAACTGCTGGTACTGGGTCACCAGGAGGTCGAGCAGGCCGTCCCGGTCGATGTCGACGAAGGTGCAACCCGCGCTCCACTGCTGGTCGGTCCCGGCGACGCCCGCGGCTCGCGCGATCTCGGAGAAGGTGCCGTCGCCCTCGTTGCGGTAGAGCGCGTCCGGTCCCCAGTAAGCCACGAAGATGTCCACCGCACCGCTGTTGTCGAAGTCCCCGGCGCAGACCGCGCTTCCCCAGCCCGAGCGGCCCAGTCCGCTCTCGCCCGTCGTGTCCCCGAACGTGCCGTCACCCAGGTTCCTGTACAGGCGGTTCGTGGGAGGAGCGTCGCCTCCGAAGCCCTCCAGCCGGGATCCGTTCACCAAGAAGGCGTCAAGCCGCCGGTCCCCGTCGTAATCGAGGAACGCGACTCCGGATCCGTTGGACTCGATGATGTAGCGCTTCGCCTCGGCGCCCCCGTATGTGAACTCGACGTCAAGGCCGGCCTCGGCGGCGATATCCGTGAACTTGGCGGGCCAGGGCAGCCCGGAGGGCTCGCCAGCCTTGACGGGCCGCGCGTTGGAACTGGCAACGCCTTGGGCGAATGCCGCCCACGGGGGAAGGGCCGCCAGGCACAGCGCCAGCGCCAAACGGGACCGGGCGGCGGCGCCGCGCAGCGGTCGGATTCTCAAGCGGCGTCTCTCGACTCGATCAGTGGGAGCGCTGTTGCCAGAAACTCCGCCGGGGTCACCGCGCCCGTGTTGCCCCGCTTGCGGTGCCGGACGCTCACCGTTCCGCTGTCCACCTCGCGCCGCCCGACCACGAGCATGTAGGGCACCTTCTGGAGCTGGGCCTCTCGGATCTTGAACCCGATCTTCTCGCCCCTGGCGTCCACCTCGACGCGCATGCCGCGCTGCCGGAGCTGGGAGGCCACCTGCTCGGCGTACTCTGCCTGGTGGTCTGTGATGGGCAGCACAACCGTCTGGACCGGGGCCAGCCACAGCGGGAACGCGCCCGCGTAGTGCTCGATGAGCACGCCGAAGAACCGCTCCACCGATCCCCACAGAGCGCGGTGCACCATCATGGGCTGGTGGGCCTTGCCGTCGGGGCCGATGTACTCGAGCTGGAAGCGTCGCGGCAGGTTGAAGTCGAACTGAACCGTGGACAGCTGCCATGACCGGCCGATGGCGTCCACCATCTTGACGTCGATCTTCGGACCGTAGAATGCCGCCTCGTCGGGCATCACCGTGGCCTCGATGTCGCGCTCGCGCAGCGCCTCCCGCAAGCTGGTTTCCGCCAGGTCCCATTCCTCGGCGGTCCCGGCATACTTGGTTCCCTTGCCGCCGTCCCACGTCGACAGCTCGACCGAGAAGTCGGAGAACCCGAACACGCGCAGCACTTCCATCGCCAGGTCCACGCATCCGATCACCTCGGCCTTGACCTGACCGGGCGTGCAGAAGATGTGGGCGTCGTCCTGCGTGAAGCCCCGCACCCGCAGCAGCCCGTGCATCACGCCGGAGCGCTCGTAGCGGTACACCGTTCCCAGCTCTGCCAGCCGCACGGGCAAGTCACGGTAGCTCTGCAGGCGGTTCTTGTAGATCAGGATGTGGAACGGGCAGTTCATCGGCTTGAGCTGGTAGAGCGAGTCGTCCAGCTCCATCGGCTTGAACATGTCTTCCTTGTAGAACTCCGCGTGCCCGGAGGTCTCCCACAGGCCGTGCCGGGCCACGTGGGGCGTTGACACGAGCCCGTAGCCGCGCTCCACCAGCTGTTCCCGCAACCAGTCCTCCATGATTCGCCGGATCGTGCCGCCCTTGGGATGCCAGAAGATCAGGCCTGGCCCGGCCAGCTCTTGGACGCTGAACAGATCCAATTCCCGCCCGAGCTTGCGGTGGTCGCGCCGCTTGGCCTCCTCGAGGCGGTTCAGGTGGGCCGACAGCTCCTTCTTGGTGAAGAACGCGGTGCCGTACACGCGCTGCAGGCGTTCGCGGGTCTCGTCGCCCTTCCAATAGGCACCGGCCACGGACAGCAGCTTGAAGGCCTTGATGCGCCCCATCGAGGGGATGTGGGGACCGCGGCAGAAGTCGGTGAAGAGCTCGCCGGTCTTGTACACCGAGACCAGCTCGCCGTCGGTCTTCTCCGTGATCAGCTCGCACTTCATGAAGTCGCCCTGGCGCTCGTACTCGGCCAGGGCCTGCTCGCGGGGCACCCACACCCGCCGGTTCTCGGGGTTGCGCCTGACGATCTCGCGCATGCGTCGCTCGATCTTCTCCAGGTCCACCGGGGTGAACGGCGTCTCCCGGTACATGTCGTAGTAGAAGCCCTGGCTTGTCGGCGGGCCGATTCCGAGCTTGGTCTCCGGGTAGAGCTCCAACGTCGCCGCGGCCAGCAGGTGGGCAGCCGAGTGCCGGTACACCTCCAAGGCCCGCTCGTCGCGCGCCGTCAGGAACCGCACATCGGCGTCCCGGTCCAACCGCGCGTCCAAGTCCACGAGTTCCCCGTCCACCTCTGCGACAAGCGCCACCCGCGCCAGGCCGGGGCTGATGCTCCGCGCGACCTCCAAGCCCGTCGTGCCCGCAGCGACCTGCATGCGGGAGCCGTCTGGAAGGGTGACTGCGATGTTTGGCATGGCGGCAGGCTGGCCCGGCCTCCTCAGGCTTGCGGCCAGATTCTCAGTATCTCTCGTAACACTGGCGCGAATCCGGGACGCCCCTGGCGGCGAGCAGTCCGCGCAAGTCGCGCACCATCTCGGGCGGTCCGCAGAAGTACGTGTCCAAGTCCTTGCGCCCGGCCAGCGCCCGCCCGATGTGGGCGGTGACGCGTCCGCGCAGTCCGCTCCACCCGGGATCGTCGCCGCTCACGGTCGGCAGCAGGCGCAGGCCGGGGTGGCGCGTCGCGAGCTCCCGGAACTCGCGGTGAAACAGCAAGTCTTGCGAGTGCCGCGCTCCCAGCACCAAGGTCGCGTCGGCCGCGGTGTTGCGCTCCAGCTGCGCGAGCAGCATCGCGCGCATCGGGGCGATTCCGGTTCCCGCGGCGACGTACACCGCCCGGCGAGCCGCGTCTGCGAGCCGCATGTTGCCGCTTGGCGGGCTGGACTCGACGGTGCGGCCCGCCGCCAGCTGGCACAGATGGGCGGCGAGGCCGCCGACATGCCGGATGCAGAACTCGACACTCCCGTCAGGCCTTGGCGGTGACGCGATCGAGTAGTAGCCCGCCTCGGGTTTCGATCCGCGCGCCGCCTCGAGTCTTACGTACTGGCCCGCCTCGTGCCGGTAGGGTGCCCGGAAGGTGAGGTGGCTGGCCGTGGGGCACAGCGCCACGCTTGACATCAGCTCGATCGAGGGCATGGTCTTGCCGGCCTCTCGCAGCCGCGCTGTGTCAGGCGGCCTCCGCCAGCAGCGCTCGCGCCCGCGCGGCCAGGATGCCCGCCAGGTCGGGATGACCGTCCAAGGGCGGCGAGGCTTCGATGCGCACGTCCGGCAGGGAGGGCCGCAGTTCCCGGACTAGCCGGGGCAGGTCTTCCGTCAGATGCCGCCCCATGGTCAAAAAGTAGGGGGTGATCAAGATGCGGCGGGCCCCCTCGGCTGCGATCTGGCCGGCAGCCTCGGCCAGCGTGGGCGGCGCCAGTTCGAGGAACGCTGCCCGGTAGAGGCCGATGCCGGCCATCCGGGCCGCCTCCGACGCCACTGCCCGGACCGACTCGTTGGCCCCCTCGACGCGAGATCCGTGGGCGAACACAATCAGGCCGATGCGCCGGAAACTTCTCAAGGTATACTCGCATCTCCCATGGATGCTGCCATTATCGCCGCCTACTTCGCGGCAGTCTTCGGGGTGGGGTTCTACCACTCGCGGAACAAGAACACCACCACCGAGTATTTCCTTGCCGGCAAGCACATCGGGTGGTTCGCCGTGGGCGCGACGCTGTTCTCGACGAACATCGGCAGCGAGCACGTCATTGGCCTGGCAGGCTCGGGCGCATCGAGCGGTCTGGCGGTCGGGACGTACGAGTGGTCGGCAAGTTTCTGCCTGCTGTTCCTGGCTTGGATCTTCTTGCCGCAATACCTCCGGAGCGGCATTTTCACCGTTCCGGAATTCTTGGAGAAGCGCTTCAGCCCGGCATGTCGCTGGTATCTGACGACGGTCTCGCTGATGGCCTACGTGCTGACCAAGATTTCGGTGGCGCTGTTCGCCGCCGGCATCTTGGCCAGGGAGATCTTCGGCTGGGACTACATGACCACAGCGGTGCTGCTGGTGATCGCGACTGGGATCTACACCATCACGGGGGGATTGTCCGCCGTGATCTACACCGATCTCCTGCAAGCCTTCATCATGGTCGCCGGCTCGGCGTACCTGACGTGGCTCGGCCTGGATGCCGCCGGCGGCTTCGCGGCGCTGAGGGAAGCGCTCCCGGAGGATTTCTTCCACATCGTCAAGGACATCAACCACCCCGAGTACCCGTGGCTTGGGACAACCCTGGGAACCCTGATCTTGGGCACTTGGTACTGGTGCACGGACCAGGTGATCGTGCAGAAGACGCTCAGCGCGCGCAATCTGCCGCACGCGCGGGGCGGGGCGATCTTCGCTTCGTTCCTCAAGATCACGCCCGTGTTCATCTTGGTCCTGCCGGGCTTGATCGCGAGGACGCTCTGGCCCGCCGAGGCAACCGGTGACACGGCGTTTCCCCTGCTGGTCGAGCGCCTGCTGCCGCCGGGGCTGTCCGGCCTGATGGTCGCGGCCCTGCTTGCGGCGCTGATGTCCTCGCTGAGCAGCGTCCTGAACTCATGCTCGACGCTGGTGACGATGGACATCTACAAGAAGCTGCGGCCCGCTGCGAGCGAGCGGCGGCTGGTGTTTGTCGGGCGGCTGGTGACCGCCGCGGTCGTGGTGCTGAGCATCCTGTGGATCCCGATGATCCGCTACCTCAGCGGGGAGGTGTACCAGTATCTCCAGAGCGTGCAGGCCTACATCGGGGCGCCCATCACGGCCACCTTCCTGCTGGGGATCATGTGGAAGGGCGGCACGTCGCGGGCGGCGATCGTCACTCTGGTCGCGGGGGGCTTGGCGGGAGCGGGACGGTTCGCGCTGGACATCCTGTACAAGGCCTACGGCATGGATCTGGGGCCCCTCACCGGCTTGGTGCAGATTTCCTTCCTTAACTTCAGCGTCGGCGTGTTCTTCGGGTGCCTCGCGCTCTTCTGGTGCGTGAGCAAGCTGGGCGAGCGGCCCTCGCTGGCTCGCGTGGCGGGCCTGACCGTGGAGTGGGGCAGTTTGGGGCGGGCGGACGGCGCGGTCCAAAAGCTGCTCCCGGCGCTCACGGCCGTCGTGGCTGTCGCCGTCCTGATGCTGTGGGTGTACTTCGCGTAGCCCTGTTGCGACGCTTCCCAAGCAGGAGCCGCGGCGGATGGCTGTGAGGGGCGCCTTGGCCCGACGTCGCGTCGCGGCCCCGGTCCGAGTGCCGGGCGGCTCCCGCGCCCTTGGCGGACTGCGCTGACATGCACCCCGGAGCCAGGCGGGGGCTGGTCTTCGCGGCCAAGGTGCTCGCGGTGTTGGCCGCCTGCCTCGTCCTGTTCCCGGCGGCTTGCGCACTGTGGATCGCGCGCGGGGATCCGGACATTCGCCTCGGCCAGCACCGCCATTACTTGGAAGCCACGCGTCTGGCGGATCCCGCGAGCGCTCCCAACATCGTTTTCATACTTGCCGATGACCTCGGCTACGGCGACGTGGGGAGCTACGGCTCGATCGCCGTGGGCACGCCCCATCTGGACGCGCTTGCCCGAGCCGGGGCGAGGCTTACCAATTTCTACGCCGCCAGCCCGGTGTGTTCCCCGTCCCGGTTCAGCTTCCTGACCGGTCGCTATCCGACCAGGGGCTTCATCCACTCGGTGTTCTTCCCGTCCGGGACCGCCATGGGCTTGGCCGTGAACAATTTCGCGTTTCCCCGCGGGATCCGCGGCATTCCGGCCGACGAGGTCACGGTGGCGGAGGCGCTGGGGGCGGCCGGCTATGCGACGGCCATGTTCGGCAAGTGGCACTTGGGGGACCGCAGCCCGCATCTCCCGACCGACAAGGGGTTTGACCACTTCCTCGGGAGCTATTACTCGAACGACATGCAACCCTACGCCCTGTACCGGAACGGCGAAGTCGCAGTGCCCGCGCCCGTCGACCAGTCGACGCTCACGCGGGAGCTGACGGCGGAGATCTTGGAATTCATCGACCGCAGCGCGGGCGGGCCGTTCTTCGTCTACTACGCCTCGCCGTTCCCGCATGTCCCGGTGCACGCCAGCGAGCGCTTCGCGGGCACCTCCGCCGCCGGCCCCTATGGCGACTGCGTCGAAGAGCTCGACTGGAGTGTCGGCCAGATCCGGGGGGGCCTTGCCGAGCTGGGGTTGGCCGAGCGGACGCTGCTGGTGTTCACCAGCGACAACGGTCCTTGGCACGAGGGCTCGCCCGGCTCCCGCCGCGGGAGGAAGGCCAACCGCTTTGACGGCGGTCACGCCGTACCGATGATCGCCGCCTGGCCGGGCACGATTCCGGCGTCGGCCGTGATTCGCACGCCGGCGATGAGCGTCGACCTGTTCCCGACGTTCCTTTCGGTCGCGGGCGTTCCGCCGCCCGATGACCGCCTGATCGACGGGCGGGACCTGGCGGGCCTGCTGGCGGGGCGGGATCGCGGCCCGTCTCCGCGAGACCTCTACTTCACGAACGGCGGGCGGTTCTCGGCGGTGCGCGGGCCGGGCGCGTTCAAGTACCTAGCGGCCCACCGGACCGAGAACAGCGCCTACTGGCCCGCGACGCACGGGCCGTTCTTGTTCGACCTGGCCCGCGACCGGGGGGAGTCTTACGACGTGTCGGACCGGTTCCCCGAGGAACGGGCACACTTGGAGGCCGCGCTTCGCCGCATGAATCTCGAGCGCGAGGAAAATCCGCGCGGCTGGCTCGCCCGATAGGGCCGGCCTGCCCGACGGGGCCAGGGGGAGTTGCAGGGAACGCGCCGAAGGGGGCGCGCGGGGACCGTTGGCGGTATTGTGGGTGGGCTGGGGCAGCGCCCGGGAAGGGGGCCAGGGGATTGAAACCTACAACCGCCGCCGTCGGATTGGCCGCGATTCTTGCCTGGGGTGCGGGCTGCCAGCGCGGCGGCCCGGCGGGGGACTACTTGTCGCCGGGACTGCGGGAGCGCGTCGAGCGCCTCAAGGTCGAAGCCCCGGACCATTCGTCCGACCCGGCCGTGCTGTCCGGTCGCCTGGCGACTCTGTGGGCCTGGGCCAACGCGTACTCGCTCACCGGGGGCCCCGTGCCGGGCGGCTTCCCGCAATTGGCCGCCAATGCCAATCGCGGCCTGCGGGGACTTCCCGGAGAGGGCCCGAAGTTGCCAGTCGCGGCAGTTTCCGCCCTCTTGGAGCGGTTTACGCGGGAGTTTCAGATCAAGGACGAAATGCCGGGGGCGATCGGGCCGCTGCGGCTCTCCGACAGCGGGCCGTTCCTGGCGGGCGAGCATGTCACGGTCAGCCAGGTCTACGAAGTCGGGGACTTGCCGATGGCGGCGGGCGGCGGCATCGTGATCGGGCGGGGCCGCGCGGCGAATGTCCAGGGAACGGACCCGGCGGGCGCGAATTACGTGACGGTCCGCGCGTCGAACCCGGACGCGACCTTCGCCCTCGCAGAGCCTTGGGGCCGCTGGATTTCGTTCGAAACGCGCAACGGGCTCTCGTTCCAGCTCTCCGGCGCGGCGCTCCAGAAGGGCGACACCGTGACGATCACGTTCGGCGACCGCACCGGGGGTGGGCCGGGCTTCAAGCTGCAGGAGTGGTCGAACGACCTTGTCGTCTTCAAGACGTTTCTCGACTTGGAAGGCCGGGGCTGGCCGCTGGCGCCGCGATGGCCGGCCCTCACGGTGGTGGGAGAGCCCGAGATCCGCTTCCTGAACGCTGTCGCGCCCTCGATTGTCGAGCCCGGCGAGAGTTTCACACTGTCGGTGCGCGCCGAGGACCGTCACAAGAACCTTGCATCCGGGTCCATGCCGGCGCTCGAAGTCTGGCTTGACGGCGCGCTGCACCGCGAAGTGCCCGCGGGCGGCGGCGCGATGCACCATGTCGGGGCTGTGACGCTGGACGCGCCGGGCGTCTACCGCTTCCGGGTGCGCGCCCCGGACCTCGGGATCTCAGGCACCAGCAATCCCGTGCGCGCGGAAGGGGGGGCGGCGCGGCGCGTGTATTGGGGCGAGTTGCACGGCCACACCGGGTTCGCGGAGGGCCAGGGCTCGCCGGAGGGCTACTACCGGTTTGGGCGGGATGTCGCGCGGCTGGACTTCCTGAGCCTGTCAGAGCACGACATCTGGATGGATGACTTTGAGTGGCAGACCTTGAAAGAGTTGGTCGAGAAGTACCGCGAGCCGGGGAGGTTCACCCCCATCCTCGGCTTCGAGTGGACGTCCCGACTGCCCTGGGGCGGGCACCACAACGTCTTCTTCCGGGACACGCCGGGCCGCCAGCGGGTCCCAAACCAGTCAGCGCCGCTGCTCGACGAGCTGTACGCCGGACTGCGCGAGGGCAATGACGAGGAGGACGTGCTCGTGGTGCCGCACGCCCACCAGCCCGGCGATTGGACGACCAGTGATCCGGGCATCGAGCGCCTCGTGGAGATCCAGTCGGGCCACGGCACGTTCGACTGGTTCGGCGACAAATACATCGAGAGCGGCAATCGCGTGGGCTTTGTCGGGGCCTCGGATAACCATGTCGGCCATCCGGGGTACAGCGGGAGGACCAACCGGCAGCTGGGAGGGTTGGCCGCGGTGATGGCCCCGGAGAACTCGGGCGATGCGATCTTCACGGCGCTGCGGAACAGGGCGACCTATGCGACGACCGGCGAGCGCATCATTCTCGACGCCACGCTGAACGGGGTGGGGATGGGCCAGGGCCAGCCGGTGCCGCCCGTCCCCACCATCGCGTGCTCGGTGAACGGGACCGCGCCGATCGACGCGGTCGAGGTCATCAAGAACGGAGCGGTGGTCTACACCAAGCGGTATCTGCGGGGCGAGCTGACCGCGGACGCGAAGGTGCAGGTGAGCTTCGAGTCCTCGACCGAGGTCTTCGGCCGCCGTCAGGTGCCTCGTGGGGACCGGCCCTGGAAGGGGAGCATCAGGGCGGAGGGCGCCGAGATCGTCGGCCTTGAAGAGCCTTGGTCCGCGCACCCGGCCACGTACGCGGCAACGCTCGGCGCGGGGCGGGTGCAGTTCCGGACCAACACCCGGGGGCGCAGCCTGGCGCTCGTGCTGAAGCTCAGGGGGGCCTCGGCCGACACCGAGCTGGTCGTCGACATGGAGGAGACCTTGGAGCTGAACGGCTCGGGGGGGTACGGGCGGACTCGCCAGCGCCTGCCCGCCAACCGCCAAGTGTTCCGCCTCGGAGACCTCGGCGGAGCCGTGGACCGCCGGGAGTACCAAGTGCTGGAACACACCGACTCCGTTTCGGCGCAGCTGATCGCGGATGGCGGGGGGCTGGACCAGGACTTCGAGTACACGGACCGGGACCGCCCTCGGGAGGGTGATTCCTATTACCTGCGCGTGCGGCAGCTGGACGGGGCCATGGCGTGGTCCAGTCCATTCTGGATTGACGGGGGCGAGTAGGCCCCGGTCTGCGCGGCGCTCCGCGGCCCTGGGGCCGCGTCTGGGTGACGTCGCGCGGCAGGGCGAGCCGGCAGTGTGCTATCGCGGGAGTTCGCGGCCCGCTCAGCCGGATTGCGTCCATGTGCGACCCATCGCCGGCCTCCCGCGGCAGGCCCGGGGCGTCAAGGGTCCGGACCAGCCGTCCTCCCTCTGCCCATCGGGGCCGCAGCCCTGCGCAGGGCTGCCGGCTCCGTCGGTCGCGCTCCAATCAATGGCCGCTGCTGCGGCAAGGCGCCATGCATGGCGCTACAGTTTAAGGCACACCCGTGCGCGCCTTGCCCGCGGCGTTGTCACGGTATTACAGAGGGGCAGAAACAGGAGGATCAGAGCCAATATGAGAACCAAGTCGTTTACATTGCTGCTGGCGGCGCTGACGCTAGCACTCGGGCTTGCGCCCGTCTCGCTTGACGCGCAGACCAGCAACGCCGCCATCGTCGGAGACGTGATGGACGAGACGGGGGCGCTCGTGCCCGGGGCCAACGTTACCGTGACCAACGTGGCCACCGGCGTTCAGCGCACCCTTTCGACGAACGAGCGCGGAGCCTTCCGCGCCTATCCGGTCCAGCCCGGCACGTATGACGTGGGCGCGTCGAGTGACGGATTCAAGACCCGCATCCGGACCGGGATCGTGGTCGCGGTTGCCGCGACCGTCAAGGTCGACATGTCCCTCGAACTGGGCCAGGTCACCGAGACCGTCGAGGTCACGGGCCAGGTCCCCGTGCTGCAGACGCAGGACGCGTCAGTGGGCGGGACCGTCACGAACACCGAGATCGAGCGCATCCCGGTTAACGGTCGCAACTACACGCGCCTCATCCTGATGATGCCCGGCACCAGCGGCATGACCTACAGCCAGTCCCGCGGCACGCAGTCCGGGACCTTCCTGATTTCCGTCAACGGCGCCCGTCCGCAGGACAACAACTTCACCATGGACGGCGTCGACAACAACATGATGATGATGAACTCGCCGGGCGGCTCGCCGCCGATGGACGCGATTCAGGAGTTCCGGGTCGCCACCAACAACAACGCCGAGTTCGGGCGCTCGACGGGCGCCAACGTCAACATCGCCATCAAATCGGGCACGCGTGACCTGCACGGGTCGGCGTACTGGTACGTCCGCAACGACAAGTTCGACGCGAATGACTTCTTCGGCAATCGGGCTGGCACCGGGAAGGTCGCGTTCCGCCAGAACCAATACGGCGCGGCCATCGGCGGTCCGGTCCCGGGCGCGCGGGACACCACCTTCTGGTTCGTCAACTGGGAGGGTTACAACCGCAGGCGGGCCAGCAACTCCTTTGCGAACTTTCCCACGCAGCTGCAGCGGTCGGGCGACTTCTCCGAACTCGCGCAGCGGATCTACAACCCGTTCACCGGCGCGGCGGACGCGGACGGCAACATTCTGCGGGATCAGTTCCCGAACAACGCGATCCCGGCGTCGCAGCACCATCCCGCCATCACGACCTTCTTGGACATCATGATCCCGCTGCCGAACCTCGGGGGCATCACGCAAAACTACGTGAACACCACGTCCGCGAAGAACGACCGGGATTTCCTGGTCATGCGGGGTGATCACAACACCGGCGAGAAGGACTCGTTCTCGGTCCGCTACCTGCACCAGAACGTCGCCACGTTCTCGCCCAGCTCGAACCCGCACCTGACGCGGGAGAACGATTTCGACGTGCGCAACCTGTCGGCCCAGTGGACGCGGCTGATGAGCGCCGCCTCGATTCTCGAGGTCCGCTTCGGCTACAACGCCCCGTGGAACCCGAACTGCACGCTCAACTCGGCGATCGACCGGCCCACATTCCTGGACCGCACTGGCATCGAGATGTTCCAGCGCGACGTGCTCTGCTCGCCCATTCCCAACATGAGCTCCGACGGCGAGTTCAGCGCGGGCGGCGGCGGCACCCGCACCGGGGACAAGGTGTGGCAGTTCATCACCAACTACGCGACGCACGTCGGCGGCCACTCGGTCAAGTTCGGCGTCAACTACAGCCGCCGCCACTTCTTCACCAACACTTCCAACCCGATGAACGGGAATCTCTGGTTCAACGGCGAGCTGACCTCGCAGGCCACTGATCCGGGCTCCGGGTTCAGCACGGCCTCGATGCTGCTGGGGACGCCCCGCCAGTTCCGGCGGTCAACGGGCGAGACGATCACCAACGGGCGCATCAACGCCTGGCAGCTCTTCCTGCAGGACGACTGGCGGGTGACCTCGAAGGTGACCGTGAACTTGGGCTTCCGGTACGAGTACAACAACCCGCCGTATGACACGTCGGACCAACTGGGCAACCTGTGGCTCACCGAGAACCCCACGACGGGCAATCTGGGCCGGCTGATGTGGGCAACCGTCAACCCGGAGGTCGATCCCGAGACTGGCGAGCGCAACCAGCCCGCCAGGCGGCTCGGCACGACGCGCGCGCTGATGTTCCCGGACCGCAACAACTTCGCGCCGCGCGTGGGCATTGCGTACCAAGTCGAGAGGAGGACCGTGGTGCGCGGCGGCGTCGGCGTCTTCTACAACTCGACGTTTGTGCAAGAACTCCAGGATCTGCGCAAGTTCTGGCCCTACACGCCACAGCAGGTCGCGACGGTGAACACCGTCAACGCCCAGAACCCACGACCGACGTTCTTCGCCGACAATCCCGGCCCCTCGTACTCCTCCACGGCGGCCATTGGCGGCTGGCCCCAGCAGCCCACGAATCGCTCGCCCTACTCGGTGCAGTGGAACTTCTCGATCCAGCGCGAGCTGGTCGAGCAGCTCTCCCTGAACGTGGGCTATGTCGGATCGTCGAGCCGCAAGCAGATCGGGTACACGGCCATCAACACGCCGCCCACTCCGGGGCCGGGGCCGATTCAGGCCCGGCGCTACCTGCCGGACTTCGGAAACTTGGACGGCGGCTTCAACCGCTTCGGAGGCCTGTACAACTCCCTGCAGGTGGAGCTGAACAAGCGCTTCGGCCGGGGCCTGGGTTTCCGCATGAACTACACGTGGTCCAAAGCCATGGACGAGCAGTCTTCGCTGGCCGAGTGGAAGACCCAAGATCCGTTCAACATCCGGAACGACTGGTCGCGGTCCAGCTGGGACCTCCAGCACGTGTTCCAGCTGGCGTACCAGTGGGATCTTCCCTTTGGCCGCAATCGGCGCTGGGGCGCTGACTGGGGCGGGGCGGCCAACACCCTCCTCGGTGGCTGGGCGCTCGAGGGGTTCACTCGCTTCAACACCGGTCCCCCCGTCAACGTGCGGTCGGGCAGGGACATCGCCAACGTGGGACGGTCGTACCAGCGGCCCGACGTGACGTGCGACCCGAACTCCGGCCCGAAGACGGCCGAGCAGTGGTACAACGTGAGCTGCTTCGAGTTCCCGAAGCCTTACACCTACGGGAACGCCGGAGCGTTCATCGTCGAGGCCCAGGGGATCAACGCCTGGGACGTGTCGGTCGCCAAGCAGTTCCAAGTGGCCGAAGGGCACACCCTGGAGCTGCGTGGCGAGTTCTTCAACATGTTCAACACCACGCACTTCCGCAAGCCCGGCAACAGGATCTACGACACGCTGGCGGCGGGTTCCGTGGGGCGGGTATTCAGCCTGCAGGTCGAGCCCCGGCAAATCCAGTTCGCGCTGCGATACGAGTTCTGATCGCCGCGCCAGGCTTGAGACCGACGGCCCGCCGGAGCGCTCCGGCGGGCCGTTCTGCGTTCCGCCAGCGAGCGTTTCCCGGGGGTTCCGGGTACAATCAAGCCGCGACGGAAACCGTGCGTTCCCCATTTCCCCGCTTGGTGCTGACACTGGCGATGGCAGCGGTCGTCGCGCCCGCCCAGCCAGCCCGGTCGGGAGCTGAGGAGTTCTTCGAGGCCAAGGTCCGGCCCGTACTTGCCCAGCACTGCTACGCGTGCCACAGCGCGCGCGCCGCAACCGTCCTCGGGGAGTTGTGGCTGGACAGTCGCGAGTCTGTGGCGGCCGGCGGGCGTTCCGGTCCCGCCATCGTTCCCGGAGACCCTGACGCCAGCCGGCTGATCCGCGCGGTGCGTCACGCCGACGGCGTGGTGGCGATGCCGCCAGCCGGTCGGCTCTCGGAACGGCAAGTTGCCGACCTGGCCGAGTGGGTGGGCCTGGGCGCCCCTTGGCCGCGCGCGGCGCCGGACGGACGCGTGCCTGCGCCGGGGGGGGCAGCGCCGGGCACCGGGCACTGGGCCTGGGCACCGCTGGCGGACCCGCTGATCCCGGAGGTTAGGGATGCCGGGTGGGCGAGAGGCGCGATCGATCGGTTCGTCCTGGCCAGGCTGGAGGATCGCGGGCTGGCCCCGGTCGCCGCGGCTGACCGCGGCGCGCTCCTGCGCCGCCTCGCGCTGGACCTTACCGGCCTCCCGCCCAGCGAGGCGCAGATCGCAGACTTCGGGTCCGGCACGTCGCGGCAGGCCTTGGAGCGGGCCGTGGACGGGTTCTTGGCGTCCCCCGCGTTTGGCGAGCGGTGGGCCCGGCACTGGCTGGACCTGGCGGGCTACGCCGACACCCTCGGTCTCGGCCGCCGCATCCCGTCGCGTCACGCCTGGAGGTACCGCGACTATGTGATCGGCGCCTTCAACGGGGACAAGCCGTACGACCGGTTCCTGCGGGAGCAGGTCGCGGGCGACGTGCTCGCATTCAGTGACGACAGTCAGCGCCGGGAGCAGGTCGTCGCCACGGGTTTCTTGGCGATCGGTCCGTGGGCGCTTGTCGGCCAGGACAAGGAACAGCTCCGCATGGACATCGTCGATCACCAGATCGACACGCTGGGCCGCGCCATCCTCGGTCTGACCCTCGGCTGTGCCCGCTGCCATGACCACAAGTTCGACCCCATCCCGCAGCGGGACTACTACGCGCTGGCCGGCATCTTCCGCAGCACGAAGACGCTCGATGGCCGGATGTCCGGCGTCTTCAGCGACGTCAGCCGCGTCGCGCTGCCCGAGACGCCCGATGAGCTGCGGGACCGCTCGGTGGCCCTTCGAGGATGGCAGGCGGCGTATTCCGCCGCGCTGGAGGAGCGGGCCAGCGCCGACCGGTCGGTCAAGGGGATCGAGGCCGAGCTGGCGTCTGCCGGTGACTCGGACAAGGGCGACGCCGAGAAGCGGCTGGCGCAGGCCCGTGCTGCGGCGCGGGCGGCTGCGACAGAGGCGGCCCGCGTGCTGCACTATGGCAAGCCGGGCCCGCCGATGGCGCTCGCGCTGTCGGACGTTCCGATCCCCGCCAACGCGCGCATCTGCGTCGGGGGCAGTCCTCACAGCCTCGGCGATGAGGTGCAGCGCGGCTTCGTGTCCCTCGTCCCGCTCGACGCCCGCCCGAAGATCGCGAACCGGCGCCTGTTCGGCCTTGGGTTCCAGAAGAGCAGCGGGCGACTCGAGCTGGCCGATTGGCTCGTGGACCCGGGCAATCCCTTGCCCGCCAGAGTGATGGCGAACCGGGTGTGGCATCACCTGTTCGGCCGGGGCATCGTGCCGAGCGTGGACAACTTCGGCATCTTGGGCGAGCGGCCGTCCCATCCCGGGCTGCTGGACTACCTCGCGCTTCGGTTGCAGCGCGAGGGCTGGTCGGTGAAGAGGTTGGTCCGCGAGATCGTGCTGAGCGCGACGTACCGCCTGTCGGCGGCCCACGAGCGCCGGGCCGCGGCCGCGGACCCGGAGAATGTCCTGCTCTGGCGTGCCAACCGCCGCAGGCTCGAGGCCGAGGCGATCCGCGACTCTGTGCTTTTCGTGAGCGGCGCCCTCGATTTTCGCGCCGGCGGCCCCGGCTTGCCGCTGCACTCGCGCGGGAGCCTCCAGATGGCACAGCCGCCGTCGCTGGCGGCCAGTCTTGAGCTCTCGGGGGAGGTTCGCAACCGGCGCACGGTCTACCTGCCGGTGCTCAGGAAGTCGCAGCTGTCGGACGTGGACGTCCTGAACCTGTTCGACTTTCCGGACCCGAACGTTGCCAAGGGGCGCAGGGATGTCACGACCGTGCCCGCCCAAGCCCTGTACCTGATGAACTCGCCGTTCTTGATCCGCCAGGCGCGCGAGGCAGCGCGCGCGCTGCTCGCGGTTCCCGGGATGACCGACGAGGAGCGAGCGGGCAAGTTCTTGAGAGCCGCGCTCGGCCGGTCGCCGGAGCCGGCCGAGATCACCCGCGCTCTCGAGTTCTTGGGGCATACTGGGGAGGGCCTGGCGCGGGAAGAGGCGTGGGCGCGGTATTGCCACGCCGTGTTCGCTTCGAGCGAGTTTCTGTTCCGGGCGTAGGAGGGGACATGGACAGGCGGGAATGGCTCCGCACCTGGGGTTGCGGCTTTGGCGGGCTGGCCCTGCAGTGCCTGCTGGCCGAGCGCGCCGCGGCGCGGCCGGATCCGCTGGCGCCCAAGCCGCCGCATCACGCGCCAAGCGCCAAGCGCGTGATCTTTCTCTGGATGCAGGGCGGGCCCTCGCAGGTGGACCTGTTCGACAGCAAGCCTGACCTGGCGAGCCATGACGGCAAGCCGCTGCCCTACCAGCTTCCCTCGAACCGATCGATGCCCGGCGTCGCCTACTCGAGGCTGATGGGGCCGATCGCGAACTTTGCGCGCGCTGGCCAGTCCGGCCTGCACGTCTCCGATCTGATGCCGTGCCTGCGGGAGCGGGTCGATGACCTGTGCGTGCTGCGCGCCATGCAGGCTGACAGCGAGGCGCACGCCCCGGCTGTCAGGCAGCTCCACACCGGGGCGACCCAGTTGGTGCGACCTTCGATTGGATCATGGGTGGCATACGGTCTCGGGACTGAGAATCGAAACCTGCCCGCTTTCGTCACGGTCGCGCCCAACATCCGCGGCGATGGCGGCAGCGTTCAGCTGTACGGAAGCTCGTTCCTGCCCGCCGTATACCAGGGCACGGCGCTCGGGAACGCGGCCACGGGAGCCCGCAAGGCCACGATCGGGTATCTGGGGAACTCGGCTGCGAAGCCCGAGGGCCAGCGCCGGCAGCTGGACTTGCTGCAATCCATGAACCGTTCCCACCTGCGGCGGCTCTCCGATGACCGCCAGCTCGAGGGCGTCATCGAGTCATTCGAGCTGGCGTTCCGGATGCAGGCGGAGGTCCCGGGGGTGTTGGACATCAGTGGAGAGAGCGAGCGGGCCAGGGATCTCTACGGCATCGGCGACAAGGCCACGGATGACTTTGGCGTGCAGTGCCTGCTGGCGAGACGGCTCGCGGAGGCTGGTGTGCGCTTCATCCAGATCACGTCCAACGGCTGGGACAGTCATGCGAACATACGCAAGGCCCATCCTGAGCGCTGCCTCTCGGTGGACCGGCCGATTGCCGGGTTGATCGAAGACTTGCAGCAGCGAGGCCTTTTCGACGAGACGCTCTTGGTCTGGTCTGGCGAATTCGGGCGCACGCCGCATTATCAGGACCTCACGGACGGGCAGGGGGGCCAGGACACGTTCGGCCGCGGGCACAACCCGTACGGCTTCTGCGCGTGGCTAGCCGGCGGCGGCGTGCGGGCAGGCATGGCGTTCGGGCGCACGGATGACTTCGGTTTCCGGGCAGTCGAGGGCAAGGTCCACATTCACGACCTGCACGCCACGATCCTGCACCTGATGGGGCTGGATCACGAGCGTCTCACCTATCGCTACAGCGGCCGGGATTTCCGGCTGACCGATGTGCACGGCCGCGTGGTGAACGAGATTCTTGCCTGAAGCCAGGCGTTCGCCGGATGACCGCGCGCTCGCGTCTCGGAGTGTCGCGCGACGGCGGCCATGTTCGGTCCGGACACCGTCAACCGCGCTCGAATTCCGGCGCCCGCCTGAGTCGGCGTGGTCTGTAGGGAGATGACGCGGCCATCGATCCTGGCCGACACCGGCGTGGCGATTCTCAACGAGCCCGCCCGGTGGTCGTTGGGGGACCTCGCCCGGATGGCATCCGGCCCGCTCGAGCGTGCCGGCGCCGAGCGTGCGGTCGCGTTCGGATCCTATGCCCGCGGGACTGCCGACGCGTGGTCTGACCTTGACCTGGTCGTTGTGATGGAGACCGATCTGCGGCCGTTCGAGCGGGCGCGACTGGTCGGGGGGCTGTGCGCGGCGCTTCCGGTGGCGCTGGACTTGCAAGTCTTCAACCCGGAAGAATTCACCCGGGGCTTGGCGTCTGGCTACGACGTGTTCGCGGCAATCTCGGCGGAGGGGAAGCCGTTCTACGCGCGGTCCGCGGCTGATCGATGAGCGCTGGCAGCTCCCCAGCGCGAGCTTGGCTTGCGACCGCCTTGGAAGATCTCGAGGTGGGACAGGAGCTTGCGGAGTCGGGCCGCCACGCTCACGCCTGTTTTTTCTCGCACCAGGCCGCTGAGAAGGCCGTCAAGGCGGTCCACTACGCTCGCGGTGCCCGTCTGGTCTTTGGCCATGGGATCCGCGAGCTCATCGAACGGCTCGAGTCTGGGGAACTGGCCGAGTTGCTGCCGGTCGCCCAAGATCTGGATCTCTACTACGTTCCGACGCGCTACCCCAACGGCCTTGTCAGCGGCACGCCGATGGATGCGTTCGGTGCCGCCCAGGCCCGCCGCGCGCTGACCTTGGCCAAGGCCGTTGTCGACGGGGCCCGCGGGATCATACTCGGGGGCGCCGGTCCAAGTCCAGCGCCCTGAACCAGGCTCCCCCGCGGCCGGGCCAGCGGGCATCGGTCTTGGCGACGCTCGTGATGGGCACAGAGGCGGGCCCGGTGCCCCGCGGCGACCCTTGGCCGCGCTCGCCCCGACTGGCTCAGCGCGGGCCGCGGCCATGCGCGGGGGGCTCTGCGAGTGCACGGCGGTGGGCGCCTCCCCGCCCAACGGCCCGGGCCGGGTTCCGACCCCGGCATGCATGGGAATTGCGGTGCGGCAGTGACCGGTCTGGTCGCGCATGGCGGGGGAATCGTCCGCGCGTTTGCCCAGTTCCCCCGGGGTCCTCAACCGGGCTCTGAGGTCTCCGCCCGCCCGGTCCAATTGCCTTCGGAGGCTGACTTGCTTCAAACTAGTGGCTCGGAGAACCCCTTCTCGTCCCATTGTGTCGACGCTAGCCGGCCAGACCAAACGGTGGCGCCTTTCTCGCTGGATCGCGCTGCTGGTAATTACCTGCGCCCCGCTGGCGGCGCGGGCCGCGGACGGCTTTGCCCGGATTGGCGGAGTGGTCCGGCACGGGGCCGGTTCGGCCGCTGTCGGCGCGGAGGTGGCCATCAAGCCGCTTGACGGTGGGCCGGAGGTCGCACTGCGAACCCGGGCAGACGGCAGTTACGAGGCCGCGGGGCTCGCCGCGGGGGGGTACGCGGTTCGGGTGATGGCACAGGGCTGCGAGCCATCCCTGGCCGGCATCGTTCGCATCGGGGCTGGCCAGGTGTACCGCCAGGACGCGGTGGTGTGCAAGTCTGATGTCGGGGGCTCGATCGCGGGACGGGCCCGGTTTCGGTCCCGTGACATCCCTCAGGCGGACAGGGTCCAATCCGCGCGGCTCGTGCGGTTCGTGCCCTCGGGGCAGGCCGGCGGCTTTCTCCCGGCGACCGGACGGCACGGGTCGAGCGAGTTTCACGGCGCTCTCTATTCCTATGTCGGGAACGACATTCTGAACGCCCGGGGCTTCTTCGGGTCGAAGAGCCGCCATCGCGAGACCACGGCCGGTGGGTTCGTAGGCGGACCAGTGGTGAAGAACAAGACCTTCTTCACATACCACTACGAGCGCGTTGCCAGGCGATCCAGCGAGCAGCCCGGTTTCGGGAACTCGGTCCCGGTGCAGGCGTTCCGCGAGGGGGACTTCTCGGCACTCCGGACGGACCGGGCCGTTGGCGCGGACGCGATCGGGAGGGTTCTGTACCAAGGGCAGGTCTTTGATCCCAGCTCGACCCGCCGGGTGGGGGGCGTCCCGGCCCGTGAAGCGTTTCCGAACAACGCGATTCCCGCCGCGCACCCTCTCCGCAGCCATGTCGCGGCCGGCGTGTTGCCCCTGGTGCCGAGACCCGACCGGCGCGGTCTCGAGTACAACCATCAAGGGGTGCCGTCCGGGCTCCAGATTTGGCGCGTGGACGCGCCCAGTCACCATCTGCGGCTGGACCACTCGTTCGGCCAGCGCCTTCGGGCCGGCCTGCTGCTCAGTCGCCTGAGCCGACCGGCCGTTCGCAACTGCGGGGGCGCGGCGGGCTGCCGGCTCGAGGGCGAAGAGGCTGCCCGCGCGTACTCGGGTGCGGGTGTGTACGAGGACATCACGACGCATCACGTGCGGCAGCAGCTCGACTGGGTCGCTTCGGGCGGCTTGCTCAGCCAGACCAGATTCGTCTACGACGAGTTTCACATCACCGGGCATCCGCTATCTGCCGGCGGGGAGTGGCAGGACAGGCTTTGGGGCCCGCGCGGAAACGGGCTGCTCGATCGCGGGACGGGTCTCCCGTCCCTCACGTTCACCGGCAACACCCGCTACTCGCCGCTGGGAAGCGAGTGGGGCAGTCTTGGCCGGTTGGCCAACCATCAATTCGGCGTGGGCCAGGACCTGACGTGGATCAGGGGTCGCCACACGCTCACGGTCGGAGGGGAGTATCGCTATCACAGCTACCCGTTGCGCGGCTGGGCGAGCAATGTCGCGGGCAGCTTCAGCTTCCACCGCATGCAGACGGCCGGCTTTGACCGCCACGGGCACAACCTGACCGAAACGGGCGATCCGTTCGCGTCGTTCCTCCTGGGCCAGGTCGGCTCGACGGAATTCCAGATCCCGGACTTTCCGACGATCAGCGAGCGATTCCTGTCCTGGCACGTCTTGCACGAGGTCAGCCTGACTCCCGGCCTGACCCTGAGCGTGGGCTTGCGGTTCGACTATCAGTCGGCCATACGCGAGCGGGACGACAACATGTCGACGTTCGATCCAAGGGTGCCCAATCCCGGCGCTGGCGGGCGCCTCGGGGCAATGGTCTTTGCCGGTTACGGGCCCGGCCGGATCGGGTCGCGCACGCTTGAGAACCCGCCACTGGACGCCTATGGGCCGCGCGTTGGCCTTGCGTACAGGGCTGGCGAGCGGACGGTGGTCCGCGCGCGGTACGGGGTTCACTATGCGGGCGTGCCGGAGGGCCAGATCACGGCCGCGAACACGTTTGGCTTCCGCTTCCATGCGACCGCCACCGATCTCAGCAACGGGCAGCGGCCGGCGTACTTCCTAGACTCGGGGTTTCCGCGGGATGCGATCGTTCTGCCGCCTGCGATTGATCCGTCGGTGGGCAACGGCACGTCGCCCGTTGCTTTGGCACGGGATCGCGCGACGCTGCCGCGCATCCAGGACTGGTCCTTGACGGTGCAACGCGAGCTGGGCCGCTCGGCGGCCCTGCATCTCGGGTACCACGGCAGTCGCGGCAGCCGGCTTGTCGCCGACCGGCTGGTGCTGGGCCCGGCCGCCAACTCGAACCCGCCCCAGATTCTCGCCCTGGGGGCCGACGTGCTCGGCTCGCTCGCGACGTCCGAGTCGGCCACCGGGGCTGGGGTCGCGATGCCCTTCGCCGGCTTTCGGCGCACGTCGGCGCAGTCGTTGCGCCCGTTCCCGCACATGCTGCATATCGGCTACATGAACGTGCCGGTCGGCAACAGTTTCTACCACGCATTCCGGGGCAGGCTGGAAAAGCGGTTCTCGGACGGAGGGCTGCTTCAGGCACGGTACGCGTGGTCCAAGCAGACGGGAATGGGCGCCGGAGCGCTGGTGTCATCCGACGGCCTGGACATGGGGCCGCAGAATCCCACCGACACGCAGTCGCTGGAGCGCGGCCTTGGCGTCGCGGACATTCCGCACTGGGTGGAGGCACAGTTCACCCGTGCGTTGCCGGGGCTGGGTTCCGGAAAGGGCGGCTTCGCGGCGAAGCTCCTGCGAGGCTGGGTCTTGGCGGGCGCGATCCGCGTACAGTCTGCCACGCCGGTCAACGTTGTGATGGCCAATGACTTGCGGCCGTTCCTGTTCAACGGGCAGAAGCGTCCCGACATCGTCACCAGTCGTGTCCGCGTTCGCCGCGAAGGACGGGCCGATGTCGCCAGCCACCGCTTCTACGATCGCGCGGCATTCGCAGACCCCGGTCATTTGGCATTTGGGGACGCATCGCGGACGATGGAGTTCGTGCGCGGATTTCGCAGCCTTTCCGAGGACTTCAGCCTCTCCCGTGAGGCTTGGTTCCGCAACACGCTCAAGTTGCGGTTCGAGACCCAGATTGCCAACGCTCTCAACCGGACGGTCCTCTGCGACCCGAACCGCAATTGGAGCTCGGCCTCGTTCGGACTGGCCTTCGCGCAGTGCAACTCGCCGCGCATGATACGGATGGGTTTCCGGGTGGATTTCTGAGGGGCCGCTCTCGGGGGCCGAGAGACTGCCGCGGCCAGGTCGAAGCTTGGCGGAGGGGCCCGCCTCGTGGGCATGGCCCGCCGCCTCCGGGACCTTGCCTTGGCACGCGGCGTGAGTCCCGACGCGAGCGGCAGCGGGCCTGGGCTGCTGTCAGTTGGCCACGAAGTTCACCAGCCTGTCCGGGATCTCTATCACGCGGCGAACGGTCTTGCCGGCCAGCAGGGCGCCGATGCGCTCCGTCTTCCTGGCCCGGGCTGACAGCTCGCGCTTCGGCAGCCCCTTCGGCACGGTGAGCCGGTGTCGGAGCTTCCCGTTGATCTGGATGGCGACCTGAACGCTGTTCTCGCGCGCCAGTTCCGGATCCGCGATGGGCCAGGTAGCGGCGAGCAGGGGTCCGTGGCCCCCGAGCACGTGCCACAGTTCCTCCGCGAGGTGCGGTGCGAACGGGCCCAGCAGCTGGGCGAGGCGGCGCAGGCACTCGTGCAGCACCCCATCGGTGAGTGCCCTTTCGCGGGCGCGCAACGCGTTGGTGAGCTCCATGATCGACGCGATCGACGTGTTGAAGTGCCAGCGAGACTCAAAGTCCGCCGTGACGTGGTCGATCGTTTGGTGGAGCTTCCGCAGGCAGGCACGGTCAGCCCGGCAGCGGGGCTGGCCGCTGGGCCCGGAGCACCTCGCCAAGCTGTCGCGGACCAGCCGGTGGACGCGGGACAGGAATCTCCACATGCCCTCGACGCCGTCGTCCTGCCAGTCGAGGTCGCGGTCGGGCGGCGCCGCAAAGAGGCTGAACATTCGCGCGGTGTCGGACCCGTACTTCTCGACGAGGGCTTCCGGGCTGACGACATTGCCCAGATTCTTGGACATCTTGCGCCCGTCCCGGATGACCATGCCTTGGGTGAACAGCCGCAGAACGGGCTCGTCCCACTCGACCAGTCCCAAATCGCGCATGACCTTGGTGAAGAAGCGGCAGTAGATCAGGTGCAGCACCGCATGTTCGACCCCGCCGATGTACTGGTCGATGGGGAACCACGCCCGCGCCTTTCGGGCAGCGTACGGCGCACCGTCGTTGCGGGCGTCGGCGTATCGGTAGAAGTACCAGCTCGAGTCGACGAACGTGTCCATGGTGTCGGACTCGCGCTCGGCGGGCCCGGCGCAACGCGGGCAGTTGACCCGCACGAACTCCGCGACGGCCTTGAGAGGTGATTCTCCAGTCCCCGTCAGGCTGACGTTCGCTGGCAGCAGTACCGGCAGGTCCCGCTCGGCCACGGGCACCACGCCGCACGAGGGGCAGTGCACCATTGGAATCGGAGTGCCCCAGTACCGCTGGCGCGAGACTCCCCAGTCCCTCAGTCGGTATGTCACGGCGGCCTTGCCGAACCCCTTGGCCTCGGCGAGGGCGCCCATGGTATCGATCGCGGCGGCGCTTTCCAAGCCGCTGAACTTCCCGGAGTTCTCGACGACTCCGTAGTCGCAATAGGCCTCGGAAATGCTCCCGGACTGAGCGAGCGGGCCGTCGGCCGGTCGGATCACCGGCACCACGTCGATGCCATGCTTGCGGCAGAACTCGAAATCGCGCTGGTCGTGCGCCGGCACGGCCATGATGGCCCCGGTGCCGTAGCCCATGACGACGAAGTTGCCAACCCAGATCGGGACTCTCCGGCCACTGTAGGGGTTGACGGCAAAACGGCCCGTGAAGAAGCCCTCCTTCTCGAGGTCGTCCGGGCTCTTGGTCGCTGCGGCGGTGGCCATCTCTTGTCCGCGGTCGCCAAAGCCGAACCGCTGGACCAGTGGATGCAGGGGGGCGAGGATCAGGCAAGTGGCTCCGAAAATCGTGTCCACGCGGGTGGTGAACACCCGGATCAGGTCTCCGTCGCCCTCCAGCGCGAAGTCAACCTCGGTTCCCGCCGAGCGGCCGATCCAGTTGCGTTGCATGGCTAGCACGCGATCGGGCCAGCCTCCCTGCAGGTCCTCGAGCGAGTCGAGGAGCTCGTCAGCGTACGCGGTGGTCTTGAAGAACCACTGCTCGCGCTCCTGTTGCTGGACGGGTGTGCCCTCGTGCCGCCAGCAGCACCCGTCGACGACCTGCTCGTTGGCGAGCACGGTGGCGCATTCCGGGCACCAGTTGACGGCTGCCTTCCTGCGGTACGCGAGGCCCTTCTCCCACATTCTCAGGAAGAACCACTGATTCCAGCGGTAATACTCCGGCTCGCAGCTCGAGATCTCGCATTCCCAGTCGTAACTGAAGCCGAACGAGTGCAGCTGACGCTTCATCTCGGAAATGTTGGACCGTGTCCAGTCACGGGGATCCTGGCCGTGCTTGATGGCCGCATTCTCAGCCGGAAGGCCGAACGAGTCCCAGCCCATCGGGTGGAGCACGCGAAAGCCCCGCATTCGCTTGTAGCGGGCGAGTGCATCTCCGATCGTGTAGTTGCGCACATGTCCCATGTGCAGCACGCCCGAGGGGTATGGGAGCATCTCCAGGACGTAGTACTTCGGCTGGTCCGCTTCCGACTGTGTGCGGTACACGCCCTCGGAGGCCCAGTACCGCTGCCATTTCGGCTCGATCTCCCGCGGTCGGTAGCGCTCGCCAGCCATGCTCTCAGGTTAGCCACCTTCGGACCGCCGGTCGGCCGGCGCTTCCCCGTGCCCGGGATGGTCAGGGTGCGGCCGCCACGACCGCGCTGCCCCTGCTTGTCTCCGCGCGCCGCCGTCAAGGCGTTCAGTGACCTGAGGCCGGGAGGGCTGACAGGCCCGCCCATGTCACCGACCGGGCAATCAACGCCGGGCGCTGCCGTACTAGCGGTGTCTCAAGATTGGTGGACGCGATGGGCGAGGAGGCGTTGCCGTCCTGGCGAGTCTGGCCTCGCGCGAGGCCGGTGACTCGCCCGCCGCTCAGCCTCGGGTCGGACCCGTCGTTACAACCGTTGACTGCCCGCTCCCTCCGAACGCAAGCTTGGGCTGATAGTTTGTCGCAAGCCGTTGCCCGACGTCGCAGGAGATCGGGCCGCGCTTTAGCGAGGGGCAGGTCAGGTGGGTAGACCAGTCTCGACCGCGGCGAACTGCCCCGCGTGTTGTCGGCCCCCATTGTTCTGGTCATGCACCAACAGGCGTTGCCGCAGTCACGAGCCGCGGGTGTGGGGCCTCGAGTGCTCGGAACGGCACAAGAGGGCGGGGCCCGCGACGGTCGCCGAGAGTCCTGGCCCGAACCGCGCGGGCTGGGCAGAGCGTCTGAGCCGGGTGGATCGCGGCTTGGATGCCTTCTGGCTGGCGTGGGCCACGGTCGTCGCGCCAAGCTGCGAGTTGGCGGGCAGCCGCAATCTGGAGAGTGGACGCCAGATCGGCAGGTGACGGGTATTGTTAGTTTCTCCGAGGTCGCGTCGAGCATGAGGTGACGGCAGTCAGTAACCTCGTGACGGGGGGCGGCACGATGGCCCACAAGACTGCCATCGATCGGGCGGCCGAACGTGGCTGCTAGCGCTGTTCGAGGCGGGCCAGGAGCGTGTCGCCGCTCACCCCGTCCACCAACCACCTCCCGACTTCGATCAGCCGCTGTCGGTCTGATATCGCCCTCAACAGTGCCGCAAGCGGCTCGGTAACGGATTCTCCAAAGCGTGTCCCGGCGACTTCGATCAACATCTCGCGGCAGCCGTCTAGAAACCCCTTCTCAAACCCCTTCTGGTAGATCGTCTGTGCCCAATTCATCCTCTTCGTTTTCAGCATTGCCAGCGTCTCCCTCTAGTTCTCGTTCCGACCCAAGCCCGTGATTCCCATCTCCGGCAGCAGCACGCATGTGATCCACTCCGCGAATGCCGGTGCCAACTCGTCGAAGTCCTTGCATGCCACCAGCCCCCGCGGCCGGTCAGCCCGCTCGCTGAGCTTGTCTGGAGTCTCGCACACTTGCAGGCGTTGCAGCAGCACTAGCAGGACCCCTTTCGCGTTGGGCAGCTCTACTTGGCGCAAGTCCAGCGAGCGACAGTCGGTTGAGGGCTCGGGACGAGGCTTGTCCTCCTCTTTCTTGTCATCCTGCTTCTCCGTGGACCGGGGCAGGCCGGCCGCATCGGCGGTGTCGAGCGGAACCTTCCACGCTCTGCGCCCGCTGTACACCACCAGTCCCCTCAAGAGCGGATTGCAAGTGCTTGTGTAGCCCAAGTGCCGAGGCGGGCTATGGCTCAGTCGCAGGCCCAGAATCCCGGTTGCGATCCCCTGCGCGACATCGCAGGACCGTGAGCGGCGCCTTTGCGAGGAGCAGGTCAGGTGCGCAGATCGGTCTTGACACTGGCGAACTGCCCCGAGTGTTTCCGGTCCCCACGTTTCGGGTCATGCACCAACAGGCGTTGCCGAAGTGCCGCGCCGCGGGTGTGGGGCTTCGAGTGCTCGGAACGGCACATGAGGGCGGGCCCGGGGGCGGTCGCCGAGAGTCTTGGACACGATGGTAATCTGCGCTGACAACGCGGAGCAAGTGGCACCGGTTGTTCGCGCGGTGAAGGGGTCCAACGAGGCCGAGCCCTTGGGCTATGACCCGACCCTGCCACGGGCAGAGCGCGCCGAGGGACTGCGCGACAGTTTGCTGAGGGTCATCGTCTGTGCCCGGGGCCGGATCGACCGACCACGATCAAGTAGCACCTCTGAGTCTCCAGCAAGGGCTGCCTCGCACGTCGGGGCAAGAGCCTTCGCTCTGACGAGGACCGGCTGGGCCGACCCACCGAGTTCGAGCAGCAGTGCGCGACAAGCTCGCCGAATGTTGCAGGAGATGCCGACATCCCCAGCTCGGGCAGGTGACGGATATCGGTAGTTGCCCGAGATCGCGTCAAGCATGAGGGTGACGCGGCAGTCAGAAACCTCGCGACGGGGGGCGGCACGATGGCCCACTAGTCTGCCATCGATGGGAACGGCCGAATGTGGCCGCTAGCGCTGTTCGAGGCGGGCCAGAAGCGTGTCGCCGCTCACCCCGTCCACCAACCACCTCACGACTTCGATCAGCCGCTGGCGGTCTGATATCGCCCTCACCATTGGGCCCGATCAGGTTGGTGCAGTCCTGTCCCAGGTCCTCGATCTGGTCCACGCTGATCGAGCGGACGGGGAAAAGGCGCAGCAGGTGCAGGACTAGCCTCGGGTTCCGCAGGAATCGCTTGAACGAGGTGTCGACCGGCATTGCCATGGAGGCAACTTGGGCTGGTGCGGTGAGAGGCTTCACGGATGATTCCCAGACGAGTGGCCGTCCAAGTCGCTCGCGTGCGACCGACGACTCAAACGCACCTGCAACATCGCAGGACGCTTCGGTTCGTGCCAGCCCCGGCCTTCCCGCTCACTGCTTCACGGCCGAGTGATCTCGCGCGCCACGCTGACCGGATCGCTGTGCGCAATGAGACTCAGCGGGTTAGCACGGAACACGGACGCAGCCGCCGTGCCGTTCATGCAGGCTCGAGAACCCGGCCCGGGGCGGGTGCCGCCTGCGAGAGCCTTGACGGGGGCCAGTGAGTGGCGCAGGCCGAGGCAACCCGAGAATTGGGCGCTCGTTTGGGCCGTGCCGCGCAGGTCGGGTGGGCGACGACTGAAAGGGTCTGGATCGACTGGGGCGCGCCCGAACCCTGTTCAGGGGAGGCAATCACACGGTTGACCGGACGTTCCAAGATCCACTGGAAACCTCAGTTGCGCTGAGGTGACTGCCCAAGTCCCGCCCCTCTCCACACTGCGAGCAATGTGAGGCGATTGATCAGGGTTTCCTCTCAGAGGGCCTGGCATCGGTCGTCGGCAGTATTCCCCCTGTCAGGCGATCGAAGCGACGTTCGGGCACGCGCCCGGGTCCGGCTGGGGAAAACACCGTCCCGAATGCGCTCTCGGGCAATAGGGACACACACGATGCGGGTGGCGAACGTTCACCATTTCGGCTTTGACCCTATAATTGCCCCTGATCCGCCGAGCGACGCCGGACTCATGCACAGGCACAGCCGTCAAGCATGGCCGGGTTGGCCGGCCATCTCGTCCATGTACTCGATCATCGATCTCAGCGTCACGCTGAAACCTGGGATGCGTGGCGTAGCCGTGGCGCCCGCGTACTTAAGAGAGCGAGACGGGTGGAACGCTGCCAACTGGTCGATCTACTCCCACGCCGGGACCCACGTTGACGCCAAGATCCACTTCGGTGTCTCGCCAGCGACCATCGACACTGCCCCGCTCGAGAGCTTCTGTGGCCGGGCGTGGGTAGCGCACATCGAGAATGTCCTGCCTTCCCAACTGCTCTCGCCCGCTGATCTCGGCCCGGTCGCCCGCAAGGTTCAGCCGGGAGACTGCCTACTCTTGCACACGGGTTGGAGCTGTCACATCGATGACCCGGCCGTCTATAGAGACCAATTGCCGCGGATCGACAAGGACCTGGCCAATTGGTTGGTGGACGCCCGAGTAAGACTGGTCGGTGTGGAAGGGCCTTCCGTCGCTGCGGTCCATGACATCGAGGAGCTGACCGAGATCCATACCGTACTGCTGGAGGCCGGAGTCATGATCTGCGAGGGACTGTGCAATCTTGACAGGCTCGGAGAGCGGACATTCTTCATGGCCCTCCCTCTCAAGCTGCACCGTGGTGACGGCGCGCCCGTCCGGGCTGTCGCGATTGAGGGCCTGTTCCCAGCTTGATGTATAGGGCTGAAGCTTCCGGCGGGCGCGGGGGTTCGTCCGGTCGCGAGTCTAAGAGGCGTGAGACCACTCTGGTGTTGGCTGCGGTGTTCCTTTGGCGAGGCTCTGTGGCGGAGCGGCAACCGCCAGAATCTACGTGGCGGCGCCGGGCACGGACGGACGCTCAGTGCGGTTTGGGGAACACTTGGGTTAGCGATTCCAACCGCCCCCGCCGACAATGGGCCACCGCGACATGGCCGGGCACCAACGGGGGCGGGCATCGCGCTGGGACTCTTGCGGTTTCGGGCGGGAAGGGCCGGATGCTGAACGGGTCTGGCCGCACGTTGACCCAGCCCCAGCATGGCGTGGCCCGAAGGATGAATCGCTTGGGCGCGGCCAGCCGGCCGAGGTTCGCACCCAGATCGGACACAAGCGGCACATCGAGATGACCTCCATTCAAGACGTGCGGCCCGGGGACTTGGCGGCGGTGCTCCGTATCAACGAGCAGTCCGTCCCCGCGATGAACCATCTCTCGATGACCGACTTGGAATGGTTCGCGAGGGAGGCCGACTACTTTCGCGTGGCCCGGCTTGGGCCGGACCTCGCCGGATTCCTCATCTGCCTGCGGCCGGAGGCGCCATATGCCAGCCCGAACCTGCGCTGGCTCAAGAGGCGCCATCAAGACTTCCTCTACATCGACCGCGTGGCCGTGGCCGAACAGTTCCAACGCCGCGGAGTCGACACAGCCCTGTACATGGATGCGGCATCGCGTGCCGCGCCGCGGTTTGACAAGCTGGCCTGCGAAGTGAACGTCAGGCCGCGAAACGATGCCTCGATCCGCTATCACCGCCGGCTGGGGTTCGTGGAGTGCGGGTCTCAAGATCACGGGTACGTTGAGGTGTGCTACATGCTGGCCTCTCTCCCACTTCCCTCACCACACTGACGTAACCGACCTTGCACATCGACTGGCTGACCCGGTCGCGATTCCGGCCCGTGATCACAAGCGCTCAAGAGCGGTCGCCCGCTCTTCTGGGCGGTCCCACGGGTGTTGGCACCGGCGGCGGGCAGTTACCGTGCGCCTTGCTGGCGCTTGACCTGTGATCCGAGCCAGCGGACCGCGTTCTCCATGATCTTGGCCACGTTGGGATCCTTGAAGACTGGGAAGGTCTCGTGGCCAGGCCGAAAGTACAGCACCTTGCCGCGGCCTACGTTCCACACCATCCCCCCGCGGAAGTGCCCTCCACCGGGCCAGTCCTCGCGAAACAGCACCTGATCGGGCTGGGGCACGTGGAAGGGCTCGTCGTACATCTCAGTCTCGGGAATCTCGAATTGGGACGGTACTCCGCGCATGACCGGGTGGCCGGGCAAGGTAACGGTAACGCGGCTCGGGCCGCCGTGAGCGTTGACCCCCGGAAACACGCAGTTCGGCAAGTCCACCCGGACTTGGGACACCGTGCCGCCCCGCCTGAGCGCGTAGAACGCCGGCGTGACGATCGAATCGTACGTTGGGGGGAACCGCCCCGGCGGCTCTACGAACTCAATCTTGGTCTGGGGGTTTGGGAATCTTCGCCTAGCGTCGGCTCTGGTGCGGGCAAACATTGCCTCCATGAACGGCACTGACCAGTGGGCGGAGTGCAGCGCGATCAGTGCAAGGTCACCGGACCTAACCCGGGAGACGATGCGCTGGCCGACCTCGCGCGGGACCTCTCCGTGCCGCACATGACCCCACCAGACCAGCACGTCCTGGTCTTCCAGTCCCTCCAGCCCGAGGCCGGGATCGTCCTGCCCGGCGGAGGTCACGTCCAGGCCGTCAAGGCCGTCGAGCCTGCCTGCGATCTCATTGCCGAGAAAGTTGCCGTAGGCTTGGTCCTGCCGCGGCTGGCGCTCGTCCCAGACGAGCACTCTCGCAAGATCCGCCGCGAATGCCGGCGAGAGAATCAGGACGAGGGCTATGGACAGGCGCAGCATGCCAACAGCCTACCCACTGCCACTGCCGTGCCGCAATGCCCGCTGGGCCAGCCCGGCCTCAGCTGGTCGCCGCGGAGTGCTGGATCTGCCACGAAATGCCGAACCGGTCCTCGAGCGATCCGAAGTAGCCGCCCCAAAACATGTCCTGCATGGGCATGCCGACCCTTCCCCCGTCAGAGAGATGGGCAAAGGTCCGCTCGGCATCGGCGCGGCTGTCGGCGTGCGCGAAGACCGAGAAGTTGTTGCCGGCGGCCATTGGCGGGCCGAAGCCCGGCACAGAGTCGCTGCCCATCAGCACGCTGGGGCCGACAGGCAGCGAAGCGTGCATCACCCGGTCCAAGAAGGCGTCTGGAACGCCCATGTCCGGGGGGCCGTCTCCGAACGTCATCATCGCTGTGAACTCGCCGCCGAAGCAAGAGCGGTAAGAGTCGAAGGCCTCCCGGCAGTTGCCGTCGAACCGAAGGTAGGTGTCAAGGTGCATGGTGGCCCGTCATTGTACTTGGTGACTCAACGAGGGCAGTCTGGAGCAAATCTCCGACTGCCTCCGGCTCACTCTCCCGCGCGCTGAGACCGGCGGCAACTCTCATCTGCCTCCGGGCAGCCTTGCGGCGCCCGGCCCGGCGCAGGTGCCGCGCATACTCGCCATTAGCCCGCGCCGACTGTGGGGCCAGTCTAAGGGCAGTCTCGAAGCTCCGGTCCGCTTCCGCGTGCCGGTTCGAGTTTGACAGCGAGGCCCCCAGAGCCACGTGCGCCGGGGCGTGTCCCGGATAGTCGGCGATGATTTCCTCCAGCATGCCGGTCGCCTCGGCGTGGCGGCCCTGCGCTTGGGTGGCCATCGCGAGGTAGTACCGGGGCAGCACAGCGCCGCCCGTGGCCGGTCCGCGGCCGGCCTCGAAGTGGCGGGCCGCTTCCTCGAAGGAAGACTCGAGGTACAGGACCAGCCCGATCGCTAGGTGCAGCCGAGGATCTCGCGGCTGGTCGCCCAGCAGGCCCCGCAGAAGCGCGAGCGCCTCGCCATGCTTGCCGGTAGCGCCTAGCGCGACGCCCAGCATGTAGCGTGTTTCCCGGTGCTCGCCGCGCAATTCCAACGACCGTCTCAGGTCCCTCACCGCGTCAGATGCTTGGCCGAGGCGCAGCGCGGCAGTCCCGACAGCCAGGTGCAGGCCGGGATCGGTGGGCTGTTCCCGCGCCGCCCGCGCCAGGTAGGTCCGCGCCCGCTCCCACTCGCCGTTCCGCTCTGCAAGTCCGGCCAGTTCGCGCAGGGCCGCGGCCGAACGCTCCTCGAATCGCAGGGCCAGCTGGTAGTTCTCGGCGGCTTTTCCGAACTGCCCGGAGCGCCGGTAGAGCTCGCCGAGGTTGAAGGCAACGTCGAACGACGCAAGTCCGCCGCGCTTGAGCTGCTCGAAGACCTTGGCAGCCTCGCTCGTGAGGCCACCGTCCGCCAGAGTCGATCCTAGCCGTGCTCCCCAGTCGGCCGGCACGCGGCCGAGGTCCGCCCACGCTTGCCCGATCCCGGCCGCCGCGCCCGCGTCGCCCGCGCCGGCGCATGCCCTTGCGAGCAGTAGCAGGCCTTCCGGCGAAGACCTCAAGAGATCCGCGATGTCCCGCGTTTGGGCCAGCGCTTCGCGAAAATTGCCCAGTTCCGTCTCGGCCCTGACAAGGCCCAACTGGGCCGCTTGGCTGTTAGGCGCGACCGCGAGGGCCCCGCGGTAGGCTTGAGCCGCTCTCTGGTGCCTGCCGAGCAGCGCGCTGGCCTGGGCTAGGTTCAGGCGGGGTGGCAGCTTGGCAGGGTCGGCCTCGATGGCGCGCTCGAGCAGGTCAATGCCCTCCTCGTAGCGCTCCTGCTGGAGCCGGATCGAGCCCAAGAGGGCCATAGCCCCGGTCTTGGTATCGGCGTGCTCCAAGGCCTGCCGAGCCTCGGACTCTGCACCGAGCAGGTTGCCCTGCTCCAAGAGCAGCGCGGACCGCTGAAGATGGCTCCTCGGCTCTACTTCGGCCCCGGCCAGCGATGCGGCGAGCATCGCCAAGCACAGAACGCCGGGTCTAGCACCGTTCCGCGCTAACTCCGCCAACCCCGCTTCCCTGCTTGCCCCAAGCATAGCCAAGGTCCGGTCGGTTCGCTGCAGCGATAGTCGGCCGCAGCGGTGGCGGTCGTGGCAGGCGTCCGCCGCTGTCTTTGCGCGCGCCCGCCGGTGCTCGCGGGCGGGCGGCAGACTTGGATCTCCACGGCGGCGAGCCAAGACCGCCCTGCACAGCGAGGCTGGCAGAATTCGCGGCTCGCGGGCGTCAGGCTGGGTCGGCTCCGAGCGTGTGGAGGTCCTAGAGACTACAATAGGGGACAAGACCGTCATGTGTGTGAAATTCTGGGCGCCCCTTCTGCTTTCTCTGCTGTTAGCCGTTCCGCTTGCCGGCCAAGAGCCGTGGGCCACTCTTCAAGGTGAGTCGATCCACCAAGCTGACGTGCCGATCAGCCCGGATCAGCGCAAGCTCGAGCAGCAGCTCTACGAGTTGCGGATGCAATCGCTGGGTCAGCTCATCGCGACCCGTCTGCTCGCAGACGAGGCGGCAAAGCAGGACCAAACGGTCGACGAGTTCGTGGACGCGCGGATCCGTCCGCGGATCGGTGTTCCCACGAACAAGGAAGTCAGCTCGTACTACGAGACCCAGAAGGAGAAGATTGGCAAGCCTCTCAAGGAGGTTCGCGACCAGATCGTCGCGCTCTTGCAACGCGAGAAGGCACAGGTGCACCTTGCCGAACTCGTGACCCAGCTGCGGGCGGCCGCGGATCTTGAGATCCACTTGGGCCCGCCGCGGCTCCCGGTCAGTCTGGACGGGGTCCGCTCCCGCGGTCCCGAGGACGCTCCGGTGACGATTGTCGAGTATTCCGACTTCCAGTGCCCGTTCTGTCGCCGGGTCCAGCCCACGCTTGAAGAGTTGCGCCAGAAGTACGAGGGCAAGATTCGGTGGGTCTTCAAGGACCTGCCGCTCTCCGAGATCCACCCGGAGGCGATGCGCGCCGCCCAGGCGGCCCGCTGCGCCGGCGAGCAGGGCAAGTTCTGGGAGTACCGGGCAAAGCTATTCGAGCAAGAGCTGTTCACTGACGCGATGTACGAGACGGTTGCGGATGAGCTCAAGCTCAAGTCCGACCCGCTCATGGAGTGCCTGGATTCCGGCAAGCACGAGGAGGCGGTGCTCGCCGAGGCAAGGGAGGCGGCAGGGTTTGGCGTCGGCGGCACGCCGGCGATCTTGGTCAACGGCATCTTGTCCTCCGGTGCCCGGCCGCTGGAATTCTATGACTCGCTCATCCGGCGGGAGCTGAGCCTTCAGGACGACGCCGCCGAATAGCGCGGTCCGATCGTCCCGGCCTGCCTTTTGCGCGGGCTTGGGAGCAGGCTCAGAGATTCCCCGACCGCATTTGGTCGGCCAGGTAGTCCGTGGCACGCCACGCGAAGGCGAGGATGCTCAGGGTCGGGTTCTTCTCCGTGGGCGTGGGAAACGCACTGCCGTCCACGACGAAGAGGTTCGGGACTTCGTGCATCTGCATGAAGGAGTTCAGTGCTGACTTGGTGCGGTCCTCGCCCATGCGGCAGGTCCCGTGTTCGTGGATGGCGGCGCCCAGCTCGTCAAGATCCCCGCGCTTGTAGGGCAGGGGCTCGGCCCGCATCGAGTGCAGGATTTCCTCGACCACGTCGTACATCCGCGGAACCATGCGGCGCTCGTTCTCCCCGAGTCTGTACTCGATGCGGATTGTCGGCACGCCGAAGCGGTCGGGCGGCGTACCGTCGACCGAGACACGGTTCCGGCGGTACGGCAGGACCTCCCCGTAGGGGTGCAATTGGATCAGGGCCGGGTAGCGGTCGCGCACGCTCCGCTTGAAGTCCGCCCCAAACCCATCCATGCGCTTCGCGAATCCGGCGTTGTTGCCGCAACCGATGCCCCAGAGCTGGATCCCGAATCCTCGCAGGTAGTCTCTTTTCTGCTCGGGACCCTCGAACCGCGGGATGTAGATGTGGCCTCCGGAGATACCGTCGTCGTTGGTGGCGGGCCGGCCCAACAGCTGGGGGGCGAACGCGTAGACGTGGAAGCGGAACTGCTCGCACAGGTACCGCCCGATCACGTCGGAGCCATTCCCGACGCCGTTGGGGTGTGCCGAGGACTTTGAGTTGAGCAGGATCCGCGTGGAATCGATCGCCGATGCTGCCATGACCACCCGCTTGGCCGCCAGTGTCCGCTCCTCGCCGCTGAGGCGGTCGAAGTAGCGCACGCCGCTGGCCTTCCCCTCGTCGTCGCACAGCACGTGGGAGACGATCGCGTTTTCCCGCAGTTCCAGCCGACCGGTGGCGAACGCGTCCGCGAGCAGGTAGTCGGGAGAGTTGAAGAACGCGCCGATGTCACAGCCCCGCCCGCAGGCGCCGCAGTAATGGCACGGGGCCCGGCCGCGGTGCTGGCGGGTGAGCACGGCCCGTCGTCCGCGCACCACGGTATGACCGGCCTTCTCGGCAGCCTTGCGCAGCACGACCTCGCCGCAGCGGAGGTTTGGCGGCGGCAGGTGGTGCTGGGATCCGGGGAGAAAGCGGGAATCGTCCTCGCCTCCGCAGACGCCGATCAGTTTCTCGACGTTGTCGTAGTAGGGCGCGATCTCGCCGTACGTCACGGGCCACGGGATCTCCCAGCCATCAATCGCTGGCTCGCTGAAGTTCAGGTCCCCAAAGCGCAGGGAGACGCGGCCCCAGATGTTGGTCTTCCCGCCCACGCCCCAAACGCGCCGCAGCAGGAAGCTGTGCCCCTCGAGCGTCTGGTATGGGCTTTCCCTGAGGGGCAGTTCCTCGAAGGCGGGGGGCCGCTGGCCCCGCCTGCGGCGCTCCCGACCCTCCCACGGCTTGACGTGGGACCAGAAGGTCGCCGGGTCGAAGCGCTCGCCAGCTTCCAGGACGAGCACTTTGGCGCCCTGCCTGGTGAGGTTCCAAGCGGCCATGCCGCCGGCCGCGCCGCTGCCTACGATGACTGCGTCGTGGTCGGCAGTCATCAGGCCGGGTCCGCGAGCTCGTGGTCGTGCGTGCAGCCTGGGAACTCTTGGAGGTAGGTGTTGCCCTGATAGCCGAGTTCCTGCACGAGGCCGACCTCGGTCGAGTAGTAGGCGTCGATCGTCAGGCCTTTGACCAGCTCGAAGAACGCTCGCGCCTGACCTTCCCCAGCGCTGTAGCGCCTCAGCACGCCGGTGCGGCCATCCTCGTCCATCTCCGCGAACTGCTCGTCGCGGAGGCTTGCAAGGCCTGCCCGGAGCGTCTCAAGTGTCGGACTCCCGGCGGCGAGGTCCTCGTCGATGAGCGAGTGGACGCCGACCTCGCGTGCCCCCGGAGTCTCGGTCTCGGGCAGGATCGCGTCGACCACGAGGCCCAGCAGGTCGTGCTCGTCGACCGTGAGCGTGGCCGGCGTGTATTGCTGGGGGCGGACGAGCGACCCGGCGGAGATGCCGGCTGCGATGGTGACAAGGGCTTGGCGGCGGGTGGGGCGCGGCATGGGAAGTCAGCCCTCCGGGCGGCGGGGGTGGCTAAAGTATGATCGCAGAATGTTGGAAGCAGGGATTGAGCTCGAGCAGGTACGCACCGTGCGACGAGACGACTGTATCACCTTTCTGGGGTCGGATGTGCGACCGTCGCTGGCGACGCCGTCCATGATCCACTGGATGGAGATCTGTTGCCGCGACGCGATCGGCCCGCACTTGGGGGAGGGCAACGACAGCGTGGGCGTCAAGGTGAGCGTCCAGCACATTGCGGCGACCCCGATGGGCCAGGCCGTGACATACCGCGCCCGGGTTACGGCCGTCGAGGGGCGGCGCGTGACATTCGAGGTCGAGGCGTCGGACAGCATCGAGGCCTTGGGGCGCGGGACGCACGTGCGGTTCGCGGTTGACGTGAAGCGCTTCGCCAAGCGCCTCGGGAAGAAGCTCGAGACGCTCGGCCTCGCAGGCTGAGGCCGGTCCGCCAGCCGCGGATCAGTGCGCCGGAAGGGTGCTGGAGCCGGTCAGGTGGACATCGACCGAGCGCGCCGCCTTGCGGCCCTCGGCGATGGCCCACACGACCAGGGACTGTCCGCGGCGCGCATCTCCAGCCGCGAACACGTTGGGCGCGCTCGTGCGGAAGTTCGCGAGGTCGGCCCGGATATTGCCGCGGCCGTCCTTGCTGAGCCCCAGCTCTTCGACCAGTCCAGCGTGCACGGGGTGCAGGAAGCCCATCGCCAGCAGCACGAGGTCGGCGGGAACTTCGAATTCGGAGCCGGGAATCTCGTCGAAGCGGAAGGGCCTTTGGCCGGTGATCGGGTCCGGTTCTGGCCACCGCAGCCGCGCTGCCCGCAGGGCCTTCACGCGGCCGTGCCGGTCTCCGATGAACTCCTTGGTGCTCACCGAATAGTCGCGCACGTCGCCTTCCTCGTGGGAACTCTCCACCTTGAAGGTGAAGGGCCAGTTTGGCCACGGCATGGCGCCCGGCTCGTCACGGGTCAGGGGCGGCTTCGGAAGCAGCTCGAACTGGTGGATGCCCGCCGCTCCCTGGCGGCGCGATGTTCCCAGGCAGTCCGCGCCCGTGTCGCCGCCGCCGATGATGACGACATGCTTGCCGTTGGCGGAGAGGTCGAATCTCGGGTCCACCGGGCGCCCGGCCGTCCGGCGGTTCTGCTGGGGCAGGAAGTTCATCGCAAAATGGATGCCGGCCAAGTTGCGACCCGGGATCGGCAGGTCGCGCGGGTGTTCCGATCCGATGCAGAGCAGGGTGGCATCATGCTCGGCGGCCAGCTTGCGAGCCTCGATGTCGACCCCCACGTGAATTCCGCAGCGAAACTCGATCCCCTCGGCCTGCATCTGTTCCACGCGCCGCGCGACCAGGGCCTTGTCCATTTTGAAGTCGGGAATCCCCAGGACGAGCAATCCGCCCGGGATTTCCCCCTTCTCGTAGACCGTCACCCGGTGACCGGCGCGGTTGAGTTGCTGGGCAGCGGCAAGACCGGCCGGACCGGATCCCACGACGGCCACGGTCTGGCCAGTGCGGTGCTCCGGGATCTCGGGCTGGATCCAGCCTTCCTGCCAGCCGCGGTCTGCGATTGCCTTTTCGATGGACTTGATGGAGACCGGATCGTCGTTGATTCCCAGCACGCAAGCGGACTCGCAGGGTGCCGGGCAGATCCGGCCGGTGACCTCTGGGAAATTGTTGGTTGAGTGCAGCACTTGCAGGGCTTCCGCCCACCGGCCACGGTAGACAAGGTCGTTCCAGTCTGGGATTATGTTGTTGATCGGACAGCCCGTGTGGCAGAACGGGACGCCGCAGTCCATGCAGCGCGCGCCTTGGGTCCGGAGCTGGGTCTCGTCCAGCGGGAGCATGACTTCCTGCCAGTCCTGCACCCGCTCGTCGACGCCACGGTAGGGCGTCGACCGGCGCCCGAACTCCATGAATCCGGTGACTTTGCCCATGCCAACCTGCCATGAACCCGATGGCGGGTTCTTGACCTGCCCCAGACGTGCCCGCCTTGCCTCGCTTGCCGCCGCTCGCTCGCGGCGCCCAAGCCATTCTGACGGTGAATCGTTGGAACCTGACGCACCGGGCCAGCGGCTCGTCCGGGGGCTCTTCCTAGGATACCGAGTCCAGTCGGGTCGTCTCGGTCGCGCGCAACGCGCCATGCAGCCGCTGCGGTCTGGGTCAAGCTTGCTCGCGAGCACTCGGGGGGCGTTCGGCATCGGCCGTTTGGGCTCGCTCGATCCCAAGTCCGAGATGTCGGGCGACTCAGGCGATATCGAGTCCTGCCGCGGCGCGTGACGCTGGCGGGCCGGGCTTCAGAGTTACCTCTCCGGTTGCCGGAATGGGACCTGCGGACCAGGATTGGCTACGCGCCCCAAAAAGTGCCGATGCGGCCCTGACTTGGCGGGCACCTTGAAGTGGCAACGCGACCGGGATGCGCGATAACAGGCTGGCGTGGTCTCAGGAGAGCCCCCGCGATCTGCCTTTTCTGGTCCGTTTGCCAGCATCGGGCAGGGGGCTGCAGGCGCGGATCTCAGCTGGAGTACTCAAACGGACACTTCTTGCCGGTGCCAGCCCGCTCTCTGCCACGGGCTTGCCCTGATCCGCGATGGCCCCTGACCCCATCGCGCCTGGGCGCTGCCCAGCGCTGTCCGCCTCTGGCTGAGGATGCGGACTCGCGCTGTGTGCACCGGGCAAGCCCGCGCTCAATCGTTGCCGCGTGTCGGGCACTGTCTGGCTGGGCAGCGCTCGCGGTGTCCCCGGTTCGGGATCGCGACTGGACGTGGCCCCGTCACCCAGTCTCGGCCACCGCCTCCCAACCAGCCCGTGTCGGTCTGTGCCGCAGCCCACCATCGGACTGGAATCCTTGCGGATCGTGGAGGGGCTTCTCGACTGGCGGACGGGCACGCGGTGTTGAACACCGTGGTTACATCAAGACGTCTGCGACCTTCCTCCGGTACGGCGTGGTCATCGGACTTGTCATGTCGCACGGTGGCTGCTGACGGAGCCGTTACTGTTTTGCCAGACTTCCGGACATAGGCCAACAATGGCTGTCCAGATCTTGGCCGTGATTGCGGGCCGGCACGCAGTCCAGTCCGGCAAGGCCGGCCGGGCTGAGGGCGCTCGCCTTGCACCGTTCCCGTGATTCTCCTGATGGGTCTGGCGACTGACATCTCTTGTGTGCCACCTATTCCCCGCTATGGGTGGATTACCGGTGGAGCATTGCTCGCGTCTGCCGATGACCAGAATTCTGCCTGCGTGCGACGGATTCCGCGCCGTTCCGCCAGATCGGGGGAACGCTGCGACAGGGCTACGCTGCCATTGAATGCAGCCCCCGTCCAGCCTTCCGGTGGCTGCGAGCTTCACCCACCGACCGTCCCGCTGAGAATCGACAGGCCACACGACGCCATCTTTCAACGAGGGCTGTCGGGCCCCCAGCGCTCGCAGTCCGTGCTGCGGGCACTCCCGTAGTCGTGGATGACCGAAATGCTGGCCGACAAGCCGCCAGTGCCGCTGGCCGAGAGCTTCGCGGACGGGGATCTGCGCCGGAGCCAGGGCGACCAGTCGAGCCACTTGGGCCGTCCATCGAACTGTAGCCGGCCGAACAACGTGCTTGGGCGGAAGGGGGCGAGGGCAGCACCCGGCTTCCAAGAGGCGCAGTCGAACGCGAGGCCAAGGGGATGGGTGACCCGGGCATGCCCCTCCTCGTCGCGCCGGCCTGCAGCGCAGATCCCGATCCGCGTGTCCCGCTAAGCGGCTTGCTCCACGGTTGCGGTACGAATCATGGTCCGCCTCAAGCGGCAGCAAAGTCCATGGCCGACTTGTGCGGCAGTCGGTTCGCCGTCTTACCGTCAGGTCGGCTGAACCCGGCAATCGTGCTACGCTGCCAGACCAAGCAGTCGCCGTTCTGGTTTGCTGGGGCGGCGGCCAACACCGACCGATCATGAAGGCGAGGGTCGACATGGACAAGCCACACGAGGACCAGCCACCGGATGTTGTTGACAAGCCGCACGACGCCCTGTTCCAAGCGCTGCTGTCGGACCGGCGGCGCTCGGAGGACGTGCTGCGGACTCACCTGAAGCCATGGATGGCCGAGTTGCTAGCCGACGAATTGCCAGAGGCGCTGGACCCGAGCTTCGTGGGCGGGGATCTGCGCCGGAGCCAGGGCGACAAGCTCTTGCGGGTGACGCTCAGGGAGGGCGAGCCACGCTACGCGTACGTGCTGCTGGAGCACAAGTCGTTTCCAGACGCGCGCACGGCGTTGCAGCTTGCGGAGTACAAGGTGCGAATTTGGAAACGGTACGCCCAGGACCAAGAGCGCAAGCTGCGGGCGTTGCCGACGGTCATCCCGGTGGTGTTCTATCACGGGCGGAGGGCCTGGACGGCGCCAGGGTCGGTGCGGGAGATGCTGGGGACGAAGGACGACCGGTTGCGGGCACTGGAGCTAGGGTTCGGGTATTTCTTCCGGCCTTTGCGGGGCGTACCGGACGAGCAGCTGGCGTCAGACGCGGAGACAAGGGCGGGGTTGATCGCGCTGCGCCACTCGCACGACGTCGGGCAGGAGGAGCGGCTGCGGGCGCTGCCGGAGGTGCTGGCCGGGCCGCGGCCGGAATCCGAGTACGAGAAGCAGGTGGTCTTGTATGTTATATGCGTATGGAACATTTCGGTCGGGGATTTGGAGAGGACGGCGGAGAGAGTCATGCCGGGGAGGGGTAAGGCCATGGTTGGACAGGTTGCGCAGGAACTGATTGAACGGGGCGAGGCGAACGGGCTGGTGAAAGGCAAGGCGCTGGGCAAGGCCGAGGGGCTGGTTCAGGGCGAGGCGAACGGGCTGGTGAAGGGCAAGGCCGAGGGGCTGGTTCAGGGCGAGGTGAACGGGCTGGCCCGAGCCTTGACGGGGATCTTGGAGGGTCAGTTCGGAACGCTTCCGCGTGCGGTTCGAAGGTGGATTGCAACGGCCTCGGCCAGTGATCTGGACGGTCGGATCACGGTCACGCTGGGTGCCAAGTCGCTTGCCGACGTCTTTCCCGAGCTTGACTTGGACTGAGGGCAGGGCAGCGGCGGTGGCCGGCGCGACCAACCGCTCCTTCAGGCGGGCTGGATCTATCTGGCCGGATCCCAACCACGGGGCTTGGAATCGCCGCTGACGGCTCGGGGAGGCCTAGGCTGTGCCGTGTGCCGTCAAACGGGGAGGGCAGCCAGTCATTGCTGGAGATTCCACGCGAATCCTTGCGACGACAGCCACCGGTCTTGGCAGGCAGTGCCGGAGTGGTTGCGCGAGAGGGCGAGACGTGCGCCGGATCTGGCCAGAGTCAAGCGGAGGATGCTCGGCGCGTCGCCTATTTCCAGACCAGCATTTCGATGGTGGCAGGCATGGCCGTCAGCGTGCGCGCGTCGGCAGAGCGTCGCCGGCTCAGTGGAGTGCGACTTTGTCACGCCGAGCGATCAAGCCGGCTTATTGCTTTTCCAGTGGGCGCGGGCGGTGTCGCCGAGTGCTGGGCGAGGGACCGCGGTCCAAGCTGGGTGTGCGGATGGGGCGGTCCGCAAGTCGCCCCATCTGAAGGTCGTCAGGAAAACTGGGGGGCTGGGCCAGCGCTCGCTGAGCGGGGCCGAGCCGCTGAGTTGAGGCGGAAGATCGGGTGGTGGCAAATGAGACTCCCTCCCGCCACAGCTG
The DNA here is from genome assembly GCA_963666225.3 of Bryobacterales bacterium. Taxonomy (GTDB): domain Bacteria; phylum Acidobacteriota; class Terriglobia; order Bryobacterales; family UBA6623; genus VXMF01. The sequence goes on from CAXXRK020000001.1 coordinate 80,746, forward strand.
CTTTGCCGGCAGAATGTGAGCGGGTCCGGACGTCATCCGTCGAAGAATCTCAGTCCGACAGCAAATACTGTGTCTCGCGGGTCCGAGTGATAGACTCACCCAGTGGAATTTCGGTCGGGGATTTGGAAAGGACTCCGGAGAGCGTCAAGCCGGGAAGGGGTAAGGCCATGGTTGGACAGGTTGCGCAGGAACTGATTGAACGGGGCGAGGCGAACGGGCTGGTGAAAGGCAAGGCGCTGGGCAAGGCCGAGGGGCTGGTTCAGGGCGAGGTGAACGGGCTGGCCCGAGCCTTGACGGGGATCTTGGAGGGTCGGTTCGGAACGCTTCCGCGTGCGGTTCGAAGCGTGATTATGCACTTGCCACAAGATAGGTAGGCTTGATATCATGGCTTTGGATGAGCCGAAGGGCCTTTTTTTGCAACACGTTCCGACCGGTGAGCCACCTTGTCCAGCTCGCGCTTTACGCGCTTGCCGAAGATCCGCTCCATGATTTCCGAGTCCGGACGATTGACAATGTTGCGGGGCAGCCTTCGCTTCCGCTTGGAGTGCTTTGCCATGCCTGACACCTCTCCCTCCAATCTTATGCACCTGATGGACCGCTTCACCACCGATGAGAAGTGCCGCGACTTCCTGGAGGAACTGCGCTGGCCGGGGGGCAAGGTGTCCTGCCCGCAATGCGGCTGCGAAAGAGTGAGCGAACTCACGGCCCGACCGCAGTGGGACTGCTCCGCCTGCCGCTACTGAGGGGAGCAAAAGTAATTGCCGTCTGAGGTGTCACGCCAAGATGTACTTGCAGTCCTCCTGGTCAAAGAATTTCTGAACGACTTGAGGGGCCTTCCTGAGCTGGGCGATCGCATCCGTGAGGAGGTCCTTTAATTCCGACTGGGTCTTGAACACCTGTTGGCCAACCCTGCGCTTCACCCAAGCCCACAACAGCTCCACCGGATTCAGATGCGGAGAGTAAACCGGCAGGAAGAACAACTCGACCTGCTCGTTACCCGCTGATTCTGCTAAGAACTCCTTCACAACGCGCGCCGTATGGATGCTGCAGTTGTCGACTACTACGTAGATCGGCTTCTCTTGCTCCGCTTGGATTGTCTGCAAGAACTCAATGAAACTCACCGCCTTGGAATTCTTCGACTGAATGCGGAAGTGAATCTGACCGTCTGGCGTGATGGCCGCGAACATGTTCCAGCGAAACCTCTTGCCGGTGTCGACCACGACAGGGGTCTTGCCACGCATGCCCCAAGTCCGTCCGACATGGTAGTCCGCTCGCATCCCGGCTTCGTCCGCGAACAGGATCACAGCGCCGTTCCGGCGTGCTTTCGCCTTCAATTCAGGGTATGTCTTGTCAAGCCACGCCTTCACGTCGCCGATGCTGCGGAGATACGAGCGGAACTTGGGCTTCTGGGGTGTCAGGCCCAGGCGCTTGAGAGTGCGACGCACAGTCCAGACACTGACTTTGACGCCGAACTTGTCGAGGACGGCCTGTCGCACGCGGGCCGCCGTCCAATAGGCGAACGAGAACTTCATCTGCTGGGGGGTCTTATCACGGACAGTGACGAGCACCCACTGCACGATTTCGTCGCTCAGGATGCGCGGACGGCCAGAACGTGGCTTCTCTTCCAAGGCCCCAAAGCCATCTGCCCCGACCTTGACAAGCCAAGTATTGATGGTCGCTTGAGTGACAGAGAAGAGGGTGGACAGAAGGGGAATCTGGAGTCCACCCTGAACCAGCGCAACGACTCTCTTTCTGGTGGCGAACTTTTCTAAGAGTGGGACCGTTCTAAAGTCCTGCTTAAAGCTTAGCTTCATAATCCGATAATACCATGCTCAGCACACGGTTCGCAAGCCTATTTGAGGTGGAATAGAGTGCTAGAATGCCAGGAAATGACTTCTGCTCCCCTCAGTACCAGTTCAGCGTCACCGCCGGAACCATCATGCATGATTCCCATCTGCCGCTGCGCAAGTGGCTGGTCGCCATCCACCTGATGATGGAGTCCCGCAAGGCGATCTCGGCCAATCAGCTCAAGCGCACACTGGGCATCGGATCCTACCGCACGGCCTGGTATCTCTGCCACCGCATTCGGGGGGCAATGGGCAACGATCCCTTCGACGGCCCCACACTGTTCGGGGTCATCGAAGTGGACGAGACGCTGATTGGCGGCAAGCGCAAGCACGTCGGCAGGGGCTGCCGCAAGAACAAGACCTGGGTGGCCGGCGCCATCCAGCGCGGCGGCCAAGTGCGCCTGCAGAGCATCCCGAATGTCCGCAAGGCCACGCTCCACACCTTCATCGAGAAGAACGTCTCGGACAAGGCCGAGGCGCTCTACACGGACGAGCTGCAATCCTACCTCGGCATCGAAACCGAGAACACGCGCCACGAAACCGTGAACCACTCGATCGAGGAATGGGTGGTCGGGGACGTGCACACCAACAGCATCGAGGGCGTCTGGTCACTGTTCAAGCGCTCCATCATCGGCGCGTTCCACACGATCAGCGCCAAGCATCTTGACCGCTACCTCGAGGAGATGGAGTGGCGCTTCAACAACCGCAACAATCCGCACATGTTCCGCGACACGGTGAAGCGCATCCTCACCACCGACCCGCTGCGCTACCGCGAGCTGGTCCACGACAGGAAGGCCGCTTGACGCATCCGTGCCAGAGTCACTTTCGCATCCGTCATTCGAAAATCCTGGTCATCGCCCCGACTGGAAGAACGTAGGTCAGCACGATGACAATTGCCCAAGCAAGAGCGAGGACCTGCCACCTCCAATCGCCAAGATCCCAAAACGGTTCAATCCAAGACTCCATGCTCTAGAAGAACCCTCCCCATGGCCAAACACCTGATAGATTTGCGCATCCCGCCACGGAATCACCGTACCTATCTTGTGTCAAGTGCATAATCACGGTTCGAAGGTGGATTGCAACGGCCTCGGCCAGTGATCTGGACGGTCGGATCACGGTCACGCTGGGTGCCAAGTCGCTTGCCGACGTCTTTCCCGAGCTTGACTTGGACTGAGGGCAAGGCAGCGGCGGTGGCCGTCGCGGCCAACCGCTCCTTCAGGCGGGCTGGATCTATCTGGCCGGATCCCAACCACGGGGCTTGGAATCGCCGCTGACGGCTCGGGTAGGCCTAGGCTGCGCCGTGTGCCGTCAAACGGGGAGGGCAGCCAGTCATTGCTGGAGATTCCACGCGAATCCTTGCGACGGCAGCCACCGGTCTTGGCAGGCAGTGCCGGAGTGGTTGCGCGAGAGGGCGAGACGTGCGCCGGATCTGGCCAGAGTCAAGCGGAGGATGCTCGGCGCGTCGCCTATTTCCAGACCAGTAGGGCCCCCGCGCGCTGCACGGATCATTCAAGCCATAAATACGCTGGCGCAAGCCTGGCGTTGTAGCATAAGCGAAGAGGGTCCCGGCAGCAGAGCCCCCAAGAGCATTGGTGCCTCGTGCCCCAAGGCCAGTCTGGGTCCGAGCGAGCGACCATTCACTGGCGAGGCTTGCTTGCAAGTACTCCCCCACATCAGACTTTCAAACGATTGCCACCTCGGGCCGGGACCTTCCCGTCGTGAGACGGAGGGTATGCAGTGAGTTTGAGGAGTAGAGGATGAGTCAGAAAAGCCGCAAGGGGCAGCAGGCAGCCCCGCAGCGAGGGATGCAGAGCATTCGACCGCAAGTCGCCGGGATCGATCTGGGCAGCCGCGAGCACTGGGTGTGCGGTCCGGCCCCAGCCGATCCCAATCAAGAGCCGAACGTGCGCACGTTTGGCACGACCACGCCACAGTTGCAGGAACTGGCGGACTGGCTGGCGGAGCAAGCAGTGGAGTCCGTGGCGATGGAGAGCACCTACGTGTACTGGATACCGCTGCACGAGTTGCTCGAGCAGCGGGGCTTCGAAGTCTTGCTGGTGAACGCGCGGCACCTGAAGCATATGCCGGGCCGCAAGACGGACATGCTGGACTGTCAGTGGCTGCAACGGCTGCACGCTTGTGGCTTGCTGCGAGGGTCATTCCGGCCCCACGAGTCTGTGACCCGCTTGCGGACACTGCACCGGCAGCTGCAGAACCTCGTGGTACAGCGCTCGCGTTTCGTGCAGTGGATGCAGCAGTCGCTGGACCAGATGAACGTCCAGGTGCACCGCGCGGTGACAGCCATCACGGGGCAGACGGGCATGAAGATCGTGCGCGGGGAGCGGGATCCGGAGCAACTGGCAGCCCTGAGGCACAAGCGCTGCAAGCACACGGCAGAGCAGTTCGCCGAGCACCTCACAGGCAACTGGCGCGAGGAGCACCTGTTCAACTTGGAGCACTCGCTGAGCCTGTACGACGCGGTGCAGCAGCGCATCGAGTCCTACGAACAGAAGCTGCAGCAGGAGATGGACAGCCAAGCCTGCGAGGAGTTGCGAGACGAGCAAGTTCCCAAGCACCCCAACCCGGGGAAGGAGAAGGCCATCCGGAGCCGCGGAGAGCAGGCCATGCGCACGAGGCTGTACCGCTACGCGGCCGCTGATCTGACGCATCGACGGGGTCAGCGCCGGCACCGCCCGCACGGTGGTGACCGAGGTCGGAACCGACCTGTCAGCGTTTCCAAGCGAGAGGCACTTCGTCAGCTGGCTTGGGCTGGCACCCAGCCACGCGGTCTCGGGGGGCAAGACGCTGCCCGGCAAGAAGCGCAGCAAAGGCATGGGAGCGCAGCGCATTTCCAACTCGCTGCGCATGGCGGCAACCTCGCTGATGCGATCCCAGTGCGCACTGGGGGCGGCGCTGAGACGCAAGGCGCGACACAAAGGCATGAAGGTGGCGATCTTCGCGACCGCTCGCAAGCTGGCCCAGTTGATCTACCGCATGCTGCACTGGGGTCAGGACTACGTTGACGAAGGCGCGGCCGCCTACGAGGCCCGCTACCGTGAGCGCAATCTGGCCTACGTTAAGAGAAGCGCGAAGGACCTTGGGTGCGCCCTCGTTCCTGATGCTGAGCCCTCTGCAACCTAAAGACCGACCGCCTCACCACCTGCCGCAGGAGGTATTTCACATCAGCAGCTCCCCCGCGCCCCGCACGGCCCATTCAAGACAGAAATCCCACGAGCCGGCTACGCTAGTGGCTAGGCGGGAGTCCGGCAGCTAAGAGCCCCCTATCGACATTGGTGCACATGCCCCAACATCAGTCTGGGCCCGAGTTGCCTACCATTCATTGGCGAGGTTCCATTTGGAGCACTCCCCCAGGCCAGATTGCACATTCCGTTGCCACCTCGGGCCGGACTCCCGCCACCGAGCTGTGCTCGGCGCCAGCTCTGAGATAGCGCCACGCGACGCACTGTCAGGTGGGTGGGGGTAGTTGTACGTCCAACCTCCATTTACCGCCGGTTCGGGATTTCAGGCCAGCATTTCGATGGTGGCAGGCATGGCCGTCAGCGTGCGCGCGTCGGCAGAGCGTCGCCGTCACAGTGGAGTGCGACTTTGTCACGCCGAGTGATCAAGCCGGCTTATTGCTTTTCCAGTGGGCGCAGGCGGTGTCGCCGAGTGCTGGGCGAGGGACCGCGGTCCAAGCTGGGTGTGCGGATGGGGCGGTCCGCAAGTCGCCCCATCTGAAGGTCGTCAGGAAAACTGGGGGGCTGGGCCAGCGCTCGCTGAGCGGGTCCAAGCCGCTGAGTTGAGGCGGAAGATCGGGTGGTGGCAAATGAGACTCCCTCCCGCCACAGCTGCTCCTGTGTCTCGCGGGTCCGAGTGATAGACTCACCCAGTGGAATTTCGGTCGGGGACTTGGAGAGGACTCCGGAGAGCGTCAAGCCGGGAAGGGGTAAGGCCATGGTTCTGAGTTCCGGTCATAGAGGGGCCTGAGTGCGATCTGGTGTGGTGCAGATGTCAAGACGCACGGAGTAGCATTCACTGTACAGAGAAACTGCTAGGTCGTTCTCGATCGGAGCTTGGGTCATTGGGACTCGTACAGTGGCGTGTGGTGTTCGGTTGTAGCGCATCCTGGCTTCGTCGTGGCGCTGGACCGGTGTCATCGGTAGGCCACCGAACTCGTCCGCGGCAGCTAACTGACGATTTCCACTCGAGAGCGTGCCGATGGGTACTTCGGGCCCAGCAGCGGGTGTCCGCGATCCCCGCCGAACTAGGCAGACGCGGGTACGCGCCGCCGTGGCGGCAGCCGCAATGAGCCGCGAGCTTGGAGCGATTCCGCCCGTCGCGGTGGAGAGACCCCAGCCGTTCCGGAACGGGCCTGCCGGCCCGTCGTCGGCAGCCAGCAAATGGCAGGTTGTACTCTCCGGCACACGATGAAACACGAGCGCCGGTTCCAACTGCCGACAGGGTGGCTTAGCCGAGGCCGCTGGACGCTTCCTGAGGCCCACCTTCAACCTCGACGAACTGGCTCCCGGGGGCGACAATTTGGACAACGCTACTTAGCCCATGTCCGGAAGTAAGCATTCACTCCGGGGAGTATTTGGGGCCTAGGAGACTGGCCCTCGCGAGGACCAAGGGAGGGAAGGTGCGGCCCGCAGGTGCAGGGTGGGCTCGCTCGCCGCGTTGGGGCTCCAGCCTGAGAAGGTGGGCGAGTGTCGTAGGGAAACTCGCGAGTTGGCCTCAGCGGGGAGTCAAGCTGCGCGCGGGACAGTGCTGTCGGGTGCGGGAGCGAGTGCTGCCGCTGGCGGCTCGTTGGCCGGAGTCCAGCAGCGTATGGGAGGTGCGCGGAGTTCCTCCATGCGCTGCTCGTCCATCTCTCACGGGAGCCATGGGGACAGGTCCGATGGGGCCTGGCCCCGGTTGCGCGCATAGGCATCCAGCCAATCCTGCGGGCACCGGTACGGGTTCAGCCCAGCCACTCTCGCTGTCTGCAGCACGCTGAGCAGGCGCCCCGCCGTCTTGGCCCTGGCCGGTCCGCCGGGCCCGAAGCGCCGCTGGCGCGAGATCACGGGCCCGCGCAAGGTCCACTCCGAGCGGTTGTTGTCCATGGGAATCCCCGGATCCTCGAGAAACACGCTGGGACCCTCCTGATGCTGGATCAAGGACGCCGTGGGGTTGCCCTGCGCTGCCACTTGGGCCAGTTCCGCGCCGGTCCGGCCACCGCTTGGCTGCAAGCCTTCCAGCAGCTCATAGCGGGCGACCAGGCGCTGCCACGCTTGCAGCGCGTCGTCGAAGAGTTCCCCGAAGCTGGCTTCCAGGCTTGCCTGCGCAGCCGCGAAGTCCTCGGCCTGGCCCTGCAAGGGCAGGTCGGGCTGTCAGGCCCTGCGACGCAGGCGCGCCAAGTGGAACACTGCCCCGATCCGCTCGAGCCCATCCCTGGCCCACGGCTGCAGTTCCGGAAAGCCGGCTGCCCCGTAACGGCGAGACATCGGACGGATGGGAGCTGAATCCTTGGTCCTTCGGTGGCCCCAGCGCACACCGCTGCGGGGCTGAATGTCAGTGCTTCCAGATAGAGGGGTGGACATTTCCTGCTGATTCTGTCATAGTGGGCCTTGGTGGCTGGCCTTCAGATGGCAACAACGGTGCAAGACGCGCACTTTGACCTGCGCGCTGTTTGCGTGCGCCCGACTCGCGGCGGCTGCGAGCACCGACGTTGGGACCGGCTGGTGGCCGCCCACCACTACCTGTCCTTCCAGCGCATGTTCGGACGTGCCTTGCGGCATGTCGCAACCCTGGACGGGACTTGGCTGGCGCTGCTGGGATGGCAACCCGGAGCGCTGCGCGTGGCCGTGCGCGACCGCTGGATCGGCTGGTCGCTGCAGCAGAAGCTGCGCCGCCTGCATCTGATCGCCCAGAATGTGCGCTTCGTGATCCTGCCCGCCGCTGCCGGGCGCAAGAACCTGGCATCGAGGGTCTTGGGCCTCAGCCTGCGCCGCTTGTCGGGAGACATCTTGGCCGCACATGGGTATCCGGCGCTGCTCGCGGAAACCTTCGTGGACCGCGCGCTGCACAGGGGCACGTGCTACCGCGCCGCGAACTGGCAGCCGCTGGGGTTCACCAGCGGCTATGGCCGCCAGCGGGGCCCCACGGCCCGCTGGCGGCATCATGGCCAGCCCAAGCAAGTGCTGGTGTACCCCTTGGCCCGTAACGTGCAGGCGCGTTTGCGCCAGCCCGAGCAGGAGCCCTGCTGGGGCGGTCCCGCCAAGCGGCCGCCGGCTCCGGCCGCGGTGCTGCGCAGCCTGCTCGAGCGCCTGCAGCAGGAGCCGCACTGCCGCCCGGCCGGCGGCCGCCGCTATGCGCTGGCCAGCCTGCTGTGCCTGGCCGCGAGTGCGCACATGGCCGGCTACCGCGGCGTGACGGCCTACTCGCGGTATGCCACCCTGCTCAGCCAGCGGCAGCGGCAGGCCGCCGGCTGCTGGTGCAACATGCGGCTACAACGCTACGCCGCTCCGGTGCCGAGCACGTTCTACCAAGCCTTGGTCCGGCTGCCGCCGGAGGTGTTCGAGGGGGCCGTCGAGCACGCCTCGCTGGGGCTGCAGGCCCACTCGCAGCCGGCCGTGCCGGAGCGCAGCGCGCAGGGGCTGGGCGAGCGCGCGGCAGCGGCCGCCGGCCGCGGGCAGGGCCCAAGGTGAGATTCTGGCCGGGCGCAAGCAGGGACACCGCGCGGGAGCGGGAGCAGGCGCAGGAATTGGAACGCTTGGAGCAGCACTGCGCGGCCCTGCTCGAGAAGGTGGAAAGCGCACGGCAGGAGAGCGGGGAATTCCGCCGACGGTCGCAGCGCAGCCAGGCCGAGCTGGAGCGGACGCGGACTGAGCTGGAGCGGACGCGGGCCGAGCTGGAGCGGACGCGGACTGAGCTGCAGCAAGCCCACACAACGATCGGCAATCTGAAGCTGCTCGTGGCAGACCTGCAGAAGACCTTGTTCGGGCGCAAGAGCGAGAAGCCGTCGGATCCCGGGCCCGAGCCGAAAGCGGACCCCAAGCCGCCGCCCGGGCCGGGGGACAGCCCTGACAAGCCTGACAAGCCTGACAAGGCCGGCAAGGGGCGCAAGCAGAAGGCCGCCAAGCGCAAGCGGGGACGCCAGCCCGGATCGGCCACTCCGCCGCGTCGGGACCGCTCCCGCCTGCCAAAGATTCCCGAGCCCTTGGAGCTGCCCGAGCACGAGCGCCGCTGCGCGCAGTGCGACACGCCCTTCGTGCGCTGCGGGACCAAGTCCAGCAAGATCTTCGAGATGCACTTGGCTGCGCTCGCCCGCGAGATTGAGCGCCAGTGCTACGAGCCGGGCTGCGCATGCGCACCGCCGGGACGCCTCGTTGCGCCCCCCGCGCCACGGCTGTGGAGCGGCACCCAGCTGGGGACCAGCGTGTGGGCCTGGAGCGTGGTCCAAGTTTTCCACATGCATCGCCCGCAGGCCGCGGTGGCGCGCGAGCTGGATGCCATCGGGTTGGGCATGGCACCGGCGACGCTGGCGCAAGGCCTGCAGAGGCTCGCCCGGCTGGTGCAACCCTTGGAGCAGGCCATCGCCGAGCGTCTGGGACAGGCTCGGGTGGTGCAGGCCGACGAAACCTCCTGGCCGGTGCAGAACATTGAGGGCCAGGACAACGCCAAGCAGCCCCCGGCATCCGGCGCCAGGCCCAAGCACTGGCTGTGGATGGTCTGCTGCGAGGATGCCGTCTGGATGCGCATCCTGCCGACGCGCGGGCTGCCCTCGGGCCGCGAACTGCTGGGCAAGCTGGGCCAAGGCAAGCTGCTGACGCTCGTGTGCGACTGCTGGAGTGTCTATCCGGCCTTCGCCAAGCGCTCCGAGAATGTCCGGCTGCAGTTCTGCTGGGCTCATCAGCGCCGACACTACTGCCGGGTGGAAGCCGGCTTTCCGGAACTGGAGCCGTGGGCCACGGACTGGCTCGAGCGGATCGGGGAAGTGTTCCACTTGGCGCACCTGCGTCGCAGGGCCTGGCAGCCCGAACTGCCCTTACAGGACCAGGCCGAGGACTTCGAGGCTGCGCAGGCAAGCCTGAAAGCCAGCCTCGGGAAACTCTTCGACGACGCGGTGCAAGAGTGGAGGAGCCTGGTTGCGCGCTATGAAATGCTGATCGCCGTGCCAAGCGGTGGCCGGACCGGCGCGGAGCTGGCCCAGGTGGAAGCGCGGGGCAAAGCCACGGCGTCCCTGATCCTGCACAAGGCGGGGCTCAGCGTGTTCCTCGAAGATCCGGCGATTCCCATGGACAACAATTACGCGGAGCGGACCTTGCGCGGACCCGTGATCTCGCGCCGGCTGAGCTTCGGGTCCGGCGGTCCGGCCGGGGCCGAGACGGCGGGGCGCCTGCTCAGCGTGCTGCAGACAGCGAGAGTGGCGGGGCTGAACCCGTACCGCTACATGCTGGATTGGCTGGATGCCTGTGCGCGCAACCGGGGCCAAGCCCCATCGGAACTGTCCCCATGGCTCCCGTGGGAGATGGACGAGCAGCGCATCGAGGAACTCCGCGCACCTCCCATCCGCTGGTGGACCCCGGCCAACGGGCCGCCAGCGGCAGCGCCGGCTGACGCACCCGACAGCACTTTCCCGCCCGCAGCTTAACTCCCCGCTGAGGCCAGCTCGCGAGTGTCGCTACGTCACTCGCCCACCTTCTCAGGCTGGAGCCTGAACGCGGCGAGCGAGGCCACTCTGCACCTGCGGGCCGCACCTTCACCTATCCGCGCCTTCCCCTGCCTTTGGCCCTCGCGAGGGCCAGCCTCCCAGGCCCCAAAATACTCCCCGGAGTGAATGCTTACGTCCGGAACTCTGGCCCTGTGCCACGGCGGGCGGCGGGCTGGGCGCCGGAGCGTTGCTTCGGCAAGAGGTAACTGTTTAGGTAGTGAGACGCAGATCGGACCAGAGTTCGGCCTGATTGCGGCACAAACGGAAGTCGGTCGAGGGCCCCGGGAGGCCGGGGCTAAGACTTCAGGCTGGCGAACAGCTGACCCGGGGGCGTCAGCAGGGCTCTGATCGCATGGAAGCCTTCCTTGCGCGCAGTCGAGAGCACGTTGCGCAGTGTCGCGATCACCTCGTTGGTCCAGAATGCTTCTCCAGAGCCCGTCCCGTGCCCCTCGAGTTGCGTTAGCTTAGTGCGCAGCCGGCCAGCACTCGGGATGCATGGTGCGGACTCCGGTGCGTGACCAAGACAGGCCCGAACCCATCGCTGCAGAGTCCTGAACCGTCCTGCATGGCCCACCTATGCAAACCGCCACCCCCCACAGCCAACGCCTCCGATGCACTCCGGCTCTCACGGCACCAGCTCCTGACATGCTCTCGGCCACGCTGCCACGCTCCCTCAGACCCCACTCTCAACGCCTGTTCTGACCACTCTCGTGCAACCCTACCTAGGCAGTTACTACATTTCATGACTTTTTTCTACGATTGCTCGAACCTGAACAAGCATTGAAGCCACTTGTAAAAGTCCTTCGCAATCTGTGCATCGATGTCCAAGTCACCAGTCCCGATGGCGGCACCCATCTTGCGCGGCTCTTGTCGGGTTGCCAGCCAAGCGTGAAGGATGGCCCGCTTCGTCTTCTGTTGTTTGAACTTTCTTTCTTCTGCAGGGATGGAGTCGACATAGTGTCGCGCTCGCGGCAAGACAGTGTCACTAGCGGGAATCATTGCTTCGATGAAGTCTTCCAGTTCACCGGGCGAGCCGTTGTCGGGCATCAACCAGACTCCGACTCGTGGATTGCCCTCAACGACAGTTCCTCCAGAAACGGCAGTCTGAGGCAGCTCATGTCCCAACTCGCGAAGACGATCAGCTATCGCCGCCCATCGCGACAGCGGATCGTCGTCGGCATCCACGAGAATCCCCAATGCAGCTCTGCCTGAGACCATCGCTTCAGCACGGATTGCGCTCTTGAGAGACAGGAAGCCTTCCTTGGCACAGATATCGAAGGGCTCGATTCCTGGTCTACGCCAACAGAGGTGGTTCACGACATGCTCGTCGTCCGGACCCTCAACGAGCAACGCTTGATTAGGAGATGCGCTTGCTGTCACGAGAAACCTACCTACCGAACTTCGATGCGTTGTTCAGCCGCAGTCACGATGTCGGCCTGCGTATATTCGACGGCGCACAACTGGCCGCTGTCGCGATCGAGTCGCACAAGGGCACCATCGGCGTCTGGGACCTCGCCGAGCGCATGTGCGAAGGCCTCGACACAATCACGGCTATGGGTCGTCGCGAGAACCTGCACGTTGTGATCTTGCGCTGCCTGCAAGACCATGCTCCAGAAGGAGGGTTGGACGGAATGGTGGATTCCGTTCTCGGCCTCGTCAATCAATAAGAAGCCTTGACTGCAATTGGCCAGGCCGAGGGCGGCTACAAATAGACGGATCGCGCCATCTCCCAAGCTCCGCAGAGGCACAGGCCGCGGATGATCCCTCAGCCTTACGACGACCCGGCGTCTTCTCGATGCATACTCCTGTGCTCCATCGCCGACCATGGCCACACGTGAGATGGCTTCATTGACCAGTCTGAGTGCTTGCAGCGCCAAATCCTCCGCCTCAGTCAAGGCGACCCGGTCCCAATAGACGGCGAGCATCTCATTGGTCGGCAGCCCTGGCCCCAACACGCCACACCGAATGGTGGGCCATTCGCCGCCGGCCGACCCCAAGCCTCGCCATAGCCTGTCAAGCCGCCATCTGCCTGCTTGGACGGGTTCACTTGCCAGCCACGGCAATACTCTGCTTTCTCCCCGAAACACTGCCTTGACAAATTGTTCGTCGTCTTCCATCGAAAGGCCAGAGAGCCTGTCTTGCAGAGACTTCGGCAAGCTTGCCAACGGAGCCGACTCCAAGTGCAAGCGGTCCTCGCCGGACTGTGGGCCGATGACGACGGGCCGTGCCAGCGACGGGGATCGGCCGTGAAACAAAGTGGAGAACTCCGATGCGGCAAAGCGGTCTTGATCATCGCCGAGCGGTAAGGAGAACTCCTCGCGCACGGTCAGCAACCTACGCAGCACTTCGGGATGCGCCTTTTCTGCATAGACTTGGACTGCTTCCAAGACTGTCGTTTTCCCGACGCCGTTGCGACCGGTGAGCAGAGTCACGCGAGCCAATCGGGAGATGGAGAGAGATTCGATCCCACGAAAGTTGCTGATCGACAGCTCGGTCAGATGAAGGCGGTTGGTCAATCCATGCGGCATGACTGCCGTGGATGAAGTCTACCACGCATGGAAGACTTGAGGCGCTGCTCGGCAGCAGTTCTCAAAGTCGCAGATCCAGAGGGTGGGATGGGCCTAGGTGGCGACTCTCGAAGCGCCAGGCACAGTGCGGTGGCAGGCTCTGAGTTCCGGTCATCGAGGGACCTAAGTGCGATCTGGTGTGGCGCAAGCGTCAGGACGCACGGAGTAGCACTCACTGTACAGAGGAATCTATGGGCCGTTATCGATCGGATGTTGGATCATTTCTACTCTTAACATGACGTATAGTTGTGGTTTATAGCTCATCGTGGCTTCGTCGTAGCGCTGGACCAATGTGACAGGTAGGCCACTGAACCCGTCGAAGCAGCAAACTGACAGTGTCCACTCGAGGGCGTGCCGATGGGCGCCGAACTAGGCAGACGCGCGTACGCGCCGCCGTGGCGGCTGCCGCGATGAGCAAACCCGACGCGGTGAGCCGCGAGCTTGGAGCGATTCCGCCCGTCGCGGTGGAGAGCCCCCAGCCAATCCGGAACGGGCCTGCCGGCCCGTCGTCGGCAGCCAGCAAATGGCAGGTGGTACTCTCCGGCGCACGATGAAACACAAGCGCCGGTTCCAACTGCCGACAGGGTGGCTTAGCCGAGGCCACTGGACGCCTCCTGATGCCCACCTTCAACCTCGACGAGGCGGCTCCCGGTGACGGCAAATTGGACATCGCTACTTAGCCCATGTCCGGAACTCTGGGTCAAGGTGTTCTTGGCCAGCTGGCGGCCATGCGGGACGTCGCCGAGGAGGTCGAGGTGTCGCAGGACTCGGTGCGACGGTGGGTGAAGCAGGCCCAGATCGACAGCGGTCAGCGGAAGGACGGGCTGACCACCGCGGAGCGCAAAGAGCTTCGGGAATTGCGGCGGGAGCTGCGGCGGGTGCGTATGGAGCGGGCTGCCTATGACACACAATTGAGACCGATGCTTGGATGAGGAGGTAAGGATACCTTGGGTCCTACGCGGTTTGTCACACACTCCGGCATGAGTGGGGCGGGTCGGGTGCCGGTCCGGCTCGGAATCAGACTCAGCACCGGCACTGGCCCCTGTGAACTCCCGCATGGGGCCCTGCTGCTCCAGATTGGGTTTGAGATAGCTCTTGCAAGGGGCCTTGCTTCCAAGGCCTAGGATGGTGCAATTGGCTGGTGTCGGCGGGCAGGACGGATTATTCGGCCGTAAGCATTCACTCCGGGGAGTATTTTGGGGCCTGGGAGGCTGGCCCTCGCGAGGGCCAAAGGCAGGGGAAGGCGCGGATAGGTGAAGGTGCGGCCCGCAGGTGCAGAGTGGCCTCGCTCGCCGCGTTCAGGCTCCAGCCTGAGAAGGTGGGCGAGTGACGTAGCGACACTCGCGAGCTGGCCTCAGCGGGGAGTTAAGCTGCGGGCGGGAAAGTGCTGTCGGGTGCGTCAGCCGGCGCTGCCGCTGGCGGCCCGTTGGCCGGGGTCCACCAGCGGATGGGAGGTGCGCGGAGTTCCTCGATGCGCTGCTCGTCCATCTCCCACGGGAGCCATGGGGACAGTTCCGATGGGGCTTGGCCCCGGTTGCGCGCACAGGCATCCAGCCAATCCAGCATGTAGCGGTACGGGTTCAGCCCCGCCACTCTCGCTGTCTGCAGCACGCTGAGCAGGCGCCCCGCCGTCTCGGCCCCGGCCGGACCGCCGGACCCGAAGCTCAGCCGGCGCGAGATCACGGGTCCGCGCAAGGTCCGCTCCGCGTAATTGTTGTCCATGGGAATCGCCGGATCTTCGAGGAACACGCTGAGCCCCGCCTTGTGCAGGATCAGGGACGCCGTGGCTTTGCCCCGCGCTTCCACCTGGGCCAGCTCCGCGCCGGTCCGGCCACCGCTTGGCACGGCGATCAGCATTTCATAGCGCGCAACCAGGCTCCTCCACTCTTGCACCGCGTCGTCGAAGAGTTTCCCGAGGCTGGCTTTCAGGCTTGCCTGCGCAGCCTCGAAGTCCTCGGCCTGGTCCTGTAAGGGCAGTTCGGGCTGCCAGGCCCTGCGACGCAGGTGCGCCAAGTGGAACACTTCCCCGATCCGCTCGAGCCAGTCCGTGGCCCACGGCTCCAGTTCCGGAAAGCCGGCTTCCACCCGGCAGTAGTGTCGGCGCTGATGAGCCCAGCAGAACTGCAGCCGGACATTCTCGGAGCGCTTGGCGAAGGCCGGATAGACACTCCAGCAGTCGCACACGAGCGTCAGCAGCTTGCCTTGGCCCAGCTTGCCCAGCAGTTCGCGGCCCGAGGGCAGCCCGCGCGTCGGCAGGATGCGCATCCAGACGGCATCCTCGCAGCAGACCATCCACAGCCAGTGCTTGGGCCTGGCGCCGGATGCCGGGGGCTGCTTGGCGTTGTCCTGGCCCTCAATGTTCTGCACCGGCCAGGAGGTTTCGTCGGCCTGCACCACCCGAGCCTGTCCCAGACGCTCGGCGATGGCCTGCTCCAAGGGTTGCACCAGCCGGGCGAGCCTCTGCAGGCCTTGCGCCAGCGTCGCCGGTGCCATGCCCAACCCGATGGCATCCAGCTCGCGCGCCACCGCGGCCTGCGGGCGATGCATGTGGAAAACTTGGACCACGCTCCAGGCCCACACGCTGGTCCCCAGCTGGGTGCCGCTCCACAGCCGTGGCGCGGGGGGCGCAACGAGGCGTCCCGGCGGTGCGCAGGCGCAGCCCGGCTCGTAGCACTGGCGCTCAATCTCGCGGGCGAGCGCAGCCAAGTGCATCTCGAAGATCTTGCTGGACTTGGTCCCGCAGCGCACGAAGGGCGTGTCGCACTGCGCGCAGCGGCGCTCGTGCTCGGGCAGCTCCAAGGGCTCGGGAATCTTTGGCAGGCGGGAGCGGTCCCGACGCGGCGGAGTGGCCGATCCGGGCTGGCGTCCCCGCTTGCGCTTGGCGGCCTTCTGCTTGCGCCCCTTGCCGGCCTTGTCAGGCTTGTCAGGCTTGTCAGGGCTGTCCCCCGGCCCGGGCGGCGGCTTGGGGTCCGCTTTCGGCTCGGGCCCGGGATCCGACGGCTTCTCGCTCTTGCGCCCGAACAAGGTCTTCTGCAGGTCTGCCACGAGCAGCTTCAGATTGCCGATCGTTGTGTGGGCTTGCTGCAGCTCAGTCCGCGTCCGCTCCAGCTCGGCCCGCGTCCGCTCCAGCTCAGTCCGCGTCCGCTCCAGCTCGGCCTGGCTGCGCTGCGACCGTCGGCGGAATTCCCCGCTCTCCTGCCGTGCGCTTTCCACCTTCTCGAGCAGGGCCGCGCAGTGCTGCTCCAAGCGTTCCAATTCCTGCGCCTGCTCCCGCTCCCGCGCGGTGTCCCTGCTTGCGCCCGGCCAGAATCTCACCTTGGGCCCTTCCCGCGGCCGGCGGCCGCTGCCGCGCGCTCGCCCAGCCCCTGCGCGCTGCGCTCCGGCACGGCCGGCTGCGAGTGGGCCTGCAGCCCCAGCGAGGCGTGCTCGACGGCCCCCTCGAACACCTCCGGCGGCAGCCGGACCAAGGCTTGGTAGAACGTGCTCGGCACCGGAGCGGCGTAGCGTTGTAGCCGCATGTTGCACCAGCAGCCGGCGGCCTGCCGCTGCCGCTGGCTGAGCAGGGTGGCATACCGCGAGTAGGCCGTCACGCCGCGGTAGCCGGCCATGTGCGCACTCGCGGCCAGGCACAGCAGGCTGGCCAGCGCATAGCGGCGGCCGCCGGCCGGGCGGCAGTGCGGCTCCTGCTGCAGGCGCTCGAGCAGGCTGCGCAGCACCGCGGCCGGAGCCGGCGGCCGCTTGGCGGGACCGCCCCAGCAGGGCTCCTGCTCGGGCTGGCGCAAACGCGCCTGCACGTTACGGGCCAAGGGGTACACCAGCACTTGCTTGGGCTGGCCATGATGCCGCCAGCGGGCCGTGGGGCCCCGCTGGCGGCCATAGCCGCTGGTGAACCCCAGCGGCTGCCAGTTCGCGGCGCGGTAGCACGTGCCCCTGTGCAGCGCGCGGTCCACGAAGGTTTCCGCGAGCAGCGCCGGATACCCATGTGCGGCCAAGATGTCTCCCGACAAGCGGCGCAGGCTGAGGCCCAAGACCCTCGATGCCAGGTGCTTGCGCCCGGCAGCGGCGGGCAGGATCACGAAGCGCACATTCTGGGCGATCAGATGCAGGCGGCGCAGCTTCTGCTGCAGCGACCAGCCGATCCAGCGGTCGCGCACGGCCACGCGCAGCGCTCCGGGTTGCCATCCCAGCAGCGCCAGCCAAGTCCCGTCCAGGGTTGCGACATGCCGCAAGGCACGTCCGAACATGCGCTGGAAGGACAGGTAGTGGTGGGCGGCCACCAGCCGGTCCCAACGTCGGTGCTCGCAGCCGCCGCGAGTCGGGCGCACGCAAACAGCGCGCAGGTCAAAGTGCGCGTCTTGCACCGTTGTTGCCATCTGAAGGCCAGCCACCAAGGCCCACTATGACAGAATCAGCAGGAAATGTCCACCCCTCTATCTGGAAGCACTGACATTCAGCCCCGCAGCGGTGTGCGCTGGGGCCACCGAAGGACCAAGGATTCAGCTCCCATCCGTCCGATGTCTCGCCGTTACGGGGCAGCCGGCTTTCCGGAACTGCAGCCGTGGGCCAGGGATGGGCTCGAGCGGATCGGGGCAGTGTTCCACTTGGCGCGCCTGCGTCGCAGGGCCTGACAGCCCGACCTGCCCTTGCAGGGCCAGGCCGAGGACTTCGCGGCTGCGCAGGCAAGCCTGGAAGCCAGCTTCGGGGAACTCTTCGACGACGCGCTGCAAGCGTGGCAGCGCCTGGTCGCCCGCTATGAGCTGCTGGAAGGCTTGCAGCCAAGCGGTGGCCGGACCGGCGCGGAACTGGCCCAAGTGGCAGCGCAGGGCAACCCCACGGCGTCCTTGATCCAGCATCAGGAGGGTCCCAGCGTGTTTCTCGAGGATCCGGGGATTCCCATGGACAACAACCGCTCGGAGTGGACCTTGCGCGGGCCCGTGATCTCGCGCCAGCGGCGCTTCGGGCCCGGCGGACCGGCCAGGGCCAAGACGGCGGGGCGCCTGCTCAGCGTGCTGCAGACAGCGAGAGTGGCTGGGCTGAACCCGTACCGGTGCCCGCAGGATTGGCTGGATGCCTATGCGCGCAACCGGGGCCAGGCCCCATCGGACCTGTCCCCATGGCTCCCGTGAGAGATGGACGAGCAGCGCATGGAGGAACTCCGCGCACCTCCCATACGCTGCTGGACTCCGGCCAACGAGCCGCCAGCGGCAGCACTCGCTCCCGCACCCGACAGCACTGTCCCGCGCGCAGCTTGACTCCCCGCTGAGGCCAACTCGCGAGTTTCCCTACGACACTCGCCCACCTTCTCAGGCTGGAGCCCCAACGCGGCGAGCGAGCCCACCCTGCACCTGCGGGCCGCACCTTCCCTCCCTTGGTCCTCGCGAGGGCCAGTCTCCTAGGCCCCAAATACTCCCCGGAGTGAATGCTTACATTCGGCCGCCAGCTTGCGGATCACCAGGCTGTGCTCTCCCATCCGCAGGATCCGCCCGTAGCAGCGCGCCTCAGCAGCCAGATCGATGTGGCCCTCCCAAAGCTTCTGGTGCCCCGGAGGGGAGTCCCCTTTGCGATTCAGGTATCCGCCCATCATCGCCATCGTGCGCACTGCCTGGCCGACGTTGTCCGGCGTTGGCAGCTTCCGGTCGCGCGCAAAGTCCCGCAGCACCATCAGCTCAGTCTCCGTGAACAGCAAGTCTGCCGGCAATTCTGGCGTCTGCCGGCCCACCAGCGTCATCACCATCAAGCGCCAGGCAATCACAGCCCTGATCGCCACCGCTCGCTCAATGCGCTCCACGCTGCGGTGCTGCAACAATTGCACCTTGCAGCCAGACTTCAGCACCCGGTGCCAGTCCTCGATCCGCCAACGCTGGCGGTACCACCCCAGCACCCGCTCGGCATCTGCCTGGCTGTCCACCGCGCACGTCGTCAACAGCAGCCACTCCAGGCGCGGCCCACTCTCCGGCTGCGCGTACTCGCGCACGTGCACCACCTGCATTGCCAACGCTTGGCTGTCGGTGTCCGGTGCCGGCAGGCGCACCGTTTGCCAGCGCAGGCCCACCACCGCCCGGCGCGCCGCGCGCGCCGCGCGCGCACCCTGTCGCCGCGTGCCGCGCCGTGCTGACTGCCGGTCCACCTGAATCTGGAGCGTGGCCTGCGCTGGCGCTGCGCGCAGCTTGTCGAACAGCTTCGCGCCGCCCGGGTCCAGGACCCGGTTGTGCCGCGCGCGCACCAACAACTCCACCCCGTCCAGCTGGCCTTGCTCGCGGAACAGCGCGAACGCGTCCCCTTCCCGGTCCAGCAGCGCCACCACTTGCGGGCGATCTTCCACCCCGGCCACCAGTTCCGCGCTGTCCCGCAGCCCCCGCAGCCAGCGCCCTGTCTGGCGCTCCTCGACCGGTTTGACGCGCTCTGGCTGGCCACCCTGGGCTGTCCGATCAAACTCGACCCGCGTGACTCCCAGCGGCAGTCCGCCCTCGCTGATCGCCAGCGTCGAGTGCATGTGCAGCCCCACGCTGCCCTGCGAGTGTTGGTGCTTGCCGATCAGGCCCATCCCCTTCCCAGCGCTGTGCTCGGCGAGGTTAAGATCGGTGCCGTCCTGCACCAGCAGCACCGTTTGCTGCCCGCGCATGCGCCGCAGAGTGCGCTCGCGGTGCGGGGCGAGGATGTTCTCGACCGTCACCGCCGACTGGGCGGGCTTGTCGATCAAGCGGTAGTGGCCGCGGACCAGGGCCAGATTGCCCTCGGCCGCGCGCGGAAAGGAGACCATCGGCTTGGCGGACTGCACACTGGCGCTGCACACCAGCCTGCGTCCCAAGCGTGCATCCCCGAGCGGGGCGCCGCCGAACTCGTTCTGGGCCCACTGATCGAGATTGAGGCCGTCGGCGGGGCCCAGCGGGCCACGCTCGGGCGGCTCCGGGACAGGCTTAGGAGGCGGTCCGGACAATCTGAGCAAGCGCCGCCAGCGCGGGTTGAGGTGGCGCAGGAAGATGCGCTTGGGGGGTACTTGTGTGCCGCGCGGGGTGCAGCGGCCGCGGCCCGCGGTACAACCGACGTAGGTGAAGTTGGCGGCGCGGAAGCAGGTGCCAGAATGCTGGCTTGTGTCCGCAAACGTCTCCACCAACCATGGGCGGTAGTTGTAGCGCTGCTGGAAGTCCGCGGGCAGACGGCGCAGGCAGAGCGAGAGGGCCTTGGAGGCCAGATTCTTGCAATGCACGGCGGGGCGTACCAAATAGCGGGAAAGGCCGACGATGCGGTGCAAGTGGCGCAGGCGGGTGTCCCGGTCCCAGCCGATCCACTGGTCCCGCTCGCGCAGGGCGAGCGCGGAGGCGGCAAAGACGACCGCGCCGAGAATGCCGTGGTCGGAAATGATCAGGTAGCGCATCTGGGCGCCGACATGGCGCACAGCGCCGCGAGGGTGCTCGCAGGCGATCAAGCGCTGGCACAGTTGGCGCTGGTGGGGCGAGACAGCGGGAACGATTTCGAGGCCGCGCACACGCTCAACGCTGGAGGGCACGTCAAAGGGATCGGGGACGGGGACTGGGTCCGCTGCCTGGGCTTCGCGGCGAGCACGGAGGTGTCGGACGACGCGCGGGGCCGGGATGCAAATCAAGCCCTTGGATTCCAGAGCGCGAAGGGCCTTCAAGCACGAGGCGACTTGAGGGCGCTTCCAAGAGTCGAAGAACTCAAACTCAGAGCAGATGCGGCGGGCAACCTCAGTGCGGCTGGTAGCGCCAGCCGAGGCCGAGATCGCCTGCGCACGCCCAAGGATCTCGGGCCGACGGAGCGTCGGGCCGATCAGGTTTTGCTGGAACATGCTCCAGTTGTGACATAGCCGCTACCAGTTTGTTAAGTCCGTTGTGTGTCACGGGCAGGGCGCGGGATATCTTGGCCACCGCGGCGGCCTGGTTCGCGCGGGAGACCGGCTCGAAGCCGTCAGGGTCTTCGAGTTCGTAACAGCGCACCAGGGCAGGCGCCCAACAGTCATGGTGTGCAGGGTCAGAGTTCCGGACATGGGCTAAGTAGCGATGTCCACTTTTTCGTCCCCGGGAGCCAGTTCGTCGAGGTTGAAGGTGGGCCTCAGGAGGCGTCCAGTGGCCTCGGCTAAGCCACCCTGTCGGCAGTTGGAACCGGCGCTCGTGTGTCATCGTGCGCCGGAGAGTACAACCTGCCACATTTGCTGGCTGCCGACGACGGGCCGGCACGCCCGTTCCGGAACAGCTGGGGTCTCTCCACCGCGACGGGCAGAATCGCTCCAAGCTCGCGGCTCACCGCGTCGAGTTTGCCCATGCCGGCTGCCGCTACGGCGGCGCGTACCCACGTCTGCCTAGTTCGGCTGCGATCGCGGACACCCGCCGCTGAGCCCGAAGCGCCCATCGGCACGCCCTCGAGTGGACATCGTCAGTTAGCTGCCGCGGACGAGTTCGGTGGCCTACCGATGACACCGGTCCAGCGCCACGACGAAGCTAGGATGCGCTATAACCGAACACCACACGCCACTTTACGAGTCCCAATGACCCAAGCTCCGATCGAGAACTACCTAGCAGTTTCTCTGTACAGTGAATGCTACTCCGTGCGTTTTGACATCTGCACCACACCAGATCGCACTCAGGCCCCTCTATGACCGGAACTCAGTGACCACCGGTTCCCGAAACTCCTTCGGGTAGGCTCTCACATACCGTTGGCTCATCGCTGGGGCCCTCCTGCTACCTCGGCACCAGAGTGCCGCATGCCCTCAAGAACGGCAACTCTTAGGTGTGCACCAAATCGCAGGCACTCCAGACGGTGGCGCCTACAGCTTGCTGGGCAATTGAGTGTCTCGCACCGTTCCGGCTGGCGAGGGACCTGCCGCCACGTGCGAGAATGCAAACCGACGGCAAGGCACGCTGCGGCATAGCCGGGCTCCACGATGGCAATGGGAAAGGACCGCCGCTCGAAGCTCATCTTCGCGCATCCACGCTGCATCGCGAGCCTCATCGAGGAGTTTGCCGTAAGCCGGGTGCCCGGCGGCAGGGAGTGGGTGCAGCGGATGGATTTCGCCTCGTTGGAGCGCCTGCCAACCGAAAACGTGGACAAGTCGCTGCGAGCCACCACATCCGACATGCTGTGGCGTCTGCGGGTGCGCGATCGGGACGGCACACCGCGCTGGCTGCATATCATCGTGTTGCTGGAGTTCCAGTCCACGGTGGATTGGTTCATGGCCTTGCGGGTGCAGCGCTACGCAACGGCCGTGTACACCAGTCCAGAACTGGCGGGCGGGAAACTGAAGGCAGGTGAACGGCTGCCGCCGCTGCTGGCGGTGGTGCTGTACACCGGCAGGCGGGACTGGAGCGCTCCGCTGTCGTTGGCGGGACTGCTGCACGAACGGGCGAAGCCGGCGGGCGAGCAGGAGCGACTGCGGCAGCGACTTTTCTGCGGGGAGCGGTACGAGCTGATCGACATCAACCAGTACGAACTGGAATCGCTGCTGGGCGGGGATCTGGCTTCGTTGGTGATCGCTGCGGAGATGGTGGAGACGGCCGACGATGCCTTGCAAGTGCTGAGAGCCTTCAGCAACATGCTGCGCGCTCCCGAGGACGGGCAGCTGGAGAACGTATACCTGCAGTGGTTCCGGTTGGTAATGCGGGGCAGTGGCGTGGACTTAGGAGCGGTGGAGGATTCAGAAATGGCACCAAGGTTGAGGCCTGTAGGCAGGCTGACCACGACGATGGCGGAGCGGTTCGAGGCCTACCGCGACCGCTATGCCGCACGGGTAACGGAGGAGCGCCAGCGCAGTGCCGCACGGGTAGCCGAGGAGCGCCAGCGCAGTGCCGCACGGGTAGCGGAGGAGCGCCAGCGCAGGACCCAACGCGAGCATGAGCTCCTTTGCCTGCTCGTCCGCCAGCGGTTCGGGGCCGAGATCGAGAACCGAGCATCCGAACTGCTGGCATCCGTAGGGGATGCGAGCGGTCTGCGTGAAGCCCAGTCTTGGATTCTCGCCTGCGAGAGCGGCAGGGAGCTGTTGCGCAAGCTGGAGGGAATCCGCTAAAGGCTGGTTTGGCAACTGGGGCAGGCAGCGCGGGGAAGAATCTGCTCCGGCCGGAGCGGGTAGTGTAGGCGGGACAACCAGTAGGACTGGTGACCCTGTCACCATCGGCGGCCCCCAAAGATAGTGGGAGGCAGGGCGTGACGGCGCTGTTCCTTGTGTTGCCCAGATGCGGAGGGGGCGGTCCTCCGGTCGGAGGCTCAGCAGAAAATTCTAATTGTCGTTTGACAGGAGCAGCCAGGCAGTTCTGGGAAGGGTGGGCAGTGGGGGAAGCGTTTCAAGGCTGGCTGACAGCCGAGTCATGGAGGGCGGCGAGCCGGGGGTCGCGAGGCTCCGAACTTGTACTTGGTCGGTCGTAGCCGGCGACCGGTCCCCAGTGCCTTGACGCGGCAGACCCCGGATCTGCACGAAGCCGCCCTACACGGGATTCCTGACAGCCTCGAACGCTCTGACTGTTTGGCGCCGCTGCAAGACAGTTCGACGCTCAGTGCTTGCCATTGACAGAGACTTCCAGACAGTGGCTAACAATGGATGCCTGAATCTTTGCCTTGATTTCGGGCTGGAACAATCCAGCCCCGCAAGACTTGCCCTGCCGAGGCCGGTTTCAATGTAGGGTGCAAGCAAAGACATGCTTGAATCGCTCACCGGACATTCGCCGCCCTGGCCATGCCCAGTTAGTCGGGAATCGGCGACCCAACTCTTTTCCCAAGGGCTCGAATCTGGTCCAATAAGTACTCTTGCTCCCCAGTAGTACAGGCTCAACGCCTTGCGCCGCTCGCGTGACTCGCTTCATGGGTCAGGAGGCTGAGACATTCTATATGTCACCTACTCCCGCTATCGCTGGAACTCCAGTGGAGCCTTGCCCAAGGCTGCTGATGGCCGGAAGTCTGACGTGCACTGCTGGCCCGCCCGCGACTCCGGTGCTGGCGCTGTAGCGACGGTGTTCGCCGAGCGATAACGAAGCGGTATGAGAGCGATCCGCCAAAGTCTTGGCGGACCGGTGTGACCGGTGTCGGAGAATTCCCCCGATGAACAAATCAGGCTTGGCGAAGCGTGCACGCGTACTGCGGGCAAGAGAATTCGTCGGTAAGGGGTGGAACATTGGTCTTGGGCTGCCCGTTCTGCAAGGTCCTAGGCATCAGGCACTGTGGCAGCGTTCTGCGTCTCGTCGCTCATGGTGCAGAGTTCCGGACATCGGCTAAATTGCGATGTCCAAATTGTCGTCCTGAGGGGCCAATTCATTAAGGTTGAGGGTGGGCCCCAGGAGCCGTCCGGGGGCCTCGGCCAAGAGAGAGTCACGGGAGCGGCGCAAGACGTGGAGTCTGTACTGCTGGTAGGTGAGGAAGAGCATTCCTTGGACCAGCCAAGAACCTTGGGAAGGGAGTTAGTTCGCCGATGCCCGACTAACTGGACATGTCCAGACTGGCGGGTGTTCGGTGACCGGTTCAGGCATGTCTATGTTCGCTCCCGACTTTGAGAATCGGCCTCAGCACCGTGACGGACCGTGACGGCCCGGAATCAAGGAAAAGATCTGGACACCCATTGTTGGCCCGTGTCCGGAAGTCTGAGTTCTTGGCCAACCGCGTCGAGTTTGCTGCTCAACAGGGCACGCGCGGGCACACGTACCTCACCCGCGGGCCACTGCACCTCCCGGAAACGCTGACAGCGACGCCTGCCACGCGCGCGAAGTATGGCGGGGCCGTACCCGTGCGGAGGTCGTATTCGCGATGCCAGCCAGAGCTGTCAAGCTCGGGGTTCTGGCTGCCACGTCGTGCATCCGATTGGCACCACGTCTTGCCAGAGGCCAAGAGACCCGCGCTGCACCACTGGCGCGCCAGCGCAGCCGCTGGCCGACACCGCCCACTATGCCGATTCCGCGGGGGCTGTCGCGTATGGGGTCGGGCGTGGCAGCTGGCTAGGTCACCGCTCGCGTGGGCCTGCTGCGGTGAGCTAGATGTTCGTCGCGGCTGCCGACACGGCAGCGCGTACCCACGCCTGCCTAGTTTGCCTGGGATCGCGGACACCCGCCGCTGGGTCCGAAGCGCCCATCGGCACGCCCTCGAGTGGACATTGTCAGTTAGCTGTCTCACGTTCCCGTCGTCCCCACTACCGGTAGCCATGCCCTCCACTAATCAAAAAGTATCAATGACACAAGATCCGATCGATCACGACCTGGCAGTTTCTCTGTACAGTGACTGCTACTCCGTGCTTCCTGGCATCTGCACCACACCAGTTCGCACTCAGGCCCCTCGATGACAGGAATTCAGTCCGGAGGGATAATGCGTTCCAGCGGGGCTGGCACCAACTATGCGATTTCGCGCAACCGTGCCGCAAACTCGGAAGCGTCTTCGCAGTCGAAGATCAGATCGCCGATCTCCCACAGCCGAGCGATGTCCTCGATCCACCTCGCTAGGTCGGTCGCGGCGACTGCCCCGATTCTTCGCTCGGCACGTTTGCAAAGGGAATTACTGATCTGAGTTCCCATCCCCTAGATCTTGTAGGATCGGACTTAAATCCACAATATGTGGGATCGGAATTTGACCTGCGTATAATCGTCGGATTACCCTCCAGAAGTGAATGCCAGAGATGCCTTGGCCTAATGCCAAGGCCCGAATCTAGAGAGTTCTCAACTGGATTCCATTGCTGGCGTTCTTGTGCTGCAGCTGAGGTCCGGGCAGGTGCAGAGCTAGGCTGTCGCCGGCACACGCTTGGATGCCTTTAGCATCTTCCAGGTCAGGATCTGTCCATTCAGGCCGGCTGCCAAGCGTCGCATTTGGTCCGCCGTGTCTAGGTTGCGCACGTTGCTTCGCCCGCAGAACTCGGCTAGGTAGCGCCGCAAGTGTTTCACGCTCATGTGATGGTAGGTGCCGTACAAGCCGCGCTTGAACATTGCCCAGAACGACTCGATGCCATTGGTATTCACCGCGCCGCGCACATACTCGCCAGCGGAATGGTTGACCGCTGCGTGCTGGAAGCCGTCGAGCGACTTGTAAGACGACGAGCTGTCGGTGTGTACCGCAGCCCCAGGGGCGACAGTAGCTATCACGAAGCCCTGCAACTGGCCCTTGCCCGTGTTGGGCACGGGCCGCGCTTGTACCTTGCCGGTGCCGCGATCGCGGGCCCCGACCACGGGTTGCTTGCCGACAGTCCCGCGTCCGGCGTTGAGCTTCTTGCTGGGGTGCTTGTTGCGTTCCTTGCCGCCGATGAAGACCTCGTCAACCTCCGCGGGCCCTGCGAACAGGCCCTGCGGGCGTCGGAAGCCCGCCCGCAAGCGATGCAGGAGATGCCAAGCCGACTTCTGGGTGATGCGCAGTTCGCGGCTGAGCTTCATGGACGAGATGCCCTTGATGCAGGTCGAGAGCAGATAGATGGCGACGGCCCACTTGCGATAGCCGATCTTGGTGTCCTGCATGACCGAGCCGACCCGCACGGAGAACCGCTTGCGACAGCTGCGGCAACGGTAGGGCATGGAGGGATGGGAGCAGTTGGACTGGACATTGTCAGAGAGGCAATGAGGGCAAGTGGGGCCATTGGGCCAGCGAATTTCTGCAAACCAGAGTTCGGCGGTGTGGTTGTCCGGGAACATATCCATAACTTCGAACAAGGAGATACCTTTGCGGAACCACTTTCCGGGACCTTTATCAGTTTTTCCATACTGCGCCATAACACTTCCATTATACCGAACAAAGAGATGCCATGTCAAGAGACTATGGAGGATCTTATTGGATTCTATAGTCGGAATCAGTACACACTGTATTCATCGGTATCTTGGGGTTATGTTCCCAACCACATCACTGTGGAAGAAAACCAAATTTGCTCGGGATTAGCTAGGCTGGGTACTCAGATCAGTAATTCCCTTTGCAAAGACAGACCTTGTGCTCGTCTAGAAGCTCGGCCCGTCCCTTGGCCTGTCCCTCGGCCCGGAGCTTAGCTTGATACTCTTGGGCGCACGCCTCCAAACATGTCAGCATCGTGCCCGACCTCTGCATCTCTTGCATCTTCACGCTGTCCTCCAATATCTCCAAGTCGACGCCCGTCCGGGCGATCGTCAGCCGCGTCCATCCCCGCAGCACCTCCAGCACCCTACGTTGGTGCTGCGATCCCAGCAGCCTGCCCTGCGCTTCCAGAATAGAGTGCACGGCCTCTGGATCCAAGTCCTTCCCGAGCAGTTCGGTCGAGATCATGAGTTCGACGACGTTGTTCCGCGAGAGCGACGCTTTGGCATGCTGCTTCACGTCAATCAGTTCGTAGCGCATGCCGACGGGCATGCGCGTTACTGCACGGTCGAGAGGCCGCAGTCCCCGCTTATTGGTCAGACCCCACACTGAGCGCTTCGCCCGCCACGGGCGGGCCCCGCCGTAGTTGCTGACGGTGACGCATCTACGATGCGTAGGCTGACAGACGAGTCTGCCCTACCCCCACTTCGGACAGCAGGAACAGGTCCGGTACGGTCCGCCAACGGCAAGCGGCCACCTCGCTCCGGCGGGATGATGCATTCCAGCGGGGCTGGCACCAACTATGCGATCTCGCGCAACCGTGCCGCAAACTCGGAAGCGTCTTCGCAGTCGATAATCAGATCGACGATCTCCCACAGCGGAGCGGCGTCTTCGATGCCCTCGATCCACCTCGCCAGGTCGGTCGCGGCGACGGCCCCGAATTTTCGCTCGGCACGGATGCAAAGACTGACCTTTTGCTCGCCTAGAAGCTCGGCCTGTCGCTCGGCCCGTCCCTCGGCCCGCAGCTCGGCCCGTGCCTCGGCCCGCAGCTCGGCCCGTCCCTTGGCCCGCAGCTCGGCCCGCAGCTCGGCCCGTCCCTTGGCCTGTCCCTCGGCCCGGAGCTTAGCTTGGTACTCTTGGGCGCACGCCTCCAAATATGTCAGCATCGTGCCCGACCTCTGCATCTCTTGCATCTTCACGCTGTCCTCCAATATCTCCAAGTCGACGCCCGTCCGGGCGATCGTCAGCCGCGTCCATCCCCGCAGCACCTCCAGCACCCTGCGTTGGTGCTGCGATCCCAGCAGCCTGCCCTGCGCTTCCAGAATAGAGTGCACGGCCTCTGGATCCAAGTCCTTCCCGAGCAGTTCGGTCGAGATCATGAGTTCGACGACGTTGTTCCGCGAGAGCGACGCTTTGGCATGCTGCTTCACGTCAATCAGTTCGTAGCGCATGCCGACGGGCATGCGCGTTACTGCACGGTCGAGAGGCCGCAGTCCCCGCTTATTGGTCAGACCCCACACTGAGCGCTTCGCCCGCCACGGGCGGGCCCCGTTGTAGAACACCACCGCGAGCACGGGGGGCAGCCGGTCCGTCCGGCGGACGTGGCGCTCCTTCCACGCCAGCTCATGCATGCGCTGCACGTAGCCCTGCATGCGCAGTGGCATGTCATATTCGACCGTGGATTGGAATTCGACAAGGATCAGCAGCCGCAGCCACTCGGGGTCACCAGATCCCGTGGCGCGGACCCTTAGGCGCCACGCAATGTCCTGGTAGCCGGCCCGCAGCCACGGGTCGATGGTCTCGGTGGGGAGCGGTTCCAGCGTGGAGAAGTCCATGCGCTGCAACCACTCCTCGCCTTGCTGCATGTCGGAGAGCACGAAGCGGACCAAGTGCTCCACGGGCTCTGCGCAATGGAAGACGGCCTTGTAAGAGCGGTCCCGGCTGAGCCGGGCAAGCCCGGGCCCGACGGCCGGGCCAGGCTGCCCTAGCCGCGGGACGTCCCGCGGCTCACGTTCTTCATCGGTCTCTCGCCTTACCGTGTCCGAATCTCTACTCACTATTCCAGTATACGCTATGCCATCTTCTTTCATGTGCTCTCTCGTGCCGATCGCTGACGCGACGCCGCTGGATGCGGCGGTGCAGTCACGGACTGGTGCAACCCGCCTGCCGCCGCAGCGAGTTCGCCGTGCCCGTTGGCTGGCATCGCTGAGCCAAACCACGACCCCGCTGCCCATCATTCGCTCCGCTCTTGTCGGACCGACGATGTGGCTCCTCGTAATGCCCCTCCCACGTCCAAGCGGGCCCGTCAGTTCCGACCTCCCGTACTCGCAATCTCATGGTAGACCGAGCGCTGGAATGTCATCCTCTCAGTCACAGAGTTCCAGTCATCGGCAAAGCTGGGCAAGGCTCCGCCGGTAGTTTACCGATAGCGGGGGATCGGTGACACACAAGGAGTCAGGGTGCCCACGGAACGGTCGATGACCTTGAGGCCGAGGAGATCGCAGGAACGCTCGATCAGGGGATCGCAATTGGTGGTGAAGATGTGGGCGAGCTCCCTGTTGGCGGTTCGGCCAGCGAAGGGCACGAGTAACCCGGCGAGCAGGTGGACGAGGAGTGCAGGCCTGTGGCGGTGGACCAGCGCAGCGGCGATTCCGCGTTCGGTCGCGAGAAGTTCCCGCGCGATCGAGGCGAAGCAGTCCTTCAGTGTGCCCATCCAATTCTTCAGGAGCGATTCCGATTGCTGATTGGCTCTCGGCGGCGTGTTG
The DNA here is from genome assembly GCA_963666225.3 of Bryobacterales bacterium. GTDB lineage: Bacteria > Acidobacteriota > Terriglobia > Bryobacterales > UBA6623 > VXMF01. The sequence goes on from CAXXRK020000001.1 coordinate 110,348, forward strand.
CCCTCTGCCCGGGGCGGCTGCAGAAACCCGCAGACGACCAACCAGTTCCATCGCGGCTCGCAGGTGCTCTTCAACGTTCGGGGAGCACCGACCGATGCGATATGCGCTGGTCTTGGCCGCATTCGCGACGCAGTCGGCTGTAGGCGCATTGAACCTCACCGGACCTAGGCTCACCGGGTCGCAGTCGGCCTCGTGAGCGACAGCCGTTGTGAAGCCGTTGCCGACCAAGACCCTGAGGTCCTCCGCCTGATGGTAGGGCTGATAACCGAGGCTCGACATGGTCTAGATGGTGCTTGAAGTCCGGCCAACCATTCGTCACGCGCGCATGATTGGTGCCGGCGCGGACTTCATGGTGAAGCTGGCTGGACGCCCCAGTGTCGCCCCGGGTCCAACTGATCAGGTCGTCGCGACCATCTCCGAAGTTCATTAAGTTCAACCTCCGTACGGGCTCTTCTGGCCTGACCGGGACTCCGGTGCCGGCGCTGTGGCGATAGTGGTCGCATGGCGACGACAGAGCCGCATGAGAACGGTCCGCGGAAGTCTTGGCGGACCGGCGTGACCGGCGTCGGAGAGGTCTCCCGATGGGCAAACCAGACTTGGCGAAACGTGCACGCGTACTGCGGGCAAGGGAAATCGTCGGTGAGGCGTGGAACACTGGCCTTGGGCTGCCCGTTCTGCAAGGTCCCAGACATCAGACACTGCGGCAGCGTTCTGCGTCTCGTCGTTCATGGTGGTGACCGTGCTCAAGGATTCAGGCTGTTGTCCAGCTGCGCTTGGGAGATTCGGAACTTGTCGAATTCCCTGATGGCTTCGGCAATCTCGTCAAGGAGGTCGCCTACGCGAGAGTACTTGGGCCGCCTTTTCTCAGCCCAGCGCTCGTACCGAGCAGCGCGGTCATGGTTGCTGCGTCGTCGGTCGCGACGACGCCCCACTAGACCGTCAACCATGTCTTGCGACGGGACCTCTTCGATTACTTTGCAAACTTCTTCACAAGGCCACGTTCCGGTAGAGCTGGGTGGCGAGGTGGCTAAGAATCGGCCCAAGAACCAGTCGCCGACCTGTTGGATGTCCTGCTTACCAAACAGACGGCGGGCTTCCGAGATCCACGATAGGAGACGATCCGGACAAATCACTCCGTCCTTGTCCGTGCCTGGGATCGTCTCAAGGCAGTCAAGGGTCTCTCGGGCTGCAACAGCCACGGCCGGCCTTCGATCGGACTCCGGATCCGCCATTTTCCCTTCCTGCGGGTCGATACCGTGGTCGATTCGCTCTTGCCAGAGCGCAACGAGCTTAACGAAGGCCGCTGGCCGACCCGCCACTCGGCTTTCTATGTTGGGCATGCCGTGTCCACCGTCGAGATCTATATCTATCAAGTATTGGCTGAGGTGGAACTCAAGATCAGCCATTTCGTCCACCGACACGCCATTGCGGTCGTTGAGCGCGCTCAGGGCCTCGGAGATCGCGTCGCACGCCGAATCGTTGGGCCGATGCGGTCCACGCTCCGCCCTGGCAACATCGCGAAGCAGCCTCTTGAAGAGAGGTGTGTCTAGGGCCCAACGAGTCCGGTGTGCGTAACGGAACGCGGCTTGAGGCTGCCCCGCCTCCAGCAAGCGCTCAACCACCAGAGGAGGGTCGGGGGGAGGGGCGGTGCTAGATGCTGGTATCTGGTCGGGGTTCACGACCCTCCAGTACTCCGACCGCACATCTTGGCCTTGGGCGTCGACAAGTCTCAAAGTGCTGCGGCTGAACGGTGCACACGCGAACAGCCGTGCCGCGTCGTTTTCGGGAAGGTCCGCGGCTGCGCTCTCCAGCAGCGGGCACAGTGAGTTACCGGGGATACGCCGCAGGAAGCCACTGAGGAGGTCCGTGGCGTTGGGGCGTAGGTCACCACCCACGGAGAGACACTTCTGAACCAAGCGCTCTTGCTCTTGGGGATCCGTCAAACACGCCGCTGCGTATTCCCCGAGCAGCTCCGGTGCCCGGTAATTCTTGAGGATCTTGCTGATGTCGACTTGCGGCAACGGGTTGAAGATCTCCCTCGCAGCTCTTGTCCGCAATTCGTCGAGTCTTTGATCGTTCTCCTCGGGGCGAAGGTCGTTGTCGTCACCGCCCACCGCGGGCGCCTTGGTCCAAAGGTCCTGGTAGAGCCAGCCGTGGCGCAAGAAACTTTCGGAGGGGCGAAGGGCGGCATGGGCTTGTCTGGCTCGGTCGATCGTTTGGCTGGGGAGACTGCGCAAGCAGCCTCCCTGAGTCAGGGCCGCTGTCCGGATCAGGTCCCGTAGCTCGACCTTGGCAGAGTCGTCGGCCGTTGGGGACCACTGGTCAATCAGGTCCCAGACCCTTGCCCATTGGTCCTTCGGCATCAGGGCAAGATGTTCGACAAGTGTGCCAAGCTCGCGCCCATCGCCCTGGAACGACTCAATGAGGAGCCTGACAGCCTCGCTGACGAAACATTGTTCGTCCTGCCGGGAAACTTGGCCTCCGGCATCGGTCCGCGTGTCGGACCACAGAGGCTTGGTAGTTTCTCGTGCAACCCGGCACACGGGATTCACCTGATCGATGCAGATTCTCCAGCCGACTGGCCGATACTTCTGCATCAGCAGACGCAAGATAGCCAGCCGCTGATCCAGGGTGGCCGTAGTCTGGGGCAGCCATGCGCTCAAGATGGCCAAGAGGCTCTCCACGGGGGTAGGTGACCAGCGGGTGTCAACCTCATGGCCACCAAGCTGAGCGAGGATCTGGCACACTCGACTGACGTATCGCGTGTCCCACGCAAGGCACTCCAAGGCCTCCAACAGAGGAATGTGGGGCGGCGCCTGGAAGAAGAACAAGTCATCGCCGTTGGACGGCACAAGCAGGCGGCACACAACCGGTGCGTCCCCCTGCAAGTCCTCCTCGAGGATCTTAAGGAACGCATCAGGAGCCGACTCGGCAAGAAATCTCAGGAGGCTTCCGAGCGAGAGCAGCCTGACATGCTGATCCGCTGCAAGCACCGTGCGAACAGCCCTTGCGATGCGCGGGGCAACCGAAATCCCGAGTCGACTCTCGAATAAGCGGTCGCCGTGAGCCGCCAGCAAAGTAAAGGTCTCGGCGACACCCTTGCGTAGGGCGTGGGAGTGATCTCTGGGATGGTCGTGCAGAATGGCCGCGGGTCGGTGCTTCCCAGTTAGATGTAAAGCTGGATCGGATTCAGAGAGGACGGACTCGGCGATTGCGAAGAACCGATTGATGGTGGGCCGTGTGATTGAGTGCAATGTCGCGAACAGGGAGTCGAGCCTGGATGTCACGCCTTGGTAGTCTCGGACTGACCAAACTGGCGGGTCCTCAACGTTCAGCAAGCGTGTGAAGTTGGTCTGGAGCTTGGACCAGTCGAGACCTGCTAAGTCCGAGAGCGTTTTCTGGTCGCGTTTGGATTCGGCGTTCCAAGCCCCGGCAAGAGCGAAGGCCGGTGCGGCTTGAGGGTCCGGCACCTTGTCGACCCACACCGGCCGCTGGATATCGGGGTTGGGCGACAAGCGGCGGCGAAGGATGGCCAGGGAGCGCCCTGACTCCCGTGCCAGCTGGTCTATGAGGCGTTCCTCAACCGCCATTGCGGCGAGACCCATTAAAAAGTCGTAGTAGCCCAGCCGCCCGAGCCTGACATGGGGCTGGGTGTCCACGCTGTTGGGAGAGCGCCAGATAATGTGACGAGCGTGTCCGCGGGGGCCTCCTAGCGCTTGCCCGACGGCCACAGACGCTGGGACCAAGATCAGGGGCGCCGGACACATGCGCAATTGCTGTGCGGCGCGTTCTGAGTTGAGAATCACCGTCTCGGCCTCGAGGCGCCGCAGCTCGTCACTCTTGAAGAGGCACGAGAGGTACGCATGGGCTTCGTCTCTGGAGTCGGCCGCGATTACGAAGGGAGCGCTCGTTCCGCTATCGAACCAGGCCACGAATTTTTCGTGTCCATCCTTAATCCACGGATCGAAGAGTGTTCTGGATAGAGGGGGCTCGGTGGAATTGGCCCACCAATCCCACCTTCTGGCGAGGGTGTCGTAGTCCTCGCCGATCTCCGGCAGATTCAGCTGTCCGGCCAGCCAAATCTGGCCAGGGGCGGACTGCTCCACCCATTGCTCAAGATCGCTGGCGTCGTAGGCTCGAACGCTCTTGAAGTCGCCTGCTGATTCCATGCGAGCGGCCCAATCCTTCCTCCCTGGCCAAATGCGGACCGTCAAGACGACGAAGTGCAGGTGCTTACGCTCTGCCGCCGGCAACGATTGGAGCCGGGCCTCATAGTCCTTGTCCGCCTTGGGTCGAGGTCCCTTGGCCGTGCTGAGCTCCCAGATCGATTTCCCGAGGGGGATCCATGGTGTCGAACTAAGGGCTTCGACGATTCCGTCTGGGCCCGGCTGCTCACCGCAGTCGTAGCCCGGGAAGTCGACTCGCTGCAGATGGGAGGGGTCCGACACGGTGGAATGCACGAGCGTGCGGACAAGAACGGGGAGCCGGGTACGTGACTCGTGGTGGTTGCCCCAGTCCGCGATGTCTATTGCCTTGATGGGGAAGATCTTTGGGGCGTATGGGCTGACCGCGACGGCGCGGTCGTGCCCGCTATGCCGGTGGCGGTCGTAAGCGGTCTGCAAATTCAGCAGCTCGTCTCGGTCGGCGCCGAAGACTCGCTCCAGCCGGGACGCCATATTGTCGGACAGGGACGCTCTGCCGTTGAGGAACGCCGAGAGAGCGGGTCTGCCGACGCCGAGTTGTCGGGCGGCCTCGGAGACCGATATGCCGTCACGCTGGAATGACTCGCGGACAGAGACTCCGGGATGGACAGGTGGGGTGGCGGCGGCAGCCGCTTTGGGAATGTTCATGTCTCTTACATTAGCAGACGTGTCGCGTGTTGCGCAACACACGACACCTCCTCAAATGGGGGGCCGGCGGAATCGAAGCGTACAGAGGGTGGGGGGCCGGCGAACAGGTGGCCGTGCCACCGCCGGCAGCCCCCGGAGGGAGTTGGGCGCGGGTGTCGGGGCAGTGTTTCTTGTATTTGCTCAGGGGCGGAGGGGGCGATCCGGGACATGTGCGGCAGAGTGCCAGATGGGAGACAAGGGGTCTGGACCTGCCCTGATGCGAGGTGCGGGACGGGGGCGACGGGGCTGGGAGTGGGTGGCAGTGATGGCCAGGGATGTGAGGATTGCAAGTTTGGCCGGACGGCGAGACAGAGGGTGCGCTGGGTGGCGCGGTGTCTTGGTCGGCTTCGCCAACAGAGCGATGGGGCCCGTGGGCGCCAGTGCAGCGGAAGTGAGGCGGGCTGCCGGAGGCGTGGCAGGGCTGGGAGCGGGTGAAGTGCTGTGGGGTGGTGGGCCCGGTGGGAGGTGCTGCGCGAGGGGCATGCGCGGCAGTATCGCTGGCGGGGCTGCGGGAGAGGCCCTTGATCAGCCATATGCTGGCCCGCTTGCCGGGATCGGGCATGGGGCTGCATGAGCGGCTCTTGGCAGATGGTTGCCATGAGTGGGCGCAGCGCCTGACAGCTATATATCCGGCGGAAAGGCCGGGATCACGATCAAGGGGCCCGGAATCGCCGCTTCCGGAGTGGAGGGCCTGAGTCTGTCCAATGGCAAGCAAGGCCGGGAATAGCCGGCTGGGGCGATTCTCTGGGCAGGCTCACGGCGGGGTCTTACTGTTTCATTCCGTTCGGTCATGGTCGGGAAGTACCCCGACGGTACGGTTGCTCCCCTCCGCGGTGCGCGTGTCAAGGGGTGCCGCGTCACAGGGGCGTAGCGGGACCCTCCACCGACTGTGCCTGGGATGGTGGCCGGCTAGCGACAGCTTGCGGAATGAAGGGGGCCAAGGCGGGCGGTCTTGGGGAAGTTGTGGCCAAGGCATGGTGGTCCGGTGTGTTGCAGCCATTTTGGCGAAGGGTGTCTTCCGGTGAGGCGGCTGGCCGGGACAGGCTCTTGGGCCGGACGGCGGACACGGTGGGTGGGACGGTGGCTTGGTGCTTTGCGGCAAGGCTCAGGAAGCGGAATGGGCTGGGGCGGGATGACCAGATTAGGAGAGGGTCGCGGCGGGACGGCTCTGTTCCGGCGGGAGTGGGGAGTGCGAGAGGGGAAGCCGGGGTCGGGTGCCGCTGTCACCGCTGGCGGCTCCCAGCGAGAGTCAGAGGGGCGGTGTGACAGCGGTGTTGCTTGTATTGCTCAGAGGCGGAAGGGGCGATCCGGGGCGTGGTCGGCGGAATGGCGGACGAGGGGCCGGTGGTGCGGACCGGCGCTGAGGAGAGAGACAGAACGGCAGAGGGGCAGGTCTGGGATCGGTTTGGGGGTAGCAGGTGTGGTCAGGGATGGAAAAATTGCGAGCCTGGTTGGACGGCGAGGCAGCGAGCCGGCGGCTGGAGTGTGCTGTGGTCGGCTTACTCCAATAGGGCGATGGGGCATTGAGCGCCTGCTGCGGGGGAGTCAGGCGGGCTGCGCGACGGGCACCTGCGGCGAGGGCTGGAGAGCGGGGCAGGGCAGGGTCATGGATGGGTGCCGGTGACGTCTTGGCAGACTCATTCTGGGACTCGGGCAGGTGAGCTGGGCGGTGACGGTCGCGGATTCTGGGTGGCGGGGTGCAGAGATGGAGCGATCTTGGCGTGGCATCGTGCGCCGAATCTGGTAGCGCGCGGCTTATGAACGCATGGGTGTTGCACTGCTGGTCTGGGATGGTGGCGGACGGAGTGGCGAAAGCTGCCGGCAACAGAAGCAGGGCAGGGCTAGGCGAAAAGTGCCACGCTTGGGACGCGATGCGAGCGGTGGAGGCACTGCTGCAGCGGCGGTGGGGAGGCGGGCGGACCGTTTCTGATAGAGGGTGGCAGGGCTGCGGATCTCGCCGACCGGGGGCCTTGGGATGCCTGGCGGGACGGTGCTCGGCGGTGCTCGAATTTGGTGGGGTTGCACCGACGGTGTCGGATAGTGTACGATTCTGACTGACTCTGTGGGATCCGGGACACTTGTGCGTCCGGAGCGCATGGGGAGGCGGGTAAACAAGGCTCGCGAATGCAATCGCAGGAGAAGGAGACTAAGGAGATGACTGAAAAGAGCAGCAGCCGACGGGTGTGGCGCATCAGCATGATGCTGGTGCTCGCTCTGGCGTTGGCAGGTTCGCTCGTGGCGGATGGCCACGAGACTACAGTGACGCTCGGGACGAGTGGCGGGAGCGTAACGCTCGCCGCCAACGATGACGGGATGTACCGCGTCGCGGGCAGCGATGGGGTGTTCTCCATCGAGACCAGGGTGGACGGGACTCCGCTGGCGGCAATCGCTGACAACGGGAACCGGTACGCGTTGGGGATGGCCGACGGCGCGTGGATGGCGACATTCGTGCCACCAGCGGCATCGTCCGTGGCGCTGGGCATCACCAACGAGAGCGTCTCGGTGCAGATGCAGGAAGACGGCAGCTACATGGCCGGAGACATAGCGCTCGCGGACGGCATGGGTACCGTGCAATCCTCGAACGGCAATGCCTACGCGCTGTCGATGGCCGATGGCGTGTGGATGGCGACGTACGTGTCCTCCATGCAGGAGGTGTCCCTGGGCATCACCGGCGAGATGGTGACGCTCACCAAGGCCGAGGACGGCAGTTACTGGCTCGGCGACGTGGGTGTCATGGACGGCGCGACAGTGAACGCCATGAATGGCAACGTCTACGTGCTGAGCATGGGAGACGACGGGATGTGGGGCGCGAAGTACGCCTACCCCGATCCGACGGCGGTGTCACTCGGCACGAGCGGCGCGAGCGTGACCTTCCAGATGCACGAGGACGGCAGCTACACGCTGGTGTCCCTGTCCAGCGTGACAGGGCTGTCGGCCGCGGCGGGCGGAGGGTACTCCGTGACCGCAGCGAACGGGAACGTGTACACGGTGTCGATGGCGGACGGAGCTTGGATGGCAGACTTCCAGGCCCCGGCACCCGTGATGGTGGCACTGGGCGTGAGCGGCGAGAGCGTCTCGATCCAGAAGGCCGAGGATGGCACGTACTGGATCGGCGACGCGGAGCTGATGAACGGCGGCATGCAGATGTCGTCGGACGGTCGCTCGTACACGCTTAGTTACGGCGACGGCGGATGGATGGCCAGCTTCAACGCCCCGATGGTGGACGTGATGCTGGGGTCGTCCGGCGAGATGGTGACGCTGACCCAGGCCGAGGACGGCACGTACTGGCTGGGTGACGCGCCGGTGAGCAGCGGCGAGACGATGACCTCCACGATGGACGGGTACGGCTACACGCTGAGCATGGGCGAGGACGGCATGTGGATGGCGACATACATGCCCGTGACGCAGCAGATCGCAGTCGGCAACACGGGAATCATGGTCACGGCGGTGCGCGACGAGGCGGGCGGCTGGACCTTCACGAACCCGCTGGACGGGTCGACCGTAGCCTTGGTCGAAGGGATGGACTACACGGTTGGCACGTCTACATACCGCGCCGCGATGGGCGAGGACGGCATGTGGTCCGCCACGTACGTGGCGGCCGAGGTGATGGTCGCGCTGGGCACGTCGGGCGAGATGGCGACCTTGGTGGTGGCCGAGGATGGCACATACTGGCTGGGCGACGCGCTGGTGACCAGCGGCGAGACGATGGCGACCTCGAGCTACGGCGTGATGTACACGCTGACGATGGGCGAGGACGGCATGTGGTCGGCGGCCCCGGTGGGGAACCAGGTGATGGTGACGCTGGGGATTTCCGGGAACGCGACGCTGACGCTGGCGGAGGACGGCACGTGGTGGCACGGGTCGGACGGGGTCGCGAGCGGGAGCACGATCGAGGCAGTGAACGGGAACATGTACACGATCACGCTGGCCGAGGACGGCAGCTGGTCGGCGGATTACGTGGCGGCGGAGATGGCCGTGATGGGCACGGATCTGGTGGCTTTGGCGAACGAGAACGGAAGTGGCTACACGGTGGACGGCGCGGCGCTGCCGGCTACGGGCAACGGGAACGTGACGACGATGGACGGCGCGATGTACCGGGTGCACATGGAGGACGGCATGCTGCAGGGCGCGCGCTACGAGGCGGCCATCAAGACCGACTCGGATGGTCAACGCGGCCTTTCGCCGACCCCGAGCCAGATGATCCCGACCCTGGTGGGCGACACCTTCGGCACGGCGGCGAACGAGGCCGCGACGATGCTGACCGTCAACGATGAGAACTTCTCGGTCGGCGATCTGCTGGGCGGCGGCATGTCGGGCCTTTCCGGGAAGAACATCGTGAAGGATGCCTTGGCGGAGATCACGAAGCTGAGCAATCGGGCGAAGGCGTACGAGGAGCTGAACGTGCAGCTGGACAATGAAACCCAGGACGCTGCCATCGTGGAACTGTGGAACGACACGGCTCTGCAGACCCAGATCAACCGGATCTTCGGAACGGATGGCAACACCCAATCCGGAACGGCCAACTTCGACCTAACACCGACGGATGCCACCAGCGCGGACACCGTGCTGGAGGACTTCGCGAAGCTGATCACGGCGCTGAGCTCGGCGGACGCGTTCGTGGCGGCGACGGCGGAGGAAGGCGACGGCATTCTGGAGGGGGCTGCGCTGACGGCGGAGAACGCGATGAAGTACTTCGACGCCAACGAGAGCGAGTCGATGACGTACTACCGGACGACGGAGAACACGCGCTACGGGGCGTACCACAGGACGGTCCGGAGGTCGGTGGCGGATGACGCCACTGCGCTGACGTCGGCGAACCAGGATCTGAACTTCGACGACGCCGCGGACACGACCGCGGACATAGGGGACCACGGCGTGTTCTCTTGGGGCGTGGGGATCCCGGACACGGTCAACAGGTCGCACCTGCCGCCATCCGGGACGCTGCACTACTCGGGGGGCACGCTAGCCGTCGCGACGGGCGACAACAATGACAGCCCGATGGTGTACGAAGGGACGATCGACATCCAGCTGAGCCTGACGCGGGACTCGATTTCGGGAATCGTGTCGGACCTCATGGACATGGACCAGAACCCGCTGGTGATGAACTTCGCGGAGGTGGATCACATCGTGCTGCCTTCGGTGAGCCCGATCCCGGCAACCTTGATCTGGAACGGCGCTGCTTCGCTGGCGCAGGGCGGCAGCAGCGCAGACGCTGCAACAAACCCGGCCCAGGTGTTCTACCGCGTCGTGCCGGGCGCGAGCCGCGCGAGTGCCGGGATGCAGGGGGCGTGGCGCGGGTTCGTGCTCGGAACCGGGGACCAGGTGGCGACCGCGGTTGTCGGCGACTGGTGGATCGCCGCGGCCGACGCCAACGACCAGAACACGCTGACGGGTTCCTACGGCGCGGAGCGCGTCGACCGTCCCGAGCCGCCGTCCGTTCCGCTGCCGCCGCTGGCGGACGCGGAGACGGCGGTATTCCGGACCGGTGCAGAGGCGTCGATCACGGACAACGGGGAGCTGAAGCTCACGCTTGACCCGGCAGACGACGCAGATGCCGACAACGACATCGTCTACACGATCGACATCTCAACCCTGACCCAGGGCAGCCAGAAGACGATCAACGGGCAGACCCACATGGTGCCGCTGCAGGAATACGTCGCGGCCCAGCGGAGGATCCTGGCGGGATGGATCGCCCTTGACGCCACCACGGACGGCAACGAGGAGGCGACGAACACCGGTCGCAACACCGTCTGGCAGAACATCAAGAGAGAGGTGCTGGACAGTGTGTTCGGCGTCCTAGGCATCACTTCCGCCGACGCTACCGACGGCATCACCGCGACCACAAGCACGGGAGCGGACACCACCAGGGCGTTCATGGAAGCGACCTATCCCGGCGCCAGAACCGCCACCGACGACGCGAGCCTCGACACGGCCGCGGATGACGTGAAAGCCCTGGCCTTCCTCGACAGCCTGGAGGCTGCGATCGGCAGCGCTGCGGGCTGGGACGCCGCACGACACGCGGGCGGGATCTTCTACGACGACGACAACGACCGCAACTACCAGGCCTGCAACAACCTGGACTGCGACCCCGTCAACAGAGATCTCGCCGCGGGTTCGGGCGTCTTCAGCAGGAGGCAAGAGCGCCTCTTCGTGGGATTCGACACCACCGACTACACGCGGTTCGGATTCTGGCGCCGCGAGCGCACCACCTATGCGGCCCGCGACGGATACGACAGATACAACGAAACGACCGGGGACGTCACGAGCCAGAACAACGGGTTCGCGTACAGCCCGCTGGCCGCGGCGGCCTACGCGAGCGTGCAAGACCCCGTGTATCCGCAGGGCACGGCCACCTACAGCGGAAAGACCATCGCCAACCAGGACAACAAACGCTGGCTCGGGAATGTCGGCGTGACGGTGGACTGGGATGCCAATACGATTGGCAGCAGCGACGTGACGGTGGTGATCAGCGACCTGGCCGACCCTGACGGCCTGCCGCTGCAGTACGGCGGCGACGCCGTGAGCGAGCTGATCTTCACAGGCGCGGACAACGTCACGGCCAGCACGGGCGCTGCTACCCTCAACGAGCTCACGTTCGCTTCAATAGCTGCTCGGGTGGCCTACCAGAACCGCTTCACCCCGGACGGAACGGTCGGAGAGACCGTATCCCTTAGCGGCTCCTTTGTGGGCAAGGGGCTGGACGGACCGCGTGCCGTTATCGGCATCTGGTCGATCGCCGGCGCCGGCGCCGGCGTCAACAACAACACCAACCCGATAGTCGGCGGCTTCGGGGCGGACCTAGGAGCGCCATAGCGCACGCGTCGCCAAAGGGCGGCATAGACCAGGGGGGGCGGTCCGACCGCCCCCCTTCCTGTTTTGGGGCGTCTGGCAGGCCGTCGGCCCTGCCCGTTTGGGAAGCCTCGGTCGTGACACCGCCGTTCGGCCCCCCCGACCGGCGCAAGCGGACGATGCACCCCGGAAGCGAGGGGGACGGGCTTAAGGGGTGTACAACGACAATGAAGAGCGTTTTTTGGTTAACGGTGTGGCAGAACAACGTTTGCCTAGAGCCACAGAGGCTCAGGGCCGCACCGTTGACCAAAGAACGTATTGAACTGACCCGCCGGCTGAGGCGGCCCTAAGGGGGTTTAATGGGCTGCCGGCCTGGCTGTGGTTGCGGTTTCGCGCTGTGGGGGTCGGGACAGGGGAGCCAGAGTGGGCTGCGTCGCGCTTCGAGTGTGCTTGCGCGGGCTTCGCAAGGAGCATTTTCGGTTCTTGGGAGGGTCGCGGAGGGTGGCGCGGTGGATCCGGGCACACTGCTCCCTGACCAGTCGCGAAGCGGTCCAAGAAATGGGGGCAGAGAAGAGTATGGCCTGCGCTCATGAGGTGTCATCCAAGTGCGGGGGGGCATCGCCCGCAAGGAAGGACTGCATAGTCAGCATGACGCCTTCGCCACACTCCGGGCACTTTCGCAGCGATTCGCCCACCTGCTGCTCATAGCGCTGCTCGTAGCCGGGCGGGTCGCTCTCGGCGGGATCGGGCTCCGGCATCTGCAACAGCTTGCGGCACTGTTGCAGATGCTGCTTGCGAAAGCGCGGGGCGAGCAGGCCGTAATAGCGGATGCGGTGGAAGCGAGGTGGGACGATGTGCATCAGGAAGCGCCGCATGAACTCTGCCGCTGTTAACTGCAGGACCTTGTTCTTGCCCTGGTTGCGGTAGTCCCGCCAGCGGAAGCGCACCACACCGTTGTCGATCGACAGCAGGCGGTGGTTGGCGATCGCGATGCGATGCGTGTAGCGGGCAAGGTGCTCGAGAACACGGGCAGGGCCGCCGAAGGGGCGCTTGGAGTAGACCACCCATGGCTTGCGTCGCAGGGACTGCAGCAGGGACTGGAAGGCGTCGCGGTCAGCGAGTGCGGCGATCGGCCCGGAGCAGCGCAGCTGCTGTTTGTCGAAGGCACGCTGGAGTTGCTTGAGGAACAGGGTCCGAAAGCGGCACGAGAGCACGCGCACCGGAAGCAGGAAGCCGCGACGGCAGGAGATCCAGCGATCCCCCTGCGGGGAGAGGCCGCCCCCGGTGACCACGCAGTGGAGGTGCGGATGGAACTGGAGTTGCTGGCCCCAGGTGTGCAGGATGGCGAGGAAGCCGATCTTGGCCCCGAGATGCTGGGGGTCGGCCGCGATCCCGGTGAGGGTGGCGGAGACCGCCCGGAAAAGGATGTTGCAGAGTGCGACGCGGTTCTGGAGGGTGAGAGCGGCGAGTTGGCTGGGCAAGGTGCAGACGAGATGGAAGTACTCGCAGTTGAGCAGCTCAGCCTGGCGGGCATCGAGCCAGCGGGTGCGGGCCGCCCACTGGCATTGGGGGCAGTTGCGGTTGCGACAGCAGCGATAGTGGACCCGCTGGTGGTGGCAGGCGGTGCAGATCTCAACCTGGCTGCAGGGAGGTGACGGCGCTGCCCCGCCGCTGACGGTAGCGCTTCCCGTAACGACGGAAGATGTGCGCAACCCCCAGTCGGGGGGCTTTCATGCGCCGCTGCTGCCGGCGGGGTGGGCCTGCCAGTCGGGCAACATGTCCCAGGGGCTGCGGGTTTCGGTGAGCTTGCAGGCGGCGACATGCAGGTAGCCCGCGGTGGTGGCGAGACTGCGGTGGCCCAGCAGGAGCTGGATGGTGCGCAGATCGGTGCCACTCTCGAGCAGGTGCACAGCGAATGCGTGACGCTTATTCCGAGCTCGGAATAAGCGTCATTATTCCGAGTCCCGGATTATTCCGAGTTGCTTGCCGGAGATAGGCGGGGCACGTGCATTGAGGGACATTGGACTCGGAATAATCACAGAGCGTTCAGGAACGCCAGAACTTCGTCTTCGGGGCGGTATCGCTTCGGAGGGATGTTCCCGGGGTTGGTGCGAGCCATCGCCTTTTCTTTGAGCGCGAGGTCGGCGTGCAGGTAGATGTAGGTGGTCTCGACCGACTCGTGACCGAGCCACAACGCGATTACGGAGCGGTCGACACCGTTCTGCAGCAGCTCCATCGCCGCAGTGTGACGCAGCACATGGGGCGTCACGTGCTTCTTCCGCAGCGACGGGCAGGCGGTCCGCGCCACGGCCAGATGCTTGGCCACCACGTAGGCGAGCCCGTCGTGGCTGAGTGCGCCGCCGCGCTGGTTCGGGAAGACAGGCTTGCCGGATGCGGCGGGCAGTTCGTCCAGCCACTCTCGCAATGCCGCCAGGGCGTCCCGGCGCAACGGCGTGCAGCGTTGCTTGCGGCCCTTGCCGTGGCAGCGCACATGGGCTCCCGAGCCGAGCTGCACATCGTCGCAGCGGAGACGGATCAGTTCCGAGGCTCGCAGGCCGGTCTGCACGGCCACGAGCAGCAGCGTGCGGTCGCGGCGCCCGGCCCGCGTCTGCGTGTCCGGGACTTCCAGCAGAGCCTCGATCTCGTCGCGGTCAAGGAAGTCCACGGGGCGGCGGGTGTAGCGCTTGGCAGGCATCGCCAGCACACGCTGCGCCTGAGCTGCATGCTGGGGCTCCTGCACCGCGACGTAGCCGAAGAAGGAGCGGATCGCGGCCAGGCGGGTGTTGCGGCTGCGGGCGCCGTTGCCTCGCTCGGTCTCGAGATCGGTCAGGAAGGCTCCGAGGAAGTCCGTGTCGAGATCGCCGATCTCGAGGGCGGCCGGCGCTTTGCGCAATTTGCGCAGGGCATACCGGACCAGCAGGCGGAAGGTGTCCCGGTAGCTGGCAATGGTATGCGGACTGGCCTGGCGCTGCTGCATGAGGCGGTCGGTGAAGAACTTCGCCAGCAGCTGAGGGAATTCGGCAGCGGACTGCATGCGGGCCTCCGGGCGGTGCGGTCGAGCCGCCGGGCGGCGACCTGGAGCAGTTCGGGGGTGGCCGTCAGGTACCAGTAGGTGTGGCTGACATGCACATGCCCGAGGTAGGTTGCCAGCCGGGGTGTTCGCTGCTCGACGTCCAGGCCCTCCCGGTGCCACCGCAGCAGGGTTCCGATGGCGAATCGGTGCCGCAGATCATGCAAGCGGGGCCCCCGCGAATCCGACCGTTCGCGCAAGCCGACTTGCCGGGACAGTTGCACGAACGTCTGTTGCAGCGTGTTCTGCACGATCCTGGTGCCCCGCTCGGAAAGGAAGAAGGCCAGATCGAGGGGATGCGGGCAGAGACGATCGCGCTGCAGCGCATAGTCCGCCAGGGCCTGGCGCGTGGACTCGTGAACGGGCAGGCAGCGGGACTTGCCGAACTTGGCGTGTCGGACCGTCAGCACGCCGCCGACGAGATCGACGTCGTCCCGGTCGAGTCGCAGCGGCTCGGACGAGCGCATCCCGGTGACGGCCAGGAGCGCCAGGAGCGTGGAGTAGGTGCAGGCCCTCAGGCCGGTGCTTCCGCGCAGCCGCTGCGCCGCACCGATCAGGTCGGCGATCTCCTTTGCACTGTCGATAGTGTCTGGGTCAAAACCCCAGAGTCGCAAACAATAGTTCCATTGTTCCTTTACATCTGTATGATGATTCAGGGATCTTCTCTGTGAATTCTTGTTTAGTCGTTCTATAAACTCTATGTGTTCAGACTTTGAGCCACTGCGGCGCTGCTTCCATCGAGAGCCGCCTCCTCGTTCCCTCACAGGGCTCTGGCCTTCAGGGGCGAATCTGGGCGGTGATCGGGCCCTAGGGCCCGATTCGGCACTCCAGGCCCCCGGTATTTGCCAGAATCGCGCCCCGGGCGGCGCCACCCGCCCTGCCCGAGGCAGGCGTGCGGTCCCACTCGACATACCGGCGGGAACTCTGCGTGGCGCGCACCGTTCAGCGTCGGATCAGACCAGCCCGGGTGGCCGATCCGTGCCGCAGCGACTCCCGCTGCGGCTGGGTCCACCGTCAGCCGCTCGTTCGCACGCGTGGCGACCAGCGGGCGCGGCCGCGCCTGGCGAGCACCGGGCAGGCCAATACGCTAGCTCTCATCCCCAGAGATTTCCTGCTCAGACACGGCTCTTGATACCGCATGATATGATGGAATGTATGCGAGAAATATTGGAGGCCCAGCAGACGCTCGGTCAAGTGCCCATTGAGGACATCGAGATCGATTCCTCTTCTCGTGACGAGATGCCAGCAGTGTTGCGCGGTCTCAAGTTCATCTTTTGCAACCAAGGACTGCGCAGTCAGATCTTCGCCTTGATCGACGAGCAGGTCCTCAAGTCATCCGTAGGAAAGGCACCTAGTGAAACCGATTCAGAGTCTGGAAAGACGATCGATCCGCATACTGGACGGCCCGGAATGTCGCTGTGGATGGCGCTCGTGTTTGCACTGGTCAAACAGGCCCTAAACTGTGACTTCGACCGCCTCTGTGACGAGGCCAACCAGCACAAGACGCTGCGGATAATGCTCGGCGTGAGCCCCATGAGCAATCGGCAGTTCCACTACCGGACGTTGGCGCGGAACGTGAAGTTGTTCAGCGCCGAGCTGCTGGAGAAGATCAACCGGCTGGTGGCCGAGGCGGGGCATCGGCTGGCGGGCTGGCAGCCAGGGGATCCGATCAAGGCGCGCTGCGATACGTGGGTGGTGGAGACCAACGTCGAGTATCCGACGGATCACAGGCTGCTGTGGTTCGCGTTGGTGCAGCTAGTCAAGACGGCGGTGAGCCTGAGCCACGAGTACTGAGGGGAGCAAAAGTAATTTGCTTGCTTTCTGGCACTCAATTCCACCTCCAATACGATTGCGAACCGTGTGCTGAGCATGGTATTATCGGATTATGAAGCTAAGCTTTAAGCAGGACTTCAGAAAGGTCCCACTCTTAGAAAAGGTCGCCATCAGAAAGAGAGTCGTTTCGCTGGTTCAGGGTGGACTCCAGATTCCCCTTCTGGCCACGCTCTTCTCGGTCACTCAATCGACCATCAATACTTGGCTTGTCAAGGTCGCTGCAGATGGCTTTGATGCCTTGGAAGATAAGCCACGTTCTGGCCGTCCGCGAATCCTGAGCGACGAAATCGTGCAGTGGGTGCTCGTCACTGTCCGTGATAAGACCCCCCAGCAGATGAAGTTCTCGTTCGCCTATTGGACGGCGGGCCGCGTGCGACAGGCCATCCTCGACAAGTTCGGCGTCAAAGTCAGTGTTTGGACTGTTCGTCGCACTCTCAAGCGCTTGGGCCTGACACCGCAGAAGCCCAAGTTCCGCTCGTATCTCCGCAGCATCGGCGACGTGAAGGCTTGGATTGACAAGCAGTACCCTGATTTGAAGGCGAAAGCACGCCGGAACGGAGCTGTGATCGTGTTCGCGGACGAAGCCGGGATGCGAGCAGACTACCATGTCGGACGGACTTGGGGCATGCGTGGCAAGACCCCTGTCGTGGTCGACACAGGCAAGAGGTTCCGCTGGAACATGTTCGCGGCCATCACGCCAGACGGTCAGATTCACTTCCGCATTCAGTCGAAGAATGCCAAGGCGGCGAGTTTCATTGAGTTCTTGCAGACAATCCAAGCCGAGCAAGAGAAGCCGATCTACATAGTAGTCGACAACTGCAGCATCCATACGGCGCGCGTTGTGAAGGAGTTCTTAGCAGAATCAGCGGGTAACGAGCAGGTCGAGTTGTTCTTCCTGCCGGTCTACTCTCCGCAACTGAATCCGGTGGAGCTGTTGTGGGCTTGGGTGAAGCGCCGGGTTGGCCAACAGGTGTTCAAGACCCAGTCGGAATTGAAGGACCTCCTGACGGATGCGATCGCCCAGCTCAGGAAGGCCCCTCAAGTTGTTCAGAACTTCTTTGAACAGGAGGACTGCAAGTACATCTTGGCGTGACACCTCAGACGGCAATCACTTTTTCTCCCCTCAGTATCACGTGGTCGGCTGGCGGAAGGCAGGCTATTGGCAGAAGCGGGCGAATCGGGGTTACCGCGGGCTGCGGCGGGAGTATCGCAAGCAGTCGCGCACCGAGCGAGTGCGGGACTTCGCGAGGGTGGCGCGGGCGATCCTCAAGCGGGGGCAGAAACTGGAGGCGAGCCTGGAAGCCAAGGGGGCGGCGGCGGAGAAGGTGGAGTCGTTGCGGAAGTGGGTGCGGCACGCGGCGCGGCAGTTGGACCAGATGGAGCGGCGACTGCTGCGGGAGGAAAAGATACCGAACGGGGAGAAAGTGTACTCTTTCGTGGAAGAATACACGCGGTGGGTGTCGAAGGGAAAAGCGGGGACACCGGTGGAGTTGGGAGTTCCGGTGGCGATCGTGGAGAGCCGGGACCAGTTTGTGATGGAGTGCAAGATTCTGTGGACAGAGCAGGACGTGGAAGTGACGGGGGAGTTGCTGAAGAAGGCGAAGCGACACTGGCCAGAGATGAACGTGTGCAGCTTTGACAAGGGTTTCTCGAGCGTGCAGAACATCAAGAACGCGGCGGGAGTGATCGAGACTCCGGTACTGCCGAAGCGCGGGAAACTGTCGAAGGCGGACCGGGAGCGAGAGGATGGGGAGGCATTCAAGGAGGCGCGCAAGCAGCATCCTGGGGTCGAATCAGCAATCAATAGGTTGGAGCATCATGGGCTGGACCGGGTGCGAGAGAAGGGTAAGGAAGTGTTCGAGAAGGTGGTCTGGCGGGCGATATTGGCAGCGAATGTGCACCGGATCGGGAAACTGCTGAACGCTCAGGAGCAAGCGCAGAGGAAGCGCCAGGCGAAGCGGCGGCCCAAGGCCGCCTAGGGGTGCTTGCCAGTTCAGACCACAGGACAGCCGGGGCGCTGTCAGGGGGAGGTCCGCCCCCGGCCCACATCTTACATATCATGGTCTATCTGTCGTATAGATAATAATCCTATATAAGCCTTATTGAGGTGTTATGGCCGTTGGATAACGGCATTTCGGATCGAGTTCCGCTGGTCGCAGCGCAGGATCTTACCTGATGAATCACGGGCTCTGCCCGCTCATGGGGGGTTTTGACCCAGACACTTGCTAAGGCCAACGCGCCTCTCCTCGACTCGACGTGCGCCGTGCTAAGGCACTGGCTCCCAGCGGGTGCGAAGCCCGCCCGGCTAACTGTCGCTCCAGCCGGAAGCCGTCGGAGCGGGTCATGGAGGTAACGACATGGACTGAAGCACTCCGACGTGACGGGCCGCCTTTTGGGCGGCTCAGCGAGCACGCAGGCCGCAACGCGAGTGAACGCCGGGGAGGCCTCGAAAAGCATAATGCGGAGGCCGACCCGCCGTTGTTTCGGGGAAGGCAGCTAGCGTCCGGGAAGCGAGCGACGCGAGCACCGGGCGTCTCCGCCGGGGTATTGGCGGCAGCATGCGTGCAAGAGGGAGACGGAGGCAACACGGGAAGCCCTGTCGGTGGCGCGCACGCGCCAACCGGCATCCCGCGAGGGACAGGCCGGGCCGGGCAGGGTGGCGGAGAGGCCCGTAGTACCGACGAAGCCGGGTAACTCCGGCGGAGGGAAGGGACCTCAGTTCGAGAGCGATGCGGGAAGGGGGAAAGGACCGGTGGAGACTGGCGAAGGCCTAGGAGCTCCGGAAACTGTTCGGAGACTCCAGACGGCATTACATGTGAAAGCGAAGGGAGATCCGGGCTTTCGGTTCTACACGCTGAGTGACAAGGTGTGGCGGGAGGACGTGATGGCTGCCGCGTGGCAGGCGGTGCGCCGCAACGGCGGGGCCTGCGGAGTGGACGGCGAGACGTTCCAGCACATCGAGGAGCGAGGCGTGGACGGCTGGCTCGGAGGACTGGCGGAAGAGCTGAGGGAGAACACCTACCGACCGCATGCGGTGCGGCAGGTGCTGATCCCGAAGAAGCAGCCGGGGAAATTCCGACCGCTGGGCATACCGTGCATCCGGGACCGGGTAGCGCAGACGGCGGCCACGCTGGTGTTGACGCCGATCTTCGAAGCGGACCTGCAACCGGAACAGTACGCCTACAGGGAGGGCCGGAGCGCGCTGGACGCGGTGCGTCACGCGCATCGGCTGGTGAACACCGGGCACGGCGAAATCGTGGACGGCGATCTGTCGAATTACTTTGGCGAGATCCCGCACACCGAACTCATCAAGTCCATCGCGCGGCGCGTTAGCGACGGGCGGATGCTGGGCTGGATCAAGCTGTGGCTGGAGATGGCTGTGGTAGAGGACGGCGGCAAGGGCGGCCAGCGCCGCACGAACCGGGCGCGCCGGGAAAGGAAGGGGACGCCGCAAGGCGCTCCGATCTCCCCGTTGCTGAGCAACGTCTACATGCGGCGGTTCCTCCTAGGTTGGAAGCTGCTGGGCCTGGCCCGGCGGTTCGGCGCGGAGATAGTGAATTACGCGGACGACTTCGTGATCTGCGGCAAGGCCCCGGCGGAAGCCATGCGGGCCGCAGTCGAAAGGATCATGGGGAAGCTGCGCTTACCGCTGAACGCGACGAAGACCCACTGCCTGCGCACGCCGGAGGAGCCGTTCGAGTTCCTCGGGTACCGCATCGGACGCAATTACAGCCCGCGCACAGGCCGGGCCTACATAGGCACGCGCCCGAGCAAGGTGAGCGTCCGCAGCATATGCCGCAAGATCAGTGAGCTGACTCGGGCAAGATACGGGCTGCTGGCCCCGGAACTGGTGGTGGCGAGGCTGAACCGAGCGATGCTCGGCTGGGCGAACTACTTCCGGTTGGGACAGGTGAGCCCGGCGTATTGCGCCGTGGACGCACACGCGGTCAAGCGGCTGCGCCAGTGGCTGTGTCGGAAGCACAAGGTGCAATCGGGGAGATACGTGCGCTACCCGAGCGAGAGGCTGTGGGACGACTTCGGCCTCGTGCGCCTGCAACTGCTGACGGCCAGCTTCCCGTGGGCGAAGACATGATCTCGTCCGAGAGCCGGATGCTGGAAATCGGCACGTCCGGTTCGACGAGCGGGGAGAGGAAACGTGGCTAAGCAGGAAGGTCAGTGAGGCACCTACAGATGGCGAAAGCCGTAGGAACAACCCCAAAACAGCTACTGCTTCTTGACTAAGGCCAACGCGCCTCTCCTCGACTCTACAAGGGGGGATCGCTGGATCTCCTGCCGTCGCGGCTTCCTGCTTCCGGCACGCGTGCTCTCGTGCCGCTTTCGGACCCTGTTCCTCAAGCAACTCCAGCGTGCCTTCGACAAACAGCAGCTGCGCTTCTCCGGGCCGATCGCCGAACTCGCTGACCGCGACGCCTTCCAGTCCCCGCTGCAGTCCCTGCGACGCAAGCCATGGGTGGTCTGCTCCAAGCGCCCCTTCGGCGGCCCTGCCCGTGTTCTCGAGTACCTTGCCCGCTACACGCATCGCATCGCGATCGCCAACCACCGCCTGCTGTCGATCGACAACGGTGTGGTGCGCTTCCGCTGGCGGGACTACCGCAACCAGGGCCAGAACAAGGTCCTGCAGTTAACAGCGGCAGAGTTCATGCGGCGCTTCCTGATGCACATCGTCCCACCTCGCTTCCACCGCATCCGCTATTACGGCCTGCTCGCCCCGCGCTTTCGCAAGCAGCATCTGCAACAGTGCCGCAAGCTGTTGCAGATGCCGGAGCCCGATCCCGCCGAGAGCGACCCGCCCGGCTACGAGCAGCGCTATGAGCAGCAGGTGGGCGAATCGTTGCGAAAGTGCCCGGAGTGTGGCGAAGGCGTCATGCTGACTATGCAGTCCTTCCTTGCGGGCGATGCCCCCCCGCACTTGGATGACACCTCATGAGCGCAGGCCATACTCTTCTCAGCCCCCATTTCTTGGACCGCTTCGCAACTGGTCAGGGAGCAGTGTGCCCGGATCCACCGCGCCACCCTCCGCGACCCTCCCAAGAACCGAAAATGCCCCTTGCGAAGCCCGCGCAAGCACACTCGAAGCGCGACGCAGCCCACTCTGGCTCCCCTGTCCCGACCCCCACAGCGCGAAACGGCAACCACAGCCAGGCCGGCAGCCCATTAAACCCCCTTAGGGCCGCCTCAGCCGGCGGGTCAGTTCAATACGTTCTTTGGTCAACGGTGCGGCCCTGAGCCTCTGTGGCTCTAGGCAAACGTTGTTCTGCCACACCGTTAACCAAAAAACGCTCTTCATTGTCGTTGTACAACTGGCACACGGCCGGCGGGGCCACGCTGCTGATTCTCATCAAAGTGAACACGGATTCTCATCCAAAGTGAACACGCTGGGGGCCGCTCGGAACGGAGCGACGCTCTGCCTCAGGATTGACCTTCGCTAGCACCTCCTTCGGTGTGCGCCCTGATGCTATCAGAGCAGTCCATCAGAATCATCTTTTTCTCCTTCCTGCAGGTTGCGATGCTGTGACTTCGCCTGCTCGTGCCAGATGCCTGAAGGCCCCGGCCCCCATCTCTCCCAGCGCCTTGAGGTACTCCCCGTGCCGCGGCTGGAGGTGGTACGCCCCTGCCGCGCTCATCCCGCACCCCCGCCCAGAGTCTTGCCTCCAGCCCCCCCGGACTGGCCCTCGCCGGACTCCAATTGCTCCCGGCCGCGCTGCTTGCGCAGCGACTCTCCCTGGAGTTCGAAGCGGTGCGCGTTGTGCACCATGCGGTCCAGGATCGAGTCCGCCATGCTCGGGTCCCCGATCGACACGTGCCACTGGTCGACTGGCAGCTGCGACCCCAGCACCGTGGAGTGCAGCAGGTATCGGTCATCGCACAGGTCAAGAAAGTCGCGCCGGTCGGCCTCGTTCATGGGCGCCAGCGCAAAATCATCCACTGCCAGTGCCTCCACCTTGGAAAGCTTCACCAGCATCTTCGTCAGCGTGCCCTCGGCCCGCGCCGCCCGCAGTGTTCGGAACAGCTGCGGCGCCCGCGTGTACAGCGCCCGGTGGCCGTCTCGGCAGGCCTGGTTCAGCAGCGCGCACGCCAGGTACGTCTTGCCCACTCCCGTCGGTCCCGTGAGGATCACGTTCTGCTTGCGGCGCACCCACGCTGACTCGTGCCCGATCCCCTTGAAACGCCCCGCCGGCAGCCCGCGCGGATGCCGGTAGTTGACATCCTCGAGGCACGCCTGCTGCTTGAGCTTCGCGACCTGCAGGCGCCTCGTCAGCGCCCGGCTCTCCTTCCAGACCCACTGCGATTCGACCAGCATCCCAAAGCGCTCCTCGTACGAGAGCTCCCCGGCCGAGGGATCGTCCAGCTGTTTGCGAAACGCCTCTGCCATGCCGTTCAGGCGCATCTTGTAAAGCAACTGCAGCGTCGGTTCCGTCAGCATGTCTCGCCTCCCTCGCGCCCGTCCGTGCCGGCCTCCCGGTAATAGGCGCCGCCACGCACGTTGCCGTGTTCCAGACTCCCCCCGGCCGGCTGCGTGCGCTCCTCGTCCAGCGGCAGCCGCTCTGCATGCTTGCGCAAAATGCGCTCCACGCCGCGGTAACTCGCCTGGCCGTAGTGCAGGGCGCGCTTGGCTGCCGCCTCCATGCGATCCGCCCCGTGCCGCCCGGACAGCCGCTGGATGCCCACGCAGGCCCGGAAGCGTTCCTGCCAGTACTCCTCGTCCCCCAGCATCTCCTTGATCAGCCGCGCAGTGCTCGGCCCGGCCGTCGCAGCCCACTCTTGGAGCCTCTCCGGCGTGCATTCGGCCTGTTCGCGATGGTTGCGCGGTTGGTGATCCGGGCAGGTTGTGTAGTGCCCCTTCAGCTGGCTGCGGGCGTGCAGCGCCACCCGGATGCCCTTGTGCAGCAGTTCGACCACCTTCTCGCTGATGCGCACGTCTACCGCCTGCTGCACCAGTGCCACCGGTGCCGAGTAGTAATGACCCTCGACCGCCACGTGATAGTCGATGTTCACCTTGGCGCGCTTCCAGATCGCGAGCTCATAACGCTGCGCCGGCAGCGGCCGCAAAGCCGGCTTGTCCACCTGCTCGAACAGCTCCAGCCGCGACTCGGGCCGCTTCTGGAAGGGCTTCGCGTTGATCTCGGCGCGCAGCTTTGCAATGCTCGCGTTAAGCTCTGTAAGGCTCTGGAAACAATCATGGCGCAAGCGTTCCAGAATCCTAGTCGATACCAGTTGCACACCCTTCTCCGCCTTGGCCTTGTCAAACGTCTTCGAAAGCCCCCCCGTCCCAAACGTCGCGACAGGGTGAGGTCGAGATCACGCACCCGTTCCATCCATGGAAGGGGCGCAGGTTTCGCTTCGAGTCTCAATTCCTGGTGTTCGGCACCGCACGTGTGCGCGTGATTCTGGAAGCGGGCATGCCCGCCCGCAGTCTGCTCGCGGCTTGGACCAGCCGACGGCGCGTCGACGCCTTCGAGCGGGCGTCGGCAGGCAGATCGCTGTTCCGCACCGATGACCTGCTTGCGATCAGAGCGCTGGTGGACCAGTTACTGGACGATCAGAAATAATGCCGCAATATGATCAGGAAATATGCCGCAGGATGGCAATAATGGCGGAATTCCAGCGTGGACAGGCCGTGTTGAGGTCTGGTCCGACCACGAGAGACGGAATTTCCTGCCCACATGGCGTACAAATGGATTATCATTGCTGTAACGGTGATCCATGGCGGCCAAACCTGACAAGCGTGATCTTCTCCAGCAGGCCGGGACGCTCAACAGGCGACCCGAACGAGTGCGTGACTCTTTGTTTCGCGACAGTGAATTCTTCGATCCACGCGATCTGCTGCAGGTGCGCTATGAAATGGTGCGGCTGGCACTCCAACAGCCGCTGGCCGAGGCCGCACGGCGCTTCGGGGTCTCGGTCCCAACCTGCGTGCGCCTCAAGCGCCTGTTCCGCGAAGGCGGCCTGCAGGCACTGTTGCCGGGCCGTCGCGGGCCGCGGGGACCGCACAAGATCACCGAGGATGTGCTGGCCTTCGTGGCGCAGTATCGCTCGCAGCACGGGCCGGTTGGCTGTCGCCGGCTCGTGCCGCTCATCGAACAGCGCTTCGGGACCCGCGTGCACGCGCGCAGCCTCGACAAGGCGCTGCTGCGGGAAAAAAAAGGGAATTACTTACGTGAGTGCCCAATCTGGCTAACTTGCCATCCTTTCTCCCGTTTTATCTTGACAAAGGTACTTCATTTGATGTACAATAATAAGGTCATGAAAAGGAAAGGAAAACCCTATAAAGGTTCCGGAAGCTGGTTTCGGAAAGGCATCAGTCTTGTTGAAGTTGTGGCCATGTTTCCCGACGATCAGACCGCCGAACTCTGGTTTGCCGACATCCGCTGGCCTTGCGGCCCGGTTTGTCCTCATTGCCAGTCTTCCAACGTGCTCTCCGGCTGCTCTCATCCTTCCATGCGCTACCGCTGCCGCTCTTGCCGCAACCGTTTCTCCGTCCGCACCGACACCGTCATGGCGGACACCAAACTCGGCTACCGCACCTGGGCGCTGGCCATTTATCTGTTCTCCACCTGCATTAAAGGCATCTCAAGCATGAAGCTGAGTCGGGAGCTGAACATCACCCAGAAGTCGGCCTGGCACCTCGGTCATCGCCTGCGGGCAGGCTTCGCCCGCCCGGACGGCTTGTTTGCGGGCCCGGTGGAGGTGGACGAGGTCTATATAGGCGGCAAGGAGCGCAACAAGCACGCCAGCAGGAAACTCCGTGCCGGGCGCGGAACGGTCGGCAAGCAGCCGGTCGTCGGGGCCCGGGACCGTGCCAGCAGCCAGGTGGACGCCCGGCCGGTGCCGAACACCACCAAAGAGGAGCTGCAGGGGTTTGTGCGGCAGACCGCGAGTCCGGGCGCCGCAGTGCACACCGACACGTCCTCGTCCTATCAGTCGCTCCAGGGCTTCCGGCATGCGGCGGTGAACCACTCCGCCGGGGAGTTCGTGCGCGGCCAGGTGCATACCAACGGGATCGAGTCGTTCTGGGCACTTTTCAAGCGCGGGCTGTACGGCACCTACCATCACATGAGCCGAGAGCATTTGCATCGCTACCTGGCGGAATTCTGCGGACGCAGCAACGTGCGGAAGCGGGACACGAAGGACCAGCTGGAGGGACTGGCGCGGGGTCTGACGGGCAAGCGGCTGACGTGGAAGATGCTGCGGGGCCGGGAGAGCACGGCGGCGGCAGCCTGAGCGCAGAGCCGCGCACCAGGAGCAGGCTCCCGGTGCGGAGCAGCGAGCCGCAGGCTGCAGAGCGGCAGCCGAACAGGCAGGCCGGGTCGCAACATCGCCGGGGCGTGAAGCGCGGGCATGCGCGACTCCGGAGCGGGAGATTCCGAGCCATCCTGCCCTGACCGCGGACGCTCGCATCCGGTTCCGGCCCTGCTCTTCCACCGGCACCCGGCCAGCGACGAATCCGGACTGTTTGCTTTCAGCCCAGCGGTCCGAGCCGCCAGAGGCACCAGGAGAGCGAGGAAATTGGGCGGCTATTCCTCCGCAGCAAGCACCCGAGGAAGGCGTGTCTGGTCCCCTGCGGCGCGGGAATTGGCCGTAGGTTATTCCTCCGCCGGAGACCACCATATGCAGTATAGGTGATTTCTGTCACACAATATCTTGTGGTTGGGCACTCAGGTCAGTAATTCCCAAAAAAAAAGGAAGGCTCGCTGAAAACGCGGCCGAGTTCGGAGCGGGCGACTTGGAGCGCTATCAGCGCTGGCGTGGGCAATGGCAGGCCGGGGCCCCCTCTCAGGGAGCGTGGATGCTGTCCCACTCCGGCATGGCAACTGCGTTGTCTCTCGCGGCTGCATCGTCAAGGCGGCCGGACCCGCCAGCGGCGGACAGGGAAGGCGGAGACTGCTTGGCGAACGGGGTGTTCGCGGAAGCCAGCGGCATGATTCGTGCGTGCCTCGCAGTGGGGGCAGTGTCCGGCTGGGAATCGGGAAGGGAGAGCACATGAGTCACACAGTCTGCAGCGGGGCGGGCAAGGTGCTCCCGGAACACCTCGAGCTTCAGGCCTGCCTCTACGTGCGGCAGTCGTCGCTGCGCCAGGTGCTGGAGAACACCGAGAGCGGACGCCGGCAGTACGACTTGCGGCGGCAGGCGACCGCCTTGGGCTGGCCCGCGGAACGCATCCACGTGATCGACGAAGATCAGGGCAAGTCGGGTGCCGGCAGCGCCGGTCGCAGCGGCTTCCAGGAATTGATGGCCCGTGTCGCGGCGGGCGAGGTGGGCCTTGTGCTCAGCCTGGAAATCTCCCGCCTGGGTCGCAACAGCGCGGACCTGCAACGGCTGTTCCACGTGGCGGCACTGACCAACACGCTGATCCTGGACGAGGCAGGGGTCCATGATCCCAGCAACGGCAGTGATCGGCTCCTGATCGGGATCAAGGGCACCGTGTTCGAGTTCGAACTGCAGAGTATCCGCCACCGCCTGCTGGAGGGCCAGCGCAGCAAGGCTCGCAGGGGTGAGCTGAAGCTGCCTTTGCCGGTGGGTTTGGTTTACGATGCCCAGGACCAGGTCGTTCTGGACCCCGATCGCTCGGTGGTGGAGGCCGTCAAGCTGGTGTTCGAGACCTTCCAGCGCACCGGTTCCGCCATGCAGACGGTGAAGTGGTACCGCCAACAGGAGTTGGCGTTGCCTTCACGGCCACTGCGCGGCGACCGGGAGTTGCGCTGGTCCGTGCCCAATCACTCGCAGGTGCGGCGCTTCTTGAAGAATCCGCGCTACGCGGGTTGCTATGCCTACGGGCGCACGGTCAGCCGTCAGCGCCCTGACGGGAGCTTGGGGTACCAAAGGCTGCCACCGGAGAAGTGGCAGGTCTGTCTGCCGAAGGCGCATGTGGGCTACTTCAGCTGGGAGCAGTACGTCCGCAATCAGGAGACCCTGAGGCGCAACGCGCGGTCCTTCGGACCCTCCGGCACCCGGCAGGCCGCACCGCGTAACGGGGCGGCCTTGCTGCAGTCACAAGTGCTCTGCGGGCGCTGTGGAGAGCGGATGAAGGGCAGGTACCGGCCGGCCCGGCCGGGCCGGGGTCAGAAGGATGCCCGGCTCTATGTGTGCGTGCGCGATACGACGGTCCACGGCGGGAAGATTTGTCAGAGCATGCGGGGGGAGGGGATTGACGCAGCAGTGGCAGCCTTCGTGATCGAGGCGGTCAGCCTGGAGAACGTGGCGTTGGCGCTGGCGGTCGAGGAGCAGGTCCGGGAGGACTTCCGGCAAGCCGACCGGCAACGTCGGAACCGGATCGAAGCCCTGCGACATGTCGCGGATCTGGCGCGGAGGCGCTATTTCGAAGTGGACCCCGGCAACCGGCTGGTGGCTGCCACTCTGGAATCGGAGTGGAACGCAAGCCTGCGGGGGGTGGAGCAGGCGCGCGAGGATCGTGCGCGACAGGCGAGAGCCTTCGAGGCCGGTTTGTCCGACGAGCAGGTCGCCGGAGTGCAAGCTCTGGCATCCGACTTCGGCAAGGCCTGGAACGCCCCCAGCACTGGCAATGCGGACCGCAAGCGTTTGCTGAGGTGCTTGATCGAGGACGTCACCCTGACTCGGGAGGGGTACCGGGTGCGCATCGAGGTGCGGATGCGGGGCGGAAAGGCGCTCGCGCTGGACCCGGTGGATCTGCCTCGGCCTATGGCGCAGCTGCGCAAGACCCCGGCGGAGACAGTGGAGGCGCTGTCGACGCTGTTGCCGGCGATGACGGATGCCGCGGCCGCCAAAGAGCTCAATCGCAGAGGGTGCCGGAGTTGGAACGGCAAGGCCTTCACCCAGAGGAAAGTCACGAACCTGCGGATCAGCCAAGGCTGGCCGAGCCATCTCGAGCTCCGCCGGGAACAACTCCGCGCCAAGGGTTGGCAGACGGCGCCGGAGCTGGCGTCCAAGCTGGAGATGAAGGCGCAGACCTTGCGGGCTCAGGCCCGGCGTGGCAAGCGCTTCCAGCGCAAGGTCATTCAAGTGGACAAGCGGATCTTTACAATGTACCGGCCAATTAGGGGTAGTGCGAGAGATCCCGACCCAAGGAAGGGCAGCCATGCGACAGGCAAGGACTGAGACCGGCCCGTCCAACCCGATACAGGCTGTGCGAGTCCCGGACTGCGAGCGTCGACAAGGGGTCGACGCCATGGGATACGCTGGGCTTCGCGCTGACAGTCAAGCCGACTGTCGCCACTGTCTTAAAGGAGGGTTTAGTGAATCCTAAGCCTTATCCCTAGGTTTTCGGACCCTGGCCGGCACCACAGCCATCCCGTAGTGATGCGCCATCTCCTTGTAACTTTGGTTCAGCCGCGGCTCGTACAGGTGTGGCCGCGTCACTGCCGACTTCAGGTTGTCCGGAACGCAGATCTGCGGTGCTCCCCCGAAGTCTTCCAGCGCCCGCACGTGCGAGCCGATCCAAGACTGCACGTCTTGACCACGGCTGGCCTCGACGTAGATGTACGAGCTCGCGCCCAGCACCGCCACGAAAATCTGCGCCTCGAACGGCGCGCTTGCCTGATCCACCCGCACCGTGCTGCCGGCATAGTCCACGAAGAGCTTCTCCCCGGCCTTGTGTGGCTGCACCATCCTCACATCCCGCAACCCTCTCCACTCGCGGTACAGCTTGCAAAATTGGCTGTAGCTGTAGCCCTTCGGATGCTCGTCCCGATACTCTTCCCACACCAGCTGAATCGTGAGGTTCTTGCGTTGCTTTAGGTTTTTGTGCACGCTCGAAAAGTCTAGCTGATCGCGACGCGCACTGTCCATTGACCGATCCTGTGAATCCGGTCCGTAAACCAGTTCCTGTAGAATCTGCTCGCCCATGCCCTCCGGCAAGGGCCACTCCACGCCCGCACGCGCCAAGCCGCGCAGCACCTTGTTCACCGTCCCCAGCCCCACTCTGCACGACCGGGCCACCTCCCGTTGCGTCAACCCGCGCTCGTGCCGCAGTCGCATGATTTCTGTGATCTGTCCCATTCCAGTTCTTGCTCTGGCCATGTGTCCTCCCTCCCTTAGAGGGGAACACCCTTCCGCCCGCGTCTCTCTCTCCGCCTGCTACCGGCCTCTCCCGGCGGCCCCTCCGGACCCCCGCTCTCGCCCTCCCCCGGCGTGTTCGTTTTGCTCGAGAATCACTGTTCGTTTTGCTCGAGAATCTTGTTCGTTTTGCTCGAGAATCTGCACACGCGCCTGGGCTTCGGCCTGCGCGTGCTCAAGGAACTGCAACGCCGGGACATTGTGCAGCTGCCGGCCAAGCGGGGCCCGGGACGGGGGCCGCAGAAGCCGATGCAACTCGACGAGCGCACCGCGCCCCAGCCGCCGGTGCGCGAGCCCCTGGCGCAACTCGCCC
This sequence comes from Bryobacterales bacterium, assembly GCA_963666225.3. Lineage (GTDB taxonomy): Bacteria > Acidobacteriota > Terriglobia > Bryobacterales > UBA6623 > VXMF01. Next base: position 140,295 of record CAXXRK020000001.1, read on the forward strand.
CGGTGCGCCTGGAGACGGCCAGCGAGCGGGAGGAGGTCGCGTTGTGGAACCAATGGGTGCAGCGCTACCATCCGCTGGGCTACCGCCAGCCGCTGGGCGTGCATCTGCGTTTCTGGGTGCGCGACCGGCGGGACCGACTGCTGGGCTGCCTGCTGTTTGATTTCGCGACCCGGCGGTTGCCCTGCCGCGACCGTTTCATCGGCTGGCAGGGAGAGGACTTCCACGAGCGTCTGCACCTGCTGGTGCGCAACGCGCGCTATCTGCTGTTGCCCTGGGTACAGGTCGGGAATCTGGCCTCGCATGTGTTGGGGCTGGCGGCCAGGCAGCTGCCGCGGGACTGGGAGCGCTGGTATGGCTGGCGGCCCGTGCTGCTGGAAACCTTCGTGGATCCGCGACAGCACCATGCGGCCTGCTACCGGGCCGCCAACTGGCAGTTGGTCGGGCAAACGCAGGCGCGCGGAGCGCGCGGCAAGGTCCCGGCCAAGCAGCCCAAGCAGGTCTGCGTCCTGCCGCTGCACCCGCAATGGAAGCGCATGCTGGTGGCAGGGCCACCGCCGCGGCCGCCGCCGCGAGCGTGGGCCGAGGACCACTTCGTGGACATGTGGCGGGACATCCTTGGCGGTGTGGCGCGGGCTGCCGACGCGCACGACCGACGCTGGCAGCGCAGGCGGCGGTCGATCCACACCCTGCTGGTGGTGCTGTTCGTGTTCCGCTTGGTGCGCACGCCACGCCGACAGGGTTACTCCCGGGTCTTGGCCGACCTGTGGGAGTGCTGCCGGCGACTGGGCCTGCAGCTGCCACAGCCCCGCCCGGTGGCGGCCTCGTCGATGTGCGTGGCGCGGGCCAAGGTGGGCGCGGATGTGTTCCGGCGCATCCACGCCGCCGTGCTGCGGCATGCCGGCCCGGATCGCTCCACGCTGTGGAAGGGACTGCGGGCCTTCGCCGTCGACGGCTCCAAGCTCAACTTGCCGCGGGAACTGGTGCGGGAAGGCTACGCCCCGCCCGCACCGCAGGCGCATTACCCGCAGGGACTACTCAGCTGCCTGTACCAGATTCGACGCCGCTTGCCGTGCGACTTCGCACTGCGCCCCCAGCAGGACGAGCGGCGGGCCGCACAGCGGCACTTGGCCGCGCTCGGTCCAGGCGACCTCGTGGTCTACGATCGCGGCTACTACAGCCGCGCCCTGCTGCAAGCACACCACGACCGTCAGGTGGAGGCCATGTTCCGGCTCAAGCGCAACGCCAACGGACAGGTGCGCGACTTTGTCGCCGCCAGCAGCCGTGACGCAGTCGTCAGCATGGTGCGGGCCGGGACGGCCCCGCTCCGTTTGCGACTGGTGGAGTATGCCGTCCACGACCGCAGCTATGTGCTCGGGACCACGCTGCTGGACGCGCAGCTCTACCCGGTGGAGGCCTTGGCCGACCTCTACCACGGACGCTGGAGCGTGGAAGAGCTGTACAAGATCTCGAAGCAATTGCTGCAGGTCGAGAGCTTTCACGGCCGTAGCGAGCAGGCGGTGAAGCAGGAGCTGTACGCGCATTTCACACTGATCGCGATGGCCCGACTGTTCGCCAGCCACTGCGAGCGCCAGTTCGCGTCGCGGGACGACGAGGCGGGCCGAGCGCGCCTGCGGGCCAACTTCAACCAGAGCCTGGGGGCGGTGCAGCGGGAACTCGAAGGGCTCCTGCTGCAGGCCCCGCAACTGCGGGACACCCTGAACCGGGTGCTGCAGCACGGGGCACGCAGTCCCCAGCGGGAGCGGCCCGACCGCTCCTACCCGCGCCAGTCCCGCCGGCCGAGCACGAAATGGAGGAATCGCGAGCCCACCGAGCCCCCCACGGCAGACTGAATCGCACCCCGTCTTGCCGCCATCCGGCGGCGCTTAACCGAATTCACTTCCATCCTTAAACGAATGCCATTGCTTGCGCCGGTCGGGGGCCGAACGGCGGTGTCACGACCGAGGCTTCCCAAACGGGCAGGGCCGACGGCCTGCCAGACGCCCCAAAACAGGAAGGGGGGGGCGGTCGGACCGCCCCCCCCCTGGTCTATGCCGCCCTTTGGCGACGCGTGCGCTATGGCGCTCCTAGGTCCGCCCCGAAGCCGCCGACTATCGGGTTGGTGTTGTTGTTGACGCCGGCGCCGGCGCCGGCGATCGACCAGATGCCGATAACGGCACGCGGTCCGTCCAGCCCCTTGCCCACAAAGGAGCCGCTAAGGGATACGGTCTCTCCGACCGTTCCGTCCGGGGTGAAGCGGTTCTGGTAGGCCACCCGAGCAGCTATTGAAGCGAACGTGAGCTCGTTGAGGGTAGCAGCGCCCGTGCTGGCCGTGACGTTGTCCGCGCCTGTGAAGATCAGCTCGCTCACGGCGTCGCCGCCGTACTGCAGCGGCAGGCCGTCAGGGTCGGCCAGGTCGCTGATCACCACCGTCACGTCGCTGCTGCCAATCGTATTGGCATCCCAGTCCACCGTCACGCCGACATTCCCGAGCCAGCGTTTGTTGTCCTGGTTGGCGATGGTCTTTCCGCTGTAGGTGGCCGTGCCCTGCGGATACACGGGGTCTTGCACGCTCGCGTAGGCCGCCGCGGCCAGCGGGCTGTACGCGAACCCGTTGTTCTGGCTCGTGACGTCCCCGGTCGTTTCGTTGTATCTGTCGTATCCGTCGCGGGCCGCATAGGTGGTGCGCTCGCGGCGCCAGAATCCGAACCGCGTGTAGTCGGTGGTGTCGAATCCCACGAAGAGGCGCTCTTGCCTCCTGCTGAAGACGCCCGAACCCGCGGCGAGATCTCTGTTGACGGGGTCGCAGTCCAGGTTGTTGCAGGCCTGGTAGTTGCGGTCGTTGTCGTCGTCGTAGAAGATCCCGCCCGCGTGTCGTGCGGCGTCCCAGCCCGCAGCGCTGCCGATCGCAGCCTCCAGGCTGTCGAGGAAGGCCAGGGCTTTCACGTCATCCGCGGCCGTGTCGAGGCTCGCGTCGTCGGTGGCGGTTCTGGCGCCGGGATAGGTCGCTTCCATGAACGCCCTGGTGGTGTCCGCTCCCGTGCTTGTGGTCGCGGTGATGCCGTCGGTAGCGTCGGCGGAAGTGATGCCTAGGACGCCGAACACACTGTCCAGCACCTCTCTCTTGATGTTTTGCCAGACGGTGTTGCGACCGGTGTTCGTCGCCTCCTCGTTGCCGTCCGTGGTGGCGTCAAGGGCGATCCATCCCGCCAGGATCCTCCGCTGGGCCGCGACGTATTCCTGCAGCGGCACCATGTGGGTCTGCCCGTTGATCGTCTTCTGGCTGCCCTGGGTCAGGGTTGAGATGTCGATCGTGTAGACGATGTCGTTGTCGGTATCGTCGTCGTTTGCCGGGTCAAGCGTGAGCTTCAGCTCCCCGTTGTCCGTGATCGACGCCTCCGCGTCGGTCTGGAACACCGCCGTCTCCGAGTCCGCCAGCGGCGGCAGCGGAACGGACGGCGGCTCGGGACGGTCGACGCGCTCCGCGCCGTAGGAACCCGTCAGCGTGTTCTGGTCGTTGGCGTCGGCCGCGGCGATCCACCAGTCGCCGACAACCGCGGTCGCCACCTGATCCCCGGTTCCGAGCACGAACCCGCGCCACGCCCCCTGCATCGCGGCACTCGCGCGGCTCGCGCCCGGCACGACGCGGTAGAACACCTGGGCCGGGTTTGTTGCAGCGTCTGCGCTGCTGCCGCCCTGCGCCTGCAAAGCAGTGCCGGTCCAGGACAAGACTGCCGGGATCGGCTCACCGAAGGCAGCACGATGTGATCCACCTCCGCGAAGTTCATCACCAGCGGGTTCTGGTCCATGTCCATGAGGTCCGACACGATCCCCGAAATCGAGTCCCGCGTCAGGCTCAGCTGGATGTCGATCGTCCCTTCGTACACCATCGGGCTGTCATTGTTGTCGCCCGTCGCGACGGCGAGCGTGCCCCCCGAGTAGTGCAGCGTCCCGGATGGCGGCAGGTGCGACCTGTTGACCGTGTCCGGGATCCCCACGCCCCAAGAGAACACGCCGTGGTCCCCTATGTCCGCGGTCGTGTCCGCGGCGTCGTCGAAGTTCAGATCCTGGTTCGCCGACGTCAGCGCAGTGGCGTCATCCGCCACCGACCTCCGGACCGTCCTGTGGTACGCCCCGTAGCGCGTGTTCTCCGTCGTCCGGTAGTACGTCATCGACTCGCTCTCGTTGGCGTCGAAGTACTTCATCGCGTTCTCCGCCGTCGCAGCCCCCTCCAGAATGCCGTCGCCTTCCTCCGCCGTCGCCGCCACGAACGCGTCCGCCGAGCTCAGCGCCGTGATCAGCTTCGCGAAGTCCTCCAGCACGGTGTCCGCGCTGGTGGCATCCGTCGGTGTTAGGTCGAAGTTGGCCGTTCCGGATTGGGTGTTGCCATCCGTTCCGAAGATCCGGTTGATCTGGGTCTGCAGAGCCGTGTCGTTCCACAGTTCCACGATGGCAGCGTCCTGGGTTTCGTTGTCCAGCTGCACGTTCAGCTCCTCGTACGCCTTCGCCCGATTGCTCAGCTTCGTGATCTCCGCCAAGGCATCCTTCACGATGTTCTTCCCGGAAAGGCCCGACATGCCGCCGCCCAGCAGATCGCCGACCGAGAAGTTCTCCCCGTTGACGGTCAGCATCGTCGCGGCCTCGTTCGCCGCCGTGCCGTAGGTGTCGCCCACCAGGGTCGGGAGTGCCGAAAGCCCCATCTGGCCGTCCGAGTCGGTCTTGATGGCCGCCTCGTAGCGCGCGCCCTTCAGCATGCCGTCCTCCATTTGCACCCGGTACATCGCGCCGTCCATCGTCGTCACGTTCCCGTTGCCCGTAGCCGGCAGCGCCGCGCCGTCGACCGTGTAGCCACTTCCGTTCTCGTTCGCCAAAGCCACCAGATCCGTGCCCATCACGGCCATCTCCGCCGCCACGTAATCCGCCGACCAGCTGCCGTCCTCGGCCAGCGTGATCGTGTACATGTTCCCGTTCGCTGCCGCGATCGTGCTCCCGCTCGCGACCCCGTCCGACCCGTGCCACCACGTGCCGTCCTCCGCCAGCGTCAGCGTCGCGTTCCCGGAAGTCCCCAGCGTCACCATCACCTGGTTCCCCACCGCGGCCGCCGACCACATGCCGTCCTCGCCCATCGTCAGCGTGTACATCACGCCAACGCCGGAGGTCGCCATCGTCTCGCCGCTCGTCACCAGCGCGTCGCCCAGCCAGTAGCTGCCGTCCTCGGCCACCACTAGGGTGACCATCTCGCCCGAAGAGCCCAGGGCGACCATCACCTCGGCCGCCACGTACGTGGCGGACCACACGCCGTCCTCGCCCATGCTCGCCATGTACGTGCGGTTGCCCACCATGTAGTTCATGCCGTTGTTCAGCGCGACGGACTCGCCCGTCAGCGGGTGCGTGAATGACCACTGCCCGGCCTCGTCCTGCACGGCCGTGATCGTCACGCCGCTCAGCCCGACCATCACTGTCTGCGTGGCCGGCACGTACGTGCCCATCCACATGCCGTCCTCGCCCATGCTCAGGCGGTAGGTGCGACCGTCGGATGCCGTCGCCGTGGTCTCGCCGTCGGTCACCGGCGCGTCGCCGAGCCAGTATGTGCCGTCCTCGGCCCTCACCAAGCTCGCGGTCTGCCCGGAGTTCCCCAGCATCACGTCGACCATCGGGGCGTCAAAGCTCGCCATCCACCCGTCGGCGGCATACGCCAGCGTGTACTCGCGCCCGTCAGAGGACATCAGCGTCGACCCGCTCATGACCTCTCGGTCGCCCAGCCAGTATGTGCCGTTCTCGGCCTTCTGGATCGAAACGCTCTCGCCACTCGCGCCAAGCATCACCATCACGGGAGCCGGTGCCTGGAACATCGCCTCGCCGTACTCGCCGTCCATCAGCATCAAGTGATAGACATTGCCGTTGGAGGCGGTCACCGCGATCGTCCCTGCGCTGTCATCCGCGGCCAGGCCGCTGATGCCGCTCACGCCCACGCGCACCCAGCTGCGGTCCTCGAGCCGCTGCAGCGAGATCGTCGCGCCGCTCGTGCCCAGCATGTGCACCACCGGGTCGTCCTGCACCCACGTCGCCATCCAGGCGCCATCGGCGCCCATCGCCAGCGAGTACGTGTTGCCGTTGTCGGCCATCGTCATCGAGCCGTCCATGATCCCGGCATCGCCCAGCCAGTAGGAGTGGTCCTCGGCCTTCACCAGCGTGATCATCTGGCCCGTCGTGCCCAGCGTCACCATCTGCTCTGCCGGGACATAAGAGGCCATCCACGCCCCGTCGGCCATCGAGAGCGAGTACTCGTTCCCGTTGTCGGCCATCGTCATCGAGCCGTTCATCACCTCGGCGTCACCTAGCCAGTAGGTGCCGTCCTCGGCCCTCTGCAGCGAAACGCTGTCGCCGCTCGTGCCGAGGCCCACGCTCACCGGATCCGGTGCGTCAAACATCGCCATCCACATGCCGTCGACCATCGACAGCGTGTACATGTTCCCGTTCTCGGCCAGCGCGCCCATGGGCACGCCGTCCGCGTTGGTCGCCACGCTCGTGACCATGTCGCCGCCCGCGACGGAGTATGTGTCGTCCTCGGCCCGCGACAGCGTGACCGAGCCACCGCTCGTGCCGAGGTCGACGCTCACAAGCGCCGGCTCGTACATCGCGGCCCAAGCCCCGTCGGCCATCATCAGGCTGTAAACGTTGCCGTTCGACGCCGACCGCTGGTCGCCATCCATCAGCGCTTCCCCGCCGGCCTCGTAGGACCGGTCCTCAAGCATCGTGACGGTCACCGTGTCACCGCTAAGACCTAGGGCCACGTCGACGACCACCGGCACGAACGTCGCCGTCCAACTGCCGTCCGCCAAGGCCAAGGTGTAGCTGTTGCCGTTGTCGGCTTCCACATCTCCGCCCGTGTATGCCTCTCCGTTCCGCGTGAAACCACCGCCTTGGGTGGTCATCAGCGTCACCGTCGACCCAGACTCGCCGAGGGCCACCTCGACCGGCTGCGGCTGGAACGGCGGCGGCGCGGGCGGCGGTGGCGGCTGCACCACCGGTGCAGCGTCTTCGCCGCATGCGCCCAGACCAAGCGCCAGCATCGCCAGCGTCAGGCCCAGGACTACCTGCCTAACTCTCTCTCGATTCATGATTTCAGTTGCTCCTTCTCCTCCGTGGCTTACACGCACTGACAGCGCACCGGCGCAAGACGCCGCTGCCAGATGTCAGTGCACACTACGGTTCCCGCAATCATGTGTTTGCGGTTCCGCACCAATTGTCGCACACTCGGTACCTCGTCGCAACCACCTAGCACCCGCCACTGTGCTAGGTCCGCAACCCCGCCCGACTTTCGTCCCGGAAGCCTCAGTGCCACTCCATGGATCCCGCTGCTTCCGCCTATTGCCACAGCGCCAAGGCTCAGATCCGCACTGCAGCTTCCCCCCTGGTGCCTGACCCCACCCGCCAGACACCCCCTCCGTCACTGGCCCGCCAGCGCTGCGGCACCGCCAGACACCACACCTTCCTTCCGCACGCCGCTCCACCGCTCCGGCGTTTAGCGCCACCATCGCCACGCCAGGCAGCCGTTCTCTATCAGAGAATCGCCCCGCCTCCAAGCCTTCCCGACTCTCCCCCGGCTTGAAATCGCCTCCCAGGCGTATCCGAGTCGCTTCTTGACCGCGCACCCCCGACTCCGTGCCAGCCCACGGCGGCCCGGGGACTCCTGCATCGCCGCAGAGCTTGCACCGCCATCCAGCCCCATCCAGCACTGGCCGCGATCACCCCATCCCTCTGCCCGTCCTGATCCCCGGACAAGAGTTCGCCATACCTCTGCCCCGACCTGGCCGCGGCCCCACTCGGCCGGACACTCTTAGCTCACACCTGCGTCCGATTAAGCCCACCGCAGACCCCATGGCCGTGCAACGCCCCTTGACTCAAGATCCTCGGCCCCGCCATCTTGACGGGCGAAGTTAGTTCCCGTCTCGCGCGGCAGTCACACCACCGTCATTTCCCGTGCCCTGCCGGTGGACACCCGCCTATCCTCCCACTGCACTCGGTGCCTCCCCGCAGCCTCCTCCCCTGACTGTCAATCACCGTCGAAAATTGCACACTTCTGACAATTGAAAATTGCACACTTTTGGGGAGTCGCCGCAGAGGGGGCGAAGCGACCGGAGCGGGGGCTCCCGATGGAGTCGAGACACCCATCATGACCCTGTTCCCCCATTCCCGGCGTGCTCCGCGGAGACGGCGCGGGAGGCCGTTGGGTGGATGGCCTTGGAGAGCTCCATATGGCGTCGCATCCGGTAGCTGTTGCCCCGGATGTTGACGATGTGGCAGCGGTGCAGCAGCCGGTCCAGCAGGGCAGCGGCCATGACCTCGTCGTGCAGGATCTCGCCCCACTGCTCGAAGCCCTTGTTCGAGGTGACCACGGTCGAAGCGTGCTCGTAGCGCCGGTTGACGAGTTGGAAGAAGAGGATGGCGCCGCTGCGGGTGACCGGGAGGTAGCCGATCTCGTCCACGACCAAGAGCGCCGGGTGGGTCAGAGTCTTGAGCCGGTGGTTGAGCCGGCCGGCGGCTTGGGCCTCTTCGAGCGAGTCGATCAGGTCCGTCAGCGTGCCGTAGTAGACCCGGCGCCCGCTTTCGGCGGCCGTGATGGCCAGACTGATCGCCAAGTGGGTCTTGCCGACGCCGGGCGGGCCGAGGAACACGACGTTCTCCTTGCGCTCCAGGAACCCGAGTTCGTGCAGCGAGTCGACCTGTTCCCGTTTCACCGAGGGCTGGAAGCTGAAGTCGAAGTCCTCCAGCGTCTTGATGGCCGGAAGACGGCTCGATCGCATGGCCGTGGCGAGGCGCCGGCTGTTGCGCAGCGTGATCTGGGCGGCCAGCAGCAGCTCGATGGCCTCGGCCGCGGTGGTTCCGCCGCTGTCCACGCCTGAAAGCACCTCGTCGAGGGCTTCCAGGGCCCCGGGCAGCTTCAGATCGGCCAATTGGGCCGCGATCCGCGCGCTCCTGGACCGGGCCTTCACGAAATTGCTCCCGTGATCTCGGCGTAGTCGGACAGCGGACGACGCTCTACGTCCACGACGCGGCGTGTCGAGGGTGCCCCGGTCTGTCTCGTCGAGGGCTCCGGCTGCGGCACCACGGAACGGTAAGGCCAAGCAGCCAACGGCCGCAGACAGGACCGCTCCCGCTCGAACCGGTCCGCCACGCGCTCCTTCAGCGTGCCGTGGACCCGAATGTTGGCCACGCCATCGAGCCACAATAAGATCCGAGAGTTGAGGTCCTCGTCGGATACGAACTCCTTCCCGTAGAAGAAGCTCTCTTATATAGCGAATATGCCGCTCGACCTTCCCTTTTGTCTGGGCCCGGTACGGGCGGCATGCGCGGATCCGAAAGCTCCAGTGGCGGCTGAAGCGCAAAAACTCCGGATTCCCGATCAGCCGTCCGCCCTCGTTCCGCTTGTCGCCTGTGATGACGGCCTTCATCTGGTCGAACAGCAACTCCGACGGCACCCCGCCGAAGTACGCGAACGACGCCTCCAGCCCCCGCATTACCACCGGCATCGTCTGGCGCTCGTAGAACCGCAACCACATCCGCCGCGAATAGCCCAGCACCACGATCAGCGCGTGCCGCTTGCCCCACGGCAGCCGGAATTCCGCGAAGTCCACCTGCCCCTGGTGGCCCGGAGCCGTCTCAAACCGCTGCACCGGCTCCACTGGCTCCCGTGGCCGTACTTCCCGCACGTAGCGCTGCACCAGCCCGTACCCGCCCCCATAGCCCGCCGCCTGCACCTCGTTGAACAGACGCACCGCGCTCAGCTGCGGATACTCGGCCAGCCGCGCGTCGATAATCCTCTTGTAACGGTCGAGCTTTGACGGCTGCCCTGACCTCGGGCCGTACCGCAGCGCCTTGTTGTCCGCTCCTCGGTCCAGCTCCCCCGCTTCGATCCACTGGTACACCGTCCGCCGGCTGATCTCCAGTTGCCGGGCGATCTTGCTCTTCGGCATCCCCTGCTCCAGATGATGTCGCAACAGGACCCGCTTCTCTCTCCCGATCACTCCGCCCCCTCCATTCAATGCTGACGCAAGATCCACAGGCCCGCTCCAAACCAAAAAGTGTGCAATTTTCGACGGCCACATCTGTGCATTTTTGCACGGTCGGCAACACCACGTCTGCCGGAGGTCACGCCAAGACAGATGCAGTGGCCCCAGCGCGTCCCCTCTTGTCAGGACCACCCGACCCGAAGACTTCGGCCCTAGGAATCGCCTGCCGCTGGGGCCCCTAGCGGTCCGCCGAGCAAGCTGGCGCCACAACCGCTGGTATCACTCTCGTGCCAGTGGTCGGCGGTTATCCGCACTACCAACCGGCACGAGCTGAGAAGCCCCACAGGCACGCGCCAGAGAAGCCAGCGCACCAGCCACTGGGCTGTCGGCACGACGGCCATACAGGGCCCAATCGACGGGGAAACGCTCTGACTCGCAAGAATCTCACTGGCCAGCGACCGCAGAAACCACCGTTACGAAGCCACAGAGGCCTCTAGAGCGCTTCAATCAAGAAATGCGCACCTAGTGTTCTGTCACAGCATGATCTTTGGGTAGATGGCCTTGAGCTTGCAGCGAGCGTCGTCGATCTTCATCTGCCATTCCACTCCGCGCTGGCGCACGTTGACATCGGTTGACCAAGCCGCGATCTGCGTCTGCAGCTCGCTCAACTCACCAATGCGGCGCCCGCTCAGGCACTGGCGCGTCATCGCGCTCAGCTCGCATTCTGCGACATTCAGCCAACTGCCGTGCTTCGGCGTGTAGCAGAAATCGATCCGTCGCACCAGCTCTCTCGCCCGCTCCGGCTCGAACGCTGCGTAGAACGCCCCCTTTGTGTGCGTGTTCAGATTGTCCAGCACCAGCGTCACTTTCTCGCAGCCGGCGTAACGCCCGTCCAGCAGCTCCGCAATCTCGTAGGCCCAGTCCCTCTTCGTGCGACGCTTGCGGGCCGTCGCCTGCCGCCAGCCGCTCAGCGGCTCGCAGAACATGCATACCGCCGCCGTGCCCGCCCGCTCGTACTCGTAGTCCACCCGCTGTGGATGGCTCTCCGTCGCCGGCTGGCTCTCGCGCGTGTCCTTGACCAGCTGCACCGGCTGCTCATCCATGCATACCACCGGGTGCTCGCCATCATACGGCCGCTCGTAGGTCTCCAGTACTTCCTCCATGTTCGCCGCGAATTCCGCGTCCGCCTGCGGCGGAATCACCCAGTACTGCACCTTGCGACTCGAGAACCCGTTTTTTTAAGGGAATTACTGATCTGAGTTCCCATCCCCTAGATCTTGTAGGATCGGACTTAAATCCACAATATGTGGGATCGGAATTTGACCTGCGTATAATCGTCGGATTACCCTCCAGAAGTGAATGCCAGAGATGCCTTGGCCTAATGCCAAGGCCCGAATCTAGAGAGTTCTCAACTGGATTCCATTGCTGGCGTTCTTGTGCTGCAGCTGAGGTCCGGGCAGGTGCAGAGCTAGGCTGTCGCCGGCACACGCTTGGATGCCTTCAGCATCTTCCAGGTCAGGATCTGTCCATTCAGGCCGGCTGCCAAGCGTCGCATTTGGTCCGCCGTGTCTAGGTTGCGCACGTTGCTTCGCCCGCAGAACTCGGCTAGGTAGCGCCGCAAGTGTTTCACGCTCATGTGATGGTAGGTGCCGTACAAGCCGCGCTTGAACATTGCCCAGAACGACTTGATGCCATTGGTATTCACCGCGCCGCGCACATACTCGCCAGCGGAATGGTTGACCGCTGCGTGCTGGAAGCCGTCGAGCGACTTGTAAGACGACGAGCTGTCGGTGTGCACCGCAGCCCCAGGGGCGACAGTAGCTATCACGAAGCCCTGCAACTGGCCCTTGCCCGTGTTGGGCACGGGCCGCGCTTGTACCTTGCCGGTGCCGCGATCGCGGGCCCCGACCACGGGTTGCTTGCCGACAGTCCCGCGTCCGGCGTTGAGCTTCTTGCTGGGGTGCTTGTTGCGTTCCTTGCCGCCGATGAAGACCTCGTCAACCTCCGCGGGCCCTGCGAACAGGCCCTGCGGGCGTCGGAAGCCCGCCCGCAAGCGATGCAGGAGATGCCAAGCCGACTTCTGGGTGATGCGCAGTTCGCGGCTGAGCTTCATGGACGAGATGCCCTTGATGCAGGTCGAGAGCAGATAGATGGCGACGGCCCACTTGCGATAGCCGATCTTGGTGTCCTGCATGACCGAGCCGACCCGCACGGAGAACCGCTTGCGACAGCTGCGGCAACGGTAGGGCATGGAGGGATGGGAGCAGTTGGACTGAACATTGTCAGAGAGGCAATGAGGGCAAGTGGGGCCATTGGGCCAGCGAATTTCTGCAAACCAGAGTTCGGCGGTGTGGTTGTCCGGGAACATATCCATAACTTCGAACAAGGAGATACCTTTGCGGAACCACTTTCCGGGACCTTTATCAGTTTTTCCATACTGCGCCATAACACTTCCATTATACCGAACAAAGAGATGCCATGTCAAGAGACTATGGAGGATCTTATTGGATTCTATAGTTGGAATCAGTACACACTGTATTCATCGGTATCTTGGGGTTATGTTCCCAACCACATCACTGTGGAAGAAAACCAAATTTGCTCGGGATTAGCTAGGCTGGGTACTCAGATCAGTAATTCCCTTTTTTAACGTCCTCCTGGCAGTTTCGTGGCTGATCGAGTCGCTGATCCCCAACTCCACGACATGCCGCGCCAGCAGCCGCAGCGACCAGTTCCCGTAGCCGGGCGGCGGCCTGCCCATGACACACAACGGACTTGACAACCGGGTAGCGGCTATGTCACAACTGGAGCATGTCCCAGCAGAACCTGATCGGCCCGACGCTCCGTCGTCCCGAGATCCTTGGGCGTGCGCAGGCGATCTCGGCCGCGGCTGGCGCTGCCAGCCGCACTGAGGTTGCCCGCCGCATCTGCTCTGAGTTTGAGTTCTTCGACTCTTGGAAGCGCCCTCAAGTCGCCTCGTGCTTGAAGGTCCTTCGCGCACTGGAATCCAAGGGCTTGATTTGCATCCCGGCCCCGCGCGTCTTCCGACACTTCCGTGCTCACCGCGAAGCCCAGGCAGCGGACCCAGTCCCCGTCCCCGATCCCTTTGACGTGCCCTCCAGCGTTGAGCGTGTGCGCGGCCTCGAAATCGTTCCCGCTGTTTCGCCCCACCAGCGCCAACTGTGCCAGCGATTGATCGCCTGCGAGCACCCTCGCGGCGCTGTGCGCCACGTCGGCGCCCAGATGCGCTACCTGATCATTTCCGACCACGGCATCCTCGGCGCGGCCGTCTTTGCCGCCTCCGCTCTCGCCCTGCGCGAGCGGGACCAGTGGATCGGCTGGGACCGGGACACCCGCCTGCGCCACTTGCACCGCATCGTCGGCCTTTCCCGCTATCTGGTACGCCCCGCTGTGCATTGCCAAAATCTGGCCTCCAAGGCCCTCTCGCTCTGCCTGCGCCGCCTGCCCGCGGACTTCCAGCAGCGCTACAACTACCGCCCATGGTTGGTGGAAACCTTTGCGGACACAAGCCAGCACTCTGGCACCTGCTTCCGCGCCGCCAACTTCACCTACGTCGGTTGTACCGCGGGCCGCGGCCGCTGCACCCCGCGCGGCACACAAGTACCCCCCAAGCGCATCTTCCTGCGCCACTTGAACCCGCGCTGGCGGCGCTTGCTCAAATTGTCCGGACCAGCTCCTAAGCCTGTCCCGGAGCCGCCCGAGCGTGGCCCGCTGGGCCCCGCCGACGGCCTCAATCTCGATCAGTGGGCCCAGCACGAGTTCGGCGGCGCCCCGCTCGGGGATGTACGCTTGGGACGCAGGCTGGTGCGCAGCGCCAGTGTGCAGTCCGCCAAGCCGATGGCCTCTTTCCCGCGCGCGGCCGAGGGCGATCTGGCCCTAGTCCGCGGCCACTACCGCTTGATCGACAAGCCCGACCAGTCGGTGGTGACGGTCGAGAACATCCTCGCCCCGCACCGCGAGCGCACTTTGCGGCGCATGCGCGGGCAGCAAACGGTGCTGCTGGTGCAGGACGGCACCGATCTTACTGAGGGGAGCAGAAGTCATTTCCTGGCATTCTAGCACTCTATTCCACCTCAAATAGGCTTGCGAACCGTGTGCTTAGCATGGTATTATCGGATTATGAAGCTAAGCTTTAAGCAGGACTTTAGAACGGTCCCACTCTTAGAAAAGGTCGCCACCAGAAAGAGAGTCGTTGCGCTGGTTCAGGGTGGACTCCAGATTCCCCTTCTGTCCACGCTCTTCTCTGTCACTCAAGCGACCATCAATACTTGGCTTGTCAAGGTCGGGGCAGATGGCTTTGGGGCCTTGGAAGAGAAGCCACGTTCTGGCCGTCCGCGCATCCTGAGCGACGAAATCGTGCAGTGGGTGCTCGTCACTGTCCGTGATAAGACCCCCCAGCAGATGAAGTTCTCGTTCGCCTATTGGACGGCGGCCCGCGTGCGACAGGCCGTCCTCGACAAGTTCGGCGTCAAAGTCAGTGTCTGGACTGTGCGTCGCACTCTCAAGCGCCTGGGCCTGACACCCCAGAAGCCCAAGTTCCGCTCGTATCTCCGCAGCATCGGCGACGTGAAGGCGTGGCTTGACAAGACATACCCTGAATTGAAGGCGAAAGCACGCCGGAACGGCGCTGTGATCCTGTTCGCGGACGAAGCCGGGATGCGAGCGGACTACCATGTCGGACGGACTTGGGGCATGCGTGGCAAGACCCCTGTCGTGGTCGACACCGGCAAGAGGTTTCGCTGGAACATGTTCGCGGCCATCACGCCAGACGGTCAGATTCACTTCCGCATTCAGTCGAAGAATTCCAAGGCGGTGAGTTTCATTGAGTTCTTGCAGACAATCCAAGCGGAGCAAGAGAAGCCGATCTACGTAGTAGTCGACAACTGCAGCATCCATACGGCGCGCGTTGTGAAGGAGTTCTTAGCAGAATCAGCGGGTAACGAGCAGGTCGAGTTGTTCTTCCTGCCGGTTTACTCTCCGCATCTGAATCCGGTGGAGCTGTTGTGGGCTTGGGTGAAGCGCAGGGTTGGCCAACAGGTGTTCAAGACCCAGTCGGAATTAAAGGACCTCCTCACGGATGCGATCGCCCAGCTCAGGAAGGCCCCTCAAGTCGTTCAGAAATTCTTTGACCAGGAGGACTGCAAGTACATCTTGGCGTGACACCTCAGACGGCAATTACTTTTGCTCCCCTCAGTAACTTCGCCGAGCACAGCGCGGGGAAGGGGCTGGGCCTGATCGGCAAGAACCAACACTCGGAGGGCAGCGTGGGGCTGCACATGCACTCGACGCTGGCGATCAGCGAGGGCGGACTGCCGCTGGGAGTCACGCGGGTCGAGTTTGATCGGACAGCCCAGGGTGGCCAGCCAGAGCGCGTCAAACCGGTCGAGGAGCGCAAGACAGGGCGCTGGCTGCGGGGGCTGCGGGACAGCGCGGAACTGGTGGCCGGGGTGGAAGATCGCCCGCAAATGGTGGCGCTGCTGGACCGGGAAGGGGACGCGTTCGCGCTGTTCCGCGAGCAAGGCCAGCTGGACGGAGTGGAGTTGTTGGTGCGCGCGCGGCACAACCGGGTCCTGGACGCGGGCGGCGCGAAGCTGTTCGACAAGCTGCGCGCAGCGCCAGCGCAGGCCACGCTCCAGATTCAGGTGGACCGGCAGTCAGCACGGCGCGGCACGCGGCGACAGGGTGCGCGCCCGGCGCGCGCGGCGCGCCGGGCGGTGGTGGGCCTGCGCTGGCAAACGGTGCGCCTGCCGGCACCGGACACCGACAGCCAAGCGTTGGAAATGCAGGTGGTGCACGTGCGCGAGTACGCGCAGCCGGAGAGTGGGCCGCGCCTGGAGTGGCTGCTGTTGACGACGTGCGCGGTGGACAGCCAGGCAGATGCCGAGCGGGTGCTGGGGTGGTACCGCCAGCGTTGGCGGATCGAGGACTGGCACCGGGTGCTGAAGTCTGGCTGCAAGGTGGAATTGTTGCAGCACCGCAGCGTGGAGCGCATTGAGCGAGCGGTGGCGATCAGGGCTGTGATTGCCTGGCGCTTGATGGTGATGACGCTGGTGGGCCGGCAGACGCCAGAATTGCCGGCAGACTTGCTGTTCACGGAGACTGAGCTGATGGTGCTGCGGGACTTTGCGCACGACCGGAAGCTGCCAACGCCGGACAACGTCGGCCAGGCAGTGCGCACGATGGCGATGATGGGCGGATACCTGAATCGCAAAGGGGACCCCCCTCCAGGGCACCAGAAGCTTTGGGAGGGCCACATCGATCTGGCCGCTGAAGCGCGCTGCTACGGGCGGATCCTGCGGATGGGAGAGCACAGCCTGGTGATCCGCAAGCTGGCGGCCGAGTAATCCGTCCTGCCCGCCGACACCAGCCAATTGCACCATCCAAGGGCTTGGAAGCAAGGCCTCTTGCAAGAGCTGTCTCCAACTCGATCTGGAGCAGCAGGGCCCCATGCGGGAGTTCACAGGGACCAGTGCCGGTGCCGAGTCTGATTCCGAGCCGGACCGGCACCCGACCCGTCCCACTCATGCCGGAGTGTGTGACAAACCGCGTAGGACCCAAAGTATCCTTGCCTCCTCATCCAAGCATCGGCCTCAATTGTGTGTCATGGGCAGGCGGCGGCGGTCCCAGGCGCAGCGCGATCAACTGCGCCTCCTGCTCGCCATTGAGGAGCTTCGGCACGGGCGGGCTGCTACGCTGCTTTCCGTTGAGTGCCATCTCAAAGCCCTCCAGCACACAGCGTCGCCGCACATTCTCCACAGTTCGTGTGCGGCAGCGGTAGGCCTCGGCGACCTGACGGTCGGTCCAGCCCGGTCCGTCCACATCCACCTGGCGCAAAATCCTGGCGCGTCGCGCCTTCTGGCTGCTGCCCTTGAGCTTGTCGACCGTGGCGTCGCACGTCCTACGCTCTTCCTCCGTCAGCCGAACTATGTACTTCTTGTGCATCATTCTCTCCTGGGCCTCGCCCAACCCAAGTAAACCATAATCACCCTGAAATGTTAATAGTGACGGAACACTAGGGGGGGGAGTCTCTAGGCATTTGAGGCCCATAAAACCCTGTTATTCGCTATTTGCTCCAATCTCCATGCAATCACTAGTCGGAAGTTCCAGCCTCGGGGCCTTGATCAAGGAGGGTGGCGGTGCTCGCTAGGGCCGCTTCGAGCCGATCCAAGCGTGATTATGCACTTGCCACAAGATAGGTAGGCTTGATATCATGGCTTTGGATGAGCCGAAGGGCCTTTTTTTGCAACACGTTCCGACCGGTGAGCCACCTTGTCCAGCTCGCGCTTTACGCGCTTGCCGAAGATCCGCTCCATGATTTCCGAGTCCGGACGATTGACAATGTTGCGGGGCAGCCTTCGCTTCCGCTTGGAGTGCTTTGCCATGCCTGACACCTCTCCCTCCAATCTTATGCACCTGATGGACCGCTTCACCACCGATGAGAAGTGCCGCGACTTCCTGGAGGAACTGCGCTGGCCGGGGGGCAAGGTGTCCTGCCCGCAATGCGGCTGCGAAAGAGTGAGCGAACTCACGGCCCGACCGCAGTGGGACTGCTCCGCCTGCCGCTACCAGTTCAGCGTCACCGCCGGAACCATCATGCATGATTCCCATCTGCCGCTGCGCAAGTGGCTGGTCGCCATCCACCTGATGATGGAGTCCCGCAAGGCGATCTCGGCCAATCAGCTCAAGCGCACACTGGGCATCGGATCCTACCGCACGGCCTGGTATCTCTGCCACCGCATTCGGGGGGCAATGGGCAACGATCCCTTCGACGGCCCCACACTGTTCGGGGTCATCGAAGTGGACGAGACGCTGATTGGCGGCAAGCGCAAGCACGTCGGCAGGGGCTGCCGCAAGAACAAGACCTGGGTGGCCGGCGCCATCCAGCGCGGCGGCCAAGTGCGCCTGCAGAGCATCCCGAATGTCCGCAAGGCCACGCTCCACACCTTCATCGAGAAGAACGTCTCGGACAAGGCCGAGGCGCTCTACACGGACGAGCTGCAATCCTACCTCGGCATCGAAACCGAGAACACGCGCCACGAAACCGTGAACCACTCGATCGAGGAATGGGTGGTCGGGGACGTGCACACCAACAGCATCGAGGGCGTCTGGTCACTGTTCAAGCGCTCCATCATCGGCGCGTTCCACACGATCAGCGCCAAGCATCTTGACCGCTACCTCGAGGAGATGGAGTGGCGCTTCAACAACCGCAACAATCCGCACATGTTCCGCGACACGGTGAAGCGCATCCTCACCACCGACCCGCTGCGCTACCGCGAGCTGGTCCACGACAGGAAGGCCGCTTGACGCATCCGTGCCAGAGTCACTTTCGCATCCGTCATTCGAAAATCCTGGTCATCGCCCCGACTGGAAGAACGTAGGTCAGCACGATGACAATTGCCCAAGCAAGAGCGAGGACCTGCCACCTCCAATCGCCAAGATCCCAAAACGGTTCAATCCAAGACTCCATGCTCTAGAAGAACCCTCCCCATGGCCAAACACCTGATAGATTTGCGCATCCCGCCACGGAATCACCGTACCTATCTTGTGTCAAGTGCATAATCACGGATCCAAGTGCTCCGCATCAGCAGCACCCCTCGATTTGGGCCGAAGCCCGGGGTCCGTTCTCGACACGTGTTCTGTGGCAGAAATTGGGAAATGCCGGGGAAAATATGACGCATGTGACAAAAAGTCATGGCCACAAAGCTGCCGCTGCGATCGATTGACTGAAGGCTTTCCCCCGCTGTCCAGCCCACTTCCCGACCCGCTAAACCCGACCTCGGAGATGGGCCTACGCCTGCAACGTTGTTCCCATGTAAATGCCCATCTCCGGCCCTTGCCGGGCCTAGGGCGGCTCTCGCCCCTTGCCTTGTCAAACGCTCTCTGATAGCCCCGTTTGGGCCTTGGATACCACTTCAGACCCCCTCAAATACCTCAGACCCGTCTTTTCCTCTTCCCGATTCCCACTTGACACCGGCCCTCTCCATTGCTACCATGTTCCCATGTATGTGGACGTCGTCCCCAACCGCAGCTCGCCCCCGGCCGTGCTCCTTCGCGAAGGCTGGCGCGAGGGCAAGCGCGTCCGCAAGCGCACCATCGCCAACCTCTCCTCTTGGCCAGCCGAAAAGGTCCGCACCCTCCGCAAGCTCCTGCGCAACGAACCCCTCGTCAGCCCCGACGAGTTGTTCACCATCGTCCGCAGCCGGCCCCACGGCCATGTCCAACTCGTCCTCTCCGCCTTGCGCAAGCTCAAGCTGCCCGCTCTGCTCGACCGTCGCAACTCCCGCCAGCGCCGCTGCGTGCTGGCCATGATTGCCCAGCGCCTGCTCTGCCCGGCCTCCAAGCTCGCCACCACCCGCCTGTGGCACTGCTCCACTCTGGCCGAGGATCTCGGCGTCTCCGACGCCAGTCAGGAACACCTCTACGCGGCCCTGGACTGGCTCCTCGAACGCCAGCCCGCCATCCAGCGCCGCCTCGCCAGGCGCCACCTCCGCGAGGACGCCCATGTCCTGTATGACGTCTCCTCCAGCTACTACGAGGGCCGCTGCTGCCCCTTGGCGCAATTCGGCTACAACCGCGACGGCAAACGCGGCACGCGCTCGGTGGTCTACGGCCTGCTCGCCGACCGCCACGGGCGCCCCATTGCAATCCAAGCCTATGCCGGCAACACCTCCGACCCCAGCACCGTCCCTGACCAGGTCCAGACCCTGCGCGAGCGCTTCGGCCTGCAGCGTCTGGTGCTCGTGGGTGATCGCGGCATGCTCACCGCCGCGCGCATCCGGGACCTGCGCCGGCACCCCGGCCTGGGCTGGATCTCTGCCTTGCGGCACCACGACCTGCGCCGGCTCGTGCAGCACGGCTGCCTGCAGCCGAGCCTCTTTGACGAGCGCAATCTGGCCACCATCTGTTCGCCGCTGTTCCCCGCAGAGCAGCTCGTGGTGTGCTGCAACCCGCTGCTGGCCGCGCGCCGCCGCACGCGCCGCGAACGACTGCTGAAGGCCACCGAGGAGGGCTTGGGGCGCATTCAGCGCGAGGTCCAGCGGCGCACCAAGAAGCTGCTGACGAAGGACCGGATCGGGGTCAAGGTGGGCCGCCACAAGATGGCGAAGCACTTCCGGATGACGATCGAGGACAACCTGCTGGAGTACTCGCGGGACGCGGAGAGCATCGAGCGCGAGCGGCAGCTGGACGGTTTGTACATCGTGCGCACGAGCCAGACGGAGATGGAACCGGAGGAGGCGGTGCGCAGCTACAAGCAGCTCACGCGGGTGGAGCAGGCCTTCCGCTGCTTGCAGTCGGTGGACCTGCACGTTCGGCCGATCCATCACCGCAAGGAGGAGCGAGTGCGGGCGCACTTGCTGTTGTGCATGCTGGCGTACTACGTGGAGTGGCACCTGCGGGTGGCGCTGGCGGAGTTGCTGTACCAGCACGAGGATCTGGAGGGCTGGCAGGCGGAACGGGACGCGGTGCAGGCGGCGAAAGCGCCGCAGGAGTTGCGCCGGAAGAAGAGCCGCGGCAACAGCGAGGGGGGCCTGCCGCTGCACAGTTTCAAGACGTTGATGGCGGAGATGGGGACGCGAGCGCGGAACGAGTGCCGGGTGAGCAGGGATCCGGCGGGGCCCTTGGTGACACGGGTGACAGAAGCGACGGAGTTGCAGCAACGGGTGTTCGAGTTGTGGCGAGTGTTCCCAGTACAGAACACGGCGACAGAGTCGGGGAAAGGTGCTCGAGAAGGAGCGGGAGAAGGCTCGGAAGGGCTAGCTGCGGAGGGGGGCGGGGGCAGTTAGGGTGAGTGCAACGGGGACCGTGCCGACGCAAAGGGGTCGGTCGGAATCAAGAGCAGAGTCGTTTTTTGTTCGTATAGTTATCGTACTTATAATGTGTCCACTATGCACGTAGGCACAAGTTTGAGTGCATGTCGAAACTCTAATCGCGCGTAGGTGCAGACCCCACGGGCGTTGCAACGGATCGCATCTCAGCCTAGGCGAGGGCCACTCGCGGCAGATTCTGACGGTGAAGCCAGGCCACAGCCAAGCGCTAAGGATCACCGGTCACGGCTGGAACTTCGGCCTAGTGCACGCGATGTCGGTGTTCTGTCGAATGCCACAAAGATCGGCTCATTGCGTGTTTCCACCCGCCCGCGCCGGTAACCCGCAACGAGGGGGTCACTCTGTGGCCTGACAGGTCCACCAGACCAATACGACGGCGCCCCTGCCAGGACCGTCGCGTTTACGGACATCGCCGGATTCGTGCCTGGCCTCGCCCACCCGCTTGGCTCGGTCCAACAACCTTCCCCCGCAGCCGCCCAAAGTCCTCTTGGGCGACTGTGGCCGTCGGCGGCTGGGGAAGGAGGGCATTGAGCAATCCGGGTGCGGGAGTGCCACCAGATCGCCCGCTTCGCTAGAGGCTCCCGACCCACCGCTGGCCCGCTTGGCTGATCTCGCACCACGCCGAGGATTCTCTTCCAGTCGCTGGAGGACTGAGCGGCACCATCACTGGGGCAAGTACTGCCGATGGACGGTGCCGTTCAGCACAGAGAGGACCTGCGCAACTCCCCAACCTGCATGGATCGCATTGGTCGACCTGCGCGGGAATTACCCTGCGGACCTCCAGACGCCCATATTTCGCTCCAAGCGGGGAATTCTAGTCTTGGGAACCCGCGGACCTCACCAAGGCTCTCAAGGCCATCGACCAAGCCCCCAACGCCAGCGCGGCTCTGGCCGCGTTGCACGTCTTCGAGGACACCAAGCTGGGGCGCAAGTACCCTGGCATCGCCCGCATCTGGCACGCCCACTCGGAACAGGTCACGCCTTGCCTCTCCTTCACCGAACCGGTCCGCAAGGCGATCTACGCGACCAATGCGATCGAGAGCTTGAACAGCTGTGTCCGGCGAGCCGTGCTCACCCGCGGCCACGTCCCCAGCCACAAGGCCGCCACGAAGCGGATCTACATGGCGATTGGCAATGTGGAGCGCGACTGGAAGCGGCCATCCCCCTTCTGGCACCAAGCCCACCGGCGGCTTAGAATCCTCCACCCCGATCGCTTCCATGTGGTGCCACGATGATGCCGCTTGCCCCAGCCCTCAACACGATGCCCGGCCTCTCCACCGCCCCGTGCCATCGGCGCTTTCTCAGCCCGCGCCGCGCCCAGCCTGTGGCCCGCGCCACTCCACCCGGCCCGCTGGCCCTCAATTCCCCGTACACGGGATTTCTGACAGCCTCGCCAGCCCGCACTCGGCACGACTCAGCTGGAATCGCCTCTACCTAGCCAAGCATTCGCGGTTGAACTGCGACCGCTGCCCAAGTCTCCAAAGCTCTCTCGAACGGTTACTCCTGACACTCCTCTCTCGACCGCTTACAGCGTGCTACGCTCATAATGGATTCCATGACGCACCCATGCCTCGTGTTTTGCCCGTACCTTCCTCCTCTCTCAGGTAAGGTTCAGTTCGCCGACTGGGAACTAGCACCGTTAGAGAACTTCGATGACCGATGGGTAGATCACGACTTCAAATGCAAAGCTAAGACGTTGCTAAATAAGTTCCTAGCACTAAATGAACATCCCATCGATCACCCGGCACTCCTTTGCAGAGCAGGCAGCCACCTCGATGGTAAGGAGCCGACGAGAAATGAACTTTCAGCGCTTAGATTATCCCTCGTATTTGCCTTTCTTGACTTGCATCCTAGGATAGGACATGATTCTGAAGCAAAATGCCCACTCTTGACAGCCGAAAACGCTCAGATAGTTGCATGGCCTATCGATTTGAAAACTGGGAAAGTCACCCTAAGAAGGGGCAGGCTTCTAGAAGCGAATTTCCACGGGTACAATATCAACGATCCCAAGTGGACAGTGAGACCACCAGATGACCTCTGCGACATATCACTCTTCATAGTTTCACCTAATGCTCAGGTCTTGACTGATGTCTATAGGACGGTCATCTATTCGCTTCGTCATCCTAAGAAATGTCGTACTGCTGACGGTGTCCGTGTTGCTCTTAGGTGGCTTGAAAAGGCATGGTTTAACACAAGATCCATTGACTTCCCAGAGCGCTTAGTATACCTGAGGACAGCTTTCGAAGCAGTGACAAGGAATCACAAGCAATACAAGAGTGCAAAAGCTCTCCGAAAGACCCTTGAGTTGCTGCCATATGAAAGTCCATATGATTTCGAGGAATTGATTTGGTCTCCTGAAGAAAAACGCGCACCACTCCAAGAGTTTTACAATCGGAGTGGTAATCTGGAGAAGAGTTGTACTACACATTTGGAGCATTGGTTTCTCGCGTTTAATGCAATGCGAAACTGCATCATCCATGAGGGGACATTTCCGCATGCAGACTATTGTATCCCGGATTCCAATTACAATGGCCATTTCTTCTGTACCGCAGAGTTCTTGCTTCGTGGCCTTATCAAGAGGTCCAGCTATATAGTAAGCGTTCGAGAGGGCGGTGATGAGAGCGGACGAAGTCTCTACGGTTAGGAAGACTCTGTTCAGGAGGGGCATGGCGGTGCGGAGGAGATCGTTCACTGGTAGATGGAGTAGGGTGCCCCGAGCTTTGATGCTGTAGTCGGCAGCAAAAGTTGCCGAAGACGCTGAACACGACATATGTTATTGTGCAATCCTGTCAGCGATGCAGGCCGGGCAGCGCAACGGGGGCGCAGCCAGGACCATTCTTGCAGGTAGCGCGCGTCCCGGTCATCACAGTCCTCTCGAACGCTTACCCCAATTGAAGTTCCTGCCGGACTGCACGGGGAGAGCCGACTTCGCCCCTCTTGACTCCAATTGGCACCACCAAGGACGGCCTGCCATCCGTAACGGCGAGGAAGATGTAGTCGCACCGTCTCTAGCCTTCGGGGATTTTGGACTCTCCACAGTCAAGGCCAACCAAGACGTGGTCTTGAGGAACACCGTCCAAACGCACACCACACCCGCTCCGGCGATACTTGGTCGCTTCACACGAGCGTGGCCAGCCACCAGACAGGAATGGCCAACATGATGTCATCCCTGCCGGAGGTCCTCCATTTGGTTGTGAATCCGGGCGCCGGTGTTATAGAGCGCTTCCTGCACTTCGTCCCAGTCTGTGGGGTACAGGCCCGTATCAGGATCCAGGTCCAGTTCCTTGACCGTCACACCGCTCGCATCGCCTGTGCGGTCGAACAGCCACACACCGACCTCATCCGGTTGCAGCGCACAGTCCGCGTCGGCGAAATTGCTGCGTGGCTCCTCGGGCAGTTCGGAAAGCCTCACCAAGTTGCCCAACACCTCTAGCACCCAGTCGCTGTGCGTTGTTACAAGGACACGGTTGCCGGCCCGCACCAGCCGAGCCAGGGCGACCGTGAGGTCACGCTGCTTGGCTGGGTGGAGGTGGGCCTCCGGCTCTTCAATGATCACTAGGTCCCCTGGGTCAATCGTATGCCGCAGGATGAGGGCGATGGGCGCCAGCTCGGACACCGTCGAGGATGTGCGGTTCAAGGGCAGGTCCTCGGACCAGCCTGTGGGGCGAAACGAGAAACTTGGATAGTGACCGTTGTGCTGGTCCGGTCGGACGCGTCCGTTCAAGACATCCCGTTCAATGAGCGATGCAAGCTGACGACCCTGCTTGGATTGGACACGCCGCCTCGCCGCTCCAGCCATCTCAACTAGATTGCTAAGGAAGTCTGCCACCACGCCCGTCGCCAATGGCGCTCCACGCTGGTGCCGCAGCCCAGCGGAAGCTGCACTGCGAATCAGTGTGCCCACGAGGGCCTGATGGCTGTGCATCACACTTGCTCGGTCAGCAGGCAGATAGTGGGCCTGCGGAAGTCCTTCAACCAAGGACACATGGGCGGCGCGAAGCGTCCGAGCCCACACGCTGCGAAGCAATTGGTCCGAGAGATCGTCGGACAGGAGCCGCCCTGGCAGGTGCAGGTACTCGTGGAGGCGGTCGGCTATGGGCCGCACGTCGGGAATCTCGGTGGACGCTTGAACTGACCCCGACCCAAGCGAACAGAGGAATCTCACCCGGCTGTCGCCACTCTGGTCAGCCACATCCAAGCCGAAGCAGGCACGGCTGCCCGTCGATTCCACTCGAATGAGGTCGTCCACGCTCTCCAATCCGAAACACCGTTGCAGTTCCTCAGCGGTAAGCATTCACTCCGGGGAGTATTTTGGGGCCTGGGAGGCTGGCCCTCGCGAGGGCCAAAGGCAGGGGAAGGCGCGGATAGGTGAAGGTGCGGCCCGCAGGTGCAGAGTGGCCTCGCTCGCCGCGTTCAGGCTCCAGCCTGAGAAGGTGGGCGAGTGACGTAGCGACACTCGCGAGCTGGCCTCAGCGGGGAGTTAAGCTGCGGGCGGGAAAGTGCTGTCGGGTGCGTCAGCCGGCGCTGCCGCTGGCGGCCCGTTGGCCGGGGTCCACCAGCGGATGGGAGGTGCGCGGAGTTCCTCGATGCGCTGCTCGTCCATCTCCCACGGGAGCCATGGGGACAGTTCCGATGGGGCTTGGCCCCGGTTGCGCGCACAGGCATCCAGCCAATCCAGCATGTAGCGGTACGGGTTCAGCCCCGCCACTCTCGCTGTCTGCAGCACGCTGAGCAGGCGCCCCGCCGTCTCGGCCCCGGCCGGACCGCCGGACCCGAAGCTCAGCCGGCGCGAGATCACGGGTCCGCGCAAGGTCCGCTCCGCGTAATTGTTGTCCATGGGAATCGCCGGGTCCTCGAGGAACACGCTGAGCCCCGCCTTGTGCAGGATCAGGGACGCCGTGGCTTTGCCCCGCGCTTCCACCTGGGCCAGCTCCGCGCCGGTCCGGCCACCGCTTGGCACGGCGATCAGCATTTCATAGCGCGCAACCAGGCTCCTCCACTCTTGCACCGCGTCGTCGAAGAGTTTCCCGAGGCTGGCTTTCAGGCTTGCCTGCGCAGCCTCGAAGTCCTCGGCCTGGTGCTCTAAGGGCAGTTCGGGCTGCCAGGCCCTGCGACGCAGGTGCGCCAAGTGGAACACTTCCCCGATCCGCTCGAGCCAGTCCGTGGCCCACGGCTCCAGTTCCGGAAAGCCGGCTTCCACCCGGCAGTAGTGTCGGCGCTGATGAGCCCAGCAGAACTGCAGCCGGACATTCTCGGAGCGCTTGGCGAAGGCCGGATAGACACTCCAGCAGTCGCACACGAGCGTCAGCAGCTTGCCTTGGCCCAGCTTGCCCAGCAGTTCGCGGCCCGAGGGCAGCCCGCGCGTCGGCAGGATGCGCATCCAGACGGCATCCTCGCAGCAGACCATCCACAGCCAGTGCTTGGGCCTGGCGCCGGATGCCGGGGGCTGCTTGGCGTTGTCCTGGCCCTCAATGTTCTGCACCGGCCAGGAGGTTTCGTCGGCCTGCACCACCCGAGCCTGTCCCAGACGCTCGGCGATGGCCTGCTCCAAGGGTTGCACCAGCCGGGCGAGCCTCTGCAGGCCTTGCGCCAGCGTCGCCGGTGCCATGCCCAACCCGATGGCATCCAGCTCGCGCGCCACCGCGGCCTGCGGGCGATGCATGTGGAAAACTTGGACCACGCTCCAGGCCCACACGCTGGTCCCCAGCTGGGTGCCGCTCCACAGCCGTGGCGCGGGGGGCGCAACGAGGCGTCCCGGCGGTGCGCAGGCGCAGCCCGGCTCGTAGCACTGGCGCTCAATCTCGCGGGCGAGCGCAGCCAAGTGCATCTCGAAGATCTTGCTGGACTTGGTCCCGCAGCGCACGAAGGGCGTGTCGCACTGCGCGCAGCGGCGCTCGTGCTCGGGCAGCTCCAAGGGCTCGGGAATCTTTGGCAGGCGGGAGCGGTCCCGACGCGGCGGAGTGGCCGATCCGGGCTGGCGTCCCCGCTTGCGCTTGGCGGCCTTCTGCTTGCGCCCCTTGCCGGCCTTGTCAGGCTTGTCAGGCTTGTCAGGGCTGTCCCCCGGCCCGGGCGGCGGCTTGGGGTCCGCTTTCGGCTCGGGCCCGGGATCCGACGGCTTCTCGCTCTTGCGCCCGAACAAGGTCTTCTGCAGGTCTGCCACGAGCAGCTTCAGATTGCCGATCGTTGTGTGGGCTTGCTGCAGCTCAGTCCGCGTCCGCTCCAGCTCGGCCCGCGTCCGCTCCAGCTCAGTCCGCGTCCGCTCCAGCTCGGCCTGGCTGCGCTGCGACCGTCGGCGGAATTCCCCGCTCTCCTGCCGTGCGCTTTCCACCTTCTCGAGCAGGGCCGCGCAGTGCTGCTCCAAGCGTTCCAATTCCTGCGCCTGCTCCCGCTCCCGCGCGGTGTCCCCGCTTGCGCCCGGCCAGAATCTCACCTTGGGCCCTGCCCGCGGCCGGCGGCCGCTGCCGCGCGCTCGCCCAGCCCCTGCGCGCTGCGCTCCGGCACGGCCGGCTGCGAGTGGGCCTGCAGCCCCAGCGAGGCGTGCTCGACGGCCCCCTCGAACACCTCCGGCGGCAGCCGGACCAAGGCTTGGTAGAACGTGCTCGGCACCGGAGCGGCGTAGCGTTGTAGCCGCATGTTGCACCAGCAGCCGGCGGCCTGCCGCTGCCGCTGGCTGAGCAGGGTGGCATACCGCGAGTAGGCCGTCACGCCGCGGTAGCCGGCCATGTGCGCACTCGCGGCCAGGCACAGCAGGCTGGCCAGCGCATAGCGGCGGCCGCCGGCCGGGCGGCAGTGCGGCTCCTGCTGCAGGCGCTCGAGCAGGCTGCGCAGCACCGCGGCCGGAGCCGGCGGCCGCTTGGCGGGACCGCCCCAGCAGGGCTCCTGCTCGGGCTGGCGCAAACGCGCCTGCACGTTACGGGCCAAGGGGTACACCAGCACTTGCTTGGGCTGGCCATGATGCCGCCAGCGGGCCGTGGGGCCCCGCTGGCGGCCATAGCCGCTGGTGAACCCCAGCGGCTGCCAGTTCGCGGCGCGGTAGCACGTGCCCCTGTGCAGCGCGCGGTCCACGAAGGTTTCCGCGAGCAGCGCCGGATACCCATGTGCGGCCAAGATGTCTCCCGACAAGCGGCGCAGGCTGAGGCCCAAGACCCTCGATGCCAGGTGCTTGCGCCCGGCAGCGGCGGGCAGGATCACGAAGCGCACATTCTGGGCGATCAGATGCAGGCGGCGCAGCTTCTGCTGCAGCGACCAGCCGATCCAGCGGTCGCGCACGGCCACGCGCAGCGCTCCGGGTTGCCATCCCAGCAGCGCCAGCCAAGTCCCGTCCAGGGTTGCGACATGCCGCAAGGCACGTCCGAACATGCGCTGGAAGGACAGGTAGTGGTGGGCGGCCACCAGCCGGTCCCAACGTCGGTGCTCGCAGCCGCCGCGCGTCGGGCGCACGCAAACAGCGCGCAGGTCAAAGTGCGCGTCTTGCACCGTTGTTGCCATCTGAAGGCCAGCCACCAAGGCCCACTATGACAGAATCAGCAGGAAATGTCCACCCCTCTATCTGGAAGCACTGACATTCAGCCCCGCAGCGGTGTGCGCTGGGGCCACCGAAGGACCAAGGATGCAGCTCCCATCCGTCCGATGTCTCGCCGTTACGGGGCAGCCGGCTTTCCGGAACTGCAGCCGTGGGCCAGGGATGGGCTCGAGCGGATCGGGGAAGTGTTCCACTGGGCGCGCCTGCGTCGCAGGGCCTGACAGCCCGACCTGCCCTTGCAGGGCCAGGCCGAGGACTGCGCGGCTGCGCAGGCAAGCCTGGAAGCCAGCTTCGGGGAACTCTTCGACGACGCGCTGCAAGCGTGGCAGCGCCTGGTCGCCCGCTATGAGCTGCTGGAAGGCTTGCAGCCAAGCGCTGGCCGGACCGGCGCGGAGCTGGCCCAAGTGGCAGCGCAGGGCAAAGCCACGGCGTCCTTGATCCAGCATCAGGAGGGTCCCAGCGTGTTTCTCGAGGATCCGGGGATTCCCATGGACCACAACCGCTCGGAGTGGACCTTGCGCGGGCCCGTGATCTCGCGCCAGCGGCGCTTCGGGCCCGGCGGACCGGCCAGGGCCAAGACGGCGGGGCGCCTGCTCAGCGTGCTGCAGACAGCGAGAGTGGCTGGGCTGAACCCGTACCGGTGCCCGCAGGATTGGCTGGATGCCTATGCGCGCAACCGGGGCCAGGCCCCATCGGACCTGTCCCCATGGCTCCCGTGAGAGATGGACGAGCAGCGCATGGAGGAACTCCGCGCACCTCCCTTACGCTGCTGGACTCCGGCCAACGAGCCGCCAGCGGCAGCACTCGCTCCCGCACCCGACAGCCCTGTCCCGCGCGCAGCTTGACTCCCCGCTGAGGCCAACTCGCGAGTTTCCCTACGACACTCGCCCACCTTCTCAGGCTGGAGCCCCAACGCGGCGAGCGAGCCCACCCTGCACCTGCGGGCCGCACCTTCCCTCCCTTGGTCCTCGCGAGGGCCAGTCTCCCAGGCCCCAAATACTCCCCGGAGTGAATGCTTACCGTTGTCGGAGTGGTGTCATGAAGAGCCTCCCTTCGAGTCGGAACGTAGTCAGGAACACTGCGGAACTGCAGTGCGCCACTATCATGCCGAAAAGGGCCTTCCCAAGCAGGGAAGCAGAGCACTGAGGGGAACGGCCCACACTGCCGCGCCGCGCTGCACAGGCGAGCGCCTAACGCTATGACAACGCTCCCGCGAAGCGGGTTAGTTCAATGAATCTTGTCATGGCTCGGGACCCCGCCTGCGGAATCACGGGGTCGGCTCCCAAATGGAGGGTGACCCGGCCACTAGCACCACCGATTGCACACTTCCGGCCCATTTGCGGCGCGGGGCGGGGCGTTGCCGGTTGCCCCGACCGCGACCGTGCCCTTCCCTGGCCAGTGGCAAGGACGGAGACGGGCACACGTTGGCCACGGGCAGTGCTGAACAGGGCTGGATGGTTGAAGAGGCTTTGCGGAGGTGCAGGGAACTCCGCAACGGCTCGTGCTGGCACCTGCGGCGGGCTGAGCGGTCAAGACCGACGCGTGCCCGGAATCGGCTGATGAGCCACTCCATTGCCTGGAACTCACGAGAACTTGCAGGTGGCGGTGCCCGGTGTCTCGAAGTTCGTTAGGGTCGCTGGTTGACGCTCTTCATGCTGGCAGTCGGCGCCTCCGGTTGGTGTCGTCCGAAAACGCCGGATCGGTTGGCTTCGCCTGCGTAAGCGTTTGCGAGGGGAGTGTCAGGAACCCTAGATCCCCAGGTAGCGGGTGCATCAGATGAGAATGAAGGCGTGGGTGCTCTGAGTCTGGCGATTGAAGTCTTTGACAGGCTTCCGGACATGCGTTAACAACGGATGTCCGCCTCTTCGCCTTGTTCGCGGACTGGCACAGTCGAGCCGGACAAGACCGGTTCGGCTGAGGCCGGTCTTAACGAGAGGACGAGCATAGACATGCCTGAAACGGCCACCGAACAACCGCCATTCCGGACATGCCCAGTTAGTCGGGCAGTGCCGGCCAAACTTCCTTCGGAAGAGCTCGCGTTTGGTCCAATGAATGTCCTCGCTCCCCTACCAGTAGTACGGACTCAACTGCTTGAGCCGCTCGCGTGATTCCATCATGATGGGCCAGCCGACTGATACATTCTACATACCACCCACTTCCGCTATAGATGGATCTCCGATAGGGGCTTGCCAAAATCAGCCGATGAACGGAACGCCGATGGACCGTGCTAACGTAGGGCCTCTCAGGCTTGGCTGCGGGAACTTGGCCATCCTGCTCCACTAGCGTCCCTGACACGAAAGAGCGAGCTTGGCGGATTATGGCGTCGACGATTAGATTGGCAGGAGCTGAGGCCAATTCAACCCTTCGGATCTCGGTCGCTGACTTCGGGCCAATCGCGAAGGCGAGTGTCCACCTGCGTCCACTGACAGTCTTCGTAGGGCCGGGTGACACAGGTAAGTCATACCTGTCGATCTTGATATACGCCTTGCATCAAGTCCTGAGTCCTGTCTCCGCCTACGGGTTCCCGGCGATTCGGCGCGAGCCTGCACGGGTACCGCGCGGTAGCCGCCCCGACGATCCTCTGGAAGTCCATCGAGCTGTCCGAGACTGGGTGCTAGGGCTAGTTCGGGAAGAAGGTGACGCCAAGCTGCCAACTCGACTGGCAGACCACATCTACACCGTGCTCCAACAGGCAGACGGGCTGGGTGTCGCAATCGCTGAGGGTAAGCATTCACTCCGGGGAGTATTTGGGGCCTGGGAGACTGGCCCTCGCGAGGACCAAGGGAGGGAAGGTGCGGCCCGCAGGTGCAGGGTGGGCTCGCTCGCCGCGTTGGGGCTCCAGCCTGAGAAGGTGGGCGAGTGTCGTAGGGAAACTCGCGAGTTGGCCTCAGCGGGGAGTCAAGCTGCGCGCGGGACAGGGCTGTCGGGTGCGGGAGCGAGTGCTGCCGCTGGCGGCTCGTTGGCCGGAGTCCAGCAGCGTAAGGGAGGTGCGCGGAGTTCCTCCATGCGCTGCTCGTCCATCTCTCACGGGAGCCATGGGGACAGGTCCGATGGGGCCTGGCCCCGGTTGCGCGCATAGGCATCCAGCCAATCCTGCGGGCACCGGTACGGGTTCAGCCCAGCCACTCTCGCTGTCTGCAGCACGCTGAGCAGGCGCCCCGCCGTCTTGGCCCTGGCCGGTCCGCCGGGCCCGAAGCGCCGCTGGCGCGAGATCACGGGCCCGCGCAAGGTCCACTCCGAGCGGTTGTTGTCCATGGGAATCCCCGGATCCTCGAGAAACACGCTGGGACCCTCCTGATGCTGGATCAAGGACGCCGTGGCTTTGCCCTGCGCTGCCACTTGGGCTAGCTCCGCGCCGGTCCGGCCACCGCTTGGCTGCAAGCCTTCCAGCACCTCATAGCGGGCGACCAGGCGCTGCCACGCTTGCAGCGCGTCGTCGAAGAGTTCCCCGAAGCTGGCTTCCAGGCTTGCCTGCGCAGCCGCGAAGTCCTCGGCCTGGCCCTGCAAGGGCAGGTCGGGCTGTCAGGCCCTGCGACGCAGGCGCGCCAAGTGGAACACTTCCCCGATCCGCTCGAGCCCATCCCTGGCCCACGGCTGCAGTTCCGGAAAGCCGGCTGCCCCGTAACGGCGAGACATCGGACGGATGGGAGCTGCATCCTTGGTCCTTAGCTGGCCCCAGCGCACACCGCTGCGGGGCTGAATGTCAGGGCTTCTAGGTAGAGGGGTGGACATTTTGAGCTGATTCTGTCATAGTGGGCCTTGGTGGCTGGCCTCCAGATGGCAACAACGGTGCAAGACGCGCACTATGACCTGCGCGCTGTTTGCGTGCGCCCGACTCGCGGCGGCTGCGAGCACCGACGTTGGGACCGGCTGGTGGCCGCCCACCACTACCTGTCCTTCCAGCGCATGTTCGGACGTGCCTTGCGGCATGTCGCAACCCTGGACGGGACTTGGCTGGCGCTGCTGGGATGGCAACCCGGAGCGCTGCGCGTGGCCGTGCGCGACCGCTGGATCGGCTGGTCGCTGCAGCAGAAGCTGCGCCGCCTGCATCTGATCGCCCAGAATGTGCGCTTCGTGATCCTGCCCGCCGCTGCCGGGCGCAAGAACCTGGCATCGAGGGTCTTGGGCCTCAGCCTGCGCCGCTTGTCGGGAGACATCTTGGCCGCACATGGGTATCCGGCGCTGCTCGCGGAAACCTTCGTGGACCGGGCGCTGCACAGGGGCACGTGCTACCGCGCCGCGAACTGGCAGCCGCTGGGGTTCACCAGCGGCTATGGCCGCCAGCGGGGCCCCACGGCCCGCTGGCGGCATCATGGCCAGCCCAAGCAAGTGCTGGTGTACCCCTTGGCCAGTAACGTGCAGGCGCGTTTGCGCCAGCCCGAGCAGGAGCCCCACTGGGGCGGTCCCGCCAAGCGGCCGCCGGCTCCGGCCGCGGTGCTGCGCAGCCTGCTCGAGCGCCTGCAGCAGGAGCCGCACTGCCGCCCGGCCGGCGGCCGCCGCTATTCGCTGGCCAGCCTGCTGTGCCTGGCCGCGAGCGCGCACATGGCCGGCTACCGCGGCGTGACGGCCTACTCGCGTTATGCCACCCTGCTCAGCCAGCAGCAGCGGCAGGCCGCCGGCTGCTGGTGCAACATGCGGCTACAACGCTACGCCGCTCCGGTGCCGAGCACGTTCTACCAAGCCTTGGTCCGGCTGCCGCCGGAGGTGTTCGAGGGGGCCGTCGAGCACGCCTCGCTGGGGCTGCAGGCCCACGCGCAGCCGGCCGTGCCGGAGCGCAGCGCGCAGGGGCTGGGCGAGCGCCCGGCAGCGGCCGCCGGCCGCGGGCAGGGCCCAAGGTGAGATTCTGGCCGGGCGCAAGCGGGGACACCGCGCGGGAGCGGGAGCAGGCGCAGGAATTGGAACGCTTGGAGCAGCACTGCGCGGCCCTGCTCGAGAAGGTGGAAAGCGCACGGCAGGAGAGCGGGGAATTCCGCCGACGGTCGCAGCGCAGCCAGGCCGAGCTGGAGCGAACGCGGGCCGAGCTGGAGCGGACGCGGACTGAGCTGGAGCGGACGCGGACTGAGCTGCAGCAAGCCCACACAACGATCAGCAATCTGAAGCTGCTCGTGGCAGACCTGCAGAAGACCTTGTTCGGGCGCAAGAGCGAGAAGCCGTCGGATCCCGGGCCCGAGCCGGAAGCGGACCCCAAGCCGCCGCCCGGGCCGGGGGACAGCCCTGACAGGCCTGACAGCTCTGACAAGCCTGACAAGGCCGGCAAGCCCGGCAAGGGGCGCAAGAAGAAGGCCGCCAAGCGCAAGCGGGGACGCCAGCCCGGATCGGCCACTCCGCCGCGTCGGGACCGCTCCCGCCTGCCAAAGATTCCCGAGCCCTTGGAGCTGCCCGAGCACGAGCGCCGCTGCGCGCAGTGCGACACGCCCTTCGTGCGCTGCGGGACCAAGTCCAGCAAGATCTTCGAGATGCACTTGGCTGCGCTCGCCCGCGAGATTGAGCGCCAGTGCTACGAGCCGGGCTGCGCATGCGCACCGCCGGGACGCCTGGTTGCGCCCCCCGCGCCACGGCTGTGGAGCGGCACGCAGCTGGGGACCAGCGTGTGGGCCTGGAGCGTGGTCCAAGTTTTCCACATGCATCGCCCGCAGGCCGCGGTGGCGCGCGAGCTGGATGCCATCGGGTTGGGCATGGCACCGGCGACGCTGGCGCGAGGCCTGCAGAGGCTCGCCCGGCTGGTGCAACCCTTGGAGCAGGCCATCGCCGAGCGTCTGGGACAGGCTCGGGTGGTGCAGGCCGACGAAACCTCCTGGCCGGTGCAGAACATTGAGGGCAAGGAGAACGCCAAGCAGCCCCCGGCATCCGGCGCCAGGCCCAAGCACTGGCTGTGGATGGTCTGCTGCGAGGATGCCGTCTGGATGCGCATCCTGCCGACGCGCGGGCTGCCCTCGGGCCGCGCACTGCTGGGCAAGCTGGGCCAAGGCAAGCTGCTGACGCTCGTGTGCGACTGCTGGAGTGTCTATCCGGCCTTCGCCAAGCGCTCCGAGAATGTCCGGCTGCAGTTCTGCTGGGCTCATCAGCGCCGACACTACTGCCGGGTGGAAGCCGGCTTTCCGGAACTGGAGCCGTGGGCCACGGACTGGCTCGAGCGGATCGGGGAAGTGTTCCACTTGGCGCACCTGCGTCGCAGGGCCTGGCAGCCCGCACTGCCCTTAGAGGACCAGGCCGAGGACTTCGAGGCTGCGCAGGCAAGCCTGAAAGCCAGCCTCGGGAAACTCTTCGACGACGCGGTGCAAGAGTGGAGGAGCCTGGTTGCGCGCTATGAAATGCTGATAGCCGTGCCAAGCGGTGGCCGGACCGGCGCGGAGCTGGCCCAGGTGGAAGCGCAGGGCAAAGCCACGGCGTCCCTGATCCTGCACAAGGCGGGGCTCAGCGTGTTCCTCGAAGATCCGGCGATTCCCATGGACAACAATTACGCGGAGAGGACCTTGCGCGGACCCGTGATCTCGCGCCGGCTGAGCTTCGGGTCCGGCGGTCCGGCCGGGGCCGAGACGGCGGGGCGCCTGCTCAGCGTGCTGCAGACAGCGAGAGTGGCTGGGCTGAACCCGTACCGCTACATGCTGGATTGGCTGGATGCCTGTGCGCGCAACCGGGGCCAAGCCCCATCGGACCTGTCTCCATGGCTCCCGTGGGAGATGGACGAGCAACGCATCGAGGAACTCCGCGCACCTCCCATACGCTGGTGGACCCCGGCCAACGGGCCGCCAGCGGCAGCGCCGGCTGACGCACCCGACAGCACTTTCCCGCCCGCAGCTTAACTCCCCGCTGAGGCCAGCTCGCGAGTGTCGCTACGTCACTCGCCCACCTTCTCAGGCTGGAGCCTGAACGCGGCGAGCGAGGCCACTCTGCACCTGCGGGCCGCACCTTCACCTATCCGCGCCTTCCCCTGCCTTTGGCCCTCGCGAGGGCCAGCCTCCCAGGCCCCAAAATACTCCCCGGAGTGAATGCTTACCTTGGTCGGTCGTAGCCGGCGACCGGTCCCCAATGCCTTGACGCGGCAGACCCCGGATCTGCACGAAGCCGCCCTACACGGGATTCCTGACAGCCTCGAACGCTCTGACTGTTTGGCGCCGCTGCAAGACAGTTCGACGCTCAGTGCTTGCCATTGACAGAGACTTCCAGACAGTGGCTAACAATGGATGCCTGAATCTTTGCCTTAATTTCGGGAATTACTGACGTGAGTACCCAAGATCATAAATGGCGCATTCTATTCTCAGATTCTGGTCGCATGTGCACTGAATTTAGTGTATAATAATAGAGTGTGCGCCGTGCTAAGGCACTGGCTCCCAGCGGGTGCGAAGCCCGCCCGGCTAACTGTCGCTCCAGCCGGAAGCCGTCGGAGCGGGTCATGGAGGTAACGACATGGGCTGAAGCACTCCGACGTGACGGGCCGCCTTTTGGGCGGCTCAGCGAGCACGCAGCTTCCGTGTTGGATGTCAAGCTCGAAGCGCCAGAAAAAGGCACCTCCGGAGGGGCTGCCGGGAGAGGCAGACGGTGGTGGGTCCACGGTGGCGGGTGACGGCATGCGGTAACGACACCTCGGCCTGCACTACTCTCGCGGACGGAGGTGGCGCGGTCGGCCGGGCTGGGTGAACGGCTGGCAGGCCGCCCGCCAGGCGGCCTGCCGCAGTGCTGTTGCTGGAGGGGGGTTTCACCCCCCTGCTCCCTGCGGTCGCCTCCCCCCAAGGTTTTCTGAGGCTTGGGACGACTCCGATGCAATCCCTGGCGGGTGGCTGCGAGAAGGCGGCGGCCCGACACGCAGGGTGCGGGCCGCCGCGGCGGCCATCGTAAGCCGTCACGCCCGTATCCCTGGCGGGTTGCTCCTCAGCAGAGCCCGCTTCCGTTTCGGGGCGCACCGGCAGTCTACCAGCCTTCCATCCCGGGCGCGGCCCCGTCATGCGGCCGCCTCTCGCGCCGGCGGCTCGGGCTGCCAGCGGCGGTCGTGGTGCAGCAGCGAGTTCAGCACCCGCAGCAGCTTCCGGATCACCGCCACCATCACCAGCTTGCCCAGCTGCGGGCCCTTCCTGGCCAGCAAACGCTCGTAGTAGGCCCGCAACTCCGGATTCCAGCGCCGGGCGGTCAGGGCTGCCATGTACAGCTGGTTGCGCACGGTTTGCCTCCCGCCGCGGATGCTGCGCCGACCCCGCGTCTGGCCGCTGTCCTGGTCGTACGGCGCCACCCCCACCAGCGCCGCCGCCTGCGCGTGCCCGATCTTGCCCAGCTCCGGCAGCTCCGCGCACAACACCGCCGCCGTGATCAGCCCGCAGCCCGGCACCGACTGGATGATCTCCGCACGCCGCTTCAGCCCCTCGTCGCCTGCCAGCAGCGCCTGGATGTCGGCCTCCAGCCCGTCGATGCCCCGGTCCGCCCCGGCGATCGAGTCCTCCATGCGTTGCGCCGCATCTTCGTGGAATTCCTTCGCACTCTTTCTCATAGCGTCGCGATGATTCACCAACGACCTCCTGGCGGCCACCAAATCCGCCAACTTCTGCAACGATTCCTCCTTGGGCGAGGTGCCCTCGCCCAGCCCCAGGCGCGCGAACAGTGCCAGCAGCTGCGCGTCCGCCAGATCGTTCTTGGCCTCCTGCCCGATCGAGCGCGCGAAGTTGCGCGTGCGACGCGGATTGACCAGCACCACCTCCACGCCCGCGGCGTCGAGGCACTGGTGCAGCTGCCGGTGGTAGCGCCCGGTCGGCTCCATGGCCACGCGCTCGGCGCCCAGCTGCAGCACCCAGTCGCGCAGCGCCCTCCGACCGGCGCGGTCGTTGGCGAACTCGCGCCGCTCGGCGCTCGGATCCGAACAGGCGTCCAGGCGCCGCTTGCTGACGTCGACGCCGACGGTGTTTCCGACCGCGGGTTGCGGCGCGCCGGCGGGGGTCTCAGGTTGGTTCATAGTGCTATCCTCCGAGTGTCCTCATGCCACGGCCGAGTGGTGCTTCCTGCTTCTCCTAGCCTCTTGGATGCGATTCCGTCTCGGTCTTCCGTGCAGGTCTGACAGGAAGCGCTGCGGCGGGCGGTCCAGCTGCGTGACGAACCCTCGTTCCAGGCCGACGCGACCCGACCCGCCGCACGCCGCGAGGTTCGGCCGAACCTCGCGGCGGACCCCCGCCGCGAGGCGGGGGGACATTGATCAAGGCCCGCTGCGGAGCGGGCGCTGCTGGCCGGCAGCTGCCTCCGCGGAGCGGTCCGGCGACCGCACGAGGCAGCCCCAGCGGCTGCCCAGCAGCGCGCAACTCCGTGCTCGGGAGCCGAGCCCCCAGCCACGCTGGTGACCACAGCTTCACGCTGGACTCCCCCACCATGGCCTGGGCCATCAAGCCCCCGAGCCCCCAGCCACGCTGGTGACCACAGCGTCGCAGAGTGCCTGGCACCCTGCCCGCTGTTCCGGCCCGTTTGCGCTGTGCTGGCCGTAGAGTCGAGGAGAGGCGCGTTGGCCTTAGCAAGGAAGCAGTAGCTGTTTTAGGGTTGTTCCTACGGCTTTCGCCACCTGTAGGTGCCTCACTGACCTTCCCGCTTAGCTACGTCTCCTCTCCCCGCTCATCGAACCGGACATGCCAATTTCCAGCATCCGGCTCTCGGACGAGATCATGCCTTCGCCCACGGAAAGCTGGCCGTCCGCACGGTTAGGCGCACGAGGCCGAAGTCTGTCCTCAGCCTCTCGCTCGGGTAGTGCACGGATCTGCCCGACTTCACCTTGTGCTTCCGACACAGCCACTGGCGCAGCCGCTTGCCGCAGGTGCGTCGACGGCGCGTGCCAGTTCTCCCAGCCACTGCTACGCGCGGTGGTCCGGGTCTTCCTTCGCTTGCGCATGGGATGCTCTCTGGAGTCTCCGAACCGTTCCGGAGCTAATAGGCTCGCGCCAGTCTCCACCTGTCCTGTCCCCCTTCCTGCATCGCTCTCGAACTGAGGTCCCTTCCCTCCGCCGGAGTTACCCGGCTTCGTCGGTACTACGGACCTCTCCGCCACCCTGACCGGCCCGGCCTGTCCCTCGCGGGAGTCCGGTTGGCGCGTGCACGCCACCGACAGGGCTTCCCGTGTTGCCTCCGTCTCCCTCTTGCACGCATGCTGTCGCCAATACCCCGGCGGAGACGCCCGGTGCTCGCGTCGCTCGCTTCCCGGACGCTGGCTGCCTTCCCCGAAACAACGGCGGGTCGGCCTCCGCATCATGCTTTTCGAGGCCTGCTCGGCGTTCACTCGCGTTACGGCCTGCGTGCTCGCTGAGCCGCCCAGAAGGCGGCCCGTCACGTCGGAGTGCTTCAGTCCATGTCGTTACCTCCATGACCCGCTCCGACGGCTTCCGGCTGGAGCGACAGTTAGCCGGGCGGGCTTCGCACCCGCTGGGAGCCAGTGCCTTAGCACGGCGCACACTGTTTCTAACATAAGAGGCCGCAACGCGAGTGAACGCCGAGCAGGCCTCGAAAAGCATAATGCGGAGGCCGACCCGCCGCTGTGTCGGGGAAGGCAGCCAGCGTCCGGGAAGCGAGCGACGCGAGCACCGGGCGTCTCCGCCGGGGTATTGGCGACAGCATGCGTGCAAGAGGGAGACGGAGGCAACACGGGAAGCCCTGTCGGTGGCGTGCACGCGCCAACCGGACTCCCGCGAGGGACAGGCCGGGCCGGGCAGGGTGGCGGAGAGGCCCGTAGTACCGACGAAGCCGGGTAACTCCGGCGGAGGGAAGGGACCTCAGTTCGAGAGCGATGCGGGAAGGGGGACAGGACAGATGGAGACTGGCGCGAGCCTATTAGCTCCGGAAGAAGTTCGGAGACTCCAGAGCGCATCACATGCGCAAGCGAAGGAAGACCCGGACCACCGCGCGCAGCAGTGGCCGGGAGAACTGGCACGCGCCGTTGACGCACCTGCGGACCAGCGGCTCAGCCAGTGGCTGTGTCGGAAGCACCAGGCGAAGTCGGGCAGCTACGTGCACTACCCGAGCGAGAGGCTGAGGATTGACTTCGGCCTCGTGCGCCTGCCAGTGCGGACGGCCAGCTTTCCGTGGGCGAAGGCATGATCTCGTCCGAGAGCCGGATGCTGGAAATTGGCATGTCCGGTTCGATGAGCGGGGAGAGGAGACGTAGTTAAGCGGGAAGGTCAGTGAGGCACCTACAGATGGCGAAAGCCGTAGGAACAACCCTAAAACAGCTACTGCTTCCTTGCTAGTGTCTGGGTCAAAACCCCCCATGAGCGGGCAGAGCCCGTGATTCATCAGGTAAGATCCTGCGCTGCGACCAGCGGAACTCGATCCGAAATGCCGTTATCCAACGGCCATAACACCTCAATAAGGCTTATATAGGATTATTATCTATACGACAGATAGACCATGATATGTAAGATGTGGGCCGGGGGCGGACCTCCCCCTGACAGCGCCCCGGCTGTCCTGTGGTCTGAACTGGCAAGCACCCCTAGGCGGCCTTGGGCCGCCGCTTCGCCTGGCGCTTCCTCTGCGCTTGCTCCTGAGCGTTCAGCAGTTTCCCGATCCGGTGCACATTCGCTGCCAATATCGCCCGCCAGACCACCTTCTCGAACACTTCCTTACCCTTCTCTCGCACCCGGTCCAGCCCATGATGCTCCAACCTATTGATTGCTGATTCGACCCCAGGATGCTGCTTGCGCGCCTCCTTGAATGCCTCCCCATCCTCTCGCTCCCGGTCCGCCTTCGACAGCTTCCCGCGCTTCGGCAGTACCGGAGTCTCGATCACTCCCGCCGCGTTCTTGATGTTCTGCACGCTCGAGAACCCCTTGTCAAAGCTGCACACGTTCATCTCTGGCCAGTGTCGCTTCGCCTTCTTCAGCAACTCCCCCGTCACTTCCACGTCCTGCTCTGTCCACAGGATCTTGCACTCCATCACAAACTGGTCCCGGCGCTCCACGATCGCCACTGGAACTCCCAACTCCACCGGTGTCCCCGCTTTTCCCTTCGACACCCACCGCGTGTATTCTTCCACGAAAGAGTACACTTTCTCCCCGTTCGGTATCTTTTCCTCCCGCAGCAGTCGCCGCTCCATCTGGTCCAACTGCCGCGCCGCGTGCCGCACCCACTTCCGCAACGACTCCACCTTCTCCGCCGCCGCCCCCTTGGCTTCCAGGCGCGCCTCCAGTTTCTGCCCCCGCTTGAGGATCGCCCGCGCCACCCTCGCGAAGTCCCGCACTCGCTCCGTGCGCGACTGCTTGCGATACTCCCGCCGCAGCCCGCGGTAGCCCCGATTCGCCCGCTTCTGCCAATAGCCTGCCTTCCGCCAGCCGACCACGTGATACTCGTGGCTCAGGCCCACCGCCGTCTTGACCAGCTGCACCAACGCGAACCACAGCAGCCTGTAATCCGTCGGATACTCGACGTTGGTCTCCACCACCCACGTATCGCAGCGCGCCTTGATCGGATCCCCTGGCTGCCAGCCCGCCAGCCGATGCCCCGCCTCGGCCACCAGCCGGTTGATCTTCTCCAGCAGCTCGGCGCTGAACAACTTCACGTTCCGCGCCAACGTCCGGTAGTGGAACTGCCGATTGCTCATGGGGCTCACGCCGAGCATTATCCGCAGCGTCTTGTGCTGGTTGGCCTCGTCACAGAGGCGGTCGAAGTCACAGTTTAGGGCCTGTTTGACCAGTGCAAACACGAGCGCCATCCACAGCGACATGCCGGGCCGTCCATTGTGCGGATCGATCGTCTTTCCAGACTCTGGATCGGTTCCACTAGGTGCCTTTCCTACGGATGACTTGAGGACCTGCTCGTCGATCAAGGCGAAGATCTGACTGCGCAGTCCTTGGTTGCAAAAGATGAACTTGAGACCGCGCAACACTGCTGGCATCTCGTCACGAGAAGAGGAATCGATCTCGATGTCCTCAATGGGCACTTGACCGAGCGTCTGCTGGGCCTCCAATATTTCTCGCATACATTCCATCATATCATGCGGTATCAAGAGCCGTGTCTGAGCAGGAAATCTCTGGGGATGAGAGCTAGCGTATTGGCCTGCCCGGTGCTCGCCAGGCGCGGCCGCGCCCGCTGGTCGCCACGCGTGCGAACGAGCGGCTGACGGTGGACCCAGCCGCAGCGGGAGTCGCTGCGGCACGGATCGGCCACCCGGGCTGGTCTGATCCGACGCTGAACGGTGCGCGCCACGCAGAGTTACCGCCGGTATGTCGAGTGGGACCGCACGCCTGCCTCGGGCAGGGCGGGTGGCGCCGCCCGGGGCGCGATTCTGGCGAATACCGGGGGCCTGGAGTGCCGAATCGGGCCCTAGGGCCCGATCACCGCCCAGATTCGCCCCTGAAGGCCAGAGCCCTGTGAGGGAACGAGGAGGCGGCTCTCGATGGAAGCAGCGCCGCAGTGGCTCAAAGTCTGAACACATAGAGTTTATAGAACGACTAAACAAGAATTCACAGAGAAGATCCCTGAATTATCATACAGATGTAAGGGAACAATGGAACTATTTTTTGCGACTCTGGGGTTTTGACCCAGACACTTGCTAAGGCCAACGCGCCTCTCCTCGACTCTACGATTGGGAAGAACGGTTCGGCCTATAAGAGTCCCGGTAAGTGGTTCCGCAAGGGCATCTCGATGATCGAAGTGTTCCAGATGTTCCCTGACGACAGAGCGGCCGAAATCTGGTTCGCTGAACTCCGCTGGCCCCACGGCCCCGAGTGCCCCCATTGCTGCTCTGACAAGGTGCAGTCCGGCTGCGCTCACCCCTCCATGCC
Source organism: Bryobacterales bacterium (assembly GCA_963666225.3). GTDB lineage: Bacteria > Acidobacteriota > Terriglobia > Bryobacterales > UBA6623 > VXMF01. Next base: position 182,407 of record CAXXRK020000001.1, read on the forward strand.
CTATCGCTGCCGCGCCTGTCGCAAGCGCTTCTCCCTGCGCACCGGCACCGTGATGGCCGACACCAAGCTCGGCTACCGCATCTGGGCGCTAGCCATCTATCTGATGTGCACCAGCATCAAAGGCGTCTCCAGCATGCGACTGAGCCGCGAGCTGGGCATCACTCAGAAGTCGGCTTGGCATCTGGCCCATCGCGTGCGGGCCGGGTTGGCCGCACCCGCCGGGCTGTTCGGCGGCCCGGTGGAGGTGGACGAGGTCTACATCGGCGGCAAAGAGAAGAACAAGCACGCCAGCCAGAAGCTGCACGCCGGGCGCGGGACGGTCGGCAAGCAGCCGGTGGTCGGAGGGCGCGACCGCGCCACTGGGCGGGTGCATGCGCAGGCGGTTCTGAACACTACCAAACAAGAACTGCAAGACTTCGTGAACAAGATTGCAGCTCCGGGCGCGGAAGTGTACACGGACAGCTCCTCCAGCTACCAGTCGCTGGAGGGCTTCCAGCACGCAGCGGTGAACCATTCCAGCGGAGAGTACGTGCGCGGCAAGGTGAGCACCAACGGCATCGAGTCATTCTGGGCGCTGTTCAAACGCGGGCTGTACGGGATCTACCACCACATCAGCGTGCGCCACCTGCACCGCTACCTGGAGGAGTTCTGCGGGCGCAGCAACCTGCGCCCGCTGGACACGGCGGAGCAGATGAGGAAGGTGGCGCTGGGGCTGCAGGGCAGGCGTCTGACCTGGGCCATGCTGGCGGGCCGGGCCGCGGCCGCCTGACGCACCAGCGGCTCCGGCGATATGGAGTCGCCAGCGGCAACAGGCCCGGCTGGGAGCCGCGGTGGGTGCCGGCGCCCAGCACGGGATGCCCGCGGGGCGGATCCGCGAATCCTGGGTTGAGAATTGGCGCTGCCGCGCACGAAGGTCGGCTGCTAGAGCATCGGAGACGGGCGAGGGACGGGGCACTGCCCGGCACAGATTACGTGCTCATGGAGGCCAGAATGAGTTCCACCGATACTGGGTGGAATGGGCGTCGATCACGATGTGAGATCGGCAGCCTGCCGCAAATAGACGCAGACTATTCCGATTCGCCACGAGTACCATATACTGGGTCCTTGCCGGAACCTATACAACATCTGGATCTTGGGCACTCAGGTCAGTAATTCCCCAAATAATCTGGCGCTCAACAGCGTGCGCCTGCTGCACCAGTCATGCCAGGCACTGGACGAAGCCGTGCAACCGCTGCTGACCGCACTCAACCAGCCCGGGACGTTGCACCCGGGCACCAATTTGCGGCTGGCGTACGAGTTTGTCTCCGGGACCGCCAGCGGCGTGCCCGCGGCGGCACTGCCGGCCGCTGCCTAAGACGGCTACCGACGCACTGCAGTCTCCCGGCCCAGCCGGCAGACTTGCAGCAGCGCAAACGCCCCGTGGCGCTCCCTCCCACCGGCTCGCAGTTTCGGCCCGCCAGGGCCTGAACCGCCGCGAGCGTGGGTCAACACGCCGTTCCGCGACGGCGCGGCCACACTGCCGGATGGCCCCAGCGGCTGCTGCCGGACAGGCCCAACCCACTCACCACCCTAGCTGGTCACGATTGCCGTGATCCAGCTCCTCGGGGCGCTCGCAAGACGCGCTTACGGTCCCCGTCCAAGCCAACGGAAACCTGAAAACACACTCTTCCGCCGAGTAATTCCGGACAAGTCTAGGGCTCATCCGCAGGAATTGTGGGTGTCGAGGGGCTGGGGAAGGTGAGCGAGCCGTCGGAGCAGCATTCTTGGACGCATTGCCGGCATGAAGGGGCCCTTCTTGTCCTGTAGAATGTAGGTGGCGGTCGCTCTGGCCACTCTGCAAGCAACTGTGGCCGGCGCTGTTGTGCGGGAATCGAGGAAATCATGAATCAGACGCTCCGATGCTACGCTTGGGGCCGCAGGACCGAGTGGCAGGCCATCTGTGTCGACTTGGACATCGCCGTCCAAGGCAGATCGGTCGAGGAAGCCAAGGAAATCCTCCGAGCGTGCGTAGACGATTATCTCGACATCGTTGCAGGCATGCCCTTGGAGGACCGGCAGCACCTACTGCATCGGCGGTCCCCTTGGGGAGTCCGGGCCAGGCTGGCCTTCTTGGCATGGCTGCCTTGGAACCGGCGCCGTGATGCGGGTCCGATCGGATTTCCTGTCCGTGCCAGTCATCCTTTGCCTGCTTAGCGAATCAGGTCTTCTGAGAGCCCAGACTGGCGGATGATCGCCTTGAGTGTGGGGCCGCGGATATCCTCGCCCGCCCTGCCCGGAAGCGTGACGACTCTGCGCTTGCCCCCTGCATACCCTTCGTACATTCGGTGACTCCCCTTTCGCCGGACCTCCTTGTATCCGTTCTTGAGAAGGATGCGCCGAACGGAGCGCACTTTGAGAATCGTCATCGGACCGCCTCCCCAATGCGGATGCCCTGTACAGCCCGCACGCGGGCACTGGGGGACGACACGGCTCTAGCGACGCGGGCGAAGCCGCGAGCGGACTGCAGCCCATGAGCTCCCAGAACGGTCCTGTGGATGTCGAGACCGAAGTGAGATCGCATGGGCAAGTCGGAAGAGGCTTGCTGGCAGCCAGCCTTGTCACCGGCGTCGCCTGCAGCGGGCAGTCGGCCGATTGCACCAGAGGGACAGTCGGTGAGACCAATCCATGCGGGGTCAGCCGGCCCGCCGAGCGGCTGCGCGGCGTCGTCGACAGAGAGCCAACATGGAACCGCGCTTGGATGGACAGTACCAAGATGGGCCCTTGGCCGCCCGACTGCGGAGCCCCAGAAATCGGCGCGGGTACGGGCGGGTCGGGCGCGGGCGATCGAATGGATCGCTCTTGGGACGAGCCGGCGGGCCACGCGCGATGAGACAGCAACAGCACGGTCCCGCCTCCGCAGAAGGGGCCGACGACCAGTAGTGCGAAGGGTGCCAAGCTGTTCTTGGCCGCTTCCAAACCCATCCTCCGGAATCAAAGTGACGGCAGGCGTTGCGACAGTCCGTGGCGGAAGACGATCGGGCAGCATGTCTGCAGCTACCGCGGTTGTGAGCGGAGGAGGCAACCCGGTGTGAACGAAGTACCTGCTCCCCTCGCTATCTGGAGCGCGAGGCCGGGCCGTAGCTTCTTCGAAGCCGTAAGGAGCGTCGCGAAGAAGAGTTCCCCGCAAGCGGCGGACGGAACGACTAGCAAGCGCCTCCCCCCATACCGCTGGCACGCGCAGTCGTTTGCATAGGGACGGACGCCCGTCTAGGACAGTTGCTTCCGGAACTATTGATCTTCTTGGAAGCAGGGACGAGAGTGTCATGTCGTCACTCATGGCACTGGCGATCATCAACCTCGCACCCGGGCGTCCCGATCCGCTTCGGACTCCCACCACTTGGCGATTTCCTGGTAATGATCGGCGATCCGGTCAAGGACGATGCCTACGCGGGGATACTCGCACCGCCTAGCTTCCGCCCATTCCTTGTACCGCGAGACACGATCCCAGTACTTCTGCCCAACGTCCGCGCCTCGCAGATTGCCATGAGATTCCGGGCCTCCGGTCGAGTACCCGACCACGAGACCGTTGCCTAGCTTGCGCGATGCGGCCTCCTCGATCGCTTCGCAGACGGGCCGGCACGGCCACCGCCCATCGCGGCCAACCGGCGCCTTCGCCAAGAGCTGTCCCAAGAACCTGTCTCCGGCATCCGAGCGGCCGTACTGGTGACACCAGCGGCGGGCCTGGGCAAGCCACTGGGCAAGCGCCTTCGAATCCATATTCCCGTCAGGATCCGTTCCGGGGATCCTCCGAATCCGGCCGAGCAGCCGCCTCGCGGCCGACGCGGCGGCTTCCTGCCGTGCAGGAGCCGCGATGCTCCAAGCAGGGGGATCCTCCCCGTCGTCCTCCCGCGAGCCGCAATACGCGACGATCCGGGCGAACGCCTCCGGCGACCCGACGACCAAGTTCTCCAAGTTCCGGATTCCGTGACCTGCCTCGCCGTCCCACAATGCATCGATGTAGAGGAACTCCAGATCGGCCATGTCCTCGGAAGTCACTTCCGGACGAGACTCCAACTCGTCTAGGGCCTGGGCGATGTATAAGCGACCGGGCCTGTAGTCGGTAGCAGGTTCGGAGTCCACCGTGGCGACCTGGTGCAGGAGCCTCTTGAGACGGGGCGTGTCGAGTGCCCGGAACCGTAGATGCGCACCGTAAAAGGCGGCCCTGGGCCGACGAACCTCCAAGAGTCGATCGACGAGTTCCGCGACATCGGCTGGGGAGCGCACTCTCCCCCACGGAGTCACAGTCTCCCAATACATGGCCTGCACATCCTCCCCGCATGAGTCCACGAGGCGCCAAGTGGACCGACGGAACGGAGACTGAGCGAACAGCCGGACCTGCTGGGCATCTCCCAAGGCTTGGGCAGCACGGCCCAGCCAAGTAGGGAGGTCGTCGTGGGAGAGCTCGGCCAAGAAGCCCTCCAAGCAACTCTCACACTTGCTACGAGGCCATTGATGATGAGCCAAGCACTTGTGCACCAAAGCAATTCGCTCCTCTTCCCTTAACACGCAGCTCGCGGCATGCCGGCCAACCATAAACGGGAACTTGGAAGCGACTGCCAGACCGATGATGCCCTCCTCGCGCATCTCGGCATAGACTTCGCCTACAGCGTTGCTCCGTAACCCATCGATCCGGCGGTTGTCTTCTTCGCAATCAAAGCCCTCAGCCTCAGCGCCCTCCGCCGTCGCTTCGATCCAGTCATCCGCGAACAGCCACCGGTGGCGGATCGCGGCGTCGGCGGGCCGCAGGCTTGCATGCACTTGTCGGGCCCGGCTGATGGTCGGCTCGCCGAGACGGCGCAAGCAGCCGCTCGGAGTCAGGGCTGCAATTCGTATTCGCTCCCGCAACGCAGCCTTGGCAGAATCAGTGGCGGTTCGCGACCGCCACTGGTCAATCAAGTTCCAGACCTCGGCCCGCTCATGCTCCTGCATGGGAGCCATGTGTTCGACCAGTGTGCCCAACGTCCCCTCGTCATGGTCCGGGCACTCAAGAAGAAGTCCGACCGCCTTCGTTGCGGTCAGCGCACGCTCTTCACCGACACCTCCCGCTCTAGCCACCGACCTGCCGCCCCCCCACAACGGCCGGCAGGAATCGTTCGCGGCAGGGTGGTGCGGTTCCAGCAGTTCGACGCAGATCTTCCAGCCGACCTTGGGGCGTTTGCGCATCACCCGATTGAGGGTCTCGAGGCGATCCTTCAGCGGAGCACTTGTCTGCGGCGGATCAGCCTTGAAGATGGACACAAGGCTGGCAGAAGGCGTTTCGGCATCGCGATCCTCAACCTCGTGCTCAGCCAGCTGGGCGAGGATCGAAGCGACAGTAGGAAGGTGCCGTGCATCCCACGCCAAGCACTCCAACGCGTGCAGCAGCGGGATGAGCGGCGCTCGTTGCCAGAGGTCGTCGCCCTTGGGGGCCTCCAGCAGCTTGTACAGGGCCGGTGAGGCGCCCTGCAAGTCCTCGTCGAGGATCTCTAAGAACTCCAGAGGCGCCGCCTCCGCAAGCAGCGGCAGGCAGTCGCCGAGCGAGAGTAGCTTGCTAAGCGTGAGAGGTGTCAGCAATCTCTGAACTAGCTTTTCGTTACGCCAAGCAACTTGGATGTCTAGTCGGTCGCCGAACAACTTCTGGCCGTGGGACGCCAACAGGGCAAGGGTCTCGCATACTCCCTTGCGCAGGGCGTCGGAGTGGTCCCTGAGCTTGCCGTGCCGCAAGGCCAGCGGACGCTGGTCCTCGGGCAGTTTCAAGGCTGGATCGGACTCGGAGAGTACGCGCTCAGCAACAGAGTAGAAGCGACCGATGATGGAACGCGTGATCGAGTGCGCTGTCGCGAACAGGGAGTCGAGCTTGGACGTGACGCCTTGGGAGTCCCGGACGGACCAAACCGGCGATTCGTCAAGCTGCCTCAAGCGCTCGAAGTCGCACTCCAGCTCATCCCATGCCAGCTTGGCCAAGCACGAGAGGCGCTTCTGATCGCCTGTCGATCCGCACTGCCAAGCCCCCGCCAAGGAAAAAGCCAACATGGCTTGAGCGTTCCGCTCCTTGTCGGCCCAAGCTGGCTTGCGAATGGCGGGGTTGGGTGACAAGCGGCGCCGGAGGATGGTCAGGGAGCGCCCCGACTCCGTCGCGAGCCGCTTGATGCAGTCGTCTCTATGTCCCATGGCGGCGAGGCAGTCCTTGAACTTGTAGTACTCCACGGGGCCAAGTGTGACGTGAGGTGTTGCATCCACGTTGTTGGGTGGACGCCAGATGACGTGACGGATCCGCTCCCGGGCAGCCCCCAGCTCTCTTTCGACGGGCTCGGAAGCGGCTACGACAATCAGCGGCGCTCGGGACTTGACCACTCGTCGCGCCGCAGGTGGTGACGTGAGAATCGCAGTGACATCCCCGAAGCGGCGCAGGCCGTCGCTTCGGAAGAGACACGACAGGAAAGCAAAGGCCGCGTCTTGCGAATCAGCCGAGACCACGAACGGTTTGCTGGGCTGGCCCTTGGACCAGCGCAGGAAGGCCCTTTGGCCCTCCTGCATCCATGGATCGAAGAGGCATCTCCGCAGGGGTGGCTCGGCGGCACCGGCCCATCGGCCCCACATAGCGTCGAGGGTGTCATAGTCCCGGTCCATCTCGGGCAGACGCAGCTGCTTGGCCAACCACATCTGGCCCGGGAGGGACTGCTCCAGCCATTGCTCGAGATCGCTGGCGTCGTAGGCTCGTACGGCCTTCCAGTCACCTGCCGACGTTTTGGTTTCGACCCACTTGCCCTTTCGCGGCCAGTTCCGGGCCGTTACGAACACGAAGGTCGACTGCGCACGCCTCGCCAATCTCACCGATCGCAGCCGGGCCGCATAGTCGTTGTTCGCCTTCGCTTGGGGATTCCTCCCCGTGCCGAGCTCCCAGATCGATTCCCCGCGAGGGATCCAAGGCGTAGGCTGACTGGCCTCGACGATTCCGTCAGGGCCCGTTCGCTCGCCGTTGTCGTAGCCCGGAAAGTCGACTCGGGTCAGGCAGGAGGGATCCGGTACGGTGGAATGCACGAGCTTCCGGATCAGGACGGCGAGCCGGGTGCGAGAGTCGATCTGACCAGCCCAACCCACGATCTGTCTCGCCTTGATGGTGAGGAACTCCGGTGCATACGGGCTGACTGCTATGGCGCTGTCCAGCCGGCCCTGTCGCTGTCTGTCATATTTCGCCTGCATGGCCAGCAGCTTGTCTCGATCCACGCCAAAGGCCTTCTCCAGCCGGACAGCCATCTCGGCTGAGAGGGACGCTCTTCCATTGAGGAGAGTCGAGAGGGCCGGCCTGCCGACGCCGAGCCGCTGGGCGGCCTCGGAGACCGACATCCCAGAAGGGAGGACTGACTGGCGGATATGGGTTCCGGGATGCTCTGGAAGCGATGAGGTGGCTGAAGTGCTCTCAGGTACCATGCATTGACTATACCACAACTGTGAATGGCGTAGCGCAACGCGCTACAGCAATGGAGCGGTGGATCGCGACGGTCTCCACATCCGATCGCAGGCAGGGCCGCAGCGACGGCGCAGCCTTCATGCGCTGACAGAACGGGTTGGTCCGGGATCTTGGGCTGAGCACATCCTCCCAGCCCTCGACCGGGGAAGGCACGAGCAGGCCTTGGAGTGCGCTCATGATCTTCAGGATCTCGCGGATCGTGGCGTGCAGCCCGATCTCGAACTTCTCGTGAGCGGTGGCCACCAGTGCTGACACCGGACTTCGCTCGATCGGGGCTAAGATCGAACGGTCGGGTCGAATTCCCAGTGCCGGAGCGAGTCCAGACTCACGGAGTGCGGACATGCTTGGCGGAGGGCTCTTCAGAGTTGCGCTATGGCAGACGCAGGCCCGGGCCCGCTCTGACAGCCGCCGGTCCACGGACCGAGCCGAGAGGACACCTTGACGGAGCCGACTGGAACTACTCCGCGATGGGCGTGGGGTGCGACGTCCACCTTTCCCGCGGTGCTGGCACTGTCGTTCCGTTCAGCAGCCGCAGCCGGCCCGGTACCTTCCTCGGTCCCTCGGTGTGACGAACTCTGAGGCTTGAGGAGCCGTCGTGTCGGTCCGCGATCTTGCAGCGGCCCGCATCAGGCGGGCATTGACGCCTCCGAGACAGGTGTCGCCCGGTGGCGGTCACACTCCCCACACCACGTGTCGCCCGTCTTGAAGCTGCCAACGGCCCGCGCGCCGGCCAACTGTTCAACCAGTTAGTCGTCGCAGGTGTCCACCCCTGTCCGCAGGCGCCGGCACAGCTCCGCCGGGCCCGCCAGCTGACTGTTCCCGGGCCGCCTCGCGTCGCAACACTCCCCAACCCACTTGGAAACCGCTCGACGCGCCTACCACTAGAATTGCGACACCCACCACTGGCCTCGCCTCGCAGTTCGCGCTGAGGCGCTCCCCGCTCAGCAAACCTCGCCGAGCGTCCCCAGCAGCCAGCCAATCCCGTTCCCCGCAGCCAACACCGCCGCCCCCGCTGCGACCCGCCCGCGGCGCCAGCGTCTGGCACCGGCCTGCGAGGACACCCTCCCCTCAACCGGAAGACACCCTCTCGCAGCGCCCACACCGTCCCCCCGGTGGCTGCCTCCGACCCGCGACGGCACTACCCGCGGCCTGCCCATGCCCCATTTGTCAAGATCGGGGCTCCTTTCCTGATGCGGTTTGAGGCGGTTCAAAGTGGTCCTTGAGTTCGTACGCCTCGGCCATGATGGTCAAGCGGGTCCAGCCTGACCAGATTTTCTGATGGCCGGGCGGCGGGCCGTTCTTGCGATACAGGTAGCCGCCCAGGATCGCCATCGTCCGCACGGCCAGCCCCAGGTTGCCCGGCGTGGCCAGCCTGCGACGGGCTGCGAAGTGCCGCAGCACTCGGATCTGGACTTGCGTGAACAACACCTCCGCCGGCATCTCGGGCGTCTCGCGCCCCAGCAAGGTCATCGCTGCCAGCCGCCAGGCAATGACCGCCTTGATTGGAGTGCCTGCGATTTCGTGGACACCTGAGAGGTGCGGTTTTTCGAGGAGATGCGGCACTGTAGTGGCGGGGTAACAGGAGGGCCCCAGCGATGAGCCAACGGTATGTGAAGGCCTACCCGAAGGAGTTTCGGGCACAGGTGGTGAAGGTGTTCTTGGCGGGCGGACGGCGCCTGCGGGAGGTCGCCGAGGAGTTTGAGGTGTCGCAGGACTCGTTGCGACGGTGGGTGAAACAGGCGCAGATCGACAGCGGTCAGCGCAAGGACGGGCTGACGACCGCGGAGCGCAAAGAGCTCCGGGAATTGCGGCGTGAGCTGCGGCGGGTGCGGATGGAGCGGGAAATCTTGGCAAAAGCCGCAGCCTGGTTCGCTCGGGAGACCGGTTCGATGCCGTCAGGGTCTTCGAGTTCGTAAGAGGGTACCAGGGTCAGTATCCGACAGCCATGATGTGCCGGGCGCTGGGGGTCTCCGCCAGCGGGTACCATGCATGGCACCGGCGGCCACCGAGTCGGCGGGTGGTGGAGAACCAAGCGTTGGGCGCAAGGATCGCCGAGATCCACGAAGAGTCGGGCGGGACCTACGGCGGGCGGCGGGTGCACGCGACCCTGCGGGCGGAGGGCCGGGCCGTGTCGCGGCAGCGGGTGGAGCGGCTGATGCGCTCGCTGGGCCTGCAGGGTGTGCACCGGCGCCGCCCGCGGAGCACGACGCGGGCGGACCCCCACGCAGAACCGGTGCCGGACCGGGTCAAGCGGCAATTCGAGGCCACCGAGCCCAACCGGCTGTGGGTGGCCGACATCACCTACGTGGACACGCAGGAGGGGTTCCTGTTCTTGGCGATCGTGATCGACGTGTTCAGCCGCAAGGTCGTGGGCTGGGCCATGGCCGCGCGCCAGACTGCCGACTTGACGCGCACCGCGCTGGAGATGGCGCTCGAGACCCGGGGCGCAAAGGGCGTCATCTTCCATTCCGACCATGGCAGCCAGTACACCGCGGTGGCCTGCACCTCGCGCTGCGCACAGGCCGGCGTGCTGCAGTCGATGGGTGCCGTCGGAAGTTGCTACGACAACGCGATGGCCGAGAGTTTCTTCGCCACCCTCGAATGCGAACTGCTGCGCCGCACCCCATTCGAGACGCGCGCAGAGGCCACAACCGAAATCTTCAAATGCCTCCTCCGCACAAAGTGTGGGTCCGATGATGGGTGAGCATGGCTTGGTGGGCGGTACGTGGGCTCGCGTCCAGTAGCTGCTCTTTTTTCTTGCAGTAGTTGTTTTCCCCCATCGGCTGAGCTGCGGCGTCTGCGCCAAGCAGGCCGCATGGTACCGGACATGTGCCAGCATGGTACTGTATGTACGGTGTCTCATGCGGCTAACTACGATTCTCAATCGAGTTCACCAGATACCGGGTTTCGTCTACGGCCAGATCCGGCTGCTGGAGAATGCCGACGGGGACGGGCGCTTGGAGGTGCAGGTGCGGCCCCGCGCCGGCAACCGCCCCCGCTGCTCGGTTTGTGGCATGCCCGGACCCGGCTATGACCGGCTCAAGCCGCGCCGCTTCCAGTTCGTGCCCGTGCTGGGCCTGCCGGTCGCGCTGGTGTACGCCATGCGCCGCGTCAACTGCAGCTGGTGCAGCAAGGTCAAGGTCGAGAAAGTGCCTTGGGCCGACGGCAAGCGCCCGGTCACCAAGGCCTTCGCCTGGATGCTCGCCGGCTGGGCCAAGCGACTCTCTTGGAAGCAGACCGCCTCGGCCTTCGGCGTGTCTTGGGAATGCGTGCATCGCTCGGTCGCCATGGCGGTGCGATGGGGCCGCGAGCACGTCTGCCTCAACGACATCCGGGTGCTCGGCGTGGACGAGATCGCCTGGCACAAGGGCCACCAGGACCTGACGCTCGTGTACCAGCTCGACGCAGGCTGCCGCCGCCTGCTGTGGGTCGGCCAGCACCGCAAGAAGAAGACGCTCGAGGAATTCTTCGACTGGTTCGGCCAAGACCGCTCGGCAAGCTTGCAAGTGGTTTGCTCCGACATGTGGAAGCCCTACCTGACCGTTGTCGCGGACCGAGCTTCACACGCTGTTCGCGTTCTGGATCTCTTCCATATCATGAAGAAGCTCAGCGAAGCCATCGACAAGATCCGTGCCGGCGAAGCTCGCCGGCTCAAGGCCCAAGGCCAGCAGCCCGTCTTGAAGCACTCCCGCTGGCTGCTGCTCAAATGGCGCGAGCATCTCAGCGAACTCCAAGTGCCTCGCTTGCAAGACCTCCTCAAGCTCAACCTCGACACCGTCCGGGCCTACCTGCTCAAGGAGGAGTTCCGCCAGTTCTTCGATGCCCGCTCCCCCACCCAAGCCAACCGCTTCCTCAAGCGCTGGCGCCGTCGTGCCTACCGCACCAAGATTCAGCCCCTCGCCAAGTTCGCCCGCATGCTCACCAACCACAGACCCCTCATCCTCAACTGGTTCCGCACCGGGCGCTGCCACTCCTCCGGCGCCGTCGAGGGCCTCAACCTCAAAGCCAAACTCACTCTCCGCCGCGCCTTCGGCTTCCGCACCTACGACGCCTGCCAACTCGCCCTCTACCATCCACTCGCTCACCTTCCCCAGCCCCCCGAGGCCCACAAATTCTGCGGATGAGCCAAAAGTAATTGTCGTCTGACAGGGGCGGTCCAAGGGACGAGCTGCGGGCGGCTGCTTCAGTTCGGGGCGGCTGCGGCAGAGCCGACCGTCTCCCACTGCACGAGGGCCACGTTGCGGGTCTTGCGGCTGAACTCCACGCCCACCAGGTGGACCGGCTTGCCAGAGCCGAAGTGCTGGTCCGCGTAGCGCTTGGTCTTGAGCTGCCGCAGTGCCCGGCCGGAGCCTTGGCGTCCGGGAACCGTCTTGAACTCGAACAGCACGATCCTCTCGGGAGCGCTCACGGACAGGTCGAGGTTGCCCCGTGAGGAGGCTTCCTCGGGGCGGGTGTCGAGGCCGAAGCCGGACAGGAGGGCGAAGAAGACGGTGGCGTAGTAGCCCTCGTACCGCTCGATGCGGTTGTTGCGGTACCAGTCGTGGGGGATGGAGGCGAAGAAGGCGTGCAGCGTTTGGTTGAGTTCCCGGAAGTCCCCGGCGCGGATGTGCTTGACGACGTCGCGGCAGTGGGTGAGGCGTTCGGAGAGGCTGTTGACGAGGCTGGACAGCAGCGCGCGGTTCAGGCTGAGGCGCACTTCGCGGTTGGGGTAGCCGAGGCGGTACTCGGTCTCGCCGTCGTCGCCCTCGGCCCAGTCGGTCACGGTGAGGTAGCCGGTTTGGAAGAGCAGCGCCTCGGTGCCGATCTCGTCGATGTCAAAGGTCGACAGCAGGGACTCGTTGGCCGTCCGTCCTTCGAGGTCCAGCGTCGAGACGTTGCGGCGGACCAGCAGGTCGGGGAGGAACTTGGGCGTGCCGGTCTGGAACCACCAGGCCTGGAACTTGCGCTTGTCGAACAGCAGGAGGATGTCGAAGGGGTTGTAGACCTTCTCGTCGCCGCCCCAGCTGTAGCCGTTGTACCAAGCGCGGATCTGCTCCCGGTCGAGGCCCTCCAGTTCGAAGGCGAAGACCGTGTCCAGATCGCGCTCGGTGTAGCCGCAGAGGGAGGAGTAGCGGGGGTCGAGGGTGAGGTCGTTGAGGTTGTTGAGGCTGGAGAAGAGGCTGACCTTGGAGAACTTGGATACGCCGGTGAGGAAGGAGAAGCGGAGGTGCTGGTCGCAGGTCTTGATGACGGAGTAGACGCTGCGGAGGAAGTTGCGGTTCTGCTTGGCGAGGTCCGGTTGCTCGAGGGCGTCAATGATGGGCTTGTCGTACTCGTCGACGAGCAGGACGACGCGCCGCCCGGAGCGTTCGTGCAGAGTACGGATCAAGTACCGGAATCGGCCGCGGGCGGTGTTGTAGCGGCGCTTGACGCCGTGGCTGCACTCCATGCCGTCGAGCTGCTCGCCCACATCGTCCTGCAAGTCGCCGGGCAGTGAGGCATCGACATTGCCGAGGTCGAGAATCAGGACGGGGCGGCGGACGGACCAGTCCCACTGGTCGTAGGCCGTCAGGCCTTGGAAGAGTTCCCGGTTGCCCTCGAAGAGTTCCTTGAGAGTGCTGAGGAACAGACTCTTGCCGAAGCGGCGGGGACGGGACAGAAAGTAGCAGTCGCCGTGCTCGACGAGCCGCAGGGCGTAGGGCGTCTTGTCGACGTAGTAGCAGCCCCGTTCGCGGAGCTTCCGGAAGGACTGCGTGCCGGTCGGCAGGCGGAGCTTGGTTTGGGCGGCAGGCATGGCGGGGGGCTGCTGCAGTTTGATTCTAGTCCACCCGGTGCCAGAGCCGGATGGCTGCGGCCACGGACTCGTCCGCTAGGGTGCGGGCCAGCTGAATTGGCAGCGTGCAGCTCTGGCAGTGCTGACGAGCGGGATGGACGCTGGAGACGCGAGCATCACATCTGATCCAGTGGGCGTCGATCAGTGCGAGGGGCCGTGGGCTAGGAGGCGGCCGGAGTAACCGGCTGCGGTGAGTCCTTATCCAATACAGAAATGAGCGTGGAGAGGTGCGGGCAGGCGGTATCGTACCGCATCGACGGGGGGCGTCGCGAGGCGGGGGGAGCGGCTGGCGAAGGGAGCGGAGCGACCGAAGCCAGCCGCTCCCCCCGCCTCGGCATTCTGCATTCTCGGGAACGGATCCTGCCTCCTCTCCCGACGCGCATGGCGCCTGGTGCTGACTCAGTCCCCCACCTCGGACCTTGGGCCTCGCCCACCCTTCCATGCCGCACTCGCCATGCTGGCGAGCCCGCACCGGCCATTCTGGTCCGCCGAGGAGGAGCTGGCGCCGGAACGGCCCCCTCGATCGGGTCGGTCCGTGGCGAGCGCTGCTGCCACGGCCTGTGGGCTACCAAGGCCAGTTCTCCACGGGGCCGTGGGCAGGATGCAAACCCATGGGTCGTTCCCCGAGGATCGTTGCCAGCCGCACGCCGAAGGCCCGCTGGAGCTGCCCGACAGCCCCTGACGGGCTCATTCCCCGACCGCCCTGCCCCCTTGGCATCCGTGCGGCTGCCCGTCCCGTTATCCTCCGCTCCCGAGCGGACGGGCGCGGCGCCGCGCCCGGGAGTTTGGGTCTCCCGGAACCCGTTCCTGCATCCAGTGCGGGAGGAACTGTGTCCGTTGCCGGACCGCGAGGTGCGCCCGGCAGCCGCCTGCGCCCGCTTCGCGGCCAGCCCTGGCGCGGGCCTGTTCAGGGCCGCTGGACGCCCGTCGCCGGGCAGCGCCTTGCCGGCCCGGCCACTCCCTGCTCGACCGCTGCCGAACCCCGGTCCGCGTCCGGAGACCGACCCGCGGCGTCTGCGGCCCGGCCCCCCGGCCGGCCGCTGTCAGCCCGCTGATCCCTTACCGGGCATCCTGCCGCAACTCCCGGAACAGCGCGTCGCTGGCCGCGTTCAACTCCCGCGCCGCCTCGTTGTCCGTGCGCGCGCACGCCTCCGGGTCCAGCACCTCGAAACTCACCCCGGCCCGCAGCCGGCTGGCCGCCTTCGGAAGCCCCTTCAGCTTCTCGTAGGGCGGCTGTATGTCGCTGTATGGATAGACTTTACGTATTTTTCCCCGGCTGTCCGCCCGCTCCCGCGGGAAGTAGCACGGACGGTGGTAGTTCAGGTACGGAGAAAGCACCCCGAAGGTGAATTCGTGCAGCCGGGCGGCGTGCCGCGCCGGGATGTGCCCGTAGCCCAGGTAGCGCCGGATGACGTTGCCGTTCTTGGACTCCGCCAAGGCGTTGTCGTTGCACTGCCGGGCCCTCAACTTGGTCTGCTCCTCGATGCGCAGCTTGTCCAGCAAGCCCGCCACCCGGTAGTTCACGTACTCGGAACCGTTGTCGGAATGAAAGCCCCGGATCTCGAACGGGAAGGCCCCCAGCAAACCCTCCAGCACCGGCAGCAGGAAGCGCTCCGCGATGCGCTCCACCGTGCCCGCGAACTCGTATTGCGTCACGTCGTCCACCACGTTGACGTGATACAGCCCCTTGACCCGGCCCAGATCCCCCTGGTGCACCGAATCCACCCGCAGGTAACCCGGACGACCCTCCGGCCGGGGCCGCCGTCGCTCCCCGATCGCGACCGTTGTCGGCCGCGTGCGCGTCTTCGATCCCATCCTCCGCTC
Organism: Bryobacterales bacterium; assembly: GCA_963666225.3. Taxonomy (GTDB): domain Bacteria; phylum Acidobacteriota; class Terriglobia; order Bryobacterales; family UBA6623; genus VXMF01. The sequence goes on from CAXXRK020000001.1 coordinate 197,532, forward strand.
ATACGAGCTGTGCCGCCGCAGGTTGTACAGGTGGCCGTTCGACAGCTGCGCCAGACGCTCGTACCGGGGGTCCTTGAATACCTTCC
>CAXXRK020000002.1:0-794965 GCA_963666225.3 Bryobacterales bacterium
CACGCCGTGCCTCCATCATTGAGTCCATTCCCGGCCTGGGGCCCGTCAACGCAGCCTCCTTGTGCGCCGATATGCCGGAACTCGGCACGCTCGGTCGGCGCCAGGCCGCCTCCCTCTTGGGCGTCGCGCCGTTCGCCTCCGACTCTGGGGGTCACCACGGCCGGCGTGCCATTCGCGGGGGCCGTGCCGAACCCCGCCGCCTGTTATACATGGCGGCCATGTCGGCAAGGATTTGGGAACCGGGCTCCAAGAGTCTTTACAATCGCCTCGTCGCTCGGGGCAAGCACCACAAGGTGGCCATGGTGGCGGTCATGCGCCGACTCATCGGCCTGGTTGACACGCTGTTGCGCGAAGACCGCATGTGGCAGGCCGAGGCCCCCTCCCGCCCGATGGAGACCGCTGCGTGAACTCTCTCCTCCGCTCTTGGGAAAAGGGCCGCGCCTGGCCAGATTCGTCACAGCCAGCAAGCGTCCCAGTACCCTGCCAAGGTAGCAAGCACGAGATGATGCTGATGAGTCTCCAGCTCCCCAAGATCCTTCCCTTGCGTCGCCTCAGCCCTTGACAAACGACACGGAAGCTGGTTCGGCGGGGATCGCGGACACCCGCTGCTGGGCCCGAAGCGCCCATCGGCACGCCCTCAAGTGGCCACTGTCAGTTAGCTGCCCCGACGGGTTCGGTGGCCTAGCTATTCACATGGGTCCATCTCCACGACGAAGCCACGATGCGCTACAACCGACAACTATACGTCACTCTACGAGTAGCAATGACCCAAGACCCGATCGATTACGACCCAGCGGTTCCTCTGTACAGTGAATGCTACTCCGAGCGTCCTGACACTTGCACCACACCAGATCGCACTTAGATCCCTCGATGACCGGAACTCAGGTTCCGGGCCTCCCACGGTGCCTGCTGTCAGCGGCAGCGCTAGCGCTACCATCAAGTATCTCGTCCGCATGGTTCACCCCCCTCATCATGTGGCGTTTGCTATGAAGTCCTACGTATTTGTCGCGGCTTCGGTGATCAGCCGGGGCCTTGCGTGCGACTGTTGCATTCAGCAGGCGACCCGGCATGCGGGTACACCACTGATGTTCACGCCGATAAGAGTAGCACGTCGCTAGTATGGTGTACTATTCGAGCAAGGCATGACGCAAGCATGAGGGAAATCGTCAAGCAGTGGGGCGCGTACGCTGGCCTGATCGCTGTATTCGTAACGGCTACGGCATCCACGACCTACACACTGAACAGCCGCATGGCTGCACTGGAGCGCCGCGTGGAGCGCGTAGAAGACAAGATCGACGAGCTGGACAAGAAGCTCGACCGAAAGTTCGACGAGCTGGACAAGAAGCTCGATCAGCTCTTGCTGGCGCTGGCTAGTCGCGGAGTCGTGCTGCCCGCGAAGATGGACGGCAAGCAAGCCGAGGCGAAACGCTGATTTCAGGAGGTCGACACACACGCCCCCGCGCAATACAATAGGGAGCAGCCATGAAACCCGCCAAGCCCAAGCCCGATCCGCCGACCGTCCGGCTGGTGCACCACTCCTATCAGCCGTCCAGGGCCGAGCTGGAGCAGGACCACCGCGTGGATGCCACCTTCGAGGAAATCGCGAAGGCAGTCACGCGAACCGTGCGGGTGGAATTCTACAAGCCCGGTCCGAAGCGTCAGAGCTAGGGACCCCGATCTCCCCGAATCCCCGATACTGCCGGAAAGGCTGCCAGGGTGGCATTCGGGCACTTATGTATATAATTCCCTTTCTGTACCGGCTGCGCGGGCGGGATCGCCAGAAGTCGGCGAGCTACTACACGCCGGAGTCGCTGACCCGGGTCGTGGTGAAGTACGCGCTGCGGGAGCTGGTCCCGGACGACATGCCGGCGGCCGAGATCTTGGACCTGACGGTCTGCGAGCCGGCGATGGGATCGGCGGCATTCCTGAACGAGGCCGTCAACCAGCTGGCGGCGAAGTACTTGGACCGCCGGCAGGGCGAGCTTGGCCGGCGGGTTCCCCGCGAGCGGTACGACGAGGAGTTGCAGAAGGTGCGGCACTTCATCGCGGACCGGAACGTGTTCGGCGCCGACCTCAACCCGGTGGCGATTGAGCTGGCCGAGGTGTCGCTGTGGCTGAACTCGATCGTCAAGGACGGGCATGTGCCCTGGTTCCGATCGCAACTGGTGGCTGGCAACTCGCTGGTCGGGGCCCGCCGAGCCACGTATCGGCCCGACGAGATTCGAACCGGGACGTTGCTCAAGGAGCGGTGGTTCAACCGGCAGCCTGACGACGTTGGTCGGGGGACCTCGCCACAGCGGCCGCCGGGCACCGTCTACCACTTCCTCCTGCCCGACCCGGGCATGGCGAAGTACACGGACAGGTTCGTGCGGACGCTCGCGCCCGACGCGATCAAGCGCCTCAGGCAATGGAAGAGCAAGTTCTGCCGGCCGTTCGGAACCGAGGACATCGAGGATCTGGAGCGCTGGTCGGCCGCGGTGGACAAGCTCTGGGCGCTCACGGCAGAGCAGCTGGCCGAAGAGCGTCAGCTGACCACAGACGACATCGGGGTCTGGGGCCGGGAATCGCGCCTGCGGCGCACTCCCAACGACCGCAAGGACCAGATTCGCCGGCAAGGTGCATACGGCACTGAGGCGTTCGCCGCGAGCCCGTACCGGCGGCTCAAGCTGGTGATGGACTACTGGTGTTCGCTGTGGCATTGGCCCATCGAGGCGGCCGTTGACCCGCCAACGCGGGATCAGTTCCTTGCCGAGGTGGGCCTGGTGCTGACCGCGGATGTGCGGCTGCCGGGCATCGCTCCGCATGACACGGGCTTCCTGTTCGGGGAAGAGTACGCGGAGCACGTCGCCGGGTTGGCGCGGCGAATCTTGGACGAGGCTGGCACGCTTGACATGGATCAGGTGCTTGAAGAGTTCCCGCGCCTCGAGATGGCCGACCGTCTGGGGCGGGAGTTGCGCTTCCTGCACTGGGAGCTGCACTTCGCGGACCTGTTCTACGGCGCGCGAGCCGACGGCAGGGCGAGGAAGGGGTTCGATCTGGTCGTCGGGAATCCGCCTTGGGTCAAGGTCGCGTGGGACGAGCGGGGGGTGATCGGCGATTTTGAGCCGCTGATCGGTCTGCGCAAGATGCGCGCCCCCCAGCTCCGCCGAGAGCGGGAGGAGGCGATTGACCGGTGGACTGACCTGCGCGGGACGTATCTGGCGGAATATGGCTGGGCAGAAACGACTCAGAGCTACCTGAACGCGGCCCAGAACTATCCGTTGCTCAAGGGCGTGCAGACGAATCTCTACAAGTGCTTCCTGCCACAGGCTTGGAGACTTGTCCATGAGCGGGGGGCGGCGGGATTCTTACATCCGGAGGGGGTGTACGACGATCCCAAGGGAGGCCGGCTGCGAGCGGCGATGTATGAGCGGCTGCGGGCGCACTTCCAGTTCCAGAACCAGCGGATGCTGTTCCCGATTGGGCACAGGACGAGATTCAGCGCGAACGTGTACGGCCCGGCCCGGAGGGAGCCCAGCTTCGACCAAATGGCAAACTTGTTTGCCGCGAGCACGATTGACCTGTCGCATGATCACCTCGGGGAGGGGCCGGTTCCAGGCATCAAGGATTCCGGGGGCAAGTGGGAGACCGCGGGCCATCGGCGGCGGATCGTTCACGTCGGCAGGGAGGAGCTGGAGGTCTTTGCGGCGGCACTGGACGCGAGCGAGACGCGACCCGAAGAGGCACGCCTTCCGGCGCTGCACTCGGTGGAACTGGTGGAGTTCATCCGCAAGTTCGCGGCCCAGCCGCGACGGCTCCGCGACTTGGAGGGGCAGTACGCCAGCAATTCGATGTTTCACGAGACGGGCGCGGTGCGGGACGGAACGATCCGGCGCGAGACGCGCTTTCCGACCAGCGTGCGTGAGTGGATTCTCTCGGGACCCCATTTCTTCGTCGGCAATCCGCTCTACAAGACACCGCGACGAAAGTGCACGGAGAAGGGCCACTACGACTGCATCGACCTTACGTGGATTCCGGACGACTATCTGCCGAGGACCAACTACGTTCCAGACTGCGACCGGGAAGAGTTCATTCGGAGGATTCCGACCGCTAAGTTTGGAGACGGCAAGCGTGCACTGTTGGGGAGACCGATAACGGACTACTATCGCCATGTCAACAGGAGAATGGTCGGACCGGCCAGCGAGCGAACGTTGAACGTGGCCATTGCCCCGCCGGGAAGCAGCTACGTAAATACCTCAATAGGCACAGCGTTCCGCAATACATCGAGCTTGCTGGACTTTCAGGCCCTGGGGTCGTCAATCCCATTGCTGTGAAATTCCCCTGCCTATGAGACAGATCTCCCCCTACCCCGTCCGGTCAGGTTGCCCGGGCGGGCCCTTCGTGTTCGCTGGTCATCTCACGCGTAGCCGCCAGAGCTCGCTGAGGCCCCGGTTCTGACAGAAAGGGCCGGCGGGGATGCGCAGGGTGCGGTCGGTGGTACTGTCAGCCCTTGGGCCGTATCTTTGTCAGCAGTTCGTCCAAGAGGTTGTAGCGGAGCAGGTTTCGGATCCAGCGTGGTGCGTTGCGCTTCACGTGCAGCTTCTCGTAATCGATCTTCGGATCCAGGTAGGCGTGGTCGTTGCGCAGGACCGCGTAGATCACCCGCAGCAGCTTGTGCGCGGTGGCCACGATCGCGCGCTTGTACCCGCGACGGGCCGTGAGTGTCCTAGCATAGCCGTGGAACTGGCAGTTGCGCGTGCGTGCAGCGGCGTGGGCGCACTCGACCAGAGTCACCCGCAGGGCGGCGTTCCCCCTGCGGATGTGCCCAGAACGGCGCTTGCCGGCACTCTCGTTGTTGCCCGGGCAGATGCCGGCCCACGCGGTCAGCTGATCCGGACTGCCGAAGGTGGCTTGTGGATCGGGCCCGATTTCGGCCAAGATCGCGTGCGCGCTGGTCCGTCGGATGCCTGGGATCGTCTCCAGTAAGCTCAGCTGTCGGTGATAGTCGCTGAACGTCGCAACGCTGCAGCATCTGCCGCACGCGCCACAGCGAATGCGGGTCCAGGCTGGCCTCCAGCGTCTTCGCCAACTCGGCCAGCTTGGGCCGCACGTGGGGGGTCAGCCCAGCCCGGATTTGCTCCCACGTCTGGCCCGCGACCAGTCCGTCGAGAATCTTGCGGCCGTTCACCCCGAAGATGTCCGTCAGCACGCCGCCAAGCCGCAAGCCATCGCGGTCGATCGTCTTGTGGATCCGCAACCGCAGCCGCCCCCGGTCGTTGACCAGCGTGCGTCGATAGCGGCACATCTGGCGCATTTCCGAGAATTCCTGCGGTGGCACACGAAGCTGGCCCGCGCGAGACCGAACTGACAGATGCGCGCCAGCCACATGCTGTCGGCAACGTCGGTCTTGCGACCCTTGATTTGTTTCACCTGCTGGGCGTGCACCAGACGCGGCGTGATGCCGCCCGCCTCGAGCACGCGGAAGGACTGCTCCCAGTAGACCCCCGTGCCCTCCATCGCGGCGCCTCCCACGTGGTGCTCGGTGAGCCAAGCCACCATCTCGCGCAACCCTTGCGGATGCGTGGGAAACTCCTGCGTGAGCGCCGCGGGAAGGGCGTGGGCCTCCTGGCATAGCCGCAAGCTGACCGTGAGTTGCAGCTTGTGCACATCGATCCCCGCCGCACGCGGTTCCTCGACATGCATCTCATCCAGCGTTGGGACGATTTGTTGCATAGTGTATGCTCCTTTCTGGCGGAAGCGAGGGCCGAACCGGCAGGGACAACGCGCCACGCGGGCGGGGTCTATTTGCTGTTCGTCCACACCCTTGATGCAAGGGCGGGAACGATTCGGGGCTCGACGCGGCACGGCCGGGTCAGTTTGATTTCCGGGGACAAGGCCACCAGTGTGATTTGCGACCACTGCTCGCTTCCTCCCGGACAATTGAACTACAGCGGGCGGTCCGCCGGGACCTCGGCTCTTGGCCGGCGGGACTGCCCGCCTAGCGGATCTGGAATTTCATGGCCTCGGGGTGAGCAGTCCGCTCATGAGGGTTTGATGTCTACGTCAAGATCACCGGTACTCCGGACCTCTATCCTGCCCTGTTGGCATCGTTTCCGATGCCGGTTCTCGAGAGGCGCTCTCGGCGGGCGTTGCACATCCGGGCGGAATGTCTGAGCTCTGTCTCAACCCACTACCGGGAGCTCTGGGAGTCTGTCTGGACCGATGCATACCAAGACGACCGTTGGACGAAGTCTGCTCCGCGTCTGAACCCAAACTTTTTCAGCAACTTGCGCCCAACCTGGACCCGGACCTGCGGCTTGCGAACCGACTACGAGCGCCGACAGGCGCTCGTCGAGATCGATGTCTTGGTCGCGATGGCCCTCGGTCTCACCCTTGACGAGCTCTTGGCGATCTATCGCGTGCAGTTCCCCGTGATGCGCCAGTACGAGGCCGACACTTGGTACGACATGAATGGCCGTATCGTCTTCACGGTCTCCAGAGGCCTGACAGGAGTTGGTCTGCCTCGCAAGGCGATCAAGGGCGACACCAACTATGGTCTCGCGACTCCCGAACGAACCATTTCAGCCACATCCCTCGGGTGGGAGGACATCCGCCACCTCAGTGAGGGCACGGTCACCCGGCAGATCCTTGACAACACCCTTCCCGGCGGTCCTCACAAGCGGGTGATCGAGTATGTTGCCCCGTTCGCCCGCTGCGACCGTGAAGAGGACTATCGCCTTGCCTGGGACGAATTCACTCGCCGGTGCGGAGAGGTTCCGTCGTAGTCAGCGACCAGACCTGACAGGCCAAGTCGGGTGCTGCCGCACTTGCGGGCCCAGACCCCTGCCGATGCCGCAACTGCCGAGCCCGCCAGTCCTCGACCGAATCAACTCGGGCAATCTTGGCCCAAGTTCGTCGGTTCAGGGTGGATCTAGGACTCGATTTGTGTGGCTAGAGGGCCTAAACGAGCATTTTGTCGTGCTTCTATGCCGTCCATTCTCCGCCCTCCTAGGACGATCCACGCTCCCCTCGCACGGCAGAACGCCACCAAGTGACGAACTTGGGTTGAGCAATCGCGCCGGGTGGCAACCAGCGCCCGACGGGGCGGAGGCCCTGGAGACCGGAATCTTGCTCCGCGGCGCCACGCTGGGCGTCCCACGGGCCAGCTGGACGGCTCACCCTGAGGCGTGGCGCTCATGCGACCACTCGCGGCTCCACTTCTGGGGTCACATGCCCCACACGGTGATCGGCACCTGACTCGGCTCGGCCTCCCTCCTGAATATCCGCTCCTTCCAAGTCCTGCCCGGGCGCATGTCGAAAATCACCAAGTGTCCCGACTCGGCGCCGCAGGAATCCATGTACGACGCTGTCTGCTCCCTGCCCTTCAGGATCACGCTCTCTAGCCCGGACCGATCGCCGACAACCTTGCACTCGACGACGTGTTCGCTGGGATTGGACACCAGTGTGCCGCCCGGCCGAGGCCATTCGATTAGCAGGTCTGATCTGCCACGGGCGACGGCGTATTCCCTGGTGATTCGCCCGCCGCTGTTGACCACGCGATGCAGGAAGGCATGCAGCACCAGCTGGGGCCCCGCCTCGCGGTGACCATATCGCTGCACCCAGAACTCGGAATGCTCTCGGAAATGGTCTTGGAAGGCCGCCATCAACTTGGGCAGGTCAAGGCTGCCGTCATCTCTCCTGTACCAGCTCGGTACCACGAGGCTCTCAAGTTCCGATTCGTGAGCCTGCGTTAACTCGCGCGGGATGACCTCGGCGTAAATGGGGTTGGCCATGCGGACCGGCCCGGACGCGGCTACCAAGCCGAGGTCGCGGGCGTATTCCAGATCTCGTGGGGAATAGCGATTGCTAACCGACCCCCCGATCATGGGCAGGACTACGCGCCGAATGCGCCGCTCGCGAAGCTGATGAGCGAGCTGGTCAAGGTGGGTGACACGGTTTAGGATCAGGGTCTCCTTGGCCTGATCGATCGCGGCTAAGCCGATGGGCCAGCTTCGCCCCTGAAACAGGCCTGATGGGCTAGGGCGTTGACCAACCAAGGCTGGCCGAGGGTGAGGTCCCAGACCCTGGCCAGCGCACGCGGCTCGAACTCCTGGCCGGTCATCGCGGTGTGCTGGCCCAGCAGCGAGCGCACTTCGGCCTCGGTGAAGTCTCCCAGCCGCAGCGACTCGGCCTTGATGTTGAAGGCGCTGCCGCCAGTGACGTTCGTCCCTCTCGAGCTGGAAAAGATCCGGTAGTCGCGCACGTCGCGCACGCCGCAGAGGATAATACTCTGCGGAAACCCGTCAGGCCTTTGGTCAAAACCTGCCCGCAGTTGCCTGAGGACGGAGATCAACGAGTCTCCGACCAAGGTGTCGATCTCGTCGATCAGCAGTACCAAGGGGCGGGCGTCATTCTCGGACCACAACGTGAGCATCTCGTTGAGGGCGCTGCCCGGCCCGTTCTCGGCCAGAACTTCCGACTGTGCCGATCTCACGAAAGTGTCTCCGAGCATGCGCCTTGCGCGCAATCCCAGCTGGCTCAAGATCGTATGAATGGCTTGCCCGACATCCTCGCGGTCGGTCTGGGCGAGCTCGAAGTTGGCATACACGCAGCGGTACTGGCCTGTGGCGTTACTGAGGCGAGCAAAAGTGATTTCCTTGCATTCTGGCACTCTATTCCACCCCAAATACGCTTGCGAACAGTGTGCTGAGCATGGTATTATCGAATTATGAAGCTAGACTTTAGGCAGGACTTTAGAACGGTCCCACTCTTAGAAAAGGTTGCCATCAGAAAGAGAGTCGTTGCGCTGGTGCAGAGTGGACTCCAGATTCCCCTGCTGTCCGCGCTCTTCTCCGTCACTCAACCGACCATAAATGCCTGGCTTGTCAAGGTGGCTTCAGATGGCTTCGGGGCCTTGGAGGATAAGCCGCGTGCTGGCCGTTCGCGAATCCTGAGCGACGAAATCTTGCAGTGGATGCTCACCACTGTCCGTGACAAGACCCCCCAGCAGATGAAGTTTTCGTTCGCCTATTGGACTGCCGTCCGCGTGCGACAGGCGATCGTCGACCAGTTCGGAGTCCAAGCCAGCGTGTGGACTGTGCGTCGCGCTCTCAAGCGCATGGGCCTGACACCCCAGAAGCCCAAGTTCCGCTCGCATCTCCGCAGCATCGGCGACGTGCAGGCTTGGATTGAGAAGACCGATCCTGATTTGAAGGCGCAAGCACGCAGTGAGGGCGCTGTGATCCTGTTCGTGGACGAAGCCGGGATGCGAGCCGACTACCATGTCGGGCGGACTTGGGGCGTGCGTGGCAAGACCCCTGTCGTGGTCGACACGGGCCAGAGGTTTGGCTGGAACATGTTCGCGGCCATCACTCCTGACGGTCAGATTCACTTCCGTATTCAGTCGAAGAATTCCAAGGCGGTGAGTTTCATTGAGTTCTTGCAGACAATCCAAGCCGAGCAAGGGCAGCCGATCTACGTAGTAGCCGACAACTGCAGCATCCATACGGCGCGCGCTGTGAAGGAATTCGTAGCCCAATCAAAGGGTGACGAGCAGGTCAAGTTGTTCTTCCTGCCGGTCTATTCTCCGCATCTGAATCCGGTGGAGCTGTTGTGGGCTTGGGTGAAACGCAGGGTGGGCCAACAGGTGTTCAAGACCCAGTCGGAATTGAAGGACCTCCTGACGGAGGCCATCGACCAACTCAGGAAGGCCCCTCAAGTCGTTCAGAAATTCTTTGACCAGGAGGACTGCAAGTACATCCTAGCGTGACGCCTCAGACGGCAATCACTTTTGCTCCCCTCAGTAACGGCGTCGGCGAGCGCGAGGAGCGTGGATGTCTTGCCCGTCTGGCGCGGAGCGTGAAGGACGAAATAGCGCGCGTCCTCGATGAGTCCGAGGACCTCCTCGTAGCTAATGCGGCTGAGGGGTGGAATGCTGTAGTGCCGGGCGGGCACCATGGGCCCCTCGGTGTTGAACTTTTTCACGCATCCTGAGTATGGCATTGAGGCATTGCGCCATTGAGGCATTGCGCCATTGAGTCCGACGCTGGGCGAGGACGGGTGTCGCGCGTACTTGACGGCACGACCCTGCCTGTTGGCGGCGACGGCGAAGGCCGCGAGCCCCCGCGTCTGTTCGACCCCCGCGGCACCGTGGATTGTGCGCGCGTCGCCAAAGCGTTATGCGCCCACGGCCGGGCGGCCTCAAGTCTCGGGCCCCATCGGCAGAGGCTCCGAGACGCGGGCGAAGGCCCAGTGGCCCGAGCCTCGCTGGGCTCAGGGTGGAAAGTGCCGGCAGGGCACCCCACATGACCAGGGCGAGTTCCATCCGGGTGAACTCCGCCACAGCCAGGGCGCGGATGCAACTAGTCGGGACTCCCAGCAGTCTGGTCGCGAAGGGCAAGCTTGCGACGGTGACTCTCCAATATCATGCGGCCCTTCTCAGGCTTGCCGTTCCTGATGCAGGCCATGCCCCACGAGTAGTGGGCCTCGGCCAGCGATGGATCCAGCTCGACAGCCCTCTCGAGCAGCGCCTCGGCCTCGGCAAACCGGCGCTCTCGCAGTCGTAGCTGTCCGAGCCGGTAGTGCGCTCCGGCAGAATCGGGATCGGCCTCCAGGGCCGCTTGGAACGAGGCCTCCGCCTCTCGCTGCCCGCCAGCGGCCAACTGGGCGATTCCAAGCCGGAGCCAGTACCGCGAGGGCGCCTGGCCGGGACCGGCAAGCTCCAACGCCTTGCGGTAGCTCCCGATAGCCGCCCCTGTCTGGCCAAGATATTCGCGGAGGGATCCCAAGTAGTAGTGCAGCTCCCCGTCCGAGGGATGCAGGCGCAGGCCATGCCGCACGAATTCAGCGCCCACTTCCGCCGATCCCAGCTCTTGGCAGACCAGCCCTATGCCGCCGTAGGGCCCGGGAAGGCCTGAATCCAAGGAAAGCGCCGTGAGGTAGACCTCAAGCGCCGCGCCCCACTGCTGCCCGGCGAGCAGCGAGTCCCCGAAATCTGCAAGGTAGGCTGCGCTCCCCGGTTCAGCCGCGATTTCCGGACCGGGCGGGGTGAGTCCTTGGCAATTGGTGCGTGATCGGACGCTGTAGAGCACCTTGGCTCCCCGCGCGTCCCGGCTCATAGCCTGCCGGAACACCTCCAATGCCTCCGCTCGCAAGCCTATGTCCAGCAGGAACAGGCCCAGGTTGAGGTATCCGTCGGCCCGCCCGGGAGCCATCGATATCGCGGCCTCGAGCTCTCGCCGTGAGGCCTGAACGTTCCCAAGCCGGGCCAGCGCGGATCCGAGCAGCAATCGAGCCTCCGCGGACCTCGCCCCCGACGGTAGTCCGGTCACGACGTCCGCGCACCGCTGGTACGCCTCCAGCTGGCAGTGCGCCAGTGCTAGGTACATCGAGACCTCGTAGGACCCCGGACTCGTGGCCAAGGCCTTGGCGAGCGGAACCAGTGCCTGGCGATAGAGGACCCGCTCGAAGAGCAGCTTGCCGATCGCCAGCAGCATTCCTAGATCCTCTGTGCCCGCGGTCATCGCGAGCAGCTGCTCGACGGCGAGATCTTCCCGGCCCGTGCTCAGCCGAGCACGGGCCAGATCCATCCTCGCCGCCGCGTGGGTTACTCCGAGCCGCGCGGCAGCCTCGAGGTGGGGCAGCGCGTCACGGGCCGCGCCAAGCCTCAGCAAGCAGGCACCGGTGAGATGTCTCAACGCCGCGGATTCGGCGTCCACTGCAGACGCCTCCCGCAGGACTAAGCACGCTTCCTCCCTCCGGCCCAGCCGCACAAGGGCCACTGACCACTGTTCGGCGATCTCGGCAGCGCTCGCCCCTAGGCTCCGCGCCGTGCCGAAACTCTCCGAAGCCTCCTCGAACCGCGACGCGGCGATCGCGATCCGGCCAAGCCACGCATGTGCCGCAGCCGCGTCGGGTGATTCGCGAGTGGCCGCGCGGGCGATCTGTTCGGCATCCTCTAGCTGACCCTGCTGGACAAGTGTTTCGACTCGGCGGTCCCACGGCGTTCCGTCCTGCCCGGTGGCGACAGCCAGCAGCGCTAGAGCCGCTGCTAGCGGCGCCCTGCCGCTCACTTGTCGCCGCATTGGCCCGACACCCCGCGACGGCTGTCACCTGCCGCGCTCAAAGCCCCAAGCGCGGAATCAGAGACCCACATCCGACCGCGGAGGGGCATACTCACGCTCGACATCCCGGTCCCGCTCCCGGGCCCGTTCCCTGTTGAGCCGCGTGGCAGTGGCGGCCTCCCGCCTAGCATCGTCAATCCTCCCGGTTGCGCGGTAGGCCTGCGAGAGGTAGAGGTGCAAGGGGCCCTGCCCCGGGAGGACCTTGATCGCAGCCTCCATTTCCGCAACTGCCTCGTCATACTTCCTGAGCCGGATCAGTGCCTGGCCCAGCCCGGCGGATGCCTGGGGCAAGCCGGGATCCAGGGCGAGAGCCCTCCGAAAATGGCCAACGCTAGCCTCCGCCTCGCCGAGGCGCAGGGCAACCGCGCCAAGCATCCGGTGCGCGTCAGCGAGGCCGCTGTCAATCGAGACAGCCCGTTCCAAGTGAGCCCTCGACTCCTCGAAGCGTCCCATGTTCTCGAGCTGCCAAGCGATCTGGTAGTGACTGTTGGCAATGTCTGGGAAACGGTCCCGTGCCGCCCGTGCCTCCTCCAGCGCGCGCTCGAAATCATGGTTCCGGAAGTGCGCGTCGACCAGCAGGAACCGCAAATCCGCGTTGGCGGGGTCAAGCTCGACGGCGCGGCGGAAACTGCCAATGGCCTCCCGGTAGTAGCGGCACTGCAAGTACTGCAGCCCGAGAAAAGCGGCCAGCTTGGCGCTGTCCTTGCGGACCGCGGCCGCGACCCTGAGATGCGGGATAGCGCCCTCGCAGTCACCCGCCTGGGCCAGAACGTTGCCCAGCATCATGCGCGGCTCGTAGAACTCGGGCCGCAGCGCAACGGCCTGTCGCAAGTGCGGAACAGCGTCCGTCGACCGGTCAAGCGACGCGTGTGCCAAGGCCATGTTGTAATGCGCCTCGGCACTGCCGGGCCGCAAGTCCAAGACCTGCCGGAGCACCGGGACCGCGTCGCCGTGCAGGCCGCTGCGACCCAGTGCGGTGGCGGCGGCGAGCATCACATCGGGGTCCCCCGACCCTGCCAGATCCCGGGCCCTGGCTCGGGCCCCGACCAAGTTCCCTTTCTGCAACAGGACCCGCAAACCGACCAAGCCCTCGATCTCGCCCTGCAGCTTGCGCTTCCAACGCTCGGCAAGGTCAAACTCGTGGCGCGCCTCCGAATCCCTCCCCTGGCGGCGGTAGGCCTGCCCGAGCAGGTAGTGGGTTTCCCCCTTCTCTGGCCATTTCCCGACTGTCTCCTCCAGCAGTTCGACAGCCTCAGCCACCCGCCCCATCCTCAAGTACCCGCTTGCCAGCCTGGCCCGGACGTCGAGAATTGTTCCGACCGAAAGGACCCGCTCGAAGCACCCGACCGCCTCAGCCGTGTTGCCGTCCGAGAGCTCGATCCGCCCCAAGTAGTACAGCGAGTAGGCGTCCGGCGGGTCGAACTCCAGTTCCCTCAGAAAGGCTCGCCTAGCCTCGTCAAGGTCGCGCAGGTGCCAGTGTGCCAGCCCCAGCTGGTAGTAAGCGCCGGGGATTTCAGGGTGAATGTCGATCGCTCGCCGCAACTGATCGACAACGAGCCCGTATCTCTCGCTCTCGAGATGAGCCTGAGCCTGCTCAAGATGGCGGTTCAGGGCCGCGCGCGGATCTTGGCCCGGCAAGAGGACCGTTCCAAGGCCCAGCAAGACGAGAGCCAGCGCGCGCTTGGCAGCCCTCGAGCACAGGCTCTCACTCCTGCGCGGCCGGAGGAGGCCGCATGGCCGGGCGGGGAGCGGCGATCGCAGCCCTCCACCGGTACTGGTGCTGGCCAGACCTGCGCCCGGAACTCTCAAAGCTTGCTGCTGGCTTCTCAGCGGCCTGAACCGGCGACGCGACCAGCGAAGACAGTTGCCGTACTCGCCGGACCCAGTGTATCCCCGCACGGGGAACGACCAACGGCCCAGAGCGCAAGATCCGACCTCGGACCACAGGCTCGGGCGGGAAATCCGCCGCTGGTCTGTCCGGCCCTGTGATAGACTCCACCCAGAAGAGGACCAGAAGCTAGGAATTCCGTCGATGTCTGCCCGCGCGCTGCCCTTCGCCGCTCGGCTCGCCATCATTCTCGGCGCTGTGGCGGCATTGCTCTCGGTCGCGGCACCGGGCGTTGGGGCACAGCATGTTGCCACCACTCGCTTCGAGTCCCACGTTCTCCCGATCCTCGCGGAGCACTGCGTAGTCTGCCACGGGGAGCCAACCTTCGCGGGAGGGCTGGATGTCCGGTCCCGGGACAGCTTGCTGAGAGGTGGCGTCTCCGGGCCGGCCGTTGTGCCCGGGGTGCCGGTGGACAGCCTGCTGCTCCAAAAGACGTTTTCCGGCGCGATGCCCATGGGCAACGCCAAGCTGGCACCCAGCGATTTGGACCGGATCCGGCGCTGGATCGAGGGCGGTGCGCTGCTGGATGGCGAGAGCGCGTCCAACTCGACGGCTGCTGGGGCTGGCAGTGTCAGCCCCCGGGAAGTTCTCGTCACCACCATTCACGTCAAGTGCCTGCTGTGCCACGGACGCCGCCGTCAAGAAGGGGGCCTTGATCTCAGGACCCGCGAGGCGGCGCTCAGGGGCGGCGTCTCCGGCGCGGCCATCGTGCCCGGCGACCCCGACCGCAGCCTCCTGATCCAGCGGATCGCCTCGGAGGAGATGCCGCCTGAGCAGGACCAAGCGCGACTTTCCTACCGTCCTGTCACATCCGGAGAACTCGACCAACTGAGGATGTGGATCGCAGAGGGGGCTTTCTGGGACGACGAGCCGGCGGTGAGTGTCGACTCCGCCACCGACCCGCTGGTCAGCCAGGAGGATCGTGACTATTGGGCGTTTCAGCCACCGCGGCGACCGGCGCTGCCAACCGTTCAGGGAGAAGATCGCATCCGGCAGCCCAGCGATCGGTTCTTGCTGGCGAGGCTCGAGGAGCACGGGCTGACGTTCTCGCCGGATGCGGAGCGGCTGACGTTGATGCGCCGGGCCTACTTCGACGTGACCGGCCTTCCCCCGACTCCCTCTGAGGTCGAACGGTATCTGGCGGACGAGGGCGACGCAAGTTATGAACGGCTCGTCGACCGGCTATTGGAGTCACCCCGATACGGGGAACACTGGGGACGGCGCTGGCTTGACGCAGCCGGCTACGCGGACTCCGAGGGCCAGGTTGACTACGATGCTGTCCGACCGCACGCGTGGCGCTATCGCGACTGGGTAATCCGGGCGCTGAACGATGACAAGCCCTACGACACCTTCCTGACCGAGCAGATCGCCGGAGACGAGACCTTCGACCACAGGCGGCAGCCACTTCCGATGGCACCCGAATTCGGCGACCGGCTTGTCGCCACCGGTTTCATGCGCATGGGCCCGGATGGCACCTACAGCGTTTCGCAGGGCTTCGTGGCCGAACGGCTCACTGTCGTCGCCGATCAGCTCCAGATCCTGACATCGACTGTCATGGGCCTGACGGTCGGTTGTGCCCGCTGCCACGACCACAAGTACGACCCGATACCCCAGCGGGACTACTACCGCCTGAGCGCGATTCTCAGAAGCGCCTACGACCCCTACGACTGGCTGGCCCCCAACGAGGCGGACATTGGCCCGGACGCAGATTGGAACGAGGCCAACACACGCCTGTTTCCCGGCGCCCCGCCGGCTGAAGTGGGGGAAGTCGAGCGGCACAACGCTCCGATTGAGGCGGAGCTCTCGGAGCTGGCTGGCCGCCTGAGGTCGCTTCCCGACGCGCTTCGGCGGAAACTCTTGGAAGTCAGCATCCCCCAAGACGCCCTGGTCGATGCGCGCAAGGTGCTTCTCGAGGACCTGCCGGACGACTCTGGCGAGGCCAACACGGGTCCGGGCGATAGCGCCGCTGCGGAGGCCAGCGAGGCGGCCCGCGCGCTCCTCGATCGTTTCGTCAAGACCAGGCTGAGCCTGCGGACGAAGCCGATGGTCCGAGCCCTGTTCGACATGGAAGGAGAGCCCACCCCGGTGCACATTCTGTATCGCGGCGAGCACCGCAACCCGGGCCCGCGGGTGAGCCCGGGCGTTCTGTCTGTGTTGAGCGAGGGAATCGAGCCCTACCGCCCGACGCCTCTGGGATGGTCCAGCGGCAGGCGGCTAGCACTCGCGAAGTGGCTAGTCCAGCCGAACCACCCGCTGACAGCGAGGGTCATGGTCAACCGAGTCTGGCAGCACTACTTCGGCCGTGGCATCGTGCCCAGCGAGGGGAACTTCGGGCGCAGCGGCACCCCGCCGACCCACCCGGAATTGCTCGACTGGCTCGCCGTGGAATTCGTCGACCGCGGGTGGAGCCTGAAGGCGCTCCACCGGCTGATCCTGACCTCGACCGCCTATCGTCAGGCTTCCCGGGCCGGCAAGCGCAGCCGTGGCGAGGATCCCGACAACCTGCTGCTGTCGCGATTCCCGATGCGCAGGCTTGACGCCGACGCGATCCGCGACTCCGTGCTCACGGTGGCGGAGCGGCTCGATGCCACGCCGTACGGGCCACCGGACGAGATCGAGGTCCAGCCAGACGGAGAGGTGATCGCAAAGGAACCCGCCGGGGGGCAGGGGCAACGGCGCAGCATCTATCTCCAGCAGAGGCGGTCGCGGCCAGTCACCATGCTCGAGGCATTTGACGCCCCCCAGTTGCGCCCCAACTGTCTGAGGAGAGCCAGATCGACCGTGGCCTCCCAGGCGTTGCAGATGATGAACAGCGATGTTCTGCGCAGGAGTTCGCAGTACATGGCCGGGCGCGTGATCGACGCGGCTGAGAATGACCCTCAGGGCCAGGTCCAGCGGGTCTACCTAGCAGCTTTGGCCCGGCCGCCATCGGGAGAGGAACTCGCGGAGGGCATCAAATCGCTCGACGCGATGACCGAAGCCTGGCGGCGCAGGCTCGACGAGCGCGTACCGATGGAACCAAAGGGAGCCAAGGCCCGCTGGCTGGCGCTCGCGACGCTGTGCCACACGGTTCTCAACTCCGCGGAGTTCTTGTACATTGACTGATCAGAGCGCAAAAAGGATGAAGCTTTCCCGGAAGCGACGACAACCGCGCCAGACCCGCCGGGACTTCTTCTCGCGGGTGGGTGACGGTCTCCACGGTGCCGCCCTGGCATCCCTGCTGGGGCACGATCTGCTGATCCCGGGGCCAGCCACGGCGGCGACTGGACGGCAAGGCGTCCATGACCTGGCGGTGCGCCATCCCCACTTCGAGCCCAAGGCGAAGTCGGTCATCCAGTTCTTCATGAATGGCGGCCCGAGCCAGGTCGACCTGTTTGACCCCAAGCCTGCCCTAGCCAAGTACGAGGGCCAGCCCCCGGGACGCGACCTTGCCAATGACATCGAGTTCATCAACGAGGCCGGCGGGTTCATGCCGTCACCCTACCGGTTCTCGAAGCATGGGCAGTCAGGGATCGAAGTCTCCGAAATCCTGCCCCACATGGCGCGGCAAGTCGACGACATTGCCTTCATCCGCTCGATGTTCACCACCCACTTCAACCACGAGCCGGCAATCTTCATCATGCAGGGCGGGCGGCAGTTCTCGAGCCGGCCCGCGCTCGGATCTTGGATTGTCTACGCGCTCGGGTCCGAGAACCAGAACCTTCCGGCGTACGTCGTGTTGGACGACCCGAAGGGCCTCCCTGTCAACCACATCCAGAACTGGCAGGCCGGTTGGCTGCCGCCGGTCTACCAGGGCACTCGCGTGCGGTCCGAGGGCTCGCCGGTGCTCAACCTGCAACCGGAGGACGAGTACCCGCCTCCGGTGCTCGACCTGGCGCGGTCGCTTCTGGCCCGAATGGACAGCAGGCACCGGGACCGACGCCCTGGCCAGCCCGAACTCGCCGCTCGCCTCATGAACTACGAACTCGCCGCTCGCATGCAACTGGCGGCGACCGACGCGCTGGACGTCATGCAGGAGAGCGCGGAAACGCGCACGATGTACGGCTTGGACGACGAGCGCACGGCCTCGTACGGCAAGCGGTGCCTGATGGCCCGCCGGCTCGTGGAGCGCGGCGTGCGGCTAGTGCAGATCTACATCGAGGGCCAGATCTGGGACAACCACTCTGACCTGGACGAGTCGCTGCGCTACGCGTGCGGCAAGACCGACCAACCCATCGCGGCCCTGATCCGCGATCTCAAGCGGACGGGCCTGTTCGACCAGACCCTTCTGGTCTGGGGTGGGGAGTTCGGCCGCCTCCCGCTGGCCCAGAGCCGCGATGCGGGCGTGGCAGGCCGCGACCACGGGCCGACCGGATTCACTGTCTGGCTGGCGGGTGCCGGAATCAAGGGCGGCTCAGTCCACGGGACAACGGACGAAATCGGGTACAAAGCGGTCGAGGATCGGGTCAGTGTCCACGACCTGCACGCAACCATCCTGCACCAGATCGGGCTGAACCACCGCGAGCTGGTCTACACCCACGACGGCCGCAACGAGCGGCTAACCGACGAGTTCCCTGCCCGGGTCGTTTCCGAAATCCTAAGCTGAGCGCTCGGTCGAAGACGTGCGCCGGACCATCCTTCCGGCCCTCGTCGCGGTACCGCGGGAAGGCTAGGCGGGTTCAGCGGCTGCAAATCGGAAGATTTTCGCGCCGAACCGGTTGACGCGCTCCTGTCGCGCTAATACACTTAGGGGGCCCATTGACGGGCGCCCGAATTGTGCCCGTGCTCATTGCGCGGTCCGGCGTAGGCGGTGGCATCGCGGTGCGGGTCCACCCGGGCGGGAATTGACTTCAGAACCGGAAACGAACTGTCGCCGGGGCGAAGCAGCCAACCCCTGACGGAAAGGACGAAACCACAGTGAAATTCAGACTTGTACGCAGGTTACCGCGTCACTCGATCGTAGCGGCGGTCGCGCTAGTGAGCGTGCTCACAGGCACTGCCGTGGCTCAGAATACGTACGGAACACTGGTAGGCCGCGTCACCGATGCGCAGGACGCCGTCATCCCGGCGGCGATGGTGACCGCGACCAACCAGAACACGAACATCGGCCGCTCCGTGCAGACGGGCGCGACCGGTGACTACAGTGTGCTGAACCTGCTGCCGGGCTCCTACGACGTGACCGTGGAGCTGGACGGCTTCAAGACCTCGCGGGCTGACGGCGTCACGGTCAGGGTGAACGAATCGGTGCGCCTCGACGTCGCGCTGCAGATCGGCGAGGTGGTGGAGACCATCGAAGTCTCCTCGTCAGTCGCGCCGCTGCTCGAGACCACCCGCGCCACGCTGGGAACGGTGGTGTCCAACGAGAAAGTCGTCGAGCTGCCGCTGAACGGGCGGGACATGACCCAGCTCACGATGCTGCTCCCAGGCGCGGCGCCGGGAGCGAGCGCCGGCGGATTCTTCATCATCGGAGGCCAGACGGTCGCGGTGACGGGGAACCGGAGCGATCAGAACAACTACACCCTCGACGGCGTGAACAACAACGAGACGTTCTTCAAGCACTACGGAATCCGCCCCTCACTCGACGCGATCCAGGAGTTCACCGTTCAAACGAACATCACCAATGCCGAGTTCGGGGACGCGGCGGGCGCGAACGTCAACGTCGCCATCAAGTCCGGCACGAACGAGGTGCACGGCAGCCTGTTCGAGTTCTTCCGGAATGACAAGCTCGACGCCCGCACGTTCTTCGCGCCAGAGAGGCCGGCCTTCCGGTGGAATCAGTTCGGGGCTGCCGTTGGCGGGCCAGTCGTGCGCAACCGCACTTTCTGGTTCGCCAACTGGGAGTCATTCCGGTTCCGGCGGGAGAGCACGGTCCTGAACGCGGTGCCCACGCCGGAAATGCGGAACGGAACATTCCTGGCAAACACCGACGGATCGAAGATCGGGCAGCTCTACGACCTGCTGACCACGGAGGAAGGCCCCGGCGGGATGCTCTCGCGCCAGCCGTTCGCCAACAACACGATCCCGCAAAGCCGTGTCCACACGCTCGCGCAGAAGTGGCAGGACGCGGTGTTCGGACCGTTCACGCCCAATCTCCCGGGACAGGCGAACAACTACGTCAACACGACCGCGAACAAGCGCGACGACGATCAGGTCAATCTCCGGCTTGACCACCAGGTCAGCGAGAACAACAACTTCTTCGTCCGCTGGTCGTGGGCAGACAATATCAATCTCTCGCCGCAGGCATTCCCTGGACGGGAGGTGTCGTTCTTCAACAAGTTCCGAAACATGGCGATCAGCAACACGCACATGTTCAGCCCGACCGCCATCTTCGAGTTCAAGTTCGGGTACAACTCGGACAACATCCAGCGCCGGACGGAGCCGCTCGGGCTGGGCCAGTTGGTAGCGGGGTCGCCGGGAACGTTCCGCGAGGACTTCGACTTCCCGATCAACATCGGGGTCACCGGCTTCGCGGGCGCGGGACTGACGGCGTTCGTGTCCGGGCCGCAGCGGACATGGCAATTCATGCCGTCCCTGTCCAAGATCGCCGGCAAGCACACGCTCAAGATCGGCGCTGACATCAAGGTGCGGCACGTGCTCCACGATGGAGTGTTCGCATCCGTCAACCACGACCGCGTTCCCACGTCCGACCCGCAGGACACCGCGGGAGTGACCGGGTTCTCGTACGCCAGCTTCCTGCTGGGCCTGCCGTCCTCAGGGGGGCGGATCCAGCCATTGGAGGCTCCCGGCTGCTCTTCGTGCACAGAGGCCTACATGAAGCAGGACCTGACGCACATCTACCTCCAGGACGACATCAAGGTGACGCGGAACCTGACGATGAACTTCGGCCTGCGGTACGAGTGGACATCGTGGTACAGCAGCAGGAATGACCCGCCCAACGCTTCGTGGTTCGACGCGATCGGAAACCAGTTCGTGTTCGCGGGGCCGAACCCGATCACCGGCGAGGCCGCTAACACGACGCCAACATTCATCGTGCCCGACCGGAACAATCTGGCGCCGCGGTTCGGTTTCGCCTACCTCTTGGGGCAGAAGACCACCCTCCGCGGGGGCTACTCGGTGTTCTACGGATCGAACATCGCGTGGGAGGGCAACCACATGCGAGGGAACTTCCCCTTCGCGCTGGGCCAGAACTTCTCGGCGGCGAACAAGACCTTCTACGAGATCTCCTCGGACAACCCGTTCCCGCCGCTGGACCCGTCAAGGCCCAGCGCGCAGCACACGGCGCGCCGGGACAACGTCATGCCCTATGTCCAGCAGTGGAACCTGGGCATCCAGCGCCAGCTGGCCGACGACCTGATGTGGGAGGTTAACTACGTCGGGTCCAAGGGCACGCGGCTGAGCTCGTTCATCGACGGCAACAACGCGCTTCCCGGACCCGCCGCCGATGCCGAGACGATCCAGCAGCGCCGACCGCATCCGATCCACTGGGGAGCCTTCAGCGAGAACCAGTCGGACGCGGTGTCCAGCTACCACGGGCTAACGACGAAACTCGAAAAGCGCTTCAGCCGGGGTCTCAGCTATCGCATGAACTACGCCTGGTCCAAGTCGTTGGACCTCAATTCCCAGTGGGGCGGCACGTCAGCGCAGAACTCGCTTGACAAGCGCAGCTCGATCGGTCTCTCAGACTTCCACAGGGCGCACATCTTCAGCGCGGACATGGTCTGGCGACTGCCGCGGCTGAACGGTCTGACCGGAGCGCTGAACCAGATCATCAACAACTGGCAGGTGAACACGATCGTCCAGTTGCGAAGCGGGAGCTATCTGACGCCAACGCTCGTCGGGGACCACAACAATGTGGCGGGAAGGGGCACGAACCAGCGGCCCGATCTGGCGGGCTCGGCAATCTCCTATCCGCGCACGCCCGACCGATGGGTCGACCCAGCCTCGTTCGCGTTGCCGAACCTGCCAGCCTCGGTGGGCGATGACAGCGGGTACGGCACAGCCGGCCGCAACGTCATCGAGGGCCCCGGGCACGCGGGCGTGGACTTCTCGCTCTACAAGAACATCCCGATCACGGAGGACATCGGAGCGCAGTTGCGGTTTGAGTTCTTCAATATCTTCAACCGCGTGAACTTCAACAATCCCGGCGTCGGCGGGTGGGATCCTTCCAATTTCCCGACCTGGGGTCGGATCACTGGGACGGGAGACGCGCGCCAGATCCAGATCGCCGCAAAGTTCTACTTCTAGCCCGGCAAGTAGGGAGGCGCGAGCGGACTTTCGGTGCCGCTCGCGCACTCTCCCACGTCTGACGGATGAACTGGGCCCCCCACCGGCCGGCTCCGCTGGTCTGTGCGACCGCGCTGGCGAGCGCTTGGCTGCTGGCCGGCGCGCAGCTGCCCCCGGCAGGCCAGCCCTTCGACACGCTCCTTGACGAAGTCCGCCAGGCCCAGCAGGCGCAGGATCACGAACGCCTCAAAACCCTTTACGCGGAGATGGCAGCGCTCCGACCGGGGGATCCGCAGAGCCAGCGCGGACTCGGGCTGGCGTGCTATTTGACCGGGGACTACGACGGGGCGGTTTCGGCCTTGGAGCGCGCGGATGCGCTAGAGCCAGGGATGGCAGGCGTGGCCCTATACCTCGCCATTGGCTACTACCGCTCCAATCGCTTTCCCGAAGCGCTGGAAGCGGTGGAGCGGGCTCCGGAGCTGGAATCGGGAGAACCCATGGCGCGATTCTGGCAGGGAGCCTCCAATCGCGCTTTGGGACGACTCGCCGAGGCGATTCCCCCGCTCGAAGAGGCGCTCGCGAGCGGAGGCCCTAACGCGGAAGTCCTGCAGCTACTCACGCGGACCTACTCGGAGCACGCCGCGGAATGGTTCCGGCGCCTGCTCTCCGGGGCCGGATCGTCCCCGGCCGCCCGGCTGCTGCGGGCCGAAGAACTGGCGGTCGACGGGATTCACCAAGCAGCGCTGCAAGAGTTGGACACCGCGCTCGATCACGCCCCCCGCCTCGCCGGGCTCCATCTCGCGAAGGGCCAGATCCTGTGGTCCCGCCAAGAGTACTCCGAAGGAGTGGGGGAGTTCCGGCTGGAACTCGAGAACGACCCGGTCAGCGCGGAGGCACGCCTGAGGCTCGGCGCGTACCTGCTGGACCGTGGCAGCGCTGCCGAGGCTATCAAGCACCTTCGGCTCGCCAAACGCTACCGGCCGGATGACAGGCGAATCGGCCAATTGCTCACGCAAGCGCAGAACGCGGCCGGTCCCGGCCCGGCGCGACATCCCGTCGTACAAACTCCCGCCCCGTTCTCCGAGTCCACTCTCGAGGCGGCACTTGCCCTGTACCGCGCCGGCGAGGCGAGAGGGGCCGCAGCGGTGCTGGAACGGCATTTGTCAGCGCGGCCGGCATCGCTGGAAGCGAGGCGTCTGCTGGCCCACTGCCACATGGCCGTCGGAAATCTGAGACCGGCGGCAAGTCACCTAGGGCGAGTCCTCGACACCGTTCCGGACGACCCGGAAACGCTCTACCGGCTGGGGAAGGTGTACGAGGATCTAGCGTCGGCAGCGGCCGACCGGCTATTCGACATAGATCCGACGTCGGCCAGCATTCGGCTACTGCGGGGCGAGTCGTTTGAGCGCGGCCCCAGGTTTGATTTCGACCGGGCCTTGGAGGAGTTCGTGGAGGCTACGAAGCTCGACCCGGCGCAAGCAGGTGTGCACCAGGCCATCGGCCGGGTCCTGTTCAAGATGCGACGCTTCGACGAAGCGGTGCCACACCTTGAGGCGGCTCTGGCCCGGAATCCCGGGCACGGAATTGCGAGCTATCTTCTTGGCAAGATCAAGCTTCAGCAGGGCCAGCGCGAGCAGGCGATCCGCTCGCTGCGCGCCGCGGTGCGAGCCCGTCCGGGCCTGGCAGACGCGCGGCGGGATCTCGCAGGTGCGCTGGTCCGCGAGGGTGAGTTGGAAGAGGGCATCCGGATCTACGAGGATCTCCTCGAGACACAGTCGGGGGACGCCAGCCTCCACGCGCTGCTTGCGACGGCCTACCGCCGAGCCGGCCGGACAGAGGATGCGAAGGAGCAAGCAAACAAGGCGCGTGCCCTTGCTCGCCGATGATGCCGGATAGCGCCGACGATGCTCGCACGGATCGCGCGTGGCCCATTCCCTCACGGAACACTGAACAGTGTCGGCTCAGGATTCCACCCGCGACGGTCGGCCGTCGCGACCTGCTCGTCGATTGCCCTGCACGGCATGCCATTGGGATGGAACCGGCACCTCAGAAGTCGCTTCTCGGAGGCGGCCCTCATGGTGACCGGCAGCCGCGGCGACCCTGCGGGCCTAACCGAGCGACGCAGCAAGCACTTGGGCCAGACGCCTACCGTCCCAGAGCGTGCCAGCAGTTCCCTAGGTGGTTCAAGTAGTGTGTGTTTGGTCGGTATTAGCTCATCCCGCATCGTGTCAGGCCGTTTCTTGTAATTCCGTGTGTTCCCAGATTGAGTTAGGGAATGAATAATGGCACGGTATTCCGTCCCCCGGGAAAGTCTCCTCACAACCGGCTCTCGGCCGTCATCGTGCGCTCGGCTCCACCTGGACGGCACTGCGACGGCAACGGGCTCTACAGCTACGTCAAGGAGACCGGAGCGCGCACTTGGATCCAGCGACCGTAGTCCGTGGCCGCAAGCGCGAAATCGGTCTGAGCAGCGTTGCGCTCGTTTCATTGGCCGAGGCCTGCGAATAGGCGCTAACGAACCGGAAGCTGGCCCGTTCGGGTGGCGCTCCGCTGGCGGAGAAGCGTCGCTCCGACGGTGTACCCACTCTCGCCGAAGCGGCCATACGCGTGATTGAGCAGAAGCGCAGCGAGGTCCGGCGGGCGATGTGGAGCGAGATCGACCGCGAGGAGGCCGTGTGGTCGGTTCCGGCGGACCGACATGAACAGCGTGCGCGAGCACCGGGTTCCGCTGTCTGACCGGGCGGTGGCAATTCTGGAGGATGCGCGGCGGTTGGGCGATGGCACGAGTCCGGCCGTGTTTGTGGCGGAGAGCGGGAGGCCGTTGCACCACAAACGGATGGAACGGTTGCTCGGGCGCTAAGGGATTCCGGTGGTTCCCCATAGGGGCCGGTCGTCATTCCGGGACTGGGCCACGGATAAGACGGACCATACCCGGGAGGTCGTCGAGGCGGCGCTGGCGCATGTCGTGCGGAACAAGGTCAGAAGCGGCCTACCTGCGGACGGACCTCTTCGAGCGGCGCAGACGGCTCATGGAGGATTGGGCGTCCTATATCGCACCGTCCAGCTTGGTCCGATGGAATCCAGTAAGGTAAGTGAAGTTGTTGATATGACTTTAGTTTTGTTTTGGCCTCCTCCGCACAAAGTGTGGGTCCGATGATGGGTGAGCATGGCTTGGTGGGCGGTACGTGGGCTCGCGTCCAGTAGCTGCTCTTCCTTCTTGCAGTAGTGGTTTGCCCGCATCGGCTGAGCTGCGGGGTCTGCGCCAAGGATACGGCATGGTCCCGGACATGGGCCAGCATGATACTTTATGTGCGGTGTCTGATGCGGCTAACCACGATTCTCAATCGAGTTCACAAAATACCCGGGCTTCGTCTACGGCAAGATCCGGCTGCTGGAGAATGCCGCCGGGGACGGGCGCTTGGAGGTGCAGGTGCGGCCCCGTGCCGGCCACCGCCCCATCTGCTCGGTCTGCGGCATGCCCGGACCTGGATATGACCGACTCAAGCCGCGCCGCTTCCAGTTCGTGCCCGTGCTGAGCCTGCCAGTCGCGCTGGTGTACGCCATGCGCCGCGTCAGCTGCAAGTGGTGCGGCAAGGTCAAGGTCGAGAAGGTGCCTTGGGCCGACGGCAAGCGCCCGGTCACCAAGGCCTTCGCTTGGATGCTCGCCGGCTGGGCCAAGCGACTCTCTTGGAAGCAGACCGCCTCGGCCTTCGGCGTGTCTTGGGAATGCGTGCATCGCTCGGTCGCCATGGCGGTGCGATGGGGCCGCCAGCACGTCTGCCTCAACGACATCCGGGTGCTCGGCGTGGACGAGATCGCCTGGCACAAGGGCCACCAGTACCTGACGCTCGTGTACCAGCTCGACGCAGGCTGCCGCCGCCTGCTGTGGGTCGGCCAGCACCGCAAGAAGAAGACGCTCGAGGAATTCTTCGACTGGTTCGGCCAAGACCGCTCGGCAAGCTTGCAAGTGGTTTGCTCCGACATGTGGAAGCCCTACCTGATCGTTGTCGCGGACCGCGCTTCACAAGCTGTTCGTGTTCTGGATCGCTTCCATATCATGAAGAAGCTCAGCGAAGCCATCGACAAGATCCGTGCCGGCGAAGCTCGCCGGCTCAAAGCCCAAGGCCAGCAGCCCGTCTTGAAGAACTCCCGCTGGCTGCTGCTCAAATGGCGCGAGCATCTCAGCGAACTCCAAGTGCCTCGCTTGCAAGACCTCCTCAAGCTCAACCTCGACACCGTCCGGGCCTACCTGCTCAAGGAGGAGTTCCGCCAGTTCTTCGATGCCCGCTCCCCCACCCAAGCCAACCGCTTCCTCAAACGCTGGCGCCGTCGTGCCTACCGCACCAAGACTCAGCCCCTCGCCAAGTTCGCCCGCATGCTCACCAACCACAGACCCCTCATCCTCAACTGGTTCCGCACCGGGCGCTGCCACTCCTCCGGTGCCGTCGAGGGCCTCAACCTCAAAGCCAAACTCACTCTCCGCCGCGCCTTCGGCTTCCGCACCTACGACGCCTGCCATCTCGCCCTCTACCATACACTCGCTCACCTTCCCCAGCCCCCCGAAGCCCACAAATTCTGCGGATGAGCCTAGTTTTGTTATACTGCCGTGTCAGAACGTTCACCATGTTCCAGTACGGAAAGGGGTCTGCCCGGCCGACATCACCGCCACACACCTCTGAGGCCGTAGCGCCGGACTCGGTATCCCGGTTGCTGCACCATCTGGACGAGGTACGGCAGGCCCGTAGGGAGGATTGCGTTCGCTTCTTGGACGATGTGGATGGCGTTCGGCGGCACCGTCAGCGCGAATCGGTTCGTCTCCTTCAGGAGTTGACGCCGCACCTTCAAGCGGCCCGTTTGGTCGAGCGCGAATTGGACCGCCATCTCGCACGCCGCTTCAACACCTTCCGCTACCTCCGCAACGACGAACTCGGCCTCTCGGAGATCATCGCCGACCTGCTCGATCCGGACGGTGAGCACGGTCAGGGCGCGACCTTTCTGGAAGCGATGCTGGAACTGTTGGAGGTTGGCCGCGATGCACCTGATTCAGGCCGGACCCGCCACGCGGCCTCTGGCCGAGGGAGCAGGGCGGCGACTCTTGAGCGGCTTGCGGGTCGGCTTCGGTCCACCGCCCCCGACAAGATCCGCGTCGTGCCGGAGCGCGGGCTTCCTGGGCGCCGACGCATCGACATCACGGTGGACATTCCGACCGACGACGGACTCTTCTGCCTCGCGTTCGAGAACAAACCCTACGCCGACGACCAGCCCGGGCAATGCAGGGACTATCTGGAGTTTCTCGACAGGGAGTATCGAGGACGCTTCGTACTGGTCTACCTGCCGCCCCGCTGGCGGATGCCCCACGAGTCGAGCCTTCCGGATCGCGAGCCCTGGAAGAATCATTTCCGCGTGCTTCCCTATGTTGCGGACGATGCGCAGCTAGGCGAGGACGATCCTTCCGACGGGGAAGGCGCCGCCTTGGGGCAGGCTGCCGCTGCTGAGGACGTTGGGTTTGCGGAGGACGCCGCAACGGATCACAACGCCACGGCCGCCAAGGCTGATGCGGCAGTCGGTGACGGTGCCTCGCTCGCGGACTGGTTCGGGACCTGCTGCAAGCTCAGCGATGCCGAGCGGCTCCGCTGGTTCCTGCGAGAGGCGCAACTCTTCTGCCAACACCATTTCGGAGATTTGACCATGACCGACACCGAAGCCCGCTACATTCGCGAATACCTTGGCGAGAACCCGAGACACCTGCACGCCGCGTTTGCAGTGCGCCGGGCGTGGCCTGCCGTCAAGCACGATGTGTGCCGACGGTTCCTTGAGCACCTGCGGGACCGGGTCGAGGAGCGGGTTCGGAACGAGCTCCCGGAGATAGTCGACGATCTGGACATCGGGTGCCACTATGGCGGGGACAAGAACTGGTCAAACTACCTCCGCGTTTACCGATACGGGTGGGTGCAGGACGAGGGCGTAAGGGATTCCAAATCGGACGGGCGAACCGCCGTGATGCTGGAATGTGGCAAGGGAGGTCCGACGAGTTGGTACTGGGGTGTGCGTACCGCAAAGAGCAAGCGAGCCATGACCGATACAGAGAAGGAACGCCGCCAAGAAGTCGTGGCCGGGCTGAATCGAAACGGTCTCTCTCGCCCGGACGCCCATCATTGGCCACACTTCGAGACGCCACGTTACCAGAACTGGAGCGTCATCGTCCCTCAACTTGCCCAGGAACTCGCCGATGGCGGCGGCAAGATCACCGACCACTACGTCAACGGCCTACTGAAAATCGCCGAAAAGGCTATCCCCGCCATTGACGAAGTGGAGATGGAGAACAAAAAGGGCGCTTCAGCTCGAAGGACTCCTGAGCCAGCCTGCTGACGCTCTGCCACCTACCAGATTCGCGCTCGCGGTCGCGGTGTCGCGCGCACACTCGGCGAGCACGGTTTGGGGGGTTCGAAGGGGCAGAGCCCCTCGGCAGCCCCTGCGGGGACGCGAAGCGTGGCCCCAAGGGGTGGGCTGGCTTTAGCCACATAACAGTGGCTCAAGCCAGCTGCAACGCCGTCTCGACGGCGGAACGACCGGCAGGCCGCATCGTGGCATCGACGGCGAGGCTATAGATCGCGGACGACCTCCCAGCGCGCTTCCTTCCCCAGAACCCCAAAGCCGCGGTCCACCCGGCTGCGGAGGTGCCTCGAAGGCTGGAAGACCGGCACGTCGCGGGACGGCACCTCGACCGGCTCGCCGGTCCTGGGATTGCGGCCCGTCCGGGTCTTGCGGTGCCGCACCTTGAAGACGCCGAATCCCCGGAGTTCGATGCGGTCGCCCTGCGCGAGCGCGGCGTATCTGGGGCGAGGGTGAACCGCAACCTCGGGCAAGAAGGCCAGAGCCGCCGAGGACCGGTGCGACCCCTGATTCCTCGGTGGCAAGATCAGCGTTGGTTTAGGGCGAGCAGTTTGCTCAGCGCCTCGTCGTCGGTGATGCCGTCCGGCCAGCCATAGGCTGCAGCCACAGCGGCGTCGAGTCGGGCGTGAGCGTCGGCGAGCCATTGAGGCCGTGCGTTGTAGAGGTTCGTCAGCGTTCGCTTCTTGAGCTCGGTTGCCGCCTTCTTGTCGCGTGGCACCGGACGCGGTGGGTAGCCGGGCACGGGTTCGTCCACCCACTCCACCCACTCGGAAGGGTTGAGCCAGTGGTCCCGAAGTTCAACGAGTCGCTGGGCCGCCGAGGCGATGGCCTGGGCGTGTGGATTGGCCTTGTAGTCGCTGGCGGGGATGTCGGGCGAGAGTCCGTCCGGGAAGGGGAAGGTCGCGAAGGTCGTAGTCGGCGTATAGCGGGGCCGGTCCTCCAAGCTGGTTCCCTTCCGCAACGACCAAGCCTCGTGAAAGCGGCTGTGCACGATGCCGAACGTGGTGTCGTCGCCGCGGGCAATGGCGATCACAGCGCTGTCGGGGCAGACCCGAACGTCGAACCAAACGAAGAGGCGGTGCTTGGATACCCCTGGCGTCGCGATGTACCGGGCCAGCCCGTCGAGAGCCTTCCACATGCCCTGTCGTGGCTCGGCATGCCGCCACCAATTGAGGCGGTAGGCGTCGCGGCGATTCTCCTGTCGCATGGGATGGACATGTTCCTTGGTGTGTTGGAACGGAGATTCGTACAGGGCGGCCTCACTCTCGGCAATCGTCCACCCAAAATCGACGATCCACTTGTCGGCGGATCGCTGCGTGATGGCCCTGCCGTTCATCCACGGCTTGAGCACATCGGAGTTCGGGAGGCCGTGGGGGTTGGCGGGTTGCCGTAGCCACTCGCGGGCCAAGTCTCCAGTAATGTCGAACGGACCTCCCTTGGTGTCACCCATAAAGGCAACGCCCGCGTTTCGGGCGAGCCGCATCGCCTTGGTCAGGTCGAGGCCCGCTTGGCCACGCCGGGCCGTCAGATCCGTGTAGATCTCGTCCACGGTCTCGCCGTTGAGGCGGCGCTCCGTCGCTGCTCCACCGTCCGCTGCCGCGAAGCATACCAGCGAGACGCGAACGTCAGCGCCGTCGATCACCCACGGCTCGTCGCTCCACGCTTCGAAGATCATCCCGCCGCTCGTCGCGTTCTCGAGTGCTTTGCGGTTCGCTCCTCCCCGTATCGAGTTCGTCGCGACCAGACCCACCCGCTTCGAGGCCCCGCTCAAGCGTTCACCGGCCTTCAAGAACCAGTAGCAGACCAGATCGGCCTCGCGGGGCACCCGGCCATCGTAGACCCGGAACAGCGAGCGGATGTACTCCTCGCCGAGGTTCGAGATAAGCAGCTTGCCGCCCAGGAACGGTGGATTGCTGATGATGGCGTCCGCATCGGGCCAGTCAGGCTCCCCACCGTCGGGTGTCAGGATCGAGTCGCGGCATTCGATGGTCTCCAGCGGGTCGAGGATCGGCTTCCGCAAACCCGGAAATCCGTTCCTCCGCATCCACTGAATCTCGCCGATCCACACCGACACCCGCGCCAGTTCAGCCGCGTAGGCGTTCAACTCGATCCCCTGCACGTTGGCGGGCCCGACCGAGGGGAAGCCTCGCTGGAGGCCCAGTGCCTCGGCCTCCAACTGAACCTGGTGCTCCACATCGTGGAGAGCGTGGAGCGCGAGATAGAGGAAGTTGCCCGACCCGCAGGCCGGGTCAAGCACTGTGAACGCCCGAAGTCGTTCGAGAAACACGCTCAGCGCGTTCTCCGCCCGCCGCCGCTGCCATGTCGCGGCACCCTGCGATTTCGCCCTGCTTGCCCTCTCCAACCTGTCGCCGATCTGGCTCGTCACGGTCTTCCACTCCGCCAGCAGGGGGCGAACGATCACCGCATCGATGATCCGCGTGATCTTGTCCCGGTCCGTGTAATGCGCCCCAAGTTGGGAACGCTTGTCCGGATCGAGTCCCCTCTCGAACAGGGTGCCGAGGATCGAAGGGTCGATGCTCGACCAATCCAGTCCGGAGGCCTCCAGAGTCGTCTCGATCTGCCCCTTGTCCATCGGGAGGGCGGCATCATTCTCGAACAGCCCGCCGTTGAACCAAGCCACGTCCTCGAACCCGACCTCGCCACCCGTGGACATCGCCCCGAACAGCTTCCGCGCCAAGGATGCGAATCTGTCGGGACTCTGGTGCGACCGCTCCAACATCCGCGTGAACATCTTGTTTGCGAGCAGGCCCACATCCTCGGCGAACATGCAGAAGACAAGCCGGTTCACGAAGTGTGCCACGTCCTCGGGACCGTGACCTTGGTCGCGAAGCAACTGTGCGAGCCCGGCGAAGTGCGTCGCGGCCCGCTCCGTCAGCGTTTGGCGAGTCTCGCCCGGCCGCAGGCGCTCCGGGTCGGACATGGCCCACTTGAGCTTGTCCCGGTTGGCGCCGTCTGCGAGACCCTCTAGATCGAACTCGTGGGTCTTGCTGACGGAGTTGGTCCAGTTCGTCCGAATCCGGAATCGGACCATGTTCGAAACGATCAGCAGCGGAGGGTTCTCTAACGCGAGCGCATATTGCCGCAGTTGGTCGAATGCGGCGTCAAGGTTCGCGTGCTTCCCCTTGTATTCCCAAGCAAAGCAGTGCCGCTTCCAAACGTCCGCCCAGCCTTCGCCGCCGGAATCCTTGAGCGCTCCACGCTCGAAACAGTAGTGATCCCCCTTGGGGTCCGCCTCCGCCGGGGTCGGCTCGCCTAGCAGGTGACACAGGTCGATGAAGTGCTCCTGCGCCGCAGAGCGCTCCTTCAGCTCCGAGGCGTGCCATTTCGCAATGAACTCGTTCGGGGTCACGTCAACGACTCTCCCATTGCTGTCGGTGGTTCACATTAGCCGATCCGCCTCGGCACGGCGTCTGACCAAGCCGACAATGTACCACGCCTTGCGAAAGCGTCCGCGTCATCAGAATTCTGGTCATCGGCAGATCTAGCCAAGGCTCCACCGGAGATCCACTTATAGAGTTAATAGGGGGCAAATAGGACATATCAGTTGCCTGACCCTTTACGAGAATCACACGAGCGGCGCAAGACGTTGGGGAGGTACTACTGGTAGGGGAACAAGGGCATTCATTGGACCAGGCCCGAGCCCTTAGGAAACGGATAGTTCATGGTCACGCTCCTGTCTGTTGTCCTCGGCCGAAGGGTTCCGGTCGAACTGCTGCACCGGCACGCAAAGATCTCCGAGCCAGATGAGTGCTTTGCGAACAGGCCCGCCCATTGTCTGACAGTGCGTCCCGCGTCTTCTTGCCTGAACGCTGGAAAGGGTCTCGCGAGAACGTCAACGGGTATCGAAGTCCCTACCGTCCCAAGACTTCCAAGGAGTTCCCGTGGGGATCGCTGCTCGCTGGACGCCGCCGCCAACGAAGTGCCGAACCGCGTTCATCGCACGGCACTCTCGGGTTGTCGACCCTTCGCTGCCTCGAAAGGGCGGGTTATCGGCCGCGCTGGTCTTGGATGACACCCTCGTCGTTCCAGAAGAACCCAGCACGTCTATCGGCATCCCATTCATGAAATCGGAACTGATTAGGGAACATTAGGAAGGCACTTTCCAAACACCTATGTTACAAATACTCATCCGGATGTTGGCCGATCTCGCTATTGATGCGCCCGTCCCGGGAGCCCGAGGAGGGTCGCGAAGCCTTCCTGAGACGGGCTCCCGAGGCGCAACGGGAAGGTGGGATAACCGTCACGTGCGCCAAAGGGGTGCAGCGCTGGCGAGGATCGGATCGCCATCTGAGCACGCGGTCCGAGGCGGGCACCACTGGCTGCTAGCCAGAGCCCGGTATAGCGGTCCGTGTCGCATTCTTGAATCAGCGACTCGGACCGTGGGCTAGAATGGCCCCAGAGACGGCGACACGGACCGCCGTTCACGAAACTGGCTAATTGGAGACACACTGTGCATTTCTTGAAGACCACCGCCTTTTGCTTTCTGGCTGTCGCGATGCTGACTGCCGTTGGCTGCAATCAGGAGTCGGAGCCCGCTCCCGAAGCGGCTGCCATGGAAGAGGCCGAGCCCGAGCCCGAGCGGGCAAGCCCGCACGAGAGCGTCACCGCGATGGTCGGTGAGGCAAACCTTACAGTCACTTACGGCAGACCTTACAAGAAGGAACGGGAGATCTACGGGGGACTGGTGCCACTGGACGAGGTCTGGCGCACTGGTGCCGACGAAGCCACAACGCTCGAAACAGACCGGGATCTGATGCTGGGCGAACTGCACGTGCCCGCCGGGAAGTATGGGCTTTTCACCATTCCGGGCGAGTCCTCATGGACACTCATCGTCAACAAGGTGGCAGACCAGTGGGGTGCGTTCAGCTATGCCGATGCTGAGGATCTGGGCCGCGCGCCGATGAGCGTCTCGGAATTGGAGTCGATGCTTGAGCAGTTGACGATCAGCATTACGCCAGGCGAGGGGAACAACGGCAGTCTTAGCATTGACTGGGACATGACGTCAGCGACCATTCCGATCATGGCTCACTGAGGTCCTGCAGCCCTACGGGTGTCAGATGGCCTCGACCCCTCGGGCAGCGCTAGCCCCGAGGGGCGCTTCGCGGGGAACTTGCGTCGCATCACTTGGGGGCGATGCTTGGCCGGAGCGTTGGCACAGCGACACGTCGTTCGCGCTCGACCCGAGAGACGCTGCCCGGATTGCAATCGGGAGACTTCTCTCGATTGCAGCGCTCTCAGCCTTGGTGCTTGCTGGTTGTGAACAGCCAGCCACGGATGCGCGGAGTGCTGCCTGGCCCCAAGGACAGTGGGTCCGGCACACGATAGACGATTCATCATCCGGGGCTGATGGGGTCCGACTCTCCGACATCAACGGTGATGGACTCCAGGACATCGTGTCGCCGTGGGAACAGGGCGGCCAGGTCCGCCTTTACCTGAATCCCGGCCAGTCAGAGCTGCGGAAGCCGTGGCCATCGGTGACGGTGGGCCAAGTCGGGGACCCGGAGGACGCGTTCCTTGTTGATCTGGACGGGGACGGAACGATGGATGTGGTCAGCGCCTGCGAAGGTTTGACGCGCTCGATGTACGTTCACTGGGCGCCAAGCGACCAGTCGCGCCTGCTGGAGAGTGCCGCGTGGCAAACAGCGGCAATTCCCGCCGCTTCCGGCATGGCCCAGTGGATGTACGCAGTCGCGATGCAGGTGGACGGCAAGAACGGCCCGGACTTGGTCGCTGGCGCCAAGGGGCCTTCGGCCCGCATCGGGTGGTTCGAGGCCCCGGCAGATGCACGAGATCTCTCGCGGTGGACATGGCATCCGATCTACGATGCCGGGTGGATCATGACGCTTCGCGTGCGTGACATGGACGCCGACGGCGACGGCGACTTGGTCGCCACCGACCGGACAGGGCCGCGCCGCGGTGCCCTTTGGCTCGAAAACCCGGGCATTGCGGCACTCCAGACTGAGGCGTGGCCGGAACACCGAATCGGGCCCGAGGGAACACACGAGGCGATGCACAACACCGTGGCCGACTTGGACGGTGATTCGCTGGAGGACGTTATCGTCGCGGTCAAGGGTGGGCCACTCCGATATCACCGCCGGGGTCGGGGCGAGCCACCCACTTGGGAAACACACCGGATCGCGATGCCAGAAGGAGCCGGCACGGGCAAATCGGTGCAAGTTGCCGATGTTGACGTCGACGGCCAGCCGGATCTTGTCGTAGCATGCGAGCACGCCACGGACGGCAAGATCGGCGTATTCTGGCTCTCCTACCGAGACGCGCCAAGTGACTCACAGTGGACTCCTCACTCGATCAGCGGCCCGGAGGGATTCATCTACGACCTGATCGAGCTGACGGATCTCGACCTCGATGGCGACCTGGACTTGGTCACCCTGGAGGAGAAGGGGCCGTACATCGCGGCGGGCTACGACGGCAAGGAGCTGGGAGTGATCTGGTACGAGAACCCTGCTCGCTGAGGGACATCTGGGGATAGCTTCGGGGCCTCACCGTCGGCTGTGCGCAGCCACGAGCCTGGCCAGGCAGAAGACGTCAGACTCATGCCGCAAGACCGGCACTCCCCAGATCCGCCTCCAGTCGAGTCCGTGAGGCACATTCAACCGCTTGAGAGCACTTCAAGGCCAATCCGACCCGCCGTGCGCGCGCTTCGCTGGTGCCAGTCAGAGTGCCCGCACAGCAAGGAATGGGCGGACACCCGGACAACCGGCGGTCACTCGTCGATGGCCGGAGCGCTCAGTCCCCTGCTCCCCGAACCGATCGCCCTGCGACGGCGGTAGACGCCAAGCTCACGCCTTCATGAGGAACGGCAGGTGAGGGGCGTCGTTTCTTCCAGCGCCGCCCGGCTCGACACCTGCCAACTTGAGCGCGGTCGAGTAAATATGCCCGTGGTTCGGCATGATGAAGCCCGGGCTAGGCTCGGAGTAGCCCGCCATGAATTCCCCGTCGCGATCGAACCGCGGGTCTAGGTCTCCCGTGACCGGGTGGATCGGGACGGGCTGCATTGTCTTCTGACCGACCCATCCAAACTGCGCGCCACCCCGGACCCGCGGGCCGAGAAATGCGCATGAGTTGACCGGGTTGTGGGCACTGATGTCCTGGGAGAGGATCTGCTTGCGCTTCTCTTCCTCAGGCAAGTCGGCCTTCTCAAGGATGCTCGCGATGTCACCACCAACAGTCCGGCCGAACTCGCTGCTGAGCACGATTGTCGTGTGGTCGTGGAAGGAAGTGCCCGTGTTGCGATACTCGGTCTCCTTGAGCTTGCGGACGAAAGTCTTGAGTGGAGCCCACAGTTCGCGGCGGATCATTTCTCGCTGATCGAACGGATATCCGGCCAAAATCTTTGACCGCGACCAGTGGTGGTCAAAGCCGCGCACCAAGCGATTCTCGAGCCAACCGGCGCAACTCAGCCCCTGGGCCATCATCTCGTACATCATCATTGCCTGCACGTTGATGTTCGGGGTGTACTTGCTGCGTGGCAGAGTGTTGTTGATCAGCTCAAAGTGGACTTCCTCGTCGGCGCGAGTCACGCCGAATTCGTCACGCAGATCGCGATCGGAGAATAGCTTCCCAGTCTCGATCTGCTGGGGGACACCCTGAACAAGCCTTTTGTACACGTCCAGCGCGGAAGCGAAGCTTCTCAGCTCGGGACTGTTTCGGTCTGCGAGAAGGCTGCTTCGGGACTGCTCCAGAAAGCGCTGCACCGCATGGTTTCGCTGGTCGTTGCGCATCTGGAGCGTCCGCTCGACAAGGTTGCGCGTGTACTTCGGCGTGCGCGGGTAGACGATGTGGGCCCAGCTTGGGCCCAAGGCGTGGTAGATGCCGGTTCCCTCGGGGTAGGCAGCGATGTCCAGCTCGCCGTCCGATAGCCAGCGGTGCCAGTTCAGGTTGGGAAGCAGGTACGACCGCCCAGCCTGCTCGCAGAATGCCTGCAAGACGGTCCGCTCGTCAGGTTCCCTCGGTGACTTCATGTCAACCGTGTAGTGCCCGTAGTGAGCCTTGAAACGGTCGCGAGTGTGGCCGCTACCGGTCAATGCACTCGACAGGACGGCCATCTCACCGAACAACTCCCTGCCATCCTCGGCCAACGGCCCGTGAAAAATCTCGCCGTGCTTCCTGAAGCCCTCGGGGCTGAGGTCCTTCGTGCGGTAGACATGCCGCGATATCTTGCCCCAGTCATCGGGATTCCGCGGCAGGTCGCCGAAGCTGGAGTCGTTGCGCACGGGCACGACAGGCCCGAACATGTCATAACTCATCCAAGCGCCTTCCATGAACCAATAGATCAGGAAGCGCGGCTCGTCCGCTTCCTGAGCATGGTCTTTGACGGCGCCCCGGAGCACCGGGCTGAGGCCTCCGTGCCCCTCGCTCAGGAAGTAACTCAGGAAGTCCGAAGCCGCAAGCGCTCCGGCGGCGTGAACTGACCGGGCGAGAAAGCCTCTTCGGTTCACGGCAAGTTCAGGGCGATCCGGATGACCGAACGCCGCGTTTATTATAGATCACCGCCGATCACAAGCTTAGGATCGGCAAATGTACGAGCGCCAGCATGTGCGGCGTTAGGGGGCGCCACCCCGTTCGGTCACGGCCACGACGAAGCAGGGCGTGCGCCCTGCCCTAGAACGCTAGCCCTCCAGCTTGATGCTTAGGGACTTGAGAAACTCCTGATCCTTGTCCGTCAGGGTCTCCTCGAGCACCGTGTGACTGACCTTGGGGCTGACCTCGCCACCGCCCCCTCCGCGACGCTTGGTAAACCCGACTGTGGCCTCCAATACCAACAGCGCGTCATAGCCCTCGTCCCGGAACTCCTTGATCACCTTGGCAACCGACGGAGAGGTGGAGAGCGACTCGTCAATTGCCCTCACCATGCGTTTCGTAAGCTGATTCAGACGACTCTCCACGATTCACCACCGTTCTGTTTACGGCTCAACACTCCCTCGCGGCTGAGCGACCCCGGAAACATCATTGAAGCAAAGTGCGGCATTGATTGCAAGCCCGGCGGCAATAAAGAGCTGGACATCTGGCTCTGGCCCGGTTCTGTCGAAACGCGCTTCTCAGCGAACGCGAAAATCGCACCCTTCGGGTCCGATGGCGTGAAGGGCCGTATCCACCTGTCGGGCAACGCGCGACCGCCGGTGCCCAGCCCCGTGCCATGTCCGGGAGGCACACACCGAGACCGCGCCTGGTTCGCGCCCACGGCCCCGGGGCCCTGGGCCGACAACCCCAGCCTTGCGCCAGATCGGAGCAGGCTGTGACAATGAAGAGAGAGGCAATGACGCCCACGGAGCGCGCAGACTTGGCGATGCAAATCGCCGCCTTGGCTAATCCGCCGGGCCAATCCCAAGCCTGCGGATGCCGTCAAGAGGACGATCCCGCGCAGCGAACCGGCAGCGGCGACTGGCCCGATGCTCGGGCGCTTGATCTGTCCCTGACTCGCGCCGACCCGACTCCCGCCGAAGTCGAGCGCTTCTTGCAGGCTTGCCGTGCCGGCGGTTTCCGATCGGCTTGGGTACCGCCCCGCTGGGCCTCGCTGGCCGTTCTCGTGCTCAAGGGCAGCTCGACCGCGGCGTCCTCCGGAATCTCATGTCCGCACGGAACCTCGCTAACGCCGGTAAAGTGCGCCGAGGCGGAACTGCTCATGCGGCTGGGCGTCCGGCAGCTTTGGATGGTGGCCGATACCAGCGCGCTGAGGTCGGGGGACCTGGACGCGGCGTTTGTCGACATCCGGGCCGTGGCCCAGCTCGCCGAGTGCGGCCATGCCCGCCTGACGGTCGCGCTGCCGCTACCGTCGCTCAGTGAGCGCCGCGCGGCCGAAGCCTGCGCCGTCGCCAAGCTGGCCGGCGCCCAAGCGGTCGCTACGGCCCTCGCACAACAAGTCCCGCGGCCGGAGGATGTCGCCCGGGTCAGGCGCAGCGTAGGACTCGACTTGGAAGTTGTCGCCTCTGGTGAAATCAGGGAGGCCGGACAAGCGAGAGCCTTGCTGGAGGCGGGAGCGGACCGCGTCGCGACCAGCCACCGATTGGGCTCAGCTGTCAGCGACTGACTGGGCGGTCGCGGAACCGCCTGGCAGCGGGAAGGACCGGGCAGCCGGTGGTCGGCCCTCACCAAGACAGCTGCAGTGCAGTAACCTGAAGACTGCTGGAGCCCTAGCCGCCCGACGGCACCTAACGGCACCCAGTGAGCGTTCCCGGCTGGCCACGGCTGCCAACCCGCGCGGAGAGCTGGAGTGACCATGGCTGATTCTGGCCAACCCCCCGCCTTGAACACAAGTCCGGCCCGCCGGGGCACGGGTATCGCCGTCCTGCTGGACGCATCGGAAGCGGTCGCGGCCCACTCGCTGGACTTTGACGGTCTGCTGCGAGAACTGGCGCGGATTGTCCGGCAGGTCGTCGACTACGAGATGTACTCCGTCCTGATTCCCGACGAGGACGGCCACCTGCGAATTGCACACGCAGTGGGCCTGCCGCCCGAGTTGGTCAAGACACTGCGGGTTCGGTCCGGCGAGGGCCTGACCGGGCTGGCAGCCGTGACCCGCGAGCCGGTTCTGGCCGATGACGTGACCCGGGAGCCGCGCTATGTGGCAGGCCTGGAGGCGGTCATGAGCGAGCTCGCTGTGCCGCTGGTCGCACGCGACCGCGTGGTCGCCGTTCTGGACCTGCAGTCAGTGGACGCGGCGGCCTTCGACTCCAGAGCGTCAGACTTGCTCGCATTGGTGGCCTCCCGGTTTTCGCTGGCGATCGACGTCGCCCAGCTCTACCGGGCGAGGGAGAAGCAGCGATCCACGCTGGAAACGTTGCACAAGGTTGCAGAGGAATACTCGACAATCCTCGGTTTGGACCAACTCCTCCGCAAGATTGCGGAGCTAACGCGGCGGCTGATCCCTACGACGCCCTCGCGATCTACCTGAAAGACCGCCAGGCACCGCGTCTGCGACATTACTTCGGCGTGAAGTTTGACGAGCGCGTTTGCTGGAGCGATCTGCAACTGGGCGATGGAATCGTTGGCCAAGCGGCCGTGGCGCTGGAGCCGGTCCTCGTTGAGAACACCGCGAGCGACCCTAGGTATATCGAGTCGATGCCGGGGATCCAGTCCGAGGTGGCTGTCCCGCTCCTGCTCAAGGGCAAGCTCGTCGGCATTCTGGACCTTGAGAGCGTCAGCGCGGCACGCTTTGGCGCCGACGATGTGTCGACGCTCACCCTCTTGGCGCCCCAGGTTGCCGCGGCAATCGAGAATGCCCGGCTCCACGAGGAGACAGTGGCCAAGGAGCGGCGCCTGGCCGCAGACCTGATCGCCGCGCGGGCCTTGCAGAACCACCTGCTGCCCGCGGCCCCCGAGCGCGTGAGCGGGCTGGAGGTGGCCGCCCGCAACGCCCCTGCATCCATGGTGTCAGGAGACTTCT
Source organism: Bryobacterales bacterium (assembly GCA_963666225.3). Lineage (GTDB taxonomy): Bacteria > Acidobacteriota > Terriglobia > Bryobacterales > UBA6623 > VXMF01. Next base: position 39,971 of record CAXXRK020000002.1, read on the forward strand.
ACGACTTCTACCAACGGAACGGTTGGTTCGGATTTGTCAATGCGGACGTCAGCGGCAAGGGTGCGGCAGCCGCGATCTACGCAGCGCTGGCAAGTGGCGTCTTTCGCACGTTCGCCGGTCCCGGCCGGTCACCGGCCGAGACTCTGGCCTGCGTGAATCAATCCCTGGCGGACCGCCAGATCGAGGGACAGTTCGTCGCGGCCACCTTCGGGGTTTGGAATGCCGAGCGCGGCCTGTTGGAAATGGCAGGCGCGGGCATGCCGTATCCGTGCGTCATCAGGGGTGGCCGGCCGGAAGCGGCCGAGATGCCGGGACTACCGCTGGGCCTGTTCCGCGACGCCACGTACGAGACGAAGCGGTTCGCGCTGTGCCCCGGCGACATTGTGCTGAGCGTGTCAGACGGGTTTAGCGAGGGTGGCGGACCGAGCGGCGACGCGCACGGCGAGCAGCGGATCCTCGATTTTGTCGCGGACCGGTGCGGGATGCCGGCGAAACAAATCGTGGACGAAATGTTCGACACACTGCGCGCCTCCAACGGAGACGGAGGGCAGTGGGACGATGAGACCGCAATCGTGATGAAGGTGGCAGCGTGACGAATCCCCCAAGCGACGCCGACTTTCCCGTCCAAGGTTTCCGCTACCGGTCCGGACAGCTTTGCTGCGAGGACTTCGGGCTTGCCGCTGTCGCCGATCGAGTGGGCACGCCGACCTATGTCTACTCGGCACGGGCGATCCGGGAGAACTACCGAGCGTACGAGGAAGCGCTGGGCGACGTACCGCACCGGATCCATTACGCGGTGAAGGCCAATTCATCGCTGGCGGTGCTAGCTCTGCTGGCCAAGGAGGGGGCTGGTTTCGACATCGTGTCGGGCGGTGAGCTCCACAGGGTCGTTCGAGCGGGCGGCGACCCCCGGTCGGTCGTCTATTCCGGAGTGGGCAAGACGGAGTCCGAGCTGCAGTTCGCCCTGCGGTCTGGCGTGGGCATGATCCATTGCGAATCCGAACCTGAGCTGGCGTTGCTGCGGGATCTCGCCACGCGCCTTGGCGTTGCGCCCGAGGTAGGCCTGCGCGTGAATCCTGACATCGACGCTCAGACGCACCCGTACATCGCCACGGGTCTCAGCGAGCACAAGTTCGGCGTCACGGTGGAGGATGCCGGACGCCTTTACGGCGACGCCCGCAGGTGGCGCCCGCTGCGCCTGTCCAGCGTGAGCTGCCACGTCGGTTCCCAGATCCGCGACCTGGCCGTGTTCACGGAGGTGGTGGAGCAGATGTTGGAGCTCGCCGGGCGGCTTCGGGGAGCCGGCCTCCCGATTGAGTCGCTCAACCTTGGCGGCGGGCTTGGCGTGGGCTACGCGCGCGGCGAGGAGAGCACGTCGATCCCGGCCTACGGACGACTCCTGGCCGAGAAGTTTCGCGGCCAGGGGTTGCGGCTCGGAATCGAACCGGGCCGCTCAATCGTCGGCCAGGCGGGCATTCTGCTGGCACGCGTGCTGTTTCGCAAGCGTTCCGGCAAGAAGACGTTCCTTGTGGTGGACGGAGCGATGAACGACCTCGTGCGGCCGGCCCTGTACCAGGCGCACCACGAGATTCTGCCGGTGCAACGGCGGGACACTCCGGCGGTCCGGTGCGACGTCGTCGGCCCCATCTGCGAGAGCGGGGACTTTCTGGCCGCGGATCGCATGCTGCCTGCTAGCGAGCCCGGCGACCTGCTCGCGGTCGCCACGGCGGGAGCGTACGGTTTCGTGCTCTCCTCCAACTACAACTCCCGGCCAAGGGCGGCCGAAGTGCTGATTGACGCCTCGGAACTGCGGGTGGTTCGCAAGCGGGAGACGCTGAACGATCTGATCCGGGGAGAGGATGCCTAGGGAATTCCACCTGCGACGGCCCTGGCAGGCCGTGCAGCTTCACGGCATGGGCTCGAAGGGCCACTTTGCCGTCGTGGTGTAGCCCCCGTCGACGGCGATCACCTGTCCAGTGATGTAGTCGGCCGCGCGGCTGGCCAAGAACACGGCGAGGCCTGCTATGTCGGCGGGCGTTCCCATGCGAGGGTTGGCCTGCACCGTTCCGAGCCACTCCCGCATGTGCTCTGGCTGCCACATGTCGCGGTTCAGGTCGGTCAAGATGAAGCCCGGCGCGATGCAGTTGACTTGCACCTCGGCGTGGGCCCACTCAGCGGCGAGGACGCGCGTAAGACCCGCCAGAGCACTCTTGGTCATCGCGTAAACGGACAGGTACGGTAGCCCGAGCAGTGACATGAGGCTCCCGATGTGGACAACCTTGCCCCCCTGCCCTCTCGCGACCATGCTGCCGCCGACATGCTTGGTCAGGCGGACAATGCCGTGAAGGTTCGTCTGCATGATCCGGTCATACTCGTCCGCTGTGTAGTCTTCGAACCGGCGGCGCACGTTCGTCCCCGCAACGTTGACCAAGATGTCGGCGTGGGCATACCGTGCCCCGACGGCGTCGATCGACTCCTCCGATGTGACGTCGAGCTCAACTGCCTCCGCGGAGAGACCAGCACTGCTGAGAGCATTCGCCTCTGGCTCCAGCACGTCCATCGATCGCGAAGCCAGGATCGTGTGGGCACCTTGGCGGGCAGCCGCCTTGGCGATCGCGAGTCCAATGCCGCGGCTGGCACCCGCAACCAAAGCCGTCCGGCCCTCCAGCGAGAACATGTCTGACTCTTCCATGGAAGGATCGTAACAGTCGCTCCCGCTCGGACTGAGTTGGAACAGCGCGACAGGAGGAGACCTCCCGATTCGCGCGCAGCCCGCGACGATCTGGTGGCAAGCAGCCGGGCGAGCGTCCCACCCACTCAGGTCACGACGCTGCAGCGGCGAGTTGGTGTCGAGGGTTGCCCCAGACACGAGCCATGAGGCGTGAATGGCCGTGCTGAAGGGCTACACCGCGCACGGGTCAGTCGTCAGTGCCTTGGACCGCTGGGCGGGCCAAGGCTGCCCCGCTCGCGTTCTTGGCCAAGGCGCCCCTCGAATCTGCCCTAGGCACGACGGCCTCCGTGGCTCTCGAAGGCCGCGTTGACAGGTTCCTTCGGAGCCCTAGCCGCAAAGACAATCACCTGCGTGGGCATCTTGAAATTGATCAAGAAGGAACTGGGAAGCTCCGAGGGCCGGGTCGCGAGCTCCGAAGCCGGCCCATTGACCGGGAACGACGATGAGCCAATGACACTCGAGGAGGCCGACGGCATATCGAAGTTCGCCCCCGGTGTGGAAGGACTTGCCCGCGTGCCAGTGCTCGGCCTCTGGATGTGGGACGCCCCTGGCCGACCCTGCGGGGCCCGCCAGGGCGTTTGCGCCGACCAATTCGGGAGTGGCGGAGATGCGTGGCCCCGGCCAAGTCCTTCACTTCGGGCTGTCGAGCGGGTGGAAAACGAGGGCTGTGCCCTCCGCGGCACCGAGCAATCGCTCGACGCCTACTTTGAACACCGTCCGCAAGAGGCGGTCACTGAGCACGTCGACGACCGGCCCGCCGGCCTCCAGCCTGCCGGCATTGAGCACCGTCGCCGTGTCGGCCCAGCGGACCACGGCGTTGAGATCGTGCAGCGCCACCGCCACGGCCTTGCCCTCCGCAGCCAACGCCTTGAGCAGCCTGAATGTGTCCAAGGCGTGGTCAATGTCGAGGTTGGCGGTGGGCTCGTCCAGCAGGAGAAAGTCCGCCTCGGTCGCCAAGCTCCGCGCGATCAGCACTCGCTGGCGCTCACCGCCGGACAGCTCGTTCGCCAAACGGTCGGCTAGGTGCCTCACATCGGCTCGGTCCATGGCGAGCTCCACCGCCGCCGAGTCTTCGCGGCCCGGTGACTCGAAGCGCCTGACATGCGGATGGCGCCCCATCGCCACAATCTCCCGCACACTGAAGGCAAACCCGATGTGCGTGTCCTGCGGCACGAAGGCAATCCGCCGCGCCACCGCGCGCCGCCGCATGGCCGGCAATGGGACACCGTCCATCGCGACGTTGCCGGTAGTCGGCTGCCAGAGCCCGGCCAGCAGCCGCAGGACCGTCGACTTGCCGGCACCGTTGGGGCCTACCACGGCCTGCACACGGCCGGTGCGCAGGTCGAGCGAGACATCCCGCACCAACCATCGCCCATCCACCCGAATGCCCGCCTCTCTCAGCGACAGGTTCAAAGGCCGACCACCTCCTTCCGCCGGCGCCTGAGCAGGTACAGGAAGAAAGGTGCTCCGAAGGCAGCCGTCACAATTCCCAGCCGAACCTCGCCTGAGTCACGGATTGTGCGGGCCAGCAGGTCACAAACCATCAGGAAGGACGCGCCGGCGACCGCGCTGGCCGGGAGCAGCACACGATGGGCGGGGCCTAGCACGAGCCGAATCGCATGGGGCACGACCAAGCCGGCGAAACCCACGACGCCGCTGACAGCGACGGCCGCCCCTGTGAGGACGGCGGCTGTCCATAGGACTACGGCCTTGACCCGCTCGACATGCACTCCCAGAGACGCGGAAGCCTCCTCCCCGAGCAGCAGCAGATCCAAGTCCCTCGCCAGCCAGAGCGAGACCAAGACGCCGACGGCAACAAACGGCAGGCTGATCCAAACATGGGTCCAAGTCCGATTGTCGAGCCCGCCCATCATCCAGAAGACGATCTCGGCCGCAACCTGCCAGTCCACAAAGCTGAGCGAGATCAGCAGCGACGCAACAGCGCTGAGGAACGCGCCCAGGGCGATGCCTGCTAGCAGCAACGTGGCGACCGGGGTGCGACCTCCGCGGCTTGAGATCAGATAGACGAGGAAGAGCGCCCCGAAGGCTCCAGCGAAGGCAAAGAGCGGAATCCAAAGCGGGGATCGCACGGCGAGGTGCGTGACGAAGGCAACCACCGCCCCCAAGGCCGCGCCTTGGCTCGCGCCGATGACGCTGGACTCTGCGAGAGGATTGCGGAAGACCCCCTGCAGCTGAGCGCCGGCAACTGCCAAGGCGGCTCCGGCGAGACCCCCGACAATGACCCTCGGGAGGCGGATCTGCAGGATGATGACGCGCTCCACCTCTGACCAGGCTTGCGGACCGAGCAGCCACTCCGGAAGGACCTCGGCTGCCAGGATCCGTGCCACCGTTTGCCACTGGATCGAAGTGCTGCCGATCGAGACGCCAGCGACAGCCACCGCCAACAGGCAGAGAGACGTGCCGAGGAAGAAGGCGACGCGTCGCCCGCGTGGCGCACGTGGTGCCAGGCGGCCGCCTTGCGCGGGAATTCGCGCCGAACTCACGAACCCTCCGGGTACAGTGCGGCAGCAATCGCCTCCATGGCCTCCACGGCGTGATGGGACATGGACAGATAGGCCCGGTTCTCAAGAATCACGAACTGGCGCTTCCGCCCGGCGACCGTCACTTGGACCCCGACGTCCGCCTGCAGCTTCGAACGCACGCTAGACTCCCGGCCGGGCTCGGCACTGGCGATGATCCACTCCGGATTCCAAGCCGCCACATGCTCGTTGGTAATGGTGCCAACTGGGCCGACCCCTTTCTCTGCAGCGATGTTGACGGCGCCGAGCTCGCGAAGCATCGAGTCCACCAGTGAGCCCCGGCCCATCGTGAAGGTAGAGCCCGAGTAGACGAGCACCCTTGGCGAACGGGCGCCCGCTGCCCGCCGCGAGCGAGCACGGGCCAAGCGCTGCCGCAGCCGCTCGACGGCGTGGTTCGCCGTCTCGTCCTCCCCGGTAACTTGCCCAACTTTCCTCAGTGCGTCCTCGATCTCGCCAAAGTTCTGCGAGACTGTCCGCACGCGGAACACTGGCGTGCCTGCCGATCGCAGCATCTCCACGAAGTCCGCTCGTGCCGCGTGCGAAGCGAGCAGCAGGTCCGGCCGCTTCCGCAGCAGCGACTCAGGATCCGAGCTGATCGCAACATCCATGCCCCGCACGACATCTGCCACGAAGCTGTAACGGCTGTCGTGGGCGGCTTCGCTGACCGTGACGATCCGACCAAGCGGAGCGACCGCGAACAGGTAATGATCCGTGACGAGGGCCTGCGATCCGATTCTCTGCGGGGGGCCGGGCACACTCAGCAGGTCGCCGTGATCGTCGGCGACGATTCGCGGGAACGGCTCCTCGGGGGACAGCGCCGTGCGCTCCGGAGCCGCCGTCCGCGACGTTCCCGGAGCGGTGGCAAAGCGCACCGCGGCGGCGAACAGCACGGTGCACACCAACAGCGCAACGGCTATCTGAACGATTGAGGCTCGGGTCATGGTTGCTCTCGACGCAGAGCGTCAGCTAGCGCCTCGGCGAGTTCGACAGCGCTGTGGGTCACCGACAGGAACGTCGCGTTGGGCAAGACGAGGATTTGCCCGGCGCGGGCGGCAAACGTCGAAGCCACAGCGGGCTCGGCCAGCAAGGAACGCAGCAGGGCGTCACCCTGGCCCGGCGCGGCCCCGGTAACGATCCAGTCCGGATTCCAGGCAGCGATGTCCTCGGCGGAGATTCCGTCATAACCGACCAATCCTTGCTCAGCCCCGACGTTGACCGCCCCCAAGGATGTGACCACATCGTGAAAGAGCGTGGCTTCACCGTAGCTGTACGAGGCCGGGCGGCTGTAGCCGAGCACGCGCGGCTTGGTGACCGACCCGGACGGACCCCTGGCAACAGCGCGGCTCCAGCGCTGTTGAAAGTCCCGCACGACCTCCTCGGCCCGGGCCTCGCATCCAGTGACATATCCAATGCGCCTGACTGTCTCCAAGATGTCCGCGTGCGTGACGGCGCCCCGCCCAAGCCTGTAGACCGCCGTGCCAGGCCGCTCAACAAGGCCGACCCAGTCCGATTGCGCATGCAGGCCGACAAACACGAGGTCGGGCTGGAGACCCACCGCGACCTCCGCGCTCTCGCTCGAGACCATGCCAAGCCTGGCCGCTAGGTCAGCCACCTCGCTGTAGCGACGGTTGAGAGAATGCACGCTGACCGCAAGGATTCGCTCCGGTGGGACGATCTCGAGCAGGATGCCATCAGCCACAACGGAGTTCGAGACGATTCGCACCGGCCGGGCCTCGATCGTCACGACGTGACCTAGCTCGTCCACGGCCGACCGCGGAAAGGCGGGGCCTTGCCCCGCCTCCGGACGCGGCTGGGAGCCGGGCGAGGATTCGACAAGCGGCCCCACGCCGCCAAGAACAGCCGCCAAGAGCAAAGCCGCCACTGCAGCGAGAGCCGCAACGCTCAGGCCGCACCAGAGCAGCGAGGAGACCCTCATGACAGGTCGGCCCGCACTCCGCGATCCCAGCGACCGCCAAGGCCGAGGTGCGGGCAGCCGCCCGACAGGGTCCGGCCGCAGCCCAGGTCGAGGGTGCGCAAGCCCAGGCTAGAACGCATAACGCACCCCGCCGATGACCCACAGGCCCGGAGAGCCGAATCCGTCCTGATAGTAGTCGTGGTCGAAGACATTCTCGCCCTTGCCGTAAATCTCCAGCCGGCGGCCCTCCCCCATCGGCAGCTCATAGCGAATCACGGTGTCCGCCTTGACCGGCCCGGCGAAGCGCATCCGGCGGCCCAGCGCCCCGAAGGGCGAGAGGATATAGTCCTCCGCAACGTACAGGTCAAAGGTAACGTTGAGACTGTCCCCAAACCAATGGGTCGCCACGATGGAACCAACACTCGAGGACTGACCGGGGACCTGATAGAATTCCGTCCCGATCGTCGGCGTGCGTGAGTCCGCGTTCGTGTGCGTGTACGAGCTGGACACCCGAGTCCTCGGCCCGAGAGCAAGGTGGGCGCTCCCCTCAAATCCGCGGGCGATGCCTCCCGGCGATGTGCGATAGCCGCCGTAGCGTCCGAACGGATCGTTCGTCGGGAAGTTCGCGAAGTCGAAGATCAGGATGGAGTTCAGATCAGTGTAGAAGGCCGTGCCGCTCAGACGCACTCTCTGGCCGAAGAACCATTGGTCGATGCCCGCGTCGAGCCCGAGGGAACGCTCGGGAGCCAAGCGCGGATCCCCCCAATAGGTGAACCCGCCCGACCAAGCGGAGTAGGTCCCCCCGAACCTCTCGAACGCAGACGGAGCGCGGAAGGAGTTTCCGGCATGAACACGCAGCTTCGTCTGGCTAGAGCGGAAGAAGTAGGCAGCGGCGGCGTCACCGGTGAAAGCGGTTCCCGGGGATGACGCGGCAACCGTCTCGTACGGACTCGTCGCCCCCGAGAAAGCAGGCGCGCCCAGGTCGAAACCCTGGAATCGCGACGACAGGCCAATGTGCAGTCGGCCGTCCAACTTCCGGACTTGGGCCTGCACGAACGCCGCGTGGCTCGCTTGATCGATCTCAACGCTGCTCGCCACGGGCGCAACGCTCTCGTCGGTGTTACGGTTCACGTAGAGTTCCCGCTCCATTTCGTAGCCGAGCGTCAGCAGGCTTCCTCCGGCAACACGGTGGTCCGTGCGAGCCTGAAGCAGCTGGATCGTTCCGTCGTACCGGCTGTCGTTGCTGACGGCCGGTTCGAAAGCCCCCGGGCCCGCCGGCCCGTCCCGGTGCGAGCGACCGGTGTCCAGATGCTGGAATGCAACGCGGTACGAGCTGTCAGGCGACAGCTGGTGGCTGAACACGAGGGCGGCCGCGAGGAACGACGCGGCCCGCCGGTTGTCCGGATCGATCTGGGACGGGACGAACGTGGCATTGCCGGCTTCGTAGAGAGCTCCCCGCTCGAACCGCTCCAGCTGCCCCACCGGCAGCGCCCTGGCCGGCACCACTCCCGAATCCGGAAAGTTCGCGACGACATCGGCGGGGAACGCCGGACTCTCGGCCAGACCCAGGAACGTGTCTCCGGCCCAAACGCGGCCGCTGACTTGGATGTCGGGCGTGAACAGGTACTTCGCAAAGCCGCGGCCCGCCGAGTTGCGATGCGGAGTGCCCCCACGGTAGCCCTTGGTGACGTTCAGGTGCGAGAAGGACCCGCTGTAGCCGAAGCGGTCCTCGGACAGCCCGCCCCCGAAGCTCGCCACGCCCCGCGCCGTGCCGAGGCCGCCACCCTCGGCTCTCAACTCTCCGTGGGGCCGGCCACCCCCCTGGGACGAGTTTACGTTGATCGTTCCGCCAACCGCATGCGATCCATAGAGCGACGATCCCGAACCTCGAAAGTACTCGACGCTCTCGACGCCGTCCACCGTCATGTCGCTGACCAAGGAAGTCGCGTCGCCCTGCGGGGCGGCTGCGTCTCGGAAGCGCAGGCCGTCGACAAGCAGCGCCGTGTCCTGAGCCCGCAGGCCCCTCGTGCGCACCGAGGTGAACGTGCCGGGACCGCGCAACTGCTTCACCTGTACGCCCGGCACAGTCCGAATCGCTTCGGCAAGCGAGAACTCGTCGCGGAGCGCCAGTTCCGCGGCATTCACCGTGTCCACCGCCTTGGCTACCTCGCGTCCCCGAAGCGGAGAAGCGAAGGCGGTCACGACAACTTCCGTCCTGGCGGCCGAGACCGAGAGCGGCAACTTCACGACGGTGTCGCCGGTAACCCGAACTTCGAGGAAGCCTCCCAACGCCCGCTTGGATGCGGATCCCTCCAGCAAGTACGTGCCGTCGGGAAGGCTAAGGAAAGAGAACTCGCCGGAGGAGTCGCCGACCGCCTCGCGCAAGGCGCCGCTGTCGGTGTCGAACAGCCTCACCTGAGGGTTCGGGACGGCGAGGCCGTGGGGATCCACGACCGTGCCGCGCAAACTTGCCGCCGCTACCGGCAACGCCGGGAGAAACAGCCCCAGCATCGCCACGGCTGTCGTTAGGTTGAGAAAAGGGTGGTTTCGCATTTCGGCCTCCTTCGGACCGTCCCCGCGACCGTCGCCACCCCAGCCGAAAGAAGCCGGCCACGGACCTGACTCGCATCGAAGCCGGCGCTTCCGCCAGCCGCGCGGAGTCCGTTAGGAAACGAAGTCGCCACACTGCCATCCCCGAGCCGCTATCGCGGACTCGGCAGCGCGACGCATTCCTGCCCCGCCCGGAGACCGGGCGAGCCGCAGGGAACGCACAGAGGATCCTAGGAAGGCCCAGCCAGCCTGCCGCCGGCCGCCACGGCGGCATCCGGGCTGTAGAAACCGGTGCCGCAATGAGGGGCCGAGCGTTTGGCCGGGCCGTCTTGGCCGCTGATCCGTGCCTCGCGGAACAATGCGCCTCGCAATGCTCGCAGGAAGGTCTCCTGACTTGCGGCTTCAGGCGGAAATCCACCAGCGCTTCCCCAGCCTTCCCGAAGCCGCGGCCTCAGTGGCTACTGGGGGGAACTTGCCGATCACAGTGGCGGGACCGCGCCGGAATCACACCGGACTTCCCCGTTACGCCCTCTCGGGCTCCTGCGAACTCTGCCAGTCTAGCACGATTCCTCGTCGACACCGAGCGGACCACGGCGCGCGGAGGCCGCACAGCGGTTACAGAGGCCCGGCAGGGCTGGGAGCGGACCAAAGTGGGATTCGCGAGTGGGCGCCAGCGTGGTTGATGATAGTCGCATGGCAGTTCGGCGCGCCCCCGCTGTGGGTCTAGCACGCCCTAAGGGTGGATCGCGATGAGCGGGCCTTGGCTTCCGACCACGGCGGAGACACTCCTGACCACAGCTTGGGCGACCGTCAGCCGATTCGGGCGCTTCATCGTGGCCGAACTTCACGGCCCGCACTTGGCCCTGAGCACATCCGCACACTGCGGCGGCCAACGTGCGGACCTCCGGTTCCTCGCCAACCACCAAAGTTGCGAGGCGCAGGGCGACGGTGCTCGGTTAGCCGCCATCTCGGAACTCGGCCTAGGGGAATACCACATCCGCGTGTGCGGCGAGATGGGACTCGACCCGGACAGGACGGCTGTAATGGGAACCGCTGCGAACATGGCCTACGCCTCGCACCGACGGGCATCCTACAAGCACTTGCGTTGCGACGCGTTCGTCACGGCGGGTGTCTCCGGCAACGCAGCCAAGGCAGGCGACCCCGCTGGGTGGCTCGAGACGGAAGACGGCTGGAGGAAGGTGGCCCCATGCGCCGGGACGATCAACACCATGCTGCTCATCAACCACCCGATCACACCGGCCGCCCTGGCGGGAGCGGCTGTCACGATGGCCGAGGGCAAGGCGGCGGCTCTCGCCGAACTTGCCGTGCCAAGCCGTTACTCGAGCGGCCTCGCCACCGGAACGGGGACAGACCAGTACTGCATCGCAGCCCCGATCGAGGAGGGGCGCCAGCCGCTGCAATCCACGAGCCCGCACTCCAAGGCGGGCGAAATCATCGGCCGTTCCGCGAAGCGGGCCGTCAAGGAAGCCCTGCGGTGGCAAAACGGCTTGGAGCCATCCTACACTCGCAGCGTCTTTCACGCTCTTGGTCGCTTCGGCGTGACGGAGGAGCGGGCCCGAAGGGACCTGCCGAGTCTCCTGCCGTCCGGACGATTCGACTTGCTTCGCGAGAACTGGAAGGCCGTGTTCTTCGAACCGGGAGTCGCGGCCGCAGCGTTCGGCCTAGCGGCTGTGCTGGACCGGGCTGAATGCGGCACGCTGCCGGAGAGCTCCGCCGCGGCAGCGGCACGGCAACAGGCGGCCTGCTTGGCCTGCTCCCTAGCCGCTCGGCCCGAAGCGTGGCTGGCACTCTACTCGGAGCTAGACTGTGCAACCAAGGACCCCGCGAACCTCGTCCTGAGGGCCGTCGCAGCAGGCTGGCTGGCAAAGTGGACCTGACCGCTCTCGAACCCCATGCCGGGCTGCTGGTCGTCGCAGTGATCGCGGACGCGGCCTTCGGGGACCCTGTCTACCGATGGCACCCCGTGCGGCTGATCGGAGGCACGCTGGCGGCCTTGGAAGGCATCCTGAGGCGAGCCGGGTTCGACGGATACGGGGGCGGGGTGGCGCTAGGGGCCGCCTTGAGCGTGCTGTGGGTCGGAGGCGTCTCGCTATTGGTCGCGCTGTCAGGGGTGGCACACCCCCTGGCACCTGGGTTGGCCCACACAGTCCTGCTCTACACGTTGCTCGCGTTCGGCGACCTGCTCCGGCACGGTGCCGCGGTGGACAGTGCGGCCGCCTCTGGTGACCTCGCCGCCGCGCGCGCCGCTGCGGCGAGGCTCGTCGGTCGAGACGCCGACCGAATGGACGGCCGTGCCTGCCGACGAGCGGCCATCGAGAGCTTGGCGGAGAACCTCACGGATGGATTCCTCGCGCCGCTATTCTGGTACGCCGCCGCCGGACTGCCCGGAATCGTGCTGTTCAAGGTTGTCAGCACGATGGACTCGATGGTCGGGTTCAAGACGGAGCGCCACCGGCGCTTCGGATGGTGCGGCGCCCGTGCAGATGACGCCATGAACCTCGTTCCCGCCAGACTGACTTGGCTCCTCGTCGCCACCGCCGCGGCAATCATCCCTAGGTGCTCGTCCGCGAAGGCGATCCATGTCGGGTGGCGACAGCACGCTGTCGTTCCGGGCCCGAACGCGGGATGGAGCGAGGCTGCCATGGCTGGAGCGATCCAGCGCCGCCTCGTGGGACCGATCTGGCAAGGAGGGGAATTGATAACCGAGACATGGCTGGGCCACCCGTCAGATCCCCCGGCCGCCTCGGCCAAAGACTTCTGGAGAGCCGTCGTCGTCGGCGGAACATCGGCGGCGATGGGCACTGGCCTTGCCACATGGGCCTGCCTGTAGCCAGATGCATCAGCGACATGCACTTGGGAACCGAATCAGCTGGCTGTCTGGTACTTGTCCAGACGGCACGCGCCTCGCTGTCCTGATCTTCTCTGATCTGGCACGATCCAGCGCACTGCAACCGGCAGCACTTCGCGTGGATTGCTGCGAAGGCGACTGGCCAGCGTCGTCGTTTCCGACCGGGAGTTCCACTCGGTCACAGAGGCCCGATCAACCACCGCTGGGCAGTCGCCGGAGAGTCGCCGTCTCGGCACATCAGGCCGCCGCAGCAGCCGCTCTCGACGATGCAGCCGTCCCGCGGGATGTTGCTGAACTTCGCCAGAGAACCACAGAACATGGTTAGTGCAGTGCGCAGTAGCACATGAGATTTTGGTTTGAGGCCCGCCATGGCTCTACATTTGTGAGCCTGGCTGACGGACCTGATTCCATCTCAGAATCACTTCCAGTGCAGGTGTGGGTCCACACCCACCGCTCTTGTGATCTTCGCAGCCCCTTGCCCGGGCGTGGTGTCTTGACAGGTCTCAAAATGATCGACCCACTGCTATGTCGCAGGCTGATCGGTCGGCGAACCCGCCGGAGGCAGTCACGATCTGCCGTCCTCGCCATCAGCTGGAGGACACGAATGTCTCGGTGATCGGTATTCGTAACGCTGAGGTGCCTCAGCCCTTGACAACCGACACGGAAGCTATAGTCTCGTCGACAACCTAGTGTGCGGCAGCGCGCGGCGATGGCCGCTTTCTTGGTTGAGGCACGCTGTGAGCTAGCTATGCCAATTCGCGTTCCCTCAGCGGTTCGATGAACGCTCCAATAACTGCGCCAGCTGCTGCTGGAGCCTACGATTCTCCATCGCACGGGCTTCCGACTCGGCCTCAGCCCGCCTGCGTCGCCGTGCCTCCGCTTGGGCTTCCGACTCGGCCCGCATGCGCCGTCGCGCCTCCGCTTGGGCTTCCGACTCGGCCCGCATGCGCCGTCGCGCCTCCGCTTGGGCTGCGGCCTCGGCCCGCATGCGTCGCCGCGCCTCCGCTTGGGCCTTCGCTCTGTCGGCAGCCCGAGCGCGTCGTAACTGTTGGATCTCCCGACGCAATTCTTCGCTCGGTCGGTAGTCCTCACCAGTCTCCGTGTTCTGGATGATCAGGTGCGAGTCTTCGTATCGCAGCGAGAGATTGAGGACCGCACTCTTGACGGATCCGTCGGGCTGGACATCCAGCGGATCCCCGTAGGCCCGGGTGCCCGCGTCCAGCTGGTAGCCGAGCACGCGCTCCTCAAAGTCGACCCCGTCCGGGTCGTACACGAAGTACTCCCGCACGCCCAGCTGCTCGTAGGCCTCCTTCTTGAGCTTCTTGTCGTTCTCCACACTTGACGGAGACACCACCTCCAAGATGAAGTCCGGCAGCCGGCCCTCGACCCACGTCTGGTACGTCTTGCTGCCCTTGAGTTCGTGATCCAGCGTCACGAGCAAGTCCGGGCCGAGCGCAGCCTTGTTGTTGCCTTCCTCGAAGTACAGGAAGGCATCGACCGCCACGGCCGCGCGCGCGTCCCGGAAGTGCTGTTTCACGGCAGTATATGCGTAGATCAGCTCTGCGGAGTGCGCCAGATTCTGCATCAAGAATTGCCCATCTCCGTCCGGGTAGTGAACTTCCTCCCCGGAAGTCGGCGCGCGAAGCGGCGGCTGCGAAGGCAAGAACGCCGGAGCGGGAGGGGGTGGCTTGGGAAGGGGAGTTACCGTTTCGACATGCTGCCTAATGATTCCGTTTCTCGCCATGCCGCGTGCCCGATCACCGGCCCCGTGAGCCTCAGTCTAGCATTCCTTCTTGGGCCGGCTGACTCGTCGAAGAGGTTGCGGAGACCACGGCTTAGCCCCGTCCGCGAGCCGTGAATTGGTGTCATGGAGGGCATGCCCGCAGGCACATTCCGTTTTAGGAGCGTTAGGAGGCTTGCTGGAGTCAATCCATGTCTTGGCTCTTGTGGAGGTGCGAGCCAGCGCCGTGAAGGGCGGGTGTGGGTGATCTGGGCACTTGATTCGAGCAGTGAGCACGGTCTTGGCGCAAGGTCGACACGAGGTCGGCGAATGCGCGCCAGCGGCGCTTGGGGAGGGGGAAGGCAGCACCGAGGTTGAGGAGCGTGACCTGGCGGACCTGGGAGCCTGAGCGAACGGACTCGCAGAGTCGATGGGAGAAGCGTGGGCCGTGCTTGGACGATCCGGTTTGTGTGCGGCGGACATACATGCTGCTTGCCACTATTACGGCAGACCGACTAGCGAATATGCAACGAACAAAAAACAAAGAAATATAGAAGATGGCCCTACATTTCGGATCTCGCAGAATGGGGCCCGTCAGATGCGGACATCTGTTCTCACGTTCTGGTCCTCACGTCACTGAAACAGGTATATATACAATCATGAATAGCTAATACAGTGATTATTATAGATAATTCAACGCTCGAACCACGAGCAAACCGATGCATTCTGGAGCTCCACCACGGTCATCCCGGTCCATTTTGGCGAACTCCAGAAAGGTGAAACCCCGTCCGCCCCGAAGGCAGCCGGAGCAGGAATCAGGCCCGCCAGCCCGCCGTGTATTGTGCTCCTCTGGCGAACTCCAGATCAGGTGGCCATGCACCATGCCCATCACGGCATCCAAGTCCATGGTCACCCGGGGGAGGGCCTCGCTACGGTCGCAACGCTCCCTTCGCGGAACCTCCCCATAGGCGGCGCTTCCCTTAACTCTGCCCCGTACACGGGGCTCCTGACACTCCCCGATCCGAGCTCGGCCCGTGTGACCTGCCCATGTGGGCCGTTTCCGACCGGAATGCCGGCAAGGCCAGCGGGCCGCCTCGGACGGGCACAGTCCTCCCCGCACGCCGCTCAGACTTTGCCAGCATCAGGCGGGCGCTACGATGGGCAGGCGAGCAGGTTCGATGAGGGGCACAAGAGCGGAGTTACTGCGTCGACTGGAGGAACTGTTGGGACCGCGTTGTTCCACATCGACATATGACATCGAGAGCCACTCCCACGATGAATCGTTCCACCCGCCCATGCCTCCAGATGCGGTGGTCTTCCCGGAATCCAACGCAGAGGTGTCTCAGGTGATCAAGGCCTGCGCCACTCATGCGACGCCGGTAATCCCGTTCGGGGCCGGCACCGCTGTCGAGGGGCACGTTCAGGCGGTGGACGGTGGCGTGTCGCTGGACTTGTCCCGGATGGCCCGGGTCTTGGATCTCCAGCCAGACGACCTCGACTGCCGGGTCGAAGCCGGCATTCGAAGGGTGGCCCTCAACGACTACCTCGAAAAGCACGGCCTGTGGCTCCCCGTCGATCCCGGCGCCGACGCGTCGATCGGCGGCATGGCCGCTACGGGGGCCTCGGGCACCACTACCGTCCGATACGGGACCATCCGCGAGAACGTGCTCGGGCTCACCTGTGTGCTCGCCGACGGACGCATCATCCGGACCGGTGGACGGGCTCGCAAGTCCTCGGCCGGGTACGATCTCACAAAGCTGATGCTGGGATCCGAGGGGACGCTCGGCGTGATCACCGAGGCGCAACTAAAGCTGCACCCGCTGCCGGATTCGATCGCCGCGGCGGTCTGCAGCTTTCCGGCTATCCGGGCGAGCGTTGAGACCGTGATCGAAGTGCTGCAATCCGGCGTGCCCGTGGCACGGTGCGAGCTGCTGGACACCGCGTCAATGAGAGCCGTCGGCGACTATGCCAAGCTGGACTACCCCGCGACCCCGACCGTCTTTTTCGAGTTTCACGGGAGTCCCGCCAGCGTGAGGGAGCAAGCCGAGATCACCGGCGCCCTCGCAGCCGAGCATGGCGGCAGCGGATTCCAGTGGGCCACCCAGCGCGGCCGCCGGGAAAAGCTCTGGCATGCGCGGCACCACGCCTACTACGCGATCAAGGCCCTGCGACCCGGTTCCTACGGGTGGGTCAGCGACGTGTGCGTGCCAATCTCGGAGCTTTCGGGTGCCGTCGAGGCAACCATTGCGGACATCGATGCCGAGGGACTGGTGGCCCCGATCCTAGGCCACGTGGGCGATGGCAACTTTCACGCGGTCTTCCTGGTTGACCGGGAGGACGAAGGCGAGATGCGGCGAGCAGCCGAGGTTAACGATCGCATGATCGAGGCAGCGCTGGCCGTCGGCGGCACGTGCACGGGCGAGCACGGAATTGGCATTGGGAAGGCTTCCTGGCTGCGCGCCCAGCACGGGGAGGGAGTCGCCGTGATGCGACTGCTAAAGGAATCGCTCGACCCGGAGGGGCTTCTGAATCCGGGGAAAGTGTTCGGCTGAACCGCCGTAGGCCGCTTCGGCGTCAGCGGCTCCGACCGCGGGACATGATGCGTTCCAACGCCTGCTCGAGCCGGTTTGCGACGACCGGCTCACGCTCGTACACGTCGCGCTTCTCGGACGGATCGTCGCGCAGGTCGAACAGTTGGTAGGGCCGTCCGAACGGCTCGCCGCGCGGTCGCTCGCGGCCCCCCGACCCGTTCCCCGCAACGAGTTTCCAGCGGCCGTCCCGGATCGCGAACATCCCGCCGCCGGAATGGTGGATCACCGGAGCCCGCGGCCGCTCCCGCGCCGCTCCTTTCAGGAGTGGCACGAAGCTGAAGCTGTCCTCGGCCGAATTCTGGGCCAGCTCTGCCCCGGAGATCTCGGCCAGCGTTGCGTAGATGTCCGTCAGGCACACGGGCTCGTCGGACCGGCTCGCCGGCGGCACCGTTCCCGGCCAGCGAACCAAGAATGGCACGCGATGCCCCGCCTCCCAAATGTCGGCCTTCGTGCCCCGGAAGACGTGATTTGAGGTGTGGTTCAGCGAGCGGTAGGCCTGAATCGTGGGATCGTCCGTGTGATCCTCCTCTTCGAATCCGTCTCGCCGGTACATGAACGACCCGTTGTCGGAGGTCATCACGACAAGCGTGCTGTCCGCCAAGCCCGCTTCGCCGATCGCCCCTGTGATCACCCCGACAGCCGAGTCCACGTGTGCCACGAAGTCCCCGTACGGACCGAGGTCGGTCGTGCCCTCGAACCGCTTTCCGGGCCAGACGGGCTTGTGCGGGGCGGTCAGCGGAACGTACAGCAGGAACGGCTCCCGCTTGCGCGCCTGGCGCGCTATGAACCCGGCGGCTTCCTTTGCCAGGTCATCCAAGACCTGCACCGGGTCGAGGTCCCGGGCCAGCTCGCCGGGGCGCATGAATCGCGGAAATTTCAGCGCAGGCTGCTCGCCCAGGGGCAGCCCCGTGATCTCGCCGTTGCGGATGTACACGTAGGGCGGAAAGTCCAACGAGGCGGGGATGATCAGGGACTCGTCGAATCCGTGCGTGTGCGGTCCGTCGCTGATCGGCCCGTTGAAGTCAAAGTCGCCCCCGTCGGATCGGGCAAAGCCCAACCCAAGGTGCCACTTGCCCACGATCGAAGTGCGGTAGCCCCGGCTCTTCAACAGGGTGCCGATCGTTGGCCGGTCAGTGGCCAAGAGCGGCTCGCCGTACCCGTTCAGCACGCCTCTCTTGAGCTTGGTGCGCCAAGCGTAGCGCCCGGTGAGCAAGCCGTACCGGGTGGGCGTGCAGACCGCCGACGGGGTGTGCGCGTCGGTGAATGTCATGCCCTCGCGCGCCAGCGCGTCAATGCTGGGCGTCGGAATCCGGGATGAAGGGTTCAGGCTGGCCACGTCCCCATACCCCAGATCGTCCGCGAGGATAATCACGAAGTTGGGGGCCGCGAAGACTGCGGCGGTGCACGCCAGGGCGCATGCCCCGACCTTCAGACACTGGCCCAGCGGGAATAGCGATCGCATGGCAGACCTTGATTCTGGCGGGCGGGCGAACCTAGGCGGGCAGCGATTCGCTGCCCGCCACCGTGGAGCCACCGCCGAATTGAATTGGTGCGTCCCGGCCCTGCTGTTCGCGAGCCAAGACGCAGCCGCAAAGCCGCTCAGTCGTCCCGCTTGATGCGCCGTTTGCCCTCCATGTCACGGCGCTCATTCGTCAGGTCGAACTTGAAATCTTCCACAGCGTCAGCCAAGCTCTCGTTGTCGTAGTGAGGCTCGGCCCAGCGCTCGGCCTGATTGACCAAGACACCCCGAATCTTGGGATCGTTGATATTCTCGCGGTCGAACATGATCCCCATGTCGAGCAAAATCCGCCCCACCGCTAATCGGACGGTCGCCACATCAGCCTGGAGTGGCCCTTCGCCCGAGCCAAGATCGGCGACATTCTTGCCGGCCAAGCCCGCGATGCCGAGGAAAATGCCTCGCGTGAGGGTCTGGCTCTCCATCGCCGAGAGTTGTGTATCGACGCGATTGCCACCCTCCACGCCGGCAAGGATCGGAGATGGGGTGGCGTTCCCCTCGGGCAGCGGGAAGTCGAACGTGACAGTCCCCTCCGTGCCGATCAGGCTGTCCAGATCGCCGATGTCCTCGGCGAAATCAACGGCAAAGACTTTCGTGCGACGGCGATACTCGCTGACCGACGGCTGAAAGTGCTCGATCATGGCATCGTTGATCTCCATTCCCTCGGCGAACGCGTCTGCGAGTTCGTCGTAGCCGTAGGCCAGCCCGGCACGCACCGCAGCGAGCCAAAGCTTCGCCCTGGGCCCAACCTCTCCCATGGCATGGGACGCCTCCTCGAGCTGCTCCGCTGCCTTCTGGTAATCCCCTATCGCGTAGTTCTCACCCGCCGCCTGGAACTCCCACTCGGGTGTGCCCTGCCGCGGTCCCGGCGGTGCGCCAGAAGAACACGAAAAGAACATGGCTCCGAGAATGAGCAATGTCACCGCCAGATGTGCGCTGCCCGCTGGACGGTCCTGTAGTTTGAGCATCTGCTTGCCTCACCTCCGGGCATAAGTTTCTCAAGTTGACGGCAGAATTGCAACCCCCAGTGTTTTGGGAGTGGCTCGCGTGGTCCGTCCGGGCACTTTCCGAGGCCGATATGGCCCGGGAACAGGCTCGCGGCTGGGCTATGATTCGCAATCGTGGTGCGTCGCGAGCCCGGGCAGCTAACGGCCGATGCCGAAGGCTTCGTCCTTGTCGGGGGTGGCAGCAGGCGCTTCGGGCGAGACAAGGCATCCTTTCCGCTGGCGGGGAAACCGATGGCGCTGCACGTCACCTCCGCCTTGCAAGCTTGGCTCGACACGGTGACGCTCGTGGGCCACGCCGCGACCCTCTGGGACTGCGGCCTGCCGGTCATCGAGGACCAAGTCCGCGGGGCCGGTCCCCTAGCCGGGATCGTCACGGCTCTGGACCACGCGCAACGACAGTGGAGCTTGATCGCGGCGTGCGACATGCCCCTGGCCAGTCCGGCCCAAGTTGCCGGCCTACTGGAAGCGACGGCCGGCTGCGAGACAGACGCGGTTGTCCCGCGGACTCCGGACGGCCGGCTGCAACCGCTCTTTGCCGTTTATCGGCACACCGCGCTGGGGCCGCTCTCGCGGGCGCTCGGCAGCGGAACGCGGAGGCTCGCGACGGCCCTTGACAGTGTGCGCTGGACTGAGCTGGCGGTCTCTGACGGCAGGCCGTTCGCGAACGTCAACCGCCGTGAGGACCTCGCGCTGCTGCGGTGACCGCAACGGTCAGTCGGCGAGTGCTTCGGCAAGCCGAGCCAGGTCGGAATCGTCGTTGAAGAAGTGCGGGGCCACGCGCAGGTGGCCCTGGCGCACGGAGACCGCCACCCGGCGCTCCCGAAGCTGCCGAGCGAGATCGGAGCTGTCCCGTCTCGGAAACGCAGCGGTCACGATTTGCGAACGGGCGGCGCCCACGGCGCTCGGATGCAGCACGCCGCCGGCGCCGGCGACGATCGCCCGGCATCGCTCCGCGAGTTCGAGCACGCGGCTCTCTATGGCGGCCGGGTCAAGCCCCAGAATCAGGTCAACGCTCGCCCCAAGCCCGAAAATCGAGGGGAACGGCTGCACGCCGCCCTCGAATGCCGCGGCAGTGTTGGGAAGCACGGGCCGGCCATGGTGCAGGTGCTCGTGGTTGCGCCAGTCGCGATGGCTGCGCCAGCTCGTAATGGTCGGGACGAGCCAGTCACGCGTGCTTGGCGGGATGTACGCGAAGCCCGTGCCTTCCGGCGCCATCAGCCACTTGTAGCCGTGAACAACCAAGAAATCGGGCGCGATGGCGCCAATGTCGTCGTCCAAGGCACCGACACTCTGGGTGGCGTCCAGGCACAGCAGGACAGATCGGCGCTTCAACTCCGGAGCCAATTCCTCGACCGGGGCCCGGAGCCCGTTCGAGTAGTTCACGACGCTGAGCAGGACCAGCCGAGTCCGAGGCCCCAGTGCACCCAGCACCGCCTCTGGCCCGAAGCCTGACCGGGGGACCCGCAAGGGGCGGAAGGTGACGCCCCGGGCGTCCAATCGGTGGGGCGCGTACAGGTTGTTGGGGAACTCGTGCTCAAAGGCGAGAATCTCGTCCCCCTCGCGCCAGTCAATCCCCTGCAAGAACCAGGAAAGGCCTGCACCGGCACTCGGGCAGAACGCGATGTCGTCGGAATGGGCGCCGACTAAGCGGCCGATTCTGGCGCGAATTTGCTCGAGCCGATCGAACCAATCCATGAAGTTGAGCGACGCGTCGCGGTTGCGGGCCCGGAAATGGTCCTTGACGGCCTTGACGGCGGTGCTTGGGATCGGGCCGAACGCCGCTGAGTTGAGGTGCGCCCAGCGTTCCAAGACCGGGAACAGGCGACGTGCGGCAGACCAGTCTGGCGTGTGTTCGGGTGCAGCCATGCCTGTTCTCAGGTTACAGGCGCAAGCGACCGCCGATCGGGCGAGGCGGCACCGCAGGGCGCAGCGCGAGCTTCTATACACTGATCGCAGCGAGCGCTGGGGCCGATTTGGGCTTTCAGACCGACGCGCGTCGCACATCGAGACTGTGATCACTCGGCTGGGCACTCTGACCAGAGCCGTCGGCGGGGCTTGGATCCGGGGCGAGAACGGCCTGGCCGGGCTGCTCCTGCTCGCCGTGGCAGCCCTGCCGCTGTGCGAGGGGGCCGGACGTCTGCTGGGGGCTGGCACGGTCATTCCGGGATCGCTGCCGTTGGTGCAGCACGCCACGTTCCTGATCGCTTTGGTCGGGGGTGCGATCGCCGCCCGTGAGGGCAAGCTGCTCGCCCTGTCCACGGCGAGCTTTCTCCCATCACGGCTCCGGCCGGTCTCCGGCGCCGTCTCTGGTCTTGCCGGCGTGGCGGTGTGCACATGTCTGGCCTTTGGGTCATGGGAGTTTGCCACGGTCGAGCGTGACGCGGGCGATGTAGTGGCCTTGGCCCTGCCCGTGTGGGTGGTAGTGGCGGCGATGGTCCCCGCCTTCGCGCTGATCGGGCTCAGGCTGGCATGGAAGAGTTCGCAGAGCTGGGGTGGCCGGGCCGTGGCTGCGGCGGGAGTCGCAATCCCGGTCGCCCTCGCGACCTGGGAGGCTCTGGGCGACCTGCCGATCGCCCACTGGGGGGCGCTGGCCTTGCTCTTGGGAGCGATCCTCGGCCTGCCGATCTTCGCGCTGATCGGAGGGCTGGCCGCGCTTCTGTTCTGGTACGAGTACACACCGCTCAGTGCCGTGCCACTTGCGGCCTATCAGCTCTCGGGCCAACCGCTGTTGCCCGCGATACCGCTCTTCACGCTGGCGGGTTACATCCTCGCGGAAGGGGGGTCGAGCCGCAGGATGGTGCGGGTATTCTCGGCGTGGCTCGGATGGCTGCCGGGAGGCCTGGCGCCTACGACAGCGGTGGCATTCGCATTCTTCACCTCGTTCACGGGCGCCTCTGGCGTGACGATCCTGTCCCTCGGCGGACTCATGCTGCCGATCCTGGTCAAGTCCGGCTATGGCAAGCGGCTCGCCCTGGGTTTGATGACGGCCTCGGGATCCATCGGGCTGCTCTTCCCCCCGAGCCTGGCGGTGATCCTCTATGGCGTGTACTCCCGGACCCCGCTGGACGAGCTGTTCCTCGGCGGCCTGCTGCCCGGGATGGTACTGGTGGCGCTGGTAGGGCTGCTGGGCGCCCGCGGTGGGCGGGCCGCCGGGGAGGCCCGCAGGCCGTTTGTCATGTCGGACGCACGGGCGGCGGCTTGGTCTGCGAAATGGGAGCTACTGCTGCCGGTGGTCGTTCTGGGCGGAATCCTGGGCGGGCTCGTGACGCTGCTCGAGGCCGCGGCCGTGACCGTGCTGTACGCCTTCCTCCTAGAGTGCGTGGTGCACAGGGATGTCTCGTTGCGGGTTGGCTTGCCAAAGATGGCCGTGGAGTGTTCCGCGCTCGTTGGCGGCGTGCTGCTAATCCTCGGCGTGGCGCTGGGATTCACCAATTACCTGATCGATGCCCAGGTGCCCGATATCGCGCTGGAATGGGTCCAGTCCCACATCGAGTCGAAGTATGTGTTCCTGCTGGCCCTGAATGGCTTGCTCCTGATCGTCGGCTGCATGATGGACATCTTCTCGGCCATCTTGGTGCTGGTCCCGCTGATCGCCCCGATGGGGGCAGCTTACGGCGTCGATCCCGTGCATCTGGGGATCATCTTCTTGGCGAACCTTGAGCTGGGATACCTCACGCCGCCGGTCGGCCTCAATCTGTTCCTCTCGTCGTACCGCTTCGGTGTGCCGCTGGTCGAGGTCTACCGGGCCGTGCTCCCGTTCCTGCTCATTCTGTGCATCGGCGTGCTGCTGATCACCTACGTGCCCGCCCTTTCACTTGCCCTTGTCCGCTGAGCCGTCGCCCGCTCGTAACGCCTTGCTAGACTCGGAGCGTGGGCATGCCCGGTCCGGTCCGATGAGCCAGCAGCGTCCTAGTTCGGTCACGTGTACTGTCGGCAATGTCCGCGTCGGCGGCGACAACCCGATCGTCGTGCAGTCGATGACCAACACGGACACGGCGGATAGCGCCGCGACCGTCAACCAGGTCCTGGCGCTGGCGCAGGCCGGGTCCGAGCTGGTCCGGATCACCGTGAACCACGACAGGGCCGCGAAGGCGGTCCCGTCGATCGTGCGAACGCTGCTGGATTTCGGGTGCGACGTGCCGATCGTGGGCGACTTTCACTACAACGGCCACATCCTGCTTCGCGAATACCCCGGGTGCGCGAGAGCGCTCGCCAAGTACCGCATCAACCCGGGGAACGTGAACATCGGCAAGAAGCACGACGCGAACTTCCGGACGATGGTGGAGGTCGCCATCGAGCACGGCAAGCCCGTCCGCATCGGCGTGAACTGGGGATCGCTCGACCAAGTGTTGCTCACGAAGATGATGGACGGGAACTCCAAGCTCCCGCAGCCCAAGAGTGCCGCCGAGGTCACGCTGGACGCCATGGTCCGCAGCGCGCTGCAATCGGCCGAGGCCGCGGAGGGGTACGGCCTGCCCCACGATCGCATCATCCTGAGCGCCAAGGTGTCCGGGGTTCGCGATCTGATCGCGGTCTACCGCAAGCTCGCGCACGCCTGCGACTATCCGCTTCACCTGGGACTGACCGAGGCCGGAATGGGGGCCAAGGGCATCATCGCCTCGGCGTCGGGAATGTCGGTCCTGTTGCTGGAGGGCATCGGCGACACCATCCGGACATCGCTGACACCCCGGCCCGGGGGAGACCGGTGCGAGGAGGTGGAGGCCTGCAAGCTGCTCCTGCAGTCGCTGGAGATCCGAAGCTTCGCACCGCAGGTCACGGCGTGTCCGGGGTGCGGTCGCACGACCAGCACGTTCTTCCAGGAGATGGCCGAGGAGATCCAGGGATACCTGCGCGGGCAGATGCCGGTCTGGAGCGAGTCCTACGAGGGAGTCGAGGAGATGAAGGTGGCGGTGATGGGCTGCATCGTCAACGGGCCGGGAGAATCCAAGCACGCCGACATCGGCATTTCGCTGCCCGGCACGTTCGAAGAGCCGGTCGCTCCGGTGTATGTGGACGGTCGCCTGCACCGCACGCTCCGCGGCGACGGCATCGTCGCCGAATTCATCGACATCCTCGACAGCTATGTGGGTGCGCGCTACGCCGCAAGCGCTGCGGGCATCCCGGTCAGCTGACCGCCAGCCGCGCCGTCACTCGGGCGGCCCGAACCACGGGAATGTGCCTGTGAGGCCGTAGCCGTGGTAGGCCGCCAAGTAGGCGATGATCGCGGCGATGATGGCGAAGAACCCCACCAGGACCATCGCGATGCGGCCCCAGGGCAGGCGGCGCCCCTCCCTCTTGAGCACCAGCAGCCAGCTGGCACCAATGCCCACGAAGTAGAGCAGGATCATCGGGCCGGCGAACAGGGTCATCGTCAACGGATCGCCCGTGGGGGTGATGATCGCCGCCACGATGAACATGATCAGCACCGCGTAGCGCACATTTCGCAGCAGGAAACGCGGGGTCGTCAGGCGCAGCAGCGTGAAGAAGAAGATCAGGACCGGCAGTTGGAAGACCAGCCCGAGGCCAATCTCGAGAATGATGAAGGTGTTGAGGTAGTCACTGACCGAGATATAGGGCTCGATATCGTCGGAGACCGTCAACAGGAACTGCAGCGTGACCCGCAGGGCGATGAAGTAGCAGAAGAGACCGCCCAGAACGAACAGAGTCGCCGTCGTGAAGATGAACGGAACGGCCCATCGCTTCTCCCGCTTGTACAGGCCGGGCGCGATGAACTGCCACGCTTGGTATGCCAGCCAAGGCGCGCCGAGGAAGACCGCCGCGAGCAGCGGCACCTTGATGTACTGGACTTGAAACTGCTCCAGAGGCCGGATGTTGACGATCTTTATCAGCTCGTCGCCGGGGCCGGCGATCGACCTCGCGGCCCCTCGGAACGGCTCTAGGGCCAGTCGCAGCAGGTCTCCCGCGTAGGCCAGGCACACCAAGTAGACAACCAAGAGCCCGCCAAGCGCCCGCAGGATGCGCGTGCGCAACTCCTCGAGGTGTTCCAGGAAGGACATTCGGGCCATGTCCTGGTCGCCGTCATCGTCGTCGTCTTCATCCGGCGGCGGTGGGGGCGGCGGCGGGGGCTCGGACTTGGCCGGCGGTTGCGCCGGCTCGGCGGTCGCCGGGACGGGGGGCTCGGAGTGAGGGTCGTCGTAGAGGTGGTCGGACTCGTCGTGGTAGGGGTCGTCGTAGAAGGACGCGTCCCCGGACTCACCGGCACCGGGCGAATCGGATGGCGCGGGCCCGCTCGACTCGTCCGGGCGGGGGTCTTTCTCGCTGTGCTCTTCCGGGGCCATCGGGGGTTCTCGGTGGATATCGCGCTAGTCGGGCTGGGCGGGGCGCTCCCCCGGCGGGTCAAGCCGGCGGCTTGGGAGCAGCGGCTTCCTCCGCTTCGGGCACACCGGAAACTTCTGGCGGATCCTCAGCCGCGGGTTCGGCTGCACCCTCTTCTTTCGCCTCGCTCTCGGACTTCTCGCCGGCGTCCGCCTTGGCAGGGTCGCTGCCAGACGTGCCCGACTCGGACGCGGATGTCCCGGCGCCGTAGTCGTAGCCGCTGTAGTAGTCGTCTTCGCTGTCGTCGTAATAGCTGGAATTGATGTCGTTGCCGACGGTGGTGGCTAGGCTCTTGACGTCTCCGGTCTCGTGCTCGATGTTGTCCATCTCGCGCTGGAATGTCGACTTGAGCTCATTGGACGCGCGCTTGAACTCGGCCATGCCCTTGCCGAAGGTCTTGCCGAGCTCGGGAAGCTTCTTGGGCCCGAAGATCAACAATGCCAACAAGGCTATGACTACAATCTCGCCCATCCCGAGCGGACCCATAGGACGCTCCTCCATTCCCGCCAGCCTCGAGCCGACGCCACTGCGCTAACTTTGATCATACCGATGGCGCGCCTTGGGGGCAAGGCAGGCGATCGGCCCGACCTTGGCAGGGGCGGCTAGGGCCTGTGAACGGGAAGTCGGTGTCGCCTGCTCGCGCAGCCCGCGAACAACCGGCGAAGCGCGCGCGTGCGGCCGTGCGGGAAGGCAAACGAGCCATCCACTTGAAGACAAGATCTTCCGCGCCCGCGGCCCGAAAGGACCGGGATGCTGCGCTGGTGGCCACCGGCGCCGGCCGTCAGTCAGCATGCTGGCCCTCCACGCACAGGTCAAGGGCCAACACACTGCTGCGCAACTTGCCGCCGCTACGCGGCCGCGCGACCTCGTACGCTCGCCGCGCTGGCCAATTCCCATCCGCGCAGTTGCTCGACAACTTCCGTCGCTTGCAGCCATCCTCCCTGCGGGTCATACCGCCAGCACTCCTGAATCCCCAGCTGCTCGCACAACTGGCACTTCTCGTCTCGGTCCCGGCGATAGGTTGACTTCGGGGTCGCTTCCATCGCGAACTAGGGCACGACGCCGACTTCCCAAAGACCGCACGAACATCGCTCCTGCTCCGATCGGTTCCGGGCGCCTACTCGCGTGCTTGCGACGGGCAACCTGAACTGAGCGGCGGGCACACGGGGCAACGGCCCCCATCTCGCACACTCGGCCCAGCCACGCAGCGGCCCGGGGGCGACTAGAATAGATGCGATGGACCGCATCGGACTCAAGCGCATGCATCATGTCTCGTTTGCCGTCGCTGACTTGGCCGCGTCCAAGCGTTTCTTCTGCGATGTGCTCGGCCTGCCGGAAGACGAGCGCCCGGACTTCAAGTTCCCGGGAGCATGGCTCGCCGTAGGCGACCGGCAGATCCACCTCATCCAGGAAACCGGCACCACCCAGATCGTGCGGGGACGCATCAGCCGGGCGGACCATCTTGCGATGGAAGTAGACGATCTCGAGGTCGTCAAGGCACGCCTGCAAGAGTGCGGTGTCGACTTCGCCGAAGGCGGCAACCGGAGCTTGGGGATGAGCCAAGCCTTCTGCAGTGACCCGGACGGTCACACCATCGAGTTCGTGCAGTACCACTGAGCCCAGTCCGCCTTGGGCTGCCGCGCTCCGGGCCGCCTCGGCCGGTGTCACGCGTGGGCCGACTCCGGTCAAGCCCTCAGGTGCAACGGACGCGACAGGCTGCTCCCAGCACCGCTCGTCCCGCCCCCGAGACAGGACGCAAGCGGCCCATCGGAGCATGCCTAGCCCGAGAGGGGAATCACTGAACCGCCCAGCCAAACCGAAGACCGGGCATGTTATCCACTACGTTCAATAAGCCTCCCAATGGAATCGCATGTCAAATACAGCCTTTATCACCCACAACCCGAGCGGACAGGTCTCGATCGGGCTGAACGGCCGGACGAAGCCTTCCACGAGGCCGGTATCCCGTCGCGGCATCGGGCAATCGCGGGCCCGGACTGGCGTTCGCTACTCCGACCGGGACAACCCGCAGCAGGCGGTCGCTCGGTTTGCGACAATGAGCGGCAGACGCGCAGCGTTCGACAGATGAAGATGATTGCCCGCTATTTCCTGCTTGTCGCCATTCTGGCGCTTCCTGCCCTGCCCCAGTCAACGGAACTCGGGATATCCGTCGGATACGGCTCGCTGCGTGACAGCGACCTCAGCGTCAGGAACTTCGACGATCCCGCCGGCAGGGAAGCCTACTCGCTATCCGACGGCGTCAGGGTCGGGGGCCGCATGGTGTTCAACACCAGGCTGTACCTGTCTCACGAGATCTCCTACGCGTACCAGCACTCCGGGCTCAACGTCGTCGAGGAAGTCGATGCCACGGTGCATGAGCAGGACCTCGGCGCTGTCCGAACGCACAACATGTTCTACAACCTCCAGTTGCACGCCCTGCCAGCCGGCTCGCCGTTCCGCCCGTTCGTGACCGGCGGAGGGGGGTTCACCTCATTCTTCCTTCCCGGCGTTCCCTCGTTCTCCGGATACGGGGACACGAAGTTCGGCTATAACTACGGCGCCGGCATCAAGATCAATCTCTTCACCTACGGGTTTCGCATCGACGTGCGCAACCACACGACCGGAAAACCGTTCGGGCAGTACCTGCCAAACGTCGAGGGCACGCTCAACAATTTGGAGTTCTCGGTCACGTATTCGCTGCTGATGTAGCGCGCGCTGCGACGGGTCGGGCCGGCGGCCCGACCCGTCGCAGTGCCGGGCCGCTACCGGCCCGCCTGTCAGAAGCTGGCGACGGCGGCGTCCTCGTCCGTGTGGGACTCGAAGACTGTGTAGAGCTTGGTGATCTGCAGCAGATCCTGGACCTTGGACTGGACGTTGAGGAGCTTGACGACGCAGCCTGTGCGCTGCGCCGTGCTGTAGGCCGAGACGAGCTCGCCCAAGCCGGAACTGTCGATGTAATTGACGCCCCCGAGGTTGAGGACCATCTTCGAAACACCGCTCTCCAGCAGCCCGCGCACCGTCTTGCGCACCTGGCCTGTCTCCTCGCCGAGCACAATGCGGCCAGACATGTCGACGATGCTGACTCCGCTCACCTCACGAACTTCTGTGGATAGACTCATGAATTTTCCTCCTTGAGTGGTTGCTCACGCGCTCTGCGCGCGATACTTCACCAAACGAACCCTCGTGCCCGCGCCGGAGCCCGGGCCAACCTCAACCTCGTCAAAGAACGCCCTGACTATCAACAGGCCCCTTCCCGACGCGTGCAGCAGATTCTCGCACTCCCGCGGGTCGGCCACTTCCGCAGGGTCGAACCCGGAACCTTGATCCGTGACCACGATCCGCATACAATCCGCGTCGATCGAGGCCTCGAACGACACGGTCTTCCCCGGGCCCTCCCGGTTGCCGTGCCGAATGGCGTTGACCATGGTCTCGCGAACTCCCATGCCGATCTGGTAGACCTGCTCCTCGTCGAAGCCGCTGAGCTGCCCCAGCCTCTCGACGATCAACTCGGCCGCTTCGACGCTCGCCAGCGTGCTCTCGAAGTTGACCCGCAACTGTCGGCATTCCGTCATCCAGCTCCCGTGGGAAATCGTCGGCGGCAAGACCGCCGCAATCAGTGAACTCGCATTAGTCGCACACTGGGGCCGAGGATGTCAACCCGGACCGCTGCCAGTGATAGCATAGGCAACCAAGACTGGAGAGATATCTGACATGTCACGCGTATTGTGCATTCTAGCGCCCATTGCCCTGCTGTTCTCAGCGTGCGGCGGAGAGACAGCTCCGCCAGCCGCGGAGCCCGAGCCGGGGGGCGTTCTGCGAACCAGCGAAGAACTGGACGCGATTGTCCCCGAGGGGGCTCAGATCGAGAAGCTGGCCGGGGGCATGGGCTTCGTCGAGGGACCCGTGTGGATCAAAGGAGACGATCCGCACCTGCTCTTCAGCGACATTCCCGCAAACCGCATCTACCGCTGGGCCGAGGGGGACACCGAGGCATCCGTTTTCTACGACCGCATGTACCGGGGCGAGCCCAAGGAAGTCTTCACCGGGTCCAACGGACTGATCCTCGACGCCCGAGGGCGGCTGCTGGCCTGCGAGCACGGGAACCGGCGCATATCGCGCTTCGAGGACGGCGAGTGGTCGACCGTCGTTGACAATTTCGGGGGGAACCGGCTGAACAGCCCCAACGACGCGGCCTGGCATCCCAACGGGTGGCTGTACTTCACCGACCCGCCGTACGGCCTGCCGGGGCAGGACGAGTCCGCCGACAAGGAGCTCGACTTCAACGGAATCTACCGCCTGCACTACGAGACCGGGGAGTTGCAACTGCTCAACCGCGAGCAGACAAGGCCGAACGGGATCGGGTTCTCCCCGGACGGCAACACCGCCTACGTCGCCAACTCCGACGGGGCCCGGAAGGTGTGGATGGCCTATGACGTGACCGAGGAGGGACTCTTCGAGAACGCGAGGGTGTTCTATGACGCAACGTCCGAGGAAGCGCCGGGCATGCCGGACGGACTGAAGCTCGACACTGCCGGAAACCTCTACTGCACAGGCCCGGGCGGGGTTTGGATCTTCTCGTCAGCGGGTGCCCATCTGGGCACGATCCAGCCCTCGGAAGTTCCCGCGAACGTAGCTTGGGGAGATGACGGTCACACGCTGTACATGACCGCCAGAACCGGCCTCTACCGCATCAAGCTGCTGGCGCAAGGGCCGATGCCAGCGGACATGGCCTCGGGCCCGGAGATGTGAGCCCCAGGGCTGACCGATAGCGCCACCCCGGCGGGCTGCGCGCCGTGCGGCCCGACCTATTTCACGGAGATTCTCAATGACATCCCTGCGCACGATCCGCACCTGCCTCATTGCCTGCTTGGTCGGGCTAGCGGCGTGCGGCCCGCCGACAGCCTTTCAGAGCCGTTTCGGCGAGTCCGGCGACCGACCATGGATCGGGCCTGACTACTGGTCCAACCCCCTCCAAGACTGGAGACTCAGAGACGGACGCCTCGAGAATTTTCGCCCGGGCGGGGACCGCAACGTCTTCCTGCTCACTCGAGAGATCGCCGAGGGTCCCGGGGATCTCGCGATGAGCGTGCAGCTCGGGCTGATGGAAGGCCCCACTCCTGCCGGGGAGGGCTGGGCTGGCTTCCGAGTGGGGATTCGCGGGTCGTTCAGCGACTACCGCGACAGCGCGGTGCGAGGCGTGGGACTGCACTGCGGCCTCACCTCTGCCGGCCAGCTCTTCATTGGGTCGCCAGAGGATTCATCACC
This sequence comes from Bryobacterales bacterium, assembly GCA_963666225.3. Lineage (GTDB taxonomy): Bacteria > Acidobacteriota > Terriglobia > Bryobacterales > UBA6623 > VXMF01. The sequence continues at coordinate 71,008 of CAXXRK020000002.1, forward strand.
CATCGCCGAGGGAGTCCTGGAGTCTGGCGGAACGCTCTCACTGAGGGCCAAGCCCAACGGACAGGACTCGGCCCGGCTCACGTTGCGCGTCGAGAACGAGAACCTTGAATTGGAGATCACCAGAGACGTCGACAGCGGCTGGCTGACCGGTGGCCTGGCATTGGTGTCGAGTGCGGGCCCCGTCCCGGACTCTCCTCCCGGCGACCAAGAGATCCGCGAGACCGGCTGGGCGCTCAAGCGGGGCACCCGCTCGCGCGGGACGCTGCGGACATGGTTCGACGACTGGCAGGTCTCCGGCAACCGCGTGACCGCCCACCCGGAACGCTCCCTCGGACCGGTCATGTTCGCCATGCACACGCTGAGCAAGCGCGTGCTCAAGCTCAACGCGATCCTCGCGCCGGTCGATGTGGCGGGGGCCGAGGCCGCGCTGGAGGTCTACGACGGAGGCTGGACGCAGGTGGCCAGCGCCACGCCCGACCCTGAGGCCCGGACGGCGACGTTCCGGGTGGCGGATTGGGACGACAGCGTTGACACGCGCTACCGGGTGGTCTTCCAGGGTGACTCGTGGGAGGGCACCATCCGGAAGGACCCCGCCGACAAGGAAGAGATCGTCGTGGCCGCGTTCACGGGGAACAACGACCTCGGCTTCCCCCACGCGGACATCGTCAGCAACATCCGCCACCATGACCCCGACCTGATGGCCTTCACCGGCGACAACGTCTACGAGCGCGTCGGCGAGTACGGCATCGTGCGCGAGCCCACCGAGATCGCAATCCTCGACTACCTGCGCAAGTGGTACATCTTCGGCCTCGAGTACGGGGAACTGACCAAGGAGATCCCGACCGTGGCCCTGCCGGACGATCACGACGTGTACCAAGGGAACATCTGGGGTGCCGCCGGCCGCAAGGCCCACGGCTACGGCAAGCCGGGCCAAGATCAGGGCGGGTACGTGATGGACCCGCGATTCGTGCATGTCGTCCAGACCACGCAAACCGCCAACATGCCCGATCCGTTCGACCCCACTCCCGTCGAACAGGGGATCGCCGTCTACTACACCGACCTCCTGTACGGCGGGGTGAGCTTTGCGCTCATCGAGGACCGCAAGTGGAAGGACTCGGCTTCAGCCCTGATCGGCCCCGGCATCGTCAATGGCTGGGCGCAAGATCCCCAATATGACGCCCGCCGGAGCTCCGACAGCCCGGACTACCCCCTGCTTGGCGAGCGCCAGGAGCGCTTTCTGGAGCACTGGGCGCGAGATTGGGCCGGTGCGTGGATGAAGGCTGCGATTTCTCAGACGATCTTCGCCAATGTCTGCACGCTGCCCGCCGGCGCTACGACCGATGCCATCACCGGCCGGCTTCGGGTGAACGCCCCCGGCGAGTACCCGGAGGGCGAGGAGCCAGTGCAGGACCACGACTCGAACGGCTGGCCGCAGTCAGGCCGCAACCGCGCCCTTCGCCTGCTGCGCAAAGCTGCCGCGGTGCACATCGCCGGGGACCAGCACCTCGGGAGCACGGTCCAGTACGGGATCGACGAGTGGAACGACGCCAGCTGGGCCATCTGCGTGCCGTCGGTGGCGAACATCTTCCCCCGACGCTGGTTCCCCACGGAGGAAGGCCGCAACCGCGCCCCGGGTGCTCCGCGCAACACGGGTGAATTCCTCGACGGATTTGGGAACAAGGTCACGATCCACGCCGTCTCGAACCCAGCGACCAACGGGATCGAGCCCACGGCGCTCAACCACAGAGCGCCGGGCTACGGCATCATCAGATTCCGCCGCGCCGACCGGTCGGTCGAGTTTGCGAACTGGCCGCGCTCGGTTGACGCATCAGAGCCCGGGGCCGAGCCGTACGCCGGCTGGCCGATCCTCATCAGGCAGCGCGACAGCGGCCTGCCCGCCGGATATGCCCTGCCCCCGATCGACGCGCAAGAGTGGGCGGACCCGGTCGTCGAGGTCGTCGACGAATCCATGGACGAGATCGTCTACACCTTCCGCATCCAAGGCAGCGAGTTCACCCCGACCGTCCGCAAGCCCGGCACCTACTTGGTGCGCGTGTATGACCCGGAAACGGGCGTACCGTCCGAAACCAGCGGTCTCGAAGCCGTGCCCCAGTAGTCTCCGCCGGCCGGCTACCGGGCGCGGACCCGCTCCCGAAGCACTTGCAAGCGTCGGCCGAGTTCCTTGCGGGCCACGCTGAAGCCCTCGACCGTCACATCGCCGGCCTGGCAGTAGTCGATCACCACGGACTCCGCCTCGCAGAATTCCTCGCAAACGTCGGCCACATCTGCCGCGATCTCCGCCGGTATGTTCGTGACCCCATTCTGGTCTGCGTGCAGCAGGTCGCCGGGATACACCGCGAGGCCCCCGACATGCACAGGTGTCTGAAACTCCAAGAATTGGGGGTAGCCGTGGGAACTGACGACGCCGTCGGCGAAGCACGGCAGTCCGACCTCGCGGACTTGGTCCAAGTCGCGGCCCGCCCCGCTGGTGATCATCCCCACGGCGCCGAAGGCCTTGTAGGCCGAAGCCATCACCTCGCCGAACGTGGCCGAGCGCACTGGGGAGTCGAGGTCTTGGATGACCACGAGCGGCGGTCCGGGCACCTCGCCAAACCGCTCCAGCTGCTCGTCAAGCGTCCCGTACGCGGCGGCCCCCCAAGGCTTGAGTGCCGAGCGAAACGTGGCAGTGGACGCGTAGCCGCAAATGGGCCCCATCTCGGGAAAACAGGCGCGTATGCGCGCGTCCATGTAGCCGTCGGCCTGGGAGCGGATCCCGAACAGCTCGATGACGTTGCAGACGGTCGGAGTGTCGAAGCCGGAGAGCTTGCCCAAGACTTCGTCGGACAGTTGAGGGTCGGGCATGGGGCCCATCGTATTGCATCGGGCCGGTCGGTCCGAATCGGCACCACGGGCCGTGCCCGCGCCACTATAATCGCCGCATGCCGGTGCTAGCGCGTCTCGCCGTCCTCGCCCCCCTCGCCGTGCTGGCCTGGATCGCACTGAACGCAGGGCTCGGCGAGCCAAGATTCTCGGTCGTCGGCGAATCCCTGCCGTGGGGCGCGACCGATCCGACGTGGTCCCCGGACGGCGAGCGGCTGGCATTCTCGCTGTTCGGCAGCATCTGGACCGTTCCGACGGGTGGCGGCCGCGCAAGCCAGGTCACGTCGTCAGCGGGTTATCACGACCACCCAAGCTGGTCCCCGGACGGCTCCTCCATCGCCTTTGTCAAGGGCAGCATCCCGCGCGGCCGCTTCGCGAAAGTCCGGGGCGAACTCGCGGTCGTTGACGTCGAGTCTGGAGCCGAGCTCACGGTCGCACTGCCGGGCCCCACGGGCGGAACTCCCGACTGGTCGCCGGACGGCGAGCTCATATACTGCCCGGTCGCGCTGCCGGGCGCTGGCTCGCTGGTGCACGCCGTCCGGCCCGGCTCGCCCAGCCCATCGATAGCCGCACTCCACAGCCGGCCCCAACGCGGCCCCTCGGGCGAGTGGATCGAAGTCTCCGCCAGCGCCGAGGAGGTCTTGTACGCGGGGCAGCGCGCCAGCACTCCACAGGTGTGGTCGCTGCCGGCCAGACGGGAGGGATTCACCGTTCAGCTCCCGCTGACGCGTTACCTTCCCGAGCACATCGTGGCCCTGGACGGCGTCAGCGCCGTCGAGGGCGGGGGTGCCGTGTACTCGGCCGACGTCATCAACGGCGCCGGCAACTTCGAGCTCTACCGGGTCCCGAAGGGCGGGGGCGAGCCGGAGGCACTGACTCGCACTGCGCGCCACGAGCTGGCGCCGGAGCTGTCTCCGGACGGATCGCGCATCGCGTACGCTTCCAACCTGCTAGGCAACATCGACCTATTCACGATGCCCGCGACGGGCGGCGACCCCCGGCATGTCGTGATCGAAGGGCTCAATTTCCGGGGACCGTCCGGCCGTGTGCGGGTCAAGCTGCTTGACGAGATGGGAAGGCCAGCCGCGGCCCGCCTGTATGTCGAGGCCTCCGACGGGAAGGGATACGCGCCTCGCGGGGAGCCTATCTTCTACTACCCTCTGCAACCGGCCCGCGACGACAGCCGCACCGCGGAGCGACGGGACGCGTTCTTCGTGCTGGTCGGCGAGGCAGAGTTCCCCGCGCCTGCCGGAAGGCTGCGGCTCACCGCTGTTCGGGGCTACGAGTACAAGCTGAGCCACACGAGCACCGAGGTGACAGCCGGGGACGTGGCCGAGGTCACGATGCGGCTGGAACGCTGGACGAACTGGAATCAGCGGGGCTGGTATTCGGGCGAGAACCACTTCCACGCCAATTACCTCGGAAGCTACTACCAGCGGCCGCCCCAATCTCTGGCGTGGCTCAAGGCCATGGACCTCAACGCGGCGAACATGATCGTTGCGAACGCGCGGGGAGCGTTCGTCCACGACAAGGAATTCTTCACGGGGGCCGTGAGCGACCTCTCCACGGAGCGCCACTTCCTGTACTGGGGCCAGGAGTACCGCAACAGCGACCCGCTCGGCCACATGGGATTCCTGAACATCAAGCGGCTCGTGCCTCCTTCGTACACCAGCGTCGTGGGAAGCGACTCGCCCCACGATTTCCCGCTCAACACAATGGCGGCGATCGAGGCCCGGGAGCAGGGCGGGCTCGTGACCTACATGCACCCGATCAGCGGGGCTGCCAGGGATGTGTTCGACACGAACCTTGGCGCGAAAGAGAGCGTCGTGACGGCGGCACTGGGGGCGCTGGACACGCTGGACCTGCTGCCGTACGGGGAGCCCGCGTACGAGCTGTGGTACACGCTGCAGAACTGCGGGTTCCGCATCGCGGCGGGCGCCGGCACCGATGCCTTCACCAACTGGCGGGGCATCAACCGCATTCCGGGGGGAAGCCGCCAGTACGTCCACGTGGGCGGCGCGATGAGCTGGCAGCGATGGGTGGACCGATACCGCGAGGGGCGCTCGTTCGCAACGACGGGCCCGCTGGTGACGTTCGAGGTCAACGGCAGTGCCGTGGGCGAGGAGATCCGTTTCAACCCGGGCTCGACGTACCGGGCCACGCTGGCCGCGGATGTCATGTCTCGGACTCCCATCGCACGGGTGGAGTTCATCCACAACGGCCGCGTCATCGAGCGGGCCGATGCCGGCGGTGCCGACCGGTTCCGCCTGGAGAAGGAGATTCAGGTCACCGACTCCAGCTGGTTCGCCGCGCGCGTGTACGGGCCAGGGGCCCCAGGACTGACCATGCGGGCGATGGCCCACACCAGCGCGGTGTACCTGACAGCCGGCTCGCGACCGACCCTGGTGCGCGAGGACTTGGAGCTCGCGCTGCGATGGGTTGACCGCCTCTGGGCATACCTTGTCGAGCGCGACAACTTCGGGCCCGGCGGCAACCGTCAGGCGGCCCGCAAGATGATCGAAGAGGCCCGGCAACACTACGTGGACAAGCTGGCGAGGCTCTCAGAGACGGGTTGACGCGATCGCGTGGCCCCGGTCAGACCCATCGGATCTCACCAAGCCGTCCAGCGTCTCGGTCACCGGGGCAGTGCCGGCCGTCCTCCGGTTGGCCTCCGCCAACGCTTCCGCAACGTTTGCCGAGAGGAACTGCGACGAAACCACAGGTGCCCTTGGCGGCGTCACCGCAAGACTGCAAAGGTCGCAAGCGCCTCCGCGACTTGCTTGCCACGGCAGTTGACCTCAGCCCGGGCGATCACGAGCCTGCGGCCCGCGCGCACGATGTGGGACCGCGCCTCGAGAACCCCGCCTGTCACGGGTCTGAGGTAGTTGATCTTGATCTCAACCGTCGTGCACCGCAAGCCGACGGTCCGGGCGATTCCGAAGCTGATCGCAGCATCGGCCAAGGTCAGCATCACGCCCCCGTGAGCGACACCGGCGCCGTTCTGATGATGCTCCTCGACTGGAAGGCAGAGGGTGACACCTCCGTCCTCGTGGTACTCGCCGAACTCGATCCCGACTAGCCGATTGAACGGTGCGGTCATGAATGTGCTTTGCAGCGAGGCGAGCATCGCGTCTTGCTGATCAAGAGTGTTGTCCACGGGATCCATCATATGGAGGGCGAGCCGGCGAGAGCCGTCAGCGCAGGATTGCGAATGTGGCGAGGGCCTCGGCAACTGGCTCCGACCCGCAGCGAACCGCGGCGCGCGCCACAACCAGCCCGCGTCCCGCACGCACGATCCGAGAACGTGCAGTCAGGATCCCTCCCGAGACCGGTGCAAGGTAGTTCACCTTCATCTCCGCCGTCGTGCAGGGCCGTCCCAGGGCTCTCGATATCCCGTGGCCCAAGGCCGAGTCCGCCAATGTGAACGTGACGCCGGGGTGCACAGTGCCGTCGGCATCCAGGTGACGGTCGCGCAGCCTGAGCCGCATCGTCGCGCCGTCGCCATGAAACTCGACGAACTCAACGCCCACATTCCGGTGAAACCTGTCGGAGCCCAACACCAAGCCTCAGTGTCTCGCAGTTCGACGGTCTCGGTCTGGCCATCCCGAGCAAGGCCCGCGATCCAGCGAACTGACCCTAGCCCGCTACAGTCGCATCCCGCCCGAGTCTCTCAGCGCAGACTCCACTTCAGTGGGTGGCACGGGTGGACGGTGCGCGCGGTGGCGGCGGAAGATGCAGTGCACCCGGCAGTCTCGCAAGCCCTTGCGTGCGGAGGCCTCGCACAGCCCTTGGTTCAGGGATGCGGTCATCGGCAAGATCTGGCCAAGGCTCCACCGGAGATCCACACATGGCGGGCTCGGGCTGAAGCACTTCGCCGTTGGGCGCCCCGCCATGGGCTCTGAGGATGCTGTGGGCCTCGATGCTAGGCTGCCGCTGCCCCACTCGGCTGCCGGTGTGGTCTCCTCCGGGCTGAGGCGCGCCCACGGCCCCGGCCGAAGTCAGCGTTCCCCACGCAGCCAGGCAGGCAATTCTCGAGCGTCGTGCCCAGTGGCGCATGATCCATCCCCTTTCGAGTATCCGTACCCACTCGGTATGAGTCGAGTTCCGTCCGACGACGGATCGTCGAGCGCGCAGAGTTCAGAGGGCAGAAAAATCGGCTTTGGCGATCCGCACGCGGTTGAGCGCCATGAGGTCCCGGCCCTCCGACGTGACCACCCGCACCCGCAGCTCGCTCACTCCCGCCGCCAAGCGCAGCACGCCCAGCCTGTGGGGCTCGAAGAAAGTGCGGCCCGGCGTGGCCCGCACGGTTCCGCGCAGCTCGCCGCCGCTGGCCGTGACTGCAAACTCACCACCAGCGTCCTGATAGTCACAGCCGTAAACCAGGCTCACCTCATAGACTCCCGCGTGGGCGACGTCGATCTTCCACGTGACCGACTCGCCAGCCTCGCTCCATCCCTCGATGGTGTCCCAGTAATATCCTCCAAATGTGTAGACGGTAGACTCTTCGACCGGCCTGTCCCCCAATGGTGCCGGCGGCACGGGGCTCCGATGCCGCGGCATCACGACGCTCGCGTGCCGTCCCTTGTGGCGCCCCCAACTCGGGAGCAGGTCCACCGGATCTTCGAGACCGTCCCCCACCGGGATCGGGACCGGCTCGAACGTCCGGCCAGCGGTGACGTCAGTGAGCCACGCCAGGAATTCGCGCCGAAGTGCGCCCGCAACCTCGGGCAGGCGCCCGGCCAGGTCCGTCCGCTCGCCCGGGTCGGACTCCAGGTCGTACAGCTCGTCGCCGACCAGCTTGTACCGAGGCCCAGACACTGCCCAGCGGGACGCCACGCTCGGAGCGTGGCGGTCCCAGATGTGGAACAAGCGCCTGTGGGGGCTCTCCTCCGTCTCTCCGGTCAACAGCGGGAGTAGGCTCCGACCGTCCAGCACCCGCCCCCCTGAATCGCCACCACCCGCCATCTCAAGCAGCGTGGGGTACAGGTCAAGATGAGACGCACGCGCCGCCATCTTGCGCCCGGCCTGGAACGTTCCGGGCCACCGGGCGAAGAACGGCGAGAGCACGCCCCCCTCGTAGACCGAGCCCTTACCACCCCGCAATCCCGCACGGTAGTGGCGGCTCACGCCGCCGTTGTCGCTGATGAAGAAGACCGCCGTGCGGTCGCGAATGCCCTCGGAGTCGATGACCTCCAGCAGGCGCCCGACCGCGGCATCGCACTGCTCCACGAGCCCATAGACCCGCGCGTCAGAACTGGCGACGCCCTTTCCGAGGTACTTCTCGTGCAGCGCGTCGGAAACGATCAGCGGCGTGTGGGGCACGTTGTAGGCCATGTACAGGAAGAAAGGCGCGTCCCCGCGAGACCGCACAAAGGTGGCCCCCGCATCGGTCAGGACGTCCGTGATGTGTCCCCGAACATGCACGGGTGTGCCGTTTCTCAGCAGGGCGTCCGGCTCCCAGTAGCGCTCTGTGTGACCGGCCGAGAAGTAGATCGCCTCGTCGAACCCGCGCTGGTCGGGATGGAATCGGCGATGCTCCCCGAGGTGCCACTTGCCGAACATCCCCGTCCGATAGCCCGCTTCGCGGAGCGCCTCTGGCAGAGTGCGCTCCCCGGGGTCAAGCGTATCCCCGCCAAAGCGGGTGTTGTAGACGCCCGTGCGCAGATAGTGACGCCCCGTCATGAGGCCAGCCCGCGTCGGCGCGCAGACCGGCTGGACGTAGAAGCGAGTGAGCTCCACGCCATCGGCGGCGAGGCGGTCAAGGTTGGGGGTCTCGATTGCCTCGTTGCCATGCCCGCCAAGATCCCACCAGCCTTGGTCGTCCGTGACGATCAGGACGATGTTCGGCCGCTCTTGGGCAACTGTCGTCCCGACTCCCGCAAAGGTGGCAAGAACGGCAAGGAAGACCGCTTGAAGGGGCACCCTCCGGCGTGCCGTTGACTGTGGCCGAGAAGCCATGGCGTGTCGCCCCCTCCTCCCGTGTCTAGAAGTGGACGGGCTGCGTGAAGGCACCGTTCCCCGCGGAGTCCCAAGCCGCGAAGCGAATCCACTTCTTGCCCGTCGAGTCCAGTTCCAGCCGAAACGTGTTGCGCCCGAACTCCCCGAACTCGGGCGTCGGCCGGACTTGGCGGCCGACCCGTTCCCCGTCGCCCCAAACAACCTCCACGAACTCCAGCGGGAATGTCCACTCCACGTCCGCCACGATTGTCTTCCGCTCGGCCGATCCCTCGACCGAGAACCGGGGGATCAGGACCTCGCCTGTAGAAACAAAAAAGTCGCCGCGGCGCATGGCCTCCGTGATGGGGCTCCAATCCTCGTCGAATCCCGGAAGCCGGTCAACCCGCACGTAGTTCACCGACAGCTGCGGGTAGATCTCATCGCTGGGAAACTTGGTGTAGGTGTCCCCCTCAGCGACTAGGTACTTCGGGCCGGCCCAGTTGTTCATGTCGTCCAGCAGGCCGAAGCAGCGCTCCTCGCAGATCCTCGCATGGGACAGGTCGGCCGGCAATGTCTGGAAGGCCCCGCCAAGGTAGCGATCGCTCAGGAAGTGCGGTTCCTCGCGGACCGTGTCTGGGTAGAGCGTCGAGCCCTTGGTGCGCGGGTGCGCCTGCCACATCAGGGCCCGCTCGGCCTCCATCATCGACAGCATCTCGCCGGCTGAGCCGACGCGGTAGACGGTGCCATACTCCGGATGCTCACTCCGGTGATCGAGGCCGTCCGAGCGCACCTTCGACCAGTAGACCGGCTGCGGGAACACCAGGGTGTAGTGCCCTCCCAGGTGCGCGTTGGGCTCCTCGCCGGGCATCAGGAGGAAGTCCGCGTCCGAGTGCCGGCGACAAGCCTCGAAATACTCCCGCTGTTCCCGGAACCGCACCTCACCCGCATCCTCCGGATGGCCATCTCCGTGAAAGTCGGACATCATCGCGATGTTGATCCCGAGACCGCGAAATGCCGAGATCCACGGCGGCCGCAAGTCGAGCGAGCCAGAGTCCACGAGCTGCTCCGCGAAGTGCGTGTGGAAGTGGCTGACGGCCACCTGGTAGCCCTCCAGCGACTTGTACCGGTCCCCGTGCGTATAGGCCAAGACCGCATCCAGCGCCCTCTCGCTGGTACCGGGATCCAGCAGGTAGTAGACGGCCATGCGCTGCCGGGTGCCGGGCGGGGCGTTGAATAGCGCAAAGTTCCCCTCCGCGAATTGGCGGGACTGCCGCACACGCTTGGCCCAGATCTCCTCCGAAGAGCCCCAAGGGCGGTACATTTCCTCCCTCTCGCCCTGTCGGACGCCGATGTCAAACGTGCCCTCGGAATCTTGGCGGTACCACACATACCCGAGATTCATCTCAATCTCCCGGGCGAAGAAGAACTTGTGACTCGGAGGAAAGACAGCCAGCGCACCACGCCCCTGCTCGAGAAACATCACGCGGTTCCGGGCCCGAAGGGGCACCGGGCCGTCATTCGGCCCTCCCCCAAAGCGGTAGTGCTGCCAGTCCCGGGCCACGTCACGCCAGCGGATCCGCTCGTAGTCCGCCGCGCGAAGACCGCCGAGGCCCGCACGGTACACATATGCCACCGAAGGCTCCTGCGTCGCTGCGACGGCTTCCTGCCGAACAAGACTTGAGCCGCGATACACGGTGAATCGCAGCTCTCCGGCAAAGGACCCCAGGGTCAGGCCGTCGAAGGAGACCTCGAGCCGGCTTCCAAACCTGCGAACCCGGCAACCCTTCGTGTCGTACTCAGCCTCCGACCGACGGACCTCCGCCGCCTCGCGCGGTCCGCCCGGATTCACATCGTCCAGGCCGGGAACGTTCAGGGGCGCGTCCCAGAACACCCTCCACTTCTCGCGCTCCTCCAGGTCCGGGGTCAGCTCCCGTCCCAGTGCCTCCACCGGCCGAGTCTGCTGGTACGAGATCCGCCGGCGTCCCTCCGCGACGTAGAACTCGGGACGGGCCTGCTCCACGAGCGGCGCCCAGTGCCCTGCCCTGGACAAGATCGCCAGGTGACGGATCACTGGCTGGCCGCCATCCACGCCGAATCCGGCCCGCAACTGACGGCCCCCGGCCCCTGCCCACTCCACTGCAACATCCCCGTCGAGCAGTTCGGCAGTGAGGCCTTCCATCGCCTCGTAGTCCGCAAAGTCGCACTCGGCCGCTGCCGTGCCCACGGCGGCAGCGAGCCACAACACTCCGAGCTTTCCCATTCCAATCCTCCTTTGCGTTCAGCCTCCCCGCCCGGCGCGCGCCACGGCCGCTCTATCGGCAAAGTCTCTGCCACCCGCCGGCATCGGACTCCAACACATCGTACGCATCGCCCCCATAGATCGCCGTCCAGCTGGGCCAAACCGCCCGACAGCGGCGGTCGCGCGCCCTGCGAGAATCGCGCGCCAACTCGGCCGACTCCCCGCGACTCGTCACCTGATGTCAGAGCCGACACCGCGTGACCCGTCGCGCCCTTCCCGGAGCCGAAATGACCAGGAGGAGCACTTCATCCCGAGCATCGCGGGTCGGCCCAATTCTTCCATTCTTCGCCCCGTGTCACTCCGTGAATGTAAAATGCTACCGGGCGATGATCCGGGTGTTCAGGGCAGGTTCGAGTTGGCTGCGTCACAGTCCTCCACACGCTCTGGCCAAGAGGAGCTGGCCCGGTTTGGGCGCGGTGGTCGCCACACTCTGCCTAGCCGGCGCGATGGCAGGCCAGCGGCCGCACCAGGCTCGTTTCGTTCCGGACCAAGTTGTGCTGGAGGGACCGGGCGCGTCGCAGCGCTTTGCGGTCTATGTCGCGGGCCAAGATGGCTACGAGGTCGACGCAACCCGGGACTGCCAAGTCACCTCATCTGGCCCGGCAGTGGTGACGGCTGACTCGGACCGCGGCATGCTGAAGGGTCATGCCCCAGGCCAAGCCGCCCTGCGCGTGCGCTGCGCGGGCTCCGAGACTGAGGTTGCGGTCCAGGTCGGAAGACGGAAGTCCGAAGTCCGGGTTAGCTTCGCGAGGGACATCGTCTCGATCCTCACGCTGAAGGGATGCAACGGCTCCTCCTGCCACGGCTCACCCGCGGGCCAGAGCGGATTCAAGCTCTCGCTGTTCGGGCAGGACGTTGCCGCCGACCACGACATGATCGTGCAACAGCACTCCGGGCGCAGAGTCAGCCTGGACAACCCCAGAGAGAGCTTGCTGCTGCGAAAGCCCGCCTTCGAGCTCGCCCACGGCGGCGGCCGGGTGCTGCAGGCAGATTCCGAGGAGTACGAGGCGATCCTCGAGTGGCTGCGGCAGGGCGCGCTGCTGGGCGACAGCGGCACGTACCTCCAGCGGCTGAAACTCTACCCCAGCGAGCGCATCCTGAACGACAGATCCCGCGACCATCGGCTGATCGCCATGGGACACCTGTCCGATGGCACGACCCGTGACATGACAGGGCAGGTGTGGTACTTCTCGCAAGACGAGGCCGTTGCCAGTGTCTCGGAGGACGGAACTGTCACCGCTCGGGGGCCGGGCCTGACAACCGCGGTCGCCAGGGCGATGGGAAGGGTCGCGACCTCCCAGATCGGCGTGATCACCGGACCAGCGGACGCTTCCTATCCCGACCACGAGCCCCGCAATTTCGTCGACGTTGCCGTGCTGGCCAACCTTCGGCGCTTGAACGTGCGGCCCGGCAGGCTCGCATCGGACCGGGAGTTCGCCCGGCGAGTCTACCTCGACACGCTAGGGCTGCTTCCCACCTCGTCAGAACTGCGCGCGTTCCTCGAAGATTCCGGGCCGGACAAGCGGTCTCGCCTGATCGATGCCCTGCTGCTGCGACCGGAGCACGCATCCCACTGGACCGTGAAGTTCGAGGACTGGTTCCGCAACTGCCAGCTGCACTCCCAGGGCCGGTCGATGGGCGTGTTCAAGGACTGGGTCCGGGACTGGCTCGCCGACGATCGCCCCTACGACGAATTCGTGCGCAGACTGCTCACGAGCCAGGGCGACACGATGCTGAACCCCGGCGCGAACTTCTGGCATCCCGCCACGGACTTCATGCTGAAGGAGTTCAGCGTGACCAAGGTAACGCCGACGGTTTCGCGGCTGTTCCTCGGCGTCCGGATGGAGTGCGCCGAGTGTCACAACCACCCGTTGGAGAATTTCACCCAGGATGACTTCTACGGCATGGCAGCATTCTTCTCGCGACTGCGCGTCAAGCACGGCTACGGCGAGTACCGGCGCACCTGGTTCTTGGACGAGGAAGGCGAGGTCGAGCACCCGGTCACCAAGAGCACCGTGCCTCCAAAGTTCCTCGGCGGCGAGCTCCCGGAAATACCCGCGGGCACGGACCGGCGGGCCGTGCTGGCGGACTGGATCGTGTCGCCCGAGAATCCATACTTCGCGAAGGCAACGGTCAACCGCGTCTGGCACGCGTACTTCGGAACGGGCATCGTCGAGCCCTTCGACGACTTTCGCTCGACCAACCGGCCGTCCAACCCGGCACTGCTCGACAGTCTGGCCCGGCACTTCGCGCAGGGCGGGTTCCGGCTGCGAACCCTGCACCGCGTCATCCTGAACTCGCGCACGTACCAGCAGACATCCAGGGGGGAAGCCGCGGGGCAGCTGGAAAAGACGCTATTCGCCCGATTCGCACCCCGCAGGTTGGGGGCGGAAACGCTCCTGGACACGCTGGGGCAGGTCACGGGCATTCCGCACGAATTCGCGGGCTATCCGCCGGGCACGTCCGCCAAGGACATCTACGTCCCGGACGGCCCGGAGGACTTCTTGGTGACCTTCGGCCTGCCCCGACGGGACATCATGGCCGAGCGGGTGGGAACCCCCACTCTGGCCCAGGCGCTGCACCTGATGAACGGCGCCCCTGTCCGCGACAAGGTGGAGGCCGGGGAAAACATTCTGGGAGCGATGCTGGCAGACGGCCACCCGGACGCGGAGATCGTGTCGCGAATCTACGAGAGAGCCTACGCCCGGCGGCCAGCCGCACCGGAGCTGGGCCGCATTGCCGGCTTCATCGAGGCCGAACTCGGAGCGGGCCGCGACCGTCGGCGCGCGCTGGAGAACGTGCTGTGGGCCGTGCTGAACTCCAAGGAGTTCCAGATCAATCACTGAAGGAGGAACCGATGCTCGCATTCCGGCCGCCCAAGGCTTTCTCTGGCAGCACGCGCAGGGACTTCCTGACCGTTGGTTCGCTGGGCGTGTGCTCGCTCAGCCTGCCCCGCCTGCTCGCCGAGAGCCCCGGCGCCAGCGAAAAGTCTTGCATCGTGATCTTCCAGCATGGCGGCGCCAGCCAGCTGGACACGTTCGACCCGAAGCCCGATGCGGTGTCCGATATCCGAGGGAGCTTCAAGGCGATTCCCACCGCGATTCCCGGAGTCCGGTTCTCGGAACTTCTTCCCCGCTCTGCAAAGTTGGCCAAGAAGTTCTCGGTGATCCGCTCCATGCACTCCGACGAGGCAATTCACGAGCGCGCGCGCCAGTACGTGCTCAGCGGCACCAAGCCGCGCAACGAGGTGCTGCAGCCGAGTTTCGGGGCCACGGTCTCGAGGGAACGCGGCACCAGGCGCGGGCTGCCGCCCTACGTGGCCATCCCGCGGTCAGACGGAGCGGCCGAGGCCGGGTTTCTGGGTCCGACTTACGATCCCTTCGTGAGCGGCGATCCCACCGCGGAGGATTTCTCAGTCAAGGACCTCACCCTGCCTGGCGGCGTCAAGCTGGACGAGGCACGCTCCCGCACGGAACTGCTCGGAGCCCTCGACCAGCGATTCAAGTCAATCGCCGGCTCGCCCCTGATCGATTCCATGGACGAATTCCAGCAGAAGGCGTTCGACCTGATCTCCTCGCCTGCGGCGAAGGAGGCTTTCGACATCGCGGCGGAACCTGACAGCCTCAGAGATGCTTACGGTCGGACGGATGTCGGCCAAGGCGCGCTGCTCGCACGACGACTGATCGAGGGCGGCGTGCGCCTTGCCACCGTGTTCCACGATGGGTATGACACCCACGTCCAGAACGAGCCGACCCACCGGAGGATCGTCCCGGAGTTCGACCAAGCGTTCTGCGCGTTGCTGGAAGACCTGGAACAGCGAGGCTTGCTCAGCACGACGCTCGTGCTGGTGGCAGGTGACTTCGGGCGGACTCCCAAGGTCAACTTCTCGGGAGGCCGCGACCACTGGCCGGGGGCGTTCTCGGTGGCACTGGCGGGCGCTGGCATCCAAGGCGGCATCGTGGTCGGCTCAACCGACCGGCACGCGGCCCATCCGGTGGAGCGGCCGGTCGCGATCGAGGACCTCGGGGCAACGGTCTACCGAGCGTTGGGTATCGACTATCGCAAGAACTACCACGCCAATGGGCGACCGATCGCAATCAACAAGGAAGGCCAGCCCGTCCGCGAGCTGTGGGCCTGAGCCGTGCGCAAGCTCGCCCCGCTGGCAGCGCTGTGCCTCGTCGCCGGCGTGTCGGGAGCCCCGGCAGACCCTCCGACCCCGACCTTGGCCCGGGTGATGCCTCTCGGCGGCCAGCGCGGCACGACGATTGATCTGACCTTGGTCGGCGAGTACCTCGCCAATGCACAGACTGTCGAGTTTGACTGCCGCGATCTGGCGTGGGAAGCCACTACCCACGCCAGCTCGGGGCGCCTTCAAGGGCGAGTCTCGATCCTGCCGGACGCCGCTCTGGGCCCGCACATGTTTCGGGTCAGGACGGCCGACGGGTATTCGACGTCTGCGATGTTCAACGTCGGCCAATTCCCAGATCTGGCGGAAGACGAGCCAAACGACACCCTGCTCGGGGCCATGCCTTTGGGCAGGTTGCCGGTCGAGATTCAGGGAGCGCTGGAGGGAGCCGCCGACATCGACACTTACGCGTTCGATGTGGACACCGGCGAGAGAGTCGTCGCGGAGATGCGATCCATCGAGTTCGGGTCCGCCGTCGAGGCCAAGATGTTCCTGCTCGACGCGAGTGGGGAGACGGTCGCCTTCAACGACGATCGCGACGACTATCTCGAGACGCCACTCATCGACCACACGTTCACCGAAGGTGGTCGCCACTACCTCAAGCTCGATCAGTACCGGGGGCCGAGAGGGTTCAACTTCGGCAAGAGCTCAACCTATGTCCTCAGGGTCAGCGCGCTGCCGAGCATCGGGCACGTATCCCCGCTCGGCGCCAAGATCGGCTCCACTGTGACGTTTTCAGTGCGCGGGCGCGGGCTTGACAGGATCCGGGGTGCGCACATGACCGCCCTCAGGAGCGCCGAATACGCTCGGATGACGTATCCGCACACGATGCCGATCCGCCGCGGGCCAGACCCGCCGAGCGCGACGGACCTGCCACGGATCAAGGGAGGGATCACGAGCCGAGCCGCGGACACGGCTGACGTCCGATTCTCCGTGCCCGAGACAGCCCCCGCCGGGCTATGGCGCCTCTGGGCCAGCGGACCGGGCGGAACGATCGACGGTCCACTGGTCGAATTGTCCGAATTGCCAGAGTTCAGCGAGGCCACGGCACCGAACGCCGACTGGCGTGCCGGGAACTACACGGTCAACGGGGTGCTGGGCAAGCCTGGAGAGCGTGACATCTACGCGATCCACGCCGTTGCGGGTCGCCCGCTGCACTTCTGGACGCTGGCGACCCAGCTTGGCGTGCCACGCTTGGACCCCGTGCTCAGCCTTCGGGACGCCGCCGGCAGGCGGCTCGCGGAGAATGACGACATCGTCGCGGGTCAGGGCACGCTGATCGGCAATCCTGACAGCAGCCTGTTCTACACGCCTGCGAGCGACGACGTGCTGTTCCTTGTGGTCCAGGACCGCACTCTGCGAGGCGGCCAGAGCTACCAGTACAGGCTCAAAGTCGGCAGCGAAGTCCCAGGTTTCCAACTGTTCACCACTCCGGAGAACTTCCGGGTGATCCGCGGCCGCGACGCCGAGATCAAGGTGCACTTGGTGCGCGAGCAGGGCTTCGGCGGCAGGGTCGCCGTCTGGTTCGAGGGACTTCCCGCCGGCATGCATGTCCCGCGAGGAGAGTTTCGAGCCGACCAGTTGTTCGAACCGAACGCCGACGGGGCCGACATGATCATTCCCGAGATCGCGTTCCCGATCTCGGTCCCCGATTCGGTGCCGTCGGGAGTGCACCCGATCCGAGTCCTCGGCGCCCCGGTCTCGACGGCGGGGATTCGGGGAGACGCGACAGTCGAGGCCGGCACCACGCTGACCATGGGGCCGCTGTTGGACCTGTGGAACTTCGTGAGACGCCCGCTGCCCAGGATTGAAATGACCGTTGTGGAACCCCCGCCGCTTCGGCTTTCCGGCGGGGAACGGAGGGTTGACGTCAGTCGGGGGACGCGCGCATTGCTTGCGGTGAAGGGCGAGGGCCCCCTGGGGCAGGCCGAAGTGCGGGTTCCGGGGCTGCCCACGGGAGTGGACTTCGAGGCGATCGCGGAAAGTGGCGGATTGAGCGTCGCGCTGCAGGCCTCGGCAACGGCCCCTTTGGGAACGCACGAGATTTCCGTCGAGGCCCGGCTTGCCGAACGCTGGGCTACAACCGGAACGATCGAACTCACCGTCACCAGCGAGGCGCGCGCGGAGCGATCGAAGTAGCGCCGGCACGCACGCTGGGTGGAATGTTCCGAACGCCGATCCGCCGACTGCCACCGTCCGGGGAGATTTCCCGAATCAACCGGCCGTGGGTCGGAGTCGCGACGTGGCGGGGGACCCTCAGGTCGGATCGGGGCCGATGCTGGCCAGGTTAGGCGTACCGGCGCTGATCGCGGCCCTGATCGCTCCGAGCGCGAGCTTGTGCGAGGACTGGCCAGAATGGCGTGGCGCAGGCCGCCGCGGCGAGTGGAACGAGAGCGAGACGCTCCACCGGTTTCCCGACCGTGGGCTCAAGGTCCTGTGGCGGACTCAAATCGGATCGGGCTACGCGGGACCCAGCGTATCCGAAGGGCGAGTCTTCGTGACGGACTTCCGCAGTCACCGGGACCAGGGGCCCAGCGAAGGACTGATCGCACTGGACCAAACCACTGGCAGAGTCCTCTGGGAAGTCCGCTGGCCTGTCAGCTACGCCGGAGTCCAGTATGCCTCCGGCCCTCGGGCGACACCGACGGTGGACGGTGGACGGGTCTACGCGTTGGGTGCGGTCGGGACGCTCATTTGCGCGCAGGTCGAAGACGGCACCGTGCTGTGGCAGCGCGACTTCACAAGAGACTTTGGGACGGAGCTTCCGCCGTGGGGGCTGACCAGCGCTCCGATCGTGCACCGCGACATTCTTGTGGCGGTCGTCGCAGGCCGGAACGGGGCCAAAGTGGTCGGATTCGACAAGCACTTGGGCCGGGAGGCATGGCGGGCGCTGTCGTCGGAAGACTCCGGGCCCGGCTACTCCCAGCCGATCCTGATCGAGGGTGGCGGGTCTCGCGTTGTCGTCGTCTGGCACGCTGGCGGTCTTGCCGCCCTCCGGCCCGGGTCGGGTGAGGTCGTGTGGGAGCAGCCGTATCGCATCCGCATGGAGACCCCGATCGCCACGCCGGTCTGGAGCAGGCCTCACCTGCTGGTTTCCGCATTCTTCAACGGCAGCCAGCTGTATCGAGTGGGCGAGGCGGGCTCGGCGCTCGTGTGGAAGGGGACCAGCGACAGCGGTGTCGAGACCGATGGACTGCACGCACTGATGAACTCGCCGGTGATCGCGGGCGATCACGTCTACGGCATCTGCAGCTATGGGCAGTTACGGTGCCTCAGGCTCTCAACCGGCGAGAGGCTCTGGGAGACGCAAGCCGTTACTCGCGAGAGGGCCCGCAACGCGTCCGCCTTCATGGTCCGAAACGGTGACCGATACTTCATCAGCAATGACCGGGGGGAACTGATCATCGCCCGCCTAACTCCCGCCGGTTATCGCGAAGTTGACAGAACGAGGCTGATCCGGCCGACATCTAAGGCGGGCGCGCGCAGGGAGCTTGGGGCCGTGAATTGGACCCATCCGGCGTACGCCGGTCTCAGCGTCTTTGCTCGCAACGATGAAGAGATTCTCCGGGCCTCCCTCGCCGCGGAGTAAGGCCGCCGACGGCTGCGCGAAGGCGGGAACTCTCGTCGCAGAACGCGGGTCCCGCCCTATCGCCGCCAAGATGGGCGTCCGATCACGGGCCGACTGATTCGGCCGAGACGTGCGAGTGGGCGAGAGCGCCCCGTGCATGGTCAAGGATCCCAACCCGGCCCGGTGTTGCGGCGAGACTCTGCCGAACACGAAGCGCTACCGACCGAAGCGGCTCTCCAGATAGAATGGAGCTGGCCGGAGGTGGTGAATGACGCGACGGCAAGCCCTGTCGACAAGCTTGGGAGGCATTGCCGGAATGGTGGCGTACCAAGGCTGCGGTCGTCGGAGTGGGGCCCACGAGACGACCATGCAACTCCCCGCACGCTACCGAGAGGTCCGAGACGGACAAGTGGCCGCAGTTGAGCGCGTACTGCGCTGGACGGCTGCCGAGACTGCGATCATCATCTGCGACATGTGGGACGACCACTATTGCAACAGTTCGGTCAGGCGGTTGGAGGCGATGATTCCCGAGATGAACCGAGTGGTTGGCGGTGCTCGGGACCTCGGTGTGACCGTGGTCCACGCGCCAAGCGGGACGATGGACTTCTACGCCGGCACACCGCAGCGAGAGCGCGTGCAATCTGCGCCGCACGTTGACCCGCCCGTTCCGATCGCCAGTTGGTGCGACCTTGACCCGTCGGCGGAGGCAGGTCTTCCGATTGACGACGAGAAGCCGTGCGACGACGCGAATGTTGGGGAGCGCGTGAGGAGGTGGACGCGCCAGCACTCCGAGTTGCACATCGCGGATGGAGACGCCATCAGCGACGACGGCCAGGAGATCTTCAACTACTTGTCCCAGCGAGGCGTCCTCAATGTCGCGATCATGGGCGTCCACACCAATATCTGCGTACTGGGACGCCCGTTTGGGATTCGTCAGCAGGTGCGACTCGGCAAGCGGGTCGTTCTCGTTCGAGACCTTACCGACTCAATGTACGATCCCCGTGACAGACCGTTCGTGAGCCATACTCGCGGAACGGAGCTAGTGGTTGAGCACATTGAACGGTACTGGTGCCCATCAATCGTCGGGGCAAGCTTAGCGCCTGGGAATGCGCTGAGCTGACTGTTCGCTCCTCGCACAGTTAGCCGACCATCCGCAGCTGGTCGAGGACCGAAGCTCACACCCGGTCCGGCCAGCGAGGGCACGTCCCCGCTGCAAGCAATCGGGGTCACCGCCATCCGAGCTGTGATTCGGCTCTCAGATCTCTTCGTCGAGGCGTTTTGCGTTTGGCGAAGAGCCAGCCTTATCAAGGAGCAGGCGCAGCCTAGGCGCCGTCGCCGTCTTGGGATGGCTCAGTCGCCGACTTAGCCGGTCCGGCCTTGGTGTTTGCAGATGGTGAGGAAATCGGTCCGACAGACTCAGGCCGCGACTGCTCCACGACATCGGCACGACCCACGCCACCAGAATGATCCACCTGAGCGTTCTGCAAGGTAAGGCCAACGAGCGCGATCAGGACTGCCACACCGAGTTCGAGAACCCACCTGTGGGGCGTCAACTCCTGACGCCACACTTCCAAGTCTGCCTGATTCTCGTCGCAGATTGACGACGTAAACTCATGTGTCATGAAAGATTACGATGTCACGGACCTTCCCGAGATCACCCCCGCGATCACCCTTTGCGCGGAGGGTAGCGGAATCCCACGGATTGCCCGCGCCTCACCGTTCGCCGTCCGGTCGTCCCGTAAGACCCGGTCTCATCCCATGTGGTCTCCCCGAAGGACTCGGCTCGGCCCGAGTGGGGACGCGGAATAGACGCGGAGGCCGCCTCCTCAAGCCATCATAGATGGAGTGGAGGACTTGGCCACAGTGCGGGCGAGGAGAAGAGAATGACGAAAGCCGACCTCGTTGAGCAGGTCGCCGATGTGATCGGACCACAGGTAACCAAGAGGGATTGCGGGCTCGTGGTCGACGCCTTCCTCGACGCCGTGAAGGAGACGTTGGCGCGCGGCGAGCACATCGAGATCCGGGGCTTCGGCACCTTCAAGGTGCGGCACCGCAAGGCCCGTACGGCCCGCAATCCCAGGACAGGCGAACCGGTCGAGGTTCCACCGCGTGTTGCGCCGGTCTTCAACCCGTCGATTCACTTCCGCAGCCGGGTGGACCGGGGCTCTGGCGTGTCCGGGGCGTAAGAGCCCTTCGAGGCCGCCGCCGGGCCATAGGATTCGGGCGGCCGCCGAGACGGCGTCGGGCGCTGGCTCGAAGCACCGTTAGGTGCTCAAGCCAGCGCACCCCACGTAATACACTGGGGCTGGCGAGGGGCTCCGCCCCTTCGATCCCCAACAGGCCCTCGCTCGGAATGAGGGGCGCGGCATCGCCGGTCCCAGTCCTCCCTTCGATAACGAGCCTCTCCGACTCTATTCTCCACCATCCAACAACTTCCGCAGATTCGTCTCGATCTCTTTCCACCCCCGAGACAGATTGATCGAACATGTCCGGATCCGTCGCCTCACAAGCTCAAAACGGTAGTCGAAATCGCCATCAACCGCCGCATACAGGAGCCACCCCTCCGGCTCAGGATCGTGAGAAGAGGCTTCGGCAGCCCAGTTTGTCACATAGGCGAAAATCTGGTAGAGGTGGCTTGAATTCGCTCGCTCGCCCCCGAACCGCGTATCCAGCGGACTGCCGTAGAACTTGGTGTCCACGATGATCGTGCGCTCGGGGGACCGCAGTACGATGTCGGTCTGCATGCTCGGAAGATGCCTGAGATCCGTCTCGCTTCCCTCCGCACCGAACCAGTCGATCTTGGGCGCGCTCACCCGGTAGTCCGTCTCCCGCTCGCAGAATGTCTTTACGAACTGCTGGAACACCAGACCCATCTTCTGCTCATCTTCGCGGAAGTCGCGGAACTGCGCCGTTCCTTCCTCTTCGTTCACCAAGAGATTTTCGTGGATGATGCGGGAGAGGTGCAGGAGGAAGCTGTAGAACCGGTTGTTTCGGTGGATCCGGACGGTGCGGAACAGGCTCGCGTCTAGCCGAACATCGGAGACCGCGTCCAGCTTCCGGTACAGGCGCTCGGTCCGCCGTCTTTCGACCGGATCCAAGGTGGCGACCAGAGTCAGACCGTGCAGAGTCGCCTTGAGGATCCGGTTCTGAGGCACGTCGTAACTCAGTTCGTCGAAGGCGCAGTGCGTCTTGCAGTTCAGCAGCAGGTTACGCTTCATCGTGGTCGCGAGATCGAGCTTGCCCTTGAGTCCCCGGATGTCCTCGTGGATGGTGAGGTAGTCGCGATCCAGCCCGCGGGAGAGGAGCCTCGCGACGCCTTCGTTCAGGACTTTGGCGAACAGGTCGACCAGCCCGCCGAACTTCTCGGCTCCGACATCGACCGTCTCTCCTTGCCCGACATGGTCCCAAGCGTAGCAGAGGAGATAATAGATGTTCCTGACCGGAATCTTCACGCCAGCAGTGCCCGGATCTCCTTATCCACGTAATCCGGACGATCAAACCAGTATTCCCGTAGCAGAGGCACAATCTCCTGCCGGACAATCGCTTCGTACCAAGACTCGTCGAGTCCGACGTCATCATCATCGCCCGGACAGAAGAAGCTGTGTCCGATCTCGAAGCCGGGACCGAGGTTTCGGCGGTCCGCCCGGATCCGGTCGTTTAGTGCCGAGAGTCGGACAACGATCCTGTCGACGAGAAGCTCGTCCACACCCACGGCGTTGAGGAAATCGCTGAACTGGTTGGTTCCGAAGGCTGGTCTAAGGCGATGGAAAGCGAATCGCCGTCGAAGCGCGTAGTCAACCATCGCCAGCGACCGGTCTGCCGTGTTCATCATGCCGATCAGGTAGAGGTTCGCCGGAACGTGGAAGGGCTCGGCCTTTGGCGAGTATGTCAAGGGCACGGCGTATTCGGGACCCCGTTTGTCGGCCTCGATGAGCATCATCAGCTCGCCGAATATCTTGCTGAGGTTGCCGCGGTTCACCTCGTCGATGATGAATGCGTACCGATCATCGGGATTGGCCGCTGCCTCGCGGCAGAATGAGTAAAAGACCCCACTGCGCAGCTCGAATCCCCCGTCGTCCCGCGGTCGATACCCTTGGACGAAGTCCTCGTATGCGTAGCTCTGGTGGAACTGGATCATCCGCACCCTCCCGGGGGCCTTGTACCCGATCACCAGGTAGGCCAATCGCTTGGCAATGAAGGTCTTCCCGACTCCGGGAGGCCCCTCCAAGATGACGTTCTTCTTGCGTTCCAAGGCGTCGATGATGTGGTCGAAGTCCGTCCCGGAAAGGAAGAGGTCCTCCAAAGCTTCCCGGCGAGTGTAGGCCGACTCGGTATTGGTATCTGGCCCAAGATTTCCTTCCATTAGCCCGAACGCGAACTGAAGCCATTGCTTGTGGTCACTGAAATCGGTGAGAGTCTTCATCACCACCCGCCGGTCCTTGGGGAGCGGCCACTTTCCGGTGACTTCCCAACGTACTTGGCGGACGTGCTTGCATTCGGAGCGCTCGTCATGGAATTCGTATTTCGAGGTGATCACTCCGTGACCCAAGAGTCCCGAGATCCCATGCTTGGCGATGACACGGTCTCCGGGTTGCATTTCGCGGGCGAATTGATAGCAAGCCAGAGAGGTCATCGTTGGATTGGCCGTGCCGTAGACCTCCCGGATTCGTTCGTGAATGTCCTCCTTGCTCCCGTAGTCTCGCAAGTCTCCGAGGCCATCCCATCCGATCGCGATGATCCCCTTTCCTTGGAAATCACGCCAGAATCGCGCGCGCCGACCCGGCGCGAGCACCCACACGCGGGCTTCCCCGAACTCTTCCCTATACCATTGCTCGGGATCTCCCAGCGGTGGCGGCACCACAGGCCCTTCAGAAGGACGCCAGACCCTCAGATAAGGGGCGTCATAGAATCCGAAGCCGGGAGCGGCACCCTTCTCTTGGAGCTTTTGCCGTATTCCGAGGATCGCCCGATCGAGGCCGATCCGGTCGTTGTAGTCGAACCCCTCTGGATCTTCTCCGAGTTCCTTCGCGAACGCACGCACGATGGGTCTCTTGGTGAAGGCCGTGGCCATGGGCTCGAAGCGGTCAGGGAAGAGTAGGTACAAGAGAATGTGCCGTAGCTGCCGGGCTCCCGTCTCGTCCTGCTCTTCCAGCCACTCGGCGAAAGCCCAAGGGTCCGCAAGCCGAGTCTCGCGTTCCGATGCCGACAACCGCTTCCACACCTCCATTACTCGGATGAGAAAGAGGAACTCCCGCCACCTGTGGGCATAAAAGGACGGGCCCGAGGTCCCTATCCCGTCGTTCAGGGCTTCGTTCAGCTCGAACCGAGCGTCGGGCAGCGGCTCGCCCGACCACTCCCAGACTTGGCGAATCTGGCGGCGCTTCGTTCCGGGCTGCATCGAGCCCGGTACGGGAAACAGGTACATCACCCAGAACATTTCCGCCGCCAGCTGCTTCGCCGTTCCAGGTGCGCGGGCCAGCTGTGCCTCCAGCTTCTCGAAGAAGCTTCCTTCCCCCTCGATCAAGTTCTCTGCGAAGTGCTTGACGAGGTATCCGACATTCTCTGAGGTCCACAGGTCCTTCTCCGTGAACACCGATCCGTCGTCTCGAAGGCAGTGGTCACGCCAGCAGGCAGCTGCACGCAGAACAGGGTGATCTGACGAAGGTATAGGCATCTATACGAATCGGTCTCCACTTTGGCGATATGATATGATGTCCATCCGCACTCAAGGAAGATACCACGGCGGGTCTCTCGCGGCGCCCGGGAAGCCGCGTACCACACGCCCGCGATCCGATGCTCCAACATCGGCACGGGAAGCTGGGGGTCGAAGGGGGGCGCAGCGTCCCCCTTGCCAGACCGCCGTGTTCAACACGGCGTGGGCTGGATGACGACCACTAACGGTCGTCATCCAGCCTTGGCGGACGCCTCCCGAAACGCCGCTCCGGGCATCGCCCGGAACAGCGTCGACCGGGCCGTCGCGGGCAAGCCTCCCGCCTCGCGGTCGCCCGCCTCACGGGCGACGAGGGCGACCGACTCCCTCCACTCCTTGGCGACGGTGGCACTCTCTGCCGTGCGGCCGCTTTCCGCCCTACCCTTACCCCTCGGGAACGGGTGGTCGTCGATCTCAGGCGATCCCACGGCCCGCAGATTCCCGGAAGTGCCCTTGGAACACCCGGAAAACGGGCTCAGAGTCCGTTTCGGCATGTGGACGGAACCGAGGGTCGAATCAGCCTTCGGTGTCCGCTCTCCGTCCCGCCAGATGACTGCGCCCAATGGTCCACCAGGACGCGTCGTCGCTCGAACAGGTCCGAGCGGGCGTAGGCGGCCTCCGCCCTGTTGCGGACTGCGTGCGCCAGCGCCGCCTCCATGACCGCGCGCGGCGCGTCCGTCCGCTCCGCCGCCCAGTCCCGGAAGCTCGAACGGAACCCGTGCGGCACGGCCCCGACCCCGAGCGCCTTGAGCAGGCCCGCGAACTCGAAGCTCGGCAGCACCAGCCCCCGCGCGGACGGAAACACCAACTCCGAACGGGGAGCGTATGCCTTGGCGTCGGCCAGAATTTCCCGCGCCCGTCCCGACAGCGGCACGCGGTGCTCGCGGCGGCTCTTCATCCGCTCCGCCGGGATCGTCCACTCCCCGTCCTCGATGTCGATCTCCGCCCAGCGAGCCCCGCGCACTTCGCCGGACCGGGAGGCCGTCAGGACCAGAAACTCGAATCCCAGCTTCACCGTCACCCTCGCCTCGGACCCGAGGACCGCGTCGATCGCCCCGGCAACCTCCCCGTAGGGCAGCGCCTTGTAGTGTTTCTGGACGCGGGGCGGCTTGGGCAACGCCGCCCCGATGGCGTCGCCCGCAGGGTTGTCCACCCGGTAGCCCTGCGCGATGGCCCACTTCATCACCGTCGAGATCCGTTGACGCACCCGCTTGGCCGTCTGGTGCTTCTCGTTCCAGATCGGAAGCAGCACCCCCATGACATCGGCGGGCGAGACGTGGTCCACCCGCTTCCCGCCGATCCCGGGAAACGCATACATGCGCAGCGTCGACATCCACTGGCCCGCGTGCCTGTCGGTCCAATTCGGCCGGTGCACCGCGAACACCTTGGCCGCCACCCGCTCGAACGTCGGCACGGACTTGCGCCGCTTCGTCCTCGGATCGCCGCCCGCCCGGGCCACCTTGCGGTTGGCCAGCGCCGCGTCCCGGGCCTCGGCCAGCGTCACGAGACGGAAGGGACCGAGCCCCAACTCCCTACGCTTGCCGTGGATGAAGAGCCGCTGGATCCACTGCTTGTAGCCGGAAGGCTTGACGCGCAGCACGAGGCCGTGCTCGTCCCAGTAGAGGCCCGGTTCCCGGACGCTCCGCACGAAGGCGGCGGTGAGTTTCCTGCCGTGTTTGCCCATGTGGTCACCCTTTCGCAGTCACCCTGCTGGTCACCCTTTCGGTGCTGGAACACACCGAACGTCCTGACACGGCAATGTAACATAAGTATCGTGCTAACAACAACTTCACTCGCTATGCGGGATGTTCCTGAACTTGGCTGGACGGTATTTGTGACGACTGATACGCCTACGTCTGCGCTTTCAAGTCTGCCCTGGTCGCCTGCACCTGCGCTTCCAAGGCCCACATCCGCGCTTCCAGACCTGTTCTCATCTCCTGCATCTTCGCCTGCATCTGCGCCCCGATGGCGGCCATCCCCTGGTCCAAGATGACCGTTTGGTCCTTGAGTTGCTGCCGAAGGCTCTCGAACTGCCATCCGAGTTCCCCAAGGACTCTCTCGTCGGCGATGTTGCGTACCGACTCACACGCCGCGTAGGCCAACTTGGGATCCGCGCCGGCATCCACCAGAGCATCGAAGAGCGGTTGTGGACTCGTGGCTTGCGGGATACCCTGCGCAGCGATCCGGGCACTCTCGGCCTCGGGCTTGCTCATCTGGTTGTCTGCCCTAGAATCCACGATGCTAGGCTAGCATGGATTCAGAGATCAAGTCCCACTAGTGCGTACGGACAGCCGAACGCGGTTATCTTGGGTTCTGTATCAGCACTGTTCATGGCATTTTTGATCATATGGTCCAAACGTAAAATCATGGGAATGGAGAATTGTGACACCATCCAGTTTGTGAAGCCAGACACTATAATGGCAGACTTTCTCCAGGTTCCGGCGATGGATCCAGTCTACAGACAGCTATTCTGCGCAAGGGTACCCGGCACATTCGTGCCCTGAGCCGCGCTAACGGTACAAGTCGACGATGCGAGCTGTTGCGAGCGTGCACCGGTCACCGACAAGTAACAAGATGCCGGGCCCGAGACCTTCCCGAAGGTCGATCGGGAGCGCCAAGAAACTATCTTCTGGGCGGCTGGGCCATCCCGAGTAGGATGCTTCCGTCCCTCAGGACTGCAGTAACGCCAAGTGCCAGCCCGGTGGCCGACAATGGAGGACCTGCAAGGGTCGCACGCGTTCCAACGTTGGCAAGCATCCGCACCTCCCAAGACCAGTCGTCGGTGCGCGGACGACCACCAGGCACGGGCCAAGCAGTCAGCTGGCCGTTTGCTCGATTGGCCAGCTCTCCGCAGGAATGCACCTTGCGGGACTCGTCCCACACCCTGCCGTGAGCGACGTCTTTCCGATCTGGACCTATCAGATCGGGACAGATCGCGCCTAGGCGGATCTCAAGACCCCTCCAGGGGCAGGCGCAACTTGGCCTCAGTCGTCGTCCACGGAGGACTCAGTCGCCGACTTCGCGGGTCCGGCCTTGCTTTCTGCAGCCGGCGAGGTAACTGATCCGACAGACTCAGGCCGCGACTGCTCCACGACATCGGCACGACCCACACCGCCAGAATGATCCACCTGAGCGTTCTGCAAGGTAAGGCCAAGGAGCGCGACCAGGAGTGCCACGCCGAGTCCGAGAACCCACCTGTGGGTCTTCAACTCCTGGCGCTGCGCTTCCAGACCTGCTCTCATCTCCTGCATCAGCACCTGCATCCGCGCTTCCAAGGCCTCCATCTGCGCCCCGATGGCGACCATCCGCTGGTCCAAGATGACCGATTGGTCCTCAAGTTGCCGCCTAAGGCTCTCGAACTGCCATCCGAGTTCCCGAAGAACTCTCTCACCAGCGATGTTGCGGACCGACTCACCCCCCGCGTAGGCCAACTTGGGATCCGCACCGGCATCCATCAGAGCATCAACAAGCGGTTGTGGACTCGTGGCTTGCGGGATACCCTGCGCAGCGATCCGGGCACTCTCGGCCTCGGGCTTGCTCATCTGGTTGTCTGCCCTAGAATCCACGATGCTAGGCTAGCATGGATTCAGAGATCAAGTCCCACTAGTGCGTACGGACAGCCGAACGCGGTTATCTTGGGTTCTGTATCAGCACTGTTCATGGCATGTGTGATCATATGGTCCAAACGTAAAATCATGGGAATGGAGAATTGTGACACCATCCAGTTTGTGAAGCCAGACACTATAATGGCAGACTTTCTCCAGGTTCCGGCGATGGATCCAGTCTACAGACAGCTATTCTGCGCAAGGGTACCCGGCACATTCGTGCCCTGAGCCGCGCTAACGGTACAAGTCGACGATGCGAGCTGTTGCGAGCGTGCACCGGTCACCGACAAGTAACAAGGTGCCGGGCCCGAGACCTTCCCGAAGGTCGATCGGGAGCGCCAAGAAACTATCTTCTGGGCGGCTGGGCCATCCCGAGTAGGATGCTTCCGTCCCTCAGGACTGCAGTAACGCCAAGTGCCAGCCCGGTGGCCGACAATGGAGGACCTGCAAGGGTCGCACGCGTTCCAACGTTGGCGCCGGCCAAGACCAATCGTCGGTGCGCGGACGACCACCAGACACGAGCCAAGCAGCCAGCTGGCCGGTTGCTCGATTGGCCAGCTCTCCGCAGGAATGCGCCTTGCGGGACTCGTCCCACGCCCTGCCGTGAGCGACGTCTTTCCGATCTGGACCTTCAGACCGGGACAGATCGCGCCCAGGCGGATCTCGAGACCCCGCCAGGGGCAGGCGCAACTTGGCCTCAGTCGACGTCCAGGGAGGACTCAGTCGCCGACTTCGCGGGTCCGGCCTTGGTGTCTGCAGCCGGCGAGGAAATTGGTCCGACAGACTCAGGCCGCGACTGCTCCACGACATCGGCACGACCCGCGCCACCAGAATGATCCACCTGAGGTTTCTGCAAGGTAAGGCCAAGGAGCGCGATCAGGACTGCCATGCCGAGTCCGAGAACCCACCTGTGGGTCTTCAACTCCTGGCGCTGCGCTTCCAGAGCTGCGGTATTCGCCTGGATCTGCGCTTCCAAGGCCCGCATCTGCGCTTCCAGACCTGCTCTCATCTCCTGCATCTGCGCCTGCATCCGCGCCTCCAAGGCCTGCATCTGCGCCCCGATGGCGGCCATCCGCTGGTCCAAGATGACCGATTGGTCCTCAAGTTGCCGCCGAAGGCTCTCGAACTGCCATCCGAGTTCCCGAAGAACTCCCTCACTAGCGATGTTGCGGACCGACTCACCCCCCGCGTAGGCCAACTTGGGATCCGCACCGGCATCCATCAGAGCATCAACAAGCGGTTGTGGACTCGTGGCTTGCGGGATACCCTGCGCAGCGATCCGGGCACTCTCGGCCTCGGGCTTGCTCATCTGGTTGTCTGCCCTAGAATCCACGATGCTAGGCTAGCATGGATTCAGAGATCACGGCCCAATCATGCTCACGGACAGTTTGGCTTGGTTGCCTCAGGTCCAATTCCAGCACAGTTCATCGCATTGTTGCCAGGACCGACTGCTCGCCGTATCATGGCTGTCTATGGCCGTTGGCAGCGTCGGCCCCTGCCGCGCGGAAGGCTCCGCCCCGACGGCAAGTCCTCGATCGCAGGCCGTGGGCTCCGGCCTGCGGCCGCCCCGACAGAGTTAGATTGGACCTTGGCAGAATCCCGAATGCAGCACGTTGTCATAGCCGCGGTCCTGGCCGCAATGGTCGTCCACTCAGCCTGTGCACGGCGCGAAGCCGCCGCGCCCAAGCCCACGCAACCGAACATTCTGCTGATCGTCTCGGAAGACAACGGGCCCGAACTGGGCTCCTACGGCTCGCGATGGGTCCAAACCCCGCGCCTCGACGCATTGGCGGGTGCGGGCGTGCGGTTCAAGAACGCGTTCGTGCCTCAGGCGGGCTGCAGCCAGTCAAGGGCTGCGCTGCTGACCGGCCTGTACCCGCACCAGAATGGGCAGATCGGACTGGCCACCTGGATGTTCGGGCTGTACCGGACCGACACGCCGAACTTGGTGCGAAGCCTCAAGAGCACCGGTTACAGGACTGGAATTATCGGCAAGCTGCACATTAACCCCGCCGAAGCCTTCCCGTTCGACTTCGAACGGATCCCTGGCTCGAACTTCAGACGTGAAGGCCTCGATCGCTACGCTCGCTTCGCCGGTGAGTTCATGAACGGCGGAGACTCGCCCTTTTTCTTGTACGTCAACTACCCCGATGCACACCGTCCCTTCTTGCGCCAAGTGGAGGGCCTGCCGCGAGTTCCGGTGAATGCTCCCGACGTCCCGCCGCTGCCATACATGGGACTGGACTCGCCGGTGCTCAGAAGGGACACCGCCGATTACTACAACTCCATCAGCAGGCTCGACACCTTGGTTGGCGACCTGCTCGACGCGCTCGCCGCATCTGGCAAGGCTCAGTCGACGATTGTCGTCTATATCGGCGATCACGGCGCGGACCTGCTCCGGGGCAAACGGACATCGTACGAGGGCGGGCTGCGTGTTCCCTTGATCGTGCGGTGGCCCGGGCATCACCTGGCAGGCCAAGTCCGAGACGAGCTGGTCTCCACCCTAGACCTGATGCCCACGCTTCTCGAGGCATCCGGAGCATCGCCCGTTCCGGGACTGCAGGGACAAACGCTTGCCGCGATGATCGCCGGCCAGGCTCCGGCCTGGCGGGAACACCTGTTCACCGAGTACCACCTGCACTCCAACCACAACTACTACCCCCAGCGCGCCGTGCGCGACCAGCGTTACAAGCTCATCCAGAACCTCATGCCCGGCAGGCCAAACCCGGGTCACGCCTTCACGATCGCCAAGTTCGTTGGCCCGGAAGAGGTCGCGGACGCTGTCCGGGCGGCTCCCCAAGATGTGCGTGAAGCATACGAGACGATGGCAGTGCCGCCAGAGTTCGAGCTCTACGACCTCGCGGAGGATCCGTTCGAGTTCCGCAATCTGGCCGCCGATCCCCGGCAGGCCGGCACCCTCGAAGAGTTGCAGCGGGCGCTGCACGAGTGGCGCGTGCGGACCCTGGATCCGTTCCTGGACCCGGCCAACACGGAGCGCCTGCGCGCCGAGGTCGAGGCCACGTTTCGCGATGGCGCCTACCAGAAACCAGAATTCTGGGAATACCCGAAGTACCTCGCCCCCGAGTAGCTTTGCGGTTTTAAGGCGAGACCCGTGCCACCCCCGCCGTTCGTGAGGACTGCACGACTTCGATAGACTTTGGCTGCGACTCCTGATTCGCACGCCCTGGAGGCATCTGACCGTGCTGAGGCCATTCCCGACCATCGCAATCCTGCTCCTGGCATCGTGCGCCGAAATCGAGGAGCGCCCCAATGTCTTGTTCTTGAGTGTGGACGACATGAACGACTGGGTCGGCGCGCTGGGCTGGGAGGCCGCTAAGACCCCCCACATCGATCGCCTGAGCGCGCGCGGGACGATCTTCACGAACGCGCACGCGCCGTCGCCCAAGTGCAACCCTTCCCGAACGGCAATCCTGTCCGGCCTGCGGCCGTCCACGACGGGCGTCTACAGCAACAGCGAGTGGTGGATGCCCAACTTGCCGGGGATTGTGATGCTGCCCCGGTATTTCAAGGACAACGGTTACTTAGCGGCTGGCGGCGGCAAGGTCTTCCATCACACGCCCGGCTTCAACCCCCCGGCTTCCTGGGACGAGTACTTCGACCTGATCACAGACCTCAAGCAGGATGGCTTCTTGGTCCCGTACCGCCGTGCCGGCCACCTGACCAGCTTTGACTGGGGCCCGCTCGAGAAGTCCGACATGGAGATGGGGGACGGTGCCACCGTCCGCTGGGCCGAGGAGTTTCTGCAGCGCCGGCACGAGAAGCCGTTCTTCCTGGCCGTCGGACTGTTCCAGCCCCACCTCCCCTTCTACGCTCCTCGCACTTGGTACGACGCAGTCCGACCAGGCGAGGCTCCGGTGCCCATGGACCGGCCGGGGGACCTAGACGACGTGCCGGAGGGCGGGCGCAGGCTTGCGGCATCCAGACAGGCGGACCTCGAGTTGATCAACGAGCACGGAGACCTCGGCGACGTGGTCCGGTCTTACACGGCGGGCATCCGGCATGCGGATGCCCTAGTGGGGCGGGTCTTGGACGCGCTTGACCGGAGCCCCTACGCAGAGAACACGATCGTGGTCTTCTGGTCCGACCATGGCTACCACTTCGGGGAGAAGCATCACTTCGCAAAGGACACGCTCTGGGAGCGCTCGACGCGCGTTCCACTGGCCGTCGTCGCTCCGGGCATCACCCGGCCGAGGCAGCGCTCCCGACGACCGGTCAGCCTTCTCGACCTCTACCCAACCCTGGTGGACCTATGCGGGCTCCCGCCCCGGGAGGACTTGGAGGGTGTCAGCCTCCGGCCGCTTCTCGAGAACCCGGGGATCGGCTGGAGCAGGCCGGCCGTGATCACGTTCGGAAGGGGGAATCACGCCGTGCGGTCCGAGCGTTACCGCTACATCCGGTACGCGACCGGCGGCGAGGAACTCTACGACTTGGCGGAAGACCCCGATGAATGGACCAATCTGGCCTCCGACCCGGAGCGGTCCGGGCTGATCGCCGAACACGCCCGGTGGCTCCCGGACGTGAATGTCCCGCGAGCGCTCACCAAGCGAGCGTTCGAGTTTGACGAGGAGAGCTACACCTGGCGGCGGCGCGCGACCGGGCCGGGCGAGTAGTCAACCGGGGTTCGCGCGCGATATCGCCCTCAGCCCGTGCCGGCGGCCAATCTCGCCTCGATCTCCCGGAGATAGAGGCTGGACAAGCGGGCGATCTCCTCTCCGCTAGGCTCGAACTTGAAGACTTCCAGCGACAGCCAGCCGCCGTAGCCGACATCGCGCAGCGCCTGCAGCGGGACGGAGAAGTCATACGACCCGGTGCCCGGGTGGCGCCCGTCCATCTCGTTGATGTGCACGTGCCGGATCGACTCGGCATAGCGCTTGATGAGCTCGTCGTGCGGCAGCTCCTCCGCAACGGCGTTGTGCGTGTCGAACATGGTGCGCACAGCCGGATGGTCTATCGAGCGGACGAGTTCCATCGTCTGCGCCATCGACGTGAGCACATCGCACAGATGAGGGGCGAGAGTCTCCGGCAAGATCGTCACGCCGCGGTCGTGGGCTTGCTGGGCCACGCCGGCCAGCCCGTCACGAAGTCTCATCGTGGCATCCGCGACACTGGAGCCGCCCGTGGCGCGGCGCTGCCTCCCCGACCCCAGAATCATCATCCCGCCGTCGCCGAGGTCGGCGCAGAGGTCGATCAGATGCCGGAAATAGTCCCAGCTGCGCTCCCGGACAACATCGTCGGGCGTGGTGACGTGAAGCTCGCCGGCAGGCACAGTCAACAGGCTGTGGAGGCCAACGTACCCGAGCCCCTCTGACCGGATCGCATCCCTGCACTCGCGGCGTCGCTCCGCGGAAATCGAGGCGGGATCATCGGAGAGAGTGAACGGGGCGATCTCTATGCCGCCGTACCCGGTCTGGACGGCGCCCTTGCATGTCTGCGCAAAGTCCCAGCCCTGGAATGTCTCGTTACAAATTGCGAGCCGAAACGGCTCCGGGCCCTCTGTGGAAGCGTCGGGCCCGGCACAGGCGGAGCCTGCCATGAGTGCAATGAAATCGCGCCGGGGAAGGGTCATAGCTTGAAGAGCCTCTTGGCGTTGCCGCCGAAAATGCGGGCCTCGTCCTCGGCGGGAAGCGACAGACTGTGCACGCAGGCGGCGATCACCTTCGGGTCGACCCAAGGATGATCGCTCGAATAGAGCATGCGATCCGCCCCTACATAGTCAATCCCGTACTGGATCGCCATCGGGATCGGCGACACCGCGTCAAGGTAGATGTTCCGCAGGTACTCGCTCGGGGGCTTCGAGATGTTCTCGGCCCCGCGACCGAGCACTTGCGTCTGGTGGTCGAGGCGGCCGACCAAGTACGGCAGTGTGCCGCCCACGTGCGGGCACACCAGCTTGAGCCTTGGAAACTCGTCCAGTATGCCAGCCAGGATGATCCGCGCAAGCGCGATCGTCGTGTCAAACATGAGGCCCAAGCCCGCGACGAGGTTGCGGCCCACGGTCGCGTCGTAAGTGACCGGATAGGCCGGGTGCAGCAGAACCGGGACCTCCATGCTCTCGGCCCTCTCGAACAAGGGCCGGTAGCGATCCTCGTCCGGGAATGATCCGGCCAAGTTGGAATACAGGAGGATGCCCTTCATGCCCCGCTCCCCGGCGCACCGTTCCAGCTCCTTGAGGGATGCGTCGATGTCCTGAAGCGGCAGGACCATCAGGCCGACCAGGCGCTTCGGGTGCTGCATCGCGAGGTCGCTGACGTAGTCGTTGACCATTCTGGCGACGGCGGGGCCGTCATCTCCGAACAGCTCCGGGCCGGGGTCGTTGATGCTGAGGGCCGTAAGGTCGATGCCCGCCTCGTCCATGTCCGCGATCTTGGCGTTGATGTCGGTGTGGCGGTCCCTGAGCCTCCGGTGCCACTCGCCGACGACGACATAGGTGGCCCCGTCCCGGCGGTAGGCATAGGGGGGATCCTTGCGCTTCTCCATGAATCGCACAAGCTCGGGGACGAATATGTGGCTCTGGCAGTCGACCGTGTAGTGCTCCGGTTTGGCATAGTCCGCGTCCGCCGCCACGGGGGCGAAGGCCACTCCCTGGGCCTGGATGAACTCGCGCCTGCTCAGGGCGTCGTTGGTGTTGCTCATGACATGCTTGTCCCGCCTCCAGTATGGGGCAGATCGTCCTCGACTTGCACGCGAGAGGGCCGCGACCGCGGCCGCGCGGCCTTGCGCCGGTCGCCCGTGCTGGCCGAGAAGCACGGGCAAACGCACCCCCCGAGCCGCGGTTCGGGAACGGACGGCTATGCCAGCATCGGGGCGACCACGCGGCCCCCGACGTCGGTCAGTCGGAAATCGCGGCCCATGTGCCTGTAGGTCAGGCGCTCGTGGTCCAAGCCCAGGCAGTGCAGGACGGTCGCTTGGAGGTCGTGCACGTGCACCGGGTTGTCCGCGATCCCCAGTCCGAGCTCGTCGGTGCGCCCAATCACCTGTCCCCCGCGAATACCGCCCCCGGCCAGCCAGACGCTGAAGCAGTCGGGGTGGTGGTCCCGTCCGGCAGCCTCGTCGACGCGCTCGAGCTGCCCCAGCGGCGTGCGCCCGAACTCGCCCGCCCAGATCACCAAGGTCGAGTCCAGCAGCCCGCGCTGCTTGAGATCCCGCAGCAGCGCCCCCGCCGGCTGGTCGGTAATGGCGCAGTTCTTCCCGAGCTTCTTGTCAATCTCCTGGTGGTCATCCCAGCTGGCATGCGCGAGCATCACGAACCGCACTCCCTTCTCGACCATCCGGCGCGCCAGCAAGCAGTTGGTGGCGTAGGGATGCGTGGGCTCCCGGCCCACGCCGTACATGTCCAGGGTCGACTGGGACTCGTCCGAGAAGTCGAGCAAGCCCGGTGCCGACGCCTGCATCCGGAATGCCAGCTCGTAAGACCGGACCCGGGACTCGATCTCAGCGTCGCCCGTCTCGGCGAAGTGCTCCAAGTTCAGGTCCCGGATCGCATCCAGCCGCGCCCGCTGCGACTGCACGCTCATGCCGGAGGGGTTCTTCAGATACAGGATCGGCTCGCCGACGTTGCGGAACACAACACCCTCGTGCGAAGAGTCCAGAAAGCCGCTCGACCAGTTGCTCGACCCGCCGCTCGAGCCACGCCCGGAACTCAGGACGACAAACGTGGGCAGGTCGTCCGCCTCGCTCCCGAGGCCGTAGGACACCCACGACCCGATCGCTGGCCGACCCAGCTGGGTGCTGCCGCTCATCAGCAGCGCCTGCCCGGGATGGTGATTGAAGGCTTCGGTGTGCGCGGACCGGACCAGGCAGATGTCGTCCGCGTGGCCCGCGATGTGCGGGACAAAGTCAGAGAACTCCGTCCCGCTCTGGCCGTGCGGGCGGAATTTCCGCGGGCTGGCCAGCACTTTCGCGCTGGGCTTGACAAAGGCCAGCTTGAGCTCCTTGGTCAGCGAGGCCGGCAGCGGCTGGCCATGCCAGCGCTGCAACTCCGGCTTGGGGTCGTACAGGTCGATCTGGCTCGGCGCGCCGGCCATGAACAGGAAGATCACGCGCTTGGCGGTCGGCGGGAAATGGGCAAGCTTGGGCGCGAATGGATCGCCGGCGCGCGGGTCGGCCGCGACCCCGGCCTGCCGAGACCCCAGCAGAAATGCCAGCGCGGCCAGATCCAAGCCCCCGGCGCAGCGGCGCAAGAAGTGCCGCCTTGTCCGCGTGTCCCACCGCTGCGTGTTGTTCATTTCCGGCACGGCCAGCATCTTCTCACTCCCGCGTGATGAACTCGTCGAGGTTGAGCACCACACTGGCGGCCCCGGCCAGCGCCGCCGATTCGGCCGGGCCCATCCCGGGCAAGGCGAGGGGCATGAAACTCCGCGCGGCCGCGAGATCGCGGCCGAAGATCGCCACCTGTCGCTCGAAATAGGACGCCAAGTGGCGAACCTCGGCACCGGACGGCGGGCGAGAGAGGGCAATCCTGAACAGGCGCTCCAACGCCCGCTCAGCGGCAAGGCCGTCCGGCCCCACGGCCCGCAAGGCCAGCGCGCGGGCGGCCTCGACGAACGTCCGGTCATTGAGCAGGTTGAGGGCCTGCAGGGGGGTGTTCGACCGCTCGCGGGTGCAGATTGCGGCCGTTCTGTCCGGCATGTCGAAATTCGCAAGCTGAGGGTAGGGCACGGTCCGCTGGAGGAACGTGTAGAGTCCGCGACGATAGCGGTCGCGGCCCTTGCTCTCGGGCCACTCCACTGAGCCCGCGTAGGCCAAGTCCGCCACGCCCTCCGGCTGGGGAGGCCGCACGCTCGGCCCACCGATGGCGGGGTCGAGCAGGCCTGCCACGCTCAGCGCCGAGTCACGGAGAAGCTCGGCCGGCAGCCGCAGTCGCGCCTGGCGCGCCAGCAGGACGTTCTCCGGATCGCGCTCCCGCAGTTCGGGCCGGTCCGCGGAGGACTGCTGGTAGGTGGCGGACATCACGATCAGCTTGTGGAGCTTCTTCAGGCTCCAGCCGCCGTCCGCGAACTCCGAGGCGAGCCAGTCCAGCAGGGCCGGGTGGGATGGCCCGGGGCTGCGGGTCCCGAAGTCATCGGCGGTTGGCACGATGCCGCGCCCGAAATACTCCTGCCAAACCCGGTTCACAGCGACGCGGGCCGTCAGCGGGTTGTCCCGCGAGACCAGCCACCCAGCCAGTGCGAGGCGCGGGTGGCTTCCCGCCGGCGGCGGGTCTGGCAGCGCCCGCGGCGTCCCCGCCCCCACCTTCACGCCGAGGCTGTTCCACCCGCCGCGCAGGTGGATGTGGGTCTGGCGCGCCGTGGGAGAGTCCACTACCGCTCGCGCATAGGTAATGTCGGGAGTCTCGGCGCGCAACCGGAGCAGGTCCTCCCTCAATGAAACCCAGTCGAGCTCTTTCCAGAACTCCTTGCTGATCACCCGGTGATAGTTCTTGACGAAGTGGTCCTCAAGTTTCTGTTGCTCCCTGTCCGTGCGCAGAGCGCGGGGAGTTCTGACGATTCCCTCGCCGTTGTCGAGATACTTCTGCACCGCGTCCAGTGCGTGGTCCCAGTCTGTCCACTTGCCCGGATTGTCCGCCGCCTCGACCATCCTCGACTCCCATGCCGGTTGGAGCTCGTAGACCCGCCCCCGCTCCAGCAGTTCCCGGCGCCGGTCCAGATAGTCTGGAAGGGCATCCAAGTACGGGCCCATCTCGCCAGGCATGGGAGCGGGAATCTCCGCCTCGTCAACAGCGTTCATGTAGGCGAACAGCTCGTAATAGTCGCGCTGGGAAATCGGGTCGTACTTGTGGTCGTGGCATTGGGCACACGCGACGGTGAGGCCCAGCCAGACCGTGCCGATCGTATTGGTGCGATCCACCGTCTCTTCGAACCGGAACTGCTCGAGCTTGACGCCCCCCTCCCGGTTCTTGAGCCCGTTGCGGTGAAACCCGGTCGCCACCCTTTGCTCGACCGTGGCCTCGGGCAGCGTGTCCCCCGCGATCTGGTCGATCGTGAAGCGGTCAAAGGGCATGTCCCGGTTGAGCGCGTCGATGACCCACTCGCGCCACCGCCATGCATGCGGGCGCTCGCTGTCTTTCTCGTAGCCGTCCGTGTCCGCGTAGCGCGCTAGGTCAAGCCAGTGGATCGCCCAGCGCTCGCCGAAGTGGGGAGACTCGATCAGCTCGTCCACCAAGCGCTCGTAGGCGGCGGCACCGTCCGCGGCCGACGTCAGGGCGTCGACTTGCTCCGGGGACGGCGGTAGGCCCGTCAGG
Source organism: Bryobacterales bacterium (assembly GCA_963666225.3). Classification (GTDB taxonomy): domain Bacteria; phylum Acidobacteriota; class Terriglobia; order Bryobacterales; family UBA6623; genus VXMF01. The sequence goes on from CAXXRK020000002.1 coordinate 109,454, forward strand.
TCTAAGCTGAGCCTGCGAGCCAAAACCTGCGGGCTTGCGCGCGGCGCGGGTGGGATCCGCTCGCGCTCCAGCCTCGCCAGAACAAACCGGTCCACGGCGTTGGCGGTCCAGTCCGTCCTCCGCACGCTCGGAAGTGCGGGCCGGACAACCGGGTCGAAGGCCCAGTGCCGCGCGGGCTCCGAAGCGGAGGGCGCCACTTGGTCCTCGCGTGGCCAGGTGGCACCTTCGTCGATCCAAGTCCGTAGGAGACGGACCTCGTCGTCGCGCAAGCGGTCCCCGACGGGCGGCATCATGACACCGCTGACCTGGCCGGAAACCATCCGCACAAGGAGGCTGCTGTCGCTATTGCCGGGAATCACGGCTGGACCGGAGTAGCCCCCCTCGAGCATGCCGCGCCGGGTGTCCAGCCGGAGACCGTTCAGCTGCTGGGCGGTGCCGTGACACGCTTGGCAACGAGCTGCGAGCAGCGGGCCAATGTCGGCCGAGAAGTCAACGCTCGGCCGCGTCACACGGGAACGGGGCTCCTGGCCCGCTCCGCCGCAGACCAAGGCCGCAACAGCGGCAGCCGAGAGAAATGGGCGAATCAGTCGCTGGGACATCCCCGATCACCGCGGCGACGTCCCAATAGGGCGGGAGGTGGCTCGCTGGCCCTCTCATCGTATGCGCGATCGAGCGGAAACGGCAACTCCCCGCGACAGTTGCGCGCGAGCCGATGGGGACGACTGGGAGTTGCAACGTTCGCAGATGCAGATGCCTGCCGGCAATGGACAGGCCCAAGCCTGCCGTCGGCGACTGTTTTCTCGGGGCCCTGTACAGTGCTAGCCGAGAGAAGAGACCGGGGGAGTGCCCGCCCGTCGCCAAACGTCGCCAAAGGCGCGCCGGCCCCGTAATTGGGCGAACCCGGCCTACCCCAGAACTTCGCGGGTCGACTCGTCCAGTATCGAGACGATCTGGTCCAACTGGCTCTCGCTCGTGACGAACGGCGGCGCGAGCAGCCAAACGTCCCCGCGCAAGCGGCTGAACAGGCCCCGCGCCTGCGCGGCGGCGTTGATTCTCTCCCCTACGCGGTCGGCCGGAGAGAACTCCTCTTTCGTGGCCTTATCCTTGACATACTCGACCGCGCACATCAGGCCCTTGCCTCGAATCTCCCCGACGTTTGGGTGGTTCTCCAGCGCCGAACGCAGGGCACCGAGCAAGTAGGCCCCCTTCTGGCCCGCCTGCTCCGGAAGCTGTTCCCGTTCGAGGATGTCCAAGTTCTTGAGGGCCACGGCACAGCCGACCGGGTGTGCGCTGTAGGTGTAGGCGTGCATCCAAGGCGAGCCCGCACTTTCCAGCGTGCTGGCGATTTCGTCCGTGACGCCGACTCCGCCGAATGGAAAGTACCCGGAAGTGACCGCCTTTGCGAACTGGACCATGTCCGGCTCTATGCCCCAGTGTTCCAGCGCGAACCACGTTCCGGTCCGGCCGAATCCCGTGATGACCTCGTCAGCGACGAGCAGGACGCGATGGCGGTCGCAGATCTCGCGGATGCGCGGGAAGTAGTCATCGGGCGGCACGATCACGCCGCCAGCACCCTGCACTGGCTCGGCGAGGAACATGGCAACGGTGTCGGGACCCTCCTTCAGAATCGCCCGCTCCAGCTCGTCCGCGGCCGCGACCCCGGGGCTCGTTCCCGGCGGTGCCTCGTAGCGGTAGGGGTAGGGCGACGGAATGTGAATGAAACCGGGCACGCGAGGCTCGAACAGTGGCCAGTAGCCGCTGATGCCGGTCGCGCTCATCGCCGCGAGCGTGACGCCGTGGTACCCCCACTGGCGCGAGATCACCTTTGTCTTGCGCGGATGGCCCTTGACCTTCCAGTACGATCGCGCCACCTTGAAGCTGGACTCGCTCGCTTCCCCGCCCCCGGATGTGAAGAAGAACCGCCGGATCGACGGATACGCCAGGTCGGAGAGTCGCTCCCCGAGCTCGATCGCCTGCGGTGTGGTGCTGCCGGAATATCCCGAGCAGTACGCGAGGTCTTGCATCTGCCGCCGCGCGGCCTCGGCCAGCTCGCCGCGGCCGTGGCCCGCCACGACGTTCCACAGCCCGGAAAGGCCGTCAATGAATTCTCGCCCGTCCACGTCGGTCAGGACGGCACCCTCGCCACTGGCCCAAACATGGCCGTTCTGGTGCTGCGACCGGGAATGCAGCGGGTGGATCAGATGCCGAAGGTCGCGTGAGATGAGCTCTGGCTGCTTGGCTGGCACTGAGAAACGCCCCCTTTCTGTTCTCCTGCCCAGCCGACCATTGCAGGCCGCGAGCATGGCGCTCGCCCGAGCGCCCCATCAGGCTCAGGCCCGAAGGCCGGCATTCTTAGGGTACTCCCCTCGTTCCAGCCGCGGTCCCCCGAGCAACGGAGGTCAATTCCCGGTCACCGGAAGCTTCGCTGGCGAGTCGATGACACGGGAAGGCTGGACTGGTCCAGGATCTGAAGCGCCCACGATTCGTTGGAAGGGCACGCCAACCCGGTCCGCGCTCTACAGTGAATTGTGGCTTACATCGACACAGTTGCCCCTGGCACGGCCAGCGGCCCGCTCAGGGACGAGTACGAAATGGCAGTCCGACGGGCGGGCAAGGTCTGGAAGATCATCGAAGTCATGAGCCCCAATCCCGCGGTGCTGTCCGCCTCCATGGGCCTCTACATCCAACTCATGCACGGCCCTTCCCCGCTCTCGCGCGCGCAGCGGGAGATGCTCGCAGTGGTGGTGTCCTCGGCCAACGAGTGCCACTATTGAATCCGCGCCCACTGGCACGACCTCCGGGGTGAGGTCGATCATGGACTCGCGGACCGGGTGCGGGACGACTGGCGGTCCGCTGGTCTTGACGCGCGAACGGTTGCCCTGCTGGAGTACGCCGAGCGCTTGACGCGGGATTCCGCATCGGTGACCGAAGGAGACACGCGACACCTTCGAGCGGTCGGCTGGAACGACCGGGCTATCCACGACGCGGCGCAGATCGTGGCGTACTTCAACTACATCAACCGCGTTGCCTCCGGTTTGGGCGTTGACCCAGAGCCCGGGCTCGGCTGATCACAACGGACGGTGCATCACCAGACGGCCGGATCCGCGACAAGGGACGACCGAGCGATCCTTACTATTGGATGCCTGTAATACTGCTCAATCGGTCGGTTGTTAATTAAATCTAATCGATAGTTTGTGCCGGCAGGCCGCAGTCTGTCGGATTCGAAGACCGACCGTCGCTGCCATGCGCCCTCCGCACTCCGACGGGCAAGACGCACCCACTGCGGCGATCCACTCGTTCTCGGGGAGACCCGCCCTAGCGCTGGTGGGTTCAGCGGGTATCGGCATCAGGCTTCGAGTGTCGCCACGTGGGAAGGCGCACCGAGGGGACCCGCGGGATGAGGGCAGTGCCCCCGACAACGGCCAACAGCACCGCGACGGTGGCAACGAGCCAGGGCAGCGCGAAGCCGACGGTAGAAGGCAACGCCGCGAGCGGTGGTCCGGGCCACCGGATAAAGCTGGCGACCAGCACTGACGCCATGATTCCCAGCAGAGCGGCGCGCGCAACGCCCAAGGCCGTCGGTTGCCACGCCCGCCGTCCAGTCCGAAGTTGGAACACAGCCCGCCAGCCGTACCAGAGCGCCACTCCGAACAGTGCCGTCGCGACCGCGAGGAACACCATCGCCCAGGTGTCCGGACGATCCAGCGAACTCGCGCGGACGGCGCGCAACTTCTCCGATCGCAGCCGGCTCAGGAGGATCTGGCGGGCGATTCTTATCGGACCGTCGGTACCTAGGTTCATCAGCACAGCCACGCCGGCGCCGCGATTCGGCACCAACACGACAGCGGTCTGACCACCCCAAACCTTGCCGGTGTGCTCGAGCACCAACTCACCGTCAATCCAGCCAGCCTCGGAGCTGATCGCCCAACCCAAGTCGTACTCCGTCCGAAGCTGATCCCACCACGGCTCCGTGGAGAGCGAGGACGCAAGTCCGCCAAGGGACGGGTCGAGAAGCTTGGCCACGTACGCCCCCATGTCCGTCGCGCTGGACTTGACCAAGGAGCTCCCGGGCCATCCGAGGAATCGCGAGGGGCTCGGGCGGACCTGGCCCCAAAGCCACTCGTGGGGGACGGCCGCCCCCCAGCTGAGGGCTTCCGTCGGGTCAAGAGTCGTTCGGCGTAGTCCCAAAGGCCTGAACACGCGCCGCCGAAGGTAGTCCGCAAAGTGCGTCCCGGCGGCCCGCTGCACAGCCGCGGCGAGCAAGACGTAGTTGCTGTTCGCGTACGAGTAGACTTCCCCCGGCAAGCTCTCGAGCTCGGCCTCCGCCAGATGCTTGATCGATTCATCCGGGTCCGGCGTGCCGGAAGAAGCCTCGCAGCACGGCGCGAGAAAGTCGTGCTGGCGCCGCAGCCCGCTGCGATGGCGCAACAGGTCATGCAGTGTCACTGCTTGCCATCGACGACTGTCAAGTTCCGAGATCACAGCGGTCACGGCTTCGTCACGGGCGAGGAGCCCCTCCCGTTCCAGCTGCACGAGGGCGAGCGCTGTGAATGATTTGCTGAGCGATGCCAACTCGATGGGATCTCCCAGGCTCAGAGGCACCGAGGACTCGATGCTGCGCACTCCGTAGGTACGCAAGTGAACGACGCGGCGGCTCTCGACAACCGCGATTGCAAGGCCGGGTATGGCGTTCCTCGCCATTTCAGCCTCCGCGTACCGGTCAATCGCGGAATCGGCGAGCAGCGAATGCCAGCCCATTGCCCACAGAGCTAGGGCCACCAGCAGAAACGTGGACTTGCGGAACACTTCGCCGCTCAGGATCGCGGGCCCCTTAGGCCGCTACTGCCCTGTCATCCGCAAGGTTGATTCATCTGCCGTTTCACGGGCGAGGAGCGGAAGAGGCGCAACGAAGTCGTGGATCGGCTCGGCCGAGGCAGACGCCAGGCGCCGGAAACTGCGTGGAACGGCGGGTGGACGGGGCCAGCCCGGAACTGGTCTGCTGCACTGCCCGACCGCGACGCAGCAGGACTTGGCAAGGCAGAGCGCACGAGAGACATGATATTGCAACTGATTGCGCAATGCGCGAAGGCTCGGGCAATTCGCGGAGAGAGAAAGCTCAAGGAGCGGGACTGCACCCCGTCCCGTTGTTGGGTTAGCCCGGCCCGGTCGTCACGCCGGATTTGGTCCGGCTCAGGCGGCACCGCTCGTGCAAGGCCGTCTTCCCGCGCGCCAAGCCGGTGAAGCGCTCGGTCCGATTCGTGCTCTCCGACATGCGACGGGGCTGGCAGGGGCCGGAGCGCATGGACTGCTCCACGCTGGAACCGCTCCCGACCGAGACTATCGACCCATGGCTGCAGGCCGACTACCAGAACATTGGGCGGCGCCTCTAGGTCCGCGGCTCGAGACCGGCTGCCTCCGAGTGGCTGCGCCCGATGATCCCTGTCGAGTTCCAGCCCGCGGTCGCATGGGGCATGGAACTGCTCGTACATGATTGCACGCAGCGCAACCATGGGCGGGAATGGAAGTAGCGCCACATCCGCCACGCGGACCGGTCGTGCCCTGTGCTCGCGGTCGTGTGCAACGACGGGGCGGATCCATCGCGAGCGCGGCGGGCGGTGACGGCCGGAGGGCCGGATCTGCGGGTCGGCAGCGACAGCCGCGGCGCAAGAGGAGTCTTCGCGGTGGCGAGCTGACAATTTCGAGACGACTTGCCAATTGGCCCCACTGCAACCGATTGCTGCGGTACACTTGCCTCGGCACTTCGGAGCGAGGCTCAGAGGAGACATACCGCCCAGTTCGCCCCTATTCTTTCCAGGAGAATTACATGCACTCATTCATCCCGCCGCCCCTGTGGCGAGACTTGGCAAGACTGCCAGCACTAGCGTTACTGGCGGCGTCCGCCCTGCTGGGACAGAGCACCTCCGGCGGTGTCAACGGCACGATCACTGACGCGACCGGTGCGGTGATTCCCGGGACCAACGTCACCCTGTCCAACGTGGGCACCGGCTCAGAGACTTCGACCGGCTCCAACAACAGCGGGTTCTACGTCTTTGTGAACGTTCAGCCGGGCAACTACACCCTGGTCGCCGAGCAGACCGGCTTCAAGACAGCGCTGCTGGACGTGTTCAACGTCGGCGTTAACCAGACGATCACGCACAACTTGGTGCTTGAGGTTGGCAGCGTCGCCGAGACGATCGAGGTGATGGCACAGGCCGAACAGCTCCAGCAGTCGACATCGGAGCTCGGCACGGTGATCGGCGTCAAGGCCATCGAGGACTTGCCGCTCAACGGCCGCAACTTCACTCAGCTGCTGACGCTCACGCCGGGCGCGACACCCATCAGCACGGCGCAGAGCAATGGCATCGGAAGCCATGACCTTGCCAACGTCGGCGTCCCGGGCGCATCGTTCTCAAACCCTTCCATCCATGGGCAGTGGAACCGCATGAACATTCACCTGCTGGACGGGCTGAACAACACCAACTACATCGGCAACATGTACGTCATCCCGCCAATCTTGGACGCGATCGAGGAGTTCAAGGTCCAGTCCCACAACGACAAGGCCGAATTCGGTGGCGTTCTGGGAGGGATCATCAACGTGATCTCGAAGACCGGCACGAATCAGCTGCACGGCACGGTGTGGGAGTTCCTGCGCAACGACGCCCTCAACGCCAGAGACCCCTTCGCGGACGAGTTCAACGTCAAGCCGGCGGTATTCCGGCAGAACCAGTTCGGAGCGGCCGTGGGCGGTCCGGTCGTGAAGAACCACACGTTCTTCTTCGCAGCCTACGAAGGCTGGCGCTTTAGCAACCCGAGGTCGAACCGGTACTACGTCCCGACCGATGCCCAGCTTGGCGGCGACTTCTCGGCGTGGCCGAGCGGCTTCGGCATTTACGACCCGCTCACCACCCGGAACAATCCCGACGGCGAGGGCCTGATCCGGGACGTCTTCCCCGGGAACATGATCCCGTCGTCACGCTTGAACGGCTCGATGCAGACCTACCTGAGGGGCTACTACGACACGCCCAACCTCACGGGAGACCCGCAGTTCAACGTCATCAACAACGATGCAGCGACGAATGACGCGGACAACCTGCAGCTGCGCTTTGACCACAATTTCAGCGACCGCGACCGGGCCTGGTTCCGGTACAGCAAGATCGACGGGGCGCAGCTGACGCCCACGACGCAGCTGATCAACGAGGTGGGCGAGTTCCCGTTCTTCAACTACGGCGGCGCGTGGTTCCACAGCTTCTCGCCGAACCTGATCATGGACCACGCCTTCGGGACGGCCAAGGAGCCCTACCGGCAGGGCACGCTCCCCGACGACAGCATCGGCGACGCTCCGGCGGTGGCGGCCGGGTTCGGAACGATCCCGGGCGTGCAGCCGATCCCGAGGATCGCGATTGGCGGCGGCGGTTTCGCCGGCGGCGAGGTGGGCGCGCTACGGCGGATGGAGGGACCGCTGGAGTTTCACTACCAGCAGTACCACTACACCGGCAACCTGAGCTGGATCAAGGGCAATCACACCCTGAAGTTCGGCGTGCAGACATTGCGCCACACGCTGACCCCGGGATCCACCGGATCCATCAGCTTCAACTTCACCGAGGTTCCGACCCAAGGCCTGCGGCCGGCGGAGATTGGGACCACGGGCGACGCGGTCGCCTCGTCGCTGCTGGGCGTTCCGTCGCAGGTCTCCGGAGGGCTGCCGTCACAGATCTTCTTCGGCTACCAGACCTTCGGGGTGTACGCCCAGGACGAGTGGCGGTTGCGCCCGAACCTGACGCTGAACATCGGCCTGCGGCTTGACCACTTGATGTGGCCCGACGTTGAATCCGACACCGGCCGCTTCAAGACGAACTACGAACTCTCGACCGGCAGCTTCCTGATCGGCCTGCCGTCGATGCCCCCACCGTGCAACGAGGCCGGGATCGCACCGTGCATTCCCGGAAATGGCCTCCAGGACGTGCCCCACGGGGACCGGATCCGCCTGGCGAGCCACCCCAGCATCGGACCGACCCCCGTGTGGGACAACTGGCAGCCGCGGTTCGGGCTGGCGTGGAGCATGGATCCCTCGACCGTGCTGCGGGTCGGCTACGGAGTGGTCTTTGACCAGCTGACCGGCGTGAACCAGTCCTGGCAGGGCTCGGGCGGATGGCCGTCAAATGACGGATTCTTCGAGGCCGCCAACGCTGTCGGCGAGCCAGTGCGCTACATCGAGGACCTGCGCACCAAGCTGGGAAGCCCGCTGCCGGGACCTCAGCCCTGGGGTGACACCTGCTGGTGCGTCGACCACAACGTCAAGAACCCGATGAGCCACCAGTGGAATGTCGAGCTGCAGAGCCAGGTCAGCCAGAATGTGATGCTCTCCGTCGGGTACGTCGGCAGCACGAGCAGCCGACTGCAGCTCACGGGGCTCGGGAACACGGCCCAGCCCGGCCCGGGCACCGCCGAGGAGGTGCGCGCCAGAACGCCCCACCCCCATATGCCGACCGTGTTCTGGGGCGACGACCGGGGTGAGTCCAACTATCACGGCTTGGAGTTCAAGGCCGAGCGCCGCTTCTCGGACGGCCTCTCGTTCCTGACCTCGTACACCTGGTCCCGGGCGGTGGACAACGGCGCGAGCGGCTTCTTCACAGCCGAGAACGGCCCTGGAGGCGGCTCCTATGTGCAGGACTTCTACAACTTGGACAGGAATACCGGTGTCTCCGGGTTCAATGTGCCGCACTTCCTGTCGATGTCATCGCTGTGGGAGATCCCGATCGGCAGAGGCACCGGGCTGCTCGGCAACGGCCCCGTGGGCTGGATCCTTGGCGATTGGTCGGTGAACAGCCTGTTCCAGATCCGCAGCGGCCAGCCGGTAAATCTGGAGGTCGGAGGGGACATCGGCAACATCGGCAACACCGTCGCCTGGTGGAGCTACATGCGCCCGAACGTGGTCGGCGACCCCAATGCCGCGGCGCGCACCTCGGCCGAATGGTTCAATCCCAACGCACTGGAAGTCCCCCAATTCGGCACACTCGGCAACGCAGGCCGCGGCCTGGTGTACTCCGAGGGCGTCACGTTCTTCGACATCTCCCTGTTCCGGCGCTTCCCGTGGGGCGAGGGCCGCTGGATCGAGGTCCGGTCGGAGTTCTTCAACGCGTTCAACCTGGCCAATTACGGCACGCCCAATCCCACGATCCTCTCCACATCGGTCGGACGAGTCGTCAACACCGTCAATCCCATGCGGCAGGTCCAATTCGGTCTGAAGATAATATTCTGACCAGGGCGGCGGCCGCTGCTTCGCGCGCGGCCGCCGCGGACTGGCGCACGGCCAGACCGCGAGGCAAACAACAGCGCACCGATGCGAGCGTCACCAGCCGTCCCGAACAGGCTGCCATCGGTGCGCGGCCGGTCCAGCGCCCGGCGGAGGACGCGCGCTCCTTTACGGGCAGGGGCCCTGCTTGGTGTTTCGCTGGCAGTCATCGCGGTGGGGGCTGAGCCACCGCTGAGCGAAAGTCTCGCCAGTGCCGCGCGGCTGATCGACGCCGGCCAGTTCCCAGTCGCCGTTGCCCGGCTGCGCGAGATTGTCAGCGAGTACCCGAGCGATGTAGACGCGCTCGTGCTCCTAGGCTCGGCACTGTCCCATGTCTCGCGCCGGGACGAGGCCATCGGCGTTCTGATCCGGGCGGCGGAGCTGAGCCCGGGCGAGCCGTGGGTGCACGCGGCTGTTGGATCCGCGATGGCCCGACTGGGGGAGATGGGTGCCGCTTTGCACGCGCACAAGCGCGCCGTGGAACTCGACCCGGTCCTCGCGGAGTCCCACCTGAGCATCGCACTGATCTTTGCTGGGCAGGGAGAGCCGGCCAGCGCCGCACCTCACATGGCCGAGGCGATCGCCCTTGAGACCGATCGATCGAAGCGGGCCCGCCTACACTTCCTCAACGGCAAGCTCCAGGGCGAGCTCGGTGCGTTGCAAGCGGCCCGAGGCGAATTCGAGCGCTCGATCGCCCTCGCCCCAGACCGCGGGGAGGCACACTTGGGCCTTGGCCTGGTCCGGTTGCGGCTGCAGCAGCCGGATCAGGCGAGACGCTCGTTCGAGAGGGCCGTGCAGATCTCCGGGACGGATTCAGAGGCGCACTACCAGCTCGGGCTGGCACTGCAGCGCGCCAGGGAATACGCGGGCTCAGCCCGGCACTTGCAGCGCGCCCACGAGTTGCGGCCAGACGACCAGGCAATCGTGTACAACCTCACCCGGGCGCTTCACAGCGCTGGCAGGAACGAAGATGCCGCGGAATTCCGAGAGCGTCTCTCGAGAATGATCGCTGCCAAGGACCGTTCCCGGGAGCACGAGCTAGCAACCGCCGAACTCCACGGCGAGGCAGTACGGCTGGACCGGGCGGGGGATCATTCGGGGGCCGTGGAGAAATACGCCGAAGTGCTGCGCTACGAGCCTCTGAACGCCGTGGCCCGCCGCAACCTTGCGCTCGCACTTTGCCGGCTCGGTCGCTGGGACGAGGGCATCGGTGAGCTTGAAGGCCTCCTGAGAGTTAGTCCCGACGATGCCGAGACGGCCCGGATTCTTGCGATCGTGCTCGACAGAGCCCGCAAGCCGGGAACTGTGGCGGTTCCCGGTCCGCCCCTCCAGCCCTGACACGATGCCGGCCAAACTTGCCATGGTCGCGACAAGCGACGGTGCCGGTAGACTGAAGTCGTGGCCGGGCTGGACCCCTCACGCCACGCCCAGCCTTTCGAGCGAAGCTCCCCGATGACAGCCTCGACCGGAATAACGCGGAGGGAGTTCGCGTCTCGGTCCGCACTGGGGGCGGCCGCTCTGACCACGGGCTGCCGGGCCTCCGGCCGTCCGCCGAATGTCGTGGTCTGCCTGACCGACCAGTTGCGCCCATTTGAGCTTGGCTGCTATGGCGGCCAAGTTGTCGACACGCCGCACATCGACAGGCTTGCCTCCGAGGGGTGTCGCTTTGATGTCGGAGTAACGAACAGTCCCGTCTGCTCGCCGGCTCGCGCGACCGTTCTGAGCGGCCAGTACGCGCGCACTTGCACGGGGTCGATTCGCAACGTGGGTTCCGTTTCGCGCCGGCGAACCCGCCTCCCCGACCCGACCTTGCCGGAACTGCTGGCAACGGAGGGATTCCGTACCGGCCATGTTGGGAAGTGGCATGTTCACGTCGATCCATTCCTGTTGGGATTCGACTCGGCCTACTACCCGGTCGAGATTCCCCACCGCTACTACGGTCGTGCCATGCGAGAGGCCGTCCGGCAAACGGGGGCCCTGGCCAGCGACTCCGGAACCGAGGCAATCGTCGCAGGGTTCATGCCCGACGCCGCCAGCCAGAAGATGCGGCACTTCATCCGCGAGCACCGGGACCGGCCCTTCTTCCTGAACTATTCCGTAAGCCTGCCTCACATGCCCATCGGGCCGGGCAATATCCCGCAACGGTACGTGGGCAGGCACAACCCCAACAAGGTTGACCTGCGGGCCAATGTCTACAACCGCGAGGGCGAGCTGTTCCGGGATGACTGGTGGTTCAAGGTGTACACACGGTGGGACTACTTCTGGCGCACGCGGAACGGTGCTCCCGACGCGCCAGGTGACCGGCTGCCCGACGGTTTTGATCTGCGCGACTTGATCGCCTACTACTGCGACGCGGTTGCCTGCACGGACGACTTGATCGGCGACCTGCTAGGTGCGCTAGACGAGGAGGGCCTCTCGGACAACACGATCGTCGTGCTGTCCGCCGACCACGGAGAATTGCTCGGCAACCACGGCACGTTCAACAAGGACCGCCTCTACGAGGAGGCCGTCCGCGTGCCGATGATCTATCGCCACCCAGGCGGGTTCGGCGGTTCGGTGTCGACGGCGCAAGTGGCATCGAATGTGGACATCGCGCCGACCGTTCTGGCCGCCTGCGGCCTCGATGTTCCGGCCCACATGCAGGGGCAGAGCCTGCTGCCAGTGCTGCGCGGGGATCGGGCCGCCGCGGACCGGGATCACGCCTTCATCGAGGCGGCCGGGTATCCGGGTATCTCCTACGCGATGCAGCACTCCCTGATGGGCATGCGAACGCCAACCCACAAGTTTGGCGTGGAGGTCGAGGAGGATGACCGTGCGGTCCGAAACGACCGGGCCGTCTTCCATGACCTGAGAAAGGACCCTTTCGAGCTCGAGAACCTTGCCCGAACCGACCAGCAGCCGAACATCGCTGACGGAATGCGGGAAGCATTGCTGGCGTGGCACGGCTCGACGCCGTGGCTCGACGTGGCTGACGACCTCCCTCACCTCTAGGCAATCCGACCCGCGCGCTGGTGGTCGATGCGCAATTCCGGTGGCCAGAGCTCCGGGACAAGCCCCTCCCTTCGGTCGAGGAAGCCGGACCCAGTGGGTCGCGACGGCACCGGCAACGTTCGGGCGGTGGCGATCCCCGTGCAGTACTGCGGACGCGCATGGGGTAGTTCAACACCGAAGGGCCGATCGATGCCAACGACCACTACTACATCCCTGCCCTGGAGCGAGCGGACCTGGACGAGATCCTGCAACTGATCGACTGGAATTGGTGCTGCACGCCTACCTGCACCGCCTGGTTAACAGCGGCGGGCGTATTGCCTAGGAGTATGCTGTTGCCCGAAGGCGAACGGACCGACTCATCGAATGGTCGCGGCCCGGCGGCACGGTGCTGCCCACTCCCAGCAAGCACGCCATCGGATTGCAAGGTTGTCGGCGAGCGACGCGGCCTCGGACCTGTGCGGCGCGGAGTCGGGCCACCTAGTGATTCTCGACATGCGCCCCGGAAGAACCTGGCAGGAGCGAATCTTCCGCAGAGACAAAGAATCGGAGCAAGCGCCGATCACCGTATGGGGCATGTGAGCGTGACCGCAGCGAACTCCGATCCGAGGCAATCTTTGACGAAGCGGGAGACCTGTGGCTGAGAAGTTGCTGCGCACCGATGCAGCCGCCCACACCCGCCACGTACTTGGGCTCCGACTCCTGCCGCGGGTTGCCAGGCCGGGTGGCAGGCCTGTCGGACAATGATGGAGGAGGGACTACCACAGTGCACCGTGTTGCCGACGGAGGCTCCATCACTCTGGGTGAACAAGTTGTCGCGACGGCACGGCCCGCGGGTGGCTGCGAAAGATGATGACCTATTGCTCTCCAGAGAATGTCCGCTTCGTGTGCAAAGGCTTGGATCATCCGGAAGGTCTCTGCTTCACGGCAGGTGGAGCCCTTGTCGCAGGAAGCGAGTCGGGCCCGATCTACCGCATCGACCGCGGCAAAGGGTCGAAAACTACGATCGCGGACACTGGCGGATTCGTACTCGGCCTCTGCGCCGACCGCGCGGGCACGGTGTTCGCCTGCGATGCCGGGCGAAACGAGGTGGTGAGAATCGAGCGGAACGGCTCGGTCGCCGTATTGGCCGGCGGTGCCTTGGACAACCCGAACGACTGCGCGCTGGACCGGCACGGCAACCTATTTTTTTCCGAGTCTGGCGTGTATCACCCCGAACGCCACAGCGGTCGGCTGTTCGTGGTCTCTTCTGACGGGAGGGTGCGCTGTATCCACCCGGGCCCGTTTCGATTTGCGAACGGGGTCTTTGTCGATGGCGAGCGAGACTTGCTGTACGTGGTGGAGAGCACGGCTCCCGCCGTCACGGTCTTTGGCCTTGACGGACCGGACTTGGCCAGTTCCGAGCCATTGCATCGCTTCGCCTTGGAGCCCGGGACCGTTCCGGACGGGGTCGCCCTAGACACGGACGGGAACATCTACGTCGCGTTCTATTCCCCGGACCAGATCGGCGTGGTTCACCCTGACGGCGCATTCGAGGTACTCTTTCGCGATCCGCTGGCCGAATGGATGAACCGGCCCACCAATGTCGCGCTCAGGAACGACGAGATCTACTTCGCCAACCTCGGGGGCTGGCACATCGGCGCGGTCGAGCACCCGCTGACACCACTGTGGCCGAGCATGCCCGCAAACGGGCCAAGCGCACGCTGACTGGGAGAGGCCTTGAGACCGATGCTTCCAAACCCACATGAGCGGTCCGCTCACCCGAACGCATGAAACAGGTTATGGTCGGAGCGTCGTCCGAGTGGAGGGCGTCGGAGCCTACAAGCCCCCAGCGCTGAAGGGTTTCAGACCCGCGGCCATGGGCCGTAGAACGGGGCTGCCTTTGAGCTCGGTGCGATTCTTCAAGCTCGTCGCAGGCGTCGCAGCCTGAATCCCTGCAAGGTTCATTAGCCCGCGGCTGGGGTTAATTGTGCCCACGCTACGCTTGGCCTGTTTCGCGGCAAGCTTCCCGGCCCTTGAACCGCCAGGCCCGGTCGGTGTGGTCGAGACCAACCATGTGCAGGATCGTTACTTGAGGATCCTAGGCGTGCACGCGTTCCTCCACGATCCGGCCTGCCTCGATGAAGAGTCTCTTGTCGAAGCTCGGGAGAGCCTGCACGGGGGGCTGGCACGCCCACACCGGACACCTGCAAGTGGGATCGTTTGGGCCATCGAACACTTCAGAGCCCGAGGAGTGCACCAAGGATACTGGGATGTGGGTGGTGGGAGCCTGTCAAGAATGGCGTCCAACTTGTTCTCCACGCTAGCCATAAAATCCTTACAATTGGACCTGTCTGTGTCCACTTGTCCGGACCATCGAGAGAACGTTGCTACGAAAGTCAGGCCAAGAGCGACAAGGCCAGCAAGGAATATCCAGTCAGGCATGTGTTATTCTCCAGTGCTTAGCTTAACAGTCGGAACGGCGACCGACCATCCACCTGACCACGACACGACTCGAACTTGTAACCCTGGAGCTTGTCGACCCAGCGGTTGCCTACCTCCTGAGTTTGAGTTGCCGGTCATCGGGGGACCTAAGTGCGATCTGGTGTGGTGCAAGTGTCAGAACGCACGGAGTAGCATTCACTATACAGAGGAGCAGATGGGTCGCAATCGATCGGATCTTGGGTCATTGATGCTCGTAAAGTGACGTATAGTTGTCGGTGGTAGCGCATCGTGGCTTCGTCGTGGCGCTAGGCCAATGTGATTAGGTAGGCCACCGAACCCGTCGCGACAGCTAACAGACAGTGTCCACTTGAGGGCGTGCCGATGGGCGCTTCGGGCCCAGCAGCGGGTGTCCGCGATCCTCGCCGAACTAGCCATACCTTCTAACACAAACGGCAGACGTCGGTACGCGCCGCCGTAGCGGCAGCCGGGATGAGCAAACTCGACGCGGTAAGCCGCGAGCTTGGAGCGATTCCGCCCGTAGCGGTGGAGAGACCCCAGCCGTTCCGGAACGGGCCTGCCGGCCCGTCGTCGGCAGCCAGCGAATGGCAGGTTGGACTCTCCGGCGCACGATGAAACACGAGCGCCCGTTCCAACTGCCGACAGGGTTGCTTAGCCGAGGCCACTGGACGCCTCCTGATGCCCACCCTCAACCTCGACGAACCGGTTCCCGAAGACGACAAATTGAACATCGCTACTTAGCCTATGTCCGGAAGTCTGCCTTGCGGGGACGAGACTGTCGATTGGGTCTCGGCCTAATGGCGGACCGAGCTCAACGAAGGCCGGGGCGCGAACCCCGGCGACACGGGGATGAATCTGCTAGCTCGCGCACTCACTCAGGAGCGCTCAACGAAGGCCGGGGCGCAAACCCATAAGCGTTAAGTTGTTTGGCTGAGCTAAGCAAAGAATGATGCTAACTGAGGCTTCCGCTTGCGAGGGTCGTCCGCTAAGCCCTCTGAAATGGATTCCCACTGCTCAAAGGCCTGCGGCAGCGAGAGCGACGGTTCGATCGCCCGGCTGGCTAGATGGAACATGAATTGGATTCACGCCACGCGCTCAGGGGACGTCGACGGTTCCAGGTCGCAGCCCCAGGGGGAAAAAGAGCGGGCGTGGGAGACAAGTTTCTCGACCAGCAGGGCTACGAAGAGCTTCCCGTAGAGCCAGGCTTGGGCACTGTCGTCGTCGTGCTTGGGCAGGTGGCCAAGGCGCGCGATCGACTTGAAGCGCTTGAAGACCAGCTCAACTTGCCAACGCGCCCGGTACAGATCCAAGACCTGCCGGGCGCCGTACTCCTCGGACGCAAGGGTCGTGAACACGATCACGTACTGGGCGTATTCCAAGGTCTCGGCCCGGAGCTCACTACCCTTCCTCGAGGCTTGGCGCCGCAGCTTCTTCTGCGCCAGGCGAATGGCCTCCCGGGTCTTGCGGATCGCGCAGAGGCGCCCCGGCACGCTCGCGCTCCGTTTGCTGACAGCTTGCACCGCCCAAGAGCCGACTTCGGCAGTCCGAGTCAAGCTGCGCAGGCTGGCCAGCTTGTCGAACGGCTGACCATCGGACTGCCGCAGGACCAGCGAGGCCGTGTTCACGCGCACCAGAACCTCGCCGCCAGCCCGGGTGACATGCAGGAGCCCGCGAGCCGTCGAGTAGGCGCGATCCGCCAGCAGCAAGTCCCCCTCACGGACCGGAAAGTGGACCAAGGTCTCGCCGGTGCCGACTCCCTTGGCCGGCGTCAGCTTGAAGAAATCGCAGGCCAGCGAGGGCAGGCCCACACTGTAATGCACCTTCCACAGCGATCCGGTCCTGCCCGGCTCCCTGACCGTCGTTCCGTCCACCGCCCGCACCCTGCGCTGCCCGCCGGACCGCAGGTCCACCCTGCGCTCGCGGAACAGTTCCTGGCACAGGGCCCGCAACCAGTCCCGGGACTTCTTGAGCCGGTTCCAAACCGCCACCGACGACAGTTCGGCCAGTTGCGCCTGCCGCGCTCGCACGGCCGTCTCACGCAGCGAGTACCCGCATCCGAGATGGATCAGCAGCACGCGCAACAGGCCCTCGGCGGACTTGTTCTTCCGCAGGCCCTTCAGGGCCCCTGTCTCGACTGCCAGAGCTGCCCAGTTGGCAGGCAGCAACGACAGCAGCACGGCCCAGTCCTCTCGCATTTCGTGGCTCGACAGATCGTCTGGCATATCACCATTGTAGCAGGCCTAGCCCTCAACAACTTAACGCTTATGGGGCGCGAACCCCGGCGACACCTGTCGCCGTATCCGCCGGACGAAGCGTCCTTGGCGCGCGCTCAACGAAGGCCGGGGCGCGAACCCCGGCGACACGGGCCGTGATCTTTTGGGCCATCACGGTGTTACCGGCCGTGTAAAACTGCACAGATTTGGCCGTCGAAAATTGCACACTTTCTGGCCTGGAGGACAGAGGCGTTAGGGGGTTGGAGCGGAGGTTGGCGGGTGTTCCCCGAGTCCTGGACGAGACAGACCGGGGCACCCTCGACACCCTGCGTCGTGGACGTAGAGGGTCGTCCGCTGTCCGACTACGCCGGGATCACGGGAGCAATCTCGTGAAGGCCCGGTCCAAGAGCGCGCGGATCGCAGCCCAATTGGCCGATCTGAGGATGCCCGGGGCCCTGGGAGGCCCCGCTCCGGTCGCTCCGCCCCCTCCGCGGCGGCTCCCGAAGAGTGTGCAATTTTCAATTGTCAGAAGTGTGCAATTTTCGACGGTGATTGACACACGGCTAGGAACCCCGCTCAACGAAGGCCGGGGCGCGAACCCCGGCGACACCCGCCGCAGGCCGCCGCGCAACGCCGCAGCGCTCGCCGCTCAACGAAGGCCGGGGCGCGAACCCCGGCGACACCAAGCAGCACGGCACGCATGTCGAGTGGAGCATGGTCGCTCAACGAAGGCCGGGGCGCGAACCCCGGCGACACTGTTTGGTAGCACTGTGCTATCCATCACTACTCTACGCTCAACGAAGGCCGGGGCGCGAACCCCGGCGACACGGCCGCTCGACAAGATCGCGACCGCGTTCGGGCCGCCGCTCAACGAAGGCCGGGGCGCGAACCCCGGCGACACGGGCGGGTCACGTAGTATCCGGTCGCCCAGTAGCTCGCTCAACGAAGGCCGGGGCGCGAACCCCGGCGACACGCGCGCTTGGCGTCGCCCGTCGTGAAGCGCTCCGAAGCCGCTCAACGAAGGCCGGGGCGCGAACCCCGGCGACACAGCTAAGTGGCTGTTGCCCCGCCTGCGGCCTGACAACGCTCAACGAAGGCCGGGGCGCGAACCCCGGCGACACACGCTCGCAGCGCACAGATCGGCGGCCCCGAAGCGCGCTCAACGAAGGCCGGGGCGCGAACCCCGGCGACACCGTATGCCACCGGGTCAACCACGAACCGCCTTGCGCGCTCAACGAAGGCCGGGGCGCGAACCCCGGCGACACCGCTGTCCGCTGTCTGGACGGAGTTCCTGAAGCCCCGCTCAACGAAGGCCGGGGCGCGAACCCCGGCGACACCTCCAGCTCGGCCAGGCGCTCCTCGACTGTCTCCAACGCTCAACGAAGGCCGGGGCGCGAACCCCGGCGACACACGAAAGGAAGAAAATGGTCAGTCCCGCGACTGCTCGCTCAACGAAGGCCGGGGCGCGAACCCCGGCGACACCGCACGTATACAGACTCGGTCACGCTCAGCGTGTCGACCGCTCAACGAAGGCCGGGGCGCGAACCCCGGCGACACGGTGTCGAAAATCAAGGGGGAGACAAAAGTCCGCCCGCTCAACGAAGGCCGGGGCGCGAACCCCGGCGACACCGGGAGCCGAGGCAGCACATGCGGCAGCGGCCGAATCCGCTCAACGAAGGCCGGGGCGCGAACCCCGGCGACACCACTACCAGCCGCACTTCGTTCTGGCTCTCTGTCCACGCTCAACGAAGGCCGGGGCGCGAACCCCGGCGACACTTGATCAACAGCCCGAACGGCGCGCGCCCGCGGTCCGCTCAACGAAGGCCGGGGCGCGAACCCCGGCGACACTTGTCAGAATGCAACGTAGCTGTAGCCAGCGACTTCGCTCAACGAAGGCCGGGGCGCGAACCCCGGCGACACCAGTGCCGCCCGCTGCCAGCTGCATCTGATTGATCACCGCTCAACGAAGGCCGGGGCGCGAACCCCGGCGACACGCCCTTGAACTCGGCCAAGTAGACCACGTTGGCGATCGCTCAACGAAGGCCGGGGCGCGAACCCCGGCGACACCACTTCGCGACAGAGAACGTCACGCGCCTCGTGCGGCGCTCAACGAAGGCCGGGGCGCGAACCCCGGCGACACTGGACAAGTGCCGGATGGCCTATGCGCGGACCCGGACCGCTCAACGAAGGCCGGGGCGCGAACCCCGGCGACACGCTGCGGCACGCGAATCGCTTGCCGTCGGATCGCACCGCTCAACGAAGGCCGGGGCGCGAACCCCGGCGACACACGGGCATACGCCCGGTCGCATTGCCGCAGCGCCTTGACCGCTCAACGAAGGCCGGGGCGCGAACCCCGGCGACACACGGCGGACAGGTCTGGCCAGATCACCAGATCAACGCTCAACGAAGGCCGGGGCGCGAACCCCGGCGACACCCGCGAGTCCGTGATGGTCCTCGCGCTCGGGTGCAACGCTCAACGAAGGCCGGGGCGCGAACCCCGGCGACACGCTTGGACTCGATCCCGGTCTGCACGGCATACCGGCTGGACGCTCAACGAAGGCCGGGGCGCGAACCCCGGCGACACGCTGAAAGAGAAGGTGGCCGGATGATGCTGCACTGCGCTCAACGAAGGCCGGGGCGCGAACCCCGGCGACACTCGGCTTGAACCAGTGCAACTCCTTTTCCGGGCTCACCGCTCAACGAAGGCCGGGGCGCGAACCCCGGCGACACGCCGTTCGTGCCGAGGTGGACCAATTGGCCGCGCTCGCTCAACGAAGGCCGGGGCGCGAACCCCGGCGACACGCGGATTCTGCTGCAGGCAGAACTCGCGCACAGGGCACGCTCAACGAAGGCCGGGGCGCGAACCCCGGCGACACCCGCGCCCATTGTGCAGGTCCCGCAGCCGCTCATGCGCTCAACGAAGGCCGGGGCGCGAACCCCGGCGACACCCGCAGAGACGACAGCGGGGAACGCACCATTCCCGTCGCTCAACGAAGGCCGGGGCGCGAACCCCGGCGACACGCAGGATCGGTGGTCAGCACGGGAACAGATGCCTGCGCTCAACGAAGGCCGGGGCGCGAACCCCGGCGACACGGGCCAAGGCAAACGTCGCCTACCCGGCCGACCGCCTCGCTCAACGAAGGCCGGGGCGCGAACCCCGGCGACACTCGGACACGAAGCGCTCCACGTCCCACAGCACGACCGCTCAACGAAGGCCGGGGCGCGAACCCCGGCGACACTTGGCCTTCGGTGGCATCATGACCTACGCTGTGCGCGCTCAACGAAGGCCGGGGCGCGAACCCCGGCGACACGTGCGGTGCAGGCTGACCCGGAGGCAGTTGCGCGCGCTCAACGAAGGCCGGGGCGCGAACCCCGGCGACACACGCGTCGGGCGTGCTGATCCCGCGCTCTTCCGCGACGCTCAACGAAGGCCGGGGCGCGAACCCCGGCGACACGCGCTGCTGGGAGACCAGCGGCAGAAGCTTGCAGAACCGCTCAACGAAGGCCGGGGCGCGAACCCCGGCGACACCTGAAGGTTGGCGGCAATCTCGACCTCTTTGGCCGCTCAACGAAGGCCGGGGCGCGAACCCCGGCGACACGGATCGATAGATTGCCTCACTGCGTGCGCTCGTGAGCGCTCAACGAAGGCCGGGGCGCGAACCCCGGCGACACAATCTGGTTCCCGCGCGCGTGCTGATCATCCTCGGCGCTCAACGAAGGCCGGGGCGCGAACCCCGGCGACACGCGAAGGCGGCGGCAGTGAACCAACTGGGCCAGGCGCGCTCAACGAAGGCCGGGGCGCGAACCCCGGCGACACCGGGCTCTGTTTTCCTGCCAGGCCTGCGGCTGCCCCGCTCAACGAAGGCCGGGGCGCGAACCCCGGCGACACACGTAGAACGGGAACTCTTCCGGGTTGTTTCCGTCCGCTCAACGAAGGCCGGGGCGCGAACCCCGGCGACACCTCCTCTTCATCGGCGTCACGCCGTTGGCAAGCAACGCTCAACGAAGGCCGGGGCGCGAACCCCGGCGACACGTTGGCGGCCCGGCGGGCGAGGGAGGACAGGAAATGCGCTCAACGAAGGCCGGGGCGCGAACCCCGGCGACACCGCTGCCAGGAGAAGCTGCCCGCGATCAGCTCCCGCGCTCAACGAAGGCCGGGGCGCGAACCCCGGCGACACGCGGAGCTTATCGGACTTCTTCATTGGCCTTATTCGCTCAACGAAGGCCGGGGCGCGAACCCCGGCGACACGCCCGGTGACCTGACGGTGGACCAGCTCGACTCCGGCGCTCAACGAAGGCCGGGGCGCGAACCCCGGCGACACGCTCATGATCTTCCAGCCCCGTTCGCCCACGCGAGCGCTCAACGAAGGCCGGGGCGCGAACCCCGGCGACACCGGCAGCCAGCGTGCAACGAGGGACTCCATCGCGGCGCTCAACGAAGGCCGGGGCGCGAACCCCGGCGACACGCGGCGAGGATTCGATTCCGGTCCATGGGGTCATCCGCTCAACGAAGGCCGGGGCGCGAACCCCGGCGACACGTGTTGCACGACTGCCGGATGGCTGCTAACGCACGTGCGCTCAACGAAGGCCGGGGCGCGAACCCCGGCGACACTGCTCGGCCGTGGTGGTGATGGTGTTCATGGTTGTGTCCGCTCAACGAAGGCCGGGGCGCGAACCCCGGCGACACGTGCAAGTCAAGCCAAATCAGGGGGAAATCACTAACGCTCAACGAAGGCCGGGGCGCGAACCCCGGCGACACAAGTCTTGACATGCCACGTCACCCGCCGCGCGTGCCCGCTCAACGAAGGCCGGGGCGCGAACCCCGGCGACACGGCAGCCTGCGCCCCCTGCCGGACGTCCTGCGAGACCGCTCAACGAAGGCCGGGGCGCGAACCCCGGCGACACTGCTATCTTCGCAGGAATTCCACCGACGCGGCAATAATGGGATACTGATGCGGATAAAATGGGAACACATAGCGCTTACTGGATGCCTTTCTTGCCATCGGCTACGAGTTTGCGTGTGCACCCAAAGAGAATACAACGTCGAGAATGGATTGTCCAGTACGCGTGCAACTCGTTCATGGCGGATCACCGGGGGTTCGCGCGGCCGATTCATACTAGCCAGGGATCTCCAAGACCTCGAGATCGGGGCCGTCCGAGACACACTCGAGCCTGTTCCATGTCACCCTTGAAGCGATATATGACAACCGAGTCGACGTCCGTATTGATCACATCCTGGACCTCACCGAGCATCCGCTCCAACCGTGATGGCGAGAGTCGACACTCGAAGACAGAGAACTGGACCCGCTCTCCATACCTCTCGCAAACCTGCGCTACCCTTCGAAGGCGACGAGCACCCTTTCCCTCGGTAACGGCAATGTCGTAGGTGACGACGACATCCATAGCTCACTCCGCGACGAACGGTGGGTAGGCTGAGATGTCGCTGCGGAGATAACGGGCCAGCAGCGTTGCCTGAACCGACGGCAGCGCCCAGCGTCCCACGCGCCGTCCGAGGACCCGATGATCAAACTCGCTCTCCTTGTGCTGCTCCCAAGCCCTGATCAGCTTAGACCGGCCTTCATCCGTCAGATAGACTGCCCCTCCCGGAGTCTCGACGAAGTGATCTTTCCTGAGTTGTCGTCTGCGGATCAGTGTCACAAGAAAACGATCCGTCAACGGGCGGAGTTCTTCCGCCAGATCGAGCGCGAGCGATGGCCGTCCTGATCTTGGGCGATGAAAGAATCCCAGCTGGAAGTCCAGTCCGACACTCTCGATCGCACCGACGAACTCTGTTACCAGCAAGCCGTAACAGAAACCGAGCGCTGCATTCACCGGATCGCGGGGCGGGCGCCTATTCCTTCCCGAGAACCGGAGATCGCAACGCGCCAACACCTCGCGAACACCGGCGAAGTGGGCCCGAGCTCCGTCGCCTTCGACACCTCGCAGTTGATCGGGCGTCGTGGCGACCATCACACGCGACACACGCGCAAGCATCGAGTCCGCCTTGGACGCAAGGCTCTTCGCCCGATCCGAATCCTTCTCGTCTCTAGCCCATCGTCCGAGTACCCTCCTGCTGTTCTGAAGCTTCGCTGCAACTATCGCCTGTGCGAGCTTGAGCGAGTGACTCGGATCGGTCACGGCACGGTACAGTGCCGTGCGCAGATGCACACTCCCTCCCGTCTTTGCGTTCACCACAAAGCGAATACGGCCGTTAAGGCGCAATGACGATACGCGCACACCACGCGTCACACAAGCCTCCAAGGCCTGCGTGGTGATCTGCCCGCCACCCAGCATGACAAGGGCGTCCACCGCCTCGAGCGGGACGCGCCGACTGCCGGCTGGTGAAGACACGAGCAGCGTGCCTCGCCGGTGCCGCACTCGCGCACGGTGATTCCGGACGTACACCGTGTTCAGGTATCGCATCGGAGAACTACCCTCTTCATGTAGCGGTCGACCCGCTGGGGTGTGCTGACCAGCTCCGGAAGGCAATGAGATCGCAACTGGCACTCTCTGCAGCGCTCGTCATTCGGTGCATCGGGCAGACGCCCGGTAAGGATCTGGGCCCGGATCGCGGCGACGATCTCGCGGACATCCCTTCTGAGTTCGCGGGCAAGCGGGATCCGCACTTTCCTCCGCAGCCCCGCGTACCAGACATACCCCACGCGGACCTCTACGCTGAGCATCTCTTCGAGACAGAGTGCCTGCGCACAGACCTGTAGCTCGGCAGATGCCCCGTGACGAGTCCCGGACTTGTACTCGACAGGAACGACCCTGTCACCGCAGACTTCCACGGCGTCAGCGCGCCCGCTGAGCCCCAAGGCTTCGGACCATAAGGGAACCGTGCGAAGAACGAGCCTGCCACGCTCCCGTCGTTTCTCCCCAGAATCAACGCGGCGGTGTGCCCGCGTACCGCGAACCGTGTGAGCATTGTCAGTCCACACGCCATCGCAATGAATCAGCGCGCACTGCCTTGGACAGTAGGCGAAGTGCTCAATGGCCGAGATCGGGACAATCGGACGCTCTGTCATAGTCGCGCGGACCCGAAGCCTCGCGTCGTATCAGCCCGTGCCGTCCGCTTGAACTGCACTGTCTGCCAGCCTGCATGCACGCCGACACTTCGCCATGTCTTCTTCTTGGTGGGTTGCCAGAGGTCCAGGAGAGCGTCGATCCCATCCCGACCCAGCAGCGGACTCCAAGCCGGCCAACGGAAGCGAGGATGTCCCTTAGCCTCCCTCACCCAACCGCGCTGTATTGCGGAGGACCGCGCACTTCGGGAAAGTCTAGCGTCGGTACCTGCCCCTCGGACTGGCAGCAAAGCAAGGCCGAAGAAAACAAGAATCTCAATGACGGGATCAACCCATTTGCCCGACCCGTCAGCCTGAGAACCCATGCGGGTTAGGTCAAAGCCCAATCCGTTGTTCTTGATTCGCTGTGCCTCTCCCTTGAGGCTACGGTCCAAGCGCCCGGGCGAGACTCGGACAGCCTCGGAGAGCCTAATGAGTCGATGGTGGAGCCATTTGACCGGTCCCGGCCCCGCGGGATCAAATGGGGCGTGCGCCACCGTGCCATCCTTAGCTACGTCCAGGTCGGTCATTGTCGACGAGAGGGTCCAAGAGTAGGGATCGCCTCGCGCCGCGCGCACTCTGGCGTCGAAGTCGTCAACGGCAACAACCCTAGCAATTTCGGGAGTACCCATCCAATTTTTTGCCAGCGGCAGCGCGTCCAAGACGTCTCGCCCGGGCCAGCGCTCGGCCAAGCTGCTCGCTGGATTGGCGCCATGCGCGGAGAGCACCGCCAGCGGCGTGCCGCCTGTCGTCCAGTGCAGCCGTAGCCTCGAGTCTAGGACGGTCGCACCGACCGCGGCCAGCCATCCATTGATCCAGTCCCCCGGAAGACCGGGACAAGTCACTGCAGTCATCCGTCGCCCTCCAACTCCCAGATAACGGCACCGGCCGAGACCGAATGGTCCGCCTGCCGAACGATTGTCTCGAGCAATGCGAGCCCCCAGAAACCAAACCGATCGTTGAGTCGCCGAAACCGTGCTGGCTGATCCCAATCGACCAGAGACAGATCCGCTGAGGCTTGGACGGATTCGCCTTCGATGACAGCTGACACCACGCCTGGGATCCCATCGCTCACCGGTGGCACAATCGGGCGACCGCTGCCATGATGGCTCATGACGAGGTGAGTGAGGAGGTCAGGTTCCCACCCTGATCGGCCACCCTCGCGGTCTTCGAGCCACTCAACCACGAGGCGGGAAGACAACGCTTCGTGCCGGCCGCCTTTTGGCCATCCGGCGGCCACTCGCATTCGACTCCACAGATGGCGGCTGATGCCGGACTTCGCTAGCAATACCGTGTGCTCCTCCGGGTCGAGCCAGCGCTGGAAGCGGCTTTCGGCCTTGCCAAGATCATGTGTACGTCCGGCCAGCGCGACCACATCTGTGAGGTCGGACCACAGCCCCACACACGCCGCGATCGACCGAGACCTGGTCCCAACGGCCGTCCCGTGAGCCTCTAGGTCGGTGGCGGTCGACGCGGCCGCCACCGAGAGCTCGTCAAGGTCATCACTTCTGGTGGCTTGGCCAGGTGCGTTCCCAACACGCAGGCGTGAGACCTCCCGACGGCCTTCGGTAACTCTCAGGTCAAGAGACGACACAAAGGCCCTCCACTCGGCCTCTTCCCACGCCACTGGGACTGCCGTTGCCACAGTCTCAATCAGTTCAGAGATTGCATTGCGCTCGTCGGCGGCATCGCGGTCCTGGTCGTCGGCCACAACGCCCAAGACTCGGTCGAGCAGGTGTTCAATCCGTACACCCGAGAATGGATCGGGCGCCACGCCCTTGAAGAGTCTGCGAAGGGCCTCTGCGTTCAAGGCCATGCCATGCTTCGCCACCGTCAAGTCTCGGACTGGCCCAGTGGCGTTCGGATCCCATCCGAACTGGTCGAGCAGGCCGCGATCCGAAGGTAGAACGATGATGTCGCCCGGGCGCAATCCGCTGTGCGCTGTGGTCTCTTCAATCGTCACGCCGTCGGTGTCCAAGCGGAATAATTGCTCTTCACGTCCGAAAGCGAGCCTTGCCTCGCTGATTGGCACATCTACCGCTTCGCGATCCGAGGCTCGCGGCCACAACCTGTCCCCAGTCTGCGGAACATGGGACCGCCAAACCACAGACACGGAGTAGTCTGCACCGGAAACTCCGGAGAAGTACGGCTCAACGGGGGCTGCGCCTTCGGGCGGCGTCGTGGTCTTGACCCACTCGTAAAGAATCCCGCGCAGGACCTCAGGAGCCCTGCCAGGGTCGTCTGCGGGCTCGCCCAACACATCGGCCACAATTCGAGGCGGAACGGAGACCGTCTTCGTGCCAGAATCTGCGGCGGCCAACAATCTCTTCAGCACTGTCGCTGGCTCTGTCCCGTAGACTGGCCAATTGCCCCGCTTGCCTCGGCCCCCACGTTTCCCCGCGGGTGGGGGGAGGTGGACATAGATTCCCTTCGCGCCAGGGAAGGTGCCCATTCGATTTAGACGACCCAGCCGCTGCGTGAGTGCCCGCACTCCGCATGCCTCGGTAACAAGGTATTCGGCATCAACGTCAGCACCGACCTCGAGAGTCTGGGTGGCCACAACGACCATATGACGCTTCCGGCCGGCCGCCGGGCTGGGGGACGCCACCATCCCGCGATCGGGATCGAGGATTTGCTCACGCGTTTGCTCGGCTTCCCATTCGCGCGTGCGGCCGGTTAGCAAGACAACGTCAGCGGTGCCTTGGAACTTCGCTCTTAGACGCTTGTAGACTCCTCTGGCAGTCGCCGGCGTGTTCGCGAAGACAATACATGACACGCCTCGGCCGGAATTCTGCCCTAACAGGCTGCGAGCCGCTTCCGCCAGCCGAAGATCCGCTGCGCCGGAGCGCTTCAGGATCTTCAGAGGCTTGCTGGCATTGAGGCGCTGGCTGACAATGGGATGGGCCTCGTCGTCGGAATCCAACTCGAAGCGGTGAGGCTCGCTCGCGTCGCCAGTAGCGGTCAGTGCTACAACCTGTGGGCAAGAGCGCCAGTGATTGAGAATCCGATCCGACCCAATGCCGCAGTCCGACGCGGCCTGGACAAGCCGCATTAGGTGACGAGCGAGGTGTGCCTCGTCTACGAGAACCAAAGTGTCAACGCCTGCCAGCGCCGCGTCGACCGGCCGCATGGACTGCCAGGTACCATAGCCTCGGAACAGGAAGCGGGACCCGTACATCGGGACCGTCGAAAGAATGATGCTCGGTCGGGAAGGGTCTGTTGGCCTCTTGTTCGAGTCTACGCCTCCCCGAAGCCGGATAACCTCCAGTGGTTCGTTTGTTTCGGTATCTGCCGAGAACGACTTCAGCCGTTCGGCGACTGCTCGGAGCGCTGCAGAGGACCGCTCGGCAGCCACCGTTGACGGTTGACGCAAACGACACTGGATGCGCTGGGCGTGCTCATACGTCGAGTCAACGAGCATCCGCCGGTTGACGATCCACCAAATGCGCGTCGGTGCTCTCCGTAGCGACGGCGTCTTCCCGGCCTCAGACGCAAGCCACCAGACGGCGATTTCTAGACACGCTGTCTTGCCGAGGCCAGTCGGAATTCCAATCTCCGCCGGCCACCGCCCCTCGCTCCACACCTCTTCTGCGAGCCGACTCTGCCACGGAAACGGCGGCCGCTGGTTGAGAGCTTCGTAGAAGGCGTCGAACGATGGCAGCGGTGCCAAGCCTTGCGAGTCACGCACTCGTCTCTCCCTCGTCTGGCACATCGACACATAGGCCAAGGCCCCTTTGCCGACCTGCACCGATCACCACAGGCCCAGTGACAGACTTGGCGAACAGTAGCTCAACGTGGGAGTACGGCAGGGCCGGCCTTCCGGGTCTGTTGACCTCGATAGGTGCCAAATCGACTCCACCCGCCACAAGGGGTGATCTGGTCGACCGAAAGGCGACAGGCTCTGGCAATCCTGCGTGATTGCACCAGCGCGCGACCGCAGCTAGACTCAACCGCCCCCTCCGCTCGTGGACAGCGGGAAAGACCGTCACCCACCTGCGCGAGTGACGCTGCCACCGCTTGGGGGTGGCGGCTACTGGGCGCCATTCGCCAGCATGCGGCCTGACCTCTGCCTTCAAGCCCGCACCGCGAATGCTGCGGATGGAATGGACACTGTGACGAGCCGATATGCGCGTGGCAATATCCGTGTCAGGCGGCAGCCACAGAGCCAAGCCGTGAATCCTTCCGCGAGATCTCGGGTAGCCCGCATCGGGCAGTGCCAAGAACCGGCCTAGCTCGTATCCCGTCCGCTTGAAACCGTGGCCGTGCAATACGGGCGGCGGTTCACCGATCAATTCTTGGTGCCGCCGGAGCACAGCTCTCTTGAACAGTGACGTGACGGCAGAAACCCTCCGCCCCGGTATGGCTTGGATGAGCCGTAACCATGCCACCACTTCGCCCGAATCTGGCGTACGGGCACCATCGGAAACGCGGTACCTTGCCATATGGCGGAGAGCAGGAAACTGTGCCCTTGACACGTTGGCCCCTCCGTCTCGCCAAGCATCGAAGGCACGGTCCAAGATCCTCACGTCACCGGCCCTCGCAACTCTGACCCCGAACTCGCCGTCAGGGTCGGGCACGAATCGGCTCGAGGCCGGTGCCTCCTCTGGGGGTGACGTATCGACCCTCATCCGAACCGGTGAGTCCGACGTGCCAAGGTATCCGATCCGTGCCGCCCGAATTCTAAGAGCACCTAGTATGGCCAGTGGAACCTTGGCGTCCCACACGTAGTGGACCAATGGGCTGCGCGGTGTTGCCCGAGCTCCGGGTCGAACAAGGGTGTTCCACCGCCCGAAGTATTCCATGTACGATCCCCTCTTGATCCCGCCTCGCTGCATAACGACGTACCTCGGCAGCAGCTGCTGTTGCCAAGGCTCCGCATGCGCGTGGATTACTGGCGGGGCCAGTCGCTCGAACCATTCCAGTTCCGAGCCGTCCGTGAGACGACACCGGTCTCGCGTTCCGTCGGCCGCAGCCATTGCAGCCAAGAGCCTTGCCGGAGCGGGGGGCCATTCGGCGCAGGCGAGGCGGCCCGTATGTGCGGTCCCATCCGGATCCGCGCGGAGTGTGCCATGTAGGAGCTCCACGGAGATTGTGAGCATCAGGAGTTCACCTCCGGCCAAGTGGCGCGGATCGCCTTGCATAGGTTTGGCTTGGGTGTCAGAAGAAGTGGGGTCGGGCGCCATCCGTCAAGCGGGACTCCCATGGAACTGGCGTGGTCAAGCGCTTCACGGAGTAACTTCTTGGTCTGCGTCGGTCCGCCAAGGTTGATCTCGATGTCTTCGTTCCCGCCAAGCTTCCCGCGAAGCCACGTCACCTTTGAACGCGTGGGCCGAAGTGCCGCTCCCGATCGCAGTGCGAAGCCTCGGCCGAATGCGAGCATGTGCGCATGCACACCCAAGGAAACCAGCAGGGCTCGCATTGCCGCGTCGGCCTCTTTGTCGTGAGCCCGACCTAGAGCAACACGACGAAGCTGTGCCAGCGAGAGCGTGGCTCGCTGGGTAACCCTCGAAAACGAGACCGCAGCGGCAGCAGCGTCGTCGCGCTTCATGAAAGGGACCTGCCCGTGGCCGATCTCCGAGAGCTTGACTTTCTTGCCGCCTTGGACGGCTTTCGTGCGTTTCGTATGAATCTCCCAATGAAGCTGGTCGTCCAGGTTTGCAGTCAGCGCCTCCTGCGTGTTGAGATTCAGCGGGTCGCCCTTCAAACCGTACGCCCGCGTTTCGGTGGAACCCGGTCGCCACCCCACGATCTCCGAGACCCATGTTCGAGCGTGCTTTGTGCTGTGGCGCTTCTTCCCCAGATGTGATTGCCAGAATCCGTAGAGGAGCGCCTGGGGGAACCACGCCACTAGCGGTCCACACTCGTCGGGCGTCGCTGCCAGAATCGATTGGCCGAGAGCAGTGCGCGCGAAATCCTTTCCACCAAGCAGGGCGTCGCGGAGATAGGCATCAGCGTTCCGATGTGGGAACTGTAGGCTCGAAATCCTAGACGGCAGGTGCGCCGGCAGATTCTTCAACTCAGACAGATCCAAGACCAACTCCGGAATCTGGATTGAGTCTCGCTGGCGACGCAACGCATCCTCCAAACGGTTCGCCTGTGACGGGACGTTGTCGATCACGATGATCGGTGTAGGCTCCTCGTCGGAAGGAGACGCCCACCTGCGGTCCTCTTGGTATCTCCCTCCTTCGTACACTGCGGGCTTGACCGGTTCGCCTGGGCCCGCAATCGACTCAAGCTCCGTGTCAATCCGGATACCGTCGTCAAGAGACGCGTCATCACAAGCGGCGACGAGTGCGTCAAGTTGGATCGCTTTCATCATCCTTGTCCTTTCTCTGGCGTTGTCAGCACCAGCCAACCAGTTTAGCATAGACCAAGTTATGACTTCTCGTACGAGAGTTGGGTGCTGAGGAACGAGTTTCTTCCTTTCTGTGGCCAGGCAAGAACAGCGATCTGAAGTGTGCGAACATCATAGACATGCGGAAGATTGCAAGTGTTTTTTTGGAGGTTGAGATCTTCTGGACATGACCACCTCAGGTCGTTCATAGGTAATAAAAACTTTCTAAATTAGAATTGTTACTTATCGGATAACACGAAAAAATAATATTAGTTTCGTTTGTATACTGTGTTTAAGTGTGGATTGGGCTGCGATTGCTCGTCGCGGAAACGGTCCTCTGGCAGGGCGGCTCCCTAGAGCCAGGTTGTCTTGTCCGTAAGCATTCAGTCCGGGAAGTATTCGGGATCTGGGAGACTGGCCCTCGCGAGGACCAAATGGAGGCGTCGCGTTCCATTCGCCGTGCCAGATCACACTGACGCCGCGTTAGATGTACTCTTTCGCGATCCGCTGGCCGAATGGATGAACCGGCCCACCAGTGTCGCGCTCAGGAACGACGAGATCTACTTCGCCAACCTCGGGGGCTGGCACATCGGGGCGGTCGAGCACCCGCTGACACCACTGTGGCCGAGCATGCCCGCAAACGGGCCAAGCGCACCCTGACTGGCAGGGACCTTGAGACCGATGCGTCCAAACCCTCATGAGCGGCCCCTAACTTCCGGACATGGGCTAAGTAGCGATGTCCAATTTGTCGCCTCCGGGAGCCGGTTTGTCGAGGTTGAAGGTGGGCATCACGAGGCGTCCAGTGGCCTCGGCTAAGCCACCCTGTCTGCAGTTGGAACCGGCACTCGTGTCTCATCGTGTGCCGGAGAGTACAAACTGCCATTTGCTGGCTGCCGACGACGAGCCGGCAGGCCCGTTCCGGAACAGCTGGGGGCTCTCCACCGCGACGGGCGGAATCGCTCCAAGCTCGCGGCTCACCGCGTCGAGTTTGCTCATCGCGGCTGCCGCCTCGGCGGCGCGCACCCACGTCTGCCTAGTTCGGCGCCCATCGGCACGCCCTCGAGAGGACACTGTCAGTTAGCTGCCACGACGGGTTCGGTGGCCTACCTATGACATTGGTCCAGCGCCACGACGAAGCCACGATGCGCTACAACCGACAACTATACGTCACTCAATGAGTAGCAATGACCCAAGATCCGAGCGATCACGGCCTAGCGGTTCCTCTGTACAGTGAATGCTACTCCGTGCGTCCTGACACTTGCACCACACCAGATCGCACTCAGGTCCCTCGATGACCGGAACTCAGAAGTAGGGCGGGAGTGTTCCGTAGTCTGGCTAGAACGGGCTGCGCCCGGCTGCGGAATCTGGCCGGTGCGAGAGGATGCCCGCCATGGCACTCTCATCATATTGCGTCTCCGATCAAAGCGACAGGTGGCGCAGCGTCGACAGCACTGGCTTCAGCTTGCGGATGCCCATCCCATGGAAGCAGCATACGGAACCACTGGTTCCCAGACCCCATCTGGAGACAGCTCGCGACGAACTGCTCAGAACGGCCGTGACGTCAACTAGGCAGAGGCTCAAAATCGGAGGCAGCTGCGCGTGCCACATACCGCATCAAGCTGGGTATACCCGGCTCGTAGCAAGGGCGGCCCTTGTGGTTGACTGCCCAGATGTAGCCTAGGTCATGAAGCCGTCCACAACTCCGCAAGACGGCGTCTCCGTCGTTCGCCTCCCCCAGTCGCTCCAAGGCCGCGCCCACGGCTTCCTTGACTGGGCCGGGAGGCATCCTCGCAGCACCATCGAATGCCTCGGCGACGCCGGCCGCGACCTCAAGCAGGTTGGCCTTGACTAGCTCCTTGTACCGCAACAAGTAGACGAAGTTCTTCCTCTCCTCAAACCGCGGCCTGACGCGGTCCAAGTCCGCGCAGGTCAGCTGTCGACCACTGTTGCCGCACTCGTTCCACAGCAACTCTCCCCACAACTGTACGAAGAACGGGTATCCGTGGCTCTCCTCTGTGATCCGATGCAGGGCGGGATCCGCGATCGATCGGCCATGCTGCTCCAGCGGGATCCGGATGGCGTCGGCCGAGGCGGCCGCCCGGAGGCGGCCAATGGGCAACTCCTCGCTCCGCTCCCAGAAGGTAGCCCCCATCGCGTTGAGGTGCTCAGGCAGATCCGGCGTGCCGGCGAGCAACAGCATCGCGGGCAGACCGCTGTGCTGCCAGCGCTGCCCTGCGCTGAGCAGGGCCCGGCCCAGCTTCAAGGGCAATGTGTGCGCCTCATCGATCGTCACAAGGACAGGCTTCCTGAGCGCCCCCCGCTCAATTGTCGTGACAGCCTTGCTCGACGGCACCTCGCGCCAGTTCACGCCTGTCCCTAGGATCGAGAAGCCCGTCACTGCTTGAAGCCACCTAGACAGACCGCGATGTTCGTACGTCTCGCTCTCGGGTTTATCGGACTCGCCCAAGCGGATGTCGATTACTCCAATCCTGCGGGATTCCGCTTGGCGCTTGGACCAGACCAGCAAGGCAGTCTTACCATTCCCTCTGGGCCCGTCGAGAAGGACGAACGTGCCGGGAGCTGCCCCTTTGGCCAGCCGGGCCAGCCGGTTGCAGATCAGGCCCTGCTCAAGCTCGCGGCCCGCCAAGAATGGCGGAACCACACCAAGTCCCGCGACGAACGGATTCAGCGTCTCGGGCAACGACTCTCGCTGACCGAACCAAGCCCTCACAACGATTTCATGGTAGACGATCCATCTCGGCAGCAAGGGAACGATCCTGACTCTGCACTTACCCACTGAGGGTTGGTCGCGGACCAGCAGAATCTGCAATGCCTTGAGCTCAAGATCGCCCTCCAGAATAGCTCCGCCAGGGCATCTCAAGATCGCTCTGGAGCAACACGCGCCGCACGCAAGCCAAGGAGGCGGTGCCAGAACACGGCGGGTCCCGGCCCCGCCCCGGAGCCGGCACTTCACAGAGTTCATGCTGTCGCTCTAGGATGGACGCTAGAAGAGCGATCACTCACCGGAGCCATGCGCTACCCGCGACGACGCGCTAGCGCCCTGACCCCGCACTCGGCTGGCCCAAAGCGACCGGTTGCTCCGTGCAATATTCAGTCAGGCGTGCGCTACTTTAACACTGAGGGCCCAGTCGAGGCGGACGATCATTACTGCATCCCTCCGCTTAGCCGTGTGGACCTTGACGGAATCCTGAGACTGATCGGGCGCAAGAAGTGCTCTGTTCTCCACGCGCCCCGCCAGACAGGTAAGACCTCGACGCTCAAGGCTCTGACAGATACGCTCAACTCGGCGGGCGAGCACCACTGCGTGTATGCGAACCTCGAGGTCGCTCGAACAGCGGGCGAGGAGGTAGCAGCGGCGATGCAAGCGATCCTCTGCCAGATCGCCCGGCGGGCCAAGTCGATGCTGGGCGACACGTTTCTCGCCACAGCCATGCTTGGTGCAGATTCTCGAGCAAAACGAACACGCCGGGGGAGGGTGAGAGCGGGGGTCCGCAGGGGCTCGCGCTCGGAAGAGGGGTGCAGCATGCGGGCGGCGATCAGGGCAGTGGCGATCTTGGAGTCCCGTTGGGAGGCGCCTTGGCGTAGCAGCAGCCGCTGGAAGCCAAGCTCGTCGAGGGCCCGCAGGCACAGCCGCTCGGCGCCGACCGAGCGTGTGGCGTCATGCTGCAAAGTGTCGAGGTCGACGGTGGCGAAGCGGGAGTCGGCGTCGGTGCGGGCCTGGAAGCCGCGCTCGCGGAGGCGGTGGACGAGGTGCTCGGCGGCCGAGAGGACTTCGGGATCCACGGAGAACAGCGAGGGCTGGCCGTGGAGGATGTCGCTGGTGGTGGCAGCAACCTGGCGCCAGAGCGGCTCGGGGACGGGGTAGGCGGTGCCGAGGTTACGCAGGGTCTTCTGGCGGACGGACGAGCCGTGGCGCTCGGACTGGACGAGACGCACGCTGCTGGCCGGCCGACCAGCCTTGGAATGCGTCGTGGTGGCGCGGAGGAACACTACTTGATCACCATCACCCAAGTGGGGGCAGGTTATCAATGGCAAATGGTCCCTGGGAGCCATTTCTTGGCACTACAACGCCCATTGAAGCCTCAAGGGGCAAATAATGGCAAATAGTAGAAATACAAGAAGGACACGCTAAAATCATACACAGCATCTACCACGAAAAAAGGCTCATTCAAGCCCTCTAGCCACCCAGATCAGGGCCTAGATCCGGCCTGAAGTGACGAACTTGGGTCGGGGACTGGCACATCGGGTCGGTCGACCACCCGCTGACACCACTGTGGCCGAGCGTGCCCGCAAACGGGCCAAGCGCACCCTGACTGGGAGAGCCCTCAGGACAAGAGCTTTCGAACGATGCTGCCGCTGACGTCGGTAAGGCGGAAATCTCGCCCTTGGAATCGGTAAGTCAGCTTGGTGTGATCAAACCCGAGCAGGTGCAGCATCGTGGCGTGAAGGTCGTGGACGTGCACCGGGTCCTCCACAACCCGGAATCCCAGCTCGTCCGTGCGGCCCAGCGTCATGCCCGGACGGATCCCTGCCCCGGCCAGCCACGTGGTGAACGCCCCGGGGTGGTGGTCCCGGCCGTCCCCGATGCCGTTGGTGTCCTGCGTCATCGGCGTGCGGCCGAATTCCCCGCCCCAAACGACGAGGGTCTCATCCAACAGGCCCGTCCGCTTCAGGTCCTTGATCAGTGCCGCCGAGCCTTGATCCACGTCGTTGGCCACCTGCTTGATTCCCTTGGTCAGGTTGGCGTGATGGTCCCACGCCTCGTGGTAGAGTTGCACGAACCGAACCCCCCGCTCTACGAGACGTCGGGCCAGCAGGCAGTTGTTGGCAAAGCTCGCCTCGCCCGGCCGCGCCCCGTAGAGCGCCAGCGTTTGCCGTGACTCCTTCGAGAGGTCCATCAGTTCCGGTGCCGCGGCCTGCATCCTGAACGCCAGCTCGAAAGATTGGATTCGAGTTTCAATCTCCGGATCGCCAGCCCGTTCCAGCTGGATCCGATTCATGCCGTTGATTGCGTCCAGAGTGTCGCGCTGTAACTTGGGCGTGATGCCCGGTGGGTTTGAGAGGAACAGGACCGGCTCCCCGCCCGACCGGAAGGGGACCCCTTGGTAGACCGTCGGAAGAAAGCCCGATCCCCACAATGCCGTCCCTGCACTGGGCCCGGTGTCGGAAGAGTTCAGCACGATGAAGCCCGGGAGGTCTTCGGTCTCGCTGCCCAAGCCGTACGTAACCCAGGCTCCCATGCTCGGGCGGCCGAACTGCTGGGCGCCCGTGCTCATCATCAGTTGGGCCGGCGCATGGTTGAAGGCATCCGTGACCGTCGATCTGACGAACGCGACATCGTCGACCACACCCGCGATGTGCGGCAGGAGCTCGGAGATCTCGAAGCCGGCCTCCCCGACCTTGCTGAAGCTGTACTTCGGGCCGAGCAGCTTCGAGTTGGGATCGATGAATGCCGCTCGGTAGCCCTCCAGCAGCTCAGGTGGCGGCAGGCTGCCGTCGAAGCGGGCGAGATCGGGCTTGTAGTCGAACAGCTCCAGATGGCTGGGGCCACCCGCCTGAAACAGGAAGATGACATTCTTCGCCCTCGGCGCGTAGTGGGGCGGGCGCACGCCCGCGCGGCCGTCGCGTCCCATCAGGTGCGCCAGCGCGACACCGCCAAGGCCGATCCCGCACTGCTTCAGGAACCAGCGCCGGGCGACGGCGTTGGCAACTCGCCGCGGTGTCATTGCTTGGTGATTGCCTCGTCTAGATTGAGCAGGGCCCGCGATACCACTGTCCAAGCCGCTATCTCGACTGGAGCCGGCCCGGCACCGGCGTTCATTCCGGAGAGTGCCCACGGATCGGCCTCCCCGCTCGATAGCTGTTTCCGAGCATTCCCGAGCAAGGACAGCATCAGGGCAGACTCGGCGGGCTGCGGGTCCCTCGCCAAGCTCAGGCGGAACGCTGTGTCGAGCCGTTCCTGATCCCGGGCTGCCCCGGCAACGGCGAACCGCGCCATGGCCCGGGCCGAGTCCATGAAGAGTTCCTCGTTGAGCGTCGTGAGAGCCTGCAAAGGAGTGTTGGAACGGCCGCGCCGGACACATGCGGTGGCACCGTTCGGGGCGTCGAACACCTCAAACGCCGGGTATGGCGCCGAGATGTACTGGAACGTGTACAGGCCCCGGCGGTAGCGGCCCTCGCCGGTGGACAGCTTCCAAGGCTTCTTCGAGAAGCTGATCGGCGGCTCGAACAGGATTCCGGGAGCCGGCGGATGAACGGCCGGGCCCCCAATGCGCCGGCTGAGAAGACCCCCCGCGGTCAGAGCGATGTCGCGCACGATCTCAGCGTCAACTCGCAGCCGTGGGCCGCGGGCGAGGAGCCTGTTCTCCGGATCAACCCGTCGCGACCGCCCCTCGTGGCGCGAAGATTGGCGATATGTCTCGGAAGTTACGATCAACCGGTGCACGTGCTTCAGGCTCCATCCTGAGTCCATGAGCTCCACCGCCAGCCAGTCCAGCAGTAGCGGGTGGGAGGGCGCCTCGCCCTGCGTTCCGAGGTTCTCGGCCGTGGCCACCAACCCTGTGCCGAAGTAGGCCTGCCAGACCTGATTCACGACGGCGCGCGCGGTCGTCGGAGACCGGCGGTCCACCAGCCAGCGAGCAAAGGCCAGCCGAGGGGGATCGTCACCGGGAGGCGCTTGGTGCAAGAAGGCGGGCACTCCGGGGCTCACGGAATCTCCCGGGTCGAGGAAGTCGCCCCGCCTGAGGACCCGCGTGTCGCGCGCGGAAGGCCGCTTGGCCAGCACGAGCTGCGTGTGGCCACGGGGGTGCTGGTCCCACATGGCCTCGATGCGCCTGTTCGCGGCCTCCCACTGGGGAACAGTTGTCCGCCAGTAGCTGAACACCTGCCGTCGCTCGCTGTCGGCGCGCCCGATGGGCCCAAGCTCCACCAAGCGGCGCACCCGGGACTGCAGCGGATCCGCGACAGGGTCCGGCGCATCCGTCACGGACAGCCGAATGCGCCCCAGATTGTTGTTCTGGCCAACGTTACTGTCATACCCGCCGTGGTCCTGGCGCAGCAGAAAGCTCAGCGCTGTCCCAGCCTCGTTTTCCAGCAGGCCATCGAGCACGAAGACGGCCTTGCGGGACTGGTTGGTCCGCCCGTGGCCCGCGAACAGGTCCCAAGCCGTGTCTGGACAGCCGTCGAAGGCGAAGTGGACCGGGCCTGTCAGGCGTCGCACCCCCTCCTTGTGGGGAAACATCACTGGGTCAAGGTCGCGCTCGGGAAGGTCCAGATCGGCACTTCCAGAGCGGATCCAGACCTCCCGCACCGCCTGCGGATCGTTTGCCGGGGCGACCTTGAGTCGAACTTCGCTGAGTGCGCCGGACCCGTACACCGACCGGCCCGGACCGCCCAGTGGCAAGTTGGCGTCGGTCAGCACCTCGAGACGAAACGCGGTGATGCGCGCAAGGCGTGCCACCGCGGTTAGCTCCGCGACATGCTCCGTCGGAGCGTAGCCCTGGGCCAAGAGCGAACCGTCGTTCTGCAACACGTAGCGCTGGCCGCCTGTGGAAAGATCGACGACCTCGGGCCGCAGAACCTCCCAGTCCGGCTGGTTGCCGCGGACCGACCGCTCCCACTCCTCCATGCGCCGCTCCCAGTCAGGCATGTCCCGCATCAGGCCGTCCTCAATCCGCCTAATACCGTCCAGTACGGCCAGCCTGCCGCGCTCTTGGTCCGGCGTGTAGACGGCCACCTTGGCCTCGTCAGCATCGTTGAGATGGGCCAGCAGACGATAGTACTCTTCGTGAGTCAGGGGATCGTACTTGTGCGTGTGACACTGAGCACACTGGATCGTGAGGCCGAGAACGCCCTTCCCAATAGCCTCCATCCGATCGAACAAGGCCTCCATTCGGAATTGCTCCGGATCCGTGCCACCTTCCTCGTTGACCATCGAATTGCGCAGGTAGCCAGTTGCGACGATCTCGCCCTGCGTGGCACCCGGCAGCAAGTCTCCGGCGATCTGCTCGATGACGAAGCGGTCGTAGGGCAGATCGCGGTTCAGCGCGTCGACAACCCAGTCCCGATAAAACCAGACCTCGCGCGGCATGTCCTTCTCGTAGCCGTCCGAATCCGCGTACCGAGCGGCATCCAACCACAGCCGGCCCCAGCGCTCGCCGTAGTGCGGGGATGCAAGCAGGCGGTCCACAAGTGCCCCGTAGTCTGGATTGGACCAGTAGCGTTCGAGATCACCCAGAGTCGGGGGCAGGCCGGTCAGGTCTAGGCTGAGCCGCCGTAGCAGCGTGCCGGCGTCCGCCTCGGGCGCGGGATCCAGTCCGGCTCCGGCCAGCCTTGCGCGGGCAAACCGGTCTATCGGGCTTCCTTCCGGTCCTTGGGGCACTGGCGCCCGCGCGGGCGGGACAAACGCCCAGTGCCTCTCATCCGCCTCGATCCGGACGCCGACCCCCACCGGCCACTCCGCACCGGCGGCGATCCAGTCCCGGATGGCCTCCACATCCTCTTGCGCCAGCGATCCGCCCATTGGCATTCTCGGGCCGTCACCGAGACCGGCAACACGCCTGTAGAGCTCGCTGCCCTCTGGGTCTCCCGGCCTCACCAAAGACGGGGCCGATTCCCCTCCGACCACCGACTCGCGCGCGTCGAGCCGGAGAGAGCGCATCTGCTGGTCGGGGCCATGGCACTCGACGCATGCACGCACAAAGATCGGGAAGACACGTTGCGCAAAATCGGCCGCACCCAAACTTCCGGCGGAGGCAAGTGCGAGCGTCAACAACCCGCGCAGCGCCGGCAGCCCGGCAGCCACTCTAGGGACTTGACCGCTATCCACGATTCTCAATGCCTGCCACCGTACCCGAGCGGGTGGCTGACGCCTTCCAACATGCCCGCTGCCAGTGTAGTGCCCAACAATCACAGCGCGCCCCGAACGACCAATGCTCACGTGACGCTCATCTCGAAAAGCTATGCCCGCCGCACACCGAAGTGATGCAGGGCGTTCCGGACCAGCGCCTGCATGGCGGGATCCACCGAGAGGGCCCAGCCTCCTGCGATGCAGCCGGCGTGCAAGACCCGGCCGCCTTGAGGCCGCTCCCAGTAGACCATTTCCGCGTACACGCCGTGATCGAGCGGCTCCCAGCGGCCAAAGTAGTCGATCCCCCGGCGGCTACTGTCGACAATCCGCGCCAGGGGGACAATCCCTGGCGGATCGTCCGGGACCTCCGCGCCCGGCGGGCCCTGCCTTGTGATCGCCCGGATCATGCTGGGCCTCACGTCTGACTCGTGACCGCCCACCCGCGGCGGCTCACCTTCGGGCGACTGGCCGAAGGGTTCCCCAAGGCGCAGCCCAGTCGGCTCCGGCTCGTTGAACAGGAAGTGGTCCGGTGCGAGGGTCTCATAGGCGCCGAAGTACGCCTCCCGGACCGGCCACCAGCCGATGCACTCCAGTCCCAGGACGCGCCACGCCGGAAGGCCACAGAAGCGCATGAGGCTCCCCCGGCGGCCGTCATGGCTGTGGAAGATCTCGCCGATGTCAGCCCCGATCTGCCCGCCGATGTCGACGCCGTACTTGCGGCACTCCATCGCCGCGCCGTCCTCGTCGTAAGACACCCGCCAAAACATCGTGTTCCCGCTCATGACGATCGCCGCGCCACCAGCGGACAGGAAGGCATCGACCGCGCGGTACGCCTCGACAGACCAGTACTCGCTGTGACCGTTGATCAAGATCACCTTGCGGCCGTCCAGAAGGGATGGATCTCGATGCAGGTCGTAATCGGCGGCGACATCGTAGCCGTAACTACTCTCCTCCAGCCAGCGGTGGGCGAAGAGTTCCGCCCGCGTGAGATGGCTGTAGTCCAAGCCGTCCCGGCTGAACAGAACATCCGGACCGGCCACCGGCCAAGGAAGCGCCATGCCGACAGCGTAGGTCGGCTGGCCCTGAGCATGCCCGCGGTAGCAGCAGTACGCAGGGGCAGCGGGGTGGGCATTCTCGTGCCCTGTCGTTTCCCAGAATCGCTCGCCCGAGTTGACCGCGAACGGCGTCGCGCTGTACGCCTGCCAAGTGTTCGTCGAGCAAAGTGCGAGAATCGGGGCCCTGGCCTGCGACGGCGATCCGCGCACCAAGAAGGTGACGTCATAGTGCAGGCCCTCTCGCTGCCCGCGCAGCGCGAACCGCCCCGTGTACACCCCGGGCTTGGCGTCGGGAGGCACTTGGATCTCGTGGGTCGGGTCCCACCTACAGTCGTACAGGTCATCTGAGGCGAACCGAAGCCCGTGCCCCCGGCCAGGATCCCTGGAGGGGTCGTACTCCTCGTGCCGTGCCGGGCTCGACGCATCGAAGGCGGGCCCGCCGATCATCCACGTGGCCCGGTTGACAATCGTGCCGGCACGAGTGCCGCCGGTACCGTCGCGCACCGCCGTGCCGCGCTCCTCGTCAAGGGGCCACCACGCGAGCACCGGAGACTCGGGCGGATCCAGCGCGCGGGCCTCGTAGCGGCGGGTGA
The DNA here is from genome assembly GCA_963666225.3 of Bryobacterales bacterium. Taxonomy (GTDB): domain Bacteria; phylum Acidobacteriota; class Terriglobia; order Bryobacterales; family UBA6623; genus VXMF01. Next base: position 150,304 of record CAXXRK020000002.1, read on the forward strand.
CCTCCGCGGCCGAGTGAGGCCGCGCATAGACTGCCGGCATCGCAATGTCCCCGTCGAGGAATTCCGTGGCCCGTCCGTCCCCGCCAGAGGCGCCGAGCCGCAGTGGAATGCCGGCGGCCGCCAGTCGCCCCGGCTGGCGCCAGCTGCCCTGGAAACGCGCGTCCACGAAGACGCTGACGGCGGCGCCGTCCCAGACCAAGGCCAGGTGGTGCCACCGCCGCTCCCGCAGCTCGGCGTGAGCCACCCGCCAGTCCCCCAGCAAGAACTCGACCCAACCTCCGCTCGAGACGAACAGCCCTGTGCCAACGTCCCCGTCACAAGCGGTGACGATCCCTTGGCGCTGCCCGACCGCCCAGCACCGGACCCAAGTCTCGATCGTCAGCGACTCCAGGGGCTCGCCCGGTAGGCCGTCCTCGACATGCACGTAGGAGCCGACATGGATGGGCTGGACACTGGGCGACCGCTGGCTCAGCCGCGCCAGCGGCGCGGAGTCGCCCGCCCTCGTGACCTCCAGGTCGTAAGGAGTGTCGCTGCTGACCCGGAACCGCACCGCCTCCCCGGCTTCCACGCTTCGCTGCGCGTAGGCATGCACGCCGGGCACGCGGACCTCCGCATGTGGGGGAATGCCGCCCTCGGCCCGGGCTCTCCCCTGCAGCCCGGCAGCGGCGACGCCCGCTGCCGTGTGCCGCAAGAATTCGCGCCGGCCAATGCGAGACACTGCGGCGATTGTACGCGAAACCGGCCCTCGCGCCAACAGGCGTCAGGCCAAGATTTCCCGAACTACCCGAGCGGGGTACTGCCCGATCAGGCGCTCGTCGAGACCGTGGACGTTGTACACGAGCCGCTCGGGTTCTAGGCCGAGCAGGTGCAGCATGGTCGCGTGAAAGTCGTGGACGCTGACCCGGTCCTCGACCGCCTTGTGGCCGATCTCGTCCGTGGCACCATGGACGTGCCCGGCCTTCACCCCGCCACCGGCCATCCAAACGCTGAACCCGGCCGGGCCGTGATCGCGCCCTGTCGTGCCGGCCTGCCCGACCTGCGCCAGCGGCATGCGCCCGAACTCGCCGCCCCATATGACAAGCGTGGAGTCGAGCAGGCCCCGCTGCTTGAGATCGCGGATCAGGGCCGCCACTGGCTTGTCGGTCTTCGCGCAGGCATAGCCAAGCTCACGATCCAGGTTCAGGTGGTTGTCCCAGATCTGGTACTCGATGAAGACTTGGACAAACCGCACGCCGCGCTCGACCATCCGCCTGGCGAGCAGCAGCCTGGCGCCGTAGTCGCGGGTGCGCTCGTCGTCCATGCCGTACATCTCTTTGGTCGCTTCGCTCTCGGAGGAGAGATCTGCCACATCGGTCGCCGCCATCTGCATGCGAGCCGCCAGCTCGTAGCTCTCAATGCGCGCGTCCAGCTGTGGCTGGGACGGGCGCTGGGCCTGGTGGGCCAGGTTCAGCCTCCGCACAAGTGCCCGCTCCGCCTCGACGAGCGGGCCCGGCAGTTCCTGTTCCCGGCGCAAGTTAAGGACTGGCGGACCCTGCGCTCGAAACTTTGTGCCCTGGTACACCTGGGGCAGCCAGCCCGACTGCCAGTTCTGCAGGTCGTTGATCGGGTACCCCTTGGGATCGTCCAGCACAACGTACCCGGGAAGGTTCTGGTTCTCCGTGCCCAGCCCGTAGACGGCCCACGCGCCGAGTGCCGGGCGCCCCGGCAGCGTCCGGCCGGAGTGCATCAGGTACAGGGATGGCTCGTGGTTGAAGTGCTCGCCGTACATCGACCGGACCAACGTGATGTCATCGACGACTCCGCCCAAGCCGGGCAGCAGGTCGGAGACCTCCATGCCGCACTCGCCGTGCTTGGAAAAGCCGTAAGGGGAGGGCATCAGGGTGCCGACCTCGTCGGTGAACTCGAGTTGGTTGGCGATGTCCCTCGGTGCGGCGGCGCCGGCGTGCTTCTCCAGCTCCGGCTTGTGGTCGAAGAGGTCGACCTGGCTCGGCCCGCCGTTCATGAAGAGGTGGATCACCGACTTGGCTCTGGGCTCGAAGTGCGGGGACCGCGGCTTTTGGTCGTACGAGGCCCGGCTACCCTCGGACGCCCGCAGATCGCCCTCCAACAGCCAGGCGAGCGCCGCTCCGTGGAGGCCGTCACCGATCCGCGAGAAAAAGGTTCGGCGGCTTGGACTTTTCATCGCAACCCTCAGTCGATGTACAAGAACTCCGCAGAGTTCAGCAATGCGTGCGTGAACGACCCGAGCGCCATCCAGTGCGCCCCCGCGCCGCGCGGGCCGGGATGGCGTGTCGCATCCAAGTGCGCAAGCCAGTGGCGCTCCAGCTCCGCGAAGTCGGACCGCGCCAGTTCGGCCTCCCGGGCGGAAGGCTGCCGCGACAGGATGCGCTGGTAGGCCGCGGAAAGTTGCCCATCGGTCGAGCCCGGAACCTCGTCCACCAACCGGCCCGCCAGATACCGCGCATGCTGCAGCGTGGAATCGCCGTTCATCATCTGCAAGGCTTGCGGCGCGACAGTCGACTGGCGCCGCTCCGTGCAGTTCGGAGCGGGCTTGGGGGCGTCGAACAGCTCCAGCAGGGTTACCGGCTGGCGCCTCTTCCTGAGCACGTAGACCGCACGGCGCCAGCCGACGTCGGTCGCGTTGGGAACGATTTCCCCGTTGTCCCGGGTCGTAATCTGGACCGGGCGGCCAAAACGCGTCGCGTCGAGCCTGCCAGTCACGCTCAGGATTGAGTCGTGGAGCACTTCCGCGTCCATGCGCCGCAGCGTCATTCGCGAGAGCAGAACATTCTCCGGATCCGCCTCGACGGCGGCCGCACCGGCGACCGATGTCTGCCTGTATGCCGCCGAGGTCATGATCAGGCGGTGCATCGCCTTCATGCTCCAGCCCTGCCGCACAAACTCCGTGGCGAGCCAGTCCAAGAGTTCGGGATGCGATGGCTCCGCACCCGTGCGGCCGAAGTTGGAAGGCGTTGAGACGATGCCGCGGCCGAAATGGTTCAGCCACAGGCGGTTGACCATCACTCGGGCGGTCAGCGGATGCTCGGGATCTGTCAGCCAGCGGGCAAAAGCCAGGCGGTTCCCGCTGGTCCCCGGTCGGGACGATTCCGGGCGAAACCCAACCGACCCGCCGCCCAGCATCCGCGGCACGCCCGGTCCGACCCGGTGCCCGATCGCCTGGGCATCCCCGCGCTGCAAGAGGTACGTGCGGGAAGGCTCGCCGCCCATGTCGAACACGGCCCGAATCTTCGGGAGCGGGACCAGCTTGGCCTTGAGATCCTTCATGCGCGTGTTGATCTGGCCGGCTGAATCCTTGATCTCGGGAAACGCTTCCGCGATCTGGTGCCACTCCCCGTCGGCGTCAGGAATCCGCAGCAGTTCCTTATGGTTCCCGGCAAGCCGTTTCTGCTCGGCGGTCCGATCCTTTCGGGGGGTGTTCGCGATCACGCGCAGGGTGTCGCGCACACCCTCTGGCAGCTCCGCCAGCCGGCGCTCCAGCTCCCGCTCGAAGTAGGGGTTCACGAGGGAGTCGAACTCAGCCTTCAGCTCGGCGATCTCCATCTCCAATGGTTCGTTGGTGGCGGCCGCGGCCTGGCGTTCCGAGTCAAGGCCGACGTCCAAGAAACGCTCCGTCGGGTCGAGCCAGTCGTACGGGTCCAGAGCCGTCTGGAAGATGGCGCTCAGACTGTAGTACTCACGCTGGGAGAGGGGATCGTACTTGTGATCGTGGCAGCGGGCACAGCCGACCGTAACGCCCATGACTGCCGAACTGAGCACCTCGATCTCGTCCGCCAAAACGTTGAAACGCTCCGCGATCGATCCCGTGGCGGATCCGTACGTGCCATCTGGCGCGAGCCGCAGGAAGCCAGTGGCGGCGAGGGTGTCAACTGCGTCTTGCGTCGGATCGTCGAGGGTGGTGTGGTCGATGAGCTCGTCTCCGGCAATCTGCTCTGCCAAGAAGCGGTCATAGGGCTTGTCTGCGTTCAGCGCGCGGATTACGTAATCCCTGTAGCGCCAAGTGTGCAGGCGCAGTCGATCCTCGTCGATCACTCCCTCCGAGTCCGCGTACCCGGCCAGATCCAGCCAAACCTGGGCCCAGCGCTCACCGTACTCCTCGGATTCGAGAAGCCGGTCGACCAAGCGCTCGAACGCACCCTCAGCGGTGTCCGAGAGGTAGCGCTCCAGCTCCTGCACCGACGGTGGCATCCCAGTCAGGTCCAAGTAAGCCCGGCGGGCGAGGACAGCGGGGCTGGCCTCGGGCGAAAGGGCAAGCCCGCTCTCCTCGAGTCGACTCAGAACGAACGCGTCGATCGCGTTGCGCACCTGCCCGGCATTGCGGACCCCTGGCAGCGCTGGCCGCCGGGGACTTTGGAAGGCCCAGTGAGCAAGGTCCGCCTCACCGAGCGGGGGATCCGACGCCAGGTCGTCGCGGGCGGCCGGCAGGGCCCCGTCGGCGATCCACTTCCGCAGCAGGGCCACCTCCCCATCCGTGGGCGTCTTGACATGGTTTTCGAACAGCATGTCGGGCGGCGGCATCTCACCCCGCTCGATGCGCTGCACAAGCAGGCTGCCGCCGGGATCTCCCGGCACCAACGCAGGCCCCGATGCCCCGCCCTTGAGGCGCGAGGCCATGGTGCGCAGATCCAGCCCGCCCTCCTGCCTGCGCTTGCCGTGGCAGACCTGGCAGCGCATTTGGAAGATCGCAAGCACGTCGGCCTCGGTTGTCCGCTTCGCGGCGAGAGCTGCCCCGCCCTGCCCGGCGCCGTCAATCCATCTGCGAAGAGCCAGAATCTCGGGCTCCGGCAGCCTCTCGCCTCCCATCGGCATTTGGCCGGAGACGACCTTGGCCAGCAGCAGGCTGCGATCCGGGTCGCCAGGCACGATGGCCGCGCCCGACACTCCGCCTTCCAGGATCCGAGCCATGCTGCCCAGGTGCAGACCGCCCTGCGGAGTGTCTCCGTGGCACGCCATGCACCGCCGCTCCAAGATCGGGAGGGCGTCGGTCTCGAAGCCAGCACCGGCAGCCCTGGCGAGCGGTGCGAACGCCGCCAGCAAGACCCCAAGTACAGCGATCCAGCGTGGCACGTGAACATCATACAAGGCGACGGAGCATTCCGGACGAGGCGCGGGACCATCCGCCCGGCGCACTGAACCCGTCCAATGCCGACGGGGTTGGCCGAATTGTCTCCGATTTTCGGCGGCGCGCCGCCGGGCGTCGCGCGCGAAAGATATTCTGTGTGGGACAGGTCATGCACCTGCCCTGGAGCGGCGGCCCGTCGTCAGGAGCCGATAGGGTACCGTGTTCTTTGCGCATGGAGATTGAGCGTCGTGCATTCTTGGCGATGGCGGCACTGGTGGCCGGCGCCGCCCGATCGGCGGCCCAAACCGGTGACGGGGAATCCGAGTCCTACGCAGAGGTCCAAGAGAAGCTGCGCGGCGCCAAGATCTTCCTCGTGCCGTACAGCCACAACGACTTCTCTTGGTTCGCCTCCGAGGCGTGGCACTGGGAACGGGCAGCCCTGATCGACGAGCGGGCCGTCGAGATCATGCGCCGCGACGAGAACTTCAAGTGGTTCATCGACGTCAAACTGGAGCGCATTGACCGCACCGCGGAACTCAAGCCGGAAGTGCTGGCGGAACTCAAGGAACTCAGCAAGGAGGGCCGGGTAGGGATCGCGGCCGGATCAGTCGCGAACAACGACAATCCGTTCAACGAGCCCGAAGCCGTGATCCGCAACATGACCCTCGGGCGGAAATTCTTCGAGCGCGAGTTTCCCGATGCCAAGCTCGACGTGGCCTGCTTCATCGACATCCACCCGGGCCACACGCAGATGCCGCAGATTCTCCGCAAGGCGGGATACAGCTATTACCGGTTCACCCGTCCGATTTGGGCGCTTGACCGCAAGGGCTACAAGCGTGAGTTTGTCTGGTCGGGACTGGACGGCACCGAAGTGACCCTGACCTACGGGCCCTATGGGTGGCTCGCGGGCGGCTGGGGCATGGGAAAGGGGCCGGGAGGCTACCTGGCGGAGCTGAACGCGTACGGCACGGACTGGCAGGGCGCGGTTCGCGCGTTTTACGACTCGGCCCTCCGTTTTCTGATGCCGGCGAGCGACACGAAGGTGATCTGGGTTCCTGTGGGCCTTGACCACACGCTGCCGCTGTCCCTGCCGACGTACAGCTCTGCGGCGGACGGCGAGCCGACGCTGGACCTGCCGGGATTCGCGAGAGAGTGGCAGCGGCGCGAGTCAACCCCGCTGCGCTTTGCCACGCCCACGGAGTATTTCGCGGAGTTGGAGAAGGCGCGGGATTCTATCCCGCGGTTCAGCGGTCCGGTGGATCCCGTCGGGTGGCCGTTCTGGTACGGGCAATGTGGCAGCAAGGGGCTCGACAACTGGCGCGACCGCGTCAACCACGCTCTGGTCGAGGCAGAGATCTACAGCGCGATGGCCACCAGCGCGGCGGGTGCGGCGTATCCCGAGGCCCACCTCGAGGAGCTCTGGTACGAAGCGCTCACGCTCTACCCCCACGACGGCCTCTACGTGGGAGACGAGGACATGCCCGCGGCCATCGCCGTCGGGCGCAACGTCACCTTTCAGGCGGACCGCATCCGCCAAGAGGGAATGCGGGGGATCGCGAATCGCATCGGCACCGACCGCAAGGCCCAGACCATCGCCGTGTTCAACCCTCTGGCGTGGGAGCGACGGGAGACGGTGGAGATCAAGGCGGTCTTCGCGGAGCCAAGAGTGACCAAGCTGCGGCTGGTGGATGCCACCGGCCAGGTGTGCCCGCACCAATTGCTGCGCGTGCGCCACTTCAACAATTCCAGCGAGCACCTGCCCCCGGGGGCCAAGAACACCTACAAGGAGGCCTGGCTGCTCGCGGATGTCACTGTGCCAGCCCTTGGCTACGCCACCCTCCGTGTCGAGCGTGCCGAGGGCGACGAGGAGCCGGCATACCCGGACCGACCCGCAAGTGCACTGGAGAACGACTTCGTCCGGGTCGAGCTGGGCGAGGCGGGTGTGCTGGCCATCGCCGACAAGCGGCGCGGAGTTACCTATCAGGGAGCTGGAAATCCCGTGTACTACCGGAACGAGGACCCCTGGCCGTGGCACGGCGGTCCGGTGACGGGCCAAGACTCGGTCGAAGGCGCGGATTGGGTCCTCGCGGAGGACGGACCGCTGCGGTCCGCGGCGAGGATGCAGGGCCGGATCGGACCGCACGGCGTGACGATGACGGTCTCGCTCGACCATGTGGGAGGCCGGGTGGACTTCGACTGTGAGATTGACAGCGTCGGCGGATCCGGATACTTCGCGGCCAACGTTGTGTTCGACCACGACGCGATCCCGACCGCGGGGATCCCATTCGGCGCGGAGCCGCGAGACCTCTCCGGCGAGCCGTGGGGTGACGGGACGGACCCGAACGAAGAATTGCTGCGCAAGAGCGTGTTCTTCGCGCACCGCTGGGTGGACTACAGCGGCGACGGCAAGGGGCTGGCAGTGCTGGCTGCCGAGGGCAAGCGGGGCTGGCTGTTCCACCCCGAGTCGCGGTCCTTGGAGCACATCCTGATGATGACGATCGAGCCCCGGGGGGAAATGGAGAACTTGTTCGCCAATCCGTACTTCACCGGGAGCGGCAAGCACTCCTTCCAGTACTCCCTCGTGCCGCATGACGGTGACTGGCGTGCGGCTCGCGTCCCGCAACAGGCGGAGGCGCGGATCTATCGCTGCCGCTCCCGGCACGTCTACAGCAGGCCGGGCGGCGACCTTCCCCCTCGACAGTCGGTCGTGAGCGTCACGCCCGGAACGGTCTCGGCCTCTAGCTGGCTGTACCGGGCGGGGGGATGCGAGGTCCGCTTGCACGACACGGCCGGCCGGAGCGGAACGGTGCGGGTCACCCTCCCGGCCGACGGAGCGAGCTGCCACGCGGTTGACTTCAACGGGAATCCGCTTCCAAGCCCCCGGGTGACGGTCGAGGGGCGCGAGGCGACCTTTGAGATGGGGCTCTGGGAGATCGTCACGCTGCGGGTGGAGACGGCCTCTTAGGCGTCCCCCGGAACCGCTCGAATGCCTTCCACTCCAGGCATGGGCCCGGTGGACATCGCCGTCCTGCTGGCGTACTTCGCGGCGGCCCTCGCTATCGGCCTTTGGGCCGGCCGCAAGCGCAAGGAGTCCTCCCGCGACTTCTTCCTCACGTCGGGGACCCTCTCATGGACCGTGATTGGGCTTTCGACCATTGGGGCGTCGCTGAGCACGGAACAGCTCGTCGGCGTCGTGGGGTACGCCTATGACCACGGCATGGCGGTGGCCAACTGGGAGTGGCTGAACTTTGTCGGCTACAGCCTCCTGATCGGCGTCTTCCTGCCCGTCTATTTGCGCAACCGCATCGTAACGATGCCCGAATTTCTGGAACTGCGCTACAGCGTGACGGTGCGCCGGATGTACGCGGTGATCAGCGTCATCAGCTACGTGTTCATCAATCTGGCCGGGGTCATCTTCTCCGGCGCATTCCTGCTGGAGCAGATGCTGGGCATCCCGCTGCAGGCCGGGATCTGGGGGCTCGCGATCCTGTCCGGCACGCTGACGGTGTACGGGGGCATGAGTTCCGTCGCCTGGACGCAAGTTTTCCAGTCGTCGCTGCTGATCGGCGGGGGGCTGCTGGTGTTCGGCCTGGGGCTGGCGAATGTGCCGGGCGGCTGGGAGGCCGTCGTGGGCACGGGGGAGCGTGCCCACCTGATCCTGCCCGCCTCGGACCCGGAATTGCCGTGGACGGCGATGGTGGTGCTGGCCCTGTCCACGGGCCCTTGGTACTTCTGCACGAACCAGTACATCAACCAGAACTCGCTTGGTGCCAAGGACGAGTGGCACGCCAGGATGGGCGTCGTCCTCGCGTGCTTCCTGGGGGTGTTCACGGCGATGGCCTACATCTTCCCGGGCATGGTCGCGTACGCGCTGGACCCGGGCCTGAAGACGGGAGACGAGGCTCTGCCCTACCTGATCAAGACGATCGTTCCGGAAGGGCTGCGAGGGCTGATCCTGGCAGGACTGTGCGGGGCGATCATGTCCACGATCCAGGCCCTCATCAATTCCAGCGCCACGATTCTGACCATTGACCTGTACAAGGGGATCTACCGGCGTGCGGCGTCGGAGGCGGCCCTGATCCGATTCGGCCGGCGAAGCGGCGTCGCCGTGTTGGTCGTCGGGGCGCTCTGGGCGCCGGTGGTCATGAGCTTTGGAAACATCTTCTCGTACTTCCAAGAGTGCTGGTTCCTGATCGCGGCCCCGATCATGGCGATCTTCCTGCTAGCCGTCTTCTGGCGGCGGGCCACGCCAGCGGCGGCAGCGTGGACCCTGGGGCTGTGCTTCCCGATGTTCGTGCTCCCGTACTGGCTGCGCAGCGCGGGGGTGGAGGCGAACGCCTTCAATATCGCGGGGCTGGTCTACGTCGGCTCTCTCGCCTGCATGATCTTGATCAGCTTGCGGACCGAGCCAAGGCCGGACAGCGCCGTGCAGCGGGTCATCTGGACCCGAGCGGTTCTCCGCCTTCCGGCGGCATTGGTGGTCCGCGGATACCCCCTGCACCGCAGGGTCGGCCTGTGGTGGGCACTGACGGTCGGCATGTTCGCCGGACTTTATCTGGGCTATTGGTAGCGACGGCCGACGATTGGGAGGGCTCTCTGGCGTGCTTGCGGTGTCCGCCTCTGACGGCGCATGATGGGTGAACGCGTGCTGCTCTGCCTTGACGATGTCCGGGAATTCGACACGACTCTGCTGGGCCGCATCGCGGAGTTCCGCCAGAACCTCGCAGACCGGCTGGCCCCGCACCGCCTGACCCTGCGAGAGGCGCGCGTCCACAAAGTGCTGATTCCGATGGTGGGCGTGTACACGCCCGGCTGGCAGGCGCTGCCTGCGGTCTCCTGGTCATTCGTTGAATTGCGGACGGCGGGGGGCTTGGTCGGCACGGGCGAGTGGTCGGTGGACCTAGACCCCGAAGCGCTGGCCTGCATCCGTCGGCTGCGGGAAGAGCCCGGCCGCAACCTGCTCGACCAAGCCTTCGAGCGGCCGCTGTTCATGGCTTGGTGGGACTTGGTCGGGCAGGTCTTGGGCAAGCCGCTCCACCGCCTGTGGGCAGAGCTCTTCGAGGCCGACTTCGAGCCGGCGAGCCGGGTCCCGATGGCCGCCTACACATGGCAACGCTTCCCCGACCGGCAAGGCCGCAACGGTATCGGCCTGGAGAACTGGCCCGAGTACGCGGCGGATCGCGCGCGCGAGGGATTTCCCGCGGTCAAGGTCTCGATGACGGCCTACCAGCCAGAGGACCACATCGAGCTGATCCACCGGATACGGGAAGCGGTGGGTCCCGACACTGCCATCCGGGTGGACGCGCACGGCACGTGGAACTACCAAGAGGCCCGCCGGATCTTGGCCGCTGTCGAGGGTTGCAACCTCGAGTACGCCGAGCAGCCCGTGCACTCGCTGCTGCCCCAGCGATTTTTCCCGGACTCGAGGCGACCGAGCCCCCGGCTGCCGGGCCGGGGGAACTATCAGGCCGAGTACTACTACCGCCGGATGACGGCGCTGCGGGGCGAGCTGCGCACGCCCCTCTCGTGCCACTGGTGGCCGCCGATCCTGCACCCGCCCGGGGCCGGCCCGATGGAGAACCGCTGGAAACCGGACTGGTACATGCTCGAGCGCTACGAAGGGGCGGACGTCGCGGTGCCGGACATCAATCTCGGCCCTTGGGGACTGTGGCGGTTCGCCCAGCTGGCGAAGTTCATGGGGCTGCACCTGGCGCTGCACAGCAATTTCGAGCTGTGCACGCAGCTCACCTTCCGGGCAGCCATGGCATCGGCACTGCTGCAGGAGTCCGAGCGGGTGGGGATTTACATGGGCAAGGCGCCCAGGACTTGCCACCCGATCGACAACGAGACGATCCACGTCAGCGACGACGTGATCGAGGGCGGCCAATTCGACTGGTCGGGGGGCCACTTGCGACTGCCGTCATCTCCGGGCCACGGGCTCCGGCTGGACCCTGAGCGGCTCGAGAAATACCGCTACACGCCGGAGGCGGTCGCCCCGCACCGGGAACATGCCCGCGAGATCTACGCGGACTACAGGCTGGACCGACCGAGGCGGACGAGCCTGTCAGGATGGCCCAAGAGCGGAAAGGCCGAACGGTTCGACCGCCACACCTGGCCGTACGAGGTGGCAAGCATCCTTGGGAGCGAAGACAGCCAAGACATCGACGTGGAACTGACGGGCGAGCAGGCCCGCTGAGGAGGCACATGGCAGCAGTCGAGAGAAAGGTGGGGCTAATCACCGGAGGAGTCGGCGATCTGGGATTCGCCTGCGCGGAGAAGATGGCAGAGATGGGCATGGACGTGGCCCTGATCGATATCGCCGAACGCCCCGAGCGGATCAGCGCTCTTCGCGAGCGGGGCGCGAGGGCCCTCTTCGTGAGGGCGGACGTCGCGAGCAGCGATCAGGTGCGCGGCGCCCTTGACCGAGTCTGGGCCGAGTTCGGCCGATTGGACGTCTGCATGTGCAACGCGGGCATCTCGATGAACGTGCCCTTCCTCGAGTACACCGTCAAGGAGTGGAACCAGCACATGGACGTGAACCTGAACGGGTACTTTCACGTCACCCAGCAGGTCGGGCAGCGCTGGGTGGCAGCCGGCCAGAAGGGCAAGATCATTTTCACGGGCTCCTGGGTGCAGGACATCCCCTACAAGCTGATCGCCCCCTATTGCGTGTCCAAGGCCGGCGTCTGGATGCTGGCGCGCTGCGCCGCGCTGGAACTTGCACCGCACGGGATCACCGTCAATGCCATCGCGCCGGGAATCGTCGAGGCCGGGCTGACGGCGCGCGAATTGCGGGACTATCCGGAAATGCGGGAGGAGTTCATGAACCTGATCCCCTTGGGCAAGATCCAGCACGCCGAGGACGTTGCCGACGTGGTGGGGTTCTTGATCTCGGATGCCTCGAACTACCTCACCGGAACGACCATCACCTGTGATGGCGGCTGCGTGGTGGGGGCGGCTTCCGCTCCGAAGTAGACGGCCAGGGGCCGGCCAGCGCCGATCAACGCTTCTACGCGAAGGTCGGCCCGGGAGAAATTCCGGGTAGCGGCCGCCAACTCCTGCAGCCGCGAGCGCCGGGAGGCGACGCGTCCAGAGGGCCGCCGCCCGCCCGCACTCAGTTTCCCTGCCCGACCGTTCCATCCCCCGTGTCGCCGTCGCCCGGTGCGGAGGTCAGGGCTGCCAGAGCGGAGGCCGGCTTCTTTGCCCCACATCAACCCCGAGGTGGGATTCGCAACGGTTCGTGACTCACGCGTGAGACATAAGGACCACCCTGTCTCACGGCCTACCCTGATGTGAGACACAAGCATCTGCCAGTCCGCGGCTTCATGACGTCGGGCGGGTGGCTTGTGCACATGGCCTTAAGGCCCTCGAGCGCAACTTCGAGAGCATCATCGTGGCGTGCGGCCCCAATAGAGTCCGCCGCCGCCCTCGACGGTCCAACCTCCATCCTTGGTCACGGTACGCCACAGAAGCAGGCAGGGACTTGCGACGCGGATGTCCCGGCGATCCCCACCGATCTGTCTGGCCGAGGATGCAGGACGCCTTTGACCCTGGGCGGAGCCTAGGCCGCTCAAAGGGAACTTGCGTCTGGCTTTTCTTGAGGTGTGACGCAGGTCGCCCATCCAACGATCCGGAGCACACGTCCTTCCCGCGGATGCCTGCTCGAAGGGGTGGTTGTCCACGGGCGAACGCGCCGAGACCCCTTTTGGTTTCGAGCTGCGATGCCACGGCCTTGCGTGATCACTGCGAACCCGGCGCCCGAACCTCCTGCAACCGGCGCGAGCGTGTCAGGGATCCGGCACAGAGTATCCTGTTCGGAGTTCGCCCATGGGACGCCGGGACCAGACCCCGCAGCGCGCCAAAGTATCTCGGCCAAAGACTCGTTCTCGCGCCAGCTTCGGACGGCGCCACTTCCTGCGGCATTTGTCCGGGGCGGCCGCTCTCGGGCGAGTCCTGCCTGCGGCTGCGTCGCCGCTGGCATTGGCCCGCGATCCGACCCAATTCCTCGCCGCGTTGGGGAAGGACCCCCGGATGGTCGTGCACGACTCGGCTACCGGCGTGCTTGAGACTCCGATTTCGCTACTCCGGATCCATCGCCTGACTCCCAAGGAACTGCTGTTTGTCCGCAACAACCAAGCTCTGCCCTTGGGCCTGACCCTGAATCCGCACCGTTCCAGTGATTGGCGTCTCGAACTGAGCGGCCTCGTCACGCGAAGCAAGACAGTCGGCGTTTCTGAACTGGCCGGTATGGAGCAGACCGAGACCACCGCCGTGTTGCAGTGCGCCGGCAATGGGCGAGCTTTCTACTCAAGGACCGCCCCGACAAAGGGCACCCAGTGGCACCGCGGAGGGATGGGACAGATTCGCTGGAGGGGAGTTCGCTTGCGGGAATTGCTCAACAGATTCAAGATTCGGGTCGATGCGCAAGCCGAGTTTCTGACAGCCGAGGGTGGCGACTCGCCCGCCACGCCGGGCGATGACGACTATGAGCAGAGCGTTCCGATCGCGGACGTCACCCAAACAGCCCTGCTGGCAACGCACATGAACGGCGAGCCGATTCCAGCTGTTCACGGCGGGCCGCTACGGCTCGTGCTGCCTGGTTACTACGGATCAATGAACGTTAAGTGGCTTACCCGGCTGCGGTTCCAGGGGCAGGCTTCGACCAGCCGGCACCACGCCCGGCGGTACAGAACTTTCAGAGAGCGCATCGAGCCCGGCAGTGCCCCGCCGGTGACCGTGGACGCCACCGCACCAACGTGGCGGCAGAGGATCAAGAGTGTGATCTGGATGCCTTCGGACGGCGAGGCCCGATTCCCCGGTCCGATCACTCTTAGCGGTGTGGCGTGGAATGACGGTCGCACCGAGATCGCCGCCATCGAAGTCTCGGTAGATCGTGGACACACCTGGAAACGGGTGAACATGGACGCGGCTCCCAGCCCATTTGGCTGGTATCCTTGGAGCGTGAGGTTCTGGCACGGGTGGAACCGACACCTGATCCAGAGCGATACCGGCACGGAAGTCCGAGTGCGCGCCATTGACGCTTTTGGCAGGTCGCAGCCGGACGATGGTTCCGTGCACTGGAATCCTTCCGGCTATGAGTGGTTCGGCGTCGACACGGTCAAGGTCTCACTGCGCTAGCAGGCTGCCGGTCTCGTGCCCGATCAGCCCGCCCCGCCGCAGTTCGGTTGGCGGCGGTCCCAGTCGGCCTTGGCCACGGTGGCACCGGATACCTCCGGTTCGCAGAATGCCCGCAACCGGTGATCGCACTCACCGCCGGACTCAAGAGTCCGGAATCGAGTGGTCAGAAGCTCCCGGCAGCCTTCGAGAGTTCTGAGCCCGGCCCGCCTACTGACCCCTTTTGGAGAGAACGCACGCTGCGGGAAGTCGGACCGGAGATCTCTCAGCCGAACGGCCTGACCGGCGGAGCGACTCGTCAATTTGCCGCACCGGAACGGAAAGGGCGATAATTCCGTGCAAGCGTGATGCGCCCGTTGCAATGCAGTTTCCCGCGAGCGATGCCGGCCGGTTCTATCGGTTCAAGATTCCAGCAACGGCCTCACTTGCGTCCCACCACGCGGATGCAGGAGCGACCGCAGAGGGATCGCTTCACTCGCCGGCAGGTCGGCGGGTCGAACAGCGGGACCCTGCCGCCCCGAAGGGGAGCGGCCACAATCCGCGAGCGGCGGCCTGAAGTGTCCACGGTCTGGGCCGACCACATCGAGGCCCGCTCTTCGCTACGATCGCGGGGGCAATGATGGGGAGCGAGCGCCAGAGCCGGGTCAAGCTCCGGCAAGTGTGAAGCGAATGCGCCGTCCAGCTCTCCTATTGCCCGCAGCGTTAGCGATCTCTCTCGGAGGACCTGTCCAGGGTCAACCCCTCATCGGTGTCGCTGGCATCTCGCACGAGTCCAACTCGTTCAACGCCAACAAGACAGTCCTCGAGGACTTCAGCCCGGCGATCGGCGAGGAGTCCGCAGAGGAGTTCCTCAGAGTGCGCGCCAAGTCGCGGACGACGGTTTCGGGCTATGTCGAGGGGGCACGTCAACACGGGCTGGAGCTGTACCCCACGTTGATCACAGCCGCCACGCCCAAGGGACATGTCACTGACAGGGCCTTCGAGGCGCTGGCAGGCGAAATCGTCGCGCGACTGAAGGACGCCCCGGACCTGGATGGCGTGCTCTTGGCACTGCACGGCGCAATGGTGACCGAGAGCTACCCGAGCGGGGACGCCGAAGTCGCACGCCGCGTGCGCGAGGCACTCGGTCCGGAGATGCCGATCATCGTGACGCATGACTTCCACGCGAATGTCACACCGGACATCGTCGAGCACTCCGACGTGCTGATCACCTACAAGGAAACGCCTCACATCGACACATTCGAGCGCGGCCTCCAAGCGATCGGGATCATGGCCCGGATCGTGCGGGGCGAAGTGCGGCCGACGCAGGCCCTGGCCAAACCGCCCATGAATTACAACATCGTGTTCCAGCACACCAAGTCAGAGCCGCTGCTTCCGATCGTCGAGGAGAGCCGGCGCATCGAGCGGTCCGACGCCGTCCTAGCCGTCAGCGTGTCTGGCGGGTACCAGTACGCTGACGTGCCCTGGATGGGGCCGAGCGCGATCGTAGTCACCGACAACGACCCGGCCCTGGCCGAAAGCGAGGCCCGGCGGTTGGCCGACATGCTGTGGGAGACGCGTGGCCAAATCCGGCTCGACGAGGCCGACGCGGAACGGGCCGTTCGCATGGCCATGGAGCATGAGGGGCGACCGGTCGTGCTGATCGACATGGGGGACAACATCGGCGGCGGCACACCGGGAGACAGCACGTTCCTTCTCGACGAGTTGCTCGGGCAGAACGCCCAAGGCTGGGTGATGGTCCTCGCGGATCGCGAGGCCTATCGGGTGGCGGAGCAGGCCGGGATCGGCCATCGGTTCGAATTTCCGGTCGGGGGCAAGACTGACAGAATGCACGGCGACCCGGTGCTCATCAGGGGGCGCGTGCGGTCCCTGCACGAAGGCCGCTATGTCGAGACCGAGGTGCGACACGGGGGAGGCCGCTACTGGGACATGGGCCACACCGCCGTTGTGCATGTGGAGGGATCGTCCCTTGACAATCCAAACCTGCTGCTGCTGACAACAGAGCGGTCAAGTCCGAACAGCGCCCACCAGCTGATCTCCAACGGGGTATACGTTGAGCGGCAGAAGATCATCGTCGTGAAGGGGGCGATCGCTCCTCGTGCGGCATACGAGCCCATCGCGTCGCTGCTCATCCCTGTGGACACCCCTGGGGCCACTGCTGTCAACCCTGCCCGATTCGACTACAAGCGGGTACGGGCCGGCCTGTTTGGGATGGGCCAGCAGGACTAACGCACCAAGGATCCACTGAAGGAGGGGACATCATGCTGGAATCGAGACGTGGCATCACTCGCCGCGATGTGTTGGCCGGCGCGCCCGGGCTCTTGGCGGCTTGCTCCGTGCGGTCGGCGAGCAAGCCCGAGTACGACCTGCTGCTAGTGGGCGGGCATGTCGTCGATCCCAAGAACGGCATCAGCGCTGTCCGGGACTTGGCGGTCCGGGAAGGAAAGGTGGCAGCGGTCGCGGAGGGAATCGCCCCTGGGCGGGCCTTCAAGGTGGTCAACTGTCAGGGACTGTATGTCACACCGGGCCTGGTCGACCTCCACGTGCACGTCTTCGCGGGCACCAACGAGCCGGGCTCTTACGCAGGGGACAACAGCGTCTACCCGGACGGCTATACATTCCGGACAGGCGTGACGACCGTCGTAGACGCCGGTTGCGCGGGCTGGCGGAACTTTGACGAGTTCCGGGAAACGGTGATCAGCCGGGCACGGACGCGGGTCTTGGCCCTGGCAAACATTGTTGGCCGCGGAATGCGTGGCGGCGACATCGAGCAGGACTTGGCAGACATGCAGGCCGGCCCCACCTCAGAGCTGGCCAAGCGGCATTCCGATGTGATCGTGGGCGTGAAGACTGCGCACTACGCCGGCCCGGAGTGGCAGCCCGTTGAGGAGGCCGTGCGGGCCGGCGAGGCCGCCGGCATTCCAGTCATGGTGGACTTCGGCTCGAGCCTCCCGGAGCGACCGATCGAGGTCCTCCTGGGCGAGAAGCTCCGGCCTGGCGACATCTATACCCATTGCTTTTCCGGGAACCGGCGAGAACTGCTCGAGGACGGCACTCCCAACCCGGGACTCTTCAGCGGCCGCGAGCGGGGCGTATACTTCGATGTCGGCCATGGTGGCGGCAGCTTCAAGTGGAGCGTGGCCGCTAAGTGCCTCGATGCGGGCTTCCCGCCCGACTCGATCTCCACGGATCTGCACATCGGTTCCATGAACGCTGGCATGCAGAGCCAAGCCACGACGATGAGCAAGTTTCTCGCCCTCGGCCAGACAGTGGACGATGTGATCCAGGAGTCAACCTGGAACCCCGCTCGGGAGATTCACCGCGAGGAGCTGGGACATCTCTCGGAGGGAGCGATTGCCGACATTGCGGTCCTGAGGGCGGAGTCGGGGACGTTTGGCTTCGTCGACAGTTTCGGCGCGAGACAGAGCGGCAGTCAGAGACTCGTCTGCGAGATGACGTTCAAGGACGGGCTTCTGGCCTGGGACGTCAATGGCAGGACACGTCCAGATTGGCGCGAGCTGCCGCACGACTACGGGCGGCAGGGTGAGCCCCAATGGGATGGGATCCTGAATCGACGACGCTCGTAGGCAGTTGGGCTGGCCGGCGCGGCGGCGCTGGCAGGACCGACCAGCAGAGCCCTGCGATGACGCTGGATGCAGCAGCGGGAGTAACGGACCAGATCGCGAAGCGCCGCGTTCCGCGGGGACTGCCACATACCAAACGGCGCGAGCGGGTGCACAGGAGCGCCGGTCCGAGACGGTGGGGCAGATTCGCGGCCAGCGGGAGGAGCGGTGCTGCCAGCAGGCAAGTGCCGCCATTTCAAGGGCCTTTGATGGTCACGCTGTGGCCCCCGGCGAGGACAGGGCCGCTCTCAGTCTCGGCACGCACACTCCGCTGCCAAAAGGGACCACCCGTACCATCGCTTGGCCAATACCCGTGCATTGACCGACGGTCCTTCTCCAAGGCCCGAAGTTCGAGGCTCGGACCTGCGCTGCTGAACGAGTCCCCACAACCTTCGTGGGGCCGCTGGCGGGCGGAATCGGTCGTGCGGCACGCTGCCGGACCATCAGCGGTTGCCAGCCCTTCTCGGGCTTCGAAGACGAGCGAGGGGGCCGGCCTGCTCCGAGGACGATTCGGCCTGGCTGCGAGGAGACACCGGCGCCGTGACCCGCGCAGCGCCGTCATGCACGCTCGTCGGAACGCCCTCCCTGCTGTGGTCCAGTGCCGGACTGGGCTTGGAGTCTCGCGATCTTCGCCCCAGCACTCGTCAGGAGGCGTTCCAACTTCCTGCGGAGCTTGCGCTCGCGACGACGCCCCTGCTCGGACTCGCGGAGCGAGGGCAGGAAGCGGCGCCGCCGGTAGTCCCAGAATCGAGACTGGACCTGCACGACGCACAGGTCCAGCCCCAACGCACGGCTGCGAGACTGGCCGCCACTGCGCTCGGGGGAACGCTCGCACACTCCCTTCGAACGCAGATCCCATCCCCGCAGCCGGTCAATCACGTCTGTCGCTTGCAGCATTCCCCCTCGGGGTCAAAGCGCCAGCGCTCCTGAACCCCAAGCCGCTCGTACAACGGGCACTTCTCGTCGCGATCTCGGCGGAAGGTCGACTTCGAGGCCACCTCCATCGCGAACTGCGGCACGACGGCAACTTCCCACAAACGGTACGAACTTCTTGGCGCCTCGGTGATGCACCGCGCGACGAATACCTCAGGCACCACCTTGACATCTGGAGAGCCCTCCTCATAGTAGAGAATCATGTCACCGCGCACGTGCACGTCTGGACAATCGCGGAAATGCATCTCGAACGCGCTGGAGGCGTATGTGATCACCTGAAGCTGAGCTTGGTTGGTTGCGATGGGCTCCCCGGCGCAGTCTGGACACTCAACTGCCGCGGACATCGTTCTGGCCACTCCGATCACCAGTTGGGGAAGAATGGGCGAGCCCTAGTCGCTCGGCTGGCTTCCGCCGCATGGTATCCATCCACCCAATGCGCACCAAGCGCCTGCCCAAGCACGCCAAGGTGAGGGCTTGGCTGAAGCGGCACAAGCGAATCCACATGCAGATCGGTCTCCGATTGCACTCCGAGCCACCAACGAGACTGTGGCCACTCCAGGCCTAGCTACTGCAAGAAGCCCGACCGGAACAGCTACAGTGCGGCGAAACTGCAGTCCAGGACGAAACGGTGGCGTGAGCTGTGCTGGACGGTCGGCAGCACCCATGTTGCATGTCTAATATTGGCGATCCCGTGCTAGGATGGCGAAGGCGTCCCATCGACGCCTTCGTGCATGCGAGAGAGGGGAATCGCGGTGGCGGTGCCGGTTATCACACGAGTCGGCGACAGTACGCCGCCACGACCACCTGCGCAGGTGCACTTCCCAGAGTCGGACGGTCGATTCTTGCCTGAGAACCCACTACAAGCCAGAGCCGTGATCAACTTGCGTTTCGCGCTAGAGAGGCACTTTTTCAAGCGCAACGACGTCATGGTGGAAGGCAACATGTTCGTCTACTTCGACCCGCGCAATTCACGGAGGAATTTCTCGCCGGACGTGATTGTGGTGCTCAACCGGGAGGGCCGGACGCCGCCGACGTACAAGATCTGGGAGGAAGGCAAGCCGCCAGACTTCGCAATGGAGGTGATTTCGCCGTCGAGCGCGACGATGGACACGGGAAGCAAGCGAGTCCTGTACGAACGGCTGGGGATCGAGGAGTACTTCGTGTTCCAGCCAGACACGTCGAAGCGTTCCCCTCGCCTGACGGGGTACCGCCTCGAGGGGCCACGGTACGAGCAACTGGAGGCGAAGTGGGACGGGGCAATCCGAAGCCGAGTGCTGGGCGTTTCGATGCGCGCTGTCGGCGCGCGTGTGCGAGTGCGCAATTCGAAGACGGGGAAGGATTACCTGTGGGCGGAGGAGAACTGGGAAGCTTTTGAGGCGTTCGAAGACAAACTCGAAGAATTGACCAGCGCCCGCCAAAGCGCCGAGGCCGAGGCCGACGCCCAGGCCAGCGCCCGCCAAAGCGCCGAGGCCGAGGCCGAAAAAGCCAATGCCAGAGCCGACGCCCAGGCCCGCGCCCGCCAAAGCGCCGAGGCCGAGGCCGAAAAAGCCAATGCCAGAGCCGACGCCCAGGCCCGCGCCCGCCGGCGCGCCGAGGAGCGCCTGTTGGAACTCGAACGACTGATCCGCTCGCGTGGCCCCCAGCCCTCGCCGCGGAGGTAAGGCCGCGGATCTCAGCGCGGCTGGATCTCGGATACCCAACAAGCGTTACCCCGGATGGCTCGTGGGTTATCGTAGGCAAGCAGCGAGTACTCCTAGTGTGGTGAGTCGCCAATAACATCTAACACTTGGCCAGTGTTCTGCTGCCATATTGGGACAGAGGCCCACTGCTCCTCCCGTCGAAGCACTCGGCATCTTGGATGAGGGCCGTACCGAGTTGGAGCGTCGTGTCCGCGCGCCCACCACTTCCCGGCGGGACTGCCTACGGGCCCGGATTGTCCTGCTGCGCATCCAAGGCCTGAATCAGCGTCAGGTGGCCGAACAGGTGGGTGTCAGCGTCGCCTGCGTCAACCGCTGGTCGCGGCACTTCGATCTGACTTCCGGACATGGGCTAAGTAGCGATGTCCATTTTGTCGTCTCCGGGAGCCGGCTCGTCGAGGTTGAAGGTGGGCATCAGGAGGCGTCCAGTGGCATCGGCTAAGCCACCCTGTCGGCAGTTGGAACCAGCGCTCGTGTTTCATCGTGCGCCAGAGAGTACAACCTGCCATTTGCTGGCTGCCGACGACCGGCCGGCCCGTTCCAGAACGGCTGGGATCTCTCCACCTTGACGGGCGGAATCGCTCCAAGCTCGTGGCTCGCCGCGTCGGACTTGCTTATCGCGGCTGCCGCCACGGCGGCGCGTACCGACGTCTGCCTATGTTCGACGGGGATCGCGGACACCCGCCGCTGGGCCCGAAGCGCCCATCGGCACGCCCCCGAGTGGACACTGTCAGTTAGCTGCCCCGACGGGTTCGGTGGCCTACCTATCACATTGGTCCAGCGCCACGACGAAGCCACGATGCGCTACAACCGACAACTACACGTCACTCGATGAGTAGCGATGACCAAAGATCCGATCGATTACGACCCAGCAGTTCCTCTGTACAGTGAATGCTACTCCGTGCGTCCTGACATTTGCACCACACCAAATCGCACTCAGGTCCCTCGATGACCGGAACTCAGTTCGATGTCGACGGCAGCGCCGGCCTGCACGATCGGCCCGGCCGGGGGCGGCGGCCATCGATCCCGCCCGCAACCGTCGGGAAGGTCGTGGCCCAGGCGGGGCAGAAGCCTCCGGGGAAAACCCGCTGGAGCACGCGCAGCATGGCGCGCCATGCAAGCGCATCGCAGTCCACGGTCAGCCGCATCTGGCGTCGCAACGGCCTCAAGGCGTACTGCACGAGGACGTTCAAACTGTCGTACGACAAGCATTTCGCACGCAAGTTCTGGGACGTGATCGGCCCGTACCTGAATCCTCCTGAGAATGCCGTCCTACTCTGCAGGAGACCCAGTGCCAAGCCTTGGAGCGGACCCAGCCGGGGCTTCCGCTTGGAATCGGGCACATCTAGACACAGACGCACTACTACTGTCGTCACGGGACGATCTGCCTGGTCGCCGCGATGAGTTACTTGGAGGGCAAGTTGATCTACTGCACGGAGCAGAAACACACCCACATGGAATGGCTCCGTTTCCTGAATCAGATCCACCGCGAAGTGCCGAAGGACCTCGATGTGCACCTGATCGCCGACAACTACAGCACTCACAAGCACGCCAAGGTGAAGGCTTGCCTGAAGCGGCACAAGCGATTCCACATGCAGATCGGTCTTCCGGTTGCACTCCACGCCACCAACAAGACTGTGGCCACTCCAGGCCTTGCTACTGCAAGAAGCCCGACCGGAACAGCCACAGTGGGGCGAAACTGCAGTCCAAGACGAGACAGTGGCGTGAGCTGTGCTGGATGGTCGGCAGCACCCATGTTGCATGTCTACCAGTGGCGATCCCGTGCTAGGATGATGCAGGCGCCCCATCGGCGCCTGCGTGCATGCGAAAGAGGGGAATCGCGGTGGCGGCGCCGGCTATCGCACGAGTCGGCGACAGTGCGCCGCCACGACCACCAGCGCAGGTGCACTTCCCAGAGTCGGACGGTCGATTATTGCCTGAGACCCCACTACAAGCCAGAGCCGTGATCGACTTGCGTTTCGCGCTGGAGATGCACTTTCACAAGCGCAACGACGTCATGTTGGAAGGCAACATGTTCGTCTACTTCGACCCGCGCGACCCAAAGATGAATTGCTCGCCGGACGTGATTGTGGTGCTCAACCGGGAGGGCCGGTCGCCGCCGACGTACAAGATCTGGGAGGAAGGCAAGCCGCCAGACTTCGCAATGGAGGTGATTTCGCCGTCGAGCGCGACACTGGACACGGGAAGGAACCGAGTCCTGTACGAACGGCTGGGGATCGGGGAGTACTTCGTGTTCCAGCCAGACACGTCGAAGCGTCCGCCTCGCCTGATGGGGTACCGTCTCGAGGGGCCACGCTACAAACAGCTGGAACCGACGGGGGACGGGGCAATCCGAAGCCGAGAGCTGGGCGTTTCGATGCGAGCTGTCGGCGCGCGTGTGCGAGTGCGCAATTCGAAGACGGGGGAGGATTATTTGTGGCCGGAGGAGAGCTGGGACGCTCTTGAAGCCTTGGCTGACAAGCTCGAAGAACTAACCCGCGCCCGCCAACGCGCCGAGGCCAAGGCCGAAGAAGCCGAGGCCAGAGCCGAAGAAAAGACCCGCGCCCGCCAACGCGCCGAGGCCAAGGCCGATGAAGCCGAGGCCAGAGCCGAAGAAAAGACCCGCGCCCGCCAACGCGCCGAGGCCAAGGCCGAAGAAGCCGAGGCCCGAGCCGAAGAAGAGACCCGCGCCCGCCAACGCGCCGAGGAGCGCCTGTTGGAACTCGAACGACTGGTCCGCTCGCGTGGCCCCCAGCCCTCGCCGCGGAGGTAGGGCCGCGGATCTGAGCGCGGCTGGGTCTCGGACACCCGACAAGCGTTACCCCAGATGACTAGTGGGTTATCTCAGTTATCGCAGGCAAGCTGGATCCTCCCGAGAAATCCGTCGGGCTCTGCTGCGACCAAAAGACCCAATGCCAAGCCTTGGAGCGCTCCCAGCCGGGGCTTCCGTTTGGAATCGGGCACATCCAGACACAGACGCACTACTCACTACTACCGTCGTCACGGGACAATCTGCCTGTTCGCCGCGATGAGTTACTTTGAGGGCAAGTTGATCTACCGCACGGAGCAGAAGCACACCCACTGGAATGGCTCCGTTTCCTGAAGCAGATCCACCGCGAAGGGTCGAAAAACCTCGATGTGCATCTGATCGCCGACAACTGCAGCACTCACAAACACGCCAAAGTGACGGCTTGGCTGAAGCGGCACAAGCGATTCCACATGCACTGCACGCCGACCTCGAGTTCTTGGATGAGCCTGGTCGAACGTTTTTTGCGGATCTGGCCGAAGACTGCTATCCGCGCGGGCAGTCTCACCAGCGTCAAGCAGCTTACGGACGCGATCACGCCCTACCTGGCCGAGCGCAACGAGAATCCGGAGCCGAACCAGTGGAAGGCGGATGGAGAAAAGATCCTAGCCAAGATCCACCGCGCACGGAGGGCGCTGGAGGGGGCCTGGCAAATAGATAGGCTATTTGAGACTCAGCACACTAGCGTTGACGTCTCATCGTTCGTGAACGGCAAGATTGGCGTGAACCTTGCCAACGTCACGCCAAGGCCCCGCCGTCGACAACGGAACCCGGCTGCGGCAAGGCCTTGCGAGCGACGGCAGACGCATGCCCTTGGTGGGGGACGACGATGAGACAGCCAGCCGAAACTACATGCGCGTTCTTGCTGGCTCCGAGCCGAGAGTGGGGCAACGAGTTCAGAGGGGTGTATGCCGAGCCGTTCCACTAGGTCAGGCCGCCCGGGGGCGAGGTCCGCGAGTAGGTGAAGCGCCACATCTCCTCACCCCAGACGTCCCCGCGCCACCCCCCTTGACGACCGGCATCCCGAAGGTACGAGGTGATCGAGGTGGATCGCCAGGCACCGCGGTGGGTTTGCTAGCCTCATAGGCCCGTGGCCCTGCGATTCACCACCCCAGGGCACGCCAAGATCGAGGCGGTGCTCCGGCGGGCTTGGTGCTTCGGTAGCGGGCGTTTGACCTGCGGGTCTTGAGGGAGGATTGCCGAGTGCGAAGCCGCGCGAGCCAGATGAAGCGAGACGCCATGGCGTTCTACGACCTGATGTTCAACGCTTGCCGGCCCCGGGAAGCCATCCAGCGGTACGTCGGCAGGAGTTACACCCGGCACAATCCCGGAGTAGGCGACGGCAAGCGGGCCTTCATCGATTACTTCGAGCGCATGGCGGCGGAATACCCCGGGAAGCGCGTAGAATTCAAGCGGTCCATCGCCGAAGGCGACTTGGTCGTCTTGCACTGCTTCCAGCACTGGCCTGGCGACCACGACTATGCGGGCATCGACATCTTCCGGTTCGACAGCGACGGCAAGATCGTGGAGCATTGGGACGTGCTCCAGATCATTCCCGCCAAGGCCGAGAATGACAACGGCATGTACTGAGCGGCGCCCTGCCCGGGACGCGATGCCCGAAGCTGGGATGATCGCGAAGTACCGGGACTCGTCCGAATGACACGCTGCGCGATGCACCCCGGGGTCTGTCGGTGCCTCAACGAGCTTCGGCGACCGCGATGGCAGGGCAATCGGCACGTCGCCGCGTGGGCCTGCGCTCGTGGAACGATTCTGCGCAACGAGAAAGAGTGAGAGGAAGATACGCAATGCTATGGAAGCACTCGAAACCGGGGCGACTGGCCCTGATGGCCGCGGCCTCGCTGATCGGGCTCGTCGCAACCTATGGATGCGTGGCGCCGCCGACAGCTGACTCGGCAGCCGTACTGTTCGAAGGTGCCCGCCTGATTGTCGGCGACGGCAGCTCCCCCATCGAGAATGCGGCGTTCGTCGTCGAGGGCGGTCAGTTTTCCGCAGTCGGCCCCGCCGCCGACCTCGACGTGCCAAGCGGCATGCGCAGCGTTGATCTGTCAGGAATGACAGTGATGCCTGCGATCATCGACACGCACACCCACCTGAGCCAAGACCGCGAGGCGCTCATCGCCGACCTGCGGGCGAGGGCACGGCACGGCATCGGAGCCGCGATGAGCCTCGGGCGGGACACTCGCGATTTGGCAATTCGCGACGAGGGGATTGCCGGCACGGCCCGCTTTCGCTCGGCCGGAGTCGGCATCACGTCGCCCGACCCTGGGCGCTCGGAGATTCCCTACTGGGTGACTAACGAGGACGAGGCTCGTCAGGCGGTTCGCGAGCAGGTGGCCAGAGCGGTCGACATCATCAAAATCTGGGTAGATGACCGGGGGGGCCAGTACGAGAAGTTGTCACCCGGCCTCTACGGCGCGATCATCGACGAGGCCCACCGGGCCAACACTCGCGTCACGGCCCACATCTTCGCCCTCGATGACGCAAAGGGGCTCCTGCGCGCGGGGATTGACGCGTTCGCGCACGGAATCCGTGACACCGATGCCGACGAGGAAGTGATCGCGCTGTTCAACGAGCGCCCCGAGGTCGTCTTGGTCCCAAACCTCCCCAGCCGCGGGGTGGAAGCAGACATGTCGTGGTTGAGCGGGGCCATCCCCGCTGCGGAACTCGAAGCTCTGCAAGCCGAGACTGTAGACAACGACGCCGCGCAGGCAGCCTTCGCGATTCAGGCTCGGAATCTGGCGACACTCGCCGCCGAGGGTGTCACCGTCGCGCTGGGTACGGATGGCAACACACCTTGGGCCCCGCACGTGGAGATGGAAGACATGGTCGCGGCTGGCATGACGCCGGCGCAGGTGATCGTGGCCGCGACTCGGAACTCCGCCGAACTGCTTGGTCTCGCCGATACCGGGACGGTCGAGGTCGGCAAGCGGGCCGACTTCCTCGTGCTCGAGGGCAATCCCCTCGACGACATCACGAAGACCCGCCGGATTCGGGCCGTCTACCTGAACGGGGAACCGGTGGACCGCTCCGGGGGCGCTGAGGACACAGGAACAAACCCATAGCGAATTTTGTTAGTCATGTGCCTCCTCCCACGTCCCGTTGACCCTCTCAAGAACGATCACTTGTCCGGGATGCAATCTGACCGGCTCGGCCCCGCTCACGCCACGGCTGCTGTGCTTCTGCCACTCATCGCTGAACCGTAGCTTGTCCAGCTGGTCGTTCAGGCTCTCGTAAAGCCGCACGTCTCCGAATGGTTTGTCAGGCGTTAGCAGATCAGCAAGAGACCGTTTCGGCTTTGCCTTGAACTTGCAGCACTTCTGAACTCGGCACCGGAAGAAGGCTTTTTCGCACAGCGATAGTACGCCTGCTCGTCCCCCAGGACATTCCCACACGGAATAGGGTCGAAGCCATGGCGCTCGAAGGTCTCACGACCGTAGGTCTCGATTGATGCGGTCCCGTTGACTGTAGCCAGATGAGCCGCGAAAGCCCACTGACAGCAAGTATCCGAACAGCTGCTGCAGGTAACATCGACAACAAGCCCGCCACGAACCAGAACCACAGCCACGCCTACGATGGCCCACGCCCCCTTGCTGACCATGATCGTTGCCGGATAAGTATCTCACGAATCCCGGGTGCTCCAAGCTAGCTGCTCCAGCCGCGATTCAGCCCCACAGGCGCGAGCGGCTGCGCCGCTGCGAGAGAGGCCTAGCGGCTCGGCCCGCGATCCGGCTCCCAGTCGCGCCCGGGCTGGCGGGACCAGCAACCACGGCAGCGGCTTCGGCTCGGCCGTCTCCCGGACGAATCCCGTGCCTGAATCCGGGGTCGCGCCGCATCCATCCGGTCTGCGGCCAACGGCGGCAGTGGATTGGTAGCGCTTGGCCGGTGGAGCCGTTACGGCGCTGAGGCCTTCTCGGCCCCAACTGCCTCGAGGTACGCCAGCAGGGTCCGCTCAAGTTCATCCGCGACAGTCTCGCGATCCGCGCTCAGGTCGTGGCGCTCGAGCGGGTCATCGGCAAGGTTGTAGAGCGACCGCGAGCGGGACCGCGCAGCGGTCGCATACCTCAAGAGCAGCTTGTAGTCCCCGGCGCGGATCGCCGAGGCCGGGTTTCTCCGCTGTCTCGGCCGGTGGAACACGAGACCACCGAAGGCCCTGGCAACCGTTCCGGCCCCGCCGTTTTCGAGCACCTCGCGAAAGCTCCCGCCATCCACCTCCTCAGGAAGCGGTGCCGCGCCGCCGGCGAGGTCATAGAGCGTCGGAAGCAGGTCGTAGCCGGTGACTGGCACGTGAGAGACAGAATCTGCCCGAACGCCGGGTCCGGCGACCACGAATGGCACTCGGATTCCTCCCTCGAGCAGTGAGTGCTTGGCGCCGTTGAGTGGGCGGTTCGGCTCCGCCAGCGTGTCGGGCGCTCCGGGAATCGTCCCTCGGCCTCCGTTGTCCGCCATAAGGATCACGTAGGTGCTCTCCGCAACCCCCAGTTCCCCAAGCGCGTCCAGCATCCTCCCAACGGCCTCGTCAAGGTCGTAGAGCATGCCGGCGAAAGCGTGCGTCACCGCGCGGTCGGCGCCGCCCTTGGCCTCGAACCGCTCCAGCGACTCGGATCGCGACTGGACCTGGAGGTGCGCCGCGTAGTGGCTCAACTGCACGTAGAAAGGGTGCCCGGCAGCAACCTGCCGCCTCGCGAAATCGATCGCGCGATCAGTGATCGCGAATGCCAGCTTGGGGTCCTCCGCGGTTACGCTGCGGCCCCGCTCCTGCATGGGGGCCGGCATCCCGCCGGTCCTGTTCGTGGTGGGGCCATCACTCTCGTCAAATCCGACCTGTTCCGGGCTGGCTCCCATTTGGGAGCCGAACTTGCCGAAATGCGCCGTCCTGTAGCTGCTGTCCGCCTGCTTCAGGGCCTGGGGCAGGGTCAAGCGCCCGTCCCAGTCAAATTCCGACGCAAACTCGGTCCCCCGCTGGCGCGCGGGCGTCATGCCGCAAAAAATGCTGCGACGGGTGGGAGTGCATAGTGGCGCGGGCGAGTATCCGCTGGAGAAGCGCATGCCGCTCGCGGCAAGCCGAGCCATGTTCGGAGTCTCGAGGTAGTCGGACGCGGCATCTCCGACCTCCGGGTCCATTGCGAACGAGAGCTGACTCCACCCGTGGTCGTCAGTCAGGATGAACACGAAATTGGGCTTTGCCGGGGCGCAGCCCGTCGTCGCTGCCAGCAATGCGAGCAGCAGGAATGCAGGTAGCATCGGCAACGAGCCACCCCTCGCGAGATTGGTCCTCTGCATGGTTGCGAACCATGCTAGCAAGGTGCCGGTCCCGCACTTGCAGCCGCGAGAAGTCCGCGAACGCCTCGGCGAGTCCGAGATTGGAACGAATCACCGGTCAGGAGCTGGCATTGGCCGGCCTCCCCCGCCCTGCTCCCGTGGCGCCCGGCTAGCATGGGAATGCACCATGGCAACGATTCGATTCGAGGTCAACGGACAACAGTGCCAGGCGGAGTCGGAAACGGACCGGCCCCTTCTGGACGTATTGCGCGAAGACCTCGGCCTGACGGGCACCAAGTACGGCTGCGGCGAAGGCCAGTGCCGGGCTTGCACTGTGCTGGTGGAGGGGCAGTCAAGGCCATCCTGCGTCACGCCGGTCATCGCCGTCGAGGGCAAGCGGATCACCACCATCGAGGGACTGGCCCCAACTGGCGGGCTCTCCCGCGTGCAGCGAGCCTTCGTCGACGCCGACGCGGCCCAGTGCGGCTACTGCACGCCAGGGATGATCCTGGAGGCCACAGCACTGCTGGCCCGGAACTTGGAGCCAAGCCGGGAGCAGATCATCGAGGCGATGAATCCTCACCTGTGCCGCTGCTGCGGGTACGGAAACATCCTGGCCGCCGTCGAGCGGGCGGCAAGCGCCGGGGAGGGTGAGAATGCCTGAGGCGAGAGAGTTGCGAGAGCCGGACCGCAAGGAACTGGCGACCGGGCCGGCCTATCGCTTTGGCCTGGACCGCCGGTCGTGGATCGCGACCGTCGGCGCGGGTGCCTTGATTTCCGCGTCTGGAAAAATCGCTCGCAGCGCTCAAGAGGCCGACTCCGACGAGCCGGGGATTCCTCCCTCGACCCGGCTGCACCTCGGCGAGAGCGGCTCGATCACGGTGCTCACGGGCAAGGTGGAGTTCGGCCAGGGATCGCGAACTGAGATACGCCAGGCCGCCGCCGAGGAGCTGAAGGTCGCCCCGGAGGCTGTCAGGGTCTGGATGTCCGACTCGGCGGTCACACCCGACGACGGCTCGACCGCCGGCAGCCGGACGACCCCGTCCACCGTGCCGGTGGTGAGGCGAACATGCGCCGCCGTGCGAGAGATGCTGATTCAAACCGCGAGCGATCGATGGGGCGTGTCGCGAGCAGCGCTCCAAGTCCGGAACGGACTCGTCTCGCACGAGAGCCGAACCATGGGCTACGGTGACCTGGCGCGGTCGAGGCTGCTCACTGCCACGACCGATGAGGGCATTCCGAGGCGGGCACCACTGACGCCGACCGGGGATTGGACCGTTCTGGGCCGACCGCTGCAACGCGCCGGAGCCCGGGAGATTGTCACTGGCGATCACGCATTCGCGTCTGACCTAACCCGTCCCGGCATGCTGCACGGAGCAGTGCTGCGAGCGCCGGCGTACGGGGCGAGCCTGGAAAGCGTGGACCTGACCGTAGCGGGCGAACACGGCGCAAGGGCCATCCGTGACGGCGACTTCGTAGGCTGCGTGGCACGATCGTCCCATGCCGCCCGGCTGGCCGTGGCTGCTGTCGCGCGCACGGCCAGATGGCAGCGGGCGTCCCACCCGCCGAGCGATGCGATTGCAGACTACCTCCGGGGACGGGCAATCACTGACGGGCAAGGCCGTCGCGGACCGCGCCTGAGCGAGTCCGGCGACGTCGACGGCGCGCTGGAGCGCGGGCGATCGGTGCGAGTGGAGTCTTACTGGATCCCGTTCGTCCAGCACGCACCTCTCGAGCCGCGGTCCGCGTTGGCCGAGTGGCAGGGGCGACTGCTCACCGTCTGGACAGGCACCCAAGTCCCCTCGCGGGTCCACGGCGAGCTCAGGGAATCGTTCGGGCTGTCCGCGGCCCAGGTGCGGGTGATCGTTCCCGACACCGGAGGGGGCTTCGGCGGCAAGCACACGGGGGAGGTTGCTGCGGAGGCGGCACGCCTCGCGAAGGCCGCCGGAAAGCCCGTGTCACTGCGCTGGACACGGGCCGAGGAATTCATGTGGGCCTACTTCCGGCCAGCGGCGGCGTTCGAATGCCGGGCGGCACTCGAGGGCGGGAACATCAGCGTGTGGGACTTCACTGCCTACAACCCGGGAACCGCGGCAATCGCGTCCCCGTACGACATCCCCAACGTGCGCACCAGATACTTCCCGTGCGAGTCGCCGCTGCGCGAGGGCTCCTACCGCGGAATCGGTGCGACCGGCAACAACTTCGCGCGCGAGGTCTTCATGGACGAGCTAGCCCAGGCTGCGGGCGCGGATCCGTTGGACTTCCGGCTGTCGCACCTCTCGGACAAGCGCATGAGGGACGTTGTGGGAGCCGCGGCATGGGCCTTCGGCTGGAACAGTGCCGGACCGCTGGGCCCGAACCGCGGTTCCGGGATCGCCTGCGGCCGCGAGAAAGGGTCGTGCATTGCCATCTGCGCCCAGGTGCGGGTGGAGGATGGCACGGTGGAGGTCGAGCGACTGGTCAGCGCCTTCGAGTGCGGCAAGATCCTCAATCCGCTGAACTTGCGGGCTCAGGTTGACGGCGCGATCATCCAAGGCCTTGGCCCCGCGCTCATGGAGGAGGTCCGGTTCGAGAACGGCCGACTGCTCACCGGTTCGTTCTCAAGCTATCCCGTGCCCCGATTCCGGGATGTGCCGCCGATGGAGACGATCCTCCTGGACCGGCCCGACCTGGCCCCAGCGGGCGGGGGTGAAACGCCAATCATCGCAGTGGCACCGGCCCTTGCCAACGCGGTGGCCGACGCGACAGGCCGGCGAGTGCGATCGCTTCCGCTGCGGCGTTCCAAGCTGTCGGAGGGGTGACCGCGCCGGGCTGCACATTGAGCGCGATTGGGATCCCCGGATTCTCGCGGATCGAACGCCCGGGGGGCTCCGTTCGAGCGTTCCGGGGTGGTCCGCGGCATGCGGCAGTCTGACTGAGACCCCGATCCGGCATGGGCGGAATCGATCGAGAGCGCGGTCCCGGAGCGGCGATGGGCAGCGCCGAAGGTGCCCAGTCCTGCGAGCTGTGGTCCGGGACCACATTGGGAGGGTCGAGACCTGGGCCAGCCCGCGGCGGTAGAGTGTTGAGACGCATGGTCAACCGTCGCCACTTCCTTGGCATTTCAGCCGGCGCGCTCGCCTCTCACGCCTGCTCAGCGGTCAGAGAACGGGCCGAGGGGAGTGCCCCGCCCAACGTGCTCTTCATAGCCGTGGACGACCTCAACACTTGGCTGGGGTGCATGCGCGGGCACCCGCAGGCCAAGACGCCGAACATGGACCGTCTGGCGGAGCGCGGCGTCGTGTTCCACAACGCGCACTGTCAAGCGCCCATCTGCGGCCCTTCCCGGGCGAGCTTGATGTCCGGATACCTACCCTCGACGACGGGCATCTACGGGCAAATCAACGATGGGGACCTGCGCGAGGCGTCCCCCGAGACTGGCTCGACGCCGTTCCTGCCGGAGTGGTTCGCGAACCACGGCTACCACACCATGGGCGTCGGGAAGCTGTTCCACAACCACGCCCCGGAGGGGGCCTTCGTCGAATCCGGGGGGCGGGTTCGCGGTTTCGGCCCCAGACCGCCGGAGCGCATGCGCTGGAACGCCGACCGAACGAGCACGGACTGGGGCCCGTTCCCCGACCGTGACGAGGAGATGCCCGACTTCGAAACGGCCCGGTGGGCAGCGCAGCGGCTCGGCCGCGAGTATTCCGGTCCTTTCTTTCTCGGCGCGGGGTTTCTCCGCCCGCATGTCCCGTGGCATGTGCCAAAGCGCTGGTTTGACCTGTTTCCCGCGGACGAGCTCGAGATGCCACCGTACTTGCCCGGGGATCAGGACGACCTTCCGGAAATCTCGCGGGAGCTGCACGCCCTTCCGATGATGCCGACGACGAGCTGGGCCATCGAGTCCGGCGAGTGGAAGAACATCGTCCAGGCCTATCTGGCGTGCGTCGCCTTCGTCGACGCCCAGGTCGGCAAGGTTGTCGAGGCCTTGGAGGCCGGCCCGAACGCGGGGAACACATACGTCGTGCTCTGGGGCGATCACGGCTACCACATCGGCGAGAAGGACCGATTCGGGAAGCACTCGGTGTGGGAAGAGGCGACTCGCACGCCGCTCATCGTGGCCGGCCCCGGCATCCGCGCCGGGAACACCGTCAATCCGGCCGGGCTGATCGACCTCTATCCGACCCTGCTGGACCTGTGCGGCCTGCCCGCCAATCCGGCGAGCGAGGGGCACAGCCTGCGCCCGCTGCTTGACAATCCCGAGACCGCCGACTGGCCGCATGTCGCGCTGACGACCTACGGGCGCAACAATCACGGCGTCCGGGACGTGCGCTACCGCTACATCCGCTACGAGGACGGCTCTGAGGAACTCTACGATCACGAGGGCGACGCCCACGAGTGGCACAACCTGGCGAACGTGCCCAGTTACGAACCCATCAAGCGGCGATTGGCGGACCACCTGCCAGAGGTCAACGCTCCGTGGTCGGCGAAGTCCGTGTACGACTACAACCAGTACCTCACCAAGCACAGGGAGCGAAACCTTTGAGTCCGCGGCGGCGGCCCGCAAGTTGGCAGTGCGGGAGGATCGCGCACCCCCGGTGATCGACTCGGGGACCTTCCCGGCCGGTTCCAGCCGGGCCTGCGTCTGGTGCGACTGAAGGATAGTTGGCACTCTCTTCCCGGCGGGTCCGACTGCGGCCACGTCACTCCGCCCGCCAAGGCTGAATCCCGAGTCGATCCGCCCCACGATGGTCACGACTGGCCGGCGTGGCCCAGCGCCATGCGACCGCCCCTCACGAGATTGCAGGCATCCCGCAGGGGCAATCCAAGATGGCTTCCAGAGCCGACCGGCGGATGGCCGCATCGGGGATTCTCGGCAGCCAGCCATCGCACCGGCCCGAGGTCCTTGCCGGAAACACGAAGCGCCCGAATGGCAGTCCAAGTGGCGCCGGCCCTGCCCGCGGTGGCGGCTCAGGCCACGACCGAGGCAAGAATTGCGAGAAAAGTGGGAGATCTGGGTGGACGGGCTCCCGCGGTAACTGTAGACTCCTAAGTACGAGCCCCGAACGGGTCTTGGACGGCTTAGGTTATCGCAACGAATCGCGCACGATGGCAAACGGTTCGGCCAGCGGGGCTTGGCCGGGCCTTCGGGTGGGAGCCCGTCGCCAGAAGGGGCGAATTCCCACGCGCCATCCCAGTTACGGCACCGGCAGGATGCATTACCGAGGAGGGGAAATGAATACGAGAATCGCGGGTTTCGGCCTGCTGGGCTTACTGCTAGCAGCGACTGCGGCGTGGGCACAGATCTCAGGCCGACTGTCGGGAACGGTGACCGACCAGACCGGACAGGTCATCGTCGGCGCCCAGGTCACCGTCACGAACTTGGGAACGTCGGAACAGCGGGCCGTGGAATCCAACGAAGCGGGAAACTTCGTGTTTGCCGCGCTGCCTCCCAGCTCGTACCTGCTGGGCGTCCAGGCTGACGGCTTCCAGGCTTACGAGCAGACTGGGATCGTCATCAACGCCAACCAAGCGCTGGCGCTTGGCAGCATCGGGCTGGCCATCGGAGCTGTGACCGAGACGGTCACGGTCCAAGCGGAGGGTGCCGCCGTGGAAACAGACACGGCGGGGGTCAACGCCATGCTGACCAGCAACCAGATGGACGGCCTGATGCAGCGCGGACGCGACATCGTCGCGCTCCTGACCGTGCTGCCCGGAGTGTCCCAAACGGCCGGCAGTGACGCCTTGGGCGGCAACTGGGGAACCAGGACGCCCAACTTCTCGGGGGCGCGCAGCGGGTGGAACAACTTCATGCTGGACGGCATGCCCGGGAACGACATCGACGCCACCGCGTCATTCCACGTTTCGGTGAGCATGGACGCCATTCAGGAGGTGAGCGTCAAGATGACCGCTTACCAAGCCGAGTACGGACGCTCGCCAGGTGGACAGGTCAACATCATCTCCAAGTCGGGCTCGAATGAGATCCACGGCTCGGGCTACTGGTTCAAGCGCAACGAAGTCCTCAACGCGAACTCATTCGACAACAACCGGTTCGGATCGTCCAAGCCGCCCTACCGGTTCGACACCTATGGCGGAGTGATCGGTGGCCCGATCCAGCGAGACCGGCTCTTCTTCTTTGTCAGCAACGAGTCTTGGCAGATTCAGAAGCCCACGCAGCGTCACAGGGCCACCGTGCCCACAGCGCTCGAGAGAGGGGGCGACTTCTCACAGTCCGTGGAGCAGAACGGCACGCTGATCCCGATCTTCGACCACATGACCGGGAATCAGTTCCCGAACAACGTGGTCCCGGCCACCCGGGTCAACCGCAACGGTCAGGGGCTGCTCAACTTCATGCCCGACCCTACCGACCAAGGACTGTTCGCAAGTCAAGGGTTCAACTACACCGAGCTGTCGCCCTCGTCGCACCCGAAGATCCAGTGGCAGTTCAAGTTTGACTGGGTGCCGACGCCCGGCGACCGGATCACGTTCCGCCCGCGATTCTGGAACGCGGACATTCAGGCGCAGCGAGAGTCCGTGGCCTTCAACGCGTTCAACAACAGCATCTTCGTGCAGCAGCACCACTACGAGTACATCAACAAGAACCTGCAGGGCATCTATAACAAGACGATCTCCCCAACGCTGGTCAACGAGTTCCGCCTCGGGCTGGGCCTCAGCAGGGAGTCCGGAGCGCTGAACGACGACTTCCAGCTCACCAAGCTCCGCAGGGAGAACAACCCAGGTCTCGAAGACCTCGGGCAACTGTTCCCGTCCGCGAATCCCCTGGGCCTGATTCCCCGCTTCAGCTTCGGGGGCATCTCCAACGGTCCCCGCTCGGACTACGACCCCCGCACGCCGATCGCCGCCCATGACGAGCGGATCGTGCTCTCGGACAACATCAGCTGGTTCAAGGGCAACCACACCTTCAAGACCGGGTTCTACTGGGAGCTGAACGACGCCAGCGAGGGCCCCCGGTCGAGCGGCGTCGGTCGCCACATGGGAACGTTCGATTTTCGCCGCAGCAACCTGAGCCCGTATGACTCGAACCATCCGTTCGCGAACGCGATTCTGGGGAACTTCTTCGAGTACTCCGAATCCAGCGGCCAGACCGAGGGCTTGGCGCGCACCTACACGGTCGAGTGGTTCGCCCAGGACACGTGGAAGGTGACGCCAAAGCTCACCCTTGACGTCGGCGTCCGGTTCTCAACGTTCACGCCTTGGAGGCTGCGCGAGAACGAGGGCTCGGCACTGGCGATCAGCCGCATATCGCAGGGCGAAGTCCCGTCGCTGTACTACCCGACACTGGACTCAGGCGGCAACCGAGTCGCGTACGACCATCACACGGGCGAGCTGTTCCCAGCGCCGTACATCGGAGCCAACATCCCCAATCGCGGGAACCGGCTCAACGGAGTGATCATCGGGGACGGCAAGGATGACTATCTGCACGGGTACCGGAACCGGCCGCCGCTTCAAGTCCAGCCTCGCCTGGGCTTCGCCTACGACCCGTTCGGCAAGGGCAAGACCGCCGTGCGCGGCTCGTTCGCAGTGCAGACCCAGGCCATCTTCGGCTCTCAGGGCTCGATGTGGGATGTCACCACGTCTCCCCCTATCCTGGAGGCGCCGACGATCTACTTCGGGAACTTGGACACGTTCCTCAACGCTGGCCAGGTCTTCTTCCCACCCAACATGAAGGCGTTCGACCCGGAATTTGACCCGCCGACGATCTACCAATGGAACTTCGGAGTGCAGCAGGACATCGGCGGCGGGACGGTCGTGGACGTCAGCTATGTCGGCAACAGCGGCACGAACCTCTACCAGACCCGCAACCTGAACACGATCGCTCCGAGCATCCGCTTCGACGAGACGTACACCGACCAGACGACTGGCAGGCCCTTGCCCGACGTCTTCCTGCGGCCGCACTACGGCTATCAGGGGATCAACCTCCAGGAGAACAGCGGGTGGTCCAACTACAACGCGCTGCAGGTGAGCCTCAACCGGCGCTACACCTCGAACTTCCAGTACGGGGTCGCCTACACATGGTCGAAGGCCATGGGACTGGGCAGCGGCGACCGCGACGCGCTGCCGATCTACCGCAGCGCGCGGGGCTACCTTTACGGCAAGACCGGATTCGATCAGACCCACATGTTCGTGGCGAACTACCTGTGGAGCCTGCCCAACGCCAGCGCTTTCAACGACAATCCCGCAGCACGGGCGCTGTTCCACAACTGGGAAGTCGCGGGAATCATCACGATGGCGAGCGGGTTCCCGAGCGGCGTCGGGTTCAGCTACACCGACGGTGTGGACCGCTGGGGGGGCGGGGACGCGCCCCGCGCGAACATGGTCGCCAATCCGATCATCTCGAACAAGTCCTTCGAGCGGTGGTTCAACACCGGGTCGGTCGCTCCGCCGGGCTTCGGAGACTTCGGAAACGCACCCAGGGACGTGTTCCGCGGGCCGGGCATCAACAGCTGGGACTTCACGGTCTACAAGAACTTCCCCGTCTCGGAGACCGCCCGATTCCAGTTCCGGTGGGAAATGTACAACATGTTCAACCACACCCAGTACAACGGCGTGGACTCGAACGCGCGATTCGACGCTTCCGGCGACCAGATCAACGGGAACTTCGGATGGGTCACGTCCGCTCGCGAGCCGCGGGTGATGCAGGTCTCGATTCGGTTCGAGTTTTGACCGCCGCGGTCCGCCGCCTCTCGCGCGGCGTTCGCCCCGGGCTGGCCGCGGCCGCCCGGGGCGTGGCCGTGGCAGCGGCGATCGCAACGGCCTCGCATGCGCAGCCTGTCCTCGACAGGCTGCAGACGCGGCAGTTCGACGAGGCGGAGCGAGCATTCTCGGAGCGGCGCTACGCGGACGCCGCCGAGGGCTACTCGGCACTGGCGAGCCAAGTCCCTCAAGCGGCAGAGCTCCACGCCAAGCTCGGCCTGAGCCACTTCTTTGGTCGCAGGTGCGACCTCTCCGCCCCCGCATTTGAGCGCGCGGTGGCCTTGCGGCCCGACCTCAGAGCCGGCCACGTGCTGCTGGCCATCTGCCTCTCCGAGCTCGGGCGCTACGCCGAGGCGCTGCCGGACCTCGAGCGGGGTTACGAGGACCCGCCGGAGCACCCCGGCGTGCAACGCCTGGCCGGCTTGGAACTAGTCCGGAGCTATCTGGGGCTCGGCCAGCATGCGCGGGCCGCAAAGCTGGCCGCGGAACTCCAGATCGCGCATCCCGATGACCCGGAAGTGCTCTTCCACGCGAATCGCACGTACCGGGAGGTGGCCACGCAAGCCGCGTTTGCCATCGCGCGGGTCGCGCCCGAGTCGGTCTGGAGCCATCAGGCGATGGGCGAGACCTACGAGAGCAGCCAGTACTACGAGCTGGCCATCATGGAGTACCGCAAGGCCTTGGAGAAAGAGCCGGGACGTCCGGGCCTGCGGTACCGCCTCGGAGAGGCCCTGCTCGCCAAGGCCGGACAGCCGGACCAAG
Organism: Bryobacterales bacterium; assembly: GCA_963666225.3. Lineage (GTDB taxonomy): Bacteria > Acidobacteriota > Terriglobia > Bryobacterales > UBA6623 > VXMF01. Next base: position 188,314 of record CAXXRK020000002.1, read on the forward strand.
CCGGCGAGGCCCTCGGGCAGTTCGAGCGCGAGTTCTCCGCCAACCCCAGTCACGCGCTGGCCGCGCTCCGCGCCGGCGAGATTCACCACGCGATGGCCGATCACGGGAAGGCGCTCGAGTTCTTGCAGCGAGCGGTCGCCCTGCGCCCTGCCCTGGCCGAGGCGCGCATCGCGCTGGGAAAGCTGCTTCTCGAATTGGAGCGGGCCGGAGAAGCGGTGAGCCATCTGGAGCAGGCCGTCCAGGCCAGCCCGAGCGATCCCGGCGTCCGCTACCAGCTGGCGCGCGCCTACCGCTCCGCCGGGAATGTCGCCGCCCACAAGCAACAGCTGGACCGCTACCGCCAGCTGCAGGCGGATCGCAGGGACCGGGACCAGCAAATACTGCTAGGCTCTCCAGAAGGGTCGGCGGACGGGCCCGCACACCCGGACACCCCCCAGTAACGGAAAGAAGCTTGATGAAACCTTGGCTTGCACGACTCCTCGCGGCACTCACGACCGCGATCCCAGCCCACGCGGGCGACTGGACGACATTCGGCTACGATGCCCGCCGCAGCGGCTGGGCACGCTCCGAAGTGACGCTGAATCGCGGCAATGTCGGCGAACTCTCCCTGAAGTGGAAGACAGCGGTCAAGAACGAGCCCAAGTCACTGGCGGCACTCACGGCGCCGATCGTCGTGACGGATGTCCGGACCGGCGAGGGGCGACGCGCGAAGAAGACCCTCGTCTACATCGCGGGCACGGGTGATGTTCTGTACGCGATCGACGCCGAGAACGGGGAGATCGTCTGGGAGAAGGAGTTCAGGACCGACGTGGCCAACAAGGTCCCGGGCATGTGGCTGTGCCCAAAGGGCCTGAACGCGACACCCACGGTGGACGTGTCCAAGAATCGGCTCTACGCGATCTCGACCGACGGTCGCCTCTACGCCCTGAACCTTGCGACGGGCAAGGAGGAATTCCGCTCGCAGCAGTGGGTCCCGGCCTTCGCGAAGGCTTGGAGCCTCAATCGGATCGGCGACGTGCTCTACACGTCGATCTCCCAGCAGTGCGGCGACACCGTTTCCGGGGTCACTTCCATCGACGTGTCGAACCCCGAGAACATAGTCATTCGGAGTTGGCGGTCGACCCCCGAGTACGGCGCCGGGATCTGGGGGCGCGGCGGCGTGGCCATCGGCAGGGACGGCGGGATCTACGGGGGAACGGGCGACGGCCCGTACAACCCCGGCCGGCGCATCTTCGGCAACACGATGTTCCGCCTCGACCCGGACACCCTCGAACTGGTGGACTACTTCACGCCCGACAACTGGGAATACATCTGGAAGCGCGATTTCGACATCACCGCCTCGGCGGTGGTGCTCGAGTACAAGGAGCGCGAACTGGCGGCGATCGGCGGCAAGGAGGGGGTGCTGTACCTGATGGACACCGAGGACATGGGCGGGATGACGCACCACGACAACGTGTACACCACGCCGCTGCTGTCCAATGACGACGAGTGGTTCGAGGGCAAGGGGCTCTGGGGCGGGTTCTCCAGCTACGTGGACGCCTCGGGCAAGGTCTGGCTGTACGCGCCAACATGGGGCCCAATCTCGGTTCAAGCCCCTGAATTCCCGCTGTCCAACGGGCCCAATCCCAACGGGTCCGTGATGGCCTTCAGCGTAGCGGACCATCCCGAGACCGGGAAGCCGTACCTCCGGCCCGAGTGGGTCAGCGGTGACCTGGCCGTTCCCGAGCCAGTGGTGATCGCGAACGACGTGGTGTTCGTGCTGGCGAATGGAGAGAACGTCCGCCAGACGGTAAACGCCGGCGTCTTCCCATACGGCGAGTTCAATTCCGAAGAGCTGCTCAAGGACGACCAGCGGCTCGAGAATGCAGCGCGGGCTCGCCTAAAGGCCTTGGACGCGCAGACCGGGAAGACGCTGTACGATTCCGGCCCGGACGCGTTTGAGACCTGGAGCCACTTCACCGGGATCGCAGTGGCTGACGGCCACGTGTACGCGGTCGACTTCTCGTCCACCCTGTACTGCTTCGGCCTGAACGACGAGCAGTGATCGCGGGCAGGCTGGTCTCGCGCACACTGGTGAGGGCAAGCGCGACGGCATCTGGCGAGGGCCGGACCCCGGGGGCGGGCTCAGGGGCGAGCGAACCGCTCTAGAATTCGAATTTTGCCATCACCTGCACCGTGCGGGGAAACCCTCGCGTGCCCGGAATCCGCCCGAAATCGTCGGAACCGACCACGGTGCGGGGACCGCGCCAGTTGACGTTGTTCAGCAGGTTGATGCATTCGAGGCGCAGGGTGACGCTGGCACCCTCGGACACAGCAACGCGTTTCTCGACCGAGACGTCCCAGTTCACCAAGGCTGGCGTTCTGGCCGCATCGGTGGTGTGCGGCCTGCGGCTGATCCGAAACCCGTCCGTGGAGACCACCGAGTTGGCGGCCAGATAGCGCTCGGGAGCCCTCGCGGGGTCCGCCGTGGACAACAGATCGACCCTTTCGGGGCGCTGGTGGCCGAATCCGTACGCGAGGAGAGGGTTCTCGTTCTGCGTGATGACGAGTGGAAACCCGCTTCGGAGGATTGCCGACAGCGAAAAGGCCCAGCCGCCGGTGAGCGGCCCGCGCGCCTGCGTCTGGTAGCTCAGGCTGAGATTCGCCTGGTGCGGGATGTGGAGCCTGGACGGGCCGTAGTCCGACGCCAGCACGGGGCATTTCCCCGTCGCGCAACCGTCGGGAACGTTGTAGACCTCCGCGGTCAGGCTCTCGCCCAGAGTGTTGTCCTCGTAGACATTGTCCCGGTGGAGGGTCCGGGTGTAATTCGCGCGCGCTCCCCACGCCCCTCCGAATCGCCGCTCCAGTTCCAGGCGCAGGCTGTGATAGGCCGACTTGCCTCCGGTGACGTGCCGCGCGTACACGTTTCGGAAGTGCGGGAACGGTCGCAACAACTGGCCCAGCGGCAGCGTGGAGGGGCCCGCGACTGTCCGCCCCTGAGGAGCCCCGAAGGCCGGGACTATCAAGTGGGCGGGCCCCACCTTCCCGTCGTCCCCACCGCCAGTGGCCATACCTTTTAACATGAAAGGCACTCCATACGAGTTTGTCTCCGCCACCGCCAGCGGCGTGCCCGCCGCCCGCTGCCTGAGAGCGGTCCACACGCACTGCCGTCTCCCGGCCCAGCCGGCAGACTGGCAGCCGCGGACACGCCCCGTGGTGCGCTCTCTCCCAACGGCTCGCGGAGGCGGCCAGCTGGGGCCTGAACCGCCGCGACGGTGGGACCACACCCCGTACCGCTTGGCATTCCGCGACGGCGCGCCCACCCTGCGCATGGTCCCAGCGGCAGCTGCTGGACCGGCCCAACCCAGTCGCCAGCCTAGCTGGTCACTAGCGTCGTGAGCCCGCTCCTCGGCGCGCTCGTCAGACGCGCTTTGAGTCCCCGTCCAAGCCAACGGACACCGGAAAACACCATCATTTCTGCCCAAGAATTCTGGACACAGCTAGTTAGCCCATGGTCAGAACTCTGCAGCTGCAGGTAGCGCCGCAGCAGCCCCTTCTTCGCCCGGCTCCGCTGCCAGTACGAAAACCGCCCCGCCACCTCGCCGGTCTGCGCGTAGGCCGCTGCCCAACCCGGCGCCTTGATCTCTGCCCCGGCATGTCGGTTGACGAACGCCTCCACCTCCTCCGGCGTTCTCAGCGCGTCCGTCTCAACCTGCATGACCATCCCCCCATCATTCCCGCCTGGCGATCCGGTGCGCGCTCACGCTCATTTCATGTTGGAAACAAGACCTCCGTTCACGCTCATTTCATGTTGGAAGAGGCTGGAGGTTTGGTGTGTCCTCGTCGGGGATCGATCATCCGGTTGCGAATCACGAGGTCGCCACGATTCAGCGGAGTCTCGGCTCTCGGATGTGACGTGGTCTCAGTCACGAGCTGTTGCGACGATATTCGACCCGCTCCCTCTCGTGTCGCGCTACGAACCGCATCAGACTAGGGATTCCCGGCTCATAGCAAGTGCTACCACGATGCATGACCGGCCAGATGTAACCGAGGTGTCGCAGACTGCGACCAGTTGCTTGGACGGCTGCTTGATCCGACGCGACGCCCTTCGCCTCCAGCGACGAACTGATTGCTAGGGTGATGCGCTCCTCAAGCACGCGCTCGGACCGGACGAACTCAGCAGCCAATCTGGCGGCCACCGAGACCAACGCAGCCTCCTTCAGCTCCTCGAGCAGTTGATAGTAGAAATCGTCGCGCTCCCGCTCGAACATCCGCCTCGCCCGGTCCACATCGGCTCGCGACACAGGCACGGATGGGTTGGAACACAGATCCCACAGAAGCTTCCCCCAGATCTGTAGGAAAAACGGGTACCCGTGACTCTCCAAGACAACCTGTTCCAAAGCATCGTCCCGGATTGATCGGCCGTGCTCCGCAAGCGGGAGACGAATGGCATCGGCCGCGGGCTCCGGCTCCAAGCGACCGATGCGCAGCCGCTTGTTCCTGACAGAGAAGGACGCCCCCATGGTGCTTAGATGTCGAGGCAGGTCCGGCGTGCCGGCCAGCATCAGCAGTAGCGGCAGCCCCTCGCCCTGAAGCTCTTGCACCTCGTTGAGCAGCACCCTCCCTACCTCAGTGCCGAGCATGTGCGCCTCATCCACCTCCACAAGCGTCGGCCGCTTACGCACCTTTCGAGCAAGAACAGCCCTAAATTCGCGGCTCTCGGGCCTGCTCAGCTTCACGCCGCCGACTCTGGGCACTGAAAAGCCGTCCAGCCACCGCAGCCAGCGTGGCATCGCGGAGGTCCTCCTGACCAAGGATTCCAACGAAGGAACAACGGCCCCGGAGAAGCGCAGCACATCGATTCCGCGTGCCTTGGCATCAAGCTGGGACCAGAGCAAGAGGGCCGTCTTGCCGTTTCCTCGTGGGCCGTACACGACGATGTCGCTGTCGGGTGCATCTCGATCCGCAACCATGGCCAGGAACTGCCTGATCACTGCTTGCTCCGCTTCCCGTCCGGCGAAGTATGGTGGGAGCTTCCCTCGGCCCGGGGAGAACGGACTGCGCCCGATAGACGAAGCGGGCTGGTGTGCAAGCATGCGTCCCACCGCCTGCTCATGATAGGTCAATTTGCCATTCGCGACGCAGACATCTACGACGCAGACATCTACAACGTGCGTCCCGGAATCACCGCAGATCGGGCCGAAGAATGTCACGGTGCCCGGTATAATGGCCGCGATTCCGGGGAGGGACGAGCGATGGGAATGCTTGATGGGCGGTTTGTGACGCTGCTGGGACTCGTTGTAGTCGTCGGTCTGTCCGCTTGTGGGTCCGCGGATAGTCCGGGGCACCAGTCCGGGGCCACCCCGCCAGTGCAACAGACCGGGGCCGAGGAACCCGAGACTGTGACGAAGGAATCGGTCGACCGGTGGATGACCGACCTCTCCAATTGGAATCGGTGGGGTGAGACGGACGTACTGGGAACGATCAATCTGATCACCGCTGAGAATCGCATCGCGGCCGCGGGATTGGTCCGCCAGGGGGTGTCGGTCTCGATGGCGCATGACGCGCTTACCGATCTGGCGGTGGACAACCCCTCTCCGTTCGAGCTTGAGGTCACCGCCACCGGCGCCGAGGCCACGCCGGAGTTTCCGTTCTGCGTGGACCGCTTCAGCACTCTGTATCACGGCTTCGGCACGACCCACCTGGACGCACTCTGCCAAATGTTCCACAACGGCAAGATGTTCAACGGCCACTCCCAAGGCGAGGTCACCGAGGATGGAGCTCAGAAATACTCGATCCACCACATGCGGGACGGCATTCTGACGCGCGGCATTCTCATGGACATACCCCGCCTGCTCGGATTGCCATACCTCGAGCCCGGCACGGCGATCTACCCGAAGCATCTCGACGTATGGGAAGAGATGGCAGGGATTCAGGTTGGCAGTGGCGATGCCGTGCTGGTCCGGACCGGGCGCTGGAAGCTGCGGGAATCCAACGGTCCGTGGAACATCGACCAGAACGCCGCCGGCCTGCACGCCTCTTGCGCGAAGTGGCTTCGGGAGCGGGACGTAGCGGTTTTGGGAAGCGACGCGGCGTCGGACGTGATCCCGTCAGGCGTGGAGGGCGCTCAGCTGCCGATCCACCAGCTGGTGTTGGTCTAAATGGGCATGCCGATCTTTGACAACTTGGACTTGGAGGCTGTCAGCGAGGAGGCGGCACGTCAAGATCGATGGGAATTCCTCCTGACGGCGGCTCCGTTGCGGGTGGTTGGCGGCACTGGCTCTCCCCTGAACCCGATTGCGACCTTCTAGGTTCTGACTAGTGCCCATGGCCCACCAGATCGTGTCCCTGCTGGGACAGGCTCGATTGGGCCCTCATTGCACCCGCCGGAGGCATTTTTCCGGCGAACACGGGCTACAACTTTACTTAGGCGTCAGATGGCTGCGATGCGTGTCCGAGGCTTACCGGGGGTCACTTGCCCGGAATCATCGGGATTGTCGGAACTCGGGACCGGGAACGCGACCGCCCCGAGGGTAGGACCGCTGATAGGGGATGCGTTCTGATGGTTTGTCAGCCGTTAGCAGATCGCCAAGAGACCGTTTCGGCTTTGCCTTGAACTTGCAGCACTTCTGAACTCGGCACTGGAAGAAGGCTTTTTCCGCACAGCGATAGTACGCCTGCTCGTCCCCCAGAACATCCATACATGGAGTCTGAGTTCCGGTCATCGAGGGGCCTGAGTGCGATCTGGTGTGGTGCAGATGTCAAGACGCACGGAGTAGCATTCACTGTACAGAGAAACTGCTAGGTCGTTCTCGATCGGAGCTTGGGTCATTGGGACTCGTAAAGTGGCGTGTGGTGTTCGGTTGTAGCGCATCCTAGCTTCGTCGTGGCGCTGGACCGGTATCATCGGCAGGCCACCGAACTCGTCCGCGGCAGCTAACTGACGATGTCCACTCGAGAGCGTGCCGATGGGCGCTTCGGGCCCAGCAGCGAGTGTCCGCGATCCCCGCCGAACTAGGCAGACGCGGGTACGCGCCGCGGTGGCGGCAGCCGCGATGAACCGCGAGCTTGGAGCGATTCCGCCCGTCTCGGTGGAGAGACCCCAGCCGTTCCGGAACGGGCCTGCCGGCCCGTCGTCGGCAGCCAGCAAATGGCAGGTTGTACTCTCCGGCGCACCATGAAACACGAGCGCCAGTTCCAACTGCCGACAGGGTGGCTTAGCCGAGGCCGCTGGACGCTTCCTGAGGCCCACCTTCAACCTCGACGAACTGGCTCCCGGGGGCGACAATTTGGACATCGCTACTTAGCCCATGTCCGGAACTCTGGGAGTAGGGTCGAAGCCATGGCGCTCGAAGGTCTCACGACCGTACGTCTCGATTGATGCGGTCCCGTTGACTGTAGCCAGATGAGCCGCGAAAGCCCACTGACAGCAGGCTAGCGCTAGATCGTAGCTGACCCGGAGGGGGTTAGTCGTGTAGAACAGCAGTAGTGCGAATTGGTCTGCGCATGCTGAAGCCGGACACAGCCGATTGGTTGGGCAAGACTCTGCAGAAGGGCAAGCTCTCGCGGGCGGCCTTGGCACGCCAGCTGTGTGAGCTGGATGGCTGGCGCAACCGGAAGGGCGAGCTGTGTGCGGCCTCGGCTCGCAAGGGCCTGCCGGGGCTGGCGGCGGAGCTAGGTCTGCCCTTGCCGCCGGCGCGGCGCCCGGCGGGGGGCTGCCGGCCGCGCTCGCGGCGCCGGGAGCCGCGCGGCTTCCCGCCGGTCCGGCTGCAGTGCTCGCTGGAGGAGCTGGGAGCGGTCAGCCTGCGCCCGGCCGACACGCTCAAGCTGCGTCGGCACTATGGGGACCTGCTGGCTGCGGAACATCCGCTGGGGCGCGGGCGCGCGCCGGGTTGCCGGCTGGTGTACGGCGTCCGAGCCGGGGGCCAAGACGTGGGGGTGGTCAGCTTCGTGGCCGCGCCGATGCGCCTGGGACCGCGCGACAAGCATCTGGGCTGGGACGAGCGCACCCGCCGCCGGAACCTGCCCAAGCTGGTCTCCACCTCGATCTCCCAGCAGTGCGGCGACACCGTTTCCGGGGTCACTTCCATCGACGTGTCGAACCCCGAGAACATAGTCATTCGGAGTTGGCGGTCGACCCCCGAGTACGGCGCCGGGATCTGGGGGCGCGGCGGCGTGGCCATCGGCAGGGACGGCGGGATCTACGGGGGTACGGGCGACGGCCCATACAACCCCGGCCGGCGCATCTTCGGCAACACGATGTTCCGCCTCGACCCGGACACCCTCGAACTGGTGGACTACTTCACGCCCGATAACTGGGAATACATCTGGAAGCGCGATTTCGACATCACCGCCTCGGCGGTGGTGCTCGAGTACAAGGAGCGCGAACTGGCGGCGATCGGCGGCAAGGAGGGGGTGCTGTACCTGATGGACACCGAGGACATGGGCGGGATGACGCACCACGACAACGTGTACACCACGCCGCTGCTGTCCAATGACGACGAGTGGTTCGAGGGCAAGGGGCTCTGGGGCGGGTTCTCCAGCTACGTGGACGCCTCGGGCAAGGTCTGGCTGTACGCGCCAACATGGGGCCCAGTCTCGGTTCAAGCCCCTGAATTCCCGCTGTCCAACGGGCCCAATCCCAACGGGTCCGTGATGGCCTTCAGCGTGGCGGACCATCCCGAGACCGGGAAGCCGTACCTCCGGCCCGAGTGGGTCAGCGGTGACCTGGCCGTTCCCGAGCCAGTGGTGATCGCGAACGACGTGGTATTCGTGCTGGCGAATGGAGAGAACGTCCGCCAGACGGTAAACGCCGGCGTCTTCCCATACGGCGAGTTCAATTCCGAAGAGCTGCTCAAGGACGACCAGCGGCTCGAGAATGCGGCGCGGGCTCGCCTAAAGGCCTTGGACGCGCAGACCGGGAAGACGCTGTACGATTCCGGCCCGGACGCGTTTGAGACCTGGAGCCACTTCACCGGGATCGCAGTGGCTGACGGCCACGTGTACGCGGTCGACTTCTCGTCCACCCTGTACTGCTTCGGCCTGAACGACGAGCAGTGATCGCGGGCAGGCTGGTCTCGCGCACACTGGTGAGGGCAAGCGCGACGGCATCTTGCGAGGGCCGGACCCCGGGGGCGGGCTCAGGGGCGAGCGAACCGCTCTAGAATTCGAATTTTGCCATCACCTGCACCGTGCGGGGAAACCCTCGCGTGCCCGGAATCCGCCCGAAATCGTCGGAACCGACCACGGTGCGGGGGCCGCGCCAGTTGACGTTGTTCAGCAGGTTGATGCATTCGAGGCGCAGGGTGACGCTGGCACCCTCGGACACAGCAACGCGTTTCTCGACCGAGACGTCCCAGTTCACCAAGGCTGGCGTTCTGGCCGCATCGGTGGTGTGCGGCCCGCGGCTGATCCGAAACCCGTCCGTGGAGACCACCGAGTTGGCGGCCAGATAGCGCTCGGGAGCCCTCGCGGGGTCCGCCGTGGACAACAGATCGACCCTTTCGGGGCGCTGGTGGCCGAATCCGTACGCGAGGAGAGGGTTCTCGTTCTGCGTGATGACGAGTGGAAACCCGCTTCGGAGAATTGCCGACAGCGAAAAGGCCCAGCCGCCGGTGAGCGGCCCGCGCGCCTGCGTCTGGTAGCTCAGGCTGAGATTCGCCTGGTGCGGGATGTGGAGCCTGGACGGGCCGTAGTCCGACGCCAGCACGGGGCATTTCCCCGTCGCGCAACCGTCGGGAACGTTGTAGACCTCCGCGGTCAGGCTCTCGCCCAGAGTGTTGTCCTCGTAGACATTGTCCCGGTGGAGGGTCCGGGTGTAATTCGCGCGCGCTCCCCACGCCCCTCCGAATCGCCGCTCCAGTTCCAGGCGCAGGCTGTGATAGGCCGACTGGCCTCCGGTGACGTGCCGCGCGTACACGTTTCGGAAGTGCGGGAACGGTCGCAACAACTGGCCCAGCGGCAGCGTGGAGGGGCCCGCGAATGTCCCGAACCGGGGGTCGCCCCGGAACGGGTTGGCATGCTGGTCGTTCAGGCGCTCCCCAAGTGCCAGGTGCGAGTCGGCCAACTGGTTCACATTGACCGCGGAATCGAGAGTCCCCCCGATCGGAAGCTGCCTGCCTATGCTGCCCACATAGCCGACCTTGGCCGCCAAGCCCTTGCCGATCGCGCGCTGGAGGTCCAACGACCACTTCGTGATGTACGGCGAGTCCCGGTGCTGCTCGTTGAAGTACACGTCGCCTCCGACATTCTGGAAGCGACCGTTCGAGTTCCCGGCCGGGTCCAGAATTCCGTCTGGGAACGGGTTCGACGCCCGTGCCCGCGGCGGCGTGATGCCGTCGACGCTCTCCGGAAAGTTGGTGACCGCCGTGTAGCCATACGTCCCGGTCTCGGATGCCCCGGTGCCTCGCGGGATCGCATAGGGCGCCCAGAACACGGCGGCGCCGCCGCGGAGAACTGTCGAAGGGCCGAGGGTGTAGGCGAAACCGATCCTCGGGCCCAGTTTGACCGCCGGTGGGTTCCACTGGTGTGTTGGGTTGCCGTCCACGCCGGCATACAGCAGACCGCCGCGCAGGGGGAAGCCCGCTGCCGACGGCCCGATGCCCTCGGGCACCTCCACCTGCGCCGGGAATCGCCGATCCCTGTCCCAGCCGACCGCGAAATCGTGGCCGCGCTCTTGCAGCCCCGTCTCGCGCTCGAGGCGCAACCCTAGGTTCAACAGGAGGTTGGGCGTGATCCGCCAGTCATCCTGAACGAAGCCCCCGAAGTAGTCGATGAAGAAGTCTGCGGGAGTTGCAATCGTCGCCGTCCCGCCGTTCGGGATGCCCAGGAGCGTCTCCGCGAGAGCGTTTCCCGAGCCGGTGTCCGGCATCACCGGGTCGGGACCCTGCGTGAATCGTTTGGCGAAGCCCAGCGTGAAACCGTGCCCGAAGCTAGCCGCGTGCAGGCCCAGCCGCCTCCACTGGGCACCCGCCTTGACCGAGTGACTCCCGGAAAACACGGAGTAGGCACCGCTCACCTCCCGGGACGTCCATTGGATGTCGTCGTTGGTCCAACCGCCGTGGGTAAGCCCCCCGTCCCCGAAGTCGGCGATCCTGACCGACGGGAATTGTCCCCGGTATCCCTGCTGCGCGTAGACCTTGTCCAAGAAGTTCCCCTTGAGTCCGAGCTGCGCTTCTAGGTCGGCCTGGCCGACCTCCGGGCTCGACCAAGAGTCGTCGAAGTATGTCTGGCCGTACCGCAGCACGAGGACAGACGCTGGGGACAGGGCAGCCGTGGCATTCACCGCGAGCGCATGGACCTCCCGTCCCAGAGTGGACGCCCCAATTCCGAAGGCGGGCCGCGAACCGGAGTTGAGGAGGTCTTGATAGTGACCGAACAGCGGCTCCGTCGAGCGGTAGTGGAGGTAGGTCCCCGAGAAGTTCCAGCTGTCCCCCACCGAGTGGCTCAGGTTCCCAGTGGCCTGGAAGGCCCGCACTCTCTGCACGCCAGACGTGGAGACCCGGCCCCCGGGGCCCAGATCCGAGAGCAGGCTCGCCAAGGCCACGCCCGTCGGGTCAGTCCGGCTCGCGGGAACCCGGTTGTTGGGGAACGGCTGTCGCGTGGCCCCGCCCGCGGTGTCGGAGGGGTCGAAGACGGTCGTGGCACTCGAGGAAAAATCGCCGCTCGCCTCGGCCGGCGTAGGCAGCGTGATCGTCGTGTTCCCGATCGCGTTGTCCGAGTACCCCTCGGACGCGGCCCAGAAAAACGTCTTCCCGCGACGCACGGGGCCGCCGACCGCGCCCCCGAAGAGGTTGTACGGGGCGTCTGCCAGATCGGCCCTGCCAAGGCGGCCGCTGTCCAAGTCCCTCTGCTGGAAGAACGCGAGCTTGCGCCACGGGGTGTCCAGCTGTCCGGGTCGGAACTGGTAGTGGGCGCTACCCGCCCAATCGTTGGCACCGCGCCGGTGGATGGTGTTGAATACGCCCCCGCCAGTCCGGCCCATTTCGGCGTCGTAGGTGTTGATCTGGACCCTCAGCTCCTCCACCGCCTCGAACACCGGGATGATCACGGAACGATTCCGCAGGTCCGTCGTCGAGACGCCGTCGATCGTGTAATTGTTGCCTCTCAGGGGCCCGCCGCCGAGCGCGAGCAGCGAGGAGTTTGTCTGGTCCGACTGCTTCACCCAGACCGGGTTCCCGGTGTGGACCACGTTCGGCGTGGTGACCGCGAGGATGAACACGTTCCGGCCCGGAGACGGCAACACCTCGATCTGCTTGCGGTCAATCGTCGATGCCACCGATGCCGAGCCGTTCTCGATCAGCGGTGCCGAAGCCGTTACGGTCAAGGCCTGCTCGACGCCCCCGAGCTCTAGGGTGATGTCCTCCACCAAGTGGGCAGAGATGCCGAGGACAAGCCCTCGGTGGCGAGCGGGGGCGAATCCGTCGGATTCCGCGCGAACCGAGTAGGCGCCCGGCTCCACGCTGGCGAACGAGTACTCGCCGGATTCGTTGGAGAAGGTTGTGCGGGACGACCCCGTGGCGTCACTCTCTAGCGTGAGGCGCGCCCCGGGAATGACCCCGCCGGCGGCATCCCGAACGGTGCCGCGAATGCCACCCTGAAACGACTGGGCCAAGGCACAGCCGGTCACAACCAAGCTAGCGGCCAGCAGAGTCACCCGTGTGCGCCGCGCCGCCACCCCCAGATCCTAGCGCCTGCAGCGATCCGGCGAGGGGGACGGTTTCAATGTCCTCGGCCGTCCGAGGCGGGATTAGCCCTGCCCGGCCGGGTCCGCGAACGCCAGCCCGTCGCGGATCAAGTCAGTAGGCCTCCGATTCGGACCGCTTGCGGAGCTCGCGAAAGCGGCCCAAGGATTCCGTCGCCTTGGCCGTTTGGCCTCGCCGCCGGTGGATCCGCGCGAGGGCGTAGTGCGGGCGGTGGTCGGACTGGTCCAGCACCGCGGCCCTTTCCAGCGCGCTGATCGCGCCGGTCAGGTCGGACTGCTGCTCGAGCAACAGGCCCAGCCAGTAGTGTGCGCGCGGCAAGTCCGGGGCATGCCGCAATGCCTCCCTCAGAAACGTCTCCGCGCCGGCCAAATCACGCTGGCGGTACAGCATTGTCCCAAGCAGCAAAGGCGGATCCCCAGAGCGGACCGGTCGCTGCCGGTTGAGGCGGACACCCGAGCGGTACAGCCGGCCAGCTTTCTTGTCATTGCCCAGAGCTTCATGGCTGCGGCCCAGGTAGCAATGGGCCTCGACCGATTCGGGCCCGAGGGCCAGCGCCCGCTCGAAGGCCTCGACGGCTGGGTCGAACCTCTTGGTGACATATCGGTTGAGGCCCAAGTAGTAGTGCCCGAAAAAGTCCGCAGGGGCAAGTGCCGTGGCAATCTCGAAGAATGTCTCGGCAAGGTCGTTCTGGCCCAGCTTCACCAAGCAAAGACCTAAGGCCCTGCTCGTGGCCGGATCTCGCTCGTCGAGCGAGAAACTCTTCCGCAGGTCGGAAAGCGCATCTTCGAAGCGCTCCCGCCGGTACCGAAGGACTCCCCGAAGGAGAAGGTTGCGGGCCGTCTCCCCCTGCTCCCGCAAACGCCCCGCGAGTTCGGTCTCGGCCAGCCGCAGATCACCGCCGTTGATCAAGTCCTCGACGGAGCTTCCCGATCGGAGCGGCATGGGCAGGACAGACTGGGCCTCTGCTGGCGCGACCACGGACAGCACTGCAAGCACACCCGCGCAGCTTGCCGCGAGCGCCAGCGCCGTGACGAGCGCCGCGCATCTCGGCCCCCGTGCGACGCGGCACGTGCTCTGGAACGTGCCACGACCAAGCGCCCGGTTCGAGGCCGCCGGGCCCAACCCGGCCCGCCTTCGCGGACTGGCCGGCCGACGTCCCGCGCCCACCAGCACTCCATCCACCCCCACGGCCCGAGCTAGCCGGAGGCTGACCATTCGGCCCGGTCGACGATGCCCGAGCCTTCCTCGATCCGCACGAGGGCATTCGCCGCAACAGCGCCGATCGACTCTGTCCTGCCGCTGGGCCAGCGGATCTCGAGGTCCGCCACCCGCGATTCGCCCAGTCCGAAGTGTAGGCGGCTGTCGTTGGCAGAGTGGAAGCTGGACTGGCTGAGCACGGCCTGCGCTTGGCGTCGCCCGCCGTAGGCGGCGACAACCGTCGCACCGATTGCCCCGCGGTTCGACTGCGTTCCCACGAGCTTGACCTTGAGCCACGTCGTGCCCGGTGGAAGGTCGTTGCGCAGGAGCGCGGGCGGCTCGTTGAGGTTCACGATCAGGACATCCACGTCGCCGTCGTTGTCAAAGTCTCCGAAGGCGCACCCTCGGCTGCAGCGCGGCGCGAGCACGGCACTGCCCGCCTCCCCGAGCAGCTGCTCGAAGCGCCCGTCGCCCAGATTGCGGAAAAGGACGGCCGGAGTGGCCGCCGGATAGCGCTCGAATTTCCTCTCCAGCTGCGGATAGACGCTGCCGGTCACAAGCAGAATGTCGGGCAGGCCGCTATTGTCGAAATCCGCGAAGCCAGCGCCCCAGCCGGTGTAGCGCGTCTCGACCCCGATCCCGGACTGCAGCGTCACGTCGTCAAAGTACCCGGCACCGTCGTTCCGGTACAACCCATGCGTGTCGTCGAAGAAATGGGTCTTGAACAGGTCCAAGGCGCCGTCGCAGTTGTAGTCGCCGACGGCCACACCCATCCCGGCCTGCTCCGCACCGTCCTCGCTGACCGCACAGCCGCGCTGGAGGGCCTCCTCGGAGAACGTGCCGTCTCCGTTATTGCGGTACAGCAGGCTCGGACTGGAATCGCAGGCCACGAAAATGTCCTGCCAGCCGTCCCCGTCAAGGTCCGCCGCCACGGCTGTCAGCGCGTAGCTCTCAGTGGCGGCAGCGATGCCAGACTCCGCGCTGACATCGGAGAATGTGCCGTCTCGGTTGTTTCTGTACAGCAGGTTGTGGCCCCGCCGCAGCCCTCGCGGCCCGCAGACCACTGGCACGCCGTCCCAGACGCAGACCGACGACGAGCCCGGGAGGGGCACGTCGTCGTAGTCGAATTCGAGATAATTCGCGACGAACAGGTCTAGGTGCCCGCTGCGGTCGGTGTCGACGAACGTGCATCCCGACCCCCAGCGAACTTCCGGACGGTCCAGCCCGGCCTCCTGAGTCACGTCGGTGAACGTCCCGTCGCCGTTGTTGCGGAACAAGACGTTATGGCCCCAGTAGGTGATGAACAGGTCATCGTAGCCGCTGTTGTTGTAGTCCCCGACGCAGACACCGCACGCCCAGCCGTGCCGCACGAGGCCGGCTTCCTCGGTGACGTCCTGGAATGTTCCGTCCCGGCGGTTCTTGTAGAGGCGGTTCGTAGCTCCCTCCGGCACTCCCTCAACGGTGCGGCCGTTCAGGACGAATACGTCAAGCCACCCGTCGCCGTCGTAGTCGAGGAACGCCGCCCCGCAGCCGATGGTCTCGAGGATGTAGCGCGGATCCCGGGCGGAGCCATAGACCGTGGGATGGACTAGCCCGGCGGAAGGCGCCACGTCTTTGAATCGGGCGGCGAAAGGAAGTCCGGACGGGCGTCCCCGAGGCTGGGACCGCACGCCCCTCGATGCCACCCCCTGCCCTCGCATTTCGGCGGCACTGACAGCGGCGAGGGACATGACCTGACGCCGCGTGTACCCTCCCAGCACGATCACAATGTACCAGCGATACGCGCCTCCGCTAGCCGTTCGCTCCGGGGTAGCGCAGGCACGCGTGCCCGCTTCACGGGCACCCTCTGCGACGGTTCTTCCGGCGCCTGGCGTGGCCGGGCCAAGCCCTGGGGGCCGACGGGAGCGGCTCTGGTCGCGACCGGCCAGGGCTGCGCGCCTCAGGGCGATGATCCGCATCTGTCACAATCGAGCCGGAGGGAGTCGGAAGGTGGCGTTGGCAATTCCCGGCGGGTCGACGATTGCGCCGGAGGGGAGTCGAAGGCCCAGCGCGGCGGCATCTTCCCCTCGCCGCGACTTTCGATGGAAGCAGCGCCTCGCCCCTAGCCTGCTCTCGCTCGCCGTGGTCATTCCGGGCGCTGGCGCCCAATCGGCGGACGAACTTGTGCGCCAAGGTAGCGCGTTGCAAAGACAGGGCGACGCGCGCGGGGCAATCGCAGCCTTTCGCGAGGCCGCGGCCAAGGCACCGGGGCGCTTGGACGTGATCCTTCAGTTGTCCATCGCCCAAATGCGGGCAAGCCAACCGGCACAGGCGGCCGAGACTCTGGAACGGGGGAAATTGCTGGCGCCGCGACACCCGGGAGTTGCGTACTTCCTAGGCTTGGCCTACCTTGAATCCGACCGGCCGGAGGAGGCGCGGGACGAGTTGGCACTCATCCTCGAGCAGCAGCCGTCCAACATCCAAGCCTTGCACCTCTGGGGCGTGTGCATGCTGCGCTTGGGCCAGATGGAGGACGGCATCCGCGCTTTGGAACGCGTCGCGGAAGAGAACCCGCGCAACCGCCAGGCCCTCTACACGCTGGGCTCCGCCTATCTCAAAGCCGGGCGCATCGACCACGCCAAGACTTTAGTCTCGAAAGAGCTCGACGGGGACCAGAGTCCTGAGGCGCTGCTGGTCAAGGGCTCGCTGCAGCTCTCGGAGAAGCGGTACGGGGACGCGCTGCCCCTGCTGGAGCGCGCGCGCGATGCCAACCCGCGGCTTGCGACGGTGCATTCGCAAATCGGAGTAGCGTACCTGTACGAGGGCAGGCGGGACCGGGCCGAACGGCAGTTCCGGGAGGAACTTGCGATCAACCCAAGGGACTTCAACGCGAACGCGTTCCTGGGCTGGCTCGTTCAGCAAAGCGGCGACTCGGAGCAGGCCTTGAGCCTGCTCCGCGCTGCCGAAGCCCAGCAACAGTCGGACCTAGGGGTGATGTACCTGCTGGCCCAAGCCCACAGCTCGCAGGGCAACTGGGGGGGGGCCGCCGAGCTGCTGGAGGCGGTCACGCAGGCGCAGCCAGAATTCACGCCGGCGCACGTCATGCTCGCCCGAGCCTATGCCAAGCTGAAGCGCACTGACCTCTTCCGGCGCCAGCAGCAGCGGATCAAGGAGCTGAACGCGGAGCAACAAAGGCGTGACCTTCGGGGCGTGGACCGGCTCTACGACGGGGCAGTCCTGAACCTGCCACGGGATTAGCGCAACTCCACCATGCCCCATGCAGCGCGGGAGATGGCCTCCGGGGGGCGGCGTCCCCAAGCGTCCCTCGCCGCTGTGTGCCTGGCGTGGATCCTCCTGATGCCGGTGGCCGCGGCTCTCGGACAAACGACACCCGGCGGAGGCGTACCACCGATCCAGTTCGAGACTGTCCCGCCTGCCACAAGCGGCATCCACTGGAAGCACAGCAACGCGCAATCCGATGAGCGTCATCTGCCAGAGACCGTGGGGGCCGGTTGCGGCTTCCTCGACTTTGACGGCGACGGGTGGATGGACATCTACCTTGCGAACAGCGGCAAGTCGGACTTTTTCACGCCGGAGGCTGAAATAGGCCCCGCGCTGTACCGCAACAACGGCGACGGCACGTTCGCCGACGTCACCGCTCTGGCCGGAGTGTCGGGAGGGGGGTTCGGCATGGGAGTGGCGGCGGCTGACTTTGACCGTGACGGCGATACCGACCTTTACGTGACGGCTTACGGGGACAACCAGCTTTTTCGCAATCGAGGCGACGGGACCTTCGAGGAAGTGGCCGCTCGCGTCGGCGTTTCCGCAGAGGGATGGTTCACCGACGCCGTCTGGTTCGACTACGACAACGATTCGCACCTTGATCTGTTCGTGTCCGGGTTTGTCTCCTACAGCGCCGAAGACTCGAAGTACTGCGGGGACAACCAAGCCGGCAGGCGGCATTACTGCGTCCCGCGCTCTTTCCGTCCCACCCGGTGCCTGTTGTTCCGCAACAGGGGCGACGGGACGTTCCGCGACGCAAGCGACGAGTCAGGCATCGCCAGCGTCGGCAGCAAGGCCTTCGGCGCCGTAGCGACCGACATCAACCGCGATGGATGGCAGGACCTTTTCGTCGCCAACGACACCGTTCAGAATTTCTTGTTCGTCAACCAAGGGGACGGCACCTTCCTCGAAGAGGGCCTGCTTCTGGGTGTGGCCTACAGCGACGCGGGCGCCGTGCGGTCAGGCATGGGCGTTGACGCAACCGATTACGACGGTGATGGCTGGCAGGACCTTTTCGTGGCGAACATTGATCAGGAAATGTTCAGCCTGTACAGGAATCAGCAAGGATCAGACTTCGTCGACGCCTCGCTGGAGATCCGCCGCGAGACCCTGCAGTTCAGCGGCTGGGGGTTGCGATTCTCCGACTTCGACCACGACGGGGACCCGGACCTCGTCATCGCCAACGGGCACCCCGACGACATGATTGAGATGTTCAAGCCTCTGGTCGGCTATAAGCAGAGACTGCTGCTGTTCGAGAACACCGGGGCCGATTTCCGAAACGTGAGCGGGACGGCCGGCAAGGCATTCCAAGGCCGGTATTCCGGGCGGGGGCTCGCAGCGGGCGACTATGACAACGACGGCGACGTGGACCTGCTCGTCTCTGACAACGGTGGCCGTCCCCTCCTGCTGCAAAACACCACGCATCGCGGCAACCATTGGGTTGGAGTGCGACTCGTCGCGACGGCAAGCAACGCCGAGGCCATCGGCGCGACGATCTCGTGGCAGGCTGGCGGCACGCGCGGCAGTCGCTACCGGACCAGCGGGGGCAGCTACCTGTCGTCCCATGATCCGCGCGAAGTGCTCGGGCTTGGATCCGCGGCCCTGGCCGATTGGATCGAGGTCCGGTGGCCCAGCGGCACGGTCACCCGGCTGGAGGGCGTGAGCTCTGGAGCCTACGTGACGATTCGCGAGGACAGCGCCCACGGACTCGAGTGAGCCGAGGCCCGCGGGCAACATTCTGCGAAATCCCGGCACTCGGCAGTGCCGGCCACGTTCCCCGAACCCGCCCGGACCAAGGGTGGCGCCCGCCCAGGGCTTCGCTGAGCCACCGTACCGTCCCTCGATAACCGAGTCCGGGAGCAACGCAATCTCACGCATGAGGGTTTAGGATGAGTGCGCCATGAAGAGGTGCCGCACGATCAACCGCTTCGCTCCGGCCATTCTGGCCGTGACGATCTGGCCGGGCAGCGCTGCCGCACAGCCCGCCAAGGGCCCAGACACAGGCAGCGTCGTCCACTCCGCCGGCATTCGCGGGCGAATCGCGGATGGCAAACTGCGAGGCGCCAAGCTCGTGTTCGATGGCGGGTCCGTGACGGTCGAGGTCGAGGCCGAGAAACCGGAGAGATTTACCTACGAAGAACTCAAGATTCTGCGCGGGAAGCATCACATGGGCGGACCGTTCTTCAACGTCTGGGACTTGATTGGCCTGGCTCCCGCC
The DNA here is from genome assembly GCA_963666225.3 of Bryobacterales bacterium. Classification (GTDB taxonomy): domain Bacteria; phylum Acidobacteriota; class Terriglobia; order Bryobacterales; family UBA6623; genus VXMF01. The sequence continues at coordinate 207,673 of CAXXRK020000002.1, forward strand.
GCAGCGATCAGTGCCGTGAGCGGCGGCGTTGCCGAAGCGGGACTGTACGTCGCGACCGCTCTCGCGGCTCAGTCTGGGTTCTACCTCCTGCGCCACCTCCGCCGGCGCGGCACACGACACTGGCTCAGCCTGCACTCGGCGAGCGAACACCGATGCGTGTTCCTCAGGCTCCCGTACGACAAGGAGCGACGACGGGCAATACTAGACGAGTTCGAAAAGCGCGACCCGACCGAACTACTGACCCGCGAAAGGCCGGCGGCGGGACGCAAGACCCAGCCCGAGGCTCTGCCCGTCGGGCTGACACCGCCGGACTTCGCACTGACATCGCAGCGCGGTTCAGAGTGGCGGCTCTCTGAGGCTCGTGGGAAGGTCGTCTTGCTCAATTTCTGGGCATCTTGGTGCGGGCCCTGCCGCAAAGAAATCCCACACCTTCAAGATCTGCACGAACGGTATTCCGATGCCGGGCTGGAGGTCGCAGCAATCACCGACGAGAACGCCGACGTTGCGGCGGGTTTCCTTGAGGAAATGGGGGTCACCTACCGAGCGTTACATGACACGGACAGCCAAGTGTTTGACCGCTACCGTGTCCGCGCGATCCCCTTAACGCTGATCGTAGGCCGGGATGGCAGGCTGGTTCGGAGGATCGAGGGCTTCATCGGGAGGAGATCCCTGCAGAAAGTCGTCTCCGCACACGTGACGGGCCGAGAAGACCCCTGAGACCGTTGAGCGCGCCAGAACAAGCAAGAGGCAGCATCCAGCAGCCGGGGGGTGTGCCCGGACCACTGAGTTCCGGTCATCGAGGGGCCTGAGTGCGATCTGGTGCCGGTCCTGCGACTCTCCCTCCCGTAGGTAGCGTCCCACCAGTCGCGTCAGCTGGGACTCCGACAAGCCCGTCGTCAGCTGCAGGTAGCGTCGCAGCAGCCCCTTCTCCGCCCGCCTCCGCTTCCAGTACGCGAACCGCCGCACCACCGTGCCGATCTGTGCGTAGGCCGCCGCCCGCCCCAGCGCCTTGATCTCCGCCCCGGCATGTCGGTTGACGAACGCCTCCACCTCCTCCAGCGTTCTCAGCCCGTCCGTCTCAACCTGCATGACCATCCCCCCATGGTTCCCGCCTGGCGATCCGGCGCACGCTCCTAGGCGCGCTCACGCTCATTTCATGTTGGAAGAGGCTGGCGCTACCTCTACGGTATTTGGTATAGTTAGCCTCGAAGTTGATGGGAAAGTTGCCTCAGGCATTGGCCCTCGGACTAGCGGTGGGGGGTATAGCCCTTTGCCAAGTCTCAGGCCCCGAGTCCAAAGCACTAGATGGCCGAGTGGCTGGCAAAGAGGCCCGGCAGCGACCTGACGGCTTTGCGGGAACAGCCCTGGTTCAAGGTCGGCTCCTCACTTACGTCGTTGAGGATGGTCTGGCGGTGCACGGGGGCGACATGGTTCTCGGCCCCGAGGAGGAGTTGGGGCGAGGTAGTCTGCGGTTCAGGAACGAGGACCACGGGCTGAGGCTAAGCGCGCGGTTTGTCTCGGCCAACTTAGGCCGATTGTGGCCCAACGGTATCGTTCCATACTCGGTTGATGCCGATCTCTCGGAGGAGCAGGAGCGGATCCTGGCGGCGGTTGAGGAATGGAATGCCAAGACGGTGATCAAGTTGGTAGCTCGGTCCACCGAGCCGGACTATGTTCGATTCCGGACTACAGATGCTGGGAATTGTCGGGCCAACGTCGGAGCGCACGGGGGCGAGCAGTACATCTGGGTCCCTCCCAACGGCTGCTCCGTCAACGCATTTGTTCATGAGATTGGCCATGCCGTGGGACTGTGGCACGAGCACGAGCGGGAGGACCGAGACGAATGGGTGATGGTAATTGATGGAGCCCTAGATCCGGGCCGGGCAAACAACTACGATTCCGCCCACCCAGCCGATGGGCCATACGACTATGCCTCAACAATGCACTACAGCCTCGACGCATCCTCAACGGGACGGCGTCCCGCCTTGGAAACGATTCCGCCTGGCATGCCTGTACCGTCGGCCGGCCTGTCGCTTGGCGACATTGATGGAGTGGCGCGGCTCTACGGCAAGCCGCCCTCAACCACAGTCGTTTCTACGAACCCGCCGAACCTAGAAGTGGTCGTTGACGGTATTCCCAGGCGAGCACCGGTTCGATTCGCATGGCTGGACGGCAGCGCCCACACGATTGAAGCGCCGGGGGTTCAAGTGACGGATGGGAGCCGGTTCTTGTTCGGGCGATGGAATCTTGGCGGCGAGCGCCAGCAGACGATCACTGCCAAGCCTGGCTCGACCTGGATAGAGGCCAATTTTGTCGTGCAGCACCAGGTGCGCTCGCGCACCACGCCGGAATGGACCGGCACAGTGGACCTCGAGCCCCCCTCGCCGGATGGCTATTACACTGCACGCACGCCCATTAGGGCGATTGCAGCACCGTCGCCCGGGAGCGACTACGAGTTCTTGAATTGGGTTGGAGTCCTGTCTGGGCAGCACGGCCGAGCAACCAACCCAGCCCACTGGATAGTCGATCGGCCTGACCGAGTGTTCGAAGCGGAATTCACGACACGCCCCTTTCTGCGCATCGAGTCGGACATTGAGCCATTCATACTCCAGATTGGTGGCTACTTCAGCAACGAAGACTATTGGACGTACGCTCCGACAGCGTTGCGCAACGATCTTGACGCGAAGGTACGGATCGGCGTGGACGACGTGAAGGGGGTGCCAGGGCTCAGGCATCACCGCTATGAGTTTCGGGGATGGGAGGACGGAGGAGCGATCACCCACTGGATTGCAATGCCCAGCGACGGAGGTACGTTGCGGGCCGACTTGGAAGAACAGGTGCGGCTGTCGGTACGGGGCGGAGAAGACGACCGTGGGGCCATCATGATCGAGCCGATTGCAGAAGACGGGTTCTACGCAAGAGGGTCAAGCGTGCGGCTAACGGCGCGGCCAATGCCGGGGTGGGAGTTTGTTCGGTGGACTGGCAGCATGAGCAGCTTTAGCCCGTCGATCAGCGTCACAATGGACGGCCCTCGACACTTGGCCGCCGAGTTCTCCCAGACTCAGCGACTGACAAGTGAGCGTGCAGAAGAAGTCATCCTGCGGGCGTCAAACTACAGATTCGAGATCTTTGACGCCGAGCGGGGGTATCGCGTCCATGTTCCAGTGGACGCTGTCCAACTCGAAGTCACCTTCGACGCTCGAACGCGGGACGAGCGGGTGGATTTATACGTGGACACTGGCTCGGAGGAGTTGGTCTGGAACTATGGACCAGACGGTCGGACGCCTGAGTTTGGGGCCGCGTTTGGGTCCTTTGGACCGAGTGGGAGCGAGTCTGTAGTGATTGGAGCAGAGTCTACACCTCCGCTGATGCCCGGACGGGCGTACTACGTCTCGCTCGTGCGGTTCGGATCTCGCACTTCGACCAGAGGGGATCTGGTGGCGAGGGTCCGGACGAGTGCCCTTGGCATTTCACGAGTCCGCGCAAGCCCGAGAGCGTTCACATTTGTTGTGGCAGATAACTCAGAAGTCGCCAGTCAGTCTATGCGCCTGAGCAACCGCGGAGTTGGGCTACTGCACTATCGGCTGGAGACGAGCCAACGCTGGTTGGTTGCCGCTCCAATGGAAGGCGTGATTGACGCCGGAGCGACCCAAGTAGTTTCGATCGGCGTGTCTGCGGCGGGTCTTGTGCCAGACACCTACCAAGTCGCGCTGTGGGTTGCGGCGAGGGTCAGCGACCTTTCGATCAACCCCCAACGTATTGAGGTGCCGGTGGCGATCATCGTTTTGAGTCCGGATGGCGACGGCAAGCCAAGGCCTTCTGTTACCAGTGGAGAGGTGATTTCTCCGCGCCTGCTCGACAAGGTTGAACCGGAGTACACAGAGGAGGCCCGAAGGGCTAGGCTCCAAGGCACGGTGTTGCTGGCGATAGAGGTCTGGGAGGACGGTCGCGCGCACAACATCCGAGTGTTGAAAGGCATCGGGTTGGGGTTGGACGAGAAGGCAGTGGAGGCGGTTCGACAGTGGCACTTCGTGCCGGGCATGCTAAACGGAGTACCTGTCAAAGTCGCGGCACAGGTGAAAGTCACCTTCCGCTTGATGGGGAATCCCTAGGTGGCGCTGGGAGCGAGATGATCGGCTCGGCGGTCAGCCTGCAATACAGATCATCGGTGTGGTTACTGACCGGTGCAGATGTCATGCACTCGATAAGTCGGCCAGATTTCATAGAATTGTGTTTCAGAGCATCGTTGCTCGGGCACTTCCGGATGTCGAATGGAATAAGAAGGACTTAGGATCGCAAGCTCTGGATGATCGCCTCGTTAGTCAGCAGGATTCCCCAAGGACTCCGATCTACAACCAAACTCACGCTGCCCTCAATGTACTTGCAGTCCTGCTCACCGAGAAACTTCCTCACCAGCTCACTGTCTCCGTTCAGGTCTTCCAAGGCCGCCTTCAAGTTCCTCTTCATCTCGGCCTTCGTCTTGCTCAGCATCCGACTCACCCGACGCTTCACTCAATCCCACAGGATCTCCACCGGGTTCACTTCCGGTAAGCGTTCGAGAGGCGCGTGGAGGAGGGGCGTCGTCTAGCGGTTCAGGATCGCTTTCCAGTCCGGGCAGAGAGGCTTGACGAAGATGTTCTTCACCGGTTTTGCGTACTCGTGACGAGTGTCTAGCTTGCCGCGGCCTTGGGTCTGGCCGACGAGGGTCCAATTGGCTGCCCGGTAGCAGGTCCCGGCGAATCGGGGTGTCTCACAGAAGGTCTCCAGCAGGACTGGGCAGGTCTTGTAGCGGTCCTGCCAGTCTCGGGATAATTGACGCTCGACACATGCCAGCAGGTGCGAGGCTAGGCATGGGAGACGAATCCAAGGTAGGATCAGGAACCGGGCGTGATTCACCACCCGCTGCAGGTTGCGCTCGCGGGTGGCCGGACTCCAACCGATGAAGCGGTCCCGCGGGGCGGTCTTCCAAGCGGCAGCACCGAAGCCCAGCAAGCCCAGCAACTGGCCGTCAGCCGCCTTTACGAAGTAGCGCAACTGGGCCCCCGGCAAGCGCTTGTGCCCGAGGTAGTGGTAGCGCTCGACGAACTCGTTCCATAGACGACTGCGTGGATCGCGCGGGCGCAGGCAGTCCAGTCGGAGCGGGCGCACCTGCGCCAGCCGGGCGGGCAACAGTTCCGGGCGGGGCGGGTCGCTGGCCGGGGTGGGCTCGGGCCGCGCCGCTGGCAGGCGGAGCAGTCCGTCGCGCTGCATCCGGAGCAGCGCGACCCGCGCGCTGACCTGCTTGAGCCCGCCGTCGGGCTTGCGCCAGTGCAAGGCCCGGCAGACTGCCTGGGACAGGGCCGTGCGCGACAGGCGTGGCTGGCGTTGATCGATCAGCCCCCGGATCAGTTCCAGCTCGCTGGCCGCAAACCGCCGGCCACAGTAGCGCGCGCTCACGGGCCCCGGCTCCGGCCCGCCGGGCCAGCTTGCAGCGTCTCTCTGCGTTCCGGCGTGAAGCCCCAGGGCAACCAGGCGTCCGCGTCGGGGACCACCTTCCCGGGCCCAATCCGCGCACACTCGCCCAGACAGGCTGTCAGCCACTGCGTCAGGCTGACGCCCCCCATCGCCAGCATTCCGAACACCGATAGCAGCGTGCCTTGCAGCTTTGCCCCGACCTTGCTGTGCGATCCGTAGGAAAGCTTGCGCCCCACCACCGGCCGCCGCAGCACTCTCTCGGCAGCATTGTTGTCCAACGGCACTGCCGGTTTCTGCAAGAAAATCTCGAGGCCCGGCTGATGCTTGAGCAGTGATCGCTGCGGCTTCAGCCGCGGGTCCGCCCAGCCCGACAGCTTTTCCTCGGCCTCGAAACGTTGCACCTCCCGCTCGGCTTGCGCGAACAGCGCCGCGCACTCGGCCTCCAGTCGCAGCTGCACCGCTGCGAAGCCCGGCCCTTGTTCCTGCAGCCCTGCCTGTTGGTCCCACAGCTCCAGCCGCTGGCGATTGAGCCGGTACAGCAGCGCGATCCGATCCAAGATACCGTCGCCCCATTCCTCCAGGTTTGGCCGCGACCGCACCAGCTTCACATAGTCCCGCCGGACGTGCGCCCAGCAGAATGCGAGCGCAATCTGCCCGCCGTGCTCGCGCGCCAGTCGCACATACGCGCAATACCGGTCACAGACCAGTGTCAGCGGGCCCTCCAACCCCAGTCCCCCGAACAGCGTCGCCGCCGCCTGCGCACTGCGCGAGTCCTCCACCCGCATGCGCACCGCATCCGCCGTCAGACACGCCCACAGCTGTTACCGGCCGCTTAAAATTGCACAGATTTGGCCGTCGAAAATTGCACACTTCCCGGCCTGGAGGACAGAGGCGTTAGGGGGTTGGAGCGGAGGTTGGCGGGTGTTCCCCGAGTCCTGGACGAGACAGACCGGGGCACCCTCGACACCCTGCGTCGTGGACGTAGAGCGTCGTCCGCTGTCCGACTACGCCGGGATCACGGGAGCAAGCTCGTGAAGGCCCGGTCCAAGAGCGCGCGGATCGCGGCCCAATTGGCCGATCTGAGGATGCCCGGGGCCCTGGGAGGCCCCGCTCCGGTCGCTCCGCCCCCTCCGCGGCGGCTCCCGAAGAGTGTGCAATTTTCAATTGTCAGAAGTGTGCAATTTTCGACGGTGATTGACAACAGCCAGCAGCGCGCGTTCTGCCCCTCTTCCGCCCGCATGTGGACCACCCAGCTCGTCTCGTCCCCGTGAGCTACCTGTGCCCAGCGCTGATGCTCCCCAATCGCCCGCTCCAAGGGCTTGAACCACTCCAAGAACGCCTCTTGGTGCCCCAGCAGCGTGCTCGCCGGAAGGCCACTCCCCAGTCCCCCCATTCGCGCTCAAAGGCCCGCGCCGGATGGCGCTGCCAGTACACTTGCACCAAGAACGTCACCCATACGCTCAGCCCATAACTTGTGCCCCGAAACAGCGCTGGCTCCGGCGGCGCCACTACCTCCGGCTGCGATTCCCCGCGCTGGGCCGCGCACTCGCAGCTTGCCCGCCAGCGCGTCCGCCGGATGCGCCGCAGATGGGCCTTGACCTCGATCTCGACGCGCTCGCTGACTGCCTCGCCGTTGCGCGCGAAGGGCAATCCGCAGTCCTTACACTTACAGTTGCCCGACTCCGGCTCGTGCACCTCCTCCTGCACGGCCAGATCTTTCCGCCGGGTGCGCTTGGGAGCCTTCGAACCCGGCTGGCCGCCGCGCTTCTTCTTGCGCGTGCCCGGCCCCTGCGCGCCCCCGCCCGGCTGCTGCCCGCCGCCCTGCGGACCGGGCGCCACAGGCGGCTGCCCCCCCTGGCCCGGCTCACGTTTGTCCGACGTCAGCCCGAACGGCTTCTTCAGCAGGTCCTGGTTGCTGTTGCGCAGTCCCTCATTTTCCAACTCCAGCTCCGCCACGCGTCCCTGCAACTCCACCACCTTGCCGGTCAGATTCCCGCACAGTCCCTCAAACCGCGCCCCGTTCGCCCGTTCCCGCCACGCCTGGGCCTCCCAGTGCCGTGCGCGGGCCTGCTCCGCGCTGAGTTGCTCCACCAGCGCCAGCACCCACTGCTGCCAACCCAACTCTGGCTGGCCTACTCCGGGACCCGCGCCACCTGCAAGCAAGGACACTGACTGCGCCCCCGTTGCGCTCCCGCTGTGCTGCCCGTCCTGCACCACTTGCAGGATTACACAAAACCATATATCGTGTCCAGCGTTTTAGGCAACTTTTTTTGCGCGTTGCCAGACCCGCCCACATCAGCCTCGCCCCAGGGAGAGACACGATCCGGTCAGCGACCACCGCAAGCGTGTGACTTGGCACCCGGCATGCCCTCTAGGCGGCCGGCCCTCACTCTCTGGCTGCCGACTGCAGCATCAGAGTTAGATCCACCCTGCTCCGTCTCCTAGGGCATGATCTCCTCCGCAACGCCATGCCCCGCCTGAAGAAAATCTTGCTAACCGTGGAGACCTCGCCCGCGCTCATCACAGCTCTCTCGAACGCTTACCCCGGGCAATCCTTGCTGCGACGCCGAAGAAACGTAAGGGCTGGCATTATATCAGCGGCTAGGATCGCATGGTGCCGAGGTGCACCGGCCCAACCGTCGGGCAGCGTGGAGCGCTCGTGTAACCGTTGGCCTGCAGCTTGGCGATCGCCAGGTCTCGCGGGCCGCGCGAGATCATCCTCTCGCCGTAGTTCGAGCGGCCGCGGCCGACCTCGTACCCAACCGTTAGCGTCGCCAAGTCGACAAGCGCGACCGGTCGGCTTCAAGTGTCCCCAAGGCCGGCCTCGATTCCCGGGGGTTCCCAGTGTCGCTCCCTGTCGGAGTGGCGGCTCGCGGTGACCAGCTCGCGGCAGGCGCGAGGGGGGCGTCACCCACGGCTTCCGAGTCGACTGCGAAGCGCGCTCAGCTCTCGCTCCGCTTCGGCCGCCTTGGCCTCAGCCTTCCTGCGCGTCGCGGCCTCTTCGTCCGCTCTGGCCTGCTCCTTGTCCGCCCTGGCCTGCAGCTCTTCCGCTCTAGCCTGCAGCTCTTCCGCTCTAGCCTGCAGCTCTTCCGCTCTAGCCTGCAGCTTGTGGGACCTCTCGTAGGGCTGGCCGGTCTTCGGGTTGATGACGGCCAGCGCCCGGCCGTCGACTAGGATGTCGGTGTTCAGCTCCTTGCTGCGGAGGCCGACCCGCGAGGTCTTCTTCTCCCAGGCCTCGCCTCCGGGCTGCAGCCGGTAGCGCTTCAAGGGAGGATCGGACTCCCGGGCGAACGGATCGAACACGAAGTACTCCGGGATGCCGATCTTCAGATACTTCGCCTTCTTCTCCCTCAGCTCCGCCGCGGTGTTCTTGGGCGAAACGACTTCCAAGGCGAAATCCGGCGGCCGGCCCTCCTCCGCGAGCAGGTACGACTTACGTTCCGGCGGTCTGAAGACCGGAGCTCGCGGGCCCTCCCACGCCAGCGCGGAGGTCGGTCTGATCTCAGCCGCGGGGCCTTTCGCCAGCATCACGTCCGGGGCTACCGTCACGGTCGTGCCCTCGTCCTTGTAAACAATGAACACGTCGACCGCCAGCACGTTGTCGCGTGTCTCGAGCCAGTTGCAGTGCCGCGCGATGGCGTCCCGCACGTGGTAGGCGATCACGTCGTGAGACAGGTTCTGGGACAAGCGGCGACCATCCTCTTCGTAGTCCACTCCATGCACGGGGATCTCTCCGGCATAGATCCCGCCTCGCTTGGGCGGCGGCGGCCGGACCGGCCGCCGCGGCGCGGCGGGCGGAGGCTGCGGAGCGGGCGTGGGCGGCGGAGCGGGCTCGACATGCTGCCGGATGATTCCGCCCCTCGCCATGTCACTGGCGGCCCTTGAACCGCCGGGCCTCATACTAGCACGGCGGCTTCCTCGGCCTTCGCCACTCGGCAAAGTCCTCGGATCGACGGTCAGCGGGCGCGGGGCTCGGAGCGGCTCCTGTGCGGGTGACGGGGACGCGCGGGGATGGGTGGAATGGTGGCGGGGCGGGGCCCGGTCGCAGTTCGACCTCGGCGAGGATGTCTCCGGAGGACTGTCGTGCGGCGAGCCGGCCGGGCCGCTCAGCCGGATCGGAGGGCTGCCCGGCGGGCGGAGCCACAAACGTCAGGATCTCTGAGTCTCTGAGTTCCGGTCATCAAGGGACCTAAGTGCGATCTGATGTGGTGCAAGTGTCAGAACGCACGGAGTGGCATTCACTGTACAGAGGAACTGCTGGGTCGTAATCGATCGGATCTTGGGTCATTGCTACTCGTATAGTGACGTATAGTTGTCGGTTGTAGCGCATAGTGGCTTCGTCGTGGCGCTGGACCAATGTGATAGGTAGGCCACCGAACCCGTCGGGGCAGCTAACTGACAGTGTCCACTCGAGGGCGTACCGATGGGCGCTTCGGGCCTAGCAGCGGGTGTCCGCGATCCCCGCCGAACTAGGCAGACGTGGGTACGCGCCGCCGTGGCGGCAGCCGCGGTGAGCAAACTCGACGCGGTGAGCCGCGAGCTTGGAGCGATTCCACCCGTCGCGGTGGAGAGACCCCAGCCGTTCCGGAACGGGCCTGCCGGCCCGTCGTCGGCAGCCAGCAAATGGCAGGTTGTACTCTCCGGCGCACGATGAAACACAAGCGCCGGTTCCAACTGCCGACAGGGTGACCTAGCCGGGGCCACTGGACGCCTCTTGATACCCACCTTCAACCTCGACGAACCGACTCCCAGAGACGACAGATTGGACATCGCTACTTAGCCCATGTCCGGAAGTCAGGGACCAGGGACCACCGGACGCGGAGATCAAGGGAACCGAAGGCGGCTGTGGGCCCTTTCAGAATGAAGAGGCAACCGCGAAGGTCGGAGAGCACGACTGCGATCCGCGCCGCTGAACCTGCCCTGCTTGGCGACGATGAAGGGTGCTCGCCACCGACGGCCCGACGCCCACCTAGCGCCGGTCGGCCCCAGGCGCCACGGGACTCGTACGCTTGCAGCGGAAGCAGCGCTGCCCAGCCGATCCGTTGCATCCGACTGAGCCGGACCGGGGTTCCTGTCAATGGCCGCCGAAAAGTGCACACTTCTGGCCATTGAAGAATGCACACTTCTTGGGGCGCCGCCGCAGAGGGAGCGGAGCGACCGGAGCGGGGGCTCCCGATGGAGTCGAGACACCCATCGTGACCCTGCTCCCCCATCCCCGGCGTGCTCCGCGGAGACGGCCCCGGGGGCAACGCCGAGAATCTGCCATTCGCGACGGAGGCATCTGCAACCTGCGTCCCGGAATCATCGCGGGTCGGGCCGAAGATTGTCACGGCGCTCAGTATAATGGCCGCGTTTCCGGGGAGGGACGAGCGATGGGAATGCTTGATGGGCGCTTTGTGATGCTGCTGGGACTCGTTGTAGCCGTCGGTCTGTCCGCTTGTGGGTCCGCGAATGGTCCGGGTCACGAATCCGGGGCCACACCGCCAGTGCAACAGATCGGGGCCGAGGAACCCGAGACTGTGACGAAGGAATCGGTCGACCGGTGGATGACCGAACTCTCCAACTGGAATCGGTGGGGTGAGACGGACGTGCTGGGAACGATCAATCTGATCACCGCTGAGAATCGCATCGCGGCCGCGGGATTGGTCCGCCAGGGGGTGTCGGTCTCGATGGCGCACGACGCGCTTACCGATCTGGCGGTGGACAATCCCTCACCGTTCGAGCTTGAGGTCACCGCCACCGGCGCCGAGGCCACGCCGGAGTTTCCGTTCTGCGTGGACCGCTTCAGCACTCTGTATCACGGCTTCGGCACGACCCACCTGGACGCGATCTGCCACATGTTCCACAACGGCAAGATGTTCAACGGCCACTCACAAGGCGAGGTCACCGAGGATGGAGCTCAGAAATACTCCATCCATCACATGCGGGACGGCATTCTGACGCGTGGCATTCTCATGGACATACCCCGCCTGCTCGGATTGCCATACCTCGAGCCCGGCACGGCGATCTACCCGAAGCATCTCGACGCATGGGAACAGATGGCAGGGATTCAGGTGGGCAGTGGCGATGCCGTGCTGGTCCGGACTGGGCGCTGGAAGCTGCGGGAATCCAACGGTCCCTGGACCATCGACCAAAACGCCGCCGGCCTGCACGCCTCTTGCGCGAAGTGGCTTCGGGAGAGGGACGTGGCGGTCTTGGGAAGCGACGCGGCATCGGACGTGATCCCGTCAGGCGTGGAGGGCGCTCAGTTGCCAATCCACCAGCTGGTGTTGGTCTCAATGGGCATGCCGATCTTTGACAACTTGGACTTGGAGGCTGTCAGCGAGGAGGCGGCACGTCAAGATCGATGGGAATTCCTCCTGACGGCGGCTCCGTTGCGGGTGGTTGGCGGCACTGGCTCTCCCCTGAACCCGATTGCGACTTTCTAGATTCTGACTGGTGCCCATGGCCCACCAGATCGTGTCCCTGCTTGGACAGACCTGAGTGCGATTCCTTGGAGGGACAGGCTCGATTGGGCTTTCATTGCACCTGCCGGATGCATCTTCCCGGCGAACACGGGCTACAACCTTTCTTAGGCGTCAGATGGCTGCAATGCGTGTCCGAGGCCTGCCGGGGGTCACTTGCCCGGCACCATCGGGATTGTCAGAACTCGGGACCGGGAACGCGACCGCCGCGAGGGTAGGACCGCTGATCGGCGATGCGTTCTGCCGGGCATCCTGGCCGAGGGCCGCACAGGGACACGGGGGCGGAAGTTGTCAGGACCGCCCATGAGCGCCAAGGCCGACCATCAGACGCAATCGCGGTGCGCCTGGCCAGTCGCCTCCTGCGCGATCCGGGCTACATCTGGATGGCGGATGACGAAGGGGGCTCGTGCTCTGACCCCGGGATTCCCAGCCTGATGCGATACGTGGCACGCGGCCATGGCATGGATGTCGCAACACGGACTTCGTGAGACTCCAGCTGGCAACAGCCTGCCCGTCGCGAACCAACCGAGACGGTCCAACCGCTCCTGGCGCAAGCGAGTCTTGCGAGATTGAGTGCGAACTTCGGAAGGGAACGCTGGTTCCTTGACGCAGTAGGCGCATTCCTTGCGGGGGCGTACTGCGTCGAAGTGGAGCGCGTGGTCTGGGAGAGTCGACAGACAGCATGCTCCGCGACGCCGTCTGTGCCCCCGCCGATCTCTTCGTGCCCGAACCCGCGGACGTGACCCGTGGCGGAGCCGACGAGTGGGCTCGGGCTCTGCCGCCGCGCCCGCTGGCGCTCCGACGGTCGCCGCGTGCGCGGCCCGGCCGGCTGACAAGTTGGACGGCAGGCGGTCCGGCCCGCTCAGATGAGGGACTCGCCATGATTGGGCCTTCGCCGGCCTAGCCAATCTGCGGGTAGCCGGCCGCAAGGGCGGCACGACCCGGCAATGCGTCAGATCCGCAGATCCCAGCCCTTGCGGAACCGCGGCCGCACCCAGCGATTCGCGTCACGGTTGTTGACGATCTGCCCCTTCCGGTTGTCCCACTTCAGCCTGCCTTCGTAGTGGACGGCGGCAGCGCCGAGAACCAACCACTCGGTGAACGGGGCAGCTCGGTCAAAGCTCGAGCACGCTGCGTCGCCGCCCTTGCAAGCCCGAATCCAGTCGTGAACGTGGGCAACGGTGTTGCTCCCCGTGCTGGCCCCGGGAGAACGCGACAGGAAGGCGGGCGGCAATTCGTACTCGGCCCAGCGTGACCCGGGGAGTAGACCGACACCCTCGCCGCGGCCACTCGTGCCGAGATAGCCCTTCGAGCCCACGAAGATGCAGTTGTACCCGGTTCCCCTCGGACGGGGCGGGCGGTTCGGCACCTGGCCCCCCGGGCGCGGGGTCCGCGCCCTTCTGGGCGGGCCCACTTGCGGACCCTGCCCCGGAAGCTTGCGAGCCTCGTCAACCGTCATTCCGTCGGGCAGGTAGGCGTCGCCCTCGGTGTTGTGCCAATAGACCGATACCGGTGGCAGGCTGCCGCGCGCGGCGAAGTCGTAACGCAACTTGATGCGGTCCGGGAACGTGTGTGGTGGCGAGGAGTCCTTGTCGACGCACTCGACACTGAGCAGACTCTCAGGGCCCAGCTGAAGCCCCCAATTCGCGGGACCGAGGATGTGAATGCCCCAGTCTCCGATAAGCCCGGAGCCAAAGTCGTGGAATCCGCGCCAGTTGAACGGGAGATAGTAGCCATACCCGCTGAAGTATGGATTCGGCGCCCGTCCCTGATCGGCAAGGCGCTTCGCAGAGAATTCGTCGTAAGCAGCGTCCCCGGCGGTGAACGGGCGATCAGCTGCACCCCCAAGCCACAGATCCCAGTCCAGCGTGTCCGGGACGGCCGAGGGAGCGGGAATCCTGCCCATGCCTTGGGGCCAGACGGCGACCCCGGTCCAAGCGTGGACCTCGCTGACGTCCCCGATCTCACCCGACCAGAGAATCTCGCAGGCAACTCGGGTGGCATCGTGAGAGTAGCCCTGATTGCCCATCTGGGTCGCAACGCCGTAGTGGGCCGCGGCCCGCTGCAGAAAACGCGACTCCCAGGCGGTCCGCGTCAGCGGCTTCTCGACGTAGACATGCTTGCCCTCCTGCATGCAGGCCAGCGCGCAGTGGGCGTGATTGTGGTCCGGCGTACCGACCACGACGGCGTCAATGTCCCTGCCCCGCTCGTCGAGCATCCTGCGAAAGTCCTTGAAGCGCTTGGCGTCCGGGTACTTCTCGAAGCCCCGCGCCCCACGGTCCCAGTCAACGTCCGCGAAGGCCACGACATTCTCGGTCGTCGCGCCTTCCAAGACTTGGAGCGGACGCCCTCCCGCACCGATCGAGGCAATGTTGAGCGTCTCGTTGGGGGACTTGTAGCCCAGCCTCCTCAGCGAAGGAACTGCTCCGAATCCTCCGGCAGGGACGGCCCCCGCCAGCAGGGAGCCGAAGAAGAAGTGGCGTCTGGAGAGATTACTTGCGTTCATTCCTGTCCTCACCCGGTGTGACTGCTGTCGTGCACGATGCCCGCAGCGATAGTTCCCCGATGGCCGAGCCTCGGAGTGCCTCGCTTGGACACGGCCCCATTCTAGAAACATTCCCAGCTGGCGCGGCCAAAGTGCGGCAATCCGCCCGTCGCGTCCGTCACCAGAGCCAGTCAGCCTCGCATTCCGCCGGCGAGCCAAGGGCCGGCGCCAGTCTGAGCGAAGATCCGGTCACACCCGACTCCTCATAGCAACGGCCGGCCCGGACCGCGCCTCCATCCGATGATACGCGGTGTCCTCACGGACGCCGCTTCGAGAACGACCACGTGACAAGCTCCGGGTCCGAGTAGGCCTTCTCCCAGCTCTGGTGGCCCACACCTTCGTACTCGGTGTAGCGAGGCATCTTGCCCGCTGTCGTGAGAGCCGCGATCATGAGGCGGGCCTGTGCAGGCGGACACAGGCTCCGGTCAAGCCACCAGTCTTCAAGGCACCGAGGGCGAAGTGTGGTAACCAGCGCTCCGTGGCACGGCGGACATGCGGAATACCCTTGGCAGCAGCCGCGGAGCCGGCGATTTGAGCCCGTCGCCCGCGCCCGTGGCGTGGGTCGCTATCGCAGCCGGCTCAGGTATTCCACGAGATCCACCAGATCGTCGACACTCATCTGCTCTTGGAGATCATCTGGCATGGCAGAAACCGCGGACTTCCGCCGGTCGAGGATCCGGCTCACAAGAAATTCCGCGACGACCCCGCCCTCCATTCGGAGCGTGACCGACACGTCCGTCTCGCTAACCGCGAAGCCCGAGACCTCCGCTGCGTCGGCCATCTCGAGGTGGACCAGCTCGAACTCCGGGGAAACTCCAGCGCTCGGGTCCAAGATCGACTCGTAGAGCCCCGCCTTCGCAAGCTTCCCCCCGATCTCGGAAAGATCGGGGCCGAACTGTGTTCCCGTCCCGTGGACGACGTGGCAGTCGGCGCACGTGGCGGCTTGGAACACTTCCGCGCCGCGCTCGGGATTCCCCACGTACACCAGCAGCTCGGTCAGCTGCGGCAGGGGCTCGCGGTCCTTTAGCGGTGGGACCGGGAACAGCCTCGACGCCTCCTCTCGCAGTCGCACGTGCATCGACCGCGCGACCGCCGCACCTGCCACTACCGCCAAGTCATCGGGGAACGCTCCCCGACGGGCCAGATCAACCAACGCCTCGATCCCTTGACTGAAGGCTGCCATCGAGCGGACAGCGCGATCACGCACCGCCGGAGGGTGGTTCACATCCAACAGGACTTCTTCGAGGATCGGGACCGCCGCCGTAGCGCGCGTGTTGCCGACCGCTTCGACCGCGGACGCGGCCAGGTCCGGATTGCGGCGAATGAACTCCAACACCGTGCTGACCTCGCCTTCATCGAGCAGCGTTCCCACCGATGCAATCCCCACCGGATTGTCCTTGTTCAGAGCGGCGACCTCCATCAGGGAGGGAAGGTGGCGCTTGATCCCGTACCTCTGGACCAACCTGGCGAACTGTGCGGTGCCCCGTCCCCGGTCAAGTAGTTCGCTGAGCGTGTTAGCCCTGTCCGGATCTGCGCCCAAATCCAGGGTCGGCAACCTAAGCAGGGCCTCGGAAGCCACGAGAAACGACTGAGGCGTCCCGCCGCCCGAGCGGTCAAAGGCCAGCCGCTCAAGGTTGAGAGTCTTCTCGAGGCCATCCGGTTGGAAGTCGAAGGCCCGCACGTAACGCGGGGCCTCGGCATCCGCCATTCCCGGAGCCGAGAGAATCTCGGCCAGGAGGCCCGGTGTGCGAGATGCCCGAGAGCGCCACACCAGTTCCTTGCCAGACGGGGCGGTCCAACGGTCCCCCACCAGCGCAAGCCACGCACCGAGGCGGGAGTCCCATTTCCCGTCAGCGGCGATGCCCAGCGCCTCCAAGTACCAGCGATCGCCTGCCACGTGCTGGTCGGCCAGCCGCGCCCACAAGGCGTCGGCCTCAGACCCACGATGCTCCCTGAGCGCGATCGCACACTCCCGGCGAACATGCGCCGAGGAATCCTCGGCGACCCGCCGCAATAGCGGAAGGACATCGGTGCCCAGCCGCCGGGCCGCGCGGATTCCCACAATGCGAAGGTCGTCGTCCGGATCCTCCAAGGCCTCTTCCACGTACGAGCGACCTCGCCCCTCGACGCGGGCCAAGAGCCAAAGGGCACGGGCACGGTGACGCACCCGGTCGCCACTCCTGAACAGGTCAGCGAGAGCAGGCTCCGCCTCGACGTTTCGGTCCAGCGCCTGCCATGCCAAGTACCGCGCGGAGACATTCGGGCTCTTGAGCGCCTCAACCGCCCCAGCGACGGAATCGAAGTCGTGCTCAGGTGGCTCGTACGGGTGCGAACGGGGCGCCACCCGGAAGATTCGCCCGTGCGCGGCGTCCTGCTGGCGGTTCCAGCCCACCACCGGGTCGTACCAGTCACTCACGAACACGGATCCGTCCGGGGCCACCGCCACATCCACGGGGCGGACCCACCGATCTCGCTCTCCCTTGAGGATGTCCACCGACCGCGCTTCGTACCCGGCGCCCGATCTCTCGGCCAAGACGCCGCGCAACACCCCGGGGCCGGCGTCGGTCACCAGCACTTGGTCCCAGAACTGGCGAGGCAACAGGCGGCCCTCGTAAGAGGCCACACCCGTGGGCGCTCCAGCGCCCGTGATCAGCAGGTTCGGCACCACTCCGGGATCGTTCTGATGCCAGTGGCGCTCCGGCACGGCGTCGCTGCTCCCGGTGCGCGATTCGAGATTCCGCGCCCCGGTGATCTCGTCGCGGTATCCGTAGTTGCCGTACTCGAGGATGTAGTTAACCCTGCACGCGTAACTCCCGTCATCATCGTTGTCGGACTGCCAGAGACCTCCCAGCGAGTCGACGGCGACCTCGTAGTTGTTGCGAAAGTTGTGGGCCAGCACTTCGGTCCCGGTCCCGTCTATTTCGGACCGGAAGACCATGCCGCCCAGATAGGGGCTTGAGCGCCCGGCCAGCGCGGTGACGAAGTCGGGCCACTCGGTGTCCGGGGTCCGTCGGAGCCCTTGCTCGAAGTTCCGGTCAAGCACTGGCTGCCCTGACTTGTCGATGACCAGGGTTCCGTGGCGGTCATGCACGTAGCGGCCCGCATTGCCCATGTTCCAGTAGAGGCAGCCGTCCGGGCCGAAGGAGAGCGAGTGGGTCGAGTGGTCGTTCTGGGGAGCGCCCGATTGCGTGAACAAGTACTCCTTGCGGTCCGGAACGTCGTCGCCGTCCACGTCGGTGAAGACCAAGACATTGGGCGCGGCCGTGACGATCACTTTGTTGCCCAACACGGCCAATCCCAGAGCCGCATCAACGTCCCTGCCTTGGTAGAACACTTTCGAGCTGTCGGACACGCCATCTCCGTCGGTGTCTTCAAGGATGAGGATCCGGTCGCCTTGCGGGCGCTCGTCGCGGCTGCCGCGCTCGCGATAGTTCACGACATCGCAGACCCAGACCCTCCCCCTGTGGTCAACGTCGATGTTGGTCGGGTTTGTAATGTTGGGCTCGGAGGCAAACAGCGTAGCCTCAAGGCCTGGAAAGAGGTCCAGGCTCGCGATCGCGCGGTCTGCGCTCCGGTCGTCTGCAACGTCCGTCACGCACCCCAGACAGACCGCCATTGCGGAGAAAAGCAGAATCGACCTCGTGCGCAAGGAGAGCAGGCTCACGAATTGCATTTTGACTTCAGGCGCACTGTCGCGGGTCACAGCCCACAACAATGCGCATCCGCACCAAGAATACCAGACTGATCGATGGACTTGCTCGGCTGATTTCGAGCGCACTTCAGACCGATGCCAGACCCATCAGTCTCGCGGGTGGCGGTTGAGGAAATCGAGGCGGGCTGTTGCCGGAGGGCTCGATGGCTCAGTCATATTGCCCGGCCAAGGCGACCCATCTCATTTTCCCGGACAGGAGCCGGCCCATGCAATCCGCCCAGTCGACCACTCGCAGTAGACTGTGCAGTCGGTGTGTCCCGATACTAGGATCGTCCTTGCGTGGTCACGACACTCGAGGCTCACGTTGGAGTGCCGCGCGAAAATCTTTCACAAAGTGTCGAAAAGAAGGATCTGCTGATGCAGCCCTCTCAATATCTATTTCATTCACGATGTCCTCGGCAAACTCAATTCCTCCGAAGCGGAGGTCGATACCAGCGTGCCGAATTTCCTGGGCTAGCAGTTGCTTGTACCGGTTTCTTGCACACTTCTTGTCTGGAGCTTGGCAGCCCCTTCCAATAGCCGTCTTGAATGCTGCTCCATCCAATAGTAGCCAACGTTCAACATGTGGATCTGGAATTGCGTAGACAGTTGACATCGGAGATGGCTTGATCACCAGTTGCTGCCTTCGGTTGCTGAATCCCATGCAATTGGCATCAGTTGCAACGACAAGTAGGTCAACAAGATGCTCATGCCTCCTCACAACCTTGTTGAGATATTTTGCAAACTCTCGTCCAACTGCACCGAGTCCGTGTCGGGCGTTAAGCCATGCCAGGTCCGGCTGAATATGTTTTTCGTTGGCTAGGCGTCTTACAAGAGCACCGATGACTGCTCTATGCGCGTAGTCTTCCACAAAAAGTCCTATTTTAAACGTCAAGTATGCCTCATTGAATCTGATCGGAAATCGAATCGGAATTTTCGGAATCGTTCAGGCCAGACTGAATGGCAATGGGGCGAAACAGGGCTTCATATTGCCTGATTTTGCTGAATCTGGTTGTCCCACCGCTCTGACGCACCCACAAGAGCGCCTCGGTGGGCAGCATGTCAAGGAGAATCTCGGAATGAGTGGTGGCAATATATTGGGTATCTCCTGAATCTGAACCACTCTTTAGTAATTCAGAAATGAGCTCCACGCGGTTCATATGTATCCCATTTTCTGGCTCTTCTATTCCAACTAAGGATGGCTTGTCTCTAACACCATTTAATGCTAGCAAGCCTAAGATCCTGAGAGTACCCTCAGATAAAACCCGTGCCGGAATCGCGATTCCATTCTCTCTAATTCTGAGTTCGACTTCTCCGAGATTACTGACCTCAACATCAATTCCATCAATGCTCGGAATCATCAATTTCAACGAGTTTTCTACAGCTCTAAACTGGCGAGGTCGGGAAACTTTTAGGGTTCTAATAAATGCGGCAAGATCTTCGCCCATCAATCCTATGTGTTGCACTTCCTTAACAGGGTTTAATGCCCTCATTCTTTCTCTGGGTTCGAAATAATAGAAAAACCAGCTTGTTAGTTCACGACGGGCAGCTTCAAGATGCGGGTGATGTGGCATATACTGGTGCATTGAGAGAATTGACCTGTTAAGGTAGCGATCGTAATACCTTGGATGGCCTTGACCTTCAAGGCGTACCCGAATCTTGTCATGGTTGCGTTCAATGAACGGTTTTCGACTTCGTTTCGGAATGCCCTTCGAAGTTAGCGCACAGAGATACTCATCGCTGATACAGAGAATTCCAGATGCTGGCCGCATCTCAACCTCGATTCGATAGCGGAGGTAACGCTCCCGAACTTTCTTGAGTAAATGTACCTTGGATGTTGATTGATTGAAGTTTGGGTTCCGAAGACTCCGAATTTGTTGATTCACTCTCTCGACTACAGACTTGGACAGGTGTAGATCTGCCTGGAACGAAAATGCTAGACGCTCCTGCTCCATGAGACCTGCGATTCCGTCCGATCCAAATGCAAATGATTCGAGAGGCTTGCCGCGATATGGAAGTTCAAACGCTTCCTTCAGAGTTCTGCAAGTCGCAAGCTTCGAGAGCAGTTGCAAGGCATCCAAAAAATTACTCTTGCCGCTGGCGTTGGGACCAAACAACACAGACAGTGGTGCAAGGCGTACGGATACATCTCTCAACGACTTGTAACCCTTGATCCGAATCGATTTCAACATGATTCAGTGCACGACTCCACTCAAGTCAATGGCCTATCTCGGTCGAACATGAACTGTAGTCCCATTACTCGACAAGTCAAGCTGATCGTTGCCCACTGCCATCCGGCAGAGACCCCTCACGGCCGCAGGATCGGACGGCGAACCTATCGCGCGCCGGCTGTGATCCCGGTCCCACCAGTGGGCAGCGCCCAGGGCGTACGGCATCTTGGTAACGAGAGGTGCTCCGGGAGAGTGCCATCCGCCATGACCGGTTCGCATCTGACAGGATCGTACCTTATCACCAAGACCGGCGATCACAGGGACCCTCGGAGGTAAGCATTCAGTCCAGGAAGTATTCGGGGCCTGAGAGACTAGCCCTCGCTAGGACCAGACGGAGGGAAGGCGCGGATGGGTGAAGGTGCGGCCCGCAAGTGCAGGGTGGTTTCGCTCGCCGCGTTCAGGCTCCAGCCTGAGAAGGTGGGCGAGTGACGTAGCGACCCTCGCGACCTAGCCTCAGCGGGGAGTCAAGCTGCGTGCCAGAGTGCTGCCGGATGCGTGAGCCGGCGCCGCCGCTGGCGGCCCGTTGGCCGGAGTCCACCTGCGTATGGGAGGTGCGCGGAGTGCCTCGACGCGCTGCTCGTCCATCTCCCACGTGAGCCATGGGGACAGGTCCGATGGGGCCTGACCCCGGTTGCACGCACAGGCATCCAGCCAATCCAGCATGTACCGGTACGGGTTCAGTCCAGCCTGTTTCGCTGTCTGCGGCACGCTGAGCAGGTGCCCCGCCGTCTTGGCCCCGGCCGGACCGCCGGACCGGAAGCTCAGCCGGCGCGAGATCACGGGCCCGCGCAAGATCCTCTCCGAGCGGTTGTTGTCCATGGGAATCGTCGGATCCTCGAGGAACACTGGAGCGCGGCACATCTCCGAACATCCACCCAGACGCGAACATTCACCCGACCGCGACAATATCCCCGGACGCTCGCATCGAAAAGGGGGCGCTTGTCGGGGAAGGCGTGCGCATCGAAGAGGGCCCGGTCGTGGAGTTCAACGCAAGTGTCGGCGCGGTGGCGGAGATCGGGGAGTGTGCCAATGTCGCCGAGCGCGCAGGTCGAGGCAATGGAAACGCTCGGGCCCGGAGCCCAGCGTTCACGCAGACGCTGACACGCTGACACCCGGATCGGTGATGGCGCGATCATCCGTGAGTGTGCGACTGTCGACAGCGGGCCGCTCAGCGCGGGCGCGACTGAGTCCGGTTGGCGGCCTTGACCGCCCGCAGTCCCTCTTCGAACCGGCGGCGCTGCCTGCTGGCGGGGATGCGTCGGATCTCGTCTCCCAGGTCCCGAAGGTCGGACGCCGAGACGAGGGCGCCGCTGCGGATGCGTGGCGCAAGCTCGCGGGCGATCTCCGCAACCGCGTGCAGCGTTCCCGCGGCGCGGGCGGCGCTGCGCTCCGGTGGCTCGGAAAACTGAGAAGCACAGTAATGTCCGACATGCGCCTCCCGCGTGCCCCCGTTGAGCGGCAGAAGACCGTCGAGCAGCGGGTCGAGGGGGTCGTTGGCCAACAGGTCTGCGCACAGCGCTGCCGCCGAATGGCTGTGCCGGGGCTCGATGCCACGCAGCGCCAGCGCAGCCTTGCAGGCGAACTCGGCGGCGTTCGAGGAATGCAGCGCTAGCTGCGAGCGCGCGCCGCCGACTTTGGGCCCATCCTTGGCGTGAAGCTTTCGAAGGCGTTGCACTGACGACTCCACGAAGAGGACTGCTTGGTGCAGGTTGTGCCGGACGTGCTCGAAGTCGATCATCAGTGGTCTCCGGTCTTCTCCGACCGGCGGTTTCGGCAGAGCCCGCTTCCACAGCGGCACCGCGTGGTGGACGAGCACCCAGGGGAGGCCCATAACGCGCGGCGGCGAGTCGAACTGGCTGCGGTTCAGCGGAATCCAGCCCGTGCGGACACCGCCGAACTCGGGCGGCAGCCCGGAGAGTGTCGTGCCGCGCCAGGGACCTCCCACCAGTGCGATGTCGAGATTCGAGTCGGGGCCGTGGTCCCCGCGCATGCGGGAGCCGAGCAGGTACATCGAGCGCACCGGCCGGAGGCGGCTTCGGGCCCAGGCGACGAGTGCGGGCCACTCCGGAGCTCGGCGCACATCGGCGGCGGCCAGCGGCTCCCCCGGGGGCTTGCAGCAAATGCACCGTTTCGGGGCCGCTGCTCCCTGCGTTCCTTCAGTCTAGACGCGCTCGGGGGTGAGTGTCCCGCTCCCGGGGCAATGTCACCCGCCTGCTGCTCTGTGGCAGTTACGTGCGTGCCGAGACCAGACTGTCCGCTTGTCCGATACCACCCCTCATTGAATGGTCACTCACCAAGACGGGCGGCCACAGGACCCTCGGAGCTCACGCCATCCAGTTCGCGCCGACAGGTGACGTTCGGAGAGCAACTGTGGCGGTTCTCCGGAAGTGACTCAGAAGATCAGGCCCCAGACCACGTATAGGAACATCGCGCCGTACGCAACAGCGCAGCCGGCGAGCGCAAGCCTGCGCCATAGGGGCGGCCGCAACTCGACCGGCAGCAGGCGGGTGTTCACGACTAAGAGCTGAACACTGGAGATGCACAGAACGAGTCCCGCGACATTGCCCAGCCACTTCATCATGTCCATGGCTGTCCCCCAGCGGACAGCCAGCGCGAACCATGCCGTAGACCCGAGGAACAGCGCATAGTACAGGGTCCGTGCTTGGCCACGGACGAGCGAGCGGATGGCCGGGCTCCCCGCCCAAGCAATGTCAGTGAGCATGCGGACCAAGATCTCCGTGTTCCCGAGATGTGTCGAGAACAGCACCCAAAAGCCGTTGAGCAGCGCGAGGAACCAGAAACCGTGCCAGAGGTTGAGCGCCAAGTACTCGGCCTGGTAGGCGCCGGCTCCGATCTGCGACAGGTCCGTGCCTGGAGGCACAACGCTGGTCGCCAAGTTCACGTTCAGGAACATTCCAACGAAGCAGCCCATCGCCCATAGCCACACCTGATCGGCTCGCGCGTATTGCCACCAGCGCTTCCACCGCAGCAGGTTGGCCGTGGTGGGCCTGAACACACTGCCCGTCGGCGCCACGCGGTCCGCGACCCTGCTGGTCGCCGAGGCGATGGCGCCAGAGTGCGCGGACATGCCGAAACCCTTGTCCCGGAACCAGTTGGAGATCGCCAGGTTCCCAAATCCGCCGGAGCCGGCCGATGCGGCCAGTGCCCCTACGAGAGCCAAGTCAACCCCCTCCGGCAGCCCGCTCAAGGAGAAGAAGCCGCGCAGCGTGTCACCCCAGTCCCGGATGGGGACGAAGAAGACGTTGACCAACGAGAGGAATCCGAAGATGAACGCGACCATTGCCCAGGAAATCCGCTCGAGGGTTCGCTCGACAGTCTTGCCGAACAGCAGAACGAGCAGGGCCAAGCCCACGACGCCGTATGTCACCAGCGCCAAATGGCCGCTGTCACCGCTCTCTGGCATCCGGCCAGCGAATGTCGCGAAGACGGTCGCAGCAGTCCCGGCGGCAAGGGCCGGCCATCCCACCTGCGCCACGCAGAGCACGGCGTAGACCGGCGCCCAAAAACGTGGCCCGGGCCGCAGCCGCATGAATCCGGTGACAACGGGCTCGCCCGTGTACATCGTGTACCGGATCGCCTCAAGGTTGAACACCAGTTGCAGCACGATGGCCAGCGTTGCAATCCATAGCAAGTCGCGACCGTACTGCACGCCGATCGCCGGGCCGACAAGCCACTCACCCCCGCCGATCGAGGATGCCAGCAGGATCGCACCAGGGCCGATGACGTGGAATAGATTCCGGAATCCGAATGGGGGAGCGTCCGGCAGCTCGCGAATCTCCCAAGCTGGCAACTTCCGCATCACTTCCTCCGCCACCCCGGCCGCTGTCCGTCAACCCTCGCCGCGGTAGCGAAGCTGTGGCAGAACGGCCCGACTCTTCTTGTCCAAGACTTCGTCGTATCGCAGCAGTTCGCAGAGGTCTTCGCCACGCAGGACAGCCCGCGTGATGCCAGCCTCCACTTCGGCCAGCTGCTCTGCCGCCAGCAATGTGCCCTCGACTCGTCCATTCGGCACGACCACCACACCGTCGGCGTCGCCCACGACCCAGTCCCCGGGGCTGACGGGCTGGCCCCCACATTGGACCGGAATCTGCATCTCACCCAGATACTCCGCCCCTCCCGCGCTGGGCACTGTGGCACGGGCAAAGACGGGGAGTTTGGCACTCACAATCTCGGCACTGTCTCGGATGGCCCCATCGATCACAACGCCGGCGAGTCCCTTCAGACGTGCGGCGTGCGTGGTAATGCCGCCCCAAAGGGCCGTGTTGCACTCGCCGCGTCCGTCAATCACGAGGACGTGGCGAGGCGGGCACTCCGATAGGGCCTTGCCGACCATCAAGATGTCGCTGGGATGCACCCGAACTGTGAAGCCCGGCCCGGCCATCGCACTCACCGCCGACTTGCACTGCACTGCGTGGTCCATGGCCCCTGTCTTGCCCAGCGCGTCCGACACCAGCCCCGTGGAAAGAGCCAGAAAACGCGAGGCCGGGGTACGATCCAGCGGAGATCTGTCGTTGCACTCCATCGGTGGCGAGGCTTGGTTGCTCAATTGGACCCAGCGAAGTCCGCGCTCGGGGGCATGATCACCTGCGCCGGGTTGATGGCCCCGTGCTTTCCCTTGTTGGCCGTAATTTCGAAGGCCTCGCGCACGGACTCGATGCCATGCAGTCCATGTGTGAGCATTGGGCCCAATCGCACCCGCCCAGAAGCGACCAGCCGCACCGTCTGCTCCAAGTGTGCGTAGGTGCTGATGTCGGGGAACAGCACACGGAGGCTTCGCTCGCGAAGGCCATCCACGTCAATCTCGAGGGCTTGGCCAAACCAAGAGACCACGACAAGCTTGCCACCGGAGCGCACTGCCTGAATCGCCTGCTGGAGCGTGCTGCCGCCTGCCAGGCCCTGCTTGGGACTGCCACCAGCGCACTCGAAGACAATGTCGGCGCCGTTGCCCGCGGTCAGTTCGCGGATCGCCTCAACAGGATCCTCGGTTCGAGCATTGATCGAGATGTCGGCGCCGAGGACGGAAGACACTCGGCAGGCCTCGTCGCGGACGTCAACTGTGACCATGAGCCCCGCTCCGGCGCTGCGAGCCGCCTGCATGCACTCCAGCCCCATACTGCCCTGACCGAACACCGCCACAGACTCACCAATATGGATCCCCGCCGTGTCTACGGCGGCCAAGCTGTCACTCAACGACTGGAGGCATGCCCCCTCTCGATCGCTGATCAAATCGTTGACCTCGACAAGCGCGTTCTCGGGCAGCAGCGCACGTTCGGAGAGACAGCCTGGAAGTTGAAACCCGATGATCGGACCGGCCCGGCAGGCGGTGGCCCGGCCACCAGTGCAGAGGGGACAGTCCCCGCACGGAAGCTTGGCCCTCGCGGCGACTCTGGTCCCGGGACGGAACTGGGAGCCCGAGGGACTCTCAATCACACGAGCGCAGAACTCATGGCCAAAGAGCCTAACGGGGGCCTCTGTCTCGAGCCGGTGGCGAATCTCGTCGTACGCAAGCGTCGGAATGCCGAAAGCGAGCTGTGCCTCCGTCACGCTGGGCTGGACGCACAGGACCTCGACAAGGACATGGCCCTCCCGAAGTGTGGGCTCCGGCACCTCGTCGAGGCGCATGTCCCCGAATCCGTAGAACTGCCACGCTCTCATCCGACGCGCCCCACCGAGCAACCAACGCAGTCTATCAGGCTGTCGCACGCGATAGACTGCGGCAAGTCTCGCGCAGGAGGCCAGACGGGCATCCAGAACCACGATGCTTGCTGCTGACGCGAGTGCAAGACGATCACACAGTCTCTGGATGACGCGGGGCACTGAACGGACGACCGTGCCCGCGGTCGGCCACTCCCAGAATCACATTCCCCATACGGTGATCGGCGGCTCACCCGGCTTCGAGGCCCGACGGAAGATCCGCTCCCGCCAGCTCTTTCCCGGGCGCATGTCGAAGAGCACCAAGTGTCCGGACTCCGCGCCGCAAGAGTCCATGTACAACGCTGTCTGCTCCCTGCCCTTGCGGATCACGCCCTCCAAGCCGGACCGCTGACCGACAACCTTTCACTCGATGACGTGCGTGCTGGGATTGGACTGCAGCGTCCCACCGGGACGTGACCATTCGACGACCAAGTCCGTGCGCCTGCGGGCCACTGCATACTCCCTGGTGATGCGCCCGCCGCTGTAAACCACGCGGTGCAGATAGGCGTGCAGCACCAAGTGCGGGCCGGCCTCCCGATGGCCGTAACGCTTCACCCAAGCCTCGGAGTGTTTCCGGAAGTAGTCCTGAAAGGCCGCCATCCGTGTCGTCAGGTCGAGGCTGCCGTCATCCTTCGCGTACCAAGTCGGGGAAACCATTCCCTCCAGTCCAGACTCCTGTGCAGCGGTCAGCTCGCGCGGAATGACTTCGGCATAGATCGGGTTGGCCATCCGGACGGGCCCCGACGCGGCCACCAGTCCGAGGTCCCGGACATACTCCAGGTCGCGGTGCGAGTAGTCCCAGTCGTCGGATCCCGCCAGCATCGGAAGAATCACGCGCCGAACGCGCTCCTCGCGAAGCTGGCTGGCGAGCTGGTCTAGGTGGGTGACGCGTTCGAGGATAAGGGTCTCCTTGGCCTGATCGATCGCGGCAAGGCCGATGGGCCGACTGCGGTCCCGTCCCGCTCGGTCATCGAAACAGGCTTGGCGGACAAGTGCGTTGGTCAGCCACGGTTGCCCCAGTGTCAGATCCCAAACCCTCTCGACTGCGTCCGATTCAAACTCTTGGCCAGTCTCCTCGGTGTGCTGGCCGAGCAGCGAGCGCGTCTCGCACTTCGTGAAGTCGCCCAGCCGCAGTGACTTGGCCTTGATGTTGAAGGTGCTGCCCCCGGTGACATCCGTTCCCCGCGATCTGGTGAGGATGCGGCAGCCTCGCACGTCGCGCACGCCGCAAAGCACGATGCTCTGCGGGAAGCCCTCCGGTCGTTGGTCATAGCCGGCCCGGAGTTGGCGCAGGACGGAGATCAGCGAATCTCCGACCAAGGTGTCGATCTCGTCGATCAGCAATACCAAGGGCCGATCGTCGCTCTCGGACCAAAGTGTGAGCATCTCGTTGAGAGCGCTGCCTGGCTCGTTCTCAGCCGTCACGCTCGCTTGGGCCGATTTCACAAACGTGTCGCCCAGAGTGCGTCTGGCGCGCAGTCCGAGCTGGTTCAAGATCGTGCGGATGGCTTGCCCGACATCCTCGCGGGCCATCTGGCCGACCTCGAAGTTGGCATAGACGCAGCGATACTGCCCTGTGGCGTTGATGGTGTTGGCGAGCGCGAGCAGCGTGGAGGTCTTGCCAGTCTGGCGCGGAGCGTGAAGGACGAAGTAGCGCATGTGCTCGATGAGCTCGAGCACCTCTTCGAGGTTGATGCGACTGAGGGGAGGGATGCAGTAGTGCCGCGCGGGCACCATGGGACCCTCCGTGTTGAACGTTTTCACGCGCTCAGAGTATGGCACTGGCAAGCGGTGGCTGCGCATGCGCAGGTCCAACGGAAGAATGCGCCGGTTGGTGAGGACGAGGGTGAGATTCCGTGATTCAGGTTGGGATAGGGAAAGGCGGAGGATCGGGACGGAGCGCTCACCCTGCTGGCAAACGAGTGCTGCGTCAAGTCAAACAGATCAGTTCCAATTTGGCCTGCCAGGGGCAGCCTCCTTGGTAACCCGTAGGGAGGTACTGATGAGGCCAAGAAAGACTGGGCGCAGGAATTGGCCAAGGTTGTGGAAGGGCGCTACGCGCAGTGCGTGCGAGTCACCTTGGCGCTGGACAACCCAAACACGCACAAGAAACGGGCGTTCAACGAGATGTTCGAGCCGGAGAGTGCCCGGGAGTTAGCCCGCCGGGTGCAGTGCTGTTACGCGCCGAGGCGCGGCAGCTGGCTGCACATCGCAAAGTGGGAGCTCTGCCGATGACGCGTCAGTGCCTGAACGGGCACCGCCTGGTGGAATTAGCCCCGTTGCAGTCGGGGACCGCTGCATGGGCGACGGACGCCATCCAATGAAGAGCGATCGTCGGGCATTGGCGCGCACGCGGCCTCGTTCGCTCCACACAGGCACCATCCTGCGCGCCCGCACCCAAGCAACGCTTTTCGCTATGTGGCTACCGTGCTGTCACAGAGTTCTCGTACCAGACCACGTTGCGGGAATTTTGGCCAGCCACCAAGACATCTAAGTCGCCATCACCGTCCATGTCGGTCAGACGGATGTCATAAGCGGCCTGATCATCATGGATAACCCGCTTGGCAAAGCCACCGCGGCCATCGTTCTCGTACCAAGCGACAACGTAGCTGTCCTTGCCGCACGTCACGGCATCGGTGTCCCCATCGCCATCGATGTCCCCGATCGCCAAATCGTGAGGTCCCGCCAAGTCGGGATCGATCATCCGCGCCTCAAAGGCAGGCCCCTCGAACCACAGCACGCCCTTACCGTGGCCCCGGGTGGCGAAGATGTCCATGACCCCGTCACCGTTCAGGTCCGCCGGCAGCGCATTGGTCGCGCCCGTCTGGTTGACCGCTATCGTGCGCTTCAACCACGGGATCGACCCGTCGGCGGGCTGCTTCCACCAAGCGAACCAGTTCCCGCCGCCGGTGACCGCGTCCTTGCCCGCGGACACCACATCTGCCCTCCCATCACCATCGAGGTCGCCGATCCCCAGGTAATGGCTCAGCCCCGGCGCGTCCTGGTCTGCGAAGACATACCTCGGCCATTCCTCCGCACCGCGCGGATTCTCGGGAACGCGCCACCAGACGAGCGAGTTGGGATACGGGTCCTTTGGCTGCGCGCTGTTCCCAGCCAGGTCGAGCCGCCCGTCACCGTCGACGTCACCGGTGACCAACCCATGGGTTCCGTTCACGTCCGCGTCCACGATCCGCAGCGTCCAGCGGTCGTTGAGCGGGTCGTCGGGACGCTCGAGCCAGAACACCGGCCCCGGCGAGTAGACCGCGCCGATGTAGTCCGGGTCCCCGTCCGAGTCGACATCCATGACTTCGCTGTGGATCGTGTCCCGCTCGCCGGGCCGGAACGGCCACTTCCCGTCGATGACGACCTTCTCCCAGTCCGGTGCCGTGTAGAGGTGTGTCTCGCC
The DNA here is from genome assembly GCA_963666225.3 of Bryobacterales bacterium. Lineage (GTDB taxonomy): Bacteria > Acidobacteriota > Terriglobia > Bryobacterales > UBA6623 > VXMF01. The sequence continues at coordinate 237,179 of CAXXRK020000002.1, forward strand.
CCCGGCGTCGGCGATCACGTCGGGGCGGCCATCACCTGTGAAGTCGGCCGCAACCGCGGTCTGGCTCGCGAACCCGGTCGCGATGACATGCCGCTCCCAACCGGTGTCCGCCGCCATCACGACAGAGCACGACACAGCGGCGCACAGCGGCCTGAGCAGTCTCCACATAAGCCCTCCCAGCGTCGCTCCGGGCAACGCGACAAGATGATAGCGCGGGCGCGGAGAGCCAACTCGATGGACCTGACCCGCAATGACGTCCTGCCCCGCCTCAACGACACAATCACACCAACCCTGCCTGAGCTCGCCATGGCGCCGCACTCCCGGCCTCGCTCGGAACGCGGCGCGCGTTGGACATGGCCCGACCGCACACGAGGCCGTGCTTGCCCGTTGCGGTCCGCAGAATCGCCGGACCCACGATTCCGGAGAGCTGTCGGAGCCTGGCCAGACTCCGCTCTGGACTCGGCTGTCGCGCGGGGATCACCGGGATTCCCTGCGGTCCCAGCGACCATTGGCACGTCCGGGCAGACCGTTGCACGGAAGGTCCCAAAACCTACAGGAGCGTCCTCAGGGCCGCCGTCGGTGGGAATCGCGGTCCGAGTCGGCCCCGACCCGTCGTACCCTGATCAAGCGCCATGGCGAACCGCTTCCTGCCTATCGGCATCCAGAACTTTCGGGAAATCAGGGAGCGGAATTCCTATTACGTCGACAAGACTGGTTTCGCAGCCAAGCTCGTCAACGAGGGCAAGTGCTATTTTCTGGCACGCCCGCGACGATTCGGCAAGAGCCTTTTCGTTGACACCCTGAAAGAACTCTTCGAGGGGAACCGAGATCTGTTCCAGGGGCTTGCGGCCTATGAGGGCTGGGATTGGACCGCCCGGCATCCGGTCGTGCGCCTAGACTTCGCGGCGGTCAATGCCAGGCATCCCGAAGGCTTGGCCAGCAGTGTCCACAGGCAGCTTGGACAGATTGAGCAGCGGGAGAACCTGACTGTGGCCGATGGCTCGGCCGAGGGCCGGCTAGAGCAAGTGATCCGGCAGCTACATGCTAAGACTGGCAGGACTGTCGCAGTGCTCGTCGACGAGTACGACAAGCCCATCGTGGATGTGCTGGACCGTCCCAGGTTGGCGCGCGAGAATCGCGACCGCCTCAGAATTCTGTACTCGGTGTTCCAAGCTACCGATGCGCACATCCGGTTCGTTTTCCTGACGGGCGTAAGCAACTTCTCCAAGGCCAGCCTGTTCACTGGCCTCAACAACCTCATCGACATCACGATGAATCCCGGCTACGGGAACATCTGCGGGTACACGGAGGCAGACATCGATGAAGTGTTCGCGGACTTGATGGACGGCCTGGATCGAGAATCGGTCCGCGACTGGTACAACGGGTACAGCTGGGGTGGGCCTGACAGGGTCTACAATCCCTTCGCAATCCTCCTGCTGCTTTTCCACCGGGACTCTAGGCCGTGGTGGTTTGAGAGTGGTACGCCGACTTTCCTGACAAAAGTCCTATTCGAGCGTCGGGTTGCATCTCCAGTCTTGGATGGCATGCTCGCTAGCTCCAAGTTGTTGTCGACGTTTGACGTTGGGAACATGCCCACAGGAGCGCTCCTGTTCCAAACGGGCTACCTCACGGTCGACCGTGAGGAGCGCCGATCCGGCAAGGCCTACTACCGGCTCCGGTATCCGAACCGGGAAGTGCGCGAGGGGCTCAATGAGTGCCTGTTGGACGTGCTTCTGCCAGACCAGTCCGATGTCGTCGAGCAAAGTGTCGCCCTGGCCGACCTCTTGGACAACTGCGACTTTGAAGGCTTGGAGCGACGATTCCAAGCCGTCTATGCCGGCATCCCGACGGACTGGCATCGCCGGAATGACATCCCCCGCTTCGAGGGCTACTACGCGAGCGTGTTCTATTCGTACTTCGCGGGTGCGGGCTTGCCCGTGACCGTCGAGGACAGTTCCAGTGCCGGGCGGCTGGACATGGCCGTGGTCCATCGGGATCGAGCATTCCTGTTTAAGTTCAAGGTGCGGGAGCGCGCGGGAGGGGTATCAGCGTTGGCCCAGCTCCGTGCGAGGGGATATGCGACCAAGTATCGAACCGGTCAGAGGGCAGTTCACCTCGTTGGGGTCGAGTTCAGCGAGCGCACGCGAAACGTGGTCCAGATCATGGCCGAGTCCATCTCGCCGGATGCCCGCCGCGCGACCGCCGGTACGCCCCGAGCGGACGAGCGCCCGCCTCTCGACGGTCGAAGCGCAAACAGCCAGTCGTCCGCTGAGAGCGCTCAACACTCAAGGACACCGGGCCGGCGACCATAGATCAGTCGCCGTTGTGCGACCGCCAAGGGGGCAGAACCGCCCGGCCTCCCTCTTCCGATCACCGTCCAACACCTCGCGAGCGCCAGCGGTGGCCTTCATCTCTGGTTTGGCCGATATCGTGCCCGACCGTGAGTCTCCCGACCTTGGCCCAAGTTCGTCAGTTCACGGCGGATCTAGGCCTTGATTTGTGTGGCTAGAGAGTCTAAACGGGCATTCTGTCGTAGTATATGCCGTGTACTTATTTGACTATTATTTATTTCATTTCTCTTATTTGCCTTTCAGGATTCAATGGGCTCTGTAGTGTTCCTCCGCGCCACCAAGATGCATTCCAAGGGTGACCGGCCGGCCTTCAGCGTGCGTCTCGTTTAGTTTGAGCGCCACGGCTCGTCCGTCCGCCAGAACACCCTGCTCAACCTCGGCAGCGCCTAGCCCGTCCCGAGCCGCTCTGGAGCCCAAGACTCGATCTTCAAGACTCTTGCGGCCTTGAACTTAACTCCGCCCCCTCAGGGCGATCCACGCTCCGCTCGCACGGCAGAACGCCATTGAGTGACGAACTTGGGCTGGGATGAGGCTCAGCGCGGCGGGTTGAATCAGGGGCGTGTGCATGATGAGAGGCAGGGAGTGAGCTCGTGCCCAAGGGGACCACATCAACATTCGTCGGCATCCGCAACGAGCGTGAGTTCTACAGCGACCACTATCTGGCGGAGATCCTGTCGAAGGATCTCCGGCCGACCCTCAAGCGCTGGCGGGCAGCGGCGGACTCTTCCGAGGAGGATGTGCAATCGCCGGAAGACAAGCTCCGGTCGCTCTGGAAGCACTATGGCCCGTTCCGGGAGCGATTCGACAAGCCCGGCACGGGAGTGCGCGGTCGGCTCAGGGCGCAAGAGCAATGGCACCGGCGTCAGGTGGAAGCCCTGGAGTATCGCTGGGATCCGCGCAACGAGCTCGTCGACGGGGATGTCGAGATTCCGGTGCTGGTGGCCGCCAAGGGTCCGCTCGGCCAGCGCCTCGTCGTGCTGGGAGCCTACGATGCGCAGGCCGAAGATGTCGACCCGCTGACGCTGAAGCCGCGCAGGGAGCAGTTCCGGGGAGAGGCCCCGCCAGACGAGGCGGTGCTCTCCGAGACTTGGGCTGAGATCATCACGCGGCGCTTGTTCCGGCAGGATCGCGCCCCTCGCTGGGTGTTGCTGCTCTCCTGCGGCCAGACGCTGCTGATCGAGAGGGCCAAGTGGTCCCACAGCCGCCTGATGCGGTTCGACTGGGGCGAGATCCTCGGCCGCCGGGAGCGTCCGACGCTGCAGGCGACGGCTGCCCTCTTGCACCGCGAGTCCCTGGTCCCCGGATCGGGCACGGCGCTGGCCGACGAGCTTGACGAGAACAGCCACCGGCATGCCTTCGGGGTCTCGGCGGACCTCAAGTACGCCTTGCGGGAGGCGATCGAGCTGGTCGGGAACGAAGTGCTGCGGTCGATGCGCAAGGACGGCAAGGTGCCGCCGGACCAGGGTCCGGAGTTCGCGGAGCGTTTGAGCTTGGAGTGCCTGCGGTACATGTACCGGCTGCTGTTCCTGTTCTACATCGAGGCGCGGCCGGAACTGGGCTTCGCGCCCATCGACAGCGAGATCTACCGCAAGGGCTACAGCTTGGAGCGGCTGCGGGACATGGAGATGTCGCGGCTGGCGAGCGGAGTCGCGCTGGGCCGGAACCACATCCAGCAGAGCCTGTCGTTGCTGTTCCGGCTCGTTCGGGAGGGCTTCGATCCCAAGCCGGCGACGCAGGGCCCGCTGGAGTTCGGCAAGGAGCACCTGAGCCGCACGTTCAAGATGCGCCTGCTGGACAGCGCGCTGTTCGACGAGCGGCGCACCCCGCTGCTGGCGAAGGCTTACCTGTCCGACGCAGTCATGCAGCGGGTGATCCGGCTGCTCTCGCTGACGCGTCCGGCCAAGGGGCGCGGAAAGCGGCGGGGAAGGATCTCGTACGGCCAGCTGGGGATCAACCAGCTGGGAGCGGTGTACGAGGCGCTGCTGTCGTTCCGGGGATTCATCGCGAAGCAAGACCTGTACGAGCTCAAGCCGGCCAAGAAACAGGCAGACCCGCTACAGGAGTCATGGTTTGCGCCGAAGGCAGATCTGTACCTGTACGGGGAGGACGAGAAAGTCTGGGACGCGGACCGCCGGGGCGTGCGGGAGCACCTGATGCACAAGCAGGGGACGTTTCTATACCGGCTGCGCGGGCGGGACCGCCAGAAGTCGGCGAGCGACTACACGCCGGAGTCGCTGACCCGGGTCGTGGTGAAGTACGCGCTGCGGGAGTTGGTCCCGGACGACATGCCGGCGGCCGCGATCTTGGACTTGACGGTCTGCGAGCCGGCGATGGGATCGGCGGCATTCCTGAACGAGGCCGTCAACCAGTTGGCGGCGAAGTACTTGGACCGCCGGCAGGGCGAGCTTGGCCGGCGGGTTCCCCGCGAGCGGTACGACGAGGAGTTGCAGAGGGTGCGGCACTTCATCGCGGACCGGAACGTGTTCGGCGCCGACCTCAACCCGGTGGCGATCGAGCTGGCCGAGGTGTCGCTGTGGCTGAACTCGATCGTCAAGGACGGGCATGTGCCCTGGTTTCGCTCCCAACTGGTGGCTGGCAACTCGCTGATCGGGGCCCGCCGGGCCACGTATCGGCCCGACGAGATTCGAACCGGGACGTTGAAGAAGGAGCAGTGGTTCAACCGGCAGCCCGACGACGTTGGTCGGGGGACGTCGCCACAGCGGCCGCCGGGCACCGTCAACCACTTCCTCCTGCCCGACCCGGGCATGGCGCAATACACGGACAGGTTCGTGCGGGCGCTCGCGCCCGACGCGATCAAGCGCCTCAGGCAATGGAAGAGGAAGTTCTGCCAGCCATTCAAGGACAGCGACATCGAGGATCTGGAGCGCTTGTCGGCCGCGGTGGACAAGCTCTGGGCGCTCACGGCGGAGCAGCTGGCCAAGGAGCGTCAGCTGACCACTGACGACATCGGGGTCTGGGGCCGGGAATCGCGCCTGCGGCGCACTCCCAACGACCGCAAGGACCAGATTCGCCGGCAAGGTGCATTCGGCACCGAGGCGTTCGCCGCGAGCCCGTACCGGCGGCTCAAGCTGGTGATGGACTACTGGTGTTCGCTGTGGCACTGGCCGATCGAGGCGGCCGTTGACCCGCCAACACGGGACCAGTTCCTGGCCGAGGTGGGCCTGGTGCTGACCGCGGATGTGCGGCTGCCCGGCATCGCCCCGCATGACACGGGCTTCCTGTTCGGGGAAGAGTACGCGGAGCACGTCGCCGGGTTGGCGCGGCGAATCTTGGACGAGGCTGGCACGCTTGACATGGATCAGGTGCTTGGAGAGTTCCCGCGCCTCGGGATGGCCGACCGCCTGGAGCGGGAGTTGCGCTTCCTGCACTGGGAGCTTCACTTCGCGGACCTGTTCTACGGCGCGCGAGCCGACGGCAGGGCGAGGAAGGGGTTCGATCTGGTCGTCGGGAATCCGCCGTGGGTCAAGGTCGAGTGGGACGAGCGAGGGATGATCGGCGATTTTGAGCCGCTGATCGGTCTGCGCAAGATGCGCGCCCCCCAGCTCCGCAAAGAGCGGGAGGAGGCGTTCGACCGGTGGAGCGACCTGCGCGAGACGTATCTGACGGAATATGGCTCGGCAGCGACGACGCAGAGCTACCTGAACGCGGCCCAGAACTATTCGGTGCTCAAGGGCGTGCAGACGAATCTCTACAAGTGCTTCCTGCCACAGGCATGGAGACTTGTCCATGAGTGGGGCGCGGCGGGTTTCTTACATCCGGAGGGGGTGTACGACGATCCTAACGGAGGCCGGCTTCGAGCGGCGATGTATGAGCGGCTGCGGGCGCACTTTCAGTTCCAGAACGAACTGAGGCTGTTTCCCGAGGTGGACCACCACACCCGGTTCAGCACCAATGTGTACGGGTCCAGGCGCGAGCGACCGCGGTTCGGGCACATCGCGAACCTATACTCGGCGGCCACGGTGGACGCGTGCCACGGCCACTTGGGTGAGGGCCCGGTTCCAGGCATCAAGAATTCCGCCGGCAAGTGGGAGACGAACGGTCATTCCCGGAGGATCGTTCAGGTAGGCAGGGAGGAGCTGGAGATCTTCGCGGCGGCGCTGGACGCGAGCGAGACGCGACCCGAAGAGGCACGCCTTCCGGCGCTGCACTCGGTGGAACTGGTGGAGTTCATCCGCAAGTTCGCGGCCCAGCCGCGGCGGCTCCGCGACTTGGAGGGGCGGTACGCCAGCAACTCGATGTTTCATGAGACCAATGCCGTGCGGGACGGAACGATCCGGCGCGAGACACGTTTTCCGAGTGGCCCGGGCGAGTGGATTCTCTCGGGGCCCCACTTCTTCGTCGCCAACCCGCTGAACAAGACACCGCGACGGAAGTGCCGGCTCAGCAGCGATTACGACTGCATCGACCTCACGTGGATTCCGGACGACTATCTGCCGAGGACCAACTACGTTCCGGACTGCGGCCCGGACGAATACTTAAGACGGATACCAACCGTTGCGTTTGGCGGCGGCAAGCGTGAGTCGGTGCCGCAACGGACTACGGACTACTATCGCCATGTGAACCGGAAAATGGTGGGACCTGCCAGCGAGCGGACGCTCAGCGTCGCGATTGTTCCCCGTCACGTCGGGTTTGTCGATGCCGCAATCGGAACGGCATTTGCCGACACGACGAGAATGTTGGACTTTCACACGGCCTGCCTCTCATTGCCACTCGATGCATACGTGAAGATTGTCGGAACGGTGAATCTTCACTCAATCGTTCTCGCATCCTTTCCAATGGGAATTACTGACGTGAGTGCCCAAGGTCACAATTCATACATTGCATTCTCAGATTCTGGTTGCAATGGACATGCACTTAGTGTATAATAATAGAGTGATTGGGAAGAACGGTTCGGCCTATAAGAGTCCCGGTAAATGGTTCCGCAAGGGCATCTCGATGATCGAAGTGATCCAGATGTTCCCTGACGACCAAGCGGCCGAGATCTGGTTCGCTGAACTCCGCTGGCCCCACGGCCCCGAGTGCCCCCATTGCGGCTCTGACAAGGTGCAGTCCGGCTGCGCTCACCCCTCCATGCCCTATCGCTGCCGCGCCTGCCGCAAGCGCTTCTCCCTGCGCACCGGCACCGTGATGGCCGACACCAAGCTCGGCTACCGCCTCTGGGCCCTGGCCATCTATCTGATTTGCACCAGCATCAAGGGCATCTCCAGCATGCGGCTGAGCCGCGAGCTGGGCATCACTCAGAAGTCGGCCTGGCATCTGGCCCATCGCGTGCGGGCCGGGCTGGCCGCACCCGCCGGGCTGTTCGGCGGCCCGGTGGAGGTGGACGAGGTCTACATTGGAGGCAAAGAGAAGAACAAGCACGCCAGCAAGAAGCTGAACGTCGGGCGCGGGACAGTCGGCAAGCAGCCGGTGGTCGGAGGGCGCGACCGCGCCACGGGACGAGTGCATGCACAGGCAGTGCTGAACACTACCAAAGAGGAACTGCAAGACTTCGTGAACAAGATTGCAAATCCGGGCGCGGAAGTGTACACGGACAGCTCTTCCAGCTACCAGTCGCTGGAGGGCTTCCAGCACGCAGCGGTGAACCATTCCGGCGGAGAGTACGTGCGTGGCAAGGTGAGCACCAACGGCATCGAGTCCTTCTGGGCGCTGTTCAAGCGCGGGCTGTACGGGATCTACCACCACGTCAGCGTGCGCCATCTGCATCGCTATCTCGAGGAGTTCTGCGGGCGCAGCAACCTGCGCCCGCTGGACACGGCGGAGCAGCTGCGGCAGGTGGCGCTGGGGCTGCAGGGCCGGCGTCTGACGTGGGCCATGCTGGCGGGCCGGGCTGCGGCCGCCTGACGCACCAGCGACTGCGGCGGCGTGGAGCCGCCAACGGCAGCCGGCCCGGCTGGGAGCCGCGGCCGGTGCCGGCGCCCAGCCGGGGATGCCCGAGGGGCGGATCCGCGCATCCTGGGCTGAGAATTCAGACTTCTGGTCATCGTATGTCCTAGTAGTCATCCAGAGTGGAGCAGCCTCCGGGACACAAGTCACATCAATCGCGATAAACATGTGTAATAGTGCAAGACATAGCGCCTGACTGCCTGAAATACTCCATTTTCAGCAATATAGGTGTTGTAAATGGTGGATTCTGCACCGATTCAGGAAGCAGATCGGGCTCGCAGCGGATGGGCTGGGTCGACCGCTGCGGCTAACTGGAAAAGTCCCATTGAGGGCCTGCCGTGCTGGCCCCGTCCGAGCCGCAGACTGCGGTTGCGCGCAGTGCGGGCCGCCGGCGGCTGTCGGCCATCGGCGGATGAGCCGGCACGCTGCGGTGGGGCGTGCTGCTGGCCATAACGCCGAGCGGCTCGGGGGCCGTTGTTTCCGCAGCCCACGACACCGCGACCGCCAACGGCGAGCCCGCGGCGGCACTGCCGGCCGCTACCGACGCACTGCAGTCTCCCGGCCCTGCCGGCAGACTGCCAGCGGCGGACACACCCCGCGGTGCGCTCTCCCACCGGCTCGCGGATGCGGCGAGCTCGAGCCTAAACCGTCGCGAGTGCGGGACCACACTCCGTACCACTTGGCGTTCCGCGACGGCGCGGCCACGTTGCCGCATGGCCCCAGCGGCAGCTGCTAGACAGGCCCAACCCACTTGCCAGCCCAGCTGGTCACCGTCGCCGTGACACTGCTCCTCGGCGCGCTCGTAAGACGCGCTTTCGGTCCCCGTCCCAGCCAACGGAAACCTGACAACACCCTCTTCTGCCGAAGAATTCTGGACAACGCTAGTTAGCCCATGGTCAGAACTCTGATCCCGGCTGGCACTGCGACTGGACGTCGTCCGTAGAGTCGAGGAGAGGCGCGTTGGCCTTAGCAAGGAAGCAGTAGCTGTTTTAGGGTTGTTCCTACGGCTTTCGCCACCTGTAGGTGCCTCACTGACCTTCCCGCTTAGCTACGTCTCCTCTCCCCGCTCATCGAACCGGACATGCCAATTTCCAGCATCCGGCTCTCGGACGAGATCATGCCTTCGCCCACGGAAAGCTGGCCGTCCGCACGGTTAGGCGCACGAGGCCGAAGTCTGTCCTCAGCCTCTCGCTCGGGTAGTGCACGGATCTGCCCGACTTCACCTTGTGCTTCCGACACAGCCACTGGCGCAGCCGCTTGCCGCAGGTGCGTCGAGGGCGCGTGCCAGTTCTCCCAGCCACTGCTACGCGCGGTGGTCCGGGTCTTCGTTCGCTTGCGCATGGGATGCTCTCTGGAGTCTCCGAACCGTTCCGGAGCTAATAGGCTCGCGCCAGTCTCCACCTGTCCTGTCCCCCTTCCTGCATCGCTCTCGAACTGAGGTCCCTTCCCTCCGCCGGAGTTACCCGGCTTCGTCGGTACTACGGACCTCTCCGCCACCCTGACCGGCCCGGCCTGTCCCTCGCGGGAGTCCGGTTGGCGCGTGCACGCCACCGACAGGGCTTCCCGTGTTGCCTCTGTCTCCCTCTTGCACGCATGCTGTCGCCAATACCCCGGCGGAGACGCCCGGTGCTCGCGTCGCTCGCTTCCCGGACGCTGGCTGCCTTCCCCGAAACAACGGCGGGTCGGCCTCCGCATCATGCTTTTCGAGGCCTGCTCGGCGTTCACTCGCGTTACGGCCTGCGTACTCGCTGAGCCGCCCAGAAGGCGGCCCGTCACGTCGGAGTGCTTCAGTCCATGTCGTTACCTCCATGACCCGCTCCGACGGCTTCCGGCTGGAGCGACAGTTAGCCGGGCGGGCTTCGCACCCGCTGGGAGCCAGTGCCTTAGCACGGCGCACACTGTCTCAAACACTATCGCGTCAAAACTTGGTTGGGCTGGGGCGCATTCGCGGTGTTCTGACGGTCAGGTCGAGAGCGCCAACCCGTCCGGCGCGATACGACCTTGAGTCTTACTGCTGCGACGCTGTGTGTGGGCAAGTCTCTGGAGGGTCTGTCGGCATGGAGCTGTGCGGTCGCATTTTCACGGCCGCGCGATAGCTCGTGTCTGGGTCAAAACCCCCCATGAGCGGGCAGAGCCCGTGATTCATCAGGTAGGATCCTGCGCTGCGACCAGCGGAACTCGATCCCAAGTGCCGTTATCAAACGGCCATAACACCTCAATAAGGCTTATACAAGATTACTATATATACGACAGCTAGACCATTATCTGTAAAATGTGGGCCGGAGACGGACCTCCCCCTGACAGCGCCCCGGCTGTCCTGTAGTCTGAACTGGCAAGCACGCCTAGGCGGCCTTGGGCCGCCGCTTCGCCTGGCGCTTCCTCTGCTCTTGCTCCTGAGCGTTCAGCAGTTTCCCGATCCGGTGCACATTCGCTGCCAATATCGCCCGCCAGACCACCTGCTCGAACACTTCCTTACCCTTCTCTCGCACCCGGTCCAGCCCATGATGCTCCAACCTATTGATTGCTGATTCGATCCCAGGATGCTGCTTGCGCGCCTCCCTGAATGCCTCCCCATCCTCTCGCTCCCGGTCCGCTTTCGACAGCTTCCCGCGCTTCGGCAGTACCGGAGTCTCGATCACTCCCGCCGCGTTCTTGATGTTCTGCACGCTCGAGAACCCCTTGTCAAAGCTGCACACTTTCATCTCTGGCCAGTGTCGCTTCGCCTTCTTCAGCAACTCCCCCGTTACTTCCACGTCCTCCTCTGTCCACAGGATCTTGCACTCCATCACAAACTGTTCCCGGCTCTCCACGATCGCCACCGGAACTCCTAACTCCACCGGTGTCCCCGCCTTTCCCTTCGACACCCACCGCGTGTATTCTTCCACCAAGGAATACACTTTCTCCCCGTGCGGTATCTTTTCCCCTTGCAGCAGTCGCCGCTCCATCTGGTCCAACTGCCGCGCTGCGTGCCGCACCCACTTCCGCAACGACTCCACTTCTGCCGCCGCCCCCTTGGCTTCCAGGCTCGCCACTAGTTTCCGCCCCCGCTTGAGGATCTTCCGCGCCACCCACGCGAAGGCCCGCACTCGCTCGGTGCGCGACTGCTTGCGATACTCCCGTCGCAGCCCGCGGTAGCCCCGATGCGCCCGCTTCTGCCAATAGCCTGCCTTCCGCCAGCCGACCACGTGATACTTGTGGCTCAGGCCCACCGCCGTCTTGACCAGCTGCACCAACGCAAACCACAGCAGCCTGTAATCCGTCGGATACTCGACGTTGGTCTCCACCACCCACGTATCGCAGCGCGCCTTGAGCGGATCCCCGGGCTGCCAGCCCGCCAGCCGATGCCCCGCCTCGGCCACCAGCCGGTTGATCTTCTCCAGCAACTCGGCGCTGAACAACTTCACGTTCCGCGCCAACGTCCGGTAGTGGAACTGCCGATTGCTCATGGGGCTCACGCCGAGCATTATCCGCAGCGTCTTGTGCTGGTTGGCCTCGTCACAGAGGCGGTCGAAGTCACAGTTTAGGGCCTGTTTGACCAGTGCAAACACGAGCGCCATCCACAGCGACATGCCGGGCCGTCCATGGTGCGGATCGATCGTCTTTCCAGACTCTGAATCGATTCCACTAGGTGCCTTTCCTACGGATGACTTGAGGACCTGCTCGTCGATCAAGGCGAAGATCTGACTGCGCAGTCCTTGGTTGCAAAAGATGAACTTGAGACCGCGCAGCACTGCTGGCATCTCGTCACGGGAAGAGGAATCGATCTCGATGTCCTCAATGGGCACCTGACCGAGCGTCTGCTGGGCCTCTAATATTTCTCGCATAGCTTCCATCATATCATGCGATATCAAGAGCCGTGTCTGAGCACGAAATCTCTGCGGATGAGAGCTAGCGTATTGGTCTGCCCGGTGCTCGACAGGCGCGGCCGCGCCCGCTGGTCGCCACGCGTGCGAACGAGCGGCTGACGGTGGACCCAGCCGCAGCGAGAGTCGCTGCGGAACGGATCGGCCACCCGGGCTGGTCTGATCCGACGCTGAACGGTGCGCGCCACGCAGAGTTCCCGCCGGTATGTCGAGTGGGACCGCACGCCTGCCTCGGGCAGGGCGGGTGGCGCCGCCCGGGGCGCGATTCTGGCGAATACCGGGGGCCTGGAGTGCCGAATCGGGCCCTAGGGCCCGATCACCGCCCAGATTCGCCCCTGAAGGCCAGAGCCCTGTGAGGGAACGAGGAGGCGGCTCTCGATGGAAGCAGCGCCGCAGTGGCTCAAAGTCTGAACACATAGAGATTATAGAACGACTAAACAAGATTTCACAGAGAAGATCCCTGAATTATCATACAGATGTAAAGGCACAATGGAACTATTTCTTGCGACTCTGGGGTTTTGACCCAGACACTAGCTCTCAAGTGCCTCTCGGAGTGTGTCTAGTCGCAAGCGGTCGGGGTGATCGCGCAGATCATGAGGGTTCGGAGTCCCGTTCTAGGGCCGACGAGATTCTGGGACTGTCCGCGATGCCGATTTGCTGCTCCAACAACGAGCGTTGGCGGCAGAGTGTTCCGCCCTTCCCCGCGACACATGGCCGAAGTCCTGCGCTTGCGATCCCCGCCACCCGCGCTATCCGTTCCAACCGCCTCGTAAGGGCTGCGAAGCGCTCCCTAGCCAAGCTCAGTACCCACTCGCCGCATTGCAGCGGGAGATCGGCAGAAGCGTGGCCGACTCGCGTGCGGAGAGCTACTGCTTGAAGCGCAGCTCGAGCACATCTCGATTGGGTTCGGGCAGCAAACGCCACCTTCTCGCGGGGCACCCGCAGGAACTCCCGGTCACCCACCAGCATCTCAGGGCCGGACTGGGATCCGCTTCCCTCTGGCCCGCGCGAGCGCGAAGTCGCTCCGGCGATAATGGCGCGCGCTCAGCGGCAGGCTGCCGGCCTGGCCCAACAAGAGAGGCCCTGATTCGGGCTAGGACATGGTGCCAGGATTCCTGCAGGCCATCATAGGCCAAGTCTGGACCGCCGGCCAGGGGCTCTGCCTGCAGCCGGGGTTCGATTCCGCAGCAGCGGGCAGGACGAAGGCAGTCGGTCTCCGAGCATTCAGTGGCGTGGCGGGGCACCATCGCTTCAGGCGCAACCATCTTCCGAGATGCACCAATCTGGTAAGCTAAGGATCGTATCTTGGACAAGCAAGAGCAGACGGGCCTGTTGTGCCGGTCGCCTGCGACGCTGCGATTCTGAGGGCGGGCAGAGGGTGGCGATACAGCGAATCTCTGACCGCCGTCTACGCCGGTTCTTTGAGCGAAACGACGCCAGTCGCCTGCAGGCCGGGCATGTGGAACGCATCCGGATCATCCTTGCGGCTTTGGATTCCCGTCGCCCGATGCAGACCCTGAACGTCCCCACCTTTCGGCTGCATCCGCTGAGGGGGAACCGAAGAGGGGAGTGGAGCGTCCGTGTGGGAAGTGGCTGGTGCATCACCTTTCGGCGCGAGGGGGACGACGTGTGGGTCTTGCGATACGAGAATTACCATAAGGGGCATCGAGCATCATGACATTCGAAGAGATCCCAGAGCACGAGCGAGTCAGTGCGAACGCCGCCTTGCGAATCGACCCTCCCCATCCCGGGCTGGGAATTCGCGTGGGCTGCATCGGGGCGGAGGCGGCCAGACAGGGGGGGGCCAGCTCGATTGAGGAGGCGGCGATTATGCTGGGGGTTGGTCGTAACGAGCTGGCCGACGTGATCCAAGGCCTTCGCGCGATCTGGCCGGACTTGGCACTGCGCCTTGAAGGGCTGGGCTGGGGCAGTGCTCAAGCATGGCTCGAGATGCAAGCTCGGTACGACCTAGCCTGCGTGCGCCGGACACAGGCAGCGAGTACCAGCCCTACGGCCCAACCCCCGTCGACGCCCGACAGGGCCAATCCCATAGGGCGTTGGGCCGGAATCGAAGAGATGCCTACTCAGTGGCAGAGCGGGCGGGTGCCATGAGTATTGCAGCTAACGCTCCGGCCAAGACCGCGGACGAGTCGTACCGTGAACTGATGGAACAGGTGAAGAAGCGCACCGACGCAGCGCGCTTCTTTCTGCGTATGCGTCGAATGTACCCGCAGGTCATAGCGGAATCCGTCGCTCTCCAGATTCGCAACATCCTAGAGACCGTGGTTCTCGGTTCCCTAGTGGCAGACCTGCCTGAGTACGAGCGGCGAAAGGCTAAACTTCGGAAGAAGCAGAGGATCTCGGTACTGATGAGGACCATGGAATCGGTTAACCAAGACTACTATCCAGTACCTACGAGGCAGGTTCTGGACAAACTGGGCAGGGTGGTCGAGACGGTGCCGGTCGAATCCGGGTTTCTAACTAAGGATCAGTGCGCGAGGCTTTACGGGAAGTGCAGCCAAATGCTCCACGTCTTGGGACCAATGTCCGATCCCATGTCATTCTTGGAAGAGGCTCCGAAGTGGCTGGACAAGATTATTACTCTTCTGAATCATCACCAGATCCAGCTTTCGGACCCAGACACCCAGCTTTGGACACTCATGCACGCGAGTTCGGACGGTCAAGTGCATGTCTACACATTCGAGCGTATCCGGGTGAAGGATGTCCGGTTTCTTCCGCGCGATGCCCGAGAAGAATTTGAGCGTTTGAAGCGCTACCGCGATGCTGGAGCGCAAGCACGCCCGGCCTAAGCGTGGCTATCGCGTCAGAATTCGGTTGGAGCGACGACGGCAAGCGGGCTCAGGAGGGTGAGGTAGAGGTGGGCTGCGCGGGTGTTGTTGCGTTGGCGGACTGCGCGGACCATTGCTTGACGCGCCGACGCAGGTCGGAGTTGCGGGCGTAGCGGTCGAGGGCCGTCCGGACCGTGACCTCAGACTTCTGGTCATCGTATGTCCTAGTAGTCATCCAGAGTGGAGCAGCCTCCGGGACACAAGTCACATCAATCGCGATAAACATGTGTAATAGTGCAAGATATAGCGCCTGACTGCCTGAAATACTCCATTTTCAGCAATGTAGGTGTTGTAAATGGTGGATTCTGCACCGATTCAGGAAGCAGATCGGGCTCGCAGCGGATGGGCTGGGTCGACCGCTGCGGCTAACTGGAACAGTCCCATTGAGGGCCTGCCGTGCTGGCCCCGTCCGAGCCGCAGACTGCGGTTGCGCGCAGTGCGGGCCGCCGGCGGCTGTCGGCCACCGGCGGATGAGCCGGCACGCTGCGGTGGGGCGTGCTGCTGGCCATAACGCCGAGCGGCTCGGGTGCCGTTGTTTCCGCAGCCCACGACACCGCGACCGCCAACGGCGAGCCCGCGGCGGCACTGCCGGCCGCTACCGACGCACTGCAGTCTCCCGGCCCTGCCGGCAGACTGCCAGCGGCGGACACACCCCGTGGTGCGCTCTCCCACCGGCTCGCGGATGCGGCGAGCTCGAGCCTAAACCGTCGCGAGTGCGGGACCACACTGCGTACCACTTGGCGTTCCGCGACGGCGCGGCCACGTTGCCGCATGGCCCCAGCGGCAGCTGCTAGACAGGCCCAACCCACTCGCCAGCCCAGCTGGTCACCATCGCCGTGACACTGCTCCTCGGCGCGCTCGTAAGACGCGCTTTCGGTCCCCGTCCCAGCCAACGGAAACCTGACAACACCCTCTTCTGCCGAAGAATTCTGGACAACGCTAGTTAGCCCATGGTCAGAACTCTGGAATTGGAGCTGCCGCGCACGACAGTCGGCTGCTAGAGCAGCAGAAGCGGGCTAGGGACTGGGGAACTGCCCGGCACAGATTACGTGCTCATGGAGGCCAGAAGGAGTTCCACAGATACTGGGTGGAATGGGCGCCGAGCACGATGTGAGACCGGCAGCATTCCGCAAATAGATGCAGACTATTCCGATTCGGGACGAGTACCATATGCTGGACTCTTGCCGGAACCTATACAACATCTGGATCTTGGGTACTCACGTCAGTAATTCCCTTTCCAATGCCGGCGTACACTGACGGAATTCGCACAGCCGCGCACTTGCGAGCCGCTTCCCTGAATTCTTCAACAATCCACTACCGCGAACTCTGGGAGGCGGTCTGGACCCCAGCCTGCCAAGACGATCGGTGGACGAAGTCCACTCCACGCCTGAATCCGAGCTTCTTTCACAGTCTGAGCCGGTCGTGGTCGCGGACCTGCGCTCTGCGCACCGATTACGAGCGACGACAGGCGCTCGTCGAGATCGATGTCTTGGTCTCGATGGCCCTCGGCCTCACCCTTGACGAGCTCTTGGCGATCTATCGCGTGCAGTTCCCCGTGATGCGCCAGTACGAGGCCGACACTTGGTACGACATGAATGGCCGTATCGTCTTCACGGTCTCCAAGGGACTGCCGGGAGTTGGTCTGGCTCGCAAGGCGCCCAAGGGCGACACCAACTACGGTCTCGCGACTCCCGAACGGACAATTCCAGCCACATCCCTCGGGTGGGAGGACATCCGCCACCTCAGTGAGGGCACGGTCACCCGGCAGATCCTTGACGACACGCTTCCCGGCGGGCCTCACAAGCGGGTGATCGAGTATGTTGCCCCGTTCGCCCGCTGCGACCGTGAAGAGGACTATCGCCTTGCCTGGGACGAGTTCACTCGCCGGTTCGGAGCGGTTCGGTCGTAGCAGGCTTGGAGTCATGCCGCCGACAACGCGAACGCATCGATGAAGCCTCTCCACCATAAGCGTTCGAGTGAGCTGCGATGACCAATCTCGAGTCGGCGACGCGCAGCGGGACGCCCAGCATGGCGGTCTGGATCGATCCTTCGGCATCGGATTTCAGCGGTTCGCTGTACTTGCCGGTCTCCGTGTCTAGCCGGTAGGACAGCAGCGAGTGCTTGGGCTCCTTCGCGTCCGGGTCGTCCAAGAGATCCCCTGGGATCCCCAGTCGCTCGTACTTGTCCTTGCTTAGCTTCTTGTCGTTGTTGAGACTCGACAGCGACACCACCTCCAGAACGCAGTCGGGCAGCCTGCCCTCAGCCCAGATCTGGCATGTCGTGGTTTCCTCAAGCTCGTGATCCAACGTCACGAGCGGGTCGGGGGCGAGGACGGATTTGACTGGAAGTCCCGCCCCCGACATCGACTACGACGTCCCGGCGGCCTGAACCTCCGAGACCCGTCGCCACCACAGCCCCACTCACGAACGCCGTCGCGATGACATGCCCCTCCGAAGCGGCGTCCGACGTGACTGCGGAGGGGCGCATCGGCAGGCCCAGCAGTCTCCACATAGTCCGTCACGGCCGCGACTGTGCCAACACGACAACACGACGGCGCGGTGCCGAACAGTCCCATTGGAGATCGCCGACGGTACCTATACTGGATCTTGGCAACGACCGATCCACCCGAAGCCATCGATGTGATCGTGGTCGGTGCGGGCCCGACGGGGCTTGCCTGCGCCATCGACGTGCAGCGGGCCGGGTTTCGCGTCAAGACGATCGAGAAAGGCTGCGTCGTCAACTCGCTCTACCGCTACCCGACCAACCTGACATTCTTTACCACACCAGAACTGCTGGAGATCGGGGACATCCCGATGACGGCTGTCAGGGAGAAGCCCACCCGGGGCGAGGCCCTCAAGTACTACCGCCGCGTCGCGAACCACTACCGGCTAGACATCCACCAGTACGAGCGCGTGAATGCCGTCAATGGTTCCGACGGAGCATTCCAAGTGCTCACGACCAACCGTGTCGGCGAAGATTGCAGCTACAGGGCCCGCAAGGTGATCCTCTCGACCGGCTTCTACGACATTCCGGTGCGGATGGGCATCCCCGGCGAGGACCTACCAAACGTCCACCACTACTACCGGGAGCCGCACCCGTTCTACGACTGTGACGTCGCTGTCATCGGCGGCCAGAACTCAGCAGCCATCTGCGCTCTGGAGTGCTACCGGGCCGGGGCCCGGGTGACGCTGGTCCACCGCCACGAGAAGCTGAGCCCCAAGATCAAGTACTGGATCCTGCCCGACATCTCCAATCGCATCAAACATGGGGAGATTCGGGCGTTCCTCGGCACTCGTGCCAGCCGTATCGAGCCCGCGGCACTGCACTTGGAGACCCCGGACGGGCCAAGGTCGATCAAGGTCGACTTCGTGCTGGCGATGACCGGATATCAGCCCGACACGGAGTTTCTGGGCCGCTTGGGCATCGTCCTCGATCCCAAGACTCGCAAGCCGCGAACGGACCCGGCCACTCTCGAGAGCGACCGCCCCGGCGTGTACCTTGCCGGGGTGGTCGTTGCGGGGATGCACACCAACGAGATCTTCATCGAGAACGGCCGGTTCCACGGAGGCCAAATCGCAGCGGACATTCTGGCCAAGCTCGGCACCCCGGCTGCTTAGCGCCGATTGGGGCCGTTTGGGGTACCGAGCTGTGCTGCGTCAGTTCTCGACGCGCGTGGGCCCTTCGGGAAACGGATCGAGGCCTTCCTGATAGTCGGGGTTCGGACCAGGGATGGCCGCGTCGGTGTCGTCGAGGAAGTCATCGATCAGGGCGCCAAGCTCGGCGACTAAGGCGGGGCTGGACGGCGCAAGGTCATCCGTCTCCCCGATGTCCGCCCTCAAGTTGTAGAGCTCGTGGCGGTCCCGCTGCCCTGGGCCGTCGGCGAAGAAGCGGACCAGCTTCCAATCGCCCCTGCGAACCGCCGCGCTCGGACGCTGCATGGTCGCGCCTGTGTAATTCGGGATGTAGGTGAAGACAGCTTCGCGATCGAGCCTCCCTCCCTGCAGCGCCGGCACAACACTGATCCCGTCGAATGCCATCTCACTCTCCGGAGACGTTCCGGTCATCTCCAGCAGTGTCGGGAAGAAGTCGATGCTCTGAACAACCTCGGCGCTCGTCGAGCCGGGCTCGGCGTGGCCAGGCCAGACCACTATCAGTGGCTCCCGAATCCCGCCCTCGTAGATGGACGACTTGCCAAGGCGCAGCGGAGCGTTGCTCGTGACCGGAACGCCGTCGTTGAAGCGGTGGACCATCCCGCCGTTGTCCGAGAAGAAGACGACAATCGTCTCGTCCGCGATCCCCAGCTCGTCGAGCGTGCCCACCAGCGTTCCGACGGCATCGTCGAGACTCTCGACCATCGCCCCGTAGATCGGGTTGCGCTGCGGATAGCCGGGATCGGCCTTCTCCCGGTATTTCTCCACGAGCGCGGGCTTGCCCTGAATCGGAGCGTGGACCGAGAAGCACCAGTAGTTGAGAAAGAACGGCCGGTCCCTGTTCTCGCGGATGAACTGCGAGGCCTCCGACGCCATCCGGTCCTCGATGTGCTCGCCCTCGGCGCCCATTCCCGGCCAGAACCTCCAAGGACCGAGATATCCGCCGGACGGGCCAGGGCCAGGCGTGCCGGGGAGGTCGACCCCGAAACCCTGGCTGAGCGGGTCGTAGGGCTCCCGACCCAGATGCCACTTCCCAAAGTGGCCCGTAACGTAACCCGCGGCGCCGAGGGCCTCTGCGAGGGTGACGTACTCCAGCCCCAGCCGCGTGACGCTGTTGGCGGCCAGAGCCGGCTGGTTCCTCGCACCCCGAGGACGCAGGCCCTTTTCGAGGACCACGCGCTCGAGGTGGCCGCTGGCCGTTGTCATGCCCAGCCGGGCCGGGTGGAGGCCGGTCATGATGCTAGCCCTGGTAGGGGAACAGATCGCCGCGGCCGCGTAAGCGTCGGTGAACATCATGCCGCGCTCGGCCAGGGCGTCAATGTTTGGCGTTTCGAAGTACGCGCTGCCGTACACTCCCGAGTCGCGCCAGCCGAGGTCGTCGGCGAGGATGAACACCACGTTGGGCGGGCGGCCCGCGTCCGTTCCCGGGTTGCACGCGAGGGCAGTTACCAGCGCCACCACCATCGCGACGATTCCGACCCGCCGCCACCGATCTGACATCGAGCCTCGACCGCTTGTTTCCATGCCGCTGACCTCCTGTACTGCCCTGGGACCGGCTGACTCGCGGGCGACAATCGTTCAGACGCCCGGCCGGTGGGCTGTACCCACTGCCCTGCCCTGCCCACGGCTTAGGAGCGGCCCAGCTCCCGGTTGCCCCATGGTATCCAAGCGTTTCCCCACGCCGCGCAACATCTGCGGCCGGAATGCGCTGTAATTCCTCCGACGGGCCCCATGGCCGGGGCAATTGCTCCTTCTGTTGCCCCGTTTAGGGTTGCTCGGAGGAAGGGAAACGCGAGCACTGTCCCAGCCGGGGCTGTCAACCGCACCGATCGACCGCTGAATTAG
The DNA here is from genome assembly GCA_963666225.3 of Bryobacterales bacterium. GTDB lineage: Bacteria > Acidobacteriota > Terriglobia > Bryobacterales > UBA6623 > VXMF01. The sequence continues at coordinate 257,644 of CAXXRK020000002.1, forward strand.
TCATCTATAAATAGCACTTGTGAGTGGTGGCGCATGATCGGGCGTGGAGGCGCACTGCGCCGATGGAGGCCGTCTTGGACTCCTCCTCCGGGGGGGCAGCGAGGCGGGGAGTGACGTCAGTCGCGCGATTGGTCGGGCCTACCACGGTCAGGCAAGACCGGCTGCGAGCGGGAGCTGCGCCTGATCTCGTTCGCCAACGCTTCTTCCACGCCGAGCGTCGTAGACCCCATCTTAGTTTTCTTGGCGTGACGCCCGGGAGATTTTCGCCCGTCGCATCCACTCCCGAAAGGTCCGTCCCGTCGAACAGGGCGTCTTCCAGCACGGCACCTCGAAACGTGGCATCGCGCAAATTCGCATACGTGAAGTTCGGCCGTATCAGGATGACCCGATCCATGTTGATTCCGCACAGTCGCCGGCCCGTGACATCAAGGTCTGTCAGACGACAATTAGAATTTTCCGCTGGGCCTCCGACCGGAGGAGCGCCAAGTTGCCGACCGCTGGCAGATCGGTTGCACGAAGTGCGAGACTGCACAGACCTCGAGAACCCATCCCGCGTCGCCCTGCCCGACTTGGCCGGCGATCTGGCCTGCCGGAGCACGACGGCCATCCCGAGCACTTGCTGCCAGAGGCGCTTCGGACCCGTGGACGCGGCCAACGCTCACTTCGCAGGCGGCGCTCGACGTGCCGCTGACATTCCTCGCACGCGAGCCGACGCAGCCCCGCTGCCGGCACCGAGAGCCATGCCTCACCAAGAACTGGCCCATCCGGCGAAGCCCATCTCCAGCAGGTCGTCCGCACGGCACGGATCAGCTGCCCACTCTACGCCGAGCCGGCCTTCCCAGCGCCGGAAACGACCAAGGGTCAAGTCCTTCAACCGTCCCACCACCAAAAAAGAATCTCTCGCCTGACACGAATAGGCCGATCTGGCCACTGGATCGGGACAAGTGCCCGCCTGCCGCGACACCGCTCGCAGCGCTGGCACTGCCGCAAACGATGCCTTGAGCGTCTAACACGAAAAAAATAAGAAAATAAATGCCATATCGCTTGACAGTAAGCTAGAAATGACATATCCTAGCTGTAAGTGAGTTCTGCGGCAAGCGTCAGTCGTCGGCACGAGGCATCAACATTTCACATACGCACAGGCCTGTCAGGCCACAACGGCCTTGCACGCAGGACTCACCAACGACTTTCACAAACAAAGGAGCAAATCCCATGAACAAGAAAACACTCCGGCGCGCCTGGGCGCGCGTCTGGCCCCTGCTGCTGGTGGTAGCGGTCCTTCCGGAGTCGCTGCTAGCGCAGCGGCGCGGAGTCAGCCCTTGGCTGCAGGCCGTCACGGTCCTGCAGGGAGCATTCACCGGGCCGATCGCGCGCGGGCTGAGCCTGATAGCGATCGTCGTCGGAGGACTGATGTTCGCCTTCGGCGAGGGCGGCAGCAAGCGGGCCTTGGCTGGCCTGATCTTTGGCGTCGGCATGGCCATCGGCGCCGTCAACTTCATGCGATGGCTGTTCCCGTGAGCGCGAAGCCGCAGGGTCCGACCGTGCACTCGACCTATCTCGCGCTGAGTCGCCCGCTGACGGTGATGGGCTGCGAGCGGCGGCTATTCCTCGGGGCGGTGTGCGCGGGCACCGCGGCGTTCTCGTCGTTCAACGCCCCACTTGCCGGCCTGGCGCTGTTCGGGGCGGGGCTTGGCTTGGGCGTGCTCACGACCAAGCGCGACCCGGCCCTGCCTATTGTGCTGTTGCGATCGGCCCGCTGCAGCCGCCGCTACGACCCGGCCAAGCGCGACCCGGGCCCTCCGCCCCTGGAGTTTGTCACGGAGGCGACCCCATGACCGTTCCCGAGGCGGCCTGCCTCCACACGCAACTGCCCTGGCTGGGGCTTGTCCGGGACAGCATCGTGATCACGAGGCGGGGCGAGCTGCTCGGCGGTGCGCGCCTGCTCGGAGCTCCGTTCGAGTGCCGGTCGGCGGGGGATATCGACGGCGTGGCGCTCCGCTGGGCCCGGGCCTTGCGGAGCCTCCCGCCCGGCTGGCGGATTCGCTGGCAGGCGTGCAAGCGACGGTTGACCGCCCTTCCCCGGCGTGACAGCCGCGACCCGCTCGACGCCCGTGTGCGGGCTGCGCGCCACCGGCACCTGCTCGCCAGGGGGCTCTACGAAATCGACGCCAGCGTCTTCTGGATCTGGGATCCGCAGCTGGCACCGCAGCCGCCGGCGGGCAAGGGGCATGCAGCCTCCCGCCGCGTGGTCGAGCGAATGGCGCTCTGGCTCTCGCAGGACCGCACGAGGCGGCTCCTGCTCGGCCACATCGAGGCGGCCTGCGACAGATTCGAGGGCACCGTGGCGGCGTTCCGGGGCCTGGTGAACGACGTCACCCCGCTAGCGCCGCTCGCGGGAGCGGATCTCTTCGCGCGGCTCGCGACTGTCGCCAACTCCGGCCAAGCGGCACGGACGGCGCACTTCTCCGGTGCGCACGGGCTGGACCGCCAACTGGCGCTGAGCGACGTCGAGGCGCACCGCGACCACCTGCTTCTGGACTCCGAGCGCGTGGAGACATACGCGCTGATCGATCCGCCATCGGTTTCGAGGGCCCATCTCTTCGGCGAGATCTTGGACCTGGACGCCGAGCTGGACCTTGCCTGCGAGTGGCGCCGCGAGGACGCCGCCAAGTCCCGCCGCCGAATCCGCACGGCGCGCCGCCACTACCACCAGAAACGCTACAGCATGATGGCCCACGCCACGGCTGGCGATGCCCCGCCACAGGCCCAGGGGGCGCTTCAGGACCGGGCGGCGGAGGCCGAGGCGGGCCAGCTCGGCGAGGCGCTGCGCGAGCTCGAGGTGGACGGGATGCCCTTCGGCGAGCACTCTTTCTCGGTGGCTCTGCGGGCGACGGATGCCGCGCAGCTCGACGTGGTTCGACCGGAGCTGCTGCGAATCGCCTCGGCCACGGACGCCCGCTTCCACCGCGAGACCTACAACGGAGTCAACGCTTGGTTCGCGATGGCGCCGGGAAATCACGACCGGCAGCTGCGCGCGAATTACCTCTCTGCCGCGGTGGCGGCGGACTTGGCGCCCCTGTGGGCCACACCCGGCGGTGACCGGCTGGATGCCCACCTCGGCGACGAGCACTTGGCGATTCTGGAGACGCGGCGCGGGACTCCGTATTACTACAGCGCCCACGCCGGTGACATCGCCCACACCCTCGTGGTCGGGGCGACCGGCTCGGGGAAGAGCTTCCTGCTCAACTTCCTCCTGGCACAGGCGCGAAAGTACGGCCCGCGGGTTTGCATTCTCGACCTCGGAGGCTCCTACCGACATTTGAGCGAGCTGGTCGGCGGAGCCTATCTCGGGCTCCGGCTTTCCTCGGACGGTTTCTCGTGCAGCTTCAACCCCTTCCGCGCGCTCCGGCCGACCTCGGAAAACCTGCAGTTTCTGGCGTCGTTCGTGCGCATGCTGCTCGACCTCGAGGGCATGGTCTGCGACGCGGGCGAGCGATCGGAGATCCGCGAGCAGGTCGCGGCGCTATACGAGCTCGACCCGTCCGCGCGCAGGCTCTCTTCCCTGCGCGCGCTGCTGCCCGCCCGGCTGCGCCAGCCGCTCGGGGCGTGGACGAGAGGCGGGGTGTGGGGGTCGGCGTTTGACAACCCCGAGGACACCCTGACCCTGTCGGACTGGCAGGCCATCGACCTGGCAGGCGCCGCCGGCAAGCCGGAACTGGCCACGGCGGTCGTGTTTTACCTGCTGCACCGCTTCGGGACAGCCGTGACCGCGCCGGCCGAGCTCGACCGCTGGAAGCTGCTCGTCGTTGACGAGGCGTGGAAATTCTTGGCGGATCCACTGGTCGGGGCCTATCTCGGGGAGGGCCTGAAGACCTGGCGCAAGTCGAACGCCGCGGTGGTGCTCGCCACGCAGTCGCCCGGAGACGCCGCGAGCAACGCCAGCCTGTGCCGCACAATCGCCGAGAGCTGCCTGACGAAGATCCTGCTGGCGAACCCGGAGCTCGACCCCGACGAGTATGCCGAGGCCTTCGGGCTGAGGCCGGCCGAGGTCGAGGCCGTCAGGACGCTACTGCCGAAGCGGCAGCTGCTGGTGCACCGCCAAGGGGTGGCCCAGGTGCTCGAGCTCAACGTGGACCGGGCCAGCTACTGGCTCTACACAACCAACCCTGTCGAGGCGGCCCGCCGCCGGGAGGCCATCGCGGCTCTCGGCTTCGAGCGAGGCCTCGACTCACTGACATAGGAGGACAAGACATGAGAGCAATCGTGATCCCCGCCATTCTGGCGGCGTGCCTCGGGCCGCTGCCGCAGAGTGCCGCGCGAACGGTGAGCACCGGTTCGGACGAGGTCGTGGAGGTGCGCGCGAGAGTGCGCTTCGCCACGACGGTCATCCTGCCGCCCGACGAGAGCATCCTGGACTGGGTGTGCGGGGACGCCGAGTATTGGAGCGTCCAAGGGGCGGCCAACCTGGCGTTCATCAAGCCGACCGCGGACGGCATCGAGACCAACCTTACGCTCGTCACGGACAAGGGCAACGTCTACGCGCTGCGCCTGCGGGAGGTGGGCACCGGGCCCGAGTCCCCGGATCTCAGGCTGTTCATCAGGGCCGAGGCCGACGACGCCGATGGCGGCCGATTGGAGCCGGCGCGCTTCGAGGCCGCCGGTGCGTCCCAAGCCTGCCGCGCCGAGGCCGACGAGGCAATGCGCAGCGCCGACGAGGCCCGCGAGCGCTCCGTGGCGGCGGCCCGGGATCGCGCGGAGCAGTTTCGCGCGTCATACCCCCGCAGCATGCGGTTCGACTACCGCCTCGAGACCGGGGCTTCCAATGTGCCGTTCCGAGTCGCCGCGATGTGGCGCGACGACCGCTTCACCTACATTCGTGCCGACCCGGAGGAGGCCGCCGCGCTCTACGAGGCCCGCGACGGCAAACCCTCGATGGTGCCCTACGACTTTGCCGAGGGTCTGTACGTAACCCGGAGGCCAATCGCTGACGGGTGGCTGCAGATCGGAAAGCGGCGCCTGCGGTTCTGGCGGATCGCGCCCTGAAGGGAGGGGATCGCATGAAGCTCAAGAAGGTTCTCGACAAGATTCCGCGCCCGCCGGGGGCCATCCCGGCCCGGGCTCAGACTTGGCTGCTGGCCGGCCTAACGGCCGTGATCGTCATCGCCCTGCTCGCGCTCCCCGGCCAGCCGCCCGGGCTGGCCGGGCAAGAGGCCGGCATTGCGGACGTTGCGCCGGGCGGGCCCCCTGGCGCGGCGCCGGACCTGACCGCGGTCGAGGGGGCGGCCGGGCGCATCCGGGACGAGGCAGCCAGGAGTGCCGAGCTGCGCATGCGCGACTCTCTCGGCCTCAGTGCGTACTCCCCAGACGGGCTCCCGAGCCCGCCAGAGGAGATGGGCGCGAACCCCTCGGACTCTGGCGCGGACGATGGCTACCCGCCACCTCCGAGCGTCGAGGATCGCATCCGGGAGGAGGAGCGCCTGCGACGCTACGAGTCCCTGCGGGCCCCCGTGCTGGTGCGGACCGTGCGCGGCCAAGTTCCGCAAGTCTCGCCCGAGCCGCCGGTCCCCGAGCCCGACTTGATCACGGTCGACCCGATCCAGCCACTGGAGAATGCGGCACCGGACACGCCACCGCCGGTGCCCTCCGGCCACGGCGATCGCCTGCGTGAGGGGGAGTTCATCGAGGCCGTGCTCACCAGCCGGCTGGCGGGCCAATTTACCGGGCCCGTCAACGCGATGGTGTCGGCAGACGTGTGGGACAGCGGGCTTCGGCGCGTCGTGGTGCCACGCGGGACGCGGGCAATTGGCCAGGCCAGTCGGGTGGAGTCCTGGGAGCAGTCGCGCCTCGCGGTCACATTCCACCGTCTGCTGCTGGCGGACGGCCGGGCGGTCGAGCTTGGAGACAGCCCCGGCCTGAACCAGATCGGAGAGACGGGCCTGCGGGACATCGTAAACCGCCATTACCCCTCGGCCTTTCTGGCGGCCGGGGCTGTCGGAGTGCTGGCCGGCCTGTCGCAGGCCGTCAGCCCGCAGGACATGCTTCTGTCTCGGATGGCGTCCGTGCGCGCGTCGGCCGGGGCGGGACTGTCGTCGTCCGCGGAGCGCATCTTGGACCGCTACTTGAACCGGCTACCGCGCATCACGGTCCGCGAGGGCCACCGCATCCGGATCTACCTCACGTCCGACGTGTGGATTCCGAGGAAGGCCTCGCCAGCTGTTGGCGGAGCGCTCTCGCCAATGGGAGGAAACCTGCAATGAAGAGGTCCATCGCAATCACCCTGTCCCTGCTGCTTTTCGCGGCGACACCGGCGCTGCCGTTCTGGGGGGCGTTTTTCGCCGGCATCGGCAAGGCGGTCGGCAAGGCCATCGGCATCCCGCAGATGGACGGCGGTCTCAGTGGTCTGATGCCCGTCACGGTCAAGGCCGCCAAGCCCGTGGTTAACGCGGCCAACAAGCGACTCGCCCAGCTTCGCCAGATCCACACCACGTCGACCGGCGCGCTGGATCACTTTTCCGGGATTGCCGGGACCCTGCGCGATCTCGGGGACTTGCGGCAGTTCCGCGCACGGGCGTCCAGCTGGCTGCGGAGCGCGTCGGCGGACCGGTACGGCACGTCAGGTCCCTGGATGGAGGCGCTCAACGGGGACACGCCCCGGGAGCGGGCGGTCCCGGCCTACCGGCGCGCCACCGCTGGCGTGCCGGACTGGGGCGCGGCCCTGCAATCGTTCGATGGCCCGCTCCGTGCGGGGATCCGGCGCGAGCACGCCAGTTTGGAGCTGGCCGACGCCGCCGCCGTGCGGTCCATGGCGGTCTTGGGCGAGACGCGCCGGCTCGCCGGCGAGCGCCGCTCTGCCAACACCCGTCTCGAGCGCGCGGCCCTCGACGCGAGCCCCGCCGCACAGTCGATGCCCGCCCTGATGGGAAAGGTGTCGGTCGGCCAGGTCCGGCAGATCCACTCGGCTGAGCACACCAACCAGCTGCTTGACGCACTGCTCGAGGCCGAGCTGGCGGGCCTGAAGCGGGAGCGCGACCGCATGGCGCGCTCGATGCAAGCAGCCGCGGAGTACCGCGCGATGGCACTCGCACAGCCCGACCCGGGCTGGCGCATGCCGTGACCGAGACGAAAGGGAGATTCCGAGATGCAACTGCTGCCCACACCGCCGCCCGTGCCGCCGACGGATCCGACGGAATTCCCGCTGCTGTGGGCGTTCGCCTCGATCGATGCGGCGATCCGCGATCTGGCCCCCCTGTTCGTCGGCGAGGGCCTGCTGCTGTTCCGGGCCCTTGCCGTGCTCACAATCTCGTGGTTCGGCATCCAGACGGCCCTGTCCGGCCACGGACTGAACTGGAATCGCTTCGTCCCGCTGATCCTCGGGATGTCCTTCAGCTTGGCAATGCTGCGCTTCTACACAGTCAACGCGCCGGGCTTGGGCATGCCGGTGTCGACCTTGCCAATGCGGGCGGCGGACTTCTACTCGCAGCAGATCGACGGATTCATCACCTGGCAGTTCGCGCGCTCGTTTCACGACGGCTGGCAGGAGCTGACATCGATGAGCTTCTTCGACTTCTTCGCCGGGGCGGGCACCCTGATCTGGACGTTCATCATCCTGCTATTCAACTCGGCTTGCACGGCATTGCTGATCGCTTCGATCGCGGCCGGGCGGGTGGCCGCCGGCGCGTGCGTGGTGCTGGGTCCCCTGTTCATCCCGTGGCTGTTCGTGCCGAAGATGGACTTTCTCTTCTGGGGCTGGCTGCGCTCCTACTTGCAGTTCTCGTTCTACACGGCGGTGGGCTGGACCTTCCTGGCGCTGTGCACCTCGATGCTGGACGGCGTTTGGCGGGCCGTGCCCCCGGGGCTCGGCGCCCAGGTGGTCTGGTTCTTCTACTCGGCGGCCGTGCTGCTGGTGGCGGTGCTGTCGATGTTCAAGGTCCACGCGCTGACGAACGCGATCTTCCACGGGTCGGGCAGCTTCACCAGCGGTGCCGGAAGTTTCGTCAAGCCAGTGGCCCGGCGCGCCGGGCTGTGAGAGGAGGAATGCGATGAAGGCTCAAGAGGCATACGCGGAGGTCTGGGCGGAGGTGCTCTCGACCAATCGTTACCTGAAGATCGCGCTGGGGGCGCTGTCCCTCGTATGCATCGGGCTGCTGGCCCTCAGCTGGCGGACTTTCGACCGCTTCGAGCATCTCTCGCCGGTGGTCGTGCGCATCGACGACGTGGGCCGCGCCGAGGCCGTGCGGTACGAGGCCACGGCTTACGTCCCGGACGTTGCCAAGCCGGAGGTGAAGTACTTCCTGCGCCGGTTCTTGGTGCTGCATCGAGAACGACGCCCCGCGGTGGCGCTGGAGGCTTGGAAGCGATCCCTGCTATTCCTCGACAAGGATCTCGCCCAGCGGCTGATGCAGGAGCAGGAGGAGGGCGGCGAGCTGGCCCAATTCTTGGGAGGGGAGGGGCCGGAGGTGGCGGTCGAGATCGACGCAGTCCAAGTGCAGCCATCGCGCGAGCAGCCCTACCGGGCGCGCATCGACTTCACCGAGGTGTCGCTGGACGCGGCCGGCAGCGTGAGCCGGCGGCAGCGCTGGACATCGGAGTTCGAGTTCCGCTTCCTGCCTTCCCCGCCCCGCGAGCTGTTGGGCGTCAACCCGCTGGGCCTCGTCATCGGGTACTTCCGGGCCGACCGCATCGAGGACTGACCCGTGTGGAAGATTGCGCTCGGCCTGACGATCTCGATCAGCGGCTGCGCCGCCTGGCTGGCACTGGACGAGCTCGTCTATCTGGCCCCGTACCGCGACGCGCTGATGCGCGCGCACGGCGGGGCGATTCTCGTGTACGGCTCCGCTCTGGCCTTCGACGTATTCTTCGGGCTGTACTGGGCCTGCCGGCGACTGGGGCTGGGCGACGCTGGCCGCAAGCTGCGCCGCCTCGACGGGGAAGTTCGCCGGGGCGAAACGTTTGACAGCGAGCTGGCGCTGAAGCTGCGCCGCCAGGAAGAGGGTGAGGTATGAGGGATCTGCTTGCCCCCAGGCGGGGCCGATCCCCCCGAGACCGGGAGAATGTTCACCAGCGCGGGCCGAGGATGGCCTCGGCTGCGCGAGCGGTGCACAGCAGGCCCGACCGTCCCGTCCGTCGCGAGACGCTGGGCCCGGCAACCGGACTTGGGGGATCGCGCGCTGGGCTCGGGATGGCTCGCTGGGGCAGGCACAGGCTGGCGGCCGACAGCGTCGAGGCGCTGCGCGCAACCGGGTCCTTCGGGACCGTGGAGCTCTCTGACCTCGGGCGCGCCTTCCCCTCTGCCAGACGTGCCCGGCGTGCGATCCGTGACTTGCAGGCCTCGGGCCTGCTCCGGCTGGAGCGCTTCCGGCGCGGCCGCCGGAAGGTCACCGCTGTCACGCTCACGCCCAAGGGAGCCCGACTCATGGAGCGGTCGGTGGACCCGCGGGAGAAAGGCGACGAGCGGGCACAGATCTACGCCCGGGGGCCGGCCCGGCCGGCGCAAGTGTTGCACGACATCGCGGTGTACCGGGCGGCCTGTCAAGAGACGCGGCGCATCCGCGCGGGCGGACGCCGGGTTCGGCGAGTCGTAACGGAGCGCCAGTTGCAAGCCCAGGCGGCAAGGCTGATGCATGCCGCGAGGGCCAGAGGCTCCGACAGCAGCGCGGCACGGACCGCCACAGCCGAGAAGCTGGGACTGACGTTGGTCGACGGCAAGCTAGCGTTCCCTGACTTGCGGCTTGAGACACTCCCGCGAGACGGCAGTGCCGATCGTGAGGATTGGGTTGACCTGGAGCTGGTCACGCCCGACTACCGCGACGCCAGCATGCGGGCCAAGAGCCGCGCCGGATTCACGGTGTACCGCGTTGACGGGGCTGGCAGGGTCACGCGGTCTAGCGGAAAGGGTCGCTGATGCTGTCCGACCCAACCCCTTCGCAATGCCGCGAGGCCCGGAATTCCACATACCTCGCGACGCTTGGCTACCGCCCGTCGGAAGCGGAATTTCTTGCCGCCTGCGCGCTGCTCGGAGGGTACTTCGTCCGGCGCCAGTATCGAGCGCTTGTCGGAGCGGCAAGCCGCTACGCGGAGGGGCGATTCATGCGCTTGGCGCTGCGCAACGGCCACGTGCAGATCCGGCGAGGGCGCGTCCAACTCTGCCGGCTTCGCGGATCGTCGCTATTCCGGGCCATTGGTTGCGACGACCCGACAGCCGGGGGCGGGAGGATGCGTCGTGCGGTCAAGCAACACTTGCTCGCGCTTGACTACTGGATCGCGCAGCCCTCCCGCGGGGATTTCCTGCTGGGCGGGCACGACAAGGAATCCTTCTTCGCCAAGTTCGGGATTGCAGAGGACAGCCTGCCGGCAGGGGCTCGCAGTCGCAAGGGCGCGCTGCGGTTTTTCCCGGATCGCTTTCCGGTGCGGGTCCCCGACGAGGGGCGAGCGGTTGTCGAGTTTGCCTACGCGCACGCGGGCTCCAGCGAGGCTGGCATGATCCTCCATCTCGAGCGGCACGAGAGTCTGGCAATGGCGCTCTGGGAGCGAGGGATTGCCTGTGAGTGGGTCGTGCTGGCGGACGGAGAGGCGCAGTTCGCCCGGTTGCACCGGGCTTGGCAGCGCTGGATCCGCAGGCTGGACAGGGATTGGTCGGAGGCCGAGTACTTCTCCCTCAGGTTGCGGGCACAGAAGCGGGAGTGGGCTTCGCTGAACCGTCAGCTCATCAAGCGCTACGGCCGGCTCGCCGCCGCGCACCGCGGACGGGGCGTCGAGAAGCGGTTCCGGGAGTGGCTCCGGGCAGGCAGGCCCGGAAGGCCTGCGGGAGGGGACTTCACCGAGTCTTGCTCCTTCCGGGAAGTCCTGATGGAGTTTGACTACTCCGTGGCCGACATAGCGGAGCGATAGATTTCGTGGAGGCAATGGGCCAGCTGGCCCGGACTGGAGGCAAGGGGCGGGCAGCGCCGTCGCGGCCGCTGGCGAGTGCGCTGGCCTTGGTGGCGGCGATCGCGGGCGCGAGTGCCTGGCGGTGGTTGTGGCCGTGGCCCGGCGAGGAGCCCGTGCTGGCACTCGTGGCGCTGCGGTCCCCAGTTGCGTGGGAGCTGATGCGCCTGGGGTACGCGGCAGCCTGGGTGGTCACTCCCAGCTTCGGCGTGATGTTCGGCGCCACTCTGGCGGGCCTCTTCGTCGAGGGCCGCCGCGCGCGGGCCTCGGCGGGATCGCCAGCCCCGTGGCCTGACGCGGACGGCGAGCGGGTGGTGGTAGGCGAAGTCCACCTGCGCACGCGGCCCGGGCCCAGCCCCGACCCGGGCTGGTTGATCGTGCCCCGCCGTGGTCTGTACACGGGCACGGCCGTGTTCGGGGCCGTTGGCTCGGGCAAGACATCGTGCTGCATGTACCCATACACACGCCAAGTGCTGGACTGGCACGCTGGCGACCCGCAGCGCAAACCCGGCGGGCTGGTGCTCGAGGTCAAGGGGGATTTCTGCCATCAGGTCCGGCGCATGCTTGCCGACTTGGGGAGGGCGGACGACTACACCGAGCTTGGGTTTGAGGGTCGTTGGTGCTACAACCCTCTCGAGTCGGACCTCGACGCGTACTCGCTCGCCTACCAAGTCGCTTCACTGCTCAACCAGCTGTTCGGGAAGGGGAAGGAGCCATTCTGGCAGCAGGCATCCACGAACCTGGTGAAGTTCTTGATCTTGCTGCACCGCGTGACGGATGACTATGTCACGCTCCGCGACATCTACCGGACAGCCCTCGACGAGCGCGCGCTGAAGGACAAGATTGACGCGGCACGCACGAAGCTGGGCTTCTTTCCGCTGGTTGTGCTCTCGGCTGACGGGTACAAGGACAGCGCGGAAACGCTGCCCGACACCGATTGGGACTACCGGGAGCACACCGGCGAGATGTTCGCGCCGGCCGACTCGGAGATGATCCGGGCGCTGGAGGAGCAGAAGGTCGAGCACCGGCTCGAGGAGCCCCAGCCCGCGGGCGCCGAACAGAGGTCGCTCGCGGCGATTGTCAGGTGGTACGCCCATGACTGGTGCCGCCTCGACCAGCGCCTGCGAAGTTCGATCGTGGAAGGCGTGAGCGTGTTCCTGTCGCTGTTCGACCAGCCCGCGATCGCCGACGTGTTCTGCCCGCCAAAGTCGGCCTACAGAGAAGGTGCCCCGTTCCGCCAACGCTGGGCCCTGCCGCCGCTGGCTGACGCGCTGGAAGACGGCAGGGTCATCGCGCTCAACCTGCCGATCGGCGAGAACCCGGCGCTGGGCCGGGCGATCGGGGTGATGCTCAAGCAGGACTTCCAGCGGGCCGTGCTGGCACGGATCCCGCGCATGGAAGCGGATCCCGAACAGCCGTGGCGGGATCTGATGTTTGTGTGCGACGAGTACCAGAACTTCGCCACTGTCGGGGAGAGCGACCCGGGCGGTGACGAGAAGTTCTTCAGCCTTTCGCGCCAGGCCCAGCTGGTGGCATTGGTGGCCACGCAGTCGATCAGTTCGCTGCGGTCGGCTCTGCCCGGGGAGTCGTGGCGAACCCTGCTGCAGACCTTCCGGACGCGGATCTTTCTGACGCTCTCGGACGAGGGCTCGTGCAAGCAGGCCTCCGAGGCTTGCGGCCAAGTGGAGCGGCTCAAGGAGCAGTATTCCATCTCCGAGTCATCCCAGGCGGGGGTAGGACTGCTGAGCGGCAAGGCCGGGGGCGGCAAGGGAACGTTCGGCGTGACGAAGTCCTACTCGGTGCGGCGGGAACCGCGATTCCCGCCATCGGCGTTCGCCGAGCTGCGCAACGCCCAAGCAATCGTCACGGCATACGACGGCCGGAACCCGCTGCCGCCGACGTATTGCTATCTGAAGCCCTGGTACCTGCCAGTGGAGCTCGGCTACTTCGAGGCCTTGGAGCGGGGCCGCATTTAGGCGACACAAGACCTGTCGCAGTCGACCACCGAGCACATTCGTCCGAGGCCGCTGCAGACTTGGCCAGTGGCTTGGATGGCGGTTGGGAAATGACCGTTCCGTTCTCGCCGCCGAGTGGGCCGCAGATTCCGTGAGACCCGGCCGGCCGAGAGAAAGGCGGAAGACCGCCTAGTGGGCCGTCACGACACAATCTTCGGGGGAACTGACTGCAACTTGGACCGGCCATCGTCGATGGTCGTCCTGTGCCAGTCCACGCGGCGCTGGCGCTGGTTCCCGTCCGTTGACCGAGCGGCGATCTCGCGCTGCAGCGTGTCGAGATCGCCGCTCCGACGCTGCCCGAGGCATTGGCGCGACAGAGCGCTGAGCTCAGCCGCCGCGACATTCGGCCAGCTGCCGTGCTGCGGCGTGTGGCAGAACTCGATCCGCTCCGCCAACTCCCGAGCGCGCCGGGGCTCAAAGGCCTCGTGGAACGCTCTTAGCGTGAGCGTGTTGAGGTTCTTCAGCGCCAGCGTGACTCGCTCGCAGTCCGCGTAACGCTCTTCCAGTAGCGCCCGCGACGGGAGTAACGTAATTGTTGTGTGGCGCCATGAGGCAGGATATGAGCCGAAGCGCTGCGATTCTGCCGGCTCTCACGCGTCCATCATTGTTACCCGAATGGAGAACTCATGGCTTCAAGAGCTGCCTCCCCTGCCCCTGAGCGGGACTCCGTCAATCAGGACAACCTCAAAGAGCTGCTGAACTCGGATCTGGCCTCGGTGACCTTGGGCCAACTGCTCGGCATCGCCCTCTCCGGCGTGAGCTTCGGTGAACGCCGCGCCTTCCTGCGCGAACCACGAAGGCGAGGTCGGCAACGGCTTCTACCGGCGCACCGTCAACATCGGCAGCGTGCCTGCCGGCGTGCGCGTCCCCCGCACCCGCAGCGGGGAGTTCCGACCCGCTGTGCTGCCCGCCAGCTAGCAGCGGGGCTACCCCGAGCAGACCCGCGAACTGATCCTCGGCCTGCTCGCCTCGGCCCGTTCCATCGAGGCCGTCCGGCGCTCCTTGCGCCTCATGGGCGTCGCGGTCCCCGAGGACCATCTCTAGGCCCTCATGGACAGCCTCGCCGAGGAGCTTGACCTGCTCAACACCCGCGCCCTCGACCCCGACTTCCTGGTGATCTTCATGGACGCCAAGCACATCGACGTCCGGGTCGGCAAGCGCCTCGCCAAGGCCGCCATTTACACCGCGGTGGGCATCGACATGCGGGAGCGCAAGCGGGTGCTCGGCTGCCTGGTCAAGGAGGGCGGCGAGAACCTGGAGCGCTGGAAGGGAATCCTGCGCAACCTGCTCGATCGCGGCCTGCGGCGCGTGCTGCTGTTCGTGCAAGACGCCTTTGCCGGCCTGGGCCGCCTCACCCGGGGCCTGTTCCCCGGGTGCGAAGTGCAGTTCTGCACCATGCACATGCTGCGGAATGCCCGCAGGCACCTCGGCAGGAAGGACTTCCGCGTCTTCAAGGCGGCCTGGAAAGGCGTGAGCGGCGCCTGGGACGCCGCTGTGGGCGCCCGGCGCTTCGAGGAGCTCTGCGAGCTGTTGGAGAAGGACTGTCCGACCTGGATCCAGTACCTGCGCGAGCATCGCCGGCGGCTGCTGGCCTTCCTCGGCTGTCCCGGCGAGGTGCGGGCCGGGTTCGCGACCACCAACGCCTCCGAGGCCGTCAACGGACAGCTCGAGACCCTGCGCCGCAACGAGGGGGGCTACTTCCAGTCCCGGCGCAGCCTCAAGTGCAGGCTGGCCCTCCAGCTGCGGCGGCTCCACCGCCAGCGCTGGAGGAGTCCCGATCGCCGCGTGCGCTCGGAGCTGCCCGCCCTGACGGCCCTCGTCCGGCGCTTCGAAGGCTCCTGGTGAGTCCTCCCGGCTTTCTGCCGGCAGCGGTTCCCGAACCTCCCTCGCAACCGGGGCTCTCCGTACGGACCTCTCTCGGCGCGCCTCTCGCGCGCCCCTGCGGCCCTCCGGCCCGCCCGCCGGTCCGTGACCGGCCTCCCCGTTCCGCGCCCGCCGGGGACGCTCTCCCGGCCGGCGGCAGCCGGTTCCCTCCGGCCTGTCGCTGCCCCGCGGATCCCCACTCGTCAACTCCGGTTTCGTTGCCGACCAAGCCTCCCAGCCGCAGAAGAAATACACAGACTTCTTGACAAGTACCGCGCATCCAGGACCGCCGCCTGCGCACGGCCGCTGCGCCGGGCAAGTGCCTGGCGTTCGACGCCGTCACTGCCTGACAAGTCTGCTCGCTGGCGCGCGATGCGCCGCAGACGCCGGTGGACGAAGTGGTGACCTGGGACGAGATCACGGTGTGGTGGACCAAGGTGCAGGCGCACGCTTGGTGGCGGCCGACCGAACGGGGCCGCGCGCCACCGCGTGACATCCAAAGTTGAGTGGTGTGGCTGGCGATGACGTCCGGCTTCCGGCCTTCGAAGCGCCGGTCCCTGCCGGGCACGCCGTGCTCCGGCGGGCCTGCGCCGGGTTTGGGCACGGGCTGCAGTACGAGCAGGAGCCGCCGGGGCCCCTGCCCAGCCGGCCCGCCTTCGCGGAGCCGCCGAGCGCAGCCAGGCCGCAGGCCAGCGAGTCCCTCGTAGCGCCCAGCCGGACCACTCGGGCCCAGCGCGACAGATCGCGGCTCACCACTGGGGTCCTCAGCCGGGGGCCAAGCCCGGAGCCCGTCCGCCTGCAGCCGGTGCGGGATTGGCCAGTCTGCTAGCTGAACCCCGCACCGACCCCTGGCTGGGCCGCAGTCACCCGCTAGGGGAGGCGCTGGCGCCCCAGGGGCAGCGGCCGCCCACTCTCCCGTCCCATCCCGCCGCATACGGCCGGCTGAAGCACGCCCTAGACGCCGCTGGGCACTAACCTGTCCGCACCGGTGCTGCCATCCTCCAGACTTGGCCCACCGCCCCGGGGCTCTCACAGACTCGGCTGGGCCAAGGGCAACTCGCAGCTGACAGCAAGAGTCAACTCCGATCTGGCATCCAACCCAGTGGCTCACGCCGCCAGCTGGACTAGGTGGCGCTGATCGATGCATAGACTTTCTAGGCCGAGTGGCTCCGCAAGATTCGACCTTGGGGAAGGCGGGCGACCTGAGACGCTGAGAGGGAACGGCTAGCGATCGCTTCGAGACAATGACAACTGAATCGTACCGCCCAGACCCATGCCATTGCGAACCTTCGCATGCATCGTGTGGATCTCGTCGATCGATCGCTACTTCAAGGAACACTGTCTTGAGAATCGAGTACATGGTGACCGTGTCGGATTCAGTCGAGCATTCTACTCCTAGCCTTGGCACGGCCAGTATTCGACTAGGGCTGACCGACCGAGGATGGCGGCGACACGAATCATCACCTCTCTTCCCTTGGAATCGGTAAGTCGCAACGCTTCTCCGGGAAGGAAGTGAACTGGCTGCTGAAGACCTCGGTTGATCGCAATGTTGGATGCGTACAGATAGCACCGGTCATGGGAGTCGAGAATCGGGTTCAACCGACCCTTAATGCCCGGAACATGGCCAGTCGACACCGCGAAGATGACCGAACCACCGTTCGGGAGAGGTTGAAGCTCCACAGCGAGAGCACACCGGCTCGGCTTCCAGTCTCGCTCTACATGGGCGGCCACTCCGGCTGCAGCAACGAACACTGTTATCGGCAGCTGCGTAGTGTAGAGATCGACCTCCGCCTCTCCATGGCCGTCCGAGACAGCACGCTTCCAAGTCTTGTTGGGAAACAGGACCAAGAAATCAGCGTTCGGCAACGGTTGTCCAGCCCTTCGCACGGTGATGACGACGCGGGCCGGACTGTTGTCCGGCACTGCCGCAGGGATCGTCAGGCGCAGTTCGGAGTCGTCGATCAAGTCGTAGGCCGGAAACTGCCCGCTGACCTCCGCAGTCTTCCGGCGAATGATGGAAACGCCGTCGCCGCGACGCTCCATGAAGTAGCGTCGGTGCCTTGAGCCTTGAATTCCTTGGACCGACATGCGTCCCAAGATCGAAGCCAGAGCTTCGTTCCGGGTCGCTTGTCGTACTTCCATGCTCTCCAGGCTCAGATTGTTGGGCAACGCACCGGGAGACTGGATCTCAAGACGTTGTGCGAAGATTGAAAGGCGAATCGCGCTGCCGTGCATCGAGTAGTCGCGATGCGCTACGGCATTGACGACTGCCTCAAAGAGTGCCTTGCGGCTGTACTGCGGCAGGTTCTGGCGTGCCGGATTCTTGTGCGCACCCACGGTCATGTTTCTGACGGAGAAGGCAAGAGCCTCGGCAACCTGCCGATTGAGCGGACCGGTGATCTCCTGTGCATCGATCTGGCCCGATGCACGATCTGATCCTCTATAACGGGTCGCCATAATCCGAGCCCCAGGGAGCCATTGATCTGGTCTTTGAGTGCATAGCAGGATGCCGGCCACCGTGGCACGGGGAGTCCCGGAGTCATCGTCAGCCAATAGCGCAAGCTGGCGCAGCGCAGCCTCTGGTTTCATAGCACCCTCCGCAGTTAGGAAGGGCCTCCAGAGCGATTTCTCGAGCGTGGCGAATCCGGTATTGGGGAGAGCCTGCTCGTCAAACGACGGGAAACGTGCCTGTCCACGCCGCTGGGCTAGACGAAGTCGTTCCTCACTGGTCATCTTGCGCCTGGTCGCCCCCACCCGCACGTAGCTTCCGCCCGGGCTGTCGTACTGGGACTCGCCCTCAGGCACCTCAACCACTAGCACAAGCGACCCGTCCACTTCCACATGGTAGATGTTGAGCCGAACAGCGGGTTTGATGGAGTCCGAGCTAACCTCGGCAAGGACTGAGTCCAGTGCAACGACCTGATCGCGTGTGAGACCCTGCACATCGCCTTGATCGGTGATCCCGCAAAGCAAGACACCACCTTTGGCGTTGGCCAATGAGGCGATCTCGTCGGCAAGATCGTGGCGTTTCGGGCTAGTCAGCTTCCGGCCCGAGAACTCTACCTGCTTGAACTCGCGGAGGCTGTCCTCGCCGAGGCGAATATGCCTCTTGACAGCTTCGTCGGTACAGGTCATCAGTCGCTTCCGCAATCAATCGACACCAACCGCTGGCGATCTCGGTGTCAGAGCAGGCATGCGACCCAGCACATGCTGGTAACGAGAGTCCGTGTCCCCTGCCGACAGAGTGCCAATCAGGTCGGCTAAGGTCCCGTGACGCTGCGATCCCTGAGCAGGGCCTCGGCAGCACATCGTCAGCCTCGGATCCTCGTGCATCATACCGGCTGTGGCCCGGTCTACGGTCTGGCCAGCCGTAGACTCCTCCAGCACGGGCGAGAGGCGCTCTCCGACGGCACTCGAGATGTGCTTGAGGAAAGTCAAGTCGAGGAAGACATGCTTGTATTCGGACACGCCCGTGGAACCACGGAGAGCGTCAGCGATCCACCAGAGTGGGGCCTTGGAGCGTGTCGTGGCACCAATACTGGATCTTCGGCCGGGCATCTTGGTCGCGATGCCCATTCTAGCCCCACCCAAAGGAGCACTCCCGGCCCGGCGGCGCGACCAGTCCACGGCATCGGGCACGCGAAGGCAAGCGCTGTTACGGAAGGTTTGTCCTATCGCCAATTTGGCGGTCCTCCGGTCGGAGGCTCAGTGGAAAATTCTAATTGAACTAACCCGCTTCGCGCGAGCGTTGTATTTCTTGGACCGCTCCGCGAGTGGTCAGGCAGCGGTGTGCCCGGACGCATCGCGACACCTTCCACGACCGCCCCAAGACCCACAAATGCTCCTGATGAAGGCCGAGGCATCCCATTCGAAGCCCGATCCGGCCCTCGTTGGGTCCCTTCTCCCGAGCCTTTCAGCGCACGACGGGAACCGCAGCGAGCCAAGGGAGCCATTAAAACCCCCTAGCGAAGCCCCGGCCGGCGGCTCAGTTCAACACGTTCTTTAGCCAGCGGTGCGGCTCTGAGCCCCTCTGGCTCTAGGCGAACGTCCTTCTGCCGCACCGCTGACCAAGAAACGCTCTTCATTGTCGTCAGGGAAAATTCTAATTGTCGTCGGACACTCGACCTTGCCCCGGCCAAGACTCCAGTCTGGACGCTTAGCCAACGATGCCGTCCCGATCACCGTCTCCTACGGCTGGCGGCTCATCGTGCCGCTGGCGATCCTCTCAACCTTAGGAGATGCTGTGAACACTGAAGGACAGCCCGCCGTACACATCGAGCGACTACTCGACGCGCCGATCATCACTCCCGGAACCCACCCCAGCATTGGAACGAACATTCAGGGACCGTCGATGATTCGGGTCCCGAACTGGATCGATTCTCCGCTCGGCAAGTACTATCTCTACTTCGCTGACCACAAGGGAAGCTACATCCGGCTCGCCTACGCTGACAGGCTGCTATCAGCCGTTACTCGAACCCACATCCAGCCGGATGGCAAGCGTACTATCAGCCGTGACTCTAACTCACATCCAGCCGGATGGTAAGCTGTAGGCAGTGACCACTTATCCTCGACACGCTGCCTCTTCGCTGGCAGAGGCGCTCGAGGACTCGCCCGTTGTCCTGATCCAAGGTCCTCGCCAATGTGGCAAGACCACGTTCGCACGTGACCAGTGCGAACCGCTCGGCTACGCCTATCTGGATTTCGACAACCCCGTCCAGCGCGCCGCGGCGAGGGAAGACCCGCTGGGCTTTGTTGCAGGCCTTCCCGACCGGGTCATTCTGGACGAAGCACAGAAGGCCCCTGAACTATTCGACGCACTCAAGATCGCCGTCGATCGCGACGGCAAGCACGGCCGGTTCGTGATCACCGGATCCAGCAATCTCGCGCGGGTGCCAGCCATTCACGAGTCTCTCGCGGGCCGGATGCGGACCATCCGGCTACATCCGCTCTCCCAAGTCGAGCTTGCCCGGCGCACCAAAGGCAGCTTCTTGCAGTCGCTGTTCCAAACCAGCTTCCCCACGCAGACGGCGGACCGTCTGTCCGACGACCTCGCCAGCATTGTTGCCTCGGGAGGCTATCCCCGGGCACTCGCACTACCCACCGCGAGACGCCGGTCGGCTTGGCACCGCGACTATGTCGCTCAAGTCACACAGACGGATGTCCGAGACATCGCCCGACCGCGATCAATGGACTTGATCCCGAGGCTGCTCGCGGCGGCGGCTTCCCAGACCGCTCGCTTGTACAACCTCGCCAAGCTGGCCTCGGCGTTCTCGGTGCATCGCAACACTGTCGCCTACTACGTCTCCGTCCTGGAGCACGTGTTCCTCTTGGAACACCTTCTGGCTTGGAGGGCGAACCGCCTCAAGCGCCTCGTCAAGGCACCCAAGCTGCACATGAGCGATTCCGGACTGGCCTGCTCTCTGACCCGCATCCAGCCGAAGGGCCTGCTTGTCGATCGGGAACTCTTCGGTCAAGTACTTGAGACGTTCGTGTACCAAGAGCTCCGGCGGCAGGCGGTCGCCGAAGAGGAGCACTACTGCTTCTTCCATTACCGGGACAGGGACGCCTACGAGGTCAACATCGTCATTGAACAGGATTCGCTCGCCGTGGCGGGAGTAGACGTGAAGGCATCCGCCACCGCCAAGCCGTCCCACTTCCGCGGGCTGCGGAAGTTGAGATCCGCTTGCGGACAGCGCTTCGCCGCCGGTATCGTGCTGTACGACGGCGAGGCGTGCGCCAGCTTCGGCCGGTCCCTGTTCGCCGTCCCGATGCGTCTCCTGTGGGAGCCGCGGTCCTAGTTCCGCCGGAATGCCTCGCTCTCGACCACAAGCAGGACTAGGTCCCGCAGCCCGCCTCCCTCGCGATCCAGCGACTCCACGATTCGGTCGACTTCCGTCTCGTCCCCAACTGGAGTTCGCCAAGTGACCACAACATATGGTTAGTGCAGTTTGTAGTAGCACAGCATATTGTGGTTTGAGACCCGCGATGGCACTACATTTGTGAGGCTGCCTGACGGGCCTGATCCCATCTCAGAATTGCCTCCGGTGCGGTCGGGGTTCCACCCCCACCGCCCTTGCGATCTCGGCAGCCTCTTGCCCGGGCGTAGTGTCTTGGCAGTTCTCGATCAGTCGTCCGTCCACAGTCCGCATCTGGGTCGTAACGCGATCCCAGTGCTCCAGCTTGTGTCGGACCGTGGTCCAGCTGTCGTGGATCCCGCCCACTGCTAACCGCCGCCGCAGCAGATGCACCGCGTGGCAGGCCAGCACTGCTACGAACAGGTGCGCCCGGATGCGCTCTGGCTTGCGATGGTATACGGGCCGCAGCCCCAATTCTGATTTCAGCGCGCGGAACGTCTGCTCAATCTCCACCAACCGCCAATATGTGCGCACAATCTCCTCCAGTCCCCACGCGTCACAGCTGGTCCGCAGCTCGTACGTTCCGACGCGCCGGTCGCGCTCGAGCCCCTTCTGATTGAGCTTCCATCGCACGGCCACCGCGTGCCCCTTCTTGGCTGCCTTGGTTCCCTTTGCCGCGGCCTGCACCCGCACCTCGTACTGCGGGGCTGCCCGCTTGTGGCGCTGCTTCAGGCGCCCGACCTTCTCCAGCACCCGCTCGTACTGCTTCAGGCAGCCCGCGCGCCCAAGGCCCGCGTGCAGGCTCTGCAGGTCCTGCTCGAACCGTTCGCGGGCGCGCTCCTGGATGGCTGCTTCCTTGGCCTGCCGCCCTTGGGTCCAGACGCGCACGCGCTTCTCCCGGGCCCCGGGTCGCGAGACATCCCAGGCCTTGGCCTGCATCCCGCAGCGCGTCGTGAAGCACTCCGGCTCGGCGCCCGCGGGCCGCTCGGCGCGCTTGCCACGCTGCACCGTGATCCAGTCGTAGCCTCGCTTGCGCAACCAGTCCAGGTTGGCTTGCGAGGCAATGCCGGCGTCCATGATCAACACTGGCCGCGATGCGTCGGTCCGGGAGCGGGCCTTTAGGCGCTGGATGGCCGCTTTGAGGGTGCCCGGTTCGGAAACGTTGCCCGGCAGCACCTCGCTGTAGAGCGGGAAGCCGGCCTCGTCGGTGGACAGTGCCAGAGTGACCAGCGGGCAGTCGCTGCGCTTCTGTTTCGAGCGACCGAACTGTCGGTCGGCCCCGGCTTTGCCGAAAGTGTGCACATTCGTGAGGTCGTACAGCGCCAGCGCCCGGCGGCGGCCCTCGAAGAGCGTGCGCTCGCGCCCGGCGAGCGCCGTCTCCAAACTCGCGCGAGATTGCCAGAGGCGGTCGCCGATGCGGTACAGCGAGTTGAGAGCGGGGGGGCTCTGGGTGTCGCAGCCGAGCAGTTCCCAGGCCGAGCTGGCTTGGTGCAGCCAGCGGCTGGCCTCGCGTTCGGAGGAAGGGTGCAACATGCGGGCGAGCACGAGCGCGGTGGCCAGCGAGGCCTCGTGCTGGGAAAATCCCAGCTGGCGGAGGATGTCGGAGAACCGCAGCGAGTGCAGCGCGGCGAGAGCGACGCGCTCGCCCCCGACAGAGCGAGTTGGCGGATGGTGGAGAGAGTGCAGCAGGACGGTGGCGACGGGCTCACCGCCGACAGCGCGGTTGTCGGAGCGAGAGTGGCGCCGGCGCTGTAGACGGCTGGCGGTGCGCTGGGCCAGCTTGAGCAGCTCGGGGTCCGGATCGAAGAGGGGCGGGGTGCCTGTATCGAGGCCCTGCACGAGGGTGGCGAATGCGCGCCAGTGGGGCTTGGGGAGGGGGAAGTCAGCACCGAGGTTGAGGAGCGTGAGCTGGCGGACCTGGGAGCCTGACCGAACGGACTCGCAGAGTCGATGGGAGAAGCGTGAGCCGTGCTTGGACGATCCGGTTTGTGTGCGGCGGACATACATGCTGCTTGCCACTATTACGGCAGACCGACTAGCGAACATGACACGAACATACCACGATGATATATAGAAGATGGCCCTACATTTCGGATCTCGCAAAATGGGGCCGGTCAGATGCGGACATCTGTTCTCACGTTCTGGTCTTCAAGTCACTGAAGTAGGTCCATATACTATTACGAATAGCGAATCACGTGATTCTTATAGATAATTCCACGCTCGAACCACGAGCAAACCGATGCATTCTGGAGCTCCACCACGGTCATCCCGGTCCATTTTGGCGAACTCCAGTCAAGGTCAGTCAGGCGGCCAGTGGCATACGTCAGCAGCTTCCGGGTCAAGTTCCGAGCGAATTCCTCGCGATGGCGTTCGAGGAGCGCCCTCTTGAGATCGACTATCCCGGCAACATTCTCGCCGCTCGGCAACGTGGCGGAGGCGTCCACACTCGGAGACGGCCCCTTGGGACGCGGATAGCGGTCCCGCCACCCGCCGATCGGGTCGAAGTTCTCCAGAGCGAAGCCGAACGGGTCGATGCGCCGGTGGCAGGCGTTGCAGGTCGGAACTTCCCGATGCTTGGCGAGCTGGTCGCGAATCGTCTGCGCACCGCGGATATCCGGCTCCAAGGCCTTCACGTCGGGCGGGGGCGGAAGTAGCTCGACGCCAAGGATGTTCTCCGATACCCAGACCCCTCGGACCACCGGCGAAGTGTCGATGCCGTTGGCGCTGGCTGTCAGCACCGCGGCCATGCCCAGCAGGCCGTCCCGACGAGGATCGACCAGAGAAACCTTCCGGAATTCGGAGCCCGCCACCCCCTCCAATCCGTACAGGCGTGCGAGCCCCCCGTTGACGAACGTGTAGTCGGCGTCCAGAAACCGATCAATGGACTGGTTGTGTTCAAGCACGTGCTGGAAGAACAGCCGAGCCTCCTCCTGCATGGCGCCCTCCAGCCCATCGACATAGGGCTCATCCGCAAAATCTGTGGGCGTTGTCGGGTGCGGGCAGGTGGCCGAGGGTGTGGTAGAGGGCGAGCTCGTAGTTCTGGTAGGAGCGGAAGCCGAAGGCTTTGCGGAGGGCGAGTTTGGCTTTGAGGTTCATACCCTCGACGGCCCCGGAGGAGTGCTGCTTGCCGGTGGAGAACCAGTTGAGGACGAGGGGCTGGTGGTTCTGGAGCATGTTGGCGAACCCGATTAGGGGCTTGATCCGGGAGCGTTGGACGCGTTTTCGCCAACGTTTGAGGAAGTTGGCCGCCTGTTCAGGCGTATTCAGGGCGAAGAACTGCTGAAACTCCTCCTTGAAGAGGTAGGCCCGCACGGTGTTGAGGTTATCTTGGAGGATTTCCTCGAGGCGGGGGACATGCTTTGCTGAGAGGTTACGGCGCCATTTGAGCAGCAGCCAGCGGGCGTTCTTGAGCAACGGCCGGGAGCCGGCGGCCTTGAGCCGGCGGGCCTCGGCGGCGCGCACTTTGTCGATGGCCTTGGAGCGTTTCTGCATGATGTGAAAGCGGTCCAAGACACGCACGGCGTTCTCAGCCCGTCTGCGGGTGACGGACAGGTAGGCTTTCCACATGTCGGAGCAGACGACTTGCAGCTGCGAGGAGCACAGCTGGCCGAACCAGTCGAAGAAGGCTTCGAGGGTCTTGATGCGGCGGTGCTCGCCGACCCACAGCAGGCGGCGGCAGCCTTGGTCGATCTGATAAACGAGGGTCAAGTACCGGTGTCCCTTGTGCCAGGCGATCTCGTCGACGCCGATGGTTTTGACGTCGGAGAGGTCGACCCGGGCGCGGCCCCAGTCGACAGCCATGGAGACGGAGCGGCGGACACGATCCCAGGAGACGCCGAAGATCTGGGCGGTCTCCTGCCAGGAGAGGCGCCGGGCCCAGCCGGCGAGGGTTCAGCTGAAGGCCTTGGTGACGGGGCGCTTGCCGTCAGCCCAAGGCACTCGTTCGACCTTGACCTTACCGCACCAAGTACAGTTGACGCGACGCATGGCGTATAGGAAGTAGACAGGCAGGCCATAAAGGGGGACGAACTGGAAATGGCGGGTCCGGAGGCGGTCGTAGCCGGGGCCGGGCATGCCACAGACGGAGCAGACCGGTTTGCAGCCGGCGCGAGGCCGGACCTCGACTTCCACCCGGCCGTCCCCTCGCTCGTTCTCCAAGAGGCGGATCTGGGCGTACACGAACCCCGGGGATTTTGTGGATGTAGTTGAGAATCGTGCGGAACTTCACAGCACCTCCTGCGGGTGGCACCATGGTTGCACAAACGGAGGCCCGCGCCGCAGCCGGGGCGGCCTTCGGCGGGGCCCGCAGAGGGGCGTCGAGGGGGCGGGAGGCACTACTGCTGGAAGCAACAGGCTGGGGCAGCGGAGGCCTGCAAGGAGCTGCCTGCCGGTCCCGCAGGTGGCTGCTCACCAGCCGCTTGTCCGGGTCAGGTTGGATGCCACTAACCCACAGAATCTGCGGAAGAGGCCACGATCTTTATGCGTTCGCTCCATGGCCCTCATTCTTCCTGCAGTAGGGCATATGCAGGGGCACTGTCGTGTCCAAATAATGTGAATGTTCCGTAACCGTAGAGAGTGACTTTCAACACCAGTAGCGGTGCAGACCTCATCCGATCGCCCACTTGTGGAGATGGATGCGGTCTAAGCCGGATCAGGTCGCTTGGGCGGGGTAGTGTCCCATCAATAGCCTCCCACTGCCGCTTGGGGCGGATCCCGGAGTGGACCAGCGAGCCTCAACGATTAGGGCCTGTTTTCTTCTTCGCGGGGATTTCCCGGCAGTCTAGAACGGCCCAGATTGCCTAATCCTCTTGTTTTAGAAGGTCAACGACTTGCGTAGGTACGTGGTATTATGCCTAGCATGGCGAGCGCCTCCGAGCCGTCTCATAGCCCCAAGGACTTCTTCGCCTCCCCGCTGCACCCGCGCCACCGCAACTACGAGCTCTTGCGTGCCTTCTTCCTTGAGGGCCTCTCCGCTGTGGAGGTTGCCCGGCGCTTCGGCCTCGCCCCCAGCAGTGTCTACTCCCTGACACGCAACTTCCGCAAACTGGACAATCCCTCCGAGGCATTCTTCCTTCCCGCTGCTCGCAGGGGACGCCCGCCCCAGCACCTCGCCGTGGAAACCCGGCAACGGATCGTTGCGCTCCGCAAGGAGACCCTCTCCGTCCCGGCCATCAAGGCCCGCCTGGACGCGACCTGCGAGCATGCCCCCTCCGAGCGCACCATCCACCGCGTGCTCAAGGACGCCGGCTGCACCCGCCTGCCACGGCACACCCGCGCGCAGCGACGTGCGCAGGTGCCGGCACCCATCGAGGCCCCCTCCAGCGTCCTGCTCGACGCTTCCCACTCCGAGCAGTTCCAGTGTGAATCCGCCGCCGGCGTGCTCTGCATGTTGCCCCTGATCCGGCACTACGGCATCGACCGTGCCATCGACGACGCCGGCTTTCCCGGCTCTGCCAGCCTGCCACCGCTGCAGTCCGTGTTGGCCTTGCTAGCCCTCAAGTGCGCCAGCGTGCGGCGCTACTCCTGCGACGACCTGTGGCGCTCGGACCGCGGCTTAGGACTCTTCGCCGGCATGAACGTACTGCCCAGGGCCGCCTGGATGTCCTCGTATTCCGACCAAGTCACCCGCACCCTAAACCAGAACCTGCTCGCATCCCTAGCCAAGCTGTGGAGCGAGCACAAACTCGTCTCCGAGGCTGCGAATCTGGATTTTACGACCCTGCCCCACTGGGGCGACGACAAGACCCCGCAGGAACACCGCGCCGGCACCCGCGACCGCTCCCTTGCCGGCCTTTCGGCCGCTCTCGCCCAAGATCCTGACAGCGGCCTGATCCTGCGCGCCGACGCTGGCATCCGTCGCCAGTCCGCGTCCAAGGCGGTCATTGAGTTCCTCGACTTCTTCAGACGACACGGCCCGCCAGTCCGCTTCCTCGCCTTCGACAGCCGCTTCACCACCTACCAACAACTCGCCCGCCTCGACCAAGACCAGATCTCGTTCGTCACCGCCCGGCGCCGCGGCAAGCGGCTCATCGAGCAAGCCCGCTCTATCCCCGCCGACGAGGTCCAACGGGTGCCCGTCCCGCTGCATCACGGCACTAGCATCGTCCGCGCTCACTCACGCTCCGTCAAGCTGCGTGGCTACGACGGCGAACTGCGCCAGATCAGGGTGCTGCGCCGTAGCGACTCCCGTCGCCGACCCTTGTTGCTGCTCACGAACGACTTCGACAGCTCCCTTGCGGAGATCCTGCGTCGCTACGCCCGTCGCTGGCTCGTCGAAGAGTCCATTTCCGAGCAGCTCACCTTCTTCCACCTCAACCGGCCCTCCTCTTCGATGGTCATCAAGGTGGACTTCGACCTCACCCTGACTGTGCTGGCCTACAACCTCTACCGCCTCCTCGCGCTGCAGCTGCCCCCGGGCTTCCAGCACCACACCGCCACTACTCTGTTCGAGACACTCCTCGCCACCGGCGCCGACGTAACCCTGGACCCGACCCACTGCCATGTTGCCCTGCAGCGGACGCGCAGCCTGCCCGCCCTTCTGGAAACCCTCGACAAGTTGCCGACACAAGTCATCCCGTGGCTGGGAAACCGCAAGCTCATCTTCCACCGTGCGACCAGCACCTGATGGCCACTCTGTCCTGCCTACCGTGGACCCCGTTATTAGGTGTCATTATGTCGGTGAAACTCGGTGCTGACCATTCCGGCCTCGCCGCCGAGCGGGCCACAGATTCGGTGAGGCTAGGCCGGCCCAAGAGATGCTCGCAATGGCTTGCTCATAGCGAGCCTGCGCGAACTAGAGTTAGGCCCAGACCGGCGAGACCTCCTGCGGATTCTGGGGCGACCTCCAACAACTCCCCGATGGCCACGAACGCTTCCGCGGATTCGACTCGCTGGGATACCCGAGCCGGAAGGCTTGCCAGAATCTGAACCGGGCACTGCTGGACGCGCTTGTGCCAGACGTGCCACGCCAGTTGCAGGCGGGCCGGCGGTTGCTGGCACAGCTCCGGAAAGAAGACCTCAGAGGAATGGACCACACTTTGCGGAGCCGTTCCTCCGGCATTCCCCACGACTGGGACCGACGCAACGAAATTGCGACGTACGAGGGTTACTACGCGAGCCTGTTCTACACGCCCTTGGCCGGGCTTGGGCTTGACGGCAGGGCCGAGGACAGCAGCAACGGGGAAAGATTGGACCTGGCTGTCCGGATCGCCAGCCAGGTGTACCTGAGCGAGCTCAAGGTGGCAGAGCGCGCGGGCACAGGGACGGCGCTCACACAACTCACGGCGCGAGGCTACGCTTAACAAGTACCGGCACTTGGGCGACCGGGTCTGGTTGGTCGGAGTTGCGGTCAGCGCCGAGAAACGCAACGTGGAACGGCTGGATGGCGTAACCGGCCTGACGTCACCGGCAGGCGCGGTCGCAATGGCACGCGGCAGGCGTGCGATTCCGACCGGTGGTGGTCACATCGCGCGCCCAGACACCGCAACCTGACCGTGGAAACCACCGGCGGCGCGCTGCTAAAGCGGCCAGCGCGTCGGGCAAACCCCAGTGCCACGCCGACTCCAAGAATGACCGCGCCCAAAGACAGGCACTAATAGTGTGGGCGTCCCTATAATGGTCACCACGGGGACGGTGATTTCCGACCACGGTGCAGTGTTGGTCACGCTTCCAACAACATCGGACCACCTGCGGCGATACGGCACACTAGGCCGAATGGCCCCGCTCCCCGCATTCAGCGATGATCCGTGACACAGCTACCCTTGGCCAGTCGACTCTCCCCGCCGGCATTGCCGCGCCGGGGCCAGTGCCCCGAGCCCGTCCGCTTCGGCGGCTGGTCCGGGTGTCGCTGCTGGCGCTTGCCCTCACACTCGGCACGACACAGGGGGAGGAGATCCGGTTCACCGGGGAGTGGTCGCGGGCTTGGAACCTCGCCGAGGGCGACACCGTCCAGGTGCAGGTCGGCGTCATCGAGCCGTCGACCCTTCCCGACAACGCGCGGATCGCCGCCAGTTGGAACGGCCCGCCGCTGGGCACGGCGACCGCGACAGCGGACCGCAGCGATCTGGTCGTCGGCCCGGAGAACGGCTGGTCCAAGGTGCTCCACGCTCTCGACCCGGATGTGTACTTGGTGTTCAAGGCCCCCAAGGCCGGAACCTATGAGCTGAGGCTGGCCACCCTCACGGACGGTCCGCCTCAGACTGGCCAGTATCACCGGGACAATGGGCTGGCAAGGCTCATAGCGGCTCCGCCCCGGGCCCCTCCGCCGGTGGCGGAGGCCCAGATCCGGTTCCGGGTGGAGAAGATCGACGAGACCGCCGCTGGGGACATCGTTCTGGAGACGGAGCCGAACAACGCCCCCGAACAGGCCATTGCCCTGCCCTTCGCGGGTGGCAGCGACGATCAGGTTCTGCGCGTGATCGGGGGTGCCGACGAGCTCGAGTACTTCGACAACGCCGACTCCGGCAGATCCCCTGACGACTGGTACCGCATCGCCTACCGGGGTGACCGCGTCAAGCTGCTCACGGCGAACCTGCAAATGGCGGATCCGGTCGTGAGCGCCCGCATCCGGGTCTACAAGCCCGGCGTGCCGACTCCCGAAGAACTCGAGCACCGCGAGGCCGCAATGCGCGAGGACTTCGGCAACAACCAGATCGTCCCCTACATCCACCCCAACACCGAGGTCATTCCCGGCCCCGAGCCCGTGTACAGCCACTACGACGGCCGCGACGTCAACGAGCGCATCCACCAGCAGGACGACAACTTCCGGTCATTCGTGACCCGCCGCCTGCAGCCAGGCGGCACGTACTACCTCAGGGTGGAGGCCAACCAGCCGGGTTACGAGCTGGAAGTCCGGCTGATCGATGCCGCCCCGTTCGAGACCCCCCAAGAGGCACTCCGCCAATCGATCTACTACCACCTCGCGGAGGTTGACGCCTGGCTGATCCACCGGCCGCGCAACATCGCCGTGCATCGCCGCGTCCGGGATGGCTCCAGCCTGTTCGGCGAGAATTGCATGAGTTGCCACACCCAGAGCGGTGTCTGGGGGGTTGCCGACGCGCTGCGCCACGGCTACCGGCCCGACGGCACCGTCCAGAACCACCGGCGCCTGGTCAACACGATGTACGAGAGCCTGCGCCCCACCAACGAGCTGGTGGATGCGGCGGTCAACACATCGCTCGCGCCCAACGACCTGGGCGACGCGCCGGCAGGCAGCCGTGTGGCGGGCCGCAACGTCGTGCTGCACGAGCGCACATTCAGGCCCAAACGGCTCCACTCCTACCAGCAGCGGCGCACCGCCAACTATATCCTGCAGACGGCAGATCCCCAGGGAATCAACGCCGCCGGGAAGGGTTCCAACTTCGGCCCCAACGTGGTCTTCAAGTTCGCCACGGAGATCCTCGAGCGGGCGTGGAGCGACACCGAGGAAGCCAAGTACCTGGAAGGCATCGTAGACAAGGCCGAGAGGATCCTCGCCACCGGCGACAACCAGTTGAGGGTGACCGATGACCTCGGGCACCGCATCGAGTTCTTCCACGACCTCCTGCCCCGGGAGGACCTCGCCGCACTGGACGCAGATTCCGAGCTGGGCAAGCGAGCGGCGGCCCTGCTGCCCGCGCTGGAGAAGCAGGTGGACAGGGACCTAAGTCGGCTCTTGGGCCTGCAGCAGGAAGACGGCTCGTGGGGATTCGACCTCGGCGTGCACGACGAGGCCTCTGACACTTGGACACGCATTGACGAGCCCGGGGACCCCGCGGCCACCGCCGTGTCGCTGATCGGTCTGCGAGCCGCTGGCCACGGCCCCGACAGCCCTCCCGTGCAGCGTGCCGTCGGCTGGCTCTTGGCCGAGCAGTTCGAGTACGGCCTCTGGAATCGGTCCGCGCAGACAGGTTTCGTCACGAATGCCTATGTGATCCGCGCGCTGAGCCGGCTCTTCCCCGGTGACGCGCCCGAGCACCTGCGCGACGAGTTCGAGCCAGCCCCTGGGGAGTCTCCCCTCGCGCGGCTGTCGCGCGTGCGGGCGCTGCAGACCACCGGGCAGGCGGAGTTCGCAGACTTGATGATCGAGGCCACCGAGGACCCGCTGCCCCAGGTGCGCTACTACGGCTATCTGGGAATCGGCGGGTCGCTCGCCGCCAGCGGAATCCCGTCCCTGATCTCGGGCTTGGCGGACCCGGTCAAGGCCTGCCGCGAGGCAGCCTTCTGGTCCCTCCGCCAGCTCCTGATCGACGACCAGGGCTGGCCGGCACTGATCGCCGCCTACCGCGGCGGAGACGACCGGACCCGCCAGTCCGTCATGCAAGCCCTGGTGATGCGGGTCGACCTCGTGGGCCCGCAGTCACAGGTGGACCGCAACCAACTCGCGAGCCTGCTCGCAAGCGCCATGCGGGACCCGTCCCCGGGTGTCAGAGCGTATGCCTACAAGGCGGCCTGGCACATGTGGGTCTGGAACCCGCCGCTCCGCCAGCGCCTCAACAAGGCTTGGGTCAGCGCGCTGCAGCGGCCGGAAGCGAACGCGCACGTCGAGAACGCGATGCGGTTCTCGACCACGTCGCTCCTGATCGTCAACGGCCAGATCGCCAACCAGACCGGTACCGACAACCGGGAGCAGCAATACCGCGAGCTGGAGCACCTCTACCTGATGCTGTCGTCGGTCCGCCGGAGCGAGGACGCGGGCGCGGACTTGCTCGAGGAGCGGCTCGCCGCGGTGGCGGCCACCCACTTCGAGGAGCGCGGCGGGGATGGCGGACCGGGCCAGCTGGGCTATTCCACCCCGGGCTCGACCGAGCTGATCGGGGACATTCTCCTGGAGATTTACCAGAACCGGACGGACGACGGCGCCGTGCCTTGGCGCTCGATCGCCCTTCAAGGTGCCGCGAACGTCAACTCGCCCGCCCTCCAGCAGCACCTGCTGTCCTTGCTCCAAAGCGACGACCTCGACCAAGTCGCCGCCGCCGCGAAGGCCCTCTCGAATCCGAGCGCGCTGCGGTTGCCCGGCACGGGCGGGACAGTCCGCCCGCTGTTGGCAAAGCTTGACGCGTTCCTCCGGGCCGGCCGCACAGGCGACGCAGAGGCTCTCGTGCGCTTCCTGTCGCGGGTGCGATGGCAGTTCGACAAGGACGACGCCGATGCCGAGAACGAATTCTTCAAACTGCTGGTGCCGCCTGCCAGGCGGGCTTCCGCGCTCCCGGCACCGTTCCTGCTGGGACGGCCGGCGCCCAGCGCGGCGGCGGCGCCGGACATCGCCGGCCAGCGCGCGGCGATGCTGGGCCAAGTGCTCGGAAACAATCCAACCCTGCACCGGCGCGCGGCGTTCGACCACGTTGGCGGCGATGCCGAGTTCTGGCTGCCCTCAACCGAGTGGATGCTGCGCTTCGACGCGGGCGGGCCGACCATCGAGGACGCAGTGGAGGGATCGACCGAGGCCGAGGATCTCGAGGTCTTGGAGCTCACAGGGGGCCGCACCACCCGCCAGCTGGTGCCCGACGGACTGACCAGCCGCAACACGATCCTGTGGTGGCGGGAGGGGCTGCCGGGGAACGAGCTCACGTTCCGGATCGACGCGCCGGAGGCCGGGCCGTACGAGATCATCGCGGCGTTCCTGCACGACCGCGAGATGGGAACGGTGCAGGCATACCTCAACGACGCGAGGATCAGCGACGCGACCGATTACTACCGGCCCGACCTGACCGCCCCCGGTCCGGTCTCGCTTGGCGTTCACGAGTTCAAGGCCGGCCAGAACGCCCTGAAGTTCAGGATGATCGGCAGCAACCCCGAAGCGGAGCCGAACTACATCTTCGGGCTGGACTACGTCAAGCTCGAGCCCGGCGATCGCGCCGGGTCGCTGTTCACCAAGGACGAGCTTGGCATCGACGTGATCGATCCGATCGTCGAGGCCAAGGACAAGCTCGTCGGGATGTTCACCTCTTGGTTCTCGCGCGAGACGCCGGAGGACATTCGCAAACAGGCGATCGCCCTCGCCAACAAGACCGCGCTGCGCCGGCACCCGGAGGTCCTCAGGGCCTTGGCGGTATGGTTCGAAAAGGAGCCAAGCCCGGTCTACCGCACGCGCATCGAGAACATCCTCAATAGCGATGACAAGACCTATGGCAAGACGCTGCGCGAGCTGATCGAGGACGACGGAAAGCGGCAACAGTCCGGCGATGTGCGCCCCCTGGCAGCATCGGACGAGTGGATCGCCGACATCATTCACTTCCGGGACTACGTGTTCACCGAGATGGCCCGCATCAATGCCAAGGACAACCGGGCCTGCCTCTCATGCCACGGTGTCCCCGGCCGCGTGCCGACGCTCTACATCGAGGCGCCCGACGCCGCCGGCTATATCCCGCCCGACGCGCTCCTCGCCAACTACCGGCGCATGCAGCAACGGGTCAACCTGCACGATGTCGAGAAGAGCAAGTTTCTCCGCAAGCCCCTCAACATCCAGTCCGGCGAGGAGGACGGGCATCAGGGCGGAGTGCGCTACGAGGGGGGAGATCCTGGCTACGCGGTGATCCGCGAATGGGTCCTGAAGCAGGCCGAGTTGCAGGGCAAGGGCTGACTCAGGCCGTCTCCACCTCGGCGGCCTCTTGAAGGCCCCGCAGTTCGATCTCCCGCTGCCGGATGACGAACTTCTGGACCTTTCCGGTCACGGTCATCGGGAACTCTGTGACGAACCGGATGTACTCGGGGACCTTGAAGTGGGCGATCTCCCCGCGGCAGAAGTCTCGCAGCCCCGCCTCGGTCAGATGGCCGCCATCGCGGAGGTTGACCCACGCCAAGACCCGCTCTCCCAGCCGAAGGTCGGGGACACCCACGACGTAGACATCGGCGATCTCTGGGTGGGAGTGCAGGAACTCCTCGATCTCACGCGGATATATGTTCTCCCCGCCGCGGATGATCATCTCCCGTGCCCGGCCGGTGATGCGGAAATTCCCGTCGGGGCGCATCGTCGCCAGATCACCGGTGTGCAGCCAGCCGTCCGCGTCAACGGCCCTTGCCGTGTTGTCCGGATCGTTGTCATAGCCGCTCATTACCAGATATCCGCGGGTCAGCAACTCCCCTTGGACACCAGCCTCGACCGTCTCCCCGGTGTCCGGGGAGACCACCTTTACCTCCGTGCAGGGCATCGCCCGTCCGACCGTCGACGTGCGCACCTCGAGGGAATCGTCACTGGCGCTCTGGGTGATGGCGGGCGAGGCCTCAGTCTGTCCGTAAGCGATCGTCATCTCCGGGCAGTGCATGTCGCGCACGACGCGCTTCATCAGCTCCACAGGGCATGGCGAGCCGGCCATGATTCCGGTACGCAGGCTGGCGGTGTCGAAACTTCCGAATTCCGGGTGATCCAGCTCGGCGACGAACATGGTTGGCACGCCGTACACGGTCGTGCAGCGCTCTTCGTGAATCGCGGCCAGAGTGGCAAGGGGATCAAACTGCGCGGCAGGGAGCACCAGCGTCGCACCGTGCACCACAACTTGCAGCGAGCCCAAGACGCAACCGAAGCAGTGGTACAGCGGGACCGGCATGCACAGCGAGTCGCGGGAGGACCACTTCAACCCCAGTCCGGTCAGATAGGCGTTGTTGACGATGTTGTGGTGCGTCAGCAGAACGCCCTTGGGCTTTCCAGTCGTGCCGGACGTGTACTGGATGTTCACCACATCGTGACGATCCAACGGTCCCGGATCGGGGCTCACGCCCCCGGCAATCATGTCGGCCCACTCGTCAGTTCCAAGCAGCACCGACGCCACCAGGCTGTCACGCCCGCCGGAGCGAGCCTCCTTCAGGACGCTGGCAAAGCTCACCCATCGGTCCCTCTCGTGGAGAAAGATCGCCCTCATCCCGGACCGCTCCAAGATGTACGCCAAGTCCCTGGCGCGGTAGGCCGGGTTGACATTGACCAGTACCGCCCCGATCCTGGCCGTGGCGAACTGCAGCAGGACCCATTCCACGCAACTCGCCGCCCACATCCCGACCCGGTGGCCCTGACGGATTCCCAGGCCCCACAGCCCGGCCGCGGTCCGGTCAACCAGCCTGTCCAGCTCCCGGTAAGAAAGCCGCTGGCGCTGGTGGCGCGAGACGATCGCGTCCTTGTGGGGGTGCTTCGCGACGGTGGCCGCGAGCACCTCGCCCATCGTCTGGTCAATCAGTGGAACGGTCGGCCCCGCGGCATAGCTCTGGGCAGCCATAACGGGCGATTGTACAACTTGGGCTTGGCCCGTCGGCCGTCCTTCCAATGTGCCTGGCGGGACCTCCCAGCCTTGCTGGGAGGGAGGCGTCAGCGTGGGAGATCTCGCGGGGATAGCGCGATCGAGATCATCGACGTCGGATGACCGTGCCGCGAAAGCGGAGTGGAACTTGCGCTGGCGTCAGCGGGCATGGGAGAATTGCCGCCGCAACGAGAATCGTCAGGTCGACCTCGGCATGGCGCGACCATTCCGAAGCGCACACAACCCGGACGCCGTCCGGCGCCCTTCGCTTGCGACTGGGGACGGCCGGGTGGGCGAGACGGGCTGCATCTCCGTGCGGGCCAAGGTCGTGGCTGGCCTCGTCCGGCGATCACGCAGCCGATAGCCGTGGCAAAACGGGCTTCGTTGCGCAGCCGTAACCGCCATTCCCCGATCCCAGGCGAACCGCGGCACGTCCCGCCAACGGCCGGCGCGACTGGAGTGGGGCGACGGAGCAATCGCGGCCCCGGCGTTCCGGAGTCCCTTCCGCTAGGGGTTGTACCCGGACCCTACCAAGACGGGCAAACCTGGGACGACCCGCGCGAAACCAACTGTGGGGCGCACCGCGCCGGTGGCCGGGTCGAGGACGTTGTAGTAGAGGAACACCTCTCCAAAGGTCTCGGCCGCTTCCACCATGTCGCGCCCGCCAAACAGCTCAGGCAGCATCCCTGACAATTGGACACTCGCTGGATTCCCGCTGAATTGGACAGCACCGGTGTTCACACTGATGCCGTAGACATAGATCGACCCGTGATTCCACCGGTCGCCCTCGGTGAGCACCGGCCCGGCAAAGTACCCCGAAGACTCCACCATGTGTGCGGCGCACCGCACAAATTGCTGCAGCCCCTCGTCGCTCGGCCCAGCCCCCAGTGCCGCGGCGCTGACCTGCGCGGAATGGCACGTGCCGGGCAGGTCAGCGGCATAGAAGCCTGCCCCCAACACGGCACGATCGCCGTTCCACTCAATCGACTTGACGTAGCTCCGCTTGGGCTCGTCAAGTCCGGTCGAGGGATTGGTGAACGCGTAGTAGTGCCAAGCCTCGGGTACCAGCGACAGGATTCGGTGCTGGTTCGGGAATACGTCGGTGCCGAACCGGTCGACCGTGGGCCCCCACGCGACTTCCCTGTTCCGGTCGGGAGGGAACACGTGGACAAGCGAGTCCTGACCTGTCAGTCCTGTGCTGTTGACAAACAGGTAAATCTGGCCGTGCCTCCACCTGTCATCTTCGTGAAATGCCCTGTACGCCTCGTCCTGCCCGTGCCGCTCCAAGTACTCGGCGGCGCACTGCACGAGAGACTGAATGTCGTCCGACGTGCGCACAGCGCTCGCCGCCACCGACTTCTCGTCGCATCCGGGCGGTCCGGCAACTGCGACCGACCCCGGGTAGTAGCCAGAACCTACGATCAGCGGTACCCCCCGCACAACGACCCGTTTCAGGAAGCCCACCTTGGGTTCATTCGCCCCAGTGGCCGGGTTTAGCGCCCGGTAGTAGAGATAGGCCTCGCCGAACGTGTCGACGGTCCCAGTCATGTCCCGGCCCCCGAATTGGTCTCGAAAGGCATGCCGGGGGCCCAGTTCGTGGGGCACTCTCCCGGGCCCGATTCTCGGCCCACCGCTCATGATCTGGTTGCCCAGCATGTCGAGCACGAACACGTAGGCCGAGCCGTGCCTCCAACGCCGGGATGACTCAAGCTCCTCTCTGGCGAAGAAGCCGCGGTCCGCGAGCACCATGGAAGCGCAGCGGACGAGCTGCCTCAAGCCGTCGTCACTTGGACCCGCGTCCAGCCGGGCGGCGCTGACGTCATCAGGAGAGCAACTTCCCGGCCAGTCCGCAGAGTAGATGCCCGCGCCAATATTGGCGCGGTGGCCCTTCCAGTCGACCTCGGCGATGTAAGTGGCCTTGGGTTGCCTCGTCCCCGTCGCTGGGTTGGTGAAGGAGTAATAGATCCACCCGGCATTCACCACCTCCATCACGCGGTAGGCCTCGGCCGCAAGGTCCGTTCCGAAGTCGTCGATGGACTCTCCCCAGGGCATCCCCTCACGCGAAGGGTCCGGCGGGTAGACGAAGAAAAGCTGATCGGCGCCTGACCTGGAGATGGCGTTCACGAAGACATAGGTGGAACCGTCCATCCAGCGCTCGTCCTCGTTGAACGCCCGGCGGGCCTCATCGGCTCCGTGCTCCTCCAAGTAATCCTTGGCGCACTCAACGAAGGCCTGGACGTCACTCGCGCTGCGCACCGCGCTGGCTCTAATGCGGTAGTCGGCGCAGGCTGCGTCAAGCCTGACGCCACCGATCAGAAGCACTGCGAACAGAGAAGCGATGAGGATAGAGCTGCGGGCCACTATCGAATGCTAGCAAGGGAGTAACGGCCCGCATGCGCCGGAACGGGCCGGCTCGACGCGGAGGCGCGGGGACTAACGGACAGGCCTGCCCAGCCAGGCAGTGATGGCCGAGGCGGATACCGAGTTCCCGGGAGGACTGGCACGAGACTGCCACTTCCCCCAAACCAATTCTTCCCGTGGCTGGCAGCTGGCCCGGGAGCGCTGTCCTCCGAAAACTTCCATCTGTTGGCGCGGCCGCCGCGTCCCTCGCCACCAGCGGCGATCGATGGCGCCATCATGAGCACGGCGACGGCGACGTTGCGGGAGGTCGCGAAGGCCCGTTGCCTACCGCAACCTCGGGCCTTCCCCTTCATGGAGGAGGCTTCCCTGCCCCGGTCGCCCCGCAAGGATATGCGGGTGCGGGTTGGCGCCGCTCTCCCGGCGTCTCCCAACACTCTCCCTGTCGCCTTGGAAGTGCCGAGCGGCCTGCTGTCACGAACTGTGACAGAGCACGCCGCCCCACAACACCCCATCTCACGCGCACTCTTGGCTCCCACCCCCTTGCAGACCCACTCAACCGCGGTCGCTCATCCAGATTGGAAATCGCGGGTCTCGGATGGTTCCACCCCGTCCGACGCGACCCAGCAACATCGTGTTTCCGTCACCAAGGCCGCAGACTCCTGCCAACGCGAGACGCCAACCCCTCGCTGTGGCAAGGTGCGGATCGCGCCCGGACGCGGACCGCGGTGGCCTCGGGCTCCGCAGAGGCAACGCTGTACGCTGTGCGACCAGCCCTTCCGTCAGCGTTCCGGACATGGGCCAAATAGCGATGTCCAAATTGTCGGCCTAGGGGGCCGGTTCATCGAGGTTGAGACCACACCAGGTCGCACTCAGGCCCCTCGATGACCGGAACTCAGTCCGGAGGGATGATGCATTCCGGCGGGGCTGGCACCAACTATGCGATCTCGCGCAACCTTGCCGCAAACTCGGAAGCGTCTTCGCAGTCGAAAATCAATTCGACGATCTCCCACAGCCGAGCGGCGGCGTCGATGCCCTCGATCCACCTCGCTAGGTCGGTCGCGGCGACGGCCCCGATTCTTCGCTCGGCAAGTTTGCAAAGGGAATTACTTACGTGAGTACCCAAGATCATAAGGGGCGCATTGTATTCTCAGCTTCTGGTTGCATAGGAACTGAATTTAGTGTATACTAATAGAGTGATTGGGAAGAACGGTTCGGCCCATAAAAGTCCCGGAAAATGGTTCCGCAAGGGCATCTCGATGATCGAAGTGATCCAGATGTTCCCTGACGACGGAGCGGCCGAAATCTGGTTCGCTGAACTCCGCTGGCCCCACGGCCCTGAGTGCCGCCATTGCTGCTCTGACAAGGTGCAGTCCGGCTGCGCTCACCCCTCCATGCCCTATCGCTGCCGCGCCTGCCGCAAGCGCTTCTCCCTGCGCACCGGCACCGTGATGGCCGACACGTAAGCATTCACTCCGGGGAGTATTTGGGGCCTGGGAGACTGGCCCTCGCGAGGACCAAGGGAGGGAAGGTGCGGCCCGCAGGTGCAGGGTGGGCTCGCTCGCCGCGTTGGGGCTCCAGCCTGAGAAGGTGGGCGAGTGTCGTAGGGAAACTCGCGAGTTGGCCTCAGCGGGGAGTCAAGCTGCGCGCGGGACAGGGCTGTCGGGTGCGGGAGCGAGTGCTGCCGCTGGCGGCTCGTTGGCCGGAGTCCAGCAGCGTAAGGGAGGTGCGCGGAGTTCCTCCATGCGCTGCTCGTCCATCTCTCACGGGAGCCATGGGGACAGGTCCGATGGGGCCTGGCCCCGGTTGCGCGCATAGGCATCCAGCCAATCCTGCGGGCACCGGTACGGGTTCAGCCCAGCCACTCTCGCTGTCTGCAGCACGCTGAGCAGGCGCCCCGCCGTCTTGGCCCTGGCCGGTCCGCCGGGCCCGAAGCGCCGCTGGCGCGAGATCACGGGCCCGCGCAAGGTCCACTCCGAGCGGTTGTTGTCCATGGGAATCCCCGGATCCTCGAGAAACACGCTGGGACGCTCCTGATGCTGGATCAAGGACGCCGTGGCTTTGCCCTGCGCTGCCACTTGGGCCAGCTCCGCGCCGGTCCGGCCACCGCTTGGCTGCAAGCCTTCCAGCAGCTCATAGCGGGCGACCAGGCGCTGCCACGCTTGCAGCGCGTCGTCGAAGAGTTCCCCGAAGCTGGCTTCCAGGCTTGCCTGCGCAGCCGCGCAGTCCTCGGCCTGGCCCTGCAAGGGCAGGTCGGGCTGTCAGGCCCTGCGACGCAGGCGCGCCCAGTGGAACACTTCCCCGATCCGCTCGAGCCCATCCCTGGCCCACGGCTGCAGTTCCGGAAAGCCGGCTGCCCCGTAACGGCGAGACATCGGACGGATGGGAGCTGCATCCTTGGTCCTTAGCTGGCCCCAGCGCACACCGCTGCGGGGCTGAATGTCAGGGCTTCTAGGTAGAGGGGTGGACATTTTGAGCTGATTCTGTCATAGTGGGCCTTGGTGGCTGGCCTCCAGATGGCAACAACGGTGCAAGACGCGCACTATGACCTGCGCGCTGTTTGCGTGCGCCCGACTCGCGGCGGCTGCGAGCACCGACGTTGGGACCGGCTGGTGGCCGCCCACCACTACCTGTCCTTCCAGCGCATGTTCGGACGTGCCTTGCGGCATGTCGCAACCCTGGACGGGACTTGGCTGGCGCTGCTGGGATGGCAACCCGGAGCGCTGCGCGTGGCCGTGCGCGACCGCTGGATCGGCTGGTCGCTGCAGCAGAAGCTGCGCCGCCTGCATCTGATCGCCCAGAATGTGCGCTTCGTGATCCTGCCCGCCGCTGCCGGGCGCAAGAACCTGGCATCGAGGGTCTTGGGCCTCAGCCTGCGCCGCTTGTCGGGAGACATCTTGGCCGCACATGGGTATCCGGCGCTGCTCGCGGAAACCTTCGTGGACCGCGCGCTGCACAGGGGCACGTGCTACCGCGCCGCGAACTGGCAGCCGCTGGGGTTCACCAGCGGCTATGGCCGCCAGCGGGGCCCCACGGCCCGCTGGCGGCATCATGGCCAGCCCAAGCAAGTGCTGGTGTACCCCTTGGCCCGTAACGTGCAGGCGCGTTTGCGCCAGCCCGAGCAGGAGCCCTGCTGGGGCGGTCCCGCCAAGCGGCCGCCGGCTCCGGCCGCGGTGCTGCGCAGCCTGCTCGAGCGCCTGCAGCAGGAGCCGCACTGCCGCCCGGCCGGCGGCCGCCGCTATGCGCTGGCCAGTCTGCTGTGCCTGGCCGCGAGTGCGCACATGGCCGGCTACCGCGGCGTGACGGCCTACTCGCGTTATGCCACCCTGCTCAGCCAGCGGCAGCGGCAGGCCGCCGGCTGCTGGTGCAACATGCGGCTACAACGCTACGCCGCTCCGGTGCCGAGCACGTTCTACCAAGCCTTGGTCAGGCTGCCGCCGGAGGTGTTCGAGGGGGCCGTCGAGCACGCCTCGCTGGGGCTGCAGGCCCACTCGCAGCCGGCCGTGCCGGAGCGCAGCGCGCAGGGGCTGGGCGAGCGCGCGGCAGCGGCCGCCGGCCGCGGGAAGGGCCCAAGGTGAGATTCTGGCCGGGCGCAAGCGGGGACACCGCGCGGGAGCGGGAGCAGGCGCAGGAATTGGAACGCTTGGAGCAGCACTGCGCGGCCCTGCTCGAGAAGGTGGAAAGCGCACGGCAGGAGAGCGGGGAATTCCGCCGACGGTCGCAGCGCAGCCAGGCCGAGCTGGAGCGGACGCGGACTGAGCTGGAGCGGACGCGGGCCGAGCTGGAGCGGACGCGGGCCGAGCTGGAGCGGACGCGGGCCGAGCTGGAGCGGACGCGGACTGAGCTGCAGCAAGCCCACACAACGATCGGCAATCTGAAGCTGCTCGTGGCAGACCTGCAGAAGACCTTGTTCGGGCGCAAGAGCGAGAAGCCGTCGGATCCCGGGCCCGAGCCGAAAGCGGACCCCAAGCCGCCGCCCGGGCCGGGGGACAGCCCTGACAAGCCTGACAAGCCTGACAAGGCCGGCAAGGGGCGCAAGCAGAAGGCCGCCAAGCGCAAGCGGGGACGCCAGCCCGGATCGGCCACTCCGCCGCGTCGGGACCGCTCCCGCCTGCCAAAGATTCCCGAGCCCTTGGAGCTGCCCGAGCACGAGCGCCGCTGCGCGCAGTGCGACACGCCCTTCGTGCGCTGCGGGACCAAGTCCAGCAAGATCTTCGAGATGCACTTGGCTGCGCTCGCCCGCGAGATTGAGCGCCAGTGCTACGAGCCGGGCTGCGCATGCGCACCGCCGGGACGCTTGGTTGCGCCCCCCGCGCCACGGCTGTGGAGCGGCACCCAGCTGGGGACCAGCGTGTGGGCCTGGAGCGTGGTCCAAGTTTTCCACATGCATCGCCCGCAGGCCGCGGTGGCGCGCGAGCTGGATGCCATCGGGTTGGGCATGGCCCCGGCGACGCTGGCGCGAGGCCTGCAGAGGCTCGCCCTACTGGTGCAGCCCTTGGAGCAGGCCATCGCCGAGCGTCTGGGACAGGCTCGGGTGGTGCAGGCCGACGAAACCTCCTGGCCGGTGCAGAACATTGAGGGCCAGGACAACGCCAAGCAGCCCCCGGCATCCGGCGCCAGACCCAAGCACTGGCTGTGGATGGTCTGCTGCGAGGATGCCGTCTGGATGCGCATCCTGCCGACGCGCGGGCTGCCCTCGGGCCGCGCACTGCTGGGCAAGCTGGGCCAAGGCAAGCTGCTGACGCTCGTGTGCGACTGCTGGAGTGTCTATCCGGCCTTCGCCAAGCGCTCCGAGAATGTCCGGCTGCAGTTCTGCTGGGCTCATCAGCGCCGACACTACTGCCGGGTGGAAGCCGGCTTTCCGGAACTGGAGCCGTGGGCCACGGACTGGCTCGAGCGGATCGGGGAAGTGTTCCACTTGGCGCACCTGCGTCGCAGGGCCTGGCAGCCCGAACTGCCCTTACAGGACCAGGCCGAGGACTTCGAGGCTGCGCAGGCAAGCCTGAAAGCCAGCCTCGGGAAACTCTTCGACGACGCGCTGCAAGCGTGGAGGAGCCTGGTTGCGCGCTATGAAATGCTGATCGCCGTGCCAAGCGGTGGCCGGACCGGCGCGGAGCTGGCCCAGGTGGAAGCGCGGGGCAAAGCCACGGCGTCCCTGATCCTGCACAAGGCGGGGCTCAGCGTGTTCCTCGAGGACCCGGCGATTCCCATGGACAACAATTACGCGGAGCGGACCTTGCGCGGACCCGTGATCTCGCGCCGGCTGAGCTTCGGGTCCGGCGGTCCGGCCGGGGCCGAGACGGCGGGGCGCCTGCTCAGCGTGCTGCAGACAGCGAGAGTGGCGGGGCTGAACCCGTACCGCTACATGCTGGATTGGCTGGATGCCTGTGCGCGCAACCGGGGCCAAGCCCCATCGGAACTGTCCCCATGGCTCCCGTGGGAGATGGACGAGCAGCGCATCGAGGAACTCCGCGCACCTCCCATCCGCTGGTGGACCCCGGCCAACGGGCCGCCAGCGGCAGCGCCGGCTGACGCACCCGACAGCACTTTCCCGCCCGCAGCTTAACTCCCCGCTGAGGCCAGCTCGCGAGTGTCGCTACGTCACTCGCCCACCTTCTCAGGCTGGAGCCTGAACGCGGCGAGCGAGGCCACTCTGCACCTGCGGGCCGCACCTTCACCTATCCGCGCCTTCCCCTGCCTTTGGCCCTCGCGAGGGCCAGCCTCCCAGGCCCCAAAATACTCCCCGGAGTGAATGCTTACGCCGACACTAAGCTCGGCTACCGCCTCTGGGCCCTGGCCATCTATCTGACTTGCACCAGCATCAAGGGCATCTCCAGCATGCGGCTGAGCCGCGAGCTGGGCATCACTCAGAAGTCGGCCTGGCATCTGGCCCATCGCGTGCGGGCCGGGCTGGCCGCACCCGCCGGGCTGTTCGGCGGCCCGGTGGAGGTGGACGAGGTCTACATCGGAGGCAAGGAGAAGAACAAGCACGCCAGCAAGAAGCTGAACGCCGGGCGCGGGACGGTCGGCAAGCAGCCGGTGGTCGGAGGGCGCGACCGCGCCACCGGACGGGTACATGCGCAGGCCGTGCTGAACACTACCAAAGAAGAACTGCAAGCTTTCGTGAACAAGATTGCAACTCCGGGCGCGGAAGTGTACACGGACAGCTCTTCCAGCTACCAGTCGCTGGAGGGCTTCCAGCACGCAGCGGTGAACCATTCCCGCGGGGAGTATGTGCGCGGCAAGGTGAGCACCAACGGCATCGAGTCCTTCTGGGCGCTGTTCAAGCGCGGGCTGTACGGGATCTACCACCACGTCAGCGTGCGCCACCTGCATCGCTACCTGGAGGAGTTCTGCGGGCGCAGCAACCTGCGC
Source organism: Bryobacterales bacterium (assembly GCA_963666225.3). Lineage (GTDB taxonomy): Bacteria > Acidobacteriota > Terriglobia > Bryobacterales > UBA6623 > VXMF01. The sequence goes on from CAXXRK020000002.1 coordinate 301,237, forward strand.
AAGCTGGACACGGCGGAGCAGATGAGGCAGGTGGCGCTGGGGCTGCAGGGCCGGCGTCTGACCTGGGCCATGCTGGCGGGCCGGGCTGCGGCCGCCTGACGCACCAGCGACTGCGGCGGCGTGGAGCCGCCAGCGGCAGCCGGCCCGGCTGGGAGCCGCGGCGGGTGCCGGGGGGCCCAGCAGGGGATGCCCGCGGGGCGGATCCGCGAATCCTGGGTTGAGAATTGGAGCTGCCGCGCACGACGGTCGGCTGCTAGAGCACCCGAGGCGGGCCAGGGACGGGGGAACTGCCCGGCCCGGATTAGGTGCTCATGGAGGCCGGAATGAGTTCCACAGATACAGGGTGGAATGGGCTCCGAGCACGATGTGAGAGCGGCAGCATGCCGCAAATAGACGCAGACTATTCCGATTCGACACGAGTACCATATGATGGGTCCCTGCCGGAACCTATACAACATCTGGATCTTGGGCACTCACGTCAGTAATTCCCATTGGAAACTAGCCCATGTCCGGAACTCTTACGCTATGCTTCGCGTCAACTGCCACTGGTGCGGCGACGTGAAGGAGGAAGAAGGAGGAGCTTCTAGACGCGAGCCCACGAAGGGCCAATTAAGCCATGCGCATCCATCATCGGACCCACAGCTTGTACGGAGGAGGCTAAACAGACAGGATTTCCCATGTCCAAGTCAATCCATGGCCGGAATTCTGGGAATACACTACATCCAGCTCTCTGAACACTCAAATAGAGTATGTTCCTGATGAAGGAGTCTCTAGTCATCATCCTCCGCAGTATCGCTATCAGCTATGATCTCCGCAGTTTGATCTGTCGGGAGTACAACTTCCCGTGCCGTTATGAATTCTCGCTCACCCGCGATCAATGCTTCTAGACGCACTCGGATTAGAGCGTCTCGCTCATCGTTACGTAAGCAGTCGATAGCTTGCAATGGAAATCCATGACTTGGCAGTATCTTCATCAGAAGTTCATCATCTAATTCTGCTAATTTTCCGCATGCTTGCCCGACCGAATCTCGACCAACAAACATGCGATTAGCAGGGCTGGAATATAGTCTTGGAACCTGCTGGTGGCTAGATACTACGTATCCAATAACCCTATTTTCTCCAAAGAAAAGCAGCTCTCCTGTATCTAGGGTCGTGCCGCTAAACGAACGAGGACTGAGTGATGCAAGGTAGCTCATGAAGGCCCTAACACGGGCACTTCGGCTATCAAAACGCTTGGGAAAGGGTAAAGCCGGTGCGTCCAGATCTACGACCTGAAGATGCCTTGTCTTGCTCCGAGCTAGTTCTCGGATCTCGTCCAAGGCAAGTCTAACTTGAGTACTGCTTCTTCCACCAAACCAACCAGTGAAGGATGTCACCCAGAACCAGCGTCTTAGCAACGAAGCCACTTCCTCACTTGGCGTTGGACAGAGTCGAAAGAATTCTCCCAATAGTACAACCTGCAGGCCATATGGAAGTAACTTATCTGAGGTGACACCGAGTGACTTAAGAAACACAATCGCACGCTTCATGCCTTTCTCTGCTAATTCAAAACCTTCTGGAAACCTCGACCTTACTTCTTCATTAACCACAAGTCTTGCCCAATCCTTTGCATAAATATCCAAATCCATCGCTGCAAGCACTGCTCTGAGAAGGAAGACTCGACCTAGATTGCCAAACCGGTGGCGATCAAGTTCTTCCTTGAATGTGTTCAGTTCACCAGCAAGGTGGAATCCTCCCTCTCTATACGTGAGTGCAGAAACCATCTCATCTGCCGTCATCTTGCGGCCTGTCCGATTGAGTCTAGCAAAGACTGTGACTGCGTTTTCTAGGCTAGCTTCTCGAATATGAATCAGTGGAAGTTGGTAGTCTCGAAACGCAGTGGCAAGTCGATCTGCTTCGTCCATCCATTGTCGGGCTTGTTTGTCATTATTGCTAGACTCTTGAATGTGACGACAAGCAGCAATGAATCCCGCGGTGCTGAGTAAGCTGTTGACAGGAAAATTCCATAATTCACTCTCTTGTGAAGCACGAATAAACTCTCCTCTTCTGAGGTCACAATGCACATTCCAATCGATTTGATCGACATTAGATGGTACACCACTAGGTAGTCGTAGAGTGCCAACCAATGTTGAGACTCGCTGCTGTCCATCGAGCAAGTAACTAGCCATACCACTCGAACCTGGACTGATTTGCACCGGTCCAATGTGCTGTGCGAATTCTATCGATTCTTCCGTGTCCCAGACAAGAATCGAACCAATCGGAAAACCACGCAAGACACTGTCAAGCAAAGCATAGAGATCTTGCTGTTTCCATACGAATGCGCGTTGAAACCGTGGTATACGGATCTTTCCTTCCACAATTCGATCAACGAGCTTTCCCAGGAAAATGACTTCTGGAATGACTTCTGTGCGGGTCTGACTCGTACTCGTCAAGGTCATAGTTCCTTTCGAATCGAATCAATTCCATATTGGACATCACTGTGTCCACGGGCAAGTAGCTCGGTCTTCACTGGAGCATGATCGAGTTCCCAGCACTTGTATACTGTCTTGCCGAACCCGCGGGAGAGTATGTCGTGAGAGGTATCGGACAATCCGCTAAACAGCTCTTCTTCAGGTGGCGATGGTTTGTCTGGTAAACCGTGCTTCATGTCAAGAAAGTCCTTTTGCTCGTCGCTAAGTCCATCCCATGCTTCAATCAATCGCCTGTGATCAGAATGAGTATGTCGCCACTTCCTCAGAAGAATCAGTGGGATGTAGTTCTCCGACGTCCGCTTTGCGAGCACCCAGCAGAACAGATTTTCCTGCCTGCACCTACGGTACAGTTTGCAAGCCGACCTATTTGCAGAGGCATTGGGGTGTTTCCTATCACTATCAGCAATAACGACCAGCCTTGGACGAAATGGAAGGTTCTGACAACGGCGCTTGACCTCCTTCTGGATTTGTCCAATTCCACCAAGACTATCTAGTCTAATTGGTTCTCCAAATTGAGCCCACAATCGATGAATATCGGACGCCAATTCTTTTATCAGGCGTCTCACAAATGCACCATCACTGAACCGGTTCTCGACGAGAATTGTGAGTGGTTGCTCGGCAAGTAGAGTAGCATCTTTGGGCTTGAGGTGGTCTTGTAAAGTAGGAGTGTTGGTAACTCGGATTCGCCGCTGGTGCGGGTCAAGTGGCCAAGCAGTGCGGATAGTCGATGCTACCAGCAGATCGCGTAGACTATCGCCTTGGCGTCCGTTGTCTCGAATCCACGTCGTATTTGCAATGGCGTCCATGTCCGACTCATCAGTAGTATCCCAGATATGCCAGCCATCTTCAACCTTGCGCATGATCCGATCTAACCATCGGAATGCACTGGGGTCGTTAGCCACACTTGGGTCAATCTCTATGCGCATCAAGGTCATTCCTTCTTCGGGCAGCGCGTCGGATCGCGATGATCTCTTCATAGTCTTCGATGAATACTCCTTCCGGCCAAGAATCCATTTCGCCACTTTCCTTTATTCTGAGTTTTCTAAGAATAGATCCATGTCGTTGCTCAGAGTGAATCCAATAGATAATGACATTATCGGCCGGCACTCGCCCCTCTGCAATCCAGCGTCTCGCTCGGAGAAGCAACATACTCGAATGTGTTTCGACAACCATGGGTCGAGCAGGGCCGACAAGCCCTTTGAGTAAGAGCTCAGCGACATGTGCATGGGCTGCTGGATGGAGTTCAGCCTCTGGGTGTTCAATGATGTCAACACCCGGACCGGCCTTGGTAGCTGTCAGCGAAGTTACCGCCACCGGAAGAACCTGTGATAGACCGCGACCTGACTGAGAGAGCCGGACTCTGCCATAGCGAGTTGATGTTCTAGCCATGAGTTCGAAGAACCGGCCTTGCGAAACCACGTCGAGATCTACACCGAAAGCACTGCGATACCATTGCTTCACGGACTCTCTCAGGTCGTCGTCGGCAGCTAGAAGTTGAGGTGAATACTGCCCACTTTCACCGAGAGTTCTAATCGACCGTTTTGTCAAGGGGAATGGCGAAGGATGGAGACGGCGTGGGCACCGCAGGTAGCGCACACCACGAGCCCAAGTTCTTAATTCATCGATTCTCGGAATGACACAGGAAGGAAGGCATGTCAACGGTCTTGGGATCAGACCTCGCCAACTGAGTGGCATCCTCCGTTCCTCCTTACCCGATACAGAAAACGAGTATGGGGATTGTCCGTCGAGAACCGGCCTTTCCAGTTTGATTTCAGTGTGGCCACAACGGAGTGTCCATTTCGTAATTTTTCGTTCCGATGCGTTGGGCGGCTCCTCCACGTTCTGAACGCTGGCCGAGAGGGAAAGGTCGGCATCGTCAGCTGCTAGGTTCGCGGACAGCTTGAGACATCCATGGGCTGTCCGCCCGGTCAGCAGGTCCTCGAACGTCTCCCCATGGCGAATCCCTCCAGATGCTAGCGGAAGAGGCTCCGGGTCGTCCGAATCTGTAAGGAGCAAGCCACCCGCTAACAACTGGATCGCCTGAGCCAGCGCTGACTTGCCCGAGTTGTTGGGTCCCACCAAGATGGTCAGCGGCGCGAGTTCGACCTCAGTGCGATCGGCGAAACCCTTGTAACACTCGACAGCGAACCGTTGGAGCTTCATTGCAGACTACCTCGGGAGGGCGGGTCTGTGGATGCACGGACGAGGCGTGCCCGGAAACTGGGGCGGGGGGGGGGATCCCAGGGCCATTCCTTTCTCGTAGAGCGTGGTTGAGGGGTGGCACGATCGCATTCTGGCGGTGACGGTCGCGATGTGCGCCGACGGATGATGTTGTTCTTCAGTAGTGGCTATTCTGTTGTGACTATGGCATACTGGGGGCATGCAGGCGCTGCCACAGGCCTGTCGTGACTTGGACTTGCGCGCCATTCAAGTGCGCCCGACCCACGGGGCCGAAGAACACCGCCGTTGGGACCGCTTGGTCGCCCAGCACCACTACTTGTCCTTCCGGGCCCTGTTCGGCAAGGCGCTGCGCCATGTCGCCTTCCTGAACTCGACTTGGATCGCCCTGCTCGGCTGGCAGGCCGCCGCCTTGAGAGTTGGCGTCAGAGACCGCTGGATCGGCTGGTCCCGGCAGCAGAAGCGCCGCCGTCTGCACTTGATCTCCCAAAACTCCAGATTTGTGATCCTGCCCGGCTTTCATCGTCCCAACCTGTGCTCGCGCGTGCTCGGCCTGAGCCTGCGGCGCCTCTCGCAAGACATGCGCGCCGCGCATGCATCGGATCTCTTGCTCGCGGAGTCCTTTGTCGACACCTCGAAGTTTGCCGGCACCTGTTACCGCGCTGCGAACTGGCGCTCGCTGGGCTTCACCAGCGGTTATGCGCGCCAGCCTGGAGGCAAGCCGCTGTGGCGGCATCATGGCCAACCGAAGGAGGTTTTCGTGTACGAACTGCAACCCAACGCCAGCGAGACCCTGCGCTCAGAGCAGCTCGATGTGGCCTTGCAGGGCCCCGAGCGCAGTGCGCCCCCCGACGTTCCGCAACTGCGGAGCATGTATGAGTTTCTCAGCACGATCCCGGATTACCGCAGTGCGCGCGGCAAGCGCTACGACCTCAGGACCGTGCTGACGCTGGCACTGGCGGCACGACTGGCTGGCTACCGTGGCGTGACGGCCTTGGCACAGTTCGCTGCGCTGCTGGACCAAGACCAGCGCAAGGCCTTGTCCTGCTTCTTCAGTCCCACCAAGCAGTGCTACACGACCCCCAACACCACGACTTTCCACAACATCCTGTCCAAGCTGGATCCCGACACGCTCGACGATGCCGTGGAAGCTTGGGCCCAGCAGCAGAGCCAGCAGGCGCAGCACGCGCCGCAGCCCGCCGGCGGGCAGGGCGGCGCGTGCACCCAAGATTTCTTTGCCCAGCCGGCGGTGTGCATGGATGGCAAGGATGTGCGGGGAGCCTCGAAGCAGACCGAGGGCGGTCGCCGCATGTTGTTCGCGGCTGTGGAACAGGACACCGGCCTGGTGCTGGGCCAGCTCGAGATCGACAGCAAGAGCAATGAGATTCCGGCCCTGCGCGAGTTGGCTGGCGAGCTGGATCTGGCCGGGCGCATCGTCACCGTCGATGCGCTGCACTGTCAGCAGCAGATGGCGCGCTGTCTGCAGCAGTGCCAAGCGCATTACCTGGTCACCGCCGTGAAGGACAACCAACCAACGATGGCACAACAGTTGCGCGAGATGGACTTCAGTGACTGCCCGATGATCGAGACGCGCGACAAGCTGCACGGGCGCAGCGAGCGCCGCCGTTACTGGGTCCAGGATCTCAGCGGGTCGCAATGGGACGGGAAGGTCAATCTCTACGGGCGCCAGCAGGCGATCCGCATCGAGCGCCAGCGCTGCCGGCGGCGCCGGGCCAAGGCCGGCAAGATGAGCATCGAAGTTAGCTATGCCTTGACCTCGCTGTCGAGCGAGCAGGCCAGCCCGGAACAGCTTGCGAGCCTGATCCGCAAGCACTGGCACATCGAGAATCGTTTGCACTATGTGAGAGACGTGACCTACGACGAAGACCGTTGCCGCGTCTACGTGCGCGACCTGCCGCGAAATCTGGCCACTTTGAGCAACACGGCAATCTCAATCATCCGCTGCCGCACACGCTTCCGCTACGTGCCGGTGGCCAACCGGCATTTCGCAGCCCGCCAGCAGGAGGCTCTCGATCTGTTGCTGATACCACCGAAGAGCTAGCCGATGCAACCTTGGCGGCAGCAGGCAGCGACGCGCCAGACGAGGCGCTGGGTTACCCCTGTGTCGTTAGGGCCCTCTCAGGCGGGATCGTCTCACGGTCCACACGCCCCTGACAAAGCGCCGGACCACACCACTGTCGTCCTTGTGCGAAGACCGTGCTCACTGCTCGAATCAAGTGCCCAGATCACCCGCACCCAACCCTCACGGATCTGGCCGGCACCTCCACACAAGCACCAAAACAAGCATTCACTCCAGCAAGCGCCCTAACCTTCCGAAAACGGAATGTGCCTGGGGGGGATCCCGTCGCAGGGGGAACGTAACGCGGCACGGCCAAAAGGGCTGGCTCCGTCGTGAACAAGGATTTGATCTCTTGCATGGCTGCCTGGAACCGACATGGATTGCCATCACCCGCGAATCCACAGCAGTCACTCGCCTGAGGTCGACAGCGGCAAGTCCACCGGACCAGTGCTTCCAGCGCGCCCGTCCCTCGGCAAGCTGCACCGCGGTGCGCTTCCGACTCCACGCCGGCCTCACAGCTCCACGCCGCGCCCCGGGCATACTCGGGCTGCGGTCGGGCGCTCGAGCGCGACAAACGGAAGGCGCGCCGCACAGTCATCCCACTGCTCCGACTGCTCGGGGTGCAGAGCTGCCACGGGCCTGTGCGACCAAAGGACGAGAGACTGTAGAAGTGGATGCTCCGCGGCAAGCCGGTTCACCTATCCCCCTCCAAGCATACAGTGAACGCAGATGCTGATCACGGCCCACCAGCCCCTGCGATGGCGGCAGCTTCCGTGCTTGATGTCAAGCCGAGAGAGCTGAAGCAAGCAGCTGTCGGCCTGCGGTTGTGCGCCAGGTCCTTTGGCCAGCGATGCTGGCTGCGGGGAACGGGATGGGCTGGCTGCTGGGGAGTCGCGGCATGGTTTGCTGAGCGGGGAGCACCTCAGATCGACCTGCGAGGCGAGGGCAGTGGTGGGTGCCGGATTTCGGTTGGGAGGCGCATAGAGCCGTTTCCAAGTGGTTTGGCGGGTGTGTTGCGGTGTGGGTCGGCTTGGCTGCAGGCGGCTGGCGGGCCGGGCGAGACAGTGCCAGCGCCTGCGGACAGTGTGGACAAGTGCGGCGACTATCTGGTTGAACCGTTGGCCGGCGCGCGGGCCGTTGGCAGCTTCAAGACGGGCGGCACCCGGTGGCGGCCGCGACGGACCTGCAAGCAGGATGCGCTTCCATTTCGGGTGCAGCGGCAGGACGTAGACCCGCTTGGGCTGTTTGGCCGGGGTCTTGCCGCGCCCTCCGCGGGCCTGCGTTTGGCCGACCAACTGCCAGTTGGCGGCCCGATAGCAGGCTGCCTGGTGCTGCCGCGGATCCATGGGGGCCAGCGGTGGCAGAGCGACTATTCCACGACAACAAATCGGAGACGAAATGTCAAGCGCTGGCGAGAATCTTTTTTGGCTCATCCGCAAAATCTGTGGGCGTCGTCGGGTGCGGGCAGGTGGCCGAGAGTGTGGTAGAGGGCGAGCTCGTAGTTCTGGTAGGAGCGGAAGCCGAAGGCTTTGCGGAGGGCGAGTTTGGCTTTGAGGTGCATACCCTCGACGGCCCCGGGGGAGTGCTGCTTGCCGGTGGAGAACCAGTTGAGGTCGAGGGGCTGGTGTTTCTGGAGCATGTTGGCGAACCCGATTAGGGGCTTTATCCGGGAGCGTTGGACGCGTTTTCGCCAACGTGTGAGGAAGTTGGCCGCCTGTTCAGGCGTATCCAGGGCGAAGAACTGCTGAAACTCCTGCTTGAGGAGGTAGGCCCGCACGGTGTTGAGGTTGTGTTGGAGGATTTCCTCGAGGCGGGGGACTTGCTTTGCTGAGAGGTTACGGCGCCATTTGAGCAGCAGCCAGCGGGCGTTCTTGAGCAACGGCCGGGAGCCGGCGGCCTTGAGCCGGCGGGCCTCGGCGGCGCGCACTTTGTCGATGGCCTTGGAGCGTTTCTGCATGATGTGAAAGCGGTCCAAAACACGCTCGGCGTTCTCAGCCCGTCTGCGGGTGACGGACAGGTAGGCTTTCCACATGTCGGAGCAGACGACTTGCAGCTGCGAGGAGCGCAGCTGGCCGAACCAGTCGAAGAAGGCTTCGAGGGTCTTGATGCGGCGGTGCTCGCCGACCCACAGCAGGCGGCGGCAGCCTTGGTCGATCTGGTAAACGAGGGTCAAGTACCGGTGTCCCTTGTGCCAGGCGATCTCGTCGACGCCGATGGTTTTGACGTCGGAGAGGTCGACCCGGGCGCGGCCCCAGTCGACAGCCATGGAGACGGAGCGGCGGACACGATCCCAGGAGACGCCGAAGATCTGGGCGCTCTCCTGCCAGGAGAGGCGCCGGGCCCAGCCGGCGAGGGTCCAGCTGAAGGCCTTGGTGACGGGGCGCTTGCCGTCAGCCCAAGGCACTCGTTCGAGCTTGACCTTACCGCACCAAGTACAGTTGACGCGACGCATGGCGTATATAAAGTAGACAGACAGGCCATAAAGGGGGACGAACTGGAAACGGCGGGTCCGGAGGCGGTCGTAGCCGGGGCCGGGCATGCCGCAGACGGAGCAGACGGGTTTGCAGCCGGCTCGAGGCCGGACCTCGACTTCCACCCGGCCGTCCCCTCGCTCGTTCTCCAAGGGGCGGATCTGGGCGTACACGAACCCGGGGATTTTGTGGATGTAGTTGAGAATCGTGCGGAACTTCACAGCACCTCCTGCGGGTGGCACCATGGTTGCACAAACGGAGGCCCGCGCCGCAGCCGGGGCGGCCTTCGGCGGGGCCCCCAGAGGGGCGTCGAGGGGGCGGGAGGCACTACTGCTGGAAGCAACAGGCTGGGGCAGCCGGAGGCCTGCAAGGAGCTGCCTGCCGGTCCCGCAGGTGGCTGCTCACCAGCCGGTTGTCCGGGTCAGGTTGGATGCCACTAACCCACAGAATCTGCGGAAGAGGCTCTTTTTTCATCCGCCGACCACCCCGCGACACCCCTCCATCTAGCGCTGCTGGTGGGCTTTGCGGGCCAAACTTTACAAATCACTCACAAACGCTCATGCGAATGCCATTGACGCGGCACCGGGCCTGACGGCCCACAGCCGGGCCTCAGCGGCTCCGGCCGCATTTTCTGCTACGGTTCTCTCATGCCTGCCCGCTGGCTTCTAGCGATCTTCATAGTCTCCGCTGCGGCTTCCGCTCAAGAGCGCCCCAACGTCTTGTTCATCGCCACCGACGACATGAACAACGATCTGGGGACCTACGGCCACCCGGTGGTTTCCACTCCGAACTTCGACCGCCTGGCCCGCATGGGCATCCGCTTCGACCGGGCCTACTGCAACTACCCGGTCTGCAACCCGAGTCGCGCCTCTCTGATGACCGGCCTGTACCCGGATCAGACTCAGGTGCGCAATAAACGCGAAGTTCTTCCGGGACACGATTCCGAACGTGAAGACCCTGCCGCAGATGTTCCGCGACAACGGCTACCATGTCTCGCGAGTAGGCAAGATCTACCACTACGGAGTCCCCACCAACATTGGTGAAGACGGTCTCGACGATCCCGCCTCGTGGCACGAGACGGTCAACCCCCGTGGCCGCGACAAGTGGGAGGAGGACCAGATCTACAGCATCGACCCTGTCAATGGGAGCCTCGGCGGAACGCTGAGCTGGATGGCACAGGACGGCACGGACGAGGAGCAGACCGACGGCATCGGCACGACAGCCGCAATCGAAATCCTCAAGCGGGTCAAGGGCGAGCCGTTCTTCCTAGCCATGGGATTCTACCGTCCGCACACTCCGTACGTGGCGCCGAGGAAGTACTTCGCCCAGTACCCGCTGCACCTCATCCGCCTGCCGGCCGAACCGCTGGACGACTTAGTGGACATTCCGCCCGCAGCGTGGGTGGACCGGCCCTACCAGCTCAACCTGCCCAAGCGCAAGCAGCGGCAGGCAATCCAAGCGTATTACGCCGCGATCAGCTTCGTAGACACCCAGCTCGGCCGGCTGCTAGACGCCTTGGAGCGACTTGAGCTGACCGACAGCACCGTAATCGTGTTCTGGTCCGACCACGGGTACCACATGGGCGAGCACAAGCTCTGGCAGAAGACGACGCTGTTCGAGAACTCGGCCCGCGTGCCCTTCTTCATCGCCTCGCCGGCCCACCGCGGCACGGCGGGCCTCAGCACGGAAGCGCTGGCCGAACTCGTGGACGTCTATCCCACGCTGGCGGACCTGTGCGGGCTGGAACCGCCGCAGCACCTCGTCGGCACGAGCTTGGTTCCCGTGCTCAAGGATCCTACGAGCTCGGTCCGGAACTCAGCCTTGACAACATTCGACACTCATGACCGCGTGAACTCGAGACGGCCGCTCCGCCCCAGGACCGTTGGCTACACGGTTAGGACCGCTCGCTGGCGATACACCGAATGGGGTCCGGACGCCCAGTACGGCGCCGAGCTGTACGATCATTGGAACGATCCCGGCGAGTTCGTCAATCTGGCTCTCGCTCCCCGGTCGCAGGGCACGGTGGAGCGGATGAAGCGGCTGTTGGCTAGGCGCGTCGCGGATGCGACCGCCCCTCCGCGCTTGTAGCGCATCGTGCGGAGAGAGACGCTGGCAGGTACCGGGAAGATTCGCGAGACTGAACCGCAGAGACTGGAGGGGATTCCCGATGCAGCATTCCGTACCGGTTCCTGGCCGCCTGCTGCTCGCGGTTCTGGTTTGCGCCGTCGCGGCCGGGCTGGCCGGCGGCCGCTCGCGAGACGAGCCACGCGGCCGGGTGCAAGCCGGCCTGCTGGCCTTGTACGACTTTGAATCGATCGGCGGCGGGGTCGTCGAGGACCGGGCGGGCCGCAGCGAGGACTCGAGGCTGAGGATCTCAGATGCGGGGTCGGTTCGCGTGCTGCCTGGGGCCTTGGAACTGCTTCCGGGCGGCGGACTCAGGTCGCGGTCTCGGCCGGCGAAGATCTCGGACATGGTGCGGATCGGACGAGAGATCACGCTCGAGGTTTGGATCCGTCCGACAGCGGCCCGCCAACACGGGCCAGCAACGATCCTGAGCATGTCCGACGGCACCAGAGAGCGAAACTTCCTGCTCGGCCAAGACGGAGACCGCTTCGTCGCGCGATTCCGCACCACAAAGACCGGCAGAGCCGGCGAGCCGGGACTCGCCTCGGCACCCGGAGCCTCTCGCCCCGTGGCCACTCATGTGGTGTTCACAAGGGACCGCACCGGGCGGGCCAAGCTGTATGTCAACGGCGGGATTGCAGCGGTGGGCGAGATTCTAGGTGGAGTGTACGACTGGGAGAAGGCACCGGTGACGCTTGGCTTCGAGCCCTCCGTCGGGCGTCCGTGGGTGGGAACGTACTACCTAGTGTGCCGAGTCGCAATTAACATTGATTAATTTCGCAGTCCTCCAGTGCTTTGCGGGCGCTGTGGATTTTCTCTAGAATCTTCTCGCCGCTGGCTTTCCAGCAATAGGGCCGGGGAGCCTCGTTGCGCTGAGCAAGATAGGCCGTGATCGCATCGGTGAGTTCCTTCACACTTGCGAAGCTACCCGCCCGCACGCAGTCCTGCGTAAGATCCGCAAAGAAGCGTTCCACCAGATTCATCCAAGAGCTCGAAGTGGGTGTGTAGTGCATGTGGAAGCGCTTGTGGCGTTTCAGCCAAGCCTTCACCTTGGCGTGCTTGTGTGTACTGTAGTTGTCCGCGATCAGATGGGCATCCAGGTCCTTGGGCACCTCACGGTCGATCTGCTTGAGAAAGCGCAACCACTCCACATGCGTGTGCCGGCGCTCGGTGCGGTAGATCAACTTCCCCTCCAAGTAGTTCATGGCGGCAAACAGGCAAATCGTACCGTGGCGGTAATAGTCATGAGTCCGCGTCCGGATATGCCCCATACCCAGTGGCAGACCAGGTTGGGTCCGCTCCAAGGCTTGGCATTGGGTCGTTTCGTCGCAGCACAGGACGACCGCTTTCTCGGGCGGATCCAAGTACAGTCCGATCACGTCCCAGAACTGGCTCTCGAAGTGCTTGTCATTGGACAGCTTGAATGTCCGCGTGCGGTGCGGCTTGAGGTCGTTGCGTCGCCAGATGCGGCTGACACTGGACTGCGAGATGCCCGCACGGTTCGCCATCGTGCGCGTACTCCAGCGCCCCCGGCCGGCCGGCTTCTGGCCAGCCTCAGTGACGACCTTCTTGACCGTTGCGACGGGGATCGAAGGCCGTCGCCCCCGGCCTGGCCGCTCGTTCAAGCCGGCGATGCCCTCGACATCGAAACGCCGCGACCAGCGGCTCACGCAGGCCACGCTGACGCCCACCTGCTGGGCAACCTCACGCTGGCTCAGACCTTGGCAGCGCAGCAGCACGATGCGCGCTCGCCGAAAGTCGCGCTGGGAAGTCGTTGTTGCGCGGACCCGGCGCTCCAGCTCAGCACGCTCTGCATCCAAGATGTCAAGCACTGCAATGGGTCGCGCCATGAGGTCTCTCCGACGACATTGTAGCATATGCCGGAGTTAAATAATGCTATTTGCGACTCACCACACTAGGCCGCCGCGACGGGCCGTTTGGGCCGGATGGGGCGAGCACTCCCTCTTCCGTCGAATCCTCAATCGCAGTGATACGCAACGCCGCCAAGTGCGCGACGCTTAGCCAGGCCAAGTTCGCGACCGGTGTAGGACTGGAGTCGGACGGTGTGTCCGGACTCGTCCACCAGTCGCCACGTAACGAGCAAGCTCGTCATCATGTCTCGCTGGGCGTCGCAATCGACCACCGCCCACATGGAGCCCAACTGGCGAGTCGCCTGTATTTCCAGCGTGCCGTAGTAGGCCTGCATGGGGCCAAACCAGTCACCGTTGCCAGTCGCGTTCAGCAGCGCCCTTGCGGATTCCGCCTGATCCACCTTCTCGACGACGGGCGGTGGCACCTCGGGCGCCCCGCGTACCGGCTCCTCCGGTGGGTCCACGAACAGGCTAAGCACCAGCAGCGCTAGAAACGCCCACGCGCACACCTTCAACGCCTTCCGAATCTTGCTCTTCATCGGATTCCCGCCATAGCTGCTGAGGTGGTCCTACTTCATTGGACCACTGATCGACATTCTTAAGGTGTACTCCACAACTCTCATTGCTCGTCGATCTGCCTCATTGTAGCAGGGCTTGGACGTGGCTCGAGATCGCTTCCTGCCACCCTCCCGGGCCGCTCCCGGCGTGGTTTCCAAGCCCCGCCCTTCCAACCTTTATCAGGAATCCCTGGCACGCCTCGCCGCCGCGGTGTCGGTGGCTTGCAGCGCTTCTTGCGGCGTGCGACCATCCAGCGCCGAGTGGGGCCTCACCTCGTTGTAGAACGCGATCCACTCGCCAATCACCCGCCGTGCCGCCAGCCCGTCCCGGAGTGCGTGCAGGTATACCGCCTCGTACTTCAGCGAGCGCCACAGCCGCTCGATGAAGATGTTGTCCATGCACCGGCCCCGGCCGTCCATCGACACGCGCACTCCCGCCGCCTCGAGCCGTCCGGTGAAGGCCTCGCTGGTGAACTGGCTGCCCTGGTCGGTGTTGAAGATCTCCGGTCGCGGCCCGCTCCGCAGCGCCTCCTCCAGGGCCTCGGCGCAGAACGCGACGTCCATGGTGTTCGACAGCCGCCATGACAGCACGCTGCGACTGTGCCAGTCCATCACGGCCACCAGGTACAGCAACCCGTGCGCAGTCGGGATGTAGGTGATGTCCGCGCATTCCACCTGATAGGGGTGTTGAATGTCAAGACCCCCCAACAGGTAGGGGTAGATGCGGTGCCCGGGCTGCGGCTCGCTGGTGCGCGGCTTGCGGTAGATCGCCTCCAGGCCCATCCGCCGCATCAGCCGCCGCACGCGGTGCCGGCCGACGACGATCCCCTCCCGCCGCAAGTGGCGACTCATCTGCCGGCTGCCGTAGAAGGGGTATTGCAAGTACAGCTCGTCGATGCGCCGCTGCAGCGCCAGCGTGGCCGCATCGACCGGCTGAGGTCGGTAGTACCAGGACGACCGGCCCACCGCCAGCAGCTGGCACTGCCGGCGCAGGCTCGGTGCCGACGGCTCCGCCCGCACCAGCGCCAGACGCTGCCGGCGACTCAGCGACCGAGCGTTTTTTTTAAGAAATCCCGCTCGACAACCAGTTGCCCGATCTTGGCGTGCAGCGCCTGCGTCTCGGCCTCCGCCTTACGGCGCGCGCCGCCCGGCCCGCGCCGCTCGATCGCTAGGTCGGTCGCGGCGACGGCCCCGAATCGTAAGCATTCACTCCGGGGAGTATTTTGGGGCCTGGGAGGCTGGCCCTCGCGAGGGCCAAAGGCAGGGGAAGGCGCGGATAGGTGAAGGTGCGGCCCGCAGGTGCAGAGTGGCCTCGCTCGCCGCGTTCAGGCTCCAGCCTGAGAAGGTGGGCGAGTGACGTAGCGACACTCGCGAGCTGGCCTCAGCGGGGAGTTAAGCTGCGGGCGGGAAAGTGCTGTCGGGTGCGTCAGCCGGCGCTGCCGCTGGCGGCCCGTTGGCCGGGGTCCACCAGCGGATGGGAGGTGCGCGGAGTTCCTCGATGCGCTGCTCGTCCATCTCCCACGGGAGCCATGGGGACAGTTCCGATGGGGCTTGGCCCCGGTTGCGCGCACAGGCATCCAGCCAATCCAGCATGTAGCGGTACGGGTTCAGCCCCGCCACTCTCGCTGTCTGCAGCACGCTGAGCAGGCGCCCCGCCGTCTCGGCCCCGGCCGGACCGCCGGACCCGAAGCTCAGCCGGCGCGAGATCACGGGTCCGCGCAAGGTCCGCTCCGCGTAATTGTTGTCCATGGGAATCGCCGGGTCCTCGAGGAACACGCTGAGCCCCGCCTTGTGCAGGATCAGGGACGCCGTGGCTTTGCCCCGCGCTTCCACCTGGGCCAGCTCCGCGCCGGTCCGGCCACCGCTTGGCACGGCGATCAGCATTTCATAGCGCGCAACCAGGCTCCTCCACTCTTGCACCGCGTCGTCGAAGAGTTTCCCGAGGCTGGCTTTCAGGCTTGCCTGCGCAGCCTCGAAGTCCTCGGCCTGGTGCTCTAAGGGCAGTTCGGGCTGCCAGGCCCTGCGACGCAGGTGCGCCAAGTGGAACACTTCCCCGATCCGCTCGAGCCAGTCCGTGGCCCACGGCTCCAGTTCCGGAAAGCCGGCTTCCACCCGGCAGTAGTGTCGGCGCTGATGAGCCCAGCAGAACTGCAGCCGGACATTCTCGGAGCGCTTGGCGAAGGCCGGATAGACACTCCAGCAGTCGCACACGAGCGTCAGCAGCTTGCCTTGGCCCAGCTTGCCCAGCAGTTCGCGGCCCGAGGGCAGCCCGCGCGTCGGCAGGATGCGCATCCAGACGGCATCCTCGCAGCAGACCATCCACAGCCAGTGCTTGGGCCTGGCGCCGGATGCCGGGGGCTGCTTGGCGTTGTCCTGGCCCTCAATGTTCTGCACCGGCCAGGAGGTTTCGTCGGCCTGCACCACCCGAGCCTGTCCCAGACGCTCGGCGATGGCCTGCTCCAAGGGTTGCACCAGCCGGGCGAGCCTCTGCAGGCCTTGCGCCAGCGTCGCCGGTGCCATGCCCAACCCGATGGCATCCAGCTCGCGCGCCACCGCGGCCTGCGGGCGATGCATGTGGAAAACTTGGACCACGCTCCAGGCCCACACGCTGGTCCCCAGCTGGGTGCCGCTCCACAGCCGTGGCGCGGGGGGCGCAACCAAGCGTCCCGGCGGTGCGCATGCGCAGCCCGGCTCGTAGCACTGGCGCTCAATCTCGCGGGCGAGCGCAGCCAAGTGCATCTCGAAGATCTTGCTGGACTTGGTCCCGCAGCGCACGAAGGGCGTGTCGCACTGCGCGCAGCGGCGCTCGTGCTCGGGCAGCTCCAAGGGCTCGGGAATCTTTGGCAGGCGGGAGCGGTCCCGACGCGGCGGAGTGGCCGATCCGGGCTGGCGTCCCCGCTTGCGCTTGGCGGCCTTCTGCTTGCGCCCCTTGCCGGCCTTGTCAGGCTTGTCAGGCTTGTCAGGGCTGTCCCCCGGCCCGGGCGGCGGCTTGGGGTCCGCTTTCGGCTCGGGCCCGGGATCCGACGGCTTCTCGCTCTTGCGCCCGAACAAGGTCTTCTGCAGGTCTGCCACGAGCAGCTTCAGATTGCCGATCGTTGTGTGGGCTTGCTGCAGCTCAGTCCGCGTCCGCTCCAGCTCGGCCCGCGTCCGCTCCAGCTCAGTCCGCGTCCGCTCCAGCTCGGCCTGGCTGCGCTGCGACCGTCGGCGGAATTCCCCGCTCTCCTGCCGTGCGCTTTCCACCTTCTCGAGCAGGGCCGCGCAGTGCTGCTCCAAGCGTTCCAATTCCTGCGCCTGCTCCCGCTCCCGCGCGGTGTCCCCGCTTGCGCCCGGCCAGAATCTCACCTTGGGCCCTTCCCGCGGCCGGCGGCCGCTGCCGCGCGCTCGCCCAGCCCCTGCGCGCTGCGCTCCGGCACGGCCGGCTGCGAGTGGGCCTGCAGCCCCAGCGAGGCGTGCTCGACGGCCCCCTCGAACACCTCCGGCGGCAGCCGGACCAAGGCTTGGTAGAACGTGCTCGGCACCGGAGCGGCGTAGCGTTGTAGCCGCATGTTGAACCAGCAGCCGGCGGCCTGCCGCTGCCGCTGGCTGAGCAGGGTGGCATACCGCGAGTAGGCCGTCACGCCGCGGTAGCCGGCCATGTGCGCACTCGCGGCCAGGCACAGCAGGCTGGCCAGCGCATAGCGGCGGCCGCCGGCCGGGCGGCAGTGCGGCTCCTGCTGCAGGCGCTCGAGCAGGCTGCGCAGCACCGCGGCCGGAGCCGGCGGCCGCTTGGCGGGACCGCCCCAGCAGGGCTCCTGCTCGGGCTGGCGCAAACGCGCCTGCACGTTACGGGCCAAGGGGTACACCAGCACTTGCTTGGGCTGGCCATGATGCCGCCAGCGGGCCGTGGGGCCCCGCTGGCGGCCATAGCCGCTGGTGAACCCCAGCGGCTGCCAGTTCGCGGCGCGGTAGCACGTGCCCCTGTGCAGCGCGCGGTCCACGAAGGTTTCCGCGAGCAGCGCCGGATACCCATGTGCGGCCAAGATGTCTCCCGACAAGCGGCGCAGGCTGAGGCCCAAGACCCTCGATGCCAGGTGCTTGCGCCCGGCAGCGGCGGGCAGGATCACGAAGCGCACATTCTGGGCGATCAGATGCAGGCGGCGCAGCTTCTGCTGCAGCGACCAGCCGATCCAGCGGTCGCGCACGGCCACGCGCAGCGCTCCGGGTTGCCATCCCAGCAGCGCCAGCCAAGTCCCGTCCAGGGTTGCGACATGCCGCAAGGCACGTCCGAACATGCGCTGGAAGGACAGGTAGTGGTGGGCGGCCACCAGCCGGTCCCAACGTCGGTGCTCGCAGCCGCCGCGCGTCGGGCGCACGCAAACAGCGCGCAGGTCAAAGTGCGCGTCTTGCACCGTTGTTGCCATCTGAAGGCCAGCCACCAAGGCCCACTATGACAGAATCAGCAGGAAATGTCCACCCCTCTATCTGGAAGCACTGACATTCAGCCCCGCAGCGGTGTGCGCTGGGGCCACCGAAGGACCAAGGATTCAGCTCCCATCCGTCCGATGTCTCGCCGTTACGGGGCAGCCGGCTTTCCGGAACTGCAGCCGTGGGCCAGGGATGGGCTCGAGCGGATCGGGGCAGTGTTCCACTTGGCGCGCCTGCGTCGCAGGGCCTGACAGCCCGACCTGCCCTTGCAGGGCCAGGCCGAGGACTTCGCGGCTGCGCAGGCAAGCCTGGAAGCCAGCTTCGGGGAACTCTTCGACGACGCGCTGCAAGCGTGGCAGCGCCTGGTCGCCCGCTATGAGCTGCTGGAAGGCTTGCAGCCAAGCGGTGGCCGGACCGGCGCGGAACTGGCCCAAGTGGCAGCGCAGGGCAACCCCACGGCGTCCTTGATCCAGCATCAGGAGGGTCCCAGCGTGTTTCTCGAGGATCCGGGGATTCCCATGGACAACAACCGCTCGGAGTGGACCTTGCGCGGGCCCGTGATCTCGCGCCAGCGGCGCTTCGGGCCCGGCGGACCGGCCAGGGCCAAGACGGCGGGGCGCCTGCTCAGCGTGCTGCAGACAGCGAGAGTGGCTGGGCTGAACCCGTACCGGTGCCCGCAGGATTGGCTGGATGCCTATGCGCGCAACCGGGGCCAGGCCCCATCGGACCTGTCCCCATGGCTCCCGTGAGAGATGGACGAGCAGCGCATGGAGGAACTCCGCGCACCTCCCATACGCTGCTGGACTCCGGCCAACGAGCCGCCAGCGGCAGCACTCGCTCCCGCACCCGACAGCCCTGTCCCGCGCGCAGCTTGACTCCCCGCTGAGGCCAACTCGCGAGTTTCCCTACGACACTCGCCCACCTTCTCAGGCTGGAGCCCCAACGCGGCGAGCGAGCCCACCCTGCACCTGCGGGCCGCACCTTCCCTCCCTTGGTCCTCGCGAGGGCCAGTCTCCTAGGCCCCAAATACTCCCCGGAGTGAATGCTTACCCCGAATCTTCGCTCGGCACGTTTGCAAAGACAGACCTTGTTCTCGTCTAGAGCCTCGGCCCGTCCCTCGACACGTCCCTCGACACGTCCCTCGGCTCGCAGCCTAGCTTGGTACTCTTGGGCGCACGCCTCCAGATATGTCAGCATCGTGCCCGACCTCTGCATCTCTTGATCGCGGTAGGGACACCGGTTACCCGGCGCCCTCCGCTCGGCTCCGTACGTGCCCGGTACAGCATACGGCTCCTACCTTGAGTGGTTGACGGCGAAGCGTCGGTCGGGCCACTCGTGCCGTGTTGTCACCCGTGGTCAGAGGTGCTTGCACTGCACGTCGAGCTTCTCCCAATCGGGGCGGGCCTCGTCGTAGTTGCTTACAGCGACGCATCTGCGACCCGTAGATTGACAGACGAGTCTGCCCTACCCGCACTTCGGACTGAAGGAACAGGTCCGTTACGGTCCGCAAAAAGCAAGTGGCCACCTTGCTCCGGCGGAATGATGCATTCCAGCGGGGCTAGCACCGACTATGCGATCTCGCGCAACCTTGCCGCAAACTCGGAAGCGTCTTCGCAGTCGAAAATCAATTCGACGATCTCCCACAGCCGAGCGGCGGCGTCGATGCCCTCGATCCACCTCGCTAAATCGGTCGCGGCGACGACGCCGAATCTGCGCTCGGCAAGTTTGCAAAGACTGACCTTGTCCTCGTCTAACGCCTCGACACGGCCCTCGGCTCGCAGCTTAGCTTGGTACTCTTGGGCGCACGCCTCCAGATATGTCAGCATCGTGCCCGACCTCTGCATCTCTTGCATCTTCACGGTGTCCTCCAATATTTCCAAGTCGACGCCCGTCCGGGCGATCGTCAGCCGCGTCCATCCCCGTAGCACCCCCAGCACCCTGCGTTGGTGCTGCGATCCCAGCAGCCTGCCCTGCGCTTCCAGAATAGAGTGCACGGCCTCGGGATCCAAGTCCTTCCCGAGCAGCTCGGTCGAGATCATGAGTTCGACCACGTTGTCCTTCGAGAGCGACCCTGCGGCATGCTGCTTCACGTCAACCAGTTCGTAGCGCATGCCGACGGGCATGCGCGTTACTGCACGGTCCAGAGGCCGCAGTCCCCGCTTATTGGTCAGACCCCACACTGAGCGCTTCGCCCTCCACGGGCGGGCCCCGTTGTAGAACACCACCGCGAGCACGGGGGGCAGCCGGTCCGTCCGGCGGACGTGGCGCTCCTTCCACGCCAGCTCATGCATGCGCTGCACGTAGCCCTGCATGCGCAGTGGCATGTCATATTCGACCGTGGATTGGAATTCGACAAGGATCAGCAGCCGCAGCCACTCGGGGCCACCAGATCCCGTGGCGCGGACCCTTAGGCGCCACGCAATGTCCTGGTAGCCGGCCCGCAGCCACGGGTCGATGGTCTCGGTGGGGAGCGGTTCCAGCGTGGAGAAGTCCATGCGCTGCAACCACTCCTCGCCTTGCTGCATGTCGGAGAGCACGAAGCGGATCAAGTGCTCCACGGGCTCTGCGCATTGGAAAACCGCCTTGTAAGAGCGGTCCCGGCTGAGCCGGGCAAGCCCGGGCCCGACGGCCGGGCCCGGCTGCCCTAGCTGCGTGACGCCCTCGTGTTCTCGTTCTTCATCTGTCTCTTGCCTTGCGGTGTCCGAATCTCCACTCATAACTCAAGTATACGCCATGTCATTCTTTTCCATGTGCTCTGTCTTGCCGAACTCTGACGCGTCGCAGCCGGATGCGGCGGTGCAGTCACGGGCTGGCGCGGCCCACCGGCCGCCGCAGCGAGTTCCCCGTGCCAGTTGGCTGGCATCACTGAGCCGAACCACGACCTCGCTGCCCGTCATCCGCTCCGCTTCCGTCGGACCGACCATGTGGCTCCTCGCAATGCCCCTCCCACGTCCAGGCGGGCCCGTCAATTCCGACCTCCAGTCCTCGCAATCCCATGGTTGACCGAGCGCTGGAATGTCATCCCCTCAGTCACAGAGTTCCAGTCATCGGCAGATCTGGGCAAGACTTCACCGGTAGTGTACCGAAAGCGGGGGATCGGTGACACACAAGACGTATCAGTCACCAGACCGATCAAGAGAATCACGGGAGCGGTGCAGGCGTTGAGTCCGTATTGCTGGCTAGGAGAGGAAGGGCATTCATTGGACCAGCCCCGAGCCCTTGGGCAAGGAGTTAGTTCGGCGATGCCAGACTAGCTGGGCATGTCCGGACCGGCGGATGTTCGGCGACCGGTTCGAGCATGTCGATGTTCGCTCCCGACGTTGAAATCGGCCTCAGCACGGCCGGCCTTGCCCGGCTGGACCGCGCCGGCCCGGAATGAAGGCAAAGATCTGGACATCCAGTGTTGGCCCATGTCCGGAAGTCTGTCCCTGCAACGCCCGTGCGGGTGACGGCCATGGCCCAAGGCGCCCGCCGACGATGGGTGACGGCCAATCCCAAGCGCCGTTTGCGGGCGCCTCTGGCCCGGTTGTCTCTGCTATCTTTGTCTACCTGTGCACGTCGTCTCTGAGGACCACGCGATCAATCGGGATCGCCGCGAGCAGGTCAAGTACGTCGGATTCACGGCTGTCGTCGGTGTCCTGCTGCTGCTGAACCTGTTCGGCATTTTCGACTCGCTACTGGGAATCGACACCGCGATCTTTCTCGCGATACTGGCCGGCTACAAGACCTTCTACAGGGCCATCGCCGAGCTCTTTGAGCGCAGGATTTCGGCGGACCTCGCGATTGTGATCGCAGCGATGGCCGCGCTGGCCATCGGCGAGTACTTGGCCGCGGCAGAGGCGATGTTCATCATGCTTCTGGGAGAGGGCCTGGAAGCTTGGGCCGCCGGGAGGACAGAGCGGGCGATCCACCGCTTCGTCGACCAGTTGCCGCACTCCGCGCGCGTCCTGCGCGACGGCGCGGAAGTGGAGGTCCACGTCGAGGATCTCGCGCCCGGGGACGTCATCGTCGTGCGGGCGGGCGAGCGGATCGCCGCCGACGGCAGGGTGGAGCTGGGCGAGTCCTCCGTCGACGAGAGCCCTATCACCGGGGAATCCGTCCCGCGCGACAAGGGTGTCGGGGACGAGGTCTTCTCAGGCACACTCAACGGGCACGGCCTGCTCCATGTCCAAGTGACCCTCGCCGGCGAAGAGTCGACGCTGTCGCGGCTGATCCAGCTGGTGGAAGAGGCCCGCGACCACCGGACGGCCCCGGTAGTGCGGGTAGCCGACCGCTACGCCCGGTACTTTCTCCCCGCCATCCTGCTGGCCGCCGGGGCGGTCTACCTGCTCTCCTCCGATGTGGACAACACCGAGCGCGTGCGCCGCGCCGTGGCCGTCCTGATCGTGGGCTGCCCCTGCGCCCTGATTCTGGCCACGCCCTCCGCCATGGTGGCCGCCATCGGCGGTCTCGCCCGCCGCGGGCTGCTCGCCCGCGGAGGCCAAGTGGTCCAGACGGCATCCGAGATCGACACGGTCGTCTTCGACAAGACCGGAACGCTCACCACGGGCCAGTTCCAGATCATCGACATCCTGCCGTCCGAAGGGTTCTCCGAGGAGCGAGTCCTGCAGCTCGGGGCAACCGCGGAGGCGAGTTCCGACCACCCTCTGGCCACCGTGGTCGTCCGGGCGGCCGAGGAGCGCGGCATCGGTGCCGGGGAGTTCAAGGACGCGCAGATCGTCCCCGGACGGGGCGCGCAGTGCACGCATGGCGGGCGGTTGGTCCGCGCCGGCAACGAGGCGTTCCTGCGCGAGCAGGGGATCGGCGGCATGCGGGACTACCTCTCCGCCGCGGACCGGCAAGGGGCCACCCCCGTCCTAGTGGCCGACGGCGACCGCCTGGCAGGGGCCATCCTGCTGCGCGACACGCCGCGCCACGGCGCGCATGACGCGATCCACGAGATCGAGGAACTGGGCATTCCCAACATCGTCCTGCTGACGGGCGACCGCCGCAAGGCCGCCGACGCGATGGCGCGAGTGGTGGGCATCACGCACGTGGAGGCCGAGCTGCTCCCGGAGCAAAAGCTGGACCGCATCAAGCAGCTGCAGGTCCAAGGGCGCAAGGTGGCCATGGTCGGGGACGGGGTTAACGACGCCCCGGCACTGGCGGCTGCCGACGTGGGCGTCGCGATCTCCGGTTCGGGGGCGGACATCGCGGCCGAGGCTGCCGACGTGGTCGACCTCAACCGCGAGATTGGCAAGCTGCCCAAGCTGTTCGGAGTTTCGCGCCGGGCGGTCGCCACCGTGTGGCAGAACATCATCCTGTTCGCGGGGATCGTCAACGTCGTCGCCGTGTACGTGGCGGGCAAGGGCTGGATGGGGCCGGCCCTCGCCGCGGGCGTCCACCAGATCTCGTCGCTCTTCGTCATGCTCAACTCGGTGCGCCTGCTGCGCATCGAGCCCCCCCCGGGCCGCAGGACGCGCATCGAGCGCATCTGGGACCGGCTGGGGATGCGCGCGGCGTGGGAGGTCATCCAGGGGCTGTTGCGCCGGATTGACCCGGCGGGCGGATTCGCCTGGCTGGTGGAGCACCGGCGCGCGCTCGGCAAGCCCGCGACCGCCACGGCGGTCGCGCTGTGGCTCTCGACATCCCCGTTCGTGGTCCAGACGGACGAGGTGGGCGTGATCGAGCGATTCGGGCGGCGGGTGCTCCCCAACCGCGAGCCCGGGCTGCACCTCAAGCTCCCATGGCCGGCCGACCGCCTCACGCGCGTGCAGGCCCGGCGGGTGCGCGCGGTCGAGATCGGGTTCCGATCCGCCGGCGACGGGGTGTTCAGCGAGCCGCCGTCCTACGAGTGGAACATCCAGCACCGTGACGGGCGCATCGAGCTCGTGGAAGACGAGACCCTGATGCTGACGGGCGACCAGAACATGATCGAGATGACCGCCGTGGTGCACTATGACGTCCAGCGGGCCGACGATTACCTGTTCCGGCTTACGGACCCCGAAGGCGCCATCCGCGCCGCTTCGGAAGCGGCAATCCGCAGCACGGTGAACGCGATTTCCCTGGACTCTCTGCTCACCACGGGCCGCAGGGAAGCCGAGCAGAGGGCAGCCCGGCGGCTCCAAGAGCAGATGGACCGCCTCGGTGCCGGGATTCGCATCCTGCATGTCCGCTTTCAGGACATGCACCCATCGGTGGAGGTCGTCGACGCCTTCCGCGAGGTGGCCGGAGCGCTCGAGGAAAAGGTCAGGCTGATCAACGAGGCCGAGGGCTACGCCAACGAGCAGGTTGCGCTGGCCCGGGGCCGGGCAGCCGGGATGGTGCGCGAGGCGAAGGGATATCGCGCCAGCCGGACCGACCGCGCGCACGGGGATGCGGCACGCTTCGCCCAACTTGACTCGGCCCAGCGCGGATCTGCTGGGGTGACATCCACCCGCCTGTACCTAGAGACGATGGACGAGATCCTTCCCGGCCGCAACAAGCTGATCATCGACTCTTCGGGGGGGCGCCGCACCCTCTGGACGATGGACGACGGCGTGCTGGTGGCACCGCCGGGGTCCCAGATGCAACAGCCGCCGCCGCCTTTCGAGCCCGCCCAATTCGGGGAATAGCCGATGCACGACCACAGCCACACCCACCATCACAACCACGAGCACGACCATGACCACGAGCACTCGCACGGGCATGGTCACCACGGCGATCACCACCACGGCCACGGCCATCACCGGCACCTGCCGAAGGTGGACCTGCGCGCCCTCGTGGACCGCTACCGCAAGGGCCTCGCGATCGTGGCGGGCCTGCTTCTCGCCTGGTCGGGGATCTTCACCGTCAGCGAGACGGAATTCGCGCTGGTGACGCAGTGGGGCAGGCCCATCCGCACCGTGACCGAGGCTGGGCTGACCTTCAAGGTCCCGATCTTGCACCAGGCCCGATTCTTCGACCGCCGGCTGCGGGTCTACAACCCGCCCCGCTCGGAATTCCTGACCAAGGACAAGAAAAATTTGAGCATCGACACCTACGCGCTGTGGCAGATCGCGGACCCGCAGGCCTTCGTGCAGTCGGTCGGCAACGACCGCGCGGCCGAGATGCGGCTGCACGACTTGGTCTGGGCGGGCTTGGCCGCGACGATCGCCGGCCTGGACTTGGAGGAGATCGTGTCCACGGAACCGGGGGCTGTCAAGACTGACATGGTCCTGGACCGGCTGGCGGAGCGCACCGGCACGGCAGCCCTGGAGCAGTACGGAATCCGCGTGGCCGACGTGCGCCTGAAGCGGCTGAACCTGCCCGAGCAGAACAAGCAGAGCGTGTACGCCCGCATGCGCGCCGAGCGCGAGCGCATCGCCCGGCAGTACCGTGCCGAGGGCGAGGAGGAGGCCCTGCGCATCCGGGCCGAGGCGGACCGCCAGCGCGAGGAAATCTTGGCCAAGGCCTACCGCGAGGCCGAGACCACCAAGGGCGAGGGCGACGCGGAGGCAGCCCGGGTCTACGGCGCCGCCTACTCCCGCAACCAGAGCCTCTTCAAGCTCACGCGGACGCTGGAGACCTACCGCAAGGCCCTCGACGAGGACACCACGGTGATCCTGAGCGCGGACTCGGAGCTGCTGCGCCTCCTTACGAGGGGACAGTAGGCCACCGCGATGCACGAGCACGCGCCGCCAGCGACCCCAGAGGAGCAGCCCGGACGCCCGGAACCCGCGGCCCCGCACCGCCACGGCCTGACCCGCCGGAACTTGGCGGCCGCCGTCGGAGCCCTCTGGCTGGCCACTGGCGTGTACTTCGTGGCGACGGAACAGCAGGCGGTCCTCACGACCTTCGGAGCGATCGCCAACGACCGGGTGACGCCTGGCGTGGGATGGCACTGGCCCTGGCCGATCGGCGAGGTGCACAAGCTCAAGGTCCGAGAGTTCAAGCGCGCCTTCATCGGGGGAGAGCTGGCCGACGAGGCCAACGCGATCCCGGCCGACCCGGCGCTCTCCCAATTCCTGAGCGGCGACCAGAACATCCTCAATGTTCGGGCGGTCGTGCAGTACAGCATCGCGGAGCCCGCCCGCTACCTGTTCCTGGCGTCAGACCCCGACCAAGCGGTCGCCGACGCCGTGGAGGCCGCGCTGGAGCGCCAAATCTCGACCAGAGCGGTGGACGAAGTCCTGACGACGGAGAAGATCGCCATCCAAGAGGCCGTCCGCAGCGGCGCCCAGCGGATCGTTGATAGCCACGGCCTGGGCGTGGCGCTCTCGACCGTCAACATTCGCTCGGTGACGCCGCCGCCCGAAGCCGCCGACGCGTTCCGTGATGTGGCCTCGGCACGAGCGGACGCGGCCAGGATCGTCAACGAGGCCCAAGGCTATGCCAACGACGTACTCCCGAGGGCCAGGGGCCAGGCGCAGCAGATGGTGCTGGCTTCGCAAGGTTACCGCGAACGCCGCATCCAAGAGGCGAGAGGCGAGGCCGCCCGCTTCGAACGGCTGGCCGGCGAGTACAGCCGCAATCCTGAGGTGACCCGCAGCCGGCTGTTCCTGGAGGCCATGGAAGAGATCCTGCCCCGCTTGCGGAAGACGATCGTGGACGAGAACGGCAATCTGGACCTTACCCTGATCCGCCGCGAGCGGTCGGCACGCACACCGCTGCCATGAGCAAGGACTCCAAGGCCCAGGCCGCAACGATCGCCGTCATCGTCGGCGGCCTGTTGACCATCGCGTGGTACCAGGGCGGTTTTGACCGCTTCAAGGCACGCGCGTCGTATGACGGTGGATTTCTGGGAATCGGCGCTCCGTCCAAGCCGGCCGAACCGCGCGATGTGATCTACGCAATGTTGGACGCGGCCAGAGTCGGCAGCGTGGAAGAGTACCTCGTGTGCTATTCGGGCCAGCTGGAGCGCACGCTGCGGCAGAGCCTGGAGGAAATGGGCACAGAGCGGTTCTCCGAATTCCTCCGAGAGCGCAACCGCGACATCAAGGGCATCGCGATGAACGCTCCCGACGAGTCCGGGGACGAGGCGCAGGTGCGGGTCGAGTACGTCTACGCCGACCGCAACGAGGTGCAGCAGGTTTACCTGCGGCGGCTGGGCAAGGACTGGAAGATTTCCGGCGTGAGCGAGATTCAGCGCGTCGAGACACCCGTGCCCTACGGCACTCCGGTCTACTGAGCGGCGCCCACTCTCAGCGCGTGCGGACGGGATCCGGCGGCCTGGTCGGCCGGGCGGGCGGATCTTCCCGGATCCGCCGCATCACTTCCTCGATGCCCCGTTCCAGCTGGAGATCCCGCCCCTCCGCGAGAGAGCGCGGATCGTTGTCCACCTCGATGTCCGGATCCACGCCATGGCCCTCGATGATCCACGAGCCGTCGATGTCGTTGGTCGCGAACTCCGGCACGCGCACGTCACCGCCGTCCATCAGCGGACCGTGCGAGGTGATGCCGATCACACCGCCCCAGGACCGCTTGCCGATCAGGGGCCCCAAGCCGGCCTGCTTGAACCGGGCCGCGAAGATGTCGCCGTCAGACGCCGAGTTCTCGCTGACCAGACAGACCAAGTGTCCGAGAAAGACCTCGTTGGGATACGTGCGGAATTCGTCCGACGTCCGGGAATAGCGGGTGCCGAGCAGCTTGCGGCTCAGCCGCTCGATCAACATCTGGGAAACGTTGCCCCCACCGTTACCGCGCACATCCACGATCAGGCCTTCCTTGCGCATCTGCGGGTAGTACCACTTGATAAACTCGCTGATCCCGGACGAGCTCATGTCCGGGACATGGAGATACCCTACCCGTCCGCCGGTAGCCTCGGAAACTGCCTCGCGGGTGGCCTCCACCCAGCTCAGATAGCGCAGATTTGACTCGTCCGTGACGGGCACGTACGTGACGTCGCGCTTCCCTTCACCCGAGGGCGAGTCGGCCACCGTCAGCACTACCGGGCGCGAGGCCTTGTGCCGCAGCAAGCGGTACGGGTTCGTGCTGGCGCGCAGATCCTCGCCGTCAATCGCCAGTATGTAGTCCCCGACCTTGGCGTCCGCTCCAATCTCGGTGAGCGGAGAACGATACTCGGCCTCTTCGTTGTGCCCCCGCAGAATGCTCGCGATGCGGTATCGCCCGTTGTCGGCGTCAAGCGCGAAGTCCGCGCCCGGGAGAGCCACACTGGGCCGCTCCGGCACCTCGTAGTCCCCTCCCGAGATATAGGCGTGCCCGACGTTCAGCTCCGAGATCATCTCGCCAATGACGTAGTTGAGGTCCGACCGGTGCCTGACGTGTGCGAGCCAGGGACGGTAGCGCTCCCGGAGCGCCGGCCAATCGTAGCCGTGCATGTTCTGGACATAGAAGAAGTCCCGGTAGCGGCGCCAGACCTCGTCGAAGATCGTCCCCCACTCTTCCGACGGGACCAGGTCCAGATCCATGCCGGAGGTGGAGAGGGTCTTGGGATCCTTCGCGTCCGGCTTCGCCCCGTACAGCTTGTACGCCCCTCCCTGGCGCACGAGCAGGCTCTTGCCATCGTTGGACAGGGCGAAACGGCCGGCCTTCGTAACCGTCTTCAACTCCCGGTCCGCAAGGTCGAAGATTTGGACCACCGCATCGACATCCGAACCCCGCCCGTAGTAGAACGGCTCGCCCCGGACCAGCAGCAGCGCCTTATCGATTGCCGCCAATGATCCGTAATTGTCCGACGGGGCCGGCACTCGCGCGACCCTGCTCGCGAGGCCCTCGAAATCGATCTCGATTGGCTCGGCGGTCTTCTCGGACGCTGGCTTGGCCTCGGAGCTGTCCCCGTCAGAGTCCCCGCTGCCCTCGTCTTGTTCGCCGCTCACCTCCGCTTCGTCGCTCTCCGGCGGGAAGGGATGCGGAACATCCCGCCGCAGCGCGAGAGCGAACACGCCGGTCTGCCTGTTAGTCGCGAAGTTCCACTCGGCGCGAGAGATTTGCGGAGAGAACTCGCGATCGCTGAGGAAGTACAGGAAATCGCCCTTGGGGCCCCACGCGGGATTGAACTCGTCGAACAGATCCCCGCCCACTTGGTGGAGCGCGTCCGCTGCCGAGTCCCAGATGAAGACCGAGTTCACCCGGGACGCCACGCTCACGGTGAATGCCAGGTACCCTCCACGCGGGGACCAGCGGTGGTCCGTGATGCGGCCCCGAGACTCGTCAGCGATCTCCTTCGAGTCGCCACTCTCCAGATCCAGCACGTAGAGCTTGCCGAGTTGGTCCGAGTAGGCCAGCCTTTCAGAATCCGGCGACCAGCGGAGCGCG
Organism: Bryobacterales bacterium; assembly: GCA_963666225.3. Taxonomy (GTDB): domain Bacteria; phylum Acidobacteriota; class Terriglobia; order Bryobacterales; family UBA6623; genus VXMF01. Next base: position 330,607 of record CAXXRK020000002.1, read on the forward strand.
TAGAGACGGCCGGACTTCCGCTGCGTCAGCTGCCGGGAACTCTTTCCGAACTGGTCCATGATGTGGATCTGCTGCTCCCCCGACATGTCGGAGACGAAAGCGATCCGCGAGCCGTCCGGGGACCAGCTGGGCAATCGGTCGTGGGCATCGGAAGACCCGGTGAGGTTCCGGGTTGGCCCCTTCTCCGCGGGCACGGTGAAGATGTCGCCGCGAGCGCTGAACACAGCCCGCTTCGCTTTCGGGCTCAGGGAGAACGCCTCGACTCTGGACGCCGCCGAGACCCTGCGCGGCCGGCTGGCAACGCCATCGCTCGGCACGGTCACGGATATCGCACGCGACCTGCCCGATTTGACCTGGTAGATCTGCAGTTCCCCATTCAGCTCGTAGACGATCTGGTCCTTTCCGTCCGTCGAAGGCCAGCGCACGTCCCAGATAGCCTCCTGGGTCAACTGGTCAATCCGCCCCGACCGCACGCGGTAGCGATACAGGTTCAGCGTCCCGTCGCGGTCGGACGCGAAGAAGACATCGCCGCCGATCCACATCGGATCCCGCTCGGAGCGAACATGCTCGGTGATCTGCCGGACCTCGCCGGAAGTCAGGTCGAACAGGTAGAGGTCCTGTGCCCATCCACCCTGGTACCGCTTCCAAGCCCGAAAGTCCCGGAAGAGTGGCGAGTACGCCACCGTCCGACCGTCCCCGGAGATCGCACCCGCTCCCGAGACCGGGATCGGCAGGACTGTCGGCAGGCCCCCTTCGACTGGGACGGTGTAGAGCCTGCCGTCCTTCTGGACCCAGAAGTCCCGCGTCGACCGGAACAGCACTGCCTTGCCGTCCGGTGTCCACCCGTAGACCAAGTTGTCGTAACCCCAGCGTGGCGCGAGCGGCCCGCGCGCGGGGTAGAACGTGAGCTGGGTGGGCTCGCCACCGTCGGCTGGAACGACATAGACCTGCTCGTCACCGTCGTATTGGCCCGTGAACGCGATCCACTGCCCGTCCGGGGAAAACTTCGGAAACAGCTCCAACCCGGGATGCGAGGTCAGCCGCACGGCTTGGCCACCCTTCGCAGACGAGGTCCACAAGTCACCGGCATAAACGAATACGACCCTGTCCCCATGAATGTCCGGGAACCTGAGTAGCTTCGTCCCAGCGGTCAGGACCGTTGAGAGCGCGACCAAGAGCAATAACGACCGAAATGCCATAGAGTGGATTGTATCAGTCCGAACGGCAGGCTACGGCGAACGACCTGCGGCGGGCGTCGTCTTTACGATCATTGCAATCACTTCACCCGAGACGCCCAACTGTGGCTGTGATTGTTCCAGCACATCTGGCACCTATTTTTCCGAACTTTCTGGACCATTATGATCTCCATTCAGTAGATCTACAACTCTTTCTATTGTCATGTCTCCTATAACCCCCACATGCCAACTATGGTGTCGATTCTACGTCAAATGGTCGACTCAAGAACACGGCGAGATCAATCTGGCCGCGTAGCGAGTGAGAATTGAATCAAGCTTTGGTCTGAGTCGAAGTGCACCAGAGTTTCCAGATCGACCGTTCTGAGAGAATCGCAATCACACTTGAAGGCTGCTTGGCCGATCGTCGTCGACTTGGAGGGATCGAGGCCTTCATCCGGGTCTCCACCCGAGGCAGAGACGCCATGTCAAATGTTTCGGACCACGGAGCTTGCTGTGAGCCCACCTGCCCCCTGCCCTGCCCCCTGTACCTGCCGCGCCACGGGAACGAGGTGCGCTGGATCCCTTTGGGCCGAGTGCGGTGTGACAAACCAATGACTGCTGATCATGATCGTTGCCACGGCCTCGGAAGTGCGAGCCGGAGATCGATGAGCTCCCCCCGACCATGATCCGCAACTGACAAACCGTTCCGAGTGAATGTACTATGGAGCCAGCCTCGGCTGCCAGTCGGCCGGAGAGTTGGACTCATGACGACCAGAATCAACCGGCGAACCTTTGCGGGCGTCGCTGCCGCGGCTGCTGCCGCCGAGGCCGGAGCCGCGGAGAGGACTGTGCGGGTGGGGATGATCGGTGCTGGCCTGCGCGGGTTATCGCTGCTGCGGCCATTACTCGACCTCCCGGCTGTCGACGTCGTGGCGATCTGCGACATGGACGACAATGCGGCGGCGAGGGCCCGCAAGGCATGCGAGGACGCTGGCAAGCCGCGTCCCGCGATCTACGCAGGCGGCCCCGAGGACTACCGGCGCCTGCTTGACGTCGAAGATCTGGACGGCGTGATTGTCGCAACGCCGTGGGAATGGCACGCGCCGATGGGCGTCGCCGCACTGGAAGCAGGAAAGGCAGTGGCCATCGAGGTGCCGGCGGCAGTCACCATCGACCAGTGCTGGCAGCTTGTGGAAGCGGCTGAGCGGGCCGGTGTGTCGGCGACGATGCTTGAGAACTGGGTGTACAGACGGGAGCCGCTGGCCGTGCTGAACATTGCGCGGGCCGGCCTGCTGGGCGAGATCGTGTATTGCGAGTCCGGCTACGGCCACGACGTGCGGGGCACGATGTTCGACGCGCGGTTCGCAGACAAGGGCGACCTACGGTGGCGCGGTGAGCACGTCGTGACCCGCAACGGAAACCTGTACCCCACGCACCAATTCGCACCCGTCGCGATGCTGATGGACATCAATCACGGAACGCGGATCGAGTCATTGGTCGCGATGGGCGGGGTCTCGCGGGGAATGAACCAATATGCCGTGGACCGATGGGGCTCTGCGCACCCGAGCGCGAGGCGTGGATACGTTAACTCAGACCGCACGACCGTTTTGGTGCAGCTGGAGGACGGGCGCACGGCACTGAACTTCCACGACATACAGAGTTGGCATCCGCGCGACGACGGCCATAAGTACCAAGGAACCAAAGGCATGGTCCGCTGGCCGTTCCCCGGAGAGGGCTCGATTTGGGTGCAGCAAAGGCATTGGGATGGCAAGGCTGTGGACGCCCGCCAGTGGCACTCTCTGAACCCATTCCTTGACGAGTTCGACCATCCCATCTGGAAGACTTTCGGGGTCCGGGCGCTGCAGTTCGGGCATAATGGCGCGGACTGGATGGAGCTGCGCGGCTGGACCGAGAGCTTGCGGCACGGGTCGCCGCCTCCGGTCTCAATTGTTGACGCCGTGACGTGGAGCGCCATCGGCCCGCTTAGCGAACTGTCGATCGCAAGCAAGTCCCGATCGGTTGAGATGCCTGACTTTTCCAAGGGAAAATGGAAGGAGACTCCCAGATTCGAGTTGCGATGGCAGTGGGGATGACAGAGTAAGTCCACGTCTCAGCCGATCAGGCGACGCATAGTTCTCAGCGCCATGGGGGCAGATTTCCGGACATGGGCTAAGTAGCGATGTCCAAGTTGTCGTCTCCGGGAGCCGGTTCGTCGAGGTTGAAGGGAGGCATCAGGAGGCGTCCAGTGGCCTCGGCTAAGCCACCCTGTCGGCAGTTGGAACCGACGCTCGTGTTTCATCGTGCCCGGGAGAGTGCAACCTGCCATTTGCTGGCTGCCGACGACGGGTCGGCAGGCCCGTTCCGGAACGGCTGGGGGTTCTCCGCCGCGACGGGCGGAATCGCTCCCAGCTCGCGGCTGACCGCGTCGAGTTTGCTCATCGCGGCTGCCGCCACGGCGGCGCCTACCCACGTCTGCCTTTTATGGTAGAAAGCATGGCTACTGGCGGTGGGGACGACGGGAAGGTGGGGGCCGCCGACTTGATAGTCCCGGCCTTCGGGCCTCCTCAGGGGCGGACAGTCGCTCCCGTGGCTGTCCCCCAGCCGTGCACTACTCATCCAGACCGCCCCCCGGCTGGCACCGGACCGCCGGCAACGCTAGTTGCACGGAAGTGACGAGTCTGACTTGACGCAGGCCTGCATTTGGTCGCCAATTTGGCGGTCCTCCGGTCGGAGGCTCAGCGGAAAATTCTAATTGTCGTCGGGGAAAAAAGTAAGGCTCATCCGCACAATCTGTGGGCGTCGTCGGGTGCGGGCAGGTGGCCGAGGGTGTGGTAGAGGGCGAGCTCGTAGTTCTGGTAGGAGCGGAAGCCGAAGGCTTTGCGGAGGGCGAGTTTGGCTTTGAGGTTCATACCCTCGACGGCCCCGGAGGAGTGCTGCTTGCCGGTGGAGAACCAGTTGAGGACGAGGGGCTGGTGGTTCTTGAGCATGTTGGCGAACCCGATTAGGGGCTTTATCCGGGAGCGTTGGACGCGTTTTCGCCAACGTGTGAGGAAGTTGGCCGCCTGTTCAGGCGTATCCAGGGCGCAGAACTGCTGAAACTCCTGCTTGAGGAGGTAGGCCCGCACGGTGTTGAGGTTGTGTCGGAGGATTTCCTCGAGGCGGGGGACTTGCTTTGCTGAGAGGTTACGGCGCCATTTGAGCAGCAGCCAGCGGGCGTTCTTGAGCAACGGCCGGGAGCCGGCGGCCTTGAGCCGGCGGGCCTCGGCGGCGCGCACTTTGTCGATGGCCTTGGAGCGTTTCTGCATGATGTGAAAGCGGTCCAAAACACGCACGGCGTTCTCAGCCCGTCTGCGGGTGACGGACAGGTAGGCTTTCCACATGTCGGAGCAGACGACTTGCAGCTGCGAGGAGCGGAGCTGGCCGTACCAGTCGAAGAAGGCTTCGAGGGTCTTGATGCGGCGGTGCTCGCCGACCCACAGCAGGCGGCGGCAGCCTTGGTCGATCTGGTAAACGAGGGTCAAGTACCGGTGTCCCTTGTGCCAGGCGATCTCGTCGACGCCGATGGTCTTGACGTCGGAGAGGTCGACCCGGGCGCGGCCCCAGTCGACAGCCATGGAGACGGAGCGGCGGACACGATCCCAGGAGACGCCGAAGAACTGGGCGGTCTCCTGCCAGGAGCGGCGCCGGGCCCAGCCGGCGAGGGTCCAGCTGAAGGCCTTGGTGACGGGGCGCTTGCCGTCAGCCCAAGGCACTCGTTCGACCTTGACCTTCCCGCACCAAGTACAGTTGACGCGACGCATGGCGTATAGGAAGTAGACAGGCAGGCCATAAAGGGGGACGAACTGGAAACGGCGGGTCCGGAGGCGATCGTAGCCGGGGCCGGGCATGCCGCAGACGGAGCAGACGGGTTTGCAGCCGGCGCGAGGCCGGACCTCGACTTCCACCCGGCCGTCCCCTCGCTCGTTCTCCAAGAGGCGGATCTGGGCGTACACGAACCCGGGGATTTTGTGGATGTAGTTGAGAATCGTGCGGAACTTCACAGCACCTCCTGCGGGTGGCACCATGGTTGCACAAACGGAGGCCCGCGCCGCAGCCGGGGCGGCCTTCGGCGGGGCCCGCAGAGGGGCGTCGAGGGGGCGGGAGGCACTACTGCTGGAAGCAACAGGCTGGGGCAGCGGAGGCCTGCAAGGAGCTGCCTGCCGGTCCCGCAGGTGGCTGCTCACCAGCCGGTTGTCCGGGTCAGGTTGGATGCCACTAACCCACAGAATCTGCGGAAGAGGCAAAAGTAATTGTCGTTTGACGCGGGATGGCAGGGTTAGTCTGGAGTGTGCGCTAGAGGACGGGATTCTCGACTGGAGACAGTTTGTCGAATCCCTGTCCGCCCGACCACTGTGAGCGTTTCGTGCTGTCGGAGTGAGGGCCCGTGGTCATGAGCTTGGGTGTGAATCCGTCGAAGCCAATGCTCAATCAAGGACGAAGTACTGTCCGTAGGATGGGCCGTGGCGCCGGTTCGCGGGGAGACGCATCGCCGTCCGGCGGTCACGCCCGTGCACAGGGGTATGGTGAATCCCGAAGTACTCGCGATCGCGGTTTGCGAGATGAGCAGAGATGTCCCGTTCTCCGTACAAGGACCTTAGGTGACGGGCCGGGCAAACTGGAACGGCGTGTCCGCCCTGCCGCTGGTCTCCGCTTCGGATCAGGAGAGTGCGTGGGCTCCCCCCGCTCTGAGGCAAACCGGCCAGGTCCGGCGGACCTGCCACTGAGGCGGAAGTCAGCGCCGGCGTCCCGGCAGTCGGGTGCCAACCGCCGCCCAGTGCGTCTGTGGGCACTTTCGGACCTGCATGTCTCCCATGCAGCCAACAGGGGCGCACTGGAGCAGATTCCCGCCTATCCCAACGATTGGCTCCTACTCGCAGGTGACGTTACTCAAGGTGCCCAGCAACTCGACTGGTCCTTCCGGCAGCTTGTGCCCAAGTTCCGGCGGGTCGTCTGGGTTCCAGGCAATCATGAACTCTGGACCCTCCCGAGGGTGGCCCCGGAGCTTCGCGGCGTTGCCCTCTACGAGCGGCTGGTCCGGATCGCCCGCAACAACGGGGTTCTTACACCCGAGGACCCCTATCCGATCGTTGAACTGCGAGACGGCCCCGTTCTAATCGCCCCGCTGTTCCTCCTGTACGACTACACTTTTCGCCCAGGGACGGTATCCCGCACAGGGGTCGTCGCGTGGGCCGAGGAAACGGGCGCGGTGTGCACTGACGAATGGTTGCTGCATCCAGACCCGTATCCGGATCGAGACTCTTGGTGCGCCGCTCGGTGCAAGGAGGCTGAGTTGAGGCTCGCATCCTATCCCGCGGCACTGCCGAAGGTCTTGGTCAATCACTTTCCGCTAGAGCAGCGGCACGCTGTGCTGCCGCGGGTCCCGCGCTTCACGCCGTGGTGCGGGACCCGCTTGACTCATGGCTGGCACCGCCGCTTCAACGCGTGCGCCGTTGTGTATGGGCACCTTCACATCCGAGGAACAGCGTGGCTCGACGGCGTGCCGTTTCAAGAGGTATCGCTTGGGTATCCGAACCAGTGGGAGAGCCGCCGCGGAGTGGGAGCCTACCTGCGGCCCGTCCGCCTAGCGCCCCATGGATCCACCTCTCGATGACACCCGAGAACGACTGGTGGTGCCGATGGCACGAAGGAGAAGACCTGACGATCTTGCACGTCGATTTGCGGCCCGATCGGGATTGTGAACGACGGGCATTCGCGGTCTTGGACGGCCCTGAGCGCGCGCGGTGGAAGAAGTTCTTGGTCAAGGACGCCCGGCGCCAGTTTGCGCTCTGCCGCGCGGCGCTCAGGATCAACCTCTGTGCTCGACTGGGATGTTCCAACGGAGACCTCACCTTCGGATTCCTCGAGCACGGCAAGCCCTTCGCGATCGTGAACGGCGCACGGGCGGGCGCGAGCTTCAACGTGAGCCACAGCGGCCACCACGGCCTGATCGGCTTCTCCAATCAGCAAGGACTCGGGGTGGACCTCGAAGTGCGCAGGCCCGGCAGGGACTTTGACGGTATCGGGCGCATGGTGTACAGCCCGCACGAGCGCTCCGCGCTGACGACAGCGAAGGGGGAGGCCAAGCTGAGACTCTTCTATCGTCTCTGGAGTCTCAAGGAAGCGCTGATCAAGGCCTTGGGCACGGGCTTCTCGCTGAACCCTTCGCGCTTCGAGGTGCCCCAACCATTGATCGGGGAGCGGCGGTCAGGGTTGTTCCGCTTTCCGCACATCCCGTCGGATACGTATCGGCTGCAGTACTTGGGAGAACCGCGATTCTCGGCCGCATTCGCACATCGCGTCGAGGCACCGTGATCTCGGCGTGCGCGGAGTTGAAGCTGGCCAGACGAATCAGATCTACAGTCGGCCGAGCACATTGCTCACGGTTCCGGTCATCGGGAGACTTGGGCAGGGCTCCACCGGAGATCGACCTATAGCGGGAGTAGGTGACATATGGAATGTATCAGCCCCCACTTCCCAAGCCTGCCCGCTGCTCCTCCCGATTGCCTTGGCTCGGAGTTCGAGCTGCAGCACCCGGTCCACCGCCAGCGCCGACCAGGCCATCTGCACCTGCGCCCTCACCCGTGCTTCCGTGCGGTGCCAGATCGGACGGATCGAAATCCCGTCCTTGGCACGTCCCTCGGCTTTCGCCGTAAACCGCAGGCGGCTCATTCACTCCGCCTTGGTTGTCGAGTGACAGCCGCCGCCAGGAACCGCGCCAAGCCCCCGATTGCGATTCCCACCGCGTAGGTCAGGCCTCTGTGCTGGTCGAAAAACTCCACAAGACTCGTCAGCAGGGCGTAGCTGCCGGCATTCGCGACGAATCCGGTCAGGTGAGAGCTTCGCCCTCCACCGCTGACCGCGCCGTTCCAAGCCGGTCCGACCACGGCGGCTAGCACCCGAGCTAGTGTCTGGGTCAAAACCCCCCATGAGCGGGCAGAGCCCGTGATTCATCAGGTAGGATCCTGCGCTGCGACCAGCGGAACTCGATCCGAAATGCCGTTATCCAACGGCCATAACACCTCAATAAGGCTTATATAGGATTATTATCTATACGACAGATAGACCATGATATGTAAGATGTGGGCCGGGGGCGGACCTCCCCCTGACAGCGCCCCGGCTGTCCTGTGGTCTGAACTGGCAAGCACCCCTAGGCGGCCTTGGGCCGCCGCTTCGCCTGGCGCTTCCTCTGCGCTTGCTCCTGAGCGTTCAGCAGTTTCCCGATCCGGTGCACATTCGCTGCCAATATCGCCCGCCAGACCACCTTCTCGAACACTTCCTTACCCTTCTCTCGCACCCGGTCCAGCCCATGATGCTCCAACCTATTGATTGCTGATTCGACCCCAGGATGCTGCTTGCGCGCCTCCTTGAATGCCTCCCCATCCTCTCGCTCCCGGTCCGCCTTCGACAGCTTCCCGCGCTTCGGCAGTACCGGAGTCTCGATCACTCCCGCCGCGTTCTTGATGTTCTGCACGCTCGAGAACCCCTTGTCAAAGCTGCACACGTTCATCTCTGGCCAGTGTCGCTTCGCCTTCTTCAGCAACTCCCCCGTCACTTCCACGTCCTGCTCTGTCCACAGAATCTTGCACTCCATCACAAACTGGTCCCGGCTCTCTACGATCGCCACCGGAACTCCCAACTCCACCGGTGTCCCCGCTTTTCCCTTCGACACCCACCGCGTGTATTCTTCCACGAAAGAGTACACTTTCTCCCCGTTCGGTATCTTTTCCTCCCGCAGCAGTCGCCGCTCCATCTGGTCCAACTGCCGCGCCGCGTGCCGCACCCACTTCCGCAACGACTCCACCTTCTCCGCCGCCGCCCCCTTGGCTTCCAGGCGCGCCTCCAGTTTCTGCCCCCGCTTGAGGATCGCCCGCGCCACCCTCGCGAAGTCCCGCACTCGCTCGGTGCGCGACTGCTTGCGATACTCCCGCCGCAGCCCGCGGTAACCCCGATTCGCCCGCTTCTGCCAATAGCCTGCCTTCCGCCAGCCGACCACGTGATACTCGTGGCTCAGGCTCACCGCCGTCTTGACCAGCTGCACCAACGCGAACCACAGCAGCCTGTGATCCGTCGGATACTCGACGTTGGTCTCCACCACCCACGTATCGCAGCGCGCCTTGATCGGATCCCCTGGCTGCCAGCCCGCCAGCCGATGCCCCGCCTCGGCCACCAGCCGGTTGATCTTCTCCAGCAGCTCGGCGCTGAACAACTTCACGTTCCGCGCCAACGTCCGGTAGTGGAACTGCCGATTGCTCATGGGGCTCACGCCGAGCATTATCCGCAGCGTCTTGTGCTGGTTGGCCTCGTCACAGAGGCGGTCGAAGTCACAGTTTAGGGCCTGTTTGACCAGTGCAAACACGAGCGCCATCCACAGCGACATTCCGGGCCGTCCAGTATGCGGATCGATCGTCTTTCCAGACTCTGAATCAGTTTCACTAGGTGCCTTTCCTACGGATGACTTGAGGACCTGCTCGTCGATCAAGGCGAAGATCTGACTGCGCAGTCCTTGGTTGCAAAAGATGAACTTGAGACCGCGCAACACTGCTGGCATCTCGTCACGAGAAGAGGAATCGATCTCGATGTCCTCAATGGGCACTTGACCGAGCGTCTGCTGGGCCTTCAATATTTCTCGCATACATTCCATCATATCATGCGGTATCAAGAGCCGTGTCTGAGCAGGAAATCTCTGGGGGTAAGCATTCACTCCGGGGAGTATTTGGGGCCTGGGAGACTGGCCCTCGCGAGGACCAAGGGAGGGAAGGTGCGGCCCGCAGGTGCAGGGTGGGCTCGCTCGCCGCGTTGGGGCTCCAGCCTGAGAAGGTGGGCGAGTGTCGTAGGGAAACTCGCGAGTTGGCCTCAGCGGGGAGTCAAGCTGCGCGCGGGACAGGGCTGTCGGGTGCGGGAGCGAGTGCTGCCGCTGGCGGCTCGTTGGCCGGAGTCCAGCAGCGTAAGGGAGGTGCGCGGAGTTCCTCCATGCGCTGCTCGTCCATCTCTCACGGGAGCCATGGGGACAGGTCCGATGGGGCCTGGCCCCGGTTGCGCGCATAGGCATCCAGCCAATCCTGCGGGCACCGGTACGGGTTCAGCCCAGCCACTCTCGCTGTCTGCAGCACGCTGAGCAGGCGCCCCGCCGTCTTGGCCCTGGCCGGTCCGCCGGGCCCGAAGCGCCGCTGGCGCGAGATCACGGGCCCGCGCAAGGTCCACTCCGAGCGGTTGTTGTCCATGGGAATCCCCGGATCCTCGAGAAACACGCTGGGACCCTCCTGATGCTGGATCAAGGACGCCGTGGCTTTGCCCTGCGCTGCCACTTGGGCCAGCTCCGCGCCGGTCCGGCCACCGCTTGGCTGCAAGCCTTCCAGCAGCTCATAGCGGGCGACCAGGCGCTGCCACGCTTGCAGCGCGTCGTCGAAGAGTTCCCCGAAGCTGGCTTCCAGGCTTGCCTGCGCAGCCGCGCAGTCCTCGGCCTGGCCCTGCAAGGGCAGGTCGGGCTGTCAGGCCCTGCGACGCAGGCGCGCCCAGTGGAACACTGCCCCGGTCCGCTCGAGCCCATCCCTGGCCCACGGCTGCAGTTCCGGAAAGCCGGCTGCCCCGTAACGGCGAGACATCGGACGGATGGGAGCTGCATCCTTGGTCCTTAGCTGGCCCCAGCGCACACCGCTGCGGGGCTGAATGTCAGGGCTTCTAGGTAGAGGGGTGGACATTTTGAGCTGATTCTGTCATAGTGGGCCTTGGTGGCTGGCCTCCAGATGGCAACAACGGTGCAAGACGCGCACTATGACCTGCGCGCTGTTTGCGTGCGCCCGACTCGCGGCGGCTGCGAGCACCGACGTTGGGACCGGCTGGTGGCCGCCCACCACTACCTGTCCTTCCAGCGCATGTTCGGACGTGCCTTGCGGCATGTCGCAACCCTGGACGGGACTTGGCTGGCGCTGCTGGGATGGCAACCCGGAGCGCTGCGCGTGGCCGTGCGCGACCGCTGGATCGGCTGGTCGCTGCAGCAGAAGCTGCGCCGCCTGCATCTGATCGCCCAGAATGTGCGCTTCGTGATCCTGCCCGCCGCTGCCGGGCGCAAGAACCTGGCATCGAGGGTCTTGGGCCTCAGCCTGCGCCGCTTGTCGGGAGACATCTTGGCCGCACATGGGTATCCGGCGCTGCTCGCGGAAACCTTCGTGGACCGGGCGCTGCACAGGGGCACGTGCTACCGCGCCGCGAACTGGCAGCCGCTGGGGTTCACCAGCGGCTATGGCCGCCAGCGGGGCCCCACGGCCCGCTGGCGGCATCATGGCCAGCCCAAGCAAGTGCTGGTGTACCCCTTGCAGGCGCGTTTGCGCCAGCCCGAGCAGGAGCCCTGCTGGGGCGGTCCCGCCAAGCGGCCGCCGGCTCCGGCCGCGGTGCTGCGCAGCCTGCTCGAGCGCCTGCAGCAGGAGCCGCACTGCCGCCCGGCCTGGAGTGCCTATGGTTTCGTGGACTGTTTAGCGTGCGGCAGGACGATCAGCCTCTGAGTGGTTTCAACATGATGACGGGCCAGGACGAGAAAGTCAAGAGTGAGTGGACTGGTGGCCCGGTAGAGGCAGGGAGCCGCATCGGTGTTGAGCAGTGGCTGCTATAGTGCCGTTCGGCCGGTGAAGCGCAAGCGGGCTCTGCTGGGGAGCAACCCGCGGAGGCATAGCTGGCTAAAGAACTCGTCGAAATGATGATTCCGCGGGGGGTGTCACATGCTGGCCCCCCCGCACACAGCGATTGCTCGCCTCTCTGAGCTGACGGAGCGGCGAGCGCGACCGATCGCTGTGGATCGCCTGGTTGGTGACGCTCGCTCAGTGTCGTCCGGAGGGACACGGTGAGGGCCCCATCGGCAGCGCATCGTATTTCCAGTACTGCACACAACCGATGCAGACGGGCTGGCTGGCACCGGCGAAGGATCAGCAATGGGAACTGGCCGCGGTCGCCGCAGCGAGCAGGAGCGCAAGCCGACGCTGGTGGCCTTGCGCAAAGCCGTGAGAGACAGAGATTCGAGGTTGGCACCGGCGCTGCCGGAATGGAAGACACGCCAGGCACGGCGGCCTGGATGCTGATTCTCATCAGAGTGCACACGGATTCTCATCCAGAGTGAACCCGCCGGGGGCCGCTCGGAGTGGAGCGGAGTGTGCGTCGCGCCGGGGCGGCCAGCTGGGCAGCGGCAGTCCATTTGGCCACCGAGCGGCTGACTGCCGAACGCGTCGGATGGGAGCGGGAGCGCAAGGCCGCGGCCGAGGCATGGACCGCGGCCACCACCCTGGCGGACCGCTCGCTGGCCACCGAGGCTGGTCGCCGACAGCGGCGCTGCCAAGAGTTGCAGGCCCAGCTCGCGGAGGGCGAAACGCAGTTGGCAACCGTGCGTGGCGAGGTTCTCGAGGATCTGGACCAGGCCCCGGCGGGACAAACTTGCCGCCTGCGAGCAAGCCGCCAGCCTGTGCGGTGCGCTGGTGCCCCACCAAGCGCAGACTGGGCTGATGCTGGCCAGCCGGTCGTCAGCCTCACCCGCGGGCTAGCTCACGGTGGAAAAATGCCCGCGGCTGGGTGTGAGCCCACCCTCCGGGCCGGGGGCACGTCAAGGGCGGGTGTTGCGCAAGGCCGGCTGGGCGTGGGCCCAGGCCACCCTGTTCTCCGCGGGCCGAGCCGCGCGCACACTGGAGCCGGACGCGCACAATCCCCGCCTCGGCGGGATCGTGCTTGCGAGCCCCCGAGTGCTGGGCCCGAGCGTTTGCCTCCAAGCCACTTGGAAACATGCTCCAGCCACGCGCTCGCAGCGGTTACTTCCAATGGCACATCCGCGCTAGACCATGTGCTGTAGCAAGTCGTAGCACCCCCTACATTTCGATGGATTCTTTCCATGCCCAGACAAACCCCGGGGGTTTGGGGGCTGGCCCCCACGACGGTCCCCGCCTGATCGCCGCGGGCGGCGCGTGCGAGCATCGCGCATCTGGCCTAGCTCCGAGTCCGCCGGGTTGCTGCCCAAGCGTCCTCGAACTCGTTCGGCGAGAGGTAGCCCAGCGCGGAGTGCCGCCGCCGGCGGTTGTAGAAGCCTTCGACGAATTTGAAGATTTCGGTTGTGGCCTCTGCGCGCGTCTCGAATGGGGTGCGGCGCAGCAGTTCGCATTCGAGGGTGGCGAAGAAACTCTCGGCCATCGCGTTGTCGTAGCAACTTCCGACGGCACCCATCGACTGCAGCACGCCGGCCTGTTCGCAGCGCGAGGTGCAGGCCACCGCGGTGTACTGGCTGCCATGGTCGGAATGGAAGATGACGCCCTTTGCGCCCCGGGTCTCGAGCGCCATCTCCAGCGCGGTGCGCGTCAAGTCGGCAGTCTGGCGCGCGGCCATGGCCCAGCCCACGACCTTGCGGCTGAACACGTCGATCACGATCGCCAAGAACAGGAACCCCTCCTGCGTGTCCACGTAGGTGATGTCGGCCACCCACAGCCGGTTGGGCTCGGTGGCCTCGAATTGCCGCTTGACCCGGTCCGGCACCGGTTCTGCGTGGGGGTCCGCCCGCGTCGTGCTCCGCGGGCGGCGCCGGTGCACACCCTGCAGGCCCAACGAGCGCATCAGCCGCTCCACCCGCTGCCGCGACACGGCCCGGCCCTCCGCCCGCAGGGTCGTGTGCACCCGCCGCCCGCCGTAGGTCCCGCCCGACTCTTCGTGGATCTCGGCGATCCTTGCGCCCAACGCTTGGTTCTCCACCACCCGCCGACTCGGTGGCCGCCGGTGCCATGCATGGTACCCGCTGGCGGAGACCCCCAGCGCCCGGCACATCATGGCTGTCGGATACTGACCCTGGTACCCTCTTACGAACTCGAAGACCCTGACGGCATCGAACCGGTCTCCCGAGCGAACCAGGCGGCGGCTTTTGCCAAGATTTCCCGCTCCATCCGCACCCGCCGCAGCTCACGCCGCAATTCCCGGAGCTCTTTGCGCTCCGCGGTCGTCAGCCCGTCCTTGCGCTGACCGCTGTCGATCTGCGCCTGTTTCACCCACCGTCGCAACGAGTCCTGCGACACCTCAAACTCCTCGGCGACCTCCCGCAGGCGCCGTCCGCCCGCCAAGAACACCTTCACCACCTGTGCCCGAAACTCCTTCGGGTAGGCCTTCACATACCGTTGGCTCATCGCTGGGGCCCTCCTGTTACCCCGCCACTACAGTGCCGCATCTCCTCGAAAAACCGCACCTCTCAGGTGTCCACGAAATCGCAGGCACTCCAGCCGGCGGCCGCCGCTATGCGCTGGCCAGTCTGCTGTGCCTGGCCGCGAGTGCGCACATGGCCGGCTACCGCGGCGTGACGGCCTACTCGCGTTATGCCACCCTGCTCAGCCAGCGGCAGCGGCAGGCCGCCGGCTGCTGGTGCAACATGCGGCTACAACGCTACGCCGCTCCGGTGCCGAGCACGTTCTACCAAGCCTTGGTCCGGCTGCCGCCGGAGGTGTTCGAGGGGGCCGTCGAGCACGCCTCGCTGGGGCTGCAGGCCCACTCGCAGCCGGCCGTGCCGGAGCGCAGCGCGCAGGGGCTGGGCGAGCGCGCGGCAGCGGCCGCCGGCCGCGGGCAGGGCCCAAGGTGAGATTCTGGCCGGGCGCAAGCGGGGACACCGCGCGGGAGCGGGAGCAGGCGCAGGAATTGGAACGCTTGGAGCAGCACTGCGCGGCCCTGCTCGAGAAGGTGGAAAGCGCACGGCAGGAGAGCGGGGAATTCCGCCGACGGTCGCAGCGCAGCCAGGCCGAGCTGGAGCGGACGCGGACTGAGCTGGAGCGGACGCGGGCCGAGCTGGAGCGGACGCGGGCCGAGCTGGAGCGGACGCGGACTGAGCTGCAGCAAGCCCACACAACGATCGGCAATCTGAAGCTGCTCGTGGCAGACCTGCAGAAGACCTTGTTCGGGCGCAAGAGCGAGAAGCCGTCGGATCCCGGGCCCGAGCCGAAAGCGGACCCCAAGCCGCCGCCCGGGCCGGGGGACAGCCCTGACAAGCCTGACAAGCCTGACAAGGCCGGCAAGGGGCGCAAGCAGAAGGCCGCCAAGCGCAAGCGGGGACGCCAGCCCGGATCGGCCACTCCGCCGCGTCGGGACCGCTCCCGCCTGCCAAAGATTCCCGAGCCCTTGGAGCTGCCCGAGCACGAGCGCCGCTGCGCGCAGTGCGACACGCCCTTCGTGCGCTGCGGGACCAAGTCCAGCAAGATCTTCGAGATGCACTTGGCTGCGCTCGCCCGCGAGATTGAGCGCCAGTGCTACGAGCCGGGCTGCGCCTGCGCACCGCCGGGACGCCTCGTTGCGCCCCCCGCGCCACGGCTGTGGAGCGGCACCCAGCTGGGGACCAGCGTGTGGGCCTGGAGCGTGGTCCAAGTTTTCCACATGCATCGCCCGCAGGCCGCGGTGGCGCGCGAGCTGGATGCCATCGGGTTGGGCATGGCCCCGGCGACGCTGGCGCGAGGCCTGCAGAGGCTCGCCCTACTGGTGCAGCCCTTGGAGCAGGCCATCGCCGAGCGTCTGGGACAGGCTCGGGTGGTGCAGGCCGACGAAACCTCCTGGCCGGTGCAGAACATTGAGGGCCAGGACAACGCCAAGCAGCCCCCGGCATCCGGCGCCAGGCCCAAGCACTGGCTGTGGATGGTCTGCTGCGAGGATGCCGTCTGGATGCGCATCCTGCCGACGCGCGGGCTGCCCTCGGGCCGCGCACTGCTGGGCAAGCTGGGCCAAGGCAAGCTGCTGACGCTCGTGTGCGACTGCTGGAGTGTCTATCCGGCCTTCGCCAAGCGCTCCGAGAATGTCCGGCTGCAGTTCTGCTGGGCTCATCAGCGCCGACACTACTGCCGGGTGGAAGCCGGCTTTCCGGAACTGGAGCCGTGGGCCACGGACTGGCTCGAGCGGATCGGGGAAGTGTTCCACTTGGCGCACCTGCGTCGCAGGGCCTGGCAGCCCGAACTGCCCTTACAGGACCAGGCCGAGGACTTCGAGGCTGCGCAGGCAAGCCTGCAAGCCAGCCTCGGGAAACTCTTCGACGACGCGCTGCAAGAGTGGAGGAGCCTGGTTGCGCGCTATGAAATGCTGATCGCCGTGCCAAGCGGTGGCCGGACCGGCGCGGAGCTGGCCCAGGTGGAAGCGCGGGGCAAAGCCACGGCGTCCCTGATCCTGCACAAGGCGGGGCTCAGCGTGTTCCTCGAGGACCCGGCGATTCCCATGGACAACAATTACGCGGAGCGGACCTTGCGCGGACCCGTGATCTCGCGCCGGCTGAGCTTCGGGTCCGGCGGTCCGGCCGGGGCCGAGACGGCGGGGCGCCTGCTCAGCGTGCTGCAGACAGCGAGAGTGGCGGGGCTGAACCCGTACCGCTACATGCTGGATTGGCTGGATGCCTGTGCGCGCAACCGGGGCCAAGCCCCATCGGAACTGTCCCCATGGCTCCCGTGGGAGATGGACGAGCAGCGCATCGAGGAACTCCGCGCACCTCCCATCCGCTGGTGGACCCCGGCCAACGGGCCGCCAGCGGCAGCGCCGGCTGACGCACCCGACAGCACTTTCCCGCCCGCAGCTTAACTCCCCGCTGAGGCCAGCTCGCGAGTGTCGCTACGTCACTCGCCCACCTTCTCAGGCTGGAGCCTGAACGCGGCGAGCGAGGCCACTCTGCACCTGCGGGCCGCACCTTCACCTATCCGCGCCTTCCCCTGCCTTTGGCCCTCGCGAGGGCCAGCCTCCCAGACCCCAAAATACTCCCCGGAGTGAATGCTTACCTCTGGGGATGAGAGCTAGCGTATTGGCCTGCCCGGTGCTCGCCAGGCGCGGCCGCGCCCGCTGGTCGCCACGCGTGCGAACGAGCGGCTGACGGTGGACCCAGCCGCAGCGGGAGTCGCTGCGGCACGGATCGGCCACCCGGGCTGGTCTGATCCGACGCTGAACGGTGCGCGCCACGCAGAGTTCCCGCCGGTATGTCGAGTGGGACCGCACGCCTGCCTCGGGCAGGCCGGGTGGCGCCGCCCGGGGCGCGATTCTGGCGAATACCGGGGGCCTGGAGTGCCGAATCGGGCCCTAGGGCCCGATCACCGCCCAGATTCGCCCCTGAAGGCCAGAGCCCTGTGAGGGAACGAGGAGGCGGCTCTCGATGGAAGCAGCGCCGCAGTGGCTCAAAGTCTGAACACATAGAGTTTATAGAACGACTAAACAAGAATTCACAGAGAAGATCCCTGAATCATCATACAGATGTCAAGGAACAATGGAACTATTTTTTGCGACTCTGGGGTTTTGACCCAGACACGAGCTACCCGATGTTCGCACTCGAGCAACAGCAGGCCGAGATACAACGCTAGGTCCGCGTAGAGCGCGCGGCCCGCCCAGAGACCGTGGGAGACTGCCTTGAGCTTCCCGCCGTGCTTGAACGCATACAGGCGACCAATGTGGCGCAGGAACTGCCATCGCTGTGCCCAGCCGGTCTTGCTTCGGCCGGCGTGCCTCCCCGCAAAGTGAATCGGCACCTCGTACGCGCGAAGCCGCCCTCGCACCATGATCTCGAGCGCGATCTTGTATCCGAGAGGGGCCAGGCTGCTTAGTTCCGGCAGCGCGCTACGCTTGACGGCGAAAAAACCGGACATGGAGTCGGCGCATCCGGTCAAGGGCTTCGCCAGCGCTGTTGCCACTCGGGAATTCAGCACACTCCACAGAGGCCAGCCGGCCGCGGTTTCTCCCCCGGGAGCGTATCGGCTCCCGACAGCGATGTCGCAGCCGTCCTCCACGGCAGCGCCAAGCCGGAATGACCTCCGGCGGGTGTGACAGGTCGGCATCCATCACCACCAATCGATCGAATCTGGCAACTTCAAACCCCCTGAGAACCGATTTGGAAAGGTCGCGCGGGCCGTCCCGGCGGACCTCGATCCGCACCGGCAGAGTGCGACTGAGGTCAGCCACAACCGCATCAATGCCATCGCGCGAATCGTCGTCGACCAACACCAGCTCCCAATCAAGTCCCGCATGGGACATGGCCTTCTCAACTCGCCGGGCAAGCGCCCGTATGTTCGGTGCCTCGCGGGGCGTCGGCACAATGATCGAGACGGCCCGTCCGGCCGCCGGGTCGGCCATCCGCAAATCTCGGCCCATCTGAGCCTGGCGTTCTTGGGAGTTCCGTCCCACCGCAGTCACTGGCGAGACCAACGCGCGAGCGGGCCCACCACGTGACTGCCGGCTAGTCCGAATGGGCTGGGTCTCGCGGGCCTACCTGTCATTCGCCGCTTCCCTTGCCCGCGCTTGCCCAAACCCCATCCGAGCTGCGGAGCAGTCGGGGTCAATCGACAGCGCACGTTCGTAGGCGACGATCGCCGCCTCCACGCTCCCGACATCGTAGCCCGTGGCAGCCGGGTTTGCGAACGCCTGCGCACCGCAAGGCCTCTGCGCAACGACCGACTCGTACCAGCCTTCCTAGCATCGGTGGCGCCCCTGCTGGTAGCACCGTACCGCGACCCTGTCTGCGGCGTCGACGTCGCCTGGCTGGAACTCGCCAAGCGACCACAGCATATGGTTAGTGCAGTTCGCAGCAATGCGTCATCTTGTGGTCCGAGGCCCGCGATGGCTCTACATTCGTGAGACTGGCTGACGGGCCTGATTCCATTGCAGACTTGCGTTCGGTGCGGTTGGGATCTGCCCTTGGAGACCGTGGAGTTGCGACCGCCTCCGGGTCAGGCTTTGCCCTGCCAGTTCCCGATCAGCTGTCCGTCGACGGTCCGCATCCGTGTCGCGAGGCGATTCCAGTGCTGCAGCTCGTGCCGGGCCGTGGTCTGACAGTGACGGATTCCGTGCTGCGCCAATCTGGTCGCGCCCCCTCCGCTATCGGACCCGATAGGGTGTCAAGGATTCTTGCCGTACGCGCACCCCCAGACCGCTGCCCTCAGGGAGATGCCATCTTCCGTCGACCAGTCGGATCGGATCTCTGGCGATCGCTGTGCGAAACGGATTCTCGGTCTGATCACACTCGATCAGCTTGCGCTCTACCCTCAGCGTTGAGGGGTGCCGCGGGCGAGCCGCGTAGAAGTGCAGGGCCGCCGCCTGCCCGACGGCTGTGCCCCAAGCGTGTGGTGTCACGTGCACGCCGGACAGGGTGGCCAGTGACGCGATCTTCATCCCTTCGGTGATCCCTCCGCACGCGCAGATGTCGGGCTGCGCGTAGTCGAGGGCTCCGATGCGGAACCACTCCTGAAAGCCGAAGCGGGTGTACTCGCACTCACCGCCCGCGAGCGGAATCGCCGTGCGTCGCTTGATCCGCATGTATTGGCGAGGGTCAATCGGCGAGACGGGCTCCTCGAACCAAAGAATGTCGTGCTCCTCGACCGCTCGCGCCAGCTCTAGCGCCTCGATCGGCCCATACGCGTGATTGGCGTCGATCGCCAAGCGCACTGTTGGCCCCACGAACCCGCGCAACGCGCGAACGAGTTCCGCATCCCGCCTGACACCCAGCCCCACCTTCATCTTGACGGCGCGGAAGCCCATGGAGAGGGCGGTGTCAGCTTCCCGCTGCCAGCGTGCCTCGATCGGTTCGTCACCTCCGAAGTAGAAGCCCGTCCAGTAGCACTCGACAGACTCCTGCCGCTCGGCTCCTAGCAGGCGGTAGAGCGGAACTTTCGCGGCCTGAGCCTTGAGATCCCAGCACGCGATGTCGATGGCGGAGATGGCCGCCAACATGACACCCTTCTGGCCGTAGTCGATCGAACGGGCATACATGTAGTCCCACAGGGCCTCGACGGCGCAGGGGTCGCGTCCCTCGATCAGGGGCCCCAAGAAGTCCCGCAAGATAGCGGCGGTGACGGGTGCCGGGCCGTAAGCCTCTCCCCAGCCGGCAACCCCCTCGTCCGTGAGCAACCTTACAAGCGTGGTCTCGCGACGGGCATAGGAGAATTGCGAGAACGCGAAAGGCCGCTCCAGAGGGGCACTGAGGTGGTACACGTCAACGCTGCGGATTCGCACTGAGTTGGTAGAATAGCCGACTTACCATGAAGGCGATTCGCGTCAACCGGCACGGAGGACCGGAAGTACTATCACTGGAAGACCTGCCCATCCCTGAGCCGGGGCCGGGCGAAGTGCTCGTGCGCACCGAGTTCGCCGGCGTTAACTTCATCGACATCTACTTCCGCACAGGGCTCTATCCCGCAGAACCGCCGTTCACGAACGGCCAAGAGGGCGCTGGCACGGTGGCCTCCACGGGTGGAGGAGTGACCGCATTCAGCGCCGGAGACCGGGCCGGCTTCACGGGAGTGCCAGGCTCCTACGCCGAGTATGCAATCGTTCCCGCGGACAAGCTGGTCAAACTGCCGGAGGGCATCACGACCAAGACGGCGGCGGCAGCGCTTCTGCAGGGCATGACCGCCCACTACTTGACCCGGTCCACATTCCGCATCGACGACTCCCACACGGCCCTGGTCCACGCCTGCGCGGGCGGGGTCGGGCTGCTGCTAGTCGCGATCGCCAAGAGGTTCGGCACTCGGGTGATCGGCACGTGCTCAACGGAGGCCAAGGCCGCGAAGGCCAAAGCGGCCGGCGCTGACCACGTCATTCTGTACACCCAACAGGACTTTCGGGAGGAGTGTCGCCGGCTGACGGGCGGTGCCGGTGTCGACGTGGTGTACGACGCTGTGGGCAAGTCCACTTGGTCGGGCAGCCTCGACAGCCTGAAGCCGCGGGGCATGATGGTGACTTTCGGCAACGCCAGTGGCCCGGTCCCGCCGCTGGCACCCTTGGAGCTGACCAAGCGCGGCTCGCTGTTCCTGACGCGACCATCCCTGTGGGCCTACATGGCAAGTCGGGATGAGCTCGAATGGCGCGCATCTGAGATCTTCGAGTGGATCCTAGCGGGCGACTTGAACATCCACATCGGTGGCACGTTTCCGCTAAGTCAGGCCGCCGAGGCTCAAACCCGCCTGGAGGGCCGCAAGACGATGGGCAAGCTCCTGCTGTACCCTGACAGCGAATGACTGCCACGCTCCTCAGACCGCCCGTCCGGAATAGCGGCGCCGCAGTGGCCGCCGTACTGCTGATTGGCACTCTGGCGTTGCCCGCCGCGTCAGTTGCGCGGCCAAACATCGTGCTGGCCATCGCCGACGACTGGGGTTGGCCACACGCGGGCGCCTACGGGGACTCCGGCGTGAAGACGCCAACGTTCGACCGCCTGGCCCGGGAGGGTGTTCTGTTCGAGAACGCCTATGTCTCCTCCCCTTCTTGCACGCCGAGCCGCGGAGCGATCATCACCGGTCAGCACTTCGCCCGGCTCGGACCCGCGGGCAACCTGTGGAGCGTCTGGCCAGCCGGATTTTCCGAGTATCCGCGGCTCCTCGCCGCAGAGGGATACTTCGTGGGGAGCTACCGCAAGGGTTGGGGGCCCGGAATTCACCCGGAGACGAGTGTGAGCCCCGCGGGAACCCGCTACCGGAGCGTTGAAGAGTTCTTCGAGGCCCGCCCCGAGGAGATGCCGTTCTGCCTGTGGTTCGGCGCCAGTGACCCTCACCGGCCGTACGAGCTGGACTCGGGCCGAGAGGCCGGAATCCGACCCGACCAAGTGCACCTCTTTGACCACTTTCCCGACACGGAAACCGTGCGGAGCGACATCGCGGACTACTACTTCGAGGTGCAGCGCTTCGACAGTGACGTCGGAAAGCTTGTCGAGCTCTTGGATCGCATGGGCGAGCTCGACAACACGCTGATCCTGATGACCGGTGACCACGGCATGCCATTCCCGCGCGCCAAGGGCAACCTGTACGATTCGGGCTCTCGCGTTCCGCTCGCCGCGATGTGGCAGGCCGCGGTCCCGCCAAGCCGGACCGTGACAGACTTCGTGTCGACGACCGATATCGCGCCCACCTTCCTGTCAGCGGCGGGCCTTCCGGTTCCCCAGTCCGTGACTGGCCGCTCGCTCCTGCCGATTCTCCGCTCATCGGAAGCCGGCCGGGTCTCGAGTGACCGGGAGCACGTGATCTTCGGACGCGAGCGCCATGTCGTCGCCCAAGAGGCGCCGAGCCTCGGAGGTTACCCATCGCGCGGGATCCGCACCGATCAATTCCTGTACATCCGCAACTACGAGCCAGAACGCTGGCCCGCCGGAACGCCGGACCACGCGAGTGCCCAGATTCCCAGAGCGTGGCTCGCCGACTGTGACAACGGTCCGACCAAGACCTTCCTGTGGGAACACCGGAACGATCCCCAGTTCCGCCGGTTCTATGACCTCGCCTTCGCAAAGCGGCCGGCCGAAGAGTTGTACGACCTCGCGGAGGACCCGGGCCAAGTGGCCAATGTGGCGGACGATCCGTCCTACCTTCAGATCCGCAAGGAGTTGGCGGTGCGCCTCGCCCGGGCCCTGATCGAGATGGCCGATCCGAGGCTTCAGGGCCGCGGTTCGCTGTTCGACTCCCAGCCCTACCTTGGCGGGTCACCGAGCTTCCCGCGGCCGTGACGGGCAGCCATCGGATTCTCGGCGGTCGGCACCGCCCATCCTCGCGTGTCAAGCGTCGGGGAGCGCGCCCCACTTCAGGGCGAGATCGAACCGAGATGAGACTCTGCGCGGTGATCGCAATTCTGGCGTTGGGCGCCACTTCCCTTCCCGCCCCAGCGGCCGAGCCCCCGCAGGGCGCCCAATTCGAGGGCATGTGGGAGGTCCAGCGCCGCCAACGCCGACCACCGGCCCGCCCGGGCCAGCGCGGCCCGGCGCGGCGACCGATCGGCGTCGAGGCCGACGAGAAAGGTCTCACCCATGGAGACTACGTGATCCGGCGGATGATGACCGAAGCGGGCATGGAAGCATTCGACAGGTTCGACCCGAATGACCTGCCCGCCAACAATTGCGTGTCGCCCGGCCTGCCGTCGATCGCGATGGTGCCCACCCTCCAGGAATGGCAACTTGACGGCAAGGCCCTGAGGATCACCCACGAACACTACAGCACCAAGCGGAGCGTCCACTTGGACGCGGAGCCGCCCGTTGACCCAGAGAAGACCCACCTCGGGCACGCCACGGGACACTTCGAGGGCGAAACGCTCGTGATCGAGACCACAGCGCTCACGGCAACACTGGGAGGCCTGAGCCGCAATGCCCCGTCGAGCGACGCGAGAGTGGTCACCGAGCGTTACCGCGTGCTGCCAGGCGGCGACGCCATGGAGGGGCAGATCACGATCGAAGACGAGAAGTTCCTAACCCGCGCGGTCCAGTTGGGACTGCGCCTCAGGCGGCCGGAAGCCGGCACGAGACTCGTGCTGTTCCCGTGTGATCCTGTTGCCGCGCGCCGCCATCTCGACCCCTGACATAGGGCCCGATCGCCATCTTCTCGGCGGCGTAACCCCACCGGGCGGTCCGGGCGCTGGTTTGACGGAGCCCGCTGCGACTGATCGCCACCGCACCCGCTTGAGCCCCTGCGAGACCGTGACCGGTGCCGGTTACGTTTGCGCGATACCCTCCGGGGCCCATTCTCGGTGACGTGGCAGCAGCGCGATGCACAGGGCTCCGGCCATCCCAATCGCGAACATGACGGCCAAGGCGGCGTCGTACCCACCCGCGCTGTCGTGCATTGCGCCGACGAAGAATGGAAGGGTCGCCTGGCCAACCTGCCCCATCGGCCAGACGATCCCCATCACGCGCGCCAGTGAGGAAGGACCGAATAGCTCGGCAGCCATCAGCGGAATCAGCATGTAGTTGGCGCCCAGTCCGAACCCGAAGCAGAAGCCGAACACGAGCGGCATTGAGGGCAGGTCGATGAAGTACAGCAGCGGCACGGGCAGCGCCACCAGCAGGTAGGCCGCGACCATCACCATCTTCTTGCTCAGACGGTCGGCGAGCCAGCCTGTGATCACACGGCCCGCCAGACTCGACGCCAAGATTAGGAACGTTGTGTCCGCTACGAGGCCGGCGGACAAGTCCGCGTCAAGGAATAGCAGCTTCATGTGCTGGTTGACAGCCCCGATCGCGGCAATGCTCAGGAACGATCCGACAGTCAGCAGCCAGAACGGATGGCGGACCAAGAGCTGTCCGAACGCAAATGACGGACCGCCGCGGCGCGATGCGCCGCTCGCAGGCGGCTCGGGTTCGAGGCCCATGTCTGACGGCCGGTCGCGCAGGGCGAATATCGCAACTGGGATGACGAGCACGATCAGGAAGCCCATTGCCTGCAGCGCCACCCGCCATCCGAACGCCTCGATGAGCGGACCGGCGACGAACTTCTGCGACATGGCCCCGCCAATCCCCAGCCCCAGATAGGCGAGCCCCATCGCCTTTCCGCGGTTGCGGTCAAACCAGTTTCCGAGCAAGACCTGGCTTGGCACGGGGCCCGAGCAAACGAAGCCGACCATCACCAAGCACCAGGCCAGCCGGTAGGAGAGCAGAGAGCCCTGCATCGATCCGAGCCAGTTGAAGGCGACACAGAACGCCAAAGCACCGAAGACGATCAGGTACCGCGGGCTGAACCTGTGCAGCAACAGACCGACCAGCGGTAACACCGCGAGGGTCGAGATAAAGAAGCCGGAGGTCGTCTGGGCGCGGTCCCAGCCGAATTCCGCGATGTAGTGGTCGTAGAAGAACGGCATCGCATACATCGGCATGCCCACCGTCATCGCTAGGACGAAGAAACAGGACGCAGCGATGCACCAGCCGTAATAGAGATCTGTCCTCACAGTGTGCTTGAGTCTACCCGACCCGCGCGGGCCGCCTTGCTTGGACGCGGTGCGGGCTCCCGGCAGGCCTCATGTCGCCCACCCCTCCGACGGGAGATCAACACCTCGGCCGGGCGATCGACATCCCCGTGCTCTGTGCGTCTCGAAGCTGGGCTCGTCGGTGAGGGGCCGACGCCGAACACGGGCCGCGACCCTTCCCACCGGACGCCCCGGTGCCTCAGCCACCGCCCCGCCGTCGTCGGACGGCCGGCTTGCGTCTCACGCAACCGCAGCCGCGACAGGCTCTGCCGCGCGCGATCGGGCATAGGCCCTGAGCATTCGCATGAACTCGGGCATGTACAGGTGTTGGTCGAACCAGCCTCTCCCGCTAACCATGTTTCCCGACCGCACGCAGCCCGCGTCCACAAACGTGGCGCCGCAAACCTCGATGTCGAACTGACACTTCGGGATCGTGGCCATTCGGCGGCCCGCGATGACATTTGCCGTGGCGACGATCTCGGCACCATGGCAAACGACTGCCACCGGCTTCTCGTGGGCGAAGAAATGTCGCACGATCCGCATCAGGTCTTGGTCGTACCGGATGTACTCCGGTGCCCGACCGCCCGTCAGGAACAGCCCGTCGTAGTCGTCGGGATCAAGATCGCGGAAGGCCACTGTGGCCTCGAGGTGATAGCTGGGCTGCTCGCGCGTGATGTCCCAGCCTGGCGGAATCTCGTGCATGACGAGCGGGTAGATCCGAGCCTCGGGCCCGGCAACAACCGCCTCGTAGCCATCCTCCTGAACTCGATAGACAGGATAGAGCGTGTCCATCGCCTCCGCGGCATCCCCGATCGTGATGAGTACTCTTGGCATTTCGCGTCCTCGACTCTCCGGCGACCGTGCGCGGCTGCATGGGCAGACCGCAGCCGCGCCAGTTCCCCGGAAGGCATTGTGGCACAGGCAACCGGGTCAGCACGACACGCGGACACGGACCCGCCGTTCACTCTGCCGTCGCACTGCACCCCAAAGGCGTGCGACACTATCTGCCATATGTCGAATTGCACATCTGCCTCCGCACCTTCCCGGAGGTCTTT
Source organism: Bryobacterales bacterium (assembly GCA_963666225.3). GTDB lineage: Bacteria > Acidobacteriota > Terriglobia > Bryobacterales > UBA6623 > VXMF01. Next base: position 356,534 of record CAXXRK020000002.1, read on the forward strand.
CATCGCGGGTGGAGCAGCCGGCCTGGCAGCCTACGCGTGCTCAGAGGCGCAAGAGTCCAGTGGGGACGCCGCTCCCGCCGCAGCCGAGGCACCCATGAAGCTCTCGCTCTCGGTCCGGGTCGCCGAGTCGTTCTCCGACAAGCGCAACTCGGAGATGACGATTGACGAGCTGATCGCGATGGCCTCGGAATTCGGCTATCAGGCCCTGTGCATGCGCGCCTCCCAAGTGGGAACCCACACCCCTCCGGATGTGGTCGCGGAAGTGGCAGGAAGGATCAGCTCGGCGGGGCTGGTGGTCTCGATGGTGACGGGAGACTTCGCCGTGCCGAGCAACAACGAAGAGGGTCCGATGCTGCTGCGCAACATCACGCCATACCTGGACCTCGCCGAGGCGCTCGGCTCTGGCTTGATCCGGGTTTGCATGAAGAAGGACGAGGACATCGCCTTTGCCCAGAAGGCGTCGGACGAGGCCGCGGAGCGCAACATCCGGCTGGCGCACCAGTCCCACTGCGCGAGCCTCTTCGAGACAGTGGAGGGATCGGTGCGAGTGCTTCAGGCCGTGGACCGTCCGAACTTTGGCATCATCTACGAACCGGCAAACTGGTTCGTCGCCGGGGAACCATACGGCATCGACGCCATCCGGCAGGTGCAGCCGTACATGTTCAATTTCTACATCCAGAACCACAGGCTGACCCCTGACGGAGTCACGGACATCACCACTTGGAAGAAGGGGCCCGTGCCAGTCGACCACATCGGCGTGTGGGAGTCCGGTGGCGTCGACGTGGACGGTGTGTTTGACGCCATGCACGAGGTCGGATACGAGGGGTATCTGACGGTGCACCAAGCGTTTGGCGACGTGATGCCTGTTGAGGAGGCCGTTCGGCGCAGTTTCGAGCACCTTCACCCGCTGACCCTGCCCAGACCGGGCTGATCGCCCCGGATCTGGAGCCACACAGGAGGCACGATGTATCGAAGACAGTTCTGCGCGGCCTTCGCAGGCGGGGCGGCGCATCTGTTGTCAAGTTGCCAGCCCCTGAGGGAGCTTCCGGCCAGCGGCTTGAAGCTGTCCGTGACCTGCGACATGTTTCGGGGTGAGGACGCCGGGCTGCCGTTCGACACCCCCGGCCGCACGGACCCGCGGCCGGAGCCGCGCACGAAGTACAGCCCGGACGAGGCCCTTGCACTCGCCAAGAGCCTCGGGTACGAGGGCTTCGAAATGTTCGACTGGCGCGACGTTGATGGCGAGCGGGCGCAATACCGTGCGGCTCAGCAGCGCCACGGGCTGAGCGCAGTCTGCATCACGGCCAACAAGGGCGTCCGGGCTCCGGGCTGTGGTCTGACCGACCCGGCCGAGCGTGACGGGTTCCTGCGGGAAATCCAAGCTGCTGCCGAAGCTGCCAAGGAGTTTGGCTGTGGCCGGCTGGTCGTCCTCACCGGATTTGAGCGCGAAGGGGTCCCCCGATCGGAACAGATGGCCAGCTGCGTCGAGGGGCTGCAGGCATCGGTGCCAATCCTCGAGAGAGAGGACATGACGATTGTCGTGGAACCGATCAACACCCTCGTCACACGCCCCGGCTACTTCCTAGCGGGCGCGCGGGAGGGCTTCGAGATGCTTCGGCGGGTAGGCTCGCCCCGCGTGAAGCTCCTGTTCGACATCTACCACGTCCAAGTCACGGACGGCGACCTGATTTCGCAGATTCGCCGGAACATTGATCTGATCGGGCACTTCCAGATTGGCGACCATCCCGACCGCCTGCAGCCCGGGACCGGCGAGATCAATTACCGCAACGTGTTCCGGGCGATCTACGAGCTGGGCAGGAGCGGAGACTACGATGGCTTCGCGGCGCTGGAATACCACCCGAACGTACCGCTGGCCCAAACCATGGCCGAAGTCCGAGACCTCTCTCGGTTTGCCTGACTGCCATCGCCGGCGGCTCTGGACTCTTGATGTAACGCAGTTGGCGCGGGCACCGGCCCGGTGGTCGCCCGCTTGGGAGGATGGACGGCACAAAGTGGCACTCCCGGATCGCAGCCGGAGGTCCTCGTTGCGACTCGACATCGCAAGACCGACCACTGACTTCCGGACTTGGGCTAAGTAGCGATGTCCAATTTGTCGTCTCCGGGAGCTAGTTCGGCGGAGATCGGGGACACCCGCTGCTGGGCCCGAAGCGCCCATCGGCACGCCCTCGAGTGGACACTGGCAGTTCGCTGCCACGACGGGTTCGGTGGCCTACCTGTCCCATTGGTCCAGCGCCACGACGAAGCCACGATGCGCTACAACCGACAACTATTTCCTCGCGCTGCAACGGCTCCGCCAATCAGCCTCCGCAGCGGACAGGCACCTGAAGACCCTCCATGCGCATCCTCCCACTCGTTCTCCTGGCGGCACTCGCCGCGCCCGCCCCCGCCTTCGCAGGCGACTGGCCAACGTTCAGCTACGATGCCCGCCGCAGCGGCTGGGCGCGGTCAGAAGTCATCCTGAATCGCGACAACGTCGGCCAGATGGCCTTGAAGTGGAAGACCACCGTCGAGAACCAGCCCAAGTCGCAGGCCGCTCTCACGGCGCCTATCGTGGTGACGGACGTGCGGACCAGCGAAGGCCGCCAAGGCCTCAAGGATCTCGTGTATGTCGCCGGGACCGGCGACGTCATGTACGCAATCGACGCCAACAACGGCGAGATCGTCTGGGAAAGGGAGTTCCAGTCAGAGGTCACCAACAAGGTTCCCGGCATGTGGCTCTGTCCCAAGGGCCTCAACGCGACACCGACGGTCGACTTGGCGAAGAACGCGATCTCCGCCATCTCGACGGATGGCCGACTGTATGCGCTGAACTTGGCGACAGGCAAGGATCTGTTCCGCTCCCAGCAATGGGTCCCGGCCTTCGCCAAGGCCTGGAGCCTGAACCGGATCGCCGATGTGCTTTACACGACGATCTCCCAGCAGTGCGGGGACTCGGTGTCCGGAGTCTCGTCCATCGACATCTCGAACCCGGAGAACATCGTCATTCGAGTTTGGCGGGCCTCTCCGGGTTACGGCGCGGGCGTTTGGGGGCGCGCCGGCGTCGCGATCGGACGGGACGGCGGCATCTACGCCGGCACCGGCGACGGACCCTTCAACCCCGGCCAGCGAGTATTCGGCAACACGATGTTCCGCCTTAACCCGGAGACGCTTGAGCTGGTCGATTACTACACGCCCTCGAACTGGGAGTACGTCTGGAAGCGCGATTTCGACATCACGGCCTCCGCCGTCGTCTTGGACTACGAGGGTCGCGATCGGCGGCAAGGAGGGCGTACTGTACCTGATGGACGCCAGCGACATGGGAGGCCTGACGCATCATGACAACCTTTACACGACACCGCTGCTGTTGAATGACGAGGAGTGGTTCGAGGCGAAGGGCCTCTGGGGCGGCTTCTCTACCTATGTCGACAATCGGGGCCGGGTGTGGGTCTACGTGCCCACTTGGGGGGCCGGTCTCGGTCAAGGCTCCAGACTTCCCCGTAGCAAACGGTCCCAACCCGAACGGTTCCGTGATGGCGTTCACCGTGGCGGACCACCCCGACACTGGCGAGCCGTACTTGAAGGCCGACTGGGTCAGCGGCGACATGGCCGAGCCAAGACCCGTCGGGATCGCGAACGACGTCGTCTTCGTGCTCGCGAACGGCGAGCATGTGCGGCAGACGGTGAGAGCCGGCATTTTCCCGTACGGGGAGCTCCAGCGCGAGGAGCTTCTAAAGGATTCCCAGCGACTTGAGGACGCCTCGGTCGCGCGGCTGCGCGCCTTGGACGCACAGACCGGAAAGACGCTGTTCGACTCGGGGCCGGAGGCGTTCAACACTTGGAGCCACTTCACCGGGATCGCCGTGGCCGACGGCCAGGTCTACGCCGTGGACTTCTCCGACACTCTCTACTGCTTCGGGCTCAAGGAAGCGGAGCGAGTGCCCCGCCTTAAGCCAATTCCGGTTCTTGGATTTCGGACTCGGATCTCTGGCGCAGCTATGCAAGCCGGCACAGCGCTTGGCCAAGCTAGCCAGATTCCCCGCCGAGCGGTGTGGCCAGGCGAGAGCGTACGGCGGGCGATGATCAGACGCTGCCAGCCGATTGCGCCGTCAGGTCGAATCTGACCTGATTCCGCCTTCTCGAGACTCCTGCCCCAGACTGCTGCATGCCATATTCAGCCGAGGATGGGTTTCTTCAACACTGAGGGCCCGGTCTTCCCTCGCAAGCACTACTGCATCCCCCCGCTAGAACGCGTCGACCTCGACGAAATACTCTCCCTAATCGACATGGAGCAGTGCCTCATTCTCCACGCCTCGCGCCAGACCGGGAAGACTTCCATCCTCAAGGCACTCGCCAACACCGTCAACACTGCCGTACGCTACCGCTGCGTTTACGCCAATTTCGAGGTCGCCCAGACCGCCCGCGAGGACGTAGGCCGGGCCATGCGCGCCCTCTTCGATCAACTAGCGCGCCCCCAGGATGCTGCGTGACCCGTTCATCGCTTCGTCCGGCCCGCGGCTGCTAGCCCGATGCGGGCCCGACAGCGTTCTCAACGAACTGCTCACCCTCTGGGCCGAGGCGAACCCCAAACCCCTTGTCCTACTCATCGACGAGATCGACACCCTGATCGGCGACTCCCTGATCTCCGTCCTCCGCCAGCTCCGCGCCGGCTACGACGAGCGGCCGGACGGCTTCCCCCAAAGCGTCATCCTCTGCGGGGTTCGAGATGTCCGCGACTACCGCATCTTCTCCAGCTCCCTAGGAGACAGCATCACCGGCGGCAGCGCCTTCAACATCAAGGCCGAGTCCCTCAGGCTGGGTGACTTCCGCCAAGGCGAGGTGCGAGCCCCCCTCAACCAGCATGCCGCCGAGACTGGCCAGCGGTTCGAGGAAGCTGCGGTCGCGAGAGTCTGGGACCTGCCCCGCCGCCAGCCTTGGCTGGTGAACGCCCTCGCCTACCGGACCTGCTTCCAAGACCAGCAGGGCCGCGACCGCAGCCGACCCGTAACTGTCCAAGCCGTCGACAAAGCCAAGGAGACGCTGATTGCGAAGTAGGTCACGCACCTCGACCAGCTCGCCAACCAACTCGGCGAGGAACGCGTCCGCCGCGTCATCGCCGTGGTGAGATGGATCGGCACCTAGCCCGCTGCGCGGGCGTCATGGGCCCGGGCCGGCCAGCGGGATGGTTCGGGGACCCTCGCTCGCGGCGGCCCGGCTGCTAGGATACGAGGGCCGTGAGGATGTTGAGGGACTGGGGGCAACTGCTGGTGCTGGCTGCGCTGCTGGTCGGCCTGTTCGCGTGGCTGCGGGCCGACATAGGGCGGCTGGACGCCCGGGTCGATGCTCGACTAGCCCGGATCGAAGAGCGACTGGCCGACCTGACCGAGCGGGTGGCGCACATCGAAGGCCGACTGTCCATTGGCTGGGCCCCGCCGGCTGCGGCGGACAAAGACTAGCGGTTCCAGCTCGTGACCGGGGCCGTGGCGGCTCACGGGACGCCCCTCCAGACCTTCCGACACACCATGGACGGAGCCGGAGCCGTCAGCGGGGCCGCGCCCTGCAGCCCGGCTGCAGCCGAGGGGCTGGAGGGCCACAGGGCCAGAGGTCGGCGGCCTGCGCCCGGGCCGTCTTCTCGGCCCCGATTGGTCCGGGGCCACTCGCGACAATCTGCCCATGATCGGAGGATCGCGCAACTGCGAGTACAGCCCCCGCGACATTGAGTACCTCCGCGACCTAGGCCTCATCGCACCCTCCGGGCCCATCGCCATGGCCAACCCCATCTACGCCGAGGTCATCCCACGCGAACTCACCGTCGCCCAAGAGTCCGAGCTAGAGACTCTCGTCTTCCCCCACTGGTATGTCCGCCCCGATGGTGCTCTCGACCTCCCCAAGCTCCTCTCCGCGTTCCAAGCCTACTTCCGGGAAGACTCCGATGCATGGATCGACCGCTCCGAGCACCGCGAGGCCGGCCCGCAACTCGTCCTGCAGTCCTACTTCCCCCGCGCCGTCAACAGCGGCGGCCGCATCACTCGCGAGTACGCCGTCGCCCGCGGGCGTTCCGACCTCGTCATCGAATGGCCGCCGCCCGGGCGGACTCTGGCTTCCGGCGCCGTGAAGCACGTCATCGAGTGCAAGGTCGGCGGTGACAAGTCCGGGCTGGAGGCCGTGATCGCTAAGGGGAAGCTGCAGACGGCCGGCTACATGGATGCTTGCAGTGCCGCCCGGGGCCACTTCGTGGTCTTCGACATGCGCTCTGGCCGATCCCGGGAAGCTCGCATCTTCCGCCGAGACCCCCGACCCGACAAGGTGCGCATCACCGTGTGGGGCATGTGACCCGCCCCGCCCTTTGGGAAGAAGCGATCTCCGAACCGACCTTCCTGCACCGTGCCGGACTGCATCCAAGGAGCACGGTCCCGAGAGATCCGGCAAGGCAAGTCGAGGAAGCGCGGCGAAGAGCCTCCCGGTCGGCAAGCCCTTGCCGTGAGCGATAATCGCAGATTTGGGCATGGTTCCGTCCCGAAGACCCATCCTGGAGGGCTATGTCCCGCCTGAGGACGGCTGGGAGAGCGAAGAGGCGCTCCGTGACATCCACGAGCGCATCAAGACATGCGGTGGCGGAGAGCGGCGTTACGATCGCGCCGTCAAGCACAATCGGCAACCATTCCACAGAGGTGTGCGAGGTCCTCAGCCGAGTGGCGGACTGCCTGCACTAGCCCAGGATGCTGCGAAGCAACGGGCGCGGGATTGCCTAGAGAGACGTGCTCGTGAAGGCTCTCGCATCTCACAGGGCCGGGCAGGAGATGTGCATCGGTATACAGTGCCTGGCGTTCAAGGATCACCACCTGAGGAATTTGCGAACAGCGTGCGGGGAAATCCGGAGAGGATGCTGGTCGCGACACTCGCTGCGACTGAGCGCAGCGACTACACGCTCAAGCACGGGCACACTCGGAAGCGGCTCCGGAGCATCGCGCAGAAGCGCGAGCGACGGCAGAAGCAGCAGTTCCGCTCGCAGGATCGGCGGTAGCGGGGACGCTCGGCATCTCCCAGACGCTATTGTCCCGGCGCAATGGACGCTCGCAGGGCGTCGCTTACGGGGGGCACCCCTCGCAGGCGGCGCGGCCCATCTGACGCTGACCACCGCCCTGCACCAGGCGACAGGAGAGGTGCGCTCATTACTGGGCGGAACGCCGCGTAGCCACCCCGAGAGCCACCAGCCGGAACCCGCGGCCATAGGCCAGCCCCTCGAGGCGCCACTGCCGCCCGCTGGTGCGGTCCAGCACGGTCACGCACCCTCGTCCCCGGACAGGCACATCGAACTCGGCCTCTTCGAGCGCCCTCACGATGTCCGCGCGGTCATTCACAGCACTGGCTGCGATGCGCCGCAGCACGTAATCGTCGATCTTGCGTAGCATTTCTTGATACGCGTCCGCCGCTCCCACCACGGCTCAGGGCTCCGATCACAGCGGGACCTGAGCCCTGCCGACGCGCACGAGATCACCAGCGGCCTTCCCGTCACGCAGCGAGTAGATCGTGCGGTCGCTGCCCATCGGTCTTTTCCGTCTCCCGCGAGAGCATGCGGAAGGCCGGCTATCCGATGAACGGCGCGCCCCGCGGGCTACCCAGCCACCTCTCTGCAATCTGGGAGGATGTCGAGGTCGCACTCAGCCCCGAGGCCGAGCGTCATGCCGGCGGCGCCGATCGTCGGGGTGAGGTCCGGCGTCCCCTCCTCGCACAGCAAGCGCTCGACGCGCTCGATGTAGTCCGCCCCCTAACCACCCGGGCCCGACCGGGACGAGAGCGGGTTGTTGGCCGAGAGACCGCGCAGGCTGGGCAGCGCCTCCTCGACCTCATGGTATTCCGCGTGGGCCGTACGCGCCAGCCCCCCCGCCAGACAGGTCTGCGGACGCGGCGCACGCGAAAGCGGACAGCGCGGCCGTCCACTCAACCGCACGAGCAGGCCGGCCCAGATCGGCAGGTTGCCCAGGTGCGCCATTTGGAACGTGTCGATTCCGAGTGCAGCCATCGCGATGAGCGCGGATGCGGCAAAGCAGAGTTGCACGCGGGTGCGCTCCGCGAGCTTGCCCCGCAGCGCTGTGCAACCCCGCGAGTATCTATAGGCCAGAGGCGCCAGCCGGCAGCCAATCAGCACCGAGTTGGTCTGCAGGCCGGCCCCGGAGACGGGGATCAGCTGCCAAGGGGCCAGCGACTCGCATCCGAGGGATGCGAAGCCCTCGAAGGCCAGCAGGGCCGCCGGGAGAGTGCTGGCCGCCAGCCAGGGGGATGAGCTTGCCCCCGGTGCATCGTTCTGTCCGGAGAGAGGGGTGGGCGCTGTTCGCCATGGCCCCAGTGTGCGTTCTCGGGCGGTCGCGCTGCTTGGTGCCACGACCGCCGGGGCACTACGCCCACAGGCAGTGAGAACTGCCCGTGCGCATGGTCCGGAGATGGGAGAGAAGGGGCAACTTCTGGAGGCCGTACGCCTCGATCAGGAGCCGGTCCAGCTCGGCCACGATCTTCCGCCCCGCAGGGGCGGAATAGAAGTTCACATTCGGCCATTCCACCCCGCCCTGTCCAATGTGGACCGTGCGGCACGAGGCCAGCACGTGGTCCGAGAAGAGCCGCCGCGCCCAGCGTTCCGTGTCAACCCTCAGCGATTCGTCGGACCAGCCCTCCGGGGCGTCGATCGTTGCCCATGCCCCAGCCGTGAGATTCAAGCCATCCCCCGTCATGAGCCAGTAGGCGTGGAACACGTGCGAGTTGTAGAGACCGATCCAAGGCCAGAAATAGCGATCGGCAGGCAACTGGTATTTCTTGTTGATCCTTGGCAAGGACTGTTCCTCTGGGAGACATGTAATGAATCGATAGGCGGTGTTCGGGAAATGGATCTCCCCCCTGTATCTTTTAGGGGATGCCAGACGAGGACCAGCGGCGGCGTGATCCCTGGGGCGGGAAGCGTGCATTTTCTTGGCGTGACTCACTGACCCCGCGGCCGGGCCTAGCTAGCCCTCCGCTCACGACGGTCGTCGGCCTTCGTCTCGCGTCTTGTCTTGACGAGTCAACTCTCCGGGAGCAACCTAACGCCCCCTGCTGCTTCGAGCGCCTGGGGGGGACCTGTGCCCCGGGTGAGTGCCGTGACTTACACTCCGTAGGGAGTCTGTGCCTTTGAGCACCAATACAGGGACTGGTCGAATGTCGCGGCGACTCTGAATCACATCGAAAGGAGAATCCACCATTGACACTACATCCCAAGCCGGCCTTCTTCGCCGGCGTTGACTGGGGCTCCCAGTTGCACCAAGCGTGCCTGCTGGACGCCCAGGGCGCTGTCCTCGCCGAGAGGCAGTTCGAGCATTCCGGCACCGGCCTGAGCCGGCTCGCCGAGTGGATCTTGGAGCGCAGCGAGCACAATGCCGCGCAAGTCAGGGTTGCCATTGAGATCCCTCACGGCCCCATCGTCGACAGCCTGCTGGATCGCGGCTTCGCCGTGCACTCCATCAACCCCAAGCAGCTGGACCGCTTCCGGGACCGCTTCTCGCCCTCCGGGGCCAAGGACGACCGCCGTGACGCACGGGTCCTCGCCGATGCCGTGCGCACCGACCCCCACTGCCTCCGCGAGCTGCAGCCCCTCGACCCCTGCGTCGTCGAACTGCGTGAATGGTCGCGCGTGGCCGACAACCTCACCAAGCAGCGCAACCGCCTCGCCAACCAACTGCGCGAGCAGCTGTGGCGCTACTACCCCCAATTCCTCGCAATCAAACCTGACCTGTCCGCGGACTGGGCGCTGGCCCTCTGGAAACTCGTCCCCACGCCGGCCGACGCCCGGCGGATCCGGCCCTGCCGCGTCACCACGCTCCTCAGGAAACACCGCTTGCGGCGCTTTGACGCCAAGTCGGTCCTCGCCACGCTCCGCAAAAAGCCCGTTTACACAGCGCCAGGCGTCGCCGTCGCCGCCAGGGCGCACTGCGACATCCTGGCGCAGCAACTTGGCATGCTCAACGAGCAGGCTCGAACTGCAGACCGCCGCATCGGTTCCCTGGTCTCAAAGCTGGGGGGCGACCAGGAGCGTGCCACGGGGCAGCCGCGGGAGCAGCGTGACGTGGAGATCCTCGCGTCACTCCCGGGCGTCGGGCGAACCGTCCTCGCCACGCTGCTTGCAGAGGCCTCAGGCCCCCTCCATGAAAGAGACTACCAAGCCCTGCGCTGCCTGTGCGGCGTGGCCCCGGTCACCAAGCGCTCGGGCAAGGCCAGGCGAGTGCTGCGACGGCGGGCCTCCCAGCCGCGCTTGGTGAACGCCGTGTATCACTGGAGCCGCGTCGCAGTCCAGCACGACCCCACCAGCGGCGCCAAGTACCGAGCCTTGCGCGCTCGAGGCCACACGCACGGCCGCGCCCTGCGCACGGTCGCCGACCGGCTGCTGGGCGTTAGCTGCGCCATGCTCCGAGCGGGCACGCTCTTTGACCCGGCCCACGCCACCGCCACCGCCTGACGGCCGACTATCATTGCAGCCAGTCCGGAAAGCCGACGCGGGCCCTGCTAAAGAGCAGCCCGCCCAGGAATTCCCGCCCGCGAACTCATCGGCAGGTGATCCCGCAGGTGCCGGGCTACGGTAAACCCCGCTATTAGGCATGCCGGGTTGACCCTTCGCTGCCGGCACCCGCTGCTACCCGCTCCCTGTCGATAGATTCCCCCATGCCCGAGATAACTCCGGAGGTGCGGGAGCTGGCCCCCGCCTGCCACGCTCCACCTCTCCGATCTCGCAATCCAAATAATCCCTCACGGCTTCCCGCGAACCCTTCATGGCCCTGCCATCAGACCAGCCCGAAACCGCCGCTTTTTACCCTTGACAAACGGTAGGGAGTCCCCCCCCCCCCGGGATATCTGTCCGCTTCGAGTCCCTTCGCATCTTCTCCAGCAGCAGGGCAGTCTCGCGAGTCGGGGCTTGAGTCCACTGGCTGGAGTAGCGCGGCTGCTCAACCATTCGCGGCTCTGCACGAAAGATCTCCGCCCGCGTCCGGGCCTCAAGCCGCACCAAGCCGGCGCTGTGAACACCCACATCGCCGGACGGCACGCCTTTCGAGACGGTCATGACGGTCACCCTTTGCCTGCTCTCTGGGCTGCTGAGCCATTCGACCCTCGGGAACACTGGCTGCGGGCGGTTGTCGTAGGTGCGCAACTCGACCCTCACGGAAATGCCCGAATCCTCAATGGAGCGCCTCAGCTTCTTGGTGGCTCGCCAACTCTTGAAGACAACCGAGTTAGGAACTACGAGACAGATACACCCATCCGCCGACGAAAGCTCAAGGGATGCCTCGATGAACATCGTGTACAAGTTGACGCCCGCCGTGCAGTAGCCGAGCTTCTCTCCAAGCTCTTTCTGATCGGGACTGGGCTTCTGATAGGGCGGATTCCCAATAACGATATCCCATCCATCCGGCCTTGCAAGGATCATGCGGGCGTCACCCGCCACCGGTTTCTCTGGGTCCGCCAGGAAATTTACATCCAGCCAGTCCAGATTCACCCCCGTCTTCCAGTCGGCCCTATTCTTTAGCGCAGCGCGTGCCTTGCCCTCGTCCTCGCGCACGGTTGCCTTGTCCTCATCGGTGTAAGCGGTAACCCACAGCTCGAGGGCGGCCCGCCAGTCGCCGAACGCCTTGTCCCAGTCGGCAGCGCCGAACTCCTCCTGTGCCGACTGGTGCTGCATGGCGGTGTAGAGAGTGTTCGCCGTGACGAATCGCGTCTCCAGATTGGGCAGCGGGAGGATCTCCGGCGCGCCACCCTCCAGGAACGTCTTGCCGCCCGACGAGACGCTTTCTGCTTCGACCAGCGCCACATAGAGTCTCAGGAGGGTGATCAGCACAGCCAGGGGATGGATGTCCACGGCGTGCAGCTGGCGCTCAATTACGTCCCTCATGGCAGCCCGCCCCGCGCATAGCCGCCGCCGGGCACGGGCAAGCGCCAGCAGCATTCCGACGGTGTATGCCCCGCTCCCGCAGGAGGGATCGAGCACGGTCACTTCCCCCAGGTGCCGCTCCGCCTCAGCCCTCTGCGCAGGCGTCCACCCGGTCCAGCTATCGGCGCCGGGCACGGGATGGGCCAAGTCTCGAATCTGTCGGGGCGGGAGGTCGGGCATCTTGCCGTGGAGCCAGCGCCCCAGGACTTCGGACGTCATCTCATCCACGAGGTCCTGGGGCGTGTAGTAGGTCCCGTCGGGCATCTTCGTATGGGAATTACTGATCTGAGTACCCAGCCTAGCTAATCCCGAGCAAATTTGGTTTTCTTCCACAGTGATGTGGTTGGGAACATAACCCCAAGATACCGATGAATACAGTGTGTACTGATTCCGACTATAGAATCCAATAAGATCCTCCATAGTCTCTTGACATGGCATCTCTTTGTTCGGTATAATGGAAGTGTTATGGCGAAGTATGGAAAAACTGATAAAGGTCCCGGAAAGTGGTTCCGCAAAGGTATCTCCTTGTTCGAAGTTATGGATATGTTCCCGGACAACCACACCGCCGAACTCTGGTTTGCAGAAATTCGCTGGCCCAATGGCCCCACTTGCCCTCATTGCCTCTCTGACAATGTCCAGTCCAACTGCTCCCATCCCTCCATGCCCTACCGTTGCCGCAGCTGTCGCAAGCGGTTCTCCGTGCGGGTCGGCTCGGTCATGCAGGACACCAAGATCGGCTATCGCAAGTGGGCCGTCGCCATCTATCTGCTCTCGACCTGCATCAAGGGCATCTCGTCCATGAAGCTCAGCCGCGAACTGCGCATCACCCAGAAGTCGGCTTGGCATCTCCTGCATCGCTTGCGGGCGGGCTTCCGACGCCCGCAGGGCCTGTTCGCAGGGCCCGCGGAGGTTGACGAGGTCTTCATCGGCGGCAAGGAACGCAACAAGCACCCCAGCAAGAAGCTCAACGCCGGACGCGGGACTGTCGGCAAGCAACCCGTGGTCGGGGCCCGCGATCGCGGCACCGGCAAGGTACAAGCGCGGCCCGTGCCCAACACGGGCAAGGGCCAGTTGCAGGGCTTCGTGATCGCTACTGTCGCCCCAGGGGCTGCGGTGCACACCGACAGCTCGTCGTCTTACAAGTCGCTCGACGGCTTCCAGCACGCAGCGGTCAACCATTCCGCTGGCGAGTATGTGCGCGGCGCGGTGAATACCAATGGCATCGAGTCGTTCTGGGCAATGTTCAAGCGCGGCTTGTACGGCACCTACCATCACATGAGCGTGAAACACTTGCGGCGCTACCTAGCCGAGTTCTGCGGGCGAAGCAACGTGCGCAACCTAGACACGGCGGACCAAATGCGACGCTTGGCAGCCGGCCTGAATGGACAGATCCTGACCTGGAAGATGCTGAAGGCATCCAAGCGTGTGCCGGCGACAGCCTAGCTCTGCACCTGCCCGGACCTCAGCTGCAGCACAAGAACGCCAGCAATGGAATCCAGTTGAGAACTCTCTAGATTCGGGCCTTGGCATTAGGCCAAGGCATCTCTGGCATTCACTTCTGGAGGGTAATCCGACGATTATACGCAGGTCAAATTCCGATCCCACATATTGTGGATTTAAGTCCGATCCTACAAGATCTAGGGGATGGGAACTCAGATCAGTAATTCCCCTTCGTATCGCCCGACGGGGTCACATGGGCACCTTCAACAGTGAGTATCAGCCGCTCGAACAGCGTTCCCAGCATGCTCGGATCCAGTGCGGACTCCTTTTCGTACCCGCTCTGCTCGCTCAGCGTCCAGTCGTAACGGCGCAGGATGACGAACAACCCCGGCTGCTCCCCCGTTGCCTCGTACATCCGGTTGGGGAGATCCCCAAGTTCCTCTCCCGGGGTATGGGGCGTGAACAGCGAGCCGTTGAGAAAGGGAGCGGCCTTCGCGAGCCATTCCTGACGCTCAGTGGCCGATTCTCCCAGGCGCCGACCCTTCGGAGGGACCGCCAGAACCCTCGTGAACAGCCACTCGATGTGGCGGTGAATGTCGAAGCCACCTGGATGGCCCGCGGGGTCGGGCTCCCAGAGTACCGAGTCTGGCAGCAGGCCGCGCTCCTGCAGCAGCCAGACGAACAGGATGCGTATCAGGTGGCGCAGGTCGTGCGCACTTCGCGACGTGCGGCCGAACCACTCGGCGACCAGCTCGTAGAACTCCTTCCGCAGGTCGTCGCCCCAGAGATCGGCCGGCGTGGTATCCGCCAGCGTGCCGGACTGTTCGAGCCGCAGGATCTGCTGCGCGCCACGATGGCCTGGGAAGTGGGGATCGAGGGCCGCCGTGGTCACCAGGTCGCCACGCTGCCAGAAGAACCCGCGGCAGCGGCCCCGGCCGTCGTTCTGCCTCCAGCGCGCAAGCCCGGACACCCGGTGCAGAGGCCCCGCGGCTTCCTTGGTCGCGATACGCCTCAAGCGCTCGCTGATGTCCGCCGGGGCCACATAGCCGTCCGGGAGGTTCAGATCAAGGCAGGCGACCCAGACCTCTCCCTCGAACAGTGCTTGGCCGAACTCTGGGGAGAGGCTGCGAACTCCCGCAATAGCCGATGTCCGGCCAACATCGACGGGCCGCTCCGCCGCGGGCGCCAGCTTTCTGACGAGATTGCGGGCGGAGACCTCGCCCCCCTCTTGCAGGTGTGCCAGCCAGCTCCCGGCCACGGGCCCGGCGGCTTTGGGCCCGGGTCCCGCCCTAAACGTTGGGACGCGCTTCAAGAGCCGCCTGGCTCCGTCGAGATCCAAGACCCGGGCGGAGTCTGCCCACTTGACATCCGGGCCATTGCGCTGGCAGACAATCCAGTCCTCCCCGTTTGTCACCAACCCCCAGGTGCCGTCCTTGGAGAGCTCGTAACGCCGCAGGTATTTGTCGAGCTGGCCTGCAGGCGTCTCTTCCCACGGACTGTCGCTCCGCGGGCGCTTGACCAGCGAGATGTCGAGGTTCTTGACCTCGACGATGACCCGAGCCCAGCCATCGCTGCCCGTGCAGATGAAATCAGGCCTGTGGCGCCCGATCTGGCGCTGGCCGTCAACCCGCCCGAGCCCATACCCAAGGATCCGCTCCAGGCACGGCCTGACTAAGCCACGCGAGACGTCGTCCTCGCTGCAGTGCGCCTTCGACCGCAGCTCGTCTAGGTTTTCCGCGTACCAGTCCCCCTTGTCCGGCACACCCCTCAGTGTAGCGATTGCCCCTGCCGGTCCCCGAGCCCCCCAAGGTCATGAGGCCCTGCGCGGGGTCCCGAACCATCCGGCCCTCGCTGGAAGTGCTCCCGGAGCGCGGCGCGCATGGTCGCGCTCATGCCCGGTTGGCGTTCGAGGGCCATGCGCCTCAGTGCGTCGTGCATGTTGGGGCAGATCCACGCGGAGACCCGCTTGCCGATCTCGAACCGAACGGTGCGGGAGAAGCGGCCCCTGTCGAGGTGCAGGCAGTCCGATGGCCGCTGCCAACCCGGCACGGCGTCGCTACGACAGGCGTCTCGAAGCATTGATGACGAAAAATACGACCGATACCAGGCAGGTCCAGTCCGCTTGGTCCGTGGTGGCGCGTCACTCCAAGAATGCCTGAAACCCAGTTCCTCGCCCCCCTGTCAGTCCTTCCCTCAGGCAGACCGAATCGGCCAACAGGCCGGCTCCCACTCCCCGGTGTCAGAATGTCTGAGGCTGAGGGAGCCGCAGCCGCCGTGGTTACGGTCATAGAACGGGGCTACCCTGATGGGTAGCGATGCAGAAGCGGGATTCGTACAGCCCCCGCTGCAATTCGTTCGCATCGGGTTCACGGGAGAACTGTGCCCATACGAGCAGCGCGTTTCGCGGTAACTGTCAAGTTTTCTGGCGAGAGCCCTAGGCTCGTCTCGGCGTTCGAAGCCTACTTCCGGGAGAACTCCGAGGCATGGATCGACTGCTGCGGGCACCGCGAGGCCGGCCCGAAGCTCGTCCTGCAGTGCTACGTCCACCGCATCGTCAACAGCGGCGGCCGCATCACTCGCGAGTACGCCGTCGCCCGCGGGTCGCTCCAACCACACTCCTCCGTACCACTCGCACGGCCCAAGACACCCCGACAATTGGGGAATCTATGGCGATCAGCGGGCCGTCGGGCGGGAGGCCTACCGGCGGGTATGATTGGTGCTCGATGCCAACCTCCCCGGACCGCCAGTCAAGGCCGAGACTGAATCCCGGATCGACGATCCGGCTGCCATTGGGAGAGCGTGCCGGATGGGTGCTGGGCGTCTGGATCTTCTGCCTGGCTTACGCGGTCATCCGCTACAACGTCTTCAAGGGCGTTGAGTGGGTGCACTTGCCCCTGTACATCGTCAACAAGTCCGCGGCATTTGCCGGCGTGACGCTGATCGCCCTCTCGTACGTCGTTGGCAAGGCCTTTGGCGGCCCTGTTGGCAGCGAGAGTGTGCGCGCCAAGGCGAAGTTCCTCGGTCTGTCGGGCTTCTCGATGATCACTGTCCACATCCTGATGGCCATGGTGCTCCTGTCTCCGGCCAACTACGAGAAGTTCTTCGCCGCTTCCGGCAAGTTGAACCTCAGTGGCGAGCTCACCTTCCTCTTCGGCGTGCTGGCCTACGGGTGCCTTCTGTTCCCGGCGATCACGACCCTCCCCAACATGTGCGACGCGCTGGGCATGGGGCGCTGGCTCACAGCACAGCACATGGGCTACGCGACCCTCGCCCTAGCCTGCGGGCACACCTTTGCGATGGGCTACAAGGGCTGGTTCGACCTGTCCACGTGGCCGGGATCGATGCCTCCGATCACTCTGCTGGGCTTTCTGGTCGCCCTGGGAGCGCTCGCCGTCAAGGGGGCCCGGATCGTGTCGCGGGCGTCCTGAGAATCCGCTAGACCTCACACAGCAGGGCGGCGATCAGCGCTGCCCGGTCCGCAATGCGGGACTCCAGAATGCTCTCGTTCAAGGAGTGCGCCCCCTCGCCCACGGCGCCGAGCCCGTCCAGCGTCGGAACGCCGAGCGCAGCGGTCGTGTTGCCATCTGAGCCGCCACCAACGGAGGCCTCTCCCAAGGCCACCCCCATGCGGGCGGCAATCTTCCGGGCTGTGGAGTACAGAGCGACCACCTCCAGCGTGCGCTCCAACGGAAGCTTGCGAGTCCCTCCGGAGACCTGAATCTCGCAGCTCGGGTCATGCGGCACGAGCGATCGGAACCTGCGCCCGACCAACTCCGCCTCATCCTTGGTGACGAACCTCACGTCCACGCTCGCGCTTGCTCGCTCTGCCACGACGTTCGAGGCCGTACCGCCGCGGAAAACGCCGGGGTTGACCGTCAACCCGGTCTCCAGGTCGGTCCAGTCCGCCATCACCCCGACCTGCCGCGAGAGCTCGACAATGGCACTGGCGCCGGCAGAGAAGTCTAGGCCCGAGTGGGCCGGAACGCCCGTCACGGTCACCTCATAGGTCGCGCCCCCCTTGCGCGCCGTCTTCACGCTTCCCTCCAACCCCCAGCTGGGCTCTGCCACCAGCACGGTCTCGCTCCGGCGAGCTTCCCTCTCCGTGTGCACCGTCGACGACGGGCTGCCCACCTCTTCGTCAGCGTTGAGCTGCACCACGACGCGACGGCGCGATCGCAGGCCCAGATCCCGCAAGGCCCTTGCCGCGAACAGCAGGTAAACCACGCCGGCCTTCATGTCAAACACGCCGGGCCCCCAATACCTGCCGCGCTCATACCGCCATGGCATGCGGTCCAGCGTGCCAAGTTCCCAAACCGTGTCGAGATGTCCCAGCGCGAGCAGCTGGCCCTCTCCATGCGACGGCGTTTCGACCGCGATCCGCAAGTGATCGCCGTAATCCGATTGCCGGTGGCGCCTGACCGCCGCAAATGGTTCGGCTAGCTCTGCCACCGCCGAGCCCACCCGGTCCACGGCGGCCTTGTTGCCGGTTGGTGACTCCAGTTGCACCAGTGAGCGAATCTGCTCGACTATTTCGGACTGGCGCTCGCGCATATACTCCAGAATCCGAAGCTCGCGCATGGCACTCCCCCGCCAGCCCCTAGTCCACGGTTGCCAAGACCGAGCCCTCGGCAATCTCAAGATCGCGTAGCCCGGCATCGACCTCGTGGCCGTCGGCGCTGAGGTAGGGCCTCAATTCCGCAGGCGCGAAAGCCTCCACGAACCACTGGACGATCTCCGGCGGGATCTCGACCCCTTCGATCGTGAGCCGCACAATCCGCGCCGCCGCCCGCCCGTCCCGCACGCCGTAATCCACATCTGCGGCAACTTCCCGGGTGCCGCGCAACAAGAGCCGCATCATGAACGGCAGGCTCTCCGACGCTGTGCCGGCCTTCTCCAGGTCGATCTTCGCGCTGAACTCAGCGCCGCCCTCCCGGAGCGCCAACCGAGGATTCTGGACACCCGCCGGGATCAAGGCCGCCCCGTGAAAACGCAGGAATGCGTTCAGTTCGCCCTCGCTGATCTCGACCGTCGTCCCAGCTGGGAGCGAGCGGGAAGCGATCTGCTGGAACTTGCGCGCGGCAGACAGGGATGCCTGCTCGTCGACAGTCGCACCGACGGCGCCTGAGGCCAAGCACACCAGCGCCGCGCCCAGTGCCCCGCGCCTCACGCCGTCCCCCCGCCTGGCTCGGCAGCCGGCCCACCGGCCAGGGGCGGATTCGCCGCCTCCACCGCGGCCAAGCACGCCAGCAGGAGATCGGCGGCCTTCGACTCTGCCGCCTTTCTCGACTCAGAGCGAGCTCTCGCAGTCTGGCCGCCGCCGGTGACCTCCACGGCGCACTCACGCGTGCCCTTCCGCTCCGGCCCTCCGATCAGGCGATATGACGGCAGCTGATGGCCACGGGCCTGGAGCCATTCCTGCAGAGCGGTCTTGGGATGGAGGCCGGACTCGGCCGGCGGAGTCTCGCGATCCCGAAACTTTTCGACCAAGTGCCGCTCCACAATCGAAGCGACCGCGCGCATCCCGCCGTCAAGATACGCCGCGCCAAGGACTGCCTCGAAGCCGTCTGCCAGCATCTTGCTGACAATCTTGCCCCCCTTGCCCACGCGCAGGCAAGGGCCCAAGCCGAGCGATTCTGCCACTTCCGCAAGACGCCCGTTGTTGACAAAGGATTCCCTCATCCGCGAGAGCTCGCCAGGCGACGCAGACGGGAACCACCTGTAGAGAGCATCGCTGGCCGCGACGCTGAGCACGGCGTCCCCGAGAAACTCGAGCCGCTGATTGGACTGGCCGCCACTCTGGACCGCCGATCCGTGCATACAGGCCGCTTCGAGAAGCTCCGCGTTCCCGAAGCGGTAGCCAATCCGTACCTGAAACTTCTCCAATGCGGTTCCGCCGGCCATTCGCTGGCCTGAGTCGTCGCCCTACAGGTCGGTCTTCAGCTGGGCACAGAGGTCAACTCCGGTGGTGCCCTGCACACCGCCCGCGGCCACGCACTGGTCGGCGAACGCCGCGGCCTCCTCCTTCTTGCCCTGCTTGGAAAGCACCGAGGCAAGGTTGAAGAGCGTGAAGGCCACGGGCTGGCTCGACATCTCCACCGACTTCCGGTAGGACGCCACGGCCTGGTCTAACAGGTCACGCTTCGCAAAGACCCCGCCCAAGGCCTCGTGGCACTGCGACATGAAGTCCATCTTCGTGGCTAGCCACTCGTCATCCGTCATGCTGGGGTCCATTTTCCCGAGTTGCGGGATCAGCGACATCGCCCTCTTGGCATAGTCCTCCGCCTTTGCGAGCTTCTCCTCCTTGTCAAGGTCAAACTCTCGCGTCCGCGTTGGGATGGCGGTTGCCAGGGAGATCATCGTCCCGGCCATCATTCCCGGCTCGGGGTTGTTGGCCAGCACCATGTCCCCATAGAGCAGCATGTTCTCGAAGTCGTTCATCTGTTGGTACGACAGCATCGCCATGTAGCTCGCCAAGGTCACGGCCTCGCTGTCGGGGTGCGTGCTCAAGAACTCCCTGGCCGCGTCGGCCCGCTCTTGTACGCCCGCCGCGTTCTGAATCGCCATGAACGCGTCGACCTCCTCTTGAGACTTGAAGTTCGGGGGACCTTGGGCAAACAGGCCAGCCAGGCAGAGACAGGCAGTCAGGGCCAGCGTCACAGCTCTTCTCATTGCGTACATCCTTCCCGCAGCTGCTCCCTGGGCACGCCGCTTGGCCTTACCAGTGTACCCGCAGCCTTCGCCGCCAGCGGTCCTGCGAGCGCCACCCCCGGCCCGTTCCTATAATTGAAGGTTCGTCCTAGGGCGCCCCAGCCGGGCACCTTCCAGCCCAAGACGCCAAGCCGTGCCACTGGAGCAGCTTGAGATTCGTGGCGCCCGGGTTCACAACCTCAAGGGCATCGACCTTGACCTGCCCCACAACCAGCTGATCGTCGTCACCGGAGTGTCCGGATCGGGCAAGTCCTCGCTCGTCTTCCACCTAGTCTACGCGGAGGGCCGGAGGCGCTATATCGAGGCGCTGTCCTCGTACGCCCGGCAATTCCTCGAGCGCATCGACCGCCCCGACGCCGACTCAATCGTGGGAGTCTCCCCGACGGTCGCGCTGCGCCAGAAGAACACGACCAGGAACCCACGCTCCACCGTCGCGACAACCACGGAGATCGCTGACTTCTTGCGCCTGCTGTTCGCACGCGTCGGGCACACCCACTGCCGCAAGTGCGGCGATCGGGTCACGCCTAGCCCGGTTGACAGCGTGACCCGAGAAGTCTGCGCCTTCCCGGAGGGCTCGCGCTGGTACGCGCTGTTTCCGGCGGCCCACGCGGGATACTTCCCGAAATTGATCCCGTCCAGAAGGCGGGCCGTCTTGAAAGAGCGGTTCTCCGAATTGCGGGAGCGGGGCTTCAACCGCCTCTACCAAGACGGCAAGACTGCAGCGTTCTCGGCACCCGAATCGCTGCTGGACCTTGACCTCGCAGAGCAAGTCTGGGTGGTGGCGGACCGCATCGCAATCACGTCCGGAATTCGCGAGCGCGTTGCCGAGGCGGTAGAATCCGCGTACCGCGAATCCGGACGGATCCAATTCTTGGATCCGTCCGGCCAGCGGAACCCGCGCAATTTTCTCAAGGGTCTGTCATGTGACCGGTGCCAGGTCCATTGCATCCCGCCCGAGCCGAGCTGGTTCAGCCTGGACACCGGCGTGGGCTCGACATGCAGCGCCTGCCGGGGCGATGGGACGGCATGGGGGGTCACACCCGAAATGCTGGTCGTCAACCACGAACGCGAATTGGCCAAGGCCGCGATTCCGACCTGGGAAATCGAATGGCTGTCCTCCTACAAGCGCGAAATGCTGGAAGCGGCGGCCAACGCCGGAATCCCCGTCAACGTGCCGTTCGGGAACCTTTCCCTCCAGCAGCAGCGGTTCATCCTGTACGGAGGTGACGGGTACGCGGGCGCCCTTGGCTTCATCGAAGAGGTCGAGCGCGGGCTTCACGGGAAGGCAATCCAAGGAATGCTGACTGGATGGCGGAGCAGGGGCCTGTGCAGGGAATGCCACGGCCAGAAATTCGCGGGCCGTGTGCGCCGGGTCAAGGTCGGCGGCAAGTCAATCGCCGATGTGATGGAGATGGACCTGGCCGAAGCCCAAGCCTTCTTCCGGGGGCTGCAATTCGAGCCCGCCGAGCGACCGGTCGCGCGGCGCCTGCTCCGGGAGATCCGCAATCGTCTCCGATATCTGGTCGATGTCGGGCTGCACTACCTGACCCTGGACAGGCGGACGATGACACTGTCCGGGGGCGAGGCCCAGAGAATCCAGCTGGCGGGATCGCTCGGTTCCAAGCTCGTGGGTGTCTCGTACGTCTTGGACGAGCCTTCGATTGGCCTGCACTGCAGGGATATCTCCAGACTGGTCCGCGTCTTGCGGCGACTCCGGGACCTGGGCAACACGATCTTCGTGGTCGAGCACGATGCCGAGATCATGCGCGCCGCAGACTACATCGTCGACTTGGGCCCCATGGGCGGCGAGCGCGGAGGCGAGGTGATGTTCGCCGGGCCCTTCGAGGAGCTCGGCAAGAACGGCGGCGGCTCGAAGACGGGCCGCTACCTCTCGGGAGCCGCCTCGATCCCCGTGCCGGCGGAGCGCCGCCAGCCCACCGGTGATCCAGAGCGCGAGATTGAGTTCGTCGGCGCTATGTTCAACAATCTCAAGAGCATCAGCGGGACCATCCCCCTCGGGATGCTCGTCGCGATCACGGGTGTGTCCGGATCCGGCAAGAGCACCCTGTTGGAAGATGTCATCTACGACGGCCTCTCTCCGAACCCGACCGGCTGGCGCAACCGCCGGAGGGGCGAGGTCTTCGCCCCGGAAACCCTGCCCGCGCCCATCAAGCTTGACCAGGCGTCATCGGATCTGGGGTCGCGCTCCATCCCGGCCACGTTTATTGGAGTCTATGACGATATCCGCTCGGCGTTCGCGCGAACGGCCGCCGCGCACTCGCTGGGACTGACACCGAGCGACTTCTCGTTCAACGTCGAGGGAGGCCGGTGCCCGGAGTGCAAGGGCACGGGCCGCCAAAAGGTCGAGATGCAATTCTTGGCCGACGTGGAACTGGTCTGCGACGAGTGTGACGGGCGCCAGTTCCGGGACTCAGTGCTGACCGTGAAGTATCGCGGAAAGAGCATCCGGGATGTGCTGGACCTCACCGTGGAGGAAGCGCTGCGATTCTTCGCTGAGCAGCCGCGCGTGCGGGGCGGGATCGAGGCTTTGGCAGACGTTGGCCTGGGCTACCTGCGGCTCGGCCAGCGCGCTTCGGAACTGTCCGGCGGCGAGGTGCAACGCATGCGCCTGGCCCAGATCGCGACCAAGCGCGACGCCGAGGGGGCGCTGCTATTGTTTGACGAGCCGACGACAGGTCTGCACTTCGCCGACATCGAGAGGCTGCTGGGAGTCTTTGACCGGATGGTGGAGGATGGCGCGACGGTTGTCGTGGTCGAGCATCACTTGGACGTGATCAAGTGCGCGGATTGGGTGATCGACCTCGGGCCGGAAGGTGGCGAAGCCGGCGGCGAGATCGTTGCCATGGGCCCACCGGAGGTGATCGCGCGGTGCGAGCGGTCACGGACCGGCCGATACCTGCGAGAGGTGCTGTGATGCGGTGGTGGCTTGCACTGGCGATGGCGGCTGCGCCGGCCGCGGCCCAAGATTCGGCATTCCCGCACCAGCCGCACCTGGCCTTAGGCGTGGACTGCCAGTCCTGCCATGCGGCAGCCCCTTCCAGCTCGTCGGCCGAGGACAGCCTGCTCCCGGGGCAGCAGCTGTGCGGGACTTGCCACACCGGGCAAATCGCGCGCGAGATTGACACGTCGTGGATCGAGCGGCGCGAGCCACCGGCTCGCAGCTTTCGATTCGACCACGAGTTCCACCTGGGGCTGGGAAACGTTGCGCCGCTGATCGCGTCGGCGATCGACTCGGGGGACTACTTCGGCAAGCCGGGCGACGCGAGGCGATTCCTGGACACCGAGAATGCCTGCGCCGCGTGCCACCGAGGCCTCGAGGAGAGCGTCTCAGTCCAAGGCGGGGCGCACCTGCCGAAGATGGGGGACTGCATCGTCTGCCACACCAAGATCGACAATCCGTTCACCTGCCCGGAATGCCACCACCAAGGGGTCGACCTCAAACCCGCTGACCACACGCGCGAGTTCATCGACGGGCACTCCACGGGCAGGGTCGGGCTTGACAAGCTAACCTGCCTCCCGTGCCACGGACGCAACTTCTCCTGCATGGGCTGCCACTGAGCCCCGGCCGCGACGGTCGGCGGTGGCTCGGCCACCGACCCGAAGGGCAGCGTCAGACGTTTTCGGGCGCCGGAACCTCGAAGCCCTTGGGGTAGGACTTCCCGAGCATCGTGTTGGCCTCGTCGTCGTTCGTGAACCGCAAGGCCTCGCGGTCGAACTCCAGCTTCCTGTCGCGCTTGAACGCGATGTTTCCAAGGTGCGCCAGGGCGGCCGAGTGGTGCGCCGACTCGACCGTGCCGTGCTGGTCGCCGGTTGACCGGCTGCGAACGGCCTTGATGAAGTTCTCGAAGTGCCTCGTTGGGGCTTCCCCGCTCTCCACGAGCTCCGGCCTGCGACCGCGGTAAATCTCCCACTTGGTGTACCCCGAGACCACGAGATAGCCGTCGGAGCCGTAGAAGATGTTGCCGTTGGCGGACTGGGTCTCGTGGTTCGAGTGCCAGAAGCGGACCGCCACCTCGGCCATCTTGCGCTCCTTCTTGAACTGCAGCAGGGTGGTGAGCATTTCCGGAGTCTCGCGATGGTCGGTCCAGATGTAGCGGCCTCCTGAGGACATCACCTCGTCGGGAAGGGTCACGCCCAAGCCCCACTGGAGCATGTCCAGCTCGTGGATGCCCTGATTGCCGATCTCACCGTTTCCGAAGTCCCAGGTCCAGTGCCAGTTGTAGTGCACGTGGCGCTTCGAGTAGGGCCGCCATTTCCCAGGCCCGACCCAGAGATCGTAGTCCAGCGTGCCCGGAGCCTCTTCGTCAGGGGCGGCATCCAAGGCCGGCCGCCATTTGAAGATCGTGGCCCGGCCCATGTAGACGTCTCCGATGGCGCCGTCGCGCAGCTTCTGGACGGCCTCGCGGATCGCCTCCGAGCTGCGCAGCTGCACACCGTTCTGCACGATGCGCCCGTACTTCTTGGCGGCGGCGATCAGGCTCAGCCCCTCGTTGAACGTGTGGGTCGCCGGCTTCTCGATGTACACGTCCTTGCCGGCCTGGCAGGCCCAGATCGCGGCGAGCGTGTGCCAGTGGTTTGGAGTGGCGATGGTGATGACATCGATGTCTTTGTCCTCGATGACCCGCCTGAGGTCTTGGACGACGTTTGGGCGGTGCCCGTGCTTCTTCTCGAACTCCCCGGCACGCTTGCGGGCGATCTCCAAGTCCGGGTCGACAAAGGTGGTGACCTCGACATTGTCGAGCGGCTGCAGGCCGTACATGTGGCTCTGCCCACGACCGTTGACGCCCAGCACGGCGGCCCGGATGCGATCGTTCGAGCCGAGCACCGAACTGCCGGCGGCAAAGGCAGCGGCCGGTGCCGCAGTCGCGGCCGCCTTGACGAAGGTCCTGCGGCGAAGTGAAAGGGGGTTAGACATCTGCGCTGATTCCTCGAAGACCATCCTATCCGATCGTGGCAGGCGCTTGCACGGCACAGGGCATGGCACCGAGCGAGAACGGGCGATGTCCGTCGAGATCTCCCGGCCGTGAGCTCCGAAATTCGTTCCCAACCTGCGCTGGGGCGCTTGCGCGCGCCGGCAGGAGCCAGCCGTCGGCGGCCCGCCGGGCTGTCTGGGCGAGGGCCCCGAGCCCCCGTCCATTCGGGGCGCCAGGCGGGAACGGGCGCGGGGTTCGACGGCCCCCGGCTGAACCGGCCCGACTGCCTACCGCGAGGCGTACAGCATCACGGGCCCCGCGAGTGTGTATCGCACTGCATCTTGCAAGGAGCTGTACCGGAGCAGGGGGGCGATCTTCCGCAGACTCTCGAGCGCGCCGGGCGTCAGGGTTGCCACGAAGACGTCCGAGGCGTCCGAGTACGAGTACCGCTCGCAGCGGGGCGACAGACCGGCCAGAATGGGCAGCGCCTCGTCCCAGAAATTGCGCCGGCGGAACAGGCGGCGGCGGCCAATCTCGGGCGTGATCTCGACGTCGCCACGGACACCGCGCAACACGATGCGCGTGCACCGCGCGGCGACCAGCTCGCGGGTCGGGTCGTGGTCCGGGAACCGTTCCAGAAGCCCGGCGATGTCCGCCGGCGACGCGACGATCGGAGCCCACCGATAGCGGGCATCCCCGCTGACCAGGCTCCCGCCCGCCAAGATCGCCGCCACCCGCCCGCGGTCCTTGCCGCAAACCGCGAGGATCCGGGCCCCGAGCGCGAGCAGAGGCAGCTCGACCCGTTCCACGCGGGTCATGCTTAGATAGCCGGCAGCCTCGGAGCTCACCTTGCAGCGGATGCGGGAAGGCAGGCCCAAGGGGCCATCATACCCGTCGCGGGCACTCGCAAAAACCGGCGAAGGACGCGCTGGCTGGGCAATGTTGGCGTTCCTCGACCGCCAGCTTGGGCCGGTTGCTCGCCAGGGATCAGTCCACGAATCCGTGCTCGCGCAGGCTGTTGCCGAAGTCCGGCTCCTCCCAGAACATCACGCGCTCCAGCACGCGCCCCCCTTCCAGCAGCACGCCGTACGGCACGTCCTGGAACTCGAAGTTTTCCCGGAGCTCATCAACGTCAGGCGAGAGCTTCACGCCCTCCAACCCCGCGTCCTCCAAGAATCCCGGGCCCCAGTCGGAATCCTGCGTGGGGATGCCCACCAAGTCCGCGGCCCAGTCATAGCCCGCCATCGTCTGGCCGGCGTGCAGGCAGTGCATGCACGAAGGGTTGAAGAAGAACAGGAAGACCTTGCCCTCGTGCAAGTCGTAGGCCTCGCCGGCGGCGGTGATCGGCAGGGTCACTCGCTGCTCGGGCTCGGGGCCGAACCGATCGACCACCAGCATCGCGCCCGCGAAGACCGCCACCGCCAGCCCGGCGGCGACGGCGCCATGGGCGCCGGAGGGCTTCGGGGAGAATCGCACCGCGACCAGCGAGAGCGCGAGCATCGCGCCGTCGCTCCAAAAGAAGGCCGGGCCCACGGCCCGCTCCAGCCACGGGAAACACGAGCAGTCCGCGCCCTGCAGAGCCTGATAATTCACGGCCATGTAGACCATGAAGGCGACCAGAAGGCCGCAGGAGAGCAGGCCGCCCCACCTTCTCCACGCAGGGCGCAAGAGCAGCACTCCGGCCAAGACCTCGGAGACACCGACCGCGAGCGTGCCGGCCAGGCTCAATTGGACAGGCACGAGCAGCTGGGTCAGCTTCAGCTGCCAGCCGGAAATGTCCGTGAGCTTCCACAGGCCCGCGCTGAACCAGAGCAAGGCCATCACGGCCGCGGCCGCAAGGCCAGCCCAGCCTCCAAGGCCCAGCCCTCTCAATCTTGGCGAAGTCACATCTCAGGGTACTCCCTTGGCCGCCCGCAATCCGGCCAATCTGATCCGGGAATAGGGGTATTGACCTGCCTATGGACGGGTATCATGGCTGAAAGCCGATGACTTCCTTCACCGAGCGCGACCCGGACCCAGAATGGCGCGCCAACGCCCGCGGCGTCGGCCTGCGAGCCAGCGATTGGCGACCGGCGCTCGCGCTCTTCGCGGCGGTGGTCGCGGGAGCCGCCCTGCAACCAGCGCTCCGGGCCCAGTTCGACGCGAATCTGGGGCGCATTCTGGGCGAGGTAACCGGCCCCGACGGACTGGTCGTGCCCGACGCGGAAGTTGCGATCCGCGGCGTCGAGAGCGGCCTGCGCCGAGCATCCCGGAGCGACGAGCTGGGCCGGTTCGAGTTCGGCTCGCTGCGGCCTGGACCATACTCGGTGACGGCGGTGGCGGCGGGGTTCGCCCGGACCACTGTCGAGGGAGCCGTCGTCACCGTCGGCAGCGCGGTGCGGGCCGACATCCGGCTCAACCTGAGCGAGACGTTCACCGAGATCGAGGTCAGCGCTGCGGCACTCGACGCGCTGCTGCCCGCGTCGAGCAACGTGGTCGGGACCAAGGTGTTCAGCGACCTCCCGATCAACGGGCGCCGGTTTCACGACTTTGCGCTCCTCACGCCGGGAGTCCAGGTCTCCCGCGCCGCGGGCCACCTCTCATTCAGCGCCCAGCGCGGGATCTACACCAACGTCACCGTCGACGGCACGGACTACAACCAAGCGTTCTTCGGCGGAATCCAGGGCGGGGAGCGCGCGGGCGCGGCCATGACCGTGCCTCAGAGCGCGATCCAAGAGTTCCAAGCCGTGACGTCCGGATTCACGGCCGAGTACGGCCGCACGACGGCCGGGGTCGTGAATGTCTCGACCAAGTCCGGCAGCAACGAGTTCCACGGCGACGCCTTCTTCCAAGCCCGCGACCCGAACCTGGGGCTGACCGACCCCTTCGGCTCCAAAGTGCTCGAGCGACTGCGCCAGTTCGGGGGCTCAGCCGGGGGGCCACTGGCGGCCAACCGAGCGTTCTGGTTCGCTGCCGTGGAGCGCCAACAGAGCATCAGTCCGCGCTCCGTGGAGTTTCCCCTGCTCGACGGCGCGGACCGAGCGGCCGGCCCGGAAACCTACGACTACTTCACAAGCCTGGAGGAGCCGTTTGACGCCACCAACGACGCCATCGCCGTAACCCCGAAGGTCGACTACCAGTTCGCGGGCGGCAGCCAGCTGATGGCCCGTTACAACTACAGCCGAGGCGAGGGTGTCAACGCGGTCAGCATCGGGGATCCGAGACACCCGCGCACAACCGTGGCCCTGAACAACAACGGCACCGAAGAGGACTCGATCCATTACCTGACGGCCCAGATGACGGGCCTACTGTCGCCCACGCTCGTCAACCAGCTGCGGTTTACCGTCACCCGCGAACAACGACCTCGCACACCGAACGGCACGGGGCCCAGCGTGTCCTCGGCCATCGGTGTCTTCGGGGCCAAGCACTACCTCCCGACCATCGAGACCGACATCCGACCCGTGATCTCCAACAGCCTGATCGTGCACTCCGGATCGCACGACGTCAAGATCGGCGGGCACTTCGACCGCGTCTGGATTGACGACGTGTACGGGGCGTTCCAGCGGGGGACGTTCTACGTCTTCTCTGCCGACCCTGAGGAGATCCTCGACATCCTAACGCCAGGAGGCCGGATCGCGAACCGATTCGACGCGCCGGGCATCTTCCTGCGCCAGATCGGCAATCGGGTCGGGGAGCAGCGCCTTGGCCATGCGTCACTCTACGTGCAGGACTCGTGGCAGGCAGCGCCGGGACTGAACCTCGACCTGGGGTTTCGCTGGGAGGCTCAGTTCAACCAAGCTCCCCGAGTGGGGCACGACGTGCTGCTCGGCCGCGTGCAGTCCGCGAGATTCCCCAGCGGGTCCATCGATCCGTCGTACATCCCGGACTCCGCACGGCAGTGGATGCCGAGAATCGGCCTGGCCTACAGTCCGGCCCGCTGGCGAGACAGGCTGGTACTGAGGGCCAGTGCCGGCGTGTTCTACGCGGTCACGCCGCCGGTCTTCCTGAACGATCCGACCAAGTCCTACAGGGACCCGCCCTTTGACCTTTACGTCGCGCTGCCGTTGCCCGGCAAGACCATCTACGAGCAGTTCTTGGACGCGGGAATTGACCTCAACCGAGGCGCGCTGTCCGACCTTCCAGAGCTCAGCCACGGCGATGTCGCCGCCGCGCTGGGCGGTGACCTGTACGCCGGTGCGAGCCCAACGGCGGTCCACGGCCAGTTCCGGAATCCCCGATCGATCAAGTACAACGTCGCCGCCGAGTTCGGTCTGCGGCGGAACATGACTGCCGGCGTGCAATGGATGCGCCACTCGACATCGTTCCTCCACGGCTTGCGCGACTACAACATCCCAGCGTCTGTCGTGCGCCCCAGCGATGCGGCGGCGATCCCCTGGTATGACCTCTCGCAGAGGCCCGAGCCGCGCCTCAGCAGCGTTATCGTCACGGAATCGATCGGGCGGGCCGATTACAACGGAATCTCGGCCAACTGGAAACGCCACGGGGACCGGCTGCAGATCGTCGCCCACTACACCTACGCGCGGGCGTACTCGAGCGATATCAACGAGGGTTACTTCTGGGGCCCGCTGTACACCGACCAAGCCAGGCCAGAAGCCGCGTACGGCCCTGCGGACCTGGACATGCGGCACCAGTTGACGGCCCACAGCGTGCTGCAGCTGCCGTGGGGCGTGACCTGGTCGACGATCGTGCGGGCAACCAGCGGCCCGCCCATCAGCCCGGTCGCTGGCGTCGATCTCAACGGCGACCAGTTCGGCAACGACCGCGCGCTCGAGGCCCCGGGTCGCTTCTTCGGCCGCAACTCGTTCCGCAACCGGGCCATGCGCAGCGCTGACATGCGGCTGCTCCGCACGATTCGCCTCAATGACCGGTCGAGCTTCGAGCTGTCGCTGGAAGTGTTCAACGCCCTGAACTTCGAGAATGTCGAGTATGGCCGCTTCAACCGGACCTACGGGCCCGGCGTCGACCTTGCCACCGGCCAGCCCGCAGCACCGCTGCCCTCGTTCCTGCGGTTGCGGGGCGAGGGTGGCGAGTACGACCGCAACAACACGCAGGTGTTCGGCACGGGGCCGCTGCAGCTGCAACTCGGCGTGCGCTTCAACTTCTGACTGGCCCGCGCCGGAGACCTCTGGGGAATCGACCGGGGCGAAGCCCCCCTTTTGCGACAATCGGTAGCGATGCAGAAGTCGGACGGAATGACCTACGCCCCGCGCGGGAAGGCTAGGCCAGTGGTGGGGCCCGGGGACTTCACGATTGCCGCGGTCGCGCTGGACCACGGGCACATTTTCGGGATGTGCAACGGTCTGACCGAGGCCGGAGCAGAGGTCAAGTGGGTCTGGGACCCGGATCCCGAGAAGGTGGCCAAGTTCCGGGAGGCGTTTCCCGCCGCCCGCGCCGCCCGCGACAAGGACGAGGTGCTGCAGGACAGCGACGTGCAACTGGTCGCGGCGGCGGCGGTGCCCAACCTGCGCGGCCCGCTGGGTTGCGAGGTCATGGGGCACGGCAAGGACTACTTCACGGACAAGACGCCGATGACGACCCTGGAGCAGCTCGCCCAAGCCCGGGCACAGGTGGCGGCAACGGACCAGAAGTTCGCGGTCTATTACAGCGAGCGCTTGCACTCGGAGTGCTCGATGTACGCGGGAATCCTGATTGAGAACGGCGAGATCGGGAGAGTCTTGCAGGTCATTGGCATGGGGCCCCACCGGCTCAGCAAGGAATCGAGGCCACCGTGGTTTTTCGTCCACGAGCAGTACGGCGGGATTCTCTGCGACATCGGAAGCCATCAGATCGAGCAATTCCTGCACTTCTCGGGCGCGCGGGACGCGACGGTCAGCGCCAGCCATGTCGCGAACTACGGCAATCCGGACTATCCCGAGCTGGAAGACTTCGGCGATGCGGCGCTGGTGGCCGACAACGGCGCCACGAATTATTTCCGCGTGGACTGGTTCACGCCGGACGGGCTCGGCGCGTGGGGTGACGGCCGCACTTTCATCCTCGGCACGGAGGGCTACATGGAGCTGCGAAAGTACCTCGATGTGGGCCACGACGCGGAGTCCGACCAGATCTTCCTGGTGGACGGGAAGGGTGAGCGGCACATACGGACGCGCGGCACCGTCGGTTTCCCGTTCTTCGGCCAGCTTGTGCTGGACTGCCTCGAGCGCACGGAGAACGCGATGACCCAGGAGCACACGTTCAAGGCCGCGGAACTCTGCCTGATCGCGCAGCGCGACGCACAGCGGGTGGCCTGACCCGCAAGTGGATCTCGCCTGGGCGCTGGCAGCGCCACTGGTCGCAGCCTGCGCCTACCAAGCCGCCGCGCTCGCCGTGACGCTGCGCTTCGTCTCGCGCCGCGGGCCAGCCGCGACCCCGGAGAATGCGGGGGGCAGGGCTCCCGGCGTGTCAATACTAAAGCCCGCCGCCGGGGCGGGCGACGAGCTGGCAGAGTGCCTGGCGTCCCATGCGGGGCAGGAGTATCCAGACTTCGAAATCCTCGTCGGCCTGACTGCCGCGGACTCTGCGGCTTATCGCGCTGTCAAGGAGGTGCGTGCGACCTGTCCCAGACCACGCTTAGTGCCGGTCCGTTGCCCAAATCCCCGTCCCGGGAACAATCCCAAGGTGCAGATTCTGGAACGCCTGGTCGCCAAGGCGGGCAAACCGGTGCTGCTCGCGGTCGACGCGGACATTAGCGCCTCCCCGGGGCACGTCCGCACGGTGACGGACGAACTGTCGCTCCCGGGCGTCGGGCTTGTCACGTGCCTGTACAGGGCGCAGCCCGCGCGGTCGCTGAGCAGCCGGGCGGAGGCCCTGATGATCAACACAGCGTTTCCCGCCCAGGTGCTGCTCGCCGAACGCTTGCAGGGCCTGCGGTTCGCGCTGGGCGCCTCTATCGCCGTTCGACGCGAGACACTCTCGACCGCTGGCGGGATCGGGTCTGCCCGGAAGTTCATCGGGGATGACTTCCACGTCGGCGCGAGAGTCGCGGCCAGCGGCCTCGCTGTCAAGGTCTCCTCCGCCGTCGTGCGCACGCACCTGCGGGCCGACGAAGGGTGGCACCACGCCTGGCAGCGCCAGTTGCGGTGGTCCAGGACGATCCGCAAGCAGCGTCCACGGGGGCATGCCGGCCTCGCGGTGGCCCACGCAACGGCCTGGTCCGCGCTGGCGCTGGCCGCGGAACCGGCGACTCTGTGGCCGCTGGCGCTGGCCGCCATGGCCCTGCGGTACGCAGCCGCCGGCGCAACCTGCAGGGCCGTGCAGGGCCGCTTGGGCGGGAGAGGGGCCGCAGCCCTGCCACTGGTAGACCTCGCTGCGATGGCGGTGTGGGCCTGCAGCTACGCGGGCAGCGCGGTGATCTGGTCGGGCCAGCGCATCAGGCTCGGCAAGCGCGGGCGCATCTTGGCATGACCCGAGGCAAGCGGGCACGCAGCCGCCGCCGGCGAGCTGGGGCTGGTGCCCGAGCGTCCGACCGATGCGCGAGCGGGACTGTCCGATATACTGCACATTTCACCCCGATGACGCTGCAATCCGAGCTGGGAAAGTGCGTTCTGCTGCTCAAGCCGCGAGGCTTTTGCGCTGGCGTGGTGCGCGCGATCGACATCGTGGACTTGGCGCTGGACATCTATGGCCCACCGATCTACGTGCGCAAGGAGATCGTCCACAACCGCCACGTCGTGCAACAGCTGGCTGCCCGAGGGGCGATCTTCGTCGACGAGGTTGACGAGGTGCCGCCCGGCGAGCGGCTGGTCTACAGCGCGCATGGCGTGGCCCCGGCCGTGCGGCAGGCGGCCCTCGGGCGCGGCCTGCGCGTGATCGACGCGACCTGCCCCTTGGTCACCAAGGTGCACATGGAGGCGCTGCGGTTCGCCAAGCGTCGCCGGACCATCCTGCTCATCGGTCACCGCGATCACGACGAGGTGATCGGAACGCTGGGCGAGGCTCCGAACCGGACGATCGTCGTCTCAACCCCGGAGGAAGCCGCGACCGTCCAAGTGCCGGAGGGGAGCGTTGGCTACCTTACGCAGACCACGCTGAGCCTGACGGAGGCCGAGTCGATCATCGGAGTGCTGAAGCGCCGGTTCCCCGGGATCGAGGCGCCGCCCGCCCAAGACATCTGCTACGCGACCGAGAATAGGCAGAGCGCTGTGATCGAGATCGCCCCGCACGCTGACCTGCTGCTCGTCGTCGGATCGCAGAACAGCTCGAACTCCATGCGCATGGTCGAGGTAGGCGTGAGCCGCGGGCTTCCCGGGCATCTGATCAACGACGAGAGCGAGATCGATCACGAATGGCTGCGGGGAGCCCGGCGGGTCGCGTTGAGTTCCGGGGCTTCCGCGCCGGAGCACCTCGTGCAGGGAGTGGTCCGTTACCTGCAATCGGCTGGGTTTCCAGACGTGCGCGAGGTTGAGTCCACGCCCGAGAATGTTCACTTCCCCCTGCCGCCGGAATTGCGCAATCCGCCGGGCCTGACGCAGATCGCCAGCCATCGATGAACCCCAATCGCGGCGCTAACGGCGAGACTGCACTGGCCAGGCCCCCAGCATCCGTCACGACCGCCCGGGTGCGCGACGCCATGGAGGCCGCGGTCCGCTACCTGCTCAACCGCCAGACTTCCAAAGGGCACTGGGTTGGGCAGGTCGAGGGTGACACAACCCTGCTGTCGGACTACATCCTGCTCCAACTCTGGCTGCACGAGCCCGGAGCGGACGGCAGGTGGAACCCGCCGACCCGCCAGCGAGTGGACGCAGCCTGCCGGAGCATCCTTCGGGAACAGCTCGACGATGGCGGTTGGAGCATCTTCCGCGGGGGGCCGGCCAACGTGAGCGCGTCCGTCAAGGCCTACACCGCGCTCATGATCGCCGGCCACGACCCGGCCTGTGGCCCAATGGTGCGGGCCGCGGCCCGGATTCGCGAGCTCGGCGGGATCGAGGCCGCGAACAGCTACACCAAGCTGTACCTCAGCTATTTCGGCCTGGTCCCGCGGGACCAAGTACCCTCGATCCCGCCCGAAATCTTCCTGTTGCCGCGGCAGCACCGGTTCAGCATCTACTCCATCTCGGCCTGGAGCCGGGCCATCATCGCCCCGCTGTCGATCCTTGACGCCACCCGGGCCCGGCGCCCGGTCCCGGCCGGCTCGCATCTCGGGACACTCGCTTCAGGCCAACAGGCCCCGCTGCCCGAATTCCCGAGCTGGAAGCGGCTCTTCCTCCTGCTGGATCGCGGGATCAAGCTGATGGAGGTGGCGGGCAAGGCGTACGACCGCAGCAAGGCAGTTGCCGCCGCCAGCGACTGGATGCACGCCCGCCTGCGGCGCTCAGCCGGGCTGGGCGCCATCTTCCCGGCGATGGTCAACTCGATCATGGCGCTGACCCAGCTGGGCTACGACCGGAACCACCCCGTGGTCCGCCGCGAGATCGGACACTTCGAGGACTTGATCATCGAGGACGAGAACGGCTTCCGGGTGCAGCCGTGCCACTCGCCGGTCTGGGACACGGCGCTGACGGCGTTCGCGATCGGTCAGGCTCGCAACGCCGGGGACAAAGTCGTGGACTGGGCACTCGGGCGCGCGGCCGACTGGCTGCTGGACAAGCAGGCGCGTCACTCGGGGGACTGGTCGGTCCACCGTCCGGGGTTGGAACCGGGCGGCTGGTACTTCGAATATCGCAACGAGCACTATCCGGACACCGACGACACCGCCAAGGTGCTGCTCGCCCTCGGCAGCGCGAAAGGGACGGACGCCGAGCTGCAGCGGGCCTCGGAACGCCGCGCTCTGGAGTGGCTGGCCTCGATGCAATCGGCCAACGGCGGCTGGGCCGCGTTCGACCCCGGCAACGATTCCTCGATCCTCACCGAGGTTCCGTTCGCCGACCACAACGCGATGCTCGACCCCCCCTGCCCGGACATCACCGGCCGCGTGTTGGAGGCGCTTTGCCAGCGGGCCCCGGGGCAATACCGGGACGTCGTCGAGCGGGGTGTGCGGTACCTGCGCGGGGAACAGGACATGGATGGCTGCTGGCATGGCCGCTGGGGCGTCAACCATCTCTACGGGACATGTTTCGCGCTCAGGGGCCTGCGCGCGGCTGGCGTGCCCGAGCGGGACAGCGCGGTCTTGCTGGCCGGGGAATGGGTGCGGTCGGTCCAGAACATTGACGGCGGGTGGGGCGAGTCCGCGGCCACCTACGACAGCGGCTCCCGGCAAGCGGGGGCGGAGTCCACCCCGTCACAGACGGCATGGGCACTGATGGCGCTGTTCGCGACCGGCGATTACGGCAGCGGCGCCGTTGAGGAGGGACTGCGCTACCTGCTGGAGCGCCAGCTTCCGCAGGGCACGTGGGAGGAACGCGCCTGTACCGGTACAGGCTTCCCGCGGGTCTTCTACCTGCGGTACCACATGTACCCGCAGTACTTCCCGCTGATGGCGCTCGCCGCGTACGACCGCCGAGACAGCTGGCAGGGGACACCGTGAGACTGCCCCTGTCGAGCAGCCTCCGCATGGGGGCTTGGATTCTCAAGAATCGGGTTGCCCCGCGACCGGAGTGGCAGCGCGATCCCAGCCGGGCCGAGACCGCCTTTCCGATCTTGGGCGACCGGCCGGCTCCGAGCCGCAGTGGAACGCCCCATCCGATGCTCCGCAAGAGGTTTCCGCTGGTGCTGATGCTCGAGCCCTTGCATGCCTGCAATCTGACCTGCACCGGCTGCGGGCGGATTCGCGAGTACGAGAACACGATCACCGAGAGGCTGCCGCTGGACCGCTGCTTCGGTGCGATTGACGAGTGCGGGGCGCCAATTGTCTCGATCTGCGGCGGCGAACCGATGATGTACAAGCCGATCGGGGACCTTGTCCAGGGTGCCCTCGATCGGAGAAGGCACGTCTACCTGTGCACGAACGGCATGTTCATCGCGGCCCGGCTACACGAATTCCGGCCAGACCGGCG
Organism: Bryobacterales bacterium; assembly: GCA_963666225.3. Classification (GTDB taxonomy): domain Bacteria; phylum Acidobacteriota; class Terriglobia; order Bryobacterales; family UBA6623; genus VXMF01. Next base: position 392,485 of record CAXXRK020000002.1, read on the forward strand.
GTTCTTCTTCAACGTCCACCTGGACGGGTTGCGCGAGACGCACGACTTGGCCGTGGAGCGCGAGGGGGTGTTCGACTCAGCCATCGAGGGCATCCGCGCGGCTAAGGCGGCCGGCCACATGGTGTGCACCAACACAACGGTGTACCGGGAGACCGACATGGGAGAGGTCGAAGAGCTGTTCGAGTACCTCCGGCAGTTTGGCGTCGACGGCCACATGCTCTCGCCGGCCTACGGGTACTCAGCGGTCAACTCTCGCGAGATCTTTCTCACGCGGGCCGAGATCGAGGAGAAATTTCGAAATGTGGACCGGCTCTTCAAGCGGTTCCGCATGAACACAACCCCGCAGTACGCGGAGTTCTTGAAGGGGAACCGGGACATGCCGTGCACGGCATGGGGCAACCCAACCTTCAACACGCGCGGCTGGAAAGGGCCCTGTTACCTGATCACGGACGCGCACTGGGACAGCTTCGACGATCTGATGGGCGAAACTCCCTGGGAATCGTACGGGCGCGGCAACGACCCGCGGTGCGAGCACTGCATGGTGCACTGCGGATACGAGCCCTCGGCTGCCTTGGGCGTGAACGCACGGCTGGGGGACAGCCTGCGAATGCTCCGCTGGGCCTTGAGCTGAAGGTTGGCTGTGCCGGGTTTCGCGAGCGTCTGTCCCCCGCTGCGGGAGGCCGTCGGGCGGGCCCTTTCCGCTGCCGGCTTGGCTACCGTCGGAGCGCTGACGGTGGGCCTGTCCCTGCGAGCAGCCGAGCCCAATGGAGCGGTGATATACCGCCAGTCGTGCGCCGTCTGCCACGAGGCCGGGGACAACCGCGCGCCGGGTCCCGACGCTCTGCGGATGCTCTCACCTTCAGTCATCGAAGCTTCGCTATCCACCGGGACGATGGCGGACGTCGGGAAGACGCTTCCGTCCGAGCATGCCAAGGCTGTGGCCCAGTTCCTCGGCAAGAATGAGGCCACGACCGGGGACGCCACGGTGGCCGCCTGCCCGGACGCGCCGTGGGGAGACCCGTTCGAGGGACCGCGCTGGATCGGCTGGGGCGGGAGCCCGAAGAACGCGCGCTTCCAGCGCGGCGAGTTGGCCGGCCTTGACCACGAGTCGGTGGGATCACTGCAACTCCACTGGGCGTTCGGGCTTCCGGACGCCGAGCACGCGCGCGGAGCCCCAGCGGTGGCGGGAGGGCGCGTGTTTCTCGGGACGCGCAACGGCGCGGTTGTCGCCCTCGAGGCGAGGTCAGGCTGCACCGTTTGGTCCTACCAGGCCCGGGCCGAGGTCCGCACGGGGATTTTGATCTCGGCGGCTGACGCCCAGGGGCGGCACGCGCTGTTCTTCGGCGACACCAAGGCCAACCTGTACGCAGTTGACGCCGCCACGGGCGCGACCATTTGGAGATCGAGAGTCGACGAGCATCCCGCGGCAACGCTCACGGGGACACCGGTGCTGTTCGAGGGCCGCCTGTACGTGCCGGTGAGTTCGATCGAGGAGTTCACCGGATCCTTCGCGGCCTACGGATGCTGCACGTTTCGCGGCAGCGTGCTGGCGGTCGACAGCTCCAGTGGCGAGACGATCTGGAAGGCGCACACGATCCCCGAACCGGCGATTGCGCGCCGGAAGAACAGTCGCGGTGTTACGCAGTTCGGCCCCTCGGGAGCCGCCATCTGGTCGGCTCCCACCGTCGATGCCAAGCTGCGCCGGCTGTACGTCACGACGGGTGATAACTACTCCGACCCTCCGAGTGACGACAGTGACGCGATCATCGCCTTCAGCCTTGACACCGGCGACCGCCTGTGGTCTCGCCAGTTCACCCGAGGCGACGCCTTCAACATGGCGTGCGGGTCGCGCGCTGACAGTGTGAACTGCCCGCAGGCCGACGGCCCCGACTTCGATTTCGGCAGCTCCGCGATCTTGGTCGATTTGGCCGACGGCGGGCGGGCCTTGATAGCGGGCCAGAAATCGGGCTTCGTGCACGCGGTAGACCCGGACGCCGACGGCAATGTTCTCTGGACACGGCGGGCCGGCCGCGGGGGCATGCTTGGAGGCATCCAGTACGGACCTGCCGCCGATTCGGACACGGCCTACGTGGCAGTCTCGGACTATGCCGGCCCGCGCCCGGCATCCGTCGGCGGGCTGACGGCCTTCCGGCTCAGCGACGGGGAACGTCTGTGGCACGTGCCGGCCCGACCGTGCCCGAGGAGCCGCAAGGGATGCTCGCCGGGCCATTCGGCGGCCGTCACAGCGATTCCCGGCGCAGTCTTCTCGGGGTCGCTGGACGGCGTTCTGAGGGCGTACTCGACAAGCGACGGAACACTGCTTTGGAGTTTCGACACGGCGCGTGACTATCCCCGGACGACGAACGGAGTGCGAGCTGCGGGCGGGTCCATCAACGGTCCAGGCCCGGTGATCGTCGGCGGGATGGTCTATGTGAACTCGGGCTATGGGCAGTTCGGCACGATGGCGGGGAACGCGTTCCTAGCGTTTGGGGTCGGACCGCATTGAAACCCCGGCATAGCGGGCGGGGGCCAACATCGACAGGGCCGACCCCCGTGCGCGAGCCTCCCGCAGTTCTGTCGGACCGGTCGATCCATCGTGTCGTACACCCCAGCGTCAGCCGCCACTTGCCGGCCACCGCCGTAGCGTAGCCGAGATCCCGCATCCAGTTGCGGAGTGGGCATGCCTGCAGATTGCGGGGATATGTGGCCCACTGAGGATCGCGGGCCCGGAGCGGGTACTGACCCGTCAGTGTCGCGATCCGCGAGGGGTGGCTTCGGGCAGTGAGTAACGAACGAAATGTTGGCGAACTTCCCATCGCCACGGGAACCAGCCCCGCCGTGGACCTGACCGCATCGGAGGCCCCGGCCGTTTGGGAGGTCCAGTGGGCCGAGGCGGCGCGCTTGGCGGCTCTGATGGTCTGGCGGTTCCGCAACGGGGCGCTCAAGACCGGCGTTCAGGACTTGATCTTTGGGCTGAAGCCTGCACGCTGGCGGGCTGCGTAGATCGAACCTCTCCGCTGACCCGAAAGTATCCGCTCGGGCGATCCGTCAAGTGCCGTCTGACACGCGGGCAGCGGCGCCAGTGCCCCGGGAGACCCCGAGGCCGAGATTGGAGCGTCTGCCCAGTCAGTGACCCAGCGGTTGCCTCAGCCCGCGCCGCCCGCGGGCTGAGGCAACCTGGCGGCGCAAGCCGAAAAGGGCCGTCGCGGTCAGAAGATGAATTTCAGGCCAAACTGAATGTTCCGCTGCCCGCTGGCACCGGTGATCCGTCCGAGATTGCGGTTCCCGACCTCGGCGTTCGGACTGCCGAACTGAGGCGTGTTGGTGAAATTGAACGCCTCGAACCGGAGTTGCAGGGCCTTGGTCTCGGAGAGCGAGAATCGCTTGTACACGGCGAAGTCCCAGTTTCGCATGTCCGGCGAGAACAGGATGTTCCGTCCTGCGTTGCCGAACGCGAAGCGCTCGTTGGGCACGAGCATGTCCGTGTCGAACCAACGCCCGAGGGTGCGCCGGTCCTTGGAGAGATTCGGGTCGCCCAGCACGTTCGGCCGGTTCGTGGTGTTGGTGTTCGCCGGGTTGCCGCGGACGGTGGCGCTGAGTGGCAGGCCGCTCCTGAGAGTCGTGATGCTCGCTAGAGTCCAGCCTCCGAGAACGTTGTCCTGAACCGCGCTCCAGCCCGAGCCCCAGCGGCGTCCGCGACCGAAGGGCAGCTCATAGATCACGCTGCCGACGAACTGGTGCTGGATGTGCAAGGTGCTGAGCGCCTTGTTCAGCCTGAAATTGTTGGTGTCCTGCGGCTCGCCACAGCCTCCGGTCGTGCCGCCGCCACCCTCCGTGCAGAAATCATCGATGTTCTTGGAAAACGCGTAGGATGTGAGCACGTTGAGCCCTTGCGAGAAGCGCTTCTTCACCTTGAGCTGCGCCGAGTGGAAGTTTCCCGCGCCGTCAAACTGGTGCCGGAACACTTGGGCCAGGGGTGAGATGACGATGTCCGAGCCAGGCCAGACGATGGACTTCCATCGCCGCTTCCTGTTGCGGTTCCCGGGCCCGGGCGGCGAGAAGTTCATGTCGTACTTGCGGACCGCGTGGGTCGTCTTCGAAGCGAAGTAGCCCGCTTCCAGCATCCAGTCGCCGCCCAGAGACTGCTGGATGTTCAAGTTCCAGTGCTGGGAATACGGCCAAGACCGGTCCCGCTGATAGTTGGTCACGGACATGTTCGATGCCGCCCTCGGGTCGAAACTGTCGCTGACCGGAGAGTTGTTGATGCCCGTGCGCAGGCGGATGTCAGGGTGGATGTTGTCGGTGCTGCTCCAGTTGCGCACCTCGAAGGGCGGGTTGCTCTGCATCAGCTTGCCGCCGCCGGGCGGATCCCACGTGCCGTGGAATACGCCGTACCCGGACCGGATAACCGTGCCCGGCCGGATTTGGTAGGCAAAGCCCACCCGCGGCCCGAAGTTGTCACGGTCGGTCTGGACGTGGGAGCGCTGCAGCCGGCTGCCCCCGGCAACGGCGAGGACAAGGGGCGGATTCTCGGGATTCGCCTCGATGTCGAAGTTGACCCAGCCGTTCCGGGACTTCTCGACCCAAGGCAGGAAGACCTGGTACCGCACACCCATGTTGATGGTCAGCTTGTCCGTCGCCTTCCACTCGTCCTGCACGTAGAACTGGTGAAACTGCCCGCGCAGTGCCATGAACACGCCCCGGGCCACGCGACTCTGGTGCGGGATCCCGGTCAGGAAGTGGGCGAACGGATCGCCGCCGTCGTTCCCGTCCGGATTGCGCGTGTAGTTGCCGTTGAAGAAGAAGAGCCCGAGTCGCTCCTTGGGATTCTTCAGATAGTTCTGCAGCCACATCAGGTCCGCCCCGACCTTGATGGTGTGGCGATTCCGGATAAAGGTCGTGTCGTTCTTGAACTGGCGGGCTGCCCATACCCCAGTTCTCTGGGGGGTTGACAAACGCGGGTCGTTTGTGCCAACTTGGTGGGCATGGTCAATCAGAACTGCGTGGTCCGGACTCTGGGAAGTCGGGAAGCGATCCGATCTCTGCAGGTGTTGCTGGCTGAGGCCGGAACTGTCAGCCGCAGCGAGATCGCCCGCCGCGTCTGTGAGCAATTCGAGTTCGTCGACAGTCGCGGCAGCTGGCAACTGGCCAGCTGTCAGAAGGCCTTGCGCGGCCTGCATGCCAACGGTCACATCCAGCTCCCAGCTCCCCAACACGGCGGCCGGTGGCCCGGCCAGCCCGCCCGCTTGGGGCAAGCCGTTCCCGAGCCCACCGGCGTGCCTCCCCGCGCCGGTGCCGTCCAAGGCTTGACCCTGACGCTGGTGCAAACCCAGCTCCAGCGCCGCATCTGGAATGAGATCGTGGCCGCGGAGCATCCGCAGGGTGCGGTCTTGCACGTCGGCGCCCAGCTGCGCTATCTGATCGAGTCCGAGCACGGCATCCTGGGCGCGATCGGCTTCGCGGCCTCGGCCCTGGCACTCGCTGCCCGCGACCAGTGGATCGGCTGGTCGCCCGCCATGCGCCGCAAGCGCCTGCACCGCATCCTCGGCCTGAGTCGGTTCCTGATCCGGCCCAGCGTGCGCTGCCATTGCTTGGCTTCGATGGTGCTCGGGCGCGCCTTGCGTCGCCTGCCGGACGACTTCCGGCGGCGCTACGGCTACCGCCCGGCCCTCGTGGAAACCTTCTGTGCAGCTCGCCGACACGCCGGCACCTGCTTCCGGGCTGCCAACTTCACCCACATTGGCGACAGCGCCGGCCGCGGGCGCTTCGCGCCGCGCGGCCAGTGCGTGCCGCACAAGCACATCTTCGTCTACCCGCTGTGCGCGGACTGGCGCAGCGTGCTGGGCACTGTTGAGCCGCTGGGCGCCAGCGAGGGCCTCGGGTTGGACGTCTTCGCCGCCAATGAGTTGGGCGGGGCGCCGCTGGGGGATCTGCGATTGTCCAAGAGACTCGTGCGCACCGCTGCGATGCAGGCCGCGGCCCCCAGCGCCTCGATCCCGGGTGCCGCGCAGGGCAACCGGGCGCTGGTGAAGGGCCATTACCGGTTCATCGATCAGCCGTCCAGCTCGGCGGTCACGCCCGAGAACATCCTGCACCCGCACCGCGAGCGCACCCTGCGGCGGATGCAGGACGAGCCGGTGGTGCTGTGCTTGCAGGACGGCACGGACTTGAACTTCGCCGAGCATCCCGGCTGTTCCGGGCTGGGGCTGATTGCCAAGCGGCAGGCCTCGAAGGCCAAGCAGGAGGCTAAGCGCAAGGCCAAAGCCAAGCAGGAGGCTAAGCGCAAAGCGGGGGGCAAGGCCAAGGCTAAGCAGGCGGCCAAGGGCAAAGCGAGGGGCCAGGGTCCCAGTGCCGACAGGCAAGGGACCCTGGGGCTGCACATGCACACGACGCTGGCGGTGAACACGGTGGGCATCCCGCTGGGGGTGCCGCAGATCCAGTTCGAGGCGCCGGATGGCAAGCCGCAGCGTCGCAAGCCGCTCGCCGAGCGCAAGACGATGCGCTGGGTGCGGGGTGTGCGGGAGTGTGGCCGCTTGGCGGCCCGCTTGGCGGGCACGCGAGTGGTCTCGGTGATGGACCGCGAAGGGGATGTGTTCGAGTTGTTCGCGGAGGTGCGCCGCCAGCCAGGAGTGGATCTGCTGGTGCGGGCCCGGCACAACCGTTCGCGGGGCAAGGGACGCCTGAAGCTGTTCGACCGCATCCGAGCGCAGGCGGCGCAAGCGAAGTTGAAGATTGACGTGGCGCGCAGTTCGGCCCGGCGCAGCACGCGCAACCAGAAGGCGAAGCGCCTGCGCAAGGCGCGGCAGGCAACCGCGGAATTGCGCTGGAGGTCGGTGCAGGTACGCGACCCGAACGGCCGGCGGGAGCCGGTCCGGCTGCAGTTGGTGCATGTCTGGGAGCGCTCGGACCCCGGCGACAGCAAGCCGTTGGAGTGGTATCTGTTGACCACGCTGGAGGTGACCTCAAGTGCCGACGCGGAGCGCGTGCTGGACTGGTACGGGCTACGCTGGCGGATTGAGGACTGGCACCGGATCCTGAAGACGGGCTGCAAGGCGCAGTACTTGGGACACCGCACAGCGGAGCGCATTCAGCGGGCGGTGACGATCAAGGCCGTGATCGCGTGGCGGCTCCAGGCGATGACCCTGCTGGGACGGGAAACACCGGAACTGCCCGCGGAAGCGTTCTTTACGGAGCTGCAAATACGGGTGATCCGGCATTTCGCGGCCCGGCGGGGGTTGGCCTCGCCGGACAATCTGGGCGTGGCCGTGCGCACGATGGCGATCATGGGTGGCTACCTGTATCGCAAGCGCGGACCCCCGGCGGGACCGCAGAAGATCTGGGAGGGATGGATCTGTCTGACGCATATGTCCGACGCCTACGAGCTCAGAGATCACTTCGAACGGTCTCGGGCTGACTCAATGGCCGAGCCCTGAATCTGACTTATGGGGCATAGGCAGCTGGCGGGTCTGGGCGTTCGCGTCGTTGGGGACGTTCGACCCGATCCCCAAGTTCGTGACACCGGAGATGTTGAAGAGCGGCGCGCCGGGCTGGGCTTGGTCGACCCCCATGATTCCCAGCTGGGCGTTGGCGTTGTAGTCAATGAGCGGAGAGAGGCGGGTGTCCGTGTTGTTCCAGCCAAGGCGCGTGGACGTGAGGATCGTCGGCGTGAAGATGTGGTTCCAAGCCAGTCCCGTGTTCTGCCCTTCGTGGGCAAAGCTGCCTCCGGTATTGCCGGCCCCGCCGATCGCCGGGGGTGGCAGGTTGGGCGAGGCGGGGATGAACCGCTTGTCGTGGCTGTAGCGATAGAAGATGTTGTCGGCCGCGGAGAAGACGTGGTCCACCTTGACGTCCCCGCGGTCCCGGTTCTCCTCGCTGGGTGGGTTGTACAGGTAGTTCTGCGTCAAGCCCGGCTTGGTGGGATCGGGATACCAATCCTTCGCCTGCGCGGAGACGGGATCCATGGACGTGAGCGGAATGATGTTGCCTCGGTAGGGAGTCCGGACGAAGGTCCCGCCAACCTCCTGGAGACTGTCCGGGTCGTAGATGGTGTCCCTGATCTCGCTGAAGTCGCCCTGGCGCATCAGGGCGGTGGGAATGGTATTGTTCACCGTCCGGGACTCGCGGACGCGAGTGGCCTCGTAGTCCCCGAAGATGAAGGTCTTGTTCCGGACGATTGGGCCTCCCGCCGAAAAGCCGAACTGGCTCCTCTTGTACGGGGGACGGGGTGCATCGGGGGCATCGAAGAAATTCTTGGCATCGAACACCTCGTTGCGCAAGAACCCGAAGACAGTGCCGTGGAGTTGGTTGGTCCCGGACTTCATCACGACATTCACGACACCCCCGGCTGACTTGCCGTATTCCGCGGAGAAGGCGTTCGTCTCCACCTTGAATTCCTGGACGGCGTCGATGGAGACGGCGCTGGCGTCTGACCGTCGAGCGTGGGTGGCGCTCTGCAGGTTGTTGTTGTCGATGCCGTCGAGCATCACGTTGTTCTGGCTGGGACGCATGCCCGAGGCACTGAAGGAAGCTCGCCGGCCCGTTGAGGTCATCATGGCCCCGGTGGAGAGCAGGGCGAGCTTGATGTAACTCCGTCCGTTCAGCGGGAAATCCACGATCTGCCGGTTGTTGATCACTTCGCCCTGGGCTGCTTCGACGGTGGTCAACAGGGGCGCGTCCGCGAGGACAGCGACGCTCTCGGTCACCTGACCGACTTCCAGCGCCAGGTCCACGACGGCCACCTCGCGAACCTGGAGGCTGATCCCTGATCGGACAGTTCTCTTGAAGCCGTCGGCTTCTACAGCGACTTCGTAGTCTCCGAGCTGAAGGTTCGGAGCGACGTAGCGGCCGGCCTCATTGGTCTGGGTCGCGAATTGGCGATTCGTCTGGAGGTGCGTGACAAAGACGTCGACGGCGGGCACCACCGCCCCGGTCGCATCGGACACCGTGCCGGTGATCCGCGCGGTCTCCACTTGGGCGAGCGCGGCGGGCACACCTGCCCACAGCGCCGCGGCTACCGTCAATAGGGAAATAATCTTGCTCACGTTGAGAACTCCTCACTGCAGCCAGCGTCCGGATCCCGGGCTCACGGGCCATTTAGCCGCGAGCGCTGGGCACCTTGGTGGACTCGCATCCCACCTAGACCTAACCACAGGGGCATTATAGCAAGTGCGAAGGCAAGACTCAGAATCCGACGCTAGTACATCTAGGAAGAGATATGTCGATGCGAATTCTAGGTCTTATTGGCTTGAAACTGCTATCGACATTTCGTGCCGTTTTCCGTGAATTCGCCACAGAAAGCGCCTCTCCCCGTCCGCCAACTTGAGTTCGAACGCTCGCCGGTCGTGTTCTTGGTCGATCACATCCAAAGCGATGCCAAGCCGTACGGCCACACCATTTAACAGAAGGCACGTGGACCACTCATGTTCGCGAATCGATTGATGCAAGAGGCCTGTCGCGTGCATGGTCGACGACTTCCCCGACGCGCTGGGACCCGATAGGAGCGTGAGTCGTCCGAACGGAAAATGCAACCGTTCGGAGCACTTGAAATGCCGGATATCAAACCGTGTCAGCACCTAACACTGCACGAAACATAACCTCGGTCATCTCAAACCGTGCTCGCACCCTGTTTTGCTGGTTGGTACTGTATGTGATTGCGGTGTAGAACTCCTCGTTTGCCAATAGGTTGTAGAATGCATCAAGTAGGGCAGCAGAATTCCTTCGAATGTGATCCACCGAAAAGCGTGATAAACCGGTAGACATCACGTCCCAAAGCGATGCGTTCAAAACACTGCGCGAGTCCTGACCGGGAGAGTGCTTCCGAAATGCGTGATTGCCAAACAACAGATAGTTGTTTGCCAGTCCTCGGCGAAAATTGATAGTTAAGGCATCAAGTTCCTGATCTTCCATCTTGTTCATTTGGCGGAGACAAATCGCCAAATACTGGTCCATGTCGCTCCGGTAGTCGCCGATACCCAGCAGCCGAAACGCACAGAATCGATTCACGAATTCGCGGTCTCTCATGGTTTTGGACTTCAGGCTGTGGCCTGTGGCTCGGAGGAAAATCTCGGTCTTGGTCTCGTCCCTCAAGAAACGAGTTGCCCGCCCCATATAGAGCGAGTTACGCATTTGCTGCCTAGTAAGGGGAACTCCGCTATTCACCCGTTCGAAGATATCTAGCCGAACGCTCTCCGGCACCTTTGAGTCAATGATATAGAATATGAGATTGCAGTCCTCGATGCGATTCTTAAGCTTTGGGAGCAAGTCCGAAAATCTCCTTCCTTTCAACTCCTGCTGATGGGACAGTCGCAACACGAGGTTATCTTTAAGGTACCTGCGGAATGTGTACAGTCGCTGGAGGCCATCAACCACGACCATTTTGCCCTGATCATCTTCAGCAAGATAGAATACTGGCAGTGGAATCCGCATCACCACCGATTCGATCAACTTGCTTTGCTGAGCGTCGTCCCAGACAATATCGCGTTGGAAGTCCGGGTTCATGATATAGAAGCCCTTGTTGATTCGTTGCACCACTTCGTCCACCGTACGGGTGTCCTGTCTGATCAGCAGGTCGTCGATCGGATAGTCACCCCATGACCCGCTGTCTTGAAGGCCCCCGATTTCTTTCTCTTCAGCTGGGTCTGGATGATCCTTGCCGCTCGACTTTCGTGCGCCTTTACCCGGCACCACTCCGCCTTGTTCGAAATTCGCCGTCAGCTTCAGGTAGGTATCCAACCCTACGGTGGCGAAGTCGTCGAATTCGGGCTCGGTCCGCAGTCCGGTTTCCCGGAGGGCGCTGGTGATGGTCCGTACTACGTTCTCTCCTCGGCGCTGGTGACCAAACCACCCCAACAAGGTCCGCACCTTCGCTTTGCGCGGCCGTCCGGTGTGTGCAACGTCTACCGCGACCTGTCTCAGTTTCTCGGGCACTTGCATGGGCTCTACCTTCGCCGGAAACGACGTTCCTCGAGGGCGGCACGCCAGTCGAGGGTTCCGGCTTCGTTCAACCCAGCCTGGCTTGGGGGATCTAACCGAGTCATAACCTGTCCTCCACGGGGGCGTGACGCCGCTGTCTGATGGGCACCGGAGGTATAGATCGAAGTCATCACTGACCCCATGCCGAACTGCTCAAGCGTAAGCGTTCGAGAGGCGTGTGGCGGAGGGGCGTCGTCTAGCGGTTCAGGATCGCTTTCCAGTCCGGGCAGAGAGGCTTGACGAAGATGTTCTTCACCGGTTTTGCGTACTCGTGACGAGTGTCTAGCTTGCCGCGGCCTTGGGTCTGTCCGACGAGGGTCCAATGGGCTGCCCGGTAGCAGGTCCCGGCGAATCGGGGTGTCTCACAGAAGGTCTCCAGCAGGACTGGGCAGGTCTTGTAGCGGTCCTGCCAGTCTCGGGACAATTGACGCTCGACACCTGCGAGCAGGTGCGAGGCTAGGCATGGGAGACGAATCCAAGGTAGGATCAGGAACCGGGTGTGATTCACCACCCGCTGCAGGTTGCGCTCGCGGGTGGCCGGACTCCAACCGATGAAGCGGTGCCGCGGGGCGGTCTTCCAAGCGGCAGCACCGAAGCCCAGCAACTGGCCGTCAGCCGCCTTTACGAAGTAGCGCAACTGGGCCCCCGGCAAGCGCTTGTGCCCGAGGTAGTGGTAGCGCTCGACGAACTCGTTCCATAGACGACTGCGTGGATCGCGCGGGCGCAGGCAGTCCAGCCGGAGCGGGCGCACCTGCGCCAGCCGGGCGGGCAACAGTTCCGGGCGGGGCGGGTCGCTGGCCGGGGTGGGCTCGGGCTTGCGCGCGGGTGCGGGCCCGCGCCGCGCCGCTGGCAGGCGGAGCAGTCCGTCGCGCTGCATCCGGAGCAGCGCGACCCGCGCGCTGACCTGCTTGAGCCCGCCGTCGGGCTTGCGCCAGTGCAAGGCCCGGCAGACTGCCTGGGACAGGGCCGTGCGCGACAGGCGTGGCTGGCGTTGAGCGATCAGCCCCCGGATCAGTTCCAGCTCGCTGGCCGCAAACCGCCGGCCACAGTAGCGCGCGCTCACGGGCCCCGGCTCCGGCCCGCCGGGCCAGCTTGCAGCGTCTCTCTGCGTTCCGGCGTAAAGCCCCAGGGCAACCAGGCGTCCGCGTCGGGGACCACCTTCCCGGGCCCAATCCGCGCACACTCGCCCAGATAGGCTGTCAGCCACTGCGTCAGGCTGACGCCCCCCATCGCCAGCGTCCCGAACACCGATAGCAGCGTGCCTTGCAGCTTTGCCCCGACCTTGCTGTGCGATCCGTAGGAAAGCTTGCGCCCCACCACCGGCCGCCGCAGCACTCTCTCGGCAGCATTGTTGTCCAACGGCACTCCCGGTTTCTGCAAGAAAATCTCGAGGCCCGGCTGATGCTTGAGCAGTGATCGCTGCGGCTTCAGCCGCGGGTCCGCCCAGCCCGACAGCTTTTCCTCGGCCTCGAAACGTTGCACCTCCCGCTCGGCTTGCGCGAACAGCGCATCGCACTCCGCCTCCAGTCGCAGCTGCACCGCTGCGAAGCCTGGCCCTTGTTCCTGCAGCCCTGCCTGTTGGTCCCACAGCTCCAGCCGCTGGCGATTGAGCCGGTACAGCAGCGCGATCCGATCCAAGATACCGTCACCCCATTCCTCCAGGTTTGGCCGCGACCGCACCAGCTTCACATAGTCCCGCCGGACGTGCGCCCAGCAGAATGCGAGCTCAATCTGCCCGCCGTGCTCGCGCGCCAGTCGCACATACGCGCAATACCGGTCACAGACCAGTGTCAGCGGGCCCTCCAACCCCAGTCCCCCGAACAGCGTCGCCGCCGCCCGCGCACTGCGCGAGTCCTCCACCCGCATGCGCACCGCATCCGCCGTCAGACACGCCCACAGCCAGCAGCGCGCGTTCTGCCCCTCTTCCGCCCGCACGTGGACCACCCAGCTCGTCTCGTCCCCGTGCGCTACCTGTGCCCAGCGCTGATGCTCCCCAATCGCCCGCTCCAAGGGCTTGAACCACTCCCAGAACGCCTCTTGGTGCCCCAGCAGCGTGCTCGCCGGAAGGCGCACTCCCCAGTCCCCCCATTCGCGCTCAAAGGCCCGCGCCGGATGGCGCTGCCAGTACACTTGCACCAAGAACGTCACCCATACGCTCAGCCCATAACTTGTGCCCCGAAACAGCGCTGGCTCCGGCGGCGCCACTACCTCCGGCTGCGATTCCCCGCGCTGGGCCGCGCACTCGCAGCTGGCCCGCCAGCGCGGCCGCCGGATGCGCCGCAGATGGGCCTTGACCTCGATCTCGACGCGCTCGCTGACTGCCTCGCCGTTGCGCGCGAAGGGCAATCCGCAGTCCTTACACTTACAGTTGCCTGGCTCCGGCTCGTGCACCTCCTCCTGCACGGCCAGATCTTTCCGCCGGGTACGCTTGGGAGCCTTCGAACCCGGCTGGCCGCCGCGCTTCTTCTTGTGCGTGCCCGGCCCCTGCGCGCCCCCGCCCGGCTGCTGCCCGCCGCCCTGCGGACCGGGCGCCACAGGCGGCTGCCCCCCCTGGCCCGGCTCACGTTTGTCCGACGTCAGCCCGAACGGCTTCTTCAGCAGGTCCTGGTTGCTGTTGCGCAGTCCCTCATTTTCCAACTCCAGCTCCGCCACGCGTCCCTGCAACTCCACCACCTTGCCGGTCAGATTCGCGCACAGTCCCTCAAACCGCGCCCCGTTCGCCCGTTCCCGCCACGCCTGGGCCTCCCAGTGCCGCGCGTGGGCCTGCTCCGCGCTGAGTTGCTCCACCAGCGCCAGCACCCACTGCTGCCAACCCAACTCTGGCTGGCCTACTCCGGGACCCGCGCCACCTGCAAGCAAGGACACTGGCTGCGCCCCCGTTGCGCTCCCGCTGTGCTGCCCGTCCTGCACCACTTGCAGGATTACACAAAACCATATATCGTGTCTAGCGTTTTAGGCAACTTTTTTTGCGCGTTGCCAGACCCGCCCACATCAGCCTCGCCCCAGGGAGAGACACGATCCGGTCAGCGACCACCGCAAGCGTGTGACTTGGCACCCGGCATGCCCTCTAGGCGGCCGGCCCTCACTCTCTGGCTGCCGACTGCAGCATCACAGTTAGACCCACCCTGCTCCGTCTCCTAGGGCACGATCTCCTCCGCAACGCCATGCCCCGCCTGAAGAAACTCTTGCTAACCGTGGAGACCTCGCCCGCGCTCATCACAGCTCTCTCGAACGCTTACGCTCAAGCCTTGTGGGTGTGACTCCAGAAGTCTAGCAACGCTCCGGTTGGTCCATCGTAAGCATTCAGGTCCCGACTACTTCCCGGGCCAAACGCTTACCTACCCTCATCGGAGGTCCATCCCTAGCCGCCTGGCGTACTTCTGGAAGGTTCCTCCACGCAGCCCGATCAGGTCATAGGCTTCCTTGAACCCGACACGGCCCTCCATGGCCGCGTTCAGAACGTGGGTCGCGAACAGATTGCCGACACGTTTGTTCTGGTTGGTGAAAAAATCGCCTCCAGTAGTCTTCGTGCCCCTCTTGCGCTCCCGCTTCACGTAGCGCTCGTAGAAGTCGAAGAATGTGCTGCGGTCGATGAGAGTCAGGTCCAGAGCGCGCCGGGCGGCAATCACCGGGCTCACATTGAACGGCCGAGCCAGCGAATCGAAGGGACTCGGTAACCGCCTGACTTCCGTCCAATGCGCTCTGACCTCCCGGGCTGGCGCAAGCAGTTCAGCCGCCGCCCGGTTGCACCAGTCCTCCACTTCGGTACCCCCGGGGAGCAGCGTATCGAAGCCGGAAACTCCCTCCGTGCCAAGCCAGATGTGCGCGAGTTCGTGGGCGAGAGTGAACATCTGTGCCGACTTCGCGTCGGCGCCGTTCGCGAAGACCAGCGGCGCGTAGGGATCCGTGAGCGCGAAGCCGCGGAATTCCTCCACCCTCAGGGGGCGATGGGTGTTGTTCCCGACCACGCCGTTGATCACCGCCATTACGCCGAGGCGCTCGACCGCGCGACGCAACTCGCCCACGGCGTCCTGCCACGTTCGGACTCCGGCTGCCCATCCTTCGTCGAGGTTGAGTGCTCGCCGCATCTCGCGGCCCGCCTCGTCCGGCTCGTCGCGAAGACGGGCGCTTCCCACGAAGGGCAGTGGTTCTGCCTCGTCCTCGACGAGGGACTCCCGCAACCATGCCTGGCGGAGCTGCATCGTGTACAGCGTGTCCAACAAGTCAGGACTCGGCCGGGTCGTGGCGCTGCCCGACACGGTCCGGAAGTCAGGCACCGGGAGGCGCTCGTCGAGGGGCTCCGAGAGGAACAGGTAGCCGAACGGCGTGTGAGTGACCTTGGCCAGCCTCTCCAGTTGCTTCAGCGTCGGTTGCCGCTCGCGGCGGACCCATGCCCAAAGCTGCGGGACTTGCTCAGCGACATCTGCCACGTCGCGGCCCGCACGCTCGCAGGCCCAGCGAAGCATCTTGGGAGGAACCGAGACGCGGATCATGCCCAAACCCCCGCGACGGTGCCAATCTTGACATTGCTCGTTGAGTCGTGGGATCGTAGCGACCCATGAAGGAGGGAGTCGAGTAGGGGGCTGCGTGTGCCGTCCGCCGCGCCGAGCCCGGCCTCCAATTCGTCACAGAGAACCATGAGTTCATCGATTAGGGCAACAAGGTGGCGTTGCTCGGCGAGCGGTGGTACCGGGACCGGGACCATTTCCATTTTCCCCTTCGTCATATGGACCATCGAGACACCATGGCCAGGGCTCTTGGTCTCTTGAGGGTGCTCAAGAAGGTAGTAGTTCGAGAATCGCTTTTCGAGGTCCGCCTCGCTGTAGAGGGACAGCTTCCAAATGTCGCAGTGGAAAATGACGCGTGGTCCCGGCCAGATGACGGGTCCGGAGGGTGCCGACCAAGCGTAAAGTAAGTCGCCCTCATCGCAGTTCTTGTCTTCTGGAAGCTGAAGATCCGAGTAGTACCAGAGCTTTGATGTGAAGAGGTCATCGACCCGAAGCACGGGCGTTCGTGAGTCTAGCAGTTCGACCTTCTTGTATCAGAGTTCCGGTCCG
Source organism: Bryobacterales bacterium (assembly GCA_963666225.3). Lineage (GTDB taxonomy): Bacteria > Acidobacteriota > Terriglobia > Bryobacterales > UBA6623 > VXMF01. The sequence continues at coordinate 408,513 of CAXXRK020000002.1, forward strand.
GGACTTTGCGCCAGTTCACCCGGAGCGACGCCTTCAACATGGTGGGCGGGTCGCACTCTGACAAGGTGAACTGCCCGCAGGCCGACGACCCCAACTTCGATTTCGGCAGCTCCGCAATCTTGGTCGATTTGGCCGACGGCGGGCGGGCCTTGATAGCGGCCCAGAAATCGGGCTACGTGCACGCGGTGGACCCGCACGCCGACGGCAAGGTTCTCTGGACACGGCGGGCCGGCCGCGGGGGCAAGCTCGGAGGGATCCAGCACGGACCTGCCGTCGATTCTGACACGGCCTACGTAGCAGTCTCGTAACTACCCAGCTTCCGGGATGCACCCAAGCATTTGTCGCACGGCCTCGATTGCAGGGTGCTGGACGCCTTGCGTAGGCGCGGTTCCAATGAGTGCCGGTGCTGGCGGGCACCGGGCTCGCGCCGCCACCGGCTAGAGTCGCAGGGCGGCCAGCAGCTCCCCGGGCCCTCTTAGCAACGCCTCGATGCGGTTCCAGCCCTGCTTGCGGGCGGTCGACAGCACACTGCGCAGCGTGGCGCAGTCGCGCGCCCCCTGCGCGGACCGGAAGCAGCCCGAGATCTTCATGCGCAGCTTCATCATGCGCAGGTCCTGTTCCGCTTGATTGTTCGTGAAGGGCACCTCGGGATCGGTCAGGAAGCGCAGCACCGACTGCTTGCGATCGCGCAGTCGCCGCGCCAGGTTGTGCCCGGGACGCCGCTTCTTGCGCCCCCGCCGCCCCGGCTTGGGCGCCCGTAGCGGCTCCAGCGCCCGGTGGTAGGCCAGCGCCTCCTCCAGCAGCCGGTCGTAGCGCCCCCGGATGCGCTCCAGCAACGACCGTGGCAGGGGAATGCCCTTCTCGCGGGCGATCCAGACCGCCCGGTTGGCGCGCCTCAGCAGCTGCTGCATGCGCCGCGCCCAGTGCTCCCCGTCGATCTCCATCAGTGCCTGTAACTCCCGCAAATGGTGCGCGTTGCACATTGCGTGCAGCACTCCCGGAATCTTGAAGTACGATGCCCAGTGATCGTGCACCAGGATGCCCTTCAGCCCCGCCACCAGGCTGCCCCGCTTGGCGTCCGTGCGGTAGAAGGTTAGCCACGGCGTGCTCAGCACGTGCAGCCACTGCGTCTTGCCCGCGATGCGGAACCCGGTCTCGTCCAGGTGCTGCACCCCGTCCGCACTCACCAGCAGGTCGCGCACCCGCTCCGTGAAGCCCTGCCAGCACCCCGCCGCCTTGCGCGTCATCCCCGCCAGCGTCGCCGTGCAGATCGCGACCTGGAACAGGTCCCGGAACACCTCCGCCAAGCGCTCCTCAGGCAGGAAATGCGCGTTCTGCAGGTAGACCGCCGTGGCCGCGATCCGCGGCCCGTACTGCACCGGCGCGTTCACGCCTTCCGGGAACGCCGCCCGCGTCACGCTGCCGCAAGCCCTGCAGCGGCAGGCGTGCGCCTGGTGCTCGGTCACCTCCGGCGGCGGCGGCGGGGGCAGGTCGAACACCTGCCGCCGCCGCGGCTCGCCCTCCCTGTCACTCGCCGACAGCGACGCTCCGCAGTCGGCGCACTGCAACGGCAAGTGGGTCTCGATGCGATTCGGCGTCTCCGTCTGGCGCAGCGTCGCGCCCTTGTGGCCGGGCTGCCCGCCCGGGCGCTTGCCGGACCGGCCGCGCTGGCTGCGCGTCCGCTTCCGCTTCCGCGCCGGCCGCTTGGCGGGCCCATCGCTCGACGGCGGCTTGCCGCTGTTGCTGCTGTCGAGGCCCACGCGGCGCTCCAGTTCCTCCAGGCGCTGCCTCAACTGCTGGTTCTCCGCCCGCAGCTTCTCGTACTCTGCCCGCTGCTCCGCGTTCTCTGCCCGCTGCTCCGCGTTCTCCGCCCGCAGCTTCTCGTACTCCGCCCGCAACGCGGCATGCTCCGCCTGCAGCTGCCCGAGCCGCGTTGCGGTCGCGCCAGCCTGTCGCTGCTCTGTCGCGGGCATCTCCGCTCCTGTAAGGCCTCCTCGCGACGATCCCCGCCGCAGGCCCACTCGCTGACAGCAGGGCCAGCGAGACCATTACTACTCTAGTATGTTCTGAAAAGCTGTGTCAAGCACTGCGCGACTCTCCCCACGTGGGCTGCGGGTGGCCCGCAGCCCAGCTATTTCAAATTTGGAATTCAGCACAATTATACACACATGTAGCGAAACTATAGGGCCTATAGCGCGCTGCTGGGGCCCCGAATTCTTGCCCTCCATAACTCGAAGTCCCTTGCTTGCGCACGAGATCCCGGCAGGGGCCACCAACCCGCCCATCCAGACTGAGGCTTGACAGCAATAGAAAAGATGGTTCAAACAGATAGATTGGACAACGTTCTCCAGACCATTGTGCGCTCGCTGCGCTCCACAGCCGATGCGCTCCCGGATGCTCGCAACGGCCCCAACCTTCGTTACACCCTGGCAGACGCCGTGCTCAGCGCCTTCGCCTGCTTTTTCGTGCAGTCTCCCTCCTTCCTCGCTTTCCAGAGAGAGCTGCTGTTTCGCTGGGCCCGCTCGAACTGTCAGACGCTGTTTGGCATCAAGGACATCCCCTGCCCACAGCAGATCCGCAACCTCCTCGACGGTCTCCCGCTAGCCAACTTCGCGCCCCTGTTCTTGCGCATCCTCTCTGACTTGCGCAGCCAGCCGCGCTCTCTGGGCCCCTTCCTGCGCCTCGGCGGACGTGTGCTGGTTGCCCTCGATGGAATCGAGTTCCACCAATCCCGCAAGATCCGCTGCGCACTGTGCTCCTGCCGCCATACCGGCAAGGGCAAGATTCCCCAGTACTTCCACACCATGCTGGCTGCCGTGATCGTCGCCCCCGGCCACAATCGCGCCCTGCCCTTGATGCCCGAATTCGTGCGTCCCCAGGATGACCCCGGCGAGCAGGGCTCGCGCCAATCCCGCAAGCAGGACTGTGAGCTCAACGCCGCCAAGCGCTGGTTCGCGCGCTGGCACGCGCAGTTGCGCGGCTTGCGTCCGGTGTGCCTCGGTGATGCCCTGTACTCCAAGCATCCGTTCTGCCGCCAGATCCTGGATGCCGGCGCCGATTTCCTGTTTGTCGTCAAGCCCGGCTCGCATCCTGCCCTGTTCGCCGCCATCGACGGCACCCGCCCGCGTACCACGAACTGGCTGCGGCGCCGCAGCCAGCACGGACGCGGCTGGCGGCAGCAGCGCTACCGCTGGGTGTCGGGCGTGCGCGTGCGCAACAGCACTGACGCGGTCACGGGCACCTGGATCGAGATGCGCATCTGCCAGCGCAGGCCCGATGGTTGGCAGCAAACGTACTACAGCACCTTCTTCACGAGCCTTGCGGTGCGCGGCGAGAACGTCGAGGAAATCGCGCGCTGCGCGAGAGCGCGCTGGAAGGTCGAGAATGAGTGTTTCAATTGCATCGCGCGCCATGGACAGAACTTCAAGCACAATTTCGGCCATGGCAACAAGGGTCTGGCGAATGTGCTCGCGACGCTGAACCTGCTGGCCTTCGCGCTGCACACAGCCCTCGACGGCCTGCCGGGCCGCTGGCAGCAATGCCGTGAGTACCTGCAAACGCGCAGCAAGTTCTTCGCCAAACTACGCTTCTTCACTGAGGAATTCGTCTTCCGCGACTGGCCCAGCCTGTTGGACACGATGCTACACCGGCGAGCACCACCGACTTGGCAATGGGGGGGTTGCACCCCAGCATGAGTATCGGCAGCAGTCAATCACGCTCTGCTACAAGAGCCAGCAGCATCGCTGTGCCCGCTGCCACAAGAGCCCATCGGACAGGGTGTCGCTCTACGGCACCAGTGGCCCTTACAGCCACGACCGCATGCCGAGATGCCCGCGCAATCCTCACCTAACCGAGCAGATCGCTAGCGACAGCACACCTTCCGAACTGCATCGCTCGAGCTACCTGCCATATTTGGAACTGCTGCCCGCAGCCCGGCCTCCTGTGAGCTCACGGCACGCTCTCCGCCTCTGCGCCATGCCCCCGGGACCGCGCATTCACCTCAACATCCCACCAGAATGCCGCCGCCCTACCTGGGCAGTTACGCAGTCTCGAACTATGCCGGCCCGCGCCCGGCATTCGGTCGGCGGGCTGACAGCCTTCCGGATCCGCGACGGGGAGCGTCTGTGGCACGTGCCGGCCCGACCGTTCCCGAGCAGGCGCAAGAAATGCTTGCCCCGCGATTCGGCGGCGGTCACAGTGATTCCCGGCGCAGTCTTCTCGGGGTCGCTAGACGGCGTTCTGGGAGCGCACTTGACAAGCGACGGAACACTGCGGGACGCGCCGCGCTCGAAGAACGGCCTCACTCTGACTGGGCGCAGGCCCGCGTTGGCAGGGCCGAGAGCGAGTATGCTGGGTGCAGGAGAAGTCCAGAATCCATGCCCTACCCCGAACCACTGATCTACCCGATGCGACAGGATCTCACCCGCCACGGCGTTGAAGAGGCCCGCACGCCCGAGGAAGTCGACCGGCTGCTGGAGCCAGGCGGCGGAACCGTCCTGATGGTGGTCAACTCCGTCTGCGGGTGCGCCGCCGGCTGCGCCCGGCCAGGCGTCGTGCAGTCCCTTCAGGGATCCACCCGGCCCGACAAGGTGGGGACTGTCTTCGCCGGGGCGGACATCGAGGCCACGGCCCACCTGCGCCGGCGGCTCGCGATGTTCCCGCCCTCATCCCCGTCGGTCGCGCTGTTCCGGGACGGAGAGCCTGTGTACATGATGCACCGGCACCAAATCGAAGGCCGGGACGCGGGCTCGATCGCGCGCTCGCTAAAGCAGGCCTACGAACAGCACTGCTCCGCCACGGCCGGCCAGCCCGCTTAGCGCGCGGGCCAAGGAGCCGCCGTCTAGGGGATCAGGCCGCGCGCAGCGCCCGAACTGAGCGCAGCTTCTCGGCGACCCATTCCTTCGTGCTCTCGATCGAGCGCCGCTTGACGTCCTCGTAGCCTCGGATCTCGCGCGGGGAGTCGGCCAGCTCGACGGCGTCGGGCAGCGTCGCCTCGGAGAGGCGCTCCAACAGGGTTTCGATCAGGTCTCGGTACCACCGCACCAGATCTCTCTCCTCGCGCCGCCCCGGCAGCCAGCCAAACGGGTCCAGCGCCGTCCCGCGCAGCCTGCGCCCCCGGGCCAGCGCGCGCAGCAGGGGCCGGATCCACGGCCCGAATGCGATCTTTCTGCGAAACCCGAACCGGCGCAGGAGCGGCGGGTGCAGGTGGTACACCAAGCGGCGCGGCCTCTCGAATGTCGCGGCAACCTGGCGGTCAAACGAGCGATCCATCAGCAGACGCGCCACCTCGTACTCGTCCTTGTAGGCCATCACCTTGTGAAGATTCCAGGCCACGGTCCGCGACAGCGCCTCGCTGCCCGGCCGCACGCGGCTCTCGGCGCGCCGGACGCGCTCCACGAATCGGCGGTACTGCGCCGCGTAGCTCTCGTCTTGGTACCGCGATAGCTCCCGCTGGCGATCCTCCAAGAGACTGTCCAGCGAGCGTGGCCCCTCCGCGCGGGCGGGCCGGGGCAGGTACGGCTCCAAGGCCGCGGGGTCAAGGCCATGCTGGCGCCCCCAAGCAAAGACCTCGAGGTTTCGCTCGACCGCGACCCCGTTCAGCCGAATAGCCTCCTGGATCGCGCTTGCCGAGAGCGGCAGCCAGCCTCGCTGGTAAGCGACTCCGAGCAGGAACATGTTGCTGAAGATATGCCCGCCGAAGAGCCTCTCGGCGAGTTCCGTGGCATTCACGAAGCAGCAGTCGTCCCGGCGCGTCGCGTGGCGCACAGCCCTCAGGTAGCCACCGTCCGGCGAGAGCACGGTCAGCCCTTTGCGAATCGCCTCGCCGGTGAGGATCTCCTTGGAGTTGACCAGCGCCACGGTCCTGTCCGGACTGCAGCACTGCAGGTTTCCAACGTGGGCCGCGCCGACGAGGTCAAATCCCAGCAGGAGATCGGCGCAGCCCTGCGGAATGCGCTGGGAGGCCTCGACGGGCCGTTCGCTGAGCGTGATGTGGCCGACGACTGCCCCGCCCTTCTGGGCGACGCCCGTCTGGTCAAGGGTGATCGCGCTCAGCCCGTCGATGCGCGCGGCCGTGGCCAGCAAGGCGTTGATCGTGACCACGCCCGTCCCGCCAACGCCCGGCATCAGGATGTGGTAGCCGCGGCCGGGGCGGGCTTTGTCCGGCGGCTCGGGCAGTGCCAAGGCCGGCAACTCTGGGAGCGATCCGCGCCGTAGCCCCGTGCCGGGCTCGATCTCGACGGACACGAATGACGGGCAGTCGCCCCATGTGCACGTGTAGTCAGCGTTGCACGAGGACTGGTGCACGCGCGTCTTGGGCCCGAACGGCGTGTCGACCGGCAGCAGGGAGACGCAATTGGCCTCTCGCACGCAGTCCCCGCAGCCCTCGCACACGCGCTCGTTGATCATGATCCGACGCGTCGGCTGCGGCAGGATTCCGCGGCTCCGCCGCCGCCGCTTCTCAGCCGCGCACAGCTGGTCGTAAATCATCACCGAGACGCCGTCTGTCCCGCCCAGCTCGCCGAGCACGGACTCGAGGTCCTCCCTGGGCCGCAACTCAGCACTCTCGGCCAGCCCCGCCCGCCGGCCGAACTTGCCCGGATCGTCCGCCAAGACCACGATCTTGGAGATCCCCGCCGCCTCCAGCTCGCGCGTCAGGGCGGGCACGGGCAACGCTCCCGCCACAGCTTGCCCGCCGGTCATGGCGACCGCGTCGTTGTACAGGATCTTGAACGTGATGTTCGCCCCCGCCGCCACCGCTGCTTGCACGGCCAGCCTCCCCGAGTGGAAGTACGTTCCGTCGCCTATGTTCTGGAACAGGTGGCGCGTGCCCGTGAATTGGGAGGCGCCGATCCAAGCGGCACCTTCGGAGCCCATCTGGAACAGGTATTCGATCCCTCGCCCCACCTCGCGCATCAGGCCTCCCATCCCGTGACAGCCGATGCCGCCGCCGGCCAGCTGCCCCTCGAGGAGCAGGGTCGACCGGTTGTGCGGGCAGCCCGAGCAGTAGCTCGGAGTACGGGCGCGCTGCTTGGCCGAGGGAAGCGCCGGGGCTGCCGACCGCTCTAGCTCGGCTGGCAGGCGCGCGACGCTGCCCAGCACGCGGTTCAGCGCCAGGGCGATCATGCCGGGATCCAACTCGCCGTGCGCCGGGAGCAACGTCCTGCCACCCGCGTCCCGCTTGCCGAGCAAGGCCGGCCGTGCCGGAGCGCCGTAGAGCAGCTCGCGCAACTGGAGCTCGACGAAGGATCGCTTCTCCTCGACGACGAGCATGGTCTCCAGACCCGCGACGAATTCCCCCAAGATCTCCGGCTCTAGCGGGTATGCCATGCCCAGCTTCAGGACGCGCACGCCGGCGGCGGCCAAACCTGCCTCGTCCAGGCCGACGAGCCGGAACGCGGACATCAGATCCGCGTGGCTCTTCCCGGTGGTCACAATTCCCGTGCGGTCCGAGCGGTGACGGACCGTGATCCTGTTCAGGCGGTTGGCCCTTGCGAATGCCCGCGCGGCCTCGAGCCGCCGCTCGAGCACCTCAACTTCCAGCTGAAGGCTGTACGGGACAATCAGCATCAAGCCCATGGCCTTGCGGAAAGGCTCGCCGTCAATCTCCAGCTCGGGAACACGGACGGGGCAGCGCTCCGGGCCAAACTCCACGATGCCGCCACCGTCGCAGAGATCGGTGGCAAGCTTGAGGCCCGCCCACGACCCGCTGAAGCGCGACAGCGCGATGCCGTAGAGGGCGAAGTCGAGCACCTCCTGAATGCTGGACGGGCTGAGCACTGGGACGCTGCAGTTGTAGAAGGAAAACTCGCTCTGGTGCGGAATCGTGGAACTCTTCGAGACGTGATCGTCGCCAGCCAGGGCAAGCGCGCCTCCGTTCTCGCCAGTCCCGGCGAAGCTCGCATGGCGCAAGGCGTCGCCGCTGCGGTCCAAGCCCGGCCCCTTGCCGTACCAAATCCCCACCGCGCCGTCGTACAGCGGCTCCGGGAATTCGCGGAAGAGCTGGCTGCCCATGACCGTCGTCAGCGCGAGCTCCTCGTTGACGCCCGGAATGAAGCGGATCCCGTGCTCGTCCAAGAAGCCCGCGGCTCGTCCAAGGGCAAGGTCGTACCCGCCCAGCGGCGAGCCCTCGTAACCGGAAACCAAGCATCCCGTTCGCAGGCCCGCGGCCCGGTCCCGCCGAACCTGCTCGATCGGCAGCCGCACCAACGCCTGGATTCCGGTCATGTACGCCGACCCGGCGTCAAGGGCGTACTTGTCGTTCAGCGAGATGCTCCGTGCCACCATGTGCGGGCCCTCCGGGCCGGCCCGCGCCATCAAGGCGTGACGCGACCCGCTTGGTAGAATAGCGCGCATTCCGATATAGTGTCGGATTGGAGAGGACTGGATGAATTGGAAACCACTCGCATTCTCAGCAGCGCTCGCGCTCGCCTTTCTCGCGGGGACGACGGTCGACAGCGGTGAGGCGCAAAGGAGATCGCACTTCCTGCGCGTGGACTACATGAAGATCCCGCCCGGACAGGCCCTGCGGTACCGGAGTCTGGAGGTTGACGTGTGGAAGCCCGTTCACCAGCTCAGGGTCGACAAGGGGTACATCACGTCATGGAGATTCTACGGCCATCACTTCCCCGGCGGCCAGCAGAACTACCAGTACGTCACGGTGACGGAGTTCCCTTCCCTGCAAGCGATGGACCAACTGCATTATCCTGAACTTTTCCAAGAGGCTCACGGTCAGGACTACGACACGGATATCACAGCTCAGACCGAGGCGAGCCGCACGCTGACCCACACCGACCTGTGGGCGCTGCTGGACTCGGTCTCGCGACGGCCGCAGTGAGAGTGCCGAGCCCAGCTCTGCCGTTCGTGATCGTCGAATCGGTCGTCCGCGCGGTTCCCTCTGGAACCACACAACCATCCCAAGGAAGACACCGCCGAAAATGAAGCGCACCCACCACTTCCACGCCACGCTCGCCTGTGCCCTGCTCTCGGTTGCCGGTTGCACCGTCGGCACCTATCCGCCGGACGAGCACAACAAGATCGCGAAGCCGTTCATCCACGACAGCGCCGCCACCGACCCGCTCGGCGTGATGATGGCCGGCTCGACGAGCGTCCGGGTCGGACAGGTCTTCAACATTTCCGACGGCCTGCTCGAAGAGGGCAGCGAGGTGCCGATGCTCAGCGCGCTGCCCGACTACAGTTCCGAGTCGCTGACCCATGCCGAGCAGCTGCACAACGACCTGATCGGCCGCTTCCGGGCGGCGCCGGACGCGGAGGGCGGTTTTGACAGCACCAAGCTGCCTCCCGCGCTCTGGACCGAGCACGGCACGCTTCTCAACCGTGCCGAGCGAGCGATCTTCCGGCTCCGGGAGGAGCAGCGCCAGGCCACCAACGCGCTCTCCTACGTCGAGCAGCTCGGACTTCTGTTCTACGCGCCCCTCCAGCTTTCCTACGCCCCGGAGGCCGACAGGATGGCGGCGATCATCCAGCGACTGGAGAAGACGCCCGACTATCTCCGCGTCGCGACGGCCAACCTGACCGCTTCCTCCGACCTGCACGTCGCGGCCGCCAGGGAGGCCGCTGCCGGGGTGATCAGCCTGATCCAAGACGACATCGCGGATCGGATCCCGGACAACATGAAGTCCGACTTTTCCGGCGCGTCCCAGCGCGCCGTGAGCGCGTTGGAGACGTACCGCGGCGCCTTGGACGGCCTGTCCGGGGGGGCGGACTGGCGCGCCGGCGGCAACCTGGTGCACGGCAAGCTTTCGCTCGACACCGGCTACCCGCTTCCATCGGTGGAGGATCTGATCGACCAGACAACCGAGGACATGGAAGGCGCGCACACGGCGCTGGTTTCCGCCGCCGAGCCCATCAACCGCCGGATCTACGGGGGCAGCCGCCCGCGTGACGACTACAGGCTGGTCAATGACGTGCTCGAAGTGCTGGAGGGCGAGAACCGGGCCCGCAGCAACGCGGCAATGATGGACCAGATGACCAAGGACACCGAGGAGGCGCGCGCGATCTGCAACGACGAGGAGATCGCCCCGGTGCCGGATGAGCTCCAGCTCCGGGTCGTCGGAACGCCGGAATTCATGCGGATCTCGGTCCCTCTCGCGGGCGGGCTGGGACCGACAGCGGCCGCGAATGACAACACCGCGATTGTGTGGCTAACCCCCGCTCCGGCCGATGCCTCGCGCGCCGAACTGCGCGACCGCCTGACCACCAACAACATCTACCAGCTCAGGCTGCTCGCGCTGCGGTACGGGATCCCGGGCTACGCCTTGATCGGGTCCCTCGCCTCGGACATGGAGACGGAGCAGGCCAAGCTGACGCATCTGGTCGACCCGTTGCCGGGCTTCATCCACGGATGGCCAATCTACATCACGGAGACGACGGTCGGAACGGCCTACACCGGGGAGACAGACTTCATCTGGAGGAAGTACAAGCTGCAAGTCATCGCGGCCGCTCTGGTCGATCTGCAGATGCACACCGCGGAGATGACGGCCTCCGATGCCGTCCAGATGCTCACCCGCGGGGCCTACATGGAGAGCAGCGCCGCCCGCGCGCTGGTCCGCGCGATTCAGCTGAATCCGACCAGCGCAACCACCGCTTACCTCGGCTGGAAGGGGTGGCAGCAGTTGCGGGCCCACTACCAGGAGACAACCCAAGACTTCAGCCTTACCTCGTTCCACGGGAAGGCCCTGCGCGTTGGGGCGATGCCCCCGGTCGAGTTCTCCTACGCGGTGACAGAGGCGAAGGGCCGCCTCGACCTCAGCACAGAGGAGGAATAGGCACGCAGGCGCTCGGCCGGGTTCGGGCCCGGCCGCTGATTCGTGCATAATGGGTTACGGGTCCGCGCCGTGCATTCGGCGGTACTGGGCCGGACGTCGCTCAGCGCGGCGCTTGAGGAGACAACGACCGTGCCAAAACTCAAGACCCACAGGGGCGCAGCCAAGCGCTTCAAGCTGACGGCCAAAGGCAAGGTCAAGCGCAGCCATGCCAACAGGAATCACATCCTGACGAAGAAGACCCGGAAGCGCAAGCGCCGCCTGCGGCACTCCACCACTGTCAAGCCGGCGTTTGCTAAGGCTGTGCGCCGCATGATCGGCGGCTGAACCCAAGGCTTAGCAGCCAGGAACCGATCGCCGCCGGGAAGGCGGCCAATCAGGAGGACACCGTGCCGAGAGTGAAGCGAGGCAATCACCGCCTCAAGAAACGCAAGCGCGTGCTGGCGAAGGCCAAAGGCTACTACCTGGGAAAGAGCAAGCTGTACCGGTACGCACGGGAGGCGGTCAACCGCGCGGACCAGTTCTCCTATATCGGGCGCAAGCTCAAGAAGCGAGATTTCCGCCGGCTGTGGATCACCCGGATCAGCGCGGCGGCGCGGGCGAACGGGACCAATTACAGCCAGTTCATGCGAGGCCTCAAGGACGCGGAGATTGACCTGAACCGCAAGATGCTAGCCGACATCGCGGTCCGCGACCCGGGCGCGTTTGGCCAGCTGGCCGAGCGCGCCAAACAGGCCCACGCGCAGCGGGTGGCGGCAAACGCCTAGACCGGCAACAGCGCGGGCGCGTTCCAGCAGGGTGTCAATCGAGAAAAAGACCGGCCGGCCCATCTCCGAGCTGATGGGCGAGGGGGACACGCCGGAGGGGCTGTACGGGGCGCTGCGCGCCACGTTTGACCGCGAAGTCTCGGACGTGGCCGGCGGCCGACCCCTCGGCCCGGTGCGCAATCGCTGGCTGGGGCGTCGCAGCGGCCTGCTGGCCGCGGCCAACGAGAACTGGCTCAAGGCGGCTCCGCGGGAGCTCAAGCCAACCGTGGGCAGGCTGCAGAACGCGCTGCGCCGCCACGCGGGCAAGGCCCTGAAGGCCGCCGCCAAGGCTGCCAAGGCTCCGAAACGCCGGTCCGCGGCGGTGGACCGAACGCTGCCCGGGCCCGTGCGGCACATGGGGGCCGTGCATCCGATTCGCAGGGCGCTCGAGGACGTGCTGCGGATATTCCGCCCTCTGGGCTACACGGTGGCGGAGGGCCCGGAAATCGAGACATTCTTCTACAACTTCGAGGCGCTCAACTTTCCCCCCGACCACCCGGCCGTGGACGAGATGGACACACTGTTTCTCCGGGACGGAATGCTGCTGCGCACGCACACCTCGCCGTGCCAAGTGCGGATCATGGAGGCGCGCCGGCCGCCCCTGCGCTATGTGGTGCACGGGAAGGTGTATCGCAACGACACCCCGGACGCGACGCACAGCCCGATGTTTCACCAGCTCGAGATGTTCGCGGTTGACGAGGGCATCACGTTCGGCGACCTCAAGGGCACTCTGGAGCACTTCGTGCGCAACTTCTTCGGGCCGAGCACGCAGGCGCGATTCCGGCCCAGCTACTTCCCATTCACCGAGCCCAGCGCCGAGGTTGACATCACTTGCCCGTTCTGTTCCGGCCATGGCTGCCGAATCTGCAAGCAGACCGGCTTCATCGAAGTTTTGGGCTGCGGGATGATCGATCCGGAGGTCTTGCGCCATTCCGGCCTCGACCCGCGGCGCTACAGGGGCTTCGCGGCCGGATTCGGCCTGGACCGCTTCGCAATGCTCAAGTACGGGATCGACGACATCTTGCTCATGTACCAAGGCGACGCGCGCTTCCTCGCGCGGTTTCGATAGATGCGCATCCTGCTGAGCTGGGTCGAGGATTTCGTCGAGGTCCGAGAGTCGCCCCAAGAATTGGCCGACGCGCTGACGATGGCCGGCATGGCCGTCGACGCGATCGAGACCGAGGCGGGCGAGACCGTGCTCGAGTTCGACATCACGAGCAACAGGCCTGACGCCATGAATCACCTGGGAATGGCCCGGGAGGTGGCGGCCATCTATCGCCGCCCGCTGCGCGTCCCGCGCGCGAAGGTTCCGGAGCGCGGTGTCGCTGCAGGCTCCCGGGCCAGCGTCCAGATCGAGGATGCCGAGTTGTGCGCCCGGTACGTGGGCCGGGTCTTTGAGGACGTCCGGGTAACGCCATCACCGGGCTGGATCCGGAAGAGGCTCGAGCTTTGCGGCGTGCGTTCGATCAACAATCTGGCCGACCTCACCAACTACGCGCTGCTCGAGATGGGCCAGCCGACCCACGCCTTCGACCTCGACACGCTCGCCGGTCGCAGCATCGTCGTGCGACGCGCCCGCGAGGACGAGACACTGCTCACCCTGGACGGCGTTCGGAGGAACCTGGGGCCGGGCCACCTGGCAATCTGCGATTCCGAGCGCCCGGTGGCGCTGGCCGGCGTGATGGGCGGGGCCGAGACAGAGATCACGGCCTCGACCCGGAACGTGCTGCTGGAGGCCGCTTGGTTCAAGCCGTCCGCGATCCGCAACGCGTCGCGGGAGTTCAAGCTGCACACAGAGGCGTCGCACCGTTTTGAGCGCGGGGCCGACTGGGAAGCCGCACCTCTCGCGTCCGATCGCATCGGGGCGATGCTGTCGGAGATGGGCCAGGGGCGCGCACTGCCCGGCCGGGTGGACTGCTATCCGCGCGAGCAGGCGCTTGGCGCCATTCGGCTCAGCCGCGAGAGGTTGGCCCTGCACCTTGGAGTGGCACTCGAGGACGCGGAGGTCGAGTCGATCCTGAAGGTGCTGGGATTTGCCCCCGTCAACGAGAGCGACGGGTGGCGAGTTCGCGCGCTGAGCCGGCGCTTGGATGTCTCGCGGGAGGTGGACCTGATCGAGGAGGTGGCGCGCATCCACGGGTTTGCGAAGATCCCGTCCACGCTGCCCGCGGTTGGGACGGCACCAGTTCCGACGCCCCGTGAGCAGGAAGACCGGAAAATGCGGGCTGTGGTCAGCGCGCTCGGGTACGACGAGACGATCGGCTTTTCGTTCATCTCGTCCGATGAGTCCCGCAGGTTCGGAACGGGGAAGGCCGTCAAGCTGCGCAATCCACTCTCCAGCCTTTGGGACGTGATGCGCGACACCGCCGTTCCGACCATGCTGCAGGCGGTGCAGTGGAATCTCCGGCGCAACCACCCCAACGTTCGGCTTGCCGAGTTCGGGCGCGTCTACAAGCGTTCCGGCGACGCCTACGAGGAGCCGCGGACATTGACGCTTGGCGCGAGCGGGGCGGCGCGTCCGCCGGTTTGGAGCGAAGGGACGCGCCAGTTCGGCTTCTACGACCTCAAGGCCGATGTGCAGGCGCTGCTCGATCCGTTCTCGTGCGGTCCGCTGCGATTCGAGGCCAAGGGGCTGCCGGGCTACTATGACTCCGCCCGCTCGGCGGTCGTAATTGTTGGCCATCGCAGGATCGCCACCTTCGGACGGATCGACCGCGCGATCGCCGCGAGGCGCAAACTGCGCCAGGATGTGTGGATCGCCGAGATCGGGCTTGACAGGGTGTATCGCTCGGAACTCCGGGAGCCGCGGCACAGCGCGCTGCCGAAGGTTCCGGCGGTCAGCCGGGACTTGTCGCTGCTTGTCCCGGACGGTGTCGAGTTCGAGAGAATCGCGGAGACAGCCCGATCAAGCCCCGATTTCGAGCGACTGGAGGCACTCGAGGTCTACCGGGGCAAGACGGTGCCGAGCGGCTGGTACAGCCTGCTCGTGCGCGTCTGGTGGCAACGCCTAGACGAGAGCCTCACGGACGAGCTGGTCAACGCCCACGCCAAGGACCTGCGCCTTCGGCTGGCCTCAGGGCTAGGCGTCAAGCAGCGGACTTGACACCTAGTCCCGGTGGCGGAATAGCCTGTAACCGCGGCGGCGAGGCGCGCTCGCCACGTCCCAAACGCTCTGCAATTCCGCGTATTCATGCTCCCAGACCAACTCGTAGGAGCCGTCCAAGGCCTTCGGCTCGCGCTCTCGCGAGTCCCACAGCACGAACCAGTCCGGACCGGGCGAGCTGTCGAACTGGTCCGCCGGAAGCATCCCTCTGAATCGCCGGTTGTACGGCACGTCCGAGTCAAGCTGGTTAACCCAGCGCCGGTCGGGGAAATAATAGGCGCCGACCATGCCCTTGACGTTGCGCAGGTAGGCAATCGTGTCCCCCGGCCGGGTGTGGTCCGAGAGATTCTCCAGCAGCTGCCGGTTGTGCAGGTCGTAGCGCAGGAACTGGCGCAGCACAACCTGTTCCGTGCCCCCGCCGGCCAGGTGTAGGTTCGGCCAAATCCCGGCGACCGCCAGGCACGCGACCGCGCTGCGGCGTCGGCCCCCGGACGAGAGCCCGGCAGCGGCAAGCCCGACGAGCACGATGGCGGCCGGACAGGCCTGGTAGTAGTACCGCGGCAACGCCCCGCGACCCGCCACCAAGATCGTGAAAAAGGGGCACACGGTGACGATCAGGGCAGCCAGCAGGGCCATCTTGGCGAGCGGCCCCGGGCTTGACAGGCGCCTCCAGAGAAGCCATGCGGCCCCTGGCACCAGCAGGAACACCGCCAAGAAGACCAGAAAGACAGGATCCGACGCGCGGCGGAGCCACGGCTCGGCAATGACCAAGCCCAGCAACGGCGCCAAGGCGCCGCCCCAGACAAGCGCCCTCGCGCGCCACGCAAGGGAGATGCCGTGCGACCGGGCCGCCACTGCAACCGCCGGAGCCAAGGCCACGAACGGCACCCAGCGCCAAAGATCGGCACCCCGCCTCGAAGCGGTGTAGCGCAGGTTCTCCCAGAAGGCGCCCTCCCCGCTGGGGTTCCACTCGGTCAGGTACTCGGCGTGCAGCGCCCAAAACTCGACTCCGAGCACGACGGCCAGCACGGCCGAGGCCGCGCACAGCCGGGCCAGCGCCGGCCTGTCCGTGATCAGCAGGAAAATGCCCAGAGCCAGCCATGTGGCGGCGAAGCTCAGGTAGTTCGAGCCGTAAAGCAGGCAGCCGATCAAGCACAGCTGCGCGTAGAAAGACCACCTTCGCGCCAGTCCCGGATCTCGCAAGTAGCGGGCCACCTGGATCAGCAGCAGGAGGGTCGCGAAGACGATCAGGATGTAATAGCGCCCCTGACGCGCCGCGTGCAGGAAGTAGATCGAGAAGCTGGCCAGCAGCGGAAGCGCGTACGGCAACCAAGGCGGACCGCCGAGCCGCCTGCCCAAGTCCCAGAACAGCCAGAGGCAGCCGAGGCCGAACAGGGCAAAGGGCAGCCTGGCTGGCAGGGTCCCGGTCCCCAGCGCCCAGTGACCGGCGGCGGACACGTAGAACTGCAAATAGCTCTGCATTGCCGGCAGCAGCTTGGAGTTGATGTCGTGCCCGTCGTCGTCCTGGACCAACAGCTGGGACGCCTCGCGGTCATAGGCATACGGCAGCGGGCTGCCGCTGGTGACCATCAGCCGCGCCCAGACCGCGGTTGTGGCCTCGTCGCGCCACAGCGGTACGCCGTCCAAGCGCCAGAAGATGGCCACGAGTCCGAGAACGACAGTGATGACTGCTAGCGCACGCCGCATCAGGGCAACAGCGACCTTTGGGTAACTGCTACGACGACCAAGTCGTGCGGAATTCCGGGAAAAGCGTCAGACCGCCACAGGCGAATAGGGTCTGGCCAATGATGTAGGAGGCCTCGTCCGAGGCGAGGAACGCGAACACGGCCGCAATCTCTTCCGACTCCCCGGCCCGGCCCATGGGAATGTGCGACTCAACAATCCGCTTCTTGTCCGGGTCGTCGATCCACGCCCTGTTGATCGGCGTGACGATTGCCCCTGGCCCGACGGCATTAACCCGGATGTCGCGATCGGCGTATTCGAGCCCGAGCGTGCGGGTCAGGTTCTCCATGCCACCTTTCGAGACGGAGTACGGCAGGTACTCAGGCTTGGGGATGATCTCGTGGACACTGGAGTTGTTGACGATGACACCCCCGCCTGGCCGGGACAGGAAGTGCGCCAAGGCCTCGCGACAGCACAGATAGCACCCACGCAAGTTGACGCCCAAGATCCGGTCAAAATCCTCGGACGCGCTCAAGTGGCTGGGAGCTTCCTTCTGGATACCCGCGTTGTTGATCAGGATGTCCAATCGGCCCCACTGCGCTAGAACGGCCGCGAACATGCCCTTCACGGAAGTCTCGTCCGCCACGTCTGCCTTGTGGATGAGCACGGTCGCGCCGTCGTGGCCACCCGCGCCGTGGGCCTCGCGGACCTGCCGCGCTGTGCTCTCCGCACCGGCATCGTTCCGGCTGTAGTTGATGGCCACGCTCGCGCCCTCTTGGGCGAACCGGACCGCGATCGCCTCGCCGATCCCCGCCGAAGCGCCTGTCACGAGAACGTTCTTGCCCTGAAACCGTCGCTGCATGGAAGCCCGCGTGCCCGCACCAACTGGCCAGGCACAGCCTAGATTATACCCGCGGGACGGTCGCCCACGGGTAGCCCTCGAAGAGCGAATGAGCAGAACCGCTGCCCTAGCCCAGACACACCGTCGCAGACCGGCCGACAGTCCAGTCAGACAGGGACGGCAAGTATCTCGGGCGCCCTAGCAGTGCCGGCCGGACACCGCCCACTGTTGCGGTCGCGGGATGGAAGTGACCGACATTGGCTCGCGATCCGAGCCTCGGCCCGCTCAGCCGCCGGCTGCGCCACCGTTAACCGTGAGGCCGACGAGCAAACGGCCAAATGCACGCATTGGGCACCTGTTGCAGTACGAGGTCTGTCAGGACCTGTTTCACGGGTTCGACTACTCGGCGTGGGCCGACGGCACGTCGGCCGAGCGCTTGGCGCTCCTTCCGGGCGCGCAGGAACACATCCTCGCGCAGGAAAACGGCAAGGAGCGCTATATCCGCGCGGTGCGCGATCTCTCCCAGGCGTTCGCGCTCGCCGTTCCCCACGACGAGGCGACCCGTATCCGCGACGACGAGGCGTTCTTCCAAACCAGACGGTCGGTGCTCGGCAAGCGGGCCAAGGGGGAGACGCGCCCGGGGAGGAGTTGGACCATGCCATCCGCCAGATCGTCTCGCGGGCCGTCGCTTCCCAGGGTGTCATCGACATCTTCGAGGCGGCGGGTCTCGACAAGCCCGAAATCTCGGTCCTTTCGGGCGAGTTTCTGGCTGAAGTGCGGGGCCTGAAGCGGCGGAACCTCGCGGTCGACCTGCTGCGGAAGCTGCTCAAAGGGAGAATTGCGGTCCTCAGGCGCAGGATATCGGGGAACCGCAGCGAGTGCAGCGCGGCGAGGGCGACGCGCTCGCCCCCGACAGAGGAGTTGGCGGATGGTGGAGGGAGTGCAGCAGGACGGTGGCGACGGGCTCAGCGCCGCCAGCGCGGTTGCCGGAGCGAGCGTGGCGCCGGCGCTGTAGACGGCTGGCGGTGCGCTGGGCCAGCTTGAGCATCTCGGGGTCCGGATCGAAGAGGGGCGTGGTGCCTGTATCGAGGCACTGCACGAGGTTGGCGAATGCGCGCCAGCGACGCTTGGGGAGGGGGAAGTCAGCACCGAGGTTGAGGAGCGTGACCTGGCGGACCTGGGAGCCTGAGCGAACGGACTCGCAGAGTCGATGGGAGAAGCGTGGGCCGTGCTTGGAGGATCCGGTTTGTGTGCGGCGGACATACATGCTGCTTGCCACTATTACGGCAGGCCGACTAGCGAACATGCCACGAACAGACAACAGTGAGACTAGAAGATGGCCCTACATTTCGGATCTCGCAAAATGGGGCCGGTCAGATGCGGACATCTATTCTCACGTTCTGGTCTTCACGTCACTGAAACAGGCACATATGCTCTTATAATTAGCGAATACTGTGATCATTATAGGTAATTCAACGCTCGAACCACGAGCAAACCGATGCATTCTGGAGCTCCACCACGGTCATCCCAGTCCATTTTGGCGAACTCCAGCAGAAGGCCTTGCGCAGCCTGGATGCCAGCGGTCACATCCAGCTCCCTCCCCCCCAACGCGGCGGCCGGTGGCCCGGACAGCCCTCCCGCTTGGGACAAGCCGTTCCCGAGCCGACCGGCGTGTCCCCCCCTGTATCTTTTAGGGGATGCCAGACGAGGACCAGCGGCGGCGTGATCCCTGGGGCGGGAAGCGTGCATTTTCTTGGCGTGACTCACTGACCCCGCGGCCGGGCCTAGCTAGCCCTCCGCTCACGACGGTCGTCGGCCTTCGTCTCGCGTCTTGTCTTGACGAGTCAACTCTCCGGGAGCAACCCAACGCCCCCTGCTGCTTCGAGCGCCTGGGGGGGACCTGTGCCCCGGGTGAGTGCCGTGACTTACACCCCGTAGGGAGTTTGTGCCTTTGAGCACCGATACAGGGACTGGTCGAATGTCGCGGCGACTCTGAATCACATCGAAAGGAGAATTCACCATTGACACTACATCCCGAGCCGGCCTTCTTCGCCGGCGTTGATTGGGGCTCCCAGTTGCACCAAGCGTGCCTGCTGGACGCCCAGGGCGCTGTCCTCGCCGAGAGGCAGTTCGAGCATTCCGGCACCGGCCTGAGCCGGCTCGCCGAGTGGATCTTGGAGCGCAGCGAGCACAATGCCGCGCAAGTCAGGGTTGCCATTGAGATCCCTCACGGCCCCATCGTCGACAGCCTGCTGGATCGCGGCTTCGCCGTGCACTCCATCAACCCCAAGCAGCTGGACCGCTTCCGGGACCGCTTCTCACCCGCCGGGGCCAAGGACGACCGCCGTGACGCACGGGTCCTCGCCGATGCCGTGCGCACCGACCCCCACTGCCTCCGCGAGCTGCAGCCTCTCGACCCCTCCGTCGTCAAACTGCGCGAATGGTCGCGCATTGCCGGCGACCTCAGCAAGCAGCGCAACCGCCTCGCCAACAAACTGCGCGAGCAGCTGTGGCGCTACTACCCCCACTTCCTCGAACTCAAGGCTGACCTGTCCGCAGACTGGGCTCTGGCCCTCTGGAACCTCGCCCCCACGCCGGCCGACGCCCGGAGGATCCGGCCCTGCCGCGTCACCACGCTCCTCAAGCAATACCGCTTGCGGCGCTTTGACGCCAAATCGGTCCTCGCCACGCTCCGCAAAAAGCCCGTGCACACAGCGCCAGGCGTCGCCTCCGCCGCCAGGGAGCACTGCGACTCGCTGGCGCGGCAACTTGGCACGCTCAACGAGGAGGCTCGAACTGCAGACGTCCGCATCGGTTCCCTGGTCTCAAAACTGGGAGGCGGCCAGGAGAGTGCCACGGGGCAGCCGCGGGAGCAGCGTGACGTGGAGATCCTCGCGTCACTCCCGGGCGTCGGGCGAACCGTCCTCGCCACGCTGCTTGCAGAGGCCTCAGGCCCCCTCCATCAAAGAGACTACCAAGCCCTGCGCTGCCTGTGCGGCGTGGCCCCCGTCACCAAGCGCTCGGGCAAGGCCAAGCGAGTGCTGCGACGGCGGGCCTCCCAGCCGCGCTTGGTGAACGCCGTGTATCACTGGAGCCGCGTCGCAGTCCAGCACGACCCCACCAGCGGCGCCAAGTACCGAGCCTTGCGCGCTCGAGGCCACACGCACGGCCGCGCCCTGCGCACGGTCGGCGACCGGCTGCTGGGCGTTAGCTGCGCCATGCTCCGAGCGGGCACGCTCTTTGACCCGGCCCACGCCACCGCCACCGCCTGACGGCCGACTATCATTGCAGCCAGTCCGGAAAGCCGACGCGGGCCCTGCTAGAGAGCAGCCCGCCGAGGAATTCCCGCCCGCGAACTCATCGGCAGGTGATCCCGCAGGTGCCGGGCTACGGTAAACCCCGCTATTAGGCATGCCGGGTTGACCCTTCGCTGCCGGCACCCGCTGCTACCCGCTCCCTGTCGATAGATTCCCCCATGCCCGAGATAACTCCGGAGGTGCGGGAGCTGGCCCCCGCCTGCCACGCTCCACCTCTCCGATCTCGCAATCCAAATAATCCCTCACGGCTTCCCGCGAACCCTTCATGGCCCTGCCATCAGACCAGCCCGAAACCGCCGCTTTTCACCCTTGACAAACGGTAGGGAGTCCCCCCCCCCGACCCCCTGAGCCCCCCAAACCCCCCGAACCCCCCGAACCCCCCAAACCGGCAGTCATCTTCGTCGCGGAAGAAATCCTGCGGGCAGCTCTCGTTCAGGTCTGGGAGAAGGCCAGGGCGAACAAAGAGGTCAAGAGGATCGGCGAGTTGACGATCCGGATCTTCGACGCGGAATTGGGATTCCGGCTGCTCCGCGTGGCCTCGTCGGTTCCGAAAGCCCGGAAGGAGGCGAAGGTCAGCGCATCCTACCAGTCCGCAGATGGGGGCAATCTGGATTTGGAGTTCGAAGGGCCGGTATCGGACGTGAAACCGGTCACGGATTTCCTCGAACCTCAGTTCCGCGCTGCCAAGGAGCAGGACGCGACGATCTCGCTGACGCTCTCCTACCCCGATGGCCTTACCTTGAACGGCCCGGATCCCGGGAAGCTCACCGAACGGCTCTCCCGGTTCGTGAGCGGATCGGCCCACGTCACCGCCAAGGCGCTTCAGGAGAAGGAGTAAGATGGCCAGCCCGAGACATTTTCGCTACGGCGAGGCCGGAGGGTCGGCTCCACGCTACGAAATGCGCATCCGGCCCGCGGGATCCGGCCGGGATTGCTACGAAGTGTGGCAAATTCCCTCGGCCGGGACCCCCCAGATCCGGAAACCCGTGCGGATCGCTGGCTTGGAGGGCCGCAATCTCGAACTCGTGCAGCATCGAATCCTCCGTATCCTGGCCCAGCAACGCATCCGGCTCGTGGGCGTTCCCGACCGGCCGGGGTTCAGCCGACCGGTTCCGGAAACTCTGGCTGTGCGGCTCGGGCTGATATTCCGAGCGCTCGCCCCCATGCGCGACCGCGACCGCATGTGGGCGGTCGCCGACGGCATCGAGAGGATGGAGCGCGAAGAGGCGTCGTACTGGCTCGGCATGGCGATCCACAGGGAGCATCCGAGGAGGGTACTCGCCGGGCTGCGGCTCCTCCTGACCGAACCGGAGAATAAGCCCAGCGACGAACTCTCCCTGGTGGCCGCTGGGGCCGGTACAGAAGCGGGGCGGTAAGCGAAATGCGCATCGAACCGGAGATCGTGTACGTCAACATCGTCCTGGTGGGCGACTTCAACCCCGCCATCTTCTCGCCGCAGTGGTTTTCGGCCAACGGTCTCATTCGCGACGCCGTTGCCGACAGGGCCGAGCTGGGAGTGGTTCACCAGGAGGTCGCCGACTTCACAGCGGACTGGCTTCGGATCCAGGTCACCCGAGACAAGTTTGCCGCCGGGAGCTTGCAGGCTCCATTCGTACGCTTACGGGATCTCGTTCACCGTGTTTTTCACGAATGCCTCGACCACACGCCGCTTCGAGGGGTTGGAATCAACTACTCCGCCCACTTCCTGGTGTACAGTCCGGCGGCGCGGGACCGCTTGGGGACCGCTCTCGTGCCGCTGGAGCCATGGGGACCGTGGCGAGAGCGGCTGAATCTCGATGGTCCCCACGGAGGCATGACATCGCTCCGGATCTCCCAGTTGGGACCGGAGGACAGGGATGAGGGTGGACAGATCAACGTGGTGGTGGAGCCATCCAACCGAGTGGGCACCAGCAGCGGCACGGGAGTCTTTGTGAGCGTCAACGATCACTTTTCCGAAGACGCGGAGTCTCCCGGCTCGGCGGAAAAGCTCATGGAAAGCCTTGCGACGGAATTCGAAGAATCTCTCAAACGGAGCGAAGGCATCGTGGATCACATCATGTCCCTCGCACAGTCAACAGGTTAATACGCACGATGGCACAGATTGGACTTACAGCGACGAACCCGGAAACGGACTCCAACGCTGGCATGCGCACGTCGCCGTCGCCGCAGCAGCCCCCTGCCGTCCTGCCGGGCGTCTCCGGCGGTGGTCGGTTCAGCGGGACCATGGCCAGCAACGAGGGACCGAACGGGGAGTTGGCGAACGGTGCTTCGTCGGCCTCACGGGACGGGGAAGCGAATCTCGAGGGGGCGTCGAACGGAGCGATTCGGAATGGCCTCCCGGTGGTTCGACCCGAGGTCCCGGAGTGTTATCCAGAGCATTCTCCCTCTTTCTTCCCAAAACAGGAGTGGGCGGGACGAGTGACGGCCATCGACAAAGGCTCGTTCGACGCCCGCCTCCGAGATCTGACTGGCGGCGGACGCGAGGTCGCAACCATCGATCTGGAGGAGCTCAGCCTGGAGGATCGGGACCGAATCCGCATCGGTTCGCTCTTCCACTGGGTGATGGGATACGAGACCGTGAAGGGAACCCGGAGCAATGTCTCGCGAATCGTCTTTCTGGATCCGCCGCGCCTGACCAGGCGCGACCTTGAACGCGGCCGCCGGTGGGCGGAGTGGCTTCATGACCGCTGGGGATCTGAGTAGCATCCCACCGGACCCCGCCGAGATCGAGGTCGCGATGCTCGGACCCGGTTACGGGGAGAGCATCCTGATTCACACCGGCGATGGCGAATGGGTAGTCGTCGACTCATTCCTCAACCCGGACCGTCGCCCATCCGCGCTGGCCTACCTGGAACGATTGGGGCACGACCCGGCCACGGCGATCAAGCTGATCGTGGCGACTCACTGGCACGACGACCACATCCGTGGCATGGGGACGCTGGTCGAAACCGGCAGCGCCGCAAGGTTCTGCTGTTCCGGCACCCTTCGGCGTCTCGAATTCCTCGGCATGATCGAGGGATTCCGCGCGCAGGGTTCACGGGCAGCCGGTCTCGGGACGCGGGAGCTCGTCTCGGTATTCGCCCACCTTGGACAGATTGGCGTCTCTCCGCTTTGGGCGACCGCAAGCCGCCGGGTCCACCGTTCGGCCCGCTGCGACGTGTGGTCGCTCTCGCCTGACGACGAAGCGTACACCTCCTTCCTCAAATCCCTTGCGTCCCCGTCCGACGCCGAACCGGAGCGCGTGTTCTTCTTGCCGACCCCGAATCAGCTCTCTGTTGCCCTTCTGGTCCGCTTCGAAGGCGGTTTCTCATGCCTTCTCGGAGCGGATCTCGAGCGGCGCGGCTGGACGGCAATACTGAGCGATGACAGGAAGCCCCGGTGCAGGTCCTCGGTCTTCAAGGTTCCGCATCACGGGTCCGCGAACGCTCATCTCGAAGGCGTTTGGGACAAGCTGTTGGAACCGGAACCGTTTGCGATTCTCGCGCCGTGGCGGCGGGGCGGCGGATCGTTGCCGCGGAAGGGGGACGTGAATCGGATTCTGGCGCGCACCCCGAACGCTTACGCCACGACCAAGGCGGCACCCGGTGCGGCGCCCCGGGATCGGTGGGTCAAGAAGAGGCTGAGAGCCGTGAATGCGAGATTGCGACCGGAGTCCGGCACAACCGGGATGATCCGGCTGCGGCGGTCGATGACGGGGAGAGTTCGTGGCGGGTGAAGCTGTTCGGATCCGCGTGTCACCTGGAGGAGTTTGCGGCGTGAAGAAGCGATCCGGGGGAGACTCGGCGAGCGACCGGCGCCTGATTGAGGAATGGCTGCCGATTGCGGAGTTGAGCGAGGAGAGTACGCGGGAGCGGCGGGCCATGACGGCGTTGCCACCGACCTACTATCTCCACGTCTGGTGGGCGCGCAGGCCCTTGGTCGCGTCGCGGGCTGCGGTGCTGGGGTCGCTGCTGCCAGGGGGAGCGGATCGGGAGAGATTCCTGCATGTGCTCGGGATTCATGGGGATCCGGTGGGGGCGCGGCGGCGGATTGAGGTCGCGACACGACAAGGGAAACGGCTCGGTGCGGCCGCGTATGGTTACAAGCGCGCATTCACCTACTCGCCAACGAGTTCTGAGCGCAGCTGGGCCACTCTGGCCCGTGGCTCCACTACGGTCACGCTCGACCCGACCGCCGGTGGTGGATCTATTCCATTTGAGGCGGCTCGTCTGGGCGTGCCGACTATCGGCAATGACCTCAATCCAGTCGCGGCGCTGGTTCAGCTCGCTACCGTTGAGTGGCCGATCGAGTTCGGTGATGGCCTCGCGCCGGTGGTCACGCGGTTGGGTAGGCGGTTCACATCACGCATCCGAAGTCGCTTGAGCGAAGCTTTTCCGGACGAGAGCGACGAGGACCTGCGACCGGACGGCTACCTGCACGCCCACACCGTCCGCTGTCCCTACTGTTTCGGCCTCGTTCCCCTTTCCCCCAACTGGCGGCTGGCCTCCGACGGCACCGGTGTTCGTCTGCGCCCCCGCACCGCTGGCGGCCGCGGTTCCGAGGACCGCATCTGCACCTTCGAGATCGTGAAGAAGGCGAGCGATCAGTCTCCGGGGACGGTTGCCCGCGGAACCGGCACCTGCCCCTATCCCGACTGCCGCCAGGTGATCGACGGCGACGAGATCAAGGGACAGGCGCAGGGTGGCGAGATGGGCTCGCAGCTCTACGCGGTCATCTACAAGCGCCGCGTCAAGACGTATCTCAAGTCCGGCAAGCGCGGCAAGGACCGGTGGTTGCGCGGCTACCGGGCGCCGCGGCCCGAGGATGACAACAGCGCCGAGATCGGGGCACGGCTGGAAGAGAAGCTCCCCGAGTGGGAGGCGTTCGACATCATTCCGAGCGAACGAATCCCCAATGGCAACAAGACGATGGAGGCCCATCGCTACGGCATGACCCATTGGCGCGACATGTTCTCGTCCCGCCAACTGCTCTGTCATGGAACCAGCGTCAAGATCTACCGCGACATGCTGGAGGAAGACCGGCGGGAGGGAAAGCTGACGCCGGTGCGGAGGGCGGCGTATGTGTACCTGGCACTGATGTTGGACAAGCTGCTCAACTACAACTCCCGGATGTCTGTGGGGATGCCGACTCGCGAAGTGGTCGCCAACACGTTCAACCGCCACGACTTGGCGTTCTGTTGGTCGTACGCGGAGATGGCGCCGCTGGTCGTCGGCCTCGGCTACGACTGGGCCGTTGAACAGACCGCCAAGGCCATCCGGGAACTGGTGGATCTCGTCGCCCCGGAGTCAGCCGCCGACCAGCATCACGATCTCTTCAGCGACAACGGCGATCCGCCGGAACCTGAAAAGAACCCCGACGCCCCTTCCCCAGTCACTATCACCTGCAAGTCCGCCGACAACCTCGACCACCTCGAGGACGCCAGTATCGACGCCATCGTCATGGATCCCCCGTGGGAAGCCAACGTCATGTACGCGGAACTGTCGGACTTCTTCTACGTCTGGCTCAAGCGCACCGCCGGGCTCGTCTTCCCCGAGCTCTTCCGCAGCCAGCTCACCGACAAGGACAACGAGGCGGTTGCCAACGTCGCGCGCTTCAAGGGGCAGAAGGGGGCGGGAGCGCGCGCGACCCGCGACTACCAGGAGCGCATGGCCGCGATCTTCGCCGAGTGCCGTCGCGTCCTCAAGCCCAACGGCATCATGACGCTGATGTTCACCCACAAGGCGGCGGGCGCTTGGGACGCTCTGACCACCGGGCTCATGAAGGCCGGATTCATGATCACGGCGTCGTGGCCCATCAACACCGAAGCGCCGGGCAGCATGCACATCAAGGACAAGGCGGCGGCGAACAGTACCATCTTCCTCGTCTGTCGTCCGCGGGAGCGGCACGAGCCCGACACCGAGCACGAGACCCGCTGGTGGGAAGATGCGGAACCGGTTGTGGCCAAAGCCGTGCGCAAGCGCGTGAAGGAGTTCCAGAGGGCGGGCATCGGCGGTGTCGATCTCTACCTGGCCTCCTTCGGCCCCGCACTGGAGGAGTTCTCGCGCCACTGGCCGCTGGAGCGACGGACCCCCCGACCGAAGCCCACGCGACGCAAGCGGCAGCTCGACATATTCGACGAGGAATGGGATCCTTACGCGACGACACCGGAGGACGCGCTCGACGTTGCCCGTCGCGAGGTGAAGCGGTGGCGGCTGGACCAGCTCGCGCACATGCGCTCCGAGGACGATCTCGATCCGGTCACCGCCTTCTTCGTACTCGCGTGGGATGCCTTCAAGGCGCCGAAGTTCGCCTACGACGAGGGGCTCAAGCTCGCGCGCGCGGTCGGCGTCAACCTTGAAACCGATGTCGTCCGCAAGCTTGGGGCAAAGAGCGGACAGAACCTCGTGCTCTGGGACAGCTCGCATCGTGCCGCCAAGGGAGCGTTGGGTCCGGCAGATGGCTCGCGGGGCATGATCGACGTTCTCCACCATGCTGCGTTCTTGGCGCGTGATCGGTCCTTGGACGCCGCCCTTGACATGCTCAGGGACCAGGGCGTCAAGAAGAGCCCCAACTTTGCCATCGCGCTCGAAGCTGTGCTCGAAGTCCTCCCGGTTTCGCGCAAATTCCGCGGTTTCGATCTGGGTTCCAAGGCTGCGGCTCTGGAGTCCGCCAGCTATGACTTCGATGCACTTGAAAGACTCCGCCGCCTGGCCTTCGGCGAGGTCGTCGGCGAGCCGGAGCAGCTCACGCTGTGGAGTGAGGAGACCGCCTGAACGGTGCACCGCGCGGTCGATTGGAAGCTCAAGTACACGCCCGATGACGGCGATCTGGTCGAGCTCTTCTACCTGCCCGCGCTTGAGGATGCGAAGCGGTACGATCGCCTGACTGGCTACTTCAGCGCCAGCGCACTCAGACTCGCGGCTCGCGGAATCGAGGGACTGGTTCGCAACAAGGGCCTGATGCGGCTCATCGTCGGTTGCACCTTGGATGCGCCCGAGATCGCGGCGATCCATGAGGGAGCCGAGCTGCGCGGGCAGGTTACGGAGCACCTGCGCCGCTGGCCGCTCAAGCCGGGGGATGGCGAGGAGGCCGAGGCCCTCGAGCTGCTCGCGTGGATGGTGGCGAATGACCATCTCGACGTGAAGGTGGGGGTCCCCATGGACGAACTTGGCCGCCCCGCGGCCGAGTCGGCGCTCTTCCACGAGAAGACCGGGATCATCGAGGATGCGAACGGCGACCGGATCGCCTGGACAGGCAGCCTAAACGAGACCGCCAGCGGATGGCAGCACAACTGGGAGACGATCAATGTCTTCACCAGTTGGGGCCCGGTTCCGGCGCGCGTGGAGGGCGAGGAGGAGAACTTCGCGAGCCTTTGGGCCGACCGACGGAAGCGCGCCCGGGTAATCGCGGTGCCGGACGCGGTGCGAGAGAAGTTGCTGGAGTTCTCGCCCAAGGAGGGTCTTCCGAAGCGGCTGAAGCAGGAACCTGACGCCAAGGCGAGACTGTTGCGCGAGCGAGTGTGGTCATTCATTCGCAAGGCCCCGTCGCTGACTCCCATTGGCGAAATGGTCGGCGAGGAGACAGCCCCGATCACTCCCTGGCCGCACCAGGTCCGCGCGTTCGAGCGCATGTACCACAACTGGCCGCCGAAGCTCCTGATCGCCGACGAGGTGGGATTGGGCAAGACGATTCAGGCGGGAATGGTGCTGCGACAGGCCTGGCTGTCGGGTCGCGCACGGCGCATCCTGATCATGGTGCCCGCCGCGGTCATGAAGCAGTGGCAGATCGAGTTGTACGAGAAGTTCAACCTCAACTGGCCGGTTTACGCAGGCGGGAAGCTGCGTTGGTATTCGCCCAATCCGGAGCGGTCTCCGAGAACGAGCGTCGTGGGTTCGGATCGGTGGCACCTCGAAGATGTGGTGATCGCGTCGAGCCATCTGATGCGGCGTCGCGAGCGGCAGAAGACCATCCTTGAAGAGGCGAAGGAGTGGGACTTGGTCGTGCTGGACGAGGCGCATCACGCGCGGAGGCGCGGGGCGGGCGGACCCGGCGACAAGGGACCGAACGAGCTGCTTCGCCTTATGCGCGGAATGCGCGAGCGAGGCCTTGCGGACGGGTTGATTCTGCTGACGGCCACGCCAATGCAGGTGCATCCCGTCGAGTTCTGGGATCTGCTCGACCTGCTGGGTCTCCCGCCGGAGTGGAACGCGAAAGCGTTCGTCGAGTTCTTCAAACTGTCGGGAAATCCCGACCTGACGGCCGAGGCCTTCGAGATGATGGCACGGCTGTTTCGAGCGGAGGAGGTGGCTGGAAGCGTCGAGGCGGAGCCCGAGGACCGGCACCTATCATCCCTCTCCCGGTTGAAGGCGAAGAGGGTTCTGTCAGCGCTTCGGGATCAGTCTACGATTCCCCGAAAGCAACTTGGATCGGTCGAACGATCGGCGGCATTGTGTCTCATGCGAGCTCGGACGCCGGTGAGACGGCTGCTGTCACGACACACGCGCACCCTCCTGCGCCGGTACCACAAAGAGGGCCTATTGGCGGCGCCGATCGCAGACCGGAGGGTGAAGGACTGCTTCGTCGAGATGGCGGAAGGAGAACGGGAACTCTACGAAGCCGTCGAAAGCTACATTTCCCGCACCTACGGTCAGGCGACGGGTACCAAGCGAAATGCGGTCGGGTTCATCATGACCGTGTATCGCCGCCGCCTCGCGAGTAGTTGCGAGGCGCTGGCGAATACGCTTCGACGGCGACTGGAGTCGGCGGAGGGCGGGGTGTCGGAAGACACGGGTCAGTGGAACGAAGACTTGTCCGACGACGAGCTCGCCGATGACGTCATAGGTGGTCCCGAGGATGTCGCCGAGGCTGCGGACACGGCCCTAAGGCTTGAGGAAATGGGCGACATTCGGCGATTGATGAGGATGGCGAAGCGACTTCCGCCCGACAGCAAGCTCGGGGAGTTGCAACGGATTCTGGGTAATTTGCGGGGGAAGAGAGGGAAAGCCAGCCAGGTGATGGTGTTCACTCAGTACACCGACACCATCGACTTCCTGCGGGAAGAGCTCCGCAAGGATACTTCCCTACGGCTGATGTGCTTTACCGGGCGGGGCGGCGAAGTGCCGCACGCTGGCGGACTCTGGCGGGCGATCACCCGCGACGAGGCGAAGCGCAGATTCCGAGACGGAGAGGCCGATGTTCTGCTCTGCACCGAGGCGGCCGCCGAGGGCTTGAACTTCCAGTTCTGCGGCGCGCTCGTGAACTACGACATGCCCTGGAACCCCATGCGAGTGGAGCAGAGAATCGGTCGAATCGACCGGCTGGGTCAGAGACACCCGATCATTCAGATATTCAACCTCCACTACCGCGACACGGTGGAGGCGGACATCTACCGGGCGCTGGCCAAGCGCATCGGACTCTTCCACGGCGTCGTAGGCCAGCTTCAACCCATCCTTGCGAGAGTGTCGGGAACGATCGCCCAGGCAGTGTTGGAGGGCCGCGCCTCGACCGAGGAAGAGCGGGCCGAGCTGGCGGGTGAGGTGGATCGTGAGGCCGCCGAGACTGCACCCGGAATCGACATCGACGTAGCTGCGGATACCACCATCGCCTTGGCCGACCGCCCAGCATCCTCGGTGACAATGGACGATCTCGACCGAGTGATCCGACGGCCCGAGCTCCTACCCGATGGCTTCACCGTGCAACCGCTCGGGCCGCGTGAGTATTCGCTGATTGTAGAGGGGCGCGAATCTGCGATTCGTATCACCACCGATGCCGACTACTTCGAGAGGCACGCTGACAGCGTGGTGCTTTGGTCACCGGGCGGGGAAGCGTTCCCCGTAGGTCGGCCGCCTGTATCAAAGCATCAGCAGTGGAACAAGGACACGACCCTGAGAGGGATTCTGAGTGAGACGGGGTGAATGGGGTGGCTCCCGTGGAGCCCTATCGCGTCAGAATTGGGAATTACTGACGTGAGTGCCCAAAGTCCATATATTGTACAGTCTCCGGCAGATATACAATCTATAGTGCTCGTACTGAATCGGAATAGTCAGGATCTATTCTCCGCATCCTGCCGCGCTCACATTGTGATGAGCGCTCATTCCATCTATCATTGGTGGAACTTAGTGCGGCCTCCCTGAGCACTCACTCCTTGGCTGTTCCGGGCCGTGTACCCGCCCTTTGTCCGCCTCTTGTGCTTGCAGCCGACCGCTGCGCCGCGGCTCCACTTCCCCACCGTGGATTCCCGGATCCGCCCCTTGGGCAGCCCGTGCTGGGCGCTGGCACGCCCCGCGGCTCCTAGCCGCGCCCGCCTCCGCTGGCGGCTACGCCCCGCGTGCGCCGCTGCCTGTCAGGCGGCCGCCGCCCGGCCCGCCAGCGTCGCCCAGGTCAGACGCCTGCCCTGCAGCCCCAGCGCCAGTTGCCGCATCTGCTCTGCCGTGTCCAGGTTGCGCAGGTTGCTGCGCCCGCAGAACTCCTCCAAGTAGCGATGCAAGTGGCGCACGCTCATGTGGTGGTAGATCCCGTACAGCCCGCGCTTGAACAGCGCCCAGAACGACTCGATGGCGTTCGTGCTCACCGTGCCGCGCACGTATTCCCCGCTGGAATGGTTCACCGCTTGGTGCTCGAAGCCCTCCAGCGACTGGTAGCTGGAGGAGCTGTCCGTGTACACTTTCGCGCCCGGAATCGCAATTCTCTTCACGAAGTCTTGCAGTTCCTCTTTGGTGGTGTTCGGAACCACCTGCGCATGCACCCGCCCGCTGGCGCGGTCGCGCCCTCCGACCACCGGCTGCTTGCCGACCGTCCCCCGCCCCGCCCGGAGCTTCTTGCTGGCATGCTTGTTGCCCTCCTTGCCTCCGATGTAGACCTCGTCCACCTCCACCGGTCCGGCGAACAGCCCGGCCGGTGCGGCCAAGCCGGCCCGCAGGCGATGGGCCAGATGCCAGGCCGATTTCTGAGTGATGCCCAGCTCGCGGCTCAGCCGCATGCTCGAGATGCCCTTGATGCTGGTGCAAATCAGATAGATGGACAGGGCCCAGATGCGGTAACCGAGCTTGGTGTCGGCCATCACGGTGTCGGTGCGCACGGAGAAGCGCTTGCGGCAGGCGCGGCAGCGATAGGGCATGGAGTGGTGAGCGCAGCCGGACTGCACGTTGTCGGAGCCGCAATGGGGGCACTCGGGTCCGTGGGGCCAGCGGAGTTCAGAGAACCAGCATTCGGCCGTTTTGTCGTCAGGGAACATCTGGATCACTTCGATCATCGAGATGCCCTTCCGGAACCATTTACCAGGGCCTTTATAGGTCGATTGTTGCTTCGCCATTCCTCTATTATTATAGACTAAATACGGGTACATTGCAACCAGAATCTGAAAATAAAATGCGCCAATTATGACTTTGGGCACTCACGTCAGTAATTCCCTCAGAATTCGGTTGGAGCGACGACGGCAAGCGGGCTCAGAGAGGTGAAGTAGAGGTGGGCTGCGCAGGTGTTGTGCCGTTGCCGGACTCGGAGGACCATTGTTTGAGGCGGCGCCGCAGGTCGGAGTTGCGGGCATAGCGGTCGAGGGCCGGCCAGACCGTGGCCTGTCCGGATCGCACCAGTTCGGAGAAGGCCCGGGGCAGTGCGTCCAGAGTGCCGCACAAGATCCTGACGTAGTCCGGATGGCGCAGGTTGGCGGTCAGGGCGACCTGCGCCGGCTGGTCCTGCATGTCGCGCCCCAAGTGCGCGCGACCCAGTCGGCGTCGCAGCTCACGCTTGGCCTGGGAGAAGCAGTGCTCGGCCGGGTTGTTGGTGCGCTCCACGACCGCCACGATGCTTCCCTTGCCGTCCCGCACCAGGGGATGTCCGAAGAGATGCTCCCGGTAGCGGTCGAGATCGTCGAGCACGATCGCTGCCGGGCAGTAGCCTCCGCCTTGGCCCTGCCGTCGATGTGCCCTTACTTGCCGGCGCAGCCGGCGGCGGTACCGCCCGACTTGCTCGGCGACCGAGTGCAGCAGGGCGGCGCCGGCTGCAGCGCTCAGGGGCTCGTGCGGTGCCCGGCCGCGCAGCTCGTCATCGTTGTCGTAGCCGCCCAACAAGTGGTCCTGAAACAGCGCGATGACGCGACGCTGGGTTTTGAGATCAAGGTCGCCCACATGTGTCATGGCCGGGTCGATCCGGATTCAAGGATTTCCCAGCGCCCTTTCTTGGTCGGTCCAACATGACGGATGCGGCCCGCCTTGCGGAGCTTGTCGAGATGGTACTTGACGCCCGCTGGCGTGACCCCTACGAGGGAGGCCAGGGCGGCCCGAGTCAATGTCGGATCGCTTTGCAGGTGAGCAAGGATGCGGTCGCGGGTAGGCATCGAGTCTGGCTTGCTGCCGCCTTCCTGGGTAGCTTCACCGAGTTCTTGGGTAGTCTTGACGAGTTCTTGGGTAGCCTCGCGATCTTCTTGGGTAGTCTTAGCGGTTTCTTGGGTAGCCCCTCGCGCTTCGCCTTGAGTTTCTCGGGTAGCCTCGCGAACGGAGCCAAGCTGCCTACCATTGTCGGTCGGCCGCCAGATTCGGGTGACGAAGCCCGCGCCCGCCTCGAACTCTGGCTCCGGCAGACCCGCCTCCGTGCACCGTCGGATCATGTCCACCGTCCCGGTTCCCAAATTCTCGATGTAGCGGAGCAGGTACATCGATTCGGCGATCAGCGGATTCGCGGGCAGCGACTGGTGCGCCACGCGCAGCTTCTCCACCGTGAGCGGCGGCGGCAAGCGACCGGCATTCATGACCTCCAGCCGATCCGCGAAGAGCATGACCTGAACGCTGCTGTTGTCGGTGTAGTCCCGGTGTGCCACCGCGTTGACGACAGCCTCCGTCACGACCTCCTTCGGGATCTCGTAGGCCACGGGAGCCTGGACCGTCTCCGCCCTCGTCCCAACGGTCAGAGCGATCTTGCTCATCACGAAGTCCACCGCTTGGTCCACAAGCTCGAAGACCGTGCCCTTGTACACCTGGTAGGAGGGGATCGGCTTGGCGACCTCGGTTCCGTGGAAATGCGCGCACTTGACCTCCGAAGAGATCAGGAAGCGTTGCGGGGATCTGCCGAAAAGCATCACAGCGGCGTTCGTGAGCCGCCCACTGTTCAGCAAGTTCAGATGCCGGAGCAGGTCCGCCGGTGGAGTCTCCTCCAGCAGCGGGAACTGTCGAGATCTCCGCGCTACGCGGATGAAGCGGTACATACCTCCGACATTCAGGTGGTCGAGCGTAGCACCTGAGCAGAGGGCGGCGTCGCACGGTCCGAAGCGCAGCAACTGCCTCGTTTCGAGGTGCTGGACGAGTGCGGCGTACAGGCCCGACACCAATTCCGCAGATGTAGCGAAGCGCTTTCTCACCAGCCCGGCCTGCGCCCTGCTGATGAGCGCACGCATCTTTGGATGTCGCTCGCCTCTGGCGGCGCCCTTCAGGAAGATCAGGCGGTGCTTTTCCAACTCGGTGGCCCGGTCGAACTCGCGCTCGGTGGGCGAGACTCCGTCCGCGTCCTCGAACCCGTAGTCGGTCCCGAACAGGCCAACGTAGACTTCGCACAGCTCGACTTCATCCAGATAGACCTCGTCGGGCCGCCGGCCTGAAGCAGGCACGTTCTCGAAGAACCGCTGCATCAGAGGATCACCTCGCAGGTAGTCGCGCAGTTGCTTCCTTTCCCATGCGATCTCGGGCTGGACACTGCTGATGAAGATACGGATCGGCGTCATCGGCCCGGCTCGTCCTCGGCGACGGCATTCGGTATCAGGAGACAGATCGTACCGGTGAGGAACTGCTGCATCATGGGCTACTAGATCGCACGGATCTGGGCCAAGCGGCGCTCAAACGCGGCCTGCCTATGACCCCCAACTGTGGCCGATGCTTAGATGAGGAGGCAAGGATACTTGGGGTCCTACGCGGATTGTCACACACTCCGGCATGGGTGAGTCGGGTCGGGTGCCGGTCCGGCTCGGGATCATACTCGGCACCGGCATTGGTCGCCGTGCACTCCGGCATGGGGCCCTGCTGCTCCAGATCGGGATTAAGACAGCTCTTGCAAGCGACCTTGCTTCCAAGACCTTGGATGGTGCAATCGGCTGGTGTCGGCGAGCAGGGCGGATTACCCCGGTGCCAGCTTGCGAATCACCAGCTGTGCTCTCCCATCCGCAGGATCCGCCCGTAGCAGCGCGCCTCAGCGGCCAGATCGATGTGGCCCTCCCACAGCTTCTGGTGCCCAGGAGGGGGGGCCCCTTTGCGATTCAGGTATCCGCCCATCATCGCCATCGTGGGAACTGCCTGGCGGACGCTGTCCGGCGTAGGCAGCTTCCGGTCGCGAGCTAAGTCCCGCAGCACCATCAGCTCAATCTCCGTGAACAGGAAGGCTGCCGGCACTTCTGGCGTCTGCGGCCCAGCAGCGTCATCACCATCAAGCGCCGAGCAATCTGCCAGCGGCAGTCCGTCCTCGCTGATCGCCAGCGTCGGGTGCATGTGCAGCTCCACGCTGCCCTCCGAGTGTTGGTTCTTGCCGATCAGGCCCATCCCCTTCCCCGCGCTGTGCTCGGCGAAGTTGAGATCGGTGCCGTCCTGCACCAGCAGCACCGTTTCCTGCCCGCGCACGCGCCGCAGAGTGCGCTCGCGGCGCGGGGCGAGGATGTTCTCGACCGTCACCGCCGACTGGGCGGGCTTGTCGATCAAGCGGTAGTGGCCGCGAACTAGGGCCAGATTGCCCTCGGCCGCGCGCGGGAACGAGACCATCGGCTTGGCGGACTGCACACTGGCGCTGCGCACCAGCCCGCGTCCCAAGCGTCCATCCCCGAGCGGAGCGCCGCCGAATGCAGATTCTCAAGCAAAACGAACGCTGATAGGCCCAACCCCATACGCGGCAGCCCCCGCGGAATCGGCAAAGTGGGCGGTGTCGGCCAGCGGCTGCCCTGACGCGCCAGTGACGCAGCGCGGGTCTTGTGGCCGCTGGCAGTACGTGGGGCCAATCGGATGCACGACGGGGCAGCCAGGCCTCTGGCCTCACAGCTCTGGCAGGCATCGCGAACTTCAACCTCGACGAACCGGCTCCCGGCGACGACAATTTGGACAGCGCTTCGTAGCCATGTCCCGAACTCTGTGCCAGGGGTGCACCGGCACTTGCTTGGGGTGGCCATCATGCCGGCGGCGGGCCGTGGGGCCCCTCTGACGGGCATAGCCGGTGGTGAACCCCATAAGCGTTAAATTGTTTGAATTCGGCAGTGTATGCTAGAAGTGTGGACGCTGCAAAGAGACTTCCATCAGGGATGAGTGAGGATTGGGGTCTGCTGGTATCGTTCCTGCCCGGCAATTGGCGGGACCTAGCGGTCGTTACGGGGGCATTGAAGGGGCTGCGCAAGGACAAGTCTGCGGAGAACCTGCTGCGGGTGCTGTTGATTCATCTCGGCTGCGGGTACTCGCTGAAGGAGACCGCGGTGCGCGCTAGGAAGGCGCAGCTGGCCGAACTCTCGGCCGTGGCTTTGTGGCATCGGCTGAGGAAGTCGCAGGCTTGGTTGCGCGCGCTGTGCGTCGAGCTGTTCCGGGAGCGGGGCGTGGAGCTGTCGGCCAGCGCCGGCTTCCAAGTGCGGGCGATTGACGCGACGACAGTCAAGGAACCGGGCAAGACCGGGTCGCTGTGGCGCGTGCATTACAGCGTGCGCCTGCCGGCGCTGGCCTGCGACTTCTTCAAGCTGACGGCGACGAAGGGTCGCGGAACGGGCGAGAGCTTCGTGCATTTCCCGATCCGCTCGGGCGATTACCTGCTGGCGGACCGGGGCTATTCGACCTTCCGGGGCATACGCCATGTAGCGGACGCCGGGGGTCGGGTCACGGTACGGGTGAACACCTCGGCGCTGCCGTTGCGCACAGTGCAGGGTCGGCCGTTCGACCTGCTGGGGGCTGTCAAGGCGGTCCGGCACGCCGGAGCGGTCCGCTCGTGGGAGGTCCGGGCGGCCGGCCGGCAGGGCGCAGCGGTGGCCGGGCGCGTGTGCGCGCTCCGCAAGACGCAGGAGGCGATTCGGATCGCGCACAAGAGCCTGCGCCGGCAGGCTTCCAAGAAGGGCACGCAGCTGCAGCCGCAAACCCTGGAGTTCGCCAGGTACTGAGGGGAGCAGAAGTCATTTCCTGGCATTCTAGCACTCTATTCCACCTCAAATAGGCTTGCGAACCGTGTGCTGAGCATGGTATTATCGGATTATGAAGCTAAGCTTTAAGCAGGACTTTAGAACGGTCCCACTCTTAGAAAAGGTCGCCACCAGAAAGAGAGTCGTTGCGCTGGTTCAGGGTGGACTCCAGATTCCCCTTCTGTCCACCCTCTTCTCTGTCACTCAAGCGACCATCAATACTTGGCTTGTCAAGGTCGGGGCAGATGGCTTTGGGGCCTTGGAAGAGAAGCCACGTTCTGGCCGTCCGCGCATCCTGAGCGACGAAATCGTGCAGTGGGTGCTCGTCACTGTCCGTGATAAGACCCCCCAGCAGATGAAGTTCTCGTTCGCCTATTGGACGGCGGCCCGCGTGCGACAGGCCGTCCTCGACAAGTTCGGCGTCAAAGTCAGTGTCTGGACTGTTGAAGGCGAAAGCACGCCGGAACGGAGCTGTGATGTTCGCGTGCGACAGGCCATCCTCGACAAGTTCGGCGTCAAAGTCAGTGTTTGGACTGTTCGTCGCACTCTCAAGCGCTTGGGCCTAACACCGCAGAAGCCCAAGTTCCGCTCGTATCTCCGCAGCATCGGCGACGTGAAGGCTTGGATTGACAAGCAGTACCCTGATTTGAAGGCGAAAGCACGCCGGAACGGAGCTGTGATCGTGTTCGCGGACGAACGGGTCGCACTCTCAAGCGCCTGGGCCTGACACCCCAGAAGCCCAAGTTCCGCTCGTATCTCCGCAGCATCGGCGACGTGAAGGCGTGGCTTGACAAGACATACCCTGAATTGAAGGCGAAAGCACGCCGGAACGGCGCTGTGATCCTGTTCGCGGACGAAGCCGGGATGCGAGCGGACTACCATGTCGGACGGACTTGGGGCATGCGTGGCAAGACCCCTGTCGTGGTCGACACCGGCAAGAGGTTTCGCTGGAACATGTTCGCGGCCATCACGCCAGACGGTCAGATTCACTTCCGCATTCAGTCGAAGAATTCCAAGGCGGTGAGTTTCATTGAGTTCTTGCAGACAATCCAAGCGGAGCAAGAGAAGCCGATCTACGTAGTAGTCGACAACTGCAGCATCCATACGGCGCGCGTTGTGAAGGAGTTCTTAGCAGAATCAGCGGGTAACGAGCAGGTCGAGTTGTTCTTCCTGCCGGTTTACTCTCCGCATCTGAATCCGGTGGAGCTGTTGTGGGCTTGGGTGAAGCGCAGGGTTGGCCAACAGGTGTTCAAGACCCAG
Source organism: Bryobacterales bacterium (assembly GCA_963666225.3). GTDB lineage: Bacteria > Acidobacteriota > Terriglobia > Bryobacterales > UBA6623 > VXMF01. The sequence goes on from CAXXRK020000002.1 coordinate 446,406, forward strand.
TCGGAATTAAAGGACCTCCTCACGGATGCGATCGCCCAGCTCAGGAAGGCCCCTCAAGTCGTTCAGAACTTCTTTGACCAGGAGGACTGCAAGTACATCTTGGCGTGACACCTCAGACGGCAATTACTTTTGCTCCCCTCAGTACGTGATCGTCTTCACCACCTTCCCCGCCGCGGAATTCTCGGCGACGGACATACTGGAGTGGTACCGCACCCGCTGGCAGGTCGAACTGGTGTTCAAGCGCTTCAAGTCGCTGGCGCAACTCGGGCATCTGCCCAAGCATGGCGACGAGAGCGCGAAGGCTTGGCTCTACGGCAAGCTATTCGTGGCTCTGCTGGTGGAAAAACTGATCGCCCACGCACGCGCCATTTCCCCCTGGGGATACCGCTTGGCAGAGACACCGACCACCCAGTGCGTGGCGTGACTTCCAGTTCATGCTGCATCAAGTCACACGAGCTATCGAACCGTCCCTGTCATTGTCTGCGACACTCAGCGACTGGAACGCGATTTCCGAGCAACTTGCCGATGCTCCTCGGAAACGCAAGCCGCAGTTGGCGTTGTATTTTGATTAGCTGCCAAACAATTTAACGCTTATGGTGGTGAACCCCGGCGGCTGCCAGTTCGCGGCGCGGTAGCACGTGCCCCTCCCGATCCACGAAGGTTTCCGCGAGCAGCGCCGGATACCCATGTTCGGCCAGGATGCCGCCCGACAAGCGGCGCAGGCTGAGGCCCAAGACCCTCGATGCCGGGTTCTTACGCCCTGCAGCGGCGGACAGAATCACCAACCGGACATTCTGGGCGATCAGATGCAGGCGGCGCAGCTTCTCCTGCAGCGACCAGCCGATCCAGCGGTCGCGCACGGCCACGCGCAGCGCTCCGGGCTGCCATCCCAGCAGCGCCAGCCAAGTCCCGTCCAGGGTTGCGACACGCCGCAACGCACGTCCGAGCATGCGCTGGAAGGACCGGTAGTGGTGGGCGGCCACCAACCGGTCCCAAAGTCGGTGCTCACAGCCGCCGCGAGTCAGGCGCACGCGTACAGCGCGCAGGTCAAAGTGCGCGTCCTGCACTGTTGTTACTATCTGTAGGCCAACGACTAAGGCCCACCATGGCAGAAGCCGCCCAAACTGCCCACCCCTCTACCTGAAGGCACTGACATCCACCGCCGCAGCGGTGTGCGCTTGGGCCACCGAAGGACCAAGGACCCAGCTCTCAAACGTCCGACGTCTCGCCGTTACGCGCGTGCTGCGACCAATCAGTCCGCTTGTCCGATACCACCCTTCATTGAATGGTTGCCCTGTGTGATCCTATGGTGAGCGACAAAGTCCCCTCCACCGTGCCAGAACATTTGCACCGATCAGTAGTGCTTGCCTCGCCTGAGGAGTTGGCAGGCGAAGTGGGTCTTGCCGACGAAGTAGAGGTTCTCCTGGCGGATCTGAGCGGTGGCCGCCGGGGCTGGCAGCAGACTTCGCTCCATCGGGGCTGAGATCGAAAGGCAGGGTCGAGTTCCCAGTCCCGGAGAGGGTCCGGACTCGCCCAAGGCGGGCGTGGCTAGCGGAGGGCTCTTCAGAGGCGCGGCATGGCGGGCGCAGACCCGCACCCGCTCTGACAGCCGCCGCTCCACGGACCGAGCCGAGAGGACGCCACGACGGCGTCGCCTGCAACCACTCCGCGATGGGAATGGGGTGCGATGTCCGCCCTGCCCGCAGTGCTGCCAAGGTCTCCTCGTTCCGTCCAGCAGCCGCAGGCGTCGGCATTCAGCCCGGAGCTGTCGTCGGTCGCTCAGTGTGACAAGGTCTGAGACTCGCAGAGCCGTGGTGCTTGCTGGTGGTCTTGCAGCCGTCCGCATCCGCCGGGCGTTGACGGCTCCGAGACAGGCGGCACCCGGTGGCGGTCACAATCCCCACACCGTGATCGGCGGGGCTCCCGGCTCGGGGTCCCGGCGGAACACCCGCTCCTCCCACGACTTGTCCGGACGCAGGTCGAAGACCACCAGATGCCCGGATTCGGTGCCGCAGCGGTCCATGTACCAAGCCGTCTGCTCCAAGCCCTTGCGAATCGTGCTCTCCAAGCCCTTCCTCTCGCCGACCACCTTGCACTCGATGACGTGCTTGAGGGGACGGTCCGCCAGCAGGCGGCCCGGGCGGGGCCATGCGACGACCAAGTCCGAGCGTCCGCGGGCGACGGCGTACTCCCGCATGATCTGCCCGCCGCTGTTGACGACGCGCTGCAGGTAGCCGTGCAGCACCAGCTGAGGGCCGGCCTCCCGGTGGCGGTAGCGCTCCACCCACGACTCGGAGTGCTCGCGGAAGTAGTGCTGGAATCCGGCCAGCAGCGCCTGGAGATCCAAGCTGCCGTCTTGCCGGATGTACCAGCGCGGGGAGACGCGGCCCTCGAGGTCGGACTCCTGGACCGTGGTCAGCTCGCGGGGGATGACTTCGGCGTAGATCGGGTTGGCCATCCGGACCGCGCCGGCGGCCGCGATGAGGCCCAGATCCCGGACGTACTCGAGGTCGCGCTTGGAGTACTGGTCTCCGGGAGAGCCCGCGATCATCGGCAGGATCACCCGCCGGACGCGCTCCTCGCTGAGCGCGTTGGCGAGCTGGTCGAGGTGGGTGACCCGCTGCAGGATGAGGGCTTCCTTGGCCCGCCCGACGGCGCCGGCCGTCACCGGGCGGCTGCGGTCCCGTCCCGCCTTGTCTGTGAAGCAGATCTGGCACGCCAACGCGTTGATCAGCCAGGGCTGGCCCGCCGTGAGCTCCCAGATCCGCTCCAAGGCCCGCGGTTCGAACTGCTGGCCGGTCTCCGCGGTGTGCTGGCCGAGCAGCGACCGCATCTCCTGCTCCGTGAAGTCCCCCAGCCGCAGCGACTTGGCCTTGATGTTGAAGCAGCTGCCGGTGTTGATCCTGCCCCCGGCCGAACTGGAGTAGACGACGTAGTCGCGCACGTCGCTCACCCCGCACAGGATCACGCTCTGCGGGAATGCCTGCGGCCGCAGGTCGTAGCCCGCCCGCAACTGCCGCAGGAGGGCCAGCAGCGAGTCGCCCTGCAGCGTGTCGATCTCGTCGATCAGCAGCACCAGTGGGCTGCGCGCGGCCCTCGCCCAGCGGCTGAGCGTCACGTTGAGCGCGCTGGCGCCGCCGTGATTCTCCAGCAGGCGCCTCCAGGCGCCGCGCACGAAGCCGTCTTGGAGCATCAATTCCGCCCGTTCCGCCAGCTGGCTCAGAACGGTCCGCATCGACTTGGCCACGTCCTCGCCATCGGTCTGCGCGCCTTCGACATTGACGTACACGCAGCGGTAGCGGCCGGTGGAGTTGATGGTCTCGGCAAGCGACTGCAAGGTCGAGGTCTTGCCGGTCTGGCGAGGGGCATGCAGAACAAAGTACTTCTTGCGCGCGACCAAGGTCAGAAGCTCGTCCAAGTCGACGCGCTCCAAGGGGGGGATGCAGTAGTGTTCCTCCGCCTCCATCGGGCCCTCGGTGTTGAAGTAGCGCTCCACGATTTGCAGTATGGCACGGCAACCGGCTTGGTCAGGGGAGGGGCCGGCCTGTTTCGGGAAGCGGTCCCCGGCCTGATTCATACCAGCAGTCGGGCCGTGTCCGGGACCGGCGTCCTGCAGCCGCTCGGTGCGACGGCGGTGCCGGGCGGTTCTCGATGCGGCTCGGGAGAGGGGGAGGGCGTGGGCTGTCCAAAAGCGTGCATTGCGGTTGAGGAGAGTGGATGCTCGCAGATCGCTGCGTGCCCCTGTCTGAGTTCCGGTCATCGAGGGACCTAAGTGCGATCTTGTGTGGTGCAAGTGTCAGGACGCTCGGAGTAGCATTCACTGTACAGAGGAACCGCTGGGTCGTAATCGATCGGATCTTGGGTCATTGCTACTCGTAGAGTGACGTATAGTTGTCGGTTGTAGCGCATCGTGGCTTCGTCGTGGCGCTGGACCAATGTGATTAGGTAGGCCACCGAACCCGTCGCGGCAGCTAACTGACAGTGTCCACTCGAGGGCGTGTCGATGGGCGCTTCGGGCCCAGCGGCGGGTGTCCGCGATCCCCGCCGAACTAGGCAGACGTGGGTACGCGCCGCCGTGGCGGCAGCCGCGGTGAGCAAACTCGACGCGGTGAGCCGCGAGCTTGGAGCGATTCCGCCCGTCGCGGTGGAGAGACCCCAGCCGTTTCGGAACGGGCCTGCCGGCCCGTCGTCGGCAGCCAGCAAATGGCAGGTTGTACTCTCCCGCGCACGATGAAACACAAGCGCCGGTTCCAACTGCCGACAGGGTGGCTTAGCCGAGGCCACTGGACGCCTCTTGATGCCCACCCTCAACCTCGACGAACCGCCTCCCGGAGACGACAAATTGGACATCGCTACTTAGCCCATGTCCGGAAGTCAGGGCCTCGCGCGGGAACGAGACCATCGGCTTGGCGGACTGCACACTGGCGCTGCGCACCAGCCTGCGTCACAACCGTACATCCCCGAGCGGGGCGGAGCCGAATGCAGATTCTCGAGCAAACCGAAAAGGATTCTCAAGCAAGCTGAACGCTGATAGGCCCGACCCCATACGCGGCAGCCCGCGCGGAATCGGCAAAGTAAGCGGTGTCGGCCAGCAGCTGCCCTGACGCGCCAGTAACGCAGCGCGGGTCTTGTGGCCGCTGTTACTGAGGGGAGCAGAAGTCATTTCCTGGCATTCTAGCACTCTATTCCACCTCAAATAGGCTTGCGAACCGTGTGCTGAGCATGGTATTATCGGATTATGAAGCTAAGCTTTAAGCAGGACTTTAGAACGGTCCCACTCTTAGAAAAGGTCGCCACCAGAAAGAGAGTCGTTGCGCTGGTTCAGGGTGGACTCCAGATTCCCCTTCTGTCCACCCTCTTCTCTGTCACTCAAGCGACCATCAATACTTGGCTTGTCAAGGTCGGGGCAGATGGCTTTGGGGCCTTGGAAGAGAAGCCACGTTCTGGCCGTCCGCGCATCCTGAGCGACGAAATCGTGCAGTGGGTGCTCGTCACTGTCCGTGATAAGACCCCCCAGCAGATGAAGTTCTCGTTCGCCTATTGGACGGCGGCCCGCGTGCGACAGGCCGTCCTCGACAAGTTCGGCGTCAAAGTCAGTGTCTGGACTGTGCGTCGCACTCTCAAGCGCCTGGGCCTGACACCCCAGAAGCCCAAGTTCCGCTCGTATCTCCGCAGCATCGGCGACGTGAAGGCGTGGCTTGACAAGACATACCCTGAATTGAAGGCGAAAGCACGCCGGAACGGCGCTGTGATCCTGTTCGCGGACGAAGCCGGGATGCGAGCGGACTACCATGTCGGACGGACTTGGGGCATGCGTGGCAAGACCCCTGTCGTGGTCGACACCGGCAAGAGGTTTCGCTGGAACATGTTCGCGGCCATCACGCCAGACGGTCAGATTCACTTCCGCATTCAGTCGAAGAATTCCAAGGCGGTGAGTTTCATTGAGTTCTTGCAGACAATCCAAGCGGAGCAAGAGAAGCCGATCTACGTAGTAGTCGACAACTGCAGCATCCATACGGCGCGCGTTGTGAAGGAGTTCTTAGCAGAATCAGCGGGTAACGAGCAGGTCGAGTTGTTCTTCCTGCCGGTTTACTCTCCGCATCTGAATCCGGTGGAGCTGTTGTGGGCTTGGGTGAAGCGCAGGGTTGGCCAACAGGTGTTCAAGACCCAGTCGGAATTAAAGGACCTCCTCACGGATGCGATCGCCCAGCTCAGGAAGGCCCCTCAAGTCGTTCAGAAATTCTTTGACCAGGAGGACTGCAAGTACATCTTGGCGTGACACCTCAGACGGCAATTACTTTTGCTCCCCTCAGTAAGACGTGGTGCCAATCGGATGCACGACGGGGCAGCCAGGCCTGTGGCCTGACAGCTCTGACTGGCATCGCGAACTTCAACCTCGACGAACCGGCTCCCGGGGACGACAATTTGGACATCGCTAGCTACGCCCATGTCCGGAACTCTGTGCCAGTGGTACACCGGCACTTGCTTGGGCCGGCCATCATGCCGCCAGCGGGCCATGGGGGGCCCCTCTGAAGGGCATAGCCGCTGGTGAACCCCGGCGGCTGCCAGTTCGCGGCGGTAGCACGTACCCCTGTGCAGCGCCTGATCCACGAATGTTTCCGGGAGCAGCGCCGGATACCCATATTCAGCCAGGATGTCTCCCGACAAGCGGCGCAGGCCGAGGCCCAAGACCCTCGATGCCAAGTTCTTGCCCCCTGCAGCGGCGGACAGAATCACGAAGCGGACATTCTGGGCGATCAGATGCAGACGGCGCAGCTTCTGCTGCAGCGACCAGCCGATCCAGCGGTCGCGCACGGCCACGCGCAGCACTCCCGGCTGCCATCCCAGCAGCGCCAGCCAAGTCCCGTCCAGGTTGCGATATGCCGCAAGGCACGTCCGAACATGCGCTGGAAGGACAGATAGTGGTGGGCGGCCACCAACCGGTCCCAACTTCGGTGCTCGCAGCCGCCGCGAGTCCGGCGCACGTTTACAGCGCGCAGGTCAAAATGCGTGTTCTGCACTTTTGTTACCATTTGTAGGCCAGTGACCAAAGTCCACCATGGCATAATCCACCGAAATTATTCACCCCTCCACCTAGAAGCACTGACATCCACCGCCGCAGCGGTGTGCGCTTGGACCACCGAACGACAAAGGACCCAGCTCTCACCCGTCCGACGTCTCACCGTTACGTGCGTGCTGCGACCAATCTGTCCGCCTGTCCGGTATTACCCCTCGTTCAACGGTTACTATCGGAAGATGTGCGGGATGATGAGCCACACCTACTGCGAGGATATCGAGATCACAGTGGCTGAGGCCATTCCGGGGTTCCTCGAAGAGGTGGCCTATCTCCGGGAGCGGCTGCGGGAATAGCTGGAATGACCACTCCCCTTCCCAGCGTCGATCTACGGCCCGACCATTGGGCCATCGTCCGTAACGCCCTCCGGCTTCATGTACCGGATCGCGAGGTGCTCGCCTTCGGATCGCGCGCGACTTGGACCGCGAAGGAATACTCCGATCTCGACCTTGTGGTCATGGGAGAGGAGCCTCTTTCGCTACGCACAGCCTCGGCCTTGGACGAGGCACTCGGAGACTCCGATCTGCCGTTCAACGTCGATGTTGTGGACTGGGCGAGGACCGACGATGCGTTTCGTAGAATCATCCGACGACATGCGGTGTCGGTGCAGGCTCCGAACCTGAGTCCTAGGGTGTCTAGCAGGCATGCGCTGAACGCGATCGATGCCCGGCACGACCAGAAGAAACGCAGCGCCGGTCTTTTCAGTCCGACGTTTCCGGACCACTGGCTGCGCCGCCCACTCTACTCCTTGGCGACTTGGGTAAACAGACTGGCCTTCAGGAAGATTCAGTTTTCGCAGGCCGGGCGACCGATCATCAAGATCGCAGAACTCAATGTGGACATTGGTGAGCAGACGAAGTTCACCGAGCAGATGTTCGACGACTCCGTGCACGTCCGGCCTGGCGACCTCCCCTTCCCCTGGTCAGGATCACCGGAGACCTCCATCGATGCCTTCTGGTGGAGGGGACCAGAAGGATGGCTGAACCAGCATGTTTTCCGGGTAACCCCTCAGCCCGGACTAGACACCACATTTTTCCCCCACCTTCTGCGCTACCTGAAGCCGAACTTCATTGGCATCGCGAGAAACAAGCAAACGACAGGGTTGGGGCATGTAACGAAGCGCGATCTGAAGAACCTACGAGTTGCCCGGCCCGACCTCCCCGAACAACGCGCCATCGCCCACATCCTCGGCACCTTGGACCACAAGATCGAGTTGAACCGGCGGATGAACGAGACGCTGGAGGCCATGGTGCGGACGCTGTTCAAGTTCTGGTTCGTCGTCTTCGATCCGGTGCGCGCCAAGATGCAGGGGCGGGACCCCGGATTGCCGCAAGACGTTGCCGACCTGTTCCCCGACCGGATGGCGGATTCCGAGATGGACGAGAGACCGGAAGGATGGGAGGTTGCAAGGCTCGGCGATGTTGCAGCCTTGCGACGCCGAGGAATCGACCCGGCAAGCGTAGCGAGCAATACCCTCTACATCGGGTTGGCCGACATGCCCCGTGGATCGATTGCCCTGACAAATTGGGGCGCGGCCGGGAGCGTCTTCAGCAAGAAGTCAGTGTTCGAAGCCGGAAACGTTCTGTTTGGCAAGCTCAGGCCTTACTTCCACAAGGTGGGCATCGCGCCAGTGGATGGCCTCTGCTCCACACGTATCGTCGTGCTCGTCGCGCGGAAGCCGAAGTGGTCCGCTTTCGTCCTAGCCTGCGTCTCGTCGTCTGCGTTCGTTGCCCACACAAGCCAGACCGCGACAGGGACGAAGATGCCTCAAGCAGGTTGGAAGGCCATGAACAGGTGCGAACTGTGGCGGCCAACGGATGACGTGGCTTCCGAGTTCCAGCGACTCGTTGCGCCGATCCTGCGGCGGATCGTCGAGAACATCCACGAATCCCGCACCCTCGCCTCGCTCCGCGACACCCTTCTCCCCAAGCTCATGTCCGGCAAACTCCCGTTAGCGAAGGCCTGGGAGACGATGGAGGCCGAAGCATGAGTTCTCTGACGGACACTGAGACGCGCTACTTCGAGAAGCTGTTCGGCATGAGCAGGGGCTATGTGCTGGATTATACCGACGCCACGTTTGGCGAGTTCTTTCGACGGCATAAGGTCGACATCCATGGGCGCAAGTATCAGACCTTCGGTACGTCCAAGGCGAAAAAGCTTCGTGCGTTTTGGGGATCGGAACCTGATCGACTGGTTGGGGCTGTGCTCTCTGAGATGCTGGACTCCCATGTGGTCGACTGCGAGCTTAGCAACAACGAAGTAGACCGAAAAATATTGGAGAAAACGCGTGGCATCGTTGTCCGTCTGACCGGTCGACCTGTCGTCGTCAACGCCGCCGTGAAGGATAGCGAGTTCTTGGGCCGCGAGTTTGCGATTCCTCGCATCCGAAAGCTGCCCATTGAGGCGTCATTCGTGCCGATCGTCGAAGCACGGCTGAACGAGGTGGGCGTGACGCTTGGCGCCGGTGCTCACCTGTCCGTGATTTTCCTGTGTGGCAGCGTTCTGGAAGCCGTCCTGCTCGGCGCGGCCCAGCAGGCGCCAGCGACCTTCAATCAGGCGAAGGCGACGCCGAGGGCCGCAAACGGTTCGCCGAGACCGTTTCCCAAGTGGAGCCTAGCTCGGCTGATCGACGTCTCGTGCGAGGTTGGCGTCCTGAATGTCGACATCAAGAAGTTTAGTCACGGGTTGCGCGACTTCCGTAACTACATCCACCCGTTTCAGCAAGTCTCCTCGGGCTTTACGCCGGACGAACACACCGCCAAGGTCTGCTTCCAAGTTCTCAAAGCGGCACTGGCAGATTTGGCCGGGGAGCGATAATGATACGCGCCCCCGTTAACCCGGACCTGCTCCGTTGGGCTCGCGAGCGCTCTGGGATCCCATCCGATACTTTGGCGAGAAGGTTCAAGAAGCTGCCGGAGTGGGAGGACGGAGAAACGCGGCCTACCCTCAAGCAGGTAGAGGCGTTTGCACGCGCGGTGCATGTGCCCGTCGGCTATCTGTTCCTCACGGAGCCGCCCGAGGAAGCCGTCCCCATCCCGGATTTCCGCACGTTCGCCGCACGCGGGGTCACGCGGCCGAGCCCGGACCTGCTGGACACAATCTACATGTGCCAGGAACGCCAGAGCTGGTATCGGGATTTCGTCCGCGTCAACGGCCAGCCGAAGCTTGACTTCGTGGGAAGCGCCATGGCCGACTCGCCTACTGAGACCGTGGCGGAAGAGATGCGTGAGCGGCTGGGTTTCGACCTCGAGACCCACCGCGAGTGCCCGACTTGGACCGATGCCCTGCGGCTGTTCATTCGCCGAGCCGACGAGACAGGGGTCCTCGTCATGGTCAGCGGTGTCGTGGTGAGCAATACCCACCGCCGCCTCGATCCGGCTGAGTTCCGCGGCTTTGCCCTGTCTGACCCCCTCGCTCCGCTGATCTTCATCAACGGTCGGGACAGCAAGGCGGCCCAGATGTTCACGCTCGCCCACGAGCTCGCACATATCTGGCTTGGAGCCTCCGCTTTGTCGAATCTCGGCGTAGCACCGCGGTCGGGTGTCCGGCAGGAGGAGGTCTGGTGCAACGCGGTGGCGGCCGAATTCTTGGTGCCTCAAGCCGCGTTGCAGTCCGACTTGCGCCGGGACGAGCCGCTTCCGGACGCCATGTCACGGCTCGCGAGCACGTACAAGGTGAGCACACTGGTCATCATGCGACGTCTTTTCGACGCGGGTTGGATCGGCCGTGACCGTTTCGATATTGAATGGGAGCGGGAGATCAAGCGCCTTATAGCTCTCGCTCAACCCGGCGGTGGTGGCAACTTCTACAACACGACGCTGGCGCGCGTCAGCCGCCGCTTCGCTCGCGCGCTCGTCGAGAGCACGCTCGAAGGGCATACGCTCTACCGGGACGCGTTCAGGATGTTAGGAGTCAGGAAAACTGCGACGTTCAATAATCTCGGGCGCGAAGTCGGAGTGATTGGATGACCGACTATCTCGTCGACGCGAACGTGTTCATCCAAGCCAAGAATCTCCACTACGGCTTCGATTTCTGCCCCGCGTTTTGGGATTGGCTCGTAGAACAGAACCGCGCGGGAAGGGTTGCGAGCATCGAGAAGGTCGCCTATGAGCTGCGTGCCGTAGCAGACGAACTCACCGACTGGGCCGCGGCGCGAGACGAAAGCTTTTTTCTGCAGCCGGACAACGCCGTCGCTTCGGCGCTTCAAACCGTGAGCGATTGGGCGGGCGGCAGCGGATACCAGCCTGGCGCGGTCTCCACTTTTTTTCAGGTCGCCGACTGCTGGCTTGTCGCGCACGCACTTGCTCATGGTTGCACCGTCGTGACGCACGAAATTCCGGCCGACACCGTGCGCAAGATCAAGATTCCAAACGCTTGCATCGGCCTCAGCGTGCCCTGCATGAGCCCTTTCGAGATGCTCAGGCGGGAGCGGGCGAAATTTGTCCTTGGCTCCAGCAGCGAAGCAGCCTGATGGCACCCTTCACCGAATCGCAGCTCGAAGACGCGGCACTGGCGTGGCTGGAAGGTCGTGCACGGTCGCGAAATTGCCTCGGACGCGACGGGCTCGGAGCGAGCGGATAACGGCAAAGTACTGCTGGAGCAGCGGCGGCGGACCGCCCTAGACCGGCTGAACTCGGAACTCAGTGACTATAGGGATTGTAGGGTCGTGTACGATGCCAAGCACACGGAACAGCTATCCGTTCCGGCGGACAAGATCGATCCATCGAGCTTGGAAGACTTTCTCTTCGACGACGATGCAGTGTATGGCTTCTTTGTCGCCGTGCAGTATGCGGCTGAAACGAATCCGAGCGGGAAAGTGAATCGAAAGATGTTTTCGAAGACGCTCCATCGGTCGTATCAGAAGCTGACCCTACTGAAGATCAAGCATCTAGATGAACTGATCCGATTGCACTTGCACTATGGCCTGCCTCTCACGGACCTTTGGAACATGTTCAAGAATTGCCGCACCGTCACTGATGTGGATCAGTGACATGCAAGACAGGCTTTCGAAGAGTGAAGTTTCTCTTGCCATCTTGATTAGTACACTTGAGCGCTTCCAGAGTGACACAAAGGCTGTCCCGAACGTCAAGGTTTCCCGTGCTACAACCCGATTCTGCCTCTTCCGCAGATTCTGTGGGTTAGTGGCATCCAACCTGACCCGGACAACCGGCTGGTGAGCAGCCACCTGCGGGACCGGCAGGCAGCTCCTTGCAGGCCTCCGGCTGCCCCAGCCTGTTGCTTCCAGCAGTAGTGCCTCCCGCCCCCTCGACGCCCCTCTGCGGGCCCCGCCGAAGGCCGCCCCGGCTGCGGCGCGGGCCTCCGTTTGTGCAACCATGGTGCCACCCGCAGGAGGTGCTGTGAAGTTCCGCACGATTCTCAACTACATCCACAAAATCCTCGGGTTCGTGTACGCCCAGATCCGCCTCTTGGAGAACGAGCGAGGGGACGGCCGGGTGGAAGTCGAGGTCCGGCCTCGCGCCGGCTGCAAACCGGTCTGCTCCGTCTGCGGCATGCCCGGCCCCGGCTACGACCGCCTCCGGACCCGCCGTTTCCAGTTCGTCCCCCTTTATGGCCTGCCTGTCTACTTCCTATACGCCATGCGTCGCGTCAACTGTACTTGGTGCGGTAAGGTCAAGGTCGAACGAGTGCCTTGGGCTGACGGCAAGCGCCCCGTCACCAAGGCCTTCAGCTGGACCCTCGCCGGCTGGGCCCGGCGCCTCTCCTCGCAGGAGACCGCCCAGATCTTCGGCGTCTCCTGGGATCGTGTCTGCCGCTCCGTCTCCATGGCTGTCGACTGGGGCCGCGCCCGGGTCGACCTCTCCGACGTCAAGACCATCGGCGTCGACGAGATCGCCTGGCACAAGGGACACCGGTACTTGACCCTCGTTTACCAGATCGACCAAGGCTGCCGCCGCCCGCTGTGGGTCGGCGAGCACCGCCGCATCAAGACCCTCGAAGCCTTCTTCGACTGGTTCGGCCAGCTCCGCTCCTCGCAGCTGCAAGTCGTCTGCTCCGACATGTGGAAAGCCTACCTGTCCGTCACCCGCAGACGGGCTGAGAACGCCGTGCGTGTTTTGGACCGCTTTCACATCATGCAGAAACGCTCCAAGGCCATCGACAAAGTGCGCGCCGCCGAGGCCCGCCGGCTCCCGGCCGTTGCTCAAGAACGCCCGCTGGCTGCTGCTCAAATGGCGCCGTAACCTCTCAGCAAAGCAAGTCCCCCGCCTCGAGGAAATTCTCCAACACAACCTCAACACCGTGCGGGCCTACCTCCTCAAGCAGGAGTTTCAGCAGTTCTGCGCCCTGGATACGCCTGAACAGGCGGCCAACTTCCTCAAACGTTGGCGAAAACGCGTCCAACGCTCCCGGATCAAGCCCCTAATCGGGTTCGCCAACATGCTCCAGAACCACCAGCCCCTCGTCCTCAACTGGTTCTCCACCGGCAAGCAGCACTCCTCCGGGGCCGTCGAGGGTATGCACCTCAAAGCCAAACTCGCCCTCCGCAAAGCCTTCGGCTTCCGCTCCTACCAGAACTACGAGCTCGCCCTCTACCACCCCCTCGGCCACCTGCCCGCACCCGACGACGCCCACAGATTTTGCGGATGAGCCGAATTTTCTGCTGATCCTCCGACCGGAGGACCGCCCAGCGGAGCAGCCGCCCGACCTGCCAGGCCTGCCGAGTGCCTGTGGGTACACTGAGCGCTCGGAGCGCCGCACCGGCGCACCACTGAGCACTGCGTGAGGATCTTGGTCTCGGCCGGAGAGGCCTCGGGCGACCGCTACGCAGGCGAACTTGTCCGATCGCTCTCGGAGCGCATCCCGGAAGCCCGATTCTTCGGCTGCGCCGGCCAGAACCTTCGCGCCGCCGGCGTCGAGGCGGTGATTCGCGCCGAAGACTTGGCGGTCGTGGGGCTGTTCGAGGTGGCAGGGCACCTCCCAAGGATTCACGGGCTGTTCCGCAAGCTCCGGCGAGCCGCGCGGGAGCGCAGGCCTCATCTCGCGATCTTGACAGACGCGCCGGACTTTAACCTGCGGCTGGCCGCCAGCCTGCGGCGCGCAGGAATTCCGGTCGCTTACTACGTGGCGCCACAGGTCTGGGCCTGGCGCAAGCGCCGGGTTCGGACGATCAGGCGGCTTGTCGACCTGCTGCTCGTGATTTTTCCCTTCGAGGAGGACTACTTCTCGGCCCGCGGAATCGACGCTCGCTTCGTCGGCCATCCCCTGTGCGACCTAGCGCGGGTCAGTTGCACGCGCGGAGACTTCTTCCGCCGCCACAAGTTGGACCTCTCGGCACCACTCGTCGCCATGCTCCCTGGCAGCCGCAAGGGAGAAGCAGCGCGACACCTGCCGGCCATGCAGGAGGCAGCCCGCATCATCCGCCGCGAAGGCTTTGGGCAATGTGCGCTGCCCGCCTCGGCAACGACTGGCCGGGAGTTCTTCGAGTCGAGGTGGAGCGGTCCGCCCGCGCTCGTGCTAGAGAACGAGACACAGGACTGCGTCGGGCATTCGGACGTGGCACTGGTCGCGAGCGGAACGGCAACGGTCGAGACAGCCCTGCTCGGCACTCCGATGGTGACGTTCTACAAGCTAGCCTGGCCGAGTTACCACCTGGCCCGCCTGCTCGTCGACGTGCCGTACTACAGCATGGTCAACCTGCTCGCCGACCGTCCGGTCGCCGCCGAGTGCATCCAGCAGGACTGCAACGGCGAGAGGCTGGCAGGGGAAGCTATACGCCTGCTCCGAGGGGAAGAGCTCCGGCGGCGGATGATCGAGGAGTACGCACGCTTGGCGGCCATGCTCCGGACTGACAGCCCAGCATCCTGCCAAGCGGCGGCCGCAATCTGCGAGCGCTTCGGGATCGGCTAGTGGCTGCCAACCCGGCCACGGGATCAGGGGCAGACCACGCACGCGAACGATCTCTTGCGGCTGCTCGCGGCACGGGGCCAAGTACCATGGTGTGGGAATCTGAATGGCATTGAATCGACGCGAACTCCTGCAATCGTCACTGGCAGCGCTCTTGGCCACCGTTCCGGGACGCGGGCAGCTTCGCGGGCTTGTGCCAGAGGTGATCGGCGCCAATCCATACTTTCCGGGCTACGACCTCTTCCGCTCGATCGGGATACTGCACGGCCTGGGCTTCCAAACGATCGAGCTGCACCCCATGGGCTCGCCAGAAGCGCGGCCGGGGATGCCGCCTGGCTTTGAGTTCGATCGCGTCAGCGAGGATCACAAGGAAAGAATCCAAGGGAGCCTGCAGCCGTTCCGGCACGTCTCAACGCACCTGCCCTGGGTGGACACGCCCTATTTCTCGTCGTTCGGCCCGGCTCACGAATTCGGCGTGCGACGGATTGACACCGCTCTGGAGGCCTCGGCCTTCTTAGGCGCCGAAGTTGCCAACATTCATGTCCAGCGATCTGCCCACATCTCGATGGCCGACGCATGGCCAATGCTTCTGAGCACATTCCGACGTTGGGGCCACATCGCGGCAGGTCACGGCTTCCGCCTAGCGATCGAGACCGGCTACCCCGCCTCAGTGAGGGACTTCGTTCGGCTGATCGCGGAAATTGATCACGAGAACGTGGGAGCGACCATCGATGTGGGCCACCAGAAGGACTACGCCGAGCTCACGGCGCGAGTCTCTCCCGAGGCCCGGGGGACGGAGGAGGGCATTCGCGCCTACAACGACGTGACATTGGAGATCATCAACCAGCTGGGCCCGAAAGTGTTCCACATGCACGTGCACGACATCGAGCCGGATTCGTGGGCCGAGCACAAACCCTTGATTCACGGCTTTGTCGACTATCCGAGGCTGCTCTCAACGCTTCGCGCCGTTAAGTACGATGGCTTGCTCGTTTTCGAGATTGGGGGATCGGTTCAGGATCTGCCCGGGTACTTCAGGGATGCGAAAGCCAAGCTGGAAGAGTACCTTCGCGGGTAGTGGCGCGGACTGGCAACGGCATGGCAGGCGCTGTGACGCAGATGGCGGATGTCCGCGCCGCCCAGCCGCGGTCGCGGAACAGGCCCTGTGGCAGAGACGCGACGCTGCCGGCGGCCAGTGGGTGCGCAAGGGTTCAAGACTGGGGCGAAACTGGTAGCAGGCGTGAATCGTCTCCTCATAAGAGGGCGAATGCGGATGAATACTGATCGAGGAACACACGCGGGTGCGACGTCGCTCGCACGGCGGGAACGCGACTTGCGCCGACGGTGGATGGACTCGCAGGCCATGGCCGGATTGGCGGAAATTTCCGTTGCGGTCCTCATCGTCACCGCCTGCTTCGCCGGCCCGGTCTCGGCGCAGGACCTCCGAGGCGGGCCACTGCTGGACGTCCAGCACTACGAGATCGACGCCACGCTCAACCTTGACGCACAACTGATCGAGGCCACTGCCGAGATGCACTTCGTCCCGCGGGACCCGGCCGGAAACGCGCTCTTCGAGCTGCACAACGCGCTCAACGTGGACGCCATGGAAATGGGTGACGGCACGGCGATCGCCCCCACGCGGTTCCGCGCCGACTCTAGCGTCCACGTGAGCTTCCCGCGGACGCTGCCGATCGACGAGCCGCAAGTGATCCGGTTCCGCTATGGCGGACAACTCAGGAGTTACGAGGACTCCCCAGTGGAGGGCTACAGCGTCGCCGAGATCACGCCGGACAGTGCCGTGCTGCTGTACTCGGGCCGTTGGTTTCCGATCAATGGCCACGGCGCCGACCGATTCACCTCCAACATTCGCATCACGGTTCCAGAGGGCATGCACGTGCTGGGCAGCGGAACAGCCACGCGCACACCTGCGATCGAGGGCGTGGTCCATGAGTTCGAGTTCGGCTACCCGTCGTTTCCGGGCACGATCGCGGTCACAAAGGACGCCCCGGTCCAAGTCACCGTGGGGAATGCGTCCAGCCAGGTCTACATGCCCGGCGCTTCCGAGGATCTGGCGCGGGCCTACGGCGAGGCGGCTGCAGAGATGGTGGAGTTCTTCAGCGAGCTCTTCGGGGCTCCCTACTCCAAGTCTCTGGCAATCGTCGAGATGCCCGAGTTTGCACCGGTCGGGTACTGGGCACCGGGCATGGTGCTGCTCAGCCCGTACGGACGATTGCAGTCGCTGAACCGGCCGTTGCTCGGCAAGCTGGTGGCCCACCAGTGGTGGGGCACCCTTGTCGGAGCCGGCAATCGCAACAATCTGTGGCTGGTGGACGGACCTGCCAACTATTCGGCACTGTTGGAGGTCGAAGAGGCCGAGGGCGAGGACAGATTCCTGGAACGGCTCGGGGACACGCGGATCGAAGCCTTGGCGTACGATGACGTGCCTTTGCGCGAGTCGAGCCGGCTCGCCGAGTTCTCCCCGCAGATCGAGTCGTTGACAGCCGCGCGCGGGGCGATGGTGCTTCACATGCTGCGCTGGCAGGTGGGCGACGAGGCCTTCTTCGGAATCTTGCGCGAGATCATCGGAGGCCACACTTGGGGCACAATGACCACGGACGACCTGCGGGACTTGTTCGAGGACGCCACTGGCCGAGACCTTGACGCCTTCTTCCTGCAATGGACCGAGTCGACCCTGACGCCGGAGTTCAAGCAGGAGTACACCATCTATCGACTGGGGGGAAACGAAGGCTTCCGCGTGATCGGGAAGGTCACCCAAGACATGGACACCTTCAGCATGCCCGTGGAAGTCAAGGTCGAGACCGAGGGCGAGCCCGAGTTCCACGTAGTGCAGGTTTCGGGCACATCCTCCGACTTCGAGCTGGAGACCTTCGGAAAGCCGCGCGAGGTGATCCTGGACCCCAACCAGCGGATCCTGCGATTGGACGATCCGACCCGGGTGCGGGTCGCCATCCGGCGCGGAGAACACCTGTTCGCGCTCGGCTACCGCCAAGAGGCCTTGATCGAGTACCAACAAGCGCTTGACATCAACCGCTTCAGCTCGCTTGCCCACTTCCGGACTGGCGAGACATTCTTCGAGCAGAGCAACCTTCAATCCGCCGCGAACGAGTTTCGGGAAGCCCTCAACGGCGATGGCGTGCCGTTGTGGACCGAGGTCTGGTCTCACATTGAGCTCGGGAAGATCTTCGACATCACCGGCCAGCGGGAACGGGCAGTCAACGAATATCAGCTCGCGATCCGGACCCGCGACGACACTCGCAACGCCCAAGCGGAGGCGAGCAAGTACCTCGCGACGCCGTACCGGCGTCCGCGCCAACAAGAGCGCACGTACTAACACGGCGACGCACTTTCTGGGCGCGTTCTGCACCAGTGGCGGAACTGCCAGCGCCCCTGAGAATCTCTTCTTGTGCGCCAGCCTGCCAAGCTCGATCCCGCACTGCGCTGACAGGCCCCTCGGGACCAGGAGGGCCTGACGCGCTCTGGCCTTGCACTCCGAGCCGCTGTCAGCGGTGCCGGCTGACCTGACCGAAGGTAATTACGGCCAGTCCGTGGTCTCCCGGACAAGCGCGCTCCACTGCAGTGCGGCGGGGTGCTTCGCAGAAACGAGACACGCCACCGTCAGAGCCGACAGTGCAGCTGGCTGCGGCCCCCCGGCACGCAGCCACGAGGAGGGCTGCCGGCAACGGGCGGACATCCGGCTTCTGAGCTTCGAGCATTGCCGGTGGATCGTCCAGGCCTACAGCGCCTGAGGCCGACACCGGCAGCAGGATGAGCGCTGCGGAACACGGTGCCCATCGTCCGCCCATGGTCACGGTCTCAGACCTCGGCACTTCCAGCGGGCACCAGACCGTAAAGACGCCCCATGCCACACTCCCCAATTTTCCCCGATCTGAGCAATCGGTTCCTCAGCCCCGAGCCGCCGAGCCCCGCCAACACGCAGTGCAGTGCGAGTATGGTCATAGCTTGGGTTGCGGGGCTCGTCTGCCCGTTCGTGCCCCGGACCAGCGCGGCACGCCCTGCCCCAATCCTGCTTGCCGCAAGGCAGGCGGCGCTACCTAACATCAATGACCCACCGACTGCTTAGCCCCCTTCTCGCCATCGGAGTTACCACCACGGCGGCGGCACAGACCATTGCGCTGTCGACACCTGAGGTTTGGGCGACCCGCATTGCGAGCCCGCCTGAGCTTGACGGCGCCGTCACCGAGCCGATCTGGGGGGAAATCGAGCCCGCGGCAGACTTCGTGCAACAGAACCCGGACGAAGGCGAGCTTTCTGCCGAGCGCACAGAGGTCCGCGTGGCGTTCGACGACACCAACCTCTACTTCGGAGTGATTTGCTTCGACTCGCAGCCCGAGAATATCGTCGTCACTCAGAATCGCCGGGACGGCAGCTTGGTCGACACGGACTCGATCCAACTGCTGATCGACACCTACAACGACGGGCAGAACGCCTTCATCTTCGGCACCAGTCCCACCGGAATTGAGTTTGACGCGCAGGTCACCAAGGCCGGGCAGACCCGCGGATCCGGAGGCAGTCCGGCCCGCGCCGGAGGCGCTGGCGGCGGCGGGGCACAGCGCGGCGGCTCCGCCGCCTTCAACCTGAACTGGGACGCCGTCTGGCGCGTGAGGTCACAGGTGACCGAGCGCGGCTGGGAAAGCGAAATCGCCATTCCGTTCCGAACTCTTCGCTACAAGCCCGGTCCCGGCCAGACGTGGGGCCTCAACATCGCACGGAACCTGAGACGGCGCAACGAGCTGTCGTTCTGGTCGCCGGTCTCGCGAGCGTTCGAGTTCACGCAGATCGAGCTGGCGGGCAAGCTGCACGGCATCGAAGCGAAGTCCCACAGGAATCTGAAGCTTCTCCCGTACGTGATCGGCGGCGCAGCGGTCGACTTCAGAATGGCAGGAGACCGGACGGATCCGAAGATCAACGGTGGTCTCGACCTCAAGTACAGCCTCACGCCTGGCCTCACGTTGGACGGCACGGTGAACACCGACTTCGCCCAGGTCGAGGTCGACGACGTGCAAATCAACCTGACCCGCTTCGATCTGTTCTTTCCCGAGAAACGTCCCTTCTTCCTCGAGAACTCCGGGTTCTTCGAGTTTGGGTCCCCGCAGGAAGTCGAGGTCTTCTTCTCGCGGCGCATCGGACTCGACGAGAACCGCCGACAGGTGCCCATCGACGGCGGGGCGCGGATCAGCGGCAAGCTGGGCAAGTACCAAGTAGGGCTGCTGAATATGCAGACGCGGCGGGTTGAAGGAGAGACTCCGGCGAACAACTACGGAGTGGCACGCGTGAGCCGGGAACTGCCGAACCGGAGCTCCGTCGGAGCGATCTTGGTAACCCGGCAAGCGATTGGAAGCCACGAAGGGAGCCCGCAGTTCAATCGAACCTTCGGAGCAGACGCCAACATTGGGATCGGCAAGTACGGAAACTGGTTTAGCTACGCCGCCGGGAGCCAAACGCCGGGCTTGGAGGGCAGCAATCATGCATACTCCAGCCGATTCGACTACGACGACGCCACGCACCAGTTCAGCGTGGGCTATCTGGAGGTGGGAAGGAACTTCAACCCAGAGGTCGGATTCCTCCGTCGCTCGCACTTTCGCAAGCCGAGAGCCTTCTACCGCTATACCTACTACCCCGAGAAGGGCGCTTGGCGGACGATCGAGCCCCACGCGCTCGTCCAGAATTGGTACACGCTCGGGTCAAACGACAAAGAATCCGGGTTCGAGCACTACCACTTGGATTCGCGACTGCAGAACGGCGGCCGGCTGGGTCTGGCATACAACCGCAACTTCGAGAGACTGAGGGTGCCGTTCGAGGTCTTCCCGGGAGTGATGCTTCCAGTCGGTCCCTACCAGTTCGGAGAGATGATCGCGAACTTCTCGAGCGACCCGAGCGCGACCTTCTTCGGAGGGGGCAACTTCGCCGTCGGGGACTTCTACTCCGGGGCAATCAAGGCGCTCAGCCTAACGGGAGGCGCCCGCAAGGGCCAGAACCTGACGTGGACGCTGACTTGGTCTCGAAACTTCATCGACGTCCCGGCCAGCAGCTTCCGCACCGACCTCGCCAGCCTCCGCTTCAATTGGTCGATCACTCCGAAGAGCTACTTCCAGACGCTGAGCCAATACAGCAACCGGACCAACCGGCTGTCCCACAACATCCGTCTCGGCCTGCTCTCGACCTCCAGCACCGGCCTGTTCGTGGTGTACAACGCCGGTTTGCTCATGCGCGACTACTTGGATCCGCACAGCGTCGAGAGGAGGATCGAAACTCAGGCATTCTACGTGAAGTTCAACTACCTGCTCGACTACTGACGCTGGCAATCTGGGATGGCGCGGCCCGTCCGTCTCGACACTGGATATCGGGAGCATTCCTGAAGTGTCCCGCGCGGCACGGCGAAAGGGCCGAGTTCCGGGCCGCCCCTCTCCCCCGAGTGCGGGCCAGTTCAGCGTGGTGCGCGCACGTCGGCCGCTCGAGCGGCCATCTGGAGGGCGACCGGCAGCAGATTTGTGTTCTGCGCCGCTCCTAGCCCGTCAGTAACGCGGCACCGACGGATCGACATCACTGCTCCACCGCAGGATCCCGCCCGCCAGATTGGTGACCCGGCTGAAGCCCATGTCCTTGAGCAGGCGTTGGGCCTTGCCACTCCGCACACCACTCTTGCAGTGCACGACGATGTCCGCGGTGGCGTCCAGCTCGTGCACGTGCCGGGGGAGCGTGCCGAGGGGGACGAGGGTGCTACCCGGAATCCGCGCGATCTCGAACTCGTGGGGCTCTCTCACGTCGAGCACGAAGACATCATCGCCGGCGCCAAGCCTCGAGTTCAGCTCAACCGGGGACATCTCGGGAAGCCTTTCTTCGGCCGCATCGGCCGCGGCTTGCTGCGGAATGCCGCAGAACTGCTGGTAGTCGATCAACTCGCGGACCGTCGGCCGGTCCCCGCAGACCGGGCAGTCGGGGTTGCGGCGCAGGCGCAGCTCCCTGAAGCGCATGTGGAGGGCGTCGTAGAGCAGCAGCCGGCCGCTCAGCGAAGTTCCCTTGCCGAGGATGATCTTGACCGCCTCGGTCGCCTGAATGCTCCCAATCACCGCGGGCAGGATGCCCAGCACGCCCCCCTCGGCACAGCTGGGGACCAGACCCGGGGGCGGGGGCTCCGGGTACAGGCAGCGATAGCAAGGGCCCCCGTCGTGGTGGAACACGGTTGCCTGACCCTCGAAGCGGAAGATTGACCCGTAGGCGTTGGGCTTGCCGAGCAAGACGCACGCGTCGTTGACCAAGTACCGGGTGGGGAAGTTGTCGGTCCCGTCCACCACCACGTCGTAGTCGGCCAAGATCTCCAGCGCGTTCTCGCTGGTCAGCGCGGTGTCGTGCCGGTCCACTACCAGCCTGGGATTGATGTCCTGCATCGTCTCGGCGGCCGAGTCGATCTTTGGCCGTCCAACGTCCTTGGAACCGTGGATCACCTGCCGCTGCAGATTGCTCTCGTCGACAACGTCAAAATCGACCACGCCGATGCGCCCCACGCCGGCCGCCGCGAGATAGAGGCCCAGCGGCGCGCCTAGCCCGCCCGTGCCAACCATCAGCACGCGCGCGGCCTTCAGGCGCCGCTGCCCTTCCATGCCCACCTCGGGCAGGATCAAGTGCCGGCTGTATCGCAAGATCTCCGAATTGGAGAGCAGCGGCAGCGAGTTCGGC
This sequence comes from Bryobacterales bacterium, assembly GCA_963666225.3. Taxonomy (GTDB): domain Bacteria; phylum Acidobacteriota; class Terriglobia; order Bryobacterales; family UBA6623; genus VXMF01. Next base: position 468,556 of record CAXXRK020000002.1, read on the forward strand.
GATTCCGCGACCGGGGCCGGAGCCACGGCCCCGCCAGCGATCGACGGGACGATGCTGATCACCGTGCTCGCGGTCACCTCTGTGTCTTCCCGGTCGAGGTACCGGATGTCATCGTCGTCCACGTACACGTTCACGAAGCTGCGCAGGCGGCCAGCGTCGGTGAAGAGGTTGCGCTCGATTTGCGGATGGGCGGCCACAAGCTCTTGCAATGCCTCGCCCGCGGTGGCAGCCTCCACATCAACGGTGTCCGCACCCCCTGCGAACTGACGAAGGGGCGTGGGTATCAGGATCGTGGCCATGTCCGTGCCTCAATTCGATGCTACCATCACCCGAATCCCAGTCGGCGAACTAGGGAATTGCGCTCGGGCCGCGCCTCGGCACTCTTGGCGGCGGCGCATCCGGGTTTCCGTGCGCCCCCGCGTTGGCAACCGCGGGTGATTCCCCGCGACTGCATTTCTGTTACGCTTGCCCCACGATGAGCACGCAAGCGACACGAAGGCGGTTCTTGGGCGGGGTCGCCACGCTCTCCTGCGTCACCGTCGCGCGGCGCGGCGTTCGGGCCGCGGACCCTGATCGCGGAGACTGGCAGCGCATCCGGGACAGCTTCCCGTTCCGGGAGGAGCGCGTGCCGATGAACGCGGCGAACCTGTGCCCGTCCCCCGAGAGCGTGTCCCGCGTGGTCACAGACTTGACACGCTCGATCGATGTCGACTGCTCCTTCCAGAATCGCGCGCGATTCGAGACCGACCGCGAGGAGACGCGATCCCTGGTCGCGCGGCAGATCGGCGCGACCGCCGACGAGGTGGCGCTGGTACGCAACACCAGCGAGGCCAACAACATCATCAACAACGGCCTCAACCTTGGGGAGGGCGACGAGGTGGTGATCTGGGACCAGAACCACCCGACGAACAATGTCGCATGGGAGGTGCGGGCGAAGAGGCGCGGTTTCTCGATTCGGCCGGTATCCGTCCCCGAAGCGCCGTCCGGCCCCGGAGACCTGATCGGGCCGTTCGAGCGGGCGCTCTCATCCCGCACCCGCGTGCTGGCCCTCACGCACGCGTCCAACATCTCGGGCATTATGTTGCCGGTACCGGAGCTGTGCGAGATCGCGCACCGGCGCGGAATCCACGTGCATGTGGACGGTGCGCAGACCTGGGGCGCGCTCGACGTCAACCTGCACCAGATCGGTTGCGACTCGTACGCGGCGAGTGCTCACAAGTGGTTCTGCGGGCCGAAGGAGGTCGGCCTGCTCTTTGTCCGCCGGGAGCGCGTCGGAGCGATCTGGCCCAGTGCCGTCGCCCCGGGATGGGGCGCATCCGCCGACACCGATCTGGTCGGCGCGCGCAAGTTCGAATCAATGGGACAGCGGGACGATGCCGCGCTGACCGCGCTCGGCGAGGCCGCGCGGTTCCACGACGCGATCGGGACGGGTCGGGTCGAGAGTCGGGTCCGGGAGCTCGCCACGCTCCTGAAGCGCTCGCTGTCCGAGATCGGAGCGCCGCTGGTAACTCCCGCGGAGGAAGGGCTCAGCGCCGGCGTCTGCATCATGCGGGTGGAGCCGACCCGGAGCCAAGCCCTGTTCGAGGCGATGTACGAGCGATTCGGCATCGCTGGCTCGACGGCCGGGGGGCTGCGCCTCTGTCCCCACATCTACAACACCCGCGAGCATGCCCAGAGGGCTGTCACAGGCATTGACGCCAGCCGCGATCTGTGGGCCTGACCGTCCCCGGGCGAGGCACTGATTGCGCCCCCTCCAACCGTGTGATGTAATCGGGACCAGGAAGGGCATTGCGGACCGGCGTCAGTCGCAAAGACTGCCAGTCCGGCGCGATTCGATGGCCAACGGCCGGACGCGCGGCTAAGGCCTCCGAGTGTCACGGACACCCCGAGCAACGCTTTCCATGGAGTGATCTCCCGCCCCTGCCAAGGGCGCCCAGATTCCCAGCATCCCGCCATCATGAGACCCTTCGGTCTGCCCACCCTTGCCATTTTCGCGGCGTCCGTCCTCGCTGCGCAGGTCCCGTCCCGAGACAGTGCGCGGCTGATCGAGGAAGGTCGGGGGCACTTCGAGCTGCGCTGCGGCGGATGCCACGGCGGGGATGGGCGCGGGGGCGAGCGAGGCCCAGACGTGATCACGACGCCTTCCGCCCGGGGCCGGACCGAGGCCCAAGTGCGCGACCTGATCCGCAATGGCCTGCCCGAGACCGGGATGCCGGGGTTCTCCCTCGACGAGGACGAGCTGACGGCGCTCGTGACCTTCTACCGGGCGGAGTCTGCCCCGGCCAGCGAGTCGGCCGCGCTCGGCAGCGCGACCGCTGGCGAGGAGTTGTTCTTCGGCAAGGCCATGTGCCACACGTGCCACGTTCGGGGAGGTGGCGGGATGGTCGGGCCGGACCTGTCCTCGGTGGGCGCCAGGCGCACCCTCGCAGAGCTCGAGAGAGACATCGCCGACCCGCAATCGGAAATCGTCGAGGGGTACGCCCTGCCCATACCCCAGTTCTCTGGGGGGTTGACAAACGCGGGTCGTTTGTGCCAACTTGGTGGGCATGGTCAATCAGAACTGCGTGGTCCGGACTCTGGGAAGTCGGGAAGCGATCCGATCTCTGCAGGTGTTGCTGGCTGAGGCCGGAACTGTCAGCCGCAGCGAGATCGCCCGCCGCGTCTGTGAGCAATTCGAGTTCGTCGACAGTCGCGGCAGCTGGCAACTGGCCAGCTGTCAGAAGGCCTTGCGCGGCCTGCATGCCAACGGTCACATCCAGCTCCCAGCTCCCCAACACGGCGGCCGGTGGCCCGGCCAGCCCGCCCGCTTGGGGCAAGCCGTTCCCGAGCCCACCGGCGTGCCTCCCCGCGCCGGTGCCGTCCAAGGCTTGACCCTGACGCTGGTGCAAACCCAGCTCCAGCGCCGCATCTGGAATGAGATCGTGGCCGCGGAGCATCCGCAGGGTGCGGTCTTGCACGTCGGCGCCCAGCTGCGCTATCTGATCGAGTCCGAGCACGGCATCCTGGGCGCGATCGGCTTCGCGGCCTCGGCCCTGGCACTCGCTGCCCGCGACCAGTGGATCGGCTGGTCGCCCGCCATGCGCCGCAAGCGCCTGCACCGCATCCTCGGCCTGAGTCGGTTCCTGATCCGGCCCAGCGTGCGCTGCCATTGCTTGGCTTCGATGGTGCTCGGGCGCGCCTTGCGTCGCCTGCCGGACGACTTCCGGCGGCGCTACGGCTACCGCCCGGCCCTCGTGGAAACCTTCTGTGCAGCTCGCCGACACGCCGGCACCTGCTTCCGGGCTGCCAACTTCACCCACATTGGCGACAGCGCCGGCCGCGGGCGCTTCGCGCCGCGCGGCCAGTGCGTGCCGCACAAGCACATCTTCGTCTACCCGCTGTGCGCGGACTGGCGCAGCGTGCTGGGCACTGTTGAGCCGCTGGGCGCCAGCGAGGGCCTCGGGTTGGACGTCTTCGCCGCCAATGAGTTGGGCGGGGCGCCGCTGGGGGATCTGCGATTGTCCAAGAGACTCGTGCGCACCGCTGCGATGCAGGCCGCGGCCCCCAGCGCCTCGATCCCGGGTGCCGCGCAGGGCAACCGGGCGCTGGTGAAGGGCCATTACCGGTTCATCGATCAGCCGTCCAGCTCGGCGGTCACGCCCGAGAACATCCTGCACCCGCACCGCGAGCGCACCCTGCGGCGGATGCAGGACGAGCCGGTGGTGCTGTGCTTGCAGGACGGCACGGACTTGAACTTCGCCGAGCATCCCGGCTGTTCCGGGCTGGGGCTGATTGCCAAGCGGCAGGCCTCGAAGGCCAAGCAGGAGGCTAAGCGCAAGGCCAAAGCCAAGCAGGAGGCTAAGCGCAAAGCGGGGGGCAAGGCCAAGGCTAAGCAGGCGGCCAAGGGCAAAGCGAGGGGCCAGGGTCCCAGTGCCGACAGGCAAGGGACCCTGGGGCTGCACATGCACACGACGCTGGCGGTGAACACGGTGGGCATCCCGCTGGGGGTGCCGCAGATCCAGTTCGAGGCGCCGGATGGCAAGCCGCAGCGTCGCAAGCCGCTCGCCGAGCGCAAGACGATGCGCTGGGTGCGGGGTGTGCGGGAGTGTGGCCGCTTGGCGGCCCGCTTGGCGGGCACGCGAGTGGTCTCGGTGATGGACCGCGAAGGGGATGTGTTCGAGTTGTTCGCGGAGGTGCGCCGCCAGCCAGGAGTGGATCTGCTGGTGCGGGCCCGGCACAACCGTTCGCGGGGCAAGGGACGCCTGAAGCTGTTCGACCGCATCCGAGCGCAGGCGGCGCAAGCGAAGTTGAAGATTGACGTGGCGCGCAGTTCGGCCCGGCGCAGCACGCGCAACCAGAAGGCGAAGCGCCTGCGCAAGGCGCGGCAGGCAACCGCGGAATTGCGCTGGAGGTCGGTGCAGGTACGCGACCCGAACGGCCGGCGGGAGCCGGTCCGGCTGCAGTTGGTGCATGTCTGGGAGCGCTCGGACCCCGGCGACAGCAAGCCGTTGGAGTGGTATCTGTTGACCACGCTGGAGGTGACCTCAAGTGCCGACGCGGAGCGCGTGCTGGACTGGTACGGGCTACGCTGGCGGATTGAGGACTGGCACCGGATCCTGAAGACGGGCTGCAAGGCGCAGTACTTGGGACACCGCACAGCGGAGCGCATTCAGCGGGCGGTGACGATCAAGGCCGTGATCGCGTGGCGGCTCCAGGCGATGACCCTGCTGGGACGGGAAACACCGGAACTGCCCGCGGAAGCGTTCTTTACGGAGCTGCAAATACGGGTGATCCGGCATTTCGCGGCCCGGCGGGGGTTGGCCTCGCCGGACAATCTGGGCGTGGCCGTGCGCACGATGGCGATCATGGGTGGCTACCTGTATCGCAAGCGCGGACCCCCGGCGGGACCGCAGAAGATCTGGGAGGGATGGATCTGTCTGACGCATATGTCCGACGCCTACGAGCTCAGAGATCACTTCGAACGGTCTCGGGCTGACTCAATGGCCGAGCCCTGAATCTGACTTATGGGGCATAGGCAGGGTACGCCCGGGCCGAGGTCCGGCTCGGAGATGGGTCGCGCGTCCGGGGCTTCGTGCGCAACCAGAGCGCCCACGACCTCCAACTGCAGTCCTTTGACGGGGGCTGGAAGTTGCTCGACGAGTCGCGAATCAAGGCGCGGGTCCCGATTCCCGGCTCGCCGATGCAGGCATACGCGGGCGACGGCACCGTAGATCTGGTCGCGTACCTGAGCCGCCTCGACGGCCGTCCCCGCAACCCGTTCCGGGACCGCTATTTGCAAGCGCAGCGAGAGATCCCGGGCGGTGTGGACATCGACGCCATCCGCGAGCCCCGGGTCGGTGACTGGCCCACCTACAACGGCCGTCTTGACGGCAACCGCCACAGCCCCCTCGGCCAGATCACTGCATCGAACGCGGGGCTTCTCGTCCCGAAGTGGATCTTCCCGCTGCGAGCTCCGCGCAGCCTCGAGACCACGCCGGTCGTCTATGACGGTGTGATGTACGTGACGGCGCCCAACGAGGTGCGGGCGCTGGACGCCCGGGCCGGCCGCGAGATCTGGCGCTTCGCCAGGCCCCGCACGCAGGGAGTAATGGGTGATGCCGGTGCCGGCACCAACCGGGGCGCGGCGATTCTGGGAGACCGGGTCTTCATCGTCACCGACAATGCGAACCTGCTCGCGCTAGACCGCGTCACCGGACACTTGCTGTGGGAGACGGACATGGCAGACCACCGTGACCACTACGGCGGGACGCTGGCGCCCTTGGTGGTCAACGACCTTGTCGTCGCGGGCGTCGGGGGCGGTGACGAGGGCATCCGCGGCTTTCTGGCGGCATACCGCGCGGACACGGGTAAGGAGGCTTGGCGCCTGTGGACCGTGCCGCTTCCAGGCGAACCGCTGTCCGAGACATGGGTCGGTAGTGTGCTGCCCCACGGATGCGCCGGGACGTGGCTCACGGGAACCCACGATCCAGAGCTGGGCCTGCTGTACTGGCCGACCGGCAACCCTTGCCCGGACATGAACGGCGACGAGCGCTTGGGGGACAATCTCTACAGCGACTCGATACTGGCGATCGACCCAGCATCCGGGGAATTGCGCTGGCACTACCAGTTCACCCCCCATGACCTCTATGACTGGGATGCCAACCAGACCCCCATGCTGCTCGACGCGGAGTTCCGGGGCCGGCAGCGAAAACTTCTGGTCCAAGCCAACCGAAACGGATTCTTCTATGTCCTAGACCGCGAGAGCGGCGATCTGCTCCTGGCGGAACCGTTCGTCGAAAAGATGACCTGGGCTTCCGGAATCGGGCCCGACGGGCGCCCGCGGAAGCTCGCAGGCAAGGAGCCCTCATACGCCGGCAACGTGGTCTGCCCCTCGCTTGCCGGCGCGACGAACTGGATGTCGCCCGCCTTCAGCCCTTCGACGGGACTTGTGTACGTCCAGACCATCGAGCAGTGCAACGTGTTCACCAAGAGGGATGAGACCTGGCAGCGGGGACGGGCATTCTTCGGCGGAGCGGCGCGCGCCGTCCCCGGCGAGCGGGTCGTGAGCTCGCTCCGGGCCATCGACCTGCAGACGGGCCGGATCGTCTGGGATCAGCCCCACGCCCCGGAGGCGCGGCCGTGGAGCGGCGTGCTGTCCACGGCCGGGGGCTTGATCTTCTACGGTGACGGCGCCGGCACGTTCACCGCCGCGGACGCCGGCAACGGCGAGCCGCGATGGCACTTCCACACAAATGACCTCTGGAAGGCCTCCCCGATGACCTACATGGCGGGCGGCCAGCAATTCGTGGCGATCGCCGCGGGCCAAAACGTCATCGCGTTCGGCCTGCCCGCCAAGCACTGATCGCGGCGACGTCCGACGGGCGAGATTGCGCCCGATATGCCGAGCGCCGGACCTAGGCTGGCGGCGCCGCGAGCTGTGGGCCGCCCATATCGGACCCGCCGCGGGGGAGCCGAGGCGACGAGCAGGGCCCGCGCCCGGCCGGATGAGGGGATCGCGCGCCCGGCCTCTCCGGCACTCCCCGTCAGCAGCAACGCGACTGGTACATGCTGATTCCCGCGATCGCCGCCGCCCCCGCCGCGGAGCACTCGACCGCCCGTTCAGGGGTCAAACCGCCCAGTGCCGCGACGGGCAAGTTTGTGGAGCGGCACGCGGCCCGCAGGGCGGCCAACCCGGCCGGGTGCTTGAGCTCGGGCTTGGACGGGGTCTTGTAGACCGGGCCGAAGACGACGAAGTCAGCGCCGTGCCGTTCCGCCTCGCGAATCTCTCCGACGCTGTGGGTGGACACCGCCACCAAGAACCCCGGCGGAAGAATGCCGGCGAAGGCGCGCGGAGAGGGCGCGGTGGACGTCAGGTGCACCCCGCCAGCTCCGGCGACCAAAGCCACGTCCACGCGGCTGTTGACGAGCACGGCCGTCCCGTGGGGACGAGCGCGTGCGACCGCGGCCCGGACAAGGCTCACCAAGTCCCTCGCCCGCAGATCCTTCTCCCTGATCTGGATCCAGTCGCACCCCCCGGCCGCGTTTGCCTCGATGCAGTCCAGGAAGCTGCCAGGGCACCGCCGCCGGTCAGTGATGTAATATTGCCTGAGCCGCGACGCTGGCGTGCCCTGCCAGCCGGCCAATGTTGATAGCACTAGACTAAGGTTACATCATTGGCTTATACTAAAGAAGACGGTAAGGAGGGTTGCAATGCGCACTCTCCGAGCCGAGCATCACTTGAATCAAACACAGGGAGATCAAAATGGGCAAGGTAATCGGCATTGACCTTGGCACGACCAATTCGGTCGTCGCCGTGATGCAGGCGGGCCAGGCAAAGGTGGTCGCCAATCAGGAGGGCACGCGCACGACGCCGTCGATCGTGGCGTTCACCAAGAATGACGAGCGCCTGGTAGGGGACACCGCGAAACGACAGGCGGTGACGAACCCGGCCGCGACCGTGCACTCGATCAAGCGCTTCATGGGCCGCCGGCCGGACGAGGTGCGCGAGGAAGTGCGCCACGTGACGTACGAGATCGAAAATGCGGGCGAGCTTGTAAAGATCGCCGCGGCGGGCCGCAGCTACTCGCCGCAGCAGATCTCGGCCATGGTGCTGAGCAAGCTCAAGGAGGCCGCGGAGACCTACTTGGGCAACAGCGTGACGCAGGCCGTGATCACCGTGCCGGCGTACTTCAACGACTCGCAACGTCAGGCCACCAAGGACGCCGGGAAGATCGCGGGCCTCGAAGTGCTGCGAATCATCAACGAACCGACGGCCGCGGCGCTGGCATACGGTCTCGACAAGAAGGACAACGAGCTGATTGCCGTGTACGACTTCGGAGGCGGGACTTTCGACATCTCGATTCTCGAGGTTGGCGACGGGGTGGTCGAGGTCAAGGCCACGAACGGGGACACACACCTGGGCGGCGACAACATCGACAGCGTGCTGATCGACTGGATCGCCCGGGAATTCCGGCGGGAGCACGGCATCGACCTTTCGAAGGACTCGATGGCCCTGCAGCGTTTGCGGGAGGCGGCGGAGAAGGCCAAGATGGACCTTTCCACGCTGATGGAAACCGAGATCAACCTGCCGTTCATCACGGCCGACAACACAGGGCCCAAGCACCTCCAGATGAAGCTCACGCGGGCCCATCTCGAGCAGATGGTCGAGCCTCTTCTGCGGCGCACCCTGGATCCCTGCATGCGGGCGCTGGAGGATGCCTCCCTGACCCCCACTCAGATAAACGAGGTCGTCATGGTCGGGGGCTCGACCCGGATCCCGCGGGTCCAGCAGCTTGTCAAGGAGCTCTTCGGCCGGGAGCCGCACAAGGGGGTGAACCCCGACGAGGTGGTGGCGATCGGCGCCGCCGTCCAGGGCGGAGTGCTGGCTGGCGAGGTCAAGGACGTGCTCTTGCTGGACGTCACGCCACTCTCGCTGGGGATCGAGACCCTCGGAGGGGTCTTCACCAAGCTGATTGACAGGAACACCACCATTCCGACCAGGAAGTCGCAGACATTCTCAACCGCAGCTGACAATCAGCCCTCTGTCGAGATCAAGATCCACCAGGGCGAGCGCTCGATGGCGGCGGACAACCGGTCTCTGGGCGTGTTCCAGCTCGTGGGGATTCCACCCGCGCCAAGGGGCGTGCCCCAGATCGAGGTCGAATTCGACATCGATGCAAACGGCATCCTCAACGTCAAGGCCAAGGACGTGGCCACCAACAAGCAGCAGCAGATCACTATCACCGGCTCCTCGGGCCTTTCCAAGGAGGAAATCGAGAAGATGGCGAGCGAGGCAGAGACGCACGCCTCCGAAGACCAGCAGCGCAAGGAAGAGGTGGAGACCCGCAATCAGGCGGACCACACCATCTACTCCGCCGAGAAGAGCCTGCAGGAACACCGCGACAAGGTAGACCCCGCCGTGGCGCAGAAGATCGAGCAAGCTGTCGAGGCCGCGCGGGACGCTGTGAAGACCGGCGACAGCGCGCGGATCCGAAAAGCCCTGGACGACCTCACGGAGGCCAGCGGCCCCCTGGCGGCGGCGATGTACAGCGCCCAGTCCGATACCGGCGCGGGACCCGGAACGGGAGCCGGGCCCGGCGGGCCGAGCGCCCAGAAGTCGGCGGACGACGATGTCGTGGACGCGGAATTCGTGGAGGACGACAGCCCCGGCGGGCAATGAGCAGGGTCCCCGGCAGGCGAGTTCCGGGGAAGTGAGCGGAGATGGCAGCGAATCGCGGCAAGGACTATTACAAGACACTTGGGGTTGGCAGAGACGCGAAGCCCAACGCAATCCGCAACGCCTACAGGCACCTTGCGCGCAAGCTGCACCCGGATGTCAACCCAGGTGACCGGGCGGCGGAAGAGCGGTTCAAGGACGTCCAGGAAGCCTACTCGGTTCTGAGCGACCAGAAGAAACGCAGCGTTTACGACCGCTACGGCTTCTACTCGGACCAGGCCCGGCCCGGGGCGCGGCCCGGCGGCGGGTTCGACTTCGAAGGGTTCGACTTCTCGGATCTCGGCCGACAGGCGAGTGCCAGTTTCGGCGATCTGTTCCAGACACTGGCCGGTTCGCACGGGCGGCGGACCGCGCCGACTGGCCCAGCTGCGGGCGAGGATCTGGAATACGCCATGGACATCACCTTTGACGAGGCCATCCATGGCGAGAAGAAGCGGCTGCGGATTTCCCGGATGGCAGCCTGCGCCGCCTGTGCCGGCAGCGGGCAGACCCGCGGGCCTTCCTCGGGCAGGTGCGGAACCTGCAGCGGCAGCGGCCAAATGCACCAGGCGGCCGGCAACATGCGCTTCCGGCTCCCGTGCTCCGCGTGCGGCGGCACCGGGAGGGTTCGGACGCCGTGCGGGGACTGCTCGGGAGAGGGCCGCCGGTCCACGCAGGTCACCGTCGCTGTCCGCATCCCGGCGGGAACCGGGGACAACACGCGGCTCCGGCTCCAAGGCAAGGGCAATGACGGCGCGCGGGGTGGCGCGGCAGGCGACCTCTACATCGTCATCCGCGCAGGCAAGCACGAATTCTTCGAGCGCGTGGGCTGCGACATTCGGATCCAAGTCCCGATCACGCCGGCCGAGGCTGTGCTGGGGGCGAAGATCGAGGTGCCGACGATCAACGGCAAGGCCTGGCTGCGCCTGCCGCCCGGGACGAGCTCTGGGAAGACGTTTCGCGTCCGCGAGCGCGGGGTCAGGGACCCCCGCACGGGCATCCGCGGCGACCAGTTCGTTAGAATCTCGATTGTGGTTCCGGAGATTCCCGACGAGTCCACCAAGGACTTGATGCGCGTCTACTCCGAGCGCAATCCCGAGAACCCCAGAGCGGCACTGCTCTCGGGTGGCCGATGATGGCCGCGCGCGGCAAGTCGGGCACGAAGAAGGAGGGGCGCTACACGATTTCCGTCGTGGCGGAACGCTTCGGCGTGCACGCGCAGACCTTGCGGCTCTACGAGCGAGAGGGCCTCTTGGCACCTTCGCGCACTCGCGGCAACACGCGCCTCTACACGGAGGATGACATGGCGCAGCTAGCGGTGATCCTGTCCCTTACGAGAGACCTAGGTGTCAACTTGGCCGGCGTAGAGATCATTCTCAACATGCGAAAGAAGATGGAGGCGATGCAGCGCCAAATCCGCGAGTTCGTCCAGTTCGTCAACACGTCCATGACGACCCCCGACGTGACGGAGGACCCCCTCACGAACGCCATCATCCCGCTGAGAGCCTCATTGCGGGTCGACCCCACCGGCCGCAAGGATTCCGCGCCGGAGCCAGCCTCCGAGGACTCCGAGATCGTCGACCTCTAGGCCACGGCACGCGGCCAGCGACCCGAACGGCAAGCCTTCAGAACGGTAGGTCACCTGCACGCGACGCCGACCCTGCGCAGCGGCAGGGGAGATCGTCGAGGACCAGCGGAAGTGTCCTTGCATCGAAGCTGAAGGCCCCATAGCGAATCATCTCGTCGGCCCAGTCCGGCGACTGCCTTTCGAGCGACCGTTGGGGGAAGAGCACGGGTCGGCCAAGCCTGATCGCCTCCCAGCCTTGGTACCTCGTCCCGCTATTGTTGGCCGCCTCAACGATCAGCGTGGCATCCGACAGGAGAGCCATGGTCTTGTTGCGCAAAGGGAAATTCGACCGACGCGTGGGCTGGCCACGCGGGAACTGCGACACCAGCAGATGCCGATCCCCGATCTCGTCCTGTAGGCTCCGGTTTCGCGGCACCGCGTACCGGTCGAGCGATGTGCCCAGAACGCCCACCGTCCTGCCGCCCTTGGCCATCGCCGTCTTGTGGGCCGTGGTGTCGATCCCCAACGCCAGCCCGCTTACCACCGTGACGTTGTGCGAAACCAGCATATCGGTGATCCGCCGCGCCAGCTCTAGACCCAAGGACGAAGCACGCTGAGGTGGTCCCGGTTTTTCAGACCATCGGTTAAGGTGTACTCCATAGGGGAAATGGAGAGGTGAGTGATGGCCAAGAGACGGCGGTTCACGGCGAAGTTCAAAGCGCGGGTGGCGCTGGAGGCATTGCGGGAAGAGCGCACGGTGCAACGGATCGCGGCGCGGCACGCGGTGCATCCGAACCAGGTGAGCCAGTGGAAGCGCAAGGCGCGCGAGGGGCTGGAGGAGGTGTTCGAGCGGCGCGGGCCGGGCGGCGCGCGCCGTAAGGCGGAGGCCGAGACGCAGGCGCTGCACGCCAAGATCGGGCAACTGGTTGTCGAGCGGGATTTCTTAGAAAAAACGCTCGGTCGCTGAGTCGCCGGCAGCGTCTGGCGCTGGTGCGGGCGGAGCCGTCGGCACCGAGCCTGCGCCGGCAGTGCCAGTTGCTGGCGGTGGGCCGGTCGTCCTGGTACTACCGACCTCAGCCGGTCGATGCGGCCACGCTGGCGCTGCAGCGGCGCATCGACGAGCTGTACTTGCAATACCCCTTCTACGGCAGCCGGCAGATGAGTCGCCACTTGCGGCGGGAGGGGATCGTCGTCGGCCGGCACCGCGTGCGGCGGCTGATGCGGCGGATGGGCCTGGAGGCGATCTACCGCAAGCCGCGCACCAGCGAGCCGCAGCCCGGGCACCGCATCTACCCCTACCTGTTGGGGGGTCTTGACATTCAACACCCCTATCAGGTGGAATGCGCGGACATCACCTACATCCCGACTGCGCACGGGTTCCTGTACCTGGTGGCCGTGATGGACTGGCACAGTCGCAGCGTGCTGTCATGGCGGCTGTCGAACACCATGGACGTCGCGTTCTGCGCCGAGGCCCTGGAGGAGGCGCTGCGGAGCGGGCCGCGACCGGAGATCTTCAACACCGACCAGGGCAGCCAGTTCACCAGCGAGGCCTTCACCGGACGGCTCGAGGCGGCGAGAGTGCGCGTGTCGATGGACGGCCGGGGCCGGTGCATGGACAACATCTTCATCGAGCGGCTGTGGCGCTCGCTGAAGTACGAGGCGGTATACCTGCACGCACTCCGGGACGGGCTGGCGGCACGGCGGGTGATCGGCGAGTGGATCGCGTTCTACAACGAGGTGAGGCCCCACTCGGCGCTGGATGGTCGCACGCCGCAAGAAGCGCTGCAAGCCACCGACACCGCGGCGGCGAGGCGTGCCAGGGATTCCTGATAAAGGTTGGCAGGGCGGGGCTTGGAAACCACGCCGGGAGCGGCCCGGGAGGGTGGCAGGAAGCGGTCTCGAGCCACGTCCAAGCCCTGCTACAATGAGGCAGATCGACGAGCAATGAGAGTTGTGGAGTACACCTTAAGAATGTCGATCAGTGGTCCAATGAAGTAGGACCACCTCACGCCGGGATCCCACCACGGCGATGCGAGGGCCGCCCTTCAGCAGCGACTGATCACCCCGCAGGAACAACCGGCGAGGGGCGGCCTTCAACTCGAAATCGTTGAGATGTCCGAGCACGTCTTCGGGCACCACGGTCTTTGGCTGTTTCACTGCCGCCGCTCCCAGTTCATGTTCCGCTTGCTGCTCAAACCTGCCTGCCGAAGAGCCACGGGCAGGAGCTTCATGGCCACTCGCTCCGCCTCAGGCGTCGCTTAAGCAATATAGCGCCCTCTCACTCGCGCCGATCGCCCGCGAGGCGCCCGCCAACCTCTACAGCCGGCTCGAGACCCAGACCGCGCGCCCTGCCTATGTCCCATACAGCAGATTCCCAGCTCGGCCATTGAGTCAGCCCGAGCCCGTTGGAAGAAATCTCTGGCCTCGTACGACTCGAACATATGCGTCAGACAGGTCGATCCCTCCCAGATCTTCTGCGGTCCCGCCGGGGGGTCCGCGCTTGCGATACAGGTAGCCACGCATGATCGCCATGGTGCGCACGGCCACCGCCAGATTGTCCGACGAGGCCAACCAGCGGGATTGTTGCGGAGATCAGGCGTCGATCAGTGACGGCTCGGCGAGAATCAACGGGTCAGCTTCTTGGAGCCGACAGATCTGCCACCAGTTTGGACATCCATCTAATCTGGCGCAAATCGGCCATCGTGCGTCCAAGGAATGTGCCGCTCAACACTCCGGCTTCCGACTGCAGCGCCAGAGTTAGCCCCACCCTGCTCCGCGCCTCCCGGTGCACGATCTCCTCCGCGCCGCCATGCCTCGCCTGAAGAAGATCCCCCTAACCGTGGAGACCTCGCCCGCTCGAACGCTTACCAGTTGCGGCTATATCACGCCGACCGCGTTGAGGAACACGACCATAATGCAGACGGGGATGGGATACTTCAGCGCCCACAGCCAGGCACCGTAGAACCGGGCGAAGCGGCTGCCCGCCTCGAATTCACGGCGGCGGAGCGCTCCGTCAACTCGCCATGCAGTGAACACGGCGATCCCCAGCCCTGCCAGTGGCAGACACCAGTTGGACACGATGTAGTCCGCCGAGTCAAACCAGGCGGAAGAGACTGTCGCAAGGCTGCCGAAAGCGAACGCGGAGAATCCGGCTATGATCCCAGCCTTGAGACGGGACAACTTCACGCTGTCCATCAACTGGGCGGTGGCCACCTCAAGCATGGAAATCGCACTTGTCAGCGCGGCGAACACGAGCATCACGAAGAAGGCAAGGGAGATCACGGGGCCAGCGGCCATCTGGGCGATCGCCTTGGGCAGCGTGACGAAGAGCAGTCCAGGCCCCTGGCCCGGTTCCATGCCGAAGGTGAACACGATCGGGAACAGCATCATGGACGCCATCAAGGCCACCAGCGTGTCGGCCCCAGCGGTGGCGAGCGAAGCCCGAGGGATGTCGTCGTTTGGCCGCAGGTAGCTTCCGTACGTGATCATCGTGCCCATTCCCAGGCTCAGGGTGAAGAACGAGTGCCCAAGCGCCTCCAAGACCCCCGCGCCTGTGAGCTCGGACCAGTTCATGCTGAACAGGAAATCCATGGCCTGCCCGGCTCCCGGCATGGTCAATCCCCGCACCATCAGGACCACGAGCAGCAGCAAGAGCGCGGGCATCATGATCTTGGCCCATCGCTCGATGCCCCGGCGGACCCCCGCAAGCACGACGACGGTCGAAAGGGCCATGAACGCAAACTGCCAAGAAAGGCCAAGCTGCCACGTCCCTCTCAGGTCGTCCAAGTGTGCCTCGGCCTGCGTAAAGTCGACCTCCGCGACAAAGCTCTTCAAGGAAAGGTACGTGTAGTGCAAGGCCCAGCCGGCCACGGTGGAGTAATACGACAGGAGGGCGAACGATGTCACCACGGCCAAGCCGCCCACGCTGGCCCACGCGGCGCGGCCCCCCGCAAGCTTGCGGCACGCGTCAACGCACGAAGCGCGCGACGCGCGCCCGACGAGCACCTCTGCCACCATCACCGGTACGCCGACGCCCGCGATACAGAGCAGGTAGACGAGCACGAAGGCCCCTCCCCCGTTCTCGCCAGTGATGTAGGGAAATTTCCAGACATTGCCCAGGCCAACCGCCGAGCCCGCGGCCGCGAGGATAAACCCGGCCCGGGTGTTCCACAGCGCCCGACCCGGTCGTTCCTGTTCGGTCAAACCCATCCTTCTCGCCTCAGCCCGCCACCGGTCGGACTGCCTCGTCGATTCCCTGCTCTCCCTCGGACTTTGCTATGATTGCCGCCCCGCAGGAGTCGCTGAACACGTTGACCACCGTGCGGTACATGTCTAGCGGCCTGTCGACGGCAAGCATCGCACCCACGATGAGGTCCACTTCCGGGCCCCTGAGGTTGATCGCCTCGAGCACAATGAAAATTACAACCAAACCCGCGGAGGGCACGGCCGCCGCCCCGATCGAGGCCAGCAGAGCCGTGAACACGACGAGCACCTGCTGCTCAATCCCCAGTTGCACTCCCATCACCTGGGCGATGAACATCACACCGGCGCATTCGTAGAGTGCCGTCCCGTCCATGTTGACGGTGGCACCCATGGGCAGCACGAACGAGGTCACGCGGTTCGAAGCGCCGACCTGTTTGCGCACGGCGGAAATCGTTACCGGCAGGGTGGCCCCCGACGAGCTCGTCGAGAAGGCCATCACGATCGGCTGCATCATGTTTCGGAAGTGGATGATCGGGTTGATTCCGCCGACCAGGCGCAATAGCAAGGGCAGCGTCAAGAACAAGTGCACGGTGAGGCCAGCCGTGAGCATCAGGGCATAGAGCCCGAGCGATTTGAACGCTTCAAGCCCGGTCGAACCGACGAGGCGCGCGATGAGTGCAAAGACCCCGATCGGCGCGACCCTATGGATGATTGAGCCCGTGAGGCGCATCATGGCCTCGAATCCCGCCTCGAAGATCCCCAACAGTGTCTTCTTGTGCGATTCCCCGAGCGAGCTGATCGTGACGCCGAGAATGATCGAGAAGAAAATGATCGGCAGCATGTCGGTTTCCGACGCGGATTGCAGGACATTCTCCGGCACGATGTCGAGGATCAAGTCCACCGGTGAATCGGCAACCTCCAGTTCCGGCATTTGCTCGGTCTCCGCCTCCACAAGGTTGGCGTCGACCCCAGGCTTGATCAAGTTGACCGCGAGCAGGCCCACCAGACTGGCGCAGGCGCTCGTGAGCAAGTAGTAGCCGAGCGTCTTCCCGAATAGACGGCCCAGGCCGGCCCCGGCCCCGACCGAGGCCACGCCCGTCACAATCGACGTGAGCACCAGCGGGACGATAATCATCTTGAGGAGCTTGATGAAGAGCGTGCCCAGCCAGCCAACGGTTTCCCCGACGGGCTCACCGCCGACAAGACCCGCGACGACACCGAGCAGCATGGCGATGCCTATGCGCCAGTGCAGCTGTTGGTGCCATTTGCCCCCAGAAGCGACCATCGCGATTTCGGGCTGCCGACAGCGCCGTATTGCGCCAGACAGTCCCCGAGCCCTGTAGCGTACCAGATCGGAAACCGGGAAAACATGGCCGACCGCGCAAGCGGCAGAGGCCCGTCGGCCTTCCCCCAAACTGCCATGTTCAATCGGCGCTGTTGGTGCCAATCGGGCGGGCAGCAAGCGACGCGGGATGGCCCGATCTGCCAGATGTCAAGCACCGCGCCCGGACAACCGGCCATGCCCGCGCGATAATGCCCGCCCGCCCCCCCTGCCGCCCGCACCCAGCAGGCCGGCCATTTCTCCCGAGCGCGCACACGCTGCCTGGCCGACCGCCATCTGAGAAGGCCCTTGGGGCAGCGGCCGGGAATCGAGCGCCGTTGCCAGGGTGACAAGGCAGGAGGCCGCCGCGAGGTCGGCAACAGGCTCGGAACCCACTGGTTTTGGGGCAGTGGGCGTCGCCCGCCGCTTGCGGGAGAGGCGTTGGGCGTGCCCAAGTCCCGGACCTCACTGGCCCCCCTGAGGGCGCGTTGCGGACGGACTGGCAGAATTCCGGCTCCTTGAGCGTGGCCGGTTCTCACGATTGCGTCCCGACCAAGGTTCGATCCGTCGGCACCAAGCCAGCAAGGGGATCTGCTAGGCTGTAGGTGTCGTCCAGTGACTATTCGAGATACCTAGGGTTTTGATATGAGATCGGCGTGGCGAGCCAGCCGACGCGACGGTCTGCGCTGGATGGCCGGAAAGCCTTGCCCGGGCCAAGCCACGGGGGCCGTTCGCAGCTGGAGCGATCGGTGATGGAAAGGAGCCGGCGAGGTGCCGGTGACGGATGGGAATTATGAGACAGGATCGAGTTAGTCGTTCTTATCCGGTGCGCGGCTACGACAGACGCGACTCAGGCCAAACGCGGCGTGTTCCGAGAACGCGCGAGATTTACCGCATCTCTGCGACCCTCGACAAAGCCGCAGTCGCGCGCGAGATCATGCTCGAGTGGCTCGAGAATGACGCTAAGACCGAGCTGCCCGATGCGGCCTTTGACGGCAAAGCGTTCCATCACGAGACTGACAACGGTCGCACTTTTTCCGCGGTTCGCGCCAAGGAAGATCAGTCCGACATGTGGGGACTTCGATACATCGAGCCAGAAACCGGCGAAATCGAGCGCCAGTGGACGACAGAGATCGTGCTGCGCGAGCGTGAGGGAAAGGAAGCTGAGTTCAGCCTCCGCAAGCTCGCTAAATCAAGCGAGTCGAGGATGCGCGTCAGCCCAGTCGCGCCGCCCTTCTTGGAGCACGTGGCGAAGGAGTGCGCCATGGAACAGGGTGCCGCCAAGCTCGAGAAGGATCCGTGGGTAGTCGAGTCTGAATTCGACGCGGCAAATTTGGCGGAGTATCTCGTGGATCACGAGAGACACACGCCGGCACTCGTCCTGACCGTGCCAGAGGATGCGGAGGACCCGAACGAGCCGTTGCTTGACCCCGTCTCGCTTGCGGCAGAGACGCTAGGGCTGGCGAAAGTGATCGTGCTGCCCGCCGAGTACACCTGGAAGCTCACCAACCGGTTCGGAAAGCGGCTCTCGGTGTATCGAGGCGCGATGCGCGTGTACTTGGCTGGCTTCAGTGAGCGGGCTAATCCTGAAGGGGGCCACGACCTGTTCATGCCGCACCGGATGGAGACGCCCGAGTCTGCATCCAAGCTGGTCTCGCTCCTGCACTGGATTTCTGCGAGAGAGAGCCTGCGCCGCCTGCGACTGGGGCGCGAGATCCAGCCGTTCCTGTCCGCGCTGCTGCCCTCGATCAAGCTGGAGGCGGCCAAGCTCCAAGCGGCCGGCGGGAGCGCGAAGGATCAGTTCGAAGCTGCCACCCGCCACACAGCCGTGCTTGGCGCCGAGCTAATGCAGGCGCTGCAAATCCAGCAGTCCCTGACGGTCGAGCTCCAGATTAGCGAGGCGCGCGTCCGAGAGGCGGAATTCAGGCTCCGAAGATCTTCCCGGCCCCGCCCGCCCGTCGGCCGCGGTCCCCGCCCGCAATATGACGATCGCCGGCGCGGCGGGTACGACAGTCGGGGGCCGAGGTATGGCGACCGAGGAGGCCGCTACCGGGAAGGCCGCCGCCGCCCATTCGAGGACCGTGGCCGGGGCGGCTACGGGGACAGGTTCCGCAGACCGTTCAATCGGGGCCGAGGGCGAATGGACGAAGCCGGGCGCGGAGCCCCCAGAGAAGGACGGGACAATGCCGGGCGCGGAGCCCCCAGAGGGCGAATGGACGAAGCCGGGCGCGGAGCCCCCAGAGAAGGACGGGACAATGCCGGGCGCGGAGCCCCCAGAGGGCGAATGGACGAAGCCGGGCGCGGAGCCCCCAGAGAGCGAAGGGACGATGCCGGGCGCGGAGCCCCCAGGCGGTGGGACGCTCGCGACGATGACCGCGGCTACAACTCCTGACGCACTGAGGGAGAGACCGTGCACGTTCCTGAGAGCGGCAAATTGGGGGGCCTGAGCGGCAAAGTCGCGGTCGTCACGGGCGGTTCGCGAGGCATTGGCCGGGCGATTTGCTCAGAATTGGCCGGTCGTGGCGCCGACATCGCGGTCAACTACAGGGCACGGGCGGACGCAGCCGAGGAAACGGTCTCGGCGGTGAGGGCTCTCGGAGTCCGGGCTGTGGCCGTCGCCGCCGATGTCGGCAACCGAACGGACGTGGCGAACATGGTTGCGGGGGTCACAACGTCGCTGGGGCGCCCGGACATACTTGTCAACAACGCAGGCCTGCTGCGAATGGGAGAGTTGCTCTCATATGACGAGGGAGAGTTTGACCGGATGTGGAAGACGAACGTGAAGGGCGTCTTGCACTGCTCCCAAGCTTTG
Source organism: Bryobacterales bacterium (assembly GCA_963666225.3). Lineage (GTDB taxonomy): Bacteria > Acidobacteriota > Terriglobia > Bryobacterales > UBA6623 > VXMF01. The sequence goes on from CAXXRK020000002.1 coordinate 488,153, forward strand.
GCACCGGGGATGATCAAGGCTGGCTGGGGGCGCATTGTGAACATCGCGTCCAACGCCGCGGTGGGCACCGCGATGCCAGGGACGACGCTCTACGCCGTCACCAAGGGAGCCGTGCTCACGCTGACCAAGCGCATGGCATTCGAGCTGTCGCCCCGAGGGATCACGGTCAACGCTGTGCTGCCCGGGTTCACCAAGACCGACATGGTCCTGTCTGACAAGACCGCGGAAGAGGTCGAACGGTTGCTCTCGAACGTTGCCTCGAGGTCACTCGTCGGGCGCACCGGCGATCCGGAGGATATCGCCAGTGTCGCCGGGTTTCTGTGCTCTCCAGCAAGCGGGTTCATGACGGGCCAGTTCCTCATGGCCGATGGCGGCCGCCAAGACTACCTGACGCACGTCTAGGCACTCGGACGCCGCCTCCGGCCCCGCGCGCTGCAAGCCGTGCCGACGACTGGAGTCGCCGGGGATTTTGCCCGGGGCCGGTATTCTAGTAACGTCCGCAGGCCCGAGGCACAGCGAATCGACGGGCTTGCATCAACGGCGGCCTAGTGGATGCCAGCCCGAACCAGCGAGGCGCTAATCCTGCGTACCTATCCTTACCGGGAAGCCGATCTGATCGTGAGCTTCCTTACCCGGGACCGCGGCAAGCTGCGAGGCGTCGCAAGAGGCGTCAGACGGCCAAAGAACAAGTTCGGTGCCTCGCTCGAGCGGCTGGCCGTCTCGAGAGTCTTCTACGTCCAAAAGCAGAATGCCAGCCTAGTCACTCTCCAGAAAGCCGAACTGGCGGGACGCTGGAATCTGTGGCAGGCCTCCTATCCGACGACGGTACTGCTGGACATCATCGCGGATGCCGCCGACCGGCTCTTGCCCGAGGGCCAAGGGGAATCCAAGACCCACAGGCGGGGTGACGCCTTCTTCCGCCTTCTGAGACTCATCGTCGGGGAGTTCTGCGACGGCGTCGCCCGGAACGACTCGCCGGAACATGTGCCCATGTGGGCAATGCGCGGGTGGGTGTACTTTCTGCTCTGGTCGGCACGGCTGGGAGGGTGGCTGCCGCCGCTCGACCGCTGCTCGGAATCGGAACGGGCGCTTGGCGAAGGCGAGACATGCTACTTCGACCAGCGGAGACTCGGCCTGTACAGCGCAAAGTTCCAGCAGCCAAGCTCGTCCAAGCTGCCATCGGGGTCTCGCAGCCTTGCAAGGGAGATGCTGAGAAAACTGCCGTCCGACCTAGAACCGACCGTTTGCAGCCCCGACGCCATGGAGCCGCTGGAGCGATACCTGCTCCAGCGCACGAGGGCCGAACTCGAGTCAGACCTGCGAGGACTGCGAGCCCTCGAATCCGTCCGGACCGGCCCGCAGATCCCGGCCGCAGAGGGATAAGCCTCCCGCGCCCTTTCGCGGGTGATGCGGCGGGATCGCGACGGTACGGCAGTTGCCCGAGCGTGGCGTCTCAGAGCGGGGCGGACCTGCCGGAGTGCTTGGCCTGCAATTCCAGGCTGGACGCGGCTCCCGCACGAACGATTCCCAGCGACACCGATGCATCGGCGGCCTTGGCGACGAGAGTTCCCACATCTCTGGGGCTCTGGACTGTTTCACCGTCGACCGAGACAATCACGTCGCCCGCGCGCAGCCCGGCCTCGGCTGCCGGCGACCCGTCGCGAACGTGGCGCACGAGCACGCCAGCCTCGACACCGAAGAACTCCGCCAGCTGGCCATGGACCCCCTCCATGTCAGCGCCCAAACCTGTATTGCGAGCCGTGAACCGGACTTCAGGGACCTCGAAGCCGAAGTGCCATCGATCCGGCCCGCCGCCAACCCCGGCACTCTCCGCTGCAGAGCTAACCCGGTCTCGCAGAGCATCGATGTCCACCTGGAAGCCCTCCAAGAAGTGGGAAACGCTTCCCGCGCGCGGACGTTTCCCGGTCTGAACGGTGATTTCCGTCCGTTGGCGTCCTCGAACGATTCCAAGTTCCACGTCCCGCCCTACCGGCGTCTCCCTGACAAGGCGCGAGAAGTGCTGGTTCCCGTGCACGCGCTCGCCTCGGTAGCTCAGAACCAGATCTCCCACGCGCAATCCGGAGCGCTGGGCCGGGCTATCCTCGGCAACGCTGCACACTTCGACGCCGTGGAGCTCGACCAGCCCCACCTCCCGGGCGGCCTCCTCGCTGACGTCAATCACCCCAACTCCGATGTAGCTGACCGGGGCGGGCAGCAGCCCTCGCACGGGGCCCGGTGCCGCGGTCGCGGTAAGGCCTGCGAGCAGCACGCAGGAGAATGCCATCACGGCGGTTGCTCTTGTCGTCACTTGTTCTCTCCTCCCACCAGCACCCGGCGGGTGCCTGCCAGCCTGCGAATCTCGATGCTCCCGCGACCATTGCGGATCCGCATCGTCGACCCCCCTCCGTTGATCGTTCCTACCGCTTGCTCCGCCCGCGGCCCCCGCGGCCCGGGCAGGCGCCGGACCTGCAGTGCCGGGAAGTCGCTGAAGATCCCGCGCAAGCCGCGCGCGAGAGCGATGCTGGCGTCCAACGTCAGCGGGAGCGAATCGGGCAGCGTCAGCAGGATGGCACCCGTCGACGTGGTCAGCTCGGAATCTTCCAGCATGGCCCCTTCCTGTATCCGGGCCACGATATCGCCGGCCCCGCTGGCCAACATCAGCCTTCCGAGCGCGCGATCGATGCGAATGTCGCCGGCGTCCGCCTCGGCCTGCGTCCCGTTACGGGCGTCCGCTACGCGGATCAGCCCGCCGCCCGTGCGGGCGCGCACAACTCCGTCCACGCGGCCGATCTCGATGCTCCCGCCACCCGTCTCGGCGTGGAGATCCCCCCCGACGCGACTCGCGCGGATCGGCCCCGCGCCGGTGACAAGCTTGGCGGCCCCGCCGCTCCGAGCCAGCTCAATGGCACCCCCGACCGTCTCGCAGTGAACGTGGCCGCCGACCGAGCCCACGAGCACGTTCCCGCCGGCCGTCACAGCCGCCACCGCACCGCCGACGCGGTCAACTTGGATCGCCCCGCCGTTGGCGCGGGCACTCACCGACCCCGCGATGCCCACGACGCGCACTGGGCCGGCCACGGTCTCGACCGAGACCGCCTCGGTGCCCGCGGGCACCTCCACCTCCAACCGATACTCGACCCGGCAACGGGAGCATTTCGGGTCGCGCAGCGCCAGGCGCATGGTCTCGCCGTCAGCAGCTCCGACGTCAACGCCCGGGCTGTCGAAGACCTGCGGGAAGACACCGTGGGCAGTGCCACCCCGGACCCTAGTCGTCAAGTGATAGCGCACATCGTCGATCTCAGCGCCCCGCACTTCGACGGCTCCCCTCGAAGTCACGATCACTCTCGGCGCCGCGGAAGTCTCGCCCTTCCACTCTTGGACCCACCATTGGCCGCGACTGTCCGAGAGGGGGAATGGCTGGCCCGCGAGCGCCGAGACCAGCGCCAAGTGGCCCGCCACAGCAACCCAGCGGCCGAAGAAAGCACCCCTCATCGGGTTAGAACCTCTCCATCGAAGCGTCCAGCACATCCAAGATGCGCTCGCTCTCCTGAATCACGAATGGGTTCTGCTCACTCTCGACCAATTCCTGCAGCGCACCCGCAAGATCGCGTCCCGGATGCTCCTTGAGCGCTTGGATCGCGTGGATCCGCATGCCCTCTAATGGATCGGTCCGCAACATCTGCACCAATGCCCGCCTGACGTCCTGCTCGCCCGCGTGCGGCCGCAGGGCATCGAGGGCTCTCAGCCGCACGCCCAAGTTCTGGTCGTCAAGCATCGCGCTCAGGAGGATGCTTCGCACGTCACCGTCGCCGGCATGCCCGCGCAGAGCCTCAAGGGACGCAAGCCGAGCACCGGCGTGCGAGTCCCGCGCGGTGTCCATGAGCAGCGCGCGAATCATGGGATCCGTGAAGGTGCCCGTCATCACCCGGCGCTCCTCGAGCACGATGCGCACCTGCCCCAGCGCGTGGTCGAGCTGGACGGTCTCGACCCCCGCGGCATCCGGGCTGTCGCCGGCCATCAGCGGCTCGCCTGCCGCCGGACCTCCGCGCGGGACCAGGGTGTTGCCCCAGTTGCTGCGGCCCGCGAAGAATCCGAGGGCAACCAGGACCAAGGCAAGCGCGGACTGCCAGGCCAGTGGGCGCGCGAACGCGCCGGCGCACACGCCCCGTAGCGAGTTGCCCGCGCGGGCCCAGACCGACACCCGGCCCGGAGGGGCAGCCTCGCCTGCAATCGCGAGCGAGAGATCTTCCCGGCAATCCCCGAGCATCGATTCGATGTCCTCGTCAACGCCGCCGTCGTCAAGGGCAAGCAAGAATGCCTCTTCCTCGTCGAAGAGGTCCGAGAAGGCCAGGTCGCGCTGCCGCAACCGGTCCACCTGGCGACGCTCCGAGAGGCTCAACTCGCCGTACAGATAGAGGCGCACCTTCTGGCGGAGCAGCTCGCTGGCCAGCTCTGTCCGACCGTCAGAACCGGACATCGCTGAGCTCCTTGCGCATCTTGCGCGTGGCCCTGAAGAGGCACTGCTTGGCGGAGTCCTCGCTAGAGCCGCAGACCTTGCCGACCTGGGCCAGGCGCATGCCCCCGTAATGGCGCAGCGTGAAGACAAGCCGCTCCCTCTCGGAGAGCCTGTCCATCGCCTTGACGACGCGGTCCTTGATCTCCCGGCTGCGCAGCATCCGGTCCGGCGCCCCGGTCGGCCGCGCGTCCGGAGCGAGCTGGATCGGGGACCGGCCACGCTTCTCGTCCTCCTCGAAAGTGTTGAATTCCGGGCGAGACTTCCGACGTCGGAGCATGTCCAAGCAAACGTTGGTGGCAATTCGGTAGAGCCAAGTGTGGAACCGGCACTGGAATCGGAAGGTGTGAATCTTGCGGTAGGTCTTCAGGAAGGCCTCCTGGTAGGCATCCTGCGCATCCTCCCGCGAACGAAGCATCCGCAGGGCAATGCCCAGCACACTGCGGTCATGCATCCGCACGAGCTCGGAGAACGCATCCTGATCGCCCGCCTGGGCAGCCTCAACCAAGCGCCGCTCCGCCTGGGCTGCCTGAGTCCGGCTCAGTCCGAACGCGAGATTTCCAACCTTCACCGTGTCCACCATGCCTAGCTCCTTCATGGTGGTATGACGCACCGGGGCCGACAAACGTTAGCCCGACCGCCGAAATCTGCGGTCAGACGATCCAGCCGCCCCCGACGACCCGGTCCTCGTCGTACAGCACGGCTGCCTGCCCCGGCGTCACTGCCCGCTGAGGCTGGTCGAAGACGATCTCGGCCTGGCTCGGATCGCCGGGTTCCGGGCGGACAACGGCCCATGCCGGCTCTGACCGGTACCGGATCTTGACGCGCGCCCTGAGGCTGGCGGACGGGGCCTCGAACTGGATCCAGTTGGCGTCACGGATGCGGAGGCTGCCGCGCAGCAGCGAACCCGGCCGGCCAACCACGACCCGGCGCTCGGCCGGAAGGATCTCGGTGACGTACACAGGATGGCCGGCGGCGATGCCCAGCCCCCTTCTCTGGCCGACAGTGAAACGATGGACACCCCCGTGCCGCCCGAGCACGGCGCCGTCGCCGTCCACGATCTCACCGGCGAGGTCTCCGCTTCCCATCCCGTGGGACTCCCGGTACGACTCCACGAAGCGGGCGTAATCCCCGTTTGGGACGAAGCACAGCTCGCGGCTCTCGGGCTTCGAGGCAACGTCGAGGCCGAGGTCCGTGGCAAGTCGCCGCACATCCGCCTTGCGCATCGATCCGAGCGGGAACCGGGTCCGCGCCAGCTGCGGCTGGGTCAACCCGAACAGGAAATAGGACTGATCCCTGGTGGGATCGAGCCCGACCAACAGTTGGTGCCGACCGGAGCGCTCGTCGTACCCGAGACGGGCGTAATGGCCCGTGGCCACGGCACTCGCACCGATCTGCTCGGCTGTCTCGAGCAGCCGGTCGAACTTCACGAACGTGTTGCACCCCGTGCACGGGATGGGAGTGCGACCCGCCAAGTATTCCTCCACGAATGGCCGCACGACCTCGCGCTCGAAGGTTGCCTCGAAGTTGACCACGTAGTGCGGAATTCCGAGGCGCTGCGCGACCCACCGGGCGTCATGGACGTCATCCAGCGCGCAGCAACGGCCAGAGACCCCGCCAGCTGGGATCAGGTCTGGCATCCGCCGCTGGTCCCAGAGCTGCATCGTCATGCCGACGACGCTCTGGCCGCGACGGTGCAGCAGGGCTGCCACTGCGGAGGAGTCCACCCCCCCGCTCATGGCAACCGCGACGAGCGAGCCGTTCATCGGTCCCAATGTAGCGCCCGCCGGGCGCTCGCGTCACCAGCCGACGGCGCGGCCCTCGTTCGCCTCGCTGAGGTAGGCGACCAACGGTTCGAAATAGTCCAGCATTGCCTTCGTGGAGACTTCGCTGCCGGTCGCTTCCAGCAAGACGTCCCGCCAGTCGCGGGTCGCCCCCAGCCTCAGCAACTCCCAGAGAAAGTCGCCAACCTCCTCGTTCCCGTAGTAGTTGCAATTGCGCGGATCCTGCCCGAGGATGTTGCGCGCGATATGCGTGTGCAGCTGGTACTTGATGACAAACGCCATGGCGTAGTCGTAGTACTGCGCGGGGTCGTCGGTGATGTGCGTCTTGGTGCACGCGTCGCAGTACTCCTCGCCCCGGTCGCCGGGCGGGGCGATCCCCTGAAACCGCCCGGCGTGCTCCCACCAGCGCCGGTTGAACTTGTCGAGGGGAATGTCCCGCTCGTAGAGGTCGTGCTCGAAGAAGGACATCGTGCCGGCCGAGAACGGGATGAAGACAACCGCCTGGTCCAAAGCCTCGTCAAGCAGCCACCCGATCTCGTCAATCTCGGCATCCTCGGCGAGCAGCCCAATCTCCTTGAGGTAAGCCGGCTGGCGCGCCGCGATGCCGATCAGATCGCCGATGGCCTCGTGAAAGGCGCGGTTCGCCCCCCCTCGCAGCACGGGGGGAACGTGGGGCCCGCTGTACGCCATGTAGTAGTAGATGTGCCCGAGCTCATGGTGCGAGGTCTCAAACCACCGCCAGTTGTTCTCGACACTCATCAGAGAGCGCACGTCCTCCCGCAGGTCGATGTGCCAGGCAGAGGCGTGCGTGTTCTTCTTGCGGTCCGCGCCCGGCGGCAAAGGGTAGAGATCGGACCTCTGGTAGAAGGACTCGGGCAGCGGCGGCATCCCCATCGATGTGTAGAAGGCCTCGGACTGGCGCACGATCCATTCGGGGGACTTGTCGGTGACGAGGGCATCCAGGTCGATGCCCTCGCTCAGGCCCGGCCAAGCCTGTGCCCAGCGGTTTCCGATCCAATGCGCGGGTATCAGGTCCGGGACGGGCTGACCGTAACGCTCGGCCAGCTCGTGCTTGGTCCAGGTGTGGAGCTGCTCGTAGAGCGGTCTCAGGTCGGCATTGAAGCGCTCCATCATCGCCATCATCTTCTCGACCGTCATGCCATAGTCATCCACCTGGAGGGCGAAGAACGAGTCGTGCCCCATTTCCTGCGCCACGCGGTTTCGCAAGTCGCGCAGGCGTCCTATGCCCTGCTTGAGCGCGGGTCCGGTCTGCTTGGAGACTTCCCAGATGGCCCGCCTCTCCGACTCATCGCGGGAGCGGACGAGGACTTCGTCGATCTGGTTGGGCGTGACCACCTTCGAGCAGCGGGCACCGTCGCGCTCGGCGCAAAACTCAAAGGAATCGAGAATGGCGCTCTGCTCTGCCTCGGCCGCCACCCGCGCGGCCACGACCTCGGGGATCGTCCCGGGATACTCCGCTGCGGAGTGCATCACGGATCTCAGCTGGCGGCGGGTCAGATCGTCAAGGCTGCCGGAGCGTTCGAGAAGCCCCCTGGCGGTCTGGATCACCCACGGGTTGCCGCTGACGGCCGCCATCGCCTGTTCGGCGCCGATCCGCTCGCCGACGTGGAGATCGGTAACGTCCGTTGCAGACTGCCAATAGGCCTCCGCAACGACCGGGTACATTTGCAGCATCAACTGGTCGTAGGCCGCCATGAACTCGTCCGCCTCCGCCTGAGGCCCCTTCGCGCAGCCGAGCAGGAGCCCGAGCGCCGCCACGACCCCTAGGATTGCGCCCACTGTCTTGATCGATCCGTGCATGACCCGCCCATTCTACGCGGGACGGGGCGCGGTCGGAGAGCGCCAGCGGGGCCGACGGGCCCCGCCCTGTGACTACCGGGTGAAGGATCCGCTGTATAATTTGGGTCTCAGAGCGACGATTTCCGGCCGGCTGGCAAATGGCCTGGGATTGGCGGCGACGAAATGAGACTCGCCGCTAGAGTGGCATCAGGAGGAGGAACTCAGGGATGATGAACAACCTTCAATGGGTCTTGGCGGGAGTTGCGCTACTGGCTGCGCTGTCCTGCTCGCCGCAGGGCACAGAGGCCCCGGCCGGGCCCGCAACCCCAATCGGTGAGGCGATCACGGTGGAGCCGCCGCTCGGGCTTCCGCCCGTTCCGGTTCCCGCCGACAACCCGGTGACGGCCGAGACCGTTGCATTGGGCCGGGCATTGTATTACGACAAGCGACTGTCCGTGGACAACACGATCGCCTGCGCCAGCTGCCACGACCCGGAGGCAGGATTCGCGGATCCGAACCAGTTCTCGGAGGGTGTCAACGGCCAACTGGGCGGCAGGCAAGCACCCCCGGTGATGAACGCGGCCTATTTCACGACCCAGTTCTGGGACGGTCGCGCCGCGAGCCTGGAAGAACAGGCCGGAGGGCCGGTCGAGAATCCGGTGGAGATGGCATTCACACACGAGGGCGTCATCGAGCGCCTTTCGAGCGACCCGGTGTATGTCGAGAGCTTCAAGGCCGCATGGGGCGACGGGCCGATCTCATTTGAGATGGTTGGCAAGTCGATCGCCAGTTTCGAGCGAACCGTCCTAGTGGGCAACTCCCCGTTTGACAGGTATCTGTTCGGCGGGGACGAGGAGGCGATGAGCCCCTCGGCAATCCGAGGCCTCGAGCTCTTCCGCGACCCTGAGAAGGGCAACTGCGAAGTTTGCCATGAGATCAACGAAGAGGAGGGCTATGCCCTTTTCACCGACAACAAGTTCCACAACTTGGGGGTCGGGGCGGAGATAGACGGGTCGCTCTTGGACATTGGGCGCTTCGAGGTGAGCGAAGTTGAGGCGGACAAGGGGGCCTTCAAGACACCACACATCCGCAATGTCGCGGACAGCGGCCCTTACATGCATGACGGGCATCTCAAGACGCTCAAGGAAGTGCTGGACTTCTATATCGGCGCGGGCAACTCCAATGACTACCGCGACGAGGAAATCCACGAGCTGGACCACCTGAGCGCGCAGGAGCGCGAGGACTTGATCGCCTTCATGGAAGCTCTCAGCGGCGACTACCCGTCCGATGTGGGACCTCCCGACGGAGACATGGCCTACCGGTCCGTGCTCGATGGATCCATCGCCAGAGGCTGCTTCAGACCAGCCATTTAGCGGATTGCTGGGATCTGCGAGACACCGTGGTCGGCCCTCATGGGTCGGCCACGTGCACGTCTAGCACTCGCAGGCAGAGCCAAGGCCAGCGAAGGCGTCCGCCCACTGCGTTGGAGTGGCGAGGTCGGCCTCCGGCCCGAACCAAACAGGCCGGAACGGAAAGCAGCCACACTTCTCACCGCCACCGGAACGGCACTGGCCAGCGCACGAATCGCGAAGTCTAGGCCCATGGGAGGGGTGACCGCGGACCTCTGCCGCTCGGCACCCCAGGCCCCTGGCCACCCAATGCGCCAGTGCTAGTGTCCTGTGTCAGAAATACGTGAGCAGTAAGTCTTGAGTGACTCGAGGATCTGATCGGCGCGCTTGGTCCAGATGAATGGCTTCGGATTCTCGTTGTACACCTCCAAGTACTCCTTGATGGCCTTCTCTAGGGCTAACGTGCTGCGATAGGTCCCGTGTCGTAGTTGGCGACGGGTGATCTCGGCAAACCAGCGCTCCACTTGATTGAGCCAAGAGGCGCTCGTGGGCGTGAAGTGCAAGTGAAACCGCGGGCGTCTCAGCAGCCAATTGTGGATCATCGCCGTCTTGTGCGTGCCGTAGTTGTCCAAGACGAGGTGCACATCCAAGTCCTCAGGCACCCGCTTGTCGATGATCGCCAGAAATTGCTTGAACTCGATCGACCGATGTCGCCGGTAGCACTTGCCGATCACCTCGCCGGTGGCTGTGTTCAGCGCTGCAAACAGTGACGTGGTGCCGTTCCTCTTGTAGTCGTGCGTTTGCTGGCGGGGCACGCCTGGCCGCAGGGGCAGCAAGGGCTGCGTTCGGTCTAGCGCCTGAATTTGCGACTTCTCGTCCACGCACAGGACCACCGCCCGCTCGGGCGGATGCAGGTAGAGCCCCACGACATCCCGGACTTTCTCGATGAACAGCGGGTCCCTCGACAGTTTGAAGGTCTCCGTGCGGTGCGGCTTCAGCCCGAACGCGCGCCAAATGCGGCCCACGGTGGCGAAGCTCAAGCCGCATTCCTTGGCCATCGACCGTGTGCTCCACTGCGTTGCTCCCCGAGGCATCGACTCCAGCGTGCGAGTCACGACTCGTTCAACCTCCCTGTCCGACACCTTGCGAGGAGTTCCCGGTCGGGGCTCGTCCAGCAATCCGTCGCAGCCGTCTTGCACAAACCTCCGCCGCCACTTGCCGACCGTTCCGCGAGTGACTCCGACCACTTGCGCTACTGCCAGATCGCTCTTGCCACTTGCACACTGCAACACGATCCGCGCCCTCAGGGCCAGTGACTGCGCCGTCGTTTGCCGGCGCAGCCAGCGCTCCAACTCCTGCCGCTCCTCCTCCGAGAGCTCCGGCAATTCCCTTGTGTGGTGATTCGGCATGCTCGGTCCCGCCTCCCCCTGAGACGGTACCAAACTGCAGCCCTACTGGTCAAGGACTTCTGACACATGACACTAGCGTGGTGAGTCGCAAAAAACATATGACAATTGCCAAGTTCTGGTGCCGTATTGGGGCAGGGGCCCATGGCTCGTCCCGTCGAAGCACTCGGCATTCTGGATGAGGGCCGTACCGAGTTGGAGCGTCGTGTCCGCGCGTCCACCACTTCCCGGCGGGACTGCCTACGGGCCCGGATTGGCCTGCTGCGCAGCCAAGGCCTGAGTCAGCGTCAGGTGGCCGCACAGGTCGGTGTCAGCGTCGCCTGCGTCAGCCGCTGGTCCCGGCGCTTCGATGGCGACGGCATCGCCGGCCTGGACGATCGGCCCGGCCGGGGGCGGCGGCCATCGGTCCCGCCCGCAACCGTCGGGAAGATCGTGGCCCAGGCGGGGCAGAAGCCTCCGGGGAGGACCGACTGGAGCACGCGCAGCATGGCGTGCCATGCAGGCGTACCGCAGTCCACGGTCGGCCGCATCTGGCGTCGTAACGGCCCCAAGCCGCACCGCACGAGGACGTCCAAGCTGTCGAACGACGAGCATTTCGCACGCAAGCCCTGGGACGTGATCGGCCTGGACCTGGATCCTCCCGAGAAAGCCGTCGTGCCCTGCTGCGACGAGAAGACCCAATGCCAAGCCTTGGAGCGGACCCAGCCGGGGCTTGCGCTGGGAATCGGGCACATCCGGACGCAGACGCACGACCGCTGTCGTCTCGGGACGGTCTGCCTGTTCGCCGCGATCAGTTACTTGGAGCGCAAGTTGATCTACCGCACGGAGAAGAACACACGCACGTGGAATGGCTCCGTTTCCTGAAGCAGATCCACCGCCAAGTGCCGAAGGATCTCGATGTGCACCTGATCGCCGACAACTACAGCACTCACAAACACGCCAAGGTGAAGGCTTGGCTGAAGCGGCACAAGCGATTCCACATGCACTTCACGCCGACCTCGAGTTCCTGGATGAACCTGGTCGAAGGCTTCTTTGCGGATCTGACCGCGGACTGCATCCGCGCGGGCAGTTTCACCAGCGTCAAGCAGCTCACGGACGCGATCACGACCTACCTGGCCGAGCGCAACGAGAATCCGAAGCCACACCGCCGGAAGGCGGGCGGAGAAAAGATCCTAGCCAAGATCCACCGCGCACGGAAGGCGCTGGAGGGGGCCGGGCAAATAGATAGGCTATTTGAGACTCAGCACACCAGCTTGGGGCCACGTGCGGCGGGACAACCCGCTGTCGGGCCGCTCAGAAGACTACGAACGGATGGAACATGCGGGGCCCCACGGCTCGCGCGACGCATAGCAGCTCGCCGCGCGGATCGATGGCCTTCACGATCCTGGCGCTGCTGCCCGCCGAGAACGGACTGACGCGAAACTGCTGGCCGTGCCGAATCTTGGCGGCTTCGGTGGAGTCAACCCGGTGGACGGGCAAGCTGGGAACGAGCTCGGCCGCGGGGACCAGCGCACGCGACAGGATTTCGCCCGCGCTCAAGGATTCCAGTTCCTCGAATGTGCTCGCATCTTCGATCGAGAACTCACCCACGCGAGTTCTCCGCAGTTCGGCCACGTGCGCCCCGCATCCCAGCTCCGTGCCCAAGTCGTGCGCAAGAGACCGGATGTACGTCCCCGCGGAGCACACGCAGCGGAGCGTCGCACTCGCACCGCTGACGTCGAGCAGTTCCAGCTCCTCGATGGACACTTGGGAGGGATCGAGCTCTACCGGGCGCTGCTTCCGGGCTAGCCGGTACGCCCTTACGCCGCCAACCTTCTTCGCGGACACAGGCGGCGGAACTTGGCTGATGCTCCCGCGAAACTGACCGAGAGATGCATCGAGGGCGGCACGGTCAAGCGTGACCTCGGAGGGATCGCTCAACGGCTCGCCCTCCGCGTCGTATGTCGAGGTGGCCCATCCGAATCTCACGGTGGCGACATACTCGCGACTGTGGTCCAGGTAGAACCGCGCTAGGCGCGTCGCTCGGCCCACGAGGACGGGCAGCACGCCGGTGCCGAGCGGGTCGAGCGTCCCGAGGTGCCCCGAGCGGAGCCCGCCAAGGAGACCTCGGAGCCTGCTGACAGCCTTGAATGACGTCACCCCTGCGGGCTTGTCCAGAATGATCGCCCCGTTCACCAACCCCATCTTATGAAGAAGCGCTCACGAATCGGCGGCGCGCAAGAGTGACTGGGCAGCGGCCACGACATCGCGGACTTCGACCCCATCCATGCACGGGTGACCCTCGATGGGGCACTCGCGCAGCAGGCACGGGGAACACTCGACAGGGTGCCGCACAACTCTCGCCCAAGGCGCGGCTGGCCCGGTGGCGTCGGCGTCCGTGCTTCCGAACACCGCCACCGTCGGCACGCCCAGCGCCGCCGCGACGTGCATCGATCCCGAGTCGTTTGTCAGGTACAGGCTGCAAGTCGATGCGAGCGCGAGGAACTCCGACAGCGTGGTCCGCCCCGCCAGGCAGGCTGAGCCCGGCCCGGCCTGCCGGGCAACCTCGGCCGCGAGCGGTGCTTCCGCCGCGGACCCGAACACTGCGACGCGGGCCTGTCCTGCCTGCGCGAGCTCGCACGCGGCGGCGGCGAACCGAGCGGGGAACCATCGCTTGGCCGACCCGAACGCGGCGCCGGGACTCACGCCGATCCAAGGCCCCGTCGGCAGGCCCAATTGGCGCCAGCGGGCCAGACCCTGCTCGCGCAGGTGCTCGATCCGGTCGAATCGGGACGATGTGTCGGCCGGATAGCGCTGGATCAACCCGGCACGCAGGAGCAGCTCCAAGTAGTAGAAGCGCTGGTGAGCCGGAATCTCGCCAGACGTTGGAACCCGCACGCGGGCGGTGAGCAGCGGCCCTCGCGCATCACGGTTGTAGCCGATCCGCTCAGGTATCCGCGCCCGCCACGCGAGCCATGCGGCATCGAAAGCGTTCTGCAGCAGAACCGCGCGGTCGAACGGCGGTGTGCGGAGCGTCCGCGCAAGCCGTTCCCGCCCCAGAAAGCCGCGGTGGACCTCCGCGCGCCTGTACAGCTGGACCCGATCGCAGTATCCCTCGCCCTCGTACAGGTCGGCCACCCACGGGAGTGCGAGGATCGTCACTTGCCAGCCAGGGTGCGCGGCGCGAACAGCGCGCAGCGCTGGGATCGCCATGACTGCGTCACCGATCCAGTTCGGGGCGCGGACAAGCAATCGCTGCATCCCGGCTCACCTCTAAGGGTAGCGGCTCTGGCGCCCTCCCCCGCGATGGACGGTCGGCGCGCCCGGACACTGCGAGCGGTGACGCCAGTAGAATTGAGGGAATGTTGCGCATTGCAATCCTCGCAGGGCTCGCGACCGGGGCGGCACTGGCGCAAGACGTGCCCCGCGCCTTCGTCGGCGCCCACCTTCTGCCGGTGAGCCGGCCCCCCATCGAGGATGGCACGCTTGTGATCCATCGGGGCAAGATCGTCGCAGCCGCCAGCTCGGCCGAGGTCGAACTGCCCGCCGGCGCCGAGCGTCACGACGCCACGGGCATGGTAATCATGCCGGGTTTCGTCGATACTCACAGCCACGCCGGCAGCGTGGATGGCGGGGACGGCAGCGGACCGCTGCATCCGGACGCGCGGGCACTGGACTCCGTCAATCCGCGCGACGCTCGCATCCAGAAGGCTCAGGCTGGCGGGATCACGACCGCGAACATCATGCCGGGTTCCGGGCACCTGCTGAGCGGCCAGACGCTCTACGTGAAGCACAGGGACAGCGGCGCGATCGAGGACCTGCTGGTCTTTCGCGAAGACGGGGAACTCGCGTACGGGGTCAAGATGGCCAATGGCACGAACTCCCGCAAGGATCCCCCCTTCCCCGGGACACGCGCCAAGTCCGCGGCGCTGATCCGCCAGCGCTTCATGGAGGCCACTGAGTATATGGAGGCGGTGGGACGGGCTGCCAGCGACGGGGCCAATGCGCCGCCGCGCGACCTTGGGCTAGAAACGCTGGCCGACATCTTGCGGGGTGACCGAGTCGTGCACTTCCACACCCACAGGCATGACGACATTCTGACCGTGCTGCGCCTCGCCGACGAGTTCGGGTTTCGCGTCGTCCTGCAACATGTCAGCGACGGCTGGGCCGTGGCGGACGAGATCGCCGCCTCTGACAATGTCTTGGGGGCATCGCTCATCCTGATCGACAGCCCCGGCGGCAAGATCGAGGCCAAGGACAACCAACTGCCGACGGCCGAGATTCTGGAGGCGGCAGGAGTCCGAACCGGCTTTCACTCCGATGACCCGATCACCGACTCGCGCCTCCTGGCGCGGATGGCCGCGCTGGCCGTGAGGGCTGGCATGTCACGCGAGGGCGCCCTGCGTGGCCTGACGCTGGCCGGAGCCGAGATGCTCGGGCTCGAAGAGCGCATCGGGTCGCTCGACGCGGGCAAGGACGCCGACTTCGTGATGCTGTCAGGCGACCCGCTGAGCGTCTACTCGAAGGTTCTCGAGACTTGGGTCGACGGGGTGCGCGTGTTCGATCGGAGCGATCCCAGGGATCAGCTCTATGCGGAGGGCGGATACGGAGCTAGCCACGACCAAGCACTGCTGCTGCACTCGGTCTCGCGAGGGGAGCACGACTGATGCGCGCGCGAGCCAGATGGGTCGTGCTGACGGCCCTTGCCTTTGCCAGCATTGCCCGACCGCAGGTCGCCGTGCACGGCGGGATCGTGCACACCTCGGCCGGGCAGTCGATCGAAGACGCGATCGTCGTCATCCAAGACGGCGAGATCGCCCGGATCGGTCCGGCCGCGGACGTGGATGTTCCGGCGGGATTCCGGACACTCACGGCCGCCGTTGTGACTCCCGGGCTGATCGATGCCCATTGCACGATCGGCCTCAGCGGGTATCTCAACCAACCCCACGACCAAGACCAAGTCGAGGAATCCGAGCCGGTCCAGGCCGAATTGCGGGCTGTCGACGCCTATAACCCCCGCGAGGCGCTCGTTGGCTGGGTCCTCAGCTACGGTGTGACGACCATTCACACCGGTCATGCACCGCGGGCCTTGGTGAGCGGGCAGACCGCGGTGCTGAAGACCCGCGGCAAGACCTTGGACCAAGCTGTCGTGAAGCCCATGGCGACCATCGCGGCAACGCTGGGAGAAGGGGCCCGGGAACGCGGGAACAAGGCGCCCGGAACGCGGTCCAAGATGGCAGCCATGCTGCGCGCCGAGCTGGTGCGAGCCCAAGAGTACCTGCAAGCGAGGGCACGAACCGAGGAGGGCGATCGACCGGATCGGGACCTGCGCCTAGAGGCGTTGGGCCACGTCCTGCGCGGAACCACGCCGCTGCTCGTCACAGCCCATCGCGCCCAGGACATCCTGACAGCGCTGAGGATCCGGGA
The DNA here is from genome assembly GCA_963666225.3 of Bryobacterales bacterium. Classification (GTDB taxonomy): domain Bacteria; phylum Acidobacteriota; class Terriglobia; order Bryobacterales; family UBA6623; genus VXMF01. The sequence goes on from CAXXRK020000002.1 coordinate 504,411, forward strand.
GGAATTCGACATTCCGATGATTCTGGACGGAGTGGCGGAAGGCTACGCAGTGCTGGAGCAGATCCGCGCCTCGGGCGTGAGCGTGATCGTCCATCCGACGATGATGCGAGCCACCGGCGAGACGGAGAATCTCAGTTTCGCCACCGCGGCCAAGCTGGCCAATGCCGGCATTCTGGCGGCCGTCCAGGGAGGCTTCGAATCCTACGTCCCCAAGAGCCGGCTGGTGCTCTTCGAGGCTGCCGTCGCGGCTGCCCACGGGCTTGGCTTCGAGAACGCGCTGCGGAGCATCACGATCGACGCGGCGCGTATCTTGGGCATCGATGACCGGGTGGGATCGATCGAAATCGGCAAGGACGGGGATCTGGCGCTGTACGACGGGGACCCGTTCGAATACACGACGCACTGCGTCGGAGTGGTCATCGAGGGCGAAGTTGTCAGCGAGGAGATCCGGTGAAACTGGCAATCTACCCAGACGTCGAGGACGACCGTCTGGCGCGCATCGCCGCGGCATCCGCTCCGATGCGGGTGGCCAACTGCTCGACAGAATCGGCGGCGGTCGGCGAAATCGCGGATGCCGACGCCTTTTTCGGCAAGCTGACACCGCGAATGCTGGCAGCAGCTCGCCAGTTGCGCTGGGTGCAATCGCCGACGGCGAGCCTGGAGCACTACATCTTCCCGGAGCTGGTCGAGCATCCCGCGCAGTTGACGAACATGCGCGGGCTCTTCCATGACAACATCGCTGACCATGTCCTGGGATGCATGCTGTGCTTCGCCCGCAACTTGCACATCTATATCCGACAGCAGCGGGAGCGGCGCTGGATGCCATTTGGCGGCCCCAAGCAGGGGCAGTCATTTCGCAGCGGCCCGGCCGTCACGACTGGCGTGGATCTGGCGCACACGACACTGGCCGGGACGACACTCGGAGTGGTCGGGCTCGGATCGATCGGCAGTGAGGTCGCGCGGCGCGGCGTCTGTCTGGGCATGCGCGTGCTCGCGGTGGATTCCGATCCCCGCGATGCCCCCGCGGGCGTGGAGGGGCCATGGCCCGTCGGGCACCTCGACAAATTGCTGGCCGAGAGCGACTACGTGGTCATCGCCGCGCCGCACACGCCTGAGACCGAGGGTCTATTCTCGGCGGACCGATTTGCCCGCATGCGGGCCAACGCAATCCTGATCAACATTGGCCGGGGCGTGATCGTGAAGTTGGACGACCTTGTCGAGGCCCTGCGGTCGGGAGAGATCGGAGGTGCCGCGCTTGATGTTTACGAAGTCGAGCCGTTGCCAAAGGACCACCCCCTTTGGAGCCTGGAGAACGTCATCCTGACGCCGCACGTCGCCGGGCATTCTCCCGAGATCGCGTCGAGGCACTTGGCGATCCTGCTGGAGAACACCGGCCGGTTCGCGCGCGGCGAGCCGCTCTTGAACGTGGTGGACAAGCGGCGCTGGTTCTGAACGCTGCCGCGGGGCCGGATTCGTCGGGGGCCGGCTCAGGAGTTGGCGGCGCTCAACCGCCCGCCCCGAAAACCGCCGTCGATTCACGGCACGAACGCTCCGAGAGCCGTCCAGGCAATACGAATGGGAACTGGCGCCTACTCCGGCTGAGCCACGGGGGCGCTGAACAATGGCTGGCTCTGGCCGACCCACCCGCGCTCGCCGGACCGCGCGCTCAGAACCCACGCGGGATTGCGACGATACCACCGGACCGTCCGCCGCAGACCCTCGTCAAAGTCAACCCGGGGCTTCCACCCAGTCTCCGCCTCGAGCTTGGCACCGTCAAGGGCGTACCGGCGATCGTGGCCGGGCCGGTCAGTGACGTTCTGAATCAGAGACTCGGGAGCGCCACAACAGGCCAGCACCCGACGGGCGACCTCAATGTTGGAAAGCTGGCAGCCACCCCCGACGTTGTAGAGCTGCCCGGGCCTGCCGCGGTCGATCAGGGCCTCAATCGCGCAACAGTGGTCCTCGACATGCAGCCAGTCCCGCACCTGAAGCCCATCGCCGTAGATCGGCAACGGAAGACGCTCGAGCGCGTTGGCAATCAGCAGCGGGATCAACTTTTCGGGGTACTGGTAGGGCCCGTAATTGTTGGAAGCCCGCGACACGATCACGGGCAGCCCGTACGTGCGCCAGTAGGCCTGCGCGAGCAAGTCGGAAGCCGCCTTGGAGGCCGAGTACGGGCTCGCTGTTCGCAATGGGAACTCCTCGCAGGCGAGGGCCGGGTGGTCAATGCTGCCGTAGACCTCGTCGGTGGAGACGTGGACGATCAGGTCCGGTGACCACGACCTGGCAGCCTCCAGAATCACCCCGGTTCCCTGCACGTTCGTCGACACGAAGTCCAGAGGCGAGATGATGCTGCGGTCGACGTGCGATTCCGCCGCGAAGTGGACGACGACGTCGGGGCGAAAACGGCCGAACGCGGCCTGAACGGCGCCCTCGTCCCGAATGTCGACCCGTTCGAACCGCAGCATGGGATGCCCGGCGACCGGATCCAGATTGGCCACGTTTCCCGCGTAGGTCAGGGCGTCCAGGACTAGCACCTCCGGGGGCGCGCCACGGGCCAGAACGGCCCGCACAAAGGCGGACCCGATGAACCCGGCGCCACCGGTGACCACGAGCCTCACTTTCTCTGCGTCTCCCAGTCATAGGCGAGGTCCGGGCTGTCATACGGCAGACGCCCCTCGTCAGCCGGCTCGTAATGCCGGTCGGTCAGGTAGACCAGCGTCGCGGACGCCGTTCCGATGACCTTGTACCCGTGGGCCACACCCGGGGGGACCAGCAGCTGCCACGGCCGGGATTCGCCAAGGTACAGCGTGTTGCGCCGGCCGAAGCTCGGAGAATCGCTGCGCAGGTCGCACAGCGCAACTTGGAACATCCCACTGCACGGGACCCACAGGTCAGTCTGCTCCAGGTGGAAGTGAAAGGCCTTGACCGTGCCCGGATAGCTATAGGCCGCGGACACCTGCACCGGTCCGCCCTCGAATTGCGACGCCAAGCCCACCCCCAGTCGCGCGACCTCGAGAAAACAGCCGCGATCGTCGGGCCAAAGGGCTACGGGCTCCGCCCGAACGCCGTCGATCAGGCGCTCTGAGCGATGGTGCGAGACGACATCTCCAATGCCCATCGCGCACCGGGGCAAGCCGAGCGCCGCCGCCCTGCCCCGTCCAAGGTCCGGGCCCGTCGGGCCAGGCAAGGTCGACGCTACCTCAATTGCGAGCGGCTACAGACTCAAGCCGGTTGGTCTCCCACAGCTTGACGTACGGCTTGATTTCGCTCATCATCTGCGAGAACGCGGGGAAGGTCATCGACTGCGCGCCGTCACTCCACGCCCGCTCCGGATCCGGGTGGACTTCCACCATCGCCCCATCGGCGCCAACCGCGACAGCGGCGCGCATCAGGGGTGGGATCAGAGAGCGCTTTCCGGTGGCGTGCGCCGGGTCCAAGATGATTGGCAGGTGCGTCAGCTCGTTGAGCACTGGCACTGCGTTGATGTCCAAGGTGTTGCGGGTGGCCGACTCAAACGTGCGGATCCCGCGCTCGCACAAGAACACGTTCGGGTTTCCGCTGGTGACAATGTACTCGGCCGAGAGCAAGAACTCCTTGATCGACGCCGACTGGCCGCGCTTGAGCATGACCGGCATCTTGGTGGTCGCACCGATCTCTTTGAGCAGCGGGAAGTTCTGCACGTTCCGCGCGCCGATCTGCAGCACGTCTGCGTAGTGGGCGACGAGCTGCACATTCCGGACGGTCATCACCTCGGTGACAACCTTCAGACCGTGACGATCCGCGGCCTTGCGCAGAAGCTTCAGGCCCGCCTCTTCCAATCCCTGGAAGCTGTACGGGCTGGTGCGCGGCTTGTAAGCCCCGCCTCGGAGGAAGTGGGCGCCAGCGGCGGAGACCGCCTCGGCGCACGCCATGATCTGGTCCTCCGTCTCGACCGAGCAAGGACCGGCGATCACCGCGAACTCCTCCCCGCCGACCGACCGGTCACCCACCTCGACGACCGTCTTGGTGCTCTTGACCTGCTTGCTGACCAGTTTGTAGGGGGCGCTGATCGGAACGCCGTTCTCCACGCCGTCCACCGACCTGAGCACTCCGATGGCGTGCTCGACATCGCCCAGGCCGACAGCCGCGATGACGACTCGCTCGTCGCCCTGAATCGACCGAACGGCGAAGTCCATCTCTTGGATCCGGTTGCACACCCGCTCAATCTGATCGCGGGTAGCCCCCGGCTTCATCGAAATAATCATGTCCCTTCTCCCAGGCTCAGATACCTTTCGAGTTCCGCTGCTGACAGCCCCTGACGCCAGTTCGGCGCCCCGAGCCACCCGGTGGCCGAGGCCGCCTCAGGAGCATCGGAACAATTGGTTCGCTCCGCCTACCAACTTTGCCCAGCACTTTCGGCTGAATCTGACGGTAGCCTCAATCTAGCACAACGGAGGATGGGCGTTGGCGACAGTGCGGCAACACAGTTTTGACGGTCTCAGTAGCGGAGCGTGCCGACGGGGCCGGCGACCGATTACCATTGGTTCAGATTCGCGCGGCAAGAGCGGGAGAGGCGTGCCCGGGCGACTCGCACCGCCAGAGAGATGGGCGAATCCACGGGCCAACAGACGGTCGTCGAACTGGCCGGCCTGACATGCGGCGGCTGCGAGCGAACGGTGGAGGGGGCGCTCCTAGCAGTGGATGGCGTGACCGCGGCATCCGCAAGCCGCGAGACCCAATCGGCCGAGGTTGAGTTCGACCCCGACGCGGCCACGATTGGGGATCTGCGCGCCGCGGTCAGCGACGCCGGCTTCGCGCCCCGGGCCTCGCCACGCTTGGTGGCGATCGGCCCGGCGGGCCCGGAGATGCCCAGCGAGCCCGCCCCCCGAGCGCCCCGACCTCCTGCGGAGGTGTCCGCGACGACTTTCCGGATCAGCGGCATGACCTGTGCTAGCTGCGTTGCCACCGTTGAACGGGCAGTGCTGCGACTGACGGGCGTTCAATCGTGCGAAGTGGCGCTCGCGGAAGGGAGCGCACGGGTCGAGCATGACGCGATCCGCGCATCCCCGGACGCCATCATCGCCGCAATCAGTTCCGCCGGTTACAAGGGCGCGGTCGAGACCAGCCCACACTCCAGCGCCGATCCCGGCAAGGATTCGGCAATGACGCGACGCTTGGCCGTCTCCGCCGCTCTGACATTGCCGCTGCTGGTGATCGCGATGTCGCACGGCCGTCTGGGGATAGGCGCAGTGCCATGGCTGCAGTTTGGGCTGGCCCTGCCAGTGCTGGCCTACGGCGGGCTGCCCTTCTACCGTGCGGCTTGGAAGCGTGCCCGGCACGGAAGCTGCGACATGAGCACCCTCGTCACGGTCGGCACGCTGACCGCCTTCGCCTACAGCTTCGCGTCGACAGCCGTACCGGGCTGGATCGGGCAGAGCGCCGCCGCGCCGGTGTACTTCGAGACATCGGCCGTGATCGTGACGCTGGTCTTGCTCGGGCGCCGGCTCGAGGAGCGGGCCCGGCACCGCACTTCCGACGCGATCCGCCGCATCCTGGCCCTCCAAGCGGGAAGCGTTCAGGTCCGCCGCGGTGGCACCGAGGTCCGAGTCGAGCCTGGCGATGTCCGGAGCGGTGACGAGGTGGTGGTGAGGGCCGGGGAGAGGATTCCCGTGGACGGGGCCGTGATCCGCGGCGGCGCGGCTGTGGACGAGTCGCCCCTGACCGGCGAGAGCGTGCCGGTGGACAAACTGCCGGGCGCCCGCGTCCTGAGCGGATCGCTCAACATTGACGGTCATCTGGCGATCCGCGCGGAGGGGGTCGGCAACGAAACGCACCTCGCCCGCATCGTTGACTTCGTCCGACGCGCACAAGCCTCGAAATCGGCGGCGGCGCGGCTGGCGGACCGCATCGCAGCGGTCTTTGTCCCGGCAATCCTAGCGGTGGCAGCGGTGACGCTGGCGGCATGGCTGGTGGCTGGGCCGCCACAGGACCGCGTGCGAATGGCCGTCAACTGCAGTGTGAGCGTCCTGATCATTGCCTGCCCGTGCGCGCTGGGCCTGGCCACTCCCGCGGCGCTCACCGTTGCCATAGGCCGCGCTGCCGAGCGCGCGGTCCTTGTCCGCGACGGGGGCGCTCTCGAGACAGCCCGGCAGGTCGACACTGTCGTGTTCGACAAGACTAGGACGTTGACCCTGGGCCGCCTTGGAATCCGCCGGGTAGCAACGTTCGGCAACGCTGGAGAGGCCGAGGTAGTTCGGGCTGCCAGTGCCATCGAGGCCTTGGTCGAACATCCGGTCGCCCGGGCAATCGCAGATCTCGACACCGGGCCACCCCTCCAAGTGGAGGGCTTCCGGGCTCTCGCCGGCGCCGGTGCCGAGGGGGAGGTGGACGGGCGGCGGTGGCTGCTCGGAAAACCCGAGCTGCTCTCGGACCGCGGCGTTGACGTCTCGGCTGCCGGGCCATCGATCGAGCGCTGGGGCCAGGGAGGCCTCACCACCGTCTTGGCGGCCCGGGATGGCCGCTTGGCCGGTGGCTTCGCTCTCAGCGACACGGCCCACCCTCGCTCGCGCGAGGCCACAGACCGACTGCGGAAGCTCGGCATCCGGGTCCTGATGCTCAGTGGCGACAGTATCGGACCGTCAGCGCGGATGGCGGCCGAGACCGGTGTCGACGACGTGATTGCCGGTGCGCTTCCGGTCGAGAAGGCCTCTGAGATCCGCGAGTTGCAGGCCAGCGGCGCAACGGTCGCGATGGTGGGTGACGGCATCAACGACGCACCCGCGCTCGCCCAGGCAAACCTGGGCATTGCCATCGGGTCGGGAACCGATGTCGCCATCGAGTCGGCGGACATCATCTTGGGAAAGGAGGACCCCGCGGACGTGGCCTGGTGCGTCGAGCTGGGCCGCCGCACACAGCGAACGATCCGCCAGAACTATGCTTGGGCATTCGGATACAACTTGATCGGAGTGCCCGTCGCGGCTGGGCTCCTCTATCCCGGTTTGGGTGTGCTCCTCTCGCCCGTGCTGGCTTCCGCCGCAATGGCCCTCTCCAGCCTCTCCGTTCTGGGCAACAGCCTTCGGCTCAGCCGGGCGCTTTCGTCCCAAGAGCGCCCGGGTGCCGCGACCCGCGCCCAGGGCCGCCGGCCCTGACTCGGAGCGCCCGGAGTTTGACGCAGTCCGGAAACCTGGCGCGAAGCGACTGCCACGAGTGCTCTCCGGGGCGTCGGCGGAACAGGCGCGCGCGGCGATGGACGAGAACAGTCGCATCCCGTCACGGTTCGAACGCTGCGAGCGAGGGCCCGCCGGGGGTTGCCGCCGGGATGTCGGCGTGGACCTGCCCTCCCTGACCATAGAATGGGAATCTGTGTCCGCCGTCCGCGTAGGGATCGTCGGCTTGGGCAACGTGGGCGGGGGAGCCCTGCGACTGCTGAGCCAGAACGCTCGCCAGATCGAGGCCAAGCTCGGCTTTCCCCTTCGCGTGAGCGCCGTTTGCTCGCGCCGGGTGCTGGACGGGAACATTGATGCCGTCCGGTTGCACCCCAGTGCCCGCAAGACCGCGGACTGGCGAGACCTGGTGCACGATTCCCGGGTCGACGTCGTGGCGGAACTGGTCGGCGGGACGGGCGCGGCGCGAGCCGTGGTCGAGGCGGCACTGGCGGCCGGAAAGCCGGTCGTCACCGCAAACAAGGAACTGCTAGCCGAGCGTGGGCCGGAAATCTGGAGTCGCCACGCCAGCCGCGGGGGAACGATGGGGATCGAGGCCGCCGTGTGCGGCGGAATCCCCGTGCTCAAGGCCCTGCGGGAAGGCGTTGCGGGCGACGGAATCGATGCCTTGGTCGGAATCCTGAACGGAACGTCGAACTTCATCCTCACGGAGATTGAGCGCACCGGGGCGCCGTTCGACAAAGTGCTGGCCGAAGCCCAAGCGCTCGGATATGCCGAGGCCGACCCCTCGGCCGACATCGACGGCCACGACGCCCGGTCAAAGCTGGCCATTCTCGCGGCGCTCGCCTTTGGCGAGCGCGTGCTGCCTGCCCAGATTGCACTGGAGGGAATCCGGCTCATCCAGACGATTGACTTCGCCTATGCGGGAAGACTTGGCCACACGATTCGACTGCTGGCCAGCGCCCACCGGGACTCAGACGGACTGCGGCTGGCAGTCGGTCCCGCCTTGGTGCCGAATGCCACAATTCTGGCCGGCGTGTCCGGCTCTTACAACGCTGTCTGGGTTCACGGCAGGGGCGGCGACACGTTCTATTACGGCAAGGGGGCCGGGCCGGCCCCCACAGGCGTGGCAGTGGTGAGCGACTTGATGGCTGCCGCGCGCGGCCTCAAGGGGAATGCAGGGAGCAGTGCCCCGCCCTTCGGCCACACGGTGCTCGCGGATCACACTCCGGTCTCCAGTGACAGCGAAGAGCGACAGTTCTACCTGCGGTTCCGGGTCCGCGACCGCCCGGGCATTCTGGCCACGCTCGCGTCAAAGCTGGCCGAGCAGGGTGTTAGCATCGAGGCCGTCCTGCAAGAGCCACACTTTCCGAAGGATGACCTGCCGTTCGTCACGACCCTCGAGCCCGCGCGGCGGTCGGCGTTGCGAGCCGCTCTGCGAGCGATGCGCGGACTGGACTTTCTGGTGGACGCCCCATTGGCGCTGCCGATGGAGGCACCCTTGGCGGGAGCGCCGTAGGCGGCTCACGCCGGCCTTGACCCGCCGTCCGGTGGGAACAGTTTGGTAGAGACTGGAGGAACGATGGCATTTCAATCGATCGGCAAGAATCTGCGCCTGCGCAGGATCCTTAGCGATGGGCGCGCCGTCGTCGTGGCGATGGACCACGGCAACGCGGCCGGACCCGTCCGAGGCTTGGAACGCCCCGCGCGAGTCGTGCGACAGATCGCGCGTTCCGGCGCCGACGCAATCTTGGTAACCCCGGGGGTTCTCCGGCAAGTCTCCGACGATCTCGAGGATCTGGCCGTAGTCCTGCGCATCGATGGCTGCGCTAGCCCCCAAGGCAGCGGTCAGATGCACCTGTTCGTCGATGTGGAACAGGCGGTGGCGATGGGCGCGGACGCGGTCGTGATGAACGCAACGCTCGGGGCCGGGTTTGAGGGCGAAGAGCTCAAGAAGGTTGGCGCTGTCGCGAGCGAGGCGGAACGCTGGGGGATGCCGGTCGTGGCCGAGATCCTCAGCAACGCCATGATGGCCAATCACATGGACATGGCCGGCACGGGGTCGGACCAATTGCCGCCTGGCATCGGCGACGATATCAGCTTGGCGTGCCGCATGGGCGCGGAGCTGGGTTCCGACGTGATCAAGACCCGTTACTCCGGCGATGTCGAAGAGTTCCGCCACAGCGTGGACGGTTGCGGCGTGCCCGTGTTGGTGGCCGGGGGACCCCGGCGCGAGGGTGGTCTCGAGGGGACCCTGCAGACGGTGCGCGAAATCTTGGACGCAGGAGCCTCGGGAGTGATCTTCGGTCGGCAGATCTGGCAGCACAGCGATCCGGCGGAGGCGGCGGCAGCCGTCGCAAGCTTGGTCCACAGCGACCGGGGACGGCGGTCGAGCGCCGAGGGCCGCGGGTCCGAGCCGTCTGCGTGACGCCCTCGATCACGCGGCGCGATCTGTGGTGGGTCGCGCTGGCGGGCGCCCAGGCATCGGGACAGTCCCGATCCGGGGCAATGCTCTGGGAATTCGTCCGGGAGTACCTTAGGGTCCTTGACGAGCGGCGTTCGCAGCGACTCGCGGGCGCGGAGTCGGAAGCCGACTTCGCCGAGTTGCGCAAGCGCGTTCGGACTGAGCTGCGACGCATGTGGGGTGCGTTTCCGCCACGCTCGTCACTCAACCCGAGTCACGTAGGGACGCTCGATGCTGGCGACCACCGGGTCGAGCGAATCGTGTTCGAGAGCCGTCCGGGCTTCCACGTCACGGCAAACCTGTACCGGCCCCGGGAGACGAGCGGCCCGCTACCGGCGGTGATCTTCCCCGTGGGCCACTCGGCCGAGGGCAAGGCCGGCGAGAGCTACCAACGCTTCTGCCAGCTCATTGCCCGGAACGGCATGGCAGTCCTGACCTGGGACGCGGTGGGCCAGGGGGAACGCGGGCAGTTCGTGGTCCCCGGCACCGGTGCCAGCCGCTTCCGGCCCGGCAGCGCCCAGCATCGTGTCTTGGGCGATCGGTGCTACCTGCTGGGTGGCAATCTGATGGAGTTCCGGGCTTGGGATGCGACGAGAGCTCTCGACTACCTGGAGTCAAGGCCGGAGTTTGACCGGTCACGGCTGGGGATCGCGGGCCAGTCGGGCGGGGGGATGGTAACGCTCCAGTTCGCGTGCTTCGACGACCGGATTCGAGCCGCCTTCGCGAGCTGTGCCGTCGCGAGCTTCCGGGCCAAGACCGAGGCACTCCTGATCGCAGATCCGGAGCAGGTGCTCTACGGGACGTTGCGCGCCGGCATCGACCATCCCGAGCTGCTGGCCGCCTTTGCGCCCAAGCCCCTGATGATCGGGGCCGCGGTTCGGGACTACGTGCCCATCGCGGGTGTGCGCCGCACCCATGGTGAGCTCGCGGCGGTCTACGAGAAGCTGGGCGAGCCGGGCAACCTGCAGTTGGCGGAGACCGATGCCGGTCACGGACTGAACCGGGAACTTCGGGAAGCGGCGGTCAGGTTCTTCGCGCGAGTTCTCCGAGCGGAGGCTCGGCCGGCGGAGGAAGACCCGGATGCCAAGGTGCAGACTCCCGGCACCCTGGCCTGTACCGCATCCGGCCAGGTGTCCGCCGATCTCGGGTCGCGCAGCGTCTTGGAGCTGCTGCGCGAAACGGCGGACGAGAGCACCCCGGAATTTCCACTGCCGCGCGGGCTGAGCGAGTTCGAGGTTTACCAGAGCCGCATCGCGGCCCGCGTCAAGGAAGTGACCCGGGTGGGCTCGTTCAAGAGCGAGTTCGGAATCGACGTGCCGTCCCGATTTCTCGACGCCGGCGTCTACTCGAAAGGCACGGCTTTCGTCGTCGCGGACCAAGGCAAGGACCACCCCGTCGTGCAGCGCTACTTGGTCGACGCAATCCTGGCCGCCAGTCACAGCGTGTACGGCCTCGACCTGCGCGGCTGGGGGACCAGTGCCATCGAGATTCCTTCGCTCGAAGTCCCGTTCGCCTGGGACGACTTTATTGCCTACCGCAGCCTTGAACTGGGCCGCCCGCTGTTCGGCCAGCGTCTCAAGGACCTGCTGGCGACAGCCCCGATGCAGACGCGGCGCCGCGAGTGGATTGTCGCGGGGGTCGGGATCGGGGGCTTGGTGGTGGCACACGCGGCGGTCCTCGATCCCCGCGTCTCCGCGGTGATCAGCATTCAGGCTCCGGCTTCGCTCCGATCGATACTGGATGACCCGGAAGCGACACAGCCGACAAGCTGCATCCTTCCGGGCGTGCTGCGCTCCTACGACATCCGGGATATCTACGCCAGCATCGCGCCGCGCCCGCTCTTGATCGTCAACCCGCAGGACGCCCGCCGGAGGCCACTGGCCAGCGAGCAGGCCAGCGCGGCCTTCAAGTGGGCCGAGGACGTTTACTCGGCAGTGGATGCAAGCCCGGCGCTGCGGGTCGAGTGCGAACTGGGCCGCTCCGCGGTGCGGGAAGTGGTGCAGCAGTGGGTAGCGGAGGTTGCCAGCTGACGGACGACCCCCAGCGGCGCCTGGGCTATTCCCACTCGATCGTCGATGGCGGCTTGTGGGAGACGTCGTACAGCACAGCCTCGATCCCCTCAAGCGTCACGAGCCGCCTTGCCAGTTCCTGCAGTGCCGGCACGGGCAATTCGGCGACTGAGGCGGTCATCCCGTCGACGGAGATCACCGGTCGGAGTGCCACGGCCTCCGATCCCTCGCGCCCCCAGGGCAAGAGCACGACCGGGCATTGCCAAACCTGGTCGTAATGGCCGCCTTCCACGAGGTGCCTCGTGACGATGCGATCTGCCCGCTGCAACAGCCGTACGCGCCTCGAATCAAGCGTCGCGGGATGGATCGGCCACTCTGCGACTTCGATCCCGCGCGGCGCGACGCACGCCACGACGCGGTTGGTGCGGCGGAATTCGTTCGTGATCTCGGTTGACAGGGCCAAGATCGCTCCAAAGTCGAGACGCCCGCCGCAGAGCACCGTCACGTCCGCATAGCTGCGACTGTCGCCTTGCACGCCCACGCTGCGCAGCGGGAGCAGAACCGCCGAGAAGCCTGCCCTGCCCGCCACCGCCGCAATCTCCCGATCAACCACCGGCATCGCGCGCGATGCGCTGCACAGGCAGCGGATTGCCAGCCCCGGCCCGGGGAATGGATGCCGGTCGAGCAGTTCCGACGGAAGGCCGAGCGCTCGGCCCACCGAGCGGACCTCGTCCTTGTAGAACTCGCTCAGCGGTTCGATGACGCGCCCCTTGGCCAGCAGCCACTGAACTTGCGGCACGCGGTTGTGGTGCGTCTTGATCACGTCGGCCTGATCGCTGCCGCCCGACTCGATGGTGTCCGGATAGATCGTGCCCTGGCCGAGCACCCAATCGTGCCTCGCAAACCGGCGGCCCCGGAGCAGGTCATCCTGAACATCGACGAACGCCTCTCCGATGATCTGGCGCTTGCGTTCCGGATCGACGACACCGCGGAGCCTGCGCAGAAAACGGTCCGCAGCTCGCACCACTCGCAAGGACCCGAGATCGAGGCGTCGGAACGCGGCCTCGATCTGCGCCGTCTCGCCCTCCCGCATGAAGCCCGTGTCCACGTGCACAGCCAACACGGACGCCGTGCCCAGCGCCCGCACGATCAGGGCGTACGCGACAGTCGAGTCGACCCCACCGCTGAGGAACAGCAGCACGCGCCGGCCGGCGGCCTCCGCACGGATGCGCCGCACCAACTCTTCCGTGCGGTTCCCCGGGTTCCAGTCCGGGGCGCACCCGCAAACCTTGCGCAGGAAGTTCTCCAAGATCTGCGCGCCGCCGGTTGTGTGCACCACCTCGGGGTGAAACTGCAAGCCGTAGATCCGGCGCCGCGGATCGCCCATGGCCGCCACCTCGCACTCCGACGTGCTGGCGAGCACAGCGAAGTCCGGCGGCAGGGCGGTGACGTGGTCACCGTGACTCATCCAAACTCGCTGCTCGGCATCCATGCCGTCGAACAGTCCCTCCGGCTTGGCCACCCTCAGCGTGGCGCTTCCAAACTCGCGGGACTGGCCGCGCTCGACATGGCCACCCAAATGGCTGGCGATCAGCTGGTGGCCATAGCAGATCCCAAGCATCGGCCTTGCGATCGCGAACAGGCCGGGAGATGGCCGCGGGCTTGCGCGCTCAAAGACGCTGGCGGGACCGCCGGAGAGCACGACGCCGTCGTACCCGCGCAGCTCTGCCGGGTCGGCGCCCACGGGCAGGATTTCCGCGAGCACGCCCAGTTCGCGGACCTTGCGGGCGATCAGGTGGCAATACTGGCCACCTGAGTCGAGTACCGCGATCCTGCCCATCTCGCTCGCCGGACCCGGGCCGGATCACACAATCCGATGGCGTCGGCAGGTCCCAGACCCATTGTGTCACCTCATGGGGCGACGCTTGCGGCGGCATCAGGGTTGGCGGTGTGGCGGATCGGAACGCTCGAGTCGATCCAAGCTGCCAATCGCTCGCGAAGCCGTCCGGCCAAGGCAGGCCTCTCAGCCGCCAAGTCACGACTTTCCCCCCGATCGCGCTCAAGGTCGTAGAGCTCGATTCGGAAAGGATCGTAGGATTCGATGAGCTTGTAGCGTCCCGAGCGCAGCGCGGCCCCCGGCGCCTTCGCCTGAGGGCTGTAGTGAGGGTAGTACCAGACCAAGTCTCGCGGCCCCCAGGTGGCGCCCTCCAGCAAGGGGGCGATGCTTCTCCCGTCAAGCTCGCGGCCGGGATCTGCCGGCACGCCCGCCAGCTCGCAGACGAACGGATAGATGTCTGCCAGTGTTACCGGATCGCGGACGACGCTCCCGGGCTGCCCGTGCCCTGGCCAGCGCACGATCAGGGGGACCCGGATCCCGCCCTCGTAAAGGTGGCCCTTGCCCGCCCGCAGGGGGGCATTCTCGGTGACCGTGGACAGGCCGCCGTTGTCCGAGGTGACGATGACGACCGTGCTGTCGGCGATCCCGCTCGCCTCGATCGTGTCCGCCACCCGGCCGACCGAGTCGTCCACCGTCTCGACCATGGCGGCATAGACCGGGTCGGGACCGGAACCGGGCCGCCTTCGCTTGGCCTCGTACTTGCGCACGAGCGGTTCGGGCGCTTGCAGCGGCGTGTGAACGGCGTAATGCGTCAGGTAGAGAAAGAACGGGCGCCCGGCGTTGGCCTCGATGAACCTCACCGCCTCCCGGGTCAGGCGGTCGGTGAGGTATTCCCCCTCCGCCCCCTCGCTCAGGTCCAAGTTGGGCATGTCGGGATTCCAGTCCTGGCCGGGGTTGCGGTACGGATGGAAGTAGCCCGCCGGGCTGCCATGGGTGTGACCGGCGATGTTCACGTCAAAACCGTGGGCCAAGGGCCACGAGTCCTCGCCTCCGAGGTGCCACTTGCCAATGCTCGCCGAGACATAGCCCGCCCGGGAGAGCGCCTCGGCCACGGTCTCGGCCTCGGGACGCAAGTGCATCAGGTCACGGGGCGGAATGATCGCGCTGCCCTCGGGGTGGCGATGCCGGCCTATGGCGGTGATATGCCCCGTGAAGCTGACCCGGCCAGGGTACTGGCCGGTCATCAACGCCGCGCGGCTCGGGGAACAGACGGGACAGTTCGCGTACGCGTCGGTAAAGCGCACGCCCCCGGCAGCCAAGGCGTCGATCCTCGGAGTCTCGAAGAATTCTGAGCCCTGACAACCGAGGTCCATCCATCCCAGGTCGTCCACCAGCACGAGCACGACGTTCGGCGGGCCGGCCGCCAAGGAAACGGCAGCGGCGCAGGCCACAAGCACGGCCAAACCAGCCGCGCTGCCCGTTGCGCGACGGGACAATCCGGGCACTTGCACCAAGCCACCGATTCTGGTCATACTAGGGATTCGGGGCATTCGCCCCGACGGCGTGAGTTCCACGGGCTCGCCGGGTGCAGTTTTACCGGCAGTGCCCTCCCTCCAGCGGTCTGCGGGCTTTGGCCCGCTGCCGAGGACAGGGTGGGCTTGGAGCGCTCGCGCTGACCATTTGAGACGGAGGAATCATAGCACTGTGGCGATCCAACCCCTTGGCAACCGAGTCGTTGCCACGCGTATCGAGAAGCAAGAGCAGGTCGTTGGCGGAATCATCATCCCGGATTCCGCCAAGGAGAAGGGCCAGACGGCCAAGATTGTCGCTGCCGGCCCTGGCTCGAAGAAGGATGACGGAGGCGTCGTGCCGCTCGACGTCCAAGAAGGCGACACGGTCCTGATCGGCAAGTACGCCGGGACCGACATCACCGTGAACGGCACTGAATACTTGATCCTTACCGAGGACGACATCCTCGGCGTGGTCGAGGACTGAGCACGGCGGCCCGATCCGGGAGTCGTGCCGCCTGCGCGCAAAAGCAAAGGCATAGGAGGAACACAACAAGATGGCAGCCAAGATGATTGTCCACGGCGAGGAATCCCGCCAAGGCCTGCTGGCCGGCGTGAACAAGCTCGCCGACACAGTTAAAGTCACGCTGGGCCCAAAGGGCCGCAACGTGGTGCTGGAGAAGAAGTTCGGCGGTCCGACCGTCACCAAGGACGGGGTCACGGTCGCCAAGGAGATCGAGCTCACGGAACTGGTCGAGAACATGGGGGCCCAAATGGTCCGAGAGGTGGCGTCGAAGACCTCAGACGTGGCCGGCGACGGCACCACGACCGCCACCGTGCTGGCCCAGGCGATCTTCGCCGGCGGCGTCAAGAGCGTGGCGGCCGGCGCGAACCCGATGTCCATCAAGCGCGGCATCGATCACGCCACGCGGCTCGTCGTGGACTCGATCGCGAGCATGGCCCGCCCGGTCGAGAGTAGCGCGGTGGCGCAAGTTGCCGCTATCTCGGCGAACAGTGACCACGCGATCGGCAACATCATCGCCGAGGCGATGGAAAAGGTCGGCAAGGACGGCGTGATCACCGTCGAGGAAGGCAAGACGATCGACACCGAGCTTGACGTGGTCGAGGGCATGCAGTTCGACCGCGGGTACGCTTCCCCGTACTTCGTCACCGACCAAGACTCGATGGAGTGCGTTCTCGAGAACGCCCTGATCCTGATCCACGAGAAAAAGATCAGCTCGATGAAGGACCTGTTGCCTGTGCTGGAGATGGTCTCCGGCCAGGGGCGGCCGCTGCTGATCATCTCCGAGGAGACCGAGGGGGAGGCACTGGCAACGCTGGTGGTCAACAAGCTGCGCGGGACGCTGAACGTGGCGGCAGTGAAGGCGCCGGGCTTTGGCGACCGTCGCAAGGCCATGCTGGAGGACATTGCGATCCTGACCGGCGGCCGGGCGCTGATGGAAGAGACCGGGATCAAGCTCGAGGGCGTGCAGCCGCAGGACCTAGGGCAGGCGAGCCGGGTGGTGATCGACAAGGACAACACGACGATCGTGGAAGGCGCCGGCAGCCCGCAGGCGATCCAGGGGCGCGTGAAGCAGCTGCGGGCGCAGATCGAGGAGACGACCTCGGACTATGACCGCGAGAAGCTGCAAGAGCGGCTGGCGAAGCTCGTCGGCGGCGTGGCGGTCATCAAGGTCGGCGCGGCCACCGAGACGGAGATGAAGGAGAGGAAGGCGCGCGTGGAAGATGCGATGCACGCCACACGCGCAGCCGTCGAGGAGGGCATCGTGCCTGGCGGCGGAGTCGCGCTCCTTCGCGGCACTGCGGCACTGGACGGCGTCGACCGGTCTGACGCGGACGAGCAGACCGGCGTGAACATCGTGCGCCGGGCAATCGAGGCGCCACTGCGCTGGATCGCCCAGAACGCGGGCCAAGAGGGCGCGATCGTGATCGAGCGCGTGCGGGCGGCCAGCGGGAACAGCGGTTACGACGCGAACAAGGGCCGCTATTGCGACCTTGTCGAGGCCGGCATCATCGACCCGGCCAAGGTGGCGCGCAACGCTCTGCAGAACGCCGGGTCCATCGCGGGCCTGCTTCTGACGACGGAGGCAGCGGTCTACGAGATTCCCGAAGAGAATCCGCAGCCGGCAGGGCCGCCGGACCACCACGACTACTGATCCCTCGCCGTGCGGGGCGGCCAGCGCGTTCTCGGACGCCGGCCGCCCCGCTCAAGGGTGCCCCGGCGGCGTTCGCTCACCGAGGGGGCGTCAGTCCCAGCGAATCGAGTCGCGGTCCGCCTCGACGCGTTCGAACCAAGTCTCGAGACGGGCGAGCATGCGGCGGACGCGCCTTGGGTGCTCGTCGGCGAGATCCGTCCGTTCCCCCGGATCGCTCGCGAGGTCGAAGAGCTGGGGAGCCTCGGGCCGCTGGCGCTTGAGCCGGGGGACGGGCAGCACGCGCCGGATGGCGCGGGGATCCTCCTTGTGCTTGATGTCGGCCTCGACAAAGGCCGCAGTCCGCGCTCGATCCTCCGCAGAGACGCACAGCTGGTCACGGAAGAAGCGCGTGCCGCGCGCCATCGGTCGCACCAGCTTCCAGTCCCCGTCCCTCATCGCGGCGTTGGTCCCGATGTCGGGCCAATAGAAGTTCCACTGCCAGTACTGGCGCGGCTGGCGGGACAGGGCGCGGCCCTCCAAGAGCGGCGAGAGGTCGTGCCCGTCCAGCGGCTCCCCCGCGTCCCGGCCCACGCCGGCCATGGAGAGCAGCGTCGGCAGCCAGTCGGTGAAATGCGCGAGGGTGTCCTCGAACTGCCCGGGCGGGACGAATCCGCGCCGTCGCAGCAGCATCGGAACGCGGATGCCGCCGTCGTAGATCCAGCCCTTGCTACCGCGCAGCCCGGCGTTGAAGCGCTCGTTGAAGGTCGGCTCCCCCTCCTCGAGCATGTACGGCGGGTTGAAGAACGCGGGGCCGTTGTCGCTGGTGAATGCCACGATGGTGTTCTCGGACAGTCCCAAGTCGTCCAATTCGTCCAAGACCCTGCCGATGCCGCGGTCCATGCGCTCGATCATGGCGTAGGTCGTGGCCACGATGCGGCTCAGGCCGCGCTCGAGGTACGGCGCGACCAGGGCGGCGGGCGCTTGGAAGGGCGAGTGCGGGGCGTTGTAGGGCAGGTATAGGAAGAAGGGCGAACTCCGCTGCCTGCGGATGAAGCCGACCGCCTCGTCCGTGAGCAGGTCGGTCAGGTAGGTGCCCGCCGATGCCGAGACAGACTGATTGCGGCGCAGAAAGTAGCGGTAGTAGTCCGTCCAGCCACCGCAGAAGCCGGTGAACTCGTCGAATCCCCGCGCGTTCGGCTCGAATCTCGCGTCGAACGTGCCGTTGTGCCACTTGCCGACCAAGGCGGTGCGGTAACCCGCGGCTCCGAACGCGTCGGCGATGGTCCGCTCGCGGAGCGCGATGCGGTCCAGCCCGTGAATCTCGTGCTGCGTGACCGCGCCCGTGCGGTGGGGGTAGCGTCCCGTGAGCAGGGCCGCGCGCGCCGGGGCACAGATGGGCGAGGCCGAGTAGTGCTGGCGGAAACAGGTCCCCTCCGCGACGAGCCGGTCCAAGTGCGGCGTGGAAACGGCGGCATCGTTGAAGCATCCGAAGTCCCCGTAACCCATGTCGTCGGCGACGATGAGAATGACGTTCGGCGGTCTCGCGGGCATTTCTCTGGCGTTCTGGCGGGCAATCGCCCTAGAACGCTGGGTATCATACAGAATCCACCGGGGGTACCAACTTGAAGACTTCTGTATCAAATCGTCGTGGATTCATCGGCGCCACAGCTGGCGGCCTGCTGATGGTTCCGGGCGCGAGGGCCGCGGACGGCCCGCGCCGAGTCGGGATCGTGGGGCCGGGCTGGTACGGCAAGGTCGATCTCTTCCGGCTAGTCCAAGTCGATCCGGTCGAGATCGTCGCGATGTGCGACGTCGACAGCAAGTCGCTGCAAGCCGCCTCAGAGATGGCCGCGACCCGCCAGCAGTCGGGAAAGGCGCCGCGCACATACGGCAACTACCAGGAAATGCTGCGGCAAGAGGAGCTGGACCTCGTGCTCGTCGCGACTCCGGACCACTGGCACGCGCTGCCGATGATCGCCGCCTGCAAGGCCGGCGCCGACGTGTACTGCCAGAAGCCGATCGGCGTGGACATCGTGGAGTGCCAAGCTATGCTGGCCGCCGCCCGCAAGTACGAGAGCGTGGTGCAGATCGGCCTGCAGCGGCGCTCGACGCCCCACCTTGTCGAGGCCAAGCGCCGCATTGTCGAGGAAGGCCTGCTGGGAGAGATCGGGCACGCCGAGGTGTGCTGCTACTACCACATGCGCGCGCGGACGAATCCGGCGGACCGGGAGCCGCCGGCCCACTTGGACTACGAGATGTGGACCGGTCCGGCCCCGATGCGGCCCTACAACGAGCTGGTCCACCCCCGCCGTTGGCGAGCGTTCATGGAATACGGCAACGGCATTATGGGAGACATGTGCGTGCACATGCTGGACACGGTGCGCTGGATGACGGGGCTGACGTGGCCCTCGAAGGTCTGGTCGACGGGTGGCGTCCAGATCCAGCGGGACAGCAAGGCGAACATCGCCGACTCGCAGGTGGCGACATTCGAGTACGAGCAATTCCCAGTGGTCTGGACTCACCGGAGCTGGGGCACGGCGCCGGACCCGGGCTATCCGTGGGCCTTTTTCCTGTACGGCTCCAAGGGAACGCTGAAAGGGAGCGTTCACGGCTGGGACTTCGTTCCGGTCGACAAGGGCGCACAGGCCCTCCAAGGCCGCAACAAGCCGGAAGTTGACCAATACCCGGAGGACAAGACCGAGCCGGATCTGGAACTGCACTCGGCGCACGCCGTGCGCTACCACATGCGGGACTGGCTGAAGGCCGTGGATGCCCGCTCGCGGCCCGTCGCCGACATCGAGGAGGGCCACATGTCGACCACGGCCTGCATCTTGGCCAACCTGTCGATGAGGCTGGGTCGCGCGCTGCGATGGGACGCCCAGAGCGGGAGAGTTGCTGACGATCCCGAGGCGAACCAACTGCTGGCGCGCCCGTATCGCCAGCCGTGGGTGCATCCCAGGCCCGATTCGGTCTAGCGGCCGGCCCGGATCTCCCTCGGGGGCCGGGGGACCGCTGGGGTCGGCCGGCGCAAGCCGCCGGCCGGGAGACGCAGCGGGCGCACCAGTCCGCACTCGCCCGAGCTTGCGGAAAGACCAGTCAGGTCTTGGGCGCGGCCCTCCCGTTGGCGGGGCTGGGCGCGGATCACGCCGATGCCCGCCCGGCCACGGGCTTTCGCAGCACATCCAGCCCGATTGCCCCATCGGAGCGTGAGCGAACCCGCCCTATCGGTATGCAGGGACTCTACGGGATTCGAAGGTGGACTCAGTGTCTGGAACTCTGGTCTCAGTTGGCCTGCTGATCCTCGTCGCGAAGCTGGCAGAGGGCGTCGGCCAAAGGCTCAGGATTAACTCGATCGTCGCTTACACCGCGACCGGCGTGCTGCTCGGCCCGGTTACCGGGTTGATCACAGTCACCGACGAGCTCCAACTGGAGTTCGCCAAAATGGACCGGGATGACCGTGGTGGAGCTCCAGAATGCATCGGCTTGCTCGTGGTTCGAGCGTTGAATTATCTATAATAACCACATGATTTGCTATTAATAATAGTATATGCACCTGTTTCAGTGACGTGAAGGCCAGAACGTGAGAATAGATGGCCGCATGTGACCGGCCCCATTTTCCGAGATCCGAAATGTAGGGCCATCTTCTATGTCTCATTGTGGTATGTTCGTGTCATGTTCGATAGTCGGTCTGCCGTAATCGTGGCAAGCAGCATGTATGTCCGCCGCACACAAACCGGATCGTCCAAGCACGGCTCACGCTTCTCCCATCGACTCTGCGAGTCCGTTCGGTCAGGCTCCCAGGTCCGCCAGCTCACGCTCCTCAACCTCGGTGCCGACTTCCCCCTCCCCAAGCGCCACTGGCGCGCATTCGCCACCCTCGTGCAGGGCCTCGATTCAGGCACCACGCCCCTCTTCGATCCGGACCCCGAGCTGCTCAAGCTGGCCCAGCGCACCGCCAGCCGTCTACAGCGCCGGCGCCACTCTCGCTCCGGCAACCGCGCTGTCGGCGGTGAGCCCGTCGCCACCGTCCTGCTGCACTCCCTCCACCATCCGCCAACTCGTTCTGTCGGGGGCGAGCGCGTCGCTCTCGCCGCGCTGCACTCGCTGCGGTTCTCCGACATCCTCCGCCAGCTGGGATGCTCCCAGCACGAGGCCTCGCTGGCCACCGCTCTCGTGCTCGCCCGCATGTTGCACCCTTCCTCCGAACGCGAGGCCAGCCGCTGGCTGAACCAAGCCAGCTCGGCCTGGGAACTGCTCGGCTGCGACACCCAGAGCCCCCCCGCTCTCAACTCGCTGTACCGCATCGGCGACCGCCTCTGGCAATCTCGCGCGAGTTTGGAGACGGCGCTCGCCGGGCGCGAGCGCACGCTCTTCGAGGGCCGCCGCCCGGCGCTGGCGCTGTACGACCTCACGAATGTGCACACTTTCGGCAAAGCCGGGGCCGACCGACAGTTCGGTCGCTCGAAACAGAAGCGCACTGACTGCCCGCTGGTCACTCTGGCACTGTCCACCGACGAGGCCGGCTTCCCGCTCTACAGCGAGGTGCTGCCGGGCAACGTTTCCGAACCGGGCACCCTCAAAGCGGCCATCCAGCGCCTAAAAGCCCGCTCCCGGACCGACGCGTCGCGGCCAGTGGTGATGATGGACGCCGGCATTGCCTCGCAAGCCAACCTGGACTGGTTGCGCAAGCGGGGCTACGACTGGATCACGGTGCAGCGTGGCAAGCGCGCCGAGCGGCCCGCGGGCGCCGAGCCGGAGTGCTTCACGACGCGCTGCGGGATGCAGGCCAAGGCCTGGGATGTCTCGCGACCCGGGGCCCGGGAGAAGCGCGTGCGCGTCTGGACCCAAGGGCGGCAGGCCAAGGAAGCAGCCATCCAGGAGCGCGCCCGCGAACGGTTCGAGCAGGACCTGCGGAGCCTGCACGCGGGTCTTGGGCGCGCGGGCTGCCTGAAGCAGTACGAGCGGGTGCTGGAGAAGGTCGGGCGCCTGAAGCAGCGCCACAACCGGGCAGCCCCGCAGTACGAGGTGCGGGTGCAGGCCGCGGCAAAGGGAACACAGGCAGCCAAGAAGGGGCACGCGGTGGCGGTGCGATGGAAGCTCAATCAGAAGGGGCTCGAGCGCGACCGGCGCGTCGGAACGTACGAGCTGCGGACCAGCTGTGACGCGTGGGGACTGGAGGAGATTGTGCGCACATATTGGCGGTTGGTGGAGATTGAGCAGACGTTCCGCGCGCTGCAATCAGAATTGGGGCTGCGGCCCGTATACCATCGCAAGCCAGAGCGCATCCGGGCGCACCTGTTCGTAGCAGTGCTGGCCTGCCACGCGGTGCATCTGCTGCGACGGCGGTTGGCAGTGGGCGGGATCCACGACAGCTGGACCACGGTCCGACACAAGCTGGAGCACTGGGATCGCGTTACGACGCAGATGCGGACTGTGGACGGACGACTGATCGAGAACTGCCAAGACACTACGCCCGGGCAAGAGGCTGCCGAGATCGCAAGGGCGGTGGGGGTGGAACCCCGACCGCACCGGAGGCAATTCTGAGATGGGATCAGGCCCGTCAGGCAGCCTCACAAATGTAGTGCCATCGCGGGTCTCAAACCACAATATGCTGTGCTGTAGAGTCGAGGAGAGGCGCGTTGGCCTTAGCAAGGAAGCAGTAGCTGTTTTAGGGGTGTTCCTACGGCTTTCGCCATCTGTAGGTGCCTCACTGACCTTCCCGCTTAACTACGTCTCCTCTCCCCGCTCATCGAACCGGACATGCCAATTTCCAGCATCCGGCTCTCGGACGAGATCATGCCTTCGCCCACGGAAAGCTGGCCGTCCGCACTGGCAGGCGCACGAGGCCGAAGTCAATCCTCAGCCTCTCGCTCGGGTACCGCACGGGGTGGCCCGACTTCGCCTGGTGCTTCCGACACAGCCACTGGCTGAGCCGCTGGTCCGCCTGTGCGTCAACGGCGCGTGCCAGTTCTCCCGGCCACTGCTGCGCGCGGTGGTCCGGGTCTTCCTTCGCTTGCGCAGGTGATGCGCTCTGGAGTCTCCGAACTTTTCCGGAGCTAATAGGCTCGCGCCAGTCTCCATCGGTCCTGTCCTCCTTCCTGCATCGCTCTCGAACTGAGGCCCCTTCCCTCCACCGGCATTACCCGGCTTCCCCGGTACTACGGGCCTCTCCGCCACCCTGACCGGCCCGGCCTGTCCCTCGCGGGAGTCCGGTTGGCGCGTGCACGCCACCGACAGGGCTTCCCGTGTTGCCTCCGTCTCCCTCTTGCACGCATGCTGCCGCCAATACCCCGGCGGAGACGCCCGGTGCTCGCGTCGCTCGCTTCCCGGACGCTGGCTGCCTTCCCCGATATAGCGGCGGGTCGGCCTCCGCATTATGCTTTTCGAGGCCTGCTCGGCGTTCACTCGCGTTGCGGCCTGCGTGCTCGCTGAGCCGCCCAAAAGGCGGCCCGTCACGTCGGAGTGCTTCAGTCCATGTCGTTACCTCCATGACCCGCTCCGACGGCTTCCGGCTGGAGCGACAGTTAGCCGGGCGGGCTTCGCACCCGCTGGGAGCCAGTGCCTTAGCACGGCGCACACTACAAACTGCACTAACCATATGTTGTGGTCACTTGGCGAACTCCAGCCAAGTCCTTGTCGGGATCGGCGTCTGCCTGCTGTTCTTCCTGGTCGGCTTGGACGAGATCGACACCTCGGTCTTGGTCAACTCGCTGCGCGCGAGATTTCTCCTCTTCGTGCTGTCCTCCCTCTTGACGCCCGCGCTGCTCTCATTCCTCGTGCTGTCAGACCTTGTCTACGACTTCGGGCTGGGCTTGGAGCCCCGAGCGGCCCTGGCGCTCGCCACGATTCTCTCCCTGTCGAGCCTGGGCATCGCCGCGAAGGTACTGGCTGACGGTGGCCACCTCCGAGACCCTCTCGGTGTTCGCATCCTCAATGCGATTCTGCTCTTCAAGTTCTTCTGCCTGCCACTCGTGGGATTCATGTACGGCGACGACGGCGGCGACTTGAGTCCCTTGGCGGTGCTAACGCTCTTCGCAAAGGTGGCCTGCTTCGGCTTTGCGACCTACCTGATCTCGAATCGAGTGCTGCCCCCGGCCTTCGTGGTCCTCAAGCGCTTCCTGCACGTTCCGCACCTGTCCTTCGGCCTCGTTCTCGGCACGCTGTTCCTGACAGTCGCCTGTGCGGAGCTGCTCAACCTTCACGGTTCGGTTGGAGCGCTATTGTTCGGCGCGGCGCTATCGGGCCTTCCCTGCCAGGTTCGACGGGAGGTCGTGCCGGGCCTGCGGAGCATGGCGGACGGTCTGTTCATCCCACTGTTCTTCGTCACGGGAGGGCTGCAGACCAGCTTCGCCATGTCAGAGCTGCCGGTGGCCGCGGCTGTGGCCATCGCCATTGTCCCGCTGGTGGGCAAGTTTGGAGGGCCATTCCTGGGAGCCCTCGCCACACGGATGGAAAACCCTGCCGCGCTTGCAACGGGCCTGATGGCCAAGGGCATCACGGAGATAGCACTGCTGCTGGTGCTGGTCGAGCACGGCATGATTGGCCGTGACCTCTTCTCGTGGCTCATGCTGGTCATGTTCGCGTATGTCATGGGTTCCCCGCCGTTGATCACGTTTGTTCTCGGGCGTACGAAGAGGCGCGCGACGGAAGGCTCACCTGCGCTCTCCCCTTTCTCCCTCACTCGCTTCGCGCTGATCGACGTAGCGGTCAGGGAGATCCTTGAAGTGTCTGACAGGTTCCCCGGCCCGGACCAGTCTGTCAGGGATCTCGTTGAGCACTGGCTCGTTCCCGGCCAGCACGACTATGTAGTGGCAACCGACGGGAGAGTGGCAGGGATGGTGTCCACCAGCATGCTCCGGTGCCTGCCAATGGAGGCTTGGTCCACGACGCCGCTGCGCGAGGTGACGCGGGAGTTGACCGAGTCGGCCTGGGATGATGAGCATGTGGAAGATGTGCTACAGCGGATGCAGGAAGGTTCTGTCACAACCCTTCCTGTGCTGGAGCGGAAATCAGGGAAGCTGATTGGCTCGGTGACGAGCCAGGAAATCTTGGACCTGATCCTCCGAAGCGGCGGCGGGCATGTCTGAAGGTGGCCCCCCGCGATGGGGTGTGATGCTGCATTCCCGATCGCATGCTCCTGCGCGGCGAACCCGACCGGGCTGGCCGGGGCGGGCCGCCTCGATCCTAGGTTGCGCGGCTACGGCGCCACCGAGCCAAGGGAATGCCGGCAAGTGTCTGGCGCCGGCCCCCGGGAAGGCCACCGAAGCGTCTTCGGCCTGACCCACTTCCCCTCCGCCGGCGTCCTTCGCTCGCCCCTCGAAGGCCTGGAGCAGCGCCGGCCACTCGCCCGCCGTTGCGGGTGGTGGGAGCAATCAGGTTGCGTCGTGGCGCACCAACCGAAGAACTCGGTCCCCGCGACGCCGTCGGGCAGGCGAACCCTCGGTGAGACTGGTCGGCCACGGCCGCGCACCCGATGCGTCCGCTTCGGGCGGCCATCTGGACCCCGACGGACGCAGAAAGGGCAGATTCCCGGAGTCGACGCTTCTGGAGTGCAATTCGCAACTGCCCGATCAGGGACACCGCTCGTCGAGGGTAGCGGTGGCGGCTATGCCACAAGGTCAGGGGCGTCACATCGGGGGCAGGAATCGCGGCAAGTCGCTCCTCAGCGGGCTGTCGAGTGAGGGCCTCGTGCCCGGCCGTGGCCCCTGAATCTCAAGCGCTGCCCAATGCTCCCCACGCGGCAGATAGTCCCCTCCCCTCGCAAGCCGAGCAATCGCACTG
The DNA here is from genome assembly GCA_963666225.3 of Bryobacterales bacterium. Taxonomy (GTDB): domain Bacteria; phylum Acidobacteriota; class Terriglobia; order Bryobacterales; family UBA6623; genus VXMF01. The sequence goes on from CAXXRK020000002.1 coordinate 530,311, forward strand.
GCGACTCGCATCGAGACCCGCAACGCTCAGCTTCTGATAGCCCCGTGCTAGGCCACCGGCAGTCGCTTCGGCCGACGATGTGTGCGCTGCAAGACGCTTCCGCGCGAGGCATCTGGAGGGTCTGGTAGAATTTCACCATTCGCGCGGTCGGACGCCTTGGGGCGGGGCCGCATTCATTCGAGGAGTTGGAGACTCATGAGACAATTTCTATCGTTCGCAGGCGTCGCTGCCTTTGCAATCATGGTCGCCACCATGCCGGTGGCCGCGCAGGAGATGAGCTTCTTTATTACGAGCGCGGGCTCTGGAGAGGGAGCGAGGCTAGGTGGCTTGGAAGGGGCTGACGCCCACTGCCAATCGTTGGCCTCGGCGGCCGGGGCCGGCGACAAGGCATGGCGTGCATACCTGAGTTCCGAGGCGATGGACGGCAAACCAGCCGTCAACGCGAGGGACCGGATCGGCTCAGGGCCGTGGTTCAACGCCAAGGGGGTCCAAGTCGCGGCCAACGTTGACGACTTGCATTCCGAGAGCACCAAGCTTGGCAAGGAGAACTCGCTCAACGAGAAGGGCGAAGTGGTCAACGGGCGCGGTGATTCGCCGAACCAGCACGACATCCTGACCGGCTCGCAGCTGGACGGCACGGCCTTTTCCGACGGTCAGAACCACACCTGCGGTAACTGGACGAGCAACAGTGACGGCTCGGGAAGTGCCCAAGTCGGGCACCACGACCGCCAAGGCGGCGGGCCGAACCCCAACTCCTGGAACTCGGCCCACGGTTCGCGCGGATGCAGCCAGGCCAACTTGGTGGGTACCGGCGGAAACGGCTACTACTACTGCTTCGCCACTGACTAGGGGGAGCTGCCATCCTCAAGCCAGAGCTGCGACCGGCGCGGCCCGCAGCGCGGGAAGTGGCGGTCGCAATGGCGATCGCCATAGCGCTGGCACTCTGGGCCGTGCCTCTGGCCGCCCAGGGCTGGTCACACTACGGCAATGACCCAGGCGGAACCCGCCACTCCCCGCTGGACCAGATCAACCGTGGCAATGTGGCCGCCCTAGAAGTCGCCTGGGAGCACGACACGCCGGACTTCGCGGATGGCCAGAGCGTCTCGCCGACACGTTCGGCCTTCGAGGCGACCCCTCTGGTCATCGACGGGACAATGTACGTCCCTACGCCGATGGGCCGGCTTCTCGCGCTTGACGCCGGAACCGGCCGCCAGGTGTGGGAGTTTGACGCAGGGCTTGACCGCTCGAAGCGCTTCAACCTTTTTGTCAACCGCGGTGTCAGCTATTGGAAGCTCGGCGGCACGGAGCGCATCGTGCTCGGCACTCAGTCCGGTCGGGTATTCTCGATCGATCCCGCAACGGGAGAGCCCGACCCAACATTCGGCCGAGACGGCGCGGTCGACGCGTCGGCAGCCGCCCTCGAAGGCGGGGTGCAGGGCCATTACGGCTTGACATCGCCCATTCCGGAATGCGCCGGCACGCTGATCGTGGGCGGCCAAGTCTCGGACGGCCTGCCGCAGGGGCCCAGCGGGGACGTGCGGGGGTATGACATGCACACCGGAGCGCTGCGGTGGCGATTTCACACAGTTCCACGCCCCGGTGAGGTCGGGCACGAGACATGGGGGGAAGGATCGTGGCGCTTGCGCGGCGGCACCAATCTGTGGAGCATGGCAAGCGTGGATCCGGATCTCGGACTCGCATTCGTGCCCTTGGGCTCGCCGTCGTACGACTACTACGGGGGCGACCGTCCGGGAGCAAACCTGTTCGGGAACAGCTTGGTGGCGCTGGACTGCCGGACCGGGAGCCGACGCTGGCACTTTCAGACGATCCACCACGACATCTGGGATTGGGACTTGCCATCCCAGCCTTCGCTGGTCGAGGTCCGCCGAGAGGGCGGGGTGGCCAAGGCCGTCGCCTTAGTCACCAAGACCGGATTCGTCTTCCTGCTTGACCGGGAGACCGGAGAGCCGCTGTTCGACATTGAGGAGCGCGCCGTGCCAGCCGGGAACTTGCCCGGCGAGTACTACCACCCGACGCAGCCTGCCCCCGTGCTACCCAAGCCCTTCATCCGGCAGTCGATGCGCACGGAGGAGATCACTCGCGTCACGCCCGAATCGCGCGCGGAGTGCCTCGCGATGGTGCAAGACGCCTCGATCGAGGGCCCGCTGTTCCGGCCGAGGCAACGGCGCATGACCGTGTTCTTCCCCGGCACGAACGGCGGGTCCAATTGGGGCGGAGGCGCATTCGACCCCCAGACCGGAACTTTCTACATCAACTCAATGGACGTCGGATCCATCGCGTCGATGGTGTCCCGCGGAGAGGATGCCGAGATACCGTGGAGGAGCCGCTCGGGCCCGCGCGGCCGCTTCTGGGACTCCAAGATGTATCCCTGCCAGCAGCCGCCGTGGGGGCACCTCACGGCGGTCGACCTCAACACGGGCGCGTTTCGCTGGAGGGTGGTTCTGGGCGAGTACGACGAGTTGACAGAGCGCGGCATTCCGCCGACGGGCGCCTCCAACCTCGGCGGGCCGATCGTCACGGCGGGCGGATTGGTGTTCATCGCGGCCACCAATGACCGCCGGATCCGCGCCTTTGACAAGGACACCGGGCAGCGCCTGTGGGAGTATCGGCTGCCCGCCAGCGCGCACGCCACGCCGATCACCTACATGGTCGACGCTCACCAGCACATCGCCATCGCGGTCGGTGGCGGTAACAAGTACAACCCGGGGAGTTTCATGGCCAGGATCATGGCCTTCCGGCTGCCCGCCGGGCGCTGACCGCGCCCAAGGGGGATGTCCGGCCGCCGGGCCAGATGCGCAACGTTCCCGCGACGGCCCGGAATGACGTCCACAGGCCGAACGCCCACCACACGGCCTGCAGTGCCGACGGCTGCGACGGGTCGGCCCAGATCACGACGGCACCGCCAAGGGCCAGTGCCAATAGGACAGTGTTGCGCAGGTAGCGAAAGTCCCCGCTTCCGAAATGAACGCCGTCCGTCGCGAACGTCAAGCCGCTGACCGGCTGGAATGCCGCGGCGATGATCCAAGGCGGCCCGAACAGGACCCCCACCTCCCCTGGGACATAGAGCCGGCGCATCCAAGAAGTCCCCCCGAGCATCGCGAGGCAGATCGCAACCCCACAGCCAAAGCCCCACAGCACGGTGATCCGCGCAACGGTGCGTGCGTGCCCAACCTGGCGCCGTCCGAGGAAGTGCGCAACCAAACTCTGCGCGAGGATCGCGAACGAGTCAAGAAACAGCGCGTTGAAGAACCAGACGCTTCGGATCACCTGATGGACGGCTCCCGCGCCGGCGCCGATCAGAGTGGCCTTGCGCGTTCCCAGTAGCAGGAAGGCGTTCAAGCTCGCGGCCCTCATCACCAAAGGGGTGGCCGCGGCAAACAGTTTCCGCGCATGCTGCCAGTCGAGGCCGTCCGGACGTCCGAGTCGAGCGAAAGCCGCACCAACTGCCCACGCCGCTCCCACGCCCTGGCTGACCGTGCTCGCAATCGCGGCACCGGCCACGCCCATGCCGGGAACGGGGCCCCATCCGAAGATCAAGATTGGATCCAGCAGGACATTGACGGCATTCAAACCGACAGCCACCCGCAACGGCGTGGTCATGTCGTGCGCGCCGCGCAGAGCGCCGATCGCGGCGAACGTCGCGAGCATGGCCGGAGCGCCGACCAATCGCCATCGCAGGTATTGCGCCGCCAAGCCCTCCAGAGCCTCGCTGGCACCCAGCGCGCGCGAGATGGCCGCTGCGAGGGGGATCCCCGCACACGCAATCGCCGTGCCGACAAGGAATGCGACGGAAACGGCGACCAAGCACATGCGCGACGCGCCACGGCCAGAGGCCCCGTCCCGCGCGCTTAGGTGTCCCGCGACCAGCGTCTGCGTGGCGACTCCGACAAAGCTGAGCACCCAGAAGATCGCCGACAGCACCATCGTGCCGATGCCCAGCGCCGCCAAGGGTTCCGTCCCGAGCCGAGCGACGAATGCGGTGTCGACCAGTCCAGTCAAGGGCTCGGCCAACAGCGACCCGAGGATCGGCAGGCAGAGTGCTATGACCGTCCGGTGAGGGCGCTCCAGAAATCTCTGGGGAGGGTCCAAACACCATTCTGCAGAGCTACCGCCGCGTGCCGCAAGGAAGGAGCGGCTGACCTTCCGCCACTGGACCTTTCCGCTGTGCTAACTCCCAACCGTGAAACCTGCCCTGACACCGGAGAAAGCCATCCTCCGGTCGGCTCGCAATTGTCCCGCCTGCGACAGAACGCCTGCACCGCGACATCAGGTCAAGGGGAGGCCCGGGCCGAGGAGCCAGCCCAGAACAAGCTCGCCAGCGGCGCGCCCCGAGCCTCGCGCGACGGCAGGCTGCTGGCCTCCGGCGCATGCCGGACGCTTGGCTCTGGCGGACTGGGCCAAGCTGCTACAAAGGAGGGCGGACATGGCACCGATCCTCTACCTCCACGGATTCTCCACCGGCACAGGGTCAACAAAGGGAGCGTTCCTCGCGGAGCAATTCGCGGGCATCGGAGCCGAAGTGGTGCGGCCCGACTTGCACGACGGTGACTTCTTCAACACGACGATTTCGCGACAGCTGGACCTCGTCTCGCGCCTCGTGGAGGAGCTACGCCCCAAGCTCGTGATCGGCTCCAGCCTGGGGGGCTACGTGGCGGCGCTGCACGCCAGCCGCGAGCCCCGCTCGTGCGCCGCCCTCGGGCTGATGGCGCCGGCATTCGCCTTCCACAAGTGCCTTGGGGACTTGCTGCACCGAGAGGCGATGGAAGAATGGCGGCGAACGGGCGAGACCGAATTCTTCCACCACGGCCTCGGCAGAATGATGCCGCTGTCCTATGGTTTCTACGAAGACGCGTCCAAGCATGACCCGTACCCAACTGTCACGGTGCCGACCGTGATCCTGCATGGATGGGATGACGGGACCATTCCGATACGGCACTCCCGCCGGTTCTTCGAGAAATGCTGGGAGGTGGAGATGGAGCCGATGGACACGGATCACGGGATGCTCGACGTGACCGAGGAAATCTGGGACCGCATGTGCGCGCTCCACTTCAGGGTCGAACCCACACCTGACGGTGAGGGTGTCACCTGAGAAAGTTCGCCAGCAATCTCATTCCCGATTCCGTGAGGATGGACTCGGGATGGAACTGGACGCCTTCGACGTCGAATCGGCGGTGCCGAAGGCCCATGATGATGCCGTCCTGCGTCCAAGCCGAGATCTCCAGATCGGCCGGGAGCGTGCCCCGCTCGACGACCAAGGAGTGGTAGCGGGTCGCGACGAAGTCCTGTTCCAAGCCGTCGAAGATGGTGCGCGAGTCGTGCCGCACGACGCTCGTCTTGCCATGCATGAGGTACGGGGCGCGCACCACGCGGCCTCCGAACGCCTCCCCGATGGACTGGTGCCCGAGACAGACACCCAAGATCGGGACCTCGCCCGCCATTTGGCGGATCAGCTCTACCGAGATGCCGGCCTCGGCTGGCGTGCAAGGTCCCGGAGACACGACGATGCGATCCGGCCGGGATGCACGCACATCCTCGACCGTTGTCTGGTCATTGCGGCGGACGACCAATGACGCGCCGAGTTCGCCCAAGTACTGGACCAGGTTGAAGGTGAACGAGTCGTAGTTGTCCAGAACGAATACCACGCTTCCATTGTCGCGCCTCGGCGACCTCGACGAAGCGGGGGGAACGATGCGACCACGCGGCGCGGCAGGGTGCCGTCCGGCGTTCCATCCGGCCGTGACCCATCATCTTCTTGGGGCAGCAATGGCACAATGGGTGCACAACCTCAAGGAAGGAGTCACATGAACCGACGAGAATTCGTTTCCGGGACGTCACTGGGAGCGGCCGGTACAGCCTGCGCTGCCCCGCCCGGCCAGTCCGAGCGGACCTATCCGCCGATGCGCATGCACGTGGGAACCCAGCGCAGTCCGACGAACCGGGAGATTCTCCAGTTCCTCAAGCGGCACGGCGTGAACCACTGCTGTGGATACCCGCCGCACCCGGGCGAGCGCGGGCACTGGTTGCGCGAGGACTTGGAGGCGACCAAGGAGCTGTGCGAGTCCGAGGGCGTGGCGCTCGACATGGTGGCGCTGCCGTTCCTCGCGTCCTCGCACATCGACCGCGAGGAGCGCGGCGCAATCATGCTGGGCCAATCACCGGAGCGGGACCAGGATATCGGCGACATCCACAAGATGATCCAAGGCTGTGCGGAAGCCGGGATTCCGGCCTTCAAGTACAACATGAGCATTCTGGGCGTGCTCCGGACCGAACCGACGCCGGGGCGCGGCGGCTCGAGCTACTCGACCTGGCGACTCGACGAAGCCGTCCCCGACCCCCCGATGACCCGGGCCGGTCGCGTGGACGAGGATGAGGCCTGGGAGCGCATCACCTACTTTCTGGACCGTGTGATCCCGGTCGCGAACGAGTTCAAGGTGCGCGCGGCCTGCCACCCCCACGACCCCGGTGTGCCGCCAGAGGGCTATCAGGGCGTGGCACGGGTTTTGGGGACGCCGGAGGGCCTGTACAAGTTCATGAGTATTCAGGAGAGCCCCTACCACGGCTTCAACCTGTGCCTTGGCACAACATCCGAGATGCTCGAAGACCCGGCACGTGAGATTCACGACGTCATACGGCGGATCGGGGGTGAGAACAAGATCTTCAACATCCACTTCCGAAACATCAGGGGCCAGCGGGACAGCTTTCAGGAGGTCTACCCCGACGAGGGAGCCATGGACATGGTCGAAGTGGCGAGAACGTTGTGGGAAGTTGACTATCCCTACATGCTGATGCCGGACCACATGCCGCAGCACCCGGACGACCCGAACCGCCGGCAAGCCTTCGCCTACGGGTTCGGCTACATCAAAGGACTGCTCCAGACGCTTCGCAGCGGAGCGTAGCCAAGACGGCGACTTGAGCCGCGCCCGGCCAGAGCGCCCAACTTGGTGGAGGTTCCGACCCGACCGGCGCGGAACACCCTGCCCTTGTGTCAATCTCGCCGGCACCTGCCCACCCTGATCGTGTGGCGACAGACCGGTCGTACCGGCTACCGGGCAGACTCCGCAAGTCCCTGAGTGGGTGCCAGTCGGCGCAGTCCCGCCACCAACTGGGTCCGTGTCGAACAGCCCCAACGTCGCCGCTATCTCGGCACCCACGAAGGGCGCGCATTGCCCGCGAGGCATCCCCCGAACGCATCCAGACCAGGAATCCGCCTGTGTTACGGTCAAAGCACCAGCGGGCCTGATGCGCAATATCCCAGCAGTCGAAGTCGTCGAGTGTTGCTACGCTTACGGTCGCCGCCAAGCCTTGGACGGTGTTAGCTTTCGAGTCGAGCCGGGTCAGATTTTCGGCATCCTCGGCCCCAACGGGAGCGGCAAGACAACGCTCTTCCGCATCCTTGCGACTCTGCTGCCCGCCGATAGCGGGAGTGCGCGGGTCTTCGGATCCGATGTCGCGGAACACCCCGTCGATGCTCGCCGAGCCATGGGAGTCGTGTTCCAGTCACAGAGCCTCGACCCGCGGCTGACTGTCCGGGAGAATCTTGAGCACCATGGGCACCTGCACGGGTTGCGGGGAAGCGGGCTCCGGAATCGAATCGGGACCGCTCTGGAGAAAGTGGGCATCGAGGATCGAGGAGGGGACCGGGTCGAGACGCTGTCCGGCGGGCTGAGGCGACGGGCGGATCTGGCGAAGGTTCTCGTCCACAGCCCGGCGCTGCTGCTGCTCGACGAACCGAGCACCGGCATCGATCCCGCCGCTCGCAGATCCTTCTGGGACAACCTGGAAGACCTGCGGCGGACTGAGGGGGTCACGGTGCTGCTCACGACCCATCTGTTGGACGAAGCGGACGGTTGCGACGAACTCGCGATTCTCGACCGCGGACGCCTCGTCCACCAAGGCGAGCCGGACACCTTGAAAGCCGAGATTGGAGGCGAGGTGGTCACCTTGCGCACTGACCGAGCGGCGGAGATCGCTTCCGCGCTCTCGGACGAGTTCTCCGTGGCCGACACCCGCGTCGAAGGTCACGAGGTCCGCTTTGAAGATCAGGAGGGGTCGAAGTGGGCGGCCCGCCTGATGGAGCGCTTCGGGAGCCGGATCGACTCGGTCAAGATCGCGCACCCAACCTTGGAGGATGTGTTCCTGCACCACACGGGGCGCAACTTCGCGCCCCTAGAGGACGCAGGCGGAATCCAGCCACGAGCCTGAGGGCGTAGCGGCGGATGTCCGGCCCCCCGGTCGGACGGATGCGCCCGCCGGACGCGACCAGCGATCAGATCTCGTCGGGGTAGTAGCCCTCGCGAGCTTGAACCTTGAGCCCCTTGCGGGGGGACTTGATCGAGATCTTGCGGAATCCGGCACCTTCAAACCCACGCTTGGGCGAGTACCCAAAACTGTACTGCCCGCGGAGCTCTTCCTCGATCTGCCCGAAGATGTTCGCAAGCCGGTCGCCCCGGGAGACCCGGAATGCGCTACCGCCAGTTTGCGTGGCCATCCGCTTCAGCGCGGCAGAGCCGGCACCGACGCTGAAGTAAGCCCGGCGGGCAAACTGCCGGTCAACGTACTGGATCGTGTAGATCACCAGATCGGCCCGCTGGGCGGCCTCGATCGCGCCCTTGAGGTCAACCCTGCTGCCGACATCGTGGCCGTCGGAAATCACCACGATCGCCTTGCGCCCGACCTGATTGCGGAACATCTCGTCCGCGGCGAGGTACACGGCATCGTGAAGCGCGGTGCTGGTCTGCTTCTGCTGCTGGCCGGTGGGGTTGGGGTGAAAGCCGCGCGCGGAACCCTCAACCTGCAACTCGTCGAGACCCCTCTCAAGCAAGCCCAATGACGCGGTGTAGTCCTGCAGGAGTTCGACATTGCGGTCGAAACTCATCAAGAATGCCAGATCTTTCTGCTGCCGCAGGATTGAGCGAAAGAACATCAAGCCCGCGCTGCGCTCGGCGGGAATCAGCGTGTACTGGCTACCACTGGTGTCGATCAGCAGTCCGACTGTCAGCGGCAGATCGCTCTGATGGGCGAAGTAGCGGATTTCCTGACGCGCGCCATCTTCGGCGACGATGAAGTCATCCTTCGTCAGGTCCGTGAGAATCCGGCCTTGGCCATCCTTGACAGTGGCCATCACGTTGACGACCTTGACGTCCAGTGTGAAGACCGGATCCGTGGCGCTCGGGCCCACATCCTGAGATATCACGGGCACAGCTGCCAGGAGCAGAAGGAAGAGTCGCATCACAATTACCGAGACGCAGTCAGATGCGCCCAGGTTTCGAAGAGACGGCTGCGGCGGCCGGTCGAGACCACCCTTGGCCGACATCTGGCCGTCAGGTGCGGTCGTCGGTCTGATCATCGGAGACATCTCCCGCTCCCTGATGTGGGCTGGACATCTGCTCCACCGCAACGGCGCCGCGCGTGAACAGGTCCCGGAACACGGCGGGGGCCAGCTGGACGGTAGTCCGTCCCAGGTCGATGGCCCATGGCGCGATCCTTGACCGGGCCAGCGCTTCGTTAACGCTGGGGAAAGGCTGAAAGGCGATGAGCACGAGCAGAAGCGCCGAGGACACCAGAATGCCCCGGACCAATCCGAACCCGCCGCCCAGCACGGTGTCCAGCCAGCCCAGACCGGTCCAAGACCAAACCCGGGACAAGATCCACGCCACGCAAGCACCGCCCACGACGCAGCCCACAAAGATCGCCAAGAACGCGGCGATCGCCGCGAGGCGGACGTTGGGAACCCAAGGCTGCAACTGACCCGAGAGAAGCCCGTAGCCCCACATCGAAGCGAAGACTGCCGCTAAGAGCGAGGCGATTCGAACGAGTTCCTTGATGATCCCGTTCCGGGCCGCGCCGAAGACCGAGAGGGCCAAAATTACCCCGAAAAGGATGTCGATCACGGCCAGTCACCACATGCGCGCATGCGGATCGCCAGCGCCGCACCGCAGTCCGAAGGGTAGCCAAGCGCGCGCCACGGCGAGCAACGACAGTCCACCGCGCATTATCGGCCTTGGCGCTCCGTGTCCGGCAACACATCAGTGCAAGTGATCACGAACGCGGGTGGGAAATTGAGCCACACGGTCCGGGAGCGCACGGTCGCAAAGTGATGCCGCAGCATCGAACCCGCATCATACCGGGCGAACTTGGAGCCGTCCACTCGCAGCCGGCCGACGTACTGAAACTGCATGACCTTGGCGTCTGCCCCGAGGTACGGCTGAATGCGGCTGAAAATGGAGTGGACCATGGCTTGGTCCATCATTCCGAGCGACAGCGACGAAACCACTGCGTCGACCCTTGCCAGTCCGCGACGGTCCAGCTCGGCAGCGGCGGATTCCGCGCCAGAGTGCACAATCTGCAAGCGGCTGTCTGTGATGGAGGCCCGCAGGAATCCGGCAAACTCCGAGTTAACCTCAAATGCCAGCAGCAGGCTGTCGGGCGGCATTCGCCGCAGCAGTTCCCGGGTCATCGCACCCGTTCCGGGGCCGAACTCCAAGACAACCCTCGGGCGGGCGGCCGCGACCGGCCCGACCATGGCCTTGGCAAGGCTCCGAGAACTCGGGACGACCGAGGCAGTCTGCCGGAAATTGGTTATGGCCGCCTTGGCAAACCTGACCGCATCCACGAAACGCCAGCCCTGACTGGCAGGCTACCATTGTAACGGCGGCTTGCGGCTGGCCCGCCCTGGATTCGGAGGGTGCCCGGGACCGCCGGCGGGACAGTGCGGCAGTTCCTCGCAGCATTGGCGGCAGTGGCGTGCTGCTTGGGCGCCGAGCCAAGGGCCCTGACGCTCGAGGGGACGGTCGAGCCAGACCTGAAACGGGGCCTTGCCACCGTCTCCGCCGTTCAGAGCCCGTTCTACGCCGAGACGCGCGTCCACGGCAGCCGCTTTTCGTTCCGCGCGCTGGCCGGGGGAGCCTACACCCTGACCGTGCTTGATCCGCAATGGGGCGTGACACGCCAAACCGTGCAGGTGACTCCGTCGTTCGCGGACGAGCGCGGACGGGTGCAGGTCCATGTGAGCCTGGACCGGTCCAGCGTGACCCGGTCCCGTCGCGCGGAGGGCACATCCACCGTGTCGCTCGCCAAGCTGAGGGTCTCTGGCAAAGCCAGGGCCGCCCAGCGCAAAGCGCACGCCAACTTCGCGAAGGGGAACATTGCGCGCGGCACGGAACTGCTGCACCGGGCGGTGGAGCTCGCGCCAACCTTCAGCGAGGCATGGAACGAGCTGGGGACAGTCGCCTACAAGGCCGGGGAATACGCGCGAGCCGAGGAGTTCTTTCGGGAAGCGCTGGAGCACGAACCTCTGGCCTTCGCGCCGATGGCCAACCTGGGCGGCGCACTGCTGTCCCAGGAGCGCTACCGAGAGGCGCTGGACTTCAACCTGATGGCACGCAGCATGCAGCCCGAGGACGCACTCGCCAATTCGCAGCTCGGGATGAACTTCTACCACCTGCACCAACTGCAAAAGGGCCGCGAGTTCCTGCTCCGCGCCAAGGAGGCTGACGCCTCCCACTTCAGCCACCCCCAGCTGTACCTCGCGCAAATCTACGCCCGGCTGGGAGAGCTGGCCAAGTCGGTGGTAGAGCTCGAGGAGATCCTGAGGCTGCACCCGGACTCGCCCGCGGCGAGAGTGGCCAAGTCGGCAATCCGCCGCTTTCAAGGGGCCGATTCCGCCCCCGGTGGGAGCGCTGCCCCTCTGGGCCCGCGTTGATCCGCGGGCGATTCTCGGCTCCGGTCCCGCACCGGCAACGGCGACGAAGTGGCCAGCGACGGGCATGGCCTGCCCGCACCTGTCTCGGGCGAGGGACCCTCTGCTAATCTCTGTCTGATGCCGATGTCTTGCCTTCGAATCACCCGCCGACTCTCTTTGGCGCTGTCCTTGACGGTCCTGTGGTCCTGTGGCGGTATGAGCTCCGACCTTGCGACCGACGAGGGCCCGATGCTGAGCCGGTTTGCGGCGGACTTGGACGAGCAGGTCCCACTGCCGGAGTATCCCCGTCCCCAGTTGGTCCGGGGTAAGTGGCAAAACCTCAACGGCACGTGGGACTACGCGATCACTGGCCGGGACGCCGGGCTGCCGGAGACCTTCGACGGCGAGATCTTGGTCCCCTTTGCTGTCGAGTCGACGCTTTCGGGGGTGAGCACGACCATCAGCCACGACCAGACCCTCTGGTACCGGCGAACGTTCGAGGTGCCGTCCGAGTGGAGCGGCTCGCGCCTCCTGCTGCACTTCGGCGCCGTGGACTTTCACGCGACGGCCTACGTGAACGGCGACGTGGCGGGCGAGCACAAGGGTGGCTACACACCGTTCAGCTTTGACGTGACGGACCTGTTGCAGGATGGTCCGGAGCACGAATTGGTCGTCTCGGTGTGGGACCCGACGGACACGTGGACTCAAGCTCGCGGGAAGCAGGTCAGAGAGCCGGAGGGCATCTGGTATACCTCGGTCACCGGAATCTGGCAAACCGTGTGGCTGGAGCCGGTGCCGGGCGACTCGATCTCCTCTCTGAAGATCGAGCCCGACCGCGCCGCTGGCGGCGTCAACGTAACCGTCCTTACGCGGGGCCAATGCGCCGACTGCGACGTGCGCCTGGCGGCCTATCGCGACGGCGAGCGGGTCGGTACGGCAGCGGGCCAGGCGGGCGCGGATCTTAGCCTGTCGATCCCGGACCCGCAACTCTGGACGCCCGACGACCCCAATCTGTACGACTTGGACGTGGTGCTGGCACGCGCCGGCGAAGATCTGGACCAGGTGGCGAGTTACTTCGCGATCCGCGACGTCGGGCTGGTAAAGGACTCGCGGGGATTCACGCGGCTCGCGCTCAACGGAGAGCCGGTCTTCATGCTGGGACCTCTGGACCAGGGATGGTGGCCAGACGGCCTCTACACGGCACCGACCGACGAGGCCCTGCGGTATGACATCGAGGCCACCAAGAGCTTGGGCTTCAACATGGCGCGCAAGCACGTCAAGGTCGAACCCGCCCGCTGGTACTACCACTGCGACCGCCTGGGGCTCATGGTCTGGCAGGACATGCCCAACGGGAACTTGCGGCGTGGCAGGCCCGGCAACCTGCGGGTGGGGCCGACCGATCCCGAGGATGCGCAACGACCGCCAGAATCCGCGGAACAGTTCGAGGCAGAGCTTGCGGAACTGATCGATGCGTTCTCGTTCTTCCCGTCCATCGTGATGTGGGTCCCGTTCAACGAGGGCTGGGGGCAGTACGACGTGGAACGAATCGATGCCGCGATCCGTGACCAAGATCCGACGCGGCTCGTAAATGCCACCAGTGGCTGGACAGATCGCGGGATCGGGGATGTCTATGACGCGCACATGTACCCCGGGCCCGGAATGGAGCTCGTCTCGCCAGAGAGGGCCACGCTCTTGGGCGAGTTTGGCGGACTGGGGTGGCCCGTGGACGGACACCTGTGGTGGACCGACAAGCGCAACTGGGGCTACCGGACATACTTCAGCCGCGAAGAGCTCAACGAGAAGTATCAGGAGGTCGTGGGGAATGTCATCGGCCCGCGCGGAAAGGGCCTCGCCGCGGCGATCTACACCCAAACGACGGATGTCGAGGGCGAGGTCAACGGCCTGATGACCTATGACCGCGAGCTCGTCAAGTTCGACGAGGAGCCGGTCAGGGCGCTCCACGCCAAGCTCTACGCCACCGAGGAAACGGCGCGCACCCTGCTGGAGACATCGGAGCACACCGCCCAGCAATGGGAGTACCGTCACGACGCGCCCTCCGGGAACTGGGCCGAGGGAGAGGGCTCTGAGGGATGGATGACAGGGATGGCCCCATTCCAATCCGGCAACGACGGCAACTTTCCGACCGGAACCGTGTGGTCAGAAGGGCGGATCTGGGTGCGTAGGTCGTTCGATCTGGACAACCCGCCCCAGAACCTCTGGCTCGAGGCCTACCACGCGGTGGACTTGGGAGCGGTGTACATCAACGGCGCGGTGGTGTGGGACTTTGAGGGGACACGGGCCGGGGGCCGCCACTACGAACACAGGGACCTGAGCGCGTTCGCCGACAAGCTCAAGCCCGGGCGCAACGTGATCGCCGCCAAGGGATCCTTTGACGGTGACCGCAGGGGGCTGGACCTCGGGCTCTACACGGTTGAGTAGCCTCCCCGCCGGCCCGAATCAGTCCACCAGCCGACCCAGGGGACGGAGGTCGGCGAGCAGCGCCTTGCCGAACGAGCGCGCCCGACCCAAGAGACGTTCCACAATGTCGGCATGTTTGTCAGCCAGATCATAGGACTCCGAGGGATCCCACTGGAGCTGGTACAAGGCACCAGCCCGTAAATCGCCGGCCTTCCCGTCCGGCCCGGACTCGGCGGAAACGTGCAGCTTCCAAGGCCCCGAGCGCACGGCCCTCATCAGTGGCTCGTTGCGCGGGGGCCCATCCTCGGCCCGGCACCGATACCCGCCCTCGAAGAAGAACAGTTCCGAATGCCCCTTGGCCTTGCCCGGCGACTCCCACAGGGGCCGCAGGTCCCGTCCGTCGATGGTCCGGTCGGGGGGCGGCTTTCCGCCCGCGAGCCTCGCGAGCGTCGGGAAGATGTCCATCAGCGAGGCCACCTCCGACGTGACCAGCCCCGCCGGGATGTGGCCCGGCCAGCGCATGACGGCGGGCACGCGGACCCCGCCCTCGTACACCGTCCCCTTGCTGCCCCGAAGGATGCCCGCCGACCCCGAGTCAAGTCCGTACCCGGCCCAAGGGCCGTTGTCCGAAGTGAAGATCACCAGCGTCCGGCCCGCGATGTCCAGCTCGTCGAGCACGTCAAGGATCCTCCCGGTGTGGTGGTCAATCTCCTCGATCACATCCCCGTACAGGCCGCGCAGTGACCGGTCCCGGAATTGCCTGCCTCGGAACAGCGGCACGTGGGGCATCGAGTGGGCGATGTACACGAAGAACGGCTCGTCACGGTGCTCGCGGATGAACCCGATGGCACGATCGGCATAGGCCTCGGACAAGAGTTCCTGCCGGGGGTTGGTCTCGATGACCTCCTCGTTCTCGATCAGCGGCAAGGGCGGAAACCAATCGACCGGGTAGGTCTCGTCGGACTGGGCATAACCCGTGTATGCCGTGCGCTCCCGCGTGTGTCTAATGCGCTCATCCTCGTCGGGGCGGCGCACGATCTTGGGGTGGTACGGCCACATGTCGTTGGAGTAGGGCAGGCCGTAGTACCGGTCGAAACCGTTGCGAGTCGGCAAGAAGGGCCCGGCATCTCCCAAGTGCCACTTGCCAAGCATGGCGGTCGCGTAGCCCCTGTCTCGGAGCAGCTCGGCAATGGTCACCTCGTTGGGGTGAATCCCCGTCCGGGCCCGTGGGATGTGGTTGAACATGAGACTGTTGCGCGGGGGGTAGGTCCCGGTCAGCAGAGCCGCCCGGGCGGGGCCGCAGAACGGCTGGGCGTAGAAGTCGGTGAAGCGGATGCCCTCGGCCGCCATGCGGTCGATCCGGGGAGTGCGAATTGACGGATGCCCTTGGACTCCCAGGTCGGCATAGCCCTGGTCGTCGGCCAGAATGACGACAAAGTTAGGAAGGTCGGTGGCGGGAAACGCCGGCGGCGTGACCAGTGCCGTCGCTGCCAGCAGAGCTGCGATTCTCATCAGCCCCATTGTGCCCTGCGGTCACCGGCGGCGGCATCGTGGGTTCGCTGCCCAGCGCCGACTGCCGCGAGCGGGCCCGTCCCAGAAGCACGGCTGCTCGCGAGGCCGGGCACTTCGGGCGGGGTCGGGCGTGCCCTAGCCGGACGTGCGGAGATGGCCGTCAAGCTGACCGGCGAGCCGGTCGATGGCCCTGTCCGCGGCGACGCTCAAGCGCTCGACCACGGAGCGCACCTCGCTCGCAGGGACGGCCTCGCTCTCCGACGCCGAGCCAGACCAGACGACACGGGCGGTGGATGCCTCCACGAGTTCAAGAGACAGCTCCACCTCGGCCGTGACGGAGCCAGTGTGGTCGACTTCCTCAAGCCTGCTCAGCTCGCCGCGGAGGATGAAGTCGGCCCGGGTCCGGCCGTCGAAACGCGCCGCGGAGGCAAAGGTGCCGCGCGCGCGGACGTGCCTGAGCAGCGAGCGCGCCACACTCTCGGGCGGGTCCTCGGCCCATCGGTGGTACTCGTAGTAGCCGACCTGCTCGGGTGACTCGCGATACACGATCCGCCCTTGCCGGATCACTTGGCCCGCCCGGATCGGCATCAGGATGGCGGTGTGGTCCAATGTCGCCCGGGCGGGCGCGGGCGCCGCAAGGTTCAGGACGTAGTAGCTCGTTGGCGGCACCTTGCCGCCGCAACCGGCCCAGGCAGCAAACGCCGCGACGAGCAGCGCCGCGTGGCGCCGAATGTGGGGCTCCGGATGCATGGTACGCTGATCCAGGCAGCCATTATGCCGGATTTCGCCCTGTCCTGCTTTCGCTGCGGACATTCGG
Organism: Bryobacterales bacterium; assembly: GCA_963666225.3. Taxonomy (GTDB): domain Bacteria; phylum Acidobacteriota; class Terriglobia; order Bryobacterales; family UBA6623; genus VXMF01. The sequence continues at coordinate 546,759 of CAXXRK020000002.1, forward strand.
TCCGTCTCGCTGCCCGCGAGAAGATCCACAGGAATGACCGATGTCCCAGTTGCGAGGCGGAGTTGCACTCCTGCAGACACTGCCGCTTCTTCGCGCCGGGGCGCAGCAATCAGTGCTCGGAACCGCAGGCCGAATGGGTGCGGGACAAGGAGCGGGCGAACTTTTGCGGCTACTTCGCGCCACGTGCATCGGTCAATCTGACTGCTCGCGGCGGGCGCAACCCGACCGCTGACGCCCGCGCGGCGTTCAACGCGCTGTTCAAGGATTAGTGGCCAACCCGCCAAGGCGGGCGGGCGATCAGGCCGGGTGCTCAAGACGGTGTTGACGAGACGGCACGTTGCCAAGGGCGCTCGCGAACGAGCGGTGCCAGCTGTCCCGTCAGCCCCCTCAAGCCTCTACGGCATCGACAACTGGGGCTTCGGCTACTTCGGGGTCAACGGCAAGGGGCATTTGACGGTGACACCCAGCAAGATCCCTGGGCTGGCCGTGGACGTGCTGAATGTCGTCCGGGATCAGGTTGGAAACCAAGTCTCCCCGCCCTTCCTGCTCCGGTTCCCCCAGATTCTCGACGAGCGCCTGTTGGCGCTGCACCGGGCGTTCTCCAACGCGATCGCAGAGTTCTCGTATCCCGGCCGGCACATCGGCGCCTACCCGGTCAAGGTCAACCAAAGGCCGGAGATCCTGCGCAGGCTGGCAACGGTGGGCCAATCCTTGGACTACGGGCTCGAAGTGGGCAGCAAGGCAGAATTGGTCGCCGCGCTCTCGATGCCGCTCGCGGAAGACGCCCTGATCGCGTGTAACGGGCTCAAGGACGACCTGTATCTGCGCATGGCAATGCTTGCCGGCAAGCTGGGCAGGCAGGCGGTGATCATCGTCGAGGACACGCAAGAGCTGCGCCTCACCCTGAAACTGGCCAGAACGCTGGGCATGCAGCCCCCGGTCGGGCTTAGGGTCAAGCTCACCTCTCGCGGGAGCGGAAAGTGGGAGGAATCCTGTGGCGATTTCGCCAAGTTCGGTATGAGCACGCCGGCCCTGGTGCGATCTCTGGACATGATCCTCGAGCAGGGTGCGCGTTCCCAGCTGCGAATGCTGCACTTTCACATCGGTTCCCAGGTCAACGACATCCGACGGGCGAAGCAAGCCTTCAAGGAGGCCGCGAGGGTCTACGCCAAGGCGGTGCGGGCCGGTTTTGAGATCGAGTACCTCAACGTTGGGGGAGGCCTGGGAGTGGACTATGACGGTTCTCGCACGGCAAGCGAGTTCTCGATGAACTACACCGTCCAGGAGTTCGCGAACGACATTGTCCGCACGGTCGGCGAGGTCTGCGCGGCCGAGGGGGTCCGCCCGCCCACGATCGTGACCGAGCACGGGAGGGCCATCGCGGCCTACCACGCGATGCTCGTCGTGGAAGTCTGCAAAGTCGTCACTCCGGGCAGTGCCTGGGACGCGCACATGGACCGGATCGAGCCGGTGGCCGGGCCCGTGCTCGAACTGGCCAGCCTTGCCAAGGGGATCCGCGCGAAGAATTTCCGGGAGCGCTACCACGACGCGCTCCGCCAGCGCGGGAACATGGATTCGCTGTTCGAACTCGGTCATCTGGGGCTCCGGGACAAGGCCAAGGGGGAATGGCTTTTCTGGAGCATCTGCCGGCAGGTGGCCGACCTCTCGAGAAGGATGCAGGAGCGCCCGAAGGAACTGGAGGATCTGGACGGGATGCTTGCTTCGAAGTTCGTCTGCAACTTCTCGATGTTTCAATCGATGCCGGACTTCTGGGCTTTCGATCAGCTGTTCCCTGTGGTCCCGATCCACCGATTGAACGAAGTGCCCACCGAGCGCGGCGTGCTGTGTGACATCACCTGCGACTCTGACGGCACGGTCGACCGGTTCGTGGACACGAAACACTTCAAGAACTCCCTCGAATTGCACCGCCCGCTACCGGAGGAGCCCTACTATCTGGCGTTTCTGCTGGTCGGGGCGTATCAGGAGACCCTCGGGGACATGCACAACCTGTTCGGAGCGGTGACCGAGGTCGACGTTGGCATCGAGCCTGACGGGAAGATCACCGTCGGCGGCCCGATTCGCGGGGACAACGTGCGGGACGTTCTGGAGTACTTTGGCTACAAGGCCGAGCAAGTGCGCGACTCGATCGTCCGCCGTCTCGCCGACCGCAAGGCGATGGGCCTGCTGGGAGACGAGGAGGAGCACGAGGTGCTCGCGACGGCGTCGCGAGTCCTCGACGACTACACCTACCTGGCCTGACGGACGGAGCCGTAGAGCAGCATGCGAGAATCCCGAGACGTGGCGACGATTACCGATGTGCTGGCGAAGGCGGACCCCGCGCTACCGGCGGTGGCCGGAGAGTCGGGTGCCCTGCTGACCTATGGCGAACTTCTCAGCCTCGCGGAGCGCACGCAGAATCGTCTGCGGGCCGGGGGCGTCGGCCGCGGGGATCCGGTCGCGGTGGTGCTTGGGAACGGGCCCCATATGGCGTCGGCTTTCGTCGCGATCGCGAGCGCCGCAGGTGTCGCGCCGCTGCATCCCGGGCTGCGCGAGCGGGAGTTACGCGAGGCCCTCCGCAGCTTGGGCGCGAAGGCCCTCGTGGTGGGCGACAGCGCGGGGCCGGCCGCTCCCGCCGCCGCCCGCTCGCTCGGGATACGAACCGTGCGCCTGCGCAAGTCAGACCCAGGGGGCGGTTTCGAGCTGGAAGGGCTCCAAACCGGCAAGCCCGCGGATCCGGCGCCTTCCGGGCCCAGTGACGCCGCGCTGCTGCTCCACACATCGGGGACCACGGCCAAGCCGAAGCTGGTGCCGCTCACGCAGGCGAACCTGGTGGCATCGGCCCGCAATGTTGCCCGCACGCTGCGCCTCCGCCCCGACGACCGGTGCCTCAACATCATGCCGCTGTTCCACATTCACGGACTGGTCGGAGTGCTGCTGGCTTCGCTGTGGGCCGGGGCATCCGTGCTGGCCACGCCGGGCTTTGCCCCGATGCGCTTCTTCCGGTGGCTCGAGCGGCTGCGGCCGTCCTGGTACAGCGCCGTCCCGACCATGCATCAGGCGATCCTGCAGCGGGCGGGTCGCAATCCCGCGGGTCTGAGCGCCAGTCGGCTCCGCTTGGTGCGGTCATCATCCGCCGCACTCGCGCCATCCGTGCTCTCTGACCTCGAGGATCGCTTCGGGTGTCGCGTTGTCGAGTCGTACGGCATGACGGAGGCCTCGCACCAAATGGCGAGCAACCCGCTGCCGCCGCAACCCCGCAAGCCCGGAACAGTGGGACCAGCCGACGGGCCAGAGATGGCAGTGATGGGCGATGGCGGCAACTTGCTCGCGGACGGCGCAGTGGGAGAGCTCGTCATACGCGGACCCAACGTGATGGCCGGATACGCTGACAATCCAAGCGCCAACGCTGCGGCCTTCACCGACGGGTGGTTCCGCACGGGAGACCAAGGGTATCGGGACGCTGACGCGTACTACACGATTACGGGGCGCCTCAAGGAGCTGATCAACCGGGGCGGCGAGAAGATCTCGCCGCGAGAGATCGACGAGGCCCTTCTGGAGCATCCAGACGTGGCCCAAGCGGTGGCGTTCGGGGCACCGCACGCGAAGCTGGGGGAGGAAATTGCCGCGGCCGTCGTGCTCCGGGAGGGCCGGTCGCTGACCAGGCGCGATCTGGCCGATTTCGCCGCAGAGCGCCTCGCGGCCTACAAAATCCCGCGCGTCTTCGTCTTCCTCGACGCCATTCCCAAGGGACCCACGGGAAAGCTCAAGAGGGTCGGCCTAGCCGCGGATCTGGGCATGGCATGATCCCGGGCTGGCCTGCCAGGGGCGAGAGCACCGCAAGGTCGTGGCGCGAGTCGAAGCCGAGCAGATCGGGGCGGGCGGGATCGCTCGAGACCGGTGGCGCCAGCCCGCTCACATCCCGGAGCAACCCCGCCCCGGCAAGCCCCCAAGGCTGGGCGCTCGCCACGTGCGACCTGTCAGCGAGCGGGGGTCAAGCGCCGAATGCCGACCGGATAGTGGACTGAATCCCTTCCGCGGCCGCGCGCGGGTCGGGCGCATCCCGGATCGGCCTGCCAACAACGATGTGATCCGCCCCGTTCAGGAACGCCCGCCGCACATCCACGGTTCGCTTCTGGTCGTCGGCGGGCCTGTTCTCGACCGGCCGGATGCCGGGAGTCACAACGATCAGGCGATCGTCCACGTGGCGCCGCAGGGCGGGCACTTCCAGCCCCGAGGAGATCACGCCGTCACAGCCGATCTCGAAGGCCCGCTTGGCGCGGGAGAGCACAAGCTCACGCGGGTCGCACTGGAATCCGAGATCGTCGAGATCCCCGCGGTCCAGGCTTGTCAGTGCCGTGACGGCCAGGATCCCCGTGTCCCCGCGATTCTCGCAGGCAGCCTCCAGCATCGAGTCGTTCCCGTGCACGGTGCAGTAAGACGCCCCGCTTCCGGAAAGGCGGCGGACCGCCCGCCCGACGGTCGCCGGCACATCGAAGAATTTGAGGTCAACGAAGACCCGCTTGCCCGCCCCGCGAAGCCGCTCGACCAGCCGGAAGTAGCCAGCGTCCATGAATAGCTCCAGCCCGAGCTTGTAGAAGCAGACGGCATCGCCCAGCGTGTCGACCAGCCTCCTGGCGGTCAGGGCATCCGGAACGTCCAGCGCAAAGATCAGGCGCTCGCGGTGCTCCACGGGATTCTTGGAGAGTGGCATTGTCTGTCAGGGGCAGCCTGCAGGGACCGGGCCCTCGGAACCGCCAGCCGAAAAGGGCTTTCGCCAGCGTCCCTGTCGCGGGCCGAGCCGGCACAAAACGAGCACGTTGCGAGCCCGCCCCTTATTCGGCGTCAGCCTTGATCTTACCGACCAGGTTCGGAAGGTAGGCCCTGTGGCGAGAGTTGTATCGCGCGTCTTGAGTCGGCAGCGCGAGGATCGCCCCGAGCGCCCCTGTCGCTCGCCCGTCCATGTAGTCGAGGGCATTGAGAGCGGCCATCGCCAGGAATAGTCCGCCCTGCCGGGTGTCAGCGAGTGGCAGGAGCGCTTCGACCGCCAGTTTCGCGTCGGACTCCGACCCGTACCGGCCTAGGGCCTCGGCCGCCGGGACACGCACCGAGGGACTCTCGTCATCCAGGGCGGCCCGCAATTCCGCGGCCAACGCTCGAACGGCATCCCTGCCCCGCATCAGAGCCCCGCTCGCAGCCCAGTAGCGCACCGCGCTGTCGGAGTCCGCCAGTCCCCCGCGCAGATCTTCCCCCGCGCCGGCGCGGAGTGAGGACGCGGTCTCGGCCATCGCCATGATGCGCCCGATCGGGTAGCGAGCCGGGTCGGCCCCCATCGAGTGCGGGGCATCCGTTCCGGACCGGTCGTGAATCTCGCTCTCGGGCAGAAAGCCAAGGTCGCGGATCGACAGGGACCACTCCCTCCGCGCCGCCCGCAATCTGGCGAGCACGGCGCTGTGCTCGGCACTGCCGGCCAAGTTCCGGGTCTCGTCGGGATCCTCGGAGAGGTCGTACAGCTCCTCGGCGGGCTTTGTCTCCCAGAAGTGGGTGCGGGGAGGGCTGAGCCTTCCAGCGCGATACAGGCGGTACCAGACAGCGGTGGTCGGCGTTTGGAACATGTACTGGATGTACTGGCCGTAGATTCGGTGCGGCATGAAGTTCCGCATGTACACGTAGCGACCGTCGGTGACGGCCCGCACCATGTCGTAGCGCTCGTCCATCCGGCCTCGGAACCCATACCCGAAGGGCGGCGGCGCGGTCTCGAACCGGCCGGCGAAGGCGTGGCCTTGGAAGTGGTCCGGGGGCTCGATACCAGCAAGGCTGAGCACTGTGGGGGCCAAGTCGACGAATCCCACCAAGCGCTCGCTCTCCCCGCCGGGAGAATACTCGGAGGGGCGCAAATCCCGGAACTTTTCGGGGATGTACAGCATCATCGGCACGTGCAGCCCCGAGTTGTACGTCCAGCGCTTGCCGCGCGGCATGCCGGGACCGTGGTCCCCCCAGTAGAAGACGATGGTGTCCTCCTCAAGTCCGTCCTCGCTCAGCTCGTCGAGGACACGCCCGGCCATGGCGTCCATCTCGGACATCTTGTCGTAATACTGCGCCCAGTCCGTCCGGCTCTCGGGGGTGTCAGGGTGGTAGCCGGGAACGCGCACCTGCGACGAATCGTGAACCGGTTCGTGGGGCCGCCGGCGGATCTGCGACTCGTGGGTGACTGTGAAGTTGAAGACCGAGAAGAAAGGCTGTCCGGGATCTCGCTTGCGCCAATGCGCCTGGCGGCTGGACTCGTCCCAGACCTTCCCGGGTTTCTCCAGGTTGTAGTCTTCCTTGGAGTTGTTCGAAGCGTAGTAGCCCGCGTCGCGCAGGTACTGCGGAAACATGCGCATGGAGGACGGCAGTCTCACCAGCGATCGCATGTGCTGCGACCCGGTCGAAGGCGGGTACATCCCGCTGATGATCGTTGTGCGGGCGGGAGCGCAGACCGGTGCCGTTGACCATGCCTTGCGATAGATCATCCCCCGCGCACCGAGGGCGTCAAGGTTGGGAGTGTCGGCGTAGCCGTCGCCGTAAACGCCGAGGTGCGGCCCGTTGTCCTCGGAACTGATCCACAAGATGTTGGGGCGCTGGGCCGCCGCGGTGGCAACCGCGACGATCAAGAGCATCGAGAGACGCAGCGACATGCCCCGAGTATAGCGACGGCAGCGGGGCTACAATACTGGGCACAGGATTCTCCGTGCTCTGCCCCTACTGCGACATGTCGAAGGACAAAGTGGTTGACTCGCGCACGACGCAGGAGGGCGAGGTCATCCGGCGCCGGCGCCTGTGCCTGGCGTGCAACAGGCGCTTCACCACCTACGAGCGGGTGGAGGACGTCCCGATCATGGTCAAGAAGAAAGACCTCCGCCGGGAGCGCTTCGATCGGCAGAAGGTCATGCAAGGGCTGTTGCGCGCTTGCGAGAAACGGCCGGTCTCGATGTCCCAGGTCGAGCGGATGGTGCGCCTTGCGGAGCGATTGGCGATCGAAGCCGAGAGCACCGAGTGCACGACCAGGGAAATCGGCGCCCTGCTGATGGAAGAGCTGAGAGACGTCGACAGGGTGGCCTATGTGCGCTTCGCGTCGGTGTACCGCGACTTTCAGGACGAGCGCGAGTTCCTGGTGACCATCCAGCAGATGCTCAAGCAGGACGGCTAGTCGGCAACGGCGGCGGAACGCTCACTGGACTGGAAGCCCGGCAACCAACCGGGCACCGCCGTCCAGCAGCAATTGGGCCCGTGGCAGGGCCCCGAGCGCTTCCTGAACGTCCGGGTCAAGCTCGTAGTAGACCTTCTGGCCAACCTCGATGTCGTAGGCCGAGTCGTACACGTAGCGCTTGATGGACCGGCGGAGGTAGTCCAGGTTGGCATCGAAGTCCGCATCCTCGAACTCGATCGACTCCTCCCGCAAGAAGGCGCGGAAGCCCTCCAGAACGTCGGGCGAGATGTCCCAGCCCATTTCCAACTCCGGGTGGTTGCGGCTGTAGTCCTGGGCAAAAGTCTCGATCGCGTAGCGCCTCGAGAGCAGCCACTGGAAGTCGTTGGCCTTGCGATCCTTGAGCTCTAGGTCGGGAGTGATGCCCCCACCGGCGAACACCTTGCGCCCCTTGTCGGTCAGGCGCACACCGTCGCGCTGGGGCCGGTACCCCTCGCTGCACGGGTTGCTGTAGTACTCCAGCATCGAGACGCCGTCGTAGCGCCGCTGGATCAGCCTGCCGCTGGGCGTGTAGTAGCGCGCAGTGGTCAGCGCGAGCCCGGCAGCCTGCGAGAGCGAGAACACGGTTTGCACCAAGCCCTTGCCGAATGTGTTGTGCCCGACGATCAGGGCGCGGTCGTGGTCTTGCAGCGCCCCGGCCACGATCTCTGAAGCCGACGCCGAGTTGCAGTTCACCATGACCACCATTGGAAAGAGGTTGCCGCGGTTTCCGCGCCGAACGGAGTAGAGCCGTTCCTGCGAGGCGCGACCATGGTGCGACACGATCGTCTGGCCCTTCTCCAGGAAACGATCCGAGACCCGCACGCCCTCGCTCAGCAGACCGCCCCGGTTACCGCGGAGATCCAGCACGAGGCCCTTCAACTGCTCGCCATCGAAGTCGGCGAGCGCCTCGTCCAGTTCCCGGCCAGTGTTCTCGTTGAACGTGTCAATCCGCACAAAGCCCACGCCAAGCTGGATCTCGAAGCTGGTTGGCACGGACGGCCGTGGAATCCGGGCGCGCTTGACGGTAACTTCCAGAAGGTTCTCCGATCCGCGGCGGTCGATGCCGATCTTGACGATAGTGCTGACCTGTCCCCGTAACCGCTGCGAGACTTCCAGCACCGACAGGTCTTCGACATTCTGGCCGTCAACCTCCACGATCACATCTCCGGGCCTCAGGCCGGCGCGGTAGGCAGGGGTGCGCGGCATGGGAGCGACAACAATCGTGCTACTGCCACGGTCACCGATATGCATGCCCACCCCCGCATAGCTGCCCTTCTGGTCATCCCGGAGCTGCCTGAAGGCCTCAGGGCTGAAGAACGAGGAGTGGGGATCCAGCATGCGCAGCATGCGCGGAATCGCGCCGTTGAACATCACCTCGCTGGGGTCCACGTCGGTGGCGTGATGCTCCTCGACCGTCGCCAGCAACTCTGAGAACTCCCTGATGCTGCGCTGAATCTCGGCGTCGCCCGAGTCGGCCGCGGCGGGCTCCCAACGATCGCTGACAAGCAGGCCGGTGCTCAGCAGAATGGCCGCCAGACCAAGTGGCAAGACCCAGCGAGCAATCCGTTGCATGGAAGACGGGCCGTGCTGCCCCAAGGCAAGGCCTGAGGCCAACACTGCAAATATATTATCAGTCGGGACCGATGCAGAGCGCCCCAATCCACTGGCAGGCACCCTTGGGGACGCCTGCCGCCCGGTCATCCCGTGCCGGAAGGGCGCTGGCGGCCCACCTGCCGGCCCAGGCTCACGCTGGCCGGGCAAGTCGCGGGGGTCGAAGATGAGCCGAGCCAATGCGCACCAAGATCTGGCCGGCCGTGCGACGCGGCCAGCGGACTGGGCCATTCGGAGGTGTCGTCAGGGTCGAAGGGCCGGGACCGCTCGCGCTCGCGTGTCAATCCTGGCGGCCGCGGCTGGAGCGACACTCCTCGTGATGTGCGGCGGCCCATCCCCGCTGGCGGACGGCCTCGAGCGACGCAGGCCGCTATCGCCAACGGAAGCGGTGCGCTCATTTGAGATCGCTGACGGCTTCGTCCTCGAGTTGGCGGCGGCCGAGCCGGCAGTCACGGACCCGATCGCGGCCACGTTTGACGAGAACGGGCGGCTGTACGTGGCAGAGATGCGGGGCTACCCGTTCGACCCGCCCGCGGGTGCGGCACCCCAAGGGCGGATACGGCTGTTGGAAGACAAGGATGGCGACGGGCTGTTCGAGAGCTCCCGAGTGTTTGCCGACAGGCTGCAGTGGCCGAGCGGGATCGCGTGCTGGAAGAGCGGAATCTTCGTGTCCGCCGCGCCCGATATCGTGTATCTCCGAGACACAACGGGCGATGGCGTGGCGAACATGCGCCGCACGGTGTTCAGCGGGTTTGGCACTGGCAAGTCAGAGGACATCGTGAACAACCTCAAGTGGGGCCCGGACCACTGGATCTACGGCGCGAGCTCGTACAACGGCGGGGTCGTGCGCCATGCGCAACGCTCCGAAGCCGATGGCGTTCCTCTGGCCTCGAACGACTTCCGCTTCGACCCGCTGACGGAGACCTTCCAAGCGGTGGAGGGAACTGGCGGTGACTTTGGGAACGCGTTCGACGACTGGGGCAACCGCTTCGGCTCGAATTCCGGCAATCCGGTGATCCACGCGGTCTTCCCCCTGGAGCACGTTGTCGAGGGCATGGAGCCCCCGGAACTGGCCGCGAGGATCTTCGAGTCCGAGCGGCTGGTCTACCCGATCAGCGCGCCAGAGCCATGGCGGGCTGCCCGCAAGAATCACTGGAGCCGCTGGGTGGACACCACTCACGAGATGCGGGCACGGCGCTTTCCGGCGGAGGAACTCGCGCTGCAGGGGCATTACACGGGCGGGGCGGGGCTCGGCATCTACCGGGGCGCGGCCTACTCGCCGGAATACCGGGGCAACGCGTTCTCACCGGAACCGGCCGGCAATCTGGTGGTGCGCTCGATCTTGGAGCGGTCGGGAGTCACTTTCCGGGCCCGACGGGCAACCGCCGGGCGGGAATTTCTGGCATCCAGCGACAGCTGGTCCAGGCCGGTGAACTTTGCCAACGGCCCGGACGGTTGCCTCTACATGCTGGACATGTACCGCGAGGTGATCGAAGACCCCAGCGCGATACCGGACGAGATCCTCGACCATCTGGACTACTCGTCCGGGCGGGAGATGGGCCGGATCTATCGGATTGTTCCGGAGGGCTTCGCGCCCGGGCCTCCTCCGAGGCTCGGCACCGCATCGGTCGCCGAGCTCGTGGGTGCGTTGGAACACGAGAGCGGCTGGTGGCGGTCGACGGCGCAGCGCCTGCTGTACGAGCGGCGGGACGGCGCGGCTGCGCCACTGCTGAGGGGACTGCTGGCGACGTCATCGAAGCCGCGCAGTCGCCTCCACGCCCTCTGGGCACTTGACGGGCTTGGCGAACTTGACGAGCGCACTCTGCTCGAGGCGCTGGGCGACGAGCATGCCGCCGTGCGGCAAGCGGCTGTGCGGCTGTCAGCGAGGGCTCCCGTGCTCGGGGCTGGGCTGCGAGCCCAGATCCGGTCAATGGCGTCGGACGAGAGTGCCCCCGTCAGGTTCCGGGTGGCTCTCGCCGTGGCCGAGCTGCACGCCAGCGGCGGAGCCGAGGTCCTAGCGTCCATCCTGAGCCGAGACGCGGACGACCCCTGGATTCGGACCGCCGTGCTCTCGGCGGCCGGCCAGAACTCCGTCACACTGCTCGCGGCGCTGCTGGAGAACAGGCAGTTCGTCGAGGATCCGCGCAGTCACGCCGCGGTCAAGCAGCTGGCGGCCAACGTGGCGGCTACAGGCTCGAGCGAGTCCATGCGGTCGATGCTCGATCTGGCGGGCAATCTCGGAGAAGCCGAGAGAACACGGGCACGAATCGCAATCACGGCAGGGATTGCGGCTGGCCTGGAGAGGGCTGGCAGTTCCCTGCGCTCGCTGCGGAATGATCGGCCGAGCCCGGAACTGTGGAGCGGGATCGAGCGCGTGCTCGCACAGGCTCCGCGGGTCGCGGGCGACAGGGCATCCCCGACGCTCGATGAGCGGATCGACGCGATCGAGCTCCTGACCCTTGCGGCACCGGGCACGGCCCTCGAGGCCTTGGAGCCGATCCTTTCCCCGGACGAGCCCGTTCGGGTCCAGCTCGCGGCAATCCGGTCGCTCGGCGCGCACCGAGGCCCCGCAGTGGGTCGCGCCATCGTGGACGGCTGGCGCGGATACAGCCCGGCGGTGCGCCGAGAGGCCCTCGAGGCGCTCTTTGGCCGGCAGGAGCGACTGGGGCCCTTCCTTAGCGCCCTCGAGACCGGTGCGGTAGTGCCGTCCCAGCTCGATCCGGCGCGCCGGGCAGCGCTGCAGAACCACCGCCAGGCAGCGATCCGGGAGAGCGCGCGAGCAGTTCTCGGAAGCTCGGAGGTCTTGATCCGGCGGGAGGTGATGGAGCGTTACGGTTCGGCGATCCGCGCGCCGGGTGACCCAACCCGCGGGGCAAGGGTGTTCGAGCGAGAATGCGCAACCTGCCACAGGCTCGGTGGCACGGGGCATTCCGTTGGCCCGGACCTGCGAGAGCGGGCGGCATCCCCGCGAGAGGAGTTGTTGGCAGATATCGTCGACCCGAACCGGTCGCTACAGTCAAACTTTGTCAATTACCGGCTCGACACCACCGACGGCCAAGTCGTGACCGGAATCTTGGCCCGCGAATCGCCGGTCAGCGTGACACTTCGGCGGGGAGAGGGGATCGAAGACCGGGTGCCACGGTCCAAGGTGGAATCGCTCACGTCGATGGGGCTCTCACTGATGCCCGAAGGCTTGGAGGACGCGATCCGACCAGGAGAAATGGCGGACCTGCTGCGCTTCATCCAGTCCCAGGCGCGGCGGTGAGCCTGGCCAGCGGCCCCTCCATGGCACGGCCGCCGCGTCCAGGCCGCGGGGCGGACCCGAGGATTCCCGGTGTGGCGCGACCAGTGCCCAACAAGGCGGAAGGTGCAAGGGCAACACTGGGCCACGAATGGCCACCCTGCAGGACGGGTGCGTGCACCATCCGCGTGCTTGCCCCGGGAACGGAGCCATCTGGCACCGGCGGGCAACCTATAATGGAGGCGCGGAGGGAACCGTGAAGCAGAAGAAGTTCGTACTCATCACTGTCGCGATCGTCCTGACCCTAGCTTGGATGGCCGTTGGGGGCGTTCGCGAGAGCGCGACGTACTACGTCACGCTCGAGGAACTGCTCGCGATGGAGGATCCGGGCGCCAAGCGCATCAGGGTCGGGGGCGACGTCGCCGTCGGATCCATCGTGCGCAGCGCTGTAAGCGTCGAGTTCACGCTGCACCAGCAGGACGAGGACATGGCACATCCTAAGGTGCTGGAGGTGGTGTACACGGGATCCGATCCGCTGCCCGACACTTTCCGGGACCGGGCCCAAGCGCTTTGCGACGGCGTGCTGAGACCTGACGGCACGTTCGAGGCGTCGAAGATCCAGGCCAAGTGCGCGTCGAAGTACGAAGCGGAACCCGAGGGCACCACAGCCCCGGTGTACGCAGCCGGCGCCGGGGACGGGGCCGAGTAGCGAGGCACGGCTAGGCGGGACGGGTCGCCGGCGCGGGTTTGGAGAGCAATCTAGGGCGGAGATGGAGAGCCTAGGGTATCTCGCCGTACTGCTGGCCTTCCTGCTCTCGAGCTACGCCGCGGTGGCGGCGCTTGCCGGCAGGCTGCGCAACAACCCGCTGCTAGAGCTGAGCGCTCAGCGGGGCGTGTTCGGGGCATGGCTGATGACGACCATCGCCTCCGGGATCCTGCTGCACGCAATCCTGACTGACAATTTCAGCTTCAACTATGTGGCGTCGCGGTCGAACGCCGATCTGGACCTGCTGTACAAGGTCGCCGCCTGGTGGGGCGGACAGGAGGGCTCACTCCTGTTCTGGAGCTGGATCGCTGTCACGTACACCTTCGTAGCGGTCTACACAGGCCGGAAGCGCCACCGGAACATGATCTCGTACGTGGTGGTCACCATGGCTGCCACCCAGGCATTCTTTCTCGGCCTTGTCGCCTTCAAGGCAAACCCGTTCCAAGTGATCATGTCGGGCCCGCAGATAACCGCGGTGGCGGACGGCAGTGGCCTTAACCCGCTGCTGCAGCACCCGATGATGGCGATTCACCCCCCGATGCTCTACCTCGGGTACGTAGGGTTCACCGTTCCGTTCGCCTTCGCGCTGGCCTCGCTGATCACACGCCAGCCCGGGGAGCGCTGGATCCACACGACACGGGTCTGGACTATGGTCACCTGGCTGTTCCAAGCGATCGGAATCCTGCTCGGGGCCCGCTGGGCATACGTGGTCCTCGGCTGGGGCGGGTACTGGGGATGGGACCCGGTCGAGAACGCCTCGCTGCTGCCATGGCTGACGGGAACTGCATTCTTGCACTCGGTGATGATGCAGGAGAAGAAGGGAATGATGAAGGCCTGGAACATCATTCTGATCTCCGCGACCTTCTTCTTGTGCATCTTCGGCACGATGATGACCCGGGGGGGCCTGGTTAGCTCCGTGCACGCCTTCGCGCAGTCCGAGATCGGCAGCTACTTCGTGTGGTTCCTCGTGATCGGTATCGGCATCACCGCCTATCTGATCGCCAGCCGCCGGGATTTCCTCCGCAGCGAGTCTGAGCTGGACTCGGTGGTGTCGCGCGAGTCCAGCTTCCTGTTCAACAACGTGATCCTGCTCGCCAGTTGTTTCGCAGTCCTGTGGGGCACCCTGTTCCCGGTGATCAGCGAGTACTTCACGGGCGACAAAGTGACGGTCGGAGCGCCCTTCTTCAACAAGGTCAACGTTCCAATCGGGCTGTTCCTCCTGTTCCTCACGGGCGTGGGACCGCTGTTCGCGTGGCGGCGTACGTCGGTGGAGAGCCTTCGGCGCAACTTCATGTGGCCGGTGATCGGCGCGATTGCCTGCGCGGCCGTACTGGTTGCGGCCGGAATGCGGCACTTCTACGCCTTGGTCTGCTTCAGCCTGTGCGCGTTCGTTACGCTGACCGTGCTGATGGAGTTCTACCGCGGTGGCCGGGTGATCCAGCGCAAGCGCGCCACGAATCTGGGCTCGGCGCTGGTTGAGCTGACCCGCCGCAACACCAGGCGTTACGGGGGCTATCTGGTCCACATGGCGATCGTGCTGATGTTCATCGGCTTCGCTGGCGCGGCGTTCAACCGTGTGCACCAAGAGGAGCTCTCGGTGGGCGACGCCATGAGCGTGGGCCGGTACGAGTTCAAGCTGCAGAACATTTCCGAGAGCGACAACCCGAATTTCTTCCGAGCGGTGGCGGCTGTGGACGTCAGCCGTGGCGGGGAATTCGTGCAGACGATGATGCCGGAGAGGCGCTTTTATCACGCCTCGGACCAGCCGACGAGCCGCGTCGATGTCCGCAGCGGTCTGCGGGAGGATGTCTACGTCGTGTACGCGGGCCAGTCGAACGACGGCGCGAATCCGGTGATCCAGGTCTACATCAACCCGCTCGTGAACTGGATCTGGATCGGAGCCTTCCTGCTTGTCGCCGGCACCCTGGTCGCGCTTGTCCCGAGCAAGCGCCGGCGAGTCCGCCGCCTTGCGAAACCAGGACTGGAGGGCCAACCCGTTGGCGCGACTGGCGATTAGCGCTTTCGCGTGCCTGCTGGCAGCGGCGCTCCAAGCAGCCGTGCCGTACGCGCAGTTGCGCGCGGTCGGGGACCGAGTGAGCTGCCAGTGCGGCTGCTCCTACACGGTCGGAAGTTGCAACATGCTGAACTGCCACTTCCGCGACCCGGTCTTGTCGCAGATCCGAGAGGGCCTGGAAGCAGGCCAATCGGAGGAAGCAGTGCTCGAGGCAGTGTACGGCAAGTACGGAAGCGAGACGCGGGTCCAGCCCCGCAACCAAGGATTCGGCATGGTCGGCTGGATCGCGCCATTTGCCTCGCTGGTGCTCGGGTTGGCGATCGTGGGCCTGTTGATCCGCAGGTGGCGTCGTCCCGGAGGAGGGCGTTCCCGTGGCTCGGCCGTTCCCGAAGCGGTCGTCAAGCGCTATCGGTCACAGATCGAAGGCGACCTAGAAGATCTGGACTAGACTCATTGACTGGGCCCCCGGAATTGTCTCCAGGGGCTGGCAGAGATACCCCAGGATGATCGTCGCGGTCGCCATAGCCATGATCTTGGTCGCCTTCGCGCTACCGCTGTTCGTCCGCCCGGAACACCTACCGGCCCCCGAGCCAGAATCCCCCACGCAGCACCTCGAGGACCGGAAAGCGGCAGTCTACGAGAACCTGCGGGACCTGCACGGTGAGTTTCAAATGGGCAAGATGTCCGCGACCGATTACGCCGCAAGCAAACGGGACCTTCAGGCCGAGCTGGCCGGCGTGCTGGCCAGCATCGCGGAGGTCGAGGCCGATGCCCGGCCCTAGGCGGCGCGTGATCCCGGCGTTCCGGGCGGGAATGCTTCTCGCCTTCCTGTGGTGGCTTGCCGCAGTGCCGGCGAGCGCCGTGCGGGGGGTCGTGACGAATGGCACGACCGGCCAGCCGCAGTCGGGCGTGATGCTGACACTGTCCAGCTTTAGCGGGGGTATGACGCCGCTGGAAGAGGTGCAATCCGGCAGCGGGGGGACATTCGAGTTCACCAAGGAGCTTCCGGCGGTGTCCTCGGGACAGCCCTTCCAGGGGGCCATCAGGGCCGAGCTCGACGGCATCGGATACACGGAGATTCTGCGCGGGGGGGAAACGCACGACGGTGTGCGCCTGACGGTCTACTCGGTCTCGGAGAACGGCCTTCCAGCCCCGCGGAACCGAGTGGTCATTCTGGAACCTTCCACCACCGAGATGGTGGTGCGGGAGAGCTTCCAGTTCGTCAACGACGCGGTGCCGCCGGTCACATACAGCAGCGCCGCCGGCACGCTCCAGTTCTACCTTCCAGCGGATACCGGCGGCGAGGTGGACGTCTCCGGCACCGGGCCGGCAGGGATGCCACTGCGAAGCACGGCCCTGCCCGCTGGCGACCCGGACCTCTACAGTGTCGACTTTCCCCTCAAGCCGGGGGAGAACCGCATCGACGTCCAGTACACGGTGCCTTACGCCGATGACGGCCAGCTCACGGTCCGATCCGCCTACCCCGGGCTGCAGGCTCGCCTGGCGACCCCGGCCGGGGTGAATCTGGATGGCGTAGGGATCACGAACCTCGGCCAAGAGCCAACCACGCAGGCGTCCATCTGGTTGATGCCGCCCGACCCGGCCGTGACAATCCGCGTCAGCGGTGTCGGCCAGCTCTCCAGCCCTGCGTCTGGCAGCGGCGGCGGTGCGGGGGACATTCGCATCGCGCCGGCGCCCATTGCCGAAGAGCTGGCCTGGATCTCGGGGCTGGCGATCGCCATCTTGGGGCTCGGCTTCTTCCACCTGTGGTCTTCGACCGGGAGGGGCGTCTAGCGTCCCTGGCCATGGGTTCGACGGCGATCGCCGCCCAGGGGGTGTCGAAGTATTTCGGGGACTTCCCTGCCCTGCGGAATGTCTCGCTCGACATCCCGAGGGGAAGAGTCTTGGCGATGCTGGGACGCAACGGTGCCGGCAAGACGACGCTCCTGCGGATTCTTGCAGGCCTGACCACGCCCACGACGGGGAGGGTTTCATTCCCGGAGCCAGACGGCCACGGCGGCGGACGGATCGGCGTGATCGGCCACGGGACATGGCTCTATGACGACCTGACGGCCGAGGAAAACCTGCGCTTCTACTGCCGGCTCTACGGCGTCGAGAGTGCTGACGAAGCCGTCAATGCCTGGCTTGCCCGGGTCGGTCTGGAGGGGTTTCGCCGGTCACGCGTGAGCGAGTACTCGCGTGGCATGCGGCAGCGCCTGACGATCGCTCGGGCATTCCTGCACGAGCCCGAAGTGCTGTTGCTGGACGAGCCGTGGACCGCGCTGGACGACCGCGCAATCCTGCTGCTGTCGGATCTCGTCAGAGACGCCAAGAGCGCCGGTCGCGCCGTGGTGATCTGCTCGCACCAATTGAGGGAAGCCGCCGCCGTGGCCGACGATGTGGCGCTGCTCGACAAAGGGCGCCTCGTCTTCCACTCCCCGGTGGACGACGACGTCCGTTCCAACCCGCGAGCCCTATACGGGCGGATCCAGTGAGACGCTTTCTCGCACTGACATGGGCAGTCGCGGCCAAGGATTTGCGCTGCGAAGCCCGGGATCGCCAAGTCCTGAACGCGGCGATCTCCTTCGCCCTGGTCGTGCTGCTAATGTTCAGCTTCACCTTCGATCCAAACACGAATGTCAACGTCCGCAGTCTCTCCGGTGGGCTGCTGTGGGTCGTGTACCTCTTCTCAGGCGTGCTGGTGCTGAACCGGAGCTTCGCGCGCGAGACCGCCAACGACTGCTTGGAGGCGCTGGTCGCGGCGCCCCTTCCGGGAGAAGCGCTGTTCCTGGGCAAGGCTCTGGCAAGCTTCGCGCTGATCTTGGCGGTCGAGCTGATCTCGCTGCCGGTGTTCGGAATCTTCTTCGATGTCAGCTGGCTGCCGCGGTTCGCCGAGCTGCTCCCGATCTTCGTGCTTGGCGCTTGGTCGTTCGCGGCCGTCGGCACCACATTCGGGGCGGTCACAGCCAGCAATCGCATGCGCGAGCTAATGCTGCCCCTGCTGCTGTTCCCCATTTGCCTGCCGGCGCTGGTGGCCTGCATGAGCTTGACCTGGGCGGTGTTCGATCCCGCGGCGGTTCCGGAGACGAGTCCGTGGCTGAGGCTGCTGGTCGGCTTTGACGTCATCTACACTTTGCTAGGGATCATGGTCATCGAGCCCGTTCTCACCTCCGGGTGACCGGCCCTTGTGACCAACCCGCAACTGGCGACTGGTGATGGCACAGACGGCGCACTCACGACTGAAATGGGGGATCGTCGGGGGCGGCGAGACCAGCCAGATCGGCAGCGCCCACCGCATCGCCGCGGGCCTTGACGGGCTCTACGGTCTGTCGGCGGCAGCCCCGGACATTGACCCGCACCGCGGGAGGGAGTTCGCAGTCCGCTGCGGGGTGGCCCCCGAGCGGGCCTACGGCGACTGGGAGCAAATGCTGGATCGCGAGCGCGGCATGCCGGACCACGACCGATTGGACTTGGTGACGGTCGCTACGCCAAACTCGACTCACTTCGCGATCGCGCGCGCCTTTCTGGAGGCCGGCTTCCACGTGCTTTGCGAGAAGCCCCTGACCACGGATGTGGGCGATGCCCGATGCTTGGTCGCCACCGCCGAGCGGGAGGATCGGATCCTCGGCGTGAACTACGGCTACAGCGGGTATCCAATGGTCCGCGAAGCGCGGGCGATGGTGCAAGGCGGTCGGTTGGGCGCTGTCCGCGTCGTCGTCGCAGAGTTTGCGCACGGTTCCCACGCGGACGCGTCCGATGCGGACAACCCCCGCGTGCGCTGGCGGTACGATCCGGAGCAGGCCGGCAAGAGTTCCGTGCTGGCCGACACGGGCCTTCACGCGCTGCACATGGCCTGCTACGTGATCGGACGGCGCGTGACTCGAATCGCCGCCGACTTCGCCTCCTGCGTTGAGGGCAGAGCTCTGGAAGACGATGCCATGGCGACCCTTCGGTTCAGTGGCGGGGAAGTCGGCCGCTTGTGGGCGAGCGCCGTCGCGGTGGGCCAGATCCACGGCCTGACATTGCGCGTCTTCGGGGAACGCGGCGGACTTCGCTGGTCGCAGGAACGCCCCAACCAACTGTATTGGACACCGCTTGGGAGGGCTACCCGGGAACTGGAGCGCGGTGACGCAAGGCTCTCAGGCGTCGCGTCGCGCGGTTCCCGCATCACGGTTGGCCATGCGGAGGGCATGCTGTCCGCGTTTGCCAACATTTACGCGGACATCGCGGCCGAAATCAGGCAGCGCTCGGCTGGGCTTCCGGCGGGAGTGGCAGTAGACTTTCCGACCGGTCAAGACGGTCTTCACACGCTGGCCGCCGTCCACGCCGCGGCACGCTCGGCCCGCGCTTCGGGCGCATGGATGCCAGTGGACGACGGGACCGTGCCAGTGCCAACGTTTGACGGGTAGGTGATTCTGTTGCGGCGCCCTGTTGACTGGTACAACGCCAACGCTGAGACAGTTGCAGAGCAGTACGAGTCCCTCAACCCAAGCGAGCTGCACGCATGGATGGCCGATCTCATGCCAGAGGTCCCGGCGAACGCGCTCGATCTTGGGGCGGGCAGCGGTCGCGACGCGGCCTGGCTCGCGGACAAGGGCTTTGAAGTCGTCGCCGTCGAACCTTCGCACAAGCTGCGGTGCATAGCCCAGAGGATCCATCCGACATCGGCGGTCCATTGGCTTTCGGATGGCCTGCCTGACCTCAAGCAGACGATCCGGACCGGGGCTTCCTTCGACTTGATCCTGGCGAGCGCGGTCTGGATGCACGTGCGACCACCCGACCGGCAGCGCGCGTTCAGAAAGCTGGTCAATCTGTTGAACCCGGGAGGGCTGATTGCCTTCAGCGTGCGGGCGGGCCCCAGCGCTCCGGAGCGCCACATGTACCGGGTTGGCGAGGGTGAGTTCGAATGGCTTGCGCGAGGTCACGGAGCCTATGTGGAGCGAACTCGCCACGAAGACGACCAGATGGGACGCCCGGACGTGCGGTGGATGCACCCCGCGGTCCGCTTGCCCGACGAGGGTACGGGAGCGCTGCCCTTGCTGCGGCACATCATCCTCAACGACGACAAGAGTGCCACGTACAAGCTGGGCCTGCTCCGCTCCCTTTGCCGCATCGCGGACGGGATGGCGGGGCTCGCCGTGCGACCCGATGACGAGCAGGTGATCGTGCCGCTAGGGCTGGTCGCCCTGACGTGGATCCGACTGTACAAGCCACTGCTCGAGATTGATTGCCCCCAGAGCCCGGCGAATGTGCGATACGGCGACAGGCTGGCATTTGCCAAGGCCCCTTTCACGCGCCTGCGTTCGCACGGTGTCTCGAGCCTTGACTTGCGCGTGGGAATGCGCTTCGACGGCGCAGCCGTGGACTTGCACTACGCGCTTCGCGACGCGGCGAACACGATCCGAAACATGCCGGCCAAGCACCTCAGATACCAGGACGGCAAGCCAGTGTTCGCAGTGCTGAGGAAAACGGCGGTGCGACCGTCCGGGCCGGTGATGGTCGACAGCACGTACCTGTGGAGTTTCGGGGAGATGTCGATTCCTTGGAGGATCTGGCAGGCTCTGCAACGCTACTCCGTCTGGGTCGAGCCGGCAATCATCGAGGAGTGGGCACGGCTCATGCAGAATTACGCCACCCGTCAGGGACGAGTGCTTCATCGCGAGCAGTTTGCCCCGGCCATGACATGGAATGACCCGACCCGTGATGTTTCCCTGCCGAAGGGCCGGGCGGAAGTTCTATTGGATGGCGGCCGCCTGCACTGCGTCTGGAGCGGCAGGGCGCTCTCGACGCGGAATCTGGACGTCGATCACTGCCTGCCGTGGTCGGCGTGGCCATGCAGCGATCTGTGGAATCTGATGCCGGCCCACCGAAACGTCAATCAGAAGGAGAAGCGGGCACAGCTTCCGAGCGCTTCGCTGATGCGATCGTGCCAAGACCGGATCATGACGTGGTGGGAAGCCGCCTATGGAAGTGAAGGTGAAGGCCTGAGCCGGAGATTCTCCATCGAGGTGGGCTCCAGTCTCGCGGGTGTCGGTCGATCCAAGCCGAGCCTCGACACAGTCTTCGAGGCCGTTCTCTTGCAGAGGGCGAGACTGCGCCAGAATCAGCGAGTGCCGGAATGGCCCGGGGGGAAGTACGCACGGCAGCAATGACCGCGGGACGCTCATCTAACGCATGGCAAGCATCGGGAGCGGGCATTGATCGATCTGGGCGGTATCCATTGCTGCAGATTCTCGAGCAAAACGAACACGCCGAGGGAGGGTGAGAGCGGGGATCCGCCGGGGCTGCCGGAAGTGGTAAGTAGAACGCGGAGAATCAGACGCGCGAGGAAGGGTAGTCCCCTCTCTATGCGGAGAAAGACACATGGCCAGAGCAGGAACTGGAATTGTACAGATCACAGAAATCATGCGACTGCGGCACGGGCGAGGATTAAGGCGGCGCGAGCTGGCCCGGTCGTGCAAGGTGGGGCTGGTACTGAGGGGAGCAAAAGTGATTGCCGTCCGAGGTGTCATGCCAAGATGTACTTGCAGTCCTCCTGCCCAAAGAATTGCTGAACGATTTGAGGGGCCCTCCTGAGCTGGGCGATCGCATCCGTGAGGAGGTCCTTCAATTCCGACTGGGTCTTGAACACCTGTTGGCCAACCCTGCGTTTCACCCAAGCCCACAACAGCTCCACCGGATTCAGATGCGGAGAGTAGACCGGAAGGAAGAACAACTTGACCTGCTGATCACCCTCTGAGTTGGCTGAGAACTCCTTCACAGCGCGCACCGTATGGATGCTGGAGTTGTCGACTACTACGTAGATCGGCTTCCGTTGCTCCGCTTGGATCGTCTGCAAGAAATCAATGCAACTCACCGCCTTGGAATTTTTCGACTGAATACGGAAGTGAATCTGACCGTCTGGGGTGATGGCCGCGAACATGTTCCAGCGAAACCGCTTGCCCGTGTCGACCACGACAGGGGTCTGGCCACGCACGCCCCAAGTCCGCCCAACATGGTAGTCTGCTCGCATCGCGGCTTCGTCCGCGAACAGAATCACAGCACCCTCCCTGCGTGCTTTCGCCTTCAAATCAGGGTATTTCTTGTCAATCCAAGCCTTCACGTCGCCGATGCTACGGAGATACGAGCGGAACTTGGGCTTCTGGGGTGTCAGGCCTAGGCGCTTGAGAGCGCGACGAACAGTCCAAACGCTGGCTTCGACTCCGAACTTGTCGATGACCGCCTGTGGCACGCGGACCGCAGTCCAATAGGCAAACGAGAACTTCATCTGCTGGGGCGTCTTATCACGGACAGTGGTGAGCATCCACTGCAAGATATCGTCGCTTAGGATTCGCGGACGGCCAGAACGTGGCTTATCTTCCAAGGCATCAAATCCATCTGAACCCACTTTTACAAGCCAAGTATTAATGGTCGGTTGAGTGACAGAGAATAGCGTGGACAGAAGGGGAATCTGGAGTCCAGACTGAACCAGAGAAACGACTGTCTTTCTAATAGCAATCTTTTCTACGAGTGGAACCCTTCTGAAGCTAGTGTCTGGGTCAAAACCCCCCATGAGCGGGCAGAGCCCGTGATTCATCAGGTAAGATCCTGCGCTGCGACCAGCGGAACTCGATCCGAAATGCCGTTATCCAACGGCCATAACACCTCAATAAGGCTTATATAGGATTATTATCTATACGACAGATAGACCATGATATGTAAGATGTGGGCCGGGGGCGGACCTCCCCCTGACAGCGCCCCGGCTGTCCTGTGGTCTGAACTGGCAAGCACCCCTAGGCGGCCTTGGGCCGCCGCTTCGCCTGGCGCTTCCTCTGCGCTTGCTCCTGAGCGTTCAGCAGTTTCCCGATCCGGTGCACATTCGCTGCCAATATCGCCCGCCAGACCACCTTCTCGAACACTTCCTTACCCTTCTCTCGCACCCGGTCCAGCCCATGATGCTCCAACCTTTTGATTGCTGATTCGACCCCAGGATGCTGCTTGCGCGCCTCCTTGAATGCCTCCCCATCCTCTCGCTCCCGGTCCGCCTTCGACAGTTTCCCGCGCTTCGGCAGTACCGGAGTCTCGATCACTCCCGCCGCGTTCTTGATGTTCTGCACGCTCGAGAAACCCTTGTCAAAGCTGCACACGTTCATCTCTGGCCAGTGTCGCTTCGCCTTCTTCAGCAACTCCCCCGTCACTTCCACGTCCTGCTCTGTCCACAGGATCTTGCACTCCATCACAAACTGGTCCCGGCTCTCCACGATCGCCACCGGAACTCCCAACTCCACCGGTGTCCCCGCTTTTCCCTTCGACACCCACCGCGTGTATTCTTCCACGAAAGAGTACACTTTCTCCCCGTTCGGTATCTTTTCCTCCCGCAGCAGTCGCCGCTCCATCTGGTCCAACTGCCGCGCCGCGTGCCGCACCCACTTCCGCAACGACTCCACCTTCTCCGCCGCCGCCCCCTTGGCTTCCAGGCGCGCCTCCAGTTTCTGCCCCCGCTTGAGGATCGCCCGCGCCACCCTCGCGAAGTCCCGCACTCGCTCGGTGCGCGACTGCTTGCGATACTCCCGCCGCAGCCCGCGGTAACCCCGATTCGCCCGCTTCTGCCAATAGCCTGCCTTCCGCCAGCCGACCACGTGATACTCGTGGCTCAGGCTCACCGCCGTCTTGACCAGCTGCACCAACGCGAACCACAGCAGCCTGTAATCCGTCGGATACTCGACGTTGGTCTCCACCACCCACGTATCGCAGCGCGCCTTGAGCGGATCCCCTGGCTGCCAGCCCGCCAGCCGATGCCCCGCCTCGGCCACCAGCCGGTTGATCTTCTCCAGCAGCTCGGCGCTGAACAACTTCACGTTCCGCGCCAACGTCCGGTAGTGGAACTGCCGATTGCTCATGGGGCTCACGCCGAGCATTATCCGCAGCGTCTTGTGCTGGTTGGCCTCGTCACAGAGGCGGTCGAAGTCACAGTTTAGGGCCTGTTTGACCAGTGCAAACACGAGCGCCATCCACAGCGACATTCCGGGCCGTCCAGTATGCGGATCGATCGTCTTTCCAGACTCTGAATCGGTTCCACTAGGTGCCTTTCCTACGGATGACTTGAGGACCTGCTCGTCGATCAAGGCGAAGATCTGACTGCGCAGTCCTTGGTTGCAAAAGATGAACTTGAGACCGCGCAACACTGCTGGCATCTCGTCACGAGAAGAGGAATCGATCTCGATGTCCTCAATGGGCACTTGACCGAGCGTCTGCTGGGCCTTCAATATTTCTCGCATACATTCCATCATATCATCCGGTATCAAGAGCCGTGTCTGAGCAGGAAATCTCTGGGGATGAGAGCTAGCGTGTTGGCCTGCCCGGTGCTCGCCAGGCGCGGCCGCGCCCGCTGGTCGCCACGCGTGCGAACGAGCGGCTGACGGTGGACCCAGCCGCAGCGGGAGTCGCTGCGGCACGGATCGGCCACCCGGGCTGGTCTGATCCGACGCTGAACGGTGCGCGCCACGCAGAGTTCCCGCCGGTATGTCGAGTGGGACCGCACGCCTGCCTCGGGCAGGCCGGGTGGCGCCGCCCGGGGCGCGATTCTGGCGAATACCGGGGGCCTGGAGTGCCGAATCGGGCCCTAGGGCCCGATCACCGCCCAGATTTGCCCCTGAAGGCCAGAGCCCTGTGAGGGAACGAGGAGGCGGCTCTCGATGGAAGCAGCGCCGCAGTGGCTCAAAGTCTGAACACATAGAGTTTATAGAACGACTAAACAAGAATTCACAGAGAAGATCCCAGAATTATCATACAGATGTAACGGAACAATGGAACTATTGTTTGCGACTCTGGGGTTTTGACCCAGACACAAGCTACCGCGTCAGGAATCGGTTGGACAGCAGGGCAGGCTGGACAGATTCGTTCGCCAGCAGGATTGCGAAGCATCCACTGAGAGACAGAGAAGTTCTGTGTCTACAGGAGCGCAATACGCCATTCATATCTGAGTATTACTTGTGATGAAATAGAGAGTGCTCTCGTGCCTGCTGTCTAAGACTACAATGCGCGCATATGAGCGTTTATGGCTTAGCTAGGCCGACGGCGCAGCCGGTTCCCCGCTGCTGTGACTTGGGCCGCCTTGGGCCCGCTGGCGGTTCCACGGTCACTGTGCATACTCTCGCATCTTGGCTGTGCTCAAGCCGCCATTTGGCCTGATTCTGACCATTTCGGACTGCGTTTCGCAGGGTTGCTGTCCCACATATAAAGGAGTATAGACAGTTCATTGAGTTTATGGATATACTCCATCTCGATGCCCGCACGCTCCCCCAAGATGCTCGCCGATGCCCTGGCCGGCCCCGACCCGCTCACTTTCCCGCAGCTCCAGGCCGCCCTCCACGGGGCTTCCCCCGCCACCACCTCCCGCTACCTGCGCGCCGTCCCCTACCTGCGCAGCTACAACCACAATGGCCGCTTCTACACCCACGCCGACCCCCGGCGCTTCGACCAGTTCGGCCTCTTCCGCCTCGATCCCGCTTGCTTCTCGCGCGACGGCAGCCTGACCGCCACCGTCACCCGCCTTGTCCAAGAGGCCGACGCCGGCTGGACCCACAAGGAACTGCGCTCCCTGCTGCACGTGTCGTCCCACGCCTGCCTGCTGTCCGCTGTGCGCACAGACCGCATCCGGCGCGAGCGCCGCGATGGCGTGCACCTCTACCTGTCCGCCGATCCGCAAGTTGCCGATCGACAGCGTCAGGCCCGCCTCGGCCGCATCCGCGAGGCCCGCCTCGGCCTCGCCTCCGATCTGCACCCCTCGCTGGTGATCGAGGTCCTGCTGGCCCTGGTCCGCAACCCGAACTCATCCCCGGCACGGCTGGCACGCTGCTTGCGGGGCCACTCCCCTCCCATCCGGCTCGATCAGATCACGGCCGTCCTGCAGCGTTACGACCTCCAGCAGGTCGCCGAAAAAGGGGGGCCTGCAGCCTGCTGATCCTGCTGCTGGCCCGCCCCCCGACGCCCGCTTGGCCCAAGCAGCGCATCCGGCGCGCCCTGCAGGCACACCCCCAGGGCCTGCCGCTGATCGACTTCTTCCCGTCCGTCCGCCACTGCCCCGGCTGCAGCGGCGAACTGCGCGTCCAGAAGACCAAGACCCGCTCCCTTGCCACGCTCGCCACCGGTCCGCTGCAAGCCCGGGAAGTCCGGCTCCAATGCCCGCGCTGCACCGCTCCGCCACTCCTCTCGCAGCAGCTCGCCGAACTGGCCCCGGCCGGGCAGCGCTTCGGGTACGACCTGATCGCTTGGGCCGGACTGCAGCGCTACCTCCACATGCGGCAGCGCCAAGAAATCGCTGCCGACCTCGCAGCCCGCGGCATCCCTGTCTCCAGTGGCTCCCTGTCCGCCTGCTGCGATCGCTTCCTGCAACTGCTGCAGGCCCTGCACCAGCACCGCGCTCCCGCCCTGCGCGCCGCCATGACGCATGGCTACCCCCTGCACGTCGACGCCACCTGTGACAAGGGCAGGGGCGGACTCTTCCTGTGCCTCGACGGATGGCGCCGCTGGGTGCTGCACGCCGTCCGCATCCGTTCCGAGAATGCTGCCGAAATGCGCCCGGCCATCGAAACCACCCTGGCCGCCTTCGGCCAGCCGGTCGCCTCCATGCGCGACCTCGGCAGCGCCATCGCCAAGGCTGTCTCCGGCTGCCTTCCGCCCGGCAGTGTCAACCTCGTGTGTCACTTCCATTTCCTCGCCGCCGTCGGCCGCAAGCTTCTCGATGCCGACCACGCCGCCCTCAACCGCGCCCGCTCCCAGCTGCGCGTCCGCAGCGCCCTGCGCAGCCTGCTGCGACCGCTGCGAGCACAGGCCCGCCGGCCCGCAGCAGACGCCCGCCAGCTAGACCTGCCGGCCCTGCTGCTGTGGACCCTGCAGGGCGACGGCCGCAAGCAACTGCCCTATCCCTTCGGCCTAGCCCACTGGAATCTCTACCAGCGCTGCCAACACTTCGACGAGCTGGCCCGCAGGCGTCTGCCCCGTCCGCGCTCGCGGCTCGAGCAAAGCACGATCGAACAGGTCCGCGACCTGCTGCAGCCACTGTCCTGGGACACCTTCGGCCTGCCCGCCACCGCCGCCCGCATTCAAAACCGCCAAGCATTGTTCGCCGAATTGCGCGCAATCCTGCGCCTGCGCCACGACGAGCTGCGCGGTCGGGAACCCCGCCCGCTGCCTTCCCCGTCCGACAGCGTCGCGCTGCTGGAATCGCTCGCCAGCCGGGTCACCCAATTCCGCGAGCAGCTTCGCCAGCGCGTGCAGCCAGCCGGCAAGACGGGCACGTCGGCGGAATCCGTCCTGCTCAGCTACCTGGACCGCTATCGCAACCAGCGCTTCGGGCATCCCGTCGCACACGACGAGAGCGGACGCCTGGTGGCGGTCGTGGAGCGCACCAACAACCCTGCCGAGCACTTCTTCGCCAGCGCCAAGCGCCGCCTGCGCCGGCGCTTGGGACATGCCAACCTCGGCCGGGCCATGCAGGACCAGCCCGCGCAAGCCGCCCTGACGGCCAACCTGCTCGACCCGCAGTACGTCAAGATCCTCTGCGGGACCCTCGAGGGACTGCCCCGCGCCTTTGCCGAACTCGCCCCATCCGACGCCGGCTGGAGCGGAGCCGCTCTAGATCGCCCTAGGCCCGACGCCCACCTGCAACGCCGCATCCGAGCCTGGGAAACCGACGCCAAGAGTTCTCCCTCCGCGCCTCTGGCATCCCCTCTCGAGACCGCTCCCAAGTCCTGAACCCCCGTGAACCCAACTGAATTCTGACGCGGTAGTTCTGAAGTCCTTCTTAACGGTTGGGATCATACTATGATAATACCATGCTTAGCACACGGTTAGCAACCGCATTTGAGGTGGAATAGAGTTCCAGAAGACAAGGAAATGACTTTTGCTCCCCTCAGTAACGGTGAACAGGGTCGTGCGCGGGTTGGAGCGTGCGGGGGTGGAGTGCAGGGCTATTCTGTTTTCGGAATCCATCGCAGGGCTTAGCTGACGGAGCGCGTGGGCACTTGCTTGGGCGGGCGTGAACTGCGCTGGTCGGCGGTTCCTCTAGCAAGGGGTGGACATTTTGTATTGAGCTTGGCACACTGGTTGCCATGCAGTCGCTGCCAGAGGCCTGTCACGACTTGGATCTGCGCGCCGTTCAGGTGTGCCCGACCCACGGTGCCGACGAACACCGGCGCTGGGACCGCTTGGTGGCTCGCCACCACTACCTCTCGTTTCGTGGTCTGTTCGGCAAGGCGGTGCGCCATGTCGCGGTCCTCAACTCGACTTGGGTCGCGCTGCTGGGCTGGCAGGCCGCAGCCTTGAAGGTCACCGCCCGGGACCGCTGGATCGGCTGGTCCCCGCAGCAGAAGCTGCGGCGCCTGCACCTGATCGCTCAGAATTCCAGATTCTTGATCCTGCCGGGCTTCCATTGCCCCAATCTGGCCTCCCGAGTGCTGGCCCTGAGTCTGCGACGGCTGTCGCAGGACATGCGCGCGGCGCACGGTTCGGATATCTTGCTCGCCGAGACGTTCGTGGACCGTGCGCGGTTCGCGGGCACTTGCTACCGGGCCGCCAACTGGCAGTCGCTGGGCTTCACCAGCGGCTATGCCCGCCAGCCCGGGCTCACGCCGCGCTGGCGGCATCATGGCCAACCCAAGGAGATCTTTGTGTACCCACTGCAACCCAATGCCGCCCAAGCCCTGAGCTCAGAGCAGCTCGATCCCGCCCTGCAGGACCCCCACAGCAGCTCGCCCCCCGACACTCCTCAACTACGCAGCCTGTATGGGTTCCTCGGCACGATCCCGGATTACCGCGGCGCCCGCGGCAAGCGCTACGAGCTGAGGACCGTGCTGACGCTGGCGCTGGCGGCGCGACTGGCCGGCTACCGGGGCGTGACGGCCCTCGCGCAGTTCGCCGACCTGCTGGACCAAGACCAGCGCCAGGCCGTGGGCTGCTTCTTCAGTCCCAGCCGGAGGTGCTACACGACCCCCAACACCACGACGTTCCATACGATCCTGGCCACGCTACCGCCCGACACGCTCGACGCAGCCGTGGCAGCTTGGGCCCAGCAGCAGGGTCAGCAGCAGGCCCAGCAGCAGGCGTCGCAGCCGCTGTGCGGGCCGGTTGGCGCCAGCACCCACGATTTCTTTGCCCAGCCGCCGGTGTGCATGGATGGCAAGGATGTGCGGGGAGCCTCGAAGCAGACCGACGGCGGTCGTCGCATGTTGTTCGCGGCCGTGGAGCAGGGCACCGGGTTGGTACTGGGCCAGCTCGAGATCGACAGCAAGAGCAACGAGATACCCGCCCTGCCCGAGCTGGCCGGCAAGCTGGAGCTGGCCGGGCGCATCGTCACCGCCGACGCGCTGCATTGTCAGCAGAAGATGGCGCACACCTTGCTCGAGCAGTGCCAAGCCCACTATCTCGTCACCGCCGTGAAGGACAACCAGCCGACGATGGCGCAGCAGTTGCGCGCGATGGACTTCAGTGACTGCCCGATGGTCGAGACGCGCGACAAGGTGCATGGGCGCATCGAGCGCCGCCGTTACTGGGTGCTGGATCTGAGCGGGCCGCAATGGGATGCACAGATCCAGCTGCACGGGCGCCAGCAGGCGATCCGCGTCGAGCGCCAGCGCTGCCAGCGGCGCCGGGGCCAGACTGTCAAGACGAGCACCGAAGTGAGCTACGCCTTGACCTCGCTGTCGAGCCAGCAGGCTAGTGTTCCGTCACTTCTAACATTTCAGGATGAGTATGGTTTACTTGGGTTGGGCGAGGCTCAGGAGAGAATGATGCACAAGAAGTACATAGTGCGGCTGACGGAGGAAGAGCGTAGGACGTGCGACGCCACGGTCGACAAGCTCAAGGGCAGCAGCCAGAAGGCGCGACGCGCCAGGATTTTGCGCCAGGTGGATGTGGACGGACCGGGCTGGACCGACCGTCAGGTCGCCGAGGCCTACCGCTGCCGCACGCGAACTGTGGAGAATGTGCGGCGACGCTGTGTGCTGGAGGGCTTTGAGATGGCACTCAACGGAAAGCAGCGTAGCAGCCCGCCCGTGCCGAAGCTCCTCAATGGCGAGCAGGAGGCGCAGTTGATCGCGCTGCGCCTGGGACCGCCGCCGCCCGGCTACGGGAACTGGTCGCTGCGGCTGCTGGCGCGGCATGTCGTGGAGTTGGGGATCAGCGACTCGATCAGCCACGAAACTGCCAGGAGGACGTTAAGAAAAACGGGTTCTCGAGTCGCAAGGTGCAGTACTGGGTGATTCCGCCGCAGGCGGACGCGGAATTCGCGGCGAACATGGAGCAAGTACTGGAGACCTACGAGCGGCCGTATGCTGGCGAGCACCCGGTGGTATGCATGGATGAGCAGCCGGTGCAGCTGGTCAAGGACACGCGCGCGAGCCAGCCGGCGACGGAGAGCCATCCACAGCGGGTGGACTACGAGTACGAGCGGGCGGGCACGGCGGCGGTATGCATGTTCTGCGAGCCGCTGAGCGGCTGGCGGCAGGCGACGGCCCGCAAGCGTCGCACGAAGAGGGACTGGGCCTACGAGGTTGCGGAGCTGCTGGACGGGCGTTACGCCGGCTGCGAGAAAGTGACGCTGGTGCTGGACAATCTGAACACGCACACGAAGGGGCGTTCTACGCGGCGTTCGAGCCGGAGCGGGCGAGAGAGCTGGTGCGACGGATCGATTTCTGCTACACGCCGAAGCATGGCAGCTGGCTGAATGTCGCAGAATGCGAGCTGAGCGCGATGACGCGCCAGTGCCTGAGCGGGCGCCGCATTGGTGAGTTGAGCGAGCTGCAGGCACAGATCGCGGCTTGGTCAACCGATGTCAACGTGCGCCAGCGCGGAGTGGAATGGCAGATGAAGATCGACGATGCTCGCTGCAAGCTCAAGGCCATCTACCCAAACATGCTGTGACAGAACACTAGGGTATGATGCTATGTATGACCAAAGAGGGTACCAGACGCAATCTGCTGCAGTCCTTAGCGGTGATCGCTTCAATGGCGGTAACGCTGCCGGCGCTATACGCGCAATCCTCCACCCTGACCGGCTTGGCGATGGACTCGACGGGTGCGGTGATTCCGGGAGCAAACATCGAGGTTGTCAACGAGGAGAACGATCTCAAGCGGGCAGGGACAACCGACGCCAGCGGCCGTTACACGTTTGTGCAACTCCCACCCGGCCCGTACACGATCGTCAGCACGCTTGCCGGATTCGAGCGGGCGGTGACAGCGGGGGTGGTGCTGCTGGTCAATACGACCGTCGACTGGGACATGGTTCTCGGGGAGGTGGAGGCTGTCGAGGAATCGATCGACGTCTCCGCGGCCGTGGCACAGGTCAACACGACGGATGCTTCGATCGGCAACGCCTTCGGGACCAAGCCGATCCGGCAGCTTCCCCTGAACGCCAGGAACCCCGCGGGCCTTCTGTCGCTGCAGGCGGGCGTGACATTCCTCACCGCTGACCCGTTGGACGCCCAGAAGTCAGGCGACATTCGCAACGGAGCGGTCAACGGGGCGCAAAGCGACCAGTCGAACGTAACTTTGGACGGCGTGGACGTCAACGACCAAAACGGTCGGTTGCCCTTCACGAGCGTGCTGCGCAACACCTTGGACTCGATCCAGGAATTCCGCGTCGTGACGACCACACCGAACGCCGACCAAGGACGGTCGGCCGGCGCCCAAGTCTCGCTCGTGACCAAGAGCGGCACAAACGAAGTCCATGGATCGCTGTACGAATTCCACCGCAACACGGTCACCGCGGCGAATGACTTCTTTAGCAACAGGTCCGGCGTGGACAGAGCCAAGCTGATCCGCAACGTTTTCGGAGCCTCCATCGGCGGCCCGGTGAAGAAGAATCGCGTCTTCTATTTCGCGAACTTCGAGGGCCGAAGGGATGCCAGCGAAGGGTCGGCTGTGCGCAAGGTTCCGAACTCGTCGATGCGCCAGGGATTCGTTCGCTACCGGGACACGAGCGGCGAGGTGCAGGAGCTCGACCCGGCCTTTCTGCGCTCCCATGTTGATCCCTTGAAGGTCGGGCCGAGCCCGGCCGCGCTGGAGTACTTTCGGTCGTTCCCCGAGCCGAACGACGACTCGGTGGGAGACGGCCTGAACATCGCGGGCCACCGGTTCACGGCCGCCACGCCGCTCACTTGGAACACGTACATCGGCAAGGCCGACTGGAGCGCGGACAGGAGCGGGGCGCACCGGATGTTCGTGCGGGGCAACTTCCAGAACGACCGCATCGGCGGCCTGCCCCAGTTTCCCGGCCAAGACCCAAACAGGGAGACGGCAGACACAAGCCGCGGGCTGGCCTTCGGCTACACCGGCGTGCTCGGCGCCAAGGCCGTAAGCAACTTCCGGTACGGATTCACCGCGCAGGAGCTTGATCTGTCCGGGGCGCAGACGGACTCGCGGGTAAGCCTCGGCGACAGCCTGCTCGACGACTTGACCGGCGCGACCACTCCGCTGAGCAGCTACCTGCCCACGCAGACCGTCTCCGAAGACCTTTCGGTGGTTCTCGGATCCCACGCGTTCCAGCTCGGGGGCGTGTTCCGGTCGATCCGGAATCGGCGGGAGAACTATTCGGGCAGCTACCACTTCGCCAAGCAGGCGGCTTGGGCACTCATCGACGGTCCCTCGACCTTCGACTCGGTGCTTCCGGCAGTGCCCCAGAACCCCGGCGTCTACAGGGAAACGATGGCAACCGTCCTTGGCCTCGTCAACTACTACGACGCCAACTACAACTACGACATCGACGGCAATCCGCTGGGCCTGGGAGATCCTGTCCGCCGCACCTTTGGTATGGAAGAGCTAGAGCTCTATTTCCAGGACACTTGGCGAGCCAGGCCCGGCCTGACCGTCACGGCCGGCCTCCGCTGGTCCCTGATGCCGCCGGTGCGGGAAGTCAACGGCCTCCAGGTCAGCATGACTCCGTCGCTTGACGAGTACATCGCCAGGCGCTTGGACCTGGCGGCAAGCGGCAGACCCACTCGGGAGGCAGGGCCTCTGGGATACGTCCCGGCCGACGGGCCCGGCGGCGGGCCGCTGTGGGCGACACACCGGGCGAACTTCTCGCCGAGGCTGGCCGTCGCGTACTCGCCGCAGGCGCGGGACGGATTCCTCGGCAAGCTGTTCGGTGGCCCGGGCAAGACATCCATCCGGGCGGGTGCGGGCCTTTTTTACAACATCTTCGGAATGGGGATCATACAGATGGTCGATCGGAACGCTTTCGGTCTCAGCAGCAAGGTCACGAACCAGTCGTTCACGGTCGTGAACTCGCCAAGGTTCGAGGGACCGCGCAGCATCCCGAGCGCCGGATTGCTTCCGCCGCCTCCCGGCGGTCCGGGCACCCCCAACCCCCAGGGCCTCGGATGGAGCCAGGGCGTCGATTCGAGCATGCTGCCGCCCTACAGCATCAATCCGACCTTGTCGATCGCTCGCGAGCTGGGTTCGGGGTTCGTCCTCGA
This sequence comes from Bryobacterales bacterium, assembly GCA_963666225.3. Lineage (GTDB taxonomy): Bacteria > Acidobacteriota > Terriglobia > Bryobacterales > UBA6623 > VXMF01. The sequence continues at coordinate 580,067 of CAXXRK020000002.1, forward strand.
CGTCGGGTACGTCGGCAGGCTCAGCCGCCGGCTGCTGGTCAACGACACGGCGGCGGCCCAGATCGTCAACTTCAAGGACCAGGGCTCCGGCCAGTACCTGCTCGACGCACTTCAGGAACTCGAACTCCAGATCCGTGGCGGATGGCCAACGCAGGCCGTGCAGCCGGTCGGCTTCTTCGAGAATCTTTTTTCAGGAGCGGCGACCGCAAATCGATCCGCGACGCAAAGCGTTTACGAAGTGCTCCGCACGAACAGTCCTGACACCGGAACGGCAATGTACTACCTCGATTATGCCTGCGCTCCGTCCTGCAGCGACCTAGGGGCAGGGGCCTTCATGAATCCGCAATTCTGGAGCTTCGATGCCCTGCGGTCTTTCGGGACGGCGTCGTACCACTCGATGCAGGTCTCGCTGCGGAAGGGGTTTTCCAAGGGCTTCCAGTTCGATCTCAACTACACTCTCTCGGAGTCCCGGGATCTGGTTTCGGTCAGCGCGCGACGCGGGGAGGGCGAGAGGTTCGGCCAGATTCCCAGCGACACCTACTGGTCGACGTTCGGCGTCATCAATTCGTGGGACCGCGAGGCGCAGCGGTCGTGGTCGGACTTTGACATGCGCCACCAGCTGAATGCGAACTGGGTTGCGGAACTCCCATTCGGCCAAGGCAAGCCATTCCTGTCCGGCATGGGCAGCGCAGGGAACGCGATCCTCGGGGGCTGGCAGCTGAGCGGGTTGTGGCGCTACACCACGGGCATGCCCCTCAGCGTCCTCAACGGTCTCGCCTGGCCGACATGCTACTGCTACCAGCACTTCGCCGAGCCCATCGGGGCCATTCCCGAACAGACGAATTCCAAGAGCGCGGCGCTGATCGGGGGCGGCAGCGGCCCGAACGTGTTCAGCAACCCGCAAGCCGCCAGAGACTCCTTCCGGCGGACCGTGGTCGGGGGCATCGGCCAGCGCAACAACCTTCGCGGCCATGGTGTCTTCTCGATCGACATGGCAATCGGCAAGCGATTCCGGATGCCGGCTGAACGGCAAAGCTTGCAGTTTCGGGTCGAGGCATTCAACCTGACGAACAGCGTGCGATTCAATGCGAATGCATGGGAGACCGTCTCGTTCACGTTCCCTGGAAGCTTTGGCAACTATTCGGACGTGCTGGTGCAACCGCGAGTGCTGCAGTTCGGCTTGCGCTACGAGTTCTAGCCCATGATTCGGGATCCATCGAGACCCGCCAGCAACACGGAGTCGACGGGGTCCGGGCCCTCGGCCGGCACCGGCGCGGAGACCTGCCGGCTCGTCGGTAGCAGCCCGGCTTGCGGGGACAGAAACGAGGCGGTTCGGACGCCTCGCGGGGCGGCCCGCCTGACTGGGGCAGGGGACTGCCGGCGATTCGCCGGCCCCGGACACAGTCGCATCCGGGATCGCGGTAGGGACACCGGTTACCCGGCGCCCCCCGCTCAGATCCGTACGTGCCCGGTAAGGCATACGGCTCCTACCTTGAGTGGTTGACGGCGAAACGTAGGTCGGCTGGAGTTCGCCAAGTGACCACAACATATGGTTAGTGCAGTTTGCAGTAGCACAGCATATTGTGGTTTGAGACCCGCGATGGCACTACATTTGTGAGGCTGCCTGACGGGCCTGATCCCATCTCAGAATTGCCTCCGGTGCGGTCGGGGTTCCACCCCCACCGCCCTTGCGATCTCGGCAGCCTCTTGCCCGGGCGTAGTGTCTTGGCAGTTCTCGATCAGTCGTCCGTCCACAGTCCGCATCTGCGTCGTAACGCGATCCCAGTGCTCCAGCTTGTGTCGGACCGTGGTCCAGCTGTCGTGGATCCCGCCCACTGCTAACCGCCGTCGCAGCAGATGCACCGCGTGGCAGGCCAGCACTGCTACGAACAGGTGCGCCCGGATGCGCTCTGGCTTGCGATGGTATACGGGCCGCAGCCCCAATTCTGATTGCAGCGCGCGGAACGTCTGCTCAATCTCCACCAACCGCCAATATGTGCGTGTTACCGGCCGTGTAAAACTGCACAGATTTGGCCGTCGAAAATTGCACACTTTCTGGCCTGGAGGACAGAGGCGTTAGGGGGTTGGAGCGGAGGTTGGCGGGTGTTCCCCGAGTCCTGGACGAGACAGACCGGGGCACCCTCGACACCCTGCGTCGTGGACGTAGAGCGTCGTCCGCTGTCCGACTACGCCGGGATCACGGGAGCAATCTCGTGAAGGCCCGGTCCAAGAGCGCGCGGATCGCGGCCCAATTGGCCGATCTGAGGATGCCCGGGGCCCTGGGAGGCCCCGCTCCGGTCGCTCCGCCCCCTCCGCGGCGGCTCCCGAAGAGTGTGCAATTTTCAATTGTCAGAAGTGTGCAATTTTCGACGGTGATTGACAGTGCGCACAATCTCCTCCAGTCCCCACGCGTCACAGCTGGTCCGCAGCTCGTACGTTCCGACGCGCCGGTCGCGCTCGAGCCCCTTCTGATTGAGCTTCCATCGCACCGCCACCGCGTGCCCCTTCTTGGCTGCCTTGGTTCCCTTTGCCGCGGCCTGCACCCGCACCTCGTACTGCGGGGCTGCCCGCTTGTGGCGCTGCTTCAGGCGCCCGACCTCCTCCAGCACCCGCTCGTACTGCTTCAGGCAGCCCGCGCGCCCAAGACCCGCGTGCAGGCTCCGCAGGTCCTGCTCGAACCGTTCGCGGGCGCACTCCTGGATGGCTGCTTCCTTGGCCTGCCGCCCTTGGGTCCAGACACGGACGCGCCTCTCCCGGGCCCCGGGTCGCGAGACATCCCAGGCCTTGGCCTGCATCCCGCAGCGCGTCGTGAAGCACTCCGGCTCGGCGCCCGCGGGCCGCTCGGCGCGCTTGCCACGCTGCACCGTGATCCAGTCGTAGCCCCGCTTGCGCAACCAGTCCAGGTTGGCTTGCGAGGCAATGCCGGCGTCCATCATCACCACTGGCCGCGACGCGTCGGTCCGGGAGCGGGCTTTTAGGCGCTGGATGGCCGCTTTGAGGGTGCCCGGTTCGGAAACGTTGCCCGGCAGCACCTCGCTGTAGAGCGGGAAGCCGGCCTCGTCGGTGGACAGTGCCAGAGTGACCAGCGGGCAGTCGCTGCGCTTCTGTTTCGAGCGACCGAACTGTCGGTCGGCCCCGGCTTTGCCGAAAGTGTGCACATTCGTGAGGTCGTACAGCGCCAGCGCCCGGCGCCGGCCCTCGAAGAGCGTGCGCTCGCGCCCGGCGAGCGCCGTCTCCAAACTCGCGCGAGATTGCCAGAGGCGGTCGCCGATGCGGTACAGCGAGTTGAGAGCGGGGGGGCTCTGGGTGTCGCAGCCGAGCAGTTCCCAGGCCGAGCTGGCTTGGTGCAGCCAGCGGCTGGCCTCGCGTTCGGAGGAAGGGTGCAACATGCGGGCGAGCACGAGAGCGGTGGCCAGCGAGGCCTCGTGCTGGGAGCATCCCAGCTGGCGGAGGATGTCGGAGAACCGCAGCGAGTGCAGCGCGGCGAGAGCGACGCGCTCGCCCCCGACAGAACGAGTTGGCGGATGGTGGAGGGAGTGCAGCAGGACGGTGGCAACGGGCTCACCGCCGACAGCGCGGTTGCCGGAGCGAGAGTGGCGCCGGCGCTGTAGACGGCTGGCGGTGCGCTGGGCCAGCTTGAGCAGCTCGGGGTCCGGATCGAAGAGGGGCGTGGTGCCTGAATCGAGGCCCTGCACGAGGGTGGCGAATGCGCGCCAGTGGCGCTTGGGGAGGGGGAAATCGGCACCGAGGTTGAGGAGCGTGAGCTGGCGGACCTGGGAGCCTGACCGAACGGACTCGCAGAGTCGATGGGAGAAGCGTGAGCCGTGCTTGGACGATCCGGTTTGTGTGCGGCGGACATACATGCTGCTTGCCACGATTACGGCAGACCGACTATAGAACATGACACGAACATACCACAATGAGACATAGAAGATGGCCCTACATTTCGGATCTCGGAAAATGGGGCCGGTCACAGGCGGCCATCTATTCTCACGTTCTGGCCTTCACGTCACTGAAACAGGTGCATATATTATTATCAATAGCAAATCATGTGGTGATTATAGATAATTCAACGCTCGAACCACGAGCAAACCGATGCATTCTGGAGCTCCACCACGGTCATCCCGGTCCATTTTGGCGAACTCCAGTCGGGCCACTCGTGGCGTATTGTCACCTTGGGCCAGGGATGCTTGCACAGCACGTCTAGCTTCTCCCAGTCCGGGCGGGCCCTTTGCGACCTCCTGCTCAGCACCCACATCCAGTTTTGCTGCAGCGCGTACCGAAACTTGCTCAAAGACCGAGAGCTGGTCGGCTCCGCGTAGTAGTTCAACCACCCGTTCAGCACCTGCCCCAGCCACGCCCCTGTCTCGATCGGGTCCGCGTGCATGCGCCTCTTCAGTTTCCGCCGCAGGTCTGCCAACTTGCGCTTCATGCGCTTGCCCACTGGCTTCCGTCCTAGCCCGAACTTCCCATGCTGAGTCCGCCGACAATAATGCGTGAACCCCAGAAAGTCGAACGTCTCTGGCTTGCCTTGCCTTCTGTGGGAGTGCCAGAAATTACGTGTACGGCACAGGAAGCTCCCAGAAGGGCTCTGAACATATCAGGAGGAATCAGCTATGAAACGTAGAGTGACACCCCATTCCGAAATCCCCGAACTCTCCGAAGCAGCGATCGATGCCTTCCTCGCCGGCCGCGATCCCGCCGAGGCCTTTGGCGATCCGGCCCTGTTCTCCGAACTGCGCAAGAGAATCGCCGAAAGGGCCCTCGGCGCCGAGCTCGACTTCCATCTCAAGACCAGCGACGACGGCAACACGCGCAACGGCCACAACCGCAAGACCGTCTACACCGAAAGCTCCAAAATGGACATCGCCGTCCCGCGCGACCGCAGTGGCTCCTTCAAGCCGCAGCTCGTCCAGCCCTGGTGCCGCCGCCTCAAGGGCTTCGACAACCTTGTGTTCTCCCTCTTCGCCTCCGGCATGAGCATGCGCGACATCCGCGACCAGCTCGCCGCCACCTACGACGTCTCGGTTTCCGCCGAACTGATCTCCAAGATCACCGACGAGATCCACGAGGAGATCCACGAGTGGCAGCAACGCCCTCTCGAGCAGGTCTACGCCATCGTGTACCTCGATGCCATCTTCGTCAAGATCCGCGAGGACGGCGCGGTGTCTGACGACAACTAAAACTGCCTCTTCCGCAGATTCTGTGGGTTAGTGGCATCCAACCTGACCCGAACAACCGGCTGGTGAGCAGCCACCTGCGGGACCGGCAGGCAGCTCCTTGCAGGCCTCCGGCTGCCCCAGCCTGTTGCTTCCAGCAGTAGTGCCTCCCGCCCCCTCGACGCCCCTCTGCGGGCCCCGCCGAAGGCCGCCCCGGCTGCGGCGCGGGCCTCCGTTTGTGCAACCATGGTGCCACCCGCAGGAGGTGCTGTGAAGTTCCGCACGATTCTCAACTACATCCACAAAATCCCCGGGTTCGTGTACGCCCAGATCCGCCTCTTGGAGAACGAGCGAGGGGACGGCCGGGTGGAAGTCGAGGTCCGGCCTCGCGCCGGCTGCAAACCCGTCTGCTCCGTCTGCGGCATGCCCGGCCCCGGCTACGACCGCCTCCGGACCCGCCGTTTCCAGTTCGTCCCCCTTTATGGCCTGCCTGTCTACTTTCTATACGCCATGCGTCGCGTCAACTGTACTTGGTGCGGGAAGGTCAAGGTCGAACGAGTGCCTTGGGCTGACGGCAAGCGCCCCGTCACCAAGGCCTTCAGCTGGACCCTCGCCGGCTGGGCCCGGCGCCTCTCCTGGCAGGAGACCGCCCAGATCTTCGGCGTCTCCTGGGATCGTGTCCGCCGCTCCGTCTCCATGGCTGTCGACTGGGGCCGCGCCCGGGTCGACCTCTCCGACGTCAAGACCATCGGCGTCGACGAGATCGCCTGGCACAAGGGACACCGGTACTTGACCCTCGTTTACCAGATCGACCAAGGCTGCCGCCGCCTGCTGTGGGTCGGCGAGCACCGCCGCATCAAGACCCTCGAAGCCTTCTTCGACTGGTTCGGCCAGCTCCGCTCCTCGCAGCTGCAAGTCGTCTGCTCCGACATGTGGAAAGCCTACCTGTCCGTCACCCGCAGACGGGCTGAGAACGCCGTGCGTGTTTTGGACCGCTTTCACATCATGCAGAAACGCTCCAAGGCCATCGACAAAGTGCGCGCCGCCGAGGCCCGCCGGCTCAAGGCCGCCGGCTCCCGGCCGTTGCTCAAGAACGCCCGCTGGCTGCTGCTCAAATGGCGCCGTAACCTCTCAGCAAAGCAAGTCCCCCGCCTCGAGGAAATCCTCCAACACAACCTCAACACCGTGCGGGCCTAGCTCCTCAAGCAGGAGTTTCAGCAGTTCTTCGCCCTGGATACGCCTGAACAGGCGGCAAACTTCCTCACACGTTGGCGAAAACGCGTCCAACGCTCCCGGATCAAGCCCCTGATCGGGTTCGCCAACATGCTCCAGAACCACCAGCCCCTCGTCCTCAACTGGTTCTCCACCGGCAAGCAGCACTCCTCCGGGGCCGTCGAGGGTATGCACCTCAAAGCCAAACTCGCCCTCCGCAAAGCCTTCGGCTTCCGCTCCTACCAGAACTACGAGCTCGCCCTCTACCACACCCTCGGCCACCTGCCCGCACCCGACGACGCCCACAGATTTTGCGGATGAGCCTTATATACAATAGTGGCGAAGCTACCATGTCTAGGGTTTCCGGAGATCTGGATTCGACTTGAGGCATGGATCAGTAGGTGGCGGGTCTCGGCCGCCAATTTCTTGAATTGTGTAGCGGCACGATAGGTGAGCAGACATCGTCGCCACTATCGGGTAAGATGGATGCCTTGGATCCGTTGGCGTCAATGCGAGAAGGCATGGAACGCAAGCGACTGACCTACAAGGCGCTGGTCCAGGCCACCGGTCTGGCGTCTGGAGCCCGCAGCTGAGCGGTGATTCATTGAATGCCAGCACGCGTGGCGTGTTGAGCGATGACTGCTGCTGGAGCGATGCATTGGTCTGATCTCATCTTGGACGGGATGTCGCAGACGAGACGGGGCATGCGCCATGATGAGTGGAGCCCCGATGTCGGACAATCGCGACCCACCTAGGAGACCGGAGATTGACCTCCCGCACCACACGTATCAGCCGAACAGGGCCGAGCTAAATGAAGACCCTCGCGTAGACGCAACGTTTGACGGGGTGGTTGCTGCTTTCCTGAAGCTGGTTCGGATCACCCGCATGAATCCAATTAATCCCAAACCCTAGATATGGTGGGTTCGCCACTATTGTATATAATCCACTTTTTTCTACGGCACTGGTGCCCTTGCCGAGCCGCGAGCGGCACAGTTCGTCACTGATGTCGATCAGTTCCGCAACCAGACGCCGCAGACGCTGGCACTCTGCGATCTGTGCTTGAGTCTGCTTGACTTGAGAGGCCGGGATGGACTGGCTGCGGGTTTTGCCGTTGACGGAGCGGGTGAGCAGCCAGTAGGGCCCGTGACCGGGCTTCTGCTTGTCGGCACAGAAACAGGTGGACTTGCCACAACGGCGGTAGTTCTGCACGAGGGAGCCGGGGCGCAGGTCGCCCAATGCGCCGAGTCTTGCGAGCAACGCCTGTCGGCGTTTCTGAAGATTTGATGAGTCGGGTGGGGCGGGCACGGGACGTCCTGTGTTTGTTCGTGTATACCGCTAACAGACAAGGAGTCAAGCGTACAGTTTCAGCAGTGCAGCGGCAGACAGCCCAGACCGGCTGCTGCCCAGGCGACAGCGCTCCGCTAGGTGCTCGCCGCTGAGTTGCATCCGGAGCTAGTGTCTGGGTCAAAACCCCAGAGTCGCAAAAAATAGTTCCATTGTTCCCTTACATCTGTATGATAATTCAGGGATCTTCTCTGTGAATTCTTGTTTAGTCGTTCTATAAACTCTATGTGTTCAGACTTTGAGCCACTGCGGCGCTGCTTCCATCGAGAGCCGCCTCCTCGTTCCCTCACAGGGCTCTGGCCTTCAGGGGCGAATCTGGGCGGTGATCGGGCCCTAGGGCCCGATTCGGCACTCCAGGCCCCCGGTATTCGCCAGAATCGCGCCCCGGGCGGCGCCACCCGCCCTGCCCGAGGCAGGCGTGCGGTCCCACTCGACATACCGGCGGTAACTCTGCGTGGCGCGCACCGTTCAGCGTCGGATCAGACCAGCCCGGGTGGCCGATCCGTGCCGCAGCGACTCCCGCTGCGGCTGGGTCCACCGTCAGCCGCTCGTTCGCACGCGTGGCGACCAGCGGGCGCGGCCGCGCCTGGCGAGCACCGGGCAGGCCAATACGCTAGCTCTCATCCCCAGAGATTTCCTGCTCAGACACGGCTCTTGATACCGCATGATATGATGGAATGTATGCGAGAAATATTGAAGGCCCAGAAGACGCTCGGTCAAGTGCCCATTGAGGACATCGAGATCGATTCCTCTTCTCGTGACGAGATGCCAGCAGTGTTGCGCGGTCTCAAGTTCATCTTTTGCAACCAAGGATTGCGCAGTCAGATCTTCGCCTTGATCGACGAGCAGGTCCTCAAGTCATCCGTAGGAAAGGCACCTAGTGGAACCGATTCAGAGTCTGGAAAGACGATCGATCCGCATACTGGACGGCCCGGAATGTCGCTGTGGATGGCGCTCGTGTTTGCACTGGTCAAACAGGCCCTAAACTGTGACTTCGATCGCCTCTGTGACGAGGCCAACCAGCACAAGACGCTGCGGATAATGCTCGGCGTGAGCCCCATGAGCAATCGGCAGTTCCACTACCGGACGTTGGCGCGGAACGTGAAGTTGTTCAGCGCCGAGCTGCTGGAGAAGATCAACCGGCTGGTGGCCGAGGCGGGGCATCGGCTGGCGGGCTGGCAGCCAGGGGATCCGATCAAGGCGCGCTGCGATACGTGGGTGGTGGAGACCAACGTCGAGTATCCGACGGATTACAGGCTGCTGTGGTTCGCGTTGGTGCAGCTGGTCAAGACGGCGGTGAGCCTGAGCCACGAGTACTGAGGGGAGCAGAAGTCATTTCCTGGCATTCTAGCACTCTATTCCACCTCAAATAGGCTTGCGAACCGTGTGCTGAGCATGGTATTATCGGATTATGAAGCTAAGCTTTAAGCAGGACTTTAGAACGGTCCCACTCTTAGAAAAGGTCGCCACCATAAAGAGAGTCGTTGCGCTGGTTCAGGGTGGACTCCAGATTCCCCTTCTGTCCACCCTCTTCTCTGTCACTCAAGCGACCATCAATACTTGGCTTGTCAAGGTCGGGGCAGATGGCTTTGGGGCCTTGGAAGAGAAGCCACGTTCTGGCCGTCCGCGCATCCTGAGCGACGAAATCGTGCAGTGGGTGCTCGTCACTGTCCGTGATAAGACCCCCCAGCAGATGAAGTTCTCGTTCGCCTATTGGACGGCGGCCCGCGTGCGACAGGCCGTCCTCGACAAGTTCGGCGTCAAAGTCAGTGTCTGGACTGTGCGTCGCACTCTCAAGCGCCTGGGCCTGACACCCCAGAAGCCCAAGTTCCGCTCGTATCTCCGCAGCATCGGCGACGTGAAGGCGTGGCTTGACAAGACATACCCTGAATTGAAGGCGAAAGCACGCCGGAACGGCGCTGTGATCCTGTTCGCGGACGAAGCCGGGATGCGAGCGGACTACCATGTCGGACGGACTTGGGGCATGCGTGGCAAGACCCCTGTCGTGGTCGACACCGGCAAGAGGTTTCGCTGGAACATGTTCGCGGCCATCACGCCAGACGGTCAGATTCACTTCCGCATTCAGTCGAAGAATTCCAAGGCGGTGAGTTTCATTGAGTTCTTGCAGACAATCCAAGCGGAGCAAGAGAAGCCGATCTACGTAGTAGTCGACAACTGCAGCATCCATACGGCTCGCGTTGTGAAGGAGTTCTTAGCAGAATCAGCGGGTAACGAGCAGGTCGAGTTGTTCTTCCTGCCGGTTTACTCTCCGCATCTGAATCCGGTGGAGCTGTTGTGGGCTTGGGTGAAGCGCAGGGTTGGCCAACAGGTGTTCAAGACCCAGTCGGAATTAAAGGACCTCCTCACGGATGCGATCGCCCAGCTCAGGAAGGCCCCTCAAGTCGTTCAGAAATTCTTTGACCAGGAGGACTGCAAGTACATCTTGGCGTGACACCTCAGACGGCAATTACTTTTGCTCCCCTCAGTATCACGTGGTCGGCTGGCGGAAGGCAGGCTATTGGCAGAAGCGGGCGAATCGGGGTTACCGCGGGCTGCGGCGGGAGTATCGCAAGCAGTCGCGCACCGAGCGAGTGCGGGACTTCGCGAGGGTGGCGCGGGCGATCCTCAAGCGGGGGCAGAAACTGGAGGCGCGCCTGGAAGCCAAGGGGGCGGCGGCGGAGAAGGTGGAGTCGTTGCGGAAGTGGGTGCGGCACGCGGCGCGGCAGTTGGACCAGATGGAGCGGCGACTGCTGCGGGAGGAAAAGATACCGAACGGGGAGAAAGTGTACTCTTTCTTGGAAGAATACACGCGGTGGGTGTCGAAGGGAAAAGCGGGGACACCGGTGGAGTTGGGAGTTCCGGTGGCGATCGTGGAGAGCCGGGACCAGTTTGTGATGGAGTGCAAGATTCTGTGGACAGAGCAGGACGTGGAAGTGACGGGGGAGTTGCTGAAGAAGGCGAAGCGACACTGGCCAGAGATGAACGTGTGCAGCTTTGACAAGGGGTTCTCGAGCGTGCAGAACATCAAGAACGCGGCGGGAGTGATCGAGACTCCGGTACTGCCGAAGCGCGGGACACTGTCGAAGGCGGACCGGGAGCGAGAGGACGGGGCGGCATTCAAGGAGGCGCGCAAGCAGCATCCTGGAGTCGAATCAGCAATCAATAGGTTGGAGCATCATGGGCTGGACCGGGTGCGAGAGAAGGGTAAGGAAGTGTTCGAGAAGGTGGTCTGGCGGGCGATATTGGCAGCGAATGTGCACCGGATCGGGAAACTGCTGAACGCTCAGGAGCAAGCGCAGAGGAAGCGCCAGGCGAAGCGGCGGCCCAAGGCCGCCTAGGGGTGCTTGCCAGTTCAGACCACAGGACAGCCGGGGCGCTGTCAGGGGGAGGTCCGCCCCCGGCCCACATCTTACATATCATGGTCTATCTGTCGTATAGATAATAATCCTATATAAGCCTTATTGAGGTGTTATGGCCGTTGGATAACGGCATTTCGGATCGAGTTCCGCTGGTCGCGGCGCAGGATCTTACCTGATGAATCACGGGCTCTGCCCGCTCATGGGGGGTTTTGACCCAGACACGAGCTACTGAGCCGACAGCTATCCCTTCGGGAAGGCCCCAAGCTGACACCCAGAGCTCATCACCGGACCCGCCTGAGGCACAGGTCCACTCACCAATAAAGCCGCTCTCGCTACCTTTTCCGAGGCACTGCTTGCTCTACAAGACTCCTCTGCGATCACCCCGTACCCACACGTCCCTCCTCCTAGGTCGTGCGATCCGCCTCAGGGAGAATCCGAGAAAGTCAGAATCGTGTCGTGCACCCTGCCGGCGGGATGGTGTCGCCACCCGCTGCTAGACTGCCTGTCATGCGCCGGGCGGCAGTCTCTCTCGCAGTCCTGCTGCTCCCGACCGCGCTGGGCGCGTCCGCAAACACCGATGTCCGGGTGCTGGGCGGTCACGCGTATGGTTTGGAGGACAGACCTCCCCACGCCTGGCTTGCCGGGGGGCTGTGACCGCTGCCCTCGGGTCGCGTGTGCGCGTTGGCCTCGAGGTGTTGCACGCCCACATGTTCGGCTTCGAATACTACGAACACCGTGCGACCCTGTTCAATCCCATCGTCGAGTACCACTTTGCCCCGGACGGTCGATTCAGCCCGTATGTGACGGGCGGTCTCGGCTTCACCCTCTACCGCAGCTTGTATCCCTCCGGTCCCGATCCGCAGCGGCTTGAATGGGACTACGGATTGGGCTTCAATCTCGGGGGCGGAGGGGGCGTGCGGATGTTCCTGACGAAACGCCTCTTCGTGTCGCCGGAGGTTCGCGTCGGGTGGATCCCGTTCATCCGATCGACAATCGCCGTCGGCTACCGGTTCTGAGCGGGCCCGGTTCCTGGAGCAGCCTGAACCGAAACGCGATCCGGGCCTCTTCCTTGACCTGCGCGCCGGCCGTTGTTCCGGGACACCGCTTCCACCGCTTGACGGCCTCGACGAGCTTCCGGCCAAGCCATGGCCAGGGGACTCGAGCGCCCTGATTCTATGCGCCCGGCCATCCCTCCGGCTTTCGACGGCAAGCACCGCCTCGCCCTGAACCCTGCGGCACAGGGCCCCCTTGGAATAGTCGGGTACGACCCCGTGCGGCAGCTTCGTCGGGACCGTCTTGCCGTCCCGGACGCGGGCAGCCTGTCAGCGATGCATGCTCCGGATTTCTTCTATACTTCTTGTGCGACGAAACGCTCGTTGCAATTGAGCGCATGCAGCCGGTGTTCCAGTGCCGCACATTGAATCCGCCGACTTGAAGCGGCTCTTCCGATCTCCCAGCTGGCCGGCCATGGGTGCCGATTCCGCGGGCCCGCTCTGCCGGAACGCCCAGCACGACGACGCGTTTCTGCCTGCACGCCGCCAGCGGCCGAAAGCGGGCAAGGCACCCACGGCTCGCACCCTGGGCTGCGGGTCGGGATTCTTCAAGCCGATGGTCTGGCTGTGCCTGTTGCTCTTCAAGTCCGCCGACTACGAGAGCTCCGACGCTGCGAAGGCAGTGTTCGAGGACAGCCTCTTGACCAGGTTCCGAAGGGCGGTCCGCGACGCCGGGTCATTTCCGTTCGAGCGGCGCGGCGAACTCGCCTACTTCGTCTCGAACTTGGGCGGGGACGCGGACGAGACGGACGAGGAACGGGAGGTGCGCGAGGACGCCAACCGCGACTTCCACGACCTGTTCAACCGGATCCTGCCCACCCTGGCGTACGCGTACCATACCCCCGGAACTTCAGACGAGGAAAACCCGTACTACCGGAACGCCTCCGTCCTGCAGCTTTGCGTTTCGATCCTTGCCTACAGCTACAGCCGCGGGCTCACCGAGGACGCTTGGCTTCCCGACCACGCGGGCAATGCGAGCCCAGACGCCCTCGAGCAGGGTCTCGTCCGGACGTCCGGTGACCTTTCCGAGGTGTCGCTGCGATTGGGCGGATACGTCCAGGCTGTCTTCCTGATGCGCGAAGCCCTCGCCGAGGCCGGGTTGCTGGCAAGGTACCGAGCGGTCGTCCGCAATCTGGTGGTCAACCACGGCACGATGTACAGGGCGTTCTTCCAGGTCGCTCGGGAGGAAGCGGCGGTTGCCTACGCTGATCCCGCGGACATCGAGCGCCAGTATCATCTCATCGCGGATGGCGTCCGCCTCTTTGCTGACTATTTCTGGCCGTACTACCTGCTGATCGACGATGCCGCCGAGCGGAGCAGGATGGCTGCCATCCTCTACCACGTCATCGACACCAACATCGCGATCAAGCCGGGAGTCTTCGGGACGATCAAGCCGGATCGCACGGGGTTTCACCACGGTACCGCGTACGTTGGCGCATACAGCCCGTTCGCGCTCGAGGCCTTCGCCCGCTTGCTCTACCTGTTGAAGGGAACCACGTTCTACGGGACCGAGAACGTCGACGCCCTCATGCTGGCCCTGGACAGCTACCGGGTCATGGTGCAGAAATACGTTCCCTCCGCAGCGCTCCGCGGGCGCCTGATCCGAGGTGGCGGCAAGGGCCTTTCCGGCGCGATTTCCAAGGCCATGGCATTCGTGGCCCACTCCGACGGAATGGATGACATGGACATGAAGGCCCGCTTCGGCGAATTCTTCGACGAGGACTACTTCTTCTCCGACGAACGCCGGAACCCCTACCACGAAGGGCAGCATGGAATCCCGATCCGGGGTCTCGGCATCTATCGACTGATCAGGAACCTGCAAGACCAGAACATCGCTGCGGCCGAGCCTCCGTCGGGCACTTGGATCAAGCCCTACGCCGCGGCGGGCTTCTTCCGCCGCGGCGACTGGCTGGTGACCGCGAAGGGGTTCAGCCAGTATTTCTGGGACTACGAGGGGCCGCTCGACACGCGCCAGAACAACTTCGGCCAGAACTGGGCGTACGGTTCGCTGACAGTCTTCAGCGCCGGCGACCCGGTCAGCGAGTCAGGGTCCGGACACGCCCTGTTCACCGGCTGGGACTGGTACCACGTGCCGGGGACGACCGCGAGCCACTACCCCATTGAGCGGCGCAGGGAATCGCAGGTGCGCGCATCGCGCAGGGCGCAAGGGATCGTACAGCGGGACACGCACCGGAACTACAACACCAGAACCTTCGTCGGTGGGGTGAGTCTGGGGGAAAACGGTTTCTTCGTGCAGGACCTGGAGGCTGTCCCGTTTACCGCTCCGACGGACCTGCGGGCCCGGAAGAGCTATTTCTTCGTCGGCGACCGGGTCCTGGCGTTGGGGACTCACATCGCGGGAGGTACCGAAGCGGACGAAACGCACACCACGCTCTTTCAGACCCACCTCGACCCTGCGGACTCCGCCACGCAGGTCGACGGGGAGCAGCTCACCGGCCTCGACACCTCGCTGGAGCACGCGGCCGGCACCGCCGTGAAGATGACCGACAGCGTCGGAAACAGCTACTTCCTGGCGGCCAGCACTGCAGGACTCGTGGTCTCCCGCAAGCTCCAGGAGAGCATGACGGAAGACCATGAGACGACCGAGGGGGCCTACGCCAAGGCCTATCTCAATCACGGGATCAAGCCCGACGGCGACAGCTACCAGTATGTGGTGATCCCGGCCGACACGGATGCTACGAAGCTGGATGCATTGGCAGCCGACCCTGCAGGCTACTACCAGGTGCTGGACGACACCGGGATCCACCTGGTGAGATTTCCTCAGCAGAGCATCACAGCCTACGCCTTCTACGAAGTGATGGAAACGCCGACGGACGAATTGGTGCGAATCGTCAACCAACCCGCGGCGGTGCTCGTCCAGGAGCAGGAAGTAGACGGAACGGCGACCCAGTCCCAGGCGGAAGGCGGGACAGGAGACCAAGGCCGGGAAGAGGAACCGAAACCTGTACGGCTTGCTGCGAGCGTCCCGGACACCGGATGGCAGTTCGACAACGACATCGTCGCTCGCGGGCTGAGCTATGCCTCCAACCATTTCGCCTTCCAACTGGCCAGGGAGCACACGCTGAGGCTTACGCTTCGCGGGACGTCGTGCCCGGACGAGTCGACCGCGCCGGTGGGGACCGAGTCCGTCTCCCTCTTCGGCGAGACGCTGCTGCAGCTGCAATGCAGCGACGGAATGAGCTCCGAGGTGTTGCTGCGTCCTTGCGGGACAACGGAGCCGGAGAACTAGGCGAACGCCGACAGATGACGGAAGACGGCGGACCCTCCGAGGAGGCTCGACCGGCAAGTCGGACATTGAAGGTCCGCAAATGGGGCTCCTGTCTCCACTGGATCCTCGCAGGCCCGCGCTTCGCGAGTCCTGGCAATCCGGAGGACCTGGTCGACAGGTGCGAAGGCCTCCTGCTCTTCCAGTCCAGCGACTGAGAGGGCTCTGCCACCGCCAAGGCGGAGTTCGAGGGCGTTGTGCCGCCCAGGATTCGAGGCGCGGAAAGCAGCGCCAGCGAGTCTTGCTACGACCTCAAGGCCCACGGAGGCCGCTCGGAACATGGGAGATGCCCATGACGGGGCCCGCTGTGAAGACCAGCGCTCGTTCCCGTTCCCCCATCACGGCACCCTCGGCGATTCTCTGCGCAGGAGCCAGGTCAGCGATCACATTTGCCAGCAGGAGCATCTCCGGATATCTGTCGGCGGAACATTGGTCGGCGCAGCCCCGAGACGCTCCCGTCGGCCGCGGCACCGGGCCATGGGGAGACAGTCGAGCGAACCCATCTTGCGACGACGGCTGGTGCCGCGAAGGCGCGAGGGAGGGCGGAAGCCGTCCCGCAGCCGTGCTGTGAGCCCCGATGAAATATCCGAGAAGTTCGCGAAACAAGCTTGACCTTGTGCTCCTTCGCCACGTACATCTTGGCGTTCTCGAAGTTCTGGCCCGACGACCGGGCGCAGGCCGCGGCAAGCCGCGCGACAGGAACGGTCCGAGCTGAAGCTCGTTCCCGCGACGATAGCGGATGGACTCATTGGTCGGACGTGCGTCAACCCGAGATTGGAACCTTGTTGTCCCCTCCCGTTCGTTGCTTCTTGACCGGTTGCTTCCGCTCTGCTGCCGTCGTTGCCGGAAGAGCGGGTTAGGAAGCCCGGGCTTCTCGCAGAGCTGCAGGAGCTTTTCCTGTTGGTTGCCGTTACCGTGAGCGGTTGCCGTCCTAGCTGCTTCCCGCGGGCGATCCGAGTGCCGTGCCGTCCGCGTCCCGGTGGGCCTGGGATCTGAGACCCTGCGCCGAATGTGCCAAGGAATGGGCCCGGGCTGCCCGAATCCGCCCGTCACGAAGACAGGCCAACGACGCTCACGGCGAGAACGTATATCGCTGTCACGGTCAAGACCAAGAGCACCTTGACTCGCCGCCCACGGGCTCGGTGAGCCCAAAACCCGAGGCAGCCCCCGAGTGTCGCATGCGACATCTGCAGCACCAAAGACCAGGTGGCGTCCGTCAGCCCCAAGAACCTGAATAGGCTGATTCCGACGAGGGATGGCATGGCCAGGAAGTAGCCTACGTATGCGATAGCGGTTACGGAAATGTACACCACTCCCGCGACCACGAGGGCTATTAGGACGATATAGATCAGGGTAGCCACTGTCGTCGACCTCTCTTCAGTCCGCCCACGTTCTCTCGTTGTCGCGGTCGCGAAGGGAGCCGGCCCGGAAGCGTGCCCTCGCAATCGAGGCACGAATGGACGAAAGCCAGTTCCGCACTCCCCGGATGCCCCCTCGGTACCATGGAATGGCGAGGACGAAGGCGAAGATCACTAGCATCAGCAACCAGGCGCCGGCAAGACTCTCATTGAATTCTTCTGGGCTGTAGTCTCTTGCCCAGTCAACGAGCCTCCCGAACAGTCCGCCGACGACAATGCCTGCAACACAGCCGCGGATGCGCTGGGTCCTCGCGAGTCTGCCTTGGCGCCTGGCCGGTGCCATGAGATGGGGAAGCATGCACAGCGTCGCGACCGACATGTGTTCGGGGGTCCCCAGTTCTCTGAGCCAGTGGCACCGACGCGCATCCCCCGTGACCTCCCTGTGCGCCGCTGCCCTTAGCTGGACCTCGATGGGCGAGCCCGGAATGCTCGCCGCCAATAGGCGAACGAGCAGGTCTGCCTCCGGTTCCGGCACCGTCACGCCGTGCCTGCGCAACTCGTCACGGTTGCGGAGATAGTCGGCGACGGCTTCGTTCCACCGGCTCGACACCTCCGCCATGCCCTGCTGTCCCGGGAGAGAGCCGGCGAACACCACGATTCTGTGCTCGTACAGCGCCAGAAGCGACGAGCGGGCCTCGGCGTCCCCTTGATTCGCCGCCCGCTCGCCCAGCGCGACGAGATCCTCCACACGAAGGTCCGTGTCGCGAAAGCGCACCGGCGCGTTCGGAGCTAGGACGTAAATGCATTGGAAGACTTGGGAATCGAGGGGGGCATCGCTGTCGTCGACATCAGCCAGCGCGTCACCGAGAGGTCCGAGGCCGAGCTCGTCAGTCACCCACGTGCGCATGTCCGGGAACCTGCGCTTCCAGAACGACTCCGTCTTGGACCAGTCCTTGGACAGGGCCTCGCCCA
This sequence comes from Bryobacterales bacterium, assembly GCA_963666225.3. Classification (GTDB taxonomy): domain Bacteria; phylum Acidobacteriota; class Terriglobia; order Bryobacterales; family UBA6623; genus VXMF01. The sequence goes on from CAXXRK020000002.1 coordinate 597,809, forward strand.
GTTCCGCCGGCGTTGCGTATCGCGCACCGTCGAACGCTATCGTGCCCTTTGGCGCTGCCTGCGTCCACGCCGGACCTGCCGCAGCCTCTTCCGCCACCACCACGAGGCTCGGATCGCTTGGGTTGGCGAGCCATTTCGAAACGGCTTCGGCATCCCAACGGGCGGATGGTGTGCGGCGCAACAGCCCCCGGCACAGCCTGAGCCAGTCCGGGTCGGAGATTCCTTCCGTCAGCTGATCGACATTCTGAGTCATGAGCTGGTTGCCGATTACGATTTCCGCAACGCCTTCGTAGGGATGTGCGCCTTGAAGCATCTCGACGAGCATCATCCCCAGCGACCAGTAGTCCCAGGTCTTGTGCTCGATCATCACCATGCTTCGGCGCGCCGCTTGGTCCTCGACAACGGTGCCGATCGATTCCGGCGGTGCGTACTTGATCGTCCGCGCCGCAAGAGTGAAGTGGTGCGACGCGTCCATCAGCGAGGAGATTCCGAAGTCCGTGACGATCAGATCGAGAGGCGTGCGAGTGCGCACCAGAACATTGGCGGGCTTGAGGTCCCGATGCTCCAGCGACAGCCTGTGCAGGCCGGCCAGCGCCTCGTTGACTTGCTCCAGAATGTCCCGCACCAGATCATCCGGGAGCTTCGGTCCCTCCTGTTCGATGAGCACGCGCAAGCTTCCGCGCTCGACGTATTCCATCAGTTCCCACCACCGTCCCGCGTCCTGCCCGTAGGCCTCTAGCCGGACCACCTGGGCGGGGTCGGCTGCCTGTACACGCTTGATCACGTCCTCCTTCGGCGCGATGCCGTGGCGATACACCTTTGCCACGCGGCGGGATTCTCCTCCAGTGCTGGGAGCGGCGTTGCGAGGCTCTAGAACGTAGAGATCGGCTTCTCCGCCTCGTGCGGGCAGGGATTCGATGATGCGGAAACTGGCGGCCAGCGACCTCGGCAGCCACCCGGCCGACCGCTCTTCCTGCGAGCGGGCAACGGATGGATGCGACTCCCCCGGCCGCTCGCGAACTGTGGCACCGCCTTCGCGAATAGTGAGCTGATCTTCGCGGACTGTGGCTCCGCCTTCTCGGGTAGTGACTCGGCCTTCGCGGACGGTAACCTGATCTTCGCGAATGGTCTCTCCTCCGTTCCGCACGATTCCCGGTCTCCTTACTCCTTGGCGCCGCCCGTGGATCGAATGCTGGCCAGCACGATCGAGACGTTGTCCGGTGCTCCTGCGGCCAGCGCTTGTTCGAGCAGCTCGGCGACAAGGCCTAGGTCATCTCTCGTCAGTGCGCTCTCGATCGCCTCCAACGGTACGGAGTCGGTGAGACCGTCGCTGCAGAGCAGGAAGCGCCGCCCCGACCGAGTCGACACGCTTCCGGCATGTGGATCGATCTCGAGGTACAGATATGCGCCTCCTAGGCTCTGCGTGACCCGGCGATTGCCTGGTCCGGCCCCATCCGGCACGTCGTCCACGCTGAGTTGCCGCAGGTACTCTTGCCGGACGCTGTACACCCGGCTGTCGCCCACATTGAACCAAACCGTGCGGTCGGACATGACCACGATTCCGGCCACGGTTGTGCCCATGCCCCTGAGTGTCGGATCTGTAGCCGCAACAGCAAACAACTCGCTGTTGGCCTTCCGGAGAACGCTGGCGACCTCCGCCGGGTCGGTGTCGCCGACCATCAGACGCACCATCGAGTCCGCGGCCCGGCGACTCGCCTCCCGTCCGCCCACATGCCCCCCCATGCCATCCGCCACTAGCACCAAAGCCGCATCTCCGATGTCATGCACCGACTGCCGGGGCTCCTTCATTGAGTCGCCGCGAATCCAGCGAGCGACGACGATGGTGTCCTCGTTGTGCGACCGGACTCTTCCCCGATGGGTGACCGCTGTCACGTGCAGCATCAGTTGCCGGTTGTCTTGGGCCTCACCGGCCGCTTGCGCCACGTCTGTCTCCCTCCGCCGCAATCTCCACGTCAATCTGCAGACTTCGGGAGAAACCGAGCCGGTCGCCGTTGCCGATCGCTCTGGTTTCGCCTTCCGCGAGCCGGTCGCCGTTCAAGTAGGTTCCATTGGTGGAACCCACGTCCCGAACTGTCCAACGGCCCTGCTCCGCTTCCACTATGGCGTGTCGCCTGGAGACGGTCGCAAGCGAATCCAACTGCGCGCTGATTGGAGAGAATCCGGCGTCGCGGCCAACGCCGAGTCGCCCGGCGACCGGCACTCGCCCCCAAGGGAATCTTAGCGCGCAGGGCGCAAGTTGCACCGCGTCGATATCGCGTTCCAAGTGCGCACCCGCGATGGGAGTCTGGTCCTGCCGGCCTTGACTGTCAGTCTGCACGTCGACACTCTCGACGGCGGCGCCATCGGCCGCCGCACGCTGGATCGAGCTGGCGTCGACCACGCTCACATCGGCAAGTGACGTGCCGCAGTTGGCGCCAACACAGAACAGTTCGTCGGGCGCGTTGTGCTCGCCGCACAGACGGCAGACCTTCACGCGCGCCATGAAACTCCCCCCATCGCCACGCCCCTTGAGCGCGCACGTTCCTCCAGTCTCTCCATGTCACCAGGCTTCGGTATGCCGATGAACCAAACCGCGCCTTGATCGACGCTGACCTGGATTGCCGGAGCGCCGGTCGCGCATCGGGCGTCGTCCCCGTAGCGCGCGCGCCCCAGTTTCGTCAACGGGATCAGAGGTTGATTGCTCGAACCTCGCAACGGTCGAGGTCCGCCGCGGCCGACAACGAAAGGCTCAGGCACGAGGACATCGAGCAGAGCAAGGATCTCCGCGTGGCAATGCCTGACTCTGGCGAGGGTAAGGCCGCTGTAGCACAGCATGTCGAAGGGGCGTTCCAGCTGTTGACGCCAAGCATCGAGAGCTTCGAGCAGTCTTGCTAGCGCACGGGGCTGTTCGAACGGTTCGCCGCCGCTGACGGTAATCCCGTCGATCCCGGGTCCGCGCTGCGAATCACACCACTTGACGACTTCCGACACGCTTGCTTCCCAACCGTCAGCGGCGTTCCACGTGTCTCGGGAAACGCAGCCCTCGCACTCGATGCTGCAGCCCTGTACCCACAGCCCGAGCCGACGCCCGTAGCCCAGCGTGGTGACCGGGAAGTGCGCCTTGTTGAGCCGGATTCTCACGCGAGCGACACCTCAAAGCCGCCATCCACCTTGACCAGTTGATCGACGGTGATCGTCTGTCCCGCTTCAAATTCGAAGTCGAACAAGGCCCGTGCCAACGGGTTGATGAGCACCGACTCGAGCCGGTTTCCGATTCCGCGTCCCCCGTGGGTCAGATCGCTTAGGCACTGCTCAACCAACACGTCATGCGGCTCCGCGCCGATCACCAGGGCGACGTCGTGCTCTTTCCGCACACGTTCAACGATGTTGCCGAGCATCTTGTCCATGATCTGGTCCGCAACATCGTCCCGTATGAAGTCGAACACCACGATGTTGTCGCCGATCCGGTTCAGCAGTTCCGGACGCTGCAACTCGAACCTGAAATGGTTCCCAATGGCATTGTGTATCCTCGCGGAGACATCGTCGTAGTCGTCGTCCAGAGACACGTTCAGAACTGGTTCTCCGACTTCGTTGCGTACATATACTCCCAGGTTCGATGTGAAGATGATGACCGTCTCGGAGAAGTACACCGTGTCGCCGCGCCCGTCCGTCAGGCGCCCGTCGTCCAGAATCTGCAGAAACTTGTCCAGTATCCGCGGATGCGCCTTCTCGATCTCGTCGAACAGCACCACCGAGAACGGGCGCTGACGTACTGCATTGACCAATTCCCCGCCTGCGTCGTGACCGACGAATCCCGGAGGCGCACCGATGAGCCTTGCATCCGAGTGTTCCGCGGAAAACTCACTCATGTCGAAACGGACATAGGCCCTCTCGTCGCCGAAGAGCAGGCGCGTAACGGCCTTGGCGAGTTCCGTCTTGCCGACGCCGGTGGGACCGGCGAAGAACAGGATTCCTCGAGGCTTGTTGCCCGAGCTCGACGCCTGCGCGGCGGTGAGTCCGGTGACGGACCGCTTGAGAATATCGAGTGTCTGCCCTACCGCCCGAGTCTGCCCCTTGACGGACTTGGCGATCTCGCGGTCGCCGGATCGGATCCGAGCATAGAGGTACTCTTGGCGCCACGGATTGTCGGTGATGCCCACCCTGTAGGACCGGATCGCGTCACCGATTTGTGCAAACGGCAGGTCTTGGCTTCGCGCGAGGGAGCGTATCTGCATCATGGCGCGGACGGTCAAGCCGCTAGTCAGGCTTGCGAACACGTTGGTCGCGTTCAAACGGTCGTGATCGCTCATCCCGTCGATCCCCGGCAAGTCCCGGGCCAATCGCTCCGCGACCGCAAGCCTGACCTGCTGGTCCGGTGAATCGACGACTACCGTGCGAATCCTGTCATTGCCCACGGCGAACCATGCGGGGAGATCGTTGGCTCGATGAACCAGCCAGAAGATGGGATTGAACACCAATCGCCGGCCGTCGGGCCTGCGCAGTTCATGCGTGGTGTCGGCGAGCTTCTGGCACGCCGCGAAGAAGTCGAACTCGGTCTCGTCCAGGTGGTCAATGGCCCTGACGAGCCTGGAGGCGTAGTCGATTACGACACCGCAGCAGAGCTCCCGTGCGGACGCCAACTCGAACAGGTGACGCTGAAGGACTCCCAAAGCTTGTGGATTGCTCCCTCTCGGGCGGCCTAGCGCCGCCCCTGCCTTCCGTTCAACTGCCGGCCGCCGGTCCTCGGGGAAGACCCGAATGCCGGACACGCGATCATAGATCACTAGGCCTTCACAGCCTCGGTCTCGGAGGAGTTCCCACAGGCAGTTGACGACGGGTAGGAGAAGCACCCCGTCTTCGCTCCGGATCAGCTGCACATCCCGGATGTTTCCTTCGACCAGGAACTGCGAGCAAATCGGCAGAAGCTGGTCCAGCTGACGAAGCCATCTGGGAAACTCCGTGCTCTCCCCTTCGGCAGCTTGAACGCCGTCTCCTTCCGCAGGTTGGGCACTCGCCGCGCGATTCGGAGGGGACGACTCGACCACTTCAGACATGACTGCTGGACCTCGGGAACCTCAGCGGCCGACCCGCGATCTCAGACGGCCGTTCCGCTTGCGCCTGCGTTTCTTCTTGACCTTGATCGTGTGCGTCAGGGCCGCAATGGCCTTTACGGGAACCTCGCCCACTTTCTTCCGCGAAACGACCCGCCCGTGCACTCCTTTCGCCCCGCAGGCTGCCAAGGCTGAGGCAAGGTCCCCGCACCAGGTTTGTTCCGCCTGACGATCGCTCCGTGCGCGATCTGCGCTGCGAGTGCCATCGCCAACCAGACCGGAGTTGGTGGTTTCGCGCACCACCCGGTTGTGCAGGAGGCTTCCTTCCGCTCGCAACGACACATGGTAGCCGTCTTCCATGCCCGGTTTGCGGAGCAGCGCTTCCGGTTGCTGCGCCGATGCCGTTTCAAATCCGCTCTCAACGACGTAGCCCAGGCTCTCGAGTTCCTCCATGATGACGGTCAGGGCGTACTCCCGGTTCGACGCCTCCCTAGCCTCACCAGCCACCCTGTCTACCTGTTCCTCTAGGTCGGCGGGCGGCGCGTCTCCTTCGACGACTCGCCGGAGCCTATTGTCCAATTCGTCGACGGCCCGCCCTTCAAGGCCCAGTAGTCGTTCACGCCATTCTTCTACCTGCTCAACCGTGCGCCGGCGCTCGGCGGCGGCCTCGTTTGCGTGCCAAATGTCAAGACGAAGCTGGGCGAGCAAGGCGTTGCGACGGAAAACCCCAGACGCTGCGATCGTCTCTTCGCCTTTCCCTTCAATTGCCGCCCTCGCTTCCGTCGGAACCTCTGGGTCCAGCGTCTTCAATGCACCCGACACCTCCTCCGCGAAGCGCCGCATCGCTCTCTCGCTTCTTTGCGCCTCCTTTTTGTGAGCCGAACCGGCGGCCGCACGTTGATCAGCCGCCTGAGCCTCCACGCCCGCTTGGAACGACGCCCGCATCTTGGAGATGGAAGACTGCAAAGCGTATTCCGTCCGCGCCTCCGTAATCCGCTCGGCCAGACGGTCAAGGGCGGCTGTCAACTGCTTGTTTCTCCGTCTGTAGTCGCTCTGACATTCGGCTAGGTCTCGCAAGATATCTTGATGAGACCATTCCTTGAACACTCCTCCGCTCTCTCGGCTAGCCTTCTGCCACTGTTGGGCGAGTCGATTCACCTGACTTGAAAGTGTCTTCGCGCGTCGTTGAAGCCTACGCCGCTCAGCCCGTTCGCGCCGGGCCTCCTCCTCCCTTGCCGGCCTCGCATCCGCCCTCGCCTGGTTGACTGAAAGCGATACGCTTTTTGGTCCGCTCACGCGGTGAGCCTACCACAGGACGCAATTTGCAGGGCGGGTGGTCCTCTCACGTGCAGGGCTTTTCAATTGTAAGCATTCACTCCGGGGAGTATTTTGGGGTCTGGGAGGCTGGCCCTCGCGAGGGCCAAAGGCAGGGGAAGGCGCGGATAGGTGAAGGTGCGGCCCGCAGGTGCAGAGTGGCCTCGCTCGCCGCGTTCAGGCTCCAGCCTGAGAAGGTGGGCGAGTGACGTAGCGACACTCGCGAGCTGGCCTCAGCGGGGAGTTAAGCTGCGGGCGGGAAAGTGCTGTCGGGTGCGTCAGCCGGCGCTGCCGCTGGCGGCCCGTTGGCCGGGGTCCACCAGCGGATGGGAGGTGCGCGGAGTTCCTCGATGCGCTGCTCGTCCATCTCCCACGGGAGCCATGGGGACAGTTCCGATGGGGCTTGGCCCCGGTTGCGCGCACAGGCATCCAGCCAATCCAGCATGTAGCGGTACGGGTTCAGCCCCGCCACTCTCGCTGTCTGCAGCACGCTGAGCAGGCGCCCCGCCGTCTCGGCCCCGGCCGGACCGCCGGACCCGAAGCTCAGCCGGCGCGAGATCACGGGTCCGCGCAAGGTCCGCTCCGCGTAATTGTTGTCCATGGGAATCGCCGGGTCCTCGAGGAACACGCTGAGCCCCGCCTTGTGCAGGATCAGGGACGCCGTGGCTTTGCCCCGCGCTTCCACCTGGGCCAGCTCCGCGCCGGTCCGGCCACCGCTTGGCACGGCGATCAGCATTTCATAGCGCGCAACCAGGCTCCTCCACTCTTGCACCGCGTCGTCGAAGAGTTTCCCGAGGCTGGCTTTCAGGCTTGCCTGCGCAGCCTCGAAGTCCTCGGCCTGGTCCTGTAAGGGCAGTTCGGGCTGCCAGGCCCTGCGACGCAGGTGCGCCAAGTGGAACACTTCCCCGATCCGCTCGAGCCAGTCCGTGGCCCACGGCTCCAGTTCCGGAAAGCCGGCTTCCACCCGGCAGTAGTGTCGGCGCTGATGAGCCCAGCAGAACTGCAGCCGGACATTCTCGGAGCGCTTGGCGAAGGCCGGATAGACACTCCAGCAGTCGCACACGAGCGTCAGCAGCTTGCCTTGGCCCAGCTTGCCCAGCAGTGCGCGGCCCGAGGGCAGCCCGCGCGTCGGCAGGATGCGCATCCAGACGGCATCCTCGCAGCAGACCATCCACAGCCAGTGCTTGGGCCTGGCGCCGGATGCCGGGGGCTGCTTGGCGTTGTCCTGGCCCTCAATGTTCTGCACCGGCCAGGAGGTTTCGTCGGCCTGCACCACCCGAGCCTGTCCCAGACGCTCGGCGATGGCCTGCTCCAAGGGCTGCACCAGTAGGGCGAGCCTCTGCAGGCCTCGCGCCAGCGTCGCCGGGGCCATGCCCAACCCGATGGCATCCAGCTCGCGCGCCACCGCGGCCTGCGGGCGATGCATGTGGAAAACTTGGACCACGCTCCAGGCCCACACGCTGGTCCCCAGCTGGGTGCCGCTCCACAGCCGTGGCGCGGGGGGCGCAACCAAGCGTCCCGGCGGTGCGCATGCGCAGCCCGGCTCGTAGCACTGGCGCTCAATCTCGCGGGCGAGCGCAGCCAAGTGCATCTCGAAGATCTTGCTGGACTTGGTCCCGCAGCGCACGAAGGGCGTGTCGCACTGCGCGCAGCGGCGCTCGTGCTCGGGCAGCTCCAAGGGCTCGGGAATCTTTGGCAGGCGGGAGCGGTCCCGACGCGGCGGAGTGGCCGATCCGGGCTGGCGTCCCCGCTTGCGCTTGGCGGCCTTCTGCTTGCGCCCCTTGCCGGCCTTGTCAGGCTTGTCAGGCTTGTCAGGGCTGTCCCCCGGCCCGGGCGGCGGCTTGGGGTCCGCTTTCGGCTCGGGCCCGGGATCCGACGGCTTCTCGCTCTTGCGCCCGAACAAGGTCTTCTGCAGGTCTGCCACGAGCAGCTTCAGATTGCCGATCGTTGTGTGGGCTTGCTGCAGCTCAGTCCGCGTCCGCTCCAGCTCGGCCCGCGTCCGCTCCAGCTCGGCCCGCGTCCGCTCCAGCTCGGCCTGGCTGCGCTGCGACCGTCGGCGGAATTCCCCGCTCTCCTGCCGTGCGCTTTCCACCTTCTCGAGCAGGGCCGCGCAGTGCTGCTCCAAGCGTTCCAATTCCTGCGCCTGCTCCCGCTCCCGCGCGGTGTCCCCGCTTGCGCCCGGCCAGAATCTCACCTTGGGCCCTGCCCGCGGCCGGCGGCCGCTGCCGCGCGCTCGCCCAGCCCCTGCGCGCTGCGCTCCGGCACGGCCGGCTGCGAGTGGGCCTGCAGCCCCAGCGAGGCGTGCTCGACGGCCCCCTCGAACACCTCCGGCGGCAGCCGGACCAAGGCTTGGTAGAACGTGCTCGGCACCGGAGCGGCGTAGCGTTGTAGCCGCATGTTGCACCAGCAGCCGGCGGCCTGCCGCTGCCGCTGGCTGAGCAGGGTGGCATACCGCGAGTAGGCCGTCACGCCGCGGTAGCCGGCCATGTGCGCACTCGCGGCCAGGCACAGCAGACTGGCCAGCGCATAGCGGCGGCCGCCGGCCGGGCGGCAGTGCGGCTCCTGCTGCAGGCGCTCGAGCAGGCTGCGCAGCACCGCGGCCGGAGCCGGCGGCCGCTTGGCGGGACCGCCCCAGCAGGGCTCCTGCTCGGGCTGGCGCAAACGCGCCTGCACGTTACGGGCCAAGGGGTACACCAGCACTTGCTTGGGCTGGCCATGATGCCGCCAGCGGGCCGTGGGGCCCCGCTGGCGGCCATAGCCGCTGGTGAACCCCAGCGGCTGCCAGTTCGCGGCGCGGTAGCACGTGCCCCTGTGCAGCGCGCGGTCCACGAAGGTTTCCGCGAGCAGCGCCGGATACCCATGTGCGGCCAAGATGTCTCCCGACAAGCGGCGCAGGCTGAGGCCCAAGACCCTCGATGCCAGGTTCTTGCGCCCGGCAGCGGCGGGCAGGATCACGAAGCGCACATTCTGGGCGATCAGATGCAGGCGGCGCAGCTTCTGCTGCAGCGACCAGCCGATCCAGCGGTCGCGCACGGCCACGCGCAGCGCTCCGGGTTGCCATCCCAGCAGCGCCAGCCAAGTCCCGTCCAGGGTTGCGACATGCCGCAAGGCACGTCCGAACATGCGCTGGAAGGACAGGTAGTGGTGGGCGGCCACCAGCCGGTCCCAACGTCGGTGCTCGCAGCCGCCGCGAGTCGGGCGCACGCAAACAGCGCGCAGGTCATAGTGCGCGTCTTGCACCGTTGTTGCCATCTGGAGGCCAGCCACCAAGGCCCACTATGACAGAATCAGCTCAAAATGTCCACCCCTCTACCTAGAAGCCCTGACATTCAGCCCCGCAGCGGTGTGCGCTGGGGCCAGCTAAGGACCAAGGATGCAGCTCCCATCCGTCCGATGTCTCGCCGTTACGGGGCAGCCGGCTTTCCGGAACTGCAGCCGTGGGCCAGGGATGGGCTCGAGCGGATCGGGGAAGTGTTCCACTGGGCGCGCCTGCGTCGCAGGGCCTGACAGCCCGACCTGCCCTTGCAGGGCCAGGCCGAGGACTGCGCGGCTGCGCAGGCAAGCCTGGAAGCCAGCTTCGGGGAACTCTTCGACGACGCGCTGCAAGCGTGGCAGCGCCTGGTCGCCCGCTATGAGCTGCTGGAAGGCTTGCAGCCAAGCGCTGGCCGGACCGGCGCGGAGCTGGCCCAAGTGGCAGCGCAGGGCAAAGCCACGGCGTCCTTGATCCAGCATCAGGAGGGTCCCAGCGTGTTTCTCGAGGATCCGGGGATTCCCATGGACAACAACCGCTCGGAGTGGACCTTGCGCGGGCCCGTGATCTCGCGCCAGCGGCGCTTCGGGCCCGGCGGACCGGCCAGGGCCAAGACGGCGGGGCGCCTGCTCAGCGTGCTGCAGACAGCGAGAGTGGCTGGGCTGAACCCGTACCGGTGCCCGCAGGATTGGCTGGATGCCTATGCGCGCAACCGGGGCCAGGCCCCATCGGACCTGTCCCCATGGCTCCCGTGAGAGATGGACGAGCAGCGCATGGAGGAACTCCGCGCACCTCCCTTACGCTGCTGGACTCCGGCCAACGAGCCGCCAGCGGCAGCACTCGCTCCCGCACCCGACAGCCCTGTCCCGCGCGCAGCTTGACTCCCCGCTGAGGCCAACTCGCGAGTTTCCCTACGACACTCGCCCACCTTCTCAGGCTGGAGCCCCAACGCGGCGAGCGAGCCCACCCTGCACCTGCGGGCCGCACCTTCCCTCCCTTGGTCCTCGCGAGGGCCAGTCTCCCAGGCCCCAAATACTCCCCGGAGTGAATGCTTACCGGTATTAATCGCATCTGCCCGGGCGCGTCCGGGCAGGACGGCATGCCGGTGGTGCTGTCTCATACGATTGCCCCGGAAACCCTCCAGCGCGAGGACTTCCGCGTTTTCACACGGTCCGGATCCGAACGCACGCCCCTCTGCGTGACGCTCGCGCCGGCCCGCGACCCCGGCGAGCTCAGGGGCGTGCTCCTGATCGGTGAGCTCGGAGACGCCGCCAACAACCCTCCGGTGAGGGTGCTCGTCGTCGATGACCTGCTCTCGGACGGCATGACGGGCCGTCCGGTGAATTTTCGCGGTATGGAGACTCAAGTCATTCCGCTCGAGGCCGGGCCCACCCTCGTGCTGGCGGAGGTCGTCCCCGAGGACGAATGGTCCATGTCGGGCCGCGGATCCGCCTGTCCGGCAGGCGCCCGACAGCTGGTCCGGGTGACCTGGGCCGGCGGCGTCCGGCTTCCGAACGGCGACGGCCCCGGCGACGCCGAGCGGGTGCTGTATCGCGTAACCGTGGAGCGCCCGGGCGGCACGCGCGACGAGGTTGCCCCGGCGGCGCTCGCGGAACTTGGCGACAATGACAACAACCACCTTCTGTGCCTCGGCACGGCCGACCCGGCTGTCTCCGTCGCCTTCCCGGCCGGCCATCTTGTCGACCCCAATCGGGACCTGAATCCCGACACGCAAGTCGGAGTTACAACCGTGCCCCGGCCGGAGCCGCACGAGGCACCAGCCGTCAGCCGGGATCGCCGCGAGCAGTAGCGTGGCGAGCCCCGCGCGAATCGGGCCGGTTTGCTCCGAACCCACAAGCTGCTGATTCTCATCAGCAGCTCCCCCGCGCCCTGCCGATGCCCCACTAATGACAGTTGACAAATGGGTCGCTGTTGTGGCATTCCTTGGGCATGTTGGATCAACATTGCATCGCCGCGACCCTGGCCACTGCGACGGCGGTGGCGACCGTGCAGGTCCTGCTGGCTGAGGCTGGCGATGCCAGCCGCACCGAGATCGCCCGCCGCGTATGCGGCGAGTTCGGCTTCCGCGACAGCCGCGGCCGGTTGCAGATGGCGAGTTGCCAGAAGGCCTTGCGCAGCCTGCACGCGGCCGGCCGCATCCAGTTGCCCGCGCCGCGCCACGGGGGCGCGCCCCGCTGCCGACCGCGCCGGCTGGGACAGCCGCTGCCCACGCCGGCCGCCGTCCCGGCCTCCGCCGGGGCGGTGCAGGGGCTGCGCCTGACCGAGGTCCGCACCCCGCTCCAGCGCCGCACTTGGAACGAGCTCGTCGCCAGCGAGCATCCGCAGGGCGCGGTGCTGCATGTGGGCGCGCAATTGCGCTACCTGATCGAGTCCGAGCACGGCCTGCTGGGAGCGCTCGGCTTCGCCGCCTCGGCCCTGGCCGTCGCCGCCCGCGACGAGTGGATCGGCTGGTCGCCCGCGCTGCGACGCAAGCGGCTGCACCGCGTGGTCGCTCTCAGCCGCTTCCTGATCCGCCCCTCCGTGCAGTGCCGCTGTCTCGCCTCCAAGGTGCTCTCCATGGCCCTGCGCCAGCTGCCGTCCGACTTCCGGCTCCGCTACGGCTACCGGCCGGCCCTGGTGGAGACGTTCGTGGACACCCAGAGCCACGCCGGCACCTGTTTCCGGGCCGCCAATTGGACGCCGGTGGGGCAGACCGCGGGCCGCGGGCGCTTTGCGCCCCCCGGCCAGCACGTGCCGGTGAAGTCCATCTTCCTCTACCCCCTGCGGCGCGACTTCCGCGCCGTGCTCGGCGCCGACGCCCCGCCTCCCGAGCAGGCGCTGGGGCCGGCCCAGGGCCTCGCTCTCGACCAGTTCGCGCACAATGAGATGGGTGGGGCCCAGCTGGGCGACCTCCGCTTGTCAAAGAGGCTGGTGCGGACCACCAACATGCAGGCCGCCGCTCCCACCCTGTCGATCCCCGAGGCGGCCCAAGGCGACCGCGGCCAGGTCAAGGGCCACTACCGCTTCATCGACCAGCCGAAGAAGTCGGCGGTGACGCCGGAGAACATCCTCGCGCCGCACCGCGCGCGCACGTTGCGGCGCCTGCAGGGCGAGCGCGTGGCGCTCTGCCTGCAGGACGGCACCGATCTCAACTTCGCCGCGCATCCCGGCTGCGCGGGCCTGGGGCTGATCGGCAAGAACAAGAAGTCGAAGGGCACCCTCGGCCTGCACATGCACTCCACGGTGAGCACGGCGGGCGTGCCGCTGGGCGTGCCCCTGATCCAGTACGACGCCCCGGACGGCAAGGCGCAGCGCGGCAAGCCGCTCGAAGAGCGCAAGACGTTCCGCTGGATCCGCGGCCTGCGGGACTGCGCCGAGATGGCCGCCCAGCTGGGCGGCACGCGCCTGGTGTCGGTCATGGACCGCGAGGCGGACGTGTTCGCGCTGTTCGCCGAGCAGCGCCGGCTGCGTCGCGTCGACCTGCTGGTGCGCGCCAAGTGCAACCGCACGCAGGGCAAGGGCCGGCCCAAGCTGTTCGACAGCATCCGCGCGCAGCCGGCGCAGGGCAAGCTGAAGATCGAGGTGGCACGGAGCTCGGCGCGGCGCAGCACCCGCAAGCAGGCGGCCAGCCCGTTGCGCGAGGCGCGCACGGCGCGGGCGCAGCTGCGCTGGAAGACGGTCGAGTTGCGGGACCCGGCCGGCAAGCAGGGCCCGTTGCGGCTGCAGTTGGTGCATGTGTGGGAAAAGGAGGCCCCGGCCGGGGTCGAGGCGCTGGAGTGGTTCCTGCTGACGACGCTGGAGGTGAGCTCGCAGGCCGCTGCGGAGCGGATGCTGCACTGGTACGGGCTGCGCTGGCGCATCGAGGACTGGCACCGCATCCTGAAGTCGGGCTGCAAGGTGCAGTACCTCGGGCACCGCACGGGGCAGCGCATCGAGCGGGCGGTCACGATCAAGGCGGTCATTGCCTGGCGGCTGGCAGCGATGACCTTGCTGGGGCGCGAGACGCCCGAGATGCCGGCGGAGGTGTTGTTCACGCAAGTCCAGATCCGAGTGCTGCGGCACTTCGCAGCCCGTCGCAGGCTGGCCACGCCGGGCAACCTGGGGCTGGCCGTGCGGACGATGGCGATCCTGGGCGGCTACCTGTATCGCAAGAACGGCCCGCCGCCCGGCCATCAGAAAATCTGGTCAGGCTGGACCCGCTTGACCATCATGGCCGAGGCGTACGAACTCAAGGACCACTTTGAACCGCCTCAAACCGCATCAGGAAAGGAGCCCCGATCTTGACAAATGGGGCATGGGCAGGCGGCGGGTGGTGGGGCTGAGTCGGTTCCTGATCCGGGGCGGCTGCTGCAACTTGGCGAGCCATGTGCTGGGGCAGGTGCTGCGGCGCTTGCCACCGGACTGGCGGCAGCGCTACGGATACCGCCCTTGGGTGGTGGAGACGTTCGTGGAGCAGGGGCAGCGCGGGACGAGTCTGCAGGCGGCGAACTTCGTGCGGCTGGGGATGACGGCGGGACGGGGACGGCAGGACCGGCGCAAGCGCCGCGCGGCGGGGCGCAAGACCGTGCTGGTGTACGCATGGGATTGCGACTGGCGGACGCAGCTGGGTGTGGGGTGGGTGGATCCGGCACCGCGGCTGGAGCCGGGCGCGGGTTTGGACAGCGAGAGTTGGGCCAGCCAAGAGTTCGGAGGGGCAATGCTGGGAGACAAGCGACTGACGAAGCGACTGGTGCATAGCGCGCAACTGCTGGCCCGGCAACCGGGAGTTTCGATCGCCAGGAGCGCCTTGGGCAAGGGCCGGGATGCCTCGGTGGACGGGTATTACCGGCTGATCGAGAAGCCCGCGGGCAGCGCGGTGAGGGTGCAGAGCCTGCTGGCTCCGCATCGGGCGCGGACGATCGAGCGCATGCGGGGCCAGCGGACGGTGCTGTGCCTGCAGGACGGCAGCGACCTGCGCTACGCGCGGCGGCCGGGGTGCGAGGGGCTGGAGGTGATCGGACGCAACCAGACGCGGAGCAAGACGCAGGGGATGCATCTGCACCTGACGCTGGCGGTGACGTGCGAGGGGCTGCCGCTGGGCGTGCTGCGCTGCGGCTTCGGGACGCCGACCAAGCAGCAGGGGGGCAAGAGCCGGCGCTGGATTGACGGATACCGGGACATCGCGAAGGCCGCGCAGGAACTGACGCGGAGGACGCAACTGATCTCGGTGATGGACCGGGAAGCCGATTTCTTCGACCTGTTCCGGGAGCGGGAGCGGGACGGGCGGGTGGAGATCCTAGTGCGGGCCAAGCACGACCGGAAGCTGTGCGCGCAGGGGAGCAAGCTGTTCGCGACGATGGCGGGCGGGCAGGCCGACGGGAGCATGCAGGTGCAGGTGGAAGGCTTGACCGAGCGGCCGAAAGCGAGTCGCAAGCGGGCCCGAGCGGCGCGCCGCAAACGGCTGGCGAGCTGCGAGCTGCGCTATCGCCGGCTGGAGTTGCCGGCCACGGGCCAGGGTGGGCCGCCGGTGACGATGTGGGGGGTGCATCTGGTGGAGGTGGACCCGCCGGCGGACGAGAAGCCGGTGCAATGGTACTTGCTGACCAGTCTGGAAGTAACCTGCGCGGAGAGCGCGGAGAGGGTGGTGGGACATTACCTGCAGAGGTGGCGGATCGAGGATTACTTCCGGGTACTGAAGACGGGCTGCGGGGCGCAGCGGTCTGCGTTCCGGAACGCGGTGCGCTTGCAGCGGGACGTGGCGATCAAGAGCGTGATCGCGTGGCGGCTGATGGTGCTGACGCTGCTGGGGCGGCAAGTGCCCGAACTGGGAGCGGACCTGCTGTTCACGGTGGAAGAGCTGGCGTTCCTGCACGACTATGCTCGCGAGCACGAATACCCACGGCCGAACAGCCTGGGAGCGGCCATTCGACTGGTAGCGCATTTCGGAGGACATCGGGACCGGCGGCACGACCATCCGGCCGGTCACCAGACGATCTGGCGAGGCTACAACCGGCTGACGACGGCGACCGTAGGGCATATCGTCTGCTCCAAATGGGGAGCGGCCCGCCACGAGGAGAGTTGACGGAAATCGCGTTGTTCTGTCCTAGTTGTGGCTACACGGGAGGGCTAGCCGTTGCGTCCACCCCGATTTGAACGGCTCGGTCCGTGTCACCGATGAGTGCGTACGGCCCGAACCGAAACTCACCGTCAATGTAGACCGCGAAAGGATCGGCCGTCGACTCAATGCGCACTACAGGGCGCGACGTAAACACGGCCTCGAATACCCTGTCAGGCCGGACCGTACGCCACCGGGCAGGATTGGAGGCCCGGCCGTGATGTCCGCGAAGGCTTCCACCCCAGTGCAAGAACTCGTAACCGCTGTCCGGCCTCGGGGTCGCCGTCGCAGTCACCGTTGATCGCGCTGTGTAGTAGCCATCAAGGGAGGGCGGCCGTAGCTCAACGGTGCCAGCGCCCGTTGGAGTTACTCGGGCTTCGACTGATTCTTGGACGATGAAGTTGGCCTCAATCCAAGTCACCCCGGGGCCGGCAGTAACGGTCAGGACCCGACCGCCCTCGACATTCCACCGCCCGAAGAGGTATCGGCTTCCGGACATTGCCTGTGCCAATTGGCGCCTCGATCGTATGGGTGCTGCCTTCAGCCCAATTGACCCGCACCGGCGCCGTAATGAGAACCCCGTCAACGAGGACGCCCAAGCCGGGAGGGTAAGCATTCACTCCGGGGAGTATTTTGGGGCCTGGGAGGCTGGCCCTCGCGAGGGCCAAAGGCAGGGGAAGGCGCGGATAGGTGAAGGTGCGGCCCGCAGGTGCAGAGTGGCCTCGCTCGCCGCGTTCAGGCTCCAGCCTGAGAAGGTGGGCGAGTGACGTAGCGACACTCGCGAGCTGGCCTCAGCGGGGAGTTAAGCTGCGGGCGGGAAAGTGCTGTCGGGTGCGTCAGCCGGCGCTGCCGCTGGCGGCCCGTTGGCCGGGGTCCACCAGCGGATGGGAGGTGCGCGGAGTTCCTCGATGCGCTGCTCGTCCATCTCCCACGGGAGCCATGGGGACAGTTCCGATGGGGCTTGGCCCCGGTTGCGCGCACAGGCATCCAGCCAATCCAGCATGTAGCGGTACGGGTTCAGCCCCGCCACTCTCGCTGTCTGCAGCACGCTGAGCAGGCGCCCCGCCGTCTCGGCCCCGGCCGGACCGCCGGACCCGAAGCTCAGCCGGCGCGAGATCACGGGTCCGCGCAAGGTCCGCTCCGCGTAATTGTTGTCCATGGGAATCGCCGGGTCCTCGAGGAACACGCTGAGCCCCGCCTTGTGCAGGATCAGGGACGCCGTGGCTTTGCCCCGCGCTTCCACCTGGGCCAGCTCCGCGCCGGTCCGGCCACCGCTTGGCACGGCGATCAGCATTTCATAGCGCGCAACCAGGCTCCTCCACTCTTGCACCGCGTCGTCGAAGAGTTTCCCGAGGCTGGCTTTCAGGCTTGCCTGCGCAGCCTCGAAGTCCTCGGCCTGGTCCTGTAAGGGCAGTTCGGGCTGCCAGGCCCTGCGACGCAGGTGCGCCAAGTGGAACACTTCCCCGATCCGCTCGAGCCAGTCCGTGGCCCACGGCTCCAGTTCCGGAAAGCCGGCTTCCACCCGGCAGTAGTGTCGGCGCTGATGAGCCCAGCAGAACTGCAGCCGGACATTCTCGGAGCGCTTGGCGAAGGCCGGATAGACACTCCAGCAGTCGCACACGAGCGTCAGCAGCTTGCCTTGGCCCAGCTTGCCCAGCAGTTCGCGGCCCGAGGGCAGCCCGCGCGTCGGCAGGATGCGCATCCAGACGGCATCCTCGCAGCAGACCATCCACAGCCAGTGCTTGGGCCTGGCGCCGGATGCCGGGGGCTGCTTGGCGTTGTCCTGGCCCTCAATGTTCTGCACCGGCCAGGAGGTTTCGTCGGCCTGCACCACCCGAGCCTGTCCCAGACGCTCGGCGATGGCCTGCTCCAAGGGTTGCACCAGCCGGGCGAGCCTCTGCAGGCCTTGCGCCAGCGTCGCCGGTGCCATGCCCAACCCGATGGCATCCAGCTCGCGCGCCACCGCGGCCTGCGGGCGATGCATGTGGAAAACTTGGACCACGCTCCAGGCCCACACGCTGGTCCCCAGCTGGGTGCCGCTCCACAGCCGTGGCGCGGGGGGCGCAACGAGGCGTCCCGGCGGTGCGCAGGCGCAGCCCGGCTCGTAGCACTGGCGCTCAATCTCGCGGGCGAGCGCAGCCAAGTGCATCTCGAAGATCTTGCTGGACTTGGTCCCGCAGCGCACGAAGGGCGTGTCGCACTGCGCGCAGCGGCGCTCGTGCTCGGGCAGCTCCAAGGGCTCGGGAATCTTTGGCAGGCGGGAGCGGTCCCGACGCGGCGGAGTGGCCGATCCGGGCTGGCGTCCCCGCTTGCGCTTGGCGGCCTTCTGCTTGCGCCCCTTGCCGGCCTTGTCAGGCTTGTCAGGCTTGTCAGGGCTGTCCCCCGGCCCGGGCGGCGGCTTGGGGTCCGCTTTCGGCTCGGGCCCGGGATCCGACGGCTTCTCGCTCTTGCGCCCGAACAAGGTCTTCTGCAGGTCTGCCACGAGCAGCTTCAGATTGCCGATCGTTGTGTGGGCTTGCTGCAGCTCAGTCCGCGTCCGCTCCAGCTCGGCCCGCGTCCGCTCCAGCTCAGTCCGCGTCCGCTCCAGCTCGGCCTGGCTGCGCTGCGACCGTCGGCGGAATTCCCCGCTCTCCTGCCGTGCGCTTTCCACCTTCTCGAGCAGGGCCGCGCAGTGCTGCTCCAAGCGTTCCAATTCCTGCGCCTGCTCCCGCTCCCGCGCGGTGTCCCTGCTTGCGCCCGGCCAGAATCTCACCTTGGGCCCTTCCCGCGGCCGGCGGCCGCTGCCGCGCGCTCGCCCAGCCCCTGCGCGCTGCGCTCCGGCACGGCCGGCTGCGAGTGGGCCTGCAGCCCCAGCGAGGCGTGCTCGACGGCCCCCTCGAACACCTCCGGCGGCAGCCGGACCAAGGCTTGGTAGAACGTGCTCGGCACCGGAGCGGCGTAGCGTTGTAGCCGCATGTTGAACCAGCAGCCGGCGGCCTGCCGCTGCCGCTGGCTGAGCAGGGTGGCATACCGCGAGTAGGCCGTCACGCCGCGGTAGCCGGCCATGTGCGCACTCGCGGCCAGGCACAGCAGGCTGGCCAGCGCATAGCGGCGGCCGCCGGCCGGGCGGCAGTGCGGCTCCTGCTGCAGGCGCTCGAGCAGGCTGCGCAGCACCGCGGCCGGAGCCGGCGGCCGCTTGGCGGGACCGCCCCAGCAGGGCTCCTGCTCGGGCTGGCGCAAACGCGCCTGCACGTTACGGGCCAAGGGGTACACCAGCACTTGCTTGGGCTGGCCATGATGCCGCCAGCGGGCCGTGGGGCCCCGCTGGCGGCCATAGCCGCTGGTGAACCCCAGCGGCTGCCAGTTCGCGGCGCGGTAGCACGTGCCCCTGTGCAGCGCGCGGTCCACGAAGGTTTCCGCGAGCAGCGCCGGATACCCATGTGCGGCCAAGATGTCTCCCGACAAGCGGCGCAGGCTGAGGCCCAAGACCCTCGATGCCAGGTTCTTGCGCCCGGCAGCGGCGGGCAGGATCACGAAGCGCACATTCTGGGCGATCAGATGCAGGCGGCGCAGCTTCTGCTGCAGCGACCAGCCGATCCAGCGGTCGCGCACGGCCACGCGCAGCGCTCCGGGTTGCCATCCCAGCAGCGCCAGCCAAGTCCCGTCCAGGGTTGCGACATGCCGCAAGGCACGTCCGAACATGCGCTGGAAGGACAGGTAGTGGTGGGCGGCCACCAGCCGGTCCCAACGTCGGTGCTCGCAGCCGCCGCGAGTCGGGCGCACGCAAACAGCGCGCAGGTCAAAGTGCGCGTCTTGCACCGTTGTTGCCATCTGAAGGCCAGCCACCAAGGCCCACTATGACAGAATCAGCAGGAAATGTCCACCCCTCTATCTGGAAGCACTGACATTCAGCCCCGCAGCGGTGTGCGCTGGGGCCACCGAAGGACCAAGGATGCAGCTCCCATCCGTCCGATGTCTCGCCGTTACGGGGCAGCCGGCTTTCCGGAACTGCAGCCGTGGGCCAGGGATGGGCTCGAGCGGATCGGGGCAGTGTTCCACTTGGCGCGCCTGCGTCGCAGGGCCTGACAGCCCGACCTGCCCTTGCAGGGCCAGGCCGAGGACTTCGCGGCTGCGCAGGCAAGCCTGGAAGCCAGCTTCGGGGAACTCTTCGACGACGCGCTGCAAGCGTGGCAGCGCCTGGTCGCCCGCTATGAGCTGCTGGAAGGCTTGCAGCCAAGCGGTGGCCGGACCGGCGCGGAACTGGCCCAAGTGGCAGCGCAGGGCAACCCCACGGCGTCCTTGATCCAGCATCAGGAGGGTCCCAGCGTGTTTCTCGAGGATCCGGGGATTCCCATGGACAACAACCGCTCGGAGTGGACCTTGCGCGGGCCCGTGATCTCGCGCCAGCGGCGCTTCGGGCCCGGCGGACCGGCCAGGGCCAAGACGGCGGGGCGCCTGCTCAGCGTGCTGCAGACAGCGAGAGTGGCTGGGCTGAACCCGTACCGGTGCCCGCAGGATTGGCTGGATGCCTATGCGCGCAACCGGGGCCAGGCCCCATCGGACCTGTCCCCATGGCTCCCGTGAGAGATGGACGAGCAGCGCATGGAGGAACTCCGCGCACCTCCCATACGCTGCTGGACTCCGGCCAACGAGCCGCCAGCGGCAGCACTCGCTCCCGCACCCGACAGCACTGTCCCGCGCGCAGCTTGACTCCCCGCTGAGGCCAACTCGCGAGTTTCCCTACGACACTCGCCCACCTTCTCAGGCTGGAGCCCCAACGCGGCGAGCGAGCCCACCCTGCACCTGCGGGCCGCACCTTCCCTCCCTTGGTCCTCGCGAGGGCCAGTCTCCTAGGCCCCAAATACTCCCCGGAGTGAATGCTTACCCGGGAGGATTCGTCGAGATCACCGTGTCCGCGGGCGGGCTTCCGTACAAGCGCGCGATTCCGTCGATGTCTCCCAGCGAGAGTCTCGCCGAAGGTACATTCATGCCCGGGGGTATCGTCTCCATCGCAGGGTTGGGCCCAGTGGCATCGGACATTAGGGAATAGTGCATCGCAGACGCGTAGTCGTACGGCCCGGCGGGCGGGTCCTCGAGGAGATACGAATCTCTCCGCCGAGGATCGAGATTCTCCTCCAGCACCATCACGTAGCGGTCACGGTCTTGGCGCTCATGTTCGTGCCAGAGTCCCACGGCATGGCCGATCTCGTGAACGTACGCCTCCACGGAGCAGCCGTCGGGCGGAACGTAGATCCCCTGCTCGCCACCATGCATTCCGACGCCAGCCCGGCAATACCCACCTTCGGTCAACTGAACTCGCACAAAGTTCTCCTCCGCGACACGGGCCTTGAGACGGACGACTGTCTTGGAATTCCACTCGTCGATCGCCTCGCGAACGTTGCTGCGCTGCTCAGCCGAGAGATCGGCGTCGATCGTGTATGGAATCAGTGCGTCCGTCCACAGCCAGTCAGTGTCGGACGACACTGCTCGAGGGCTCGGCAGATTGGATTCGAAGTACTGGTACGACTCCAATGGTCCAAGCACGATGTCGCCCGAGTGCACGGCCATGCCGTCCACAATCTCGAAGGACAGCAGCCGTCCCCGAAACAGTGCCAAGCCGCCGGCGTTCCCGATCGGAAGAGCCCCACGCCCCTCGTCCAATCGATGGGCGGCGCTGGTCTGAACCGATTCGAGCCTTGGATGTTGCGACAGCGAACGACTGGCTGTCAACGGTGCAAGGAGCAAGCCTAGTAGGAGGCTGGCGCGAAACACGTCCGGAGCATACTACAGCACGGCTGATAGGCTGGCGAGGTGCCAGACCTAACGCGACTCGGCGCCGGGAAACTCGGCCGGCTGGTTCGCGAAGCCGAGTTGAGCGCGGAAGAGGTCATGGAGGCCCACCTCCGGCGCGCCGAAGAAGCCAATCCGACGCTCAACGCCATCACAGACTTGCAAGCGAACCGGGCCCGAGAGATGGCTTGCGAGGCCGACAAGGGCCGAACAGCGACTTCGGCGGGCCCGCTACATGGAGTTCCGCTGACAGTCAAGAGTTCCATAGCCGCCCGAGGCTTCAAGCACGAGTGCGGCTCGATGCTTCGCCAGGGCGAGATCGCCAGCCGCGATGCCGCTGTCGTCAGAGCGCTCAAGCGTTCTGGAGCCATCATCATCGGAACGACCAATGTCCCCGAGTTCCTGATGGCCTACGAGACGGACAATGCGCTATACGGCCGATCGAGGTCGCCGTACGACCTATCGGTGACACCTGGCGGGTCAAGCGGCGGCTGCTCGGCTGCGGTAGCTTCTGGGATGTCAGCAGGCAGTTTCGGGAGTGATGGTGGCGGTTCCGTCCGTGTTCCCGCTCACTTCTGCGGGCTCTACGGATTCAAGCCAACACCTGGGTTCATTCCGCGCGCGGGCCATTGGCCCGGCGTAGCCGGACCATCGCTAGTCCTGGCCGGGGTTGGCCCCCATAAGCGTTAAATTGTTTGGCAGCTAATCAAAATACAACGCCAACTGCGGCTTGCGTTTCCGAGGAGCATCGGCAAGTTGCTCGGAAATCGCGTTCCAGTCGCTGAGTGTCGCAGACAATGACAGGGACGGTTCGATAGCTCGTGTGACTTGATGCAGCATGAACTGGAAGTCACGCCACGCACTGGGTGGTCGGTGTCTCTGCCAAGCGGTATCCCCAGGGGGAAATGGCGCGTGCGTGGGCGATCAGTTTTTCCACCAGCAGAGCCACGAATAGCTTGCCGTAGAGCCAAGCCTTCGCGCTCTCGTCGCCATGCTTGGGCAGATGCCCGAGTTGCGCCAGCGACTTGAAGCGCTTGAACACCAGTTCGACCTGCCAGCGGGTGCGGTACCACTCCAGTATGTCCGTCGCCGAGAATTCCGCGGCGGGGAAGGTGGTGAAGACGATCACGTACTTGGCGAACTCCAGGGTTTGCGGCTGCAGCTGCGTGCCCTTCTTGGAAGCCTGCCGGCGCAGGCTCTTGTGCGCGATCCGAATCGCCTCCTGCGTCTTGCGGAGCGCGCACACGCGCCCGGCCACCGCTGCGCCCTGCCGGCCGACCGCCCGGACCTCCCACGAGCGGACCGCTCCGGCGTGCCGGACCGCCTTGACAGCCCCCAGCAGGTCGAACGGCCGACCCTGCACTGTGCGCAACGGCAGCGCCGAGGTGTTCACCCGTACCGTGACCCGACCCCCGGCGTCCGCTACATGGCGTATGCCCCGGAAGGTCGAATAGCCCCGGTCCGCCAGCAGGTAATCGCCCGAGCGGATCGGGAAATGCACGAAGCTCTCGCCCGTTCCGCGACCCTTCGTCGCCGTCAGCTTGAAGAAGTCGCAGGCCAGCGCCGGCAGGCGCACGCTGTAATGCACGCGCCACAGCGACCCCGTCTTGCCCGGTTCCTTGACTGTCGTCGCGTCAATCGCCCGCACTTGGAAGCCGGCGCTGGCCGACAGCTCCACGCCCCGCTCCCGGAACAGCTCGACGCACAGCGCGCGCAACCAAGCCTGCGACTTCCTCAGCCGATGCCACAAAGCCACGGCCGAGAGTTCGGCCAGCTGCGCCTTCCTAGCGCGCACCGCGGTCTCCTTCAGCGAGTACCCGCAGCCGAGATGAATCAACAGCACCCGCAGCAGGTTCTCCGCAGACTTGTCCTTGCGCAGCCCCTTCAATGCCCCCGTAACGACCGCTAGGTCCCGCCAATTGCCGGGCAGGAACGATACCAGCAGATCCCAATCCTCACTCATCCCTGATGGAAGTCTCTTTGCAGCGTCCACACTTCTAGCATACACTGCCGAATTCAAACAATTTAACGCTTATGGGGTTGGCCCCCTAGCCCGCTCGGCGGCTGATCTAGACCTGTTGGTCCGGCTGACCGCTGGGCGAGATCTGGGTGAACTGCTCTCCCTGCCAAGCCAGGAGATTTCGCCACCGGCCAGCGGTTCGAGCCGCGGCGCGCGCGTGGCATGGTTCAGCCACGCCTGGGACACACCCGTGACGCAGGAGACACGCCAAGCCACAGAAACCGCCGCGCGGGCGCTGGCCGATCGTGGATTTCGGCTGGAACGAATCGAGCTTCGCGAGCTGCAAGAGGCGCCGGCAATCTGGTGGCTGATGTTCGGAGTGTGCCTCAAGACACTGATCGAGAGCTCTGTCCCGAATGATTACCGGCTCCACCCTCTGGCCTATGACGCGATGGCAACCGACGAGGACGAGTCTCGGATGTCATACAAGGAACTGCTCGCAGGGTGGGTGAAGCGCGACATGCTTCGAATGAAGCTGGCCGAGCGAATGCGCCGGTTCCCGTTGCTGCTGTGCCCCGTGGCCGCGATCCCGGCATTCCGCCACGGAGAGCGGCACTGGGAGGTGGACGGCGAGACCGTGGACTACCCGCGAGCGTTCGTGTACAGCCAAGTGTTCAACCTGCTCGGCGTGCCAGCCGCCAGTGTGCCCGTCGGCCGAACGCGGGGCGGGCTGCCGATCGGCGTGCAGATTGTGGGACGGCCGAACGAAGACCTGCGGGTGCTGGACGCCGCGCGAGAACTGGCGGCCGGGCTCGGGCAGCCCTGACGGCGCGGGCCGCCCTTATGCCCGGCTGAGGTAAGAGCCCTCGGATGTGTTGACGCGGATCAGCTCCCCCTCGCGGATGAACTGCGGCACCTGTACGACTAGGCCCGTCTCGGTCTTGGCAGGTTTTGTGACGTTCGTCACCGTTGCGCCCTTGATGGACGGCTCCGTCTCGACGACCTCGAGATCAACGGACGACGGCAAATCCAAGTTGAACGGAATGCCGTCCAAGAACTGCACCCTCACCGTTGTGTCGGGAATCATGTAGTAGACCTGATCGCCAAGCTGCTCTGCGGTCAGCTCCACTTGGTCGAATGTCTCCATGCTCATCAAGTGATACCGGTCGCCATCTTGGTACAGGTATTGCATCTCCTGAGACTCGAACATGACCTTGGCGAGGAACGTCTCGGAGGAGAATCGCTGCTCGACCATGGCGCCGGACCGGTGGTTGCGCATCTTGGCCTGCACGAAACCACGCTTATTGCCCGGAGTGCGGTGCTCGGTCTTGTGAATGGTGCAAATGTCGCCTTTGTGGCGAACGACCATGCCCGGCCTCAGCTGCGTCGCCTGTACGTTCACCAAAGAGCCTCCCCGTCGGCGCTGACTAGCGTGCAGCGGCCGATATTGCCCCGATTGTACCGGCTGGCCCGCGCCCGCCGACTCTCACTGCACCGCCAAGTGGAACGGAGCGATGTAAGCCGGCCCGTTGCGGAGATTTCCAACCCAGTGCCTCGCTCCGATCCAAGGCTCCCCGAGCCGGGTCAGAACTGGCGGCAATGTCACTTGCCGCGCGACGGCCATTGGACCCGAGGAAAAGAACGCCTCAAAGATCGAGCGCTCCCTCGGATAGGGCACGATGCGGACCCGCTCGCCGTCTTCCAGCCCGGCCACCTGTTTGAGGCGCTCAATCGCGTCCAAGTATCCCCCAATGCCGTCGACGAGGCCATTGCTGACAGCCTGGGCGCCGACCCACACGCGGCCTTCGGCAAGCCCGGAAACCCAGTCCGTGTCCGTTCCACGGCCCTCGGCCACGCGTCGCAGGAAGGTGTCGTAGATCTCGTCGACGTAGTGCCGCAGCTTCGCTCTCTCAGAGTCCGAGAGCGCTCGATAGTCCGTCTCGATCGCCGCATTCTGGCCACGAGTCAGGATTTCCTTCGTGATTCCCAGCTTGTCGTAGAGGGAGCGCAGGTTGAGACTGAGGGTGAAGACTCCGATGGACCCGGTGTAGGTACCCGGGTACACCAAGATCGGGACATCTGGAACAGCGGCGATGTAGTAGCCGCCTGAAGCGGCCACGTTCGACATGGACACCACTGTCGGCTTGTCCGACGCAAGCCGACGCACAGCGCGCAGAATCTGCTCGGACGCGATCGCGTCACCGCCCGGAGAGTCGATCCGCAGCAGCACGCCGTCAACGCTCTCATCCTCACGGAGCTCGTTGAGGCGGCGGATGAAGGATCGAGACGCCAGCGTGCCGGACGCAAGGCCGAACGGGTCCGGGCTCTCGATCCCGCTATAG
Organism: Bryobacterales bacterium; assembly: GCA_963666225.3. Classification (GTDB taxonomy): domain Bacteria; phylum Acidobacteriota; class Terriglobia; order Bryobacterales; family UBA6623; genus VXMF01. Next base: position 623,589 of record CAXXRK020000002.1, read on the forward strand.
ATCGCACCCGAGGCGTGCACCAGGGCGAAGACACTCCCTCCGGCCGGTTCCTTCGACAGCGCCGATCTTGCGTAGACCGAGAGAGGAACGCGATTGAGCTTCTCCTCGTCCCCGGTGCCTTCGGCAAGTTGCTCGTAGAACTCGTCCTCGAAGAGGATTTCGTCCGCCAGGCCCGACGCACGGGCCTCGTCGGCCGTGAACGGTCCACGGTCAATCACGGCCCGCCAGTGGGCTGAGTCCTCCCCGCGCCCCTCGGCAATCCCGGAGAGGAGCTGGCGGTAAAACTCGTCCAGGGTCTCGTTGAGCACGTGACGCCACTCCGGGGACATCTCTGCCCGTGAGAAGGGCTCGCCGGCGCTCTTATAGCGCCCGGACCGGATTAGGTCGGCCTCGACGCCCAGCTTGTCCATCGCGCCCTTGAAGAACGTGACCTCCATACGCAGCCCGCTCAGGTTGAGAAAGCTCTTGGGCTGGATGACAACCCGATCGGCCAGCGAAGCGATGTAGTAGTCCTCCCTGCTTGCCACTTCAAGGAAGGCCCACACCGGCTTGCCGGATTTCTTGAACTCTTGGACCGCCCAGCGCAGCTCCTGGGCCTTGGCCCAGCCACTCGCCGACCCGTCGCAGCGCAATACCAAAGCCTCGATCCGGTCATCGTCCGCCGCCGCCCTGATCGCCCTGACGTAATTCAACAGCGTGACCGGATCGTCGTCCATGCCGGACATGAAGCCTGGCATGTCGAAGTCGACATACTCGGGGATGTCTCCACTCAGGACGACCACCAAGGTTGACCGTGACTCCACCCTGGGGCCCCTCGCTCCACCGGTGACGAGCGCTACGGTGATAATGGCGCCCAGCGTCCAAACTCCGAAGACGGCCCCGACGCCAACCAAGAATCCCTTTTTGAAGCCGCTCACCGATGCCCCCTAGAGATCCATTCTAAGGGCCGCTGACCCAGTGCGCTTCCCGTCCAGAGAGCCCCGCAGGACGGTCTGTTCGAGGATCTGACGGTTGCGTTGCACTGGGCCAGTGACTTGAAGCGCTTGAAGTCCATTCCCACCTGCCAGCGCGTGCGGTACCACGCCAGGCCTTCAGAGTCCGTCCAGTTATCCTCGGGGACGGCAGGCTGCTCGGCGATCTGTCCTTCCGCAGCTTCCTCAGAGCCGCTGTCCGTCGTCCCAGCGCCCGATCACCACTCGTTGTAGGCAGTGCCGGCCAAGGACTCCTCCTCCGACCCGCTTCGAACGTCGAACAGGCCCGACTCGCCGGTTGGTCCCGTCGCGGTGATCAACTCCCACGAGTCCCTGGACTTGGTAATGGGATCGATCGGAATCTCCCGGAGATACCCCTCGTCCACCAAGTCTGCAAGCGATTGCGGGGGGGACTCCTTGTCGTAGGTGTACTGATCGATGACGGAGCGCAAAGTGAGCAGGTTGGACCGCAGCACGCTCTCGCGCGCCCGCACGATCGCGGACGAGTAGAACGGCACGGCGATCGATACCACCGTGACGATGATGGTCAGCACCACCATCATCTCGATCAGAGTGAAACCGTGACGTGCCCGACTTACCACGACACCCTCGTCACCAATTGTTGTAGGTCGACCCGTCCAGGGCGATACCGGGGCTCAATGAATAGACGTCGAAGACATTGCGCCCGTTCCAGCTGCGCCCGAGAGGGCTGTCGGAGATTGACAGCAGGCCCCACTCCCGCTTCCCGGTCATCGGGTCCACCGGGATCGAGCGCAGGAAGCGGATTTTCTCCGGGCCCTCCTCTTCCGAGCCATCGAGGCCTTCGCCGGGAATGCCGCCGAACCCTCCCCGCAATCCATCCGGCGAGCCGATCCCCCGGGCCTGGAACTGCCCAAAGCCGGAAGACCGCATCCTTCCGCGGTCGGTCTCACGCTGGCTGCCGAAGCCAGAGCGCGAGCGCGAACGTGATTGCCCGGCGCCGCCCGAGAGTGATCGCGACCCTAGCGATTGGGACTCCCTGATGGTGCTGGCCCCAAGGCCGGACTCCGCCCCAAGACCGGGAGACTCGGCAACGTCCACACCCTCCACCAGCGATTCCAAGTCCTCCGGATAGCCGTGGTTGTCTGGATCCTGATCGCCCAGCAGGCCCGCGTCGGCCATGTCCTTGTGGCGGTCGACGGCTGTCCTGATTTCTGCCAGTGCGATCCGCAGACGGCGCTCCTTCTCCCGCTGGACCTTGATCCTCGCGACCGGCAGCGCCATCGTCGACAGGATCAGCATCAAGCTGAACGCGACGATGAGCTCGATGAGGGTGAGCCCGGCGTTCCCAGCACCCGGGGCGAGCGCCCGGGCTCGCTGGCGGGTCCAGCGGGCGGGGACCACAGCGCTATTCTTCGACTGCAATCTCCGCCTCCAAGGCTTCCACCTCGACCGCTTCGTTGGCGTCATCGCGCGGGGAAGTGGCCATCACTCTCAGTCGCGCCTCACCGCTCTCCAGTCCCTCGAACGTCAGGGTGACCAACTCGCCCTCGCCATCGGCCCCCCCGGTGCCCCTGAACCGTGAAATGTTCACTGCGGCGAGGCCGTTGGAATGCCGGATGCTGCGGGAGAAAATGACATCACTGGCATCGTCACCCGACAGGAACGGGCCGCGCTCCACCGCTACTAGGCGGACCTTCTCCTGGTCGTACTGAATCCTCAGCGGCATGCTCACCAGTCCCGAGGCCCCGCCCACCATCAGCGAGACAGTCACCTGCTGGCCGACCGGAAGGCTGACCGCCGGCGGCGCGAGGAACAGGCGCGGGCCCGAAGCGCTGGGCGTGACATCGGATTCGGCCGGCCTTCCCGCCACGGCGGGCGCCGACTCGGGAGGGGCACTCTCCGGACGGGCTGGCGGATCTTGCGCGGGCGCCGGCTCGGGGACAGCCTCTGGGGTGTCCTCGGGAAGCGGAGTTGCCGGCGCTACCGCCGGCTGCGACTCGACCGGGGCGAGAGCGGGCTGTCCATTGCCGGGATTCTCATAGCGCAGCTGGAACGTGGTGTCCGTCCCTGTCGCGATGGTCTTGAGATTGCTGGGCTCGATTCCCGGCATGCGCACGATGTGCGGAATCAGGACCAGCAGGATCTCGCTCTCCGACACTTGGACATCGGAGTCGCTGAAGAGCCGGCCTATGATCGGCAGCTCGCCCAGGAACGGGACTCCTGCGCGAGTAGTGAAGACCCGTGACTGGTTCAGCCCCCCGATGACGCTGGCCTCGCCGTCCTGGACGCGCACGTCGTGCTGAATCGTCCGCTGTCCGATAACAGGCTGGGATATCCCGCCGATGTCAATGAACTCGCGCACATTCGAGATTTCCACCTCGATGTGCATCGAGACCTCTCGGTTGGAGTGAATCTTCGGCGTCAGCGAGACGTTCACGCCGACATCCGTGTACTCGAACTGGGTGTTGACGAGAGGACTGATGCCCACGCCCCCGACACCCGGCTGAAAGCTGCCCGTCGCGATCGGGATGCGATCACCGATGCGCAAGTCTGCCTGGTGGTTGTCAGCCGTCCGCAGGCGGGGCGACTGGAGCAGCTCGGTCTCGGACTTGCTGAACAGGGCCGCGAGCTGGAATCCCGGCAGGCTCGTGGTCCAGCTCCCCAAGCCGACATCGCCGAAGCGGTTGACCGCGATCGACGGCGACGGGGCCTCCCCTTCACCGCCCGACCCACCGCCACCATACGAGATCCCCATCTGGATCCCCGGTTTGCTCCCTGTCACGGGCGTAAGGCCGATGTTGCGCATGTTTGACTTGCTGGTCTCCAAGACCAAGACGTCCACGATCACCTCCGGCCTGGGTTTGTCCATGTCGTGAATCACCTTTTCCGCAATCGCCACCTTGGCGCGACTCCCCCGCATCAGAATGGCGTTCATCGAGGCGACGGTGAACAGTCTCCGCAGGTCGGTGAGGCCGCGGATCGCCGTCGTGATTTCCGACAGATCTTGGGCGGTCGCCAAATTGGTGAGGTAGACCGTCTTTATGACTTCGTCCTCGAGTTCCCGGCGCTTGTTCGGATTGTCCTCCGCCACCAGCACGGTGTTGTGCGTGATCGGCTTCCAGAACGATTTCGTCAGCAGGCCGACATAGTCCAAAGCCTCGGACAGCGTGGCGTTGCGCAGCTCGACCTCGATCGGATCTGCGGCGAAGTCCTCGTCGAAGAGGACGTTGATGCCCGCCAGCCTGCCGATCGTCTCGAAAACGACCTGGGAAGACTCCTTGAGCAGCAGGTTGATCGGCTCGTTGGACAGCGGTGCAAGGTCTGCCGGCCGGCGGATCGAGTTGACCAGTTCAGCTCGCTCGTGCCGGGCACCCTCGAGAGCGCTCTGCTGCGCCTCCGGCGGAAGTCCCTCGGGTAGCGCGCCCCGGTCCCGCTCGGCGATCAGGTCCAATGTCCGGCGCCGTTCCTCGGCGGCCACGCTTGAACCGGGGTCAATCGTGTAGGCAGTCTCAAACTCGGCGAGCGCCCCCTCGTACTCGCCTTGTCCGCGAAGCGCGAAACCCCTCGCCACATGCGCCTGGCCGGCGACAAACCGCATCCGGCGCTCGGCGAGTTCGAAGCGGGTCTCGCCGGGCGCGAGCTGGCTGGCGCTCGCGTAGAGGTCCAAGGCGGCGTCATAGTCACCGGCCGCCTCGGCCGCTCGGGCCCGGTTGTAGAAGCCCTTCGACTTGCGACTGGCCGCCTGCAGCGCAGAGGCCATCAAGACGAGGGCCAACCCCGCGGCGAGGACCCTGGCCCCTGGGAACAGCTGCGTGGTGGAAAATGGGAACTGTTGGCGCATCGGCAGGCGGACCTATTAAGCTAGGACGCTCCGGTGCCCAGAAACGTGGAACGCAGGATGGACAAGCGTCAGGGCAGTGGCACGCTCGCGGACAACCGCCGCGCGCGCAGGACGTACCGGCTCGGCGAGCGCATCGAGGCCGGGATCGTACTGACAGGGGCAGAAGTCAAGTCTTGCAGGAATGGCAGGGTCCAGCTCAGGGATGCGTACGCCACGATCCGGAACGGCGAGGCGTGGCTGCACAACGCGCACGTCAGCGCCTACACCCACGCCACAATCGGGAACGCCGAGCCAGTCCGCGCCCGCAAGCTCCTACTGCACAAGCGAGAGATTCGGCGGCTGGCCACCAAGGTGCGGCAGAAAGGACTCACGCTGGTCCCAACCCGGATCTACACGGCCCGCGGGCGCATCAAGTGCGAGATAGCCCTAGCCAAGGGAAAGCAGACACGCGACAAGCGCGATGAGAAGCGCAAAGCGATCCAACTGGAGGAGGCCCGCGATGCGGTCCGCCGACGGCGGAACCGCCGGGCGCGCTAATCGCCGGCTTCAGGCCTCGAACGGCTCGGCAAACACGTAGAACCTGAAGCGCGGAGCCGTCGGACCGACGCCCCACCGGGCGACCTTGTAATCCACGCGGAGGAAGCGCGTGTCAGAGTCCCCCCCCAAGTCACAAAGGACCTGCGAAACGCCGGCGTAGAACTTCTGAGGGAACCAGCGGACGGGCTTGGCGCCCCACTCTTCCCCGTCGGCCGAACCGGATATCGACACATCCAAGCTCTGCTGCTCCTCCACTTCCGTGATTCCCAAAGACAGCAGCAGCATGCCCGCGTCCGCGCCGATCTCAACGGAGGCGCCAGAGCCGCTCTTCTGGACTGTGGTCTCGGATAGTAGAAAGCAAGGGCGCATAGTGCGGAACTCGCCGGAAACCGCCATTTTATCACCCGCCGGCGAAGTGGCCCGAATGCTCTCAGGCGTCACCGACCTCGATGATGGTGGCACCCGCGCCACCCTCGTGCTGCTCGGCCTGATAGTACCGGTTTACGTGCTGGTGGCGTGCCAGCATCTGCCACAGCGCCCTGCGCAAGATGTCCTTCCCGAACCCGTGCACAACTCTCACGCGCGACCGGTCGGCCAGCACCGCGCGGTCGAGGTACTTGTCAACCTCCGCCAGCGCCTCGTCAGCGGACTTGCCGATCACGTGGATCTCACCGGGCAGATCTTCCCTGAGCACAGCCGTCCGCAAGCTAACGCCCGAGGGCAGCGGGGGCGGGCCCGCTTCGGGCTCGACGGCCAACAAGTCATCTTCCGACGCCTGCACTCGCATGCGGCCAAACCGCACCTCCCAACGGCCGGGGTCCAGCTGCCTCACGACCTTGCCCACGACACCCATCGAGGCATGCCGCACTCGCTCGCCCACGTCAAACGCGGGCCCGCTCGGTTCTGCCATTCCCGAAGTCACGTCGCTGCCCAGAACAGCCTCGACTTCGGCTCTCGCCACTCTGCGCAGGCGCGCGGTGCGGTCGGCCACCTTCTTGGAGGCGAATCGCGCGGATAGCCTCTTGGCTCTCGATCGCAACTCCGAGACAGCGGCGTTCAACGCCTTCCTGAACCGCTTCTCGAGGCGCGCCTCGAGTTCTTCGGCCTTGGTTCGCAGCCCGGCGACAAGTTCCCGCCGGCGCTTTGCAAAGTCCTCCTCCAGGGAACGCTCGCGGTCCTTCAGGGCTCGCCGATCTCGGCGAGCCTCGTCGATCATGCCGTCGTATTCCTGCGATCGGCGGCGGAGTTCCGCGAGGAGCTCCTCGGCACGCTCGTGGGCGCGGCCCTTGAGGGAACGCGCCCGGCGCACCACCTCTGCCGGTAGGCCGAAACGGCTCGCCATCTCGAGGCCCGCGGACTGGCCCGGGACTCCGCAGTGCAAGCGATACGTGACCGCCAATGAGTCCTCGTCAAACCCCATCGAGGCACTCAAGACTCCCGGCGAGACAGTTCCGAAGCTCTTCACGTCGGGCAAGTGCGTCGAGATCAGACTGAACCCGCCGATCGCGAGCAACCGCTCGACGACGGCAACCGCCAGTGCACCGCCGTCCTCGGGATCTGTCGCAGTGCCGAGCTCGTCCAGAACAACCAAGCTGCACGGCGTAGCCCCGTTCAGGACGTGCGCCAGCTTGGCCACATGGGCGGAGAACGTGCTGAGGCTCTCACTGATCGATTGCGCGTCCCCGACGTCCGCCAATATCGAGTCGAACCAGGGAAACTCAGCCTCGTCGGCCGGGACGGGGATCGCGGCCTGGGCCATCGCGGCGAGCAACCCGGCGGTCTTCAGGACTACGGTCTTGCCACCGGCATTCGGGCCGCTGACGATCAGAGCCCTCAGACTGCCGCGAAGGCTAAGAGTCATGGGGACAGGCCGCTGTCCGGACCGGGACAGCAAGTCCTGCAATAGCGGGTGGCGCGCCTCGCAGAGAACGAGACGCGACGCCGCTTCGTCAAAGCTGGGGAGACAGCACCGGAACTCTTGAGAGAAGCGTGCCCGAGCGAACACATAGTCCAACTCGCCGACCGCATCAAGGGTCACGAGGATTGCCTCGCGTTCCGACCTGAGAGCAGCGCTCGTGCGGCGCAGAACGCGAAGGACCTCGGCTTGTTCGCGCTCTTTGAGGCGTACCAAGCGGTTGTTCTGGACAATCGTGTCGAGGGGTTCCACGAAAACGGTCTGCCCGCTGGAGCTGGCGCCGTGCACGATTCCGTCGACCAGCCCCTTCCACTGAGCCTTGACCGGCGCCACCGTACGACCGTTGCGCATGGTCACGTACGAGTCGCGCAGCATCCCGCTGGAGGCATGCTTGCGGAGGAATCGTTCCAGCGACGTCTCCACCACTTGCCGCTGGCGCTCGATCCGGCGGCGGACCCTTGACAGCTCGCTGCTGGCAAGGCTGGAGATCTCGTCGTTCGGGAGGATTCGACCGGACAGGCGCGAAACCAACGGTCGCAAGTCCGGCATATCGTCCCCGACGGCTCGCAAGCCCGGGCGCGAGCCTCCGACCGCCACCAAGGTTTGGCGCATCCGCTGCGCGGTATCGAGGAGATCGACAATCCCGCGGATTTCGCGGGGCTCGAGCGAGACGCCCTGCGCCGACAGGCGCTGAACGGGCTCGCGCACGTCCGTAACTCCCGCAAAGCTGGGAACGGGGGCCACGCGACGCTGGTCCCGCACGGACGCGGCTCTCTGCCAGCCAAGAGCCTCCCCCACCAAAGCCAGTTCGGTCCGGGCGGCATCCAAGGACTCGGCCTTCGGCGTGGCGCGCAATTGCTCAATCCGAGCGATGCCCAAGGGGCTGGCCGCGAAGCGGGCCACCAGGTCGATCACGCGGTCGAATTCGAGCGTGCGGTGCGCTCCCGGGAGGGACTCCTGCGCTGCGCTCACCACACGCCTCCTACCGTTCGGACTTCGCCGGGAGACAACACACAGTCTCTATCGCTCGCTGTCCGGAAGGGACACGCACCAACGGCCGCTGCCGCGGTTGCCACCGGCGTCCAGCCGCGAGGGCCTCTATCCTTGACGCCACCAGGAGCATGCCTCTGCGCGTCCGCCGGTTCTCGCGGCCAGTGGTGCGTGCCGAGCACGCAACCCAGGAAGCGACGGTCGCCGGTGAGGGGTCGCCAAGCCGCGAAGTCTTAATCAGGCTTGGCCGGAAGTGCCTGGCCCGCGGGCTGCCGCATCGATTCCGCGCGCCGAGGCCCGGATCCACAGGGCCTGATTGCAGCGGTTCGGCGCCCCCCCAACGGCTACCGCTCGGCGGGCGCGGACTAGGCAAATAGGCTGGGCGTGCGGCCATGGGGAGAATAGGGCTACTCAGGATGTGACCCACGGCCTGAGACGCATGTTGAGGGCGAGTGATTCCTCCGCCAAGCTCCAGTAGCAGGCACCAGACGTCAACGCCGCAAGCGTTCCTCAGGGTCGGATCCAAGGCCACTTCCGGACCGAACATCTATTGCGAAAAGCAGACTGTCCCCACAGTGCCTGATCGTGACCGGTCTCAACCAAGATCGGTGAATCTTCCCGCCGGGCCGCCGACCCCGAAGGCCGCCCAGCGATCCTAGCCCGGATCCCAGCACGGCATCCACCGTGTCGCCGGAGCGCCGTGCCATGAAGCCAATTCTAGCGCCAACGTACCGCACCCTCCCGTCGGGCTCAACCGACGCTCCGGTGCCACAACCGAGACGCCCCATCCGGTCGCATCGGCGTCGTCAAGCACTGCCTAGTGTTCTGTCACAGCATGATTCTTGGGTAGATGGCCTTGAGCTTGCAGCGAGCATCGTCGATCTTCATCTGCCATTCCACTCCGCGCTGGCGCACGTTGACATCGGTTGACCAAGCCGCGATCTGCGCCTGCAGCTCGCTCAACTCACCAATGCGGCGCCCGCTCAGGCACTGGCGCGTCATCGCGCTCAGCTCGCATTCTGCGACATTCAGCCAGCTGCCATGCTTCGGCGTGTAGCAGAAATCGATCCGTCGCACCAGCTCTCTCGCCCGCTCCGGCTCGAACGCCGCGTAGAACGCCCCCTTCGTGTGCGTGTTCAGATTGTCCAGCACCAGCGTCACTTTCTCGCAGCCGGCGTAACTGTTGAGCGGCAGATTATTGGGACGTAGAATGGCCTATTTGCGCCAAATTAGATGGATGTCCAAACCAGATTCAGATCTGCCGCTTCTAGGGAGTCGACCCGGTGATTCTCGTCGATCGACGCGTGAGATTCGCAACACGCTCTTTATGCGTTCGCTCCATGGCCCTCATTCTTCCTGCAGTAGGGCATATACAGGGGCACTGTCGTGTCCAAATAAGGCTCTTCAGCAGAACCTGTGGGCGAGATCATGTTCCGGCAGATCGCCCACAGGTTCTGCTGAAGAGCCTCGCAAACAAGCATGCTGCCATGGCAAGCGCTGACACAACGCAAACCAACAGCATCAAGAATTCCATCGTTTCAAACATGGCAGGCTACCAGTATCCCGGATCGCCGTCGTTGTAACTGTGAGCCAGAGTTCCCGCCGGCCCCATCGGACATCCGATCCGCAACACTAGGTGCCAGCGGCCACAAGCCCCAGCAATCACCACTGGCACGTCAGGCTATCGCTGATCCGCGACCGCTGAGGCGTGCCACGGCGGGACCGAGATGGAGTGGAGCCGAGCGCATGCGCCTCCCCTGCCACCGGCGGCTACGCGAGAAATGCGAAGTCCGAAGGTCCGCCAGAGGCCGGGCCGAGGCCCGCTCGTCGCAGAAACTCGATCGTCACACGTGCACACTCCTCCGGCTTCTCGAGTTGTGCCAGATGGGTCGTTTCGGGAATGAACTCAAAATCCACGGCCCGGCTGCCGAGCATGGAGCACGCGGGCAAGAAATCGTGCCGGACATGCGGGTCCGCTCCGATCACCTTGACGGGCACGGGGAGCCTCTCTGGATCCACCAATCGCGAGAAGCGAGAAATGGACTTGAGGATCGTGGCTTCGAAATCGGGCGGGCACCGCAACACCTACCCCCCGCGCCGATCCTCTCGGAGCGTGGTGCGGGCCATCAGTTCCGGCACTCCACGAACGAGCCGGGCCATCGCGGGTTGCATCGTCATCAGATCGATGAAGTCCCGCTCGCTGCCGAATCGTGAGACGCGGACCTGGGTTCTGACCGCCGCCGGGCTGCAACTGGACTCGAGAATCCGGTGAGCAGTCCCCGAACTTCCCGGGCAGAGCGGTGGATCAAACAGCACAAGCGCCGAGTACGCGACCCCAAGGGACGGGGAGAGGGCGGCTGCTAAACACGACACCGAGTGAAACACCCCGGCCCTCGGCCGCACTCCGAACCGGCGGTCCACGGTCCGGCCGACCGTCTCCAAGTCTCTCGTGAATGCGGGTATTGTGTGCCCGGCGATTTCTCCTGGAGGATTGCGGCCGTGATCGCGGAGATCAAAGAGCATCAGATCAAACCCGGCGAGCAAGAGCGACCAATACGGGTAATAGAGATCGACGGCAAGACCGTTGCCATGGCTCATCAGCAAGCGCGGGCCCTCCGGATTCCCATATCGCCGAACCGGGATGACCACGCCGTCGTCGAGCATGGCTCGGATGACGGATGTGGGGCGTGGCACCTCCAACACGGGGACCCGGCGCCCATGTGCGGCAGTCTTGTCCCCCACTACGCTGGTCCGGTCGTCCGCTCCACGGACGCTTCCACATTGAAAACAGGCGGTGTCACACCATGCTTGGTGCTCATTTGAGGGCTGATCCCCGGATTCTGCCGCGTGCAGTGACGCGCCGCATCGGGCCCTTGCGCTGCGCCCCGAAGGCCACCGAAGCGCCTGACGTGCCCGCAGCGCCGACCGGCGTCGGGGCGCTCAGAAAGCCCCCGCCCCTGTAGTCTAACGTTGTCTGGAAGTGCACTCAAGTCAGGGCCCGCATGAAGGCATCCCACGATTGCGAAGACGCCCGGTAGCACTCGGAGCCGGCGAGTGCCCCAACTTGAGGCACTCTCACTCCGCACTGCCCGAGAGTGAGCTTGGCAACTGGTCATTCCGACCCAGCCGAAAAGCGACTCATGTACGTCATGGGATTCCGGCGGGCGGTCCGGTTTGACGAAGGGCAGATGCCATGCTTGACGCCTTGCGGATCACATCGAGAGCACCGGAAGTCAGGCTGAGATTCGCAAGCTCTCCGATGTCGAACCAACCGGCGTCCGCTGCGTCGTCTCCCGCGCTCAGCGCCCCTCCCAATGGATGGCAGAGATAGTCAAGCACAACATAGTGGGGCGTATCGGGCTCATCACCCAGTCTCGGCAACCGCTCAAACACCTCGACCAGCGGTCCGACCCGCACCGCGATTCCGGTCTCCTCCCTGAGCTCCCTGACCACAGCATGCCGGAGCGACTCCCCGGCGGCGAGCTTCCCGCCAGGGATCGACCACAGCCCCATGGATGGTGGTGCGCCTCTCTGCACTAACAGGACGCGACCGCGGTCAAAGACCACACCCCCGACACCCAGCACCGGTCGACGGGTGCGCGGACTCCGGCACGCAGAGCTCATCGAATCCGGGACCATTCCAAGCTAGGCCCCACGCCTCGCTCAACGGATATAGAGGAATTCCTTGAGATTGAAGACGGCATGCGCAAGGTCCGCCCACTGGTCCGGCCCCGGATCCGGTCCGACGTAGCCGAGGGACTCATCAAGCTCGACGGGCGTCGGGGCCCTGCCAAGCGCCCCGAGGAAGAGATTCCGGACCGCGGAGGTCGGCCCATCGGGCGATTCCGACAGCTGATGTGCCCAAGTCTCGGACAGGGATGTCACCAGCTCGCTGTTCAGCATCGTCAATGACTGCGCGGGAACGTTGGTTGCGTCGCGAATTCCGCGAGTCGAGGACGGCTTCGGCTGGTCAAAGACCTCCAAGAACGGGTTGTGAGCGTTGCGTCGTATCTCCTGATAGACGCTGCGCCGACCCGCACCGTCCAGCGGACCCTTCTCCCGATCACCCTTCGTCTTGCCCTTGGCGAACGCGTAGTACACGTCAACGGACGGCCCAAACAACCGTGGATCCAAGCGACCCGTCACGGCGAGAAGGCTGTCGCGGATTGCCTCGGCTTCCAACCGACGGACGGGCATGTGCTGCAAGAGGGCGTTCTGAGGATCGGCGACGGCGGCCTCGTCCGATGGTTTGCTGTCTGCTCTGTAGGCGGACGTCAGGACAAGTCGCCGGATCAGACGCTTCAGCGACCAGCCATCCTGTACGAAGTCGTGCGCGAGGTGGTCCAAGAGCGCCGGATGGGACGGCGGACTGCCCACGCGTCCAAAGTTGTCAACGGTCGCCACCAAACCGCGACCGTAGAGATAACTCCACACCCGGTTGACGATCACACGGGCGGTCAGTGGATTGCTTGGATCCGTCAATGCCCGCGCCAGCCGCAGGCGCGCATCGCGCGGGTCTGAATAGCGGTCGCCGCCCAGCGCGGCGAGGTACCGCCGCGGAACCGGGTCGCCCAATTCCTTGTGGCTGCCGCGCACCAGCAAGCGCTGGTCCAAGCCCTCCTCGTCCACCACGCCCGGGGCACGACGGTAGATTGGCACATCGGACTCCAGAGCGCGGTACTCGGCCACGAGGCGGTCCAGCCGGTCAGACTCCCCTAGCGATGCTGGGAGCAGCCCGGATCGGACAAAGGCATCCAAGAAGGCGGCCTGCGCGTTCGAAGCGGCCCCGTCGCGCCAAGCCTGCACAGCTTGGGAAAGTCGCTCTCCGTAAGTCCGGGCTAGCTCGCCGGGGGTGGCCGGGATGCGAGCGTCCAAGACATAGTGGGATGGCGGATCGACGACCATTGGCTTCTCATTCCTGTCGTGGAAGGCTATCGCCAAAGCCCCGAAGTGCGACCGCCCGTCGGTGGGGCGTTCTGGACGGGGCTTCTTCGCGGAGTCCTGCGCGTCCAGAAAGAAGTTCGTCGAGTCCTCCATCGTGGCGAACTCGATGTACGCGCTGAACCCCTTCCAATAGGTCGTGTCCCAACCGGTCCAGACCGGTTCGTCAACCTTGGCCGAGTACCGCTGGTGGTAGATGCCACCCCGGGGGACGGCATAGTTCTCGACAATTAGCCGAACGAAGCTCAGCCCAGACCCTTGGACCAAGAAGCTGATGTAGTCGGTGTCAATGGTGAACCGGGGCGTCTGCAGGACGCCATTGTGTCGCCGCGAGAGTAAGCCACTATGCACTCCGGCGCCGTAGATCCCCTCAACGATCCGATCCCCGGACGGCGTGACTGAGAACTCCCCCGGCCCGGATGCCCCGGCCTGAAGGCCGGTGCCAATTGCCCTCCACCCCTTGAGGTCAGAATCAAGGCGCCAGATCGACTGGAATGTCTCGTCGTTAAACCGTCGGGTGGCGGACCGGTGCCGTGCCTTTGCTAAGACGAGCATCTGCCATCCGTCCCGCAGATCCGGCCCGTCAAGGCCGGACAGCTCGAACCATGGATGCAGGGGGTGGCCGGTCTCGCAGGCCGCCACCTCCAGGGCCCGCTGGACTTGCTTGCCAGAGGCCACCAATCGATCGGGCAGGCGGGCAGCCGCATCGAGCCAAACCTTGGCAAGCTCCTGCTTCACGCCTGCTCTCGCCTGTCGCAGGGCGTCCCGGTGACGACCGAGAAGATCTGGCGTGTCCACAGCCCGCTGTACGGGCCGCGCGTTCGCCAAGACTCCGAACAGCGCGTAGTAGTCTTCCTGGCTGATCGCGTCAAACTTGTGATCGTGGCACCGGGCGCAGGAGACCGTCAGCCCCTGAAACGCCTTGCTGAAGACATCAATCTGATTGTCCGTCCACTTGACCCTGTCTTCCCATGGGTCCACCGGTTGGAAGCCATGCTCGATCATGCGGTAGTGCGCGGTGCCCAGCAAGGACTCGTTGAATCCCAAGGCCCAGTCCATGCGCGGATCAGGGAGCAGGTCGCCCGAAACATGCTCTCGCACTAAGTCGTCGTACGGGACGTCCGCGTTGAAGGCGCGAATCAAGTAGTCGCGATAGCGCCACGCTTCAGGAATATCCGGGTCGCCCTCACTACCGTGTGACTCTGTGTACCGGAACAGGTCCATCCAGTGCCGAGCCCAACGCTCGCCGAAGTGTGGCGATGCGAGCAGACGATCGACAGCACGATCAAGGGCGCGGGGCGATTCGTCCGAGGCGAAGGACGCCAGTTCACGCGGCGACGGAGGCAGCCCGGTCAGGGCATAGGACATGCGCCTTAGCAGGGTGTGCCGCTCTGCCTCGGGCGCCGGAGTCAAGTTGGCCGCCTCGAGCCTTGCCAACAGATAGCCGTCCACGGCTGACCTAGGCCATGCCGACCCGGCGCCTTCTGGAGGCAAAGGCGGGGTGACTGGTTGCCAAGCCCAATGCTCCTGGCGCCGCCGCTCCAAGTCGAAGGCCTCGCTTGGGTCCGGAAGGCCCGGACTGCCCTCGTCCGGCCAAGGGGCGCCCGCGTCGACCCATGCCGCCAGTTGGTCGATCTGATCATCGGTCAGCCGGCCGGTGGGCGGCATTAGCGCCTTGGCCTGGCCGCGAACGGCGCGCAAGAGCAGGCTTGCGCCAGAGTCGCCTGGCACAACCGCAGGGCCGGAATCGCCACCGGCCAAAGCGCCGGCCCGACTGTCTAGTCGCAGATTGGCGAACACGCTGGGTGCCTTCGAACTGTGGCAGGCAAAGCAATTCTCCGAGAGAAGCGGGCGAATCTGCTTCTCGAAATGCTCGAGTGACGCATCGGTGGCGAATGCTCCAGCGCCGCACAGCGCCATTCCCACCATCGCCACCTGTGCTGGCAACCCCAATGCGGACCTGACCGCAGTGCCTAGACCGTTCATCGCCATCTGCGCCAACATTGTACTGTTGCGGGCCTCTCACTCAACGTCAGACAGACATGTTGAAGCATTCCGGCCAAGAAATGCCAGCCCCTCTTGGCTCGCGGCTGTGCCTGAATGGTACGACCGCCAGACTTCCGGACATGGGCTAAGTGTAAGCGTTCGAGAGGCGAGTGGCGGAGGGGCGTCGTCTAGCGGTTCAGGATCGCTTTCCAGTCCGGGCAGAGAGGCTTGACGAAGATGTTCTTCACCGGTTTTGCGTACTCGTGACGAGTGTCTAGCTTGCCGCGGCCTTGGGTCTATCCGACGAGGGTCCAATTGGCTGCCCGGTAGCAGGTCCCGGCGAATCGGGGTGTCTCACAGAAGGTCTCCAGCAGGACTGGGCAGGTCTTGTAGCGGTCCTGCCAGTCTCGGGACAATTGACGCTCGACACATGTGAGCAGGTGCGAGGCTAGGCATGGGAGACGAATCCAAGGTAGGATCAGGAACCGGGCGTGATTCACCACCCGCTGCAGGTTGCGCTCGCGGGTGGCCGGACTCCAACCGATGAAGCGGTCCCGCGGGGCGGTCTTCCAAGCGGCAGCACCGAAGCCCAGCAAGCCCAGCAACTGGCCGTCAGCCGCCTTTGCGAAGTAGCGCAACCGGGCCCCCGGCAAGCGCTTGTGCCCGAGGTAGTGGTAGCGCTCGACGAACTCGTTCCATAGACGACTGCGTGGATCGCGCGGGCGCAGGCAGTCCAGCCGGAGCGGGCGCACTCTGCCGATGCCCCATAAGTCCACATCAGGGCTCCTTCCGAGAGGCAGTTTGAGGCGGTTCAAAGTGGTCCTTAAGTTCGTACGCTGCGCCCATGATGGTCAAAATAGTCCACCCCTCCCAGATTTTTTGATGCCCGGGTGGTGGGCCGTTCTTGCGGTACAGATAGCCACCCAGGATCGCCATGGTGCGCACCGCCAGCCCCAGGTTGCCGGGCGCAGCCAGGCGCCGCCGGGCGGCGAAGTGTCACATCACGCGGATCTGGACTCGCGTGAAAAACACCTCCACCGGCAGCTCGGGCGTCTCGCGCCCCAGCAGGGTCATCGCCGCCAGCCGCCAGGCGATGACCGCCTTGATCGTCACCGCCCGCTCGATGCGCTCCCCGCGGCGGTGCCCCAGGTGCTCCACCTTGCAGCCCGACTTGAGAATGCGGTGCCAGTCCTCGATGCGCCAGCGCAGCCGGTACCATTCCAGCACCTGCTGCGCGTCGGCTAGCGACCGCACCTCCAGCGTCGTCAGCAGGAACCACTCCAGAGCCTCGGTCCCGGCCGGGGCCGACTGCTCGCACACATGCACCAGTTGCAGCCGCACGGGGGCCTCCGCGCCCGCCGGATCCCTCAGCTCGACCGTCTTGAAGCGCAGTTGCACGCACGCCCGGCGCGCCTCGCGCAGCTTGCGCTTTTTCTGCTGGCGCGTGCTCCGGCGCGCCGCACTCCGCTGCACATCGATCTCCAACTCGCCCTGCGTGGGCCGCGACCGCATGCTGTCGAACAGCTTCGGCCGGCGCTTGCCCTGCGAGCGGTTGACCTTGGCCCGCACCAGCAGGTCCACCCGGCCCAGCCGGCGCTGCTCGGCAAACAGCGCGAACACGTCCGCCTCGCGGTCCATCACCGACACCAGGCGCGTCCCGGTCAGGCTCTGCGCCATCTGCGCGCAGTCCCGCAGGCCGCGGATCCAGCGGAAGGTCTTGCGCGCTTCCAGCGGCTTGCCGCGCTGGGCTTTCCCGTCCGGCGCCTCGTACTGGATCAGGGGCACGCCCAGCGGCACACCCGCCTCACTCACCGCCAGCGTGGAGTGCATGTGCAGTCCCAGGGTGCCCTTCGAGTTGGCGTTCTTGCCAATCAGCCCCAGGCCCGCGCAGCCGGGATGCTCGGCGAAGTGCAGATCGGTGCCGTCCTGCACGCACAGCGCCACGCTCTCGCCCTGCAGGCGCCGCAGCGTGCGCTCGCGGTGCGGCGCCAGGATGTTCTCAGGCGTCGCCGCTGACTCTTTGGGCTGGTCGATGAAGCGGTAGTGGCCCTTGACTGCGGCGCGGTGGCCCTGCGCGGCTGCGGGGATCGACGCCATGGGAGCTGCGGCCTGCATCTGCGCGGTCTGCACCAGCCGCTTGGACCAGCGTAGATCCCCCAGCGGCGCCCGGCCCAGTTCGTTGTGCGCGAACTGGTCCAAGGCCAGGCCTTCGGCCGGCCCCAGCGGCCCGCCCTGGGGCGGAGCCGTGGCCCCCAGCACGGTGCGGAAGTCGGGCTGCAGGGGGTAGACCCAGATGGACTTGACCGGCACGTGCCGACCGGGCGGGGCGAAGCGCCCGCGGCCCGCGGTGCTGCCGATCCGCGTCCAGTTGGCGGCCCGGAAGCAGGTGCCGGGGTGCCGCTGCTCGTCCACGAACGTCTCCAGCAGGGCCGGCCGGTAGCCGTAGCGGCTGGCGAAGTCCGCGGGCAGGCGGCGCAGGGCCAGGCCCAGGACCTTGGAGGCCAGACAGTGGCACTGCACGCCGGGACGGATCAGAAAGCGACTCAGACCCAGCACCCGGTGCAGCCGCTTGCGGCGCAACGCGGGGGTCCAGCCGATCCACTCGTCGCGGGCGGCGACCGCCAGGGCGGAGGCGGCGAAGCCGAGCGCCCCCAGCAGGCCGTGCTCGGACTCGATCAGGTAGCGCAGCTGCGCCCCCACGTGCAGCACCGCCCCTTGCGGGTGCTCGCTGCCCACGATCTCGTTCCAGGTGCGGCGCTGGAGCGGGGTGGTGACCTCGGTCAGGCGCAGCCCCTGCACCGCCCCGGCCGAGGCCGGGACCGCCCGGGGCGCGGGCACCGGCTGGCGCAGTCGTCGCGGCCGGCAGTGCTGGCGCCCGCCGTGGCGCGGCGGGGGCAACCGGATGCACCCGTCGGCATGCAGGCTGCGCAAGGCCTTCTGGCAACTGGCCAGCTGCAAGCCACCCCGGCTGTCACGGAACCCGAACTCCCGGCATACGCGGCGCGCGATTTCCGTGCGGGTCGCGCCGCCTGCCTCGGCCAGCAGGACCTGCACGGTCGCCACCGCCGTCGCAGTGGCAAGCGTCGCAGCGATGCAATGTTGATCTACCATGCCCTAGTGATGCCATATCAGGCCCTCATTTGTCAACTACCAGTTATGGGGCATCGGCAGAGCGCAGCGCCAGCAGGGCCCGCTCGACGGCCAAGAGGTGCCGCAGCCGCCCCCGAGCCCCAAACCAAGGTTTGACGAAGTGTTGTACCGGGCGGGCAGCTGGGGTCGGCGCTGGCGGGTGCTGATGAAAGCCGAGATGGTATCGCACCCCGGACGGTCGCCGCGGATGAACGGGCGCTACGTGGCGACCAATGTGCAGGGCTCGGCGCGCGGGATTTACGAGCGGATCTACTGTAAGCGGGGCGACGTGGAGAACCGCATCAAGGGATTGAAGGCCGCGATGGGGCTGGACCGTACCAGCTGTCACCGTTTCTTGGCGAACCAGTTGCGGGTACTGCTGTCGGTGGCAGCCTTCGCGCTGCTGCAGGAACTGCGCGGTCGGGCAGCGGGGACCGCCTTCGCGCGGACGCAGGCGACCGGATTGCAGTTGCACTTGCTCAAGTTGGGTGCGCGAGTACGGCACAGTTCGCGGCGCGTGGTGCTGCACTTGCCCCAAACGGCCCCTGCCGCGAGCGCATGGCTGGCCATCGCCACCAATCTGGGAGCGCTGCTGGGCACCTGAGCGGGCCAGAACCGGTTGGCGAGCGTGGTCCCTGGGCCGCGCTGGGGAGCGGTGCGCAACGACATCGACGCAACCCTTGCGAAGGCTCACCGCTTGCGCCGCACACAGCCGCTGAGAGCCCCTTCCGCGCCAAAGCCCGTTACCAGAGTGGCTCCCGAAGCACGTTCTGGCACGTCAGGACAGTTTGAGACCACCCGAGCGGGCCAGGCAACCAGTTAGTGTGCCTGTCAAGCGTGTGGCACCCTTGCCAACCGTGCCTCGTGAATAATGCGGGCTAGACACTGCACGGCTGAGTTCGAGCCCAGACTCATACCGACCAAGCATGCATCAACGTACATCCCTTGCTCTGCCGAACCAGCCAGACCGAGCCACGCAGCCAATCAGGTGCCCCGCCACACCTGCCATCGACCACCGAACGCCGTGTTACCTTCCTACATAGGTCAGTGATGGGCCCGCACCCAGTCCGCAGCAGCTAGGTTCGCATCGCGGATGAGACTGACGTTCCGCTCGTCGGATCGCTCGAGCTCGTCCAGCAAACCTCGGCGCCTCGCCTTGTTGCGCTGGTAGGCGCCACAGAGGTGTAAGCCCACGCATCCCGGATTCTCGAGCAGCCCTTCGAGGACTCTTGCGTACCATTCGCCGTTATTCGGCACGAAGCCGTCCGCCGTGGTCGGCCCCCCCAGGCCAGCTCCGTCAGCCATCAGGACAGGCATCCCGGTCTTTTCGTGCCAGTCCTCGAGATGGACGACGGGTTCTCGGAAGTCTTGGAATGACAGCACGTCCACGAAAGGCCTCGCTCCCTCGATGATTTCCATCGCCAACGGCGCATTGGCCTCGTAACGGTCTCCAAGGATCAAATGGTGCCGGTCGTAGCGCCTGATCGCGTCGTGGATCACGCGGTAGTAATGGGCGGCTAGCTCGACGAGTTCCCGACGGCCTGACTCCGTCCCGAGGCGCTCGGGATCGAAGATTGGGCCCTTCCAGACATTGTCCTCGCGTGTGTGGAGCCACGTCGGACAATCACTGTAGAAATACCCGATGAGGTTCCGCTCCTCACTCAGCTCGGCGCAGTGGGACCGGGCGACGTAATCCACCCACTCGGCCCATCCCGCGCTGCGGTAGTCGAAGTGGCGCGTGTGCTTCTCCCATTGGTGCGATTCGGTGAATGGCAGCAGGTGACAGAAGGGCATGTCGAGCGCCCGGTACTCGTCAATGGTGAACGGCCGGGAATGCCTCCACCGGCGCACGGTCACCTCTTGGACCCACCCAACCGAGTTGAAGCCCCACTGCTTGAGATTCGGGGCCACGGATTCGCGGATCCACCTGCCGGTGCTGCCCCCGTACTTCTCCCGCCAGAGATGGATGTTCTCCGGATACCGCAGGCTTGCGGGATCGATGTGGTTCAGGCCGAGCGAGAAGAACGGCTGGCCGTCTGGCGTGATGAGCCACCAGCGACTTCGGTGCTGGCCCAACGTGAAGAAGCCCTCGGGCGCTGTCTGCGTAGTGTCCGCCGCCACCGCGCGGGGCATGCCTCGCAGGGCGAGGACCGTGGCTAGCAAGGATCGCCGTGTCAGTATCATTTCGCCGATTATCTTAGCCCGCGTCGGCGCCAACCCCGTTTAGCGCACGCCGATCGTCGGCCAAGCGACCATCAGGGCCCGCAGTCATGCGTGGCGCGAGCGTCGCAGCAATCTCAGGGGCCCTCCGGCCCGTCCGCGGCGCGGGGCTTCGGGTCTGAGCGAGCCAGGAAACGAGGAGCCACACGGTTCCTGATGAACGCTTTCAATCTAATGTGAGGCTTCGCCGTCGTCCCCTGAGGGCCCTGGGTCTTGCCCTTTGATCGCCGCTTGCCGACTGGTCGCCCGGCCAACGGACAAGCCACCCTGCGTCGTGCCGTCGATCTGAGAGCCCCGAGCACTGGCCCAGATTCGGGACTCGCGATGCCGTTGGTCCAGCTGTCGGCCAAACCCCGTGGAGGCACCAACGCCAGGCCCTCGCCGGTAAGGCCGACGCCCCGCCGTGTGAGAACATGAAGTTCCCGGCCCTTGGCTTCGCGCCTGAACACTGATACGCAGTCGGATTCCGGTCTTCCCGAGCGATGGAAGCGCTCCTGCACCAAGTCTTTGCCCAAGTCCACTGGTCTGTTCTGTTTGCGGTAATCGCGGCCAGCCTCCTCGCACTGGGGAAGTTCGCTGACATCTTGGTCGACCAGGCGGTGGAGCTTGCCGACGGCCTGCGAATCCCTCAGGTGGTTGTGGGCGCGACCGTCGTCAGCCTTGGCACGACCGCACCAGAGGCGGCGGTCTCGGTATTGGCCGCAATCGAAGGCTCGCCGGGCCTGGCCTTGGGGAACTCGGTCGGATCAGTGATCGCCGACACGGGCCTGATCCTCGGGCTGGCCTGTCTCGTCGCACCCCTGCAGCTGGACACCAAGATCGTCAATCGCCAGGGTTGGATACAAGTCGGGGCCGGATTGCTGCTGGTGGTGCTCAGCACGCCTTGGCTTACCCTCGGCGGCACGTTTAGCATCGGTGGGCGGCTCACCCAGAATGCAGGATTCTTGCTGCTGGCCTTGTTGGTGGCATACCTGTACCTTTCCGTCCGGTGGGCGGGCCAGCACCGCCAAGAGGCCGAGCATCTCGCGGCCGGTCCGGCGGTCGCGCCTTGGCCAACACTGGCCAAGGTTGTCGGCGCAACCGCGGGGGTCGTGATCTCAGCTCAGATCGTGATTCCCAGCGTCACGGAGGCCGCCCTTCGCATGTCTGTGCCGGACAGCGTGATCGCAGGGACCCTGGTGGCCTTCGGCACGTCGCTGCCAGAGCTTGTCACGGCGTTGACGGCCGCAAAGCGCGGCCAAGGAGGTCTTGCGGTCGGCAACGTGATCGGCGCAGACATTCTGAACGTCCTCTTTGTGTCGGGAGCGGCGGCGGCCGTAACCCCGGGCGGTTTGTTGGCCGGGCCAGACTTCTTCCGGGTGCTCTTCCCCGCCATGCTCTGCATTCTGATCGTCTTCCGCGCCGGCATCTATTTCTCGGGTGACGTTCTGAGACGGCAGTTTGGGGTGATGCTTCTGGCACTGTACGGCGGATACCTGATCGTCTCGTACGTTTGGTTGCCCGGAGGCACCCCTGCGGGCTGAGACCTCGGACCGCCCAGGGCGGGGTGACCCCGCTAGTCGGGTGAGTCCCACAGCGGCGGCGAGTCTTTACAGCTGGATCAGCCCCGTCTCGGCTAGGTAGCTCCAGACGATGTCGGTCGACTCAGCTGGCGTCTGCGTGCTCGAGTTGACCACGACCTCCGGGCTCAGGGGAGCCTCGTAGGGATCAGAGACGCCGGTGAAGTTCTTGATCTCCCCGGCGAGAGCCTTCTTGTAGAGACCTTTGACGTCTCGCCGCACGAGCGTCTCCAGCGGGCAATCGGTGAACACCTCTACGAAGTTGTTTGTCGCGCGGCGCACCTCGGCCCGCGCGGCGCGGTACGGAGAAATGGCCGCGGCGATGGCGAATACCCCGTTCCGGGAGAGCAGGTTGCAAACAAACCCGATACGCCGAATGTTCGTGTCGCGATCTTCCTTGCTGTAACCCAAACCCTTCGAGAGATTGGTGCGAATGACATCGCCGTCCAGAATCTCAACCTTGGCTCCAGCGGACCGCAGGCGACGAGCGAGCAGCTTGGCCACGGTCGATTTTCCAGACCCAGACAAGCCCGTGAGCCAGATTGTGGCACCTTGGTGTTGCATCGGCTGTTCTCAGCGTTGGTTGCCGTCCTGAGAATTCAGGTCGTCAGGTGGGTCCGGCGGGCCGGCAGCACTTGGTCCAGCAACAGATCCACCTCTCGCCGGAACGTGCCGGTGCCGGACAAGTGCATCCCGCACTCCTTGTCCGCATCGCTCTCCCACCACCAGCGTCCGGCTCGACCGGACTCCCCCGGCTTCACTGGGCGTGTGCAAGGCTGGCAGCCGATGCTGGGGTAGCCGCGAGCGTACAGCGGATGCAGTGGCACATTCTTCTCCCGCGCGTACTCAAAGACCCGGGACTCGGTCCAGCCTGCCAGCGGTGCCAGCTTGACGATTCCGCCGTGCTCCTCGTCAATCGAGACGGTCTCTGTCTGGCCCCGTCCACGGTCCTGATCGCGGCGCAGGCCAGTGACCCAAGCGTCCAGTGTAGCGAGGCGCCGCTTGAGAGGCCGAACCTTGCGAATCTCGCAGCACACCTTGCGATTGACCGCCGATTCGTAGAACAGGTTTGGCCCGTGCATGGTTAGCATGGATCCCAGCTCCGCGGCGTCCGGCGCCAACATCTCGACAGTGATCCCGTAGCGCCGGCGAAAAGCCGAGATCAGCTGGTACGTCTCCTCGTGGAGCCGTCCGGTGTCGATGCTAAAGACGTTGACCCGGCTTCCGGCCAGCCCGGCCGCCATATCAACGATCACGGAGCCAGTGGCCTGGAAGCTCGTGCAGATCGCCAGCCCGTCACCGAACTCCTCAAATCCCCACCGGAGCACTTCCCGGGCAGCGGCCCCCCTGGACGGCCAGGTGAAGCGAGACTCTTCGCCGCTCACTCGCCTCTCCCTGCAGCATCCATCAGGATGCGAGCCACCTCCGGCCTCGTGACCTCGGGCGGTGGCATCTTGCCCTCGGCCAGCATCTGGCGCAGGTCCCTGCCCGCGACCCGCACGTGATGCTCGGACCCGTGCGGGCAGGTCTTCTTCGATCCCATACCCCCGCAGGCGCGGCAGTATTGCACGAAATCGAAGAAGACGGGCTCGACCCCCAGCTCTCCCGGGAGGAACTCGGAGAACACCCGCTGGGCATCGAAGGGACCGTAGAAGTCCCCCACGCCAGCATGATCCCGGCCGACGATGAGGTGTGTGATCCCGTAGTTCCTGCGCACCTGAGCGTGGAACACCGCCTCGCACGGTCCGGCATATCTCATCCACGCCGGAAAGCCGGCGAGCATCGCGTGGCGGGCCGGGTAGTAATTGCGCAGCAGTACCTCGTAGCAAGCCAGGCGAACCTCGGCGGGCGTGTCATCGGAGGTGGTCTCGCCGAGCAGGGGATGGATGACGAGCCCGTCCGCGTTCTCAAGCGCGATCTTCGTGCAGAACTCGTGTGCGCGGTGGATCGGGTTTCGCGTTTGAAACCCGACGACCTTCCGCCAGCCCCTCTCGCGAATCAGCGCCGCCGTCTCGCGCGGCGAGATCGGCAGCTGCCCGGGGACGCGCACCCTCCACCCAGGAACGTTTCTCACGGGGCCCGCTAGCGCGTACGGCCCGCAACCCTGCAACCACCGAACTCCCGGATGGGCACCGTCCCGCGTCCGGAAGACGCGATCCGCAAAGGCCAGCTTGTCGATCTCGAATATCTCCTCGACATGCAAGATTCCAGCCGGGGCATCGGCATCCATCACCAAGACGGCCTCGGACCGGCCAATGCGGTCCCTTGTGCGCTCGTCGACCGGGAAAATCACCGGCATGGCCCACGGTTCGCCGGTCGTCAGGTGCATGGTCCGGCAAACCGACCGAGTCTCGCGCGAGCCCAGGAATCCGGTCACCGGCCGGCAGCCCCCTTCGGCTAGCAGGTAGAGGTCACTGAGTTGGCGGAATGACGCGCGGACCGCCGGCATCGATCCCACGGGCGCATCGACTGCCCCCTCGGTCGGCTGCGCCATAACGCCAGTATTGCAGATTCTGGCGGCCATTCCCCTAAATTCCTATCGGATTACTAGGGATTTAGGGGCGTAAGCGTGACTCCCCTCAACCTTCCGAGATCGCTGCCAGGCCCGCTGACCGCCAGCAGGCACGGCCATGCTCCCCTCCGGAATCCTCTGGCACCCGGCCATGAAGGTGCAGCGGCCACACAGCCTGAGTCCGCGCTGGCTGATGCGATTCGATGATTGCATCCATCGTGCTGACGGACAGCGGTATGAGACTACAAACTCAGAGCGCCCAGCGGGTCAGGCCGCTCCGCGGAGCGTCGCTCGAGGTACTGGCGAACGGAGTCGTCCAGAGCCGGCATCGGCCGGATGCCGACGTCCTCGATCCGGCCATTCGAGAGTGCGGAGTATGCGGGGCGAGGGGCCACGGTCGGGTACTCCACCGCAGGGATGGGCGTGACGGCGCTCGCGGGTGCACCGGCGGCCCGCGCAAGGCGCACCGCGAAGGCGTGCCACGAGACAGCCACGCCGCCGGCAAGGTGATAGATTCCCCGCGGCGGTTCGGTTTCCAAGATGTCCAGCGACCGCGCTGCCAGCGCTGGGCCGAAGGTCGGGGAGACGACGCGATCGGCCACGACGCGCAGCGACGCTCCTTCGCGACAGCGACGCAGGACGGTCTCGGCGAAGTTTCCCCGGCGCGTAAATCGGCCCGGCGGCCCGAAGAGCGCGGCGACCCTGAGCACATAATGTGCCGGACAGCACATGCGGACGATTGTCTCGCCGGTCAGCTTGGACACGCCGTACTTGCAAGCAGGATCTGGCTTGTCCAGCTCGGTGTAGGGCGTGTTCCCATCCCCGCGGAAAACCATGTCCGTCGAGTAGTGCACCAGAACGGCCCCGACGAGGGCGCTGGCAATCGCCACGTTGCGCGCGCCGTACGCATTGACGCCCATAGCCCTGTCATGCTCGCGCTCAGCCCGGTCTACGTCGTTGTACGCGGCCGCATTCAGCACAGCGTCCGGCCGCAATTGCCCGATGCGCGCGGTGACCGCTCTGGTGTCGGTGATGTCGAGGTCCCGCTTGGTGAGCGCCAGCACACGATGGCGCCGCTTGAGGGCCTCGCGGACAAGGTCCACGCCCAGTTGGCCGGCGGCACCGAGAACGACTACCCTCAAGAGCCGGAGCCCTCAGTCGCCACCGAGCAGTGCTCGCATAGCAGCTTGGAGCCTGGCCCGTGCCTCCGATGATCCACGCGTCTCACCGACCAGGGAGACCGGAGACTCCTCGGTCCGCATACCTTGCATGTCGAACAATCGGCCGTCATCGTAGAGCTTCCAGCGCTGGGTCCGGACCCAGCTTTGGCCCCGGCGGTCCGCGAATGCCCACTCTCGCGGCGATGGCTTGCCGCCCCGCAGGCGGTCCGCGAAGCTAACCCCGTCCAGACCGGGAGGCGGCGTGCCTCCCGCCAGCTCCACAAACGTCGGCAACCAGTCCGTGAAGTCGACCAGATCGTCAACAACCTCGCCGGCCGGCAGCGTTCCTGGCCAGCTAGCCACCAGGGGCACTCGCGTACCGGCATCGGTCAAGGCACCCTTGCCCCCATTCGTCTTGGATCCGTTCCAGACAAACTCGATCGGTTGCTTGAACATGTCGTCGCCTTGAGCCGTGTAGTAGTAGGAGTTCGGGGTTCCGTTGTCGGCGGTGAACAGGAAGAGTGTGCGATCCCTGATTCCGAGATCGTCGACCGCGTCGACCAAGCGCCCCACGCGCGCGTCCATGTTCTCGACCATCGTCTTGTAGCTGTCGTAATGCCCCTGGGGCCCCACCGGTGGAGGAGTGCCGATATCGTCGGTCACGTCGTGTGCCAGTGCCATCGAGTAGAAGGCGAAGAACGGCCGGTCGCGGTTGGCGCGCATGAAGTCCACCAAGAGATCCACGTACACGTCGGGACCGTAACGGTCGTTCACGTCCGCGCGAACGCGGCCGTCTTCGTACACGAAGGGTCGATAGTAGCGGGGGCCCTCGTGCCAGCCGAAGAGTGACCACCGCTGAAACCCAAGCCTGGCAGGGTGATCGGGCTCGTCCCTGAGCAGGGTCAGTTGCCATTTTCCGGCCACGGCCGTGGCGTAGCCGAGGTCCTGCATCCTGTTGGCCAGGGCGGATGTCTCGAGGTTGCGCGGAAACGTGCCCCACTCGGGATCACGGGCACGGAACGGGTACTGGCCCGTCAATATCGCGATGCGGGAAGGGTGGCAAACCGGCATTGAGTAGCAGTGCCGAAATCGCATGCCAGCAGCGGCCAATGCGTCAATCCGGGACGTGTCGTACGAAGAGCCCCCGTAGCATCCGATCGCCTGATCGCCCACATCGTCGGCCAAGATGAATACGATGCTGGGCCGGTCGACCGACAAGGCCACCCCCGACGCGAGAACCGTCAAGAACACAAGCAAGAGTAGCCGGGTCGCCATCGGAGCCCATCCTACCGGACAGGTGAGCGCCAAGCTGGACTGCGACGCAGACTGCACGCCGAGCGATGGAGGAGTGCCCGACCGGCCGAGAGGTGGCCTCCGATGACAGGGGCTGCGCTTGGCTGGAGCCAAACTGGCGGAGAGACCGCGGCAGGAGTCTGGCCGGGGTCCCATGGAACCCTCCAATGCTCGAGCCGCGCGCAGAGCCGCACCTCGCAACCTAAGCGAGCCCCACTAGCAGTGGCCGGATCGAGGGATCACACCGTCCGGAATTTCCCCGACCGGAGACTTGTCCGAACAATGGACGCGGCTGCAACCCGGGCTTGAGTGGTGAGGGTGGACCATCCGGTAGGATGAGCCTGTGAGGTTCGAGGGACCCAGCGTGGTGACCGGCGCGACCGGCTTCGTCGGGAGAGAGGTGTGCCAACGCTTGCAGTCGCCGCGAGTTCTGACGCGCACGCCCGAGACGGCCCCTCCCGAGTTCTCCGAGTACGCCTGCTTTCGATGGAGGCCAATGGAAGAGACGCCGCCGCGCGAGGCGCTGGAGGACTGCGAGGCCATCTTCCATCTCGCGGGTGAGCCGGTCGCCACTGGCCGGTGGACCCGCGCCAAGAAGGCGCGCATCCGAGACAGCCGGGTTGTCGGGACTCGCAATCTTGTCCAAGGAATCCGCAGCCTCGATCAACCGCCCAAGGTGCTGGTCTCGGCCTCCGCCGTCGGCTTCTACGGATCCGAAGGGGATACGGCGCTGACAGAGCAGGCCGGCCCTGGCTCGGGCTTTCTCTCCGATGTCTGCCAAGAGTGGGAGCTGGAAGCCATGCGAGCCCAGGAGTGCGGAACGCGAGTCGTGCTGATCCGGGTCGGTCTCGTCTTGGGACGCGGGGGCGGCGCACTGGCAAAGCTGCTTCCCATCTTCCGGATCGGCGCCGGGGGACGTCTTGGGAATGGTTCCCAATGGATGCCCTGGATACACCTGAGCGATCTGGCAGACCTGTTTGCCTTTTCTGCCAAGGACAGCAACATCAGGGGGGCCGTGAACGGCACGGCGCCACAGCCCGTCACGAACCGGGCGTTCACAACGGCGATGTCTCGAGCGCTGCGGAGACCAGCCCTGCTCCCCGCCCCGAAGCTCGGGCTTCGGCTTGCTCTGGGAGAATTCGCGTCTGTGTTGATGGCATCGCAACGAGTTGTGCCCGAGAGGGCTTCCAAATCTGGCTTCGAGTTCGCCTTTGAGACGATCGATGATGCCCTGTCCGAGATCGTCGGACAGCGTCCGTAGGACCTGCAAGCTTGCCGCTGAAGACTGGTACACCGCGGCCCAAAGTGCTGGATCTCTCTGGCAAGACAGCGCTCGTGACCGGCGCGAGCAAGGGCGTGGGGCGCGGTATCGCGCTGCGCCTGGGCGAGCTCGCCTGCGATGTCGCCATTCATTACCACGCTGATCTGGCCGGTGCGGAAGCGGTTGCCAGCAACCTGGGGCAGCTGGGCCGAAAGGTCTTCACGGTCCAGGCGGATGTCGGTGATTCTTCCCAGGTCCGGACAATGTTCGACGCAACGTTGGAGCGGTTCGAGAGTCTGGACATCCTGGTGAACAACGCCGGAACCCAGGTCTGGGCGCCGCTGCTTGATCTGTCCGAGGAGGACTGGGACCGAGTCGTGGACACCAACCTGAAGGGCTGCTTCCTGTGCACGCAGCTCGCCGCTCGGCATATGAAGGACCGCGGGGGCGGGCGCATCATCAACATTGGGTCCGGCTGCAACAAGGTTGCTTTCCCGAACCTTGTCAGCTACACGGCGAGCAAGGGAGGAATCGAGCAGTTCACGAAGGTAGCCGCCGCGGAACTCGGGCCACACGGCATCACGGTTAACTGCGTGGCACCTGGAGCCATCCTGATCGAGCGCACGGAGCGCGAAGCAGACGATTACGCGGGACAGTGGGGTCGGCTAGCCCCCGTCGGAAGGGTGGGCTTCCCGTCGGACGTGGCAGAGGCCGTGGCGTATTTCTGCACCGACGGCAGCGAGTTCGTCACGGGGCAGACTCTGATGGTCGACGGCGGACTGTTCACCCAGGGGCCGTGGGCTTACGCGGGGGAAGGGTAGCCGGGCCCCGAGGGAGGCCCGCACGCTGCCGATGACTCACAACGGGACTTGACAAACGGGTAGCGTTTGCGGCAGAACTGGGGCATCTTCGATCCGAACCAGATCGGCCAGACACTCCGTCGTCCCGAGAACCTTGCGCGTGGGCCGGTGTTCTCGGCCGCGGCTGGCAGCGGCAGCCGCATTGAGACTGCCCGCCGCATCCGCGTTGAGTTCGAGATCTTCGACTGGTGGAGGCGCCTTGAGGTGACGAACTTGGGCTTGCGAGGGCAGGTCGAGCCGGGCTATACTGGTCGCCCCCTGCTGGCGGCGGCTAGGAATCGGAGCCGCTCGTATCGGAAGCCCCACTGTGCACAAGCACTCAGCCGCCAACCGCCAATGGATCTTGCACACGCCTTATCGAGAGCCCGATCGCCATTGGGCCATGGGCGAGCGAGGTCGAGCCCAGCATCAGACCCTCCCCGGTCGCAGGCCGAGTTCCACTCAACTGCCAGTCCCGCAGCCTAAGGGCGGCGCCGAGGCCTGGAAGGAGCCTGATGCGTCAATAGAACCGCACGGCACTATCAACGAGATTCGGCGGCACGTTGGATCGTGGAGAGACGCTAACTGGCCGGGTGTCCACTCTCGTGTTCATCACCTCTTGGAGTACTGGTCACGCGACAGCTCCAACATGCGCCCGTTTTGGTGCCAACGCGAGGCCGTCGAGACCCTAATCTGGCTGTTCGACGCAGGCCAGTCCCAAGCACCCTCCGATCACGCCGCCATCAGGGAGAGGCTGGATCAAACCAACAAAGAGTGGAACGAGTCGATCCCAAGGGTGGCCCTGAAGATGGCGACCGGAACTGGGAAGACGCTCCTAATGGCAATGATCGCTCTTTGGTGGACTGTGCGCCGACCGGGCGACAGAGTCGAGTTCCTAGCCCTTACTCCAGGCCTGACAATCCGGGACGGCCTTCGCGTACTCGCAGACAAGAAAAACAACATTTGGAAGGCTGTCGCTCCACGAGGATTTGAGAGCGACATTGGCCGCATGCGCTGGACCGTGCTGAACTTCCAAACCTTCCAGCGTCAATCCAAGCTCGAGGTCGGCGGCAAGAAGGCGACCAAGAAGGAAAAGGACCTGCTTATCGGAAAGGGTGGCAAGCCACCCGAGGTTTGGAGCGAGACCGCAGCGGAGATGCTTGGCCGCCTCTTGAAGGAGCATCGGGGCGGCCGCCCGATCACTGTTCTAAACGACGAATCCCACCACTGCTACACGGTCCAAGCGGCGAAGCTTCACGAACGCAGAGAGGACCGCGACGAAAAGGAGGATCGCAAGCGGGCTGAGCTTTGGTTCGGCGCCCTTCGCGCGCTGCGTAGCGACAACAGATTGGAACAGGTCTTCGATCTGTCCGCCACACCGATGTGGCTGCGCCGTCCGGCCCGCTTGAGAGCTGAGACGTTCCCGTGGACCGTCTCGGACTTCCCGCTCTTGGATGCTGTTGAGTCGGGGCTCGTCAAGGTGCCGCGCGTTCCTGTAGACGATCGCCTAGTTGACGACGATGGCCAGCCCTGCCATTTGCACCCGCGGTTCAGGAACATATACCTGCACAACCAGAAGCGACGAATCGTGGAGCCGCTTGCACCCGAAATCCGCGAACCACTCCATCAGCTGTACGACCACTACCTCAAGACGTGTCCAGCCTACGAGGCGAAGGACCGCATACCTGTGATGATCGTGGTAGCGAACAACATCGATAGCGCCACGGCGCTGCACCGCTATATCGCGGGTTACCGAGACGGAGATGTTTGGAAGCCGGGAAACTTGGAACTGTTCTCCAATACGGACCTAGCCACAGGGCAGCCCAAAGCGCCACCGCCAACAGTGCTTGTGCACTCCCGCATGGATGAACTAGGCGGGACCGATGCCACCAAGATCGGAAAAGCTATCGCTGAACAGGCCACGCTTTTCGCACCGGAAGTGGTGACCAAAAAGGACAAACGTCGGGCTATTAGAGACGTGTTCATGACGGTCGGCAATCCGGGTCAGCCAGGTGAGCAGATTCGATGTGTGATCTCGGTCGGTATGCTTACCGAGGGCTGGGATGCCCGGACGGTGACACATGTATTTGGCTACCGAGCATTCCGGAGCCAACTTCTCTGCGAGCAAGTGGCCGGACGTGCACTGCGGAAGACTGCCTTTACGGCCACTGACGAGAGACAACGGGTTGAGTATGCAAATCTTTTCGGCGTCCCATTCGCGTGGCTGGGCGGAGGGTCGGGCGACGGGCCGTCACCCCCTCCCGAGTACGAGACTGTGCGCACAGTCGACGGTCAGGAAGAGTATCGGATCGCCTTTCCACACGTTGCGGGCTACGCACCGTCGGACGGGATTCTGCGCTGGGAGGTGGACACCTCGCCGCTCCGCGGTCACAGAGTGCAATGCCGGCACAGACTGACCACAGTACTGAGTGGATCAGTTGGGCAGGAGGTGGAGATCCGTGGAAAGTCTGCGTCTCGCCAGCAAGCGCTCTGGGAAGCGGCGGCGCAATTGGTCCCCAGACTGGACGGAGGCTCAGACCACCGCCGCCAAGCGTTCTTGTGCGGTGTTCAGATTCTTCAAGCGTGTCTTAGCGTGATGCATTGGGAGGATTCTTCGGACCTGCAGCACGACAGTGACACGCTTGATCTCATTGCGACCCACACCTACCGGATTGATGGCCAGAAGTTTGTCGCGCCCGTGTTTGTCGATCAGGTCGATCCGGGCAGCCCTCGGACGACAGACACATCCAGCGTCGAGTTTCGAACAGTGCTCCAGAACTGGTATCCGGAAGAGCGATCTGAGTGCCCCTCGAAGTCCGAACTGAGCGCAGCTGCCTGCCATTCGAGACCGGAAGCGCTGCTTGCGGGAATCTTGGACGGGCACGAGGACATTCACTCGTGGGTGCGCAACTTTCAGTTGGGATGGAGGGTCCCGTGGTTCGACCCAGATCACCGCGGAACAGCCCTAATGGAGCCAGATTTCGTCGCCTGCTCAAGGCTGAACACGGCGAGCGGACGCCGTCGCTACCTGGTGATCGAGTTCAAGGGCTTGCGGGCAGGAGAGACTAGTGAAGTCGCCAAGCAAAAGTACTTGGCAGACAACTGGGCACCCGCGGTGTCTCGTGCATCCCGTGTGCCAGACGACCTCGGTGACTGGCAGGCGGTCTGGATCGAGGACATCAGCGCCGCGCATGCATTGATCTCCAAGGCCTGTCGCGAGGAGGAGTGGGCATGAAGACTGATGCTTATGAGCACACCGACGCTCGACGGAGGAACATTCCGACAAGCGAAGACCACGTATACATGAGCGATAAGGAGCGGGCAGGAGAGCCGTTTCTGCCATCGCCCGTCGGCTCAGACGGTCCGATCCTGCTCAGTTGGAAGCGCGGGGCGTCAGTCCAGAGTCTACGGACTATCGCGCTGCCCCTGTACATTCACGAGAAAGTCAGCCCATCCGCCTTTGTCAAGCAACTGTCTGAGCCGACGGAGCAAGGCCCATACGCCACGCTCTTCGGAGACTTCAACGGTCTTTCTCCGGCGGCCAAGTATGACTGGTACCGCCACGAAGGGAATTGGACAAATCGCCTGATCCGGGGCAACTCAGTCGATGTCATGGCATCGCTTGCGATCAAGGAGAAGCTGGCCGGAGAAGTGCAAATGGTCTTCTTTGACCCGCCGTATGGCATCAGTTTTGACAGCAACTATCAGCCTAGCACCAGGAAGCGGGGGGGGGGGGGGGGGGGCACCAGTAGAGGGCGCCCCTCGGAAGGCGTTTCGGGACACATACGTTAACGGACTGCATTCCTACTTGGATACAGCCTTCGGAGTTGCTGTCCATGCCAGAGAGTTGCTAGCCGACACGGGCAGCTTCTTCCTGCAGATGGGCACCGAGAATGTTCACCGGCTCTCAATCGTTCTGGACGAGGTTTTCGGCGCGGAGAACCGCGTAGCAACGATCGCGTTTGCCAAGTCTGGAAGTACTTCTGCCAAGCACCTACCTCAAGTGGCAGACTGGCTGCTCTGGTATGCCAAGGACAAGCAACAAGTCAAGTATCACCAGCTGTACAGGCATTTGTCCCGGAAGGAAAAGCTTGGCCTCATGAGTTTCGGTGCGATGGTTGAGTTACCGGACGGAACATGCAGAGGCCTGACGAGCACCGAGCGGGACGATCCCGAGAATCGATTGCCGGAGGGCGCACGGCTGGTTAGCAGAATGCGCCTCGCATCCCAAGGCGTGTCGAAGACGGGTCGCTCCAAAGTATACGAGTGGAACGGTACTCTGTATCCCTGCCCTCCAGGCGAGCACTGGCGAGTCAGTCACCCAGAGGGCCTAGACCGGCTTGCCGCCAAGGATCGCTTGATTTCTATTTCAGATGGAAACCTCCGTTGGAAGCTCTACGAGGATGAGGTCCCGGGAAAGAGAATCTCCAATTTGTGGGCGAAGCCACAGTCAGCGACTGATCTCCATTACGTCGTAGAAACAGCGGAATCCGCGATCAGGCGCTGCGTCCTGATGGCCACGGACCCAGGGGATCTGGTGCTTGATCCGACATGCGGATCTGGAACGACGGCTTTGGTAGCAGAGAGCTGGGGTCGGCGCTGGATCACTATTGACACGTCGGCGATTCCTATCGCTCTGTGCCGACAGCGCCTCGTCTCAGCTGTGCACAAGTGGTATTTCACACGAGACGGAACTGAAGGCCAAGCGCTTGAAGCAGCACTGGCAGGGACGCAGATTAAGACGACCGGAAACTCTGGGTCGAACCCTGCCGCGGGCTTTGTCTACGAGCGGGTGAACTACGTCTCGGCCGCGCACCTTGCCTACGACAAACCGAAGAAAGTCACACTGTTAGTCGACAGGCCACGCTGGAAGAAGGGCGTGCGACGAATCAGCTCACCGTTTACGGTGGAATCGCACTCCCCGTGGGCCTATGTCTCACCAACCGTTCCCGAGGATTCTGCATTTACGAGCGAACGGGATCTAAGTATCCGGGAGAACATCTTGAGAGCCTTGGAGGCCGGCGGGATTTCAGTCCCCGGCAGTTCCAGCGGGCTCTGGCACCTTGACGGCATTGAGTTGTGGCTTGATGGGCCATCGAACTCCGGCATCACCCACACAGCCACCCAGCGCGACGATGGCGCACGGGTTGCACTGGCAGTGATGCCCGACGACCAATCGGCCAGCGCGTCAGTGGTTGATCACATGGCGCGAGAAGCCGCTCGGTGTGACTTCAGAAAGCTTGTGGTGATCGCCTTTCACATCGAGGCCGGAGTTGACCGAGAGAAGCGTGGCAAGCTGGAGATCGTGACTGTTAGAGCTAACCGAGACTTGACGATTCCGGAACTTGCAGCAAACAAGGATGACAACGCCTTCGTGCTCGTCGGCGAACCAGATGTCGAGATAAAGCGATTGGACGATGGCCGCTATCAAGCGAAGATAGTGGGATACCAAGTCTATGACCCAGGTAGCGGCAATGTCCGTCCCAGTGGTAAGCCAACCGATATCGACTGCTGGATGATCGACACAAACTACGATGGCAAGTCCTTCTTCGCTCGTCGAATCCACTTTCCGAACAAGGGTGGCGACAGACAGATCAAGAAGTTTCGAAGGGAGCTCGGAAA
This sequence comes from Bryobacterales bacterium, assembly GCA_963666225.3. GTDB lineage: Bacteria > Acidobacteriota > Terriglobia > Bryobacterales > UBA6623 > VXMF01. The sequence continues at coordinate 658,347 of CAXXRK020000002.1, forward strand.
GTCCATTGACCCAAAGCAATGGAAATTCATGCAATCGCTCGTATCGGCACCGTTCAATCAACCAAGCACGGGGAGCATCGCGATCCGTATCGTCACACAATACGGAGACGAGATGCTGACAGCGGTGCCGATCGAAGCTTCGTGACGTGCCGGTGTCTGGCAACGGCTGTTCCCGCGTAACGCGCGCTGTGGGTTCAGGAGCGCCAAGTGGTGCGTTCGTCCCCCCTGAGTCAGAGTGCTTGTACTTGAAGACTCCCGGAAGGGCGGACCACCATGGAGCGGGCTTTTTCGATTTGGGCCCTTCTACAGCAGCGTGACACACGGCCTCCCGCCCGACGTCCTCCGGTGTCCCGAGCGCTGGCGTTCGTGCGACCGTTCCCCGTCTCGTTCGAAGTGGGCGCTGCCCACAGAGGGTAGAATCAACCCGTCTCGGGCGACTCCGGCGGTCAGCCCCTGAGGATTTTCGCAGCCTTGGCTCGCAGCACATGGCGACGGTCTGGAGTTGTCCGCCGATTTTTCATCGCGAGCGCCGGAATTCTCTGGGCCCCCTGCGTCATCGCAGGTGGCGCCCCGCCTGACGACGTGCCGACGTCTACGGAGAACAGCGAGTCTCCGTCAGTTTCCAATACGCAAAGCCCGGGGACGACAGCTTCGCAAGAAAGCAGGTCCAGCCCCGACCGCACCGAACTCAACCTCCTCGGCCAGACAGACGCCTCGGCCGGCGAGAGCCGCCGCAACGAGAACGTCAGGATCACTCTCGTCGACAATGCGGTGCAACGTGAACTCAACGAGCGGCTCGGCGCATCGGCGACGATCATCAAGGAGTTTAGGCCCGAGACGAGTTACTTCGGCGCCGAAGTGGGCAGCTCTCCGTCTCCGACCTTGCACCAAGCTCACCTAGCGCCGTCCGCCTTGCATGGTCGGATCTACGAGACGCACTCCAATAGCGCTTTCGCAGCGAGGTCGTTCTTTCAAGTCGGCAACGTGAAACCAGCACGTTCGAACGACTACGGCTTCCAGATCCTGATCCCTGTCGGGCGAGGGGCGAGCCTTAGCCTCGACGGCAACCAGAAGCGGGTTCGAGGCAACGTCAACGGAAACGTGCTCGTCCCTCGGGCGAATGAGAGGACACCTCTGAACCGCGACCCCAACACGGGTGAGCCGGTGGATCCGGCAACGCGGGCCTTCGTCAGTCGGATGCTGGCAGCCTATCCGGACGAGCTTCCCAACCGTCCCGATATCGACCCGCGAGCGCTCAACACCAACTCGCCGCAGTCCATCGACAACGACACGCTGGGGCCGCGCCTGGACTTCAGCGTGGGAGACCGCGACCAATTCGCCGCCGGGTATCAGTTCACCGCGCAGCAGGTGCAGGCGTTCCAGCTTGTCGGTGGACAGAACCCGAACACCACCACCAAGAATCACAGGGCACGCGCCACCTGGAGCCGGACATGGTCTCCCGTGACGACGACGGCCACGTCGGCAGGCTTCGACAGTGTCGGGTCGCTGCTGGTTCCAGACGACACCGCGGTCGGGCCGCTGATCTGGATGTCGGCGGCGCTGCAGTTTCTCGGACCCGGTCCGATCATCCCGATCGACCGTTCCCGAAACACGTACCGGTACGCAACCATCGTGCGCACGCGGCGGGGTCGACACAGCCTGACTACGGGGGCAACGGCCATCCGCCGGCAAGTCAACGGTCACGAGAGCTCTGGCCATCGCGGAGAGTACATCTTCAACAACAATTTCGGGAACGACACCATCACCAACGTCCGACTCGGCCGACCAAATCAGTACGTGAGGGCGATAGGGGACATCAGGCGGGGCTTCCGGAGCTGGGATGCGGCCTTCCACCTTGGCGACCGCTGGCAGGTGTCACCTGATCTGACGCTCACCGTCGGGCTGCGCTACCAGCCCGCGCTCGCACCTTCGGAGGTCAACCGCCGCAGCCGCATTCCGTACGACTGCGACTGCAACAACTTTGCACCGCGGGGAGGATTCGCGTATCGCCTGCGAGGGGGCAGCTGGGGCGTCGTGGGCGGGGCCTACGGGCTGCACTACGGCGAGATCTTCCCCGTCACCTTCAGCCAGGCCCGCTTCAACCCGCCGGAGAACATCAATGTCTTGATCTCGGCGCCAAGGCTGGTCAACCCCCTTGCAGACCTCAAGCCAGGCTCGCTGGACCCAAGCGCGCGCAGCACGGTCGTCGAGCTAGACCACGATCTGGCCCTTCCTTACTCCCATCAGTACAACTTCCACTGGCAGCTCGAGCTACGACAGGACTGGAGCCTCGAGATCGGCTACGCTGGCAGCCGCTCGATTCGGCTGCTGAACTTGTGGAACACCAACCGCGGGCGCCAAGTTCCCGGGATCGCGCTTACCACGGCCACAGTCAACGAGCGCCGCGCCGACCCACGATTCTTCGAGGTGCGCCGAGTGGTCAATAGCTCGCGCGGCTTCTACGACGCGGCGAAGGCCAGGCTCTCGGTTCCCCGGTGGCACGGCCTGACCCTTGACGCTTCCTACTGGTTCAGCAAGGCTATCGATCTGGGCGGGGACTTCGTCAACACGGCTTCCGGAGCGGACGCCTGGTGGGGCCAGAGCCCGTCCGAGTTCAACGTGCACGGCACGATGCGAGGCCTGAGCACATTCCACCAGCCACACTCGTTCCTCGCGCGTGTCAGCTACGAGATGCCTGACATTTCGCGGTTCGGGTGGATCGAGCAGACCATTGGCGGGTGGCAACTTTCGGGCGTGGTCCTCGTCAAGTCCGGCACGCCGTTCCCTGTCGACACAGGATCGGACGGCCCGGGTTTCGGAAACGTCGACGGAACGGGCCGGGACCGGCCAAACCTCCTCGATCCATCCATTCTGGGCCGGGCCATCGATGACCCGGACACAGCGCGCACCATGATGCCGGGCTCGGCTTTCGGCTTCCTTGCCGCGGGACAGCCGTCGGGCACACTAGGGCGCAATGTCCTGCGCAAGGACGCCATCAACAACGTCAATCTGAGCCTGTCGCGCTCGTGGCCTCTGGACGCCGACAAGGCGGTCCTGTTCCGCGCTGAGTCGATAAACCTCCTCAACTCGCCCCAATTCGCAGAGCCATGGGGCAATCTCGCATCCCCGAACTTCGGCCAGATCACGAACACGCTCAACGACGGCCGCACGTTCCGGTTCCTGCTGCAAGTCAGATTCTGAATACTTTGCAGGGGGCCGCGACAAGGCCTGACCGGAAGTCGCCAAGATGGACCGGGACGACCGTGGTGGAGCTGCGGGATGCACCTGCGCCGGCGGTTGGCATTGGGCGGGATCCACGATCGTTGGACCACGATCCGACACAAGCTGGAGCACTGGGATCTCGTTTCGACCCAGATGCGGACGGTGGCCGGACGACTGATCGCGACCTGCCAAGACACTACGCCCGGGCAAGAGGCCGCCGAGATCCCATGGGCGTTGGGGGTGGAACCCAAACCGCTCCGGAGGCAATCCTGGGATGGAACCAGACCCGTCAGCCAGCCTCACAAATGTAGTGCCATCGCGGGGCTCAAACCACAATATGATGTGTTACTAGGAACTGCACGAACCATATGTTGTGGTCATCTGGCGAACTCTAGTCAGAACGTCTGAGCCTCTCATCCCATTCCGGCTACTCTCGGATTGCTTCAGTCTCAGTCTAGGAATCGCTATCGGGATAGTCCGCCCCTGCCAGGCTCTGCAGCACCGAGCGTTGCCACCGGTCCAGGTGATCTGCGAGTTGGCGGACTTCCTCAGGGTGGTCGCCAGAGACATCATTCTGCTCCGCCGGATCCTCACGGATGTCGAAGAGCTCGACCGCCGGAGCGCTGGTCTGGCCAGGCTCGTCCGTGCCCTCGCCATCAAGCACCAGCTTGAATCGATTGCCCAGCGCAGCCCGTGGTCCACCCAAGTTTCCCTCCGCCGCGCCCGAATGGCGGTAGTTGCGGAAATTCCGTGTGTAGAGCCCGGACATCTGCTTAGCCAGTGGCGTCGTCCCCTGCTGGAGGCTTGGCTCGATGTACGGCTCGCCGGTCCCGTCTTGGTTGCCGTCAAAGCGCCAGAAACAGATCGGCTCGGGGCGCTGGCTGTCCGTTCCATTCAAGACGCCGGCCAGGCTGGTGCCATCCAGCGGACGCTCGGGCACCGGCCGACCGGTGAGGTCGCACAGTGTGGGAAGAATATCGCTCGTCACGGTGTTGACGGCGCTCGTCGCGGGCGCTGGAATGCCATCCGGCCACTCGATGACGGACGGGACGCGAACGCCACCCTCGTAGACCCGGCCCTTGTGCGCCCGCAGCGGCGAGCCGAGAGTCGCCTCGGATGGCGCGCCATTGTCGCTGCAGTACCACAGGAGCGTGTTCTGGCGCGCTCCGGCACCCTCGATGTGTCGGCGCAGGTCGCCGATGGCCCGGTCCATGGCCGTGATCTCTGCGTAGCGAGCCTGCAGCGCCTCACCGAGCGGAATGCTCGAGCGGAGGCCCGTCTCCATCGAGGTCAAGTTCGTGAACTGGCCCTCGAGACTCGCTGGCAAGTCCGCGTACCCGGCCAGATCGTCGGCATGCCCGCTGTAAGGCTCGTGCGGTGACCCGAACCAGATCACGACGAAGAACGGGCGGTCAGTGGCCTGAGCCTTGTCGATGAACCCCTTTGCCGCGTCCACAATGATCTGTGAACTCTCCCCATTCTCGGTGGCAAAGCGAATCGATCAACCTCATTGGAGTCAATACGACCTCGAGGGAGGTCGCATTCAGCGGAACGCAACTTGATCGTTCGTTTGAGGCGTTCGTTGAGGAAGCATTCGGTGGACGGGATGTCGTTGCGATGGTGGAAACTTTCGGGGAGGCTTACTGGTACTACCTGCAGCCTGATCGAGCTTCGGGCACGTTGGTGTCAGACGGTCGCCTTTGTGAAGCGCGTCTTGGCCCAAGGAATGCCTTTGTTGGTGGGCTCGGCATATCGACCTCAATCGGAATCCAGTACACCCTAGGCTCTATCCTTCTCGTCAGGGTTGGGGGCCTGGCCCACAAAGCTGGCGCGCCGTGGAACGGCGCTGTTTCTCACCAGCTGAGAACTCGCTGTTGTGGACGCGCCCGCTGTGCCATCGCACGGAGGAGGCAATCCGCGGACATGTGTTCTGCTTATGCTTGGCGCTGCACGAGGAGTTGGAACGGCGAATGTGGGAAGCGGGAATCGAGGCGGAATAAGCCGATGTGGTGCGGGTTCTGGACCGGCTGCGGGAGACGGTGGTGGAAGTGTGCGGACGCAGGCCCAGAGACGACTCGTGGGGATCGTCTGCCATGTGGGACACGCCTGCCGCCGACGGTCCGCCGGGAAAATGCCGCATTGGCGTGGAAGTCGGTCCGCCGAAACGAGCGGGCAGCCCCGGAACTTTAGGAATCAGCTCCCCCTAATCGGAGCTAGAGTCTGAGTGATGTGGTGCCATCTCCATTTCCTGCGGCCGCAAAGTGGTTTAGTTCCAAACATGTCAAAGTCAAAGTCTCGACGATAGGTCCAACTATCTATGTCTCAACATCTTATGGGACCAACTAGCGTGGCTATCGCGGTCTCGCGAACGCAACGAGTGCGGCTTCGGATCCGGAACCTGTCGCGATGACGACGAACTGCCGTCCCGACTTCGCGCGATAGGTCATCGGGTTCGATTGCGTCGGAAACGGTGTCGCGCCACGCCACATCTCGGTGCCCGTCGCGCTGTGGAACGCATACAGATACGGGGCGCCGCCGCCGAGAAACACGAGGCCCCCCTTCGTCGCCATCGGACCGGAGTTGCCACGCGTGCCCAGCCGCTCCGGTAACTCGACGCCACGCAGCAGCGGGTGCTGGCGAAGGGCGGGGCTCCCCTCGCCAAACGGCACCTTCCACGCGATCTCTCCCGCATGGAGGTCGATTGCCACCAACTGCGCGTAAGGCGGCTTGATGAGCGGAATCGGGCCGAGCTTGCTCTCCGGGGTTTGCACAGGACCCGGTCCGTCGGCCTCCTGATACATGACGAGGGTCGCACCGTAGGGGCAGTTGTTGCTGTACTCGACGTCGACTTCCGGATCGTCACCCAGATTAACGCACAGCTGGTTCGTGTCGGCCTCTTCCGATGTCCGCACGTACAGGAGTCCTGTTTCGGGATCGAACGCCGCTCCGCCCCAGTTCACGCCGCCGCTCGAGCCCGGGCTCTGAACCGTTCCTTGAAGACTCGGCGGCGTGAACAGAGGACCCAGACGGAACCGCTTCAGCTCCTCCACCGCCAGCGCATGGATCTCCGGCGTCAAGTTGTTCGCATCTTCGAGCGAAACCCCCTGCCTGCTGAACGGCGGCGGCTTGGTTGGGAAGGGCTGAGTCGGATACAACACCTCGCCGGGCACGTCCGTCGTTGTGTCGACCGCGCGCTCCTCGATCGGCCACACTGGCTCGCCCGTCACCCGGTCGAATACGTACGTGAAGCCGTGCTTCGACACCTGCGCCACGGCGTCGATCTCGCGCCCATCCGCGGTGATCGTCACTAAGTTCGGCGCTGCGGCCAAGTCGTAGTCCCATACGCCGTGGTGCACCGCCTGGAAGTGCCACTGCCGCTCTCCCGTGCGCGCATCGAGGCACACCAGCGACTCTGCGAAGAGGTTCGCCCCCACCCGGCGCCCGCCCCAGTAGTCGCTGCTCGGGGTACTCGTCGGCAAGTACAGCAGTCCGCGCTCGTCATCGAGGGACATCAGCCCCCACACATTGGCGTGGCCGGTGTAGCGCCACGACTCATCCTCCCAGGTGTCCGCACCGACGTCATCGTTGGATTGCGGGATGGTGAAGAAGACCCAGCGGCGCTCGCCCGTGCGTGCATCGAACGCCTGCACGGTTCCTGGGGTATCGAACTTTCGCTGCAGCCTGTCGGGCACGCGGCTCCCCACGATCACTAGGTCCTCGAACACCACTGGCGGCGAGGTCTGGTCGAACTCGTATCGGGTAACTGGGCGCCCATGCCCCTCGGTTAGCAGAACGCTCCCACTCTCACCGAAGCCCGCGTCCAACTCGCCGGTCGCAGCGTCGATTGCATACAACCGGTCACGGCTGTTGAGGAACACACGGTCGTCGTCGCTGCCGCTCCAGTAGGCGATACCCCGGTGCTTGAAGCCCCTCGGCCCCACACCCTTTGGTCCACCCTCGTAAACCTTGGGATCCAAAGTCCACAGCTCGGCGCCTGTGTCCGCGTCAAGAGCCGCCACGCGCGTGTACATGGTGGAGAGGTAGAGTACGTTGTCGATCATGATGGGCGTTGTCTGAAACGGCCCGGGCCGGGTGCCGTACTCGTCTAAGGGCATCTCGTTCGGCTCCCATTGCCAGACGATCTTCAGTTCGCCCACATTCGCGGCCGTGATCTCTTCAGCCGCAGAGTACTTGGTATGCTCCTGCTCGGAGCCGACATACCGCCATTCGATCATTCCGGCCGGCTTCTGAGCGCACGCGAGGGCGACAGACATGAGGGCAGCTGTCGCGACGAGTCGTGCCATGGCAAGGAATCGGCTTGGGTACTGGAGCCGGGTTTCGCGTCTCACTTTCTTGTCTCAGCTTCGAAACGTCCAGCCAGCAGGTATCGATACAGCTCGAGCGCCAGCCCCTCCTCGTACTCCTCTAGCCAAGTCCGTGCTGCCGATGTCAACACCATTGTCTCGCAGGCCTCGTCCGCGCTAACCGGGGGCGCTTTTTCGTCCGAAGGATCGACGGGCCAGATCGCATCGCCAGGACTGTACTGACGGAAGCGGCCACCCGCGGCATCATGGGCGGAAGCCCGGCCGGATGTCAACAATTGCAGGCCCTCGAACGCCGTACCGGGCCCCGCGAGGGTATCCCCGGCTACGTAGCGACGCGGAATCAACCAGCTTCGTAGTCCGCCTATAAGATCTTCGAAACGGATCTGTCGCTCCAGATGGCGCTCGAGGGCGTCGCCGGCGCGCTCCAACAGAGTCGTACGCCGCTCGTCCGCTATGTTCGCGTCCGCCCTCCATGCCGTGATGACAATCTCCTCGCAGCGTTCCAGCGAGCGGTCCGCGTTCGGCTCGCACTGCAACTGCTCGAATTCCGTAGGCGGTAGGGTGCGCTCCAACCCGGCCTTCAGCTGCTCTGTCGGTGCGCTGAGGACCACATGTACCCCGGCCGCATTCGCCGATTGCAGGAACCTCGCGAGGACGTTCACGGCGGAGAAGTCGAAGCCAGAAACCGAGGCGAAGTCCAGCATCAGACAGGCTGGACGCGAAGCGCCGGCCAGGGAATCCCGGAGATGGTCGGCCAAGGGGCAGACGCTGCCGAAGAAGAGGTAGCCCCGCAGCCGGTAGACCTGCACGCTCTCGCCTTCCTCCAGAAGGATGGCCTGATCTGGGACTGGACGGGCCTTGGTGCTCCGGCGCTCGCGGCCGGTGAAACGCGATTCGATGGGGTCCACGCGGCTCAAGCGCATGGCAAAGAAAACCAGGGTGGCAAGCATCCCGGCACCCACACCCTCGAACAGCCCGAAGGTGATAATGACGGCAACGATCAGCACGATGATGCCGTACTCCGACCGAGGAAGCCGCGCGCGACTCCTCACGAGCCCTTGGTCCAACATCCCGGTCCCGGCAAAGAACAGAATCCCTCCTACCAGTGGTAGTGGGACTAGTTCCAGCATCCCATCGCCGAGAAACAGTGCAGCCGCGATGACTAGGGCCGCCAAGACGCCTGTCAGGCGTGTCGAGGCACCAAACAGCTTGCTGCGCAGCGACGCGGGAACGATCATGCTCGCCACCGTGCCGCCACCCAGTCCGGCCGCCACGCTCGCGAGCCCTGTCGCCCTGAACTCACGGTCCCAGTCCAGATCTTGGTTCGCCGCCATCTCGAGGCCGGCGACATTCATGATCACGACGATGAGCGCGACCACCATCATCATCAGCATGGCCGGGGTCTGCGCCGCCATCGCGCTCAGGTCCACATTCACGAGGTCGGCGGGTTGCAATACAGGCCACAGGCGGCCTTCCGAGGTACTCTTCAGCAGCAGACCCGCCGCCCTCGCTTCTTCGCCGGATATGCCGAGCGCGTCGAGCACGAGGTGGTACCCACCAACGGCAAGCGCCACGCTGGAGGGCAGGATGAGAGGATGGCCCCACCGCTTCATCGCGAGATACAGGGCAATCCCGAACGCCGCGCCCGGGCTCCATTTCCAGAGCTCCGAAGAGTCGAGAAGGGCCGGAATCGCGCGCCAATCCGTATCCGCGCCCATCAAGGACATGGCGGACAAGCACACGGCTGCCCCGATTCCGGCCACGAACCCTCCCGCGACCGGGTAGGGGACGAAGCGCACCAAATTGGCGAGCCGGAATCGCCCCATCAGGAAAAAGCACACGCCCGTGGCGACTGCGCCGATCATCAGCGCCCCTGCAGTGGTGACGAACAGCGCGTCGCCGTCGGCATCCGTCGTGGAGGCGATTCGTGCCATCACGATCACCAGCGCGGGAGAGAGCCCCGAAATCGCCCCGCGAAAGCCGCTTGTCAGGGCGATGACGAGGCAGGCGGCAAAGTTCCCGAACAGCACCAGGCCGACGCCCTGGGAGGAATACGGGGCAAGCGGCCCGGAAAATATGAAGGTCCCGAAGGCGACTTGGGCGACGAGCAGACCGAGGCCTGCAGTAAAGCCGGCTGCAAGCGCCGGCACGGCCTTTGCTAACACGGTGTCTGCACGAAGCTCCGAGACAAGATTGCGGAGAGTGGACATTGCCGTCACGATCTCGTGCGTGAGCAATTCGCGGCGCAAAGGGACATCGTTCAATGGTAAGCATTCAGAAGTCGGGGCGCTAGAGCCTGAGTTCCGGTCATCGAGGGGCCTGAGTGCGATCTGGTGTGGTGCAAATATCAGGACGCACGGAGTAGCATTCACTGTAAAGAGGAACCGCTAGGTCGTGATCGATCGGATCTTGGGTCATTGCTACTCATCAAGTGACTTATGGTTGTCGGTTGTAGCGCATCGTGGCTTCATCGTGGCGCTGGACCATTGTCATAGGTAGGCCACCAAACCCGTCGCGGCAGCTAACTGACAATGTCCACTCGAGGGCGTGCCGATGGGCGCTTCGGGCCCATCGGCGGGTGTCCGCGATCCCAGCGGAACTAGCGGCAGCCGGGATGAGCAAACTCGAAGCGGTGAGCCGCGAGCTTGGAACGATTCCGCCCGTCGCGGTGGAGAGACCCCAGCCGTTCCGGAACGGGCCTGCCGGCCCGTCGTCGGCAGCCAGCGAATGGCAGGTTGGACTCTCCGGCGCACGATGAAACACGAGCGCCCGTTCCAACTGCCGACAGGGTGGCTTAGCCGAGGCCACTGGACGCCTCCTGATGCCCACCCTCAACCTCGACGAACCGGCTCCCGAAGACGACAAATTGGACATCGCTACTTAGCCTATGTCCGGAAGTCTGTAGAGCGGGTCAATGAGGCGCTGAGGGACCAACCCTCATGAGCGGACTGCTCACCCCGAGGCCATCAATTTCCAGATCCGCTAGGCGGGCAGTCCCGCCGACCAAGAGCCGAGGCCCTAGCGGACCGCCCGCTGTAGTTCAATTGTCCGGGAGGAAGCGAGATGTGGTCGCAAATCACACTGGTGGCTTTGTCCCCGGAATCCAAACTGACCTGGCCGTGCCGCGTCGAGCCCCGAATCGTTCCCGCCGTTGCATCAAGGGTGTGGACGAACAGCAAATAGACCCCGCCCGCGTGGCGCGTTGTCCCTACCGGCTCGGCCCTCGCTTCCGCCAGAAAGGAGCATGGAGTGCCTGCGATTTCGTGGACACCTGAGAGGTGCGGTTTTTTGAGGAGATGCGGCACTGTAGTGGCGGGGTAACAGGAGGGCCCCAGCGATGAGCCAACGGTATGTGAAGGCCTACCCGAAGGAGTTTCGGCACAGGTGGTGAAGGTGTTCCTGGCGGGCGGACGGCGCCTGCGGGAGGTGGCCGAGGAGTTTGAGGTGTGGCAGGACTCGTTGCGACGGTGGGTGAAGCAGGCGCAGATCGACAGCGGTCAGCGCAAGGACGGGCTGACGACCGCGGAGCGCAAAGAGCTCCGGGAATTGCGGCGTGAGCTGCGGCGGGTGCGGATGGAGCGGGAAATCTTGGCAAAGGCCGCAGCCTGGTTCGCTCGGGAGACCGGTTCGATGCCGTCAGGGTCTTCGAGTTCTCAAGCGGGTACCAGGGTCAGTATCCGACAGCCATGATGTGCCGGGTGCTGGGGGTCTCCGCCAGCGGATACCATGCGTGGCACCGGCGGCCACCGAGTCGGCGGGGGGTGGAGAACCAAGCGTTGGGCACCCGGATCGCCGAGATTCACGAAGAGTCGGGCGGGACCTACGGCGGGCGGCGGGTGCATGCGACGCTGCGGGCGGCGGGCCGCGCGGTGTCGCGGCAGCGGGTGGAGCGGCTGATGCGCTCGCTGGGCCTGCAGGGTGTACACCGGCGCCGCCCGCGGAGCACGACGCGGGCGGACCCCAACGCAGAACCGGTGCCGGACCGGGTCAAGCGGCAATTCGAGGCCACCGAGCCCAACCGGCTGTGGGTGGCCGACATCACCTACGTGGACACGCAGGAGGGGTTCCTGTTCTTGGCGATCGTGATCGACGTGTTCAGCCGCAAGGTCGTGGGCTGGGCCATGGCCGCGCGCCAGACTGCCGACTTGACGCGCACCGCGCTGGAGATGGCGCTCGAGACCCGGGGCGCAAAGGGCGTCATCTTCCATTCCGACCATGGCAGCCAGTACACCGCGGTGGCCTGCACCTCGCGCTGCGAACAGGCCGGCGTGCTGCAGTCGATGGGTGCCGTCGGAAGTTGCTGCGACAACGCGATGGCCGAGAGTTTTTTCGCCACCCTCGAATGCGAACTGCTGCGCCGCACCCCATTCGAGACGCGCGCAGAAGCCACAACCGAAATCTTCAGATTCGTCGAAGGCTTCTACAACCGCCGGCGGCGGCACTCCGCGCTGGGCTACCTCTCGCCGCACGAGTTCGAAGACGCTTGGGCAGCAACCCAGCGGACTCGGAGCTAAGCCAGATGCGCGATGCTCGCACGCGCCGCCCACGGCGATCAGGCGGGGACCGTCGTGGGGGCCAGCCCCCAGACCCCCGGGGTTTGTCTGGGCATGGAAAGAATCTATCGAAATGTAGGGGGTGCTACGACAGCAAAGGCTTGCTACAGCACATGGTCTAGCGCGGATGTGCCATTGGAAGTAACCGTTGCGAGCGCGTGGCTGGAGCATGTTTCCAAGTGGCTTGGAGGCAAACGCTCGGGCCCAGCACTCGGTGGCTCGCAGGCACGATCCCGCCGAGGCGGGGATTGTGCGCGTCCGGCTCCAGCGTGCGCGCGGCTCGGCCCGCGGAGAACAGGGCGGCCTGGGCCCATGCCCAGCCGGCCTTGCGCTACACCCGCCCTTGACGCGCCCCCGGCCCGGAGGGTGGGCTCACACCCAGCCGCGAGCACTTTTCCACCGTGAGCTAGCCCGCGGGTGAGGCTGACGACCGGCTGGCCCGCATCAGCCCGGTCTGCGCTTGGTGGGCCACCAGCGCACCGCACAGGCTGGCGGCTTTCTCGCAGGCGGCAAGTTTGTCCCGCCGGGGCCTGGTCCAGATCCTCGAGAACCTCGCCACGCACGGTTGCCAACTGCGTTTCGCCCTCCGCGAGCTGGGTCTGCAACTCTTGGCAGCCCCGCTGTCGGCGACCAGCCTCGGTGGCCAGCGAGCGGTCCGCCAGGGTGGTGGCCGCGGTCCATGCCTCGGCCGCGGCCTTGCGCTCCCGCTCCAATCCGACGCGTTCGGCAGTCAGCCGCTCGGTGGCCAAATGGACTGCCGCTGCCCAGCTGGCCGCCCCGGCGCGACGCACACTCCGCTCCACTCCGAGCGGCCCCCGGCGGGTTCACTCTGGATGAGAATCCGTGTTCACTCTGATGAGAATCAGCATCCAGGCCGCCGTGCCTGGCGTGTCTTCCATTCCGGCAGCGCCGGTGCCAACCTCGAATCTCTGTCTCTCACGGCTTTGCGCAAGGCCACCAGCGTCGGCTTGCGCTCCTGCTCGCTGCGGCGACCGCGGCCAGTTCCCATTGCTGATCCTTGGCCAGTGCCAGCCCGCCCGTCTGCATCGGTTGTGTGCAGTACTGGAAATACGATGCGCTGCCGATGGGGCCCTCACCGTGTCCCTCCGGACGACACTGAGCGAGCGTCACCAACCAGGCGATCCCCAGCGATCGGTCGCGCTCGCCGATCAGTCAGCTCACCGAGGCGAGCAATCGCTGTGTGCGGGGGGCCAGCATGCGACACACCCCGCTGAATCATCATTTCGACGAGTTCTTTAGCCAATTAATCCTCCGCGGGGTGCTCCCCAGCAGAGCCCGCTTGCGCTTCACCGGCCGAACGGCACTATAGCAGCCACTGCTCAACACCGATGCGGCTCCCTGCCTCTACCGGGCCACCAGTCCACTCACTCTTGACTTTCTCGTCCTAGCCCGTCATCATGTTGAAATCACTCAGAGGCTGATCGTCCTGCCGCACGCTAACCAGTCCACGAAACTATAGGCGCTGGCGGACGAGGGGCATGACGGCCTCGGCCTCGCTGCGGATGGCCTGTTCGAGTTGCGGATCGTCGCAGGACTCGGGTGGGAAGGGCAGGTCCGGCTGGGCGGCCAGCAGGTTGCGGATCTGGGCAGCCAGCAGCTTCCAGTGGGACTTGGGGACGCGGTCCTCGAGGCCGGCGCGGAAATACGCCAGCACGACTTGGCGGACTTTGCCGGGCGCGATGCGGGTGGAATGGACAAGTCGGTAGGAGACGCCGTGGTTGGAGCCCTTGGAGCGGGTCAGGGCACGGCGTACGAACACGGGGCCATTGTACCACTGAATGCTGGCCTATCCCACCATGTGGGCATCTAGTGGTCAGCACTTCTTACCCCCAGCCGAAAGTGGTCGGACTGACCCTGAAACGGGCCAAAAAACGAGGCAAAGTGGTCCAGTCTGCCCTGAAATCAGCCAAATTCGGGCCCAAAGTGGTCGATCCAGACTAGTGTCCTGTGTCAGAAATACGTGAGCAGTAAGTCCTGAGTGACTCGAGGATCTGATCGGCGCGCTTGGTCCAGATGAATGGCTTCGGATTCTCGTTGTACACCTCCAAGTACTCCTTGATGGCCTTCTCTAGGGCTAACGTGCTGCGATAGGTCCCGTGTCGTAGTTGGCGACGGGTGATCTCGGCAAACCAGCGCTCCACTTGATTGAGCCAAGAGGCGCTCGTGGGCGTGAAGTGCAAGTGAAACCGCGGGCGTCTCAGCAGCCAATTGTGGATCATCGCCGTCTTGTGCGTGCCGTAGTTGTCCAAGACGAGGTGCACATCCAAGTCCTCAGGCACCCGCTTGTCGATGATCGCCAGAAATTGCTTGAACTCGATCGACCGATGTCGCCGGTAGCACTTGCCGATCACCTCGCCGGTGGCTGTGTTCAGCGCTGCAAACAGTGACGTGGTGCCGTTCCTCTTGTAGTCGTGCGTTTGCTGGCGGGGCACGCCTGGCCGCAGGGGCAGCAAGGGCTGCGTTCGGTCTAGCGCCTGAATTTGCGACTTCTCGTCCACGCACAGGACCACCGCCCGCTCGGGCGGATGCAGGTAGAGCCCCACGACATCCCGGACTTTCTCGATGAACAGCGGGTCCCTCGACAGTTTGAAGGTCTCCGTGCGGTGCGGCTTCAGCCCGAACGCGCGCCAAATGCGGCCCACGGTGGCGAAGCTCAAGCCGCATTCCTTGGCCATCGACCGTGTGCTCCACTGCGTTGCTCCCCGAGGCATCGACTCCAGCGTGCGAGTCACGACTCGTTCAACCTCCCTGTCCGACACCTTGCGAGGAGTTCCCGGTCGGGGCTCGTCCAGCAATCCGTCGCAGCCGTCTTGCACAAACCTCCGCCGCCACTTGCCGACCGTTCCGCGAGTGACTCCGACTACTTGCGCTACTGCCAGATCGCTCTTGCCACTTGCACACTGCAACACGATCCGCGCCCTCAGGGCCAGTGACTGCGCCGTCGTTTGCCGGCGCAGCCAGCGCTCCAACTCCTGCCGCTCCTCCTCCGAGAGCTCCGGCAATTCCCTTGTGTGGTGATTCGGCATGCTCGGTCCCGCCTCCCCCTGAGACGGTACCAAACTGCAGCCCTACTGGTCAAGGACTTCTGACACATGACACTAGTGCCGTCGCGATTCTGGCCGGAGAGCCTAAAAAACCTCGAAACTTGGGGGCGGTTGGCATTGGGCGGGATCCACGATCGTTGGACCACGATCCGACACAAGCTGGAGCACTGGGATCTCGTTTCGACCCAGATGCGGACGGTGGCCGGACGACTGATCGCGACCTGCCAAGACACTACGCCCGGGCAAGAGGCCGCCGAGATCCCATGGGCGTTGGGGGTGGAACCCAGACCGCTCCGGAGGCAATCCTAGGATGGAACCAGACCCGTCAGCCAGCCTCACAAGTGTAGTGCCATCGCGGGGCTCAAACCACAATATGATGTGTTACTAGGAACTGCACGAACCATATGTTGTGGTCATCTGGCGAACTCTAGTCAGAACGTCTGAGCCTCTCATCCCATTCCGGCTACTCTCGGATTGCTTCAGTCTCAGTCTAGGAATCGCTATCGGGATAGTCCGCCCCTGCCAGGCTCTGCAGCACCGAGCGTTGCCACCGGTCCAGGTGATCTGCGAGTTGGCGGACTTCCTCAGGGTGGTCGCCAGAGACATCATTCTGCTCCGCCGGATCCTCACGGATGTCGAAGAGCTCGACCGCCGGAGCGCTGGTCTGGCCAGGCTCGTCCGTGCCCTCGCCATCAAGCACCAGCTTGAATCGATTGCCCAGCGCGGCCCGTGGTCCGCCCAAGTTTCCCTCCGCCGCGCCCGAATGGCGGTAGTTGCGGAAATTCCGTGTGTAGAGCCCGGACATCTGCTTAGCCAGTGGCGTCGTCCCCTGCTGGAGGCTTGGCTCGATGTACGGCTCGCCGGTCCCGTCTTGGTTGCCGTCAAAGCGCCAGAAACAGATCGGCTCGGGGCGCTGGCTGTCCGTTCCATTCAAGACGCCGGCCAGGCTGGTGCCATCCAGCGGACGCTCGGGCACCGGCCGACCGGTGAGGTCGCACAGTGTGGGAAGAATATCGCTGGTCACGGCGTTGACGGCGCTCGTCGCGGGCGCTGGAATGCCATCCGGCCACTCGATGACGGACGGGACCCGAACGCCACCCTCGTAGACCCGGCCCTTGTGCGCCCGCAGCGGCGAGCCGAGAGTCGCCTCGGATGGCGCGCCATTGTCGCTGCAGTACCACAGGAGCGTGTTCTGGCGCGCTCCGGCACCCTCGATGTGTCGGCGCAGGTCGCCGATGGCCCGGTCCATGGCCGTGATCTCTGCGTAGCGAGCCTGCAGCGCCTCACCGAGCGGAATGCTCGAGCGGAGGCCCGTCTCCATCGAGGTCAGGTTCGTGAACTGGCCCTCGAGACTCGCTGGCAAGTCCGCGTACCCGGCCAGATCGTCGGCATGCCCGCTGTAAGGCTCGTGCGGTGACCCGAACCAGATCACGACGAAGAACGGGCGGTCAGTGGCCTGAGCTTTGTCGATGAACCCCTTTGCCGCGTCCACAATGATCTGTGAACTCTCGCCGTCGTACCGCCGGGGCGTCCCGCCGTTGTGGGACAGGATGGGATCCAACTCGAAGAAGTTGTCGTGCGAGAGCCACTCCTCGAAGCCCATCGCGCCCGGGCTTGTCGGTGAGTCGGCCTTGACCGGGCCCAAGTGCCACTTCCCGAACTGCCCGCACGCATAGCCCGCGGACCTGAGAACGTTTGCGACCGTGACCTCCTCCGGGCGGATGGACCAGTTTGCCGAGAACGTCCCGTAGCGGTTCGGGTGCCGCCCGGTCATCACGCTCCCGCGGGTCGGGGAACAAACCGGCGCAGCCGAGTAGAAGCGATCCAGGCGCAACCCCGAGGCCGCCATCTCGTCGAGCACCGGCGTGCGGACGTGCGGATGCCCGTTGTAGCCGGTCTCGTGCCACCCGTGGTCATCGCCCATGCAGAGGATGATGTTCGGTCGGTCCCCTTGGGAAGCGACCGGAGCGCTGCAGGCGGCACTTGCGGCGCCGACCGCGGCCGAAGCCGCGAAGAATTCGCGTCGGGAAATCTGAGTGCGATCCATGGCCGGCCCATGGTCGCACAGCACCGTTCCGGGGCGTGCCGTACGCTGTTTGGCATGCGTCAGAACTGGTATCGGCTGGTCGCCCCGGGGCTGTTGATGGCGGCCACCGGCGTGGGGGCCGGGGACTTGATGACGGGCACGCTGGCCGGGGCCGAGCTGGGGACCGCGGCGCTCTGGGCTGTCCTGGCGGGAGCGTTCCTCAAGTTTGTCCTGAGTGAGGGAGTCGCCCGCTGGCAACTCGCGACGGGGACGACGCTGCTGGAGGGATGGCACGCCCGGCTCGGGAGGTGGATTCGCTGGCCCTTCTTGATCTACCTCGCAATGTTCACCGTCATTGTCGGGCGAGCGCTCGCCAACGCGTGCGGTGTCGCCGCCACGGCGATCCTGCCGATCGGCGAGACCGAGTCGTCGGTGACGTGGTGGGCGGTGATCCACTCGTTGGCAGGCGTTGCGATCGTCCTCACGGGCAGCTTTCGCGCTTTCGAGTCCCTGATGTCCGCGCTGATCGGGCTGATGTTCGTGACCGTGGTCGGAACGACGGCGATGGTCTTGCCTCCTCTCGGGACAGTCCTGGCGGGCCTGATTCCCTCAGTGCCTCAAGGTGGGAGTCCGTGGCTGCTGGCCGTGCTGGGCGGCGTCGGAGGCACCGTAACGCTGCTCTCCTACGGCTACTGGATCGAGGAGCACGGCCGCCGGGGCCCGCGCATGCTAGGAACATGCAGGATCGACCTCGCCGTCGGCAACGGCGTCACGGCGGTGTTCGGCCTCTGCGTGATCATCATCGGATCCCAGATCGACGTGGCTGGCAGCGGGGCGACGCTTGCCACACAGATGGCCGAACGGCTGGGAGAGGCTGTGGGACCCGTCGGGCAATGGGTGTTCCTCGTCGGATTCTGGGGCGCCGTTTTCTCGAGCCTGCTCGGTGTCTGGCAGAGCATCCCTTACATGTTCGCGGACTTTGCCCGCATGGGCGGTGTCGCGTCGGGAGACCTGCGGGCCTCCATGCCGTATCGCCTGTGCGTGGTGCTCGTGGCAATCGTCCCCCTGTTCCTGCTGAACGCCCCCGTGCGCCAGATCCAGCTCACCTACGGCATCGTCGGAGCGTGCTTTCTGCCCGCCCTCGCGCTGACCCTGATCCTGCTCAACGGGCACGCGAAGTGGGTTGGGCCGCGGAATCGCAACCCGCTCTGGATCACGGCCGCACTGATGGCCTGCCTCGCTTTCTTCGTGGCGCTTCCGTTCTTGGGCACATGAGCCGAATTTCAGGGCTGGCATCGTAGAATCAAGTTGCGTCCGATGGAGTTTGCCAAGCAGATGTTGGATTTTCTGGGGCCATCATTCCTCCTGTTGTCGCCCATGCTTCTATTCGGGCTGCTGCTGGCTGGACTGCTGCACGTGCTGGTCTCGAGACGGGCTGTCCTGACCTGGCTAAGCGGGGAAAACTTGGGCGCGATCTCCGCAAGCGCGGCGATTGGCGTGCCAGTCCCGCTCTGCAGCTGTTCCGTGGTCCCCGTCGTTTCGGAGATGCGCAACAAGGGTGCCTCCCGGTCCGCTTGCATGTCGTTCCTGATCACCGCTCCCGAGACCGGCGCGGACTCGATCCTTGTGACGCACGCCTTCTTCGGCTTTGCCGCGGCGATCGTGCGCCCGATCGTGAGCTTCGGCACCGCAGTCGTCGCGGGCGTCCTCTGCATGGTCTACGGGCGGACCAGAGCTACCGCCGAGAGCGCGCATCCCGCAGATCCAACACCCGGCCATGCAGACCCCCACTGTGACCACGACCATGGCGACCACTGCCATGGCGACCACCACACGCCACTGGTCCCGAGTGACGACGACTGCTACGTCAGCCCAGGCCAGATCAAGGCCATGGCTGGGCAATGGCTCAGCCGGGCATGGCGTCGAATCACGGCCCCCCTCACGCCCGCAAACGCCCGCTCGCGCACTTGGGAAGGCGCTTCCGAGCGGGACAATCCGCAGAGTGCCGAGCCGACGGACGACTCGCACGGAGAGTCTCAGCTAACGCTGGGGCAGGTGGCCCGCCACGTGTTTCGGTACGGATTTGTCGACGTTGCCGACTCAATGCTGTTCTCGCTTCTGGTGGGCATTTCGCTGGGCGGCGTGCTGTTCCTAGTCGTCCCTGATGGCCTGATGGGCAGCGAAGCAGCCCGCTGGGCGTCGTACCCGGCCATGCTCCTGGTCGGGGTGCCGCTGTACATTTGCGCCTCGGCCAGCACGCCAATCGCGGCCGCGCTGGTTGCGAAGGGACTCTCTCCGGGCGCCGCGCTGATCTTCCTGATGACCGGGCCGGCAACGAATTCGGGCACGATTGCCATGATTGTCAGCCAGTTCGGCCGGCGATTCGCCGGACTCTACGTCGGGGGGGTCGTCGCCGTCACCGTCGTTTTTGCGATTCTGGTCGACGTGGCGCTCATCGCCACTGGAACCAGGCTCGCCGTGAACCTTTCCGTGGCTCAGGCCCCTGCCCTTCAGGCGGTGCAGTGGGCCGGGGCGGCCGGCTTGGTGGCGCTCATGGTTTGGCGGTTCTCCAACGGAGCGTTCAGAACCGGCCTTCGGGACTTGACCTCCGGGCTGAAACCAACGCGCTGGCGGGCTGTCTAGACCCGGCCCGCGCTCAGCCGCAGCCACTGGCGCCGGACCACGCGATTTCCCACCGCCATCCGTGCACTGCGGTCCATAGCGGCGCCACCTCAAGCAAGTGCAGCGCGTGGGCCACGGCCACGCCGCCCACGAAAGCCGCCGCAAGCCACCCACGGTCGTGCGTGTGGAAATGAATCTCCGGCAGGAGATCGCTCAGGGCGATGCAGACGAGCACTCCCGCTCCGAACGCCAGTGCACGCCCGGTGACCTCGCCCTCGGCCGGACCGAGCAGACCGGAGCCGTTGTACGCCCCGATGGCAGCCATCGGGCAGGCCAGCGCCAGTGCGACCTTGATCGCGAGCGCAGCACCGCGGCCGACCTCGGCACACGCCATGACACGGAGCACCGAGAAGGCATCGAGTGGCTTGTGCAGCGCGATCGCAAGGAAGATGCCGACGCTCATCCAAGGCGCCGAGCCGCTCCGGATGCTCGCAGCGAGCGTCGCCCCCTCTGCCAGTGAGTGGAGAGTCATGCCTGCCGCGACCCCCGCCCAAGCGGGGCCACTCTCGCTCACCCGAAACCCGCCGCCGCCCGTCTGGGCTTCCCCGGATGGCACGTCATTCTCGTGGCGGTGGAATGGGGACATCCTGAGCAACAACACCGTGAGAGCCATGCCGAGCATCATCCACCCGGCCGCGGAGTGCATGGGTGATGGCCCCGAGATCCGTTCGACGCTGTGCGGGAGCAAGTGCTGGACCGCAACGCCGAGAACAAGGCCGGCGATGAAGCTCATCACGATCTGCAACGCCGTGTGGCCAAAGTGCACGCGTGCCTGCAAATGGATGCCGACCAGGGACGCGACCGCGATCGCCGCGCAATAGAGCGCCAGCAGATGCTCGGGGCCCATTCAGTCCCCGCCCCATTCCCGGCCGCAATCCGGGCCCCCTGCTGGGAGCAATCGGTCCCCCCAGCGCATCTTGCTGCGCAGCACGTCGAAGAACGCAACCCTCTTCGTCTGCACGATGTCCACAGTGTGCTTCGCCCCCGACACGCGCAGACGATCCCCGTGCCGGACATGCCGGCCAACCTGCCCGTCAACGCTGACGTACTTCTCGGCGTCGTCGTCAAGGATCCGGACCTCGATGCGGGCCGTTGCCGGAAGGACGACCGGACGGTTCGAAAGGCCGTGCGGGCAGATCGGGGTCAAGCTCAGCGCTGGGACATCGGGCGCCATGACCGGCCCGGAGGCTGCCAGCGAGTAAGCGGTCGAGCCGGTCGGGGTCGAGACGATCAAGCCGTCGGAACGGTAGCCGCACACGAATTCGCCATCGGCGAACGCCTCCAGCCGCAAGAGCCGTGCCACGCCGGCGTTCGAAACCACCACATCGTTGAGGGCGAAGAAGCTGTCAACGACTCGGCCGTCGCGCAGCAGGCCGGCCTCGAGCACCATCCGCGAATCGAGGCGGAAATCCGAGCGGGCGACGCTCTCGAGCGCGCGAAGAAGCTCGTCCGGGCCGGTGGTCATCATGAAGCCCAGCCCGCCGAGATTGACCGCTAGCAGTGGCGTCCCGCGCGGGCCCACCGCCCGGGCGGCCGACAGCAGCGTGCCATCGCCGCCCAGCACAACGATCAGGTCGCTGCCGCGCGGCACGTCCTTGCGGGGCAGTCCGTCGTCGCGGTCCAGATAGGCGGCCGTGATGGAGTCCATGCGGACAGCCATGGCCTTGGACGTTGCCCAGCCCAAGATCTGCCTCACCAGACCGGGGATGTTCTCCCGCCCGGGCTTGCTGATGATTCCGATGCTCCCGATCACTCCACTCCCCCCTCGGACAGTCCGGACCGGTGGGTGCCGTGCACGAGAAACTCGTGATTGCCGGCGGGGCCCACCAGCGGACTCTCGAGCCAGGCAACGCCGCGGAACCCGCGCCGGCGGAGGGCGTCGCAGACACTGGCAGCCGCCGAGAGCTGCTTGCCCCGGTCGCGCACAACGCCACCCCGGCCGACCTCGCCGCGACCGACCTCGAACTGGGGCTTTGCCAGCACGACCGCCTCCGCGGCGGGCTGGACGACGAGCGGCAGACGGTCTATGATCCGGGCCGCCGAGATGAAGCTGACGTCGCAACAGGCAAACGCGACCCGCTCGCCGAGATCGGCGAGAGTCAGGTAACGCGCGTTGAACCTCTCGAGGACGTGCACACGCGCGTCGCACCGCAGGCTCCAATGAAGCTGGTTCGTTCCGACGTCCACGGCGTGCACCCGGGCCGCGCCCCGCTGCAGCAGACAATCGGTGAAGCCACCCGTCGAGGCTCCCACGTCGAGGCACGCCAGCCCTCGCACGTCGATCCCAAAATGCTCCATGGCAGCGTCCAGCTTCTCGCCGCCACGGCCTACGAACCTGGCCCGCTTTCGCAAGAGCCGGATCGTGGCGTCGGCGGCCACAGGTCGGCCGGCCTTCGTGGCCGGCTGCCCGTCGACAAGCACTTCTCCGGCCATCACCAGAGCCTGCGCCTTGTGACGGGACTCGGCAAGGCCTCGCTCGACGAGCAGCAGGTCTATCCTGGTCCGTCGCAACGGTGACTCCCCGTCATCTTCCCACGCCAGCTCAGGGTAGGCGCAGCCGCGAGACCGCAATGCGACCACCAAAGCAGACCTCGACATCGGAGCCGACCGTCCGGGGACGGCGGGTGTAGACCCCCGAGTACTGGAACGAGGAGCCATCCACTTGATACCGCAACTGGACCGGGTTCGTGTCCACCGGGCAATCCACCGCGGCCGGCTCGGCACGACCGGGCGGGAGGCTGGGAAAGTTGACGTTCCAGAATTCTCCCGGGCGCAGGGGCCGGGCGAGCAGGCCGGGCAACAGCTTCCGCATCCAGCCTGTCGCGCGCTCCCAGTCCGCTTCGCTCAGCACGCGGTCGCGATAGTGCGACAGAGCGATCGCAGGCACGCCCAGCAGGGCCGCCTCCCGCGCGGCGGCGACAGTTCCGGAGTAGTAGATGTCAGCGCCGAGGTTCGCGCCGTGGTTCAAGCCAGCCAACACCCAGTCGAAGCTGTCCCGGAATTCGTGCACCGCCAAGCGGACGCAGTCCGCCGGGAACCCGTCCACGCCCACGCGGCCGGTGTCGAGCCGCTCGGCTCGAAGGGCCCGGTCGGTAACCACCCGGTGGCTGCAGGCCGAGCGCTCGCCAAACGGAGCCACCACCAGGGACGTCGCGCCCGCCGGCAACGCCGCCGCGAGCGCTTCCAAGCCCGGAGCGTCGATGCCGTCGTCATTGGTGAGCAGCGCCCGTAGGTGACGGCCGCCATGCCCGCGCCGGTGGTGGTCAGCCACGGCCCGGGCAACCTGTCTGGGCTCGGAACGCTTCCAGCATTTTCCGGATGCCCGCGACCATCGGGACCGCGGGCTCCCATCCGAGCAGGGCCCTCGCCCGCGAGATATCCGGGCAGCGCCGGGTCGGGTCGTCCTCGGGCAGATCGCGATAGTCGATGCGGCAGGACGTGCCCACGGCCTCCTGCACGCTGGCGGCCAGGTCAAGCACCGTGGTCTCCTCTTCGGCACCGAGGTTCACGGGATCCGAGACATCGCTGTTCGCCAGGCGCACCATGCCCTCGACAATGTCGGAAACGTAGCAGAAGCTGCGCGTCTGCGAACCGTCGCCGAAGACGGTCAGCGGCGCGCCTCGAAGCGCTTGGTCCAAGAACGCGGGCAGCACGCGGCCATCGGACCGCCTCATCCGTGGCCCGTACACGTTGAACAGCCGCGCGATCCGCGTGCGCAGGCCATGGTAGCGATGGTAGGCCATTGTCAGTGACTCGGCGAAGCGCTTGCCCTCGTCGTACACCGATCGCGGCCCGACCGGGTTCACATTTCCCCAGTAGCCCTCGGGCTGCGGGTGGACCTGCGCATCCCCGTAGGTCTCCGAAGTCGACGCCTGCACGAACACCGCTCCCTTGCGGAGCGCCAGATCCAGCATGTTCTTCGACCCGACCGCGCTCGCCATCAGCGTGGGGATCGGCCTTCTGAGATAGTCCCGCGGGCTTGCCGGCGAGGCGAGGTTGTAGATCGCGTCCATCGGGCCCTTCCAATCCGAGGCACAACAGATGTCGCGCTCGCTGAACTCGAAACTGGAATGCCCGCGGAGCCCGCCCAAGTTCCGCATCCGACCGGTGGAGAGGTCATCCACCCCGGTGACGGCATGTCCATCGGCCACCAACCGGTCGCACAGGTGGGACCCGATGAACCCGGCGGCTCCTGTGACGAGTACGCGCAACGCGACCAAGCTCCAGCATCCCATCGTTGCCGCTCGGGGCCGGCGGAATCAAGGCCGGCTGAGATCCCGGCACTCTCACAGGGGCGGCTAGGTGCACATACAATGGCGACGATGCAACGTCGCGACGCTTTGAAATGGATCGGAACCTTGGGGGCTGCGGCTGTTCCAACGCTGCCGGCGGCCGGGCGGGCATCAGCCCACACCGGCATGGGGGACGTGACCATCACCGACGTCAAATCCATCCTGACGGCGCCACCCGGCCTGCCGCGGACGGTGATCGTCAAGGTCGAGACCAGCGAGCCCGGCCTGTACGGCTATGGCTGCGCGACCTTCACCCAGCGGGCCAAGGCAGTCGTGACCGCAGTGGACGAATTCCTGCGCCCGTTCCTGAAAGGGAAGAACCCCGACCACATCGAGGACATCTGGCAGACGATGTACGTCAGCTCCTACTGGCGCAACGGCCCGGTGCTGTACAACGCCATGAGCGGCGTCGACCAGGCGCTGTGGGACATCAAGGGCAAGCGCGCCAACATGCCGGTCTACGCACTGCTGGGGGGCAAGGCGCGCCAAGCGGCCGATGTCTACCGTCACGCCTCCGGCTCAAGCCCCGAGGAGGTCGAGGACGCGGCGCGCGAGTACATCGCGCAGGGAGTGCGGCACATCCGCATCCAAGTGGGGATCAGCGGCAACGCGAACTACGGCGCGAGGTCAGGAGGTGCCAGCCCGCAGGGTTTCCTGGGGCCGCCGTCGGGCGGGCCGCACCCAGAGCGCATGTACGAGCCCACGCCCTACCTGCTCAGCGTCCCCAAGCTCTTCGAGCACATGCGCAAGAATCTGGGCGAGGAGATCGAGCTGCTGCACGACGTCCACGAGCGGATCAGCAACGCCCAGGCCATGTGGCTGCTCAAGCGTGTCGAGGAGTACCGTCCGTTCTTCATCGAGGATCCCGTGTCCCCGGAGCAAATTGGCTATTTCCGGCACATGCGCTCCCAGACCACGACGGCCATCGCGATGGGAGAGCTGTTCAACTCGCCCCACGAGTTCACGGGGCTGATCGCCGAGCGGCTGATCGACTTCATCCGCGTCCACGTCTCGCAGATCGGCGGGCTGACGCCGGCCCGCAAGCTCGCCGCACTGTGCGAGTGGTTCGGCGTTCGCACGGCTTGGCATGGCCCCGGCGACACATCCCCGGTGGGCCATCTGGCAAACATCGCGCTTGACGTGAGCTGCTACAACTTCGGGATCCAAGAGGCCAGGACTTGGCCCGACTCCGTCCACGAGGTGTTCCAAGGCTGCCCGCGGCTCGAGAACGGGTTCTTCTACCCGAACGAGGCGCCGGGATGGGGCATGGAGATTGACGAGGAGCTGGCCGCGAAGTATTCGGTCGAGTCGCGCTACGACGAGCCGTTCGACTATTCGTGGGGCACAACCCGCCGCAGGGACGGGTCAATCATCCGGCCGTGACCCGGGAAGTGGGGCCGCGCGGTCAGCCAGACCCGTTTCGCAACCGCGCGACGATCGCATCCACGTCGTAGACGCAGCCATTCCAAGTGCCCCCGCTGCAGTCCTGCAGCGCGGCCCACAGGCGCGTGTCGTCCGGCAGGTCAGGGTGGGGGGCTAGGTCGTCCCGGCTCGCGCGCGATGCGAGGATCCTGGATCCCTCTTCGGGACCGTATTCGCGACCGGCATGCCCGATCAAGTCCACGCTGCCAACCAAACGCCGGGTGTCGATCTCGATCCGGACCAGATCGCCATCGAGGACCTTGCCGATGGGCCCACCGGCAAGCGCCTCCGGGCCCACATGGCCGATGCAAGCCCCGGTCGACACTCCCGAGAAGCGGGCGTCCGTGATCACCGCGACCTGCTTGCCGTGCTTGAGGTGCTTGAGAGCTGACGTGATCTGGTAGATCTCCTCCATTCCCGATCCCAGCGGGCCGCAACAGGCAAGCACCATCACGTCGCCTGGCCGCACCCGTCCCCCCTTGATCGCCGCGATTGCCTGCGCCTCGCGCGAGAAGAACCGCACGGCGCCCCGCTTGCGGTAGACTCCGTCAGCTCCGACGACCGAGGGATCGATCGCCGTGCTCTTGACGACGGAGCCCTCGGGGGCCAGATTGCCGCGGCAGAAGGTGATCGTGCTGGTCAGGCCGCGCCGGGCGGCCTGGTCGGGCGTGTGAATCACGCGGTCCGGGTCGACGCCATCGAGCTCTGAGAGCAAGGCTCGGAAGCGTTCCCGGCGCTCGCTGACCTCCCAAGCGCCCAGCATCTCGCCCAGCGACTGGCCGTCCGCGGTCAGCGCGGACAGGTGGAGCAGCCCCAGATCCCGCAAGTGCAGCATGACCTCGGGCACTCCGCCCGCGAGAAACACTCGAACGGTTGGATGCCCCACGGGCCCGTTGGGCAGCACGTCCACCAGCCGGACGACCCGCCGGTTGACGCTCGCCCAATCGTCGACGGTCGGCAGCGAAAGCCCGGCGCAGTGAGCCACGGCGGGGAGATGCAACAGGAGGTTGGTCGACCCGCCAAAGGCGGCATGCACGACCATGGCGTTGCGGACAGCCTCGTCAGTGACGATTTCGCGCGGTCCGAGACCAGCGGCGCGCTGGGCCATCACGGCCCGGGCCGCCCGGCGGGCCGCCTGCTTCCACACGGCCTGCCCCGACGGCGCCAGCGCGGTGTGCGGCGGCGCCAGGCCGAGGGCCTCGGCAACCACCTGCGCGGTCGCAGCCGTCCCCAGGAACTGGCAGCCCCCGCCGGGCGACCCGCAAGCCCGGCAGCCGTGCTCTTGTGCCTTTTCCAAGCTGAGCTCACCGTGCGAGAAGCGCGCGCCAATCGTCTGCACAACGCCGGCATCCTCCGCTCCGCGGGCCGGCAGCGTCACCCCGCCCGGCACCAAGACGCACGGCAAGCCCCGCATCGACGCTAGGGCCATCATCATGGCCGGCAGGCCCTTGTCGCAGGTTGCCACGCCGATCACGCCGCGACGGGTCGGCAACGACCGGATCAGCCTCCGCAGGACTTGGGCCGCGTCGTTGCGGTAGGGGAGCGAGTCCATCATTCCCGGCGTTCCCTGCGTACGGCCGTCGCAAGGGTCGCTGCAGAATCCCGCGAACGGAATCGTGCCACGCTCGCGGAGTTCGAGGGCGGCCTCCCGCATCAGCAAGCCGACCTCGAAGTGCCCGGTGTGGTACCCCAGGGCCACCGGAGACCCGTCCTCGTCCCGGATTCCCCCTTGCGTGCTCAGGATCAGGTACTCGTCGCGACCGAGATGCGCGGGATTCCAGCCCATGCCAGCATCCTGCGTCCAGCCGAAGATGTCGCCGCTCGGGAGCGTGCGCAGCATCGCGGGCGTGAGGGGCAGCCGACCCTGCGGGCCCTCGGCGCAAGTCTGGATCTCATAGATGGCCGGGGCGTCCGGCAATAGGCTCTCTCCCACTGGTCACAGTGTGGCGCATGGGAACAGTCGCGGGCAGAATGCCGCCAGGCGGCGATCCCGGCAGGCAGCGCCATACTACGCTGGGACCATGACCGCGACCTCTCAGACCATCGCTGCCCTTGCCTTGGTCCTAGCGGCGTCCGTCGTCTGGGCGGCGCCGCCAAACCTGGTGCTGATCATGGCGGACGACCTAGGCCCGGAATGGATCTCCAGCTACGGCGGCGAGGGGATCGAGACTCCCAATATCGACAGGCTCGCAGCTGGCGGCATGCTCTTCCGGAACGCGTACTCCATGCCCCAGTGCACGCCGACAAGGGTCACACTGCTGACCGGGCAATACCCTTACCGGCACGGGTGGACAAACCACTGGGACGTGCCGCGCTGGGGTGCCGGATGCCACTTTGATCCGGGCCGCAACCCGTCGCTGGCGAGACTGTTGCGGGAGGCGGGATATGCAACCGCGATCGCGGGCAAGTGGCAGATCAACGACTTTCGCGTCCAGCCCGCCATCCTCCGCGAGCATGGCTTCGACGAATGGAGCGTGTGGACCGGGGGCGAGGGAGACAATCCCCCGAGCAACGAACGGTACTGGGATCCCTACGTCTACACCAGCAAAGCTGGCAGCCGCACCTACAAGGGCGCCTTTGGGCCGGACCTGTACAACGCCTTTCTGACTGAATTCATCGAGCGCAACAGCGATGGGCCGATGTTTCTCTATTACCCCCTGGCGCTGACGCACGGACCGCTCGTCGCAACCCCGCACGAGCCATTCGCCGAGACCAGAATGCAGCGGCACAGAGCCATGGTGCGCTACACCGACTACCTTGTCGGCCAACTGGTCCTCGCGCTCGAACGCGCGGGTGTCCGAGAGAACACGGTCGTGATCTTCACGACCGACAACGGGACAGCCCGAGGCATTGAAGGGCGCCTCAATGGACGGCCCGTGCCGGGCGGAAAGGCCCGGCTCACCGAGAATGGACCCCGGCAGCCATTCATCGCCAACGGCCCGGGGCTCGTTCCCGCAGGGGTGGTGACCGATGCGCTGACGGACTTCTCGGACATTCTCCCAACCTTTTGCGAGCTGGCGGGAGCGCGCGTGCCGGAGCAATTGGAGATTGACGGGCAGTCCATCGCCAGGGTCTTGCTCGGACAACAGCCCGACGGGCCGCGGGATTGGATCCTTGCGATGGGCTTCGGCGCCGCGATTCTTGACGAGCGAGGGGTCCGCGGCGTCTTGGACTACGCGCCGCGGGTGATCCGCGACAAGCGCTACAAGATCCATGTACACGACCGCCGCGTTACGGAGTTCTACGATCTCAAAGAGGACCCGGGGGAGGCTCGCAACCTGCTGGGCAGCGCGGCTGGCAGGGAACAGCGGGCGCTGGCCAAGCTGCGCGGTGTGGCGGAGTCGATGCCGAATCGCGACGCCCGGCCAAGATACGATCCTTTGCCGCCCCAGCCATGGGACCGAGCGCTCGAAACCGAATCGTCCCGTTGACTCCCGGTGCGTTACAATTGTGTGACTTCTGTGGTACGAGATGGGCTTACAATTGCCAGCGATGGCCTTGGACTGGGGCACCAAGCGCATCGGAATAGCAGTCAGCGACTCTCTTGGCATCACGATCCGCGGTCTGCCGACTATGGTTCGGCGGACGCCTCGCGAAGATTACGGCGCCCTTATCGAGCTGATTCGCAAACGGCGAATCGAGACCGTGATCGTCGGGGATCCGCGGCGTGCGGACGGCAGCGCCAGCGGCTCTTCGGGCAAAGCGGCGCGCTTCGCCTTTCAGCTTGGAAGGCACGCCGGATTGGCAGTGGAGATGTGGGATGAGCGGCTCACGAGCTGGGAGGCGCGCCAGAGGCTCCTGGGAACGCGCCGCAAGCCCGGCGACATCGATCGAGCGGCAGCCGTAATCCTGCTGGAGAATTACCTTGCAGCGAATAATTCCGACTAGCGTCAAATGGGTCATCCTCGGGTGTGCGATGGCCGCGCTTTGCATGGCCCAGACGGAACCGGAGCCGTTTGACAAGCCGCGCATCGTCGATATCAGCCGCGGGCTGTCGTCGGTGGAAATCGCCGACCTGCTCGTGAGCGAGGGCGTTCTTCGCCACAAGTGGGGCTTTCTTTGGCGGCGGATCTTGGATCGAAGGACCAAGTTGATGGCGGGCGAATATATCTTCGAGCACCCGATGTCTGCGGACGAGGTCTTCGAAAAACTTGCCAGCGGGAGGGTGCGCCTGTATCCGGTCACTATCCCTGAAGGCCTCAACCGCTTTGAGATCGCGAAGTTGGTGGCGGCGAAGGGCTTCGGCACGGAGCAAGAGGTCCTCGCCCTGACGGCCTTGCCGGGACCCGTGAAGGATCTGCTGCCCGCGGCAGAGACATTGGAGGGCGCACTCTTCCCTGAGACGTACCACCTCTCCAAGGCCTCCACCGTGCAGGACTTGGTCAAGGCCATGCTGAGAAACTTCCGCCGGGAGTTGGAGAAGGCTCGCGCGGGACGAACGGTGGACATCGGGGACTGGGACGCGCTGGTGCTGGCATCCATGATCGAGGACGAGACCGGCCGTCCGGAAGAGCGGCCGCTGGTGGCCTCGGTGTTTCACAACCGCATCCGGCGAGGGATGCTGATGCAGTGCGACCCGACGATCGCCTATGGGCTGATCCTGGAAGGGCGCTACCGGGGGATGGTTTACCGCTCGGACCTAAGTGATCCCACGCCCTACAACACTTACCTAAACAAGGGCCTTCCGCCAGGGCCCATCACCAATCCGGGAGCTGCGGCCCTGCGAGCGGCGTTTGCGCCTGCCGAGAGCGATTTCATCTTCTTCGTAGCGCGTCCGGGATTTGCCAACGGCCACGCATTCTCAGTGAACCTGCAAGCCCACAACCGAGCGGTGCGGTCGCTGCGGGCCTACAACGCGGCGCAGCGAGCGGCCGACCAAGTGGACAAGGTCGAAATAGCGGACTGAGCTGAAGTTCGCCAAGTGACCACAGCATATGGTTGGTGCAGTTCGTGATAGCACATCATATTGTGGTTTGAGACCCGCGATGACCCTACATTTGTGAGGCTGGCTGACGGGCCTGATTCCATCTCAGAATTGTCTCCGGGGCGGTTGGGGTTCGACTCCCAACGCCCTTGCGATCTCGGCAGCCTCTTGCCCGGGCGTGGTGCCTTGGCAGTTCGCGATCAGTCGTCCGTCCACAGTCCGCTTCTGGGGCGTGACTGCGCGGAGTGGCAGTCCGGCCGAGCAGAGAGGCCGGCAGCGCCCGCCCGCCCGGCTCACAGGAAGCTCACCGGATCAACGTCGATTGTGAGCGCCGTCGGCGACCACTTCCTCGCGCCGGCGAATTCCCGGGCCTTCCTGAGGACTCCCGCCAGCGCCGAGCGCTGGGCACCTTGGACCAAGAACTGGAACCGGTACTCGGCGCGCAGCCGTGACACGGGCGCGGATGCCGGCCCGATGAGTCGCACACGGTCGGGCACGGGCCGCAGGTGGCGGGCCAAGTCGCGGCTCATCCCCAGCGCATCGGGCAGGCTGGCGTGCCGCACGAGGAGCAGCGCAACCGACGAGAACGGCGGGTAGCGCAGTTCCCCGCGAAACATCATCTCGCGCTCGTAGAACGACCTGTAGTCCTGCCGTGCGGCCTGGGCCACGGCGTAGTGCTCGGGGTTGACCGTCTGGATCAGCACTTGGCCGGGCTTCTCGCCGCGTCCGGCCCTGCCCGCGACCTGCGTCAACAGCTGGAACGTCCGCTCGGCAGCGCGGAAGTCGGGCAGGCCAAGCCCGATGTCGGCATTGACCACGCAGACCAAGGTCACGTTCGGAATGTCGTGCCCCTTGGCGATCATCTGAGTGCCGACCAGCAGGTTGCAGTCGCCGTCCCGGAACGAGCCGAGGATCGTCTCGAAGGAGTTGCGCCCTTGGACGGTGTCGCGGTCAAGCCGGGCAACCCTGGCGCTGGGAAAGGACTCTTGGAGCGACTCTTGGACCCGCTCGGAGCCGCTACCCTGAAACTGCAAGTATTCCCTGCCACACTCGCCGCAGGCGGTCGGCACGGGCTGGGCGTGATCACAGAAGTGGCACAGCAGCCGCCGGTCCCGCTTGTGATAGGTCAGCGTGACCGAGCAGTTCGGGCAATCGACGCGGGCACCGCAGCTCCGGCAGAGCACGAAGTTGGCGAAACCGCGCCGATTGAGGAAAATCATCGCCTGCTCGCCTCGCGCGAGGCAGGCTTGGACAGCGTCCACGAGGGCCCGCGAGAACAGCCGGCTCTCCCGAACTTCGCGGAACTCGTCCCGCATGTCGATGACCTCCACCTCCGGCAACGGGCGGGCGAGGACGCGCTCGGGCATCTCCAGCAGGGTGTACTTGCCGGTCTCGGCGTTCCGGCGTGACTCGAGGCACGGCGTGGCGGAGCCCAGGACAACAACGGCACCGGCGTTCCGGCCCCGCACGACCCCAACGTCCCGGGCGCTGTAGCGCGGCGCGCCGCCCTCTTGCTTGTAGCTGGTGTCGTGCTCCTCGTCGACCACCACCAGCCCGAGGTCCCGGACCGGCGCGAACACGGCGCTGCGAGTGCCGAGCACCAAACGACCCTTGCCGCTGCGGATCCGACGCCACTGGTCCGCGCGCTGTCCGGGGGCCAGCCCGCTGTGCAGCATCGACACTTGGTCCCCGAAGCGGGCGAAGAACTCGGATGCGACGGCAGGGGTTAGCCCGATCTCGGGGACGAGCACGAGCGCCGACCGGCCCTGCCGCAGCACCTCTCCGATAGCCCGCAGGTAGACCTCGGTCTTGCCCGACCCGGTGACGCCGTGCAGCAAGAACGTACGGTACGCGTGATTCCGGACAGCCGCGCGCAGCGCCCGGAACGCGGCATCCTGAGCTGCGGTGAGCACCAAGTCGGGGGAGTCCCGGAGCGGCGTGGGGCCCGGGTGGACGACTTTGAGCTCGACGGCTCCAGACTTGGCAAGCCTCCGCGCCGTGGCGACCGCATCAGTTCGCTGGACCGCCAGAGCGCGGACGTCGTGGCTTCCGGGGTTGCGCCGGAGGTAGCCGAGCAGCCAGCGCTCCGGCGCCTTCGGCCGGGCCGGCGCCTTGGACAGATCGGCCTCGCGAACGAGGAGCGTCGCACTGAGCGCAGCGGTTGGGTCGCGCACCTGGACGACTTCCTCGATGATCACCAGCCCCTTGCGTTGCAGACTGCGGACGGCGTCGGAGGCTCCCTTGAATCGCCGGGCGAGGTACGCAACAGTGCGCGGGCCCTTGGCAACCGTCGCGAGAATTCGGAGCTCGGGGGTGGCCGGTATGAGGCTGGCAGCAAACTCACGGTCCCCTTTCGGCGTGATGGTCGCGATGCGCTTGGTGAGGGTCTCACCGGCGAGGGGCAGCATGGACCGGACGGCCTCGCCAATCGGCGCGCAGTAATAGCGGGCCAGCCATCTGGCCAGTTCGATCAGGTCCGGACTCAGGGCGGGCTCGGGATCGAGCAGCTTGCGGATGGGGCGCACGGCGAAATCCGGTCGGGCGCGCCCGACCCCGAGCACAACCCCAACCGGTGCGCGGGACTGGAACGGCGCGACCACCCGGCAACCCAGCTTCACGCGACCTGCCAGCCTGCCGGGGATCGAATAGGTGTAGGTCTGATCGATGGGAACCGGCAGGGCTACATCGCAGTACTGAGCCGGCGCGCCCGCGCGATCGCGGTCCATCAATCCATGTATGGCGCTAACGCGGAGGCCCAGATCCGGTACCCGGCCGCGTTCAAGTGCAGCCCGTCCTCGACGAACAGGTCGGGCCGCGGCTTCCCGTCCGCGCCCAGCAGGGGCGTGGCCAAGTCGGCATACTCGAGCAGGTCGCTCTTCTCGCAAGCGGCCCGCACGAGCGCGTTTGCCCGTCGGGCCACATCGACCAAGTGCCATCGGCGGAGACTGGGCTTGATGCTGACGAACACGACCCTCGTCTCGGGGAGCGCCTCTTGCACTCTGGCGACCAGTTCGCGGAACTGCGCGGCCACCGTCTCGGGCGATTTGCCGCTGCCGGTGTCGTTGTCGCCCTCGTAGAGAAAAATGGCACGGGGCTGCAGCGGCAGGACGATCCGGTCCAGATAACGGATTGCGTCCTCCATCTGCGACCCCCCGAAACCGCGGTTGATGAGTCCCCTGCCGGGAAAGGACTTGTCCAGATCCCACCGGCGAAAGCTGGAACTTCCCAGGAACACAACGCCCCCTTGGGCCGGGGGCGCGCTCCGGTCCGCCTCCTCGAACGCCCTGATGGCACTCTCCCAGCGGTCGGCGCCGCCCTGCTGGGAAAGAGCGCTGGGCGCCAGCAAGAACGCCCCCAGCACGGCGAATGCAAGCAAGCACGACTGTCGGAGAGTTCGCATGACCTCACCAGTTGACCACACCGCTCGGCGCCAATCCCGCATCCGCCTGACCCATGGCCCGCGCGATGCCAGCTGCCCGAGCTGTCGCCGGTACGGTTCGGCGCCGGGGCTGGCGTACACTGATTTCTGGAGGGTTGACCGGAGATGCCCGGCAGGTTGTGGTTGGCGCTGGGCTCGTCGTTGGCCGTCTCAGGCCTGATCTTGGTCATGCTCTCCCTGCCCGACGGCGGGCAGCCGCTTTGGTTCGGCGTCGGCCTGATCGCGGCCGGCTCGATCGCCCTTCGACGGGGCCTTGACCAGTCCCCGCGCGGTGACCAGCAGGATGGCGCAATCGCGACGGGCCGCCGCTGGTCCGGGCTCGAGGCGGAGCTTCGGGGGGCTCCGCCGAGAGCGGTGGCCCTCACGACTCGGGGCCGCGTGATCATGGGCTCGTGGGTGGTCGTGCTCTCCCTGTTCGCGCTGCTCTCCCACCAACACTTTGGCTACTTGCCGCCGCCCCAGTCGAAAGCCCGCCTCGAGAGCGAAGGGCTTCGCGCACCCGCCACGATTCACTCTCTCGAAGCCCGGACCGTGGAAGGCGGGCGCACGATGCACTTCGTCGGCTACAGCTTCGTGACGGAGTCGGGCAACGCTACCAGGGTTAGCCGCAGCGTCCCGCCGCGGGTGTTCGCCAAGCTGTCGCAGGGTGAGATCACGAGCGTTGTGTACTCGCCGATCAATCCCGAGATCCACTACTTGCCGGACCTAACGTCGGCGGTCTCGACGCAGATCGTGCTCATCACGGCCACGCTGCTGCTCGTGGCAGCAGGCCTTGCCGAGGCACAGCGCCGCCTGCACAGACGGCTGGCGGTGAATGGCATCGCGGCAGCCGGATTCACCGCCGCCGTTCGCCGACGCGGCGGCGTTCGCACCTACCTGGTGAACTACGATGCCGCCGGAAAGCGGCAGACCCTCAAGGCCCGGGAGCGCAACCCATCCCTGCGCAACGGTCAGAGCCTGACCGTCCTGTACGACCCGGGGATCCCGAGCCGGGCCGTCGTCTACCGGCTCGGCATGTACCGCGCCCGAGCCTGACAGCCGACGGCGGGCCGATTCAAGGAAGCTCTTCCGACAGGCCCGAGAATACGAGGGTGACGTCGACCCGCCCCGAGGCCTCGTCGGTGTCGATGCTCCACGAAGTCCGCTTGAGCCCCTCGAACATGGCATCGGCCTTGACCCGGTCCAGGAAGTAACCCGGATAGCGCACATCGAACGGCTGGCCTGGCTGCATCCCCCAGCGCTTGCGCACCGCCGGCTCGGAGAGAATGTCCAAACCCTTGACGATCAGCCTGGAGAACATGTACCGGACTCCGGTGAAAATCTCGACGGCGAGATGCACTAGCCGGCCCTCGTGGTCGATGCGTTCGTCGAATCGCGCGTGGGCCTTCATGTAGCCGTGCCGCTTCATGCCCTCGCTGATGGCCGCCATCGTGTCGTATGCGGCCTTCATGTTCACAACCTGGCCCGGGGCAATCTGGTTCGCCTTCGCCAGATCGTCCGGGTCGATCGGCAATGGATCGGGCCAGGAAATCTCTCCAAACTCGTAGACTTCGCCTTGGTCGACCCGGATCGAGAGCAAGACGCCCTCGCTGTCCGGATCAGGCTTCGCGTCGCACGGGCAGAACTTGACGTTCATGTAGCCGCGCTCCGCGTATAGCGGCCGGGCGTTGTACTGGAGCAGTTCCCGCAACCGGGCTTCGGTGTGCTCTTCCCCGACTGCCGCGTGGTTGAAGGCTCGCTGCAACTCTCGCGGATCCACGTCGCCAGAATTGGAAAACGTGGCGAACGCGATCCGATTGGTCTGGCGCCTCGGGCCCACGAGCAGCTCGAACCCATCGCCCGCTTGGGACGGCACGACCTCGGCAACGATCTTTTCTTCCCCGCCGCTCGCCTCCCACCAAGACTGCACGTTCGCGACCAGCATGGCCACCATTGGACCCACCGCCGGGGCAACCCCGGCATACAAGGGCAGCCGTTGGCGCAGCATGTCCGCGACGTCCGCGTCCGCCCCCGCGAAGCCCTGAAAGCGAACGGGGAACAGCTCAAGGAGCTCCCGGACCGTGATAGTGAGCCGGTAGCCGCCGTTGAGCGGCTCGAAGCGATAGCTCAATTCCTCGAACAGACCGGTCTCGCTGAGCTTGCGGAGCGCCCTGTCAAAGTCCGCCTTGCTCACCGGCTGGCCAAGCTCCAAGCCCGTGGCGGCCGCCAGCTCATCGCTGGCGAAGGACTGACTCCCCTCGAACTCGACGGCCCTCAGGGGGAAAGTGCCCGGCTGGGCCGTCAAGCTGACAGCGGCTAAGACCAAGCCGGCACAAGCGGCCAGCGAGCCGCGGTTCATCGTTTCCAGCCTGGCATCAGCGGACGACACGGGGGGCGGGATCAGGCATAGATCGCGTCGATCTCGGCGGCGTACTTGCTGTAGACCTTGGCTCTCCGCACCTTCATGGTCGGCGTTAGCTCCCCGCCCTCGATCGAGAAATCCTGCGGGATCAGCGCGATCTTCTTGATCCTCTCGAAAGACGCCATTTCCGAGCACAGATTGGCCACCTCGGCCATCACATGCGCCCGGACTTGCGGATCCGCGCACAGCTCGACGTTGTCCGAGGCCTCGATGCCCTGGGAGTCGGCCCAAGCCCTCAGCACGTCGAAGGACGGAACGACCAGCGCGCTCGGGAAGTTCCGGCGCTCGGCGACGACTACCGCCAGCTCGACCAAGGGGCTGCTCTTGAGGCGGCTCTCGATGGGGGCGGGAACGATGTACTTGCCGCCCGAAGTCTTGAACATGTCCTTCTTCCGGTCGGTGATCGAGAGATAGCCGTCGTTGTCGAGCTTTCCGATGTCCCCTGTGTGGAACCAGTCCCCATTCATCACGTCCGCTGTCTGCGCCTCCATCTTGTAGTAGCCCTGCATCACGTTCGGGCCGCGAACCAAGATCTCGCCGTCGCCAGCGATCCGCACGTCGACATTCGGGATGATCTGGCCAACGGTTCCGAAGCGGATCGACTCGAGCCGGTTGATTGATACCACCGGGGAGGTCTCGGTCAATCCGTAGGCCTCGCAAATCGGCAGCCCGAGCGCGTAGAAGAACTCGGCCAAGTGCTGTGCCAACGGAG
Source organism: Bryobacterales bacterium (assembly GCA_963666225.3). GTDB lineage: Bacteria > Acidobacteriota > Terriglobia > Bryobacterales > UBA6623 > VXMF01. Next base: position 695,410 of record CAXXRK020000002.1, read on the forward strand.
CCGCGCCGGAAACGAATAGCCGGATGTGGCCACCCAACCGGCCGCGCAACTTTGAGAAGACCAGCTTTTCGGCAACGGCGTGCTTTAGGGCCAGCAAGCCCGGAAGGGGCTTGCCGGCCAGCCGGTGCGGCATCGCCGCCTTGCCCACTGAAAGCGCCCAGTGGAAGATCTTGCGACGCGCCGCCGGGGCAGCTGCCATTGCCGCCATCACCTTGTCGTGCACCTTCTCGTAGAACCGCGGCACACCGACGGCGATCGTGGGCCGGACCTCGCCCATGTTGGCCGCGACAGCTTCAATGGACTCGGCGTAAGCGACCGTCACTCCGTTTACGAAGTAAACGTAGTCCGCGATCCGCTCGGCGATGTGGGAGAGCGGCAGGAACGAGAGGGCCACATCTTCCGGCGTCACCGGAATGCTTGCGTCGCGGATGTTGCTGGAGATGTTCCCGTGCGAGAGCATCACGCCCTTGGGAACGCCGGTCGTGCCGGACGTGTAGATGATGCTGGCCAGGTCTTCCTCGAGAACGGCGTCAGCGGCGGCCTGAAAGCTGGATCGCGCCGCGGGTTCCGGGTCACCGTCGGCGATCATTGCCGAGAGGTGGGTAACGCCGGCCTGGTCCGGCTTGTCAAAGGAGATGACGTGGCCCAACCCGGGGAGCTCGTCACGGACGGCGAGGACTTTCTCCACTTGCTCGGCGGTCGAGCAGAAGATGGCGCGCGCTTCCGAGTGGTCCAAGAGGTAGCGCACTTGGTCGGACGGGAGGGTCGGATAGATCGGAACGCTGATAACACCGGCAGTCATCATGGCGAAATCCGCCGCGGCCCACTCCCAGCGGTTTTCCGAGAGCAGGGCCACCTTGTCCCCCTTGGCTATGCCCTCGGCCCGCAATGCCAAGTGCAGCTGCACGCAGCGCCGCTCAAACTCGGCGGTGGAAATCGGAGCGTAGCTCCCCGACTCCTTCGTGAGGATCGCGTCCGGCTTGCCGTGCCCGACTACTGTGCTGAAACGTTGAGCGATCGTGCCGTACATATGGTCGTAGTCCCCAAGCAGCAAATCTTATCACGGGCCGGCCTGCCCAAATTTGACGGTCTCGCGCCAAGTCGTGCCCGGCCAGGGCTTGCGGACCGCGCGTTCCGACCCGACTCCCGGTCGGCCTGGCGTGACTCAGGAGCCGCGCGCCCAACGACCCGCTGACGATTGCAGGCGATGGGCTGATCAGCGAGGGCTGGCCGATCCCGCGACGAGCGAAGGGGCGTGTTTGCCAATGCCGGATGGCTGTCATCACACTGGGAGCGAGTCGGGAGATGCAGACTTCCGGACATGGGCCAACAATGGATGTCCAGATCTGAGCCTTGATCGCGGGCCGGCATGGTCCAGCCCGGCAAGGCCGGCCCTGGTGAGGCCGATTTCAACGACGGGGACGAACATGAACATGCTTGAACCGGTCACTGAACATTCGCCGGTCCGGACATGTCCAGTTAGTCAGGCATCGGCGAACTAGTTCCTTTCCCAAGAGCTCAGGGCTGGTCCAACGAATGCCTTATCTCCCCTGCCAGTAATACAGACTCAACGTCTTGCACCGTTCCCGTGATTCTCTTGCCCAAGTGACGAACTTGGGAAAGAGCATCCCAAGTGCGTCACTGGCCAAGCAGCCCGCTAGAACCGAGGAGTGCCGCCAGCCGCGGATTGTCAGTCCGGCGAGTGCCGGGCCCCGGCTGACCACAGGCGGTACATTGGATGCTCGGGGCGAAGTGAGAGACGACGCGAGACCGGCGCAGGCGGACGATCTTCTGGCTATCGCGCGGGCACGGTTCCCGGAGCTTCGCGACAGCGAGATCGAGGAGTTGGTGGCAATTCTTCAGCCACTCTTGCGAGCCTGTCGCGCCGGGTTCGGAGACGCACTTTGGTCCGAACACCCCATCGGCACGTTTCGCGCTGGCCCCGCGTGACCCACGACCGCAATCCCTGTTGCCGACGATGAGCGACGGCGTGCAGCGCATCAGCATGTGGTCCGGCCCGCGGAACGTCTCCACGGCGCTGATGTACTCATTCGCGCAACGCAGCGACACCCGGGTCATTGACGAGCCGCTGTACGCCCACTTCCTGAAGGTGACGGGAGCGCGGCACCCGCTTCGCGAGCGTTGTCTGGCGGCCCAAGACCAAGACGGGGAGAGGGTCGTGCGCGAGACCATACTGGGCCGGCACGACTCTCGGGTGGTTTTCTTCAAGCAGATGGCCCACCATCTTGTCGATCTCGACCTGAGCTTCATGCGCCACTCTTTGAACGTCTTCCTGACTCGCTCCCCGTGGCGCGTCCTCCCTTCCCTGCGCCTGCGGATCGGGATGCCAACGTTGCGCGACACAGGCTTCAAGCGCCAGCTCGAACTGATCGAAATGCTGGAGGCATGGGGCCAGCGCCCGGCTGTTCTGGACTCCCGCGAGCTGTTGCTCTCGCCGGAAGGATCGCTCCGCGCCCTCTGCGAGCACCTGGGGATTAGCTTCCAGAGGAGAATGCTGGGCTGGCCGCCGGGGCCGAAGCCCTATGACGGGGTATGGGCCTCGGAGTGGTACCGGAGCGCGCACCGCACAACCGGGTTCGAGCCTCTCCGCCCGCGCGCCACGTCGTTCCCGGACGATCTCAAGCCACTGTTGGACGAGTGCGCGCCCCATTACGAGCAGCTCTTGGCGCGCGCCATCCGACCTTCCGCGCGCGATGACCGACCCTAGCGCGAGCGACGGGGGCAAGCCCTCGCTGAGCGTCGTGATCCCGGCATTCAACGAGTCCGCCCGACTGCCCGGAACGATGGACCGAATCGCCGGCTACCTGCCAGGCTCTCCGTTCGACGAGGCTGAGGTGATCGTCGTGGATGATGGCTCCGCTGACGGCACGGCCGCCGCGGCGGCATCGAAGGCAGCCCCCTGCCGGGCCGCCGGCATCTCCTTGACGGTCCTCCGGAACGCTCGCAACCGGGGCAAGGGATTCAGCGTGAGGCGGGGAATGCTCAGGGCCCGCCACGACTGGGTGTTGCTCTGCGACGCCGACGAGTCGGCCCCCATCGAAGAGGTGGAGAAACTGCTTGCAGCGGCCACCGCCGGAGCGTGCCCGATCGCGATCGGATCGCGTGCGCTGGACCGATCGCTGATCGGGAAACGACAGCCCGCACACCGGGAGTGGATCGGGCGGCTGTTCAACCTCCACGTGCGGCTGGTGACCGGGCTGAAATTCCGGGACACGCAGTGCGGTTTCAAGCTCTTCCGTTCCGCAGAGGCACGCGCGCTAGGCCGCCGGCAGAGGCTGGAGCGGTTCGGGTTCGACGTCGAATTGCTGTACTTGGCCCGCAAGGCGGGCTGCTGCGTTGTCGAGGTCCCGGTGCGCTGGAACGACGCAAAAGGCTCGTCGGTCAGAGTCGCGCAAGGGCTCGCAGCGTTCGCGGAGGTCTGGCAGGTGCGCTGGAACGACCTTGCGGGCCGCTACCGGCCAACGGCCATCAGGCAAGATCACCCGCGGGCGTGATGCGCTCGGCTCCCAGATAGCCGCGCAGAGCCTCGGGCAGGACAACCCCGCCGTCAGCTTCCTGGCAGTTCTCCAAGATCGCGAGCCAAGTACGGCCGATCGCAAGGCCGCTGCCATTGAGGGTGTGGACGTACTCGGTGCGCCGCCGTCGCCCGGAATGTCGCAGGCGGATCCTCGCGCGGCGTGCCTGGAAGTCTTCGAAGTTGCTGCACGACGAGATCTCCTTGTACTCTCCCAGGCCGGGCAGCCACACCTCCAAGTCGTAGGTCTTGGCAGCGCTGAAGCCCATGTCGCCGCTGGACAGCAACACCTTGCGATAGGGCAGCCCGAGGCGTCGCAGAATCTCCTCGGCATCGGCGGTCAAACGCTCGAGTTCGGCGTAGCTGGAGTCAGGCGCGCAAAACTTCACCAACTCGACCTTCTGAAACTGGTGCTGACGAATCACCCCGCGCACGTCCCGCCCATACGAGCCGGCCTCGCTGCGGAAGCACGGCGTGAATGCCGTCAGCGAGATGGGGAGATCGTCGGCGGCGAGCATCTCGCCGCCGTACAGGTTGGTCAGCGGCACTTCCGCCGTGGGCACGAGCCAATAGTCGGTGGACTCCAGCTTGAACAGGTCGTGAGCAAACTTGGGCAGCTGGCCGGTTCCGAACATGCTGCGGGAATTCGCAATGAACGGTGGCAGGATCTCGGTGTAGCCATGCTCGCCGGTGTGCACGTCGAGCATGAAGTTCATCAGTGCCCTCTCGAGCTTCGCGCCAGCTCCGACATAGACCGCGAAACGAGACCCTGCCAGCTTGGCGGCGCGCTCGAAGTCAACAACGCCGAGGTCAACGCCAAGGTCCCAGTGGGGCTTTGGCTCGAATGGCAGCGCGGGCGGAGTGCCCCATGCGCTGACGGGCTCGTTCGCGGACTCGTCCGGGCCCAGCGGAACGCTGGAGTGCGGCAAGTTGGGGATCCGGCTCAAGATGCCGTCGGTTTGGTCGCTGAGACTTCGCACCGAATCCTCCCGCTCGCGGATCTGTGCGTGGACGGCGCGCGCTTCGCGGACAATTTCGGAAAAGTCCCCTCCGGACCGCCGGACCGCCGCCACTCTGGCGCTCAGGCGGTTGCGACGGCTTTGCAAGGTCTGGACTTCAGTCACGGCCGCCCTGCGCTGGGCGTCGGTGGCGATGAATTCATCCAGCACGCCGCCATCCACGCGGTGGACCAGCCGGCCCCTCACCTCATCAACGTTGTGGCGCAAGTAGCCGCGGTCAAGCATCGGTCTGGATCCCGGGCTGGCGCGGGAAGCGTCGCTCTTGCGGGATGGGCCCGCCACGGGCTATTTCCGGCAGCCGGGCCCTCAACTGCCAGTATGCCACGCACCGCGCAGAACGACGCGAATTCCCCTCAAACGCCCGCTGATAGGATGGATCCGTGGTGACCTGTGGACGGGCAATGCGGGCGTGGATCGGGGTAGTCGCATTGGCCGCTTGCGGGCCCTTGGCGGGCACCGAATGGGGCGGCGCCCGCGATCTGGACTTAGCGATCGAGAAGGCAATCGCCGAAGGGCTCACTCCGGGAGCCGTCGCTTGGGTCGAATCGCGCGGTGACCGATTGCACTTCGCGCGCTACGGTGCGCGGAGCGTCGAGCCGCGCCGCGAGGAGATGGCTCTCGACACGATCTTCGACTGTGCCTCGCTGACCAAGGTGATGGTCACGGCACCCGCGATCATGATGCTGGTCGAGGAGGGGAAGGTCCGGCTCAGCGACAGGATCCAAGCTTACCTGCCGGAATTCAAGGCCGCGCCGCGTATCAACGTGATCGACCTGCTCACGCATTTCTCAGGGCTGCGGCCGAGCCTCACGCTCGAACCTGAGTGGTCCGGCTACCAAACCGGCATCCGGTTGGCCGTCGCGGAAGAGCCGTCGGTCGCCCCGGGAACCAAGTTCGTCTACAGCGACATCAACTACATTCTTCTGGGCGAAATCGTACGCACAGCCAGTGGAATGCGGCTGGAGGAGTTCGCGCGCAAGAGAATCTTCGAACCGCTGGGCATGCGGGACACGATGTACCGCCCGCCCGAAGCCCTGCGGGAGAGGATCGCCCCCACGGAAGCGCTGCCGGGGAGCGCGGTGCTCCGAGGCGTTGTGCACGACCCCACGGCCCGCATGATGGGCGGCGTCGCCGGCCATGCGGGGATCTTCTCCACCGCCAAGGACGTAGCCCTGTTCGCCCGGATGATGCTCAACGGCGGTCATCTCAACGGGGCGAAGATCCTGAGCCCCCTGAGCGTTCTGCGCATGCGCACCTCCCAGAGCCCCCCCGGGAAGGGCGCGCGCGGGATTGGCTGGGACATAGACACGCAGTACTCCTCTCCCAGGGGCGACCTGTTCGGAACATCCTCCTACGGACACACTGGCTTCACCGGGCCCTCGCTCTGGATCGACCCGGCCAGCCACTCCTTTGTCGCCCTCATGACCAACCGCGTGCATCCCCGGGCCAGCACGTCGGTGGTCCGGCTGCGAAGCTTCGTGGCATCGATCGTGGCGGCTAACCTCGATCCTGACCCAGACGGCACATTGCCCGGGAACCGAGCAGCCGCGACAGCGGGCCACCGCTCTGTCACATCCCCCGTCCGGACGGGCCTGGACATTCTCGCGGAGGAAGAGTTCGCGCGCCTGAGAGGAAAGAGGGTCGGGCTGCTCACCAACCGCACCGGGGTCGACCGGCTAGGCCGACGCAATATCGACCTGCTCGCCAATGCCGAGGATGTGCGGCTGGAGCTGATCCTCACCCCAGAGCACGGCCTCGGAGCGCAGCTCGACCAAGCGAATGTGCCCGACACGGTGGACGAGGCCACTGGCACCACCGTGCTAAGCCTCTACCAGGCGGGCCGGAGGCGCCCGCCGGCGGACCGGATGGCCGGACTTGACGCGCTGGTATTCGACGTGCAGGATGTCGGCGCGCGCTTCTACACCTACATCACGTCCATGGGATACGCGATGGAGGCAGCGGCGCAGGCGGGAATCGAGTTCTACGTTCTCGACAGGCCGAACCCGATCACGGGCGTTTACGTGGAGGGCCCGATGCTCGACGACGGCGCGGAGTCGTTCGTGGCGTACCATCCCCTTCCAGTGCGGCACGGAATGACCGTCGGGGAACTCGCGAAGATGTTCAACGAAGAGCGGCGATTGGGGGCCGACCTGCAGGTCATACCCATGCGGGGCTGGGATCGCAGCCTCTGGTTTGACGAGACAGGCCTGCCATGGATCAACCCGTCGCCGAACATCCGGTCGCTGGACCAGGCCATCCTGTACCCAGGCATCGCACTGCTCGAACTGATGCCCGCCTACTCCGTCGGCCGCGGGACAGACGAGCCGTTCCGGTTCGTGGGAGCGCCTTGGATCCAGGGTGGGAGACTGGCAACCGAACTAAACGGTGCATCGCTGCCCGGGATTCGCGTGTACGCCCGGCAGCTGCGACCGCGATCGTCCGTCTTTTCCGGAATGTTGATATCCGGCGTGCACTTCTCGATCGTCGACCGCGAGCGGCTGCAGCCAACCCGATTGGGCCTGGAGATTGCCGCTGCGCTGAGGAAACTGCATCCCGACCAAGCGCGGATCGGGACATCCTCAAAGTTGATCGGTAGCCAGGCTACGGTTCAGGCACTTGAGAGCGGCGTCCCAAGCTCCCAGTTGTGGAATCAGATTGAGACATCGCTTGCCGAATTCCGATCCAAGCGACGGTCGTACTTGATCTACTGAGAGCCCCGCGAAGCAGGCGGCACGGGCGCACGAGACGATGCTGCGATAGGCGATTGACCCGCTGCCAATGGAGCGCAGCTGGCGGTCCGCACTTCGCATGCGCACCGGTCCGGCGGCTGGTTCTGGCGTGAAGCGTTTACTCAGTTCCCTCGACGACCGGAACTCACAAATCGGGAGAGCCCGGGACAGTCCTGGATAACCCATGACCGGAACCCTGAGACAGCGTCACCGGTTGCCGGGGATGGCCCCCGGCAACCGGCCAGCACGACCCTATTTCGCCATCAGTCGGACGCATCCAAAAGGCCGTTGTGCGTCACGAAAGCGGTCCTCCCTGTGCGAGACGACGGCAAGAACCGTTCGACGACGGCTGGCTAGCCGCAGAAGGTATCCTGCGGGGCCGTCGGTCGCGCCCAGTTCGGAGGACCGCGCGACTGTGTTTCCTAGGAGTCGCCGCGACTCGCGATCGACTCCTCAATCACGATGATCCAAGCGGGCTTCCGCCCGCGCACCCTGCCGCCCACTCGCGCAAGATTTGACAGGGCGACGACGGCGTCTTCCACGCTCCTCTGGTTGGACTCGATCGTGTCAAGCACACTTCTCGTCCCGCGCGCGGACGGCAAATCCCGCAGTGCGCTGATTGCGCTGGCGTTTCGCTCCCACTGCTCTCTGAGCGCGGCGAGCCATTCGGTTATGTCCATAGTTCCTCCTTGACAGGCTCCCCCACTGGAAGCCCAAACGATTTCTCAGCGCAAACTGAATCGGACGGCTTGCTTGTCAGAGAACTCGACCCAGACGACCATCCCTTTGTTGCGCTATTCCTATCATATACTAAAGCTCGGTAGCAGGATCCAGCGAACCCTTGCGCACACCTGGCACCCTCGAGAAAGCCCTCCCAAGGTCTAGGAGCGGTCCGCCGCGCCGAGACAATTCCCGGCCAAAGAATCAGGGAACCGCTGCGGAGCTCGGAGCGTCCTTCTGGGCTATTCCGCCCACGGTAGGGCATCGGCCATGCGCGGATCCCGGCCAGTGTGCCGCGGCTCCCGCCGAACATGGATGGCGACAGCGCGCCGGCGGGCGGCAATGCCGTCAGGGCTCAATAGCGTGCCCTCGAACCAAGCGACTACGGCCGGGGGAAGCCGGGAGAGGGTTGGCAGAGGGCCAGCCGCACAATTCCCACGACACACAACGGGACCTAACAAACCGGTAGCGGCTATGGCAGGACTGGAGCACGTTCGGGCAGAACCTGATCGGCCAGACGCTCAGTCGTCCCGAGAGCCTTGGCCGTGTGCAGGCGATCTCGGCCGGGGCTGGGACCGTCAGCCGCACTGAGATTGCCCGCCGCATGTGCCTTCAGTTTGAGTTCTTCGGCCCCTAGCAATGCCCTCAGGTCAGCTCGCGCTTGAAGGCCCTTCGCTCCCTGGAACCAAAGGACCTAACTTGCATTCAGGTCCCGCGCGTCTTGCGACACGTCCTTGCTCGCCACGAAGGCCAGGCAGCGGCCCCTGGCCCCGTCCCCGATCCCATTGACGTGGCCCCTCAGCGTTGAGCTCGTGCGCGGTCGTCTTCGCCGCCCCCGCTCTTGACCCTGAGCGAGCGTGACAAGTGGACCGGCTGGGACCGGGACACCCGCCCGGGCCACTTGCACCGAATCGCCGGTCTTACCGCCCCGGGGGCGGTGGAGACTTCTTGTCGTGCACGAGCGTCGCGCATTGAGCATCTGAGCGAGACGGGACTGTGCCGCGGGCAAGGAGCCCTCGCTGGCGTGGCAGGCCCAGCAGGGCTTCCGCGAGCTGGAGCGTAATCGCAAGCAGGCGTGGGTCAAAGCGCGGCTGCCGGACTGGGAGCAGGTGCTCCAGCAGCGGGCGCGGCTGGTGTTGGGTGCTATCCCGAGGCTGTGGTTCGACAACGAGGGGCGCACTGGAGCCTGCGGGAACGGCTCAAGGCCATGGGCGAGGCCTGGGAGCGGACACCGGGCCGATGCCTGCCAGCGACCCTCCCGCGGCGAAGCACCAGCCTGCTACCTCCGCTTCCTGCGCAATCCTCGGTCGGTCCGGCTGCGATATAATTTCACAAGTCAAGGAATCGACCACAACTCGCGGAGAGTTGCGTGTGCGAGAGGTTGCACGTTGCGCTCCCGCGCCGGCTGTGCCATCATGCCTAAAGGCCGCCCGCTGGCGGCGCTGGAGTTGCCGAAATGCACATTGAGAAGTTCGCCAAGTTTGCCCTAGTTGTCTGCCTGTTGCTGATGGTGACGGCCGTTGCCATCCCCAACCCTCAAGAGAAGCAGTACAAGGACCGGGCCGAGTATGACCTCATCAGCAAGGTCTACGGGGAGGCCAACCCTGCCCAGAAGCTCGTTCTCCTCAAGGAGTGGGAGCAGAAGTACCCGGAGACTGACTACAGCCTGGAACGGGACAGGTTCTATCTGGACAGCTACCAGAAGACGAACAACACGCCCGAGGCGATAGCGTCCGCCAAGCGCGTCCTGGCGGCGTCCCCGGGAGAGTTCACGGCGCACTATGTCATCACCCTCTCCGTCCCATACCTCGGCAAGGCCGACGACGCGACGATCGGCGATGGCGTCGCTGCCGCGAAGGCGGTCCTCGCGGGGGCGGACCAACAGTTCGGGCAGAAGCCCGACCAGATCCCGCAGGCCGCTTGGGACAACGCCAAGACCCAGGCTCTGGCCAACGCCAACCTGACCCTTGGCTGGTGCAGCATGCAGCGCAAGGACGATGCGGCAGCGGCCGCTTCGTTCGAGAAGGTGCTCGCGATGGACCCGTCCCGAGGCCAAGTGTCCTACTGGCTGGGGCAGGTCACGCTGAATCAGCAAGACGCATCGAAGTATGACCTGGCCTTCTTCCACTTCGCGCGGGCGGGGCTCTACGACGGCCCGGGCGCGATGCCTCCAGAGGGCCGCCAGCAAGTTCTGGAATACGTTCAGACGCTGCTGAAGAAGAATTACGGAGAGGAGTCCTTTGGCATCTACTGGCCGAAGTTCGAAGAGATGGCCGAGGCGGGCGCCGCGCCCACGGCGCGAGTCGAGCTCAAGTCGGACGAGGAGATGAAGTTCGAGGAAGAGCAGGCCTCGCGCAAGGCGAATCCGGCGCTCTGGGTTTACAAGGATCTGAAGACCACGCTATTGGGGCCCTCCGGAGATTCGACATGGTCCGAGCTGCGCGGCAAGCTGACTCCCAAGATGGCGCTATACGTCGTGTCCGCCTCCCCGCCGGAGCGGCCTGCCACGATCAACCTCACCAGCGAGCGAGGCGGTCGCACGGAGGTCGTGCTCAACCTTGAGAACCGGCGCCGAACAGGAGTTCGGAGCGGGTCGATGCTGACGATCGACGGGGTCGCCGGGGGCTTGACCAGGCAGCCATTCCGGCTGACCCTGAGCGACGGGCACACCTTCCCGTAGAGTCCGACGTCGCCGCAGGCGACGCGCACCGGCTGTGCCGGGCCCGAGACTCACGTCTCGGGCCCGTCGATTCTGCGATGCTGTCCCGGTAGAGCGCCGATGAGGTTGGCCCTTGCCCAGACGAATCCCACTGTCGGGGACCTGACCGCCAACACGGACTCCGTCTTGGCGCTTGCCAGCCGCGCGGACAGCGTGGGCGCCGACCTTGTCGTCTTTCCGGAGCTGGCGATTTGCGGCTACCCCCCGCTGGACTTGGTCGGCACGGCTGGTTTCGGGGAGGCGAACGAGGCCCACCTTCTCAGACTGGCCCGCGAGTCCAGCGGCTTGGACACGGCCATCGTCGTTGGCTATTGCGGCGTTGGCGCCGATTCCGCCAAGGCAACGAACTCGGTGGCCGCGGTGCACGGCGGGCTGATCCTCTTCCGGCAGTCCAAGTCCCTGCTGCCCACCTACGACGTCTTCGACGAGGCACGCTACTTCCGGCCGGGACCGTCACCGATTCCGTGGGAGTTCGGCGGCAAGCGGATCGGCCTCACGATCTGCGAGGACGCGTGGAACGACAAGCAGTTCTGGGAACGCTCGATGTACGACCGCGACCCCGTCGAGGATTTGGCACGGCAGGGCATCGACCTCTTGGTCAACATCTCCGCCTCGCCGTACCACGCCGGCCGGCGGCATTTCCGGCTGAGCATGTTCCGCGCGATGGCCGGGCGGCACCGCACTCCGGTCGCGTTCGTCAACCAGGTCGGCGGGAATGATCAGCTCGTCTTTGACGGGTCCAGTTTCGCCGTGGACGGCGCGGGGAATCTGCAAGCCGTGGCCCGCTCGTTCAGGGAAGGCTTGATCTGCTGGGACACGTCTGGCGCTCGCGAAGCGGAGGTGCCGTGGTCGGAGTCGGCAAGTTCCGGCGAGGAACTCTCAGCGGTCTACGACGCGCTGGTGCTCGGTACGCGCGACTATGTGTCCAAGTGTGGCTTTCGGGATGTGTTTGTGGGAATGAGCGGGGGCATCGACTCGGCGCTAACAGCGGTGATCGCGACCGACGCGCTCGGTCCGGGCCAAGTCACCGGAGTGGCGATGCCCGGCCCGTACTCCTCCCGAGGCAGCCTGCGCGATGCCCGCCATACCGCTTCGGCACTGGGCATTGGCTTCAGAACCATCGAGATCACGCCGGTGTATGACGTGTTTGAACGGCAGCTGGCCGAGGCCTTCACCGGCTTGGCCCCCAGCTCCGCAGAGGAGAACCTCCAAGCCCGCCTCAGGGGCGCGGCCCTAATGTCGCTGGCGAACAAGTTTGGCGGCCTGGTCTTGACGACCGGCAACAAGAGCGAGCTCGCGGTGGGTTACTGCACCATTTATGGCGACATGTGCGGGGGGCTGGCCGTGATCAGCGACGTGCCCAAGACAATGGTGTACAGGCTGGCGAGAGTCGCCAACCTGAGGCACGCGGACTCCATCCCAGTCTCAGTGCTCACCAAGCCACCCAGCGCCGAGCTGCGCCCGGACCAGAAGGACTCCGATTCCCTGCCCCCTTACGAGGTGCTGGACCCGATTCTGCAGAAATACGTCGAAGAGGGCCTGCCGGTCGCCGAGATCGCGGATCTGTTGGGCCAGCCGGGCCAATTGGTGGGCGAGATCGCCAGCATGGTCGACCGCAACGAGTACAAGCGCCAGCAGGCCGCGCCCGGGCTGCGCGTCACGTCCAAGGCGTTCGGCATGGGCCGCAGGTACCCGATCGCGCAACGGTACGTCCGGTAGGCTAGGTACATTGGCGGGGCCGTCGCGCTGCCAGGAGAGTGGGTGGATGCGCATGACGATCGTGGGGAGAGTCTTGAGGATCGGCGGTTATGGTGCGGCCGTCGCGCTCGCCGCGGGGCTCTGCGGACTGGCCTACATCCAGTGGACGGGCGCGTCCATCGGCCTCTCCGGGTCCGGCCGCGGCATTGTCGTCGAGTACGCTGACGCCGAGAGACGCCTGGAACACCTCGAGGCCTCTCGCCAGCGCCAATCGATAGCAGAGGCTCATCCGTCGCGGGCGGCACTGGCAGCTGATGGCAAGCCCGCGCCATCGTCGGCCAGTCCCCCGATTGGCGAGAACTACTGGACGGAGTACCGAGGGCCGGGCCGCGCCGGCCGCTACGGGCAAACACAGATCCTCGCTGACTGGCCGGCGGAGGGTCCGCCGGCGGTCTGGCGCCAAACCGTCGGGGGCGGCTATGCGTCGATGGTCGTGGCCGACTCGCTCCTTTTCACCATCGAGCAGCGCCGAGACCGGGAGGTGGTGGCCGCCTACCGCGTCAGCGACGGACACCAAGTGTGGGAGCACGGGTGGGGGTCTCGCTTCCGGGAATCGATGGGCGGAGACGGCCCGCGCGCAACGCCCACCTGGTCGGACGGACGCATCTACGCTCAAGGTGCCAACGGGCACCTGGCATGCCTGCAAGCCGCGGATGGTCGTGTGCTGTGGGAGCGCAACATCCTCGAAGATGCCGGCGCGCCAAACCTGACCTGGGGCATGGCGGCCGCGCCACTGGTCGTTGACGACATCGTGGTCACCCTGCCAGGCGGGTCCAGCGGAAAATCCATCATCGCGTACGACCGCCTAAGCGGGGAGATTCGGTGGTCCGCGCTGAGCGACAAGGCCGGGTATGTGTCACCGCAGGTGGCGACCCTGGCGGACCGTCGCCAACTGCTTGTCGTCAGCGGACAGCGCGTGCTCGGCGCGTCACTGGATGACGGGTCACTGCTGTGGAGCCACCCGTGGAAGACCTCCTACGACGCGAACTGCGCCCAGCCGCTGGTGGTGGACGGAGATCACGTGTTCGTTTCCTCCGGGTACGGCCATGGCGCGGCCCTACTCCGGATCGAGGCCGGCCCGTCCGGGTTCTCGGCCGAGGAGGTCTGGTTCAACCTGAACATGAAGAACAAGTTCAACCCCTCGGTGCTGGCCGACGGCGTTGTCTACGGCTTGGACGAGGGAATCCTCGCGGCGGTGGACGTGCGTACGGGGGAGCGCCGCTGGAAGCAGGGACGCTACCGCTACGGCCAGCTTCTGCTTGCCGGCCGCCATTTGATCGTGGTCAGCGAGCAGGGGGACCTCGCCCTGGTCGAGGCAACGCCCGAGGAGTACCGGGAATTGGCGCGGTTCGAGGCAATCCCGGGAAAGACTTGGAATGTTCCGGCCCTGGCCGACGGCTACCTGTACGTGCGCAATCAGACAGAGATGGCGGCGTACGACCTTCGCTTGCGCCGCTGAGAGGCCTGCCCTTGCGGACCGGAGTGACCTCGGACAATCCCGTCCCGGTTGCCGTGGTCGGCGTCGGCAGTTTCGGACGCCACCATGCGCGGGTTTACGCCTCGATGCCCACCGCCCGTTTGGTCGCCGTCGTCGACAGCGACCGCTCCCGCGCGGAGCGCGTGGCCGCCAAGTTCGGCTGTGCAGCCCTCGACGACCTGCGGAGCCTCCCGCCCCAAGTGCGCGCGGCAAGCCTGGCGGTTCCGACGCAGCACCACGTTCCGGCCGGTCTGGCGCTACTCCGCCGCGGTCTGGACTTGCTGGTCGAAAAGCCGCTGGCCGCGCACGCGGAAGGGGCCATCGAGCTCGTTCAAACGGCCGAGAGGGCCGGTCGGATCCTCCAGGTGGGCCACCTGGAACGCTTCAATCCAGCGGTTGAGGGCGCCGCCGCGAAAGCCACGGTCCCCCTGTTCTTTGAGATTCATCGCCTGAGTCCTTTCAGCCCACGCAGCTTGGACATCGACGTGGTGCTTGATCTGATGATCCATGACCTGGACATCGTGCTCAGCCTGGCGGGCTCCGAAGTGCGGAAGGTCGACGCGAGCGGGCTCTCGGTGATCAGCGACCGGGCGGACATCGCCAACGCCCGGCTCCAGTTCGAGTCGGGCTGCGTCGCTAACCTGACTGCGAGCAGGGTCTCGACCGAGAGGGTTCGAAAGCTGCGATTCTTCCAGCCCGGCGAGTACGTCTCGGTGGACTACATGGCGCAGAGCGGGGTTAGCATCGCGGTGGACCGTGCGGCAGGGCTGCGGTCGGAGCAATTGTCGGTGAACAAGGGCGAGCCGCTGCGCCGCCAACTGGGCGCATTCGTGCGGTGCGTCCGAGAGCGCGACAAACCGAGGGTCTCGGGCAGGGACGGACTTGCCGCGCTGGAACTCGCAATTAGAATAAGGGGGGCGATCGAGGAACATTCCGCCGTGGTCTCGAGAACCCTTTCAGCCCTCACTTAATTGCAGGATTCCAGACCGGAGACAATACGCCTCTTGCTGGAGGACTACAGCAAGAGCGTGGCCGAGCGCGCCTCCGCTGGACCGGCGCTGACCCTGCCCCCGACCGACCGGCCGCTCTGGTTCACCGTGGGCGGATTCCGGAAGCGCATCCGCTGGCAATTAACCCATCCGGCGCGAGATCCGCTAACACTGCGCGCAGCCGGAACCAAGCCGGAGTTCTTGGCGGGTCGCTTTGACGCGGTCGAGAGGTACCGCACCGCGCCAGGGGACGGGCGTTGGCCTCCCGATCCGGACACTCCAGTCTGCTTTGAGGTGGACTGGGCGGCAAACAGCCTGACCCCCCCCTGGGCGCTGACCCGTTCGGTTTCTGTGCTGCTCCACGTGGCACTGGCGATGGTGATGATGGTGCCGCCGGTGAAGGAGCTGGAACTCCGGGAGCCCGCGGACTGGAACGCGATGCACATAACGCTCATGGCCCCACCGCTGGACCACCTGCCACCGCTGCAGGCGCGGCTGGACATTCCGGGCCGGGACGACAGCGGCTTCCGCGGGCTGCCCCTTCCCGCTGAGGAGGGGCCTGGCCCACAAGCGGACCCGGACCCACCGCCTGAGCCCGAACCGGAGCCGGAAGAGCCAGAGGTGCAGCCCGTCGAACCGGACGAGCCGCCCGAGCCCGACCAGCCAGAAGCCATCGAGGAGACGCCTCCCGAGCCCGAGCCGGAACCGCCAGCTGCCCAAACCCCGAACCCGGCGGACTTTCGGGCCGGCGCGGAACTCGCCCAAGCCCGCGATCCGCGACTGTTGCCCATGCCCAAGGCGCCGAGCCGGAAGCGGGCAGTGCTCAAGCTCGAGCCACCCAAGGCAACCATGCCCGGCCGCACGGGCAACGCCCGGGTTGGGACTCTCGAGCTCGCGCCCAGGCCGGACCAGATCGTGTCGGGGGCGATTGCCAGCCTCAAGCGGGGCGGCGGGACGCGCCAAGCGGTGGGGGATGGAATCGGGGGCTCGAACTCCAGCGTTGGCCTGCCCGGGGGCCGGTCCGACGCAGGAAGCCTGGTCGAGCTGCTCAGCGACCCGCGAGGCGTCGACTTCCGGCCCTACCTCACCCAGGTGCTGGCTTCTGTGCGCCGCAATTGGTTCGCCGTGATCCCGGAGAGCGCCCGGCTGGGAATGACACGCGGGCGCACATTGATCCAGTTTTCCGTCGCCCGGAACGGAAGCGTGCCGAAGCTGGTCATCGCCAGGAGCAGCGGCACACCACCCTTGGACCGTGCCGCAGTTGCGGGTGTCAGCGCGTCAAATCCGTTCCCGCCGTTGCCTGCGGAGTACCTCGGCCAAGACATCCGACTGCAGTTCACCTTTCTGTACAATATGCGGAACCCTTGACGCTTCGCCGGCACCCGGCAGCGCGGGACATCACTCCAATGACCCCTTCCCGCAGACAATTCTTGGGCAGCCTCGCAGGCGCCGCCGCCCTCCAGCCCGGATGCACTGATCCCGGGCAGGACCCTTGGAACGTGGTGTGGATCATCGCCGACGATCTGTCCCCAGACCTGTCCTGCTACGGGAGCACCGAGGTCAGCACTCCAAACATCGACCGGCTGGCCTCCGAGGGTGCCCTCTTCAACCACGCGTACGTGACCTGCCCTGTGTGCTCGCCCTCGCGGTCAGCGCTGATCACCGGGATGTACCAAACGAGCATCGGGGCCCACGCGCACCGGAGCCACCGGGGCGATGGCTACCGCCTTCCCGACCCGGTCCGGATGATCACCGAGTACTTCCGGGAAGCAGGCTATTACACGGTCAATGACCACGAGAGCGGCCTGGGAGGGCGCAACAAGACGGACTTCAACTTCGAGCACGAGAGGCCCTTCGACGGCACCGACTGGCGGGGCCGGGCCGAAGGCCAGCCGTTCTACGCCCAGGTGAACATCTTCGAGCCGCACCGCGGGCGGCCCCCTGACGCTTGGTCGTTCACTGAGGGGCTCGAGACGCCGACAGACCCGGCCAGCGTGACGCCGCCCGGATACTACCCGCAGGACGAGATCTCGCGGCAAGACTGGGCTGGGTATCTTGACGCGGTTCGCATGTTGGACGAGAAGGTTGGCCGTGTGCTCGACCGGCTGGATGAAGACGGCCTCTCGGACCGCACTGTGGTGTTCTTCTTCGGTGATCATGGGCGGCCGATGCCGCGCGACAAGCAGTTCCTGTATGACGGGGGGATCCGCGTCCCGCTGGTCGTCCGTTGGCCGGGCCATCTCGAGCCCGGGAGTGTTCGGGACCAGCTGGTGAGTTCGATTGACCTGTCGGCGACATCTCTGGCGATTGCCGGAATCGACGTGCCCGAGCACATGGAGGGGCGAGTCTTCCTAGGTCCCGAAAAAGGGGCGGACAGGGAGTACGTCTTCTCGGCCAGGGATCGCTGCGACGAGACGGTGGACCGCATCCGGGCTGTGCGGGACGCGCGCTACAAGTACATCCGAAACTACGAGCCGACGCGGGCCTACATGCAGCTGAACCGGTACAAGGAGGTCTCCTACCCGATCTGGAGGCAGATGCTGCGCCTGCGCAAGGATGGCGAGGCAACCGAAGCGGACTTCCCGTTCCTGGCCAGCACCAGGCCGGAGGAGGAGCTGTACGACACGGAGGCGGATCCGAACGAGACCCGCAACTTGGCTGACTCGGAACAGCACCAGCAGATCCTGACGCGCATGGCCTCGGCACTGGACCTCTGGA
This sequence comes from Bryobacterales bacterium, assembly GCA_963666225.3. GTDB lineage: Bacteria > Acidobacteriota > Terriglobia > Bryobacterales > UBA6623 > VXMF01. Next base: position 713,074 of record CAXXRK020000002.1, read on the forward strand.
TCGGCCACACGGGTGACAAGGGCGAAGTGCCCGAAGACCCGGCCATCGCGGCCCAGTGGGAGGAGCGCATGGCACAGGTCTACACCGAAGCCTACGCGGTGCTCGCAGAGCGCGAGCCGGAGTGGAAGTGAAGGGCTCGCGTCTGCCAGTGGCGGCGGGCCTGCTCTGCGTTGCTGGGATTATCGCGGGCCTGGCGGGACAGGCGCAGGCGCTCGGGCTGGTCGCCGTGGCGCTGCTGCTGGTTCTTTGCCTGCTGGCGCTGAGCGCCGGCGGTCTCCTCTCCGCCCGGACCGGCACCGCCCTGGTGGCATTCGCCCTGGCGTTCGGCGCGCTGGTGCTCCTCGCCGGGCGGCTGCACCGGCCGTCGGAGCCCCTTCGAACGCTGGCTGGATTCCCGCCGGGCACCGCGATGCTCGTGCTGGGAATTGCGCCTCTCGGATTGACTCTCGGGATTATCTACGGGCTGGCCTTCAAGAGCGAGGTGCTTCCCTTGCGCCGCCAGCGGGAGTTCCTGTCCCGCCACGGACGGAACTAGGACGGCCACACCGCGTGCCGACCGCAGATTCTGGCCTGATCATCGCTTGCGTGGCCGCGTACCTCGGCATCTGCGCCGGGATCGGCGTGTGGGCCATGCGGCGCACGAACTCGGCGGCGGACTTCTTCCTCGCTGGAAAATCGCTGGGGCCCTCCGTTGTCGTGATGGCCTCAATCTCCAGCGTGATGAGCGGCTTCGGCTTCGTGGGCGGCCCCGGCTTGGTCTACGAGTCTGGCTCCAGCTCGCTGTGGATGGCCTTCGTGTGCTCGTTCAGCCTGCCCACGGCTTACTTGCTGACGGGCAAACGGCTCCGGCTCTTGGCCGAAGTCAGGCCTATCCTGACGCTTCCCGAGGCGGTCGCGGCCCGTTACGGCGGCGTTGCCCCGCCGCTCGCGATGAGCCTCGCGATCTTCCTCGGCGTGATCGGCTATCTCGGCACGCAGGTGCTGGCCATCGGCACGGTCCTGCAGGCCGTGCTCGGCATCGATCTGCTGACGGCCCTAGGAATCGGGCTCGGCGTGCTGGCGTTCTACTCGGTCGCCGGGGGCATCGTGGCCGGCGTGTACACGGACCTCTTCCAAGGAGTCCTGATGCTGGGCGCGGCTGTCGCCGTCCTCGCGGTTTGCCTGCAAGTCGGCGGAGGATTGGAGGCTATCAGCCACACGCTGTGGGACATGGACCCGGAATTCATCGGTCCGTGGGGAAGTCGGGGCGAGATGGCGGCGATGAGCTGGATGCTGCTGTTCGGGGTGGGAGCGGCCGGACAGCCGCACTTCATCACGAAGCTGATGATGCTCAAAGACATCCGGCGGTTGCAGTGGAGCGCGCTGGCAACCGGGGCCAGTTACCTTGTCCTCGCGACGCTGTGGATGGGAATCGGCCTCGCAATGCGCACCGTCGTGGCGCGCGGCGAGCACCCCGAGCTTGCCAACCCGGATCTGGCGGCTCCGACATTCCTGCTGCACTATGCCCCGGAATTGCTGGCGGGCTTGGTGTTTGCCGGCCTATTGGCCGCGATCATGTCCACGGCCGACTCGTTCCTGAACCTGGGGGCCGCCGCGATTGTCCGGGACATCCCGATGGCGCTGCTCGGGCGGCCGCTCCGGCGGGAGTTGTACTGGTCCCGTGTGGTCACGGGATTGCTCCTCCTGCTCTCGGCCGCTCTTCGCGCTCTACATGGAAAGCCTGATCGCCCTGCTGGGAACGTTCGGGTGGGGAACGTTCGCCGCTGCGATCGTCCCCAGCGTGTGCATCGGGCTGAACTGGAAACGAGCAACGGGCCAGGCGTGCGTCGCATCGATCGGCACCAGCATCGCGCTCAACTTCTCGCTCGAGATGGCGGCCCGGAACGGCCTCAGCCTGCTACCTCCGGGGCTGGCGGTAGGCGCCGTGGCGTTACTGGCCTCCACCGCGGTCTTCGTGCTCGTCTCGCTATCGACGCCGCCTCGGAAACTCGCGCCGGACATCGACGCGCTGATGGACGCCTAGCGATTGGAGAAGTGGGCGAATCCCCGCGCATCGATGGGCCGGCGCCCCGCGGACGACACCAGCCACGCGCCTGATCCCGGCTCCATCTGCCCGATCTGGGCCACGCCACGCCCCTCGGGCAGCGGCGCGCCGGGGGCAAGCGTGAACAAGAGCTCGTACTCCTCGCCAGAACTGAGGGCATCCTCGCGCGAGACACCCGGGTACAGCGGTATGGAGGCCTCTTCGATCACGGCCGCAAAGCCGCTCGCCGCAGCCAGCCGCCCCAGGTCAACCCCGAGCCCGTCGCTGATGTCGATCGCCGCGGTGGCCGGAATGCGGGACAGCCGGCGACCAAGGGAGAGCCGCGCTCTCGGGGCGCAGTGGCGCCGAATCGCGGGATCTCGCGGATCTGGACGAGCGTCGCCCAGCAGGCGCCGCAGCCCCAGGCCAGAGCCTCCGAGCGGACCGGAGACGAATATCCCGTCACCGGCGCGCGCGCCCGAGCGCAGCAGTCCGCGGCCCCGCTCGATCCGGCCGATCAGCGTTACCGTTGCCACGAAGCGCTCGCCCTTGGCGATGTCCCCGCCCACCAAGTCCAGATCGGGCACGCCGCCGTCAATGGCCGCCTGTCGCAGCCCCCCCTGAAACCGCTCGTGCCACTGTCCGTCTAAACTCCTGTCGGGCAAGCAGACTGTCTGGACCAGACAGGTCGGCCATCCGCCCATTGCAGCGATGTCACTCAACGATCGAACCAGAGCCTTTCGCCCGAGGTCGCCCGGATCGTGGCGCTCCCACACGAAGTGCGCACCCTCGACGATCTGGTCCACGGTGACTAGCAGGTCATGGTCCAATCCTGGGATTCTGACGACCCCGCAGTCGTCCCCCCGAACGACGCAGCTCCCAGGCAGCTCGTCGCAGCCCCAGAGCGCCTCGATGGCCGCGACCATCGCGCCCTCTCCCTCAGAGGTGCAGGACATCGCCTGGGGACCTCCGCGGGTTGCAGCGACCTGTGATAGTATGGGTACGCACCATTGATCGTTCGAAATCACTGGCGAATCGTTATGTTGCGAGTCCCGCACCGCAGGGCCCCGATATCTTGTGCCGCATGAGGTTGGTTGACTCTTGATGAAACATCGCAGCCTGCTGGTCATTGTCGCCCATCCCAAACTGGGCCGCATCGGGAGGTTTAGCCTCTCGGAGCAGAGGCTGCGTTGGATGTGCGTCGCGGTCGCAGTCCTGGCAGTGCTTGGGTTGGGCATGACGGCGGAATGGTGGAAGGCGACAGCGGAGAACGCCCGGCTTGAGGCCGAGAATCGGGCACTGCAGGAGATCACGCAGAGTCAGGCGGTCACCATTGACGAGCGCGACCAGCAGGTCGAGTCCCTGTCTGAACTGGCATACGAGGTGTCCATCGCCTATGGAATTCGCCGAGGCGGGCGCGGCGCCCAGTCTGCGCTTTCTCTGGATGTCCCCACGTTGTACTACGAGTCCAGAAGCCAGTTTGGCCTCATCCAATCAGCGATCACCGAATCGCGCGGCGGGGCGCTGGGCGCACTGGCCAATACCACCCCTTCGATCTGGCCCGTGCGCGGCAGGATCACGAGTTCATTCGGCCAACGGTCGGATCCGTTCAAGGGCAACGTGACATTTCACCCGGGCTTGGACATCAGCGCTCCGTACGGGACTCCAGTTCGAGCCACGGCTGACGGATACGTGCAGTCCACGGGCTGGGAAGCCGGGCTCGGGCGGACGGTGATCATCAGCCACGGCCGGTCGGAGTTCCAAACGGTGTACGGCCATCTCAAGGAGTCGCTCGTCAGGGTGGGCCAGAAGGTGCGCCGTGGCGAGGTTATCGGCTTGGTGGGGGCCACCGGACGGACGACGGGCAAGCACCTCCACTATCAGGTGAGCTACAAAGGTCTGGCCGTCAACCCGATGAAGTACCTGCGGGCCCAGCAGCCCGGCTACGCGGCAAACCTCAGCGACTAGGCGCTGACGGGGCGATCACTACCGCGCTCCCGGCCTCTACTCCGAGCCTGCCGGCGGCGCTTTCGCGGTCAGCGGAAACCTCCAAGAACCCGCTGCTGCCCTCGATGAGAACCAGTTCGCCGGGCGGCGCGTCCGCGTACGAATCGGCGCGCCCTGTTACCGTGGCCGCACCGAGGCGCAGACCTTCGGCAGCTCGCAGATGCCTTGACTTGAAGTTTGTGACGACATTGCCGAAACGGTCCACGTGCAAGACGCGCCCGCGCCCGCCTGACGGCCTGGCCGATGGCAGGCCGACCAGCCGCCCGGCGAGTGGGCCGACTTCCGCGAATCGCAGGCCGGCCGCTAGGCGCGCCCCGACCGGTGCGAAGAGATCCCGCCCGTGAAACGTGCGGCTCATCTTGGCAAGCCCGTGCCTCGCACGGATCTCCCGCGCCTCGCAGCGCGGGCTGGACTCGACGACGTAGGACAGGACGCCGTTGTCCGGCGCGACGAACACCTGGCCTCCGGCGCGAACCGCGACTGGCCTCCGGGCACTGCCAACGCCGGGGTCGACAACGACTACGTGCACGCTGGACGGCGGGAACCAGCGCTGGGCCTGCCAGATCGCGAAGGCCCCTTCCGGAATGCTGAACGGTGGGAGCTCGTGGGTGATGTCCACCACATTCACTCGTGGCGCGATCCGCGCGACGACTCCCTTCATCGCGCCGACATAATGGTCCCGGACGCCGAAATCGGTCGTCAGGGTCAGCACGGACCGGCGCGCTCGGGAAGGCTGGCTCATCGCGCCCTTGGGTGCGGACCGCGGCCCGGCGACAACGCCTCGCCGTGAGTCCTCGCCCGGCGCGGAAGCGTGATCCGCGCAGCCAGCATGAGAGCGCCGGGGATGACCAGCGATGCGGCGAACACCACGAGGAAGCCCCCCGGGCCCTCGACGCGCGCGCCGGCCGCAGCATACACGGCCGCAATGCCGAGATTCGCACACCCGGTCAACGCCGCGAACCGGGCCGCGGGCATGGCGGCGATGCCCGCCAGCAGAACCGCGCTCTCGGCCAGCACCGGAACGGCGCGCGACCCGACGAGCAGCGGCCCGCCCCATCTCTCCCAGCCGCGCGCGGCCCTAGCCATCTCGGCCGCGCCGACCAACCTAGCGGCAACTTCCGTGCCACCGAAACGCCCGATCGCGTAGCCGAGCAGCGCACCGCACTGCAGCCCCACCCAGCTTGCCGCGAGCCCGGGGAGCGTGCCCAGCAGGGTCCCAGATGCCGCGAGGACGACGCTGGAGGGAATTGGCAGCAGCACGTCGGCCGACAGCAACGAGACGATGGCGGCGGCCGCGAGGGCCCGGCCCGACCGGGTGTCGAGCAACTCTCCAGCGGCTCCCGAGAGACGCTCGCCGAAGATCCAGAACGGCACGAGGATGACCGCGATCAGCAACAATGCCAACAAGAGCCAGCGGCTCGCCAGAGCTGTGGGCCGCACCACGGCTATTCGGACGTGAACTCGACGGTGTTGCTCGGCTCGCCGTCAACGACGATCTGCAGGGAGTGGCGGCCCGCCCTGAGACCGGCCGGGAGGCGGAGGCCCACCAGATAGACGCCGACCTCCTCGGTGCTAAGAATGGCGCCCTCCACGCTGGCATCCCGCTCGTCGACGAGAGCCGCCACTTTCGCGATCACGGCTTGCTGCGGGTCATCAAGGCCCGGCCGTCCCGTGCGACCCGGGGGACTGACGGCACCCAGGCCCGTGGCATGCAACACCAGAGACCCGCCCGCCATCGGCGCCGCCGAGCCGGCCAAGAAGGGCTCCGGCCCTTCCGGCAGGTTGCCGGCAGAGACGCTCCCCGGAAAAATGCCGGGATGGGCCGAGCCGACCGGAATTGTGACGATGGGAGCGGACCCGAATCGCGTCGTGACCACCACATGCGCAAGGTCGGTGGCAACGCCGAAGGGTACTTGCAGGGTAACCGAGCCAGGCGCGACGCTCACCAGCGGGGCACCGACCCCCGCGACGCTGACCCTGGTGCCCTCAAGCTCGCGTGGCAAGAACTTCGGCGGCGGGGGGGCTTCGCCTTTCTCGGGCGGCTCAGCCTTCAGGCGCGTGCCGTACACACTCTCGGCGTCGGCCAAGGCTGACCCGAACAGCGTGATCAGACTGCCAGGCGCAAACCCCTGCCCTGCTGCCAGTGCTTCGCCGCTGGCCGCGTTCGCCGTTAGCAACGGCTCGACGGCCGGGGAGACGAAAGATACCGAGGCCTTCGTCTCGAGGCGGGTCTCGGGAAACCCGGCTATCTCGACCCCGAGCACCTGCTCGCTGCCAGAGTCGGCCAAAGGCCATTCAACCCGGGCCACGCCATTGGGGCCGGTCAGGACGCTGCCGCCTGGGCACTCCTCAGCGGTCGCGGCGCAATAGCTCAGCTCGACGCCGCTGTAGTGTGCGAGGTTCTCGTCGCGGACCCTGAAACGCAATGCTGGCAGATCGGCGTTCGCGTTTGCAACCAGCTCCTCTCTCTGGCCAGACTCGACACCCAAGCCTTCCAAGCCCTCCCGCACGACCAGCCGGGTCACTGCACGGTCATATCCCGGAACGGCGGCGTCGGCCGTCAGGGTCGCGTTCCCGGGGCTGAGGCCCGTCATCTCGAAGGTGGCTCGCGTCTCGCCGGCGGGTATGGTCACGACGGCCGGAATCGAGGCGATTGCCGTGTCCGCCCGGAGGTGAACATCGAAGTCCGTCTCAAGGGGTGCCGCGATGTGGACTGCCCCTGCCCCGGGAGAAGCGACGACCAGCCCCGCGGCTGGCCATGTGGACAGGTGCAGCATCCGCACCAGATCAACCTCGAGCGACGCTCGCTGTCCAAAATTGGAATCGAAGAATTCCACCCAAGCCCGCCGTAGCGCTTGAAGGGTCGCCAGTGATTCTGGCTTTGGCTGCTCGCCGTCAGCCACCACCAGAGCGAAGGCATGGCGGAAATGGCGCTGCGCGACTGTCGTGTCCGGTCGCCTCTGCCCCTCTTCGAGGATGATGTCCTGGACGCTGACTTCCTTCCGCAAACCGTTGAACGTAACGCCCTCCTCGGGCGACCGGGAGGCATTTCCCAGCGGGTTGTTGGCCCTGAAAGGCGAAGGCAAGGCGCGGGTCACGACGAAGGATGGCGGCACCTCATTGGGCTGGAGCAGCCCCATCAGGTACTGATCGTACTCGCCGTATCGATGGCTGGGTCTCTGGGTCGCGAAGCGCGGGCGGGCGCGGGCGCCATTGTCCACGATGTGGTTGCCCTCAAGCACCGAAGCGCCGGAGTTGAAGAAGAAGCTCCAATGCGCCTGCTGGCGACCGAGGAGCAGAGTGGAAGTGTCTCCGGTCTGCGGATCGGTCATGGTTGGGTACGCCAGGTACCGGTGACCCACTTCGTGCGCCAAGATGGAGACCATCGTGTCCCCGCGGAAGGAGTCGAGCGCTTCGGCAGGGCCGGCCGGATACTGGCTTAGCGGCCCCATGTTGGCGAACGAGGAGAGCCGCCAGGGAGAGCCGAAGACGGGACCAAAGTCCACATCCCTGTCGCCAATCCCGCGCACCTCGTTTCGGACCGTGAACTGGTGCGCGAAAGAATTGGGACTGGCAGGCACGTCCATGTCGTTGAACACGATCAGGGCGTCGTAGGCGTCCTCGAATTCACGGAAGAAGGCGTGCGAGATGGAGTATTCGTCAAGCGTTCGCTCGTCAACGAACACCTCGGCCACGATGTTCTCGAGGCCGAACTCGCTGGCGTCCGCCTCGCTCCAGTCGACAACATCGACCCCGCTGCGGGCAGTGCCAGTGAACAGGCCCACCACTGCGTTGGGCACGTCGACATCCCCATAGCGAAACTCAATGTCGCCAGCGGCGCCCAGCGTTACCTGAAAGGTCTGCGGACGGCCTGTCTCGTCGTCGGAGAAGACAGGAACGCCTAACCAGGACACCGTGACAGCGTCGGATCTCGCGTCCAGCCTGACCACGCCCCCCACGCTGGGATCCAAGTCCTTGAAAAGCGGGCAGATCCGGGGCGGCCCGAAGGCCGCGCGCGAATAGGATCGCGGATCTGACCTGTGCTCGGGAAAGAGGAATGTGAGGTTTCCGTCCGACTGCACGTAGACTTGGCTGTAAGCGCGGCCGTAGAAGGGGAATGCGAACGGCAAGTCGACCAGTGCCGAATCGTCATCCTCGAGCTCCAGCCGAACACCCACCTCGTTGATCGGGGCAGACTCGGCAAACTCTGCGGCCTGCACCTTGAGCGCCCCATCAGCAGGGATGATGGAAACCGAAGAGCTGGCCAGATCGAACTCGCGGACCGGCGCCCACGAATCGTCGGATGTTTGGATGATTGCGATGCCGTCTGCATCGGCAGTCTGGATACCCCCGAGAATCTCCAGCTCGGCTTGGGGCCCGCGGTCGGGCAGGACGAGTTTTTGACGGTGCAACACCAGCGCTTCGGATGCCAAGCGTTGCGCCCCGCAAGCCAGCTGGTCTTCCCCGATACCGGCGGCGCGTGCGCTCTGGGTTGCGAGCGGTCCCAGCAGTGTGACGAAGCACAGAGACGCCACTCCGCGCAGCAAGCTGGACCGCGGACGGTCGGACTGGGAAGGATCGGTCGGGATCATTTCGACTCACGCCTCACAGCAGTTGCGGCACGCCCTGGCCGGCTCGCCCTGGCGAGACTCACGAGCGGAAGGCAAACACGGCGCAGACTGTCGATGCGCCCCTCGAAGGCGCGCACAAATTGGGCATTTGGGCGAATACGCAACGCCGATGTTCCCGTCACGGTTCATTCTGGCATACCCCTACGGCCCTGCCACGCGTTCCTCCGAGTAGCCCCCGGGATTGCGCTGTATCCGCCTCCGTGCACGACCTCGAGGCATCCGATCAGGGCCGAGCGGGTGTCCTGCGGAGCGATGATCGCGTCAACGTGTCCCCGCGATGCGGCCCAGTGCGCGTTCAGTGTTCTTTCGTAGCGATCACGTGTGGCCTCTATCTTTTCCACCAAGTCTGGCGGCAGATCGGTGGGGGTGGGCCCGGAGTTGCCCAGCTCGGAGGCGTACAGTGCCTGGACCGCCGACTCGCCCTCCATCACGCCCACTCGGGCAGTGGGCCAGCACAGCGAGAACTCCGGATCAAACCCCTGGCCGGCCATTGCGTAGTAGCCGGCACCGCTGGCGTGCCGCAGCGTGATCACAATCTTGGGAACGCGGGTGGTCGCCATTGCTGCGATCATTTCTGCCCCCGCGCGGATGATCCCGCTCCGCTCGGCGCTGGAACCTACCATGAATCCCGTCACATCCTGCAGATAGACGAGGGGGTGCCCCATGCGGTTGCACTTGGCCACGAACTCGGCAGTCTTCCTCGCGCTCTCGGCGTAGATGATGGCACCGATGCGAGTATCGCCAGAGTCCCTGAAAATGCCGCGGCGATTCGCGACCAAGCCCACCGGCCAACCCCCGACGCGCAAGTTTGCGCACAAGATCTCAGGTGCCCGGTCCGCCATGAACTCGGCACAGCCGCCGGTGTCAAAGACATGCCGCACGATGTGGTGCATGTCGTACGGCAGCCGTCGGTCGACGGGGAGGGCCGAGTTGAGCGCCCCGGAATCCCCTTCAGTCGCAGAGGGCCGATGAGGCAGCCCTGTCCCGGGCAGGTCGATCAGCATCTCTCGGATCTTCGCCAGGCATTCCGAGTCGGTCTCGACCCGGTAATGCGCGACGCCGCTCTCAGCAGTGTGCAGCCGGGCGCCTCCCAGCTCCTCGGTGCTCACCCGCTCGCCAGTGGCCCCCAGCACGAGGTTCGGCCCGCCTAGGCCCATGAAACTGGTGCCCTGGACCATCAGGATCACGTCGCTCAGCGCGGGCAGGTAGGCTCCCCCGGCAATGCACGGCCCCATGACGGCCGAGATTTGGGGGATGTGCATGACGCGCTGCATGCGGGCGCAGTTGTAGAAGATTCGGGCAGCGCCAAACCTGCCTGGGAACGTCTCGTGCTGGAGCGGGAGAAATATGCCGGCCGAGTCGACGAGGTAGACGATCGGAAGCCTGGAGCGCATCGCCACCTCTTGGATGCGCAGGATCTTCGCGACGGTCTCGGGAAACCAGCTCCCGGCCTTGACCGTCGAGTCGTTGGCCATGATTGCCACCGGGCGGCCTCCGACGTGCCCGATGCCCGTAACGACGCCAGCGGCCGGAGCTGTGCCGCCGTGCGCGTCCGAGGCGACCAGCAGGCCGATTTCCAGCAGTTCCTGCCCTTCGTCCAACAGCGCGGCGATGCGCTCGCGGGCCAGAAGCTTCCCGAGCGCACGCTGTCGCTCGACCATTCCGGAACCGCCGCCTTTTCGCAGTGCCCGTTCTTGGGCCCGGAGTTCGGCCACGAGGCGAACCATGTGCTCTTCGCGGCGGGCAAGTTCCTCCCGGCCGGGCTGGGGCATGCCAGGCTGAGGGCCGAGAGAAGGGGCCATGGGCCTACGCTAGCAGTGAGGCGGGCGGCGCGCCCGGAAGGCACAGGCCCAGAATCACTCGCCCGGCGTGTTCGCTGGCAATCGCAGATGGCCGTTCAGGGCGTCGGTCAAGCTGGAATGGCCGAGTTCCGGCGCTCGAGGCGGGGCACGCTTGGAGCGCCGGCAGCGTGTTCGCCCGATGCCACTGGCCAGACTGGAGCGACCGTCAGTTCGTCGGGCCGTAGTACGACCACCAAGAGTCCCAGACGCCGAGAAATTGAAAGTGCCGGACAAGGCGCTCGCGGCGTAGCCAGGCCAGCACCTCCCGCCGCTCGAGCCTTGCGCCGGGACGTTCCTCCATGGTGGACACCTCGACCATCAGGCCGGCCGCGATCGCCGCCGCCTCGGTCACAAATTGAACTTGCACCTTGTCGAACGTGTCCGCCGGCGAGTGATAAGGGACGAAGTAGTCCGCCGTGTCCTGCACCGCGAACACCGACGGGACACCCTGCAGCATGAATGGAAGGTTGTCGCTGATGAAATAGCCGTCATCGGTATTGCGCAAGGGATGGGATAGCCTCGCCCGGGCGATGGCGTTCTCCAAGACCGGCAACAAGTCTTGTCGCCCGCCAGTCGCATACCCCTGCATCCGCCCCCCGCCCATGTCATGCACGATTGCGAGGACATGGTCCCCGATCTGGGCGCCATGCCTCTCGGCATACGCCCGTGAGCCGAACAGACCGAGCTCTTCGGCCCCGAAGAGGACGAACCGAAGCGTGCGGCGCGGTTCCACCCCGGACGCTCGGATGGAGCGGGCAACGTGGACTACCATGGCTGCGTTGACAGCGTTGTCGAGGCACCCCGACCCAAGGTCCCACGAGTCCAAGTGCGCCCCGATGAGCACGATCTCCGCGGCCAGGTCCGACCCGGGGATGTCGGCCACGGCGTTCGCCGTTTCGTATCGCGGCCCGATCTGATTCGGCAGGCGAAGTCGCACCCGAACGGTGTCTCCCGCCTGCAGGAGGCGCAGAATCCGCAGGCCATCCTCCCGGGCGACCACCGCGGACGGGATCGGATCCAATTCCGCGGAGAGGCTGTGCAAGTGCCGGTACAGGAGTTGATTCCGCCGGGTCGAGGCGAAGAGCACGGCCTTCGCGTCGGACGCGACCGCGCCGCGCATCGCCAACAGCGCGTGAAGCTGGGAATGTCCGAGGCTGTCAAACGACGATGCATCGTCCAGCGGGACCACGGCGATCTTTCCGGCTAGCGCCCGGTCCCGGCGGACGTTGGAAGCATTCTTCCCCAAGGCGGTCGCGACAGCCTCTGCCTCCAGCCACTCCGGAGTCGCGGGCGAGAGTGCTGTCGCTGCGGCGGAAACGGCAAAGGCCGAAGGGGCCAGCACTTCAACAGCAGTCTCGCCTTCCGACCACGAGCGCGGCATCTCGAAGGTCTCCAGCCGCGGGGCCTGCAGCCCCGCGGCCTCAAACGCGCGCAGCGCCCACTGCAACGCCGCCCGCATCGCAGGCGAATCCGCCGGCCGGGCGCCGATGCGGTCGCAAAGGGTCAGCAAATCCTCTTCCAAGCCTGAATTCGCGCGGACGGCGGCTTCCAGCCGAGAGTGCACGAGCGAGTCCGCACCCGGTGCCCAGCCCAGCGAGAGCACCCCCAAGACCGCAACTCGCAGCAACCGCAATGCCGGAAAATAACACATCGGACCCAATTCCGCCTGTAGTAATCTGAACGGCATGATCGACCGAGACCGCCGACGGCTCCTGAAGGGGGCGGCTGCGCTGGCGGCCACTCGCGCAATGCCCGTTCTCGGGGCGAACGAGACCGTCAACCTCGCAGTTGTCGGCACCGGTGGACGCGGCCGTGGCCACCTGCGGTACTTCTCCGACGTTCCCGGAACGCGCATCGCCGCGATCTGTGACGTGAACGCAGGAGACCCGCGAACGGGCATCGGCCCTGGTGCGCAACCTTCAGGACCACACGCCCAAGGAGTACTCGGACATGCGGGCGCTGTTCGATGACCGCGAGATCGACGCGGTGTCGGTGGCAACCCCGAACCATTGGCACGCACTCTCCACGATCTGGGCCTGCCAAGCCGGGAAGGACGTGTACGTCGAGAAGCCCGCCAGCCACAACGCCTTCGAGGGCGAGCAGATGGTCAAGGCGGCGCGAAAGTACGGGCGCATGGTGCAGGTAGGCTCCCAGAGCCGCTCGATCGGCCACAAGCGCAAGGCAATGGCGATGCTCCGCGAGGGAGCGATCGGCACGGTCTACATGGCCCGGGGCCTTTGCTTCCGGCGCCGCAAATCGATCGGCCGCACGCCGGAAGAGCCGGTGCCCGCAGGGCTTGACTGGGACACGTTCCTAGGCCCGGCGCCAATGCGTCGCTATTCGAAGAATCGGTTCGCCTACAACTGGCACTGGTTCTGGGACACGGGGAACGGAGACATCGGGAATCAGGGAGTCCACGAGATGGACATCTGCCGGTGGGGCCTGGGGGAATACTCGCGGCCGCGGTCCATCTCGTCCAGCGGGGGCAAATTTGTCTGGAAGGATGATCAGGAGACGCCGAACACCCAGCAGGCCCACTTCGCGTTCGACGATTCCGAGATCGTGTTCGACGTGCGGAACCTGCCGAGCCCCAACGAGGGTGGCTCGCCACTGGAAGGGTCGAACTTCGTGGGGAACATCTTCTTCGGCAACGAGGGCTACATGGTGGTTGACCCTCGCGGATTCCGGATCCATCTCGGGGACGACCGGGAAGTCTCCCATCAAGAGGAACGTCACGAGGAGGCCATCTGGGACCCCCGGCCGAACATGGCAAACTTCGTGGAGGCTGTGCGGTCACGGAACCACCGCTCCCTGAACGCGGATGTCCAGATTGGAGCCGCCGCGGCGGAACTGTGCCATCTCGCGAACATCAGCTACCGTTGCGGCCAGCATCTGCACACCGACCGTGAGACGGGGATGTTTGTCGGGAACGGCATCGCGAACGACATGCTCTCCCGGCACTACCGTGCTCCGTTTGTCGTCCCCAAGCAGGTCTGAACTCGCCTAGCCCCAGCCCTCGACATGGGAACGATTGGTATCCTTGGGGCGCTCGGCTGATCGGCACGGGCATAAACGGTCATGGCGTACAGGATTCGGCGTGCGGTGCTTGTGGCGGTCGGTCTGGCGATTCCGCTCGCGGCCGAGCCCGTGCTTTCCTCGATGGATCCGCGTGGCGGTCAGGTGGGCACGGCGGTGCGCCTTAGCCTCACGGGCGACCGCTTGGGGCCAACTGCTTCGCTGAATGTCGGGGGCGCGCACGGACTCGCCGCCACTTCGCTCGTCAGCCAGAGTTCCAAGGGCCCGACAAGCGCTGACGAACTGGCATACTTGCTCGAGATCGCGCCGGATGCAGCCGCCGGTGTCTACCCGCTCCGCGTGGAAACCGAGGAGGGTGTTTCCAACGCGCTCCTGTTCACGATCGGGCCGTTTCCGACGATTGGGGAAACTGAGTCGCGATTGGACGGTGACGGGAGGTCCAACGACTTCAGGGACGGCGCACAGGCGATTGAGATTCCCGCGACTCTGGACGGGCGGCTGCAGGGGCCAGAACAGGATCTGTTCCGATTCCGGGCGTCCAAGGGCCAGCCGATCGTAGCCACGGTCATAGCGCGCGGAGTGGGCTCAGCAATCGACCCAAACCTGGAAGTGCAGAACAGCGCGGGCCTAGTGATTGGCCGCGCGGCGGACTCCCCGGGGCTCGGACTGGATGCCCGCGTGGCTTTCGCGGCATTGGAAGACGGGGAGTACTTCGCAGTCGTCCGCGACGAGCGCTATAGCGACCAGAAGGCCGACTTCTACCGCCTGACCGTTGGCGAGTACCGCTATGCGGATACCGTCTATCCGCTGGGCTGGGGCCGTGAGTCCCCGGTCGAGGCGGAATTCTCCGGGGGCAATCTGGAGCGCCCGCGCAAGGCGACGGTCGACCTGACCCCTGCGCCAAGAGGCGCGACGGTGACTTGGGTCCCCATGGGGGAAACGCCTTCGACCGTGCCGTTCGTGGTTGGCAGTGGTCAGGAGTTGCTCGAGGGCCAAGCCGCCGGCACGCTCTCCGACCGCGTCTTGGTCAACGGGAGGATCGGGAAGCCCGGCGAGCGAGACACGTACCGACTCGCAGTGCGAAGCGGGGAGCAATGGGCGTTCGAGCTGCGGTCGGGGGAGCTGCCCGGATCGGAGCTCTACGGCGTGATGGAGATCGGCCACGCAGGCGGGACTCTCGCCGTGGCCGGCAAGCACGCCGGCGATCCCAACCCCTACGTAATCACCACGACAGGCCAAACCGCGAGTTACCCATTCGTGAACCTCACGGTTCCGCCGGAAGTTGACGAGCTGACAGTGTCAGTGGACGACCTGCTCGGCCGTGGCGGGGCCGGATTCGCCTACCGACTGCTGGCCCGCCGACAGGGCCCAGACTTCCTGCTGTCGGTTGTCGACCCCTACGTCAACATCCCGCAGGGAGGCTCAGCCATCGTGACAGTGCAGGCCGAGCGGCGGGGGTATCACGGGCCAATCCAGCTCTATGTCGAGGAGCCGCCTCCGGAGCTCGATATCTCCGGGGGCCACATTCCGCCGTCGTCACGGCTGAACAACACACTGGACCGGTTCGTGAGCGGCAGCCTGACCCTGACCGCCAGCACGAGTGCCGGGCCGAGTCGCACGAATCTTGTGATTCGCGGCCGAGCAGCGGAGGACGGGCCGGCCTTGGACCGGCGGGCGACCGCTCCGGGCATCCGCGTCAACGTGAGTGGCCCGAATCAAGCCCCGGTCACGGCGCCGTGGCTCGGGGCCGACCTGCCCCTGCGCATCACGTCGGCCACACCCGCTCGTCTCGAGTTTCTGACGGATCGGCAGTTGCGGCTCGTAAAGGGTGCCGGCACTCTGACGGCCAAGTGGGCTTTCGCGGACCGACGGCCGGGAACGTCGATCAGCACGAAAGTTGACCTGCCTCGCAACTCGGGCAGCCTTCGACTGCGGAAGCTGGACGGCTGGGACGGTGCCAGCGGCGGAGAGTTCGCCATATTCGCGCACGAGCGCACCTCGCTCGGCACGGTCGACTTCAACCTCCGCGCAAGCGTCAAACGCGGCGACCGAGAGCTGCCGGTGCTCTCTAAGCCCCTCGAGATTGAGATTGTCGAGGGATACGGGATCACCCCTCCGGAGGCGATGCTCGAGCTTGCGGCAGGAGACTCGGGAACTTGGACCGGTTCGATTTGGCGAGAGGGCCGGTTTCGGCGGACCGTCACGGTGACGGCGATCGGCCTGCCCTCAGGCCTTGCGTGCGAAGCCGCAGAGCTGGTCGGCGATGAGACGGACTTCGAGCTGCGATGCAGCGCCTCGCTGACGGCACCCGTGGGTGCGCACGAGGTCGAGATCAAGGCCGAGTCAGTGCTGTCTGACGAGGGAACGACACCTTACCCCGCCGACCCGGCCAAGGCCCGCGTCACGATCCTCCGCTAACGCCGGCGAACGTCACCGCTGGGGCCGAACCCGCTTGGTGCCCCGCGCCACGCGCAGCTTGAACAGACTGTCCGGCAGTGCCGGGTTGACCTCGATGCCGGAGTACGAGTATTCACGGTAGTCGTCAGTGAGCCGGTCATGGACTCTCTGGCGGACAGGCTGCCAGTGCTTGGCCGAGATCCACATCTCGATGCGCTGGTTGTTGATCTCGGCCTCTGGATTCTTGGGCAACAGGTCCATGTGGACGGTTGGCTGGCCAGCAATCTCCTCCCGGCCAATGACGGAGATGCCAAAGTGCTCGGAGAGATAGCGGCCCGAAATCCCGAATCCCAAGAGCAGCGCATTCTCGAGCTTGTCTCTGGAGTCGGAAAGGTCGTACTCTTCCACAGTCTTGATCTTGGGCTTGTAGATCTCGACCTTCGCGCCCTTGACGGCGAGGAAGTAGACGTTCGGGCGATCGAACGAGACTAGCATCGACACATCCCCAGACGCCTCGCGGCGCACGGCGATCCGGCCGTGCTCGGATGTGAGATCGTCCACCAGGGACATGTAGCGAGCCCACTGGACCTCGGCACGCATGCCTGACCAGTCCGCCGCCGCGCTGTCCATGCGGGCGAGCACGTCAGCAACCCCAAGAGTTGCCGCCCCGGCTGCGCAAGACGCCGCCAGGACTCCAAACACGCAAGTCTGGGTTAAGAAATGGGGGAACCGCGCTTGCACGATCGTCCGAAATCCCGGCGAGAAGGCCCTATTCCCGGACCACCGCACCCGCGTCGGGCCGAGCATCTGTCGCCACAGGCCGGGTGAACACGAGATAGGCCTGCACGTTCCCGGCCAGGTCGGTGGTGGGCTGGATTCGCTCGATGGCAACCTCGCCGCTCCACTTGCTGTCGAGCAATTCGCGAATGTGCCCGTCGGCCGTCTCGGGATCCGCCCGGCCGAGCGCGCCGGGATCGACCCAGAAAACGCGGGCGTCTTCCGCGGCGTGCTCAATCTCCTGCACGACCGGCTGACTGGGGCGGTCGTTGAACAGTTCTTCGGGAGTGAGGAAGATGAATGCCAGGATCAGCACGACGACCACGTCGTACTGCCAAGAACCGCGGGGGAACTCCCACAGGACGGCCGGCCGGAAGCGCAGCCAGAGCTTGCGCAACATGCTGCCAGTGTATCCTAGTTTAGGGCTGGTCCCCGCCGAGGCTAGGCATCATAGGGGTTCTTTGATGAGGGTTCTCCGACAGGTCGGGCGGGTCTGCGCGCACGCCGCCCTGCTTCCCGCGATGCGAGCGGACGGAGATCCGCTCATAGGCGGACAGGCGGTGATGGAGGGCGTGATGATGCGCACGCCCCAGTCATACTGCGTGGCCGTCCGCAGGCCCAGCGGCGAGATCACAACCATGGAGGACGCATCCGTCCGGCTCTCGGAGCGGAGCAGATTCTGGTCCCTGCCGATTGCAAGGGGCTGCGGCGTGCTGGCGCAATCGATGGCTTTGGGTGTCAAGGCGCTGAACTACTCGGCCACCCAAGCCGTCGACGGTGACGACGGGGAGCCCGAGGAGCTCCCCTCCTGGATGCTAGGCCTGAACATTGCGATCTCGCTTGGCTTCTTCATCGTGATGTACAAGCTGGTCCCGCTACTGGCCACGGGCCAAGTGGAGAACTTCGTCCCGGCCTTGGACAATCCCGTTGGTTTCAGCGTTGTCGAGGGCTGCGTGCGGATCGCGATCTTTCTCGCATTCCTCTTGGCGATCGCAAGGATGAAGGACATCCGCCGGGTATTTGAGTACCACGGCGCCGAGCACAAGGTCGTTCACAATCACGAGTCCGGCAGCGACCTGACCGTGGCTAACGCGCAGCGGTTCACAACCTTGCACCCTCGCTGCGGCACGAGCTTCCTGATGTTCGTGATGCTCGTGGCGATCGGCGTGTACGCGCTAATCCCATTCGACGGGTTTGTCGAGTCGTTCCTGACGCGGATTGCGCTGTTGCCGGTGATTGCCGGGCTTAGCTACGAGATCATCCGCTACACAGCCAAGCGCCAAGGAAGCGTGTTCTCGCTCGTGGCGAGACCTGGGTTGTGGCTGCAGCGCATCACGACCCGGCAACCGGACGACAATCAGGTGGAGGTGGCGATCCACGCGTTGGAGCGGGCCTTCGAATTCGAGCGGCGGGCGGGCGGAAGCGCAGTGATCGCTTAGAGAGCAAGAAGCCTCGATCGAAGCCCCGCACAGGGCACAGCGGGCCGGTGAGCCCGCCGAGGCTGCCAAGGAACGGGTCATGGAGTGGATACGCAGCATCGAGGAAGTGGAGGCACGCTACGAGAGTCTGGCCGCGCGGCTGGCAGACCCAGCGCTGATGG
Organism: Bryobacterales bacterium; assembly: GCA_963666225.3. Lineage (GTDB taxonomy): Bacteria > Acidobacteriota > Terriglobia > Bryobacterales > UBA6623 > VXMF01. The sequence continues at coordinate 731,386 of CAXXRK020000002.1, forward strand.
CCGACCTCAGGGCTTACCAGCAGTGTGCCAAGCAGCACGCTTCCCTGACCGACGTTGTGGAGAAGTACCGGGCTTGGAAACACGCCGGCGACGAGATGACGCAGGCCTCGGACCTGCTCGCGGACCCTGACCCCGAGATCACAGAGATGGCACGGGACGAGATCGCCGAGTTGCGATCCCAGCGCGTAAGCCTTGCCGAGCAGATCCGGCTCCTGTTGCTGCCGGTGGACCCGGCCGACGCGAAGGGGGCCGTCCTCGAGATCCGGGCCGGAACGGGCGGCGACGAGGCCACTCTGTTTGCCCTGGAAATCTTCAGGATGTACTGCAAGTACGCCGAGGGCAGGTCTTGGAAGGTCGAACCCACCGTGCGCAACGACTCGCTGGCTGGAGGCATCAAGGAGGTCATCGCGCTGGTGACGGGGAAAGCGGTGTACTCCAGGCTCAAGTACGAGAGCGGCGTCCACCGTGTTCAACGGGTGCCGAAGACGGAGTCCCAAGGGCGCATTCACACCTCTGCCGTCACGGTCGCAGTGCTTCCAGAAGCGGACGAGGTGGACATCGAGATCTCCGAGAGCGATCTGCGGATTGACACCTACTGCTCGTCCGGGCCGGGCGGGCAATCGGTGAACACGACCTACTCAGCCGTGCGGATCACGCACGTGCCCACGGGACTGGTCGTTACCTGCCAAGACGAGAAGTCCCAGATCAAGAACCGCAAGAAGGCGTTGCAGGTGCTGCGGTCGAGGCTCTACGAGATCGAGCGCGAGCGACAACACTCCGAGCAGGCCTCACGCCGCCGAGCGATGGTGCGCAGCGGGGACCGGTCCGAGAAGATCCGGACGTACAACTTCCCGGAGATGCGCATCACGGATCACCGGATCGGGCTCAAGGTCCACCGGCTTCCGCAAGTCTTGGACGGCAATCTGGATGTGCTCATCCAGCCGCTGGCTGCCGCCCAGCAAGCGGAGGCGCTGGCCGAACAGGCTGCCTGACACCGTGAGGGGCATGTTGCGTGCCGCCCCCTCAGGGCTCTGGGCGTGCCTCTTGATTGTGTCCGCGCTGGCATTGCCCAGTCTCGCGATCGACCCGAGCGTGTCTCCGGACGAGGCGGCGGCTGGGTTCGAGTCCCTGTTCAACGGGCAGGACTTGGCCGGGTGGGACGGCGACCCCGAACTGTGGAGAGTCGAGAACGGGATGATCGTCGGCTCGACCGATGGACGGCCCCTACGGGCAAATTCGTTCCTGATCTCGCGCCGGACGTTTTCGGACTTCGTGCTTCGGTTCGAGGTCCGGCTCAGAAATGGGAACAGCGGGATGCAGTTCCGCAGTGAGCGGACCCATGGCTGGACGGTGCGCGGATATCAGGCCGACCTCGCAGAGGGCAAGGGCTGGGGCAACCTTCACGGCGAGGGGCTTCCCAGGGGGCTGATCCTCGACGGCTGGCAGGACAGGGCCGAGCATGTGGTGCGCACAGGCTGGAATGCGGTCGAGATCGCGTGCGAGGGCCATCGCATCAGAATCTTTGTCAACGGGATCGTCACGAATGACGTGCTCGACCCCGGCGCACTTGAAGGTGTCCTCGCCATGCAACTGCACCGCGGCGACCCGATGAAGGTGGAGTATCGCAGGATTCGCATTCGCGACTACTAGGACGGGGCCATCGGGCCGTGGCAAGGGACGGCTTCCGGGACCAAGGGTACGCATTCCTACCGAGGATGAAGCTGCATCGTGTGCCCCGAGAGGACCCCACTCGGGGGGCGATGCCACAGTCGAGGGCCATTCCCCAGGTGCCAGTGCCAAGAGCATCACTCGCGGGTCGGGACACTCCCTTAAGGGAATGATCTCGGGTTGCTGTCAATCACCGTCGAAAATTGCACACATCTGACAATTGAAAATTGCACGCTTTTCGGGAGCCGCCGCGGAGGGGGCGGAGCGACCGGAGCGGGGGCTCCCGATGGAGTCGAGACACCCATCATGACCCTGTTCCCCCATTCCCGGCGTGCTCCGCGGAGACGGCGCGGGAGGCCGTTGGGTGGATGGCCTTGGAGAGCTCCATATGGCGTCGCATCCGGTAGCTGTTGCCCCGGATGTTGACGATGTGGCAGCGGTGCAGCAGCCGGTCCAGCAGGGCAGCGGCCATGACCTCGTCGTGCAGGATCTCGCCCCACTGCTCGAAGCCCTTGTTCGAGGTGACCACGGTCGAAGCGTGCTCGTAGCGCCGGTTGACGAGTTGGAAGAAAAGGATGGCGCCGCTGCGGGTGACCGGGAGGTAGCCGATCTCGTCCACGACCAAGAGCGCCGGGTGGGCCAGAGTCTTGAGCCGGTGGTTGAGGCGGCCGGCGGCTTGGGCCTCTTCGAGCGAGTCGATGAGGTCGGTCAGCGTGCCGTAGTAGACCCGACGCCCGCTCTCGGCGCCGGTGATGGCCAGACTGATCGCCACGTGGGTCTTGCCGACGCCGGGCGGGCCGTGCACGACACCCTTCAAGGCGCTGGGCGGCGGTTCCAGAGGTCTCTGGCCAGTGGCTGCACCGATGCGGTCAGGACCGAGATCGGCGACAACGTGCGAAGCGCCACGCTGCCGCACTTCAACGACGCCATCGCCCGGGACGCGCAAGACGTGATCGGCCTCTTCGAGGCGGCCCGGGACCGGGCCATGAGGGTGAACGTCAGAAAGCAGACAAGGGGAGGAAGGCAATGAATGAGCAAGCCGAACTCGACCTCGAGGCGCGCAAGTGGAGCGCTGGCGGGGCGATCGAACGCGCCGCGCATGACGAGTTTCCGGAGATGCGCCCTGACGCGCGCATGACGCTGGAGATCGCGTGCGAGACAGACGCGGGGGAAGTCGTCAACGGGCAGCCGGACGTGCTCGCCTTCTTGGACGATCCCGACCTGGTCGAGGGTTGCACGACCACGCTGGAGGAATGGAACGACGCGTTCGCGAGCGGCCAGAACGCGGTGAGCGGGCTGTTCCTGGAGGCATCGGACCGTCGCGTGCAAGCGCACCTAGATTCACTGTAGGAGGTGACAACATGGAAGATACGCGCATCACAACGACAAGCGACCGATGATCACGGACGTTTCTGAGTGCTGGGACCGTAACACGGAGGTCGCCGGGAATCACATGAAAGCGCGCCCGGTCGAGGTCGCCCATGACCGGCTGTTCGGCAAGACCGGAACGGTCGCAGAGCTTGCCCGGTTGGCCGAGGTCGCCGCGGACGAGTGCCTCGCGACGATCAGCATCCGGACGCGGTCCAAGGACCTGATCACTGTCACCCCTGCCCGGTGGTGACGCCCGGACCCGCGCCCCGAGCGGTTTCCGGCGCGGGGGCGCTTCGCTTTGCGCGAGCCTAGCGCCCCGGCGGCTCCCATCCCCTGCCTGCGCTCTCCGGAGTCCGCCCCGGGGGAGGGGCTGCCAGGAGATTCCACAGCTCCGGGGTGTCCGGCCACGCGTCGATCCCGGCTTGGATCACACCCCGGACGTTCCAGGGGCAGTCGGTGGAACGCAGCTTGTCCGTTCGGGCGCAGATTTGCGCTCTGCGCACAGCCACATATTCCATCCCACTCCTCCCTTCGCGGGGAAAGGAAACATCACACGCCGCAGCCAGCACCTCCCCTGATGCGCGCAGCGCCGCGGCCAGCCGGGCCACGGAGACGTCGATCTCCTCTCGCTCGAAACTCTGATTGGGGTAGACACTCACGTGCGCCTTCTCGGTCTGTCCGTCGCAGTCTCGCAGCAAGGCCAGCAGCGGATCGCCCGGAAACTCCCGCTGCAGGTCGTCGCACAGTTCAGCCACCGAATGGGACCGCTGCGGTTCCATGCCTCTCATGTTCATCACGGCCTTGCACAGCAGCTCTCCTGCCATGGCCCCATGCCGCGCCACCGCCGTGTCGCAGCCCCACCGCAGGCGCGCGGGCAGGACCCAGTAGTCGGCCAGGGCGTCCATTCCGCGGCGCATTTCACCGTGGGCTTCGACCAAGTTATCCCACGCGTGTCGAAGGTTCATGTCTCTCCTCTCCGGACGGGGCAGCGGATCGCCGCGCAAGCAGCGACCGTCCGCCGCCACGGCATGCGGCAGGCCGCAAACATTCAGCCGGCGCATCGCATGGGAGAGCTCGATCGGCACCCAGTCGATGTCGCGGTCCCCGAGCGCGCGGGGAAGCCCGTCCAGCGACGGGCGCTCTCCATCGAACACGAGCGCGATGTCCCAGTCGGATTCCGGGCCGTGGTCTCCGCGGGCGCGGGAGCCGAACAGGATCACCGAGACGGGGCCCGGCTGGCGCTGTGCCCAGCGGTTCACCCGCTTCCTGAACTCGGCCGGGATGGTTGCCGGTTGTACTGCGACCGACATTACGCCCAGTCTAGCGGGAAGTGGAGCTTGATGTGCGCGGTTCGCCTTGCTCGAGAATCTGCGCCAAGCCCGTGGGGCAGTGATGCGGCCCCGATGCGCCCGCGGCCGATTTGGACTTGGCGCATGACACCGTGTCTCAAAGCCGCGAGATGCCAATCGACGCCCACCGGCTACCCGAACGGGTCCGGCAGGCGCTCGACAATGCGCACGGTCTCGACGCTGACGTGCACGACGCGCCGGAGGGCCTCGACCAGATCCCGGGGATCCTCGAACCATCCGTTCGGGTCGTTGACGAACCCGCTGCCCTTGTGCGTCTTGACGCGGTAGCGGTCCCTGAACCACTCCAGGGGGGTACGGCCGTTGACCACGTAGCGGTGCGCCTCGGGGGGAATCCCGCCAAGCTTTACGTGGGCGTTGACCCTCAGGGTCCGCCCCTTGTCCGCCCGCTTCATCATCTTGCCCCCGATGCGGTAGCGCGCCCTGTTGTCGGCAGGGCCGTCCACCGACACTTCGAGCGGGTACCGGTCGCAGCTCTCGTAACCGAGGTGCAGCTCCATCAGGCCGCGCCTCCTCCGTTCAATGGTGACGCAAGATCGCCAGGCCCGCTCCAGACCAAAAAGTGTGCAATTTTCGACGGCCACATCGGTGCAGTTTTACACGGTCGGCAACAGTTGCGTCCCAAGCCCGCGCGCCAGCAGGGCGCGCAGCCAGACCTCAGCCGCAGCTGTGAGCGTAAGCATTCACTCCGGGGAGTATTTGGGGCCTGGGAGACTGGCCCTCGCGAGGACCAAGGGAGGGAAGGTGCGGCCCGCAGGTGCAGGGTGGGCTCGCTCGCCGCGTTCGGGCTCCAGCCTGAGAAGGTGGGCGAGTGTCGTAGGGAAACTCGCGAGTTGGCCTCAGCGGGGAGTCAAGCTGCGCGCGGGACAGTGCTGTCGGGTGCGGGAGCGAGTGCTGCCGCTGGCGGCTCGTTGGCCGGAGTCCAGCAGCGTATGGGAGGTGCGCGGAGTTCCTCCATGCGCTGCTCGTCCATCTCTCACGGGAGCCATGGGGACAGGTCCGATGGGGCCTGGCCCCGGTTGCGCGCATAGGCATCCAGCCAATCCTGCGGGCACCGGTACGGGTTCAGCCCAGCCACTCTCGCTGTCTGCAGCACGCTGAGCAGGCGCCCCGCCGTCTTGGCCCTGGCCGGTCCGCCGGGCCCGAAGCGCCGCTGGCGCGAGATCACGGGCCCGCGCAAGGTCCACTCCGAGCGGTTGTTGTCCATGGGAATCCCCGGATCCTCGAGAAACACGCTGGGACCCTCCTGATGCTGGATCAAGGACGCCGTGGCTTTGCCCTGCGCTGCCACTTGGGCCAGCTCCGCGCCGGTCCGGCCAGCGCTTGGCTGCAAGCCTTCCAGCAGCTCATAGCGGGCGACCAGGCGCTGCCACGCTTGCAGCGCGTCGTCGAAGAGTTCCCCGAAGCTGGCTTCCAGGCTTGCCTGCGCAGCCGCGCAGTCCTCGGCCTGGCCCTGCAAGGGCAGGTCGGGCTGTCAGGCCCTGCGACGCAGGCGCGCCCAGTGGAACACTGCCCCGATCCGCTCGAGCCCATCCCTGGCCCACGGCTGCAGTTCCGGAAAGCCGGCTGCCCCGTAACGGCGAGACATCGGACGGATGGGAGCTGAATCCTTGGTCCTTCGGTGGCCCCAGCGCACACCGCTGCGGGGCTGAATGTCAGGGCTTCTAGGTAGAGGGGTGGACATTTTGAGCTGATTCTGTCATAGTGGGCCTTGGTGGCTGGCCTCCAGATGGCAACAACGGTGCAAAACGCGCACTATGACCTGCGCGCTGTTTGCGTGCGCCCGACTCGCGGCGGCTGCGAGCACCGACGTTGGGACCGGCTGGTGGCCGCCCACCACTACCTGTCCTTCCAGCGCATGTTCGGCCCTGTTTCAGACTAACCATCTGGCCGTCATTCTCTTCCATAATCGAACGTCTCCTGCCTCTCATCCTCTTCAGCTTCCCCCCTCAATGCACGGATCACGGCCGGCCGCGCTAGGTCCTCCTCCGCTATCGCCCAAGGAGCACCCTGGCAAACTTGGCGAGCCGGAAGTATGCGGTCCCGGATCAGCCGCCGGACCAGGTGCTTGCCGACTCTCAGGCGATCCGCGGTCTCCTCCAAGGTAAGTTCGCCGCGCGCGCGGCGGTCTTCCCGCCGATACACCGGAATTGCCCGATGTGCCCGGAATGTTGTCACTCGTGACCTGGTCCAGCGGTGCCCTCGGCCGGTGCGCTTCCCCAGCAGGTTCAACAGCCTGGCGATGTTGGCGTCAGGGATCTGCAGCGCGAGCTTGGGAATCAGGCGCGCCGTCTCAACATCCGTGACAAAGCGATGCTCGCCCCTGCGGTTCTTGCGCACATGCAATTCTGTGTGGTCGCCTCCGCGCCAGTGCATCCGGAGCACAATCCTGGCATCCTCTACGTGGACCACAATCTCTTCGATCACCGCCCGCACGAGCCGCTTGCGTGTCGCGGCCGCGACGTTCTCGCTGTCCCAGACGCGCTTCACGTCCCGGCCTAGTTCGAGGTACTGGGCCCGCATCTCTGGCGTCACCCTCTGCGGCGCGCCGTCGTTGGCTCTCTTCAGCCGCGCCTCGAGCCGGGCCACTTCCGCAAGCCGGTCGTTGTAGCGGTGCTCGAAGTCGTCGGCCACCAGACGGTTTCGCGGGTGCACGTTCTCGAGCCGCTGCAGCGCCAGTTCTGCCTCGTATCGGGCCGCTTCCAGGGCCAGCTCTTCCTGCCGCATGGCTTGCTGCTCTTCTTTGCCGCGATCTTCCACGGCCCGCAGCGCCGCCTTCACGCCGTGCGGCTGCAGCGCTTCCACGACGGCCTCTCCGACGGCTTGGTCCACGCGCAGTCCTCCGAACGAGATGCACAGCGCGGTTCCTTGATTCGCCGCCCCCGCCCGGCAAGCGTAGCGCACAACGCGCCCGCCCTTGCCCCCGTAACCCACCGTAATCTTGCGACCGCAGACCGCGCATCGCAGCAGCCCCGCCAGCAGCGCCGCACCGTTGCGCGCCGCGCCCCGGCCGGGGCCCGAGCGATTGGCCGCGATCATCGTTTGGTTCCGCTCATAGGTCTGCCACGAAATGTAACCCTGATGATGCTCGGTGAGCAACACCTTCCACTGCTCTTGCGGCAGCGCCAAGCCGCACCGCACCCGCTTGTGTCCATTCTCGACGCGCGTCTGTCTGCCGGTGCGTCCGTAGGCATAGGCGCCGGCGTAGATTGGATTGCTCAGCAGTGCATGCACTGCTGAATAGATGGGGGCCTTCCAGACGACCCGCCGCCCGCCGGGACCGTAAGGCATGGGGACCCTTGGCAGCTTGAGCCGCGCTTGCAAGAACCACTGCTGGACCGCACGCACAGAGCCCATTTCCCCGAAGCGCCGAAACACCAGGGCGATCGCGTCGCGAATGCGCCGGTCAGGATCGATGGCGATCGCGTCGCGGCCCACCCGCAAGTAGCCGACGGCCACGCACGTGAACAACTCCCCCCGCTCCGCTTTGAGTCGCAGCGCTTCGAGTGAGCGCTGGCGCAAGACGGACAGTTCCATCTCACTGAGTGTGCCCTTCATTCCTTATGTGGGGTACAAGGTTATGTAAGGCAGCAGGCGGAAAGCCCTGCAAGGACGCCTTCTTTCCCAAAACTGTCTAACATAATATTCGGGGTCTGGATTGTCTGACATGGTGTCATCTCCATGCCTTCAGGAGATGGGACATGTTCGAGAATCTATACAAGCATCCAGCGACGATTGCGAAATATCAACATGCGCCCCTGTTGGAGGACCGGGAGCGATATTTGCGCTCCGTGGTTGCCTCAGGTGCGGTTGTCGAGGGCGCACGCCGGGTCGCACGCGCCCAGCTTGTTCTCATGGAGTTGCTGAGCCTGCCTGATGCGGACGTTCCGATCCGGTTGGCGACTGTGGAGAAGGCCGTTCAGGAGTGGTGCCGGAGCGTTCCAGAGGTTTCTGCGGCGAATTTTCGACGTCATGCCCTCCGCTGGCTGCGTTTCCTTGGCTGGCTGGATGAACCTCCCCGCGACACTCATCCGCACGCCCGACATTTGGAGGCCTTCGCGGCCTGGATGCGGGACGAGCGGGGGCTGTCTGAAGCGACCGTTGGCAACTGCCTTTACGAGAGCAACCGTTTCTTTGCCTGGGCAGCACGCCGGAATCTCATGCTTGCCGACATCACGATCGGTGATGTCGACGCATACCTTGCCGAACGGATTGCCGTCGGCGGCCTGCGCCGCACCTCCGCGCGCGCTGCAGCCGAGTGTTTGCGGAGCGTTTTCCGTTTCGCCGAAATGCGGAACTGGTGCCGGCCGGGCATCGCCGGGTGCATCATGCCGCCACTGGCCTATCCCGACCGACCGGTTCCCAAGGGGTTCGATCGGGACGAAGTCGGGAAGCTGCTCGCCACGACCGAGGGTTCGACTCCGGCAGACTTTCGCGACCGTGCAGTGCTGATGATCCTTGCAACCTGCGGGCTCAGGGCTGGTGAGGTCGGCGCGCTGCGCGTCGAAGACGTCGACTGGGAGCGGAGCCTGTTGCGCGTTTTCCGTCCCAAGACCGGCCGAACCGACACTTTCCCGCTGACCCCCTCCATCGGCAATGCGCTGGTGGACTATCTGCTCAAGGTGCGTCCGGATGCGGGACGGGAGCGAGCCTTGTTCCTGACGTTGCAGGCCCCGCTCAGACCACTGACGAGCGGCGCGATAGGGATGATCGTCCGCAGTCGCGCGAACCGCCTGGGCATTACCGGCAAGCGCCTGGGCGCCCATGCACTTCGTCATGCGGCAGCACAGCGGCTGGTCGACGAGTGCTGCGGCCTGAAGACCGTTGGCGATTTCCTCGGCCATTCCAGCCCGAGCGCGACAGCCGCATACGCAACCGTCGATCTCGCCTCGCTTCGCCCGGTCGCCGACATCCGCCTTAAGGAGCTGCTCAATGACACTGCGTGAAGCCGTCGACCGCTACGTTGCGTGGCAGCGCCGGCACGGCGCGAAATTCCGCTCAAGCGCGCAAACCCTCGATACGTTCTGTCGTCAGATCGGTGAGGACAGGGGCTGTGACGCCGTGGCTGAGGATGAAGTCCGTCGCTTCCTTGCCGGCAAGGGAGTGCTCACGAGAACACGTGCGGTCAAGTATGGAACGCTTGCCGGATTCTATAGGTTCGCACTGAGCCGGAGCCACGTGAGCCGCATTCCCATGCCGCCGCGCGAGGCCGAGCCGAGGCGGCCGGAAGTGGCGCCGTCCTTCATCTTCACCCGCGACGAACTGCGGTGTCTTTTCAAGGCGGCGGGCGGCGGGCGCAGACGTTGCCCGAAGCTCGATGCCGAGACCTTCCGGACCTTCCTGCTCCTGCTCTACGGCGCCGGGCTGCGCTCCGGAGAAGCGCGGCGCCTGACCGTGGCGGACGTGGACCTGGACTCGGCGGTGCTCACGGTGAACGATTCGAAGTTCTACAAGAGCCGACTCGTGCCGGTCGGCGCTGACCTTGCCGGCATGCTTCGCCGTTACGCCGCCACCCGGGCACTGCGCCCGCTCCGCGAGGGAACAGCATCCGCCTTCCTCGCCTGCCGCGACGGGTCGCCGCTGGGCAAGGCCATCGTACGTCACGCTTTTCGCGCGACGCTGCGGGCAGCCGGGATCAGCAACAGCAAACCCGGTTGCCGGGGGGCTTGCCTGCATTCGCTTCGTCACTCCTTCGCCACCCACCGCCTGACCCTCTGGTATCGCGAGGGGGCCGACGTGCAAACCCTGCTGCCGACGCTCTCGACCTATCTCGGCCACGGCAGCGTGGCAGCGACGCAGGTCTATCTGTCGATGACCCCGGAATTGCTCGACGAGGCCAGCTGTCGGTTCGAACGCTACAGCGAACGACAACGAAGCCCGGATGCCGGGCAGCAAGAGAAACGGAGCACACACGATGCCTGAACGCAGCTCTGTGCTTGGCTCATGGATCAAGCGCTTCCTCATCGAGTATCTTCCTGCCGAGCGCAATCTGGCCGTCAATACAGTGAAGAGTTATCGCGACTGCCTGACGCTGCTGTTGCCCTTTGTCGCGCGACGCTGCGGCAGGCCGGTGGAACGCCTCAAGGTCGAGGATCTGTCCGCCGACCGTGTGAGAGCCTTTCTTGGCCACTTGGAAAGAGAGCGGGGCTGCTCGGCGCAGACCCGGAACCAGCGCCTTGCGGCAATCCGGTCCTTCGCCCGCTATGTCTCGGTGCGCGACGTCGCGCTGGTCGAATGGGCCGGCAGCATCCGCGCCATTCACTCAAGAAAACGGTGCGACGCCGGATCGCCTGGCTCGCGGCAGAAGACATGGAAGCCATGATCGCGGGGACGAACAGACGATCCGCAGGCGGGCTGGTGGAGCATGCCCTCCTGCTGTTCCTCTACAACACGGGGGCGAGAGCCACCGAGGCGGCGGGACTGCAGATCGAGGATCTGCATCTCCCGGAACGCACGGGCGAATCCGCACGAGCAACGATCCATGGCAAGGGAGGAAAGATGCGCGTCACGCCGATGTGGACGAGAACCGCGAAGGCGCTCGCCGCTCTCTCCCGGGACCGTCCGGCCAACTGCCGGACCGTCTTTTGGAGCCGACATCGCAAACCCTATACGCGGCATGGCATCATCGATCTGGTGAAGCGGGCCGCAGCCCGCGTGCCGACACTCGAAGGCAAGAAGATCACACCGCACGTACTGCGGCACACCTGCGCCTGCCACCTGCTGCAGTCCGGCGTGGATATCAATACCATCCGAGCTTGGCTCGGCCACGTATCGCTCGCAACCACCAACGTTTACGCCGAAGTCGATCTAAGAGCAAAGGAAGAGGCGATGAAGTCCACCTCTCCCCATGATGCCGAAGATCCACCGCGATGGAAGACAAAGAAGGGCCTGCTGGAGCTGCTGAAGGCCATCTGAAGGGCAAATATTATGTTAGCCAGTTTTGGGAAAGAAGGCGTCCTTGCAGGGCTTTCCGCCTGCTGCCTTACATAACCTTGTACCCCACATAAGGAATGTTATGTACTGCCCTACATAACATTCCCAAGAGGAGGCGTGCATTGGGTAGGCGCGGATCGTAGACAGCCTCCTCGTCTGCCAACAGGCAGCCCATCAGGCCGCAGAACTCCAGAAGCTTGTGCCAGTCCCGCCCGTTGCGGGCCAGCCGGGAGGCCTCGACCGACAGGATGATCCCGGCCCGCTCGTTGCAGATTGCGGCCAGCAGACGCTCGAACCCGGGGCGTTCCGCGCCACCGCCGCCCGAGCGGCCCTGGTCATCGTCAATCACGGTCACGTCCTGCCAGCCCAATTCTTGTGCCCGCCGCGTCAAGCCATACTGCCGGCGCTGGCTCTCCAGATTGCCGCGCACCTGCTGCATCGTCGATTGACGCACGTAGACATAAGCCCGGCGCCGCAGCTGCTCAGGGCTGATCCGCTTCGGGCCCAGCATCATGGCCTCCCTTGCGTCCCTGTGGCGCCTCCCGTCGAGTCGCCGCCTCCTGAGCTTCCGCAATCGCTCTGGCGAGGGCCGGGATCACCTCGTCGATGGCAGGGCTGTCCAGCACTGGCATCCGTGCCGGCGGCCGGAACAGAGAGCCCGGAAATCCGGGTTGGTGTCTCATGCAAGTCTCCTCCAGTAGTGGCTTCCTCAGCCGAAAGACAATCGTTCACCAGAGTATGCGCATCGCTGAGAGCCCCGACCGACAGTCGTGGGAACTTCCGCAGCGGAGCCACGGCCGAGGCTGGCCGGGTCATCCACTCGGGAATCCCTAACACGCCTCCGTCCGGACCGGTTACGTGGACGAGCGTGCCGTCTGCGCTGCGGCGCCAGCGCACGACGGCGACGCTGCGCCCCGCCAGGGGGTGGTGCGGGTAGTGCACCGTCACCACGCCTGGCTGGACGTGAGCATTGTGTCGCCGGGCCGTTCGGACGTGCCTTGCGGCATGTCGCAACCCTGGACGGGACTTGGCTGGCGCTGCTGGGATGGCAACCCGGAGCGCTGCGCGTGGCCGTGCGCGACCGCTGGATCGGCTGGTCGCTGCAGCAGAAGCTGCGCCGCCTGCATCTGATCGCCCAGAATGTGCGCTTCGTGATGCTGCCCGCCGCTGCCGGGCGCAAGAACCTGGCATCGAGGGTCTTGGGCCTCAGCCTGCGCCGCTTGTCGGGAGACATCTTGGCCGCACATGGGTATCCGGCGCTGCTCGCGGAAACCTTCGTGGACCGGGCGCTGCACAGGGGCACGTGCTACCGCGCCGCGAACTGGCAGCCGCTGGGGTTCACCAGCGGCTATGGCCGCCAGCGGGGCCCCACGGCCCGCTGGCGGCATCATGGCCAGCCCAAGCAAGTGCTGGTGTACCCCTTGGCCAGTAACGTGCAGGCGCGTTTGCGCCAGCCCGAGCAGGAGCCCTGCTGGGGCGGTCCCGCCAAGCGGCCGCCGGCTCCGGCCGCGGTGCTGCGCAGCCTGCTCGAGAGCCTGCAGCAGGAGCCGCACTGCCGCCCGGCCGGCGGCCGCCGCTATCCGCTGGCCAGCCTGCTGTGCCTGGCCGCGAGTGCGCACATGGCCGGCTACCGCGGCGTGACGGCCTACTCGCGGTATGCCACCCTGCTCAGCCAGCGGCAGCGGCAGGCCGCCGGCTGCTGGTGCAACATGCGGCTACAACGCTACGCCGCTCCGGTGCCGAGCACGTTCTACCAAGCCTTGGTCCGGCTGCCGCCGGAGGTGTTCGAGGGGGCCGTCGAGCACGCCTCGCTGGGGCTGCAGGCCGACTCGCAGCCGGCCGTGCCGGAGCGCAGCGCGCAGGGGCTGGGCGAGCGCCCGGCAGCGGCCGCCGGCCGCGGGAAGGGCCCAAGGTGAGATTCTGGCCGGGCGCAAGCGGGGACACCGCGCGGGAGCGGGAGCAGGCGCAGGAATTGGAACGCTTGGAGCAGCACTGCGCGGCCCTGCTCGAGAAGGTGGAAAGCGCACGGCAGGAGAGCGGGGAATTCCGCCGACGGTCGCAGCGCAGCCAGGCCGAGCTGGAGCGGACGCGGACTGAGCTGGAGCGGACGCGGGCCGAGCTGGAGCGGACGCGGACTGAGCTGCAGCAAGCCCACACAACGATCGGCAATCTGAAGCTGCTCGTGGCAGACCTGCAGAAGACCTTGTTCGGGCGCAAGAGCGAGAAGCCGTCGGATCCCGGGCCCGAGCCGAAAGCGGACCCCAAGCCGCCGCCCGGGCCGGGGGACAGCCCTGACAGCTCTGACAAGCCTGACAAGGCCGGCAAGCCCGGCAAGGGGCGCAAGCAGAAGGCCGCCAAGCGCAAGCGGGGACGCCAGCCCGGATCGGCCACTCCGCCGCGTCGGGACCGCTCCCGCCTGCCAAAGATTCCCGAGCCCTTGGAGCTGCCCGAGCACGAGCGCCGCTGCGCGCAGTGCGACACGCCCTTCGTGCGCTGCGGGACCAAGTCCAGCAAGATCTTCGAGATGCACTTGGCTGCGCTCGCCCGCGAGATTGAGCGCCAGTGCTACGAGCCGGGCTGCGCATGCGCACCGCCGGGACGCCTGGTTGCGCCCCCCGCGCCACGGCTGTGGAGCGGCACCCAGCTGGGGACCAGCGTGTGGGCCTGGAGCGTGGTCCAAGTTTTCCACATGCATCGCCCGCAGGCCGCGGTGGCGCGCGAGCTGGATGCCATCGGGTTGGGCATGGCCCCGGCGACGCTGGCGCGAGGCCTGCAGAGGCTCGCCCGGCTGGTGCAACCCTTGGAGCTGGCCATCGCCGAGCGTCTGGGACAGGCGCGGGTGGTGCAGGCCGACGAAACCTCCTGGCCGGTGCAGATCATTGAGGGCAAGGAGAACGCCAAGCAGCCCCCGGCATCCGGCGCCAGGCCCAAGCACTGGCTGTGGATGGTCTGCTGCGAGGATGCCGTCTGGATGCGCATCCTGCCGACGCGCGGGCTGCCCTCGGGCCGCGCACTGCTGGGCAAGCTGGGCCAAGGCAAGCTGCTGACGCTCGTGTGCGACTGCTGGAGTGTCTATCCGGCCTTCGCCAAGCGCTCCGAGAATGTCCGGCTGCAGTTCTGCTGGGCTCATCAGCGCCGACACTACTGCCGGGTGGAAGCCGGCTTTCCGGAACTGGAGCCGTGGGCCACGGACTGGCTCGAGCGGATCGGGGAAGTGTTCCACTTGGCGCACCTGCGTCGCAGGGCCTGGCAGCCCGAACTGCCCTTAGAGGACCAGGCCGAGGACTTCGAGGCTGCGCAGGCAAGCCTGAAAGCCAGCCTCGGGAAACTCTTCGACGACGCGGTGCAAGCGTGGAGGAGCCTGGTTGCGCGCTATGAAATGCTGATCGCCGTGCCAAGCGGTGGCCGGACCGGCGCGGAGCTGGCCCAGGTGGAAGCGCGGGGCAAAGCCACGGCGTCCCTGATCCTGCACAAGGCGGGGCTCAGCGTGTTCCTCGAGGACCCGGCGATTCCCATGGACAACAATTACGCGGAGCGGACCTTGCGCGGACCCGTGATCTCGCGCCGGCTGAGCTTCGGGTCCGGCGGTCCGGCCGGGGCCGAGACGGCGGGGCGCCTGCTCAGCGTGCTGCAGACAGCGAGAGTGGCGGGGCTGAACCCGTACCGCTACATGCTGGATTGGCTGGATGCCTGTGCGCGCAACCGGGGCCAAGCCCCATCGGAACTGTCCCCATGGCTCCCGTGGGAGATGGACGAGCAGCGCATCGAGGAACTCCGCGCACCTCCCATCCGCTGGTGGACCCCGGCCAACGGGCCGCCAGCGGCAGCGCCGGCTGACGCACCCGACAGCACTTTCCCGCCCGCAGCTTAACTCCCCGCTGAGGCCAGCTCGCGAGTGTCGCTACGTCACTCGCCCACCTTCTCAGGCTGGAGCCTGAACGCGGCGAGCGAGGCCACTCTGCACCTGCGGGCCGCACCTTCACCTATCCGCGTCTTCCCCTGCCTTTGGCCCTCGCGAGGGCCAGCCTCCCAGGCCCCAAAATACTCCCCGGAGTGAATGCTTACCGCTGTGCACCTGCTCGAGAGTGGCACCGATCTGCGCACCATCCAGCTCCTGCTGGGCCACCGTAGTCTCGCCACCACCGCGGGCTACCTGCATGTCGCCGCCTGCAAGGTCACCGAAACCCGCAGCCCCTGGGACATGTTGCCCGACTGGCAGGCCCACCCCGCCGGCAGCAGCGGCGCATGCAAGCCCCCCGACTGGGGGTTGCGCACATCTTCCGCCGTTACGGGAAGCGCTACCGTCAGCGGCGGGGCAGCGCCGTCACCTCCCTGCAGCGGGCCGTCATCAAGGCCATCCAGATCTGCCGCACGGCGGCTTGCGGCGGCCAGGTTGAGATCTGCACCGCCTGCCACCACCAGCGGGTCCACTATCGCTGCTGTCGCAACCGCAACTGCCCCCAATGCCAGTGGGCGGCCCGCACCCGCTGGCTCGATGCCCGCCAGGCTGAGCTGCTCAACTGCGAGTACTTCCATCTCGTCTGCACCTTGCCCAGCCAACTCGCCGCTCTCACCCTCCAGAACCGCGTCGCACTCTGCAACATCCTTTTCCGGGCGGTCTCCGCCACCCTCACCGGGATCGCGGCCGACCCCCAGCATCTCGGGGCCAAGATCGGCTTCCTCGCCATCCTGCACACCTGGGGCCAGCAACTCCAGTTCCATCCGCACCTCCACTGCGTGGTCACCGGGGGCGGCCTCTCCCCGCAGGCGGATCGCTGGATCTCCTGCCGTCGCGGCTTCCTGCTTCCGGCACGCGTGCTCTCGTGCCGCTTTCGGACCCTGTTCCTCAAGCAACTCCAGCGTGCCTTCGACAAACAGCAGCTGCGCTGCTCCGGGCCGATCGCCGAACTCGCTGACCGCGACGCCTTCCAGTCCCCGCTGCAGTCCCTGCGACGCAAGCCATGGGTGGTCTACTCCAAGCGCCCCTTCGGCGGCCCTGCCCGTGTTCTCGAGCACCTTGCCCGCTACACGCATCGCATCGCGATCGCCAACCACCGCCTGCTGTCGATCGACAACGGTGTGGTGCGCTTCCGCTGGCGGGACTACCGCAACCAGGGCCAGCACAAGGTCCTGCAGTTAACAGCGGCAGAGTGCATGCGGCGCTTCCTGATGCACATCGTCCCACCTCGCTTCCACCGCATCCGCTATTACGGCCTGCTCGCCCCGCGCTTTCGCAAGCAGCATCTGCAACAGTGCCGCAAGCTGTTGCAGATGCCGGAGCCCGATCCCGCCGAGAGCGACCCGCCCGGCTACGAGCAGCGCTATGAGCAGCAGGTGGGCGAATCGCTGCGAAAGTGCCCGGAGTGTGGCGAAGGCGTCATGCTGACTATGCAGTCCTTCCTTGCGGGCGATGCCCCCCCGCACTTGGATGACACCTCATGAGCGCAGGCCATACTCTTCTCAGCCCCCATTTCTTGGACCGCTTCGCGACTGGTCAGGGAGCAGTGTGCCCGGATCCACCGCGCCACCCTCCGCGACCCTCCCAAGCACCGAAAATGCCCCTTGCGAAGCCCGCGCAAGCACACTCGAAGCGCGACGCAGCCCACTCTGGCTCCCCTGTCCCGACCCCCACAGCGCGAAACGGCAACCACAGCCAGGCCGGCAGCCCATTAAACCCCCTTAGGGCCGCCTCAGCCGGCGGGTCAGTTCAATACGTTCTTTGGTCAACCGTGCGGCCCTGAGCCTCTGTGGCTCTAGGCAAACGTTGTTCTGCCACACCGTTAACCAAGAAACGCTCTTCATTGTCGTTTGACAAATTGCGACTTGGCGGGCCAACGAACTGCCAGCGCAATCGGCAACGCGATCCGATCCTTGGCAAACAGCGCTGAGTCCCTTGTCCATGGGGGCCTGCCCCCCTATTGCGGAGTAGTCATACCCCATTCGGATCACTTGACCCCCACTCTTTGGTGTCTATAGATACGAAATGCCACATTAGACTCGCGACCTCGAACCACGGTCCAGTCGTCCTTCCATCGATGAGCGGCGGTCAGTGTATCGTGTAGGCGCAAGAAGAACGTCGCTTGCCCGAGACCCGTGGGGCGGCCTTCGAATAGCAGGAGGCTCCATGCCAAAGACTCCCTATCTCTACCAGCACCACACTTGGAAGGAGCTCGGTGCAAGGGTCAATCAGCAGCCAGTCGTGGTGCTGCCCATCGGATCGGTCGAGGATCACGGCCATCACCTGCCTCTCGATACCGACAACTTCCTGATTTGGAGCATTTGCGAGGAGGCCGCCAAGCGAGCGGACGGCGACATCCTCCTGATGCCACTGATCCCCTACGGGTTCGAGACCCACCACATGGACTTCACCGGAACGATCGACATCCGCCAAGAACACCTGTTGCACTTCGTGCTGGACGTGACCAAGAGCGTCGCACATCACGGATTCCGGAGGATCCTGATCGCTGACGGCCACGGCTCGAACATGCCGATCTTGGACCTTGTGGCGCGGCGCACGATCCTCGAGACCGATGCGCTGTGCGGAACCTTCATCTGGCCGAGCTTGGCGCGGGAGGAAATCCGCCGACAGCGAGAATCTGGGCGAGGAGGGATGTCCCACGGAGGAGAGCTGGAGACATCGGTATACCTCCACCTTGCCCCAGACAAGGTTCGGATGGGTGACGCGGTGCGCGAGATTGGCATGCCCGAGTCCGAGTTCATCTGGATGGACCTGATGGACTCCTCGCCCGTGCACCTAATGGACGAGTGGACGCGCTTCAGCAAGACCGGAACGTACGGCGATCCCACGATCGCCTCGGCGGCGAAGGGCGAGCCCATCTTCGAGGCCGTTGTGAACGCCTTCGTGCGGCTTGCCCGCGAGTTCAAGAACCGCCCTCGCGGGGAGCGCACGGACTACCACGAGCGATAGCTTCTAGGCCTTGTGGGGCGCGGTTTCTCGGGATTGACGGCCGCCAGGGCCTGTACAGTGGTAGTTCGCGGCTCGAAGCAGTCGCCGGCAAGGAGAGAATTGATGAATCGTCGCAAACTGTTCCTTTCGATGGCCTCGGCCGCAGCTGGAACGACGGTCGCCATACCCGCGGCCAAGGCCGGGATCACCGCCGATGTCAGGACGGCTGGCAAGTCCGAAGAGATCGCGCACCCCTTTGGCGTGCAGCACATCTACTACCAGGGCTCTACGAATGATCTGAAGGTCTTCGAGGGGGGCAGCCTCCGGCTGTGCCCGGGCATGGAGCCACATCCACCTCACCAACACCCCGAGGAGGAGATCATGGTCATCACCGAGGGTTCGGGCGAGATCTACGTCGAAGGCGACGTGACCCACGTCAAGGCCGGGGCGATGATGTACACCAACGCCAACGATCTGCACGGCATCAAGAACACCGGCTCCGAAGACTTGCTGTTCTACTACTTCAAGTGGCTCAAGGCCTGAACGCGACAGGCCCCGGCCATCACTCAACGCGGCTGTTGAGGGTGTAGGCGGCCATTGTCGTCACCAGCGGTTCCCCGTCCGCGCTGCGGATCGAGACCGGCCGCAGGTCGTACAGCCAACCCTCCGCCAGGTCACTGACCTCCAGCGAGACTGTCCGGCCATCCGCGGAAATGCGGACACCGGATACCGGGACAGGCGTGATGTCCGTTTTCGGCGAACCGTACTTTGCGTGATAGACGTAGCGATATCTGATCATCGAATAGTTGACGGATTCGGATGCCAGAGCGACGTTCACCGGCTTCGTGAACCGCAGCTCGAAGCCATCCGCCACAAGGCGCATGCGAAGGATGTCAAAGGGGATCTCGCCCTGCCACACGATCCGCTGCAACCCTTCGGCCGATCCCCAGATGCGCGAGGTCTGCGCCACATATAAGCTCCGGCCGTCCGGGCTGAAGGCCAGCCGATTGTTGGCCATGCGCAGACCGCCGCCGTCGACGAACGGGAAAGCTGCCCCTTGCAGTGTGTCGCCGACCCTCTGCAAGTCGACGCGCAGCACGCGCGGATACGTCCATTCGGCGACGAACAGCTGACCGTGAAACGGGCCGAACGCTCCGCCGCCAACGTCGAAAGCCATGCCAGCCGTGGAGCCCCCCATGTCGCCCTGCGGGAACAGGATCGCCGGCCGCTTTCGGCGCCGGTCCAGCTCGTCCACCTTCGCGTCCACAGGGTTGACCCCGAGAAACCGCGGATGCCAGTGCAAGGATGCGGGGTGTCCGTGAAACGCGCCCTCTGTGACATGGTGCAGCGGAGATGTGCCAACCCAGTCCCCCTGATTGTCCGCCACCAAGATCTCGCCTTCCGGGCTGACGACAATCCCGTTCGGTTGCCGAAACCCGCAGGCGAACGGTCTTGCCGTGCCATCCGGCCGAATCTGCAGCGCGCACCCGCGATACGGGACGGGAGAGTAGTGCCCGACCCTGTTAACACGGCCTGCGACCGGCTCTGGCGCAACCCTCGGCCGGCGGGTCAGCTCGCCCCGGACGGGCGGCCGCGGATCCGCATTGCCCGAGGCCAAACCGAGCGAGACGTACAGATTCCCGTCCCGGTCGGAGACGGGTCCGGCGATGAACTCGTGATAATTGCCGGATAGGCCCCAAGCGTCAGAGACAGTCTCGAACAAGTCTGCCTCGCCGTCTCCGTCTGTGTCCTCGACCCGCGTGAGTTCGGGAACTTGGGCCACCAAGAAGGTGCCCGGCCTTGGCCCGCGGGCGATGCCCAGCGGTGTGTTCAACCCCTCGGCAAAGCGGCTCCACCGGTTGGAGGCCGGGTCCAGAGCGTAGATGTAGCCCCGCCTGAATGTCGCGTAGAGGCGACCGTCGTGACCGAATGCGACCGCAGAGATCTCGGCCTTCGCATCCCGCGGGCCGCGCACAGTCTCGATCCGGTAGGAACTTGTTGGGACCTGGGCCCCGACCGTTCCAGTGACGGCCGTCGCCAGGACTAGAGCGACGGACCTAGCGGCGCGCAATGACAGCCACCTCGAACGTCACCCCTCTGCCCTGCGGTATCCGGCCGTTGTCGAGGGTGGAGCGAATCACAGCCCCTTCCCCCCGCTCGACGACGAACCAAGCGGGACCCTCCACGGTAAGCATTCACTCCGGGGAGTATTTGGGGCCTAGGAGACTGGCCCTCGCGAGGACCAAGGGAGGGAAGGTGCGGCCCGCAGGTGCAGGGTGGGCTCGCTCGCCGCGTTGGGGCTCCAGCCTGAGAAGGTGGGCGAGTGTCGTAGGGAAACTCGCGAGTTGGCCTCAGCGGGGAGTCAAGCTGCGCGCGGGACAGTGCTGTCGGGTGCGGGAGCGAGTGCTGCCGCTGGCGGCTCGTTGGCCGGAGTCCAGCAGCGTATGGGAGGTGCGCGGAGTTCCTCCATGCGCTGCTCGTCCATCTCTCACGGGAGCCATGGGGACAGGTCCGATGGGGCCTGGCCCCGGTTGCGCGCATAGGCATCCAGCCAATCCTGCGGGCACCGGTACGGGTTCAGCCCAGCCACTCTCGCTGTCTGCAGCACGCTGAGCAGGCGCCCCGCCGTCTTGGCCCTGGCCGGTCCGCCGGGCCCGAAGCGCCGCTGGCGCGAGATCACGGGCCCGCGCAAGGTCCACTCCGAGCGGTTGTTGTCCATGGGAATCCCCGGATCCTCGAGAAACACGCTGGGACCCTCCTGATGCTGGATCAAGGACGCCGTGGGGTTGCCCTGCGCTGCCACTTGGGCCAGTTCCGCGCCGGTCCGGCCACCGCTTGGCTGCAAGCCTTCCAGCAGCTCATAGCGGGCGACCAGGCGCTGCCACGCTTGCAGCGCGTCGTCGAAGAGTTCCCCGAAGCTGGCTTCCAGGCTTGCCTGCGCAGCCGCGAAGTCCTCGGCCTGGCCCTGCAAGGGCAGGTCGGGCTGTCAGGCCCTGCGACGCAGGCGCGCCAAGTGGAACACTGCCCCGATCCGCTCGAGCCCATCCCTGGCCCACGGCTGCAGTTCCGGAAAGCCGGCTGCCCCGTAACGGCGAGACATCGGACGGATGGGAGCTGAATCCTTGGTCCTTCGGTGGCCCCAGCGCACACCGCTGCGGGGCTGAATGTCAGTGCTTCCAGATAGAGGGGTGGACATTTCCTGCTGATTCTGTCATAGTGGGCCTTGGTGGCTGGCCTTCAGATGGCAACAACGGTGCAAGACGCGCACTTTGACCTGCGCGCTGTTTGCGTGCGCCCGACGCGCGGCGGCTGCGAGCACCGACGTTGGGACCGGCTGGTGGCCGCCCACCACTACCTGTCCTTCCAGCGCATGTTCGGACGTGCCTTGCGGCATGTCGCAACCCTGGACGGGACTTGGCTGGCGCTGCTGGGATGGCAACCCGGAGCGCTGCGCGTGGCCGTGCGCGACCGCTGGATCGGCTGGTCGCTGCAGCAGAAGCTGCGCCGCCTGCATCTGATCGCCCAGAATGTGCGCTTCGTGATCCTGCCCGCCGCTGCCGGGCGCAAGCACCTGGCATCGAGGGTCTTGGGCCTCAGCCTGCGCCGCTTGTCGGGAGACATCTTGGCCGCACATGGGTATCCGGCGCTGCTCGCGGAAACCTTCGTGGACCGCGCGCTGCACAGGGGCACGTGCTACCGCGCCGCGAACTGGCAGCCGCTGGGGTTCACCAGCGGCTATGGCCGCCAGCGGGGCCCCACGGCCCGCTGGCGGCATCATGGCCAGCCCAAGCAAGTGCTGGTGTACCCCTTGGCCCGTAACGTGCAGGCGCGTTTGCGCCAGCCCGAGCAGGAGCCCTGCTGGGGCGGTCCCGCCAAGCGGCCGCCGGCTCCGGCCGCGGTGCTGCGCAGCCTGCTCGAGCGCCTGCAGCAGGAGCCGCACTGCCGCCCGGCCGGCGGCCGCCGCTATGCGCTGGCCAGCCTGCTGTGCCTGGCCGCGAGTGCGCACATGGCCGGCTACCGCGGCGTGACGGCCTACTCGCGGTATGCCACCCTGCTCAGCCAGCGGCAGCGGCAGGCCGCCGGCTGCTGGTGCAACATGCGGCTACAACGCTACGCCGCTCCGGTGCCGAGCACGTTCTACCAAGCCTTGGTCCGGCTGCCGCCGGAGGTGTTCGAGGGGGCCGTCGAGCACGCCTCGCTGGGGCTGCAGGCCCACTCGCAGCCGGCCGTGCCGGAGCGCAGCGCGCAGGGGCTGGGCGAGCGCGCGGCAGCGGCCGCCGGCCGCGGGAAGGGCCCAAGGTGAGATTCTGGCCGGGCGCAAGCAGGGACACCGCGCGGGAGCGGGAGCAGGCGCAGGAATTGGAACGCTTGGAGCAGCACTGCGCGGCCCTGCTCGAGAAGGTGGAAAGCGCACGGCAGGAGAGCGGGGAATTCCGCCGACGGTCGCAGCGCAGCCAGGCCGAGCTGGAGCGGACGCGGACTGAGCTGGAGCGGACGCGGGCCGAGCTGGAGCGGACGCGGACTGAGCTGCAGCAAGCCCACACAACGATCGGCAATCTGAAGCTGCTCGTGGCAGACCTGCAGAAGACCTTGTTCGGGCGCAAGAGCGAGAAGCCGTCGGATCCCGGGCCCGAGCCGAAAGCGGACCCCAAGCCGCCGCCCGGGCCGGGGGACAGCCCTGACAAGCCTGACAAGCCTGACAAGGCCGGCAAGGGGCGCAAGCAGAAGGCCGCCAAGCGCAAGCGGGGACGCCAGCCCGGATCGGCCACTCCGCCGCGTCGGGACCGCTCCCGCCTGCCAAAGATTCCCGAGCCCTTGGAGCTGCCCGAGCACGAGCGCCGCTGCGCGCAGTGCGACACGCCCTTCGTGCGCTGCGGGACCAAGTCCAGCAAGATCTTCGAGATGCACTTGGCTGCGCTCGCCCGCGAGATTGAGCGCCAGTGCTACGAGCCGGGCTGCGCATGCGCACCGCCGGGACGCCTCGTTGCGCCCCCCGCGCCACGGCTGTGGAGCGGCACCCAGCTGGGGACCAGCGTGTGGGCCTGGAGCGTGGTCCAAGTTTTCCACATGCATCGCCCGCAGGCCGCGGTGGCGCGCGAGCTGGATGCCATCGGGTTGGGCATGGCACCGGCGACGCTGGCGCAAGGCCTGCAGAGGCTCGCCCGGCTGGTGCAACCCTTGGAGCAGGCCATCGCCGAGCGTCTGGGACAGGCTCGGGTGGTGCAGGCCGACGAAACCTCCTGGCCGGTGCAGAACATTGAGGGCCAGGACAACGCCAAGCAGCCCCCGGCATCCGGCGCCAGGCCCAAGCACTGGCTGTGGATGGTCTGCTGCGAGGATGCCGTCTGGATGCGCATCCTGCCGACGCGCGGGCTGCCCTCGGGCCGCGCACTGCTGGGCAAGCTGGGCCAAGGCAAGCTGCTGACGCTCGTGTGCGACGGCTGGAGTGTCTATCCGGCCTTCGCCAAGCGCTCCGAGAATGTCCGGCTGCAGTTCTGCTGGGCTCATCAGCGCCGACACTACTGCCGGGTGGAAGCCGGCTTTCCGGAACTGGAGCCGTGGGCCACGGACTGGCTCGAGCGGATCGGGGAAGTGTTCCACTTGGCGCACCTGCGTCGCAGGGCCTGGCAGCCCGAACTGCCCT
This sequence comes from Bryobacterales bacterium, assembly GCA_963666225.3. Taxonomy (GTDB): domain Bacteria; phylum Acidobacteriota; class Terriglobia; order Bryobacterales; family UBA6623; genus VXMF01. The sequence continues at coordinate 755,276 of CAXXRK020000002.1, forward strand.
TACAGGACCAGGCCGAGGACTTCGAGGCTGCGCAGGCAAGCCTGAAAGCCAGCCTCGGGAAACTCTTCGACGACGCGGTGCAAGAGTGGAGGAGCCTGGTTGCGCGCTATGAAATGCTGATCGCCGTGCCAAGCGGTGGCCGGACCGGCGCGGAGCTGGCCCAGGTGGAAGCGCGGGGCAAAGCCACGGCGTCCCTGATCCTGCACAAGGCGGGGCTCAGCGTGTTCCTCGAAGATCCGGCGATTCCCATGGACAACAATTACGCGGAGCGGACCTTGCGCGGACCCGTGATCTCGCGCCGGCTGAGCTTCGGGTCCGGCGGTCCGGCCGGGGCCGAGACGGCGGGGCGCCTGCTCAGCGTGCTGCAGACAGCGAGAGTGGCGGGGCTGAACCCGTACCGCTACATGCTGGATTGGCTGGATGCCTGTGCGCGCAACCGGGGCCAAGCCCCATCGGAACTGTCCCCATGGCTCCCGTGGGAGATGGACGAGCAGCGCATCGAGGAACTCCGCGCACCTCCCATCCGCTGGTGGACCCCGGCCAACGGGCCGCCAGCGGCAGCGCCGGCTGACGCACCCGACAGCACTTTCCCGCCCGCAGCTTAACTCCCCGCTGAGGCCAGCTCGCGAGTGTCGCTACGTCACTCGCCCACCTTCTCAGGCTGGAGCCTGAACGCGGCGAGCGAGGCCACTCTGCACCTGCGGGCCGCACCTTCACCTATCCGCGCCTTCCCCTGCCTTTGGCCCTCGCGAGGGCCAGCCTCCCAGGCCCCAAAATACTCCCCGGAGTGAATGCTTACCCTCCACGCGCGGAAGATGGAACTTCCGGACGATGCCGCCCTCGGTGGCAGAGATTCGCTCGCGCACTTCCATCCCGTCGAGCTCGTAACGGAACTCGGGCTCATGGTCGACAAGGCGATAACCGCGGAACTTTCGCTGCGGGATGCGGTCCCGGTCCCCCACTCGGATGGGCGCCGGCCCCTCCCGAAAGAAGACCCCCCCCACGATCTCGGCCGTCTCGGTCAGGTTCGTCTCGCGATTCTTCTTGTTGAACAGTGTGCGAGTCATGTCCACGAACCCGCCGTGCCATGCGTACCGCAGACGAGTCTCGGCGGCGTCGAAGCAGTACGAGACCCCGCCGGGCAGTCCCACCGCAAATGCGGCGGGGGTCGCTTCGGGCATGTCCCAGCGAACGACGATCGCGCGGTCCTCCGGAACGGGGCGGGCCTCTCTGCCTGAAAGTTCCGCCAACTCGCCAAAGCCCGCGGGTGGGGGCAGTGCCCGGGCGGATCGAAATGCCTCCCACAGATTCGCAAGCTTGGCCGTCGAGTCTGGCGTTCTCGGTCCCGCGAAGTAGCCGGGCATCGATGTCCCCGGAAGGATCCGGGCCGGAGCTCGCATCCAGCGATCGAACCACGGCCACCGCAATCGCTGGCCTGCCGTGTGGAGATTGGGCCCGTCTTCGCCCAGCGCCGCGAACTCGGCCCACCCATGGCACCCGATGCACCCCATTCCACCGTTGGCGGCGTCCATCCCGAGCATGCCAAGGCCCCGATCGGCATCCCCGCCCGCACTCCATTCGTGGGATCCGCCAGGATCAACCCCGGCCGCTTTGGCAAGCGCCCGCGCCAGTCGGCCCGCGCGCTCGGAGCCATAGGCAGGCATGCGCAGTTCCTGCCAGTCAAGGTTTTGCGTGCGGGAGTTCAAGACGCGCTCGATCCACCCGGGCCGGAGTTTCTCGCCAATGCCGCCGAGACTCGGCGCCATCTCGGCCACGGCTCCAACCGGGGGACTTCCGTCGATCTCGTGGCACGCGTTGCAGCCAAGTTGGACCATCCTCCGGGGCAGGTCGTAGACGGGCGCGGGCGCCACGTCCGGCGTTTCCCGATAATCGTGGATGAAATCGGCCAGATCGGCGCGTTGCGCGCCGGCGAGGCGATAACGGGGCAAACCGCTCGGGACGGCCTCCGCCAAGCAGCCCTTGGAGGGATCTAGGGCATCCAGCCCAGGCGCGCGGGCAGCCGACTCCAACCCGTCAATTTGGTGGCACGCAAGGCACCCAGCCTGGACGACCAGTTGCCGGCCGGCTCGTGGGTCTCCATTCTGCGCGTGAACAACCTCATACTCCGGATTCCGCGACAGCGAGAGATACGCTGCCAGGTCGAATGCCTCGGCCTCGGACAGGTGAAAGCTCGGCATCCGCCCGTCCGGCGCGAATCCGAGCGGATCTTGCAGGTATTGGGCCAACCGGTCCGCCGTCATCTTGGACCCGAGCCCGACAAGCGGCCGTGCCGCCCCGTGGCAGGCGACACATCCCAACGACTGGAAGGCTGTCCGTCCGCGTTCCGAATGGATCTTTCTCGGCTCGCTCCCCTCGGCCGGGCCGGTGCCCGCGCCAAGCGTCGCCAGAAAGGCAGCGACATCAGCCCCTTCGTCCGGATCGAGCATGACGGGCATGGTCGCCCAGGGCCGGAATCTCTCCGGACCGTCGAGCCATTGGAGCATCCAAGCCGACCTGACCCTTCCGCCGATCCCGGTCAGGTGGGGCCCGCGCCTTCCCTCGAGCGAGGACGACTGCGAACGGTGACAGTTAGCACAGCCAAGATCCTCGAAGAGCATCCTGCCCGTCTCAATTCCAGCCGCGGTTCCCTCGTGGAACAAATAGCGCGCCGGGATCGGTTCTCGCTCGAATCCGGGCCCCTCCCACTCGATGCTTGCGCGCAGCGGGCCTGAGCCTCGGGAAACGCCGAACTCGAGCGCGTGCGTGCCGGCGGCCAGCGCCAGGGGCTCGCTGAAAACGGGGCGGCCGTCAAGTCTGAGGCTCCCGGAGATCGGATAGAACCGGTAAGCGCCGGCGCGCTCGACGGCGATCTGCCCACGAAACAGAGCATCGGCACTCGCGGAACGCGGCGTGAACCCCTCGTCCGCCGCGAGGAAGACGTGAGGGTGCGGGCGAATCGCCTCCGCACCGGCGCTGAAGAGCACCAACCCCGGTAACTGAGCGGCTCCGATCGGCCCCGAGATCGCCAATGCCAGAGCAGCGGCCAGCGAAAGGGGAGGCATCTCAGCCCATCGTATCCGGATCCTGGAGGGCCCTGCGGCCCCAGTGGTACCATTTCCACTTGGGAGGGTACTAGAGATGGCCATCACCAGACGAGAATTGCTGGCAAGCGCCGCGGTTGCCACGGCTGCGATACCGGGGCTCCGTGCAGAGTCCGGCGCGAAGCACTATGTGCGATACCGCCACGGAGGCTCCAGGGGCTACGGCGAGCTCGAGGGAGACACGATCTATCCCTTGGAGGGGAACTTCCTGCAGACCCGCAAGCGGGCGGGCGGCAAAGTGGCACTTGCCGACGTGAAGCTGCACTTCCCCGTGCGCGCGCCTAAGGTCTTCGCGGTTGGGCTCAACTACAAGAGCCATCTGTCAGGAAGGGAAGAGCCCAAGGTCCCAGAGATCTTCTTCAAGCCAACGACCTCGCTGCAGCACCCCGGGTCCCCGATCGTCATCCCGCCGGGTTCCAAGAACACCCACTACGAGGCAGAGTTCGTCATTGTGGTCGGAAAACAGGCCAAGGGAATCTCGGAGGCTCAGGCGGCCGACCACATCCTTGGCTACACCTGCGGGAACGATGTCTCGGAGCGAGACTGGCAGGGCGGTGACCTGCAGTGGTGGCGTGGCAAGGGTTGTGACACGTTCGGGCCCATGGGGCCGTCGGTGGCGGTCGGTCTCGACTACATGGAGTCGGATATCACCCTACGCCTGAACGGCGAGGTAAAGCAGCAGCAAAAGATCAGCGACCTTCTGTTCAAGCCTGAGAAGATCGTCAGCTTCATCAGCACCTACGTCACGCTCCAGCCGGGCGACGTCATCTTCACCGGCACGCCCGGCAGCACTTCGGCCATGAAGCATGGCGACACGTGCGAGGTGGAAGTCACCGGGATCGGCGTCCTGAGCAACCCGGTCCGCCGCAGCCGCCAAGGCTGACGATCGCAGGGCCCGGTTCGGGCAGCGGGCGCTGATGGGCCCCGCTGTCCAGCCCTAGGGCGAGACACGAAAAATGCGCACGGTACTGGTCACAGGGGCCAGCGGCTTTCTGGGCAGGCATCTCGTGCGGCACCTGCTCGAGCAGGATCCGGCAGTGCGCGTGAGAGCGTTCAGCCGCGGCGTCTTCCCAGACGGCGACACGCGTCGCGTTGAGAGCGTGCGGGGCGACATTACCAGCGCCGAGGACACGGCCGCCGCGCTGGAAGGCTGCGAAGAAGTGTTCCACCTGGCCGGGACCGTCAACCGGTCGCCAGAGGACCGCTGGCAGCCTTACATCACCCACGTGGGTGGGACCCGCAACCTGATGGAGGCCATGCTCCGCGATGGTCCCCGTCGGTGCGTCGTCGTCTCGTCGTCCGGTACGGTCGCGGTCGGCCACGAGCCTGTGGTGCACACCGAGGATTCAGGCTACAAGCAGGCAGTGGTGCACGCCTGGCCGTACTACCTGAGCAAGATTTACCAAGAGAAGCAGGCCCTCTGGTACTGGCAGCACCGAGAGCTGCCGGTCATCGTCGTCAATCCGAGCCTACTTCTCGGACCTGGCGACGACCGGCTGTCCTCCACGAACGACGTGAGGCTGTTCCTGAAGGGGCAGATCAAGGCGGTGCCCAGCGGCGGTCTGAATCTGATCGATGTGCGCGATGCGGCCGCCGCAGTGGCGACTGCCATGCAGCGCGGCACTCCGGGCGAGCGTTACCTGCTCGGGGGCGAGAACTTGACGTTCAAGGAATGGATCGCCCGGACGGCTTCGATCGCGCGGGTTGGTCGCCCACGGCTGCAGTACCCGCTGGGAGTGGCCAGATTTGGGGCAGCCGTGCTGCGCGCGGCATACCCGGTCTTCGGCAAGACGTTCGAGCTGGACGACGCGTCGGTGCGCATGTCCTCGCTATTCTGGTACTGCGATTCCGCGAAGGCACGGCGCGTGCTCGACCTCACGACACGGCCCGCTGAAACGACTCTGAAGGACACCATTCAATATTTGCGCGCGTCTGGAGCGGCGTAGCGCGAGATCGGGGGAACGACATGGCTGGAGTGAAGAACACGGCGACTTTCGAAGTGCAGCAGGACGTGCTGGCGATGTTAGACGAGGCGGCCAGTCGCTATGGCCTGACGGGGCGAGACAAGGCACTCCGGTGCGTCTTGGATTACGTGGCCTCGGATGGAGATTGGGACGAGATCTTCACCAAGATCCGCTGCTTGCGGTGTGGCCGACGGCCGGGATGGACCAAGGAGTCGTAAGGAAGCTATGGCAGGGTGGCGGTATCGCAAACCCTGCGTGATCCTGAACCCAGTCGCGGGCAGCGGGCGCGCGCTTCGCGGCTGGCCCCAGTTGCAACCGGCATTCGCGCGGGCGCTCGGCCCCGTGGAGGCGCTGTTCACCAAGTCCCAGGGACACGCGACGGAGCTAGCACGGGGAGCACTGCTTGCCGGGGCCGACCTGCTTGTGGCGTGTGGCGGCGACGGGACCCTCAGCGAAGTCATTAACGGCTATCTCTCAGATGGCAGGGCGGTCGCCCCGGAGGCTGCCGTGGCCCTGTGCCCGATCGGCACAGGCGGAGACTTCCGGCGATCCGGAGGCATACCGCGATCGCCACTCGAAGCCATCGAGGCGATCTCCTCGAGGGAGCCGCGGCAGGTTGACGCGTGCCGCTTGCATCTCCGCGGAAACGATGGCGGGCGAACAGAGCGGTACTTTCTCAACACTGCCAGCTTCGGAATGGGGGGTGAAGTGGCGGTTGCGGGAAAGCGAAACCTGCTGACACCCGTCAGCGGGAAGGCGGCATTTCTCTGGGCCACGGCTCTGACGTTCCTGAAGTACCGCGCGAAGCCCGTGCTCTTGGAGCTTGACGGCGATCCAACCCCTCCGGTGCGCGTCATGCAGGTCGCACTGGGCAACGGCGCCTATCAGGGCGGGGGCATGGCGATCTGCCCGTTCGCCAGGCTCGATTCTGGGCAGGTGGAAATCACGGTCGTTCAGGAAATCGGCGCGCTGACCTTCCTGCTCTCCGTGCGCCGGCTCTACTCGGGGACGATCCACGAACACCCGAAGTGCCAGACCTTCCGCGCAAGGCGCGTGGCGGCGACATCGGAGGCGCGAGTGGCCGTGGAAGTGGACGGGGAAGCGATCGGCACCCTGCCGCTGGAAGCGGAAGTACTGCCGGGGGCTGTCAGAATGGCCGGTCTCGCCATTCCCAACTGACCTGCCAAGCTCCGAGAGTGCCGGGCCGTATCAGCCGGCAGCGCCGCCAGCTGCACCGCTGGGCGCGTGCTACTATCGGCCAGAAAGGCTGTGCCGACTTTGCATCGCGACTTATCACTGGCACTGCAACTCCAAGGGCTGGATCTGCGGATCGCCAGTCTGACCCAGGAGATCGACGGCCTTCCTAGAAGCATCGCCCTGGTCGAGGGCCGCCTTGCAACCCACAAGGAGGAACTAGAGCGGGAGCAGGCCCGCCTCGCCGAGAACCGCAAACAGCGGCGACTGCTGGAGCGCAAGGTCGAGGACTTGCGTCGCAAGATCTCAGGGCTGCATGACCAGATGAACAGTGCCCGGACGAACCAGCAGTTCCGGGCGTTCCAGCACGAGATCCAATACTGCCGGGATGTCATCGACACAGACGAGGAGGAGATTCTCGGCAAGATGGAAGAGGCCGAGGACTTGGAGCGGGTCGTCGCCGCTGCGCAGGCCAGTCTCAACAAGGAGAGCGTACAGGTCGCGACCGACGTGCGGGCGGCCAAGGCGAGGATCGAGGTCGACAAGAGCGAGCGAGAGAAGCGCATTGCCGAACGATCTGCAGTCGCGGCCCGGCTTGACCCGAGTGTCCTGCGCATCTACGAGCGCATCCGCCAGACTCGCGGAATCGCCGTCGCCGAGGTCGGCGGTGAGAATTGTTCCTCGTGTCACGTGCGACTCAGGCCGAAGCTGCTCCAAGACTTGCGGCAGCTGGACAGCGGTGTTCTTTGCTGTGAGAGTTGCGGGCTGATTGTCCATTTCCCAGAGGAGTCCGACCGGTGACTCCGGCCCGGTCACGGGCGCTGTCGGTGCTGGAGGAAGACGAAGCCCTATTCTTCGACTCTCTGCTCGATTTTTCCGCGCGGGAGATCGCCCCGCGCGTCAGGGCAATGGACGAGGCGGGTGAATTGCGTCCAGAGCTGATCTCCAAGCTCTTTGAGACGGGACTGATGGGCATCGAAGTGCCGCCGGATCTGGGCGGGCAGGGCGGAACGTTCTTCGACGCCGTGCTCGCGGTGCAGGCCCTCTCCCGGGTTGATCCGTCCGTGTCGGTCGTCGTCGATGTCCAGAACACGCTCGTGATCAACGCGTTGATGCGCTGGGCGAGCGAGGAGCAACAGCGCAGGTTTCTCCCCCGCCTCTGCCGTGACACGGTCGGAAGCTACGCGCTGTCCGAGGCGGGTTCAGGCAGTGACGCCTTCGCCATGACGACGCGAGCGCGCCCGGCGGACGGGGGATGGGTGCTCACCGGGCGCAAGCTCTGGATCACCAACGCGGCGGAGGCTGGGCTGTACCTTGTCTTCGCCACAGTCGACCCGACTGCAGGCCACCGCGGCGTGACAGCGTTCCTGGTCGAGAGGGGCTCGCCGGGATTCGAGGTGGGCAAGAAGGAGCACAAGCTCGGCATTCGCGCGTCCTCGACGTGCGAGCTGCTATTCGATGACTGTTTCGTCCCGCACGGGAACGTCGTGCACGAGCCCGGCCAGGGGTACAAGATCGCGATCGAGACCTTGAACGAGGGACGCATCGCGATTGGAGCGCAGATGCTCGGAATCGCGGAGGGAGCCTTCGGCCATGCGCTGGGGTACATCCGGCAGCGCAAGCAATTCGGAAAGCGGATCGCGGACTTCCAGGCGGTCCAGTTCCAAGTGGCCGAAATGGCAACCGAGATCGAGGCCTCGCGTTTGCTCGTGTGGAACGCCGCCCGTCTCAAGGACCGTGGCGAGCCATTCATCCCGTCAGCTGCAATCGCGAAGTACCACGCCTCAGAAATGGCGGGCCGCATCACGGCCCGGTGCGTGGATCTCTTCGGAGGGGTGGGCTACACCGAGGACTATCCCGTCGCCAAGCTCTTCAGGGACGCGAAGATCGGCACGATCTACGAGGGAACGTCGAACATGCAGCTGCAGACGATCGCGAAACTGCTGCTGGGCGCGTAGCCAACGGACCCTGAGAGCTGGCCGGTCGGAGAATCGGAACTCATGACCAAGAAGAGGCCGGAGGCGTGGCAGTGGCACGGATGGCGGGCTGCACTTGCCGCTGGACTCGGGTTCTGCGGGTTGCAGGTAACGCTGAAGGTGGTGCGCTTTGGGCCGCGCGGGCTTCTCCCGGACAACCGTCTCGAGGCTCAGAGTATTCTTTCTGGGCTCGGGCTGTTCTTCGTGGCAGGTGTGCTGGCCTATGTCCTGACTCGCGGGCTGTTGCGAGGGTCTAGCGGCATCTGGCGCCGTGCGCTCGTCGTGGCGGCCGCGACGGCGACGCCCCTGGCGGTCGTGCTGAGCCTCGCCGGTGGCCTGCTGGGCCCCGCCGGTGTTTTGATCTACGCGCTGGCCCCGTACCTCGTGCTCGTCGGCATTCCCGTGCTGTGCCGCAGGCTCTGGCAGCTTGTGGCTTCCGGTAATCGAGGGGCCTGACCGCGATCCCATGCAGTGCAGATGTCAGGACGCGCGGAGCAGGGCCTAGCCGATGGCGGAAGGGTCAGGATGCAACTACGGCCGATGAGCGACTGGTTCCGCCAGAGACTTCCAAGTCTGCCCGCATGAACGCTCCGGAATCCGGCAAACCCATAATCGCGCACCAAACCTGTTTCGGCGATGTTGATGTCATTGGACAATTCGACACTCGGAACCCACTCGGGTCGATGCAGGCCAATGAGCGGGGAGGAGTCTCCGCAACGGTGCGACCGAAACTTGGTCAAACGATTTCAACGCAGCAACGCCGTTCTCAGCGCTTTCGCCTCGTGCTCAAGAACGGCCCGGACCTGCTGCTCCTCGACGCCTGGGAACCACTCGGTGAAGTCTTGGACGGTGGCGCCCGACGCGAGATTCTCATAGAGTGCGAACAGTGGAATTCGCGTGCCCGAGAAGACCCACGCACCGCTTGCTTTGCCGCGCGTCCGCTCCACCGCTGAGCATGTATTCCAATCCGTCATGGGATAGCCTCCTTCGCTTTGGCGGGTTTGGGCATTTGTGGATGCGATTCCGTGTGGATCGTGTCGCCCCGGGCCCGACTGGCGGTCAGGTCCTAATCCGACAAACCCGCCGCTGCCTCTTGCACGTCTAGCTTGCCTGTGACAACGTCGAAATTCCCGGAGGAGCGCGATTTGGCGCCGGGTCGGGGAGATGTGACGCTGTATGCGGCGGCCCGCCCCAGGTCCTTGTAGGCGGAGTCGGGCTTGCCTGTTCGGACATCGATCCGGCCCGTGACGGCTTCGTGGATCAGCGCCCGCTGCTGTACCTCCAGACCTCCAGCGAGGGCGCACGACTCGATCAGCCAGCGGGACGACTCACGGAACGAAATCTACGCCGTTCGAAAGCAGCTCACCCATGTGACGGCTGACGAGATCGAGCCGGGAGACGTGCTCGTCTTCGACGGGGGATGGGCCACCCGCCCAGCGGTCTCCGGCGAGATCACGACGATTCGGTCCGTGGCCCGCGGGAGCTCGGGACTTGTGGTTGACGGCGCGCTCAGAGACACTTCCGAGATTTCCGCCTGACCCTTACAGGTCTGCTAGCGACGGGGACAGGCCGCTTCAGTGCGGCCTCACCTGATGAGCGTCGTCCAATGGGTCCCGGTCCGGATTGGCGGTGTCACGGTGCGCCCGGGCAACATTGTGCAGGGCGGGAGTGACGGGATTCTGACCGTCTCGGCAGCGCTGGCCTCGGAAGTCGTGAATGCGGCGCTCGCCAAGAAAGACTTCGAGAGCTCCCAGCGAGATCTGCTTCTGGAGGGGCGGCCGATCTACAGGGTCTGCCCGCCTTCCGAGCGTCCGCTGCAGGAACGCAGCTTGCGGAAGAGGCGCATTGGATCGAATACTGGGCTGGGTGCCAACCGAAGGATTTCCTGGGCTGCCAAGAAGGCGGGCGCAGCCGGCGAGCGTCGTGCGCTACGCCGCGGACCCGAGCTAGAACTGGCGGTGCGAGATTTGCGGAATGCTCAATGCGTCGTACGGTCACGGGGGGTGGAGCGTGGCCCGAGCAGCCCTGGGTGGGTCGCCTCAGTGCTATCTAGACCGAAGTTCCAGCCGTGACCGGTGATCCTTAGCGCTTGGCTGTGGCCTGGCTTCACCGTCAGAATCTGCCGCGAGTGGCCCTCGCCTAGGCTGAAATGCGATCCGTTGCAACGCCCGAGGGGTCTGCACCTACGCGCGATTAGAGTTTCGACATGCACTCAAACTTGTGCCTACGTGCATAGTGGCCACATTAGCAGTACGATAACTATACGAATAAACAACGACTCTGCTCTTGATTCCGGCCGACCCCTTTGCGTCGGCACGGTCCCCGTTGCACTCACCCTAACTGCCCCCGCCCCCCTCCGCAGCTAGCCCTTCCGAGCCTTCTCCCGCTCCTTCCTGAGCACCTTTCCCCGACTCTGTCGCCGTGTTCTGTACTGGGAACACTCGCCACAACTCGAACACCCGTTGCTGCAACTCCGTCGCTTCTGTCACCCGTGTCACCAAGGGCCCCGCCGGATCCCTGCTCACCCGGCACTCGTTCCGCGCTCGCGTCCCCATCTCCGCCATCAACGTCTTGAAACTGTGCGGCAGCAGGCCCCCCTCGCTGCTGCCGCGGCTCTTCTTCCGGCGCAACTCCTGCGGCGCTTTCGCCGCCTGCACCGCGTCCCGTTCCGCCTGCCAGCCCTCCAGATCCTCGTGCTGGTACAGCAACTCCGCCAGCGCCACCCGCAGGTGCCACTCCACGTAGTACGCCAGCATGCACAACAGCAAGTGCGCCCGCACTCGCTCCTCCTTCCGGTGGTGGATCGGCCGCACGTGCAGGTCCACCGACTGCAAGCAGCGGAAGGCCTGCTCCACCCGCGTGAGCTGCTTGTAGCTGCGCACCGCCTCCTCCGGTTCCATCTCCGTCTGGCTCGTGCGCACGATGTACAAACCGTCCAGCTGCCGCTCGCGCTCGATGCTCTCCGCGTCCCGCGAGTACTCCAGCAGGTTGTCCTCGATCGTCATCCGGAAGTGCTTCGCCATCTTGTGGCGGTCCACCGCGCGGCCCACCTTGACCCCGATCCGGTCCTTCGTCAGCAGCTTCTTGGTGCGCCGCTGGACCTCGCGCCGAATGCGCCCCAAGCCCTCCTCGGTGGCCTTCAGCAGTCGTTCGCGGCGCGTGCGGCGGCGCGCGGCCAGCAGCGGGTTGCTGCACACCACGAGCTGCTCTGCGGGGAACAGCGGCGAACGGATGGTGGCCAGATTGCGCTCGTCAAAGAGGCTCGGCTGCAGGCAGCCGTGCTGCACGAGCCGGCGCAGGTCGTGGTGCCGCAAGGCAGAGATCCAGCCCAGGCCGGGGTGCCGGCGCAGGTCCCGGATGCGCGCGGCGGTGAGCATGCCGCGATCACCCACGAGCACCAGACGCTGCAGGCCGAAGCGCTCGCGCAGGGTCTGGACTTGGTCAGGGACGGTGCTGGGGTCGGAGGTGTTGCCGGCATAGGCTTGCATTGCAATGGGGCGCCCGTGGCGGTCGGCGAGCAGGCCGTAGACCACCGAGCGCGTGCCGCGTTTGCCATCGCGGTTGTAGCCGAATTGCGCCAAGGGGCAGCAGCGGCCCTGACAGTAGCTGGAGGAGACGTCATACAGGACATGGGCGTCCTCGCGGAGGTGGCGCCTGGCGAGGCGGCGCTGGATGGCGGGCTGGCGTTCGAGGAGCCAGTCCAGGGCCGCGTAGAGGTGTTCCTGACTGGCGTCGGAGACGTCGAGATCCTCGGCCAGAGTGGAGCAGTGCCACAGGCGGGTGGTGGCGAGCTTGGAGGCCGGGCAGAGCAGGCGCTGGGCAATCATGGCCAGCACGCAGCGGCGCTGGCGGGAGTTTCGACGGTCGAGCAGAGCGGGCAGCTTGAGCTTGCGCAAGGCGGAGAGGACGAGTTGGACATGGCCGTGGGGCCGGCTGCGGACGATGGTGAACAACTCGTCGGGGCTGACGAGGGGTTCGTTGCGCAGGAGCTTGCGGAGGGTGCGGACCTTTTCGGCTGGCCAAGAGGAGAGGTTGGCGATGGTGCGCTTGCGGACGCGCTTGCCCTCGCGCCAGCCTTCGCGAAGGAGCACGGCCGGGGGCGAGCTGCGGTTGGGGACGACGTCCACATACATGGGAATATGGTAGCAATGGAGAGGGCTGGTGTCAAGTGGGAATCGGGAAGAGGAAAAGACGGGTCTGAGGTACTTGAGAGGGCCTGAAGTGGTACTCAAGGCCCAAACGGGGCTATCAGAGAGCGTTTGACAAGGCAAGGGGCGAGAGCCGCCCTAGGACCGGCAAGGGTCGGAGATGGGCATTTACATGGGAACAACGTTGCAGGGGTAGGCCCATCTCCGAGGTCGGGTTTAGCGGGTCGGGAAGTGGGCTGGACAGCGGGGGAAAGCCTTCAGTCAATCGATCGCAGCGGCAGCTTTGTGGCCATGACCTTTTGTCACATGCGTCATATTTTCCCTGTCATTTCCCAATTTCTGCCACAGAACACGTGTCGAGAACGGACCCCGGGCTTCGGCCCAAATCGAGGGGTGCTGCTGATGCGGAGCACTTGGATCGGCTCGAAGCGGCCCTAGCGAGCACCGCCACCCTCCTTGATCAAGGCCCCGAGGCTGGAACTTCCGTCTAGACAGTTAGATGCGAGCACCGCATCGAACCGGCTCCCCGGCACGGCCAGAAGCACGTCTGACCAGGTGCCGAGCGGCGCGTGTACCGGATTGCTTCTCCAGCACCCCTCGCACCTTTTGAGATCGCGCCCGACATGCTCCCAGTGGGCCTCACGGTGGTGATTGTTCTGAACTTCCCGGAGGGTCTGCGCAAGGCAGCGCAGCCTGTTGTTGAACGGCACATTATATGGACGTAGAATGGCCCATGCGCGTCAATTTAGATGGATGTCCAAACCAGATGCAGATCTGCTGCCTCTAGGGAGTGGACCCGTTGATTCTCGTCGATCGACGCGTGAGATTCGCAATACGATCTTTATGTATTCGTAACATGACCCTAATTCTTCCTGCAGTAGGGCATGTGCAGGGGCACTGTCGTGTCCAAAGAATGTGAATGTTCCATAACCGTAAAGAGTGACTTTCGACACCTGTCCACGGACGCAGAGAACTTCCAATTGATGATCGAGGTGGCCTTGCAGGCGCTGCCCAGGCAGGCCGCGCGAGAGCTTGGCGGTGTGCCGCCAAGACCAAGGGGCGGGCACAGTTGATCACTCGTCGTCTATAATTCGCGGTGTTCGCGATGGAGAGACGAATCACAGTGAACCCGTGTCAAGGCAAGCGATCTTGGTCGCCGGACCTCAGGAAATGGGAGGTCGCCACGGGCGTAGCGTCTCGCATCTGCCTGATCTTGGCGGCCCTCACGGGTCCCGCGTTAGCACAGTCCCGCCTTGAGGTCCCCGAAGTTCGGCGCGATCTGAGCCCCTATATGGTCGAGCTGCTTGGCGATGCCGACCGGGAACTCTTCGCTAAGTTGGCGCGAACGCCGCTGGAGGCCGTCTGGGCCCAGTTGGCCGCCAAGGGGTACGACCACACCTTCATCAACGAGCTGGACGCGCTCCACCCGGACCGTCGCCTCGTGGGCAGGGCACGCACAGCGCGATTCCTGCCGACCCGGCCCGACCTACGCGATGAGATCTACGCCGTCCAGAAGCAGCTCAACTATGTGACGGCCGAAGAGGCCCAGGCGGGAGACGTGCTCGTGTTCGACGCGGGAGGGGACACCCGGTCAGCGGTCTCCGGCGAGATCACGACGATTCGGTTCGTGGCCCGCGGGGGCTCGGGACTTGTGGTTGACGGCGCGATCCGAGACGTCCCCGAGATTTCCGCCCTGCCCATACAGGTCTACCAGCGCCGGGGCCAGGCCGCTTCAATGCGGCCGTACCTGATGAGCGTCGACTATCAGATCCCGGTTCGGATCGGCGGCGTCACGGTGCGACCAGGCGACATTCTCCTGGGCGAGAGTCACGGGATTCTGGTCATCCCGGCGGCACTGGCCTCGGAAGTCGTGGATGCGGCGCTTGCCAAGCAAGATTTCGAGAGCTTCCAGCGCGATCTCCTGCTGGAGGGGCGGTCGATCTACGGTGTCTACCCGCCGGACGAGAACACCACGAAAGAGTACGAGTCCCGCCAGCGCGAGGGCCGCTGACTTGCCCCGCCGGCCAAGGGCCGTGCCCTGACGTAGGCCGCCAAGTGCAAGGCGCGCACGCCCCGGCAGGGGTTTGAACGGTGGGAGGCGTGCAAGCCCGATGACCAAGTGGCTCTGAGAGTGTCCGTAGCGCCCGTGGGACGGGCCAAGGGCTCGGAGCCCTCGCCCCTACCGGCCTATCAACACCGGCACGGTAGCGAGTGCGCTGGCGAGCGGGGATCGCCGTGCTCGCCGGGACAGATGGCGTGGCGCTCCGACCGCCGCCCGAGCCTGATATCCTCAGTAGCGTGACCGTCCGCATGTACTCGACATCGTGGTGCTCTGACTGCTGGAGGGCCAAGGCCTTTCTGCGGCAACACGGGATCGCGTTCGAGGAGATCGACATCGAACGTAACGACGATGCCGCCCAGCTCGTGACCCGCCACAACGACGGTCGCCGCAGCGTCCCGACCTTCGACATAGACGGCAAATTCTACGGCAATCCGCGCATTCCAGTCCTCGCCGGCATTCTGGGCGTGGCGATCTGAGCCGCGGACCGCCACCTTGGCGCGGATCTAGTATGGTCGGAGCAACCGAGTCACAGCGCCGCCGGGTCCTCGGGATTGCCGATGTCCATAGCGTCGCGAGATTCTAGGCCGGCCCTCAAGGCCAGATCGGCGGGGCACGCCAACGAACTTGGCGACCGCGCCAAGCATCGCCAACGCTCTGGCCCGGCACTCCGAACACGAGGAAGCCCTAATGGCTGACTCCGCCCCATTCCGGAAACGGCCGCGCACGGCGGCGCTGGGCGGGCAACCCTGCCCCAACGACGCTCTACTCTCCCCACGACCGCTGATCCGAGCCGCATACCGGCGCATCCACCCCTGAGCGAGACCGGTCGGGGGCAGATGCGCTCAGACAGGAGCGGCCTCAGAAGCGCGCCCCCCAGTTGTAGGTCAGCCGCATGTAGTAGTACCCGCCGAGAAAGCCGAAGGGCGTGGACTGCGGATAGCGATTCCCAGAGCCGGTGAAGGCGTTCGGATTCATCTCCGGGTAGTTGTTGAAGATGTTCTGGCCACCGCCCGAGATCGCGAAAGTTTCGGTCAGTCTGTACGTGGCCTCAAGGTCCACGAGGTATTCTCCCGGATAGTTCCGCCCATCCTCCCGGTCGAAGAAATCACCCCAGTAGCTCAGACGAGCCAGGATCCTAAAGCGGCCAGCGTCCTGCCGGGCGGTGAAATTCCAGCGCGTCTCCGGAAACGCGTTCTCGAACAGGTTGATGCGGGCAGCGCTGAAGGTCTCGGGATCCCAGTCGGTCACGTCGGTCTT
This sequence comes from Bryobacterales bacterium, assembly GCA_963666225.3. Lineage (GTDB taxonomy): Bacteria > Acidobacteriota > Terriglobia > Bryobacterales > UBA6623 > VXMF01. The sequence continues at coordinate 770,978 of CAXXRK020000002.1, forward strand.
CGTGTGGTTGAGCAAGAAGCTGAAGACGGTGTCGCCCCGCATGATCGCGGGTGCGTATGTCGCGATGATGTCCACTCCTTGCGTGAGCGTTCCGACTTGGTTGGTGAAGAACCGGAAAGTGCCAAGGTTTGAAGCGTCCGAGATGCCCTCCGCCTCCAACTGAGAAACTTGGTCCGGCGCTAGCGAATAGCTTCTGGAGAGCGACAGACGGTCCGACATGTCAATCCGGAAATAGTCAGTCGTGAAGCTGAATTGGCCCTTCTCCAAGACTGCGCCTGCGGTGTAGTTGTAGGACTTCTCCGGCTGCAGGGGAAGGCCTCCCACCAGCGCCGCGATTGCCGAGGTGGACGGAATGACACCCTCGTTGATCAAATCGTTGATCGAGGTGTCGAAGATCGTCGAAACGTTGAAGGCATTCTGCTGGCCCGGCGTCGGTGCGCGGAAACCGCTGCTCGCGGCGGCGCGGAACGACAGCACATCGTTTGCCTCGACCCTGGCGGCCAACTTGTAGTTGACAGTGGATCCGAAATCGGCAAATTGCTCCGCGCGGACCGCGGCGCCGAGCGTGTACCGGCTGTCCGGCCCCCCTGCCTCGACATCCCCGTAGACGGCAAAGTTGCGGCGGTCCCAGGTGCCAACGGTGATCGGGCTGAAGCCCGAGAAACCGTTGGAGGCAGCGGTGAACCCTTGCGCCGCGAGCGGCCCGAAGGTCCAAGAGGCCGTCTCACCAGCGCCGATCTCGAACCGCTCGTTGCGCCACTCGAAACCGGTCGCAAAGTGAACGTTGTCGCTGGCCGCGTAGGACAGGTCAAAGTTGTAGTTCGTCTCGGTCTGCTTGTAGGAGCCCGGATCAAATTGCGTCGGCGAGTCGGGCCCCAGCGATGCGTTGACCGTGTTGTAAATGAAGAAGTCCACGAGGTTCTCCCCGAAGCTGAAGCTCGTGTCCCAGACCATGTTGGTGCCCAACGTGCCCCTGATGCCAGCGACGATCGAGGCGTCCTCGACATCCCCGCCGAACTGGGGAGTGAACCCGCCGGGCTTGCCGTCGGGGGCGCCCAAGAAGGGCTGGTGGAAGGTGAAGCAATTGGGGTCGCCCAGGACGCGGTCAAACGCATCCCCGTCCAAGACCCTTCCGCCGTTCACACGCACGGTGGGACACCCGGCCGAACCGTCTAGGATTCCGTCGCGCGCGTCGATCAGGTCGCCGACCAGAAGGGTCTGACCGCCGTCCCCGCTGAAAACGCCACCCCGCGTGTGCGGGTTACGGAAGTAGAATCCACCGTCGACCCGCTTCGAGGCGTAATTGGTGTGCGCATACAGCTGCGTCGCGCCCTTGAGGTACTTGCCGAAGTTTCCGAAGAATTTCACGTCATCGTCGACCTGCGGCGATCCCCAGACCTGAGCCGTCGGACCGCGCACGTGCGTGTTGCCGTTGGCGATCAGCTGCTGGGCATCGTAGCGCTGCACTGCCCTGTCGGTCGGCTCCGAGTTGCCGTACTCGATGCTGAGGTTTGCGAATCCGCCCTCCCCCAGCGGCAGGCCGACATTGCCAGCGAAGGTCACGTTCTGGCCATCCCCCGCACCATAGCCACCGGCAATCATCTGAATGCTGCCACCCTGCGAAGCATCCTTGAGGACAAAGTTCATCGCGCCGGCGATGGCATCTGACCCGTACTGCGCCGAGGCGCCGTCACGCAGCACCTCGGCCTGCTTGATCGCAATCGAAGGGATCGGGGCCAGATCGGGTCCCTGAGCGCCGTCCGTGGGACCGATGGAGATCCAATGGATCACCGCGGCACGGTGACGCCGCTTGCCGTTCACCAGCAGAAGGGTGTGGTCCGGGGCCAGATTCCGCAGGCTGGCGGGCCTAACAATGGTTCCCGCGTCGCTAATCGGATTGACATTGGCGTTGAACGACGGAACGGTGTTCCGCAGCTGGTTGACGACATCGGGATCCCCCTGTTCGGAAAAGTCCTCGGCGGCCACGATGTCAACCGGCACGGCAGACTCCAGCACGGCGCGCCCTTCGGTGCGGCTCCCGATCACGACGATCTGCTCGGTGACCGTCTCCAGCTCGAGCTGGATCACGATTTCGCCGGAAGATTGGTTCACCGTCACATCACCAGGTGCCAGACCGGGGGCGATGGCCAACACGGAGTGCGGGCCAGTGCCAAGTCCGCAGAACAGGGCCAAGCCCTCATCGTCGGTGGGCACTTCTGTCGCGCCAATCACGACCGACGCGTTCTGCACGACCACGCCCGAGGGGTCGAGCACCTTGACCGTCAGGCAGTCCTGCGCCACCGCGGGCTGCACCGCGAGCAACAGCAGAGCCAACCCCACGAATGCCAATGGCCCCGCTAGCCCAGAACCGGAATGCTTAGAAACCCATCCCAGCCGGGAATTACCGTACCGCGGGCTCCTGAGAACATCATAAACTGCCATTTTTCGAAGACCTCCTTGAACTCTGCAAGACGAAACAGTCACAGATTGGCACAACCCTCGGCGCCACGCAAGCAACGCACACCGCATCGCGCTGGCCAATCCTACCACTGCTACACATTTATTTATGAACTGGTGCCTTCGTGGCGGGGAACATATTGTGCCCCTTCGATTTCCGACGACAGATCATGGCATTGCTTCGAGAGCGCGGATTGGACGCTCGCTCGCGGGCGCGACCGATACCACCGATCTTCACGGCCTTTATTGAACCTACTCCGTGCACGTCCCTAGCGTGCCGTTCACTCGCTCGCCAGTAGCGGTGCAGACCTCATCCGATCGCCCACTCGTGGAGATGGTTGCGGTCAAAGCCAGATCAGGTCGCTTGGGCGGGGTAGTGTCCCGTCCATAGCCTCCTATTGCCGTTTGGAGCGTATCCGGGAGTGGACCAGCGAGCCTCAACGATTAGGGACTGCCTTCTGCATTGTGGGGTTTTCGCAGCTGTCTCGAACGGCCCAGATTGCCTGATCCTCTTGGTTTAGAAGATAAATCAATTGCATGATTATATGTTATGATACCTGATATGTCGAGCGCCTCCGAGCCGTCTCATAGCCCCAAAGACTTCTTCGCCTCCCCGCTGCACCCGCGCCACCGCCACTACGAGCTCTTGCGTGCCTTCTTCCTTGAGGGCCTCACCGCTGCGGAGGTTGCCCGGCGCTTCGGCCTCGCCCCCAGCAGTGTCTACTCCCTGACACGCAACTTCCGCAAACTGGACAATCCCTCCGAGGCATTCTTCCTTCCCGCTCCTCGCAGGGGACGCCCGCCCCAGTACTCCTTTGCGGAAACCCGGCAACGGATCGTTGCGCTCCGCAAGGAGAACCTCTCCGTCCCGGACATCAAGGCCCGCCTGGACGCGACCTGCGAGCGTGTCCCCTCCGAGCGCACCATCCACCGCGTGCTCAAGGACGCCGGCTTCACCCGCCTGCCACGGCGCACCCGTGCGCAGCGACGTGCACAGCTGCCGGCACCCATCGAGGCCCCTTCCAGCGGCCTGCTCGACGCTTCCCACTCCGAGCAGTTCCAGTGTGAATCCGCCGCCGGCGTGCTGTGCATGTTGCCCCTGATCCGACACTTCGGTATCGACCGTGCCATCGACGACGCCGGCTTCCCCGGTGCTGCCAGCCTGCCACCGCTGCAGTCCGTGTTGGCCTTGCTAGCCCTCAAGTGCGCCAGCGTGCGGCGCTACTCCTGCGACGACCTGTGGTGCATGGACCGCGGCTTAGGACTCTTCGCCGGCATGAACGTCCTGCCCAAGGCCGCCTGGATGTCCTCCTATTCCGACCGAGTCACCCGCACCCTAAACCAGAACCTGCTCGCATCCCTAGCCAGCCTGTGGCACGAGCACAAACTCGTCTCCGAGGCTGCGAACCTGGATTTCACGACCCTGCCCCACTGGGGCGACGACAAGACCCTGCAGAAACACTGGTCCGGCACCCGCAACCGCTCCCTCGTCGGCCTTTCAGCCGCTCTCGCTCAAGATCCTGACAGCGGCCTGATCCTGCGCGCCGACGCTGGCATCCGTCGCCAGTCCGCGTCCAAGGCTGTCATTGAGTTCCTCGACTTCTTCAGACGACACGGCCCGCCAGTCCGCTTCCTCGCCTTCGACAGCCGCTTCACCACCTACAAACAACTCGCCCGCCTCGACCAAGACCAGATCTTGTTCGTCACCGTCCGGCGCCGCGGCAAGCGGCTCATCGAGCAAGCCCGATCCATCCCCCCCGACGAGGTCCAACGGGTGCGTGTCCCGTTGCATCACGGCACGCGCATCGTCCGCGCTCACTCACGCTCCGTCAAGCTGCGTGGCTACGACGGCGAACTGCGCCAGATCAGCGTGCTGCGCCGTCGCGACTCCCGTCGCCGACCATCCTTGCTGCTCACGAACGACTTCGACGGCTCCCTTGCGGAGATCCTGCGTCGCTACGCCCGTCGCTGGCTCGTCGAAAAGTCCATCTCCGAGCAGCTCACATTCTTTCACCTCAACCGGCTCTCCTCTTCGATGGTGATCAAGGTGGACTTCGACCTCACACTGACTGTGCTGGCCTACAACCTCTACCGCCTGCTCGCGCTGCAGCTGCCCCCGGGCTTCCAGCGCCACACTGCCACTACTCTGTTCGAGACACTCCTCGCCACCGGCGCCGACGTAACCTTGGACCCGACCCACTGCCATGTTGCTCTGAAGAACAAGCGCAGCCTGCCCGCCCTTCTGGCAACCCTCGACAAGGTGCCGACACAAGTCATCCCGTGGCTGGGAAACCGCAAACTCATCTTCCACGGTGCGACCCGCACCTGATGACCACTCTGCCCGGCCCACCGGAGACCCCATTGTTAGGCGTTATTATGTCCGCGGACATCGGTGTTGCCGGGTGTACACAGCGGGGTACTGGGGCGGGCGTCCCCTGCGAGGAGCGGGAAGGAAGAGTGCCTCGCAGGGATTGTCCAGTTGGCGACAGTCGCGTGTCAGGGAGTAGACATTGCTGGGGGCGAGTCCGAAGGGCCGGGCAACCTCCACAGCGGAGAGGCGCTTAAGAGAGAAGGCACTCAGGAGCTCGTAGTGGCGGTGGCTCGGCCGCAGCGGGGAAGCAGTTCTTGGGGCCATGAGACGGCTCGGAGGCGCTCGAAATCTTAGGTCTAATAACATGTACCTATGCAAATGATTCACGTTCTAAAACAAGCGGATCGGGCAATCTGTGCCGTTCTAGACAGCCGGGAAAACCCCACAATGCAGAAAACAAGCCTAATCGTTGAGGCTCGCGGGTCCACTCCGGGATACGCCCCAAGCGGCAGTAGGAGGCTATGGACGGGACACTACTGAGGGGAGCAAAAGTAATTGCCGTCTGAGGTGTCACGCCAAGATGTACTTGCAGTCCTCCTGTTCAAAGAAGGTAAGCATTCACTCCGGGGAGTATTTTGGGGCCTGGGAGGCTGGCCCTCGCGAGGGCCAAAGGCAGGGGAAGGCGCGGATAGGTGAAGGTGCGGCCCGCAGGTGCAGAGTGGCCTCGCTCGCCGCGTTCAGGCTCCAGCCTGAGAAGGTGGGCGAGTGACGTAGCGACACTCGCGAGCTGGCCTCAGCGGGGAGTTAAGCTGCGGGCGGGAAAGTGCTGTCGGGTGCGTCAGCCGGCGCTGCCGCTGGCGGCCCGTTGGCCGGGGTCCACCAGCGGATGGGAGGTGCGCGGAGTTCCTCGATGCGCTGCTCGTCCATCTCCCACGGGAGCCATGGGGACAGTTCCGATGGGGCTTGGCCCCGGTTGCGCGCACAGGCATCCAGCCAATCCAGCATGTAGCGGTACGGGTTCAGCCCCGCCACTCTCGCTGTCTGCAGCACGCTGAGCAGGCGCCCCGCCGTCTCGGCCCCGGCCGGACCGCCGGACCCGAAGCTCAGCCGGCGCGAGATCACGGGTCCGCGCAAGGTCCGCTCCGCGTAATTGTTGTCCATGGGAATCGCCGGGTCCTCGAGGAACACGCTGAGCCCCGCCTTGTGCAGGATCAGGGACGCCGTGGCTTTGCCCCGCGCTTCCACCTGGGCCAGCTCCGCGCCGGTCCGGCCACCGCTTGGCACGGCGATCAGCATTTCATAGCGCGCAACCAGGCTCCTCCACTCTTGCACCGCGTCGTCGAAGAGTTTCCCGAGGCTGGCTTTCAGGCTTGCCTGCGCAGCCTCGAAGTCCTCGGCCTGGTCCTCTAAGGGGCAGCGTAGAAATAACTTATCGAGTTTGACCCTCTAGTTGCCATTAAGCACCCTTCTTGGAGGGCCAAACGTACTGTTGGCCTGTCTCTGCCGACCTGACATGGGTGCGTCAAGGCCTGTTGTGACCGCATCCTGGTATGATTTTCCGCTGGCTCGCCTCCTCGTGATCGCTTATATGTCATAGTGAGGACTATAGCGTGCGCCGTGCTAAGGCACTGGCTCCCAGCGGGTGCGAAGCCCGCCCGGCTAACTGTCGCTCCAGCCGGAAGCCGTCGGAGCGGGTCATGGAGGTAACGACATGGACTGAAGCACTCCGACGTGACGGGCCGCCTTTTGGGCGGCTCAGCGAGCACGCAGGCCGCAACGCGAGTGAACGCCGAGCAGGCCTCGAAAAGCATAATGCGGAGGCCGACCCGCCGCTATATCGGGGAAGGCAGCCAGCGTCCGGGAAGCGAGCGACGCGAGCACCGGGCGTCTCCGCCGGGGTATTGGCGGCAGCATGCGTGCAAGAGGGAGACGGAGGCAACACGGGAAGCCCTGTCGGTGGCGTGCACGCGCCAACCGGACTCCCGCGAGGGACAGGCCGGGCCGGTCAGGGTGGCGGAGAGGCCCGTAGTACCGGGGAAGCCGGGTAATGCCGGTGGAGGGAAGGGGCCTCAGTTCGAGAGCGATGCAGGAAGGAGGACAGGACCGATGGAGACTGGCGCGAGCCTATTAGCTCCGGAAAAGTTCGGAGACTCCAGAGCGCATCACCTGCGCAAGCGAAGGAAGACCCGGACCACCGCGCGCAGCAGTGGCCGGGAGAACTGGCACGCGCCGTTGACGCACAGGCGGACCAGCGGCTCAGCCAGTGGCTGTGTCGGAAGCACCAGGCGAAGTCGGGCCACCCCGTGCGGTACCCGAGCGAGAGGCTGAGGATTGACTTCGGCCTCGTGCGCCTGCCAGTGCGGACGGCCAGCTTTCCGTGGGCGAAGGCATGATCTCGTCCGAGAGCCGGATGCTGGAAATTGGCATGTCCGGTTCGATGAGCGGGGAGAGGAGACGTAGTTAAGCGGGAAGGTCAGTGAGGCACCTACAGATGGCGAAAGCCGTAGGAACACCCCTAAAACAGCTACTGCTTCCTTGCTAAGGCCAACGCGCCTCTCCTCGACTCTACGTCATCTTGATGCCATACGGGAGGTGCCCTTGAGAATCGAAACCTTCTCCACCAGGACGGTCATCGCATTGCTGCGCGAGAAGACCGTCGCCACGCTGGCGGAGATCATGCTCGCCTTCGGCACGGCCAGCCGACGGACCGTCTGCCGCAAGCTGGTGGCCGCCGGCTGCCGCTCGAGCTATTCCCATTGCGGCCAGTACTACACTCTCGACGAATTGGCCACCTTCGACGAGCATGGCTTGTGGTCGCACGGGAAGATTCGGTTCTCGGCCGCCGGCACCCTGCTCGCCACCGCCGAAACCTTGGTTAAGCGATCGCCTGCGGGTCTCTTCGCCCGCGAGTTGGGCCAACTCGTCCAAGTGAAGGTCCAGAATGCCTTGCGCAAGCTGGTCCGCAGCGGTCGGTTGGAGCGGGAGAGACTCGATGGCCGGTTCCTGTACTGTTCCCCGTCCCGGCAGCGGCAGCGGCAGCAGTTGCGGGCTCGGCGGGTTCTGCTGGCGGGAGAGACCGCGGGACCGCCGCTGCCCGCCGGCGGCGGGCAACAGGTCCAGCTGGCCGCCGCGACGCTGGTGAGCGTCCTCGACGAGCGCCAGCGCCGACTGTACGCTGGTCTGGAGTCCCTGCGCCAGGGACACGGCGGCGACCTGCGGGTCGCGGCGCAGCTGGGGATGGCTCCGGCCACCGTGGCCAAGGGCCGCAAGCAGTTGCTGTCCGGGGACTTCGAGACCGACCGGGTCCGCAAGCCCGGTGGCGGACGCAAACCGCTGGAAAAAAAAGCCCGCAGTGACCGCCCACCTCGCGGACCTGCTCCGCCACGACACGGCGGGCGACCCGTGCTCCGGCCTGCGCTGGGTCCGGCGCACGACCCGCAACCTTGCCGACCAGCTGACGGAAGCACTCAATCTGCCGGTCTCCCCACGCACCGTCGCGAGATTGCTGCGCAAGATGGGCTACAGCCTGCGGGTCAACCGCAAGTGCCTACCCTCCACTTCTCCCGCCGAACGCAACTCCCAGTTCGAGTTCATTGCCCAGTTGCGTCAAGACTGTGCTCGCAACAACACCCCAGTTCTCAGTATTGACACCAAGAAGAAAGAGCTGATCGGCAACTTCCGCAATCCTGGGGTCGCTTGGGAAGCCGAGCCCGTGGCTGTCAACGACCACGACTTCCGCTCCCATGCCGAGGGCCTCGCCGTCCCCCACGGCATCTATGACACGCTCGCCAACCGCGGCTTCGTGCGGGTCGGCATCTCCAGCGACACTGCCTCCTTCGCCGTCGACAATCTCGATGCCTGGTGGCGCTGCCACGGCCGCGCACGCTATCCCGATGCCTCCTCGCTCGTCATCCTCGCCGATTGCGGCGGCAGCAACGGCTACCGCACGCGTGCTTGGAAATACTGCCTGCAGCACTCCTTCTGCAACGTTCACCGGATCACAGTCGCTGTCGCCCACTATCCAGCAGGCTGTTCGAAATGGAATCCAGTGGAGCACAGGCTGTTCAGCGAGATCAGCCGCAATTGGTCGGGTCGCCCGCTCAAGTCCCTCGATCACATCCTCAATTACATCGCCACCACCTCGACCCGCACGGGCCTGCAAGTTACTTCCCAACCCAACACCAAGCAGTACAAGACCGGCATCCGCATCAGCGACGAGCAAATGGCCACAGTCAACATCACGCCCAACCTACACATTCCCAAGTGGAACTACACCATCTCCCCCTCACCAAACTGACAAGTTATTCCTGCGCTCACCCTAAGGGCAGTTCGGGCTGCCAGGCCCTGCGACGCAGGTGCGCCAAGTGGAACACTTCCCCGATCCGCTCGAGCCAGTCCGTGGCCCACGGCTCCAGTTCCGGAAAGCCGGCTTCCACCCGGCAGTAGTGTCGGCGCTGATGAGCCCAGCAGAACTGCAGCCGGACATTCTCGGAGCGCTTGGCGAAGGCCGGATAGACACTCCAGCAGTCGCACACGAGCGTCAGCAGCTTGCCTTGGCCCAGCTTGCCCAGCAGTGCGCGGCCCGAGGGCAGCCCGCGCGTCGGCAGGATGCGCATCCAGACGGCATCCTCGCAGCAGACCATCCACAGCCAGTGCTTGGGTCTGGCGCCGGATGCCGGGGGCTGCTTGGCGTTGTCCTGGCCCTCAATGTTCTGCACCGGCCAGGAGGTTTCGTCGGCCTGCACCACCCGAGCCTGTCCCAGACGCTCGGCGATGGCCTGCTCCAAGGGCTGCACCAGTAGGGCGAGCCTCTGCAGGCCTCGCGCCAGCGTCGCCGGGGCCATGCCCAACCCGATGGCATCCAGCTCGCGCGCCACCGCGGCCTGCGGGCGATGCATGTGGAAAACTTGGACCACGCTCCAGGCCCACACGCTGGTCCCCAGCTGGGTGCCGCTCCACAGCCGTGGCGCGGGGGGCGCAACCAAGCGTCCCGGCGGTGCGCATGCGCAGCCCGGCTCGTAGCACTGGCGCTCAATCTCGCGGGCGAGCGCAGCCAAGTGCATCTCGAAGATCTTGCTGGACTTGGTCCCGCAGCGCACGAAGGGCGTGTCGCACTGCGCGCAGCGGCGCTCGTGCTCGGGCAGCTCCAAGGGCTCGGGAATCTTTGGCAGGCGGGAGCGGTCCCGACGCGGCGGAGTGGCCGATCCGGGCTGGCGTCCCCGCTTGCGCTTGGCGGCCTTCTGCTTGCGCCCCTTGCCGGCCTTGTCAGGCTTGTCAGGCTTGTCAGGGCTGTCCCCCGGCCCGGGCGACGGCTTGGGGTCCGCTTTCGGCTCGGGCCCGGGATCCGACGGCTTCTCGCTCTTGCGCCCGAACAAGGTCTTCTGCAGGTCTGCCACGAGCAGCTTCAGATTGCCGATCGTTGTGTGGGCTTGCTGCAGCTCAGTCCGCGTCCGCTCCAGCTCGGCCCGCGTCCGCTCCAGCTCAGTCCGCGTCCGCTCCAGCTCGGCCCGCGTCCGCTCCAGCTCAGTCCGCGTTCGCTCCAGCTCGGCCTGGCTGCGCTGCGACCGTCGGCGGAATTCCCCGCTCTCCTGCCGTGCGCTTTCCACCTTCTCGAGCAGGGCCGCGCAGTGCTGCTCCAAGCGTTCCAATTCCTGCGCCTGCTCCCGCTCCCGCGCGGTGTCCCCGCTTGCGCCCGGCCAGAATCTCACCTTGGGCCCTTCCCGCGGCCGGCGGCCGCTGCCGCGCGCTCGCCCAGCCCCTGCGCGCTGCGCTCCGGCACGGCCGGCTGCGAGTGGGCCTGCAGCCCCAGCGAGGCGTGCTCGACGGCCCCCTCGAACACCTCCGGCGGCAGCCGGACCAAGGCTTGGTAGAACGTGCTCGGCACCGGAGCGGCGTAGCGTTGTAGCCGCATGTTGCACCAGCAGCCGGCGGCCTGCCGCTGCCGCTGGCTGAGCAGGGTGGCATACCGCGAGTAGGCCGTCACGCCGCGGTAGCCGGCCATGTGCGCGCTCGCGGCCAGGCACAGCAGGCTGGCCAGCGGATAGCGGCGGCCGCCGGCCGGGCGGCAGTGCGGCTCCTGCTGCAGGCTCTCGAGCAGGCTGCGCAGCACCGCGGCCGGAGCCGGCGGCCGCTTGGCGGGACCGCCCCAGCAGGGCTCCTGCTCGGGCTGGCGCAAACGCGCCTGCACGTTACTGGCCAAGGGGTACACCAGCACTTGCTTGGGCTGGCCATGATGCCGCCAGCGGGCCGTGGGGCCCCGCTGGCGGCCATAGCCGCTGGTGAACCCCAGCGGCTGCCAGTTCGCGGCGCGGTAGCACGTGCCCCTGTGCAGCGCCCGGTCCACGAAGGTTTCCGCGAGCAGCGCCGGATACCCATGTTCGGCCAAGATGTCTCCCGACAAGCGGCGCAGGCTGAGGCCCAAGACCCTCGATGCCAGGTTCTTGCGCCCGGCAGCGGCGGGCAGCATCACGAAGCGCACATTCTGGGCGATCAGATGCAGGCGGCGCAGCTTCTGCTGCAGCGACCAGCCGATCCAGCGGTCGCGCACGGCCACGCGCAGCGCTCCGGGTTGCCATCCCAGCAGCGCCAGCCAAGTCCCGTCCAGGGTTGCGACATGCCGCAAGGCACGTCCGAACGGCCCGGCGACACAATGCTCACGTCCAGCCAGGCGTGGTGACGGTGCACTACCCGCACCACCCCCTGGCGGGGCGCAGCGTCGCCGTCGTGCGCTGGCGCCGCAGCGCAGACGGCACGCTCGTCCACGTAACCGGTCCGGACGGAGGCGTGTTAGGGATTCCCGAGTGGATGACCCGGCCAGCCTCGGCCGTGGCTCCGCTGCGGAAGTTCCCACGACTGTCGGTCGGGGCTCTCAGCGATGCGCATACTCTGGTGAACGATTGTCTTTCGGCTGAGGAAGCCACTACTGGAGGAGACTTGCATGAGACACCAACCCGGATTTCCGGGCTCTCTGTTCCGGCCGCCGGCACGGATGCCAGTGCTGGACAGCCCTGCCATCGACGAGGTGATCCCGGCCCTCGCCAGAGCGATTGCGGAAGCTCAGGAGGCGGCGACTCGACGGGAGGCGCCACAGGGACGCAAGGGAGGCCATGATGCTGGGCCCGAAGCGGATCAGCCCTGAGCAGCTGCGGCGCCGGGCTTATGTCTACGTGCGTCAATCGACGATGCAGCAGGTGCGCGGCAATCTGGAGAGCCAGCGCCGGCAGTATGGCTTGACGCGGCGGGCACAAGAATTGGGCTGGCAGGACGTGACCGTGATTGACGATGACCAGGGCCGCTCGGGCGGCGGTGGCGCGGAACGCCCCGGGTTCGAGCGTCTGCTGGCCGCAATCTGCAACGAGCGGGCCGGGATCATCCTGTCGGTCGAGGCCTCCCGGCTGGCCCGCAACGGGCGGGACTGGCACAAGCTTCTGGAGTTCTGCGGCCTGATGGGCTGCCTGTTGGCAGACGAGGAGGCTGTCTACGATCCGCGCCTACCCAATGCACGCCTCCTCTTGGGAATGTTATGTACTGCCCTACATAACATTCCTTATGTGGGGTACAAGGTTATGTAAGGCAGCAGGCGGAAAGCCCTGCAAGGACGCCTTCTTTCCCAAAACTGTCTAACATAATATTCGGGGTCTGGATTGTCTGACATGGTGTCATCTCCATGCCTTCAGGAGATGGGACATGTTCGAGAATCTATACAAGCATCCAGCGACGATTGCGAAATATCAACATGCGCCCCTGTTGGAGGACCGGGAGCGATATTTGCGCTCCGTGGTTGCCTCAGGTGCGGTTGTCGAGGGCGCACGCCGGGTCGCACGCGCCCAGCTTGTTCTCATGGAGTTGCTGAGCCTGCCTGATGCGGACGTTCCGATCCGGTTGGCGACTGTGGAGAAGGCCGTTCAGGAGTGGTGCCGGAGCGTTCCAGAGGTTTCTGCGGCGAATTTTCGACGTCATGCCCTCCGCTGGCTGCGTTTCCTTGGCTGGCTGGATGAACCTCCCCGCGACACTCATCCGCACGCCCGACATTTGGAGGCCTTCGCGGCCTGGATGCGGGACGAGCGGGGGCTGTCTGAAGCGACCGTTGGCAACTGCCTTTACGAGAGCAACCGTTTCTTTGCCTGGGCAGCACGCCGGAATCTCATGCTTGCCGACATCACGATCGGTGATGTCGACGCATACCTTGCCGAACGGATTGCCGTCGGCGGCCTGCGCCGCACCTCCGCGCGCGCTGCAGCCGAGTGTTTGCGGAGCGTTTTCCGTTTCGCCGAAATGCGGAACTGGTGCCGGCCGGGCATCGCCGGGTGCATCATGCCGCCACTGGCCTATCCCGACCGACCGGTTCCCAAGGGGTTCGATCGGGACGAAGTCGGGAAGCTGCTCGCCACGACCGAGGGTTCGACTCCGGCAGACTTTCGCGACCGTGCAGTGCTGATGATCCTTGCAACCTGCGGGCTCAGGGCTGGTGAGGTCGGCGCGCTGCGCGTCGAAGACGTCGACTGGGAGCGGAGCCTGTTGCGCGTTTTCCGTCCCAAGACCGGCCGAACCGACACTTTCCCGCTGACCCCCTCCATCGGCAATGCGCTGGTGGACTATCTGCTCAAGGTGCGTCCGGATGCGGGACGGGAGCGAGCCTTGTTTCTGACGTTGCAGGCCCCGCTCAGACCACTGACGAGCGGCGCGATAGGGATGATCGTCCGCAGTCGCGCGAACCGCCTGGGCATTACCGGCAAGCGCCTGGGCGCCCATGCACTTCGTCATGCGGCAGCACAGCGGCTGGTCGACGAGTGCTGCGGCCTGAAGACCGTTGGCGATTTCCTCGGCCATTCCAGCCCGAGCGCGACAGCCGCATACGCAACCGTCGATCTCGCCTCGCTTCGCCCGGTCGCCGACATCCGCCTTAAGGAGCTGCTCAATGACACTGCGTGAAGCCGTCGACCGCTACGTTGCGTGGCAGCGCCGGCACGGCGCGAAATTCCGCTCAAGCGCGCAAACCCTCGATACGTTCTGTCGTCAGATCGGTGAGGACAGGGGCTGTGACGCCGTGGCTGAGGATGAAGTCCGTCGCTTCCTTGCCGGCAAGGGAGTGCTCACGAGAACACGTGCGGTCAAGTATGGAACGCTTGCCGGATTCTATAGGTTCGCACTGAGCCGGAGCCACGTGAGCCGCATTCCCATGCCGCCGCGCGAGGCCGAGCCGAGGCGGCCGGAAGTGGCGCCGTCCTTCATCTTCACCCGCGACGAACTGCGGTGTCTTTTCAAGGCGGCGGGCGGCGGGCGCAGACGTTGCCCGAAGCTCGATGCCGAGACCTTCCGGACCTTCCTGCTCCTGCTCTACGGCGCCGGGCTGCGCTCCGGAGAAGCGCGGCGCCTGACCGTGGCGGACGTGGACCTGGACTCGGCGGTGCTCACGGTGAACGATTCGAAGTTCTACAAGAGCCGACTCGTGCCGGTCGGCGCTGACCTTGCCGGCATGCTTCGCCGTTACGCCGCCACCCGGGCACTGCGCCCGCTCCGCGAGGGAACAGCATCCGCCTTCCTCGCCTGCCGCGACGGGTCGCCGCTGGGCAAGGCCATCGTACGTCACGCTTTTCGCGCGACGCTGCGGGCAGCCGGGATCAGCAACAGCAAACCCGGTTGCCGGGGGGCTTGCCTGCATTCGCTTCGTCACTCCTTCGCCACCCACCGCCTGACCCTCTGGTATCGCGAGGGGGCCGACGTGCAAACCCTGCTGCCGACGCTCTCGACCTATCTCGGCCACGGCAGCGTGGCAGCGACGCAGGTCTATCTGTCGATGACCCCGGAATTGCTCGACGAGGCCAGCTGTCGGTTCGAACGCTACAGCGAACGACAACGAAGCCCGGATGCCGGGCAGCAAGAGAAACGGAGCACACACGATGCCTGAACGCAGCTCTGTGCTTGGCTCATGGATCAAGCGCTTCCTCATCGAGTATCTTCCTGCCGAGCGCAATCTGGCCGTCAATACAGTGAAGAGTTATCGCGACTGCCTGACGCTGCTGTTGCCCTTTGTCGCGCGACGCTGCGGCAGGCCGGTGGAACGCCTCAAGGTCGAGGATCTGTCCGCCGACCGTGTGAGAGCCTTTCTTGGCCACTTGGAAAGAGAGCGGGGCTGCTCGGCGCAGACCCGGAACCAGCGCCTTGCGGCAATCCGGTCCTTCGCCCGCTATGTCTCGGTGCGCGACGTCGCGCTGGTCGAATGGGCCGGCAGCATCCGCGCCATTCCACTCAAGAAAACGGTGCGACGCCGGATCGCCTGGCTCGCGGCAGAAGACATGGAAGCCATGATCGCGGGGACGAACAGACGATCCGCAGGCGGGCTGGTGGAGCATGCCCTCCTGCTGTTCCTCTACAACACGGGGGCGAGAGCCACCGAGGCGGCGGGACTGCAGATCGAGGATCTGCATCTCCCGGAACGCACGGGCGAATCCGCACGAGCAACGATCCATGGCAAGGGAGGAAAGATGCGCGTCACGCCGATGTGGACGAGAACCGCGAAGGCGCTCGCCGCTCTCTCCCGGGACCGTCCGGCCAACTGCCGGACCGTCTTTTGGAGCCGACATCGCAAACCCTATACGCGGCATGGCATCATCGATCTGGTGAAGCGGGCCGCAGCCCGCGTGCCGACACTCGAAGGCAAGAAGATCACACCGCACGTACTGCGGCACACCTGCGCCTGCCACCTGCTGCAGTCCGGCGTGGATATCAATACCATCCGAGCTTGGCTCGGCCACGTATCGCTCGCAACCACCAACGTTTACGCCGAAGTCGATCTAAGAGCAAAGGAAGAGGCGATGAAGTCCACCTCTCCCCATGATGCCGAAGATCCACCGCGATGGAAGACAAAGAAGGGCCTGCTGGAGCTGCTGAAGGCCATCTGAAGGGCAAATATTATGTTAGCCAGTTTTGGGAAAGAAGGCGTCCTTGCAGGGCTTTCCGCCTGCTGCCTTACATAACCTTGTACCCCACATAAGGAATGAAGGGCACACTCAGTGAGATGGAACTGTCCGTCTTGCGCCAGCGCTCACTCGAAGCGCTGCGACTCAAAGCGGAGCGGGGGGAGTTGTTCACGTGCGTGGCCGTCGGCTACTTGCGGGTGGGCCGCGACGCGATCGCCATCGATCCTGACCGGCGCATTCGCGACGCGATCGCCCTGGTGTTTCGGCGCTTCGGGGAAATGGGCTCTGTGCGTGCGGTCCAGCAGTGGTTCTTGCAAGCGCGGCTCAAGCTGCCAAGGGTCCCCATGCCTTACGGTCCCGGCGGGCGGCGGGTCGTCTGGAAGGCCCCCATCTATTCAGCAGTGCATGCACTGCTGAGCAATCCAATCTACGCCGGCGCCTATGCCTACGGACGCACCGGCAGACAGACGCGCGTCGAGAATGGACACAAGCGGGTGCGGTGCGGCTTGGCGCTGCCGCAAGAGCAGTGGAAGGTGTTGCTCACCGAGCATCATCAGGGTTACATTTCGTGGCAGACCTATGAGCGGAACCAAACGATGATCGCGGCCAATCGCTCGGGCCCCGGCCGGGGCGCGGCGCGCAACGGTGCGGCGCTGCTGGCGGGGCTGCTGCGATGCGCGGTCTGCGGTCGCAAGATTACGGTGGGTTACGGGGGCAAGGGCGGGCGCGTTGTGCGCTACGCTTGCCGGGCGGGGGCGGCGAATCAAGGAACCGCGCTGTGCATCTCGTTCGGAGGACTGCGCGTGGACCAAGCCGTCGGAGAGGCCGTCGTGGAAGCGCTGCAGCCGCACGGCGTGAAGGCGGCGCTGCGGGCCGTGGAAGATCGCGGCAAAGAAGAGCAGCAAGCCATGCGGCAGGAAGAGCTGGCCCTGGAAGCGGCCCGATACGAGGCAGAACTGGCGCTGCAGCGGCTCGAGAACGTGCACCCGCGAAACCGTCTGGTGGCCGACGACTTCGAGCACCGCTACAACGACCGGCTTGCGGAAGTGGCCCGGCTCGAGGCGCGGCTGAAGAGAGCCAACGACGGCGCGCCGCAGAGGGTGACGCCAGAGATGCGGGCCCAGTACCTCGAACTAGGCCGGGACGTGAAGCGCGTCTGGGACAGCGAGAACGTCGCGGCCGCGACACGCAAGCGGCTCGTGCGGGCGGTGATCGAAGAGATTGTGGTCCACGTAGAGGATGCCAGGATTGTGCTCCGGATGCACTGGCGCGGAGGCGACCACACAGAATTGCATGTGCGCAAGAACCGCAGGGGCGAGCATCGCTTTGTCACGGATGTTGAGACGGCGCGCCTGATTCCCAAGCTCGCGCTGCAGATCCCTGACGCCAACATCGCCAGGCTGTTGAACCTGCTGGGGAAGCGCACCGGCCGAGGGCACCGCTGGACCAGGTCACGAGTGACAACATTCCGGGCACATCGGGCAATTCCGGTGTATCGGCGGGAAGACCGCCGCGCGCGCGGCGAACTTACCTTGGAGGAGACCGCGGATCGCCTGAGAGTCGGCAAGCACCTGGTCCGGCGGCTGATCCGGGACCGCATACTTCCGGCTCGCCAAGTTTGCCAGGGTGCTCCTTGGGCGATAGCGGAGGAGGACCTAGCGCGGCCGGCCGTGATCCGTGCATTGAGGGGGGAAGCTGAAGAGGATGAGAGGCAGGAGACGTTCGATTATGGAAGAGAATGACGGCCAGATGGTTAGTCTGAAACAGGGCCGAACATGCGCTGGAAGGACAGGTAGTGGTGGGCGGCCACCAGCCGGTCCCAACGTCGGTGCTCGCAGCCGCCGCGAGTCGGGCGCACGCAAACAGCGCGCAGGTCATAGTGCGCGTTTTGCACCGTTGTTGCCATCTGGAGGCCAGCCACCAAGGCCCACTATGACAGAATCAGCTCAAAATGTCCACCCCTCTACCTAGAAGCCCTGACATTCAGCCCCGCAGCGGTGTGCGCTGGGGCCACCGAAGGACCAAGGATTCAGCTCCCATCCGTCCGATGTCTCGCCGTTACGGGGCAGCCGGCTTTCCGGAACTGCAGCCGTGGGCCAGGGATGGGCTCGAGCGGATCGGGGCAGTGTTCCACTGGGCGCGCCTGCGTCGCAGGGCCTGACAGCCCGACCTGCCCTTGCAGGGCCAGGCCGAGGACTTCGCGGCTGCGCAGGCAAGCCTGGAAGCCAGCTTCGGGGAACTCTTCGACGACGCGCTGCAAGCGTGGCAGCGCCTGGTCGCCCGCTATGAGCTGCTGGAAGGCTTGCAGCCAAGCGCTGGCCGGACCGGCGCGGAGCTGGCCCAAGTGGCAGCGCAGGGCAAAGCCACGGCGTCCTTGATCCAGCATCAGGAGGGTCCCAGCGTGTTTCTCGAGGATCCGGGGATTCCCATGGACAACAACCGCTCGGAGTGGACCTTGCGCGGGCCCGTGATCTCGCGCCAGCGGCGCTTCGGGCCCGGCGGACCGGCCAGGGCCAAGACGGCGGGGCGCCTGCTCAGCGTGCTGCAGACAGCGAGAGTGGCTGGGCTGAACCCGTACCGGTGCCCGCAGGATTGGCTGGATGCCTATGCGCGCAACCGGGGCCAGGCCCCATCGGACCTGTCCCCATGGCTCCCGTGAGAGATGGACGAGCAGCGGTAAGCATTCACTCCGGGGAGTATTTTGGGGCCTGGGAGGCTGGCCCTCGCGAGGGCCAAAGGCAGGGGAAGGCGCGGATAGGTGAAGGTGCGGCCCGCAGGTGCAGAGTGGCCTCGCTCGCCGCGTTCAGGCTCCAGCCTGAGAAGGTGGGCGAGTGACGTAGCGACACTCGCGAGCTGGCCTCAGCGGGGAGTTAAGCTGCGGGCGGGAAAGTGCTGTCGGGTGCGTCAGCCGGCGCTGCCGCTGGCGGCCCGTTGGCCGGGGTCCACCAGCGGATGGGAGGTGCGCGGAGTTCCTCGATGCGCTGCTCGTCCATCTCCCACGGGAGCCATGGGGACAGGTCCGATGGGGCCTGGCCCCGGTTGCGCGCACAGGCATCCAGCCAATCCAGCATGTAGCGGTACGGGTTCAGCCCCGCCACTCTCGCTGTCTGCAGCACGCTGAGCAGGCGCCCCGCCGTCTCGGCCCCGGCCGGACCGCCGGACCCGAAGCTCAGCCGGCGCGAGATCACGGGTCCGCGCAAGGTCCGCTCCGCGTAATTGTTGTCCATGGGAATCGCCGGGTCCTCGAGGAACACGCTGAGCCCCGCCTTGTGCAGGATCAGGGACGCCGTGGCTTTGCCCCGCGCTTCCACCTGGGCCAGCTCCGCGCCGGTCCGGCCACCGCTTGGCACGGCGATCAGCATTTCATAGCGCGCAACCAGGCTCCTCCACGCTTGCACCGCGTCGTCGAAGAGTTTCCCGAGGCTGGCTTTCAGGCTTGCCTGCGCAGCCTCGAAGTCCTCGGCCTGGTCCTGTAAGGGCAGTTCGGGCTGCCAGGCCCTGCGACGCAGGTGCGCCAAGTGGAACACTTCCCCGATCCGCTCGAGCCAGTCCGTGGCCCACGGCTCCAGTTCCGGAAAGCCGGCTTCCACCCGGCAGTAGTGTCGGCGCTGATGAGCCCAGCAGAACTGCAGCCGGACATTCTCGGAGCGCTTGGCGAAGGCCGGATAGACACTCCAGCAGTCGCACACGAGCGTCAGCAGCTTGCCTTGGCCCAGCTTGCCCAGCAGTGCGCGGCCCGAGGGCAGCCCGCGCGTCGGCAGGATGCGCATCCAGACGGCATCCTCGCAGCAGACCATCCACAGCCAGTGCTTGGGTCTGGCGCCGGATGCCGGGGGCTGCTTGGCGTTGTCCTGGCCCTCAATGTTCTGCACCGGCCAGGAGGTTTCGTCGGCCTGCACCACCCGAGCCTGTCCCAGACGCTCGGCGATGGCCTGCTCCAAGGGCTGCACCAGTAGGGCGAGCCTCTGCAGGCCTCGCGCCAGCGTCGCCGGGGCCATGCCCAACCCGATGGCATCCAGCTCGCGCGCCACCGCGGCCTGCGGGCGATGCATGTGGAAAACTTGGACCACGCTCCAGGCCCACACGCTGGTCCCCAGCTGGGTGCCGCTCCACAGCCGTGGCGCGGGGGGCGCAACCAAGCGTCCCGGCGGTGCGCATGCGCAGCCCGGCTCGTAGCACTGGCGCTCAATCTCGCGGGCGAGCGCAGCCAAGTGCATCTCGAAGATCTTGCTGGACTTGGTCCCGCAGCGCACGAAGGGCGTGTCGCACTGCGCGCAGCGGCGCTCGTGCTCGGGCAGCTCCAAGGGCTCGGGAATCTTTGGCAGGCGGGAGCGGTCCCGACGCGGCGGAGTGGCCGATCCGGGCTGGCGTCCCCGCTTGCGCTTGGCGGCCTTCTGCTTGCGCCCCTTGCCGGCCTTGTCAGGCTTGTCAGGCTTGTCAGGGCTGTCCCCCGGCCCGGGCGGCGGCTTGGGGTCCGCTTTCGGCTCGGGCCCGGGATCCGACGGCTTCTCGCTCTTGCGCCCGAACAAGGTCTTCTGCAGGTCTGCCACGAGCAGCTTCAGATTGCCGATCGTTGTGTGGGCTTGCTGCAGCTCAGTCCGCGTCCGCTCCAGCTCGGCCCGCGTCCGCTCCAGCTCGGCCCGCGTCCGCTCCAGCTCAGTCCGCGTTCGCTCCAGCTCGGCCTGGCTGCGCTGCGACCGTCGGCGGAATTCCCCGCTCTCCTGCCGTGCGCTTTCCACCTTCTCGAGCAGGGCCGCGCAGTGCTGCTCCAAGCGTTCCAATTCCTGCGCCTGCTCCCGCTCCCGCGCGGTGTCCCCGCTTGCGCCCGGCCAGAATCTCACCTTGGGCCCTTCCCGCGGCCGGCGGCCGCTGCCGCGCGCTCGCCCAGCCCCTGCGCGCTGCGCTCCGGCACGGCCGGCTGCGAGTGGGCCTGCAGCCCCAGCGAGGCGTGCTCGACGGCCCCCTCGAACACCTCCGGCGGCAGCCGGACCAAGGCTTGGTAGAACGTGCTCGGCACCGGAGCGGCGTAGCGTTGTAGCCGCATGTTGCACCAGCAGCCGGCGGCCTGCCGCTGCCGCTGGCTGAGCAGGGTGGCATAACGCGAGTAGGCCGTCACGCCGCGGTAGCCGGCCATGTGCGCACTCGCGGCCAGGCACAGCAGACTGGCCAGCGCATAGCGGCGGCCGCCGGCCGGGCGGCAGTGCGGCTCCTGCTGCAGGCGCTCGAGCAGGCTGCGCAGCACCGCGGCCGGAGCCGGCGGCCGCTTGGCGGGACCGCCCCAGCAGGGCTCCTGCTCGGGCTGGCGCAAACGCGCCTGCACGTTACGGGCCAAGGGGTACACCAGCACTTGCTTGGGCTGGCCATGATGCCGCCAGCGGGCCGTGGGGCCCCGCTGGCGGCCATAGCCGCTGGTGAACCCCAGCGGCTGCCAGTTCGCGGCGCGGTAGCACGTGCCCCTGTGCAGCGCCCGGTCCACGAAGGTTTCCGCGAGCAGCGCCGGATACCCATGTGCGGCCAAGATGTCTCCCGACAAGCGGCGCAGGCTGAGGCCCAAGACCCTCGATGCCAGGTGCTTGCGCCCGGCAGCGGCGGGCAGGATCACGAAGCGCACATTCTGGGCGATCAGATGCAGGCGGCGCAGCTTCTGCTGCAGCGACCAGCCGATCCAGCGGTCGCGCACGGCCACGCGCAGCGCTCCGGGTTGCCATCCCAGCAGCGCCAGCCAAGTCCCGTCCAGGGTTGCGACATGCCGCAAGGCACGTCCGAACATGCGCTGGAAGGACAGGTAGTGGTGGGCGGCCACCAGCCGGTCCCAACGTCGGTGCTCGCAGCCGCCGCGAGTCGGGCGCACGCAAACAGCGCGCAGGTCATAGTGCGCGTCTTGCACCGTTGTTGCCATCTGGAGGCCAGCCACCAAGGCCCACTATGACAGAATCAGCTCAAAATGTCCACCCCTCTACCTAGAAGCCCTGACATTCAGCCCCGCAGCGGTGTGCGCTGGGGCCAGCTAAGGACCAAGGATGCAGCTCCCATCCGTCCGATGTCTCGCCGTTACGGGGCAGCCGGCTTTCCGGAACTGCAGCCGTGGGCCAGGGATGGGCTCGAGCGGATCGGGGCAGTGTTCCACTGGGCGCGCCTGCGTCGCAGGGCCTGACAGCCCGACCTGCCCTTGCAGGGCCAGGCCGAGGACTGCGCGGCTGCGCAGGCAAGCCTGGAAGCCAGCTTCGGGGAACTCTTCGACGACGCGCTGCAAGCGTGGCAGCGCCTGGTCGCCCGCTATGAGCTGCTGGAAGGCTTGCAGCCAAGCGCTGGCCGGACCGGCGCGGAGCTGGCCCAAGTGGCAGCGCAGGGCAAAGCCACGGCGTCCTTGATCCAGCATCAGGAGGGTCCCAGCGTGTTTCTCGAGGATCCGGGGATTCCCACAGACAACAACCGCTCGGAGTGGACCTTGCGCGGGCCCGTGATCTCGCGCCAGCGGCGCTTCGGGCCCGGCGGACCGGCCAGGGCCAAGACGGCGGGGCGCCTGCTCAGCGTGCTGCAGACAGCGAGAGTGGCTGGGCTGAACCCGTACCGGTGCCCGCAGGATTGGCTGGATGCCTATGCGCGCAACCGGGGCCAGGCCCCATCGGACCTGTCCCCATGGCTCCCGTGAGAGATGGACGAGCAGCGCATGGAGGAACTCCGCGCACCTCCCTTACGCTGCTGGACTCCGGCCAACGAGCCGCCAGCGGCAGCACTCGCTCCCGCACCCGACAGCCCTGTCCCGCGCGCAGCTTGACTCCCCGCTGAGGCCAACTCGCGAGTTTCCCTACGACACTCGCCCACCTTCTCAGGCTGGAGCCCCAACGCGGCGAGCGAGCCCACCCTGCACCTGCGGGCCGCACCTTCCCTCCCTTGGTCCTCGCGAGGGCCAGTCTCCAGGCCCCAAATACTCCCCGGAGTGAATGCTTACCAAAGAAGTTCTGAACGACTTGAGGGGCCTTCCTGAGCTGGGCGATCGCATCCGTCAGGAGGTCCTTCAATTCCGACTGGGTCTTGAACACCTGTTGGCCAACCCGGCGCTTCACCCAAGCCCACAACAGCTCCACCGGATTCAGTTGCGGAGAGTAGACCGGCAGGAAGAACAACTCGACCTGCTCGTTACCCGCTGATTCTGCTAAGAACTCCTTCACAACGCGCGCCGTATGGATGCTGCAGTTGTCGACGACTACGTAGATCGGCTTCTCTTGCTCGGCTTGGATTGTCTGCAAGAACTCAATGAAACTCACCGCCTTGGCATTCTTCGACTGAATGCGGAAGTGAATCTGACCGTCTGGCGTGATGGCCGCGAACATGTTCCAGCGGAACCTCTTGCCTGTGTCGACCACGACAGGGGTCTTGCCACGCATGCCCCAAGTCCGTCCGACATGGTAGTCTGCTCGCATCCCGGCTTCGTCCGCGAACACGATCACAGCTCCGTTCCGGCGTGCTTTCGCCTTCAAATCAGGGTACTGCTTGTTAATCCAAGCCTTCACGTCGCCGATGCTGCGGAGATACGAGCGGAACTTGGGCTTCTGCGGTGTCAGGCCCAAGCGCTTGAGAGTGCGACGAACAGTCCAAACACTGACTTTGACGCCGAACTTGTCGAGGATGGCCTGTCGCACGCGGCCCGCCGTCCAATAGGCGAACGAGAACTTCATCTGCTGGGGGGTCTTATCACGGACAGTGACGAGCACCCACTGCACGATTTCGTCGCTCAGGATTCGCGGACGGCCAGAACGTGGCTTATCTTCCAAGGCACCAAAGCCATCTGCAGCGACCTTGACAAGCCAAGTATTGATGGTCGATTGAGTGACCGAGAAGAGCGTGGCCAGAAGGGGAATCTGGAGTCCACCCTGCACCAGCGAAACGACTCTCTTTCTGATGGCGACATTTTCTAAGAGTGGGACCTTTCTGAAGTCCTGCTTAAAGCTTAGCTTCATAAGCCGATAATACCATGCTCAGCACACGGTTCGCAATCGTATTGGAGGTGGAATTGAGTGCCAGAAAGCAAGCAAATTACTTTTGCTCCCCTCAGTACCGCGCCCAAGCGACCTGATCCGGCTTAGACCGCAACCATCTCCACGAGTGGGCAATCGGATAAGGTCTGCACCGCTACTGGCGAGCGCGTGGACGGCACGTTAGGGACGTGCACAGTCTAGGTGCAATAAATTCCGTGAAGATCGGTGATACGGGACTGTGCCCGAATCCAGGCCAGTAGGGCCCCCGCGCGCTGCACGGATCATTCAAGCAATAAATACGCTGGCGCAACGCTGGGGTTGT
>CAXXRK020000003.1:0-159968 GCA_963666225.3 Bryobacterales bacterium
ATGCACGCGGACCCGATCGAGACAGGGGCGTGGCTGGGACAGGTGCTGAACGGGTGGTTGCACTACTACGCGGTACCGACTAGCTATCGGTCGCTGAGCAAGTTTCGGTACGCGCTGAAGCAAGACTGGATGTGGGTGCTGAGCAGGAGGTCGCAAAAGGCCCGCCCGGAATGGGAGAAGCTGGACGTGCTGTGCAAGCACCTCTGGCCAAACGTGACGATACGCCACGAGTGGCCCGACCGACGTTTCGCCGTCAACCACTCAAGGTAGGAGCCGTATGCCTTACCGGGCACGTACGGATCTGAGCGGGGGGCGCCGGGTAACCGGTGTCCCTACCGCGATCGGTCCGGCCGCGGATCACGCCAAGAAACCCGTGACGCTGCAGGCTGCCGACTGTGGAGTGCCTCCGAGTTGGTGGACACCAGGGAGGTGCGGTTTCTTGCGGAGCTGCGGCACTCTAGCGGTGGGTCAGCCCACCGGTGCGCGCCCCCGAGGGCCAGTTGTCGCCCTCGGCCCGGAATTCTCCCGGGACCGTGTCACCGGCAGCGCGGTGCCAGCCTCAACCCGCGGCGGACTCATGCGAGATGCGCACCGTCCATCGGAAGACTTCCCCCGGTTGCAGGAAGACCAAGCCCTCCCTGCTCACCAGCGAGTTCTGCAGCCCGATCCAGGGTTCCGGGCTGAAGAAGCCCCGGCGGACGTCGCCCCAGAGGTTGAACTGTACGACCGGGGACTCTGGAACATGGCTTGCCGAGTGGGAGATGCGGATCGCGAGTCCGGCCGGGTCGCGGTACACCACGTGGGGATCCTGCCCCGCGGGAAAGTCCGCCAGCGACGTGGGGACCAACGGCGGGTACTCTCCAAGCGGCAAGCCCCCGGCGAAGCCCGCGGCCGGGCGCGCTTCCCCTGTCGGGATGCCGTAGGCCGTCTTCAGCAGCTCCGTGGCAGCCGGGCTCTCGAGCACCATCTGGGCGGCGTCGCCGCCCGCCACCAGCGGGGCCACGAAGGTGATGTGATTCCCGATCGAGAAGAACATCGGCTCCGAGTTGCCGGAAGACGCGACGACCGAGTAGCGCAGCTCGAGCCGGCCGCTCAGAACGGCGTACTCCACTTCGCAGCGGAAGCCGAACGGGTACATCGCGCGAGTCGCCTCGGTGTCCGCCAGGCTCAGCCGGGCGCGCGCCGAGACCCCGTCCGCCGAAGCCTCTTCCAACGTCCAGGGCAAGTCCCGCGCGAAGCCGTGGATCGGCATGGGCCGACGGACTCCCGCGTGGTCGTACGCGCCGTCGTCGAACGCTTCCCCGGCCTGCCTGCGCGCCTCGAGGTCGGGCGGGAAACTCCGCCCGGTCGCCGGCCACAGCAGCGGCCCCTTGCCCCCGAACCCTTCCCGCGGAGCGTAGTCGCGGGCCAGTTGCAGCGTCTCGATCCAGCCGTTCCCGTGCCGCAGGCGGAGACCGCTCAATTCGCCGCCCTTCTCCGGGGCAATGGCAGCCTCAATCCCGCCGACCTCGTCGCGCAAGACGACCAGCTCGACGGCCGACGCGTCCACGCTCGTCGCGGATCCCGCGGAATAGCGCGCCGCCGGTGGCTCGGGGGCGCAGCCGAACAACAGCAGCGCCAGCGCCAGCTGGCCTCGCACGAGTGCCGGCACAGCGCGGGCCGCTCCGCGATGGGACGCCCCCTTCGCGGGCAGTGTGTCGGTGCCGGCCGGCCGGCTAGATCGGATGGTTGCCACGGTCAATCAGGTGCAGGATGTTGCCGTCGGGGTCCAGGAAGAACGCCAGCCTGTTCGGCCCCGCCTTCACGAACTCGACAATCTCGATCCCCTTCGCTTGCAGGTCTTGCACACCGGCGTCGAAGTCGTCGGCCTTGATGGCGAGGTGGCGGATGCCTTGGGTGCGCATCCCGCACTCGACGGCGTCGCCCTTGGAGGGGATCATCTCCAGCATCGACCCGTCCGAGGCCCGCACGAAGACGTTTCCGCCGTAGCGGTGCACGATCGGCATCTCCAAGCTCCTCTCGTACCAAGCGGCCAACGATTCGGGATCCGGGGTGGCGATTGCCGTGTGCTCGATTCCGTTGTACATCTATTGCTGTTTCCCTTCTCGCCCCCGGCGGCGGCACACGCCGCGCTCGGACGCTCGGATGAATTTGACCATGTGGCTGGCGTGCGGCCCGCCAACCTCGGCCTCGACTCTCGCCAAGGCCTGCTCGAGCGGGATTGCTGACCGGAACAGGATGCGGTACGCCGCCCGTATCTTGCCAATCTCGGCAGCCGTCAGGCCTGCCCGGCGCAGGCCGACGATGTTCAGGCCGTGCACGGCCATGGTCGGGCCCGCGTGCATGAGATAGGGGGTCACGTCTTGGTTAACGCGGGTCATGCCGCCCACGATCGCCAGTTCCCCGATGCGCAGGTGCTGCTGGACTCCGATGCCTCCCGAGATGAACGCGCCGTCCTCGACAGCGACATGCCCCGAGATCAGCGTGCAGCTCGCGATGACCGTGCCGTTGCCGATGCGACAGTCGTGCGCGATGTGTCCGGAAGTCATGATGAAATTGTCGTCGCCGACGACAGTCTCGGACTCCGGGGAGGTGCCGCGGGAGATCGTGAAGTGCTCGCGGATCTTGTTGCGGCTGCCGATCTTCAGGTAGGACCGCTCGCCGCGGAAGGCCTTGTCGAGCGGATCGCTCCCCAGCACGGCCCCGGCCGAGACCTCGTTCGCCTCGCCCATGGTTGTCCAGCGTTTCACCACGACGTGAGGGCCGATCTTGCAGCGCGCGCCAATCCGCACGTCCTCCTCGATGACCGAGTAGTCGCCGATCTGGACATGTTCGCCGATCTGGGCGCTGGTGCCGATGATCGCGGTGGCCGCGATTCGAGCCGAGCGGTGGACGAGCGCCATGCAATCCGAGGCACAGCCCCCGGCCAAGCCTGCGAGGCCCCAAGGCTGGGTGACAGCCTTGGATCGCCGCGATGGCGACCGACTGCCGCGCCCGGCCATGATAGCCTACGGAATTCTGATTGGCCGCGATGGCGCTCCCCCCCAATCTGGCCCGCGTCTGCGTGTGCATCGGGCATTCCGACGCGGCGCGGGCCCGTGCCTTGGCGCTGGCGAGCTGCGCCCGCGGCGAGCGGCTGCTCGAGTTGCGGATCGACGCCCTCGACGACCCCTCGCTGGGGCCGGGGATTGTCGGCGCAGTTGCCCGGCGCTACCCTTCGGCCGCGATGCTGGCCACTTGCCGGAGGAGCCCGAACGGGGGCGGCTTCGACGGCACGATCCGGGAGCAGCTGGAACTGTTGCGCAGGGCGGTCGACCGCGGGGCCCGCATCGTCGACGTCGAGATCGAGACCATCGCCGAGGAGCCGGGCGCGCTCGAGCCCTTTCGGGGCCGTTGCGCGACGCTGGCTTCCCACCACGACTTTGAGAAGACCGGGGCACTTGGGCCGGTCTTGCGCCGGCTTCGGGCCACCGGTGCCGACATTCTCAAGATCGCCACCCGCGTGAACCGCCCCGGCGACAACCTCGCCCTCCTGGACCTGTGCGAGCGGGCCCCCAACGTCGTCGTGGCCGGCATGGGACAGACCGGCAGCATTGCGCGGCTCGTCTCGCCCATGCGGGGAGGGCTCTTCGCGTACGCGGCACCCGACCCGTGTCGCTGGGCTCCGGAGGGTCGGCCGGCGGAACTTGTCACGGCAGGTCCGACGGCTCCCGGCCAGGTGTCCGCCAGCGCCGCCCGTGGGCTCTACCGCGTTCGGCGCGGCGGGGCCGCCACCAAGGTCTGCGCGGTGATCGCGCGGCCCGTGGGCCACTCGCTGTCGCCGCTGATCCACAATCGCGCCTTTGACGCCGCCGGCTTTGACGGAATATACGTCCCGCTGTTGGTCCGGCCCGTCGATGTCGGAGACTTCTTCGAGGTTGCGCGCCGGATGCCGGTGCACGGCGCCAGTGTCACGATTCCCCACAAGCGGGCCGTGATTCCATACCTCAACGCGGTCGATTCCACGGCCCGGGAGATCGGCGCGGTTAACACCGTCTACTGGCGAGGCGGGAGGCTGTGCGGCACCAACACCGATGCCCGCGGCATCGTCGGCCCCTTGGGCCGCCACATTTCGCTGAGAGGCGCGCGAGCACTGGTCGTCGGCAACGGAGGTGCCGCCCGGGCCGCCGTCACGGCCTTGAGAAAACGGGGCTGCGGCGTTACCGTGACCGGGCGGAACCTCGCGAGGGTTCGGCGGCTGGCAGAGTCCCATGGCGCCCGGGCGGTGGACTTCCCCGGCGTCGCGCGCGGCTCGTTCGACGTTCTCGTGCAGGCGACCCCAGTCGGCATGACGCCGGACATCGGCGGAAACCTCTTTCCGGGGCGCGTGCCGGCCGACATCGTCTTTGACCTGGTCTACAACCCCTTGGAGACCGCGCTGCTGCGCCACGCCCGCGAGCAGGGCAAGACCGTGATCAGCGGCATCGAGATGTTCGTCGAGCAAGCGGCGGAGCAGTTCCGGATCTGGACCGGGATTGACGCGCCGACTGCCGTCATGCGGCGCGCCTTGCTCGAACGTACAGTGAATCAAGGGCCGGGCGATGGCTGAGACGGAAGTGACGGGACTGGCTGACTTCGAGCGACTGGCTGCGAGTGCGAATCTAGTCCCTGTCTGGAAAGTCCTGCCGGCGGATCTGGAGACGCCCGTTTCCGCGTACCTCAAGCTCGACGGGGAGAACCGTTGTTCGTTCCTGCTGGAGAGCGTCGAGGGCGGCCAGAGAATCGGGCGTTACACCTACATCGGTGTCGATCCGTTCATGGTCGTGACCGCGGAGGGCGACAGGGTTGAGATCAGGCAGGGCGGGGAGACTCGCACGCGACGGGGTGACGCATTCACCGTGCTCAAACGCCTGGTATCCCGGCACCGCCCGGCCGCCGTGGAGGGGCTGCCCCCGTTCACCGCAGGGGCCGTCGGGTATGCGGGGTACGACTTGGTGCGGCTGCTCGAGCCCCGCGTGCCGGCCTTCCGGCGGGACGACGTGGGAGCTCCCGACGCGGTGTTCATGTTCTTCACCGAGGTCGTCGTGTTCGATCACCTCACGCATCAGCTCCACCTGGTGGCCAACGCCCGGCTCGAACCGGGCTCGGATGTGGCGGGGGCCTACGGGAGGGCGTGCCAGAAAGTGGCCGCGTTGGAGGCCGCCCTGGAGGGTCCCGTGCCACGCCAGGACACCTCCCGCAAGGACGGGCAGCTCCAGCTGAGGTCGAACATTGGGAAAGAGGCCTTCTGCGAGGCGGTCGCGCGGGCGAGGGAGTACATCCTGGCCGGGGACATTCTGCAGGTCGTGCTTTCGCAGAGGCTCGAGATGGAGCCGGGCGTGCCTCCGTTCCGCATCTATCGCGCGCTGCGCAGGGTGAACCCGTCACCGTACCTGTTCCACCTGAGGCTGCCAGATTCCGTCGTGCTCGGCAGTTCCCCCGAGATGCTGGTCAAGGTCAACGGCCGCAGCATCGAGTACCGGCCCATCGCGGGCACGCGGCCCCGCGGCAGGACTCCCGAGGAGGACAAGCGGCTCGCCGCCGACCTGCTGGCCGACGAGAAGGAACTCGCGGAGCACGTGATGCTCGTCGATCTGGGGCGCAACGATGTGGGGCGGGTCGCCGAGTACGGCTCGGTGCGAGTGCCGGAGTTCGAGATCGTCGAGCAGTACTCGCACGTGATGCACATCGTTTCCAGCGTGGTGGGCACGTTGCGGGCCGACAAGGACGCTTTCGACACTCTCACGGCCTGCTTTCCCGCGGGTACCGTTTCCGGGGCGCCGAAGGTCCGGGCGATGGAGATCATCGCGGAGCTGGAGCCTACCAAGCGCGGCGTGTACTCGGGAAGCGTCATGTATTTGGACTTTTCCGGCTCGCTGACCTCGGCGATAGCCATCCGCACGATGATGCTGCGAGAGGGGAAGGCTTACCTCCAGGTGGGCGCGGGAATCGTCGCGGACTCGGTTCCGGAACGCGAGTGGGACGAGACTATGAACAAGGCCCGGGCGCTCCTGCGCGCCGTCGAGCTCGCCAGGGGACGGTAGGGAGTTCCCGCTCAGCCGCGCCGGAGGCTTGCCAGCAGGGGAAGCCGCAGGGCGATGCCGGTCGCCAGCGCGCCCGCGCCAAGGCCCAGGCCGACCACCGCGCCCAGCGTCAGGGTGAGCGGAAGCCAAGGCGGGTCGGCCGACCCGCTGGCGAGGTGGGGCGCGACCGCCAGAAGTGCGGCGCCCGTTCCGGTCCCCACGCCGAACAACAGCAGGAAGCTGTTCTCCGCGAGGACCAGCCGCGAGATCGAGGAGCGCCGAAAGCCGAGGGCGCCCAGCAGGGCGATCTCGCGGCGGCGTTCCAGCACGCTGCGCACCATCACCACCGCGAGGCCCAGCGTGCCCAGCAACAGCCCCAGGCCGCCGACGGTCTGGAAGGTGCTCAGGTAGGTGTTCTCGACCGCCAAAAACCCGGCCAAGCGATCAGCGGTGCGTGTCACGTCGAGGCCCTCGTCAGCGAAGGCCTCCTCCAGGGCAATGCTCGCCGCCGGATCGGCCGTCTCGACCAGCAGCGACTGGTACCCGCTGTGGTCGGGGTAGAGCTCGAGGAAATTGCGCTCCGAGAGCACGAGCTCGGACTGGAAGATACTCCTTGAGAGCAGGCCGGCGATGATCAGGCGGTGTTCGCCGCCGCCGCTGTCCTTCACTGCCAGCTCGTCGCCAAGCCCCAGGTGCAGGATCCACAACACCGAGTTCGCGTCCCCGAAGACGGGGATGGCGCCCCCAAAGTCTCGCTCCAGCAGCAGCCACGGGTTCTCCCGCTCGGCGTCGGTCTCGGCGAGGCTCGCCTGAAAGGCGAAGCCCCCGCGCTGGGCCAGCGACGGCGGGACGCTCGCCAGCGACGGCTCCGAGGGCCTGTAGAGGTTCAGGCAGCTGGCATCCTCCCCTCCGCGGACCCGCATCGCGTGCAGCGCCACGTTACCGTCCAGTCGACCGACTTCCGCGGCCAGCGCGGCCCCGAACAGGGGCACGTCCGCATCGGCCACAAAGCGGAAGCCCCCGTCCCCGGAGTGTAGGTCCGGCTCGCGCGATGTCACGTCGACCCTGTTCATCGCCACCGTGACGATCATGAAGCAGGCGCAGGCGACGAGCGTGGCCGAGAGAACGCTGCGCGTCGGATTGCGGCTCCCGTTCCGGAATCCGAGAGCGTAGACGCTGGAAATGGCGCTGTCACTCGCCGGCCGGGCTGCCAGCACCGACCGCAGCAGCACGAGCGCGGCCGCCAGGCCCAGCGTCCCCGCGCCGAAGAAGGCCCCCAGCCTCGCGCCCGCGCCGGCCGTCGCCGACAGCCCGACAAGGGCCGCGGCCGCCGCGCCCAGGGCGAGGGCGACCACGCGCAACCGGCGCGCCTTGGCGGCGCTGGCCTCCGTGTCCGCCGTGGCCTCGGTCTGGCCGGCCAGCAGCGAGCGCGCGGAGAAGCGCAACAGCTTCCTGAGGGAAAGCCAGATCGATCCGAGCATCAGTGCCAGGCCCATCAGTGCCCCGGCGAGCGGGTCTCCCGCCCGAAGGTGCAAGTCGAGAAACGAGCCGCCCACCGCGTCGCCCCACCACGTGCTCAGGCCGTGCAGCATGATCCACGCATAGGCGATCCCGCCGGGTATCCCGAGCAGGCAGCCGACGGTTGCGACCGCGGCGCCTTCCGCGAACAGCAGCCGGCGCACGAAGCGGCCCGTGTGGCCGGTGGCGAGCAACGTGCCGATCTCGCGGGCCCGCAGCTCCACGCCGAGCCGGAACAGAAGGCTGACCAAGATTGCCGCGGAAGCGATCAGAAACAGGCTGAAGCCGATGAAGAGCCCGGCAAAGTCGGTTGCCCCCGAGGATGCGTCGAGGCCGATCTGCTTGACCGGCTCGAGGCTGAGCCCGAAGCTGTCGGGGTCCATCTGCCGGTCCAAGCGCTCCCGCAGATCCGCGAGCGCCCGGGCAGTGACAGGGCCCCCTGGCGCTCGCACGCGGACAGAGGTCAGCTGTCCGAAGCGGCTTGTCCAGAGCTCCTTGGCCGTCGCCAGCCCCACGAAGGCCTTGGGAGCGGCGCGGTAATCGTCCCAATAGGCCTCGTCCCTGTCGCGGATCCGCCGCAGGTCCACCGGGAACGGCGGGTCCCAGCCGGCCATGCTGGTCTTGTCCGACATTCCCTTGTAGGTTGGGGCCCAGTCCCGGTCCACCGCGGCGCCGGCCATGCGCACCACCCCCGCGAGCCGGAATTCGCGGGATCGCTCCTCGAGCGCGCTGCCCGGTCCGACCACGAAGTACGTCAGCCGGACCGCGTCCCCCGGCCTGGCCCCCAGATCCCGGGCAGCCCAATCGTTCAGGAGCAGCTCTCCCTCCCCCGGCGGCGTGGCGGGCTCGCCGCTGGTCAGCGCCAGCGAGGCCGGGGGGGCCTGCACGGCGGTCACGGTCGAGTACGGGACGCTGCGCCCGCGGGCCTCGATCGTGTTCGCTAGGTAGGTGAGCACCTCGGTGGAGGCCAAGCCGGCGCCTTCCGCCGCGGTCCTGATCGCGCGCGCCTCGGCGTCGCTGAGCACGATCCGGTCAGACTCGACCACGGCGCCGCCCGTGGCCCCAAGCTGGCGGGCGGAGATGCGCGCGTCAGCGGCCGTGAACGCATCGCGCCAGGCGGACACTGCAGATTTCAGCGATCCCCCCGAGACGAAGAGCGCGTTCGCCCTGCCGGACTGGTCCAACGCCCGCTGCAACGCTTGCTTGGACAGGAACGCGTTGTGCGGGAGCTGCTGTTGGGGCGAGAGGCCGAACCGGCCAGGGCCGCTGTCGTCCAGCACGGCGGCGACCCGGACGCGCAGCAGGCGCACGCTGTCCGCCTTCCGTCCCATGACCGACTCGGCCGGCACAAGGGCGTCCGTCCGGAACCGTAGCAGCACGTCGTCGCCCTCGGCGGCGCCGAGCTCCTCGGCCAGCCGGCGGTTCAGGAGCACGTCGCGGTTTCCGAGATCGGGCGCCGTCATGTCGTACAGCTGCCAGAAGGCTCCGTCGACTCCATGTAGGCGGACTCTTGACGCGCGGCTCCCGGTACCCGCGTGCTCCGCGCTCGCGCGAATCAGGACTGCCGAGACGGCCCGGTGGGGATCCCCGAACCCGGCCGTGACTCCCTCCTGGAAGTAGCGCTCTCCCACCGCGGCAAAGTCAATGCCTCCGAGCCTGTCGAGGGTGAGGCCCCGCAGGCTCCCGCGAACTGACGAGCCCACGATCAGCGCGCCCGCGAGAACGGCCGTGCCCACGGCGACGCCGAGCGCCACGGCGCCGTTCACGGCGCGGAAGTGCACAAGGCCGCGGGCGACCAGCTGTCGGGCTGTCATATTCGCTCAAGCGCTCAGTCGCGGGTCGGCGGGCGTTGCCTCGATCCCGCGTTACCGGCGAGCGGCGGGGACCCGCGGGCTGCCTCGCGTTCCGCCCTGGCAAGTCGTCTGCGCACCTCACGGGCGGCCTTGCCGTCCGCCTCGATCTCCAAGAAGCGGCGGTAGGCGTTCGCGGCCTCCCCGTGCTCGGAGAGTTTCTCGCGGGCCATCCCGAGCCGCCGGAAGGCCTCGGCCAGCCCCGGGTCCCAGCGGGTGGCCTCCAGATAGCGCTTCGCAGCCGCGCGGTGGCTTCCCTTCTTGGAGTAAAAAATGCCCACCTTGAACTCGTTGCGGGCCTGAACCGGGTTAAATGCGTACTGTCGCTCGGGCTGCGCGAATTCCTCGTCCTCGTCCACGATTGGAGCTGGCTCCGGCACTCGCTCGGCAAACCCCGGGTCTTCGCCGGCCGGGTCTGCGGCCGCGCCCGGGACGCTTGCCAACAGCAGTACCGCGAGACCAGCACGCGTCACAATCCGAGTATAGCGCCAACGGTTTCGCGGGGAACTCAGTTTCGTGCAATGTTCTCCCAGATTTCCTCAGGTGTGCCGAACGACTGGCACGGGGCTGGGTCCAAGGAATTTGGCCGCGTCGCGGAACATCCCGCCACCCGCCCGCAGTGCCGACTATATCGCCCCAGAAATGCACATTTTCACCGTAAATCGATCTATAATACCCACAAGTTGTATCATATTCACCGTTTGTCGGTTATATTAAAGGCTCTCGACTGCGCCGGGTGCACAGGCTTGCTATAATTTGCCCAAGCGAGCTTTGTGCGATGGGTCGGTCGTGCGAGTGTGGCTCGGTGTTCTCCCCGGTCCTGCCGGGACGGTTCGCAGGTTGCCGTCGCTTGACCGTCCCGACAAACGCGGCAGTGTCTGGTCGATTGGTGTCCAAGCGGGGAACCTTCCTTGTCGGCCTCTTGAGTGTCCTGTCTTTGACGGCACTCTTGCACGCCCAGAGTCCTGCCCCCGGTGGCGTCGGGCCCGCAGTCAGCGACCGCCTTCCGATCGGGGCCCGCACTCTTGGGCTGCCCCCTCCGATTGCGCGCGGCCGTGCTCCGCTCCCGCCTGAGACGGCACTGGATGCACTCGCGGACGGCGCACTTGCCGAGGGCCTGCGCGAGCACGGTCCATCCTGGCTGGGCCCGACGCGGCAATTGCCGCCCGGGGTGGAGATCGCCCCCGGCCCGGACCGCCCCGTGAGTGGTGGGGGCCGGTGGTCGCGGGTCGGAGGCCAGCGCGTGTGGCGGGCCACACTGCGATCCCGCGGTGCTCGCGCCGTGCGCGTTCGCCTTGCGAGCTTTGCGACCAGCGGGCGGATCTACCTCTACCCGCCCGGATCGGGCGCCCCCCATGCTGGACCCTACACGGGCCGGGGACCGCAGGCCGACGGGGACTTCTGGAGCGATCTGGTCCTAGGGGACTCGGTGACGATCGAGTACGTCGAGGGCTCCGGCGACCGGCGGGTCGACCGACCGCCGTTCCGGGTCAGGTCCGTGGCGCACATCGTTTCGATGCCGGGCTTGCGCGGCAAGCCCGCCACGCCGGGGACCGGCGCGGGGGGCTTCCTGCCCCCGCGCAGGTCGATTGCCGGCTGCGACCTTGACGTTTCGTGCTACGCGGCTTGGCAGGATCGGGACCGCCCTTCGAGCGTGCACTTGTTGGTCACGACCCCCGAGCGCACGGTGCAGTGCACCGGATCGACCGTCAGCACCCGCTACCGCACGGACAGGCACCTGCTGCTGCTCACGGCCGGGCACTGTGTCGCAACCGAGGACGAGGCAGCGAATGCCGTCTTCACGTGGAACCTGCAGACTCTGGCCTGCTCGGCTCAGTCGCGCCTTCCGGACCGCTTGGTGACAACGGCGGGGTCTCAGCTGCTCGCGTCCAGGAATGACTCCGCGGGCGATTTCGCGCTCCTGCGCCTGAGCGCCGCCCAGGTGCGGGAGGTCACCGGTTGGACGAGCTTGGGCTGGGACCCGGATCCCGCCCCCGACGAGACCAGTGTCGTCACTGTCTCGCACCCACGGGGCATGCCCAGGCGCGTGGCGTTCGGAAGGGTAGTCCGCACCGACTGGTCCGGGCTCCGGGCCGGCACCTTCACCGGGATGCGCTGGTCGAGCGGCTCCGCGGCGTCGGGCTCCTCCGGGGCGGCAGTTCAGCGGCGGGAAGACGGGCGCCTTATCGGCATTGTGGTCGGCGGTGCCCGCAACGTAGGTCCGTGCGACCCGGGCCATCGGGCCGCCCTGCTCCAATTCGAAGCGATCTATGCCGAGACCAGGACATTCTTTGAGTCCGAGGCAGCGGTCGAGGGCCTCGTTCGCCAGCAGGCTCACCGGTTCGAGATTCCTCTCGGGACGGGCGGGGACACGCTCACGATTGTGAGGGCCGCCGACGGGACCTATTGGCTCGGAGCCGACCCTGTCTGGGACGGCATGCTGATTCGCTTGCCGGACGGGCGCAAGTTTCGGCTCAGCCAGGGAGAGGGCGGAGCTTGGGAGGCCGTGCTGGTGGAGCGCTTCGTCACCGTCCGCCTACCGGACGGTGAGGCGCTGGTGGTCCGCGACACCGCGGATGGGCACTATTGGCTCGGCGATCTGAGCGTTGCCGTCGGGACGGGCCTGACGCACGCCCGGTTCGGGACGTTCCGGCTGGCTAGCGGTGGGCACCCTGACGAGTGGCAATTCGAGGCCGTGCCATTCGGTATCCCGCTGCTGCCACTAGGGCTCAGGTCTAGTACTGTGGCCGGCACCGGCCTGCACGGCTATAGCGGGGACGGGGACCTGGCTGTTGCGGCACAGCTCGCGAATCCCTCCGGCGTAGCCATGGACCTCGAGGGAAACATCTACATTGCCGACACCGACAACCACCGCATTCGCAAGGTCGACCGCGAGGGCGTGATTTCGACATTCGCCGGCACGGGCGAGGCTGGTTTCTTCGGCGACGGCCGGCCCGCGTCCGAGGCCCGCCTGCGCCACCCGACGGGCCTCGCGATGGGGCCGGCTGGAGACCTGTTCGTCGCTGACACGGGCAATCACAGGGTTCGCGCCATCCAGCCGAGCGGCCTGATTCGCACGGTCGCGGGCGGCGGAGATGACGGTTTCTCCGGCGACGGCTCTTCGGCCACAGAGGCCATGCTCTCCGAGCCCGCGGCGGTCGCGGTGGACGCTGCCGGGACCGTGCTCATCGCCGATTCCGCGAACCACCGCATTCGCCGCGTGGCAAGCGGCGTGATCGAGACGGTGGCGGGGACTGGGCTGCGCGGTTTCGGGGGCGATGGAGGGCCTGCCGGCCGGGCGGCGCTTCGGTTTCCAAAGGGCATCTCCTTCGATGGCGCCGGGAACATTTTCGTGGCCGACACCGGGAACAACCGAGTCCGCCGGATTGCCGCGGACGGGCGCATCAGCACGGTGATGGGCACGGGGGCGCGGGGACGCGAAGGGGACGGCGGGCCGGCGGTCTCCGCTCGGCTGACCGTGCCGCGCGGAGTGTCGGTCGGCTTGGACGGTGCCCTGCGAGTGGCGGACACCGGAAACGACATCCTTCGGCTGGTCGCGCCAAATGGTCTCGCGGCCACCGTCACGGGGATTGGGCCCGGCGGGCCCGGAGTCTCGGGCAGCCCTGCCCGCGATGTTCGCCTGAAGAATCCTTTCCAGGTCGAGGCGCGTCCGAACGGGTCGGTCGTGATCGCGGACGCGCGCCACCACCGCGTGCTTGCCTTGGAGCCCGCGTGGACGCCGGTCCCCCGTGAGAGCATGCCATCGCCGGTCCGAGTGGCCTTGCCGCAGCCCGGCAGCGTGCTCACTCTGTGGGCATTGGACGGGTCTCGGCACTTCGCCTCTGGCGCGGAAGTGACCAGCGGGGACGTGATCGCGGGCTGGCCTTTCCGGCGGGGGGCCGGGAGTGCTTGGGACGGCGTGGCATACCGCTTGGCCGACAGGCCCGGCCGCGGCTGGACGGCCGAGCCGGTCGTGCTCGACCACTGGGCCGCGGCCCGGAATGGGCAGATCCTGCCCGGCCCCGGAGTCGTAGACACTGTCTTCCGGCTCGGCCTGCTGTACCAGACCGAGCGCGACATGCGGGAACTGCCCGCACCGTACCGCAGGCTGCTCTTGTGGCTCCGCGGCTCCGAGACCCACGAGGCCCCGGACGGCACGTCAGAGCTTGTCGCGCTGCTGCGGGCGCGCGCAGAGACAGGCGATCCTAGCGCGCAATCGGCCTTGGGCGACCTCTACCGGCGGTATGACAGGTTTGGCACGGATGTGGACCAACGCCTCGCCGAGGCGCTCCGGTGGTACGGCATGTCGGCCGCGCGCGGCCACCCCGGCGGTCAGTATGGCTTGGGCGTGATGCACGACCAGGGCTTCGGCGTCGAGAAGAACGCTGCGGAGGGGGCCCGGTGGTACCGGATGGCCGCGAAGCAGGGACACGCGCTGGCCCAGAGAAACCTCGGACGGCTGTATGAAAGCGGCGGGGGAGTGGCCGAGGATTCCGAGACCGCGGCTTACTGGTACGCTCGGGCGGCGCGGCGCGGGGAACCTTGGGCGCAGATCTGGCTGGCGTGGCTGTACCTGCCCGAGTCGGGTGCCGACGAGACCGGGGCGGAGGGCGTGCGCTGGATGCGGCGCGCGGCCACGCGTGGCTACGCGGGCGGGCAGGACGGGCTGGGGTGGATCTACGAGCACGGCGTGGGGGTTGGCGCTGACCCGGCCGAGGCAGCCCGGTGGTACCGTCGCAGCGCCGCGCAGGGTTCGGGCTACGGCCAGTGGCGGCTGGGCCATGCCTTAGCGTCCGGCGAGGGGGTCGCCCGCGACGATGTCGCGGCTCTGGTCTGGCTCAGCCTTGCCGTCCGGAATGGCGAGCGCCGGGCCACGATTTCTCGCGAGTCCCTGCGGCACGGTCTGACGGCTGAGGAGGTCCGACAGATCGACGCCTTGGTCGCCCGGTGCTCCGACACGGAGTATGCCGACTGCCCCTAGCCACCGCGGCCTGGGTCCCCGTGCACCGCTCTGGGTAGCCAAGAGCGGCCAGTTCCCGCTAGGATGGAAAGTTAGCCATGTGGGCGGAGTCTTGGGCAATTGCCGGATAAAGCAGCTCTAGCACTGGGATTGGACTTTGGCACGGAGTCCGTGAGGGCGCTGTTCGTCGATCTTGACGGCAACCAGCACGGCTGGGCCACATCGCGCTACAAGCACGGGCAGATCACGTCGAAACTGCCCGGCACGGGCCTGCGCCTGCCCGCAAACTACGCCCTCCAGCACCCCGGTGACTGGATGGACTCCGCTGCCAAGGCCACGCGCAACGCTTGGAGGAAGGTCGGCGACAAGAGCCGGCGGCTGCTAGGCGTCGGAGTCGACTTCACCTCCTGCACGATGCTCCCGACCCAGCTTGATGGAACTCCCCTCTGCATGCTGCCGAAGTTCAGGAGAAAGCCGCTCGCATGGCCGAAGCTCTGGAAGCACCACGGCGCGATTCGCCAAACGGAGTTCATCAACCAAGTTGCCCGCACTCGAAGGGAAGCGTTTCTCGAGCAGTGCGGCGGCAAGATCGGCCTTGAGTGGTTCTTCCCGAAGCTGATGGAAACGCTTCAGGACGCCCCGGAGGTTTACAAGGCGACTGATGTCTGGATCGAGGCGGGCGATTGGCTGGTGTGGCAACTGGTCGGGGGGCCGGCGAGCGATGTGGCACGGTCCACGTGTCAAGCCGGCTACAAGGGGCTGTGGAATGCCATCGACGGCTTTCCGTCAAAGCCGTTCATGCGGGCGATCGATCCCGTCTTGGTCGATGTCGTGCGGACCAAGATGCCCGGTCGGATGCGCGTTCCCGGCCAGTTGGCCGGGCGGCTGTGCCAGTCGGCGGCCAAGCGTCTGGGGCTCAAGGAGGGCACGCCGGTTAGCACCGCGATCATCGATGCTCACGCCGGTGTGCCAGGTGTCGGGGCGGCCGACCCGGGGATGCTGGTGATGGTGAGCGGGACGAGTGCGTGCCACATGATCAACGCGACCGAATACAGGCGAATCCCTGGCGTCGCGGGAGTCGTGAAGGACGGAATCCTGCCCGGGATGTACGGATACGAGACCGGCCAGGCCGCCGTGGGGGACGCCTTCGACTGGTTGCGGCGCTTGGTCGGGGAGAAATCTTTCGGACGGATGGCCAAGAAGGCAGCCGCATTGGATCCGGGAGCCGACGGGGCCCTGTGCCTGGACTGGTTCAACGGCTGTCGCACGCCCCTGATGGATGGAAACCTTCGAGGGGCCTTCTTCGGTCTAACCCTTGCACACCAGTCGCACCACCTCTACCGAGCGATTCTGGAGGCCTCCGCCTTCGGGCTCCGCTGGATCGTGGACATGATGCGGGAGCGGGGCATGCCAGTGAAGAAGTTCATCGCAACCGGGGGCTTGCCGCACCGCAATCCGTTCTTCGTGCAGGTCGTGGCTGACGTGCTCGGAGAGACCGTCCTGATCCATCCTTCGCAGCAAGGGCCGGCGCTGGGGGCCGCGATTTTGGGCGCCGTGGCGGCGGGCAAGCGGGCGGGGGGCTTTAGCTCCGTCCGATCGGCCGTGCGCACCATCGGCGGGATTCGCAAGGGGGTTGCAGGCCGGGAAGGGACGACCGTCACGCCCAACCGCGAGAACGTCAAGCGGTACGCTCCGGTGTACAGGAGGTACCGCGAGACGGCTGAATTCGTCTCCACGACATCCCGTCCGGCGGCAAACGGGCCTGCACGGCGGTGACATTCGTAGTAGAGTTATCTGGCGCGAGGTACATGCCATGAGAACGATCGCCACTTGCGGACTGGCCTTGGCCCTGCTGACAGCATTGCTGCCCGAGGCGGGGGCGCATTCGCGGGGTGCGCGCCCGGGCCTTAGCGGGGGTAATTTCCCTGGCGAGGGCGATTGCACGCGGTGCCACGGCGGGACCGATCTGAACGCCGGCCCCGGAATGCTGACGCTAGCGGTCGGTGATCCTGCGTCGGAGATGCCCTCCTATACGCCGGGAGAGACGGTCTCGCTGATCGTTTCGTTCGCGGATACCAGCGCGTTCCGGCTCGGCTTCCAGCTCAGCGTGCGCTCCGGCGACGGCTGCGGCCCCGGGGGGAGCCTTGCCACGGCCGCCACGGAGAGTGGCTCCCAGATTCGGTTGGTCTCGGGCACTTGCGGCCCGGCCAACAGTCCCGTGGAATGGGCGACCCACTCGCTTGCCCGGCCTGGGCAGTCCGCGAAGTGGGAAGTGGACTGGACGGCCCCGGCCGACAGCGTGGGCCCGATCACGGTCGCGGTGGCGGCGAACGGGGCCGACGGCAGCCTCAATGTGCGGGGTGACAAGATCTACACGGCCCAACTGACGCTGGAGCCCGCGGTGGCAGAGCCCGCAATGCCACCGCCCATGATCTCGGACGGCGGGATCACGATGCTGGGCGACTCTGCCGATCCGCTGACGACGGCCGCTCCGGGTGCGATTGCCGTCGCGAACGGGGCGAACTTCGCGGTCGCCGAGGCGGTCTACCGGGGCAGTGTCGCGGAGGATGGCTCGTTGAGCACTGTGGCCGGGGGCGTGTGTGTCGAGGTCAGCCAGGTCCGCGCGCCGGTCCTGCACGCCACCTCTGGCCGGGTGCTGTTCCAAGTTCCCCCGGACACGGGCTTGGGCCCCGCGGCGGTGCAGGTGATTCGCGACTGTGACTCGCCCATGGGCGGGCCACAGGAGGCTCGCAGCAACGTTGGCATGCTGCAGATCGCGGCCCGCCAGCCGGCATTCTTGCAGTTCTCCGAGGCCCATCCCGGCGTTGCAGCGCTGTTCGCAGATTACTCGGTCGTGGGAGCGGAGGACTTGGATCTGTTCGAGATGCCCGCCGAGGGCGGCATGGAAATGCCCCCCATGGATGGCACCGACTCAGAGCCCGACATGTCACCCCCGGACATGGACTCCGAAACGGTTCCTCCGGTGCCGCCGGCCAACCCGCGACCAGCGGTGGCCGGTGATGTCATAACCGTGATCGGAACCGGTCTCGGAGCCACCGAGCCGGCGCTGGCGAGCGGGGCCTTGGCCGCGTGGCCGCACGTGCTGGCGGCAGAGTCGGCCAAGGCGATGATCGGCCAATTCGAAGTGCCGAGCTCCGACATCGTGTTCGCAGGCGCCGCGCCGGGCTTCGCCGGGCTGTATCAGGTGAGCATCAGAGTCCCGGCGGAGGCCCCCACCGGGGATCAGCCATTCTCGCTGCACATCGATGGCGTCGTCTCGCACCCGGGTCCGACGCTGGCCATCGCCATGCCCCCCCCGCCGCCGATGCCTGACCCCGAGCCGGGGGATGGCATGGACGACGAGCAGCCGTGCGCGGTGGACTTGGTCCTTAAGCCTGGCGACTCGTGCGTGGGCGAGATCTACTCG
This sequence comes from Bryobacterales bacterium, assembly GCA_963666225.3. Classification (GTDB taxonomy): domain Bacteria; phylum Acidobacteriota; class Terriglobia; order Bryobacterales; family UBA6623; genus VXMF01. The sequence goes on from CAXXRK020000003.1 coordinate 17,797, forward strand.
ACAAACCTGAGTGCGATCATTCCGGGCAGGTTCGTGGTCAAGGAGAGCGGCGAGTCCTGCCTGGAAATCACTGGGGGGGCTTTTCAAGCCTTGGTCCCGAACGGAATCTGCGCGGCAGACATGCAGAACCCGCTAGGCGCTAATCTCTTCATCGCCAGCCGCGGCGACGACAACTCGTGGACCATCACGACATTGATCGGGCCTCCGAGGAGGAGCCTTGATCCGGTGCCGCGCGAGGGAGAGAGCGAGGAAATGGCCGGCATGTGGCACCGTCAAGGGCACAGGCTGACGGTCGGAAGACTGACGAGCAAGGTGGACGATTTCATGAAGACGCGACGATCGCTGCTAACGCAGCTCGGGCCCGCATTGCTTGCGGGAGTGTTTCTGCAAGGCGTCGGGCTGGCGCAGGAGAGTGTTGGCGATGACCCGAACGCTGTGCCCGAGGGGTCCGTCAAGATCGAGTATGCGCCCGAGGACGGTGCGATCTACGACATCATCGACCGCGTTACCCGCGTCACTGTTTCCGGCAGTTCCGACCCGGTGACGGATGTCCGCGAGCGGACCAGCCAGCTGGTCATCGGCCAGGCTGAGGACGGATTCGCGAATCGGGTCACGATTGGCAGCCAGTCCCTCACGCGGAACGGACAGCCTATCGCGAGTCCGGTCTTCCCGGCGCTTGCCGGTTTGGCATTGGTCTACGAAGTGGACGCCGGTGGAGCGCTGACGGGCATCACCGGTTACGAGGCGATCGGGGAGAGCATGGCCGCGATTTTCCCGGCCAAGCTCGCGAGCACGCTTGACTCGCTGCTGAGCCACGAAGCCCTGGCTCAGCGGGATGCTGAGCGTTACGGGGAAATTCACGGCCCTTACGCGGGCGCGCCCGTGCTCAAGCTGGTGGAGAACGAGGCCTCCGCCGCGGTCCGCTCGCTGCCGTCTGGGGGTTCCCTTCCGGTGTACACCCTGACCACGGTCAGCCAGTCCGAGGGGACGGTGACAGTCCGCAATGCGTACTCCAGCGACGCAATGATGCTTGCCGGCGAAATGGAGGGCATCACGGAAGAATCCCTCACTGCTCTCGCCGCGGGCCTGACCGCGGACCTGCCGCCGGCGTACGCGTCGGCCATGATCACCGGTTCCGAGGTAACGGTGATCGACGTTGCCGGTGCGCTCGTGACGGCACGGACCGTCTTGATGCTCTACCAGCACACTTTGCGGCAAGCTCCGGGAACTCCCGCGGGAGTGGCGGCCGTCACGAACTCGCTGGAGGTGACCTCGGAATTCCAAGCCGCCAAGATGGCCCCGCCAATTCCGGCACCTGAGACGGTCGTCGGGGTCCAGCCATAGGGCTTCCGGCGATAGGGGGGCCGGGAGGCGGGTGTCCGCTGCTCGCAGCGTAGCCTTCGGCCGCCGGGGCGGGCCAATCCCCCGCAAGCAGTGGCCTGCGCGATGAGCCGCCCGTGGCCCAGGCTGGCCCCGTGCGGCTTGGCTGACGCGCCTAGCGCAGAATCAGAAGTGTTACGTCCTTCGAGTTCCAATCGGCCCTGAGACTCGAGGTCCGCACTTGCCGGAGTGTGCACTGGGGCACTTGGCCCCCATGGCGGGTGACCGGTAGATCCGTTAGCGGGCCGGGTGCCATCCAAGCTCTGCGCCACGTGCGCGTGCATTCCGCCTGAGTTGAACGACCTTTGCGGAGAGCCGGAATCGAGGGGCCAGTGGGCTGTAGTCGAGAGGGGGAAATCAAGTGACGGAAGCCGACAGGGAGCGAATTCGGGCTGAGGAGGTCCGATCTGTGGAGGAGGAGCGGTTCCGGCGGCAGGCGCGGATTGAAGCGCGACGGGCGGCCGGGACCGCCTCGACGTGGTCGCGGGTCGTGGCGATGCTCACGCTCGAGCAGGGCATCTCTGAAGAGATCGCATCCGACCCGAGCAGTATGCGGCAGGGCTCGGTCGTGTTCCTGGTGTTCTGTCACAGCATGATTCTTGGGTAGATGGTGTTGAGCGGCAGATTATTTGGACGTAGAATGGCCTATTTGCGCCAAATTAGATGGATGTCCAAACCAGATTCAGATCTGCCGCTTCTAGGGAGTCGACCCGGTGATTCTCGTCGATCGACGCGTGAGATTCACAACACGATCTTTATGCGTTCGCTCCATGGCCCTCATTCTTCCTGCAGTAGGGCATATGCAGGGGCACTGTCGTGTCCAAATAATGTGAATGTTCCAACCGTAAAGAGTGACTTTCAACAGATGGCCTTGAGCTTGCAGCGAGCATCGTCGATCTTCATCTGCCATTCCACTCCGCGCTGGCGCACGTTGACATCGGTTGACCAAGCCGCGATCTGCGCCTGCAGCTCGCTCAACTCACCAATGCGGTGCCCGCTCAGGCACTGGCGCGTCATCGCGCTCAGCTCGCATTCTGCGACATTCAGCCAGCTGCCATGCTTCGGCGTGTAGCAGAAATCGATCCGTCGCACCAGCTCTCTCGCCCGCTCCGGCTCGAACGCCGCGTAGAACGCCCCCTTCGTGTGCGTGTTCAGATTGTCCAGCACCAGCGTCACTTTCTCGCAGCCGGCGTAACGCCCGTCCAGCAGCTCCGCAACCTCGTATGCCCAGTCCCTCTTCGTGCGACGCTTGCGGGCCGTCGCCTGCCGCCAGCCGCTCAGCGGCTCGCAGAACATGCATACCGCCGCCGTGCCCGCCCGCTCGTACTCGTAGCCCACCCGCTGTGGATGGCTCTCCGTCGCCGGCTGGCTCGCGCGCGTGTCCTTGACCAGCTGCACCGGCTGCTCGTCCATGCATACCACCGGGTGCTCGCCAGCATACGGCCGCTCGTAGGTCTCCAGTACTTGCTCCATGTTCGCCGCGAATTCCGCGTCCGCCTGCGGCGGAATCACCCAGTACTGCACCTTGCGACTCGAGAACCCGTTTTCTTGACGTCCTCCTGGCAGTTTCGTGGCTGATCGAGTCGCTGATCCCCAACTCCACGACATGCCGCGCCAGCAGCCGCAGCGACCAGTTCCCGTAGCCGGGCGGCGGCGGTCCCAGGCGCAGCGCGATCCACTGCGCCTCCTGCTCGCCATTGAGGAGCTTCGGCACGGGCGGGCTGCTACGCTGCTTTCCGTTGAGTGCCATCTCAAAGCCCTCCAGCACACAGCGTCGCCGCACATTCTCCACAGTTCGCGTGCGGCAGCGGTAGGCCTCGGCGACCTGACGGTCGGTCCAGCCCGGTCCGTCCACATCCACCTGGCGCAAAATCCTGGCGCGTCGCGCCTTCTGGCTGCTGCCCTTGAGCTTGTCGACCGTGGCGTCGCACGTCCTACGCTCTTCCTCCGTCAGCCGCACTATGTACTTCTTGTGCATCATTCTCTCCTGGGCCTCGCCCAACCCAAGTAAACCATACTCATCCTGAAATGTTAGAAGTGACGGAACACTAGTCGCGAGTGTGGCGTCTTCCCTGTTATTCCTGCCGATGATTCTCGTTACGGTGCCGGTGGCACTCGTTGCGACAGCAGGGCTCGCAGGGCTGTACTGGCTGGTGTCGCGCGTCTTCGCCAGCGAAGTGCCGCCGTATCCCAACTGGCTCAGAGCACTCCTGTTCGCCTCGGCGCCATCGGCGCTTGGCATCGTGCCCATTCTCGGGGGAACGGTGGGGTTTGTCTACGCGGTCGTCCTCCATGTCGTTGTCATCCGGGATCTTGGCCGGATCTCGACCGGCTCTGCCGTCCTTGTGTGGCTAGCGGCAATAGCGTTGCCGGTGATCCTGCTGGTGAGCGCCGCCATGATGTATGGTCTGGCCGCTATCTTGCGGTACGCGTCCGACCTGGTCGGTTTCTGACGCGATTCGGCAGGGCGGACACTGCCGGTCTCGGCCTGCGCTTCGGTGCCGGCCGCGGTGCCCGACGGGCCTGGAGATGTCCTCCGGGAACTCAGCGCCTGAGACTGCCGTGCGTCCGGGGGCTCGTTGGTCAGAACTGCCTGTCCAATCCCAAGTCGGTCCCGTCGCACTGGTCCCTTGCCCAGTCAGGTTGAGTTGCTTAGGTGGGACTCCGCAGCCGGAGGAGTGTGAATGTGCAAAAGTTGGGCGGAATCAGAAGGGCTGAGCGTTGCTCGTCTCGATTCTTCCAGCCAACTGGAGGAATCTGGCAGCGGGCACCGGGGGCTGCAGGGACTGCGACGGGACAAGTCCCCGCAGGACTTGCTGCGAGTCCTCGTAATCCTCTGTCAAGGCAGAATCCGCGGATGGGATCAGGGCGTCGTTGCTTGCAGTGTCCGTCGGCAGTGGTCATTTCCCAGCCCGAACGGCACTCCGAAGGAGGGCTCCCGCGAAGGCGGGGATGAACTGGGGCCCTCTCTAGGCCGTGCCAGTGCTTTGCCAGTGCGAAGGCCCGAGCGGGACTCGAACCCGCGGCTCTCCGACACGTCACGCCGGAGGGTCAGGGTCCATTGAGCGATCCACTCTATCGCAGATTGCGCAAGTCCATGCGATAATCTGGCCCCTGACCGTCATCGCACGGGACTATTCTGCCCGGGCTTGGACGGGAGGGCTGTGCATTGTCGTTCCAGACCTCGGTTGACCGCTACTTCGGCGTGACCCGCCAGGGGAGCACTGTCGGTCGCGAATTGGTGGCCGGGGCCACGACGTTCCTCGCGATGAGCTACATCATCGCGGTCAATCCGGCGATCCTTGCCGACGCCGGCATCCCTCCCGCGGCGGGAGCGTTCGCCACGTGCCTCGCAAGCGGGCTGGGATCGATCGTCATGGGTCTCTGGGCGCGAATGCCGCTCGCGGTCGCCCCGGGCATGGGCCTGAACGCCTACTTTGCCTACGCGGTCGTGCTGGGCTTGGGCCTGCCCTGGCAGCGTGCTCTGGGGCTGGTCTTTCTTGCGGGGATCGCTTTCTTGGCACTGACGCTCTTGGGAGTGAGGCAGGCCCTGATGCGGGTCATGCCAGCCCAGCTGCTGCCCGCCATTGGCGCGGGAATCGGCATGTTCCTGGTCTTGATCGGGCTCAAGAACGCGGGCTTGGTGGCTGGGCACGACGTGACTCTCGTCACGCGCGGGGACTTGGCAGACCCGTCCGCGCTGCTTGCGGTTGCGACCCTTCTCGGGTGCGCGGCTTTGCTCGCACGCGGAGTCCGTGCCGGAATCCTGCTGGCCATCGTCGGCGCGACCGTGGTTGCGATCCCCCTCGGCTTGGCTGGGGGTGGGAGCCAGGCTGAGGGCGGCGCCCTGAGTGCCGTGCTGCAGATGGACTTGGCCGGGGCGCTCTCGCCGGAGTTGCTCGACGTGGTATTCGCCCTGCTCTTCGTGGACGTGTTCGACTCGCTGGGAACGGTGATCGCCCTCTACCGCAAGGCTAGGCTGGCCGGGCCTGACGGCCAGATGCCCGGATTGGAGCGAGTCATGGGCGTTGACGCGGGCGCCACGATCGTGGGCTCGCTGCTGGGTACTTCGACGCTGACGACGTACATCGAGAGCGCGGCCGGAATCGAGGCCGGGGGCCGCACCGGCCTGACCGCCGTGGCCACTGGAGCACTGTTCCTGCTCGCCTTGCCGCTGGCTCCGGTCGTGGGCATGATCCCGCTGGCCGTGGTCTCGGCTCCGCTGGTGGTGATCGGCGCGATGACGGTCGGCATGGCCCGCGAGGTTGACTGGGATGATGTGGAGACGGCCGTGCCGGCACTGCTAACCATGGCCAGCATGCCGCTGATGTTCAGCATCGCGGACGGACTCGCGATGGGCACGATCTGTTTCGCGCTGCTGAAGGTTCTCCGGGGCCGCAAGGTCCACTGGGCGGTGCTCGCCTTGGCGGCAGTGTTCGCGGCGCGATTCGCGCTGCTGGCCTGAGCCTCCCCGGCGGACGGTCAGCCCCTGGCGTTGGAATCGAGCGCCGCGGCCAGCACGCTGCGAACTCGGCGCCCCACCGCGCGCTCTTCGCCGGGGGCCATCATCCACACGCCGATCTCGAGTCCATCCTGATAACCGGGCCGCACCTCGATGCTCGGCTCGCCATCGCGCAAGCGCTGGGCGGCACCCTCGGCGTCCAGGCCGGTCCGGTCGTAGTCCCAGCGGATGCGAAGGTGCGGCACTTGGTTCGCAATGTTGGGCACGAACACCTCGGTCTCGACGCCCCTGAGACCGGAGACGACCCCTCCGATCCTTCGGCAGCGGCGGTTCCACTCCTTCCAATGCTCGTCGTGGTCGCGCTCCAGGAAGAGGGACAGAGCGACGAGCATCCCGACGATCTCTTCCTTGTTGACCTTGTTCGTTCGGCCGACGCTGTCCGAGTGCGGGCTGTTGTTCAGACGGGCGGCCTCGATCAAGTCCTTGCGGCCGAGGAGCAACCCGGCCGACTGCGGGCCCTGCAGGCCCTTGCCCCCGGAGAAGGCCACCAAGTCATAGCCCATCTTGGTGAACCGGAAGAGGTTCTCCACGGGCGGCACGTCAGCCGCTGCGTCGTTCAGAGCGGGCACCGCGTGGCGCTTCCCGATCCGCAGGAACTCCTCGTGCCCGATCTGGCCGTCCTGCTCGCTGCGGTTGAGGAAGAACAGCATCGCCGTCCTCTGGGAGATCGCGCCTTCGAGTTCCTCGGCCGACTCGACCTCCACAAGGCGCACCCCGCAGTTCCGAATCGCGTGATCGTACGAGTTGCGGTGCGCCCGTTGCAGGATGACCTCGTCTTTCATGCCTGCCGTGTCTGGCAGGCTCCGGATGTTCTCGGGCACGTTTCCGGCCACGCACGCGGCGGTCCCCAGCGTGAGGGCCGAGGCGCACCCTGCTGTGACTAGTGCCGACTCGCACTCCAGCAACTCCGCGATCCGCGCCCCCGCCTTGTCGTGCAGTTCCTGCAGATCGACATACTTCGTCGACGATGACTGCATCGCGCCGATCACTTCCGGCGGCATCCGGGAGGCCGTCAGGCGGGTATACGTGCCGGCGGCGTTGATGAAAGTCCTGACGCCCAGCTCTCCCAGCACGTCCCGGGCGGCCGGGGAACGCCTCTTCTTCCTCGGACTGGCGGCCGCGAGTTTCGAGAGCTTGCCCGACGCTAGGGCACCGATCGCCGGTGGTCCTGCCAGACAGCGCAGGAACGCGCGGCGATTGCGGCGAAGGAACTCAAACATGCGACTCTCCATCCATCCTGGAGCCGAGATCTTGCAATCCGATCTGGCTGGCCCCTATTCGAGCGCCTTGACCTGGATGTTTCGGAATTGCACGGGTTCGTTGTGGCCGAGAAACCCGATGTGCCCGCTTTCCCGGCTCAGTCCCGGGTGCTTGGCGAGCGTCTCGCGATCCTTGATGTCGCGCGTGTCCACCGCCAGGATCTCCGTGCCGTTGAGCACCACGCGCAACGTCGAGCCCGATGCCGTCACCTCTTGATGGTTCCACTCCCCGACCGGCTTGAGGGCGCCGGTGGAGGCGGGGGCCACGTTGTAGAGCGAGCCGTGCTTCTGCCAGGGCTTGATGTCCCGGTAGCGGGGCGCCGAATTGTCGATGATCTGCAACTCGTTCCCGACGTAGGCCATATCGCCCCAGCCGAGCGGGCAGCGGATGCACAGGCCGTTGTTGGAGCCGGACTCGAGCTTGAACTCGAATCGCAGCACGAAGTTGCCATACTCGGCAGCGGTCAGGAGGTTGCCGCCGCTGCCCTTGGAGCAGGTGATGGCGCCGTCTCGGACGGTGTAGCCTTCCCCACGTTTCCCGATCAGCACCCAGCCGTCCAGGGACTCGCCGTCGAAGAGTGCCCGAAACCCCTCCTCGGCGGGGACCGCGGGCGCGGTCGCCAAGAGGCCCGCCAGCAGCGGTAATAGCCAAGCCACACGCATAGTCGCGAGAATCATAGCACCGAACGGGCCCGTTGCGCCGGGCTCGCCAAGCTTCGGACAATGGGAACATGCGGGCGACACTGTATGAGGCCATCGGCGAAGAGGGGTTCGACCGTGTGACGCGCGCCTTCTATTCCAAGGTGGAGGGAGACGATATCTTGGGCCCGATGTACCCCCCGGGCCAGATCGAGGAGGCGCGCATTCGCCTGCGGGATTTTCTGGTCGGACGTTTCGGCGGGCCGCCCCGATACATCCGGGAGCGTGGCCACCCGCGGCTTCGCATGCGGCACATGCGGTTCCCGATCGACCGCAGCGCGCGGGATCGCTGGGTGGCGCTGATGGCCGGCGCCGTGCGAGAAGCCGAGATTCCCGGCCCGGCCGCGCGGGAATTGATGGGTTTCTGCTCCAACGCTGCGACATTCCTGATGAACCGCCGGTAGGCCGGCTCACGGCTCACAACGGATCGAAGGTGTCCAAGGCGTCGGCGACCTGCCGGGCGACGATTGCGTTGCCCCGGGCGTTGGGGTGGATGCCGTCCGAGTGGTTCAGCTCGCGGACCATGGCGACATTCTCGAGCAGGAACGGGATGAAATCCAGGCGCAGATCGTGCGCCAGGCGGGGATAGACCGCGTCGAAGGCCTGCACGTAGTCCGGGCCGTAGTTTCTCGGTAGCTTCATGCCCGCCAGCACAACGCGCGCGCCACGTTCTTGGAAGCGTCTGACGATCTCCCGCAGGTTGGCCTCCATCCCATCCAGCGGCAGTCCACGCAGCCCGTCGTTGGCTCCCAGCGCAACGATTGCCCACTTGGGATCGTGGGCCAGCGCGACATCGATGCGCGCCAGGGCCACGGCCGTCGTATCTCCGCTGATGCCCTCGTTGATGACCCGCAGCGCCCGGCCGCGGCGGTCAAGTTCCGCCTGTAGCAAGGCGGGGTACGAACTGTTCCGGGGACCGCGCGTGCCAGCGGTGAGGCTGTCCCCGAAGGCCACGAGGGCGGGTCGGGGATCGGACGGCTCGGCCCGCGTTGCGACCGACAGGTCCGCGGAACTGTCCGACATACGCTCGGCCCCGTCGGGCTCGGGCGAGCCACAGCTGCCAGCGAGGCCAATCGTGAGGCATGCCGCCGCGAAAGGGAGCAGGCCCGGCGCCACTTCCCAGCAGCGTCGCGTTCGCAACTCCACGCAACCAGTATGGGGGATTCTGCGGTGTCCAGAATTGTCGGCTACCGCAGCGACTCCAGCAGGCCTGCCGCTTCGGCAGAGCCCGGGAACAGGCGCACGGCCTCGCGAGCTGTCGCGCGGGCATCCTCCATCCGGTCCGCCAGAGCCAGAGCCCGCGCCTTGACGAGCAGCGTTCCGAGGATGCCCGGGGCGAGTTCGTCCGCGCGCTCAATCTCCCGCAAGGCCCTCCCGGCTTCCCCCGCCCTCATCCAGTACTGTCCGAGGTTCAGCCGCGCTCCCGGGTCCTCTGGATCGGCCTGCACAGCCGCTTCAAATGAGGCCAGCGCTTGCCCCGCGCGGCCCGTCTGCATTTGCAGCACGCCAAGGCTCGTGTAGAGCGCGGCGCCTTGCCCGCCCCTCTCGCGCGCCGCTTCGTAGGCAAGCACGGCCTCTTCGAGCCGACCCTGCGATGCCAGCGCGGCGCCCAGGTTCTCGTGAAGCCGGGGGTCATCTGGCTGGGCTTCGACGGCCCGGCGGAACAGCTCTCCGGCCTCCTGCAGCCGTCCCTCGGAGAATCGGACGTTGCCCAGAGTCGCCAGAGCCTGCGCATCCCCCGGCTGCGATGCCAGGGCCTGTTCGAGGAGGGCGGCGGCTTCCGCGCCCGCTCCCCGCTGTGCCAGCAGACCGGCGAGATTCGCCTTGGCGTCCGAAAGCGATGGATCGGTGTCCAAGGCCTCTCGCAACAGCCGCTCGGCCCGGGCGGGATCGCCTTCCCCGATGATCGCGCCGGCAAGGTTGTTGAGCAGCTGCGGGCTGCGGTCCCCGCGCCGCAAGGCTTCGTCGAACATCGCCCGCGCCGCCACCGGAAGCCCGCGCTCCGCGAACGCCGACCCGAGCTCGCGAAAGTCCCTGGCCGGGCCCTGCTCGGCCCACTGCCCGGCGAAGGGCAAAGGGTCCCCTTGCCCCGCGGCCAAATCCCCCAAGATCGTGTCCGCCTCGACCTCCCCGCGGTAGACCTTCACGATCAGCCCGTCCCGGTCGACCAGCAGCGTGGTGGGAATCGCCAGCTCGCGCCGCCGGTCGAACAGGCGCTCGTTGAGCACGCTGTATGTCTCGGCCGTCTCGGGGTCCGCCAGCACAACGGGGAATTCCAGGCCTTCCGTCCCAGCCAGATCCCGCACCGCGCCCTCCGACCCTGGCTCGTCGACCGAGATGGCGACCACGGCCGCGAATCGCTCAATCTCGGGCAGGCGCCCCTGGAATCCCCGCAGCTCGGCCCGGCAGGGCGGGCACCAAGTAGCCCAGAAGTTGACCAGCACGGGGTCACCGCGGAGATCGGAGAGGCGCACGACCGCGCCCTCCCGATTGACTGCCGGAAGGCTGAAGTCGGGAGCCGGGACGGGTTCGGCGAGCCAGGTGCCGCGCCCTCGCCGGTGTGGGCCGATGTCTTCCGCTCCGCCTGTCGGTGGGGGACCCTGCCGGATTTCTCGCTCTACTAGGTCCGACGCCCCTTCCACGGCAACCAGCCCGCCCCATTGCGGCGGTCCGTCGAATACTTGGACGGAGCCCAGCGGCCACCGCACGCGTACCGCCGTGGCCCGCTCCCCGGAAAGCAGCGCGAACCGCGCCTCGCGCGGGCGCTGCGACAGATAGCCGCTGCCGGCGACGATCTCGCGCATCAGTGTGCGTCGCGATGTCTCCAGCCAGACCCGGCCGCCCACGCCGTCGCGGTTGCTCCGCCGGCCCTCGAGGCGAATGACAAGCTGGCGTGCCCCCCCGGGGGAGAGTTCGTTGCGGAAGGCCCGCAATTGCACGCCGTTGCGGTTCTTCAGGATCAGGTCCAGATCGCCGTCGCCGTCAATGTCGAGCGGCACCCACGCCCGCCCGTCCGAGTCCAGGTCCATCCCGCTGGTGTATGAGATGTCCTCGAAGGTCCCGTCGCCGCGATTGCGGAAGCACAGGTTGCGCTCCCGGCCGCTCCAGGTCCCGTCCGAGCGGATCAGGATGTTGATCGCGCGCCAAGCGTCCGCGTAGTTCTTCGAGCCCGCGGCCTCGATCGGCGATTGCGACACGACCTGTCGCCAAAAGAAGCTTCACAGGTCATCCAGGCGCTCCCCGGTGATGTACCCGTTCTGCACGAAGAGGTCCAGCCGCCCGTCCGAGTCCAGATCCGCGAAGTCGGACGCCCAGGCCCAGCGCCCGGTCCTCACGCCAGCGTCGTCGCTGACATCCGAGAATCCGTCCGGTCCGTCGTTGCGGAACAAGGAGTTGCCCTGCGCTTGGCGCCGGAACTTGCCGCGCGCCGCGTCCGGCAGAGAGGCGCCGAACTGCCTGCTGCCGGTCAGCCGTAGGCCCGCCGACGACCACATGTTCGACGTGTAGAGGTCGAGGTCGCCGTCGTTGTCGTAATCTCCCCAAGCGGCGGACATGCCCGCGCCAAGGTCTTCGACGCCCAGATCCGCGGCGACATCCAAGAACGTGCCGTCGCCGTTGTTGCGGTAGAGATTGTTGCGGCCGAAGTCGTTCGCGACGTACAGGTCCGGGTCACCGTCGCCGTCGTAATCTCCCCACGCCGCCGCGAAGCTGAAGCGATCATTGCCGGGATCGAGGCCGGATTGCGCCGACACTTCCTCGAACATGCCCCGGCCGTCGTTGCGGTAGAGCAAGTTGCCGGGACCGTTCACGGCGTCGAAGTATGGAGTCGGGGCGTCGTACTCGGAACCCGGCTCCCAGAAGTCATAGGCGCAGACGTACAGGTCGAGGTCGCCGTCCAGGTCATAGTCGGCCAGCGCGGCGCCCGTCAGCATGGCCCCGCGCCCGGGCGGGGCTGCCAGGCCGGACCGCGAATCGAGTGCGAATCGGCCTGACGAGTCATTCCGGAACAGCAGCGGCGTCGCGCCGATCAGCACCAGGTCTTGGTCGCCGTCGTTGTCGACATCGGCGAAGAGGCTCATCGATGTCTCGTCCAGCACGTCGAGCCCGGCGGCGCGCGTCGCGTCCGAGAATGTGCCGTCACCGTTGTTTCGGTATAGGCGGTTGGGCAGCCCCGACGGCTGGCTCACGTACAGGTCCTCGCGGCCGTCGCCGTCGAAGTCTCCCGTCGAGATGCCATGGTGGCCGTACACCGACACGCCCACGGCGGCGTCCAGCGAGTCCCGCCAGTGGTCCACGCCGAGTGCCAGCTGGGCAGCGTGCGAGCCGCTGCGGCCGAACGCCTCGCGCGTGATTTCCGAGAAACCGCGACGGTCAGCGCCGACCGTGCGGATGACCGGATCGCCGCTGTCCTGAAGGGACCACTGTCCCTCGGAATCCTCTGCCCACACGGTCAGCAAGTTTCCGAGCGCGGAACGCGGCCGGCCCGCCTCGTCATAGCCCCCGACCTCTGCCCGCACCTGGGCGTGCACAAACCGGCCGGCGGGCCCGGCGCGGCCGATGCCGGTGATCTTGAACTCCGCGAGATCGACCCGGTTCAGTTCCTCCGTCCACTTCGCCAGCGGCTCGAAAGATTGCGGATCCGCGACGAGCGCCTTGCCGATGCGCTTCAGTTCCGAGTCGATCGCTTGGTAATCCCGCTCGCCGACCCACCTGTCGCGGGCAGCGTCAACCTTGTCGAGCACGCGGTCGACCGGCCGGTCCGTCGAGTAGTCGAGACCGAGGGAGTATGGACCGGCCTGGCCCCACGCCAGGGGCGACAAAGCTGCCGCCAGCATTACTACGGACGCACGCACGGCCTCACCCAGCGAGCACTGTAAGGTCGACTTGCTGTTCCGGGGCCGACCTCCCGCCCCGGAACGTGGCCCCTGTCCCAACTGTCGCCGCAGTGGTGGGCCCTGCAGGACTCGAACCTGCAACCGACGGATTATGAGTCCGCTGCTCTGACCATTGAGCTAAGGGCCCGCCTCGCTATTAATCAGGATAGGCGCACTCGAGCTTCACGTCCTGTAGTCGGCGTTGATGCGCACATACCCTTCGGTCAGGTCGCAGGTCCACACCGTCCCGCGCCCTTGGCCATCCCCCTGCAGCCGGAATTCAATGTCGACGGTGTCGCCCTGCATGCTGCGCTGGACCGGACCTTCCTCGAATTCCGCCCTCACGCCGCCGGAGCAGACTTGGGTGCGGTTGACGAAGATGTCAGCCCCGCCGGGGTTGAACGGGACGCCTGCCTTGCCGGCGGCCCCCAGGATCCTTCCCCAGTTCGGGTCAGCGCCCGCCAGGGCGGTCTTGACCAGGGGGGAGTTCGCGATCGCCATCGCCAGCCGTTTGGCGGAAGCGTCGCTCGAGGCGCCGCGAACTTCGATCCGTGCAAGCTTGGACGCACCCTCCCCATCGCGCGCGATGTCAATCGCGAGAGCCTCGGCCAAGCCGGCAAGCGCGTCCTCGAGAGCGGCGGCCGCTCGGGAGTCGCGAGAGGCGCTAAAGCCCGATGCGCCATTCGCAAGCACGAACACGGTGTCGTTCGTGGACGTGTCGGAGTCGACCGAGATGCAGTTGAAGCTTCCCGCCACGGCGTTGCGCAACGCCCGTCGCAACTGTCCGGGTTCCACCTCCGCATCGGTGATCAGGAAGCTCAGCATCGTGGCCATGTCTGGCATGATCATTCCGGATCCCTTGGCCATGCCGGCCAGTCGGGCCTTGCGACCTCCGACCTCGACTGTGGCCGTGCGCACCTTTGGCACCGTGTCGGTCGTCATGATGGCCCGCGCGCACGCGTCGAACTGGTCTCGGCCCAGCGTTTCGAAGAGTGCGGGCAAGGCGCTGGGGATCAGCCGTTCGGAGAACGGTTCGCCGATGACGCCGGTCGAGGCCACGAGCACCTCGTCTTGCCCAACGCGCGCCATCTCGGCGGCTGCCCGCTGCGTGGAGGCCGCGACAGCCTCCATGTTGGGAGTCGCGCAGTTCGCGTTGCCGGCGTTTGCGACGATCACCCGAGCCTGCCCCCCGGTGGCCTCTAGTGCCCGGGCGCTGAGGTTGACCGGTGCGGCGCGCACGCAGTTGCTCGTGAAGACACCCGCGGCCGCGGATGGGCGGTCCGAGACAATCAGCGCGAGGTCGTCTCCGGAATGCTTCCGAACGCCGGCACGGCCCGCCGCGCAGCGGAAACCGAGAGGAAGCTGTTCGTCTGTCAGGTGTTGCATTGGCCAAGAAATTCGTCCGGTCCGAGTCGGTAGCCGCGCGCGAAATCTGCCGCGGGTACGCGCTTGCGGCCCTCGAGCTGCACCTCGCGCATGACCAGCAGGCCCATACCGCAGCCCACGGCGACCCCGTCGGGTCTCGGGACGACTTGAGCGGCGTGCAGGCTTCCGTTCTCTTCCGGTGCCGCGTCCCAGATCCGCAGGCGCTTGCCCCGGAAGAATGTGTATATGCCCGGCCACGGGTGCAGTCCCCGAAGCCGGTTGTAGATCGACCCCGCCGGGCTCGACCAGTCAACCAATCCGTCCTCACGGCGCAGCATCGGCGCAAAGGTCGCCGCGTTGTGCGCTTGGGGCGTCGGCCGCAACGTGCCGCTCTCCAGCCGGTCGAATGTCTCCAGGAGCAGTTCGGCCCCCAGAGGTGCGAGCCGTTTTCCGAGGTGCGACGCGCGCTCCTGCGGGCCGATCGTCACCCGCTGCCGCAGCAGGATGTCACCGGCGTCCATCCTGCGCGAGATGCGCATCGTTGTAATGCCCGTTGCGCGCTCGCCGCGGATCAGCGCCCAATTGACCGGCGCCGCCCCCCGATACTTTGGCAATAGCGAAGAGTGCACGTTCACGCACCCATGGCGGGGCAGTTGCCGGATTGGCTTGGGAATCATCTGCCCGTACCCGACGACGGCGAAGACATCCGCCCCGCAAGCCGCCAAGGCCTCGAATGCCGCAGGTTCGCGAATGCGCTCCGGCTGGAGGACTGGCAGGCCCAACGCGGCGGCGCAACGCTTGACGGGCGGAGCCTGGAGCTTCCTGCCACGACCTGCGGGCCGGTCCGGCTGTGTGACCACCAAGCGCACGTCGTGCCGCCGTGCCAGCGCTTCAAGAGAAGGCACGGCGAACTCAGGGGTGCCGATGAAGATGGTGCGCAATTCAGGCCCACTCGCCCTGTTTGACCAGATTGCGGATCTTCTTCTTGATGATCCCGCGCTTGAGGCGGCTGATGTGTTGCAAGAACAGCACGCCGTTGAGGTGGTCATTCTCGTGGCAGATGGCCCGGGCCAGCAATCCGCTGGCCTCGATCTCGTCCCGCCCGCCGTCAAGCGTGCGGAAACGGGCCCGGACGGTTGCCGGGCGCGACACATTGGCGGTGAAGCCGGGGATCGACAGGCATCCCTCCGTCCCGACCTGCCGACCGTCCTCCCATATGATCTCGGGGTTGATCAGCAGGTGCCGCTGGTCTCCCGCCTCCGGGCTGGAGCAGTCGATCACGGTCAGGCGTTTCGGGATTCCGATCTGGGGCGCCGCCAGTCCGACACCCTCTGCTGCGTACATCGTGTCGAACATGTCCTGGACCAGCAATCGCAGCGCGGGCCTGCCGAACTCTTCTTCGGCGACGGGATCGCAAACGGTCTCCAAGACCGGATCCCCGTACTTCACTATGGTGCGCATCATCGGTGCGGTGCGAGAGGCCAGTTTCCATGTTAGTCCGGTCGGCGGTTGCTGGGAAGATCCCACCTGTCACCCCTGGCGTTGATGCCGCTGCGTGGAAGGCCCTCCCGGGCGGTTACCCTCGCGGCACTGGCTGTCAAGTGCTCGCTCGAATGCCCAACCGGCAGGCAGGCCCCCTTCGCTGGCATGCATTGCGGGCGGGTCGGCGCTTGCCTTCACGTTCTCGCCGCGGTGCGCTCCCGGGGCCCCGCGCGCGTGCACCGATGGCCGCGCGCTCTGCCGCCAACGCGGCGCGGCTGGGCCCGCGTGAGCGTCAGCGCCGGGTGGTTCAGGGGTGAACGTCTGTGCCAGTTGGACTTCGCCCGATGCGGGAATCTCGCCAGCAGCGCCCCGTCTGCGCCGCAGGACGCCCCGCGCGGTGTTCCGCTGTCGGCCGCGCGCAGCCACCATCGGGTGGTAGGCGCCGGATCGGTGGTCTACAATCGGGCGCATGGTGCGTGTTTCGTTCACCCTTGCGGTCGCGGCAATCTCCGCCTCGCTCCTGCCCGCCAGCCCGTGGGATCGCCACACGATTGACGCGGCGGGGGAGGGGGCGGATGGTGTGCGGGTGGCCGATGTCAACGGCGACGGTCTGGCCGACGTAGCGACCGCTTGGGAGCAGTCCGGCCAAGTCCGGGCGTATTTGCACCCGGGCGCGGACAAGGCAGCCGGGGAGTGGCCCGCAGTGACTGTGGGAACGGTGGCAAGCCCCGAAGACGCCGTCTTTGCGGACATGGACGGGGATGGTCGCTACGAGGTTGTCAGCTCGACGGAGGGTGACGACAAGACCGTGTACATCCACCAATCGTCGGGGGAGTCCTTCCTGGACGCTGCCAGCTGGGAGACTCGCCCGGTCGCACGCTCGGCCGGCAAGAACCAGTGGATGTTCGCCTACCCCATGGAGGTGGACGGCAACGGCTCGATGGATCTGGTGGCAGGCTCGAAGAACGACTTTGCCGCGATCGGCACTTGGCGCTTTCCGACCAGCCCGGGGGGCAGGGCTTCTTGGAGCCGCTGGTACGGGGCTGGCTGGGTGATGTCAATCGTCGCTCACGACATGAACGGCGACGGTGCCCTGGACATCGTTGCCAGCGATCGCAAGGGGCCGCGCAGCGGCGCTCTCTGGTTCCAGAACATGCCCGGCAGCGCAGCCTGGCCGGTGGTGCGGGTCGGCCCGGAAGGGGAGCACGAGGCAATGTTTCTCGATATCGCCGATCTTGACGCCGACGGCAACACGGATGTGGTGATGGCCGTCAAGGACGGCCCGATCCAGTTCTTCCGAGGGACTTCAGCGCGCGGCAATCGCTGGCAGGTGTACCCCATTGACATCCCGCCCGGATTCGGGACCGGGAAGGGCGTGGCCGTGGGTGACATGGACCTGGACGGCACTCTTGATCTTGTGTTCAGTTGCGAGCATGCCGACGGTGACCTGTCGGGAGTCGGCATCCTGCGCCACTCCGGGGATCCGACGGTGGCCACGTGGGAAGCGACCGACGTGGCCGGCCCGGAAGGTGCCAAGTTCGACCGCATCGAGCTGATCGACCTTGACGCCGATGGGGACCTGGACATCCTCACTACCGAGGAGGCCGACCAGCTCGGAGTGATCTGGTACGAGAATCCGGAGCGCTGATTCCCGATCCGGCGCTTCCTCCCGGCCCAGAAGGGCAGAGCGCGCCGTCCGGCCTTTGCGCCGGGGCGAGGTTGGAGAGTTCCTGAAGGCGCGCGCCCGGCGCTCAGTCGACCCAAATGGGTGAGCTCCAGGCGAGTTGCCCGTCCTCGTCGAGTTGTCGCAGGCGGACGTAGTAGTAAGAGGGCTTTCCCACCGGGCGGTCATGGTCCCGGAATTCCATGTCGGCCACGGTCGATCCCGGTTTCCGCGACAAGATCACCTCGTTGTTCCGGACGAGTTCCAAATCCCCGATCGGCGCCGTGCCTTCCGCGTGGATCCTGAAGCGCGGCGACCCGTCCCAGCGCACCTCCTCGCCCATCAGGTGCTCGCGGCCCTGCCCGACAAGGCGGAAGTCGAGCACGATATTGTCAGTCGCGCCGTACGCCCGACGGGCCCGGATCCCCTCGAGAAGGGCCGCCCGGGTGTTTTCCGTGGCGAGGATCATGGCATAGGACGTGTGGGTCGCCATGTGGTCCGAACTCGCCTGCACTCCGACTCGGATCCCCATCTCCCATGCCCGCGAGACCATCCCGTCAGGGCGGTAGCCGCCGTGCTGCGTGCGCACATCGTCCGGGTCGGCACTGCGCCAGCCTCCGACGGTCTCGTAGCTGTTCCGGTCGCTCTGGTAGATTTCGACCAGCGGTTCGACTTCCGGATCCCAGTCGCGCCAGTCTGTCCCCATGTTGGTCCCGCTCGTGTGGGACATCGCGATCCCGTTGTATCGCCGCAAGTGGGCGTAGAGCCGCTCCGCCCCGTGAAGATGCGCGCCATACGGGCGGATCTCGTGACCTTGGATGTCGAATTCCCGGACGCCCCGGTAGGAGAAGATCAGATTTCGGTGTCCGTTCGGGTATGGGACGGACCGTTCGTAACCGAACAGCGGGACGAAGCGCTTTCCCACGCGGTACAGATCCGCGGCCTTCTGCGTGCGCCACCAGTCGTATTCGTGCCTCGCGCCCCAGATGTGCTCGGTGATCGCCACGTAATCGAAGGAAGCCGCGTCGATCGCGTAGCGGTACGCGTCCTGCAGAGAGCCGTCATTCTGGCCATCCCAGGAAAACTCGGTGTGGCGGTGCATGTCGCCGCGGAAGATCCGGTAGCGCTCCCCACCGACCTGAAACTCGTAGTCGCGGACCCGTGCCACATCAGCGGGCTCGTTCGGGTGGACGCTCGACGCTGCGCCCGGCACCGCCGCGAATGGTCTCAGCGCCGGCTCCGGGACCCGCGCCGCGTTGGCCGGCATGTGCGCGAAGAAAACATCCGGCTGCAGCGTGTCAAAGTCGCGGAAGTTGCGGCGGTCCGTGGGCCAGGCCGCGACGACTCCTCCGCGTGGGCTTCCCGCGGCTCTCATGCGCGAGTCGTTGTTGCCTGTGCTGTACGGCAGCAGCATTGCGGGTGACCACCGGTCGCCCGTGTAACGGGCGGCGAGAATCTCCCACAGCGCGTAATGCGACGGCACGCGCGCCGGATTGTTGACCTCGTAATTCGTGCGGTGCCGGAAGAAGGCCCAGACTTCGCCGGAAGAGTCCGCCGCCAGTTCCGGCAGTTCGTAGAAGTTGTGAGGGTCGTCGGGCAGTGAGTCAGCGAGGCTTGCCACGGGCTGGAACAGCTCGCCGTCCTGCCAGACGGCCATGTTGATCCGGCGCCGCTGGTAGAGTCCCTCCCCCGGCAGCGTGATGTCCCGGGGGTAGCCGAAATCCTTGCCCCAGTTAGCGCCGGCCTCGTCCCAGGCCAGCCAGACCCGGCCGCCCGCATCGGCCGCCATCGCCACATGGGCCTCGAATCGGGGCGTGGCAGCCACGGGAAGGACCTCGCCCCACCGGCCACCGCCCCGGAATCGCATCCGAATGTCGTATCCGCCGGGTCCGTACTGGTCCCAGGCGACAAAGATGCCGGCCGCCGTCGCCGTGACCGCCGGTTCCCAGCAATTCCCGCCGGCGGCAGAGACCTGCGACGCGACCGACCATCCCGTGGCGGGCGAGTATGACCGGTGGAACACGCTTGCCACGCCGCCCCGGAAGCCCTGCCACGCCAGATGAACCGCACCGTCCGGCGCGGTCGTGGCTCGGTGCTGAATGTCGGGCTGTGGAGCCTCGGTCAATCGCTCGGTCGGAGACCACGACTCCCCGTCGAACGCCCGGGCGAAGAGATCCCAGTTATCCCCCAATCGCTCCGACCAGAGCGCCCAGGCACTGCCGTCGCCGTCCACCGCCATCTCCGTGCGGTAGATGTCGGCACCGGTCCGGACGACCGAGACTCGGCCATTCGGGTGCCTGACGCGCACGTCGTCTCCGTCGCCGGCGAAGGCCTGCCAGCTGATCCACGGTGCCCCAGTCCCGTCGACGGCGATGGCTGGATAGTCGTCATCCGTCCGACGCTCGTTGTCGCTGGCCCGCGGGGCGCGCCCCACAAGTCTCGGCGGGACGGTGCGATGCACGCTTGCCCGTCCCTCCAGGAAGGTTCTGGTCTCGCCGATTCCGATTTCTGCCAGGCGGAACCGGAAGCTTCCCCGGGGTGTCGTGATCGCGAGCCACGTCGCTGGCCCGGCGTCAAGGAATGCATACAGGCTGGGCTCGAGGACCCGCAACTCATCCGACGTTCTGAAGTACCGCTCGTACATCAGCCGTTCCGGGATCTCGAAGCCTGGCCGACTGGAGGCCTTCCAGCGGTTCGGAGGATGGACCACGTCGCCGACCCGGAATTCGCGGCCGACCAGCGCGAGCAGCTTGCCCGTCTCAACCTCAAGGGAGCCGTCCCAGTTCGACGGTGCCGTGTCTGTGAGCCCCAGGCGGACCAGTACCACGTCGCTGCTGCCCGCCGGGGGATCGATGAGCGTCGTCTGAGTCGTCGTCTGCCCCGCCAGCGAGAACGCTGCCCAGAGGAATGCGAGAGCCGGGCGCACGGCCACCGCGAGAATACCACCGTTTCCCGCGATGCGCGGGCGGCCCCGGGCCCATCCGCTGGTGCAGGGCCCCAGCGACCGTCGTTGCCCGGGCGTCTTCCTCGGCGGGCAGCTTGCTCCGGGGCCAGGCACCCCGCAGGTGTGCCCGGCCCCGGGACGAGGCTGGCCTCAGAAGATGATCTTCAGCGCTAGTTGTGTCTGGCGCGGCAGGTTCGCTTGGCCCGCGACTCTTCCGAATCCGCCCCTGCCGACCTGCGTGCCGGGGTTGTTGAAGATCGGGTGGTTGAACGCGTTGAACCACTCGGCCCGGAATTGCGCCGTGACCCGGTCCCCGATCTTGAAGCTCTTGAAGATCGAGAGATCGAGAGACTCGATGAAGTCCGAGCGCAAGGACGGGTGCACGCGGCCCAGCGTGCCGAAGGTGAAGGGTTGCGGGATCGAGAACTGGTCCGTGTCGAACCACTCCTGCGTCGTCGGGTCAAAGTTGTTGTGATCGACGTTGGCGCCCCTGCCGCTTGTGTCCGGGTATTGGCGCCCGCCGAAGGAGTGGCTGGTGTTGCCGGGCACGCTGAACCGGAGCGGAAGCCCGCTGTTCAGGGTCATGATCCCGTTGACTTGCCACTGCCCCAGGATCGTGTTCAAAAGACCGGTCCAGCCGCTGCCGAAGCGCTTCCCGCTGCCGAATGGCAACTCGTAGGTGGAACTCGTGATCAGCCGGTGGCGCTGGTCGTAGGGCGAGATTGACCGGTCGCAGCGGCGGCAGTAGTAGTTCCGCCACAGCGCCGAGGTCCAGGCGTTGTCGCTGCCGTCCGAGATCAGCTTCGAGAACGTGTAGGCGACGACCGCGTTGCCCCCGCCCTCGAAGCGCTTGGTGAACTTGGCCTGCACGGAGTGATAGGTGGTGTTGCCCCAACCCGGCGCCGAAACGACAGCTCCCGGGTATTGCGGGTACGGCGTCAGCAATTGCCCGCGCTGGACCTTCTCGGCTGACATCACGCCCGCCGGGACAAGCCCGTGCAGCGGATTGTCGACCAGGTCCAGAATCCCGGAGTCCGGGTTGATGTGAACTGGGTCCAGCTGGTCCATCTGCCACCCGTGGCGGAACGGAACGTGGGTTCCCTTGTTGCCGGCGTACGCCACCTCCACGGCTGTGCGCGGTCCGAACTGCTGCGCGATCGTGAAGTTCCACTGCTGGTTGTAGGGCGTGCGCATGACTGACGGGATCGGCCCGTTCGCATTCAAGCCGTTGGCCGCAAGCACGCCGCCGCTCGCCCCCGGTGGCAGGATGACGCCGTCGGGGATCGGGTCGTTGAGCAGGTTGTTCGCAGTCACGCCATCCAGGGATGCCAGCCACGGGGTTGTCGTCGCGAACGGGGAGGTGGGGTAGTAATTCGCGCCCCACGGGGCCATCGCGAAGAAACTGCCGTAGCCGATGCGGATGACCGTTCCCTGGACCACCTGATAGGCGAGGCCCAGCCGTGGCGCGAAGTTGTTCCACTCCGGGTTGCGGAGGTTTCGCCCGGTCGGCAGGTCCACGCCCGCGAAGCGCCAACCGCCCCTGAGGTCAAGGCCCGATGGCTCGGAGAGCGGACTGCGGATGTCCGGGTCGAAGATCGAGAATCGGTCGTAGCGCTCTGTCAGGCCTGTCTCGGCGTCCCAGCGCACGCCGATGTTGAGTGTGAGCTTGCGCGACACCTTCCAGTCGTCCTGGACGTAGCCGCCGAAGGACTTGCTCGAGAACGCTGGGCGGATACGGTTGTTGATCCTGCCGCTGTCGCCAGTTCCCAGCAGGAACGAGGCATAGCCGAAGCCCGCGTTGGCCGAGACTTTCCTCGGGTCCGGGCCCTGCGTCATCCCGGCGGTGAACCGGTAGAACATCTGCCACGACGCCTGCATGTGGTTGATCAGGTTCACGCGCCACTCGCCGCCGGCTTTGATGCTGTGGCTGCCGATGACCTTGGAGTAGGTGGCGTTGAGCGTGTGGGACATGTTGGCGGACCTGAAGTTCCAGTGGTGGCGAAGGCCCGGGGCCGTCATCTCGGAGATGTTGAATTCCGGGAACACCAGCAGGTCTGCGCCATTCTCGAGGTGCTTCGGAAGCCCGAGCTCGGACGGTGAGAACCCTTGGAACCACGAGCCGCGGTCTAGGATCGACCGCGCGAACCCGTACCGCAGGCTGAGCAGAGAGGTCGGCGTGAGCGTGTTGTTGTATGACAGCGCCGCGTTGTTGAGCGCCTCGTTGTTGGTGAAGCAGCCGCCGTCGGGGCAACCGGGGCCCTCCCACAGTTCGGGCGCCGAGCTCACGACGTCGAGCACGGTGTGGCGGACGAAAATCCGCTGGTTCTGGCTCAGGAGGTGGTCCACCTTGGCCACGTTGCGGTTCGAATTGTTGGGCCGCCCTCCCGCGAACTGGAAGTTGTTCCGGCCCGTGAAGGTCTGTCCGGCCACGTTCGGCTTTGCCCCGTAGTAGCTCGCAGTGGTCAGCGCGACCGGATCCATCACCGATTCGGGGATCTTGTTGCCCGGGAACGGCTGGCGCAGGAACTCCCCGGGCCGGGCCGGGTCCGCGGCCGTCGAGAACGGATCGTAGATCGTTCGGACCGCGCCCTTCGTGTTCAGGGTCTCCGAGAAGTCGCCGGCACTCTGGAGCGCAGTCGGAAGGGTCAGCAGGCGGATCGCCTGGGTTCGCTGGCGCCGGCCCTCGTAGGCTTCGAAGAAGAAGGTCCGGTTCTTGATGATCGGGCCGCCCACGCTGACGCCGAACTCGTTCCGCTGGAACGTTCCCAGATCGTTCCCGGCGCGGTTGGCGAAGAAGTTGTTCGAGTCCATCTTGTTGTTGCGCAAGAAGTTGAAGACCGTGCCGTGAAGCTCGTTCGTGCCTGACTTGGTGGTCATGGTGAGCACGCCCCCGCCGCTGCGGCCATATTCCGCCGAGTACGAGTTGGTCTGGATGCGGAACTCCTCGATGCCCTCGATGGTCGGCAGGGCACTGTTGGCGTTCATGTTGTTGGTGTTCGAGTTCATGGTGACCGGAACGCCGTCCATCATGATCATGTTGCTGGAGTCCCGGCCACCGTTCACTTGGAAGATGCCGATCGAGTGGAAGCCCTCGCGGAACTTACCGCGGGCGGGGTCGCGCGTGAACACGCCCGGCGTTAGCACGGCCAGCGAGTAGACGTTGCGCCCGTTCAGTGGCAGGTCCATGATCTGGCGGTTCTCGACCACCCCGCTGAGCGTCGAGTTGGTGGCCTCGATCAGCTGTGCCGTGCCTTCGACCGTGATCGATTCCGTCACTTGGCCAAGTTCCAGCTCGATGTCCAGGCCAGCCTTCTGCTGCGTGGCGATCGGGAACGGTTCGAGGATGTACCGCCGGAAGCCCTCGCTCTCAGCGGTGATGCGGTAATCGCCGGGCGGCAGCGGGGCCACCAGGTAGAATCCCGCCTCGTTGGTCGATGTCTCGAACGTCACGTTGCGCTCGAGGTCGGTCACATCCATGGAGACCCCGGGAATCACCGCTCCCGTCGTGTCTGTGACGAGCCCGGAAATCGATCCCGCAGATGTCTGGGCAAGGATCGCGCCGGGAACCGCTAGCCAAGCCGCCGCGAGCAGCAATACCCCCATTCTTCGAGTCATGATCGCACTCCCTTCCGCGGCTGGCCTCGCCACCTGTGGGCATCGAATCAAGGCTTGACGGTCTGCCCGACCTGAAGCCCGAGCCCAACACACTTGACCTAGGCAGCCGCGCCCCGATCATAAGTGGGCGGGCCCCTGTCTGTCAACGGTTTTTGCGCCCCGCGCGCATCAATTGGCCATTTTTCCTTGCGGGGCCATTCTCGCAGGGCTCTGGATTGGCCAATCCGGCATCCGAGCGTCGCTTGCTCCGGCCGCAGCCAAACTGGCCGCGGTCCGGGCGTTGCCGGATGGCGCTCCCGGCGCTGTAAGGTGGAGGCATGCAGTTGCCTGCGAGTCCGGACGGGCTGGGTCACTTCGGCGAGTTCGGCGGATGCTTCGCCCCAGAAATCTTGGTGGCCCCGCTCCAAGATTTGGAGGCCACCTATCGGCAGGTCCGCGACGATGACGGATTCGTCTCCGAACTGGCCGGCCTCAACGAGAGCTACGCCGGCCGGCCCACGCCCCTGTTCCACGCTCGGCGCCTGAGCGACGCGCTGGGCGGCGCCAGGATCTACTTCAAGCGCGAGGATCTGCTCCACACGGGAGCTCACAAGATCAACAACTGTTTGGGCCAGGCGCTGCTTGCCCTTCGGATGGGGAAGCGGCGCATCATCGCCGAGACCGGGGCGGGACAGCACGGGGTCGCCACGGCCACGGTCTGCGCCCTCTTCGGACTGCGTTGCGTCGTGTACATGGGCTCCGAGGACATGCGCCGCCAAGAGCTCAACGTGTTCCGCATGCGGCTGCTCGGTGCCGAGGTGGTGGCGGTTGACGCGGGAAGTTGCACGCTCAAGGAGGCGATCTCGGAGGCCATGCGTGACTGGGCCGGGAGTTTCGAGTCCACCCACTACATGCTCGGGTCCGCGCTGGGTCCCCATCCCTACCCGCTGATCGTGCGCGACTTCCAGCGCGTGATCGGCGTCGAGGCGCGCCGGCAGTTCCGCGAGATCTCCGGCGGGGTTGGTCCGGACTTGCTGATAGCCTGCGTCGGCGGGGGCAGCAACGCGATCGGCCTGTTCCACGCGTTTCTCGGCGATCCCGGCGTCGAAATGGTGGGAGTCGAGGCCGGGGGGCGCGGGGAGAGCCTCGGGGACCATGCCGCCCGGTTCGCCGGTGGAAGCCCCGGTGTGCTGCAGGGCACGCGCAGCTACATCCTGCAGGACGATGACGGCCAGATTGCCGCGACGCACTCCGTGTCGGCCGGCCTGGACTACGCGTCGGTAGGGCCAGAGCACGCTTGGCTTCGCGAGATGGGCCGCGCGAGCTACACCTCGCGCTCGGATGACGAGGCCATCGCCGCCGTGCGCACCCTGAGCCACTTGGAGGGGATCCTGCCGGCCTTGGAATCCGCCCATGCAGTGGCCGAGGCGGTCGAGCGGGCGCCTGGCGCCGGAGGTCGGTCGATCATCGTCAACCTGTCGGGGCGGGGTGACAAGGACATCGGCATCCTGCGGGAATGCATGCCCGAAATCGGCTAGACAACCCGCTCGGGGGGTCAGGCCTCGCCGAGAGCGATCGCGCGGCGTTCCAGCAGCCCGGTCTCGACATAGGCCGCGATCCCGCACGCGCCAATCTCCGCAAGCCGCGCCCGGCTCAGGCCGTCGCGAGCCCGGGAGCGCGTCTCGGAAAGGGTGGGGGACGGTCCGACGCGCT
The DNA here is from genome assembly GCA_963666225.3 of Bryobacterales bacterium. Lineage (GTDB taxonomy): Bacteria > Acidobacteriota > Terriglobia > Bryobacterales > UBA6623 > VXMF01. Next base: position 43,292 of record CAXXRK020000003.1, read on the forward strand.
GTCCGCGGCGCAGCACGGGCTGCAGCAACCGCTCGCAGTCGCCGGCAAGCACCACCGGGGCGCCGTCCTGCGGACCGGCGCGCGCCCGGCCCGCCCACTCCGCCCCGGGCGGGTGCAGCTCGTCGTACAGCAGGTCCGCCACGGGCCGGCCCGCGTCGAAGTACCGCCGGACCTGCAGCATCCCGGGCGTTGACGCCTTGCCCGGATCCTCGGACCGCTTTGCCTTGGGCTGCCACGAGCCCGACCGATCTCTCAGAAGGGCGAGCTTGTAGACCCCGCCCAGCGCCGGCTGGCCGCTCGACGCCGCGATGCTGGTGCCGACGCCCCAGACGCTCACCCGCGCGCCGCGCGCGTTCAGGCGCGCGATCGCATCCTCGTCCAGGTCGTTCGACGCGATCACCGCCGTGTCCGGCAGGCCCGCTTCGTCCAGCATCGCGCGCGCTTCGGCGGACAGTCGGGCCAGATCGCCGGAATCCAGCCTGATCCCCGCGAGCTTGACACCGCTCGCCCGGGCCGCTATGCCGACCTCGATCGCCGTCGCGATGCCGCGCCGTGTGTCGTGGGTGTCGACCAGCAGTGCGCAGTTGTTCGGCATGGACCGCGCAAAGGCCTCGAACGCTTCCCTCTCGCCGTCGAATGCCAGCACCCAGCTGTGTGCTTGGGTGCCCCGCACGGGGATCCCGTACAGCTTTCCCGCCAGCGCGTTCGAGGTTGCGGCGCAGCCGCCAATGTGCGCCGCCCGGCTCGCGCTCAATCCCCCGTCGAACCCCTGCGCCCGCCGCAGCCCGTACTCCACCACGGGCGTTCCCCGCGCCGCAAGGCAGACACGCGCGGCCTTCGTCGCCACCAGAGTCTGGAAGTTGACCATGTTGAGCAGCGCTGTCTCGACCAGCTGGCACTGCAGCAAGGGGCCCCGCACTCGCAGCAGCGGCTCTTCCGCCAGCACCACCGTGCCTTCGGGAACGGCGTCCAGGCGGCACTCGAATGACAGGCCGCGGAGATACCGCAGGAATGCGGCAGGGAACAGCCGTTTGCCGTTGTGGCCCCGCAGGTCGGCGAGATAGGCCACATCGTCCCGTCGAAACCGGAGGCCCTCCAGCCACCGGACGGCGGGTTCCAAGCCCGCGGCGATTGCGAAGTCGCCGGAAAACGGCGCTTTCCTGAAGTAATGGTGGAAGACTGCTTCCCGGTCGGCCAGGCCCTCCCTCCAGTACCCGCACGCCATCGTGAGCTGGTACAGGTCCGTCAGCAGTGCCAGAGACTGACCGTACGGAGGCAGCATTGACGGCGAGTCAGGCCTGGTTGCGTTCCCAGATCAGGCGCAGGCCTTCAAGCGTGAGGGCGTCGTCCACGTTCTGGACGTAGCGCGAGCTCGGCGCCAAGACCTGCGCCTGGCCTCCCGTGGCCACGACGCTTGTGCCCGTTCCGAGCTCTCCGAGCATCTTCTCGAGAATCCCGTCCAGCATGCCGAGCATGCCGTAGTAGAAGCCCGATTGCAGGCTGCCCACAGTGCTGGTCCCGATCACCGAGGAAGGCTTGCGGACCTCGATCTGGGGTAGCCGGGCAGCCCTGCGCGCCAGCGCCTGCGACGAGACTAGGATGCCCGGGCAGATCACGCCTCCGACGTATTCGCCGCGTGCCGAGATCGCGTCGAAGGTGATCGCTGTCCCGAAGTCCACCGCGATGCACGGGCATCCGTACCGCTTGGCAGCCGCGACCGAGTTCACGATGCGGTCCGCGCCCACCTCGTCCGGATTGTCGACCAGGATCGGCATGCCGCTCGGCGTGGAGGCTGTGACGCGGAAGGGCTCCAGCCCGAGGTAGCGCGCTGCCATGGCGCTCAGAGAAGCGTCCAGCTGCGGAACGACCGACGAGAATGCGAAGGCGCGGATGTCGGCCACCCGGAGCCCGGCCAGCGCCACGAGGTTGTGGAACAGGACGCCCCAGCCGTCGACCGTCTGCTCGCGGTCGGTCTTCAGGCGCCAGTCCGCAAGCCTGCGGCCGCCGTCGAAGAGCCCGATGGTGAGATTCGTGTTGCCGACATCGACCGCGAGCAGCATCCCCTACATTTTTCCCGTCGCGGGGCGAACGCTCCCGGCCACAACCGGCGCGACCGTCCCGTCGTCGGCCCTCAGCAGCAGCGCGCCGGTGGGGTCCAAGCCCGCGGTAACGCCGCTCGTCGGCACGCCTTGCCCGGTGGAAACGCCCTCGATGACGACCCGCCGGCCGTCGACGTAGCTTGACGCCTGCCGGAACGCACGCAGGATTGGTTTCGCCCCCACGGCCTGGTAGCGCTCGTATTGTCGCTCAAGCCTGGCCAGGACCGCCGCTTGGAGCGTTCGCCGCGCCCAGCGCCGCCCTGTCTCGATCCGCAGCGAGGTCGCCTGCCCGGCCAGTTCCGGCGGAAAGCCGATCTGGTTGACGTTGATCCCAATGCCGATGATGACGTGCGCGACATGGCTTGCCGAACTGTCCATTTCGACCAAGATCCCGCAACACTTGCGGCCTGCAACCAGAATGTCGTTGGGCCACCGGATGTCGCACTTCACGCCGGCGATTCGCTCCAGGGCCTCCTTGGTCGCCAAGCCTGCCGCCAGCGTCAGCAAGGGCACCCGCGCGGGCGGGCAGCCCGGCCGCAGGACTGCCGACAGGTACAGCCCACTGCCAGCCTCCGACAGCCAGGAGCGGCCGAGCCGCCCCCGCCCCGCCGTTTGCCGGTCCGCGATGACGACGGTCCCTTCGGGACACCCTTCGCGCGCCAGTTCGGCAGCCACCCGCATGGTCGTGTCCACTGATCGAAACCGGTATTCCGGCCTGCCAAGTCCCACTGTCATCCCCGACCAGGCCCCTCACCGCAGGTTACGGGCGGCCGGGGCGTTCTTGCCAGGCAGGGATCGGCGCAGCGAGCCGATGACGTCGGCATGCTCGCCGGTGCCTGCCAGATTCGTGAGCTCGTCGGGGTCGACGCTGTGATCGTACAGTTCTTCCCCGCCGTCCGCGTAGCGGATGTAGCGCCACCGCCGCGAGCGAACCGCGTGGTTGCCCCGCAGATAGGTCATCGTCACGGCCCGCCGCCGCGGCTTTCCGTCCAAGGTCTCGAGGAGGCTCTCTCCTTCGAGCCCGCGTTTCCGCGGCAAGCCCGCCAATTCCAGGAGTGTCGGGTACAGATCCAGCAGCGAGACGGGCGTGTCCACCGCTGTGCCGGGGGCGATGCGGCCCGGTGCCACGAGGATCAGGGGTACGCGGGTCGATTTCTCCCAGAGCGCGAACTTTTCCCAATGGCCCTTCTCTCCGAGATGGTAGCCGTGATCGGACCACAGCGCCACGACGGTGTTCCCGGCGTGTTCCGAACGGGCCAGTGCTGCCAGCAGCCGGCCTAACTGGTGATCGGCGAACGTGCAGCTGGCCTGATAGGCGCGCACCGCGCGCTTCCATGCCCCCGGACGGCGCTCCTCTCCGGCTCGGATCGCCCGCATGAAGTGCCCTTTCTGGCGCAGCAGGGCGCGGCCACCCGCCGGAATGTCGTCGATGTCCCCGTCCGGCGTCTTGGGCATCGTGACCGCATCGGCGGGATACGGGGCGAAATACTTCGGCGGCACGTGGAATGGCATGTGCGGCCGGAACAGGCCAATCGCCAGCAGGAACGGCCGCCCGTGGCTTCTGGACAGGAACTCGATCCCGAAATTCACCGCCCTGGCGTCCGGCGTCGTTGCCTCGTCCAGCGGCCACGGACCCCAGTCAAAGTTCAGGCTGGGCACTTCCCAGATCCCGTTGAGCTTCGTCGGCGGCATCGGGTCGAGCTGCATCTTCTCGAAGGCGTGGAATGACTCGTCGTCATGGAAAGCGCCGTTGTCGTGGTGGTGAAAGATCTTGCCCGCACCCTCGACGCGGTAGCCGTGGTTCATGAAGTACCGCGGCAGGGTCACGGCGGACGGCAGGGCGCCGCGCCAGTCCGAGCGATTGCCGTACACGCCGGTGTTCGAGGGGCTGAGACCGGTCAGCAGCGCGACACGGGACGGGTTGCACGCCGGGGACGCGGCGTATGCCCGGCGGAAGAGGGCGCCGCGCCGGGCCAAGCCCTCCAAGTTCGGCATCTTCAGGGGGCTTGCCGGTTCCATGATCCAGTCGTTCAGGTCGTCGACGCCGATGAACAGCACGTTCGGGCCGCTCTCGGGACTCGTCCGGGCTAGCGCTGCCCGCCCGGCGCTCCGGACCATGGAGGTCGGCTCGGTGGCGGCGAACCTTGCCCTCGCGTCGAGCTCCGCGAGCTGGAAACGAACGCTCACGATGTAGGGCTCCTCGCCCGCCGCCCAGTGGCCGTACGTCGTCCCGACGAACGTTCCGTCAGGCAACAGCTCGAGGCCCGCGTAACCCGTGTCGGCTCGCTCGAGGTTGTCCATCAAGCGCACGCGGTACTGGCCCTCGCGCCCCTCGGCGATGTCTCCGTACGTCCCGACCCAGCCAACCCAGTCGCCCCATGTCGGGCTCTCGTGGGCGCGGTCGCGAAAGCTGACAAAGAGCCGGCCGTCGGGGGCGTAGCGCGCCACGTGGCGGTCCCCCGTGAGGGCGCCCGGGAGTTCGCGCGGCTCGCTCCACTTCTCGCCCTCGTCGTCGGAAAAGACGGCGAACGAGTTCCGGGTGCGGCTGTTCTCGCGCAACAACAGCGCGATCTGCCGGCCGTCGGGCGACCGCACCGCCCCGGGCTCGCACAGATGGGCCGTCGCGTGCCGCGCCACGACTTCCGGCTGGGACCAGCTCATGCCGCCGTCGCGGGAGACTGTCTTGTACACGGCGAAGCGGCCCCCCTGCGGGTGCTCCGGTGGGTCGCGCAGCCAGCGCCCGTCGTCGTGGAAGAAGGCCATGTGGGAACCGTCCGACTGCCGCACCACGGACGACATGGCCACGATGCCGCCAAAGCTGGGGCCCGGCGTTGCCACCGGTCGCAGCGCCGACCAGGTTTCCCCCGCGTCGCCCGAGAGCGCCACGCGGATGCCGCCGGCCTTGCCCGAGAACATCAGGACGCGCGACATGCCGCTGGGCGCGACAAGCCGGAAGAGTGTCGGAACCTCGGCCGAGGTCGCCCAGCTTTCCGGCGTCGGAAGGCGCTCGCTCCACGTCAGGCCGCCGTCAAGGCTCTGCTTGCGGACGATGGCTCCCTTGCCGTGGCCCTTGGGATAGGCGATCAGGATCGTGCGGTTGTCGTCGAGCAGCAGCGTCGACGGATGTCCCAGATACTGGCCGGGCTCGCGGTCGACGATCACCTGGCGGTGCGTTTCCCGGGAGATATCCACGGTTGGTATCGAGTACCCGCGGCTGGGCCCCGGTTGTGCCCCCGCCGGCCATCCGCACCAGCACGCCACCGCCACCGCCGCGAGCCGCGCGGGCCCGGCTGCCCGAAGCGTTTTCCAGCCCATCCTGCCCACAATCATAGGGTCCCGGCCTTGGCCCGGGATCACGGGCGCACGGCGCGGCCGGTTGCGGCAGACTCGTACACCGCGTCGACGACCGCGAGAGTCCTCAGGTAGTCCTCACCGCAGCTCTCGAACTCGTGGCCGTCCAGCCAGCGGTCGACGAAGTGGCGCTGCAGTGCGTAGACGCAGTCTCCTGCGAAATTGAGGTCTTCCCGCTCGTAAGGCACGGGCCGGACCGGCTCGCCGAGGGGCTTCACGCGCATGGACGAGTCGGCTTCCATCGCGAGGTGGCCCCCCGTGCAGTCCACGCGAAGCTCCCCGAATGTGTACCTGGGATTGGCCACTTCGGCCTCGTTGTAGCGGTTTGCGTCCAGGATTGCCGTGGCGCCCCCCGAGAACGCGAGCACGATCTGCCCCTCGTCCTCGCCACGGATGGCGGGGTTCAGCCGGCGGAGCCGGGCGTAGACCTCCGCGACCTCTCCCAGTAGGTACCGGAACGTGTCGATGAAGTGCACGGCTGTCTCGTAGACCAGCAAGCGCGGGTAGTCCCGGAAGAACGGTTGGCGGTCCAGATACGCGTCCTCTGGCCACCCGTCGCCGGTGCGCATGCGGAAGTACAGGTGCGTCGCGCGGCCGATTGCCCCGCTCTCCAGGACGGCCTTGATCTTGCGGTACCACGGCTGCCAGCGGAAGTTCTCGTGCACCATGAATCGCACTCCCGCCTCTCGCGCATTCGCGACGATCGCCTCGCTCTCGGCCAACGTCGGAGCCAGGGGTTTCTGGCAAATGATGCCGGCACCCCGGGAAGCTGCGAACGAGCACATGCCGGCGTGCGTCTCGGGTGGCGTGATCACGTCCACGAAGTCCGGGCGTTCTTGGGAGATCATCTCTCGCCAGTCGGCGTAGTAGCGCTCGATTCCGTGCCGGCGCATCATCTCGCGCGCCTTGGACTCGGTCCGGTTGTGGATTGCCACGAGCCGCACCTCCCGAATCCGGCCCCAAGCCTCGTACTGGTAGCCCGAGAAATAGCCCGCGCCGATCGCCACAGCCCTAAGTTGCGCGCTCACTCAGCCCAATGTACAGCCCGGTGGCGGCGGTGCCGGAAATCTGGTATCTGTGTTGGGCACTCGGGCGGGCTCACTGGCCCCGCCCGCGGTGCTGTCGCAACGGAGCAAGCGGATTCGGGCAGCGATGGAATTGGCGACCAGCCGATCGAGGGGCGTCCTGACCGTGGAGACCTGCCGGGCGCTCGACCGCGAGAACTCGGAAACATTCGAGCGGGAGCTGGAACGCCTGGTTGCCGAAAATGATCGCGGCATCGTCGTAGAGTGCGGCGGCTTGCACTACATCGGCAGCGCGGGCCTGCGAACCATCCTTGCGCTCGCGAAGAGCCTGGCCCGGCGGGGGAAGCGGCTCGCGCTGTGCGACCTGGGCCGGCCCATGAAGAGGGTGTTCGCGATCACCGGGTTCGACAAGATCATCGCGATCCATCCCGCTCGGCAGGATGCCATCTCGGCGATCCTTCGCTGAGCCGGGCGGGGGACTCAAGCCCCCTTTCCGGGATGCCCCCGCCGATTTGGTATACCTGATAGCGCTGGCAGGAACTTTGGCCGCGAGCCATGCGTGTCGTGGCCAGCACGGAGCGAAGGGATAGCGGGCCACTTAGGGCAGCGGGGTCTGGAGACATGGAATTGGTTACGAGTCGATCAGGGGGCATCGTTGTAGCGCAAGCTTGCAAGCGCGTCGACAGCACGAACGCGCGCGCCTTTGAGCAGGCCTTGAAGGGCATCGTCACCGAGGACGATCAGGGCATGGTGGTCGACTGCGAGGATCTCGCGTACATCAGCAGCGCCGGCCTGCGCGCCGTCCTGCTGACCGCCAAGACCCTTGCCCGGCGCCAGAGCGGCTTCGCCATGTGCTGCCTTGGGAATTCGATCCGGGAGGTGTTCGCGATCAGCGGGTTTGACAAGATCATCGCGATCCATCCGACCCAGGACGCGGCGGTCGCCGCGCTGGCGCGCTGAGCGCTCACGCACCCGGCGGGCTGGGGGGTGCGCCCGGCAAGCTGCCCACGACGGGCAGGTCCACGGTCATCTCGGTGAACTCTCCGACCTCGGTCGCGACCTTGATCTGACCGCCGTGCTCGCGGACGATGTCATTCGAGAGGGCCAGCCCTAGGCCCGTCCCCTTGTCGGCTGGCTTGGTCGTGAAGAACGGGTTGAAGATCTTGCCGACCACCGAGTCCGGGATGCCCTTGCCGTTGTCCCGGATCCGAATCTTGACGCGCTCGCCGGCCAAGGATGTCGTGAGCCACAGGGTCGGCACATAGTTCTCGGCCCCGGACCGTCGCTTCTCGTCCGTCGCGTGGCAGGCGTTGCCGACCATGTTCAGCACGACACGGCCGACCTCCTGCGGCACGATCTCCAGTTCGAGCGTCTCGAGCCGCCCGTCGTATTCCTGCTCAATGTGCAGCTGGAAGTTCGGGTCGGTCGCTCGGGCGCTGTGGTAGGCGAGGTTGGCATGCTCGCGCACGAGGCTGTTCACGTTCGTCGGCAGCTTCTCGCTGGAGCCGCGCCCCATCATGAGCATGTCTCGGACAATCCCGTCGGCGCGGTTGCCGTGATGGCGGATGCGCTCCAAATTCCCGGTCACGTCGTCACAGATGTCCCGGATGTCCGCTCCGTCGTCCTCGCCAAGCCGCTCCCCCGTCTTCGGCAGGATCTCTTGCAGCTCCTCGAGCAGTTCCACCGAGACCTCGGAGAAGTTCTTGACAAAGTTCAGCGGGTTCTTGATCTCGTGGGCGACCCCGGCGGTGAGCTCGCCGAGCGCCGCCAGCTTCTCGCGCATCACGATCTGGTCTTGGGCCTTTTGCAAGTCGGCCATCGCTGATTCCAGCTCCGCGTTCTTGTCGCTGAGATCCTCGGCCAGCTGCTCGACCAGGTTCAGGCGCTGCACTTCCAGCGAGTGCTTCCGGAAGACCTCCAGGGCCTCCGCCATGTCCGCGATCTCGTCTGTGCCCTCCCGTTCGACCTTGGACTCCAGGTCGCCGGCGGCCATCTCCCGCATTCTCTGCGACAGCCGCTCCAAGCGCGAGACCAAGTGGCGCCCGATGAAGAGCCAGCCGATCAGGATCGCGCTGGCGACGCTCACGACAATCATTGCCAGCAGCAGAGTGCGGCCTGTCCGCACCGCCTCGGACGTTGACCGAGTGGCCGCCAGCGTGCCGCTGCTGAGCACCGACACGAGCGACTCCACCTCCGAGATGAGATTCGTGGCGATGTCCCGGTTCTCCGCCAGAAGGTCCGCCTGCAGGCGGTTGATCTCCAGTTCGGTCGTGCGCACGTCGAACACGCCCCCGTCGCCAACGGTGACCTCGAAGAGCGTTTCGAAGAGCTCGGCCACTTCGAGGGCCATCTCGCTCTCCTGGATCACGTCGAGCTCCCGGCCGATCTGGACCGACGCTGCCTCGTAGCCCTCGCGAAGCGGCACGAGCAGGTCCGCGTCCTCGACGCCAAAGGCGTTTGCCAAGATCTGGCTGCCGAGATCGGCCCCGGCCTTCAGCGCGGCCAGGCGGCGAAAGCGGTCGAGTTCCGCGTCCAGGAACGTCCCGTTCCGGTCGGCGGGTTGCGACTGCATGTCGCGGTACCCGGTCATGGCGAAGAAGAACTGGTCGTCGATCAGCGTGGTCAGGGCTTGGTTCAGTTCGGCGTTCACATCCCTGAGCCTTGCCCGCTGTGCCTCGAGTATCTCGGCGACGCGCAGCAGCTCCATCTCGGACTCCTCGATCGCCGAGATGTTCGAGGTCATCGCCCGTCCCCACACGCGGACACGCCGGACACCCTCGGATTGCCCGCGCCGCTGGGCAAGCTCTCCGAGCCGTTCCTCGAACGCCTGTCGCTCGCGGTCAATCTCCTCGCGCACCGACTCGAACTCTTCCGCGCTCTGGGTGACAGTTAGGCGGGGGGCCTTGTCGACCAGGGCGCCGATTCTCTGGGCGACCGCGAACGAGGCGGCCAAGTCGGGAACGTTGCGGTCGTTGACCCGATTCTGCTCGTCCCCCACCTGGTTGAACGTCATCCATCCCACGGCGCTGGCGGCGACGGTGACCGCCACCGCGACGCCCAGGCCGAAGTACAGCTGGACGGCGATGCTGCGCTTGACGGTCCGCAGGCGTCGCGCCGCCTTCGCTCCCCGCCGGGAGCCGGGCAGTCGGTGGGCGAGGCGCTGGCCAAGCGCGCGGAGCTTTGACAGCATCGGTTGCCAGGCGGGCCTGGTCAGGGCCCTCGCTCCATTCGGCTGGCCGGCCGGAACTTGCCGTCTTCCCCGATCCTGGCCAGGTACACCTGTTCCGACCCTTGGTTGTCACCGCTGCCGAACCGCAGCCGGAAGCCGCCCAGATCGATCGGATCGTCATCCAGCAGGCTCTCCAGGAAAAACACTCGGTCGACAGCTTGGCCGCTGCGGTCGAGGCCCACGATCGCCAGCCGCCCGGCGAGGTAGCCCTCGAATGACACGAAGCCGGGGACGAGTTCGGGGGCGTGCGCCGCCATCGCCCGTCGGTATGACCGAGCTGCCCGCGCGTCCGAGCCGGGCGACGGAACGATCTCCGTGACGTACAGACTGTGCGTTCCGAAGCGGTTCAGCTCGTCCAGCATCGCGTTCCCGCCGGCCAGCGACGTGGCTGCGAACACCGGATTCAGGCCGAGGTGCCGCGACCAAGCGATCGCAGCAGCGACGGGCCGGTAGGTTCCGATCAGCACGACAGCCTCGGGACTCGCCCTCCGCAGTTCGAGGACCGCTGTCTTCACAGCGGCAGTGTTGCGCGCGTAGACAGCGCGCGCCACCGGCGAGAGCCCCCGCTTGGCCAGCGCGCCTTCGACACCCGTCAGGCCCTCTTGGCCCAGCGATCCGTCGCGGTGCAGGACTGCGATCCGCCGCAGGCCGAGATCACTGACCAACCGCCGCACGATCTCGTCCGTCTCCGCTTGGGAGGAGGCCCGCATGTTGACGACGTTCGACCAGCGCTGCTCCCTGAGGAACGCTGCCCCCGTCCGCGGCGCGATGAACGGCACTTCTCCCGCGGCCGCGATCGGCGCGGTGGCCCGGGCTGTGAGGTTTCCCACGAACCCGATCAGCGCGAACACGCGCTCCACGTCGATCAGTTGCCGCGTGTTCGCAATCGCCCGCTCCGGATCGTAGCCGTCGTCCAGCGACATCAGCTCGAGCTTGCGGCCGTGAACGCCCCCGCGGGAGTTCGCCTCCGCGAACGCCGCCAGCAAGCCGGCCCGGAAGTCCCTGCCCATCCGTCCGTTCGGCCCGCTCAGGGCCGCGGACTGCCCGAACAGCACCGAGTCCACCGATACGCCGTCGTCCTGGCATCGGGCCGGTTCCGCCAGGCCCATGGCCAATGCCAGCGCCGCGACGGAGACTGCCCGCCAGCACGGTCGCATCAGTCTCTCCGCTTGACGACCGTCAGTCGGTTCTGTCCGTCCTCCCGGCTGTATTGCATCTCGTCGGCGACATCGCGGACGAGGAACAGTCCGAGACCGCCGATCTGCCGGTCTTCCAGAACGGCGTTCACGTCCGGGTCGGGGGCCTCGGTGAGCGGGTTGTAGGGCGGCGCGTCATCGACGACGTTGATCGTGACGGCCTCGGGGGTGGATGCCACGACGACCTCGAACTCGTGCCCTTCGGTGCCAAACCCGTGCCGGATCACGTTGGAGGCCAGTTCCTCCAACGCCAGTTGCATCTGGAACAGAAGCGCGGGCGCCCATTCCTGCTCCGTGCCGAACTGCTCCACCGCCTGCTCCATTTCGGCCAGTGCTCCGATCCGGCTCGGCAGCCTCAGTGTCAGCCTGGCGGTCACCGGTCGTTCTCTCTGCGGAACGCGGACACGCAGGTGATGTCATCGAACTGCTTGGCCTCGCCCGCGAAGGCTCGAACTGCCTCGAACACGCGGTGGGTGACCTCCTGCTCGTCGCGCGGCGGCGCGCCGACGAACAGCTCGCGCAAGCGCTCCGTCCCGAACTGCTCGCCGTCCACGTTCTGGGCCTCGGTCACGCCGTCGGTGTACATCAGCACCGAGTCGCCACGATCGAGCTTCACCTGGCCGACCCGGAATTCAAAATCCTCGAGAATGCCCAAGGCGATCCCATCGGTCAGGGGCAGGTATCTGCAGCTTCCGTCCGACCGGATCAGGAGCGGCGGGTCGTGCCCCCCTGAAGAATAGGTGAACTGCCCCGTCGCCGAGTTGCAGATCGCATAGAGCACGGTGACGAACATCATGGAGGCGTTGTCCCGGCTCAGCGTGCGGTTGGTCTCCCGCAGCACCTCCCCCGGCGACCCCCCTCCGATGGCGGCCCCTTTCAGCAGGGTGCGGCTCGACATCATGAACAGCGCCGCGGGGACGCCCTTTCCGGACACGTCCGCGATCGCGACGCCGAGTTCGTCCGGTCCCAGGCTGGCGACGTCGAAGAAGTCGCCGCCGATGGCGCGGGCCGGCTGCATGTCCGCGTGGACCGTGAGGTTGCGTCGCCGCGGGAACCGCGTGGGGAGGATGGATTCTTGCATTCTGCGCGCGACTTGGAGCTCGTTCTCCAAGGCCACGAGGCGGTCCCGCGAGGCGAGTGCCTCGCGCCACTCTTCCAGGTTCTTCAGGGTGCGGTCGATCGTGACGCGCAAGTCTGTGAAATCGATCGGCTTGGTGATGAAGTCAAACGCGCCGCGGTTCATCGCGGTGCGAATGTTGCGCATGTCGCCGTACGCCGACACGATGACCGCCCTGAGGTCGGGGCTGACGCTGGGGATCTGCTGGAGCAGTGTTAGCCCGTCCATCAGGGGCATGTTGATGTCCGACAGGACCATGTCGAACTCGGAGCTGCCTTTCAGCATCTCGAGCGCTTGGAGGCCATTGCGCGCGAATTCAAGCTGGTACCGGCCAGAGCGCACGTCACGCCGCATTCGCTGCCGGACCAGTCGTTCCAAGTCTGGCTCGTCGTCGACTACGAGTATCCGGTGCGCCTTGGAACCGGTTGCGCTTACTTGCTTGAGCACGCTTACCTCCTCGCTCGGGAGCGACGGGGCCCCGCAGCCTCATGACGGCCTGTCAGGCGTCGTGGCCAATCGGCCCGAAGTCGCCGGGCGGCCCGTAGCCCTGACCTGAAGCCTGCCGCCCCCAATGGGGGCGAATCCGCCCTCGCCGAGAACTGAGACGATACGAGGCCCACCCGCTGACTCGCTGCCTATAGGATGCTATCACTCCAATCCGTCAGGTGCCGGTCGCGGGAGGTCTTGCGCTCTGATAGCGTGCCGGGAAGCGCCTGCCCGATTGCGCCCACCCGAGCCGGAGGGGATCACCGCTCCCTCGGATTGGCTTGCAAGCTCGCCTGGCGACGTCGCGAGTGCCGCGGGGTTGCTGATACAGTCTAGGAATCATTCTCGCCGCTCTCGAGACTCCGGTGCCCGGGCGTGATCGCCCGGCCCGGCGAGTTTCGTGCATGTGGCCATTGCAGGGGAGGTTAACTATGGCAATGCCAAACTGTCGCCGTTCCGGCAAAGACCGGGGACGGCTTTCTGGGAGGGCTTTCAGGCCCGCCGCGATTGTCGCGGTGGCGTTCGGCTCGCTGGCGGTGGCGCCGGCCGAGGCGAGGGCCGCGGTGGAGGGCGAGACCCAGTACGTGCTCAACACGTTTGCGTACCTGATCTGGGGAGCGCTGGTCATGTGGATGGCCGCCGGCTTCACGATGCTCGAGGCTGGCTCGGTCCGGACCAAGAACGCATCGATGATCTGTCTGAAGAACATCGGCCTGTATGCGATCGCGGGCCTGACGTTCTTCGCCATTGGCTACAACCTGATGTACGAGGGTGTCGCAGAGGGGGGCTGGATCGGGACACTCAGCCTGTTCTTCGGGACCTCCGCGGACGAGATTGCCCTCGTCGGCGGCCAAGAGGGGGCGGCGGAGTCGGTGATGGAGAACGGCTCTGCCCTGATGGCCAGCTGGTTCTTCCAGATGGTCTTCGTGGCTACAACCGCATCGATCGTCTCCGGAACGCTAGCCGAGCGCGTCAAGCTGTGGTCGTTCTTCGTCTTCATTGCCATCATGACCGCGTTTCTGTACCCGTTGATCGGGGCCTGGACGTGGGGTGGCGGCTGGCTGGCCAGCATGGGGTTCAAGGACTTCGCCGGCTCGACCATCGTGCACTCCACCGGAGGGTGGGCGGCCTTGGCCGGCGCGCTGGTCGTCGGGCCGCGCAAGGGCAAGTTTCGCGAGGGCGGGACGGTCAAGGTAACGCCGCCTTCGAACGTTCCCGCCGTGACGCTCGGGGTGTTCATCCTGTGGCTGGGGTGGTTCGGCTTCAACGGCGGGTCGCAGCTCGCCCTGTCCGGGGCGGTCGACGCTGTCGCCGTCAGCAACATCTTCGCCAACACCAACCTCGCCGCGGCCGCCGGCGTCTTGGCGGCCATTCTCGTCTCAAGGCCGATCCTCGGCCGCGTCGACCTGATGGCCGGCCTGAACGGGACGATCGGCGGCTTGGTCTCGATCACGGCCGCGCCGGACATCACGGAGCACCACTGGGCCGTGGTCATCGGGGCGATTGGCGGCGTGCTGTGCGTCTCGGCGATGAAGTTCCTCGAGCGCTGCAAGGTCGACGATGTCGTCGGGGCCGTGCCGGCCCACCTGTTCTGCGGCGTCTGGGGAACGCTTGCCGTCTGCATCGCGGGCGGGGGCGACATCGTCGCGCAGCTGGCCGGCATCTTGGCAATCGGCGTGTTCGCATTCGGCGGATCGCTGCTGGTTTGGAAGGTGCTTGCCCGCACGATGGGCGCCCGGGTCTCGCCGAGTGTGGAAGCCCACGGTCAGGACGTGGGCGAGCTCGGCATCGAGGCGTATCCCGAGTTCGTGCTGTATCCGGAGGAGGATCTGTAACCTAGCTGGGCCGGGGTTCCGGCCCGCTGGGAGCGGTCGGGGCGGCCGGGGGACCTGGGCGATGAAGCTTGTCAGTTTCAGAAAGGGCGGGTCAAGCAGCTACGGTGTCCTGACCGGCGGCGGCGTGGTCGATCTGGGAGCTCGCCACGGGGCCCGATGGCCGCACTTGCTCGCCGCGTTGCGGGACGGGGCCCTCGCGCGGCTTGAGGATCTGGCCTCCGGGCTGGCGCCGGACCATCCCCTGGGCCGGATCCGATTGCTGCCGCCCGTTCCCAATCCGGGCCGCATCGTGTGCGTCGGCCTCAACTATCGGTCGCACATCGAGGAGACGGGCCGCCAAGTTCCGGACTACCCGACTCTGTTCACGCGCCACCCCGACTCGCAGGTGGGCCATGGCGAGGCGATCATTCGACCGCGGCTCTCGCGCATGCACGACTTCGAGGGCGAGCTCGCGGTTATCGTCGGCAGGACTGGGCGCCACGTTCCCCGCAGCCAGGCTTTGGAGCATGTGGCTGGCTACAGCTGCTACAACGACGGCTCGATCCGCGACTATCAGGCGCACACTTCCCAATTCACGGCGGGCAAGAATTTCTGGCGGTCGGGAGCCTTCGGCCCGTGGCTGGTGACGGCTGGGGAGATCCCTGACCCTGGCGATCTGGGACTCGAGACCAGGCTCAACGGTCGCGTGATGCAGCGCGCGCGGACCAGCGACCTGCTGTTCGATGTGCCGCGCCTGCTGGAGTATCTGTCCGCCATTTCCCCGCTGCGCCCGGGGGACGTGATTTCCACCGGCACGACCGGCGGGGTCGGCAAGGCGCGCAATCCTCCGGTGTACCTCAAGGCTGGGGATCGGATCGAAGTCGAGATCACGGGTATCGGCACGCTGTCGAACCCGGTCGAGGACGAATCGCGGCAAGGCTGATGGTGGACCGGGCCCTCTGGGCCCGCCACTCCGCCGATCTGCCATCCGCGGGTTCTGCCGGCGATCCCCGCGGACCGGCTGACACGGTTGCGGGGCCCGCATTCTTGAGAGTCCGGCGGGGAGTGGAGGGCAGTTGGCGCGCTGCGGCGGTGGCGGCGCACTCTGACACGGAATGCGCCGTGCCGCGGCTGCCGGATTGCCGCCGGCATGCCTCCTGCCGGGGCGTGCGTGGCGCAGGACTCCAGGCCTCGAATTGGCCGCTGACGCCGCAAGGGTTGCGCCGCTTGGACGCCCCCGGTTGCCGGACGGTCCGGTCGCGCGCGGGGGCCACAATGGTGCGCAGGCTTCGATGACCGCAGGTGACCGCAGGATCGTGCTCTCAGAGCTCACCGGCCCGGGCGGGCCCTACGAGATCTTCGAGCGGCGCCTGGGCGGCCGCCATCCCTGCCGGGTTGTGCGCTGCGCGCCGGCGACCCTGATGGATCTCCTCGCCGCGACCGGCAAGTTCTCCGAGCTCGAGTACATCCGGTACCGCGGCGAGGCCTACACGTTTGGCGGCGTGGCCGACCAAACCGCGAGGCTGGCCGGCACGCTGGGGCGATTGGGTGTCCGGCGCGGGGACCGCGTGGCGATCTGCATGCGCAACTTGCCGGAATGGCCGGCGGCCTTGCTCGCGCCGATGGTCCTCGGCGCGGTCACGGTTTCCCTGAATGGCTGGTGGAGCGGGCCTGAGATCTGCCAAGGCCTGCTGGACTGCGGTGCAAGGGTTCTTGTCGCCGACGGGGAGCGCATTGGGCGCGTCGAGGCCGCCTTGCCCGCGCTGGGGGTGCAGGCGATCGGCGTGCGCTGCTCGCAGCGCGCTTCCGACAAGGTCCTCCCGTGGAGAGCGGCGCTCTCAGACTCGTCGCCGGCACCGCTCGGTTCGGCCTCCGCGCGGCCGGATGACGACTGCCTGATGCTCTACACGTCAGGATCGACGGGCGGGCCGAAGGGCGCCGTCTCGACCCACAGGCACGTTGTGCACGCCCTCATGGCGTGGGAAATCGAGCACCACGCGCAGGCGCGCCTGCGCGGTGTCCCC
The DNA here is from genome assembly GCA_963666225.3 of Bryobacterales bacterium. Taxonomy (GTDB): domain Bacteria; phylum Acidobacteriota; class Terriglobia; order Bryobacterales; family UBA6623; genus VXMF01. Next base: position 59,633 of record CAXXRK020000003.1, read on the forward strand.
ACGCCGGTCGAGCCCTTCGACGAGCAGTTCCGGCTGCTCGTGACGATCCCGTTCTTCCACGTCACTGCCTGCCATATCTGCATGCTCGCGGCGCTGCGCCACGGCCGGCGCGTCACGCTGATGCACAAGTGGGATCCCAGCGAGGCCGTGGACATCATCGATCGCGAGCGCATCACCCATTTCGTGTCCGTGCCCACGGTGACGGGAGACTTGGTGCGGGAAGCGGCCACGCTCGGCCGTGACCTGCCCAGCCTCTTGCTGGTTGGGGGCGGCGGCTCGCACCGGCCGGCCAGCCAGGTGGCAGCCATCGCCGGAACGTTTCGGAATGCGCAGCCCAGCACCGGCTGGGGCATGACCGAGACGAACGCGATCGGGACGCAGATTGTCGCGCCGGACTACTTGCGCGTTCCCACGAGCAGCGGCCGCTGCTCGGTGCTGATGGACATGCGGGTCGTGAACCCGGAAGATGGCTCCGATTTGCCCGTTGGCAGCGTCGGGGAGGTATGGGTGCGGGGGACGCCCGTCTTCCGCGGCTACTGGAACCGGCCCGAGGCCAACGCGGTGGCCTTCCGGGACGGATGGCTCCGGACCGGGGATCTGGCATACGTGGACGGCGAGGAGTTCGTCCACTTCGTGGACCGGATCAAGGACATCGTGATCCGCGGCGGCGAGAACATCAGCTGCCTGCGGGTCGAGGACGCCCTCCACCGGTGTGCCGGCGTGGCCGAGGCCGTTGTGTTCGGCCTGCCTCACGAGCGGCTCGGCGAGATGCTCGCCGCCGTCGTGGTTGCGCGGCCGGGCGCGCGGGTCACCGAGCGCGGCCTGCGCGAAGCGCTCGCCGGTGACATGGCGCGCTTCGAAGTCCCGGATCGCATTCACGTGCAAAGCGAGCCATTGGAGCGCATCGCGACGGGCAAGTTCGCGAAGCGTCGTATCCGCGGGGCGATCCTCGCCGCCTCCGGCGGGGGGCCGTGAGCCGCCGGGTCAGGCCAGGATCTTCCGGGCCACCCGGCCCGCGACGTCCGTCAGGCGGAAGTCCCGCCCGCTGTGGCGGAATGTCAGCCGCTCGTGGTCGAGTCCCATCAGGTGCAGGATTGTCGCGTGCAGGTCGTGGATGTGCATGCGGTCCTGCACGGCGTGATACCCGAAGTCGTCCGTGGCGCCGTATGCGGCGCCACCCTTGACACCCCCGCCCGCCATGAAGATCGAGAAGCCGTACGGGTTGTGGTCTCGCCCGTCGGAGCCCTCCGAGAAGGGAGTCCGACCGAACTCCGTGCCCCACACCACCAGCGTTTCCCCCAGCAGGCCGCGGCCCTTGAGGTCCTTGATCAGGCCCGCGATCGGCCGGTCCACCTCGCGGGCTCGGATGGGGTGCAATCGCAGGATGTCGCCGTGGTGGTCCCATTTCTCCTCGACCCCGGAGTGGGTCGCCTGCACGATCCGCACGCCCCGCTCGCTGAGCCGGCGGGCCAGCAGGCACTGCCACGCGAAGTCGCGCGTGACCGGCTCGTCAAGGCCGTAGAGCCTGCGCGTGGCCTCGGACTCGCGCGACACGTCGAACGCTTCCGGCGCCTCCGCCTGCATCCGGAACGCGAGTTCGAAGGATTGGATGCGCGCTTCGAGGTTGGGGTCGAGCCGGCGGTTCTCGGCATGCCTGCGGTTCATCTCCCGGAGGAATTCGAGTTCCAGCCGCTGGGTCTCGGCGTCCTGCGATCTGGGTGCGACATGGTCGATCGGGCGCTCGATGATGTCGTCCACCGACACCGGGGAAGATCCGATCGGCGTGCCCTGGTAAGCGCCGGGCAGGAAGCTGGCCGCGAAGAGCTTGTCGCCACCCTGCCACTGGGTGGGCTTGATGGTCACGAATCCCGGCAGGTTGCGGTTCTCGGTGCCGAGCCCGTAGAGCGCCCATGCACCCATGCTGGGACGGGAGAAGGAGAAGGTTCCGGTGAACATCTGGAGCATGGCAGCCCCGTGGTCCACGCCCTCGCCGACCATCGATCGGATGACGCAGAGGTCGTCCGCGCAGCCTGCGACTTCCGGGAAGAGCTCGCTGACCGGAATGCCGCTCTGGCCGTGCCGCGCGAATTTCCACGGCGATGCCATGAGCCCGCCCGCCGCGTCGGCGTTGAACGTCAACCCGCGCTTGATCGGCAGCGGCTTGCCGTGGTCCCGCTCCAGCCGGGGCTTCGGGTCGAAAGTGTCGACGTGGGAGACTCCCCCGTGCATGAAGAGGAAGATGACCCGTTTGGCCCGTGCCGCGAAGTGGGGCGGTCGGGCCGCCAGCGGCCCGGCGGGTTCCCCGGTCGCGGCGGCAGCGGTCTCGTGTAGCAGCGAGGCGAGGCCGAGCGAGCCGAATCCCATCCCGGCCCCGCGCAACATGGCCCGTCTTGAGAGCGGTTGCAGCCTGCCCGGCACGGCCATATCAGGCTACCACCGGGCCCCGGCACCGGGAGCCACCTGCGGGAATCTGGAGGTGCCGCTCACTCGACGTGGTGGAACTCGTTCGATGCCAGCAGCAGCTTGCAGAGGCTGGCCCACGCCTGCGGATCGTCGGCGCGGGTTCGGGCATAGCGCTCCGCGCGGGACTGCTCGCGGTCCTTCGGGGGGCGTCCGAGTATCAGCCGGTAGGCCTGGCTGGCGCGCTGGGCTGGCGTGCCGCGAAGCTGCTGCGAGGCGCCCTCGGCAGCAGTCGCGGCGAACGCGCTGTTCATCAGGTAGAGCGCTTGGGGCGCGACATAGGTCGAAGACCGGGCCCCGCTCGAAGTCGTGGCATCCCCGAAGTCGAATAGGCCGAGCAGCGCCGGGAGCTTGTTGCGCATCAGCGGCAGGTACAGCGTACGGCGGCGGTAGTTGTCGGGGTCGATGCGCCGGTTGTTGCGCTCGAATTCCGGAAGCCTGCCCGAGCCCAGATCGGTGTCCCCGCCCACCGCCCAGTCCAGTCGACCGGCGATCCGGAGGTAGCTGTCGCGCAGCTCCTCGATGCTCAGGCGGCGGCGGCCGAACCGCGAGAATAGCCTGTTGTCCGGATCCAGCCGGATTGCATCGGGCGAAACGGCGGCGCTCATCTGGTAGGTGGCGGAATTCAGGATGAGGCGGTTGAGCTCCTTGACCGACCAGCCGCTCTCGACAAAGCGCCGCGCCAGCCAGTCGAGCAGCAGCGGGTGGGTCGGTGCCTCGCCGCGCGTTCCCAAATTGTTCGGCGTGCGCACGAGGCCCTGGCCGAAGTGCCAGCGCCACACACGATTCACGATGACTCGGGCCGTCAGGGGGTTGGACTTGGAGGAGACCCATGCGGCCAGTTCCCGGCGACCGCTGCCTTGGCTCACTCTGGGCTGGTCGCTGCCGGCGAGGACTAGGGGAAAGCGCTTGGGGACGGCCGCGCCCGGGCGCGTGTGCTGGCCCCTGCGGAAGATTCGCTGCTGGACCGGCTCGCCTTCGGCAACGCTGTTCGCCATCGGCGGCTCGGCGGGAACCAGCCCGCGGGCAGATTCGATGCGCTCGCCAAGTTCGCGGATGCGGTCCGAGGCTGCCCCGGCGAGCGAGTCTCGGACCGCCTCGAACGCCACGTCCAGCGGCCCCCCGTCCTCGGCGAGGTCACGGTACAGCAGCGAGGTCGGGAGGTCGGCCGGAGACTCCGGCAGTTCGTCTTCGCCACCCGCGTTCACCGCCGCGAGAGCGTCTCGGACCCACCCGTCCAGGGCCTCGGCGCGCCCTGTGATCACGGCCATCAGTCTCCGCTGGTATCGCTCTGCCACGGTCGCGCGATCCGTCCCGGCCTGGCGCCAGGCCGCCAAGTGCGGCCGCGCCACGGGTTGGGGCTGAAGATAGCGCCGGAACCACTCCACGACGGTCGTGCCTCGCGGGGCCGGGCCGACGCCCGCCGCCGCGAGCATCGCAGCCGCGATCCGTCCCGCGGGTCCGTCCAGCAGGTGGCGCTCGACCGCCGCTCGCTTGGCTGTCCGCAGGATGCGCTCCAGTCGCTCGACGGCGGCGGCGCGCTGCCGGTAGGACTCGTACGTCGGGGCCCCGACCAGCGGTCGTTTCAGATAGCGCGATCCGTCCCGTTTCCAGTCGTCAAACGTCCGGGTGCTGGCAAGGATTCCGGCCAGGGCGTAATAGTCCGCCGTCAGGATCGGGTCAAATTTGTGGTCGTGGCAGCGGGCGCAGGCGATCGTGAGGCCTAGGAAGGCCTTTGACAGGGTGTCGATCTGCTCGTCGACGACGTCGTATCGCTTTTGCACGGGGTCGCGCTGGGCCAGGGCCATGGGGCCCACCGCCAGAAATCCGGTTGCGACGATGCCCCGGGCGTTGACATCGGCCCCTTCCGGGGCGGGGAGCAGGTCCCCGGCGATCTGTTCCCGCGCGAACTCGTCGAACGGCCGGTCTCGGTTGAAGGCCCCGACCACGTAGTCTCGGTAGCGCCACGAGTCGCCGAACGGCTGGTCCTCGTCCACTCCCGTGGAATCGGCGAAGCGTGCCACGTCCAGCCAGTGGCGACCCCAGTGTTCCCCGTACTGCGGGGATGCGAGCAGCCGGTCCGCCAGGTGCCCGAATGCCCCCGGGCCGGGATTGGCGCCGAAGCGCTCCACCTCCCCAGCCGTCGGGGGAAGGCCCGAGAGGCCGAACCTTGCGCGCCGCAGCAAGGTCAGCGGAGCCGCCCGGGGCGGGGGCTCCAGCCCCGCCGAGCGCAGCCGGGCGAGAACAAAGGCATCGATGCCGTTTCGCGGCCACGACAACGTCGCGACGTCGGGAACCGGCGGGTCGGCGATGGGCTGGAATCCCCAGTGATCGCTGCGAACGGGTCCCTCGGCCGTCTGGCCGTCCGTCTCCCACTCGGGTTCGTAATCGGGCCAAGGCGCGCCCATCCGCACCCAGTCCACGAGCGCGCGGATCTCGCTGGCTGCCAGCTTCCCGGAGGGCGGCATCTTCACGGCGCTCTCGTACCGCACGGCCCGGATCAGCGGGCTCGACTCGTCTCCGCTGATCACGGCCGTGCCGAGCAGCGTCTCGGGTTTCCGCGTGTCAATGCCGGCCGACTGGATCCGCTCGCCGTGGCATTGGGCACAGCGCTCGGCCAAGATCGGCCGGATCCTGCGCTCGAAGAACGCCTCCCCCGTCTCTCCAAGTCCCGGCAAAGCCGCGAACAGGAGCGCGAGGACCGCTCTTGGCGCCGGGCTCTTCATCGTGTTCGGACTGGCGCGACGGGGGCTGCGGGACCAAGCGGCGTTGCGCCCGGCGCCGGCGGGTTGCGTGGCCGACCTTGACAGCGTCCCGATCGCGCGGGTAGGCTTGATTCTCCCATGCCGGAATCCTCTGGACTGCAAGCCGCGATCGCCCTCGCGCCTATTTTGGCCGTGATGTTCTTCTTGGTGGTGCTGCGCTGGCCGGCGACTAGGGCGATGCCCGTCGCGTACGTCATGACGGCCGCCTCCGCCCTCTGGCTCTGGGATGTAGCGGCCGTGCACGTCGCCGCCGCCTCGCTGCGCGGCGTGGTCATCGCGGTCTCGCTGCTGTGGATCATCTTTGGCGCGATCCTGCTGCTGCAGACGCTGTCCGAAAGTGGCGCGGCCGCCACCATCCGCCGGGGCTTCGTGGATGTGTCCCGCGACCGGCGGGTGCAGCTGATCATCGTGGCCTGGATGTTCGGGGCATTCATCGAGGGGGCGTCCGGATTCGGGACGCCGGCGGCCGTCGCCGGACCCCTCCTGCTCGCGCTCGGCTTTCCGGCGCTGGCCGCCGTCATGTGCACGCTGATCATCCAGAGCACCCCGGTCACGTTCGGGGCCGTGGGCACCCCGATCTTGGTGGGCATGGCGGAATCGCTCAACGTGCCGGACGTCGAGGCGGCGATTGCGGGCATCGGCATGCCCTACAGCGAGTTCATCTACCAGATCGGCGTCTTCGCGGCGATCCCGCACGCCATAGTCGGCACGCTGATCCCGCTGATCATTTGCTGCATGCTCACGCGGTTCTTCGGGGCCTCGCGGTCTTTCAAGGAGGGCCTCGGCATTTGGAAGTTCGCCCTGTTCGCCGGACTGGCGTTCACGGTCCCGTACTTGCTGGTGGCGATCTATCTCGGGCCAGAGTTCCCGTCGCTGCTCGGGGCCCTGATCGGTTTGGGAATCGTGGTCCAGGCAGCGCGCAATCAGTTCCTGCTCGGGGGAGTCCAGCCTTGGGACTTCCCTCCGCGCGATCGGTGGGAGAAGCAGTGGATCGGCACGTTCAGCGGCGCCCCGACCGCCCCCGGCCGGGAGATGTCCCTGATGCGGGCCTGGATGCCGTACGTGCTGGTTGCGGGCCTGTTGGTGATCACGCGCCTGCCTGCCTTCCCGTTCAAGGCATGGCTGAGCGGCGTGCAGTTCACGTGGACCGGGATTCTGGGCACGCAGCTCAGCCAGGGCATCCAGCCGCTGTACCTGCCGGGCTCGATCTTCCTTGTGGTGTGCCTCGCCACGGCTTGGCTGCATGGGATGTCCGGCCGGCAGGTCCGCAACGCGTGGTCGGCCTCCCTGCGCATGCTGGCCGGGCCGGCCTTCGCGCTGCTCTTCGCCGTCGCGCTGGTGAGGGTGTTCATCGATTCGGGCACCAATCTCTCGGGACTCCAGAGCATGCCGCTCGAGCTGGCCGCGTTCGCCGCGGACGTCGCTGGCCGGGCCTGGCCGTTCTTCGCCGCCATGATCGGCGCCCTGGGGGCTTTCGTGGCTGGGTCGAACACGGTCAGCGACCTCATGTTCAGCCACTTCCAGTACGGCGTGGCGGACAGGATCGGCGTTTCGCACCTGGTGGTTCTCGGCCTGCAAGCCTTGGGTGGTGCCGCCGGCAACATGATCACCGTGCACAACGTGGTGGCGGCCAGCGCGACGGTCGGCTTGGTGGGCCGCGAGGGCCTGCTGATCCGCCGCACGATCTACCCGATGCTCTACTACGTCGTGGCCGCCGGGGCTCTGGGCCTGCTGTTCAGCTACGGAATCTTCGCTGACCGATTCTGAGCCCCGCTCGGCCCGTTGCGGGGTTGCTCGGCGCCGAAAAGGCGCTCCGGCGGGCGCAGTTCGAGAATTCTTTCGGAGCTTGCCATAAGAACGGCCCGCTCAATCGTCTTAGGAAGTGCTGACAAAGACTACGGTTCGAAATTCCTTCTCCTTGTGAACCTGTGGTTGCACAAAGCGGCGGGGCTATGGCCCCGCCGCTATTATTTTGGGGACTAGGCTAACCGGTGCGGCGCTTGGTCGTGAACGCCGATGACTTCGGCTTCACACCGGATGTCAACGAGGGCATCCTTCGCAGCCATCTGGAGGGCATAGTCCGCTCCACGTCGCTGATGGCCAACGGTGCCGCGTTCGAGGGGGCGGTCAGCATCGCACGGCGTTATCCGGGCCTCGGGGTGGGCTGCCACCTGACGCTGGTGCAGGGCGAGTCGCTGGCCCGCCCGGGCGCGTCCCTGCCCCGCGGTGTCGCCGCGCTGTTGGCCAGCCGGCCGACATTTGGCGAGGCGCGGCGGGAGTTCCAGGCCCAGGCAGACCGGCTCGTGCGCCACGGCATCGTTCCCTCGCACTTGGACACGCACCAGCATGTGCACCTCCTGCCCCAAGTGTTGGACGCGGTGCTCGCGGTTGCGGGCAGGCTCGGCATTCGCTGGATCCGGAAGCCTTTCGACGTGCCGCTCGGCATGGCGAGCGGTCTGCGGGGTTGCCTGTCAGTGGCCATTCGCCCATGGCGCATTCCGTTCGAGGAGCGCCTGCGGCGGGCCAGCTGCCGCACGGCGGACTACTTCGCAGGCTTCGCGGCGACTGGCGGGCTGAACTCCGAGAAGCTGGCAACCCTTCTGGCCAGCCTGCCGCCCGGCACGGGGGAGCTGGTGTGCCATCCGGGCGTCTGCGGCCCCCAGTTGCGGATCGCCGCGACCCGGCTCAAGGACAGTCGCGAGCACGAGTTGCGGGCCCTTTGCTCGGAGGCAGTTCGGAGAGCGGTCGCCGAGCGCGGGATCGAGCTCGTCTCGTATCGCGATCTCGATGCCGCGGGTGAGGACGCGTGGCCAGACAGCGGCGTGCCGGCCTGAGCGCGTGCCCGTGGGCTATACCTCGCCGAGCAAGTGCCCAAGCTTGTCGCGCTTCGTTCGCAGGTACGACCGGGCCAGATTCCCGGCGTCGTCCGGGGAGCAGGGCACGAGCTCTGCCACCGTGATTCCCGCGCTCTCGAGCGCCTCCACCTTCGAGGGGTTGTTGGAGAGCATGCGCACGGTCTTGATGCCAAAGTGGCGCAGAACGCCGACGACAAATCCGTAGTGGCGCTCGTCCGCGCCGAATCCGAGCCGCTCGTTGGCCTCGACCGTGTCGGCCCCCTCGTCCTGCAGCTGGTACGCCATCAGCTTGTTGAGCAGTCCGATGCCCCGGCCCTCCTGCGGGTCATAGACGAGCAGCCCGCAGCCGGCCTCCTCGATCTTGGCCAGCGAGAACGACAGTTGGGGGCCGCAGTCGCAGCGCAGGCTGCGGAACACGTCGCCGGTCAGGCACTGGGAATGGATCCGCAGCAGCGGGCTGCCGGCGGTGCGGAGGTCACCCTTCGCCAGCACGACGAGTTCCTGCTCGCGACCCCGCGCTTCCCCGCGGAATCCCAAGATCCGAAAGTCACCGTAGCGGCATGGGAAGCTCGCATCTGCCACGAGCCGGACCGCGTGTCCCAATGGTCCCCCTTCAAGCTCGAGCTGCGCTCGGACAGTCCCGCCGGGGCACCGTACCGCGCCAACCCGATCCCGGCGACCCGGCCATTATTATAGGCGCGCTGGACAGATGGCTGACCCCGACCTTCTCGTGACCCTGCTGGTGAAGGTCGCCATCTTGGCTTCCATGGCCAGCATCGCGCTGCGGCCCAACTTCGCCAAGCGGCTGTTCCTCCTGGAGCGCCGGACTATCCGGCAGCGCTTCGAGCTCGCCGTCCTGTTCGGGGTAGTGTTCGCGAGCGGGCCGCTGGTGCGGGTCGCTCTCGGATACCGTGCGGCCGAGGCGGGCGTCGAAGGCGCGCTCGTGTCGGGCCTGGTGGGCGGCTTCGTCCCCGGCGCTGTAGCCGGGGCGCTGATCTCGCTTCCTGGTTTCGCCGGGCCGGCCTTCGAGTGGGCCACCCTGCCACTGCTGGTTGGCGTGGGCGCGCTCGGCGGGCTGCTGCGCAAGCTCGCCCGGGATCCCGAGGATGTCTGGCGCTTCTCCCCTTTCTTCCTGTTCTCGCTGGTGGCGTGGACCCGGGGCCGAATCCCGCACTCCGAGGGGGTCTTTCACACGCTGCTGCTGTTAGCCTGCGCCGTCGTGGAGGCCATCCGCGCCGAGCTCGCGCGTCGAGGCCTGGTGTTCGACTTACACGAGGGGGGCGGGCCGGGAATGCCGGCACTGCTGCTTGGCTACCTCGCGGCCGTCGTCGGGGTGGGCCTGACTCTGAAGGTGTGGAACAACACCCGCAATGAGTGGAAGATCGAGACCCAGCAGCGCCTGCTGACCGAAGCCCGGCTGAGCCATCTGATGGGCCAGATGAATCCCCATTTCCTTTTCAACACGCTGAACTCGGTGGCAGCCCTGATCCGCACTGACCCGCAACAGGCCCGGAGCGTGGTGTACCGGCTTTCCACGATTCTCCGGCGACTCCTGCGCAAGCAGGACGCGTTCGTGCCGCTGAGCGAGGAGCTCGCATTGATCGACGACTACCTGCGGATCGAGCAGGTGCGCTTCGGCCCCAAGCTGCAGGTACGGCGGGAGGTCGACCGCCAGGCGGCGAAGGCCAGCATCCCGAGCATGATCTTGCAGCCGATCGTGGAGAACTGCATCAAGCACGGGATCGGCCCTTCGGTCGGCGGGGGCACAATTGTCCTCCGTGCCGAACTGGGAGGCGGGCGTCTGCAGATCGAGGTTGAGGATGACGGCGCCGGCATTCCCGTGGAAGACCTGCCGGGCGTGTTTGGCAAGGGGATCGGCCTGAGCAACATTCGCGAGCGGCTGACAGTGCTGTTCGGCACGAACTTCCAGTTCGTGCTCGAGGCTCGCCAGGGGGGCGGTGTGCGCGTCCGCGTGCAAATCCCGGAACTGCGCGAGGGCGGGACTGAGGGCGGGGGACCGGATGCGGATGCCGCCTGAGTGCCGGTCTCAAAGCTTGGCGAGCGTGGGAGCGGCAGAGATCCGGCCACGTTCCAGTTCTTGGCGCAACATCGATTCCGTCCAAAAAGCCCCGACCGGCCTGTCTCGTTGTGCGTGGCCCACGGGGAGATCTGGCGGGCCGTCCCGCGCTGACTGTCAGTCGACGATGGCTTGGTAGACAAGGGCCCGCAGCTTGGCATGGTCGTCCAGCCCGCCGGCGGGGATCACCTGCGTCAGGTAGGCAACCACCAGCCGCTCCTCCGGGTCGGCCCAGTAGGTGGAATGGTAGGCGCCCCCCCATCCGAACTCCCCGACCGAGCCTGGGACGCCACGCGCCCCGACGTCCTTGACCACGGAAAATCCAAGCCCAAATCCTTGCCCGGGCGTGAACTCGATCCCGTCGAGATGGTCAGTGACCATCAGTTCCGCGCTCTTGCGGCTCAGCACGCGTCGGCCGTCCAGCGTGCCACCGTTGAGCATCATCTGCAGGAATCGCGAGTAGTCCCGCGCCGTAGAGAGCAGGCCGGCACCGCCCGAGAAGCTTGTCCGCGGTCCTTGCAAGTACTGCCCCTGGCCCACCATGTGGCCCGGATTCGGGGCCCGCTCCAGTCCATCACCCGTCGTCGAGTACACGGTCGCCAGGCGCCCCGCCTTGGCCTCCGGGAGGTAGAAGTGCGTGTCCTTCATCCCCGCGGGCTGGAGGATCGTCTCGCGCAGGAACTCGTCGAGGGGTCTGCCGCTCGCCCGCTCCGCGACCACGCCGAGAATGTCCGTGTTGTACCCGTAGACCCATTTCTCGCCTGGGTGCTCTTCGAACGGAAGTGCCGCCATGCGCGCGACGGTCGCGCCAACCGGCTCTTCGCGGTCCGCGAAGTACCAGCCTTGGATCCCGGCCTCGGACCAGCGGTCCTTGGCTGTGCCCTGGCCGTAGTTGATGCCCGCCGTGTGGGTGAGCAAGTCTCGGAGGGTGATCGCCCGGCGAGCCGGGACGACGCCGTACCCGCCCTCATTCCGGACAGCCACGGTCGTCTCCTTGAATTCGGGGATGTATCTCCCGACCGGGTCGCCGATGAGCAGCTTCCCCTGTTCCTGCAGCGCCATGATTCCCGCACTCACCAGCGCCTTGGTCTGCGACGCGATGCGGAAGATCGAATTCTTGCGCATGGTCGCGCCAGACTCCAGGTCGCGGTGCCCGAACGCCTTGTGGTAGATCACGCGGCCTCGCCGCGCGACCAGCACGACGGCACCCGGAAGCTGCCCGTCCGCAACGTAGCGCTCCATGGCGGTGTCAAGCCGCTCGAGCCGCTCAGACGAGACTCCCACCGCTTCCGGGACGGCGGGGGCAAGGTCTTGTCCCGGCGCTGCCGCTGGCCCGAAGAGGACGACCAGCAGTAAGCAGGTCGCAAGCATCGATGAACTGGTCCGGTGGAAGGGCACGCCCAATGGTACCGGAGAGATTGGCTCGGGCGATCGGGCCTGGCCACCAGCCGCGGTGGTGGGGGTAACCTATGTGAGGCCATGCCAATCAATATTCACCGCAGAAATTTCCTCGCGTCCTCGGGGGTCGCGCTCGCGGCCGCGACCGGCGCCCCGGGGCAGGGGCCGAAGATCCGCGCCGCGGTCTTGGGCACCCAGCACGGCCATGTGCGGGGCAAGCTCCAAGCGATGATGGACTCGCCCGACTACGAGGTGGTTTGCATCTGCGAGCACGATCAGGATGTTCAGAAGCGCCAAGCTGCCGATCCATTGTTCAAGGGTCAGGCTTGGGTCTCGGAGAGCGAGCTGCTCAGCGACACGACGATTGACCTGGTTGTCGTGGAGTGCAAGCCTTGGCAGGCCATCCCGTGGGGCGAGAAGGTCATCGATGCGGGGAAGCACCTGCACTTGGAAAAGCCGGCGGGAGACACCTTCCAGCCATTCAAGGAACTGGTCGAGGCAGCCCGTTCCAAGGACCTGCTGCTGCAGAAGGGGTGGGTCTTGCGGGGCCAAACCGGGATCAACGCGGCCGTTGACGCCGCCAAGCAGGGCTGGCTCGGCCAGGTGCACCTCGTGCGGGCCACCATGAACTCGGACCGCGACCTGCCCCAGCGCGACTTGGAAGGGCGCTACCCGGGCGGGGCCATGTTCGAGCTGGCCGGCCACCTGATCGATCGCGTGCTGGAGTTCACCGGCCGGCCAGACAAGGTGCGCACTTGGCTGCGGCACGACACCGGCGTGGACGACGACCTGAAGGACAACACGCTTGCCGTGCTGGAGTACGGGGGCGGCCTCGCTCTCGTTTCTACGACGGCCCGGATGTACGGTTCCGGGGATCACCGGTCTTTCGAGGTGATCGGGACCGACGGGACGTTCATGATCCAGCCGCTCGGAGGGCACTCCACGATGCGCGTCGCGATGCGCCACGCGCGGGGGCCGTACCGAGAGGGCTGGCAGACGGTGGACCTAGGGCAGCAGCCGCGCTACGTCGCGGACTTCGTGGAATTCGCCCGCGCATTCAAGACCAAGACGCCCCTCAACTATTCCTATGACCATGAGTTGCTCGTTCACGAGACTCTCTTGAGAGTGTCCGGAATGGCGGCCTGACGGCGCGCGGACAGGGGAGGCAACAGATGCATCGTTCTGACAAGACATCCCGGAGGACCGTGCTGCAAGCTGCGGCGATGGCCCTGCCGATCGCGGCCGTGCGCGGCACGGCTGCCAATTCCGCCCCGTCGGTCGGACTGATCGGGTGCGGTGGCCGCGGGGGGTCGCTGGCGCGAGCGATGCTCGAGGCGACCGACGCGCGGTTGGTCGCGATGTGCGACCTGTTCGAGGGCCAGATTGCCAGCGCGACGGAGCGCATCGGCACAAAGTCTCCCAAGGAGTACGCCGATCTGGAGGAACTGCTCGCGAGCGATGTCGACGCGGTGATCATCGCAACCCCGCCCTTTGTGCACGCGGATCACTTCGAGGCCGCGGTGAAGGCGGGCAAGCACATCTACATCGAGAAGCCCGCCGCGGTCAGCGTCGACGACTGCAAGCGCATCATGCGCGCCTCTGACTCCGCTGACCGCAGTCTCAACATCACGATGGGCTTTCAGCGGCGGTATGCCAAGACCTACCTGAAGGCAAAGAGCGTGCACGACTCGGGGGCAATCGGCGATATCCGCATGGCGCACGCGCACTTCCTCAAGACCGGCAGCAGCCCGCGAGCGGCCACCGAGCAATCCCCGCCCCAGACCGACACGGAGAAGATCCGGCGCTGGCACGTGTGGAGCGACCTGTCAGGGGACCTGATCGTGGAGAACAATGTCCACTGCATCGACATCGTCAACTGGTTCCTGGGCGGACACCCGGTCAGCGCCGTCGGCCGGGGCTCGAAAACGTCCGCGCGCCCGGGTGACATGCGGGACAACAACAACGTTGTCTACGCGTACGAGGACGGCGTGCTCGCGTCCCTGGCAGGGTCGACGCTGGGATCGAACAACTATCGGGAGGTCCACGAGCAATTCTTCGGGTCAAATGGGATGATCGAGACGTCAGAGCTGCGCTGGCGCCACTACCGGGCGCGGGGAGACGAGGTCGTCGAGCCCAGCGAGCGGTCCAACACGCTGGACTCGATGGAAGCCTTCGTCCGGCGCATCGCCGAGGGCAAGCCCGAGAACACCGGTGTCCGAGGAGCTGAGAGCACCCTCACGGCAATTCTCGGCCGAATGGCGATGGACGCCAAGGGCGAGGTGACCTGGGACGAGATGATGGACGGGTAGCGGTAAGGCTGCTCGGACCGCGCGTCACTCGTCCATGGCGGGGTCAATGTCGTCGGGATTGATCCAGCCGGCGACGTCGATCTCCCCCGTCGCGAACTTTTCGTAGTAGCCGGCCCACCGCGTGGCCACCGGGTAGGCGTCAAAGATATCGCCCTGCCCAGCCATGCGGGGGTCCCCCTGCTCGCTGAGCCGGGTTGCCAGCAGGTCCGCCAAGCGCTGCCTCGCAGGCTCGTGTTCCAGGTCCCCGGCCAGGTTTCGAAGGCAGGCGGGGTCTTCCCCGATGTTGTAGAGCTCCTCGGCCCCCCGCTTTCCGAATGCCATCTCCCAGTAACGCGAGTCACCGCCGGAGCGCCGCAGGTTGAGGATTTCCGATTTGGTCGGGCTGCCGTCCACGGCTAGGTAGCCCGTCTCAGGATTGCCCGCGGGCCAGCGGTCCGGGGCGAAGTTGCGCAGGTAGAGCAGATTCCCCTGCACGATCCCGCGGATCGGGTAGCCGGCGTCCCCCGGCCGTCCGATGTCATGCCGCTCCTTACCGATCAGCACGTGGTCCCGCGCCGGGTCGACCTGCCCGGACTCCGCTGACCGCAGCAACGGGAGCAGGCTTGCGCCAGTGGCGGGCTGCATCCCGCTCTCGGCCCAGTCCACGCGGGCGGCATCCATGATGGTCGGCGCCAGATCGACGAAGCTGACGAAGTCAAGCACTGAGCGGCCTGGGCTCGGAATCCCGTCCGGCCACATCATGGCCAGCGGCAAATGGTTGGAGATCTCGTACTCTTGGGCCTTCGCGCGCGGGAATGGCATGCCGTTGTCGGATGTGACGATCGCCAGCGTGTTGCCGAGCTGGCCGCGCTCTTCCAGCAAGGCCAGCATCTGTCCCAAGTGGCTGTCGAAGTGCTCGATCTCGAAGGCGTAGTCCAGTAGGTCGTGGCGGACCGTCTCGGTGTCGGGCCAGTACCCCGGAACGGCGTCGATCTGGTCGGCGGACTTCCCCCCGAGCCGCTCGCCTGAACGAAACTCGTACGCCCGGTGGGGCTCCCTCGCCCCGTACCAGAAGGCCCACGGCGTGTTCTCGGGCGCCGCTTCCAGGAAGTCCGCGAAGTTGGCGGCGTAGTCCGTTCGCGAGATCATCGGTGTCGGCGGATCGGTCTCTCGCTCGTTGAACGGGGTCCCGGCAATGTCACGAAGCTCGCCCTCCGCGTCCTTGGCGATTCCGGGCGACCAGCCTTTGGCGGTCATGCCGACGAAATAGCCGTTCTCGGAAAGGGCCTCCGGAAAGCTCTTGAACTCGGGAGGGAAGAAGGCCATGTGATTGGCCGCCGCGTCCAGCTGCCAGGAGTTGCGCCCGGTCAGAATGGCCGCCCTGGACGGGGCGCACTTGGCATTCGGCGTGTACGCATTCCAGAACAAGGCACCCTCTTGGGCCACGCGGTCAAAGTGCGGCGTTTGCACCCAGGCCGTGCCGTACGCGCCCATGTGGGGAAACGAGGCGTCGTCCGCGATGGCGAACAGGATGTTGGGAGGCGGCTCGGGGGCGCTCGAACACGAGCACAGGAGGGCTGCGACGGCAATGCCGCGGGCCGCGATAAGAATTGGGCGGTGCATTCTGGCGGAGAAAGAGTACCACGGGCCGGGCCTCTGGCGGTTTTCGCCATGGGGCGGCCCGCCGTCCCGCGAGCGGTAGCTTCGAGCGATGACGGGAATGGACGTCTCATGTTCCGCCCACGTCGGTGTGGCGGGCCACAATCGGTGCCTTGGCCAAGCCCTTCGACACACCCTCTGAGGTCAGCCCCGGAGCGTGGGTGGTCCCCTGCTGAGGCAGCCTGACCTCGGGGATGATCCATACGCGAACTACGGCGGGCCCTTGCGGACCAACGGGGCCCGGTGCAGTGTGAGGGTTAAGCTTGCAACAGCTTCAGGACAAGGCCCAAGGTTGCTGCCCGTCGGGAGCCAGGAGCGCCACAGATCCTGTGCCTTGCCATGACTTGCCGCTATCGGAGCTATCGCCAGCGGTCGGGAAGCTGACGAATTCTGTGCACGCGAAACCAAGGCCGGGGCCTGAACCCCGGCGACACTAGTCAATTCGAAGGGTAATGAGCCGCCTTGCGACGCTGCGCTGGTTCATGCTAGCCGTTGTCGTGTCGGTGACTTGCGTCGGCGGTCTTCGCTGGCGGGATGCCCAGCTCGGCGGGGTCGGTACCCTTGACACCAGGGTCTGGTACACGCCGAAAGAGGCCGCCGACGTATTTCGCGCCCTTGACCGGCATGATCCCAGGGCGCGGGCGTTATACGGCGTTTCGGAGCTGACGCTCGACATGGCGTTTCTGGCCGGATACGGATTGCTGTTCGCCATTCCGCTCTACCGCGTCTTTGGAGAGCGCCGTCCGCTGTATCTGGTGCCCGTTACGCTCGCCGCCGCGGATCTGGCGGAGAATCTCGTCGTTGCCACCCTCGCGCTCAGCTTTGATGGCGGGCCTTCCGGGCTGGCGTGGCTGGCTGCGGTGTTCACCTGCGCCAAGACTGCGCTGATCGTGGCAACCCTCGCCGCGGCGGCGATGGCCGGCCCAGCTTGGATGCGGTCTGTCTGGCGCTGCCGCCGATAGTCCCGGACGGCAGTGCCGACAGGCTTCAGGTCAGACCCAAGCCGTGCGCGATGCGATCCAAGTGCCAAGGAGTGTCCCCATAGGTCACCTCGCTCGCCTTGGCTCGCTTGAGGTACAGGTGCAAGTCCTGCTCCCACGTGAAGCCAAGTCCGCCGTGCAGTTGGATCCCGGCTTCCGCCACGCTCGCGAAGGCCCGGTTGGCGGCAGTCTTGGCGATTGACGCGGCCCGGCCGAGCTGGTCCGGCAGCTCGTCGGCGACAGCTGCCGCGTAGTACACTCCGGTCCGCGCTTTCTCGATCTCGATCAGCATGTCGGCCGCCCGGTGCTGCACGGCCTGGAACGACCCCACCGGGCGCCCGAACTGCTTGCGGCTCTTGACGTATTCCACGGTCATTGCCAGTACTTTGGCCGCACCGCCCACCATCTCGGCCGCCAGCCCGATCGTGGCCGTGTCGACGGTGGCCTGCAGGTCCGCCACTGTCCCTGTCCCGATCACTTCCAGCCGCTCCCTCGGGCAGCGCGTCTCGCTAAGCGGCCGCGTCACGTCCATGGAGTTGAGCTGCTCGACCTCGGGTTCGCGGGCCACGGCGAGCTCGACAGAGTTTCCGCCGCTGCGGTTGAAGAACAGGACTAGGTCCGCTTGGGCGCACGAAGGTACGAAGCGCTTCGTCACGACCGGCGCGGGGGTGGGGTCGAGCAGCATGGCCGTCCACCCCGAGCGCGGCTCGTAGATGCCGACGGTCGCCTTGATCTCGCCCTCTGCAATGGCCGGGAGGTACTCGCGACGGGCATCGGCTGTGCCGACCGAGGCGAGCGCCGCGGTGGCGAGCAGGCCGCTTGCGTGGAGCGTGCCGGGTATCAGGCTCCCGCCCGTCTCTTCCATCAGCACGGCCAGGTCGAACATGCCCAGGCCCAGACCACCGTCGTCCTCGGGGACCAGCAGCGCGGGCCAGCCAAGCCCAGCCATCTTGTCCCACAGCTGGCTGGCGCCGGTGGGGGCGTCTTCCGGGTCAAGCATGCGCCGCAGCTCTGACACGGGCCACTCCTCCCGCAGGAAGTCGCGGGCCGAGTCCCGCAGGAGGGCTTGCTCCTCGTTCAGCTCGAAGTTCACGGTACCGGGACTCTCCTCATTTGCGGGGCAGGCCCAGGACTCGCTCGGCGATCACCGTGCGCAGAATCTCGGACGTTCCGCCCTCGATCGTGTTGCCGCGCGACCGGAGATAGCCAAACTGCCAGCTCTTCTCGAAGGGCTCCCCGGAGCCGACGGAAGGGCCGGGCGTGTCATCTTTGTCAAATCCCCGGCCGGGGACCAAGGCCGCCTCTGGTCCCAGCGCTGACAGCCCGATCCGTTGCAGGCGCTGGTTCATCTCAGCCCACGCCACCTTGACGATCGAGGACTCAAAGCCGAACAGTCGGTCGGCCAGGCGCTCGCAGGTCATGTTCAGGCACTGGCTGTCCACAAAGGCCTGCGCCACCTCGCGCGCACGCTCGGCGTCCAGCGGCACATCGGTCCCTTGGACGGCAGCCAGCAGCCTGTCGAACTGCTGCTGGAGGCGCACGCTGAGCGAGACCGATATGTTCGCGCGCTCGCGGGTGAAGGTCTTCATCCCAACGAGCCAGCCGTCGTTCTCGGCGCCCACGCGGTTGCGCTTCGGGACGCGGACCTCGTCGAAGAACACCTCTCCAAACTCGGCCTCGCCGGTCAGCTGGCGGAGCGGCTTGACCGACACGCCCGGGCTGTGCATGTCAACGATCAGCGCGGTGATGCCCCGGTGCCGATGCGCGGCCGGATCAGTTCTCACGAGCAGCCAGATGTAGTCCGCGATGAGCGAGTTGGATGTCCAGATCTTCTGGCCCGTGATCACGTACGCATCGCCGTCGTCGACGGCTCTGGTCTGCAGGGCCGCCAGGTCCGAGCCGGCGTTGGGCTCGGAGAATCCTTGGCACCAGATCTCCTCCGCGGTCAGGATCCGCTGCAGGTAGCGGCGCTTGTGCTCCTCGCTGCCAACGGCGATCAGCGCCGGGCCGGCGATCATGAGCCCGATGGTGTTGATGCTGGGCGGAATACGGGCGCGGGCGGCCTCTTCGTTAAAGATTGCCTGCTCGCGGAAGCTCAGCGCTTGCCCCCCGTACTCGGCCGGCCACGTGAGCCCCAGCCAGCCAGCCTCGTACAGGGTTCGTTGCCAGTCTTTGAGGGCGGCGACGTCGCGAGGGTCGATCGCCGGTGTGTTCTCTTCGAGCCAGGCCCGTAGGCGGGCTCGGAAGCTGGCCTCCGCAGGTCTGTCCGCAAGTCTCGACATCTCGTCCACTGTCATTGTAGAAGGGCCAGGCATTCGGGCCCGCCGTCAGCCCGGGCGACCCGCGCTGGGACGCGTGCGGTGGGAGGCGCTGCAATCATGGGAATCAGCCCTCCCAGGCCACCAACGGCCTAGTGCGGGGTTGGGGAGATCCGGTCAATCGCCACCGCGAACGGCCAGTTAGGCAGATGGTGCTGGACCGTCTCGATCGGCGGCGTGGAAACCTCGCAGGGTTGGCCGGATCCGTGCGGCGGAACGAGACTTGCGTAGGTTGAGACCAACCGACGGGGCTGTTGCGCGGACAAACGTGCAGGCCCGCCAAGGAGTTCGGCTGGGGCGTGGCGGGCATTTAGAGGCAGCACTTCGGGTCCACGCCGCGGACATCACCTGACCTTGGCCTCGGGGAGAGGGATCTTGACTCACAATCGCCACGACCCGACTGTGGCCAGAAAGCCGTCAGCCGGATGCCCCATTCCCGAGGCCTTTCGGGCCCTCGGACTCGTGACAGCGCCGGGCCCAGCCAAGGAGCGGCCGCGGTCAGTCATGCGAAAGGTAGTGTTTGCCATGTCACTTGGGAAGTGCTATTAATAAAGGCTGCGTGTGCCACTTCGCCTGCCGGGGGTGCAGAACGATCGCACCTCTGACGCTCGGCGGTCGCAACTCATGCCGCACCGCCATCGCACCGGGCCGTGACCGACCTGCCAAACCTTGACGCCCTGCGCTCGCGCCTGCGGCATCAGGAAAGCCGGGCGATGCGCTCGGTTGAGCGTTTCGACGCCGCGCTGGGTTGTCTGCCCGCAATCGAGGGCTTCTTGGCGATGCAGACCTGCAGGGAAGCCGTCGCCACCCTGCGCGTCGAAGGCGTCAAGACCTCCATCAGCGACCTGTTCATGCCCACGAGCGACCAGGGCCGGGGGGCCGAGCCCGGCATTCCCACGGGCTATCGCTGCGTGACCGCGCTGAAACTGGTCGGTCAGGACCCCGGCGTGGCCCCCCTCGGCTGGCCTCGTCTTGCCCGTCTACACTCGGCGGTCACCGGCTTGGAACCAGGTCTATCCCAACCCGCCAACCCAGCAAGTCGAGCGGCACTGGACGCGCTGGCCCGACTGCTTCGGGACGGGGGCCACCCACGCCTGTTCCGGGCCGGTGTCTTAACCGCCGGGCTGTACCAGCTGAACCTCTTCGGGCCTGCCAGCGCTCTGGTGGCCCGGATCGCGACGTTGGATGCGCTGCGCTCCATGCGCGTCCCCGGCAGCCGTGGCTTGGCCCTGTCGGGGCCCCTCGCCCGGCGAGCTGACGAGTACAGCTTTCGGCTCAGGACCCTGGACTCGGAGAACTGGGGCAAATGGCTCGAGCTATTCCTGAACTGTGTTCGGTCGGCAGCGGTCGCCGGGGAGCGAGCTCTGAAGCAATTTGCGCTCCTGCGCGAGAAGCAGCGCTCGAAGGTCACCGAGAACTTGGGTCACTCCGTTCCGCGTGGTCTGCAGATGATCGAGCGGCTCTTCGTCGATCCCCTGACAACGGTCAGGGACGTGCGCGGCGTGACGGCCACCTCCTATGTCGCGGCCAACCAGCTCGTGGCGCGCTTCGTCGATCTCGGAATTCTGGCGGAGGTGACCGGTTACAAGCGGAACAGGACCTTTCGGTTCAACGCCATCGTTGACCTCTTTGACGACGGCCCGTCATCGGCGGCGGCGGAGGGTTCGGCCCCGCCCGAACTCAAGGGCCGCGCTTACCAAGCAGTGCCTGCCGCGCGACCGCGGCCCGTCGCGCGCGCCCCGGAACGACAACCGGCCGAGAGCCCCCGCCGGACCCCTTTGGCCGACCACCTGCTATGAGGCCCGTTCGCCCTTTCCCGGGTGGGCCAACTTCCACTCGACTTGGCGGAGGATGGCTTGCAGCATGCGGGCGTCCTCCGGGGCCAGCCGCAGCCGCCCGACAAACCGGCGCAGTTTGCGCGTCTTGGCCGGGCCGCTGCCGCTATGCAGAAACCCGGAAGTGCGCAGCACTCCCAGCAGCGACTGGAGAATTCTGTCGCGGACATCGGCCGAAACGCTCTCCGGAGTCTTGAGGGCGGGCACGGGAACCGCCCTTCGGGCAATCTCGTAACAGCACACGGCCACGGCCTGGCCAAGGTTCATCGAGGGGCATTCCGGACTGGTCGGGATTGAGAGCACCCAGTCGCAATGGCTGAGCTCGTTGTTGGTAAGCCCGCTCTTCTCGGAGCCGAACACCAGGGCGGCTTTGCGCTCCTGCACGTGCGTGCGGACCGCGATCGCTGCGGTCGGCAGGTCGCGCTGCACGTGTCGCTGCTTGCGCGCCTCCAGACCGCTGCACCCCACCACCAGCTGCGCGCCGCCGAGGGCCTCTGAGAGGTGCTCAGACACCTGCGCTCTGGCGAGCACTTCGGTCGCGCCGACGGCCGAGCGGGCCTTGCCGAACGAGCGCTCGTACGGGCGCACTAAGCGGAGGTCCGAGAAGCCAAAGTTCAACATGGCGCGCGCGGCCGCGCCCATGTTCAGGGAATTGCGGGCCGAGACCAGCACGATGCGAAGGTTGTCACGCCAGGTGCCTGCCGGCACCGCCGGCCCTTCAACCATGCAGCATCTGTCGCAGGGCGTAGTGCAGGATGCCCCCGTTGCGGTAGTACTCCAGTTCCTTGGGGGTGTCGATCCGGACGCGCGCCGCGAAGGTCACGGTCGGTCCGCCGTTTTCCGGCACGGCCTCGACCTGAATAGTCTCCGGGCACTCCGCGCCCAATGGCGCCACATTGAACCGCTCATGCCCGGTCAGTCCCAGGCTGGCGCTATCCTCGCCGTCCGGGAACTGCAGGGGCAAGATGCCCATGCCCACTAGGTTCGAGCGGTGGATCCGCTCGTAGGTGGCGGCGATCACGGCCCGCACGCCCAGCAGGGCCGGCCCCTTCGCCGCCCAGTCCCGCGACGAGCCGGTGCCGTACTCGCGGCCCGCCAGCACGACTAGCGGCGTGCCCTCTTGGCGGTAGCGCATCGCCGCGTCGAAGATCGAGAGCACCTCGCCCCGCGGCATCAGCGCGGTCCACCCTCCCTCTGTTCCGGGCGCGAGGAGGTTTCGGAAGCGCACGTTGGCAAACGTGCCTCGCATCATCACCTCGTGGTTGCCCCGGCGGGAGCCGTAGGAGTTGAAGTGCTTCGGCGCGACCCCTTTCGCCTGCAGATAGGCCCCGGTCGGGCTGTCAGCGCTGATCGCGCCCGCAGGGGAGATGTGGTCGGTCGTGACGCTGTCGCCGACGAGGGCCAGCACTCGCGCTCCCTCGATCGGAGCCACGGGCTCGGGCTCGGGCCCCATCCCCTCGAAGTACGGTGGGCGGCGCACATACGTGGATCCGCCGTCCCAGGCGAACCGCGCCGAGCTCGGCGCCTCCAGCTCTCTCCAGCGTGGGCTGCCGCGATAAACGCCCTCGTACGTTGCGCGGAACATGTCGGAACTGACGACCCGCGCCACAGTCTCCGAGATCTCGCGGGGGGACGGCCACAGATCCCTGAGATAGACGGGGCGGCCTTCGAGATCGTCACCGAGCGGCTCCCGGGAGATGTCGACGTGCATGCTCCCGGCCAGCGCATAGGCCACGACCAGCGGGGGAGAGGCCAGATAGTTCGCGCGCACCTCGGAGTGCACGCGGCCCTCGAAGTTGCGGTTTCCGGACAGCACCGACGCGACCAGCAGGTCACCCTCGCGGACCGCGTCCGCGACCTCCGCCGGCAGCGGTCCCGAATTCCCAATGCAGGTCGTGCAGCCGTACCCGACGAGGTTGAAGCCGATCAGGTCCAGATAGCTGGACAGGCCGGACCGGGCCAGGTACTCGGTGACCACCCGCGACCCGGGGGCCAGGCTGGTCTTGACCCAGGGCTTGACCTGAAGGCCGCGCTCAACGGCCCGCTTGGCCACCAGTCCGGCGCCGATCATCACCGCCGGGTTGGAAGTGTTCGTGCAGCTCGTGATCGCCGCTATCACGACCGCTCCGTCGCTCAGCTCGACGTCGGCGCCCCGGATTCGGGTGCGAACGGCGGCCGGCGCAGCCGCGACACCGCCGGTGCCGCCGTCCTGCGCAGCGGTCTCGCGCAGCATCGACCGGAACGCGGTCGTCGCGTCGCTCAGCGCGATGCGGTCTTGGGGGCGTTTCGGGCCCGCTATCGACGGCTCCACCCGGCCCATGTCGAGTTGCAGCGTCTCGGAGTACGCCGCGGCCGGGTCACCCGGCTCGCGGAAAAATCCCTGCGCCCGTGCGTAGGCCTCCGCCAGCTGCAGCTGCTCGTCGCTGCGGCCCGTGAGGGTGAGGTACGCCAGCGTTTCCCCGTCGATCGGGAACAAGCCGCAGGTAGCACCGTACTCGGGGGCCATGTTGGCGATCGTTGCCCGGTCGGCGAGCGGCAGCTCGTCGAGCCCGTCGCCGAAGAACTCCACGAACTTCCCAACCACGCCGTGGGCCCGGAGCATCTCGACGACGGTAAGCACCAGATCTGTGGCGGTCGCGCCCTCCGAGAGCTTGCCGGTCAGCTCGAATCCGACCACCTGCGGAATTAGCATCGAGATCGGCTGGCCCAGCATGCCAGCCTCAGCCTCGATTCCGCCCACGCCCCAGCCGAGCACGCCGAGGCCGTTCACCATCGTCGTGTGGGAGTCCGTGCCGACCACCGTGTCGGGGCACACCCACGCCTCACCGTTCCGCTCGTAGGAAAAGGCGACCCGCGCGAGAAACTCCAAGTTGACCTGGTGGACAATCCCCGTCTCGGGCGGAACGACCTTGAAATTGCGGAAGGCATTCTGGCCCCACTTCAGGAACTGATAGCGCTCGCGATTGCGCTCGTATTCCAAGGCACTGTTGAGCGAGATCGCGCTTCCGGAGGCGAAATTGTCGACTTGCACCGAGTGGTCAACGACCAGATCGGCCGGCTGCAAGGGGTTGATGCCGGCCGGGTCGCCGCCCAACTCGACGATTGCGTCGCGCATCGCCGCCAAGTCGACGACCGCGGGCACGCCAGTGAAGTCCTGCATCAGCACGCGGGCCGGGCGGTAGGCGATCTCTCTCGAAGGGGCAGCCGCCGGGTCCCAGGCGAGCAGCGCGCGGACGTCGTCCGCCGTGACGCTGACGCCGTCCTCGTTGCGGAGCAGATTCTCGAGCAGGATCTTGAGCGAGAAGGGGAGGCGGACCGCCGCCTCGCCAGCGACGGCGGCCACCGAGTGGTACGAGAAGTCTCGACCGCCGGATGAGAGGGACTGCTTGGTGTTGAACGAGTTCATAGGCCGTTGGCGCGGGTCGATTCCGGGGCTTGGCCAGCGCCGCCCGCTGGTCCAATCTTCCCACGCGCGGGCCGGGACTACAACATTCCCGGCCCCGGGGGGCCAGATCCGGAGGCTCGCTCCTGAGCCAAGCGGCTCTCAAGCCCCCAAGCGGACGGGCGACGGGATCCTCACCCGGGCGTTGGAGCGGGCACGGCGCCCTCCGCGCCAATCGTGCAGTTTCCCCGACCTCCGCGAGCCGTGGTGTTCCGTCCGTCACTTGCCACTCCCTACCCGCGGGTAGGGCGGGCCCTCGCGAGCGTTGCCAGCGATGGATCAGACTCGCGACGGAGCTGATCCGCCCTCGGAGGCGGCCCCCTGATGCGGCCTGCGTTCCGTGGTGCTTGCCCCCGCCATCGGCCGGAGGTCCAGGCCACCCCTCAGGGTGCCCGGTGGTCTGTGCGATAATGCCGCTGGAAGCGGGAGCCAGTGGTCTTAGATTGTCGCGCCAGACGGTAGACCTCGAGACTCTGCGCCAAGACCTAGACCCCAGCGGGGCGGGCCATGAGGCGGGCCAGCAGGGCCTGCCCCCACCGGACGCCAGGTTCGACCCCGCCGAGCGGACGATCACGGACGAGCTCGACCGTCGCGCGCAGCTCGCCTGCGACCGCCTCGCTGACCGGCGCGCCGAGATGCTGGGCCACCTCGCGGAAGGGAGCGGGAGCGAACTTGCCAGCGACATGCACGCGACCGTGCAGAGAGCTCTCGGCAACTTGGAGAACGTGGCCAAGTCCGCGCAGATGCATCTGGAGCAGAGGCAGCGGGAGTGTGAGCAACACCAGCGCGCCTACTACCGTTTCAGGCGGGACCACGGCCTGAGCGGCAGGGAACCGCACTATCCCGACGTCGGGGGCCGGTGGTTCCGATATGGCGTGGTGGCGTTTCTGTTCGTTGTCGAAAGCGTGGCAAATTCCGCGTTCTTGGCGAAGGGCAACGAACTGGGAATTGTCGGTGCGTACGTTGTCGCCTTCGGCATCAGTGCCCTCAACTTGCTGTCGTCCTTCCTGCTGTTTGGCCGCATCAGTTGCTATCTGGTCCACGTGCACCGCGGTTGGCGGATCCTTTCCGGCGCGTTGATGGCCGTCTACGCGGCCTTCGCCCTGGTCTTGAACTTGGGGGTGGCCCACTACCGGGAGGTCAGCGGCGAATTGATCGGCGAGGCGGGGGTCGAGGTCGTGCGGCGCATGGGGCAAGACCCGCTGGGCCTGCAGGACGCCGAGTCGTGGCTCCTTTTCGGCCTGGGTTTTCTGTTCTCGCTGATCGCCTTCTATGACGGGCGGTCGATGGACGACCCGTACCCCGGGTACGGGCAGTGCCACCGGACTTGGCGGCGGGCGCAGGACGACTTCAGCGACGCTCTGGAAGACGTCCAGGAGGAACTCAGTGACGAATGGGACCGCTCGCTGGATGAGGTCAAGCGCCTCGCGCACGACGCTCGGACAAACCCCGAGACGAGGCGCCGGATCGCCGACAGCTGGCGTCAGCAGATCGCGGAGTATGACCGGCACGTCTCGCACCTGCGGCAAGTCGGCGAAGTCCTGATCGAGGAATACCGGGAGGCGAACCGGGCCGCCCGGCCCGACCGGCTCAATCCGGCTGCACACGCGATTCCTTGGACCTTGGCAGTCCCGGAGATTGATCGGGGCGACCTGCCGGGCTTGGACGAACGCGGCCTGACGCCGGAAGAATCGCGGAGGATCGAGGAGGCTTATACCGGCGCCACCGACCAGATCCATCACGCCTTCAAGGCTTGGCGGGACTGGCTGGCGCAGTCCGGTCCGGGAGGCGCCGCGCCCCGTGACGGTTCACCCGGATAGGGAAGAACAGGAAAAATGCCCCGTCGAAGGCGTCGGCGCCGCCGCAGCAGGTCAGGCTCGGCCCTGGCGCAGAAAGTCGCCGGCATCGTGCTGGGCGGCCTTGCGTTCGCGGTGGTGGCGGCCATGGTCCTAGTCCGGCCGGAAGCCGTGCCGCGAGATCCGGACACGATGTGTCCCGAGGCCGGCCCGGAGCGAGTCACGGCCGTGCTGGTGGACACCACGGACCGGGTGAGCCCTCCAAGCCGCGCCGACATTCTGGGAAGGCTGGAAGACATGGTGCTCGACAGCCTCCCGGATGAGATGGTGCTCGTCTACGAGGCGTCCGCGCCGGTCGCGGGCGCGGTTGGAAGTCCCGCCGTTCGGTTGCCCGCTCCCCGGATCGCCGTCTGCAACCCGGGGGATCCGGACACCGCAAATCCGCTGATCTCAAACCCGGAACTGATCCGCAGGCGTCTGGACGAGCGCTTCAGGCGGCCCTTGGCGCAGCTATTCCAAGAACTCGTTGACGGCGTTCAAGCCCCGGTTTCACCGATCATGGAGGCGATCCAGGCGATCTCCGTGACCGTGCTCGCGCGCCGGCCCTACGCTCAGATTCCCAAGCGCTTGGTCGTGGTTTCCGACCTCTTGCAACACTCCGAGCATCTCTCCCTTTACGAGCCCCCGCCCGCCTACGAGGCATTCGCGGCGACCCCGGGCGGGGCAGCGCTGGGGACCAACCTGCAAGACGTGGCTGTCCAGGTCCTCTTCGTGGAGCGCGAGGTCCACGCGCGCCTCGGGGGAACCGTGGCTCTCGTCCAGTTCTGGGAGCGCTGGATTCGGGGGCAGGGAGGTCAGATGGAGCGCGTGTCCAGGCTGGACGGGCTGAACTGATGCGACCATATGACCCGCCGGTGCTGCGGCTGGCGCCATGATGTCCGGGGGTGCCGGGGGCAGCGGCCGCGGCAAAGAATGGTGGTCACCCCAAGAGGACCGCAAGGCCTTCCTGTGGTTCTTCGGCGCGGGCGCCGGATTGATAATCGCGCTCAAGTGGCTGGGCGTCGGGCAGTTCTTCGTCACAGCCGCGCCGTGCGCGCTGATGCTGGCCTACGCTTACGTTCAGTGGAACTTTTCCGCCGGCCAGCCCCGTGCCGGGACTAACGGGGACAACCTCTACTACCTCGGCTTCCTATACACTCTCACGTCCCTTGCGCACGCGCTGTACAACTTCAGCGCCACAGAGGAGAACGCCGAGAGCATCGTAGCCAACTTCGGGATCGCGGTCGGCACCACAATTCTGGGAATGGCGCTGCGTGTCGTGATGTCGCGTCCCGAGGAAGAGGATCCGCAGATCTTGGAGGAATCGGCACGCGCCGATCTCGCGGCCACCGCCCGCAAGCTCCGGGCTCAACTCTCCTACACCGTGGACCAGTTCCGCGAGACGCTGCGGCACGATCTGGACAGATTCCGAGATCTGGTGGCCAAGGTCCACGACCGCACGGCCGAGGATGCGGACCGGACCCAACAGGTCACAGCCCGGATTTTCGAGGGTCTGGAGGCCGGGGCGGGCAAGGCCAACGCCGCCCTGATGGCTCGCGTCGTCGAGCTTGACCGCAGCGCGGGCAGGGTCCTCGCTGTCGACCGGGCCGTCCGGCAGCTTCGCGAGCGGCTGGACGCCCTCGTGGCGGCCATCGACGAGCACGCGGTCCGCATGCGGGACGGGAGCGGCATGGTGCGTCAATCGCTCGAGGTCGAGGCCCGCAAGATCCGAGACGTGAACATCAAGGGCGTCTTGGAAGGTGCAGTCGACCCTGTCGCACAGGCCCTGCGGGAAGTGCTGGCCGGGTTCGAGTCCGCGGTCGCCGCGCTGCGGGAGGCCGACCGCGCGAGGGAGGGTGCGGCGGCAGAGAGCGGTCAGGCCACGGCCGCCCTGCGCGACGCGCTCGAGCGGCAGCAGTACGTCGCGGCCGGGGTCGTCGAGGTCTACGAGCGGTCCCGTCAGGTCGCCGAGTCCGTGGAAGCAGCCAGCGAGCGGATGGCGCGTTTCTCGGCCAGCACGGAAGAGGCGTTGGGCCAGATGGCCAGCCTCCGGGACGGCCTGGCGCGGGCGGCGGAGCAGATTAGCGGCGTGAACGTGGCACTCGAGCGGGCAACGGAGGCGCTCGACGTCGCGGTGCGAATCGCGGAGCAACGCATTGCGGACCGCTTGGGGCCCGGGCCTTGGAAGCGGCTCTGGCGAACGGTGTCACGGCGGGACGACTAGCGGCGATGCGGAGCAGCGGCGGACAGAGGGGGCTCCCCAAGGGTCTGGTGCTGGGGCTCACCATGGCGGAGACCACCGTCCTGATGCTCTTCGTCCTGCTGCTCGCTATGTCCGTGCTGCTGGCCCGCGAGCGAGGGCTCCGCCAAGAGGCCGAGCAGATCACCCTGCGCAACGCGGCGCTGGAGGCCGCGCTCACTGAAGAGGGGCTCGCAACGACGCAGGCCCGCGCTGCCATGGCCGCAGCCCGCGACTTGGTGGCCGCGGAGCGTTGGCGAGAGTTGGTGCGGGCGGTTGGCCCGAGCGTTCCCACCCCGGCGCCGGGCGCGATCTACGCACATGTGGGCGAGGCCCTCGATGCCTTGGAGCGGGAGACCGCACGCGCCGAGCTGGAGGACGCGATTGCTGACGCCGGCTTGGAACCCACGGGGCCGAACCTGTCCGCCCTCGCGGAGGCTGTCAGGGCCACCAGCGGGGCGTCCTTGGGCCAGTCGGATCTCGCCGGTACCGGTCCTGGGGGCGAGGGCAGCGACAACCCGAGCTGCTGGAATGACAGCGACGGCTCGGTCGCCTACCTCTTCGATGTAGCGCTGGTGGACCGGGGGTTCATACTGCGTCCCGCCTTGGCCCCGCAGCACTCCGACAAGAGGGCGTCGCTGCCGCTGGGCGCCGTGCAGACCGGGAGGGTGCTGACGCCGGGGCAGTTCCTCGACCAGACACGGCCGGTGTACAGCTGGAGCGTCGAGCGGGAGTGCCGCTTCTTCGTCCGGGCTTTCGACGAGACGGGCCCGACCCAGAAGGAGCTGTACAAGGTGCGCATGCGCACGCTCGAGGGGCACTTCTACAAGAATTCGAACCCGCAGGGGCCGTCACCATTCTGACCGAGGGCGGCGCGGCCGAATCCGCGGTTTGCGCGGCGGTAAAATGCTGTGTTCCACTAGAGACTAGGGCCGCCCGGCCCTGCACGAGAGAGGACATCTGCGGCCATGCCTGATCGCCCCCGAAGGAGGGTAGCCAAACCTCGGAGGGCCCGGCGGCGGCGGGTTGTCCGTCGGCGTCGACCGAGAAAGCCGCTGGTGATGCCATCGGAGCCCTGGGAGGGCCCGCTGCCGTCGTCATTGAAGGAACGGTTCGGGGACGGCTTGGAATCGGCCGTTCGCCTGGGTGGCCAGCAGTTGCTCACAGTCGCGCTGCCCGCCGCCCGCGAAGTGCTGGCCAGTCTGCGGGACGACCACGGATTCGACTACCTCGTGGATGTCACCGCCGTGCACTGGCCGAAGCGGGAGCGCCCGTTCGACATCGTCTGGATCCTGTACTCGTTCGAGGCGAACGAGCGCGTGCGGGTGAAGGCCACGGCCGCCGACGGCGAATCAGCCCCGAGCGTCACGAGCCTCTACAAGGCGGCCGACTGGCTCGAGCGGGAGGTCTTCGACATGTTCGGCCTGCGCTTCGAGGGCCACCCTGACCTGCGGCGCATCCTGCTTCCCGACGAGTGGGACGGCCACCCCCTGCTCAAGGGGTACGGAATCCTCCAGCAGGACAGCGCCTGGGTCCGCGAGAACCTCAAGATCGAGAGCGCACAGTGATGCCTGCGACGACCCAAGAGCCAGCCGCTGCACCGGCGGACACCTTCCTCGACAGCAACGAGCTCGTGCTGAACATGGGGCCCCAGCACCCCTCGACCCACGGCGTGCTGCGGGTCATCCTCAAGCTGGACGGCGAGACCGTGCTGGGCACGGACTGCGTCATCGGCTACCTGCACAGGGGTGTCGAGAAGATCGGCGAGAACCGAACCTACCAGCAGTTCGCGCCCTACGTGGACCGCATGGACTACGTCGCCGCGGTCTCGAACGGTCTCGGCTATTGCATGGCGGTCGAGAAACTGCTCGATGCCGAGGTTCCGGCACGCGCGCAGTGCGTGCGGGTCATCCTGACCGAGCTGAACCGCGTCGCGTCGCACCTGCTGTGGCTGGGCACCCACGCCTTGGACATCGGGGCCATCACTCCCGTTTTTCTCTGCTTCCGCGAGCGCGAGGAGGTTCTGAAGATCTTCGAGAACTATTGCGGCGCGCGGCTGACCACCCATGCCTTCCGGATCGGAGGGTTGCAGTACGAGACCTATGACACGTTCGAGAAGGAGTGTCTGGCATTCTGCGACCTGATGGGGGAGAAGGTCCGGGAGTACCACGACCTTCTGACCGGCAATCGCATCTGGGTGAAGCGCACCAAGGGGGTCGGCATCCTCAACGCCGACGACTGCAAGACCTACGGTGTCACGGGCCCGCTGCTGCGGGCCGCCGGCGTCGCTTGGGACCTGCGCAAGGCCCAGCCGTACTGCGGCTACGAGAACTACGACTTCGAGGTCCCGACCGCCGAGAGCGGGGACACGTTCGACCGTTACATCGTTCGCATGCAGGAGATGCGGCAGTCATGCCGAATCATCCGGCAGGCGGTTGACGCGCTTCCCAGCGGGCCGATCAAGGGCAGGGTCGCGAAGGTCATCAAGCCCCCCAAGGGTGAGGCTTACGTGTCCATCGAGGCGCCCAAGGGCGAGCTTGGCTACTACGTCGTGAGCGACGGGTCCCTCAAGCCCTACCGAGTGCGCGTGCGGCCGCCCTCCTTCGTCAACCTCGCCGCGCTGGACAGGATGTGCCGCGGCTCGCTGGTCGCTGACGTTGTGGCCATCATCGGCACCATCGACATCGTGCTGGGCGAGGTCGACCGCTAGGAATGTCCATGGAAGAACTGCTCGCCAACCCATACCTCCCCCCGCTGGTGATGACAGCGGCGATCATTCTCGTGTTCCCGCTGGTCGCCGGCTACATCGTGCTGGCCGAGCGCAAGGTGCTCGCTGACCTGCAAGTGCGGCTCGGCCCGATGCGCGTGGGCCCCCACGGCGTGCTGCAGCCACTGGCCGACGCGCTGAAGCTGCTCATCAAGGAGGACATCATCCCGGCCAAGTCCGACCGCTGGATCTTCTGGCTGGCGCCCGTGCTCTCGACATTCACGGCACTGTCCGCCTTTGCGGTGCTCCCCCTCAGCGACAGGTTCTTCGTGGCGGATGTCAACATCGGGGTCCTGTTCATCCTCGCCATGTCGTCGATCGGCGCGCTGGGCCTCATCCTTGGCGGCTGGTCGGCGAATTCCAAGTACTCGCTGATGGGCTCGCTGCGCGCCGCCGCGCAGATGGTCAGCTACGAAGTCCCGCTGGGATTCGCGACCGTGACCGGAATTATGTGCGCCGGAACGCTCTCGATGCAGGGCATCATCCACGCCCAGCTCGACCGCGGCGTGTGGGGCGCGTTCGACAACTACGGCCTGATGCTGGTCCCGACCGTCCTGTTCATCATCGCCGCGACGGCGGAGACCAACCGGGCGCCCTTTGACCTTCCCGAGGCGGAGTCCGAGCTGGTGGCCGGTTTCCACACCGAGTACTCCGGCTTCCGCTGGTCGCTCTTCTTCCTCGCCGAATACGCGGCCATCGTCGTGATCAGCTCGCTCTGCGTCACGCTGTTCTTTGGCGGCTGGCTGCGCCCGTTCCCCAACGTGGCCTGGCTCGAAACGGCCCTGAACACGGCGTTTCCCGCGGCCCTGTTCGCGGTGATCGGTCTCGGGTGCCTTAGGAGTTCTCCGCGCCAGGTGATCCTGGGCTTCAAGCTGGTGATGCTGGCGCTGGGCCTTGCGTTTCTGGCCGTCGGGGCGCTCTTCGTGGTGCCGGCCGTCAACGAGGCGGTGATCGGGCTTTTCTGGTTCCTGTTCAAGCTCGCGGTCATGGTGTACCTGTTCATCTGGTACCGAGGCACGTTCCCGCGCTTCCGCTACGACCAGCTGATGGACGTCGGCTGGCGCTGGCTGATCCCGATCAGCATGGGCGGCCTGATCCTGAACGCGATCGTCCAACTGGTCGCCCGCGGCTAGCTGGCTAGCTTCGGCCGGGACGGAGTGCGATAATCGGGGCGGGGGACGGCATGGCCAACTTGATCAAGACTTTCCTGCTGACTGATCTGCTGAAGGGGCTTTGGACTACCTTCAAGAACCAGAAGCCGTCCAAGGTCGTCACCGAGCAGTACCCGCTGACGCGCCCGCCGGTGGCGGAGCGCTACCGCGGGGCGCCGCGGCTGAACACGCACCCGGAGACGGCCCAGACGCTCTGCATTTCCTGCAACCTGTGCGCGCTGGCCTGCCCCGAGCAGCTGATCGTGGTGACCTCCGAGCGCAACCCCAAGACCAAGCGCAAGGATCTGACGACCTTCACGTATGATCTCTCGCGCTGCATGTTCTGCGGCCTGTGCGAGGATGCCTGCCCCGTGGACGCGCTGGAGCTGACGCAGGACTTCGAGATGGCGACCTATACCCGCGAGGGGCAGATATGGGACCGCCAGATGCTCGAGGAAGGCCCCCTGCCGCAGCGCTACACCCACTGATCCCCTCGCGCGGCGCGACCCGAGATTCCGGCGGGCTGTGGGAGCCGCCTGCGGCTCGGCCGCGCGGCGCCCGCGCTTGGCAGTGTGGCGTCGCCGATCGATGGCGGCGGGGGAGAACGCGGGGCGCCCGGCTTGGCCTCGACGGCAGCCCGCGGACGCGCCGGATCCCGGCCCGCGCCAAGTGATATGCTGGTTAATCCGGTTTCGCGGCGACCGCCGGGCGCTCCTCGATGGCCCTCGACTCAGTCCTGTTCTACGTGCTGGCGGTCTTGATCCTGACCAGCGCGATCCTCACGATCACACGGCGGAATGTCGTGTACGCGGCCGTGTGGCTGATCAACACTCTCGTCGGCGTGGCCGGGATTTTCCTTCTGCGCGGCGCCGAGTTCTTGGCCGGAGTGCAGGTGATCGTGTACATCGGAGGCATCATGGTGCTGTTCCTCTTCGTGATCATGCTGGTCTCGAATGAGGACGAGGCGTTACAGCGCCGCTTTTCCAATCAGAAGTGGCTTGCGCTGGCCTGCGCCGTGGCCGTTTGCGGGATGCTGGCCGTCATCGTCGTGCGCGGCGTGGGCGGCTTGGACCACCCGGGGATGGCGGAGGCCCCGCCGCTGGGATCGATCACCCAGAATTCGCAACAGGTGGGCGAGGTGCTCTTCACGCAGTACCTGCTGCCTTTCGAGCTGGCCTCGATACTGCTGTTGGTCGCCATCATCGGGGCGATCGTGATGTCCAAGACTCGTAAGCGCGCGGCGGAGGGCTAGTCGCGCGACATGACGGGCATGATGGAAATTACCACCTCCCACTACGTAGTCCTGAGCACGCTGCTGCTGCTCGTGGGGGTCGTAGGCATCCTGACGAGGCGCAACATCCTCGTCCTGCTGATGTCGGTCGAGTTGATGCTGAACGCCGTCAACATCAATCTGGCTGCGTTCTCGGCGTCGTTGCAGCAGGTGCACGGGCAGGTATTCTCGATCTTCGTGATCACGGTGGCCGCGGCCGAGGCCGCGGTCGGCCTGGGAATCCTGATCGCGCTGTTCCGCAACAAACAGACGATCCACGCGGACGAGATCGATCTGCTGCGCTGGTAGGGGAGTGCGAGGCTTGTTCTTCCTAGAAGCTATCTGGTTGATCCCGATGTTCCCCCTCGTGGGGGCGCTGCTGATGCTGCTGGTCGGCCGGCGGTTCGACCCGCAGCACCCGCTCGGGCCGCCCGGGGACGACGCTGGCGGCCACCACCTGCCGGCCTCGCCGGGGCGCGAGGTGATTGACATCCTCTGCCCGGGCATGGTGTTGATCTCGTTCCTCTTCTCGGTGGCCGCGATCTGGCAGCTGCAAGGCGTGGAGGGGCACAGCTACGAAGTCGTCAAGTGGACCTGGCTCGCAGGCTTGGATTCTGGCACCGACACGGGCATCCGCGCCTTCACGGCGGATTGGGGCTTCCTGCTGGACTCGCTCAGCTCGGTGATGGTCTTGGTGATCACCGGCATCGGCTTCCTGATCCACGTCTACTCCACCGGTTACATGGCCCATGACGGTGGGTACTACCGCTTCTTCGGGTTTCTGAACCTGTTCCTCTTCTTCATGCTGGTGCTGGTGCTGGCGAACAACTACGTGCTGCTGTTCGTCGGCTGGGAGGGCGTCGGGTTCTGCTCGTTCGGGCTGATCGGCTTCTACTTCCGCAAGCAGTCTGCGTCCACCGCCGCGAACAAGGCGTTCATCGTCAACCGCGTGGGGGACGCCGGCTTCATCCTCGGCATGCTCCTGACCTTCACCACGCTGGGCACGCTCACGTTCACGGAGATAGGGCCCGCTCTGGCCGAGGCCGGTTTCGAGGCCGAGCACGCGTGGGGACCGCTGAGCCTGATCGGCCTGCTCTTCTTCGTCGGCGCCATGGGCAAGTCCGCGCAGCTGCCGCTGCACGTCTGGCTGCCGGACGCGATGGAGGGCCCCACGCCCGTGTCGGCGCTGATCCATGCTGCCACGATGGTGACGGCGGGGGTGTACCTGGTCGCGCGCTCGAGCCAGATTTTCGTGCTGGCGCCGGAGGCCATGCTGGTCGTCGCGATGGTTGGCGGGCTGACCGCAATCTTCGCCGCCACGATTGGCCTCGTCCAGTACGACATCAAGAAGGTGCTGGCGTACTCGACTGTGTCGCAGCTGGGATACATGTTCCTGGCTTGCGGCGTGGGTGCTTTCTGGGTCGGCATTTTCCACCTGTACACTCACGCATTTTTCAAGGCGCTGCTCTTCCTCGGCTCGGGCTCGGTGATCCACGCGGTAGGCGGCGAGCAGGACATGCGCCGGATGGGCGGGCTGAAGGACAAGATTCCGGTCACGTACAAGACCATGTTGGTGGGAGCGCTGGCGATAGCCGGCATCCCTGGGCTGGCCGGGTTCTTCTCCAAGGACGAGATTCTCTGGAAGGCCTACTCCTCGCACCACCTCGCGCTCTATGCCCTGGGGCTCGTCACGGCGATGCTCACGGCCTTCTACATGTTCCGGCTGATCTACATGACGTTCCACGGGGATGACCGGGTAGCGGCGGGCACGCACGTGCACGAGTCGCCGCGCTCGATGACCGTCCCCTTGGTCGTGCTCGCGGCCGGCAGCGTGCTGGCCGGTTGGATTGGCACCCCAGTGGTCTTCGGCGCGCTGCACGACGCGCTGCCCAGTTTGGAGCATTGGCTGAGCACGGCGGTGGTCGTCGAAGGTGCGCACGGCGGGGCGGACGCGCATCACAGCGCTCTGCTTGAGTGGGGCCTGATGGCGCTCTCCGTGGGGCTCGCGGTTGCGGCCATCCTGCTGGCGCGCCGCACGTTCCAAACCCCGAAGCTGGAGGGCGAGCCGATGCACGGCCTGCTCGGCCGGGGCCTCCACGGCCTTCTGCTGAACAAGTACTTCGTCGACGAGATCTACGGGTTCCTGTTCGTCCGGGGCGCGGCCAAGGGTGGCGGGGCGCGGCTCGCGCGGGCGGACCGGTCCGTGATTGACGGCGCGGTGGACGGTGTCGGGTCGCTGACCCGCATTTCGTCCACGATCACCATGTTCGTGGACAAGTGGGTCGTTGACGGCCTCGTCAACATCGTCGGGTACGGCGTGAAGTTCGCGTCCTACCCGGTGCGCATGTTCCAGACCGGGCTGGTCCAGAACTACGCCCTGCTGTTCTTGATCGGCGTGGGGGCTGTCACGGGGTATTACCTATTCGGATGAGGGGGGCGGCTTAAGGGCTAGCGGCCGCGCGACACAATGAGCGAACACATTCTGAGCATCATCTGGCTGACGCCACTCCTCGGCATGCTCACCGTCATGTGCCTGCCGAAGGAGCGCAAGGACTTGGTGCGCTACGTCGCCAACGGCTTCGCTCTGCTGGGGCTGGCGGTGACGATCCCCATGATCCAAAGCTTCGAGGCCGCCAACGCGGACTTCCAGCTGGTGGAGCGCTTCGACTGGATTCCCGCCCTGGGGGCGCAGTACTACCTCGGGGTCGACGGTTTCGGGTACCTCATGATCCTGCTGACCGTGGTGGTCGGCTGGCTGTCGATCCTCTGCTCGTGGTCCTCGATTCAGGACCGGGTCAAGGAATACTACGCCTTCTTCTTGTTCCTCCAGGCGGGAATGCTGGGCGTCTTCATGGTTCTGGACGTGTTCCTGTTCTATGTCTTCTGGGAGATCATGCTCGTGCCGATGTACTTCATCATCGGCATCTGGGGTGGCGGGAAGCGGCTCTACGCGGCCATCAAGTTCTTCCTGTACACGCTGGCGGGCTCTGTCCTGATGCTCCTGGCCATGCTGACGGTGTATTTCAAGCACTACGAGCAGTTCGGGTTCTACAGTTTCGCGATCGAGGATCTGATGCGCGTGGCGGCCTACACGGGTCCCGAGCTGCAGTTCTGGCTCTTCTGGGGGTTCTTCATCGCCTTCGCGGTCAAGGTCCCGATGTTCCCGTTCCACACGTGGCTGCCCGACGCGCACACGGAGGCGCCCACGGCGGGATCCGTGATTCTGGCCGGGATCTTGCTGAAGATGGGCCTGTACGGCCTCGTGCGATTCGCGATGCCGATGTTCCCGAAGGGGGCCACGCACGAGACGACGGTGTGGCTCGTGGCGCTGCTGTCCATTGTGGGCATCATCTACGGGGCGCTGGTCTCGCTGATGCAGACGGACTGGAAGCGACTGGTGGCCTACTCGTCGGTGAGCCACCTTGGCTTCTGCACGCTGGGCCTGATCGCGCTCAATCCCAACGGAATCGCCGGCGCGATCTTGCAGGGGTTCAACCACGGGCTGTCCACGCCGCTGCTCTTCCTTGCTGTCGGGGTCGTCTACGACCAGCGCCACACGCGGGAGATCGCAGAGTACGGCGGCTTGGCGAATCGCATGCCGGTCTACACCGTGCTGTTCGCGATCTCGCTCTTTGCCTCGATGGGCATGCCGGGCCTGAACGGGTTTATCGGGGAGTTCACGATCCTGCGCGGGGCCTTCGAGGTCAGCCCCTGGTGGGCGGGATTCGGCGTGCTGGGCATCATTCTCGGAGCGGCCTACTTGCTGTGGCTGTTCCAACGCGTGATGCTCGGGCCGATCACGAACCCGAAGAACGAAGGCATCAAGGACGTGAACCTGCGGGAGATCGTGGTCATGACGCCGCTGATCATCGGGTGTTTCTGGATCGGCCTGTACCCGAAGCATTGCTTCGAGATACTCGAGCCCCCGACGAACAAGCTCGTGGAACGTCTGGATCCGGACTATTTCGGCCGCAATGGGCTGGACCCGGTCAGTGAGCCAGCGCGCCTCGGCGCGCTGCTCGCCGAGGGCTCCCCAGCGAGCGAATGATGGACGCACTCACCTTTACGGCCCAAGACTTCGACGTCCTCAAGCCGGCGATCATCCTGTGCCTGGCCGGGTGCGCGATTCTGCTGTCTGACGTATTCGTAGTCCGACGCACCGGCCGCCGCTGGCTGAATGGCCTCACCGCCCTCGTCGGCGAAGGCTTGGTGGCGGTGGTGCTCTTGCAGCACTTGGCCCAGGTCCGTGGTGGCGGCGCTTTCTCGGGGCTGGGCGGCTCCGTCGTGGTGGACGGATTCGGCGTTTTCTTCAATCTCGTGTTCGCGATGGCCGCGAGCCTTGCGGTGCTGCTGTCGGCGCGCTACATGGAGGCGGAGGGGGAGCACCGCGGGGAGTACTACGCGCTGATGCTGTTCGCGCAGGCTGGCATGTCGCTGATGGCCACCGGCAACGATCTGGTGGTGCTCTTCGTGGCCCTCGAGACCATGGCGCTGAGTTTCTACGTGATGGTCGGATTCCTGCGAGGGTCGAAGCGTTCCAACGAGGCGGCCATCAAGTATCTCATCTTGGGGGCGTTCTCGAGCGGGATGCTGGCCTACGGCCTGTCCGTGCTGTACGGGATTTCCGGGTCGACGATCCTGGACGCGATCGGTCCGGCCGTCGCCGCGGCCGCGGAGGGCGAGGGGTCGTGGATCGTGGCGCTGGCGCTGATCACGACCTCCGTGGGGCTGTTCTTCAAGATCTCGGCCGTTCCGTTCCACATGTGGGCGCCGGACGTCTACGAGGGCGCGCCAACGCCGATCACCGCGTATGTCTCGGTGGCGTCCAAGGCGGCATCCTTCGCCCTGATGATCCGCCTGTTCACCGTGGCCTACGGAAGTGTCGAGGCCACTTGGGTTCCGCTGCTGGGGATGATCGCGCTCATCACGATGACCGTCGGCAATCTGGCGGCGATCACGCAGTCCAACCTGAAGCGCCTGCTCGCCTACAGCTCGGTGGCTCACGGGGGTTACATCCTGCTGGGACTGGTGGCCTTCAACGAGACCGGGCTGCGCGGGATCGCGATCTACTTGCTGGCGTACGTGTTCATGAACTTTGGGGCGTTCGCGCTCGTGACGGCGTTGCGCCGGGACGGCAAGGCGGCCGAAGAGGTGGACGATCTCAACGGCTTGGCCAGCTGGGCGCCTGGGCAGGCGATCCTGATGACGATCTTCATGCTGTCGCTGGCGGGGATCCCCCCGCTCGCTGGCTTCTACGGCAAGTACTACATCTTCCTGGCAGTGCTGGGTCGCGAGTACTACCTCTTGGCGATCTTTGCCGCGCTCTACGTGGCGGTGTCGGCGTACTACTACTTCCGGATCATCCGCGCATGCTGGATGAGCGAGACATCCGAGACGCCGGCGGCGCTGGACATGAACTTGGGCACCCGTGTGGTGCTGGTGGCCAGCGGTGTCCTGACGGTCCTGATCGGGGTCATGCCTCAGCGATTCATCGATCTGGCCGGCGAGTCCGTGCTGGCGGCCCTCAGGTAGCGGATTCTTGGGCCGGGACGGCCCAGTGGGCGTTGCACGGGGCACCGAGTCCCCAGCGGGAGCGGCCCGACCGCAGGCTGAATCGCGCCCCGTCTTGACGCTCCCCGGCGGCGTCTAACCGAATGCACTTCCATCCTTAACCGAATGCCATTCGGCGCGCCGGAATGGGGTCGCTGCAGCCCGCCGGAGACGATTCACCCGCTCAATGGAAAACGTGGCGCGCTTCACCGATTCTCCGAGCCGAGCCGGTCATAGTGATGACCGGTTCCCAGCCCGTGCCCTCTAGGGTGCCCTTCCATCGGGACGAGACAAGCTGCCCAATCGGGCGGTGCTGTCACCCTCGCGACATGGCGGGCAGAGAGCGCCACCAAGGTCGCATCGGGGCAGTACCCCTGAGCGTCATGGCCCCGATCGTCCGGAGGTAGCTGTCGCCATGTAGGCCAGCAGGTCAACCGGCCGGGATGCATCCTGAGGCGCCATGCCTAAGCCGCGTCTCGGATCGCAGTGTCAGACTCCAGCGCCAAAGCGCGCGCCTGCTGAAGTCGCTCGCCCATCGCTCCGAGATGGGCTCTCATCGCGTCTGTCGCTTGCTGTGGATTCCGCTTGGCAATCCCCATGAAGATCGCCTTGTGCTGCGCCAGGGCCTCCTCGGGCACTTCGGGTACCAGCAAGGCTTGCCGAATCCACTGCCGCATCAGGTTGCGTATCATCTCAAGCGCATTCATCAGGATGCGATTGTCGGCACTCCGCGCCAGGGCGACATGAAAGTCAAGATCTGCCGAGAGAAACCGATCTTGGTCGTCTAGGCCGGCTTCCATCTCGTCAAGCAGATGCCCCAGTTTCTTGAGGTCGTCCGCAGTGGCTCGTTCCGCGGCAAGGCCGCACAGCTCAGTCTCGATGACCCGGCGAGCCTCAATCAGCTCCCTCACCTCGCCAGCCGAATTGCTGGTGATGGCCCACAGCAGAGGGCCCGAGAAAAAGCGGGACCGGTCGCAGACGTAAGTCCCGTCGCCCGGACGGGACTCCACCAAGCCCATGACCTCGAGAGCTTTCAGGGCCTCGCGGATGCTCGAGCGGCCAACGCCCAGCTGATTCGTGAGATCCCGCTCCGGGGCTATCTTCATCCCGACGGCCCACTCGCCACGGACGATGAAGCCGGTCAGCCTCTCGCAAATCTCAACCGACAGGGTGCGCCGCTTGACCGGTTCAAGAGGTGCGGCACTTCCCATTACAGCCTTGACACCACTCCCGACGGTCTCGTGACTTGCTCAGCAAGGCCAAGGGGTCCGCGGCCATTCTAACAGACCCCCCCAAGAGCCCTGTCTCGCCCAAAACGGTAGGTCATGGAGGGGCATGCTGGCGCTATGCGCCACTTCGCTCCAATATCAGCGCGTCATTCAACAGGCCGTGCGAACCAGACCAACCAGCGGTCAGATGGGTTCTGGCTTGGCAGGCGACCCATCACAGCGGGCATCGGCCGGGGTCGACGACCGGGTGGGTGATCTGCGGTTCTGGCGAAGCCGGAATGGCCAGTCATACGGCATTGGGTAGCGCGCTGCCCTACTAACGGCGGAGCGCTCTCGGAGTGGCCTCCGCGGATCGCGCCATCGGTCGTCTCACCTTGTAGGCTTGCTACAGCAACGCGTGCCCCGGCACCGGGCGACGCTTCCTCGGAAGGCCCCAATGCCTTACACTCGAGCCCATCAAGGCCCTCAATTGACCGGCACTGGCCATAGATGCCCTCGCTCGGGTCTGGGAGGGTGGGGCTCGACAGTGTCTCCTCCTAAGCCGACACTCCGGTACTCTAGGTCACGCACCCCAGACGCCGATGGTCTGTTCTGCGACGGTCTCGTCCCGCCGGAACAAGCGCTGCGACCAGCGACGGTCCTTGCGCAGGTCGAACACGATCAAGTGCCCCTCGTCCGCCCCGGCGTGGTCCACATACGCCGCCGTCTGCCGAGCGCCCTCGGCCACCACGGTCTCCAAACCCCGCTTCGGCCCCACGACCTTGCACTCGATCACATACCGCTCCTCCCGCCCATCCGGCACGGGCCAGGTCACCAGCCGGTCCGTACGCCTCCGGCCCAGCCCGTACTCCCGCTCGATTCGTCCACCGCTGTTGGCGACCCGCTGCAGATAGGCGTGCAGCACCAGCTGTGGGCCCGCCTCGCGGTGCCCGTAGCGGTCGACCCACGATTCCGAGTGGTCGCGGAAGTAGCTTTGGAAGGCGGCCAGCAGATCCGGGATGTTCAGGCCGCCGTCCGGGTTGACGTACCAGTGCGGCTCGATCAGATTCTCTAGGCCGGACTGCAGGGCGTGCGACAGCTCGCGGGGCACGACTTCGGCGTAGATGGGATCCGCAATGCGCACCGGGCCGGTACGCGCCACCAGCCCGATGTCGCGCACGAACTCGAGGTCCCTCGCGGACCATTTCCAGTGCGTCGAGCCGGCCAGCAAGGGCATGATGACACGCCGTACGCGCTCTTCGCTGAGGGCCGCCCCGAGCTGGTCCAGGTGCGTAACCCGCTCCAGGATGAGCTTCTCCTTGGCTATGTTGACGGCGCGACCGCTTACGGGTTGGCTCCGGTCCCGTCCTGCCTTGTCCTCGAAGCAGGCCTGGTACGCCAGCGCGTTGACCAGCCAAGGCTGCCCTCCGGTCAGCTCCCAGACCCTCTCTGTGGCGCTCGGTTCAAACTCCTGCCCGGTCTCGGCGGTGTGCTGACCGAAGAGGCGGCGCATCTCGCCCTCTGTGAAGTCCCCTAGCCTCAAGGACTTGGCCTTGATATTGAAGGCGCTGCCCGTGTTGGTCTTGCCCCCTGCCGAAGTGGAGTAGACCACGTAGTCGCGGACGTCGCGCACTCCGCAAAGAACCACACTCTGGGGAAACGAATGTGGTCTCTGGTCATAGCCTGCTCGCAACTGCCTCAGGACCGCCAGTAGCGAGTCGCCCCGCAGCACGTCGATCTCGTCGATCAGAACCACCAGGGGCTTGTTCGCAGCCCTTGCCCAGCGGCTGAGCGTCACGTAGAGCGCGCTCTCGCCGCCGTGCCTCTCCAGCAGACCCATCCACACGCTGCGGACGAACCCGTCATGGAGCATCAATTCCGCGCGTTCCG
Organism: Bryobacterales bacterium; assembly: GCA_963666225.3. GTDB lineage: Bacteria > Acidobacteriota > Terriglobia > Bryobacterales > UBA6623 > VXMF01. Next base: position 101,620 of record CAXXRK020000003.1, read on the forward strand.
CAAGGTTGCTCAGAACCGACCGCATCGCCCGGCCCACACTCTCGCCAGCCGTCTGGGCCGCTTCTACGTTGACGTACACACAGCAGTATTTCCCGGCAGAGCTGAGGGTCTCGGCGAGGGCCTTGAGCGTGGAAGTCTTGCCCGTCTGGCGCGGGGCGTGAAGAACGAAGTACTTCTCTCTCTCGATCAGGGTCAGGATCTCGTCCAGGTCGACCCGATCCAAGGGCGGGATGCTGTAGTGCATCGCCGGGCGCACCGGTCCCTCGGTGTTGAAGAAGCGCTCCACGGTCCAACTATTGCACGGCGACTCACTCTCAGGGTTCGTCTCGGTTCGGCGGAGGCGTTCTCGGCTTGCTGTGTGGGGACGGGGCAGGCAGAGACCGGCAGTGCGCCGCGGTTCACATGGAGGCCGAGGGCATACGACACGATCTTGATTCTTCGCGGTCATCGGCCGGATGCAAGCCCACCTGATCGGCAGCGACCGTGCCCAGCGGGCAGGCGCGCAGGGGCATACAAGCGCACGCAGGCGGAATGGCCCGTACCACTTGCTCAGTCTCGGAAATTGTTACGCGGTGGGTTGTGGTGGAAGGTTTCTCCTCGTCGTGTTCAAGTCGCGGCTGCAGTCTGCAATTCCGAGCACCATGCCCACAAGTTCTCGCAGCGGCCGGTCGGGATGCAGGCGCGCAGTGCCAAGATGCCCCCCGCCCCGTCGGTCCAGTGCATGCCAGCCAGCGTGAGCGATGCGCCGCCGACTGTCTCGTAAAGTGCCCCCACAGACTCACAATCGATCTGCAGTCCTTCAGCGCGATAGTTCGCGTCGCGCATGCGCTCGCGGTTGGTCTCCTTGTACGCCATGCACTCAGCGGCCGTCTTGCGATCGTCTGACCGGGGCTGTGCCGTTGCCAGCCAGGCGTCCGAGTGTCCCTCCTCGAGTTCCGAGCGGGAGCCTCTGCCCAGGTCTCGACGGAGGTCCTTGGCAACCTCCCAGGCCTGCTCCGGTACGTGGTAGCAGTCAACCATCTGGTCCGCGTCCGCGAACAGTTCGTGAGCCACCGGCGAGATTCACTTGGCGCCATCGCCGAGGAGGACACGGCGCGTGGCCCGCTCGAAGCCGCGCCGCCCGGCTTCGCGTCAACCACGGCGGGCGAAGCCTGCTCGAGACCGGTTGTCGCGCGCTGTCGCGCTGTCGATCGCAGCGGAGGAGGTTACCGAGTCGGCGTCGAAGATAGCACGGCCTTCGCCGTGGCGTTCCACGGCCGTCGAGATCACAATCAGGCTGGCCTCGCGCGTGCGGGCTGAGCCGTCGGCCCGCTTGCCGGCCAGCCCGGTCAGCTGCTCGGGGCGCATCGGCACGGGCGTTCCGCCGATGCCGAGCACGAACGGGGGTGGCTGGTCGTTGACAGAATGCCCAAGATCGGGGTGCGCATCCAGCACCGCCGCCTGCGGATGGCTGTTGATCGGCAGATTATTTGGACGTAGAATGACCTATTTGCGCCAAATTAGATGGATGTCCAAACCAGATTCAGATCTGCCGCTTCTAGGGAGTCGACCCGTTGATTCTCGTCGAACGACGCGTGAGATTCGTAACACGATCTTTATGCGTTCGCTCCATGGCCCTCATTCTTCCTGCAGTAGGGCATATGCAGGGGCACTGTCGTGTCCAAATAATGTGAATGTTTCGTGCGCCGTGCTAAGGCACTGGCTCCCAGCGGGTGCGAAGCCCGCCCGGCTAACTGTCGCTCCAGCCGGAAGCCGTCGGAGCGGGTCATGGAGGTAACGACATGGACTGAAGCACTCCGACGTGACGGGCCGCCTTTTGGGCGGCTCAGCGAGCACGCAGGCCGCAACGCGAGTGAACGCCGAGCAGGCCTCGAAAAGCATAATGCGGAGGCCGACCCGCCGCTATATCGGGGAAGGCAGCCAGCGTCCGGGAAGCGAGCGACGCGAGCACCGGGCGTCTCCGCCGGGGTATTGGCGGCAGCATGCGTGCAAGAGGGAGACGGAGGCAACACGGGAAGCCCTGTCGGTGGCGTGCACGCGCCAACCGGACTCCCGCGAGGGACAGGCCGGGCCGGTCAGGGTGGCGGAGAGGCCCGTAGTACCGGGGAAGCCGGGTAATGCCGGTGGAGGGAAGGGGCCTCAGTTCGAGAGCGATGCAGGAAGGAGGACAGGACCGATGGAGACTGGCGCGAGCCTATTAGCTCCGGAAAAGTTCGGAGACTCCAGAGCGCATCACCTGCGCAAGCGAAGGAAGACCCGGACCACCGCGCGCAGCAGTGGCCGGGAGAACTGGCACGCGCCGTTGACGCACAGGCGGACCAGCGGCTCAGCCAGTGGCTGTGTCGGAAGCACCAGGCGAAGTCGGGCCACCCCGTGCGGTACCCGAGCGAGAGGCTGACGATTGACTTCGGCCTCGTGCGCCTGCCAGTGCGGACGGCCAGCTTTCCGTGGGCGAAGGCATGATCTCGTCCGAGAGCCGGATGCTGGAAATTGGCATGTCCGGTTCGATGAGCGGGGAGAGGAGACGTAGTTAAGCGGGAAGGTCAGTGAGGCACCTACAGATGGCGAAAGCCGTAGGAACACCCCTAAAACAGCTACTGCTTCCTTGCTAAGGCCAACGCGCCTCTCCTCGACTCTACGTAACCGTAAAGAGTGACTTTCAACAGATGGCGGATACATCGCTGGCGTGCCCGGTATTGCACGCGATCACCGCCTAGCAGCCGTTCTGAATGGCGCGCCCGGTGCGGCACCCGACGTGCCGGGCGGCCAAGTGCCCCGGAGGGACGAGATGCCGGTGATCCGGGTGTTGGTGAACAGCCCGAGACGGCTGCCACCGGCCGAGCGCGGGCGACATGTTCCAGCTGAGATCCAATCTTGGGTGATGTGGCCGTTGTGGTCGAGCGTGTTCCGGGCGCCCATGCCCCAACGTCCTCTCGCGAGGCTCCCGGAATGTGGCCCGAGTGGTGGCCGCGGGGGCGGTCCGAGGACTGCTGGCCAACACTGAGTCCCCGCTAGCTCGCGGAGTCCGGCACCCTGCCACCGCCGGAACACAGCGCCTCGTCAAGCACGGCTCGGCGAGGCTCGTCTCCCGCATACACCCAGATCATCTCCATCGGCGAGTCGGTCCTGTTGACAAAGCGATGGGCCAGGCCTTCTGGGATCACCGCGGTGTCCATCTCTCCAACCTCGTATTGCCGCCCGTCGACCTGACACACCGCACGCCCGGCCACAATCGTGATCGACTCGTCGTACTCGTGGAAGTGACAGGGCAGTCCGCTCCCAGGCCGAAACGCCCCGACACCACCGCAGATGGGCGCCGAGCCGAGGCGGCCACCGAAGAGGTCATGGAAATCCGCTCCGGGGGCAAGCTCGTACCCTGGCGATGTCCCGAATCGGGACACGGCCTCCGGAACCGGGCCGTCGACGCCCACCGATTCTGATCCCGGCAAGTCCCCCACCCCCGCGAACGTGCGCTCCGGGCTCGGCGAGGCGAATGCCGAGTGAATGCGAGCTTCGACCGCTGCTTCGTTGCGCACCGAGTGCAAGACCCCGCCCGGCACGTACACGCAGTCAAGTCGCCCCAGCGTGTGCGGGCGGCCTTCCACCAAAACGGTGGGCGCCCCCTCGAGTACGGTGATGGCCTCGCCGCAATCGTGCCAGTGGTAGGCAAGCGCCCCGCCCGGCACGAAGAGGGCGGCCGCCGTGCTCAGGCCACGCGCCCCTGTCCGCCCAGAGGCGTAGACCCGAACCCGGACCCCGGGAGGGAACCCCGGTTCGCAATCGGCAGTTCTCCGAACAATCACTTCCAGCCGGGCTTTTCCCTCCGTTTCACCAGAATTGGTCATACCATCCGACCAAATCTTATCAAGGGTCCAAGATCTTGTCAAGGTTCGGGCCCGGGACCCGAGCACTGTGCGGCCACAAGTGCCAGCCGTTCGTTGTAAGGCCCGTGGGTGGACAGATGCCTGGCTCTGGAGTTTCCTCCGAGATTGGGACCCTTGTCAGGACGTGCCAGAGGGCCGTCTCGCGTGCGCAAGGGTTGGCCGAGTGGCCCCCACCCCTGAGATTGCTCCGTGGCTAGCGCTGTGGCTCTCCGGGGCCGGTGGCTCACCATTCGTGGCTGTGTCTGCTCCAACCCAGCTTGATCCACATCGCCCAGATTTCCCGTTCCGAGAACGGCCGGCCCGGGCCGCGACAGCTTGACCGTCCGGCCAAGGTGTGCTACCATTTCTTGGAAAGTGGTCAGACCATCAGAGCAGTCTGGAACGAAGGCGCTCACGGTGATGGCCAAGTCTTGCGCCGCGCGGCGATCCGCTCCGCGGGCTGGGGCTGCATCCGGCAGTCGCGTCAGGCCTGACGCGCCAATTCGAGAAACAGGAGGAGGATCAGCATGTCCCTAATCAGTCGGAGCTCTCCAGTTCGCAGGGGCCTCAAGGCCCGCTTCGTTGTGTTCGCCGCGCTGTGTTCCGCGCTGGGTCTGGCCTCGCCGGCGGTTGCACAGACGACCGGAACGATCCTGGGGCAGGTGGCCGACCCGAGCGGTGCCGCGATGATCGACGCGGAGGTGACCGCGAGGAACACTGGCACCGGGTTGCGGCGCGAGACCGCGACCGACGAGACCGGATTCTACATCTTCAACGCTCTGCCGACCGGACGTTATCAGGTGACCGTCGCATCCGAGGGTTTCTCGGCCTACTCCCGGTCGGAGATCGAGGTCAGGGTTGCCCAGAACAGCCGCGTGGACGTAGAGATGACTGTCGGATCAATCACCGAGACCGTGGAAGTGGCGGCGGACGCGATTCGGGTCGACACCCGGGAGACCATGCTCGGCGCCACGATGGACAACGATCGCGTGCAGAACTTGCCCCTCAACGGCCGCAACGTGTTGCAGTTGGCGACCCTGCTGCCCGGCGTGGGGAGAAGCGTGCTGAGGACGACCATCCCTGACGGTCGCGGCGGCAACACGTTCAGCGTCTCCGGGAGCAGGATCAACGAGAACAACGTCCTGCTGGACGGCGCCTCGCTTTCCGGGGGGATGTGGAACCGCTCGCAAAACCTGCCCTCCCCGGACAGCTTGGGAGAGTTCCGCGCGATCACCAACACCTACAGCGCCGAGCACGGAAGGGCCTCGGGCGGCGTCTTCACGGCCGTCACCAAGTCCGGGACGAACGATCTGCATGGCGGCGCTTGGGAATTCCTCAGGAACGACGCGCTCAATGCCCGGACATTCTTCGCGCCCAGCAAGCCGCTGCTGAGGCAGAACCAGTTCGGCGGCAAGCTCGGCGGGCCGATCGTCCGCAACAGGACCTTCTTCTTCGGCTCCTACCAGGGGCTGAGGATCAGGCAACAGTCGGTCATCACCAGCTTCCCCCTCTCGGCGCCCGAGCGAGACGGAGATTTCTCCTCGGCATCCGCGCCTGTGCTGGATCCGGACACGGGGGTGCCGTTCGCGCAGCGCAGGATTCCCGCCAGCCGCTTCGACCCCATGGCCGTCAACTACGCGAAGGAGTATATCCCCCTCCCGAACCAGCCGGACGGCCGCTCGATTGAGTTGCGGCCCAGGCCGAGCGATTCCGACCAGTTCACGCTGAAGGGCGATCACAACTTCAGCGCGGGCCATCGCGCCACCTTCCGCTACTACCGGAACAAGGACATCAGCGACTACCGTGGTGGCATCAGTCCCGGGCTCGTCGGATCCGTGTTCAGCGTGGTTGACAGCTATACCGGATCGACAACCCACAATCTCAGCCCCACCTCCCTGGGCGAGTTTCGCGTCAGCTACACGACCGTGACGGCTGAGTCGACGAGCCCCAGGCAGGGCGTGTCGCCCCGGGATCTGGGGGGGAACTTCAACTACGACGGTCCCGTCACGGCCACGCCGGAGGTGAACATTGTCGGGCGGGGATTTGCCGCGGGCTCGTTCCCGGCCCGTCGCCCTGACAAGACCTGGCAGATTGGAGGCAAGGTCTCGTGGATCAAGGGCAAGCACGCCCTGAAGGTTGGCGCCGAGACCTACCAGCTGGTCGGGGGCGAGACTGCCCAGTTTCGCAGCGCTGGAGTCTTCACGTTCAACGGAAACTTCACCGAGCTGTCCTCTGCGGACTACATGCTGGGCAAGCCGTCGAATCTCCGCGCCCAGAGCACGATCCACAATGACACATTCACCAGCAATTACCACTTCTTTGTCCAGGATGACTTCAAGGTTTCGCCACGCCTCACCCTGAATCTTGGGCTGCGCTACGAAGTGCAGCCTCCGTGGGCCCAGAAGTTTGACTTTCAGTCGACGATCCGCCCCGCCGCTCCCTGCTTCGGGAACTGCCAGCAGTCAACCGTCTTTCCCGAGGCCGCCCCGGGCACGGTCTATCCCGGCGATCAGGGCGTGGCACGCGGCTTGGTGGACACCGACATGAACAATTTTGCGCCCCGGGTGGGCATGGCGTGGGACGTGTTCGGGAATGGGAAGACCTCGGTGCGCGCTGCTTACGGGGTCTTCTACGCCTATATCGGTTACAACCAGTCGGCCGTGTCGCACGCGAGCCAACCGTTCCTGCTGTCGGTGTTCCTTGCCGCCCCGCCCAGCTTCAACGACCCGTGGAGCGCTTCGTCCGACCCGTTCCCCTACTCCCAGGACACGTTCAACTACGCGAATCCGGTTCGTCAGTATGCGATCAGCCCAGACTTCCGCGACGCGTATGTGCAGCAGTGGAATCTCAACATCCAGCAGCAGCTGGGCGACGACTGGTTTCTCCAGGTGGCCTACGTCGGAAAGAACTCCCACAAGCTGAACTACCCACGCGAGGCCAACATGGCCCTTTGGCAGCCCGGCGCGACGGCTAGGAACATTCAGCAGCGCCGGCAGTTCCAAACCCAGCACTACGGTTCCGTGTCCTCATTGCACGCGGACGGGAACTCCACCTACAACGCCATGCAACTGTTGCTCCAGAAGCGCTTCGCCCGGGGTTACACCGTGCAGACCTCCTACTCTTTCGGCAAGTCCCTCGACGACCGCTCACGGTCAGTGCCCGGGCAAACCGGTCCGCAAAATCCGTTTAATCCCCACGCGGGCGAGAAGGCTCGCTCTGACTTCGATCAGAAGCACATCTTCTCCATGAACGGAATACTGGACCTGCCTTTCGGGCGTGGCCGGAAATTCGGAAGAGACTGGCATCCGGCGCTGAACGCTCTGGCCGGGGGCTGGCGGCTGTCGGGCATCGTCCGGCTGCTCAGCGGGATTCCTCTGAGCGTCAGATCCGGCCGGGACTACGCTCTTGTCGGCGCGGGACGCAACCTCGGGCCCCAGCGGCCAGATGTGGTCGGCGAGTGGAAGCTTCCTGGGGGCCGTTCGCGCGGCGAGACGATTGCCCGCTACTTCAACACCGACGCCTTCACGCGGAATGCGGGGCCGGGCAAAGAGGGCCAATTCGGCAACGCCGGCCGGAACGTGATTACCGGCACGGGGGATGTCGTGACCACCCTGGCTGTGCAGAAGCGCTTCCCGATGCCGGCTGAGGGTCACACGGTCGAGCTTCGCGGGGAACTCTACGACCTGCTGAACCGGCCGAACTTCGGCAACCCGAACGGCAACCTGAGGTCTCCCGCGTTTGGGAGGATCACCGGCGCCGGGGGATCTCGCGTGGTCCAAGTCGCCTTACGGTACGATTTCTAGGCACACGGGGCCGGTCGGGGGCATTCGGTAGGCGAATCGGCACAGGAGCGAGCGAATGAGCGGCGACAGGCGAGAGCGCCCGGAATTCCCGCGGGCGGGGCTGACTCTGCTCATCACCGCGGGACTGCTGGCCTGCGCGGGTGGCGAAGGGCCGGAGACTCGCCCCAACATCATCTTCATCCTCGCCGATGATCTGGGGTACGCGGACCTCAGCTCTTACGGCGCCACGGCGATTCGGACGCCCAACATTGACCGACTGGCCGAGGAGGGCATGCTGCTCACCGATGCCCACAGTCCATCCTCCGTCTGCACTCCGACCCGCTACAGCTTCCTGACGGGGCGCTACTGTTGGCGGACGTGGCTGACGCGAAGCGCCCTCAGCTCAGACGGGCCCTTGCTGGTCGAGGAAGGCCGTCCGACGGTGGCGTCGCTGCTGCGGTCGGCCGGCTACTTCACGGCCCACATCGGAAAGTGGCACTTGGGCTTTGGCCGGGAAGAGGGCTACGAAGTGGACCGGGAAGGGCAGGGCACGCCCAACGCTTGGCGGAGCCGGACCGGAGGCCCCGACTGGAACGGGGATCTGAGGCCCGGTCCGCTCGACGTTGGCTTCGACTACTTCTACGGGCTGCCGATCGTCAACAGCTATCCGCCGTATGTCTTCGTCGAGAATCACCGCGTTGTGGGCCTGGACCCGGACGACCCGATCGGCAAGATGGAATCTCGCTACCTGGGAGCGATGGAAGGTGGCGCGGCAGCTCGCTGGAGCGATCACTCGCTCGCACTGGACCTGACCGCGAAGACCGTCTCCCAGTTGGAGACGCTCGCGGGGCAACGGCAGCCTTTCTTCCTGTACTATGCGCCCCACCAACCGCACCGGCCCTTTACCCCGAATGTCCGGTTCAGGGGGGCCAGCCAATTCGGCACGTACGGGGATTTCATCGCAGAGCTCGACTGGTCCGTTGGCGAGATTCTCAACACGCTTGACCGCCTCGGCCTCGCAAAGAGCACACTCGTGATCTTCACCAGCGACAATGGCGGTCTCACGGCTCCGGAGTCGAGCAGGGCGCAGCTCGGTGCCGGTTACGGAGACGGCGAACCGGCGCCCGAGGCGCCCAGCGTCGGCCACCTTGCCAACGGAGCCGTTCTCCGCGGCGGCAAGGGGGATATCTGGGAAGGCGGCCACCGCGTTCCATTCCTTGCGCGCTGGCCCGGAAGGATCAAGGCCGGGACGCGCTCGGCCGAGACGGTGACGCTGGCCGACATGTTGGCGACATTTGCCGCCGTGGCCGGCGCGCAGGTGCCCGAGGGGGCCGGTCCCGACAGCTTCGACGTGCTTCCCGCCCTCGTTGGCGGCACGCTCGCTGACTCGGAACGCCGTCCGAGGGTGATGCACAGTGGCGGCAACGGCATGCTCGCAATCCGCGACGGGCCGTGGAAACTGATCGACGGCCAAGGCGGGGGAGGGTACCGAGACGGCGAGGCGCAAGCTGGGGCTCCGCCGCAGCTCTACAACTTGGAGGAGGACCTTGGCGAGACTCGGGACCTCTACGCCCACGAGCGCGAGACTGCCCTGAGGCTTCAAGAGGCTCTGCGGCGGATCGAGAGGGAAGGGCACAGCCGATGATTGCCAGCCCCAAGCGGGACGCGGCCGTTCGCCGCTGCGTGCTGGCGGCCGCACTGTTCTTCTGCGCGCCAGCCGTGCTGGCGGTCGGCAGCTATGAGAGCGTGCGGGCGGTGCTCGACAGGTCTTGCGTTGGCTGCCACGGCGAATCTCTGGCCGAGGGGGGCCTAGATCTCCGACACCTTGAGTGGGACATCGCCGATCTCGACAATCGGCAGCGCTGGGTGCTCGTGCATGACCGCGTCTCGAAGGGTGAGATGCCCCCCGTTCCGGGCTTGATCTCGGGGCCGGACCGAGAGACGCTGGTCGCGGAGCTGTCGCGGGCGGTTCGCTCCGTCGAGGCCGACGAGACCGCGCGGGACGGGCGCGCCTCGATCCGGCGCCTGAATCGCGTCGAGTACCAGAACACGCTGCAGGACCTGTTGCGCCTGCGCTACCTGAACGTCGTGCAAATGCTCCCACGTGACGGCGAAGCCCACGGCTTCGCAAAGCTCGGCGAGGCGCTGGACGTCTCCGACGTGCAGGTCAACGCCTACCTCGACGCGGCCGAGATGGCCCTGCGCCTAGCCCTGGAGTTCCCGGCCGCGCGTCCGGAGGCGAGAGTCTCCCGTCACTACGCCCGCGCCCAGAAAGGCATGGTCGCCCTGAACGGCAACAGCCTGTGGAACCGCTGGTGGCTGGCTCTCGACGGTCTGGAAGTCAACGAGGAGCACTCATGGGAGAAGGAGCTCAGTTCCCGCACCGTCGGAGAAGCCGACCTAGAAAAGCGGGAGAGCGAGTCGGTCGCGATTTTTCGCGGTCCGTACCAGCCGTACCAGTACAACTTCAACCAGGGCCGCGTGGCGCACAGCGGTGACTATCGCGTGCGGGTGAGGCTGCGGTCCGTGCTGAGACAGACGGACATGGCCGAGCCCGGGCCCGAGCCGAGGTTCTTCCCTGAGGGTGATCCTACCGGGAAGTGGGACTTTCTGGAGCCGGTGGCCGACCGGGTCTATGAGGGCAAGCGCCCCGAACCGGTCTCGTTCTACGCGATGTACTCCGGCGATGGTTCGGAGGGTTCCGTCAATCCAACCACTGATCATGTGCGGTACCTTGCGACGCTCGAAGCGCCTCCCGACCAGCCCCGAACGCTCGAGTTCGGGGCATACCTGCGGCAGGGCGAGATTCTGCGGCCGGACACTATCCGGCTTCCCAGGCCGATGGTCCCGGCCCTGCCCGAGACGATCAAGCAACTCGACCCGGAGGGGTTCCCCGGCGTGGCGTTCCACTGGGTCGAATTGGAGGGGCCGCTCGTGGAACAGTGGCCTCCCGCGAGTTACGCGGCGCTGTTCGGAAACCTCCCCTTCCGGCAGGTCGACGGTGTCCAACGGGTCGAGGCCATCCCGCGTGACCCGAGGGTGGAAGCCGCGGCCTTGCTGCGGGACTTCATGGAACGGGCATATCGGCGCCCGCCGGACGAGCGCGAGGCCGAGGGCTTCGTCGCGATCGCTCACGCCCTGCTGGCGGAGGGCGTGCCGTTCACCGATGCGATGATCACGACTTACGGAGCCGTGCTGTCGTCGCCTCGGTTCCTGTTCCTCAGCCAGGCCCCGGGACAGCTCGACGATTACGCCTTGGCGGAAAGGCTGGCGCTGTTCCTGACCGATGCTGGCCCGGACGAGGAGTTGCTCGCGCTGGCCAGCGCCGGGCAGCTGGGAGTTCCGGGAGTGCTGCGCGAACAGGTTGACCGGCTCCTCGAGCACGGTCGGGCCGCCCGATTCTTCCGCGGCTATCTGGATGACTGGCTGGGCTTGGGCGAGATCCGTTTCACCGAGCCGGACCGCGTCCTGTTCCCCGAGTACGCCGGGGACGACTGGCTGGTTGACTCCATGGTGGCGGAGACGCGGCTGTTCTTCGCGGACCTCGTGGCACGGGACCAGCCAGCCCGCAACATTGTGGATGCCGATTACACCTTCCTGAATGAACGGCTCGCCAACCACTACGGTGTTGGCGGCATCAGGGGGCCCGCCTTCCGCCGCATGCCGGTCCCCGACGGGAACCCTCACGGCGGCATTCTCACCCAGGCCTCCGTGCTCAAGATCACCGCCAGCGGGGCCGGGACATCGCCGGTCGTTCGGGGCGCATGGGTCAAGGAGCGCATCGAGGGTGAGCCGCCGCCCCCACCGCCGCCGGGCATTCCCGCTATCGAGCCTGACACGCGCGGGGCGACGACAATCCGGGAATTGCTCGCGCGCCACCGCGAAGACCGGGCTTGCGCCGCCTGTCACGCCCGCATTGACCCGCCCGGCCTGGCGCTTGAGAACTTCGACGTCATGGGTGCCTGGCGTGTGAATTACCGCAGCCTCGGCGAGGGCGAGCGCGTCGAGGGCCGTGGGCGGAGCGGCAACAACTTCGTCCACTACATCGGCAAGCCGGTCGACGCGAGCGGCCAGCTCGGCGATGGGAGCGCCTTCGGCGACATCCACGGGTTCAAGGCCCTGCTGCTCGCCGACGAGCGCAAGATCGCGAAGAATCTCGCCGAGCAACTCACGGTCTACGCGACGGGGGCCCGTGTCCGCTTTACCGACCGTGAAGAGATTGCCGGCATACTGGACCGGAGCGCCGGCTCGGAGCATGGAGTTCGTACCATAATTCACGAGATTGTGCAGAGCGCGCTTTTCCGGCACAAGTGACGAGGAGGAACCCATGAGCAAGAACCACACAGCCATCCCGCGCCGGAGGTTGCTGCAGGCCGGGGCGGTCGCACTGGGCCTGCCGTGGTTTGAGTCCGCGGCCAAGTCCACGCGCAAGACCCCCCTGCGCATGCTGATGATCTGTCAGGATTTGGGCTTCATCCCCTCCTTGTTCTCCCCCACGGGCGAGGGCCGTGACTACACCGCGTCTCCGTATCTCGGGTTGTTGGCCGCCCACCGGGAGCGGTTCACGGTCTTCAGCGGACTCTCGCACCCGGAGGTCGATGGCTCCCACAAGTCGGACCAGAGCTTTCTGACTTCGGCGCCCCACCCGGGCCGGCTCTCGTTCCGCAATTCGATTTCTGTCGATCAGGTCGCGGCCGGCGAGATCGGGCACCTGACGCGCTACCGCGCGCTGCCCCTGGCGGTCAACCACCCCAAGAGCCTCTCGTTCACCCAGTCGGGCGTGGAGATTCCCGCGATAGAGAGTGCCTCGGCTCTGTTCCGCAAGATGTTCTTGCAGGGGGATCTTGAGACCGTCGAGCGAGAGGTGACCCGGCTGCGCCACCGTGGAAGCGTCCTCGACGCCGTCTCCCAACAGGCCCGAGAGTTCCAGTCGGGGCTCGGATCGCGAGACCAGCGGCGCATGGACCAGTACCAGACTGCGGTGCGGGACTTGGAGAACCGCCTGGTGGACCAGCGGGAATGGGAGAGAAAGCCGAAGCCGCGGACCAATCTCGACGTCCCGACCGACCCGGCGACCAAGTACGACTACATCGAGAAGCTGGATCTGATGTACCGCATGGTGAGGCTGGCTCTCGAGACCGATTCCACGCGGCTCGTCACGTTGTTCATCGCCGGTACGGTGACGCCAGGCCTGACGCTGCCCAATGGCAAGCAGTATCCCTGGTACCACGGTCTGACGCACCACAGCATGGACAGAGGGAAGCTGACACAGCTCGAAGAGATCGAGATCGAGCAGATGCGCATGCTGGGAGACCTGCTCGGCTCGCTGGACTCCGTGCAGGAGGAAGACGGCACGCTGCTCGACAACACCATGACGCTGTACGGCAGCAACCTCAGCGATGCGAACATCCACGACACGCGCAATCTGCCGATCATCCTCGCCGGGGGTGGCTTCCAGCACGGGCGGCATTTGGCGTACGACCTCGACAACAACACGCCGCTGTGCAACCTGTTCGTCAGCATGCTGCAGCGGTTGGGGGTTGAGACGGATCGGTTCGGCTCGAGCACGGGCACCTTGGCCGAGCTCTGAGGGCCCGGCGCTAGCCGAGGAGGCTTTTCCCGCGATGTTGGTCACGAGGTTGCGGAAGGCTGGCAGCCTGATCCTCCCAGCCGCGGCAGGGGTGGCCCTGATAGCGGTGCTCTCGGCTCCAGGATGTTCGCGGGGGGCCAGTCCGGGCGGTCCGAACATCGTGCTGATCCTCGCCGACGACCTGGGGTACGGCGATGTCGGGTCTTACGGCGCCACGCACGTGCGGACTCCGAACATCGACCGTTTGGCCGCCGAGGGAATGTCGTTCACCGATGCCCACAGCGATGCTTCGACCTGCACGCCGACTCGGTACGGGCTGCTTACCGGCCGCTATTCTTGGCGGACATGGCTGAAGTACAGCGCCCTGAGCACAGATGGCCCGTTGTTGATCGAGGACGGTAGGGCAACGCTGGCGTCCCTGCTGAAGTCGGCCGGGTACAACACCTCGATCGTTGGCAAGTGGCACTTGGGGTTTGGCCGTGAAGACGACTACGCCAAGGATCGTCAGGGTCCCCCCAACTTCTGGAGGAGCAGGACTGGCGGGCCCAGCTGGAACGGGGAACTCAAGCCCGGGCCGCTGGAGGTGGGCTTTGACTACTTCTACGGCATACCCGTCGCCAACAGCTTCCCGCCGTATGTGTTGGTCGAGAACCACCGCGTTGACGGTCTCCGGCCGGACAGTCCCATCGGGAAGATGGAGTCGAACAACAACGGTGCCATGGAGGGGGGCGAGGGCGCTCGCTGGAGCGACGAGGACCTCGCGGACCAGCTGACTGCCAGGGCAGTGGAGCAATTGGAGCAACTGGCTCAGGGGCGGCAGCCGTTCTTCCTGTACTACGCGCCACACCAGCCGCACATACCAAACCGGCCGCACCCCCGCTTCCGGGGGACCAGCCCGATCGGCGCGCGAGGGGACTCGATTCACGAGCTCGACTGGTCGGTCGGAGAATTGCTGGCGGCGCTGGACCGCTTAGGTCTGACGGCGACCACGCTAGTCATCTTCAGCAGCGACAACGGAGCGGGCCCGCGCGAGGAGGACGGCCACCGTCCGATGGGTCCGGTAATGCAAGGCGGCAAGGGCGACCTCTATGAGGGCGGTCACCGGGTCCCATTCCTCGCGAGGTGGCCGGGCAAGATCAGGCCGGGAGCGCGGTCCGCGGAAATGATCAGCCTCAATGACATGCTTGCCACGTTCGCGGCACTGACGGGGCAAGCGTTGCCACCGGGCGCTGGCCCGGACAGCTTCAACATCTTGCCCGCCTTGGTGGGGGAGGGGTATCAGGCGCCGATCCGTCCCTCGTTGGTGATGACTGCCGGCGGGACGGGAAAGCGCGCTGTCCGCGAGGGCCAGTGGAAGCTTATCGACGGGTGGGGCAGTTTCGGATACGCACACCGCAGGGCAGGGGAGCGGCGCCGCGGCCCCGGAGATCCGGAAGGGCAGCTGTACGACTTGGAGCGGGACCTCGGTGAGAGCGACAACCGCTTCGGGCAGCGCCCAGAAGTCGTGCGGCGCCTCAGGGCGCACTTGCAATCGATCACGGAAGCGGGCCACTCCCGCACTCAGTGACCCGGTTGGCCAGCCCATGGCGCGGAGGTGAGGCAGCCCCATTGCCGGGAGCACGGGCTCTTGTATCCGACCGCCGCTGTTTGCTATCCTCGTAGCAAGGGCAGAGGGCATCCGCCCATCAGCCCACACGCTTCCGTACCCATCCCACCCGACAGTTGGGAAGTGCCGGTTCCCCTGCGACGTCCGAGTCCCGCTGCCATGGCGGCCATGTCCCTCAGTGGAACGGTCCTGGGCGGACTGGTAGTGGGTGCGTGGGTCGGGCACCGATGGGACTGCAACCCGGCGGGGGCGCTGATCGGACTGTTCTCGGGAATTCTCGCAGGCTTCTACCGCTTGGCCAGGGGGATGTGGAACCAGCAATGAGTCCGCTGATCGCAACCGGCCTCGTGTGCGGCCTCGCGAGCGCGGTCGTTTCCGAGGCCGTGCTGCGGCTGGACGCTGGAATGCTCAAGCGGCGGCTGATGCACGCCCTGGCCGTGGGCATCGGCCTGCGCACGCTGTGGGTCTTGACGTTGGCAGCTTGGGCCCTCAGCGGGGGTGTCGCCAATCCGCCGGCATTCGTGCTGGCCCTGTTGCTCGGCTATCTGTTCGCCCAGGTCTTCGAGGGCGTGCGGTACGAGAGATACTTCGAGCGGTGCTGACCTCTCACGCCACCTTCGCATTGCTGGCCGCTTCCGGCGGGGGCTTGGCCGAAGAGATCATGCACCACATCGCCGACAGTGCGATCCACCTGCCGGCTTGGCTCGAGCCGTGGCTGCAACCGGTCGTGGAGTCGCTCGGCATCACCAAGGCAGTCCTGATGATGCTGATCGCCTCGGTGATCCTGATCGTGGGCTTGTGCGTGCTCTTGAGGCGGCCTCGCACCGGGACGGAAGTTCCCACCGGGATGATGAACGCCGTCGAGATGTTTGTGGAATTCGTCAGGGACGACATCGCCATTGGCAACATGGGCGAGAAGTGGGGCCGGCGCTTCACGCCATTCCTGCTGACCCTGTTTCTTTTCATCCTCACCTGCAACTTGCTCGGGCTGGTCCCGGGCGGCTTCACGGCCACCAGCAACCTCAACGTCACCGGTTCGCTGGCGATCATTTCATTCCTGACGTTCGTGCTGACCGGCATGTACGTGCTGGGACCGCTGGGATATGTCAGGCACATGGTCCCTGTGGGCACGCCACTGGCCATTGCTCCGCTTGTAATCTTCCTCGAGGTGATCTCGATGCTGGTGCGGCCGGCGGCCCTGATGATCCGCTTGGCTGCGAACATGACCGCTGGTCACATCGTGATCATGATCATCCTCGGTTTCATCATTCTCTTCCAGAGCGTCTTGTTGGCGACGGTGTCCGTGCCGCTGGCGGCAGCGATCATGCTCTTGGAACTGATCGTCGCCTTCATCCAGGCGTACGTCTTCACCCTGCTGACGGCGCTCTACGTCGGCATGCTTGTCGCCGAAGAGCACTGAGGGCTCATTCATCCACACTTGTTCCCAACGGAGGAAACCACACTATGAAAACGACACTGAACGTCCTGATCGGCACACTCGTCCTGCTGGCGATGCCAGCGCTGGCCTCGGCCCAGCTGCTGGATGGCCAAGCCGGCGCCGCGGTCGGCGCGGGCATCATCGTGATCGGGGCCGGCCTCGGCATCGGCAAGTTCACGGCTGCGGCCGTGGAGAGCATCGCCAGGCAGCCCCAGGCGGCAAAGGACATCCGCGCCGCGTTCCAACTGCCTCTATTCCTGCTCGAGGGCGTGGCAGTCATCGGCTTGGGCGTGCTGTTCGTCGCCCTGCTGTTCTAGGCGCCGGAGCGCCCGAACGGATCCCGAGGGGACACTGATGGCAGCAGAGAACCCACTGCTCAGCATGCAGCCCGGATTGCTGATCTGGACTGCGATCACTTTCTTGGTCACGTTCCTGCTGCTGCGCAAGTTTGCGTGGGGGCCGATCCTCGGAACCATTGACGAGCGCGAGGGGCGCATTCGCGACTCTCTCGAGCAGGCCGAGCGAGCCAAGGCCGAGGCGCAACAGGCGATTGCCGAGAACAAGCGGGCCATGGACGCTTCCTTGCGGAAGTCCCAGCAGCTTGTCACGCGCGCGAAGCAAGAGGCAGAGAGGGTCACCAGCCAGGCGCGCGAGGCAGCGCGCGAGGAGGCCCGCAAGATCGTGGAGCAAGGCCGCAGGCAGCTTGAGGCGGAGCGAGTGGCGGCTATTGCCGACCTGCGCCGCGAAGCCGCCGGGCTGGCCATCCGCGCGGCGGAGCAGTTGCTCAGCAAGGAGATGGACGACGCGGCCAACCGGCAGCTTGTGCAGTCGTTCCTCGACGGCTTGCCCGACCGTCCCGTGCACTGATGGAGCGAGGGGGCGCGCCGCTCCCGCCCGATCGAGCGATCTGGCACGGGCGTGGCCGGCCGCCGCGCTCGGTGGCCGGGTCCCGCGGTTCGCGGCGCCAATCCCCGTGCCTGACGGAGGCCCGGTGACGTCGCGGCGCGTGGCAGCGCACGGCACGTGGCGCTCGCCGATCACGCCGCAGATGGTGGCGGGCAGGTCCATCCGCCTCGGGTCACCCCAGATTGATCGGGGCTGCTTCTACTGGCTGGAGAGCCTCCCGGCCGAACGCGGCCGCACGGCTCTCATGCGGCACTCTCCCGATACCCGTCGGACCCGGGCGCTCACGCCTCCCCCGTGGAGCGTGCGCACGCGAGTGCACGAATACGGCGGCGGAGCGTGCGTCGTCCGCGATCGCACCGCTTATTTCTCCAGCGGGGCCGATGACCGCCTCTACGGACTGGTCGGAGAGGGCCCGCCGCAGCCGCTGACTCCCCCCGGCCCGTGGCGATACGCCGACTTGGCGGTCGACACTGCGCGTCGCCGGCTGCTGGCAGTTGTCGAGGACCACGCCGACGGGACAGCCGAGCCTGCCAACAGTGTCTGCGCGGTCGACTTGGACGGGCCCGCGCGCGTGCCGCTCCCGTTGATCCGGGGCGCCGACTTCTACTCGAACCCCCGGCTGAGCCCCGGCGGTGAACGCGTCTGCTGGCTGCAGTGGGCGCATCCCAACATGCCCTGGGATGGGACGGAACTGTGGGTCGCAAGCTGGCGCGGAGACGGCAGCCTGCACGAGCGGACATTGGTGGCCGGCGGTCCGGCCGAGTCCGTTTTCCAGCCCGAATGGTCTCCCCGGGGCGACCTGCACTTCGTGTCGGACCGCACGGGCCACTGGAACCTATACCGCTGGGACGGGCGCTGTCATGCCCTGCACCCCTGCCGGGCAGAGTTTGGAGTGCCGCAGTGGGTCTTCGGCATGTCCTGCTACGGATTCCTCGCCGATGGCCGAGTCCTCGCGGCCCACAGCGATCGCGGGCGCTGGCAGCTCGCGATCGCGGGCGGCCAGGGACGCTTCGAGCCTGTCGAGACCCCTTACACCCAGATCGAGGAGTTGGTGACGGACGGCACGCGGGCCGTGTTCCGGGCTTCGTCGCCGGGAGCATCGCCTGCGCTCGTGTGGCTGGACCTGAGGACCCGGCAGCTGGGCGTTCTGAGACGAACCGTCCCGCTGCAGCGCGGTCTCGGCCGGTATTATTCGCTGCCGTCGCCCGTCACGATTCCATCGGACGGGGGCCGCGATGTGCACGGATTCCTCTACGCGCCGCGGAGCCCGCGCTTCGAGGCGCCGCCCGGGGAGCGCCCCCCCATGATCATCCGCCTGCACGGCGGGCCGACGGCGGCGGCCGGGGACGGCTTGTCACTGACGGTGCAATTCTGGACGACCCGCGGATTTGCCGTGCTCGACCTGAACTACAGTGGCAGTGCCGGCTATGGCCGGGCCTACCGGGATCGGCTGCGGGGCCTGTGGGGCGTGGCGGAGGTGGCGGATGCCGTGAGCGCGGCGCGCCACTGCGCGAAGCGGGGTTACGCCCGCCAAGGTGCCGTAGTGGTCAAAGGGTCCAGCGCCGGAGGTTTCAGCGCCCTCTGCTGTTTGGCGTTCAGTGACACGTTCGCGGCGGGTGCCAGCTATTACGGGATCGGCGACCTGTCGGTGCTGGCAACTGGCACTCACAAGTTCGAGTCGCGGTATCACGCGACGCTGGTGGGGCCGTGGCCGGCGAAGGCGGACCGGTACCGCAAGCGGTCGCCGCTGGCAAGCTCGCACCGGATCAATGTCCCGGTCCTGCTGTTTCACGGTGCGGCGGACACCGTCGTGCCCGTCGACCAGACCGAGCGAATGTTCGAGGCCTTGCGCTCACAGGGCGTTGACGCGGAGTACCGGCGGTTCGAGCGTGAGGCGCACGGCTTCCGGGATTCAGCGACGATCCGCGAGACGCTCGAACGCGAGCTGGCCTTTTACTTGCGAGTCCTCGCCATCGACGCCCGCGAGCCCTGAGGGCTCGCTCGTACCCCCGGGAGCCACGGCGATGACAATGGCCCCGTCCCCTGCGGACAGCGGAGGGGTATTCGCAGCGGCGTCCACGGACTAAGGCAGGTCACAGGGCAGAATGGGCCGGGCTGCCAGCGCTGGCTGTCAGCGACCCTTGCCTCTGTGGCGCCGCTTCGTGTCGATTCCGAGGCGCTGGACTTTCTGGTTCAGCGTTGACAGCGCGACGCACAGCGCCTTGGCCGTCTCGGTCTGGTTGTAGCCGTGCTTCGCGAGCTCTTCCTCCAGCACTCCGCGCTCGAAGCGCTCGACCAGTTCGGAGAGACTCTCACCGGGCTGCCGCGATTGGCCGCCGATGGGCAGGCCTGGCGGGGACGCGGGCTGGCCGCGCACAGCCCTTGGCAGCAGGCGCGGACCGATCTCCTCGTCGGTGGCCAGCACGACCGCGCGCTCGACGGCGTTGCGCAGTTCGCGCACGTTTCCCGGCCATCGATACGCCTTCATGGCTGCCTCGGCCTCGGCCGTGAAGTGCAAGGTCGAGCGCAGGTCCCGGTCGAGGAAGTGGTTGCTCTGCCGGTGGCAAGCTTGCGTCAGAAACTCCTCCGCGAGCAGTGGGATGTCTTCCGGGCGTTCCCGCAGCGGGGGAACCTCGATGCCGATGACGTTCAAACGGTGGAACAAGTCTTCCCGCAGGCGGCCCTCGGCGACCGCGAGCTCGAGGTCATCGTTCGTTGCCGCGAGTATGCGCACGTCCGCCCGCGCCGGGGAGTCCGCGCCGAGCGGCAGGAACTCTCGCTCCTCGATCACTCCCAGCAGCTTGGCTTGGGTCTGCGCGCTGAGTGCCACCACTTCGTCGAAGAAGACGGTGCCGCCGTCCGCCGTTCGCAGACACCCCGGGCGATCCCGGGCGGCCCCGGGAAAGGCCCCGGCCACATGGCCAAAAAGCGTCGACTCGAGGAGATCGTCGCGGATCGTGCCCGGATTCACTGTCACGAAGGGCCGGTCGGCGCGCCCGGAACTGCCGTGAATCGCGCGGGCCACGAGTTCCTTTCCCGTGCCGCTCTCTCCGCTGATCAGCACCGTGGAGTCGCTGCGGGCTACTTGGCGGATCCGCAGCACGACCCTCAGCAAGCCCTCGGAACGCCCTGTCAGGGGCTGGGTCGCGTCAGGCAGTCCGGCCACTCGCCGCAGCCGGGAGTTTTCCGCGCGCAACCTGCGGCGCTCCAGTTGCTGCTCGATCTCCAAGAGCAGCTGGCGATTGTTCCACGGCTTGGTGAGAAAGTTCGACGCGCCCCGTCGGGTGGCCTCGACGGCCGCCTCGACCGAGCCGTAAGCGGTCAGCATCAGCACCGGCAGTCCTGGCCGGAGGCCCGCCAGGTCCCGGAGCACGTCAAGGCCCGAGCGGTCCGGGAGCATCAGGTCCAGCAGGACCAAGTCACAGGGAATCCGCGCGACGCTCTCCGTGCAGTCCTTTCCCGAGTTCGCCGTGAGCACCTCGTAACCGGCCGTTTCCAGGACCATCCGGAGCGAGTCGACAATGGCGGGCTCGTCGTCGACCACCAGGATGCGGCCGCGCCCCGCGCTCTCCGTCGCGCCGGACGGCTCAGGCATGCACTGGCCGCTCTGCGAGCGGGAACTCAAGCATGAAGACCGTGCCCTGTCCTGGCTCGCTGAACACCGAGATCTGCCCCGCGTGGTCCTGCACGATGCCGTACGCGACCGCCAGTCCGAGCCCGGTCCCTCTGCCCGCCGCCTTGGTCGTGAAGAACGGGTCGAAGATCTTCCGCCGAACGTCGGTTGCCATGCCCTTCCCGCTGTCGGCAACCCGTACCCGCACGGATCTGGGCGTGCCGCCGGCACCCTCAACCTCGCTCGAGACGCGCAGGCTGCCGCCGCCAGGCATGGCATCCTTGGCATTCAGGAAGAGGTTCAGGAGAACCTGCTGAAGCCGGCCGCTGTTTCCCGTCACCCTCGCGGCGCCGCACAGGCTTGCCTCCACCCGCACGCCGGCCTTCGCCAATTGCGGCCGGACGAGGTCGAGCGTGTCGCGGATCGTGGCGTCCAGGTCGCACGGCCCCATGTGAGTCTGCGAGGTGCGCGAGAAGTCCAGCAGCGAGTTGACGATCTCGCTGGCGCGGAACGTCTGCTCCGTGACCTTCCCCAGCATGCGTGCCTCGTCGCTGCCGTGCCCCAGGCGTTCCCCGAGAATCTGGGCGTAGCTCGAGATGACCGCCAGCGGAGTGTTGACTTCGTGCGCCACCCCCGCGGCAAGCAGCCCGACCGAGGTGAGCCGGTCGGCTTGTCGCACCGCCCGCTCGAGTTCCACCCGTTCCGAGATGTCGTCCACAATCAGCAACTGCCCGATATCGCGGAAGTCCTTCGACACGAGCGGGGCCACCGCGAGGCTCACGATGCGCTCGACTCGACTGTGGCGGCCCTGTGGCCGGAACTCCGGCGGGAAGTCCCGGGCCCGCAGCGTGAACCGATCCACGCTTCCCGAGCCCGACTCTCCCGCGCAGCTCTCGACGGTCTCAACGAACGCCGGCGGGAGTAGCTCGGCAAGTGGGCGGCCAGTCGCTTGCTCCCGGGGGATTTGCAGCGATAGCTCGAGCTGCGAGTTCCAGCTCAGGACTCGGCCCCGGGTGTCCGTGACGATGATTCCGACGGCCAGGGACTCAACGATGTTCTCGTTGAACTCCTTGAGCCGCTGATGTCCCGCCGCCTCCTCTCGCAGTGAGCGGTACAACCGCGCGTTCTCGAGGGCGATTGCCAGCGGGCAGGCCACCGTCTCCACTAGCGCCAAGTCCTCGCTGCTCAGCAGCGAACTGTCGCGGCCCCGTCCCAGAGCGATCCACGCCAGCGTGTCGCCACGCAAAATGCAGGGGACGTAATGCCAGAATTCGCCCCGGTCTTCGCCCGCGCGAAGTTTCGGGCTCGGCCGGTGCGGGTCGGCCACGGCTAGCCCCTCGGAGGCCCCCGCCAGCGCGGGGACGGTTCGCGCGCCTTGCCAGCCCGAGGGCCCGGAGTCCTGGCTCCACAGTGATCTGAAACGCCCCGTAGGCGCGTCGCCAGGCCCGCGCTCGGGGGCGAGGATAGCGACTCGCTCCAGCCGGAGCGAACTGGCGAGGCGATCGCCGACCTTGGCGAGCATGCGGTCCGGATCCGTCTCGGCGGCCAGCTCCCGGGCGAACTCCGCCAGCGTTCGCCGCTCATCGTATCGCCCGCGGTACGCGCGCCGCTCCAGCCGGTCGACCAGCCAGTCCCGCATCGGCCCGAAAGCGGCCGATGCCACCGCAAGCGACAGAATCCATACGACGGGCGCATAGCGCTCGAGCCACACGCCTGGGATGATTCCCGCCTGCAACACCCCGAAACCGACGGCGATCAAGCAGCACGCGGCAGCCGATGATGCCATCGTGCGACGCCAGAGTGGCTCGAAGTCAAGAAGACGGTACTGGAAGAGCGCGACAGCGCAGCCAGCGGGCATCGCGGCCAGCGACAGCACCGAGAACGCCTCGCTCGGCCCGGGCGCGGAACCGAGGGCGAACGGGACGATGTAAACAGTGCCGAAGGGAACGATCGAGGCGACGCCCCCGAAACCAATCCAGCGGAGTTGCTGCCGCTCGACCGGGCCGGATGAGTCGCGCAACTCCCTCCAAACGCTCGCCGCGGCGAGTGCACTCGCAACGAGGAGCACGAGCGGCACCGTGTCAAAGAATTGCAGCAGCGCCTCTTCCGAGAGGTTGCCGGACACCCATCGCCCGGCGGCCGCATGGTGGGCCGCGCCCGTGGCGACCGCCAATCCGTAGAAGCCAGTCGCGAGCGAGCGCCGCCGCAGCCGACCGCCCGGGAATCTCAGCAGAAAGTCGAGCAGCAACGGGGGCATCAGGAGCAATGCCCACACGTCGATCCAGTAGACCAGCCGGTCGATGCCCTCGAGCCGGCCGCTGGCGCTGAGCGAAAAAACTGCGAGGGACGCAAGGCACCACGCGAAGAACCGACCCGACATCGGCGAGAGAGGAGTGCGCGTCCACACCAGAAGGCCGATCAGCGCGCATCCCCAGCCAAGGGCCATCAGGAAGCGCGCCAGCGGGTCCCGATCCGTTGACGCCGACATGGCAATTCTCAGCGCCACAACCTTGCCCTCGCGCACCACGGCGTATTCCACCGGGCCCGCGGACCGGTCCCCTGCCAGGGTCCGCGCCACGTCCGCAATCTCGCGGACTTGCCGTCCTGCTATCGATCGAAGGGTGTCGCCCGGCCGCACTCCCACCAGTGCGGCCGGGCTCTCGGCTTCCACGGCGTCCGCGACAACGCCGCTCTCCGTGGAAACCCAGCTGACCCCAACCTCCGGCACCCCAAAGCGGCCCCTTTCCACCCAGTTCACAAGGGTGAGTGCTAGCAGGGCCATCGCCAAGATGACCCCCAAGGATTGCCGCCTCGATATTGCTATTAACCGAGTCACGCTAATGAATGCCTAAATCCGACCCAATTGCGGATCCCGACTGCTTCCCTAATATAGGCGAACCCGCCACGAATTTCAACGCCTCGCAGGCGAATTCGCTCTGTCTGAAGCGTCACCTTGAGCGGTCAATGCACGCACGCATATCCGCATTTATGGATCCCGATTTCCAGAAACGGGAAACGTCTTCAGCGAGCGGACAATAGGCCCCCGCGAAAAGGCGCGGTTCCGCCCCGGTGCTCAGGCCTGGGAGGCGGCCAGCGCGCGGTCGAGATCCCAGATTAGGTCGTCGACGTCCTCTAGTCCGATCGACAGCCGCACCATGTCCGGAGTGATCCCCGCCGCTTCTTGGTCGGATTCCGGAAGCTGCTGGTGGGTCGTCGTGGCGGGATGGATGACGAGGCTCTTGGCGTCGCCAACATTGGCGAGGTGCGAGAACAGCTCGAGGGCATCGATGAACTTGCGACCCGCTTCGCGGCCTCCCTTGATGCCGAACGTGAAGATGGCCCCTTGGCCCTTCGGCAGGTACTTCTTGGCCAGGTCGTTGTACGGGCTGGACGGCAGGTCCGCGTGCTTCACCCAGGTGACTAGCGGGTGGCCCTCCAAGTGTTTGGCGACGGCCACGGAGTTAGCGCAGTGCTGGTCCATCCGCAGCGCCAAGGTTTCCAGCCCCTGCAAGAAGAGGAATGCGTTCTGGGGAGACATGCAGGGTCCCAAGTCCCGCAAGCCCTCGACGCGGCACTTGATGATGTAGGCGAGCGGGCCGAACGTCTCGGCGAACACCATGCCGTGGTAGCCCGGGCTGGGCTCGGCCAGCATCGGGAACTTCCCGTTGGTCCAGTCAAACTTCCCGGAGTCGACAATGACGCCGCCGATCGAGGTCCCGTGGCCCCCGATGAACTTGGTCGTCGAGTGCACCACGATGTCCGCCCCGAACTCGATGGGGCGGCAGAGGTAGGGGGTTGCGAACGTGTTGTCGATCATCAGCGGGATGCCGGCCTCGTGCGCGACCTTGGCGACGCCCTCGATGTCGATCACGTTCATGCGGGGGTTCGCTACTGTCTCGACATAGACCACCTTCGTCTTCTCGGTGATCGCCCTGCGGAAGTTGTCCGGGTCGTCGGGATCGACAAAGATCGTGTTGTAGCCGAAGCGGCGGAAGGTCGTGTCAAACTGCGTGTAGGTGCCACCGTAGAGCGTCGCGGACGACACAATGTCGTCGCCGCTCTGGCAGAGGCTGGAGATCGCCAGCAGTTGGGCGGCTTGCCCGCTCGCCGTGCCCAGGCCGCCGATGCCGCCCTCGAGGGAGGCCATCCGCTCCTCGAAGACCCCGTTTGTGGGGTTCATGATGCGGGTGTAGATGTTGCCGAACTCTTGGAGGGCAAATAGCGAGGCCGCGTGGGCGGAATCGTTGAAGACGTAAGAAGTTGTCTGGTAGATCGGCACGGCGCGAGCGTTCGTGGCCGGATCGGGCCGCTGGCCTGCGTGGAGCGATCGCGTTTGGAAGCCGAATTGGCGCTCGGGTTGGTCGGGCATAGGTCCTATCCTAGCGAGTCCGGCGGGCCAGCGGCAATGATGGCCATTTGAGCTGTTCTTGAGGATCAAGCGGCAATTGACCACAGGCGGTCGTGACTGGCCCGGTAGTCATGCACGAATCGCAGGACCGACCACCTTGCGATCGCTCAAGGCCGGCGTTCAGGCCCGCATCACGGGGGGCTTAAGGCTCTGCGCGACTGGACGAGGGATCATCTTGCCTATCGGCGGCGGCACCCCCTTGTCATGCGCCACCGCCTGCTTGATCAACCAGTCGGAATGATTCTCGGGCTCGTTCCGCGAGCCCGTGGGATCTTGGCCTTGACCCTCCCCCGCGATATGCGCCACCAAGCTTGCTCGCCTCTGCAAGCGCTGCATTCGGCAGGCCCACTCTTCCCGGCCGAGTGTTGCCATCGTGCAAGTAAGCCGGAGATCACGAGTGAAGGCGACATCAGGGGCAGGCACGGTCAGTGGGAGCCAAAGATCGCGACAAGCCGTGGCCTGTGCCTGGCGTGCCCCAACTCTATGTCTTGGGCGGGGGAGATCCGCTGGGGCGCAACTGTTCGGGCGTTGGCGCTTGTGCTGGCCGCCGCAACGGGCGCCCGGCAATCGTCGGACCGCACCAGAGTGTGAAACGATGGAGAGCGAGCGCGGGTTCGGCTCCCGCCGTCTCGCCTCCTGGCACCGCATGAAGATTACCAAGGTAGAGGGGCTGCTGATGTCCTGCCCCTTCGACACGCCCCTCGAGCTACCGTTCCACGGAGGGCTCCGGACCATCTTGAAGCGGGACGCGATGCTCATACGCCTGTCGACGGACGCGGGTATCACGGGGTTCGCGCCCGGGCCCGCGCATGTCCGGGCTGCCCGCGAGATCGAGTCTTCGATCGGGCCATTCCTCGAAGGCCGGGACCCGGCCGGATGGGCGGACTTCAAGTTCCGGGCGCCCGCCGAGACCCAGAAGACCTACCACGCCGTCGAGGTGGCGGTCATCGACGCGGCCGCCAAGGCTCAGGGCGCCACTATGTCAGACCTCCTCGGGGGCCGCAAGCGCGACCGCATCAAGTGCTACGGTTCCGCCGGGATGTACATGAGCGCCGAGGGGTACGCGGACGAGGCCGCCGCCGTCCAAGATCTTGGCTTTCCGGCGTACAAGTTGCGGCCCGCCGCGGGCCCGGAGGGCGACCTGCGGATTACCCGGGCCATTCGCCGCGCGACCGGCCCCGACTTTGGTGTCATGCTGGACTGCCACGGCTGGTGGCGGATGGGAGATCGAAGCTACTCGCCGGACACTATTCGCCAGCTTTGCGCGGACCTTGAGCCGGAGGCTCCCTATTGGGTCGAAGAGCCGCTGCCGCCCGAAGATCACGCCGCCTACAGGGCCCTGCGGTCCAGCCAGCCGCTGCCGTTGGCCTCTGGCGAGCACGAGCCGGACGAGGCCGGGTTCAGGGATTTGATCGACTGCGTGGACTTCGTCCAGATGGACGTGTGCTGCCAGGGAGGGTTCGCCATGGCGCAGCGGGTGTTCGCCGCGGCGCAAAGCCAGGGCATTCGCTTCGCGTTCCACAGCTGGGGAACGCTGCTGGAGATCTATGCCGCCGCCCAGCTGGGGGTCTGCCGGGACGAGTCCGTCGTGGAATGGCTCGAATACCCCCTGCATTCCAACGGCGGCAAGCCCGGGATGTACGAATTCCCGGCAGCGGACGAAATCCTTGCCGAGCCTCCCCGCCTCGAGGACGGACACCTCGTGCTTCCGGACTCCCCCGGCATCGGCGTCGCTGTGGACGAGTCCGTCGTCGAGCGCTATCCGTTCATCCCCGGGCCGTGGTCAATCTTCCGGATTGACAGCCCACTCGAGACATTGGCCGTCGACGGCGACCACAGCGTGCCGTGGGTCGATGCCTCGGGCGGGCGGCTGACCTCTTAGCGTTAGCGACGCCCGCGCGCTCGGGCGCGAGCGCGTGCTCGCGAGCGCTTGCGCATCCGCTTTCTGGCGAGCGCCTGTTTGAGGCGCCGCTTCTCGCCCGGTTTCAGGTAGTACGCGTGTCGCTTGACATCTTTGATGATGTCCTCTTGCTGCACCTTGCGCTTGAAGCGGCGCAGCGCCACTTCAAGCGGCTCGTCTACTTTGATGTGAATCTCGGCCAATTCTCGCCACACCTCCCCTCCGGGAATGGCTAGCCCTCGCGAACGCCGGCATGGCCGACCCCGCTAGGTCCCATCGTACAACGCCGACGCGCCCGGCTCTGCCGGTCTTGCCATACTGGCTCTGACTGCCATGATCCGAATCACCGAGCGTCAGGTTCAGGAAACCGTCACCATGCCCGAGGCGATCGACCTCGTCGAGCGTGTGCTGCTGCGGCAGGCAACCGGCCACGCGATCAACCACCCGCGTTGGCGGGTCGCGATGCCGGGGGGCACCCTACTGCACTACATGGCGGGCGGTGATTGCGATGCCCGGCGCGTCGGCCTGAAGGCCTACGCGACCAATCCGAGGCATGGCGCGCCGAACTTTGTGGTCCTGCTCTTTGACTCCCGGGACGCCAAGCTGCTCGCCGTCATGGACGCAGCCATTCTCGGGCAGATCCGCACCGGCGCGGCCAGTGGCGTTGCCACCAAACACCTCGCCCGCCCCGATGCGGCACGTCTCGCTCTGTTCGGCAGCGGATTCCAGGCGGAGACCCAGCTCGAGGCCGTCCACTGCGTGCGGACGCTGCGGGACGTCCGGGTCTACAGCCGCCGGCGCGATCGGCGCGAGCGCTTTGCCGCGAGGATGCGAAGCAAGCTTCGAATCCCGGTCGTCGCCGCCGATTCCCCCGAGCGCGCTCTGGACGGAGCGGACATTGTCGTCACCATCACCAATTCCCGGACCCCCGTCTTCCCGGGCCGACTGCTGGCGCCGGGCGCGCATGTCAACGCTGCCGGCAGCAACCACATTCTGCGTCGCGAGCTGGACGCCGACGCTGTTGAGCGGGCCGATGTCGTCACCGTGGACTCCTTGGCGCAGGCCCGAATGGAAGCCGGCGACCTGACGCAGGCGGCCGACGAGGGCTGCTTTGACTGGGCCGGGGCACGCGAGCTTCACGAGGTTCTGTCGGGCCGGGCCGACGGCCGGACATCCGACGCTCAGGTGACGCTGTTCGAGTCGCAGGGACTGGCGATCGAGGACATCGTGCTGGCCGACCTGGTCTACGCCCGTCGCTCTCGGCAGTCACGGTGATCGCGGGCGGCAAGCGCCGCCGCTCGGGCCGCCGAACGTACAATGGCCACTGTGCGCGCGACCCGAGTGGCCATCTACCCCGGGTCTTTCGATCCGATCACGAACGGCCACCTAGACCTGATCCGCCGAGCTGCCGCGCAGTTCGACGAGCTCGTGGTCGCCGTGCTCCGGCACGACACCAAGGCGGCCGCATTCTCGCTCGGGCTGCGCCTGGAGATGATCTCGGAGTCAGTCCGGAGCCTGCCCAACGTGCGTGTCGACAGCTTCGACGGGCTGCTCGTCGACTTTGCCAGGCAGGTGGGCGCGGGCCTGATCCTGCGCGGCATACGGGCCGTCTCGGATTACGAGTACGAAATGCAGATGGCGCTGATGAACCGCCAGCTGGCACCTGAGATCGAGACCGTCTTCATGCTGCCCGGCGAGGCATACAGCTATCTCAGCTCGCGACTCGTCAAGGAGGTGTCCCGCCATGGCGGCAACATCGACGGCCTTGTCCCGGGACATGTCGGGCGGGAATTGCGGAAGCTGCGGAGCGTTCTCGGCCGCCAGACCGGCTAGGCTGGAAGCATGCGTTTCTCGAGCCGCGTCGGTCGCATCAGCGAGTCCACCACGATGGCGGTAACCGCCGAGGCGGCCCGCCTCAGGCGCGCCGGCGTTGACGTTGTCTCGCTCGGGGCGGGAGAGCCCGACTTCCCGACACCCGACCACATCAAGCAAGCCGCTGTCGACGCGCTCGACGCCAACTTCACGCGGTACACCGCGGCGGGCGGCGTTCCCGAACTCCGCGAAGCCATCGTCAGCTGGCACGCGGCCGAGTTTGGCACCGCGTACGAGCCCAGCGAGTGCATCGCCACTGTCGGCGGCAAGCACGCCATCTTCAATTGCATGGCCGCGCTGGTCAGCGAGGGCGACGAGGTGGTGCTCCCGGTGCCCTACTGGGTTACCTTCTACGACGTCATCAACTACCACGGCGGCCGTCCTGTCAGGGTTCCGACCAGCGAGGCGAACGGTTTCGCGCTCACGGCCGCCGATATCGAGGGGGCGCTCACTGACCGCACCAAGCTGATCGTCGTCAACTCTCCCTCCAATCCTTCCGGGGCGGTGGTCGAGCGCGCCGAGTTCGAGCAGATCCTCCGGCTGGCGGCCGAGCGCGGCGTCACCATCCTCTCGGATGAGTGTTACAGCCACTTTGTGTACAGTTCCGAGCCGTACTCTATCGCCGCCGCCGACGGCGCCAAGCCGAGCGTGGTCGTGGCCGGTTCGCTGTCCAAGACCTTCGCGATGACAGGCTGGCGACTTGGCTACCTGCTGGGTCCCGCAGATCTGATCGCGAATGTCAACAAGCTGCAGAGCCATGCCACTTCCAATCCGACCTCGATTGTCCAGAAGGCCGCCATCGCCGCGCTGACCGGCCCGATGGACCCCGTCTACGGCATGCTGGACCAGTACCGCGCGCGCCGCGAGTTCGTCGTTGAAGCGCTCCGCGCCATTCCCGGCGTGACGTGCCCGTGGCCCAGCGGCGCCTTCTACGCCTATGCCAACATCAGCTGCACCTTCGGCCCGGGACGCGTGTCCAGCGCCATGGAGTTTGCCAAGAGGCTGCTGTCGGAGGAGTTCGTGGCGATCGTGCCCGGCGAGGCTTTCGGCACCCGCGAGCATGTGAGGCTGTCGTACGCAGCGTCCATGAGAGACCTCGAGGAAGGGATCCGGCGCATCGCCCGCTTGGTCTCTGGGCTGACGTGATCCGGCTGGAGCCGCTGAAGTTTCTCCCCACGCTGCGCGAGAAGGTCTGGGGCACGCGCCATCTCTCCCCTCTGCTCCCGGATCAGGACCGGAGGATTGGCGAGGCGTGGTGCGTCCATGACGCGGGCCGGGTTGCCTGCGGGCCTCTGCGGGGGCGCACATTGGCGGGCCTCGTCCAGGAGCACGGTTCGCGCCTGATGGGGCCGCGCTGGAATCCGGCCGTGCGGCCGCCTTACCAGCGTCCCGCCTACGTCGGGCTCCCCCGCGACAGCTTCCCGGTGCTTGGAAAGCTGCTCTTCGGTGACCGTCAGCTCTCCATCCAAGTTCACCCTGAAGGGACATCCCGGCCCGCTCCCGGCTCTGAGCGCGGCAAGTCAGAACTGTGGTACGTGCTGGCCGCCCGCCCTGGAGCGCGTCTCGGGCTCGGCCTCCGGACGCCCCTGTCGCCGGGCGAGCTGGCAGGGGCAGCCAAGGACGGCAGTCTCGGCGACACCCTGCGCTGGATACCGGCCAACGCGGGCCAGTGTGTGCTCGTGCCCGGGGGCACGGTCCATTGCCTCTCCGGAGGGGTGGTCGTTTGCGAGATCCAGCAGAATTCGGACGTGACCTACAGGCTCTACGACCACGGCCGTCCGGGCTTGGACGGCCAGCCCCGGGCTCTGCAGCTGGGACGCGCGGTCAAGGCCGCCAGGACCGGTCTGAGGCCCGAGATCCGGACCGCCGAGCGCACCGCCCGCTGGCCGTGCGCTACGGACACACTGGGCCGCTGCGATGGGTTCGTGGCTGAGCTGCTGTCCTGGGAAAGTCCGTTTCTGTACTCCCCGGACCCGCGCCGCTGCCACTCTCTGGTCATCGTCAGCGGCGTCGGCTCCGTGAACGGTGTCCCCTTCCGGTCGGGCGACGCGTTCGTGATCCCGGCCGAGGCGGCCCGTTTCCACGTGGATGGCAGCGGCGCGAGGGCCGTTCGGGCCTACCTGCCCTGACCCCGGCTCGCCGCCGTGCCGGAGCCGTCCCGGTTCCACGCGCGGCGCATGGATGCGATCCAGACCGTGGCCGGGCCCAGCATCGCGACTCCCAGCACCAGCGCTCCCGTGCGCGCCGGAAGGCCCCCGTCAAGCAGTTGTCCCATGCAGAAGGTCGACACCGATGCCGTGGCCATGAACAGCCCCATGTCCGCGGCGAACACCCTGCCGAAGTAGCGGTCGTCGGAGTTGAGGTGGAGCAGCGTCGTGGAGCAGACCCATACCAGAGCGGCGCCCGCATGGGCGAAGACCAGGCACAGGCCGGCCAGGGGCAGCGAGGTCATTTGGCTGAACAGCATGTAGCCGCACCCCGCGGCGACGTAGCCGGCCAGGACCGTCCGGCGCATGCTGCGCTGATTCCCCGTGATCCGCCGTCCCATCAGCAGCGGGCCCATCGTCGAGCCGGCACCCTGAAACCCGAAAAGGACCGCCATGCCCAGGGCGGGGTTGCCGGCCACCAGAAAATCGCGGCTGCCCAGGATCGTCGTCAGGACGACACGCATGCCCATGATCCCGAGGCCAAACTTCAACGACAGCAGCGTCGCCAGCCGCCAGTTGCTGAACATGTAGGCGAAGCCCTCGGCGATCGGTCGGAAGCTCAGCGTATCCCGCCAGCTCTGGCGCCTCAGGCCCGCCAGATGGCGCTCGATAGCGCGGATCCCGTAGACGAACCAAGCCGAGACCAAGAACGACACAGAGTTGGCGACGAAGACGAAGGCGCGGCCCAGATAGGCCACGGCGACGCCGCCCAGCGCCGCGCCGGCGGTCACCGTGAGCGACCAGGTGGTCGATCCCAGTGCATTCGCCACGGGAAGATCCTCGCGGCGGACCAAGCTCGGCAGGATGGCGCTGCGGCCCGCCTCGAAGAACGCGGCCGTGCCGATCTCCAGCGCCAGCAGGGCGAACAGCAGCCAGAGCTCCTCGCGGCGGTCGATGAGCAGCATGCACAGGACCAGGACCGACCGGACCAGATCGCTCGCCAGCATCACCTTGCGGCGGCTCAGGCGGTCGTTGGCCACGCCCGCCGTTGGCCCCAGCAGCATCATCGGAAGGATCTGCAGGATCGCAGCCCAGGCCACGTACTCGGCGCGGCCAGTCAGCTCCAGGATCAGGGAGTAGATCGCGACTGAGTAGAACCAGTCCCCTGAGCCACTGATCAACTGCGCCAGCCACACCCTCCGGAAGTTTCTGGAGCGCCGCAGCAGCCTCCAGTACCCGGTCAGCGATACCGGGGCAGCCACGGCCCGTACCTCAGGCGGAGTACAGGCCGGCGCGCCGCTTGGCGCGCCGGAGCGTGCGCCCGGCGATCGGCGCGACACGCTCGGAGCCGGACCGAAGCACGTCACGCAGGTGGGCGCGGTTAGCCATCAGCTCTGAGTAGCGCCGCTGGATCGGGGCGAGCCGCTCGTTGACCATCTCGGTCACCTGGCCCTTGAGCGCGCCGTAGCGCATGCCGGCGAAGTGTCCCTCCATGCGTGAGTCGCCCCACCCGCTGAAAGCCTGGAAGATCGTGAGCAGGTTGGCGACGCCGGCGCCGGGATTGGCCCAGTTCACCGCCGGCTGCGAATCCGTGACCGCGCGGCCCACCAGCTTCTTCACCCGGCCCGGCGGGTCGAGCAGCTGTATCGAGTGGTGCGGCCCGGCGCCAGACTTGCTCATCTTCTTGGCGGGGTCGTCCAGGCCCATGATGCGAGCCCCGACCGAGGGATGCTTCGTCCCCGGCACTTCGAAGGTCTTGCCGTACAGCCTGTTGAAGCGCTGGGCGATATTCCTTGTGAGCTCGATGTGCTGCGATTGGTCGTCCCCGACGGGCACGACCTTGGCCTGGTACAGGAGAATGTCGGCCGCCATCAGGGCCGGGTAGACGAACAGGCCCGTTCCGATCGAGTCGTGGCTGGCCCCGGACTGCCGCATCTTCGCCTTGAACTGGGTCATGCGGCTCAGCCACCCGAACGGGACGGTGCAGGTGAAGATCCAAGCCAGTTCGACATGGGCAGGGATCTGGGACTGCACGAACACCGCGCTGTGGCCCGGGTCGATCCCGGCGGCTAGGTACAGCGCCGCGACGGACTCGCAATTCTCCCGCAGTCTTTTCGGGTCTTGCCGGACCGTGATCGCATGCAGATCGACAATGCAGAAAATCGGCTCGTAATCGTGCTGGATCTCAACCCAGCCCCGCAAGGCCCCGAGGTAGTTGCCGATGTGCAATCCACCAGTGGGCTGCATTCCTGAGAAGATCCGGGGCCTCATGGGGGCACGTTTCATTCTAGCCAGCGCCAGCCAGCGCCACGCCGCCCATCGGGGATCTTGCCGCGCACCGGCACCGCGCGGCGCGGGGCAGAATGATGTAGCATGATTGGGCGCTCGGGGGGATTGTCGGCGCCTCCCGGCCCTTTGTAGGCCGGATACTGGGTTTTGGACTTTGATCAGCTCCACACGTTCCTCGAGATTGTCCGGCTGAACAGTTTCTCGAAGGCCGCCAAGACTTGCTACCGCACGCAGCCCGCCATCAGCGCGCAGATCCGCCAGATGGAGCAGGAACTGGGCACCCGGCTCTTCGACCGGTTCGGGAGCAAGATCACGCTGACCACAGCCGGCGGGATCTTCGCCAAGTACTGCCGGAAGATCCTCGACATGCGGCGGGAAGCGTTCGACAAGGTGCGGGAGTTGGAACACGTCGCCAAGGGAGAGATGAGCATTGCCGCGAACGAGGCGACCTGCATCCACGTGCTCCCGACCGTCTTCGCGCGCTACAACCGGTCTTTCCCCGGCGTGAGGCTCCAGGTTGTTCGGGCCTATGGGGCCTCCATCTTCGAGTCCGTCGTGGACAACACCTTTGATTTTGGCGTCACCCAGCTGCCGTTGCAGGACAAGCGGCTGGCAGTCGTGCAGATCTACACCGACGAGGTGGTCCTGCTGACCAGTGCCAAGCATCGGTTCGCCGGGCGCACGACCATCGGTGCTGAGGACATCGTGTCGGAGAACCTGCTGTTGCCGAAGGCGGGCCGGACCCGTCGGCGGATCGACGAGTATCTCGACCCGTACGAGGATGATGTCAAGGTCTCGATGGAGCTCGAGTCCAGCGAGATGCAGAAGCGCTTCACCGAGGCGAATCTCGGCATCACATTCATGGCGATCACCAGTGCCAGGGAGGAGCTTAGGGCCGGCAGGCTCAAGGCGATTCGGCTCTTGCCGCTGCCGATGATCCGCACCATCGGCTTGATATACAGGAAGGACAAGGCACTCTCCTTGGCCGCGCTGGGCCTGATCCGGCTGGTCAGCGAGTTTGCGGCGCAGACCGGGCTCGGCCTGCCGCCGGTGAGGAAGGCCTCATGAAGTGGGTAGCGAAGTCGACTCGAATCATTGTCTGCCGCGGCGACGGCCGGGCGGCGTACACTTCGCTGAGGGCATGCCCGCCGGCTCTCCTGAAGCATGTCCGGAAGGTCGCCCGCGGATCCCAGACCCATTCCGTCATGGTCGCGAACCGCGAGGCGGTCCGGGCTCTGCGCCGAAACGGGTCCGCCGATCTGTCGGTCCCGGTCGGGGGACGGGCGGTCGTCCGGTCGCCGGACCGGTGGCATGGCAAGCTCCCGAGGCGACTGCTGATGGCCGCCGCGGGCTTCGTCGGCTTCGGGCTGGCGGTTGCGGTGTGGGCTTGGATGTCTGACTCGCAGGCGCCAGCCCCGTAGTAGAGTCGCCAACTCGGACGACTGGCTCTCAGGCGTCGGTCGGGGCATGGGGCCGGGTCGCGGGCCGTTCGCGGGATTCGTCCCGCGCGGAGTGTCGCGGCCCGCGGTGCGTTTGCCAGTGCCCGCCCGTCGTACGATGGAGTCTCATGCGACTTGTCACCACTTCGCAGGGCGCCGGTCGGACCCAGCCTGGGATTCTGGTCGAAGGGCGGGTCATCGGCCTTGCCCAGATTGGGTATCGCGACGCCATCACGTTCCTCGGCGGCGGCACGGATGCGATCCGCGCGGCCGATCGCCTCGCCGCTGGCGGCTCGGAAGGCGTACCCCTGAGTGCCGTCAAGCTCCACGCGCCCGTGCCGAACCCCGGCAAGTTCATCTGCATCGGCCTTAACTATCGCGACCACGCCATCGAGTCGGGGATGGAGATTCCCGAGATCCCCACGGTGTTCACCAAGTACGGCAACGCGGTCTGCGGACCGGGCGCCCCGATCGTGCTTCCCCGCATCTCCAGCCAGGTCGACTACGAGGCCGAGCTGGGGTTCGTCATCGGCCGGCGCGCTAAGCAAGTTCGAGCCGCCGACTGGCAGGATTACGTGTTTGGCTACACCTGTGTCCACGACGTGAGCGCGCGCGACTACCAGCTGGCAACTTCGCAGTGGACTATCGGCAAGACTTTCGATACCTTCGGGCCCATCGGGCCCGCGCTGGTCAGCAAGGACGAAGTCCCGGACGCCGGGAACCTCCGCATCTGGCTGGACCTGAACGGCACGAGGATGCAGGACTCGAACACCGACCAGCTGGTGTTCGGCGTGCCGGAATTGCTGGAGTACCTCTCGGCCGTGATGACCCTAGAGCCCGGTGACATTGTCTCCACGGGCACGCCTCCGGGCGTCGGCATGGCCCGCAAGCCGCCGGTCTACCTGCAGCCCGGCGATGTCTGCACGGTCGGCATCGAGCGCATCGGGGAACTGGTCAATCCCTGCGTGGCCGAGCCTGCGGGGGCGTAGGGACGCCCGCCAGCCGAGGCTGCCGCGGTCTCACGGGACGCCGGCTGCGGCGACGCGGGCCCTGGCCCTGGCAAGCGCGCGTTGAGCGCGGGCCACGTCCGTCTCCGGCGAGGGTTCCACCAGCCGCCCTTCCGCGCGGTCCAGCGCCTCTCGTGCGCGGTCGGCGTCGATCTCTCCGGATCGCTCCGCCCGCTCCGCGAGCACTCGGACCCGGTCCGCCAAGACTTCCACGACCCCTCCGTCGACCGCCAGCCTGGACTCGCCGCCCTCTGGCCGCTCAAAGCTCAGCACCCCCGTGCCCATCGCTGCCAACAACGGGGCATGTTCCGGCAGAACGCCCAAATAGCCCGTGGCCAGCGGAAGCTGGATGGCCAAAGCCCCCTCGTCCAAGACCAGCCTGTCCGGAACCGCGACTTCCAGCCTCATTGTCATGCCAGCCTCCTGCCGATCCGCGGCGGGTCCGCCTACGCAGCGAGCTCCCGCGCGCGCTCTTGCGCCTGCTCGATGGTCCCGACCATGTAGAAGGCCTGTTCGGGCAGCTCGTCGTGGCGGCCGGCCACAATCTCCTTGAACCCCTTGATCGTGTCGGCAAGCTTTACGTAGCAGCCCGGCAATCCCGTGAATTGCTCCGCCACGTGCAGCGGCTGTGAGAGGAAGCGCTGGATCTTTCTGGCTCGCGCGACGACGAGCTTGTCCTCCTCGGAGAGCTCCTCGACTCCCAAGATGGCAATGATGTCCTGCAGTTCCTTGTTGCGCTGCAGCACGCGCTTGACCGACTGCGCGACCTCGTAGTGCTCACTCCCGACGACGTTGGGGTCGAGGATTCTGGAGGTAGACGTGAGGGGGTCCACCGCGGGATAGATGCCCAGCGAGGCAATCTCTCTCGACAGGTTGCTAGTTGCGTCGAGGTGCGAGAAAGTCGTCGCTGGAGCCGGGTCGGTGTAATCGTCGGCCGGCACGTAGATGGCCTGCACCGAGGTGATCGAACCCTTCTTGGTGGAGGTGATGCGCTCCTCAAGCGCGCCCATTTCGCTCGCCAGGTTCGGCTGGTAGCCCACCGCCGAAGGCATGCGGCCCAGAAGCGCGGAGACCTCCGAGCCCGCCTGCGTGAAGCGGAAGATGTTGTCGATGAACAGCAGCGTGTCTTGGCCCTCCACGTCGCGGAAGTACTCGGCAACGGTCAGCCCGGTCAGTCCCACCCGCAGCCGCGCCCCGGGCGGCTCGGTCATCTGCCCATAGATCAGCGCGGCTTTGGATTGCTTGTAGTCGTCGGGGTTAACCACGCCGGAGTCTTGCATCTCGAGCCACAGGTCGTTGCCCTCGCGCGTGCGCTCTCCCACGCCTGCGAACACCGAGACCCCGCCGTGCTGCAGGGCGATGTTGTTGATCAGCTCCATGATGATCACGGTCTTGCCGACGCCGGCACCGCCGAAAAGGCCGACCTTGCCACCCTTTAGGTATGGCTCGATGAGGTCGACGACCTTGATCCCCGTCTCCAAGATTTCCGACTCGGTCGCTTGGTCGGTCAGCAGCGGCGGATCGCGGTGGATGGGGAACGCAGTCTCGGTCTCGACCGGGCCGCGCTCGTCCACGGGCTCACCCAGCACGTTGAGCACGCGCCCGAGCACTTGCGGCCCCACCGGCACCGAGATGGCCCTGCCGGTGTCGGTGGCGTGCATCCCGCGCACCATGCCATCGGTGGGCTGCATGGCTATGGTCCGCACGCGTCCCTCGCCGAGGTACTGCTGCACCTCGCAGGTGACCCGAATCGGCTCCGGCACGTCAAAGCCCTCGCTGGTGATAGTCACGGCATTGAAGATCTTGGGCAGTTTGCCACCCTCGAATTTGATGTCCACGGCCGGTCCGGCCACTTGGATCACTCTTCCTACGGCATGCATGCTTGCGGCTCTCCTGTGTCCCGGCCAGCGCTACTCTTGGGCCGCTGTGCCCGAGACGATCTCGATGATTTCCGTGGTGATGCTGGCTTGGCGCACCCGGTTCAGGTGCAGGGTTAGCTTGTCGAGAACCTCGCCGGCATTCCGCGTCGCGGTGTCCATAGCGGTCATCCGCGCGGCGTGCTCGGCAGTCGCCGACTCGAGCATCGCGACGTAGACTCGGGTCGACACCCGTCTCGGCAGCAGGGCGGCCAGCAGGTCCGCGGCGGGTTGCTCGAACTCGTGCCTCGCTCCGCTTCCCGTGCCCGGTGCCGGCGGCTTGACCGGGAGCAGGCGCTCGACGACTGTCTCTTGGTTCATCACGCTCCGAAAGCGGTTGTACGCGATCCAGACAGCGCCAGCCCCGCCGCCGGTGAACTTGGCGATGGCCTTGTCAGCGACGGTCTGGGCCGTTGCGGGATCCACGTTCAGGAACACCTGCTCCCACTCTCCACCGATCCTGTGCCCGCGTTTGGCGAAATGCTCCACGGCCTTGCGCCCGAGCAATTCCAGCTCGACCTCTCCCGATCCCCGCGCTGCGGCAAACTTCTCCACCCGCTTGAAGACGTTGCTGTTGAACGATCCGCACAGGCCTTTCTCCCCGGCCAGCACTAGCACTAGGGCCCGCCGGGCCTTGCGCCGCTCCAAGAGGGGGTGCGAAGCACTGGCGCCCTCGGCTGCTCCCGCGGCCAGCACGCTCCCCAGCATGTCCTCCAGCAGGGCGGCGTACGGCCGCGCGCCGATCACGGCTTGCTGGGCCCGCCTCAGCTTCGCCGCCGAGACCATCTTCATGGCCTTGGTGATCTGCTGCGTGTTCTTGACGGAACTGATCCGCCGCCGCAGGTCGATCAGGGAGGGCATGGCTAGCTGGCCGCGACGTTCCCGTGCGTCGCCGCGAAGCGTTCCTTGAAGGCCTGGATCGACTCGTGCAGGGAACTCTCGACATCCGCGTCCAGAACTTTCCGGTCACTGATGGCCTGCAGAACTCCGCCCTCGCCCTGCATGTCGAGGAACTCGTACAGGCCCGCTTCGAATTCCGCGATCTGGCTCAGCTCCAGATCGTCGAGGTAACCCTTCGTGCCCGCGAAGATCACCGCCACCTGTTTCTCGACCGAGACAGGCCGGTACTGCTTCTGCTTGAGAACCTCCACCAATCGGTCTCCGCGGAGCAGCTGCTGCTGGGATGTCTTGTCCAGGTCGGAACCGAACTGCGCGAAAGCCGCCAGCGCCCGGTACTGCGCCAAATCCAGCCGCAGCGTGCCCGCGACCGATTTCATGGCCTTGATTTGGGCGTTGCCTCCAACTCGGCTGACCGAGATGCCCACGTCCACCGCGGGCCGGACGTTGGCGTTGAACAGGTCGGACTGGAGGTAGATCTGCCCGTCCGTGATCGAGATCACGTTGGTGGGGATGTAGGCCGACACGTCTCCGGCTTGCGTTTCGATGAAGGGCAGCGCCGTGAGAGAGCCGCCTCCCAGCTTTTCGTTCAGCTTCGAGGCCCGTTCCAGGAGGCGCGAGTGCAGGTAGAACACATCCCCCGGGTAGGCCTCTCGGCCGGGCGGGCGCCGCAAGAGCAGCGAAATCTCGCGGTACGCGGCCGCATGCTTGGACAGGTCGTCGAACACGCACAGCGCGTGGCGTCCCGTGTCGCGGAAGTACTCCCCGATGGCCGCCCCTGCGAATGGGGCCAGATACTGCATCGGCGCCGGGTCGGATGCCGAGGCCACGACCACGATCGAATAGTCCATCGCCCCGTTCTGGTCCAAGGTCTTCACCACCTGCGCCACTGTCGAGCGCTTCTGTCCGACCGCTATGTAGATGCAGATGACGTCGCCGTCCTTCTGGTTGAGGATGGTGTCGATCGCGACAGCCGTCTTGCCCGTCTGGCGGTCGCCGATGATCAATTCGCGCTGGCCCCTTCCGATGGGGATCATCGCGTCGATCGCCTTCAGCCCCGTTTGCAGGGGCTCCTTGACCGGCTCCCTGTCAATCACGCCGGGGGCAATCCGCTCGATCGGGTTGTACTGAGTGCTCTCGATCGGCCCTTTGTCATCGATTGGCTGCCCCAGGGCGTTGACGACACGCCCGAGCATCGCGTCGCCGACCGGTATCGAGATGATGCGGCCAGACCGCCGGGCTTGGTCGCCCTCTTGCAACTCCGTGTAGTCGCCCAGAAGCACCGCGCCGACTTGGTGTTCCTCGAGATTCATGGCGATGCCGGCCACGCCACCGTCAAATTCGATGAGCTCGCCGGCCATGACATTGTCAAGCCCGTGTAGCCGGGCGATGCCGTCGCCGAGGGAGATCACCGATCCGACCTCCGCCACCGCTACCGTGGCGTCGTAGTTCAGAATCCGGTCCCGGATTAGCTGCGTGATCTCAGAAGGGTTGATCTTGGCCATTCGTGTGTCTCCTCAGGGCCTGGCCCGGCTACCGCCCGCTGTCCACCAGCATGTCCGCGAGCGATGTCAGAGCTGTCCGCAGCGAGCCGTCGTACACCCGCGAGCCCACTTGCACCGAGCAGCCCCCGATTATGTCGGGGTCGTGGACATAGGCCACCCGCACCTGGCTTCCCGTGAGTGCCCGGAACCTTGCTTCCAGCGCCACTCTCTGCGCCTCGCCCACCGGGCGCGCAAGCCGGACCTTCAGCGCGACCCGGCCAATGTGCCGGTCCAGCCATGCCCGGAAACGTTCCACGAGCAGCGGGAAATGGCGCATGCGGCGTTGGTCGGCGACGACGCACAGGAAGTTCACCACCAGCCGGTCCAGCCCTGCCCGCTCGCCGATGTCCCTGATCAGCCCGCGCTTGTCAGCCACCTGCACGGCCGGGGACGTCAGGGCGACTGCTAGGTCCGGCGCGGCCGCCAACAGGGATGCGAACTCCTCCAGCTGTCCGAGCGCGTCCTCCGGCGACAGCGGGACGTCGTCACGGACGACGACCTCGGCCAGCGCTGATACGTATCGGTTGGCGACTGCTCGATCCATGGGAAGGCTAAAGCGCTGGAGCGGGCCACTCCCCCACGCGCCACTGCCGGGTGGGCTGGGCGTCACCAGTGCCGGCGAATGCATCTCGCAACGGCTTGGAAGTTCCAATCTACCACAGCGTTGGCCAGGGGCGGCTCTCGGCGGGGTGCACGACACGATTCTGACTTTCTCGGATTCTCCCTGAGGCGGATCGCACGACCTAGGAGGAGGGACGTGTGGGTACGGGGTGATCGCAGAGGAGTCTTGTAGAGCAAGCAGTGCCTCGGAAAAGGTAGCGAGAGCGGCTTTATTGGTGAGTGGACCTGTGCCTCAGGCGGGTCCGGTGATGAGCTTTGGGTGTCAGCTTGGGGCCTTCCCGAAGGGATAGCTGTCGGCTCAGTAGCTCCGGATGCAACTCAGCGGCGAGCACCTAGCGGAGCGCTGTCGCCTGGGCAGCAGCCGGTCTGGGCTGTCTGCCGCTGCACTGCTGAAACTGTACGCTTGACTCCTTGTCTGTTAGCGGTATACACGAACAAACATAGGACGTCCCGTGCCCGCCCCACCCGACTCATCAAATCTTCAGCAACGCCGACAGGCGTTGCTCGCAAGACTCGGCGCATTGGGCGACCTGCGCCCCGGCTCCCTCGTGCAGAACTACCGCCGTTGTGGCAAGTCCACCTGTTTCTGTGCCGACAAGCAGAAGCCCGGTCACGGGCCCTACTGGCTGCTCACCCGCTCCGTCAACGGCAAAACCCGCAGCCAGTCCATCCCGGCCTCTCAAGTCAAGCAGACTCAAGCACAGATCGCAGAGTGCCAGC
The DNA here is from genome assembly GCA_963666225.3 of Bryobacterales bacterium. Taxonomy (GTDB): domain Bacteria; phylum Acidobacteriota; class Terriglobia; order Bryobacterales; family UBA6623; genus VXMF01. Next base: position 143,178 of record CAXXRK020000003.1, read on the forward strand.
GTCTGCGGCGTCTGGTTGCGGAACTGATCGACGTCAGTGACGAACTGTGCCGCTCGCGGCTCGGCAAGGGCACCAGTGCCCTAAGAAAAAGCGCCTCTTCCGCAGATTCTGTGGGTTAGTGGCATCCAACCTGACCCGGACAACCGGCTGGTGAGCAGCCACCTGCGGGACCGGCAGGCAGCTCCTTGCAGGCCTCCGCTGCCCCAGCCTGTTGCTTCCAGCAGTAGTGCCTCCCGCCCCCTCGACGCCCCTCTGCGGGCCCCGCCGAAGGTCGCCCCGGCTGCGGCGCGGGCCTCCGTTTGTGCAACCATGGTGCCACCCGCAGGAGGTGCTGTGAAGTTCCGCACGATTCTCAACTACATCCACAAAATCCCCGGGTTCGTGTACGCCCAGATCCGCCTCTTGGAGAACGAGCGAGGGGACGGCCGGGTGGAAGTCGAGGTCCGGCCTCGCGCCGGCTGCAAACCCGTCTGCTCCGTCTGCGGCATGCCCGGCCCCGGCTACGATCGCCTCCGGACCCGCCGTTTCCAGTTCGTCCCCCTTTATGGCCTGCCTGTCTACTTCCTATACGCTATGCGTCGCGTCAACTGTACTTGGTGCGGGAAGGTCAAGGTCGAACGAGTGCCTTGGGCTGACGGCAAGCGCCCCGTCACCAAGGCCTTCAGCTGGACCCTCGCCGGCTGGGCCCGGCGCCTCTCCTGGCAGGAGACCGCCCAGATCTTCGGCGTCTCCTGGGATCGTGTCCGCCGCTCCGTCTCCATGGCTGTCGACTGGGGCCGCGCCCGGGTCGACCTCTCCGACGTCAAAACCATCGGCGTCGACGAGATCGCCTGGCACAAGGGACACCGGTACTTGACCCTCGTTTGCCAGATCGACCAAGGCTGCCGCCGCCTGCTGTGGGTCGGCGAGCACCGCCGCATCAAGACCCTCGAAGCCTTCTTCGACTGGTTCGGCCAGCTGCGCTCCTCGCAGCTGCAAGTCGTCTGCTCCGACATGTGGAAAGCCTACCTGTCCGTCACCCGCAGACGGGCTGAGAACGCCGTGCGTGTTTTGGACCGCTTTCACATCATGCAGAAACGCTCCAAGGCCATCGACAAAGTGCGCGCCGCCGAGGCCCGCCGGCTCAAGGCCGCCGGCTCAAGGCCGTTGCTCAAGAACGCCCGCTGGCTGCTGCTCAAATGGCGCCGTAACCTCTCAGCAAAGCAAGTCCCCCGCCTCGAGGAAATCCTCCAACACAACCTCAACACCGTGCGGGCCTAGCTCCTCAAGGAGGAGTTTCAGCAGTTCTTCGCCCTGGATACGCCTGAACAGGCGGACAACTTCCTCACACGTTGGCGAAAACGCGTCCAACGCTCCCGGATCAAGCCCCTGATCGGGTTCGCCAACATGCTCCAGAACCACCAGGCCCTCGTCCTCAACTGGTTCTCCACCGGCAAGCAGCACTCCTCCGGGGCCGTCGAGGGTATGAACCTCAAAGCCAAACTCGCCCTCCGCAAAGCCTTCGGCTTCCGCTCCTACCAGAACTACGAGCTCGCCCTCTACCACACCCTCGGCCACCTGCCCGCACCCGACGACGCCCACAGATTTTGCGGATGAGCCAAACAAGCCTGCGCGCAAGCCTTCACCCCGGCGCTCGAAGCCGAAATCGACCGCTTCGTAGCCCCCGGCTCTGTGGACGAGATCGATCTCGAGGCGTTCGAAGGGCACGTGCGGCAGCAAGCTCTGCAGTTGGCAGCACGGGCGGTCGAGAGGCGGCTCAACGCCGACCACTCCGACGGCGAGCAGCGGCCCTGCAAGTGCCGTTGTGGTCAGCCCGCCCGCTACGCGGGCCGCTTTCCCAAGACGTTTGAGACGGCTTTGGGGCCCTTGCAACTGCGGCGGGCCTACTATCACTGCCAGCAGTGCGGTACGGGCTACTACCCGCGAGACGCAGCCTTGGGCCTGCAAGCCACCAGCCTGTCGCCGGCAGTCACGCGCATGACAGGCTCGGCAGCCGTGTTGGCCAGTTTCCAAAGGGCCTCGGAACTGCTGTCCGAGGTGGGCGGCGTCAGGGTCAATGCCAAGCGCGTGGAGCGTGTCGCTGAGGCGCTCGGTCGCGAGATCGCAGCCGCCGAGAGCGCGGCTGTGTTCGACTGCGAACCCCCTGCTGCACCCACGATGTACCTCGGCATCGACGGAACCGGGGTGCCGCTGCGCCCCACGGAAGTGGCCGGGCGCAGCGGCAAGCAGGCCGACGGCTCGGCTGTCACGCGTGCGGCCAAGGTGATCGTGCTCTGGACAGCGGAACAGTACGACGAAGACGGCCGTGCGGCCTGCGATGCCGGCTCGGCAACCTACTCGGCCGCGATCGACAGCGCGGCCACGCGCGACACCGATCCGGAGCAGTCCGCCTTTGCCCGTCGAGTATGGCGGGAAGCCCAGCGGCGTGGCTTCCGACAAGCCTCACGCCGCGTCATCCTCGGTGATGGTGCCAAGTGGATTTGGCGAGTGGCCTCCGAATTGTTCCCGGGTGCCATCCAGATCGTTGACTTCTACCACGTAGCCGAACGACTTTGGGAGGTTGCCAAGGACCTGCTGCGAGACGATCGGGCAGCGGTTGAGACTTGGGCCGAGGCTCGCTGCTCGGAACTCAGGGAGGGGTTCCTGGACACTTTGCTGGCAACGCTGAAGGCTCATGCCAGCCATAGCAAGAAGGCTGCCGAATGCATGGCGTACATCGAGGCCAACCGCGAGCGCATGCGCTACGCGGACTTCCGAGCACAAGGACTGCAGATTGGTTCCGGGGTTGTAGAGGCGGGCTGCAAGAGTGTTGTCGCAGTACGGCTCAAACAGGCTGGCATGCGCTGGAGCAAGGACGGTGCGGAGGGCATCCTGGCATTGCGCGCTTGCATCCTGGGCGGGCGGTATGAAGACTTCTGGGCATGGCGCTGGGAATCGCAGCACGCAACTGCCGCCTGACCATAGAGAGCCGAATCTTCCCACCACACCCCGGCCGAACGTTCCCGAACGATCAGAATGCGATGGGTCGTGTTCTCCCGCCTTGCACCCGCTCTCCAAGATCAGTTGGACTTCAACCCACCGGTATACCGGGAAAATCAAAACCTTGTCGTGCACCCGCCAGCCGCAGCGAGTTCGGCTCCCGCGGGCCGAGACTGGTCCACGACGCCGGCAGCCAGCAGCTGCCTCCGTCCGGCAGCCGGACCTTCACTTTCAAGCCGCGCAGGCCGAGGTTGTGCACGCCGATGACCGACACCGTCTTGCCCTCCAGCGGATGGCGCGGACGGCGGATCGTGACCGCCTCCGGTGGGCCCGCCGACCCATCCCCCTGCGACCTAGCAGTGTGTGGCGAAGGTGGAAACGTTCATCGACTCCAGCCGTCACCAAGGCACTTGCTTCGCCGCTGCCAACTGGACCCGCATCGGTCGCACGGCGGGCCGCGGTCGCTTCACCCCGCCCGGCACCAAGGTGCCCCGCAAGCACATCTTCGTGCGCCCGCTGTGCCGCCACTGGCGGCCCCAGCTGGGCCTGAGCGGCCTGCGGCCCCGGCCGCCCCTGCAGCCGGCCCAGGGACTGGCCCTGCACGAGTGGGCCGAGCATGAATTCGGCGCCGCCCCGCTGGGTGATGTACGCTTGACGCGCCGGCTGGTGCGCAGCGTGCGCGTGCAGTCCTCCAAACCGATGGTCTCTCGCTTCATCGACCACCCCCCGGACTCGCCGCTGACGGTCGAGAACCTGCTCGCCACGCACCGCCGCGCCGGGTGCTGCTGGTGCAGGACGGCTCGGATCTGAACTTCGCCGAGCACAGCGACGGCCAGGGGTTGGGGCTGGTCGGCAAGAACCAGCACTCGGACGGCACGGTGGGCCTGCACATGCACTCCACGCTGGCGGTCAGCGAGGACGGGCTGCCGCTGGGGGTGACGCGCATCGAGTTCGACCGCCCGGGCCTGGACGGCCCGTCCGAGCGCGCCAAGCCGCTCCCGGAACGCACCACCGGTCGCTGGCTGCGAGGGTTGCAGGACTGCGTGGAGCTGGCCCAGCAGCTGCCGTGAGTGCGGCCGGTGACGGTGCTGGACCGGGAAGGGGACGTGTTCGCCCTGTTCGCCGAGCAGCAGCGGCTGGGGCATGTGGACCTGCTGGTGCGGGCCAAGCACAACCGGGCCTTGGCCACGGGCTCGAAGCTGTTCGACGAGCTGCGCCAAGCCCCGCTGCAGGCCACGCTGAAGCTGGCGGTGCAGCGCCAGTCGGCGCGGCGCGGCAGGCCCAGCTGGAGCTGCGCTTCGAGACGGTGCCACTGCCAGCGCCCAACGAGGACTGTCCGACCTTGGCGGTGCAGGTGCGCGAGCGGCAGCAGCCGCAGCACGGCCAGCGGCTGGAGTGGCTGCTGCTGACGACCTGCCCGGTGCGCACGCTGCAGGACGCCCAGCGGGTGCTGCAGTGGTACCGGCGACGCTGGGTGGAGTGCGTATAGTTTCGTGGACTGGTTAGCGTGCGGCAGGACGATCAGCCTCTGAGTGATTTCAACATGATGACGGGCCAGGACGAGAAAGTCAAGAGTGAGTGGACTGGTGGCCCGGTAGAGGCAGGGAGCCGCATCGGTGTTGAGCAGCGGCTGCTATAGTGCCGTTCGGCCGGTGAAGCGCAAGCGGGCTCTGCTGGGGAGCAACCCGCGGAGGAATAACTGGCTAGAGAACGACCGTGTCAGAAATCCCGTGTATGCGATTGGCCAGTGTAGCGCAGCGGGAGGGATCGCGTCCAGCGAGGCCAGCGCTTTTTGCGGCCGGGTTGGGCGCGGGGGACCACAGGGCGCGCGCAGCGCGCTGAGAGAGCCCCTGTGGCGGAAGGCTGGCGGCTGGACGCCCGGCATCGGTTCGCTGCGCGTGCCGAGCAGCAGCCCGCGTTGCATGCGGCACACGCCCGGCGGGCGGCTGCCCGGCAGCCGTTCCATGCGGCTTCCCGCTGGCAGGGTGCTGCTCACCGCGGCACCACCTGGAAGCGACCCTCGAAGAGGATGGCGAACTCCCGGCGCGCCTGGTGCCAGTACGGGGGAGGTCTCTTCCACTTGCGCTCCACCTTGCGCAGGGCCATGTAGATCAGCTTGCTGGCGGCTTTGTCGCTGGGGAAGTGCCCTCGCACGACCACGGCCCGCCGCACACAGCTGTTGAGGCTCTCGATGGCGTTGGTGGTGTAGACGGCCTTGCGCACCGGCTCGGTGAATGAGAAGAAGGGCTCCACTTGCTCCCAGTGGCGGTGCCACAGGCGGCCGATGGCGGGGTATTTCCGTCCGAGCTCGCTGTCCTCGAACGCCTCCAGCGCCTGCAGGCCGGCTACGGCGCTGTCGGCGCGGTAGATCTGCTTCAGGGACCGGCTGAGCTGCTGGCGTTCTTGGTAGGAGACCTGCAGCAGGGAGTTGCGCAGCAGATGCACCACACAGGTCTGCACGAGAGCCTGGGGGAAGACGGCCTCGATGGCCGCGGGAAACCCGTTGAGGGCGTCCGTGACGGCGATCAGCACGTCCTTTACGCCCCGTTGTTGCAATTCCTTCAGCACTTTGAGCCAGAATTTGGCACCTTCCTGTTGCTGGATCCACAGTCCCAGCAACTGCTTGCGGCCTGAGCAGTCCACCCCGAGGGCCAGGAAGACAGGCTTGTTGGTGACCGCTCCGTCCTGGCGGATCTTGACCCAGATGGCGTCCAGGAACAGCAGGGCATAGACCTCGTTGAGCGGTCGGTTCTGCCACTCGCGGAGCTCCTCGTGCACCTCGTCGGTGATCTTGGAAATCAGTTCCGGGGAGACGTCGACGTCGTACCGGGCGGCCAGCTGGTCGCGGATCTCGCGCATGCTGAGTCTTGGGGAGGGGGAAGTCGGAGGAGAACAGACTCAGGACGAGCTGGTCAAAGCCCTCGAGGCGGCGGCACCAGGGTTCGATGAGCTGGGGCCGGAAGGAGCCTTGGCGATCACGGGGGACGGCAAGCAGCATGCTGCCGTGCTCGGTGTGGACGGTCTTGCGATTGTGGCCGTTGCGGGTGTTGGGGTCCTCGCAGTGGTCGAGGTGGTAGGCCATTTCGGCTTGGAGGGCCCGCTCGGCGAGTTTCCTGTAGAGCTCGAGGATCACAGAGGGCTCGCGGAGGACCTGAGCCGGGTCGCGGCCGTCGAGGAAGGCGTCGATCGCCTCATCGGAGAGTTCCGGGGCGCGGCGGGGCTCGCCGGGCGGCACAGGTTGGCTGGTGGGATTGAGGAGGTTCATCTTACGCTTCATAACATACCTGCTTTCGTTTGTTTCGACCAGACCCTTGGCAGGGGCCCGGTCCGGCCGGCTCCCTCCCTCCCCGGGCCCCTGCCAAGGGTCTGCCCCGGGGCGGGTCCATACACGGGATTTCTGACACTCCCTAGAGAACTCGTCGAAATGATGATTCAGCGGGGGGTGTCCATGCTGGCCCCCCCGCACACAGCGATCGCTCGCCTCTGTGAGCTGACTGAGCGGCGAGCGCGACCGATCGCTGGGGATCGCTTGGTTGGTGACGCTCGCTCAGTGTCGTCCGGAGGGACACGGTGAGGGCCCCATCGGCAGCGGATCGTATTTCCAGTACTGCACACAACCGATGCAGACGGGCGAGCTGGCACTGGCCAAGGATCAGCAATGGGAGCTGGCCGCGGTCGCCGCAGCGAGCAGGAGCGCAAGCCGACGCTGGTGGCCTTGCGCAAAGCCGTGAGAGACAGAGATTCGAGGTTGGCACCGGCGCTGCCGGAATGCCAGGCACAGCGGCCTGGATGCTGATTCTCATCAGAGTGAACACGGATTCTCATCCAGAGTGAACCCGCCGGGGGTCGCTCGGAGTGGGGCGGAGAGTGCGTCGCACCGGAACGGCCAGCTGGGCAGCGGCAGTCCATTTGGCCGCCGAGCGGCTGACTGCCGAACGCGTCGGATGGGAGCGCAAGGCCGCGGCCACCACCCTGGCGGACCGCTCGCTGGCCACCGAGGCCGGTCGCCGACAGCGGCGCTGCCAAGAGTTGCAGACCCAGCTCGCGGAGGCCGAAACGCAGTTGGCAACCGTGCGTGGCGAGGCTCTCGAGGATCTGGACCAGGCCCCGGCGGGACAAGCTTGCCGCCTGCGAGAAAGCTGCCAGCCTGTGCGGTGCGCTGGTGGCCCACCAAGCGCAGACCGGGCTGATGCTGGCCAGCCGGTCGTCAGCCTCACCCGCGGGCTAGCTCACGGTGGAAAAATGCCCGCGGCTGGGTGTGAGCCCACCCTCCGGGCCGGGGGCACCTCAAGCGCGGGTGTTGCGCAAGGCCGGCTGGGCGTGGGCCCAGACCACCCAGTTCTCCGCGGGCCGAGCCGCGCGCACACTGGAGCCGGACGCGCACAATCCCCGCCTCGGCGGGATCGTGCTTACGAGCCCCCGAGCGCTTGGCCCGAGCGTTTGCCTCCAAGCCACTTGAAAACATGCTCCAGCCACGCGCTCGCAACAGTTACTTCCAATGGCACATCCGCGCTATACCATGTGCTGTCGCAAGCTTTGTCTGTCGTAGTGTCCCTGCATTTCGATAGATTCTTTCCATGCCCAGACAAACCCCGGGGGTTTGGGGGCTGGCCCCCACGACGGTCCCCGCCTGATCGCCGTGGGCGGCGCTTGCGAGCATCGCGCATCTGGCCTAGCTCCGAGTCCGCCGGGTTGCTGCCCAAGCGTCCTCGAACTCGTTCGGCGAGAGGTAACCCAGCGCGGAGTGCCGCCGCCGGCGGTTGTAGAAGCCTTCGACGAATTTGAAGATTTCGGTTGTGGCCTCTGCGCGCGTCTCGAATGGGGTGCGGCGCAGCAGTTCGCATTCGAGGGTGGCGAAGAAACTCTCGGCCATCGCGTTGTCGTAGCAACTTCCGACGGCACCCATCGACTGCAGCACGCCGGCCTGTGCGCAGCGCGAGGTGCAGGCCACCGCGGTGTACTGGCTGCCATGGTCGGAATGGAAGATGACGCCCTTTGCGCCCCGGGTCTCGAGCGCCATCTCCAGCGCGGTGCGCGTCAAGTCGGCAGTCTGGCGCGCGGCCATGGCCCAGCCCACGACCTTGCGGCTGAACACGTCGATCACGATCGCCAAGAACAGGAACCCCTCCTGCGTGTCCACGTAGGTGCTGTCGGCCACCCACAGCCGGTTGGGCTCGGTGGCCTCGAATTGCCGCTTGACCCGGTCCGGCACCGGTTCTGCGTGGGGGTCCGCCCGCGTCGTGCTCCGCGGGCGGCGCCGGTGCACACCCTGCAGGCCCAACGAGCGCATCAGCCGCTCCACCCGCTGCCGCGACACGGCCCGGCCCGCCGCCCGCCGTAGGTCCCGCCCGACTCTTCGTGGATCTCGGCGATCCTTGCGCCCAACGCTTGGTTCTCCACCACCCGCCGACTCGGTGGCCGCCGGTGCCATGCATGGTACCCGCTGGCGGAGACCCCCAGCGCCCGGCACATCATGGCTGTCGGATACTGACCCTGGTACCCGCTTGAGAACTCGAAGACCCTGACGGCATCGAACCGGTCTCCCGAGCGAACCAGGCTGCGGCTTTTGCCAAGATTTCCCGCTCCATCCGCAGCCGCCGCAGCTCACGCCGCAATTCCCGGAGCTCTTTGCGCTCCGCGGTCGTCAGCCCGTCCGTGCGCTCACCGCTGTCGATCTGCGCCTGCTTCACCCACCGTCGCAACGAGTCCTGCGACACCTCAAACTCCTCGGCGACCTCCCGCAGGCTCCGTCCGCCCGCCAAGAACACCTTCACCACCTGTGCCCGAAACTCCTTCGGGTAGGCCTTCACATACCGTTGGCTCATCGCTGGGGCCCTCCTGTTACCCCGCCACTACAGTGCCGCATCTCCCAAAAAACCGCACCTCTCAGGTGTCCACGAAATCGCAGGCACTCCACGGTGATCGAGGACTGGCACCGCGTGCTGAAGACGGGCTGCCAGGTGGAGCAGCTGCAGCACCGGCGCGTGGAGCGCATGGAGCGGGCCGTGACGATCAACGCGGTCATCGCCTGGCGGCTGATGCTGATGGCGCTGCTCGGCCGGCAGACGCCGGAGCTGCCGGCCGAGGTGCTGTTCACGAAGACCGAGCTGCTGGTGCTGCGGGACTTCGCTCACGAGCGCCAGCTGCCGGAACCCAACACGGTGGGCCGGGCCGTGCGCACCATGGCGGTGATGGGCGGGTACCTGAACCGCAAGGGGAATGCGCCGCCGGGCCACCAGAAGCTGTGGGAAGGCCTGACCGACCTCAGGGCCGCCGCGCGGGTCTATGAGCGCGTGCTGCGGCTGCAGCAGGAGAGCCTACTGGCCCGCGCGCTGGCGGCGGACACCTAACCCGGCCGCCAACCCCTGATCCTGACCGCGGTCGACTCATCCGCCCGCCCGACGCAGCCCTGCGAGGGCGTGCTGGTGGGCCGCCAGACCATCGCATCGCGCCAGACCCGCACGATGGTGCCTGCTGCCAGCTGGAGCACCGCGCTGCGCGCCGCAGCGCTCGCCCTCCGGTGGCACGCCCAGTCCCTGCGGGAGCCGAGTCGGCTCCACCTGTCCACACGAGCCTGCGGGACGTGCCAAGACGTGCCAACAGGACGCACTTCGTTCTGATTCCGCGGGTCACTTCCCGTCGTGAAGGCTCCCGCACCAGTTCCAGAGCCTTACTTGTGTGTCACAGGCAGGGCGCGGCTCGGCACCCTGGCTGGGACGCCCGACCGACTCGCCCAGCAGGTCCAGCTGCGCCAATTGCGGCAGCACCAGCTCGCGGATCTCTTGGGCCAGCGAGGTGTTCAGATCGCCGTGCAGGCACAGCAGCGGGACCCCGCCTAGCGCGCTGACCCAGCAACTGGCGTTCCGCAGCCTGCAGCAGGAGCTCGGCTTGCGGCCCGTGTACCATTCGAGGCCGGAGCGCTCGGAGTCCCACCTGCTGCTGACCGTGATGGCCTACCAGCTGGTGCAGGTCATCCGGAGGCGCTTGCAGGAGGCCGGGGAGACAGCGAGCTGGATGACCCTGCGGCGGCGGCTGACAGGGAAGCAGCGGGTGACGGCAGTGTTCCGGCAGCAGGACGGGCGGAACCTGCACGTGCGCAAGGCGACGCGGGCGGAGCCCGGGCAGCAGGCGATCTACGACGCGCTGGGCGTGACGCACAGCCCGGGAGGGGTCAAGAAGCTGACCGTGGCAGCGACCCGCAAGCCACAGAATTGACGGAATGTAGTGCCAGACTCCGAATTCGGCACCTCGGGGAAACTGCCGGCAAGGGGCGGTGACCAAGACGGGTAGCATACAACAGATTGGGTTCCAGAATCACGAACCGGATACATGTTGTGTCTAGAGGCATCTCGCCAACGGCGCCAAGAAAGGCCTTCGAGGACCCGTCTCAAACCGCACCTGACAAGCTTGGGCTGGGACAGGCCGCTGCGCTGGTCGGCAGCCCGCAGCAGCACGGCACCGCCATCGGAGGACATGCGACCGCCGTCAAAGCGGACTTGGACTTTGCGGCGGCCGTGATTGGGGAGATCGATTGTGATACAGTTTCAGTATCATGATGATGGTGCTACCCCCCCCCCCCCCCCCGGAAGGAGATCAACGATGAAAAGCATGCGCTTCCTGCTGGTCCATTCGTTCTACTTGCTGGTCTTGGCCGGTCCTACACTGGCGGACCAACTGATTCTTCACAACGGAACCGTTATCGAGGGAACTTACGTTGGTGGTGACGCTCGGTCGGTCCGCTTTATCGGGCCGGCCGGCAACGTCCAAACGTACTCCGTGGGGGACGTATCCAGGATCGGTTTCGCAACGCCCCCAACGACCGCTGCTCCCCTATCTCCCGGGGCTTTCTCACCGAGCCAAGTGGCGAACTCGCCGATGGGCGTCACGGTACCGGCCGCGACGCTGATTACGGTTCGGCTGATTGACCCGATCGACGCCGACCTTACGGGAGTCGGCGAACGCTTTCGGGCGAGCATCGACGATCCCATTGTCGTGGGCAGCCAGGTTGTGGTCCCACGCTATGCCGATGCCACCGTCCAGGTGATGCGCGTCGAGCAAAGCGGTGCACTGAAAGGTAGCGATGAGGTTGCCTTGAAGATTTACGACATTACCGTGAACGGGCGGAGCTACGACGTAGCCACGGACTACGCTGAACTCCAAGGCAAAGGCAAGGGCCGCAAGACGATTCGGAACACTGCAATCGGTGGCGTCGGTGGGGCCGTCCTTGGAGGAATCTTCGGTGGCAAGAAAGGTGCCGCGATTGGTGCTGGTGCCGGTGCTGGAACGGGGATCGCCGTGGCAGCGGCGAGGGGAACCAAGCTCAAGATTCCGTCAGAGACCCGTCTCGAATTCGTGCTCCGTGCTCCCTTGAAGCTCTGAAAGCGCATTGTCGCCCTGATTTCGTTCTGGCGCTCGCAACTCACATTTGCGAGCGCGAGCAGGCTGTCAGGTCGTTGACATCCTCGTAGCCCAGCCCAAGTTTGTCAGGTGCGGTTTGAGACGGCTCCTCGAGGGCCTTTCTTCGCGCCGTTGGCGAGATGCCTCTAGATACAATATGTATACGTTTCATGATTCTGAAACACACTCTGTTGTGTGCTACCCGTCTTGGTCACCGCCCCTTTCCGGCAGTTTCCCCGAGGTGCCAGATTCGGCGTCTGGCACTACATTCCGTCAATTCTGTGACTTGCGGGTCGCTGCCACGGTCAGCTTCTTGACCCCTCCCGGGCTGTGCGTCACGCCCAGCGCGTCGTAGATCGCCTGCTGCCCGGGCTCCGCCCGCGTCGCCTTGCGCACGTGCAGGTTCCGCCCGTCCTGCTGCCGGAACACTGCCGTCACCCGCTGCTGCCCTGTCAGCCGCCGCCGCAGGGTCATCCAGCTCGCTGTCTCCCCGGCCTCCTGCAAGCGCCTCCGGATGACCTGCACCAGCTGGTAGGCCATCACGGTCAGCAGCAGGTGGGACTCCGAGCGCTCCGGCTTCGAATGGTACACGGGCCGCAAGCCGAGCTCCTGCTGCAGGCTCGGGAACACCGCCTCCAGATCCGTCAGCTGCACGTACGTGCTCCACAACTGCTGCTCGTCCCAAGCCGTCATGTTCGTGCGCAGGCAGTACACCCCCGGATGCGTCACGACTGAGTTCCCCGCCGGCTGGTGCTGCCACCGCACCGCCAGCGCCAGCTTCCCCTGCGCGTCCGTTTCCACTTCGATCTGGTAATGCCTCGCCGCCCGCGGGTACTTCTCCCGCAGCCGCCCGATGCGCTGCCAGACCTTGTCCGCGCGCTTCGTGCAGCGCGGCTTCGACAATCCCTCGTGCAGCTTCCCCAGGGCCTGCTCCCAGCGCTTCCTGGCGCGCCCCACGATGGCCTGCTCCTTCTCCTTGCGCCGCTCCGAGGCGCAGTACAGGCGCGTCTCCCCGTGCTCCCCCTACTCCTGGTAGACCTGCACTCGCTTGCCCGTCGCCGTCCGCACCGCGACCGCCCTGTCGGCCTCGAAGACCCGCCGCCGCCTGCCCGTGACACACAAGGGGTGCACGACACGATTCTGACTTTCTCGGATTCTCCCTGAGGCGGATCGCACGACCTAGGAGGAGGGACGTGTGGGTACGGGGTGATCGCAGAGGAGTCTTGTAGAGCGAGCAGTGCCTCGGAAAAGGTAGCGAGAGCGGCTTTCTTGGTGAGTGGACCTGTGCCTCAGGCGGGTCCGGTGATGAGCTCTGGGTGTCAGCTTGGGGCCTTCCCGAACTGGAGTTCGCCAAGTGACCACAACATATAGTTAGTGCAGTTTGCAGTAGCACAGCATATTGTGGTTTGAGACCCGCGATGGCACTACATTTGTGAGGCTGGCTGACGGGCCTGATCCCATCTCAGAATTGCCTCCGGTGCGGTTGGGGTTCCACCCCCACCGCTCTTGCGATCTCGGCAGCCTCTTGCCCGGGCATAGTGTCTTGGCAGTTCTCGATCAGTCGTCCGTCCACAGTCCGCATCTGGGTTATCACGCGATCCCAGTGCTCCAGCTTGTGTCGGACCGTGGTCCAGCTGTCGTGGATCCCGCCCACTGCCAACCGCCGTCGCAGCAGATGCACCGCGTGGCAGGCCAGCACCGCTACGAACAGGTGCGCCCGGATGCGCTCTGGCTTGCGATGGTATACAGGCCGCAGGCCCAATTCTGATTGCAGCGCGCGGAACGTCTGCTCAATCTCCACTAACCGCCAATATGTGCGCACAATCTCCTCCAGTCCCCACGCGTCACAGCTGGTCCGCAGCTCGTACGTTCCGACGCGCCGGTCGCGCTCAAGACCCTTCTCATTGAGCTTCCATCGCACTGCCACCGCGTGCCCCTTCTTGGCTGCCTTGGTTCCCTTTGCCGCGGCCTGCACCCGCACCTCGTACTGCGGGGCTGCCCGGTTGTGGCGCTGCTTCAGGCGCCCGGCCTTCTCCAGCACCCGCTCGTACTGCTTCAGGCAGCCCGCGCGCTCAAGCCCCGCGTGCAGGCTCCGCAGGTCCTGCTCGAACCGTTCGCGGGCGCGTCCCTGGATGGCTGCTTCCTTGGCCTGCCGCCCTTGGGTCCAGACGCGCACGCGCTTCTCCCGGGCCCCGGGTGGCGAGACATCCCAGGCCTTGGCCTGCATCCCGCAGCGCGTCGTGAAGCACTCCGGCTCGGCGCCCGCGGGCAGCTCGGCGCGCTTGCCACGCTGCACCGTCATCCAGTCGTAGCCTCGCTTGCGCAACCAGTCCAGGTTGGCTTGCGAGGCAATTCCGGCGTCCATAATTACGACTGGTTGCGACTCGTCGGTCCGGGAGCGGGCTTTTAGGCGCTGGATGGCCGCTTTGAGGGTGTCCGGTTCGGAAACGTTGCCCGGCAGCACCTCGCTGTAGAGCGGGAAACCGGCCTCGTCGGTGGACAGAGCCAGAGTGACCAGCGGGCAGTCGCTGCGCTTCTGTTTCGAGCGACCGAACTGTCGGTCGGCCTGGGCTTTGCCGAAAGTGTGCACATTCGTGAGGTCGTACAGCGCCAGCGCCGGGCGCCGGCCCTCGAAGAGCGTGCGCTCGCGCCCGGCGAGCGCCGTCTCCAAACTCGCGCGAGATTGCCAGAGGCGGTCGCCGATGCGGTACAGCGAGTTGAGAGCGGGGGGGCTCAGCGTGTCGCAGCCGAGCAGTTCCCAGGCCGAGCTGGCTTGGTTCAGCCAGCGGCTGGCCTCGCGTTCGGAGGAAGGGTGCAACATGCGGGCGAGCACGAGTGCGGTGGCCAGCGAGGCCTCGTGCTGGGAGCAACCCAGCTGGCGGAGGATGTCGGAGAACCGCAGCGAGTGCAGCGCGGCGAGGGCGACGCGCTCGCCCCCGACAGAGCGGGTTGGCGGATGGTGGAGGGAGTGCAGCAGGACGGTGGCGACGGGCTCACCGCCGACAGCGCGGTTGTCGGAGCGAGAGTGGCGCCGGCGCTGTAGACGGCTGGCGGTGCGCTGGGCCAGCTTGAGCAGCTCGGGGTCCGGATCGAAGAGGGGCGTGGTGCCTGAATCGAGGCACTGCACGAGGTCGGCGAATGCGCGCCAGCGGCGCTTGGGGAGGGGGAAGGCAGCACCGAGGTTGAGGAGCGTGACCTGGCGGACCTGGGAGCCTGAGCGAACGGACTCGCAGAGTCGATGGGAGAAGCGTGGGCCGTGCTTGGACGATCCGGTTTGTGTGCGGCGGACATACATGCTGCTTGCCACTATTACGGCAGACCGACTAGCGAATATGAACCGAACAGACGCCATTGAAACATAGAAGATCGTCCTACATTTCGGATCTCGCAAAATGGGGCCGGTCAGATACGGACATCTGTTCTCACGTTCTGGTCTTCACGTCACTGAAACAGGTATATATACTATTATAAATAGCTACTACAGTGATTATTATAGATAATTCAACGCTCGAACCACGAGCAAACCGATGCATTCTGGAGCTCCACCACGGTCATCCCGGTCCATTTTGGCGAACTCCAGCGAAGGGATAGCTGTCGGCTCAGTAGCTCCGGATGCAACTCAGCGGCGAGCACCTAGCGGAGCGCTGTCGCCTGGGCAGCAGCTGGTCTGGGCTGTCTGCCGCTGCACTGCTGAAACGGGTGCACGACAAGGTTTTGATTTTCCCGGTATACCGGTGGGTTGAAGTCCAACTGATCTTGGAGAGCGGGTGCAAGGCGGGAGAACACGACCCATCGCATTCTGATCGTTCGGGAACGTTCGGCCGGGGTGTGGTGGGAAGATTCGGCTCTCTATGGTCAGGCGGCAGTTGCGTGCTGCGATTCCCAGCGCCATGCCCAGAAGTCTTCATACCGCCCGCCCAGGATGCAAGCGCACAATGCCAGGATGCCCTCCGCACCGTCCTTGCTCCAGCGCATGCCAGCCTGTTTGAGCCGTACTGCGACAACACTCTTGCAGCCCGCCTCTACAACCCCGGAACCAATCTGCAGTCCTTGTGCTCGGAAGTCCGCGTAGCGCATGCGCTCGCGGTTGGCCTCGATGTACGCCATGCATTCGGCAGCCTTCTTGCTATGGCTGGCATGAGCCTTCAGCGTTGCCAGCAAAGTGTCCAGGAACCCCTCCCTGAGTTCCGAGCAGCGAGCCTCGGCCCAAGTCTCAACCGCTGCCCGATCGTCTCGCAGCAGGTCCTTGGCAACCTCCCAAAGTCGTTCGGCTACGTGGTAGAAGTCAACGATCTGGATGGCACCCGGGAACAATTCGGAGGCCACTCGCCAAATCCACTTGGCACCATCACCGAGGATGACGCGGCGTGAGGCTTGTCGGAAGCCACGCCGCTGGGCTTCCCGCCATACTCGACGGGCAAAGGCGGACTGCTCCGGATCGGTGTCGCGCGTGGCCGCGCTGTCGATCGCGGCCGAGTAGGTTGCCGAGCCGGCATCGCAGGCCGCACGGCCGTCTTCGTCGTACTGTTCCGCTGTCCAGAGCACGATCACCTTGGCCGCACGCGTGACAGCCGAGCCGTCGGCCTGCTTGCCGCTGCGCCCGGCCACTTCCGTGGGGCGCAGCGGCACCCCGGTTCCGTCGATGCCGAGGTACATCGTGGGTGCAGCAGGGGGTTCGCAGTCGAACACAGCCGCGCTCTCGGCGGCTGCGATCTCGCGACCGAGCGCCTCAGCGACACGCTCCACGCGCTTGGCATTGACCCTGACGCCGCCCACCTCGGACAGCAGTTCCGAGGCCCTTTGGAAACTGGCCAACACGGCTGCCGAGCCTGTCATGCGCGTGACTGCCGGCGACAGGCTGGTGGCTTGCAGGCCCAAGGCTGCGTCTCGCGGGTAGTAGCCCGTACCGCACTGCTGGCAGTGATAGTAGGCCCGCCGCAGTTGCAAGGGCCCCAAAGCCGTCTCAAACGTCTTGGGAAAGCGGCCCGCGTAGCGGGCGGGCTGACCACAACGGCACTTGCAGGGCCGCTGCTCGCCGTCGGAGTGGTCGGCGTTGAGCCGCCTCTCGACCGCCCGTGCTGCCAACTGCAGAGCTTGCTGCCGCACGTGCCCTTCGAACGCCTCGAGATCGATCTCGTCCACAGAGCCGGGGGCTACGAAGCGGTCGATTTCGGCTTCGAGCGCCGGGGTGAAGGCTTGCGCGCAGGCTTGTTTTTACGGCACTGGTGCCCTTGCCGAGCCGCGAGCGGCACAGTTCGTCACTGACGTCGATCAGTTCCGCAACCAGACGCCGCAGACGCTGGCACTCTGCGATCTGTGCTTGAGTCTGCTTGACTTGAGAGGCCGGGATGGACTGGCTGCGGGTTTTGCCGTTGACGGAGCGGGTGAGCAGCCAGTAGGGCCCGTGACCGGGCT
>CAXXRK020000004.1:0-163023 GCA_963666225.3 Bryobacterales bacterium
GCAGGAAGGGGATCGGGAGCGTCCGATGCTCAGCGAAGTGTTCCCGTATCCGTACCTGGAACGGGACAGCTTGCGTGATGACCGTTTCCGGGCTCGGTGGGCGGAGCGGACTTTGAGTCGGTTGGTCGGGTGGGCCCTGGAACCTCTGCTCGCCCCGCTAAGCCGGCAAGCCTATTACCTCCCGGCTGACCGAACAGGAATCATGCATAGCCACAAAATGGTCGTAAGCGCACTGGTGCAGAGCGCCGCTACGGCCGGACTGCGACGAACACCGGACGTGCCGAAGCTCTCAGGTGTCCTGACAGACTTTCTTGAAGAATTGATTCGGATGGGGGATCGTAATGGACGGCGACGAGTGCCTGCCTGTGGTGCCACAGTTGCTAGACAACTCGAGAAGTCCGTCCTCGAGGGAACCGTGCGGGTCGATGCCTCCGAGACCAACTATCCGCAGTTCCTCTATCGTCCGAAGGGATGGAGCAATGACCTTGCCCTCATGCGGTCGTCTTCCATGGTTTCTGAACTCGCTCCGTTGGTCCTTTACCTGCGCCGTGTCGTGCGACACGGCGATGTGCTCATCATTGAGGAACCAGAGTCGCACCTGCATCCCGCCATGCAAATCGAAGTCATCAAGTGGGTGGCGCGCATTGTGCGCGCCGGGATTCGCGTAGTCGTCACCACCCACAGCGACTGGGTGCTGGACGGACTTGCCAACATCGTGCAAGCGTCGCGCATTGACGGACACGGCGGTCCAGAAGGCGACGGAGGCCCTGTCCTGCGCCCGGAGGAGGTCGGTGTCTGGCGCTTTTTCCCGGAAGGTGCCGAAGACGGCGTGACCGTCAGGGAGATCACAATAGACGATTCCGGAATGTATCCCTCAGGGGTTGATGACGTGTCGGCGAAAGTCCACAATCAGTGGGCTGAGATCGAGTCCAAGGCGGAGGGCGTGTCGTGATGGGCTGGCTCGATGGAATCCGGCAGGGCTTCGATGACCGGTGCCTTGTTGACAGTTTGGAACGCGATGCCTGCGCGGTGTGTGTTGCCGGTTTGCCCGAGCCGCGTTTGCTGGTCGATCTGGACCTCCCGGGATCTCCCTTGGGGCCCCAGGCAGTTCGCTGCGACTACTTGGTGTTTGCAGGCGACCCGCTGCGGACCTTCGTGTTGGCGGCGGTGGAGTTCAAGTCAAGATGGCGGCCAAAGGTCGTTGAACAGTTGCAAGCGGGGGCCACCGAGGCGGACCGACATGCTCGGGGCGGGCTTAGCATCAGATTCCGCCCCGTCGTGGCTCTCCGCCGGTGCGGGCGGCCGGACCGGCGAAGCCTGCGAGAGCGCGTTAACTTCAGGGGTCGCAACGAGCCGATCCGAGTGGTCCTCTGTGGGGAACCGCTTGCCAAAGTGCTAACAGAATGAGGAAAGCATTCAGTGCGGACGTGGACGGATTGCGAGTTGCTGCTAAGGGCGTAGTCAAGAAAGATTCCATCATTTCGTCGTAATTCCCTAAGAATCCGAGGCTCTAGTGTTCCGTCACTCTTAACATTTCAGGGTGATTATGGTTTACTTGGGTTGGGCGAGGCCCAGGAGAGAATGCTGCACAAGAAGTACATAGTGCGGCTGACGGAGGAAGAGCGTAGGACGTGCGACGCCACGGTCGACAAGCTCAAGGGCAGCAGCCAGAAGGCGCGACGCGCCAGGATTTTGCGCCAGGTGGATGTGGACGGATTGGGCTGGACCGACCGTCAGGTCGCCGAGGCCTACCGCTGCCGCACACGAACTGTGGAGAATGTGCGGCGACGCTGTGTGCTGGAGGGCTTTGAGCTGGCACGCAACGGAAAGCAGCGTAGCAGCCCGCCCGTGCCGAAGCTCCTCAATGGCGAGCAGGAGGCGCAGTGGATCGCGCTGCGCCTGGGACCGCCGCCGCCCGGCTACGGGAACTGGTCGCTGCGGCTGCTGGCGCGGCATGTCGTGGAGTTGGGGATCAGCGACTCGATCAGCCACGAAACTGCCAGAAGGACGTCAAAAAAACGGGTTCTCGAGTCGCAAGGTGCAGTACTGGGTGATTCCGCCGCAGGCGGACGCGGAATTCGCGGCGAACATGGAGGAAGTACTGGAGACCTACGAGCGGCCGTATGATGGCGAGCACCCGGTGGTATGCCTGGACGAGCAGCCGGTGCAGCTGGTCAAGGACACGCGCGAGAGCCAGCCGGCGACGGGGAGCCATCCACAGCGGGTGGACTACGAGTACGAGCGGGCGGGCACGGCGGCGGTATGCATGTTCTGCGAGCCGCTGAGCGGCTGGCGGCAGGCGACGGCCCGCAAGCGTCGCACGAAGAGGGACTGGGCCTACGAGGTTGCGGAGCTGCTGGACGGGCGTTACGCCGGCTGCGAGAAAGTGACGCTGGTGCTGGACAATCTGAACACGCACACGAAGGGGGCGTTCTACGCAGCGTTCGAGCCGGAGCGGGCGAGAGAGCTGGTGCGACGGATCGATTTCTGCTACACGCCGAAGCACGGCAGTTGGCTGAATGTCGCAGAATGCGAGCTGAGCGCGATGACGCGCCAGTGCCTGAGCGGGCGCCGCATTGGTGAGTTGAGCGAGCTGCAGACGCAGATCGCGGCTTGGTCAACCGATGTCAACGTGCGCCAGCGCGGAGTGGAATGGCAGATGAAGATCGACGACGCTCGCTGCAAGCTCAAGGCCATCTACCCAAAGATCATGCGGTGATAGAACACTAGGTCCTCTGGGGGCTTGCCGGACCTGGGGCCCCGCTACCGTCCCCGCTGTCGAAGATTGGGTGGCCGTGGGTTGACCGACGTATCGGCACTGCGGGCTCTGCGCTCGGAGGGACATTCCATGCCCTCCACCGTCCAAGACCTCGTTTGCTGGCTTTCCAGATCGCTGCCTCCGAACCGTGCCCGCCAGCGGCGCCAGTGGCTCGGCGGGCCAGAGCGCCACCGCGGCGCCTCCCGTCCCGGGCACGGCCCCGCCGACCGGCCGCTCAACGCTCCAGCCGACGGGTTGTCTCCTCGACGCCCGCCAGAAACTCTCTGCGTCGGTTTTCGTCTGGGAACACGAGTTCCGCCGATCGAAAGTACGCGGCCTCGTGCCGCCATCGCTCGGCCACCGCTTGCCGGGCAGGACTGACCCGCACGCTGTCCCCGTCCCGAAGGAAGTAGACCGGGTTCGCGTGGGCTTGGATGGCCGGCTGGCCGTCCGCGGAGCGAGCGGTGACCCGCGCCGCAAGCCAAGCGCTGGTTTCGATGGGCACCCGGAATCGCAACGTCAGCGCTTCCGCAACGCCGTCTCCGATCGCCTGGGCCACCACTGCCCCGTTGTGCACGATCTCGAGCCTGTCGATCGGCTGGAAGTACGTTGCCGTGGCCGTTCCCGAAATATCGAGGGCGCCTCCGCTCCAGTCCACCCGAGCACCGGAGCGGTGCCCATTCACTGAGAATTCCAGCAGGGGGCCATTCGTGACAAGCACGTCGCCGCGCAGAACACCGGCTGCCCACGCGTCGTATGCGGATTCCCCGGGTACGGCTGGCACCAGGGCGCGTTCCGGGCCGAGCAGCGGCAGCGCCCGCGGCCACTCGGTATACCGGGACAGGTTGGCGGGAAAATCGCTGCCGGCCAGGCCAACAACCCGGAAACCGGCGTTGAGCAGCTCGTACCATTCCGCGGTCCTGAGCACGCCGAACTGGAACACCTCGACAAAGTCAATCGCGCCGTGCGCGAGGTTCATCAGAAGCGTGGAGTTCGGCTGGCTGCCGTAGAAGTGCGCAAAGCCGGTCAGGGCTCCCAGCCGGCGCCCCTCCGAGAAAAGCACCATCGGGTTCGGGTACGCCTCCGGCGTGTTGGCATACTCCAGCCCAATGCTGAGCGGCTCGATCATCCGCGTCGGTCCCAAGAACAAAGTGTGACCGTAGAACCGGCTGCGCGACTCATGGCCGGAGCGAATCGAGTGACCGTCGGACCGCGCCTCCCCCGCTGGGCCGAACCCCCACTGCATCGCCGCGTGCTGCTGCCGCTGGAGCTCGAGAAAGTTCCCGACGGACAACCCCTCCGCCCGCAGCCACCGCAAGAACAGCGGATCGTCCTCCCGTGTCCGGACGAGGTGGATGTGGGCGTCCCCGGACAGCCACCCGTCCGCACCGCCGGCAGACAGGGGCTCGAGCTCCAGCGTGACATCCTCGGCCGTGCCGTGCTCCAGCGCGAACTTCGCGGACGCGGGCCGGAACAGGGTCCCGCGGTACGCCTCGATCCGGTAATCGTCAGACGCGGGCAGTTCGAAGCTCGCGGATCCGTCCAGCAGGATGAAGTGCGACCGGTCTCGGGCTGTGACTTCCAGCACGTCCGGGACCGCCGTCCGCCGCCAAACGCGCTCGCGGTAGAACAGGTCGGGGCGCAGGGGCAGCAGCGAGTCCACGGGGCTGAGTCGGAACTCGCGGCCGCCCTTGAACAGATAGACGCGCGCTGGAACGGGCTGGCCCGTGTCAGACCGTTGGACCCGGACGTTCAGGGTTACCGAGTGCGGCGTCCCGAGCCGCTCCGAGCGCTCGTCACAAGAGGCAAGGGCGGCCAAAACCGCCGCGGCCAGGAAAGCGCAGCGAAGTGCCCAGCGGCGGGCCGTCGCCCGCACACTTCCGGGGATCACAGCCTCTCCACCGGGATGCTGGCAGCGCCGTACAGCTCGCCAGCCTTGACCGTGGCAACGGGGCGCAGCATCTGGTGTCCCGTCCGCGTGGCGCCGAGCGCGTCGGTCAAGCGAAACTCGCCGTCGTCCAAAGCAAACACGGCAATGTCAGCCTCCGCACCCTCCCGCAAGGCGCCGAGGTGGCTCAGTTGGGCGAAGACCCCCGCCGGGTTGGACGTGACCCGCCGGATGGCAGACTCCAAGGGCAGCCCCAGATATAGGAACTTCGAGACAGTCGTGGCCAGGTCAAACACCGGCCCGTGCACGTTGAACTGGTGCACGTCACTGGAGATTGTTCCCGGGAGCAGCCCCTTCTCCAGTGCCGCCTCGGCCGTGTCGAACGAGAAACTCCCCGCACCGTGGCCGATGTCCAGATGAACACCGCCTGCCACGCTCTCGAGAACCTCTTCCAGCACATGCCCCTGATCGTCAAGAATGCCGCCCTCCCCGCCCCGAAAGCTGTGCGTGATCACATCCCCGGGCTGCACGAGCTTGAGGATTTCAGGCACGCTCGAGTGGGAACCGCCAATGTGCACCATCAGGGGCACACCCGCCGCGTCGGCGGCCTCGCGGGCGCGCCGGAGCGCTTCGAGGTCATGCTCCCCGGCGATGTTCCGTGTCAGCCGGACCTTCATCCCCACAATCAGGTCCCCGTGGCGCTCGATCGTCTTCGCCGCCAGACTCGCGTTCGCATAGCGGAGGTCGAGGAGCTCGCCCCAGGGATTGTCCTGCGAGAGCGTCGACTGCCCGACGACCGAGATGTTCAGGAGCGCCAAGATCCGCGTCCGGGCGGTCCTGATCACGTACTGTCGCAGCCCCGGAAACGTGTGCGCTCCCGACGACCCGGCGTCGATGGCCGTTGTCACGCCCTTGGCGATGCAATTCGGGTCAGCCGGAATCCCCAGCGGCGCGACGCCGTCGTAGACATGGACATGGATGTAAATCCATCCGGGCGTGACGATCCGGCCGGCGGCATCGATCACGTGAAGCGCATCGGCGGAAGGAATCGACTCCGCGATGCGAGCGATCTTCGAGCCCGACACGGCAATGTCCCGGAACGCGGACAGACCCGACGAGGGGTCGATGACGTGACCGCCCTTGACAAGCAACGAGTGGCGATAGGCACGACCCCGGCTCTGGGCGTGCAGCGGGTTGCCCCTGCCCCCAGGCCACGCACCGACCATGAGCGGGCCGACCGCGGTCCGCAAAAACTTCCGGCGCCCGGGCATCGGTCAGGCTCTCCGCGCCGCCGCCCCTTCGAACAGGTCAGCCACCAAGTCAAGCTTTTCCGACGCCTCGTCCGAGACGCATCCCGGATTGGCAAACTCGACCAAGCGGTGCAGGTCGCCCTTGCGGAGCAAGATTGCATGGCCGAGCGTGCTGGCCAGTCGGCGGAAGTACTCCCCGGCAAAGTCGCTCAGCTTCATCTCGCCAGTGCGGGACTCCCACTCTGCCCCGCGGGCATCGGGCCCAAGCCCGTTCCACGCCATCAGTGCCGCCGAGTCACCATTGAACACCCGCTCGAGAATCATCTCGTCCATGATCTGGCGGATGACGCTCTCGTACAGGGGAGCTTCGGAGTAACGGTCCCGCGCGTACGCAACCAACACGTCCGGAGTGACGAAACAGTTCGCGCACTCGCTATTCCTCCACTGGACAGTCGGCAATCCACTCGCCGCGGAACGCGCGCTCCGCCCGCCAGCCGGGTTCAGGATCGCGAGCCCCGCGAGTTCGGGCAGCACACTCCTCAGCGCGCCGAAGTGCCGCTCCGGCGCCACGCAACGTCGAACTCCCGTGTGGTCCGAGTCGGAGTCTGCAACGGGGTCCTTGTCGTGGCTGCGCACGTAGAGCGCGTTGATCCGGTCATCCCAGAGATCCGCCGCGCGGTGGCCCAGATGGGAGGCGAGCGCCCTCAAGCACTCGAGATCCGGCCCGGACTCAATATACAGGACATAGCCGCGCTGCGCGGCGTTCACGTAATGCTCGACGCCGTAGCGCTTGAGAATGCTGAAAGCCTGCCCCTTC
This sequence comes from Bryobacterales bacterium, assembly GCA_963666225.3. Lineage (GTDB taxonomy): Bacteria > Acidobacteriota > Terriglobia > Bryobacterales > UBA6623 > VXMF01. The sequence continues at coordinate 6,714 of CAXXRK020000004.1, forward strand.
GCCGAGAGGTCCTCGGCCCGGCCGTCGGCCAGAACGGTCAGGTTTCGATCGACCGCTTCCTCCAAGATCGCTTCCGAGTGCGTCGCTAGGACGACCTGGCAGTCGTGCTTCGAGGCCAGGTCCCTGAGCAGGGCGTAGGCTTGCCGCTGCCGCAGGATCTCCAGATGGGCGTCGGGCTGGTCAATCAAGAGCACTGCGCAACGGTGGGAGTGAAGATACGCGAAGATCAGCAACAACTGCTGCAATCCGCGGCCGGCGAGCGAAATGTCCAAGGGCTCCTTGATCCCCGGCTGGCGGTACGAGAGGTCCACCGTGCCGCGCAAGGTCTCCTCCGGATTCCCGAGTTGCACCCGGAACAGCCTCCTAATCCACCGCCTGACGCGCTCCCAGTTCCCGGCATCGTCCTGTCGGACCAGCAGGCAAAGATTCCTGAGCACCCGCGCGGTCTGCCCCTGACCTACCAACACGTCGATCCGCCCCCTCCTGAGGATGGGCTCCTCCGCCGCCAGCCCGGCGATGGGGTACAGGATCTCGACGCTCAGCCGGGCGGCGGCCTCGATCCATTCGGGTTTCTCGAGAGTCGCGTCGCTCGGTATGCAGTAGACCAAGTCTTCGCCATAGCTCCGGAACTGCATCGTGACAGGGAGGGCTTGGTGGTCGTGCACAATCCCGGCCGAGATGACGATGCGAATGTCTTGATGCCCCCGCCGCACTGCGGTGTTGTGCCACAGGTGCCGGCTGCGCCGGATGGGAACCGCCGGTATTCTCAGGCGGTTGAGAGGCGTCGCGGTGCGCTTGTTGGGCGGCGCGGTGCCCTTGACCGCCTGCCAAGTCTTGACGGCCTGCGACCAGAGGGAGACGGCCTGCAGGACAGTTGTCTGCCCGCAGCCATTCGGGCCGTAGAGCACAGCCGGGTGGCCGAGCTCAACCCGCTGCCGCTCACCAAAGCACTTGAGATTCTCGATCTCGACGTAGTGCAGCGATCTCACCGACAGGCTCCAACCCGCCCTGCGGATTCGCCATCACGGCGGCAGACCGCGACCGGACCGACCGGCGACCCCCGACCGGACGGGGATCCGGAAGGATCGAGCGGACAAGCCACCTGGCCCTACTCCGTCGTGATCCAGATCGGCGAGGACCAGGCGAGATTTCCGTCGGCCTGCTGCACGCGGACGTAGTAGTAGTCCTCCCCCGCCGCCTTCTGGTTGTCCTCAAACTCGAACTCGAAGTCCTGCGGGAGATTCTGGCGGGTGTAGACGAACTCCTGATTCTTGATGATGTCAACCTGCCGGATGGCGGTCGTGCCCAAGACCTTCACCGTCAGCTGGAAGGGGCCGTCGACATTCACGATGTCCCCTTGCAGGTGTTCCCGGCCATTGGCCTCGAGGCGGTAGTCCAGGACGATGTTGTCCGTGGCACCGTAGTTGTGGCGCTGCTTCATGGCATCCAGCAGGCCCTCCCGCGTGAACTCCTCGGCGATCGTGCACGCGTACGAGTAGTGGGTGGAGAGGTGGTCCGAGGCCACTTGGACACCGAGCTTGTACCCCTTGGCCCAAGCGTTCCAGACGAAGCCGGCCGGCTCGAATCCGCCGGCCTGGCCGGTCGGGCGGTCGCGGTCCGCCGCCAACGGCGCACCCTCGTACTCGGCCGAGACCCGGTCCCCTTGGAAGATCTCAACGAGTGGCTCGACCTCAGGGTCGTTGTCCCGCCAGTCCGTTCCCATGCCGGTGGCAGAGGTGTGCGAAATGGCTATGCCCCCGTTGCCGCGCAGGTACTCGTACAGTCGGCCGGCACCGCTGGTGTGGTTGGACTCCTCGGGCAGGATCGGCAGCGTCGGTATGCCCCGCTCGGGGAGCAGGATGTTGCGATGGCCGTCGGGATACCGCACCGATCGCTCGTACCCGTAGAACGGCTGGAACCGGCCGCTGACCGAGAAGACGTCCACGGCCTGCTGCAGGACCCAGTTGATGTACGGCTTGTCGGGGCCGCCGCTGAAGTTGTGCTCGCTCACGAGCAAGTAGTCAAGGCTTGCGGCGTCGAGGGCATACCGATACGTCTGGTAGAGCGAGCCGTCATTGTTGCCGTCCATCGAGAACTCGGTGTGGCGGTGCGTGTCGCCCCGGTAAATCCGGTATGTCTTCCCCTGGGCGGTGATCTCGTAGCCCCGCAGGCGCTCCAAGTCCCTGCCTTCGGTCGGTGCCACGTCGTGATGGATAATCCGGCGGTCCGGCCGGATGCGCAGGGCGGGAGGCGCGGCTGACCGCCCCAGGGAGGGCAGGGCTGCCGCGTATACGTCGTGGCGCTGGTTCAAGAACCCCGCCCAGTTGCGCCCGTCCGTTGGCCATGCCGCGAGCAGGCCACCGGACTCAGCGGACGCGACCCCCCAGCGGACATCCTGGCGCCCAAAACTGCGCGGAATCTCGAAGGGCAGCGTCCACTGGCCGCCGTCGAGTGTCGATCCCCAGATCGTCCAAGCGGCGCGGTGCAGCGGGGTGTCATCGGGCATGTCGCGCTGCCGAACGGTGCGATACCGGCCGAACAGCCAGACCCTTCCGTCACCATCGGCGGCCAGCTTGGGGAAGTCATTGTGCCTGGCATCCATGTGGGGCGCCAGCGAACCATTGATGTCCGCCTCGGGCTCGTGCCACTCAATTCCTTCCAAGACTGCCACCCGCACATAGCGGTACTCGTAGAGCAGCGTTCCCTCAACCGGGAGCAGGAACCCCGTGTCCTTGCCCCAGTTCAGCCCACTCTCGTTCCATGCCGCCCAAAGTCGGTTCTGAGCGTCCACCGCGAGCGAGACGTGCGCTTCGTAGAGGGGCGTGGCCGCTACCGGCCGCGGCCCGGCGTCCCAGCGGTCTCCGTTCCACGACCGCGCCACGACGTCGTAGTTTCCCTTGTCATAGGTGTCCCAGGCGATGTGCACTTCGCCGTCGCGGCCCGCGACGATGTCTGGCTCCCAGTCATTCGCGTCCGAGGGGGACACGCGCTGGGCGGGCGCCCATTCCCCCCCGGCAAGGCGCCGGGCAAAGACATCCGCCTGCCCATCCCGGAATCCCTGCCAGGCCAGCCAGATCGAACCGTCGGTCAGCGTGGCCATCCGCGGCAGCACGTCGGGCTGCGGAGCCTGGGTCAGGCGCACGGTCGAGGACCAAGTCCCGTCCAGCACGGACCGTCCGTATAGGTCGAAGTTGCCGTCGACCTGCTGCGCCCAGACATACCAGACCGTCCCGTCACCAGCGCGGGCCATCTGGACGATGTGGATGTCTCCGGGAGCTTCGCTAACCGTCTCGGCAGGCCCCCAAGTGGCCCCGGCCAACTCCCGCGTGAGGATTTCGTTGGCACCGTCCGCAAAGGCCACCCAAGCCACCCTGGAAGGCCCCCCGGCACCCCCCAGCACCGAGACGAAATCGTCCTCCGCGGTCTCATCGGTCAGCCGCTCCACGGTCGGCACTAGGTCGACAATCGCGGCGCCGCTGAGGAACTCGAGGGACTGGCCGAGGGTCACGTCGGCCACGGGAAAGTCGAAGGCGCCCTGATCCGTCCTTATGCTCACTCGCGCGCCCTCTCCGCCCTGAATGTCCAGAATCACGCCAGGAACCCACAGATACGGCTCGATAGGCCGGTCGGGGAGGTTTTCGTACGCACGCCAGTTGTAGTTCACCCCAGTACGGGTTGAGAGCTGCCACTCTCCGGCCTCGTCGACGCTGTTCTCCGGCCGAGGACGCCAGTCTTGAACTCGGACAAGCTCACCGCCGGTCACCGACGCCGATCCATCCCAGCGAGTCTCCACCACGTCGCGCAGTCCGAATCGGACCCGAACCGAGGTGTTGTCCTGGGCTAACAGTGGCGTGCAGCAGCACGCCAAGAGAAGAGTGGCCAGCGCGTCGATGCAGGTGGGTTTGAGATTTCGCATGGTGGGGCACCCAGAGGTTGGGCGCCCGGTATTTTACCAAGGGCGGCTCTCGGCTGGTCGGCCCCGGGAGCGCGGCGACACCCCAACACTGGCACGGAAGAACTGAGCCGCATTGAGGGGCGAATCGGCCCCAGCGGTGCGGTCATCTCGATCGGCAGCCGGCCAGGTCTGGGCCGCCAACGGTTGGGATCGCGCCCGCGCGCGGATTGTTGCTGGGTTCCGAGCGAGGCCCGCGGGCACATTCTGGGAGCCCTCTCCGGAGCCCGGCCAGAACGGCATCGCTAGCCCGCGCGGTCGAGGGTCTCGGGCTGTCGCGCCAACGAGTCCCTAGCCGGACCCCGAATCGGGCGACTCAGGCCCGCCCGAGCAAACGGAGTGCGTTGCCCGAAAGAATCTTGGCCGCGACCTCGTCCGACGGGGACAACCGGCGAACGGCGGCGAGCCCGTTGTAGCCGATGCAACCGTCACCCCCGCCCTCCGAGTCGTTGCAATCGCTCGCCCAGAGCAGGCGGTCCTGATGCCGCTCAAGGAATCCGACAGCGTGTTCCTCGTCGCGCAGCATCGAGTTCAGGCCCGACCCGGCCGAGAGGTCTCCGTACACGTTCGGATAGTCCGACAGCAGCCGGTCCGTGATTCCGCCCGGCGTGACAGGCGTCTTGGGATACATCACCGGCTGGTCGTGGTCCGCGTCAACGTTGCCCCACCAAGTCTGGGCATGGCCGATGAAATTGACATCCGGAAACTGCTCCAGCATGCGGTGGAAGCGCTCGATGCCCATGTTGTAAACCTCGTGCTGGAAGTGGATCAGCACGGGCACGCCGTAGTCCCGCGCGATGGAATAGACCAGCTGCATCGCGGCCGAGTCACAGTCCACCGGGAACTTCTGCTCGCCGATGCCCACCGCGCCGCCATCGAGGTACCGCTCGAGGACTTCTCGGGTCTCGGGAATGTCCGGCAATTCGTTGGCGAAGTAGGCGAACCGGCCCGGATACCTCCCGGCCAAGGCAACCACCGCGTCGTTTCCGGTGGCTTCCGCAGCCAAGCCGTAGCGCGACCCGGCAGGGAGCAGCACCGTGAGGTCAATTCCGAGCTTGGCCTGGTGCGCCACCAAGTCATCGTCCGACCGACCGCTGTAATTCGTGTGCTGGTGAAAGTCAACGACTGACGGCAGCACCTCGGCGGGGACAGCCGGGGCGGGCTCCCCTCCGCGCGATCCAGAACAGGCGGCCGCGGCAGCCGCCGCAACGCTCGAGACTAGGAATTCGCGGCGACGCATGGCGGGTCCAGAATGCCACAGGGCGCCGTGTAATGGGCCGGCCCTCCGGAGCTTTCCCAAGCCCGCCCGCGGTGGCCCCATCGTCTCGCAGAACGCCGGGCCCGCTCGCCTCCACGGAATCGGGCGGCCTCGCGAGGCCAATTCAATAGGATTGAAGGATGCCCGCGGCGAAACGTTTGGAGCCAGCTAGGATCACCACGCTCGACGGCGGCCTCCGCCTCGTCAGCGAGTCCGTCCCGTGGGCACGGTCTGTCTCCCTCGGAATCTGGCTGGACGCTGGCTCGCGGCACGAGGCCGACGCCGACAGCGGCATCACACACTTCACCGAGCACATGGTGTTCAAGGGCACGGAGCGCTTCACGGCCCGGGACATCGCCTGCGCAATCGACGGATTGGGCGGCCACTTGGACGCGTTCACGTCCAAGGAGGTGACGGCGTTCACCGCCCAGATTCTTGACGAGCACTGGCCTCGAGCGCTCGACATCATCGCCGACATGGTGCAGCGGCCGACGTTCGCGGACTCTGACATCGAGCGAGAGAAGGGAGTCGTGCTGGAAGAGCTGAAGATGGACGAGGACAATCCCGGCTACCTGCTGCAGACCGTGTTTGCGCGAAGTTTCTGGCCCGGGCACGGGATGGGACGGCCAGTCATCGGCAGTTCCGAGTCCATCCGGGGCTTCCAGCGCGGGGGGCTGCGGAACTTTTTCCGCCGAACCTTCCGGGCTCCGAACATCTTGGTCGCGGCGGCGGGCAACATTGACCACGGGCGGCTCGTGCGCGAGGCGGAGCGCCAGCTCTCGACACTTCCCGCAGGAGGCGAATTCCCTGACGACGCGCCACCGAGTGCCCACGCAGAGATCGTTCTGCATGACAAGCCGTCCCTAGAACAGGTCCACATCAGCATCGGATTCGGCACGTTCTCCGCTCGGGACCCCAGGCGCTTTGCCGGCGCGCTGCTGAGCACACTGCTCGGCGGGGGCTTCAGTTCGCGCCTGTTCCAGAAGATCCGGGAAGAGCAAGGCTTGGCGTACTCGGTGTACTCGGACCTCTCGCTGTTCTCGGATTCCGGTTGCTTGTCCATCGGGGTCGGGACGGGACTCGACGCCGTCTCCCGGGTGCTGGAGAGCACATTCCTGGAATTGCGCGATCTGAAGGAGAACTTGGTGCCCGCTGACGAGCTGCGACGTGTCAAGGAGCAGCTGAAGGGCAGCTTGGTCCTCGGCCTAGAATCAATGGGCAGCCGGATGGCCAGTCTGGCCCGCCAAATGTTGCTGTACGGCGATGTCCGGCCGGTCGAGGAGACGCACGAGGCGGTGGAAGCCGTCACGGCACGGCAGCTGCGAGATCTGGCGCGGGAGTGGTTCCACCAGGACCGCGTCGCCCTGTGTGTTCTGGGCAACTTGCGAGGACTTGAGGTTCGCCGAGACCAACTCGCGTGCTGACGGCCTTCGGAGGGGGCTCGCCTGCCCCGCCACGGTTCGACCCACCGCTTGTTGGCAGGCAAACCGCGCGGAGTCCGTCACGTCCGGGCCCGGGTTTGGCTGGGCAGCCCGGGCACCCGCCGCGACGGCAAAGCATCCGCCCACTGGTTGCCCGAGCTCCCTCGAAGAGCGCCGGCTGCTCCGTAACCGGGCCACGGGTCGCACGATTGCCCAAGCGTTGAGCGGGAGTGGCAAAGAATCCACCGTGGGCCGAGAATTCGCAGGTCTGCGGTCTGGCGCTCGGCGCACAACTTCACCGGCACCGGAACGACTTTGGGCCTCGATGTACGCAAGTCCCGATGTGGTGGGATCATGCCGTTACGTCCGCGGCCCGAGCGAGAGGCACCAAGGATCCGTGATTATGCACTTGCCACAAGATAGGTAGGCTTGATATCATGGCTTTGGATGAGCCGAAGGGCCTTTTTTTGCAACACGTTCCGACCGGTGAGCCACCTTGTCCAGCTCGCGCTTTACGCGCTTGCCGAAGATCCGCTCCATGATTTCCGAGTCCGGACGATTGACAATGTTGCGGGGCAGCCTTCGCTTCCGCTTGGAGTGCTTTGCCATGCCTGACACCTCTCCCTCCAATCTTATGCACCTGATGGACCGCTTCACCACCGATGAGAAGTGCCGCGACTTCCTGGAGGAACTGCGCTGGCCGGGGGGCAAGGTGTCCTGCCCGCAATGCGGCTGCGAAAGAGTGAGCGAACTCACGGCCCGACCGCAGTGGGACTGCTCCGCCTGCCGCTACTGAGGGGAGCAAAAGTAATTGCCGTCTGAGGTGTCACGCCAAGATGTACTTGCAGTCCTCCTGGTCAAAGAATTTCTGAACGACTTGAGGGGCCTTCCTGAGCTGGGCGATCGCATCCGTGAGGAGGTCCTTTAATTCCGACTGGGTCTTGAACACCTGTTGGCCAACCCTGCGCTTCACCCAAGCCCACAACAGCTCCACCGGATTCAGATGCGGAGAGTAAACCGGCAGGAAGAACAACTCGACCTGCTCGTTACCCGCTGATTCTGCTAAGAACTCCTTCACAACGCGCGCCGTATGGATGCTGCAGTTGTCGACTACTACGTAGATCGGCTTCTCTTGCTCCGCTTGGATTGTCTGCAAGAACTCAATGAAACTCACCGCCTTGGAATTCTTCGACTGAATGCGGAAGTGAATCTGACCGTCTGGCGTGATGGCCGCGAACATGTTCCAGCGAAACCTCTTGCCGGTGTCGACCACGACAGGGGTCTTGCCACGCATGCCCCAAGTCCGTCCGACATGGTAGTCCGCTCGCATCCCGGCTTCGTCCGCGAACAGGATCACAGCGCCGTTCCGGCGTGCTTTCGCCTTCAATTCAGGGTATGTCTTGTCAAGCCACGCCTTCACGTCGCCGATGCTGCGGAGATACGAGCGGAACTTGGGCTTCTGGGGTGTCAGGCCCAGGCGCTTGAGAGTGCGACGCACAGTCCAGACACTGACTTTGACGCCGAACTTGTCGAGGACGGCCTGTCGCACGCGGGCCGCCGTCCAATAGGCGAACGAGAACTTCATCTGCTGGGGGGTCTTATCACGGACAGTGACGAGCACCCACTGCACGATTTCGTCGCTCAGGATGCGCGGACGGCCAGAACGTGGCTTCTCTTCCAAGGCCCCAAAGCCATCTGCCCCGACCTTGACAAGCCAAGTATTGATGGTCGCTTGAGTGACAGAGAAGAGGGTGGACAGAAGGGGAATCTGGAGTCCACCCTGAACCAGCGCAACGACTCTCTTTCTGGTGGCGACCTTTTCTAAGAGTGGGACCGTTCTAAAGTCCTGCTTAAAGCTTAGCTTCATAATCCGATAATACCATGCTCAGCACACGGTTCGCAAGCCTATTTGAGGTGGAATAGAGTGCTAGAATGCCAGGAAATGACTTCTGCTCCCCTCAGTACCAGTTCAGCGTCACCGCCGGAACCATCATGCATGATTCCCATCTGCCGCTGCGCAAGTGGCTGGTCGCCATCCACCTGATGATGGAGTCCCGCAAGGCGATCTCGGCCAATCAGCTCAAGCGCACACTGGGCATCGGATCCTACCGCACGGCCTGGTATCTCTGCCACCGCATTCGGGGGGCAATGGGCAACGATCCCTTCGACGGCCCCACACTGTTCGGGGTCATCGAAGTGGACGAGACGCTGATTGGCGGCAAGCGCAAGCACGTCGGCAGGGGCTGCCGCAAGAACAAGACCTGGGTGGCCGGCGCCATCCAGCGCGGCGGCCAAGTGCGCCTGCAGAGCATCCCGAATGTCCGCAAGGCCACGCTCCACACCTTCATCGAGAAGAACGTCTCGGACAAGGCCGAGGCGCTCTACACGGACGAGCTGCAATCCTACCTCGGCATCGAAACCGAGAACACGCGCCACGAAACCGTGAACCACTCGATCGAGGAATGGGTGGTCGGGGACGTGCACACCAACAGCATCGAGGGCGTCTGGTCACTGTTCAAGCGCTCCATCATCGGCGCGTTCCACACGATCAGCGCCAAGCATCTTGACCGCTACCTCGAGGAGATGGAGTGGCGCTTCAACAACCGCAACAATCCGCACATGTTCCGCGACACGGTGAAGCGCATCCTCACCACCGACCCGCTGCGCTACCGCGAGCTGGTCCACGACAGGAAGGCCGCTTGACGCATCCGTGCCAGAGTCACTTTCGCATCCGTCATTCGAAAATCCTGGTCATCGCCCCGACTGGAAGAACGTAGGTCAGCACGATGACAATTGCCCAAGCAAGAGCGAGGACCTGCCACCTCCAATCGCCAAGATCCCAAAACGGTTCAATCCAAGACTCCATGCTCTAGAAGAACCCTCCCCATGGCCAAACACCTGATAGATTTGCGCATCCCGCCACGGAATCACCGTACCTATCTTGTGTCAAGTGCATAATCACGCAAGGATCAGGCACGAACGCGGACGCAATGAGGGCCGACTTCGAGCCAGCCGCTGTGGTCGGTCCTTGCGCGGCCCGGATCGATTAGACATCTGGCCCGCGCTTGACGCAGTGTCGCGCCCGCCGCGCCGTCGTAGCGGCTGCTAGTCTTAGGCTGAACGGAGGAATGGCCGAGTGGTTGAAGGCGGCGGTCTTGAAAACCGCAAGGCTCGCAAGGGTCTCGGGGGTTCGAATCCCTCTTCCTCCGCCACATTTCCCCTGTGACCGGATCTGCGGGTGGCGCCAATCTTTGGGCCGTCCCCGGCAGGGCACGGACCTGTTCGGTCCAAGGCGAACCGCCGCTGTTCACTGAATGGACCCGAAGTGGACCGTGCCGTCCCAGACGAGTGACGCTGGCCGGCCCTCGCGCTCCAGTGCAGGGCGTACGCCCTCAGATCGCGCAATTGTACGCAGCCGCCTGCTCACTGCCGGCTTTGGCGGCTCGCAACCTCGGGCAACGCTGACGGCACGCCCCCCTGGGGGACTCGAGCGTGTCGCTCCGCGGAGTTCCTCGGCGCGCTTGCCCTTCGTCGGACCGGACCGGAGACCCCGTCAGGCCCGGGCGGCTCGTGAGTGCCGAGCCACGAAGCAAGGCCATTGGCCTGATTCGGTGGAGTCCCGCTGCCCGCGCCCAAGGGAATTTGCGACGGGCGCGGGGATCTGGGAGTTCAAACGGATGGCTTTCTTCGAATTGCGCCAGTACAAGGTGCTTCCCGGCAAGATGGAAGCTTGGATCCGCCTGATGGAAGAGGAGATCATACCGTTCCAGATCTCGAGGGGCATGGTGGTCACGGGCAGCTTTCGTGGCGAGGCTGACGACTCGCTCTACTTTTGGATTCGGCGGTTCGAGAGCGAGGCTGAGCGGGAGCGCTTGTACAAGGCGGTCTACGGCAGTGAGGTCTGGACAGAGAAGTTTGCTCCGCAGATACCAGACTTTCTGGACCGGGAGCGCGCTGTGATCACCCGAGTCGTGCCGACCTCGCGGTCTCCGATGCATTAACAACCCGCGAATTCCGCATCGCCTGCCCGCAGAGCGTCCTTGGCTCTGACGTGGCTGGGAGGACCTGCAAGTCCAGTTGGGTGCCCGCCGCTCGGTCACCTTGGCAACGGCGGCGCCGCTGTCGGCGGCCTGGGATCAAGGCTTGGCAGCACCCCCGAGCCATCGCCACTCGGCCCGAGCTCGGAAATGCCCGCCGCGCGAGCGGGCCGGGCCGACGCTGCGGGGCGAGGCCCCTCCTGACGCGGTAGGCCTTGGTTCCCACGACCCGCTCACCAACGCAAGCCCGGGCGAGCTTGCATTGAGAACGTGAGCCAAGTCCCGCCGAGAGGCCGCTGACCCGCCCCGGGCTTCGAGTAGTCGCAAATCCCGGCCGGGAAGAAAGCCGTCCGAAGTCTCCCCAGCTGGGTCGGGCTCACCGCATTTTCATAGTCAGCCGGGTCTACCGGCGGGACGGCCAGTTCCAGGGCCACATCTTTTCCTACGAGGGCCGGATGCCCCACAAGCGCGTAATCGAAGGCCTGAAGCTGGAGCTAGCTGGTGCAGAAGCCCAACCGGCTGCCGCTGTCCCGCGTGTCGGCGCTGGGAGGGGGAACAGTCCGGGCGATCAGCCCGGTGGAGACCTGCATGGGGAAGTGACAGGCCGTCCGCGACCGGCTCCCGGGGCGCGCGCGGATCTACCCGGCGCTGATCCGGCACGCCTGAGACATGGGAACCATGCGCGCGACGCTCTCCGCGATCGCCGCGCTTGCCAAGATGATCCGATAGTTGCGCGGGCCTAAGCTCCCAGCAGCCCTTCGCGAGCTGCGCGATCCGGCCTGGGGGGAAGCGTTCGCCGACTATGCCGGCGCGATGGCCACCCGGCCCGGCGCGGACTTCCCCAATTCGGACGACACTCCCCGTGGATCGCGCTGAGAAGCGACGTCGTGCGGGTCGCCCTCGACATGGACTCGTCCGTCCCGGGCCGCCGCGAAGTGCGGAAGATGGCCGGGGGCGGTGATGCTGCCCCGATGCGCCCGCTCGGAAGATCGCGCCCCTAGCGACCGGGATTCCGCTTCCAGTTCGGCGGCACCGGGTCTCCGGCCCGGAGGGGTGGCACGTAGCGGTCCACGTAGGTCCGGCCGCCGTTCCCGTTGGGGCGCTCCAAGTATCCGTCCAGCGCGTCCCTGCCGATCTGAATGACAGCCAACAGTTCGTTCCGGGCCCGCGCTCCCAAGTAGTCGCAGAAAGCCCTGAAGTTCCCACTGTCAGCCCTTTCTAGCACGTCTATATAGTCGGATTTCCTCTGGGCGGTGATGATTGGGGGCGGCAGCCAGCGCTTGGTGTAGGCGTAGGCCATCAACATTCGCGAGACCCGCCCGTTGCCGTCCCGGAACGGGTGCGTGCGGACAAACCTGTGGTGCATCCACGCGGCCTCGACCTCGACGGGGTAGTCCCGCGCCTCGATCTCCCGCTGGAGCTCGATGAACCGGTCCATCTCGGACTGCACCTGCTCGGGCGGGCAGTATTCGTGAACCCGGCCGTCCGTGCGGCGCGGATTGTTCGGAATAATCTTCCAGACGCCCTTCTCCTTGAAGGGGATCTGCACGCGCATCAGCCCCTTGCCGTCGGGCCTGGGGCTGAGCGCTGTGACGGTCTCCTGATGGCGGGTCAGCATGGCGTGCCACGTGCGGATCGTGTGCTGCGTGAGAGGCCAGCCGCGGGCGACATCCTTGAACATCATCTCCAAGGCCTCCTCTTGGTCCCGCAACAGGCCTTGGATCGTCTTGTCCGGAAGACCCTCCAGCGTGTGCGCGCCCATCACGCTCTGAAGGCCCTCGGCCACCAACTCTTCGGTGACGCCCCGGCGCAGCGTGTACAGGTTCTCGATCTGGCCGTTCTCGATGGCGAACCCGCGCCTCCGATCCCGCAGCCAGTTGTCAAGGAAGCGCCGCGGCCGGTCTCGGTCTTGCAGCGCGCCCCGGATCTCCTGCCACTCGCGCTCCATCTCGCGCAACTCGAGAGAGCCCCAGCGGAACGCCCCCTCGAGCATCCCCTCGAGAGGCTCCCACTTCGCCGGATCCTTCCTTGCCATCGCGGCCCCCTCTGCTGCTGGGCTCGCAGCTCGGTTTTCAGTCTACTATCCCGGCGACCGCCAATGTCTGGCAACCGATCAGGTTGACGACGTTGTCGAAGCAGCCGCACCGCGCTCCGTCCGGATTCCGCTCAAGGTCGTAAGCCAGGTCAGATGGCAGTGCACCCGGGCAGCTGTGCGGCTTGACCATGCTCGGGGAGTAGGTCCGCATCCAGCTCGCGCAGTGCGGGATCCTCGCCCGCGCGTTCCGCTGGCCTGCCTCGAGTTTCCGCCCGGCGGGAAGGTAGGAGTACTGCGAACGGGTCTCGGCGCGACACGCCTCGTCGGTCGGCTCGCCCAGGCCAGCCTTCTCCGTCTCGCAAACGAGCGGCTGTTGATGGGCCCAGAGAACACGGGGCCCGTCCGGGGGTGGTTGGTCAGATACACGCGCCGTCAATGGCATCCGAATAAGCGTTAGTAGGTGGTTTGTAGTTTGTAAATTCTTGACCGCAAAGCCCACCAGAACCACTAGATGGAGGGTTGGTGCGGGGTGGCCGGCGGATTTCAGCTGGGTCGGGCTCACCGCATTTGCATAGTCAGCCGGGTCTACCGGCAGGCTGGCCGGTTCCAGTGCCACATCTTTGCCTACGAGGGTTGGATGCCCCACCAGCGCTTGATCGAAGGCCTGAAGCTGGAGCTGGCTGGTGCAGAAGCTCAACCGGCTGCCGCTGTCCCCCGTGCCGACGCCGGGAGTGGGAATAGTCCGGGTGATCAGCCCGGTGGGGATCTGCATGGAGAAGTGGCAGGCCGTCCGCGACCGGCTCCCGGGTCGCCCGCGGATCTAGGCGGCGCTGATCCGGCACCCCTGAGACCTGGGAACCATGCGCGCGACGCTCTCCGCGATCGCCGCGCACCCGGCCCCCGTACTTGCCAAGATGATCCGATAGTTGCGCGGGCCCAAGCTCCCGGCAGCCCTTCGCGAGCTGCACGATCCGGCCTGGGGGGGAAGCCTTCGCCGACTTTGCCGGCGCGATGGCCACCCGGCCCGGCGCGGACTTCCCCAATTCGGACGACACCCCCCGTGGATCGCGCTGAGAAGCGACGTCGCACGGGTCGCCCTCGACGTGGACTCGTCCATCCCGGGCCGCCGCGAAGTGCGGAAGATGGCCGGGGGCGGTGCTGCTGCCCCGATGCGCCCGCTTGGAAGATCGCGCCCCTAGCGACCGCGATTCCGCTTCCAGTTCGGCGGCACCGGGTCTCCGGCCCGGAGGGGTGGCACGTAGCGGTCCACGTAGGTCCGGCCGCCGTTCCCGTTGGGGCGCTCCAAGTATCCGTCCAGCGCCTTCCTGCCAGTCCGAATGACAGCCCACAGTTCGTTCCGGGCCAGCCCCCCCAAGTAGTCGCAGAAAACCCTGAGGTCCCCACGGTCAGCCTCTTCTAGCACGTCTATATAGTCGAAGTTCCCCTGGGCGGTGATGATTGGGGGCGGCAGCCAGCGCTTCGTGTAGGCAAAGGCCATCAACATTCGCGAGACTCGCCCGTTGCCGTCCCGGAACGGGTGCGTGCGGACAAACCTGTGGTGCATCCACGCGGCCTCGACCTCGACTGGGTAGCCCCGCGCCTCGATCTCCCGGTGGAGATCGATGAACCGGTCCATCTCGGACTGCACCTGCTCGGGCGGGCAGTATTCGTGGACCCGGCCGTCCGCGCGGCGCGGATTGTTCGGAATAATCTTCCACTCGCCCTTCTCCCTGAAGGGGATCTGCACGCGCATCAGCCCCTTGCCGTCAGGCCTGGGGCTGAGCGCTGTGACGGTCTCCTGATGGCGGGTCAGCATGGCGTGCCACGTGCGGATCGTGTGCTGCGTGAGAGGCCAGCCGCGGGCGACATCCTTGAACATCATCTCCAAGGCCTCCTCTTGGTCCCGCAACAGGCCTTGGATCGTCTTGTCCGGAAGACCCTCCAGCGTGTGCGCGCCCATCACGCTCTGAAGGCCCTCGGCCACCAACTCTTCGGTGACGCCCCGGCGCAGCGTGTACAGGTTCTCGATCTGGCCGTTCTCGATGGCGAACCCGCGCCTCCGATCCCGCAGCCAGTTGTCAAGGAAGCGCCGCGGCCGGTCTCGGTCTTGCAGCGCGCCCCGGATCTCCTGCCACTCGCGCTCCATCTCGCGCAGCCCGGGATCACCCCAGCGGGGCGCCCCCTCGGGCATCCCCTCGAGAGGCTCCCACTTCGCCGGATCCTTCCTTGCCATCGCGGCCCCCTCTGCTGCTGGGCTCGCAGCTCGGTTTTCAGTCTACTGAGGGGAGCAAAAGTAATTGCCGTCTGAGGTGTCACGCCAAGATGTACTTGCAGTCCTCCTGGTCAAAGAATTTCTGAACGACTTGAGGGGCCTTCCTGAGCTGGGCGATCGCATCCGTGAGGAGGTCCTTTAATTCCGACTGGGTCTTGAACACCTGTTGGCCAACCCTGCGCTTCACCCAAGCCCACAACAGCTCCACCGGATTCAGATGCGGAGAGTAAACCGGCAGGAAGAACAACTCGACCTGCTCGTTACCCGCTGATTCTGCTAAGAACTCCTTCACAACGCGCGCCGTATGGATGCTGCAGTTGTCGACTACTACGTAGATCGGCTTCTCTTGCTCCGCTTGGATTGTCTGCAAGAACTCAATGAAACCCACCGCCTTGGAATTCTTCGACTGAATGCGGAAGTGAATCTGACCGTCTGGCGTGATGGCCGCGAACATGTTCCAGCGAAACCTCTTGCCGGTGTCGACCACGACAGGGGTCTTGCCACGCATGCCCC
Organism: Bryobacterales bacterium; assembly: GCA_963666225.3. GTDB lineage: Bacteria > Acidobacteriota > Terriglobia > Bryobacterales > UBA6623 > VXMF01. The sequence goes on from CAXXRK020000004.1 coordinate 22,202, forward strand.
AAGTCCGTCCGACATGGTAGTCCGCTCGCATCCCGGCTTCGTCCGCGAACAGGATCACAGCGCCGTTCCGGCGTGCTTTCGCCTTCAATTCAGGGTATGTCTTGTCAAGCCACGCCTTCACGTCGCCGATGCTGCGGAGATACGAGCGGAACTTGGGCTTCTGGGGTGTCAGGCCCAGGCGCTTGAGAGTGCGACGCACAGTCCAGACACTGACTTTGACGCCGAACTTGTCGAGGACGGCCTGTCGCACGCGGGCCGCCGTCCAATAGGCGAACGAGAACTTCATCTGCTGGGGGGTCTTATCACGGACAGTGACGAGCACCCACTGCACGATTTCGTCGCTCAGGATGCGCGGACGGCCAGAACGTGGCTTCTCTTCCAAGGCCCCAAAGCCATCTGCCCCGACCTTGACAAGCCAAGTATTGATGGTCGCTTGAGTGATAGAGAAGAGGGTGGACAGAAGGGGAATCTGGAGTCCACCCTGAACCAGCGCAACGACTCTCTTTCTGGTGGCGACCTTTTCTAAGAGTGGGACCGTTCTAAAGTCCTGCTTAAAGCTTAGCTTCATAATCCGATAATACCATGCTCAGCACACGGTTCGCAAGCCTATTTGACGTGGAATAGAGTGCTAGAATGCCAGGAAATGACTTCTGCTCCCCTCAGTACTATCCCGGCGACCGCCAATGTCTGGCAACCGATCAGGTTGACGACGTTGTCGAAGCAGCCGCACCGCGCTCCGTCCGGATTCCGCTCAAGGTCGTAAGCCAGGTCAGATGGCAGTGCACCCGGGCAGCTGTGCGGCTTGACCATGCTCGGGGAGTAGGTCCGCATCCAGCTCGCGCAGGTCTCCCGGGTGGCGAATCCGGACACCGCCGTCTTCCGGGCCGGTGTCCACGGGTGGACGTTGCCTTCGAATGCCCTGTTCAGCAGCGAGCAATCCGTGACCGGCCCAACCAGCGTGACCGGGTCGGGATAGCTTGCCCCGGGAATGATCCCTTCCAAGGGGCCCGGATAGTTCTGCGCGATAAGGTGCTGTTGCATCGACCTTCCGCAGCCTCCCACGCCGATCGTGTGGTCCGGGACCCCGAAGCTCTCGATGAAGTGCTCCTTCACCATCATCATGGTCTCTGCCGAAATCACGTCATTGCAGTTGTTGCCGAACGCGTTCTGGGACGAGAGTGCGACGGCGTACCCTTTCCGCAGGGCTGCGATGTCCTGCTGCGCTGAGCGTGCGTGGCCTTGGCGATGACCCGCCCGGCAGCCGCCGCCGAAGCGATACACCTGGTGCCCGTTCCACGCCGAGGCGTTGCGCCATCGATCCGGCAGGTGGCGACCGGAATCGTGGACGAATGCGATCTGATAGATGGCCCGATTGATCGTGCCGGCCTCGACCCGCACAACGAACGGCAGTCTCCGCCCGTCTCCCATCGCCAAGATCTCCGCGTCTGACGGAGGCCCAGCATTCGGGCTCAGCGGCTTCAACCCGTGCGAAATCCTCGCGCGCGCGTTCCGCTGGCCTGCCTCGAGTTTCCGCCCGGCGGGGAGGTGGTAGTACTGCGAACGGGTCTCGGCGCGACACGCCTCGTCGGTCGGCTCGCCGAGGCCAGCCTTCTCCGTCTCGCAAACGAGCGGCTGTTGATGGGCCCAGAGAACACGGGGCCCGTCCGGGGGTGGTTGGTCAGATCCACGCGCGCCGTCAATGGCATCCGTATAAGCGTTAGTAGGTGGTTTGTAGTTTGTAAATTCTTGACCGCAAAGCCCGCCAGAACCACTAGATGGAGGGTTGGTGCGGGGTGGTCGGCGGATTCCAGCTGGGTCGGGCTCACCGCATTTGCATAGTCAGCCGGGTCTACCGGCAGGCTGGCCGGTTCCAGGGCCACATCTTTGCTTACGAGGGCCGGATGCCCCACAAGCGCGTAATCGAAGGCCTGAAGCTGGAGCTAGCTGGTGCAGAAGCCCAACCGGCTGCCGCTGTCCCCCGTGCCGACGCCGGGAGGGGGAACAGCCCGGGTGATCAGCCCGGTGGGGATCTGCATGGAGAAGTGGCAGGCCGTCCGCGACCGGCTCCCGGGTCGCGCGCGGATCTAGGCGGCGCTGATCCGGCACCCCTGAGACATGGGAACCATGCGCGCGACGCTCTCCGCGATCGCCGCGCACCCGGTCCCCGCGCTTGCCAAGATGATCCGATAGTTGCGCGGGCCTAAGCTCCCAGCAGCCTTTCGCGAGCTGCGCGATCCGGCCCGGCGCGGACCTCCCCAATTCGGACGCCCCCCCGTGGATCGCGCTGAGAATCGACGTCGCGCGGGTCGCCCTCGACATGGATCTCGTCCCCGTCCCGAACCGCCGCGAAGGGCGGAAGATGGCCGCGGGGCGGTGATGCTGCCCCGATGCGCGCGCTTGGAAGATCGCGCCCCTAGCGATCGCGATTCCGCTCCCAGTTCGGCGGCACCGGGTCTCCGGCCCGGAGGGGTGGCACGTAGCGGTCCACGTAGGTCCGGCCGCCGTTCCCGTTGGGGCGCTCCAGATATCCGTCCAGCGCGTCCCTGCCTGTCCGAATGACACCCAACAGTTCGTTCCGAGCCAGCCCCCCCCAAGTCGCAGAAAGCCCTGAAGTCTCCACGGTCAGCCCTTTCTAGCACGTCTATATAGTCGGATTTCCCCTGGGCGGTGATGATTGGGGGCGGCAGCCAGCGCTTGGTGTAGGCGTAGGCCATCAACATTCGCGAGACCCGCCCGTTGCCGTCCCGGAACGGGTGCGTGCGGACGAACCTGTGGTGCATCCACGCGGCCTCGACCTCGACCGGGTAGTCCCGCTCCTCGATCGCCCGGTGGAACTCGATGAACCGGTCCATCTCGGACTCCACCTGCTCGGGCGGGCAGTATTCGTGGACCCGGCCGTCCGCGCGGCGCGGATTGTTCGGAATAATCTTCCAGACGCCCTTCTCCTTGAAGGGGATCTGCACGCGCATCAGCCCCTTGCCGTCGGGCCTGGGGCTGAGCGCCGTGACAGTCTCCTGATGGCTGGTCAGCTTGGCGTGCCACGTGCGGATCGTGTGCTTCGTGAGGGGCCAACCGCGGGCGACATCCTTGAACATCATGTCCAAGGCCTCCTCTTGGTCCCGCAACAGGCCTTGGATCGTCCTGTCCGAAAGCCCCTCCAGCGTGTGCGCGCCCATCACGCTCTGAAGGCCCTCGGCCACCAGCTCTTCGGTGACGCCCCGGCGCAGCGTGTAGAGGTTCTCGATCTGGCCGGTCTCGATGGCGAACCCGCGTCTCCGCTCCCGCAGCCAGTTGTCGAGGAAGCGCCGCGGCCGGTCTTTGCTTTGCAGCGCGCCCCGGATCTCCTGCCACTCGCGCTCCATCTCGCGCAGCCCGGGATCACCCCAGCGGGGCGCCCCCTCGGGCATCCCCTCGAGAGGCTCCCACTTCGCCGGATCCTTCCCTGCCATCTCGGCCCCCTCTGCTGCTGGGCTCGCAGCTCGGTTTTCAGTCTACTATCCCGGCGACCGCCAATGTCTGGCAACCGATCAGGTTCACGACGTTGTCGAAGAAACCGCACCGCGCTCCGTCCGGATTCCGCTCAAGGTCGTAAGCCAGGTCAGATGGCAGTGCACTCGGGCAGCTGTGCGGCTCGACCATGCTCGGGGAGTAGGTCCGCATCCAGCTCGCGCAGGTCTCCCGGGTGGCGAATCCGGACACCGCCGTCTTCCGGGCCGGTGTCCACGGGTGGACGTTGCCTTCGAATGCCCTGTTCAGTAGCGAGCAATCCGTGACCGGCCCAACCAGCGTGACCGGGTCGGGATAGCTTGCCCCGGGAATGATCCCGTCCAAGAGGCCCGGATAGTTCTGCGCGATAAGGTGCTGTTGTATCGACCCTCCTGAGCCTCCCACGCCGATCGTGTGGTCCGGGACCCCGAAGCTCTCCCGGCTCAGCGGCTTGAACCCGTGCGAGATCCTCGCCCGCGCGTTCCGCTGGCCTGCCTCGAGTTTCCGCCCGGCGGGGAGGTAGTACTGAGGGGAGCAGAAGTCATTTCCTGGCATTCTAGCACTCTATTCCACCTCAAATAGGCTTGCGAACCGTGTGCTGAGCATGGTATTATCGGATTATGAAGCTAAGCTTTAAGCAGGACTTTAGAACGGTCCCACTCTTAGAAAAGGTCGCCACCAGAAAGAGAGTCGTTGCGCTGGTTCAGGGTGGACTCCAGATTCCCCTTCTGTCCACCCTCTTCTCTGTCACTCAAGCGACCATCAATACTTGACTTGTCAAGGTCGGGGCAGATGGCTTTGGGGCCTTGGAAGAGAAGCCACGTTCTGGCCGTCCGCGCATCCTGAGCGACGAAATCGTGCAGTGGGTGCTCGTCACTGTCCGTGATAAGACCCCCCAGCAGATGAAGTTCTCGTTCGCCTATTGGACGGCGGCCCGCGTGCGACAGGCCGTCCTCGACAAGTTCGGCGTCAAAGTCAGTGTCTGGACTGTGCGTCGCACTCTCAAGCGCCTGGGCCTGACACCCCAGAAGCCCAAGTTCCGCTCGTATCTCCGCAGCATCGGCGACGTGAAGGCGTGGCTTGACAAGACATACCCTGAATTGAAGGCGAAAGCACGCCGGAACGGCGCTGTGATCCTGTTCGCGGACGAAGCCGGGATGCGAGCGGACTACCATGTCGGACGGACTTGGGGCATGCGTGGCAAGACCCCTGTCGTGGTCGACACCGGCAAGAGGTTTCGCTGGAACATGTTCGCGGCCATCACGCCAGACGGTCAGATTCACTTCCGCATTCAGTCGAAGAATTCCAAGGCGGTGAGTTTCATTGAGTTCTTGCAGACAATCCAAGCGGAGCAAGAGAAGCCGATCTACGTAGTAGTCGACAACTGCAGCATCCATACGGCGCGCGTTGTGAAGGAGTTCTTAGCAGAATCAGCGGGTAACGAGCAGGTCGAGTTGTTCTTCCTGCCGGTTTACTCTCCGCATCTGAATCCGGTGGAGCTGTTGTGGGCTTGGGTGAAGCGCAGGGTTGGCCAACAGGTGTTCAAGACCCAGTCGGAATTAAAGGACCTCCTCACGGATGCGATCGCCCAGCTCAGGAAGGCCCCTCAAGTCGTTCAGAAATTCTTTGACCAGGAGGACTGCAAGTACATCTTGGCGTGACACCTCAGACGGCAATTACTTTTGCTCCCCTCAGTAGTACTGCGAACGGGTCTCGGCGCGACACGCCTCGTCGGTCGGCTCGCACAGACCAGCCTTCTCCGTCTCGTAGACGAACGGCTGCTGATGGGGCCCAGAGAACACGGGGCCCGTCCGGGGGTGGTTGGTCAGATCCACGCGCGCCGTGTGTCCGCCCGCCCTTGCGATGAGAGCGTTCGCGCCAAGCCGAAGACCGGACACTCAGCCTGTGAGCGCTTCTCGGTCCGAGCTGGCGCAGAAGGACGCCGTCACATCCCGATCGTTGACGCGGACGGTCAGAGCCCCTGGGGAAGCGCCCGAAATCGCTACCCGCGCCCGTCCCGCTCGTGACCATGTCCGGCCGGCCGGACAGCACGGAGACTTTGAGGCCCTCCGCACTTTGGCCCAGCGTGGCCAAGCTCAAGACTGCTATCTTCAGCCGCCTACCTTGGTTCTAGCCTTGACTGCAGGTGTCACGCCCCCGTCCCGTCCCGCGCTGCCCGAGGCTGGCGTATCGTACCGCTTCCACTGTGTGAGCAGGCTCGGTCCGGGCATGGCGCTCTCGGCCGATCGTCACTGCGTCGCGGCGTCTCGTCGTCTGTAAGTCACGACCAAGCGCAGCGAGGCCTCAACTTCCTCGTCGTCCAGCAGGTCGGTGGATGCCTCGCGCAGAGCGGCTTCCGCGAGGGCCAGGTTCCCCGAGCGGGCGTGGATCAAGCCCAGATTCTTGTGCAGCAGGCCCCGCGTCGCGCAGTCCCCGCACGTCTCGATCGCCTCCTCAAGGTATGCCAGGGCCTGCGGCCAGTCCCGCGAGTTGGCCGAGGCCAGCGCAAAGTTGCCCAGAGTCTCCGCGCGGTCCGTGATCCGGCGCTCTCGCTGGTGTTCCCGAAAGCGCGCTTCGAACTCTGCCGACTCTTCGGAGGCGGAGGCCCTCAGTGCCCGGGACAGGTTGTACAGCGCCTGGCCGTGGTTTGCCTCGACCGCAACGGCCCGGCGCCAATGCTCGATTGCCTGCGCTTGATTGCCGGCCCGGTTGTGGCTCTGGCCCAGCTGGTAGAGCGCGTCCGCGTTCGCGGGGTCCCGGGCGACGACCCCCTCGAACAGTTCGCGAGCCCGGTCCGCGTCCCCGCGCTGCTTCTCAATCAGCGCCAAGAGGTACATCGCCTCGGTCACGTCGCTCGCCCGCTCGAGATCTTCGCGAGCCTCCTCGTGGCGGCCGAGGTCGTAGAGCGCTCGGCCCCGGTTGTAGCGCACAGCCGCGGAGCCCGGCGCGAGCGTCGCGGCCTTCGTGAAAGCCTCGAGAGCCGACTCGAGATCGAACCGATCCGCAAGTGCTATTCCCAGGTTCAGGTGCGCCTCGGGAGACTTCGGATCGGTCGCCGCGATCGCACCGAAGATCTCGACCGCCTCGTCAAACTTGCCTTGCCGGGCAAGCGCCATCCCCAGCGATGTCCGGATCTGCACGTCGCCCGGGGCGAGCGAAAGGGCGTGGCGGATCGTGCGCTCGGCGTCCTTGAGAAGGCCTTGGTCCGCCATCACCAATGCAAGGTTCAAGTGGGCCCGGGCGTAGTCCGGCTTCAGCGAGATTGCCCTTCGGAACAGCGCGGCGGCCCCTTCGAGCCCTCCACCCTGCGCTACAGCGAACCCGAGATTGTTCACAGCCTCGGCGAAGTCCGGGTTCAGGGCGATGGCCCTTTCGAAGGCAGCCTTGGCCTCGGCAAGCCGGCCCTCGCCGAAATAGGCCAGGCCCAGATCGTTGTGGGCTTGGAACATGTCCGCGTTGAGCGCGACCGCACGTTCCAGAGCGCTCCGCTTCCCGGCAATGTCACCGGTTCGGCCCAAAGCGATTGAGAGGTTGTAGTAGGTTTCGGCGTTGTCGCCCCCCATGTCCAAAGCCGACCGGTAAAGGGTGACTGCGCCCGCCGCGTCGCCCTGCTGTAGCTGCTGATTGGCGCGGTTGGCCACCATCGACGCCTCGTTAACCCGTTGCCCGCCCTGCTTGCGCCGCTCGAACTCCTCGAATTCCTTCCGGGCCGCGTCCGTCTCCTGCAGACGCCGCAGCACACTTGCGAGCTGGAATCGAATGTCGGTGTTGTCGGGATTGAGCTGCTTGGCCTTCTCGAGGTGCGGCCGCGCCTCCCCCGGCCGCCCGAGGCGCATGAGGACGAAGCCGAGGTTGTACCTGACATCCGCGTGCTCCGGGTCAAGATCTCTCGCACGACCGAGCGCTCGCTCCGCCTCCTCGAATCTCCCGAGCTGTCGAAGCGCCACTCCCTGGACGTGCAGCACGTCGAATTCCGCGAATGGCCGAGGCCTCTGGCTGGCATACCGACCGGCGGCGGCCAGGGCCTCGTCGTACCGGTGCAGCCGGACCAGCACCTTGGCCAGCGCGAGCAATGCGCCGTGGTGATCGCTCGCGACCTCAAGGGCGTTCCGCAGCGCGCCTTCGGCGTCCCCGTAGCGTTCTTGCCGGGCGTACAAGGTGCCCAGGTTGAAATGGGCGATGGCCGATCTGGAGTGCGTGGCCGCCGCCCGCTCCAGCACTTCGGTCGCTTGCTCCAGCAGGCCGCTCTCCGCATAGGCCACCCCCAGCGTGAGCTGTACGTCCAGATCGTATGGCCGAAGGTCGGCGATGCGCCGCAGGGGTGAAATGGCAGCCGCTGGCTCCCCCGCTGCCCGCAGTGCGTCGGCGAGCGCCTGCGCGGCCTCCACCGACTGGGGGTCGAGACTCCCGGCGGCACGGAATTCGACCGCGGCGGCCGCGTGCGCTCCAGACTCGGCGAGCGCGGTACCGTGCGCCATGCGGCCCTCGAAGAAGTCCGGAGCGTCGCGGCTGAGCGCCCGCAAGTGATCAACCGCCGCCGGCAAGTCGCGCACTTGAATCAGCGCGAGGCCAAGGTTGAATCTCGTCTCCAGCGTGCCAGGCGCCAGCCGCAGCGCGAGACGGAAGGCCGCGACCGCGCACCGGGCCTCTTGCGCCTGGGCGAAGTATGCTCCCAGGCCGTTGTAGAGATCCGGCGAGGGGCCGGAAGCGATCGCCGGCTGCGCCGCCGGAGGCGGGACACACTCCGGCGGCAGGTCCGCGCCTGCCGCGACGGAGCAGAATCCGGCGAGCGACAACACCCGCAAGCCAGCGCCGCGCCGTCCCCGCTGCGTGACAGCTTCCTTCATCGCCAATCAGTATGGCCGATCTCCCGTGCCTTCGAGCGGTTGAGGCGCCATTGGGACCTGCCGCCCACGGCGCGGGTTCTGGCGGGGATTCGACCGGTGCTAAGGGCTTGCGCAAGAATAAGTGCAAACTTCTAGGATGAATTGGGCGCGATAGTGTAGTTCAGGCGGGGGAGCAGGTTGTCGCGGGTCAGGTTCAGCTCAGCCAGCTGCTGAGCGGTGATCTTGATCCCGGCCTGGTATTGGGCTTCGATGAGTTCTGCGCTCACGTTCAGGCCGGTCTTGGTAGTGGTGGAGCGGATGTAGTTGAGGATCGTCTCGACACTGTCCAACGGGACGCCGGCCCAGTTCTTGCTGATCTCGCTGAAGAGTCGGTGTTCGATCGGGTTGAATTTCGAGCATCCTGAAGGGTAGTGCGCCACGGTGACGGTCAGGCTGTGGCGATTGCAGAGTCGCTCTTGGAGGGCGTGCTTCCAGGCATGCGGGTTGATGCCGTTGCTGCCGCCGCTGTCGGCGAACACGAGCAGCTCTCCGGCACCGGGATAGCGCTGGCGACCCTCGGCAACCCACCAGGCCTCGATGCAGTCGACGGCGAAGTAGGGAGTGTCGTGGGACAGGCCTAGGCCGACCCAGCCGGTGTTGGCCTGCAGGTCGTAGATCCCGTAAGGGACAGCCTTGCCGGTGGCCCACGACGGGTAGTCGTGGTCGAAGACTTCCACGCAGTCGTCGCTCCAAGCCGTTCCGGGATTGCGGAAGCGACCGACGAGCTCCTTCTTCTTGGCATCCACACTCACAGCGGGGACCGTGGGGGCCAGCGCCGACCGCAGCGCTGCGATGTGCCGGAACTGCTCGTCGCGACGGGGGTGAGTCCTAGGAGCAATGAGCTTGCGGTTGACGCGCAGGGAGTACCCCATCGCGCGCAGCAGGCGGGCTACGCTGCGCGCGCAAGCGTGATGGCCGTGTGCGGCGAGAGCGCGCGAGAGCTTGGCGGTGCTGCGTCGCGACCAGCGATGACCGTGAATCGGGTCTCCGGCGGTGTCGCTGCGGAGCAACTCTCTCAGGCATTTCCGGATTGCAGGCTTTTTTTTCCAAGGTCTTGCGTCCGCCACCGGGTCTGCGGACGCGGCCGGGATCGAGACTGTCTCCGCTCAGCAATTGCAGGCGGCCGCGGCGGACGGTGGAGGGGTGCAGGCCCAAGCTCTGGGCGACGCGCCGGTCTCCGCCTCGGCCGAACTGCAGCGACTGGAGGCCGGCATACAGGCGCCGCGTACGCTCGTCGAGCACGTCGAGGAAGCGCGCACGTGCTGTTGCGAGCTGAGCGGCAGGATCCTGGCTGTCAGCGGCAGGCGCGGGCGTGCCGCTGACAGCTTGGCGGCGGCGCAACTGCTGCCGGGACCGGTCGGGGTCGGGGTCGCAGTACAGCGACCGGCCATCGGTGCGCATGCGGACCAGTTTCCCAAGCTGAATGAGCCTGCGCAAGGCGGCCTTGGTGGAGACGCCAAGCTGGGCATCGAGCTCGCGGGGGGTGCGGCCGTCGCAGGAATCCGTGGTGAGGGCTTGGACGGTGTTGAGCAGCGTGCCGCGCCGGGAGAAGCGGGCGGGGCCATGGGACCACAAGCCGCTGGCGTCGAAGTCGGCGGTCTCGCGCAAGGCGTAGAAGCCGCGGCGATGGGAATAGGAGTTGATGTAGTCGAGGGTGGCGAGCTGGCGCAAGACGGTGTGGCGGGATGTGGTGCCGAGACCGGCCATGAGTTCGGGCATGGAGGCCACCTGCTGGCGCTGCAGGAGGGAGACAAGAGGCTGGGGCTGGAAGGTGGGCGGGCGCATTCTGATACATGTATACCCTCGGCAAGGGGCACTTGCAGCAGGGCCAGGCCCCCATGTTGGGAGCCACAACGGTGACGGGAAGCGCTATGGTCCACACGAAGCGGCACTCGAGTGCCAGTTTAGGTGGTCAAGCCGGGATATTCTGATACATGTATACCCTAATGGTAATGGTTATTTATGCGCGAGCCCTAAGCCCGCCTGAACTTCCCGAAGGCCGAACGCGCCGGTTGCGCCGACCGGCATCCGGCAGTATCATGGGTGCAGCTTGGGCGAGTTGACGGCAGCGGGGTGTCACCCATTCGGTCACGGGCTCCATTGGCGGGCCAGATCCCCGGCGGAAAGAAGGTAGATTTCAATGACTGACAGAAGGCCACGCGGAGGGCACGTTCTTGGCTCGATCGCTATATTGGTGGCCGTCACGCTGTTGCTCGGGCCGGGCATCGGCCACATACACGCGCAGACATCCACAGCGGCCATCACGGGCGCGATCCGGGACGCCTCGGGCGCCGTGGTTCCCAGCGTGGAAATGGAGCTGACCAACATCGAGACCGGCACCGTCGTGCACTCGCTCTCGAACTCCGTGGGCAGCTACAACTTTCTCAACATCCTTCCCGGCATGTACACGTTGGGAGCGGTCAAAGACGGCTTTCAGGCCGCGGCCGTCGAGCCTTTCACCCTGCAAGTGAACCAGACGGCGACATTTGACATCACCTTGGAACTCGGCTCGGTTACCGAGACCATGACCGTCGAAGCTCTGGGCGCCCAGATCCAGAGCCAGACTTCCGAGATCGGCAACGTGGTCTCCGAGCGGCAGGTGGTGGACCTGCCGCTCAACGGGCGGAACTTCACCCAGCTGCTGTCCCTCAGCGCGGGTGTCGCGCCCGTGAACGTCTCCCAGAGCCGGGGCGGATTCACGACCGCGGCTGTTGGCGAGTTCACCTACCCGTCGATCAACGGCCAGACGAACCGCTCGAACTTCTTCACGCTGGACGGCATTTACAACACGGGCGTGATCCTCAACACGCCCCAGGTCGAGCCGATCATCGACACGATCCTGGAATTCAAGGTGCAGTCGCACAATGACCACGCCGAGTTCGGCCAGGGCACGGGCGGCATTGTGAACGTCGTGACGAAGTCCGGCACGAACGAGCTGCACGGTAGCGCTTGGTGGTACATGCGCAACGACAACTTGGACGCCCGCAACTTTTTCCAGCCCACCGTCACGCCGTTCACCCAGAACCAGTACGGTGCGGCCGCCGGTGGCCCGGTCGTGAAGAACAAGGTGTTCTTCTTCGGATCCATCCAGTCCTTCAAATACCGCCGCTCTGGCGAGTCGTTCCTGAAGGTGCCGACGGCGGGCAACCTGACGGGCGACCTGTCCGACGTGGGCAGCCAGATCTACGACCCCTGGACCACGCGGGTCGATCCGAGCAACCCGGACACGTTCCTGCGGGATCTCTTCCCGAATGCGCAAATCCCGGGCGCGAGGATCGACCAGGGAACCGTGCTGTACGCGCAGACCCTCCTGCCCAGGCCGTCCGTGGTCGGCCCAGGGGGCACGAACGCCCTCAATACCGACCCCACCAAGCGCGACCAGAGCGAGTTCAGCCTCCGGGGCGACTACAGCATGAGCGAGACGGACACGTTCTGGTTTCGGTGGAGCGAGGCCAGGCTGAAGTCCGACTCGGCGGCGAACCTGCCGTCGCTGGCCAGCTTGGCGCAGGTCTACTCCAAGAACATCGGCGCAAGCTGGGTCCACACCTTCGGACCCACGAGCGTGCTCCAGCTGCAGTTCGGCCGGATCTTCGGCACGTCCCCGTCCTCCACGCTGTACCGCGAGGAGTACGTGAGCGACAACTCCGGGTTTGCCAGCCAGGTCGGCTTCGCGAACCGGTTCTGCTGCAACTTCCGCGAACTCGGGATCGGGACCGTGTTCGTTCCCGGCCTGAACGTTGACGGCTGGTTCAGCGGGAACGAGGCTGCGTCATCCAACGACCTGACGCAGGTCTGGCAGTACAAGGGGAGCTACTCGAAGATCGTCGGGAACCACACGTTCAAGTTCGGAGCCGAGTTGAACAGCGTTCCGAACTTCCTCGGCGCTCCGCAGAACGCCAGTGCGACCTACCGGGCCTTCCAGACCGGAAACCCCCAGATCTCCGGAACGGGCAACGCTCTGGCGTCTTTCCTGCTCGACGTCCCGGACGGCGCCGGATTCCGCAACCGGGCGACGACCCACCGTTGGGGCGGTGTCGCAGGCTTCTACGTGCAGGACAGCTGGAAGGCGACGCCCAAGCTGACGATCAACCTCGGCCTGCGCTACGACCGCACGTTCGTGCCCCCGCTGGGGCGCGAGGATGACCCCGGGGGCAACATCTACGCCGGAGCGTTCGACTTCGAGCGGGAGAACTCCTATCTGGTGCAGAAGCTTCCCGGATCCTGCGCCGACCTCGGAAACGCTCCCTGCATCCCCACGCCGGACGGGTCGCTGCCCGAGCACGTCAAGGTTGAGCCTCGGGGCAAGATCTACCACGACTACACCGACAACTGGCAGCCGCGCTTCGGCCTGGCCTACCGCCTGAGCGACAACACGGCCCTGCGAAGCTCGTTTGGCATGTTCTACGACAGCTGGTCAGCCGTGGTCCAGCTGGCCCAGAACTATTCGGCCACCTGGCCCGGCGTGGGCGAGATTCTCGCGAATAACCTGAACAATCCCACCGCTGGCCAGCCCACGCCGACCACGTCCGGGAAGGATCCCATCGAGGGCGTCGGCTTCCCCTCGCCAACGCCGTTCAACCAAGTGCAGTGGTTCATGGACCCCCACTACCAGAACGGCTACTCCGCCCAGTGGAACTTGGGCATTCAGCACCAGATCTCCCGCGACACCGTGATCGAGGCCAACTATGTCGGATCTAGCGGAACGCGGCTGGGAGTGGGTGGCTACTTCAACACGGCGCTGACGCCCGGCCCGGGGCCGATCGAGGAGCGCCAGCCATGGCCGTTCTCAATCCCGACATTCTATGACCGGAGCATCGGCAACTCGAACTACAACGCCTTCCAGTTCTCGCTGGACAGGAAGTTTTCGAACGGCCTGGCCTATCTGGTCTCCTACACGTGGTCGAAGACGATCTCGACCGCCTGTGACGGATGGTTCGGAGTGGAGGGCTGCTCGACGCCGAATCCGTACGACCTGTCCGGCGATCGCAGCGTGGCGGCCATCGACGTTCCACAGATCGTGACGGTCAACTGGGTGTACGAACTTCCGTTCGGCCCTGGCAAGGCTTGGGATCCCTCCAGCAAGGTGCTGAGGCACATCATCGGCAACTGGCAGCTGAACGGCATCGCGTCGTTCTTCTCCGGCGCGCCGTACACGGTGGGGGTCGCGGGCGACATCGCCAACACCGGCAACTTCAACTGCTGCAGCGGGTTCTACCAACGCCTCAACATAGTGGGCGGCGATGGCGTGTTGAGCAACCCGACCCCGGAACGGTGGTTTGATACCGGCTCGTTCGAGGCGCCGGCGCCGTTCACGTTCGGCAACACAGGGCGCAACATCCTGCGCCGGGATGGGACATCGAATTTCGACATCTCGATATTCCGGCAGTTCCCGCTCAACGCAATTCGCGAGGGCATGCGAATCGACCTGCGGGCGGAAGCGTTCAACGCCTTCAACTCGGCCGTGTTCGGCCAGCCCGGCAACAACTTCTCCAACCCGAATTTCGGGGCCGTGTCGGCGACGCAGAACAAGGAGCGCATCATCCAACTCGCGCTCAAGCTGATCTGGTAAGTGGCGGAGACTGCAGAGCCGACCCGGGGCCGCCCCGGGTCGGCCGAGGCGGGCGGCGCTGCAATCGGGCGCACAGTGCCACGGAACCGCCCGGTCGGCACCGCGTGGGCGGCCTTGGCTCTACTTTCCGCGTCCGTCGTGTCCGCCCAGTGGGCCGTTCTTGACAGCGACCCGCGGGAGCGCAGCCCGGCGCATCTCTACCACGCCTTCAGCCAGTCGGATTGGGACGCCTACCAGGGCGCGCCCGAGGCGAGCGTCCGGCAATTCCGAGAAATGCGGTATGGGCTGTTCATCCACTACGGTCTCTCCAGCTTCAGGGGGGCGGACCTGAGCTGGAGCCGCGAGACCCGCGCATTCCCCGATCCCGGGCAAGGCACGATTCCCGACGACGAGTACGAGGGCTTCGCCGGAGAGTTCCGCATGGAGCGCTTTGACGCGGACGAGTGGGTGCGCCTGGCCGTGCGGGCCGGCATGCGGTACGTCGTCGTGGTCGCCAAGCACCATGACGGCTTCCACATGTGGAACACCGCGCATTCCGACTTCAAGGTCACGAACTCTCCGTTCGGCCGGGACTACCTCAAGGAGTTGACCGCCGCATGCCACCGCGCGGGCATGCCCGTCGGCGTGTACTACTCCCAGCGAGACTGGCACCATCCCGACTACCAGCCCTTGGACCGGGCCGTTGCGGAACCAGCGCCGCGGCCCCCATTCTGGAGGCCGATCGGGGGAGCCGGCCGCCGGGCGGGGCCACGGCATGCCAGCTATGTCCGCTACATGCACGCGACCGTGCGGGAACTGCTGACCGACTACGGGAGAATCGACTTCCTGTGGTGGGACGCCCTGTGGTGGGGCGGGATGTATCACGCCGACATGTGGGACTCCGCGAGTGTCGAGAGAGAGGCGCGCCGCTTGCAGCCGCACATTCTGATCAACAACCGAGCCGGCCTCCCGGGCGACTATGACACGCCAGAGCAGAGACTGGGCATGTTTCAAGACGGCCGGCCCTGGGAGAGCTGCATTTCGCTCGGTCCGCACTGGGCGTGGTCGCCCGGGGACGCCAAGTCCAAGCGCGAGATCGTCCGCCTGTTGGTGGGAACTGCGTCGGGGGATGGGAATCTGCTGATCAGCACGGGGGCCAGGGCGGATGGATCGTTCGACCCCGAGCACGCGTCTCGCTTGGAGGAGGTCGGCGGCTGGCTGGACCGATACGGGCACACCATCTACGGCACGCGGGGCGGCCCGTGGAAGCCGGGGCGCTGGGGCGGCAGCACTCGCGCGGGCAACACGGTCTACGTGCATGTCACCGACTGGCCGGCCGAAGGGCTTGTGGTGCCTGCGCTCGGAGTGCCGCCCGCCCGGGTCCGCTTGGCAACAGGAGGGGGCTCGGTCGCATTGCGCCGGGACAATGGTCAGTGGCGCTTCGACGTAGCGGCGGACGCCCGCGACGAGATCGATACGATCATCGAGGTCGAGCTTAGCGTGGCCCGATGACGGCGCGCCGGGGATCGGCCCTTGGTGCACGCTGCCGGTCGCTGCGGACCGGCCCGGCCTCTTCTGCTTGGGCCACCGTCGCGCCCGGCCCGGTCCCGATGGTCGGGGATCGATCTGCGATGGGCGCGGGAATCGCCGCATTGGCGTGATCGCGGGGCCGGCGGCGACGTCCTCTCATGTGGCACCGTGGTCGGTTCGAGCCCGAGTGCCGCTGGCGGGAGCCGCGTAGGCCAGCCGGCCCGCTCTTCGAGTTTTGGCAAGGAGTCACGAGACATGTTCATCCGCAACGCACTGATCCGCTGCCTGTCGTTGGTCGCCGTGGCGGTGGCCTCGGTCTCCCCATCCACTGATCTGGGCCTGTACGAACTTCTCGCCGCGCCGATCCTGACGCCGAACCAGCCCGAGGTCGAGGCCAAGGTCTTCACGTCTTCGCGCGTTCCGATTGTCCGCATCTCGGGCTCTCTTGAAGGCTGGCAGGCCGCTGCCGCAGATACGCGCCGCCGACTCTTGGACGAAGTCATCTTTCGGGGCGAGGCCCGGAAGTGGCGCGGGGCGGCCACGCGGGTGGAATGGCTCGACAGAATCCCCGGCGGCGAGGGCTATGGCATCAGAAAGCTGCGATACGAGGCAATCCCGGGAATGTGGATACCCGCGCTGCTGTACGAGCCGGACGGGCTCAGCGGCAAGGTGCCGGTAGTGATCAACGTAAACGGGCATGACCGGACATCTGGCAAGGCGGCGGACTACAAGCAGGTCCGCTGCGTCAATCAGGCGAAGCGGGGCGTCCTCGCCCTGAACGTGGAATGGATCGGAATGGGCCAGCTCAACACGCCGGGATTCGGCCACTACAAGATCAACCAGCTTGACCTGTTGGGCACCAGCGGCGTCGCGCTGCACTACTTGGCGCTAAGCCGGGCAATCGACCTGATGCTGGACCATCCCGATGCCGACCCGGATCGCGTCGCGGTGACCGGACTCTCCGGGGGCGGGTGGCAGACGATCTTGATCAGCTCGCTGGATCAGCGCGTCGCCCTGGCCAACCCTGTGGCAGGATACTCCAGCTTCGTGACTCGCGCGCAGTTCCCCGCCCCGGACCTCGGCGATTCCGAGCAGACGCCGAGCGATTTCGCAACGGTTGCCGACTACACGCACCTAACCGCCCTGCGGGCGCCGCGCCCAACGCTGATCACCAACAATGCTCACGACACCTGCTGCTTCCGGGCGGAGTACGCCCTCGGCCCACTTCTCGGCGCGGCCAAGACCGCGTTCGCGCTGTTGGGCCACCCCGGCAATCTTCGGCACCACGTCAACCAAGACCCCGGCCACAACTATGGCCGGGACAACCGCGAGGCGTTCTACCGGGTGATGGGAGATACCTTCTTTGCGGGCTCCGCAGACTTCGACGCCAGCGAGATTGACGTTGCGGGCGAGCTGAAGACAGCCGAAGCACTCGAGGTGCCGCTGCCGCGGGAGAACCTCGACATTCACAAGGTCGCACTCGCCCTTGCCGCCGTCGCGACAAGCGATTCGGGAGAGACCCCAGAGGATCTGCGGGCAATTACCAGAGCGCCCCGCTACTCGGTTGGGGCGAAGGTGGCGGGGACCACCGCCAGCGACGATCTCACCGCCACGCGCTGGCTGTTGCGGATGGACAACGACTGGACCGTTCCAGCGGTCGAACTGGCGCGCGACTCGCCCGAGAGAACGGTGATCTTGGTGGCCGACGGCGGGCGCTCCGCCGCCGCCGGCGAGGCGAGGGCCGAGCTGGCGCGGGGGCGTCGTGTGATCGCGCTCGACCCTTTCAACTTCGGGGAGTCCCGGATTGCGACCAAGGACTGGCTGTGGAGCCTCTTGATCGCGGCGCTCGGCGAGCGGCCGCTGGGGGTCCAAGCGGGGCAGATCGCTGCGGCGGCACGCTGGGCGAAGGATCGCCTCGGCAGTGCCACGGAGGTTCACGCCGTGGGCCCGAGGACCAGCCTGTCCGCTCTGATCGCGGCAGCACTGGAACCCGACGCGATCTCGGGAGTGCGGTTGGTCGAGTCGTTCGGCAGTCTGCGCGAGGTGATCGACCGCGACCTTGACGCCCGTCGGGCACCGGAACTGTTCTGCTTCGGATTGCTGGAGGCCTTCGAGCTTGGCAGCATTCGCGAATTGGTGGAGCCGAGGCCGGTCGTGACTGGCGCGCTGTGATTGCCGGCCGGAGTGCGCGGCTGGGACGCGGGACGCGGCGCGCCCTCCCCGCTGCACGGCCTGTGCTCGGGAGCCGTCCTTCCTTCTTGATGACGGTCGCCCGACTCGTGGGCCTTGTCGCGTGTGCCTTGGCGCTCGTGCCATGTGCGGAAGGTGCCTCACGCGCCGAGGAGCTTTACCGGCGGGCCCTCGCCGCCGAGCGCGACGGCCGCCACATCGAAGCGCTGCTGTTCTACAGCCGTGCCCGGGCCCTCGCCCCGGCCAATCCGAAGTACGCACGGTCCGCGCGACGGGCGCGCCCGGGCGCGGCGAGGCTGCTGGCTATGGCTGGCCAGCACCGCGCAGCCCTTGACCTGGCGTCCGACGGCTTGCCCGGCCAAGCTGTCACGCCTTCGCCCGCCCGCGACGGCTTGCAAGCCCAAGCACCGGCCACGGTCCGCCGACCTTACCGCAGCTTGCCAAAGCTCCGGTTCGGCCAACACGCCGCAGCGTTTCGGTTCCGGGGTTCGATCCGGGACGCCTACGAGCGGGCTGGCGCCGAATTTGGCATTCGCGTCCACTTTGACCAAGGCTTCAACGGTGACCGCTTGGTCCGCGCCGATCTGTCCGAGTGCGACTTTCCCTGTGCCATGCACTCCCTGGGAGCGCTCTCAACCAGCGTTGCGACCCCGATCGGCCCAGATGCGGTCCTAGTCATGGATAACGAGACCGAGGTGCGGTCCGCGCTCGAGCCCGTGGGCGTGGCGACGATCTCCTTCGAGGGGGCTATCACGCAAGAGGAACAGGCACAACTAGGCCAGCTGTTGGGCGAAGTGCTCGGTGTCCGCTCGATTCAGGGCATCGGGGGCAGTGCCGCGGTGGCCATCCGCGCTCCTGCGGGAACGGTGGAGATGGCGAGGGTGCTCGCACGGGACTTCCGGCAACCCGCGGCGGACGTGGAGATCGAGCTGAGGGTCCTCTTGGTGTCTGGAGGTCGCGACGCGTCGGCCGGGTTCGATCTGCCGACGAGGTTTCCGATCGCCAATCTGAGCACGCTGCTCGGCGCGACGCCGGACCCCAGCGGGGTTGGGACCATGATCGGTCTTGGCGGGGGCAAGACCAAACTTGGCATAGCGATTGGAAATGCCGTCGCTCTGGCCACGCTGGAGAAAGACACCGCCCGGACGCTGCAAACCCTGCGCCTGCGGACCACGCACGGGCAGCCGGCGGAATTCAAGCTGGGCGAGCGGTATCCGATCGCAAGTGGACAGTTCTTGGGAGGCACACCCTCACTGCAGCGGCCTGGCTACATCCAGCCCCCCCCCACGATCACCTTTGAAGACCTCGGACTGGTGCTGTCGGTGACGCCCCAGGTCCACACTGCGATCGACGTGTCGCTGGAGCTTGAGGTCGAGTTGCGCCTACTGGCGGGCAGCACGGTCAATGGCGTGCCCGTGCTGGCCAATCGGCAGGTTCAGTCCCGCACCCGCCTTCGGCGCGGCCAGTTTGCAATCTTGTCCGGAATGTCCGCCTACGAGCGCCGGCTTACCCAGACCGGCCCCGCGGGCCTGTCGCAAATCCCGCTCCTCGGGGCCCTGTTCCGCAGGGCGGGGTGGAGCTGGAATCGACGGGACTTGCTCATCTTGGTCACACCTCGCGTGGTTCGCCTGCCCCCCGGTGAGATGGCAAAGGCCGAGACCATGCTGTTCGGGACGCAGGATCGGGCGATCGTGCACTACTAAGGGCTCGCGCAATGCCAATAGCCACTGCACTAGGACCCTCGGTGCAGCCCGCTATTGGAGATCTATCCAGAAATGCCCAGTGTAAGCATTCAGTACGGGGAGTGGTCGGGGCTGGGCGACTGGCCTGCGTGAGGCCCCTAGTGTCAAATACCACTCTTTGTGATTATCGAAGTTTCGAATTCTTTGAACACGAAAGCTTTCCTCCAAATGCACTACTGCAGGAAGAAAGAGGACGATCGGACGAACAAGTAGAGGGATTGCATAAAATCACGCGTCGATCTGTGACCGGTCGGCGAAAATCAACGGGTCGTAAGCGTTCCAGAGGCGAGTGGAGGAGCGGCATCCGCTACAGCCGGAAGTCGATTCGCGATCGGATGGGGACGTGGGGCGGCTGACGACGACGTTCATGAACGCCAAGGGAACGGCCGGGCTGGTGGCCCTGTTCGAGTAGTCCTAGCGTGGCCTGCCCCTGCTGAGCCTGAATCGAGGGACCGGTCGCTGGGTGCGAGGGTCCAAGCACGAGAGTGCAGTGGCGACGGTGGGAGGATGGCCTTGAGCAGGATGTGTCTCACGGACAGGGCGAACGGTCTGTGGACATCGAACTGGCCGCGGCTTGGGCACTAACCCACATGGATCCAGGTGGCGGCACGAAAGCGGGTCTCGCTTTGCTTCCGCTCGACGCCCGGGGCTGTCCCCGCCGGGTTGTGGCACGGCCGTCAGGGGCGTACCGGACTGGCCGCCACCGCCAAGATTCCGATCACGTATAATGCCATCGGCCATGAGCCGTTAGGGCTGCCGTTGCGTAGCCCACCCAGAAGGGGGACTTTAGAATGCTGGAACGACGTAACCTGATCCTTGCACTGATACCTGTCGCGCTGATTGTGGCGTGCGGAGGCATGATGCCGGACGAGGCTCCGATGGAGGAGGCCATGCCAGCATGGCCCGAGATCGCCGGTTATGAGTTGATGATCGTACCCGCGGACAACCCAATGACAGAGGCCAAGGTAGCCCTTGGCAAGCAACTCTACTATGACCAGCGCCTCAGCGGTGACGGCCAGCGGTCGTGCTACGGGTGTCATCTCCAGGAGCACGGCCTGACAGACGGCCGTGCCACAGCCCTCGGCGCTTTCGACAGGCAGCTGACCCGCGCGGCTCCCACCATGTGGAACGTGGGCTACTACGACGCGCTCTACTGGGACGGGCGCTCGACGGCGCTCGAGAAGCAGGTCCTAGGCGCCTGGGGCGGGGGCAACATGGGAGCCTCCGGGAATGACGGTGCCCCGTCGGTGGACGACATCTGCGCGCAGCTGAACGAGATCCCGGGCTATGCCGAGCAGTTCCAGGCCGTCTTTGGCAGCCCTGTAACGCCGGACAACGTGGCGTACGCTATGGCCGCCTTCATGCGCACGATCGTGACCACGGCCGAGAACTCGCGCTACATCGCTTTCCAGGCTGGGGACGAGGCCGCGCTCAACGAGCAGGAGACGCGGGGCTGGACGATCTTCTCGGAGAAGGTAAAGTGCACGAATTGTCACGATGGCCGCCTGCTGGCGGACAAGCAGTTTCACAACGTGGGCATCGGGATGGAAGCGGACGAGCCTGACACAGGGAGGAAGAGGGTGACCGACGCGGACGAGGACACAGGTGCGTTCAAGACTCCGAGCCTGTTCGACATCTCCAAGTCGGCTCCGTACTTCCACGATGGCAGCGTTGCAACCCTCGAAGAGGCCGTCGACCTGATGCTAAGCGGAGGCAAGCCCAACGAATGGCTCGACGAGACGAACCTTGCCGATGCCAAGAACGCCGAACTTTCCGACGAGGAAACGGCAGACCTGCTGGCTTTCCTGAATGCCTTGGACGTGGACTACACCATCGAGGAGCCGACGCTTCCCTAGCGACAGTCCGCACGCACGGAGGCGTTAGAGCGAGGAGCGCCAGTTGGGCATCAGTCCTGCACTTGCACGAGGGCTGGACCGCCTGGCACTGATCCCCGGGGAACACGTCCGGCACAGGTGGCGGCCGCGCCGGACTCTCGTGCCACGGACCCGCTGCACGACGACGCTCGCGCCCGTGAGGGCTTGCCCGGAAACAGGAGCCGCGCTCCGCGCCGATGACCGATGGGGCGTCGCGGCTTGCGCTCAGTGGGAGAGCGTCGCGATCTGGCTGTCCTGATATCCGAGACGCGTCGCGATGGCCGCAACGGTTTGGCCCTGCTCGAGCCGAATAGCCCCCGTGTAGAGTTGCCACGGCCCGTCTCTGCCGATGTCTGCTCCGGACGGCACGACGCGATAGGCGAACGAGGCGCCTGCGGTCGGACACTCGAATGACACTCTCGCCGTGCCATTGCCAAGGTCCTGCTTGAGCAGCACCGGATCGAGCGTCTGCTCTCCGGCCTCGTCGGCGAACATGCTGCGGTAGAGTTCCGGCTCCGGCACCAAGCCCTTGTCGTCCATCGCGACCATCCAAGCTTCCAAACGCGCCCCGAGATCTCGCAGCCGCTGTTGGAAACGAGGATCTGGTGCCAGGTTGAATACTTGGTGTGGATCCGCCACCACATCGTAGAGCTCTTCGTGCGGCTTGGTAT
Organism: Bryobacterales bacterium; assembly: GCA_963666225.3. Lineage (GTDB taxonomy): Bacteria > Acidobacteriota > Terriglobia > Bryobacterales > UBA6623 > VXMF01. Next base: position 44,129 of record CAXXRK020000004.1, read on the forward strand.
TCCGCATGAACGGCCTGACGCGCGGGCCCAGGCCGCCCTCCGCCTTCAGTCGCTCCAGCTCTTGGTAGATCGGCCCCTGGCTCGGCGTCCGCATGAACTGCACCCACGGCCGGTGCGACTCGAAGTTGCGCACGTAGAGGTAGCGCGTGCTCCGCACGGCCCGGATCATGTCATAGCGCTCGTCCATCCTGTCCCTTCCGTGGAACAGGTGCGTCGGCTCCGGCCCTTGCTTGCCTCCGAGGATAACGCGACCGTGCAAATGGTCGGGGGGCACGCCGCCCGCTATCGAGATCATGGTCGGGGCCAGATCTAGGAATTGGACAAAATCCGACCGCAGCGTGCCTGGCTCGATCGTCCCCGGCCAGCGCATGATCAGCGGCACCTTCAGTCCGGAATCGTATGTCCAGCGCTTGGCCCTGGCCAGCCCGGCCCCGTGATCGCCCCAAAACACGACCAACGTCTCGTCCGCGAGCCCGGCGTCCGCGAGCTCTTGGAGCAGTGCGCCGATCGTCCGGTCAGTCATCGTGACCACGTCGTAGTACGCGGCCCAAGCTTCGCGCGTCTTCGGCGTGTCGGGATAGTAGGGAGGCAAGGGCAGCCGCGCCGCATCGTGGATCGCCTTGGATGGATCCGCGGTTCGGGCCGCGTGCTGGCGACGCACGCTCCCCTCGTGCGAGCTGCTCAGGTTGAAGACGGAGAAGAACGGCTGGCCCGGGTCGGACCGGTTCTTCCAGTGCGCGTTGCGGCTCGACTCGTCCCACGCCGTCACCGGCACGGGAAAGTTGTAGTCGGTCTTTGAATTGTTGGTCGTGTAGTACCCGAGCCGGCGCAGGTATTCCGGGAACGCCTTCACGAATGGCGGCGGCACGACCCTGGACCGCATGTGGTGCGACCCGAGCGCCGTCGGGTACATGCCTGTGATAATTCCCGAGCGAGTCGGTGCGCAGACCGGGGAGTGGGAATACGCTTCCAGGAAGGTCACGCCCTCGCGTGCGAGCCGCGCGACGTTGGACGTGCGCGCGTAGGGATCGTACGGTTCGACCTGCTGGCCCGTGTCCTCAATGGAGAGCCAGAGGATGTTTGGCGGATTTGCGCCTGCCGGGTCCGCCGCGAAGAGCAGTGCGATTCCAGTGGCGGCCGCGACGGAGCACAGCGCTGGGAGTCTCATCTGCATCGGGCTCGTCCGCTCCTAGTCGCAGGTTCTGTAGGGACAGGGCCGTTCGCCCAGAGTCCACAGCGCGTGCCTCGCAACACGCTGCACGTAGTCGAAGCTGTCCCCGACGGCCGCCCGCAAGTCTTCGGCCAGCGGCCTGGCTGCGTCCCCGAGTGCGTCGGCCGCATGCGCCGCGTGGAGGCGGACACCTCGATTGCGATGGCTCAAGGCGGACCGGAGGGCCCCGACCGCGGCCTCAGAGTGCTGGGTTCCGACCAGCGCTCGGGCTGCCTGAACCCGCACTTCCGGCACATCGTCGTTCAGCAGAGCTGGCAGCGTCTCGGACAACTGCCGGCCCCTCACCCGCAAGTGGGCCGCCGCGACCGCCGCCCAGTACCGCACGCCTCCGTCGTTGTGGTCGAGTGCCTCAATCAGCGCCTCGGGCGCGCCTTGCATGCCGGCAATCGCCATCTCCCCGATCGATCGCGCGGCAATCAGCCTCTCGACGCGATTGGTGGCCTCCAGCCCCGAGCGCCATTGCTCCGCCGTGCGTCCAAGGTGCTGCCCGCCTTGGTCGCCGCCAACGCTGGCGACGGCGAGCAGTCCGGCAAGAACGAGGCGCATGCGAGGTCCGATTGTACTCGCGCTGCAACGCACCGGCCGCGCTGAACCGTCGCATCCGGCGGGGGTCATGGCGCGGTGCCTTCGTTCGCGCCGCCTTCGAACTCAACGCTGGAGGTGGCACTGAATCGCTTGTAGTCGGAGTATTCGATCAGCAATTGGACGCGCTGGTTTCCGGACGGGAAGGGCAGGATGTCGTCCCCCTCCGTGCGAATCGGAAACCAGTGCTCACCGTCGATCGGCGCATAGCGGGTGACGAAGGCCGGGAACAGGTTGCTTTCCTTGACACGGTGAAGCTGTGGCACTGGCCGCCCCGCGGCTTGGACTACCTCGCCGCTCGCGGCGCCCACCCACAGCAGTCCGTCGAAGAAGCGCTGCCCTTCCAGAATTTGCCTCGGCCGGGCTTGCAGGACGTGGCACGGCTGCCCGTCGATCTCCTCGACACCCCGATACCCAACCCGGTAGAACCGCAGCGTCTCGGCCGTGAGCACGAACGGGTTGACGTCGCGAAGGTCACGGAAGTCCTCCTCCGTGAGGCGCATCTGTTTCAGGAGCATCCGGGGCTTCTTCAGATGCCGCTCGACGCGCTCTCCCGCACTGGTGAACGTCACGTCCCGGAGTTCCTCGTACCGGCCCACCGGTCGCCCGCCCCTGATCTCGACAAACCGAAAACGCTGCGTGTACGTGTAGTGGCTCCGTGCCTCGACCAGCCTGCTCCCGGACTGCGCAACCCGGAGGACAAGATCGGGCGGCATCTGCGCCAGAGACGTCGCTGACACGCAACCGACCAGCGCGACGGCTACCATGAGTGACTTGAGGTCGCTTGGGACACGCCGAGCGGGCCGGCTACCGCGGCGGTTCTGGGTGGCGACGTCGCTCGTCTGCGCAGCTCTGGGCATCGCCGGTCTCATTCTGGCACGGCGGTTCGGATTCCCGCCGACCATCGCGGCCCCGGTCGTGGCCGCGTTCTGCTGGCAAGCCGCTCTGTACTCCGTGGCGGTCTCGCGCTCGGCCCGCGCCGCCTTGCGCGAGGCATGCCGGCCACCTGTGCTGGCTGGCACGCTGATCGTCGCTTCCGCGTTCCCCTACGCGGTGTATTCCCTTCCCACCGGGCAGTTCTCGGCGATCTCCCTCGGCAAGCTGGTGGTGCTGTGCTCGGTCATTGCCCTTCCCTACGTGCTCTGGCGGGCCCCCGCCCGTCGCTTGGGCTGGCAGGATGCGCTGGTGATCTGCGCGCTGGCCTACCCGATGGTCAGCGGCCTCAGCACGCTGTTCCGGGATGTCTATCAAGGGTTCGAACCGCCGGCGCACCGGTTGGACGCGCTCGGGAAGCTGATGCTCATCCCGCTCGGGCTGTTCGCCTTCCTAGAACTGCGGCGGCTGGCGGAAACGGGTTTCCGCCTGCTGCCCCGCCGCGCCGATTGGAGACCTGCGCTGCTGTGTTCGGCCCACGGCTTTCCGTGGATCGCCATCACCGGCCTGGTGACAGGCTACCTGCGGTGGGAATCGCCCTTGGGAGACTTGCCGGGAGCAGTTGCGGCGACGCTCGGAAAACTGGTCGGCATCTACTTCACGACAGCCCTTGCCGAGGAGTTCCTCCTGCGCGGGGTCGTGCAGAACCTGTTGGCAAAGTCCACCGGCCGGCCATTAGTCGCCCAAGGGATAGCGGCGGCCCTGTTCGGGGCAGCCCATCTGGGGCGGGGCGGGTTTCCCAACTGGCCGTACGCGATCACGGCGGCCGTCCTCGGGTGGTTCTGCGGGCGCGCGTACGCGCGCTCCGGCAGCGTCACGCCAGCAATGATCACGCACGCCCTGGCAGTTGCAGGCCAAGAGCTGCTGTTCGAGTAGTCCGGCCCGGACGGGCAGTGCGAAGGCACGGCGCCTCCCCATCGTGGCGGGCCAGGCCGTGGCCGCTCGCACCCGGCGGGCGGGAGCGCTCAGCGCGCCCCGAGCAGAGCCCCGCCGGCCTCCGCTTCCCGGACTTCCCCTATGACCGCGGCTTGGGCGTACCCGGCGGCGCGGAGGTGCGCGACGCAGGCGGCGGCACGGGCGGCGGGCACGCCCGCCAGCAGGCCGCCGGAAGTCTGGGGATCGAACAGGAGCGGCATGCGCCGGTGCCGCCGATCAGCCCCGGGGTCGCCGACGCGGTCCCAGACCCGGCGGTTGTCAGGGTGCAATGAGCTGCGCACGCTGGCACCAAGGCAGTCAAGGGCGCCGGCGAGCGCGGGCAGCGCGTCGAGCGTCAGCAGTGCCGCGACGTCCGACGCCTCCAGCATCTCCGCCAGATGTCCCGCCAGCCCGAAACCCGTGATATCGGTGCACGCGCGAGCCCCATGCTCGCGTAGGATTCTGGCCGCTGCGCGGCTGGGCTGGACCATCGAGCTGATCGCGCCGTCAATCCAGCGCCCCTTGGCCACGAGCCGCATCTCGGCGGCAAACAGGACTCCCGTGCCGAGGCCCTTTGTCAAGATCAGAGCGTCCCCCGCTCGCAATCCGCCCTTGCGCAACACGTCCTTGATGGGGGCTAGCCCGTTGACGACAAATCCCAGCGCCAGCTCAGGGCACTCGCTCGTGTGACCTCCCGCGAGATTGGTCTTGGCTTCCGTGAAGACACGGTTCGCGCCAAGGAGCATCTGTCGCAGCAGGTTTTCCGTCTTGTCGGGAGCCCCGAACGGTATCCCCGCCACGGCAAGTGCCGATTGCGGTTCTCCGCCCATTCCGTAGATGTCGCCGAGCGCGTGATTGGCGGCGATCTGGCCGAACAGGAACGGGTCGTCAACGATCGCGGGAAAGAAGTCGACCGACTGCAGCAAGGTCCGGCCCGGGGGCACTTCCAGCATGGCGGCATCGTCTCGCGCGCCCAGCCCGCCCAGGACATCCTCGCGCCAGAACGGCGTGATTGACGCCAGCGCCCCGGCAAGAGTGGCCGCGCCGATCTTTGACGCGCATCCGCGGCACCGGATGTCCCGCTCCGAGATCTCGGGCAGTGCCTCCGCCGCGGCGCCGCGCGGTCCGGGAATCGCCTCGCGCTCCATCGGCTCGAGGTCTTGAAACTTGTCCATGAAGCGGCGATCGATCCAGTCCTTCCACTTCCAGGCCCAGGCACCCTCGACGGACCAACGGCCCCTTGAAGCGACCGCGTATCGGTCGCCCGTGCTCACCAGGCTCAGGAATCGTCGCTGCGGGCGGAAGCGCCGCGGTGCCTCCCCGCGCAGTGCGCGCCGGAGATTGCGCTCCAAGGGAGGGCCCTGGCGCACGGCGAAGACTCCCGCACGTTCACGCGGGTGGGCGTCCATCACCGCCACGTCGCCGGCGGCGAAGACGGTCGGATGCGAGACAGATCGCAGGAACTCGTCAACACGCGCGAAACCCCTGGCGTCGGTGGCCAGCCCGGAAGCCGCAATCCAGGCCGCCGCCCTCGCCTGTGTGACCCAAACCACCTCGTCGAACGCGCCGCTCCAGCCGGTCGCCGTTTGCAGCCGCGCCTGCCCCAGCCGCGTGACCCTCTCCCCGCGGTGAACGGTGATGCCCCGCTCGTCGAGGATCCGGCCGAACCGCCGCCGCACGCGGGGGTTGTGGGTCGGCAATATTTCGGGGCTCTCGCTGAACACGTGCAGTTCAGGGTCGATGGCCCCGCCGGCCTCGGTGCGGCACTGTCTGAGCCGGTGCTGCATCGCGAGTGTAAGCTCGACGCCCCCCGCGCCGGCGCCCACGACGGCAATGCGGGGCCTGCCCGCCGAGCGCGCCACCCGATCGACGAGGGCCTGCCACCTGGGCAGGAAATTGCTGATCGGCTTGACCGGCACCGCGTGCCGGCCCACCCCGTCAACGCCGCCCGTACCGGGCGTCGAGCCTGTGTTCAGGGAGAGCAGGTCGTACGGCACCGGCGGCCGGTCTTCGAAGTGCAGCAGCCGTCGTTCGGGGTCCAGACCGGTGACCGCGTCGTGCACGAAGCGGACAGAGGCGAAAGCCGACAGCTTTCTCAGGTCGATGTGCGCCTCGTCAAACGTGTAGTGGCCGGCGATCAGGCCGGGCAACATCCCCGAGTACGGCGTGTGCACGTCCCGCGACACGAGGGTGAGCTGCACGCCCGGGACAGGGCGCATGCCGAAGCGCTTCAGGACCGCGATGTGGCTGTGGCCGCCGCCGACCAGCACCAAGTCGGTCAGGATCGGAGTGGGCTGGGCGTCCATCCGTTCCAGCGGGCACTGGCCCTCAGTCCATGGTACGGAACGGGGACGCGGGCAGTCCGGCAGCGTTGAAGAGGCTTGCCTCGGGTGCCGCCGCCCAAGCGTACCTCGCCTGCAAGGGCGTCTCGACCTCCGGGCTTGACACCACGACGGCCGCGCCGGAAATCTCGGCCCGCGCCGCCACGAAGCGGCCATCACTGCCGGCTACTTCGAAGCCCGCCAGTGCCCCGCCGCGGGCCTCCAAACCGTCGCCCACGTGGTCGAACCACAGCCGCAAGGCTCCCTCTTCGCGCGTTGCCTGGCGGAAGGTCGGGCCGGAATGCGACAAGTCCCGCTCGCCATAGGTGACAGAACGCGCCGCCAGCGCCAGGCGCAGCCCGACATCCTGCTTGTTCCGGGGGTGAATGTCGGTCGGATTGCCAATGTCGATGGTGACCGCCATGCCGGTGTTCGCGAGGCCCAGCGCCTTGGCCTGGGATTCTCGAAGCTCTGCCCACGTGGCCCCTTCGGGAACGCGGCCGTAGTTGGCCAGCTGCACGAACAGGAACGGGAAGTCTCCCTGTCCCCACTCACGCCGCCAGTCCTCGATCAGCGCCCGGAACATCGCGCGGTAAAGCCGCCCCTGCCCGCGGCTGGCGTTGTTCTCGCCCTGGTACCAGATCGCCCCCCGGATCGCGTACGGGACCAAGGGCGAGATCATCGCGTTGAACAGAGAGCTCGGCCGGTGGTGCGGCTGGAGGGGCCTCGGAGCGCGCGGCTTGCGTGGCGTCTCCTGCCCTGCCGCCTTGGCGGCCTTGGCGCGTTGCTCCCATTTCGCCAGCGTCGCCTCGTATTCCGGCCGTGCCCGCTCGGCCTGCGCGGCAAAGTCGGCCGCGAGGCGGGAGAGTGCCGCCTCGTCGGAGAACGTGCGGGCGCTCGTCCAAGCCTCCACCGGCGTGCCGCCCCACGCGGACTGCACGATTCCGAAGGGCACGCCCAGCCGGCTGTGCAAGTCCCTCGCGAAGAAGTACCCGACGCCCGAGAACTCGCCGGCGGTGGCGGGTGTAAGGACCTTCCACTCGCCCTTGACGTCGTGCTGGCGACCCTCCGCCGTCGCCAGTTCGACCTTGAAGTAGCGGATTCCGGCGTGATTCGCGGCTTGGATCTCGGCCTCCGCGTCCCGCGAGCGGCTGACCGGCCAGACCATGTTGGACTGGCCCGAAGCGACCCAGACCTCGCCCACCATCACGTCGTCCAGGCGGACCGTGTTGCCGCCGCTGACGGTTAGCGTGAACGGGCCTCCGGCGGATCCGGGGGGCAGGTACACATCCCAGCGCCCTTCCGCGGTCGCCGTCCCCGAGACGGTCTGGCCGCGGAACTGCGCCGTGACGGCCTCTCCCGACGCGGCGGATCCCCAAACGTGGACGGGGGCGTCCCGTTGCACGACCATGTGGTCGCCGAACAGTGCCGGAAGGGAGACTTCAGCGAGGAGGGCAAGCGCAGCGAGCGGAGCGCAGAGCGCGATGCGGATTAGGATTCCCATAGGGTGCGAATTATCCCACACGCCGCCGCTGCCAGGCGCGGGGTCAGAGTGCCGTCCAGCCTCCATCGATGGCCACCATCGACCCGTGCACGAATTCGGCCTCGTCCGAGCACAGGTAGAGCACCAAGTGGGCGATCTCCCGCGGCCGGCCGACACGACCGATAGGTTGCCGCGCGTCGAGCTGCTTGCGCACCTCTTCTTTCTCGTGCTTGTGGAACTTTTCGAGGTAGGCCTCCACGAACGGAGTGTCGACCGTTCCGGGACAGACGCAGTTCACGCGCATCCTGCCCGCGTAATCGGCGGCTAGCGAGCGCGTCATGCTCACGACCGCCCCCTTCGATGCACAGTAGGCGAAGCGGCGCTTGACTCCTACCAAGCCGGCGACCGACCCGATGTTGACGATGCAGGGATGGCTGGCCCGCAACAACAGCGGCATCGCCGCAGCGGTGACGATGAACACGCCTTCAACATTCACGCGCAACACCGCCCGCAAGTCCTCGAGGCGGCATTCCTCGATGTCGCCGACATGTCCGATGCCAGCATTGTTCACCAAGATGTCCAGATCGTCCAGCGATTCGAGGGCGTGCTCGACCGACCGGGGGTCGGTGACGTCCATGCACAAGGAATCGGCGCCATCGATCTCCGCGGCAAGCGTCCTGGCGGCCTCCTCGTCGCGATCTCCGATCAGCACGTGGGCCCCGCTGCCGGCCAGCGCACGGACGGTCTCGTGCCCTATGCCGCTCGCTCCGCCTGTGACGAGTGCGGTCCTGCCGTCCAGACGAAAGGGGGCTTGGCTAGCCATTGGAAGGCCGATTATATCCGCCGGCCTCACCCCGGGCGAACCGGCCTGAGCGCCGTGGCCGCGTGATCAATTGCCCGTTCTGGACCCCGTCGGCAGTTCCACGTCGCGGACTGGGAGGTGCCATCCGGCCAGGGCACGGAGCTTGCCATGGCGCACACTGGGGCGGTCCGGCGGTGCTCTCGAAGTCACGCTCGCCGGCCTTGGCAATCGGGACGGTGGCGTGGCCTGCCGCCCGAATCGGAGCGCCCGACGAGGTTTCCCGGGGACGGACCAGATTGCGGCCCTTGCCAAAATCTTCGGGCTCCATCCGCTCGCTTTGCGGGGCACGCCGCGGGCTCCAGACCGTTTCGCACTGGCGTGCGCTCCGGCAGTCCTTCCGCCATACGCCGTCGAGCCGTGACAGCTCAGACCGCGCGACGCTCCGGGCATGCCGGGATCTCGACATACTTCAGCGACCTCAAGCGGCCAGCGGCCGCCTCCCGAGGCCAGCTTCACGACTCCACGCATGTCCCCAGTGTTCAGCCGTGGGGAGGCACTGCAATCCAGTTGGTCGGCTGACGCTTGCTTCCCGTTGTTGCCCATCGCCGGGCTTTGGGATACTCAACGTCATCCATGCACCAAGTCGTTGATAGACGCTCATTTCTGCGTGCTCTGGGCGCGACGGCCCTCACGGGCTGTGCCGGCGGTCCAAGCGGCGGGCAGGACTCGCGCCCGAATCTCGTCCTGATCATGGCCGACGACATGGGCTTCTCGGACATCGGCAGCTACGGCGGTGAGATCGCCACTCCGAACCTTGACGCCCTCGCCGCGGGAGGACTGCGCTTTCGGCAGTTCTACAACGCCGCCCGCTGCTGCCCCACCCGGGCCGCCTTGCTGACGGGTCTGTACTCCCACCAGGCCGGAGTCGGCCACATGGTCGGCGACTACGGCCACCCGTCTTACCAGGGCTACCTCAACGATCGCTGTGTGACGATCGCCGAGGTCCTCGGCGATGCCGGGTACACCGCCCTGATGTCTGGCAAGTGGCATGTCGGCGAGTCTCGGCCACACTGGCCCGTGGACCGGGGCTTCGACGAGTACTTCGGACTCATCAGCGGGGGCTCGAACTACTTCAGGCTGGACGGTGCCCGGCAGATGGCAAGCGGGAACGAGCCCTACACGCCCCCGGATGACGGCTCGTTCTACATGACCGATGCCTTCACGGACAACGCCGTGCGCTTCCTGGAGCAACACGGCCCCGGTGAGCGGCCCTTCTTCCTGTACTTGCCGTACACCGCTCCCCACTGGCCCTTGCACGCCAAGCCGGACGACATCGCGAAGTACAAGGGCAAGTACTCCATGGGATGGGACAGGCTCCGGGAACGGCGGTTCGCCCGCCAGCAGGAGACGGGCATTCGCGACAGCGATTGGGAGCTGAGCTCTCGCGATGAGGACGTGCCGGCATGGGAGGACGCCAAGGACCGGCAGCTCTGGGAGCGCCGCATGGAAGTCTACGCGGCAATGATCGACTCCATGGACCAGGGGATCGGCCGCGTAGTCGACACGCTTCGCAAGCTGGGAAAGCTCGACAACACGCTTGTCATGTTCCTGTCCGACAACGGCGGATGCCACGAGTCCGCGGACATCGAGCAAGGCACGCCCCGGAACACCTGGGGCGATCCGAACGCCATGCCGGGCGGCGCGGACTCATTCGACGGGTATGACCGACCGTGGGCGAATGCCTCCAACACGCCGTTCCGCATGTTCAAGAGCTGGGTCCACGAGGGTGGGATCTCGTCGCCGCTGATCTGCCACTGGCCCGCGGGGATCAGGTTGCCCCCGGGTTCGATCACCGACGAGACGGCGCACGTGATCGACCTGATGGCGACGTTCGCAGACATCGCGGGCGCTGGATACCCCGGCGAGCGGGAGGGCAGGGCCATCGCGCCACTGGAGGGCAAGAGCTTGCTCCCGGTCTTCGAGACTGGCACGCGCGAAGGGCATCCGGCCATTTTCTGGGAGCACCAAGGGAACCGCGCTGTCCGCGCTGGGCGCTGGAAGCTCGTGTCCATGCGGGTGCCCGGCTCGCTGGCCGGCGGACCGTGGGAACTCTACGACCTGGAACTGGACCGCAGCGAGCAGCGGGACCTCTCGGCAGAAATGCCGGAGCGCGTCCGGGAAATGGAGTCCCTGTGGCTCGAATGGGCGGAGAAGGTCGGCTGGGTGCCGTTCGACCAATTGCCGTGAGCCCTGCCAGGCCGCCGGGTCAGAGCGATGCCTTGATCTTGCGCACGATGGCTGCCTCGGGCATGCTGCGATACGTCGGGTCGAGCGGGAAGCACCCCGACACGAGGCCGTTGCGCGGGCCGGTGGTGCAGTCGCTGAAGGTCCGGCAGATGCGCTTGGGGTTGAGCTTCCCCTCGGTCAGCGTGTCTCGGGGCAGTGTCGGATAGGCCAGCACCATCCGCCCGAGCCCAACGGCGTCCACGCGACCGCTGCGGACGGCCCACTGTGCCACGTGCGGCAAGAACTCTTGCAGGTAGCTGTAGCCGGTACCGACGACGTACATGTCAGGGCAGGCGCGCTTGACTTCCGCGGTGGCCCGGATTTGGCGGTCACAGCCCACTAGGGGATCCTCCGGAGGCTGGTAGCCATCCGAGGGCGGGAATAGCGCCGGCCGCTGGATGTGGGGGCTGTAGTAGGGGCTGCCGGCCGTGACGTTGACCAGGTCGATTCCGAGGTCGCGCAACAGGCCCAGAAACCGCATCGTGTCGGACAGGTCGTACTCGATCGGCCAGTCCTCCCGCGCGCCGAACGCGAATCGATAGGGCAGCGCGGCTGAGAAGTCCTCGGGCACGCCCGGCCCCAGCCGGGTTCCCTCAGAACGGTCGGGGTCCGGCCGGTACGGCGCGAAGTCGAACGCGCTGAGCCGGACGGCGATCCGGATCTTGGAGGTTGCGGCGCGGATTCCGGCGACGACCTCGCGAAGGAAGCGGGTGCGATTCTCGAACGATCCCCCGAACGGTCCCTCGCGGGTGACGGCGCTGAGGAACTCGTGCCCCAGATAGCCGTGACAATGCTTGATGTCGACAAAGTCAGTCCCGCAGCGCTCCGCGATGCCGGCCGCGACGACGAACCGGTCGATGATGTTGCGCACCTCGCCGTCCGTCAGCACCGGGTAGTCTTCCGGGATTCCGAACTTTCGGTCCAGGAACGGGTGGCGATACAGGATCCGCGGCTGCATGCCCGACGCGTCGGGCCGGGAGAAGCGCCCCGAATGGGTCAGTTGAAAGCCGGTGAGCAGGTCACCGGTGGTCCCGAACTGGTCGCGGTGCACATCGAGGAGGTCTGCGTGCAGTTTCCTCAGCGCGTCCTCGGTCGAGGGCTCGATGACCAGCTGCCGCGGATTGGCGCGCGCTTCGGGCAGCACGGCCATCGCCTCGCCGCCCCAGATGCACTTGGCCCCGCTCCGCGCAAAGTTCCGCCACCGACGGTGGACCAGCTCGCTGGGACGGCCGTCCTCCTTCCCGTCCCACCCCTCCATGGGATGGATTACGAACCGATTGGACAAGACCTTGCCGCCCGCTTCGATGCGCCGCGCAAGTGGCGATGCGGGCGCCGTCTCGATGCCCCCCTCCGCGTCAATCCGCAGACCGAGCTCTTGGCACCGCGCGCGGAAGCGGTCGACGGACCGCAAGGCAGCAATTCGTGGGTAGGCCATGGGGGCAGGAGTCCAGTATAGTGGCGGCACGCCGGCCCTCTCGTCGGTGCTCGCTGGGCCTGTTGCCGGAAGCGTGCGCCCCGGCTGCGCTATGCTGGACGAACGGAGCAAGAGAACCATGGCTCAGAAAAAGGCTAACGTGTATAGCGCCGTGTACTTGGGCAGCGGGGCGTTCCGCATCAGCAAGCCCAAGCGCCGGAAGAGCAAGCTGAAGGAAATCAGAGCCAAGCGTCGCGCGCGGCGATCCCGCCGCAGCTAGGCTTCGCCCGCGCACCCTCCGATCCGGGTTGCGAATCTGAGGCACCCTGTTCCATGACACACAACGGGGCTTGACAAATGGGTAGCGGCCATGTCAGAACTGGAGCATGGTCAAGCAGAACCTGATTCTCCAGACGCTCCGTCGTCCCGAGAGCCTTGCGCGTGTGCAGGCGATCTCGGACGCGGCTGGCGCCACTAACCGCACTGAGGTTGCGCGCCGCATCTGCGCTGAGTTTGAGTTCTTCGACTCTTGGAAGCGCCCTCAGGTCACCTCGTGCTTGAAGGCCCTTCGCGCGCTGGAATCCAAGGGCCTGATTTGCATCCCGGCCCCGCGCGCCTCTCCACACCTCGGTGCTCGCCGCGAAGCCCAGGCAGCGGACCCGGTCCCCGCCCCCGCTCCCTTTGACGTGCCCTCCAGCGTTGAGCTTGTGCGCGGCCTCGAAATCGTTCCCGCTGTCTCGCCCCACCAGCGCCAGCTGTGCCAGCGCTTGATCGCCTGCGAGCACCCTCGCGGCGCTGTGCGCCACGTCGGCGCCCAGATGCGCTACCTGATCATTTCCGACCACGGCATCCTCGGCGCGGCCGTCTTTGCCGCCTCCGCTCTCGCCCTGCGCGAGCGGGACCAGTGGATCGGCTGGAACCGGGACACCCGCCTGCGCCACTTGCACCGCATCGTCGGCCTTTCCCGCTATCTGGTACGCCCTGCCGTGCATTGCAAGAATCTGGCCTCCAAGGCCCTCTCGCTCTGCCTGCGGCGCCTGCCCGCGGACTTCGAGCAGCGCTACAACTACTGCCCGTGGTTGGTGGAAACGTTTGCGGACACAAGCCAGAACTCTGGCACCTGCTTCCGCGCCGCCAACTTCACCTACGTCGGTTGCACCGCGGGCCGCGGCCGCTTCACCCCCCGCGGCACACAAGTACCCCTCAAGCGCATCTTCCTGCGCCCCCTCAACCCGCGCTGGCGGCGTTTGCTCAACGTGTCCGGCCCGCCTCCCAAGCCTGTCCCGGAGCCCCCGGAGCCGCCCGACCGTGGTCCGCTAGGCCCCGCCGACGGCCTCAGGCTCGACCAGTGGGCCCAGAACGAGTTCGGCGGCGCCCCGCTTGGGGATGTACGCTTGGGACGCAGGCTGGTCCGCAGCGCCAGTGTGCAGTCCGCCAAGCCGATGGCCTCTTTCCCGCGCGCGGCCGAGAGCGATATGGCCCTAATCCGCGGCCACTACCGCTTGATCGACAAGCCGGCCCAGTCGGCGGTGACGGTCGAGAACATCCTCGCCCCGCACCGCGAGCGCACTTTGCGGCGCATGCGCGGGCAGCAAACGGTGCTGCTGGTGCAGGACGGCACCGATCTCCACTTTGCCGAGCACAGCGCGGGGAAGGGAATGGGCGTTATCGGCAAGCACCAACACTCGCAGGACAGCGTGGGGTTGCACATGCACTCGACGCTGGCGATCAGCGAGGACGGCCTGTCGCTGGGAGTCACGCGGATCACCTTTGACCGGCCAGCCCAGGATGGCCAGCCAGAGCGCGTCAAACCGGTCGAGGAGCGCCAGACAGGGCGCTGGCTGCGGGGGCTGCGGGACAGCGCGGAACTGGTGGCCGGGGTGGAAGATCGCCCGCAAGTGGTGGCGGTGCTGGACCGGGAGGGGGACGCGTTCGCGCTGTTCCGAGACCAAGGCCAGCTGGACGGGGTGGAGTTGTTGGTGCGCGCGCGGCACAACCGGGTCTTGGACCCTGGCGGCGCGGAGCTGTTCGACAAGCTGCGCGCGGCCCCAGCGCAGGCCACGCTCCAGATCCAGGTGGACCGGCAGTCAGCACGGCGACAGCGAGCGCGCGAGGCGCGGCGGGCGGTGGTGGGCCTGCGCTGGCAAACGGTGCGCCTGCCGGCACCGGACACCGACAGCGAAGCGTTGGAAATGCAGGCGGTGCACGTGCACGAGCGCGAGCAGCCGGAGACTGGGTCGCGTTTGGAGTGGCTGCTGTTGACGACGTGCGCGGTGGACAGCCAGGCAGATGTCGAGCGGGTGCTGGGGTGGTACCGCCAGCGCCGGCGGATCGAGGACTGGCAGCGGGCGCTGAAGTCTGGCTGCAAGCTGGAATTGTTGCAGCACCGCAGCGTGGAGCGCATTGAGCGAGCGGTGGCAATCAGGGCTGTGATTGCCTGGCGCTTAATGATGATGACGCTGGTGGGCCGGCAGACGCCGAAACTGCCGGCAGACTTGCTGTTCACGGAGATTGAGCTGATGGTGCTGCGGGATTTCGCGCGCGACCGGAAGCTGCCAACGCCGGACAACGTCGGCCAGGCAGTGCGCACGATGGCGATGATGGGCGGATACCTGAATCGCAAAGGGGACCCCCCTTCGGGGCACCAGAAGCTGTGGGAGGGCCACACCGATCTGGCCGCTGAAGCGCGCTGCTACGGGCGGATCCTGCGGATGGGAGAGAACAGCTCAGTGCTCCGCAAGCTGGTGCCGGGGTAATCCGCCCTGCCCTCCGACCCCAGCCGATTGCACCATCCAAGGGCTTGGAAGAAGGGCCGCTTGCAAGAGCTGTCTCAAACCCGATGTGGAACAGCAGGGCCTCATGCCGGAGTGTGTGACAAACCGCGCCGGACCCAACGTACTCCTTGCCTCCGCATCCAAGCAACGGCCACAATTGTGTGCCATAGGCAGGGGGCGCTCCGGCTCTGGCCGGGCTTGCCGCCAGGGCAACGTGCGGGTTAGCGGAGACGATCTGCCGGCGCCGAGTCTCGGCCACGCCCCGTGCCCGCCACCCGGCGTTGGCCCCGGCCCATCCGTCCCGGGAAATCTTCCGTCTGGCCTAGGGCTGACAAATGCCGGGCCCCGCCCACCGTGGCGACTTGGCCCCCTGCCAGACGACGGCGAAGTGCGTGCCCCCGAGCCCAGCGTACGCGCGGGGCGCGGACTTCCGGCCTGGCTCTCGACGTTGCCCGCAGCCGCGGGGTAGAGTGTTGCCGTGCGGGACATTCGTCGGCGGGATCTGCTCGGTGCCGTGCAAGTGGGATCGGCCGGGCTGCTGGCCCGGCCACTCACGGCAGTCGCGGCTTACCCCACCTCTCAGAGATACCCGGGGATCAGCGCCACGACCGCGATCCAAGGGGTCTGCGCTTGGCCGAACTGTCAGGCCCTCCCGGACGGCACGATCTTGGCGATGATCTTCAACCAGCCCTGCCACGGTCTGTGGGAAGGGGACTTGGACTGCTGGGCCAGCCGGGACGGAGGCGTCACTTGGAGATTCCTCAGCCGCGTTGCCGGGCACGAGCCGGGGACGAACCGCATGAACTGTGCCGCCGGGTTCGCAGAGAACGGCGATCTCGTCGTGCTCTGCAGTGGCTGGAGGGACCGCGCCCAGCGCGGGGCCCCGGTCGCCCCTCACTCCCGCCCGCTTCGAGCCTGGGTGTGCCGGTCGTCCGACGGCGGCGCCACGTGGAGCGTCGGCGGATCCTTCCCGGCCCCGCCATCGGGAGGCATCGGCGAAGGCAACGAGCTGATTCCATTCGGCAACATCCGCGCGGGTGACGACGGGAAGCTGCGCGTTGCCGCCTACCTTCGGCGGGACGACTCGAGGGCATCGTTCATCCTGCGAAGCTCGGACGACGGCTACGCGTGGGGCTCGGCCCGGCCTTTGAACCCGGGCGGGAACGAGACCGACATTCTTCACCTCGGCCGGGGCCGCTGGCTGGCTGCGAGCCGTGAGTTCACGGAGAGGCGCGACGTGCACTTGGAGCTCTTCGGGTCCTCAGACGACGGGGAGACGTGGGCTCGCGTGTCACCGCTCACCCTGCCCCGCCAGGTCACGGGCCACTTGGCCCGTCTGGGCGATGGCCGCGTGCTGCTCAGCTACGGGAATCGGTGCTGGAACAACTTCGGAGTTGACGTGCGCGTATCCGATGACTCGGGGGCGACCTGGAGCCCGCCCGTGCGAATCGCAGACTGTCCGAGCTCGGATTGCGGCTATCCGAGCACGGTCCAGCCCCCGGGCGGTGGGGCGGTGACGGCGTACTATGCGCAGGTCTCTGAGGACTTCCACTACGAGATGCGCGTCGCCCGCTGGGACGCTGCCGCTCTCACGGCAGCTGGCGAGTACCGGGGATGACGGGCCGGGGGTGCACGATGCGGCGATTCTGGCGCAGGACGATTCTGGCCAGGCTTGTTCCGGCCGTGATGGGGAGCATGGCGGCGACGACGGCGCCAGCCAGCGCCCAAGGCAGCGAATCCGGCAGGGTCAGCGGATTCGACCATGTCGCCGTTCCCATGCGTGACACGCAGGCCATGCTCCGCTTCTACCGGGCTCTCGGTTTCATGGTGCGAGAGGGGACGGGCATCTGCTCGGTGCACTTCGGTGACCACAAGATCAACTTCCACCGCCCGCGCCTGTGGCAGGACCGGGCGATGACGCTCCGTGCACTGTCGGCCCAGCCCCCGTGCGGGGACTTCTGCTTCGTCTGGGAAGGTGGCGCTGAGAGCTTGGCGCGGACACTGGCTGAGGCGAGTGCGGAGGTGATCGCAGGGCCGGTGGAGCGCACGGGCGGCAGGGACGGCGGCATGGCACGCGGGATGAGCTGGTACGTGCGCGACCCTGACGGAAATCTCCTTGAGTTCATCGTCTACGGTTAGCTGCCAACCGCGGTTGGCTGGGCGGGCGTCAGCGCCCTGTCCGCCTGGCGGTGGGGCCTCCAGAGCGTCGAGTGACCACGAGGGCGGCCCCGGCTCGGAGCGGGGTACCGACCCCGGGTGCACCCTAGTTGGGACCGCGAGTACAGGCCTGGAAGCTTCGCCGACCGCCACACGCGCGACGGTGCCTGGCAGGGACGCCGCCCTGCCCGACCGCGAGGCAACCGGGCTTCCTCCCGAACCAAGAGCGTCAGGCCTCGGAACCCTCGGCCGTCTTCAGGGAGAGAGAAGCCGCGAGATGCCCGAGCAGAATCAGTGCCCGGGACCGCCCGCCGGTGTCGTGCCACCAGCCACTGGCCCACCGCCCCCGGAGCACGCCTGCACTTGGGTGTGAATTCTGCCGTGTTGCAATAATGAGGCCCTGAGGGTTTGCGACGGCGCGACGGTTGCGACGGCGCGCGCTCGAAGGACAGCCAAGAACGGAGGATAGCGGATTGGCGAGTAGATCGAACACCAGATTTCAGAAGCGGCTCAAGGAATTGGCGCGGGCAAGCAAGCGCCGCGAGAAGGAGGAAAAGCGGCAGCTGCGCAAAGCAGCCCGCGTTCGTGACGGCTCCGGGCCTCCGATCGAGGCCATCGATCCGGAGGACTTAGGACTGCCACCCGTTGAAGAGGATGACTTCGACACTCCTGACCATCGGCCGACCTTCTGACGGTTACCCGCTTGGTGCGCTCTGAGCGATGTCAGGGCCGGGGTCCTGCCCGATCCGGGTGTGCGACTCGAGCGCGGACAGGCGTTCGTTGAGGTTTGCGAGGGTCTGACCGACAGGGTCGGGCAGTTCGCCGTGCTCGAGCATCTCCCACTCGTCGTGGGCCACGGCCACGCCCTTTACCGCCACGATGCGCCCGGGGATCCCGACCACTGTCGCGTGCGCAGGCACGGACTTGACCACAACCGAGCCCGCGCCGACCTTGACCCATTCGCCCAATTCGATGTTGCCCAGCACCTTGGCCCCGGACCCGACCACCACGTGGTTGCCCAGGGATGGGTGCCTTCGCTGGCTCCCGTGGCCGGTTCCGCCCAAGGTCACACCTTGATAGAGCAGCACGTCGTCGCCGATGACGGAGGTCTCACCGATCACGACGCCCATACCGTGGTCAATGAAGAAGCGGCGCCCGATTGCGGCCCCGGGATGAATCTCGATACCGGTGAACAGGCGCGACAGGTGTGACACCAGACGGGCCAGCACGAACACGCGGTGACGGTAGAGGCGATGGGCGATCCGATGCATCAGGATCGCATGCACGCCCGGGTAGCACAGCAGGACCTCCAAGCCGCTCTTGGCGGCAGGGTCGTGCTTGAAGACAGTCTGGACCTGCTCGCGGAATGCTTGGAACACGCCATCCTCCGGTGATCTGACGTGGCGCGCACGGCGCCTGGCTAACGGGGTTGGGCCGGGCTATCCCGGCCCCATACAGAGGCAGGCCGTCGACCGAGAGGATGACACCGATAGGCTTCCCGAACTGGATTGCGCCTCCCGCACTGGGCTGCCAGACCCGCGGGAACGCAAGTCGATCATACATCAGCGCGGCCGGTTCCCGTCGCTTCTGTCCCGGTGCGAGGCCCATGGGAGACGCGAGATTCGAGTCGTTCGGCTTGCCCTGCCCGATGATTCCGGACGGCCCGTGCCTTGCCAGTCGCGGCCGCTGACGGATTCGCACCGTGCGCACTTGGTTATGGGCAAACTCTGGGACCAGCTTGGCCCGGTGCGCGGCAGTCAGAGCCTGTCGGGCGGTATGTGACCCGATCGCCAGGTCCAACGCTCAGGGGTGTGCTCATCCCGAAGCCAGCCGCACGGGCGCTGGGACCCTATGCGCCGCGCTTGGTCGCGCCGAGGGCAACCTTGGCCAGCAGCTTGGGACTGTAGATCGTCGATGCGTAATGGCCACACTCGTGCGTGCAGAAGCAGCCATCCGCCGCCTCACGCGCGACCCGTTTGGCACGCTCCGAGAACCAGATTGACGGGAAGTCGAAGCCCGTCTCGCGGAGGTTGCCCAAGGGCGAGTTCTTCGTCTCACACTCGGTCACGTCGCCATTGCTGTAGATGACGCAGGCTAACCGGCCGGAAACGCACGAGAATTGCGGGCGTCCCTCCGTCGCGGTCCGCTCCACGCTCTCGCGCACCCGTTCGTCAAGGCTGTGGTTCGCCGGCCCGATGCGCCCGTGGCTCAGCCCTGCGCTCTGCCGGTCTTGGCGCAATCTTTCGGCAAGCGTCCGGTAGATCGCCGGGTCCACCTCGGTTTGGCCCGGGTCAAGCGGATTGCCCCGGCAGTAGTTGTAGGACGTGCCATCCGGGCGGAACCGGCGTTTCAGCTCCTCGTGAATCCGCAGGATGTCGTGCTGGTTGTCGCGCATGACGGTGGTCAGCGTGTGCAGGATGAGGTTGGGGTACGCGCGGCGCAGCGGCGCCACCCTTGCTGCCGTGTCCAGCAAGCGGCGATATGCGCCCTTCCGCCCGCGGATGCGGTCATGCTCGCCCTCGTCCACGTGGTCGACGCTCAGGTTCAGGTGCAGGCGCAGCCCGGGCTCGGCCGCCAGCACTGCCCGCAGCACCGCCACCACCCGCGCCGCGTGCTGGCCATTTGTCGGCACGTACACATTCGCGACTCGGTTTCTCTCGCGGGCTGCCAGCAGTATCTCGCCCAAGTCCGGGCGCAGGAACGGCTCTCCCCCGCCAATGAAGAGGTTGTAGATCTCCCCCATGGAAGCCAGCGTTGTGTCAAACTCCTCCAGCGACAGGTCGCGGTTCGGCCTCGGGTTCAGCTGGTCCCAGTAGTAGCAGTGGATGCAGCGCTCGTCGCAGCGTGTCGTCACGTACAGGGTCACGAACGGCGGTGAGATCCGCCGCCCGAAGCACGTGGATGCCTTGACGCGCAGCAGGTGGGGCAGGAATCTCCTTCCGTCCCCGCCTTGAGACGCCCGCATGGCTGCAGCGGCGCGCGTGAGCCGGTCTCCCGTCAGTTCAGCAGCTTCACGCGGATATTGCGCCAGGCTACGTCGTAGGGGCCCGTGCCGGGCCTGATCCCGTGCACTTGAAGGCCGATGAAGCCCCCGGCGTGGTTCTTGTGGGCCTTCTCGTCGGTGAGGTCCTCGATCGCCTTGCCGTTGATCCAAGTCTGGATGCGGGCACCCTTGGCAACGACGCGGAAGCTGTTCCACTCGCCGTCGCGCATCGTCTTGTGGGGCACCAGCCGGTCCTCGGGCGTCAGCCAGCCGCGCCCGGTGGCCTCGCCGTACACGTAGCCCGACTCGGCCCCGCTCTCGCCGCTGGCCTCGATCTCGACCTGGGGGCCGTAGACGCGGCCAATCGCGTTGTTGCCGCCAGTCCCGGTAGACACAGTCTTCTGGCTCGAACGGATCATCACACCCGAGTTGAGCTGGTCGTGCACCTTCACCTCGAACTCCAGCTCGAAGTCACCGAAGTGAGTCGTGGTGCAGAGGAAGGAATTGGGGCTGCCGACCGATGTGCGGCCCACAATCGCCCCATCCTCAACGTGGTAGGTCGCGAAGCCGTTCCGCTGCACCCAGCCGTTCAGTGTCGCGCCGTCGAACAGCGCGATCCACTCCTGCGCAGCCGCAGGGGCGGCGAGCGCTGCACACAGTGCCAGCGCCCACGGGGACACCCGTGTTGTCATCTTTGTGATCCTCCCGGAAATTGTCGGCCCGCAATCGGCACCCGCAGGCCGAAACCGAACGGGCGGGCCGTCCGTCCAACTCGATCAGTCAGACAGGCTCTAATAGTAGAATACTCGAAGTGGGTGGAGGGATGTCATGAAGAACAGCAAGCCAATAACTCGAGTGCGCACCTTGCCACGAAACGCTGGCGTTGACCAGTCAACCTTAGTGCTTTTCCTGCTCTTGTTGGGAATTGCGCTGTTGGCCGGGGCCAACGTTTACACACTGCTGCAGCTTGACGAATTCCGTCAGGAAGTCGCCGGGCAGTTCGCGACCCACGACGAGCGGCTGTCACTGCTGGACGGCTCGGTGTCGCGCACGAGCGAGAACTTGGAAGAGAAGGTTGCGGAGGTCACGTCGTTGGTGGAAACCACGGCTGAGTCGACGCAGCAGCGCATCGACGCCCGAGCCAGGCAGGTCGAGACCAGAGCATTGGACCGCGCCGAGACGTTGGAGCGGGAGATCGAGACTGCGAAGCAGGAGAGTGCCGCTCAGATTTCCGAGGTCGGCGGCAAGCTCGAACAGACGACGACGGACCTAGGATCGCTCGGCGGCGAGGTCGAGGTGGTCAAGGAGGCGGTCGAGGACACCCGGCAAGAGCTCGAGAAAGCAGTGGCGGACCTCAGCACTGTCAAGGGCGATCTCGGCGTGCAGAGCGGTTTGATCGCCACCAATGGGGACGAACTCGCGGCGCTCAAACGGCTCGGCGAGCGCAACTATTACGAGTTCAAGATTGGGCGGACGAGGGATGCCCAGCGCGTGGGCCCCGTCAGCATCAAGCTGACCGGGACTGATCGCAAGCGCAACCGCTACTCGATCGAGCTCTGGGCCGACGACAAGAAGATTGTCAAGCGCCGAAAGACGCTGCTCGAGCCTGTGCAGTTCTACGTCGTTGGCGCGCGCACGCCGTACGAACTGGTCGTCAACAAGATCGACAGCGGCGTGATCGAGGGATATCTCGCGACGCCCAAGGACGGCCCGCGCGGCGCGTAGCCCGAGGAAGCTCAGTCGAGCGGCAGGGCTGACACGGTCAGGTTTGCCCCCGACCCCTCTCTCTGCCGGACCGTGATCGAGATCAAGTTGCCCAGGGCGAACACGCCGTCCACCCTGAGCTCGTGGGCGGAGGTCACGGCCCGCAGCACCTTCCGTGCCAGCTCTCGCGGCTGAAGGCGCAGGCGTCTCGCCGCAAACGACGCCCCCCCGCTGCGCAGAGCCAGCCGCCTGAGGTGGCGGCGGGCCTGCGAGCGCACAAAGACGGTGTGAATCGCGACGGACCGGTTTCTCGCGGCTTGGAGCACGTCCATTTCCGACATCCGGCTTGCTGCCGTGGCTCCGCCGGACAGCACGATGACCACCTTGCGGTTCGAACCGCTGTCAAAGCCGCCGTCGATCACGGCGTAGAGCGCGTCATCGAGCCTGGGCAAGTTGCCGTACTCGATCTGGTCGACCGCCCGGTGCAAGAGGCTCGTGTCCGCAGTGAAGTCCTGCAGCAGCGTGGCGCTCTCGTCAAAGCTGGCAACGGCCATCTGCTGGCCCTCGCCGAGCGCGCTGACCAGAGCCGAGGCAAGCGGGCGCGTCCCATCTCCGACGATGCTGGAGTCCACCAGGGCCAAGATGTCCACCGGGCTGTCTGGCTCGGAGACCGACAGCACCCGAAGATTCGTCGAGCCGTCCTTGACCTGGAAGCGGTCGGCGGAGAGCCCCCCGGCAGCGTCGCCCGTGCGCTCGTCGAAGACCGTCGCGAGGATCCTCGCCTCCTGCGCCAGACCGCAGGCCAAGCCGAGCGCGGTGGCGCAGGCAAGGCGCAAGACCAACGCGAGTCTGGCGACCATGGCCCGCATCGTAGCAGCAGCCCTGTTCGGCCAGTGCGGCCAGTCCCGTGCCACACTGTCTTGCGTGGGCGGGAAACGGCTGCTGATAGTCTCGGTGCTCCTCTGCGGCTGCGCTGAGCCCCCGCCCGCCGATTCCGGTCCAGGCGCTCCTCTGTTCAGGGAATCTGCCGCGGCAGTCGGGCTGGCCTTCCAGCAATTCGCGGACATCAGCGCAGAGTTCCGGCTTCCGGAGATCATGGGTTCCGGCGTCGCCCTGCTCGACCACGACCAAGACGGCGATCTGGACGCTTTGCTCCTGCAAGGGGCGTCGCTGTCCCCGGTTCCAAGCGCCGGCGCGGCGCCTTCCGGGCAGCGGGGCAGCCGCCTGTTCGAGAACCTCCTCGTCCCGTCCGGGAGCCTCCGGTTCGAGGACGTGACCGAGGAATCGGGGCTGGACTTTCGCGGTTACGCCATGGGGGTCGCGGTCGGCGACTACGACGGCGACGGGGATCCTGACCTCTACCTGACCGCGCTCGGCCCCAACGCGCTGTTCGAGAATGCCGGAGGCGGGCGCTTCAGGAAGGTGACCGGCCCACAGGACGGGCGCTGGAGCACAGGGGCGACCTTTGTTGATCACGATGCTGACGGTGACCTGGACCTGTTCTTCACCAACTACGTCGACTACGCCGCCACCAACAACAAGCGGTGCTTCTCGCCCGGGGGGGCCCGCGACTACTGCAATCCGACGGTCTACAGCCCGGTCCCGGACCGGTTGTTCCGCAATGACGGAGGGCGCTTCGCGGACGTGTCGCTGGAAGCTGGCCTAGGGGCGGCGTTCGGCAATGGGCTGGGAGTCACGACTGCCGACCTGAACGGGGACGGCCTGCCCGACCTCTACGTCGCCAACGACGGGACGGAAAATCAGCTGTGGATCAGCCAGGGGGGCGGGCGTTTCGAGAACCGGGCCATGCTCTCCGGTGCGGCGGTCAACGCGGACGGGCGCCCCGAGGCGGGCATGGGTGTGGCGGCCGGAGATTTTGACGGCGACGGAGACGATGACATCCTGCTCACGCACAACTCCCTCGAGACGAACACGCTCTACGTCAACAACGGCGCCGGCCTGTTCCTGGATGCCACCAATCGCCACGGACTGGGCATCCAGAGCGTACCCTTCACCGGGTTCGGCCTCTCATGGAGCGACTTCGACCATGACGGCCGCCTCGACGCGTTCATCGCGAACGGCGCGGTGGTCGTCCAAGAGTCCCTCCGGGCCAGCCAGGCGCCCTTTGCGCAGGCCAACCAGTACTACCGGGGGACCGGCGGTGGCTTCGAACTGGCGGCAGGGCCGGCCGTGTGGGGCGCATTGCCCCCCTTGACGGGACGCGGCCTGGCGACCGGGGACATTGACCTTGACGGCGATCTGGACATCCTCGTGGCCAACAACTCGGGCCCGGCCCGCCTCTACCTGAACCAGACCGGCGGCGAGCGTTCCGTGCGGGTGCAGCTGCGGTCCCTTTCGCCTAACACGCGGGGACTTGGGGCTCGCGTCGCACTGCGGCTGGCGGGCGGGGCCGCCGTCTGGCGGCGGATCCACCGCGATGGGAGCTATCTCAGCTCGAACGAACCGGTCGCGCACTTCGGAGTCCCGGCCGGCGCGGTCGTGGATGCGGCCGCAGTCCAGTGGCCCGACGGCTCTTCGGAGACGTACCCGGCGCCCGCGATGGGGCGCTTGACGACTCTGCGCCAAGGGCAGGGACGGCCGAGTCCCCGCTGACCTGTGCGGGAGTCCGCTCAGGAGAGGGCGAACGCCACGAACTCGTCGCCCGATGGCGAGTCGCCCTTGCCACCACCGGCGGCGATCACCACGAACTGTCGCCCGTTCGCCTCGTAGCTGCAGGGTGTGGCGAAACCTCCCGCGGTCAGCTCCGCCTCCCACAGCACGTCCCCGTACCGCTGGTCGAACGCTCGGAATTTCCTGTCGAACGTTCCGGCCATGAACACCAGCCCGCCCGCCGTCGCGATGGATCCACCGTGCGAGGGCGACCCAGTCTTGGGAATGCCTCTCTCGGTGAGCTCGGGGAACTCCCCGTTCACGACACGCCACGCGAACTCGCCCGTCTCCAGGTCGATCGCGGTCACGTAGCCCCACGGCGGCTTGATCGCGGGATAGCCGTCAGGGTCGAGGAACTCGCTGCGATCGGGCAGCGCGTAGTCAAACGTCTCGTTTGGAGCCACCTTCAGCTCAATGCGGTTGGTGGTCTCGTCGGAACTCACGAACACGCGGTTCATGCCCGGGCTGTAGCAGCACCCGCCCCACAAGCATCCGCCCCGGAAGCCCGGGTGGACAAGCGTCCCGCGCGTGCTGGGAGGCGTGAACAGATCCCCCGCATCGGTGGCTTGCCAGGCTTCCGTCACAGCTTGGCGCGCCTCCGGCGAGATGTCCGTGATGGCCTGTTCCGGAAAGCCCTGCCGTGAGACGGGCGGCGGCTTGACCGGGAACGGCTGGGTCGGCCACAGCTGCTCGCCCCCGACGTCCGACATCGGGATCGGTCGTTCCTCGACCGGCCAGATCGGCTTGCCGGTGTCGCGGTCGAGGAAGAACAGGAAGCCCTGCTTGGTGGGCTGCACGACCGCGTCGATCATCTCTCCGGCCCCTCGTCCCCTCGGCATTTGGATCAGCGCGGGTTGGGCTGGAAGGTCATAGTCCCACACGTCGTGATGCACCGTCTGGAAGTGCCAAACGCGCTCGCCGGACTCGGCGCGCAGAGCGAGAACGCAGTTCCCGAAGAGGTTCGCGCCGATCCGGTCGCCCCCGTAGAAGTCAAACGCGGGCGAGCCAATGCCGGCGTAGACGATGCCCCGCTCCATGTCCAGGCTCATCCCGGACCAGTTGTTCGTGCCGCCGACATGCTTGTACGCATTGGGGGGCCAGGTTTCGTACCCGTACTCCCCGGGACGGGGAGTCGTGTGGAAGATCCAGCGCCGCTTGCCGCTGAGGGTGTCGTAGGCCCGGATGTGGCCCGGCGCCTGTGGGTACGGGCCCTCGCCGCCTCCCCCGCCGACCACGATCAGGTCCCCGTACGCGACGACGGGGCTCGTGCATTTCACCGAGACTCCGGGCACTTCACTGTCCAGCTCCTCGTTGAGGTCCACCGCGCCGTCCGAGCCGAAGGAGCGGTCCGGCAGGCCCGTAACGGCGTCCACGCTGAGGAGCCGGTTCTGCACCGTGCTGAAGATGCGCTTCTCGGCCCCGTCTTCGGACTGCCAGTAGCAAACGCCGCGATTCACGCCCGGGTTTCTGCGGGACGACGAGCCTTCCATCGGATCGAACGTCCACAGGAGCTTGCCGGTGGCCGCCTCGAGGGCCTGCACCTTGACTCTGGCCGTCGTGATGTACATCACGCCGTCAACGACGATCGGGGTGCACTCCATGGTGGTCTGCGGTCGGTCCATCGCATCGCCAGTGTGGTGGACCCACGCCGGTCGCAGGCCTGCGACGTTCGAAGGCGTGATCTGGTCCGCCTCCGAGTAGCGGCTGGCGCCAGCGGATCCCCCGTAGTGGCGCCATTCGCGGCCGGGGGTGTCCGACAACCACTGCCGTGGTCCCGGCAGTCCCCAAGCCCGGGCTGCGACCACCGCGGCGCCGGACGCCTTGAGGAAGGTTCTGCGATTGCTCTTCATGCCGAAGACTCCGATCTGTCCCCGCGCCCCAGCTTGGCGGCCGCAGTTAGAAGCGGTGCAGCCAGCGCGTTTTCTCCAAGACCTGATCGCTGCTCGGCAGGAAGGCCTTTTCCAAGGTATCGCTGAACGGCACGGGGGTGTCCGGTGCCGCGATGCGCACCAGCGGACCGTCGAGATAGTCGAACGCGTGTTCCCCGATGATGCCAGCCAGCTCGCCGCCCAAGCCCCCCGTCAGCGTGTCCTCGTGCAGCAGGATGACCTTGCTCGTCTTCCTCGCGGTCGACAGAATGGCCTCGCGGTCCAGCGGCACGAGCGTCCTGAGGTCGACCACTTCGACACTGATACCCTCCGCTGCCGCGCGCTCGGCAGCCTCGGAGGCGACATGCACCATCCAGCCATAGGTGATGATCGAGATGTCCGAGCCTACCCTGTGCACCCGGGCCTTGCCGATCGGCACCGTGTGGCCCCGGCTGGGAAGCCGTTCCTTGACAGACCGGTAGAGGTACTTGTGCTCCAGGTAGATCACGGGGTCGTTGTCCCGGATCGCCGCCTTGATCAGTCCCTTGGCATCGTATGCAGTCGCCGGCTGGACCACCTTCAGCCCGGGCGTGTGCACGTAGGGCATCTCCACGTTCTGCGAGTGGAAGGGGCCGCCGTGGATGTTGCCGCCGGCCGGTGCTCGGATGACCATTGGGATCGCTTGCCCCCACCGATAGCGGCACTTGGCCGCGAAATTGGTGATCTGGTCAAAGCCGCAAGCCATGAAATCGGCGAACTGCATCTCGAGCACGGGCCGCAAACCGTTGATGGCGGCTCCGGTGCCGGCCCCGACAATCCCGGACTCCGCCAGTGGGGCGTCCACCACGCGCCTCTCCCCAAAGCGCTCCAGCATTCCGTGCGTGATCTTGAAGGCCCCTCCGTAGACAGCGATGTCTTCGCCCATCAGAAAGACGTTCTCGTCGCGCTCCATCTCCTCCCAGATCCCCTGGCGGATCGCCTCGACATACGTTGTTTCGCCCATCGCGCTGCCTCGCTCCCGGAATTCAGCGGCTCTCGTAGACGTCAGCTTCCAAGGTCGACGGGTCGGGGAATGGCTGGGCGAGCGCCCACTCGAGTGCGTCGGAGATCTCTTCGAGCACCCTCTTGCGGAGATCGACGAAGTCCTGCTCGTCGGCGCCAGCGTGCTCGACCATGTGCTTCTGGAGCATCAGGATGGGGTCTTTCCGCGACCACTCCTCGCGCAAGCCCCGGGGCACGTAATCCGCGGGGTCGTGCGCCGAGTGGCCGCTCATCCGAAATGTCTTGCACTCGATGAAGTAGGGACCCTTGCCCGCCCGCGCGTGCCGCAGCGCGCGCTCCGTGGCGGCGTGGACTGCCAGCACGTCGTTCCCGTCCACGATCTCTGACGGCATTCCGTAACTCTCGACGCGGACGGCGATGTCGGCGATCCGCATCTGCTTGTCGAGGGGCGTGGAGTACGCGTATAGGTTGTTGTTGCAAAGGTACACGATCGGCAGTTCCATGACCGAGGCCATGTTGAGGCCCTCGTGCCAGTCACCCCGGCTGGTCGCCCCGTCTCCGGAGTAGTTGAACACCACGTTCGACTCGTTGCGGTACCGCATGGCGAACGCCAGACCCGTGGCGACCGGAATGCTGGCGCCGATCGAGGAGATGATCGGCACGCAGTGGCGCCGAGAACAGCCCATGTGCATGTTCCCGTCTCGGCCCCTCGTCAGGCCGGTGGCCCTGCCCATGTACTGCGCCAAGATCTCACGCGGCGTGATGCCCCGGATGAGCAGCGCCGCCATGTCTCGATGCGAGGGAGTCAGCCAGTCCCCGCTCCGGGAGAGAATCGCGCTGCCCACGGGGATCGCCTCCTGTCCCCTCCCCGTGTAGCACCCGCCGATGACCTTTCCCTGCCTGTAGAGCTTCTTCTCGATGCGGTCCTCCAGTTCCCGCATCATCACCATGTAGTAGAGAAGCTGGTCGCAGAGTGCGCGATCGAGGGCCGATCGAACGGGAAGTGTCGCCGGAGCGCTCATAGCCGCAACCATGCAAGATATACGATCCGGGCCGCCAATGCAATCACCGGATTCCGGCCATCCCGCTCGAGCGATTTGGGGGAGCATCCGCAACCGCCCGACGGCCTCTGGCCGTTCGCCTGGAATCGTCTTGGGCGCGGTGCCCAAGTCTCAAGTCCAACCTGGAGCAAGCCTGCAAATAGCCTGTGCGAGTCTCTGAACCTACTACATGTTGCGATCCATCATTCTTCAACACGATTCGCGTCCAATACACCCTTTTGGGAAGCCGCCCGCCCTGCCTCCTTCAGGGTAACGGCAGCTTGCTGGCGCGCACTTCCTGCGCCTGGCGATGCCCCCGGAAGGCCACGGTTCCCGGCGGAAGCGAGCCGGACTTGGCCACTGTGCGGGATAGCACCCGATTGGATTCAACCTCCAGCAGCAACAGACCTGCGGAGTGCCCTGAGCGGCGGCCTGACGTGACGTGGCTAGCCTTCGGGCCTGTGCGCTCGCGCTGGGTCGGCCTCCTCCGGTCCCGTGCCGAACTCCGCGAGAGGCCGCCTGAGCGTTTCCACCCATTCCCACCCAGCGTCGGGCGTCATCCGCTCGTCCCAGAAGCGGGCCGCCGCCAAGCGGCCCGCGGCCTCGCGGCGACGCAGCCACTCCGCGAACCGTTCGCGGCCGTGTTCCGGGGCGACGTGCCGCATGACCAGTGCCTGGGTAGCCACGCAGTCGCTCAGCACACCGAGCCGGCGCTGCAGGCCTCCCAAAGTCGCGATCAGCGGGCCAAGCTCGGCACCATAGGCCGGCTGGAAGAGATTCAGGCTGTAGCGCAGGCGCTTCGCGGCCAGCCTGAGGTCATGCAGATCTTCCGCACCTGTCCCTGCGGACATCGCCCTTCGAGCGTGCTCCAGAAAGCGCGCCGCCATGTCCGGTAGCACCGCTCGGGCATTGCTTCCAACCGAGCCGTCGGGGGCCCAGGCCGGGCGCTTGCGCTTACCCGCGGGTCGGATGCTTGAGATCGCGCCGGGCGGCAGCTCGGGAACCGTGGCGAACGCCGCGTCGAGCGCGGAGGGCCGGTTGAGGGCAAGGACCCGCTCGCGTCGCATCTTCTTCCAGAATCTCGCAACCGCTCCGGACCTACGGCCGCCGAGCGACCGCAGCACCGCGCCCTCTGACCCGGCGGCCTCCAGCGCAAGTTCGACGGCAACGTCGATCTCTCTCAGCGGCCGGGCCGCCTTCAGGATCGCCTTGGTCGACCGGCGATAGCGCTGGGCCGTGCCTCGGTCAAGCGCTGTCCAGAAGCAATCCAGCCCATACTGCAGGCGCCGTGCCTTCACGCGCAGGTCGTGAACCGGGCCGGGGCTGGGATCGGCCTGTGCGAGGGCAAGGCGCGCCCGGGCCTTTGCCAGCAGACCTCGGCACCGGTTCTCGGCAAAGGCCCGCAAGGTCGGGGCGCCTGTCGCCCCTGCATGTCGGGATCTGCTAGCCATGGCTGCAAAACGCCGTTACCCAAGGACGTCGGGAAACCAAGCCGGGCGCCCGGCCACCGCGCGAATCGGTCTTCGACCCTTGGGGCGCATTCCCGCTCTCGCCAATTGCCAGACTATCAGGGCGCGCGACCGCTGCCCAAGCGCTACGCCCATTTGCCAAGCCATGGCAGCCAACCCTTGCGGGCGGCCACCTCGGCAAAGTTGAGCAGAATCGCGAGCGCTAAGAGGAGCGGCCACAGGTCCATCCAGCGCTGCACGCTCCGACCGCCTGTGGCGAAGAGCTCTTCCGGCGCGGGGTTGACGCGACCGCCGGTCGCCGCCGCGATCGTGCGCAGCAGGGTCTCGTCCGACCCGTAGCGCGTTAGCTCCGTGTTCTCGCGGTAGTGGGCAGCCTCCGGGAATTCCCGGGAGTTCGCCTCCGGGCGGATCCGGAACAGCCCGAACCGCCCCTCGGCGGGAAAGCGGGCCTCGTATCCACCTCCGACCGGCTTGGGCACGGCCACCTCGCTGTAGCCGTCCGGTCCCAGCGCGTAGACTTCGGCCAGATCCGGCGACGCCGTCCCAGCCGACGGCAGGTAGCGCACGACGATTTCGCCGCTGGATGGGTCGAATTCTGTCTCAACCTCGGTTCCGGAGGACCGCGGGAGGATGTCCCGGGCGACATTGGACCAGAACGTGGCAAAACCGTCCCACGGGACCCAATTCGTGGCCCAGCGATGCTTCGCGTCCGAGGTGAAGACGGCGGAGCGGCCCAAGCCGTGCTGCCACCGCACGAGCAGCGGATCCTCGTCGGGGGCCATCAGGACCGTCTCGGCGTCGGGCTTGGCCTCGAACTTGACCCACCCGAGGAGGGGTCCGGGCTCTGCGAGCTCGAGACCGTCCAAGATCTCAAGGTCGAGCTCGACCGCCGGCGTAAAGGCCCGCTCGGTGACCGAAGTCCCGGTGTGCTCCATCACGTCCCTGAGTACGATCTGCTCCAGTGACGAGATGTCCAGCAGGAAGTAGGACTGCCCGTCGGCACTGCGCGCGACCCGCTCGAGGTAGGAGCGGTTCACGTCCTGTCCCAGCCCGATGGTCGAGATGGTGACGTCATTGGCCGCGGCCTCGCGCGCCAAGGCGATGCTGTCACCCTCTTCGGAGATACCGTCGGTGAGCAGCAGGATGTGCTTGTACACAGCCTGCTGCGGGCCGATGACGCGATATGCCTCGGCCAGCGCGGGGGCGATCTGCGTCCCGCCGTCGGCCACGATGCCGCTGATCAGCCGCTGGGTAGCGTTCGGAACCGTGTTGCGCTGCAGCGGCGCCGCCCACTCGAACGAGTTGTCGAACGCCAGCACCCCGACGCTGTCGATGACGCGCAGATTCTCCACCACGCCGAGGGCCGACTGGCGGGCGAGCTGCATCTTCTTGCCCTCCATCGATGAGGACTTGTCCACCACGAGCACGACAGCCGTGCCCTCGGGCGTCCGCGGGGGGGCGAGTGTTGCGGGCAACATGGCGTGCAGCGGGTCGCGCTCGCCCTCCGCTGGCTCCCGGTAGAGGTTTCGCTCCCCGGCGATGAGCAGGAACCCGCCCCCTTGGCTCACAAAGTTCGCCAGCTGTTCCTTGGCCTCCGCCGGCCACCCCTCAAAGTCAGCGTTCGAGCAGATCACGACGTCATAGTCCGTCCCGCTCTCGGCGAGCATCCCCGGCCGTTCGGCACTGTCGAGCCGGAATCCCGCCGCGGCCAGCACGTCTGTCAGCGAGCTGTTCTGCTCCGCCGAATCGGGCGAGACCAACAGGGCTCGGGCCTCGCGAACAGCCACGGCACCCGCGAAGCGAAGCTCGTCGCCCGAATCTGTCGCCAGCGTGCCCTCGATCAGCGTTGCGCCGGCCGACTCGATCCTGGCCCTGGCCGTGACTGCGTTCCGGCCCTCTTCGAGGCGCAGCGAGCTGGCGCCGATTGACCGTCCCTCGGCTCGCAATTCCAACCGGGCCGCCTCCGGCCCCGGACTCTCCACCTCGAACTCAATCGGGAAGCGCTCGCCGACGTACGCTTGCTGCGGGATGCGCAGTCCCGTCACGTACACTCTGGGCCGGGGGCGGCCCGGCAGGGTCACGGTGTCGACGGGGATGTTGCGGGCCCATGCCTGCTGGACGGCCCGCTCCACCGCGCCTTCGCTGGCCAGCCCGTCGCTGGATAGCACGAGCCGCGGAACACGGTCCGCGCCGAGAATGCCCAGCGCGTTGCGCAGGGCTGCCTCCAGATTGGTCGAGCGTTGCAAGTCTGGCCGGTCCAGCGACCGGGCGGGGATGGCCGCAAACTCCAGCTCGCGGACCGAGTGCCCGCCGCCAACCGCGCGTGCCTGCTCCAGATAGCTCCGCTGGCTCGCGACCTGGTCCGCGGGCACGCTGGCCGACATGTCCGCCAGGATCGCCACGCTGGAGTATGTCTCGCGAATTTGCCACTGAGGTTGCGCAAGTGCCAAGCACACGCAGGCCACCGCCAGCGACTTGATCAGCAGTCCGAGCCTGCGCGGAGTCTTGCCCCACTCTAGGAGCGCCCAGGCTGCCAGTGGGACGAGTAGAAGCAGGGCCCAGCCCAACGCCAAGCTCATGTCGCATCCCCCTGCACAGCCCCGGCCGCCCGGGCGGGGGCTGGTTGAGCGGCGTGAACGTCTCGGCCGAAGAATCGCCAGTCGGCGAGCAGGATCAGACCGGCAACGGCCGCCAGCCAGGGCCACGCCGGCCAGTTCGGCCCGCCGCCCGCGAAAGCCGGCGGCAGTCCCCGCGCCGCAGAATCCGGGGCCGGCCAAGTCTCGCCGGGAACTGCGGGCTGCGTGAGATGGAGGGTCACGTCCCGGTCAGCCGTCACTATGCGGTAGGTTCCCGGCGAGCCGGCGTAGAATCGCACCGAGCCGTCATCCAGAATCCACGGGACGCGCACTCCCCGCGGGCCCCGCACGCTGATCTGGCGGAGTGCCGAAGTAGGCGCCTCAACCGCGACTGATCCGGGAGGGCGGGCCTCTACCGACTGCGCCCGAAACGCAGCCGAGTCCAGCCAGGCGACCGCGTTGGCGAACAGAAGGGGTGCCGCGAGATGGCCCCGCACCGACTCGTCGGCCAAGTCGAACCCAAAGGCCACGAAGCGCTCGTCGGCCGTCTCGCGCGCGATGATCACCGGTCCCGCCGGGCCGCTCGCCACCACGTGGTCCCCCTCGGCGGGCTCGAAGACACGGACCGCGGCGGGCGCCAAGTCCGGGTCACGGACACCGCGGGCCACGGCGTGGGAAGGGGACCACCGGACGATGCGCTGCCCAGGGGCGGACGCCGTGCCCGGGATCGGAGACTCGCCGCCGGGCGGCGCCAGGTAGATGCCGCGCCGCGACTGGCCGGCCGGGCCCCCGGAGGCCCAGACGTGGATCGCGTCCGCCGCCAACTCGTCCCGGGACTGGACGAACTGCGCATCGATGCCGGCACCATCGGCCAGCAGGGGCAGGAGGTCCCGCTCCGAGGCGCCGAACACCTGGAGGGATGCGTCCCGCCGGGCCGGGATCAAGACGCTGGCCGAATTGTTCGCGGGATATGCGTCCCGCTCCGCCAGGCGCGCAAGCAGCCGGCCGGGACTCTTGGTTCTTAGCGTGAATTGCAAGCTTGCGCTGGCGGCCGGCCGGATGTCCAGATCCCGGTATCCGAGCACCGTCCCGTTGAAGAGGAATTCGAGCCGGGCGCTCCCTGGCGCATCCCGGTAGTTGCGGGCCTCCAGTTCCACGGTCCACTTCCCGCGGTCGGTTGCATCCGCCGTGGCGCGCAGCGACAGAATGCCGGCCGAGTCCTCCGGCGCGGCCGTCTCCAAGAAACGGACCGAGGGCAGCGCGCCCGCCCGCACCGGCTGGCCGGCGAAACGCCCGGGGCCCACGTAGGCGGTCTCGGCCCGGCCCTCAAGACTCGTGACCGGGGCCCCGCCAGAGTTCATGGCCAGCCGCAGCGCGCCGTCCGCCAAGGAGAATGCGGCGCCGAGGTCCAGCGCCGTCCTTCCGGGGCTGGCCCCCAAGATCGCCTCCCGCACGCGCTCCTTGTCCGCCGTGAACGGCACCCGCACCATGGGAGACCCGTGGGCTTCGACCAGCAGGACCGGGTCATTCGGCGGCAGCCGGCTCACATAGTCCAGCGCCAAGTCCCTGGCCTGCTCCATCAGGGAGTTGCCCGCGGCGTCCGCCAGCGCCATCGCCGCCGACGTGTCGAGAACCAAGACCCGTCGAGTGGACTGCCCGGAATCCGCGTCCCCGCGAGGGTCGGCAATCGCCAGCAGCAGCAGGGCCACGGCGGCAAGCTGGAGCGCCAGCGAGAGCGGGTGCTGGATTCGCTTGTGGCGCTGACGGACCGGTGGCGCCGGCAGCCGCGGCCAGAATCGCAGCGTGGAGACCAGCACGCTGCGTCGTGACCGGTCGTAGAAGTACAGCGCGACCAGCAGTCCGGCCAAGGGCAGCATCAGGCCCAACAGCTGCCCCAGTGCAAGGTTGAGCAGGCCCATGGCTTAGCCGCGCCCGATCCCCAGACGCGTCGCGGCAATGTCCCGGAACAGCACGGTCTCGATTGGCCGCGCGGTTGACAGGTGCATGTACTCCGCTCGTGAGCGGACCGCCTGCCGCTCGAGCGAGTGGCAGAAGGCGTCATAGTTAGCCCTGTACTCGCGCGCCGCCTTGTCGTCGAGGCTGACCCGCATGACCGCTCCCGTCTCGGCCTCGAGCAGGTCGAGGTCTCCCCGCCAGGGGGGATCGCGGTCCGCCAGGCTTGCCACGTGCAGCAGGTGCACCTCGTGCCCCTCGTTCGCCAGGTGATCGAACGGAAGCCCGTCGCTGGATGGCTCCAGGAAGTCGCTCAGCACGAATGTGATCCCCGGCACGCGGAACTTCATCAGATAGTCGCGAATCGCCCGCTGGAAACCCGTCCGGCCCCCGGTCTCGAGGCCCGAGAGGTAGCGGGCCGCGCGAGCGTACCGGAGCCGGCCCCCGTCCGCCCGGAACTCTTCCGCCAAGCGGTCGGCGAAGGGTTGCAGCACGACCGTCTCCAATCGCACCAGGCCCACGTAGCACAGGGCCGCCGCCATCCGGCAGGCGTAGGTGAATTTCGCTTCGGCCGCGCTGCTTCCCGCCGCCATCGACTCGCTCGTGTCGATCAGGATGCGGACCGGAATGCGCGGCTCTGACCGGAACAGCTTGAGGAACATGCGCTCGAGCCGCATGAATGCCCGCCAGTTGACCGCCCGGAGGTCGTCCCCCTGCTGGAAGTGGCGGTGGTCCAGGAACTCGTGGCCGACACCTGAATAGCGCGACACGATTTCGCCGCCGATGCGCCCTTGGAAGGACTTGCTCCAGCGGATCGTGAGACGCTCGAGCCGCTCCAGCGTCTCCCCGGCCAGCAGCTCCTCGGGGGCGCGCACCGCTTCAGCGTAGCAACCGGAAACCGCTCCGGATGCACCCGCGGATCCGCGTGATAGGCTGGGAGCGGTCGGCAATGAAAATACGCGAAATGCTCGCGTCGGGTCTGCCGACCGTTTCGTTCGAGTTCTTCCCGCCCAAGACTTCGGCGGGTTTCTCCCGCCTCTTCGGAACGATCGAGGCGCTGCGATCCCTGCGCCCCAGCTTCGTCTCGGTGACGTACGGGGCCGGCGGCTCGACCCGCCGCAAGACCGTGGAACTGGTCGCGCGCATCAAGCGCGAAACGGGCATCGAGGCGATGGCCCACATCACGTGCGCGGGGTCGCCCCCAGAGGAGATCGCATCCGTCTTGGACCGGCTCCGGGAGGCCGGGGTCGAGAATGTGCTGGCACTGCGAGGTGACCCGCCCAAGGGGGCCGAGCGCTTCCAGCCGGTTCCGGGCGGATTTCGCTACGCCAATGAACTGGTCGCATTCATCCGCGGCCGGCACGCCTTTTGCCTCGGAGCGGCTTGCTACCCCGAGACACACCCGGAGGCTCCGAGCCCGCGGCTGGATCTTGAGAATCTCAAGCGCAAGGTCGGCGCTGGCGTTGACTTCTTGATCACGCAGCTGTTCTTCGACAACCGGGATTTCCTGAGATTCCGCGACCGGGCCATCGCTGCGGGCATCGGCGTACCGATCGTCGCGGGGATCATGCCCGTGCGCAGCCTGCGCCAAACCCAGCGGTTTGCTCAGATGTGCGGCGCGTCGATTCCGACCGCCCTGCTCGCGCGGCTGGATGCCGTCCGGCACGATCCGGCAAAAGTGCGGGCGGTCGGTGTGGACCACGCTACGCAGCAGTGCGTCAGCCTGCTGGATGAGGGGGTTGCGGGGCTGCACTTCTACACGCTGAACCACTCCAACTCGACCGTCGCGATCTATCGGCACATCCGGGGAATGGTCCAGTCCGGACGGCCCAAGGCCTGAAGCGATCGCACGGTCGCGCGGCTGATTTCGACGGAACGGAGAAGGTTCTGCAGGCGTTCTACTCCAGCATTCCGCACGACTGGCACCGCCGCAACCAAATCGCCTCGTATGAGGGGTACTAGGCGTGCGCCCTCTACTCCCTGTTGAAGGGCTTCGGGCTGGATGCGAGAGCGGAGGAGAGCCTGAACACCGGAAGGCTGGACCTCACGGTCAGAACCGGGGATCGAATCTACCCGTTCGAGTTCAAGGTGGAAGAGCGCGCCGGGCCCGGGGGGCTTTGGCACAGCTCAAAGCGCGTCGCTACGCCGACAAGTGACAAGTACTGTCAATCCGGCAAGCCGGTCCACTTGGTGGGCGTGGAGGCGACTCGCGGGCAGGCCCTTCAGTCCCGGTCCCCACCCATGGCTGCCCCCTTGGGGAGGAACCAGCCGAACAGTGCAGGCAGGAGCACCAAGGTCAGAACCGTGGAGCTGACGAGCCCCCCGATCACGACCGTGGCAAGCGGGCGCTGCACTTCTGCCCCCGTGGAAGTGGCAATCGCCATCGGAAGGAATCCCAGGCTGGCCAGCAAGGATGTCATCAGGACCGGGCGCAGGCGCGTGACCGCGCCCTCGACGACTGCCTCTCGCAGCGGGCGGCCCTCCCTCAACAGGCCATTGGTCGTCGAGACCATTACCAGCCCGTCCAGGACCGCCACGCCAAACACGGCGATGAACCCGATGGACGCCGACACGTTCAGGGGCATGTCCCGCAGCCAGAGGGCCCCGATCCCCCCGACAGTGGCGAAGGGCACGATGAGCAGCACGAGCAGAGACTGCTTGAACGACCGGAACATCACCACTAGCAGGGCGAAAATTATCACCAGCACGCCTGGCACGACCAAGGCCAACTGGCGCATGGCCCGCTGCTGTTCCTCGAACTGGCCACTCCACGCAAGGTAGTATCCCGTCGGCATGTCCACGGCGTCCCGGACCCTCCGGCGGGCCTCGCCGACAAAACTGCCGAGGTCCCGGCCCAGCACGTTGCACTGCACCACGATGCGACGTTCGCTATTCTCTCGGTGAATCACTTCCAAGCCGCTGGCACGGCGAATTTGCGCCACCCTGCCCAGCGGCACCTGCTCGCCGCCCGGCGCTGTCAGCAAGATGCCGCCTAGCGCATCTCGATCCCTGCGATAGGTCTCGGGCAACCGCACGGCGACCTGGAACCGCCGCCGGCCCTCGATCACCTCCGTCACCGTCCTGCCTCCGACGGCTGCCTGCACCATGTCCCTCACGTCCGAGACGTTCAGGCCGAAGCGTGCCAACGCCTCCCGGTCAATCGCTACCTGCCACTCAGGCGTCCCCGACGAAATCTGCTTCTGCCCGTCGATGGCCCCGGGCACGTGTTCGACCACTCGGAGCACTTCGTCCGCGAGGCGGTCCAGCACCCGCGGATCCGGGCCGAATACCTTGACGGCCACGTCGGCCTCCACCCCGGAGACGACCTCGTTCAGGCGCATCGCCATGGGCTGAGTGAAGTTGTAGGTCGTTCCCGGAATCTTGGCCAGCTCCGTCGCCATGGCCCGCGTCAGCTCCTGCTTCGTCGTGGCCGTCGTCCATTCTTCTCGCGGCGCCATCTCGATGTACACGTCGCTCTCATAGATGCCCATCGCCTCCGTGGCGAGGTCGGGCCGGCCCAGCTGGCTGACCACGCCGCGCACTTCGGGGAATCGCAGCAGGGTGCGCTCAACTTCGAGCCCGATGTCCACAGACTCCGACAGCGCGATGGCCGGAATTCGCAGCACCTGGACCAGCACGGAACCCTCGTCGAGGCGCGGCATGAACTCCGTCCCGATGAAGCCGAGCGATCCGAGAGCTATCCCGACGAGCACCAGCGCGGTGACGACAACGCGCCCCCGGTGGTCCAGCGCGTGGTTGACGACGCCCCTGTACACGTTCCGGACCCGTTCCAGATACCGGCCGCGACCGAGCTTCGCGCTCCGGCCCAGCATCAGCCGCGAGGCGGTCGGCAGCACAGTCAGGGCCAGGGCCAGCGAGCCCAGCAGCGCGGCGCACACGGTGATGGCCAGCGGGCGGTACATGCGGCCTTCGAGCCCCTGCAGTGTCAGGACCGGGAGATAGACCGCGGAAATGATCCCGACACCCACCAAGATCGGCAGCGACACCTCGTGTGCCGCCGCGCGCACCACGCGCGCGCGTTCCCGCGCCGTCAGCGCCCCGCCCCGCCTCGCGTGCAATTGCAGGCGCCGAACTTGGTTCTCGACCATGATCACCGCGCCGTCGACAACCATGCCGAAGTCGATCGCGCCCAGGCTCATCAGGTTGGCGGTGACACCGAGCCACCGCATGCCGAAGGCGGCCACCAGCATCGACAGCGGGATCACCGCCGCCACGATCAGCGCGGCGCGGACGTTTCCCAAGAACAGCAGCAAGACCGCGACCACCAGCGCGCCACCTTGGACCAAGTTGTCGCGGACCGTCCGGATCGTCTCGTCGATCACGTCCGACTGGTCGTAGAACGGGTTGATGCTCATGCCGTCCGGGAGGGTCTCCCGGACCTCGTCGAGCACCCGCGTGACATGCCTGATGGCCGCCTGGCTGTTCTGGCCCTTGAGAGTGATCACGGTGCCCGCGACAGTCTCGCCCTTCCCATCCCGGCTGACCGCTCCCTGCCGTGGCACGGCCCCGACCGCGATCTCCGCCACGTCCCGCAAATGGACGGCCGTGCCGTGATCAGCGGACAGGACGATCGCCCCCAGATCACGCACGGTCCGGACCCGCCCCAAGCCGCGAACGCTGTGCTGCTCGGAGGCGTGCTCGAGGAATCCGGCGCCAAAGTCCTCGTTGTTCTCGGGCACGCGATTGATCACGTCGCGAATGGTCAACCCGTGAGCGCGCAGCTGGACCGGATCCACCACAATCTCGTACCGCTGCGTGTGGCCGCCCCAAGTGCTGACATCGGCAACTCCCGGCACAGCCCGCAATTGGTACTTGATGTCCCAGTCGTGCAAGGTCTTGAGGTCCATCAAGCTGTGTCCGCCACCCTCGAGCGTGTACCGGTAGACCTCTCCGAACACCGTCGCGGCGGGGCCCAGTGACGGTTCGACGCCCGGGGGGATGCGCCCGCGCACCTGGTTGAGGCGTTCGGTGACCAGCTGCCGCGCGAAGTAGTGCTCGACGCTGTCGGCAAAGACGACCGTGACGGTCGATAGGCCCAGCTTGGATGTCGAGCGCACCTCTTCGGCATACGGAAGGCCCAGCATTCCCGACTCGATCGGGAAGGTGACCAGCTGGTCCACATCCGACGACGCCAGCCCCGGCGCTTCCGATAAGACCGTGACCTGGTTGTTGGTTAAGTCCGGAAACGCGTCGATCGGGATTTCCGCAACGGTCGCCAGTCCGGCAATGACAAGCATGACGACCCCCAGAAGGACCGCCCCGGGGTGGTCCAGGTGGAAATCGATGATGCGCCGAAGCATGTTGCTGATTCCGGCCTTCGCGCCGCCCCGGCCGCCGCGATGCCCGCTATTCGCCCCCGCTGTCCCCGAGCAGTTCCGACTTGAGCCGGAAGGCCCCTTCCACCACGATCCGGTCCCCGGCGCGCAATCCGCTCGCGATCTCGGCGAAGCCATCCCAACGCCGGCCCGCTTCCACGGGGCGCGCCCTGAAGGCGCTCCCTCCCTGCGGCACGAAGACGACGTCGGCTCCGTCGATGTGCTGCACTGCCCCGACGGGGACAACGACAGCACTGCCAGAGCCAGCCGACCGAATGGTGATCGTCGCGAACATCTCCACCTTGAGCATGCGGCCGGGATTGCGCACCTCGCAACGCACGTGGACAGTCCGCGTCTCGCGGTCCAGCACGTCACCAACGTAGGTGACGCGGGCCGGGAAGACCCGGTCGGGATAGGCTCGGACTGAGACTTCGACCGCCAGTCCCGGTCTCAGCATCGGGAGGTGGCGTTCGGGAACGTCGGCGATCACCCACAGCGTTCGCAGATCGCTGATGGCGTAGAGCGGGTCTGATTGCGAGACGACTGAGCCCGGGCTGACCGTGCGCTCGATGACCGTGCCCGCGATCGGGGACCGAACCGCGACCAAGTGCAGCGCTTCGGTCTCGCCTGTGTGGCCGGACCGTGCCAGGCCCTCGGGGTCCAAGCCCAGATAGCGCAAGTGTCGCTCGGCCTGCTCCAGCTTGGCCTCGGCGATTGCCACAGAGGCCCGCGCACTGCGCAGGCGGGCCTCAGCCTCGCGAGCGTGCCGCAGAGATCCCGCCTTCAACTCGTACAGTCGCGAGGCCCGCTGGTGGGACTCCTCGGCGAGGAGCAGATCCGACCGGCGTTGCTCGAGATGTCCCCTCGCCTCCCAGAACACAGACTCGCCGTCGTGAATCTCGTGGCTGTGCAGGCGCGCCAAGACATCCCCGGCCTTGACACGGGTCCCGACCGGCTTGCAGCACTCAACGGCGATGCCCCCCGCGAACGACCCGACCCGGGCTGTCAGGGTCTCGTCGACCGCGATATGGCCCGGAACCCGCAGGTCCTCCCGCACTTCCCTCACGTCAGCCGCGCCGAGCTGGATCTGGGCAAGTCGCGGCCCCTCCTCGTCAAGCCGCACCAAGCCCGGTTCGTTGAAGACGGCAGCCTCGGCCTGTTCCGCGGGCGGAGGCGGTAGCGAGCAGCCCAGGGCCGAGATCAAGAGGGGCAACGCCCCAATCGCCGACAGCACTCGCGGACACTCGTCCCAAGCCTCCCGCGGGATTGCCCGGGATCGCCGGAAGGTTCTCACTGGACAGCCCCCGCCACCCGGGCGACGGTCGGTTGGGACCCGACGACGGCAACCGCGGATTCCGGCGCGCCCAAGACAGTCTCAAGGTGGATGCGGCTGAGGCGGTAGTCGAACCGCAGCTCGGAATG
The DNA here is from genome assembly GCA_963666225.3 of Bryobacterales bacterium. Classification (GTDB taxonomy): domain Bacteria; phylum Acidobacteriota; class Terriglobia; order Bryobacterales; family UBA6623; genus VXMF01. The sequence continues at coordinate 85,050 of CAXXRK020000004.1, forward strand.
CAGCAGCTCCACCGCGTTCTGGGCGCGCTTGGCGTCCAGCACGTCCAACAGTTGGGCACCGCCCTCCTCGTACGCGGCGAGGGCGATGCGGGATGTCTCCCTGGCCCCTTCCAGAACATCGGCCTCCATGGCGCGCAACATGTCCGACCGGCGCCGCACGCTCTCGACGGCCGCCACGACCTCGGACTGGACCCGGGCCTGCAAGGCCCGCAGGTCCGCTTCCCGCTGGCGCAGTTCCGCCACGGCCTCGTCGATCGAGCCTGCGTTCTTGTCGCGCACGGGGAGCGAGACCGACACGCCGCCGATCACAGTGTCAAGGGCGTTCGTCCGCTTGTAGCCCAGGTAGGGCGTGAAATTCGGGCGTGCCCGCGACCGTTCCAACTCAAGACTTGCCCGAGCACGCTCGACCTCGGCTTCCCCTACGAAAATCTCCGGCCGGTGGCCCAGCGCGCTGCCCAAGGCCTCGTCAACGGCCCAACGGTCGGCGCTGTGGGCCGCGATCCTTCCAGCTCCAGACTCTGCCAGTTCGAAGCCGGCGGTCAGCGCCGGGATCCCCATCGCCTCCACCAGTGCCAGTTTCGAGCGGATCACTTCCATTTCCGCCCGTGCGAGGGCCAGCGAGGCGCGTCCAGCCTCGACGCGGACCCTGATCAGGCTCGCTTCGGGCATCTCGCCCAGTCGCACACGTGCCTCGTGGTAAGCCTCCAACTCCCGGAGGGTCTCCCGGCTCTGGGCCAGGACGGTCGCTCGGCTCGCGGCGGCCAGTGCTTGCCAATAGGCGGTCTTGACGCGCTGGCGAACCGTCCAGACGGCCAGCCCGCGCCGGTGGCCCGCGATCCGCTGGTCGACCTCCGCAAGCCTCACGCGGCGCGCGCGCTTGCCTCCAGTCTCGACCGGCAGCCTGACGAACGCGAACAGGTCCAAACTGCGCGCGGCCGAGAAGGCGGGGTCACCGTGGAAGCGCCAGTTCTCCGTTTGCACCGACAGCACCGGGTTTGGCGCTGCCGCCGCCTGTCTTGCGGATCCGGCGCGCGCTTCGATCTCCGCCTCGGCAGCTGCGAGCCCGGGGTGCCCCTCCAATGCGATGTCGATCGCGCTCTGCAAGTCCAGCGGGTCTGGAATGGGCTGAATTGCCGCGGCCTTGCCCGTCGTGGCCAAGGCGAGCAGGACCCCTGCCAGGAGCAGCGTTGCAGCCGTCCGCTCGGAGTGGCGCCCGACGCCCAGCGATGGTGGGTGCCGCAAGCCACGCCCGCAGGCGCAGCGGCCGAAGGCCCTAGGGCGGGACACCCCAGCATTAGACCCGTTCGCGCGCTCCGGCGCAACGTCACGGCCCTGGAACCATGCGATTCGCCGCCGCCGACCTTCCCGGCGCCAAGCCGGCAGCCCGACGTGCCAAGACGGGGCACTGATCCGCGGTCCTGCGCCGTCGGGAACAGGCGTTGCCGATTCCCGAAACGATGACCGCTTGCCGGCGCGGAAGCCGTCACGGCCTTGGGATCGGGCGCGGATCCGCCCTCCGCCGGTCGGCACGCCCTGGGCTGCACCTTCCAATCCACCGACCGTCACTCTGGGCCCTGCGACGCGTGCCTGGGCGACGGCCCGCAAAGGAACGCACAGCTTGCCGCATCCGCGGCGGAGGTTCGCGCGCAACTTCGCGGGAAGGGTCAGAGTGGCGATACTGTCACGGCCCTGAGCGCCCAGTTCGGCCACCATCCGAGGTCGGTCAGGCCAACGCGGACCGCCGCGGACTGCCATCACGCGGTCACGATTCGGGGTATTCCATCGTTACGGGGTCAGGAAGCGGGATTTCTCCGATGCCACGGTCCCCTGCAAGCCGCTCGAAGCTGTACTCGGGGCGGTCCGGGTTACCCGCGAGCATGGCTTGCTTGTCGCCGACTGCCAGCACGACCAACTCTTCGGGGCGCAGGTGCCGCTGCGCGGCGTCCAGCACGTCGTCCGCGCTGACGTCGCCCACCCGCTCCCGGTAGGTCTTCCAGTAGTCCTTCTCGCGACCGGTGAACTCGTCTTGGGCAAATGTGCCCGCGATCTGGCCGGCCGTTGCGAAGAACCGCGGGAAAATCTCGACTTGGTAGTTCTTGGCCGTGTCGAGCTCCAGCGTGCTGACCTTGTCGTTCTGCATGCGCTCGATCTCCTCGATCACGATCGCGGCAGCCTGTGCGCACGTCGCATTGCGGGACTGGAAGCCGGCCGAGAACGTGCCCCGGTAGTATGTCCCCGGCGCAAATCGCGAGTAGGCGCTGTAGGCCAGGCCCTCGTCCGACCGGACGCGGACCATGATCCGAGACGTGAACCCCCCTCCCCCGAGAACGGAGTTCATGATCTGCACCTTGAACTTGTCCGGGTGGGACCGGCTGATCCCCAGATGTCCCAGGGTCACGTGGGACTGGTTCACGTCGCGGCTCGACTTGTCGACCATGTAGACCCCAGGCTCGGGATCGTGCGTGGGAGCCGGAATCTCGCCCGGCGCCAGTGGGTTCGCCGGCCACCCGCCGCTCAGGGCCGCGTTCAAGCGCCCGACCATGTCATTTGTGTCGAAGTCCCCGGCGACGGCAATGTGCATCCCCCTGGGATCGAGCCGCTCGGCGTGGAAGCGCCGCATCTCGTCAGGAGTTATCGACTCGATCGAGGCCTTGGTGGACTGCACGGTCGTGAAGTGGTCGCCGTAGGTCAGGCGCCGAAACTCGCGTGACCGGATTCCTTCCAGGCGATCGTTGCGCCGTGCCAAGCCCTGCAGTGCCCTGGCCCTCGCGATTTCGAGCCGCTCGGGATCGAACGCGGGGTTCTTCAGCATGTCGAACAACATCTCGAGCGATCCGTCAAGGTTGCTGGCCAGACAGTCCACGGACGCATCCATCGAGGTCGCCCCTGCCCCGCAGCCGATTTGGGTGGCCAGGAACGCCGCCTCCTCGTCAAACTCCTGCGCGGTCCGCGATGCCGTCCCGCCGGCCCGCATCTGGCTGGCCGCAAAGCCGGCCAAGCCGGCGCTCTCGCCCGACACTTGGTAGGTCCCTGCCCGCAGCGTCAGGCTGAGCGTGACCAGGGGAAGCTGGCGGTCTTCCACCAGATAGGCGACCGCGCCGGAATCGAGCTCGTGCCGGAATCGAGCCGGGTCGGGTGGATCGTACGAGAGGGCGGGATACGCCAGATCCTCCGGGTGGTCCGGAATCCCTTCCTGCGCACCGGCGACCGTTGACACGGCACCGGCCGCGACAGCCTGCAACCATTGGCGTCGATTCATCACTGGCCTCCTCTGGGCCGTTGCCCGGGGCCGCCGGGAGGTGGCCCCGCGCCCTCCTGCGTGTGGTAATGCGCGACCGTGCGGTTGGTGGCATCGAAATACTTCCGCGCCACGCGCTGGATGTCGTCGGCTGTCACTGCCTGAATGCGGTCGGAGAATACGTTGATGTTGCGCCAGTCCCCGAGCGCCTCGTACACGAGCAATTGAACCATCAGGCCGAACTTGGAGCGGAGCTTGCGAAAATCCCCGGCCAGCTGCTGGTTCTTGACCTTCTGCAGCTCGCGCGCTCCGACCGGCTCGTCGGCCAGCACTCGGAGCTCCGCCAGCAGGGCCCGCTCGACATCTTCCGGGGCAGAGCCCGGGGCCGCGACGCCGCTGATCTGGAAAGAGCCGTCGTACTTGCGGCCGTCCACTCCCGCCCGCGCTTGGACCGCGACCCTTTGCTCCAGCACCAGAGACTTGTAGAGTCGGCCGGTCCGGCCGTTCAGCAGCGATGACAACACGATCAGGGGCGGCTCGTCCACATGCGCGTCCGGAACCGTGTGAAAGCGCACCAGGGCGGCCGGCCTGGTCTCTGCGTGGCCCGTCAGACGCTGCTCGGCCTGTTGCGGCACTTCCCGGGTGCGCACGCCCTGCGGCGGCTCGCTGCCCCGCTCGAGCCGCCCGAAATAGCGCTCCGCGAGTTCCTTGACCCGGTCCACGTCGAAATCCCCGACCAGTGCCGCGACCAAGTTGTTGGGCGAGTAGTAGCGCTCGAAGAATTCCATCGCCTCGTCCCGCGTGATCGCGTTGAGATCGGACGGCCACCCAATCACGGGCCAGCTGTAGGGCGAGGACTGCCAGAACATGGACTCGAACTGCTCGTCGAGCTTTCCCGTGGGCGTCGAGTCCACCCGCAGGCGACGCTCCTCCTTGACAACGTCCCGCTCGCTGTAGAACTGGCGGAAGACGGGGTTCAGCAGGCGGTCCGCCTCCATCCAGAACCACAGTTCCAGCTTGTTGGCGGGCACGTTGATGAAGTAGATGGTGTAGTCATTGCTCGTGCCCGCGTTCATTCCCGACCCGCCGTTGGTGGTGTAGATCCGAGAGAACTCGTCCTTGACGATGAGCTCGCGCTGCTCCTCGATGAGCGCCTCGAAACGCTTCAGCAGGGCACCGTGCTCCGGACTGCGCGCCTCGGGATCGTCCGCGTCCTCGATCAGACCCCGCCGCTGCTTCTCGAGCAACGTGGCCCGTTCGGCCTGGATCTGCCCCCGCAGGGCGTCGAGCTCCTCGATGATCTGGAGGTCCCGCCCGATGTCCTTCGACCCGATCTTGTGCGTCCCCTTGAACATCATGTGCTCGAAGAGGTGGGCGACGCCGGTAACCCCGGGCCGCTCGTTCACGGATCCGAACTTGGAAACCCAGCCGGCCGCAACGTTCGGATCGCCCTCTTGCGGCAGCAGCAGGAACCGCATGCCATTGTCGAGAGCGAACTCCTGCACATCAACGCGCTGCGCCGGAAGGGTCACAGCAAGGGCAACGAGGAGCAGTGGCAAGCGGGTCATCGCGGGTCGCATCAGTCTTAGTTGAGTATGGCGCACCGGCACCCGGCTCGCTGATATCCTTGGGCAGCCATGGACTGGACCGTCGCACGGCGCTCGATCGCCGCGCTCGCCCCGGGGATCTTCATCATTGGCTACATCGTTGGCACGGGAAGCGTGACGACGATGAGCTCCGCTGGGGCTTCCTACGGCATGTCGCTGGCGTGGACGCTCGCTCTCGCGTCGCTTTTCACGCACGTCATGATCGTCGCCATCAGCCGGCTCACGGTGCTTTCCGGCGACACGCTGCTGTCCCTGTTCCGGCGCCACTTCGGGATGCCGGTGACGGCGCTCGTCATCCTCTCGCTGGTCGGGACGCAGATCAGCTCGATCATCGGCGTGATGGCCATCGTGGTCGAGGTGTTCGCGGAGTGGTGCTTGGCCACGCTGGGCGTGACGCTGGACCCGGTGTTGGCAGCGTCCGGTTTCACGGCCGCCCTGCTCGGTCTGTACTGGGTCGGGCGGCACGCATTTTTCCTCAAGGTCTTGGCGGCCTTGGTTGGCGTGATGGGGCTGGCATTCTTCGCGACCGCCGGGCTGGTCCTGCCGGCGCCGAGGGAACTGGCGGGCGGTCTCTTGCCGAGCATTCCAGACGCTGGCAATCCGAGGCTTCTGATCGCGGGCATGGTTGGGACGACGATGGCCTCCGTCGTGCTGTTCTCGCGCAGCGTCCTGGTCCGGGAGGAGGGCTGGAAATCCTCGGACCTTCCGCTGGTCAACCGGGACTCGGCGGTCTCGATGACGCTGCTGTTCTTCATCAACGCCGCGATCATGGCCTGCGCCGCCGGCACGCTGCACCCCCGCGGGATGGAGATCGAGTCCGCGATCGACATGGTCAAGACCCTGGAGCCCCTGGCCGGCAGCCTTGCGACGGGTGGGTTCGTGCTCGGAATTGTCGCCGCGGGCCTGTCCTCGCTGTTCCCCAACTACCTTCTCGGACCGTGGATCACGGCGGACGTGATGCGCCTTCCTCGCGCAATGGCGGGGCCGGCCTTTCGGTCGATGGTCGTGGGTGCCGCGCTGTGCGGGCTTGTGGTCCCGCTGCTTGGCGGGCGGCCCGTGCAGATCATGATCGCTTCCCAAGCCGTCAGCCCGGTGGCGATGCCGCTGCTGGCGACCTTCGTCCTGGTCCTGCTCAACAGACCGGCCGTGTGCGCGGGGCAGGCCCCGTCCCGCCTTCTGAACGTGGGGCTAGCGGTGACGGTTGTGTTCTCGATTTACATGAGCTTCGTCGCCGTGTCGGGCTTCTTCGCGGGTTGATCGCGCCGTTCAAGCCAGCAGTTGGATACATCAGGGCCGCGCTGGCGGCCGGATCGCGTGCGCGAGCACAGCCGCGGCGGTGGCGGAATCCACCATGCCCCGCGCGCGGTAGTACCGCACGACGTCGGAGACGCGGTACAGGCTGTGGACCGGGTAGCCCTGCTCGCGGAGCCCTCGGTCGCCGCCCTGCTCCCGGTCCACGACCACCAAGATGCGCGCCACCTCGAGGCCGGCGTCCCGCAGGTAGGCGGTGGACCAGACCTTGGTGCCCCCGGAAGCGATCACGTCGTCAATCAGTGTGATCTCGCGACGCGGGTCGCAAACCCCCATGTAGGCGCTCATTCCGGAGCGCCCGCCGGGGTATCTGGCGGGCTTCTTCCGAAGCTGGCCGTAGGCCAAGGGACGGTCGGTGCCGCGGGAGGCCAGTGCGGCGGCCAAGGCCAGCGGGGTCGCCGTGTCCGGAATGCCCACCACCTGCTGGACCCGGGCCGAGTCACCGGCAAGGTCGGTGATCTTGCGGTGCAAAGCTTGGCCGAGGGCACGGAGCAGGCCCAGGTCGTCGTAGAGCCGGTGGCGCAGATCGATGAAGATCGGCGTGTTCAGGCCGTACTCCTCCCGCACGCGCCGACCCAGCAGGATCAGGCCGCGGTCCCAGAATGCGTCGAGCAGCGAATCCCGCGGCATGGCTCAGCACGGCCCCAAGAGGCCGGTTAACACACTATCAGCCCTGTCTCGCACAGACCGGGGCAGCTCAATTCCCCGCCCCGCGCTCCAGGCTCGGGTCGTAACCGACAACGGGAGGCAGGTTGTCGACAAAGCCCGCCCCGTCCTCGCGCAGGTCGTACAGCTCTTCGATGTCACGAATCATGGGGCGGATGTACTTGTAGCGGCCCTCGACGAGCATCACGTACCACGGGACGCCGTTGTGCATCGCGCCCTCGCCCTCTGGGATCTCGTCCGTGTCGGAGCCGTACAGCCGGCCAGTGGCGGTGAGCAGTGCCGGGTGGGGCCATGGGCGATCGGGATCCGCGAGCAGAGGTGCCAGATCCTCGCCGTGCATCTCCCATGGCAGGTCGATCCCCGCGAACGAGAAAATCGTCGGGACGATGTCCACTCCGGCCACCGGCCGCGGGGACACCGCCCCCTCAGGAATGCGCCCGGGCATGGACATCACCAAGGGAGAGCGAATCGTCGCGTCGTAGGGGGCGACCTTGTGCCGGAACCCATGCTGACCCCAGGCGAACCCCTGGTCGGAAGTCCAGATCACCAGCGTGTTCTCACGCTGCCCGGAATCGTCGAGGGCCCTGAGCACGCGGGCTATGCCCTCGTCAAGGGCCAGCACGCCCTGGTGGTACTGGCGTGTCCAAGAGGTCAGGGAGCGATCCCGGAACATGGGCTGCCCGTCCGGGCCCGGCTGCCAGAAATCGATCCTCTGGGCCCAGCCAGGCTTGCGCGGCCGCGGGGGGTAAATGTCGGCCGGGGTGTCGAAATCAACGCCCGCGTACGAGTCCATGTGCCTGTCAGCGGGAGTGAACGGGCCGTGCACGGCTCCGTAACACAGCCAGAGGTACCAAGGCTTCTGCCGGTCGCGACCCTCGCCGCCGACGAAGTCCACCGCCCAGTCCGTGTACTGGTCGGTCGAGTATCGGCGCAGCACCTCCGTCTTGCCGCCGTGATACGTGATTGGCTGGTCGTAGTAATAGTTGCCCGACGTCTCGGTGTGCTTCGGTCGGTTCCAGACGATCTGGAAGTCCCAGTCACGGCCAAAGCCGGTGTCAGTGCCGGTGTGCCATTTCCCGATCTGCGCGGTGAAGTAGCCGTGCTCGCGAAACACCTTGGGCCAGAAGGGGGCCTCCTCGGGGTCGTAGGTGCTCCCTGGGTACGGGCCCTCCATCCGCATCGACTGGACGCCGAATTGGTGGTGCCCCGTGAGCAGGGTCGCTCGCGACGGCATGCACCACGTGCCGATGTAGGCGTACTCGAACCGGACGCCGCGCGAGGCCAGCCGGTCCAGATTCGGAGTCCTCACCCACGGGTACGACTGGGGATAGGCGCCGACGGTGCGGTACGAGTGATCGTCCGTGTAGATGAACAGGACGTTAGGGCGCTCCGGCGTTGCGGGCTGCCCCACCGCTGCGGCTGTCGCGAGGACCAGCCCGAGCATGCCCGCCAAGGCGCGGAGAATCGATGACTTGCGCATTCGAACCCCCTTTCTGATCGGTGGCACGATTGTAGCCGTACCGTCGCAAGTGTCGGCGGTCCAGCGCGCCGCGCCTAGTGATGGTTCCGAACCTGTCGGAGCGAGGGACGCGCCGAATGTCGGAGATCAGCGGGACTCGCGGGCCAAGCATGGAACCCTAACCCTTCGAGCATCGACGCACGAAAGACCCTGATCCGACAACCGAGCTGCCGGAGCGCAGATCCCGGGCGGTGCTGCGAGGGCCGCAGACGATCGTGGGCGGAGCACCATCATGGTCAACCGCCGGAGCCTCCAGTGCACCCGACCCTGCTCCGGTCTTGGGGCAGGTCCCCTGTCGCGGTTGCAATCGCCCCGTCCCGGGTTGACCCAGGGTTCGCGCCGGCGATCTGGGCCGAGTCTCCCGCGACGCGGGCGCGAATGCCGGCGTGCCGACCGACATGCCGTGCGAGATGTCCGCCCGGAACGCGGGATCCGGCTGGCCGGGACCTACTCAGCCACCAGGGTTGCCGTCTGGCCGTTCAGGCGGACCTTGGGATGCTCGACCACGGCCCGGTACTCCCAATCTTGCCGGCGGTCGACGCGTGACAGCGTGGCCGAGAACGCACCCGTCTCGGATCTCGGCCGCGTCCTGCCGGACACCAGCTTCCAAGGATCGTCGGCCTCGTACATTTCCGCGGTGCTCTTCTTGCGACGGTACTCAAACCCGACGCGCACATCGCCCGCGTCGCCAAGACTGTGCAACTCGCCACGAAAGACCGCACCGCTGGCGCCCCACGCGGCGTCTGTGAGCGTCTCCACTTCCGGCGGCTGGAGGCCGGGGCTGGCACCCTCGATCTTTAGGACTACTGGATTCGGCCAGCGCCGATCGTTGTAGAGTCGCTGGGCCCGGTATGCGCGGATGCGCAAGCCGTCATCAGCCTGCTCCCATTCCGTCTTCGGTGTCACGTCCGTGCGGTACTCGAGGACGCGGTCGTTCTGACCCAGAACGCTGACCTTCGCCCCTTCACCGACCATCACCGACTTGAGCACGACGGTCTTCCGCATTCCCCAGCCCCAGTCCGCGCCCGGCACGAACGCATACACGGTGTCGGTGGCCTTGGCCTTGGTGAACCAGATCTCCCCCTCGTTCGTGATCACCCACGGCCGGACAGCCCCCACGGCCTCCGCGTTGACCATGTGCCACAGGGCCATCTCGCGCATTCTGGCTTCCTGCTCCACGGGCAGCGCACCGCTTGGCCTGGGGCCGATGTTCAGGAGAAAGTTCCCGCCTTTCGCACGGGTCTCGATCCAAGCGCCGATCAACTGCGTCCCGGACTTGTAATGCTCATTCGTGCCGCGGTACTGCCACTGGGTGCCCATGGTCATGTTGCCTTCCCACGCGCCCTCGAGCGGAACTCCGGGCGTGTACTGCTCCGGCGTCTCGATTTCGCCACGGGTGACCACCGTGCCAGGCGACAAATCCCAGATCAGCTGCTTCATCTCCTCGACGATGTCGTCCCTGGGGACGGCGGCATTGGTCGGGGGGTCGAAGAACACGACATCGATAGGGCCGTAATTCGTCATCAACTCGCGCTCTTGCTCCAAGTTCAGGCGGAGCAGGCCCGGGTTGTTCGGGGGTAGCACCTCGGGGCGCAGCCGGCTGATCAGCGTTCCCTGCCGGTACAGGAAATGGAAGTCGTCAGGGGAGAAGTACCATCCGATCGCGATACCCTCGGCGCGGAAGGCGTCGGCGATCTCCTTGGCCGTGTCCCGGCCGAAGGGTGTGTTCATGATGTTGAAATCGGTGGTGTCCGTCTCGAACATGCAAAAGCCCGAGTGGTGCTTGGCCGTGAACACGACGTACCGGAAGCCCGCCAGACGTGCCACCCTGGCCCACTCCCGCGGATCGAAGCTCTTCGGGTTGAAGCTCCGCGGCAGCTCTTCCACGTAGCGCTTCAAGTAGGCCTCGTCCGCACCGACCATCGAGTGACTGATGACGGACGTCAGCTGGCTGTCCAAGCTCCAATGGATGAACAGGCCGAGGCCGAGGTCCCGGAACCACTCAACGCGCTCGGGCTTGTTGGCGGCGGGGCTGGCGAGAGCGCAAGCGAGCAACGCGCAGGGGAGAGCGAAGTGCTTCATGGCAGGGTCCAGCCATTGTGACACCCCGCGAGTATCGCTCGCGGGCGGCCGGCCGAGCACCCGTGATGTACATTGCGAAGCATGTCCCAGCGACTGCGCGGCAAGACCGCACTGATCACCGGGGCCTTTGGCGGGATTGGAGCCGTGATCGCCGCCAGATTCGTCGCCGAAGGCGCCGGCGTGTTGGCCAACGACCTAGCGCCGACCGAGCCGGGACCCCCGCCAGATGCCCTCCGAGGTGTCGTGACGCACTTCGCGGACCATGCTTCCGAAGCGCAGGTGATCGAAATGATGGAACGCGCCCGCGACGAGTTTGGGGGACTGGACATATTGGTGAACAACGCGTTCGCGGCATTCGACGACACCGAGATCACAACGCTGGAAGAGACCAACTGGGACCGCACGATGACCGCGTGCCTGAAGGGCCCATACCTGTGCACGAAGCACGCCATACCGCTGATGCAAGAGCGGGGCGGGGGCAGCGTCATCTCGATTTCCAGCGTGAACGCGCTTCGCGCCGTTAGCGAGACGGCCTACACAGCGGCGAAAGGCGGCCTGATCTCGATGATGCGGCTGGTCGCAGCCGACTACGCGGAGTTCAAGATTCGGTCCAACGTGATCTGCCCGGGAACGATCGCCACCCAAGCGTCGCTGGGATACTGGGAGCAATACCCCTCCGGATTCCAGAAATTGAAACGGATGTACCCATTGGGGCGTATCGGCGAGCCGGAGGACGTTGCGCACTACGCGGTGTACCTCGCGTCGGACGAATCGCGGTGGGTCACGGGGACGACGCACGCAATCGACGGCGGCCTGATGGGCGGGGCCAAGCTGGGTGTCCGGTAGGACCGTTCTGCTAGACTCCGGGGCGGTGGGCATTGACCCCAAGCCCCTGGCATTGGCGGCGCTTTGCCTGGCCCTTGTCCAGTGCGGCTCAGACGGTGGGACGCGCAACGCACGCGGCCCCGCATCCTCGGACCTTTCATCCTCGGAGCAACCCGGCAGCTTCCTGACCGAGCGCATCGCAGAGGCGGCGTTCGAGGGCAACTTGAGGGCGGTCGAGGACATGCTCCCGCTTGTTGACGTCAACGCCCGGGACGAGGGCGGACGGACGATGCTCATGCTGGCGTCGTACGGCGGGCACTCGACCACCGTCCGCCTGCTTTGCGAAAACAAGGCCAACCCGAACCTGAAGGACTCCAATCGGCGAACGGCGCTGATGTATGCCGCATCGGGCCCGAACGCTTCGACGGTGGAAATCCTGCTGGCCCACGGGGCGGAGGTGAACGTCGCCGATGGGGAGGAGGGCTACACAGCCCTCATGTTCGCGGCGGCAGAGGGGCGCGCCGACGTGGTCCGGATGCTGCTTTCCGAAGGGGCCGACCCCGACCTGAGGGACATCGACGGCGAGTCCGCGCTGAAATTCGCCGCGGACAATGACCACCAAACGGTCGTGGGGCTGCTCAAAGAGGCCTCAGGGCCTTGAACGCCGGAAGGCGTGATCCGCTGGCCCTGAGAGAGCGGGCCATCGCGGGCCCGGGCGAACCTTGGCGCGACCGGTTCAGGGGGCTGGGGCTGGCACTGCTGTGCTTGGTGCCGTGCGCGACGGCCGGCGCGCACGAGTTCAGCATCACACCGGTCACCGTGGTGTTTTCGGGAGACGGGACGTTCAGGGCGGACATCGGCCTGGATGCCGACGCTCTGGCACTCGGGCTGCCCCTCGAGGCGGACTCGGGACCGGTGTTCAGTGCTATGCGCCGCCTCTATGGGGAAGCCCTCGCCGAAGCCGTGGAGACTGCCCGCGAGGCAGTGGAGCGGGATATCGACATCCGGTTCAATGGCCAGCCAGCGACAGTTGCCGTCGTTTTCCCGCTCCACGGCACGAGCGCGGCCTCGGTCGCTCCTGTTCCGTCCGTTCTCGGCGCGCTGGCGCGCGTGACCGGCTCAGTACCGCAAGGCGCCGACCTGCTGACAGTGCGCCTGCCCGTGCGATACAAGGCACTCTCGCTCACGATCGCCGTCCCCGAGCTAGCCGAGCCGTTCTCGACCGCCGTGCAGCCGGGCCAGGCCAGCCCGCCATTCTCCCTTCGTGACGGGACGGTCCGGGAGGGCGGGGACGGCGTCTTTCGCTCCTATCTGACGTTGGGCTTCACGCACATCCTGCCCAAGGGCCTGGATCACATCCTCTTCGTGCTCGGCCTGTACCTGCTGAGCGTTCACTGGCGCCCGCTGCTCTACCAAGTGTCGGCGTTCACCATCGCGCACTCTGTCACGCTCGGCCTTTCGGTGCAGGGCGTCGTCTCGCTGCCAGAGAACGTGGTGGAACCCTTGATCGCACTCTCGATCGCCTGGGTGGCGGTGGAGAACATCGCCACATCGGAGCTCAAGCCCTGGCGCATTGCCGTCGTGTTCGGCTTCGGACTCCTGCACGGGCTCGGCTTCGCCGGCGTCTTGGGAGGCCTGGGCATGCCGGAAGGCCGGTTTCTCACGGCACTGCTGTCCTTCAATCTGGGCGTGGAATTCGGGCAACTCGCCGTAGTCGCGATCGCATTCTGCGCCACCGCTCGCTTCCGGCACCTCGCGGCTTACCGGCGCTGGTTCGTGATTCCGTGTTGCGTTGTGATCGCCGGCACCGGGCTGTGGTGGGCCGTCGACCGCATCGGCTTGTGACCCAAGGCCGCGATCGGCGCAGTGCCCGCCAGAGGCCACCGCCAACCGCGGGGCCCGGCCCGCGATAACCTAGGGCGGTCATGGCAACGGTTTTCATTCCGTCGATGCTCCGGGCGGCCGCTGCCAATCAGGAGGAAGTTCAGGTGGCCGGATCCACTGTGCGCGAGGTGGTCCAACGGTTGACCGACGCCTATCCCGGGCTAAGGGGACACTTGGTGGACGGCGGGCAGCTGCGCAGCAATATTTCCGTCGCGATCGACGGAGAGATCAGCACGTTGGGCCTGTTGGACGACGTGGACGAGGACTCCGAAGTGCACTTCGTGGCGGCAATCTCGGGAGGTACTGAACATGCAGACACCGTGGGGTGAGGTCGAGGTCCGCGACTCCCACGCGCACCTGTTCTCGCGCACCTTCTTCGAGGAGCTGGCCCGCCAGCGCAAGACGGCCGATGTCGAGGGCATGGTCGCATCCCTTGGATGGGAGGTCCCGCCCGCCAGCAACGAGGCGCTCGCCGACCGGTGGGTCGAGGAGCTCGACCGGCATGGTGTCGCCCGCTCGGTGCTCATGGCGAGCCTGCCCGGGGACGAGGCCTCGGCGTGCGATGCGGTCCGCGCGCATCCCGACCGGTTCTACGGCTACTTCATGCTGGATCCGACGGCGAGCGACCCGATCCCCAGAGCGCGGAGAGCGTTCCGGGAGATGGGCCTGCAGGGCCTGTGCCTCTTCCCGGCCATGCAGCGCTTCTCGGCCCGAGACGAGGCGCTGTGGCCGCTGTACGAACTTGCGGCGGAGGCACCGGGGAGGGTCGTGTTTGTGCACATGGGAGTGCTGACGGTCGGGGTCCGGACCAAGCTCGGACTTCCCTCGCGCTTTGACATGAGTTACTCCAACCCGATGGACCTCCACCGGGTCGCGCTGGAGCATCCGGGCACGACATTTGTCGTTCCGCACCTTGGCGCGGGCTTCCTGCGGGAGACTCTCATGCTGGCGAGCCTTGCCCCGAACGTGTACATCGACACGTCGAGCAGCAACAGCTGGCTCAAGTACCTAACTCCGCCGCCGACCCTCGCGGAAGTGTTCGCGCGTGCCTTGGACGTCGCCGGCCCAGACCGGCTGCTCTTCGGGTCAGACTCTTCCTTCTTCCCGCGCGGCTGGCAACGCCAAGTGTTCGATGCGCAGTGCGAGACGCTGCAGGGACTCGGGATCCGCGCCGCGGAGGCAAGGGGAATCTTCGGTGCGAACCTGGCCCGCATCCTCAGCCGGCCGCCTGGCGGATGATTCTGGCGGACGGGCCAGCGACGGAGCGGCGCTCATCCTCCCGGCGTGGCGCTGAGCGACGGTTCACCCCCGCCATTCGAGTGGATGCCCCCGGCCTGCCGCCGGGACGGCGGGGGTCGGCCCGGCCATTGCGGGTCCGATGGCCCGCTATGCGGAGGCTGTGGCGTCACCCTCCGGGGCCAAGTTGTCGCCCGGGCGGAAAGTGGCACCGGAGCCGTTCGGTAGGGTGTGGCGGGTCGGCCGAGCGTGCGCCTTGTTGCCGACCAGCCATGTGGCGCAATCGCTGGCTGATTGACGACCAGCCGGGTGCCGAGTCCTGATGGGCAACTCCAGCCAGCGGCACTCGCGAACGCTTGCAATGCTCGCGCTCGTTCTGGGCGGGGAGCTCGCGTTCAGCCTCCCTTTCCATCTGCCGAGGTACTTCCGACCGACGCTGCTGGAAGTCTACGGCCTCTCCCACGCCGACATGGGCGACATCTTCGTGGCTTACGGAGCCGCGGCATTGATCTCGTACTTTCCGGGCGGCGTCATCGCGGATCACTACTCGGCGCGAAAGCTGATGGGGGTTTCGCTGTTCGCGACAGCGGCCGGCGGACTGTACATGCTGGCCGTGCCGGGCCGCCTCGGGCTTGTCGCGCTGTACGCGTTCTGGGGCGTCACCTCGATCCTGCTCTTCTGGTCGGCCCTGATCCGGGCGACCCGCGAATGGGGCGGTCGTCTGGAGCAAGGCCGGGGGTTCGGCCTGCTGGACGCCGGCCGGGGCGTCGTGGCAGCGGCCACGGCCGCAGTGGGGGTGGCCGTGCTGCGCGACGCTCTGGGGACGGACCCTCTCGCGGCCGACGCGGTTACGAGAGAAGCGGGCCTCAGGGGTGTCACCGCGGTGTACACGGTGGCGACGGCGATCGCCGGTTTGGTGGTGTGGAGATGGGTGCCGGACTCCGACCCCGACGGGCTAGCCAGCGGAAGGCCGGCGCTGTCTGGATTGCGTAGGGTTCTGAGCAACGCGGCCGTCTGGCATCAGGCGGCAGTGGTGGTCGCCGCCTACTGCGCATACAAGGCACTGGACCAATACTCGGTATATGCGGTCGACGTGATGGGGATGAACGAAGCGGATGCCGCGGCATTCGTGACACTGATCGCGTGGATCCGACCCGTGGGCGCGCTGCTTGGCGGGCTTGCGGGCGACCGGCTTGAGGTGTCACGGGCGCTGCTGTTCGTGTTCGCCGGCGCTGTGGCGAGCTGGGGAGCCATGGCAACGCTGGACACGGGGGTAATTCTGCTGATTTTCGCCACCGTCTCGTCGACGTGCCTGGCAACCTATGCCCTCAGGGGCCTGTACTTCGCCCTTCTCGAGCAGTCACGGGTTCCTCGGCTGGAGACCGGAGCGGCAATCGGCCTCATATCCTTCGTGGGCTACACGCCCGACGTGTTCTTCGGGCCGGTCTCGGGGCGACTCCTCGACGCCACGCCTGGATTGGGCGGCTATCAGCACATGTTCCTGCTTCTGGTCCTCACAAGTCTCGCGGGCATGGCCAGCTCTGGGTGGCTACACCGCCGGTTCGGGAGTCGCCGGTGGCCCCGTCCGGTCGGGCGGCCGTGACTCGGCCCACGGGGTGGGTCTCGGGATTCGAGAGGTTGACTCGGAGGGAGATCTGCCCAGCCCCAGCTTCCGGCCAGCCCAGAGCAGCCCAGACGGGCCGACCGTGCCACGGGAGCATGGCCGGTGAGGACTGGGGGACACGTCGGGGCTGCGAGCGGTCCACATCCCGTGCCGACTGGAGCAATCCCAGCCAGACAGTCTTTGGCTCATAGGCCGGTGCCCACTCCGCAGCTTCGACAGGAGCCTCGTCGCCGTCAACCGCCCCGGGGTGGCCCCGGCTGCCGAGACCGAGCGATTCGTCACCCATGCTTCCCTCCGAGGCCTGCTCTAATTCTTGACTTTCTCGTCCTGGCCCGTCATCATGTTGAAATCACTCAGAGGCTGATCGTCCTGCCGCACGCTAAACAGTCCACGAAACCAGAGGCACTCCAGATCGTGAGCATTCTTTAGGGGAGACGCTGAATGTCGGGCATAGGATTGGTCCGTTTGGCCGAGTCAGGGCTCTTCGAATGGCCTTGGACTTCTAGGCATGGCCTCCTAGTGATTCGCGGCGGCGGTGGTGGTAGCGGCGGTGGCCAAACCGAAGTCACGCACGGCCAGAAGGACTATCGGGCGGTCGGAGGAGGAGGCGCTGGCGGTGACGGCGGTGGAATTCGCGAGGGAAGGCCCGTCGCAGGCAAGCGGGGGACAGGCTGTCACCACGGCGATGGCGGTGGAGGGGGGCATGCCGCCCTCAGACGGACGAATCGCATCCAACGGAGGTGACGGTGGCCGGGGGTTCCCTGGAGAGACGGTGATCGTCCGGCTGGAGGATCTCTCGATTGGCGATCACTTCGAGATCGAGATTGGAACAGGTGGCAGCGGCGGTGTAGGTGGGGATGGCTTCGAGAAAGGGACGGCGGGCAGCGGCGGACGAGGTGGCTGGGTGGTTTTCGTCCCCCTGCTTGCTGGCAACACGGAGGATGATTGATGGTATCGGCTGCGACGGAGGAAGCAGGACGTGCGGGCGATCTGGGTGTCCTGGAAGGCCTCAAGGAGGCGGATTGTTGCTTTGACCGAGATGAAAGCAAAGAGATCGACCGGCGACCAGCCCAGGAAGCACACGAAGCCGGTGGGTCGGGAATCGACCGGCTACTCGCGACGGTGAGTGCGCGGCATAGCGCAGTCGCCTCGGAGTTGGATGTCTACAGCTCGCGGATCGCGTATCTGAGGGATGAGGCGACGCATGACGGTTATGGGCTCAGCGAGAGCTCCGAACGCGATTTCAAGCAGTTTGTACGGTCGAGACCCTCCATCCGCAAGGGTGACCTGGTGCTGCTGGATAACGGCAACCTGAGGGCGGTATGGAAGGACACCCAGAGCGGACATTTGGGCTTGCAGTTCCTAGGCGGCGATATGGTGCAGTATGTCATCTTCAGACGACGACAGGCTATTCAGGGGGTGTCCAGAGTCTCGGGACGGGACTCTTTGGAGGGGATCGCCCGGCAGATCGATGCCTTCGACCTACATTCGTTGCTTGCCGGATGAAGGGCCACGACCTGCCCGCAGGTGACCAAGTCGTCCGCTACGTCAAGCCGAGCATGATCCTGGAAGATGGCAGTCCTGACGGCTCCGACTTTCGCCTGCGTCCTTGCAGACCGGACGAGAAGGGGCTGTCTGTCAATTGGCTCTAAGGCTTTGAGCTGCCGAAGACACGGCAGTTGAGTGAGGTTCGACGGTAGTTCCGCCTAAGCGTAGGGCGCAACGGTCGATTCGCAGAGCTTGATGTCGGGACAACCCTGCGCACAGCATCCGAGGAGTTGACTACCTTGCGAATGCTCCATGATCCGCTCGAGGCGGCAGATGGGTTCGATGCGGACCCGTCGCATGCGCAGATTGTCGGCCTGCCGCCAGGCGATTCCGACGTAAGCGTTCGAGAGGCGCGTGGAGGAGGGGCGTCGTCTAGCGGTTCAGGATCGCTTTCCAGTCCGGGCAGAGAGGCTTGACGAAGATGTTCTTCACCGGTTTTGCGTACTCGTGACGAGTGTCTAGCTTGCCGCGGCCTTGGGTCTGGCCGACGAGGGTCCAATGGGCTGCCCGGTAGCAGGTCCCGGCGAATCGGGGTGTCTCACAGAAGGTCTCCAGCAGGACTGGGCAGGTCTTGTAGCGGTCCTGCCAGTCTCGGGACAATTGACGCTCGACACATGCGAGCAGGTGCGAGGCTAGGCATGGGAGACGAATCCAAGGTAGGATCAGGAACCGGGCGTGATTCACCACCCGCTGCAGGTTGCGCTCGCGGGTGGCCGGACTCCAACCGATGAAGCGGTCCCGCGGGGCGGTCTTCCAAGCGGCAGCACCGAAGCCCAGCAAGCCCAGCAACTGGCCGTCAGCCGCCTTTACGAAGGGAATTATATACCTAAGTACCCAAATTCCACGGAAACCGCTTGAACCACAACGACTTAGCCCGATTTCTTCCAGTCCTTGACCCGGCGGATCTTGACAGGCTGGAACAGCGCCTGGGCCAACTCCTCCAAAGTGCCGTCGAAACTCACGGTTTCCGACATCTCGGCCTTGGACGGCTGGTAGGAGGAATCGGGCAGAACCAACTCTCTGGGCTTCTTGGGCTTGGGTTTGACGCTGCGCATCTTTCTGGGGTTATTGTACTTCTTCGCCGTGATCTCGCCCGTCACTTGGTCTCTAGAACACCGTGTTTGCCCACGGTGGGCTGCGAAGACCTGTCGATCAGAGCTTCGATGCGCGCAACACGCTGCCCTAGACTCAGAGTTCCGGACATGGGCTAAGGGGACGCGCAAGAATAACACTGGCATTTAGGGACAAAGTGCGGCAGGTCCGACGACGGACCGGTCGAGGGGCCACCGAGGATGTGGGGCCAGGGCCGCTCAGGTGGCCGCTGGCGGCTGGTGTGGTTGTCGGGGTCTGATGTCGTAGTTCCAGTCGGGCAGCTTGTTGCCCTTGGTGATGTTCAGCTCGGCCATTTGCCGGTCGCTGATTTTGACCCCGGTTCGATACTGCTGCTTGACGCGGACCGATTGGACCCGCAGCCCGGTCTTGGTCGTGGTGGTGCGAATGTAGTTCAGCACCGTTTCCCAAGTCTCCAGCGGGCGGCCCGCCCAGTTGCGGCTGATGGCACTGAAGAGACGATGCTCTATGGGGTTCCACTTGCTCGACCCAGAGGGATAGTGAGCGACGGTGACGCGCAGGCCATGGCGGTCGCACAGCTTGGTCTGCAGGAAGTACTTCCAGGCGCGGCAGCGATAGCCGTTGGAGCCGCCGCAGTCCGCCAGGATGACGATGCGGTCGCTGTCGGGATAGCGCTCGAGGCCCTCGGTGCGGCACCAGTGCTCGAGACAGTCGACGGCAAAGGCCGGCGTGTCCTTGGAATCGCCGACGAAGACGGTGCCGCGGTTGGCGAGCAAGTCGTAGAGGCCGTAGGGCACGGCGAGCCCCTTGGCTTGGGAGCGGAAGTCGTGGTCATTGACCTCCTCGGGGGAAGGGCCCCAAGTGGCCCCGGCGTTGCGGAAGCGCCCGACCAGCTCTTTCTTCTTGGTGTCGACACTGAGGATGGGGATGCCCTTGTCGCGGCAGTGTTGGCGCAGCGCGGCGATGCGCTGGAATTGGTCGTCCCGGCCCGGGGGCGAGGCCGCGCTGAGGCTCTTGCGGTTCACATGCAGTGAGTAGCCCAGGGACTTGAGCCACTTGCCGACCGTGGCGGGGCTGACGCTGCTGCCGCAGCGCGACAGCTCGGCGGCCAGCTTGGCCAGTGAGCGGTAGGTCCACAGCAGTCCGCCCATGGGATCGCCGGCCGTTTCGGTGCGGAGAAGTCGCAGCAGCTGTTCGATCATCCAGGGCTTTTTTTTGGGAATTACTGATCTGAGTTCCCATCCCCTAGATCTTGTAGGATCGGACTTAAATCCACAATATGTGGGATCGGAATTTGACCTGCGTATAATCGTCGGATTACCCTCCAGAAGTGAATGCCAGAGATACCTTGGCCTAATGCCAAGGCCCGAATCTAGAGAGTTCTCAACTGGATTCCATTGCTGGCGTTCTTGTGCTGCAGCTGAGGTCCGGGCAGGTGCAGAGCTAGGCTGTCGCCGGCACACGCTTGGATGCCTTCAGCATCTTCCAGGTCAGGATCTGTCCATTCAGGCCGGCTGCCAAGCGTCGCATTTGGTCCGCCGTGTCTAGGTTGCGCACGTTGCTTCGCCCGCAGAACTCGGCTAGGTAGCGCCGCAAGTGTTTCACGCTCATGTGATGGTAGGTGCCGTACAAGCCGCGCTTGAACATTGCCCAGAACGACTCGATGCCATTGGTATTCACCGCGCCGCGCACATACTCGCCAGCGGAATGGTTGACCGCTGCGTGCTGGAAGCCGTCGAGCGACTTGTAAGACGACGAGCTGTCGGTGTGCACCGCAGCCCCAGGGGCGACAGTAGCGATCACGAAGCCCTGCAACTGGCCCTTGCCCGTGTTGGGCACGGGCCGCGCTTGTACCTTGCCGGTGCCGCGATCGCGGGCCCCGACCACGGGTTGCTTGCCGACAGTCCCGCGTCCGGCGTTGAGCTTCTTGCTGGGGTGCTTGTTGCGTTCCTTGCCGCCGATGAAGACCTCGTCAACCTCCGCGGGCCCTGCGAACAGGCCCTGCGGGCGTCGGAAGCCCGCCCGCAAGCGATGCAGGAGATGCCAAGCCGACTTCTGGGTGATGCGCAGTTCGCGGCTGAGCTTCATGGACGAGATGCCCTTGATGCAGGTCGAGAGCAGATAGATGGCGACGGCCCACTTGCGATAGCCGATCTTGGTGTCCTGCATGACCGAGCCGACCCGCACGGAGAACCGCTTGCGACAGCTGCGGCAACGGTAGGGCATGGAGGGATGGGAGCAGTTGGACTGGACATTGTCAGAGAGGCAATGAGGGCAAGTGGGGCCATTGGGCCAGCGAATTTCTGCAAACCAGAGTTCGGCGGTGTGGTTGTCCGGGAACCTATCCATAACTTCGAACAAGGAGATACCTTTGCGGAACCACTTTCCGGGACCTTTATCAGTTTTTCCATACTTCGCCATAACACTTCCATTATACCGAACAAAGAGATGCCATGTCAAGAGACTATGGAGGATCTTATTGGATTCTATAGTCGGAATCAGTACACACTGTATTCATCGGTATCTTGGGGTTATGTTCCCAACCACATCACTGTGGAAGAAAACCAAATTTGCTCGGGATTAGCTAGGCTGGGTACTCAGATCAGTAATTCCCTTTACGAAGTAGCGCAACTGGGCCCCCGGCAAGCGCTTGTGCCCGAGGTAGTGGTAGCGCTCGACGAACTCGTTCCATAGACGACTGCGTGGATCGGGCGGGCGCAGGCAGTCCAGCCGGAGCGGGCGCACCTGCGCCAGCCGGGCGGGCAACAGTTCCGGGCGGGGCGGGTCGCTGGCCGGGGTGGGCTCGGGCTTGCGCGCGGGTGCGGGCCCGCGCCGCGCCGCTGGACAGGCGGAGCAGTCCGTCGCGCTGCATCCGGAGCAGCGCGACCCGCGCGCTGACCTGCTTGAGCCCGCCGTCGGGCTTGCGCCAGTTCAAGGCCCGGCAGACTGCCTGGGACAGGGCCGTGCGCGACAGGCGTGGCTGGCGTTGATCGATCAGCCCCCGGATCAGTTCCAGCTCGCTGGCCGCAAACCGCCGGCCACAGTAGCGCGCGCTCACGGGCCCCGGCTCCGGCCCGCCGGGCCAGCTTGCAGCGTCTCTCTGCGTTCCGGCGTAAAGCCCCAGGGCAACCAGGCGTCCGCGTCGGGGACCACCTTCCCGGGCCCAATCCGCGCACACTCGCCCAGATAGGCTGTCAGCCACTGCGTCAGGCTGACACCCCCCATCGCCAGCGTTCCGAACACCGATAGCAGCGTGCCTTGCAGCTGTGCCCCGACCTTGCTGTGCGATCCGTAGGAAAGCTTGCGCCCCACCACCGGCCGCCGCAGCACTCTCTCGGCAGCATTGTTGTCCAACGGCACTCCCGGTTTCTGCAAGAAAATCTCGAGGCCCGGCTGATGCTTGAGCAGTGATCGCTGCGGCTTCAGCCGCGGGTCCGCCCAGCCCGACAGCTTTTCCTCGGTCTCGAAACGTTGCACCTCCCGCTCGGCTTGCGCGAACAGCGCCGCGCACTCGGCCTCCAGTCGCAGCTGCACCGCTGCGAAGCCCGGCCCTTGTTCCTGCAGCCCTGCCTGTTGGTCCCACAGCTCCAGCCGCTGGCGATTGAGCCGGTACAGCAGCGCGATCCGATCCAAGATACCGTCGCCCCATTCCTCCAGGTTTGGCCGCGACCGCACCAGCTTCACATAGTCCCGCCGGACGTGCGCCCAGCAGAATGCGAGCTCAATCTGCCCGCCGTGCTCGCGCGCCAGTCGCACATACGCGCAATACCGGTCACAGACCAGTGTCAGCGGGCCCTCCAACCCCAGTCCCCCGAACAGCGTCGCCGCCGCCCGCGCACTGCGCGAGTCCTCCACCCGCATGCGCACGGCATCCGCCGTCAGACACGCCCACAGCCAGCAGCGCGCGTTCTGCCCCTCTTCCGCCCGCACGTGGACCACCCAGCTCGTCTCGTCCCCGTGCGCTACCTGTGCCCCAGCGCTGATGCTCCCCAATCGCCCGCTCCAAGGGCTTGAACCACTCCAAGAACGCCTCTTGGTGCCCCAGCAGCGTGCTCGCCGGAAGGCGCACTCCCCAGTCCCCCCATTCGCGCTCAAAGGCCCGCGCCGGATGGCGCTGCCAGTACACTTGCACCAAGAACGTCACCCATACGCTCAGCCCATAACTTGTGCCCCGAAACAGCGATGGCTCCGGCGGCGCCACTACCTCCGGCTGCGATTCCCCGCGCTGGGCCGCGCACTCGCAGCTGGCCCGCCAGCGCGGCCGCCGGATGCGCCGCAGATGGGCCTTGACCTCGATCTCGACGCGCTCGCTGACTGCCTCGCCGTTGCGCGCGAAGGGCAATCCGCAGTCCTTACACTGACAGTTGCCCGGCTCCGGCTCGTGCACCTCCTCCTGCACGGCCACATCTTTCCGCCGGGTGCGCTTGGGAGCCTTCGAACCCGGCTGGCCGCCGCGCTTCTTCTTGCGCGTGCCCGGCCCCTGCGCGCCCCCGCCCGGCTGCTGCCCGCCGCCCTGCGGACCGGGCGCCACAGGCGGCTGCCCCCCCTGGCCCGGCTCACGTTTGTCCGACGTCAGCCCGAACGGCTTCTTCAGCAGGTCCTGGTTGCTGTTGCGCAGTCCCTCATTTTCCAACTCCAGCTCCGCCACGCGTCCCTGCAACTCCACCACCTTGCCGGTAAAATTCGCGCACAGTCCCTCAAACCGCGCCCCGTTCGCCCGTTCCCGCCGCGCCTGGGCCTCCCAGTGCCGTGCGTGGGCCTGCTCCGCGCTGAGTTGCTCCACCAGCGCCAGCACCCACTGCTGCCAACCCAACTCTGGCTGGCCTACTCCGGGACCCGCGCCACCTGCAAGAAAGGACACTGACTGCGCCCCCGTTGCGCTCCCGCTGTGCTGCCCGTCCTGCACCACTTGCAGGATTACACAAAACCATATATCGTGTCCAGCGTTTTAGGCAACTTTTCTTGCGCGTTGCCAGACCCGCCCACATCAGCCTCGCCCCAGGGAGAGACACGATCCGGTCAGCGACCACCGCAAGCGTGTGACTTGGCACCCGGCATGCCCTCTAGGCGGCCGGCCCTCACTCTCTCGCTGCCGCCTGCAGCATCAGAGTTAGACCCACCCTGCTCCGTCTCCTAGGGCACGATCTCCTCCGCAACGCCATGCCCCGCCTGAAGAAAATCTTGCTCACCGTGGAGACCTCGCCCGCGCTCATCACAGCTCTCTCGAACGCTTACGGCGCCGCAGCCCTCGCCCTCGCCCTCGGCGCGTTCGATGCAGTTACTTGGGGTGGCGGACTGTTCCATTCATACCTCACGAACATCCGCTTCAATCTCGTACTCGGAGGGATGCGCACCGGCGAGAGTCCGCCCTATCAATATTTCGCGTGGCTGCTGCTCGCCGGGGGCGGACTCAGTCCGCTTTCTGCCGGAGCCGCCCTTTTCCGCCTGCGACGCTACGGGTTCTTGCTGGCGCTGGCCGCTCTCGCATTGGCGACGCATTCCCTCCAGGCGCACAAGGAGTACCGATTCATATTCGCCCTGATTCCGATCTGGCTGCTCATCTTCGCGGATGTCGGGGCGCGACTGGTGAACACTTCCCGTGGCCGTCTGGCAGGCGCGCTGGCTGCATCAGTGTTCGCGGCGGCTTCAATCGCCGGGCTCATGAACGGGCTCCCCAGACAGGCGAGCGTGTACAAAGCCTGGTCCGGCGAAAGCGGCGCTGTCGCCTTCTTGAGCAACCAGGATCCGATCTTCGCTGCGTACCGCTACCTCGCCGGAGCCCCGGGAGTGAAGGGGGTCTGGCAGGTTGACCGCCCTTACTTCAATCTTCCTGGCTACTACTACCTGCATCAAGACATCCCGCTCTACGACCAGTCCACCGGCCGGGTGATCGGCTCGGACGCGGAGGCGATTCGCGCATCCGTCAGCCACATCGTCACTGGTGACCCTGGCACCTCCGTTCCTGGCTACTCGGTCGAGCGGGAGTTCGGCGGCATTCGCATCCTGCGCCGCGACGAGAACAACGGCGGTGTCCAGCACTGGGCCACTCGAACCCCCACGATCGTCGGGGCCTTTGTTGAACGGATCATGGAACAGGTAGCCTCGAACCCCCCTTCGCCGCCCGAGAATGCAGGCATTCGCTTTGTCGGCGTCGACGAACCGCAAGGATCTCCCCGCTGACAGCTAGCGGGCACAGACTGTCTCTCAAGATGCGACCGCTGCCGCACGCGATCCGGACCGGGTCCACGCCGGATCGTTGAGGGGACAGTCACGGCGCTCCCTCGGAGGGTGGGTCCGACGGTCGTCTTCCTGCTCGAATCGGCGCACCGACCATTTTCCTGCCGCAACATTCTGCGCACCACTTACTTGTTCAATCCGCGGTTAGGTCTATCGCGGATGTTTCGAACCGTCCTTTGCGCTACTACTGGCGCTGGTCCTGTTGAGTGTTTCTATCTGGGCGTTCGGACTGCGGAGATTGATTTCGTGGCCGAGGCGCTGCGGGCGGAGCTGGCGGTCGTTGCCAGTTACGCGGCATCGGATTATAGCCGCCCTTTTCGATTTTCCTTGATGAATCCTTGTTGCTTCCAGAACCAAAAAGTTTCTTGAGCATTGCGTTGCCTCCTTGCATGGTCTAGCGACCTGCTGCGTCTCCCATGAACATGATGGACTCGATGCTGTCTTTCTTTGTTAGAAGAATTCCGTGAATTCCGAGTTCGGTATATTCGTCGTTTTCGTCGATCCATGCCGGATTTCTTAGATATAGAAGCCCTTCTTCGAGATCGTCCGAATAGTAGGACGGCCATCCGGATAGACGGCGTCCGTCGCTGTACGTGACTACGACACCGCTACTTCGATCAATGAAAACATCGAGCCAAGTATTGATCCTTGCAGTCCGGGTCGTTACCTTCATTTTGCGCAGGATTTTCATATGCCAGTCTTTCGTCATCGAAAAACCGAGCAGCAAGGCAAGCATCACCGATAGAATAATGGCTAATGGTAGATGTTCCGGACTAACTACCGGTCGGTAGACATCTTTGTCTGTTACTGCGAGACTGACCGGACTATAGTTGAACGCGGTCAGAATCGAATAGACTACAAAACTGAATACTAGGGCTTCGATAATGTTCGTGACTCGATCGTTCTTGTGCCTAACGACGATTGCATTCAGGACCGTCAACGATACGAATCCGGGCATTAGGAGAACGAATACTAGAATCGTCTCGATAGTAATGCTCATTCTCTTATTACGGTTATTCGCGTTCGATTTCGATCCGGACCGGCCGCAGGACGGAACGGAGCACCTCGCGCGGATCCGCCTGCAGCGTTACGTCCTCGCGCAGTTCTACACGCGAGGGCTGGTACGTGGACGACTTGACCTTGACGATCGGCAGATGCTCGACCGTCCGTTTGCGCAATCGCTTGGCCTGCTTCTTGGTCATTGCGCTCATAGACTCCGATGAAGCAATGACGGAAGCGTGGCACAGTGGCTGACCGCAGCGGACTGAAACTCCGCAGGGCCGCCCGACGAACCAAGTCCTTACCGGTCCCGTGGGCTGGAATCCCACCGTTTCCGTCATCACCTATATGGATTATAGAGCATCCTGGATTTCCGTGCATGGTCGTTCGTCCCGCCATATCAGCGATGTAGCCGAATCGCCGATTGCCCGACAGTAGCGTACATATTCCAATTCACTGGTCAACGCAGGCAGGTGGCCGCATGTCGGGTCTCAGGCTGCCCGCCTTGGTTGGAGACGGACCTGCGGGCGGCCTCGCACGATACCAGGCCCCGGCTGCAGAAGCCTGTGGGGCATGCCTGGAAGACTCCAGACTCTGCCGATCTCCGGGAAACGGTTTGGAAAGTCAGCTTGCTACGGGAGTCGGTCCGCTAACACGGCGGGGCCCGACCGCATGGTCGTTCCGTGCGTGGGCGAGAAGGCGCAGGCGCTGAACCTGAGCTATGCCAGGGAATTCACCCATGACTGCATCCGTCTCGGCCCGGCGACGTGGTTTGCCTCCTTGCATGCTGCCACGAGGGAGGTGATCGCGCGGTGCGCCGAGCGCCACCGGCACGAGGAGTGCCTGACTTTCCTGCGTCTCGTCGAGTAAGCGTTCGAGAGGCGCGTGGAGGAGGGGCGTCGTCTAGCGGTTCAGGATCGCTTTCCAGTCCGGGCAGAGAGGCTTGACGAAGATGTTCTTCACCGGTTTTGCGTACTCGTGACGAGTGTCTAGTTTGCCGCGGCCTTGGGTCTGTCCGACGAGGGTCCAATTGGCTGCCCGGTAGCCGGTCCCGGCGAATCGGGGTGTCTCACAGAAGGTCTCCAGCAGGACTGGGCAGGTCTTGTAGCGGTCCTGCCAGTCTCGGGACAATTGACGCTCGACACATGCCAGCAGGTGCGAGGCTAGGCATGGGAGACGAATCCAAGGTAGGATCAGGAACCGGGCGTGATTCACCACCCGTTGCAGGTTGCGCTCGCGGGTGGCCGGACTCCAACCGATGAAGCGGTCCCGCGGGGCGGTCTTCCAAGCGGCAGCACCGAAGCCCAGCAAGCCCAGCAACTGGCCGTCAGCCGCCTTTGCGAAGTAGCGCAACTGGGCCCCCGGCAAGCGCTTGTGCCCGAGGTAGTGGTAGCGCTCGACGAACTCGTTCCATAGACGACTGCGTGGATCGCGCGGGCGCAGGCAGTCCAGTCGGAGCGGGCGCACCTGCGCCAGCCGGGCGGGCAACAGTTCCGGGCGGGGCGGGTCGCTGGCCGGGGTGGGCTCGGGCTTGCGCGCG
The DNA here is from genome assembly GCA_963666225.3 of Bryobacterales bacterium. Classification (GTDB taxonomy): domain Bacteria; phylum Acidobacteriota; class Terriglobia; order Bryobacterales; family UBA6623; genus VXMF01. Next base: position 112,437 of record CAXXRK020000004.1, read on the forward strand.
GGTGCGGGCCCGCGCCGCGCCGCTGGCAGGCGGAGCAGTCCGTCGCGCTGCATCCGGAGCAGCGCGACCCGCGCGCTGACCTCCTTGAGCCCGCCGTCGGGCTTGCGCCAGTGCAAGGCCCGGCAGACTGCCTGGGACAGGGCCGTGCGCGACAGGCGTGGCTGGCGTTGATCGATCAGCCCCCGGATCAGTTCCAGCTCGCTGGCCGCAAACCGCCGGCCACAGTAGCGCGCGCTCACGGGCCCCGGCTCCGGCCCGCCGGGCCAGCTTGCAGCGTCTCTCTGCGTTCCGGCGTGAAGCCCCAGGGCAACCAGGCGTCCGCGTCGGGGACCACCTTCCCGGGCCCAATCCGCGCACACTCGCCCAGATAGGCTGTCAGCCACTGCGTCAGGCTGACGCCCCCCATCGCCAGCGTCCCGAACACCGATAGCAGCGTGCCTTGCAGCTTTGCCCCGACCTTGCTGTGCGATCCGTAGGAAAGCTTGCGCCCCACCACCGGCCGCCGCAGCACTCTCTCGGCAGCATTGTTGTCCAACGGCACTCCCGGTTTCTGCAAGAAAATCTCGAGGCCCGGCTGATGCTTGAGCAGTGATCGCTGCGGCTTCAGCCGCGGGCTGCCGATGCCCCATAAGTCCACATCAGAGCTCCTTCCGAGAGGCAGTTTGAGGCGGTTCAAAGTGGTCCTTAAGTTCGTACGCTGCGCCCATGATGGTCAAAATAGTCCACCCCTCCCAGATTTTTTGATGCCCGGGTGGTGGGCCGTTCTTGCGGTACAGATAGCCACCCAGGATCGCCATGGTGCGCACCGCCAGCCCCAGGTTGCCGGGCGGCGAAGTGTCGCATCACGCGGATCTGGACTCGCGTGAAAAACACTTCCACCGGCAGCTCGGGCGTCTCGCGCCCCAGCAGGGTCATCGCCGCCAGCCGCCAGGCGATGACCGCCTTGATCGTCACCGCCCGCTCGATGCGCTCCCCGCGGCGGTGCCCCAGGTACTCCACGTTGCAGCCCGACTTGAGAATGCGGTGCCAGTCCTCGATGCGCCAGCGCAGCCGGTACCATTCCAGCACCTGCTGCGCGTCGGCTAGCGACCGCACCTCCAGCGTCGTCAGCAGGAACCACTCCAGAGCCTCGGTCCCGGCCGGGGCCGACTCCTCGCACACATGCACCAGTTGCAGCCGCACGGGGGCCTCCGCGCCCGCCGGATCCCTCAGCTCGACCGTCTTGAAGCGCAGTTGCACGCACGCCCGGCGCGCCTCGCGCAGCTTGCGCTTTTTCTGCTGGCGCGTGCTCCGGCGCGCCGCACTCCGCTGCACATCGATCTCCAACTCGCCCTGCGTGGGCCGCGACCGCATGCCGTCGAACAGCTTTGGCCGGCGCTTGCCCTGCGAGCGGTTGAGCTTGGCCCGCACCAGCAGGTCCACCCGGCCCAGCCGGCGCTGCTCGGCAAACAGCGCGAACACGTCCGCCTCGCGGTCCATCACCGACACCAGGCGCGTCCCGGTCAGGCTCTGCGCCATCTGCGCGCAGTCCCGCAGGCCGCGGATCCAGCGGAAGGTCTTGCGCGCTTCCAGCGGCTTGCCGCGCTGGGCTTTCCCGTCCGGCGCCTCGTACTGGATCAGGGGCACGCCCAGCGGCACACCCGCCTCACTCACCGCCAGCGTGGAGTGCATGTGCAGTCCCAGGGTGCCCTTCGAGTTGGCGTTCTTGCCAATCAGCCCCCGGCCCGCGCAGCCGGGATGCTCGGCGAAGTGCAGATCGGTGCCGTCCTGCACGCACAGCGCCACGCTCTCGCCCTGCAGGCGCCGCAGCGTGCGCTCGCGGTGCGGCGCCAGGATGTTCTCAGGCGTCGCCGCTGACTCTTTGGGCTGGTCGATGAAGCGGTAGTGGCCCTTGACTGCGGCGCGGTGGCCCTGCGCGGCTGCGGGGATCGACGCCATGGGAGCTGCGGCCTGCATCTGCGCGGTCTGCACCAGCCGCTTGGACCAGCGTAGATCCCCCAGCGGCGCCCCGCCCAGTTCGTTGTGCGCGAACTGGTCCAAGGCCAGGCCTTCGGCCGGCCCCAGCGGCCCGCCCTGGGGCGGAGCCGTGGCCCCCAGCACGGTGCGGAAGTCGGGCTGCAGGGGGTAGACCCAGATGGACTTGACCGGCACCTGCCGACCGGGCGGGGCGAAGCGCCCGCGGCCCGCGGTGCTGCCGATCCGCGTCCAGTTGGCGGCCCGGAAGCAGGTGCCGGGGTGCCGCTGCTCGTCCACGAACGTCTCCAGCAGGGCCGGCCGGTAGCCGTAGCGGCTGGCGCAGTCCGCGGGCAGGCGGCGCAGGGCCAGGCCCAGGACCTTGGAGGCCAGACAGTGGCACTGCACGCCGGGACGGATCAGAAAGCGACTCAGACCCAGCACCCGGTGCAGCCGCTTGCGGCGCAACGCGGCGGTCCAGCCGATCCACTCGTCGCGGGCGGCGACCGCCAGGGCGGAGGCGGCGAAGCCGAGCGCCCCCAGCAGGCCGTGCTCGGACTCGATCAGGTAGCGCAGCTGCGCCCCCACGTGCAGCACCGCCCCTTGCGGGTGCTCGCTGGCCACGATCTCGTTCCAGGTGCGGCGCTGGAGCGGGGTGGTGACCTCGGTCAGGCGCAGCCCCTGCACCGCCCCGGCCGAGGCCGGGACCGCCCGGGGCGCGGGCACCGGCTGGCGCAGTCGTCGCGGCCGGCAGTGCTGGCGCCCGCCGTGGCGCGGCGGGGGCAACCGGATGCACCCGTCGGCATGCAGGCTGCGCAAGGCCTTCTGGCAACTGGCCATCTGCAAGCCACCCCGGCTGTCACGGAACCCGAACTCCCGGCATACGCGGCGCGCGATTTCCGTGCGGGTCGCGCCGCCTGCCTCGGCCAGCAGGACCTGCACGGTCGCCACCGCCGTCGCAGTGGCAAGCGTCGCAGCGATGCAATGTTGATCTACCATGCCCTAGTGATGCCATATCAGGCCCTCATTTGTCAACTACCAGTTATGGGGCATCGGCAGCCCGCGGGTCCGCCCAGCCCGACAGCTTTTCCTCGGCCTCGAAACGTTGCACCTCCCGCTCGGCTTGCGCGAACAGCGCCGCGCACTCGGCCTCCAGTCGCAGCTGCACCGCTGCGAAGCCCGGCCCTTGTTCCTGCAGCCCTGCCTGTTGGTCCCACAGCTCCAGCCGCTGGCGATTGAGCCGGTACAGCAGCGCGATCCGATCCAAGATACCGTCGCCCCATTCCTCCAGGTTTGGCCGCGACCGCACCAGCTTCACATAGTCCCGCCGGACGTGCGCCCAGCAGAATGCGAGCGCAATCTGCCCGCCGTGCTCGCGCGCCAGTCGCACATACGCGCAATACCGGTCACAGACCAGTGTCAGCGGGCCCTCCAACCCCAGTCCCCCGAACAGCGCCGCCGCCGCCTGCGCACTGCGCGAGTCCTCCACCCGCATGCGCACCGCATCCGCCGTCAGACACGCCCACAGCCAGCAGCGCGCGTTCTGCCCCTCTTCCGCCCGCACGTGGACCACCCAGCTCGTCTCGTCCCCGTGCGCTACCTGTGCCCAGCGCTGATGCTCCCCAATCGCCCGCTCCAAGGGCTTGAACCACTCCCAGAACGCCTCTTGGTGCCCCAGCAGCGTGCTCGCCGGAAGGCGCACTCCCCAGTCCCCCCATTCGCGCTCAAAGGCCCGCGCCGGATGGCGCTGCCAGTACACTTGCACCAAGAACGTCACCCATACGCTCAGCCCATAACTTGTGCCCCGAAACAGCGATGGCTCCGGCGGCGCCACTACCTCCGGCTGCGATTCCCCGCGCTGGGCCGCGCACTCGCAGCTTGCCCGCCAGCGCGGCCGCCGGATGCGCCGCAGATGGGCCTTGACCTCGATCTCGACGCGCTCGCTGACTGCCTCGCCGTTGCGCGCGAAGGGCAATCCGCAGTCCTTACACTTACAGTTGCCCGGCTCCGGCTCGTGCACCTCCTCCTGCACGGCCAGATCTTTCCGCCGGGTGCGCTTGGGAGCCTTCGAACCCGGCTGGCCGCCGCGCTTCTTCTTGCGCGTGCCCGGCCCCTGCGCGCCCCCGCCCGGCTGCTGCCCCCCTGGCCCGGCTCACGTTTGTCCGACGTCAGCCCGAACGGCTTCTTCAGCAGGTCCTGGTTGCTGTTGCGCAGTCCCTCATTTTCCAACTCCAGCTCCGCCACGCGTCCCTGCAACTCCACCACCTTGCCGCTCAGATTCGCGCACAGTCCCTCAAACCGCGCCCCGTTCGCCCGTTCCCGCCACGCCTGGGCCTCCCAGTGCCGCGCGTGGGCCTGCTCCGCGCTGCGTTGCTCCACCAGCGCCAGCACCCACTGCTGCCAACCCAACTCTGGCTGGCCTACTCCGGGACCCGCGCCACCTGCAAGAAAGGACACTGACTGCGCCCCCGTTGCGCTCCCGCTGTGCTGCCCGTCCTGCACCACTTGCAGGATTACACAAAACCATATATCGTGTCCAGCGTTTTAGGCAACTTTTCTTGCGCGTTGCCAGACCCGCCCACATAGCCTCGCCCCAGGGAGAGACACGATCCGGTCAGCGACCACCGCAAGCGTGTGACTTGGCACCCGGCATGCCCTCTAGGCGGCCGGCCCTCACTCTCTCGCTGCCGCCTGCAGCATCAGAGTTAGACCCACCCTGCTCCGTCTCCTAGGGCACGATCTCCTCCGCAACGCCATGCCCCGCCTGAAGAAAATCTTGCTCACCGTGGAGACCTCGCCCGCGCTCATCACAGCTCTCTCGAACGCTTACGGTGGGGGACCTTATCGCGGAATGCCTGGTAGACATGCATCCGGCGATCGTGGAGGAAGTGGTTGAGTAGGTGGGCTTGGTGGATGCCGAACGGCCCGCATCTAGTTGCGGAGCGTAGCAGGCGACTCCTTGCTGTGATCTACAATTTCGGTGTTCTGCTGGCCGACCCGCGGACTCGAAGTTCGACCAACTTGATGATTCGCGCGATCTGAGGTCCGGGCTCGTTGATGACGGCCCTTGAGATGCCGCGCGGGTCGAACACGATCAGGGGTTTCTCTGGACACGGCCTCGGACGCCATATCCGGTGTTGAGGAGTCGCCCGCACCGCTGCTGCCATCCTCCAGACTTGGCCCACCGCCCCGGGGACTCTCACAGATTCGGCCAGGCCAAGTTCAACTCGCAGCCGAGAGTAAGGGTCAAGTCCGGTGTAGCGCTAGGGCCCTCCGACAATCTGGTTGTAGCCCCGCTGCTACCCGTGGGACAGTGCCCGGACGCTACGGGTCAGGCGGCAGGGACCCGGTTCCCAGTCTGGGAGCCCGGCGCGAGAGTCGACCTCGCGGCCAGAGCGTCCTTGGCCATCCAGCGTCGCGGACAGCCTCCCAGGCCTTCGGGCAGAGTCGCGGGGGCAAGTCGGCGAACGGATCGAAGCGTCAGGCGATGATGTCGCCCAGAACACTGCCCGCCACGTCCGTCAACCGGTAGCTGCGACCGTTGTAGACGTAGGTCAACCGCTCGTGGTCCATGCCGAGCAAGTGGAGGATCGTTGCATGGAGGTCATGCACGGAAACAGGGTTTACGGCTGGCTTGAATCCGATCTCGTCCGACTCACCGTAGGAAACGCCCCCCTTGATCCCCCCGCCGGCCATCCAAGCAGTGAAGCAGTGCGGATTGTGGTCACGTCCGGGCCGGGCGGTTCCAACCTGAGCGACCGGGAGCCGGCCAAACTCACCGCCCCAGATCACCAGCGTGTCGTCTAACATGCCCCGCTGATCGAGGTCAGTCAGCAGCGCCGCAAATGGCTGGTCCGTTTCTCCGGCGAACTGGGTGTGATTCCCGCGGATGTCTATGTGACCGTCCCACGCGCGCTGGTTTTCCATCCCACCGGAGTAGATCTGCACGAATCGGACACCGCGCTCCAGAAGGCGCCTCGCCATGATGCACTGTCGGGCCATGTGTCCGCAGTGCTGGCTCTGCAGCCCGTACAACTCTTGGATGTGCCGGGGTTCGCTGTCGACGTCGACGGCTTCGGGGGCCGCTGACTGCATCCGATAGGCCAATTCAAAGCTCTCGATGCGTGCGGCCAGCTCCTCCTCCAGCGCATTGCGCTCCAGGTCCTGGGAATTCAGTGTCGAGATGAGGTCCAGCTGGGACCGCTGGTGGACGTCCGCCATCTGGGACGGACGCGACAGATTCTCGATCGGAGGACCTGTCGGTCGCAGCCAAGTGCCCTGGTAAGCCCCTGGCAGGAAACCAGCGCTCCAGTTCGACGCGCTGCCCTTCGGCAGACCCCGGCCCTTCGGGTCCGACATGACGACAAAGCCCGGCAAGTCCCTGCTCTCGCTGCCCAAGCCGTACGTGACCCACGAACCCAAGCTGGGAAAGCCCATCCGCGTCTGGCCGCTGTTCATCATGAACAGGGCGGGAGAATGGTTGTTCGAGCCTGGCTGGCCGGAGTGAATGAAGGCCATCCGATCAACATGCTGGCCCAAGAACGGGAAGATCTCGGAGACGGGTTTGCCGCTCTCACCCCGGGGCGAGAAATTGAAGGGCGACTTGAGCAATGCTCCGACTTCGTTGGAGAAGAAACCGGTTCGCTTGTCGAATCCCTCCAGCTCCTGCCCGTGACGCCGTGTGAGTTCAGGCTTGTAGTCCCACGTGTCCACATGGCTCGGGCCACCATTGATGAACAGCCACAGGACACGCTTCGCCCTGGGCGCGAAGTGGCTCGACCGCGGTGCCATCGCGTTGACCGCTCGGTTTCCAGCCGCCGGGGCTGCGAGCAAGCCCTCATCCGCGAACAGGCCGGCCAGCCCGAGCATGCCGAAGCCCATCCCGGACCTTGCCAGAATCTCGCGGCGCGAAGGCCGGGCGGAATCTGTGACGTTTGCTCTTCTCATCTCTCTCACCGGATGTACAGGAACTCGTTGAGGCTCATCAGGGACTGGCAGTAGTCGACGAACGCCCGGCGTTCCGGGTCACTGCGACCGTGCTTGGCATAGAGCTCCCGTTGGTTGTCCAAGAACGCCAATCCGTGCGACCGCTCTTCCGTGCTCGGCATGCGAGCGAAGGCGGTTTGGTAGGCCGCTTCGATGGCGGCGCGCGAGTTTAAGCCTTCCAGCCTCCCGGAGAAGCCCTCGGCGTATCGCCGGGCAAGTGGGCTGTTCAGGAACAGCAGTGCCTGCGGGGCGATGGTGGTGGTCGGCCTGCGGCCTATCCCGACGAGATGCTCGGGCCAGTCGAAGAGCATCATGGACGGAATCAGCTCGCTGCGCTTGATGAAGAAATAGACGCTGCGCCGCGTCATGGTCTCGTCTTGGGCGCCGGGACCGAACATTCTGCGGTCGAGCATCCCCGAGACCACCAGCATGGAATCGCGGACTGCCTCGGCCTCCAGCCGTCGCGGCGTCCAGCGCCAGCGCAGGCGATTGCCCGGATCGGCGGCGCGCTTGGCCGTGTGGTCGGAAGCCGAGACCCGGTAGACACTGCTGTTCATGATCATCCGGTGCAGGCGCTTGAGGCGCCACCCGTTCTGAACGAGGTCGCGGGCGAGCCATTCCAGCAGATCGGGATGCGAAGGAGGGGCTCCCATGTTCCCGAAATTGCTCGGCGTGGCGACAATGCCGGTCCCGAAGTGGTAGTGCCAGACTCGATTGACGATGACCCTCGCCAGCAAGGCGCCCGCTCCGCTCCGGCGGTCCGTTAGCCACCGGGCCAACGATGCCCGGTCAAAGCGGCTTCGGCTCCACCCCGGCGGGGGCCTTGCGCGCCAAGGAGCGGGGGCGTCCCCGCTCCGGTCGAGCAGGGGCAGGACGCGAGGGTCGGCGGGTTCCAGCTTGAGGGTCGCATCCCCCCGCCGAAGCACATGCGTCTGCTCGTAGAAATGCGGGTAGCCCATGCCCGTGGCGTTGTGGCGCGGCTTGGCGAACCCCTCGGCGGTCGCCATGATCTTGGTGAACTCCGACCGCGGCACGCGGGACTCGTGATCCCGGATCGCTGCCGTCGCCGCGGCCCAGTCTTCACTGCGACGGGCGAATTCCGTCAGCAGCGACCTCCTGTCGGCCCCCGCCAAGGCCTCCGGACCGTTCGCGTGCAGCGCTTCGAGAGCCCGTGCGACGCCCTCGGGCACTCCCTGTCGGACAGCGAAGGGGGCCTCGGGAGAACTCGTCACGGACAGCCGCAGACGGCCGAGGCTGAAGTGCGCGTTGTGCCCGAATCCCAGCTCGACTTCCAAGCGCGAACCGCCTTCGAATCCGGCTGGACTCTCAAGGTCGAAAATTGCGGCGTGGTCCGATCCAAGCGCCGCCGGCGGAACGGCCCACCCGCTCCGGTCGCTCTCGTCATAGATCGCGGCCGACGCCGAGTAATAGTCAGAGTCCAGTTGGTCGGTGGCCCGGCCGGCGCTGAACGTGAGCCTGACCGGCTCCGCGTCCAAGTCGGCCAGCGGCCTCGCCTTCACCGAGACCAGGCCGAGCAGGAATTTGCCGTCATGCGCGCGGCCGGGGCCGTTGGCGGGCAAAGCGGGATGAGTCAGGGCTTCGACGCGAAGGGATCGGATGTCGCTGGCCTTGACGTCCGCGACAAGGTGATACCTGTCGAAGTCGACGTTGTCGCCGGTCAACAAGATCGAGCCGTCGTCAAGCTTGTCCGTCTGCGCAAGGCTCTTGGCATCGACACCCTCGATGTCCAAGATCCGCCAGTCGTCCCTGCCCGCGCGTGGAGCGCCGGCGGCCAGCCATTCGCGGAATCTCTCGTCGTCGAGGCCCTCGACGACGTCCTCGCGCTTCGCCCTCAGCTTGGCCAGCAGAGTTTCCCACTGAGCCCGTTCCTTCCGATACTTCGCCGGATTCAGGTCGTATTCGATCTCGGTCCGCATTGTTCTGCCGAAGATCGCTGCCATGCGGTAGTAGTCGCGTGCCGAAATCGGGTCGTGCTTGTGATCGTGGCAGCGCGCACAGCCAACAGTCAGCCCGAGCATCGCCGTGCCCAGAGTTCCGACCATGTCGTCAAGCTCGTCGTAGCGCGTCGTCTCAAACTCGGCTTCCGTAATTTCGGTGGGAAACGGTCCGTGCCCCATGAATCCGGTCGCCATCAGAGCGAACGCGCTCTCGGGCTCCAGCTCATCTCCGGCGACCTGGAGCCTGACAAACCGGTCGTAGGGCATGTCGCGGTTGAAGGCCTTGATCAGGAAATCCCTGTAGTGAAAGGCGTAGGGACGGTCGTAATCCTCCTCGAAGCCGTAACTTTCGGCAAAGCGTGCAACGTCCATCCAGTGGCGGGCCCAGCGCTCCCCGAAGTGCGGGGACTCGAGAAGTTGGCCGACCAAGCCTTCGTATGCCCCCGGATCTGCGCTCTGGGCGAAGCCCTCCACGCGTTCCGGGCTCGGCGGCAGGCCGAGCAGGTCAAGCGAAGCACGTCGGATCAGGGTGCGTCGCGTGGCCGGAGGATTCGGCTCGATGCCAGCTGCCTCAAGTCGGGCAAGGATGAATCGATCAATTGGCGTTCTCACCCACTCCTCGTCCCGCACCGACGGCGGAATCGGATCCGCGAGAGGTCGGAAGGACCAGAATTCCCCTCCGCCCTCAGACGCGGAGGCCGGGGCCTTCCGGCCACGCAGGGGCTGGTCGTACGGAGCCCCGAGCTCGATCCAGCGGGCAACCGCGTCGATCTCGGAATCTTCCAGCTTGGCTTGGCCCAAGGGCATGAAGGGTTCGCGCTCGTGCCGAAGGACCGCCATGAGCCGACTGTCCGACGCTGACGCCCCAACCTTGCCGCTCGCGATCAGGGAGCCCCTTGAAGTGAGTTCCACCCCGCCGTTGACCTGCCCATCCCCGTGGCACGCGAGGCACTTCTGAGCGAAGAGGGGGCCGACACGGCTGCGAAACAGCTCGATCCCTAGGGCCATGCGCTCGGCATGATCCTCGGTCAGCGGCTGCGCCGCGGCGCGTTCGAGAATCGCGACCTGCGCCAGGGCCAGGATCCACAGCAGTGCGCTGGAACCTGTCGCGACGGCCCTCAGGCGCCGACGGTGCGGCGACTCGGCCGGCCCGGGCCCTGCCGTTCCCGGGTTCGGTGCGACGACTGCCGGCGACATGTACGTACCCACTATAGGCGCGATTGACCGTGCACGGAGCCAGAATCCCGGCTCTCCCAAGCCGCGTCCCCCCGGGCAGGTCGGGAGATCTCTGGTGCGGAGGCACCGCGACGAGGGCCACGGACTGGAGACCGCCCAGCGCCACAGGCTGGCATTCGGCACGACCGAATTCTCGACCGATGCCGCGATTCACGCACATGTCACTTGCTCCTCTGCGTTCCATTCCCGGCGGCAAGGCGAGTCCTCTGCACCCGCTCGAGATGAGAGATCTCGACCGTGCGGGCATGATCCGTCAACCGAGCAGACCCAATTGGACAACCCGACTTCTCCTCCTAAGCCTTCAGTGCCCGCGGCGCGCGATTCTCGACGGTCCGGATGGGGCTATCCCTGCGCGGTTCGTTGGATCAGTCGGAGATGCCACGAGGAGCATGAGCCGCCACTCGAAATGGGGGAGAATCGGAACCGTGAGAACGCTGATTGTCTTGGCCGCCGCGGTCGGCCTGTCCTGCTCTCCTGTTCCGGAGGCCAGCGACCGCCCAAGGCTGAATGTGCTGCTGATCGCCGTGGACGATCTCAGGCCGGAGTTAGCGTCATTCGGCGCCGACTACATCCACTCTCCGAACATCGACCGCCTCGCGAGCGCCGGAAGAGCGTTTCGCCAGCACTACGTCCAAGCTCCCACGTGCGGTGCGTCGCGCTACGCACTGCTGACTGGGCGGTACGGCACGGCCGGCAACGCGGCACTCTTCGAGCGCGCGGATCGGATGCGGCAGGATTCCGGGAGCGTGCCACCCAGCATGCCGGCCTGGTTCCGGGCCAGCGGTTACGCGACCGTCTCGGTGGGCAAGGTCTCGCACCACCCGGGCGGGCGCGGAGGCCCGGACTGGGACGATCCCGAGCAGCCAGAAATGCCGGGCTCGTGGGACCGGCATCTGCTCCCGGCAGGCCCGTGGCAACACCCGCGGGGATGGATGCACGGCCTCGCGCACGGCGAGATTCGGACCGAACCGACCGAAATGGACGTCTTCCAGGCCGAGGATGGCCCCGACTCGATCTATCCCGACGGCGGTGCCGTGGAGGAAGCGCTTCGCCAGCTGGACGTGCTGGCATCGGACCGCGAGACTCCGTTCTTCCTGGCAGTGGGCATCCTGCGGCCCCACCTCCCGTTCGGGGCTCCGCGCAAGTACGTTGACCGCTACGCGGACGCCGCACTGCCGCCGACGCCACACCCCGCCAAGCCAGAGGGGAGGACAACCTGGCACTCCTCCGGTGAGTTCTACAAGTACAACCGCTGGGGACGGGACCCGAACGAAGACGCCGACTTTGCCTTTCAGGTGCGGCGGCATTACGCCGGCTGCGTGACCTATGCCGACGCCCAGGTCGGGAAACTGCTGGACCGATTGGAGGCTACCGGCGCAGCGGACAGCACGATCGTCGTCTTGTGGGGCGACCACGGCTGGCATCTGGGGGAACACGCAGTGTGGGGAAGCACACGCTCTTCGAGGAATCGCTGCGGTCCCCGCTGATCATTGCCCATCCGGCGATGGCGGCACCCGGCCGGCCGACCGGCGCAATGGTCGAGACCATCGACGTCTTTCCGACGCTCTGTGATCTGGCAGGGCTCCCGGCCCCGGACTTCGCGCATGGCGTCTCGCTGCGCCCGATGCTCGAGGACCCGTCTTCGACCGGCCATCCCGCAGTCTCGTACCACCGCCAGGCGAGCTCGATCCGCACCGAGACTCACCGCCTCGTCCTGCACGACGACGGTTACGCGGAACTCTACGACCACACCGCCGTAGAGGGAGAGACGATGAACATTGCGCAGTCGAGCGCTTCCGTCGTCACCCAGCTCTCCACGATGCTGCGCGACCGCCAGGAGCTTGCGGAGCGCCCATGGCGGACCGTGCCCCGAGGTGAGTGAGCAGCCACGCTGGCAGCCGACCCGGCCATGACCCAAGAATCGCTGACGGCACTGATCGGCCTCGCGATCTCGATGACCTGGACGCCCGGCCCGAACAACACCCTTCTCAGCGCCACGGGGGCCAACTTCGGCTGGCGCCGAGCCCTTCCCCAGATCATGGGCGTCACGGTCGGCTTTCCCTTGATGCTCTCACTGGTGGCCTTTGGGCTGGAAGGGGCGATCGGGGAGTCCTCGGACCTGATGGGCGTGATCCGCTGGGGTGGCCTCGGCGTGATCGTCTGGTTCGCGTGGCGCATCGCCACGGCGGACGCTTCGGCGAGCGGCCAGAGAGGCCGCCCCCTGAAGTTCTTGGAAGCGGTCGGGTTCCAGTGGGTCAATCCCAAGGCGTGGGGCCTCGCGGTCTACGTTTCGACGACATACGGGTCAGGCCATGCGGCGCTCTCCAACACCGCGGTCGCCGCCGTGGCATTCTTGGTTTCCGGATTCGCCTCTTCCACCGCATGGGCGCTCTTCGGGGCCGGCATCGGCAAGGCCCTGGACCAAGGCTGGCGGCTGCGCGCCTTCAATGTCTCGATGGCCGCCCTGCTGCTCGCCAGCGCAGGCTGGCTGTTCTTGAGCGGGTGACGGGACGGGCTCAGGCCGCTGCCTGCGCCCCGAGAAGCCGGCGCGGGCCCGAACGGCCGCTCGCCCGGGAGTTCAGACGGTCAGCGCCCATGGCTCCCGGTACGCGCGCTTGTACATGATGGCCTCGGCCTCCGGGTCGTCAACGACCCGCTCGTTCTCGACGTCCCAGTACACCCGCCGGCCGGTCCGCACGGCGGCGTTCCCAAGGTGGCAGCCGATCGTCGAGTCGTGGCTGAGCTCGACGTCTGACCGGGGTCGCTCCCGGGTCCTCATGCAGTCCAGGAAGTTCTTCACGTGCGCGAGGTGCATGTCGTCCCGGTCGGGCCGGTAAGCCTGCCACGGCACGCCGGGCGACTTGTACTCGCGGATGCGCTTGCCGACCGAGTCAGTCTCCGGCAGCACTTCCCAGCCCTGACGGTCGACGGTCAAGATTCCGTTCTCGCCGTGCAGCATCACGCCATGCTCCCGGTCCGCCGGACCCCGGCCAACACCGAGGGCATGCTCCCAGACCATGGAGAAGTCGGGAAACTCGTAGAGCACCTGCTGGGTGTCCGGCGTGACCATCGCGTCCTGCGGATAGGCAAACTTGCCGCCGACCGACATCGCGGACGTGGGCGACTTGATGCCCATGTACCAGTTGGCAATGTCGATCATGTGGGCTCCCCAGTCAGTCATCAGGCCGCCAGAGTATTCCCAGTACCAGCGGAAGCTGAAGTGGAAACGGTTGCGGTTGAACGGGCGGCTGGGCGTGGGTCCCAGCCACATGTCATAGTCCACGCCCGCGGGAGGCGCCTCGTCTGGCAAGTGAGGGGTCTCCCCCTTCCAGTCCAGATACGCCCAGCACCGCACGAGCCGCACCTTGCCCAGCTTGCCGCTGTCGACATACTCCTTCGCCTCCAGATACTGGCTTCCCGAGCGTTGCTGGGTGCCCATCTGGACGACGCGATCGTGCTTGCGCGCGGCCGTGACCATCTGCCGGCCCTCCCAGACCGTGATGGCGAGCGGCTTCTCGACGTAGACGTCCTTGCCCGCCTTGCAGGCCTCCACCGTGGGGATGGCGTGCCAGTGATCGGGCGTGGCGACGATCACGGCATCGATGTCGGATCGCTCGACGACCCTCCTGAAGTCTCCGGTCCGAAGCTCCGGGGACTGTCCGAAGGAGGAGACCACGTCCGCCTCCGTCTTGCGGATCTGCGACTCGTCGATGTCGCACAGTGCCACCGCCTGTGTCTGCCCGGCCTTGAGCATGTCCCTAAGGTCGACCCGTCCCATCACGCCACAGCCGATCAGGCCCAGCCGTATGCGGTCATTCGCGCCCAGCACGCGGCTCGCCGAGGCGGCGGTCATGGGCACAACCGAGCCCGCTGCCGCGGTGGCGAGGAACGAGCGCCTAGAAGGGGAAATGCGGGAATCAGGACGAGGCATGAGATCGATCACGAGTGGGAACTGGCCTACCCGCATTCCAAGCGTAACCCAGATCCGGGCCCCGGTGGGGCGAATCGAGCGGGCCCCTGCCCGCCGCGGGCGCGGTCTCTCCTTCGCGAGGCGGGCGGTCTTGCCCATCGTGCGTTGCGGCCCCGCCGAGCTGCCCTCGCCACAGCCCCGGAGCGTTCCGCGATGGCCAACTGGCGACTTGCCCCGTTCCCGCTTTGGGGCGATCCGGGACAGCCGCCGCCAAAGTGGGAGCGGGGCCGTGTGCTAATCTCGCTTTCGGGAGAGTTCCCCACTCCGCCCGGCTCGATGCTTCTGGAGCTCTCGTCCATACGCAAGCGCTTTGGAGGCGTTCACGCTTTGCGCGACGGCAGTCTGGCCGTCAGCGAGGGGCAAGTGCACGCCCTATTGGGCGAGAACGGCGCCGGCAAGTCCACATTGATGAAGATCGTGGCGGGCTTGGAGCGCCGCGACGGGGGCGACATGCGCTGGAAGGGCCGCCCGGTCAACTTCTCGGTGCCCGCGGACGCTCACGCGGTTGGAATCCGCATGGTGCACCAAGAGTCGCTGCTGGCCCCGCACCTCACGGTCGCTGAGAACGTCTTCCTTGGCCGCGAGCCTGGGCGCGGCCCGCTGTTGGACCGACACGCGATCGAGCACGGCACGGCTCACTTGCTGGCCAGCCGCCGCTTTCCGCTCGAGGCCCACTGGCGAGTGCAGGATCTGAGCCCCGCACAGCGCCAGATGGTCGAGATTTGCCGCGCCCTGCAAGGGGAGGCCTCGCTGCTGATCTTCGACGAGCCCACTTCCTCGCTGTCGAACGCGGAATCGATGGAAGTCTTCCGAATTGTCCGGGAACTCTCGGCGACCGGCATCGGCTTCATCTACATCACGCACCGGCTGGGCGAGCTGAACAGCATCGCAGATCAAGTGACAATCCTGCGCGACGGGTCCACCGTGCACTCAACTCCGATGGCAGAGATCTCGACGGACGGGATCGTCCACCACATGGTCGGCCGCAAGGTCAAGGCCATCTACGAGCGCGAGAAGCAGACCCCGGGCAAGGTCCTGCTCGACGTCGACCTGCCGGGCGTGAAGTTCAACGTGCGCGCCGGGGAAATCGTCGGCGTGGCCGGCCTGGTGGGATCCGGGCGGACGAAGGTATGCGAGACGGTCTTCGGGATTTCCCCGGGGCCACCGGGCTCGATCGCCGTGGACGGCATCCCCCGCGACATCGCGACGCCCACAGCCGCGGTCGGTTCCGGCATCGCCCTGATCACCGAGGATCGCCAGAACACAGGGCTTCTGGTCCGGCTCAGCGTTCGCGAGAATGTCACATTGACGGACCTCGGCAAGGTGTCCATCGCCGGCGTCGTGCGAACCCGCCAGGAGCGATCGGTCGTCGGGAAGCTTCGGCAGAGGCTCAGGATTCGCTCGGACGGCGTCGACCAGAGCGCGAGGCAACTCAGCGGGGGGAACCAGCAGAAGGTCGCCATCGCGAAGTGGCTCTTCCGGGACACGAACATTGTCCTGTTCGACGAGCCAACGCGCGGAATCGACGTGGGGGCCAAGGCCGAAGTCTTCGCCCTGATGGACCGGATGGTCCAGCAGGGGAAGGGGCTGCTGATGGTCAGTTCTGAGCTGCCGGAACTGTTGCAGATCGCAGATCGCATCCTTGTGATGCGCAAGGGCGCGGTCGTAGCCGAGCTGCCCCGAGAAACCACGCAAGAGGAGATCATGCGCCACGCAACGGTCGGCAGCAAATCCGCGGGGTCGGGCCGCGCGTAGCTTGGGACTCGAGGTCCCGCAGGCCCAAGGCGGTGGCAGCGGTGCAAGAGTGCGGCGTGGGCGCCATTTCACTCCGCGGGAAGCTTTGGCCCGGGTGCTCGCGGGACTGGGAAAGACGATGCCCGGCTGGCTTGCCCCGCCGTTCGTGCACCCCGGGCTCGCGTATATACACTGGTTAACTAACTGAGTTCAATGGACTGGCTGCTAGAACTCAACACCACGATCAACGAGATCGTCTGGAGCACGCCGATGCTGATCACGCTGGTCGGCTCGGGGGTGTTCCTGACTATCGTGACCCGGGGCATCCAGTTTCGAAAGTTCCTGTTCGCGGCCAATCAGGTGCTGAGCGGCCGCCGGCACCCTCGCGCTCAGGGCACGGTCTCGCCATTTCAGGCATTGGCGACTTCGCTGTCGGCAACGGTCGGGGTCAGCAATATCGCCGGTGTGGCGATCGCGATCACCACCGGTGGCCCCGGAGCCGTGTTCTGGATGTTCGTCGCCGGGCTAGTCGGGATGGCGACCAAGTACTCGGAGATCGCCGTTGCCCTCGAATACCGGCAGCGAGATTCCGCCGGAGCCCTCCGGGGCGGGGCCATGTACGTGCTGTCCAAGGGCTTCAAAATGCCGTGGCTGGGAGCGATTTTTGCCGTGAACTGCTCGGTGGCAGCATTCGGGATCGGCAACATGACCCAGGCCAACACGGTTGCAAACGCGCTTCACGGCGAGTTTCAGGTGCCACAGTGGACGACCGGCATCGTGCTGGCGGTGCTCACCGGGCTGGTCGTGATCGGGGGCATTCGCCGGATCGCCGAGGTCACCTCGCTGCTAGCACCGATCATGTGCTTGGCATACATGGCCTGCGCCGTGGTCGTGGTCGTGCAGCATCTGGGAGAGATGCCGCAAGTGATTTCGCTGGTCTTCACCTCGGCGTTCGACGGCCATGCAGCGTTGGGCGGATTCTTGGGAGCCTCGGCGCGCTCGGCAGCGCGCATCGGCATCGCCCGCGCGCTCTTCTCAAGCGAGGCCGGCCTGGGCAGCGCGCCAATCGTCCACTCGGCGGCGGTGACGGACCATCCCGCGCGGCAAGCGACATACGGGATTTTCGGCGTGTTCCTGGACACGTTGGTGATCTGCATGCTAACCGCGTCCATGGTGCTCCTGACGGGAGTCTGGGATTCGGGCGAGACCGGGGCCCAACTCACGGCCATGGCCTTTGAGCAAGGCTTGAGTTCCCAATACGGCGGCTCGATGGTGGCCATCGCCGTGGTCATGTACGGGTTCTCGACGATCATCGGCTGGGCGTATTACGGGGAGACCGGAATGGTCTACCTGTTCGGACTGCGGCCGATCCGCTGGTACCGAGTGGTCTGGATCGTGGCGGTCTTCATCGGCGCAGTCGGCGGTCTGGAGACGGTTTGGAAGGTTTCTGACACGCTCAACGCGCTGATGGCACTGCCGAACTTGGTGGCGGTGCTCGGTTCCACGGCACTGCTGCGCAGCCAGATGCACGAATTCTTCGACCTGCACGCGGTGCGCAAAATCACCAACTAGCCCGAGCCAGCGAGTGCCGACAGGCACCGCGCTGGCCGCAGATCGCTCGGTCGATCTGACTACGGGTGGCGGAGCACTGCCAGGGTCTCGATGTGGTAGGTCTGCGGGAACAGGTCAACGACCCGCAGGTCGGTCAGCTCGTAGCCACTTGACAGCAGGCCCTTGAGATCGCGGGCGAGCGTCGCAGGGTCGCACGACAGCAGGTGCAAGCGGGGCGCTACAAGCCTCGCGACCTGTTCGACGACAGCCGCCCCCAAGCCTGTGCGGGGAGGGTCCGCGACGATCATGTCCGGTCGCTCGGACCATCCGGCCAGGAACGCGTCGACGTTCATCTGGACGGCGCGGACGCTCAGGCCGGCGCGCTGGGCATTGGCGCGCAAATCGCGCGTGGCCGGGGCCGCCGAGTCCACGGCCACGACGCGCTCGAACCTTCGAGCCAACGGAAGGGTCAGCAGCCCGGCCCCGGCGTAGAGGTCCAGCGCCCGCCGCCCCTCGCAGTCTCCCAGAACCAGATCTCCCAGCCTCCCCACCAAGTGTCGGTTGACCTGGAAGAACGAGCGGCCGCTGACGCGGAAGCTGTCCCCTCCGCATCGGTAGTCGAAGGGAATTCCGCGGCCGCCAACCCCAAGGCGCTCAGAGCACCGCTTCCAGAAGCGCGACGGCAGCGGGCCGGGGCGGCGCGGAAAGTTGAGTTGCACGCGATTCTCGTCGGTGAAGACCTCGATCACCCTCAGGCTCGCGGGAAATCGGCGGTGCCGGGCCATGCGCTGCAAGATTGAGTGCACGGCATTGAGCTTGGGCGAGTTGATGGGGCAGTTGTCCGCGGCCACGAGCCGATGGGACCGCCGGCCGTGGAACCCGAGGCGGGATGTCCGGCCACGACGCTGGACGTGCAGCTGCGTGCGGTTGCGGTAGCCATAGGGCTCGGCCGCGACGACCCCGATGGGGCGGTCCCAGCGGATCCGCCCGAGGCGCTCCAAGGTCTCCCGCAGGATCTCGACCTTCTGGGCACACTCGGACTCGTAGTCCATGTGCTGGTAGTGGCAGCCGCCGCATTCGGTGAAGAGGGGACAGGGAGCGTCGGTCCTGTGCTCCGATGGCTTGGAGACTCGGACATCCGACGCGCGCCAAAACCCGGCCGAAGTCGCGGCGATCTCGGCGTCGACAAGCTCTCCGGGCAGCGCGAACGGCACGAAGGCGACCCGCGAACGGTGGCGGGCAAGTCCGTCGCCGCCAAAGACGAGCTTGTCGATTGTGAGCGAGGCCCGCATGTTCCCTTTGATTCTGACACTCGACGGGGCCGAGCACACCGGCTGCCCTACCCAAGTTCGTCACTTCAGGGCGGATCTAGGCCCTGATCTGTGTGGCTAGAGGGCTCAAATGAGCAGTTTTTCGTGTGATATGCCGTGTAGGATTTTATCTTGTCCTTCTGATGGTAAGCATTCACTCCGGGGAGTATTTGGGGCCTGGGAGACTGGCCCTCGCGAGGACCAAGGGAGGGAAGGTGCGGCCCGCAGGTGCAGGGTGGGCTCGCTCGCCGCGTTGGGGCTCCAGCCTGAGAAGGTGGGCGAGTGTCGTAGGGAAACTCGCGAGTTGGCCTCAGCGGGGAGTCAAGCTGCGCGCGGGACAGTGCTGTCGGGTGCGTGAGCGAGTGCTGCCGCTGGCGGCTCGTTGGCCGGAGTCCAGCAGCGTATGGGAGGTGCGCGGAGTTCCTCCATGCGCTGCTCGTCCATCTCTCACGGGAGCCATGGGGACAGGTCCGATGGGGCCTGGCCCCGGTTGCGCGCATAGGCATCCAGCCAATCCTGCGGGCACCGGTACGGGTTCAGCCCAGCCACTCTCGCTGTCTGCAGCACGCTGAGCAGGCGCCCCGCCGTCTTGGCCCTGGCCGGTCCGCCGGGCCCGAAGCGCCGCTGGCGCGAGATCACGGGCCCGCGCAAGGTCCACTCCGAGCGGTTGTTGTCCATGGGAATCCCCGGATCCTCGAGAAACACGCTGGGACGCTCCTGATGCTGGATCAAGGACGCCGTGGCTTTGCCCTGCGCTGCCACTTGGGCCAGCTCCGCGCCGGTCCGGCCACCGCTTGGCTGCAAGCCTTCCAGCAGCTCATAGCGGGCGACCAGGCGCTGCCACGCTTGCAGCGCGTCGTCGAAGAGTTCCCCGAAGCTGGCTTCCAGGCTTGCCTGCGCAGCCGCGCAGTCCTCGGCCTGGCCCTGCAAGGGCAGGTCGGGCTGTCAGGCCCTGCGACGCAGGCGCGCCCAGTGGAACACTGCCCCGATCCGCTCGAGCCCATCCCTGGCCCACGGCTGCAGTTCCGGAAAGCCGGCTGCCCCGTAGCGGCGAGACATCGGACGGATGGGAGCTGCATCCTTGGTCCTTAGCTGGCCCCAGCGCACACCGCTGCGGGGCTGAATGTCAGGGCTTCTAGGTAGAGGGGTGGACATTTTGAGCTGATTCTGTCATAGTGGGCCTTGGTGGCTGGCCTCCAGATGGCAACAACGGTGCAAGACGCGCACTATGACCTGCGCGCTGTTTGCGTGCGCCCGACTCGCGGCGGCTGCGAGCACCGACGTTGGGACCGGCTGGTGGCCGCCCACCACTACCTGTCCTTCCAGCGCATGTTCGGACGTGCCTTGCGGCATGTCGCAACCCTGGACGGGACTTGGCTGGCGCTGCTGGGATGGCAACCCGGAGCGCTGCGCGTGGCCGTGCGCGACCGCTGGATCGGCTGGTCGCTGCAGCAGAAGCTGCGCCGCCTGCATCTGATCGCCCAGAATGTGCGCTTCGTGATGCTGCCCGCCGCTGCCGGGCGCAAGAACCTGGCATCGAGGGTCTTGGGCCTCAGCCTGCGCCGCTTGTCGGGAGACATCTTGGCCGAACATGGGTATCCGGCGCTGCTCGCGGAAACCTTCGTGGACCGGGCGCTGCACAGGGGCACGTGCTACCGCGCCGCGAACTGGCAGCCGCTGGGGTTCACCAGCGGCTATGGCCGCCAGCGGGGCCCCACGGCCCGCTGGCGGCATCATGGCCAGCCCAAGCAAGTGCTGGTGTACCCCTTGGCCCGTAACGTGCAGGCGCGTTTGCGCCAGCCCGAGCAGGAGCCCTGCTGGGGCGGTCCCGCCAAGCGGCCGCCGGCTCCGGCCGCGGTGCTGCGCAGCCTGCTCGAGCGCCTGCAGCAGGAGCCGCACTGCCGCCCGGCCGGCGGCCGCCGCTATGCGCTGGCCAGTCTGCTGTGCCTGGCCGCGAGTGCGCACATGGCCGGCTACCGCGGCGTGACGGCCTACTCGCGTTATGCCACCCTGCTCAGCCAGCAGCAGCGGCAGGCCGCCGGCTGCTTGTTCAACATGCGGCTACAACGCTACGCCGCTCCGGTGCCGAGCACGTTCTACCAAGCCTTGGTCCGGCTGCCGCCGGAGGTGTTCGAGGGGGCCGTCGAGCACGCCTCGCTGGGGCTGCAGGCCCACTCGCAGCCGGCCGTGCCGGAGCGCAGCGCGCAGGGGCTGGGCGAGCGCGCGGCAGCGGCCGCCGGCCGCGGGCAGGGCCCAAGGTGAGATTCTGGCCGGGCGCAAGCGGGGACACCGCGCGGGAGCGGGAGCAGGCGCAGGAATTGGAACGCTTGGAGCAGCACTGCGCGGCCCTGCTCGAGAAGGTGGAAAGCGCACGGCAGGAGAGCGGGGAATTCCGCCGACGGTCGCAGCGCAGCCAGGCCGAGCTGGAGCGGACGCGGACTGAGCTGGAGCGGACGCGGGCCGAGCTGGAGCGGACGCGGGCCGAGCTGCAGCAAGCCCACACAACGATCGGCAATCTGAAGCTGCTCGTGGCAGACCTGCAGAAGACCTTGTTCGGGCGCAAGAGCGAGAAGCCGTCGGATCCCGGGCCCGAGCCGAAAGCGGACCCCAAGCCGCCGCCCGGGCCGGGGGACAGCCCTGACAAGCCTGACAAGCCTGACAAGGCCGGCAAGGGGCGCAAGCAGAAGGCCGCCAAGCGCAAGCGGGGACGCCAGCCCGGATCGGCCACTCCGCCGCGTCGGGACCGCTCCCGCCTGCCAAAGATTCCCGAGCCCTTGGAGCTGCCCGAGCACGAGCGCCGCTGCGCGCAGTGCGACACGCCCTGCGTGCGCTGCGGGACCAAGTCCAGCAAGATCTTCGAGATGCACTTGGCTGCGCTCGCCCGCGAGATTGAGCGCCAGTGCTACGAGCCGGGCTGCGCATGCGCACCGCCGGGACGCTTGGTTGCGCCCCCCGCGCCACGGCTGTGGAGCGGCACCCAGCTGGGGACCAGCGTGTGGGCCTGGAGCGTGGTCCAAGTTTTCCACATGCATCGCCCGCAGGCCGCGGTGGCGCGCGAGCTGGATGCCATCGGGTTGGGCATGGCCCCGGCGACGCTGGCGCGAGGCCTGCAGAGGCTCGCCCTACTGGTGCAGCCCTTGGAGCAGGCCATCGCCGAGCGTCTGGGACAGGCTCGGGTGGTGCAGGCCGACGAAACCTCCTGGCCGGTGCAGAACATTGAGGGCCAGGACAACGCCAAGCAGCCCCCGGCATCCGGCGCCAGACCCAAGCACTGGCTGTGGATGGTCTGCTGCGAGGATGCCGTCTGGATGCGCATCCTGCCGACGCGCGGGCTGCCCTCGGGCCGCGCACTGCTGGGCAAGCTGGGCCAAGGCAAGCTGCTGACGCTCGTGTGCGACTGCTGGAGTGTCTATCCGGCCTTCGCCAAGCGCTCCGAGAATGTCCGGCTGCAGTTCTGCTGGGCTCATCAGCGCCGACACTACTGCCGGGTGGAAGCCGGCTTTCCGGAACTGGAGCCGTGGGCCACGGACTGGCTCGAGCGGATCGGGGAAGTGTTCCACTTGGCGCACCTGCGTCGCAGGGCCTGGCAGCCCGAACTGCCCTTAGAGGACCAGGCCGAGGACTTCGAGGCTGCGCAGGCAAGCCTGCAAGCCAGCCTCGGGAAACTCTTCGACGACGCGCTGCAAGAGTGGAGGAGCCTGGTTGCGCGCTATGAAATGCTGATCGCCGTGCCAAGCGGTGGCCGGACCGGCGCGGAGCTGGCCCAGGTGGAAGCGCGGGGCAAAGCCACGGCGTCCCTGATCCTGCACAAGGCGGGGCTCAGCGTGTTCCTCGAAGATCCCGCGATTCCCATGGACAACAATTACGCGGAGCGGACCTTGCGCGGACCCGTGATCTCGCGCCGGCTGAGCTTCGGGTCCGGCGGTCCGGCCGGGGCCGAGACGGCGGGGCGCCTGCTCAGCGTGCTGCAGACAGCGAGAGTGGCGGGGCTGAACCCGTACCGCTACATGCTGGATTGGCTGGATGCCTGTGCGCGCAACCGGGGCCAAGCCCCATCGGAACTGTCCCCATGGCTCCCGTGGGAGATGGACGAGCAGCGCATCGAGGAACTCCGCGCACCTCCCATCCGCTGGCGGACCCCGGCCAACGGGCCGCCAGCGGCAGCGCCGGCTGACGCACCCGACAGCACTTTCCCGCCCGCAGCTTAACTCCCCGCTGAGGCCAGCTCGCGAGTGTCGCTACGTCACTCGCCCACCTTCTCAGGCTGGAGCCTGAACGCGGCGAGCGAGGCCACTCTGCACCTGCGGGCCGCACCTTCACCTATCCGCGCCTTCCCCTGCCTTTGGCCCTCGCGAGGGCCAGCCTCCCAGGCCCCAAAATACTCCCCGGAGTGAATGCTTACCCTTGCCGCCGATGAAGACCTCGTCAACCTCCGCGGGCCCTGCGAACAGGCCCTGCGGGCGTCGGAAGCCCGCCCGCAAGCGATGCAGGAGATGCCAAGCCGACTTCTGGGTGATGCGCAGTTCGCGGCTGAGCTTCATGGACGAGATGCCCTTGATGCAGGTCGAGAGCAGATAGATGGCGACGGCCCACTTGCGATAGCCGATCTTGGTGTCCTGCATGACCGAGCCGACCCGCACGGAGAACCGCTTGCGACAGCTGCGGCAACGGTAGGGCATGGAGGGATGGGAGCAGTTGGACTGGACATTGTCAGAGAGGCAATGAGGGCAAGTGGGGCCATTGGGCCAGCGAATTTCTGCAAACCAGAGTTCGGCGGTGTGGTTGTCCGGGAACATATCCATAACTTCGAACAAGGAGATACCTTTGCGGAACCACTTTCCGGGACCTTTATCAGTTTTTCCATACTGCGCCATAACACTTCCATTATACCGAACAAAGAGATGCCATGTCAAGAGACTATGGAGGATCTTATTGGATTCTATAGTCGGAATCAGTACACACTGTATTCATCGGTATCTTGGGGTTATGTTCCCAACCACATCACTGTGGAAGAAAACCAAATTTGCTCGGGATTAGCTAGGCTGGGTACTCAGATCAGTAATTCCCTTTCAATACGCAACGCGAGGCGATCGGGAGAGCACGGGAGATCGTTGGCAGGCGAGGGGGCGGCGAGGTCCGGATCCAGAACCAGCAAGGTCGCTGGCGGGATTCCGACACGGTCGCTCCGGGAAACGATCCGTTCCCGCCGAGGGATACAAGGTAGGCTGCGTGGGCTGCAACAAGGGAGGATGCAATGCATTCAATCACAATTAGGGAAATCCGCAAGGAGGGCGAGTTGCGGTGGGGCATCGTCCTGATCGACGAAGAAAACCGCCCCATCCTGGAAAGCGTCGATCTGCTGGACAGCGGAAGTGCCCTGGCTACGGCCAAGGCCCTCAAGCACAAGGGCTCAGATACTTCTGTTTGGCGGGAGAAAGATGGCGAGTTGCAATTCACCTTGGCTCCTAAGGTGAGGTTCCGATTCCTAGGAAAGCAGGAGGGTACCACCGACATTCATGATGTCATCAAGATCCTCACGAACTTTCGAGTGAAAGCGGAGATAAAGTGGGATCCTCCCGACGCAGACCCGGCCCACAGGGTGAAGCAGGCCGACCTGACTCCCACAAAAGGCATAGCGGGGAGCTAGTTCGTGACCCTTTCTAAGGAGATGAAAAAGGAGCTTAGTCGGTCCTTCAGGTCGAAGCTAGAAAACGTTCCGGATCTGGATGGTCCTGTCTTGATTGTGCTGGACTACAGTCCGAACAATGACCAGCCTCCTATCTCCATTGCGTTCGACTATAACGGCGGGAACAAGTGCTGGCTCAGCGAGTCGCGGGTATACGCTCAAGACGGACTTGGGCCCAACAGTCACGCGGAATACAGAGAGTTCTTTTTCGAGGGACGCAGGTTCTACCCCTATTCAATCCAGGCTTTTCCGAAGGACATCTTTGGGGACATCAAGCAATTCAGGAATGCGTGCCGGAGACTGTACCGGCACACAGTTCGAGGCTAGACGATCATGAGCATCGATGACCGCACTGTCAAGGCGCTGGGCGATGACGTCATGGAGAAGCTGCGTTCTTTGTGCTTCTGCATCGTGGGATGCGGGGGCACGGGGGCCAGTTTCGCGGAGATGCTGGTAAGAACCGGGGCGCTTCGGCTAAGCCTCATAGACGGCACTCGCGTCGAGGATTCAAACCAGAACAGAGTCTTCAGTTTCTTTCCCGACGATTGCGGGAAAAGGAAAGTGGAAGTACTGAAGAAACGCCTAGAGTCGATCCGGCCAGACTGCTTGAAAATCACGGCAATCCCGGATAGCTTCAGGAAGCCTGAAGATATTCTGCATTCTCATTCGATTGGCCAGAAGGCCAGGGACGCTGTCTGCGATGCAGATATGGTGTTCATCGGGACGGACACGAACACGTCAAGGTTGGCCGTAGAGAAATTATGTGGAGACGAAGGCAAGAGGATGTATCTCTCGTGTGGCGTGCGAGCGGATGCGAGGGCGGGTGTTTTCGAGTTCGAGTGTAATTGGCTGCCCGAAACGCCCCCTGAACTAGAGGACGAGGAGGGGTACGGACCGGAGAACGCTTCATTCGTGTCAATCGTTCACGAGGCCGTATCCGTTGCATTTACGATGCTGCTCAGCCACCTGAAGCATGCGGACAGCAGTTTCAAGTCGCACTGTCGAAGGTACGACGAGAACTTTCAGCCGGTTGGTCCCGTCGTGAACGAAAAGTCCAGTGGCAGTACACCTCAGCGGTGAGATCCCAAGCGCGGCGGGCATCTCGCCCGACGATCTTGCCATTGATGATCGCTATGAAGTGGCCATGCAGAAGCGCAACACACCGACCCGGCTTTCCGGCCAACAGCTCCCCTAGCGTTTCCGAGTCGGCGGAGTAGTCGCTCCCGGTGCCAAGATACTCCATGGCTATCTGGAATTCCTTGTTCGTAACTCCCCCATGCGGCCAGTTCTCGGCGCAGAACAAGAAGGCTTCGGTGATCTGGCTTTCCGGAATCCACGGAGCAGCCCAGTACAGGGAGGCTGGTGCGCAATTGTGGTCTCCAGGGCCTAGCGCGGCCGGAGGCACAAGGTGGTCGCCCTTCAGCCAGACCCAGATTCTGTCTACTATGCTGCGGACGAAAACGGTGATGCCCCTGAATAGCGGACTGCGCTTAGCCACGTTTACTCTGGTACTGTGCCACTCGGTGCCTCTGTTTATCTAGATTAGCTTGGGTACGCGCCTTCGGCTCCGCGGCGGGAGCAGGGGCGGCCCCCACCGCCTGCGGACCGGCCGCGGCCTCAGCGCTTCGAGAGCCTGTCCAACGCGTTCGCGATCCGCCTGTAGTCCCCGGCGAGCTCGGCGTAGTCGGCGGCCAAGTCGCCCACATGCTGCTGCAGCTGCTCGACCTGCCCGCGCAAGGTCGTCACTTGCCCGGACAAACCACTGATCTGCTCGGCGGCACTCCTCTGCTCCCGCTCCTCGATCTGCGCCTCCAGCTCCACCAGCGCCCGGACTCGGAACGACAGCCACTGCGCCAGCCCCCAGCTCCCGATCGAGATGCCCAGCAAGAGACTGATCGCGATCACCAGCGCCCGTGCCCAGGCCTTCAGCAGCAGCGTGCCGATCCGCCCGGCCGCCCTCTCCAAATCGCTCTCGATGGAACGCTGCGCGGCCTCGACGGCGCTGCTCGCACTGGCGCCAAGCTTCCCGAGCTCGCTCCGGATCAGGCTCTCGACCTGGCGCCGCTCCGCCCGGATCCGCTTCTCGTCCTCCTCGCGGCGCTTCCTCAGCCGCTCGCTCAAGTTGCCCGGCGTCGAAGTCCCGGCCATAGATCGATCGCGGTAGGGACACCGGTCACCCGGCGCCCCCCGCTCAGATCCGTACGTGCCCGGTAAGGCATACGGCTCCTACCTTGAGTGGTTGACGGCGAAGCGTCGGTCGGGCCACTCGTGGCGTATCGTCACCTTGGGCCAGAGGCGCTTGCATAGCGCGTCTAGCTTCTCCCAGTCCGGGCGGGCCTTTCGCGACCTCCTGCTCAGCACCCACATCCAGTTTTGCTTCAGCGCGTACCGAAACCTGCTCAGCGACCGATAGCTGGTCGGTACCGCGTAGTAGTTCAACCACCCGTTCAGCACCTGTCCCAGCCATGCCCCTGTCTCGATCGGGTCCGCGTGCATGCTCCTCTTCAGTTTCCGCCGCAGGTCTGCCAGCTTGGGAGTGTTGCCTTCACCCCAGAAGAAAGGCTCGGCACTCCGGTTGATAGGTTTTTCGGTGGTCGGGGTAGACCGCCAGTTACCTGACGATCCCCCCACAGATCCGGACGTGCGCGCTAACGCATCCGGCTCCTCGCACCGGTACTGACGTCACCCTTAGCAGGTTGCCGTGCCGCTCCGGTCCGGTCCAGCATCTAGCCCATCAACGGGGCTTCCCGACTCTATGTTCGGAGCATGATCATTCCTTCGTGTCTCCCGTTGCGCCCGGGCCTTCCCTCCGCCGGCTCCGCCACCGGGCTCCCCCCGCTTTGTTCGCCGCCCTCATCGGTACTATGCCCGGGTCCGATTCCTCCGCCCCGTTCATCCTCCGCTTAGCTCTCTGCCTTTCGCTTTGGCGACCACCGTGCATTGGCACCGCGGTAGGGAGGAGGCCTCCCAAGTCCCGGCGTTGTACGTACATGCGTGCCTGGGTTCTTCGACACCGCGGAGCCCTCCCGACCCTCGCCTTCGCGGTCCGGTCGGTCTTGCCTTCGGCCATTGAGACAGCCTCGGCACCCCGAATCAACAGATTTTCGGTGCTCTTTAGCCCTGCCCACATGCGCCCCTGCCGACGCTTCGCCCGCTCCCTCGCGAGAGCGACCGCACGGCTCGGGGAGAGTTGTGGATTGGCTAGATCCTTCACCACAGTGGACTTTCACCACTTGTACTTCGCCAGTTAGCTTGGCGCTCCTCAATGTTCTGCCCACACCCACCGCTGTCAACGCTTCATCCATGACCTCACGGCCCTGAACGCATGACTCGCGGAGAAGCATGAATCGACTCATTCTTTGCTCCGGGGGACTCTCACCCCCCTGTCCACCACCAGTTTGCCTGGCTGTTCCCGCAACGTCCGTCCCGGCCCGGTGTCACTCCGCCATCTGCCACTCGCGGGGCGCCTTCCAGCCGTCAGGCGTCGGAGCCGTCATGGGCGGCACACCCCCATCCGGCCGCATCGCCCGGAACTCACGCAGCCGAGTGAGCATCTGGCGGACCCTGTCGGGCTCGCGCGCAGCGAGGTCCACCCGCTCCAAGGGATCCTTGGCCAGGTTGAACAGCTGGACCTCCAGGGGCTGCGGGACCCGCTGGCGCGCTGGAAGCGATTCCGGCGGCGCGTCCGCCGCATTGGCTCCCAGAATCGCCGGTCCGCGCCGGACGATCTTCCAGTCGCCGTCAATCAAGGCCAGCTGCTCGCGATTGTAGTGCTCGAAGTACGAGAAGAACTCCGACGGCCCGCTCGGTCGCTGGCCAGAGATCACTGGCCAGACATCCTCGCCATCGAGGGGTTCGCCGGGACCGGCAGGCTCCCTCATGCCGGCTAGGCGCTGCAACGTCGGCCAAACATCGATGTAGCGGACCATGCCGGTGACCCTTCGACCGCCCCCTTCCAGCCCGTCTGGCCAGCGGATCGCGGCAGCGACCCGCGTGCCGCCCTCGTAGACTGTTCCCTTCCCTCCCCGCAATGGGGAATTGTCGGCGAGTGCCTGCCCCCCGTTGTCGCTGGCGAACCAGACCAGGGTGCTCTCGGCGGCTCCGTTGCGGTCCAGCGCCTCAAGGATGCGCCCGATGGCGGCGTCCATCGCGGCCACCATCGCCATGTAGGTCCGGCGCCTCTCGTCCTCGACGCGGGCGAATGATTCCAGCCACCGGTCCGGCACCTGCAGCGGAGTATGCGGGGCGTTGAAGGGAACGTACAGGAAGAATGGGCCCTCGCGCCCATGTGCGTCGATAAACCGCACCGCCTCGTCGGCGATCAGGTCAGTGGAGTACCCCTCGTCGTGGTTCGGCTCGAATCCCCGGTGCCAGTCCAGCTCTCCCTCTCGGTGGTGCGTGTAGTAGTCGATGTTGCCGTTGAAGTGCCCGACGAATGATGTGAATCCCTGGTTCAAGGGGTGAAAGCGCCGGTGCGCGTGCCCGATGTGCCATTTCCCAGCGATGCCCCTGTTGCTGTACCCCGCACGAGCCAGCATCTCCGGGATCGTCTCCTCGGCTGGCGGCACCCCGACCGTCAGGAACGGCCGGCAAACGGCGCGCTGCATCCCGAACCGGACCGGGTAGCGACCGGTCATGAGGCCTGCCCTGGTGGGCGAGCAAACCGGGCATGCGTAGAAGCGATCCAGCTCCACGCCCTCGCGGGCGATTCGGTCCATGCTGGGCGTGGGAATCTCGCCGCCGTGATAGCTGACGTCGTTCCAGCCCAGGTCGTCGGCAAGGATCAGGACGACGCTCGGCTGCGAGGCGGGCAGCTGGGATCCGGCACTCAGAATGGCGGCGAATGCCGCGGCACGCAGGATTCTCATGAATTTCCTCCGATCGGGATTGGACGCGACTCGAGAGGCCCCAAACGTCGCTCAACGAAGGTCACGAGCTCGGCGGGGCAGTAGTCGGGAGGCCGCACTTCGAAGACTGGCCTTCTCGCAAGCAACGATTCGTCGAAGCCGGCCCAGCCGGGGCGCAGCCCGTGACCGCCCGCAACGACAAACGCGTGCGCCGACCGGGCGAG
Organism: Bryobacterales bacterium; assembly: GCA_963666225.3. GTDB lineage: Bacteria > Acidobacteriota > Terriglobia > Bryobacterales > UBA6623 > VXMF01. The sequence continues at coordinate 141,892 of CAXXRK020000004.1, forward strand.
CCGCGCGGCGCTGCGCTTGCAATCCGAGAGATCCAAGCGAAGCACGGACAGGTACGCATCCGGGGCGATGTGCCCGACAATGCTGTTCGACTCGAACAGGACGTGCGATCGCCCGGCCAGAGCCGCGGAGATCGCGGGAATCGCCGATGGAAGCGCTCCCATCGCGACCCGGACCCACAAGACTTCTCGGGCCCCGGCCTCGAGCATCCGCGCAGTGTCGGTGCCGGGGACAGCGCCCGTCTCCTCTGAGACTTCATACGGACAACTGGGACTCGTCACCGCGCAACCGCAGGGCGTCCCGTCACGCGAGCAGATACCGTGGCCGAACTGAGTGAGCTTGACCGCCGTCCAGCCGCGCTCGGGGGTTGCGGCGATGAGCGAAACGGCCAGCGAAGTCTTCCCCACTTCGCGGCTGTTGCCGCCGATCACAACGGTCCTCACCGTTCTTCAAGCTCCTTGACCCGCTCCTGCAGACGCCGGATTTTCGCGAGCGCGCGGGGAAGGCGGCCCACGCTCGCCTGCCGGCCCAGATGCTCGCGAAGCGGGCGGGCCGGCGTGCCCCAGTAGGCCCCGTCGGCCGCCAGGCGCTTGCCGGGGAGCAGCCCGGCCTGGCCGCCCAACTGCGCTCGCGATCCGACGCGTGCCCGTTCGCCAATGCCGGCTTGCCCTCCCAGGACGGCAAAGTCCTCGATCACGACACCGCCCGAGAGACCGACCTGCGCCGCCATCACGACATGTGCCCCGATCCTGCAGTTGTGGCCCACGTGAACAAGGTTGTCGAGCTTCGAGCCAGCCCCGATCGTGGTGTCGCCCAGTGTTCCGCGGTCCACGCAGGCGTTGGCGCCGACCTCGACATCGTCCTCGATTCGCACGCCGCCGATCTGGGGGAACTGCTCGTAGTGGTCGCCCACCAAGACAAGGCCGAACCCGTCGCTGCCGATCACAGCGCCGGCGTGCAGCACGACCCGGTCCCCAAGCTCGGCGATTCCGTACACCATTGCGCCCGGGTGCAGGGTGCAGTGGCGGCCCACCACTGCGCCCGCTCCCACGAAGGCGTTGGGACCGACCAGAGATCCCTCACCGATGGTGGCACCGGCCTCCACGACTGCGCACGCCCCGACCACGACGCCGTCGCCGAGCACGGCATCCGGCGAGACCTGTGCCGACGGAAGGGCCCCCCAGTCTGGCGGGCTGGCGGGGCTGATCGCCCGGAGTGCGGTCGCGAACGCTCTCCGGGGGCCGCGGACGCGGATGAGCGTGCGCCCCTCCGCGACGGTTCGCTCATCGACGATGACGCATCCGGCCCGCGTCTCGGGGAGCGGGTCGGCTGCGTGACCTCGCTGCCAGAAGGCCAGCTGGTGTTTCGTGGCGCACTCCAAGCTGCCGGCGGAGACAAGTTCAACGGTCGGACTGCCGACCAACTCCCCGCCGACCAAGTCTGCAACCTCTCTGGCCGTCATCCGCCGATCGCGGGCACCCCTTATGGCGACGAGGTGCCGGCAAGGCTCTATCCTACAGGGATGGGGAGACAAACCGGCCGCCGGGTGGCTGCGCTAGCCACGCTGGCAATCACGTTCGCACTCGGGGCCAAAGGGTGGGGTGACCAAGGGCACCGCATCGTGGCGCTCGCGGCCGAAGACCTGCTCAGCAAGACCGCCGCGCAGCGGATCGTGCTCTTTCTCGGAAAGGACGCGCGTCTGGTGGACTTCTCGACCTGGTCGACACAGATCGTCGCCGAGCGGCCGGAAACGCGGGCTTGGCACTCGATCGGAATTCCCAGGGACGCACAAGGCGTGGATCTTGACCGCCAGTGCCCGGCGGGGCAGTGCATCACTGTCAAGCTGCGAGAGTGCATCGGCATCGTGCGCCTAGGAGTCCGCAAGGCGAGCGAGACGGCAGACTACCTGAAGATGCTCGTCGGGCTGGCAGCAGACCTGCATCAGCCGGCGCTCAGCATCGGCCCGCCGGAGCGAACGCGCATCTCGCGGCCCGTGATCGTGGGCCAAGAGGCGATGCCCCTCTTGGAGGTCTGGGAGACCGGACTGATCGAATTGGCCGGGACCGAGGAGGATGTGCTGGATCGGGTGAAGGCCGCGATTGCCAGGGCGGACCAGGCGGCGTGGACGTCCGGCACGCTGCGCGATTGGACATGGGAGAACCACCTGACTGCCCGGGACCAGATCTATCCCCTGCTGGAGGGCCGGGAGGAACTCGTCCTGAGTGCCGCGCAGGTCGAGGCTGCGACGAATGTCGTCGTCGAGCGACTTGCGAAGTCCGCTGTGCGCCTGGCCTCGATCCTGGACGACGTTTGGCCCCGCTAGCGGCCGACCGTCATTCCTAATTGGGTGTTCCATATAGGATGGAACGCGGAGGCCCCTCCGGGGCTCGCCGAGCAGAACACGTGTCGGGGAAACGACCGTCGCACCGGAAGCCGGTCGAGGATGCGGCCACCGCGGTTCGAAGAATCCGGAGCGGGGCGTCTGTCGCAATCGGCGGGTCCGGAGCAGGGCATGCAATCCCTGATATCTTGCTGCGTCACCTCGGCGAGCGGCACCGGTCCACGGGCGCGCCGACTGGCCTGACGCTGATCCATCCGTTCGGCGTCGGTGATCAGCGCACCAAGGGGCTACAACAGGCCGCCTGCGGGGGAATGTACCGGCGGGTGATCGGCGGCCACTGGTCGATGGCCCCGGGGATGGCCAAGCTTGCGGCGGAGAATCGGTTCGCGGCGTATTGCCTGCCGGCCGGGGTGATCGTGCAACTGTTCCGCTGCGCCGCCGCGGGCAGTCCCGGATGGCACACGCACGCGGGCCTCGAAACGTTCGTGGACCCCCGCCTGGAAGGCGGAAAGCTCAACGCCAAGGCGACGGAGGACTTGGTCGAGCTTGTCCGGCTCGGCGGCAGGGATTGGCTGTTCTACCCGACGCCGCGTGTCGACGTGGCGCTCGTCCACGCGTGGCAGGCCGACGAGTATGGCAACCTCTCGATGCGCCAAGAAGCCGGGCTGTGGCACAACTGCGCGCTCGCGCAAGCCGCAAGGGCATCGGGCGGAATCACCATCGCGGTGGTGCGCGAGATCGTCCCCGGAGGAAGTCTGGATCCACGCTCGGTGTGTGTTCCGGGCTGCTTCGTCGACGTGCTGGTGGTCGACCCAGGCCAAGGCCAGACATACCAGACCGAGTTCCAGCCGGCGTACTGCGGGGACGGCCGTCTGCCTGACGAAGATTTCCCGGCATTCGACTTTGGCCCGCGAAAGGTGATCGCCCGTAGGGCGGCTGCCGAGCTCGCCCCGGGCGCAGTGATCAACGTAGGGTTCGGGATTCCCGACGGGGTCTTGGCAGTGGCCCGAGAGCAGGGCGTCGCGGGTGACATCACGGCGACAATTGAGCACGGGCAGTTCGGCGGCGTGCCCGCCGGCGGACTGGACTTCGGGGCCGTTTACAATCCCGAGGCGATCCTCGAGACTGGCCACATGTTCGACTTCTACCACGGGGCGGGAGTGGACCAAGCGTTCCTGGGCTTCTTGCAGGTTGACCGGCATGGAAACGTCAATGTCAGCAAGATTGGTCCGAAGATCATCGGCGTGGGTGGATTCATCGACATCGTGCAGAAGGCCAGCACGGTCATCTTCTGCGGCACCCTGTCCATTCGGGCCAGGCCGGCGATCAAACGAGGGCGTGTCCGCTTCGGGACAATGGGCGCCGCGAAGTTCGTGGATCGGGTGGCACAGGTGACCTTCAGCGCGGACTACGCAAGACGCGCCGGCCAGCGGGTGATGTACGTGACCGAGGCGGCGGTGTTCCGGCTCGGCAACCGGGGCATCGTGCTGGAGGAGATCGCCCCGGGTGTCGACCTCGAGCGCGACCTCGTGCCGCAGATGGGCTTCAGGCCAGACCTCAGCCCCGAGCTGCGGAAGATGCCCGGTGCGATATTCTCCCCGCGGCGACTGCCGAAGAGCATGTTCCCGCGATTCGCCCAAGATCACTGATCCCTTGCCGAGAGGGCCACGCGAACCGCAGGGTTAGAATGAGCGCAAGTGATCTTGAGGTTCTCCGGGGGGGCAGGAACGCTCTTGAGCGGCAGCTTGGCCACTGCCCGGCAGGCGCACCCGCTTGGGCCTTCCACGCAATTGAAGATCGGGCCGCGCAGGCCCATCTCGGCACGGTCCATGGTGCTGCCGGTGTATTCGGCGCGCCTCACGCACCCGCCTTCCGCGGTTCGGCCGCGGAAGGACATTCCACAGCATTCTGGGAATCTGTCGCAATGAAGATCACATTCACCACCGGGCAACGCGCATGGGGTATACTCGGGTAACGTAGAACATGGAGGTTCAATTATGACCTACTCCAATCGTAAGTCAGTCTTGTTTGCAGCGTGCTTGGCGGTACTGCTGGGCCTTGGGCTGGTCGGCTGCGGTGAGGACTCCTCGACGGCCCCGCCGCCTCCGGCCCCGCCGCCCTTCGTGCCGCAGACGGTCAACGTCACATTGGGCGAGAACGGGGGCACGGTTGCCTTGCAGACCACCCAGGCGGGCGGCTACACCCGTGGCGGGGAGGCGTTTGCCAGCGGTTCGACCGTTGTGGGAGAGAACGACAAGACGTACCGGATCACGGTTTCGGGCACGCAGGGCACCGCAGAGTTCGTGCCCGCGGATGCGCTGCCCCTCGCGTTGGGCTCCAGCAGGGACTTGTTTGTCGTCACGGAGCAGGAAGACGGGTCGTACATCGGCAAGTCAGCGACCGGCGAACTCACGTTCAGCAGCGGGGACGTGGTTGAGGCAAGCACCGGGCAGATGTATCGCGTCACATTGGTGGACGGTGCCTGGGCGGCGGTCTACGAGCCTCCCGCCGCTTCGGAGGTCACGCTTGGCGCCAGCGGCCAGCGCGTGGACCTCGTGATGACGGAGGACGGCGGCTGGACGCTGAACGGTAGCCTAGTCATGAGCGGCAGCATCGTGACGGCGGGCACCGGCGCCCAGTACCGGCTGACCTATGCCGACGGGGAGTGGACTGCGACTTATGCCACGCCGGATCCGACCCGTCTGCCGCTCGGGACGTCCGGTGAGGTGGCCGAGCTGGTGAGGTTGGAGAATGGCACCTTCGAAATCGGCGGCAGCGCCGTAACCAGCGGATCCACCATCACGGCGAACAACGGCAATCAATACCGTCTGCGCCTTCAGAATGGCGAGTGGAGCGCCAGTTTCGTCCCGAATGCGCCGGAGCAAGTCTCCTTGGGGTCCAGTGGGCTGCAGATTGTGGTCGTGCGCCAAGAGGACGGCACCTACCGGCACGGCAACAACAGCGTGCAGAACGGCAGCGTGGTGACTGCAGCGAACGGGAGCCTGTACCGGCTGAATCTCGTGGGCAGCGCCTGGCAGGCGACATTTGTGCCGCCACAGGCGATTCCGGTCCTGCTGGGAACGACGGGCGAGCTTGCCAACCTCGTGCAGCGAGAGGACGGCGGGTTCGAGGTGAACGGGCAGCTGGTAGGACCTGACACGACCGTTTCTTCCTCGAGCGGGAACATGTACCGGATCATGCGATCGAACGGCACATGGGTCGCCCTGTTCGTAGCGCCGCAACCAGTCGCCGTTCCACTCGGGCAGAGCGGCCAGACTGTGATGGTCACAAGGCGGGAGGACGGCACTTGGCTGGGGGACGGCTCTCCGATCTTGAGCGGCTCCACTGTCATGGGGCCTGGCGGGACGCGGTTCCAACTGGTGTTCCAGGGTTCCCAATGGACGGCGGTCTGGCTTGCGACCCCGCCCGAGGCACTCGTGCTCGGGTCCAGCGGGGATGCGGTGGTCATCACCCAAGTGGAGGACGGCACATACCGCGCTAACTCCGACCCGATCGCGACGGGAAGCACTATCCAAGCCCGCAACGGGGCAACGTACCGCCTGACAATGGCGAACGGGCGCTGGGTCGCGACATTCGTGACCGGCGACCCGATCAGCGTGGTGCTCGGAACCAGCGGGACGACGGCGATGCTGCTGGGGACCGAGCAAGGGAGCCTGACTTGGAACGGTCAGACCGTGACAAGCGGTGGCACGATCCGCGCGCCGAACGGCAGCGATTACCGGCTCACCGAAGCAAACGGCGCGTGGACCGCCGCATACGTGGCGCCGCCGCCTGCGAACGTGGCGCTCGGAACCACTGGGGAGTCTATCGCTCTGACACGCCGGGAAGACGGCAACTACGTGCTGCCCACGGGCATGGTGATCAGCTCGGGTTCGACCGTCCGCTCCGGCAACGGCGGGCAGTACCGGCTGACAATGGCCAGCGGTGCGTGGGTGGCCGAGTACCAGCCCACATCCCAATCCCTGACCCTTGGCGCCAGCGGCGGCGTGGTCACCGTGATCCGCGAGGAGAACGGAGAGTACTGGATCGGTCGCGAGCAAATCTCCGACGGTGAGATCTTCATTGCGGAAAACGGGAATCAGTTCCGGGTGAATTTCGTGAACGGTCAGTGGCGGGCTGCCTTCGTGCCCTCGGTGGTGCGCGTGCCCGCGGGCGACTCCAACTTCATCGTGACTCTGCAGAGACTTGAGGACGGCTCGTTTCTGTACTCGGGAGACGAGTACAACGTCGGAGACAGCATCGTATACCGTGGCAGTCGGTACACCATCAACCTGACCAACGGTGTGCTGTCGCTTGACGTCGAGAGCGGCAGGTTCCAGGTGCCGCTCGGTTCGACCGGGGACTTCTTCACCCTCGTGCGAACTGGCGACGGAACGTTCACACGCGAAGATGGCCGTCCGTTCCGATCAGGGACGAGCATCGTGCAGAATGGCTTCATCTGGCGCCTGACGCTATCAGACGGCGGAGAGTGGACCGCGCAAATCCTCCGCCCGGTAGATCCCAACAATCCGACTGATCCGAATCCGGTCGATCCGACGAATCCGACCGATCCGACGAATCCGGTCGATCCGGTGACGCCAACAGGGAATGATAAGCGTGGCGTTTACGTCCCATCCGATGCAATGTTCGGATTGAAGAACGAGGGTGCCTCAACCGTTGGAAACGAGGGCTCAATCCTAGTTGTCGGCGCCACTGGCAATCAGGTGGAGTACTCAGTGAACGACCTCGTGGGCCGGGGTACAGTGACGATCCGGCAGACCTTTGCGGAGAGGGCTCAGAAGCAACTGAGGGACATCATCCAGACGATCGAAGCCTATTCGCGACTGTACGAACTTGAGGCTATTGACCCAGACGACCACATCGGGGGCACAGATGGCCAATGGGACGAAGCCAAGGCTGTGTTGAATGCGATCGCAGCCGGGATGGGAACTCGTCTGAACGACGAACCGTGGAGTGGCACACTAGATTTTGCTGAGGTTGACGACGTCATTGCTGAACTTGAGGAGGTGATCTCTGAACTGGGCAGCGCGGGTGAAATTGACGCCCACTACTCGCCGACGGACACTGACATAGATGGCGACGACATAGTCACGGCTGCGATTTCACAGATTCGTTTCGGCTCAAGCGGCAACACAAGGTTCGCAGTCTACTCGATTCGACCAGCGGACCAGAATGTCACGTCAACCGGCTGGACGCATGGCGCATTCGCCTACAGCCCTCTAGACCAGCCCGGTTCGGCCGATCTTCCCCAGAGGGGTTCGGCCACGTACAAAGGCTCGACCGTTGCAGTTGCCACCAGCGGCGATTCGGTGGGAGAGCTGTATACGGGCGCGATCGAGCTGACCGTGCAATTCAGTCAACGACGGGTTGACGGCTTGGTAACGGGCCTTGTCGACTCGAATAACAGTGGATGGGAGCACGACAGCAATCCGACCGAGGCGATCCGCCTGCCTCAGGCTACGCTGCAGTCCAGAGGGGATTTCACCGCGGGTGCGTCGGGCACTGGCCATGTGCGATACCCACCGGCGTACGGCGGAGAGGCCCCAGAGACTGCAAGCAGCCTGGACGGTCAAATCCTCAGCGATGGCCGGGAAGCCATGGGCACGTGGAAGCTTGGAACAATCCTAGAAGGAGCATTTGGAACGTCTCGCACATCGACCACAGCACCCGCGCGGCCAACCGTGAGCGACGGAGGCGACAATAGCAAGACAGGCTTGGGCAGTAGCGCCAGTGACGTGGGCACGAGTGCAACCTTGGTGGAAGACGGCGACCTTACATTGGGGGGCATCACTATCGACGCATCGCGGATCTACAGCAGTCGCAGCCACTCCGTTTCAGAGAATACGTTTGTGAGCGAGGCTCGGAGGATCTTGTCCACGCAACGTAGCGTGCTCAACTTGGAGAAGCGTGAAGCGTCGCCCGATCCTTCCGTTGCTTGGTCTGCTGTAGAGGCCGCCATAAGCACAATCCTTAGCGCGTTTACGTGGCCCGCTATTCCTGGATCGGACTTAGATGGCATTAACGACGGAATCAATCTGATTGACGATGCTCGAGCCGCTCTTGGCAGCACGAGTCGGTTCTTGCAGGAACTCGGGACCGATGACGATGATATCTTCGATGGCGCACTTCAGGGTTCGGCCACTCCGCCGTCCGAGATTTCTGATCTGTTTGCCGCGCGACCGTCGGTATTCCGGGCTGAATCAGACCGCACGAACTACACTCGTTTCGGAGCTTGGAGGAACATCACCCAAGAGACCGCGGATGCAGACAAGGCCACTGCGACCGGAGTGTACGCATACAGTCCTCTAGAGGCAACAAACCTCACCGAGACCGCAACGTTTGGATTCCGGGCTGTCTACGAGGGCGACACGGTCGCAGTCCGCGCAGGGGACGGAGCCTTCTTCGATGGCGCCGTCCAGATCGTCATCGGCTGGGATCCTGACGGCACCAACCAGGTTACTGGGGTCATCCAAGACCTTAGGAGTTCATCCGACAATTCATTCTGGCAGTACGGCGGACAGGATGTCGGGTACATTCTCTTCAGCGGCGCCACCGTGCCGAGCAGTGGACTCATCGAGTTCAGTGGTGCTAGCACCATCAAGGTTCGGTACCGGGATGTGCATCTGGGGGAATCGACCATCACCACCGGTGCAATGGGTGGAAAGTTCGTAGGCAACGGGCCTGAGGGTCCGGTTGGAGTCATCGGCGATTGGTCGATCCTGAGCGGTAACGATGCCTTGGCGGGTGCGTACGGCGCCGACCTGCTGCCGTAGAAGGCGGAAGCAAACGAATAATGACCCGATGCGGCTTCGACCTGCCGCATCGGGTCTTGAGCCAAGTGACGACCGGTGCCTTGCTCACGGGTGTATGGCGACAGAGACCAGTCATCCCCGGAACCGCGCACTTGCCACTCCCGCGGCTGACCGCGTGAACGCCAGGGCTGTGCTTGCCTGCATCGCGGCGGTCAAGCCGTCGCGGAAGCAAGTTGTAGACTGCAGGAAGCCATGCAATGTCTTCCGTGTACCCCGGCTCTCCGACGCGCGACGCGGGGGAATTCTTTTCTGGTCGCAGTTTTTCTGGCGCTTGTGGCACTTTGCCCGGCGTCGGATGCGCAGACTGTGCAAGTCGTGCTGGGTGACCACGGTGGCACTGCGGACCTAGCCACCACGAGCGACGGGCATGCCACTTGGAATGGAATGCCCGTGTCGGAGGGCTCGATCATCACTGGAGCGGGCGGCCGGAGATACGTACTGTCCCGCTCAGACGGGCAGTGGGCCGCGCAATACCTTCCAGTGCTGGCTCGGGTCCCGCTGGGCACGTCTGGCCGGGCGATCACACTGGAGCTCCGCGAGAGCGGGGAGTACTGGTGGGGCGGGATTGTGGAGAGCGGCCTCACAGTCCGCGCCGCGGACAACATCCTCTATCGCCTCGACCTTTCCGACGGCACGTGGACGGCGGTCCCGCTGGAGTCAACGCTTCAGGTCCCGCTGGGCGACTCTGGCGAGATGGTTTCCCTCAACCTGCTTCCCAACGGCACCTACACGCACGACGGCCGGCCCGTCACAGTGGGCTACTTGGTCACCAGCTCTTCCGGTGCCCGATACGAACTGACCGAGACGGACGGCCGGTGGAGCGCCCAGCCGTTTATGGATTCGGACGGCACCGGCGGCGGGTCGGCGGTTCCGCCCCGGCCCCCCACGCCCGACATCGTTTCGGACGTGCTGACCACCTCCGTCGGCAGGACGCCGACCCTAGTCTCGACCGAATCGGGGGAGCGAGATTCGGTCTTGCAGGTCGGAGGCTTGGAGTATGTCTTGGCCTCTCTGGCCCCAGGCCAAGCGGTCACGAAGGGGGATACCTTCGCAAGGAAGGCGCATTCGGCCATCTCCGTGAGACGGAGGCAGATCGATCTGTACGAGATTGTCTACGCAGACCGCCCGGACGACCTCCGGCAAGCGCTGCAAGAAATCTGGGACTCATCCCGCTCGGACATTCAGGGCCTTTTCGGCGAGGGCGCGTCCGAAGTGTTCGACTTGCTACTTCCGCAAGACTCCCAAGGGCGGGTGGACGTCGAGGAGGTCGAGGCGACGATCGATGCTGTGACCACGGCACTGGCCACATACGGGGCCTTCCGAGCCGGGCTGGACGAGGGCGGCATTCTCGAGGGGGCTCTGGCCATCGAGTCCGCGGAGGCAGCCTTCGACGCCGTCACGGAGTGGTCGGCGCTGCAGTTCAACGCCACGTCCAACACGCGGTTTGGCGCCTACATGCGCTACCGGCGGCCAGAGGACTCCACATGGGAGGAAAGCTTGGTCCTGCTGGCCGGAGAGGAGGGCCACGGAGCGTTCGCCTACAGCCCGCTCAAGGCCTCCGTCCTCGCAGGTCTGCCGATTCGCGGCTCGGCCAGCTATGCCGGCCGGACGGTCGCCGTGGCCCCCGCGGGAGGCTTTGCCACCTACACGGGCATGATCGACCTTCACGTGCGGTTCGCCAACCGTACTGTCAATGCGACCGTTCGCGGCCTGACTGACGACATTGGGGAGACATTGGAGTACGCCCACCCGGTCGCCGAGATCTCCCTGCCCTTGGCAAGTCTTGGACCGGACGCATCGTTTGGCGTCGAGAGAGTCAATGGGTTGCTTCTCTACGAGAGTTTGAGCGATACGCCAATGACGCAGGCACTCCCCATGTCATTCGCCGGCCAGCTCTTGGGCAGAGGTGCCGCGGCCGGCACTGCCGTGATCGGTACTTGGGCGCTGGTTACCTCGTTGAGCGATGTACCGTTATTGACCGGTTCGTTCGGTGCGGAGAGGCGCACCGTGTCGGAGCCAGGTCGACCAAGCACGGACAACGACGGACAGACCGGCCTCACGTTCGTGGGTGCCCGTCCGGCCAGCTCGGGCAACATCGCGTTTGGCGGCGCGGACGCTGCGGGCAACCCGCTCGCCTACGAGGCTGGGGCGCTGTTCACAGACGGCTCCGCAACGATCGTGGGCCCTACTCTGACATCCCAGGCGAGGGCTGTGCTCGAGGATCTCAGCGCTACGGTCGCGGGCTGGACCGTCGCAGACGGCGACCCGCAGGTCGACGCGCAGCGCGCTAGCTTGTGGTCCCAAGCGAACCAGACCATCACGAGCACCCTGTTCGGAGATGACGCCCGTGCGGCCAACATCTTGGGAGCAATCTACCCGGTGGGGACCAACCGGGATTCCCGCGCCCTCGAGCACTTGGACCTAGCCGTGAATGCGCTCGCATCCGCGGATGCCTTCGGGGCCTCGCTCCAGCCCGGCGCTGTGTTCGCCAATGCCCGTGACGTAATTCAGGACGCTGACGCTGCCTTCAACGCCACAGCATACAGAGTGCAGGCAGCCTATGGCCACACCAACTACGGCCGATTCGGCGTCTGGGCTCGCACGGCCTGGAGCAGTGCGAGCGACACAGGCAGTCCGGACGCCACCTCCCCATCCGGATCGTTCGCCTACAGCCCGCTCTCTCCAGTGGTCTTCGGAACGTCGACATTGAGCTATCCGAGCGGTGGAGTCGGAAGCTTCGTCGGACGAACGGTCGCAATGTCTGCGGGCGGCAATCCCACGGGCTACGAGGGGAACATGCAAGTCAGCGTCACTTGGGGGCAAGCCCTTGCCTCGGCCTCGCTGAGGGCGGTAATCTCCGGACTCGCCAGCCGCGGTCTCGGCGATCCGTTGACGTACGAAGGAACGGCAATCGATCAGATCACATTCAGCGGTGTCAGGCTTCGAGCGGAAGCCGATGGAAGCGCGGGCTTTGCCGACACGTCCCATACAGTGACGCTGCGGCTGGCCGGCAGTCTCGGGGGCGGCACGGCTTGGAGCGGAGACCGAGAGATCACTGGCAGGTTTGTGGGTGCCGGGCCCGGAGGCCCGCATGGCGTGATCGGCACTTGGAATCTGGGTTTCGGCGTGCCAGTCGAAGGGGCCTTCGGGGCCGACTTGGGCCCCTAGGCCGCGAGCGGGCATCCCACACCACAGCGGGCAGTCCCCGCAGACCCGGCCCTTGCAGGGAGTCACTGGGCCTGATTGGTTCGCTGCTCCGACGCGGCGTGGTGCAAAGCCCGGTCGGACGAGAGATCCTGCATTAGGGCGGAGGCGGCTCGGTCCGACGGCGGCCCGCCGCGGCCGGTGTGGCCACAGGCCACCGCGCGAATGACCGGCCCGCGGCGCGCGCCGGACCGAAGGCCGGAGCCGAACTCTCAGGCTAGAGCAGCCACGCCCGGAAGCACAGCGCCGCCCAGAAACTCCAGCGAAGCCCCGCCCCCCGTGGAGATGTGCGAGATCCTCTCGCCGACCCCCGCAGCCCTGATCGCCCGTTCGGAATCGCCGCCCCCGACGATCGTCACGGCCTTCCCAGAGACAGACTCCACGGATTTCGCGATCGCAAGGGTGCCAGCGGCGAACGGCTCAAGCTCGAAGACGCCCATCGGCCCGTTCCACACGATCATCCGCGCGGACTCTATGACGCCCCGGTAGGCGTTGGCCGTGCGCGGCCCGATGTCGAGGCCCATCCATCCGTCCGACACACTGGACTCGACCGTCCGCACGCGGGAATCGGCACTGAACCGATCCGCGATGACGTGATCCTCGGGCAAGACGAGGCGCCCCTCACCGACCTTTAGCAGCTCCTCGGCCAGCTCGACGCGATCATCCTCGACCAGCGAGTCTCCAACTCCCGCGCCCATGGCCTTAAGAAATGTGTACGTCATCGCACCGCCGATCAATACACGATCGGCAATCGACAGCAAGTTGCGGATCACGTCGATCTTGCCAGAGATCTTGGCCCCGCCGATGATGGCGACGTACGGACGCTGCGGGGCCTTCGTGGCCATCGAGAAGTATTCCAGCTCCCGCTGCATCAGCAGACCTGCCACGCGGTCGGGCATCAGTGCCGGCACGCCGACCGTCGAGGCGTGCGCCCGATGCGCTGTGCCAAACGCATCATTCACATACGCGTTGCCCAATCTGGCAAGAGCTGCCGAGAAATCCGGATCGTTGGCCTGCTCCCCGGCGTGGAATCGCAAGTTTTCGAGCAAGAGCACCTGGCCCGGGACCAGCCCGCTAGCTTGCGCCTGCACGCCCGTGCCCACACAGTCCGGCGCGAGCGGCACGTCCATTCCCAAGAGCTCGCCTATCCGCTCGGCCACCGGGCGCAAACTCATGGCCTTGACGCGCCGGCCCTTCGGCCTTCCCAGATGCGACGCGAGCACAACGGACGCGCCCTGGCTGAGGACGGCCCGCACCGTCGGCAATGCCCTGCGGATGCGCGTGTCGCTCGTGATTGTCCGCCCATCCCGCTTGTCGAGGGGGACGTTGAAATCCACTCGCATGAACACCCGCCGGCCGCGCAAGTCGGCCTGGTCTAGGGTGCGGTAGCTCATCTGAAGTCCTCGCGGATGGCCCTTAGCGACCGCCGCGCAGCTGTGCGAACCGGCGGGTCAGGCCGCCAGGCGCTGCACGAGATCGACGACGCGATTCGAGTAACCCCACTCGTTGTCGTACCAAGCCAGCACCTTGACCATGTTCTCGCCGATGACGCGTGTCATCGAGCCGTCGACGATGGAGGAGTTCGGATTGCCCATGAAGTCGCTCGACACAAGCGGCTCCTCTGTGTATTCCAGAACGCCCTTCAGCGGGCCGTCGGCGGCAGCCTTGAGGGCCCCGTTGACAGCTTCCGGTGTCGCCGGCGTTTTCAGCTCCGCCACCAAGTCCACGACCGATACGTTTGGGGTGGGCACGCGGATCGAGAACCCGTCGCACTTGCCAATCAGGTCGGGCATCACGAGCCCGATCGCCTTGGCCGCCCCGGTATTGGTTGGAATCATGTTCAGTGCCGCGGCGCGCGCCCTCCGGAGGTCCTTGTGCGGCAAGTCCAGCGTGCGCTGGTCGTTGGTGTAGCTGTGCACAGTCGTCATGGTCGCCTTCGCCACGCCGAAGGTCTCGTGCAAGACCTTCGCGACCGGTCCCAAGCAGTTGGTGGTGCACGAAGCGTTGGAGATCACCGTGTGGGAATCGCGGAGTTCGTCATCATTGACTCCGAGCACAACCGTGATGTCCTCGCCCTTCGCCGGCGCCGAGATGACGACCCTGCGGACGCTCCCGCCCAAGTGCTTGCTCGCGGCCTCTCGCGTCCGGAACAGCCCTGTCGACTCAACGACGATCTCGGCACCGACGGAGTCCCACGGAATCTGGGCCGGATCTCTCTCGGAAAAGATCTTGACGCTCTGATCACCGACAACGAGGGAGCCGTCACCGGCGCGCACGTCGGCGGACAGATTCCCCATCACAGAGTCGTGCTTGAGCAAGTGCGCCAGTGTCGGCGTGTCGGTGATGTCGTTGATCGCCACGACCTCCACCCCTGGGTTGTCCATTTGCGCGCGGTACACGCTGCGACCGATGCGACCGAAGCCGTTGATGCCAACTCTGACAGCCATTCTTTCTTGATCTCCCCTCCGTCTCGGTTTCGTGCTTCAAGCACGCCCGGCAGCCGTGTCCCCCACGTGCCGCTGATTGAGCGCGCCCGATGCTTGGATGCGGCGGCCACGTTCCTCGCCAAGGGCCGCTGGTTGACCCTAAGGCCAAACCACACAGCGAGCCACCGCTTCTCCGATGATACCCGACCGATGCCTCGAGCCGCGGGCGGTGCCTCGCGGCGCCCCGGCGGCTGCCGGCCCGCCCGCGTCGGAGTCCACGGGCTCGCCCGCGCCAACTGTCCGTCGACGTGCGATAAATAGAGGGTGCAGAGTTTCCCAAAGGCTCTCCTGGGGCGTGCGGCCCGGGTGCGCCTGCTGCTGATGGATTGCGACGGCGTGCTGACCGACGGGACAGTCTTCTTTCTCCCGACCCCCGATGGCTCGGTCGCCGAGACCAAGGGATTCGACTGTCATGACGGCATCGCGCTCCGGTGGGTCCGCGAGGTGGGGATCGAGACCGGCATCATCACCGGTCGCGGAGGGCTCGCGGTGCAGGTCCGAGCCCGGTCTCTGGACATGCGCTACCTGGTCGAAGGTCGGACGGACAAGGTCGGATCGTTCAGGGAAATCCTTCAGGATGGCGGGTTCAAGGCGGCGCAGGTGGCATATGTCGGAGACGACGTGACGGATCTGCCCCTGCTGCGACGCGCGGGTCTGGCCGTCGTCCCGTCGAATGCCCGGCCCGAGGCACGGGAAGCCGCGCACTGGACTACTCCGTCGTCGGGCGGGCGCGGGGCGGTAAGGGACGTGATCGAGCTAATCCTGACGGCCCAAGGCCACTGGCAGGGGATCTTGGCGCAGTACGCGGCGTGACCGCTCGCGGAACGGCTCCAGATCGCCGTCAGTCGCCGGTCGGTGCAGCCCCCTCCGGCCTGGTCAGCGGCTGTGGTTCGGGCAGCGGCTTGCGAGGCAAGCGTTCCTCCGCGTTCGCGGCGTTGTAGACGAACGAGGCCACGACAATCGACGCTTGGATCAGGTCCGCCGGCTGGGCACGGTCGTACGCGTCCATGTTGGAGTGATGGGTGCGCGTCTCGTACTCTATGCGATCTTGGATGAACTGGAAGCCCGGCAGACCAACCGCGTCGAATGACAGGTGATCCGTCCCTCCGGTGCTCCGGAGGCTGAGCGTGGCGGCCCCCATGTCCCGGAACGGCGCCAGCCACTGCGAGAAGATCGGCCGAACCCGGTCGTTTCCCTGCAGGTAGACGCCACGGATCTTTCCTGTCCCGTTGTCGACGTTGAAGTACGCCGAGAACTTGGCGTGGCCCTCGGTCAGCGTCATCGTCTCGGGATTCCCGAAGTGCTCCTGCACGTAGGCCTTCGAGCCCAGCAGGCCCTGCTCTTCCCCGCCCCACAGCGCAATGCGGACGGTTCGCTTCAGGGGCAGGTCCAATGCCTTCAAGATGCGGACGGCCTCCATCATCACCGCGCACCCCGCTCCGTTGTCGGTAGCCCCCAGAGCGGCCGCGGTCGAGTCGAGATGGCCGCCGAGCATCACTAGCTCGTCAGCCTTCGACGTTCCGGGAATCTCGGCGACCACGTTGACCGAGTCGAGGTCGTCCTTGTGAATCGTGGCCCGCACTTCGACTTCGACAGTCGCGCCAACTCCGCGCTCGACAAGCCGGTAGATGCGGTTGTAGTGCTCGGGCGTCAGGGCGATCGACGGGGGTGGGAGCGCGTCCTCGGGATGCCGGCCGCCAGCCCGCGGCGGGAAGACGGTGCCGCCGTCGCCCCGCGCAGCCGGGTGAATGACCAGGCTGACACCCTCACCGACAAGAAACTCGTTCAGCTTGGACTGAATCCGGCGCCTGTCGAGCCGGCGGGTCTCCGCGAACCAGACCGGTGCCTTCACCATGAAGTCCCTGCGCGCCTCAGGGTCTTCGGGGATAACCAAGTCTGGGTCGAGGTAGTCGATGGGCGGCGACATCTCTGGAGCCTTCGCAAGATTCTGCAGGTCCGAGCTGGAATGCCGGTGCATTGCCGCCCGCGTCTGGGGACGCACCCGCTTGGGTTCCGCGATCATCACCATCCGGCCAGAAAGCGCACCTTTCCACTTGGCGATGTACTCGTCTATAGCCTGCTCGTCGCGGGCGGGGCGGCCATCTCTCCTGAGCGGCACGAGCAGAGGCTCGCCGGTCAGCTTGCCCTGCGTAGACGGGCTCCAGCCCAGCGGGACCCCGATCAATTGCTCGTACTGCGGCTCCGTCAGGTGCGCCGAGAAGTACTCTCTGGACCAGCCCTGTCCGAAAGGGCCCCACGCTTCTAGGTGCGCATTCTCGAGGCCCCAACCTTCGAGCGTCTTCGCCGCCCACTTGGCGGACCCGAAGAAACCCGGCGAATTAGTGATCCTCGGGCCGTAGACCTCGACGAGATGGAACAGGTGGTCCATCACTCCGCTGTTGGTCTCCGCCTCGTGCTTGATTCGACTGACGACTTCCAGATCCACGCTCTCGGAAATAGCCGAGAACGGAGTGGCCAAGAACACAACTGCAGCGATTGACGGCACCCGCACGGGCCCAGCCTACCAGAGCAAGAACAGCCTGACACGGCCCCCTCCGGCAGCACTTGGTTCCGTCCACACGCCCGAGACAGACCAAGTGATCCAAGATCAGTCGCGACCACGGTGTCAGCACTCAGACGTTTCGGCAGCCAGTCGACTGCGCGACTGCAACGCCGCGGGCTCCGTGCCCGAGCCGCTCAAGATCCCTTCCGCGCTCTCGGTGCGTTGCAAGACCGATCCGCCGCGCGAGTGGGTCCGGTGGTCCGTGACGGGCCACATATGCGCCTTGCGCGTACACGCACGCCAGCGTTGGGCCCGGGTTCGCCGGCGTGACGACTCGCATTTGGCGCGAGGACTTGGGCTGCTTCAAAGGCCAAGGTGGACTTGACCGCGGTCGGCCCATCAGCCTCTTGGCGACCGACCGGGCCAAGGGGGGCCTAATCGCCAACCGTGTCGCGCACGTCGACCAGCTGCAGCCTGCCGATGCCCCATAAGTTCACATCAGGGCTCCTTCCGAGAGGCAGTTTGAGGCGGTTCAAAGTGGTCCTTAAGTTCGTACGCTGCGCCCATGATGGTCAAAATAGTCCACCCCTCCCAGATTTTTTGATGCCCGGGTGGTGGGCCGTTCTTGCGGTACAGATAGCCACCCAGGATCGCCATGGTGCGCACCGCCAGCCCCAGGTTGCCGGGCGCAGCCAGGCGCCGCCGGGCGCAGCCAGGCGCCGCCGGGCGGCGAAGTGTCGCATCACGCGGATCTGGACTCGCGTGAAAAACACCTCCACCGGCAGCTCGGGCGTCTCGCGCCCCAGCAGGGTCATCGCCGCCAGCCGCCAGGCGATGACCGCCTTGATCGTCACCGCCCGCTCGATGCGCTCCCCGCGGCGGTGCCCCAGGCACTCCACCTTGCAGCCCGACTTGAGAATGCGGTGCCAGTCCTCGATGCGCCAGCGCAGCCGGTACCATTCCAGCACCTGCTGCGCGTCGGCTAGCGACCGCACCTCCAGCGTCGTCAGCAGGAACCACTCCAGGGCCTCGGTCCCGGCCGGGGCCGACTGCTCGCACACATGCACCAGTTGCAGCCGCACGGGGGCCTCCGCGCCCGCCGGATCCCTCAGCTCGACCGTCTTGAAGCGCAGTTGCACGCACGCCCGGCGCGCCTCGCGCAGCTTGCGCTTTTTCTGCTGGCGCGTGCTCCGGCGCGCCGCACTCCGCTGCACATCGATCTCCAACTCGCCCTGCGTGGGCCGCAACCGCATGCTGTCGAACAGCTTCGGCCGGCGCTTGCCCTGCGAGCGGTTGACCTTGGCCCGCACCAGCAGGTCCACCCGGCCCAGCCGGCGCTGCTCGGCAAACAGCGCGAACACGTCCGCCTCGCGGTCCATCACCGACACCAGGCGCGTCCCGGTCAGGCTCTGCGCCATCTGCGCGCAGTCCCGCAGGCCGCGGATCCAGCGGAAGGTCTTGCGCGCTTCCAGCGGCTTGCCGCGCTGGGCTTTCCCGTCCGGCGCCTCGTACTGGATCAGGGGCACGCCCAGCGGCACACCCGCCTCACTCACCGCCAGCGTGGAGTGCATGTGCAGTCCCAGGGTGCCCTTCGAGTTGGCGTGCTTGCCAATCAGCCCCAGGCCCGCGCAGCCGGGATGCTCGGCGAAGTGCAGATCGGTGCCGTCCTGCACGCACAGCGCCACGCTCTCGCCCTGCAGGCGCCGCAGCGTGCGCTCGCGGTGCGGCGCCAGGATGTTCTCAGGCGTCGCCGCTGACTCTTTGGGCTGGTCGATGAAGCGGTAGTGGCCCTTGACTGCGGCGCGGTGGCCCTGCGCGGCTGCGGGGATCGACGCCATGGGAGCTGCGGCCTGCATCTGCGCGGTCTGCACCAGCCGCTTGGACCAGCGTAGATCCCCCAGCGGCGCCCCGCCCAGTTCGTTGTGCGCGAACTGGTCCAAGGCCAGGCCTTCGGCCGGCCCCAGCGGCCCGCCCTGGGGCGCAGCCGTGGCCCCCAGCACGGTGCGGAAGTCGGGCTGCAGGGGGTAGACCCAGATGGACTTGACCGGCACGTGCCGACCGGGCGGGGCGAAGCGCCCGCGGCCCGCGGTGCTGCCGATCCGCGTCCAGTTGGCGGCCCGGAAGCAGGTGCCGGGGTGCCGCTGCTCGTCCACGAACGTCTCCAGCAGGGCCGGCCGGTAGCCGTAGCGGCTGGCGAAGTCCGCGGGCAGGCGGCGCAGGGCCAGGCCCAGGACCTTGGAGGCCAGACAGTGGCACTGCACGCCGGGACGGATCAGAAAGCGACTCAGACCCAGCACCCGGTGCAGCCGCTTGCGGCGCAACGCGGGGGTCCAGCCGATCCACTCGTCGCGGGCGGCGACCGCCAGGGCGGAGGCGGCGAAGCCGAGCGCCCCCAGCAGGCCGTGCTCGGACTCGATCAGGTAGCGCAGCTGCGCCCCCACGTGCAGCACCGCCCCTTGCGGGTGCTCGCTGGCCACGATCTCGTTCCAGGTGCGGCGCTGGAGCGGGGTGGTGACCTCGGTCAGGCGCAGCCCCTGCACCGCCCCGGCCGAGGCCGGGACCGCCCGGGGCGCGGGCACCGGCTGGCGCAGTCGTCGCGGCCGGCAGTGCTGGCGCCCGCCGTGGCGCGGCGGGGGCAACCGGATGCACCCGTCGGCATGCAGGCTGCGCAAGGCCTTCTGGCAACTGGCCAGCTGCAAGCCACCCCGGCTGTCACGGAACCCGAACTCCCGGCATACGCGGCGCGCGATTTCCGTGCGGGTCGCGCCGCCTGCCTCGGCCAGCAGGACCTGCACGGTCGCCACCGCCGTCGCAGTGGCAAGCGTCGCAGCGATGCAATGTTGATCTACCATGCCCTAGTGATGCCATATCAGGCCCTCATTTGTTAACTACCAGTTATGGGGCATCGGCAGACCGCACCCGCGCGCAAGCCCGAGCCCACCCCGGCCAGCGACCCGCCCCGCCCGGAACTGTTGCCCGCCCGGCTGGCGCAGGTGCGCCCGCTCCGGCTGGACTGCCTGCGCCCGCGCGATCCACGCAGTCGTCTATGGAACGAGTTCGTCGAGCGCTACCACTACCTCGGGCACAAGCGCTTGCCGGGGGCCCAGTTGCGCTACTTCGTAAAGGCGGCTGACGGCCAGTTGCTGGGCTTGCTGGGCTTCGGTGCTGCCGCTTGGAAGACCGCCCCGCGGGACCGCTTCATCGGTTGGAGTCCGGCCACCCGCGAGCGCAACCTGCAGCGGGTGGTGAATCACGCCCGGTTCCTGATTCTACCTTGGATTCGTCTCCCATGCCTAGCCTCGCACCTGCTCGCATGTGTCGAGCGTCAATTGTCCCGAGACTGGCAGGACCGCTACAAGACCTGCCCAGTCCTGCTGGAGACCTTCTGTGAGACACCCCGATTCGCCGGGACCTGCTACCGGGCAGCCCATTGGACCCTCGTCGGACAGACCCAAGGCCGCGGCAAGCTAGACACTCGTCACGAGTACGCAAAACCGGTGAAGAACATCTTCGTCAAGCCTCTCTGCCCGGACTGGAAAGCGATCCTGAACCGCTAGACGACGCCCCTCCGCCACGCGCCTCTCGAACGCTTACGGTGCGGGCAGGGTGGCGGAAGGCGGTCATCGAAGTAGAGAACGGGCCCTTCACCCCGTCGGAACCCAGTGGTAAGATGCGCCAAGAAGTGTATCTGGATGGGCTGGCTCCCACTCAGATGCGGGCTAGCCGAAAGTGCGTAGAGTGCTAGCTTCGGAGCAGACGAGACATGA
>CAXXRK020000005.1:0-546554 GCA_963666225.3 Bryobacterales bacterium
CGCAAGCGGTTCTCCGTGCGGGTCGGCTCGGTCATGCAGGACACCAAGATCGGCTATCGCAAGTGGGCCGTCGCCATCTATCTGCTCTCGACCTGCATCAAGGGCATCTCGTCCATGAAGCTCAGCCGCGAACTGCGCATCACCCAGAAGTCGGCTTGGCATCTCCTGCATCGCTTGCGGGCGGGCTTCCGACGCCCGCAGGGCCTGTTCGCAGGGCCCGCGGAGGTTGACGAGGTCTTCATCGGCGGCAAGGAACGCAACAAGCACCCCAGCAAGAAGCTCAACGCCGGACGCGGGACTGTCGGCAAGCAACCCGTGGTCGGGGCCCGCGATCGCGGCACCGGCAAGGTACAAGCGCGGCCCGTGCCCAACACGGGCAAGGGCCAGTTGCAGGGCTTCGTGATCGCTACTGTCGCCCCTGGGGCTGCGGTGCACACCGACAGCTCGTCGTCTTACAAGTCGCTCGACGGCTTCCAGCACGCAGCGGTCAACCATTCCGCTGGCGAGTATGTGCGCGGCGCGGTGAATACCAATGGCATCGAGTCGTTCTGGGCAATGTTCAAGCGCGGCTTGTACGGCACCTACCATCACATGAGCGTGAAACACTTGCGGCGCTACCTAGCCGAGTTCTGCGGGCGAAGCAACGTGCGCAACCTAGACACGGCGGACCAAATGCGACGCTTGGCAGCCGGCCTGAATGGACAGATCCTGACCTGGAAGATGCTGAAGGCATCCAAGCGTGTGCCGGCGACAGCCTAGCTCTGCACCTGCCCGGACCTCAGCTGCACCACAAGAACGCCAGCAATGGAATCCAGTTGAGAACTCTCTAGATTCGGGCCTTGGCATTAGGCCAAGGCATCTCTGGCATTCACTTCTGGAGGGTAATCCGACGATTATACGCAGGTCAAATTCCGATCCCACATATTGTGGATTTAAGTCCGATCCTACAAGATCTAGGGGATGGGAACTCAGATCAGTAATTCCCAAATAATTGTGAAGCCCGCCTTGGAGGCCGTTGCCCGAGCGTTGAATCCGGCCTTCTGATCTTCAGCAACACGGTCCCGATCGAGCAGGATCAGTCTTTCCTTGAATTGGCTTCGGTCGGAACGCTTCATCAGCGCACGTTTCGCCTCATGAACGACCATCATCGTGCTCCCTCCGCTGCCCTTAGCACAATCTAACGTGAGGTTCCGCTTGTTCTCGTCGCAGAGGCGATGCAGGAACGCTACGAACGCCTGTTCACTCTTTCCCTCCACGCCGAAAAAGATCGGCACGCGAGGCCTCACAGCTTGACGGCGACGCATTCTTCATCAACCGATTCGAGGAACACCACCCGGGACTCCAGCCCTGTACTTGGGATAAAGGCGGACATCACGGCGAAGTCCCTTCACGTCTTGAGCGCCATGCACTCGAGTCGCTCCGTCTTGCGTCTTTTCCACGATGAACAGCTCTTCTTTCTCCAATTCGTCAAGCAGTCCAACATTGTGCGTTGTCACGAAGAATTGAGAGTCTCTCCTATTTGTCTCATTACTCCGAAAATAGTTCAGAATCTCAGCGACAATATCGACATGAAGAGTTCCATCTATCTCATCGAATACTACCGGAATACCTTCATCCAAACCTCTATACAACTGTGGTAGTGACTGAAGCAGATTCTGTGTTCCACGAGACTCGGCGTACAACTCGATAGGTCTATCGAGTCCTTTATGGTCAAAAGAAATTGTCTTGTTACCTCCACTGACAGATATGTTGAAATCAGAGATCCCAATATCACTGCTCTGGAGCCATTCAGAACCCCATTTGGACAGCTTAGGTACTCGGTCTAACAGGTCAACAACTCGGTTCATGGGAAGTCGAAACTCTTCGTAGTGCACTACATTTGCCAATATGCTCAGAGTGCTTAGCCAATTCGCAAGACGCATCGCGACTGGCACGTTCAGTTGCGCAAGTGTGGCGATCACAGAAGCGTCAGGACGAACGGCCGCGAACCGTGGATCGTTCTTAGTAACACCTAGTTCAACCGAGGAATCAATTGGGCGGCTAGGTTCAGCCCGACGAAACAATCGGCGTCGACGCCCCTTTGGGAAATAGTAAAGAGCCTCGTAACGGACATGCTCGCTGTGGAGCGTCCAAGGCTTCCGCTCCACGACCAGTTCGTACCGGAATAGTTCCGAGGGCCTGCCAGGTGCTAGCCAGTCCCCCTCGAACTCCAAGACAAACTCTGTCGGACGACCAGCGTACGCCTCAGAACGGAACGGTGTTAGCAATGACATTCGGGGATTCTCGGCGCCGACCGGAACAGATTGGCCTGCGATCCGGGCAACTGCGACCAACGCGTCAAGCAGTGCCGTCTTGCCGGACCCATTGGCCCCCATGAATACGATCACGGTGGGAAGGCGAAGCTCCGGACTTGCAACGCTCCGCCGAAATATCGGCAGGTCGGGCGCAGTATTCGGAATGCGGAGGTCCAAGACAACGGTTTCACGTATCGATCGAAAGTTAGACACCGAGAAGTTGTGGATCACAGTTGGATTATAACGCAGATTCGTCGTGTTGTCAAGATTGGCGCTGAGTGAGCAGCGAACCGCCGACGAGCCGACGGCCCTCGCGGCATCGGCCAGCTAGCGTGCGATCCCGGCTGCGGCTGTCGGGCGTGGCCGTCCAAGGTAGGGCACCAAGTGCCGCGTGGTCACCAGGGAGCATGCGCCACGAAGCCGGTTGTCGTCGCAGTGCGCAACACCAGCTCCAATTGGAAGCGGTCTCAATAGGTCACCAACACGAAGTGTGCATGGACCCTCGCACGACTGCTGCTTCAACGGTTGGCCGCTAACTCCCGGGGAAGGGCGACAGCCACATAGCACGTGCTGAGAGTTCCCGCCCCAGCTGACTGGGTTCTGGCTAGTGAGCGGAGCCCAACGGCGTCGCAAGGGCCCGTTAGGGCTGCCCTTGGAATGGTTTCGCGGTTGTCGCTGTCTCGAGTGGGGTGCGGCACGTGCCGTGTCGGCCTTTGCGGTCGGCGCAATTGGATTGTCGACCCACAACCCCCGCCCAGCTACGCGCGGCAGCTCTCGCAGGAAGATGGCGGAGCATTGGCAAGAGCGCTTGCGGCAAGTGGCCCACGCGAGCATCGGAGCTTCTGTAGTCGGCAACGCCGTGGCGCTCCATGGCGATGGCTACTCCCTTGCGACCGCCAAGGCGCGGAAACTGCGCGAAACCCTTGGGCGCATCCTGCACACGCTGGACGGTGTCCACATTTCTCACGATCATTTCACGCCGGTCGGCGACCAACGTGTCTCAGCGCCAGCCCAACATCGCCTAGGTGCGATCGCCACCGCGCGGACGCTGCTAGGAATCGAGTGCAGGAAGGGCTGTCCCAGCTGGTCGTCGCGGAACTCCAGAGAGCCGACGACGCGCCCTGTGGGCGCGTGACCGCCCACCGCAATTCTCAGGTCGTGTTCGGGTCGAACCGGAGCGCCGCGGAATTCATGCAGTAGCGCCGGAGCGTGGGCAGCGGCCCGTCGTTGAACACGTGGCCGAGGTGAGCGTCGCACCTGGCACACTTGACGGCCCGGCGGCGGGCACCCCAGCTCAGGTCCCATTCCGTGTGGACGTTGCGTTCCGAGAACGGCGCCCGGAAACTCGGCCATCCGGTCCGCGAGTCATACTTGTCGGCGGACGCGAACAGGGCGGTCCCGCACCCAGCACAGCGGTAGATGCCATCCTCGTAGAAGTTGTCGTAGTCGCCGCTGTACGCGAGTTCCGTGGCCCCCTTGCGCATGACCAAGAAGCTCCGCGGGGAAAGTGCCTGCCGCCACACTACGTCGTTGCGCACGATCCGCGGCACGGAGCGTGTAGAAGGCTTCCCCCCGCCCCGTGTCGGCTCGTCAATCGCCACCAAGCTGCCGTAGGTGGCGATTGGTGCCGCGGTGTCCATGGTGAAGACCGGAATGTCACAGGCTCCTGCTGCCAGCAAGGCCGTTGCGACTGGCCAGCGTCCCGCCATCCGGGAGATGATCGCTCTGCGCTCACCCATGGTTTCCCCCGCCAGAGATGCAGTGCCTCACTCCCCGCCGGCGCCCGTCCACAATACTCCAATCTCTTCGTGCCCTCAGGGGCAATTGGTCTCTCGCGGCGGCTGGCCCTTCTCCGGCGCCCCCCTCCGGCCCCAGCCGATCGTTCGGCAGTGTCACACTCGCGGCACGTCCGGCCGAAATTCCGGCGGTGTGCCGGCGGGATCGGCCGGAGTCTGCGGCACTGTCGGTCAACTTGGCGGGGTGTCCTGACCGCCGGGCGTAGAGGGGGTATTGGTTCGATCTCAGGCGTGCGATTAGCGGTTTGCCGGTCCGAGCACACCGCGGTGTCGCCGCGGGGGCAGGTGGCGCGCGAGAGCCGCGCGCTGGAATCGTGCCTGGCGTGCCAATCGCCACGATGTCTGTCGGGTGGTAGCGCTGGTCGATCGCGTTCGCCTTGGCCACGATCCGACTGCGTGATCCCGTCTCGCAGGCACCCGACCCGGCCCAGTTCGGCGAGGTCTTGCTCCACGGGAAAATTAGAGGGGGCTGGCTACGCCGCAGCGACTGTATAATTGAATGTTCCAGAGGACCGCGATGCCATACCTCCAAAATCAGTTCGAGCGCAATTTCGTCACAACGTCAGTGGACTACGTCTTCAACTGGGCTCGCAAGTCTGCCATCTGGCCGCTGACGTTCGGGCTGGCCTGCTGCGCGATCGAGATGATCGCCTCCTCGACCTCTCGCTTCGACATTGCCCGTTTCGGAGCCGAGGTGTTCCGGCCAAGCCCCCGCCAGTCCGACCTGATGATCGTGGCGGGAACCGTCTCGCTAAAGATGGCTCCTGTGCTGAAGCGGATTTGGGATCAGATGCCTGAGCCGAAATGGTGCATCTCGATGGGCGCGTGCTCCTCGGTGGGCGGTCCGTTCAACACCTACGGTGTCTTGCAAGGCGTCGACAAGATCGTGCCGGTCGACGTGTACGTGACCGGCTGCCCGCCACGGCCCGAGAACCTCTTCTACGCGCTGCTGAAGCTGCAGGACAAGATCGACCGCATGACGACCCTGCAGCGGCGTCCGACTCAGGTGCGCCTCGACGAGGCAATGCTGGCAGACTTTCAGGAGCGGGTCATGGTTGCTCAGACGCAGCAGCCCGTGTAGGCAGCAAGTATTTTCGGCACGTCGTGCTCTCGGTCCGACCGTCGGCTGGGCCAGAACGACGTGCGCGTATTGCAGGGAGGGAATGCAGGTGAGCAAGGACTTTTCGACCACCCGTCTTTCGGGGCAGGCGATCGTTGGCATTCGGACCAAGGCCAAGATGCCCGAGCTGGGCCAGGTCATGGGGCCGCTGTTCGGTGAGCTGTTCGCGCATATTCAGCAGGCCGGCCAAGCCCCGGCCGGCATGCCCCTCGCTATCTACCATTCGATGGGCGGCGGCATGGTGGACTTAGAGTGCGCGATGCCCGTGGCCGGGCCAGTGCCTGGCATCGGGCGCATCCAGGCGGGCCAGCTTCCCGAAGGGCGGGCAGCGACGACGACACACCTGGGACCGTATGACGAGCTCAAGCGGACTTGGGATGCGCTGACCGCGTGGATGCAGTCGCAACAGCTCGAGCCGGCGGGGCCTCCTTGGGAGGTCTACGTCACCGATCCGGGAGCCGAGCCAGACCCGGCCAAGTGGCGGACCGATATCTTCTTTCCTGTCGCTAGCTGACGTTCGATCGCGGGGATGGCACGGTCCGAGCCCGCCGAGGCTGCACTCTCGTCTAGAATTACAGCGTGAAGCGTAGCAGAGCCTCCCGTCTATTTTTCTGGGCCGTTGGGCCGCTCGCCATCGTCGGCTGGTCCGCCACTGTGCCTCAGCTAGAGCCGTTGACCGGAGCCCCTCCGCACCCGCCCGAGAATCCCCCGACGGAGGCCAAGGTCCGGCTGGGAGAGGAGCTTTTCTTCGACTCAATCCTTTCGGGCGGAGGCCGGCGCAGCTGCGGCACATGCCACAAGCGCGAGCTGCACTTCATGGACGGCCTCTCCCGTGCGTGGGGCTTGGACGAGAGCGAGCTAACGCGCAAGACGCCCGGCCTGCTGAATGTCGGCTGGCAGCGAAGCCTGTTCTTCGACGGCCGGGTCAAGACTCTCGAGGAGCAGGTCTCCAAGCCTCTGGAGAATCACCGCGAGATGGACCTTGACCCAGCCGAGGCAGTGCGACGGGTCAGGGCGGACCGCTACTACGGCAGGCTCTTCGAGGAAGCCTTCCCGGGCGAGGAGATCAGCTTCGAGCTCGTCGCCAAGGCGGTCGCCAGCTTCGAGCGCACGCTCGTGTCGTACGACAGCGATCTCGACCGGCATTTGCTCGGGGATGCGGATGCACTTTCCCCCGCTGCGGCGCGCGGGTTGGGCCTGTTCACAGGAAAGGCGCAGTGCATCCGCTGCCACAACGGCCCCCTGCTGACGGACCATGGGTTTCACTACACCGGCGTTCCGGAGCGTGACGGGCATGGCAAGGCGGGCGACCAGTACAAGACCCAGAGCCTGAGAGACGTCGTCAGGCGCTATTCGTACATGCACAACGGGCGCATGATGAACATTCGCCAGGTTATCGAGCACTATGACCGGGGCGGATCCGCGCCGCCCGGGGTGCAGGCCGAGATCCGCCCCCTGGGTTTGACAGATGCCGAGAAAGGGGACTTGGTCGAATTCCTGCGGGCTCTCAACGGGAGGGTTCACCGGGTTGAACGCGGCTGGGCGGACAGTTCCGGAGATCTGCCAAGCTCCCTGCCACAGTTGCCGGATGCCGATCAGTCGGGCGAGGCGGGCGCCTCTGTCAACGATCCGAGCTACGTGAACCGGTAGCGGGTTCCGGGCCCGTTCCCACCTGCCATGCTGGCCATGGGCCGCGCGAGCCCCACGCCCTTGATCTTGGCCTCGGCCTCGCCTCGCCGAGTTGCTCTGCTGGGAGCAGCCGGGATTGTGTTTGACCAGCGCCCCGCCAACGTCGACGAGTCACGTTATTTCGGGGAGGGACCGGAGGCGTACGTCGAGCGTTTGTCGGACGCGAAGGCGCGGGCCGTTTGGATGCCGGGGCACCGATCTCTGGGTGCCGACACGATCGTGACCGTCGGGGGGGACATTCTCGGAAAGCCCGGCGACGAGCGCGAGGCGCGCAGCATGCTGCGCCGGCTGTCCGGACGGCCACACGAGGTCTTGACCGGAGTTGCGCTCTATGATGGCCGGCGCTGCGCGCAGCTTTGCGAGAGAACCGCCGTGAGATTCCGCAACCTCACTGACCGGGAGATCGACGCTTACGTTTCCAGCGGCGAGCCCTTGGACAAGGCGGGCGCGTACGCGATCCAAGGTGACGCCGCCGGGTTTGTGGACTCGCTCAGCGGGTCGCGCAGCAATGTGGTCGGCCTCCCGGTCCGGGCCGTGCTGCGGATGTTACGTTGAGGCGCCCATGCCCCAGCGTCCCGTGGTCTCGGTGGTCGTGCCGGCCCACAACGAGGAGCGCAACCTGCTGCCCCTGTGCGACTGGCTGATCGCCGTGCTTGACGCCGCCGGCCGCAGCTTCGAGATCGTGGTCGTCGACGACGCTTCCACGGACGGCAGCGTGCGCCTGCTGCGCAATTTGGCGGCCAATGAGCCCCGTCGAATCACGGTCAGACCGCGGCGCTGGCAGCGGGGTTCGCGACCGCGATCGGCGAGGTCGTCGTCGGTATGGATGGAGACCTGCAGCACCAGCCGGAGGACATTCCGGTCCTGCTGGCCAAGATCGACGAGGGCCATGACTTGGTCAACGGCTGGCGCGAGGGGGCAGCGACCGGTTGCTAACCCGCAGGATCCCCTCCCGAGCGGCTCGACCTGAGCCTCGGAGTGCGGTACGAGGCCGTTTCCACGCCGACGGAGGTCAACGGAAAGATCGCGGTCCTCCGGGATTTCGCCAATGATGTGCAGACCACGCTCGGCGGTCCGCTGTGAGGCAATCCGTCGACTGACAACTTCGCACCCCGCGTGTCGGCGGCCTGGGATCCGGTCGGCGATTCCAAGACCGTCGTCAGGGCGGGAGCCGGGATATTCTTCGACCTGCTCGGCCGCCGCGAACTGACAATTGCAGGGGTCCGGACGCTTCCGCTGTTCAATCGAATCCTAGTGTTCGGCCGGCCGGGTTTTCCGGACATCCTGCGGGCTGCGGAAGGCAGGAATCCGTCGAAGTCGATGGACGGACTCGACTACCACCTGAACCAGCCCTACGTGGCCCGCTGGCAACTCAATCTCGAGTGCGAACTCAAACGCGGCACCATGGTCCGCGCCGGCTACAGCGGAGCGCGCGGGATTCACCTTCTGGGCCAGTTCATCAGCGCCATTCCCCCCGTGCCGGAAGTTCAGGGCGACGGAAGGCTCTTCTTTCCGGAGGGCAGCCCCTACGTCAACCCGGCGTGCTCCAGGATTGGCCCTCGGTGCTCGCAGTTCAACTCGTTCTACCAGGGCCTCACGCTCAGCATCCAGAGCGGCCTCGGGAGCAGCTTCAACCTGTGAGGGAAGTACCCTTGGAGTCGTTCCATCGACGACGCGTCAAACCACACCTTCAACGATTTCGTGGCGAGCGATCAGGTTCCGACGGTGTGGAACTACCGCGCCAATCGCGGTCTTTCGGGTTTCGATCAGGATCATGTGTTCGCAGCCAGTTTTTCCTGGTCCCTTTGGGCCGGCGGGAACTCGGCGTGTGGGGCCGCTCTGGGCGGCTGGGAGATCCACAGCCTGGTGCAGGCAGTCTCCGGAACACCCTTCGCCCCGTGTGTCGGATTTGACAGGGCGCGCCTTCGCCCGGGCTTTGGAGGCGTCGGGCAACGCCCCGACCTGATCGCAGCGCGGGCGGCCCGAGACATCGTCCTGGGGGATCCGGCGCGCTACTTCGCCGCAACGGCCTTCAGCCTCCCCGAAGCGGGATATCTGGGCAACCTGGGGCGGGGAACCTTGCGGGGCCCAGGCCTGTTCACCTGGCCCAAGTTCGTCACTTGGTGGCGTTTTGCCGTGCGAGGGGAGCGTGGATCGTCCTAGGAGGGCGGAGATAAGGTCAAGGCCGCAAGAGCCCTAAGAATCGAGTCTTGGCCTCTAAAGCAGCTTTGTCGGCACAACCATAGACAGAAAACAGGAAAAAACAGGTGTCTTAGGTCGGAGCGCCCGATCGGCCTCCAGAGCCCCAGTTCACTCCAATGGCGGCTGGCCGTCCTGGGCCTCAGCCCCACTTGGCACTACGTTTTGTGACCTTTCCAGCTTCCCAGCCCGCATGCGGCGGCGGTACAACCGAGGCTGCAGTCCGGCGGCCCGAGCGATCCGCGCTGCCTCTGGCGTCGGTCGCACATCCTGGCGATTCGTGATCTGCGCCCCGTCCGTCGCCCGCACCGTCGTTGTCACTCGCGTCCAGTCCCGCAACTCTTCCCGGATCGACTGCCAGCTCAATCGAATCCTCTGCTCCCGCAATCGCGTGCCGATCAGGTGTACGGCGTGGTACGCCAGCACCGAGATCAACATGTGGGCCGACACTCGCGCGTTCAACCGGTGGTAAAGCGGTCGCAGACCCAAACTCGATTTCAGCTCGCGAAATGTCGCCTCCACTGCGGTCAGTGTCCAGTACGTGCGCAGCACGCGCTCGACATCCCAGTCCGCATGGCAGGTGCGCAGCATGTAGCCCCCGGCCCCTGCGTCGACTGCGGCATGCTTCGGCTTCTGCTTGTACTCCACCGCTGCTGCCTTGGCCTGCTTGCCTCTGGCGGGCCGGCCCCGCTTGTCCAGCTGCGGCCTCACCGTAACCTCGTAGTGGCTCGCCACGCGGTTGTGCCGTTGTTCCAACTTGCCCACTTTGCGCTGCACCTTCTCGAGATTCTTCAGCCGCCGCGGCTCCGACAGCCCTGCGTGCAGGTGCTCCAAGGCCTCCTCGTACCGCTTGCGCTGCTTCTGCAATATCTCCTGCTCCCGGCGCTGGCGCGCCTCGCTGACCGCGTACAGGCGCAATTCCCCTCCTTGGCCGTCCCCCTCTTCGCCGGCCGCCTGCCCGTCCGCTTGGCCCCCCTGCTCGCGCTGCACCGGCCAGACTCGCACGTCATAGCCCGCCTGCGTGCGCACCAGTGCCTCAGGCTCGCCCTTGGGCGGCTTGGGCTTGGCCTCCCGACTGACCGCAATCCACTCCCAGCCGTGCGCCTGCAGCCACTCGATGTTCGCCTGGCTCGCGATGCCCGCGTCCAGCACCACCGTCGGCCGGGGCCCCGCCTCGGATCCCTCCTGCTGCGCCAGCTTCTCCAGCACCCCCTGCAGCGTGCCCGGCTCAGAGGCATTGCCCGGCAGCACCTCGCAGCGACGCGGGAAGTCCTCCCCGTCCAGCGCCAGCGCCAAAGTCACCAGCGGGCAGTCGTTGCGCTTCTGCTTCGAACGCCCGAATCGCCGCGGCGTGTCGTTCTCGCGGCCGCTGTAGTGCACGTTGGACAGGTCGTAGAACACAATCGTGCCGGAGAGTCGCAGCAGCGTTCGCTCGCGTTGGAACAGACCCTCCTGCAGGGCCTCGCGGTGCTTCCAGAGCAGGTCGTTGGTGCGGTAGAGCTTGGAGAGTGAGGGGCCCAAGCCGGCGTCCAGGCCCAGCACTTCGAGCAGGGGCGAGGAGCGCTGCATCCAGCGCAGGGCCTCGCGCTCGGAAGAGGGGTGCAGCACGCGGGCGACGATCAGCGCAGTGGCGATCTTGGAGTCCCGCTGGGAGGCGCCTTGGCGTAGCAGCAGCCGCTGGAAGCCGAGCTCGTCGAGAGCCTGCAGGCACAGCCGCTCGGCGCCGACCGAGCGTGTGGCGTCATGCTGCAAAGTGTCGAGGTCGATGGTGGCGAAGCGGGAGTCGGCGTCGGTGCGGGTCTGGAAGCCGCGCTCGCGGAGGCGGTGGACGAGGTGCTCGGCGGCCGAGAGGACCTCGGGATCGACGGAGAACAGCGAGGGCTGGCCGTGGAAGATGTCGCTGGCGGTGGCAGCAACCTGGCGCCAGAGCGGCTCGGGGACGGGGTAGGCGGTGCCGAGGTTGAGCAGGGTCTTCTGGCGGACGGACGAGCCGTGGCGCTCGGACTGGACGAGACGCACGCTGCTGGCCGGCCGGCCAGCCCTGGAATGCGTCTTGGTGGCGCGGAGGAACATTACTTGATCACCATCACCCAAGTGGGGGCAGGTTGTCAATGGGAAATGGCCCCTGGAGCCATTTCTTGGCACTACAAAGCCCATTGACGCCTCAAGGGGCAAATAATGGCAAATACTAGAAACATAAGAATGACACGCTAACAACATCCACGGCATATACCACGAACACATGTTCATTTAAGCCCTTTAGCCACACAGATCAGGGCCTAGATCCGCCCTGAAGTGACGAACTTGGGACCAGGCCCTCGACACGATCGAACGGCACTGCACTGACGTAGTAGTCGGCGTCCGAAGCACTCGGATCGATGCGTTTGACTTTCGATCCGAGGAGGACTCGGAGATGGGGCCCGAGCCGCCCGGCTCTCGTCAATATCGGGACGACGCCTGTCTGCAGGAATTGAAAGCAGCCACCTGAGAAGGCCCAGTTTGTCGCTGGCATCCAGGCACCGCATCGCGAGCAGCGAGCGGGCCAAGTGGAGCGGGGCCGGCAGAGGATTCCTGCGGATGGTGTCATTCTCGCCGCCCGGAAGGACCAGGTGAATCCTGTCGCGAAAGCGGATCTTCTCGTCCACTCCGCAGCGTTGGCAAGAGTCCATGAGGGCCGAACAGCAGCGCAAGAGAACGTGTTGGCAGTTGTCGATCCGCTCCGTGCGACCATCGGGCCCCGGGATCGGGATTGACGCCGTGCGACCGCCGAGCAAGGACCTTGCCTCATGCACTTCGACTGAGAAGGCTGCCCCCCGAGCTTCGCCGCGGCTGCCAGGCCAGCCAGACCTCCACCGATGATCCTTACGCTGGGAATGGCGGAATTCCTCCCACCGCGCGAGACTGGAATGCGCGACCGACAAGCAAGAGCTTCTCCCAGACCGGGAGCCGCACCTTCCTCTCGACGACGGCAAAGCCGTCGCTCCGGATCCGGCGGAGCAGGCTGCGGTACGTCGCGACCATGACCCAGAGGGCGTGACGACCGGACGGGCTCAACAGCGGGTGCAGATCGGCCGCTTCGCGATAGTATCCGTCGGCCCTCTGCCATTGGTATTCCACGAAGCTTTGAAAGCGCTGGTCGTCCGAGCGGAGCAGACACTGCCGACTGAGTCCGAATTCCTCGAGTTCGGAAGACGGAAAGTAGACTCGTCCCATCGCGCCGTCGACGGCCATGTCGCGCATGATGTTGGTGAGTTGAAACGCGACGCCACACTTTTCGGCGAGGAGAATGGCAGTGCGTCTCTCTAAGCCCAGAACGTGGATCGTCGCGATCCCCACTACAAACGCTGCTTGGTAGCAGTAGCGGTACAGATCGTCAAACGTCCGAAAGGCGCGGTCCGAAAGGTCACTCTCCATTCCATCGAGCAGTTCGAAGAAAAAGGAGTGGGGGATCGCAAAGCGTTCCACGGTGTCGAGCAATGCCGGCTAGAAGACGAGCCGCAGGCCGAAGCGTGCCGTGATCGGATCTAGGAACCGGTTTCTCATCAGAAAGCGCGGATCCTGGGTTGCGCCCTGCGAGACCGCAATCGACTCGTAGTCGTAACCATTCAAGACCTGTGAAACGGGATCTCCGGGTTGCCAAAGCGGCAGGGACTGGCGGTACAAGCTGCGGAATGTCCGCAGGGCAGTCTTCTGGTTGAAGACGTTGATCACGTTGAAGTTCAGTTCAAGCCATTTGCTTTCGTCCGCAAACGGGTGGAAGCGCTGGAGCACAGCGAGATCCGTCTGCGTCCATGCTGGGTTCCTGCCGTCGCTTCCGCGATTGTCCACAAGAACGTCGACATGCTCCAGGTCGACCGTGCGGCTGATCGGAGTACCGCTCATCGCACGGAAGAATCCGCCGATTTCCATTTTCCAAGGCATAGTGTACGCCCAGTTGGCTTTGAGCTGGTGCGCTCTATCCGTGCCCAGCGGCCCGTCGATCAAGCCGCCCGTGGAGTCGTAGTTCAGGAACCACAGGTCGAAGTCCCGGTCCACGTTCGGACTGAGACGGCCGTTCTCATCGGAACTGCCCAGGCCGGAGTACAGGCCGTGGAGTCGTGAATACACATAGGCGAAATCAGCGAGCCATCCATTGCGGAAGGCTTTCCGAAGCCGGGTCTCCCACGCGTTGTAGGTCCGCTTGGGCATCGGCGTGGGCGGCAGGCCCACTTCGATGAATCTGGCCACCGAAAAGCCCCGCCCCGGATTGGTTATGTAGTAGGCCTCGCCTTCCGGAGTCTGACGGCCCACGTCCTCGATGGCTCGGTCGAGGTTCTTGCGCGTATACCGGAATGACAGCACAAAGTCGGTCGCGACCTCATACTCCAGACCTGCCACTGTTCCGGTCATCCGCATCGGCTGGAGTTCGGGGTCGAGATCGTCGAACGAAGGAATGCGCCAGTTTCTGGTCTCGAGGAACGTTCCCGGGTAATTGCCTTGGCCGGAGACCCCCCCGATGCCGGTCCAATCAAGTGTGCTGTCGTCCATCAGGTAGTAGTGGCTGAGCCACTTGAAGCCACCGAAGGAGCCGTTGGCCATTTCCAGTTTCATGGCATCGTAGAACCGGCCCCAACTGCCGACCAGCTTGAGCCTCGCGTTGCCGAGCATGTCGTAGGCAAACCCAACGCGGGGTGCGATCTTGTCGAAGAAGTTCCACTTGAATGCCGCTCCCGCGAATCCCGGCAGATCGCTGAAGGACGGAATCTCCTCCCGCTCCATGCGCAGGCCGAGATTCAGAGTCAGCCTTCCGTTGATCGTCCATGAATCCTGTAAGAACAGGGCGTGCCTGTTCGTGCTGACGTTGGCCAGGACACCGAACGGAGAACGGAGTTCGTAGTAGCCGCACGGGTCGTAGATCATGCCGTCCGGGCCGGTGCAGGTGCTGGTGCGGATAGTGCCGTCCACCAAGGTGTATGGTCGGGCGTAGCGGTACAGCAGATAGTCGTACTTGTAGGAATCATTGACGTCGTGCGCGAGACCGTTGAATTGCCAGCCGAAGCGCAGGTTGTGCTGCTGGCCGGCGGTGTTGGCCAGATAGCTCCCGGTCACCGAAACGGTGCTCTTCTTCTGGAAGTCCTGCGACGTCTGGAAGCTCGCACCATGGCTGATCGAGTAAAAGCCGCGGGGTCGGTACAGCGGGCTGTCCGAGGCGAATCCGACCAAGCCTGGCGATTCGATGAACCTGTGCCGAACCTGTTGTGGACGCAGCAGCTGCTCCGTCTGGATGGCATTCAGGCCCCACCTTGCGTCCACAACGAGAGTCGGTGCCGGCGTGACCATGGCGGCGCCTGCGACGGTGTATCCAGGGTATTCGTAGCCTTCTTCCGACCAGCGAAAGCTCGGGCTGGAAGTGCCGTCGAGATTGGGCAATCCGCCTTTCCACTTCGTAGAGTCCGACGCCCACGAGGCCATCAGGCGGACTTTCTCGGCAGGCTGGAAGTCGAGCTTCGAAGTTGTGCTCCGCAACTGTTCGTTGCGCTTGTAGACGCCGGACTCTCCCGAGGTGAACGTCACGGATCGCGAACGGTTGCGCACCTGTGGCAGCAATGCACCGAAGAACCAAGCCCGATCGCGCCAGATGGGTCCGCCCAAGGTGAATCCGAATTCGTTCGTGACCAAGTCGTCTTCCGGATCGAGAACGTATTCCGCTACGTCGCTATCTTGAGCCGGGTCAAGACGGAGTCGCTTGTTCGGCGACCCGTCAAGGGCGCTCCCACTGCCATACCACAGCAGGCTCCCGTGAAAACTGTTGGATCCGCTCTTGGTTTGGACGCTGAGCACACCGCCCATCGCTCCGCCGAATTCTGCCTCGTACCCAGCAGTCTTGAGCTGTAACTCTTGCACAGTCTCGACCCGCAGGTTTTGATTGTTGAGGCCGTTGTACATGCTCGTCGTGTCGATCCCATCGACGTAAAACACGTTCTCCGCCCCGGAGGAGCCGTCGACTGAAATGCCGCGAACTGTCCGTCCCTTGTGCGAGACATTTCCGGCCAAGGCCTCGATGTTGACGCTGGGCACGTAGTCTACGTATTCAGCGAAGTCACGACCGCCGGCTGCATTGGTGAGCCTGTCGCCTGTCAACACCGAGGCGTGCTCGCTGTTGAACGTATCGATCACTGCCGTGCCGGCTTCAACCACGACCGTGGTATCGACCGGGCCGACCTCAAGGGCAATCTCCACCTGGAACGTCCGACCGATTTGAATCAAGACTTCCTCGCTCACCGCGGATCGAAAGTCTTCGGCCCGGACTCTCACGCTATAGTTTCCCGGTGGGAGGGTGTCGTTGATGACCAAGCCCTGTTCGTCGCTGACGGCGAGCGTAGAACGGATCAGCGCCGGGCTGCTGAATTCAACTTCGGCACCGGGAATTACGCTGCCGGTCTGGTCAGTGACAAGGACGCGCAGCCCACCGACCTGCTGCTGGGCTACGGCACGACCGTCAGTCACGACCAAGCAAGTTGTGAACAATACGAATTGCGCCATGGCTGGACGGTTCATCTTGCTCTAAATGTTACCGAACACTCAGCGAGGGGGCAAAGGTCCGGCTAGCGCTACATCGTGTTTCCACAGCGGGGGTTAGTCGCGTAGAAGAGCAGTAGTGCGAATTGGTCTGCCGCACCGGTGCTGCCATTCTCCAGACTTGGCCCCCCGCCCCGGGGACTCTCGCAGATTCGGCCAGGCCAAGGTCAACTCGCAACCGAAAGTAAGAGTCAACTCCGACGTAGCGCTAGGCCTCCCGGTCCGGGCCGTGTTGCGGATGTTACGCTGAGGTGCCCATGCCCCAGCGTCCCGCGGTCTCGGTGGTCGTGCCGGCCCACAACGAGGAGCGCAACCTGCTGCCCCTGTGCGACCGCCTGACCGCCGTGCTCGACGCCACCGGCCGCAGCTTCGAGATCGTGGTCGTCGACGATGCTTCCACGGACGGCAGTGTGCGCCTGCTGCGCAATTTGGCAGCC
Organism: Bryobacterales bacterium; assembly: GCA_963666225.3. Lineage (GTDB taxonomy): Bacteria > Acidobacteriota > Terriglobia > Bryobacterales > UBA6623 > VXMF01. Next base: position 16,094 of record CAXXRK020000005.1, read on the forward strand.
AATGAGCCCCGCCTGAAGGCCGTTTGCCTGCGCCGGAATCACGGTCAGACCGCTGCGCTGGCGGCGGGGTTCGCGACCGCTACCGGCGAGGTCGTCGTCGCCATGGATGGAGACTTGCAGCACCAGCCCGAGGACATTCCGGCCCTGCTAGCAAAGATCGACGAGGGCTATGACTTGGTCAACGGCTGGCGCGAGGGGCGCAGCGACCGGTTGCTAACCCGCAAGATCCCCTCCCGAGCGGCGAACTGGATGATCAGAAAGCTCTCCGGCGTGCCGCTCCGCGATTTCGGGGGTACGTTCAAGGCGTACCGATCCGAGCTGCTTGGCCAAGTGCGGCTCTACGGGGACCTGCACCGCTTCATCCCCGTGCTCGCGGCGATCCACGGCGCCCGCATCGCAGAGGTGCCGATTCGCATCCAGGACAGGGCGGCCGGCCATTCGCACTATGGCCTTGGTCGCACGACCCACGTGATGTTCGACATGCTGACCGTCGCGTTCCTCGCCCGCTACCTGACGCGACCGATGCACCTGTTCGGATCTCTGGGCCTCCTCCTCGGCGGCCTGGGCGCGACTGGTCTGGGGTATCTGTTGCTGGAGAAGCTCCGAGGCACGCACATCATGGTGGAGCATGGCCCACTGCTGATCGCATCGGCGGTGGTGGCGCTCTCCGGTCTACAGCTGCTCTGCACGGGCCTGATCGGGGAGGTCCTGACAAGGACGTATTTCGAGAGCCAGGGCCGCCCGATCTACGGCGCCAGCGAATTGATCCAGGGTGCCCGTTCCGTCTCTCGGTGAGCTGCCCCAGACTTCCGGTCATCGAGAACCCTTACTGCATGCAGGGTCGTGCAGCTCCCGGGATGCTGGTGTCGGACGTCACCATTGACGGGCGCTACCGCGCAGCAATAGATCACCTGAGCACGCTGTCCCGAACCCGCCCGAGAAGCTGCGGTACTAGGCCAATCGCCGTTTGATGGACACGCTGCTCACGCTGGCGTGCCGCGCTCAGATGTGCGGGGCAGGCTCCGTCCACGGGCCTGCCTGCGGCCCAAGTTCAAGCGCGCACGACTCGCTGCAGCCGACCATGCGACCAGCCCCTCGCGGGACACGGAAGGCCGGGGAGGCTTGCCACTGCTCGCTGCCTGCAGCGCGGTCTTGGTCCCGTAAGGGGTCGGCGCTGCTGCCACACCCAGCGTTAGCGCATCTCCGACAGTCCTTGCTTGGGCCCTCCCACTCCCGTCTGGGACAACCGCATGCTCGCAGCGCTTTCTATCGCCGGACCACCCGGGGTCGGACCAGTTGGCCCATAGCCAGAGGGCTCCGGTGGCGACCACACGCGATTTTACTAGCTTCTTACACCCAGCACGTACGCACGCGCCTCGTCGGCGCGTCTATTAGATCACAGCGGCAGACATCAGTCGTTGTGGCAGGAACGGACCAAAAGGCAGAAGGAGAACACAGACATGACGATGACTACGCAGATTGGGCGACTCAGCTTGGCAGTTCCGCTCGTGTTGGCGGCTTCCGTCGCTGCACAAGCTCAGGGGGGCCCACCGGGGCAGGGTCGGGGCGGCCAGAACGCCGTCAAGACGACCACGGAGGCCTTCGGGCTCAGCGAGGAACAGGTTGAACAGATCAGGGACATCCGCCGCGAGCGACCCGAGCGCGGTATGGATCGCGAGGCCGCCGAGGCCTGGCGCGAGGAGCAGCGCTCCAAGATCGACGCGGTGCTGACGGACGAGCAACGGGCGAAGGTCGCCGAGATCGGCGAGGCCAGAGAGACGTTGCGCGCTTACCCAGGCGCGTTGATGCTGGGGCTGGTCGAAATGCCGGGCCGCTCTCAGAGGGGATTCGGCTCCTTCAGAAATCAAGGACAGCGCGGTCCTTGGGCCGGGCGTGGGCGAGGATCCGGCCAGAGGCCGGGCTTCCAGTCCCGTGGGCGGCGCGGCTTTGACCGACGGGGCGGCGCCGAACGGCGCGGATCTGGCCGGGACCGGGGGCGAGGCCGCCGCTAAGTCGAGCTTCGACCGGAAACTGGCGGCACCGAAAGGGGCGGTCCCCGATGGGGGGCCGCCCCGCCGTGTTGGGGTGCCCTCAGCTCGCGCCCAGCGCATTCCGGAGCGCTGCCTTCATGGCGTTCTCGTCCGGCGACTGCCCCGTCCACATCTCGAAGGCGATCACGCCTTGGTAGACGAGCATCGACAGCCCGTCCAGCGTAGGCAGGCCTTGTTGGCGGGCAACGGCGAGAAACCTTGTCTCGGGCGGGTTGAAGACCGCGTCGGCCACCAGCGCTCCGGCGGACATCCCCGACAGGTCCACGTCGGGGACCTCGTCGACATCCGGGAACAGCCCTACCGGCGTGGCGTTCACCAGCAGGTCGCAAGTCGCCGGCACGCCATAGGTGCCGGCCCACCGCTGGTACCGGATCGGCCCTCCCGTCGCGGCGCCCAAGTCGGCCACCATTGCCCCGCCCCGGGCCTCTGAGCGGTTGACCACCAACAGGTCCTTGACGCCTGCCAGCAATAGCTCGGCCGAGATCGCACGCGCGGCGCCCCCCGCACCCAGCAGGACGACCCGCTTGCCGCGCGGGTCCAGGCCGGCATCCTTGCGCAACCCGCGGAGGAAACCCTTGCCGTCGGTGTTCTCGCCAATCTTCCGGCCATTCTCGATGCGGACCGTGTTCACCGCGCCGACGGCCTGGGCCTCGCGGGAGAGATTGTCAAGGTAGGGCAATACCGCCACCTTGTGCGGAATCGTCAGGTTGATCCCGCGCATTCCGAGGGCGTCCAGCGCCGCCATGGCGGCCCCGAGCTTCGCCGGCGGCACCTCGAAATTCAGATAGCGCCAGTTGAGGCCGGCGGCCGCGAAGCCCGCCTCCTGCATCACCCCGGTTGGGTTCTCGGCCACGGGCTGGCCGAACACTCCGACGATCTCGGCCTGATAGTTCGCTGGCATCCGGACCAGTCTATCGCGGCCGGTCCGCTACGCGATTTCTTCGATGACGCGGCCGTGGACCTGGGTCAGCCGCTCGTTGCGGCCAAGGTGCGGGTACACCAGCTGGTTCTGGTCCAGCCCCAGCTGGTGCAGAATCGTCGTGTGAATGTCGCGGAAGTGGTACGGTCGCTCCACGGCGCGGAGCCCAATGGCGTCGGTTTCCCCGACGGTCTGGCCCCCCTTGATGCCGCCGCCGGCCATCCACATCGTGAACCCCAGATTGTGGTGGTCGCGACCTGCGCTGCCGTCCTTGCGTGTCTCCGCCTCCGGTGACCGGCCAAACTCGCCCCCCCACAGCACCAGCGTCTCGTCCAGCATCCCGCGTTGCTTGAGGTCCTTCAAGAGCGCCGCGACGGGTTGGTCGGTCTGCGCCGCCATGCGCAGGTGGTTCTCCTCGATGTCCTGATGAGCGTCCCACTGCAGGTTGCCCGGGCCTCCGCCGGACACCACAGTCACGAATCTGACGCCTTGCTCCACCAGTCGTCGGGCCAGAAGGCAGCGCCTGCCATAGTCGTGCGTCGGTTCCTTGCCGACCCCGTACATCTCGAGCGTTGCCTCAGACTCCCTCGCAATGTCGAACACCTCCGGAGCTTCCGTCTGCATGCGGAAGGCGAGGTCGTACGTGCGAACCCGAGCCTCGAACTCATCGTCCTGAGGGTCCATTGCCGCGCGGTTGAGCTCTTGGATCAGGTCCACGGTCTGCCTGCGCTGTCCAAGGTCCACACCGGCCGGAAGGTCTAGGTTGAGGACCGGCCGGTCTCCCGGCCGGAATGTCGTCGGTTGGTACACCGCCGGCAAGAAACCGTTCATGTACATCGGCTGGCCAGCTTCTAGGGCACCGTCCGGATCCGGCATCACGACGTAGGCGGGCAGCGACTCTGCCTCCGCTCCCAGCCCGTAGACGATCCACGACCCCATTGACGGGAAGCCCGGGACGATCCGCCCGGTCATCAGCTCGTACTGCGCCGCTGAGTGGACGACCATGTCACCGTGGCACGACCGGATGACCGCGATGTCATCGATGCAGCTGCCGATGTGCGGCAGCAGGTCCGAGACCGGAATCCCAGACTCGCCATAGCGCTTGAACGTGCGCTTGGTGCCGAGTAGCTTCGCGTCTGACTTGACGAACTGGTACTTGGCCTCGCCGAACTCCGCCGGCCGCGGCTGCCCGTGCAGCTCGTTCAGCAGTGGCTTCGGATCGAAGGTCTCAATGTGGCTTGGGCCCCCAGCCATGAACAGGAAGATCACGGCCTTGGCCTTCGGATCCGCCACGTGCGGCGGCTTCGGTGCGAGCGGATCGCCCCTCGGCACGTTTGCCGCCCCGGCAAGCCCGCCCGCTGCCATTGCTTGCAGAGCCAGATAGCCAACGCCGCAGCAAGAGTCTCTCAGCAGTTCGCGACGGGTCCGGGTCCACTGGGCGTGCTTTGGCATAGGGTTGCCTTGCTCAGACATTGTAGCCACCGCGCGTCCCGGGGCGAGCGGGGCAGGCCCCGAGAATGGCGCGTCTTGGCAGCTCCGGAGCCGATAAGATGAAAGTCCCGCATGTCGCTGCTCTCGTCGCTCAACCAGCGCCAGCGCGAGGCTGTCACCCACTACGAGGGTCCTCTGCTGGTGGTCGCGGGGGCGGGCAGCGGCAAGACGCGCGTGATCACCACGCGCGTCGCCCACCTGATTCTCGAGCACGGCGTGAGCCCTGGCTCGATCCTAGCCGTCACCTTCACCAACAAGGCGGCCGATGAGATGCGCGAGCGTGTCGAGCGGCAGCTCGAGGCCCATGGCCTGGCCGGGGCCCGGCCGCCGACCGTCTCGACCTTTCACTCCTTCTGCGTCAGACTTCTGCGGCAGTACGGGGAGCCGCTCGCGGAAATCCGGCCGGGCTTCACGACGCGGTTCGGGATTTGCGACTCGGCGGACCAGATCTCGCTCGTGAAGTCCGTGATGCGATCGCTCGACGTTGCCCCGGGCACGATCAAGGCGCGCGACTGCATCTCCGCCATCAGCGCCGTCAAGTGCGGAAGACGCGAGGCGGATTCCGAGATCCGGGTGAAGGAGACCGTGATGCCCCTGGCTCCGGTCTTCGATCAGTACCAGGCCGACTTGCTCGCGATGAATGGGCTCGACTTCGATGACCTCTTGCTGGAGGCCGTGCGCCTGCTGCGGCACAGCCAGGACGCGCGCGAAGCAGTGCGAGCGCGTTACGAGCACCTCTTGGTCGACGAGTACCAGGACACGAACCGTCCCCAGTACGACCTGCTGCGACTGATGGCTCGGCCGAGGAACAATGTCTGCGTCGTCGGCGACGAGGACCAGTCCATCTATTCTTGGCGCGGTGCGGACATTAGCAACATTTTGGGGTTCCGGTCCGACTTTCCCGGCGCCCGCACGGTCCGGCTCGAGCAGCACTACCGCTCGACTGGCACCATTCTCAAGGCCTCATCCGCTGTGATTTCCCGGAATGCCAACAGGCACGAGAAGACCCTGTGGACGAAACGGCCCGAGGGCGATCCGATCCAAGTCTGCGCCGCTCGTGGTGCCCAGGACGAGGCTCGGTTCGTCGCCGAGCGGGTGAAGCGCACGCTCGAGGAGCACGGGAACACCCGAGTCGGAATCTTCTACCGCACCAACGCCCAGTCACGACAGTTCGAGGAGGCGCTCCAAGTGGAGGGCGTCGACTTCTTGGTACTCGGGTCTTTGACCTTCTACCAGCGCAGGGAGATCAGGGACATCCTGGCCTACCTGCGGGTGGCTGTGTGCCCGGAGGACGGGGTCAGCCTGCGGCGGATCATCAACGTTCCCGCCCGCGGCATCGGGAAAGCCACCATGGGGCGCGTCGAGTCGCATGCGAAGACCGCCGGGCTGTCCCTTTGGCGGGCCATCGATGACTTGGTCCGCCGCGACTTGGTCCCCCGCCGCGCCCGGTCCGCCCTGCGACGATTCCGGGATCTGGTGTCGGATCTGCAGGGCCTGATCAGCGGGGAGTCCGCCGAGTCGCTCGTCGCGTGGGTTGCCAAGAATTCGGGATACGTCGAGATGCTCCGGTCCAGGCCGAAGGATGAGGCCGGCGGCCGCCTTGAGAATCTCGCGGAACTGGAGGTAGCGGCGCGGGAATCCGACGGCCGGGGCGACTCTCTCCAGTCTTTTCTCGACCGCGCCGCCCTGCTGGCCGCTGCAGACCGCGATCCGGGCGACGCCCGCGCCTTGCTGATGACCCTGCACGGCGCGAAAGGCTTGGAATTCCCCACGGTGTTCGTGACAGGCGTCGAGGACGGCTTAATCCCGCACAGATGGAACAACGACGATGCCGCGGGCGACCAGATTGAGGAAGAGCGAAGGCTCTTCTACGTCGGGATGACGCGGGCCCGGGACCGCCTGACCCTGACCTGGGCCCACCAGCGCCAGCGTTTCGGCGAGCCGTGGCAACTCCAGCGCCCGTCCCCGTTCTTGGAAGAGATTCCTCCCGCGCTAGTGCGGCGGGTCTCGGCGGGCACCGATCGCTTCGACTTCGGTCACCGACCTCCGAAGTCGGCCCCCAAGCCGCCGGTCACAAGCCTGGGACGACCGCTCGCCTCCCACAACACGGTGAGCGAGGTGAGAGCCTTCTTCGACAACGCGGCGACTTCGCCGGCCCCGACACGGGAGGCCGCCACCGGCGCCCAGAGGCCGCTGCCAGTCGCAAAGCCTCGCAGGCCGAAGCTGGGACAGGGGCTGCGGCGCGTCGTCCTTGAGGGCAAGTTCGCCAGAGGTTCCCGGGTGCGGCACCGGAAGTTCGGAATCGGGGTCGTCGAGCGGCGCGACGGCCGGGGGCCCCACGCAAAGCTCTCGGTGTATTTCCGGCGACACGGGCTGAAGCGCCTGCTGGCGCGGGCGGCCAATCTGGAAGAGCTGTAAGCCGCCTCTCAGCCGCCGCCTTCGGCGTCGATCCACGCACGCAGGTTTCCCGCGATCTGGTCACGGACACGCCGGAACGCCGCCCGGCGCCGGTCCGGGCCACCCTTGGCCGCGGCGGGATCCTCGAAGCTCCACCGGATCGTCCGCGGCCGGCCGGGAAAGACCGGGCAGTTCGCCGCGGCACGGTCGCAAACGGTAATAACCGTGTCAATCCCCGCGCCCAGATACTTGTCGACGTGCTCGGACCGCTGGCCCAAAATGTCGATGCCGACCTCGCGCATCGCGCTGACAGCCGCCGGATTCAGGCCGTGGGGCAGCGTGCCGGCCGAGAAAGCCTCAAAGCGGTCGCCCGCCAAGTTGCGCAGCAGGCCCTCGGCCATCTGGCTGCGGCATGAGTTTCCCGTGCAAAGGAACAGCACCTTGAGCTTCGCCACTGGAATCAGGGGCCGATGGCCGGGCCCGCCGGCGATCAGAGGCTCGGGGACGGCTTGGCGTTGAGCAGGCTGTTCAGCTCGGCCCGGGCGTGCTGCGAGACAGACTTGTCCGGGAACCGCTTGATCACATCCTCGAACGATTGCCGGGCCTCGTCTCGCTTGCGGAGTTTGAGGTACGCCATTCCCTGCTTGTAGAGCGCGTCCGCCGCCATGGGGCTCAGTGGGTGACGCCTGTAAACCTGCTCGAACTGTCGCACGGCCTCGTCGTACTCGGCCGAGGAGTAGTAGGTCTCGGCCAGGTAGTACTGGGCCTCCCCCGCCCGGGGATGCGTCGGATAGAGCGCGAGATAGTCCATGAACTGGCCTCGCGCGCTCTCGATGTTGCCGCGCAGGTAATCCTGCAGCCCTCCCTCGAAGATCGCCTCGCTGGCGTTGACCGCGACTTCGGAGCCGTCACCGCCCTCCTCCCCGGTCGGCGGCGGCAGCGTGGAGAGGTGAGTCTTGATGTCTTTCGCGTCCAGCGAGAGTCGCTCGACCGCGAGCGCGATCTCCTCCACGGTCGCCCGCAGGTCCGAGATGCGCGCTCGCAGCGAGTCCACCTTGGCGCCGGTGGCCAGCGTCGGCTCGGTCAGCCCGTCCCCGAGCTCGGCCAGACTGCGCTCGATCACGGCCAGCGCGGCGGTGAGCCTGTCCTGCTTGTCACTGCCCTGGCCAACAAGGGCCTCCAATGCGGCTAGGCGCTCCGATAGCGCCTGGTCCCGAACCCGGAGGGTTTCCTGCAACAGCGAAACATCCCGCTGCAACTGGAGGTACTCCTTTCTCTGGGCTGCACCCTGCGGTGCAAGCGCAGCGATGCTCAGAAGGCTGGCGACTACTAGTGGCTTCAACGACATGGCAGACCTCCGCGCCGGGAACGCTGTCCGAACCGGCAGGTCATGTCTGGGGCGCTCCCGGCGAATCCGGCCCCAAAGCATGCAACCGGGGCGCTCCGCGCGCCCCGGTCTCTCTCATCCGGACACTCGCCGCGCGCTCGCTAGCGCAGCCGCAGGTGGGCCCGGCGGTTGCGCTGATAGCAGCTCTCGCTCTCCTCGGAGCAAGCCGGGCGCTCTTCGCCCAGGCTGACCTTGGACAGCTTGCTGGCCGGCACGCCCAGGTTGACCAAGAACTCCATCGCAACCGTGGAGCGCCGGTCACCCAAGGCTAGGTTGTACTCTGTGGTACCACGCTCGTCACAATGGCCCTCCACCAAGAAGGCAGCCGTGGGGTACTCCTCGAGCAGCCCCTTGATTGCCGTGGCGTTTGCGCGCAGCACGTTCTGCGCATCCGCACGCAGGTCGCTCTGGTCGTAGTCGAACAGCGCGTCGCGAACGTTGGCCGCGCCGAACGCCTCGGAAAGATCCGGCTTGGGCGGCGGTGGTGGTGGCGGCGGCGGCGGTGCCCGGACCGTCACGGTGGCCGAGGCGCCGGCGGATTTCCCGTCGGCATTCTTGACCGTGATGGTGTACTCGGTTGTCCGCGTCGGGAAGACCTCCCGGTTTCCGCTGGTCGCGACGGCGCCGATCCCCTGGTTGATTTCCGCGCTTGACGAGTTGGACGAGCTCCACTTGAGCGTTGCTGACTTTCCACGCTCGATGGAACTCGGCTCCGCCGTGATGCTCACGCTCGCCAGCGGGGCCTCCGGCGGCGGCGGCGGTGGTGGCGGCGGCGGCGGTGGCGGTGCCTCTTTTCTGCAGCCGAAGGCAAACAGCGCCAGCATGGCGCTGATAGCAAGTAAGGCAATTCTCTTCTTTGGTCGCATTGGTCCTTCAGTTCCTCCATCCTGAGCCGCCAAACAAGTGACGACTACAAACCTGCGGTATTGCCAACTAGGATATCGTATCCAGATTAGGCCTTCAATCCCCGCGCCGTTTCCGAAGGGCCGCCCGAGAGATCCGCGGGCCTTCGCTCACCGCACTGCCCATACCGGCGATTCGTTCGTGCCACGGCTTGTGAGCTGCCGCAGCTGGGTCCCGTCCGCCCGCATGGACCAGACTTGGACGGTGCCCATGCGGTCGGAAGAGAACGCGATGTGCGTCCCGCTCGGAGAGAACGAGGGATGCTCGTTCCGCCCCGCGCTGTGGGTGAGTTGGGTAAAGCTGCCACTGGCCACGTCGAGCAGGAAGACGTTGTAGTTGCCGATCTCGTACCCGCGGGTCCACGTGAAGGCCAAGCGCTCGCCGCTCGGGTCCCATGCGGGCTGGACGGCGTCGCCCCCGCCCCGGACCAGCCTGCGGCGATTCGCGCCGTCCGTGTCCATCAGGTAGACCTGCGGCGTGCCGGCCGCTCCGGAGACGAAGGCGATCTGGCCACCGGTCCGCGGATTGACCGAGGGGTGCACGTCGATGGACCGCGAGTACGAGATCCGGCGCAGGTTGCCCCCGTCCGGGTCGGCTCGGTAGATCTGGCTCTGGCCGGAGGTCGTGGACGCGTAGTAGATTGACGAGTTGTCCGGGCTGAAGCTGGGTGTCGTGTTCATCGACGCGTCTTGGTTGTAGAACGGCAGCCGGCGGCCAGTCTCGAGCGAGTGCACGAAGATCTTGGGGAGGCCCTCGTCGGCGTAGGTCGTGAAGGCGATGCGTCGGCCGTCCGGGGAGACGGCGGGCGTCAGGCACAGGTTGCGATAGCTCGTGATGCGCTCCTTGTTGCTGCCGTCGTAGTCCATCGCCCAAATCTCCTTGGTGTCGGAGCCGTCGTCCCTGTGGACGTAATAGATCCGGGTCCCGGCCAGGCCTTGGCCCAGCCCGAGGTTGACCAGGATGTCGCGCGCAAAGTCAAAGGCCATCTGGCGGGCCCCGGCGAGGTTGGCCTCGGTGTAGTAGCGCTTCCCGAACACGTAGGAAGCCTCGGCAGACTCCTGCGTCACGTCCGCGACGTAGCCCTGAAGGGCCAGCCGGTCATTGGCCTCGTCGATGCTGCCGTACACCAAGTAGTTGGCCACCACCGGTGTGTCGGACCAGCCACGCATCCACAGCCCTCTCGCCGCCGGGTCCTCGGGCAGGCTGTCAGCGGCGGTCTGCAGGTCTTCGGGGCGCCGGGGTGCGCTGCGCGGGTAGAAGCTGCGAGGCACGATGTCCAGGCGCCCCGACGCGTCCAGAGCCTTCCAGACCTCGTCGTTGAAGCGCCCGACGGCGGGGGCAGCGTCGATCGGGCCCCGAATCTCGGGCAGGGCGACTCGGGGGTCGCGCTGCTGCTCGGTCAGCTCGATGATCACGTCCGCTCGCTGGGCGGGCAGCGCCGACGCCAGCGCCACGAGACCCGCTAGGGCCGCTATCCATTGGTGTCGCATGTTCAGTCCCTCCTCGCGCCGCTAGGGCGGCCCGCTGTCAGTCAAGCCGGAAGTGCATCTCGATCACGATGGCCCGCCGGCCTAGGCCGGCGGGCAGCGGCCGCACCGGGCTGGCGTTGTTGATAGCCCGCACGGCGGAGTAGTCCAGCGAGCGGTTCCCGCTCGACTCAGCGATCGTGACTTGGCCGATCGCGCCGCTGCGCTGGATCACGAACGTGACGACGACCGGCCTGGCCGAGCCTCCCGCGACTTGGCCGAGCGTGCGCCGCCAGTGCTCGCCGATGCTGCGCTGGAGGATCTCCGCGTACCAGCCGAAGCGGGCCCCGAAGGGGCCGCCCCGCGACCCTCCGAAGCCGACGGCGCCCCCTTTGCTGGCCCGGTACAGGCCGCTGCTGAGCGCCGCCCCGCGCGATGACCGCAGCTCGTTGCTCTCGGCGCGGCCGGCGCTGCGCTGGCCGACGGAGCGCTCCTGCTGCTTCTCGGCCTCCCGCCGCTCGGGGGTGGGCACCGACGGCCGGTCCGGAGCGGGCGGCTCTGGCTGGGCCAGTTCGGTTGACGAGCGAAAACCGTCCGGGGCCGGCACGTTGTGCCGGCTGGGGCTGGCCACCGGGTTGGGCTCGTTGGCCGGCGCGACGTTGATCGGCACGCTGCCGACGGCGATGATGCCCCCGCCACCTGCGGCATCGCGCGATCCGAGCTCGATGGTCGGGTTCAGCAGGCCCCACGCCAGCGACGCTGCCACAAGGGCGCCGTGGCACCCGGTGGAGACCAGCAGTGGCCCCCGAAGCGCCTCGCGGCCCGGCTCGGCTCCGAGCTCGGTCATGGAACCTCCGGCCGTCCTCAGCGCCGTCCTCGCGGTTCCCGCGACAGCGGCTTCGTGACGACGTTGACGTTGACCCTGTTCACGCCGCACTCCGCAATCACCGGAGCCACCACTTCCCAAGGGGTGGTCCGGTGCGCTCTGAGGTAGATCCCCGGGCGGTCGGGATTCTTGGCCTTGGCCAGCTCGGCGATGTCATAGACGCTCACCGGATCGCTTCCGAAGAAGAGCTCCCCCTTCGACGTGATGTTGACATAGGCGAAGTCCTTGTCCGTCGTCACGACCTCGCGGGTGCGGGGAACGTCGATCTCGAGCCCGAACTCCACCACGCCAGCGGTGATCATGAAAATGATCAGCAAGACCAGCACTACATCGACGAACGGGGTGATGTTGATCTCGGCGATCGCGTCGTCGCTGTCCTCAGGGTCGGTGAGCCGACTGGCCATCTTTCACTCCGTAGTCCTGCTCCGCAAGGTTGTGGAACTCCAGTCCGAAGTCTTGCATGCGCCGCCGGATCTCGCGGAGCCGCGTGGCGTAGACGTTGTAGAAAATCAGCGCCGGAATCGCGGTGAACAGCCCCAGTGCCGTGGCAAGCAGCGCCTCCGCGATACCTGGCGCGACGGCCCGCAGAGTTGCCCCGCTGCTCGTGCCGAGTCCGCGGAACGCCTCCAGCACGCCCCAGACCGTCCCGAACAGCCCGATGAACGGCGCGGACGACGCAGTGGTGGCAAGCAGGCCCAGATTGGCCTGCAGGCGGGAAGTCTCCTCGCTCACGGCCAGTGCCAGTGACCGGTCGAGGGCGGCGGGGCTGTTCAGGTACCCCCAGCTGTTAACTTGGCGCGCGACTTCCTTGTATCCGATCTGGAACACTTGCACCAGCGGTGCCCGCCCGTACTTGACCGACGCGGTGTTGACCTTGGGCAGGTTGCCCGCCCTGCGGAACATCTTCCGGAAGGCGCGGTTGCCGGATGCCGAACCAGAGAGCACGCGGTGCTTGGAGTAGGCAAGCGCCCACGACAGCACGGACATCGCCGCGAGGATGGCGAAGGTCACCATCCCGACCGGGCCAACCTCTCCGAGCAGCCCCAGCAGCGTGGACTGCTCGACGGCCGCGGCCATTTCCTCCGAGGCCGTTGGGGCTGCCTCGTCCGCAGCTTCCGGCACGGCTTGGAGCAACAGGGCTAACGCTGGGGCAAACTGCAACGCAATCCTCTCAAGAGCCGGTCGAATGCCGTGTCGCGCGATTTAAGACGCGGCGTGACAGAATATACTATACCTTGAGTGGCGCGCGGTCTGAGCACCAACAGGTTGGGTGTCGCTTGCACAGTCGCTTTGGCGCAGGGTAGTCGCGGAGTGGCACCCTGCCGTGAGCTCGCACGCCGCCCTTGCGTCTTGGACGGGGGGGCCTCCAGGCGTTACCCATCCGGTGTCGGAGGTCGCGCCGGCTGGTTATTCTAGGGTCCAGTCGCGCGTTCCCCTTGCGCGCGCTCTGCGGTCCGCCCGAGGCTGGCCATGCTCCGAGAACTGCACGTTGAGCACTACGCGGTCGTGGAGCGCCTGCGGGTCGAGTTTGACCCCGGGCTGAACTTGCTGACCGGTGAGACGGGCAGCGGCAAGTCAATCGTGGTTGACGCGCTGGCGCTGCTGTTCGGCGCGAGGGCAAGCTCCGACGCGGTGCGGCGCGGAGCGCGGCGGGCCCGCGTCTGCGGAACGTTCGAACCTCCCCCGGGCTCGGCGTTCTCGGACAGGCTGGACGCCGCAGGGATCGACGCGGACCCCGATGAGCTGATCATCGAGCGGCACGTGCTCGCCACCGGCAAGAGCCGGGCCTACGTTAACGGTTCGCCCGCGACGGTCCGGTTGCTGAAAGAGCTGGCGGGCCATCTGGGGGACATACACGGGCAGCACGAGCAGCAGACTTTGCTGTCAGCCCGCTCTCAGCTGGCGATGGTGGACTCCTTCGCGGGTCTCGAAGCCCGCGTCGGAGCGCTGGCGGACTGCTGGCGCCGGTGGGAGTCGTGCCGCGAGGAGCTGGGCCGGCTGCGATCCGATGAGCAGGACCGGATCCGCCGGGCCGACCTCCTGCGCTACCAGGCCGAAGAGCTGGCCGGCGCGGAAGTCCAAGCCGGGGAGGACGAGGACCTCGTCGACGAGCGGGCCCGCCTCGCGAACGCCGAGACTCTCCGCGTTAGCGCGCACGAAGCCTACGATGCGCTGTACGATTCCGCGAGGTCGGCGGCCGCGCAGCTGAAGCTCGCCGCGGATTCCTTGCTTGCCGGCGCACGTGCGGACCGGGCGCTGGCCGGGCACGCAGACGCCCTTGAGGGCGCCCGGGCGACCGTCGAGGACGTGGCGTACGAATTGCGGGCGTATCTGGGCTCGGTGCACGCCGACCCGGCCCGGCTTGAGGAGGTTGAGGACCGCTTGGCGCTCGTGGAGCGGCTGAAGCGCAAGTACGGCCCCGAATTGCGGGATGTTCTCGAGTTCCAAGGCCGCCTCGGGGCACAGCTGGCCGCCTTGGACGCGGCCGACGAGACCCTCGGGCGGCTGGAGGGGGAGCTCGCCGCCGCGGAGGCGGACTACCAGGCCAAGGCGGAGCGACTGTCGGCCATGCGGCGCGAAGCCGCCGCGCGCCTGGCGAGGGGGGCCGAGCGCCAGTTGCGGGCGCTCGCCCTTCAATCGGCGACGCTCCGAGTGAGCGTCGAGCCGCTGGGATCTTGGAGCGCGAGAGGGTGTGACAAAGTCGCGCTGCTCTTCTCGGCCAACCCTGGCCAGCCAGCGCGGCCTTTGGCACAGGTGGCCTCGGGCGGCGAGCTGTCCCGGGTCGCGCTCGCCTTGAAGACGACGCTGCAGGCCCAGGCGGCCGCTCTTGCGCACCGCCGGACGCTGGTGTTCGACGAGGTGGACGCGGGGGTTGGCGGCGGCGTAGCAGAGGCGATCGGTCGGCGGTTGCGCGGGCTCGCCGGGGACAGCCAAGTCTTGTGCGTCACGCACTTGCCGCAGGTGGCCTGCTTCGCGGACGCGCATTACCGGGTGGAGAAGTTCGCCTCGGGGGACACTACGAGCGCGAGCGTCGCGGCCCTCGGAAGCGGTGAGCGGGCTGACGAGCTGGCGCGAATGCTCTCCGGATCGGAGGTCACCGCGGCTGCCCTTGAGAACGCCAGGCAATTGCTTCGGTCGGGGCGGCGGTCAGGTGGCGCTGGTGCGTCCTTCCAGCAGGGCAGCTTGCTGTGTCGCCACTGAGAAGTCGCGGGGTCATGGCCATTCCGCCGGTTGGCCGGCGCCGCGGCGGCGGCAGGCCGCCCGTTCAGGGCGGGCATTGGTATGCTGCCCGTGGACGGTCACCGGCAAGTACCCGGCACCTGGGGGGTCTTTGCCCCACGGGGACTGCGATTGCCGGTGCCCTCAGCCAACCTTGGACATGCCACGTGAGGGTCCTATCCCGCCCCGGGACTTGTCAGGGCGGGCGGGCCCTGAGTCGCAAAGGCACCTCCCACGACCATGCCTGATCTGATTTCGCGGCGCGACTTCGCCGGTTCCCTCCTCGCTGGGACATTGGCTTGCTCCCGCTCTGAGTCCCCCCTCAACGTCCTCTTCGTGGCGTCGGACGATCTGACTTCGACACTCGGGTGCTACGGCCACCCTCTCGTCAAGTCGCCCAACATCGACCGGCTGGCCGAGAGGGGGGTGCGATTCGACAACGCCTACTGCCAGTTCCCGTTTTGCGGCCCGAGCCGCGCGTCCCTGCTAACCGGGATGCGGCCGGACCAGAGCGGAGTCGTCACCAATTCGATGGTGGACTTT
The DNA here is from genome assembly GCA_963666225.3 of Bryobacterales bacterium. GTDB lineage: Bacteria > Acidobacteriota > Terriglobia > Bryobacterales > UBA6623 > VXMF01. The sequence goes on from CAXXRK020000005.1 coordinate 31,356, forward strand.
CGGCAGCAGCATCCGGAAGCGGTCACGCTGCCGCAACTCTTCAAGCGTGCCGGCTGGCGCTCGATGCGGGTCGGGAAGATGTTCCACATGGGGGTTCCCGGGGGCGTGGGAAAGATGGACCATCAGGACCCGCCGTCGTGGGACGTGTCGATCAGCCCGCCCGGCGACGAGCACCTGAGCCAGGGACCGGGCGGCGATCCCAACCCGAACTTGCGCCACGGCCTCAAGATGCAGTGGGTCCAAACAGCCGACGCGTCGGGCCAGGCGGATGCCAACGCCGCCGACACGGCGATTGAGCTGTTGCGATCATCGGCGGGCCAGCCATTCTTCCTCGGGCTGGGATTCGTCAGGCCGCACACACCGTTCGTGGCCCCGTCCAGCTTCTTTGACATGTATCCACTGGAGGACATCGAGCTGATCGAGAATCCTCCGGGCGACTTGGACGACATTCCCGCGCCGGCCAAGAATCTCCGTCCATTCCTCTGGCACAACATGGGCATGAGCCAGGAGAACCAGCGGATCGCATTGCGCGGCTACTATGCGTCGGTCTCCTTCATGGACCAGCAAGTCGGCCGGGTCTTGGACGAGCTGGATCGCCTCGGAGAGGCCGACCGGACAGTCGTCCTGTTCTTCGGGGACCATGGCTGGCACCTGGGAGAGCACACGCACTGGCAGAAGATGAGCCTGATGGAGGAGTCAGTAAGAGCTCCGTTGATCATTTCGGCGCCTTCGATCCGCGGAGCCGGTCGAGCCTCGAGAGCGTTGGTGGAGTTCGTGGACTTCTACCCCACACTGGCGGATCTGTGCGGCCTGGAGGGTCCGGATTACCTTGATGGCGTCAGCCTCGCGCCATTGCTGGATGACCCAGACGGGCAAGTCAAGGATGCTGCCTATTCACAAGTGCAGTGGGAGGGCCGGATCTTTGGACGCACCGTGCGCTCAGCCACCCATCGGTACATCAAGTGGGTGGGCGACGGGGACGGCGAGGAACTGTACGACCACCGCTCGGATCCGCGAGAGTTCACCAACTTGGCGCCACTCGCGGAACACGCCGGCACGCTCCAGCGAATGAGGGCACTGCTGGACCGCGGCCCTGTCGGCCCGGCTGGGTGACCTCCGCTCCGCGCGCCTGCCTCGACTACCAATTGCAAGATTCTTCCCGGCGTTCTTCGTCGGTCGCCTTCAGACTGCAAGCGCTCGAGTCGGAATCGGCCAGCTTCCAAGTTCCCTTGGGCTGCTCGCGGCGCATCCAGATCATTTCGATCCGAAGGCCCGGGAGGGAACCGGCGGCATCACCCAGGGGTAAGCCCGCCACTCGGCAACTGATGTAGGCATGACGATTGCGGCACCTGCCGCTCGAGGTCGGCAGCGAGTGCGAGGCCCGTGGGCTGGCACGCTCGAGAGTGCCGACGGGTGCCCGTTGGGAATCGGGCCTGCCGACCAACAGGCAGCCGGCCCTTGCGTCGAGAATCTGGCGGCGGATCTGCGACCGCCGGCGCGCTGGCAGGGAGCCACGGCACGGCAGTGTCGGAGCGTGCCAAGGATACGCGGTCAGGGGGTCAGGAGTGGCACTTAGGACGGGCCATCCATAAGACAACGCCGATCGTCACGAGCGGTGTTCCGACCTGGCTCGCCACGGGCTCCAAGGTCCAAGGCTGTCGTGACTTCGCCACTTGGCGCCGCTTGCTGTGCGACGGCTGTACCCCGGTGCCAACTAATCCAAACAACGATGCTGCGCATCCGGCAGCTTCCATCTCCATTCTGCGGAACCGATCACAATCGGGTAGACTCAGGCCACGACAGTTGAACGTGGGGCCGTAGCGCGGTCGTTCGTGTCCTTGCCTGCCAAGGGGAACTGACGCGGTACTGGCGTTCACGCCGGCGTCGGGAACGAGAGGAGTAACAGTGTTACGTATTAAGAATTGGCATCGGCTCGTCCTCGCTCTGCCGGTGTGTGTCTGGCCGCTGCTTTCCCAGGTCGACACGGGTGTGCTGAGCGGCACAGTCACCGACATCAGCGGTGCCGTGATCCCCGGCGCCCAGGTCGAAGTGCTCAACACGGGGACGAACTACCGGTTGTCGCGCGAGACGAATCCCTCCGGACTGTACGTTTCGCCACCCCTGCCGCCGGGACCCTACAGGATCACCGTGTCCACCGACGGGTTCCGCACCGCGGCGAAAGAGGTCTCCCTGAATCTGTCGGAGCGAATTGCTGTTGACTTCGAGCTCGAGGTTGGCTCGGTGGCCGAGTCCATCGAAGTTGAGGCCATTGCCGCCATTCTACAGACCGAAACCGCCACCCTGAGCACGCAGCGCTCGGAACAGGAGGTCAAAGAACTGCCGAATATATCTCGAAATTTTGTCGACCTCATGCGCTACAGTTCCGGCGTCGTCTTGGCACAGCCGCATAACTCGGGCCTGCCACTGTCGCAAATCCGCGGCAGCACAGTGTCCAGCGTCAACGGTGGCAGTGTCACGGACAACAATTTCGTCGTTGACGGTCTCCAGAACAACAGCAACCATCAGGGGCAGGGCGTCATGGTGTTTCCCGAAATCGAAGCCCTAGAGCAGTACCGTGTAGAGACATCGGCCCCGGACGCTCGCTATGGTAGGACCGGCGGAACTCTCAACATGGGGTACAAGTCGGGCACAAACGAATTGCATGGATCGGCATTTTGGTTCACTAGAAGTGACGCATTGGATGCCAGAAACTACTTCAATACCGGCGAGAAGACACCTTTGAGTCGAAATATGTTCGGTGGAACTATCGGCGGTCCGTTGGGCCGCAAGAGTGGATCTACATTTTTCTTCTTGTCGTACGAAGGTTCGCGCACCAATCAAGACACCACGAACATCGCTAGCGTGCCAACGGCTCTGATGAGGACTGGAGACTTCAGTGAGGTAACCGGACGGAGTCGGATTTTCGATCCGCTCACATCTCGACGCAATGAGGCAGGAAAGCTAATCCGAGATCCATTCGCCAACAATGCTGTTCCCGAATCACGATTTAGTCCTCAGGGTCTTGCAGTCCTTCGATTTTTCCCTGAGCCAACTGGCTCGGGTGTGGCCGCCAACTTCACGACCGATGCGAGCAATACGCAAGGAGCGGATCAGGGAACGGTGAAGATTGACCGTGATTTCCCTCGCGGTTCGCGCGGATTCTTTCGGCTGACGCAGGGGCGGGCAGATTTTGTCAATGGATTTGCAAACATTCTCGGTCCGATAGCCACACCGTTTGTGCAAGTTCAAGCACCGGCGACACAGATTGTCGTCAGTTACACGCAGGTCATCACGCCTCGGATGATCAATCAGGTGCGAGCAGGATTCACTCGTGAAAACTTGCGAGCAATCTCTCTGAACGACGATCGAAACACAGCGGAAGATTTCGGAATTCCCAACGTCAACGTGGACGAATACACTACGGGATTGTCCGCGATCACTGCCGCTGGATACCCGCGCATCGGCGACAACTTCTGGAATCCGGCGATACTTCCGATGAACAACATACAGTTCAGTGACAACTTGGAGATGAATGTCGGGAACCATAGTTTCCGATTCGGATTTGACGCGGTTCGCCGTCACACCAATGGGTTTCAGACATCTCGCCCTCGGGGAGCCTTTGGATTTGTGCTCCGCTTCACAAACAATCCAGCGGCAGCCAAGAATACGGGCTTCGGATTGGCAGAATTGCTGATGGGCAAGCCTGGAAACATTCAGTTGGTCTATATGCAAGGGACAAGGGGAATGCGTCGAACAGATTACGCCGGATACTTCCAAGATGACTGGAAGGTGACGCCTCGGCTCACCTTGAATCTTGGAATGCGCTACGATCTGCTCGCCGACTACCCGCAGACTGAGGTTGGCGACCGCCTCATCCAATTTGACGTCGCGTCTGGGATGCCAGCTGCGATCGGGCAGGGGAATTATCCGTGGCGCAGCGGGATCGCGGATGACTTGAACAACTGGGCGCCTCGCATGGGCTTAGCATATCGGATCGGGGTAAGCATTCACTCCGGGGAGTATTTTGGGGCCTGGGAGGCTGGCCCTCGCGAGGGCCAAAGGCAGGGGAAGGCGCGGATAGGTGAAGGTGCGGCCCGCAGGTGCAGAGTGGCCTCGCTCGCCGCGTTCAGGCTCCAGCCTGAGAAGGTGGGCGAGTGACGTAGCGACACTCGCGAGCTGGCCTCAGCGGGGAGTTAAGCTGCGGGCGGGAAAGTGCTGTCGGGTGCGTCAGCCGGCGCTGCCGCTGGCGGCCCGTTGGCCGGGGTCCACCAGCGGATGGGAGGTGCGCGGAGTTCCTCGATGCGCTGCTCGTCCATCTCCCACGGGAGCCATGGGGACAGTTCCGATGGGGCTTGGCCCCGGTTGCGCGCACAGGCATCCAGCCAATCCAGCATGTAGCGGTACGGGTTCAGCCCCGCCACTCTCGCTGTCTGCAGCACGCTGAGCAGGCGCCCCGCCGTCTCGGCCCCGGCCGGACCGCCGGACCCGAAGCTCAGCCGGCGCGAGATCACGGGTCCGCGCAAGGTCCGCTCCGCGTAATTGTTGTCCATGGGAATCGCCGGATCTTCGAGGAACACGCTGAGCCCCGCCTTGTGCAGGATCAGGGACGCCGTGGCTTTGCCCCGCGCTTCCACCTGGGCCAGCTCCGCGCCGGTCCGGCCACCGCTTGGCACGGCGATCAGCATTTCATAGCGCGCAACCAGGCTCCTCCACTCTTGCACCGCGTCGTCGAAGAGTTTCCCGAGGCTGGCTTTCAGGCTTGCCTGCGCAGCCTCGAAGTCCTCGGCCTGGTCCTGTAAGGGCAGTTCGGGCTGCCAGGCCCTGCGACGCAGGTGCGCCAAGTGGAACACTTCCCCGATCCGCTCGAGCCAGTCCGTGGCCCACGGCTCCAGTTCCGGAAAGCCGGCTTCCACCCGGCAGTAGTGTCGGCGCTGATGAGCCCAGCAGAACTGCAGCCGGACATTCTCGGAGCGCTTGGCGAAGGCCGGATAGACACTCCAGCAGTCGCACACGAGCGTCAGCAGCTTGCCTTGGCCCAGCTTGCCCAGCAGTTCGCGGCCCGAGGGCAGCCCGCGCGTCGGCAGGATGCGCATCCAGACGGCATCCTCGCAGCAGACCATCCACAGCCAGTGCTTGGGCCTGGCGCCGGATGCCGGGGGCTGCTTGGCGTTGTCCTGGCCCTCAATGTTCTGCACCGGCCAGGAGGTTTCGTCGGCCTGCACCACCCGAGCCTGTCCCAGACGCTCGGCGATGGCCTGCTCCAAGGGTTGCACCAGCCGGGCGAGCCTCTGCAGGCCTTGCGCCAGCGTCGCCGGTGCCATGCCCAACCCGATGGCATCCAGCTCGCGCGCCACCGCGGCCTGCGGGCGATGCATGTGGAAAACTTGGACCACGCTCCAGGCCCACACGCTGGTCCCCAGCTGGGTGCCGCTCCACAGCCGTGGCGCGGGGGGCGCAACGAGGCGTCCCGGCGGTGCGCATGCGCAGCCCGGCTCGTAGCACTGGCGCTCAATCTCGCGGGCGAGCGCAGCCAAGTGCATCTCGAAGATCTTGCTGGACTTGGTCCCGCAGCGCACGAAGGGCGTGTCGCACTGCGCGCAGCGGCGCTCGTGCTCGGGCAGCTCCAAGGGCTCGGGAATCTTTGGCAGGCGGGAGCGGTCCCGACGCGGCGGAGTGGCCGATCCGGGCTGGCGTCCCCGCTTGCGCTTGGCGGCCTTCTGCTTGCGCCCCTTGCCGGCCTTGTCAGGCTTGTCAGGCTTGTCAGGGCTGTCCCCCGGCCCGGGCGGCGGCTTGGGGTCCGCTTTCGGCTCGGGCCCGGGATCCGACGGCTTCTCGCTCTTGCGCCCGAACAAGGTCTTCTGCAGGTCTGCCACGAGCAGCTTCAGATTGCCGATCGTTGTGTGGGCTTGCTGCAGCTCAGTCCGCGTCCGCTCCAGCTCGGCCCGCGTCCGCTCCAGCTCAGTCCGCGTCCGCTCCAGCTCGGCCTGGCTGCGCTGCGACCGTCGGCGGAATTCCCCGCTCTCCTGCCGTGCGCTTTCCACCTTCTCGAGCAGGGCCGCGCAGTGCTGCTCCAAGCGTTCCAATTCCTGCGCCTGCTCCCGCTCCCGCGCGGTGTCCCTGCTTGCGCCCGGCCAGAATCTCACCTTGGGCCCTGCCCGCGGCCGGCGGCCGCTGCCGCGCGCTCGCCCAGCCCCTGCGCGCTGCGCTCCGGCACGGCCGGCTGCGAGTGGGCCTGCAGCCCCAGCGAGGCGTGCTCGACGGCCCCCTCGAACACCTCCGGCGGCAGCCGGACCAAGGCTTGGTAGAACGTGCTCGGCACCGGAGCGGCGTAGCGTTGTAGCCGCATGTTGCACCAGCAGCCGGCGGCCTGCCGCTGCCGCTGGCTGAGCAGGGTGGCATACCGCGAGTAGGCCGTCACGCCGCGGTAGCCGGCCATGTGCGCACTCGCGGCCAGGCACAGCAGGCTGGCCAGCGCATAGCGGCGGCCGCCGGCCGGGCGGCAGTGCGGCTCCTGCTGCAGGCGCTCGAGCAGGCTGCGCAGCACCGCGGCCGGAGCCGGCGGCCGCTTGGCGGGACCGCCCCAGCAGGGCTCCTGCTCGGGCTGGCGCAAACGCGCCTGCACGTTACGGGCCAAGGGGTACACCAGCACTTGCTTGGGCTGGCCATGATGCCGCCAGCGGGCCGTGGGGCCCCGCTGGCGGCCATAGCCGCTGGTGAACCCCAGCGGCTGCCAGTTCGCGGCGCGGTAGCACGTGCCCCTGTGCAGCGCCCGGTCCACGAAGGTTTCCGCGAGCAGCGCCGGATACCCATGTTCGGCCAAGATGTCTCCCGACAAGCGGCGCAGGCTGAGGCCCAAGACCCTCGATGCCAGGTGCTTGCGCCCGGCAGCGGCGGGCAGCATCACGAAGCGCACATTCTGGGCGATCAGATGCAGGCGGCGCAGCTTCTGCTGCAGCGACCAGCCGATCCAGCGGTCGCGCACGGCCACGCGCAGCGCTCCGGGTTGCCATCCCAGCAGCGCCAGCCAAGTCCCGTCCAGGGTTGCGACATGCCGCAAGGCACGTCCGAACATGCGCTGGAAGGACAGGTAGTGGTGGGCGGCCACCAGCCGGTCCCAACGTCGGTGCTCGCAGCCGCCGCGAGTCGGGCGCACGCAAACAGCGCGCAGGTCAAAGTGCGCGTCTTGCACCGTTGTTGCCATCTGAAGGCCAGCCACCAAGGCCCACTATGACAGAATCAGCAGGAAATGTCCACCCCTCTATCTGGAAGCACTGACATTCAGCCCCGCAGCGGTGTGCGCTGGGGCCACCGAAGGACCAAGGATGCAGCTCCCATCCGTCCGATGTCTCGCCGTTACGGGGCAGCCGGCTTTCCGGAACTGCAGCCGTGGGCCAGGGATGGGCTCGAGCGGGTCGGGGCAGTGTTCCACTTGGCGCGCCTGCGTCGCAGGGCCTGACAGCCCGACCTGCCCTTGCAGGGCCAGGCCGAGGACTTCGCGGCTGCGCAGGCAAGCCTGGAAGCCAGCTTCGGGGAACTCTTCGACGACGCGCTGCAAGCGTGGCAGCGCCTGGTCGCCCGCTATGAGGTGCTGGAAGGCTTGCAGCCAAGCGGTGGCCGGACCGGCGCGGAACTGGCCCAAGTGGCAGCGCAGGGCAACCCCACGGCGTCCTTGATCCAGCATCAGGAGGGTCCCAGCGTGTTTCTCGAGGATCCGGGGATTCCCATGGACAACAACCGCTCGGAGTGGACCTTGCGCGGGCCCGTGATCTCGCGCCAGCGGCGCTTCGGGCCCGGCGGACCGGCCAGGGCCAAGACGGCGGGGCGCCTGCTCAGCGTGCTGCAGACAGCGAGAGTGGCTGGGCTGAACCCGTACCGGTGCCCGCAGGATTGGCTGGATGCCTATGCGCGCAACCGGGGCCAGGCCCCATCGGACCTGTCCCCATGGCTCCCGTGAGAGATGGACGAGCAGCGCATGGAGGAACTCCGCGCACCTCCCATACGCTGCTGGACTCCGGCCAACGAGCCGCCAGCGGCAGCACTCGCTCCCGCACCCGACAGCACTGTCCCGCGCGCAGCTTGACTCCCCGCTGAGGCCAACTCGCGAGTTTCCCTACGACACTCGCCCACCTTCTCAGGCTGGAGCCCCAACGCGGCGAGCGAGCCCACCCTGCACCTGCGGGCCGCACCTTCCCTCCCTTGGTCCTCGCGAGGGCCAGTCTCCTAGGCCCCAAATACTCCCCGGAGTGAATGCTTACGGATCGGGGATGGGACCGTCATCCGGGCAGCGTACGGCATTTACTACAACGGCCAGCCGATCCACCTCAACGCAGGGTTGCTGTCCCAAGCCCCCTTCTTCGTCAACACCCGTGTCGACAACGCGCAGGGCAATTTCGAGGGTGCCCGAGGGCTGGCCGAAGGCCCCCTCCGAGTCCGTGAACTTCTTTCCCCGGGCCAAAGCCGTCGCGGGTACGATTTGGAGAACTACGCCATTCCGTATGTGCAGCAGTGGAACTTCGCGATCCAGCGGCAACTTCCGGGCCAGCAGCAATTGACCGTAGCGTATGTTGGGTCAAAGGCAACTGCGCTGCGTCAGAACATCAACTTCAATCAAGCAGTTCCGGGCGATGGGTCGGTTGCGAACCGTAGGCGGTGGCCCGATCACGCGACAGTCAACATCGTGCACACCCGGGGGAACTCAAACTATCACAGCCTACAGGCAACGTTCCGAAAATATTTTTCCCGCGGACTGCAGTACCAACTCAACTATACATGGGCACACAGTATCGGGGAATCCACCGGAGGCTTGCCGATAACAGATCTCTCAGGTAATCGCGCAAACAGTAGTTTGGACGTGCGACAACAGGCCAATACCACCGTGGGATATGATCTTCCAATTGGGAAGGGAAAGCCACTTCTAAGTGACGCATCAGGAGTGGCGAACGCAGTTGTGGGCGGATGGAAGGTCAATGCTCTGGTGACACTCTCGGATGGATATCTATTCACTCCGTCCGGTCCGAATACCCTCAACATAGGCGAGGGGACACGGCCTGATAGAATCGCGGATGGGAATCTTCCTGACGGTCAAAGAACGATCCGAAGATGGTTCGACACGGACGCATTTGTGCCTCCCGGTTTCCGGCAGTTCGGAAACTCAGGGCGTAATGTACTGGTTGGCCCGGGAACAAAGCTCGCGAATGTATCGATCCACAAGAACTTCGCTATCGCTGAGGGCAAGCAGCTTCAGTTTCGAGCCGAGTTCTACAATGTGACCAACACTCCGCACTTCAACAATCCAAACGCGAATATTGCATCGCCTGCCGTGGGGCGAATCACCAGAGCTGGCAGCGAGAACAGGTTTCAGCGCACTCAGCGCTTGGTGCAGTTCGGGCTGCGATTCGTGTTCTGACCCCAGCAACCCGCCAAGACTGGACCCGCCTCTCGATTGTTGCTGCGACAGGCGTGGAACCACACTCTCCATCGGTTCGCGCGGCCCTGTGCGAACTCGTTGGCAGGTTGGCTCGCCTCCTCAGCATAGTTCTTGTGTCTAACTGCGATCTCGAACTCAGTATCGGGTCTCAAGCCCGTGAACCTTCAGCAGAGTGTCGGCGTCTCAAACTCAGGACTCCACTCGCCTGCTGCTGCTTCCCGTCGCGCGGCGGGTGCGGGTCGTTTCCCGAAGCCGCCGGGTCGGAATCCCGCTAGCGACGCTGCTGGTTCCGGATCCGGTCCTCACCGCGTTCCCTCGCCTGCCAACGATCTCCCGTGCTCTCCTGACCGCGTTGCGCTGCGGATCGAGAACACCGCTCGCACGATGGCTGTTCGGATCCTTGGCTGCCCAGCCGTCGAGGTGACGGACCACACGTCGGCCATTCCGGCCTGTTAAGCTGTCGCCTATTTCAGGCGAAGCACCGCTTGATGCCTGTCATCACTCCCAAGTCCAGTCCGGTCCACTGCCCGAACCGGAGACTCCGAAGCGCTGCGAGGAGGTGGTTCCTGACGCTGGAGGCGGAATCATCCCAACGGCCCAATCGCCGAGACTCGGCTCGCACCGGCAACCAGCGTGCGCACGGTGCGCAACTAGGCCACCAGCACACCACTCCGAGGCGCACGTGCGGGCCTTATTCGAAGGGGCGGTCAACTGTCTGCAGGGGCCCCAAGCCCTCGTCGGCAGTGCTGAGGCTGTGCCCCGTGCCCCTCGGCACGAGATCTGGCGCGTACTCTATTGAGTAAATCGCCTCAATAGAGTATACTAGGTCTTGCCCGTGTCTCAGAGGCGTCAGGTCCAATTGCTCTGCGATCGCATTGAAGAGCACCCCAGATTCATGACCGTGCTGTCCGGTCCGCGGCAGTCTGGCAAGACCACGATTGCGCAACAGGCACTGCAGCGAATCAACCTTCCAGGCCGTTACGTGCCTTGCGACGCACTGGGGCGTCACGAGATGAGCCCACATGCTGTTGTCGCTCCGCGCCGCACCGTCGTGACCAGCGCGTCTGGACCGGAGCAGTTGGTACGACACTGGCGCACCGCCCGCACCGAGGCAGAGCGTCATTCTCGAGGCTTCGTCCTGGTCTTGGATGAGATCCAGAGTCTGCCTGACTGGTCACGGACCGTGAAGGGTCTGTGGGACGCAGACCGGGCCTGCGACTGCCCGCTGCGAGTCGTCTTGCTGGGCTCTGCGCCGCTGGCCGTCCAGTCAGGGCTCACCGAGAGCCTGATGGGACGATTCGAGACCCTGCCGGTGAGCCACTGGACATACGAAGAGATGTCCCAGTCGTTCAGCTTCAGCTTGGACGAATACCTCTACTATGGCGCGTATCCTGGCCCAGCGCTCTTCAGAATGGCGCTGGATCGGTGGAAGTACTACGTGTCGCGGTCGATCGTCAGTCCCGTGATCGACCGCGACCTTCTCGCAATGACCCGCGTCGACAAGCCAGCGCTGCTGAAGAGGCTCTTCAGTTCCGTCTCGGAGTACTCCGGACAGATCGTCTCCTACACCAAGCTGGTGGGCCAGTTGCAGGATGCCGGCAACACAACGACGCTTGCGCGCTACCTCGACCTGCTTGAGCTGGTGGGCCTGGCCGTGGGACTGTCGAAGTACTCCGGGCACAGAGTGCGCGCCAGGAGGTCCGTCCCGAAGCTGAACGTGCTCAACACGGCGCTGATGACGGGCACCTCAACCTACACCTTTGAGGAGGCCCGCGCCGACCGGACGTACTGGGGGCGGGTTGTGGAGAGCGCTGTCGGGGCACATCTGTACAACTCAGCGACACCTAACGTTGAGGTTCAGTATTGGTCCGAGAGAGACGCCGAGGTGGACTTTGTGCTCAGTGGCGGGCCCAATGTCGTCGGTATCGAGGTCAAGAGCGGCAAACGGGGGCGCTCCAGACGGGGGATTACCGCTTTCCGGAAGCGATGTGGCGTGGACAACTGCTTGGTCGTGGGCCCTGGCGGCGTACCCCTTGACGAGTTCTTCCGCCAGCCCGCTGACCACTGGGTCAGGGGAACATGACCGCGGCCATGGTGAATAGGACCTGCACGCTGGTACGGCCGGACCGTTCCCGGACCATACCCGGCGACCGACCGCTAGCATCCTTCGAGCGCGAGCACGCTTACGTGCTGCTGGGGGATCCGGGGGCAGGCAAGACAACCGAGTTCCGGGCTGAGAAATCCCGGCTCGGGACACAGGCGCGGTGCGTTACGGCTAGGAATTTCCGGCTCCACGACGATTCGCCCTATGACCTTCCAAAGGGTTGCGCGCTGTTCATCGATGGCCTTGACGAGATCCGGGCCGGGACGGCAGATCCCAGAAAGCCATTTGACGCTGTTCGGAAGCTGCTGCTGAAGCTCGGGTGCCCCAAGTTTCGTATCGCTTGCCGCGAGTGGTACTGGCTGGGCAGGAACGACCGAGAGCGACTCGCCTACCTCGTCCCCGACGGCGAAGTCAAAGTCCTGAGGCTAAATCCCCTCACAGAGAGAGACATCTTGCAAGTCCTGGGGAACAGGTTTCCGGATACGGACCCCTCTTGGCCATCTTGGTTTGTGTCGCGGGCTCGCCAAGAGGGCTTGAGCGGCCTGCTCAGCAATCCCCAATCGCTAGGATTCTTGGCTGCCGCGGTCCACGACGCCGGATCATGGCCAGGCAACCGGCGAGAAGTCTTCGACATAGCTTGTCGCGCAATGGCCAACGAACCCAACGGCGAGCACCAGATTGCGGCCCGCCCCATGAACCAGCCAACGGTCCAGACCGTCATAGATTGTGCCGGCTGGCTCTGCGCAGTCTTGCTCGTATCGGACGAGGCCGGAATCTCACTGGATGCCGATTCACGTCGCTCCGGGTACGTTCCCCTGGAGATGTTCGGAGATGAGGCGGTCCAGCATAGCCGGGCCACGCTAGGCTCGCGGCTGTTCAGGGCTGTGCCTAACGCCGAGCGGTGCTTCCAGCCGGTTCACCGGAGCGTGGCTGAGTACCTAAGCGGCAAGCGCTTGGCCCAGCTACTCGCAGGCGGGCTGTCGGCACACCGCGTCCTCGCCCTGATCGCCGCGGAAGACGGACTTCCACCGGTCGCTCTCTCGGGCCTGGGTGCATGGCTAGCCACATTCAGCGAGCCCGCTCGCCAGGGCGTCATCGCAACGATCCCGGAAGCGCTAGGGCTGCACGGGGACTTGGGCAACCTTCCGCCAGCGCAGAAGGAGCAAGTGCTTGTAGCGCTACTGGGCCGGCCTTGGGCCCTGCGAGGTGTACTGTCCCGACCCAAGAGATTCGTCTCGCTACTCTCGCCGGCAACTGCGCCGAGGATTTGCAGTGAGCTGTGCACTAGCGACAGAAGCTTAGAGCAGGCCGAGCGCGTGACGTTCCTGTTGCGCCTGCTCTCGGTGCCCGAAGGCTACGACGGTCTGATTGACGTGATCGATCAGACTGCTCGGATCGCTCGTGACACGTCTTGGCGGTATGAGATTCGCGAGGAGGCAGTTCACACACTGGTCCGCTACGGAACAGAACGGGCTGGGGGCAACGAGAGACTCAGGGCCGTGTGGGACGATCTCCGCGCCGAGGGCGTCTCTCGATCCAATTGCGGCTTGTTCGGGCTGCTGCTGACCGAACTGTACCCCGAGATCGTCCGTCCGGCCGAGGTGTGGGACTACTTCGCGCTGATTGACCTGAGCAACGAATGGAACCCCTATCTGGAATTCTGGACGAGACCTGTGTGCGACAAGTCCACCGACACCGTGGTTGAGGATCTTCTTGATCGCTTGCCCGCGGCAATGGCTGATCTGGAGCCGAGGAACAGCGCACTCATAGAAGTGCCCCTGCGACTGCTAATGAGGGGGCTGAAGAAAAGGGGAACTGCGACGGAGGATATCGGCCGGATCTCGTCTTGGTGTCTCGCCTGCTCGAAGGCGGCTGCTCCATTCAACAATTACGTCCCTTCGACACTCGAGAAGATTCACAACTGGCTGGAAGCGCGCCCGCCTTTGCTACAGGGGCTGATCCTGGCAGGGCGGGAGGCCTTCCACGGGGCCGACACGCCGGAATATGCCGACTACGGTGGCTGGAGGAGACTGTTGGCCCCCGGGTTCTCGTCGGTGCCCGACCGCAGGAAATCTCTGGGCCGAGATGAGTCGTCGGGGCGACCCCTGGGCCGTCATGAGGCTCCGACTCGTGGAGCAGTGCCAAGCGAGACCCGACAAGGGTGGCAAGAGCCTCACACGTCCACGCTGGCCCGTCACCGCGACGAGCTCTTGGAGGCAACGCTAAGGGAGCAGCCTCGGCTGCTCGCCAATCAAGGGGATCCGGGACTACTCTTCAAGCTCGCCCTCGAGTACTTCGGCGAGGGCCCGGATGGGCCCCCAACGTGTCGCGGACAGGATGCGATCAAGGAAGTCTTGCGCAACGAGAGCGCAATTGAGGCTGCCCTGCATGGCTTGCGCGACAGCATTCTTCGGGATGACCTGCCTAGCGCTAAGGAGGTCATCGGCCTAGCCAAGCAGGACAAGGAGCGCCACGCCATCGGCTTGGCTGTGCTGGCTGGGCTGGATATGCGCGATTCGAATTGCGGCGAGTTTCTGCTCGGAGTGGGCGAGAGCAAGCTGCGCACTTGCGTTGCAATCCTTAATTGCTGGGAACCGAACCGATGGTCCCCGTTCGACCAAGGTCCCGATTGGTACCGATTCCTGCTGCGCCGTCGAATCAAGCTCGTGGCGGAGGTCGCGGTCCAATGTGGCGCGAGCACCATTCGTAGCGGCGGGACCGTCAGCCCGAGATTCTGGGAGATGTTGGAGGCTGAAGAGTTAGGGTGCCTGGAGCAAGAATCCGTGCTGCGGCTACTGGGCGCCCTGCCAACCAGGTGCAACGCCCAGCAGCGGGCCGTGCAGGATGAACTCGCATGGAAGGCACTCCGGTTGGTGCCACAGCCGGCCCAACGCCTAGCCTCGCTCGTGAGGCGCAAGCTCGCCAGGCGTGGGCTCGACATAGGGCAGCGGATCCGTTGGTTGTGTATCGGCCTGTTGATTCAGCCAGCGGAGCATGAGGAGGCACTCGGAAAGGCCGTCCGTGGAAGAGAACTCCGTGTCCGCCACGTGACCCAGTGCTTCGTTCATGAGCTCAACCGAGCTGATACGCGAGTCGACTTGTCACCGTCGGCCCTAGACGGCTTATCTCCGCGTGTCCTAGCGCTGTTGGCTCGCTTGGCGGGGCAGTTCTTCGACCCTCTGGAGGAGCAGGGTCAATCCGAGCTAGGGCCCTACTTCGACAGTCTGGAGAATCGAGCCTCAGACTTGCTCCACAGGGTCATCGGCGCGCTGCAATCGGACTCCTCGAAGAGTGCCGGTAAATTGCTCGAAGAGCTGGCAGGTGAACCTGACCTGCACAGGTGGCGCGACCGGCTGGAGAAGGCCGCCGGGATACAGCGGACCGCAAGTCGGAACGCGGAGTATGAGCATCCGACCGCTTCGAAAGTCTGCGAAGCACTCCGAGGCGGCCTGCCCGCAACGGCCGGCGACCTGGCGGCTCTGACCGTTGAGCGTGTGCTGGCGATCGCCCAGCAGATTGGGACCACCGACGCAAATGAGTGGCGCCAGTACTGGAACGAAGGCAATCATGGCAAGCCTGTCGCTCCCAAGGTGGAAGCAGCTTGCCGTGATGCGATGCGCGCTGCACTTGGTCGAGAGCTGCCGGACGGTGTGCAGATTGCGACCGAAGTTCAGAAGGTGATGGGGTGGCGCGTAGACATGGAGATCTCGAGCCAAGGCTTCGCGATTCCGATTGAGGTGAAGAGGAACAGTGACGCCAACCTGTGGGGCGCGATGCAAAGCCAACTGATTGACAAGTACACCCTCGACCCTGCCAGTGGCGGATACGGAGTCTATCTCGTCTTCTGGTTCGGTGCAGGCTACCAGAGGCAGAGCCCTAATGGATCGAAGCCCGAGCAGGCACAAGAGCTGGAGGCGCAGCTACAGAGCACCCTCTCCGGCGAGTCGAGGGACAAGATCCGGGTGTGTGTGATTGATGTCTGCCCTCCTTGAGCTTCCATCCGTGCTGCCGAGTCCCCGTGAGAACGGTGTCTGCCGGAGTCCGATCCACGGTGGCGGTTGGGTAGGGTCTGGTCGCGGGGTTCGGAGATGTCCGACGCCCGTCGCGTTGCGACTCTCCCGCACGACGCCGCATACCCCGGCCCGACACACTTGCCTGAAACGGTCGGCACGCGGTGGCTTGGGCGCCTGGGCCTACGGCCAATGCGGCCATTCGAGCAGGCGCCGCTCTGACCAGTACAGGTCGTGGTACGGGGGCTCGTCTCCGGGCCCGCCCGGATCCTCTAAGGCCTCCAAGATCCGCTTTGCAAGAGTAGGTGCGTCACTCTCGCGCAGTACGCGGAGATCCATCCAAAGTCGCCTGCTAGCGTCGTCGGCGCGGCTCACCCAGACAGGCGGCTCTCCTTCCCGGAGCCTGTTGGCAAGCCACCGCGCCGACCCGCCGAACTCGGTGGGGAGGGGAATCGCCACTTCCCAAGGCTCGGATCCCGGCTCGACAGGCAACTGGCTGGCCAGCGTGCCAGATATTCGCTGCCAAGCATCCGGCCGCGGTCGGCCGTTCCGGCCGTACCACGACTCCACGGCCGCCACGCAGCCCAGAATGCCCTCCTTGCCGACCTTCATGGCTCGACCGATGCCGTAATTCTGCAAGTAGCAGGCCCGCACCAGGTCCAAGTTTCCGCAGATCATTCCCGAGGTTGGCGCTCCCATCTGCTTGTGAGCGCTGGTTAGCACCAGCGACGCGCCGGCTTCGAGAAAGGGCCGGACATCGGGACCGGCCGCCGTGTCAACGATCAGCGGCACGCCGCCGGCCTCGGCCATCTCGGCACACTCCGACAGCGGCAGGTACGACCCACCCGGGTTCACGTCTCCCGAGTCCACGAAGAAAACCGCGCAGACAGCCTCGCCGAGCGCCCCTCTCAGATGGAAACGGTCGAAATGGCTCGCCGTGCCGATGTGAACAGGCTTGGCCCCGCTCAGGCGGAGCATTTGCGATACCGGGGCACCGAAATTGACATCGTGGGCCAGCGGGAGAATGACCTGATTGCGCAGGCCGGCTGTGTCCGGCAGCCGCGAAATGGCCGCCAGATCGGTGCCGGTCATTGCGGCGGCTGCGGAAATCGCCAAAGCGGCTGAGCAGGACGAGGTGACGCAGCCACCGGCCGCCCCGGTCCTGCGCCGGATCACCCGGCAGGCCGCGGCCTGCAGCTCGTCAATCTCGACGCTCAGTTGGAGGGCGGCGTCCACGGCTGAGCGCACCTCTGGGGCGACCGTGTTGGCACCGAGTATCGTCGGCATGCCCATGGCATTGATCACGCGTTTGAAGCCAAAGCGGCTGCAAATGTCGTCCGGAGGGTGCATCTTGGCGGAACGCCGACAGTGTCGCACTCATAGGCCCCTGCGCCGCGTCTAGTGCACTAGCGCGAACACTGCCCTTGGCCGCAGGGCGAGGGCTTCGCGCGCAACGCGCCGGTAGCAGAACATTGGGATCTGAGGTTCCCGGCAGGTGCCCGTCCCAAGCGCCGGTGCGAGATCTGCTTCGTCCCCCGCACCGTACCACGCAGCGCTGAGGGGAAGGGGCCTCCCGGCAACGCACCTTTCGCGGACTACTCGCCGACGGGCGACCGCCAGCGATTCCCGACCGCAGCCAGCACTGAGCCGGCCTGCCACGACAGCCCGGAGTCTCCGCCGATGATGCCGTTCTGAGTCCTCGCGCCCGCGGTCGCGAATGCATGGGTCGCTGACACTCCACGCCCGACTGTCGCCCCGCGGCAGGGCCGCGAAGCCTCACCGTCGAGCGGTCCTAATCGGAGACAACCCAAATCGGCGACGACCAGGCGATCTCGTCGTTTTCCTGAACCGCGCGCAAGTAATAGAAGTTTTCGGCAGGGTCTGGCTCTCGGTCCACGTACTCGAATTGCGCCTCGGCCGCCTCCGGGCTGGTCGTGAAAATGACCTCGTTGTTCCGGACCAGCGCGATCTCCCGGATCTTTGCCGTGCCGATGACTCGCGCTCGGACGGTTGGCTCCGGATCGGCGGCCCTGATCTCGTCGCCCATGAACGCATCGCCCATTCGGAATTCCACGATGATGTTGTCCGTGGCCGCATAGGTGTGCCGTCGCTTGATCGCGTCATAGACCGCCTGCCGGGATACATCTTCCGCGTATACCATCGCGTACGACATGTGTGTCGAGAGGTGGTCCGAGCTGGCGATCACGCCCAGTCGGTAGCCCTTCGCCCACGCGGCTGCCACCATGCCGTCCGGGTGGATTTCCTCGAGCATCGCCGAACCGGCGGAGGGGTAGTCGTCCCCCCGGTCCGTAAACGGGCACCCAGCGCACTCGTAGCTGTACCGGTCGCCTTGGAAGATCTCCACGACCGGCTCTAAGTCCGGGTCGTTGTCGCGCCAGTCGGTGCCCATGTTAGTCGCGGATGTGTGCGAAATTGCCAGCCCTCCGGTGCGCCGGATCTCCTCGTACAGCATCTTCGTGTCGCCCTCGATGACCGCCCCGATACCGTTGTGCCGCTGCATGTACTCTTCGGGCCTGACGAAGAATGGCACGTTCTGGATCCCTCGGCGGGCGTGCAACACGTTCCGATGTCCGTTCGGGTAGCGGGCCGATCGCTCGTATCCGAAGAGCGAGGCGTACGCCTCGGTGTGGAACAGGTCGGCGGCCTTTTCCGTCAGCCACCACCAGTAAGTGCGATCCGCTCCGTACTGGTGGTCCGAAATGAACCCCCAGTCCATCGCCGCGGCATCCAGCATGTACCGGTAGAAGTCCAGGATCGAGCCGTCCGGCGAGCCGCGCAGGTCCATCGACAGTTCCGTGTGCCGGTGAGTGTCGCCCCTGAGGATCCGCAACTGCTTCCCCCCGACTCGCACCCGGTAGTCCCGGATGCGCCGGACGTCTTGAAGCTCGTTGGGGTGGGCTGTCGGCCGGTGCTCCACGGCCGGTTCCCGCTGCTCGAGCAGTGGTGCCGACCGACCGACCGTTGGCACGTAGCGGCCGGCGTAGACATTCTCGATGACCGTCTCCTCCGGCAGGTTCACCATCACAGAGAACGTGGGATGCCCGTCCCGTGGCCAGGCTATCCAGATCCCCTCCGCGGCTGGAGCGGCGGCGGCAAACATGCTAGATCGACCGCGGCTGTAGGGGACCATGGCCGGCTCCGTCCAGCCGTCGTTCGTGAGAGTCGTGACGAAGAAGCGCCAGTAGTCCGCCAGGCGCCGGCCCTGGCGGTTGCGGACCAGCATGTGCAACCGGCCTTGGTCATCGAATGCCAGCCTCCCGTAGTGGTGCAGCGGTCCATCATCGGGGGTGTAGACTTTCTCCCCGCGTTCTATGAGGAAAGGGGGCGCTTTGCCAAGCTGGCGCTCCCCCGAAAACGCGGCCACCTCCACGTACCGCAGGTCGTAGATCGGGTATCCCGGCGCCATGCCGACTTTGTCCAGCCGGCCTTGGTCCTTGGCCCAGTTCACGCGCCCCACCTCGTAGCTAACCCACACCCAGTCATCTCCGTCCACGGCCACATCCGGCCGGGCCTCCAGCCGCTCAGTTGCCGCCACTTGGATGACAGGCCCGGCCCGCCCGCCTTCGACACGCCGCATCAGGACGTCGTAGCGCCCCCGGTCATAGGTGTCCCACGCAACGGTCGCCGCTCCCGTGGAGTCCGCGCCCACCGCTGGCTCCCAGTCGTTGCGGCCACTCGAGCTTACGAGCACCTCCTCACCCCAGCCCGCGGGCCCGCGCCGCATGTAGTAGATGTCGGACTGCCCCCCGCGGAACGCCTGCCACGCGATGTGGATCAGCCCGTCGCGAAACGCGACATCGTGGTCGAAGTCCGAACCGGGGCTGTTCGTCAGGCGCTGGAGCGGTCCGAAGGTGGCGCCGTCATACCAGCGGGCGTAGAGGTCGAAGTTGCCATCCATCTGCTGCGACCACACGATCCACAGCCGTTCTTGGCCGTCGAAGGCCAGGCGAGGCTTCCAAACGTCGCCGCTGACGCCCGGCACTTGTGTCCACGTCCCCCACCGGCCCTTCGATGGGTCGTGCCGCGCCACGCGAATCTCGTCGAGGTAGCCGTCATAGCTGGCCCATGCCATCCAGGCCTCGGACCGGTCGCCGGGATTGGTCACGATGTCCGGGAAGTCGTCCGACCGGGTGTCGTCCGTCATGCGCATCACGTCCAAGATGCGCGGGTCCAGCGGCGGCTCCGGCTCCGGATCACGAGGAGTCATGAATTGCTCCGATTGACCCAAGTGCGGAATGTTGGCCCGCGCCACCTCGTGCTGCGCCGGTGCATCCGCGCGCTGCCGCCCCGGCTGCGCATCGTTTGGCTGGGCCGAGGCCACTTCCGCGCAGCCCAAGCCGGCCAGTGCCAGGGCCGCGATGCGGGCTTTCCAAGGGATCGTGAGGGGAGAATCGCGCTCGGTTGGCATGTTCGTCGAAAAGGTCCCCGTCTCGGCGGGATGGCCCGATTCTAGCGAAGCTGTCCCGCCGGGGGCAGTCTGGAGCCCGGAGCGATCGGCCAGGGCCGAGGGGCGCGGACTGCTCCGGATTCTTCGGCGGCCCCGCCACCACACGTCCGCAACGGCCGGTCGAGACACCGCAGAATCGCCCGATCCAGTCGCGTACGATGACGTCGCTGGCGCAATGCCGGCCTGTCATGCTGGGTATCGCAGGGTTGGACTCTGTCCGCGAGATCGCGGACGAGGCCGGCGCCGCCATCATGGAGGTCTACTCCGGTGCGTTCGGAGTGCGGCTAAAGCACGATGCGTCCCCGCTGACCGCGGCTGACCTGGCGGCACACCGAGTCATTGCCGACCGGCTGCGGGCCCAGTTTCCCGACATACCGGTGCTGTCGGAGGAGGGCGCGGACCTAGCCCCATGGTCAGTCAGGAGTCGCTGGGAGCGCTACTTCTTGGTCGATCCACTCGATGGCACCAAGGAGTTCGTACAGCGCAACGGCCAGTTCACGGTCAACATCGCCCTCGTTGAGAACGGGTCCCCGACTGCCGGAGTTGTGCTCGCGCCCGCAACCGGGGTTGCGTACTGGGGCTGCGCGGGCCGCGGTGCGTGGAAGCAAACGGTCACGGAAGAGTCCTTGGAAATCGCGTGCGATCCCGTCCCCGACCGTGGCCGGATTCGGGTGGTCGGCAGCAGGTCGCACTCGTCGGCGGAGACCGAGAAGTTCCTTGCCGAGCTGGGCGGGCGCTACGACGGGATCGAGTTTTTCGCGGTCGGCAGTTCCATCAAGATCTGCATGGTCGCCGAGGGTGCCGCGGACCTGTACCCGCGGCTCGCGCCTACGATGGAGTGGGACACGGCCGCGGCACACGCCGTCTTGGCTGCCGCCGGAGGGCGGGTCGTCTCCTATGGCACCGGTCGAGACCTGATGTACAACAACAGTGAAGTCCCCCGAAACCGCTGGTTCATTGCCCACGGGCCCGGATGGCAGGACCTGCCCCAGTGACAACACCCGCTCACTCCGAACTCGCCCCCCTCCCGTCGCTCGGGACCCGGGAGGCGCTCCGGCGCATCTTGGAAACGCTAGGCGCCGACACCGGAACCGTGCACCGGCTCCGCGAGGATGGCCTGCTCCACCTGGACGCCTATCTGGGGGAAATTCCCGACAGTTTGCTGCCGGTGATCGCCCGGATCCCCGTTGGCAAGGGGATGGCGGGGGTGGCCGCGCAGCGCTTGGAGCCGGTCCAGACCTGCGACCTGCAGTCGGAGTCCGGCACGGTCGTGCGACCAGGAGCGAGGGCGACCGGAATGCGCGGATCCCTTTGCGTGCCTATGATGAATGCCGGACATCTCGCCGGAGTTCTCGGGGTTGCCGTTCATCGCGAGCGCCAGTTCAGCCCCGAGGAGACCGCCTGGCTGCTCGCGGCCGGGGAGGAGCTGGCGGTTGCCCGCTGAGACCTATGGCCGTCGACCTGATCAACCTTGACCCTCGCCAGACCCCGGCAAACCCGTGGATCCACCTCCACCCCAGCGACAACGTCGCCGTGGCAAGGGTGCAGATCCCGCTCGGGGCCGAGATCGCCTTTGGCGGCGCTGCGGTAAAGACGCAGCAGGCGATCGCCCCCGGCCACAAGGTCGCGTTGCGACCGATCGCGAAAGGGGACACGGTCTTCAAGTACGGCGAGGAGATTGGCCGCGCGGCCAGCGACTTGCCGCCGGGCACGTGGGTGCACACCCACAACTTGCTGTTCGACGTCAACGAACGCACGTACGAGTTCGGCACGGCACGGTCGGATCTGGCTGATCTCCCAGATCCGGGCCGGGCCACCTTCATGGGGTACCCCCGCTCCGACGGCCGTGCGGGCACCCGCAACTATGTGGCCATCGTTGGCGCCAGCAATTGCGCCGCCTATGCGACCGAGCGCATCGCCGCGGCGTTCCGGGACGAGAGCTTTGACGGAACCGGCGTGGACGGTGTCGTCGCCCTCCCCCACGCGGACGGCTGCGGCCAAGCCGCCGGGGCTGACACGGACCTGCTCCGCCGGACGCTCGACGGGCTTGCGGACCATCCCAACATCGCCGCCGCCGTGGTCGTCGGCCTGGGCTGTGAGGTTAACCAGGTGGGCTACTACCTGAGACCCGAGGCCACCCGGCCCGGCATGCCGCCGCGCCGGGGGCTGACGCTTCAGGAGAGCGGTGGCACGCGGCGTGTCGTCGAGGACGGAGTGCGCGCCGTCTGGGAACTCGTCGAGGATGTCGGGCGGCTCGAGCGCCAGCCGTGCCCGGTCTCCAAGATCGCGATCTCGCTCGAGTGCGGCGGCTCCGACGCGTTCTCGGGCATCACGGCCAACCCGGGTGTGGGACATTGCGCGGATCTGGTGGTCAAGCAGGGCGGCACGGCGTGCTTGGGGGAGACTACCGAGATCTGGGGTGCGGAGCACCTCCTTACCCGACGGTCGGCCACCCCGGATGTCGGCCGCAGGCTGCTCGACATGCTCGACTGGTACTTCGACTACGTGCGCCGCTTCGACGACTCGGTCACATTCAACAGCAACCCTTCGCCCGGCAACCGGGCGGGAGGCATCACGAACATTGCAGAGAAGTCGCTCGGCGCGGTGGCCAAGGGCGGCCACGCAACTCTGAGCGCGGTGTACGACTACGCCGAGCGGATCACGCAGGGCGGCTTTGTGTTCATGAACAGCCCGGGTTATGACCCCGCCTCGGTGACGGGCATGGTTGCCGGCGGCTGCAACATCTGCCTATTCACCACCGGTCGTGGGAGCTGCTTTGGGTTCGCTACGGCGCCCGTCATCAAGGTTGCGTCAAACTCCGTCACCGCGAGGCACATGGACGAGGACATGGACATCAACGCGGGCACGGTGGCCGACGGCGAGGAGAGCATCGAGGATCTGGGCTCGAGGATGTACGGCACGCTGCTGGACGTCGCTTCGGGCGAGAAAACTTGCAGCGAGCGCGCCGGGCACCGCGAGATGATGACCTGGCGAATCGGCCCTACGCTCTGATCCGGGCCATTGCTCAGGGTCGGCGTGCCACTGGCCAACGGGCTAACATGGGAATTGCAAGGGGCCGGGGTAGCTCAGCAGGTTAGAGCGACGGACTCATAACCCGTAGGTCGGCGGTTCAAGTCCGCCCCCCGGTACCACTCCATAGCGGGTCGGGGCCCTTTTCCGGTATGCTCTCGGCAGTGCGGGCGCAGACTGTCAGGGCTCTCTTGGTAGGGTGCGCATGGTTGGCGCTGGCAGCCTCCCCAATCTCCGCCGGGGCCGGGAAACCGACCCTCACGATCGCCACATCGATGGGCGACATGCGCATCGAGCTCCTCCCCGAGGTTGCCCCGAAGACGGTGGCCAACTTTCTTGAGTACGTCCGCGCGGGCTTCTATGACGACACCATCTTTCACCGCGTGATTGACGGATTCGTGGTCCAAGGGGGCGGATTCACCCCGGAATTGGTCCAGAAGCCCACGCGCAAGCCCGTCAGGATCGAGAACAAGAACGGGGTGCGCAACGACCGCGGTACGGTCGCGATGGCCCGCCAGGCGGGTCGGAACACCGCGACCTCGCAGTTCTTCGTCAACCTCCGGCCGAACGCCGTTCTGGACCGCAGCGCTAAGGGGTTTGGCTACACGGTGTTCGGGCGCGTAGTGCAAGGCATGGATGTGGTCGACCGTATCGCGCGCGTTCAGACCAGTCGCAGGGGACCCATGCAGGACGTGCCCATTCTGCCCGTGTTCCTGGAGACGGTGAGATTGGACCCGTAGCGGCGCACGGCCGGCCTCGGGCAGCCAGCTGCTGGCTCGGACAGCCCGGCCGATTGCTGGAGGGCTCGCGGTCGGTGCCTCGCCGCCCGGCTTGAGGGGCGCGGCTTGCACGCTTGGGGGCGGGCGCGGCGGGGCAGGGCGGTGGGTCGCGATCGAGTGCGCCTGTTCACGTCCCGTCGGGAGCGGCGGATCTGGGCTTGCGCCGCGGCACTGGTCGCCGTGATCTTCTCGACTCTCGGCCTGAGCCGGGCTCTGGCCGGGTCGTTCCTCGCGAGGCAGTTTGCCGAAGAGGCGTTCACGGCTGGTTTCGCAATCTTGCTCGCAGGCCTGCTCCTGGCGGCGGTGGGCTGGAGCACCGCGGCTCGCGATATCGGCACGGCCGTTGCGGCGGCTGGTGCGCTGGCGATTGCCGCTGCGCGCGTCACGAGCGCGGCGGATCGAACGCACCTGATCGAGTACGCCGCACTGGCCGCTCTGATCCACGCCGCGCTTCGAGAGCGGGCTGCCCGCCGGGGCGGGCTGCGGGCCCCCTCCCTCGCGGCGATGATTGCGACGGCGCTCGTCGGGTTGGCCGACGAGAGCCTGCAGGCTCTGTTCCCGGCGAGGGTCTTCGACCCTCGGGACCTGCTGTTCAACGTCCTCGCGGCCGTCCTCGGAACGGCCGGGCCAAGCGGTGCGCGGTGGACACGGCGTCAAGCCCGCCGGTACTTGGCGGCTTCCAGCCGGGCTATTCGAGGGGCACGTCGCTGAAGGCGCCAGTCAAGGGGACTATCTCGGCGCCCGGCGGCGCCTCAAAGTCGAACAGGGCAGCGGACAGCTTCGGATTCGGCTGCTCTTGTGAGAACTCGTAGACATTGACGGACTCGTCTCTCCCGACAATTCGGATAGCCGTGATCGCGAATCCCTCCGGCTCGAATTCGAACTCGACGCGCTGGTAGACGTCGCGGGCGTTGCGCCCATCCCCGATCAGCGCTGTGCGGCCGTCGCTAGTCTCGATCCTCAGGTTCCGGAACATGCGCCGCATGCGCATTCGCCCAAGAAGGAATGACAGCGGCGCGCGAAGATCGGTCATGGCGTCCAGTTCCACCTGCCGCACTTGGTTCGAGTGCGGGTTGTACATGCGGAACGTCGTGCCGTCGCTGATGGCAATCTTCCCCTCGGGCTGGGAGTAGTCCCAGCGCATCTTGCCGGGTCGCTGCAAGTAGAGCGTGCCCGACTCGGCCCTGCGGCGTTGCCCTCCGAACTCTACCGCTTGCTGGAACCCCATCTGCAGCGAGCTCAGGGTGTTGTAGTGGCGCTCGATGCCGTCAACCACCTGGTTGACGCTTGGCCGTTGGGCGCACAGGAGCGTGGCGGTGGCGAGAAGGATGACGGTGCAGCGCACCACTGAGTGTTGGGCCATAGGTGAGTCTACGGGGCGGCGCACGCGACGGGCTGCGCTTGGGCCCCCAAGTTCCAGTATACGGCGCGCTTGGCTGGGTCAGTCCCGGAACAGCCGGCGGATGCCGCGCGTGGCTTGGCGGATGCGGTGCCTGTTCTCGACAAGCGCGAATCGCACGCTGTCATCCCCCGCGGGCCCGAACCCGACGCCCGGCGAGACGGCGACCAGGGCGCGGTTGAGCAGCAGTTTGGAGAACTCCAGTGAGCCGGACCACGCGTATCGCTCCGGAATCTTGGCCCACACAAACATGGTGGCCTTGGGAGGGTCGATGTGCCACCCCCCCAGACGGAGGCCGTCCAGCAGTGTGTCGCGCCGCCGGGCGTACATCGCGGCGTTCTTGGTGGTCGCCGATTCGCAGTGGCGCAGCGCGATGATGGCGGCAATCTGGATCGGCTGGAACATCCCGTAGTCCAGGTAGCTCTTGATTCGCCCCAGCGCGTGGATCATCTTCGGGTTGCCGACGCAGAAGCCCACCCTCCAGCCAGGCATGCTGTAGCCTTTCGACATCGAGAAGATCTCAACGCCGACTTCCTTGGCGCCGGGCACTTGCATCAGCGAGGGCGGGCGGTATCCGTCAAAGACGATGTCCGCGTAGGCAAAATCGTGGACCAGCATCGTGCCGTGCTTCTGCGCCAGCTCCACTAGCGATTCGAAGAAGTCCTGCTCGATGCAGAGCGTCGTGGGATTGTGGGGGAACGACGTGAGGATCATTGTCGGCTTGCGCCCGGGCCTCGCGAATAGATCGTGGACACGAGACAGGAATTCCTCGGGCGACGGCATCGGGATCGCGATCTGCTCGCCTTCCGCCATCACCACGCCCCACTGGTGGATCGGGTACGAGGGGTCGGGCATGATGACGCCGTCGCCGGGTCCTACGGTGGCGAATGTGAGGTGCGCCAGTGCGTCCTTGGAGCCCATCGTGGCGATCGCCTCGGTGTCGGGATCGATGGAGACGCCGAACTTGGCCAGGTAGCGCTTGCAGATCTCCTCCCTCAGGCGGGGAATGCCCCGGGACAGCGAGTACCGGTGGTTGCGCTTGTCCCGCGCCGCCTCGGTGAGCTTGTCGACAACACGCTTCGGTGTGGCCCCGTCCGGATTCCCCATGCCCAGGTCAACCACGTCCAACCCGGCGCGGCGGGCCTTGGCACGCATGGTGTTGATCTCCGCGAAGACGTACTTCGGCAGTTGGGCTATGCGGTGGAAGGGTTCGTCGTTGAAGATCCCCATCTGTCCCTCCATGTTCTCAGAGGATGTGCCCGCGTCGCAGCTTCGGGAGCAAGCCGCCCTTGGGTCGTTGGAAATTGCCGGTCACAGAAAGCTTCACTTGAGGCCGAGGCCGCCATCCACGGCGATGACTTGGCCCGTGACAAAGGACGGTCCCTCCAAGAGCATCCGCACCACATCCGCGACTTCATCGCCCGTGCCGTGGCGGCGCTGGGGCGTGATTCGCACGAGGTGGGCAATCTCCTTGGGCATTGTCTCGCCAAAGTGGATGACGCCCGGGGCGACCGCGTTCACGCTGATGTCCGGTGCCAGGGCCTTGGCCAGGGATTGGGTCAGCATGATGGCTCCGGCCTTCGAGACACAGTACGGAACATGCTTCGCCCACGGCCTGATTCCGCCCAGGGACGTGATGTTCACAATCCTGCCACCGGCACGGCGCCGCATGATCTTGGCCGCGTGCTGGCAACAGAAGAACATTCCTTTGAGGTTGATGCCGAGCACGGCGTCCCAGTCGTCTTCCGTGACATCCAACGGATGCGCCCGCCGGAACACGGCGGCATTGTTCACCAGCGCGTCAAGCCGGCCGAGCTTCGCCTCGATCTCGGCGAAGAGGCGACGGATCTGCGCCACGTCCGCCAGATCCGCCTGAAACGGGTACGCCCCGCAGTTCTCCGCCGTCCGCTTGGCCGCGTGGTGCGACCGGTTGAAGTGAAGCGCGACGGTCGCGCCGCGGTTTGCGAGCTCTATGGCAATGCAGCGGCCGATGCGCTTCGCCGCTCCCGTGACGGCGACAACCTTGCCGTGCAGCGGATCCATCGGACGGCCCTCCCTCCGGACCGCTTCGGGCCGGCGGCCGCGGGTCGGCCACAGTGCCAGCCAAGCGTGTTCCGGCTCACGAAACTGCGAGGCGGGACTCCACTACGATAGCGGTAAGGCACGGGTGAACCGCCGACTCCATGCACAAGTACATCATGATTGGCCCGCAGGGCTCGGGAAAGGGGACGCAGGCGCAGCTGCTCTCCAAGCGATTCGGCTTTATTCACATCTCGATAGGTGAGATCTTTCGCTGGCACGTGGCCAACCACACCAAGCTTGGCTCCCGTGTTCAGCGCATCACCGACCGGGGTAACCTCGTCTCCGACGAGATCGTGGAGGATGTGGTGCGGGACCGGCTCGAGATTCACGACTGGCGGTATGGGTTCGTGCTGGACGGGTTTCCCCGGACGGCCGCTCAGGCGGCTTATCTGTTCGAGAACTGGAACCTTGACCGGGCGATCTACCTGGACTTAGACGACTCGCTGGTGGCCGAGCGCGTTATGAAGCGTGCACGTGCCGGGGAGGGCAGTGGGTTCACGAAGAGGGCCGACGACAATCCGGAGGCCCTGCGCCAGCGCCTCGACCAATATCACTCCAAGACACAGCCATTGCTGTCACAGTTCCGGCAACGGGACATGCTGTTGCGGGTTGACGCGAGCCTGTCCATCGAAGAGGTGTACGGAAAGATCATCGGGGGCCTTTGCCTGACCGGAGCGAGGGCCCGGGCTGCGCGCTTCGTTCGCTGAGCGATCAATCCGGATCTCCCGCGGTCCGGACAGCCCTGCGTTGCGCGCCGGGCGCTGAGCGGTGTGCTCCGAGCGATTCCGGCCGGGCCGAGAGCAAGTGTCGCCGGCGGCGAGCGATTCCGTCTTGCCGCGCGGACGTTGACCTCCGGTCATCGAGCAGGCGCGAATCATTCAGCTCGCGCTTCTCGGGCTCAGCGCGAGCTCGGGGAAATCAGCATTGTCCGGTACGGGCACCCTTGGACCCCGGTTATCGGCTAGATGAACGCGACCGATCCATCGGCGCGAAACCCGGTAGTCCGCTTCCATGGCCGCGGCGGGTAATACCGAAAGGCCTCCTCGTTGAGTTCGACTCCCCATCCGGGCTTATTTGGGATATCAGCGTATCCGTCGTGCACCATCGGCGGCTCGTCGAGCACGTCGCGCCGAGCGTCGTCGACCGGAGCCCGGTACTCCAGGATCAGGAAGTTCGGCGTGGACGCCGCGAAGTGAATGTTGACCATGGTCGCCAGGGGACTCATCGGGTTGTGGGGAGCGACGACCATGTACTGCGCTTCGGCCATCGCGGCGATTTTCTTCATCTCCATGATCCCGCCGCAAACGCAGACATCGGGCTGCACGACATCGAGCGCTTGGATGTTGATCAGGTCCCGAAACTCATACTTGGTGTAGTTGCACTCGCCGGAGGCGAGGGGAATGTTGACGTGGTCGGCTAGCTTCTTCATCGCGTCGGGATTCTCGGGGCGGATGGGCTCCTCGAGCCAGAACGGGTAGTAGGGCTCGATCTCGCGAGCGACGCGGATGGCCCGTTGGACCTCGAAGTAGCGAGCGTGGATGTCCACCGCGATGTCGTGGTCAGGACCCACGGCGTCTCGCACGGCACGCACCCGCTGCCCGGCCGTGCGCGTCACCTCGTTGTAGGGCATCTGGTTGTCGCCCGGGTTGTGGGGTGACATCTTGCAGGCGTTGAAGCCGAAGCGCTCGCGGAGTTCGACAGCGTTCTCGGCGGCCTCCTGGCGGCTGGAGCCCCCGATCGACTGGTACAGCCGCACTTTGTCGCGAACTCGACCGCCCAGCAGGGCCCAGACTGGCAGGCCGGCAGCCTTGCCCGCGATGTCCCAGAGGGCGTGCTCGATCCCGCTGATCGCGGAGTTGACCACTGATCCACCGGGAAAGCGGGTAGTGTTGTACATCAGGTCCCACAGGTGCTGAATGTTCCGAGGGTCTTGGCCGACGAGCCAGCGGGCGTAATCTTCGACGACCTTGACGGTGGCCTCGTCGGGGCCGCAGGAGTAAGCCTCTCCGATCCCATGGATCCCTTGGTCGGTGAGGATCTTGACGTACACCCAGTTCCGCCCGCCGATGTTGGCCGTGTTGGCCACCTCGCCCCGTGTGCTGCCGACGAGGAATGTCTGGATCTCGGTGATCTTCATGGGCGGCTGGCTGCCGATTTGGGCAGGGGCTTGGAAGGGGACGGCTGCCGCGGCGGCTGCCATGCCCCCGCGTGTCAGGAAAGAGCGACGTTGCACAGCTATGAAGTTTGGACGACCGTGGCGGCGATGTCAACGCTTGTTCGGGACCGCCAGTCCACTCACTCGTAACTTTGTCGCTCTGGCCCGCCATTAGGGTGAGTTCACTCTGAGGCTGGTCGTCTTGCCGCACACCAGATTGTCCACGAATCCATAGGCACTCCAAACGGGCCGAGACGACCGTGGCGGGAGCGACCCCCTCAGGGGGCTTGGTGCGTCATAGCGGCGAGCGGGCTTGCCCACCCCCGCGCCCGCCGACCAAGGCGTCGCCCCCGGTCAACTGTCCCTTTGGGGGAAGGCGACTCGCGCCGCAGCTTCAAGATGATTGCTATCGGACGAGTGAAGCGATTCGCGCGGAACACGACCCGAGTAGGGGCGCAGAGCCAGCCGTCTCCCCGGCACCGCCGCTTTTCAAGAAGCCTTGGTCGGTGGTGGCGATTCCGTCGTACGCGGCGCATCGCGGGATCCAGCTGGAATTCGGCGAGGTCGCCCCACCCATCGGTCTCGCTCGTGTCGGGCGCAAATTCCGGTGACACCCCGTCGCGGTAGCCGGCGAGCGGGCTAGACCGATTAA
This sequence comes from Bryobacterales bacterium, assembly GCA_963666225.3. Lineage (GTDB taxonomy): Bacteria > Acidobacteriota > Terriglobia > Bryobacterales > UBA6623 > VXMF01. Next base: position 61,462 of record CAXXRK020000005.1, read on the forward strand.
GTCTAAGTCGGTTACCCTACGGCATGGACGAGAAGATCGCGTACCTACAGATGATCCAATCCGTCATCACGCGGCTGGCTAAGAATTCGTTTCTGATCAAGGGGTGGAGCATTACCGTGGTTGCGGCCCTGAGCGCTTTGGCCGCCGCGGGAGAGAGCGAACTCTTCGTCTATTTGGCGTGTTTTCCGGCAGTCATGTTCTGGGCTCTGGATGCGTACTTTCTGCGCCAAGAACGTCTGTTCCGGAAGCTGTGGGATCGCGCCCGCAAGCCCGATGCCAGGATTGACTTCTCAATGGACATCAGACCGTTCCAGGACGAGGTGGACAGCACCCGGCAGGTTGCTTGGTCGCTGACGCTGAGGCTGTTTCACGGGACCATCACGGGCATGGTCGTGGTCGTCATCCTCGTCATGCTCGCCGACCGGCACCTGTGGTAGGAAGTCAACTCGTTCCGTGGCACCCAAACGCGCATTCTTCAGCTTCGACTTCGACGAAGCTCAGAGCCTCAAGCATCATATGGCCGGGCAGATGAGGCTGCCCACTGCGCCCTTCAAGGGGGCCGATGCGCATCTCGGCGCCCCGGCCGCGCGCACCGGCGAAACGGAGTGAGGCCGGTATCGACGTAGTGAACGAGCATCGGCATCCTTGAACCAGTCACCGGACAACTGCCGGTCCGGACATGCCCAGTTAGTCGGGCATCGGCGACCCAACCCCTTTCCCAAGGGCTCCGGTCTGGCCCAATGAATGCTCTTGCTCCTTTACCGGTAGTGCAGACCAATCGTCTTGCGCCGCTCGCGCGATTCTCTTGATGGGTCAGGCGACTGATACATTCCGCATGTAACCTACTTCCGCTATAGGTGAATCTCCGGCAGAGCCTTGCCCAAGTCCGCCGATGGCCGGAACTCCGAGGATAGCGGGCAGGCCTTACCGCTCTTTTCTGATATCGTGCTGGGTGAATTGATCATGACGAGTCGCCGGGAACTCTTGATCGGTCTGGCCGTGGCACCGCTTCTGAACGGTGAGCCCTTCGACCGGCTCCCATATGTCGCGGACCCGACTTGGCCCGCTCTGCCGTCTGGCTGGAACTTCCAAGAGACGCCGGGCGTGGCGGTCGACGCTGGGGACAACGTCTACGTGTTTCACCGCGGCTCTCCGCCGATCATCAAGCTCAGCCCCGCTGGAACTGTCGAGCGGTCCTGGGGCAAGGGCCTCTTCATCCGCCCGCACGGAATCCGAGTGGATCCGAGCGGCGCGATCTGGGTTGTCGACAACGACACCCACCAAGTCCTGAAGATGGACTCGTCGGGCCGCGTGCGGATGGTGATGGGCCGGAAGGGCGAGAGCGGGGAGGGCCCGAACTCGTTCAACCGGCCGACCGATGTGGCCTTCGGCCCGGACGGCTCCTTCTATGTCAGCGACGGCTACGTCAACTCGCGCGTGGCGAAGTTCGCCGCCGACGGAACGTTCGTCACGGCGTGGGGTTCCAAAGGCACCGGCCCAGGTCAGTTCGACCTTCCGCACTCGGTTGTGGTCGGCCCGGACGGCACAGTCTATGTCGGGGACCGGGAGAACTACAGGATGCAACTGTTCGACCCGGACGGCAAGTTCATCGACCAGTGGACGCACGTTGGCTCGCCGTGGGGTCTCGCCCTTGGCGAGGATGGCTTGCTGTTCATAGCGGACGGGCACAACAACCGGATGCTCAAGGCCCGCTTGGACGGTACGGTTCTTGGGCAGATTTCCGAGCCAGGAAAGGTCGCAGGCCAGGTCGATTTCCCGCATCACGTCGCTGTGGATTCCAAGGGGAACGTCTATGTCGCGGAAATCAAGAACTGGCGCGTACAGAAGTTCACACCAAAGCCGTAAGCCGTTCTTGGGTCTGTCGCAAGGCACTGCGGAGATTCGGTCCGGACCGGTCAACCTCGGACATTGATCCGGCCTTCACTCACGCCGCCTGTGGATGCGCTGTCCGCTGCGGGCGGAAAGAGCGGCCCAGGGTCGTCTTCGGCCCCGGTCTGAGTCGCCGCGAACGCTACCAGCCCATCTGTCGGTTCTGATTGGGCTGTGTCCCCGGACGGTGGCAAGCACGCGCCCGCTGGCAGTTGCCCAATCGTGGTGTCGGACCACAAGTCGGGCCATCGGCCAGTGCTGCTGGTCACCGCCGAGCCTGCTGGAGCCACGGCCGAGAGACTCTTCGTCAAGCGATCAGGTTGGCCTCCGGGGAACCGCGGAAATCGCGGACAGGCCTTTGCCCGAGCCTCCTCGACCGCAAGTCGCCGAACTGGAGTTCGCCAAGTGACCACAACATATGGTTAGTGTAGTTTGTAGTGTGCGCCGTGCTAAGGCACTGGCTCCCAGCGGGTGCGAAGCCCGCCCGGCTAACTGTCGCTCCAGCCGGAAGCCGTCGGAGCGGGTCATGGAGGTAACGACATGGACTGAAGCACTTCGACGTGACGGGCCGCCTTTTGGGCGGCTCAGCGAGCACGCAGGCCGCAACGCGAGTGAACGCCGAGCAGGCCTCGAAAAGCATAATGCGGAGGCCGACCCGCCGCTATATCGGGGAAGGCAGCCAGCGTCCGGGAAGCGAGCGACGCGAGCACCGGGCGTCTCCGCCGGGGTATTGGCGGCAGCATGCGTGCAAGAGGGAGACGGAGGCAACACGGGAAGCCCTGTCGGTGGCGTGCACGCGCCAACCGGACTCCCGCGAGGGACAGGCCGGGCCGGTCAGGGTGGCGGAGAGGCCCGTAGTACCGGGGAAGCCGGGTAATGCCGGTGGAGGGAAGGGGCCTCAGTTCGAGAGCGATGCAGGAAGGAGGACAGGACCGATGGAGACTGGCGCGAGCCTATTAGCTCCGGAAAAGTTCGGAGACTCCAGAGCGCATCACCTGCGCAAGCGAAGGAAGACCCGGACCACCGCGCGCAGCAGTGGCCGGGAGAACTGGCACGCGCCGTTGACGCACAGGCGGACCAGCGGCTCAGCCAGTGGCTGTGTCGGAAGCACCAGGCGAAGTCGGGCCACCCCGTGCGGTACCCGAGCGAGAGGCTGAGGATTGACTTCGGCCTCGTGCGCCTGCCAGTGCGGACGGCCAGCTTTCCGTGGGCGAAGGCATGATCTCGTCCGAGAGCCGGATGCTGGAAATTGGCATGTCCGGTTCGATGAGCGGGGAGAGGAGACGTAGTTAAGCGGGAAGGTCAGTGAGGCACCTACAGATGGCGAAAGCCGTAGGAACACCCCTAAAACAGCTACTGCTTCCTTGCTAAGGCCAACGCGCCTCTCCTCGACTCTACAGCACAGCATATTGTGGTTTGAGACCGGCGATGGCACTACATTTGTGAGGCTGCCTGACGGGCCTGATCCCATCTCAGAATTGCCTCCGGTGCGGTTGGGGTTCCACCCCCACCGCCCTTGCGATCTCGGCAGCCTCTTGCCCGGGCGTAGTGTCTTGGCAGTTCTCGATCAGTCGTCCGTCCACCGTCCGCATCTGCGTCGTAACGCGATCCCAGTGCTCCAGCTTGTGTCGGACCGTGGTCCAGCTGTCGTGGATCCCGCCCACTGCTAACCGCCGTCGCAGCAGATGCACCGCGTGGCAGGCCAGCACTGCTACGAACAGGTGCGCCCGGATGCGCTCTGGCTTGCGATGGTATACGGGCCGCAGCCCCAATTCTGATTTCAGCGCGCGGAACGTCTGCTCAATCTCCACTAATCGCCAATATGTGCGCACAATCTCCTCCAGTCCCCACGCGTCACAGCTGGTCCGCAGCTCGTACGTTCCGACGCGCCGGTCGCGCTCGAGCCCCTTCTGATTGAGCTTCCATCGCACCGCCACCGCGTGCCCCTTCTTGGCTGCCTTGGTTCCCTTTGCCGCGGCCTGCACCCGCACCTCGTACTGCGGGGCTGCCCGCTTGTGGCGCTGCTTCAGGCGCCCGACCTTCTCCAGCACCCGCTCGTACTGCTTCAGGCAGCCCGCGCGCCCAAGGCCCGCGTGCAGGCTCCGCAGGTCCTGCTCGAACCGTTCGCGGGCGCACTCCTGGATGGCTGCTTCCTTGGCCTGCCGCCCTTGGGTCCAGACACGGACGCGCCTCTCCCGGGCCCCGGGTCGCGAGACATCCCAGGCCTTGGCCTGCATCCCGCAGCGCGTCGTGAAGCACTCCGGCTCGGCGCCCGCGGGCAGCTCGGCGCGCTTGCCACGCTGCACCGTGATCCAGTCGTAGCCCCGCTTGCGCAACCAGTCCAGGTTGGCTTGCGAGGCAATGCCGGCGTCCATAATCACCACTGGCCGCGACGCGTCGGTCCGGGAGCGGGCTTTTAGGCGCTGGATGGCCGCTTTGAGGGTGCCCGGTTCGGAAACGTTGCCCGGCAGCACCTCGCTGTAGAGCGGGAAGCCGGCCTCGTCGGTGGACAGTGCCAGAGTGACCAGCGGGCAGTCGCTGCGCTTCTGTTTCGAGCGACCGAACTGTCGGTCGGCCCCGGCTTTGCCGAAAGTGTGCACATTCGTGAGGTCGTACAGCGCCAGCGCCCGGCGGCGGCCCTCGAAGAGCGTGCGCTCGCGCCCGGCGAGCGCCGTCTCCAAACTCGCGCGAGATTGCCAGAGGCGGTCGCCGATGCGGTACAGCGAGTTGAGAGCGGGGGGGCTCTGGGTGTCGCAGCCGAGCAGTTCCCAGGCCGAGCTGGCTTGGTTCAGCCAGCGGCTGGCCTCGCGTTCGGAGGAAGGGTGCAACATGCGGGCGAGCACGAGAGCGGTGGCCAGCGAGGCCTCGTGCTGGGAAAATCCCAGCTGGCGGAGGATGTCGGAGAACCGCAGCGAGTGCAGCGCGGCGAGAGCGACGCGCTCGCCCCCGACAGAGCGAGTTGGCGGATGGTGGAGGGAGTGCAGCAGGACGGTGGCGACGGGCTCACCGCCGACAGCGCGGTTGTCGGAGCGAGAGTGGCGCCGGCGCTGTAGACGGCTGGCGGTGCGCTGGGCCAGCTTGAGCAGCTCGGGGTCCGGATCGAAGAGGGGCGTGGTGCCTGTATCGAGGCCCTGCACGAGGGTGGCGAATGCGCGCCAGTGGCGCTTGGGGAGGGGGAAGTCGGCACCGAGGTTGAGGAGCGTGAGCTGGCGGACCTGGGAGCCTGACCGAACGGACTCGCAGAGTCGATGGGAGAAGCGTGAGCCGTGCTTGGACGATCCGGTTTGTGTGCGGCGGACATACATGCTGCTTGCCACGATTACGGCAGATCGACTATCGTATATGACACGAACATACCACACTGAGACATAGAAGATGGCCCTACATTTCGGATCTCGCAAAATGGGGCCGGTCACATGCGGACATTTGTTCTCACGTTCTGGTCTTCAAGTCACTGAAGCAGGTGAATATACTATTATTAAGAGCTAATCATGTGATGATTATAGATAATTCAACGCTCAAACCACGAGCAAACCGATGCATTCTGAAGCTCCACCACGGTCATCCCGGTCCATTTTGGCGAACTCCAGCGAAGATGGGTCCGAAATCAGCGCGGTGCTCGCATCGTGCGCGTCGTGCGTCCCTGAGATCGGGGCAGCGCACCACCCTGGCGACCGGGCCCCATTGCCTGTCCTTGGCGTTGGGCCGCCTCTTGGGCCGAGCGATAGTCGAAGACAAACTCCCATTCGTTGTAAGACTCTTTCTCGTGGTAGACGAGGACCCCCCGCTTCGTGCTCTTGCTCGCCACTCCCGCTATCCCGCGCTTAAACACTTGCGCTTGGACCTGCTGGCCGCCCAAGGGGCTGGTGCCGGCTAGCCCGCCCTGCCGGGGAGTTGTCAGCAGACGATTGACCATCTCGGCGGCACCGGACCCTCGCACTGCGGCCGTTGGGTCCTGCATGGAGCCCCCCGGGCCGCGAATTCCGGTCGAACGCCGCATGTTGGACTGCAGCAGGCTGCCGGGCTGGTTGAACTGGTCGGACCGCAGCAGGCTGCCGGGCTGATTGACCGGGAAACTGCCCGTGCCGCCGGTTGCAGCCACCCCCGTCGTGTTCGCCTCGCCTACGGCTCGCTCGTCGGCCGTTTGCCCTTTGACGTCCTGCGCCCCATCCACCTCCGGGTCGCCTTCCAAAGAGTCATCCTCGCTTGCCTCTGAGGGCTCGCTGGCGCTGAATTGAAAGCCTTGGCTGTATCGCACGGACTCGGCTAGGTCGGGAGCGGCTGATTGTCGCCCGGGAAGCACAGGCTCGCCGGCATCCTCCGTGAACGGATAGCCGGGTTGCGCCGCTTCCGGCACGAACTGGTCCGGTGCCAGGCCTCTCCCCTGAGAAGTGGCCAATCGCTTCTGTGAGGACACCCCGGCCATCCCAGCCTGAGGAAACGACTGGCCGACCATCGTCGATCCGGCGCCCCCCCGCATCTCCCTCTCTCGCTGCTCCATCTCCCTCTCTCGCTGCTCCTTCGTGTCATACAGCAACGAGTCCTCGAACCGACCGTCGGTGCCCATGTGTATCAGGCGCCACTCGCCCGTTTCTCCCATGGGATCCTTTGACACCCCGCGCAGGTAGCGCACGTTGTCCGTCTCTTCCAGATCGTCGACTTCCTCGGGATACTTCTGGTGGTCCCGGTAGTACAGTTCGACGGCCCGTCGAAAGTCCTCTCCCCTGTCGACCAATCGCTGATCCTTGATTCTCTGGGATTGCATCGCCATCTGCGGGATGGAGAGGGCGAGTCCCACGAGCAACACGGCTGAGGACGCGAGCAGCGCCAGCAGCACGTAGCCATCTTGGCCGCGACCGTGCCTGCCCAGCATTACCTCTCCCCCTGGAGCTGCAGCGAGAAATCATGGCCGTGCTCAACATCCCGGAAGTCGATTCCCTCGACGCCGACCCGCAATACCTCATAGCGATCCTCCAAGATCGCTCCGGGCGCGGCGACGAGGATCTCCTCGTCGTCCCGGAGCAATCCTCGCCTTGCACCGCTGGCCGGGGAATCCGCCAGGCCGAAGTAGTGCCAGTCCGGCGGGTCGGGCCTGGGCGCCTTGGGCTCGACTTCGGAAGGGGCGGGAGCGGGCTCCGCTTCTGTCTCCGCATTGCTGGCGGTCTCCCGCTCAAGACGTGCTTGGGCGAGCTCCATCTCCTCCCGTGTCGGCCCCATGGTCGGTCGCGACTCGGGCCGTCCAAAGTTGAAAATGTCCCGCTCGATGACCGGCAGCGTCACAGAGCGAACCTTATCCAGAAGCTCTTTGCGGATGCCGCCATGGCCATCCGGGCCGGAACCGCCAACCGGGCCGCGGTTACCATTCGCAGGCGGCCTGTGCCGTTCACCGGCTACCGAGCGCGCGGGCTCGCCGGACGGCTGCGGCTGTGTCGCGTCAATGGAGGGACGCGCGACGGGCGTCACGGCACCGTCCGGTCCGGAAAAGAACTGCAGGTATACGACAACGGCCAGCACGGCCAAGAGGACGCCCAACCGCGTCAGCGATCTCCTGTCGGCGCCCAGTTCCACGATCTCTCCTACAGGTCTCTCACGAGAGTGTCAAACCGCATCGTGACCTGCAACTCGTTGGAGTCTCTCTCGCCCCGCGGCGTTGCCCCGAGCGAACCGATGATGAAGAACATCTGGGACGCGTCCAGCCTGTGCAAGAAGCGGATCAGGTTTTCATAGGCGCCTCGGAACGTGGCGTCGACGGCGAGGACCCCGTAGTCCTCGTTGTCTTCCAGCGGGGCGATGGCATAGTTCGTTTCCCGCATGGCGATGCCTGCCGTCTGGGACGCCGCTTCGAGCTCTGTGAGCAGATCCGAGAAAGCGCTCCGGCGGGGCAGCGCAATCTCGGCGACCAATTCATCGCCCACGCGCTCGGCGGTCTCGATCGCTCCAGCCTGCGCTTGCAGCACCTGCAGACTCGCTCTTGCGGTCGCCACTTCCGCGACGAGCGCCGCGATGCGATCTTCACGGTCCTGTGCCGCGCGCGCCGAAGGCCGCACGACGAACCAGTAGGCCCCGAAGTCCGCGAGCGCCACGGCTGCCAGCACTCCAACGATCAGGCGCGGGCGCAACAGTCGGTACCACTCGTCCCTGACGGGCCCGATCGGAGGTGGCTCAGAGCTGCTGGTCATAGTCCACCGTCAGGCGGTAGCGAAAGGTTGGGTCGTCCTCGGCGGGAGGCGCACTGCCCCGCAGCGCGGGGAACTGGAACACGTCGGAGCCCTCCAGGGCCCTGAGAAAAGCGATGAAGTCGTCCGGCGTCTTGGCGCTTACCGTCATGTCCAGCCGAAGCGTGTCTTCTCCCGCCACCTCTGGCCGGATCGTCAGCATTCTCACCGACGGGGGAAGCACACCCTCGAGGTCGAGGAACGTTCGCGTCCACGACACGCCCTTGCGGATCAGGAGGCCGTTCAGCAGCGAGGTCTGCTCGCGGATCCGGTCCGCTTGGCTCCCGCCGATCTTGTCCCGGGCATCCCCGGTCAGCGTCGCGAGCGACCGCCGTTCCTCCGCCAGATCGCGCTGGCGGCTGACGTACTCCCGCGGGGCGCCGCTCATGGACGAAATGTGCCACGCGAGGCCGCAGGTGATGCTCAAGATTGCGAGCGCCGCGACGCAGGCTAGGGTAGAGAACGCCCTGTAGCCGCCCAGGGGCTCTGTTGCCAAGTTTAGAGCGACCGTGGGACGGCGCCCGCGCCGGTCGGGTCGGCGCCGAAAACGCATCAGGCTAGCCATGCACGTATCCCGCTAGGCCCGGGCCACACTCGGCTGACGCGTCACCGGGAATCGGCAGCGGCACTGCCGGGAGGCCCAGATGGCCCGGAAGTGTCTCCAGCAGCGTGCGCTGCAGCGTGCCGAAGCCCGTCAGCACCACCCGCGCGATCTTGCCGCCGACATGGCCCTCCGCAAAGGCCAGCGTCGGCACTATGTCCGTCAACAGGTCTCGCGTCGCCGCAGCGGCGTCCGGGTGCAGCCCCTCCGGGAGGGAGATCCGTCTCAGCAGGGTCACCGAGGGGCCCGTCACCGCAGCGAGTGTCATCGCCCCGCCGCTGAGGCGCAGCAGCAGCTCCATGCCTTTTCCGCCGACGAGGCTCAAGACTCCGGCCGTCGCGGATCCCACAAACGCCGGTACGAGGCCGCATGCGCGAACAGCCTCCTCGCAGTGCTCGACGTATCGCTCCGGCGTGGCCAGCGCCAGCACGGACTCCCGCGATCGCCCGCTTTGGCGACAGTGCTGAATCCGGGCCGCGCGGACGTCGAACGGTAGGCTTCCGGCAAATCGCTCGGCGACTGCCCGCCGGAGGTCCCGCTCGCGGCGCGGCAGCTTCTCGAACTCGAATACCGCCAGCCGGACGGCGGCGTCGGGCAAGAGCAGGGTGGCCATCCGGCTGGTGTGGGGGCCGATCTCCGGCAGCATGTCCCGGATCGCTGTCGCCAGCTCCTCGGGCAGGGCGAGTCCCGCCGAATCCTGGGTGGTGTCAGGCAGCTCCCTATATGCGGTTTTTCGGACCGTGCTGCCGTCCCGTCTCGCACCGACCACGCCTCCCCCGCCGATCTCGAACACGAAGGCAGGGTGCGGGTCGGGCATCAGCCGATCCAAGAATCGCAGCACGGGTCCCATGGTCAGTCGATGAAGGTGACCTTGTCGATCTCCCGCAGCGTGGTGATCCCTGCGGCGACGCGGTCAAGGGCCGACTCCCGCAGCGTCCGCATGCCCTCCGATCTGGCCGCGCGGGCAATCTCGGAACTGGGGCGCCGCTCAAGGATCAGCTCGCGGATGCTGTCAGACATGTCCAGCAGCTCGTGGATCGCCGTGCGCCCGCGAAACCCAGTCCCCCCGCACTCCATGCACCCCTTGCCCTCGCTGAACTCGAAGGCTCCCCACTGTTCGGATGACAGTCCGGAGAGTGCGAGCTGCTCGCGCCCGTAGCGCGTCTTGAAGCTGCAGTGCGGGCAGATCACCCGCACTAGCCTCTGCGCCAGGATGCAGTTCAGCGCCGAGACGAAGTTGTACGGCTCCACGCCCATGTTGAGAAATCGCCCGAGAACGTCCACCACGTTGTTCGCGTGGACCGTCGTGAACACCAGATGGCCGGTCATCGCCGACTGGATCGCGATCTGGGCCGTCTCGGGGTCGCGGATCTCCCCCACCATGATCTTGTCGGGGTCGTGCCGCAGGATCGAGCGCAGGCCGCGGGCAAAGGTCAGCCCCTTCTTCTCGTTGATCGGGATCTGCGTGATTCCGTGCAGTTGGTACTCCACCGGGTCCTCGATCGTGACGATCTTGTCCTCGTCGGACTGGATGTCGCTCAGCGCCGCGTAGAGCGTCGTGGTCTTGCCGGACCCGGTCGGCCCGGTGACGAGCACCATCCCATACGGTTCCTTGATGTAGCGCGCGAACCTGCGCTGGTCCTCGGGGCTGAAGCCCACGACGTCCAGCGACAGCTTCTTGAACTTCTCGCTCATCGATTGCTTGTCGAGGATGCGCAGCACTGCGTCCTCGCCGAATACCGTGGGCATGATCGAGACGCGAAAGTCGATCTGCCGCCCCCGGTAGCGCACGCGGAACCGACCGTCCTGTGGGATGCGCCGCTCCGCGATGTCCAGCTCGCTCATCACCTTGATCCGTGACAGGATCGTCTCGTGCCATTCCTTGGCGAGGGGCGGCATCGCGAAGTGGAGCACGCCGTCGATGCGGTACTTGATCGCGACGTCCCCGTTCCGCGTCTCGATGTGGATGTCGCTCGCGCGCCGCTCGAGCGCGTTGAAGACCGTCGTGTCGATCAGCTTGATGACCGGGGCCAGCCCGCTGGACTTGGTCAGCCTGTCTATCGAGAGGATCTCGCCCCCGTCCTGCGCCGCGCTGATGTCCAGCGCGAAGGCCTCGGTGACCTCTTCCAGCACCCGCTGGGACTGCTCGGTCTTGCTCAGCAAGTCCTCGATGTGGCCGAGCGCTCCGATCGAGATCCGCAGTCGCTTGCCGAGCCGCGACGCGATCTCGTCCAGCTCCAACAGGCGGGCCGGATCGGCGACCGCGATCTCGAGAGACCCGTTCCGCTCCGCCATCGGCACGAACTTGTGCTGGATCATCATGTCCAGCGGAACGGTCCGGAAGAGGCTCCCGTCAATCTTCGCCGAGGACAAGTCCACGAACGGGTAGCGGTAGCGTTCCGCGAGGGCACGGGCCGGGCCTTCCCCTGTGTCTTCCCGCGCGGTGCCGGTCACTTGCTGGGGGGGCATTGGGCTGTCGCGGGGCATCCGTCCCGCATCAATTCCAGACGATTCTCCGCCTGTCACCGTGCACCGGTGGACTGCTCAGAACTGCTCGGCCAAGCTGAAGATCGGCAGGTATAGCGAGATCAGCACGAACGCCACGAAGATGCCCATGAAGATCATGATCACTGGCTCGATCAGGCTCAGCAGGGCGGCAGTCTTGGTCTGCACTTCCTCGTCGAAGAATTCTGCCACCGATGTCAGCATCTGAGGCAGGCCGCCGGTAACTTCTCCGACCCGCACCATCTCAATCGCCAACACCGGGAAGACGCCGGTCTCCTGCATGCTCTTGCCGAGGCTCTGGCCCTCCCGGACCCGCTCGCGGACGGTGGCCAGGATCTCGCGCAACAGCCCGCTCCCCATCGACTCGCCGGCAGTCTCCAAAGCTCTCACGAGCGGAACGCCACCCGTGACCAGCGTGCTGAGAAGCCTGGAGAGCTGCGCAACTTGGTAGCGAATCCATAGCGGCCCCAAGACTGGGGCCCGGAGAATCGCCCGCTGGACCTGTCGCTGGGCCGCCTCGCGGCGCAGCGCCAGATACCCGAGAACGCCGGCCGCGGCCAGGGCCGACACAAGTGCGAGGGAATGCTCCCGGACCGCGCCGCCGGCGGCGACCAGCAGCTGGGTCGACACGGGCAGGCTCGAGTCCATGGTTTCGTAGAGCTTGGCGAACTCTGGCACGACGTAGGCGACCAGAAAGGTGACCAAGATTATGACTAGCGCGATCAGTAGCGCGGGATAGATCAGGGACACCAAGATCTTCTTCCGGATCGCCAGGGCCAGGCTCTGGTAGCTGATGTAGCGCTCCAAGACTACGTCCAAGCCTCCGGATCTCTCGCCCGCCAGGAGCGAGGTCACGTAGATCGGGGGAAAGACCCGCCGTTTGCGGAACGCGTCGGACAGCGGCACACCGACCTTTACGTCGTCCCGGACGGCACTCAGGTGCGCCCTCAGGGCCTTGTTGCGCACGTTGCCGGCCAAGAGCTCCAGCGACTGCGGGATCGGCAGGCCTGCCCTGATCAGTGCCAGGAACTGGGAGTTGAAGACGACAAATTGCTGCAGGTCCAGCCGACCCCGCGCCACGGTGTGGCGTTCCACGGCCCGCTCGCCCCGCGGCGCGAAGGCCGGTCTGAGACGCTCGCGGAGCTTCGTGCCCGGGCCTGCCATACCAACACGAGAGGACGATTCGGGCCCGCGCACCGTGCAGGTTTGCTCAGAATGAGAAACGCAGCCCGGCTTGGATCTGGCGCGCTTGGCCGGCGGAAAGCGTGCGTCCAAACGTGGGTTGGCCGAATGTGCGCTCCGGCAGGCCGAAGTTGGTGCGGTTCGCCAGATTGAAGGCCTCGATCCGAAGTTCGGCGGTTGCCGACTCCGTGATCCGCAGCGAGCGGACGATCGCGAGGTCCAGGCTGGCGAACCCAGGCCCGGCGAGGACGTTGCGGCCGGCGTTGCCAAAGGTCAGCGGTGCCGGCATCTCGAAGGCCTCCGGCCGGAACCAGAGCCCGCCACCGGCTGCCCGCGGATCGCCCGTCAGATGCGGGCGGTCAGCCCCGAAGATGCCGCCCGTGTTTCCGGTGTTCGAGTTGTCCACGGCCAACTGCGGCGTCAAGGGCCGGCCGCTTCCCGCCCCGGCGATCCCGAAGGCCTGCCAGTCCCGCAGCAGCCAGTGGCGGGACGGGCTCGCCACTTGCAGGGCGAGCGTGAAGCGGTGGCGCTGGTCAAAGTTCGAGAGTCCCCGCTCGGCCCGAAAGTCGTGGCTGTTCTGGGGGAAGGACTGGTCGCCGGCCGAGCCCAGGAACGCCGAGACATCGTCGATCGATTTCGACCAGGTGTGCGCCGCGCGCACTCCGAAGCCCTTGGCGAAGTGCCGCTCCGCGGACAGCACGGCGGAGTGGTACGTGGAGGAGGCCCCCGACTCGAACAGCACGATGTTTGCGAATCCAGGCGTCGGCCTGCGGGCATCCACGTCACCCTCCCCGGGCGTGGGTTGGTTGAGATTGCGCCGGCGCAGCAGCTTGGAGGACTTGGCCCCGACGTAGGATGCCCGCGCCAGGATCCTTCCCGGCAGCTTGCGCGCGATGCCCGCGCTCCAGTGCTGCGAGTAGGCGGTCCGGAAATCCGGCTGGACGGAGTTCACCGATGCCGGCGGGGTGTACGCGGCCCCAGCGAACGGCTCCGACAGCCGGGGAAGGGACACCGGGGACGGGAAGAAGAGCCTGAGATCGAAGTACGGCGGGTTGAAGTACAGCCCCGAATTCGCCTCCAACACGTTGAGGTCATGGAAGATTCCGTACGCTGCCCGCACCACGGTCTCCGCCGCCGGGTTCCAGGCGAGCCCGACGCGGGGCGCCAGATTGTTGCGGTCCGCCGCATATCCCGCCCGGCCCAGCGGCGTCGATCCCGCCGCCACCAGTGTCGCGGTGCCGTGGTCAAAGTGGGTGAAGCGGTCCTCCGCGTCGCGCGCGGGGCGGTTGTACTCATAGCGCAGCCCGGCGCTGAGGGTCAGGCCGCGCCGGAGTTGCCACTCGTCCTGGGCGTACGCCCCCCAGGACGCCGCACGCTGCCGAAAGTCGTTGTCGACGACCGTCTGGATGCTGTAGGTCGGGAATCCGAGCAGGAGATCGGCCACCGAGTTCTGGGATATGGCCCCGAGAAAGTTGAACTGGCCGCGGCCGAAGAGGCCTTGGGTGCCGTCGACGCGCACGAGCCGCGCTTCGCCACCCCACTTGACCCGATGGCGCGCCGAAGCGCGCATGACGTTCGCCGACAGGTGGGCCGTGCTGCTGCGCCGCAAGATCGGCAACGCCGTGTCGTCGCCGAGGCTGGCGTATCCGCCCACGTTGATCGCCGGGAAACCGACGAAGCGCGGGTCGGCTGACAGCCCCGCGATGCCCAGCTCGGCCGCAATGTCGTTGCCGGCGTTCTGGTGCGTGACTGCCCGCCGCAGATGGTTGAATCCCCCCCGAACCTCGAGTTGGAAGACGGGCGAGAGCTCCTGCACGTAGGCCGCAGCCATTTGCTTGCCGCGGTCCAGCGTGAAGCCTCCGAAGCCGGGAATGTCAGAGTCCGCGAAGGGGTCGAAGCTGCGCGCGTGGCTGTGGCTGTAGCGGACGAACGCGCGGCCCGCTGAACCCGCGTGGTGATCGACTCGCCCCGTCAGCTGGTTGACCAGCGCGTCTCCCACCGGTGTCGAGACGAAATTTTGCACGGCGTCACCGCGGTTGGGCGCAGGCCAGTAGCGGGCGGCAGCGCGCCCGGCCGGATCCTGACGGGTTGCGGGGACACGGTTGCCGGGAAACGGCGCGGCCGCGAAGGGATCGATGACCGGCGCTGGCCCGCCCGAGAAGTCGCCGGCCCGCTGGGCGGCGGTGGGCACGGCCGCCGTGCGCGTGGCCGCGTCCCGGATCCGCGTTCCCTCGAAGCCGCCGAAAAAATACGTGTGCCGGCGGTTGACCGGCCCGCCGACGGCGCCGCCGAACTGGCCGCGGCGGTACGGCGACGGCTGAGCGCCGGGATCGAAGTGGTTCCGCGCGTCAAGGGCGTCATTGCGCAGGTAGTGGTATGCGGTTCCGTGGAATTCGCGGGTCCCCGAGCGCGTGACCACGTTGACCTGCCCTCCGGAATTGCGCCCGAACTCGGCCTCGTAGCCCGACGCGTGCAGGCGAAACTCGCGGACGCTGTCCAGCGGCGGGCTGATGACGATGCGGTTGATGTAGAGGTCGTTGTTGTCAATGCCGTCGAGCAGGAAATTGTTCGAGGCTTCGCGCGCGCCCGAGACGTGAAAGCCGCTGTCGTTCTGGGTGGACAGTTCCGACCCGGGGGCGCTCGCGTGCGCCCCGCCCCCGAGCAGCGCGAGGGGCAGGAACACTCTCTGGTTCAGTGGCAGATCCCGCATCTCCCGCCGCTCCACCACACTGCCGAGAGCGGCCGTCCGGGCTTCGACGAGCGGTGTCGACTCGACGATGTCCACCGCGAAGCGCGCCGTCTCGAGTTCCAGCGACAGGTCGACATGCACATCCGTGCCCACGCGCACGACGATCCTCGCCGCGCGCGCCGCGAATCCGTCGGCGATCGCGCGGAGCACGTACTCGCCCGGCGGCAGCGCGGGAAATCGGTATGCGCCGGTCGCCGATGGGCCCGACGAGAACGTTCGCCCGGTCTCCGCCGCGACCGCCTCGACGCGTGCTGCCACTCGCCGCCCGGAAGGGTCCAGCACCGTGCCCGCGACGCCGCCCGTGATGGTCTGCGCCCCCGCGATGCAGGCTAGGACTCCCAGCACGGCCCCGGCGAGCCACGCCGTCACGATGCCCCGTTCTCGCGATCCCGCCCGGAGCGCGCGGGCGGCAGGCAGGCGAGGTCTCATCCGCCGCCTACAGCTTGAACAGCTCCCGGAGGCGCTTGGTCTGCCCCCGGCTCACCGGCACTTCGGTGTGGCCCGGGTCGCTCATGCGCAGCTGGTAGGTCGAGTTGAACCATGGCAGCACTTCCTGGATGCGGTTGATGTTGATCAGGTACGAGCGGTGCGGGCGCCAGAAGTTGGTGTCTCCCAGCGTGGACTGCAATTCGTCGAGGGTCTTGTAGTTGCTGTAACCGTTCAGCTCGGTCGCCACGATCCGGATGGCCCCGCGCTGGACTCGCGCCAAGATCACGTCCGAGGCGTCAACCAAGATGAGGCGGGCATCCTTCCGCACGAGCACCTTCGTGGGCGCCGTGCTGTGGTCGCGGATCGTCGAGAGTAGGCGCGCCATGCGCTCGGACTCGCGATCCGGCGAACGGATCAGTTCTCTCGCGCGCACGATGGTCCGTTCCAGCCGGTCCCGCTCGACCGGCTTGAGCAGATAGTCCGCCGCGTTGACCTCGAAGGCCTCGACTGCGTAGTGGTCGAAGGCCGTCCCGAAGATGACGCACGGCATTGGCCCTTCCCGCGTCAGCAGCTCGCGCGCGACTTCGAGGCCGCTGAGTCCGGGCATCTGCACGTCAAGGAATACGATGTCGGGCTTGGTTTCGCCGATCTTGGCCAGGGCTGCTCGCCCGTCCGACGCTTCGCCGATGACCTCCACGTCCGGGAAGGACCGCAGCAGGAAGCCCAATTCCTCGCGCGCCAGCTGCTCGTCGTCAACCAGAAGCGCCCTCATGGCGCGCCTCGCACCCCGGACTCGCACGGCAGGGCCGTGAGCCGGCCCAAGTGTAGCATCAAAGGGCAGGATTCTGGCCGCCCGCAAGTCGGCCCGGGCTCGCGACTTCCTCGGATGCGCTGCTCGGACTCGCCGGTTGGGGCCATGCGTGACGGCGCATTCCCTGCGGGTCTCTGACGAGTGCCTGACAGGCTGCATACCCGGCCCCCGGCGCTGGCCCTGTTCGCCAAGGCTGCCCGGCCCGGGCGGGTGAAGACAAGGCTGGGGCCCGTTCTGGCGCCGCCGGCGGCCGCGGAGTTTCACGGTCTCTGCGCCGTCAGTCTGTGGCGGCGATTCGCCGCCGACCCTCGGTTCGACGCCTACCTGTACTGTGACATCGGCTGGGCGCCGTTCGAGGCCGTGGCCGGACCGGCCCGGTTCCGGCTGCAGCGGGGCCTCGACCTCGGCGCCCGGATGCTCAACTGCTTGCGGGATCTGCTGGCCGCCGGCCACCGGAAGGCGCTGATCGTCGGCAGCGACGCTCCGACCCTCCCCGACGCCCAGGTGGAAGAGGTTCTCTCGTCATTGGATGGTCGTGACGTCGTTCTCGGGCCTTCGAGGGACGGGGGTTTCACGCTCATCGGCGCCGCGCGCACGTCGCCCGCCATGTTTGACGGTGTGGCGTGGTCACGGGCGGACACGCTCGAAGCGACGCTCCGAGCGATCGCCGGTGCCGGTCTCGGAGCCGCCGTCACGGCGACCCCGGCCTACGACGTGGACACCCCGGCCGATCTCGAGCGCCTCGCGGCGGATCCGGATCTCCCGCGAGCTCTGGGAGCATGGTTCCGCCGGCGCGCCGGCCGCGATCTATAGGATCTCCGAGTGTCCGCCCGCCGCAAGTGCGGCCGTCACTTCCCCGAGGCTCTGGGCTTCCTCCCGCCGGCAGATCAGCAGCGCGTCGTCCGCTTCCACCACGACCAGATCACTGACACCCAGAAGCGCCACGCGCCGGCCGGGCACATCCACGAAGTTCCCCGCCGAGCGCACCGCGGAGACGGCCGAGCGTGCGCAGTTCGCGGCGCGGTCTTTCGGCAGCAGCTCGTAAAGGGACTGCCAGCTGCCGAGGTCGCTCCACCCGATTCCTGCGGCGGAGAATCCGGCGACTCGTCCCGAGCGCTCCAGTATGGCGCGGTCCACGGAGAGGGCGGCACAGTCACCGTAACTCTCGTCCAAGGCCCGGTCAAGCCTGGCCGAGCCGGCATCCGCGATGCGAGTGACGATCTCCCAAGTCTTGGGGAGAAGCTCTTGGAATTCCTCGCCGATCGCTCTTGCCTGCCAGAAGAACTGCCCGCTGTTCCAGTAGAACCGGCCGGCAGCCACGAACTCCCGGGCACGCTCAACGCTGGGCTTCTCGCGAAATCGAACCACGGGCACCGCCGACCCGCCTGCTGGGCTTGCCTCGAACTCGATGTATCCGTATCCCGTCTCGGGCCGGGTCGGCGGGATGCCGAGCACGATCAGCTGGCTGTTGCCGGCTGCGGCTGCCAGCGCGAGGCGGGCGATGCGGCCGTAGGCGGCCTCGTCCCGCACGTGGTGGTCGGACGGGAATACGCCCAGCACTGCGTCCGGGTCGCTCCGCAGCGCGAGCGCTGCCGACAGCGCGACCGCCGGGGCGGTGTTGCGCGCCACGGGCTCGCCGACGATCTGCCCCAACGGCACTTCTGGCAGTTCCTGCGCCACCGCCGCCCGCAGGTCGCGGGATGTGATCACCCACACCCGGTCCGGCGGGACCAGCCCGGTGATGCGCTCGAATGTTCTCCTCAGGAGCGTGGGGCCGCCTAGCGGTGCCAGCAACTGTTTCGGCCGGGCGGTCCGGCTTCTCGGCCAGAACCGCACGCCCCTGCCTCCGGCAAGGATGATTGCCTGGAAGTGTTCCGGAAGCCTGCCCCCCGGGTCGGGCTCCGGGATCAGCTGCCCTCCCACTCGTAGCCCCGGATGAGCTTGAACGTGCGTGTCCAGCGCGTCTTCGAGAAGAAGTTCATCGCCAAGTCCCGCAGGTGATCGAGCGATATGCCCGGATCTTGCAGGTGGACCGTCGGCGCGTCGTATGACCAGTAGATGATCAAGGGCTTGCCGATGATGTGCCCCCGCGGCACAAACCCCCAGTACCGGCTGTCAAGCGATTGGTCCCGATTGTCGCCCATGGCGAAGTAGTTGCCCTCTGGAACCACCAGTTCCCCGCCTTGGACGTTATTTCGCAGCATCCGCAGAGCGGGCTCGTAGAGCTGGACGGGCGGAGGGACGCCCGGAAAGTTGTCCCGGTACCCGTCGATGTATTCGCTCTTGTGGACCACGTACGGCTCGACAGCCTTGCCTCCGTTCAGCCACAGTTCCTTGTCCGCCATCCGGATACGGTCTCCCGGCACTCCGACGACCCGCTTGACGAAGGTCTGATTAAGGTCCATCGGGTAGCGGAAGACGATCACATCACCCCGCTCGACCTCTTGGTAGGGCAGAAGATACTGGCCGACGACGCCGTGGGGTGCGTAGGCCAGCTTGTCGACCAGCAGGTGATCCCCGATGAGGAGCGAGTCTTCCATCGAGCCGGTTGGGATCACGAAAGCCTGGACGAGCGTGGTCGTTCCGAAGAGCAGGAGCAGGATGGTCACGGTCCATTCCGCGATGATCCCTCGCGGCACGTCGGTGCCCCTCCTGGGCGTCTTCGTAGCTGCCGTGGGTGCTGTCGTATCTTCTGCTTGCATGCCAACCCCCCGTGATGGGAGGACAGTTTCATCTTACTTCGCGCTGGGTCTGCTGCTCGGCTCGCGGCCGGTGATATGCTTGGGATCTAGGCAGCGTCGGCATCACTTCCCCGGCCTTGAGACGGTTCGCCCCGTCCCGCTGCCCCACTTGGATCGCTCCCCATGGCAATGCCCGAATACAACGGTATCCGTGTGCCGACGGACGGCGATCGCATCCGCATGGCTGCGGGCCGCTGCATCGTGCCCGACAGTCCGATCGTGCCCTTCATCGAGGGGGACGGGTCCGGCAGGGACATCTGGCGAGCCGCGAAGGCGGTGATCGACGCGGCGGTGGCCAAGGCCTACTCGGGCTCGAAGCGGATTGTCTGGTACGAGGTGTTCGCGGGCGAGAAGGCCCACAACCTGTTCGGTGAATGGCTGCCGTCCGACACGGTGGACGCCATGAGGGAGCTCTCGGTGGCGATCAAGGGCCCCTTGACCACGCCGGTTGGCGGCGGTATCCGCAGCCTTAACGTCGCGCTGCGCCAGATCCTCACCCTGTACTCGTGCGTGCGGCCAGTGAAATGGTATCCGGGCGTGCCCTCGCCGGTGAAGGATCCGGGCTTGCTGGACGTCGTGGTCTTTCGCGAGAACACCGAGGATGTCTACGCCGGCATCGAGTGGCAGCAGGGGACGGAGGAATCGGCCCGCGTGATCCGGATCCTGAACGAGCAGTTCGGGCAAACCATCCGCGCCGATTCCGGCATCGGCATCAAGCCCGTCTCGATCACCGGCTCGCAGCGGCTCGTGAGGGCAGCCATCCAGTACGCGATTGACAACGGTCGGACCTCGGTGACGCTGGTTCACAAGGGGAACATCCAGAAGTTCACGGAGGGGGCATTCCGGGATTGGGGTTATGAGGTGGCCACCGGCGAGTTCCGGGACCGCTGCGTGACCGAGGACGAGGTCTGGGAGTCCTTCGGCGGTCAAGTGCCCGAGGGCAAGATCTTGGTCAAGGACCGCATCGCGGACTCTATGTTCCAGCAGGTGTTGCTGCGGCCCCGGGAGTACGACGTGATTGCCACGACCAATCTCAACGGCGACTATCTGTCCGACGCGTGCGCCGCACAAGTGGGTGGCTTGGGCCTGGCTCCCGGAGCGAACATTGGTGACAGCCAGGCGTTGTTTGAGGCGACTCACGGGACAGCCCCGAAGTATGCCGACAAGGATGTGATCAACCCTAGCAGCGTGATTCTCTCGGGGGTCATGATGCTCCGCCACCTGGGCTGGCAAGAGGCCGCGCGGCTGATCGAGGCGGGCATGACGGGCGCAATCGCGGCCAAGACGGTGACCTATGACCTGCATCGGCAGATGGAGGGCGCAACCAAGGTTGGCTGCAGCCAGTTCGGGGCCGCCGTGATCAGCCACATGCGCGGACGGCCGGGGAGGTGAGAACGATGCGACGCAAAGTAACGATCATCGGAGCTGGGAACGTGGGCGCGAGTTGCGCCGTGCGCATCGCGGACAAGGGCCTGGCCGATGTCACCCTGATCGACATCGTCGAGGGCGTGCCGCAGGGCAAGGCTCTCGACATCTTCGAGGCATGCCCCGTCGAGGGAACCGACGTGAGCGTGGTCGGGACGAACAGCTACGAGGAGACCGCGAACTCGGACATCGTCGTGATGACCGCCGGGTTTCCCCGCAAGCCCGGGATGAGCCGCGACGATCTGCTGCTGAAGAACGCTTCGATCGTGAAGTCCTGCATCGGGACCGCGGCGCGGTACTCGCCAAACGCCATCCTGATCATCGTTTCGAACCCGCTTGACGCAATGTGCCAGGTCGCGCTGGAGGCGTCGGGGTTTTCGCGCAATCGGGTGATCGGCATGGCTGGCGTGCTGGACACCGCCCGCTTTCGGACATTTCTGGCGGAGGCGGCAGGCGTGTCGGTGACCAACGTGGTTGCAATGGTTCTGGGCGGGCACGGCGACACGATGGTGCCGCTCGTCCGGTACACCAGCGTGGCGGGGATTCCCATCGGCCAGATCTTGGACGCGGACCAGATCGCCGCAATTATTCAGAGAACCCGGGACGGCGGGGCCGAAATCGTGGGGCACCTCAAGACCGGAAGCGCCTACTACGCGCCGTCGTCGTCAATCGTGGAAATGGTCCAGTCGATCCTGAGGGACCAGCGCAAGGTCCTGCCCTGCGCCGCACAGCTCGAGGGCGAGTACGGCCGGCGCGGAATCTTCGTCGGCGTGCCCTGCAGGCTCGGGGCTGGCGGCCTGGAACACGTCTACGAGGTTGAGCTCGACGAATCCGAGAGGGCCGCGCTCGATGCGAGCGCTGACGCCGTCGAAGAGCTGGTTCAAGTCCTTCGGGAGAATGGCTACTAGCGTTGCGCTAGGTCAAACCAATCCCCACCGACATGGTCTAGGAGGCCGTGTTGAACCGCGGAGGCTCACCGTGTAGCTCGACGACGAGCACCGCACGGCTTGGGATGACATTGTCGTCGCGAGGCTCGCGGGCAGCAACCGTCAACCGCCGCAATCACCGGGAGAGCCCGAGTCGCGCCATCAGTCACCCCCAGGCAGTATCGCCGGGAACGGTGATGGAACGACTGCATGCCAGATCGGGGAGCCCAGTTGCTTCGAGAGAGTTGCGCCTGCCGGAATCGTCACGTGGCCGCACCGCTTTCCGCCATGTCCAACCCGCAAGAACCGGGAGTGGTGCCCGCACTCTGCCAAGCCGATTGACCGCTGGCCGTCCGACCTGCGAGCATTGGGAAGGGGCCAGCCGTGGCCCGCTAACGGGAGGAATGACCATGTCTAGAATTTTCGCTGCCATCGGATTGCTGATGCTGGGCGCCACTGTGGCCTTCGCGGGCACTGTGACCGGAATGGTGCTGGACGCCGGCTGCGCAAAGGCGGGCCACGTCGATGCCGCCTGCGCCAAGAACTGCATTGAGGGCGGTGCACCCGCAGTGGTCGTCACGTCGGACGGCAAGGTCTACGAAGTCGCTGATCAGGCCAGCCTGAGACCGCACGCGGGGGAAAAGGTGAAGGTGACTGGTTCCATCGACGGAGAGAAGATCACGGCAATCGATCGAGTGGAAAGGGTCGGCTAGGACCGGTCGCAGTCGCGGGTTGGACGCAACGCCAGCCTGTGCTTCCGCCGGGCCGTGGTCTGGCGGTTCCTGGGCTTTTCGGCGTGCGGTAGGCCAGCTCTCCCGGCCCAGCGCTCGCGTCAGGATCTGGCGCGCGACGGCCGCGCTGGGGCAGGGCTCTCGGTTCTGGCAGCTTGACAGCCCTGGCGCTGTGGTAAACTAGCGCGGGAAGCCCGCTTGGGCAGACGACGAAAGGAGATTCAAATGAAGAGGATGATCACTCTGGTAGCGCTGGCACTGCTCGTCACGTCGCTTGCTGTTGCCGGTTCGGTCACTGGATACGTGACGGACGCCAAGTGTGCCAAGGCCAACAAGGCCGGTGAGGCGCACGCTGGCTGCGCGAAGGGTTGCATCGGTGGCGGCGAGCCGGCCGTTGTCGTGACCGCGGATGGCAAGATCTACGAAGTGGCCGATCAGGACAAGGTCAAAGAGCACGCAGGTGCCAAGGTGACCGTGATGGGCACAGTCGACGGGATGAAGATCACGGCGGTTGAGAGCGTCAAGGCGGCGAGTTAGACCTCACGATTGTGGACGGCCCCCGGCTAAGCCGGGGGCACGGCCCGAAGAGCGGGGTGTGCGGCCTGTGTGCCCCGCTCACGCCATTGATATCTGGCATAGCCGTTTGAGGCAGTTGTCCCGCCCGGCCATGACCACCCTTTCTAGCGACCGGATGCGTGGGCCCGGCTAGGCTGAACTTCACGAATTGACACTGAATATATTGAGCTGGAATTATGTAGCCATGTAATGGCGCGTTTCGCTTGGCCCGCTAATCTCTCAGAATCCTTGATATTGCCCAAATCCGGGCTTGACCGCCCCGGTTTCACCTTGATAGACTGAACACATCAGAACAGGTCTGTTTCCATGTAAGCAGCCATGGCCATCTACGTCGAGAAAATCCCCAACCGCAACAGTCCCCCTGCCGTCCTCGTCCGCCAAGCTTGGCGCGAGGGCAAGCGCATCCGCCGCAAGACCCTGGCCAACATCTCCAAGCTGCCCCCGGCCGCCATCGCCGGCATCCGCTCCGTCCTCAAGGGCGGCGTGGTCTTCGACAGTCTCGACCAAGCCGTCACCGTCCGCCGTTCTCTGCCCCACGGCCACGTCGCCGCCGTCCTCGGCCTCTGCCGCCAGATCGGCCTGCCTCGGCGGCTGCACCGCTCCCGTTCCCGCTCCCGCGACCTGGCTCTCGCCTGCGTGGTCGCCCGCGTCCTGTTCCCCGCCTCCAAGCTCGCCACTGCCCGCTTCCTCTCCCCAGGCTCGGCCGGCTCCAGCCTCGGCTCCCTGCTGGACCTCGGACCGGTCTCCGGCGACGAGCTGCTTTCCAACCTCGACTGGTTGCGTCGCCGACAGCCCTGGGTCCAGCGCTCCCTGGCACGTCAGCACCTGCACGAGGGCTCCCTGTTGCTCTATGACGTCACCTGCTCCTGCTTCGAGGGCCAGCGCGGTCCCTTGGCCGCCTTCGGCTATAACTGCGACAGCAAGCGCGGCAAGCGCCAACTGGTCTGCGGCCTGCTGTGCGCCGCCGATGGCTGCCCCGTCGCCGTCGAGGTGCTCCCCGGCAACACGGCCGATCCCGGCACCGTGGCCGCGCTAATGAGGCTCGTCCGCGAGCGCTTCGGATTCCAGAGCGTCGCCTTGGCCGGGGACCGCGGCATGCTGATCACCGCCCGCATCCGGGAGGACTTGCGCCCAGCCAGTCTGGACTGGGTCTCGGCTCTGAAGACCAGCGACCTGCGCACCCTCCTCAAGCTACCCAAGCCGGCCCCCGACGATCCACGGCGAGACGGCCGGGCGCCGCTGCGCCCTGACGAACTGGTGCCCGACCAAGTGGCCGAGATCCACAGTCCGGAGTTTCCCGGAGAACGCCTGCTGGTCTGCCTCAACCCGCGCCTGAAGGCCGAGCGGGCCCGCAAGCGCGAGCGCGTGCTACAGGCTACCGAGCAGATCCTGGAGTGCATCGCGGACCTGCTGCGGCGCGGGTCCGGCCCGGTCCTGAGCCAGGGCAAGGACGCGATCAACCTGCACGTGGGCCGTGAGGCCCACCGCAGGCTGGTCGAGAAGCACTTCCAGATTGAAGTCAGCGACAGCGAGTTGCGCTGGGAACGCAAGCAAGATTCCATCGCAGCTGAGGGCCGCCTGGACGGGATCTACGTGGTGCGCACGAGCGTGGCGCAGGACAAGCTCGCAGCGGACGAGGCGGTGGCAGCCTACAAACGCCTCGCTGGCGTCGAGCGGGCCTTCTGCACCATGCAGACCAGCCGGCTGCAAATGCGTCCCATCGATGTGGATGAAGAGCAGCTCGTGCGCGGGCACGCGTTCTTGTGCATGCTGGCGTACTACGTGGAATGGCACTTGCGGCGCAAGCTGGCAGAGCTGCTGTTCGAGGACGCTGAGCGGGAGGTGGCCGAGGAACTCCGGGAGTCCCCGGTCGAGCCGGCACGCGTCTCGCCGTCGGCGCAGGCCAAGGCTGGCAGCAAGCAGACCCCGTCAGGGCAGCCGGTGCAGAGCTTGGGAACATTGCTGGAGCACCTCAAGGCCCTGACGCTGAATTGGGTGACGCTGCCGGGAGACGACGGCAACGAGTTTCCACTGGTGGCCAGGGCCTCGCCCTTGCAGGCCAAGGCGCTGGAACTGCTGGCTGTGGACCCGGAGAAGATTGTTCCCAGTAGAACGCCAGTTTGAGGCCGGAGCCAGGACAGTGCGCACAGAGTTGGGGAGTCATCTCGGAGAGTGCTGCGAGGCGGTCGGACCACGGATTGCGCCGAGCCCGTATTTTTTTCCACAGTTGCAATCTCCATCTGCCTCCGTGCCGCACTGATACGCAGAACTCCGCCTTCCTCGCCGGAAATCACCGCTACTGGCAGAGGCGCTGAACGACCCAACCCAATCCTCGATTCCGAACTTGATGGCCCCAAGACCAATGGAATCCAAGCCGATCCGCCACGTGAAGTTCAGGTTAGACTTACGTGATCTACTGCCGTGATTTCGGCCACCGAAAATCCGCTGCCAACGCGGATCGCCAAGGGCCAGAATCCCGGCAGGAGATCACGTAAAGTCATACAGGACTGCACGATCTGCGCTTTTTGCCGTCTTGCTGGACCTCGCTGGATCGTACCGCGAAAGCGGGAAAAACGGGTTTGAATGGCGGGACTCCGGCGCCCGCGCCGAGGTCCTCTCCAAGTATGGAACACGGCGTCATCCAGCGATAGGTCGCCGCTGGCCTGTCGCCGCTTTCCTCACGGGCTCACAGGCCGGGTCCGCGCGTTCTCACGGGCATTTCGAGAAAGCTACGGGCCGACAGGTTGAGCATGGAACGAATCAAGGCATGAATCGTCCAACTACTTACAGGGCTGTACGATCTGCGCTTCTTGCCGTTGAACCACTTCTCGCAACGAATCCTCCCGGCATGTAGGACGACCCCACCGAACCGGGGAGGCAGACAGGGTACGTCGCAGTTCTCTCCCTCCTCAGGCCCCGGTAACGGCGTCTGCAAGACGCCTAATCCATCGCTCAACGAAGTTCTTCTCTTCTCCCTGGTCGATGGAAACTGGATGCTACGCCACGTCAAACCTGTGCGTGGTTGACGAAAGCGCGATCTGCGCATCATTGTCTTCAGGACGGAGGGTGAAAGGCTCGATGGTGCGGTGGCGTGGGCGACGGACCAATGCGAAGGTCTTGAACGCCAACTCGAACCACCGATAAGCGTCTTCCTTGCTCTGTCGGAGATACCACAGAGAGTGAGCCATCCCCTCATGCCCGTATCGATCAGGGGGAGTGCGTAAGGCGATGGCCAAGGATGCGAGGACCTCCCACTCAACATCGCCGCGAGGCGCGAACACCGCGTCGGCTTGAGAAAGAGCCGCGACACTGAGCGTTGCCCTACCCAACTTGGCCTGCCACCCGTTCGTACTCGGCCTGTCGGCAGCGCTCGCCGACGCCAAACTCCGAATCTGGTCGTCGAGCATCATCACAGTCCGCTTGAGCGACCTCTCAGCGGCTTCCCTTAGCTGGAGTTCGCCAAAATGAACCGGGATGACCGTGGTGGAGCTCCAGAATGCATCGGTTTGCTCGTGGTTCGAGCGTTGAATTATCTATAATAATCACTGTATTAGCTAGTTATAATAGTATATATACCTGTTTCAGTGACGTGAGGACCAGAACGTGAGAACAGATGTCCGCATCTGACCGGCCCCATTTTGCGAGATCCGAAATGTAGGGCCAGCTTCTATGTTTCATTGTCATCTGTTCGTTGCATGTTCGCTAGTCGGTCTGCCGTAATAGTGGCAAGCAGCATGTATGTCCGCCGCACACAAACCGGATCGTCCAAGCACGGCCCACGCTTCTCCCATCGACTCTGCGAGTCCGTTCGCTCAGGCTCCCAGGTCCGCCAGGTCACGCTCCTCAACCTCGGTGCTGCCTTCCCCCTCCCCAAGCGCCGCTGGAGCGCATTCGCCGACCTCGTGCAGTGCCTCGATTCAGGCACCACGCCCCTCTTCGATCCGGACCCCGAGCTGCTCAAGCTGGCCCAGCGCACCGCCAGCCGTCTACGGCGCCGGCGCCACTCTCGCTCCGGCAACCGCGCTGTCGGCGGTGAGCCCGTCGCCACCGTCCTGCTGCACTCCCTCCACCATCCGCCAACCCGCTCTGTCGGGGGCGAGCGCGTCGCCCTCGCCGCGCTGCACTCGCTGCGGTTCTCCGACATCCTCCGCCAGCTGGGATTCTCCCAGCACGAGGCCTCGCTGGCCACCGCTCTCGTGCTCGCCCGCATGTTGCACCCTTCCTCCGAACGCGAGGCCAGCCGCTGGCTGAACCAAGCCAGCTCGGCCTGGGAACTGCTCGGCTGCGACCCGCAGAGCCCCCCCGCTCTCAACTCGCTGTACCGCATCGGCGACCGCCTCTGGCAATCTCGCGCGAGTTTGGAGACGGCGCTCGCCGGGCGCGAGCGCACGCTCTTCGAGGGCCGCCGCCGGGCGCTGGCGCTGTACGACCTCACGAATGTGCACACTTTCGGCAAAGCCCAGGCCGACCGACAGTTCGGTCGCTCGAAACAGAAGCGCAGCGACTGCCCGCTGGTCACTCTGGCCCTGTCCACCGACGAGGCCGGCTTCCCGCTCTACAGCGAGGTGCTGCCGGGCAACGTTTCCGAACCGGGCACCCTCAAAGCAGCCATCCAACGCCTAAAAGCCCGCTCCCGGACCGAAGAGTCGCGGCCAGTCGTAATTATGGACGCCGGAATTGCCTCGCAAGCCAACCTGGACTGGTTGCGCAAGCGAGGCTACGACTGGATCACGGTGCAGCGTGGCAAGCGCGCCGAGCTGCCCGCGGGCGCCGAGCCGGAGTGCTTCACGACGCGCTGCGGGATGCAGGCCAAGGCTTGGGATGTCTCGCCACCCGGGACCCGGGAGAAGCGCGTGCGCGTCTGGACCCAAGGGCGGCAGGCCAAGGAAGCAGCCATCCAGGAACGCGCCCGCGAACGGTTCGAGCAGGACCTGCGGAGCCTGCACGCGGGGCTTGAGCGCGCGGGCTGCCTGAAGCAGTACGAGCGGGTGCTGGAGAAGGTCGGGCGCCTGAAGCAGCGCCACAACCGGGCAGCCCCGCAGTACGAGGTGCGGGTGCAGGCCGCGGCAAAGGGAACCAAGGCAGCCAAGAAGGGGCACGCGGTGGCGGTGCGATGGAAGCTCAATCAGAAGGGGCTCGAGCGCGACCGGCGCGTCGGAACGTACGAGCTGCGGACCAGCTGTGACGCGTGGGGACTGGAGGAGATTGTGCGCACATATTGGCGGTTAGTGGAGATTGAGCAGACGTTCCGCGCGCTGCAATCAGAATTGGGCCTGCGGCCTGTATACCATCGCAAGCCAGAGCGCATCCGGGCGCACCTGTTCGTAGCGGTGCTGGCCTGCCACGCGGTGCATCTGCTGCGACGGCGGTTGGCAGTGGGCGGGATCCACGACAGCTGGACCACGGTCCGACACAAGCTGGAGCACTGGGATCGCGTGATAACCCAGATGCGGACTGTGGACGGACAACTGATCGAGAACTGCCAAGACACTACGCCCGGGCAAGAGGCTGCCGAGATCGCAAGAGCGGTGGGGGTGGAACCCCAACCGCACCGGAGGCAATTCTGAGATGGGATCAGGCCCGTCAGCCAGCCTCACAAATGTAGTGCCATCGCGGGTCTCAAACCACAATATGCTGTGCTGCTGCAAACTGCACTAACCATATGTTGTGGTCACTTGGCGAACTCCAGTTAGCCGACGCTTGCGCTATCGCGTCAGAATTCGGTTGACGCGACGACGGCAAGCGGGCTCAGAAGGGTGAAGTAGAGGTGGGCTGCGCGGGTGTTGTGCCGTTTCCGGACTCCTTGGACCATTGTTTGACGCGACGACGCAGGTCGGAGTTGCGGGCGTACCGGTCGAGGGCCGGCCGGACGGTGGCCTGTCCGGAGCGGACCAGTTCGGAGAACGCCCGGGGCAGTGCGTCCAGAGTGCCGCACAAGATGCTGACATAGTCTGGATGGCGCAGGTTGGCGGTCAGGGCGACCTGCGCCGGCTGGTCCTGCATGTCGCGCCCCAAGTGTGAGCGGCCCAGTCGGCGTCGCAGCTCGCGCTTGGCCTGGGAGAAGAAGTGCTCGGCCGGATTGTTGGTGCGCTCCACGACCGGCACGATGTGGCCCTCGCCGTCGCGCGCCAGGGGATGTCCAAACAGGTGCTCCCGGTAGCGGTCCAGATAGTCGAGCACGATCGCTTCCGGGCAGTGCCCTCCGCCTTGGCCCGGCTGGCGATGGGCCTTGACTTGCCGGCGCAGCTGGCGGCGGTGCCGCCCGACTTGCTCGGCGACCGAGTTCAGCAGGGCGGCGGCGGCTGCAGCGCTCAGGGGCTCGTGCGGTGCCCGGCCGCGCAGCTCGTCATGCCGCAGCCGTAGTAGGTCGCGCAGGGTTGCGAAGGTTGCCTGACTGCGCTCCAAGCGCTGCGCGGCGGCCGTCAGGCCGAAGGCGCTCACCCGGACGGGATGGAGCACCTCTGCGACGTGCCGCAGCATGCGGCGCTCGCCGCGGGAGCGCGGTGGCGGCAGGCGCTCGTCGGCCCGCTGGCTGAACTGCAGGCAGCGCCGGTAGAAAGCTAGGTGGGGCAGTCCGAAGGGTGGGCGGGGCTGCCGCCCGCCGTTGCCTTCCAAGGCCCAGTACAGCAGGGCCCGCAGGTCCGTCCCGCGTTGGCCGCCGCGGGCGGGAAATCCCGGTCCGCTCGCGCTGCGCAGCAGGGCCCGCAGGCCGCTGCGCACCTTCCAGCGGGCCAAGCCGCGCCGCAGCGTGGCGTGGTCGTCGTCCAGCAGCCGGCCTCCGACGGCGGCGAGGAAGTGGAAGTGGCACACCAGATCGAGTGAGGGCGGGGTGCGGCAGGTGGCAACGGCCTTGGCTACGGTGCTGCCCAGATCGCGCACGAAGGCCAGCGGCGGGCCGAAGTCGTCCAGCGTGGCCTGCAGGACGGGCCGCAGTTCAGCGGCATTCTCGGAGCGGATGCGAGCGGCCTGCAGCACCCAGCCGCGCCAGCCGTCGAGGCACAGGAACAGCCCGCCGCGGCCTTGATCGCAGGTGGCGTCCAGATGCAGGGGGTATCCGTGCCGCATGGCGGCCTTCAGGGCCGGGGCACGGCGCTGGTGCAGGCATTCCAGCAAGTGCAGGAAGCGGTCGCAGAGCGCGGACACGGTGCCGTCGGAGAGTCGGATGCAGCGGCGGGCGAGGCGTTCTCGGATCTCGCTGCGCTGGCGCAGCTGATGGTAGCGCTGCAGGCCGACCCAGACGATGAGGTCGAATCCGTAACGCTGTCCGGGCGGCGCCAAGGCGGCGAGCTGCGCGCAGGGGCGGGGCGGCCGAGAGGTGCAGCGCGGGCAGTGCAGCAGGAGTTCGCGCGCCCGGAACGTGCCGGTGGCGAGGGTGGTCAGGATGCGGGTGCGGCTCTTGCATCGGCGTAGGGGGCCGCCGCACTCGGGGCAGTGGCGCTGCTGGGTCGGGAAGTCGATCTGCGGCAGATCGAGCGGGCCCTGCAGCGCACGGGCGATGCGATCGGCCGGCCAGCCCGGGGCTCCGGCGTGCCGTTGGAGTTCGCTCAGCAGTCTGCAGGCCCCCCTTTTTCCACGGCCTGCGGGAGGTCGAAGCGGTCGAGCACGGCGAGGATGTGGGACCGCTCGATGGGCGGGGAGTGGCCTTGCAGGTGGCGCGCCAGCTGGACCGGGCTGGCTGAGGGGTGGCGGATGACAGCCAGCAGCACCTCGATGACCAGCGCGGAGTCCAGCTCAACGCTGCGGGGCCGGCGCTGCAGGCGCTGCTCGCGCTGGCGCTGGGCGACTGGGTCGTCCGCGGCGAAGTAGACGAAGACGCCGTGCAGGGTGTCGCGCTGGACGAGCTCGGCGCGCAGGGCGGACAGCAGGAAGGGTCGCACGGGAACGTGCAGCAGGACCGTGTCAGAAATCCCGTGTATGCGATTGGCCAGTGTAGCGCAGCGGGAGGGATCGCGTCCAGCGAGGCCAGCGCTTTTTGCGGCCGGGTTGGGCGCGGGGGACCACAGGGCGCGCGCAGCGCGCTGAGAGAGCCCCAGTGGCGGAAGGCTGGCGGCTGGACGCCCGGCATCGGTTCGCTGCGCGTGCCGAGCAGCAGCCCGCGTTGCATGCGGCACACGCCCGGCGGCCGGCTGCCCGGCAGCCGTTCCATGCGGGTTCCCGCTGGCAGGGTGCTGCTCACCGCGGCACCACCTGGAAGCGATCCTCGAAGAGGATGGCGAACTCCCGGCGCGCCTGGTGCCAGTACGGGGGAGGTCTCTTCCACTTGCGCTCCACCTTGCGCAGGGCCATGTAGATCAGCTTGCTGGCGGCTTTGTCGCTGGGGAAGTGCCCTCGCACGACCACGGCCCGCCGCACACAGCTGTTGAGGCTCTCGATGGCGTTGGTGGTGTAGACGGCCTTGCGCACCGGCTCGGTGAATGAGAAGAAGGGCTCCACTTGCTCCCAGTGGCGGTGCCACAGGCGGCCGATGGCGGGGTATTTCCGTCCGAGCTCGCTGTCCTCGAACGCCTCCAGCGCCTGCAGGCCGGCTACGGCGCTGTCGGCGCGGTAGATCTGCTTCAGGGAGCGGCTGAGCTGCTGGCGTTCCTGGTAGCAGACCTGCAGCAGGGAGTTGCGCAGCAGATGCACCACACAGGTCTGCACGAGAGCCTGGGGGAAGACGGCCTCGATGGCCGCGGGAAACCCGTTGAGGGCGTCCGTGACGGCGATCAGTACGTCCTTTACGCCCCGTTGTTGCAATTCCTTCAGCACTTTGAGCCAGAATTTGGCACCTTCCTGTTGCTGGATCCACAGTCCCAGCAACTGCTTGCGGCCTGAGCAGTCCACCCCGAGGGCCAGGAAGACAGGCTTGTTGGTGACCGCTCCGTCCTGGCGGATCTTGACCCAGATGGCGTCCAGGAACAGCAGGGCATAGACCTCGTTGAGCGGTCGGTTCTGCCACTCGCGGAGCTCCTCGTGCACCTCGTCGGTGATCTTGGAAATCAGTTCCGGGGAGACGTCGACGTCGTACCGGGCGGCCAGCTGGTCGCGGATCTCACGCATGCTGAGTCCGGAGGAGAACAGACTCAGGACGAGCTGGTCAAAGCCCTCGAGGCGGCGGCACCAGGGTTCGATGAGCTGGGGCCGGAAGGAGCCTTGGCGATCGCGGGGGACGGCAAGCAGCATGCTGCCGTGCTCGGTGTGGACGGTCTTGCGATTGTGGCCGTTGCGGGTGTTGGGGTCCTCGCAGTGGTCGAGGTGGTAGGCCATTTCGGCTTGGAGGGCCCGCTCGGCGAGTTTCCTGTAGAGCTCGAGGATCACAGAGGGCTCGCGGAGGACCTGAGCCGGGTCGCGGCCGTCGAGGAAGGCGTCGATCGCCTCATCGGAGAGTTCCGGGGCGCGGCGGGGCTCGCCGGGCGGCACAGGCTGGCTGGTGGGATTGAGGAGGTTCATCTTACGCTTCATAACATACCTGCTTTCGTTTGTTTCGACCAGACCCTTGGCAGGGGCCCGGTCCGGCCGGCTCCCTCCCTCCCCGGGCCCCTGCCAAGGGTCTGCCCCGGGGCGGGTCCATACACGGGATTTCTGACACTCCCTGCAGCAGGGAGCGCAGCTCTTGGTCGGTCCAGCCGGACTCGGACTCGGCGATGAGGCGGGGGACGGTGCGCGTGAGGGTGCGGTCGCGGGAGAAGCGCGCGGTGCCGATCGAGAGCAGGCCGAAGCGGTCGAAGCGCTGTGTGGAGTGCCTATGGTTTCGTGGACTGTTTAGCGTGCGGCAGGACGATCAGCCTCTGAGTGGTTTCAACATGATGACGGGCCAGGACGAGAAAGTCAAGAGTGAGTGGACTGGTGGCCCGGTAGAGGCAGGGAGCCGCATCGGTGTTGAGCAGTGGCTGCTATAGTGCCGTTCGGCCGGTGAAGCGCAAGCGGGCTCTGCTGGGGAGCAACCCGCGGAGGCATAGCTGGCTAAAGAACTCGTCGAAATGATGATTCCGCGGGGGGTGTCACATGCTGGCCCCCCCGCACACAGCGATTGCTCGCCTCTCTGAGCTGACGGAGCGGCGAGCGCGACCGATCGCTGTGGATCGCCTGGTTGGTGACGCTCGCTCAGTGTCGTCCGGAGGGACACGGTGAGGGCCCCATCGGCAGCGCATCGTATTTCCAGTACTGCACACAACCGATGCAGACGGGCTGGCTGGCACCGGCGAAGGATCAGCAATGGGAACTGGCCGCGGTCGCCGCAGCGAGCAGGAGCGCAAGCCGACGCTGGTGGCCTTGCGCAAAGCCGTGAGAGACAGAGATTCGAGGTTGGCACCGGCGCTGCCGGAATGGAAGACACGCCAGGCACGGCGGCCTGGATGCTGATTCTCATCAGAGTGTACACGGATTCTCATCCAGAGTGAACCCGCCGGGGGCCGCTCGGAGTGGAGCGGAGTGTGCGTCGCGCCGGGGCGGCCAGCTGGGCAGCGGCAGTCCATTTGGCCACCGAGCGGCTGACTGCCGAACGCGTCGGATGGGAGCGGGAGCGCAAGGCCGCGGCCGAGGCATGGACCGCGGCCACCACCCTGGCGGACCGCTCGCTGGCCACCGAGGCTGGTCGCCGACAGCGGCGCTGCCAAGAGTTTCAGGCCCAGCTCGCGGAGGGCGAAACGCAGTTGGCAACCGTGCGTGGCGAGGTTCTCGAGGATCTGGACCAGGCCCCGGCGGGACAAACTTGCCGCCTGCGAGCAAGCCGCCAGCCTGTGCGGTGCGCTGGTGGCCCACCAAGCGCAGACTGGGCTGATGCTGGCCAGCCGGTCGTCAGCCTCACCCGCGGGCTAGCTCACGGTGGAAAAATGCCCGCGGCTGGGTGTGAGCCCACCCTCCGGGCCGGGGGCACGTCAAGGGCGGGTGTTGCGCAAGGCCGGCTGGGCGTGGGCCCAGGCCACCCTGTTCTCCGCGGGCCGAGCCGCGCGCACACTGGAGCCGGACGCGCACAATCCCCGCCTCGGCGGGATCGTGCTTGCGAGCCCCCGAGTGCTGGGCCCGAGCGTTTGCCTCCAAGCCACTTGGAAACATGCTCCAGCCACGCGCTCGCAGCGGTTACTTCCAATGGCACATCCGCGCTAGACCATGTGCTGTAGCAAGCCTTTGCTGTCGTAGCACCCCCTACATTTCGATAGATTCTTTCCATGCCCAGACAAACCCCGGGGGTTTGGGGGCTGGCCCCCACGACGGTCCCCGCCTGATCGCCGCGGGCGGCGCGTGCGAGCATCGCGCATCTGGCCTAGCTCCGAGTCCGCCGGGTTGCTGCCCAAGCGTCCTCGAACTCGTTCGGCGAGAGGTAGCCCAGCGCGGAGTGCCGCCGCCGGCGGTTGTAGAAGCCTTCGACGAATTTGAAGATTTCGGTTGTGGCCTCTGCGCGCGTCTCGAATGGGGTGCGGCGCAGCAGTTCGCATTCGAGGGTGGCGAAGAAACTCTCGGCCATCGCGTTGTCGTAGCAACTTCCGACGGCACCCATCGACTGCAGCACGCCGGCCTGTTCGCAGCGCGAGGTGCAGGCCACCGCGGTGTACTGGCTGCCATGGTCGGAATGGAAGATGACGCCCTTTGCGCCCCGGGTCTCGAGCGCCATCTCCAGCGCGGTGCGCGTCAAGTCGGCAGTCTGGCGCGCGGCCATGGCCCAGCCCACGACCTTGCGGCTGAACACGTCGATCACGATCGCCAAGAACAGGAACCCCTCCTGCGTGTCCACGTAGGTGATGTCGGCCACCCACAGCCGGTTGGGCTCGGTGGCCTCGAATTGCCGCTTGACCCGGTCCGGCACCGGTTCTGCGTGGGGGTCCGCCCGCGTCGTGCTCCGCGGGCGGCGCCGGTGCACACCCTGCAGGCCCAGCGAGCGCATCAGCCGCTCCACCCGCTGCCGCGACACGGCCCGGCCCTCCGCCCGCAGGGTCGCGTGCACCCGCCGCCCGCCGTAGGTCCCGCCCGACTCTTCGTGGATCTCGGCGATCCTTGCGCCCAACGCTTGGTTCTCCACCACCCGCCGACTCGGTGGCCGCCGGTGCCATGCATGGTACCCGCTGGCGGAGACCCCCAGCGCCCGGCACATCATGGCTGTCGGATACTGACCCTGGTACCCTCTTACGAACTCGAAGACCCTGACGGCATCGAACCGGTCTCCCGAGCGAACCAGGCTGCGGCTTTTGCCAAGATTTCCCGCTCCATCCGCACCCGCCGCAGCTCACGCCGCAATTCCCGGAGCTCTTTGCGCTCCGCGGTCGTCAGCCCGTCCTTGCGCTGACCGCTGTCGATCTGCGCCTGTTTCACCCACCGTCGCAACGAGTCCTGCGACACCTCAAACTCCTCGGCGACCTCCCGCAGGCGCCGTCCGCCCGCCAAGAACACCTTCACCACCTGTGCCCGAAACTCCTTCGGGTAGGCCTTCACATACCGTTGGCTCATCGCTGGGGCCCTCCTGTTACCCCGCCACTACAGTGCCGCATCTCCTCGAAAAACCGCACCTCTCAGGTGTCCACGAAATCGCAGGCACTCCAGTGGGTCGATGTGGGTGTAGAAGCGGCCGTTGCAGTTGTAGCTGCGCCGGTAGCTGACTTGGCGGAGGTAGCGGAAGGTGGTGGTGCGGGAAGCACCGTGCAAGGCCTGCTGCAGCTGGGGGAAGGTGAGCGGCTGCGGTCCGGCGAGGGCTGCGGCGAGGAGGGCGGGCGTGCGCTGGGGCATGTAGGCATTGTATGACTCAATGCCCGTTATACAGTACCGTATTGGAGTGCCCAACCGCCCTGAATCAGGCCTGAATTGGCCGCAGGCAGCCGGCGATTGGCTCTCATGGCCAGGGAAACGGCACAGTATGACGGGGTTGGAGGGCGGGCCCGGCGAGGCGCGAAAGAGCAGCATCGGCGACACCTGAGCGGGACCTGCCAAGGACCGCCAGTGGCTATCGCGCTACCGAGGGGAGCCTGCGAGAGAATCCGGACTTCTCACCACGGACGGACATTTGCGTCGTAGATTCTCTATATGTACTCATGGATGCGCCTTTTACAGCCGTTGACGCGACAATGCGATCGTGCCAGCTCACGCCGGCATGCCCCGCTGTGACCTAGCCTCTCACAGGGTCGAATCAGTAGAATTCAACCGCGCCCGGACGAGCTGGAGTACTCGCCCTAGTCGTCAGCGCACCATGAACGCTACCGCGCCAACCCAATTCTGACGCGATAGCGCTTGCGCTCTCGCTCGGACTGGGCAGCCGACTCGACACTGGCTCGCTCCGCTTGCTGTCGCACGACGTGGAAGTTGGCTTCTTGAAGTCTGCGTGCGGTTTCAGTTTGCGATCCGCCGGCCCGCTTCAGTCTGGACAGTATGCTCTCGGGATTCGGTCGCGCCTCCGGTGCCTTGGTGAGGCACTCGTCCACGAGAGAAGCCATTTCGGGGGCGATGTTCGGGATCGGCGCAGGCGTGTTGTGTAGGTGCTGCCTTCGATAGTCATGGGACTCCGGCCCGACGAATGGGGGATCGCCAGCCAAGAGCTGGTACGCTACGCCGCCAAACGTGTAGACATCGGTCGCGCTAGTCGCCCTTTCGCCCCGCCATTGTTCCGGTGCCGCGTACGGAGGGGTCCAGGCAAACTTCCGCGTATTCTCGGCGGTGGTTGCCTCGGCGTAACGGGAAATGCCGAAATCCGCCAACCGCCAGCGACCGTCCAGGAAGAGAATGTTGGCTGGCTTGACGTCACGGTGCACGACGCGGTTCTTCATGGATGCCAATGCCTCGGCTACGTCGAGAAGGATCGGCGTCGCTTGGCCGTCTGGCAGTGGGCCTCCTGCATCGGATAAGAGGTCAGCCAAGGACATCTCGGCCCTCGGCATGACGATGACCCAGTAGGCGTCCCATTCTCCGGTCTCTACGACCGGTACCACATTCCGGATACCCGAGAGTTCAGGGAACAGAAGCTCACGCTTAGCGCCCGAATCCTTGGGAATGAACTTGGCAACATGGGGAGCCAAGCCGTCCGATTCAACCACGTGGACTCGGCCAAAGCCACCGGACCCCACCTGTTGCCCGACAGACCACTGGCGGCCGAGACTTAGGACCTGCGGTGGCTGGAACGCTAGCATGTCGGTGACCGGTGCTGGAAGAGCACCCTTTGGAGGGTAGGAAGAACCGGATGCGAAAGATGTGAAAAGCGCCCGATGGAGACAACACACCAAGCGGCTAGAGAGGGATTCGCGTCCGAGAGCAGCATTGAGGGAGTGAATGTCGGTGTTCGTGATGTCAACGATGTCCGGGTTGGCAACACCGCCGACCAGATCGTCCTCGGTGCCAACGCTTGCTCGCGGTACCAAGGGCGCTCCGTGGCCGGTACGTTATCGTACAGAGGTTCCCGCGTGATGCGGGCGAAGCCGTGAAACCAACCCACGACCCACATGACCGCGCCCAACCTGAACTGGATCGCCAACTACATCTGGGGCATCGCGGACGACGTGCTCCGCGATGTCTACGTGCGCGGCAAGTACCGCGACGTGATCCTGCCGATGACCGTGCTCAGGCGCTTGGACGCGGTGCTGGAGCCCACCAAGCAGGCCGTGCTCGACATGAAGGCAACGCTGGACGCCGCCGGGGTCACGAACCAGGACGCGGCGCTCCGGCAGGCGGCGGGGCAGGCCTTCCACAACACCTCGCAGTTCACACTCAGCGACCTCCGGGCGCGGGCCGGAAGGCAACAACTCAGGGCCGACTTCGTGGACTACCTTGACGGGTTCTCGCCCAACGTTCAGGACATCCTCGACAACTTCGAGTTCCGCAACCAGATCCCGCGCCTCGACAGGGCCGACGCGCTGGGTTCTCTGATCGAGAAGCTCACCTCACCGGACATCAACCTGGGTCCCGATCCTGTGATGGACACCGACGGCGTGGTCCGGCACCCCGGCCTCGACAACCACGGCATGGGAACCGTCTTCGAGGAACTGATCCGGCGCTTCAACGAGGAGAACAACGAGGAAGCGGGCGAGCACTTCACGCCGCGCGACGCCGTGACGCTCATGGCGAAGCTCGTATTCCAGCCCATCGCCGACCGGATCGAGTCCGGCACCTACCTGCTCTACGACGGAGCCTGCGGGACTGGCGGCATGCTGATCGTGGCGGAGGACGAGTTGCACCGGTTCGCGGAGGAGCGGGGGAAGCAGGTGTCCACGCACCTGTACGGCCAGGAGATCAACGCCGAGACCTACGCGATCTGCAAGGCCGACCTGCTGCTCAAGGGCGAGGGCGAGGCCGCCGATAACATCGTGGGCGGCCCGGAGCACTCGACGCTCTCGAACGACGCGTTTCCGACGCGCGAGTTCGACTTCATGCTCTCGAACCCGCCGTACGGAAAGAGCTGGAAGACC
Source organism: Bryobacterales bacterium (assembly GCA_963666225.3). GTDB lineage: Bacteria > Acidobacteriota > Terriglobia > Bryobacterales > UBA6623 > VXMF01. The sequence continues at coordinate 99,602 of CAXXRK020000005.1, forward strand.
GACCTCCAGCGGATGGGCGGCAAGAAGGGGATGAGCGATCACCGCTTCCTGATCGAGCACGAGGGCGACCCCGAGTACTCCCTCGTCACCCGCTCCAGCGACGGCCAGATGCTCTTCCTGGCCAACAAGCTGTCGAAGATGAAGCGCGACACACGGCTCGGCAGCCGGATCGCTGAGGTCCACAACGGAAGCTCGCTGTTCACCGGATCGGCGGGCCAGGGCGAGAGCAACATCCGGCGGTGGATCATCGAGAACGACTGGCTGGAGGCCATCGTCGCGCTGCCGCTCAACATGTTCTACAACACCGGCATTGCCACCTACGTCTGGGTGCTGACCAACCGCAAGCCCGAGCACCGGCGCGGCAAGGTGCAACTGATCGACGCGACGAAGTGGTTCCGTCCGCTCAGGAAGAACTTGGGGAAGAAGAACTGCGAACTCGGGCCGGCGGACATCGAGCGGATCTGCCGGACGTTCCTCGACTTCGAGGAGACGGCGGAGAGCCGGGTCTTCGACAACGAGGTGTTCGGGTACTGGAAGGTGACGGTCGAGCGACCGCTCCGGCTGAAGATGGACCTGTCGCCCGAACGCTGCGCCGAGTTCTCCGAGGCGTGCCGTGATGCCGGGGAGGAGCCGCTCGCGAACGCCGTGGAGCGGGCAGCCAAGACACTCGGCCCGGGGCCTCACTTCGACTTCAACGTCTTTCTGGACTTGCTCAAGGCCGACATGTCCGGTCGTCTTGCGAAGCTCACGGCCAAGCGCAAGAAGCTGCTTCAAACCGCGCTGGCTGAGCGGGACGAGGCGGCGGAGCGAGTAACCAAGAAGGTCCACCGGCGAGGCACGGCGCCGGACCCGATCCGGGGGCTGTTCGAGTCTCGAGACGGCTCAAGGATTCGCGTCGTCGAGTACGAACCTGACACGGCGCTCAGGGACACCGAGCGGGTCCCGCTCACAGAAGAAGGCGGAATCGAGGGGTTCCTGCGGCGCGAGGTGCTCCCCTACGCCGGGGACGCGTGGTACGTCGCGAAGAGCGTGAAGACCGGCTACGAGATCAGCTTTAACCGGTACTTCCACAAGCCCGAGCCGATGCGGACGCTGGACGAGATCCGCGCTGAGATCGCGGCCGTCGAGCGTGAGGCGGAGGGACTGCTGGGCGGATTGCCGGGACGGGAACCGCCTCCCGCGTACCGGAAGATGCGGGTCTACACCGACACGTCCGTAATCGGCGGTTGCGAGGACGACGAGTTCCGGGAGCCGTCCCGGTGGCTGATGGAGCGGTGTGCCCGGGGCGAGATGACGCTGGTCCTTTCGGCGGTTACGCTTCAGGAACTGGAACGTGCGCCCAAAGCGGTTCGGGACGTGCTCCGGGCCGTCCGTGCCGACAACTTGGAGGTGATCGCCATCACGGGCGAGATCAGGGCACTCGCAGATCGCTACGTCGACAGTGGAGCGCTCGGTAGGGGAATGCGCGCCGATGCCCAGCACATCGCTGCTGCGACCGTGTCCGGCGTGGACGTGCTGGCGAGCTGGAACTTCCGCCACATGGTGAACCTGAGTCGAATCCGGCAGTACGATGAGGTGAACCGGAAGATGGGGTGTCTTCCAGTGGAGATCCGAAGCCCGAAGGAGCTAGAGAATGAAGACTGAGGCAGTAGAGAAGACATTCGACTGCGTGAGATGGACGCGCAGGACCCGCGACCGCATCAGCGCCGAGATCCGGGACATGTCCCATGAGGAACTGGGGCGGTGGTTCGAGGACCGTCGGCCGACGGATCCGTTTCTGGCGGAACTGTTTGATCGGCGCGAGGCACCAACGGGCGGCAGAACCTCGGCTCAGGCCACCGGTGGACATGGCGCAGCCCTCCGGTCGTGAGGCAGGAAACGGCCGAGCGTGACCGCGATGCAGCCCTATCCGGCCTACAGGGACTCCGGCGTCGAGTGGCTGGGGAAGGTGCCGGAGCACTGGGGGGTCCGGCGCGTGGCGACGGTTGCCGACCTGCGGGTCAGCAACGTCGATAAGCATGTCCGTGAAGGGGAATCCCCCGTTCGGTTGTGTAACTACCTGGACGTATACCACAACGAGCGGATCGGCTCCGATCTTCCGTTCATGGCTGGCACAGCTACGGAGCGGGAGATACGGAGGTTCCGGCTTGCAGTCGGGGATGTGCTTGTCACCAAGGACTCCGAGGACTGGTCCGACATAGGCGTACCGGCCCTCGTTGAGCAGGCGGCGGACGATCTCGTCTGTGGATACCACTTGGCGATGCTCAGGCCCAACGGCGCATTCCTCGAGGGGGGATACCTCTTCCAAGCGCTGAAGGACTCCCATGTGGCGTGGCAATTCCAGGTCGCAGCAGCAGGTGTGACGCGTTATGGCCTGTCGCAGAACGCGATCAGGTCGATGAAGATCCCTTTCCCACCCCAGCCCGAGCAACGCGCCATCGCTCGCTTCCTCAAAGCTGCCGACCGTCGCATCCGGCGCTACATCCGGGCGAAGGAGCGGCTGATCGAGCTTCTGGAGGAGGAGAAGCAGGGGATCATCCACGAGGCCGTGACGGGCCGTATCGATGTCCGAACCGGCCAGCCCTATCCGGCCTACAAGGACTCCGGCGTCGAGTGGCTGGGAGAAGTGCCGGAGCATTGGAAGGTGATGCGCGCGCGCTATGTGTTTCGCGAGATCGACCACAGGTCTCGCGACGGCTCGGAACAACATCTATCCATGAGCCAGAGACTCGGCCTCGTTCCGAGTCATCTTGTGGAGAACCGGACCTTGGTTTCGAAAAGCTATGCGGGCGGAAAGCTCTGCGACATCGACGACCTCGTACTCAATCGTCTCAAAGCTCATCTTGGGGTCTTCGCCCTCGCGCGCCATCAAGGAATCGTCAGCCCCGACTACACGGTGCTCCGCCTAAAGAGGGCCGGAGCGATGGAGTTCTTCGAGAGAGTACTTCGATCATCTGGCTGCCGGACGGAACTCAGGATACGTGCGAAAGGGATCGTCGAGGGGTTTTGGCGCCTGTATACGGACGACTTCAACGAGATCAAGATCCCTGTTCCGCCTGTGGATGAGCAGGTCAGCATTGCGGCTTGGTTGCGGTCAACGGGAGACCGAGTCAATCGCTTGGAAGCATCAGCCAGCCGACTCATAGGTCTGCTCCGCGAGTACCGGACCCGGCTGATCGCCGATGTCGTGACGGGCAAGCTCGCCGTGCGCGAGGCGGCGGCGAGGCTACCGGGGGCGGACCCGCGCGCTGGCGACCGCGACCGGGCCGACCCCATCCTCACTGAATCGAGCCTACACTCAACCGCACACGACATGGCGAAGGAGGCAAGCACATGACGGATTGGAACACATGCCCGGCGGTTGAACGCAACCCCCGCAAGATCAGCGGGGCGTGGGCCTTCACGGGCACGAGGGTGCCGGTGTACGCCCTCTTTGAGAACTTGGAGAGCGGCGCGACCGTGGAGCAGTTTCTGGAGTGGTTTCCCGAGGTCAAGGAGTGGCAGGTGACGGCGGTTCTCAAGCACGAGACGGAATACTTCAAGACGCCCGCCTGACCGTGAAGATCCTGTTCGACCACGGGACCCCGGCACCGCTGCGCCACCATCTCCAGGAGCATTCGGTGGACAGATCGGCCGAGAGGGGCTGGGAGTTGCTGGAGAACGGCGAACTGATCCAGAGGGCCGAGGAGGAGGGGTACAAGGTCATCGTGACGACGGACCAGAGCATGCGCTACCAGCAGAACCTGGCTGGTAGGAAGTTGGCCGTCGTGGTTCTCATGGCCACGGCATGGCCGAGGGTTCGGCTCCGGACGGCGGAGATCCGTACAGCCGTCGAGGAAGTGCGGCCCGGGGAACTCAGGGAAGTGCCGATCCCACGTCCCTCGTGACATGACCACGGACACCTCCGAACGGGGCCTTGAGCGCCTGATCTGCGAAGCGCTGACCGGCGAGCCCTGCGATCCGCCGCTGAGCGGAACGGACGGCGAGCCCATTCCTGGGTACGGGGGCGTCGGCTGGTCGCCCGGCAATGGTCGCGACTACGACCGCGAGTACTGCGTCGATCTGGTCCAACTCCGAGCGTTCTTGGTGGCCACGCAACCCAAATCCGCCGCCGCCTTCCGCCTCGCCGGAGGACTGCCCCAAGCGCCGGAAGTTCCTGGCCCGGCTTCAGGGCCAGATCAACAAACGCGGCACCATCGACGTACTCCGGCGCGGCATCAAGCGCGGCCCCCACGACCTGGAACTCTTCCACGGCACCCCGTCAGTGGGGAACGAGACGGCCCGGCGGCTCTTCGAGTTGAACCGCTTCACGGTCACCCGACAGCTACGCTACAGCCGGGACGAGACCCAGCGGGCGCTCGACATCGCGCTGTTCATCAACGGTCTTCCCGTCTTCACTTTCGAACTCAAGAACAACCTGACGAAGCAGACGGTCCACGACGCCGTCCGGCAATACGAGAGGGACCGCAACCCGAGGGAGCCGCTCTTCCGGCTAGGGCGCTGCGTTGCGCACTTCGCGGTGAGACGAGAGCGAAGTCCGTTTCTGCACCCACCTGAAGGGCAGGGCCTCGTGGTTCCTGCCCTTCAACCGGGGCTTCAACCAGGGAGCGGGCAACCCGCCCAACCCGAACGGCCTCAAGACCGAGTACCTGTGGCGCGAGGTGCTGGCCCGCGAGAGCCTGACGGGCATCCTCGAGAACTACGCTCAGCTGCTGACGCAGAAGGACACGAAGACCGGCAGGAGGAAGCGGAAGCAGATCTGGCCACGCTACCAACAACTCCACGTCGTGCGCCGCCTGCTGGCCGACGCGGGGCGTCACGGGGTCGGGAAGCGATACCTGGTCCAGCACTCCGCGGGCAGCGGCAAGAGCTACTCGATCGCATGGCTCGCTCACCAGATGATCCCCCTCAAGAAGGACGGCAAATCGGTCTTCGACTCGATCATCGTCGTTACCGACCGCAAGATCCTCGATGGCCAGATCCACGACACGATCCGGCAGTACGCGCAGGTGGGATCGACGGTCGGGCACGCAGACAGCGCCGCTGACCTGAAGACCCTCATCGAGCAGGGGAAGAAGGTCGTCATCTCGACGATCCAGAAGTTCCCATACATCCTCGACGAAATCGGGAGCGGACACAGCCACCGCAGCTTCGCAATCATCATTGACGAGGCGCATTCGAGCCAGGGCGGAAAGGCCGCCGGAGCGATGGCGGCCGCGCTCGGCGAGGTGGACGGCGAGGACGGGTACGAGACGTACGAGGACCGCGTCAACCGCGAGATCGAGTCCAGGAAGATGCTCGACAACGCCAGCTACTTCGCCTTCACCGCGACGCCCAAGAACAAGACGCTGGAGCTCTTCGGCGAGCCGGATCCGCAGGGCGACGGCACGGTCAGGCGACTTCCGTTCCACACCTACAGCATGAAGCAGGCGATCCAGGAGGGATTCATCCTGGACGTGCTCGAACACTACACGCCGGTCGAGAGCTATTACAGGCTTGCCAAGACGGTCGAGGAGGACCCGGAGTACGATGTCCGGAAGGCCGGGAAGAAGCTCCGGCGCTACGTCGAGGGCCACGAACACGCGATCCGGCTCAAGGCCGAGATCATGGTGGACCACTTCCACGAACAGGTGCTGGCGCAGCACAGGATCGGTGGCGAGGCGCGGGCGATGGTCGTCACGAACGGGATCGAGCGCGCGGTCCAGTACTTCCACGCCATCCGCGACTACCTGAAGGAGCGCAGGAGTCCCCACGAGGCCCTCGTCGCGTTCTCGGGCGAGCACGACTACGGGGGAAGTCGGGTGAGCGAGGCCAGCCTGAACGGCCTGCCCTCGTCAAAGATCGCCGATACGTTCCGGGAGGACCCGCACCGGTTCCTCGTCTGCGCCGACAAGTTCCAGACCGGCTACGACGAGCCGCTGCTGCACACGATGTACGTGGACAAGACCCTCTCGGGGATCAGGGCGGTCCAGACGCTTTCGCGCCTCAACCGGTCGCACCCGGAGAAGCGGGACGTGTTCGTGCTCGACTTCCTGAACGACACGGAGACCATCACGAAGGCCTTCTCGGACTACTACTGAGGGGAGCAAAAGTAATTGCCGTCTGAGGTGTCACGCCAAGATGTACTTGCAGTCCTCCTGGTCAAAGAATTTCTGAACGACTTGAGGGGCCTTCCTGAGCTGGGCGATCGCATCCGTGAGGAGGTCCTTTAATTCCGACTGGGTCTTGAACACCTGTTGGCCAACCCTGCGCTTCACCCAAGCCCACAACAGCTCCACCGGATTCAGATGCGGAGAGTAAACCGGCAGGAAGAACAACTCGACCTGCTCGTTACCCGCTGATTCTGCTAAGAACTCCTTCACAACGCGCGCCGTATGGATGCTGCAGTTGTCGACTACTACGTAGATCGGCTTCTCTTGCTCCGCTTGGATTGTCTGCAAGAACTCAATGAAACTCACCGCCTTGGAATTCTTCGACTGAATGCGGAAGTGAATCTGACCGTCTGGCGTGATGGCCGCGAACATGTTCCAGCGAAACCTCTTGCCGGTGTCGACCACGACAGGGGTCTTGCCACGCATGCCCCAAGTCCGTCCGACATGGTAGTCCGCTCGCATCCCGGCTTCGTCCGCGAACAGGATCACAGCGCCGTTCCGGCGTGCTTTCGCCTTCAATTCAGGGTATGTCTTGTCAAGCCACGCCTTCACGTCGCCGATGCTGCGGAGATACGAGCGGAACTTGGGCTTCTGGGGTGTCAGGCCCAGGCGCTTGAGAGTGCGACGCACAGTCCAGACACTGACTTTGACGCCGAACTTGTCGAGGACGGCCTGTCGCACGCGGACCGCCGTCCAATAGGCGAACGAGAACTTCATCTTCTGGGGGGTCTTATCACGGACAGTGACGAGCACCCACTGCACGATTTCGTCGCTCAGGATGCGCGGACGGACAGAACGTGGCTTCTCTTCCAAGGCCCCAAAGCCATCTGCCCCGACCTTGACAAGCCAAGTATTGATGGTCGCTTGAGTGACAGAGAAGAGGGTGGACAGAAGGGGAATCTGGAGTCCACCCTGAACCAGCGCAACGACTCTCTTTCTGGTGGCGACCTTTTCTAAGAGTGGGACCGTTCTAAAGTCCTGCTTAAAGCTTAGCTTCATAATCCGATAATACCATGCTCAGCACACGGTTCGCAAGCCTATTTGAGGTGGAATAGAGTGCTAGAATGCCAGGAAATGACTTCTGCTCCCCTCAGTACCGCACCACGATCCTGTCCGACGAGACCGACCCCGACCGGCTCCACGACCTACAGGCCGATCTTGACGGGTCGCAGGTTTACTCTCCCGATCAGATCCGGGAGTTCGTGGAGCTGTATCTGGACGGCGCGGAGCGCGGACGGCTCGACCCCATCCTCGACCGGTGCGTTGCAGTCTACCTAAAGGACCTGGACGAGGACGGCCAGGTCCGGTTCAAGGGCAGGGCCAAGGCTTTCGCGCGCGCCTACGCGTTCCTGTCGTCGATCCTCCCCTACAACAACCTGGGCTGGGAGGAGCGCTCGATCTTCCTGAACTTCCTGATTCCGAAGCTGCCGGCGCCCGAGGAGCCCGATCTGTCGAAGGGCATCCTTGAGAGGATCGACATGGACAGCTACCGCGTCGAGAAGCACCGGATGCGGAAGATCATCCTCGACGACGAGGACGCGGAGATCGATCCGGTCACGACGGGCGAGGGCGGAGGCAAGGGCGAGATCGAGACCGACCGGCTGTGGGCGATCATCGAGGAGTTCAACGACCTGTTCGGCGGAATCGAGTGGGGGGACCCCGACCGGGTCATCCGGACGGCCACGCAGGACATCCCGGCATCGGTGGCGAAGGACGCCCGGTTCGAGAACGCGCGGCGGAACTCCGACAGGGAGAACGCCCGCGTCGAGTCCGACAAGGCGACCGAGCGGGCGGTGCTGGCGATGATGCAGGACGACACCCAACTCTTCAAGCTGTTCGCCGACAACCCGGACTTCCGGCGGTGGCTGGCGGACACCTCGTTCCGGCTGGCCTACGAAGCGACGCGCTGAGGAGCGCGGGCGGCCCGCCGAGACGTTGCGGGGGTGTTTTTCCGCCCCGTTGGCGACGACCTCCTCCGGCTGCTTTACGTTATCGGACGTTCCCGGACGTTATCGTCCAACAGGCGTTTCCTGACGGGTTGACTTGCTGGCTGGCGGCTCTTCAGCGTTCCAGGCATGGAGACGCAGAAGCACCAGTTCGGCAAGCCAATCGGCCTTTCCTTCGGGGATCTTGGCGCGGCGACGGCCACGGGTCGATTGAAACCAACCGCGGATGAACTCCGTAGTATGCCGCCCTTCGGCTCACCGAAGCGTGGTGGGCAGCACGAGCAAGCAAGGCGAAACACCGGAGGAGACGCACGTAGTCAGGTTGATCCACCCCACGGCGGAACCGGTGCCCGTGCCCATCGACAGGGGCGCTGGCGGGATCAGTCGCCGCTCCGGCTTCGGGGGTACATGGATGGCCCGGCATCGCTGGCCACCATCCCACCGTTGGCCGCGCTTCGGGAGGCCCGTCTGAACGGGCTTCCCGGAGCGATTGCGGTGGTGCGCCGCCACTGTATTGGCGGCAGCCGACGACGCGTCTCGGACACGTCGCCGACGGGCTTGTCGGACGCCACTAAGGTGGGTCAGTATCCATGTCAAGCGGAAGCCGTTTTTCTTTGGGAATTACTGATCTGAGTACCCAGCCTAGCTAATCCCGAGCAAATTTGGTTTTCTTCCACAGTGATGTGGTTGGGAACATAACCCCAAGATACCGATGAATACAGTGTGTACTGATTCCGACTATAGAATCCAATAAGATCCTCCATAGTCTCTTGACATGGCATCTCTTTGTTCGGTATAATGGAAGTGTTATGGCGTGCGCCGTGCTAAGGCACTGGCTCCCAGCGGGTGCGAAGCCCGCCCGGCTAACTGTCGCTCCAGCCGGAAGCCGTCGGAGCGGGTCATGGAGGTAACGACATGGACTGAAGCACTTCGACGTGACGGGCCGCCTTTTGGGCGGCTCAGCGAGCACGCAGGCCGCAACGCGAGTGAACGCCGAGCAGGCCTCGAAAAGCATAATGCGGAGGCCGACCCGCCGCTATATCGGGGAAGGCAGCCAGCGTCCGGGAAGCGAGCGACGCGAGCACCGGGCGTCTCCGCCGGGGTATTGGCGGCAGCATGCGTGCAAGAGGGAGACGGAGGCAACACGGGAAGCCCTGTCGGTGGCGTGCACGCGCCAACCGGACTCCCGCGAGGGACAGGCCGGGCCGGTCAGGGTGGCGGAGAGGCCCGTAGTACCGGGGAAGCCGGGTAATGCCGGTGGAGGGAAGGGGCCTCAGTTCGAGAGCGATGCAGGAAGGAGGACAGGACCGATGGAGACTGGCGCGAGCCTATTAGCTCCGGAAAAGTTCGGAGACTCCAGAGCGCATCACCTGCGCAAGCGAAGGAAGACCCGGACCACCGCGCGCAGCAGTGGCCGGGAGAACTGGCACGCGCCGTTGACGCATAGGCGGACCAGCGGCTCAGCCAGTGGCTGTGTCGGAAGCACCAGGCGAAGTCGGGCCACCCCGTGCGGTACCCGAGCGAGAGGCTGAGGATTGACTTCGGCCTCGTGCGCCTGCCAGTGCGGACGGCCAGCTTTCCGTGGGCGAAGGCATGATCTCGTCCGAGAGCCGGATGCTGGAAATTGGCATGTCCGGTTCGATGAGCGGGGAGAGGAGACGTAGTTAAGCGGGAAGGTCAGTGAGGCACCTACAGATGGCGAAAGCCGTAGGAACACCCCTAAAACAGCTACTGCTTCCTTGCTAAGGCCAACGCGCCTCTCCTCGACTCTACGAAGTATGGAAAAACTGATAAAGGTCCCGGAAAGTGGTTCCGCAAAGGTATCTCCTTGTTCGAAGTTATGGATAGGTTCCCGGACAACCACACCGCCGAACTCTGGTTTGCAGAAATTCGCTGGCCCAATGGCCCCACTTGCCCTCATTGCCGCTCTGACAATGTCCAGTCCAACTGCTCCCATCCCTCCATGCCCTACCGTTGCCGCAGCTGTCGCAAGCGGTTCTCCGTGCGGGTCGGCTCGGTCATGCAGGACACCAAGATCGGCTATCGCAAGTGGGCCGTCGCCATCGATCTGCTCTCGACCTGCATCAAGGGCATCTCGTCCATGAAGCTCAGCCGCGAACTGCGCATCACCCAGAAGTCGGCTTGGCATCTCCTGCATCGCTTGCGGGCGGGCTTCCGACGCCCGCAGGGCCTGTTCGCAGGGCCCGCGGAGGTTGACGAGGTCTTCATCGGCGGCAAGGAACGCAACAAGCACCCCAGCAAGAAGCTCAACGCCGGACGCGGGACTGTCGGCAAGCAACCCGTGGTCGGGGCCCGCGATCGCGGCACCGGCAAGGTACAAGCGCGGCCCGTGCCCAACACGGGCAAGGGCCAGTTGCAGGGCTTCGTGATCGCTACTGTCGCCCCAGGGGCTGCGGTGCACACCGACAGCTCGTCGTCTTACAAGTCGCTCGACGGCTTCCAGCACGCAGCGGTCAACCATTCCGCTGGCGAGTATGTGCGCGGCGCGGTGAATACCAATGGCATCGAGTCGTTCTGGGCAATGTTCAAGCGCGGCTTGTACGGCACCTACCATCACATGAGCGTGAAACACTTGCGGCGCTACCTAGCCGAGTTCTGCGGGCGAAGCAACGTGCGCAACCTAGACACGGCGGACCAAATGCGACGCTTGGCAGCCGGCCTGAATGGACAGATCCTGACCTGGAAGATGCTGAAGGCATCCAAGCGTGTGCCGGCGACAGCCTAGCTCTGCACCTGCCCGGACCTCAGCTGCAGCACAAGAACGCCAGCAATGGAATCCAGTTGAGAACTCTCTAGATTCGGGCCTTGGCATTAGGCCAAGGCATCTCTGGCATTCACTTCTGGAGGGTAATCCGACGATTATACGCAGGTCAAATTCCGATCCCACATATTGTGGATTTAAGTCCGATCCTCCAAGATCTAGGGGATGGGAACTCAAATCAGTAATTCCCTTTTCTTTGTAAAGACCTGCCTCGCGGCGTGTCTCGCGACGGCTCGGTTGCGGTGTCCGCTTCTCCCCGGCTCGATCATCCGTGAACGCTCCCCACCGGGCTGGGCGTCGGGAAGGCCGGGCAGGAGTACTCGCGCGGCGGATGTGCCGTCCAAGTGCGGTCCTGCTGCACCAGGGCGTTGGCGAGGACGAGGAGCTTCCGCATCACGGCCGTCAGGGCGACCTTCGGCGGCTTGCCTCGGGCCACGAGCGCCTCGTACTTGCGCTTGAGGTCGGGATTGTACTGGACCGCGACCACCGCGGGCATGTAGAGCATTCTGCGGACCCGGTGCCTGCCGCCCTGGATGAAGCTCCGTCCCTTCCAGTGTCCGGACTCCCGGGTGACCGGGGCGAGTCCGGCGAGGCTGGCGGCGCGCGACCGAGTGAGCCTACCCAGTTCCGGCAAGTGGACGATCAGTCCTGCGGCGGTGATGTCCGAGATGCCCGGGATCGAGGTCAGGATCTCGGCCCGGCGCTCCATTTCCTTCTCCTCCCCGATCCGCTGCCGGATCTCGGTATCGATGAGCTTCAACTGGCGGTCGATCTGCCGCAGCCTCTGCTTGGTGACCCGCTTGCCCACGGGAGTGCGCAAGTTCTTGCCCCGGTTGGTGGTTGCAGTGCGATCCCTGACCAGCACGTCGCGGATCTGGTGGAGCTCGGCAAGGTCGCGCTGCCCCTCCGACCGCGCCTGGGTCGGGCGCAGGTCTTCGACGGCGGCCGCCATGGTGGCCAGCATCCGGGCGTCCACCGCGTCGGTCTTGGCGCGCCGCCCGATGGAGCGGGCGAAGGACCGGACTTGGAAGGGGTTGATCGCGTACAGGGGGAGCCCGGCCTTCAGGAGGGTGTCCTCGAAGTCGCGGTGGAAGGCTCCGGTGGGTTCGTAACTGGAGTTCGCCAAAATGGACCGGGATGACCGTGGTGGAGCTCCAGAATGCATCGGTTTGCTCGTGGTTCGAGCGTTGAATTATCTATAATAATCACAGTATTAGCTATTGATAAGAGTATACGCACCTGTTTCAGTGATGTGAAGACCGGAACGTAAGAATAGATGTCCGCATCTGACCGGCCCCATTTTGCGAGATCCGAAATGTAGAGCCATCTTCTATGTCTCAGTGTGGTATGTTCGCTGCATGTTCTCTAGTCGGTCTGCCGTAATCGTGGCAAGCAGCATGTATGTCCGCCGCACACATACCGGATCGTCCAAGCACGGCTCACGCTTCTCCCATCGACTCTGCGAGTCCGTGCGGTCAGGCTCCCAGGTCCGCCAAGTCACGCTCCTCAACCTCGGTGCTACCTTCCCCCTCCCCAAGCGCCGCTGGCGCGCATTCGCCAACCTCGTGCAGTGCCTCGATACAGGCACCACGCCCCTCTTCGATCCGGACCCCGAGCTGCTCAAGCTGGCCCAGCGCACCGCCAGCCGTCTACAGCGCCGGCGCCACGCTCGCTCCGACAACCGCGCTGTCGGCGGTGAGCCCGTCGCCACCGTCCTGCTGCACTCCCTCCACCATCCGCCAACTCGCTCTGTCGGGGGCGAGCGCGTCGCCCTCGCCGCGCTGCACTCGCTGCGGTTCTCCGACATCCTCCGCCAGCTGGGATTTTCCCAGCACGAGGCCTCGCTGGCCACCGCACTCGTGCTCGCCCGCATGTTGCACCCTTCCTCCGAACGCGAGGCCAGCCGCTGGCTGAACCAAGCCAGCTCGGCCTGGGAACTGCTCGGCTGCGACACGCAGAGCCCCCCCGCTCTCAACTCGCTGTACCGCATCGGGGACCGCCTCTGGCAATCTCGCGCCAGTTTGGAGACGGCGCTCGCCGGGCGCGAGCGCACGCTCTTCGAGGGCCGGCGCCGGGCGCTGGCGCTGTACGACCTCACGAATGTGCACACTTTCGGCAAAGCCCAGGCCGACCGACAGTTCGGTCGCTCGAAACAGAAGCGCAGCGACTGCCCGCTGGTCACTCTGGCCCTGTCCACCGACGAGGCCGGCTTCCCGCTCTACAGCGAGGTGCTGCCGGGCAACGTTTGGGAATTACTGATCTGAGTACCCAGCCTAGCTAATCCCGAGCAAATTTGGTTTTCTTCCACAGTGATGTGGTTGGGAACATAACCCCAAGATACCGATGAATACAGTGTGTACTGATTCCGACTATAGAATCCAATAAGATCCTCCATAGTCTCTTGACATGGCATCTCTTTGTTCGGTATAATGGAAGTGTTATGGCGCAGTATGGAAAAACTGATAAAGGTCCCGGAAAATGGTTCCGCAAAGGTATCTCCTTGTTCGAAGTTATGGATATGTTCCCGGACAACCACACCGCCGAACTCTGGTTTGCAGAAATTCGCTGGCCCAATGGCCCCACTTGCCCTCATTGCCTCTCTGACAATGTCCAGTCCAACTGCTCCCATCCCTCCATGCCCTACCGTTGCCGCAGCTGTCGCAAGCGGTTCTCCGTGCGGGTCGGCTCGGTCATGCAGGACACCAAGATCGGCTATCGCAAGTGGGCCGTCGCCATCTATCTGCTCTCGACCTGCATCAAGGGCATCTCGTCCATGAAGCTCAGCCGCGAACTGCGCATCACCCAGAAGTCGGCTTGGCATCTCCTGCATCGCTTGCGGGCGGGCTTCCGACGCCCGCAGGGCCTGTTCGCAGGGCCCGCGGAGGTTGACGAGGTCTTCATCGGCGGCAAGGAACGCAACAAGCACCCCAGCAAGAAGCTCAACGCCGGACGCGGGACTGTCGGCAAGCAACCCGTGGTCGGGGCCCGCGATCGCGGCACCGGCAAGGTACAAGCGCGGCCCGTGCCCAACACGGGCAAGGGCCAGTTGCAGGGCTTCGTGATAGCTACTGTCGCCCCTGGGGCTGCGGTGCACACCGACAGCTCGTCGTCTTACAAGTCGCTCGACGGCTTCCAGCACGCAGCGGTCAACCATTCCGCTGGCGAGTATGTGCGCGGCGCGGTGAATACCAATGGCATCGAGTCGTTCTGGGCAATGTTCAAGCGCGGCTTGTACGGCACCTACCATCACATGAGCGTGAAACACTTGCGGCGCTACCTAGCCGAGTTCTGCGGGCGAAGCAACGTGCGCAACCTAGACACGGCGGACCAAATGCGACGCTTGGCAGCCGGCCTGAATGGACAGATCCTGACCTGGAAGATGCTGAAGGCATCCAAGCGTGTGCCGGCGACAGCCTAGCTCTGCACCTGCCCGGACCTCAGCTGCAGCACAAGAACGCCAGCAATGGAATCCAGTTGAGAACTCTCTAGATTCGGGCCTTGGCATTAGGCCAAGGCATCTCTGGCATTCACTTCTGGAGGGTAATCCGACGATTATACGCGTGCGCCGTGCTAAGGCACTGGCTCCCAGCGGGTGCGAAGCCCGCCCGGCTAACTGTCGCTCCAGCCGGAAGCCGTCGGAGCGGGTCATGGAGGTAACGACATGGACTGAAGCACTCCGACGTGACGGGCCGCCTTTTGGGCGGCTCAGCGAGCACGCAGGCCGCAACGCGAGTGAACGCCGAGCAGGCCTCGAAAAGCATAATGCGGAGGCCGACCCGCCGCTATATCGGGGAAGGCAGCCAGCGTCCGGGAAGCGAGCGACGCGAGCACCGGGCGTCTCCGCCGGGGTATTGGCGGCAGCATGCGTGCAAGAGGGAGACGGAGGCAACACGGGAAGCCCTGTCGGTGGCGTGCACGCGCCAACCGGACTCCCGCGAGGGACAGGCCGGGCCGGTCAGGGTGGCGGAGAGGCCCGTAGTACCGGGGAAGCCGGGTAATGCCGGTGGAGGGAAGGGGCCTCAGTTCGAGAGCGATGCAGGAAGGAGGACAGGACCGATGGAGACTGGCGCGAGCCTATTAGCTCCGGAAAAGTTCGGAGACTCCAGAGCGCATCACCTGCGCAAGCGAAGGAAGACCCGGACCACCGCGCGCAGCAGTGGCCGGGAGAACTGGCACGCGCCGTTGACGCACAGGCGGACCAGCGGCTCAGCCAGTGGCTGTGTCGGAAGCACCAGGCGAAGTCGGGCCACCCCGTGCGGTACCCGAGCGAGAGGCTGAGGATTGACTTCGGCCTCGTGCGCCTGCCAGTGCGGACGGCCAGCTTTCCGTGGGCGAAGGCATGATCTCGTCCGAGAGCCGGATGCTGGAAATTGGCATGTCCGGTTCGATGAGCGGGGAGAGGAGACGTAGTTAAGCGGGAAGGTCAGTGAGGCACCTACAGATGGCGAAAGCCGTAGGAACACCCCTAAAACAGCTACTGCTTCCTTGCTAAGGCCAACGCGCCTCTCCTCGACTCTACAGGTCAAATTCCGATCCCACATATTGTGGATTTAAGTCCGATCCTACAAGATCTAGGGGATGGGAACTCAGATCAGTAATTCCCCAACGTTTCCGAACCGGGCACCCTCAAAGCGGCCATCCAGCGCCTAAAAGCCCGCTCCCGGACCGACGAGTCGCGACCAGTGGTGATTATGGACGCCGGCATTGCCTCGCAAGCCAACCTGGACTGGTTGCGCAAGCGAGGCTACGACTGGATCACGGTCCAGCGTGGCAAGCGCGCCGAGCTGCCCGCGGGCGCCGAGCCGGAGTGCTTCACGACGCGCTGCGGGATGCAGGCCAAGGCCTGGGATGTCTCGCGACCCGGGGCCCGGGAGAAGCGCGTGCGCGTCTGGACCCAAGGGCGGCAGGCGAAGGAAGCAGCCATCCAGGAGCGCGCCCGCGAACGGTTCGAGCAGGACCTGCGGAGCCTGCACGAGGGTCTTCAGCGCGCGGGCTGCCTGAAGCAGTACGAGCGGGTGCTGGAGAAGGTCGGGCGCCTGAAGCAGCGCCACAACCGGGCAGCCCCGCAGTACGAGGTGCGGGTGCAGGCCGCGGCAAAGGGAACCAAGGCAGCCAAGAAGGGGCACGCGGTGGCGGTGCGATGGAAGCTCAATCAGAAGGGGCTCGAGCGCGACCGGCGCGTCGGAACGTACGAGCTGCGGACCAGCTGTGACGCGTGGGGACTGGAGGAGATTGTGCGCACATATTGGCGGTTGGTGGAGATTGAGCAGACGTTCCGCGCGCTGCAATCAGAATTGGGGCTGCGGCCTGTATACCATCGCAAGCCAGAGCGCATCCGGGCGCACCTGTTCGTAGCAGTGCTGGCCTGCCACGCGGTGCATCTGCTGCGACGGCGGTTAGCAGTGGGCGGGATCCACGACAGCTGGACCACGGTCCGACACAAGCTGGAGCACTGGGATCGCGTGACGACCCAGATGCGGACTGTGGACGGACGACTGATCGAGAACTGCCAAGACACTACGCCCGGGCAAGAGGCTGCCGAGATCGCAAGGGCGGTGGGGGTGGAACCCCAACCGCACCGGAGGCAATTCTGAGATGGGATCAGGCCCGTCAGGCAGCCTCACAAATGTAGTGCCATCGCGGGTCTCAAACCACAATATGCTGTGCTGTAGAGTCGAGGAGAGGCGCGTTGGCCTTAGCAAGGAAGCAGTAGCTGTTTTAGGGGTGTTCCTACGGCTTTCGCCATCTGTAGGTGCCTCACTGACCTTCCCGCTTAACTACGTCTCCTCTCCCCGCTCATCGAACCGGACATGCCAATTTCCAGCATCCGGCTCTCGGACGAGATCATGCCTTCGCCCACGGAAAGCTGGCCGTCCGCACTGGCAGGCGCACGAGGCCGAAGTCAATCCTCAGCCTCTCGCTCGGGTACCGCACGGGGTGGCCCGACTTCGCCTGGTGCTTCCGACACAGCCACTGGCTGAGCCGCTGGTCCGCCTGTGCGTCAACGGCGCGTGCCAGTTCTCCCGGCCACTGCTGCGCGCGGTGGTCCGGGTCTTCCTTCGCTTGCGCAGGTGATGCGCTCTGGAGTCTCCGAACTTTCCGGAGCTAATAGGCTCGCGCCAGTCTCCATCGGTCCTGTCCTCCTTCCTGCATCGCTCTCGAACTGAGGCCCCTTCCCTCCACCGGCATTACCCGGCTTCCCCGGTACTACGGGCCTCTCCGCCACCCTGACCGGCCCGGCCTGTCCCTCGCGGGAGTCCGGTTGGCGCGTGCACGCCACCGACAGGGCTTCCCGTGTTGCCTCCGTCTCCCTCTTGCACGCATGCTGCCGCCAATACCCCGGCGGAGACGCCCGGTGCTCGCGTCGCTCGCTTCCCGGACGCTGGCTGCCTTCCCCGATATAGCGGCGGGTCGGCCTCCGCATTATGCTTTTCGAGGCCTGCTCGGCGTTCACTCGCGTTGCGGCCTGCGTGCTCGCTGAGCCGCCCAAAAGGCGGCCCGTCACGTCGGAGTGCTTCAGTCCATGTCGTTACCTCCATGACCCGCTCCGACGGCTTCCGGCTGGAGCGACAGTTAGCCGGGCGGGCTTCGCACCCGCTGGGAGCCAGTGCCTTAGCACGGCGCACACTACAAACTGCACTAACAATATGTTGTGGTCACTTGGCGAACTCCAGGTAAGCGATCCGGTCGATCCCGGAGCCGATCCAGGCGATCAGCTTCCGGAAGCCGGCCCTGTCGTTCGTGAACCGGGACGCTCTCCCCTCGGGGGCGGCGAAGGCGTCGAGCCAGTCCTTGGAGATGTCGATCCCGACGGTGCGGAGGATGCTGCTCATGAGTTCTTCCCTTCTCCTGTGCTTGTCGTGCGAGCCTCGATGCTCGTGTATCCATTCAGGACACTGGGAAGGACGGTGGCGACCACACTGACCCACGGCCCCTTACGGCCTGCCAGCATATCGATCCGACCACCGTCCTTGTTGAGCGCCCGCTCCGGCTCGCTACGCTCGCCTCTGCGGGCGCTCAACAGCCCGGGCCTTCCCCGTGACCCGGTCATGCAAATCAAACGGGGATCTGCATGACTATGGGAGACAAGCCAGCATACCCTCGGTATAACCGCGGGCTGGCGAGGGACGTTGCCCCTTCGATCCCCAACAAGCCCCGCGCTCCGGTGGATTGCGCGGGCGGGGGCGTCGCCCCCCTTCCCCCCGTGACGGCGCTTCGCGATGGCTAGACGCCGCCCGGTCATCGTCGCCGTCCGCCTCACGCCGGACCAGTCCGCCGACTGGCGGGCCAAGGCGACAGCCGCCGGCGTGCCGCTCTCGGCGCTGATACGCCGTGCGATGGCGCACACGCGGACCTGGACGGCCCCGGCGGCCGAGGTCGAGCGCGAGCGCACCCGGCAGGTCTCCCGCATCGGAAACAACCTCAACCAGATCGCCAAGTGGGCGAATACCCACAAGGGGGCGGTCGAGGCCGTCGAGGTGATCGGCCACCTCATCGCCGTCAAGCGGGCGCTCGCGGCGCTCGCCCGCTTCGAGAGCCGGGACCGCGATGCACCTTAAGTTTCTCGCGCACGGGACCGGATCGGCCCGGAATGCGGCCAACTACCTTCTCGGGGAGCGGGACGCGGCCGGGAAGCCGCGCGAAGGCGTCGAGGTCCTGCGCGGGGATCCGAACGAAGTGGCCGACGTGGCTGACTCGCTGGAGTTCGAGCACAGGTACACCTCCGGCGTGATTGCATGGGCGCCGGAGGACGAGCCGACCGACGAACAGATCGGCGCGGTTCTGGACGCTTTCGAGGACACGGCCTGGGCCGGGATCGAACCCGACCGCTATGCGTGGGCGGCCGTGCTCCACCGCGAGCGTGGCGGAGGCGCTCACGTCCACGTTCTCGCCGCGCGGTGCGACCTGGAGACTGGGCGGAGCCTCAACATTGCCCCTCCGGGCTGGGAGAAGACCTTCGGTCCCCTCCGGGACGCCTTCAACCACGAACACGGCTGGGCTCGCCCGGATGATCCGACACGGGCCAGGGTGGAGCAACCCGGCCACCGCGACTACGTCGAGGCGGCGCGGCTGCGGGCCGGGCTCCGGCTCGAAGCCTCACCGCGCGACCTGATCCGGGACTACCTGCTCCAGCGCGTCGAGCACGGCATGGTGCGGAATCGTGCCGATGTCGTCTCCGCGCTTCGGGAAGCGGGTCTCCAAGTGCCGCGCCAGGGCAAGGACTACCTCACCGCGCTGGACCCCGAGACCGGGGACCGGTGGCGGCTGAAAGGAGGGCTGTATGGAGAGAACTTCGACCGCGAACGACTTGACCGAGCGGCTG
The DNA here is from genome assembly GCA_963666225.3 of Bryobacterales bacterium. GTDB lineage: Bacteria > Acidobacteriota > Terriglobia > Bryobacterales > UBA6623 > VXMF01. Next base: position 118,805 of record CAXXRK020000005.1, read on the forward strand.
AGGAGACGGCTGGAGAGCGAGCGCCGGGAGATCGAGGAATTGACCGCGAGCGAGCTCGGGCGGCTCGGCGAGAACTCGCGGCGCGTCGCGAGGAACGCGCTCGGTACAATCGAGCGCGATACGGAGGAGGCGACCGGGCGGATGCGCGAGTTGCTGGCAAAGGCTTGGCAACGGCCGCTGATCGTAGGCCTGAGCCTTTGGCTCGGTTTCTTCGGCGGAAGCTGGGCGACGATGCGCTGGCTGTCGAGCAGCATCCAGGACCGGATCGAGAGGGTCGCCGAACTAGACTACGACATCTACGACGCGCGTCAGACGCTCGCGCAGATGGAGGTGGACACCTGGGGGGTCGCGCTGCTGGAGATCGAGGGAGAGCGAGTCGTGGTGCTGCCGACGGGGACGCTGGAGGATCCGCGCTTCACCTGGCGCGGCCGGCCTGTCGTGAAGCTGTCGAACAAGTAAAGGAGCTGTATGACCGAATTGGAGAGGCAGTTGACGGAGGCCTTGAAGAGGCTCTCCGCGCAGTACGAAACGGAACAGCGGCGGCACTCCGGGCAGGTCGAAGCCTTGAGGCAGCGCGTCGAAGGCGTGCAAGGGCGCGTCGAGCGGCAAAGCGAGGAGAACGAAGCCTTGAGGCAGCACGTCGAACGGCAGAGCGGGGAGAACGCAGCCTTGCGGAGGCGAATCGAGTGGCTGGACGAGCAAGTTACGCGCTTAGCCGAGTCGTACGGCACGCTCGCCGCGACCTTGTGATGATGGTCACGGTGATGCGCGGGCGCGGGCCGGACCGTGATCGCGATCAGGGTCCGAGCCGCTGATGAACGCGAAGACTGAATCTGGCGCGGAAGGCCTCCCGCAGCGACGTTTCAGGAGCGCAGATCGTGCGGTCCATCGCGAGAGGAATCGAATGATGGCACGCACGAAGCGGGACCGGCGCAGCTACAGCGCCGGCGAGTGGGGCCGGAACCGGGTGAGGGTGTTCGCCGATCCCAAGACCGGTCTCTACCAGATAGAGTGGCGAGAGAACGGACGCAGGCTCACCCGATCCCTGAAGCACCGGGACTGGTCGAGGGCCAAGCGGCAGGCCGACGAGGCCGCCGCAGGCCTCGCGATGTACGCGCCCAACGGCAAGGCCGAGCCCGAGCCGCTCACCCTGGAAAGGCTTTTTGAAATCTACGGTGAGGAGGTCGTCCCGACGAAGCACAGGCGGACCCAACACCAGAACCGGGCCGCGATGCGGATGTTTCTGGACTTCCTCGGGCACGACCGAAGGCCCGAGACGCTTTCCCGGCGCGACTGGGACCGGTTCATCCGGGAGCGGCGGGCACGCAGGGTCGGACCCAGCGGCAAGCCCGCAGCCGACCGCACCATCGTATGCGACCTGAGGATCCTGCTCGCGATTCTCAACTGGGCCGCCAAGTCGAGAGACGAGCACGGCCGCTTGCTCCTCGACAGGAACCCCCTCAGGGGACTCAGGGTGCCGAAGGTTAAGAACACCACCCGGGTCGTGCTCTCCGACGAGGAGTACGAGGCGCTTCTGAGGGTCTCCGGACAGGTGGTTTGGCGCTTCCGTGTCGCCCTCGTGCTCGCGCACGAGACCGGGCACCGAATCGGAGCCATCCGGAAGCTGAGGTGGGCGGACATCGACTTCGAGGACGGGACCATCGTTTGGCGGGCCGAGCATGAGAAGACCGGATACGAACACCGGACGCCCGCGACCGACGAGGCGATCTCCGCCTTCGAGGAGGCACAGAGGCACGCTAGCGGGACCGGAGACGCGCCGGTTCTGCCCGCGCCGCGGGATCCGTCGACGTGCGTGAGCCGTACGCTGGTGGGCACTTGGTGGAAGACCGGCGAGAGGCGGGCGGGGTTGGAGTCCAAGCGCGGGAGAGGCTGGCACTCGCTCAGGCGGAAGTTCGCTTCAGACCTCATCGGTCTGCCGCTCAAGGTGCTTTGCGATCTCGGTGGCTGGAAGGAAGCCAAGACCGTCCTCCGCTGCTATCAGCACACCGACGACGTACAACTCAGGACGGCTCTGGACAGCCGTCCCCGGAACGGTCGGCACCCGATCCAATCGGCGGGAACCGAACAGCGGGAATCGGATCACCGAATCCCGTAAGTGACGCGCCCGCAACAGAATCGCCAATCAAGGATTTCTGCCGATTCGATGGACTGCATGATCTGCGCGTTTGAACGTCGCGCCCGGGCGGCGCCTCGGCCAGAGTTGGCGGCCCGGTGCGCTTTCGAGTGAGGCGCGTCTCGAGTCGTTCGTTTCTGTGGGTTACCGTTGAACCAGAGTTGGAGTTCGCCAAGTGACCACAACATATGGTTAGTGCAGTTTGCAGCAGCACAGCATATTGTGGTTTGAGACCCGCGATGGCACTACATTTGTGAGGCTGGCTGACGGGCCTGATCCCATCTCAGAATTGCCTCCGGTGCGGTTGGGGTTCCACCCCCACCGCTCTTGCGATCTCGGCAGCCTCTTGCCCGGGCGTAGTGTCTTGGCAGTTCTCGATCAGTTGTCCGTCCACAGTCCGCATCTGGGTTATCACGCGATCCCAGTGCTCCAGCTTGTGTCGGACCGTGGTCCAGCTGTCGTGGATCCCGCCCACTGCCAACCGCCGTCGCAGCAGATGCACCGCGTGGCAGGCCAGCACCGCTACGAACAGGTGCGCCCGGATGCGCTCTGGCTTGCGATGGTATACAGGCCGCAGGCCCAATTCTGATTGCAGCGCGCGGAACGTCTGCTCAATCTCCACCAACCGCCAATATGTGCGCACAATCTCCTCCAGTCCCCACGCGTCACAGCTGGTCCGCAGCTCGTACGTTCCGACGCGCCGGTCGCGCTCAAGACCCTTCTCATTGAGCTTCCATCGCACGGCCACCGCGTGCCCCTTCTTGGCTGCCTTGGTTCCCTTTGCCGCGGCCTGCACCCGCACCTCGTACTGCGGGGCTGCCCGGTTGTGGCGCTGCTTCAGGCGCCCGACCTTCTCCAGCACCCGCTCGTACTGCTTCAGGCAGCCCGCGCGCTCAAGCCCCGCGTGCAGGCTCCGCAGGTCCTGCTCGAACCGTTCGCGGGCGCGTTCCTGGATGGCTGCTTCCTTGGCCTGCCGCCCTTGGGTCCAGACGCGCACGCGCTTCTCCCGGGTCCCGGGTGGCGAGACATCCCAAGCCTTGGCCTGCATCCCGCAGCGCGTCGTGAAGCACTCCGGCTCGGCGCCCGCGGGCAGCTCGGCGCGCTTGCCACGCTGCACCGTGATCCAGTCGTAGCCTCGCTTGCGCAACCAGTCCAGGTTGGCTTGCGAGGCAATTCCGGCGTCCATAATTACGACTGGCCGCGACTCTTCGGTCCGGGAGCGGGCTTTTAGGCGTTGGATGGCTGCTTTGAGGGTGCCCGGTTCGGAAACGTTGCCCGGCAGCACCTCGCTGTAGAGCGGGAAGCCGGCCTCGTCGGTGGACAGAGCCAGAGTGACCAGCGGGCAGTCGCTGCGCTTCTGTTTCGAGCGACCGAACTGTCGGTCGGCCTGGGCTTTGCCGAAAGTGTGCACATTCGTGAGGTCGTACAGCGCCAGCGCCGGGCGCCGGCCCTCGAAGAGCGTGCGCTCGCGCCCGGCGAGCGCCGTCTCCAAACTCGCGCGAGATTGCCAGAGGCGGTCGCCGATGCGGTACAGCGAGTTGAGAGCGGGGGGGCTCAGCGGGTCGCAGCCGAGCAGTTCCCAGGCCGAGCTGGCTTGGTTCAGCCAGCGGCTGGCCTCGCGTTCGGAGGAAGGGTGCAACATGCGGGCGAGCACGAGTGCGGTGGCCAGCGAGGCCTCGTGCTGGGAGCAACCCAGCTGGCGGAGGATGTCGGAGAACTGCAGCGAGTGCAGCGCGGCGAGGGCGACCCGCTCGCCCCCGACAGAGCGGGTTGGCGGATGGTGGAGGGAGTGCAGCAGGACGGTGGCGACGGGCTCACCGCCGACAGCGCGGTTGTCGGAGCGAGAGTGGCGCCGGCGCTGTAGACGGCTGGCGGTGCGCTGGGCCAGCTTGAGCAGCTCGGGGTCCGGATCGAAGAGGGGCGTGGTGCCTGAATCGAGGCACTGCACGAGGTCGGCGAATGCGCTCCAGCGGCGCTTGGGGAGGGGGAAGGCAGCACCGAGGTTGAGGAGCGTGACCTGGCGGACCTGGGAGCCTGAGCGAACGGACTCGCAGAGTCGATGGGAGAAGCGTGGGCCGTGCTTGGACGATCCGGTTTGTGTGCGGCGGACATACATGCTGCTTGCCACTATTACGGCAGACCGACTAGCGAATATGAAACGAACAAATAACAACGAAACATAGAATATGGCCCTACATTTCGGATCTCGCAAAATGGTGCCAGTCAGATGCGGACATCTGTTCTCACGTTCTGGTCCTCACGTCACTGAAACAGGTATATATACTATTATAAATAGCTCATAAGGTATGGCCACTGGCGGTGGGGACGACGGGAAGGTGGGGCCCGCCCACTTGATAGTCCCGGCCTTCGGGGCTCCTCAGGGGCGGACAGTCGCGCCCGTGTTACAGGCCCTGCCAGTCTTGATTTCCCCCTCGCCTCGCGACGGGGGGTTCCTCCGGTGCGCACGGCCGTGCGCCCCGGAGGGCAACGGGTCGGACCGTGGATGCCTTGGACCCTCAAGTCCGAACCATAGCTTGGTCGGCCCGTTGCAGCAATTCCTGCGCGCCCTGAACGGAAGCGTGGGTTCAGACCCGAATTGTAAAAGGACAGGAACGTAGGAATGCACACTTTGTCAACCACCGTAGTCGCAGGCATTGACGTCGGCAAGTCCAAGCTCGACGCCCATCTCCTGCACGCCAAACACGACCGCCAGTTCAACAACGACACGGCCGGCCGCCGGACCCTGCGCGACTGGCTGCGCCAAAACGGCGTCCAGCGGGCCGTCTTCGAACCCACCGGCCGCTATCACCGCCCACTCCACCAGTGCCTCTTTGACTCCGGCATGGAGACGGTCCTGGTCAACCCGCTGCGCTCGCGGCGCTTCGCCGAGGCCATCGGCAACTTCGCCAAGACGGACCGCGTGGATGCTGCCATGCTGGCCCGATTCGGCACCCTCGACAACCTCACTGCGAGCTCCCCTGCACCGCAGCAGCTGCAGAGATTGAGCGACCTGCTCGCCGTTCGGCGCCAGCTTCTCAAGCATCTGGACGCCCTGCGCAAGCTGCAGTCCGAACTTGGCACCGATTCCGAGGTGCCCATGACGGCGATCACAGCCTTGCAGGCGGACATTGACAACTGCGACCGGGCCATGCGGGCTTGCGTTGCCAGCGACGACGAGCTGTCACGCCGTGCCTCCATCATTGAGTCCATTCCCGGCCTGGGGCCTGTCAACGCAGCCTCCTTGTGCGCCGACATGCCGGAACTCGGCACGCTCGGTCGGCGCCAGGCCGCCTCCCTCTTGGGCGTCGCGCCGTTCGCCTCCGACTCTGGCGGTCACCACGGCAAGCGTGCCATTCGCGGAGGCCGTGCCGAACCGCGCCGCCTGTTCTACATGGCGGCCATGTCGGCAAGGACTTGGGAACCGGGCTCCAAGAGTCTTTACAATCGCCTCGTCGCTCGGGGCAAGCACCACAAGGTGGCCATGGCTACCGCGTCAGGAATCGGTTGGACAGCAGGGCAGGCTGGACAGATTCGTTCGCCAGCAGGATTGCGAAGCATCCACTGAGAGACAGAGAAGTTCTGTGTCTACAGGAGCGCAATACGCCATTCATATCTGAGTATTACTTGTAATAAAATAGAGAGTGCTCTCGTACCTGCTGTCCAAGACTACAATGCGCGCATATGAGCGTTTATGGCTTAGCTAGGCCGACGGCGCCGCCGGTTCCCCGCTGCTGTGACTTGGGCCGCCTTGGGCCCGCTGGCGGTTCCACGGTCACTGTGCATACTCTCGCATCTTGGCTGTGCTCAAGCCGCCATTTGGCCTGATTCTGACCATTTCGGACTGCGTTTCGCAGGGTTGCTGTCCCACACATGAGGGAGTATAGACAGTTCATTGAGTTTATGGATATACTCCATCTCGATGCCCGCACGCTCCCCCAAGATGCTCGCCGATGCCCTGGCCGGCCCCGACCCGCTCACTTTCCCGCAGCTCCAGGCCGCCCTCCACGGGGCTTCCCCCGCCACCACCTCCCGCTACCTGCGCGCCGTCCCCTACCTGCGCAGCTACAACCACAATGGCCGCTTCTACACCCACGCCGACCCCCGGCGCTTCGACCAGTTCGGCCTCTTCCGCCTCGATCCCGCTTGCTTCTCGCGCGACGGCAGCCTGACCGCCACCGTCACCCGCCTTGTCCAAGAGGCCGACGCCGGCTGGACCCACAAGGAACTGCGCTCCCTGCTGCACGTGTCGTCCCACGCCTGCCTACTGTCCGCTGTGCGCACAGACCGCATCCGGCGCGAGCGCAGCGATGGCGTGCACCTCTACCTGTCCGCCGATCCGCAAGTTGCCGATCGACAGCGTCAGGCCCGCCTCGGCCTCGCCTCCGATCTGGACCCCTCGCTGGTGATCGAGGTCCTGCTGGCCCTGGTCCGCAACCCGAACTCATCCCCGGCACGGCTGGCACGCTGCTTGCGGGGCCACTCCCCTCCCATCCGGCTCGATCAGATCACGGCCGTCCTGCAGCGTTACGACCTCCAGCAGGTCGCCGAAAAAGGGGGGCCTGCAGCCTGCTGATCCTGCTGCTGGCCCGCCCCCCGACGCCCGCTTGGCCCAAGCAGCGCATCCGGCGCGCCCTGCAGGCACACCCCCAGGGCCTGCCGCTGATCGACTTCTTCCCGTCCGTCCGCCACTGCCCCGGCTGCAGCGGCGAACTGCGCGTCCAGAAGACCAAGACCCGCTCCCTTGCCACGCTCGCCACCGGTCCGCTGCAAGCCCGGGAAGTCCGGCTCCAATGCCCGCGCTGCACCGCTCCGCCACTCCTCTCGCAGCAGCTCGCCGAACTGGCCCCGGCCGGGCAGCGCTTCGGGTACGACCTGATCGCTTGGGCCGGACTGCAGCGCTACCTCCACATGCGGCAGCGCCAAGAAATCGCTGCCGACCTTGCAGCCCGCGGCATCCCTGTCTCCAGTGGCTCCCTGTCCGACTGCTGCGATCGCTTCCTGCAACTGCTGCAGGCCCTGCACCAGCACCGCGCTCCCGCCCTGTGCGCCGCCATGACGCATGGCTACCCCCTGCACGTCGACGCCACCTGTGACAAGGGCAGGGGCGGACTCTTCCTGTGCCTCGACGGATGGCGCCGCTGGGTGCTGCACGCCGTCCGCATCCGTTCCGAGAATGCTGCCGAAATGCGCCCGGCCATCGAAACCACCCTGGCCGCCTTCGGCCAGCCGGTCGCCTCCATGCGCGACCTCGGCAGCGTCATCGCCAAGGCTGTTTCCGGCTGCCTTCCGCCCGGCAGTGTCAACCTCGTGTGTCACTTCCATTTCCTCGCCGCCGTCGGCCGCAACCGAGCACTTCTTCGCCAGCGCCAAGCGCCGCCTGCGCCGGCGCTTGGGACATGCCAACCTCGGCCGGGCCATGCAGGACCAGCCCGCGCAAGCCGCCCTGACGGCCAATCTGCTCGACCCGCAGTACGTCAAGATCCTCTGCGGGACCCTCGAGGGACTGCCCCGCGCCTTTGCCGAACTCGCCCCATCCGACGCCGGCTGGAGCGGAGCCGCTCTAGATCGCCCTAGGCCCGACGCCCACCTGCAACGCCGCATCCGAGCCTGGGAAACCGACGCCAAGAGTTCTCCCTCCGCGCCTCTGGCATCCCCTCTCGAGACCGCTCCCAAGTCCTGAACCCCCGTGAACCCAACTGAATTCTGACGCGGTAGGGCCATGGTGGCGGTCATGCGCCGACTCATCGGCCTGGTTGACACGCTGTTGCGCGAAGACCGCATGTGGCAGACCGAGGCCCCCTCCCGCCCGATGGAGACCGCTGCGTGAACTTTCCCCTCCGCTCTTGGGCAAAGGGTCGTGCCTGGCCAGATTCGTCACAGCCAGCAAGCGTCCCAGTACCCTGCCAAGGTAGCGAAAACGAGATGATGCTGATGAGTCTCCAGCCCCCCAAGATCCTTCCCTTGCGTCGCCTCAGCCCTTGACAAACGACACGGAAGCTATGGTTTCGTGGACTGTTTAGCGTGCGGCAGGACGATCAGCCTCTGAGTGATTTCAACATGATGACGGGCCAGGACGACAAAGTCAAGAGTGAGTGGACTGGTGGACCGGTAGAGGCAGGGAGCCGCATCGGTGTTGAGCAGTGGCTGCTATATTGCCGTTCGGCCGGTGAAGCGCAAGCGGGCTCTGCTGGGGAGCAACCCGCCGAGGAATGACTGGCTAAAGAACTCGTCGAAATGATGATTCAGCGGGGGTGTCGCATGCTGGTCCCTGAGACTCCTGAGGGCGCTTCACGGGCAGCTACTCCACGCACAGCCGCCAAGGGTCGTTGAGGACCGACTCCGGTGGCGAAGATGCCTCGGTCCGGGACCAAGATTCCCGTTTCCCGCTGTCTTAGCTCGTGTCTGGGTCAAAACCCCAGAGTCGCAAAAAATAGTTCCATTGTTCCTTTACATCTGTATGATGATTCAGGGATCTTCTCTGTGAATTCTTGTTTAGTCGTTCTATAAACTCTATGTGTTCAGACTTTGAGCCACTGCGGCGCTGCTTCCATCGAGAGCCGCCTCCTCGTTCCCTCACAGGGCTCTGGCCTTCAGGGGCGAATCTGGGCGGTGATCGGGCCCTAGGGCCCGATTCGGCACTCCAGGCCCCCGGTATTCGCCAGAATCGCGCCCCGGGCGGCGCCACCCGGCCTGCCCGAGGCAGGCGTGCGGTCCCACTCGACATACCGGCGGGAACTCTGCGTGGCGCGCACCGTTCAGCGTCGGATCAGACCAGCCCGGGTGGCCGATCCGTGCCGCAGCGACTCCCGCTGCGGCTGGGTCCACCGTCAGCCGCTCGTTCGCACGCGTGGCGACCAGCGGGCGCGGCCGCGCCTGGCGAGCACCGGGCAGGCCAATACGCTAGCTCTCATCCCCCGAGATTTCCTGCTCAGACACGGCTCTTGATACCGCATGATATGATGGAATGTATGCGAGAAATATTGAAGGCCCAGCAGACGCTCGGTCAAGTGCCCATTGAGGACATCGAGATCGATTCCTCTTCTCGTGACGAGATGCCAGCAGTGTTGCGCGGTCTCAAGTTCATCTTTTGCAACCAAGGACTGCGCAGTCAGATCTTCGCCTTGATCGACGAGCAGGTCCTCAAGTCATCCGTAGGAAAGGCACCTAGTGGAACCGATTCAGAGTCTGGAAAGACGATCGATCCGCATACTGGACGGCCCGGAATGTCGCTGTGGATGGCGCTCGTGTTTGCACTGGTCAAACAGGCCCTAAACTGTGACTTCGATCGCCTCTGTGACGAGGCCAACCAGCACAAGACTCTGCGGATAATGCTCGGCGTGAGCCCCATGAGCAATCGGCAGTTCCACTACCGGACGTTGGCGCGGAACGTGAAGTTGTTCAGCGCCGAGCTGCTGGAGAAGATCAACCGGCTGGTGGCCGAGGCGGGGCATCGGCTGGCGGGCTGGCAGCCAGGGGATCCGCTCAAGGCGCGCTGCGATACGTGGGTGGTGGAGACCAACGTCGAGTATCCGACGGATTACAGGCTGCTGTGGTTCGCGTTGGTGCAGCTGGTCAAGACGGCGGTGAGCCTGAGCCACGAGTATCACGTGGTCGGCTGGCGGAAGGCAGGCTATTGGCAGAAGCGGGCGAATCGGGGTTACCGCGGGCTGCGGCGGGAGTATCGCAAGCAGTCGCGCACCGAGCGAGTGCGGGACTTCGCGAGGGTGGCGCGGGCGATCCTCAAGCGGGGGCAGAAACTGGAGGCGCGCCTGGAAGCCAAGGGGGCGGCGGCGGAGAAGGTGGAGTCGTTGCGGAAGTGGGTGCGGCACGCGGCGCGGCAGTTGGACCAGATGGAGCGGCGACTGCTGCGGGAGGAAAAGATACCGAACGGGGAGAAAGTGTACTCTTTCGTGGAAGAATACACGCGGTGGGTGTCGAAGGGAAAAGCGGGGACACCGGTGGAGTTGGGAGTTCCGGTGGCGATCGTGGAGAGCCGGGACCAGTTTGTGATGGAGTGCAAGATTCTGTGGACAGAGCAGGACGTGGAAGTGACGGGGGAGTTGCTGAAGAAGGCGAAGCGACACTGGCCAGAGATGAACGTGTGCAGCTTTGACAAGGGTTTCTCGAGCGTGCAGAACATCAAGAACGCGGCGGGAGTGATCGAGACTCCGGTACTGCCGAAGCGCGGGAAGCTGTCGAAGGCGGACCGGGAGCGAGAGGATGGGGAGGCATTCAAGGAGGCGCGCAAGCAGCATCCTGGAGTCGAATCAGCAATCAATAGGTTGGAGCATCATGGGCTGGACCGGGTGCGAGAGAAGGGTAAGGAAGTGTTCGAGAAGGTGGTCTGGCGGGCGATATTGGCAGCGAATGTGCACCGGATCGGGAAACTGCTGAACGCTCAGGAGCAAGCGCAGAGGAAGCGCCAGGCGAAGCGGCGGCCCAAGGCCGCCTAGGGGTGCTTGCCAGTTCAGACCACAGGACAGCCGGGGCGCTGTCAGGGGGAGGTCCGCCTCCGGCCCACATCTTACATATCATGGTCTATCTGTCGTATAGATAATAATCCTATATAAGCCTTATTGAGGTGTTATGGCCGTTGGATAACGGCATTTCGGATCGAGTTCCGCTGGTCGCAGCGCAGGATCTTACCTGATGAATCACGGGCTCTGCCCGCTCATGGGGGGTTTTGACCCGGACACTAGCTCCATCTTCGGCCGCGAAGCCGGCCGGCGCCCGGGGATTCCCGAGGTGGCGGCAGTAGGCGCAGCCAGGATTGCTGGGTCCGACAGCAAAGGGAAGGCTCGCGAGAGCGTGCCAGAACGGCCTCGCAGAGGCGGAATTGGGCCCGCAAGCGCGCTGTGGGCCAGAATCGGGTTCCCCTCGGGCCGGCGGCGCCGAGAACCGGCCCCATTGCGCAAGCAGACTTGCCGGACTCACCACCAGCCTTCTGCCAGCCACCATCCACCCATCGCCAAGGAGGGTCTTGCCGCAAGCACCAGTTAGCCATGTTGCCCTGGCGTCCAAGGTGCCCGTGCGAACGCATTCCCAGTCTCGAGGCTCTCGTCATGACGAACGCGCACGCGCCTCAAGGCCCCCAACACCTAGCGGCTCACACGGCCCGGCGACGTGCTCTCCAGCCATCGAAGCTCGTCTCTGGAACGTACTCGGATCAGCTCGGGGCCCAGTTCGACAGCGCGGAGCAATGCCTCTCTGGAATCGGCAATCTTGCCCATCCGCGCCAACGCGGCCCCCAACCTGTAATGTTGGCGGCCGAACTCCGAGGGGCTCAAGGCTATGGCCCGCCGAAACTCTTCGACCGCCTTTCCCACGTCCCCGCGTTTTGCAGCGACATGGCCCATCGCCTCGTGCGCCTGGGAACCCATCTCAGCCCGGAGCCCGTTCCACTGGTCGAGCGGTATGGCCCTTGGGATCTTCTTTGCCTCCATCACGACGAGGGCACGTTTGGCATAGGCCTCCGCTCTCTCGAGGAGTCTGGTTTGGGATTCGGGATCTACCACGGCATTCGGAATTGCCGAGGCTAGGGTCAGCAGAGCTCTCAGGTTGTCGGGGAGAAGGTTGAGAACGGCGTGTCCCGTCCGCAAGACCGCTTCAACGTTGTCCTCGGCCCTGTGGGCTTCCATGCCGTGGACGAGTGCCTGCCCCAACAGGGCCGACGATGGATAGCTAGCGGCAAACGACTCAGCCGCAGCGATCCTCCCAGAGTCATCCTCGGCTGCGACTATCGCGAGGTACGCGTCGAATTCCGCCTGCGTTTCGGCCTGCGGTGCGCCTTCCGGGGCTAGGACCGGCCCGAATTGCCCGCTTGAGGACGGAAGGAACCACGGCAGCACCACGGCCACCACTGCCTGTACCCACGTGCCGGCGCAAGGCCTAATCGCCATAGACCCTCTTCAGGGCCCGGAAGCGGCTCAAGTGCTCGCTGGCGGCGTCCGGCCGTCCCAGCCTCCGCAGAACTCCATATAGCAGGTAGTGGGACACTTGATTGTCCGGGTCGAGCAAGACTGCTTCCGAGGCGGCCTCCGCAGCAAGCCGAAGCTTCCCATTTCTCTCGTACGCCCGGGCTAGGACCGCGTGGTTGTCGGCAACCTCGGGCTCGGCTTTCACACCTAGGAGCGCCCATTCCTCGGCCTTGGACGGGTCCGACCCCAAGGCGAGCCGTGCTAGGCCTCGGTATGGCCAGCTGAACCTCTCCCCGAGCGCGGTGGCGAGCCGCCCTGCAAGCCGATAACGCTCCGCCGCTTCCTCCCTGCGGTCCATTCTCTCCAGGCTCAGGGCCAACCACGCTTGGCTCCGGGCGTCCGACGCATCCAGGGCGACCGCCCGTTCGAAGTGGTGCATCGCTGCCGCCGAGTTGCCTGCAACAGACTCCGCATGGCGCCCGAGATGGAAATGCGGCCTAGGGTCGTTGGGATCTAGGGCGGTTGCGAGCCGCATTTGCTGCCTGAATAGGATGAACTGGTTGGCGGCGTAGTACGCCAGCCCGAGCGCTTGGTGAAGGTACGACTCTCGCAGCCCTTGCGTCTCGGCTGTTCGCAGTCTTTGGATCGCCTCGATTCTCTCGCCCCTCTGCCAGTGCACGACGCCCAGCAGGTAGTTCAGGACTGGATCTCCCACAGGTGAGCGTGACACTGCCTCGGCGAGATTCGCCGCGGCAGCCCATTCGTCCTTTCGAATAAGGCCAAGCAACTCATGGCTGGATGCCTGACGCGCTGGGCCGAGCTGTTCTGGCGGAGGCGGCAGAGCAAGTCTCAACCGAGGAGTCAAGTGCCCTTGAACGTGCTGGGCGGTCAGCGCGGCCACCGCTAGGGCAACTCCCAGGCCGCTCGCTGCCAATGTCGCTCTGACCGCCATTCGACGGCGCAACTCGTCAGTTACCCCCAGTGTGGCCCTCGAGGACACGCTGGATTTGCACGAGATTGGGGTTGTCTGGGTCAAGTTCGATCGCCTTGCGAATCGAGGATAGTGCCTGCTCAAGCTTGCCCTGATGCCCGTAGGCGAGAGCCAATCCCTCGTATGCAACGGAATCGGTCGGTTCCAGATCCCTCAGGGCCTCGAATGCCGCCTCCGCGACCTTCAGGTTCAAGCTCTGCAGGGCTTGCTGCCCCTCGCTTCTGAAGATCATCTTTCGCACGCGCCGTTCCGCGTCGGCAAACTTCTCCGGGTCGAGGCTCGCGGCGAGTCGCGCCTCCTCGAGGGCCTTCTGTCCGTCAAGGAGCCCTGCGTACGCCCTGGCCAAGCCATCATGGAGCACAGCGTACTCCGGGTAGTGACTCGCTAGCCTGCTGAGACCGTCGATCGCCTCAACGTACTCTCCCTCGTCCAAGGCACGATGGGCCTGCTTCTCGACTCGTTCGAAGTTGCTCGTCTTGAGGAGCGTCCGGCGGAGGCCCAAGTCGACGCCCGCCGTGAGCACTTTCCGGAAGGGAACGTACCCGCGAAGCTGGACCTCAAGAACATACTGACCGCTGAGGAGTTCGGGGTATTCGACTGTGCCCTCGTCGGTGGACTTGCGGTACAAGGGTGGCAGCGGCTCGGGAGAATCGGTCTGGATGGCTGTCAGCCGCGTCTCCACATTCTTGAGGGGCCCGCCTTTGGAGTCTACAAAGCCGCAGATGAAGGTTCCGGCCACCAGCAATGGTGCCAACGTGAGGATGCCGATCACGGAGAGCGCTCGAGACATCACCGCTCCAACTTTGCCGATAGCGCTTGCGACGGGGCCGGTGGGGGTGGCATCTTCCTAGCCCTTCCTCACCCCCGCTCTCGCTAGAAGTTCACCTTTAGCACCAGCGTTATGTTCCGAGGTTGGTTCGCTTGTCCTCTCACCCTCCCAAAGCTCTGTGGATTGTTGATGTTTGTCGCCACATTCTGAAACACGACCTGATTGAAGAGATTGAAGAACTGGACCCGGAACTCGATGTTGAATGCCTCGCTGATTGCCGGAATGTAGGTCCGCTTGGAAACCGACAGATCGGTTCCGTAGTACGAGAATCCGCGCAGGTCTGGCTCCACTCTTCCGACGTCTCCAAAGGTAAAGTCGGCCGGCTGCGCGAACGCATCGACGTTGAGGTACAGGTCCCTGGCGGGATCAAGAGCACCCTTGCTCACGCCCGTTCGTCTTGGGACGCCGGACACGCGGTTCGGTCGGTTGCCGCCATTGAAGAGCGGCAGTGGGGGGCCTCCCTGGATTCTCAGCGGAGGACCGCTCTCGAAGAAGATCGTCGAACCAACCTCCCAGCCACGAAGAAGCTTCTCGGCCCCACCGTCGGTGTTCTTTCCGAACGGGAGCTCGTAGATCCAATTCGCGACCATCGTGTGTGTCCTGTCGATCGGTGAGATCGACTTTTCCAGATACCCGCGCTCCGCGTCCATCGGATTCGGATCTTGGATCGACCAAGCGTTGGCGTTGATGTCGCTGATGTTCTTCGACATGGTGTAGGTCACTAGGAAGCCCAAGCCCCTCGCGAAGCGCTTCTCGACCTTGGCCTGCATCGAGTGGTAGCTGCTGTTTCCGACCGGGTGGGCTTTGACGGCCAGCGCGTTGTATTGGGGGTACGGGCGCAGGGCTTGTGCAACCGAGCCGGTGAACCCAGGGTAGGGCGTGGCTATGCCCGCCGCGACGGCTTCGGGATCAGTGTGCGGCCGCCGCAACAGCCGGCCCAGCGCCAAGTGCCCCGTGGGTACCTGATTCAGGTTGAGCAGGTTCGACGGCCAGCGAGTGCCTCGCACTCCCACGTAAGCCACATCAGCGACGATGCCCGCAACCAGCTCCCGCTGAATGTTGAAGTTCCAGTTCACGGTATAAGGGGGCCTTGCACCATCGGGGTTGACCCACTCCGCCGTGCTGCCGACCGAAATGCCGGGATCGAGGTTCGGAAGTACTCCGGTAAACGCCGGGAAGCCGTTGCGCAGGGCAAAGGCGGGGCTGACGCCGTTGTCCAAGGATGTGGGAGAGTCGAACGCCACATAGCCGTTCTTGAGCTCCGGCTGCCCGACCACGACACCGCTGTTGGCGAAGTTGCTTTGGGTGTAGATCAGCCCGATCCCCGCCCGGATGACGGTCTTGTCGTTGACCGAGTACGCAAGGCCCACCCTTGGGCCCCAGTTGCTCATATCCACAGGGGGAACGACCGAATCGTTACCGAACACGTAGGCTCCCGGAATGCCGCCGGCCGCTGGATTCGCCAAGCCAAGGTTGATCGCGGAGATGATGCTGTCGCGCTCGCGGACTGGGCGGGCGATCTCGTAGCGCAGCCCCAAGCTCGCCGTGAATTTCTGCGTGATCTGGATCTTGTCCTCCACGTACCACGCATAGTAGTTACCCTCATAGTTCCCGGTGATTGGTCCGACGAGCCGAAGTCCGCTGAATACGTCGCCTTGGAGCATGCTGGCCAGGCCGTCCCCCCAGCGGCTGAAGTTCGGCGAATTGGGTTGGCTGCTCGCCGTGTCCCTGAAATCGAAGCGCCCGGCCTCCCAAGCGTTGACTCGGCGGACATTGCTCTGGACCCACACCTCGCCCCCGAACATCACCTGATGTTTGCCTCTGGTCCAAGTGGCAGTGTCGGAAACGATGGTGGTCGGATTGATCCTGAACTCTGGGCCTGCCCCGGCATTGCCCATAGCCAGATATCCCGTGGGACGGAATGCCGGCAGCACCTCGATGTCGTCCGGCAGTCCAGGCACACCGAGTATGTTCCCCCCGTGGAGCACGTTCCCGGTCCGGGGAATTCGGAAGTTCGAGTACCCCCAAGAGAGGTGGTTCAGGAATGTCGGAGTGACCACCCAGTCATAGTTAACCCGTAGGGACCACGTCTGGGTCGGCGTGCGAATGCCGGTGTCGAGTGGGTGATTGCCCCAGGCCGAGTAACGGAAAATGCGCAGATTGGCATACCACCAGCTGCCGCTCAGCCTGTGATTCTCTGACAGCGCGTGGTCGAACTTGAGGGCGAAAGAGTCGTCATCCGTGGGGTTCGAAGATCGGTTCACCCAGTTGTCGACAATGCCAGCTCGGTCTGGCTGCGGGAGCATGGACATCACTTGGCCCGCGATTGGGTCGATGCGGCTCGACGGAATCGTGTTGTTCGCCAACTGGTCGCGCACGAATCCGCCCTGGCCGTCCGGGCGGGTGGAGGCGCCGTCAAAGATTGGCAGCAGGTTGCCCGACGGGTCGGTCAGAGTGCTGAAGTTGCCTTGGCGGAAGTCGGTCGTGGGAATCGTCAGCAGGCCGAGGGCGCCGGTCCCGCCGCGGCGCTTGAATCCTTGCCACGAAAAGTGGAAGAAGCTCTTGTTCTTCCTTATGGGTCCGCCGACATTCCCGCCAAACTCGTTTTGCCTGACGATCGGCCGTGTGGTGTTGAAGAACCCGCTGGCGTCAAGCTTGTCGTTGCGGAAGAACCAGAAGGCGTTGCCGTGGAATTGATTGGTGCCGGATCTCAATGTGTAATTCGTGATGCCGACGCCCCTGCCGAGATTTGCCGGGTACATCGTCGTGCTCACCTTGAACTCCTGCACTGATTCGAAAGGTGGCCCCATGCGGTCGGTCAGGCCGGGCGATTCCAGCAATGTGAATGGGACGCCATCGATGATGTCCTGACCCGAAAACTGCGGTGATCCGAGTATGTGCCTGTTCCAACCCCGACCGCCGCTGACTCCAGGGGTCAGGAACGTGAACTGACCTATCTCGCGCCGTCCCGAAGCCCCAGCCCCGGTGGACTTCCCACTGAGGCCTAGCGGCAAGTCGATCATCAGCTTGCGCTCCATGACCGTGCTCAATTCCGCGTTGTCGGTCCTCAGCAAGGGTGCCGCCGTCGCCTCCACCGTAACGCTCTCGGTAACATCCCCCACCTCTAGGACGACGCTCACATCAGTGGCGGTGGCAGTGTTCACGCTCACGGGCTCCCGCACCAAACGCTTGAATCCATCGAGGGTCACCTCAAGCCGGTAGATTCCTACTGGCACGTTCCCCAGCAGGTAGATTCCCGAAAGTGTCGAAACAGTCTGGAGGCTTTGGCCGGTATCCAAGTTCGTGGCTCGAACGGCAGCCCCGCCTACGACGGCGCCGGTTGAGTCTTGCACAGACCCTCGAATGCTAGCTGTCTGCTGGGCTGGGCAGATCCCCACCGCCAATGCGAGCGCTGCAACGAGTCCGAGAAATAGACGGGTCATGGCCACCTCCGCCGCTGAATCCCCGCCTGCAGGAACCGGTCCCCGAAAATGAGGGAATCCAGCCCGGCACCATGGTATCGAGCGTCCTACCGCCTGTCAACTCCGATGGTGGGCGGCAATGCACGTTTCTGCCCGAAACGTGACACGCTCGGCAGACAGCAGACAGGTGGGGAGTTAGCGATCGCTCACTTGTCGTCACGCCGCAGTCGCCGACCATCCTTGCGCAGACCGCAAATGCGAGTAATCTGGCTCGCAGATGGCGGTTGCCTCGGGCTTGGAGGAGCCGAGCCCAGCCCTCAAGTCTTCGGTCAATAGGGTCGGCTGTCCGGGAACGGGCTCGAGGAGTTGAGTCTCTGAGCCCGCGCCGAGACTGTTGAGCCACGGGGCCGACTGCCCGGATGGGCTCCCGGGGTGGTGGGCGTGAGACGAGTGCTGCCCAGCAGCCACTGCGGCCTGCCAGTGTCGCGCCATCGGTTGCCGCTACCGGATGGAAAGTGGTGTAATTCGGGCACTGCGGAAATGCCGCGACGAGCACCAGCCCACGCGTCGGCTCCGATTCTGGCAGCGGTCGCACTCTGGGGGCACTGCGGTGCGGGTCGGGTGCTGGCCCAGGATCCTAGGGAACTCGCGGGCCAAGCGGCGCTCGCCATGCAGCGGGGAGATTACGGCAGTGCCGAGGCCGTCTACCGGCGATTGATCCCCCAAGCCCCGGAGATGTCCGAACTGCACAGCAATCTTGGCCTTGCCTGCCTTCTCCAGTCAAAGGCTTCTTGTGCAACCAAAGCGTTCGAGACAGCCCTCAGCCTGAACGAAGAGCTGTTCCTGCCCAACTACTCGCTCGGCCAGCTGATGTTCCAGCGGGAACGGTACGCCAGTGCCCTTGCCTACGTCGATCGCGCAGTCCGTCTCGAGCCCGGCCAGATCGAGGCGCGCGAGTTGCTCATCGCGACGCTGGTCGGACTGGCCAAATACCGCAGGGCCGTCGACGAGTACGGCATTGTTCTCCAGTCCGATCCGCACAACCAGGACGCGCACTACGGGCTGGGCGGAATCTACATGCGCCTCAGCCAAGGTGAGACAGACCGGTTGGTGGAGGACAGCGATTCCGGCTACCGTCTCCTGATCGCCGCGGAACGGGATGCTCCGGATCAGCAGTGGCGGGCGCTGGTCCTCAACACGTACCGGGACGCATTCGCGGAGGGGGTTCGGCTGCCAGGCACGCGCATCGCCTATGCTCTGCTCCAATTGGCGGAGGACCAGAGACAGGCGGCCCGGGCAACCTTGGAAGAGGAGCTTCGCGTCGACCCGTTTAGCTACGAAGCGCGATTCCATCTGGCTCGGCTGGCATTGCTGGACGGAGACCGTGCTTCCAGCGCGCGATTCTTAGATGAGGCGGTGGCGATCCGGCCGGAGTTCTTCGCGCCCCTCCCGCCGCTAGACCAGAGCGATGCAGACATCGATGCGGACGCACTCCGCCCCCTGCTGCAGGCGGATGAGCCTACGTTCGGTGCGGCCTATCTATTCGGGCGTTTGAACGTTCCTAAGGCGCCCGCTGCGCACGGGGAAGGCTACCTTCGAATCGCTGAAGTGCTGCGCGACGCGGCCCTTGCCTCACACGGCGCTGCGAGGTCCCCGAGGGCGTCCTCAGCGGTTGGGCTGGAACTCCTTCGGAGGAAGCGTTACGAACAGGGCTTGGAGATCCTGCTGCCCCGCCTTCGTGAGGCTGATGGGACGTCGGTAGCGGTTCGGCAGATCGCCAGATCTTTGGCTCGCCTAGGAAGGCATCAGGAGCTGATCGATCTGTATCGGGACAGATCGCCAGAGGCGCCAGAGGAGATCTACCTGTTGGCCACGAGTCTGAAGCAGGTCGCATTGTCGCATTTCGAACAGTTAGTGCGGCTGGATCCCGAATCGCCGCGCGCCCATCAGGTGCTTGGCGATTCGTACGTCGCCCAGCACCGCCTCGACAATGCGCTGGCTGAGTACGTGCGGGCTTCGGAGCTTGCCCCTGGAGACGCCGGTCTGCGGTTCCGAATCGCGTCGCTGCTGAATCAGATGATGGAATTCGGGAGGTCGGCCGAGGCCTTCGCAGAACTCGTCGAACTAGATCCGCTGCACGCGGATGCCCACATCCATCTCGGCGAAGCTCTGGTCCAGCTGGGCAAGCCGGACGAGGGGATTCGGTCGCTCAGGCGCGGGCTCGCCCTCAATCCCCAGTCCCCTCAAGCGCACGCGGCACTTGGCAAGGCGTACCGACTTGCGGGCGACGATGAGGAGGCGCTGCGCCATCTGATCCGCGGCGCCTCCGCCGATCAGGACGGAAAGCTCCATTACCAGCTCTTCCTGCTGTACAGAGGACTGGGCAAGCCGGACGAGGCTAGGGCGGCCTTGGAGACGTCCCAGCGCTTACGGAGCAGAGCCCAGTGAGGGACTGTTGACCGGTCCGTGATCAAGAATGTGCGGACTGGGCTTGAGGTCATGTCGCGTAGGCCTCCTTAGCCCGGCCCAGGCCGCTTGGTTCCTGCTGGCCAGCGGCGTACTCTCGATCTGCTCTGCCCAAGGTCAGCGCCACGACCCGATTGATGACGGGGAACTCGTGCGAGGCATCTCCGCAGCAAGGCAGAGCCACGATCGGATGGTTGCCGAACTGGACCGAATCCGGGTCCGGAGCGCATCCGAGAATCCCTACATCGGGGATTTGCTCGGAGAGCGCGATCGGCACCTGCTCGCCAGCCTGCCGCCGGACGCACCCGCATCCCAGAGATCGAGGCTGCATCTTACCGTCGGCAGGGACGCCCTCCGGCTGGGCCGGACGGACGAAGCGCTCACGCACCTCATGGAAGGCTACCGGCTCTCGGACCCCGGCATGGTTCGGCCAGCCCTCCAGCTGGGTGTCGCGTATTTGCGCTTGGGCGAGACCCAGAACTGCCTTCACCATTCCAATCCTGACCGCTGCATCCTTCCCTTAAGGGATGGGGGCGTGCACACCGACCCGACTGCGGCTAGGAAGGCGGCGAGGTACTTCCGCGAGGTGCTCAGGAAGCAGCCGGGTCATTTGACCGCTCGATGGCTCCTCAATCTCGCCCACATGCAGGCGGGAGACTATCCCCGGGAGCCGCCCCCACCCATCCGCCTTCCTCCAGAGGCACTGGAGTCCGAATCGCCGTTCCCGCGCTTCCGGGACATCGCAGCCGACCTAGGACTCAACGTGAGAAGCCTTAGCGGCGGGGCTGTGGCTGAGGACTTTGACGGGGACGGATGGCTGGATCTGGCAGTTTCCGACTGGGATCCGAGCGCAGAGCTCCGCTACTTCCGGAACGAAGCGGACGGGACGTTCTCCGAGCGCACTGCGGAAGCCGGGCTAGAGGGGATCTATGGAGGACTGAATCTTGTCCACGGCGACTACGATAATGACGGCGATGCGGACCTGTACGTATTGCGCGGGGCGTGGCTGGGGAAGGCGGGACAACACCCGAACTCCCTCCTGCAGAACGACGGAAACGGTCGGTTCAGGGACGTCACGTACGCTGCGGGCCTGGGAACGTCCCCGTCCGCAACGCAGACCGCGGCATGGGGCGACTTCGACAACGACGGTGACTTGGACCTCTACGTTGGTAACGAGAGCTCGCCGAGCCAGCTCTACAAGAACCTAGGGAACGGGACATTCGAAGACGTCGCGGTCCAAGCCGGTGTCACGAACGGTGCGATGGCAAAGGCAGTGGTTTGGGGCGATGTGGACTCCGACCGGTTCTTGGACCTCTACGTTTCCAACTTTGGGGCGTCGAATCTCCTCTACCGCAATAACCGCGACGGGACGTTTACGGACACTGCGCGCGACGCGAACGTCACCTTTCCGCACCGCAGCTTCCCGAGCTGGTTCTGGGACTTCGACAACGACGGCAATCTGGACCTGTTCGTGGCTTCTTACGAGCGCGATGTCCGCGATGTGGCCGCTGGATACTTCGGTCTGCCGCCGGAGCGCACCGAACCAGACAGCCTGTACCGGGGCGACGGGACCGGAGGATTCGAGGATGTTGCTTCCGCAATGAACCTCGTTCGGGTCACTCAGCCCATGGGTTCCAATTTCGGAGATCTCGACAATGACGGCTACCCTGACTTCTACTTGGGAACGGGGTATCCGGAATACGAGGGCCTGATGCCGAATCTAGTCTTCCAAAACGAGCGAGGCGCGCGTTTCTCCGACGTCACAGCCAACGCAGGGCTGGGCCACCTCCAGAAAGGGCATGGCGTGGCTTTCGCGGACTTCGACCACGACGGGGACCAGGACATCTTCATCGAACTCGGAGGCGCATACGCGGGTGACGTGTTCGGCAACGCCCTCTTCGAGAATCCCGGATTCGGGAATGGCTGGATTGCGGTCACTCTGGTCGGCGTCGAATCCAATCGTTCGGCGATCGGGGCCCGCATCCGCGCCGACGTTCGGGAGGCATCGGAGCGGCGGTCCATCTACAGGTGGGTGAACGCCGGCGGAAGCTTCGGTGCGAATCCGCTAAGACAGCATGTCGGGCTCGGCACTGCCGAATCCATCGACGTGCTGGAGATTTACTGGCCCGCTTCGGATACGACGCAGCGGTTCGAAGACGTTGCGCCACGCCAGTTCATCGAAGTAGAGGAAGGCAAGCGCAGCTTCCGCAGGGTGTTGCACACGCCTGTGCGGTTCAGCTCCATGGCCGGCAATTGAGCTGTCGCTCCCGTCCCCGCACCGCAGTAGCAGCGCTTCGGACCGCCGTTGGACTTGCGGCGGGCGGGCTGTGAAGCGCTGGGACTGGCGGCGCGAATAGTTCCAGTGAAGGCCTCAGCCTCCGAAGTAGCGGCGGCCCGAGGACGCAAGCGTGGCGCCCTGGTAAGCATTCAGTCCGGGGAGTATTTGGGGTCTGGGAGACTGGCCCTCGCGAGGACCAAGCGTGGCAGCGCCTGGTCGCCCGCTATGAGCTGCTGGAAGGCTTGCAGCCAAGCGGTGGCCGGACCGGCGCGGAGCTGGCCCAAGTGGAAGCGCAGGGCAAACGGCGTCCTTGATCCTGCATCAGGAGGGTCCCAGCGTGTTTCTCGAGGATCCGGGGATTCCCATGGACAACAACCGCTCGGAGAGGACCTTGCGCGGGCCCGTGATCTCGCGCCAGCGGCGCTTCGGGCCCGGCGGACCGGCCGGGGCCAAGCCGGCGGGGCACCTGCTCAGCGTGCTGCAGACAGCGAGAGTGGCTGGGCTGAACCCGTACCGGTGCCCGCAGGATTGGCTGGATGCCTATGCGCGCAACCGGGGCCAGGCCCCATCGGACCTGTCCCCATGGCTCCCGTGGGAGATGGACGAGCAGCGCATGGAGGAACCCCGCGCACCTCCCATACGCTGCTGGACTCCGGCCAACGGGCCGCCAGCGGCAGCGCTCGCTCCCGCACCCGGCAGCACTGTCCCGCGCGCAGCTTGCCCCCCCGCTGAGGCCAACTCGCGAGTTTCCCTACGACACTCGCCCACCTTCTCAGGCTGGAGCCCCAACGCGGCGAGCGAGCCCACCCTGCACCTGCGGGCCGCACCTTCCCTCCCTTGGTCCTCGCGAGGGCCAGTCTCCTAGGCCCCAAGATACTCCCCGGAGTGAATGCTTACTCTCAATCATCGGGGACGGTCTTGGAGCAGTTGGTTCCAGTCCTTGGCGTGCAGGGGGCGCGGTCGCCGGCCAGGTCGGCGTCATAGCCGCACAGGATGGCGCTGTCGGGAAAGTGGGCGAGCCAGTCCGGGATGCGGATGGCGAGGCCGGCGGTGGAGGCAACCAAGGTGGCGGGGGGCAGCAGGCGGGGCAGCAAGCAGGCCGAGAGGGCGTCGATGGCGCTCTCGACCAGCAGCAGGCGGCGCGGGCGGGTGTCGGGCGGCGGAAGCAGCCAGAATCCGCCGCGCTGCTTGCGGGAGCCCTTGGCGAGGCTCTTGAAGGTGCGGCCGCGGGAGTCGGGGCGGGTTCCGGCCAGTTCGGCACCGGTGGGGCGGCCCAAGCGGTCAGGGCACAGGAAGACGGCGTTGCGGCGCCGGTCGGCCCAGAGCAGGCCGCGGCGCTGGCAACGGGCCAGCAGCCGGGGGCAGATGCGGCGGGAGCGGGAAAGGTAGCGCTGCACGGCGGGCCATTGGTCCTCGTCTGGCATCCCCTGAAAGATACAGGGACACGCCCTCCAGACCAAGTCGGTCGTGGATCTCGCCCGCGTCGAGCAGGTTGGTCCGCCGCAACCGCTCGATCAATGCGCCTGTATCGGGAGGGCGCTCCGCGACCACTTCGCGCTCGATTGACGCCCGGCCGCCGTCCGGAACCGTCTGCCGGCCGAAGGGCGAAGCCCACAGGATCAACAGCAGTCCGACAATGCCGAGGACAACGCCAGCGCCGGTGCGCCAGATCCGCCCGACCATCACCGCGCTGAATCCCCAACTCGAGACGACATCCGATCCGACAAGTCGGTGGACCAGCGGCGACCGCCGCCAGCTGCCGACCGGCGCCGTCGTCCGAGAACGCCGACCGCGTGGAGCTTCGCCTTCCCGCAGGGATAATTCTTGGGGGAGCGACCCCAGCAGGGGGCGAGGATGAGCGTGCGAAAACGCGCACGGCCCCGCGCCCGAACCGGGCACCTTTGCCCCTGGGGTCGCTCCCCTCCACGCCCCAAACGGCTCCTGCGCCACGGCCGACCGTGCGGCAATGCCGCAAGATGTTGCTGCACCAGCGCATATTCGATCCGAGCGGTGTGCATCACCGGAGCGCCAAAATGTGCATTAACCCCCATTGTCTCTTGCACACCTAAGGACATCTGGTCTCCCAGTAGAATCGAGCCCACGCGAGCCGATCCGTCAACCAGGTGTCGACGCGTTCCGTCAGCCCTCGGCCCGCACGCCTGCGCGCGTATTTCTCAAGGGCCACGGCGCGCTTCAGGGCGGCCTGCAAGCCGCCGTATTCGTCCAGGACGCGGACATCCCCCCGAGGATGGCCTGCTCGATCCGGACGAGGTCGCACCGGGTCTGCTCGTCGATATCGGACGGGCGCGGATACCGCGACCAGTTGGTCAGCACCCTCCTCGTCCTGCCGTACTCCTTCCATCTCCGGGCGACCGCAACCACTTCGATCTTGAGGCTCAGGTCCCAGAGCGCCTTCCAGAGGTCGCCGTGCTTCGCGCCCCGGTAGACCGGTTGGGGAAGGACCTCCCGCTCGATCCCCAGAGCCTCGAAGGCCGCCACCCGGTCGGCTTCGGTCGCGAGCCACGGCAAACGGGGATGTTCGAGCACGTAGTCGAGCGCGAGCAGGCGCCGCATCATTACTTCCGGTGACGTGATCCGTCGGCGGCGGTGGTCCCCGACACCAAGCGCCTTGTAGATCCTGCGCCCGTGGATCCGGCAGATCCGGCCGATGCCGTTGATGCCGGGCGGCCTCTCCTCGATGGCCACGCCTTGGGCGACGAGCTTGCGGACGGCGCGACCGACCTCTTCGTGGTGACGCCCGAGGAAGCTCCTCGACTGCTGCCGTGTGAACACGCCGCCGTGGAAACAGGCGAGCGCGATCCACTCGGCGCGGCGTCCGGCCCAACCCAAGGGCTCTAGCGCCTTCGCCCGCTCCCTCAGGCCGGCGGCCGCTCCGCTCGCCGCCGGGTTGACCTGCCACTTCGGCGTTTCCATGCCAGAACGGTGTAGAGCTGTTCGCGGCCAAGTCAACCCGAAGGACGCGTCACAATGTCCCGCGAAGTCTCAGGATGTCTCGGAATGTATCCGGCCCGCTGGGGCTTCCCCCCGTGACGGTCTCAAGAGAAGAACCCGCGCACCGACCGCAGGACCTCCTCCATCTTCTCGATCCTGAGGACGCAGATCGGCTTGACGATCAGCGAGCAGTGCATCGTGAACAGCTTGGTCGCCTTCACCATCGATGCCTTGGGGAGCCCGCCCTCGGCAAAGTCGCCGCGCCGGAGATGCACGGCGTTCGGATCATCCGTGATGTGCGAGGTGATGGCCGCCAGCACGAGGTCCCGCTCGGCGGCGTTGAAGGCATCCGGGGAAACGACCAGAGCGGGGCGTCTCTTGGATGAAGTGAGACCGGTGAAGGGGAACGAAACGAGATCGAAACGAGAACGATATCTCCCTGCCTATAGGCTATCGTAGACCGCATCCTCCTCGTTTTCCCAAACCTCGAAGCTGCGCTCCGAACCCTTCAACCACGGAACGTCCGCTGCAAGCCCTTTCAACTCGCTCCCGGAGAAGACTTGGTAGACCTCGCCGGGTGCGTGGCTCTCCACCTCCTCCAGGGGCGCGAACACCCCGTCCCTGTATTGAGCCTTGATGCTCATGGTCCATTGACTCTACCGGATAACCGGCGTGGGCGCTACTTGGCGCCGGATCGAGAGAGAGTGCGCCATGGGGCGAGACACGCTCCGAGCCCCGTATTCCGTCATTTCTCTCCCACAGTTGCAATCTCTATCTGCCTCCGTGCCGCACTGATACGCAGAACTCCGCCTTCCTCGCCGGATATCACCGCTACTGGCAGAGGTGCTGAATCACCCAACCCAATCCTCGATTCTGAACTTGATGGCCCCAAGACCAATGGAATCCAAGCCGACCCGCCACGTGAAGTTCAGTCTAGCGACCGTCGAGACCTAGGCAACTGTGCCTGTCGACCGGCCAACTTGGCTTGGGAAGGGCCCACCCGCAGGCCTCCCGGGGGCCGAAAGGGCCGGGGCTGGTGGGGGGCAACCCCTGGTCGTGGCAAGGCCCTTCTCACCGTCGATGGGCGACAAGTGGTGGCAGCTGCCCTCGATGGCTATGAGTGGAAGCCGCCGGCGCCGGGGCTCGCCAAGACCGAAGGATCCGCGAGGGGTGCCGCCACTCTCCACCGGCTGGGCCTCGTTGCGGATCGTTGGCCCGGGGCTGTCGCCACCGCGCCCATGGTGGCATGGCGACAGACGAGCCCGGGCGAAAGCGCTCCGATTGCCCTGATTCCGACCACAGGCTTGCAAGCAGAACTGGCCCGCCTTGGTTGCTAGACTGGGCGAGAACCCCCACTGAGGCCCAATTGCCCATGCTGATCTCCAAGCGAGCCCTCATGTCGACGGTCGGGACCAAGTACCTCGTGGCCGGCTCCGGCGCGATCTTGGTGACCTTTGTCTTCGTCCACATGTTGGGGAACTTGCAAATCTTTCTCGGCGCGGATGCCCTGAATTCGTACGCCGCGATGATCAAGTCTGCTGGCGCGTTGCTTTGGGCGGCAAGGTTCGGCCTGCTCCTCGCGTTGGCGGTGCACGTCTGGGGCGTTGCCACGCTCTCGCTGCGCAACCGCGCCGCTCGGCGGCACGCTTACCGGCTCAAGCGCCCCCTGCTCTCGACGTTCGCGTCACGGCACATGCTGCTCACCGGCTTGGTGCTCCTGGCGTTCGTGATTTACCACCTGATGCACCTGACGGTGGGTGTGGCCTTCCCGGAGCACTTTGCGCTGTATGACAGCCTGGGGCGGCATGACGTGTACTCGATGGTCGTGCTCGGGTTCCGCGAACCGCCGGTGGCACTGTCCTATGTCGTGGCGATGGTGCTTCTCGGCCTCCACTTGGGCCATGGCGTGGGCAGTGCGTTCCGCAGTGCCGGGTTGAGCGGGCCGAGGTTGCGCTCCACGTTCGAGGGCTTGGGCAGGCTGGTCGCGCTGGTCGTCGTGGCTGGCAACATTTCGATACCTGTGGTTTGCCTGCTCGGGTGGATCCAGCCAATTTCCGAGGTGTTCTGAGCGATGGACTTGCGGTCACACGTCCCGTCCGGCCCGCTGGACGAAAAATGGGACCGGCATCGTCGGAAGCTCAAGCTGGTCAATCCGGCCAACAAGCGCAAGTTCCGCGTCATCGTGGTTGGGTCGGGCCTGGCCGGCGCGTCGGCCGCGGCCTCCTTGGCCGAGCTGGGTTATGGCGTCGACTGTTTCTGCATCCAGGACAGCCCCCGCAGGGCTCACTCGATCGCGGCCCAGGGCGGGATCAACGCGGCCAAGAATTACCCGAGTGACGGGGACTCGGTCCACCGGCTGTTCTACGACACGATCAAGGGCGGCGACTTCCGCAGCCGCGAGGCCAACGTGTACCGCCTCGCCCAAGTGTCGAACGGCATTATCGACCAGTGCGTCGCCCAGGGCGTGCCGTTCGCGCGCGGCCAGGGCGGGTTGCTCGACAACCGATCTTTCGGCGGCGCGCAGGTGTCGCGCACCTTTTTCGCCAGGGGGCAGACGGGCCAGCAGCTGCTCATCGGCGCCTATCAGGCCTTGCAGCGCCAAGTGGCAGCGGGCAGGGTCTCCATGTACCCTCGCGAGGAACTCCTCGACGTGGTCATTTCCGGGGGTCGCGCGGTCGGCATCATCACCCGCAGCCTTGTCTCCGGCGCGATCCGCCGCTGGTCCGGGCACGCCGTCGTGCTCGCCACCGGCGGGTACGGCAATGTCTTCTATCTGTCAACGAACGCCAAGGGCTCGAATGTAACGGCCGCCTTCCGCGCCTACAAACGCGGCGCCGCATTTGCCAACCCGTGCTTCACGCAGATCCATCCCACCTGCATACCTGTCACGGGCGACCATCAGTCAAAGCTAACGCTGATGTCCGAGTCGCTCCGCAACGACGGCCGGGTGTGGGTGCCGGTCAAGTCTGGCGACAATCGCCCGCCGTCAGAGATTCCCGAGAGTGAGCGCGACTATTTCTTGGAGCGCAAGTATCCCAGCTTCGGAAACCTCGTGCCCCGTGACGTGGCCTCTCGCAACGCCAAGGCCGTCTGCGACGAGGGCCGCGGCGTCGGCCCTACCGGCTACGGCGTGTATCTGGACTTCCAAGGCGCGATCGAGCGTTTGGGTGCCGAGACGATCAGCGCCAAGTACGGCAATCTGTTCCACATGTACCAGAAGATCACCGCCGAGGACCCCTACAGGGTCCCGATGCGGATCTATCCCGCCGTGCACTACACGATGGGCGGACTGTGGGTGGACTACAACCTGATGACGAACGTGCCCGGGCTGTACGCCATCGGAGAGGCCAACTTCTCGGACCACGGCGCCAACCGGCTCGGGGCCAGCGCGTTGATGCAGGGCTTGGCGGACGGGTATTTCATCCTGCCCAGCACGATCGGCCACTATCTCGCCTCCGGGGATTCCGCCCGAGTTCCGACCAGCTCGCCCGCGTTCGAGGACACCGAGGGGGCCGTGCGCGCCGGGGTCGAGCGGCTGCTCGCGGTGGGCGGCAACCGCACGCCGCAGTCCTTCCACAAGGAACTTGGAAGGATCGTCTGGGAACACTGCGGAATGTCAAGGACGCGGGCCGGTTTGCAATCCACCCTCCAGCGGATCCCGGAGCTGCGCGAGCAGTTCTGGAACGAGGTTTCCGTGCCCGGCAGCGGGGAGAGCTTCAACCAGACCTTGGAATACGCGGGTCGCGTCGCCGATTACCTTGAGTTCGCCGAGCTGATGTGCCGCGACGCCCTGCACCGCGAGGAGTCGTGCGGCGGTCACTTCCGCGAGGAGTACCAGACCGGCGAGGGCGAGGCCCTGCGGGACGACCAGAAGTTCTCCTACGTCGCCGCCTGGGCCTACGGGGGCTCCGCAGAGCCCCGCCTGCACCGCGAGCCGCTCGCATTTGAATCGGTCAGCCTCTCGACACGCAGTTACAAGTAGGAGCCGTCCAATGCAGCTAACTCTCAAGGTTTGGCGCCAGCGGTCTTCCGAGAGCCCCGGTCGGTTCCGGACATACAAGGCCCGCGACGTGAGCCCCGACATGTCTTTCCTGGAAATGCTGGACGAGGTCAACGAGGTTCTGATCGCCGGTGGCGAGGAGCCCATCGCCTTCGACCATGACTGCCGCGAGGGGATCTGCGGCATGTGCTCCGCCGTGATCAACGGCGTGCCCCACGGGCCCGACCGGGGGACGACAACCTGCCAGTTGCACATGCGCTCGTTCCGCGACGGGGACACGATCGTGATCGAGCCCTGGCGCGCGTCGGCTCTCCCCGTCATCCGGGATCTGGTCGTGGACCGGAGCGCGTTCGACCGGATCATCCGCGCGGGCGGATTCGTGTCGGTCAGCACTGGGTCGGCCCCGGACGCGAATCTGACGCCCGTGCCGAAGGCAGAGGCGGACGTCGCGTTCGACGCGGCCACCTGCATCGGGTGCGCGGCATGCGTGGCCGCGTGCAAGAATGCCTCGGCGTCGCTGTTCACGGCAGCCAAGATCGCGCACCTGCGCCGACTGCCCCAGGGTCGTCAGGAGCAGCTCTCCAGAGCGCGGGCAATGGTGGATCAGATGGATGCCGAGGGCTTCGGGTCCTGCACCAACACATCCGACTGCGAGGCCGCCTGCCCCAAGGGGATCAGCGTGGACTTCATCGCCGAGATGAACGTCGACTATTTTCGGGCCGCGCTCAAGGGCGCGTGACCGCGGACGCCGCCGCTCTTGCGCGGGGGCTGCTCGAGTGGTATCGCAGCGGCCATCGCGAGCTGCCGTGGCGCGGCACCGGCGATCCTTACCGCGTGTGGGTCGCCGAGGTCATGCTGCAGCAGACCCGGGTCGCGGTCGTCGCGGCGCGCTACGGTCCGTTCTTGGAGCGATACCCGACCGTCGAGGCGCTGGCCAGCGCCACCGAGCAGGATGTGCTCGCCAGCTGGGCCGGTCTCGGATACTACCGCCGAGCTCGCATGCTGCACGCTGCCGCCCGCCAGATCGTCGGCGAGCACGGTGGCAGGCTCCCCGCGGAACCGAGGCTGCTCCGCGGGTTGCCCGGCGTTGGGGAGTACACCGCCGCGGCAATCGCAAGCATCGCGTTTGACCGGCCGACAGCGGCCCTGGACGGCAATGCGCTCCGGGCGCTGGCGAGGCTGGCCGACGAGCGTCGCCCGCCCAAGGGGCGGGAAAGCCGCAACGCGCTGCGCAGCTTGGCCACGTCCTTGGTCGCCGCCGTGCCGACGGGTAGTCGTGGCGACTTCACCCAGGCTCTGATCGAACTCGGCGCGACGGTCTGTGTCTCCGGCACGCCGCGGTGCGAGCAGTGCCCCTGGCGGGCTTCCTGTGCCGCTCTCGCTGCCGGGAGCGCGGGATTTGTACCCGCGACGTCGCCACGGCCCGCTCCCAGGCGATCCCAGATCTCTGCGGGCCTCGTAGTGTCCGGGGGCCGCATCCTGCTGCGCCAGCGCCCGGCTGCGGCCTCCATCATGCCCGGATTCTGGGAACTCCCGCAGGCCCGGGGCGATCCGTGCGATCTGGCGCGGGGCGGGCTTGCGATCCCCGAGACGGATGCCCCGCTGGCAACGTTCCGGCACGCGATCACCAGTTCCCTCTTCACCGTGCGCGTCTACGCGGCGTCGCCGGGCCCTGCCACGGCTCCCCGGGCGAAGTGGGCCAGCCCGTCCGAGGCCCGCAACCTGCCTCTGACGACCATCACCGCCAAGGCGCTCCGGAAATGTCTCGGGTGGGCAGCGCCCGGTGTCGCGCGGCCGGCTGGGCTCAGTCCCGGTTGAGCGTGCCGTCAGTGCCAGACTCGCTCATTGTCAACACTCCCAAGCTCTCGGCGTAGTCGGCGATTCCTCGCAGGAGGTGTTCCGCTACCTCTTGCCGGAAAGACGCCTTGGCCATCAGCGCCTCGTCGTAGCCGTTGGTCAGGAACCCCACCTCGACGAGCGCCGCCGGCGGCATCCCCGCTCCTTTCAGCACGACGAACGGCGCCTTGCGCACGCCCCGGTCCCTGATTCTCGACGAGTGCTTCGACAGTCCTTCGTAGAGGTGCTTCTGCAGCCTTGTCGCGAAATCGCGCGATTCCTCCACCTTGTCGTTGAGCAGCGTGATCTCCGAGATCCATTGCTCGCGATCGCGAACGGTGCCGCGTGCGCTCGCGTTCTCCCGGGCGGCGACCGCGCGCGCCTCGTCATCCTCGGTGAGGCTGAGGTAATAAGTCTCGATGCCCCGCACCGCCGAACTTCGCGCCGAGTTGCAGTGGATGGAGACCATCAGGTCCGCGCCGCGTTCCTTGGCGATCTTGGGGCGGTCCTCCAGCGGCACGAACACGTCGCTGACCCGCGTGTGGATCACTTCCATTCCCAACCGGTCCTGGACGAGTTTTCCCAGCCGCTGGGAGATGTCCAGGACCACGTCTTTCTCCTTCAGCCCCTTCGGCCCCACCGATCCCGTGTCGTGCCCGCCATGCCCCGCGTCGATCAGGATGCGTCCCAGTTTCAGGCCCAGTGCCCTTGTGAGGCTCAGACCGCCGGCCGCCGTGGCCGTGGCAGGGCGTGGCTGGGGGACCGCCGGGTCCATGGGCGGCGAAATGCCTTCCAGCGTGCGGGCCGCTCGCGGTTGGTCGGTCGCTCGCACGTCGACCACCAGTCGACCGGGGGAGTCCAGCCAGAAGGCGTCGAACGTGATCTCTCGCCGTGCCTCCACCAGCACTCGAGTCGTCGGCGAACGGACCTGGAGCAGGCGCACCTTGGCCACCAACCCGTCGCCGATCTCGAACGACTGGCCGTCGTGCAAGCTGCCGGAAATGGCGCTGCCGACGATGTCGAGAGACAGAGCCGGGGGGTCTGCCTGCAACTCGTACGAAAGGACTCGGGCCGTGGCCACGTGGACCACGATTCGAGTCCCGTCGTCGTAGCTGCCGTGGCGTAGCTCGGAGACCGACGACTCCCCTCCGCCGAGGCTCTCATCGCTCTCGCTCCAACCCGGCGGTGCCACCGCTGCCCCCGCGTCGTGGACTTCCGGGGAAAGGGCCAGCCGGGGCCATTCGGCAGGCTCGAAACTTTCCGCGGCGGTCACGGGCGGCGTCGACCCGCTTGCGGGGCCTTGGGGCGCGGGTGTTTCCGGCTCGCCCCCCTCCGGCCGTAGCCTCGCCGCGGACTCCAGGGCCTGGTCCCGGTACTTGCTGTGCGGGTACTCCTTGGCCAGGAGCTCGTAGGTCTCGGCGGCCCTTTCCTCGTGGACGGGGTCAGCGAACCGGTGGGCCATTCGCCGGTAGACGTCGGCGAGCCTCAGCAGGGCGTCGTCGCTGTAGCCGCTTGTCGCGTCCGCCACCCTCACGGCAAGGAGCCGTTTGGCCACGAGTTCGAACTGGTGCATTTCCAGCTCGGGTGGCGGGACATGCTTGAGGTCCTCGTAGAGCTGGTTGGCGGCCTTGTAGTGGCGCGCGGCGATGTCCCGTTTCGAAGCCCCGCCCGCTGTCGCGCCGATCACCGCCAGAATGACGGCAAGTCGCAGCACCGTCACTCGCGTCACATGGCCCAATTCTGGCTCCCCTGCAACCCGTCGGACGACTCGGCGAAACGCGCCAACGAACACCGCCGAGATTCCCCCGAATAGCGTCAGGCAGTATCTAGAAACATTAGCACAATCACTTGTGGAACTGCAGGATTGGCCGCGGATGTTTCCCCAGCGCGCGAGCACTTATGGGTTTGCCGCCGCCGTCCGCCGTGCTGCGGGCATGGGCCGATGGTCCCGCCGCGCATCCCGGCTTCGCGCCTTCCCGATAATGGAAGCCGAGAGCAGGAGCCCATGCCCCGCACTATCCGCCCGGTCTCCGGCGTCGCCGGTGACCTGACCCTCCCGGGAGACAAGTCCATCTCGCACCGGTACGCCATGCTGTCCGCCTTGGCGGACGGGCGCAGCGTGCTGCGCAATTACGCGACGGGCGAGGACTGCGCCTCCACCCTCGCATGCCTTCGGTCGCTCGGCGTGGACTGGGAGCGGCGCGGCACTCGGGTGACGGTCAACGGCCTGGGACCGGGAGGCCTGCGCGCTCCTGCCACGGCGCTGGACGCGGGTAACTCCGGGACCACGATCCGTCTGCTGTCCGGCATCCTCGCGGGCCAGGCCTTCGATGCCGTCTTGGAGGGCGACTCCTCGCTCTCCGAGCGCCCGATGGGCCGGATCGTCGCGCCCCTGCGGCTGATGGGCGCCAGCGTCGACGGGCGGGACGGACAGTTCCCGCCGCTCACAATCCGAGGCGGAGGTCTGCGGGCGATGCGCTACGAGCTGCCTGTCGCCAGCGCTCAGGTGAAGAGCTGCGTGCTCCTCGCGGGGCTGTTCGCGCACGGCGAGACCGTCGTTGTGGAGCCGCTCGAGACTCGCAATCACACCGAGGTCGCGCTCAGGCGCCTCGGTGCCGACCTGCGGGTCGACGGCCGCGAGATCACCCTGCGCGGTCCCGCCAGACTCTCGGCGTCCGAGATGCGCATTCCGAGCGATCTGTCGTCCGCCGTGTTCTTCCTCGCCGCGGCCCTGATGCTCCCGGGCTCCGATCTCCGCATCCGCGGAGTGGGGCTCAACCCGACCCGCACGGCCGTCTTGACGGTCTTGCGGAGCATGGGTGCCCGGATCGAGGTGGACCGAGGCCCGGACGAGGGGGGCGAGCCCGTGGGAACGCTGCGGGTCAGGGGTGGCGCGCCTCTGGACGGTGGCGAGATCGGCGGCGCGGTCACGGCCGGCGTGATTGACGAGATCCCCATGCTGGCAGTGCTGGGCGCCGTCTCCAAGCAGGGGCTGAGAATTCGCGATGCTCGCGAACTGCGGATCAAGGAGACGGATCGCATCAGCGCGATCGTCCGGAATCTGCGCCAGATGCAGGTGCCGGTCACCGAGTTCGAGGACGGCATGGCCATCCCCGGCGGGTGCAGGCTGCGCGCGGCCGAGCTGGACTCGCTGGGCGACCACCGGATCGCGATGGCGTTCGCCGTGGCCGGCCTTGCGGCGGACGGCCCGTCTCGGCTCAGCGGCTCAGCGGCCGCATCGGTGTCATTCCCGGAGTTCTTCCAAACCTTGGAACGCGTCGCCGGTTAGCCCATGCCCTGCCGCCCTGCCACCGGGCGGGACGCAGGGGGTCACTGGACAGGCAGCGGCTTGATCTCGCGGTCGTAGCGCAGCTCGCCCCCGTGCAGCCACAGCAGTTCCGGCGCGCGCTGGCCAATGGCGAACTCTTCCGGCACTTGGGCGTCCATGCGCTCAAAGATCTCCCCGAGCCGCTCCACGACTTCGGGATGGTCGGCAGACACGTCCCGCTGCTCGCCCCGGTCCGCCCCCATGTCGAAGAGCATCATCGGCTTGGGCCCCGGCCCGGTCACCAAGCCAGGGCACTGGGTCGGGTCGGCCTGCTCGAACTGGGCGATGATCGTGATTCCGTCCGGCCCGCGCGGATCCTTCCAGCCGGTCGCGTCGTCGAGACACCGAAATCCGGGTTGGGGCGACCGGACGTGGAGCTTCCAGCGGCCGGACCGCACCATCCGTAACTCTTGGCCGCCCATCGCGAAGATCGCCTCGTGCGGGGATTCGTTGGCGCGTCCTTCCAGCAGTGGCAGGATGTCCATCCCGTCAATCACGCGGTCGTCGGGGATCCGCCCGCCCGCGGCGCCGACAATCGTCGGCAGGACATCGATCGTGGCCACGACCGATCCCGAAACTTGGCCCGGGGGAATGCGGCCCGGCCAGCGCGCGATGGCGGGAACGCGCAGGCCGCCGTCGAAGTTGGAACCCTTCATGGATCGCAGGCCGCCGTTGTCGCCCCCGAACGAGCCGCCGTTGTCAGAGGTGAACAAGACCAGCGTGCGCTCGTCGAGCCCGGACTCCCTCAGCGCGGACAGGACTTGGCCTACCGACCAGTCCAGCTCGCGGATCACGTCGCTGTAGAGGTCGTCCGGGGTGTCTGGGGTGTAGAAGTCCGCGGAGGCGGCCAGCGGCTTGTGCGGCATGGCGTGCGGCAGGTACAGGAAGAACGGACGCTCACGGTTCCTCTCGATGAATTCGACCGCTCTCCGCGTGTAGTCCTTGGTGAGCTCGGATTGCAGCACCGGGTATTGCACGACCTCCTCGTCCCTGACCAGTTGCACGGGCCGCATGTCGTTCGAGTAGAGGATTCCGTAGTACTCGTCGAATCCCTGCCTGCGCGGCAGGAACCGCTCCACGTGGCCAAGGTGCCACTTTCCGATCGCGGCCGTGGCGTACCCGAGCGGCTTGAGCGCTTCGGCGATCGTGATCTCGGACGGCGGCAGGCCGACATCGTTGCGCCCGGCGTCCGGGCTCGGGTTGGCGACCATTCCGTGCCGGAACGGGTACCGCCCCGTGAGCAGCGTTGCCCGCGAGGGGCCGCAGAACGGGAGCGGGACGTAGAAATCCGTGAAGCGGATGCCCTCGGCCGCCATGCGGTCCAAGTGGGGCGTTCGGTGCCGGGTCGAGCCATAGGACGACAGCTCCCCGTAGCCGAGATCGTCGGCGAAGATCAGGATGAAGTTCGGCCGTTCCTGGGCGCCGAGAAGCGCGGGCGCCAAGGTCGCCGCCGCGAGCATGGCAAGTTGGGATCGCGCGTGCATTCGGAATCCAGAGTCTATTACAGGGGCTCGCTCGCTTCCCTACAATGCAAGCTGTCGGGGGAGCGCAATGCGTCAGCGAATCACACCACCAGATCTTCGGGCTTGGGCCATCTTGGCCTTGGCAGCGGCAATTCTCGGCGCCTGCGCGCCTGAGGCGCCGCAGCCGGGGAGCCCCCCGAACATCATCTTCCTGATGGCCGATGACATGGGATACGGCGATCTCGGCAGCTACAACCCCGACTCGAAGATTCCGACGCCGCACATGGACTCACTGGCTGCCCGTGGAATGCGCTTCACGGATGCGCACTCGGGGTCGGCGGTCTGCACGCCCACGCGCTACGGCGTCGTGACCGGTCGCTACGCCTGGAGGTCGCGACTCAAGAGCGGCGTGCTGTCGGGGTATTCGCGCTCGCTCGTCGAGCCCGGGCGCATGACAGTCGCCAGCATGCTGCGAGACCGCGGTTACCACACTGCCGTCGTGGGCAAGTGGCACCTGGGGCTCGACTGGTCTCTGCTCAGCGAGCCAGCCAGCTGGGACGAGGGGGACAAGGCGGTCGCGTTCCAGGGCGCGTCCGACTTTGCCAAACCTGAGGGGATGGAGATTGACTTCACGAAGCCCGTGACCCACGGGCCCGCGGACGTGGGGTTCGACTACTCCTACATCATCCCGGCGTCCTTGGACATGGCCCCCTACGTCTACTTGGAGAACAACGCCTGCGAGCGGCCGGCGACCGAGCACGAGCCGGGCCGCTTTGACGGCCCCGTATTCTGGCGTCCGGGCGAGGCGGCCGAGGGCTTTGACTTCTACGGTGTCCTGCCGAACCTCACCGAGCACGCGGTCGGCTACATCCGGCGCCGCGCGGCGGAGCCCGACCGGCCGTTCTTCCTCTATTTCCCGCTGCCGGCTCCCCACTGGCCGTGGGTGCCGACCGAGGAGTTCGTCGGGCGCAGCGAGGCGGGGCTGTACGGCGACTTCGTGGCCCAGGTTGACGCCGACGTCGGAGCCGTGATCGCGGCGCTCGAGGAGACGGGGCAGCTCGAGAACACGCTGTTCATCGTGATCAGCGATAACGGGGCCGAGTGGGATTCCAGCCACATCGAGGACTTTGGCCACCACGCCAACCACGCCAGCCAGCGGGGCAAGAAACGGGACGCATGGGAGGGTGGCCACCGCATGCCATTCATCGCGTCTTGGCCCGCGGCGGTCGCTGCCGGCACCCACAGCGATCAGACGATCTGCCACACGGACCTGATGGCGACGGCCGCCGAAATCGTCGGATTCGACCTGCCGCCCGGCGCCGGGGATGACAGCGTGAGCTTCCTGCCCGCTCTGGCCGGGACGGACGAGGGCCCCCTGCGGGAGGCCACGGTGCACCACTCGGTCGACGGGACTTTCGCGATCCGACAGGGCCAGTGGAAGTACATCGACGGGCAGGGGCCGGGGTCGAACCAGTGGGATGGCCCCCAGCCGGGCGATTCGCCAGCGCAGCTGTACGACATCGAGGCCGATCGCCACGAGGACAACAACCTCTTCGAGGAGCGTCCGGAAGTCGTCGAGCGACTGAGGGCGCTCTTAGAGCGCTACAAGTCGGAAGGGCACAGCAGGCCGCTGTAGGCCACCGCTGCCAGTCGTTCCCGCGAGGGAGCGGCCATCCTCTCATTCACCGCCGGGCGGCCCGGGCCCGATGCCCGTCGCGGGCTGGCGGCTTCGGCGACAGGGTTCACTCGGTCCGGCGTGGTCCATCTCCCCCGGGACCAGAGCTCAGGCTGGAAGCCGACCGCGCCTTGCGTATGATGGACTAGGCGGAGGCTGGCCCAGTTAGCGGCCAAATCCGCCCAGCAACCGGGGACTACACCCCAACGGAGGTACTAAACGTGCAGATTCGCACATCCGTGGCCGTCTCGGCCATCGTCTTGAGCCTGGCATTGTTCGCAGCCGGGCCCGCCGCAGCGCAGACATTTTACGGAACGCTCGTTGGAGCGGTCCAAGACTCGACCGGCGCGGTGATACCCGGCGCCAGCGTCACCATTAGCAGCATTGGCACCGGCGAGCAGCGCGTGCAGGAGACCGAGGCCGCCGGGCTGTACCGCTTCGTGAACCTCGTCCCGGGCCAGTACCGCCTCGAGGCCCGCTCGGAGGGCTTCAAGCAGTTCGTGCAGGAGCCCGTGACCATCGAGGTCGACGCCAGCGTCAGGATCGACCCCGTCCTTGAGATCGGCGACGTCACGGAGGTGGTCGAGGTCGTTTCCAGCACGCCGCTGCTGCAATCGCAAACTTCTTCGCTCGGGCAGGTCGTCGAGTCCCGCAAGGTCACTGAGACGCCGCTCAATGGTCGCAACGTCCTGAATCTCGTGGCACTCGCTCCGGGCGTCGTGCCCCAGGGCCAGTCCATGCAGAGTCCCACCGGCGTGAATATTTTCGCGTGGGGCAACTACCAGATCGGCGGCGGCCAGTCCAACCAGAGCGCGACCACGCTGGACGGCGCGCCGGTCAACATTGGCTATGCCAACCTGACGGCGCTCGTCCCGACCCAAGACGCGGTCCAAGAGTTCAAGATCCAGACGAACAATCTGGGCGCCGAGTTCGGACGTTTCGCCGGGGGCGTGATCAACATGGCCACCAAGTCCGGGAGCAACGAATTCCACGGCAGCGCCTACGAGTTCTTGCGCAACAGGGTCCTCAACTCCAACACGTTCTTCAACAACGCCAACGGCATCGAGACGCCCCCATTCGTGCAGAACCAGTGGGGGGCCAACGTT
Organism: Bryobacterales bacterium; assembly: GCA_963666225.3. GTDB lineage: Bacteria > Acidobacteriota > Terriglobia > Bryobacterales > UBA6623 > VXMF01. Next base: position 157,202 of record CAXXRK020000005.1, read on the forward strand.
GGCGGCCCGATTGCCCGCGACCGCGTGTTCTTCTTCTCCTCGTACGAGAGCTACCGGCAGCGCCAAGGCCGGTCACTGCTGCTCGATTCGCCGACCGTGACCATGCAGCGGGGCGACTTTTCCGAATTGGACGTGCCGATCCACGATCCGTTCTCGATCACCAGTGCTGACGACCTTCCGCGCACGCCATTCCCGAACAACCTGATTCCGGACTCTCGTCAAGACGCCACGTCAAAGGCGCTCAGCCACCTCTGGGCCCAGCCCACCCAACCCGGACGCCTCAATCTCAACTACGCCGCGAATGCCAGCGACGGCGGGAACAACACCCAGCTCAACAACCGCGTCGACTGGAACGCCAGCGAGAAGCACCGCGTGATGGGCCGCTGGACCTGGTGGGACAACCTCACCTTCGGCGTGGATCCCTACAGCACTGGCGCGCACATCGACGCCGGGCCCGAGACCTTCACCACCAACCAAATTGTCCTCGCCGACACGTGGCTTCTCAGCCCGACGACGATCTTGGACCTCCGCGCGGCGTGGACCCGATTCCGGTACGACCGCTCGCCGGCCAGCCAGGGCATTGACCTGACGCAGTTTGCCTGGCCCTCGTCGCTCGTCAGCCAGATTCCCGAGAACTTCCGCCACATCCCCACGCCGTGCGTGGAGGGCTATGCCCTGTTCTGCAGCCAGGGCACGGGCAGCATCATCATCGGACGGCAGGAGAACCTGGCGTTCCTGCCCAACCTGACTCTGATCCGTGGCCGCCACACCTTCAAGATCGGCGGCGACGTGCGGCGGCTGACGCACAACTACGCGCAGAGCAACACTCCCAGCGGGATTTTCGACTTTAACTCCAAGTTCACCGCCGACGACCCGTTCAACCCCCAGGGCGGCTGGGGCTTCGCGTCCTTCCTGCTCGGCACCGGCAGCTCCAACCGGGGCATCACGACGCCGGGGTTGGTCGCCGGTCAGATGATCTATCGCGCCGGGTACGTCAACGACCAGTGGCAGGTCACCGACCGCCTGACGATCAACCTGGGCCTGCGCTGGGAGCGATCCGGCAACTTCTCGGAGCGCTTCGACAACATGACGGCGCTGTCGCTGGACTCGACCAACCCGCTCTCCAGCGCGACCGGCTTGGACCTGCGCGGCCAGCTCGCTCTGGTGAATTCGGAGCTGCGGCGGCCCCGGACGCGCCTCGATGACTACCACTCCTTCGCGCCGCGCATCGGCATCGCGTTCAGGGTGGACGACAAGACCGTCGTCCGCACCGGGTACGGCGTCTTCTGGCTGCCCAGCGACGTCGCATTCTCGATCGCGCCCAACCAAGATGTCGTCAACACGATCGGGACGCCTTGGCTGGCCTCGATCGACGGAGGGGTCACGCCCTACAGGCTCCTGAACGATCCGTTCCCGGACGGAGTGCTGTCGCCCCCGGGCCGGGACACGACGTTCCTCAACACGCTCGTCGGGGGTCTGGGCATCCGTTCCCCGGTGCCGAACCAGCCGCTGAGCTACATGCAGCAGTGGAACTTCAACATCCAGCGCCAGTTCGCGGGCGGGACGCTCGTGGATGTGGCGTACGCCGGGTCGAAGGGCACCAGCCTGCCGGTCAACGCTCAGACGATCAACCAGCTGCCGGACCAGCACCTATCGATGGGACCGGCGCTCAACGAGCAGGTTCCCAACCCGTTCTTCGGGATCATCGAGAGCGGGGCCCTCGCCCAGAAGACCGTGTCGCGGGGCCAGCTGCTGCGCCCCTACCCGCACTTCACCAGCGTGGAGATGTCCGGCCCGACCAACCGCAGCTCGACCTATCACGCCTTCCAGGCCAAGCTGGAGCGTCGTTTCAGAGGCGGGGCCAGCCTGCTTGCCTCCTATACGGCGAGCAAGCTCATCACCGACGCGGGGACGCTCACCGGCTGGCTGGACGGCCTGGAGGGTTTCAGCGCCCAGGGCTGGGCCACCGGGGGCAACAACAACGACTTGCGCGCCCTGAAGTCCCTGGCCGCCTTCGACGTGTCGCAGCGATTGGTGGTCAGCTACGTGCTGGACCTGCCATTCGGCGAAGGCAAGCGTTACGGCGCGAACCTTGACGGCGCGGCCAAGCTGATCGTCAGCGGATGGGGCATCAACGGCGTTACCACCGTGCAGAAGGGATTCCCGATCGGGGTCACGACCTCGCGAAACCTGTCAAACTCTTTCGGCGGCTCGCAGTTCCCGAACAACAACGGCACGAGCGCCAAGCTGTCGGGCGATCCGCAGACCCGGCTGGACGAGTACTTCCGCACCGACGTGTTCAGCCAGCCTCCGGCCTTCACGTTCGGCAACACCGGTCGCCTGCTGCCCGATGTCCGGGGACCCGGCATCACCCAGTGGGACTTTGCAATCTTCAAGCGCACCACGATCGGTGAAGGGTTGGGCGTCGAGTTCCGGACGGAGTTCTTCAACCTGTTCAACACGCCAACATTCAGGCATCCGGCGACGGGCTTGGGAACGCCGCAGTTCGGGGTCATCAGCGGAACCAGGGGCGTGCCCCGGCTGGTGCAGTTCGGTTTGCGGGTGCAGTTCTAGCCCTGCGAAGTCCGGCATGGCGTCAAGTCCCCGCTAGCCCTTGCGCTTGACGTGGGCGGACGGGCCGTAACGCCTGGCGCCATGCCGCGGTCCGCGCTGGCGGTGTGCGCGGGGCTAGCGCTCTGGGTGCAGCTGGCGACGGGCCAGTCCGCCGCCAGCGCCGACGATCTGCGAGCGATCTTCCAAGAGGGCCAATCCGCGCTGGCCGCCGGACGCCTGGCCGACGCGGAGCGGGCGTTCCGCGACACGCTTGTCCGTGATCCGGGACTTGCTGAGGCCCGCGCAAACCTTGGCCTGGCCCTTTTCCTGCAGGGTGACTATTCGGCCACGGTCCGGGAGCTCCGCCAGGTGGTCGCGCGGCGCCCGGAACTTCAGGCCGCGCAGCTGTTCCTCGGGCTGTCCCATCTGAAGCTGGGAGCCGTGGCCGAGGCCATTCCGGCCCTAGAACGCAGTCTGGAACTGGACCCGAAGAACCTCGAGGCGCACCGGGCCTTGGCCGCCTGCCATCTGGCCGAGGGCGACTACGCCGCGGCCGTCAGGCAGTTTCAGGCTGCCTTCGAGGCCGGCCCTGATCCGGTCGCGGGCTGGCACCGGCTCGGGCAGGACTACATGCGGCTCATGAGCGACCTGGCGGGTCGGCTGGTCGTCCGCAGCCCAGACTCGGCCTGGTCGGCTCTGCTGGGGGCGGACATGCTCGGCTTCAGCCGAGCGTGGGAAGCGGCGGCCGGATACTACGAGGATGCCATCGCCAAGCGGCCCGGGCTCTCCGGCCCGCGAGCCGCGCTGGGCGCTTCGCTGCTGCGGCTGGGCCGGCCGGAGGAGGCCGGCCGTCACTTCTTGGCCGAGCTGGAACTTGACGGCCGGGCCGAGCAGGCCCATGCCGGCCTGGCCGAAGTTGCCTTGGCCGGGGGCGATGCCGGGGCAGCGCTGCGGCATCTGGGCGCGGTCTGGGATAGCTTTCCCGCTTGGCTGCGGACCGAGGCCGCGTTTCCCCTCGGCCCGCTCCCGCCGGGCGCCGCCGAGACGGGCGTGGGCGCCTTGCGGGGCCGGCAAGGCGGGCCCGCCGAGTTCCTGCGCTGGCGCCTGCACCTCGCGATGGGCAGTCAGGACGCCGCGGAGCTGGCCCGCGGGCGGTTCGAGGCCTTGGTGGCGTCGGCATCGCCGCGGCGAATTGCCGACATCGCCCCGGCTGCACTCTGCGCGGGCCGGCTCTACTCTGAGTGCGCGCGGGCCTTGGCCGGGCAGCCATCGCTGTCCCGCGCCGACCTGCTGCTGCTCGGGCGCGCCTTCCTTGCGCTGGGAACGCCCGAACGCGCGCTGGTGGCCTTCACGCATGCCCTGCGTGGCGCGTCCGGGGAGTTGCCAGAGGCCCTGTATTGGACGGTCCGCGCGCTGCAGTCACTCGCGGACACCTGCTTCCGGCAAGTCGAATCGCTGGCCCCGGAATCTTGGCGGGCCCACCAGCTGCGCGCTGAGGTGCACCGCCAGCGGCAGGACGACGAGCGGGCCGTCGCGGAGTACCGGCGGGCGATCGAGATCAACCCGGGCGTGGCCGAGCTGCACCGCAGCCTGGGGCTGCTGCACCTGCTGAACAATGCTCACGACCAGGCCGAGGTCGCGCTGCGGAGAGCGCTCGATCTGGACGCGTCTGATCCCCGCACCCTCTACTTCGCCGGCCGCTTGCTCGTCGCCCGCCAGCAGCACGCAGAGGCCGTGCCCTACTTTGAGTCCGCCCTGCGCTTGGACCCGAACTTGGTCGAGGCCCGCCCGAGCCTCGGGCGGGCCTACCTGCGGGCCGAGCGATTCGAGGAGGCCGCGGCGCAGCTCGAGCGGGCGCTCGTGCTGGACTTCTACGGCGACATTCACTACTCGCTGTTTCAGGCTCACCGGCGGCTTGGGAACATGGATCGCGCGCGGCAGGCCTTGGAGCGTTCCACTCAGATGCGCAAGCGCTCCTTCTCCCGCGACCGCGACCGGCTCGACCGATGGATCAACGCCGAGTAGGCCTGCCCGCGATCTTGGTCGCCCTCGCCGCGGGCCCGTCGCTGGCCGACCAGGCCGGCCCTGTCCGTTTCCGAAACGTGGCCTCCGAGGCAGGCGTCGACTTCACCCTCGAGAACCACCCAACGCCCGAGAAGCGCATGATCGAGACCATGGCCGGCGGCGTGGCGGTCTTTGACTATGACGGTGACGGGCTCGTCGACATCTACTTCACGAACGGTGCTGAGATACCCTCGCTCGCCAAGGCAGGGCCCGAGCACTGGAACCGGATGTACCGCAACGACGGCGGGATGCGTTTCAGCGACGTGACTGCTGCGGCCGGCGTCGCCGGTTCCGGCTATGACATGGGGGTGGCCGCGGCCGACTATGACAACGACGGCGACATCGACCTGCTGGTGACGGGCGTGTTCCGGGTCACCTTGTTCCAGAACGGGGGAAACGGCACGTTCCGGGATGTGACCGCCACGGCCGGCCTGCAAGGCGGGGAGTGGTCCGTGGCCGCGGGCTGGTTCGACTACGACCGCGACGGGCTGCTTGACCTGCTCGTCGTCAACTACGCCCGGTGGAGCCTCGAGTTCGACACGTTCTGCGGTGACGCGCGGCGCGGCCTGAGGGCCTATTGCGACCCGCTCCAGCTAGCCCCGATCTCGAACCGCCTGTATCGCAACGTAGGGGACGGCTCGTTCGAGGATGCCACCCGCTCGGCAGGCATCGCGGAGCACGCGGGGCGGGGCATGAGCGTGGCTTTCGGCGACGCCGACGGCGACGGCTGGATCGATGCCTTCGTGACCAACGACAACCTGCCGAACTTCCTGTTCCTGAACCGTGGCGGAGAGTCGTTCGAAGAGGGGGCGATGTTCTCCGGCCCGGCCTTGCTGCAGGACGGCGACCCTGTCGCCAGCATGGGCGTTGACTTTCGCGACTACGACAACGATGGCCTCCCGGACATCGCGGTCACGGCGCTGATCGCGGAGACATTCCCGCTGTTTCGCAACGAGGGGGACGGGTTCTTCGTGGACGCGACCGGCCCCTCCGGCATGGCTCGGCTCTCGAATCGTCGCAGCGGATGGGGGATTGGCCTGTACGACTTCGACAACGACGGCTGGAAGGATGTCTTCACCGCCAACTCGCACGTCAACGACATCATCGCCGAGTTTGAGCCCACCACCCCCTACTTGGAGCCGAACGCGGTGTTCGCCAACCGCGGGGACGGCACCTTCGTCGACGCGACAGGGAGCGCTGGTGCCGGCTTCGCAACTGCGGCCAAGGCACACAGGGGGTGCGCGTTCGCGGATTTCAACCGCGACGGGCGGGTTGACGCCGTTGTATCCGCGCTGGGGGGCCCGGCGGAGCTGTGGGAGAACGTCAGCCCCGGCGGGGCGTCCTGGCTCAACGTGCGCCTGAGAGGGGCGCAGTCCGGGCGTGACGGGATCGGCGCCGTGGTGGAGGTCGCCGGACAGGCGAATCTAATGACGACCGCCGTGGGCTATGCATCGTCCAGCCATGACGGCGTGCACTTCGGCCTCGGGTCGGCGGAGGTGGCGTCCGTTCGCGTCCGCTGGCCCGACGGGCGGGTCCAGGATGCGGGCACGGTGCGGGTCAACCGGGTGTTGGAGATTCACGAGCGGCCCTGAGCGACACCTGCTTCACAGGCGTCGCAGTGCGGCGTAGCGGACCTCGGCAACCTGGCCCCCCGCGACGCTGAGCGCGCGCAGTGTGAGCGTTCCGCGACCGGCGGGGAGCGTTGCCCGGCCGAGCGCGAGCGGCCGGAAGTCCTTCACGAGCGACTCGCCCAGGCCGCGCCAGACGCGGTCCGCCTCGGAACCGTAGGCGGGAGGGTCGTGTGCCTCGCTGATGTCGCCCTCGATCGTCACACCTTGGAACGAGGCCTCGATGCGCGCGCCTGCCAGCGGCGCCGCGTAGTGCAGGGCGAGTTCGTAATCCCCGGCGTGCGCGACCTCGATCTCCCACGTGATCGAGTCAGACGTGCTCGTCCAGTTTGTGAAGTAGGAGCAGTTCGGTGCTCGCCCGCTCCGCTTGACGCCGCCGTGGGGCAACCCGTCCCGCGCAGGGAGCAGCGTCAGCTCAGAGTGACCGACCGGGAATGGCCGGTCGTCCTCGCCCACCAGGGGGGCGATCTCCCCGAGGAAGGCCCGCGCGGCCTCGGCCAGGCGGGCGGCCTCTGCCGGATTCTCGGACGCCACGTCTTGGTGCTGGCCCGGGTCGGCCTCGATGTCGAACAGCTGCCCGTCGGCGTCCAGTCGGAACCTCTGCGTGCGGACACTGACCCGCGGGCCCGTGCGCGGCGTTCGCAGCGAGAACAGCACGCGGTCATCCCAGGCGGCGTCGCCGCCCTCCAGCAGCGCGGCCAAGCTGCGCCCGTCCAAGGGCTTCGTGGCCCCGGCGGCGATTCCGGCCAGCTCAGCCAGAGTGGGCAGCAGGTCGATCGCGCCGGCCACGCTGGCGATGCGCTGGCCTGCCGGGATCCGGCCCGGCCAGCGGACCAGCAGTGGAGAGCGCAGGCCACCCTCGTCCAGCGACCCTTTGCGGCCCTTCATGCCGGCGTTCCACCGCCAGCTGTTGGGCCCGTTGTCGCTGAAGTACAGCACGACCGTGTCCTCTCGGAGTCCGAGCTCGTCGAGCTTGTCGAGCACGCGCCCCACGTTCCAGTCGATGTTCTCGACCATGGCCAGCGCCGCGCGCGTCTTCGGGATGTCCTCCCGGTCCGGTTCCCGGTGGCGCATCTCCAGTTCCTTGGACTCGAAGCGCTCCCAGTACTCGTCTGGAACCTGCATTGGCGAATGCGGGGTGTTGTACGGCAGGTAGGCGAAGAAGGGCCGGTCGCGGTGCTCTTCGATGAACGCGATGGCCTTGCCGGTGAAGTCGTCCGTCACGTACCCGTCGCCGCGAACAAGGGCGCCGTTGTGGTCCAGCTCGTAGTCGAAGTAGTGGCCCCAGTGCCCCTCGGTAAAGCCGTAGAACTCCTCGAACCCGCGGGCATTCGGGTGATAGGGATGCTGCGTGCCGTTGTGCCACTTGCCGAACGCACCCGTGGCGTACCCGGCTGCCAGGAAGCTCTGGGCGATGGTGTGCTCGTCGGGGTTGAGCCGCTCTAGGCCCGTCGAGACGCCGCGGACGCCCCCGCGGCCGTGGTAACGACCGGTCAAGAACTCGGCCCGTGTGGGAGCACAAACAGAGCTCACGTAGAAGTGCTCGAACATGGCGCCGTCCTGGCCGATCGAGTCGATCCGGGGCGTCGCCAGATTTGTGTTGCCGTGCAGGCTCAGGTCGCCCCAGCCTTGGTCGTCGGCCAGAAACACGACCACGCTGGGCGGACGCGCTGCATCCTGCCCGCCGCCGGCGCAGGCGGAAGCGAGCGCCACGAGGGCTGTCACGGCGAGAAATGTGCTGGTACGGCGCATGGAACTGTGCTCCCGAGCGCCGCGCCGCCGCGCCGCCAGCGACACTCACAAGAACCCTCACCCAGGCGCGGCCTGGCCGAAACCGGCGCCTGATCGGGGTGCGCCGGGGTCGAAGCCGCTCCACTGGTCGGGCCGCCGAGATTTGAACTCGGGACCTCTTCCACCCCAAGGAAGCGCGCTACCAGGCTGCGCCACGGCCCGACGGGCGGCTGCTGTCTACTGGTCCCATTCTACCCGCCCGCGCTCGGGCTCTGTGCTAGATTGTTGCCTGTGAGTCAGGGAAGCGGCCCCGGGGAAGCGCTGCAAGTGTTGCGCCAGAACGGCTTGCGGCTGACCCGGCAGCGGGAACTGGTGTTCCGCCTGCTCCACAGTTCGCGGGCGCACCTCGATGCTCACCAGATCTTCGAGCTGGCCCAGCGCGTGGACCCCAAGATCAACGAGGTCACGGTCTACAGGACGCTCAAAGTCCTCAAGGAGAGCGGCTTGGTCGACGAGCTCGACCTCATGCACCACGAGGGCGACAAGCATTACTACGAGACCCGCCTGAAGCGTGAGCATGCGCACATCGTTTGTCTGGGCTGCGGCTCGGTGGTCGAGTATTTCGGGGAGCCACTGCGGGAGATGAGGGCCCAGGTTGAGTCTCAGTTCGGCTTCCGGGTCGACGTCGCCCGGACCGAGTTCGGGGGATACTGCGCGGATTGCCAGGATGACGCGCCGGTGCAGGTCGCGTCCGCGGCCCAGCGACGGGCGGGGAGGCACGGCTGATTGGCCTGCCGCGCGCGGCGCCACCGAGATGAAGTTCAAGCGCACCCCGGGTGACCGGCTGAGACTTGGCGGGCTCGCCTTGGTGGTGGAGCCCCCGTCGGGGACATGCCGCCAAGTTCCCGTCGATCGCAACCCGTTCGTGGTCGGTCGGCACACCCGCTGCGATCTCGTGCTGGCGGACAGCCGGATCTCGCGCCAGCATGCCCGGATCAGCGACACCGGCGACGGCTACACGGTCAAGGACCTGCGCAGCCACAACGGCACGTTTCTCAACGGGAAGCGGGTATCCGCCAGTCCGCTCGCCGTGGGTGACCGGATTGGCTTTGGCAGTGCAGACTCCTATCTGATCACCGTCCGCGAGGGGCAGAGCTCCCGCCTTCCACTGCTGGACAAGGTCGACCAACTGGGCGCGTCGCGCCAGCGAACGGCCAGCCTCGGGCGGCTCTCGGCAATGCTCGAGGTGGCTCGCACCATGGAGTCCGCCAGCGGGGTGGACGATGTGTTCGCGGCTGTGCTGGAGGCGGCTTTGGCCATCGCCCGAGCTGAGCGGGCCTTCCTTCTGCTGCGCGATGCCAGCGGCAAGCTTGTGGTGCGGGCCGCCCAGCAAACGAAGGGCGGGCCGACGCAGGCCGGTGGGCCCGCGCTCTCGGTCGACAAGATTTCCGATGCCCTAGACCGCCGCACAGAGCTGTTCAACATGCGTCTCGACATCTCCGAGCTGGGTGAGGACGCCCCTCGCGGTGCGCTGTGCGTGCCAATTCTGCGGATCCGGCTCGGCCACGACCACGAGACGACCGTCATCTCCGCCAAGCGCGACACCTTGGGGGTGCTGTACATGGACTCGCAGCGGCAGCAGATTCTGCCGGCCGAGGCCAACCAAGCGCTGCTGCACGCCCTCGCAATCGAGGTCTCGACCAGCGTTGAGAACGCGAGGCTGCTCGAGCAGGCCCGCGAGAAGCGGCGTCTCGAGCACGAGCTTGCGATCGCCCGCGACATTCAGCGGGCGCTGCGGCCAGCCGCCATGCCCACAGATGGCTGGCTCCTCGCGCGAGGGCACAGCGAGCCCAGTTCGCAGCTCGGCGGCGACTACTACGACCTGATGCGGTTGGCGCCCCGGAATTGGGCCGCGGTGGTGGCCGATGTCTCGGGCAAGGGCCCGGGGGCCTCGATCCTGGCGTCCCTGCTGCAGGGGGCCTTCTTTCTCGGGGCCGGGCCGAGGGTCTCGCTGGCGGGAACGCTCCGCCGGATCAACCGCTATATGTGCGAGCGGTCCCGCCACGCGCGTTTCGCGACGGTCTTCGCCGCGAGCTTGCTCAGCAGCGGGCAGATGCGCTGGAGCAACGCGGGCCACTGCCCCGCGATCGTTCTGCGTCCTTCCGGCAATTACCGGCTGCTCGAGCCGAACAGCCGCCCCCTCGGGCTCTTCGAGAACGCAACGTTCAGCGAGGAGCACAGTGCTTTGCGGGCGGGGGACAAGCTGATCATGTACAGCGACGGCCTCACGGAGCTGCGCAATGTCGCCGGCGAGGAGTTCGGGCAGGAGCGCCTCGTGGAGAGCGCGGTTTCTCTCGCCGCCCTCGACCTGGAGCGGTTCTTTGACGCCCTGCTGGAGGCCATTGACCGCTCTAGCGAGGGCGTGGGGCGCACGGATGACCTGACGCTGATGGTGCTCGCTTACCGCGGTATCCAAAAGTAGGCCCCGGCCGGGCCAGCCCGGCCGTGTTCGAGCCCCGCGCCTTCAGCGGTTGGAAGCGCTCCCGGTTGGACTCGAGCAGAGCGTGCCCGGCGTGCGGGCCCTCGCGCTTAGCGGGCTGACCGCCGGGACGTCCGTCGCAGCAGTCGGACTGCCCACTGCTAGCCGGTCGTGCGCCCGGGGCGATCGCTGCTGACACCGGGCAATGCGCGGGTCCCATGCATCGACGGGTGCAACCAGTCAGCGCAATGGTTTGTCCCAACGACCATCTGTACCGCCTATCGGCTCACCGCCTGAAGAGTTCCGATCGTTCAAGCATGAGAGCAGCGTGTCCTTGGCCCCGACCTCTTGGGCGACCGCCAAGAGATCCAAGCGGCTGAGCACTCCCACGGTGATCGGTCGCCCGGAGTCCCAGCACCAGAGGGCCTTCAGAATGTCTTGGGCAGGCTTGGAATGTGGCAATTCGGTCGGGCGCGTGACCGAGTTCCAGCGGCACGGCGCACAAGTCGTCCTCGCCCCTGGTCCTTTCGTGGCGGCGGCACGATCGCCTCGGCAGGGCGATGTCTCTCGTCTTCTCGGCCCCTCGCGCCAGGCGGGGGAACGCCTCGCGTGTCGCTGCCCTCGGGTACCCGCTGCTGCTTCGGAACCCCCTGGAACGGCGCTCGGCTCGCCCCGGCGTGGCCAGCGCGGGACCCTTCTTGAGGATGGCTGCGGGAACCGCCAGTCACGCCGAGGAGGACTCGCGAGGTGGCCGCGATTCCTGCACCCCTACTCTACCTGCGCGCGGGACGTGGCCAGGCACGGGATGCTTGTCCCGCGGGCTGCCGGAGGCACACTCGGGCGAAGGCACCATGCCCTTCAGCGCTGCCCCCATGGCGTGGGAATGTGCCAAACGTGCCAATACGCTTGACGAATCTATACTTTGCATTTAGAATCAATCGTTGAGTGCCCTTCGGCGCGGGTCGGCTGTCCGGCTGGCCGTCCAGGGGGCGGGGGGAGGATCAATGCGAATCCGCGGTACCCACGGGTTGATCGCGCTGCTCGTGTTCGCGCTGGCGGGCACGATGGTGGCGCAGGACGTCGGCGAGCCGTCAGGGCTGAGCCGCAAAGAAGAGAAGCGCCGCCTCGAGCGGCTGCGCAAGGAGCTGCGCGGCCCGTTCAAGCGCTGGCTCGACGAGGACGTGCGCTACATCATCACGCCCCAGGAGCGCAAGGCATTCGTGCAGATGGCCACGGACGAGGAGCGCGAGAACTTCATCGAGTCGTTCTGGATGCGCCGTGACCCGACTCCGGACACGATTGAGAACGAGTACAAGGAAGAGCACTACCGGCGCATCGCGTACGCCAACGACCGCTACGCGTCGGGAATACCGGGCTGGCGGACCGACCGGGGGCGGATCTATATCGCCTACGGACCTGCGGACGAGGTGGAGTCCCACCCGTCCGGCGGCCAGTACCAGCGACCCTACGAGGAGGGCGGGGGCTTCACCTCCACCTATCCGTTCGAGATCTGGCGCTATCGCTGGATTGAGGGCATCGGTAGCGACATCCTGCTCGAGTTCGTGGATCCCACAATGACCGGGGAGTACCGGCTGACGATGGATCCATCCGAGAAGGACGCCCTGCTCCACGTGCCCGGCGCGGGCCTCACGCTGTCCGAGCAAATGGGCCTCACCACGAAGGCCGACCGCTTCCGCCGCACGGACGGGACGCGGATGGGAACCCCCATCGGCGGTGCGCAGTCGATCCGCTACAACCAGTTCGAGCGCCTGCAGCTGTACGCCAACATCTTCAAGCCGCCAGCCGTCAAGTTCAAGGACTTGGAGGCGATTGTCAACTCCACGGTTGATTACGACACGCTGTCGTACGACGTCGACATCCACTTCGTGCGCGTGACCAACAGTTCGGTGCTGTCGGGCATCACCGTCCTGCTGCGCAACGAGGACCTCGTGTTCAAGGAAGAGGACGGCCTGCACAAGGCGGTGGCCAACGTCTTCGGTCGGATCACCACCATGACGCGCCGCGTGCAGTCGACATTTGAGGACACCGTTAGCATCAAGACCACCGCCCAGCGCATGCACCAGGAAGTCGGGCGATCCTCGGTCTACAACAAGTCCTTGCCATTGGCGCCCGGCATGTACCGCCTGGAACTCGTGGTCAAGGACCTCGTGGGCGAAACCATGGGAACGTACCGGACTGCCATGCGCGTTCCCGCGTTCGACGACGAGTCGCTCTCCGCCTCGTCGCTGATCATCGCCGACAAGATCGAGCGAGTGCCCATCCGATCCCTCGGCACCGGGCAGTTCGTGATCGGCAGTTCCAAGGTGCGGCCCCGGATCGACGATTCGTTCAAGCGCGAGGAGAAGATGGGCATCTACCTGCAGATCTACAACCTCGGGCAGGATGACGAGACCAGCCGTCCCAACGGTGACGTGACCTACCAGATCGCCCGTCTGGACAGCCCGGACGAGCTGCTCCTGAACTTCACCGAGGATGTCAACGCGATCCGGGGGGCGTCTTCCCGCCAGGTCGTCATCGAGAAGCTGCTGCCGCTGCAGAGCCTCGAGCCCGGTGAGTACCGGCTCAACCTGCTGGTGGAAGACCGCATCAAGAACGAGACGCTGGCTCCCAGCGCCACTTTCCGGGTTCTCTGAACGCGATGAGCACCACCGGGACCAAGCCGCGCCGCCTCGCAAGGGCTGTCGGGCACTTGTTGCTTGTGGCTGCGCTTGTGGCCGTGACGGCCGCTGCCCAGACCGGTGGGAGCGTGGGAGGCTTGGTCCGCGACGAGGCGGGAACGCCGCAAATGGGCGCCCGCGTCAGCCTGCTGGGCAGCGACGGATCTGTCATTCGCACGGTGGAGAGTGACTACCGCGGCTGGTTCCAATTCACGGGGCTGTTCCCGGGCACATACGCTGTCGAGGTGCTGCAGCGGAATTTCTCGCTGGCCCGCAAGGACGGCCTGGCGGTGACCGCGGGCGAGCGCAGCTTCTTGGATGTCTCGCTGCGCGGGGTGTTTGCCAGCCTGCAACTCGGCTATGGAAGCCAGGTGCGGGACATGACCGATCGCTGGAAGTGGGTCCTGCGCGCGAAGTACTCGCGGCGCAACGTGTTGCGGTTCGCACCCGCCGACCACGACGAGCGAGAGCAGTTCCTGAGGAAGCTCGACGGCACGTTCGAGGACACCCACGCATACGCCGAGCTGAGCGCTGGTCGCGGCAACCGTTCGGATGGCCTCAGCACCGAGCGCGACTTGGGGACTGCGTTCGCCGTGGCGACCTCGCTCTTCGGCAGCCATGACGTGACCCTCAGCGGGAACAGTGGCGCGGGTCGGCCGGACCTTCCCGGTGCCACGACGGCTTTCCGCACGAGTTACGCGACCGAGATTGGGATCGCCAAGCCAGAGGTGGCGCTCACCGTGCGCCAGGCTCAGGCCTCGAACGTGGCCGCGCGGGGTCTGTGGTCTTCGGGTGAGGAGTCGGCGGGGCTCCCCCGGCTCGAGACGCTCTCGCTGGAGTTCGGGGACACCGTGCGCCTGTCGGACTCGCTCAGCGTGGAGTACGGCCTGCTGTTCGAATCCGTCCGGTTTGTCGACCGGCTGAATTTCGCCAGCCCGTACGGCAAGGCGTCCTATGACTTCGGCCGCGGCGGCGAGGTCGCCCTCAGCTACGCCTCCGGTGTGCCGCCCCCCGCCGTCGCTCGCGCCAGCCTGGACGCGTCGCTGCGCAGCAGCGTGCGTCATCTCGGGATCTTCCCAAGGGTCTCGGTCGTGGAAGGGCGGCCGACGGTCCAGCGCTCCGAGCATGTCGAGGTCTCGTATCGGCGGCAGTTCGGCGGGAATCTGGTGGAGGCTGCCGCCTACCGGGACATGACGCGCGATGCGGCTGTCTCGGCGGACGATCCGGACGGCGCCCTCGGTAAGGGCGAAGTCGTTCCGGATCTGTACTCTTCCGCGGCCACGGTCAATGCCGGGACCTACCGGGCCTCCGGGGTGCGCGTGTCGTACTCGCGCAAGATCGTCGAGCGCCTGCAGGCCGCCTTGGGGTACGGCTACGGCGGGGTTCTGGTTCCCAAGCGAGACCAATTGCGAGCGCCTTCGGCGGGAGCCCTCCGGGAGGTTCTCGAGAGTCGTCCCGCCCACATGCTGCTGGCCTCGGTCTCGGCCTCCGTGCCTGGCGCCGGCACGTCCCTGACCGGTTCTTACCAGTGGTCCAGCCGGGCCCCGGTGCTGCCACCGGACCCGTTCAACGACTTCGCTTCGCGCTCCGAGCCGGGCCTGAACGTGAGCCTGCGGCAGCCGCTTCCGAGCGTGGCGGGCATGCCGGGCAAATTCGAGGCGCGCGCTGAGGTCCGAAACCTGCTCCAGAACGGCTACGTGCCGCTTCAGGTCCCCGACGGCCGCATGCTGCGCCTGCTGCAGGCCATCCGGAGCTATTCCGGAGCGCTGAGTTATATCTTCTGATCCTGCTTCACCCGTGACACTCTTGGCAATCCCCGATCCAACGCCGCGCCTGACGCGCCGGCGCGCGCTGGCAGCTGCGAGCTGCGCCCTTTCCGGGGGTCTCTTGGCGGCGGCCAAGCGCGAGTGGACCACGCTGCGCATCATTGTCCGTGACGAGGCTGGGCGCCCCGTCCCCCGCGCCAGCGTGATCGTCCGCCAGCTCAAGGGGAAGCAGAAGAAGTTCAAGCGCAAGGCGCCGGCCCTCGAGCTCAAGACGAGCAACGAGGGCAGCACGCCCGTGCCGCCCTTGCCACGTGGCCCGGTGCTGATCCAGGTCATCAGCAAGGGTTTTCGCACTCACGGTTCCGAGGTCGCCCTGACTGAGTCAGAGCAGACCGAGACAATCGTTCTAAGACCACCGTCGGAGCAAGTCTCCGTTCATCGAAAGTAGCCACAAGTCCAGACAGACCGCCAAGGTCGTGGGAGTTTTGCACAATGCGCCTCTTCGTTGCCATCGAACCAGATCCAAGGGCCCGCACCAACCTAACCGAGCTTGTCCGCCGCTTGGCGCCGATGGCGCCCATGCGCTGGGTGCACCCTCAGAACCTGCACGTCAGCCTGAAGTACATCGGCGATTGGGACGAGAACCGTCTTGACGAGGTGGTCGACACGCTCGAGCGCGTTCGGATTCCGACGCGTGTCCGGCTCACGCTGGCGGGTCTCGGTTTCTTCCCGCACGGTCGCAGCCCGCGCGTGTTCTGGGTGATCGCAGAGAACACCCTGCCGCTGCGGCGGCTCGCTGCCAGCATCGACGCCCGGTTGGCCCGGCTCGGCATAGCCCCCGAGGTGCGGCCATACGTGCCTCACGTCACGCTCGGCCGATTGCGCGCCGAGTGCAGCCTGACCGAGATGCACGAGGCGATCGAGGAGCTCCCGACCCGCGACTTTGGAACCTACAGCGTCGACTCTTTCGCGCTGTACGGCAGCGTTCTCACCAAGAACGGCCCCGTCTACCGCAAGATCGAGGAGTTCTCCTACCACGCCCCCCAGCGCGCGGTTCGCAGCAGCCGGGTCGCGGTCCCGGCCTGACGCCGGCGGCCGGCGCTCGGACCGATGGGCATCGTGGCGAGCCGTCCCGCCTTGGCGGCCCTGCGCCAGCGCTGGGCGCGGGCGGGGGATCGGGTGGTGTTCACCAACGGCTGCTTCGATCTGTTGCACCCGGGCCATGTCCGCGTGCTGGAGCGTGCCAGCGAGCTCGGCGACCGCCTGATCGTCGCGGTTAACTCCGATCGCAGCGTCCGCGGCCTCAAGGGGCCCAAGCGCCCCGTCTTGCCGGAGGGCGAGCGCGCGGCCACGCTGGCAGCCTTCGCGTGCGTCGATGCCGTGACGGTCTTTGGCGAGGAGACGCCCCACGCGCTGCTCGAGCTGCTGTTGCCCGACCTGCTGGTCAAGGGCGCGGACTGGGCGCACTGGATCGCGGGGCGCGAGATCGTGGAGGCGGCGGGCGGCGAGGTGTTGGCGGTCCCGGTCGAGCCGGGATACTCGACGACCGACATAGTGGGCAGCATTTTGCGGATGCCGGGCCGTTGACACCGCTGGGGTTGCGCGGAAGCCTGGCGCGGCTCGGCCGCCATTCGGCGGCCCGCGACTTGGTGCGCGCGCTGCGGGACTCGGGCCCCGCGCTGCACTGCCTGTCCGGGCTCTCGCTGTTCGCAGCTGCCGCTCATTGCCTCCTGCTCCGGGATGTGGCGGGGCGCCGGCCCGTGCTGGCGTTGGCGGGCTCGCAAGCCGATGCCGAGCGGCTCCACGGTGCGATCCTCGAGTGGCACTCCTTGGTGGGACGGCGCGCCGACTCCGAGCCCTGCCTGTTCCCGGCCATGGACGTGACGCCCTTCGACGGGCTGTCTCCGCATCCGGACATCGCGCGGCGCCGGGCGGAGGCCCTCTGGCGCATGGCTCGGGGGCGGGGCTCTCTCGTGGTGGCTCCGGTGGCGGCCGCGCTCCAGCGGGTCGCGGCGCCGAGCCAGTACCGCGACCTGGCCCGCACGATCCAGATTGGCCTTCCGGTGAGTCTGCGCCGGCTGGAGCGCCGGCTGGTGGCGCTGGGATACAGCCCGGCCGAGCCCGTCGAAATGGCCGGGCAGTTCGCTGTCCGCGGGGGTATCGTTGACATCTTCACGCCCGGCTCCGAGCGCCCGTGCCGCTTCGAACTGGTCGGGGACGACGTGGACTCGATCCGGGAGTTCGACCCGGGCACGCAGCGCTCGATCCGGCTCCTGCAGTCCCTCGAGGTGCTCCCGATGCAGGAGTTCGTCGCCGGTGGTTCCGGAGCCGGACTGCTTCCGCCCGGCTGGGAATTCAGCGCCACCGGCCCGCGGTGGCGCGCCGGGTCACTGCTCGGGCTGCTGCCAAATGCCTGGGTGCTCGTGCACGCGCCCGAGGCCGTCGAGCGGGAGGCGGAGGCGCTCGCGGAGCGTCTGGCAGGCGCCCGGGATCCCGCGTCCGCCGATCCCGGCCAGTTCTTCCAGACGATCGACGACTTGCATGCCGGCCTCTCGGCGTGCCCGAGGGTGGCGCTTGCCCGGCTCGGGATGGTGCCTCCCGCGTTCGGGCGTCCGCTCTCCACCTGGCGCATCCCGTCCCGCGGCGTCGCTCGCTTCGAGGGCAACTTCGCGCTTGGAGTTCAGGAGATCAAGGGGCAGGTCGAGGCTGGCACCACTGTGCTGGTGGCGGCATCCACCGCCGCGGGCGTCGAGCGCCTGGCGGATCTGTTCCACGAACACGGGGTCCGCTATCGGCTGGTGGTCGGCGATCGCGCCGATGGCCTCAGCCGCCAGCTCCGAGAGAAGGCCGACGTGTCCGACCGGTCCGCGTCGGTCATTCTCGCGCGCGCGGATGTCGCGCAGGGATGCGTCCTGCCCGAGTCCGGGCTCACCGTGTATGGCACCGAGGACCTCTTCTCGCCGGCCAAGGGCCTGGCCCGGCCCAAGAAGGCGCGAAAGTCTGCCGCCCGCGCTCTGCTGTCTGACCTGGAGGCGCTCAGCGAGGGGGATCGGATCGTCCACGCCCACCACGGGATCGGGCGCTTTGTCGGCATCCGCCAGATCGACACCGACGGCCGGCCGCAAGACTTCATGCTGCTCGAGTATGCCGACGGTGCCCGGCTGTACCTCCCGCTGGAGCGGCTGGACATGGTGCACAAGTATCACAGCGCTGGTGGCCCGCCGCCGCCGATTGACAAGCTGGGCGGGCAGAGTTGGGAGAAGACCAAGCGCAAGGTCAGGGCACGACTGTTGGTCATGGCCGACGACCTGCTGAAGCTCTACGCGAAGCGCGAGATGGGGCGGGGTTTCCGGTACTCGCCCGACAGCGGCTGGCAGCGAGAGTTCGAGGAGGCCTTCCCGCACGAGCCGACCGCTGACCAGCGCGCGGCGGTCGCCGACATCAAGGCCGACATGGAGTCGCCGCGGATCATGGACCGGCTTGTCTGCGGGGACGTGGGCTTCGGCAAGACGGAGGTCGCGATGCGGGCGGCCTTCAAGGCATTGGGCGACGACAAGCAGGTTTCCGTGCTCGTGCCGACCACCGTGCTCGCGTTTCAGCACTTCGAGACGTTCCGGGAGCGCTTCGGGCCCTTCCCTGTCCGGATCGAGATGCTGTCCCGGTTCCGCAGCGCGAGCCAGATCCGGAAGACTCTGGCCGGGATGCGGGACGGCACCGTCGACATCGTGATCGGCACGCACCGACTGCTGTCCAAGGATGTCTCGTACCGCGATCTCGGCCTGCTGGTCGTCGACGAGGAGCAGCGATTCGGGGTGCGCCACAAGGAGCGCGTCAAGCGCGTGCGCAGCACGGTCGACGTGCTGACACTGACGGCGACGCCGATCCCGCGCACGCTCTACATGTCCCTGACCGGGCTCCGCGACGTGTCCGTCATCAAGACGCCCCCGCGGGACCGGCTGGCCATCCAGACCGTCGTGGCGGAGTACGACGAGCGCATGGTGGCGGGGGCGATCCGCAGGGAGGTCGAGCGTGGCGGGCAGGTCTACTTCCTCCACAACCGCGTGGAGTCGATCGAGGCGGTCGCCGCCGGGCTGGTCGCGGCACTGCCGGGAGTGCGAGTCCGGGTGGGCCACGGGCAGATGCACGAGCGGCGCTTGGAGAAGGTCATGCTGGCCTTCATGCGCCACGAGTTCGACGTGCTGGTCGCGACCACCATCATCGAGAACGGGCTGGACATCCCGCTCGCGAACACGCTCATTGTGGACCGTGCCGACCGGTACGGCCTGTCCGAGCTGTACCAGCTTCGGGGGCGCGTGGGCCGCTCCAGCCGCCGCGCCTATGCCTACCTCTTCGTGCGCGACAATCGCGACTTGAGCGACAAGGCGCGCAAGCGGCTGGCCGCGCTGCGCGAGTTCAGCGAGCTGGGGGCAGGTTTTCGGATCGCGGCCCTGGACCTGGAACTGCGGGGGGCGGGAAACCTTCTGGGCGGCCAGCAGAGCGGCCAGGTCGCGGCAGTCGGCTTCGAGACATTCTCCCAGCTGCTGGAGGAGGCGGTGCAGAAGCTCAAGGGCGAGAAGGTAAAGGCCGCTGTCGAGACCAGGGTCAAGCTCCGGGCGGACGTCCATATCCCCCACGACTATGTCGGCGACGCGACCCAGCGGCTGCAGCTGTACAAGCGCCTCGCCGCAGTCCGCGACACCGAGCAGTATGACGACGCGCTCCGCGATCTCCGGGACCGGTACGGCACGCCGCCGCAGCCGGTCCACAACCTGCTGCTCCAAGGGTTGCTGAAGCACCGGGCACAGGCGATGCGAATCCCGCTTGTGGAGCGGCGCCACGATCGCCTGTTGCTGCGCCTGCGCCCGGACTCCAAGGTCGACCCGGAGCGCTTGGGGCAGCTGGTAGCGACGACCGCCGGTGCCAGTTTCTCGCCGGAAGGGACCTTCGAGTGGAAGGGGTTTGACACGGCCGCGGCTGGCAGCCTGCGCAATATCCAGCGGGTGCTGGAACGCATCGCCAGCTAACCCGGGAACGCGCGGAGCGGGCTACTGGCTACAATCGATCCTAGGGCACAGCGGCCGCCCGGGACAGCGCCCCCACGAGTCGGCTGACGCCAGGCGATGGACCCCTCCCTGATCCGCAATTTCTCGATCATCGCCCACATCGACCACGGCAAGTCGACTCTGGCCGACCGGCTGCTCGAGACAACCGGGGCTCTCACGAGTCGCGAGATGCAGGACCAGGTCTTGGACTCGATGGACCTCGAGCGCGAGCGTGGCATCACGATCAAGGCTCAGGCGGTGCGTATCTCGCACCGGGCGAGCGACGGCCGGACCTACCAGCTGAACCTGATCGACACGCCGGGTCATGTGGATTTCTCCTACGAGGTTTCCCGCAGCCTGGCAGCCTGCGAGGGTGCGCTGCTGGTCGTGGACGCCGCACAGGGGGTGGAGGCCCAAACCATGGCCAACACCTACCTCGCCCTCGAGCATGACCTCGAGATCGTGCCCGTGCTGAACAAGATCGACCTCCCCGCGGCCGACCCGGACCGCGTGCAGGACGAGATCGAGAGCGCCATTGGGCTCGAGGCCGCCGACGCGCTGCGCATCAGCGCCAAGACCGGCACGGGGGTCCCCGCCGTGTTGGAGGCGGTCGTGCAGCGCATACCGCCGCCGCGGCCCCGCTCCGGGGCACCCTTGCGGGCGCTCCTGTTCGATTCTTGGTACGACTCCTACCGCGGCGTCATCTTGCTCGTGCGGATCGTGGACGGCACGCTCGCGCGCGGCATGCGCATCCGCCTTTGGGCCACAGGACGGGCCTATGATGTCGAAGAAATCGGCTACCGTGCGCCAAGGCCGGTGAGCTGTGACACGCTGGCCGCCGGGGAGGTCGGCTGGCTGGTCGCGAACATCAAGAACGTGACCGAGACGCGGATCGGGGATACCATCTGCGAGGATCGCAATCCGCCGTCCGGGCCGCTGCCCGGCTTCATGGAGTCCAAGCCGATGGTCTTCGCCGGGCTGTACCCCGTGGAATCGCACGAGCATGACCTTCTGCGCGACGCGTTGGAGAAGCTGCAGCTGAATGATCGGTCGATCCAGTTCGAGCCCGAGAGTTCGACGGCGCTCGGTTTCGGATTCCGCGGCGGGTTTCTGGGCCTGCTGCACCTCGAGATCGTCCAGGAGCGATTGGAGCGCGAGTTCGATCTGCGTCTGATCACGACAGCGCCGGGCGTGCGCTACCGCGTCACCAAGACGGATGGCACAGTGGTCGACGTTGACAACGCGAGCCGGTGGCCGCCGCAGCCCTCGATCCGCCAGGTGGAGGAGCCCATCTTCACCGTGACCGTGATCACGCGGGACGACTATCTCGGCGGCATCCTCAGACTGTTCGAGGAGAAGCGCGGGGTGCAGCAGAGCTTCGAGTACGCCACGACGAACCGGGCCGTGCTGACGTACGAAGTGCCACTCAACGAGATTGTTCTGGACTTCTACGACCGGCTGAAGACGGTGTCCAGGGGCTACGCATCGATCGACTACCACTTTGCCGGGCATTGGGCCTCGCCGATGGTCAAGCTCGACATCCTGGTTGCGGGCGATCCGATCGACGCGCTGTCAATCATCGTCCACAAGGATCAGGCCTACGACCGTGGCAAGGCTCTGATCCACCGCTTCCGGAAGCTGATCCCGCGCCAGCAGTTCGAGGTCGCCCTGCAAGCCGCGATCGGCAACCGCATCGTGGCCCGGGACAACATCGCTCCGCTGCGCAAGAACGTGACGGCGAAGTGCTATGGTGGCGATATCACGCGCAAGCGCAAGCTATTGGAACGGCAGCGCGAGGGCAAGCGGCGCATGAAGCGAGTAGGGAAGGTGGACATACCGCAAGAGGCATTCTTGGCAGTGCTCAGCGTCGGAAATGGGCGGTAGGGCGGGCCTTTGGCGACGGTCTCGGGCCGGCAGGGGGCTTTCCTTGCTTGCGCTGGCCGCCGTGCTGTTCCTGTCCGGGCCTTCGACCGTTCTTGCCCAGGACCAGACCGGTGCCCTCCGGCCCCGCTACGAGTTCTCCGGACAGTTGCGAGCTAGGGCGGAGACTCGCAGCGGGGCGGGGGAGAACCCCGCGCGGCAGGACGGCTTGGGCCTCACCCGAGTGCGGCTGACGGCAAAGCTGCGCGCCGCGAAGAATCTCCGATTCGTCGCCCAGTTGCAGGACGCCCGCGTGATTGGGCTGGCTCCCGGCCGCGGTCGCAGGGGGCTCGAAGATCCGGTCGACTTTCGCGAGGGGTATCTGGCGCTGGGCCCCGAGGACGGTGTCGCTGAGCTGTTCGTCGGTCGGAAACAGCTGGAATTCCTCGACCAGCGCCTGATCGGGGCACGTCGCTGGAGCAACACATCCCCGATGTTCGACGGAGCACAGCTCGTCGTCCGGCGTGGCGAGCACCGGGTGCACCTGCTCGGCTACTCCCAGGTGAATATCAGGGACGGCTTCAACACCACGTCCCGTAGCCGCTATGTCTACGGCGCCATTGGGTCGATCAGCTTGGCCGGCGGGGACCACCGCCTGGAGCCAATCCTGCTCGCCAGCCGACGCGAGGAGAGTCGCGGAGCCCACTCTGGCGGCCTGTTGCGCACGGCGGGGGCCCGGGTGTCCGGCACGCTGGCCGAGACTTGGGATTACCAAGTAATCATGGCCGGGCAGGTCGGGGGCAAGCGCGAGCGGCCGCAGCGGGCTTGGATGGGAGTGTGGGGTCTCGCCAAGACCTTGGAGGACGTGCCGGCGCGGCCGCGGTTTGCCGTCGAGTGGAGCCAGGCCAGCGGCGACGACGACCCGGACGACGGGCGAACGGGGACATTCGACACGATGTTCCCCGCGCCCCACAGGATTTATGGCGAGATGGACTTGGTCGCGCTCCGCAACCTGCGGTTTCTGAAAGCGGGTGTGGCCCTGAGCCCGGCCAAGGGCTGGCGGCTGGGCGTGGACTGGATCAACCTGCAGGTCGACAGCACCCGAGACGCCTTCTACAGCCTGAACATGCGCCCCGGCGTTCTCCCGCCCGCCGGGGGCGCTGCGAGCCCTTCGATCGGCCAGGAGCTTGACTTCGTGCTGCGCTACAACCCCACGGCCCGTGTCGAGCTGCGGTTCGGCGCCTCGCGCTTCTTTGCTGGCCCATTCGTGCTCGACAGCCCGGCCGGCGGGGAGTCGCAGACCTTTCTCACGACGGCCCTGCAGATCGAGCTCTGAGCGGACCGCCCGATCGCCACGCTGCGCTACAGTTGGGGCCATGCGCCCCAATCGCACCCGCAAGATCCTCGAAGGAGGCGGCGTGGCCGTGGGGATCGCCCAGGCTCAGATCCCCTCCGCGGAGATGGCCCGCATGTTCGGTGCTGCCGGGATGGACTGGGTCTTCCTCGATTCCGAGCACAGCCCGTTCTCCTCGGTCACCCTGCACCGCTTGTTGCGCGCGTACCGGATGAGCGATGTGACCGCGGTAGTGCGGGTCTGTGACTTTCAGTACGACTTGGTGGCGCGCGCTCTTGACTCCGGCGCGGAGGGCATCATCTTTCCGCGCTGCGAGGACCCGGGCCAGCTTGCCCGGGCGGTGCGAGGCGCGAAGTTCCCGCCCGAGGGGCACCGGGGGTTCGGGCTTGGCCCTTCGCAGATCGGATACCGGCAGGCCAGTTTCGACGAGATTACCCGGCATTGCAACCGCGAGACGCTGATGATTGCCCAGGTCGAGTCGGTGACAGCGCTCGAGCGCCTTCCGGCATTGGCTGCTGTCAAGGGTCTAGACGCGCTGTTGGTGGGACCGGCGGACCTGTCAATCTCGCTGGGCGTGGGTGGCCAGTGGGACCACCCGCGACTGTCGGACGCCATCGACCGGGTGATCGCAGCCTGTCGCGAGGCCGGCATTTGGCCGGCGATCCAAGTGCGCGACGTGGCCCTTGCCACGCACTGGATCGGCCGCGGGATGCGCTTGGTCGGGTGTTCGAGCGACGCGGGTCTGCTGTGGGGGGCCGTCAGCCAAGCGGCCTCCAACCTGCGCGCGGCGGCCGAGCGGGCGTCGTCCGTCGCCCCGTAGGCACGCGCCCTCGGGCCAATCTGAGGCGTCCGGAGCCAATCTGCCGGGCCTCGGTGGTACACTCTCCCCGTGCCGACCGTGGCAGGGGCACCCGCATGGCCCGGGTCGCGGGTTGCCCGGGTGCCCGTGCCTGCCGCCAGGCTGGCGCTAGCCCGGGCCCGGCGTGAGGTGGGGGCTGCTTTTCGCCTCCGGCCTCTGATCCGGCGCTCGCCCACCGTCTCGCGATGTAGCGCCGGGCAAGCCACCGCTCGTGGATTGCCCCAATGGTGGCGCGGAGGCTGGGGGTCTGCGGACGAGCCCTTGCGGTCGTGATGAGCAAGTTCGACCCCCGATATGTGGCCGCGCTTACGGTGGTTTGCGCTCTCTTGCTGGTCGTGGGGTTTCTCGTGCGACCGGATGAGGTCGCCGAGGACCTTGCGACGGCCTCCACTCCGGAATTGCCCCAGCTGGGCCGTTTCGCGGATCGCCGCATGCTGGACCGGATCGCGGACCACTTCTCCTACGCTGCGACACTGGTCGAGGACAGCGTCGTGCTGCTCGCTGCCAGCGGCCAGAGCGGCGTGGTCTGGCGAGTGGGGGAAGTCGTCACTTCGGCGCGGCCTGGCCCCTTCTTGGCCGCGGACCGCACGGCCCTGGCGGACCGTGCCGTCGTGCTGGATGTCTCCAAGGCGGGCCCGCCCCTGCCATTCGTGCTCCTGCAAGCGCCGCGGGATGCATCGGTGATCGACCGGCGGCCCGCCCGTCTGTACCCGCGCGGCGCTTGGCTGCTGGCTGTGTGGCGGACGCTGGACGGGGGCCTGCTGCACGAGCCTGGCAATCTCTTCGGGTTTCTCGAGCGCGATTGCGGCTCCTTCGGGCTGACGGAAGTGCTCACGAATTTCGACTTTGGGCCTCGGCAGGCCGGAGGCGGCATCTTCTCCTTGGACGGCGGCCTGATCGCCGTCATTCTGAACTGTGACGGTTCGCTGGTTGCGGCGGAGGCTGGAGATCTCGAACCGCGAGCCCGCGCCGCTCTCGCCGCGGACGAGCGGATTCCCTCGCGGTACGGCATGCGGGTCGGCCAGGCAGCGCCCGACGAGCTGGCCGCGCTGGGGCTTCCCGGTCCGCCGCGCGTCGTCGTCCGCGAGACGTGGTGGGGGTACGGTGCGCACCGCGCCGGGCTCGTGCCCGGGGACTTGATTCTCTCGATCGAGGGATCGCCGGTCGCGGAGATCGCGGACTTGAGCGACCTGCTCCTTCCGGTATCGCGGGAGCACTTCGACTTGGAAGTCTGGGGCGCGGGCGGCAACGGGGAGATTCGCCTACCGGCCAGGCCGGCAACCGCGGAGGACCAGGCCGGGCTGGGCTTTGTCGTGACCAGGCCGGGCTAGAGGTCGGGGGAGTCCTCGGCGGCAGCTCGGCCGCCGTCGCAGGGGCCCGCCCCGGGGACCGGGTGCACTCCGTCAACCGGGTCGCCGTCGGGTCCGCACGCGAGTTGCGGGAAGCCTTGGGGTATGCCAGCGGAGGAATGGCGCACTTGGTGCTCGCGCGCGGCGGGCGCTACTGGGGTGCGATGGTGCGGGTCGATGAATGAGCTCTCGTCGCTGGGCCTGATCCTGCTGCTCGCGCTCGCCGGCGGCCATCTGGTGCGGGTGCTGCACATCCCCGAGGTCACGGGCTACCTGCTGGTCGGAATGGCATTGGGGCCCTCGATGCTGGGGTGGGTCAGCCACGAGAACATTCAGGCCCTTGAAGCGTTCAGCGAGGTGGCCTTGGGCATGATCCTGTTCTCGATCGGCGCCGTCTTCGAGTACGCGGTGATCCGACGGATCGGCTGGAAGATCGTCCGCCTGACGCTGGCTGAGTCGTCGTTGGCCGCGGCGCTGGTCCTTCTGAGCATGATATTCCTCGGCCAGCCCTGGCAGGTGGCCCTCCTGCTGGCTGCCGTGTCGATCGCCACTGCTCCAGCCTCGACTCTGATGGTGATGCGCGAGTGCAACGCCCGCGGGGCGCTGACCGACACGCTGCTGGGCATCATCGCGATCAACAACATCGTGTGCCTGATCGCCTACTTGCTCAGCGCGGCCGCCCTCACGCTGGTGGCCGACTGGGGCCAGACCGGAGTGTTACGCTCGATCCTCTTGGCCGCGTTCCCGCTGGTGTGGCAACTTGCCGGCTCGATCGCCCTCGGATTCCTGGCGGGCCTCATGTTGGCCGGGTGGGCGCGCCAGGTCACCGAGACGGGAGAGATGCTGATTCTGCTGGCCGGCTCGATCTTGCTCGGCGTCGGCGTGGCACGCATCTTGGACCTGTCCCCGCTCATCGCCAGCCTCACGGTGGGCGCCACGATGGTGAACCTGTCCCGGCGGAGCCGGAGGCTGTTCAAGACGCTGGAGGGCACCGATCCCCCGTTCTACGCGATCTTCTTCGTCCTCGCGGGCGCTGACCTCAACGTCGCGCACCTCATGGAAATCGGAATCATCGGGGTGGCCTACGTGCTGGCACGCGGCGTCGGCAAGCTGGGCGGCGCTTGGATCGGCAGTCGCCGGTTGGGCATGGAGCGCAGCGTGCAGCACTTCTTGGGATTCGGCCTCCTAACCCAGGCAGGCCTGGCGGTCGGCTTGGTGATGACCATTGGCCGCCAGTTGCCGGAGCATTATCCCGTGATCTCGACCATCGTGCTGTCGGCGGTGGTGGTCTACGAGATGATCGGGCCGATATCCACGAAGTTTGCCATCGTGCAGAGTGGCGAGGCGCGCCTGAGCAGGGATCGTGTCCAGTCCATCTGGGCCTGAGCGGACCTGTGCAGCCGCCGGTATCAGACTGGACCTGGCGCTCCTTGCGGCCCGCATTTGGACCGCGCGAAGGGAGAATCGCTTGACCGCAACAGCTTCGTCTGGGACAATTGAGGATGTTACGCTGTGTCATGTCGCACAGAATGCAAGGGCTATCAAGTACCACATTGTGGGCTCGGTTGATGCCGGAGCCACTACTTGTTGCGGGGTGGCGGAAGATGCAAGGCGTCGGCGACGCCTGAACCAGTCCTGCGGGGCTGGGCTTAGGCCATGTCGAAGGAGGGATGAGCGTGCGAGTGGTTAGCAATCCAGTCGAGGGACTGGACGAAGTTCGCGTGGCTATGCGAGAGAAGCCAGTCCGGATGGGTCTGGTCTTCGAACGGCACTTCACGCGAGACCTGAGGGACGGGCAAAGCCCGTACGAAGCCCTGGCGTGGGAATCGAGGGTGGCGTCGATCGTGGATGCGGCCGGCGAGGTGGTGTTCGAGCAGCGGGATGTGGAGATGCCTGTGGATTGGTCGCAGACTGCGACCAACATCGTCGCCAGCAAGTACTTTCACGGGACGCTTGGCCGGGATGATCGAGAGACCAGCCTGCGACAGCTCGTTTCGCGCGTGGTGAACACGATCGCGGACTGGGGGGCAGAGGGAGGCTATCTGGCGGGCCCAGGCTCCGTGGAAGCCTTCCGGGACGACTTGGCGCACTTGATGCTGCACCAGAAGGCGGCCTTCAACTCGCCGGTCTGGTTTAACGTGGGCGTGCGGAAGGAATCGCGGGGCTACGGCTGGGCTTGGGATGCGAGCAGCGGACAGGTGGCGGAGCTCAACCCTGCCGAGCACAGGCCCCAGTGCTCGGCGTGCTTCATTAACTCCGTGGAAGACTCGCTGGAGTCCATCCTGGACCTTGCCAAGACCGAGGGCATGCTCTTCAAGTGGGGCTCGGGCGCTGGCACGAACCTGTCAACGATTCGCGAGGACGACGCGGGCTTGGCAGGGGGCGGACGGGCTTCGGGCCCTGTTTCGTTCATGAAGGGCTTCGATGCGTTCGCCGGCGTGATCAAGTCGGGCGGCAAGACTCGCCGAGCGGCCAAGATGGTGATCCTGAACGCCGACCATCCGGACGTGAAGGAGTTCATCTGGTGCAAGGCGACGGAAGAGAAAAAGGCGCACGTGCTGATCGCCAATGGCTATGACGCCGCCATTGACGGGGACGCCTACTCGACCATCTCGTTCCAGAACGCCAACAATTCCGTGCGGGTCACGGATGAGTTCATGCGCGCTGTCGAGAAGGGGCGGAAGTGGTGGACCCGGTCCGTGCTAACGGGGGAGCGTCACGAATGCCTCGATGCCCGTGACCTGCTGCGAGAGATCGCCGATGCCACGCATCGGTGCGGCGATCCTGGGATGCAGTTCGACTCGACCATCAACCGGTGGAACCCGGTCAAGAACACGGACCGCATCTACGCGTCCAACCCCTGCTCCGAGTACATGTTCCTGAACGACTCGGCCTGCAACCTTGCATCCCTGAACCTGGTGAAGTTCCAGTCCCGCGCGGGACACTTCGACGTGGCCGGGTTCCGGAAGGCTGTCGGCACGCTGGTACTGGCCCAGGAGATCTTGGTGGACAACGCGGCTTACCCGACCGAGCGGATTGCCAAGAACTCGCACGAGTACCGCCCGCTGGGCTTGGGGTTCGCCAATCTGGGCGCTCTGCTGATGTCCCAGGGAGTTGCGTACGACTCGGACCGGGGCCGTTCGATCGCCGCGTCGATCACGGCCACGATGTGCGGGCAGGCATACCTCACGAGCGCCGAGATTGCCGCGGCCCGCGGCCCGTTCGCGGGCTACGTGCAGAACAGGGAGCCGTTCCTGGACGTGATCCGGATGCACCGGCGCGCCAGCGAGCAGATCGCGCGCTTTGGCGTCCAGGGTGACCTCCGCGAGGCTGCGGAAGATGTCTGGATCGAGGCCTATCGGACGGGGCGCGAGCATGGCTACCGCAACGCGCAGGTGACCGTGCTGGCGCCGACCGGCACGATCGGATTCATGATGGACTGTGACACCACGGGCGTCGAGCCCGAGCTGGCGCTGGTGAAGTACAAGAAGCTGGTCGGCGGGGGTTTGATCAAGATCGTCAACAACACTGTGGGCGAGGCGTTGGACCGGCTCGGGTACTCGCCCGACGATGTGAATTCGATCGTGAACCACGTCGATTCTGAGGGAAGCATCGAGGGCGCGGCGGGCATCGAGAAGAAACACCTGCCCGTGTTCGACTGCAGTTTCAAGCCGGAGAGGGGCAAGCGGTCGATTCATTACCGCGGCCATCTGCGGATGATGTCCGCGGTGCAGCCCTTCATCTCGGGCGCGATCTCCAAGACAATCAACATGCCGGCCGAGTCGACGGTTGACGAGATTGCTGACGCATATACCGAGGCTTGGCGGCTGGGGCTGAAGGCCGTCGCGATTTACCGTGACGGCTCAAAGATGGCGCAGCCGCTCAACACCGGCACGGCCGGCACTGGCGGCGAAGCTGAGGACGCGGGTCTCGTGCGGCCGCTGAGGCGGAGGTTGCCGGACGAGCGGGCGTCGCTGACGCACAAGTTCTCGGTCGGGGACCACGAGGGATACCTGACCGTGGGGCTCTACGAGGACAACAAGACGCCGGGCGAGATCTTCATCCGCATGTCCAAGGAAGGCTCGACGATCAGCGGCCTGATGGACAACTTCGCCACGGCCATCTCGCTGGCGCTGCAGTACGGTGTGCCGTTGAAGACGCTGGTGGACAAGTTCCAGCACGTGCGCTTCGAGCCGAGCGGCTGGACGCGGAACGAGAACATCCGTTATGCGAAGTCCGTGACGGACTACATCTTCCGCTGGCTGGGGACCAAGTTCATCTCCAGCGATTACACCGTGAGCGACGAGGTCTTGGCGCAGCTTGACGGGACCGCGCCAGCCGTGCCGCAGACGGCTGGCCCGGAGGTCCACTCGGAACCTGGCGAGGGTCCCTACTGCGCCGATTGCGGAACCATGATGACTGTCAACGGCAGTTGTCACCGGTGTCCCAACTGCGGGTCGACCTCGGGTTGCAGCTGATCTCCGGTGCGGTGCCCGGCTCGGGCACCGCGACACCGGGCTGAGTGGCGCTTTCTGAGCGCCGGTGGTGCGGGCAAGGCCTTCCGGCCTTGTCCCGCGGGTTGGCCGGCTTGGCCCAAGTCCTCGGCGTGCGGGATCCGGGATCCGAGCCCAGACGACGGTTCTGGTGTATCTTGGAAGCGCCTCTGGCGGTTCCCATGGGCCCTTGGTGAGGGTTTGGGCATGATATGTGAGCGCAATCAGGCTGGTCAGCCTCGGCTCCGTGTGGCGCTCTCCGCCGTGATCGCGCTCTTGGCCTCAACTGCGACGGCCCCGGCGCAGGATGCCGCGCTGCCCGCCGCAAGCGCCTCCACGGTCAGCTTTGAGCGCGACATCGCCCCGATACTCGCGGAGCGCTGTCACGCCTGCCACGGGCCGGCCCAGCAGATGCAGGGCTTGCGGCTGGACGACGGCACCTCCGCGTTGCGGGGCGGCTACGCGGGACCGGTCATCCTTCCTGGCAACAGCGCTGGCAGCAGGTTGATCCGGCTTGTCGCCGGATTGGACGAGACGGTGATGCCTCCGGCCGGGCCCCGGCTGACGGCGGACGAGATCGGTCGACTGAGGGCGTGGATCGACCAGGGCGCGGCATGGCCTGCCGGAGAGGCCGCGGCAGACTCGCGGATCCGCCCCGACCCCGGCCACTGGGCGTTCCGTTCCGTCTCGCGCCCGAAAGTGCCAGAGGTCAAGGACGCCTCTTGGCCCAGGACGCCCATCGATCGATTCGTGCTCTCCCGCCTGGAAGGGGAGGGGTTGTCGCCCGCGCCCGAAGCCTCCAGAGCGACGCTGCTCAGGCGCCTCTCGCTGGATCTGACGGGCCTGCCGCCGACGCTCGGCGAACAGGACGCCTTCTTGGCTGACGCCGGGCCGCGGGCCTATGAGCGGGCGGTCGACAGCCTGCTCGACTCCGAGCAATACGCCGAGAAGTGGGCCCGCTATTGGTTGGACTTGGCGCGCTATGCCGACAGCGACGGCTTTCGGGGCGACAACTTCCGCCCGCACGCTTGGCGCTACAGGCACTGGGTGATCCAAGCGTTCGACGAGGACATGCCGTTTGACCGGTTCACGCGCGAGCAGCTGGCCGGGGATTTGCTTCCAGCGCGCACGGTCGACCAGCAGGTTGCCACAGGCTTCCACCGAAACACGCCCACCAACACCGAGGGGGGCTCCGATCCCGAGGAGTGGCGCTTCGAGCAGGTCGTCAACCGCACGAACACGGTCGGCACGGCGTGGCTCGCGCTGACGGTGGGATGCGCGCAGTGCCACGACCACAAGTACGACCCCCTGACGCAGCAGGAGTACTACCAGCTGTTCGCCTTCTTCAACGACCTCGAGGAAGTCGATATCGACGCTCCGCTGCCGGGCGAGCGGGGCCCGTACTTGGCGGCCCTGCCCGCTTACCAGCGCGAACGGAGGCGGTTGCTGCGGGAGCACAAGGTTTTCGAGCTCAAGCCTCCGTGGGAGCGGCGCGTCCTCTGGGCCGCGGACCATCCTGGCGAGTCGGCCGAGTGGGACGTCACCTTCGACGAGCTGCGAACGTACGTCAATCTCGGCGAGCGCATCATTCGCACGCCGCCGGCGGAGCGCTCCGTGCGCCACGAGAAGGCGCTGACCGACTTCTTCGTGCGGGAGTACGGCCGCGTGCTCTCCAAGGACGAGTATCAAGAACTCGGGTACGAGCGGCTCAAGGAGCGGCTCCGGGCATTGGACGCTTCCCTCCCGCCGTACGGCGAAGCGCAGGCAGTGCATGTCGAGCGGCAGCCCCGCCAGACGCACGTGTACCTCGGCGGAAGCTACAAGCAGCCCGGAATTCCGGTGCGCCCCGGCCTGCCGGCTTGGTTATCCGGCCCTTCCGAGCAGGGCGGGCTTTCGCGCCTTGACCTGGCGGACTGGCTTGTCTCGCCGGAGAACCCGCTCACCGCGAGGGTCGTTGCGAACCGGATCTGGCAGGAACTGTTCGGCACCGGCCTGTCGCCGACCACCGAGAACTTCGGCTCGCAGGGCGAGGCACCGTCCCAGCCTGCGCTGCTGGACTGGCTTGCCTCGGACTTCATGGACGGCGGATGGCGCTGGAAGCCCCTGATCAGGTCGATCGTGCTGTCGGCCACCTATCGCCAGAGCTCTGATCGGCGTCTCGAGCTCGAGGAGCGTGACACCGCCAACGCGCTGCTTGGACGCCAGGCGCGGCTCCGGCTGACCGCGGAGTTAATCCGCGATTCGTCCATGGCTGTGAGCGGCCTCCTCGACACGCGGGTGGGCGGGCGCAGCGTGCGGCCGCCGCAACCGTTGGGCGCGCGCCGGCTGGGGTCCGACGGCGACGGGGGGTGGAGCGTCAGCACGGGCCTTGATCGGTACCGGAGGGGGATGTACATCCAGTACCAGCGGATGGCCCCCTACCCGCTGCTCGGCACGTTTGACATGCCCGACACGTATGAGTCCGCCTGTCGTCGCGAGCGAACGACCACGCCGCTCCAAGCGCTGCACCTGCTGAATGATCCCGTCTTTCTCGAGGCGGCGCAGGCGCTTGCGGTGCGCGCGGTGTCCGAGTTCGGCGGTGATCTGGAGACGCGCCTGGGGACTGTCTTCCGGCTCTGCCTCGGGCGCGAGCCGGCCCCGGCCGAAGTCGCCACGCTGCGGGAATCTTGGGCCGCGCAGCGCGCGGTGCTTGACGCGCAGCCATCATCGGTTGACGCGCTGTTCGCCCTCGACCTTCCAGGCGTGGAGCGGCTCGACGGAGCCACGTGGGTGACGGTCGCGAGCGCCTTGCTGAACCTGGACGAGTTCTTGACGAGGGAGTGAGCATGCTTGGCCGGTTGGAGTTCCAGCGCATCATGGCGCGCCGCCGCTTCCTGGAGGGCTGTTCCGGGGGGCTGGGACTTCCGGCGCTGGCACACTTGATCGCCACGGAGGGTCACACCGCCGAGTCCGAGGCCAATCCGCTAGGCGTCAAGCAGCCGCACTTCGCCGCCAAGGCGCGGAACGCGATCCTGATCTACCAGTCCGGCGCTCCCAGCCAGCTGGATCTGTTCGACTCCAAGCCCGCGCTTGCGAGGTGGGCTGGGCAAGCCCTGCCGGACCGGCTCACGAAAGATCTGAAGCTCGCATTCATCAAGCCCAACGCCAAGATCATGCCCAGCCGCCGGCGTTTTCGACGCTACGGCGAGTCGGGCATGGAGTTCTCCGACTGGCTGCCGCGGCTGGCGGGCTGCGCGGATGACATCTGCATGGTCCGCACGATGCACACTGAGGCCTTCAACCACGACCCGGGGGCCCTGCTGCTTTCCACCGGCGTTACCCAGTTTGGCCGCCCCTCGATGGGCTCTTGGGTCGCTTACGGTCTTGGGAGCGAGGCTCGTGACCTGCCGGGCTTCGTCGTGCTGGGCTCCGGCAAGGGGCCCAACGCCGGCTCCAACATTTGGTCCAACGGCTTTCTTCCGGCCTCCTTTCAGGGAACCCGGTTCCGGACCGTGGGAGACCCGATCCTGTACGTCTCGAATGCCGAGGGGGTCACTCCGGAACTCCAGCGCTCCCGGCTGGATCTGATCCGCGCATTGAACGAGCAGCGCTTGCAGAAGACGGGGGACGTCGAAATCGCTGCGCGCATCGCGTCCTACGAGCTGGGTTTCCGGATGCAGGCCGCGGTCCCGCGACTGCTCGACTTTTCGCGCGAGCCCCAGCGCGTGCTCGAGTCCTACGGCGTCGGGTCCGAGCCCACCCATGCCTATGGATCCAACTGTCTGCTTGCCCGGCGGATGGTCGAGCGCGGGGTCCGCTTCGTGATGCTGACGCACGGGGACTGGGACAATCACAAGGAGCTGGAGAAGGGGCACGGCGAGAACTGCGCAGCCGTGGACGGGCCGACCGCGGCGCTTGTCAAAGATCTCAAGCAGCGGGGCCTGCTCGAGTCAACGCTGGTGATCTGGGCCAGTGAGTTCGGGCGCACGCCCATGGCCCAGGTTGACCGCGCCGACGAGGAGCCTGGGCGGGACCATCACCCGGACTGCTTCAGCATGTGGCTCGCCGGGGGCGGCATCGCAGCTGGGAGGGTTGTCGGGCGGACCGACGAGCTCGGGCTCAAGCCGGTCGAGGATCCGGTCCACATTCACGACCTGCAGGCAACGATGCTGCACTGCCTTGGCTTCGACCACACGAAGCTGACCTACAGGCACCAAGGCCGCGATTTTCGGCTCACGGATGTGGGTGGGCGGGTCGTCGACAAGCTGCTCTCTTGACCGCCGTCGCGCCGTTCCGCACTTGCGGCACGGTCAGTCCGGGCCGAGGAGCAGTCCTCCGCCAACGGCGTCCCTAGCATGCCTCGGGGCTGAGCCCGCGCTCCGTCTCGTCGACAGCTGCACCCCTTGGGTTTGGATGCCTGTTGTTTGGCACGGCCCTGGCGGGCGAGCCGGCCTGGCCAGAGGCATCCCGGCGTGCGCCAGCGTCACACTTGCGGCCCGTCGGTGGCGACCGAGCCGAGCTACGGGTGCGGAAGCGTCGCCGCGGTGTCGCCCCAAGAGGCATCTCGTGGCTGGCCGCTCAGGAGAAGTTCCAATCTGTCTCGCGTCTCCCCGTCGCTGATGGGCCCAAAGCCTTGAATCTCATGAGCTGCTTGGTTCCGGGCCGGGCTGCCTCACAATAGCGCGCGGCCCGTGCCCGGCTACCGGACAGCTGGCGCACGTTGGACCTGGAGCAACAATCGGTGCTCTTGTGGCACCGATGGGACCGGTGCGGCACCAGCCGCAGCGAAGTCCCCACAGCATGGGAGTGCCGGCGGACTGACGCTGCCTGACGGCCTCTGAGCGCTAGGCAGAGCCTTTCGGGCAGCCGTTTCCTGCTCAAAGGGGTCAATCTTCAGGTCCAAAGCGTCCCGCTCCCCATTCCAATCCGACGGGCCCCGTGATCCGGGGACTCAGGGGGGTACCGCCGTGAACGCGCGCGCCGTGATATCTTACGTCAACCGCTGTAGCGGGCCACGTTACGGCGAGAGTTCGTCCCAATCGCTTGGGACGCCACGATGGCCGGACCCAACAAGAAGCTGGTTGCCTCGGTGGAGAAATATTTCGCCGACCTCCAGCGCGTGCGCGGATCGGGCGGCGCTACGAAGGAACTCTCGTATTACCCAGCGCTGGAGGGCTTGTTGCGCGCGGTCGGATCCACGCTCAAGCCCAGAGTGTTCTGCGTTCAGGAACCGGCGGATCAGGGGGCCGGTCATCCCGACCTGGCCCTGTACACGGCGAGGCAGGTTCAGAGTGGCCGACCGAGGCCGGGGCAGGTTCCCGAGCGTGGCGTCGTCGAGGTCAAGGGCTTTGGTGACGACGCTTGGTTGACTGCGGACTCAGAGCAGGTGAGCCGATATTGGGACCGTTACCGGTTGGTGCTGGTCACGAATTTACGGGACTTCGTCCTGGTGGCGGCGGACGGCATGGGTGGGCCCGCCAAGCTGGAGCCCTTTTGCTTGGCCAAGGATGCGGATGACTTCTGGCGGAGGGCCGAGACGCCCCGTACCTTTGCCCGCCAGATCGGCACCGGCCTCGGGGAGTACCTCGCGCGGGTGCTCTCGCACCGGGCCGCATTAGCCGAACCAAAGGACTTGGCGTGGCTGATGGCTTCCTACGCCCGCGACGGCTTGGCCCGCGTCGAGGCGGCGGAAGACATTTCGGCCCTTCGGGCCGTCCGCACGGCGATGGAGGAAAGCCTCGGGATTGAGTTCAAGGACGAGCATGGGGAGCGCTTCTTCCGTTCGACGCTGATTCAAACTTTGTTCTACGGCATCTTCTCCGCGTGGGTGCTGTGGTCCCGAGACGGGCAGGAGTCGTATGGTCCGCTGTTCGAGAGTCACGACGATTCGCACCGATTCAGGTGGCGCGAGGAAGTGTGGCACCTGCGGGCACCCGTGCTACGGGCCTTGTTCATGCAGTTGGCCGACCCGGACCGGTTGATGCCGCTCGGCTTGGTGGAATTGTTGGACTGGACGTCGGCGGCGCTTGACCGAGTGGATCGGACCGCGTTCTTCGGGCAGTTTGACCAGGGCGAGGCAGTGCCCTACTTCTACGAACCGTTCCTCGAAGCCTTCGATCCGACGTTACGAAAGCAGTTAGGCGTGTGGTACACACCGACCGAGGTGGTCCGCTACATGGTGGCCCGCGTGGACAAGGCGCTCAAGGACGATCTCGGGCTGCCCACGGGACTCGCAGACGAGAAGGTCTATGTGCTGGATCCGTGCTGCGGAACGGGGGCCTACTTGTCGGAAGTGCTCCGGCGCATCGCACGCAATCTCGGGGAGCAGGGCCTAGGGGCGCTTGTGGGCACGGAAGTGAAGCGGGCAGCAACCGAGCGGGTGTTCGGGTTCGAGATCATGCCCGCACCGTTTGTGGTGGCGCACCTGCAGGTCGGCCTGACAATGCAGAACCTAGACGCGCCTCTGGCGGCGGACGGGACTGAGCGTGCCGGAGTGTTTCTCACCAACGCGCTGACGGGCTGGGAGCCGAGTGCGACCCAGCCGTTGCCGTTCCCGGAGCTTGAAGAGGAGCGCGAACTCGCGGGATCGGTGAAGCAGGACATCCCGATCTTGGTAATCCTCGGCAACCCACCCTATAACGGCTTCGCCGGCATGGCTGTGGACGAGGAGCGGGAACTCTCGGAAGCCTATCGGACTACGAAGCGTGTTCGGAAGCCCGAAGGACAGGGCCTCAACGACCTCTACATCCGTTTCTTCCGCATGGCGGAGCGTCGCATCGCAGAGAAGACGGGCCAAGGTGTGGTGTGCTTCATCTCCAACTACTCGTGGCTTGACGGACTGTCCTTCACCGGAATGCGCGAGCGCTACCTCGAAGCGTTCGACGCGATCCGGATCGACTGCCTGAACGGCGACAAGTACAAGACGGGCAAGGTCGCGCCGGATGGCTCGCCCGACCCGAGCATCTTCTCTACGGAGGGAGATCCGGTCGGAATCCAAGTGGGCACGGCCATCGCAACGCTCGTGCGCAAGGCGGACCACGAGCGCGCCCATTCGGTAGGCTTCCGGAACCTGTGGGGGCAGTCCAAACCAGCAGAGTTAACCGCCACTGCGGAGGCGGAACCGGACACGCTGTACACCGACGTCGCACCGGTGCTGCCGCTGGGCCTGCCCTTCGCTGAGGCTGCGGTGAGCGCCGAGTGGTTCGATTGGCCTGCGCTGCCGGACCTGTTCCCGGTCTCCTTTCCGGGCGTCAAGACGAGTCGCGACGGCTTTCTCGTGGACACGGACCTTGACCGGCTCCGGAAACGCGCCGGCGAATACTTCGACGCGGCTCTGAGCCATGCGGAAATCGCGAAGCGTTACCCAAGGATCATGAAATCCACCGCACGATTCGATGCCCGCGCAACGCGCGATGCTCTGCTGCTCCGCGGCGGTCCGGACAAGGCGGGATTCGTCCGCTTCGCTTACCGGCCGTTCGACACGCGTTGGCTGTATTGGGAGAAGGACACAAAGCTGCTCGACGAGAAGCGCGCCAACTATATGCCGCATGTGTTCGAGGGGAACATATGGCTCACGTCTGCACGCCATCTGCGGAAGGGGGCCGGTGAAGCGCAAGCCAGTTGTATGGAAGCCATTGGTTCTCTGCATCTGATCGAGCGCGGGGCCCAGATGTTTCCGGCCTGGCTCCGCGAGGAGAGTGCGGTCACAGGCAGCGAACGCCGAGCCAATCTTTCGGCAACGGCGCAACAGTATCTGGTTCGCCTTGGTCTCGGGGTCGAAGACCTGTTCCACCATGTGCTGGCTACCCTACACGATCCGACGTATCGAGAGGCCAACGTTGGTGCCCTGAGAATGGAGTGGCCGCGCATCCCGCTGCCGGACTGGCCAGTGGGCAGGGCTGATGGAGCAGCCGAAGTGATTCGCCAATCGGCGGCTGTTGGCCGCAGAGTCGCGGCAATGTTGGATTCGGACATGCCCGTCTCCGGCGTGACCCAAGCGCCGACGCGCGAGATTGTTGCAATCGCCGTGCCAAGCACCGAGGAGGGAAGGAACATGATGCCCCACGACTTCGCCGTTACTGCTGGCTGGGGCCACTCTGGACCGTGCGACGCAGTGATGCCCGGACAGGGGCAAATCGTTGAGCGTAGCTTCACGTCGGAGGAATCCACGGCCATGGGCAACACGCTAGCAGTGCTCGGTGACAGGACCGTTGATGTCTACCTCAACGGAGAGGCGTACTGGCGAAACGTCCCCGCGGCCGTTTGGAACTACAGGCTTGGCGGCTATCAAGTGCTCAAGAAGTGGCTGTCGTACCGTGAGCACAGAGTTCTTGGCCGAAACCTTGAGAGTGGCGAGGTCTTGCACTTCACCGAGGCCGCGCGGAGAATTGGTGCGCTCCTGCTGGCATCGGCCAACGGACCCGAGATGCAGCCGCAATGACCGAGAAACTCGCCGGCAGAAACGCTGATGTTCTGGTTGTAGCTCTCGTCTTCCCGAGGGCCAAGGTTCCCGTGCGAATCGCAACAGAGCACCTTGATGCGGGCGACCGGATCGACGACTCCCTCGATGGCTTGCACACGGCAAGGCGGGAGCGGACCATCGTGCCGCTCAAACGGGCCGCGGCGCACCTAGTGAGCGAGGCCCCATGAGGGTGTTGTTGCACGAGTCCGTACATCGGCGACTCGCGTGGGTGTTAGCTGAGGCGTCCGGCACGAGCACTGTGCTTCGGATGGGCCGAACCGGGGGCATTGCCGCGCCTGGCGGCGCACCACTGGGTTGCTGAGATCCTGACGGCGCACAATGGGTTCGCGTTCGGTGAGGTTCGACGGAAGCCGCGGGGCATCCCTCGCTGGGCCCGACACGACAATCAAAGTGCGCCACAATATGGCCAGCCTTCCATGAACCGCGGGGTGGATCAGGTTCTCGATCGCGTCGACGACCGTGACCGAGTCATCGGCTTGGTCCGACGCAACGAAGTATTCCGCAAGCGTGCCAACTTCCGGGTGGCACACCTGCTGCTCTACAACCGGCGATCGCAAGTCCTGTTGCAGCAGCTCGCCCGAGGCCGGAAGCGCCAGCCCGGTCGCTGGGGATCTTCCGTAGCCGCATATGTGTCAGCCGGTGAGGGATACGCGGACGCGATCCGGCGGAGGGCCAAGGAGGAGCTCGGCGTCGAGGTCCGTGCGCTGACACATCTCGGCACCACCCGTATGGACGAGGAGAGTGGGTGCAGAAAGTTCATCGGCGTCTTTGCCGCGCGCTGGGACGGAGAGCTTAAGATCGATCGCAGCCATATAGAGAAGGTGCGAACGGCCGGTCGGGACGAGGTGCTTGAAGAGTGCCGATCTGAACCGTCGCGCTTCACTCCAACGTTCCTGCACTTGGCGGAGCGCTACGTTGCGGCCGCGAGATAACGGCCAACTCGACAGAGCGGAACTCCTCGAGCTGTACAAGCTTGCGGTTGACGAGTACCGCTTCAACGTGAGGCTCGGGTGGGAGCGGGCAAAGTTCTTTGTCGGCCTGCACGTGGCTCTGGCTGGAGCCGCTGTTGCGCTTATGAGACTGGAGGGGCAGCATCCGGTCCCGCTTGCTGTCTTGTCACTGGCGGGAATGGCCGCGGCCTGGGTCGGCCTTTGCGCAATTTGCCGAGGCCATCGCTACTATCGGTGGACCGTGTACAAGAAGACACTGCTGGAGGACCAGCTCGGCCTGGCCGAGCTGGTGCCTGGGCACCAACACCGCGCAGCGACTCTTGCGATCGGCACCACCGGCACGCAACAAACCACCAGTCCGATTCTGAAGGACACGGATAACTGGGTGAAGAGAAGAATCAAGCTCTTCAGTGTCGTCGGGAGTATTCGCCTGTTCCTGTGGCTCATCTTCATCGCGCACGCTGCGAGTTTCGCTTACCAAGCGTTTGCACTGTTGTGCGCCCATTGCGGGAGATGACCCATCCCTGGTCCGATGTCGCGTCGGAGACGCCAGACGCACTAGGTTTGTAGCTCGGAGCCCTCTTCGAGGCCCAGTGACAGCCGTGAGGCGTGTCCGACTGGGAACCCGCGGACGCAGGGCGGATCTTTGGGTCGGCAGGGCGGCCGCTGAGTCAGCCTTGAGGGGCTTGATAGTCCTGCGTCGGCCGGCCACTGCGGGAGGGGTGGGAAGCCTGCAACACCTCGCGCCGTGGCCCAGATCGCGGCCATGTTCGGAGGCGCAGCCCAAGTTCGGGCGCATCACGGGAGTCGCGCGCCGCTCTGGTGGCCGCGGAGCGGACGCTTGCGGAACGTGGCAGCCAGCCAGCCCCGATTCCTATCCCGAGTCGAGTCACCCTTGAGCACTTGCCAGCTTGAGCTGCCAAACGGGGCATTCGGGACATCGCCGTCCGGCTCGTAGCCCGCCGCCGGCCTGTGTCAATGGCGACCGAAAATTGCACACTTCTGGCCATTGAAGAATGCACACTCTTCGGGAGCCGCCTCGGAGGGGGCGGAGCGACCGGACCGGGGGCTCCCGATGGAGTCGAGACACCCATCATGACCCTGTTCCACCATGGGCAGCAGTCCAGTGGCCCTCACGAACTCAGCACGCCCGACCGCCCCCGTCCGGCCGGTGTCGCAACCGGAACGCGGCGTCTCGACCAGCTGGTCCCGGCGGGCGGCGCTAGGCGAGAAGCTGGCGAATGACCCTTCCGCCAATGTCGGTCAGCCGGAATTCCCGCCCTTGATGCCGGAACGTCAGCCTCGTGTGGTCCAAGCCCAACAAGTGCAGGATCGTCGCCTGCACGTCGTGCACTTCCACCGGGTCCTTCGTGATGAAGAAGCCGAGGTCATCCACCTCGCCGACCGTCTGGCCCGCTTTGATGCCAGCTCCCGCGAACCACATCGGAAAGTTCTCGATGTGGTGGTTACGGCCGGGCAACTCCTGGATCTCGCCCATCGGCGTGCGGCCGAACTCGCCACCCCAAACCACGAGCGTGTCTTCCAGCAGGCCTCGCTGCCTGAGATCGGTCACGAGCGCAGCGGACGCGCGGTCCACCTCCAAGGCAACCTCGTCCAGCTTGTCGGCGAGGTTGTTCACCCGGTTGCCGTGGTGGTCCCACCCGGTGTGGTACAGCTGCACGAAGCGTGTGCCGCGCTCCAGCAGGCGCCGGGCGACGAGGCAATTGTTGGCAAAGCTCGACTCGCCGGGCACGGCTCCGTACAGGTCAAGTGTGGACTGGCTCTCGCTCGCAAGGTCCATTAGCTCTGGACCGCTGCTCTGCATGCGGTATGCCAGCTCGTAAGCCGCAATTCGCGTCGCGATCTCCGGATCGCCGACGGCTTCCAGGCGCGCTTGGTTCAGCTCTCGGACGGCCTCGACCCGGGCGCGTTGCTGTCGGCGGGAAAAGCCGCGCGGCGTCGACAGATTGGGGATGGGATCGGATGTGCGCAAGAACTCGACCCCTTGGTAGGCGGTGGGCAGGAAGCCGCTGCCCCAGATGTTCGCCCCTCCCATCAGGTTTTGCTCTCCAGATCGCAGCACGACAAAGGCCGGCAGGTCTGACGCCTCGCTGCCGAGGCCATACGTGATCCACGAGCCCATCGACGGCCTTCCGTAACGCGTCGAGCCTGTGTTGAAGAACAGCTTGGCGGGCGCGTGATTGAAGTTCTCCGTGTGCAGCGAGTGCACGAAGGCCATCTCGTCCACGATCGACGCCATGTGCGGGAAAACATCGGAAACCCACGCTCCCGACTGACCGTGCTGCCGGAAATCGCGCTGCGGCCCCAGCAGCTTTGGCCTCTGCTCTGTGAAGCGCTCCATGAAGGCGAATCGCTTGCCGTCTAAGAAAGAGTCCGGTGTCTCCTGCCCGTCCAACTCGCGCAGTTTCGGCCGCCACAGCCATGTCTCGAACTGGCTGGGCGCGCCGGACATGAACAGGTAGACCACGCGTTTCGCCTTGGCGGTGAAATGCGGCGGTCGCGGTGCCAGCGGGTTGGGCGGCTGGACGGATGGCGCCGCCTGGGCTGCGCTCTCGGCCAAGAGGCCGCCCAACGCGACGCTTCCGAGGCCTACGAAGCAGTCCCCCAAGAAGTGCCGCCTGGTGGCGCCGAGCAGTTGCTGCTGTCGATGGGTCATGCGGGTCACTCCCGGGTGATGAATTCGTCCAAGTTCAGGAGCACGCTGCCAACCGCAGTCCACGCTGCCAGTTCTGGGCGGTCCGCGTCGTCCGGGACGCTCAGCGTCAGTGCCTTCCCAGCGCGCTCCGGGTGGGTGGTGAACTCGTCAAGCTGGCCCGCCGCAAGGCTCACGAGGCCTTGCAACTCCGGGGCGCTAGGATCCCGGCCCAGGCAGATCCGAAAGGCGTGCGTTGCGCGGTCCGCGATGTCTCGACCCTGCGTCTCTGCCCGAAGGCGCAGGGCTAGGCCCTGCGCGAATTCGTGGAAGCCCGTGTCGTTGAGCAGTGTCAGGGCTTGCAGGGGAGTGGTGGAACGGCCGCGTCGCGTCGCGATGGTGAGCGCGTCCGGGCTGTCGAAGAGCATCAGGCCCGGATGGGGGCTCGTGCGCCAGAAGTGGGTGTACATGCCTCGGCGGTACCGGTTGGCGCCCTTGCTCTCCGGCCACGGCTTGCGAATCATCACCCCGGGCGGTTGGGCCGGGAACACGCTCGGACCCCCGATACGGCCTGCGAGCAGCCCACTCGCCGATAGGGCCAGGTCACGCACAATCTCAGACTCGACGCGTAATCGGTTCTGCCGTCCCAACAGCCGATTCTGCGGATCCGCCTCTGCGAGGTCGTCTCGGTGCAGCGATTGCTGGCGGTACGTCGCCGACGTGACGATCCGGCGGTGCAGCCGCTTCATGCTCCAGCCGGAATCAACAAAATCTGCGGCCAGCCAGTCGAGAAGGCCCGGGTGGCTCGGCGCCTCGCCCTGCGAGCCGAAGTCATTCGACGTGGCCACGATACCAGCGCCGAAGTAGCGCTGCCAGACGCGATTGACGGTGACCCGTGGCGTGAGCGGGTTGCGCCGGTCGACGAGCCAGCGCGCGAGATCGAGCCGCGTCGGATTGTCAATCTCCATGGGGGGCAGGACGGCTGGCGTGGCCGGTCGCACCGGCTCGCCCTTCCGGAGGAAGTCCCCCTGTACCAGCACGTGCGTGGGACGAGCCACTGGCAATTCCCGCATCACCAGCGTCCGCGGTATCTCCGGCAGGAGCGCTGTCACGGCTGCGATGGCCTTCCGCCGTTCCTGGACGCCGAGGTCCTGAGCGAGGAACGCATTGCGCAGCACTCCCGCCCGCTGGGTTAACCGCTCTTCCGGAGCGGTGCGCAGGATTCTCCGGACTCCCAGCGGCAGTGCGGCTATTTGGTCCGGCGACAGGCCAGACTCCCACTCCGGCTGGCGCTCCAGAAGTGACTCTTGGTAGGCGGCTTGCTCGCGCTTCATCACTTCCAGTTGCGCCCGAATGGCATCGCGCCGCCGGTATTGGTCTTCCGTGCCGAACTCCAAGACCGGCTCGAACGCGCGGGCACGCCCCTCTTGATTGTTGAAGTCCCCGCTCAGCTCATCGATGTTGTTGAAGAAGGCGAAGAACTCGTAGAATTCGCGCTGGGAAATGGGGTCGAACTTGTGGTCGTGGCAGCGCGCACACCCCAGGGACAGGCCCAGGAATGCGATTCCCGTGACATCGACCCGGTCGACCACGGACTCGACGCGGTACTGCTCGAAGTCCACGCCGCCTTCCAAATTGAGCAGAGTGTTGCGGTGAAAACCCGTCGCGACAAGTTGCTGGCGGGACGGATTGGGCAACAGGTCCCCCGCGAGCTGCTCGACCACGAACCGGTCGAACGGAAGGTCCCGGTTCAGCGCATCGATGACCCAGTCCCGGTACATCCAGATCTGGCGCTCGCCGTCAGCGTTGTAGCCGTTCGAGTCGGCATAGCGGGCCATGTCCAGCCAGTGGCGTCCCCAGCGCTCGCCGTAATGGGGGGAGGCCAACACCCGCTCCACCAGGCGCTGGTAGGCGTCGGGGCGGCCGTCCTCAGCGAACGCCGACACCTCGCCCGGAGTCGGCAGCACACCCGCGAGGTCCAGGTACAAGCGGCGAATCAAAGTCTCCCGGGACGCTGGAGGCGAGGGCCGCAGCCCCGCGCTCCGGAGGCGGGCCAGCACGAAACGGTCAATCGGGGACTCCGCCCACTCTCCTTCAGCCAAGCGAGGGGGCTCCGGCCTCGAGATCGCCTCGAAGGCCCAGTGCTGCCGAGCCGGCCGGCCGCGGCCCTCCGCGGCAGCTTCCGGCCATGGGGCCCCTATCTCGATCCAGCGTTCGATCGCGACGACGGCCGTCTCGGCCAGCTTGCCCCCGGCTGGCATCTGGAGAGCCCCGGCGTGGCGCACGGCGGACAGCAGCAGGCTCCCGCCCGGATTGCCCGGCGCGATGGCTGGGCCCCGGTTCCCGCCCTCGAGCAGGCCTTGGCGCGAAGCGACCGAAAGCCCGCTGGTTCGCAGGCGATCGTTGTGGCACTGCGAGCACTGCGAGTGCAGCGTGGGCCGCACGGCAGTCTCGAAGAATTGAATCCCTTCTGGGGAG
The DNA here is from genome assembly GCA_963666225.3 of Bryobacterales bacterium. Classification (GTDB taxonomy): domain Bacteria; phylum Acidobacteriota; class Terriglobia; order Bryobacterales; family UBA6623; genus VXMF01. The sequence continues at coordinate 201,600 of CAXXRK020000005.1, forward strand.
AAAGGTGGGCCCGGCGTTGCCTGAGCCATGGCGAGAGCCGGGAACAGCGGCCAGATGAGAAGTCGAGCGCTCATGTCACGCTCCTGCCGGCTCCCTCGGAGAACCGGCCAGACGGGCACTGCCGACCCCGCCGGGTGCCCTTCACGCGCCAGTCTATCACGGAGCCGCGGAATTACGGCCGGTCTGGTCCCGCAGCCGATTCCTCGGCCCTCGCGCCGCCGAGGATCAATTCCACCGCCATGTTGCCCTCATGGCATGCGTACTCGTAGAGCACGTACTTGGGATCTGCCGTGAGCGGCATGGCGATCGTCCACGGGCGGGTATAGATCTGGGGATCCTCCACGGTGACCTCGTATTCGATCGTCTCGGCGCTGACGCGCGTGAACCGCTCGACCACGCGCAGTCCAGACGTGACCGGAATCCCCTTGATCCGCCTGGATGCAGAGTTGGATGCGATCCACCCCCTGTCGTTGAAGTTGCGCGTCTCCACGACCAGCGTGGCGCCCTCCCAGCGACCGCGGGCGTCGCCCATCCAGAGACGGATCTCGTCGCCGACCCGTGGGACGTCTCCGAGCGGGATGACCCGTGCGTCATGGATCATCTCGTACAGGATCGCGACGTGGTCCGGCGTCTGCACGATGCGGTAGGCATTGTTGTAGCCAGCGGGAAAGATCGACCCGGGAACGCCCCGCGTGATGCACCGGTCCCAGACGCTCATGAACTCGAAGGACTCTGTCGCCCGGAACTTGTACAGGTCCCGGTGTGCCTCGGCCGAGGGTCTCGTCGGGACCCGGCCGTCCGGCGGGTCCACGACCAGCGATGTCTGGCGGCTGGGGAGGTAGCCCGTACCCGAGTCGAGCCAGACTTGGTTGTAGCCCCCGACCGTTCCGGGCGGTGATGTGCCGTCGGTCTCCGCCCGGCGCCGGGCCAGATTGGCTGCGAGTTCCTCTGCCTCTTCCTCGGAAATCACCAATTTCCGCTCGCCGACAGGTCGCTCAAATGGGGTCACGGTCTCGTTGGTCCACACTCCTCGGAAATCGGGATCTCCCCACGTGGTCCTCGGCACGCTCCATCCATCCTCGGCAAGGCCCGCCGGCCCGATCCCGGTCAGCATCGCGGCCAGCGCCAAGGCAGGCGCCGCTCGATTTCTCATGGTCAATACTCCTTGCACCGCGCCGTTAGCGCCTCTCGTCGTACGGGGCGCCCGTGCCCGACGATCCCGCGAACAGCCGCGTTCCGTCCGGAAGCGTCACGTCCCTGCCATTTGCCTTGTTGCTTCCGTCAATCGCGCGGTAGCCTTCTACCAGCACTTCCACGCCGGGCTTGACCGAGTCCTTGCGCCACCCGCGGCGGACGAGAGCCCCGGGCGGTCCCGCCTCGATCATCCAGCTCTCGGTCTTCCCGTCCGCCGCCGTGACCTCGATGTGCATCCAGGCGTGAGGGTTGATCCACTCCATCTTGGTAATCCTGCCCCTGAGCCGGACGGGCTTCTCAGCATCGAACTCGGAGGAGAACGCGTGGTGGCCTCCCAGCTCAGGCGCGACCAGCAGCGCTGCCAGGCAGGCGGCCCTCTTGGCGAGGGCCGCGACAGTGCTCCGGCCTGGGATCCGATGGCTCACTTGGCTGCCTCCGCTGCCTCGCGGTCGCGGGCCCGGGCTCCGCTCAAGATGTTGAACATGCCATAGTTTCCCTCGTGGCACGCATACTCGACCAGTTCGTACTGCTCGCCGTCAAGGTCGAACGCGAACCGCGCCGACCAAGGCCTCATCCACACCGCCGGGTCGTCCACGGTGAACTCGTAGACGAGCTTGTCCGGGCCCGCCCGCGTGAAACGCTCCGTCAGCCTCATTCGGTCGGACGAACCCCGAAACGGGCTCCGGCCGTTGAAGCGCTCCGTCTCCACCACGAGTGTGTCGTGCTCCCAACGCCCCAATGGGTCGCCCAGCCATGTCCGTAGGTCAGGGCCCACGCGCTCCCGCGGCGTTGTCGGCACGATCCGCGTTTCGTGGATCATCTCTTTCTGGATGGCCACGAAGCCCGAGCCTTGGACGATCTGAAGGCCGTTGTTGTAAATCCCGGGCATCATCATTCCCGGCAGGCCGCGCGTGATGCACCGCACGTAGGGGCTGAGGTCCTCGGGCCCGGCCGCGGGCCGGCTTGCGATCCTTTGCCGCTCGATTCGGGCCTCGCGGGCCAGGCGCTTTCCCTCTTCGGTTAGGGGCGGCAAGCGACCGTCCGGCGGGTCGAAGATCATGGCGACTTGGGTCGAGGGTGTCATCTTGTCAAACCCGAGCGAGGTGTCGCGCCACTCGCGCTCGTAGCCCCAGATGCTTCCGAGCGTGCCGCGCTCACGGCGCGCTTCCGCCTGTTCGGGCGTGAGGGCCTCGATGTCTGCCAGTGCCTCCGGTCTCTCCAGTGGGATGCCGTGAGCCGCGTTCCCGGTCCAAATCCCCTGCAGGTCCGGCTCGCCCCAGGGAGTTTTCGGCGGCCTGTAGGCTTCCGGGGCTCGCCAGGCCGGCTCGCCCGTCAGGACAGGCCGCTCGACGCCGGCGAATCCGCGCTCGACCAGTGCGACGGTGACACCGTCCGGGCCCACCATGATTGCGCGCTTCGCGTCGCTGCGGGCGTTCGCGGGTATCGACGGGCCGACTTCCAGCTCAATCCCAGCTTCGTGGAGCCGCTCCGCGGCGGCGTCAACGTCCGGCACCTCGAAGGCCAAATGGGCGATCGCCCTGGAGCGCGTGGGCGCGGGCGCCGCTGAGCCGGCGTGGCGGGATGCTAGCAGCCACCGGTCTCCGAATCGCAGGCCACGCTCGGCACTTGGGAGCGCCGCCGGCTCTCCGCCCAGAATCCGCCGGTACCAGTCCAGAGTGGTCTCGGGGCTGGTCGCGCTCAGGTGTACGTGGTGGAATCCCAGCCTTCGCGGATCCTCGACCAATTCGATGCGCGTTCCCCACGGGTCGAACACGAAGCCGTGCAGGAACAACCCTGGAAGCGAGCGGAGCGTGGATCCGTCCTCGAAGCGTTGCAGGCGCACGCCAGAACCCCTGACCCCTACACGCTCGAGCTCGCCCATCTTCGACTCCAGCTGCGCGTAAGAGAACGCGATGTGGTTCAAGCCCGTGCCCTGTGTGCTCCCCCGCGTCGGTTGCGCCACGAACGCAAGCTCGAGGCCGCGGCAGTCCGCGGCGTCACGCCGGCCCTCGATCGCCTCGCAGTCCAAGTGGCGCTGGTACCAGCGCGCGGCTTCGGTCGGACTCGCGGCGATGATCTGCACGTGGTGCAACGTGGCCCCTTGCAGCAAAGCAGGGACGGCCAGAATCGCAAGCAGGCCCACCGCCGGCGCGGCCAAGGTGCCCGGCGCACCCCGCATTGGCCAGGTCATCGGGTGGGCCTCCTTCGCAGATGACCGTACATCAGGTCCTCCGCGTACTCGACGCACTTGAACGCGAGCACGCGCGCGTTGGGCTCGAGCCGCCGGTACAGCGGCATGCGGATCGTCCATGGCCGTTCGAACACCGCTGGGTCCGTCAGCGTCGCCTCGTACTGGACCGCGTTCCTGCCCAGCGGCGTGTACCGCTCCCGCACCCGCAATCCCGAACTGGCATAGTTCCCGGCCCGGTCGAGCCACGCCTGACCGTTGAATCCCACCGCATCCACCACCAGCGTGTCACCGTCCCAGCGGCCGTGCGAGCGTCCCATCCAGCTGTCCAGCGGGGGCGGCTCCGGGTCCTGGATGTCCATGTGAATCGTCCGGTTCGCCTCAGCGAAACCGTACACGATCATGATCTTCGAGTCGCCCTGGATGATCTGGAACGGGTAGGGCAGGTATGCGGCGCGGGGAACGCCGGGCAGGAAGCACTTCGCCTCGGGATCCTCGGCCATCCGGTTCCGGTAATTGGAGGCACGCTGCACGAGCGCCTCCTCCGTGTACGGGATCTCGCCGCCCACGACAACTCCCAGACCTGGCGGAATGGCCCCGATCGCCCCCAGGTCGGGATGCCCTGGCGCGGCCGGATGGTCCTCCAGATTCCAGTGAGCCGTTCCGATCGCCTGCCACACGCCGTTCAGGTCGGGATGGCCGTCAAAGGATCTCGAGACGCTTGTCTCTTGTCCCCTGAGGGGCGGGGCAGTCCACAGGGCGGCTGCCAGCACGAAGAATGCCGCGCGGGCCGAAACCCACCCAAGTCCGAGACCACGCTGGTCCGGAACGGCAAGCATGCCGTAGATTGTAGTCCCATTGCATCCTCTGGCGCTTCCCGGTCCTGCCGGACCACCGGACTTCATTCCGACGTTGGCCGGTTCGCGCCGCTTGGCTGGCATCGCCAATGTGGGGAGCCATGCCCAGGGACCAGCCAGACCTGTCATCATTCCCTGGCGCCGAGCACCCGGCCCGGGGCGCTGACCGGCCGCGACCATGGTCTGCCAGAGCGGAGGGATGAGCCGCGCCCTGCGACATGCCATGGCTCGAATCGCCGCCGGGGCCGGGCCCAGGCCGGAATGGCAATCCCGCCGCGCCCCTGTTCCGTCCCAATTGGGCGCGCGAAGCACCGCTTGGAAGGGACCGCATCCGGGCTCTCGCCACTCGGCACGCGTCCGGGGCGGAGTGCCCGCTGCGACGGATCCGAGGTCAGGATGAGAATCGCCGCTTGCGCGCCGCGTCAAGCGCGACGGCAAGGATGATGATGGCCCCGATGATCACCTGCTGCCAGTACGGCGTGATGCCCAGCAGGTCACTGCCGTTGGACAGCAGGCCCATGATGAACGCGCCGATGAGCGTGCCGATCACCGTGCCCTCGCCCCCGGCCAGGGAGCCACCGCCGATGACGACCGCCGCGATCACCTGCAACTCGTACGTCACGCCCGCCGTCGGCTGGCCCGTCATCAGGCGCGAAGTCTCGATCATCCCCGCCAGGCCGGTCAGCAGGCCGCAAATGGCGTAGATTGCGACCTTGTAACGTCCCACCGGGATTCCGGCGTACGTCGCGGCCGCTTCGTTGCTGCCGATTGCGTACGTGTAGCGCCCCAGGCGGGTCGAGTGCAGCACGAAGTGTGCGATGAGCACGCACACCGCCAGCACGACCAGCACGAACGGCGCGGGGCCGATCGTCCCCTCGCCGAGAAAGCCATGCTCCTTGGGCAGCCCTACGACGGGCAGGCCGCCCGAGATCACCAGAGTCAGGCCGCGGACAATTCCCAGCGTGCCCAGTGTCACGATGAACGGCGGTATTCGCAGCTGATCGATCATCAGCCCGTTGAGCGCTCCCCAGACCGTTCCGCTCACGACTCCGGTGGCGATGCCCAGCGTCACCGATCCGGAAGCGACCATGGTCATCGTCCCGAGGACGCCCGAGAAGGCCAGGATTGATCCCACCGACAGATCGATCCCCCCTGACACGATCACGAGCGTCATGCCCAGCGCCATGATGTTGATCACCGCTGTCTGGCGGATGACGCTCGAGATGTTCGTTCCCGTCAGGAAGTATGGCGAAGCGACCGAGAGGATCAAGAAAAGGGCGGCAAGTGTCAGGAACGGCAGGAACTTTTGGACAGCGGCCGACTTCACTGCCATCGGTCGACGCTCCGGTTCGATGCCGCGTCCGCTGGGCGCGAGCGTTTCGTCCGGCCACACTGCCCAGCCGCCGAGCGCTCCACGAACGCGTTCACGGTAGCCTTCCGAACGCCAGTGCCACTACCGCTTCCTGAGGCCTGCTCTAGGCGGGGCCGTCTCCCAGCCCCGCGCTGGCGAGCAAGACATCCCCTTGCGTGCCGACCGTCGACCAGACGCGGCCACGACGGGCCCGGGCCGATTCCCCAGCCGAGGATTGCAGCGTAGCACAGCGCGGCATGCTTCCCAGCGCAACTATCCCCGCCGCAGCCGCTCGGCCAGCCACGTGCTGCCACCCACGTCTGTCAGGCGGAAGTCACGGCCCGTGTGGCGGTATGTCAGACGCCGGTGATCGAGTCCGATCAAGGCCAGGATCGAGGCGTGCAGGTCGTTCAGGTGCACGCGCTCATCGACGGCGCGCAATCCCAGCTCGTCGGTCGCGCCGATCGTCTGCCCGCCGGTGACGCCACCACCGGCCATCCACAGGGAGAACCCATACGGGTTGTGGTCGCGGCCCTCAGTCCTGCCCTTGCCACCGTCGGTCGTGGGCGTCCGGCCGAATTCGCCGCCCCAGATCACGAGGGTCGAATCCAAGAGGCCTCGTGACTTGAGATCTGCCAGCAGCCCGGCAACGGCCCTGTCCGTCTCGGCAGCGCGGTCGAGATGGTTCTGGTCGCAGCGCGTGTGCCCGTCCCAGTCGATCGCATTCTTGCCGTTTCCGGACCAGACTTGCACGAAGCGCACGCCCCGTTCCACGAGTCGCCGCGCGAGCAGGCAGCGCCCGCCGAAGTCGGCGCTGGCGGGACGGTCCATGCCGTAGAGCCTTCTCGTGGCCAGGGTCTCCGAGCCAATGTCAGTCGCTTCGGGAGCTGCGACTTGCATGCGAAAGGCCAGTTCGTACGATTCCAGGCGTGCGGCCAGCTCAGCGTCGAAGTTGCGGTTCTCGTAGTGGCGCCGATTCAGGCTGCGCAGGGTGTCGAGCATCGCTCGCTGGCTGCTGGCGGGCCTGTCCGCTGGCGGGTTGAGGTACAGGATCGGCTCCGCCCCCGGCCGGAAGGACGTTCCCTGATAGGCGGCCGGAAGAAACCCCTGGCCGTACACGGCCGGTCCCGACCGAACCCCGCCTTGCAACAGCACCACGAACCCGGGCAGGTCTTGATTCTCCGTTCCCAGCCCGTACAGTACCCAGCTGCCGAGGCTGGGCCGCCCGATCCGCGGCCAGCCATTGTGGATCAGGAACTGTGCCTGGGAGTGTGTGAGGCCCTCGTGGAAGTTTGAGCGGACGACCGCGATGTCGTCGGCATGCCGAGCCACGTGCGGGAATAGGTCCGACACCTCGAGGCCCGACTGGCCGTGACGCGCGAAGGATCGCCGCGAGCCGAGCAGCCGCTGCTGCGCGAACTTGCCGTTCTGGAAGTCCTCGTCGCCGAAGCTGGCTGGAGGCTGCTCGCCGTCAAGGCGGTTCAGCAAGGGCTTCGGGTCAAAGGTGTCGATGTGGCTCGGCCCGCCCTGCATGAACAGGTGGATCACGCTCTTCGCGCGCCCCGGCAAGTGCGCTAGGCGCGGGGCCAGCGGCCCGCGCCGCTCCGAGACGCCCTCGTCCGCGAGCAGTTCCGCCGCCGCCAGCCACCCGAGACCGAGTCCGCAGCCCTGGAGGAAGGCTCTCCTGCCGGTGTTAGTCCACATAGATGAACTCGTTCATATTGAACAGCATCAGACACACCTGGGAGAGGGATGTCCGCTCCAGCAGGGCTGACGCCTTCGCGTGCTCCCAGCGCGCTGGCGGCCGGCCCAGGGCCAGATCCCATGCCCGCGTCACCAAGTCCGCGTCGGGACCGGCGGCTTCTTGCCGGAGCCGTGCGGCGAAGCGCTCGGCTTGATCCACGGCGAAGTCACTGTTCATCATCGCCAGCGCCTGCGGGGCCACCGTCGAGGTTTCGCGCCGAGCGCAGCTCCGGGCCGTGTTGGGAGCGTCAAAGACCTGGAGCATGGGCAGCGCCATCGACCGCTTGACCTGCAGGTACAGGCTGCGCCGGTGGTGCTCGGCCGGATTCGGATGGGCAGGCCAGAGGTGCGGCATCCGTGCCGCGAGGAGCTCCTCTTCCGAGAGTGGCGGGATGACCCCCGCGCCGCCCATCTTCAGATTGAGACTCCCCGAGACCGCGAGGACCGAGTCGCGGATAGCGTCCGCGTCCAGCCGGCGGCGGTTCATCGTCGCCAGCCACCGGTTCTCGGGATCCTTCTCCAACGCCCCCCGTGGCGCGACACTGGCCGCTTGGTAGGTGGCGGATCCCATGATCAACCGGTGCATCTGCTTGACGCTCCAGCCGTTCTCGGCGAACTCCACCGCCAGCCAGTCAAGCAGTTGCGGGTGAGTGGGGGGCTCCCCGCTGCGCCCGAAGTCGCTGGCCGTGCGCACCAGGCCCTGTCCGAAGTGGTGCTGCCAAATGCGGTTCGCCATCACGCGGGCCACCAGTGGCTGCGCCTTGGACGTGAGCCACCGTGCCAGCGCAGCCCTCCGGCGGGGCCGGAACTCGCCATTCTCCGATTCTGCCAGCAGCGGCCCTTGGGGAAGCGCGGCCGGAAAGCCGGGCAGCACTCGCTCGCCTCTCTTGCGGAAGTCGCCGTCCGCCAACACGTACGTTTCCCGGGCGCGCTCCTCATGGCCCAGAACGTTCGCCGACGGATACGGCTCGGGGGCCCTCAGGTAGGCCTCGCCCAGGCGCTCCATCATGGCCCGCCGCTGTTCGGGATCGAGCTTGCCCGATGACCCCTTCGCCATGCGCTTGAGTGCGCGCGCACGCTCGAGCAGGGGGAAGGAACGGGTGCTGGTCTGGATGTCGTACAGGCTCACCAGCGGCACGGTCCGTTCCGCACTGCCGGCGAAGAACGCCGTGAGACGGTAGTAGTCGCGCTGGGTGATGGGGTCTGCCTTGTGGTCGTGGCACCGCGCGCACTCCAGCGTCAACCCCAGAAAAGCGGCGCCGATCGTGTCAACCGCCTCCGCGCGCCACTCAGCCCGGTAGAGGTCGCCGTAAAAGGTGTATTCGATCGGGAACGCGCCCAGCGTGAAGAGGGCAGTGCCGATCCGGCGGCGGGCATTCTCGCGCTTCTGCTCGGGAAGGACCAGCAGTCCCTCCAAGTCCATGTCGGTTGGCCACAGTTCGTCCGCGGCGATCTGCTCCTGGACGAACGTGTCGAACGGCTTGTCCCGGTTGAAGGATTCGACGACGTAATCCCGGTAGCGCCACGCCGTGGTGTAGTAATGGTCCGTCTCGAAGCCCGAAGTGTCGGCGTACCGAACCAAGTCAAGCCAGTAACGGCCCCAGCGCTCCCCGTAGCGCTCGGACTCCAGGAGGCGGTCCACGAGCCGGGCGAACGCATCCGGTGCGGGGTCTTCGACAAAGCCGCGCACCTCTCCGGGCGTCGGGGGCAGTCCGTGCAGGTCGAAGTACGCTCTCCGGACGAGAGTCCTGCGATCGGCGCGCCCGACAGGCTCTAGCCCACGCTCCGCCAGGCGGGCAAGGATGAACGCGTCGATCGGGGTGGTCGCGTCTGGGTCGCCGCCAAGGCTCGGAACGTCAGGGCGTCGAGAGGGGATGAACGACCACCAGCCGCCGCCGGTCACTTCCGGCGGCGATTCGGGCCAGTGCGCGCCCGACTGGATCCAATCGGCGAGCACCGCCACGTCGGCCGCGTCCAAGGCGGGACCGCTGGGCGGCATGCGCAGCTCGCCCCGGTGCCGGACAGCGCGGATCAGCAGGCTATCGCCAGCAACGCCCGGAACGGCCGCCGGGCCTCGCCGCCCACCGGACAGAATCCCTTCGCGAGTTCGCAGGTCCAGGCCGCTGACGCGTGCCTGACCGTGGCAGCCGGAGCACTTGGCTTGGAGGATCGAGTGGGCCGCCGCGGCGGTGGAGTCTGCCCCCTGCGCTTGGGTGAGATGCCCGAGGAAGACCAGTGACAGGGAGGCAACCGCGAGCCCGAGCGCCCGCCGTGCCCCCGTTGCTGGGTGAGGCTTCCCCGTTGACCGGCGGGTGCTCTCGGTCCGCTGACGTCCCATCACGATCTCCCGGGGGCGCGGCGCTCGTCTGCGAGACCGGTCCCGGCGACCAGCGTGTCGGTTCCCTCGAACCGGGATCCGACTGGTCTTTCCCGGTCGTACAGAGTATCCCACGGGCTGTCTCGCCGAGCGCCGCGGATTGCTCAGAGCGTGCCGGGGGTGGGCCGGAATGGTGCACCTGACAACCACCCCTCAGCGAGGATTCGGCGCCTGCCCCAGCGAGGATAGCCGGCGCCGACGGCGGTCTGGAAATCGTGTGGCTCCCCCGCGGCGAGTTCCCGGGGCGGTGAGGGCGGAGGCCGATCACGCCGTGCCAAGATTTCCGGTCCGGTGCCCCTTCTCGCCCTCCCGAGTCGGCGAGCCGAGGCGAGTCTCGGCGATGTCCAGCCAAGAGCCAGCGATTGTTGGTTGCGGAGCGCCTGTCGCCGCTCGCGCCCCAGGGCCTGGCTTGGTCCCGCAGCTACAGCGCGATTGCTGCGAGTCCGGCCTAGGGGCTGCCAATGTTCACCGGATCCCGCTTGTCGCGCTGCATCCGCTCGTCGAATTGCCGCGCGAGCGCACTGAGTCGCTCGACGATTTCGGAGCGCTCCGACGCGAGGTCGGTTGTCTCGGCGGGGTCGGCTTCGAGATCGTACAACTCGGGCGTCGCCCGCAGCTTGTGGTGACGCTCAAAAAGCTCCGGATTCTGCAGGTACCACAGGGACGCCGAGTGAGGCGGCAGTTCTCCGGTCTGCAGGAACAGCTTCCAGCGGCCCAGGCAGACTGCTTGCAGCTGCACGCCGAAGTAATAGAAGAATGGGCGTTGGTCAAGCTCGTTGGCTGACCCCAGCAGCAGGCTCGCAATCGACCGTCCGTCAATCACCCGGTCGGTCGGGATCTCCGCGCCCGCAAGTTCGGCTATTGTTGGCAGCAGATCCAAGATGGACGCGGTCTGGCCGGTCACTGCCCCGGACGGAATCTTGCCCGGCCAGCGGAAGATTCCCGGCTCCCGCATGCCGCCCTCGAAGGTTGTGCCCTTGCGGCCGCGCAGCCCTCCCGTGCTGCCGCCGCTGCTGCGCCTGCCCCACCGGCCGCCTCCCGGCGAGGGGCCGTTGTCCGATGTGAAAACCACAAGCGTCCGATCCTCTAGCCCGTGGTCGCGCAGGGCCGAGAGAGTCCGTCCGACGCTCCAGTCGAGCTCCTCGACCGTGTCAGAGTACAGCCCGTGCTGAGAGCGGCCCTCGAAGTCCTCCGACGCATACTGCGGATTGTGGGGGAACGTGTGCGGGAAGTAGAGGAAGAACGGGCGGTCCCGGTTCTCCTCGATGAACGCCAAAGCCCGATCGGTGTAGCGCCGGGTCAGCGTGTGCTGGTTCACCGGTGCCTCCACGATCTCGTCATTCTCCAGCAGTGGGAGTTCCCAGAACGCGTGCTGGGGCCGCCGGGGAACCGTTGGCTCCCACTTCAACATGTCGTTGGAGTATGGAAGCCCGAAAAACGAGTCAAAGCCGTGGCGATGGGCGCGAAAGGGCTTTGGCCAGCCTAGGTGCCATTTGCCGATCGCGGCCGTCGCGTAACCACGATCCTTCAGAATCTCCGCGATTGTGACCTCGGCCGCCGGCAGGCCCGTTGACTCGGTCGGGAAAAGCACGTACGGAACACCCGCCCGCAGCGGGTACCTTCCGGTCAGGATGGACGCCCGTGACGGGCTGCAGAAGGGGGCGGAGGCATAGAAGTTCGTGAACCGAATCCCCTCCGCGGCCATCTTGTCAAGGTGGGGCGTTCGGATCTTGTCAGAGCCATACACGCCCAGATCGCCGTAGCCAAGGTCGTCGGCGAAGATGACTACGAAGTTGGGCAGTTCAGTTGTGGCCGGCGCGAGGCAGGGGCTCCACAGTGCCGTTAGGCACGCCAGGAGCCTTGCGACTGTCAGGGGGACGGCGCGTCTGGGCACTCCGCGCGGCGGACGATGCGCCCCGTGGGCGCGTGCCTCTTGATCGCTCCAAACCGTGCGCTTCACTGAACCCAAGTCTCAAATCCCCTGCCTAGGCTACACCGATGCGCGCCGCGGGATTCGCCGAGGACCGCCGGGAACGGCCGCCGTCGCAGTGCGCCGGGCCCGCGCTGCTAGAGTGTGGGTGAGCGGGGCGCGATGAGGGCAGACGTGACAAAGTTGCTGGTGGTCGTCCTGTCCGTGATGGCCACGGTGTCCGTTGGAGCGGGTGCAGGGAAGTGGCGGGGACTGACCGTCGCTCCGGAGTCTCGGTGCTCGCCCTTCGACCGTGGCGATTACAGTCACGCTCCGACCGGCGGCAGGAAGGCCTTGGAAGACGGGATCGTCGCCGACATGGGCGGGAGTGCCTACGGTCCATACGAGGGCCGCCACTTTGAGTCGGCGCGCGATGCCGAAATCGGTCCGATCGTCGCCTTTGCCGAGGCCCACGACAGCGGGCTGTGCGCTGCGGGTCCGGCCGTGCGCAGCCGATTCGCGGCCGATATCAAAAACCTCACGCTGGCATCCAGAGAACTGAACCGGCATGAGAAGGCCAGCAAGGATGCCGCGGAGTGGATGCCACCCCTCAACCGGTGCTGGTTCGCGGCGCGCAGCGTGGACATCCGGCGCAAGTACGGTCTGACGATCGACCAAGCCGAGGCGGAAGCACTCGAGTCTGTCCTGAATGACTGCCAGCACTACCGGGCTGTCATTGAGGCGCCGAGCCCGCTCCGGCTCTACGATGACGACGGGGACGGCAAGATTTCCTGTCTCGAGGCCCGCGGGCACAAAATCGCGCCGGTTGCGCGTGACCATCCCGCTTACGCGCACATAGCGGGCGGGGATGGCGGTCGCGCTGTCTGTGAGTAGAGCGGGCGTCCGCTGCCAGTCCAAGTTCAGCCCGTCCGCCGAAAGCGGCCGGGCAGCCGAAGCCACCCGAGTGCCGCAGGTCCGGGCTCAGGATGTCGATCGCGGCATTGACCACGAAGGCTAGAGCCTCGGCGCGGCGCATCCAGTTCTCGCCCGTGCAGATCGGCACCGGCGACATCTCCGCCAGCCGCTTCCAGCGCTCCGAGCAGGCCACCGGCAGCGGATCCTGTAAGAAGCGCGGCTGGACATCCTCCAGCGCGACGACCATCTCGACGCCGCTCATCGCGCGCTGCTGGGTGTGAGCGCTCCCGGCGGCGGTGTACGGCCGGCCATTCTGCGAACGCTCCTTGCCGATTGCCGACGAACAGCTCGCGCAGCCCCTGGATCGCTTCGGTAATACCGGGGCCCGGGGATCCGCAGGCTCTTGCGAAACCATGGACTCCGGCGTCAGTGGCCCTCCGGACCTGCGTTGAGGGTCTCGGGCCTTGGAGCACCATGGCCCGGATATCGGTGATCTTGGCCTGGCTGTGATTGGCAGCGGCAAGTTCGCGGAAGCTGGCCAGCCAAGTGGGGGCTGCGGCACCGCTGGTGGCCGCGACAAGAGACCGGCGTGCCAGGGGACTCATTGCAGCCGCCACCATAGGTTCGTGGCCCGGGACAGCTGGTGGCCCGGCACCCGCTTCCAGGCTGTTGCGGCGCGATCGCGTCCTGCAACTGTCCCTCCCCCTCCCGGACGGTCGAGATCTGGTTGGCGGCTAGTGCCGCCCGTACGGCCGCCAGCAGCTCGCGCTGCGCCACGATGCTGTTCAAGCCTGCCATGTGCCGCCGCGCTGAGGCTACGCTGCCCAGCGCAGGCGCCCTGCAAGACTCCTCGGCGCGAAACCGCCACTGCTGTCGACGCTCGGCCAAGCAGCCGCTTTGGGGAGTCGTCGCACCAAGCCCGGGCTTCTGCCGGACTTGGCAGAATCCGGCCGGCGGTTGTGGCCAGATCGCGCCGCTAACTAGAGTGGAAGTAGCACGTGACGCGTGCATAACTAGCGAACAGGATCGATCGATATTGAGGCGCCGTCGTCCCAGAAGGACCAATCGCTTGCCTCGGGGGGGCGCGAGGCGGCGTGTGTCTCCGCCTGCCCAGACGACCCCGGCCCCAGAGCCAGAGACAAGTCCCGACCCAGTAGTTCAACCAGTACGTGGCCGGAGCCAGTGGCTGCTGGGTCTTGCGATTGCAGTGCTGGTTGCCGGGAGCTACGTTCCCGCGATGCAGGCAGAGTTCGTCTGGGACGATGCATCATTCCTCTTGTTCGGGGCGGTGGCAGAACCTCTCTCCGGGTTGTGGCAGATCTGGTTCTCGCCCGGGGCGAACGAGAACGAGGGCCACTACTGGCCCGTTGTTTACAGCTCATTCTGGCTGGAGCACAAGCTGTGGGGATTCTCGCCCGCCGGCTACCACATCGTGAACGTGCTGCTCCATGTTGCGAACAGCCTCTTGGTGTGGCGACTGATGCTGCGGCTGGGCGTGCCGGCTGCCTGGCTCGTCGCCGCGGTCTTCAGTGTCCATCCGCTGCGCGTGGAATCCGTCGCTTGGGTGATCGAGCGCAAGGACGTGCTCTCTGGATTCCTGTACCTCGCCGTGCTTCTGATCTGGATTCGCAATATGGGAAGGCCGCGCAAGCCGACCTACGCCTTGGCGCTCATCCTGTTCACGTTGGCGCTGCTGTCGAAGTCGGTCGCAATCACGCTGCCGGCAACTCTGCTGCTCTGGCATTGGTGGAAGTGCAAGCCTGTCACGATTGGTGACCTCACCCGGCTGGCACCGTTCTTCGTCATTGGATTCGGCATCACGCTGGCCGACCTGAACTTCTACCAAGGACGGGAGCCGCTGGAGCTAGGCTACTCGCTTCTTGACCGGGTGCAGATCGCCGCGACCGCGCTTTGGTGGTACGCAGCGAAGATCGCTTGGCCAGCTGATCTCCATGTGATCTATCGACACTGGGAGGTTGGCGTTGCGGAGCTTCGGCCTTGGCTGGCCGTGCTCGCGAGCGGCTGCGTGACGGTCGCGCTGTGGTTCGCCCGCCGTCGCACAGGCGACGGTCCGCTGGTAGGGGCCCTCTTCTTTGCCATCACGCTCTCACCCGTGCTCGGCTTCATCGACTTCGGGTACATGCAGTTCTCATTCGTGGCGGACAGGTTCCAGTACTTGGCCGGGCTCGGAGTCATAGCAGTCTTGATCGGAGCCGCTGTCTGGGCCAGCGGTCCGCTGAGGGCTTGGCGATATCGACGCATCGCAGCCAGATCTGCCTCGGCGGTACTGCTCGCCGTCCTCTGCGCGCGGACTTGGCAGCAAGCATCCCTTTACTAGGATGGCGAAGTGCTGTTCTCGCACATCGTCTCTGTAAATTTCGGCGCACAGGGCGCTCACCTCAACCTCGCCGGCGCCCTCATGGGCAAGGGGCGCGTCGAACAAGCTCTCGGTGCCGCACTGCAAGAAATTGAGAAGCGCCAAAGAACTGAGATGGACTCCCACTTGGTCGCTGCAAACGCATACCTGCAGCTCGGTAGCCTTCCGCAAGCGCAAGCGCACTTGGCGAAGGCCGCGGAGTTGAAACCCCGGAATCCTGACACGATGGTTACACGAGGCAATCTCCTCAGCAAGCGGGGCGAGTACGAGGAGGCACTCCGGGCGTACAGCGAAGTCCTGGCCTTGCGGCCCGGCCACTTGCAGGCCACGATCGGGACCACCGACGCATACTCTCAGTTGGGAAGATACGGGGACTGCATCGAAGCGGCCGAGCGGGCGGAGGCCTCGGCGCTCCAGCACTCGCCACGGCTCCGGATCCACCTTCTGAAGGGCCGGGCGTGGCAGCGGCTGGGCGATTTTGCCAAGGCGGAGCGGACATTCCAAAGCGCTCTACAATCGACGCCGCGATCCGTTGCACTGCTCCTCGCCGTCTCCGCGCTGCGACTCGAGCAAGAACGGCACGCAGAGTCGATCGAGCTCTTGGATCGCGCCAAGGATGTGGCCGACGGAGCCCCGCGCGTCCTACTCGATATTGCCGACAAGCTCCGGATTGAGGGCCGCCTCGCGGAAGCGTTCGAGGCCTTCGGGGAGTTGTTGGAGGTCGATCCAGAATCCGCAAGAGGGCTCGCCGGTCTGGGCCTGACCTTGTTCGCGCAGGCTCGCTATGAGGAAGCCATTGCTAGCATCTCCCGGGCCTTGGATCTGGACCCCAGCCTGGGCATCGCGGGCACTCTCGAGATGCACTTGGGGCAGGCGTGGCAGCACCTTGGGCAGCTTGAGCACGCGGAGCGACATTTCCAAGCAGCGATTGCCATCGACCCTAACGACACCCAGGCCATTGACAGGGTGGGCTTGCTGGTGTACCAGCAAGGCCGCTTCGCCGACGCAGCGCGCTGGTATGCCCAGCTTGCGGAACTGTGGCCGCACGATGCACAGACGTTTGCAACTTTTGCCGCCGCCCAAGCCCAAGCCGGCAACCCCCAAGAGGCGATCCGCACTTTCGAGCACGCTTTGTCACTCGACCCGAATCTGGAAGCTGCTCGACGTGGGCTCGCACTGGCCCGTGCAAGCGCCGCCACGGGGGGCGGCTAGGGCCGTTCGGCGCAGAGGTCGCAGGGACTGCGCCGGTGTCAGAACTCTAGAGAGGTGCACAGACTAGCCGCTATGCTGCCGCTCGGCCGGTGAAGCGCAAGCGGCCTCTGCTGGGGGCTCACCCAGAATTAGAAGAACCCAATGCAGCGCAAATGCCTCAGAAGTCTAGGCCTCGTGCCCGCATACCGGCTGCGATCCGGAGACTTGGCCGGGCTGGAGCAAACAGAACCGCCGAGAGATCCCACCGGAAGCCGGTGAGGAAGTGCACCTAGCTCAAGGCCGCAACGCGAGCCCCCCCGGCGCTGCCGGTCCAGTTCCTCCAGCTCTCACCGACCGTTCCGCGTTGCCATGCTGGGGAACCGGACGCTACTTTCGCGGCCTCAGCACCCGCCACGGGACATAATCGCCGGGAAGCCGTCCTCAAAGCCGACCACTGCATCTCCCGGTCGCCAGTCGAGCCTGCCCGCCAAGAAGCAAAGACCGTCGGAAGTGTTCTTCGTGACCGCAATGTCGCTGGTCGCGCAGCCGAGCATTGCGGCAGGCTCGGCGCGCTGGCCGTCGCACTCTCCCTGCCAGCGTCTACGAGCCGCGCATGCCGGCCCGCGCGCCGAGGCTCGCCCGCACATGGCCTACAGGCCGTCCCGCGGATGAGGGGCACTGGCAGCGTTGTTGCAGTATGCGTATCGCTCAGTGACGGCAACCTGTGCGCGAATTGAAGCGGTCTTGTCCATGCCCACTGGAACATGCCCGAGGACTGGCTGACAAGCCTGCCAGTGTCAGCCCTCGCCACCGCGGCGGAGCACCGTCGTGATGTCTCGAGGCACGCCTCCGGCGACGCCCGCGGCCCGTGCCGGTCCGTCATCCGCCCGGCGCCGCGCCGGGGTGAAACTCCCCACGATAGGGCAGGGCGGGCTATACTAAACCAGTGCTGGCCAGAGGACTGGCGGGCCATGAGGAGGTGTCTGCTGTGATGCGCGTAAAGAACTGGCTTCCGTTCTTTCTGGCCCTGACCTTGGTCGGCCCGTTGCTGGCCAATGACGCCGATGGCCGGAATGCGAAGAAGAAGCCAAAGTCCGCCAGGCAGGATGTCGAGGCGATCGGGGAGCGCAACGTTGGCAAGGGCGTCAACTTCTACTCGATCGAGCGGGAAATCCGGCTCGGAAAGGGCATGGCCCAGGAGGTGGAGCGGCACTCCAAGATGGTTGACGACCCGATCATCGCGGAGTACGTCAATCGCGTCGGCCAGAACTTGGTCCGGAATTCCGACGCTAGGGTGCCTTTCACGATCAAGCTCATCGACAGCAGCGATGTGAATGCGTTCGCGCTGCCCGGCGGTTTCTTCTTTGTCAACTCGGGCCTGATGCTCCGCGCCGAGAGCGAGTCGGAGCTCGCCGGCGTGATGGCGCACGAGATCGCGCACGTGACCGCCCGTCACGGCACCCGCCAGGCCACAAAGGGCCAACTGGTGCAGTTCGCGTCCATTCCGCTGCTCTTCATCGGTGGCTGGACCGGCTACGGAATCTACCAGGCCAGCAGCTTCCTGATCCCGATGACCTTCCTGAAGTTCTCGCGCTCAATGGAGGGAGAGGCAGACTTCCTCGGCGTGCAGTACCTGTACAAGGCCGGCTACGATCCGACGTCGTTCATCGACTTCTTCGAGAAGATGCTGGCTGATGAGAAGCGCAAGCCGGGAACGATGTCCAAGTTGTTCCGCAGTCACCCGCCCCATGGCTCCAGGATCAAGAAGACCCAGAGGACGATCGACCAATTGCTTCCGAGCAAGCCCGAGTACGTCGTGAACACTTCCGAGTTCTTGGAAGTCAAGGCGCGGTTGGAGCAGATGGTCATGCGGCGCAAGGAGACGACCGAGGACCCGGACAAGCCCCGCCTGCGGCGCACCAGTTCGGGGAGCACGATTCCGACGGACGATATTGATGTCGAGCCGACGGACGGTGAAGAAGAGGACGAGCGCCCCACCCTGAAGCGCCGCTAGGGCGTGGTCACGCTGCGGCTGACGTCGCGGGGGTGGTCCACGTCTGCCCCGCGCTGCACGCCGGTGTAGTAGGCCAGCAACTGCAGCGGCACGTGGGACACGGCGGCCTGCAGCGGTTCGCGCATCGTGGGCACCCGGATCACGTCGTGCGCATAGTCCGCAAGACGAGTGTCCTCCTCCCCAGCGACGCAGATCACCCACCCGCGGTGGGACGTGATGTCCCGCACTTGGGCCAGTGTTCGCTCATAGCGCATCCGGCTGGACGCCAGCTCGCGGTCCGCCGTTGCCAGCACGACGACAGGCATTCCGGGTTCGATGACCGCCGCAGGTCTCTGCGGGAGTTCGCCGGCCGGGCACGCCTCGGCCGGGATGCGGGACACTTCCGTCAGCATGCGCGCCGCCTGCAGCGCGATCGGGTAGTGAATCCCGCGTCCCAGGTACAGCGCCTTCGAGGCATGGGCAAGCTGGTTGGCCAAACGCTCGCACTGGGCTGACAGTTCCAGCGCGGCCTCAACCATCCTCGGCAGGTCCAGCAGGTCGCGTGCCAGCTGCTCGGACTCATCTTCGCTGAGCGTGCCGCGGGCCTGGCCGAGGTACATCGCGAACAGGTAGAATGCCGCGAGCTGCGCGGTGAAGCCCTTCGTGGAAACCGCGGCCAGTTCCGGCCCGGCGCGGGTGTGGATCGCACCTCTCGCCACGTGGGCCATGGTGGACTCGGAGGCATTGCACAACGCGATGCTCTTGGAGCCGAGCCTGTGCGCGAGCTGCTGCGCCGCGAGGGTGTCGGCGGTCTCGCCCGACTTGCTGACGACAAGTGTCAGCACCTGCTCGTCGATCACTGGGTCGCTGTACCGAAACTCGCTGCTCACCCCCACGTCGACATGAACGCGGGCCAGGCGCTCGACGATAGTCTGCGCCAGCAGGGCCGCGTGCCAGGAGCTGCCTGAACCGATCACGTTCAAGTGCCGGATCTCCCGCAGCTCCGGGAGCGTGACGCCCAGCTCGTCTAGCACGACGCGGCCAGTCCGGCCGTCCAGCCGGCCCAGCGCGGTGTCCCGGATCGCTCGCGGCTGTTCGTAGATTTCCTTGAGGACGAAGTGTTGGTACCCGCTCTTCTCTGCGAGCAACGGGTCCCACAGGACGTGATGCACGCTGCGGGACACCCTGCGACCCCGCTCGTCCATCACGACCACGCCCCGCATGGTCACGACCGCGATGTCCCCGTTTTCCAGCTGGATCATGTCCCGCGTGTGGCGCAGGATCGGGGGTTTGTCCGAGGCGACGAAATTTTCGTGGCGCCCCAGTCCCACAACCGCGGGCCTGCCCAGGCGCACGAGGACGATCTTGCCCGGATCGGCGCTGTCTATGGCCGCGAATGCGCAGATGCCGTCAATCTCGGCGGCGGCGCGGATCACGGCCTCTTCAAGCGGTTCGTTCGGTCTCCGGCGGTCCTCCACCAGCATCGCCAGCGCGTCGGAAACAGGCGTCACCTTCCGGCGAGACTCGCCGTTGGGCAACCGCCCCCAGAAGCTGTCGAGAGTGCCCGGGCTTCCGTCAACGGCAACCCTGACCGCCAAGTCCTCCGCCGGCTGGTGCTCTCCGGCGGCCGCCCTCAGCTGTGCCCGGTGCGACCACCGGATCTCGCCCACGCCGACCGATCCCCGAAGGGGGTTCAGCCGGACCGACGTTTCCAAGTTTCGGAGCGTCCCGCTGGCTTGGCGGAACTGCAACTGGCCAGCAGAGCCGACGGCTAGCGCGGAATGGTCGTAGCCCCCGTACTCGAGCCTCCGGAGGCCGTCGAGCACGACGAGCGCGGCCTGTTTGTTGCCCGCGTATCCGACGATGCCAGGCATCTCACGGCGTTCCGCGCTACTGCCCGGCCAGCAGCTCTACCTCGTAGTCCTCGATCACCGGGTTGGACAACACTTCTGCAGCGATTCGCTCCAGGCTCTCCAAGACCTCGCCCGCGCTCGGACCGGCCTGAAGCTCGATCTCGAAGAACTTGCCCTGCCGGACGTCCAAGATCTCCGAGTGCCCGTGCGAGCGCAGAGCCTTGGTCACGGCTCGCCCCTGCGGGTCTAACACTGTCTTCTTCGGCGTGACGCGGATAACGGCCTTCAAGAATCATTATAGGTTGGCGCCGGGCTCCGCTGCCGCTGCACCCGTGCGGCCGCAGGCCAGACCACCCCGGGGCATCACTTGCCGATGCAGAACGTGGAGAAAATCTGGTCGAGGACATCATCGACAGTCGTGGCGCCCGTGATGGCGTCCAGCGGCTCCAGCGCTTCGTAAAGGTCGAGCAGGAGCATCTCGTGGGGGATGTCTCGGGCAGCCGCCGACGCGGCCCGCCGGAGCGAGTCTCTGGCCTCTCGCAACAGGCCCTCTTGGCGGATGTTGGTCACGAATGACCCCTCACGCATTCCGTCCAAACCCGGCAGGGCGCGCTCCCGAACGCGGCCTCTCAGCGCATCGATCCCCTCGCCGGTCAGCGCCGAGACCTTGACCATTGAGGGCTTGGGCTCGCACAGCATGGGCAGGTCACACTTGTTCCCGACCAACAGCGAGGGGCACGCCGAGCGGACTGTCTCCCAGAACTCCGAGTCGTCGCGGCGCTCTGGGCGCGAGAGGTCGACCACCGCTAGGGCGCAGTCAGCCTCGGCCAGGCTCTGCCATGTGCGCTCGATTCCCGCGGTCTCGATCTCGTCACCGCTCGATCGAATTCCAGCCGTGTCCACCAGTTCCACTGGGATGCCGTCAAACGACGCGACATCGGTGATCGTGTCGCGGGTCGTGCCGGCGATCTGGCTCACGATCGCCCGGTCCCGCTCCAAAAGGCGGTTGAACAGGCTCGACTTGCCAACATTCGGACGCCCCACGATGGCCAGTTTGAGGCCGCTGCGGACCACCCGGCCCACTGCGAAACCGGACACCAGCGCTGACACGGCAGACAGCACTGGCTCGATCCCTGCGACGATCGTCGATGCCTCCTCCACCTCGACGTCGTCTTCGGCGAAGTCGATCCCGGCCTCGAGCCGTGCGATGAGTTCCAGAAGGGCCCCTTTGCACGATCCCAGCTGGGCGGAGAGCGCGCCGGCGGTCTGCCCGGCGGCGATCCGCGCTTGGTAGAGCGTCGTGGCGTCGATCAGATCCCGGACCGCCTCGGCCTGGACGAGGTCCATCCGGCCGTTGCGGCAGGCCCGACGGGTGAACTCCCCGGGTTCAGCGATGCGGGCGCCGAGCTGGCAGGCGCGCTCCAGCGCGAAACGCAGCACCGGCGGGGAGCCGTGGCAGGAGATTTCCGCCACGTGCTCCCCCGTATAGCTCCGAGGCCCGGCGTACACAGTCGCGACAACTTGGTCGACCGGTGCCTCCCGGTCGTCCAAGAGCCAGTCGACGGTCGCGCTCCGATCCCGCGGGCAACCGCCGCGCAGCATGCCGCCCGCGATCTGCAGCGCTGCCGGGCCGGAAAGGCGGACAAGCCCGATCGCCGACCGACCGGGCGGCGTGGACAGCGCCACGATGGTGTCCCAGGCCGCCGAGGCCGGATTGGGATTGAGGGGTGGCACGGCGCGGCTGGAAAGTGCGCGGCTCGGCGGCCCACCGCCCCCGGGCTACTCGTCCGCGGACCCTTGCGGCTTGATCACTGTGAAGCGGAACGGTGGAGAGCCCTCGGACTCGGTCGTGATGCCTTCGTCGTCGGTCAGCGTCACGTGCACAATACGCCGCTCACGAGACGTCATCGGGCGCAGCTCGTGGCGCCGGCCGGTCTTCCTCACCCGGTCCGCCGCCGCTCGCGCCTTCTCGCAGAGCTCCTCGATGCGCTGGATGCGGTAGTCGTTGACGTCGAAGATCAGGCGGTAGCGGTCCTTGTGGGGCACGCGGAGCGCTTCCAGCGTGAGCTGTTCCAAGGCGAGCAGGAGCTCGGACCGGCGACGGAGAAAAAGCCGTGTGTCACGTCCCTCGAACG
This sequence comes from Bryobacterales bacterium, assembly GCA_963666225.3. GTDB lineage: Bacteria > Acidobacteriota > Terriglobia > Bryobacterales > UBA6623 > VXMF01. The sequence continues at coordinate 223,683 of CAXXRK020000005.1, forward strand.
TGACCGTGAGCTCCGGCCCGATCGTCGCGAGCTTGCCCTCGACCTCGAAAATGTCGTAGTCGACGTCAAGGTCCGCCGCGTCGAGCAGCGGGTTCAGGAAGTCATCGATCTTCGGCCCAATAGCCTCGACCGTCCACTCTGGGGGTGCCATGGTCACATTGAGCGGCCGCCGAAGCCCCGGGACGACCTACCTGCCACGCTTCTTGCGCCTCCCGCGGTATTGCGGCTTGCGCTCGATCACCAGCTTTTCCTGTGGCAACCGGTTCAGCGCCAACTGCTGCACGATCCCCACCAGATTGCTGGTCAGCCAGTATAGCACTAGGCCGGCCTGGAACTGGTAGAAGATGAACCCGAACACTAGGGGCATCAGCTTCATCACGCGGGCCTGGGTGGCGTCTGTCGTTGGCGTGGGTGTCAGGGCCTGAGACCAGAACTGGGTCGCGACCATTGCCAGCGGCAGGACGCGGATTGCCAGAGTCTCGGGGTTGGACAGGTCCGACACCCAGAGCCACTCGGCCTGCCGGACTTCGATGGCCACCGTGAGGAGCTTGTAGAAGGCGAAGAAGAACGGCATCTGCAAGAGGATCGGCAGGCATCCCCCCATCGGGTTGGCCTTGTACTTCTTGTAAAGGTCTTGCAGCTCTTGGTTCTGCTTGGCCTTGCGGGGGTCGCGCATTCCGACGCCCTTGTAGCGGTTGTTGATCTCCTTCACCAACGGCTGCAGCTGTTGCATCCTGCGCATGGACTTGGTGCTCTTGTACTTGAGCGGGAACAGGATCATGTTGATGAGCACCGTGACGATCACGATGCTCCAGCCCCAGTTCTGGACGACATTCCCGTGCACCCATCGCAGCGTGGCAAAGATAGGCTCCGCGATGAACGAAAAGAAGCCGAAGTCAACGAGGCCCTCGATCGTGCGGCCCACGTTCTGGACCTCCGCGAGCGCATCCCGTCGCTTGGGGCCGACGAACAGGTCAAATCGGTTCTGGGACCCTCCGCCAAACGCCGCGGCCACGTACTCCTGGGTCGAGTCGTCCCCAGCCCCCACCGGGATGATTTCCACAGTGCTGGTCTCCAGCCGCACGTCCTCGCCCGCCGGCGGGACCGCCGCGGCCGCAAAGAAGAGATCGCCGATGCCGACAAACGGGAAAGGGCCGACGTGCGTCACCCGCTCGTCCTCCGCGTCGGACGCCGAGACGTACTCGATGTCCCCGTCGCTGTAGTAGAAAGTCTGGCTGTAGGCCTGGTTGCCCGCCTGGGCGGTATCTCCGAAGCCGCCCCCCCAGGAGAGCAGGTGTCGCACCGGCCGCCCGCCCTCGCTGGCCCGCGTCTCCACCCGGACAATGTGCCCGTCCGCCCCGAACGAGAACTGCTTGAACAGGGTGAGGCCGTCCTTGGAGTACCGGAACGTTACCGTCTCGGGCGCCCTTCGCACGGCCGGGCCCGCGTTGACCGCGAACAGCGCCTCATCCGCGCCCTCGACGGGTTCGCCGCCCGGCCGGAGCAGCCGGAACGGCATCCCGAATTGCGCCGCGCCACCGGCGTGGATCAGGTCCAGCGGCTCGCCCACAGCGTCGTTGTAGCGCTTCAGCACCCACTTTGTGACGACGGCCCCCTTGGTCGAGAATTCGACGCGGTACGACTCCGATTCCACGACGACCCGCTCCTCGCGGCCTGCCTCGACGGTCGCGCCCGGCTCCTCGGCCGTCAATTCCGCGCCAGAGGGCTGGACTGCCGTGGCCGCCGGGCCCGCGGCTTCGCCTCGCTCGACTGCTGGGGCGGCTGGCTCCGGCTGCTGCTTGGGCGCAAAGTAGATGTACGCGCCCATGACTGCCGCGGAAAGAACCGCCGCCAGCAGCATCCGGCGCTGGATGAATTGCTCGTCGGTCACAGTGTCGGAAATCTAAGGGACGGGGTCGTACCCGCCGAGGGTAAAGGGGTTGCAGCGCAGCAGTCTGCGGGCGGCCAGCAGCGAGCCCCGCGCCGCTCCGTGGCGGACGATGGCTCCTGCCGCGTAATCAGAGCAGGTCGGGTAATACCTGCACGCAGGTGGCAGCAGCGGTGACAAGATGACCTTGTAGAGCCTCAGGGCTCCGGTCAGAGCCCGCACCGCCGGGCGCGACCCGCAGGTTGCGTCACGCGCAATGGCGGACTCGCGCGACGGCCCTGCGCAGCATGCGAATGACTTCATCCTCAATATCCTCCGCGCGGGCACGGGCAATGCGGGGCTTGGCATGGAGGATGATGTGAAGGCCGTCCGGCAGCTTGTCCCAGTGCAGTCGCACCGCCTCGCGCAACGCTCGCTTCGCGCGATTCCTGATGACCGCGTTGCCAACCCTGCGCGTCACGGTCAGGCCCACCCGGGCAGGCCCCGCGAAACGTGCGGACAGGGCGAACACCGTCACCAGTCTCGCGCCAGCCCTGACCCCTCCATCATAGACTGCCCGGAATTCCGGACGCCTCCGAAGGCGCCGGTAGGCTGGGAACGCGCGGCACCGGGTGCCCATCCCAACCCGGCGTCGACTATTCGTCGCTGGCGGACAGTCGCTTCCGCCCTTTCGCGCGACGCGCGGCGAGCACTCGCCTGCCTCCCGGGGTGCGCATCCGCGCGCGAAACCCGTGCTTCTTGGCTCGCCTGCGATTGTTCGGCTGGTACGTTCTCTTCACACTTACGCTCCCCGCCCGGCAGCATGGAAACTGCAAGCGCCGCGCTTACTGGGCCCAGTCTAGCACAGGGATCACGGGCCCAGGCCGTTGGCCACAGAGTCCTCAAACCTGTGAATGCGGAATCCCACCGGAGCACTCGGGCGTGTCTGCGCCGTCACGCGCGATGCTCAGGGCGGGCCCTGCCGAATTCGAGTTGCGTCGAGCCCGATGCGCCCGGTCGGACACCATCTGGCGCCGTAAAGGAGGGGCGTCGCAACGCACTGCCAAACCCTGTCCTCGGGCTCCGACCCAAGATGCTCCGTCGAGCATTGACCGCCATGCCTGCCTCTGCCGTGGGCTGTCAGAAGGGCTCGCCGCCCGTCGCGCCAGCCTCGCCCACGTCCCGTGGCCCGACCCGACCCCCGCCACACTTTCCCTGCCTCTGGGGGCCGACCGACACCGTGCCAACGCGTACCGCCGCCCGTGGCTCCCGCCAGGTGCCATCACAGCGCGCCTCTGGGCAGGGCAGCGCCAAGCCAAGACTCGGCCATGAGCCCCCGGGTCGCCGGATCAAGTTGCGCACCCTGCAGGCCGGAGGCGCGTGTTCGCCTCGCGGGGCGCAGCTTGGGAGGGGCGCGCGGGGTGTGGTAGAGTGAACCTATAGCGGCGGTTCGGGCGAGCGGAAGCGAGCCGGGGCCGTGCGCGCCCGGGCGAAAGGCCCGAGCGCGGGGCTGTGCTGGGGGTTCGGCCCGGAAGGGTCAGGACCGCCGGCGCGGATCGTTGACAGATCGGTCGGACGTGCAGTACGGAACCGTTGGATTCCGAGTGGAGGATTGGATCGGCGAGACTCGGCAGAATCGGCCCGCGGTCGCCCTACGGGTGGCCTGAAGCGGGCTGAGAAGCATTCGTCGAGAGTTTGATCCCGGCTCAGAATCAACGCTGGCGGCGCGCCTAACACATGCAAGTCGAACGAGAAAGCCCCTTCGGGGGTGAGTACAGTGGCGGACGGGTGAGTAACACGTGGGTGACCTGCCCTCGAGTGGGGGATAACCCCGGGAAACCGGGGCTAATACCGCATGCGCCCGCGGCCGTAAAGGGCCGCGGGGAAAGCGCTTTGGCGCTCGAGGAGGGGCCCGCGGACGATTAGCTGGTTGGTGGGGTAACGGCCTACCAAGGCGACGATCGATAGCCGGCCTGAGAGGGCACACGGCCACACTGGCACTGAGACACGGGCCAGACTCCTGCGGGAGGCAGCAGTGGGGAATTTTGGACACTGGGGGGAACCCTGATCCAGCGACGCCGCGTGACCGAGGAAGGCCCTCGGGTCGTAAAGGTCTTTCAGCGGGGACTAGTGAGAAGGTACCCGCAGAAGCAGGGGCGGCAAACCACGTGCCAGCAGCCGCGGTAATACGTGGGCCCCAAGCGTTGTTCGGAATCACTGGGCGTAAAGCGAGTGTAGGCGGCGGGCCGTGTCGCGTGTGAAATCTCCCGGCTCAACCGGGAGGGTGCGGGCGAAACTGGCCGGCTAGAGTGCGGCAGGGGAAGGCAGAATTCCTGGTGTAGCGGTGGAATGCGTAGAGATCAGGAGGAATGCCGGAGGTGAAGACGGCCTTCCGGGCCGCGACTGACGCTGAGACTCGAAAGCGTGGGGAGCGAACAGGATTAGATACCCTGGTAGTCCACGCCCTAAACGATGCACACTTGGTGTGGGCTCTTCACTGGGTCCGTGCCGGAGCTAACGCGTTAAGTGTGCCGCCTGGGGAGTACGGTCGCAAGGCTGAAACTCAAAGGAATTGACGGGGGCCCGCACAAGCGGTGGAGCATGTGGTTTAATTCGACGCAACGCGAGGAACCTTACCTGGGCTTGAACTGCGGCGGGAGGTGCCGGAGACGGCACTGCCCTTTCGGGGGCTGTCGCAGAGGTGCTGCATGGCTGTCGTCAGCTCGTGTCGTGAGATGTTGGGTTAAGTCCCGCAACGAGCGCAACCCTCGTCCCGCGTTGCCAATCATGGGACTCGCGGGAGACCGCCAGCGACAAGCTGGAGGAAGGCGGGGATGACGTCAAGTCAGCATGGCCTTTATGTCCAGGGCTACACACGTGCTACAATGGGCGGTACAACGGGCAGCGAAGCCGCGAGGCGGAGCGAATCCCACAAAGCCGCCCCTAGTTCGGATTGCAGGCTGCAACTCGCCTGCATGAAGCTGGAATCGCTAGTAATGGCGCATCAGAACGGCGCCGTGAATACGTTCCCGGGCCTTGTACACACCGCCCGTCACATCACGAAAGTGGGCTGTACTAGAAGTCCGCGGGCCAACCGCCGGTTTACCGGCGGGGGCAGCGGCCGACGGTATGGTGCATGATTGGGGTGAAGTCGTAACAAGGTAGCCGTAGGAGAACCTGCGGCTGGATCACCTCCTTTCTAAGCGAGCAACACGGGGGGCGCGGGGCGCGCCAAGCGCGCCCGGGGCGCCCCCCCAGCGCCGGTCCGGCCAGCTCGCGCTGGGGATCCGCAGACGGAACCGTGCCAGGGCGCGGGGCGCAGCCCCGCGCCGACGTCCGACCAGTCCCGCGGGGCGGGGCTGTAGCTCAGCTGGGAGAGCGTCCGGTTTGCATCCGGGAGGTCGCCGGTTCGAGCCCGGCCAGCTCCACCGGGGGGGCGCGTAGCTCAGCCGGTCAGAGCGCATCCCTGATAAGGATGAGGCCGCTGGTTCAAGTCCAGCCGCGCCCACCGGGCAGGCCCGGGGGGGATCGTTGAGAGACAGGAGAGGGAAGGTGGAAATAGGCAATCGCCGGGGGGCGCGCCGCGAGGCGCGCCGTCCGAGGAGGCGTCTGAATTAGATAATGCAGATAGCGGGGCGAGCCCGGAAGGGGCGGCGGGAGCCGTTCCGGGGCAGGCCCTGCGGGCAAGCTACTAAGGGCGCACGGGGGATGCCTAGGCGAGAGCAGGCGAAGAAGGACGCGGCCAGCTGCGAAAAGCCTCGGGGAGCTGCCAGCAAGCGGAGATCCGGGGGTGTCCGAATGGGGAAACCCGGCGGGAGCGCAACTCCCGCCACCGTCGCGGGAACACATAGCGCGGCGGGGCGAACCCGGGGAAGTGAACCATCTCAGTACCCGGAGGAAAAGAAAACAACAGTGATTCCGCTAGTAGCGGCGAGCGAACGCGGAACAGCCCAAACCGGCCGTCCCCTCGCGGGGTCGGGCGGGGTTGTAGGACCCCCGACAGGGGGGCGCGCGGGCCTAGCCGAACGGCCTGGAAAGGCCGGCCAGAGGGAGTGACAGCCTCGTAGGCGAAAGGCGGGCGCGCCGTCCGGGGGTATCCTGAGTACCGCGGGGCACGGGAAACCTTGCGGGAAGCTGCCGGGACCATCCGGCAAGGCTAAACACTCGCTCTCGACCGATAGTGGACCAGTACCGTGAGGGAAAGGTGAAAAGGACCCCTGCTAGGGGAGTGAAACAGTGCCTGAAACCGTGTGCCTACAAGCAGCGGGAGGGCGCGGCCGGCCCGGCCCCCGTCAGGGGGCGGGGCGGGCGGCCTGACCGCGTGCCTTTTGCTTAATGAGCTGGCTAGTTAGTCTCGGTGGCGAGGTTAAGGGATACCGAGCCGCAGCGAAAGCGAGTCCTAACGGGGCGCGCAGTCGCCGGGACTAGACGCGAAGCGGGATGATCTGCCCTTGGCCAGGGTGAAGTCCGTGTGACAGCGGATGGAGGCCCGAACCAGTGTCGGTTGAAAACGGCTTGGATGAGCCGAGGGAAGGGGTGAAAGACCAATCAAATTCCGTGATAGCTCGTTCTCTCCGAAATAGCTTTAGGGCTAGCCTCGCGCAAGCGCGGCGGTGGTAGGCCACTGGATGGACTAGGGGGTTTCACAGCCTGCCGAATCCAACCAAAGCGCGAATGCCGCCGACGCAGGCGCGGGAGTCAGACCGCGGGGGCTAAGCTCCGTGGTCGAGAGGGGAACAGTCCAGACCGCCGGCTAAGGTCCCCAAGCAGCGCTCAGTGGGTAAGGAAGTCCAGTCGCGACGACAGCCAGGAGGTTGGCTTAGAGGCAGCCATCCTTTAAAGAAAGCGTAACAGCTCACTGGTCGAGCGTCTGGGCGCCGAAAATGTAACGGGGCTCAAGCGCTGCACCGAAGCCGCGGGTTCCCGGGGATATCCCCGGGGGCGGTAGGAGAGCGTTCGCGCCGCCGCAGAAGCGGTCCCGGGAGGGTCCGTGGAGGGGCGCGAAGCGACTCTGCCAGCATCAGTAGCGATAAGCCAGGCGAGAACCCTGGCCGCCGCAAGTCGAAGGTTTCCCGGGCAAGGTCGATCCGCCCGGGGTTAGTCGGGTCCTAAGGCCAGGCCGAGAGGCGTAGCCGATGGGCGCGCGGTTAATATTCCGCGACCGCCGCGCGGTCGCTCGTACGATGGGGTGACGCAGGAAGTCAAGCAGGAGGGGCGATGGAAGTCCCCTTTGGCCGTTCCAAGGCGCCCGGGCAGGCAAATCCGCCCGGGATGTGCGCCGAGGGCGGACGCGAGGCCGCAAGGCCGCAAAGCTGCGCAGCTACACTGCCAGGAAAAACCTCTAAGGAGAGCGCGCGGCGCCCGTACCGCAAACGGACACACGTAGACGGGAAGAGTATTCTCAGGCGCTCGGGTGATTGGTTGTCCAGGAACTCGGCAAACTGGCCCCGTAACTTCGGGAGAAGGGGCGCCCCCTCGCAAGGGGGGCCGCAGGGAAACGGCTCAGGCGACTGTTTATCAAAAACACAGGTCTCTGCGAAGTCGCAACACGACGTATAGGGGCTGACGCCTGCCCGGTGCCGGAAGGTTAAGCGGAGCGGTCAGCGCAAGCGAAGCCGCGAAGCGAAGCCCCGGTGAACGGCGGCCGTAACTATAACGGTCCTAAGGTAGCGAAATTCCTTGTCGGGTAAGTTCCGACCTGCACGAATGGCGTAACGATCTGAGCGCTGTCTTGACAACCAGCCCGGCGAAGTTGTGGTACCGGTGAAGACGCCGGTTACCCGCCAAAGGACGGAAAGACCCCGTGCACCTTTACTACAGCTTGGCAGTGATGCATGGCATGGCGCGCGCAGGATAGGTGGGAGGCTACGAGGTGCCGCTCGCGGGCGGCGCGGAGCCAGCCTTGAGATACCACCCTCGTGGTGCTGTGGATCTAACCCGGGGCCGTGAAGCCGGCCCGGGGACACTGCTTGGTGGGTAGTTTGACTGGGGCGGTCGCCTCCCAAAGCGTAACGGAGGCGCGCGAAGCTCGGCTCAGGCTGATTGGAAACCAGCCGTGGAGCGCAATGGTACAAGCCGGGCTGACTGCGAGACTGACAGGTCGAGCAGGTGCGAAAGCAGGCCATAGTGATCCGGCGGTTCCGCATGGAAGGGCCGTCGCTCAACGGATAAAAGGTACGCCGGGGATAACAGGCTGATCCGGGCCAAGAGTTCACATCGACGCCCGGGTTTGGCACCTCGATGTCGGCTCATCGCATCCTGGGGGTGGAGCTGCTCCCAAGGGTTGGGCTGTTCGCCCATTAAAGCGGTACGCGAGCTGGGTTCAGAACGTCGCGAGACAGTTCGGTCCTTATCCTTGGTGGGCGTAGGAAACTTGAGGGGGGCTGCCTTCAGTACGAGAGGACCGAGGCGGATGAACCTCTTGTGAGCCAGCTGTCACGCCAGTGGCACCGCTGGGTAGCGAAGTTCAGAGGGGAGAAGCGCTGAAAGCATCTAAGCGCGAAGCCCCGCCCAAGACTAGGTTTCCCCAGTAGGGCACTCGTAGACGACGAGTTGGATAGGGCGGATGTGCAAGCGCGGCGACGCGTTCAGCTAACCGCTACTAATCGCCCAAGCGGCTTGCCCGCAGGCCCTGCCCCGGAGCGGCCCGCGCCACGCGCGGGCGCTCGGCGGTTGCCCCGCCTTCCCTCCCACCCTTCCCGGGTGGCCCTAGCGGGGAGGCCACACCCGTTCCCATACCGAACACGGCAGTTAAGCTCCCCAGCCCCGATGGTACTGCGCTGGCAACGGCGTGGGAGAGTAGGACGCTGCCCGGAACTCTCACGCGCGGGCGGCGCCCAACGGCGCCGCCCGCGCCCAATCCCCCTCAGCCAACGCCCATTCCGGACTCCGGCAGCAGCACTGGTATGCCACCGTCCACGCGGTAGCAGCGCTTGCCGTCCACGGTCGCAAGCGCCTCGTCCAGCGGCTCGGCCACGGCAGTGCCGTCGGCGTGCCGCAGCCTGCCGGCCCGCACGGCATCGTTCAGCTCCGCCAGGCGCGCCTCGGAAACGCGCTCGAGCGGCACCCGCGTCACGGGGCAGCAGAGGATCGCAAGAAGTTCGTCGCTGACGGCCATTCGCCTCGGCCCAGCATAGCCGACGGCCCTTGGCCGCCCCCAGGCGCGGCTCTGGTAGAGTAGAGTGCCAGGCGCGCTCAGTGCCCGCCGCCGGCGCGCGGTTGACAATAGGAGGGGTTGGATGACAGCTGTCTCATCCGCGCAGGTTGTCGCGGAACTGATGGAGTCGAACGCGTCGTATCGGGAGCTCAAGCGCCGGCACGCCGCGTACGAGCGCCGGCTGCGCGAGCTTGGCGCGAGGCGGTTCCCGTCTTCCGAGGAGCAGCTCGAGGAGGCGCGGCTGAAGAAGCTCAAGCTGAGGCTCAAGGACCAGATGGCGCGGATCGTGCGTCAACACGCCCGCCAGGCCGGGTGATCCCGCGGGGAGCGATCGCCAACGACAGCCTCAGAATGCTCAGGGACGGGTATCACTATGGCTTGGGGCTGGGCGCCGCCGGCGCGCTGGCCGGCCTCTGGCTCTCGGTTTGGGCGGCCGCGCCATGGTTCATGGCGGCGGCCTTCTGCCTCTACTTCTTCAGGGACCCGAACCGCGAGATCCCACCCGGGCCCGTGTGCGTCGCGCCTGCCGACGGCAGGGTCGTGCGGATTCGCGAGGAGCCCGGGGACCGCGTGCGGGTGAGCATCTTCCTGAACATCTTCGACGTCCATGTGAACCGGTCGCCCGTCGCCGGGACCATCGCATCAGTCCGCTACAGTCCCGGCCGTTTCCGGCTGGCCCACCTTGACGTGGCCTCTGCCGAGAACGAGCGCAACAAGCTGGTGATCGAGTCTCGGCTGTGCCGGAGCCCGGTGGAGGTCACCCAGATCGCGGGCCTTCTGGCCCGTCGCATCGTCTGCCACAAGAGCGCGGGCGAGACGCTCCGGGCCGGGGAGCGCTTTGGGCTGATCAAGTTCGGGTCCCGGGTGGATGTGGTGCTCGGCCCGGAATGGGATCTGGCCGTAGCGGAGCGGGACCGCGTACTCGGCGGCGCTTCGATACTCGCCAGGCGGAGCTGATGTGCGGGCGGTGAAGATTCGGCGCAGGCGCCGCCGCCGCCGCCGCCGGCCGCCAATCGCGCTGCCGACGATGTTCACGGTCGGCACGCTGTTCTGCGGGTACTTCACGCTGGTGCAAACCGTGAGGGCCGTCTCCCTGCCGCCGGGCCAGGCCGCTGACGTGGCGCGCCTCTTGGACCACGCGGCGATCGCCATCGGCATAGCCATGCTCACCGATGGCCTGGACGGGCGCATCGCCAGGATGACGAAGGCGACCAGCAAGTTCGGCGGCGAGCTCGACTCTCTGGCCGACTGCATCACATTCGGCGCCGGGCCGGCGGTGTTGGCCTATGCCTGGGGCATGCGGGCGGCGCCGCCCGAGGCCGGGCCAGTCTTGGGAGCGCTGCTGTCGTCACTGGGATATTTCTGCACGTTTCTCTACCTCACCTGCGGCGCCGCCCGGCTGGCCCGCTTCAATGTCCAGGCCAACCCCCGCCCCAAGAATCCAGGCCTTCGGCACCGCCGCTACTTCGTGGGCATGCCGATCCCTCCCTCCGCCGGCCTGCTGGGGGCGTTCGTGCACTTTCGCGCGGGCTGGCCGATTGAGGACTGGTGGCCGGCCGGGCTGCTGTGGTGCGGTCTGGTAGCCAGCCTCGCGGTGCTGATGATCTCCGGGTGGCGCTACCGCAGCTTCAAGGAACTCGACTTCCGCGCCCGGCCGGTGACCGTCGTGCTGTGCGCCAGCATGATCTTCCTGATCTGGAACTTTTCCCGCCCGGTCTTGCTGGCCATGGCGCTGACGTTCGCCGCCAGCGGGGTGCTGACCCGCCTCGCCGGCGTCTTCCGGCGTGGCCCCAGGGCTGGCGACACTGGCGATGCCCCCGGGGACCCGGCCGACTAGGCAGCATGCCGCGTTTGGCCAGCCCGCGACCGTTGCGGGCGACCTTGGCGTGCGTTCTGGCCGCCTTTGGCTGCGGTTACCGCGTGGTCGGCAGCGCGGACCTGCTTCCCGACCGGATCCGCACCATCGCCGTGCCCGCCTTCACCAACGTCACGTCCGAGTTCAAAGTCGAGCAGCAGCTCACGGACGCTGTGGTGCGGGAGGTCTTGGCGCGGACGCGCTATGACGTGGTGAGCCGCACCCAGGGCGCGGACGCGACCCTCGTGGGTAGGGTCATGCTGTTCGACGCGATTCCGCAGAACTTCGACCCCTCGACAGGGAGGGCCACCGCTGTCATGACCGTCACCCGCGTGCACGTCGCGCTCTACGACGCGCGCGACGGCAGCGTGCTCTACCTCAACCCCGACTTGGCGCACCGCGAGAATTACGAGGTGAGCGACGATCCCGAGGCGTATGTGAACGAGCGTCAGGCTGCGATCGAGCGGGCCAGCCGTTCCATTGCTGCCACGCTCGTGTCTGCGGTGCTGTCGGGCTTTTGAACGCCTCCCCCGGCCCGCGTCACGGGCAATGCGGGATGGTGTTGCGACGGACGGGTCATGGCGCCACCGCCCGGCTCGTGGCTGGACCTGCGCTATCGTTTCAAGAGAGTCGGGATTGCGGCTCGCTGGCGGGCGCAGCCTTGGGTGCGGCTGACTGAGATAGGAAGGGCTATGGCCAATCGCATTCTCCTGGTTGAGGACGAGCTGAGCATCCGTGTCGCATTGGAGGACCGGCTCCGGTCGGTGGGCCATGATGTGGAGGTCGCGGACAACGGGATGGAGGCGTTCGAGCGTGCGTGCGAGGGTGGTTACGACCTGATCATCCTTGACCTGATCCTGCCCGGCAAGGATGGGTTCGAGGTTTGCGGGGACCTGCGGGCCAAGCATATCCACACGCCTGTGCTGATGCTCACCGCGCGCACGATGCTCGATGACAAGCTCCGAGGTTTCACGTGCGGCGCCGACGACTACCTGACCAAGCCGTTCGACGTGCCGGAGCTCCAGGCGCGGGTCGAGGCTTTGCTCCGGCGCGGGCCGCCCTCGCCCAGAGCGGCGCTGAACATGGGGCGCCAGTATCGTTTCGGCGACGTCATGGTGGATTCCAAGCGGTCGCGGGTGACCGTCGGCGGCAACCTAGTGCCCCTGTCGATGAAGGAGTACAACCTGCTGCTCTATCTCCTCAGGAACGCCGGCGAACCTGTCAACCGCGAGGACTTGCTGCGAGACGTCTGGAACTCGGACGGAAGAACGCCGACGCGCACCGTCGACGTGCATGTCGGCTGGTTGCGCAAGAAGATTGGCGATGATCCCAAGAATCCTCGCTGGATTCGCACCGTCTATGGCGTGGGCTACGAGTTCATGGTCGAATAGCGGGCCCGCCGGCCGCCGCGGACAACCGGGGCGCTCGGACGGTTGGGGCCCATTCTGCCTCCGGCGCAGGGGCGCGCGACCGTCGCGTCGGGCGGTGGCCGGCGCATGACCGGTCGCTGGCGTACCGCTGCCACGCCGTCGCTCGGCCGGCTCCGGCAGATCGTCTCGCGGGTCAGGTGGCCCACCCGGGACGCCCAGGAAATGATCCTCCTGATCTTCGCCTGTGCGAGCGGATTGGTCGCGCTGGCTTTCCTGCAACTGTCCTGGATCGGAGCCGCGCGAGATTCCCGCCGGATCGTTGCGACAAGCGAATTCCGCGCGACGATGCGGGATCTCGAGGCGAGCCTGCGGCTTGACGCCGCCCAACTGCTGATGCTCTTCAGGGCCGACCCGGTCCTGGACGCCCAAGATCCAGGCCGGGCCCTGATGGAGCGCTACGAGTTCTGGACCGACTCCGTCCCGCACTCTGCCTCGCTGAGACGGGTGATGATCTTCGACCTGCCCGGGCCGAACGGGCGGGGAACCGCGCTTCGCGAGCTCGACACCGGGAGCGGGCGGATGCGCCCGGCGGACTGGTCGCGTGAATTGTCGGGCCTCGAGGGGCACTTGCTGGAAGCTTGGCCGCGGCGCGGCCAGTCGGTCTCGTCGCGCTGGTTCGCGACATGGCTGGCCTACCCCGAGCACTCAGTGGTCGCGCGACCGATGATGATGCCTCCCCGCCGGCCCGGCAACAGCCCGCGAGTCCGCGGCCAGCTCGTGCTGCAGCTCGACCTCGAGTATCTTGCCGAGCGGATCTTGCTCCCGCGGCTGGGCCGGGACTTCGCCGGCTTGGGCGGGGACGGTTCCTACGAGGTGGCGCTGATTTGGAGCGGCGAGATGGTCCGGGTCTTCAAGCGCGCCCCCGCTGGAACTGCCGGCCGTGACAGCGGGTTGGGCCCCGCCAGAGCCGCCTACGTTCTCGGCCCCCAGCGGCGCGTCGAGGAGGTGCCTTGGCTGGCGAACCCGGATTGGAGGCACACGCTGGCGTCTCTGGACGGCCGCGTGCCCCAGACGGCCGTCGAGCGGGGCGCGACCCAGAGGGTCGCCCTCGGCCTGGATCCCGCAATGGTACCCGAGAGTTTCCGGCCCACCGCCCGCCCGTCGCCCAACACCCTTGGCTTCGCTTCCGCGGTGCCGATCCGACCGCGCGTTTTCGTGGTAAGCCCGAGGCACCATCGTCTCGAGCTCGCGGCGCACCGCGTCAGCGAGTCTCTCGACGAAGCCCTCGCTCACCAGTACTGGTGGCACTTGCTCACGAGCCTCGGAGTTCTCTCTCTCCTCACCATCGCGATCGTGCTCGTCGCGACCGGGGCCCGCCGGGCTTCCCGCCTGGCAAGGATGCGCATGGCGTTCGTCGCCAACGTCTCCCACGAGCTCCGATCGCCCGTCGCGTCGATGCGCCTGATCGGGGAGAACATCGCGGACGGCCTGGTCGGCAAGGACGGGCGTTTGGTTCGCTACGGCGAGCTGGTCCGGGACCAGGCCAAGCGCCTGAGCGAGATGATCGAGGACACCCTGCTGTTCTCGAGGATCGAGTCGGGCCAGGAAGCCGTCGTGCTCCGGAGGGTGGATGTGCCCGCGGTTGTCGACGCCGCGATCGCCGAGGTCCGGCCCCGGGTCGAGCGTGCCGGCTTCGTTCTCGAGCGTGCCGTCCGGGGCGAACTGCCAGCGGTTCCGGCCGACAAGAACGCGCTCCGGCAATCCATCACAAACTTGCTCACCAACGCGGTCAACCACGCCAGCGAGGGTCTGTGGCTGAAGGTGGAGGTGACCTTGGTCGCCACCGAGTCTGGCCCCGAGGTGCAAGTTCGCGTCCATGACCGGGGCCCGGGGATCGAGCAATCGGAGATCGGGCGCATCTTCGAGCCGTACTACCGGTCGCACCGGGCAGTCCGGAACGCGGTGCCCGGATCGGGGCTCGGCCTGAGCTTGGCCCGCGACTTGGTCCGGATGATGGGCGGCCGTCTGACCGCGAAGGCCGCCGTTGGCCAAGGGAGCGTGTTCAAGGTCCACCTTCCGGTCGCCGACTGAGGGCGGTGTCAGCCCGGAGGGCAGGTCGGCCGACACCGCGCCCGCGGGCACCGCGCCCCTGGCCTGCGGCCAGCCAGCCGGGGAGGGCCCGCCATTGGCCTCGGGGGCTGCGTCATGCCCCAGTCGCCTAGCGCGAGCCGCGGCGCCCCGCTGGGCTACCGTTGACGGGCACTGTCGTGGATGGTAAGATCTGGCTTGGCGCCCGTGGCGACGCGGGGCGGGACCGGTACATGTCAAGTTCGCGCCAGTCGAGCACCGGGCGCCGTCGATCCCGGGAATCCGCCGGTGGGGTCGAGGTCGGCCCCTTGGCTCGGGGAAGCCGGCACTGGCGGCTTGTCACAGGTATCCCCGCGATCGCCATCGCCTTCGAGGCAATTCCCGTAGTTGTACCCGGCCCTGGCCGAGCGTCTCTGGTCACTTTCTGACGGGGACGCTCGCCGGGGCGGGAAGACTCGGGGGCGGGGCTGGCTTCGCTTCGCTCTCGGAATGCGGGATGATGGAAGCTGGGAAGAGCGAAGCGGGGGATTCTCACGATGGAGAGGATGAGCGGCGCGCGGATCTTGATCGAAAGCTTGGTCCGCGAGGGTGCCGAGGCAATCTTCGGCTATCCCGGCGGCGTCACGCTGCCGGTCTATGACGTGCTCTACGCACATCCGCTGCGGCACGTGCTCGTGCGGCACGAGCAGAACGCGGCGTTTGCGGCTCAGGGCTACGCAAGGGCGACCGGGAAGGCCGGGGTGTGCATGGCAACCTCCGGTCCCGGCGCGACCAACCTGACGACGGGGCTTGTCGACGCCCTGCTGGACTCGATCCCGGTCGTGGCGATCACCGGGCAAGTGCCGCAATCGCTGATTGGCCGCGACGCGTTCCAAGAGGCGGACACTTTCGGGATTTCGCGCTCGGCCACGAAGCACAACTATCTCGTCAAGGATGTCGACGAACTGGCGCAAACGGTGCACGAGGCCTTCCACATCGCGGTCACCGGGCGCCCGGGCCCGGTGCTGATCGACATCACCAAGGACGTGCTGCTGGCGGAGACCGGTTACAGCGACGACCAGGACATGCTTCCGCTGCGGGGCTACCGCCCGGAGCTGGACCCGGACGAGGACTCCATCCAGCGGGCCGTCGAGTTCCTGTGGGCGTCCGAGCGGCCCTACATCTACGCCGGCGGCGGTGTGATCTCCTCGGGGGCCAGCGACGAGCTGGTGCGCTTCTCGGAACTGCTCGAGGCACCCCTGGCCCACACCGTGATGGGGCTGGGAGCCATGCCCAGCGAGCACCCGAATTTCATCTCGATGTTGGGGATGCACGGGAGCTACGCGGCCAACATCGGCGTCACCGAGTGCGACGCGCTGATCGGCCTCGGCGTGCGCTTCGATGACCGGGTGACCGGCAGGCTGGACAAGTTCGCCCCCGGCGCGAAGGTGCTGCACGTCGACATTGACCCGGCCGAGATCAACAAGAACCGCCGTGCCGATCTGGGAGTCGTCGGGGACGCCAGATCCGTGCTGCGCCGCCTTAACGCTGCGCTGGAGGGCACGCGGGACTCGCTCGGGCTGGCACGTCGGCCGCAGCGGCTGGCGTGGATGGACCGTATCCGCGAGATGAAGCGCCAGCATCCGTTCACCTACACTCCCGCGGATGGCGAGATCAAGCCGCAGGACCTGATGCGGAGGCTGGACCGCATCGCGGGCGGCGATTCGATCGTTACGGTCGATGTGGGGCAGCACCAAATGTGGGCGGCGCAGATCATGCGGTTCAACGCGCCGCGGCTGTGGCAGTCGTCCAGTGGTCTGGGATCGATGGGGTTCGGCGTGCCGGCGGCCATCGGGGCCAAGTTTGCCCGGCCCGACAAGACTGTGATGGCGATCGTCGGGGACGGGGGCTTCATGATGTCGATACCGGAACTGGGCACGATCTCGGCCAACCGGCTGCCGGTCAAGATCATCGTGATGAACAACAACAGCCTCGGCATGGTGCGCCAGTGGCAGGAACTCTTCTACGGGGGTCGCTACAGCCAAGTCTTCGTGGAGGCCTTTCCGGACGCGTCCTTGCTCGGCGCGGCGTTCGGAATCCCGGGCGGGGCGGTGGCGGATCCGGCTGACCTAGACCGGGCGCTCGAGACGGCCTTCTCAGAGCCGGGACCCTACCTGCTCAACGTGCAGGTGTCCCCCGAAGAGTGCGTCTACCCGATGGTCCCCGCCGGCGGCGCCGTGAACGAGATGATCATGGAGCCCGGCCCGGCGGTGGCGGCCGCGGGCGACTAGCGGGAGGCGGACATGCGACAACTGATCTCATTGCTGGTCGAGAACAAGCCCGGCGCGCTGATGCGCGTCGCCGGCGTCCTGACGTCTCGCGGCTACAACATCGAGAGCCTTACCGTGGCCAAGGCGCTCGACCCCACGCTGTCCATCATGACGATCGAGGCTGAGGTCAGCGATAGCGGGCGCGACCTGCTGATCAAGCAGATCAGCCGGCTGGTCAACGTGATCAAGGCGGTGGACCTGACGGTGTCGCGCGCCGTGCGGCGAGAGATGGTCCTGATCAGGGTCCACGTCGAGGGTTCCCGCCGCGCGGCCCTGCTCACGGAGGCGCAGATCTTCCGGGCACACGTCGTGGACGCCTCGCCGAGCACCTACATGATCGAGGCCACCGGCGCGACCGACAAGCTCGACGCTCTGGTCTCCCTGCTGCGGTCGTACGGGCCGATCGAGATGGTTCGATCGGGCGCGATGGCCATGGCCCGGTCGAAGCACAACCAGCTGCCGGTGCCGCACTTCAGCGAAGCATCCCTATCCGGGGTCTAGGCCCCCTCCCACAGAATTCGAGGAACGAGTTTCACACAGTCTTATGCCAGCAACAATCTATTACGAGTCCGACGGTGATCTGAACCTGCTCAAGGGAAAGAAGATCGCAATCATCGGCTACGGCAGCCAAGGCCACGCCCACGCGCTCAACCTGCAGGAGAGCGGCTTGGACGTGGTGGTTGGCCTCTACGAGGGGTCCAAGTCGTGGCCCAAGGCCGAGCGCGCCGGTTTGGAGGTGCGCACGGCCGCGGAGGCCAGCCGCGCGGCGCAGGTGGTCATGGTCCTCCTGCCCGACCACATCCAGCCGGAACTCTACAGGAGCGAGATCGAGCCTCACCTCGAGACCGGGGACACCCTCATGTTCGCGCACGGCTTCTGCATTCACTGGAAGGAGATCTCGCCGCCGCCCGGCGTGGATGTCTCGATGATCGCGCCCAAGGCTCCCGGCCACCGCGTCCGCGAACTGTTCGTGGAGGGCGTCGGCGTGCCGGGACTGGTCGCGGTGGCGCAGGATTTCTCCGGCCGCGCCAGGCAGCAGGCGCTGGCCTACGCGCTGGGGCTGGGCTGCCTCAAGGCCGGCGTGATCGAGACGACTTTCAAGGAGGAGACCGAGAGCGACCTGTTCGGAGAGCAGGCGGTTCTTTGCGGCGGCTGCTCCGAGCTGGTCCGCGCCGGGTTCCGGACCTTGGTCGACGCTGGCTACCAGCCTGAGATTGCCTACTTCGAGTGTCTCCACGAGCTGAAGCTGATCGTTGATCTGATCTACGAGGGCGGTCTCAGCTACATGCGCTACTCGGTATCGGACACGGCCGAGTACGGGGACTACACGCGGGGCCGCCGAGTCGTCAACGACGACGTTCGGGAGCGCATGCGGGAGATCTTGGCCGAGATCCAGTCCGGCCAGTTCGCCCGCGAGTGGATGGACGAGAACCGGGCCGGGCGCGAGCGCTTCCTCGCGACGCGGGGCCAGCAGGAGAGCCAGCTGATCGAGGAGGTGGGCGGCAAGCTGCGGGCCATGATGCCGTTCCTCCGCAAGGAGAGGCCGGACTCCACGCCGCTGGCCCCTGCGGCGGGCGAGTGATCGCTGCGGGGCGGGTTTGATGCGAGTCTTCGCCTACGACACGACGCTGCGGGACGGCACGCAGGGCGAGCATGTCTCCTTCTCGGTGGACGACAAGCTGGCCATCGCGCGGCGCCTTGACGACATCGGGATCGATTACATCGAGGGGGGCTGGCCGGGGTCGAACCCGCGTGACGAGGGATTCTTCGAGCGGGCCAAGACTGACCTTCGGCTCAGGCACGCGCGCTTGGTGGCGTTCGGTTCCACCCGCCACGCCGCCAACGCGGTCGAGGCCGATCCCAACGTGCGCAAGCTGCTCGAGGCCGAGACGCCGGCTGTGGCGATCTTCGGCAAGAGCTGGAGATTGCACACCGAGCGTGCTCTGCGGGTGACCGAGGCCCAGAATCTGGCGATGATCCGCTCGACGGTGGCGCACATCAAGGCGCTGGGCCGCGAGGTGATCTATGACGCCGAGCACTTCTTCGACGGCTTCGAGAGCGACCCCGACTTCGCGCTGCGGACGCTCGACGCCGCCCGGGAAGCCGGGGCGGACAGCTTGGTGCTGTGCGACACGAACGGCGGGACGCTCACGGCGCGGCTCGGCGAGATTGTCTCGGAGGTGCGCAAGCGCTTCGACGGCGTGATCGGGATCCACACCCACAATGATTCTGAGCTCGCAGTCGCCAACGCGGTGACGGCGGTCGAGCTCGGGGCCACTCACGTCCAGGGAACCATGAACGGCTATGGCGAGCGGTGCGGCAACTGCAACCTCGTGCCCACGATCTGCAATCTGGAGCTCAAGCTGGGCCACACGGTGGTCGGGCCCGAGAACGTCGCGAAGCTGACCGGGCTCGCCAACTACATCGCCGAGACTGCCAACCTGCCGCTCGCCAACGGCAGCGCGTTCGTCGGCAAGAGCGCGTTCGCCCACAAGGGCGGCATTCACGTGAGCGCCGTGCTGCGCGAGGCCACGACGTACGAGCACGTCGAGCCCGGGCGGGTCGGCAACCAGCGACGCGTGCTGGTCAGCGATCTGTCAGGGCGCAGCAACATCACCTTCAAGCTGCGCGAGCAGGGATGGGACGACCGGCTGACCGCCGAGGCGCGGGCGCGCCTGTTGGCGCGGATCAAGCGCATGGAATTCGAGGGTTACGAGCTGGAGTCGGCCGACGGGTCCTTCGAGCTCTTGGTGCGGGAGGCGCTCTGGGACGGCCGCGAGCTGTTCCGTCTGGAGTCGATGGAGATGTCCCTGCGCAAGTCTGGCCGGGAGCACTCGCGTTGCGACATGGCGATGGAGGTTCAGACGCCGGGCGGGGCGGTGCGGGCTGTCGTCGCCGCGTCCGGCCCGTTCGACGCGATGGCGGCGGCCCTTCGCCAGTGCTTGGCGGAGAGCTACCCGGAGGTGGCCGGCATCCGGCTCGTCGACTACAAGGTGCGCGTGCTGGATCCAGGGAAGGGAACCGCTGCCAAGGTGCGGGTGCTCATCAACTGGGCGGACAGCGCCTCGAACTGGACGACGGTCGGGGTCTCGGACGATGTGCTCGAGGCGAGCTGGAACGCGCTGCGCGACTCGATCCGCCTAGAGCTGCTGCGAGCGCACGACAAGGCTCGCGCCGTGATCACACCGACGGTCTAGCGCCGCTTGCTGGGCCGTTCCCCGGCCAGTTTCGCCCGCGCGGCCCGGATCGAGGCAAGCCGTCTGGCGATGCGTTCCTCGATGCCCTGGGCGGTGGGCCGGTAGTACCGCTTGCCGAGCAGCGCGTCGGGCAGGCAGGGCATGCCCACGACGGCGCCTTCGAACTGGTGGGCGTGCTCGTAACCCTCGTCGCGCATGAGGCGCGTCGGGGCGTTGCGCAGGTGCAGCGGCACTTCCGCGGCAGGGCCGGACCGCACGTCCCGCCGCGCGGTCTCGAGGGCCGCGTACACTGCGTCCGACTTGGGCGCCACCGCAAGGTAGACGGCGATCTGGGCCAGGAACAGGTCGCCCTCAGGTTCCCCGACCAGCCGGAAGGCATCGACGGCGGCTGACGCCATCTCGAGGGCGCGCGGGTCGGCGAGGCCGATGTCTTCGGCTGCCATCCGCACCAGCCGCCTGCCGATGTAGACGCGGTCCTCGCCGCCCTCGAGCATGCAGGCCAGCCAGTAGAGGGCTGCGTCGGGGTCGCTGGAGCGCACCGACTTGTGCAGTGCCGAGATCAGGTTGAAGTGCTGTTCCCCAGCCTTGTCGTACCGGGGCAGGCGGCGTTGGAGCACGTCCGCGAGCTGCTCGTCCGTGGCCGTGCCGCCAGCGGCCACTTGGGCAAGGGCCTCCAGCGCGAGAAGCGCCACCCGGGCGTCCCCGCCCGCGTGCACCGCGATGGCCCTCTGTAGCGCCTCCGGGACCCTTGCCCCCAGCGCGGCCAGCCCCCGCTCGGCGTCCCCCAGAGCGGCCCGCTGGAGTCCGACCAGGTCATCGTCGGACAGGGCCGCGAGGGTGTAGACCTTCACCCGCGAGAGCAGCGCCGAGATCACCTCGAAGGACGGGTTCTCGGTGGTCGCGCCGATCAGGGTGATGTCCCCGCGCTCGACGAACGGCAGGAACGCGTCCTGCTGGGCCTTGTTGAAGCGGTGAATCTCGTCGACGAACACAATCGTCCGACGGCCGGCCAGTCGCTCGTGCTCCGCCGCGACAAGCACTGCCCTCACGTCGCGAATGCTGCTCATCACGCCGCTGAAGGCGACAAACTCGCACTGAGTGGCGCGGGCGATGACGCGTGCCAGAGATGTCTTCCCGACGCCGGGCGGTCCCCACACGACCATCGAGCCGAGCCGGTCAGCCTCGATCTGCCGCCGGAGGGGCTTGCCGGCGGCCAGCAGGTGCTGTTGACCGACCAGTTCCCCCAGGTTGCGCGGGCGCATCCTCTCCGGCAGGGGGCGGCCGGCCTCGTCCATCCTCGTGCCGGCGCCCGCGCCGAACAGGGTCACGGGCCGGCCACCGGGCGGGCCGACTCGTACAGCACGATGGCCGCGGCAATCGCCGCGTTGAGCGACTCCACGGTCCGCGTGGGAATCGCGACGCGCCTGGACGCCGCCAGCAGCCGGGGGCTCACGCCGTGGGTCTCGGAGCCGATGATCACCGCCGCGGTGTCAGAGAGGTCCGCCGCGGCGAGCGACTGACCGTCTCCGGCCACTGTGGCCAGCAGCCGCTTCTCGCGCTCGGCGGCCAGGGCGAGAAACCGACCGGTGGCGAGCCGGGCCAAGAACGGGAGGCGAAAGAGGGACCCGGCCGCGGCGCGCAGCGTCTTCGGGTTGCCGGGTGTCGCCGAGCCGGCCAAGAACACGACACCACCGGCGCCGAAGGCCTCGGCAGTCCGCACGATCGTGCCCGCGTTGCCGGGATCTTGCACGCAGTCCAGCACGATTGTCAGCCCGCGCAGCGCTTGCTCAGGCTCCCAAACCGGGAGCCGCACCAAGGTCAGGACGCCCTGGCTGCGCGCGGTCGTCGCGACTTTCCCGAACAGGCCGTCCGCTACGGGATGGAGGGGTATGGCCCGGTGCGGAGGAATGCTGGCCTCCGCGCGGGCGACCGCACTGCGCGCGGCGAACACCCGCTGGACTTCGGCTTTTGAGCGCAGGGCCTCCTGCAGGAGATGGAACGATTCCGCCAGTGCGAATCCCTCGCCGACGGTCGTCCCGCGGGCAGCCGCTTGGCGCAGGCGCTTCAGCCACCCATTGCTACTGCTGGTGATGGTCGTCTGAAGGTGTGCCACTGTGTCTCGGCGCTTGCCGAGACTCCCAGCGTAATATGGTCTGCGATGGGGGGCTGCGAGACGCTGTCGGTCTGGCCTGCGAGCCCTTCGGCCGAGGCCGTCCGCCGGGCGGTGCTGGCGGTGCGCCGTCGAGGTGTAGTGGGCGCCCCGACCGACACGCTTTACGGACTGTTGGCGGACGCTCGCGCCGCAGCCGCAGTGGGGCGGGTGTTCCGGGCAAAGCGCCGCCCGCGCTCCAAGCCCGTGCCGCTGCTGTTGGACTCGATGCAGGCCGTCGCCCGCGTCACCCGCGGTCGGCCCGCCGGATTCTCCAGCCTCGCCGCCGCGTTCTGGCCCGGGCCCTTGACGATTGTCCTGCGGGCGGCGCCGCACCTTCCGGAGCTCGTCACGGGGGGCACCGGGACCGTTGCCGTGCGCGTGCCGCGGTCCGCGCTGGTCCGGGCGATCGCTCGGCAGGCGCGGTGCCCGCTGACCGGCACGAGCGCGAATCTGTCAGGACGGCGCCCGGCCCGGACGGCCGGCGACGTGGTCGCGCAGATCGGGTCCCGATTGGACCTCGTGCTCGACGGCGGTCCGGTGTGCCGCGCAGTTCCGTCCACCGTCGTGAGCCTGGGCGGGTCCCGGCCGGCAATCTTGCGCGCCGGCAGGGTTTGCCGGTCCAGCTTGGAGGCCGTGCTGGGCTGGGGCCTGGGCTGAGCGCGCGTCGGCGTGACCGCTGGCGGGGTGACTCGCCGTGCATCCGCGGAGCAGTGCCGGCCCACTCTCTGGCGGAAGTGCGGCGGGGCGCTCCCACCTGCAACCAAATCGCTGCCGCCTTCGCCTATACGGCAAGAGCCAAGAGGAGGGCTCCAGACGAATGATTTCCAGAAGAGCGTTTGTGGTCGCGACCCCGCTTGCGACCGTTGTGGTCCGCGGACTTCGCGCGGCCGGTGTCGATGGCAAGTGGGAGGCCGAGGTTCCAGGCCCGCAGGGCGTGACGCAGCTACAGGTCAATCTCGCGGCCGAGGGCGACAGTCTCAGCGGCACAATCTCGGCAGGGCCGATGGGAGAGTCCGAGATTCGCGACGGCAAGGTCTCGGGCGACGAGGTTTCCTTCGCGCAGGTCATCCAGCGGGGGAATGCCGAGATTCGGTTCGAGTACGCCGGAAAGGTGACCGGTGACGAGATGGAGCTTACCCGCACCGTGCGGCGCCCGCCCGGCATGGGCAGGCCCGGCGGCGGGGGTCCGGGCGGCGGCGGTCCCGGCGGTCAGCGCCAAGGGGGCGGCGGTCCCGGAGGCGGCAGGCCCCAGGGTGGTCCGGCGGGCCGGCGTGGTGGCCGCGGCGGGATGGGCCGTCCGCAGACCATCACATTGCGCCGGGTCCAGTAGGGGCCTTCCGCGGGCGCTGGATTCCCAGCCAGCGCCCGCGGTACGATGGCGGCCATCGTGGACTGGGCCACCATCGGTGCTTACCTGACAATCGTCCTCTTGGTGCTGGTCAACGCGTGGGCAGTCTCGCGGATGCCGGTTGACGTTGCTGGCGACGACAAACGGTCCCACTGATGCACTGGATCGGCGAGCACTGGCCGGTGCTGGCGTCGCTGCTGGTCTATCTGGGCTTGTGCCTCGGCATCGGATGGTACTTCCGGCGCCGCGCCGAGCGTGGCGTGGCCGATTTCTACGTCGCCGGCCGCAGCGTGCCGGGCTGGGTCGTCTCGCTGGCGTTCTTTTCCACGTTTGCCAGCACGAACACCTACATCGGCCAGGCTGGCCACGCCTTCGCGGCCGGCCTGAGCTGGGCTTGGGTCGGCGCGCTGTGGACGGCCTTCTGCATGGTCTCGTGGCTGATGCTCGGGCCGCGGCTCCGCAACCAGACGGCCGGGCTGGGGGCGGTGACCGTTCCGGACTACTTCGACCACCGCTATCAGGGCGCGCTTGCCCGCCCGACCCGCGTGCTCTCGGCCGTCACGATCCTGTTCGCGACGCTGTGGTACATGGCGGGCATCGCCAAGGGGTGCGCCCACCTGCTGGAGACCGTGCTGGCGGTGCCGTACGCCTGGGGAGTTGTGGCGATTCTGGGGTTCACCTGTCTCTACACGGCGCTGGGCGGCATGTACAGCGTGCTGTGGACCGACGCGGTCCAGGGAATGATGATGCTCGCCGTTGCAGTGGTCATGGCGGCGATTCCCTTCGTCTACGCCGGCGGCGTCGGAGAGCTCTTCGACCGGATCTCCCGCACATCCCACCTCTCCGCGGAGGGCGTGCCCATCGGGGACGGCCTCGTCACGTTCGGGGCACTGGTCTCGGTGACCTCCATCGTCGGAATCGGGCTGTCCGTGGGCATGAAGCAGATCTCCGAACCGCGCTGCCTGGTGCGCTTCTACTCTGTCGGGGACGCTGCCGGGATGCGCTTTGCGATGGTCTGGACGCCGATCTTTCTCGGTGTCTCGCTGATCTGCGTGATGGGTCTCGGGGCGCTCGTGCACGGCATGGCGGACGAGCGGGAGGCGGCCTACCTGATCCACAACACCGATGAGGTCGTGGGGTTCATGCTCGCGAAGTTCGGGAATCCTGCCGTCACGGCCGCCTGCATCACGGGACTGTTCGCGGCTGGCATGTCATCGCTGGCCTCGGTGATGCTGATTGTGGGCACGGCGGCCGTCGGTGATATCGCGAGTCTCTGGCGTCCCTTGGGGGCGCCCGCCACCGTCAGGCTGACGCGGCTGGCGATCGTCGCGTACTCGGCGGTTGTCGGCGCCCTGACGCTCTTCCCGCCCGCGGGTGTGGTCGAGCTGACCAGTTTTTCCGGCGCCGTGTTTGCCGCGAGCTTCTTCCCGGCCGTCTTCGGGGGCCTGTACCTGCGCTGGGGGACGGGGCACGGCGCGTTCTGCTCCATGCTTGTCGGAATGGGCGCGACATTGGCGTGGAGGTTCGGCGTGCGTTTCCGCGTGGACGGCATGAGCGACGTGCATGAGATCATCCCGGCCTTCTGCGTCTCGCTGGCGGTGTATCTCGCGGTGAGCCGGCTGACCGCCTCAAGGGCGCCCTCCGAGGCGCATCTGGACCGCATCTTCGGTCGCTAGCCTCGCTGGGGGGAATTCCGGGCGGGCCTTATACTTGGAATCTGAATCCCGGATGGGCCGTCCTTTCGTCCACCTGCACTGCCACACCGACTATTCGTTGCTGGACGGGGCCTGCCACATACCGCGGCTGATGCGGGTTGCCGCGCGGCATGAGTGGCCCGCGGTCGCGATCACCGATCACGGCAACCTGTTCGGCGCCGTGGAGTTCTACACGGCCGCGAAGAAGGCCGGGATCAAGCCGATCATCGGCTGCGAGGTCTACACGGTCCGGGGGGACCACCGGCGCCATGACGCCAGCATGCGCTACCACCACTTGGTGCTGCTCGCGAAGAATCGCAAGGGATACCACAACCTCATCAATCTGGTCTCAACCGCGTTCCTGGAAGGCTTCTACTATAAGCCCCGCATCAGCAAGCAAATGCTCGCGCGCCACGCCGAGGGCCTGATCTGCCTCTCGGCCTGCTTGCGCGGCGACGTGCAGGAGGCCCTGTTGGAGCAGGGCTACGAGGAGGGGCGGAGGATTGCCTACGAGTACCAGGACATTTTCGGGAAGGAGAACTTCTTCCTGGAGATCCAGGACCACGGCTTGGACCTGGACAAGCGGCTCGTCCCGCTCCAGCTGCGGTTGGCGGCGGAGACGGGCATTCCGCTGGTGGCGACGAATGACGCCCATTACCTGACAAAGGACGACGCCGGGGCGCACGAGGCCCTGCTGTGCGTCCAGACTGGCAAGACGCTCAGCGACTCGAAGAGGATGCGCTTCGGGTCGAACGAGTTCTACCTCAAGACCCGGGCGGAAATGGCGAGCCTGTTCGGCGGTGACGAGGGGCCCCTCGACCGGACCTGGGAAATCGCGGAGATGTGCGACCTGGACCTTGAGCCGGTGTCGGACCCCTTCCCCCGCTTCGCAGTTCCCGAAGGCCAGACCACCGACACGTACTTCGCCTACGTCGCGCGGCAGGGATTCGAGGCTCGCAGGCCGCGCCTGGAAGCGCTGCAGGCAAGTGGCCGCCTGCGGCGGCCGCTTGGCGAATACGCGGAGCGGTTGGACCACGAGATCGAAGTGATCCAGCGGATGAACTATTCCGGGTATTTCCTGATCGTCTGGGACTTCATCCGGTTCGCCAGGGCCAAGAAGATCCCGGTGGGCCCGGGGCGGGGCTCGGCCGCCGGGTCGCTGGTGTCGTATGCGATGCGCATCACGGACATCGACCCCCTCCAGTACGGCCTGCTGTTCGAGAGATTCCTGAACATCGAGCGCCAGTCCATGCCGGACGTGGACATCGACTTTTGCATGAGGCGCCGTGGCGAGGTGATCCACTACGTCACCGAGAAGTACGGCCGCGAGCAGGTGTCCCAGATCATCACCTTCAACACGATGGCGGCCAAGGCCGCCATCAAGGACGTCGGGAGAGTGATGGACATGAGCTTCGGCAAGGTGGACCGGCTCACGAAGATGGTCCCGAACGTCCTCAAGATCAGCCTTGCCAATGCCATCGAGGGCGAGCCGAGGCTGCAGGAGGCCATCCGCGCGGACTCCGGCGTGGCCAAGCTGATGCAGACCGCCCGTCGACTGGAGGGCATCGCCCGCAACCCTTCCGTCCATGCCGCGGGGGTTGTCATCGCGCCCCAGCCGCTCAAGGCCCTGGTTCCGGTCTACAAGACGGCCCGGGACGAGATCGTCACCCAGTTCGACATGAAGAGCCTCGAGCAGATGGGGCTTCTCAAGATGGACTTCCTGGGGCTGACGACCCTGACGATCATCGAGGACACCTTTCGCTGGATCGAGAAGCGCACCGGCAAGCGCCTGCGTTCGGAGCAGCTTCCCCTTGGCGACGCAAAGACCTACGAGCTGATCGCGAACGGCCTGACCAGCGGCGTGTTCCAGTTCGAGTCGCACGGGATGCGCGACATATGCCGGCGCTACAAGCCTGAGCGGCTGGAAGATCTCTGCGCGCTGAACGCTCTGTACCGCCCGGGACCGATCCAGGGCGGCATGATCCCGGACTTCATCGACCGCAAGCACGGCCGCAAGCCGGTCACCTACCTCCTGCCGGAGATCGAGCCCATCCTGAAGGAGACCTACGGCGTGATCGTGTATCAGGAGCAGGTGATGCAAATCGCGAACGTCGTGGCGGGCTACTCGCTCGGCGAGGCCGACCTTCTGCGGCGCGCGATGGGCAAGAAGAAGCCCAAGGAGATGGCCGTGCAGCGCGGACGCTTCTTGGACGGGGCTAGGGATCGGGGCGTCGACGAGGCCAAGGCGAACCGGCTCTTCCAGCTGATGGAGCAGTTCGCGGGCTATGGCTTCAACAAGTCCCACTCGGCCGCGTACGGCTTTCTGGCGTTTGTCACGGCGTACCTCAAGGCGCACCACACCGTGGAGTTCATGTCGGCCCTGCTGACCGCGGAGCTCCGCAATGCCGACAAGGTGAGGCTCTACATCAACGAGTGCCGGGACTTGGGCATCGAGGTGCTCGCACCCGACATCGGCACCTCATTTTGGGATTTCACGCCAGCCGGCGAGCAGTCCATCCGATTCGGCCTGGGAGCGATCAAGAACGTGGGGAGCAATGCGGTCAAGGAGGTGATCGCGGCGCGCGAGCGGCGCGAGGGCGGTTTCCGGTCGCTGTTCGACTTTTGCGACTCGGTGGACTGGGGAAGCCTCAACCGGCGCATGGTGGAGAGCGCCATCAAGGCGGGCGCCATGGACACACTCGGGGGAACGCGCGCCCAGATGACCGCCGTTCTGGACGCTGCGATCACGGCGGGCCAGCGCGCCTACCGTGACCGGCAGATTGGGCAGGCCGGGCTCTTCGGCGCCGAGGGAGGGTTCGAGCCGATGAGCCTGCCGGAGGTCGATGATTGGGCCGAGCTGGACAAGCTGGCCAGAGAGAAGGAGATGCTCGGGTTCTACGTCACCGGGCATCCCTTGGACTCGTTCGAGGAGGTGATCGAGTCCATCGGCCCCGTGGAGAGCACCGCGCTCACCGAGCGCGCCAACGGCGAGGATGTGGCCGTTTGCGGTGTGCTGCACAGCATCCAGCGGCGCAAGAATCGCGAGGGCCGGCCATGGGCGTCGGCCGTCCTGGACGACCGGCGGGGCAGCACGGAGCTGCTGGTGTTCGCCGGCCAGTACGACCGGCTGCACGACCAGCTGGAGGTGGACCGCCCGATGCTCGTGCGCGGCACCGTTCGCCTGGAGGACGAGGGCGGCGGGAAGGTCGCGGTGGCCGAGATGGCGCCACTCGACCAGGCCCGTGTCCCGCCGCCGGCGCGGGTCACGGTGACGATCAAGCTCACCGGCGGGGTGGATCCCGGGGACTTGGCAAGCGACCTGTCAAGCCTGATCAAGGCCAGTCCGGGAAAGACAGACCTGCGAGTGCACCTGCAACGGCCGAACGATTTCAGCCTGACTTACGACATGGAAGACCGGGTCCGGGCGGATCGCCAGTTCCGCCACTTGGCCAAACGGCTGTTCGGGGGCGATTGTGTGACCGTGCAGCGCTGATCGCGCGCCCCCTGTCGGCAGTGTCGGTGCCGGATCGTGGGACTATGCGGCAGGGGTGCCAACGGAGTTTCCGCGGGCGGAGTGGCAACCCCGACCCGCAACTCATCCCGGCAACCGTCGCTGCCTTGCCGCTGCGACGCTTGCGCGCGCGTAGACCTCGTGTGGGCCCGGTCCTGCTCAGTCCTGCGGCGGCCTGCCGGTCTCGACCGGCATCGCCGCCGCGCGCCAGGCCCGCCATCCGCCGGCTAGGGAGAGCACATTGCGGTAGCCCATGCGCTGCAGCGCGTCAGCCGCGAGGGCTGACCGGTACCCGCCGGCGCAGTACAGCACCAGCTTGGTGTCCGCGTCGGGGACCGTTCGCTCGATGTCCCGCTCGATCACACCCTTGCCGAGATGGATCGCGCCGGCCGCGTGGGAGAGATTCCACTCCGAGTCCTCGCGGGTGTCGACCAGCACGAACGCCGGGCCGCTCTCGAGCTCGGACCGGACCGCGTCCGCGGTCGTCTCCCGGACGCGCGACTTCGCGTCATCGACCAAGGCCAGAAACCTTGCCGAGTGCTGCATCGTGTCTCAGAACTCGTACTTGACGTCCAGCAGGCTCTCCACCTCGGCGACGGGGACCATGTCAATGGCGTCCCACGGGCAACCGTCGAGGAACGTACCGTCGGGCCCCTTGGAAATGCACTGCTTGCAGCCGATGCAGGTCTGGCCGTCCACCTCGATCCGGCCGAACGGCGGGTGGTCCTCGTCCGGGATCCAGTACATGCACTCGTCCACCGGGCAGTAGTTGATGCAGACCGGCGAGCCCGCGCAGCCCGTGCAGTTCTCGTTGGTAATGGCGAGCAGGGCGGGCTTCTTCTTGCGGTTGCCCGTCATGGTCCCCTCGGACCAGGGCCACTCCTTCTCGTGCGGGGCGGCGATGGGGGTCAGGGCGGCAATGCGCTTGGCCTCCGCCCGCGCTTTCCGCCTGCGCTCGGCAGCCGCTGCGCGGCGGCGCGCCTTGGCGTCGTCCCCTCCGGCGGCTCGTGCCCGCACCCTTCTGCGCCGTCTGGGTCTGTCTGGCATGCTGTCGTCGGGGCAGGCCCCGTGCCCTCTAATATATCAAGATATCAAGCGGCCAAGATGTCAAGATAGCAAGCGGGCGACGTTCTCGCCGTCTGCCCAATAGAAGCCGGCCCCAAGCCGGCCATCCCGTGACGCCCCGCTTCGAAGTCGTGGCCGAATGCCCCCGGACGCGTGCCCGCGCGGGTGTGCTGCACACGGCGCACGGACCGGTCGAGACCCCGGTCTTCATGCCCGTCGGGACGAAGGGCGCGGTGAAGGGGCTGACGCCGCGCCACCTTGCCGACGAGCTCGACGCCCGCATATTGCTCGCCAACACCTACCACTTGTGGCTTCGCCCGGGGCGAGAGACGGTCCGCGATGCCGGCGGCCTGCACCAGTTCATGCGTTGGCCGCGCGCGATCCTGACCGACTCGGGCGGGTACCAGGCGTACAGCTTGGCTGCGCTCCGAGAGTTGCGGGAGGAGGGGGTCGCGTTCCGCTCCCACCTTGACGGGTCGCGCCGCTTTCTCAGCCCCGAGCGTGCCGTCGACATCCAGCGGGATCTCGCCAGCGACGTGATGATGGCCCTGGACGATTGCACGCCCTACCCGGCGAGCGCCTCGCAGGCCCGCGCGTCGATGGAGCTCAGCGTGCGGTGGGCGGGCCGCGCGTTCGCCCGCTGGCGCGCGCCGGGGTCCCGCCGGGGCGGCAGCCTGTTCGCGATCGTCCAGGGCTCCACGTATCCCGAACTGCGCCGCGAGTGCGCCCGGCGCTTGGTCGACCTCGACGCGCCGGGCTATGCGATCGGCGGCCTCTCTGTCGGCGAGCCGCGCGAGCTGAGCTATGAGATGGTGGCCGCCTGCGAGCCCGAGCTGCCGAGGGACCGGCCGCGCTACGCGATGGGCGTGGGGATGCCCGCCGAGCTGGGCAAGTATGTCGCCCTGGGGGTCGACATGATGGACTGCGTCCTGCCGACGCGCAACGCCCGCAACGGATGCCTTTTCACCCGTCGCGGCAAGCTGATGATCAAGAACGCGGTCCACGCGCGTGCGCATGTCCCGGTCGACGACGAATGCCGCTGCTATGCCTGCCGGAACTTCACCCGGGCCTACCTGAGACATTTGTTCCTGGCGCGCGAGATGCTCTACTCGACGCTGGCCACGATCCACAACCTCTGGCTGTACCTTGACACGATGAAGCGGATGCGCGAAGCGATCGTCTCGGGCAGCCTGCCGGAATTCCTGGGCCGTGCCACGGCCGGCGGCGGCTGATTCGCGCGGGGCCAGGGCCGGCCTCGCGCGGCATCGGCTCCCGCCTTTCGCTATAGTGGCAAGTGGGCCGACCGGGCGGTCGCGGCTGTGCCGGTGGCCTTCAGTTCGGGCCTCGACCGTCCACCGTGGATTCTCTCGCCATCTGGCCGCCGGTTCCGGCGCTGTTGCTGCAGCAGTCAGGCATCAGTGCCTTCATGCCGATCCTGCTGATGGTCGCGATCTTCCTGGTGATCGTGATCCTGCCGGCGCGCAGGCGTCAGAAGAAGCTGGAACAGATGCTCTCAAACCTCCGCACGGGCGATCGCGTCGTGACGAATGCCGGGCTGACCGGAACGGTCGTG
This sequence comes from Bryobacterales bacterium, assembly GCA_963666225.3. Taxonomy (GTDB): domain Bacteria; phylum Acidobacteriota; class Terriglobia; order Bryobacterales; family UBA6623; genus VXMF01. The sequence goes on from CAXXRK020000005.1 coordinate 254,868, forward strand.
GGCCTGGCCGAGGGTCGCGTGACGCTGCGGCTGCCGCCAGATGGCCTCAAGCTGGACTTTGGGCGCAGCGCCGTGGTAGGAATGGCAGAGCCGCCTGGCAAGTAGCGGCGGCCGAGGTAGAGATCGAAGATGAGAACCCGGTTCGGACTCAAGACGGCGATCGTGGCCGCGATCTTCCTGCTCTGCGCTTGGAGGGTGATCGGCACGAGTTTCACCTGGGACGGCATCCGCCAGAACCTGTCCGACAACATCGCCCTGGGCCTGGACCTCAAGGGCGGCACGCACCTGATCTTGCAGGTGCAAGTGCAGGACGCGCTGAAGGCGGAGGCTGACCAGACCATCGACCGCATCCGCTCGCGCCTCCTGCGCGCGCAAATCACGTACGCGGCCATGCGGCGCAACGACCCCGGCTCGATCGAGGAGGCGGATTCGATCCAGATCGAGCTCGAGGGCACGCCCACGGACCGGGTGGGCGACGTGCGCGCGATTTTCGAGGAGGAGGCGCCCGGCTGGCTCTCCAGCTCCACCGGGGGGAGTGCGTTCGCGCTGAATCTTCGCCCCAGCGAGCTGCTCCGCCTCAAGGCGGAGACGCTGCAGCAGTCCATGTCTACGATCGAGAACCGGATCAACGGCCTGGGGCTCACCGAGCCGGTGATCCAGCAGCACGGGCGCGCCGAGGCCGAGCACGAGATCTTGGTGCAGCTGCCCGGCGTCAGTGACCCGGCGCGCGTGATGAACCTGCTGCAGATGTCCGCGCAGCTGGAGATCAAGAAGGTCATCGACGGCCCCTACAGCTCGCCGGAGGCCGTGCGGTCGCAGAACAACGGTATCCTGCCCGCCAACAGCGAGCTGGCCCACTACGCCGAGCGCGGGCGCAACGAGTGGTACCTGCTGGAGCGCACCCCGGTCGTCACAGGGCGCGACCTGCGCGGCGCGACCGCCGGCCGTGACACGCAGAACCCGGGCGCCTGGCAGGTAGCCTTCAGTCTGTCGCGCCAGGCCGGCCAGCGCTTCGGGATTTTCACCGCGGCGAACATCGGCCAGAACCTCTCGGTCGTCCTCGACCGGCGGGTGCAGAGCGTGGCCTCGATCGAGTCGCGCATCGAGTCCGAGGGCGTGATCAACAACATCGACGGCCAGACCGAGGCCTTGGACCTGGCCCTCGTGCTCCGCGCGGGCGCCCTGCCGGCGTCGGTCGTCTACCTCGAGGAGCGCACGGTAGGCGCCTCGCTGGGGGCGGACTCGATTCGCCAGGGCGTGCGGAGCGCGCTTGTCGGGGTGGCCATCATCGTGCTGGTCATGCTGGTCTACTACCGGTTGGCGGGCATCAACGCCAACGTCGCGCTGTTCTTCAACCTGCTCATCCTGCTCGCGGTGCTGAGCGCGTTTGGCTTCACGCTGACCCTCCCGGGCATCGCTGGCATCATCCTCACGATCGGCATGGCGGTGGACGCGAACGTGCTGATCTTCGAGCGCATCCGCGAGGAGCTCCGGTCGGGCAAGGCCGTTGTGGCGGCGCTCAATGCCGGCTTTGGCAAGGCGTTCCTGACGATCATCGACACCAACCTGACGACGATCATCGCGGCCGCCTTCCTGTTCCTGTTCGGCCGCGGACCGGTGCGCGGTTTCGCGGTCACGCTGGCGATCGGGCTGCTGGCCAACCTTTTCACGTCCGTATTCGTGTCGCGGCTGATTTTCGACATGAGCATGTGGCGCAAGCAGAACCTCAAGGAGATGAGCATCTGACAGCGGGGGGCCTGGCGGGACCCCGCGGGGCGGCTTCGGAGCAAGCAACATGCAACTGATCGGTCAGACGAACATCGACTTCCTCGGTCGCCGAAAGTTCTTCATCGGCCTGTCACTGGCCTTTCTGGCAGCCGGGGTCGCGAGCGCCGTGGCCAACGGCGGGCTCAAGTTCGGGATTGACTTCAAGGGCGGCACGCTGGTCTACGTCAAGTTCAGCGACGCGCCTAACACCGAGCGCATCCGGGAGGTCCTGCAGAGCAAGGGGCTCAGCGTCGCCACCCTGCAGCCGTTCCAGGACAGCACGGACGCCCACGAGCTCAAGATCGACCTGGACCTGGCCGGGGATGTGGTGGAAACCTCCGGCAAGAGCCAGGTCATCGACACCCTCCGGGAGATCTACCCGATCGCGGACGGCAAGCTGGACTTCAACAACGCCAGCCCGGAGGACCTGGCCCAGCGGTTGCTGGGCGACCGGTCGCTGCGCGACGCCGGGCACTCCAGCCAGGAGCTGGCGGGGCATGCCGAGGCGATGGTCGCTTGGCGGGACGCTGCGCCGCGGGCCGGCCTCGCCCGCGACCTGTCCGAGCTCTCCGGCGTGCCCGGCGTGCCCGCCAGCGTCGCGGCCGCGGCCGCGCGCGCCACCGAGGCGGGCCCGTTCCACATCGGCGGCGTGGAGGTCGTCGGGCCCAAGATCGGGGCCGAGTTGCAGTGGCAGGCGATCAAGGCGACGCTGTTTGCCCTAGCGGGTATGCTAGTCTACATTGCATTCCGCTTCGAGTGGATTTACGGCGTGGCGGCGGTGATCGCTGTCTTCCACGACGTGTTCATCACGGTCGGGTTCTTCTCGCTGTTCGGCAGGGAAATTGAGTTGACAGTCGTCGCCGCATTGCTAACACTGGTTGGCTACTCGATGAACGACACGATCGTGATCTTCGACCGGGTCCGCGAGAACCGCGGGTCGGTCCGCAAGTCGAGCATGGCAGATCTGCTGAACCTCAGCATCAACCAGACGCTCAGCCGCACGGTGCTGACGTCGGGGCTCACGCTGGTGGCAGTCGTGTGCCTGCTCGTGCTCGGCGGGGAAGTCCTGCGCGGGTTCTCGTTCGCACTGGTGGTGGGCGTGCTCGTGGGGACCTACTCGTCAATCTTTATCGCAAGCCCAGTGCTGCTTTGGGGTCAGGGTCGGCTGGCGGCCCGGGCCGGACGAGGCCGGAGGAGGCGCTGAGCGCCCGAACGGCAGGCTATACAGGGAGGGAGTTGGAAACATGTTCGAAGATGCCTTGATGGAGAACCTTGAGAAGAGCACGTCGCGCTGGTCGGTGATGCTGTCCACCGCGCTGCAGCTGCTCTTGGTCGGGGTCTTTCTGCTGGTCCCGCTGATCAATTACTACGAGTTGCCGGCGGCCGACTTCGTGAGCTTCCTCACGGCGCCGCCGCCGCCACCACCACCACCGCCGCCGCCCGCGGCCGTGGTCCAAATCAAGGCCGTCCCGAAGGAGTTTGACAGCGGCGCCCTGCAGCAGCCGGTGGCGATCCCGGACAAGGTGGCGATCATCGAGGAAGACATCCAGGCACCCTCCGCCGGCATTGCCGGCGTGGTCGGCGGTGTCCCGGGAGGGTCCGTCGGCGGGCAGCTCGGCGGAGTTCTGGGCGGCATCATCACCGCTGCGGCCTCCAACGCGCCGCCGCCGCCGCCGCCCCCGCCGGTCAAGAAGAAGGCGCCCCCGAAGCGCATCCGGGTCGGCGGGAACGTGGCCAAGGCCCGGCTAACCCGCCAGGTGCGCCCGCAGTACCCGCCCCTCGCGCGGCAGGCCCGCATTCAGGGCACGGTAAAGCTCTCCGCCGTGATCGCCAAGGACGGCACGATCCAGAAGCTGGAGGTCATGTCTGGCCACCCGCTGCTGGTGCCGTCCGCGCTGGCCGCGGTGAAGCAGTGGCGCTACCGGCCCACGCTACTCAACGGCGAGGCCGTGGAGGTGCTCACAAACATCGACGTGAACTTCACCCTCAGCGGGTGACGCGCGTCATCGCTCTCCCCCCGGGGAGTCGGGTCTGAGCCGGGCGTCAGGTGGCGCACGGCGAGCCCGGCACGAAAAGTTGGTCATTCGGACACCGTTTCAAAATTAGGAGGACAACACAAGCAACATGCTTTCACAATTCGCAACAGCCGCCTTCCTGCTGCAGCAGGAGGTTGGCTTCGACACGATGTCGATGTGGAACCAGATGGGTTTCGCGGCCAAGGCCGTCGTTATCGTCATGTTCCTGATGTCGGCTTGGTCGATCGGAGTGATGATCGACCGCGGCCTGGCATTCTTAGCCGCTAAGAAGCAGTCGCGCGAGTTCGCCCCGGCGATCGCGGGCGCTCTGCGCAGCGGGAAGATCGACGATGCAGTCAAGCTCGCCGAGAAGTTCAAGAAAAGCCACCTCGCAAAGGTGGTCTCGGCCGGTTTGGCGGAGTTCAAGTCTCACGGCGCGGGCAGCGACATACCGGGCCGCGCCGTTGACGCTTCCAAGCGTGCGCTGGACCGGGCGCAGGCCATCACCCACGCCGAACTCAACCGAGGCCTCAGCGGCCTGGCCACAATCGGATCGACAGCGCCGTTCGTCGGCTTGTTCGGCACGGTCGTCGGCATCATCAACGCGTTCGAGGGCATCTCTCAGGAGCGATCGACCGGTCTTGGCGCCGTCGCCGGGGGCATCTCGGAGGCCTTGGTGGCGACTGCCATCGGCCTGTTCGTGGCGCTTCCCGCCGTCTGGATGTTCAACTACTTCAACTCCAAGGTCGAGGGCTTCGACGTGGAGATGGAGAACGCCAGCTCGGAGCTGATCGACTACTTCCTCAAGAGGAGCGGCTGATCGGCGCCGGCGCGAAGCCAGCGCAGTGACCGGCTGTAGTATCGTGTAGCGGCCGGCCGCCCGCCAAAGGCTGGTGGTCGGCCGCCGGGGAAGGAGCAGAGAACGATGGCACACGAAGAAGTCAAGGGCCTTAACGAGCTCGCCGAAGACGAAACCAAGAAGGGCACGCGCGGCGGAATGGCCGCGATCAACGAGATCAACGTGACGCCCATGGTGGACGTCATGCTGGTGCTGCTGATCATCTTCATGGTGATCACGCCAATGCTGAGCAAGGGCGTCAGCGTGGACTTGGTCCGCACGCGCAATCCTGTCGCGATGGACGAGGCAGATGCAGAGGACGCGGTCGTCGTGGCCGTGACCCGGGACGGCCAGGTCTTTCTGGGCACGTCCAAGCTGGAGGCGTTGGACGAGCTGACGAGCTCGGTAAGCGACGTTGTGAGCAACCGTATCGACAAGACGGTCTATATTAAGTGCGATGCCCGCTCCCGCTATGAGCGGGTGGTTGAGGTCGTCAACGCAGTGCGCACCGCAGGCGTGGACCAGGTCGGCTTGCTGACCGAAAAGGAAGAGGGCGCCGGCACCTTCAGCTAGGCCGCGACAGCGGCCGGCCGGGCTGGCGACGGGAGGAGGACCCATACCATGGGAATGGCAGTTGGGGGTAAGGGCGGCAACGTCGTGCCCTACATCAACATGACCCCGCTGATTGACGTGCTGCTGGTGCTGCTGATCATCTTCATGGTGATCACGCCGATCACGCCCAAGGGGCTAGAGGCGCTCGTGCCGCAGCCGAACGAGGATCAGCAGAACCAGGTTCAGCCGAACGCGCGCACGGTGGTTGTCTCGATCAACGCCAACCGCTCGATCATGATCAACCGCGATGAGTCATCGCCGGACATGCTCGAGCAGAACTTGCGCGACATCTTCAAGACGCGCGCCGAGCGCGTGATGTTCGTGCGCGGGGCCCCGATGCTGGACTATCAGGACGTGGCCAAGATCATCGACATCGGGAAAGGCGCGGGCGTCGACAAGATCGGCCTGCTGACGGAGCAGATCGAGTAGCCGGGCGGCACCGCCGCCGGGCCAAGACACGGAGAGTGCAAAGGAAATGAAGATCAACTTCAAAGTCATCGTCTCGCTGATCGTGCTGGTGCTGTTCGCCATCCCGGGCTACTGGGTGTGGGCGAATATGGACTTCCTCATGGCGCGCAACGCCCTGAACAAGGGCGTGGGTGCCTTTTCTGCGGGGGATTTCGTGCGCGCGGGCACCTATTTCGAGGAGGCGGCCGAGCTCGATCCGGAGCTTGACGCCGCGCGGGTGTACAGCGCGTATTCGACCATGATGCAATACCAGCCGGGAGCTGAGTACAAGGAGAATCTGGACATCGCCCACAAGGCGCTGGACGGTTTCAAGGCCGTGCTCGAGGACGACCCGACCAATTCCACGGCGCTGCAGAGCATCGCGTCGCTGTACTTCAACATGAAGGAGATGGAGCTGGCGAAGGAATGGCACGGCAAGGTGCTCGATGTCGAGCCTGAGAACAAGGAGTCCTACTACACGATCGGAGTGATCGCCTGGACCCAGTCGTACGAGCCGCGCTTGGAGTTCCGCGCCAATGCCGGCCTCGCGCAGGAGGATCCCGGGCCAATCGTCGTCAGAGGCCGGATGAACCGCGCGCAGCGCGAGGAGTTCGGCGCGCTGATAGACGAGATCGGGCCCAAAATCGACGAGGGCTTGGAGGCCCTAGACGCGGCGATCATGATCGACGAGGACTACGACGATGCCATGGCCTATGTCAACCTCCTTTACCGGGAGAAGGCGGACTTGGCGGCAAGCACACAGGAGCATGACGAGCTGCTGGCGGAGGCCGACATGTGGGTCGACCGGGCGTTGGACACGCGCCAGCGCAAGGCCGAGGAGAGCACGATCGACACCTTCACCACCGACGAGTAACGCAGGCCTCGCGGGCGCGGCGGACGTGTCGCGGGGGATATAATCGGCCCGGGGCCCGGCAGGGCTCCGGGCTGTTTGCTTTGCTCTCAGCTGGGACAGACGGGATGCCAGCAGGGGCACGAGCCGCGGTGCCGCGCTTCGCGCGGGCTGCGCGGGTGGAGGCGCGCTACGCCGCCTTGGAAGACAAGCTCCGGGCGGCGCGGCCCTCCCAGCGCTTGGACCTGGTCCGCCGGTCGTTCGAGTTCGCCTGCGAGGGGCATGCCGGGAGCGTGCGCAAGAGCGGCGAGCCTTACATCACGCACCCGCTGGAGGTTGCCCACATACTGGCGGAGATGAGGCTGGACGAGACAGCCGTCTCGGCCGGCCTGCTGCACGACGTTCTGGAGGACACGCCCGTCACGCTGCAGCAGCTGCGGCGGGAGTTCGGGGATGGCATCGCGCGCTGCGTCGACGGCGTGACCAAGATCGGGCGCCTGCGCTACCAGTCGTCCGAGGACCGCCAGGCGGAGACCTTCCGCAAGATGCTGCTGGCGATGGTCCGGGACATTCGCGTGATCCTGATCAAGCTTGCCGACCGGACCCACAACATGCGGACGCTGGGGGCGCTCGATTCCGAGCGCCAGCGGCGGATCGCGCTCGAGACCCGCGAGATCTACGCTCCGGTGGCGCTGCGGCTGGGCATGGGCAAGGTGCGGAGCGAGCTCGAGGATCTGGCGTTCGCCTACTTGGAGCCCCGGGCCTACCGCGCGATCACGCGCCAGGTCGAGTCGCGCCGCGAGGCCAGCGAGGAGTTCCTGTCCGACATGCAGCGCTCCTTGGCGGACAAGCTGGAGCAGGCCGGGATTCCGGCCAGCGTGCACGGCCGGATCAAGCGGCCGTACTCGATCTACCAGAAGTTGCGGAGGCAGAACGTGACCATCGACATGGTCTACGACCTGCTGGCGCTGCGCCTGATCACGGACACGAAGACGCACTGCTATGCCGCCATGGGGGTGATCCACGGGCAGTGGCAGCCCGTCCCGGGCCGCATCAAGGATTTCGTGGCCATGCCGCGGCCGAACCTGTACCAGTCGCTGCACACGTCGGTCGTCACCCGCGGCGGCCAGCGATTCGAGGTGCAGATCCGCACCCGCGAGATGCACGAGATGGCCGAGGAGGGGATCTGCGCCCACTGGAAGTACAAGGAGGGCAAGCGCGGGCCGGACGCGGGCGACCGGCAGATCGCGTGGCTGCGCCGGCTGGTGGAGTGGCAGCGCGACATGAAGGACTCCTCGGACTTCTTGGCGACGCTGCGGATCGACCTGTACCCGGAGGAGGTGTATGTCTTCACTCCCCGGGGCAAGGTGATCACGCTGCCGCGGGAGGCCACGGCGGTGGATTTCGCCTACGCCATTCACACCGAGGTGGGGCACACGTGCGTCGGGGCCAAGGTGGACGGCCAGATCGCGGCATTGCGGCGGCCGCTGGCCAACGGCGAGATCGTGGAGGTGATCACCAAGTCGGGGAGCCATCCCAAGCAGGACTGGCTCACCTTTGTCAAGACTTCCCGCGCCCGCAACAAGATCAAGCAGTGGCTGAATGCCGAGAGGCGCCGGCAGGCGATCGACATTGGCAGGCGCCTGCTCGAGCGGGAGGCGCGGCGGTTGAAACTACCCATCCGGCGGCTCTCCGCCGAGCGGGCGGCTGCGGTTGGCCGGGAGTATGGCTGCTCGACGATGGACGATCTGCACGCCCGGCTTGGCTTTGGCCGCCACTCGGCCGGGGAGGTGCTGCGCAAGCTCTTCGCCGGAGAGCCAATCCCGGCGCGCCGGCACGTGGGGCCGGGCCCGCCGACCAAGGCCGCCGCCAAGGGCGGGGGCGTCGCCACCGACGCTCCGACGCTGGAAGTGACAGGCATCGACGGGGTGCTCGTGTACCGCGGGCGCTGCTGCAACCCGATCCCCGGCGAGGCGATTGTGGGCTACGTCACAAGAGGCAAGGGCGTCGGCGTGCACGCGACCCGCTGCCCGAACGTCGAGAGCCTGATGTACGACTCGGAGCGCCGGATCGATGTCCGCTGGGTCCGCAAGAAGGGAGCCGTGTACGCGGCGCAGCTGACCGCGCGCGTGGACGACCGCAAGGGAATCCTGAAGGACCTCACCGGTGTCGTGGCGAATGCCGGGTTGAACATCCGGAGCATCAAGTCCCGCGACCTCACGCCAGGCGAGGACGCGGTGATCGTGCTGGTCGTGGAAGTCGCGGACAAGTCCGAGCTGGACCGTGTCGCGGATGCCTTGGCCGCCACGCCCTCGGTGCGCTCTGTGGAGCGCTCGAGCCGCTTCTAGGCCCTCAGCGGCGCCAGGCTGCCACGTGCGCGCCGCATCCCCGGTCGTGCCGCTGCCAGAGGCAGCGGTCTTGCCAGTGCGCTCAGAGGGTCCGGCGCCCGCGGGGTGATCGCCGGGAGAAGCCGGACGGCCACCGTGCGGTATTCTCAAGGCCCCCGGGGCCAGTGTGCCCGGGCCGTCCCCAACAGAGGAGGGTACCCATGCACCGAGAGTTGCTGGCCGCCGTAGCGGCCTTGTTCGTGATCGCCGCCGCCGGCTCCACGGCTGCCGCGCAGGACATGACGGACCTTGCGATGGCGGGGTCTGAGATGCGGGAGGACGATCTCCCGTCCGTGGCGGCCGCGCCCGACGGATCGGTGTGGATGGTCTGGCTGGCCTACGCCGACCGTCGGGACGAGATCGCCGTGCGCCGCTGGGAGGGGGGCAAGTGGGGCAACATGCGCTACGTGCCGAATACGAGCGGCGATGTCTGGCTTCCGCAGGCGGGCATTGACGCCGACGGCCACCTCTGGGTTGCATGGACCCAGATGCTTGACGGGAACTGGGACATCTACGCCCGGTCGTACGACGCCCGTGCCCAGGCTTGGGGCCCGCTGCTGCGCCTCAGCGACCATCCGATGCCAGACATCAACCCGCGGATGGCGACTGACGGGCATGGGACGCTCGCCTTGGCTTGGCAGGGCTTCCGGGGCGGGCACTCCAACATCTTCCTCACGACCCTTGGGAAGGGCGGCCAGTGGTCCGAGCGGGTCGCTGTCACGGGTCGCCCGGCGAACGACTGGGAGCCAGCCGTGGCGGTGGACTCTGCCGGCACGGTGTGGGTTGCCTACGACAGCTACGCGAATGGCAACTATGACGTCTTCCTCGCGGGTCTGCGGGACGGTGCGATCAGCGTTCCGGAGTTCGCCGTCGCGGCGACCGGCCGGTACGAGGCCAAGCCCACCCTTGCGATCGACGGTAGTGACCGGGTTTGGATCGCGTGGGAGTCCGGCGGGGCCAACTGGGGCAAGGACACTGGCTTCAACATCCGTTCGCGCGAGCCCGGCGTGGTGATCGGGGCGGAGCGCTCGGTGCACGTCGCAGCCTTCGCCAATGGGCGGTTGCAAGCCCCGGCAGCCCCGCTGCAGGCCACGTTTGACGGCGGTGCCGGAACGCCCAAGTGGACCCATCAGCCGCACGTGACAGTGGACCCTGCCGGGCACGTGCGAGTCGTTGCGAAGCGCCTCATCCGACACCGCGGCGAGCGAACGGGGGCCCGCGGGTACTGGGAGTACTGGATGACGCGGTATGACGGCGCTGCCTGGACGCCCGCGGTGGCGATCCCGCACAGCATGGGCCGCTCCAGCACGCGGATCAGCCATGCCAGCGCGCCTGACGGCAGCCTTTGGATGGCATGGCCCACGGACAATCGCACGACCGCCTACGCCCACCGGCCGATCCGCGGAGAAGTCTGGGTCGGGCGGCTGCCGCGCCAGGGGGAAGCGGTCGAGCCTGGCCTGCGGGAATTGGAGCTTGGCGGGGTGGAGGTGAAGCCTTGGCACCCCAACGAGGCAGCAGACTTGGACGCCATCCGGGGGTACCGCACGACAGTGCACGGACGGCCCGTCAGGATTGTTCGGGGTGACTTCCACCGGCACACCGAGCTGAGCTGGGACGGGGGCGGCGGCAATGACGGCAGCTTGCAGGAGTTCTACCGGTACATGATCGACGCTGCCGCGATGGATTTCGGGGCGTCCACCGACCACCAGGGCGGCGCTTACGACTACTGGTGGTGGTATTCGCAGAAGATGACCGACATGCACCACGTGCCCGGTGCCTACACGAGCATCTTCGGCTATGAGCGCAGCGTCACCCAGCCCAACGGGCACCGGAACATTTTCTTCGCGGACAGGTCTGGCGAAGTTGTCCCGTTCTTCCTCAGGGATGACGCGAGTTTCGCGCTCGGTCAGAGCCCGCGGGGTGACACTCCGCCCGTGGGGACCGGAAACGTGGTGCGCGATGACACCAAGCATCTCTACAGCGAGGTCCGGCGCATGGGCGGAATAGCCATCTCGCACACATCTGGCACGCGCATGGGCACGGACTGGCGGGACAACGACCCCGAGGTCGAGCCGGTCGTGGAGATCATGCAGGGGGCGCGGACCAATTACGAGCACACCGGAGCTCCGCTGTCGGCTCGGAGCGGCTCGGCCCGCCACGCGCCGGGGGGCTACGAGCCGATCGGAATGGTGCGCAACGCTTGGGACCAGGGCTACCGGCTGGGAACGACGGTCAGCTCGGACCACGGCTCGACCCACTACTCCTACACCATGGTGTACACGGACCGCGTGACCCGCGGGGGAATACTGGACTCCATCCGGCGCCGGCACACCTACGGGGCGACGGACAACATCCTGCTTGACGTCCGGATGGGCGAGCACTTCATGGGCGACGAGTTTCGCGCGTCCCGGCCGATGCCGGTGCGGGTCAAGGTGCGGGGCACCAACGCGCTGGACAGGGTGGTCGTGCTGCGCGACGGGCACCCGCTCTACACCCACGAGCCCGAAGGGCAGACCGCGGAGTTCGAGTATCTGGACCAAGAGCCGGCAGCGGGGGAGCCCGGCGTTCGCTACTACTACGTCCGCGTGGAGCAGGAGGACGGGAACGTTGCTTGGGGCAGCCCGCTCTGGGTGAACCGCTGAGCGCGCCGCGGCCGTCCGGGGCCTACGTGTTGATCGATCCGCCGTCCACGGCCAGCGTCTGTCCGGTGACAAAGTCGCTGTCCGGGGAAGCGAGGAAGAGGACTGCCCCGATCAGGTCTTCCGGGTGCGCGTGGCGCTGCATTGCGCGGCTTGCCACGACCGCTTCGGCCGCCGCCTCGATGTGCGCCCGGTTCTGCAGGATGCTGTCGCTCAGGGTCAGCCCCGGGGCCAGCGTGTTCACGCAGATGCCCAGGGGGCCAAGCTCGCGAGAGAGAGCCCTGGTGAGGGCAATGATCGCCCCCTTGGAGACGATGTAGTGGGCCATCTTGGTGGGCTGGCCCTTGTAGGCCGTGGCAGAGGAGACATTGATGATCTTCCCCGCGCCGTGGCTGGCCATGAGCGGGGCCAGGTGCTTGGCGGCGAGAAAGCTTCCGCGGACGTTCACCGCCATGACGCGGTCCCAGAGGTCCACGGCGATGTCCAGGCAGCGCACTGGCTCCAGCGAGGCGTACAGCGCCGCGTTGTTCACCAGAATGTCGGCCCGGCCGTGCCGGGCTTCCACGGTCCGGGCCAAGCGTCTCACGGCGGCCTCGTCGCTGACGTCCGTGGGCACATCGGAGGCCGAGCCCCCGGCTTCCTCGATTTCCCGCACGGCGTCGGCGGCGCTGGCGACATCGGCGATGACACAGTGGGCGCCTTGGGATGCCATTGCCCGGGCGAACGCCCTGCCCAGACCTCTGGCGCCGCCAGTGATGACGGCAATCTTTCCCTCAAGCCGGCCCATGGTCCCCGGTGGCGATCCCCGCAGCCCCGATTCTATCCGGGCCAGGCTGGGATGAGCCGCCGGGTGGGTTATATCATTGACGTTGGGCCCGTGGAGGGCGAAAGTGGCGACGGCGACTGATGTGTTGGAGCGCGAGCGGGCGACCAGTGCCACGCAGGCGGGAAACTACTTTGTCTCGAACTATCCGCCATTCTCGGTCTGGACGGGCGCTGCCAGCGGGGACGCGGTGGACCGGCTTGGTCGGCCTGGCCGTGACGGCACGCCGCTAGGTCTGTACGTCCACCTGCCCTTCTGCCGGAAACGGTGCGACTTCTGCTACTTCCGGGTCTACACGGACAAGAATCACTCAGAGATAGCGGCCTACCTCGACGCCCTGCTCCGAGAGGCCGAGATGGTTGCCCGCCAGCCATTCTTGGACGGCCGCTCCCTGGACTTTGTCTACTTTGGCGGCGGGACGCCCTCGTACCTCTCAACCCGCCAGCTGGACCTGCTGGTGCGCGGCCTGCGGAGCGCGCTTCCGTGGAACGATCCCAGCGAGTTTGCCTTCGAGTGTGAGCCCGGAACGCTGACCGAGCGCAAGCTCCGGCTGATCCGCGACCTTGGCGTCAACCGCCTCAGTCTGGGTGTCGAGAATTTCGACGACGGGATCCTTGCCGGAAACAATCGCGCCCACCGAACGGCCGAGGTGTACCGGGTGTGGGACTGGCTCGGGGCGGCCGGGTTTGAGCAGGTGAACTTGGACCTGATCGCGGGAATGGTGGGCGAGACCGACGACAAGTGGTCGCGAACGGTGCGCGAGACGGTGAGGCTGACCCCCGACGCGGTCACCGTCTACCAGATGGAAGTGCCGTTCAACACGACAATCTTCAGGCAGATGCGCGAAGGGGGGGCCAGGGCGGCGCCAGTCGCGGACTGGCCGACAAAGAGGCGGTGGACCCGTGAGGCGTTCGATGCCTTGGAGTCGAGCGGCTACACGGTTGGCAGCGCCTATACGGCCGTGCGGGATTCTTCGAGCATCCGGTTCGTCTACCGGGACCAGCTGTGGGACGGCGCCGACATGTTGGCCCTGGGCGTCTCTTCATTCGGCTATCTCGACGGCGTGCACTACCAGAATCACCCTCACATGGAGCCGTACGTCCGCAGTGTTGCCGAGAAGCGCCTGCCAGTCCACCGGGCGCACGTCACCACGCGCCAGGAGGCCATGATTCGCCAGTTCGTGCTCAAGATGAAGCTCGGCAGGCTGGACACTGCGGCGTTCCGATCTCGCTTCGGCGTCGACGTGGCCGAGCGCTGGGGGCCGATCCTGTCCCGCTATCGGGACCAGGGCCTGCTGCGATACGACGGGGACGCGATTCGGCTCACGCGGGACGGGCTGCTGCGGGTGGACTGGCTCCTGCACGCCTTCTTCTTGCCGGAGCACTCCGGCATTCCCTATGCCTGAGACCCGCTCGTCGGGACCGTTCCCCGAGCGGGACGTGCTGGTCTTGGGCGGCGGCCCGGCCGGTTCGACCGCGGCCGCGGTGCTGGCCTCCAAGGGGCACCGCGTGCTGGTGATCGAGCGCGAGCGATTCCCGCGCTACAAGGTGGGCGAGTCGCTGTTGCCCTATTGCTACTTCCCGCTCGAGCGCCTCGGGATGATCGACAAGCTGCGATCCTCGAGCTTTGTCAAGAAGTACAGCGTGCAGTTCGTCACGATCGACGGGCGCGTCTCGACACCGTTCTACTTCTTCCGGCACTTCGACCACGACGCATCCCAGACCTGGCAGGTGCTCAGGAGCGACTTCGACCAGATGTTGCTGGACAACGCGGTCGAGCGCGGGGCGACGGCCGTGATGGGGGCGATGGCCAAGCGCCTGCTGCGGAACGGCGACGCCTGCGAGGGCTTGGTGGTGGAGCACGGGGGGGAGCTGCACGAGGTCCGGGCGCCCGTGACGATCGACTGCGGCGGGCGCCACGGGTTTGCGGCGACGCGGCTGGGCTGGATCGTGCCGGATCCGGGCCTGAACAAGGTGGCGATCTGGACGTACTACCGGGCTGCGATGAGGGACACCGGGCGTGACGAAGGCGCTACCACGGTCGCCTACCTCCCGGACAAAGGCTGGTTCTGGTACATTCCCCTGCCTGACGACATGGTCAGCGTCGGGATCGTCGCCGATCGCGAGTATCTCTACCGTGACGGAAAGCACCTCGAGACGATCTTCGAGAGGGAGACTCGGGAGAACCGGTGGATCCGGCGGCATCTCGCGCCGGGCCGGCGATGCGAGCCGGTCCGGGTGACCGCCGAGTACTCGTATCGCTCGAAGTACTGCGCTGCGGATGGCCTCGTGCTGGCCGGCGACGCTTTCACATTCTTGGACCCCGTCTTCTCGTCGGGCGTGCTCCTGGCCCTGCTGGGCGGGGAGCGGGCAGCGCTGGCGGTCGACTCCGCGTCAAGGGCGGGGGATTTCAGCGCCTCCAGATTCGCGTCGTACGGAGCCGAGATGTGCGCGGGTGTCGAAGCCATGCGGAAGCTCGTGTACGCGTTCTACGAGGAGACCTTCAGTTTCGCCAGGCTTCTGAAGCGGCACCCGCAGGTGCGCGGGGACCTCACAGATTGCCTGATAGGCAATCTGTCCAAGGACTTTGGCCCGCTGTTCTCGGCGGTCGGGGAGTTTGCCCGGGTCCCGGAGCCGCTCGGGTACGGCAGCCAGGTCGCGTCCGCAGCGCCGGCGCTCGAAGTCGCTTGAGCGGTCCCCGGGGCCGGGTGCGCGCGGGAATGTGGAGAGTCCGGCGGACGGCCATCCCGCCACGGTCGCGAGGTGCTCGGGGAGTCGTGATCAGTTCCCGCCACCCTCGGGCGGCAGCCGGCCATCGGTGGCTCTAGCCGCTTGCCAAGCTCCCGCCCGGCGTCAGCTTGGCCCGGCATGGGCCAGGGCCGGGGTTGCCGGTGGAGCACGTTTTCCTCGGCCGCCGGCCCGCCAGAGCGCGCACGCCGCCCGATGTGGGATATTTGTGGCCGTGAGACTGGTACAGGCCCTTTGGACGGATGGTCGCCGGGTCCCGGCGATTCGGGAGAACGGTCACTATCGCCGGGTGGACGCGGAGTCCACGACAGCGCTGCTGCGGGAGGCCGCGAAATCTGGGGTTCCACTGGCCAAGCTGGCCGACGATGCTCGGACCGATGACTGTGCGGAAGCTGTCCCGGAGACGATCCCGCTCGAGCCAGCCGAGGTCTGGGCCTGCGGTTGCACCTACGCTCCGAGCGCTGATTTCCGGGACGGCGAGCTGGGAACCAGAGACGGGATGTACTCCTATGTCCACCGACCCGAGAACCGCCCGGAAATCTTCTTCAAGGGCACCTCACGGGTCTGTGTGGGCCCCGGAGCCCCGATAGGCATTCGCAAGGACTCCGGGTTCACGGCTCCCGAGCCAGAGCTGGCGGTCGTGATCGGTTCTGGCGGGAAGGTGTTGGCGTACACGCTGGGCAATGACGTGTCCGCATGGGACATCGAGCGGGAGAATGCGCTCTACCTGCCGCAGTCGAAGGTGTACGACGCTTGCTGTTCGCTCGGCCCAGCTCTGGTAACGCCCGACGGAGTGCCAGATCCCTACGGGCTTCGGATGCACTGCACGATCACCCGCGCGGGGCGGGAGATTTTTTCCGGCTCTGTCTCCACGGGCAAGTTGCGGCGGAGGATCGAGGAACTGGTCGAGCATCTGACGCGCAGCAACTCGGTGCCTGTTCCGACGGTCGTCCTCACGGGGACGGGCATTATCGTCGAGCAGGACTCGGCGCTTCGGCCCGGAGACGTGTGCTCGATCCACGTGCCCGAGATCGGCACCCTGTCCAATCCGGCAGTCGAGGTCTGAGACGCCCGACTGCGGGGGCGGGCGCCGCGCACTGTCCGTTCTCGAGCCCAGGACCGGGCCGCTCCCGTGTCAGGCTTCGATGGCGGTTGCTGCTGCGGATTCGACGTCGCGCAGCGCCCGCAAGGAGTTCTCGCCCATGATCTTGTCGATGTCGGCGCCGCTGTAAGACCGATTCGCAAGCCCCTCGGCAATGTTGGGGATCATCGACACGTCTTCGGCTCCTTGCGGGAGTTCTCCCTCGACCCCGTCGAAGTCCGAGCCCAGCCCGACCGCCTCCACCCCGCCGGCTTGGGCGGCCCGGTCGAAGTGGTCCAGCAGCTGGCTGAGCGGCGGGCGGCCGATGGCTGCCAGCTTGGCACGGGTGCGCTCATCGCGGTCAGCTCCCTGGCGGGGCGGGTTTGCCGCGGACCACTCCTGGCTGCGCCGCGCGTAGTCCGGGTCCAGAAAGGAGTTGTAGTAGTTGATATGGACGACGCCGCCGGTGTCGGCCACGGCCCGGATCATGGAATCCGTCAGGTTGCGCTTGTGCGGGGCGATGGCCCGCGCGGAGGAATGGGAGGCGATGATCGGGGCGGAGGATGTCTCTACCGCGTCCCAGAAGGTGCGGTCGGAGACATGGGAGATGTCGACCATCATGCCGAGCCTGTTCAGCTCGGCCACGACTGACCGCCCGAAATCGGAGAGCGGCCGGTCCTCGTCGCTGCCGGAGGACCCGGCCCACGCGGTGTCCTGGCTGTGGGTCAGCGTTAGGTAGCGGGCACCCAGGCGGTACAGGGTGCGCAAGACCCCCAGCGAGCCGCCGATCATGTGCCCGCCCTCGATGCCCAGCAGAATCGCGATCAAGCCCTTGGCGCGGGCGTCCGCAATGTCCTGTGCCGACCTCGCTAGGGTCAGGTCGGACGGAAACCGCGCCACCTCACGGTTGATGGTGTCGATGATCTCGAGCGCGTCCCTGACGGCCTCCAGCTCCGTGTTGCGCACCGCGCTCGTGTAGACGGAGAAAAAAGCGGCGGTAAGGCCCCCCTCCCGCATTCTCGGAATGTCCACTTCGCCGCGAGTGTTCCGGGATCCGAGATCGTAGTCGCCGGCCCGCAGGAGCATCGGGGTGTCGCAGTGCAGGTCGATGACATGCCGCGGCAAGTTGTCGCGAGCTGCCTCTTCGGGCGTCCCGGAAGGCGGAGCTTCCCGCTGCCTGCCGCAGGCCGTGGCCAGTGCCAGGCTTGCGAGTGAGAATTCCCGGCGGGACAGTGGCGTTCGCGGCCGCATACTGGGATTCTAGCCAAGTGCCATGACCGATCGATTCCTCGCAGCCGTGACCCTCGCAGCCCGCCTTCACCGGAATCAGGTGAGGAAGGTCAGCGCGACGCCATACTTGGGTCACCTGTTGGCCGTCTGCGCTTCAGTGATGGAGGCTGGCGGAAACGAGGACGAGTGCATCGCCGCCCTCTTGCACGACGCTGTCGAGGACCAGGGAGGCGCCGAGACTGCCGAGCGGATTCGAGCGCAGTTCGGGCCCTCCGTCTCCGCGATCGTGGAGGGTTGCACCGAGGGCAAGTGTGCGGCAGTGGCGTGGTCCGACCGCAAGCGGGAGGCCATCCGCGCCGCTTCGAGGGCCGGCCGGTCGGTCCGCTTGGTCCTCTCCGCGGACAAGCTGCACAATGCGCGATCCCTCCTCGCGGCGCATGCCCGGCTCGGAGCCACCGTCTGGCCGCGATTTCACGGCGGCCGGGACGGGACGCTGTGGTACTACCGCGAGATGGCCGACGCCATTGGATCCGCGGGCGGAAGTTCGCTGCTCGGCGAGCTGCTGGAGGCGGTGGGCCGCCTCGAGAGCCTTCGGGACTGAACCGAGCGCGCCACCTTCGAACGGCCATGCCGGGCCTGCGCGGTCACCAACCCCGCCGTGGTTGCGGTCCGCCGTTCAGCCTCCATGGCGGAGCCCGCAAGCCCGCGAGCGCTCCGAGTTCAGGCGACTTGCCAACCTGGGCCGGCTGACCGCCTATCCCGCGCATTCGAGGATCAGGTTGGATCCTGCCAACTCGCGGGCCCGCCACCCGTCAGGGACGTAGATGCTCGCGAAGCGCGGCTGGTCCGTCATCGCGGCGAGGTCCGGGCGAGCCCCGTCGGAAGTGTGGCCGATGGCTTGGATCCGTGCCGTGACCACCTCCGTCGGGCGGCCCGCGTGACAGTACCCGAAGCGCTTGCGGTGCGCTCGGTCGAATCGGTCCGCTTGCTCGCTCGCCACGTTCAGCTCGTAAGACTGGCCCTGGTAGCGCATGTCGACTGATCGCACCAAAGCCACGCTCTCGAAACCCTGCCGACTCATTTCGCGCCGCGCCGCGGTCTCCAGGCGCTTGAGCGCGGCCCCAACGTCACCGTCAAGAACGCTGGCAGAGTAGTCCCTGATGCAGTCCGCGACCAGCATGCCCAGCGCTGACAGCACGCCCGCGTTCGCCGGGACCACGACGCGTCCGATTTCCAGCGAATCGGCGAGCTCGCAGGCGTGGAGCGCTCCCGCCCCGCCGAAACAGATCAGGGCATAGTCGCGCGGCCGGTGGCCGCGCTCGACGGAGACTGCGCGGATCGCGCGCTCCATGGTCGCATTTGCGGCGCGCACGACGGCTAGGCAGAGACCTCTCAGACCCTCGCCGGTCTGGTGGGCCATCCTGCGGGCGCATTCGCGCGCTCGGTCTGCGTCCAGGCGAATCGTGCCCGTGGGGAATGAGCCGCGGTCAATCCGTCCCAGCAGCAGATTCGCATCGGTCACCGTGAGCTCGTCGCCTTTGCCGTAGCACGCAGGCCCGGGAACGGCGCCGGCGGACCTGGGCCCGACCCTCAGCGCGGCGCCCTCGTCGATCCAGGCCACTGATCCGCCTCCCGCGCCGGTGGTCACGATGTCCAGCATGGGCACGGTGACGGGCAGCCCGGCCACGGAGCCCTCCGTCGTGAACGCCGCAGCCCCGTCATAGAGCGCCACGTCGGTCGAAGTGCCGCCCATGTCCAGGCTGATGAAGCGGTCGATCCCAAGCGTCCGAGCCACGGCCGCGGCGCCGACAAGCCCGCCGGCCGGGCCCGACAGGACGGTGCGAACCGGCTGCGCCGAGGCTTCCGCGACGGAAGCTGACCCGCCGTTCGACTGGAAGACCCGCAGCTTGGCGCTTGGCAGTCTCGCCCCGAGGGCCCGGATGTATCCCCTCATGAGAGGCGCGACGTACGCGTTGACGACCGTTGTCGAGGCCCGCTCGTACTCCCGGTACTCCGGCAAGATCTCGGACGACAGGGAAACATCCAGGCCGGCCTCGCGGAGAGCCCTTCCGACTTTCCGCTCGTGGCCAGCGTTCGCGTAGCTATGGAGCAGGCACACGGCGACGGACTCCGCGCCGCACAACAGACGTTTCAGCCGCTCCACGTCCGCGTCCCCGAGCGGCCTCAGCACCGAACCGTCGAACAGGACTCTCTCGTCGACGCCATAGCGGCGTCCGGCCGGGACCAGGCTCGGGCGGGTCTTGGGCGCCCAGTCGTACAGAGAGGGGCGGTTCTGGCGTCCCAGCTCGATCAAGTCCTCGAAGCCCCGGGTCGTCACGAATGCGGTCCGTGCCCCTGACCGCTGCAACAGGGCATTGGTTGCCACGGTGGAACCGTGGACGAGCTCGCCCGGCTCTAGGCCGGCCAGACCCTCCAGAATCGCCAGCGCGGGGTCGCTGGGAGTCGAGCGAACCTTGCGGCTGCGAAGCCTGCCGCCGTTCCACGCTGCGAAGTCCGTGAAAGTGCCGCCGCAATCAACCCCGACGCGCATCCACAAGGCCAGTGCCCGCCAGCCTCGCGGGGCGAGCGGTACGCCCAGTGTAGTGTGCCGCTGTCACGGGCCCCGCTCCGTGCCGGTACGTGATCCCGGCCGAGAGTGGCCCGGGCGTAACTCTGGGCCCGTCCCGTGCGCCAAACCATGCAGGGCCCAGTGCCGAGATGAGAGATTGGAGAGGGTCGCGCTACCGCCTCCTCGAACCGCTGGGATCCGGCGGGATGGGCGAGGTGTACAAGGCGGAGGACACCCGCCTGAAGCGCGTCGTCGCGCTCAAAGTCCTGCCCGGTGGAGTCGCGAGCGCCGGGGAAGCCGGGGAACGTTTCGAACGCGAGGCGCAAGCGGCCGCGGCGCTGGACCATCCGAACATTTGCACGCTCTACGAGATCGGCGCCCATGACGGGGACACCTTTCTGACGATGGCGTTCGTCGAAGGGGAGTCGCTCGACCGGCGCATCGAGCGGAGCCCGCTCTCGCTCGAGGTTGCCGCCGAGATCGCGAGACAGGCCGCGGAGGGCCTTGCCGCGGCGCATGCGGCGGGCATCGTCCACCGCGACATCAAGCCGTCCAACATCATGCTGGGCGGAGACCGCGCGGGCAAGCCCGTCGCGAAGCTGCTGGACTTTGGCCTCGCCCGGCTGGCCGGTGCGAACGACCTGACGCGCGTCGAGGCGCGGGTGGGGACGACGGCTTACATGTCGCCCGAGCAGGCGCTCGGCGAAGAGGTCGACTCCCGGACGGACATCTGGTCGCTCGGGGTTGTCTTCTCCGAGATGGTCACCGGAGAGCGGCCTTTCAAGGGCGACTACGACCAGGCCATTCTCTACTCGATCCTGAACGAGGCTCCGGAGCCGGTGACGGCCCTGCGGTCCGGCGTTCCCATGGAACTGGAGTGGATCATCGACAAGTGCTTGGCGAAGCGTCCCGATGAGCGGTACCAAGACGCTCGCGAACTGATCGTCGACATCGAGAGATTGCGGCTTCGCACGCAGGCCGGTAAGACCACGATTCGACAGACGGCCTCCGCCCTGCCCGAGGCCCGGCCCGCACTTGGCCGCCGCACTCTTCCGAGGCCGCCATCCTGGGGCCGCCGCGTCGCGATGGCAGCCTTGGCGTCAGGCCTGCTCGCGGGCGCGTTCGGGACGGGCTGGTGGCTTGGCTGGGCCGGCGGCGTCGCGCCGGTCGTTGCCAAGCGACTGACGCTGCACCCGTCCGGCGCGCTGGAGGATCGGCAATCGATCGTGAGGGCGGCCATCGCGCCCGATGGCCACAAGATCGCGTTCTCCACGAGCGGTCCTGACGGCTTGGTCTGGATTCAGCCCTTGGACCAGTTCCAGCCGTACCGGGTGGAGGGGACCGAAGGGGCGCGCAATGTCTTCTGGTCTCCCGACTCGTCAGAGCTGGGGTTCAGCACGGGCACGGCGATTGCCAAGGCCGGCTTGCGCGGCCAGGCGGTGACACCACTGGCGGATGTCGAGCCCGGGGCCAGCGGGGACGGGGCGTGGTGCCCGGAGAGCCAGTTCATTGTGTTTCCGCAGCGGGGCGGGGGGATCGGCCGTGTCTCGAGCCTTGGGGGCGCTCCGATGCCGCTCGTGCCCGCGCTGGCCGAGCGGCGGGGCATGGTCCCCTCGATATCGTGCGTTAGCGACGGGGAGGGTGGGGATCTGCTGCTGTACTCCCTGCACACTTGGGACTCGGACACCATCCTTGCGAGGCGCCTGTCAGGTGGCGAGGCGGGGCCGGCGGTGCAGGTGGCCGACGGCGCGGACCCCGAATACTCTCCGAGCGGCCATTTGCTCTTTCGCCCGGAACGGATGAGCAGTGCGCTGTGGGCGGCGGCGTTCTCGTTGCAGGACTTGGAGATCCGCGGCGAGCCCTTCTTGGTGACCCAGAGCGCGTCGAGCGTGACCCTGTCCGCGGACGGCAGTTTGGTCCACTTGGACAATCCGTACACCGGCAGCATGGGCTTGCAATGGGTGGATTCCGAAGGCACGCCGATCGAGAGTTTCGGGAAGCCCCAGCCTTGGATCGTGGGCCCGCGAGTCTCGCCGGCGGGCGACCGGGTCTTGGTGACGGCAGGCCTCGGGCGCGACTTGGACCTCTGGGTGCATGAGACCACCCGTCCTGTCGTGCGCCGGGTGACGTTTGACGACGACGAGGAGACGGGAGCCATCTGGTCGCCCGACGGTGCGGGCGTGCTGCTCGGACTGCGCGGCTCGCGCGAGCTTCGACTGGTCTCCCCTGGCGGCGGGCGGGGGGCCGAAGTGCTCTACTCCGACCCGGACGGCGGCGTTGTCACCCCCCTCGATTGGTCCCGGGATGGCCGTTACATCCTGGTCGGTCGTCGCCTGTCGCGTGGGGGCAGATCGGGCCGTCCCGACTCGGCCGAGCCGAAAGCGGCATTGGGCGCGGCGCCCGGTTCGAGGCCGGGACAGGGCGCGATCGGCTATTTGACCCGTGCAGGGGGCACTGGGGACTGGGAATACGCCGAACTCCTGCCCCCCAGGTCTTTTTCGGTTGACGACGTCTCGTTTTCCCCGGACGGTCGCTTCATCGCATACCAGAGCCACGAGTCCGGAGGTCCCGAGGTCTATGTCGCCACATTTCCGGAAGGGGGCCGCCGGTGGCAGGTCACCGACAGTGGCGGCCGGCTTCCGCGCTGGAGCCCAGAGGGGGGAATGCTGTATTACTTGCAGGATGTCTCCTTGTTCTCCGTTGCCTTTGACGCGGCGGGGGATTCCGTTCTGGGAGAGCCCCGGCAGCACTTTTCGAGGGATCGGTTCTGGAACACTCGCAGGTTCTCCGCCTACGACGTCGGCACCAATGGCCGCATTGCGCTGGCCACAACGCTCGGTGGTTCGGGATCCAGGGACATTCGCGTCACCCTGAATTGGCCGGCCGCTTACGGGCTGCCGTGAGCCCGCCCGGGATCAGTCGGACTGCCGCTTGCCGGCCATGCCGTAGCTGGCTGGCACCGGACGGTCCAGCAGCGTCGGCTGGGTGCCCAGCACTTTGATGTCCAGCACAGCCTTGACGCGAGCTCCGTACTCGCGCAGCCGGGTGATGGAACCGTCGAACGGCCCGGAGAGATCCGGGGCGCAGTAACCGACCACGTCCAGCCCGTGGCTCGTGCCAATGTAGACCGCCCGCGCGGCGTGGAAGCGTTGGGAGACGACGATGAAGGCGTCGTGCCCCATCACGCTGTGGGCACGGATGACCGAGTCGAGAGTGCGCAGGCCACCGCCGTCCTCGACGATGTGATCGGGCGGGACGCCCGCGGCGATCAGGTCGCGCTTCATCGCCATGGGTTCGTTATAGTACTGGCTGGGATGCGACCCGCTGGTGATGAGCAGTTTCACCTTGCCAGCCAGGAAGAGGTCGGCAGCGGCCCTGATCCGGCCGACGTAGAACTCGTTGAGGCCTTTTCCGCGGTGGCGGGACGTTCCCAGCACGACCGCGGCCTCCCGCTGGGGCAGCTCATTCAGATCCGCGTACAGCCGGGGTGCCGCCTTGGCTTCGATGTGCCAGCTGGCCGCTAGAATTGTGCCCGTCACGCCGGCAACTAGGCACCCTGCGGACAAGTACGCCGCGCGTATGCCTCTCCGGCCTGGCAGTGTCAAGCAATCCTCGCGCCGTATGACGGCGGAGACTCATTATAGTCAGCGATTGCCAGACCCCCGAGGGCCTCTGTCCGGCGGAGCGATGGCCGGGAATCGTCTGGCAGGGTTGGATGGCGGACCCGTGCCCGCGGCTGGGGGATGGTGACTCTCAGCAGCGGAGGTTGGCTCCCTTGCACGCCTTAGAGCCGCTTCCGGCCGCCCCTTCCCGGGTGCCGGGGATACAATCGGGCCGTGTGCCGCCTTGCAACTTGCCTGTGGGCCCTGGTCGCGCTCGGATGCTCGGTTCCGCCGCCGGGCCCGGGCGGCGGTCGGCAGCCAAACTTCGTGATCCTCTTGGTGGACGACCTCGGCTGGACAGACCTGGGGTGCTACGGCAGCGACTTCTACAAGACCCCGAACATCGACCGGCTGGCGGCGGAAGGGGTCCGCTTCACGCAGGGCTACGCCGCATGCACCGTGTGCTCGCCGACGCGTGCGGCGCTGATGACGGGGATGTATCCCGGCCGCACCCGGGTCACGGACTTTATCGCGGGCCACCAGCGTCCGGACGCGCCCCTCAGGCCTCCGGACTGGACCATGCGCCTCGAGCACCGCCACACAACGCTGGCCGAGGCCCTCGGGGCTGCGGGTTACCGCACGGCGCATGTCGGAAAGTGGCACCTCATGCCACGTCTGGAGCCGGACGTGATGCCGGACTACGCGCCTGAGCGGCACGGGTTTGAGATCAATGTCGGGGGCAACGAGTGGGGCGCTCCCGGCAGCTATTTCCACCCGTACTCGAGCCGCGGGCGCGCGGTCTCCCCGATGCCCGCGGGGGGCAGCGAGGGCGATTACCTGACCGACCGCCTGACCGACGAGGCGCTCCAGGTCTTGGAGCGCTTTCGTGACGAGCCATTCCTGCTCTACTTTCCGTACTACAACGTCCACACGCCTCTGCAGGCGCGCGCCGAGGACCGGGCCGCGTTCGAGCCTGCTGTGATGCCCTCCAACCGTCACCGCAATCCGGTTTATGCCGGCATGCTGGCCTCCGTTGATCGGAGCGTCGGTCGCCTCAGGGCCAAGCTGGACGAACTGGCCATCGCGGACAGCACGGTCATCGTCCTAACGGGTGATAACGGGGGCCTAGACCGCGAGGGTCCAGACGGGCGGATGGGCCACCCGACCGAGAACGCGCCGTTGCGGGCAGGCAAGGGCTCGGCGTACGAGGGCGGCGTTCGCACGCCGGCGATCTACTTCTGGCCCGGCGTAACGCCCGCGGGTGGCGTTTCCTCCGAACCGGTGATCACGGTGGACGTGTATCCCACCGTTCTGGAGATTGCCGGCGTGACCGGGGATCCCGGGCACAACGCCGCCGTGGACGGGGTCAGCCTTGCGGGCCTGCTGCGCGACCCGGCGACCGCGCTGGGGCGCGAGGAGCTGTACTGGCACTATCCGCACTATCACAACGGTGGCGCCACGCCACACTCCGCAATCCGGGACGGGGACTGGCGGCTCGTGCACTTACTACGAGGACGGCCGGGTGGAGCTCTACAACCTCGCCGAGGATGTCGGCGAGAGCCGGGACCTGGCCGAGGCCCAGCCCGCGAAGGCGGCCCAGCTGCTCGCAAAGCTGGAGGCTTGGCGGTCCGAGGTCGACGCCCAGCCGCCGGTCGCGAACCCGGGAGCGCGCTGAGCCGTTCCGCTCGGACTGCCGGTCAGCGGCTGTGGACCCGGATGTGGTCGCGGCGGATCGCCGCTAGGTTGACGGCACCCACTTGGGTCATGTCCCGCGCGAGCTCGGTTTGCAGCATCTCGACCACCTTGCGGACGCCTCGCGAGCCGTACGCAGCCAGGCCCCACAGGACTGGGCGGCAGACTAGGACGGCCGTGGCGCCGAGGGCGAGCGCCTTGATCACGTCCGAGCCCCGGCGAAAGCCGCCGTCGACCAAGACCGGGATGCGGCCCACGACCGCTTCCACGACCGCTTCCAACACCTCGACGGGCTCGGCCTGGCCCGCCGGCCGGCCCGAGCCGTGGTTCGAGACGATCAAGGCGGCGATCCCGCGCCGGGCGGCCTCGGCCGCGTCGTCCGCCTGCATGATCCCCTTGATCACGAGCGGTGCGGCGACCGAGCGTCGCAGGCGTTCGATGACACTCCAGCCGTGGCGGTGCGGGCCGCGCTCATCCCGATCGCCAATGGTGAGGCAGATTGCGCCCGCACCGGCGGCATGGGCCTCTTGGGCGCGCCCGACCAGCGCGGCCGGGTCGGGATCGGGGTAAAGCTGGCGCCACGCGCCGGGGGCGAGCGCCAGCGTCTCGGCGAGCGGTGTCCCGCTGCGCTCGGCCGATACCAGCGTGGCGTCGGCCGACGCGGCGCCTGACGCGGTCGCGCGCTCGCCGTCAGCGTGCAGGGCGGCCTGTCTCGACGCTGGCCCCACGAGGATCGGCGCGAACATCCTCTGGCCGAGCAGATCCAGCGAGAGGTCCAACTCCTTGGTGTTGACCATCATCCTCGGGCGGAACGTGATCCGCTCGAGCGCGGCGCGCTCGCCGCCCGCGATGCGGGCAAATGTCGCCTCGCTCAGCGCGCCGCGAGCCACCGGCTCAAATTCGGGGACATTGGCGAACTCGTCCAGCGGTGGGAGGCCCCGCGCTGCGACGCCCGGCATCCCGAGCGCGCCTTGGGCGCGCAAGCAGGGCGACGCAGCCAGCAGGCTGGCCAAACTTGCGAGCGCGCTGCGACGGCCAGGCAGCTTTCCGGTCATGGGAAGTCGGTCCGCACCAAGGTCCGGGCCGCGTCTGCGGGGCTCGCAACGCCGCAGCGCGCCATTGCCTGCATGAGCTCGGACTGGACGATCTCGAGCACGCGCCCAACCCCGGCGGCCCCGAAGCTTGCAAGGCCCCAGCGGGGCACGCGGCCCAGGCAAACGGCAGAAGCACCCAAAGCCAGCCCCTTCAGGATGTCGCTGCCGCGGCGGAAGCCGCTGTCGACCAAGACTGGGATGCGCCCTCCCACCGCGTCGACGATCTCGGGGAGCACCTCGAGCGCCGAGGGGGTGTAGTCCAGCGTCCGCCCGCCGTGGTTGGACACGACGATCCCGTCCACGCCATGCTCGATGGCCAGCACTGCGTCCTCCGCCGTGAGGATACCCTTCGCCAGCAGCGGGACATGGACCATCGATCGCAAATCCTCGAAGAGCCGCCACTCGTACCACAGGCGTGTCGAGGAGAAGCGGTACCGGCCGGCGTTGCCCGTGAAGCGTGGCGGGCGCCGCGGCCGGAGCGACAGGTTGCGGTCATGGTAGGCGCGGTCATAGGTCGAAGACTGCTGGTCGATCGTGACCACGATCGCCCCGGCTCCCGCCTCCTGCGCGGACTCGAGCGGCTCGCGGTTCTGTTCCAGCTCCTCGCGGGCGTAGAGTTGGAACCAGAGCGGACCGCCGTCGGCCTTGGCGATCTCCGCCAACGGCATGCTCGCGACATGGCTGACGATCATCGGAGTCTCCGAGGCCATCTTGCAACCCGCGTACGTGGCGGTTTCCATGTCCGGGTGCAGTGCCCCGTGCGCCGCCGACGGTGCCAGCATGACCGGATAGCGCATGGAAGTGCCGAGCACGTCGGTGGACGGGTCCGGTTCTGTCGCGTCCGCAACCCCGCGGGGAACTAGGTCGACCCACTCGAAGGCTTCCCGATTGCGGCGCACTGTGAACTCGCTGCCGCCGCCCCGAGCCGTGTAATTGTACGTCGCCCGGTCAAGCTTCTCGTACGCGGCAGCCTCGAAGTCGAACACGTCGCGCATTTCCGCCAGGCCGCGAACCCGGCTGTGAGAGCGGAACGGATCCTGCTGTGTGCGGGCCTGCCTAGCGCCAGCGACGAACGCCGCCAGCCCGGCGAGAGCTCCCCGGCGGGTGACGCTGGAGTGCCAGCGGTACTCAAGGCTTGTCATGGGCGCGCCACTGGGGGCCGTTCGATCGACCGCCGATGATTGTAGCCCAGTGCCCGGTAGCGGGCCAAGGCCCGCCGGGTTGGGCTCAGCGTTTGGCGGCGAACCGGTCCAGATAGACGCGCGCGAACGCACGGCCCGCCCGCAGCATTCCCTCGGTGTTGGCGTGCACGTTGCCCTCGTGGCGGGGAAGGTCCCTCAGGATGACCGCCGCGGAATTGGGCATTCGCTCGGCAACGGACGTCTGGGCCACGAGCACGTCCCAAACGCCGGGGCGTCCCGCTTGGGCCGGGACTTGGTCGCGCGTGAACCCCTCCAAGCTGTCCGGCGCCGAGCCGCTGCGGTAGGTGCCCACCAGCACCGGCAGGTCCGGCTGTCCGAGGTCGGCGCGCAAGGCCCGGACGAGCCGGTCGAGGTTCTCCGCGTAGCGCGCGGAAGCTCTGAGGTCCCGCATGTCCTTCCCGCCCTGGAGCCAAACGAACGCGCGCAGCTCGGCATCCCCGTTCGCGAGGGCCGCCCTCGCCTTGGAGAGCAGCTCCGCGTAGAGCGCGCCCTTGGCCCCGTCGCCCGTGATCTCGGCATCGTCCCGGTTCCACTCCGGCGCCCATGCCATGATTCCCGTGCCGCCCACGGCCTGTTTGACGATGCCGATGCGTCGTCCGGGCCATGCCCGGGAGATCGCCCGGGCAAGGCCAATCTCGGGCCCGAACGTGGCCTCGGTGATGTTCCAGCCGTCGCGCTGCCGGTCCGAAGGGGGCCGCAAGGGTCGCAGGGGCTCCCAGCTCCCGCCCTCGAACACCAGCAGGCGCGAGTCGTGGCCGAATCGCGCCACACTGTCGAGTTCGAGGCTGTTCCCCCAGCCCACCATGTTGGACTGGCCCGAGAGCAGGAAGACCTGCACCGGGCCCGTCGTGACTCGCTGGCCGTAGACCTCGATCCAGTCCAGCCTGGAGCACGCGGCGCTGCGCCCGCCGGGCATCAGGTCGGTGAAGCCCACCGAGCGGACCCTGCGCAGGTCGGGCTCTGGCACCCAAGGGCCCTCCGTCACGGTCCGGATGTCCAGTCGCCGCCAGCGAGTGCCGGACGGCGCGAACTCGCTGACCCGCCATTGGCCGGAAGCCCTGTCGGCGTGCTCGCTGACCAGCCAGCTCCCGTCAGCCAGGCCGACCACCGCGCGCAAGGCGCGAAAGCCCGACTGCCGGCTGCGCCATCGCACGGTCGCCGTCCCGGAGAGATCCAGCAGGCCGCCGTCCGCGAGCGACAGGGAGACGGCCCATGGCGTCCGGGACAGGCCTGACCACACATAGTGGGGATCCCACTCGCGGGCATCGTGGAAGCTCTTCTTGACCAGTGGCGGGCCCGGCCCGTGGACCGCGACGCTGAGTCGCTCGTTGGCGACGTCGGCCTGGGTCAGCGGAATGGACGGCGGGGTCGCTGTCCAGTCCTCCCGGAACGCGAGCGGGGCCCTCCCGATGTCTGCCGCTTGCAGCAACCCTCCGCCCAGAAGTGCGAGCAGTGCCCAGATCCGCATGGCCACAGAATACCCAAGGTGTGCGCTCACGGGCTTCCGCTAGAATCACCGCATCCATGGAACATCGCCTGCCTGCCCGCGCTACACCCCTTGCCTTCGCTCTGGCCCTTCTGTGGGGCTGCGCGGGCGCCGAGGCCGGCCCTGGCCAGCGAGAGCCGGAGGCCTCTCGCATGGAGTACCGCCCGGGCGGCTACATGCCGCCCGGATTCCCGGTCGAGGGATCGGTCCGATTGCTGACATCTCCGGTTGTGCGAGCCGGCGAGCGCCACCGGATCCGCCTCGAGTACACGGTCGGCGATGCCGGCATTCGCGCCGGCGAGACCCTTGAGGTCTGGAAGCACTTCACGAGCGATGTCGAGGAGTTCCAGGTGGACGACCCGGCCGCGCCCGCGCACTTCAGCGTGGAGGCGACGGCTCCCCAGTCCCGCTGGCGGAGAATCGCGCACCCCAACGGCGTGCAGCGCAACAACCCCAGCGTGTTTCCGTACCGCAAGGTGGCCGGGGCGTTGCTGGAGTCGGGCCAGATCGCGGCCGGAGCCAAGGTCTACCTGGACTTGGGCGGCGATCGCGGCGTGCGGATGCAGCACTACGCCGAGAACCTGTTCAACTTCCGCCTCGTGATCGCCGGCGACAACGGGCGCCCGCGCGATTATGGGGGCGACGCATTCCTGAAGGTCGTGGGAGGGACCGCGACCAAGCTGCGCGTTCACGCCCCCGCATACGCCAAGGTCGGAGAGCCGTTCAGTGTCGAGGCGATCCCCAGCGACGACTGGCAGTCGTTGGCCCATGACTACCAGGGCTGGGACTTGGTGTTCGATGACCCCACACTGGCAACCAGTGCCTTTGAGTACGATCCCGAGTTGTTGCACTACCTGGCTGTCAACCTCGTCGCCAGCCAGCCCGGCATCCACCGCCTCCTCGTGCGCAGCCGGGACGGGGCGCTGCGAGGGTTCAGCAATCCGATCCGTGTCGAGGAGCACCTCGATCGCCGGGTGTTCTACGGGGACCTGCACCAGCACACCTACTTGCACGACGGGCGCGGCGTCTATGACGAGCTCTACCTGCACGCCCGCCGCAACGGCCTGCTGGACTTCGGCGCCCTGACGCCGCACCACATGCCGCTCGGAGTCACCGGTCCGAGTTACCACTTCGACAAGTTCGCGGATCCGAGGGATAACTGGCCCCGGGTGCTGGAGGCCAACCGGCGCATGAACGGTTGGAGGGGGCTGGTTACGCTGCCGGGTTACGAGTACAGCGTCGGGACGAGGGCTGGCGGGCACCACAACGTGATCTTCAACGGCGATGATCCGCCGACGACGATGCAGCTGGACCCGTCCAAGCACCGCGCCGACGTGGGCGAGATGATGAGAGTCTTGGAGCGTGCACGGGTGCCGGCGATGGTGATCCCGCATGTGGGCGGCGGGCCCCCGAACTGGGAACACCGCACGGACCCGCGCATGGAGCGCAGCTTCGAGATCGCGTCCGTCCACGGTGTCTTCGAGGAGTCGTGGCGACGGCACTTGGACGCCGGCCTGCGCTTGGCGGCGACTGCCTCGGCTGACAACCACACCGTGGGCTTCGGCAACTCTTATCCGGGCCTGATCTACACCATGACCAACCCCCTCACCGGCGTGTTCGCGTTCGAGAAGACGCGTGACGCGATCTGGGAAGGCCTCTACCAGCGCCGGACGTTCGGCGTCACCGGCAACCAGCGCGTCTTGATGGAATTCAGCGTCAACGGGGAGCCGATGGGCGGCGAGGTGGCCGCCGCCGGCGCCAGCGCCGCACGGCTGCGGGCCCGCGTGTCGGGAACCGCGCCGCTGACGCGCGTTGAGCTGGTCAAGAACGGCCGCGCGATCCATGCCCGCCATCCGGCCCGGCAGCCCGGGGCCGTGGTCCGGATCATGTGGGGCGACAACATTTACCAGCGCCGGGCCAACGTCGCCATGGGCAGCGGCGAGCTCTCGGCCGACTCTGGGACGCTGCGCCTGGTGCGCTTCCTGCACCGGGACCAGGAGTTCGAGGGGATGCGCCAGGAAGGCGGGGCCGTGCGCTGGAGTTCCGCCGCCACGTCGAATGACCGGGACGGGATGTTGGTGCGCCTCGACGGAGCCGAGGGGTCTCTCAACTTCCGGCTGCAGGATCCACAGCTCGGCAGCATCGAGCTGTCGCAATCCCTCGCCCAGCTAAGCAGGGAAGGGTACGCCCGGCTCACGACACCGGGCGAGAAGCCGTTCACCCACTCCTACCTCGAGATGATGGGCGTCGAGGCGCGCTTCGAGGTCGAGTTCGAGATGGTGAGGGAGGACGGCCCGATGGACCTGGAACTTGACTACGAAGATCGGGACGGCCCGCGTCCCGGCGACTACTACTACTTGCGAATGGAGCAGTTGGACGGCAACGAGGGCTGGGCCAGCCCCGTTTGGATCAACTGACAGCACTCCCGGCGTCTGGCTCGGGCGCCAGAATTCGGAAGTCGCACCCCAGATGGGCCTGGGTGACCTGTTCGAGGAACAGACGGCCGTAACCGCGCCGGTAGTGCGGCGGTCGCGGCGTGCGCGCCGCCAGCCGCTGCTCGATTTCCCGCGCCTCGACCAAGAGCTCGATGCGCCGGGCCGGCACGTCAAGTTCGATCTCGTCCCCCGTGCGGACTGCCGCGAGCGGCCCGCCGACGGCCGACTCCGGGGACACGTGCAACACGTCGGTGCCGAAGCTTGTGCCGCTCATGCGCGCGTCCGAGACGCGCACGATATCGTCCACTCCCGCTTTGAGGAGCTTCTTGGGAATCGGCAGGTGGCCCCATTCCGGGAAGCCCGGCCCGCCCTGCGGTCCCGCGTTCTGCAGCACCAGGACGGTGTTCTGGTCCACGTCCAGATCGTCGTCGTCGATGCGCTCTCGCAGTGTGTCGTAGCGCTCGAACACCAGGGCCTTGCCGCGGTGGCGCAGCAGGTGCGGCGACGCGGCGCTCTGTTTGATAACCGCCCCGTCCGGCGCCAGATTGCCGTACAGGACCGCCGTGCCTCCCTGGGGATTGAGCGGATTGTCCAGCGGGCGGACCAGTTTCCGGTCGCGGACCTCGACGTTCGCGACCTCTCGGGATAGCGTGCGCCCGGTGACGGTCAGGGTGTCTCCGTGCAGCAGCGGCAGGAGTTCCTTCATGACGCTGGGCAGGCCTCCCGCGTAGAAGAAGTCCTCCATCAGGTATTCGCCGGACGGCTTGACATTGACGATGTAGGGCGTCTCGCGCGAAATGCGGTCAAAGTCGTCCAGGGTCAGCTCCACGCCTGCCCGTCCGGCGATCGCGAGCAGGTGGACGACGGCGTTGGTCGACCCGCCGATCGCCATGTCGGTGCGGATGGCATTCTCGAAAGCTTCGCGGGTCAGGATGCGCGACGGCGTGAGGTCTTCGCGCACCATCTCCACGATGCGCCGCCCGCTGTTCTCGGCAAGCTGGTACCGTCGCGAATCGACGGCCGGTATCGCTGCGCCCCCCGGCAGCGTCATGCCCAGCGACTCTGCCATCGAGGCCATTGTCGAGGCCGTGCCCATCACCGTGCAGTGTCCGGCGCTGCGCGCCATGCAGCCCTCCAGCTCGGCCCACTGTTCCTCGCCGATGCGCCCGGCACGCAAATCCTCGAAGAGCTTGCGCCCGTCCGTTCCCGATCCCAGCCGCCGCTCGTTCCAGCGCCCGGCCAGCATCGGGCCCCCGGTGACCACGATCGATGGAATGTCGGCCGAGGCCGCGCCCATCAGCTGGGCCGGCGTGGTCTTGTCGCATCCGCACAGCAGCACGACACCGTCGATCGGGTTGGCCGTGATGCACTCCTCGACGTCCATCGACATCAGGTTGCGGAACAGCATCGTCGTCGGCTTCATGAACATCTCGCCGAGCGAGATGGTGGGAAATTCCAGAGGAATGCCCCCCGCGGCCCAGACGCCCCGCTTGACGGCCTCCGCCACCTGGCGAAGGTGGGCGTTGCAGTTTGTCAGCTCGGACCACGAGTTGCACACGCCGATGATGGGACGGCCTTCGAAAGCGGCATCGGTGAGGCCTTCCGACCGCAGCCAGGCACGCCGCGAGAGGTGCTCGTACTGGTCCCCCTGGAACCAAGCCGTGCTGCGAAAGCTGTCAGGATCACGCATGGACGCCCTACCATAGCACCGGAACCGCGCCCTTCCTGCATGGACGCCAGGACTCGCGCCGACCGTGACTTTGCCCGCCGCGCGTTCCGGTGCGGCCCACCGTTGCCCGGGAGCGGGTAGTACCCTGAGGGCCGAAATGGTTCGACGCACTCGTCTTCCGTGCAGGTTCCCACTGGGCATGATGTTGGCCAGTTGCTTGGTCCTCGTGGCCGTGGCGGCGGGGCAGGAGAGCCTCTGGGTTTCCCACGGCCCGATCTTGGGCCGCCTCAGCGCTCACGGCGTCGGTGTTTGGGCCCGCACCCTCGACGCTCGGCCGTTCCAAGTGGCGTACGGCACGAACTCCGAGAATCTCGGCCAACTTTCCGCGGTCGTGGCACCGCTCCGCGAGCGTGACAGCACGGGCTGGGCGCAAATCCGCGACCTCCAACCTGGCACCAAGTACTTCTACCGGCTCGTCCTGCCGGGATCCGGCCAGCCGCAGTCCGGCGTGCACTCATTCACGACGCTGCCGCACCCCGCCGATTTTGTGGACCCCGACCACAACCCCGTAGGGCTCTTCAATTTCAGCTTCGAGTTCGGTTGCGGCAACAACCAGCGCACCGATCGGGACCTGCCGGCGTTCGCGACCATGCTGCAACGGCTCAAGGACCGGGTGCACTTCGCGATCCAGAATGGGGACTGGCTCTACGAGGAGCGGCGCGAGCACTCGGTGCAGCGCTGGGCGGCAGCTCAGGGGTTGGCTCCGGGCGCGATCCCGGGCCTTCTTCGGATCGCGCCCGCCATCGCGGGAGTGTGGGAAAACTACAAGATTTACCTGGAGCGCGGAGGGGCCATGACCCGGTGGCACATGGAAGTGCCGTCGTTCTTCACCTTCGACGATCACGAGATTCTGGGCGACGTGAATGGCGCGGGAACGGTCGGGCTCCGCAGCCGGAGGGCTGTGTTCCGCGACATCGGCGTGCAGGCGTGGTACGACTATCTCGGCTGGAGCAATCCGGTCGCAGACGCCCAGCCGGTCCATTTCGGGCGCGCAAGCCTCGAGGCGGGGAGCGATGTCCTGACGGACCCGTCCGCGGACTTCGCGCGCTTGGACCTGGCCCGCGCGGCCAACCTGCACGTCCACTGGGGCGGGCCGACCGCTGGCGTCAATTTTCTTGACCGCGCGGACATCAATCACTTGGACCGCGAGGGGGGCGATCCCAACGCGGGCGTTTACGCGATCGAGGAGCGCATTGACGCTCACCGGCTCCGGATCCGGCCCGCGGCCCCGGTTACCGGCGAGGCTTCCTATTCGATCGGGCGCAATTCCCACTACCGATTCCGGGTCAGCAATGCCGAGTTCTACATGCTCGACACGCGGTCGCACCGCCAGCTCCACGATCGGGACGATCCGTGGAAGGAGGGTGTGTCGATGCTGGGTTCCGGGCAGAAGCGGTGGCTCAAGGACGGCATGCGCCGCAGCGACGCCGCCTTCTTTTTCGTGGTGTCCTCTGTGAACTTCATGGTTCCGCACGTCGGTCCCGGGGCTGGAGGGGCGAACAAGGACGAGGCATGGACGGCGATTCCGCGCGAGCGCGAGGAACTGATTGACTTTTGGGACTCGCTTGGCAAGCCCGTGTTCGTGCTGACCGGCGATCTGCACAACAGCTTCGCGATCAAGATCACAGACTCCGTGTGGGAGTTCGCCTCCGCGCCGCACAACTCCGGCAACCATCCCGTCTCCTCGGAAGCTGGGCGCCCCACCAACGGCCGGTTCGAGTCACGCGGCAGGGAGTGCGACATTCGATGGTCGACATACTTCTTGGACGACTCGGTCTCCAGGCACCAGCCGGTGTACTGCGTGGTGCAGGTGAACAACGTGGTCCGGAACGAGACACGGCAGGCCGGCGTGCGCTGGGTGGCCTACCGTCAGCCACAGGTCACCTTCCAGTACCATGACGGGCTCACGGGGGAACTGCTCTACGCCGAGTCCATCCTTGCCAATGATTGAGCCGCCGCGCGACGCGGGTCGCCGCCGGCCGCCGGCCGCTTGACCCGGATGCGGGCCGTCGGCCTCTAGACGGGGCGCCACGAACTCCCGAGGGAGTCCGCGATCCGGGGATAGAATGGCGCCATGCGGCCCGCACTGCTGTTCTGGGCGCTGACGCTGCTGGGCTGCTCCGGCCCCGTCCGCGAAGCTCCTCAGTCCGGTTATGACGGCTGGACCGCCTATGGCGGAGGGCCCGACCAGACGCGATATTCCCGCCTCTCTCAGATCCATCCGGGCAATGTAGCCAGCCTCGAGGTTGCTTGGCGCTACGACACCGGGGAAGAGTTTCCCGGGTCGGAGATGCAGGTGAACCCCCTGGTCGTGGACGGACTGCTCTACGGTGTCAGCCCGAACGGGCGCATCTTTGCTCTGAACGCTGCCACCGGGGAAGAGTTCTGGTCGCGGCGGCCATTGCTGGACGGGGAACCCTTCGAGGCGCGCGCCCGGAGCCGGGGCTTCATGTACTGGGCGGACGGGGACGATCGCAGGCTGTACACGGGCGTGGGGCACCTCCTGTACGCAATCAACGCGCGCACGGGCCTCCCGGTTGCCAGTTTCGGGCGGGGCGGGGCGGTCGACTTGCGCCAGCATCTCGGAGCGCGGGCGGCAAGCATGGCCGTCAGCCTGAGGACCCCGGGCGTGGTGTTCGACGACCTGCTGGTCGTGGGGAGCGTCGTGAGCGAGTCGATGCCGAGCGCGCCCGGCGACATCCGCGCTTTCGACGCCGTCACGGGCGACCTGCGCTGGAGCTTTCACACGATTCCGCACCCCGGGGAGCCCGGCCACGAGACTTGGCCCGAGGGCGCGTGGCAGCGACAGGGCGGCGCGAACTCATGGGCCGGCATGGCGCTCGATTCGGACCGCGGGCTCGTTTTCGCCGGAACGGGCTCGGCAGCGTTCGACTTCTGGGGGGGCGACCGCCACGGGGACAACCTCTACGCGAACTCCCTGCTCTGCCTGCGCGCGGCGACGGGAGAATTGGTCTGGCACTACCAATTCGTGCGGCACGACGTCTGGGACATGGATGTCCCGGCCCCTCCGGTCCTCGTGACGGTCCTGCGCGACGGCCGCCTGGTGGACGCCGTCTCCGTGTCGACCAAGACGAGCCAGGTTTACGTGTTTGACCGGGAGACTGGCGAGTCGCTCTTTCCGCTGCGCGAGTTCGAAGTTGCCGCGTCGGACGTTCCGGGCGAGCGGCTCGCTGCCCGCCAGGCGCTGCCCGAGTTGCCGCCCCCCCTCGGCCGCCAGCGGCTCACGGAGGACGAGTTGACATCACGGACGCCCGAAGCGCGGGAGGCCGCCCTGAGGCGCTTCCGCCAGGTGCGGAGCGACGGAATATTCACGCCTCCCAGTCTTCAGGGAACGATCATCTTTCCGGGATTCGACGGCGGGGCGGAATGGGGCGGGCAGGCCTTTGACCCTGAGACTGGCTCACTCTACGTCAATGTCAACGAGATGGCGTGGGTGCACCGGCTGGTGGAGCGTCGGGCGACGGGCGGCCGCGTGAACGGCAAGCGCCTCTACCAGCGCAACTGCGCGGCCTGCCACTTGGACGACCTGAGCGGCTCGCCGCCAGCGTTCCCGCCACTGGTCGGCCTTGATCTTCCCGCCGGGCAATTCGCCGAGATCGTGCGTCTGGGCACGGGCCGCATGCCGGGTTTCCCAAGCCTCGGCAAGGCGGCGGTGGGTGCGATCGCAGGTTTTGTTCTGCGAGGTGACGTCGGGCCCATGATCGATGCCGCTGATTCCGGCGACAGTTCGGCCGTGCCCTACACCCACGATGGCTACAACCGCTTCTTGGATCCGGACGGCTATCCGGCAATTGCCCCGCCATGGGGCACGCTCAACGCCGTCAGCCTTGACTCGGGCGAGATTGAGTGGACGGTTCCACTCGGCGAGTATCCCGAGCTGGCGGAGCGGGGCATCCCGCCGACCGGCAGCGAGAACTACGGCGGGCCGGTCGTCACGGCCAGCGGTCTGCTGTTCATAGGGGCCACGGCCCGTGACCGCAAGTTCCGCGCCTTCGACAAGCGCACGGGCCAGCTCTTGTGGGAGACCGTGCTTCCGGCCGGCGGCAATGCGACGCCGGCCGTCTACGAGGCGGACGGCCGGCAGTTCGTGGTGATCGCGGCAGGCGGGGGCAAGACTGGCGGGATTTCCGGCGGGAGCTATGTGGCGTTCGCCCTGCCCGCCGGGCAGGAGTGAGCCGGTCGCCCCGGGCGCTAGCGGCCAGGCCCTTGCGACCGAGCGCGCCGAGGGCCCGGCCGGGGGGGCTCCCACCGCCCCTCGGCCATCTCCAGCACCTCGAGGCGGTCCGGGAGCGGGACCAGATCCATGTCGAGGGCGGCTCGCGCAACGTCGCTTCTCACTGTGGGCCACGATGGGTCGGCGTACGCATAGAGCGAGTCCGAGATGGGCCGGGTGGCCATCGCGTCGGCATAGTCATCGAAGGCGGCCTGCCAGGCCGGATCGTGCAGGCCGCGCAGCCCCGCCGAGACGGCCGGCCCGCGCAGCTCCCCGATCATCTCGGCGAGTTCGGGGGGCGGGGTCTTGGTGCCCACCTCCAGCGTCGCGCTCATGGTGCCCAGATCCCAGGGGTGCCGGATCAGCGACGAGTGGCTCCGGGCACGGCCCGGAAGCCGCGCGCAGACTGCCTGCCACTTCCCCATGGAGGTCTCCATGGGGGCCACGACTTGAACCGTGCCCCCTCCGAGCGCCCGCACGTGGGACAGCGGCAGCCGGTTGGGCTTCTGCACCAGCTCCAGCTTCAGGCCTTCGACCACGCGCTCGTGGGGCATCCGCCCCTCGTAGTCGAAGATGTGCTTCTCGAACCGGCCGTCGCGACGGCGATACTTCCCTTTGTTGGTGGGCTTGAGAAGGGAATTATATACATAAGTGCCCGAATGCCACCCTGGCGCAAGTCCTAGGTCGAGCCAGATAAAGCGCTAATCCGTTGATTTTATTGCAGTTACGCCCTTAGCTCACTTGACATTGCAGGCACTTTCAGGTAACATATAAGCATGGCCAAGGGAAAAGCGCCGGGAAAATCCTATCGCGCGGGCATCACGCTGAGGCAGATCATTCGCCGGTACCCTACGGAAAAATGCGCTGAGAACTGGTTTATCCGGCAGCGCTGGCCGAAAGGCGTATGCTGCCCCTACTGCGGTTCCCTGAACGTGCTGGTCGGGGCCAAGCACAAGACGATGCCGTTCCGCTGCCGCGAGAAGGCTTGCGGTCGCAAGCGGTTCAGCACCAAGACGCGCTCGGTCATGGAGTGCTCGAAGGTAAGCTATCAGGACTGGCTGTTGGCCTTGTTCCTCGTGAGCACGCACCTGAAGGGCGAGTCCAGCATGAAGCTGCATCGCGACCTGGGCATCACGCAGAAGACCGCGTGGTTTCTCGCTCATCGCATCCGCAAGGCGCTTTCGCAAGCTGGCATCGCGTCGTATTCCGGTCCCGTCGAGGTGGACGAGACTTATGTGGGCGGCAAGCGCAAGAACATGTCGAAGTCCAAGCGCAAGAAGCTGACCGGGCGCGGACCCGTGGGCAAGACGGCTGTTGTGGGAGCGAAGGATCGCGAGACGAACCAAGTGGCTGCCAAGGTGGTGACTTCCACGGACAAACCCACACTGCAGGGATTCGTCAAGGATCATGCGGCGAAGGGCGCGACCGTCTACACGGACGATTCCAGCGCCTACGAGACGCTTCCGTTCGATCACGATTCCGTCAAGCACTCGCTGCAGGAGTACGTGAGGGGCGACGTGCACACGAACGGGATCGAGTCCCTGTGGTCCATGCTGAAGCGCGCCCACAAGGGCACGTTCCACAAGCTGAGCCCGAAGCATCTTGACCGCTACGTGCAGGAGTTTGCCGGACGCCACAACATTCGCGAGCAGGACACGATCGACCAGATCGCCTCGATCGCGCGCGGCATGAACGGGAAGCGGCTGACCTACAAGGCGCTGATCAGAGATAATGGGTTGGATTCCGGGGCGCGGACGGCTGCGTAGGGAGTTTGGACATGACGCAATAAACGAGACTCATATTCGAGCCGGAAGACATCAGACGGGTCCGCGTGGTATGTTCCGACTGCGAGAATTCATAGTATAATGAACTATAGTGGCCTTGTGAGGCAATAAACTCTTCGAGAGGTGGCGCGGAATGACACTTGATCAGCAGACTGTAATGCTACTGGAAATCCTGATCTCTGTGCTCGGTTCGGCATGGAAGATTTCCAATTCCCTTACAGACTTGAGAGAACGCGTAGCGAAGCTAGAGGGCTTGTTCGAGGGCTTTGCGGGCAGCCCGAAAGCAAAAGGATAGAGGCATGGCCGAGAAATACGAGGAACTCACCAGCTTGACGAAAGAAGAGCTGATTGAGCGGCACGACTGTGGTGTTCGCTACGTGCAGGTAGGGATTGGTCACTATCTTGAGGAACTGCGCCACCGGGAGATACTCGAGGCGCTCGAAGTGATTGCGGGCTACTGTCGTCGCGAATGGGATGTGCAGCACAAGACAGGGCGGTACAAGGACGGACCTACAGCATCGGGAAAGGCAGATCCATGAGCGATACGAGACCGAACAGCCTCCACCCGGACACCGTGGCACTTGGGGCTGCCGCCCGGCCCTTCTGGACAGCTTCTATCCTTGACATGAACAACATCCTACCGCTGGGGCCGCACGGGTCTTCGCAGTGTCGGCCTCTCGATTTCCCTTAGCACCGGCCTCTCCGCCGCTCTCTCGCTAGCCGGGGTCGTGGTCGCTGCTTCGGCCTCTCGCGCTGAAAGACCCTCTTCCTGCAAGACGCACGGCAAGGAGCGATTCAGCCGGCTCTTCTTCTTCGCCAGCGCTTCCTTGAACGAGGCCGCGACTTTCTGCGCCGTCTCGATCACTCCATCGGCGTCCCCGAATATGTTCTTATCTCCCTTGGTCTTGCTCCAGACGAGCGCGCCGCACTGGTTGTAGGCGAACACGGATGCGACAGCGCTGGGGCGGTCCGTTCGCCAGACAGAGCGCCTGCGCCGGTCGCGCTGGTACGTGATGCTGGCCTCGATGATGTATCGCGCCGCCTCCGGCTTGCGCACGATATCGACCTTGGCCTTGATCAGACCACGGCGCTTCATCATCTCGACCTTGAGCATGTCGCTGAACTGGCCGTCGTCGCCCTTGGTCGTCTCGACATAGACGGGAACGGCAACGCGCGGCTCGACGCCCCGCGCCATTCCGCCAAGGACTGTCACGGTCAATACGAACTTGCAAATGTGTCTCATGATTCCCCCCCTATCGGCAATTCTCTGAGTGGTCGCGGCTAACCGCATCTGCCCCGAAGTCTTTACTGGTCGTAAGCATTCAGTTCGGGGAGTATTTGGGGCCTGGGAGACTGGCCCTCGCGAGGGCCAAGTGGAGGGAAGGCGCGGATAGGTGAAGGTGCGGCCCGGAGGTGCAGAGTGGCCTCGCTCGCCGCGTTCAGGCTCCAGCCTGAGAAGGTGGGCGAGTTCCGTAGCGACACTCGCGAGCTGGCCTCAGCGGGGAGTTAAGCTGCGTGCAGGAAAGTGCTGTCGGGTGCGTCAGCCGGCGCTGTCGCTGGTGGCCCGTTGGCCGGGGTCCACCAGCGTATGGGATGTGCGCGGAGTTCCTCGATGCGCTGCTCGTCCATCTCCCACGGGAGTCACGGGGACAGTTCCGATGGGGCTTGGCCCCGGTTGCGCGCACAGGCATCCAGCCAATCCAGCATGTAGCGGTACGGGTTCAGCCCAACCTGTTTCGCTGTCTGCAGCACGCTGAGCAGACGCCCCGCCGTCTCGGCCCCGGCCGGACCGCCGGACCCGAAGCTCAGCCGGCGCGAGATCACGGGTCCGCGCAAGGTCCGCTCCGAGTAATTGTTGTCCATGGGAATCGCCGGATCCTCGAGGAACACGCTGAGACCCGCCTTGCGCAGGATCAGGGACGCCGTGGCTTTGCCCTGCGCTTCCACTTGGGCCCGCTCCGCGCCGGTCCGGCCACCGCTTGGCAAGGCTATCAGCAGTTCATAGCGCGCAACCAGGTGCCTCCACTCTTGCAGCGCGTCGTCGAAGAGTTTCCCGAGGCTGGCTTTCAGGCTTGCCTGCGCAGCCTCGAAGTCCTCCGCCTGGTGCTCTAAGGGCAGTTCGGGCTGCCAGGCCCTGCGACGCAGGCGCGCCAAGTGGAACACTTCCCCGATCCGCTCGAGCCAGTCCGTGGCCCAC
Organism: Bryobacterales bacterium; assembly: GCA_963666225.3. Classification (GTDB taxonomy): domain Bacteria; phylum Acidobacteriota; class Terriglobia; order Bryobacterales; family UBA6623; genus VXMF01. The sequence continues at coordinate 296,328 of CAXXRK020000005.1, forward strand.
GGCTCCAGTTCCGGAAAGCCGGCTTCCACCCGGCAGTAGTGTCGGCGCCGATGAGCCCAACAGAACTGCAGCCGGACATTCTCGGAGCGCTTGGCGAAGGCCGGATAGACACTCCAGCCGTCGCACACGAGCGTCAGCAGCTTGCCTTGGCCCAGCTTGCCCAGCAGTGCGCGGCCCGAGGGCAGCCCGCGCGTCGGCAGGATGCGCATCCAGACGGCATCCTCGCAGCAGACCATCCACAGCCAGTGCTTGGGCCTGGCGCCGGATGCCGGGGGCTGCTTGGCGTTGTGCTGGCCCTCAATGTTCTGCACCGGCCAGGAGGTTTCGTCGGCCTGCACCACCCGAGCCTGTCCCAGACGCTCGGCGATGGCCTGCTCCAAGGGTTGCACCAGCCGGGCGAGCCGCTGCAGGCCTCGCGCCAGCGTCGCCGGGGCCATGCCCAACCCGATGGCATCCAGCTCGCGCGCCACCGCGGCCTGCGGGCGATGCATGTGGAAAACTTGGACCACGCTCCAGGCCCACACGCTGGTCCCCAGCTGGGTGCCGTTCCACAGCCGTGGCGCGGGGGGCGCAAGCAGGCGTCCCGGCGGGGCGCATGCGCAGCCCGGCTCGTAGCACTGGCGCTCAATCTCGCGGGCGATCGCAGCCAAGTGGATCTCGAAGATCTTGCTGGACTTGGTCCCGCAGCGCACGAAGGGCGTGTCGCACTGCGCGCAGCGGCGCTCGTGCTCGGGCAGCTCCAAGGGCTCGGGAATCTTTGGCAGGCGGGAGCGGTCCCGACGCGGCGGAGTGGCCGATCCGGGCTGGCGTCCCCGCTTGCGCTTGGCGGCCTGCTGCTTGCGCCCCTTGTGCCGGGCTTGCCGGCCTTGTCAGGCTTGTCGGGCTTGTCAGGGCTGTCCCCCGGCCCGGGCGGCGGCTTGGGATCCGCTTTCGGCTCGGGCCCGGGATCCGACGGCTTCTCGCTCTTGCGCCCGAACAAGGTCTTCTGCAGCTCTGCCACGAGCAGCTTCAGCCTGCCGATCGTTGTGTGGGCTTGCTCCAGCTCAGTCCGCGTCCGCTCCAGCTCGGCCTGGCTGCGCTGCCCCAAGCGTTCCAATTCCTGCGCCTGCGCCCGCTCCCGCGCGGTGGCCCCGCTTGCGCCCGGCCGGAATCTCACCTGGGGCCCTTCCCGCGGCCGGCGGCCGCTGCCGGGCGCTCGCCCAGCCCCTGCGCGCTGCGCTCCGGCAAGGCCGGCTGCGAGGGGGCCTGCAGCCCCAGCGAGGCTTGCTCGACGGCCCCCTCGAAAACCTCCGGCGGCCGCCTGACCAAGGCTTGGTAGAAGGTGCTCGGCACCGGAGCGGCGTAGCGTTGTAGCCGCATGTTGAACGAGCAGCCGGCGGCCTGCCGCTGCCACTGGCTGAGCAGGGTGGCATACCGTGAGTAGGCCGTCACGCCGCGGTAGCCGGCCATGTGCGCGCTCGCGGCCAGGCACAGCAGGCTGGCCAGCGGATAGCGGCGGCCGCCGGCCGGGCGGCAGTGCGGCTCCCGCTGCAGGCTCTCGAAAAGGCTGCGCAGCACCGCGGCCGCAGCCGGCGGCCGCTTGGCAGGACCACCCCAGTGGGGCTCCTGTTCGGGCTGGCGCAAACGCGCCTGCACGTTACTGGCCAAGGGGTACACCAGCACTTGCTTGGGCTGGCCATGATGCCGCCAGCGAGCCGTGGGACCCCGCTGGCGGGCATAGCCGCTGGTGAACCCCAGCGGCTGCCAGTTCGCGGCGCGGTAGCACGTGCCCCTGTGCAGCGCGCGGTTCACGAAGGTTTCCGCGAGCAGCGCCGGATACCCATGTTCGGCCAAGATGTCTGCCGATAAGCGGCGCAGGCTGAGGCCCAAGACCCTCGATGCCAAGTTCTTGCGCCCGGCAGCGGCGGGCAGCATCACGAAGCGCACATTCTGGGCGATCAGATGCAGGCGGCGCAGCTTCTGCTGCAGCGACCAGCCGATCCAGCGGTCGCGCACGGCCACGCGCAGCGCTCCGGGTTGCCATCCCAGCAGCGCCAGCCAAGTCCCGTCCAGGGTTGCGACATGCCGCAAGGCACGTCCGAACATGCGCTGGAAGGACAGGTAGTGGTGGGCGGCCACCAGCCGGTCCCAACGTCGGTGCTCGCAGCCGCCGCGAGTCGGGCGCACGCAAACAGCGCGCAGGTCAAAGTGCGCGTCTTGCACTGTTGTTGCCATCTGGAGGTCAGTGACCAAGGCCCACTATGACAGAATCAGCTCAAAATGTTCACCCCTCTACCTAGAAGCCCTGACATCCACCCCCGTACCGGTGCCCGCAGGATTGGCTGGATGCCGATGCGCGCAACCGGGGCCAGGCCCCATCGGAGCTGTCCCCATGGCTCCCGTGAGCGATGCACGAGCAGCGCATGGAGCAACTCCGCGCACCTCCCATACGCTGCTGGACTGCGGCCAACGAGCCGCCAGCGGCAGCGCTCGCTCACGCTCCCGACAGCACGGTCCCGCGCGCAGCTTGACTCCCCGCTGAGGCCAACTCGCGAGTTTCCCTACGACACTCGCCCACCTTCTCAGGCTGGAGCCCAAACGCGGCGAGCGAGCCCATCCTGCACCTGCGGGCCGCACCTTCCCTCCCTTGGTCCTCGAGAGGGCCAGTCTCCCAGGCCCCAAAATACTACCCGGACTGAATGCTTACTACTGGTCGTCGACAGGAACGCACCGAATGGACGGGTTCTTCGCTAGATCCAAGGAGACACCGGTCTCGTCCTCATCCTGCCGAAAGTCTAGCTTGCACATGAAGATCTCGAAATCAGATAGGCCGCATGGCGAAGCCTCGAAATCCACCTCGATGTTCCACAACTTGCCGGAACTGTCCTTCACGTGAGTGCCATACGTATAATCCGAAGCGCCGCTGACGTGCCACTTCGCACCAAAAATGGAGGCCGCTGCAGGAGATCCCGGCGACGCACGGTACTCGAATAGCACGCCCTCCCCGGTGTCCCCCAGCGGAACGCACATGTCCATGCGCTCCTGGCTGAAGATGCGCCCGCCGACTGGAGCAGCGTCACCGCGAGTCGGCGGCATCGCACAGGACGGCGACTCCGACCGGCCCTCTGTGCCCTGAAGCAGCAGCACGGCCAAGATCCACTCGGATACGTGCTCGATACGCGTCCAGCGGGTCCAGCCGACTCCCCCAATTGTCGCGCCCGTGGAAGCCACCCCCATCAGACGGGCTCCGCCTGCGCGATCCCCTACCAGCAACGGCCCGCCGCTGTCCCCCGGCGAAATCACGGGCCGCTCTTCCTGCCCATGGCAGGCCTGTCGAGAGCTGTCTCCGGCTTCAGCCGGGCAGTCTTCCAAGACAATGGTCGCATGTATGGGCCGGCCCCGGACTCCCGCGTCACCGACGATCACCACAGGCTCGCCTGGCTGCACTAAAGCGCTCAGCGCTGACGAGCCCAGCTTCACCGGTGCAGCAGGGTCCTCCACCGGGCGCATAAGTCGCGCAAGCGCGACATCCCAGTCCGTGGCCGTGGCGTCATCTTGTCGGGTATAGCGCGGATGCACCCACACTTCCGACACGCGGCGGTATTGCGTGCCGGAATCCCACCCGACCGACACCTCCGCGAATTTCACGTCTGACTCGTTCGCCCCGACCACGCAGTGGGCGGCCGTGACAATCCAGTCCATTGCAATCAGCGCGGCGGAGCACGTGCCGTGGAGCGGGACTTCCAGGTGGGCCAAATACGGGTAGAGAAGCGCACCGGCCATTTCTCCGCCCAGAACGTCCCTCCGTTCCGGGCCTCCCACGGTGCCTGCTGTCAGCGGCAGCGCTAGCGCTACCATCAAGTATCTCGTCCGCATGGTTCACCCCCCTGGTTGCATTCAGCAGGCGACCCGGCATGCGGGTACACCACTGATGTTCACGCCGATAAGAGTAGCACGTCGCTAGTATGGTGTACTATTCGAGCAAGGTATGACGCAAGCATGAGGGAAATCGCCAAGCAGTGGGGCGCGTACGTTGGCCTGATCGCTGTATTCGTAACGGCTACGGCATCCACGACCTACACACTGAACAGCCGCATGGACAGCTTGGACAGCCGCATGGCTGCACTGGAGCGCCGCGTGGAGCGCGTAGAAGACAAGATCGACGAGCTGGACAAGAAGCTCGACCGAAATTTCGACGAGCTGGACAAGAAGCTCGATCAGCTCTTGCTGGCGCTGGCTAGTCGCGGAGTCGTGCTGCCCGCGAAGATGGACGGCAAGCAAGCCGAGGCGAAACGCTGATTTCAGGAGGTCGACACACACGCCCCCGCGCAATACTAGGGAGCAGCCATGAAACCCGCCAAGCCCAAGCCCGATCCGCCGACCGTCCGGCTGGTGCACCACTCCTATCAGCCGTCCAGGGCCGAGCTGGAGCAGGACCACCGCGTGGATGCCACCTTCGAGGAAATCGCGAAGGCAGTCACGCGAACCGTGCGGGTGGAATTCTACAAGCCCGGTCCGAAGCGTCAGAGCTAGGGACCCCGATCTCCCCGAATCCCCGATACTGCCGGAAAGGCTGCCAGGGTGGCATTCGGGCACTTATGTATATAATTCCCCTTGAGAAACGGCAGGGCCTTGTGCACGTGCGCCGCGAAGGTCCGGCTGACCTCGCGGAACGTCGCCCTGCGCCGCCAGTCCGGGCCGTGCTCCAGCTCGTCCGTCAGGATGACGCGCATGTCGATGTCCTCGGAGAAGCGGTTCAGCAGGTTGCGGTAGACGGTCAGGCAGGTGGCGCCTTCGAGTGCCAGCGTCGCGTCAGGGTGGCGGAAGCCCTGCCACGCCCGGAGCGCCTTCCTGACGATCAGGTCTTTCTCGGCGCGGGCATAGGAGTGGCAGCGGTCATAGGCGGAGAAGTTGAGCTCGGTCTCCCGCCGCGACGGCGGCTCATGCATGGGGGTCATCTTGAACAGCCTCGCCTTGTAGAACTTTCCGCGCGGGGACTCGAACACGGCCTTGACGCCGTGCTTGACGATCAGCCGGCGGCAGGGCCGGTCGATGCGCCACACGCTGCCGCCGTGCTTGAAGTTTCGGTTGGTGATCTGCGGCACCGGGAGGATTTCGTAGCCCAGCTTGGGGAGGATCTCGGGGACGACATCGAACAGCTTGGACGCGCTGCGCGCGTAGATCCCGGTCCCGACCCGCTGCAGCGTGCGGTCGTCGCAGCGCTTCCTCAGGGCACGCTGCACGGCCGAGGGGCTTCCCGCCACCTCGCGGGGAAGCACCGCGTGCCGGTTCGGGTCGGCCAGAAGGCGGTCAAGGTCTTCGAGGGCGGTCATGCGGCCTTCGGCTCCGTATGGCTGATCCTAACGAGCGTTATCCGACAGTGATGTCTGGTCCGGGTTGCCTCGCGCGCTGATATCATCGGGGCACTTGCGGCGGACGCTGCACTGGCTGCTTCCGTTGGCGGCCCTGATACTTCTCGCGGTCGTGGGGCACGACTTTGCCTCGACTTGGCTGGAGAGGGGCCGCAGGCAATCGCAACCGCTCCCCGTGCTGCCGCGGGACGTTCTGGCGCAGGCCCAGCGCTGGCGGTGGTCCCAGACGACGGGGGACGCGGCGCGGATCGAGGTCTCCGCGGACGATTTCGCGCAGAGCGCTTCCGGCGCGCGGGCGGATCTCGAGGGTGTCGTCTTGCGGATCCACCGCGACGGCCAGGCTGGCTCGGACCGCGTCGAGAGCGATGCCATGCGCCTGCTCGGCAGTGGTGAGCTCTACAGCGAGGGGCCAACCGCAATCGCGCTCGGAGTGCCGGGATCGGGAGGGGGCCCTCCAGACGCCATCATCGAGACCAGCGGCGTGACATTCCGGCCTGCCGAGAGCAGCGCTAGGACCGACCGACCACTGCGGTACCGCTTCGAGGGCGGATCCGGCAGATCTGTCGGCGCTGTGTATGACGCCCGGGACGGAACGCTGGAGTTAGTTTCCGACGTCCGGATTGAGCGCGAGCCTGCGGATCGAGGCGGTATCCCGGCCAGAGTGGCCGCGGGCTCCCTCCAGTACTTGGAACAGGGGGGCCGGATCGAGCTCGCCGGCGGGGCCCGGATCGAGCGAGGAGCGCTCTGGCTGGAGAGCCAGTCGGCCGTGCTGTCGCTCGAGGCAGGTCAGTTGCGCACGCTGGTCGGCGTCGCGGCCCGCGCGGGAGAGGACGGCCGAGACCGGTCCAGCCGATTTTGGGGTGCGACGGTCCTCGCGCACTTCGATGACCAAGGGGCGCTCATCCGGGCCGAGGGCCGGGGCGGCGCGGACTTCGAGTCCAGAGAGGCGGGACAGCGCCTCAGCGTCCGTTCGGGCATCCTGGAGCTGGGTTTCGAGTCCGAGGCGGAGGCCAGCTCGAACCCGCTGCGCTGGGTCCTCGCGCGGGAGAATGCCACGGCGACGCTGATCTCCGCCGATTCAGGCCTGACCACGGCTCTCGAGTCAGCGGCCCTGCGCCTGACTGCATACCCGGAGTCCGGGAACTCGCAGCGTGTCGAGACGCTTGGCAGGGGCACCCTGCGCCAGTCGGCCGGCGGTGGTGGCGGCCCGCCACGGACGCTGCGGGCGAACAGCATAGAGCTCGAACTCAGCGACGGTAGCCAGCTCCGGTCCCTGCGCGCGGACGGCGCCGTGGAATTGGAGCAGCGCTCCGGCGGCAACGACAGCGACACGCTCAGGACCTGGAGCGACCGGCTCCAAGCCGAGCTGGACCCGAAGACAGGGGAGATGGCCTCGCTCCGTCAGGAGGGCGCCTTCCGGTTCCAAGAGCGGGACAGCCGCGGCACGGCGTCGCGCGCGCGTTTCGCGACCTCGGGGGCGGCGCTCGAACTCGAGGGGGGCGCGGCGGTGCGCAGCGCCGGGACATCGCTGGAGGCCAGCAGGATCAGTGTTAACCGGGCGACCGGCAGGGTTGAGGCGCAGGGAGCGGTAACAGGCTCGATGGCCCGGAGCGGCCCCGCGGACGCGGGGGCGCAGGCCGGCGGCCTGTTCTCCGAGGAAGCCCCAGTCTTCATTGCTGCGGGCCGGATGGCTTCGGATCCCGACTCGCGGCGGGCAGAGTACGAAGGCGCCGCGAGGCTGTGGCAGGCAGGCAACCGGCTGGATGCCGACGGGATCGAGATCGACCGGGGGGCGGGCCTTGTCGTCGCGCTGGGAAACGTCACTCTCGAGTGGGAGGACGCTTCTGCGGAGGGCGACGCCCCGGGCAGCCTTACCCGTGTCAGGGCGGACCGAATGGTCTACGCCGAGGCCACGGGCGAGGCGAAGTTCACCGGCTCGGTGGAGTTCCAGCGGCACACGATGCGCATTCGCGCCGATGTTCTCACCGCAACTGTCGCGGCCGGCGGTCAGGGCGGGACGCAAGCAGTCGCCGAGGGCGCGGTCCGAGTTGCGGATCCGCCGGACGGCACCGGCCAGCGCGGATTCGGGGACCGGGCCGAGTTCAGCGCGGCGCGGTCGGAGATCGTCCTCACGGGCACGCCCGCGCGCCTCGTAGCCGCGGACGGGACCCGGTCCGAGGCTGCAAGTTTGACCTACCGCGCGTCGGATGCTAGCCTACTCTTGTTGGGGCGCGGGGATGATCGCGCCTTGACCCAGCGGCCCGCCCCGTGATTTCGCGGTTGACGGCGTCCCGGTGTCGTTCGTGTGATCGACTGCTTGCGCACCGAGCGGCTTACCAAGAGTTTCCGCGGACGAACTGTCGTGCGGGACTTCACCCTTGAGGTGCGCAGGGGCGAGATTGTCGGCCTGCTGGGCCCGAACGGCGCCGGCAAGACGACGTCGTTCAACATGATGGTCGGGCTCGTGAGACCGGACACCGGGAGTGTCCACGCTGATTCCGAGGACATCACCGAGATGCCGATGTACCAGCGGGCGCGGCTGGGCATCAGCTACCTTCCGCAGGACGCGTCCGTCTTTCGCAAGCTCACAGCGGAGGAGAACATCCTCGCGATCCTCCAGACTCTGCCCCTGTCGCGGGCCGAGCGCCGGGAGCGGCTGGACGACCTCATCGCCCAGTTCGGCCTTGACACCGTCCGGCACAGCCCCGGGTACCAGCTCTCCGGCGGAGAGAGACGTCGCGTCGAGATCGCCCGCTCGCTCGTGCTGTCGCCATGTTTCCTCCTGCTGGACGAGCCCTTCTCCGGGATCGACCCCAAGCAGGTCATCGAGCTCCAGGGCATCATCCGACGCCTGCGCGAGGAGGGCATTGGCATCGTCATCACGGACCACAACGTGCGCGAGACATTGGCCATCACGGACCGCGCCCTGATCATTCACAACGGCGCCGTGTTTCGCTCGGGGACACCCGGCGAGCTGGAGGCCGACCCGGAGGTGCGGCGAGTCTATCTCGGCGAGCAGTTCCAGCTGAGCGTTGGCGCGGGGGTCGGGCACTGAGACCGATGCCGACCGTACGTCTGGAGCGCGATGGCCGGTTCGGCCGCGTTGGGGTCGTTGACACGGCGACCGCCCGCCGCTTCACGATTGGGGGCGTCCTGCAAGGCGCATCCCTGCTGAGACCCCCGGCGAGCTCTGTTGCGGGAGTGTCCGCTCGCGGTCCCGGGCCCGTCATCGAGACCCGGTACCAGCTAGCATGGCTGCTCGCGGCCCAGCGCAATCCGACGGGACGGGGGGTCATGCTGGGGCTGGGGGGCGGCTGTGGCGCGGTCGGGTTGCTCCACGAGTTCCCGGAGGTGTCTCTGGACATAGTCGAGGCAGACCCCGCGATGGCCGCGATGGCCCGGGAGTTCCACCCCCTCGTTGGGCACTACGAGCGTCTCGGCCGGTTGCAGGTCCATGTCGGCGACGCGCTGGACTATCTGGCCGGTGCTGCCGGGAACCACGCGTTCGTGCTGGCCGACCTGGCCGTGAACGCGGACAGTCTCGGCGCGCTGGACTCGGCGCGACTGGTCCGCGCGGTGGCGGGTGCCGGGCCCGAGGTTTGGTTTCGCGTCTTCGGCTCCTTGCCGGACGGCGAGCTGTCCCCCTTCCTTTCCAAGTTCGCCGCGGCCGGGCTCCCGGTGGACTGGATGCTTTCCCCGGTGAGCCCGAGCGTGGCCGTGCCCAAGCCGCGGGACTGGGTGTTGGCGGCCGGAGTTCCGCAACTGCCCCACCCCGGCGCGCACGTGCCGTTCGCCCGAGCAGGCCGCGGGGTCGAGCCGATCCGGGCCGCGTATCGCAAGCTGCTGGTCACGGCCCTCCCGGGCGGGCGCTATAGCGGCGCATAACGCGCGGGTTGGCTGGCGCGTCTAAACTAGGCAAGGGACACGCGCAGCGTGGCCCGCAATCACTCGAGGTGACCGACGATGTTCTTTGATCCGCTCTACTTGCTGTTCATGATTCCCGGGCTGGTGCTCTCGCTGTGGGCCAGCGCTCGGACGAAGTCGGCATTCAAGAAGTACTCGAGGGTGCCCACGCGCATGACAGGGGCACAGGCCGCCCGATACATGCTCGAGCACGCCGGCCTGTACAACGTCTCCGTCAGCCAATCTTCGGGTTTCCTGTCAGACCATTACAACCCGGCAACGCGGAGTCTCGGCCTCTCGCCGGACGTCTACGAGCGGAACTCGATCGCGGCCGTGGGAGTGGCGTGCCACGAGGCGGGCCATGCGATTCAGCACGCGCGGGGATACGCTCCGCTGCAGCTCCGCTCGGCCTTGGTGCCCACGGCTTCGATCGGATCGAACCTTGGCTATCTGGCGATTGTCTTTGGACTGATGCTCTCGTTTTCCGGAATGGTGTATCTGGGTATCGCGCTGTTCTCCGCCACAGTCCTGTTCCAGCTGGTGACGCTGCCGGTAGAGTTCGATGCCACCAACCGCGCCAAGAAGCTCGTGCTGGGCTATGGGATCGTTTCGCAGTTCGAGCGCGAGGGGATGGACAAGGTGCTGAACGCGGCCGCGTGGACATACGTGGCCGCCGCCGTGAGCAGCGTCCTGACGTTGGTGTACTTCCTGATGCGCGCCGGGCTCTTGGGCGGCGGCGACGACTAGGCCATCCCCGGACCGCCCGCCAGTTCCCAAAGCCTGCGCACGTTCTCCCGGTGGCTCTTGTCGATCATCGGGGTTTCGAGGATGAATGGCTTCGAGCGAAGCTGCGGGTGGTGCAGCATCCGCCGGAAGGCCTCGGATCCGATATGCCCGTCGCCGATCGACTCGTGCCGGTCGCGGTTCGAGCCGAGCGGGGCCTTGGAATCGTTGCAGTGCACCAGCCTGACGCGCTCAATGGAGAGGGCCGTCTCGGCGGAGCGCAGCGTGCCCTCCAAGCCCTCCTCCGAGGCGACGTCATAGCCAGCCGCAAGGCAATGGGCGGTGTCGATGCAATAGCCGACGGCCAGCCAGCAGCGCCGCAACGCCGCGTCCCGGAGCTCGGCCAGCTCCTCGAACGTCCGGCCCAGCGTCTCGCCCCCTCCGGCGGTGTTCTCCAGCAGCAGGCGCATGGAGCCCCATTCGAAGCCTTCCTGGGCCGCGGCAAGCGACCGGCCAAAGGCCTCGATTGCCGCCTCGCGCGATTGGCCGCGGGCACTGCCGGGGTGGATGACCAGATAGTCCGCCTGGATCGCGCGCGCATTCTCGATCTCTACCCGGAACGATTCCCGGGACCGTGCGAGCACGCTGGGATCGGCCGCGGCGAGGTTGGTCAAGTAGCTGCCGTGCACCGCCACTGGGCGGAGGTCGTGTTCTCGGCGAAGTTCGGCGAGGCGCTCGACGCTCGCCGGCGAGGGTCTCTTGCCGCGCCAAACGCGCGGGCTGCGGGTGAACACTTGCAGCGCGTTGCACCCGATTTCGGCCGCCCTGGCCGCCGCCCGGTCCACGCCCCCTGCCGCTGAGGTGTGGGCTCCTATGCGGTGTGTCCCGGCCATTCTCGACTTGCCAGCTCCGAAGCTTGCCCACCATACCGCAGAGCCCTCGCGCACGCTTGGCGGCACCCGGCCCGGCCAGCGCCTAGAATGCGACTGGGCATGCTCTTGACGAAACTCACACTGCTCGCGCTACCAGCCGCGCTCCTGATCGCTGAGGACTGGCCGCAATGGCGCGGTGCCGACCGGCTCGGGGTGTGGACGGAATCCGGAATTCTGGAGCGATTTCCCGAGGGCGGTCCGATGCGGGCTTGGTCCAGGCCGATTGCCAACGGCTATGCCGGGCCTGCGGTCGCGGATGGCCGGGTCTTTGTCACGGACTATCGCGCCACCCAGAACCGCAAGGGGATTGAGCGGGCGCTGGCTCTGGACGAGCAGACCGGGAAGACGATATGGGAGCGGGAGTGGGCCGTCGATTACGCCGGCCTTCAGTACCCGCTGGGGCCCCGCACCACGCCCACGGTCGATGGCGACCGGGTCTACGTGCTCGGCTCGATGGGGGACCTGCTCTGCCTGCGCGTGGCCGACGGCAGCGTCCTGTGGCAGCGGAACTATCAGGAGGACTTCGACGCCCAGCTGCCCACTTGGGGATTCGTCGCGGCGCCGCTCGTCGATGGCGACCGGCTGATCGCGCTGGTGGGCGGTTCGCCCGACGCGAAGGTCGTGGCGTTCGACAAGGCAACCGGGAGGGAAATCTGGAGGTCGCTGGACGACAGCTCCGAGCCCGGCTACGACCCGCCCATGATCGTGGAGGCTGGCGGAGCCCGGCAGCTGATCATCTGGCACCCGACCGCTGTCGCCTCGCTCGACCCGCGGACCGGCGCGGTCCACTGGCAGGAGCCGTTCAAGATTCAGGCGGGCCTCACCGTCGCGACGCCCGTGCTGAGCCGTCACGGCCTGCTGGTCTCGTCGTTCTACAACGGATCTCGGATGTACCGCCTGTTGCCGGACCGCCCGGGCGCGGAACTCATCTGGAAGGGCAACAGCGACAGCGAGATCGAGACGGACGGCCTGCACTCGCTGGTCACCACCCCGGTCGTGGCGGGAGATCACATCTACGGCATCGGCAGCTACGGGCACCTGCGCTGCGTCGACGCGCGTACCGGTAAGCGCGTCTGGGACACCTTGGACCTGACGCTCGAGAATGCGCGCTGGGCTTCGGGCCAGATCGTTCGCCACGGTGACCGGTACTTCATCAACAACGACCGCGGGGAGCTCGTCATCGCCCGATTCACGCCCGGCGGCTACGAGGAAATCGACCGAGCCGAGCTGATGGAGCCCACCAACCCGCTGAACCGGCGGCGCGAGCTCGGCGCCGTGCACTGGACGCACCCGGCATACGCCAATCGGCACATGATCATCCGCAACGACGAGGAGATCGCGCGGTTCTCCCTCGAAGCTTGGCAGCAGTGAGGCGATCGCCCCGGAACGGTCGCTACGCGTCCACGATCTTGACGTTCGCGCCGAGCGCCCGGAGCTTTTCCACCATCCTCACGTAGCCCCGCTGCAGGTGGTAGAGGCGGTGCAGCGTCGTGTTCCCGCGCGCGACCAGTCCGCCCATCACAAGGGAGGCGCTGGCGCGCAGGTCCGAGGCCATCACGTCGGTGCCCGACAGCCGGGCCGGGCCTGATACCAGCGCGGTGTTGCCCGATATCGTGATGTCGGCACCCATGCGCTGGAGTTCGAGGGCGTGCATGAAGCGATTCTCGAAGACGGTCTCCACGACTCTGGACGTCCCGCTCGCCTGTGTCATGAGCGCCATGAACTGCGCCTGCATGTCGGTCGGAAATCCAGGGTGCTCCCGTGTCGTGACATCGACAGCCCTGAGATCGGCGGTGCCACGGACCTCGAGAGTCCCGGGGGCCGGCTCTGTGATCTGGCATCCGGCCGCTAGCATGCGCTCGATCACAGGCGCGACGTGGTCGGAACGCGCTCCCGTCAGTGCGAGCTTGCCGGACGTGATCGCGGCCGCCGCAAGGTATGTGCCCGTCTCGATCCGGTCGGGGATGATGCGATGCTCCGCGCCGCCGAGGCTGTCAACGCCCGCGACCCGGATCGTCGCCGTGCCCGCGCCTTCGATGCGGGCCCCCATCTTGCCGAGCAGATCGGCCAAGTCGACCACCTCGGGCTCGCGGGCGGCATTCTCGAGCACGGTCTCGCCACGGGCCAGGACTGCCGCCATGAGCAGGTCCTCCGTGCCGGTCACGGTCGGCCGGCGAAACCGCACCCGGCCGCCCACCAAGCCGCCCCGTGGCGCCACAGCCTCGATGTAGCCCCGTTCTTGGCGGACCGAGGCTCCGAGCGTCCGAAGCCCGTCAAGGTGCATGTCGATCGGTCGGGCCCCGATAGCGCACCCGCCCGGCAGTGAGACCCGGGCCCTCCCGTAGTGCGCGGCAAGCGGCCCCAGCACCAAACTGGAGGCGCGCATCGTCTTGACCAGCTCATAGGGTGCCGTCGGATCCGGGCTCGCAGTGCTCCGGATGGCGTAGCCGTCCGATCTCTCCTTGACGTGAGCCCCGATGCGGCCGAGCAGGCTGGCCATCGTTCGGATGTCGACGACCGGGGGAATCGCGCGAAGCCTGACCCTATCGCAGGTCAGCAGGGTTGCGGCCAAGGCGGGAAGGGCCGCGTTCTTGGCGCCGCTGATTTCAACGGTGCCTGACAGGGGCCTTCCGCCCGTGATTTGCATAGCTTGCATCGCGAGACTATGGAAGGATTTGACGGGTTTCCCGCCGCCACGGCGGACTTTCCATTATGATCGAAGCGTAGGGTGCGGTGTCGTCAGGGCCGGACACCGCGCGTGCGGCCAATCTGGGGCCCTTCGGCCACGAGCGAGTCGCGGCGCCAAATCGGGCGCGTGCCACGAAGGACTGATGATGATGTTTCGAGCTTTCCTTGCCCGCGCATTCAGCGCTGCCTTGCTGGTATCGGTGGCATTCGCTGACTGGCCGCAGTGGCGCGGTCCCAGCTTCAACGGCACGAGCCCCACCGCCTCGGGCCTCGCCGTGGAATGGTCCACGGACAAGAACGTGGCCTGGAGATCGCCCCTGCCGAGTTGGAGTGCCGCGACGCCCGCTGTGTGGCGCGATCGCATCTACGTGACCTCGGCGCAGGAAGGCTTTGACGCGCCAGCAGTGCGCAGGGGGCGACGGGGTGCGGGACCACCCCCGGGACTGGGCGGTGGACCCCCGCGGGGCGGCCGGCCTCGCGAGCGGCCGCCCTCGACGAGCCGCCGGAGCGACGAGATTCTCCTGCTGGCTTTGGACCGGGCCAACGGTCGGGTGATTTGGACCCGCGAGATCGGTGACGGCAACCGGATCTACCGAAAGCAAAACCTGTCATCCCCGTCGCCGATCACCGACGGGCAGCATGTGTGGTCGATGACGGGGGGCGGTCATTTCGCTTGCCATGATTCGGACGGCAAGCTGGTCTGGTCTCGCAAGCTGCAAGACGACTACGGTCGGTTCGGCCTTAACCATGGGTACGCCTCGACGCCTCGGCTTCACCGGGGCGTGCTCTACGTGCAAGTGCTTCACGGCATGAAGACCGACGATCCGTCCTATGTCTTCGCGGCCGATGCCAAGACCGGCAAGACCGTTTGGAAAGTGGACCGGCCGACCGACGCGACCCACGAGTCCCCCGATGACTACTCGACGCCCATCATCGTCAACACTGACGGCGCGGAGCAGCTGGTCGTGTCCGGCGGCGACTATGTCACTGGTCACGACCTTGAGAGCGGTCGCGAGGTCTGGCGCATGGGTGGGTTTAACCCGGGCCACGAGCGCTTCTACCGGACGATCGCGTCCTCCATCAACATTGGAGACGTGATCTACACCCCGAGCACTCGGGGCAACCCGTTCATCGCGTTCCGGGCCGGGGGAGAGGGATGGATCGGCGATTCCGCCAAGCTCTGGGAGAACACTCTCGGGGCGGACGTTCCAACTCCGACCACCGACGGCGAGCGCCTCTTCGTGGTGAATGACCGTGGAATCCTGAACGTGCTCGACTCGCGTACCGGCGAGCTCCTGATCGACCGGCTCCGGCTGGCCCCGGGCACGTACTCGTCCTCCCCGCTGCTCGCGGACGGCAAGCTGTACGCCGTCAGCGAGGAGGGGACCACGACTGTTGTCGGTGTGGAGGACGGCTTTGAGATCTTGGCCACGAACCGGCTGGACAGTCACACTCTGGCCAGTCCGATCGCGGTGGGCCGACAGATCTTGATTCGCACCGCGGAGTATCTCTACTGCATCGAGCAGGAATAGGACGGCCAGAATGGACCCAGTGATGCGAGTCGGCGATGTCGTCGACGACTACTGCACGCGTTGCAAATCGGTGATGAACCATTCCGTGGTCTCGGTCGTGGACGGCGATGCGGCACGCACGGAGTGCCGGACATGCTATTCGGCCCATAAGTACCGCAGAGCGAAGGGGCGGCGGCAGCGACCCGCCACGAAGAGTGACCTCTTCGACCAGGTCTTGGGTCGGATGGGGCCGATTGGACCGCGCTGAAGACTGCCACGGCCCGGTCGGAGTTCCGTCCGCTCCGCGACAGAAGGGCTTCGGCAGTTGCGGGTCGGTCGCGACGCAGAGGCGTTACGAACGGATCTGGTCAGCCGTTCTAGCAGTGCCATTCGGCAGGGTTTCCACCTACGGCGATGTTGCCCGCATGGCGGGCCAGCCCGGCTCGGCGCGGCTTGTCGGCCGGGCGCTGAGCGCGTGTCCCCCGGCACACGGACTACCGTGGCACAGGGTGCTCGCGGCCGGGGGGCGCATCGCGCTGCCCGGGGAACGCGGGCGGGAGCAGCGCCGCCGGTTAGTGCGCGAGAAGGTGCCGTTTCGGGGTGCTCGTGTCAGGCTGGATCTGTGTCGCTGGCGGTGAGTTTCTCAGCACGAGCTACCGTTCCGGAGGGGATCGGCTGCGGCGCCGGCGCGGTGTGAGAGTGCGGGTGATCGAGCACATCCTTGAGGGTGTCGAGGGGGCCGAGCCGCTGTACCGACTGGTGACAACCATTCTGGACCACGACCTGTCCCCAGTCAGGGAACTGGCTTCGCTGGATCACGAGCGGTGGGAGATCGAAACCCCCTACGGGGAATTCAGGGAGATCCTGCCCGGCAAGCAGCAGTTCCTGTGGGGCCAGGGCCCCAAGACAGCGACCCAGGAATTCCACGCGCCGATGCTGGCGCACTTCGCGACCCGCAAGGTGATGCGGGAGGCGGCTGCCGAGGAAGGGATCGATCCGGACCGGCTCTCGTTCTCGCATACCGTGCGAGTCCTCCGCCGTCTGGTGCCGATCCGCGCTGCGCTGCCACGGCGGAACCGCTAGGCGTTCCGCCGTCGGACGATCCTAGAGATTCTGGATGCCCGTTACAGTGCACGGCCAGCGCGGCGCAATCCGCGAGTGGTGAAACGCAAGACGAGTTCACTTCCGGTGAAGCAGCCAGATGGGCCCCGCCTGCAGCCCATTCCCGACAGGGCAGCCCACATCGTGGTCGCTGCTTGAGGCAGCGGTGTTGGCGTTAGGTCATTAGGACCACGGCAGGGTCCTCATCCCAGGACACTGCTCATGGATAGGTCAGCGTATTGTTGGCGGTGTACCGGCCCCGAACCCCGTCAATCGAGATTTCGGCCACGCTGCGGTATTCGCCGGGCGAGTCGGGCGTGTAGGAGCAGATGCTTCCTTCCTTTGCCGTACCGGGAACGTCCATCCATGGGCTGTCTGCGTTCGTCCGGCGCTGCCACCTCGATGTATGGCTCGTGTAGGTCACGCCGTTGATGGTGCCGCTGAGCGAGATGCACTCTCCGGCGCTGAAGAACAGGAACCGAACCCGTCCGCTCTGTACAGTCCAGTCGGAATGGCGCTCGTAGTCATCCTCGACCGGAGCGCCACCCCCTCCGGTGGGCGGTGTCTCGAGCGGAAGCTCGAATGCTCTGCTTACCAAGGTTTGGTATGGCTGGACCCATCTCAAGTATTCGAGGTAACCGTCGTTTTCCGGGATCGGGATCAGGCCCATGGCTACCGCGTCTCGCGCAGCGGCGGCCAGCGGGACCGCATCCTCGATTTCGTTCAGCTTCAGGATCTGGGCCCCGCGCAGCATCCCCCGGAACCTCGCACGGTACTCGGCCTCCGCTTCGAAGATCCGGCTGGTCAGCGATGCGCGGTCGGCGGTGAGCATTGCGACCGTCTCCGCATTCGGCGAGTCGCCGCGTTGCTCACGAAGCTGCTGCCAGCTCTTCTGTAGGTATTCCAACGCGAGCGGATCGATGATATCGTTGAGATCGTTGCGGAGTTGCTCCGCCTGGGCGGCTTGCGTTGCGTCAAGCTCAAGCTCGGCGAGCAACCGGTCTTCATCGGATTGGGCCGCGCCGAGGTTCGCCCACAGCAATGCGATCATGCATGTCTGTGCTGCGATCGATTGGATTCTCATAGTTCTTGTATCCCCCCCCGCAGGTAATGCTAACACATCTCGCAACCCTCTGAGTTCCGGTCATCGAGGGGCTTGGGATCTGGCGTGGTGCAGATGTCAGGACGCACGGAGTAGCTTGCGTGAAGTAACGAGCCCACGACAGATACCTGCGTTGCCACAGCCAATGATGCACGCTCGCGTGGGTGCGCTCGGCCATGCGCGCTGCCAAAGTCGGGTCAATCGGTTGAACAGCCGGCGGACTGGATTCTCCGTGGATTGATCGGGCAGCCTGTAGCGTGGATGCGGGCGTCTGCATCGAGCCCTCAAGGGCCAAGCTTGATGTGATCGTAGCGTGTAGAGCCGCACATGCACTCATATATATGCTGCCAGTGGACCTGTTTCGGGCACAATGCCGACGATATACCTTCCGATGACTTGATGACTCTGTGGATTACGGGACCTGCGCAAGCCCGTCGCCCGGGGCTCTGCCCGAGTCTGTCTGGGCCAGTGCAGGCACTCGCAGATGCCAATCGGTGGCTTCTTGGTAGGCATGGCCGATGGCAAGGATGCGGTCTTCCCCGAGTGCGTGTCCAACGATCTGCAGCCCGATCGGCATACCGCCGTTGAAGAAACCGCACGGAACTGACAACACGGGGACGCCCGCGAGGTTCAGAGACCGGACATTGCGCGTCGTCGCCAGGCGGACATTGCGCAACCGCCCGGACACGGACACTTCAAGCTGCCCGATCCGTGCGGTGGGGATGGGTATCGCCGGGAGCACCAGAGCGTCGACCCCGTCCATCGACGCGGCTAGGTCCCTGCAGAACCTGCGCCGGGCCCGCTGCGCATCAAGGTAGTCGGTTGCCGTCACCAGCAGCCCCTGTTCCAGCAGTGCCCGCACGTCATCGCCGAGCTCGTGACGGTGTAGCTCCACCCGTGCCCGGTGCACAGAGGAGGCTTCGGCCAGCAGGATCAGTCGGTGCAGCGAATTCGCCAGCGGAATATCGGGGACGGGCACCTCGTGGACTTCGGCTCCGAGATCCCTGAGGGTCCCCAGTGCCTTGAGAGCGGCGCTGTCCACGTCACGGTGCAGGTCGTCGTAGAAGAAGGCGGAAGGGATGCCGAGCACGGTGCCTCGCAGCGTCGGGCACGGGCCGAAGTCGGGTATTGGGGCATCTTGGTCCAGCGTGGCCGGATCTGAGCGGTCTGGGCCGCAAAGCTCGCGGTAGACAAGCGCGGTGTCTTGGACGGTGAGCCCGAAGGGGCCAATCGTGTCGAGACTGTGGCCCAGCGGGAACGCGCCCCGCCGGCTGACTCTGCCGAAGGTTGGCTTGAGGCCGGTGATGCCGCACAGCGCCGCCGGGATTCGGATGGAGCCGCCCGTGTCGGACCCGAGGGAGAATCCGCAAAGGCCGGCGGCGAGGGCAACGGCCGAGCCCCCGCTCGATCCGCCCGGAATCCGGCCGGTATCCCATGGATTGCGCACTGGGCCGAAGTGCGGATTCGCGCTCGTGATCCCGTAGGCCCACTCGTGCAGGCCCGCCTTGCCGATCAGGATGGCCCCGGCTGCTTCCAGCTTGGCGACGACGGCCGCGTCCGCGACCGGGACGTTGTCCGCGAGCAAGTGCGAGCCCACGGTCGTTCGCACGCCCCGCGTGTCCAAGAGGTCCTTGGCCGCATAGGGCACGCCGTGCAGCGCAGTCCTCGGCCCGGTCGCCCGTATCTCTGCCTCAGCCTGCCGGGCCGCTTCCAGAGCGGCCCCTGCGGTCACTGTGACGTAGGAGTTGAGCGAGGTATCGATGCTCTCGATCCGGTCGAGAACGTGGCGCACCACCTCGACCGGCGACGCGTCGCCCGATGCGTAGAGCGAGCCAATCTGTGCGATGCCCAGGCGATCTGGTAATGCCATCAGCAACAGCGTACCGAGAGCGCCCGGCCAGGTCGCTCCCGCCGTTCGGTCCCGGGGTCAGCGCGTGGCCCGCCAGCGCCGGAGCAGACCTACGGCGCAGCCGGAGAGGAATGTGACACTCGCGCCGATCGGGACATACCATAGCCAAGACACCGTTCCATGCACGGTGATCACCGATGCAATCCCGGCGACAATGCCCACGATTGCGGCTCGCTGGCCCGGACGCGAAGTTAGAACGCCGAGCACGAACACCCCGAGCAAGCCCCCGTAGACGACCGCGGCCACTCCCAGCGCTACCTCGACCGCCGAGGTGCCCCGCGACAGCGGGATGAAGGCAATCGCGCCGGCGACAAGCAGGGCCGCCCACGCGAGGCTGCAGAGTCTTCCCGCGCGCAGCAGGCGCGCGTCGTCTGGCCGCCAACCGGCGAGCGGGGCCCAGTAGTCGTACGCAGTGGCCGACGCCAGCGAGTTGATCGACGACGAGAGCGAGGACATCGCGGCGGCGAAGACCGCCGCGATCAGCAGGCCGGTGATGCCCGGCGGCAGTTCGCCGACGATGAAGCGCGCGAAGATTTCGTCAGTGCTCGCGAATTCGCGCCCCCCGTAGAAGGCCCAAAGGCCGATCCCCACAAGCAGGAACAGTAGGAACTGGGCTGTGACCGCGAACCCGCTGCCAATCAACGCCGCTTGGGATTGCCTCAGAGAGCGACACGCCAGCAGTCGCTGCACGATCAACTGGTCGGTGCCGTGGGAGGCCATCGAGAAGACGCATCCGCCGATCAGGCCCGCCCAGAACGTGTACGACGCGGAAGGGTCCCACGTCAGATCGATCGCATCGAGCTTCCCCGCGGCCTCTGCTGAGGCGATCACGGCGGTCCAGCCGCCCGGCACCGCAGTTCCGATCACGGCCAGCGCGACGGCGGCGCCGAAGAGGTACAGGGCCATTTGGACAGAATCCACCCAAACCACGGCCCGCAGCCCGCCGAAGTAGGTATAGACCACCGTCAGCACGCCAATTGCCAGAATCGACGCGGGATACGGCCAGCCGGTGATCAGAGCCAGCGGAATCGCCGTGGCAAACAGCCGGACAGAGTCGGCCATGAGGCGGGTTGCCATGAACGTCGCCGAGGCAAGCCGCCGGGCAGCGGGGCCGAATCTGCTCTCCAGCAACGCGTAGGCGGTCGCCAGATCGCCGCGGGCGTAGGCCGGCAGCAGGAGCAGCGCGACGGCGGTTCGTCCCGCGCAGTATCCGACCGCAACCTGGAGGAACACCAGACTTCCCGAGTACGCGACGCCCGGAATGCTCAGAAATGTGAGCGTGCTCGTCTCCGTGGCCACGACCGAGAGCAGGACCGCGCCCCACGGGAGGGACCGGCCTCCGAGGAAGTAGTCCGAGCCGCTTGCCTGGCCCCGGCCCAGCCACGCGCCCCAGGCTGTGATCCCAGCCAAGTACGCGGCCAGCACGGCGGCGTCAATCGCGGACAGGTCGCTCACAAAGTTACGGGATGACCGCGGCTAGCGGTGGCTTCCCATTCTCGCCGAGAAACCCCGCATTGCGCAGGCCGGCGCCGGTTGCCCCAGGGCCGGCGGCCTATGCTAGGTTCCAGCATGATCGGCATTCTGGCAGCCCTGATAACAGTGCCCGCGTTGGCCGCGGGTGGCGCCCCGAATTTCGTGGTGATCGTTGCAGACGACATGGGCTATGCAGATGCCGGCTCCTACGGTGGCGAGATCGCCACCCCGACCTTGGATGCCCTGGCTGCGGACGGACTGCGCTTCACGCAGTTCTACAACACGTCCCGCTGCTGGCCCACGCGTGCATCGCTGTTGACCGGGTACTACGCCCAGCAGGTGCGCCGGGACTCCATGCCGGGGTTTGACCGCAGGCAATATGGGAACGCTGGCACACGGCCAGCGTGGGCACGCCTGGTGTCCGAGCGGCTCCGGGAGGCGGGCTACTCCTCCTATCACTCCGGCAAGTGGCACGTTGACGGGGAGCCTGTCGAGAACGGGTTCGAGCGCTCCTACGTCGCGCACACACGGGCGGGATTCTTCCACCTTGTCGGCCAAGACCTCGACGGCAAGCGCCTGCCCGACCTCGAGGCAGACCGGGGAGCTTACCTGACGACGGAGACCGCGCGGCACGCGATCGAGTTTCTCCGGGAGCACGCCGACCGGCGCGCCGGTAGCCCTTTCTTCCTGTACCTTGCCTTTCACGCCCCGCACTTTCCGCTGCACGCGTTCCAAGAGGACATTGACCGCTACCGGGACCGGTACCGCGAGGGCTGGGACCGGTTGCGGCGCGAGCGGCACAGGCGGCAGCGCGAGTTCGGAATCACTGGCGCGCGACTGTCCGCCCTGGACGAGGACACCGGTCCGCCCTACGACTTCCCGGAAGCCATCGAGCTCCTCGGGCCGGGAGAGGTGAACCGTCCGGTTCCTTGGAGCCGCCTGACCCCCGAGCAGCGGCGGTTCCAAGCGACGAAGATGGCGGTCCACGCGGCGATGATCGATCGGATGGACCGCGAGATCGGGCGGGTCCTGCAACAGGTGCGGGACATGGGGGCCTTTGGCAACACGGTGGTGTTCTTCCTGTCGGACAACGGCGCAAGCGCCGAGATCATGGTGCGCGGCGATGGCCATGACCCGGACGCGGAGCCCGGCTCAGCCGGGACCTATCTGTGCCTAGGTCCCGGGTTCTCGAGCGCAGCGAACACCCCGTTCCGCCTGCACAAGACTTGGGTGCACGAGGGTGGGATCGCGACGCCGCTGATCGTGCACTGGCCGGAAGGGATCGCCTCACGTGGCGAGCTGCGGTCTACGGTGGGCCATGTGATCGACATCACGCCGACGCTGCTCGAGTTGGCTGGCGCGGACGACCCCGGAGGGGGCCCGCACCCGCCGATCGAGGGCCGCAGCCTGGTGCCCGCGTTCTCCGAGGACTTGCCCAGCCAGCACGAAGCTCTGTGGTTCTACCACCAGGGGAATCGCGCGCTCCGCAAGGGGGATTGGAAGATCCTCCACACCGTTCGGACCAGGGCCGAGGGCTGGAACTCCGTGGCCGCCGAGGAGGACGGGCGTCCGGGCGATTGGCAGCTGTACAACCTTGCGGCTGACCGCGCCGAACAGCACGACCTTGCCCGACGCCGCCCAGAGGTTGTGCGCGAGCTTGCCTCCGTCTGGGAAGCCTGGCGCGCGCGCTTCGCGAGCGACGCTTCCCGCGCCGAGTGAGCGAAGGCGGGAACGGTTGCCGATGTCAAGTCCGGCGAACCGACCCGGGCGCGGTCGTCGCTAGCGCGGAAAGCACTTGCGGAACGACCGGATCGTCCGTTCCGCGGCGCTTCTTGAGTCCGGCAGCGGAAACGCCTCGGCGGAGGCGTACCCGTCGTACTCGGCCGTCACCAGCGCTTCCGCGATCGGCTCCAGGTCTGTGTGGCCGAATCCGGCCGCGCGACGGTTGGAGTCGACGAAATGAACGTGTCCGATCCGGCCGGCGGCATCCCGGATCGATTGCGCCGGAGAAACTTCCTCAATGTTCATGTGGAACAAGTCAGCCAGCAGCGCTACGTTCGAGGCCCCCGTGCCGTCCAGCAGGAGCAGACCTTCCGAGAGCGTCCGCGCCAGGTCCGTCTCGTACCGGTTCAGCGGCTCGAACAGCAGCCTTTGCCCGCGATCGGCGGCGTGCTCGGCAAGTTCCCGCATCGAGTCCGCAAGTCGGCGGAGCGCCGTGTCGCGGGTCTGCTCCCCGCCCGCCGTTCCCTGCATCGAGCCGATGATCGCGGGTGCAGCGAAGCGCGCCCCGAAGTCGATGACCCGCTTCACGAAATCGCGTGCCCGGACCCGGTCCGACAAGTCGGCCGAGCACAGGCTGTGGCCGTGGAGCAGCATGCCGGCACCCGTCCCCACCGCGGCAAGCCTCAGCCCGTGCGCCTTGAGCAGTGTCCGAAGCTCCGCGCGGTCCACCTGATCCCCGGACGCCGCGAAGATCTCGATCGCATCGAACCCGAGAGTTGCGCACTCTTGGCAGGCGGCGGGCAGATCCCCGTGGAACACGAATGGCCCGGACCGCGCCTCCGGAACCAGGCACACTGTCGCCGCCGAAAGGATCACGGCTGTTCGGCGACCTCGATGATGGCCTTGATCACCCCGGACTCCGGGTGGGTGTAACCCTCGAATCGCTCGACCACCTCCCCGAACGCGGTGCGGTGAGTGATCCAGGGCACTGTGTCGATGGTGCCATTCTCGATCAGGCCAATGATGCGCCCAAAGTCGGACGGCAGCGCGTTGCGAGATCCCTTGATCGTCATCTCCGGCCGGTGCAGAGCCGGGTGGGGGAACGCGACGTTGTCCGTCGTGATGCCGACATAGACCAGGGTGCCCGTGTGGGCCACGTACGAGAGGGCAGCGCCCATCGACGCCGAGCTTCCAGTCGCGTCCGTCACAACCGGGTACATGTCGCCAGAGGTGATCGCCCGCATTTGCTCGACGGCGCTCTCGGAACCCTCGAACTTGACGGTGTGCCGGATCCCATACTGGCGCCTGCAGAACTCGAGCCTGGAATCGATGCGATCCATGACTGTGATCTCGGCGCCGGTCAGGCGCGTGAACTCAAGCGTCGCCAGGCCGATCGGCCCAGCGCCGACGATCAGGGCGTGGTCGCCCTTGCCGGGAGCGCCGCGATCGGTGGCGTGGCACCCAATCCCCAGCGTCTCCACGAGTGCCAGCTGCTCGAAGGACAGCTTGCGGGAGACGTGCAGCTTGTCCGCGCGAACCAGGAACCGCTCGCAAAGCCCACCGTCGATCATCACTCCGATGACCTCGAGCGACTCGCAGCAGTTCGGGCTCCCGTTGCGGCAGGCGAAGCACCCGCCGCAGTTCATGTACGGCTCCACGCTGCAGCAGTCCCCTGGTGCAATGTCGGCGACTCCCTCGCCAGTGGCGAGCACACGCACGCCCAACTCGTGTCCCGGCACCCTCGGGTAGCGGAAGAACGGCATCTTCCCGAGGAATCCGCTGTAGTCTGTGCCGCAGATCCCCATGCGGTGAGTCTCGACCAGCGCCATCCCCCGCCCGGGTTCGGACGGCTCGGGGATCTCGACGTACTCAAGGTGGCGGGGGCGTGCCAGTCGAATGGCTCTCATCGGTAAGTCCCGCCCGAGCTCCGGCCAGCGGGGCCGGGCTGCTCAGTCCCGCGAACCGCCCAGACTACCACCTGCCGGCCGGCACGCCCCGTTGGCGGAAACGCCGACCTTGCAGCTCGGCTGCGAGCATGGCCGGTCAAAAGGTGCTCAGTATCAGCCCTTGGATGACAAGCACGCCAAGCCAGTGAAGCGAGTCCAGAACCGTCAGCTTGGGGCGACATCCCAAGAACGCATGGTTGGTCGCCATGCTGGTCACGATGAATCCCAGCCACAGCACCGCCGCGGACTCGACGGCGTGCAAGGCGGTCACCTCCTCCGCCGCGTGTTGCGCGAAATGTCCTGCCAGCACGCTGCCCATGACGACCAGCGAAGCGAAGCTGATGAGGTAGGGGACGGCGCCCCTGTCCTTGCGGACCTGTTCCTCGGTAAGGCCGGCCGCATCCATCCAAGGCTTGCCCAGCACGGTGTAGTACATCGCCCCGAACGCCATGCCCGCCACGGCCGCGCCCAGGACGGAAATCCAATTCACTTGTGTCAAATCCACGTAGATTCCCCTTTCTGCAGCCACATTGTAGTCCCGTCGCGGCCAAGTCCACAGACACGTCCCGCCCCGTCCGGGAAAGTCCGCGCGGCGTCGCACCACGCGGTACGATGGCGGCATGCAGCAGACCTTGAGCGGACTCTCCCGGCGCGACTTTCTCCGCTTGGGGGCTTCCGCGGCGACACTGCCGTGGGCCTGCTCGACGGGCGGCACACCCCAGGCTGGCCGGCGGCCGAACATCATCGTCACGATGGCCGACGACATGGGCTATTCGGACATCGGGTGCTACGGCGGGGAGATCAACACGCCCGTCCTTGACCGGCTCGCGGCCGGCGGGCTCCGCTTTCGCTCGTTCTACAACTACGCGCGGTGTTGCCCGACGCGGGCCTCCTTGGTCACCGGGCTGTACCCGCACCAGGCGGGTGTTGGCCACATGATGAGCGAGTTCCGCAAGGACGGGGAGCCGATCCCGTCGTACATGGGAAACCTCAACAAGTCTTGCGTCACCTTTGCCGAAGTCCTCAAGGCCGCCGGCTACTCGACTCTCATGAGCGGCAAGTGGCACGTGACGCCGGCGGAGGGCTCTGGTGGGAAGGTGGATCGCTCCAACTGGCCCCCGCAGCGCGGCTTCGACAGGTTCTTCGGCACGATCCACGGCGCGGGCTCGTTCTACGACCCGGTCTCGCTGACGCGGGGCAACGAGCCCGAAGACCCCGGCCCGGACTTCTACTACACGACCGCTATCGGCGAGAACGCCTCGCGATTCATCGGGGACGCCCTGGATGAGCAACCGGACGCTCCATTATTCCTGTACATGCCCTTCACCTCTCCGCACTGGCCCTTGCACGCGCCGGAAGAGGCCATCAGCAAGTACGAGGGGCGCTACGCCATCGGATGGGACGCTTTGCGGGCAGAGCGCCTGGTCCGGATGCGCGAGGTAGGGGCGGTCGATGAGTCTGCCCAGCTGAGCGAGCGCGACCCGTCCCAGCCGGCCTGGGAGGACGCGCCGAACAAGGAGTGGGAGGCGCGGCGCATGGAGGTCTATGCCGCCCAGGTCGAGCTGATGGACGAGGCGATCGGCAATGTCGTGTCGACTCTGGAGGCTCGCGGCGAGCTCGACAACACGCTGATCCTCTTCCTGGCGGACAACGGCGGGTGTGCCGAGGAGGCGCGGGACACGTGGAGGGCCTTGCACATCCCGACCGAGACGTACGCCGGCGATCCTGTCGCGGTCGGAAACGACCCCGCCGTGATGCCGGGCGCCGAGGAGGACTACCAGAGTTACGGGGTGCCCTGGGCCAACGTGTCGAACACGCCTTTCCGGTACTACAAGCACTGGGTGCACGAGGGCGGCATCGCGTCGCCGCTGATCGCCCACTGGCCCCGGGGCGTCGAAGCCCGCGGCGCTTGGAGCGACGATCTGGGGCACCTGATCGACATCATGGCCACCTGCGTGGACGTGTCGGGCGCTACGTATCCGCAGACGTTCAACGGCAACCGAGTCTTGCCGATGGAGGGCAAGTCCCTGGCCCCCGTGTTCCGCGGCGAGCCATCCGAAGAGCGGCCGGAAGGCCTCTACTGGGAGCACGAGGGCAATCGTGCCGTCCGGGTCGGGGAGTGGAAGCTGGTGTCGAAGCGCTCGGGTCCGGAGAATGGCCGCTGGGAGCTTTACAACTTGGCCCGGGATCGGAGCGAGCTGCACGATCTGGCCGAGGAGATGCCGGACAAGGGTGAAGGGCTGGCCGCTATGTGGCAGGCGTGGGCCGAGCGTGTCGGCGTGATCGAGTGGCGCTCCTGGGACACCGCGTAGGGCCGCGCGGTCCGATCGCTGGGAGGACCCTGGCCGACTCGCCGCAGAGTGCCCCCCCGTGATGGCCGTCGGCCTCGGTGGGGGCTCCGGGGCGGGGAAGACCCGGGTGGCCGGCGAGCTGGTGTCGCTCGTCGAGGGCAGCGTCGCGCTTAGCACCGACGCGTACTACCGCGATTTGTCGCACATACCCCCGGCCGCGCGGGCCCGCGCCAATTTCGACGTGCCGTCAGCCCTGGACTGGGCCCTGCTGAGAGCGCACCTGGCGGGCCTGCGCGCTGGCAGGCCTGCCCGCGTGCCGCGCTACGACTTCGTGACGCATTGCCGCTTGCCGATCACGCGTCGCGTCGATCCGCCGCGGCTGCTCGTGCTCGAGGGCCTCTTCTGCCTGGCCGACCCGAGGGTCCGCGATTTCCTCGACCTGACCGTTTTCCTGGATGCCCCCGCCGATGTCTGCCTGGCCCGGCGGATCGCGAGGGACACGGCGCATCGCGGCAGGAGCGAGTCGTCCGTCCGTGAGCAGTGGGAGCGCCAAACGGGCCCGATGTACCGGCTGCACGTGCGGCCAACGCGAGACTGGGCACAGCTCGTGCTCGATGCCCGAGCGTCGCCCGAGACCATCGTGCGAAAAATCTTGCGGTTGATCGCGACAATTTCGCCCAACCGCTGACGGCTAGACTCGAATCAATGATTCGGTTCGCAAACGCGCGCATGCGATACGGGGATCGCGTGCTCTTCGACGGGCTGGACTGGCTCGTGGCACCCCGCGACCGCATAGGCATTGTCGGGGGGAATGGGACTGGCAAGTCCACCTTGCTGAAGATCATCGACGGGAGCGAGCGGCTCGAGAGCGGGCAAATCGAGCGCCAGAAGAACATAAGCACGGGATACTTGCCCCAAGAGGGACTGGCGTTCTCCGGTCGGACCGTGTTCCAAGAGTGCGTCAGCGTTTTCTCCGAGGCGGTCCAGTTGGAGGAAGAGCTGGAAGAACTGGCCCACAAGATGGGCGAGGTGGATCCAGACAGCGCCGAACTCCAGGCCACGCTCGACCGCTACGAGTGGTGCTCGAGCCGCTATGACGCGCTTGGCGGGTACGGCAAGGAGGCCCAGGTGGGAACCGTGCTGGGCGGACTGGCGTTTCCCGCCAGCGACTGGGATCGCCCTTGCGAGCACTTCTCCGGCGGTTGGCAGATGCGCATCGCCCTGGCAAAGCTTCTGTTGGCCAAGCCGAATGTCCTGTTGCTGGACGAGCCCACCAACCATCTCGACCTCGAGGCGCGCAACTGGTTGGAAGAGTACCTCGTCGGCTATCCGCACGCCATCCTCATCGTCTCGCATGACCGCTACTTCTTGGACGCGACTGTCGGCAAGGTCCTCCACCTGTGGAACCGGAAGGCCCATCACTACACCGGGAACTACACGAAGTTCGAGCGGCTGCGCGACGAGCGCATCGGGCAGATTCGCGCCGCTCATAAGGCCCAGCGCGACCGGATCGAGCAGCTGGGGGTGTTCATCAAGCGCTTTCGCTACAAGGCCAGCAAGGCCCGGCAGGTCCAAAGCCGGATCAAGGAACTCGAGCGGATGGAGCGCATCGAGATCCCGAGGGAGGAGAAGACCATCCATTTCCGCTTCCCGCAGCCCGTTCCCTCAGGCCGGGTCGTCGTGGAGCTGGACCGCCTGTTCAAGAGTTACGGCGAGACGCAAGTGTTCGAGGATGTCTCGCTGCGCATCGAGCGGGGTGACCGGATCGCGCTGGTCGGTGCCAACGGGGCCGGAAAGTCGACCCTGATCCGGATTCTGGCCGGTACGGAACCGCTCACGTCTGGGCGCCGCAAGCAGGGCTACCGCGTGGGGATCGACCACTTCGCGCAGGACCAGTACCGGGAGCTCGACCCGGACGTCGTGGTGCTCGACGATCTGGTCGCGCACGCCCCGCTGATGGGAGAGTCCGAGATGCGCGGCCTTCTGGGAAGCTTCTTGTTCACCGGGGACGATGTCTTCAAACGCATCGGCGTGCTCTCGGGCGGGGAGCGCAACCGCTACGCCCTCGCGCGTCTGCTGCTCAGGCCCAGCAACCTGCTGCTGTTGGACGAGCCCACCAACCATCTCGACATGCGGGCCAAGGATGTCCTCCTCCGGGCGCTGCTGGCCTTCGAGGGCACGATGGTCTTCGTGTCTCACGATCGATACTTCATCGACCGTCTGGCCAACAAGGTGATCCATGTCGGGGGAGGGGAGGCCGAGCTGTACCCAGGCGGCTACGAGGACTTCCTGTGGTCCCGCAAGCAGCGCCGGCAGACCCAGCCGCCAAGCGGGCCGGCCAAGCCCAAGCGGGCGGCCAGGCGTTCCAAGCGGAAGCGGTCCCGCCGGGCGCGAAGGCCCGCGGGCCTGACCCCGGCCAAGGTCCAGACTATCCGGGGCCGCATCAACGCGATCGAGCAGGAGATCCAGGACATCGAGCGGTCGAGCGCCGTGCTCCAGGGCAAGTTGCGGGCGCTGAGCGCGGACCGGCCCCGCCGCGAGCGCGTACTGCGGCGACTCGAGGCGAAACAGCGCCAGGTGCAACGGCGCGAGGATGAGTGGACCGAGCTCTCGGAGCTGTTGGCAGCCCACGGATAGGCGGCTGTCGCCACGGCCCCTGGCATGGCTGCAAGTTGCCAGCGGCCGAGCCAGCTTGAGGTCGGTTGCTCCCACCGAACTTTTCCGCGCCTCGCTGTGCCTCGCGCGAGCGGTCGCGGAAGCCTTCCGGCCGCGGCCCGCCCGTCGCATCCCCGTCACACGCCGGCATCGCGATCGCCGCGACGATCCCATGCCGCTCTCGCCAGTCTTCCACCAGTGCTCGGCGGCCAGCATCCATGCGATCAGAGCCGGTCAAGCCACCGTCCGAAGCGAACCGTGGCGGACTTGCACCGGTTGGCGGCCAATGAGCGGCCAGCGGAGCCTTGCCGGCGGCCAGCCCGCCGTGCCAAAGGCGAACCGTCAGATCCAGAGCGACCAGTTCCTCGCATTCTGCCCGAGGTCCCCGTCACCCGGGGAACCGCCGCCCTGTGGGCCACGCGCCGCAGCAGGCGGATTGCGGCTAGAATGGGCACGTGGTGAGGCGCGTTCTGGGCACCGCCTGCTTGGCAGTCCTCGTGTCGATGGCGGCCCTCGCGGCCAAACTTCCAGATTGGTACACGCGAACCCTTGCCGACGCCGAGTTCAGCGTCCGGCTCGTCCAGACCAAGGGCGAGATCGAGAGCGTTGCCGGCGAAAGCTTCGGCGGGGAGGTAACGCTGGTGGAGGTGCGGGTGCGCCCCCTCTATGGGTCTGAGATCGTCCTCTCCCGCGACGACTTCCTGCTGCGGGCGCGCAACGACAACGACACCTCGCCTGCCCGAACACCGGATCGCATCGCCGGGGCCGGTGTCTTGGACCTGACCGCGAAGACGACCAACTCCTCGCCCGGACTGTTCGCTGACGATACCAACAGCCCGATCTGGGGCGGATTGCCGGGCACCGGCACGCGTCCGCGCCGCGTCGGCGGCCCGCCCGACGCCCTGGGCGGCGGCGCCAGTGCGGAGGTGCAGCAGAGTGTGGAGGGTCGGACCGAGGGCAACGGCGGCGCGGCCGAGCGTTTGCAATCGGCGGAACTCCCGCTGCGCATGGTGGACGAGCCCGCCAGCGGATATCTCTACTTCGAGATACCGGCCAAGGTCAAGCGGAAGCACCTTGAACTGAGTTACGATGGAGGCTTGGGGAAGTTTCGCGTCGAATTCAAGAGACCCGAGTGAACCAGCACGCTCCGGGGAACGAGTGGGTCCTCGCCCGGTCGAGCATTGCCTCGGTTCGCCAGTCGCTTAGCTCCCCAGCCAACCCGATCGGCTCCAGAGCGCGACAATCCTGAAACAGCCGCAAAGGAGCATGCGTAATTCGCTCATGATCGCCGGTGCACGAACCGCGCTTCTGGTCGCCGGCACCTGCCCTCGGCGTGCCACGCCTCATTTTCCATGCGTCTCATCGTTCCGACAGTCCTAGCCGCAGTTCTCGCGATCACCGCCGCCCCCGCGCTGCGGTCGCAGGGTTCCGGTGCGCCCGCCGCCGCGCCCGCGGCACAGTCGGCTGACCGGGATCCGGGCCAGCCCAACCCGCGGCGGC
Organism: Bryobacterales bacterium; assembly: GCA_963666225.3. Lineage (GTDB taxonomy): Bacteria > Acidobacteriota > Terriglobia > Bryobacterales > UBA6623 > VXMF01. The sequence continues at coordinate 327,135 of CAXXRK020000005.1, forward strand.
CCCCCGACCTTCTGGCCCAAGCGCAGCAGCCGGCCTCGCCGTTCGAGGACATCCCCCTCGAGCAGCCGGAGGCGCCCTCGCCGTTCGAGGACATTCAGGAAGAGCAGCAACAGCCCCAGCGCCGCCCGTTCGAGGACATCGTCGAGGCGGTCGAGTTCCGCGGCACGCGCCGCATTCCGCGGGACAGCCTTGCGGCTCGCATCTTCACCAAGCGCGGGGATCTCTTCGACGACCAGACGCTGCGGCGGGACTTCATGGTTCTGTGGAACACGGGCTATTTCGACGACCTGCGGCTGGAGATCGACGACGGCGAGACCGGCAAGATCGTGCGGTTCGTCGTTACCGAGCGGCGCGTGGTGCGCACGATCCGGTACGAGGGGAACAAGTCCGCCACGCTCTCGGACATCCTCGAGCGCTTCAAGGAGCGCAACGTTGGCCTGACGGTCGAGTCGCGCTATGACCCCACCACCGTCAACCGAGCGGCGTTCGTCCTGCGCGATTTGCTCGGCGAGCGGGGGCGCCAGTATGCGGAGATCAACCCGGAAGTCCGCCAGATCCCGCCGGCTTCGGTGGAGATCGTGTTCAACATCGACGAGGGGCCCAAGGTCAAGGTGGGGTCAGTCGACTTCGAGGGCCTGACAGTGCTCGACCGCAAGGCGGCCCGGCGCGCGATGAAGAACACCAAGCCGCTCGGGATCCCGCGCAGTTTCGTGCTGGAGAACATCTTCAGCCGCACCTTCGACATCCGCAAGCTCGAGGAGGACAAGGAGCGCCTGCGCAACGCCTACCAGAAGCGCGGCCACTTCAGGGCGAACGTGCTGCGGCACGAGCTGGACATCCAGGACCGCCCCCGTCAAGGCACGTTCCTGCTCCCGTGGTCGATGCTGTTCAGCAAGCCGAAGAAGGTTGCCAACATTGACCTGCTCTTGGAGGAGGGGCCCCGCTATTCGCGCGGCAAGCTCAGCTTCACCGACGTGGAGCTCTTCAGGGTCCCCGAGCAAGTTCTGGAGCCCGTGTTCGCCATGCAGGACGGGGCCATCTTTGACGTAGAGAAACTTCGCAAGGGCATGGAAAACCTCAAGAAGCTCTACGGCGAGTTCGGCTACATCGACTTCGTCGCCGAGCCCAGCTTCGAGTTTCGCGAGGATCAGGACCCGCCTCTGATCGACCTCAACCTGGCCGTGGACGAGGGCAAGCAGTTCTTCGTGCGGCGCATCGAGTTCGAGGGCAACAACACCACGCGGGACAAGGTCATCCGCCGCGAATTGCTGCTGGACGAGGGGGACATGTTCAACACCCGCGTGTGGGACGTCAGCATGCTGCGCCTCAACCAGCTGGGCTACTTCGACCCCATCAAGACCGAGGGGCCCGAGACGGACACTGTCGTGACGCGCAACACGCGCGACGGCTTGGTGGACCTCACGCTCAAGGTCAAGGAGCGCGGCCGCAACATGATCAACCTCAACGGCGGTGTCTCCGGGTTCGCCGGCAGCTTCATCGGGTTCGGCTACTCGACCAACAATTTCCTAGGGCTGGGCGAGACGCTGTCCTTCGATGCCCAACTCGGCAGTCGTGAGCGCGTGCTGCAGTTCGGCTACACCGAGCCTTACCTCTTCGACAAACCGATTCAGGCCGGGTTTACGGTGTTCTCGAGCCGGTTCAGCTTCAACCAGGCGCGCGAGGCCTCAATTTTCGCGGGGGCCAACCTGATCCCCCTCTTCGACGCCCTCGGAAGGGACAACCTGCTCGACTATCGCCAGACATCCGCCGGCTTCACCACCTTCATGAGCTACCCCCTGCGCCGCAGTTTTGCCCGCCTCAGCCTGACGTACAGCTTCAGGCGGTCGAGCGTCGTGACGTTCTCGAGGTCCGCGGCCAACCTCTTCACCTACTGGAACTACGAGGGCGTGTCAGGCCCGAACTCGCTCGAGGGGATCGTGACCAGCCAGATCACGCCCGGGTACTTCTACAACACCGTCGACCATCCGATCACGCCGTCGAAGGGCAAGAGCGTCTATGCCAGCCTCGCGATTGCCGGCTTTGGCGGGAACACGCGGTTCATCCAGCCCACGGTCGAGGCCAAGTACTTCCGCCCCCACGGCGGTCGGCGCACGATCGCGATGCGCGGCCTGCTCTCCTACCTCAGCGGCTACGGCGGGCGCGTGCCGCCCCCGTTCAATCGCTCCTACATGGGGGGCGAGAATGACGTCCGCGGTTTCGAGATCTGGTCGATCAGCCCCATGGTCTGGATTCCCGACTCCACGTTCGTCTCGGTTACCAATGACAACGGCATTCCCCGGACGCAGGTGCAGATCGTCGACGGCGTCGAGGAGCGCGTGCCGGTCCTCACCGAAGTCCCGGTCTACCGCCTGAACTGGCCGGGCGGGGACACGCGCTTCGTGTACAACTTCGAGTACCGCATCAAGCTGTTCGGCCCGGTCGTGCTGGCGCCCTTCTTCGACATCGGCTTCAACAAGATCCTGCGCAAGGGGGAGGTCCGGCTCAACCCTGGCCGCGTCTACGAGCTGAACAAGAAATTCCCCCAGGCTGGCTTCGAGGAGCGGATCAACATCATTCCGGCGACCCAGAAGACGCGGGCCTCGACAGGCCTCGAATTGCAGATCATGATGCCGGTCGTGAACGCGCCGTTCCGCTTTTACTGGGCGTACAACCCGATGCGGGTGCAGGAGTTCCTGAGGCCGCCGATCGTGGCCGACCGGTCCCTGTTCTCGAATTACCAGTCATTCATCGAAGCCGTGCGCCCGGTGGGCACCTGGCTGCCGTTCTTTGAGAAGCGGTCGATGTTCCGCTTCACGATCAGCCGCACGTTCTGAGGGGGGTCTGGCCAGTGTTCCGGTCATGGTACGCTGGAGGCCAAAGCTAGATGGAGAGAGCCATTGCCATGCGAATCGAAGCGATTTTGACAGCAGCGTGCCGGGGGGGCTCCCGAGCCCGCTGCACCCTGGCGGGAATCGGCTGCGCCTTGACGCTGCTGGCCATCGGCGGCCAGGCACAGGCCGACGTGGCGCTGCTCAACGTGCAGGAGGCCATATCCCGCACGGCGGAGGGGCAGCAGCTCATCAAGGAGCTCGAGAACAAGTACGAGCCCACCAGGGCGCGGCTTGAGTCCCTGAACGGTGACCTCGCGCGCAAGCGCGACCAGATGCAGAGGGGGGCCAACACCATGAGTGACGAGGCCCGCCGCAACCTCGCGCGCGACATTCAGAAGGCAGAGGTGGACTTGCAGCGCGAGACCGAGGACGCCCGAGGAGAGTTCGGCCAGGAGCAGAGCCAGCTGTTCAACGCGGTCGGCCAGAAGATGATGGCTGTCATCGATCAGTACTCCAAGCAGAACGGCTTCAAGATCGTGATGGACATCTCGAACCCGCAAGGGCCAGTCCTGTACGCCGTGAACGAGGTCAACATCACATCGGCCATCATCTCGGCGTACGATGCCCAGCACCCGGTGGGCGGGGCCGGCGCCGAATAGCGCGGGCACCGGCGCGGCACTCGGCCGCAAGACTTGAGATCGAAAAAGATGCGTGACCCATCGAACCGGCGCTACGGACGGTCGAAGCGGTCCCGTGGCCGAGGCGGGCACCGGCGCAACGTGAACGGGAACCGCTCCGCGAACGGCAACGCGCGCCGCGGGGAGCCCGCCCTTTGCATGCGGTGCGGGCATCCGGCGGTGGATGGCAAACTCTGCGCCTTCCACAAGACCCTGCTCAATTCGTTCCGAAGGGAGCTCCCTGAGCAGGACCCGCGGCGCCTGCGCTACTAGCGGACTTGGTGCCGTGCGGCGGCAGGCGCGAGTGGCAGGCCTTGGCGCGCGCGAGAGGATCGCGCTCTTCGTATGTTTGCCGCTCTTGGCGCTGGTGTCGATTGTCACGTGGCAGCTCTGGACCCGCGTGCAGGGGCTGGATGACGCACTGGCGGACTCCCGCCAGTCCGAGAGCGACCTCATCGCGCAGGTGCGCGACGCCGTGGGGCGCGAGCACTTGGCCGGCCGGGCGCTGCAGCAGGCTCTGGACGAGCGCGACGCGGCGCGCGCGATCTCTCAGGAGGCGCAGGACCGGGCTGCCGACGCCCGGCGCGACGCCGAGCGGCAAGCGGCCCTCGCGGAGCGCTTGCGGCAGCAGCGACGCGCCGAGTTGGACCGGATGGCCGCCGCGCTGGGGCACATCGCCCCGACGGATCGCACGCCGATGGGCATGGTCGTGCAGCTGGGGGAGGATTCGTTCCTGTTCGAGTTTGACCGCTGGGATCTCACGCCGCCCAACCGGGAGATCCTCAGCCGCATTGCTGGCGTCCTGCTGGCTTCGTACGGGTACCGGGTGTATGTTGACGGCCACACTGACAGGCGGGGCGGCGGCGATTACAACCAGCGCCTCTCGGAGCGCCGTGCGCTCGCCGTCCGCTCCTACCTGGAGGGGGCGGGCATCCCCGCCGACCTGATTCAAACCCGTGGGTTTGGAGAGAGCTTCCCGAGCGTACCCGGGGACAGTCCCGGGGCCCGCCGGCAGAACCGTCGCGTCGAGATTGGGATCGTCGACACGGTGATCGAGTACGGCGCACAAGTGATCGGGCCCGCGGGAAGTGCCGACTCCCGTTGAGACTCCGCCCTCTGCGGGCCCGGGCGTCGCGACCGCTCTGATCAGCGCAGACGTGGGCTATTGGGATGCCCTGCTGGGCGCCGTTGCCCAGGCTCGCAGGCGCGCCCCCGCCTGGGTCTCAGCCTATGCCCTGGCCGTGCCCGTGGCACTTGCCGCGGGCTGGCTCGTCTCGCCCGCGCTGGCGTGGCTTGGGGCGGTCGCAGCCTTGCCCGTCGTTGCTGTCGCCTCCGCGGTCGCGTGGTCCACGAGAGCCGACATGCGGCGTGCCGGAACGGGCGTTCCGCGCATTCTGTACCACGTCTGCGAGAGTGGGCTGGAGGTGCGTCGCGCGGGCCGGTCGGATTGGATCGCGTGGGAAGAGCTGTGGGACATCACCGAGACGCGGCGCAGTTTCCTGGTCTGCCCGTCCCGGCGGGAACAGTACGTGATTCCCAAGCGGTGCTGCGACCCCGGGGCGCTGGATGCCCTGCGGGCCGTGATCTTCTGGGCGCGGTCCCGGGTCTCAGGGCAGGGCCAGCCCTAGCACCCTGCGGCGCAACAGGTCGAGCGCGCCCTGCACGCCGAGCTGGCGCACCCGGCCCCGGCCGCTCGGGTACCGGCGCCTGCGGACGAGCGAGCCCTCGCGATCGGCGATGCCGAGATACACGGTTCCGACCGGATCCCGCCGCGTGCCGCCGCCCGGGCCGGCATAGCCGGTGGTCGACAGCCCGATCGCGGGCTCGCCCAGAGTCCCCGCCGCCGATTCCCGGGCCCGTTCCGCCATTTCTCGGGCCGTTGGCCCGCTCACCGCGCCGTGGCGCTCCAGAGTTGCGGCCTCGACGCCCAGCCACCCCAACTTGGCGGAGTCACAGTAGGACACGAACCCTCCGGCGAAAAACTCCGAACTCCCGGGGAGCGCGGTCAGGCTGCTCGCTAGCATGCCTCCGGTGCAACTCTCTGCCACTGCCAGGCGCGCCCCTCTGGCAACCAGCAGCCGGGCAGCCGTCTCGGCGAGTGACCGGCCGTCGGTGGAATAGACACTGTCCGCGAGCTCGGTCCCAATCGCCGCGGCCAAGCCCGCGACGCGGGCTCCGTCGTCGCCCTCTAGGTGGATCTGCACATCGCCAGGAGACGACAGGATTGTCGTCGCTACGTCTTCGCACCGGGAGTAGATGGCCGCGATGCGCTGCTCTAGGTCGGACTCTCCGATGCCCGTGACCCGCGCCTGCCAGGTGTGCAGCTCGCCGGGCGGCGCGAAATCTCTGAGCCGCGGCAGGCACTGCTCCGAGAACATGGGCTTGAGCTCCCGGGGCGGCCCGGGCAACAGGACCAGAATGCCGGCTTCGTCCCGCAGCCATTGTCCCGGGGCTGTGCCGCGCGGGTTGTCCAGTTTGACCGCGCCGTCGAGCAGGTATGCCTGCCTCTTGTTGACCTCTGCCATGGGCCGGCCGAAGCTGCGGAATCGCTCCTCGATCTCGCGCACGATCGCCTCGCGCAGGCGCAATCTGCGACCGGTGGCGTCGCTGGCCGCCTCTCGTGTGAGGTCGTCCAGCGTCGGTCCGAGGCCACCGGTGAGGATGGTGAGCTGCGAACTGGCGCGCGACCTGCGGATCTCAGCCGCCAGCAGCGCTCGGTCGTCGCCCACCACGGACTTGCGGGCCAAGCGGATCCCCAGCTCACGGAGCCTTCCGGCGATGTACAGAGAGTTCGTGTCCAGTTTGCTCGGAGTGAGCAGCTCGCTGCCCACCGCGATCACTTCCGCCCGCATCGGCCCCAGCGCCCGCTGTCCACCCGTCGCGCCGCCGCTCAATCCAGCGGGGGCAGCCTGTGAATGCTCGAACCCGTCGCGATAATCATGCTGTCGTCCGGTGCGAAAGCTATCCCGACGATGTCAGATCCGGACACCACCTGATCCAAGACCTCAGCATCGTCGCGTGTCACGCCCCCGGTGAGCCGGGAGATGCCGCGACGGCCATATCTGGAAGCGCACACAAAGATCCTGTCCGCGGAATCGATGGCCAGCCCCTGGGGCCTGCCGAAGCACTGCCAGTGCCGCTCGACTTGACCGTTCTGATCGATGCGCTGGATGGTCTCGCAGCTCGAGGTTGACGGTGCGGTGGCATACAGCAGCCCGTTGCTTTCCCGGAAGGCCAGGTGAAAGGCGGCGACGGACGGGTCCAGGGTCGCGTACACGAATATCTGCCGGAAGCGGTCGATCTTGAATATCGTGCCGGTACGGTCTCCTACGTAGACATTCTGCTCGCTGTCGACCGCAAGCCCGGTTGCGACCCCCATTCCCTGGGCGAAGACCTCAATCTCGGCATCTGGAGACACGGCGTAGACGGTGCCGTCTTGCCGGCTCGAAACCAGCAGCGTGTCGTCGTCAAGCACCGCCAGACCGGTTGCGTTGACGATGCCCGACAGGAAGGGCACGACTTCCCCGTCCTCGGCTTGAATCTTGAAGATAGAGACCGGGACTTGCTTGCCGCGGCCGCCGCTGAAGGTGGTGAAGATGTTCCCCTTCGAATCGATCACCGGATTGGCCACCGGGTGCACGTCGGACGCGAGCCGTTCCGCGAGCAGGAGCGGGAACCGCTCGCTGTGGCCCAAGGGCGTTTCAACGGACATCCAGGCCTGTGAGGCCTTCTCCGGAATCTCCGCGAGGACAAGCCGCTGGCTCGCCGCCAAGACGTTGGCCCGTCTCACGCCCACCCGGACGGTGGGCTCGGTGTAGGAATCTCGGACGAAGCCTTCCCCGCTAAGTTGGACGACACCCCCCGGGATTGCGGCCCCGGGCCAGACATTCGCGATGCGGGGCTGCACGCAGACCTTGCAACGCTGGATCCGGGCGAGCTCAGAGCCCTATCCAGCGGACCAGCGTGACCCCAATCATAGCGTAGGTCCCCGCGCCGAGATCGTCGGCCACCACGCCCCAGCCCCCGGGCAAAGCCTCCAAGCGCCTCAAGCCGAAGGGCTTGACAATGTCAAAGATGCGGAACAGGGCCAGCGCACAGAGCCACTGTGGCCACGAGCCCGCCGCGGCAGGCGCTAGGGCGACCCACAGGCCGAGAACTTCGTCGACAACGACGATCGGGGGATCGTCGAGCCCGACCTGTTCCGAGACCGCCTCGCTTGCCTTGACCGCGAGCGGGGCCAAGAGGGCGCCCAAGGCAGCGAATGTCCAAGGGGGGAGCCCCCCGCGCTCCACGCCCAGCCAGGCGATGGCAAACGCCGCCACGGATCCGGCCGTTCCCGGGGCGCCCGGAAAGTAGCCGCAGTACCCCCAGGTGGCGACCGCGCGCGCCAAGTGGCTATTCATCGTCCTCCGCGGGCCGGTTGTGGGCTTGAGGAGTGGCCCAGTTCTCGTCAGCTTCCGTGCTCGGCACCGGGATGGCGTAGATTCCCGTCGCCCAGTTCGCGAGGTCTTGGGTTCGGCAGCGCTGGCCGCAGAACGGCATCCACCGCGATGCCCTCTTGACTGGCTTGCCGCAGATCGGGCATGCGCGGGGGGCGGCGGTCATGGGTTCTCGCGTTGCCTCGGCCTCACTGCAGGACGGTGAGCTGCGCTGGCCGTGGCGGGCTGGCCGGGCGGGTGATGGCCTCGACCTCCGCGAAGAGGTCGTAGTCCGCGGAACGCGTGATGCGCGCGACGCCGACATCCCCAGGGCGCGGCCGGCAGTTGTCCGGGAATCTCGTGATGAAGGTCTTGCCGTCGATTTCCTCGGCCTGTGTCTGGAGCCTGCCCTCCCAGAGCAATTCTGTCTCCTCGGAGGGCCCGCTGATCAGGACGGTGCGCCGCTGGTTCACCATCGATCGGTTGCGGCGCTTGGAAATGGCGCGCTGGACCGCCATCAGGTGGCGCTGGCGGTCGTGGCTGGTCCGGGAGCTGACCTTGCCATCCAGAGCATGGCTCGCGCTGTTCTCGTCATCCGAGTATCGGAAGCACCCCACATGATCGAACTCGGCCGCCTCGAGAAAGTGGCACAGTGTCTCAAAATCCGTGTCCGTTTCCCCTGGGAATCCGACGATGAAACTTGTTCGCAGCGCGACGCCAGGGATCGTGCCCCGTATGCGCTCGATCAGCCTGAGAAAGATCTCGCTGCTTGCCCCCCGCTTCATGCGCTTGAGCACTCTCGGGCTGGCATGTTGGAGCGGAATGTCCAGATACGGGCAAAGCTGCTCGTGAGCCGCGATGGTGTCCAGCAGCCTGGCGGTGACACGGTTCGGATAGGCGTACAAGACTCGGATCCAACCGGCTCCGTCTATCCCCGCTAGGCGCTCCAATAGCGTCGGCAGGCCGTCCCGTAGGCCCAGATCTTCCCCGAACGCCGTCGTGTCCTGGCCGATCAGGTTGATCTCGCGAACTCCCTGGCTGAAGAGTTCCCCGGCCTCGCGCACCACGGACTCCAAGTGGCGGCTGCGAAAGCGCCCTCGGAATTGTGGAATGATGCAGAAAGTGCAGGGGTGGTCGCAGCCCTCGTTGACCTTGACGTAGGCAAAGTGGCCCGGTGTCGCGCGGACCCGGGGCGTCAAGTCGTGGTAGAGGTAGCCACGCTCTGGAACGCCCGGAGGGGAGATCGCGGCACCTTCGCAATGCGTCACAATCGACTCGAGCTCGTTGGTGCCCAGCACGGCGTCCACTTCTGGGATCTGCTCGCGCAGCTCGTCCCGGTAGCGCTCTACGAGACAGCCCGCAACGACGAGCCGCTTGGCGCGGCCGATTCGCTTGTACTCGGCGGTTTGCAAGATCGTGTCGATGGACTCCTGCTTGGCCGGGTCGATAAAGCTGCAAGTGTTGACCACGAGCGCTTCCGCCTCCATCGGGTCACGGGTGAGTTCGTGGCCCCGGGCCTGGACCATGCCCATCATGACCTCGCTGTCCACGAGATTCTTCGGACAGCCCAGACTGATGAATCCGATCTTCACGCGGTTTACGAGTTCGGGAGTCGGACCGTCGCCGGGGGGCGGGGCCGCTCATAGCCGGTGGGCCGTGACGTCGGCCCACGCTTCACGCCTTCAGTGTATTACGGCGGGCAGCCCTCCGAGCGGGCGGCGCAGCGGAACAGGCCGAACACCGTGCGCCGATGTGCCGCGGAAATCGTGCGAGAGAGCCTCGGCGGCCGGCTCTGAGTGGATGCGCGACTCTGGCCGTCCCCTGACGATGGAACGACCTCTCGGCCTGCTTGGTTGCTCCCGGATCGTCGTACAGGCAGCGCCGGGACACCCCGGTCCGGGAGGCCCATTCCGCGGTCCCGGCCACGGCCCAGCAAGGCCGCCGGGAGCTCGCTGGCCGGCCGTGGGGCGCGGAGACCCGCCTCCGGTTCTCCCGAGGCTTCCGTACGCTACAATCCGGGTTCGATGCGCGTAGCGATCGGGGCGGATCACGCGGGCTTTGACCTGAAGCAGCAGTTGCTCGGCTTGCTGCGAGCCGATGGCCACCAGACCTTGGACATGGGTGCTCACGATCTGGACCCGGAGGACGACTACCCCGACTTCGCGCTCGCCGTGGCCGAGCGAGTCCGGACTGGAGACGCGGAGCGGGGCATCGTTGTGTGCGGCAGCGGCGTCGGATCGTGCGTTGCGGCCAACAAGGTCGCCGGAGTCCGGGCCAGCGTGTGCCACGACACCTACTCCGCCGGCCAGGGGGTGGAGCACGACAGCCTCAACGTTCTGTGCCTGGGGGGCAGGATAGTGGGCATCGCCCTCGCGGGGGACCTGGTCCGGGCATTCCTCGGTGCCACGTATCGCGGGCAGGGCCGCTTCTCGCGAAGGCTCGAGAAGGTCCTGGCTGCCGAGCGGCGCCGATGACGCGCTCGGCCGGCTGGCCGGGCTGGAGGTCCTGAAACCCGAGTGGAGCACCTCCAGAGCCTGCTCTACTGGGTCTCGAGCGCGTTCTTGGTGCCCGCGCTGCTGACGATCACGGCACTCTTCATCTATGTGACCTATCTCGCCGGCGGCGCCTTCTCGGAGGCGGTCGAGCGGCGGGCCAACCGTGCCTCGCTGGCAGCGCTGCACGCGGGAGAACCAACTCTGGAGCGCTTCATGGCACTCCGCTGGAAGCTTGCCCTCGGACGCTTCGCGGACGTGGCCCGGCTCCGCCCGCAAAGGCTAGACAAGGCCGTGGCCGACTTGGAGAACTCGCTCCGGAAGCGTGCCGAGCGGTTTTCCGTGCTGTCGCGCACTGGGCCGATGCTAGGGCTGATCGGGACTCTGATCCCGCTGCAGCCCGCCCTGCTCGGGCTGGCCTCCGGGGACATGCGGTCCATGGCGTCGAATCTTCTGATCGGCTTCACCACCACCGTCGTGGGGCTGATCGTGGGCGGCGCGTCCTACGCTCTGGGCGTCTTGGCCCGGCAGTGGGGGCGCGAAGATCTCACCGAGATGCACTACTTGCTGGAGTGCTGGGGCCGGGGGCTGGAAGCGGGGGGGCAGGGCGATGGCACACCGTAGGCGGACGCGCAAACCGGGCCGGGACTGGATGGTGCGGGCACGCGCGGCATTCCCGGATTCCGAGGACGCCGACCCCTTGGGAGGCGTCGTGAACCTGTTCGACGCCAGCATGGTGTTGGTGGTCGCGCTGCTGCTGGCACTCGCGGGCAGCGCCGGCTTGGCCGAGGTGGCCGCCCGGATGAGCACCGAGGACATCACGATCGTCACGAACCCTGGCCAGCCCGACATGGAGATGATCGTCAAGCGCGGGGAACGCATCGAGCGGCTGCGCGCGACCGAGGCGCGCGGGTCGGGCCGGGGGCAACGGCTGGGAGTTGCCTACCGGCTGGAGAGCGGCGAAGTGGTATACGTCCCCGAGGCCGAGTAGCGGCCCAGGGGTGGTACGCTGAGGGCTTGCGGGGGTGCCATCAGTGACTCCAGCGGCCGAGGTGGATGCGGCCGCCAGTAGCGGGTTGCTCGAATTGGAGGATCGCTGGGGCGCGCACAACTATCACCCCTTGCCCGTCGTTGTGGCGGGTGCCCGCGGGCCTTGGGTCTACGACGTTGACGGCCGGCGGTACCTTGACTGCCTGAGCGCCTATTCCGCCGTCAATCAGGGCCATTGCCACCCGCGGATTCTGGGCGCTCTGCGGGCGCAGGCCGAGCGTGTCACGCTCACGTCGCGGGCGTACCGCAACGACCAGCTGCCGCTGTTCTGCCGAGAATTGGCGGAGCTGTGCGGGATGGAGATGGTGCTTCCGATGAACACGGGGGCCGAGGCTGTCGAGACGGCGATCAAGGCGGCCCGGCGGTGGGGATACATGCGCCGCGGAATCCCGGCCGGCAAGGCGGAGATCGTGGTCTGCGCCAACAACTTCCACGGGCGCACCACGACGATTGTCGGCTTCTCGTCGGACGAGGCCAGCCGGGCGGGTTTCGGGCCGTTCACGCCCGGGTTCCGGATGATCCCCTTCGGCAGCGCGGATGCCCTTAGGGCGGCAATTACCCCGAACACCTGCGCCTTTCTGGTAGAGCCCGTGCAGTGCGAGGCTGGCGTGCTGATCCCGCCGCGCGGGTTCCTGCGCGAAGCCGCGAGCGTTTGCCGGGAGCGCGGCGTGCTGTTGGTCGTTGACGAGATCCAGACGGGCTTGGGGAGGACCGGACGGCTCTTCGCTTGCCATCACGAGGCAGTGCAGCCGGACATCTACGTGCTTGGCAAGGCGCTGTCGGGTGGCTTTTACCCTGTCTCAGCCGTCGTTTCCCGGCGTGACGTGCTCTCTGTGTTCGACCCGGGCAGCCACGGGTCGACGTTCGGCGGCAACCCCTTGGGTTGCGCTGTCGCGCGCGAGGCGATGAAGGTGCTGGTCGACGAGCGGCTCGCCGAGAGGGCGGCCCGGCTGGGGGCGTGGTTCTTGGACGGCTTGCGCACGATCAAGCATCCCGACATCGTCGAAGTGCGCGGAATCGGCATGCTCGCCGGGATCGAGCTTCGGTGCGCCGCCCGGCAATACTGCGAGCGGCTGCAAGAGCTCGGCATGCTGTGCAAGGAGACGCACGACCGCGTCATCCGCGTTGCCCCTCCCTTGGTGATCGAGCGCGAGGAACTGGACTGGGCCCTCGAGCGGCTGCGGGCGGTCTTCTCTCCCTAAGCTGGCGCGGACTACTTCAGGACATCCTCGGGATTGACGCGCAGCACAGTGCTGATCTCGGGAGTTGCGATGTTCTCCAGTGTCACGACGTGTGTCTTGGTGTCGATTCGCTTCGGGGGCACCTCGCCGCGCAGGGCCGTCAGGACGGACTGGACCGCCCTGCGGCCAATCTCGTAGGGGTCTTGGACCACCAGCGCGCGGATCACCCCGTCGCGGAAGTCGTCCTTCAAGGTGTCGGTCCAGTCAAAACCGACCAGGACCACCTGCTCGGCTAGATTCCGGTTGCGCAGCGCGGTCGCGGCGCCCACGGTCGCTGGCTCGGCAGAGGCGAACATCCCGTCCAGCTCCGGGTGGGCCGTGAGCATGTTCTCCGACGCTGCCAGCGCCAGCGCCCGGTCTGACTGGCAGTACTTGTAATCGACGACTTCGATGCGCGGATAGCGCTGCGCGAGAGTCTCCTCGAAACCCGCCTCGCGCTCCATGGTGGACGCGGAGCCCGGCACGTTCTTGACCATTGCGATCTTGCCGGACCGTCGCAGCAGGTCAGCCAGAGTGTGGGCTGCCTGAACCCCGGCTTCGTAGTTGTTGCTGGCGACCATCGAGATGTAGTTGTCGGTGTTAATCCCGGAATCGAAGATCACGGTCGGAATTCCCTCGCGGCTGGCACGTTCCACGACGGACACCAAGGACGTGGCTTCGGTCGGAGCGAGGACCAAGCCGTCGACGCGCGAATTGATCATCGCTTCGACGATCTCGATCTGGCGGGAGAACTCGGTCTCCGAGGAAGGGCCTTGCCACTCGATCCGCACGCCAGCCTCCTCTCCGGCTTCCATGGCCCCGGCATGGACCGCCGTCCAAAACTCGTGGGCGACTGCCTTGGGGACGACTCCGATGCGGACGGAGTCGGATCGGTTGCATCCGCTTACGAGTAGTGCGACCACTGTTGCGGTTAGTGCTAGGGCTTTTCTCATCGGACAGGTGCCTCCATTTTGGTCGAATCCGCCCGCCGCGCGCAACATCGGGGCCTGACTCAGCTCTGCGCTGGCCGAAGGACGGCTAGCGTCCGGGCGAGAAAAGCTCCTCGAGCGCCGCCCGAACAACGGGATCGCGGCGCAACTCGACTTCGTCCCCCGCCCTCACTCCCAGTGTGAGGTTGAGTGATTCCTGCTTGAGGTGGGCGCTGATGAAATCCAGAGTCGCGGACCACTCCGCTAGGGATGGCCGGATGCCGCGCTTGGAGAGGTAGAGCTGAAAGTCGTCCAGCATCGCATAGTCAGGCTCGAACCCCTTGTCGACGGGCGCACCGCCGGAAATGTACTCCCGTGCGAATTCCAGGAAGGAGTTGCTTGCCAGCAAGACTTGCTCCAATCCCGAGAGCGGGGCGGGTGCTACCGCTCGGTCGGGTGTCACCCCGCCCTCGTTCGCATCGTCGCCCTCGCTCTGCTGGCAGGAGGCGATCTGAAACTGGCCGCACTGGCCTCGCCAGCGTTGGACCGTCCGTTCGGCCGGAGTCAGGTATAGGGCCGTTGTCAGCGTCAGGGCGGTCCCGCCGCTGAGTTCGAAGACGCTCTGCACCAAGCCCTTGCCGAACGAGCGCTCGCCGAGCACCCTTGCTCGGCCGTGATCTTGCAGCGCTCCGGCAACCAGTTCGGCAGCGCTGGCGGTGCGGCTGTCGACCAGCACGCGGACGGGGAAGCGGTAGGGCCGCGATCCCTCTGGGGTGAGCAATTCCTCCTTGGCACCGGCGCGGCCGTGCACCCAGAGGATCCGGTCGCCAGGTTCGAGGAAGAAGGCGGCCACTTGGACCGCGACTTCGACGATCCCGCCGGGGTTCCCGCGCAGGTCCAGCACGAGCCCTTCGAGGTCGCTGCCGCCCAGCTTCGCGATCGCGGCCGTGAGCTCGTGGGCGGTCTCGGCCTCGAAGTTGAGAATCTTGACGTACGCCACGCGGGGGCGGAGCAGAAATTGCCGCGAGACGCTCGGGTCGGCCATCTCGGCTGGGATCATGGTCATGTCCAGAAGGTTCGGAAAGTTGGGGCGCCTGACCATCAGCTGCGCCCGTTCCTGTCTGGCTCGGCCGAGCACGGCCACTAGCTGCTCGATCGGTAGCTGTCCGAGGGGTTGCCCGTTCAGAGCCAGGATTTCGTCGCCGGGCGTGATCCCCGCCCGAGCCGAAGGACTGTCGGGAAGCGTCTGCAGGACGATCACCCGGCCCGGTAGCAGGTTGACGACGCTACCGAAGCCCTTCTCCGTCGAACGCTGCATCTCGCGGAGGCTCTCGAGCTGGCGGGCCGTGAGGAACGCGGAGTGCGGGTCGAGCGACCAAAGCAAGGCGGGCAGCGCTCCGGCGTAGACCGCCTCGGCGGGATCCACCGACACCGCCGCTCGGTCCGAGATCAGCGACAAGACGTCCAAGAACCGGACGAGATCGGGCTCCAACTCCTCGGCCGGCCCGGCTGCGAACCCAGGGATCGCCATGGCGACGAAGGCGGAAAGCGCCCCAATGCAGAAGATCAGAGGCATCGATCCTCTCGATCCGCGTGCCCTGACACCTGAACCTCCTGCGTTGCGCGGGCTTCTGCGGAACTTGCCATCTCGGGACGCACGCTGCGAGCGTCGATCGCCGCTCCTCGGCCCTCTAGCGCCCAGACCGGGAGGCCGAGCCGGGCTCCCGTCGCGTCGCTCCCGGGGCGGCTCACCCGTCCAGACGCTCAATCTTACCGCCCTCGGCCCGGCCGGCGCTGCGATTTCGGGCCTGAATGGATTTGCCGGCGCGCAAGCCAGAGTGCCGGGCCGCAATCGATTCCTCGAGCTTGCCAGGCCTTGGACATCGGTCGCGGACCGGCCGCGGCAACCCTCATACTAGAGCTTCCCTGAATCGACGATGGCGGGCGGCCCGGCTTCTCCGCTCGGGTTCCGGTAGGCCGTGAGGCTGGCCTCGATCCCGCCAGTGACCGGGACGTCTTGCTTCTCCCGGTGCTGGTCGCCGATTCTTGTGTCGTGTCGCTCGTGGCCCTTTAGTGCCCGGGCATCTGGCGATGACCAGCGCTATTGCCCTAATTCGCGCTCGATATACCTAGCGAATTCTGGTCGTGACCGCCAATCCTCGATGTATGGAGAGTAGCCGTCGTGGACCATCCACCAAGCCGGTTGTGAGCTGTTCGGCTCGAAGTCTCCGGCGGGATAGTCGTTGCCAGCCGCGCTTGACTGGACGGACGCGTTCCAAGTGTCCACAGCCTCGCGAAGGCGCGTGGCCTCAGCGGGCTCCTGTGCGGAGATGTCCGTCGATTCCCCGGGATCGGTGCCTAGGTCGAAGACTTCCCAAGCGGCGTCGGCGTCGGGGGCGGCCTTGACGATCTTGTGATCGTTGTCGACCAGTGCAAGCCGCCCGCCATGGCGGAATCCGATCGGCCGCTCCCGTGGTCCGATCTCGCCCGCAAACAGCGGGCCTAGGTCCATCCCGTCCTGTGGCTGCAGCGCCGCGGAGGGATCGGCCCCGGCCGCCGCCGCGAGCGTTGGAAATATGTCCATCGTCGACGCGGGGAACGCGGTTGTGCGGGGCTGCGTGATCCGATCGGGCCATTCGATCACCGCCGGCACGCGAAGACCGCCCTCATAGACGCTGCCCTTGAAACCTCTCAGCGGGCCGACCGTGCCGGGCTCGATCCTTGGCAGGCCGCCGTTGTCGCTTGTGAACCACAGCAGGGTGTCACGCTCTATTCCCAACTGCCGGAGCCCCGCGCGCAGCGTGCCCAGGCTGCGGTCCATGGCCACAAGCTCGCCGTAGTGGTGCTGGGAATGTTCGTCAAGGTCCGAGAACGGCGCCCGGTCCTCCTCGGACGCGATCCACGGAGAATGCGGCGTGCCGTACCAAATGACGGCCAGGAACGGCTCGGACCGGGCGGCGGTCCTCTCGATGAAGGCCAAGGCCTCCTCGACGATGACTTCGGAGGAGTCACCCCGCATCTGGACGAACAGGCCCTTACGGCTCATCAGCGGATCGCGCTCGAAGAAGTTGCTCACCGAGAGCCACTCGTCAAAGCCGAACGCTCCCGGGCCGCGCGGGTCGTCGGCCAAGATCGGTACGCCCGGTCCACGCATGCCGTTCAGGTGCCACTTCCCGAAGTGACCCGTTGCGTATCCGAGCTCGTCGAGCGCGCGAGCAATCGTCCGCTCCTGCCGACGCAGGCCGAAACCGTGGTCCTCCACGCCTGTGCGGTCGTGGGTCCGGCCGGTCATCACTGTCGCGCGGGTCGGGGAGCAGTTCGGGGCCCCCGCGTAGAACCTGTCCAGTCGCAGACCCGCCGCCGCCATCGCGTCCAGATTGGGAGTCTGCAGGACGGGGTGGCCGTAATACCCGGTTTGTCCCCAACCCATGTCATCGGCCATGACCAGGACGAAGTTTGGCAGTGACGGGCGGGACGGTTGGTCGCCTTCGTCGGCTGGCGCGCAGGCCAGCAACAACAGGGCGGCCAAGGCTGGCGTAGATCGGGCAATCAGTCGCAAAGACATCGGTTCGGCCTGCCGCACGATTCTATCAACGTGCCCGACGGATGGCCGTTTCCGAGCGGGACTCCGGACTCGCCCATTCGTCGCCCCACCAGCAGACTTCTCAGAGCGCCGGGCAACATGTGCACCGAAGGGGTCAGCGGCTGCCGGGGGCGGCCCAGAACGCGGGCTTGGCCCATGGTCTCTTCGGTTCGTCTCGATGACCCTTGGTCGCACCCGTCGGATATGGTCTTGGTTGTCACTTCGAAGACAGGTTGCGGAAGCGTGCGGAACGCAGGGCGCCAACTGCCGCTCCCGGGACCGGCAGTAGAGAGACGCCGAGCACATTGCGGGCCCGGCTCGCTCGAAGGCCGCGCTGGCTCAGGAAACCAGGAGCGTCGCGCCCACGCGGGCGTCGTGAACTGCGTCCATTCGACCACCGCCACGAGGCAGCATCGGCCGCATCTGCGAGAGTCCATGGATCAAGCAAGTCCGATGGAGCGTGCCGATTCTGTGTCGGTCGCCCTCTTGCTCAGCTGTCGCGTCGCCGCCAAGGCATGATCCTCGTAGGCTTCGTGCAATGTCCCTTGTCCCGCGGCAGCCCATTCCCGGTATGCGGCCGGGCGTCAAGCCTGATTCCGTGGTGGGCGGCACTGGACTCGAACCAGTGGCCTCCTGCTTGTAAGGCAGGCGCTCTAACCAACTGAGCTAGCCGCCCCCTTGCCCTTGCGCGCGGCTCTAGGCCGTCTGTGTTTGCTGGCCAGGCCTGCCACTGTCGTGCACGGTCTCGCGGATCCGAGTGCTAGACGTGCCAAGGACTGGGCGATCATCGGCAGTACACGGCCTCGGCAGCTCGCACGCCGCCGCGCCGCCCGAGACAGGTCTCAAGCGCTCCGAGCAGCAGCAGCACGTAGCCGCGCTGCGAAGACGCTCCCATCAGCCCGACCCGCAAGATCTCACCCGCGAGCGGGCCGAATCCTCCCAAGACTTCGATTCCGAAGTCGTTCAGCAGGCGGCCTCGGAGCGTCGCGTCGTCACACCCATCCGGAAGTCTGGGAGTGTTCAGCGTCCAGAGCCGATGTTCCGGCCTGACATGCATAGAAAGCCCGAGTCCCTCGATCCCGGCCACGAATGCCTCGTGATTCAGGCGGTGGCGTGCAAACCTTGCCCCGAGTGTCTCCCGCTGGCATAGTCTGAGCGCTTCGCGCAGCGCGTAGAACATCGTGATCGGCGTTGTGTGGTGATAGCGGTGCGAGCGTCCCCAGTACTCGTCGATCAGCTGAAGGTCCAAGTACCAGGAGACACAAGACGATCTGCGGGAGCGCAGTCTCGCGAGCGCCCGCGGGGAAAGCGTGAACGGCGCCAGCCCCGGAGGGGCGCTGAGGCACTTCTGAGTGCCGCTGTATGCGATGTCAATGCCGCACTCGTCCACGTTGACCGGCATGCCCCCCAAAGACGTTACGCAGTCCGCGATGACCAGTGCCCCGCAGTCGCGCGCCGCGCGGCAGATCGCTCCTGGGGACTGCAGCGCCCCAGTGGACGTCTCGGCATGCACGAACATGACGACGTCCGGGCGTTCCCGGTCAATGAAGGCCTCCGCCTCTTGATTGGCGACCACTTCGCCCCAGGGCTTCTCTCGGCGGGCGACACGCGCACCCTGTCTGCGGCACATTTCGGTGAACCGGTCCGAGAAATACCCGTTGGCGAAGATCGCGACCTTCGTGTCTGGTTCGACAAAGTTCACGACGGCCGCCTCCATGCCGGCCGAACCGGTTCCCGAGATAGCGATCGTAAACTCGTTTGCCGTGCCAAACACCTCGCGCAACAGGTCCGAGGTCTCACTCAGGACTTGGAAGAATGCGGGATCGGTGTGTCCAATCAACGGCGAAGCCATCGCTTGGTAGACCCGGGGATCCACCATGCTGGGCCCGGGTCCCAGCAGGATGCGGTGCGGGGGTTGGTAGAGTTCAAGAGGCATGAGTAAACTGCGGTCGGTCGGGCAAGAGGCCACAATCCGACACGCGCGGTAACTGCGGGCCGGGCACCTGACCGGGGCGCCGCGCCTCACCAAGATACCGTAACGCCAACGTCGGGGCACGATGCCGGCGTCCCGGACGGGGCGTGCGCTGGCCGTGCTAACCTCAGTTGGACCATGGACAACCTAATCAAGCGTCGCGCGTTCTTCCAGTCGGCGGCGGCATTCACCGCGGCGTCTTACGCGCGCATCCTAGGAGCCAATGACAAGGTCAACCTTGGCCTGATCGGCTGTGGCGGGCGGGGCCGGGGAGTCTTGCGAAGCTTCGTGGCGAATCCCAGCGTGAACGCCACAGCGCTCTGTGACGTGTTCAGCGCCCGCATCGACGAGGCCGCGCAGATCGCTCCCGCCGCCAAGGGCTACAAGGTGCACGAGGACCTGCTCGCGGCGCCCGACGTGGACGCCGTGCTCATCGCGACTCCCGATCACTGGCACGCGCAAACTTGCATCGACGCGGCAAATGCCGGCAAGGACATCTATTGCGAGAAGCCGCTCACCCTGCGGATCGAGGAAGGGCCGGAAATCGTGAAGGCCGTGCGCCTCAATGGGCGCGTCTGCCAGGTCGGCATGCAGCAGCGGTCCGGAAAGCACTACCTGATGGCGAAGGAGAAATTCTTCGACTCCGGAAAGATCGGCAAGGTGACGCTCGCCCGCACGTGGTGGCACGGCAATGGTGCGCACCTGAGGCCGTACCCGCAACAATATGCCGAGCAGCCCTCGAATCTGGATTGGGGACGATTCTTGGGCCAGGTCAAGTGGCGGGAGTATGACCCCAAGCAGTACTTCAACTTCCGCGCCTACTTGGAATACGGCGGTGGCCAGATCACCGATCTATTCACCCATTGGATCGACGCTGTGCACATGTTCATGGGGCAGGACAACCCGGTCGGGGCGGTCGCCTCGGGCGGGATCTACCACTACAAGGACGGGCGGACGGCTCCTGACACGATCACCTGCCTGCTCGACTACCCTGACGAGTGGACCGCCACGTTCGAGGGCACGCTGGCCCCGGGGTTGAGCGGGAACGGCATCGAGGTGATCGGAACCGAGGGCCGCCTGTGGATCACGCGGGCCCGGTACGAGTGGTACCTGCCAAGGCAGAGCGAACCCGCTGAGACCCAGCCTGCGATCGGCAATATGACGCAAGACCACGTTGACAACTTCGTTGAGTGCGTCAAGAGCCGCGAGAAGCCCAACGGCGATGTCTGGGTTGGGCACCGTTCGGCGCAGGCGTCCCACCTTGGGAACATCGCCTATCTTGAGCGCCGCCGGCTGAAGTTCGACCCGATGCGCGAGGAGATCCTCCCGCTCTAGCCGTGACCAAGACGTCGATTCCTAGGTCGTTCTGACCGAAGGGGGTGCCGGCCGGGCATCCGGACCGGCGCTCCGAGGCTTCCGCGAGAGGTCGGTTGCATGTCTGGCTGGCGCATGCGGGAAGGCTTCCGATGCTGCGCTCCACGGCCGAAACGTGCAAGGGCATCCATCGCCGACGGCCGGCCACCATCGGCGTCGCTGTCCCCGCAATGCGGGGCTGCAACCCTAGGCTTGGATCGATGGCCGGCGTCGCGGCCCGCCCGGGCCAGATGGCACGGCGCGGTCAAGGTGTACGTATTTCCCCCGCCGAACTGCGTGACCAGCGCAAGCACGGGGGGCGTGTCCTGCATCTCGCCGGCGAGACCTCGAAGCACCATCCCGGCATGGTCGTTGAGCGTGCGTCTAGACGGAAGTTCCAGCCTCGGGGCCTTGATCAAGGAGGGTGGCGGTGCTCGCTAGGGCCGCTTCGAGCCGATCCAAGTGCTCCGCATCAGCAGCACCCCTCGATTTGGGCCGAAGCCCGGGGTCCGTTCTCGACACGTGTTCTGTCGCAGAAATTGGGAAATGACAGGGAAAATATGACGCATGTGACAAAAAGTCATGGCCACAAAGCTGCCGCTGCGATCGATTGACTGAAGGCTTTCCCCCGCTGTCCAGCCCACTTCCCGACCCGCTAAACCCGACCTCGGAGATGGGCCTACCCCTGCAACGTTGTTCCCATGTAAATGGCCATCTCCGGCCCTTGCCGGGCCTAGGGCGGCTCTCGCCCCTTGCCTTGTCAAACGCTCTCTGATAGCCCCGTTTGGGCCTTGGATACCACTTCAGACCCTCTCAAATACCTCAGACCCGTCTTTTCCTCTTCCCGATTCCCACTTGACACCGGCCCTCTCCATTGCTACCATGTTCCCATGTATGTGGACGTCGTCCCCAACCGCAGCTCGCCCCCGGCCGTGCTCCTTCGCGAAGGCTGGCGCGAGGGCAAGCGCGTCCGCAAGCGCACCATCGCCAACCTTTCCTCTTGGCCAGCCGAAAAGGTCCGCACCCTCCGCAAGCTCCTGCGCAACGAACCCCTCGTCAGCCGCGACGAGTTGTTCACCATCGTCCGCAGCCGGCCCCACGGCCATGTCCAACTCGTCCTCTCCGCCTTGCGCAAGCTCAAGCTGCCCGCTCTGCTCGACCGTCGCAACTCCCGCCAGCGCCGCTGCGTGCTGGCCATGATTGCCCAGCGCCTGCTCTGCCCCGCCTCCAAGCTCGCCACCACCCGCCTGTGGCACTGCTCCACTCTGGCCGAGGATCTCGGCGTCTCCGACGCCAGTCAGGAACACCTCTACGCGGCCCTGGACTGGCTCCTCGAACGCCAGCCCGCCATCCAGCGCCGGCTCGCCAGGCGCCACCTCCGCGAGGACGCCCATGTCCTGTATGACGTCTCCTCCAGCTACTACGAGGGCCGCTGCTGCCCCTTGGCGCAATTCGGCTACAACCGCGACGGCAAACGCGGCACGCGCTCGGTGGTCTACGGCCTGCTCGCCGACCGCCACGGGCGCCCCATTGCAATGCAAGCCTATGCCGGCAACACCTCCGACCCCAGCACCGTCCCTGACCAGGTCCAGACCCTGCGCGAGCGCTTCGGCCTGCAGCGTCTGGTGCTCGTGGGTGATCGCGGCATGCTCACCGCCGCGCGCATCCGGGACCTGCGCCGGCACCCCGGCCTGGGCTGGATCTCTGCCTTGCGGCACCACGACCTGCGCCGGCTCGTGAAGCACGGCTGCCTGCAGCCGAGCCTCTTTGACGAGCGCAATCTGGCCACCATCTGTTCGCCGCTGTTCCCCGCAGAGCAGCTCGTGGTGTGCTGCAACCCGCTGCTGGCCGCGCGCCGCCGCACGCGCCGCGAACGACTGCTGAAGGCCACCGAGGAGGGCTTGGGGCGCATTCAGCGCGAGGTCCAGCGGCGCACCAAGAAGCTGCTGACGAAGGACCGGATCGGGGTCAAGGTGGGCCGCGCGGTGGACCGCCACAAGATGGCGAAGCACTTCCGGATGACGATCGAGGACAACCTGCTGGAGTACTCGCGGGACGCGGAGAGCATCGAGCGCGAGCGGCAGCTGGACGGTTTGTACATCGTGCGCACGAGCCAGACGGAGATGGAACCGGAGGAGGCGGTGCGCAGCTACAAGCAGCTCACGCGGGTGGAGCAGGCCTTCCGCTGCTTGCAGTCGGTGGACCTGCACGTGCGGCCGATCCATCACCGCAAGGAGGAGCGAGTGCGGGCGCACTTGCTGTTGTGCATGCTGGCGTACTACGTGGAGTGGCACCTGCGGGTGGCGCTGGCGGAGTTGCTGTACCAGCACGAGGATCTGGAGGGCTGGCAGGCGGAACGGGACGCGGTGCAGGCGGCGAAAGCGCCGCAGGAGTTGCGCCGGAAGAAGAGCCGCGGCAGCAGCGAGGGGGGCCTGCCGCTGCACAGTTTCAAGACGTTGATGGCGGAGATGGGGACGCGAGCGCGGAACGAGTGCCGGGTGAGCAGGGATCCGGCGGGGCCCTTGGTGACACGGGTGACAGAAGCGACGGAGTTGCAGCAACGGGTGTTCGAGTTGTGGCGAGTGTTCCCAGTACAGAACACGGCGACAGAGTCGGGGAAAGGTGCTCGAGAAGGAGCGGGAGAAGGCTCGGAAGGGCTAGCTGCGGAGGGGGGCGGGGGCAGTTAGGGTGAGTGCAACGGGGACCGTGCCGACGCAAAGGGGTCGGCCGGAATCAAGAGCCGAATCGTTGTTTGTTCGTATAGTTATCGTACTTATAATGTGTCCACTATGCACGTAGGCACAAGTTTGAGTGCATGTCGAAACTCTAATCGCGCGTAGGTGCAGACCCCACGGGCGTTGCAACGGATCGCATCTCAGCCTAGGCGAGGGCCACTCGCGGCAGATTCTGACGGTGAAGCCAGGCCACAGCCAAGCGCTAAGGATCACCGGTCACGGCTGGAACTTCGGTCTAGAGCAGGTGGGCGAGTTGGACTGGGCCGGATTGCGGCTCACTACTCGGCAACTGCAACCCCGGAAATACTGTCGCCGGCGATCACGGCGTGCGCGTGGGCCCGCAGGCGAGAATGTCGTCCCGTTCCAGACGCGGATAGTCTTCAAGTATTTCTTCGAACGTAACGCCCTGCGACAGCAGGCCCAAGATCAATTCCACGGAAATCCGCATGTCGCGAACTATGGGCTTGCCTCCGAAGACGTCCGGGCGGGCCGGCGCGTCCCTCGCCTAGCGCACCAAGCCTTCAACGAATGGCACCTCGAACACCTTGTCGTGCTGGATTGGTCCGTGACCGAAGAATCCGTCCTCGCCGAAGAGTTCGCCGTGGTCGGCCGTAATCGTGACATACGTGTTCCTCGGGACTAGGTCGAACAGTTCCTCGATCACCCCGTCGAGGTACCGGACGGCGTTGACCTGCCTGTCCCGGAGTGCGTCCAGCTTGCTCTGGTTGAAGAACTCCTGACTCTCCGCGTTCAGCCTGCCTCCCACGATCTGGTCGTCCAAGTGTCGGAACACGCCATGGACACCGCTCACCCGCGGCCACTTCTCGGGCGGCTCGTCCGGCAGCGCGTAGGGGTAGTGGGTCTCTCCCACGTTGAGCAAGTAGAACGATGGCCGATCCTCCGGAAAGCGCATCTCGCGCAGCATGGCCCGCATGTCATTGTGCTTCGGCATCAGGCGGAAGGTGTCGAAGCCCGTGTTGAGAATGGTCCTTGGATTCAGCACGGGCAGCGAGACCATTGCGTGCGTGCGGTACTTGAAGCGTTTCTGGAGGAACGTCGGAAAGTACAGCTGCGGCACGAGCGACTTGAAGCCGACGTCGGTAACGCCCAGCCGTTCGTTGAACTTGAAGAAGTCCTTCTTGTAGTACTCCGAGGCATACACGTGGGGCGGGCTGGAGTGCGGCAGCAGGCCCATCAGAAGGTTGTAGTGGGACGGCGCCGTCCAGGAGGCGTACGACCAGCGCTGTTCGACGGCGCCGAGCTTGGGGATCGTCCCGGGTGCCGCTGTGACGAACGAGTCGTACCGACAGCTGTCGAAGATCACCAGGACATAGTTGTGCGGTTGCATCGAGCTGTGACTCCGATTGTACGGTTGACGCCCTGCCTCTGGTCCGGACGCGCTCCAGCAAGCCGTTGAGCCAGACCGCCGGATGTGGCCAGCATCAACGTGGCGTGCCCGGCCTACCGGTGGCTGCGGTGCCGCCGGGGGAAGGCACCAGCAAGAATCACTGGCGAACCGGCGGCTACCGACGGACAGAGCCGAAGTGTCAATGGTACGGGCCCGTCCGGCCGCGCAGAGCTTGGCAAGCGCTGTCCGGGACCTCTTGACTCTCGGCTGCGGTTCCCGCCCGGGGCAGTCGCCTTCGCGGCGGCCACGCTCGCGGAATCATTCGAAGGCCGAAAAGTGGACTCGGTCTCCGGCAACGGGAAGACGAACGGAAGCGGCGCCTGTCCACCGCTCAAAGTTAAGCCGTGCTAGGATGCCTATAGGTCTTTGGCAGGCTGCAGGGTGGGTCGCAGTCGGCAAGACGTGCGTAGCACGGGTGTGCTGCGGTGAGCCCGTTCTTTAGGCCCGCGTGCACCCGAGAGGAGACCAACTTTGATGGAACGTTTTGTTCGCGCGCTAATCGCGCTTCTCGCCGTTGCGGTTTGTAGCGGCACCCTATATGGCCAGGCCGCCGACACCGCCTTGGTCGTCGGCACTGTGACTGATGCGACCGGTGCGGTTATACCGGGAGCGGCCATCACATTCGCCCATCTCTCCACCGGGACCGAGTACACGGCTGAGACCGGCGAGACGGGGACGTATCGCTCGCCGCCCCTCAGGATCGGCGAATACATCATCCTTGCCGAGGCGGATGGCTTCAAGCAGTACTCAGGCAGCGGCGTCGCCCTGTCGATCGGCGACACTCGCCAGCTGGACATCACGCTCGAGATCGGCGCCGTGACCGAGGTGATCGAGGTAGAGGCCTCGGCACCGTTGTTGCAGACCAGCGAGGCCTCGGCCGGTACGGTCATTGAGAATCGGCAGATCGTCGACCTCCCGCTGAACGGTCGCGACTACCTGCAGCTGGCCGTCATCTCGTCCGGAACGGTCTTGTCCCGCGGGCAGGGGGTCTCGATCGGGGGCCAGAGAGGCACCGAGGTTAACTTCGTCATCGACGGCATGGACAACAACAACCAGTCCATCGCATCGCAGGGTAGGCAGAAGGAGGCCGTCAAGCCGTCAATCGATGCGATTTCCGAGTTCAAGGTGATCACGAACGGGTTCGCGGCAGAGTATGGCCGGACGTCTGCCGGAATCGTCAGCCTGTCGATCAAGTCCGGGACCAACGACATCCACGGGACCGGGTTCGGATTCTTCCGCGACGAGGTCATGGACGCCCGCAACTTCTTCGCGCCCGCAGGAGAGAAGCCCAAGTTCGAGCGCAGGCAGTACGGATTTGCTATCGGCGGTCCGATCAGGCGAAACAGGGCATTTCTGTTCGGAGACATGGAACTCACAGATGTCCGTGAATCGAGAACTTTTCTCTCCACTGTGCCTACACCCGCCGTCAGAAACGGCGACTTCAGCGGGTTTGACCTTGTCCATGACCCATTGACCTGGGACGGGTCGGATCGGCAGCCATTTGCGAATAATGTGATTCCCCAGAGCCGGTTCGATCGTGTCACTAACGTGATGCGCGACTGGTACCCGGATCCCGATAACGCGAATCGCACCCGCAACCATACCTTCGTCACTCCCCGGAACCAAGACTTCCACAAGTTTGACATCCGCTATGACCAAAACCTCAGCGCAACGGACAACTTCTTCGTCCGTTGGAGCAGCCAAGAGCAAAACATCGGCAGTACGCCGCGCTATCCGGCCATTCCGGACTTCGGATCGATGTCCCGCGGCGGCACGCAGAACGTGACCAGCAACAACACCGTTGTGTCCTATCAGAAAGTCTGGTCGCCGACTCTGATCACCGCGTTCCGCGCTGGCTGGAACTACCTCGACACTGATGTTGAGTCGCACTTAGACATCGAGGAGAATATCAACGCGAAACTCGGGATACCGGGCTTTAACCAGCATCTCCGGGGAACGAACGAAATGACGCTCACCGGCTACTCCCAGTTGGGAAACAACACGTTCCGCCCCAATCTCATCCAGTCCCAGACGCGGCAAGCGTCTGCTGACACAACCTTCACAAGCGGCAACCACGCCATCAAGTTCGGCGTTCAGTCTTGGTGGCTCCAGAGCTTCATCGACAACCCTCAACGGACAATGGGCACGATTTGGTACGACGGTCGCTTTACCGAGCGCTCACCTTCGAATCGAGGCGGCACGGGCGATTCGATGGGGGACTTTCTTCTGGGGCTTCCGCGCGAGTTCGGAGCGTCAAACACTGTCTACATGAACATGCGGACAAACTTCGTGCACTTTTACGTGCAAGATGACTGGAAGTTGAATGACAGGCTGACGCTGAATCTCGGTCTCCGGTACGAATTTAATCCTCCGTACTACGAGACGAGGGACGGTATCGCCAACTTCAATCTCGGGTCCTGCGGCCTAGAGGCACGGGTTACCCCTGGGGGATGCGACGGCGGCTTCATTCATGTAGCCGGCCTCAATGGGAGCGACCGTTTCAACCGAGCGCTCATGACTACCGACAAGACGAATTTTGCCCCACGCTTTGGACTGGCCTACAAATTGACCGAGAAGACGGTGCTTCGCATGGCATACGGCGTCTTTTACGGCAACATGTCGAACACTGGTGGCGGAGAGTTCATGGAGACAATGCCACCCTTCCATATCAAGTCCAGCTTGGTGACGGGTCGCATCGAGCCCACGCTGAAGCATTCCGAAGGCCTGCCGCCCGGAACGATCAGTCCGAAGAACGCCCGGGGCGTTGAGATGTCGTCATTCGAAGTGGATCCTCAGTGGCCGCTGGCACAGAACTGGAACATGAATCTTCAGTTCTCACTGCCGGGGGACTCATTGTGGGAGATTGGCTACTTCGGCAACAAGATGAACCACATGATCGGGCGCTACGACGAGAACCTGCCGCGCCCGGGGCCGGGTAGCCCCAATTCGCGTCGACCGTGGGCTAGGACGGAGATCCCGGCATCGTGCCGCGGTGACCTCTGTTTCGATGGAACCGAGCCTGGGGGGTTCATCACTCTGGGCCGGATGAACCGCCACGCTTACCGCGAGAACACCGTGTATCACGGCCTCCAGACCAAGCTGGAAAAGCGCTATTCGCAGGGCCTTACTTACATTCTCTCGTACTCGTGGTCACACGTCATCGGCGATGCCCGGGGCGTGACAGGTTCGGGCGACGCGCCAGGTTCCAACCTGCGGTTCGTTCTTGACCCGCTCGACTGGAAGCGCGAGCGAGGGAACGGGGCGCAGGACATGCGCCACCGGTTCATCGGGAGCTACGTGTACGAGCTGCCGTTCGGACGGGGCAAGCGGTTCGGCAGCAACTGGAGTTCAGGGTTGAGCGCCCTGCTGGGGGACTGGTCCGTCGGCTCGATCGTGACCCTGACATCCGGCACGCCTCAACATCTCACGGTCGCTGGCAACCCGGCCAACGTTGGCGGAGGAGACCGACCGGACGTGGTGTCTGGAGCGTCTTGGAAGCTGAGCAATCCCGACCCTTCAGGTTTCTACAACGAAGCTGCGTTTGTGTCCAACCAGCCATTCACCTTTGGCAACGCCGGGAAGAACGTCCTGGTCGGTCCGGGCACGGTCAACTGGGACTTCTCGCTCTACAAGAACATCCGCTTCAGCGAGAAGTACGGGCTTCAGTTCCGCGCTGAAGCGTTCAACTTCCCGAACCATCCGAATTTCAACTTTCCGAACGCGCAAGTCGGAAACCGGAATTTCGGCATCATCTCGAGTGCCCGTGCTCCGAGGATCATGCAAATCGGGCTGAAGTTCGTGTTCTAGGCCACCGCCACTTCAGCCCGCGCCGGCACCCCGGGCTTCCCGCCACGGGGTGCCGGCGCGACCGCTGCCACTGGGCGGGCCGCCAATCTGGGCGCATTGAGCCAAGATCAGCCATTGGAAGACGGCGCTGGGGCGGGTAGGGCTCGCACGCCTAGCACGTCGGCTGGCGCGCCTGGTCTTGCCCGCGGGACCCGCATGGCGGGCGAGGCCGAGGAGTACTTTGCGCCTGCGTGGCCCCCGGCAGCCGGACTCGCACCGAATCGCCAGCGCGTCTGCCGCTAAGAGCGCACCTTCGCTGCGGAACGCGCCGAGGCGGCTCGCTTCTTGCCCCGATGGATCCCGCCGGCCCAGGCGGCACGTCTTGGAGGCCTTTGCGCCGGCATCGGCGCACGGCACACCACGGCCGTCTTGCGAGGCAGCGCCCCGTCGACCTAGGCGGTGTGGGACGGAGCGATCAGGCGAGCGCTTACTATGGTCACAGGTCCGACGATGCGCCTAACCCTTACCGCGACGCTGCTGTCCTTGGCACTGGCTCCGGAGGCCGTGGCCACAGTCGACTTTGCCCGGGACGTCGAGCCGATCTTCCACAGGAACTGCTACATCTGCCACGGTTCCCAGCAGCAGATGTCAGGGCTAAGGCTGGACAACCGCCACTCCGCATTGACGGGCGGGGCGTCCGGGGCCGTGATCGTTCCTGGCAATCCGTCAGCGAGCAAGCTGCTGCAGCGCGTGTCGAGCGGGCAGGACGGGTTTCGCATGCCTCCCGGTGACCAGCCACTGGGCAGCGATGACTTAGCGGTCCTGCGAGCGTGGATCGCCGAAGGGGCGGGTTGGCCAGAGGGGACGGCTAGTGCAGCGGCCTCCGGGGCGGGCGACGCAGGGGCGGGCGAGCACTGGGCATTCCGGCCGGTGCGCCGGCCTGATCCTCCTCCGGTCAGGAATGTCGACTGGGTTCGGAATCCGGTGGACCGCTTCGTACTCTCCAGGCTCGAGGCCGCGGGCTTGGAGCCGTCCCCGCCAGCGGATGGGGCCACAGTCCGGCGCCGGCTTCACCTGGACCTGATCGGGCTCCCCGCGCGCGGGTCGCAGCTGCAGCGCATGGACCAGAGCACTGGCGGGGCCCGCCACGACGAACTTGTCGATGAGCTCTTGAAGTCGCCGCACTTCGGCGAGCGCTGGGCTCTGCCCTGGCTCGACCTGGCCCGCTACGCCGACAGCGAGGGGTATGAGCGCGACCCCCTGCGACCGCACGCTTGGCGCTGGCGTCACTGGGTGATCGAAGCGATCAACCGGGACATGCCGTACGACCACTTCACGGTTGAGCAGATTGCGGGCGATCTCTTGCCCGGGGCGACGCTTGAGCAGCGCGTGGCCACAGGGTTCCTGCGCAATGGCATCAAGAATCGAGAGGCCGGCACCAAGAACGCCCAGAAGCGGTTCGAGGAGACGGTGGACCGCGTCAACACCGTCGCCAACACCTGGCTGGGCCTCACGGTGGGATGCGCCCAGTGCCACGATCACAAGTACGACCCGATCAGCCAGCGTGAGTTCTACGCGCTGTTCGGTTTCTTCCATAACGCCGTGGAACGCGACATCGAGGCGCCACTTCCGGGCGAGCTAGGCCCCTACCTGCGATCCGCTCCGGCGCACCGCGAGGCTCTCGGCAGTCTCTGGTCGAGGCACGGCCTTGAGCTCCTGCAGGCAGAGTGGCACGAGGGCATGCTCCGGGCAATGGACAATCCGGGGGTCCGCACGGACTGGGACCACTCCGTGACCGAGTGGCGAGCGGCGAACGATCGTGCGGACTGGCTGTTACGAGCGCCCGCCGAACAGCTCACCCTGCTGGAGCGCGAGAAGATCGCTGCTTGGTTCCTGGCTCGCAGCGGGCCGGACCTGCCACGAGACGAGGCTGCCATGGGGCGCATTGCGCGGGCTCGCGCCGAGGTCGCGGAACTGCGAGAGGGCCTGTTCCAAGTTTCGCGCGCGTACACCATGGTGGAGCGGGCCCGGCCGATCCCAGCGCGGCTCGCGCTGCGCGGGGACTACAGCGCGCTTGGCAGCGAGGTTCGGCCCGGCACGCCGGGAGTGCTCCCGGAGTTGCCCGACCGCGCTGAGCCCATGAGGCTTCGTCTCGCGCGCTGGCTCGCTTCCGCCCAAAACCCGCTCACGGCCAGAGTGGAGGTGAACCGCATCTGGCAGGAACTGTTCGGCACGGGGATCGTTCCCACCGCGGAGAACTTCGGCATCCAAGGCCAGCCCCCGTCGCACCCGGAACTGTTGGACTGGCTCGCGAGCGAGTTCGTGCGCCAGGGCTGGAGCCGGAAGGCGATGGTTCGTCTCATCGTGACGTCGGCAACCTACCAGCAGGCCTCGAAGGCCAGGCCCGAGGCACATTCCGTCGATCCGGGGAACGCCCTGCTCGCCCGGCAGAATCGCCTCCGGCTTCCCGCCGAGCTGGTGCGGGACAGTGCGCTTGCCGTCAGCGGCCTGCTGAATCCGCGGGTCGGGGGCAAGAGTGTGTACCCGCCCCAGCCGTCGGGCGTGTCAGAGCTCAGCTACTCGAAAAAGGAATGGCCTGTGGACTCCGGGCCGGACCGTTACCGCCGCGGGCTCTACATTTTCTTGCGGCGCACGTCGCCGTACCCGATGCTGGTTAACTTCGATGCCCCGGACACTCTCACCAGCGTGTCCCGCAGGGAGCGGTCGAACACGCCCCTTCAAGCGTTGAACCTCTTGAACGATCCGGTGTTCTTGGAGGCTGCAAGCGTCCTCGTTCATCGGGTCGCGGCCAGTGGCGAGGAGGGGTTTGACGCTCGGTTCCGACTCTTGGCGCGCTGGTGTCTGTCGCGGAGCCCCGCACCGGACGAAGTCCGGCGGGCAAAGCTGTTCTACTCCGCTCAGCGCGAGCGCTACGAGGTACGGGGTGCCGATGCCGAACGGGAGGCTTGGCGGGAACTGGGCAGGTCCATGCTCAGCCTGGACGAGTTCATTACGCGCGAGTGAAGCAGTCGAAAGCTGTCGTCCGCACTGGCGGCGCGATTCTGTTGGCGACCCTCACGGTGAGTTGCATGTCCGATCCGAGCGACACATCCGACACGTCCCGCGACCTGCATTCGCACTCGAATCCGCCCCAAGCGCGCATCACGCATGTCGAGCTCGATTTGGACGTGGACTTTGACCGGCGGCGCCTGCTGGGGACTTGCACCTTGGATGTTGAGGGAGAGCACGGAGAGCTTGTGCTGGACACTCGCGGTCTGGCCATCGCGAGCGTGGAGCTCGAAACGCCCGGCGGCTTCCTGCCGGCCGCGTTCTCGGTGGGGGATGCGGACCCAATTCTCGGCGCGCCACTGAGAATCCAGAGGGGCCGCGCGGGGCGCGTGCGGGTCCGGTACGCGACCGGCCCGGAGGCCAGCGGCTTGCAATGGCTGGAGCCCAGTCAGACGGCCGGCAAGGCTCACCCTTTCCTGTACACCCAGTCGCAGGCGATTCACGCGAGGAGCTGGATCCCGATCCAGGACACGCCGGCTGTGCGCGTTACCTATGACGCCCGAATCCGGGTGCCCGCCGGCCTGCGAGCCGTGATGGGCGCGGAGGCAATTCCCGGAGACGGCACCCCCGGCACGTACCGCTTCCGGATGCCCCTGGCGATACCCTCCTACCTCATCGCGCTGGCGGTTGGCGATCTGGCTTTCGAGGCAACCGGTGAGCGGACAGGCGTGTATGCCGAGCCCGGCATTGTCCAGGCCGCCGCGCGCGAATTCGAGGACACCGAGGCAATGATGCGCTCGGTCGAGGAACTCTACGGACCATACCGCTGGGGGCGCTACGACGTCTTGGTCCTGCCGCCGGCGTTCCCCTTCGGCGGCATGGAGAATCCGTTGCTCACGTTCGTCTCCCCCACGGTCATCGCGGGAGACAAGAGCCTGGTGAGCCTGATCGCGCACGAGCTGGCGCACTCTTGGTCCGGAAATCTCACCACCAACGCGACTTGGCGGGACTTCTGGCTGAACGAGGGTTTCACCGTCTACATCGAGGAGCGTATCCAAGAGGGGGTGTACGGGCCAGAACGGGCGGCCATGGAAGCCTCCCTGGAAGTGGCCGCCCTGAAGGAAGAGATGGAAGAGCTGGACGACCGGGACCAAGTCCTGCACGTTGACCTGGCCGGCCGCGATCCCGACGAGGGCTTTACCGGTGTCCCGTACATCAAGGGCGCGATGTTCCTCAGAACGATTGAGAGCAAGGTGGGCCGAGATCGGTTTGACCGATTTCTGCGGTCCTACTTCGACACCTTCGCCTTCCGCAGCGTCACAACGCCACAGTTCGCCGCGTACTTGGACCGCCAACTGTTGGCGGCGCAGCCGCAGGTCGCGCGAGAAATCCCCGTCGACGAATGGCTGTGGCAGCCGGGACTGCCCGAGGACCGGCACGAGCCGGTCTCGGAGGAACTTGAAGCCGTGGCTGGCGTGGCCAGTGAGTGGATCGCGGGCGTGATCACGGCCGCCCAGATCGACGTCACCGGATGGACGACCCAGCATTGGCTCAGGCTCCTGAGGGCCCTGCCTGTTGACGTGGGTCACGCCCGCATGGCGGAACTGGACGCTATGTTCGGGCTGACCGGAGTCGGAAACGCCGAGGTGCTGTGCGAGTGGCTGGTCCTGTCGACCGTGAATGGGTACTCAGAGGCCGATGCCGCAGTGGAGGCTTTCCTGACGACCGTTGGCCGTCGCAAGTTCCTCAGACCTTTGTACGAGCAGTTGGTGAAAACCGACCAGGGCCGTGCCCGTGCGAGGGGGATCTACGGGAAGGCTCGGCCCGGCTACCATCCCATGGCGGTCCAGACGATTGACCGGATCGTCGGGTGGGAATAGCGCTCGCCGCAATCTCCGAGGCTGGGACGTCGGCCAAGGGCCGCACTTCCGAGCGGCTTCCCGCGGACTCCGGCGGGGGTGTCGTCGCCGACTGGGGTGGCCCGGAAGGCGCCGACGGGAGCCGGCTCGGTCAGGCCTTCAGGTTCAGCGTGTCGGCGTGCTCCCCGGCGGCATCCACGGCGCGAACCCGGTAGTAGAGCCCGCCGGAATGGCCCGAGGGCGCTGACTTGTCTTCGTACGAGAAGGGCGTGAGGCTGGTCTGCGGACGGAAGGGGATTGTCGCAATCCTCTCGTGCCGGCGGTAGACTTCGTAGCGCACGATCGGATCGCCCGCGGCATAGGCTGAGTGCCACCGCAGTCGGACTGAGCCGCTCTCGGACCTGTCCGCCTTGAACCCCTGCGGAGCCTGGAACCCCGCGGATGGCCGTTGGAAGAAGTTCGTGCGCGTGCCGTGCAAGTCGGCCACCGTTCGCTCGATGTCCTTCTTCTCGCGATCGCTGAGGGGCTTGGCCGTCTGCGCCGCGGCAAGGTTGGCCACCAGCTGGTCGCGCTGCGGATCATTGTCCTTGTCGATCAGCCCAATCCCGGTGATGATCGTCGACATCCCTGGCGGGTTCAGTGAATAGCGGATGAAGTCCTCGTACGGCAGCTTGTCTGGCTGACCGACGGTCGGCACGCTCTGGCCGGGCCGGTGGGCGTACTCTTGCTTGAGGCCGTACATCACGCCGTCAGCGAATACCTTCATCCCAATCACGCCCATCCCCTTGGCGTGCGCGACGGGAATTGAATTCGTCTGGTGGCAGAAGTACCGCGGATCGTTGGGGTTGACGGCCACCAGCAGCGTGTCGAGGATATTGCGCGTGTCCCGCTGGATCGCGTACATGTGGGTCGCCGGGCTCTCGTGCCCGGTGATGCCGATGTGGCGAATCCACTTGCGGTGCTGGGGGTTCAGCCCCGTCAGATTCGTGCCGTCGCGGTAGTCCAGCAGGCATGCCAGGGCGCCGACCCGCGGCAGGGACTCGTCACCGGGATTGTCCAAGCCCTCGTAAACGGCGTCTACATCCTCCTTGCTGCCGATATGGTGCACTTGCATCAGATCGAGGTACGCTCCGCTGGGAATGTGGCCGCGCCCGTCGCCGAAGAACTGCGTGAGCGACCGCTCGATGTCCGCGACGACCAGCTCTCCCCCGCCCGAAGATCGGCCCATCGGTGTTGATCCGTCCCGCACGATACAGTGCCGCAGCGCAGTCTTGGTGGCGATGAACAGCCGTCCTCGCAAGCTGTGGTCGTATCCTGGCGCGTCGGGCTTGAGGTTGAGAATCTCGAACGCCTTGCCCATCTTTTCCTGGCTCAGGAAGTAGTTGTTGGCAGTCTCGATGTACGTCATGCCGGCCCGAACGGCCTTGACCACGATCTGCACGGCCTCATCCCCGGGAAGGTCCCACTGGACCTTGTTGCCCCCCGCGAGCCCGAACGTGGTGACCTCCCGGCCTGTGCGCCCCAGCAGCCGCGTCGTCAGCGGCTTCTCGGCAGGGTGTGCCCACGCCCCGAACTTGCCGCTTAGCGGCAGGAAGGTGGTTGCCATCGCCGCTCCGCTTGCCCAGCGGACCGCGTCGCGCCTCGAGAATTCTCTTGCCATGTCCTGCTCCTTTGAGATGTCGGCCGGGTCCTCGGAACCCTTGACTCCTGAACTCTAGCACGGAACGCCGCGCGGTCGGGCAGTTCCTAGAATGGTTGGGAGGTCTCGCAGCGGCCGGTACCCGACGGGCATCCGGCACTGCTCCCATGTGCGATGCTCGCAAGCCGCGTGACTGCCCCGGCGCCGGCCTTGGGCCGCGAACTGCTGGACCTTGTCGGCAACACACCCTTGGTGCGGCTCGACCGCCTCGCGCCAGACCTTCCCGGATCCAGCGTGCTTGCCAAGGCGGAGTTTCTCAACCCGGGCGGCTCGGTCAAGGATCGGCCCGCCGCCAGCATGATCCGCGTGGCGGAGTGCAAGGGAGCGCTGCGTCCGGGGCAGATCATCATGGACGCCACCAGCGGGAACACCGGAATCGCCTACGCGATGATCGGCGCCGCGCTCGGCTACCGGGTGCTGCTCTACTTGCCCGCGAGCGCCTCCGAGGAGCGCAAGCGCATCCTGGCCGCGTACGGGGCCGAGGTGGTCCTGACCGACGCCGGGCTGCAGACCGACGGTGCCATCGAGGCGTGCAAGGCCGACTTTGCCTCGAGCCCGGCCGGCAGATTCTATCCCGACCAATACGGCAACCCGGCCAACTGGATGGCCCACTACGAGACTACCGGGCCCGAGATCTGGGCGCAGACCCGCGGTCGCGTAACGCACTTCGTGGCAGGCTTGGGCACGAGCGGGACCCTGATGGGGACGGGCCGGTATCTGCGAGAGCGCAACCCGGCGGTTAGCCTTGTCTCCATGCAGCCCGCGACGGGCTTTCATGGCATTGAGGGGCTCAAGCACATGGCGACGGCCCTGCAGCCGGGAATCTATGACCCGGGGCTGGCCGACCAGGAGCAGTTCGTCGATACCGAGGATGCCTATGCCATGGTGCGGCGGATGGCGCGGGCCACGGGCCTGATGGTCGGGATTTCCTCGGGTGCCAATGTGGTCGCGGCCCTGCGCGTGGCGCGCGCCGCGCCCGGCAGCGTCGTGGTGACCGTAATGTGCGACGGGGCCGACAAGTACCTCACCGAGCGATTCTGGGACGAGGAGGAGTGAGGGGGCCGTGCTCAGGATTGTCAGGATTCCGTTTGCCGTGATGCGCGCCCACGCCGAGGCGGCCTACCCGAACGAGTGCGTCGGTGCCATGCTGGGCACTGTCGCCGAAGGGGTCAAGACGGTTGGCCTGGCGATGCCGCTGCAAAACTCCGCCCGCGGATCCCAGCACGCGTTCTACGAACTGTCGCCGGACAGCCTGCTGGCGGCAGACAAGGCTGCCCGGCAGCTGGGCCTCTCCGTGATCGGCATCTACCACTCGCACCCAGACGCGGACGCGTACTTCTCGGAGACGGACTTGAAGCACTCCTGCCCGTGGTACTCGTTCGTCGTGCTGTCCGTCAGGCGCGGGCACTTGGACCACGCCAACAGTTGGCTGCCCGACTTTGACCAGACACGGGCCGACCAGGAAGAATTGGAGTTGCCCGGCTGACCCGGGACGGGCCGGCGGCGGGAACAGGAGCGAAGGCAGTGCGGATTCTGAGCCTCCGGGTGAGCGACATTCGCTTCCCGACTTCGAGAGATCTGGACGGCTCGGATGCGATGAATCCGGACCCGGACTACTCGGCCGCGTATGTCGTGCTGGAGACCGACTCTGACTTGGAGGGCCACGGCCTGGCCTTCACGCTCGGTCGCGG
This sequence comes from Bryobacterales bacterium, assembly GCA_963666225.3. GTDB lineage: Bacteria > Acidobacteriota > Terriglobia > Bryobacterales > UBA6623 > VXMF01. Next base: position 363,847 of record CAXXRK020000005.1, read on the forward strand.
GACGGAGATCGTGGTCGCTGCCGTCGAGGCGATGCGACCACTCGTATGCGGGCGTGAGCTGGAGGAATTCACCGCCGACATGGGCGCATTCTGGCGGCACATGACGGGCGACTCGCAGCTACGCTGGATTGGCCCGGACAAGGGCGCCGTGCACCTGGCCACCGCGGCTGTCGTCAACGCCGTGTGGGACTTGTGGGCCAAGAGTGAGCGCAAGCCCGTGTGGCGGCTGGTCGCCGACATGACTCCGGAGGAGTTCGTCGGACTGGTCGACTTCCGGTACCTCACGGACGCGTTGGACCCGCGGGAGGCGCTGCGGCTGTTGGAGCGCCGCGCGGACGGGAAGCAGGGCCGCATCGAGCGCATGGAGCGCGAGGGCTATCCCGCCTATACCACCTCCGCGGGGTGGCTGGGCTACCCCGACGACAAGCTCCGGCGTCTGTGCCGCGACGGGCTCCGCCAGGGGTGGGCCCGGTTCAAGATCAAGGTCGGCCGGGATGCAGCTGACGACCGCCGGCGCTGCTCCATTATCCGCGAGGAGATCGGCCCCTCCGGCACGCTCATGACCGACGCCAACCAAGTCTGGGACGTCGGCGAGGCCATCCAGAGAATGATCGATCTGGCGCCCTACCGGCCGCTGTGGATCGAGGAGCCCACCAGCCCCGACGACGTTCTCGGGCACCTCGCCATCCGCGAGGCGCTGCTGCCGTACGGGATCGCGGTCGCAACGGGCGAAATGTGCCAGAACCGGGTCCTGTTCAAACAGTTCTTGCAGGCCGGCGCGATCGACTACGTGCAGATCGACGCCACCCGCCTGGGCGGCGTCAACGAGGTACTCGCGGTGCTCCTTCTCGCTGCCAAGTATGGCAAGCCCGTCTGCCCGCACGCTGGCGGCGTGGGTCTGTGCGAGCACGTTCAGCACTTGGCCATGATCGATTACGTCTGCGTGTCCGCGAGTCTGGAACACCGCGTGGTGGAGTACGTGGATCACCTGCACGAGCATTTCGTGCACCCGGTCGAGATTCACGACGGCTGTTACCGGGCACCCCAAGCTCCTGGCTACAGCACCGAGATGCGGCCGGAGTCGCTCGCCGCGCACCGCTTCCGGCCGTGACCCCTGTGGGGTATGCTGGCAGTGGGACTTGGGGGTAGCTGCCGATGACACCGAACGTTGCGATGAATCGCCGCCAGTTGATGGGCGTGCTGGGAGGCGGACTTGCGAACGTCGGGCTGGCCAGCGTGCTGTCCGCCGACCGTGCCCTGGGGGCAGCAAGGGCGGACGAGTTGCCCGAGCCCCACTTCGCGCCCAAGGCCCGAAACTTGATCTCGATCTTCTGCTACGGCGGACCGAGCCATGTCGACACCTTCGACCCCAAGCCTGATTTGGAGAAGTACGCCGGTCAGGCGATGTCGGGCGTCGGCGAGGTCGTCGTGTCACAGGGCAATCCCGGGGGGCTGATGCCCTCTCCCTGGAAGTTCAGGCGTTACGGCCAGAGCGGAATCGAGGTCTCGGACCTGTTCCCGAGCTTGGCGGAGCATGTCGACGACTTGGCCGTGATCCGTTCGATGCACTGTCTCTCCAACGATCACGGCCCGGCGCTGTACCAGATGAACACGGGAACGGTGCTGGCGGGGCATCCCAGCGTTGGCAGCTGGCTCACGTACGGCCTCGGGTCGGAGAACCAGAACCTGCCGGGCTACGTGATCTTCACCGACCACCGCGGGGGCCCGATCAACGGCCAGCCGAACTGGGGGGCCGGTTTTATGCCCGCGGCATTCCAGGGCACGCAATTTCGCTCGGCTGGAGACCCGATCGTGGACTTGCGCCCGCCCAAGGAGATCGGACGCGACCGCCAGCGCAAGTGGCTGGATCTCCTCAACGATCTCAACCGGGAGCACCTGCAGCTCAACCCCGAAGACAACGAACTCTCGGCCCGCATCCAGTCCTACGAGTTGGCCTACAACATGCAGGTTCACGCCACCGAGGCGGTCGACATCTCTTCTGAGAGTGCCTCTGTTCGGAAGCTGTACGGGCTTGACGACGACCGCACCCGCTATTTTGGCCGCCAGGCTCTGATGGCGCGCCGTCTCGTGGAGCGCGGCGTTCGCGTCGTGCAGCTGTACTCCGGGGGCGGCAACCACGAGCCGACCTGGGACCAGCATTGGTCCTTGGAGCATTTCCACACGATGCACGCGGGCGAGACCGACGGTCCGATCGCCGGGCTGATCAAGGACCTCAAGCAGCGGGGGCTGTTCGAGGAGACGCTAGTCCTGTGGCACGGCGAGTTTGGCCGGATGCCGATCAGCCAGCGGCTGGACGGGCGTGACCACAACCCGTTCGGATTCACGGTCTGGCTGGCCGGCGGTGGCGTGAAGGGCGGCACGGTGGTGGGGGCCACGGATCAGTTCGGTTACAAGGCCGTCGAGAATCGCAAGTCAGTCTACGACCTGCACGCCACGCTGCTGCACCTGATGGGGCTGGACCACGAGCGGCTCACCTATCACCACAGCGGCCGAGACATGCGGCTCACCGACGTGCACGGCAACCTGATCACCGAGATCTTCGCGTAGCCGCGGGGCATCGTGACCTGGCCCGCGGGTCCGGCCTCTCCCGTAGGGCGCCGAATCGCTGGCCCGCCACTGCGAGTGTTCATTGGCGCTGCTGCTGGCGGGCACTCCTGCGAGCCTCTCGCTGCAGGCGCTTCAGCTCTTTCTCGTCCGGGATTGTCAAGTTGAACCTGACGTCGACAACCGTCATGACCTCGACCACCTTGCCATTGAGGCGCGTCGGCCGGTAGACCCACTGGCTGACGGCTTCGATGGCGGCAGGCACGAGCATCGGGTGTCCCTCGACCGCCCGCAGGTCGCGGACCTTCCCTTGGGTGTCGATGATCGCTTCGAGCTTGACCACCCCTGACACCCCCTGCTCGACCGCCTCCGGGGGGTACACCGGGAGCACCCGGTCGACGATCCACGCATTCTGGACGTTGCCCCCGACGCGGACGGTCATCGGCGGTGGCAGGTGGTCGCCATCCGTCGGAAACATTCCCAGCACCCCCGCCGACCCAGCCGCGCCCAAGCCGCCGGATGGCCCGCTCGCGGGCGCGGCAGTGGCGATAGGGGAGGCGGGCATTCCGAGGTCGTTGAGAACCGCCACGCGCTCCGGGATTCTGGAGGGCGCTTGGAACTGCGCCTCAAAGCGCGTGGGTGCCGCTTGCGGCGCGGGCTGGGCCGGTGCGGGCGGGGGTGCCGGAGGCGGAGGCGGGGCCAGCCGCACGGTCGAGCGAGCCCAGGCTCCCAGGTCAATCTCGTACGTGTTGAGCAGCGGGTAGACGAGCAGCCCGCCAACGCAAGCAAGCTGCAGCGCGACCGCCCCGGCAAGGCTCATCGAGTGCGGGCCACCCTGGGCAACGGCGATGCTCTCCTCAAACACGGTGTCCCCTACATAGTGTTGGGTCCCGGCGCCGCCTCAAGGTTACCCCCCGGCGGTCGGGCACCGCTCATGCTCCGAGCTGGTCGGCAAGGTTGAGAAAGTCTTTGGCGTTGATGTCGAACGATTCGTCGTAGGAGAGGTCAATCTGGCGATTGGGCCGTTCGCCGGGGCGGGGAACGAACGCAGTGCGAAGCCCTGCCTCCGCCGCGGCCCGCAGGTCCCCCTTGTGCGCCGCCACCATCATCACGGATGACGGCGGCAAGCCCAGCAGCTCGGCGGCCTTGCGGTAGACGGCGAGATCCGGCTTGTAACGCTTCGCCAGTTCGGAGGACAGCACGGCATCCCAGGGAAGGTTTCCGTGCTTGGCCATGTTGACCAAGAGTGCCACGTTGCCGTTCGACAGCGACGCTACGATGTAGCGCTGCTTTAGCCGGAGCAGGCCCTCGACCGCGTCGGGCCAAGGGTCGAGCCGGTGCCATACGCGATTCAAGCGGTCGATCTCGGCCTCGGCAAGCCCGTCAATGTGGAACCGTTCCAGCAGGCCGTCGAGAATCATGCGGTGCAATTGGTCAATCGTGCGCCAGCCGATCTCTCCCGATCGGACCTGTTGCATGGCATGGCCGTAGCCATCTCTCCACGCATCGGCGAACGCAGCCCAGTCAACATCCAGCCCCTTGGCACGCCCCAGTGCTGTCAGTTCGCGGACGATTGTCGATCGCCAGTCCACAACGGTCCCGAAGACGTCAAAGGTCAAGGCCCGCACGGCTGGCAGGGTTCGCACGGTCTGCACTTGGGCTTGTCCGCGGGCCGTGCCCCATACAGCCGCCGGGAGGACGAGCATCGCCCGCCTGGTCATGCCCGAAGTGCCGGGTCCGCCCACCGCAATCAGTATATGAGGCTCGTTGGCCAGCGGGCCCCTCGACGCGGGCCATGCGGTGCCTCGTTTGCGAATCGCGACCAGACTCGGGGCGCCCCCCCGGCGATTTTCCAGTCTGGGGCTTTCCGCTCCGCCGCCCTGCAGGCCCGGCTAACCCACTCCCATCCAATCTACGGGCCGTCTCTTACGCTCGGCCCGCCCGCGCAACGTGCTGGCTGCGACGGTGTACTCAACCGCCCGCAGGCGCTGCGCCAGAGCCCTTGGCGGCTCAGGTTCACGACTCGCCGGCGCACCAGCCAAGACATCGACCTGCCGCGGTTGCGAACAATCGCCTGACCAGGCCAGTTTTCCCGCCCTTTCACAGATCGGACATGGCCGGCCCGTGGACTGGTCCCGCCCCGGGGAAACCGGGCCGTTACGGATGAGATCCGACCGCCGGTACCGAGCTCACTCGCAAACAACGCCGTCACCGTCTCCGTCCGACATGTAGGGATAGGCGGGATGGTCGCGACTGACCGGGGCAATGCCATGGGCGCGGGCTTCAGCACAGGACACGCGACCGTTGCCGTTGTCGTCCCACGGGGCCCGATCGACGGCCTCGGCCTCGCCTAAGGCATCCTGTCGCTGGGAAGAGGCTTCGCTCGGGCAAGGCGCGAAAGTGGGCGCGCGCGACTGAGGCGTGTCCCCTCGTTCTGGCCCCGCGTACAGCTTTGCGTACCCTTCGCAGACAAGCTCCCGGTTGATCAGTGTCCCGTCTTGGAGCCACAGCTGTCCGAGCACTCGGCCATAGGTATCGATGCCCACAGCGCCCCATGTGACAGGCTGATTCTCGAACCTGGATCGCGCCCAATCGCGGGCAAGGTCACCGGCGGCGGTGCCCAACTCGGGTGCGTCGATGCCGCTCAGCCGGACGCGAAACCGCCGGCAGGCGCTCGCGATGTCCGCCGTGTCGCCGTCAACCATGCGCACAATGCGGCCTTCGGCCCCATGGGCTCCGGGCGCCGAGAGGTCGCCTTCCGGTAGCGCCATTTCCGCAAGCGCGGCGATTAGTGCCGCTCCCGAGGCGGTCGCAGTGACCCAATTGGCGATTCTGCCGGGTCGCGAGCCCTTGGCTCTTGGTCGGGCCCCGGTCGCAAGCCTCGCTGCCAGCTGATACGCGGCCGTCGACGCTGCGGCGGCTACCAGCACCGCCAGGAAGATCTCCCAAAGTGACGCCGCCCCGAACGATGGGGAGGTCCGCTGCTCGAGGGCGAGCCAGTCGACGATCAGAGCTTGGTGGCCCGAATAGAAGAGCATCGTGGGAACGAGGAAGAAGCCCATCAGTTGGGCCCGTCGCACATTCGCCACCAGTGGCATGAGGCCCACCGCGGTTGCGCACGCCAGAACTAGCAAACCGCCGAATCCCAGCAACAGCAGCGTGAAACAGGCCAGAAAGGCCACGATGCTCCAGTTAAGGCCGCTCTCGTTGACCTTGGTCATCCACGAGGCGAGCCACTGTCCCATCCGCCAAAGGATCACCGCGGAAACGCCACCTGCGAAGGCCATGAACAGCGTGATTTGGAGCAGGTCGCCTGCCAAGACGCCGCCGCCCAGGATTTGCTCTACGGCGATGGACGCTCCGCTCCGGCTTCTCCCGATCAAGTACAGAGCCACAATCGCGAATAGGGCCTCCGCGGTGTTCAGCGATGAGGTCGTGACCAGATAAGCCCGCTCTTGGTCTTCGCGAGTCCCCTTTCTGCCGAAGCCCTTCTCCTCGATCAAGAGCAGCAGAGTGGCGGCGTTTGCCGCGCCCAATCCTGGCAAGAGGCCAACGATCAAGCCGGCCATCCCGCCGCGCACGCTGGGTGCCCCGACGGCCTTGAACGTCGGATTGGACGAGTCGCCCAGGGCCGGTGACCGGTCCGACGGCGGCGCGGAGGTCGCAATCGCGAACAGTAGCCCCGCCACCCCGAAGAGCCCGGCCAGCGCCGGGAACAGCACATTGACCGGGCCGTCCATGCCGCCCGCCACGAGGGGGGTGCCGAAGACCATCACTCCGAGCAATCCGCTGGCCGAGAAGACGCCCATTGACCAGCCAGGGGACGAGTCGCTGATGACCAGAATGGCCGAGACCACCAGCAGAATCCAGAACATCCAGGGGTTTATGGCAGGCACATTCCGTTTTCGGAAGGTTAGGGCGCTTGCTGGAGTGAATGCTTGTTTTGGTGCTTGTGTGGAGGTGCCGGCCAGATCCGTGAGGGTTGGGTGCGGGTGATCTGGGCACTTGATTCGAGCAGTGAGCACGGTCTTCGCACAAGGACGACAGTGGTGTGGTCCGGCGCTTTGTCAGGGGCGTGTGGACCGTGAGACGATCCCGCCTGAGAGGGCCCTAACGACACAGGGGTAACCCAGCGCCTCGTCTGGCGCGTCGCTGCCTGCTGCCGCCAAGGTTGCATCGGCTAGCTCTTCGGTGGTATCAGCAACAGATCGAGAGCCTCCTGCTGGCGGGCTGCGAAATGCCGGTTGGCCACCGGCACGTAGCGGAAGCGTGTGCGGCAGCGGATGATTGAGATTGCCGTGTTGCTCAAAGTGGCCAGATTTCGCGGCAGGTCGCGCACGTAGACGCGGCAACGGTCTTCGTCGTAGGTCACGTCTCTCACATAGTGCAAACGATTCTCGATGTGCCAGTGCTTGCGGATCAGGCTCGCAAGCTGTTCCGGGCTGGCCTGCTCGCTCGACAGCGAGGTCAAGGCATAGCTAACTTCGATGCTCATCTTGCCGGCCTTGGCCCGGCGCCGCCGGCAGCGCTGGCGCTCGATGCGGATCGCCTGCTGGCGCCCGTAGAGATTGACCTTCCCGTCCCATTGCGACCCGCTGAGATCCTGGACCCAGTAACGGCGGCGCTCGCTGCGCCCGTGCAGCTTGTCGCGCGTCTCGATCATCGGGCAGTCACTGAAGTCCATCTCGCGCAACTGTTGTGCCATCGTTGGTTGGTTGTCCTTCACGGCGGTGACCAGGTAATGCGCTTGGCACTGCTGCAGACAGCGCGCCATCTGCTGCTGACAGTGCAGCGCATCGACGGTGACGATGCGCCCGGCCAGATCCAGCTCGCCAGCCAACTCGCGCAGGGCCGGAATCTCATTGCTCTTGCTGTCGATCTCGAGCTGGCCCAGCACCAGGCCGGTGTCCTGTTCCACAGCCGCGAACAACATGCGGCGACCGCCCTCGGTCTGCTTCGAGGCTCCCCGCACATCCTTGCCATCCATGCACACCGCCGGCTGGGCAAAGAAATCTTGGGTGCACGCGCCGCCCTGCCCGCCGGCGGGCTGCGGCGCGTGCTGCGCCTGCTGGCTCTGCTGCTGGGCCCAAGCTTCCACGGCATCGTCGAGCGTGTCGGGATCCAGCTTGGACAGGATGTTGTGGAAAGTCGTGGTGTTGGGGGTCGTGTAGCACTGCTTGGTGGGACTGAAGAAGCAGGACAAGGCCTTGCGCTGGTCTTGGTCCAGCAGCGCAGCGAACTGTGCCAAGGCCGTCACGCCACGGTAGCCAGCCAGTCGTGCCGCCAGTGCCAGCGTCAGCACGGTCCTGAGGTCGTAGCGCTTGCCGCGCGCACTGCGGTAATCCGGGATCGTGCTGAGAAACTCATACATGCTCCGCAGTTGCGGAACGTCGGGGGGCGCACTGCGCTCGGGGCCCTGCAAGGCCACATCGAGCTGCTCTGAGCGCAGGGTCTCGCTGGCGTTGGGTTGCAGTTCGTACACGAAAACCTCCTTCGGTTGGCCATGATGCCGCCACAGCGGCTTGCCTCCAGGCTGGCGCGCATAACCGCTGGTGAAGCCCAGCGAGCGCCAGTTCGCAGCGCGGTAACAGGTGCCGGCAAACTTCGAGGTGTCGACAAAGGACTCCGCGAGCAAGAGATCCGATGCATGCGCGGCGCGCATGTCTTGCGAGAGGCGCCGCAGGCTCAGGCCGAGCACGCGCGAGCACAGGTTGGGACGATGAAAGCCGGGCAGGATCACAAATCTGGAGTTTTGGGAGATCAAGTGCAGACGGCGGCGCTTCTGCTGCCGGGACCAGCCGATCCAGCGGTCTCTGACGCCAACTCTCAAGGCGGCGGCCTGCCAGCCGAGCAGGGCGATCCAAGTCGAGTTCAGGAAGGCGACATGGCGCAGCGCCTTGCCGAACAGGGCCCGGAAGGACAAGTAGTGGTGCTGGGCGACCAAGCGGTCCCAACGGCGGTGTTCTTCGGCCCCGTGGGTCGGGCGCACTTGAATGGCGCGCAAGTCCAAGTCACGACAGGCCTGTGGCAGCGCCTGCATGCCCCCAGTATGCCATAGTCACAACAGAATAGCCACTACTGAAGAACAACATCATCCGTCGGCGCACATCGCGACCGTCACCGCCAGAATGCGATCGTGCCACCCCTCAACCACGCTCTACGAGAAAGGAATGGCCCTGGGGTTTATGGCCCCTGCAACGGCACCGGTCAGGTTTCCCAGCGTCACGAGCCCGGCGACCACGGCAATGCCGACCGCCAGTCCGAGCGCGCTGCCGGCAACAGAGAGGCGTATCGCCAGAATGCCCTTCCCCTGGCGCACCAGCCGGTGTCCCGGGAGCAGGGCGAATGTCTCGTCTCCGGGAACGCCAAGGAATAGCCCGGGCACGACGTCGAAGAATGTGTGCGAGATGGCCAACGCGCAGGTGAAGGCGAGCAGTGCCGAGTACTCGAGGCCGAGCGACGCGCAGCTCGCGCCGCTCGCCAGCAAGAGCGCCGTGACCGTGTTGACGTGAATGCCCGGCACCAAGCCGGTGACGATTCCGGCCAACGCGCCGAAGACCGTGGCGAGGACTATTGCCACGCGTCAACCGGGATTACTCGCAAGACGCTCAGCGAGGGGACGCCTTGGTACAGTCCGACCTTCACGGTTGCCAAGACGGGTTCCTTCGAGCGCAGCCGGGCGACTTCGCAAGCCGTCTGCTCGCCTTCGAACATGATCCCCGCCACTTGGGCTGCGGACCTCGGTGCATTTGCTCCGGCATCGCCAAGCGTCAAGCGGAGGTGCCTGAGGCCGGCTCGACTCTCGAAGAACTCGGAGCTAACCAGGGTCACGGGACCGACCAGCAGCGTCTCGCCCACCCTTTCCGCGGCTGCAGCCACCGAGACGGGATTCCCCCGGGGCGTCGGCGGCGCAACATGCGAAGCCGAGAGCGGACGAAGCTGCGGGCGGCCGAAATACATGCCAAGATTCCCGGTCACGCGCAGCATCTCGCCACGGACCGGCTTCACCGGGAGACAGCCGACCGACGGGAAGACCGGCACATCGACAGTGATGTCCTCGTCCTGATCTTGCAGCTGGATGATCATGATTCCCTGTTGGGTCATTCGCACGTACCTGACGCGTCCTTCCAGCCGGAACGTCAAGCCGGCATTGCCGGGATCGACGATGTGCGCGGCGGTCAGCTTTGGCGTCGGCGCCGTGGCGGTCGCTGGCGGCAAGCCGTCCCTTCGCAACGAGCCGGATAGCCCGGAACCGGCGTCTTGACGGTTGGCGAAATACAATCCCGCGAGCGCCAAGACCGCTGCGGCAAGGACGTACGACCGTCCTCTCGCGCTGTTCAGCCGCACTAGCTCGGGGCGGCGCAAAGATGTCAAGGATGCCCGCTGCAAGGCATAGGGCCGATTCGGGCCCTGAGTATAGCTTGCGGCTAGCGGCCAGGATTGGCAAGGCAAGCCATTGAATTGCCCCTATAGCAGCCGGCCCTTGGTCAGATCATCGGCCGGGCCCACGGGCAGGCTCTTGGACACGCGCTCGTAGAGTTCCGCCATCGCGGCGAGAAACGAGTTGTGGCGCAGCCAGAAATCAGGGTAGTCCCCCGCCCGCCGAATCAACAGCGCTGATACCGGTGGATCCGTCAGTTCCATCCCGGCGTCCTTCGGCAGCGGCACCCCTCTCCAGAACGACCGCACATCCGCCGGATCTCCGCCCTCCTCGACCATCTCGACAGGCGGACAGGCCCCGGTTGCCGCCCACTCCCACAGGTCCGGCTTCGCCGTGTCCCCGGCTAGGGCCGCGCCCAGTTCCGACTTCGAGACAGACCGCAGCAGTCTCGACCGTTGCATTCCCCGAAGCTCGAACAGTAGCAGCGGGTCACGGTCAAGGAGGCTCCCCAAGTGGTAGTAGACGCCCGCCACGTGCTTGCAGGGGTTAGCCCAATCCGGGCACGAGCACGACGACACGAAGTCTGCCCGACTCGTGGGCAGCAGCCGAGGCAAGCCCGAGAAGGCATCCTCGATCGTCGGGGGGACCTCGCCCAGGATCAGATGGGTCACCCAGTTCGCGTTCGATCCGATGCGCTTCAGGACTGTCCGCCAGCGTCCCGCGGTGACGGACGTGAACTGGATCTCTACCTTGTAGTACGGCGTTTCGTGGACCCCGAAGTACCGGTTCACGTTTCCCCTCATGGTCGCCTTCACGGTGCCGTTCCGCATCGCGAACTTCGTGCGCCTGTGGGGGGCTGCGTAGGAACGACCCCGCGACAGCCGGCCGGTGTCCATGCAGCCGTCAAGAGCCGCGAGAAATCGCTCGCCCCACCACGTCTTGCCGTGCGCTGCCATCTTCCTCGCTCCCGATCATCCGATGACCGCGTCGCCGCGATCCAGCGAGATCAGCCTGCGAAACGTCGCGTTGTCCAATTTCGAGAGCCACGATTCTCCGCTGCCCACGATTTCCTCGGCGAGTTCGCGCTTAGACTCGATCACTTCGTCGATGCGCTCCTCGAGAGTGCCCATCGTGATCATCTTGTGCACCATCACGCACTTCTCCTGGCCGATCCGGTAGGCGCGGTCCGTGGCTTGGTTCTCGACGGCCGGATTCCACCAGCGGTCGAAGTGAATCACATGGTTCGCGCGGGTCAGGTTGATCCCTACGCCTCCGGCCCTGAGCGAGAGCACGAAGATCCCACGCTCCGTGTTCGGGTCTTGGAATTCTTCGACCATGTGCTCGCGGCGCGCCCTTGGCGTGCCGCCGTGCAAGTAGTAGACGGGTCCCCCGTACCGCTTGCGGAACAGCGACCGCAACTGCTTGCCGACTTCCCGGAACTGCGTGAAGACGAGCGCGCTCTCGCCCTCGGCTTCGATCTCGTCCAGCATCGCGCACACGCGCGCAAGCTTGTGCGACCGGGATGCGCTGAATGCGCTGCCGTCCTGCAGGAACTGCGCTGGGTGGTTGCAAATCTGCTTCAGACGGGTGAGGGTCGACAGCACCAGCCCGGCCCGCTTGATACCGTCCACCTTGCTCTGCTTCAGCCGTTGCTCGACATCCCGCACGACCGCTTCGTACAGCGAGGCCTGCTCGGGAGTCAGATTGCAGAGAGCGTTTTGCTCGACCTTTCCCGGAAGGTCCGAGATGATCCTCTTGTCGGTCTTCATGCGCCTGAGGATGAACGGGCGCACCATCTTGCGCAGCGCGCTCGCGACTTCGGCGTCCCGGTGCCGCATGATCGGTCGCTCGACGTTCTTCCGAAAGGCGGTCATCGTCCCCAGATAGCCCGGATTGATGATGCTGAACAGGGACCACAGGTCCATCAGCCGGTTCTCGACGGGCGTTCCGGTCAGGGCGATGCGGGATTCGGCACGGATGCGGCGCAGCGCTTTGGTGACTGCCGCGGACGGGTTCTTCGCGTTCTGGCACTCGTCCACCACCAAGCGCCGCCACGCAACCTTCGTGAGAACGTTGACATCGAGCCGCGCCCCTGCGAACGAGACGACGACGATGTCGGCTCCCGCGACCGCCTTCTTGAACGGCGCTGGCGTCTTGGGCCGCTTCGGGCCGTGGTGCACGTAGGGAATCAACGTCGGGGCAAAGCGCCGCACTTCGCGCTGCCAGTTGCCGAGTACGGAGGTGGGCGCCACTAGCAGGGTCGGGCCACCGTCGGGGTCGCGCGACCTGTCCCCGAGGATGGCGGCGATCACCTGGATGGTCTTTCCCAGCCCCATGTCGTCCGCAAGGCAAGCCCCGCAGCCGATCCGTTCCAGATAGGCCAGCCATGAGTAGCCCCTCATCTGGTACGGTCGCAGCGCGCCTTGGAAGTGGCGCGGCTGGGGTAGCTGTTCGAGCGCGCCCGAACCCGACAGACCGGCAAGGAGGTCGCCAAGCTCGCCCTCGTGGACGATCTCGGGTCCGCTCTCGGTCGCAGCCGCCTGGAGTGTCTCCCTCACCGTCATGGTCACGAGTTCTTGGCCCTTTTGCCAGAACTCCTCCAGCCGGCCTACCTCGGCGGGCTGCAGTTCCATCCACTGTCCTCGGACTTCGACCAAGCCTTGCTTCGCCTCGACAACGCGCGCCCACTCCTCCCGTGTCAGCGGCGTGCCGTCGAGCACCACCTCGGCCTTGAACTTGACCAGATGGTTGATTCCCAGCAGTCCGGTGGGCTCGGCTCCGACCCCTCCCGTCAGCGAGCTCTGAGGTGTGAGTCTCAGTCGCAGTCGGCGCTGCCCGGCGGAAGTCCACCAAGCCGGCACGATCACCCGGAAGCCGGCGCCCTGCAAGATCGGTGCCTGCAGCCTCAGAAAATCGAGCGCCTCCTCGCGCCGCAGCACCAGTTCCGATGGTGCCTCGCTGGCCATGCCCTCCCACAGCCGGTCGTATAGCCGGGCGGCTTGGCCCAGTTGGAGCAACACCTCGCGCACGAGCCTCTTGGGCCGCTGGTCCCTGTCTGACTTCCAGAACTGTTCCAGGGGGACGAGCAGCGACGGGTCACGCCGGGAGGAGAGCAGCCACTGCAACCGCCAGTCGTCCGGCGAGTCGTGCGGAGTGTCCGCCAGGCGGAAGCACACTTGCTCGTCAACCTCGGCCGAGGCCCTCTGGATCCGGCGATGCCACTGCCACCACTGCTCCCAAGTGGCCTGCGTGATGGGCGGAAGGCTGATGTGACTGGAAGACTTGCTGAGGCCGTGGCTGGGATACGTCCCGTCGAACGCCTGCAGGAGTTTTTGGGTGTGCTTCGTACGGGCAACGATCGCTTGCAGCTGGACGTGGAGGAAGTGCTCCGCCAGGCTTCTCGCGGCCGGTATTGCCGCCCGTCCTTCCGGGGCGTCCGGCTCCTCAGCGCTGAGGGCCCTGCACGAGAGGGGCATCCCCCGCTCGAAGGACCGTGCGATGCGTTCTCGCGCGGAGTCGGCCAGTTCCCAGGAATGGCCGAACTCGATCTTCGGCTTCTTGCGGCGATTGCCGCGTACCGTGAAGCCGTCAAACTGGGCGGCAAACATCGAAGGCAGGTACTCGTGGCGTCGGACAGCCTGCTCAAGCGCGGCCAGCAAGTGCGCCCAGAACCTCAGGTCATGCCCGATGCGGATCGTTCGGTCTCCGAGGATGTCCCTCTCCGGTAACCGTTCCAGCAGTGCCAGCGGATCGCTGACCCTGACCGCCGCAACTCGCCAGTGGCCCCACGCATCGGGCGTGGGCGGGTCGCTGCCCAAGTCTGCCAGCAATTCGACCGACGGGCTGGGCCGGCGCCCCACTGCGGGAGCCGTAATCCAGACTTGGGTGCGCTCCGTTGACGGTCCGGGATTCCCGGCGGCCGGGACCCACGCATCGAGGATTGCCCGCTCCAGGGGTTGCTTCGCCAGGCAGAACGGGTGGAGCGGCCCGCGCGATCGCCGCGGCGTTCGCGCCTGCTCCCCCCAGACGACGAACTGGCCCCCGGACTCGGCGGGCAGCCAGCTGCCGTGCAGCGCGCACGGCTTGGGCGCCCGGTTTGCGGCGGTCGCTTGACTCTTGCCTGCCATCGCTACCCAGCTCCCGATCGGGGCCCGACCTTCCGGCCTCGCTCGTGGCCATGGGACCGACCTGACGGCACCCGAAACGCTGCGGGTCGCACTGATGCCGAGGTCAGTCTCGCGCGGTCCCGAGTCCGGCCTGGGCCGGGCAAGGGCGACCGGGAAACCAATCTGGCCACGGTCACTATCGTCCATCAGGGCGACGAGCAACGCGTGCGCCAATGCCCCATGATTGCACGACGGCCAGGCCGGCGCGGTCTTGCCATGCCATTGACATTCGCGCTACGGTGAGAATACGTCCAGTGGGCAAGATTCGGATACTTACGGATCGCGTAGCGAACCAGATTGCGGCCGGCGAGGTTGTCGAACGGCCAGCATCCGTGTGCAAGGAGTTGATCGAGAACGCCCTTGACGCGGGGGCCACGCAGATCCGTGCAGAATTGCTGTCTGGCGGGCGGCGCCTCATTCGGGTCACCGACAACGGCTGCGGCATGGGGCGGGACGATGCGTTGCTGGCGTTTGAGCGGCATGCCACCAGCAAGCTGCGCCGCTCGTCCGACCTGCTCTCGATCGGGTCTCTGGGATTCCGGGGAGAAGCCCTGCCCTCCATCGCCAGCGTGGCGCGGGTAACCCTGAGAACCCGCGCGACCGGCAGCGACGCTGGAACAGTGGTTGAGATTCACGGGGGTCGCCTGAGGGACGTGCGCGAGGCAGCCCTGCCCCCTGGACGAGCATCGCCGTCCAGAACCTGTTCTTCAACGTTCCCGCGCGGCGAAAATTCCTGCGAACCGAGGCCACCGAGCTTTCCCACATACTGCGCATTGCCACGCACTACAGCCTTTCCAACATCGATAAGGGATTCCACATCACCAACGAGCGGGGTTCCCTGCTGCACGTCACGCCCGTGGAGACATGCAGGGAGCGAGTCTATCAGGTATTTGGCGCGAAAAAGCTCGCCCGGCTCGTCGAGATCGAGCCGGCAGAGGACGGGGGCCGCGGGTCGCCGATCTCCGGCTCCGGCCCGAACCCGCGCCCGGCGCTCAGGCTCAGCGGGTTCGTTTCCGAGCCGCAGTTCCAGCGTTCCAACCGCAATTCCTACCATGTCTTCGTCAATCGCCGTGCCGTCCGCGACAGGCTGGTGCACAGGGCCATTGGCCGCGCCTACGAGAGCCTGCTTCCGAGCGGGGCCTTCCCGTTCGCGCTGCTCTTCTTGGATGTGCCGCCGGAGACCGTTGACGTCAACGTCCACCCGGCGAAGAGCGAAGTCCGCTTTCGCGAGCCGGGCCGGGTGTTCAACTTCGTTCGCGACACTGTCCGCGGCAGCCTGGCCGAGGCCAAGCCAGCCGCTGACCTGCCGGCCGCGGCAACTGTCCAGCAGCAGGTTCCCGCCCCAAGCGACGGAACGCCGCCGGGTTGGCCGTTTCCGGCGAGCCCCCCGTCCGGGACTGGGCACCGGCCGGCCGGCCGGTCCACCGGGCGGCTGCGGTTCGGCCCGTCGCCGAGCGCGCCGATTCCGGCCCGTGGATCTGGTATCGCGCCTAGCACCGCCAACGGGCCCGATGCGGAATCCGGGCCAGACGTGCCCGAGCCGGCACTCTGCTCCGGCGGTGACCCGTTGGTGGATGCCCGCCCGACAAACCTCGGATCACTGTCGGACCTGCGTCTGCTGGGTCAGGTACAGGGCAGCTTCATCGTTGCCGAGGGCGCGGACGGCGTTTGGATCATCGACCAGCACGTGGCCCACGAGAGAATCCTCTTCGAGCAGGTCCTGGCAGCGCGCCTGCGGGGCCGCCCTGTCGCGCAGCGCTTGCTGGTGCCGATCTCGGTGACGCTCACTCCGGCGCAGCTCGCGGTCAGCGCACGCTTGGAAGAGGAGTTGCGCGGCAACGGGTTCGAGATTCAGCGGCGCGGCGAGCGGTCGTTGGACATCGGTTCCGTGCCGGCGGAGCTACGCCCCCAGCAAGCCCAAGCTCTGTTGGCGGAACTGCTCGACGGGGCCTCGGAGAGTACCGGGGGGCTGACACTTGGCGACCTGCGCAAGCGCATGGCGGCCACGATCGCGTGTCACGCGGCAATCAAGATCAACACTCCCCTGACCGAGGAGAAGATGCGCTGGCTGCTGGACAGCCTTGCGAACTCGGACTTTCCGATGGCCTG
This sequence comes from Bryobacterales bacterium, assembly GCA_963666225.3. Classification (GTDB taxonomy): domain Bacteria; phylum Acidobacteriota; class Terriglobia; order Bryobacterales; family UBA6623; genus VXMF01. The sequence continues at coordinate 380,068 of CAXXRK020000005.1, forward strand.
CCCGCATGGCAGGCCGATCGCGCTCAAGTATGGGATGAAGGCGATCTTGAAAGCCTTCCACCGCGCGTAGGCGCCCCCCCGACGGCTCAGCCGTGCGTGCCGAAGACGTCCCTGAGCGCGTCCGAGATCTCGCCCACGGTGGCGCCGGCCAGGACGGCCGAGCGGATTGCCGGCACCAAGTTCTCGGGTCCGCGGGCCGTCCGCCGCAAGCTGCCGAGCGCTGCTCTCGCCCGGTCGGCGTCTCTGGTGGACCGAAAGGCCGCCAGTTCTTCCCGCCGTTTGGGTTCGGCCGCCGGATCGATGCGCAGTAGGGGAATCTCTTGTCGTTCCTCCGTGCGGAAGGCGTTCACGCCGACGACCGTCCGCTCGCCGCTCTCGACGCGCCGCTGCTGCGCGAAGGCACTGTCATGAATCTCGCGCTGGACGTAGCCTTGACGGATGGCGGCCACCATGCCGCCCATGTCGGAAATCTTGTCAATGTAGGTCCGGGCGGCGCTCTCGATCTCGTCGGTGAGGGACTCGACGCAGTCCGCCCCGCCCAGGGGATCGGCGGTGTTGGTCACGCCCGTCTCCATCGCGATGACCTGCTGGGTCCGCAGGGCGAGGGTAGCCGCCGCCTCGCTGGGAAGCGCGAGGGCCTCGTCAAGCGAGTTGGTGTGCAGCGACTGGGCACCCCCGAGCACGGCGGCGAGAGCTTGGAAGGCGGTCCGGACCACGTTCAAGTAGGGTTGCTGTGCCGTCAGGCTTGACCCGGCAGTCTGGGCGTGGAACCGCAGCTTCATCGAGCGTGGGTCGCGGGCGCCGAACCGGTCGCGCATCACGCGGGCGTACAGGCGCCGGGCGGCCCGAAACTTGGCGATCTCCTCGAGGAAATCCCGGTCCGAGCTAAAAAAGAATGAGAGTCGTGGGCCGAAGTCGTCGACGTCGAGGCCAGCACTCGCGGCCGCCTCGATGTAGGCAATCGCGTTACACATCGCGAAGCCCAGCTCCTGGGCCGCCGTGGCGCCCGCCTCGCGCATGTGATAGCCGCTCACGGAGATGGCGTTCCATCGGGGAGCCTTGCGAGCGGTCCAGGCCAGAACGTCCGTGACGATCCGCATGGAGGCCTCCGGCGGGTAGATGTACGTGCCCCTGGCGATGTATTCCTTAAGGATGTCGTTCTGGACCGTTCCCCGAAGCCCGGTCGTGGCGACGCCCGACCGCTCGGCGACCGCGGTGTACATCGCCAGCAGGATCGCGGCCGTCGAGTTGATCGTCATGGACGTGGAGACGCGGCCCAGAGGGATACCGTCCAGCAGCGTCCGCATGTCGTCCAGGCAGGAGATCGCCACTCCCGCGCGGCCCACCTCCCCCAGCGCCAGGGGGTGGTCGGAGTCGTATCCCATCTGCGTGGGGAGGTCGAAGGCCACCGAGAGGCCCGTCGTGCCCCGCCCAATCAGGTACCGGTAGCGCCGGTTGGACTGGCGCGCATCGCCGAAACCGGCGTACTGGCGCATCGTCCACAGGCGGTCCCTGTACATCCCCGGATGGATGCCACGGGTGTAGGGGAACTCGCCGGGGGACTCTGGCGGCTTGGCCGGGGGCTGGCCAGGCGGATTCATCCCGAGCGGCGCCTCACCCCGCGCGCCGTCGCCGGGCAAGCTTCTTGGAACGCCGGAACGAGTCCCAGCCGAACCAGACGAAGACGGCGGAGACCACGCACGCCACGACCAGGCGATTCATCGCATCGGGAAGTTGCCGGTAAGCCTGCACCAGGCCGAACGGGCCAAAGACGAAGAATGCGGCAAACGCGAAGAACATGAAGCCGACGACTTCCAGGGCTAGCTCGCGCGCGAGCGAAATGAAGCGCGGAATCGTGCTCCGGATCGCCTCACGCCCAGCGTCAAACGCTCTGGCCAGCTTCATGGTGAGAATCTTACCAACCGCCGGGCGGTTCTCATTGCCATCCCGGCCGGGATCGCCGCTCCGGCGCGGGAGGGGCAACCGCCGCCCTCGGAGACTGCCGCCCTATGGCCGCGTCGCTGCGGGACAGAGGTTGCCGGTGGGCAGAGCCAACGATCTCGGCCCGGCCTGAAGCCTGGCTGGCGGTTGGCGGCAGCCTCGACTCGCCCGCCGGGCCCAGCCTTGGGTTACCGCCGCCTTGGGACGGTCGTTACTGTCGCTGGCCCGTGCGCCCGCCTTGCTGCTTGATCACATTCATGGCCGTGGCAATGATCGAGGACACGTCGGCTAGGTTGGCCGGAAGGATCATCGTGTTGTTCTCCTTGGCCAGCATTCCCAGCTTCTCGACGTATTGCTCCGCGACGCGCAGCTGGACCGCCTGAAACCCGCCCGGCGACTCGATCGCTTCGGCGACCTTCCGAATGCCCTCTGCCGTGGCAGCCGCAACGGTGGTAATGGCGGCCGCCTGGCCCTCGGCCTCGTTGATCTGCTGCTGTTTCGTCGCCTCGGACTCCTTGATGACCTTCTGCTTCTCGCCCTCGGCCGTGTTGATCGCCGAGTCTCTCGCACCCTGGGACTCCAGGATCACCGCGCGCTTCTCCCGCTCTGCCCTCATTTGCTTCTCCATGGCCTCGAGCACGTCGCGCGGCGGGTTGATGTTCTTGATCTCGTACCGCAGCACCTTGACGCCCCAAGGCTCCGTGGCCTTGTCAAGCTCCTCAACGACCTTGGTGTTGATGTTGGACCGCTCCTCGAAGGTCTTGTCCAGCTCGATCTTGCCAATCTCGCTGCGCAAGGTCGTCTGAGCGAGTTGGGTGATCGCGAAGATGTAATTCCCGATCCCGTAAGAGGCGCCCTTGGCGTCCAGCACCTTCAGGTACAGCACGCCGTCCACACCCACCTGTACGTTGTCGCTCGTGATGCAGACCTGCTCCGGGATGTCCATTGCAGCTTCCTTCAGGGAATGCTTGTACGAAATGGTGTCGAGGAACGGGATCAAGATGTGGAAGCCCGCGTCCAGCGAGCCAGCGTACTTTCCCAGTCGCTCCACCACGTACTGGCTCTGTTGCGGGACGACGACGACCGTTTTCCACAGCACGATCACGAGCAGTAGGAGCAGTGCTCCCACCGCGGCCAGGCCCATATCCATCTCTGGTCCTCCCTGCTACGCCTCTCGGACCCAAAGGGTCAGCCCGTCCACTCGCTCCACACGGCACTCGCAATCCGCGAGAATCCCCTCCGTGCCCGCGTTCCGCGCAGTCCAGACAGACCCGCGCAATTCGACCTTGCCAGAGCCGTCGGCGGGAACTGGTTCCCGCACCCTCGCGACAGAGCCCACCAAGTCGTCGACCGTGACGGTGTCGGCTGCGGACCGGAGATGCTTGGTGAGGACCGGCCGGAAGAGCGCCAACGCTCCCACTGCCAGTGTGCCGAAGAGGATCCCTTGCAGCCAGAGCGGGCCCGCCGCGCCCAAGCCTGCAAGCAAGCCCACGGCCAGCGCGCTAAGGCCGAAAAACACGGCGTAGAAGCCGCCGGGAGTTACCACCTCGACCGCCAGCAGGACAAAGCCCACCGTTACCCAGATCCACCAGTCCATGGCCACCCCAACCCGGCCGCCTGTCGCGCCCGGCCTGTCGCGAAGGGTCCATGGTAGCCGACGCTTGGCTGTCGTGCCCGGCATCGCGCCGCGCTCTCCGCGGTGTTGGCTCTCGTGCCACGCCGTGGGCGTCATTGAGCGCGCTACCCTCTCCCACCGGAATTGGATGCACCGAGCCCGTCAGCGGCCTGCCCTCGATGATGCGCGCGGGCCGGTAGGCGTTGTGCCACGACACGCGGTCGCTTGCGACGGAGCAGGTGAGCCAGGCTCCTTCCCGGTGCCGGATGTGCAGCCAGCCGACGGTAAAGGCCAGCGTGATGGGTCAGCCACCCCTACACTGAGCGCAGTGATCGGACGCAAGAGGGGCGTGGCACGGTGGATCGTGGGCAAGCCGGGAGTTGTCCAGGCGCTGCGAATTGCCCCCATGCTGGGCGTAGTGCTGGCTGCGTCCTTGCAGGGACAGCCCCGTCCTGACGAGGTGCGCTTCCATGTTGGCACCGCCACGTTCTTCGAGGCGCCGCAGCACGTCACAGCCGGCGGGGCCTATCGGAAATACATCGGCGGGCGAGGCTGGGCCATCGAGCCCGAATACTCGGCGATGTTCGTGCCGGCGCACACCGACAACATGCTGGCAGTCAACGTCGCGAAAGACCTTTCCCGGCCAACGGCGAGGCGAGTGTGGTACACGATTATGGGAGCGGGCATCAATCTCCAGACGGGAGCCGGCCGCACCAAGACGTATTGGGGGGCGGTCGCCTGGGGTATCGGGGCCAAGGTGCAGGTTGGCGAGCGGTGGTCGGTGGCCCCCCAAGTCCGAATCGGGATCGAGCCCAATCTGCGTTTCTCCGTGTTCATCGGCTGGAAGACGCGTTCCGAGAGGCAGTGATGTGAGGCCGCGGACGCTCGGACCGCCCGTGTGGTTGCTCGCGGTGATCGTTGCCGCCGTCTGCGTCCCGGTTGCCCGGGGAGAGACCGGCAGGCTGCAGGTTGCCGCCCACGGCGGATTCGCCGCGGGGATTGATGACTCGCCTCCCTACGCCGTTGTCAGGGGTCTGTCGGTGGCCGTGCGAGCCAACCAGAGGTGGCGAGTCGGCGTCGAATACCTGGACGCGGACCTGTTCGGGCCGTACGAGAGCCACGAGTCGCGCGCATGGATGATGACCCCGGTGGTTCAGTACGACTTTGCCACGTCTGGGCGCTTCCGCCCTTTCCTCTCCGTCGGATTCGGGCTAACCCAATGGCGGTCGCTTCTCAAAGACTATCGGAGCTTTGAGTCCGACGAGCTGGTCTACTACTGGGACAGGCAGTACGGGATCAATCTCTCCGGCGGCTTGGGCATCAGACTGCACCTGACCGACCGGCTCTTCGTGGCCCCAGAGGTTCGCATCGGGCTATTGCCGGTCGTGCGGACATCGGTCGCCGTGGGGTACAGCTTCTTCTGATGCCTCGCCCATTGCGCCGTCGGAGACGTCGGTCGCAGCGTGCGCGGTGCGCCCGGGCGCCCGAAATGTGCCGTTCCCAGCAGCGTGAGCCCCGCATGCTGCGGATTGCCTTCGCCGGAGGAGAAGGCCGTCCCTTCGGGTTCCCGTCCGATCAGGGCCGATTGCCACTTCCCGGACTGGAAATCAAGGGCCATCCGCGCGACCAGTGGCACGGGGCCCGTCACGTCGTGCCGAAGAGTGGTGGAGGCGGCGGGAATCGAACCCGCGTCCGAGAAAGGCCACCGAACAGAGCCTACATGCTTAGTCCATTCGGAAGTCTTGACCACTGGCTGAGAATGAACAAGCCCTCAGCGGCCCAGTCTGATTGATCTCGGCCACAGGGCTCCAGACGGAAGCCTTGGGACCTATCTCGCAAGATGACGCCTCTAGCGGACGTGCGAGCCCGCCTGCCGAGACGGCTGCCTAGAGACTAGGCAGCGTAGGCAAACTGCGTGTTGTTGGCAGTTATTGTGATCCGATCGTTTTACGGGAGCTCGGAACCCGGCATGCCTCTGCACCGCGACTGCAATCTCGTCGAATCCTGTACGCCCCCCCTTTCTTCCACTCGCAACTTCCGGCTGTCGCCGGCCAGGCCGGCGACCTCTCTCGCAGTATACAGCCAAGCCTTGGATAATTCAACACCTGGCGACCTGAGGGCAACCCCGTTGCTAGACTCTTTCGATGCGGTTCAAGACCAATGCGTTCCTGGTGATTGTGATCGTCTCCAACGCCGTCGGGAATGTCCTGCTGTCCCATGGGATGCGTGGCATCGGCGACATCAGCTCCTTTTCTCCCACGGCTCTGGCTGCGTCAGCCGTCCGCAGTTTGGCCGACCCTTGGGTGCTGCTCGGCACGGGACTGCTCGCTGTGTTCTTCGCTGCGCACACTCTCCTGCTGAGCTGGACTGACCTCAGCTATGTCCTGCTGGTCACGTCGGTCGGGTACGCGCTCGTGGCCGTGCTCGGCGCGACCTTCCTCGGCGAGCACATCTCGGCAAGTCGCTGGGCCGGGATCGCGCTGATCTCCGGCGGTGTCGCCCTCGCCAGTTCCACGCCGCCGCTGACGACGGGGGAAGAGCGGTGACAGCGTTCTTGGTAACGCTGGTCGTGACCGGTAGCGTGGCCGGAGATCTGCTCAAGGCCCACGCGATGCGGTTGCAGGGCGTCCCAGAGGCGGCAAGCGCTCCTCCGATGCTCAGGTTGCTCTTGAGAGCCTTCCGCAGCTCGTGGTTCCTGTTGTCGTTGGGCGCTTACGCTGGGTCCTTCTTTGCGTTCATGGCCCTGCTCTCGTTCCGCGAAGTGAGCTTCGCGGTCCCCGCGACGGCAATTGGCTTCGTCTTTGAGACGGCACTGGCCCGGGTCTGTCTCTCCGAGCGCGTGGGGCCCCGCCGCTGGGCCGGGGCGGCCTTGGTCATCGTCGGGGTCTGTCTGATCGCCTGAATTGGCGCCGCGGCCGAAACCCTCCGCCCGGTCTCCCGCGGCCCCGTGCTGATTGTCCGCGACCGCGGTTGGGCCGTTGCGCTGGTCCGCGGCTCCGTGCTGACTGTCCGCGGCTGCGGTTGGGCCGTTGCGTTGGTCCGCGGCCCCGGCCTGTCCGTTCCGGCGGGCGTCGAGCCCGTGCGCCACGCCGGGTGTCCCTGGGACCTCCAGTGCCGGAGCGGAACGGCCTGGGGCGCCGGTCACTCCCTCGGGCTGGGCGGGAGTTGCGTACTCGTTTCGGATCCGGCGCCCTGGACCGCCGACGGGATTGCCCGCCGTCGGCTCTCCCCGCGCTGTTCCTGTCGGACCTGGCCCAGCGGGAACGGTCGTTCGGGCGACCTGTTCGCCGGCGTGAGCCTCGCCGTTCTCCCGCCAGGAGTCGATCTCGCCCACCGCGCGGCGCTGATCCGGGCTTGCCTCTGTAGCCGCGAGAAGCTCCACTGCTGGGCCGGCGAGGTCCCGATGATCGTCGGGGTCTGTCTGATCGCCTGAATTCGCGCTTCGGTCCGGGCCTTTCCCCCGATCGCCCGCGACCACGCCCGGGTTGCCCGCGGCCACGGCTGGAGCGCTCCGGTCCTCCGCGGTTCGGGCCCGATCGTCGAGGCCGTGTGCCACGGCGGGTATCCCTGACACTGCTGGTGCGTGACCGGAACGTCCCAGGGCGGCGACCGCCGCGATCCCGTGCAGACCGCGAAGTACGCGTTCCTCTCGGACTCCGCGCCGGGGACCGGCGTCCGAACCGCCCACGGTTGGGGCTGTCCGTGCTCTCTGTGTTCAGCTCGTCCGCACGGGGCTGGTTGTCCGACAGCAGCTGTTTGATCTCGGACTGCCGCAGAGTGCGGACTTGGCGCGGCTCAAGGCCGCGGAGCATCACTCGTCCGATGCTGATCCGGCGGATCTTCTCGACCAGCAGGCCGAAGCGCTCGAACATTCGGTGGATCTGACGGTTTCGGCCTTGGACTAGCGTCACTCTGTACCAAGGATTGGCGGCTTCCCGCAAGAGGCGGATCGCCTCGAATCGGACCGGCCTGCCGTCGAGCCGAAATCCGGCGCGAAGCTTCTCGAGCGCTGTCTCGGAGGCCATGCCGGTGACCTTGACCTCGTAGGCCTTCGGAATCTCATTCTTGGCTGACAGGACGTGGTTCCCGAAATCCCCGTCGTTGGTCAGCAGTAGCAGCCCTTCGGTGTTGTAGTCCAGGCGGCCGACCGGGAACAGACCCTTGGCGAGCTCGGGCCCAATCAAGTCCATCACGGTCGGGCGGCCCTCAGGATCACTCGTCGTGGTGATGCAGCCCTTGGGCTTGTACATCGCCAAGTAGCGCTTGGCGGTCTGGCTCCGCAGCGCCTTTCCATCGACGTAGACCGTGTCTTTGGAAAGGTCAGCCTTCGATCCCAGCTTGGTGACGACTTCGCCGTTGACTGTGACCAGACCCTCGGTGATCAAGATCTCAGCCTTGCGGCGTGACGTGACCCCCGCGCGCGCGATTAGCTTTTGGATACGGTCAGGCATGGCTTGGTCCCTTTTGGTTTGGCGTGCGTTGGCGTTGCCGGTCAGGCGTGTGTCGGCGAATCGAGGTGACCGCCCGCACTTGGTCCCCTCTGGCCCCCGGTGCCGAGTGCCCGGTCCGGGCTCTGGTCCGCCTCCGGCATGCCCCCGCCAAGCTCCTTGAGCTCCTTCACCGTTGGCAGTTCGGACAAGTCATTGAGCCCGAATCGCAGCAGGAAGTCATCGGTGGTCCTGTAGCAAATCGGCCTCCCGACAACCTTCTTGCGGCCGGCTACGGCCACGAGATTGTGGCCTAGCAGCGTGCGGATCACTCCGCTGGAGCTCGTCACTCCGCGGATGGCTCCAATCTCCGGCAGGGTCACCGGCTGCTTGTAGGCGACCACTGCCAGAGTCTCGAGCGCCGCTCTGGACAGCCTCAGCTTGGGCTGGACGGACTCTGCAAGTGCCCGCACGGCTTCGTGGTGCTCCGGTTTTGTGGAGACTCGGTAAGTACCGCCGACAGACCGGATTTGCACGCCCCGGTCCACGGGCTCGCAAGCCCTTATCAGCGCCTCGACGTCGTCTCGGACGGTCTCGGCCGAAACGCCGGTGACCTTTGCCAGCTGCTCCGCGGTCGGGGGCTCCGCGGCGGCGAAGATCACCGCTTCGAGCATGCCCAGCCGCTGTTTGCGGGATCCATCCGGTGACCGCTGCCCGCCAGCCTCGGCCTCCTCGCGGGTCGGAAAGGTGAAGACTGTCTCGCTCAAGATCCGCCTCCCGTCCCGACTCCGCCCGCGGGGAGCAGGTCTCCGCCCTTGAAGGCCTCCTCGAACGCGGTGTGCCGCCAGAGCGTGATCTCGCCGTAAGTCTCTCCTTGGCGGAGTCTGGCAGCTCCCGCCTTGACCATTTCGAGCAGCGCCAGGAAGGTGGCAATGACTGCGTCCGTCGTTATCTGCCGCTCCAACAGTTCCCCGAGACGGATCGGCTCTCCGCGGCACTCGAGAATCTCGCGGAGAAAGTGGATCCGGCTGGCCACCGTTACCCGGTCCTCCGGAAGGTCGACCACGGGGCGCTCCTTGACGCGTTGCAGGACTTCGCCAAAGGCCTCGACCAGATCAAACACGCTAACCCGCATCTGCGGGGGCTCCGCAGCGGGCTCTTGCAACGCTTCCTCGGCCACGGCCCAGGTATGCTCTTCGACGATCCGCCGGTCTTCCAAGACCTGCGCCGCCTGTTTGAACAGTGCCCGTTCGAGAAGTCGCTCCACCAATTCCGCGCCGGGATCGGCTTCCGGCTCCTCTGCGACGGAAGGGGCCGAGGGGAGGAGCGCCTTGGATTTGATCAGGATGAGGGTGGCGGCCATGTGGGCAAATTCGGCGTTGAGCTCGATGTCCAGCGACTCCGCACGCTGCAGCGACTCCAAGTACTGGCGTGTGATCAGGGCGATCGGCAGTTCGAAGATGTCCAAGCCTTGGTGCTTGACCAAGTCCAGGAGCGCGTCCAAGGGACCCTCATAGCGCTCCAGGCGGATGACGAATCCCGAGTCCGCCCCGACTCGTGGCCTGCCCGGGGCAGAGACGCTGAGAAACGGCTCGGCCCTATTCGGCTCAGTGGACGGCATCGCTCGCCAATCAGGCCCGACTGTGCCGCGGGCGCGGTAGGCGCCCCCCGAGCGTTGCAAGGCAAGGCCACCTTGGCAGCCCAGCCTCCTATTGTACGGATTCGCCGAACTTAGTGCCGAGACAGTGTCCGACAGGATGCCCAAACGCGGCCAGAACCAATCGCGACGGCGGTCAGGAGCGCCGTCCCACGTCGCAGCGTCCCCCTGACCAGCGTGGCAGAGCGTCCGCCAGAGTGGTGCCCACCGGATCACGGGACTTGCTCCGGCCCGGCATTCCGAACGCGCCCGAAGATCGTGCCGGCTGTCATGGATGTCTGCCACCCGTGTCTCGGCCACTGGAGGTGGACCGCTTGCAGTGGCCAATCAGCAGGGACCACGGGATCCCGCGCCGAACGACCAGTTCCGCCAGCGCCAGGCTTCCGCGCATGGGACAACCATGGAGGCTTCGCCCGTGCCGCGCTGGCAGGCAGTGCACGAAGACAGCTGGCCCGACGTCCCTTTCCGGTCCCGGCTTCGGGCCTGCCGCCCGCCGTGCGGGAGTTTGCTGTCACGCCGGCGGAACTCATTGGCCGGGGCGGGGCAGGTTAGCACCGGGCCTGGTCGGCTCGCTGCTAACCATCGCCATGCGATAAATTGAGCGTGGCGACCGACAAGCGTCCCAGTCCCGAACAATTCCGGCTTCTCGTCCCGGAAGCCTCTCCCGGTCGCGCCTAGTGCCACACTCAAGCTGGCGTGCGCTTCTTCAACACCGAGGGCCCGGTCGATGAGGATGGCCACTATTGCATTCCACCGCTGGAACGAGTTGATCTCGAAGAAATCCTAACCCTAGTTCAGCGGAAGAAGTACTTCATCCTGCACGCTCCACGCCAGACTGGGAAGACGACAGTGCTCGGGGCTTTGGCTGATCACCTGAACGGGACTGGCCACTACCGGTGCGTCTACGCGAACGTGGAGGTCGGTCAGTCCGCCCGACAAGATGTGGCCGCTGGCATGCGTGCCATCCTTGACGCAATCGCCGAGCAAGTTCATCGGACGACGGGCGAGGGCCTCGTTGAGGAAATCTGGCCACGGGCATTGGAAAGGTCCGGTCCCCATCGGGCCGTCATGCGCGTCTTGGCCAGATGGGCGGCCGCCGATCCAAGGCCTCTTGTCCTCCTTCTCGACGAAATCGACTCGTTGGTCGGAGACACCCTAATCTCCGTCCTGCGCCAGATTCGCAGCGGTTACCCGGATCGCCCTCGCCACTTTGTTCAGAGCGTCGTCCTGTGCGGCGTGCGCGACGTGCGGGACTGCCAAATTTTCTCGGCCGAGCAGGGGGCGTATGTCTCCGGGAGAAGCGCCTTCAACATCAAGGCAAGATCTCTGCGGCTGGGCGACTTCACCGAGGCCGAAGTGCGCTCGCTCTTGGGCCAACACACGGCTGAGACGGGCCAAGCGTTCGAGGCGGGTGCGGTGGAGAGAATCTGGGATCTCACGCTAGGCCAGTCTTGGCTGGTCAACGCACTGGCTTACGATGCCTGTTTTCAGGACAAGACTGGCAGGAACCGCAGCCGGCCGATTGGAATCCCGGCCGTTGACAGAGCGAAGGAAACCCTCATCCGTGACCGAGTCACACACCTAGACCAGCTCTCCAACCAGCTCCGCGACGCGCATGTCCGGCGAGTCGTACTGCCAATGATCGTGGGGTCGGTCGATTATGACTACACGGCGAGCGACCTCGAGTATGTTCGAGACATCGGCCTGGTGGCGGTGTCTGGCCCGGTGCGGATGGCAAACCCGATCTACGCCGAGGCCATCCCGCGAGAGTTAACCGCAGCTCATGAGTCAGGGCTCGAGCGCATGGTCGCGCCCGGCTGGTACGTCAACGGCGATGGATGCCTCGACGTTGAGCGATTGCTGGCAGCGTTCCAGCGCTACTACCGGGAGCATTCTGAATCGTGGGTCAGGCGCTACGGGCACCAAGAGGCCGGGCCGCAATTAGTGCTGCACGCGTATCTCCACCGGGTAGTGAGCAGCGGCGGGCGCATCACGCGGGAGTATGCCGTCGCTGGAGTTCGCCAAAATGGACCGGGATGACCGTGGTGGAGCTCCAGAATGCATCGGTTTGCTCGTGGTTCGAGCGTTGACTTATCTATAATAATCACAGTATTATCTATTGATAAGAGTATATGCACCTGTTTCAGTGATGTGAAGACCGGAACGTAAGAATAGATGTCCGCATCTGACCGGCCCCATTTTGCGAGATCCGAAATGTAGAGCCATCTTCTATGTCTCAATTTGTTATGTTCGCTGCATGTTCGCTAGTCGGTCTGCCGTAATAGTGGCAAGCAGCATGTATGTCTGCCGCACACAAACCGGATCGTCCAAGCACGGTTCACGCTTCTCCCATCGACTCTGCGAGTCCGTGCGGTCAGGCTCCCAGGTCCGCCAGGTCACGCTCCTCAACCTCGGTGCTACCTTCCCCCTCCCCAAGCGCCGCTGGCGCGCATTCGCCAACCTCGTGCAGTGCCTCGATACAGGCACCACCCCCCTCTTCGATCCGGACCCCGAGCTGCTCAAGCTGGCCCAGCGCACCGCCAGCCGTCTACAGCGCCGGCGCCACTCTCGCTCCGACAACCGCGCTGTCGGCGGTGAGCCCGTCGCCACCGTCCTGCTGCACTCCCTCCACCATCCGCCAACTCGCTCTGTCGGGGGCGAGCGCGTCGCCCTCGCCGCAATGCACTCGCTGCGGTTCTCCGACATCCTCCGCCAGCTGGGTTGCTCCCAGCACGAGGCCTCGCTGGCCACCGCGCTCGTGCTCGCCCGCATGTTGCACCCTTCCTCCGAACGCGAGGCCAGCCGCTGGCTGCACCAAGCCAGCTCGGCCTGGGAACTGCTCGGCTGCGACACCCAGAGCCCCCCCGCTCTCAACTCGCTGTACCGCATCGGCGACCGCCTCTGGCAATCTCGCGCGAGTTTGGAGACGGCGCTCGCCGGGCGCGAGCGCACGCTCTTCGAGGGCCGCCGCCGGGCGCTGGCGCTGTACGACCTCACGAATGTGCACACTTTCGGCAAAGCCGGGGCCGACCGACAGTTCGGTCGCTCGAAACAGAAGCGCAGCGACTGCCCGCTGGTCACTCTGGCTCTGTCCACCGACGAGGCCGGCTTCCCGCTCTACAGCGAGGTGCTGCCGGGCAACGTTTCCGAACCGGGCACCCTCAAAGCGGCCATCCAGCGCCTAAAAGCCCGCTCCCGGACCGACGAGTCGCGACCAGTGGTGATGATGGACGCCGGCATTGCCTCGCAAGCCAACCTGGACTGGTTGCGCAAGCGAGGCTACGACTGGATCACGGTCCAGCGTGGCAAGCGCGCCGAGCGGCCCGCGGGCGCCGAGCCGGAGTGCTTCACGACGCGCTGCGGGATGCAGGCCAAGGCCTGGGATGTCTCGCGACCCGGGGCCCGGGAGAAGCGCGTGCGCGTCTGGACCCAAGGGCGGCAGGCGAAGGAAGCAGCCATCCAGGAGCGCGCCCGCGAACGGTTCGAGCAGGACCTGCGGAGCCTGCACGAGGGTCTTCAGCGCGCGGGCTGCCTGAAGCAGTACGAGCGGGTGCTGGAGAAGGTCGGGCGCCTGAAGCAGCGCCACAACCGGGCAGCCCCGCAGTACGAGGTGCGGGTGCAGGCCGCGGCAAAGGGAACCAAGGCAGCCAAGCAGGGGCACGCGGTGGCGGTGCGATGGAAGCTCAATCAGAAGGGGCTCGAGCGCGACCGGCGCGTCGGAACGTACGAGCTGCGGACCAGCTGTGACGCGTGGGGACTGGAGGAGATTGTGCGCACATATTGGCGGTTGGTGGAGATTGAGCAGACGTTCCGCGCGCTGCAATCAGAATTGGGGCTGCGGCCCGTATACCATCGCAAGCCAGAGCGCATCCGGGCGCACCTGTTTGTAGCAGTGCTAGCCTGCCACGCGGTGCATCTGCTGCGACGGCGGTTAGCAGTGGGCGGGATCCACGACAGCTGGACCACGGTCCGACACAAGCTGGAGCACTGGGATCGCGTTACGACCCAGATGCGGACGGTGGACGGACGACTGATCGAGAACTGCCAAGACACTACGCCCGGGCAAGAGGCTGCCGAGATCGCAAGGGCGGTGGGCGTGGAACCCCAACCGCACCGGAGGCAATTCTGAGATGGGATCAGGCCCGTCAGGCAGCCTCACAAATGTAGTGCCATCGCGGGTCTCAAACCACAATATGCTGTGCTACTACAAACTGCACTAACAATATGTTGTGGTCACTTGGCGAACTCCAGGTCGGCCGAGGCTGCTCGGATCTGGTGATCGACTGGCCCGGGCCCGGGGACGGCACTGTGCCATCGACCAGCAAGCACGTCATCGAGTGCAAGGTGGTCGGGGAAAAGTCGGGCCTAGAGAGCGTCGTCCGCACGGGGCGGGAGCAACTGGCTCGGTACATGGAGCGCTGTGGCGCGGAGTCGGGGCACCTGGTCATCTTCGACATGCGCGAGGGCAGGGCTTGGAAGGAGCGATTGTTCCACGCGGGTCCGCGACCGGGCGGTTTGCCGATCACGGTTTGGGGGATGTAGCCTTGACGCGGAGCGGGGCATGCCTGGGCTGTGCGTGGCAGGCGTCGGGGACCGCAAGGCCGTCGGTCCGCGGCAACCTCCGAGTCTCGCCCAATGCACAGCTGCCGTCGCGTTCAGGCACCCGCGTTCCCCTGATGAGCCCATCCAGACGCCGGTGTTAGCGCCACCCCTCGGGTCGGCCGTTGTCGTGCGACCATAGGGCGCACCCTCAGATGACTACGCCGCGAAACGCCCTACCCGCCACCATCCTGACGATCTTCTCCCTAGTCGGAGCGATGCCCGGCCCGGCGCGGGATTGTGCGGACTTGGCCGCGATCGAACTGCCCGATGTCAGGATCGTCTCCGCCGAGGCATTGCCGGCTGAAGTGACTCCGGCGCAAGACCTGCCCGCCGGCGTCCCCTCGGCTCGAGCGCGACCTGCAGTCTCGCACTGCCGCGTCGAGGGTGTGATCGGCAGCGAGATTCGCTTCGAAGTGCTGCTCCCCGACGATTGGAACGGACGTTTCCTGATGGGCGGCGGCGGCGGATTCGTGGGTTCGCTCGGCTACCAGGGGCGCTTCTCGGTGAATCTCGGGTTCGCCACGGCGGCCACTGACACGGGCCATTCAGGTGGTGGCATCCGGGCTGACTGGGCTCTCGGAAATCTCGAGCGCCAGGTTAACTACGGCTATCTCGGCGTGCATCGCACGGTCGAGACCGCGAAGGCCGTTATCCGCGCCCACTACGGCCGTCCTGCCGAGCACAGCTACTTCTACGGCTGTTCCAACGGGGGCAGGCAGGCGCTCATGTCAGCCCAGAGATTCCCCGACGACTTCGACGGGATCGTCGCCGGCGCGCCGGCCCACAACTTCAGCGGGCTGCTGGCAGCGTTCGCCCACAACATGCAGCAGATCTTCCCAGATCCGTCCGAACTCGCCACCCCCGTCATCACACTCCAGAACCGTCGCCTGCTTGAGTCCGAGATTCTCCGGCGGTGTGACGATCTCGACGGCGTGCGTGACGGCTTGCTGAATGACCCGCGCGATTGTGACTTCGAGCTGTCCGACCTGCCTTTGTGCCCGACTCCCGAACCCGGTGACCATTGCCTCACGGCGCGCCAGCGGGAGGCGATCGCCGCGGTCTACGGGGGGCCTCAGGATGCCGCCGGGCCGATCTATCCGGGATTCCCCTTCGGTGGGGAGACCGCCGGGCCCGGTTGGCAGGGCTGGATCACAGGCCCGAACCGGCGCCTGATGGAATCGTACGGTGAGCCCAGCTCGCAGTTCGGGTTCGCCACCCAAGGCTTGAAATATCTGGCATTCGAAGATCCCGAATTCGATTACTCCACCTACGCGTTTGACAACTATCGGTCAGATGCCAAGCGCCTCGGGGGGTTCTTGGACGCGACGGACGCAGATCTCTCGGCCTTCCGCGAATCCGGCGGCAAGCTGCTTATGTGGCACGGCTGGTCGGACGCCGCCCTGACAGCGCTCGGGTCGATTGAGTACTTCGAAGGGGCGGAGCGGCTTGATCCTTCCGTTCGAGAGTTCTTCCGCTTCTACCTGCTGCCCGGGGTGTACCACTGCTCCGGAGGGCCGGGTCCGGACCGGGTGGACTGGCTCTCGGCAATTCAGGCATGGGTCGAGACCGACCGGCCTCCGGGTGCTGTGACGGCGTACAAGGTCGACGAAGGCACGGTCGGCATGTCGCGTCCCCTGTGCGTGTACCCCGAGCGAGCCGAGTACACCGGGGGCGACCCGGATGTGGCCGGCAGCTATGCCTGCAGCGCGCCCTGAGCGCCCTCAGCCCGAGCCATCGAGGGCCTGCACAACGTCCTCGACGATGTCGCCGGCATCCTCGATCCCGACGGAGAGGCGCACCAAGCTGTCGTGAATGCCGAGAATCTCCCGCCGTCGCGGGCTCAGGTTGCGATGGGTCGTTGTCGCGGGATGGGTCGCCAGGGAATGCACGTCGCCCAAGCTGACTGTCCGGACCACCAAACGCAGAGCATTCATGAAACGAAAGGCTGCGGACTGGCTCCCGTCGCGCAGTTCGAAGCCCACCAGTCCTCCGTGCATCGTCGCGCCCTCTGAGTCGCGCTCGAACAGGCGTTTCGCGACAGTTCGGTCAGGATGGCCGTCCAATCCCGGATAGTGCACGGTCCCCACGCGCGGATGCTGGGACAGGGCCCGCGCCACGATCATGGCGTTTCGGGAGTGCTCCTCCATGCGCATCGGGAGCGTCTTGATCCCCCGAACGGTGAGGAAGCACGGGAACGGTCCCAGATTGGGGCCCAGCAGGCGCCCGAGCTCCTGCAAGTCCTCGGCCCAGCCCGGTCCGCACGAAACGATGCCTCCCAGTACGTCGGCGTGGCCCGCCAGGAACTTGGTGGCACTGTGCACCACCAGCGAAGCGCCGTAGTCTAGCGGTCGCACGAGGGCTGGCGAAGTCAGCGTCGCGTCCACGACCACCGGAATTCCGAGCCGCTTGGCGAGCTCGCAGATTCGGTCCGTGGGCGGGACCCGCATCAGCGGGTTCGACACGGTCTCGACCAACACGCAGCCGATCTCGTGGCGGTCCAGCGCAGTCTCGACGGCTTCCAAGTCACCAACATCGACAAAGCGAGTCAGCACCCCTTGCTGCTCCATGAGCTGCAGGAGCTGGAAGGTTTGTCCGAACAGAACGTTGGCGGCCAGGATCGTGCTAGGGCGATCCTTCAGAGCCGCGAGCAGGCCGATGTTCAAAGCGGCCATCCCCGAGCTGCACGCGAGAGTGCTGGCGGCTCCCTCAAGTGCTCCCATCTGGCGGTGGAGCGCCGCGGCCGAAGGGTTTCCGTACCGCTGGTACACAAAGCCGTCCATCTCGCCGTTCGCGATCGCGGTCATGTCCTCCGCCCGCCGGAAGTGAAAGCTGGCAGCCATTTCCAACGGCGGGGCCGATGCCACAAATGGGGCGTCCCCGTCGTCCTGGCTGCACGCGTGGATTGCGAGAGTTTGTCGCTTCACTGTGGTCCCAACGCCTGTCGCAAGTCTGCGAGTATGTCGTCGATATGTTCCCCGCCCACGGACAGGCGTACCAGCCCGTCCGTGACACCGATCGCCTCGCGTTCCTCTTGGGAAAGCGTGCGGTGCGTCGCGGTGGCCGGGTGAAGCCCCAAGGTCGTCAGGTCTCCGATGCTCGCCGATGTCTTCACAAGCCGCAACCTGTCGAGGAATCGGTACGCGCCGGGAATGCCACCCCGTACGTCAATGCCGATGGCGCCGCCACTCTGGCCCTCGGGCATCAGCGCTGCGACTGTGGCGGCGTCCGGATGCAAGGGATCGCCAGGGTACACGAGCCGCTCCACCGCGGGATGATCGCCCAATGCCTCGAAGACCTTGCGGGCATTGGAGCAGTGCTGCCGCATGCGCAGAGCCAGCGTCTTGATTCCCCGCATGACCAGAAAGGCCTCGAATGGCCCGACTGTCCCTCCCAGGCAGTGGTGGGTGTGACGTAGTGTCTCCTCGTGTTCCGGGGGGGCCACGACTGCTCCGGCAAGCACGTCCCCATGCCCCGCCAGATACTTGGTAGCGCTGTGGATCACCATGTCCGCCCCGTGGTCGAAGGGCCGGATTAGCAGCGGCGTGAACGTGTTGTCCACAAGCATCAGAGCGCCGTGCTCCGTGGCAATCTGCCGGACGCGGTCAAGGTCCGCCACCCGAAGGCACGGATTCGACAGCGTCTCGGTCACCAGAACCGCCGGACGCACTTCGGCGACCGCTCGCTCCAAGGCCTCCAGATCGCAGAAGTCGCAGTAGCGCACCTCGATCCCCGAGCGCGGCAAGACCGATCGCAACAGTTCCAGCGTGCCCCCGTAGAGCACGTTGGCCGCCACGATTGCCTGGCGCCGGTCGATCAGTCCCGCCATGATCGCCAAGTGCACGGCGCCCATCCCAGACGCGGTCGCGAAGCAGCAGTGGCCCCCTTCCAAGCTGGCCACCAGATCCTCGAGCCCGTCGGTGGTCGCGCTGCCCATCCGCGCGTAGGTGTGGCCCTCCGAGCCGTCGGAGAACACGTCCGCAAGTTCCTCGGTCGTGTCGTAGAAGAAACTCGACGACGCGAAAATCGGGGTCGATACGGGGGTGTAACGTCCGAGCTTGCGCCTGTCGCCAGCATGGACCAGACGGGTTTGGGGCTTCATCTTGGCTGTTCCAACGGTAGCCCTTGAGTATAGAATGCGGCCCGGACTGGAATCTTGGGTGATCAATCGATCCCGGGGGGTGACCCGGGTGCCGGCGGACTGGCGAGGAAACGGCGCAGAACCTTCGCGACGTACGCTTCCGTTTCCGGGTATGGCGGCGTTCCGCCATGCTGGGCGACCCTTCCGGGTCCGGCGTTGTAGGCGGCAAGGGCCCGGACCAACTGGTCCGTCTCGCCCGCGTAGCGTTCCAGCAGTCGCTTCAGGTACTCAGTGCCCCCTCGGATGTTGGCGACCGCGTCTAGCGGATCGACCCCGAGTTCGTCGGCCGTGCCAGGCATCAGCTGCATCGGCCCGACGGCACCCTTGGGCGATCTGGCCCGTTCGTCGAAGCCCGACTCCGCCCAGATCATGGCCCTGACCAGGCCGGCTGGGATTCCGGCCTCGGCCGAGAAGCGTTCCACGGCCTGTTCCGCGTCCGTCGGGGGACGCCGTTCCCCGCCGTCCCCCCTTGGGGCCTCGGTTGCCCGGACCCCGGCGGCGATCGCACCGTCGCGCCGGGACCCGTCGGCCACGATCTCCGCGACCGACCCTGCCGAGAGAACGATCCACCCGCCGTTGGGCCTTTGCAGCCGAATTTGCGCGCCATCCCGCAAATGCCCCTGGGCCCTCAGTTCGTAGCCGTTCCGCAGGACCACGGTCTCCGCGGCGAGGCCGGCGCAGACGCCCAGAACCGCGAGTGCGAGCGCCCGAATTGCGAACGGCGATCTCATACACTCGTACTTGCATCATAGGACGTTCATCTCTCACTTGGCGTGCAGCCGCACCGGGCAGCGGTTGCCCGCCGGCCGCCTCGTGAACCTGTCGCCCAGCGGTGCCCCGCTCTTGGTCCGCTATGACCTGCAAGCTGCCAAGCGCGGGCTGGACAGGCGCCAGATCGAGCGGGGAGTCAGGTCGCTCTGGCGCTACGCCCCGCTGCTGCCGCTTCGCGATCTGGCCAATCTGGTCACGCTCGGGGAGGGCTTCACGCCGCTCTTGGACACCCCTCGTCTGGCCCGCCGGCTGGGATGCCGCAAGCTCTTGGTGAAGGACGAGAGCGGCAACCCCACCGGCAGTTTCAAGGCGCGCGGCATGACGTGCGCCGTCTCGATGGCTCGGGAGCTTGGCGCCAGCAAGCTCGCCGCCCCCTCGGCCGGAAACGCCGGAGGCGCGCTGGCTGCCTATGCCGCCCGTGCGGGGATGGAGGCGCACGTCTTCATGCCCCGCGACATGCCGCGGGCGAACGCCGTCGAATGCGAGGTCATGGGGGCCAGCCTGACCTTGGTCGACGGCCTCATCAGTGACTGTGGCCGCTTGGTGGCCGAGCGCGCTCCCGCGCACGGCTGGTTCGAAGTGTCGACACTGAAGGAGCCCTATCGCATCGAGGGCAAGAAGACGATGGGCGTTGAGCTTGTGGAACAGCTCGGCTGGCGGGTGCCGGACGCGATCCTCTACCCCACCGGGGGCGGCGTCGGCCTGATCGGAATGTGGAAGGCTTTCGAGGAACTCGAGGCTCTGGGTTGGATCGGGCCGGATCGCCCCAAAATGATCGCCGTCCAAGCCTCTGGCTGCGCGCCGATAGTGCGGGCCTGGGAGGCAGGGCAGAGCGATTCCGCCTTCTGGGATGGGGCATCCACGCTCGCAAGCGGCCTCCGCGTGCCGAAGGCTCTCGGGGACTTCCTCGTGTTGGATGCCGTCCGCGACAGCGGCGGGGTCGCGGTCGCCGTCACAGATGGGGAGATGCTGTCCGCTGGCCGGGCACTGGCCGAGACGGAGGGGATCTTTGCCTGCCCCGAGGGTGCGGCCTGCGTTGCCGCCATGGAGCGCCTTCTGGCCGACGGGTCGCTGCTGCCAGACGACGAGATCGTGATCTACAATACCGGCACGGGCCTCAAGTACATGGAAGCTTGGGACGCCGCGCCGTCCGGCCGCCAGCGGGCGGCTTGAAGGGGCGCTCCGCCGGCCGGACGTGCCGGCGCGGTAGCTGGAGGGGGGTCGCATGCGGATCCGGGTGCAGTTCTTCGGCCAGTTGAAAGACATCGTCGGCACTGACAGCGACGAGGCTTGCCTCGCCCCGGGGGCCAGTCTCGGGGCCTTGTTCGGGGCCTACGCCCGGCGGTTCCCGCGCTTGGGGGAGATGGCAGGGAGCGTCGCAATGGCCCGGAACCGGCGTTTCGCGCCCCCGACGGAGGCGTTGGAAGACGGTGACGAAGTGGCGATCATGCCGCCGGTCAGCGGGGGCCGCGGCTGGCTGGCCAGCGAAGACCGAGAAGGCGTGTTCGCGGCCGTGACCCGAGAACCGATCGACAGTTCCGGCCTCGCCGCGCGCGTCCAGGGAAACGACGACGGCGCTCTGATCGTCTTTGAAGGTGTGGTGCGTGACAACACGGGCGGGCGACGGACGCTGCACCTCGACTACGAGTGCTACGTGCCACTGGCCGTGCGCCAGCTGGCGCGCATCGGCCGTGTCATCCTTGACCGCTTCGATGTCCACCGCATTGCGCTGGTGCACCGCATCGGCCGGCTGAACGTTAGGGAGGCCAGCGTATCGATCGTTGTGGCCTCCGCGCACCGCCGCCCGGCATACGCCGCGAGCTTGGACGCCATCAACAGGGTGAAGCGCGGCGTGCCGGTGTGGAAGAGGGAACACTTCGCGGATGGCGAGGTGTGGGTGGAGGGGGAATGGGACGAGTCCCTGGCTCAGTACTCGGCCGATCCGTCCGCCTGAGCGCCGCGCTCGCGCTGCTCTCCGCGGCGGTCGCCCAGCAGGGCGGCACGCCGGTGTTCACGACCGACGTGGCCTTGGTGACGCTGCCTGTCACCGCCCGGGACCGCGAGGGGCCGCTGCCGGACCTGGGTCTCCGGGACTTTGAGGTGCTGGAGGACGGGCGCGAGGTGGAGATCTCAGTCTTCGAGCGGCGCACCAACCGGCCTCTGTCGGTCGTCGTGATGCTCGACACCAGTCTGAGCACGGCGATCCAGCTCAGCTATGAGAAGGACGCCGCGGGCCGGTTCCTCGACCGCTTGCTGAGCTCGGAAGACCACCCGCTCGACATGGCCGCGGTCTACTCCTTTTCTAGCGAGGTCTTGGTGCTGGCAGACTTCGCGCGGGACCGCAAGCGTCTCGCGACGGCTCTGGGCCGCGCGCGGCCCGGGACCGGCACGTCCGTTTATAACGCGATCAGCCTGGCTTCCGACGAGCTGGCGGGAAGGACGGGCCGCCGCGTGATGATCTTGATCACCGACGGCGGGGACACGACCAGCGCCGCTGGGTTTGACGACGCGATGAAGGCCGCGCACCTCGCTGAGGCCGCGATCTACCCGCTGATCGTGCTGCCGATCCGCAGTGATGCCGGACGTAACCGTGGGGGCGAGCACGCACTGATCACGCTGGCCGGCAAGACCGGAGGTGAGGCCTTCGTCCAGTACGGGGCAGGGGACTTGGACGCATCCTTCGACGAGGTTCTGCGCCGCCTTCGCACGCAATACCTGCTGGGCTTCTATCCCCGGGCTGTGGCCACCGAAGGGAAGGGAGGATTTCGCGCGGTCGAGGTTCGCGTCCTTCGGGAGGGCGGTGAGGCGCTCGTTCGCTCCGGCTACTACGTGCCCGTCGCCACGAGCGCACCCGATCCGTCCGGGAACGAACGGACGGCTCCCGATCCGGTCACGATTCACCCGCGAGGCAAGGCGTCGCCGCCAAGGCAGGAGCCCAAAGCGCCGCCCGCCAAGCCACCGGTGCGGCCGCCCCTGCGGGACAGGGGCACGCTCCCGCCTCGGCGCTAGCCGCCAGCTTGCCTGCGCGCGCCGAAGGCCGTCGCGCGGGCTGGTAGCCTGATAGCGTGCCAGCCGGAGCGCCCGACTACGTGGCCTTTGCCACGGACTTGGCCCGGGATGCCGCCGGGGTCCTGATGCGGCACTACCGAAACGTAGGCGTCGAGTACAAGGGCAGTTTCGACACCGTCACTGCCGCGGACCGGGCGTCGGAGCGATTGGTCGTGGACCGCATCCGGGCGCGCTTTCCCGCCCACTCCATCGTCGCCGAGGAGGGTGGTGGCTTCGATGCGGGAGGGGAGTTCACGTGGTACGTGGATCCGCTCGACGGGACCACCAACTTTGCCCACGGGCTGCCGCGCTTCTGCGTCAGCATCGGCCTGTGGTCCCGGTCCGAGGCGCTGGCGGGCGTTGTTCTCGACCCATTCCATGGCGACCTCTTCGTTGCCGAGCGCGGCTCGGGCGCCTACCACAACAGTCGCAAGGTGCGAGTCTCCGAAGTGGAAGACATCAAGGACGGGCTCTTCGCGACGGGTTTTCCGAGCTCGATTCGGTCGACAAACCCGAACCTGTACTACTACCACGAGGTCGCCAGTCGCACCCACGGCGTCCGGCGGACGGGTTCGGCTGCGCTCGACTTGTGCTCGGTCGCCCAAGGGCACTTCGAGGGATTCTGGGAGCATGGCCTGAAGTCTTGGGATGTGGGGGCAGGCTTGGTGATCCTCACCGAGGCGGGCGGGGAGTACTGCGGCTTCGACGGGAAGCCCTACTGGCCGGGGGATCCCCGGGTCGTTGCGACCAATGGAAGGCTGACCGCCCAGCTGCTGGCGTTGCTCAGGGATGTCTCCAACGGTCGCCAGCGGACGCCCATTCCCACGCCGACGCCCATTTCGTGAGTGGCCGCGGCGGGACCGGCCGCGGTGCTCTAGGGCGCGCTACGTCCCCGCCGCTCTGGCGTTGTAGAATAAAACATTCTGGCCTGACATCAGTTTGCGCTCTGCCGCTCGGGCGGAGTCGGGGACTTGGTGTGTCAGGCCCGCAAACCAGCATGGATCGAATTGTAGACTTGATTCGCAGAAAGCGGCGTGGGACGGCGCTTTCCTCTGCTGACTTTGAGAGACTCATCAATGGCTACACGCTGAACGAGATTGAAGATGCCCAGATGGCTGCACTTCTGATGGCCGGCGTGTGCCTGGGCTTCAGCGATCCTGAATCCGTGGCTCTCACCAGCGCGATGCTGCGGTGCGGGGAGCGGCTGGACCTGGCCAGCTTGGACAAGGTAGCCGTCGACTGCTGCTCGTCTGGCGGGGTAGGGGACAAGGTTCAGCTGATTGCCGCCCCCATCGCCGCGTCGGCCGGCGTCGCCGTGCCCATGATCGTCGAGCGAGGCGCGGGCCACGTGATCGGGACGTTGGAGAAGCTGAAGTCGATCCCCGGCTTCCGGACCACTCTCGAACTGTCCGACTTCTCCGATCTGGTCGGCCAGTACGGTCTCGCCTTTGTCGAGCAGAGCAACGCTCTTGCGCCTGCGGACAAGAAGCTCTCCGAGTTGCGCGCCGAGACTGCGACCGTGGATTCGCTGCCGCTGATGGCGGCATCGGCGATGTCGAAGAAGCTGGCCGAGGACTTGCGCGGTCTGGTCGTCGACGTGAAAGTCAGCCGCGGCTCGCCCGTATCGAACCGGGCCGACGCGCGACGCTTGGCACAGCTGATGATCAGGATCGGGCGCCATCTCAAGGTAGAGGTGCAGGCGCTGCTGACAGACATGGAGCAGCCACTGGGCTACACGGTCGGAAACGCGCTGGAGATCATGGAGGTGGCCCAGACGCTCCAGGGGCAGGGCCCGCCGGATCTGGCCGGCCTTTCCATCGAGATAGCGGCGCGCATGATCTATCTCGCCGACCCGACGATCTCGATCGAAGATGCTCGAGTCCGCGCCACCGCTGCCGTCGAGGACGGTTCGGCGCTGCAGACCCTTTCCAAGGTCATCGGCGCGCAGGGCGGGAACCCGGATGTCCTGCAAGACTTTGCCGAACTGCCCAACCCTCAGGGGGCGGTGCCCGTGATGTCCCCCCGCGAGGGCTTTGTGAGCCGGATCAACGCACAGGACATTGGCCGTGCCGCCGTGATGCTGGGGGCGTCTGCAGAAGGGCCCCAGGGCAAGGCCGACCCCGCTGTGGGAGTGGTGCTGGAGACCAAGGTGGGCCAGCAGGTGTTCAACGGCACCCGTCTCTGCGCCCTCTATTACAACGACGAGTCTACGCTGGAAGAGGCGCAGGAACTCGTCGAGGACGCCTTCCGGATTTCCTCCAACCCGCCGCCGGCCCGCGAGCTCGTGCTGGACCTAATCCAAGGCTAGCTCGCGGCTCGCCACGGTTCCCGCTACTACGGGAGGGAGAAGGCGAAGAGCGTGCCGCCGGCTGCGACGGCGACCATCTGCCTGCCGGCGACTTCGTAGGTCATCGGCGACGCTTGGACCGTGCCGCCCACGTTGATGTTCCACAGCTCGTTTCCGGAGCGAGAGTCCAGAGCTCGGAAGAAGCCGTCGGATGTGCCGGCGAAGACAAGACCGCCCGCTGTCGAGAGCAACCCGGCCCATGCCGGGCGGAACAGCCTGTGCTCCCAGAGGAGCTCGGCCGAGACCGGGTCGAACGCCCGCACGGCGCCGTACCAGTTGTGCATCGTCGTCTCGTTCACGAACATGCTGCCCCAGTAGCGCGTGCCCGGGCGGTACTCGGTGTCGCCCTTGTAGTACATGGCGCTGCCCTCCCGGCAAGACACGTACAGCATTCCGGTGTCCGGGCTGTAGGCCGGTGACATCCAGTTGGTGCCCCCCGCCACGGAGGGGAAGACTTCGGTGCCCTGAGCGCTGGGCTCCATGCCGGGCCTGCGGATCGGCCGGCCCTCCTCGGAAATCCCGACCGCCCAAGTCTGCTTCACGAACTGCGTCGCCTTGAGGAACTCCCCGGTCTCCCGGTCGAGCAGGTAGATGAACCCGTTGCGGTTGGCCGTGACAAGCAGCTTGCGCCGCACGCCGCGGTACTCCCTGTCCACCAGCACCATGACCTGCGTGGCGTCCCAGTCGTGGACGTCGTGCGGCGTGAACTGAAAGTGCCAGCGACGCTTGCCCGTGTCTGCGTCCAGCGCGACGACCGAGTCCGAGAACAGGTTGTCCCCGAGGCGCACGTCTCCGTTCCAGTCCGGGCCCGGATTCCCGACGCCCCAGTACACTAGGTTCAGCCCGGGGTCATAGCTGGGGGTGATCCAGATTGACGCGCCACCGGTCTTCCACGAGTCGCCGGCCCAGGTGTCATTCCCGAACTCGCCCGGGCCCGGCACCGTGTAAAATCGCCAGCGGCGCTCCCCGGTCTCCACGTCGAACGCATCGATGAAGCCGCGAATGCCGTACTCCCCGCCCGCCGTCCCGACCATCACGAGATCCTTGACCACCAGCGGCGCGTGAGTCCCGGAGTAGCCCAGGGAATAGTCGATCAGCTCGGTCTCCCACAGGAGCCGCCCTGTCTTGCGGTCCAGGGCGATCGTGAACGCGTCGAGCGTTGCCATGAACAGCCGGTCGCCGAGCACGGCCAGACCGCGGTTGACGAGCCCGCAGCAGGCGATCAGCTTGTCGGGAAGCTGCCGCGAATAGCGCCACAGGCGGGCGCCCGTCTCAGCGTCCAGGGCGTAGACATCGCCGGGTGGGACCGTGATATACATGATCCCCTCGTGCACCAGCGGCGTGACCTCGAACTTCTCGGAGATGCGCTCCTGGAAAGCCCAGTCGACGCGCAGCGATCCCACGTTGGCGGTGTCGACTTGCGTCAGCGGGCTGTGCCTGTGGCCGTTGTAGCCGCCGTGGTAGTTCAGCCAGTCCTGGCCCACGCTGGGGTCATCGAGCAAGTCTGAATGGGACACTTGGCCAGCCGCGGCCATGGCGCACACCAGCGCCAAGCCGGCGAACCTGGCTGAGAATCGAACCCTCACTCGGCCCCCTTTCGCACGCCCGTGCCCGTCAGGGTGCACATGTAAGCGATCAGGTCTTGGATCTGACCGGCGCTCAGAAGGTCGCCGTAAGCTGGCATCAGGGACTCGGGGCCGATCTCCAAGGACTCCAAGTCCGCCTTCTTGAATCCGCGAATGTTCTCGGCGCGGTCCATCATGTAGATCTTGTAGGCGTTCTCGTTCATCCACACGCCCTCCACCCGGTCACCGCCTGCCGTCACCAGCCGAACGGTCCGGTAGCGGTCCGCGATGGCAGCCGCTGGCTCGAGCAGGGCGCCGCGGATCTGCTCCGGCGTGAACATCTCGCCCGCAAAGCTCATGTCCGGGCCCAGTCGCCCCCCGGACTGGCCGACCGTGTGGCATGCTAGGCAGGAGCCCTGCCCCGCGAACAGTCGTTCGCCGGCTTCCGGGTCACCGCCGTCGGGGTCGCAGCTCTGGCTGGCGTTCCCGGCGAAAGTGCGCACGAATAGCAGGATCCGCCAGATGTTGTCCTCGTCCATCCACAGGCCCGGCATGTCGGTGCCCGGCACGCCGCCCTCGATAAGGTCGAACAGTTCCGCGTCCGAGTTCCCGTGCCGGTAGCTCTTCCGGGCGAGGCGAGCGCCCCGGCCGGTCTTGCCCTCCATGCCATGACAGACACCGCAGTGGATGCGGTAGAGGCGCTTGCCTTCCTCGAAGTCCTGCCCCGAGCTCATCGGGTTGGTCTCGTGGGTGCGCGCCGCTACCAGCAAGCCGGCGCCCGCTAGGAACACCGCAAGATGCCTGAGGGTGTGCATAGGGTCCAGACCACAGAGAATATCAGAAGGGCCTGCAGGTGCCTTGCGGTGGGGAGCGCCGCCTTCCGGGCTAGAATCAACCATCAGGAGACCCAACGCAGTGTTTGCCGACTTCAAGCCAAGTGCCCTGACCGTTCTCGCGGTCCTCGCCCCGGCCTTGCTTGCCCAGCACGCCGCCGCTTCGACGGCCGTGCTGGACGTCTTGGCGGCAGAGATGGACCGCTCCTTGGAAGTGCTCAGGGCACGGCCCGTGCCCGTCTACTACCTGAGCTACGAGATCACCGAGGAGCGGGTCTGGGTCCTCGGAGCATCGTTCGGAGCCATCAGTTCCCGGCAAGCTTCGGAGAGCCGCGTTCTGGACGTGGACTTGCGGGTTGGCGGCTATGAACTCGACAACACTCACCCGCTGCGCGGCGGGCGGTCCGGGGCGCGCCGGCGGGGCGCGCGCCTCGAAGTGTCTGTGTCCGACCCGGACGCGCTCAGGGCCGCCCTGTGGCTCGAGACGGACCGACGCTACAAGGACGCCACGGAGCAGCTCACGAAGATTCGCACCAACATGGAGGTGACGGTGGGCGAGGACGAGAACGGTTCGGCCGACTTTTCCGCCGAGCCGGCCGAGCGTGTCGTCGAGGATCCGGTCGAGGTCCAGTTCGACTCCGGCGCGTGGGAGGGAAGGTTGAGGGCATACACCGCGGAATTCGCGGAAGCGGACGGGGTCTACGCCGCCGACGCGACGCTGGTCGTGACGGTCGTGACCCGCTGGTATGTCAACAGCGAGGTGACCAGGATTCGCACGGGTGCCCCGCAGGCGAGGCTGTTCATCGGGGCCCGGACCAAGGCTGACGACGGCATGGAGTTGCCGCGCTTCGAGTCGTTCTTCGCTTTCACCCCCGACGGGCTGCCGGCGCACGGGGAAGTGCTGGCGGCTGTCCGTACCATGGCGGGCGACCTGCATGCGCTGCGCGCCGCGCCGGTTGCCGAGCCGTACACCGGCCCTGCCATCCTTTCGGGCCGCGCGAGCGGCGTGTTCTTTCATGAGATTCTCGGCCACAGGGTCGAGGGCCACCGCCAGCGGCGCGAGCAAGATGCGCAGACCTTCAAGAAGATGCTCGGGGACCGCGTCCTGCCGGCCCAGTTTTCCGTGGTGTTCGACCCGACCGCGCGACGCGCGGCGTCCACCGATCTGGCCGGGACGTACCGCTTCGACAACCAAGGTGTGCGGGCCCGGCGCGTTCCGGTGATCGAGGCCGGCATCCTCACCGGCTTTCTGATGTCGCGGACGCCGATCGAGGGCTTTGCCCAATCCAACGGCCACGGTCGCAAGCAGCCCGGCTTCGCCCCGGTCTCCAGGCAGTCCAACCTGTTCGTCGAAGTGAGCGACGCCAGCGCCAGTGACGCGCTCAAGGCACGCATGGTCGAAATGCTCGATGCGGCCGGCAAGCCGTACGGACTCTACTTCGAGGACATTCGCGGAGGTTTCACCACGACCGGGCGGGGAACTCCGAACGCGTTCAACGTCCTTCCTGTCATGGTTCGCCGCATTTATGTGGACGGCCGGGAAGAGCTCGTGCGGGGGGTCGACCTGATCGGCACACCGCTGACGACGTTCAGCAAGGTCAGGGCGGCCAGCGATCAGCTTGGCGTCTTCAACGGCGTGTGCGGCGCCGAGTCCGGCGGCGTCCCGGTGTCGGCTGTCGCGCCCGAGATCTTGGTCTCGCAGGTCGAGGTGCAGAAGAAGGCCAAGTCGCAAAACCCGCCGCCCCTTCTGCCGCCGCCGCCCAACCCGGGAACGACGGTTGGGCAGGTCCCGGCCGGAGGTCTACGGTGATCCGGGCGGCTCTCATGTCGGTGGCGCTCTGCGGGCCCTTGGCGGTCGGGCAGCCGCTGGCCGAGGACAGCGGCCTGATGCGGGCGATGCGCGACGAGCTTGGCCGCACCATGGCCGAGCTCCGCCTGCGGGATCTGGAGAGGCCGTACTTTGTGTCATACACGGTGCGCGAAGTCACGGCCAGCCGTGCCGAAGCTTCGCTGGGGTCCGCCGTCTCGCGCGGCCAGAGCGCTTCCCGCCTGCTGTGGGTCGAACTGCGCGTGGGCGAGCCTGCTATGGACAACACGAACTTCGTCTCCCGCCAGGGTTTTGGCGGGGCGTCGGCCTACGGTCGCATGCCTGTGTCGCTGCCGCTCGACAACGACTACCGGGCGCTGAGGCGGCGGATCTGGCTCGCCACCGACGGCGTCTACAAGCAGGCCTTGGAGCACCTCGCCCGCAAGCGGGCGGCTCTTCAGAACGAGACACGGCCGGATGAGGTGCCGGACTTCAGTCCCGCGGAGCCGTTCCGGCACGAAGACTCCCCCCGCGAGCCGATGCCCCAGGGAAGCCAGCTCGAGGCCGTGGTGAGGCGCGTTTCGGCGGCGTTCCGCGGGCGCGCCCATGTCTACGTTTCGGCGGTCGCCGCAGAGGAGAGATCGGAGGTCGTCTCGTACGTCAACTCCGAGGGGTCGGCATTCCGAAAGCTGAAGCCGCAGGCCTCGGTTCGCGTGCTGGCCGGGACACAGGCCGCGGACGGGACGCCTATAGAGGACACCTTTTCCGTCTTCGCCCGCACGGCGGATAGGCTGGGGTCAGCCGACATGCTGGCGGAGCGTGCCCGCGGGCTCTCGGAGCGTTTGGCGCGGCTCAGCGACGCCCCTGAGATCGAGCGCTACAGCGGTCCTGTGCTGTTCGAGGGGCAGGCTGCCGCGCAACTCGTCCGGCGGGTCTTCGTGCCAAGGTTGGTGGCTTCCAAGGTCCCCGTCACTGACGACTCTCGCATCGCGCGCAGTCTTTCGAACGCGGCGAACCCGTTCGTGGACAAGCTGGGATCGCGGGTCCTTCCACGGTTTATGGAAGCCGTGGACGATTCTGCCGCCGATGTTCACGGCGGCGTTCCGCTGCTCGGGGGGCAGGCGGTCGATGACGAGGGCGTGCCGACGCGCCGCACGGAGCTGGTCCGGCGCGGAATCCTCAGAACGCTGCTTTCCACCCGCAACCCCGTCCGGGGCGTGCTCGCCAGCTCCGGCAGCCGCAGGGCTGGCGGGCCGGCGCCGACCAACCTGTTTCTCGCGCCACAGCCGGGACTCGAGGCCGCCGAGTTGCGGGCCGAACTGATCGCTCTGGTCGAGGAGCGCGAGCTGGAATTCGGGATCATCGCCCGGCGGATCGCCGGATCTACCGGGAGGATTGCCCGGGGTCGGGGAGCGCGGGGTCCGTCGGGCCCCGGCGGCCGGGTGCAAATCTCCGGGCTGGTCGCCTACAGGGTTTTCCCGGACGGTCGCGAGGAATTGGTCCGCCCTATGGAAGCGACCGGCGTCAGCGAGGCAGATTTCCGGGACATCGTGGCGGCCTCGGCCGAACTGACCGTCGATTCTGGGATGTTCTTCAACACACGATCGGCCAGTCCCGCCATGGCTGGCTTCCAGCGACCCGTCCTAACCAGCGTGGTCGTGCCCTCGCTGCTGTTCGAAGACGTGACGCTTCGCCGCCCGACCGGAAACATCCCGCGACCGCCAGAAGTTCCGCACCCGCTGGGGTCGGACTAGGCTCGCGGCCCGTTCCTACCCGAAGGCGTCGCGCAGTTCGCGAAAGCTGTCCAGCACGGCCTGCTCCGCCGGCGCGTTGCCTTCCATCTCCAGCGACACGTAGCCTCGAAAACCGGCATCCCGCAGGATCCCCGCGATGCGCGGGTAGTCCAAGTCGAGCGAGTACCAGACGCCTCCACCGGGATAGGTCTTCGCCTGAACGATGTTGGCGTGCGGTGCCAGTTTCTCCATCTGGGGGTACGGGTCCCCGACATAGTTGCCGGTGTCCATGTTGATCCCCAGCCACGGACTGTCGACAGCCGCGTGGATTTGCAGCAACGTGTCGGGATTGGTGGAGAGGCCCCAATGATTTTCGAGGCCCATCACGACGCCCGCCTGCTCGGCGTGCGGCACACACGCGCGAATGGCGTCCACACACCACCCGACCGCGTCCTCGTGGGTATAACCTTCGAGCGTCGGCTCGTTGCCTTCCGCGGCCATCAGCTCGTCGAACGACCGGATGGTGCCCCACCGGCCCGTGTTGAGCCGAATGGCAGGGATCCCCATCTGGTGGGCCAAGTCGATGCAATGCTTGGTGTGGTCCACCGCGCCCTGGCGCTTCTCCTCGCTCGGGTCCACGAAGTCCTGATGGATCGACAGCATGATCAGGTCAAGGCCCAGATCCCACGCTTGGCGCTTGAGGCCGTTCATGTAGGCCGCAGACTCGTCCTGCATCTGCCTGTGGAGAATTTCGATGCCGTCGAAGCCAACCTCCGCGGCATGGTCGATCACCTTCTCGATCGGGTACTTCTCCTCGGTGAAGTGCCAGTACGAATACGTTGACACCCCCAGGCGGATATCCCGGGCGGCGGGTGGCGGAGCCACTGGGGGTTGGGCGGCACAACCGGCGAGGGCTGCAGCGGAAGCGCCGCCTGCACGGAGCAGGTGGCGGCGGGAGAATCGATCTGCCATAGGTTCAATCGTATTCCATGCCGGGCGCGCCGGGCTCTGGGCCCGGCGCGCCCGGTGGTCGTCGGCCGCGTGCGCGCTCAGGCTGCGAGCAGCGCGTGCGGGTCGATGACAAACTTCGTGGCCGCGCCGCGATCGAAGTCCTGGTACCCCTGAGGGGCGTCATCCAGCGAGATGTACTGCACGTTGCAGGCCTTTGCCGGCGTTGCCTTCCCGTACAGGATGGCCTGCATCAGCTGCCGGTGGTAGGTCATCACCGGGCACTGCCCGGTCATGAAGTGGTGCGACTTGGCCCAGCCAAGGCCGATGCGGATCCCTAGATTGCCGATCTTCGCGTTCTCGTCAACGCCGCCCGG
Source organism: Bryobacterales bacterium (assembly GCA_963666225.3). Classification (GTDB taxonomy): domain Bacteria; phylum Acidobacteriota; class Terriglobia; order Bryobacterales; family UBA6623; genus VXMF01. Next base: position 411,877 of record CAXXRK020000005.1, read on the forward strand.
ATCTCCGGTCACGTAGAGTCCGGGAATCCCGATCCCGCCACCGGCGCGAGTGACCTCCATGAGGGCGTTTAGCACGGTGGCCGGCCTCTCGACAACGGTGTCCTTGCCGTGGCCGCGAGCCTCGAATCCGACGCAGTCCACCCCGCAGTCCACTTCCGGAACGCCGATGATTTGCTCGATCTGCTCCCCGAGCGTCGCGTCGGCCCGCAGGTCGATCGTCTCGCAGCCAAAGCTCGCCGCCTGTTCGAGCCGTTCGGGGATCATGTCGCCCACGATCACGCACGCGGCGCCCAGCAGCTGGCAGCCGTGGGCACACGCCAGGCCTACCGGCCCGGCACCGGCCACGTAGGCGATCGTGCCCGGGCCCACCCCGGCAGTTACGGCTCCGTGGAAGCCGGTCGGGAAGATGTCCGAGAGCAAGGTCAGGTCGCCGATCTTCTCCATGGCCTGTTCCCGGTCGGGGAACTTCAGCAGGTTGAAGTCGGCGTAGGGAACCATCACGTACTCGGCTTGGCCTCCGACCCAGCCACCCATGTCCACGTAGCCGTAGGCCGCCCCGGGCCGCGCGGGGTTGACGCTCAAGCAGACGCCAGTATGCCGTTCCTTGCAATTGCGGCAGCGTCCGCAAGCGATGTTAAAGGGAACCGAGACCAGATCGCCCACCGAGATGAACTCAACGTCCCGGCCGGCCTCGATCACCTCGCCGGTGATCTCGTGGCCTAGGATCAGCCCCTCCGGGGCTGTTGTGCGACCGCGAACCATGTGCTGGTCGCTGCCGCAGATATTGGTCGAGACGACCTTCAGGATGACGCCGTGGTGGCACATCCTGTCGCCCAGAGCCAGCTCCGGAAAGTCAATCGACTGGATCTCGACCACTCCGGGGCGGATATACGCCACCCCTCGATTTGATGCCATTGTTTCTCCTCCTCTGAAGATTCCCCGCGGCACGGGTACCAATGGACCATCTTCGCGCCGCGCAGGCCTTCGATAGGATACATGGCACCGGCGAGCGAGCGCAACCTGCGATTCTGGCGCATCTTCTTCGACTGTCGCGGCCGATGCCCGGAAGCGTTGGCCCCCGTTCGCACGCCGCGCCACCTCCGGCTTGATCTCGGGGAAGCTAGGCCGCCCGTGCCACTTCGCAACGACACGGTTTCCACCGCCGACTATGTCGCGTTCATCCGCGCGGTGCACATGCGCGAGCGGCACCGGATTCTCGAAGATCCCCATGCCGCCCAGCTGTGCGGCCCGGCCTGTTCCGCCGTGCTGCGCCTGCGAGCTTTGGAGTGGGTCGTGAGGCGCTTCTTGCTCGATCCCATCCTGCCCCTGAACGATTGCCTCTTGCTGAGAGCGCGGTACACGGAGGAGGCGTTGCTTGATGCGATCCGGGCGGGGATGGGCCAGTACGTGATCGTCGGAGCCGGGATGGACTCGTGGGGCTTCCGCAACCCGGGACTTCTGAGTCGCTGCCAGCTGTTCGAAATCGACCATCCCGCGACGCAGGCCGACAAGCTGGCGCGGGCCTCGATGGCTGGCCTTGCTGTGCGCCCCGGGCACCATTTCGTTCCGGCCGACTTGTCCGTTGTGTCGGCCGTGGACGCATTGGTGGGCTCCGGGTTTGACCCTTCCCGCCCGGCGTTTGCCTCAATGCTCGGAGTTACCTACTATCTCCCCCCAGCCGACCTGCTGTCGACACTCGAGTCATTGGGGTCCGGCCTCGAGCCCGGTACTCAGCTCGCATTCGACTATCTGCTCGACGAGTCCTCGGTCCCGGCCCTGCACAGGGGCTTGCGGGGGCGGACCCTGTCAATCGTGCGGGCCTTGGGGGAGCCCATGCGGGGAGCGTACTCGGCTCCGGAGGTTGACCGGCTGATGGACCGCGCCGGTTTCGAGCCGCTGGAACACGTGCCGCTGACAGATCTGGCCGTCCGGTTCGCCCGTGAAACGGGCGCCAAGCACCGACAGCCCGCCCCATTGTTCGGCTATTGCCGGTACCGTGTTCGCCAGCCTTCCGCGCCGCGGCTCGCGAGCCGGTAGAGCGCGACGGCCCCGTCTTCGGCCGCTCTCCCCGGAGTCGTGAGCAGGGGCCGTGCTGCCCGGCGGTGGTGAGCGCGCAGGGACTCGAACCCCGAACCTAGTGATTAAGAGTCACTTGCTCTACCAATTGAGCTACGCGCCCACTGCCGGACATTTCGCTGGCGCGGCGTGAACTGTCCCGGCCAGCCCTGAAGCTCAGCATACCACCAAGGCTAGCTGGCGTTTCGCGAGTTCGCGCCCGCGCGAGCACGTTCAGCCCCGGCGAGGTCTGGCCTCGGGTCCGGAGGGTAGACTGTCGTGTTGGCCGGGGCTTCCGCCGCGCGACGGCACTCTTGCCCGGGCAGCCGACCGGCGTTGCTCCGTGGCGATGCTCGGGCGAGCGATGCGCTGTACATTCGAGATCCTGCGGTCCTCAGTTGTGTGCGCGTTGGTGCTGTGGCTCGCTTGGGCCCACCTAGCGTCAGCTCAGGGCGTTGCCGTTACCGGCAGGGCCCCGCGCTCGTCGCCGCTCGCCAAGACTGAGCTGCCGCGCCCGTCGATCAACTACGAGGACATCGCCGGGCCCGCCGGTCTTGACTTCCAGCATGTCGCGGGCAGGGCATCGGCCAAGCGGTACATCCTCGAGGTCACCGGCAGCGGGGTCGCGCTGTTCGACTTCGACGCCGACGGGCGTCTCGACATTCTCCTTGTGAATGCGAGGCCATGGTCACTCCCCGAAGGGAAAGCTGGGCCGACAAGCCGTCTGTTTCGCAATCTCGGCGGCCTGCGGTTCGAGGACGTTACGGCCGTCGCTGGGCTTGTCCGCACGGGCTGGGGGCAAGGGGCCTGCGTCGGGGACTACGACAACGACGGCTTCGACGACCTGCTCATAACCCACTACGGCCCTGATCGCCTGTACCGGAACGAGAATGGCCGGCGATTCCGGGATGTGACGGAGGAGGCGGGGCTGCCCACCGCCGGTCGTCGCTGGGGCACCGGGTGCGCGTTCCTTGACTACGACCGGGACGGAGACTTGGACCTAGCCGTGGCCAACTACGTGGACCTGGACATCGAGCGGACACCGCTGCCTGGCGAGAGCAACTTCTGCCGGTACAAAGGGCTCGCTGTCTTGTGTGGACCGAGGGGGTTACCGGGCGAGTCCACGATTCTCTACCGCAATCAAGGCGACGGCCGCTTTCGCGACATGGCCGGCAGTGGCGGGCTTGGTGGCGTGGCGGGTCGCTACGGGCTTGGCGTGCTGACATTGGACGCGGACGGCGACGGCTGGACCGACATATACGTAGCGGCCGACTCCACGCCGAGTATGCTGTTCCGCAACAAGGGCGGCGAGCGGTTCGAAGATTCCGGCCTGCTCTCCGGCACTGCCCTGAACGAGAATGGCCAGGAGCAGGCTGGGATGGGCGTGTCGGCGGCGGACTACAACCGCGACGGGCACCTAGACATCGTGAAGACCAATTTCTCGGACGACGTACCCTCGCTGTATCGCAACGAGGGCGGTGGGTACTTCACGGACGTCTCGTACCGGTCCGGCCTTGGCGTCCACACGAATTTCCTCGGCTGGGGCGTCGGCTTTGTGGACATCGACCATGACGGGTGGAAGGACATTCTCATGGTCAACAGCCATGTCTACCCGTCGATTGACGATCTCGACTCTGCCAGTCCCTACCGCCAGCGAAAGCTTGTGTACTGGAATGTGCGGAACGGGGCCTTTATTGACGTGTCCCGCTCGTCCGGCCCGGGAGTGGCCGCGCCGTCCTCGGCGCGCGGGGCCGCCTTTGGCGACCTCGACAACGACGGCTCGCTGGAAGTCGTAGTGAACAATCTGGACGCGGCGCCCAACTTGCTGCGCAACGTGGCGGCCAGCGGCAACTGGCTGCTGTTCCAGCTCGTGGGCACGGCGTCCAATCGGAGCGGAATCGGCGCCAGGGTGTCGCTGGAAGCGGATGGAGCAACGCAGATTGACGAGGTGCGCAGCGGCGGGAGCTATCTTTCTCAGAATGATCTAAGGCTGCACTTCGGCCTTGGCCAGGCCACGGGTGCCGACCGCGTCACGGTCGCGTGGCCGAGTGGTCTTGTCGAGAGCTTCGGCCCATTCGAGGCGGGCTTGGCGGTGACACTGACCGAGGGGCGGGGAACTCCCCGCTAGAGGGTCCGGGGCGAAACGGCGCTACCCGCAAGACGGTTGTGACGGGGCGTGGCCCGGGCGTGCCACTCAGCGGCCCGCGCGAATGCATGGCCGTCAGCCCCCATCGCGGAAGCTGCGGCCGCGGACAGCGCTAGGGTGACTGGCGTGCTCATTCTCGCCCGTCAGCGCTCAATCCGCGCCAGGCGCGACCTGTCGCAACAGGTTGAGCAGTGCGTCCTGAACCTTGACCGATGCCTGTTGCTCGACGACGCTGGTGCCCAGCCAAGTCTCGTAACCTCCAAGCTCGTGGTGCTCCGGCGTCGGCAGGTACTTCTGGGCTCCATTGGCAAGTTCGATCGTGAACGTCGGCTTCAGCGGGCTTTGCTCCTTGATCGCGAGTCCCGTCTCGACAAACGTCTCGAAAGGGGAAGCGGCGATTCCGACTTGGCCGATCCGTATGGCTTGGAGCACGACTCCGACCTCGTCGGGTCCGTGGTGCAGCTCGACGGCGCGACGGGCATAGATGATCTGTCTGGCGGTTGCGGACTCGGGCGGGGCGGCCAGCAGTGCTTCGGACCGGGCCAGCACTTCGGCCGATGGCTTGCGCCGGGCAAGGACCAGCTCGGACTGGGCCATCTCGACGGCGGCATCGCCGGCGTGGTCGATTCCCGCGTAAGCCGCCAGCACGGCACTGCCAAGCTCGGACGCAACATGGCGGACCTGCTCAAACGGCTCTCTCCGCACTCTCGGCTTTGAGAAGTCGAGGTTGTTGACATTGCCGCTCGTCCCGTTCGACAGCATCGCGACGAACTCGCCGCCCGCTCCCAGCCGGGCTTCGACGATCCTCGCAAATTCTCCGAAGTAGTCGGCGGAGACCTGACCCGGGGGTATCCCGCCCACGTAGTGCAGGGAGTAGTTCGCCAGCAGAGCCAGCGGCTCGCCCGCGCGAGTGCGGACAGAAAGCACGACCACCTCAGAGTCAACCGGACCGGACGGTTCCACCAAGTCCGGGCTGGCGAAAGGCGGGTTCATCCGCACGCGGTCGGTGGCTCCGCCGAACGGGTCCGGCGGAACGCTGCCCGGCTTCATGATCCAGCGCCTGTTGAACACCTCACCGGGGAGGGAGGTCGTTGCCCACCCGACCTCGGCGGGGCGCAGATTGGCGCGCGCAAGTGTGACGGACGAGGCGATACCTGCGAGCAACCGTTCGGAGTAGATCGCCTCGTTCTCTTCGTGGTGCTCCGTCTCTAGCCCGCGCAGCCCGACTCCGGGCAGTGGCGGAGGCGCGCTGTGGGTGTGGGTTGCCGCGATGAGGATTCGGTCCGCGGGAATCCCTGTGGCGGCATGGATCCGGCCCTTCGCGCGGTCGAGGGCTTCGCGCGGAATGTAGCAGCTGTCCACCACCGCGATCGCAATCGCGGACTCGCCGCTCTGCAGGACCAGTGCTCTCGAGTGCAAGGGGTCGTGGGCCGCGCTGGCGGGCCGGTGCCTGAAAGAACCCACAAGGGGCAGGGGCCATTGGCTGGGCGTGATGTCCACCGCCGCTGCACCGGCAAGCAGCGGGTCGCGCGGCCCAGTGCCGCACGCCCACAAAAGGGCGCCGGAGAGCGCCACCACCAGACAGGCGCGGCGTCGCCTCGAGCCGGGCTCGGCCGTGCCCGAAAATCTCACCGTTGCGCAGTCGTCCGTCGAACGGCAAGCCGACGGGCCACCTTGTGTCCGCCAGCGGACAGGGAGGCGGAGGCCATCGATCTAGGGCCGGGGCGGGCTGATCATGATGTGGGCGCCGGCCGTGCCCGGGTACATCAGCCACGGTCCGTCAGTCGGAGCCCCGGGAATCCCGAGCGTCTCAGGTGTGGCGTACGGCGTGTAGACTACCCATCTCAGGTATGCCTCAACGATTTCGTTCCGCTCGGCGTCATAGGCTTTGCCGGTCAGCACGTACAACATTCGAGGTTCGCGGGGCATCTTGACACGCCCTTCGTCAACGTCCTTCCAGCGCACCTCGTGGCGCTCTTTCCCCTTGAAACCTTGGTCGGAGAGCTCGCGGCCCCGTGCCATGAACGGCTCCAAGTCTCGGTGATAGCAGGCCACTGAGAACTGATCGTCCGCCGGCCGATCTGCGAGGCAGTGCAGTTCGTTGGAGCCTTTGCGGAGAACTCCAAGTTCGCCGCCGGCGTCGTAGCCCAGTACGGTGGCAGCGTCGCGCAAGCCTTCGGGCGCGGCGTGCACCGCGGCTGCGATCTGATGCGCGGCGTCGGGAATCTCACCTGCTCCCAAGGCAGCCGCCGAGAGCAAGAGAGAGAGTCCGAGCTTCATGTGGTTCCGATTGGCCGGGAATCTGTTGGCAGTCGCGCCGCCCACGGGCCCCGGGAGTTAATCCGCAGTCCAGTGTAGCCCACGGGGCACGGTCTTGCGCTCGCGGAACGCGGCTGCCGCGCGCCGGTTCGCGGCATGGCGGACCAAGCCGGGTTCCCGCCAGACCTGCCCTCTCTCATGGAGGGGGCCTAAGGCCTCTGCAAGCAGCGTGGCGAGGACGGTTCGCCCGACGCCCGGCAGTGACGCGAGGATCTCCACGTCACGCTGCTCCCACGGCTGCCCCGTGGCACTCTACCGGTCGCCTTTCAGCTTTGAGACCAGGGAACCGATGCGGCGGTCTGCAGTTCGAGCCTGCTCGTTGAGGATGCCAAGTTGCCGCTCCAGCGAGTCGCAGTGCGCAATGGCGGCGGCGACGACGCCTGGCGCTGTGGGCACGGGCTCTTGGCGGACCGTGGCGAGGACCGACTTGGCGTAAGAGCGCCGCAAGCGGTGTTTCTTGAGGAGCGTGGTGACGCGGTAGGGCCGGATCCGCCGGGCGTCGGCCGGCGTGGGGACGAGTCTCCAGAGGTCCAGCGCCCAGTCCGCGGACAGGTCAGCCCCGAGTTCGAGGAATTGGGGGTAGTAGCGCCACAGCTGCTCGCGCAGTTTGCTGGCGAGGCGGTTGCGCTCCTTGCTGAGGTCGTCGGTTATGCGCGACCATTCGCGCAGTTCGACGACGGAGGGGTCGAGAGGCTGCAGCTCGCGGAGGCGGTGGGGGTCGGTGCGCACGGCATCGGTGAGGACCCGTGCGTCACGGCGGTCGTTCTTGGCCCCGGAGGGCGAGAAGCGGTCCCGGAGCGGTCCAGCTGCTTGGGGTTGATGGAGTGCACGGCGAAGCCGCGATCCAGCAGGCTGTCGACGATGGGGCCGTGAGGGATCTCAATGGCAACCCTGACTTGCGCGGCATTATGCTCGCTGCGCTCCAAGATCCACTCGGCGAGCCGGCTCAGGCCGGTGCCGGAATGCTCGAACTGCCTCTCGGCGAGGACAGCGCCCTCGGCGTCCAGCAGGCACGCTTGGTGCAACTGAAAGCCCCAGTCAACGCCGACGAAGAAGGCCGGCTCGGGATGTGGTGTCAATGGTTGATTCTCCTCTCGATGTGATTCAGAGTCGCCGCGACATTCGACCGGTCCCTGTATCAGTGCTCGAAGGCAGAAACTCCCTACGGGGCGTAATTCACGGCACTCACCCGCCCCAGGCGCTCGAAGCAGCAGGGGGCGCTGGGTTGCTCCCGGAGAGTTGACTCGTCAAGACAAGACGCAAGACGAAGGCCGACGACCGTCGCGAGCGGCGAACAGGGCTAGCTAGGCCCGGCCGCGGGGTCAGTGAGTCACGCCAAGAAAATGCACGCTTCCCGCCCCAAGGATCACGCCGCCGCTGGTCCTCGTCTGGCATCCCCCAGAAGATACAGGGGTCGTGCTGACAGCCGCACAGCTGGGCGACTACTGTGACCGGGATCACGCCCGTCCGCGAGACCACAGGACCGCCCGGGAGGGCCGCACGCCCTTCGTGCAATCGCCCAGCCTTTCGAGACCGTCATGGGATTCGGCCAGACCAGTACGCTGGCGCATCGACCACTGGCAGGGACCGATTGCGGCTCGAGGAATGGCAGCCGACTCAAGGTGCGCAAGGTCAAACCGGTAGAACCGAATCTCTCCGTACTCGGCGCCCTCATCATTGGCGACCTCCACGGCTAGGCCGATGGTGCCGTCGGAGAGGCGCTGCAAGACCGAGTAGGCGGCAAACCCAGAATTCAGTGCAGTCGGATTGGCGAATGTTCTCCCCTCGTCATAGCTGGTCCACACGGTGATGTTGCTTCGATTAGGGTTGCCGGACCCCGCGGGCGCCGAGAAGAGCAGTCGGTCTCGACCATGACCGTCTCGCGTGGCCGAGTAACGGGTCATGGAACCGTCAACCGGCGGGATCACGATCTCGTCTGGCCGGTCCGGGCCCCACGTGATCCCGCCGTCTCGGCTGAGATGGCGCCGGCGGACAGCACCGCTGTTCTGCCGGCCGTCAAGCAGGACAGTCCCGTCCACCAGTTCGACCACCTCGTCCTCGTTTGCGTCGGGCCCCGGGGTAACCCCTCCCACGTTCCAGCTGGCACCGTGGTCGTCAGAGTAATACGCGAACGGTCTCACCGAGACAGGGCCGTCCGGCGTGGCCGAGCCGGCGCGCTTGGCCGGGACGACTAGTCGGCCGTTGGCGGGTGTGTCCGCACCCTGCCACCGCAGCTGGATTCCGGCACCGGGGCCTGGCTCCGCTTGACGCCAGTACAGCCCGTCTGCGGTCTCGTGGGGCTCGTCCGGATAGATGATCTGCTCTCGCTCCGACCATGTTCTCCCGTGGTCAGCGCTCGATCGGACCCAGACGACTTGGTTTCCTCCGCGCGACCGCGGGTCTTGCCCGTGGCTGACGTTGCGAGGTCCGAAGTCGGGCCACTGGCCATAGACCAGGAAGACTGTGCCGGTGATCGCATCGAGCACGGGAGTCGGATCCGCGAAGTCCACGACATCCCCGTTCGGGCGAAAGCCGGGCTCGATGACCACCATGGGCTCCCACGATTCCCCAAAATCGGCACTGCGGCGCATGACAAGATCGATCGGGGCGTTCTCGTCGCGTCGCGGATCGCTGCCGTCGCCGCGCCGCGCTTCGGCAAACAGCAAGATTGACCCGTCACCGGCGACGACCATTCCGGGAATCCGGAACGTGTGATACCGGTTGCCTTCGGTCACGTACTCGCCCTTGCTGGCAACGAAGGGGCGTGACACGGTGAGAACCTCCGCCAAGGCCCAGTGAGCTGGGCCGCAGCCCAGCACAACGCTCAGGACTGCGAGTCGTCCGCCGATTCGGGCGTGTCGTGGCATCGCTCTCCGCCGGGATTGTAACAGCGGACTAACCCGATCCTTCCGGCCCCCGACCCGGATTTCCGGGCCTGAAATCGACGAGAGCTTCGTCGTGGTCTCATGCGTGACGGTGCGTGCGCTTCGATTCGACCTACACGCGTGTGGCGGCATGCGCACCTGTGTAGAGTGTGGCGGACACCTCCCTGGGTGCCGCTCCTGTTCAGCGCGACGCGGGGTCCAAAGAGCGGAGCTTGTCCTGGGCGAGGATGCTCGGACCCACGACGGCGATGTACCGGCTCCAAGTCTCGGCGGCGCTCTGCACATCGCCCGATTCCTCGTGTATCCTCGCCAGCACCTGATATGCGGCTCGGTTCTGGGGGTCGAGCGAGATTGCCTCGCCTAGAAGTTCGATTGCGCGCGACCGGTCTCCGAGCTGCCACTCGGCCGCTGCCATGGTCCGGTGCCTGGCGGCCACGGTCGGGGCCGCTTCGAGCGCGAGGCCCAGAAGGTCCCTTGCCAGCTCTTTGAGGCCGGCTTCCGGCGGTGCCTCTTTCGCGAGCAGAGCACTGCCAAGGGCTTCGAGCCCCTCGGAATCGAGGCGTCCGGCCTGGGCAAGGCGGGCCAGCAGCGATGCCCCCTCGTCCATAAAGTCCTCCCGGCCACGACGCTGGCCGAGCCGAAGGTACGCCAAACCGGTGTTTCTCGTGGCGAGCTCCGCACTTGGTGGCTCCCGCCATGCCCTCAGAGAGCGGGCCCGCTGTCCTGTCTCCGAGAATTCCTGCGGGCGGCGCGCGATGAGATGGTCCGTGAATGCGCTGTGGCCGCTGTCGAAGGACGGCCTGCGCACCATGTGGCACGACACGCAGTCGTCCACAGGGGGGGCATGCCGGTCTGTCAGGCTCTCGCCGTGGCAGCCGAGGCAGCGCGACCGATAACTGGGGCCATCGTCTGCGGGCGCGGCGTGCGGGTCGTGGCACGTGCCGCACCACATTCGGTCGCCTGACGCCCTATGGCAGGCGCTCAGCCTGAGCTGCTCCGCGTGGCTGACAACCTTGAACCGGCCCGGCTTTGCAGCTCCGAAGTCGTCGGTGTAAACGGCGAACACCTCTTCGAGTAGCATTCCCGGCAAGAAATCGCCGAAGCTCCTGCCCGGGTTGAGCACCCGTTCCTCGCCGCCAAGGTGGCACTGCTCGCACACGCTGTCCCTCTTGGCCGCGGGCAGCTTGACCGGGTTCACGATCGTCTCCGCCGAAGGGCTCGCGAGATGGCCCGTGCCGGGCCCGTGGCAGCGGTCGCAGGAGATCGCTTCGTGCTCGAGTGCGGGCCTGCCGTACCGATTCTGCGTGTGGGCGACCGGGTTCGGCCGGCCAGCGTGGCACCACAGGCACTCGTGCAGGACCGGGCGGTCGAACTCCGGTTCCGGGTGACGCTCGAATCCCGGAGCCATTTCCCACCGCTTGCGCTTGGTGTAGTAGGAAACGGGCGATTGGTAGAGGTAATCCCCGATCTCCAGTAGGAATCCGAACGCTGCGTTCCCCGACCCGATCACGTGCTTGATCCGCCGCTCAACCCGCAGGCCGTCGCGTGACACAGCTTGGACCATGCCGAGCTCGGAACTCGCGATCTCGAACGAAGAACCCGAGAACTCGTGCAGAAACGTTGTTTCCGCCTCCATCGTGGGCGGGCCGATCGAGTTGGCCATGCCAGTCCGCAGATAGTTCTCAACCTCCGCGGTGTGACAGCCGCGGCACTCTTCACCCGTCGTCGCTCCGCCTGCCAGGCTCGTCAGCGCCAACCCGGCCGAGAGGAGCAGTCCACCGGTCCGGCCAGAACGGGACGGCGGGCGCGCGGCACCGCTAGCGGCCCCGGTCCGGTCTTTGCCGCTTCGGAGTTCGCACTGATGGTCCGCGACGACATCCCTGGCGCCCGTGCGCTGGGGCTTGTCCGGCGCGACCATCCTCGTCCTACCGTGATTGCTGCTGGAGTCGCCTGAACTCCTCCATTTGGTGCTCGGCCTCCGCCAGATCACCCAGCGCGCGGCAGACAAGGGCCAACTGGTAGCGGGCCACTTCGTTGTCCGGGGCGATCCGCACGGCCTCCTCCAAGTGCGGCCTGGCCAGTGCGGGCTGCTCGAGCTCCCTCAGGACCCTGCCGAGCCCGATCCTTCCCAGCGCGAATTCTGGCCTGTTGTCCACCGCTTGGCTGAAATACTCTCGGGCTTGCTCCAGCATGGAGCGCTTGCGGAGGGTCTCGCCTAGCTCGTATGCGGCCAGAGCGTGGGATGGGTCGATCGCCAGCTCTTGGCGGTACGCCTCCATGGCATCGTCCTCGCTCCCGGCAGCTCCGTCGCTGGCTTGGATCGTCCGTCCGATGCTGTAGTGCACGCCCGGTTGCAGGGGTTGCTTTCCGAGCGCCTTGCGATACTCCACGATCGCCAAGTCGTGGTTGCCCATGCTGTCCAGCGCATCACCCGACGCTTGGTGACCCCAGACAGACTCCGGTGCCACCGCCAGCAGGCGCTGCATCGCACTGGTCGCCATGTCGGCGTAGAACCGTCCCGAGTGGTATAGCACTTCCGGGTCGTCGGGGTAAAGCTTGGCGAGTTCCGAGAGCACCGCGGAAGCAAGGTCGTCCCGGCCAAGCGCGGCCTGGCTTCGCTGCAGCTCGAGACCGATGAGACGTCGCAAATTCCCGTTCGCCGGGTCGGCGAACTCCGCTTCCAGATCTGGGAGGGCCTCCCGGTGCCTGCCGCTGCCCGCCAAGGAAATTGCCAACAGCGAGTTGACGTTCGGAAGTTCAGGCTTGAGACTCAGCGCTCTGCCAAGGGCCGGAATCGCCTCGTTAAACCGCCCTTGCATGTAGCGGATCAGACCGAGCTTCGCGTGTACCTCCGCCGTGTCGGGCGTTAGCTCTGCCAGTCGCTCGAATCCGATCGCCGCATCCCCCAGGCGCTGCTCCCGGAATGCCGTCTCGGCCGTGCGGTAGGTGTCCCGGAGCATCTCGTCGGGCGGCGTCTGGGCTTGGGTGGCTGGCCAGGCCACGAGTGCCGCGACCATCAGCGCAGTTGGTGCCAGAGGGCGGCTGCGCAAGCGCCCGTTGCCGTCCGGAGAGGTCATGGCAGGTCTCCGGTCTCGGGCGGACTGGCGGGAGGGCCTCTCCGCTGCACCTGTCGATAGATCGCGCTCAGGGACTCGGAAGCGCTGCGAATCCTCTCGAACTCCCGGAGCTGCTCCGAGGAGTCCTCCATCCGGCCAAGCTGGCGGTATGCCTGCGCAAGGCGATAGCGAGCAGTATCGTTGTCCGGATCGAGCTTCGCCGCGATCTCCAGGTGTTCCGCGGCAAGGCCCGCCTCACCGCTCGCCAGTAGAGCCTTGCCCATGGCTGTGTGTCCCTCCGCAAAGCCGGGGCCGGCATCGACTGCCGCCTGGTAGCGCTCGAGAGCCGCTTCGGCCCGACCCCGCCTCCAGGCAATCTCCCCGAGCTGGTACAGGGTCTCCGCATCCCTGGGGTTCAACGCCAGCTCTCGCTCCAGCGCCTTCTCGGCCTCGACGGTCAGCTCCTCGCCGGGATTGCTGTTCAGGATTGCGACCGCAAGGGCGCGGTTGGCCCCCGAGAGGCGCGGATCGATCTCCAGTGCTCTGCGGTACTGCCTCGCGGCGCGCGGAAAGTCCCCCTCGCTCACGAGCAATTCCGCGGTGATTTGATGCAGCCGGGCTGCCCCGGGCGCTGCTCTGGCAAGATCCGCGAGCGCTCCTGCCGCCAAGTCCGAGTGAAGCCTGTAGGCAAGGTACAGGACCTCCGGATCTTCGGGAAAAGCGTCCCGCAGCGTGCCGACGACTTCCATGAGGCGGGCCTGGTCGCCCCGAGCGGCGTAGGCCTCCGCGAGCAGGACGCCACCTTGCAGCCGCCAGGGGTCATTGCTGGCGTTCTCGAAACCCCGCGACAGCGGTCCCATCGCTGCTTCGATCCGCCCTGTCCGGGCCTCGCTCAGACCTAGGTAGAGTTCCGCGTTCGGCATGGAGGGCGAAATCTCGAGGGCCCGGCGAAATGCTTCAGTCGCCCCTTCGAAGTCTCGGAGCATGTAGCGCGCGACACCTAGATTGGCGTGCGCTCCCGCGAGCCGAGGGGCTTTGGTGACGGCGGCCGCGAACCCCTCTGCCGCGACCTCGTATCGGCGCTCGGCCAGAGCCCTGCTGGCCTCCGCCAGCTCCTCCCGGAGCGATTCGCTCATCCTTCCGTCCGGCGATTGGGCCGTTAGCGGCCCGCTTCCGACCGCGATCGCCAGCAGCCAGATGGCCGCGAGATGTACCGCCGTTACCTTCGCCGGGCCCACGGGGAAATTATTGCGCAGTCTGCACGGACCGTCAGCGCATTCGTCGCAGGTCCCGCACCTGTCTGCTCATTCGCAAGTCTGTCCGGCCCGCGTGCAGGAAACCCGTGGCGGCAAGTGTGCGCCCGGCACGATGGCTATTGCGGCGATTCGGGGAGAGACTCTAGCATCTGGCGCGCTTCTCCGTGCCCCGGTTCCAGCTCGAGCAGTTCCAGCAGCGTCTGGCGGGCCGCTTCCGCTTCCCCGGCACTGGCTTGGACCCGCGCCAGCGACCAGCGGGCGCCCCCGTGGCTCGGATGATCCGCAATGGTCTCTCGCAGGCGGGCCGCGGCGGTTCCAAGCCTTCCGCGCTGCGCCTCAAGCAGGGCGAGATTCGTGAGCGTCTCAGGGTCATCCGGGGCTAGGCCCAGGGCTTCTTCGAACCAAACCCGGGCCCGGTCGAGCTCGCCCAAGCCCGCCAAGAGCGTGCCGAGACGATTTCTCAGAGTTGCGTGGAGCGGACTGGCCCTGATCCCGGCCTCGAGCACACGGATCGCCGCTCCGGCCTCGCCGAGTCGCTCGTGTGCGCGTGCGAGGTTGCCGATGGCCTTGGCATATCCGGGCCTTGACGCCGTCGCCGCCCGAAAGTGCGGGATCGCGTCCCGCGGACGACCGGCCTTCGCGAGCGTTGCGCCCAGACTGTTGTGGGCCTCGGCGTGTGCAGGCTTCAATCGGACTGCGGACTCGAACGATGCCCGGGCCGCATCCAGCAGGCCGCTGGCGGCGTATGCCGTGCCGAGATTGTAGTGGGCAGGCCCGGATTCCGGCTGCTGCCGAACCGCGGCGCGCAGATACGGCACGGCGGCGTCGGCAAGGCCAACGTCCAACATGTCGGCGCCAAGACGCGTGTAGTCGCGCTCGGGGCGGGGCCCGAAGAATTGGCCCGGCATCGGAAGGGCCCGGGCCAGGCGGTCTTCGGCGGGGTCGCGCAGGCGCCGTGCATCCCGGATCAGGTCGGCGGGGTCCGCGGGTCCCGGGTAGACCTTCTCGACCTGGCCGCGGGGGTTGATCAGCAGGCTGGTCGGGATTCCAAGCTCCGCGCGGTGCGCCAGGAGCGCTCGCACCAGAGTGGCGTAGCCAGCCCTGAACCGGTCGTCGGCGAGCAGCACCGGGAAAGCGAGGCCCTCCTCGCGGGCCAGTGCGCGGACCGCGGGCACGGAGCTGGAATCGTCGACGGCGACCGCCACGAGCCGGATACCGGCCCCCTTGAGCGACTCCAGCCTGGACTGGAAGTCTCGCAGCTCGGCGCGGCAGGGGGGACACCAGCTGGCCCAGATGTTGAGCAGCACGAGGGCCCCGCGCTCCTCGTCCAGAGTGTGGCGCGTGCCGTCCAGCCCCGCCAGTTCCCAGGCCGGAGCGACGACTGGTTCGGCAAGCCACGTCCCGCCTCCGGTGCTCTCGAAAGGGTGGCTGCCTGTCGCGGCGGCGCTGACGCTCCGCCCCTCGCTGGGACCGGTGTCGCGGAAGTCTGAAAACCCCGGACGGGCTGCGCCTTCGACGACCGTCACCAGCTGGTCCGCGGCGAACGGGCCCGTGGTCTGCTCTAGGCCCGATGGCCACCGAACTCGGAGATCGTCCACACGGGGCCGGTCACCGAGGCCGAAGTGCAACTGCTTGGAGTGTTGGGAGAGAAACCCGGAGCCCGCGCGCACCGCCTTCCTGATGACGCGGCTGCCGGACCGGACCCAGACCTCGGCTCCTATCCCGTCTCGGTTCGAACGGGTTCCCCGCAGCCGGACCGTCACGGCGCGCGCCCCGGCCCAGTCGTTGCGCACAATCCGGAGCCCGGGCGCGTCGCGCGCCTTGACCGCTAGGTCCGGGTCACCGTCGCCGTCCAAGTCACCTGCGGCGAAAGCGCGCCCATCCTCGGCAAAGTCAAGCCCGACCGCCGCGGATACGTCCCAGAATGTTCCGTCCCCGTTGTTCAGGTAGCAGATGTTGCGCTCTCGACCGCTCCAAGAGCCGTCCCCTTCGATCCACTCGGTGATGGCAGCCCACGCCGTCGCGTAGTCCGGGTCTGTGTCCCCGCCAGACGGTGAGCGCGGCACAACTTGCCGCCAGAAGAAGCTTCAGAGGTCCTTGGTGTCGGTGTTGGTGACGTAGCCATTCGCCACGTAGAGGTCGTCGAAGCCGTCGCTGTTGAGGTCGATCGCGTCGCTGCTCCAGGCCCAGCGGCCGGCAGCAGTCCCCGAAGGGACGGACACATCCTCGAACGTCCCGCCCTCGACGCCCCGGAACAGGGTGTTGCCCTTCGCATGCCGCCGATAGTCGGCGATCGAGTCCATGCCGGCGAGCGGTCGGAAGGCCTCCTCCCCAGTCACCCGCTGGCCCGCCGACGACCACATGTTGCCGACGTAGAGGTCCAGCCTGCCATCGAGGTCATGGTCGAGCCATGCGACGCTCATGCCGGCCCCAATGTCCTCCACCCCGGCCACCGGCGCAATGTCCGAGAATGTCCCGTTTCCGTTGTTGCGGTACAGGTTGTTCCGGCCGAAATCGTTCGCGACGTAGATGTCAGGCCAGCCGTCGGAGTCGAAATCGCCCCACGAAGCGGCGAAGCTGAAGCGGCTATTGCCGGAATCCAGTCCGCTGGCACGCGTGACGTCGTCGAACAGGCCGTTGCCGTCGTTGCTGAACAGCAGGTTGCGCGGGCCATTGTTCGCGTCGTGGTACGGCGTGGGCGGGCCGGAGGCGTTCGCCGCCCCTTGGTGCCGGTAGGCGCAAACGTAGAGGTCCAAGTCCCCGTCCCGGTCGTAGTCCGCCATGGCGGCGGACGTCAGTTGCCCGGCGGGCCGGCCCGCGAGGCGGAACGCGCCGGCAGCGGGAGCGAACCGCCCGTCTCCGACATTGACCAGCAGCAGCGGCCGCAGTGCGCCGATCAGCACCAAGTCGGCGTCGCCGTCGTTGTCCACGTCCGCGATCAAGGACATCGATGTGCCGTCAAGCGCTCCTGTCCCCGTTGCCTCCGTAATGTCGGTGAACCGCAGGTCGCCGTCGTTGCGGTACATCCGGTTGGGAAGCCCGGAGGGTTGGCTCACGTAGAGGTCCGCGTCCCCGTCCCCGTCAATGTCACCGAGGCTGACTCCGTTGTGACCGTAAACGTCAATCCCGAGAGCGGCGTCCGTCGATGACCGCCACTGATCGACCCCTGGCAGCACTTGCTTCCAATACGACTCATTGCGCCCGAGAGCTTCGGCCGTCACGTCCCGAAACGGGCTTCGCTCCGCTGCCGCCCAAGCCGTGCGATCCCAGCGCCACTCACGGACCCGCCAGCCGTCCGCCGTGTGCAGCCAACCCAGCGACCACTCCCCGGTCAACTGGGCCCTGCCCCCGGGCGCGGAGCCCCAGCTGCCGGTGAGCTCGAAGTGGACCTGGGCCCGCGCGATGTTCGCAGCCGTTGCCGGGGAGACCCCGGTGATGTGGAACTCGGCGCCGTCAATGCGCCGGAACCGTCTCAGTTCGGCCTGGACCCGGGAGAGGAAGGGAGCCTTGGAAAGCGCCGGCGGGGTGGCGGCCAGGGCTTCCCAGGCCTTGATCCCCGATTGCCCCAGCTTGCGGACAGGTGGGCCCGGCGGGTAGCCTCGAGGTCGCGGGCCACGAATCCCGCCACGCCCCGACCGTCCAGGAGGGCTGTCGCCAGAGCTGCGAGTTGGCCGTCGAGCTCTTGGGCCAGCGCTTCCCCGCCAAACGCGTCGTTGCCCGGCAGTGCCATCCCTGCGAGCCGGTCGATGGACCGCGAGGGCCGTGCCTCTGCCGGCAGGCCGGGGCGCACTGGATCGGCCCCGGCGGCCGGGCTTGGGCAAGCCCAAGTCCCGGCTGCGATGGCCGCGCTGGCGACGAGCGCGGGAAGCCGCGAATCTTCGCGTGCTTCCCGCAATTGCCGCCCAGCCGCGCCGAAGGTCAGAACTGCAGTCGCAGGCCGAATTGCATCCGGCGCATCGGCACGGTGACGGGGTTCACGCTCGTCGATCCCGCCAGCCCGTTGATCGACCCGGCGTTGGGGGCCGTGACGTTGGACACAGGTGGCCCCAGATTGGTGTAGTTGATGAAGTTGAAGTTCTCCCACCGCAGCTGGAGGCGCATGTCCTCCCGGAAGACGAACTCTTTCCATAATGACCAGTCAGTTCCGATCAGGGGCGGTCCCCGCAGGATGCCCCGCCCGGCGTTGCCCCACACTCCGTAGGGACCGCTGGTGAACGCGCCGAAGTCGAACCAGCGCCCACGCGTGGGATTCGACAGTTTGCCGTCGCCGATGCGGTCCGGGCGGTTGCCGAAGTCCCCGTTGTGCGTCGTCGTCGTGCCGGTGGGCGAGAACGCAAAGCCCGTCTCGAGCGTCGTCACGCCGTTGAACTGCCACCCGCCGATGATCGCGTCCACGGCCGCCGGCGCGTTGCTCGCCCACTTGCGACCCTTGCCGAACGGCAATTCCCAGTTGTGAGAGACCACCCAGACCACCGCGCGGTTGTACGGCGAGATGCCGTAGCCGCCCTTGCGGTCGTGAGGGTTGGCGCCTTGGTCGCCCCAGCCGAACCCGCCCAGCTGGCCGTCGAGGGCCTTGGCCCACGTGAAGGACGAGGTCAGCGAGTAGCCCTTCGAGTAGCGCTTCTCCACCACGAACTGGAGCGCGTTGTAGGAGGAATTGGCGCAGTTGCACCCGTTGCTGACCCGGGATCCATAGCCGATCGTCCGCTGCAGCGGGCGTCTCGAGAGCCGGTCGGGCTCCGTGCTGGCCGGTGCGGCGTTCATGTCGTGGTTCCACCAGAGCTTCCGGCCCGCACTGCCGACATAGCCGAGCGACACCTTCCAGTCTTGGGCGAACTGGTGCTCGATGAACAGGTTCCAAGAGTCGATGTACTCGGTGGCGTTGTCGTTGGGCCGGTATCGCAGCAGCACTCCCTCCGGCGCTTCCAGGCGGCCCGATTCGGGCAGCCGCAAGGCCGGGGAGGCTGGCGGGCCCTGCTCGATCGGGAACACCGGGACGTAGTTGTTCGGCGAGCGCGCCTCTTGCTGCGCGGTGATCGGGTAGAGGTTCGTCATCGCGTAGAACAGCCCGCCATAGTTGGACGCGAAGTAGCTCCGGCCGAAGCCCGCCCGGATGACCGACTTCTCCGTCAGCTTGAGCGCCATCCCGCCGCGCGGGGCGATGTTGTTCCAGTCGGGAGCGACGCCGGCGCTCATGTCGACCCCTCCGAGGCCGGCCAGCAGGATGTCCCCGCTAGTCGGGTCAAAGTTCGCGATGCCGCCCGCCTCGGCGGGATGGACCGGCCCGATGAAGTCATAGCGCAGGCCGTAGTTGAAGGTCAGGCGCGAGTTGATGCGCCAAGTGTCCTGCCAGTACAGCGATGTCCTCCATCCGCGTTCCCTCGTGTAGTCCTCGAATACGACGCGCGAGAAGTAGTCCGGCAGGCCGAGCAGGAAAGAGGCCATTCCGAGGCCCGACCGCGTGCCCATCTGCTCCAGATCTTGGCTGCCGGTGATGGCTGTCGGGAAGTTGAAGTGCCCGCGCGAGCTGAAGTTCGCCGCGATGAAGTCAAACGCCGTGTGGCGCACGTCCGCGCCGAACCGGAACTGGTGCTTGCCCCTGATGACCGTCGAATTGCTCACGAACTGCGTCGTCGTGGTGCGGTCCAGCCGGGGAATCCCGACACCCTGCAGGATTCCCATGGACCAACCGCCCACAGGCCCGGTGACGTTGATCCCTGCCAGCCCCTGTGTGAGGATGTCGTCCGTGTTGATGTTCGGGATGCCAACATCGCTGTTGGTCATTCGGCCAGCATCGTACTGATACCCGTCCAGCCGGAACCGTGAGAACCCCGCGCGGACCTCGGTCAGGAACGTCGGCGAGAAGGTGTGTGTGTAATTGGTCGACAGGTGCTGCATCCGGAAGTCGCCCGTCTGGGGGCTGAGGCCGCCGACCGCCGGGCCGCCCGCGGCGGCGCCGAACAGCGGGGGATTGTCGAGGTACACCTGCGCCAGGGTGTACCTGGCGAATGCCATGCCCGAGGATCCCACTGCCGAGTCCACCCGCAAGTCCCACTGCTTGGACCAAGTTGTCACATTGTCGCCGGCGTTGAAGTTCTGCTGGGTGTCCTGGCTGAGATTCGCCTGTGGCAGGAGGCCTAGCAAGTTGTTCGCCACGGGGCTGATGCGCGAAGCCGGGATCAGATTGCTGGGGAACTGTGTCCGACCGATGCCGCCATCGCCCGTCCCGGTCGCGGGGTCGAAGATCGGATTGTCCGGCCAAGTGCTGAAGTCACCCCGGCGGAAGGCATCGTTCGGAACCGTCGATGTCAGCTGGGCGCCTTGGGTTGCCTCGACACCCTGGTAGTCCGAGAACCAAAAGACCTTGTTCTTCGCGAACGGGCCGCCGACGCTGCCGCCGAACTGGTTCCAGTTGAACGGCGCCGGGCCCGTTCCGGTGCCGCTGGGCCCCGTCCCGGGCACTTTCTCGGTGAATGGGTCGGAGGCAAACGTCGCTTTGTTGCGGTTGTACCAGAAGGCCGACCCGTGCAGCTGATTCGTGCCGGACTTCGTCACGTACTGCGCGACCATGCCGGCGGAGGAGCCGAACTCTGGGTCGAACGATGCGGTCGTGATCTTGAGCTCGGACACCGAGTCTTGGTTCGGCACGATGATCTGAAACCCGCTGAAGCCGTATGCCGTGTTCGTGACCCCGTCCACCTCGTACTCGCTGTTGCCGAAGAACTGGCCGTTGACGAGGGTGGCGTTGAATTCGGAGGGGTTCTCTCCGATCCCGATCTGGAAGAAGTTCTGGATGACTCCCGGAACGGTGTTGTACAGCTTGCTGAGGTTGTTGCCAAACTTGGGCAGGGCCTGCAACTGGTCCTCGGCGATGTAGGACCCCACGTCCGTCTTTTCGCTCTTGAGCATGGGCGGGGCCGCGCTGACCACGACTTGCTCGGTGACGGCGCCCAATTGCAGAACCGAATCCACGCGCACGGTCTGGTCCACCCGCAGCACAACATTCTGCTGGACGAATGTCTGGAATCCGGTTGATTCCACCGTGATGCTGTATGTTCCCGGCGGAAGGTTGGTGTTCACGAAGCGTCCGCCTTCGTCCGTCTCTCGATTGGTCTCGATTCCCGTGCCAACGTTCGTGATCGCGATCGATGCGCCGGCAATCGCCGCATTCGACGGGTCGGTGACGACCCCCGTAATCGTGCCGCTGACCGCCTGGCCAAATGCAACGGGTGTAATAGCCACCGCCACTGCGACCGCTGCCAAGGCAACTAGTGTGCATGTCCTGCTCATGCGCAGACCCTCCTTATCGGTAGGCAGTCCACCCGGGTGGACCGCCTCCAAGAGTCTACTTCCAGACGACCGCCGCCGCAAGCGCCGTCAGGGGTTGTAAATGCCCAACACGTGCTGATCGAAGTCGATGACCGCGCCGGTCATCATGCACGATGCGTCGCTCAGCAGGTAGGCAGTGATGCTCGCCACGTCGCGGGGCCGAAGGATGCGCCCGAACGGCGAACCCGCGTCCGCGTCCGCCAGCCAGTCCTGCGGCTGTCCCTCCAGCGTTTGCACGGCGTGCTCGGCGGGCGTGGCCATCCAGCCGATGTTCAGGGCGTTGACCCGGATTCTGTGGGAGCGCTGGGAGTGAGCCGCATTCTTGGTCAGCACGGCCAGCCCGCCCTTGGAGACGCTGTAGGGAGTCAGGTTGGGGGTCCCCCCGTGTGCGGACATGCTCTGGATGTTGACGATGCTCCCGCCGCGACCCTCGCGTTGCATGATCCGGACCGCGCCCTGCATCAGCAGGAACGGCGCTCGGAGGTTGATGGCCATGACCTTGTCCCAGTGGGCCGCGGATGTTCCCTCGAGCGTCCCGCGCTCCGTGCACGCGGCCGCGTTGACCAGGCCGTCTAGGCGTCCGAACTCCTCATCCGCGCGGGATACGATCTTGGCACCCGCCTCCGGGCTGGACAGCTCCGCCGGTTCGAACACGGCCCGGCAGGCGGCAGAGCTGATCGAGGAGGCCACCGCCTGGCCCCGCTCGACGGAGCGGCCCGTGATGACAAGTCCGCTGGCTCCCTGCGCCGCGGCCAGCTTGGCGATCGACTCCCCAAGCCCTTGGGTGGATCCGGTGACGGCGATGACCTTGCCGCGGAGTGACTCGCAGTCGGCGCTCGGCTTGACCATCGTCTCGCTCCGTTCTAATCCCAGGAACCGTCCGCCACGGCCGCCATGGCAGGGACTGCGACCTGCGCCTGCGCGTCCACCGGTTTGTGCCGGCCTTCGTTCCCGGCGCCGGCCGGCAAGGGTGCCAGCGAGGGCGCTCGATCCGCCCGGTATCGCTCGATTGACCCTTGGAGGGCCCGCGCCGCGTCACGGCGGGGGGGCTCCAGCTGATCGTCGGCATCGGCGGGTGACCGATCTCCCTCCAAGTAAGCCGCCCGGTCCAAGACAGGCCGCCCCAAACCTCGATGACGCTCGCTCCAGAAACCCGAGGCGATGCCCGCGATGGCCTGGCCCATCATGTCCAAGCGCGCGTCCAGATCATCGATGTAGTGCAGCGCGAGGGCTTCGGGGAACAGTGGCTCCCGGGGCGAGCCGTACTTGACTCTCCCGTGGTGGCTCAGGATCATGTGCAGCAGGAGTAGCTTCAGCCGCCGCGGAAAGCCCTCAATCTCCTCGCAGCGCTTCGCGACCCACGCGTTGCACAGGGAAATGTGGCCGAGCAGCCGTCCTTCGTCGGTGTACTTGATGGTGCGCACGGCCGACATCTCGAAGATTTTCCCGAAGTCATGCAGCAGGACCCCGGACGCGAGCAGGTCTCCGTCCAACTCGCGATAGTGCGAAGCGACCAGCCTCGCCATCCGAAGACAGCTGCAGACGTGCTCCAGCAGCCCCCCGACCTTGGCGTGGTGCATGCCAGTGGCGGCCGGGGCCCGCTCAAATTGAGCCCGGATCTCCGGTTCGCGGAAGATGCCGCGCATCAGCTGCCGCAAGTGCGGATTCTCGAAGCTCTCGATCGCGGCCAGAAGCTCCCCGTACATCTCCCGGACCTCCCGATCAGTGCTCGGCAGGAACTGGCTGGGGTCCACCCCCTCCGGGTCGACCACCCTGAGCTTGTGTACCGTGACCTGCGGATGGCCGTTGAAGACTTGCATGCGGCCCCGGACGTCAACGAAGTCGTTCACCTCGACGCCCTCGGAGGCGCCTGGGGCAAGCTCCCACAGGCGGGCATCCACGGACCCGGTGCAGTCGGCCAATCGGAGCGCGAGGAAGGCGTCACCGCTCTTCCTCTTCTTCCGGACTTCCTTGCGCCGGACTTGGAGCAGGGTCCGGAAGCGTTCCGGTGCGTCGGGCTGCTTGAGGTCGGCGACCGAGAGCTCCTGTCTCACGAAGCCTCGCCCCCGGCGGGCGCGGGCCCGCCCTCTGCCCCCCCGTCGGCGTCATCCAGGTCGACCTTGCCCCGCGGCAGGGGAACCACCCAGAGCAGGCGCTTGCGGCGACGGGTTCGGATGACTTCCTCGCGCGTCGTGGTCTGAGGGGCGAGCCGCGACGGGTCGCTCCAAGCCGTGTTCATGCCCTCGACACTGCCCGAGTCTTGGTATCCCGGACGGATCTCGATGTACGCCTGCATGCGGAGTTCGCTGAGGTATCTGCGTATCTCAGGCTGGAAGCGAGGGCCGCTGAGCGTGGCGCGAATCTCCTCCTGAACCTCTTCAAGCTCGGCGAGGCCTTCGCTGAAGTTCTGGTCAACGCGCAGGATGAGCAGGCCATTCGGCACCTCGATAATGTCGCTTATCCTGCCTTGGCGCTGGCCGAACACGGCGTTCTCGATTTCCTCCCTCAGCATTCCGCGGCGGTAGATGCCAATGTCGCCGCCCAGTTCCTTGGTCGCCTCGTCATCGGAGAACCTGCGGGCCATCTCCGCGAACGGCTCGCCGCGCTGGACCCTCCCGTGCACCTCTTCGGCCCGGCTGCGGAGCTCCTCTTCCGTCTCTCCGTCCTTTGCGGCCACGAGAATCTGGCTGAGGCGAACACCTTCGGATCGCACGAACTCTTCCCTGTGCTCCTCGTAGAACGCGACGATCTCGTCTCTGGTGACCACCACGCGGCGAGACACCTCTTGGCCCAGGACGGACTGGGAGAGGAAATTCTCGCGCATCCGGTCCATGAGATCCTCGGCCGGCTCGCCGGTGCGCTCGAGGACCCAGGCCTCGAACTCGTCCGTCGTGCCGATGTTGTTGCGCTCCATGATGGTGTCCCGCTGGCGAAGCACCTGGGCCTCGACGCTCACCCCGAGTTCCTCGCCTTTCTGGACGAGCAGGCGCTGATCGATCATGTCGCGCAGCACCTCCTGCTCGCGGTCGCGGAGTTCCTGCTCGCGGTCCTCTGCCGACATGCCGGGATCGGCGGCGACCTCGCGGCGGATCTGGTCGACGGTGCGCTCGTATTCCGAGCGCAGAATGATTCCGTCGTTGACCTTGACGATGATCTCCTCCAGGATCATCACGTCTGCATAGGCTGCGGTGACGAACGCGAGACAGGCAACGGGAAGGACTCTTTGGGCAAGCATCAATCTCACGATCCATCTTCGCACGGCAGGTCCCTACGGTTTCACGCGGAACTACCGCTCCAACGGAGTTGACACAAAGGGCGCTTAGTCATGGAGCACAGCAGTAGTGCGGATTGGTCTACGCATGCTGCAGCCCTTGACCGTTGAGTGGTTGGACGGGGCTCTGCGGAAGGGCAAGCTCTCGCGGGCGGCCTTGGCACGCCAGCTGTGTGAGCGGGATGGCTGGCGCAACCCCAAGGGCGGCCGCGAGAGGCGCTGGCTCGGGCTCTGACGGGAATCGCTGGGCGACAGCGCCGCGCCAACTGACTCAGCGGCCGAGAGTTTCCCTCAGCATCTTGTTGACCAGCCTTGGGTTGGCTTGGCCACGGGTGGCGCGCATCACCTGGCCGACGAAGTAGCCGATCACCGCCGTCTTGCCGCCCCGGTATTGCGCCACCTGCTTGGGCGAGCGGTCCAACACGTCTCGGATGACCCCCTCCAGCGAGCCCTCGTCGCTGATCTGCCGCAGACCCTCGGTCCGGACTATCTCGGGCGCACTCCGGCCCGTCTCGAACATCTTCGCGAACACGTTCTTGGCCAGCTTTCCGGACAGGGTGCCCTTGTCGACTAGCGTTAGCAGCTCGCCCAGCCGTTCTGCCGAGACGGGCGAGTCGCCGATGCTGCGCCCGGATGCTCGCAGGGCGCCCATCAACTCCCCTTGGACCCACTTCGCGGCAGTCTTCGGGTTAGAGGACGCCCTGGCGGCCCGCTCGAAGTAGGCCGCCGTGGGTGCCGCTAAGGTCAGCACGCGCGCGTCGTATTGGGACAGCCCGTACTCCCGCACGAAGCGCTTGCGCATGGAGGGCGGCAACTCGGGCATGGCGGCGCGAATCTTCTTGCGCTCGTCTTCGGAGACGATGAGCGGCGGGAGGTCCGGCTCCGGGAAGTACCGGTAGTCGTGGGAGTCCTCCTTGCCGCGCATGCTCGATGTCACACCCGTGCCCGTGTTGAACAGGCGCGTGTCTTGGACCACGGTGCCGCCGCTGGACACAACCGCCGCCTGCCGCGCGATCTCGTATTGGATTGCCTGCTTGACGAACCGGAACGAGTTGAGATTCTTGATCTCGCAGCGCGTGCCGAAGGTCTCGCTTCCGACCGGGCGCACGGAAATGTTCGCGTCGCAGCGGAGCTGGCCCTTCTCCATGTCGCAGTCGGATGCACCGGCGTATTGGATCACGAGCTTGAGTTCGTTCAGGTATGCCACGGCCTCCTCGGCGCTGCGCAGGTCGGGCTCGCTCACAATCTCGCAGAGTGGGGCGCCCGCGCGGTTCAGGTCGACATAGCTGTACCGGTCAGAGTCCGAGAATCCGTCATGGATGGTCTTGCCTGCGTCTTCCTCCATGTGCAGCCGCGTGATGCCGATGCGCTTGGAGCCTCCGCCCGTTTCGATGTCAAGCCAGCCGTGCTCGGCGAGCGGGTGCTCGTACTGGGAGATCTGGTAGCCCTTCGGAAGGTCGGGATAGAAGTAGTTCTTGCGGGCGAACCGAGAGTATCGGTTGACGCGGCAGTTGATCGCCAGGGACGCGCGCACAGCCAGCGCGACAGCCTTTCGGTTAAGCACCGGCAGCGCACCCGGCAGTCCCAGGACGACCGGATCGGTCTGTGTGTTGGGCTCGCGACCGAAGACGTGGGTCGAGTGGGAGAAAATCTTCGTCTTCGTCTTCAGCTGGACATGCACTTCAAGCCCTATGACAGGCTCGAACTTGGCAATCGTGCCAGCGTCGGCCAGTCCTAGATCGGCTACGGGCATCGGGTCAGGCACTGGCAACCGGCCGAGCCCAAATTGTACCAGCCTGCATGGGGGCGCTTCGATGGCGAAGCGCCCCAGATTCCATGAGCAGAGGCTAGGTTCCGATCCCAGCTTGCGGCTCTGGGGGCGTGCCGGACACTTCAATCTCGGACCGACTAGCCTTGCTCCGGAGGAGCCCACATTTCCTCCAAGAGTTCCTGGCGGCCTTCGCGCAGGCTCTAGCCGGGCAGCTTTGACCGCGACTGGAAGGAACGCTTGGCCGGTGCCACCAGTCTCGAGGCATGGCTGGTCGTCTCCTCCATTGGCCGGGATTCCCACCGGCCTCCGAAGGGCTTCTTGACGCAGGCCGGCAATCGGTCTCGCAAGAAGGCAGGCCGTGTCGGTGCTGACCAAACCACGGGACCTGTGCCGGCCGGAAGTCGCCCCTGGGCTGGCGAAAGCGCGTTCGGCGTTTGCGCAGCGACAGGGGGCTGTTCCCACCCCACCATCTGGTCGCGATCATGCCGGGCTCGGGTCGACTCAGGCGCTTGGGCGCCCGTTGCTGCAAAATGGGGGGTCATGTTCACTT
The DNA here is from genome assembly GCA_963666225.3 of Bryobacterales bacterium. Lineage (GTDB taxonomy): Bacteria > Acidobacteriota > Terriglobia > Bryobacterales > UBA6623 > VXMF01. The sequence continues at coordinate 438,515 of CAXXRK020000005.1, forward strand.
GGGTCTGCTCCAACTGCGGTGGCAGTGTCGACGTTGCTAGGGATGTTTGCCCCCACTGCGCTACCCCGGCGCAACCGGATTTGCCGCCGGACGATGAGCCGACGCTCGAGACATCCGAGACGCCGGACGATGAGCCAACGCTCGAGACATCCGAGACGCCGGTCGAGGAGTCGGCCACGCCGTGGCCGGCCCCTTCCGCATCCGTGCCGGTCCAGCATCCATAGGGTGGGGAAGTGGCCAAGCCCGATGTGGCGCGCTCCGGCGTTCGCATCGCTCCGCGGCACCTGTTGGGGTTTGTGGTTGTGCTCGGGGCGTCGGTTGGCGTCGCGTTCTGGCTGGCCAGTGGCGACCGCATGCGGCTCGAGGACCCGCCGGAAGCGGAGGAGGCGTCGGTTGGCACCTTCGCAATCGGCGTCAGCGGTCCGCTTGAGGTGTCGGCTGTTCGCCCGTACTACGACGACCAGTTCCAGACCCACGTCAAGGCGTTCGTCTCCAATCACTCCAGAGAGCCCCAGAGCGTGGCATTGTCGGTTCTCCTACGGGTACGCCAGGCCGATCGCCAATCGCCACCACTGGCCTCCTTCCGGGTCGTCATACCGGATCCCCTGCCCCCCAACGGCGGGCAAGAGGTCGACGTTCCGCTGGCCGCTCTGGGGAGTCTGCAGGCGATGCCTCCTTGGGACGATCTGCGTGTCGACCTCGAACCCCTCTAAGCCCTGTCTTAGCTCGCCGGTCGACGGCGGCATCTGTTCGGCCGCCGGGCTGAACATTCGCTAACCTGAAGTGCCCCGGCGGCCCAGCGCCGGGGGCGGTTTCTCGGGAGAACAATGTCGCAGCTCGTTCGAACCAGCGTTACCAAGGGTGTCGGCGTGATCATCGTTGACAATCCGCCCGTGAACGCCCTCAGTCCCGGCGTTCCCGCCGGAATCTTGGCAGGGATCGATGGCTTTGTCGCCGATGACGCCGTGAGCGCGATCGTGCTGATTGGGGCTGGGCGCACATTCATCGCGGGCGCGGACATCAAGCAGTTCGGCAAGATCACGTCCGGACAGAAGCCTAGCGGGCCCGGCTTGGTCACCGTGGTCCATGCTCTCGAGGACTCCCCCAAGCCCACGGTTGCCGCCATCCACGGCTACGCCTTCGGTGGCGGTCTCGAGACCGCGCAGGGTTGTCACTACCGGGTTGCCTTGGAGTCTGCCAAGGTCGGCCAGCCCGAAGTCAAGCTCGGGATCATTCCGGGTGCGCAGGGGACCCAGCGGCTGCCCCGGCTGGTCGGGGTCGAGAAAGCGCTGACAATTTGTGCCCTTGGCGACCCGGTCGCGGCTCTGGAAGCGCGCCGCATCGGGATTCTCGACGCCGTCTTCCCGGGTGCCGGACACGATGAATTGCTCGCTGCCGCCGTTGACTTCGCCGCTGGCGTGAGTGATTCCGGCACCGCGCACACGAAGGTCAGCGAGCGTGACGAGAAACTCTGCAGCGCCGCGGAGTGTCGCGCCCTCTGCTCCGCCGCCGAGGCAATCGTGCGCAAGGCCCGCCGCGGGCAAGCTGCGCCGCTGAGGGCGATCGAAGCCGTCGGGTGCGCCGTGACGCTACCGTTCTCCGAGGGCATCAAGCGAGAGCGGGAGATCTTCCAAGAGTGCCTATTTTCCACGCAGTCGAAGGCGCTGATCCATCAGTTCTTCGCCGCGCGGAACGCTCGCAAGATTCCGGGCATACCCAAGGGATCGCCGGCGAGACCGATTCGTTCCGCGGCGGTGCTGGGGGCCGGCACGATGGGCGGCGGTATTGCGATGTGCTACGCGAACGCGGGCATCCCTGTGCGGCTGAAGGAAGTGTCGCAAGATGCCCTCGCCCGAGGGATGTCGACAATTCGCAAGAACTATCAGCGGTCCGTGAGGAGCGGGCGATTCACTCCCGAGTACGTTCAGGAGCGGCTCGGGCTGATCACGCCGCAAACCACATGGGACGGTTTCGCTGAGGTCGACATCGTGGTGGAAGCCGTCTTCGAGGACATGGCGCTCAAGCGGGAGGTATTTGGACAAATCGATGCGGTCGCCCGCGAGGGTGCCGTGCTCGCCACCAACACGTCGACGCTAAGTGTGGACGAGATCGCGCTGGCCACCAGTCGGCCCGCCGACGTGATCGGCCACCATTTCTTCAGCCCGGCCAACGTGATGCGGTTGCTCGAAATCGTCCGTGGCGAGCGGACCTCGAGCGAAGTGGTCGCGACATCGCTCCAGCTTGCCAAGACGCTCCGCAAGGTCGGTGTGTTGGTCGGGAACTGTCACGGATTCGTCGGCAACCGCATGTTCCACCCATACCGCCGCGAGGCCCAGTTCTTGGCAGAGGAGGGGGCCCGGCCCGCCGACATCGATCGCGTCCTGTACGCGTTCGGGGCGGCGATGGGCCCGTTGGCCGTGGGTGATCTCGCCGGCCTTGATGTTGGGATGAGAGTCCGCAGGGAGGCGCCGCAGCTGTATCCCCCGGGAACCCGCCGCCCCTTGGCGGAAGACGCCCTCTGCGAGTTGGGCCGCTATGGCCAGAAGACCAAGAAGGGCTGGTATCGCTACGGCGAGGGGCGCAGTCGCCATGAAGATCCCCAGGTCGATGACGTGCTGCGCGGGATCGCCGAGGAGCACAGCATCCGGCAGCGAACGATCGCCGATGACGAGATTCGCGATCGGACCGTCTTGGCGCTGGTCAACGAAGGGGCTCGGATCCTAGAGGAGGGAATCGCTCTGCGCTCATCGGATATCGACGTGATCTACGCGTACGGGTATGGGTTTCCGCCCTACCGGGGGGGCCCGATGTTCTACGCCGACACCGTGGGTCTGGACCGAGTCTTGGACCGAGTGCGCGAGTTTCACGACCAGCACGGCCACTGGTGGACGCCTGCCCCTCTGCTGGAGCGACTGGCGGCGGCGGGTGGAAGCTTCTCGGAGTGGCTTCCCGAACATACCGCCTAGCGCGGCGAAAGCACAGCGGCGGAGGAGCTAGCGCTAGTGTCCTGTGTCAGAAATACGTGAGCAGTAAGTCTTGAGTGACTCGAGGATCTGATCGGCGCGCTTGGTCCAGATGAATGGCTTCGGATTCTCGTTGTACACCTCCAAGTACTCCTTGATGGCCTTCTCTAGGGCTAACGTGCTGCGATAGGTCCCGTGTCGTAGTTGGCGACGGGTGATCTCGGCAAACCAGCGCTCCACTTGATTGAGCCAAGAGGCGCTCGTGGGCGTGAAGTGCAAGTGAAACCGCGGGCGTCTCAGCAGCCAATTGTGGATCATCGCCGTCTTGTGCGTGCCGTAGTTGTCCAAGACGAGGTGCACATCCAAGTCCTCAGGCACCCGCTTGTCGATGATCGCCAGAAATTGCTTGAACTCGATCGACCGATGTCGCCGGTAGCACTTGCCGATCACCTCGCCGGTGGCTGTGTTCAGCGCTGCAAACAGTGACGTGGTGCCGTTCCTCTTGTAGTCGTGCGTTTGCTGGCGGGGCACGCCTGGCCGCAGGGGCAGCAAGGGCTGCGTTCGGTCTAGCGCCTGAATTTGCGACTTCTCGTCCACGCACAGGACCACCGCCCGCTCGGGCGGATGCAGGTAGAGCCCCACGACATCCCGGACTTTCTCGATGAACAGCGGGTCCCTCGACAGTTTGAAGGTCTCCGTGCGGTGCGGCTTCAGCCCGAACGCGCGCCAAATGCGGCCCACGGTGGCGAAGCTCAAGCCGCATTCCTTGGCCATCGACCGTGTGCTCCACTGCGTTGCTCCCCGAGGCATCGACTCCAGCGTGCGAGTCACGACTCGTTCAACCTCCCTGTCCGACACCTTGCGAGGAGTTCCCGGTCGGGGCTCGTCCAGCAATCCGTCGCAGCCGTCTTGCACAAACCTCCGCCGCCACTTGCCGACCGTTCCGCGAGTGACTCCGACCACTTGCGCTACTGCCAGATCGCTCTTGCCACTTGCACACTGCAACACGATCCGCGCCCTCAGGGCCAGTGACTGCGCCGTCGTTTGCCGGCGCAGCCAGCGCTCCAACTCCTGCCGCTCCTCCTCCGAGAGCTCCGGCAATTCCCTTGTGTGGTGATTCGGCATGCTCGGTCCCGCCTCCCCCTGAGACGGCACCAAACTGCAGCCCTACTGGTCAAGGACTTCTGACACATGACACTAGGTCGTAGTTGACTCTTACTTTTGGTTGCGAGTTGACCTTGGCCTGGCCGAATCTGCGAGAGTCCCCGGGGCGGCGGGCCAAGTCTGGAGGATGGCAGTGCCGGTGCGGACGAGTCTAGTGCCCAGCGGCGTCGTGGGGGCCCTCGTTGGAGTGCAACTGTTTCAGGCCGCCGTCCTCGGGGGGATTGGACGGGGTCGCTGTCGCCCGGGCGCCAGCGTCTCCGATGGCCGGCGACTGCGGCCAAGCCATGGGTCGGTGCGGGGTGCAGCCAACAGACTGGCCGACCCCGCACCAGCTGCAGACGGACTGGCGGACGTTCTCCGGCTTGGCCCCGGTGAGAGCCCCAGTGGTTCGCCGCGAGCTGTCGCGCTAAGCCCGAGCTCTCCGGCTTGGCGCTACCGGGACTCCATGGCCTGCGGCCGGGCTGCGCTCGGCGGCTCCGCGAAATCGGGCTTGCTGACCATGGGCGGCCGCTTCTGCTCGTACCGCACACAGCCTCCCAAAGCGGCGCAGGCCCGCCAGAGCACGGCGTCGCCCGGCAGGGGTCGGCGCTTGGAGGGCAGCCAGCCGGTCGTCATCGCCAGCCACACCACCCAGGTCCGGATGTCGCCCGGTGGCGCGCGGCCCCGCGCGGCCCCCGGCCACAGCTCGTCCCCCTGCACAATGGCCCACAGGACCGCGATCTCGTCCCAGGTCAACACTGCGTCCACCGGCGTCTGCGGCGCATCCCGCGCGTAGCGTGCCAGCGAGGAGACCTGCCAGGCCGTGACGGCGTCGAACGCCAGGCACTTGCTCAGCGCTTCGGCCGTGCGCAGGCGGCGGTCCTCGATGCGCGCGCCGTTCTTGAGCACCTTAAACGGTTACGCTTCACAATGCACCTCCATTGTCGTACAGCGCCTTGTGCGGGCGGTGCCTGTTGGAGAATCGGGACCTGCAAGGCGGTTCGATTCTGCTCTTGCCTCGACGCAGTCCGGAGGGCCATGCCCGTCACACCCGAGGTGGGCCTGAGGCTGCAAGGAGGCGGACGCCCCCTCCTTGTGCTGCCATATCGGCGGGAATGGCGGCCCTGACACGCTGAATTCGCCCGCGAAGCGCCCCAGCGCTCCCTCTGGGACCCGGAACGGGCTGCGGTGTGGCTCCGCAGCCCAAGCAGAGCACCGGCCCGCCCGCCCGCGGCAGTCGCAGCGTCGACGCTTCCAGAGCGTGCCATGCCACCGCGGCCAGGGCGTCCCGCCAAGCATGGCAAATTGGCAGCTGCGGGCCTGGCTCGGAGCGGCTGGCTCCAGTGCGCCAGCACCTCTTACGTCGTGGGAATGCCTCCGGGCGGCGGTTTCGGCCCCCCTGCCGGCCTGCTCCCCAGCTCCCGGCACTGAGAATGGACCGGCGGCAGCCGCTGCCAGCCGGCCAGGGCCGGCAGGGTGCCCGCCAGTGCGCCCCAGCAGGCACTTTGCATCGTGAGAAACTGGCGGCCGGCCGACAGGACGGCTCGCGGAGTGCCCCGTCCCGCGCCGGCAAAGCGGCCCCCTCGCTTGCCCGCTCCTCCCCAGCGCTCGCATCAGCCGCTCTCCTCAGCCGCACCCGGCAAGCCTGGCAACAGCGGCTGCGGCACGCTGTCCAACCGCACGTACAAGCCCCTCTCCGCGCCCCGCACCACGCGCAGCGCCGGCAGCGAGCCGGCCCGAACTCGGGACCAGAGCGTCTGGCGCGACACCCCCAGTGCCCGCGCCGCCTCCCCGGCCCGCACGTAGCCCTCCGGGACCACCTCGCGAAACTTCGCCCTCACCCTCGCGTCCAGCCGCACCCGCAAGGCGCCCTCCGGCCCCGACCGCTCGGCCGGCACCCAACCCTGCTCAATCCAGCGGTACAGCGAGGACACCGACACTCCCAGCTCCCGCGCCGCTGCCGGCACCGACACCGGCTCCGGACCGCCGGCCGGTTTGCGCGGGCAGCCGGGGATGCCGTACTGCCTCCGCACGGCCGCCACCCGTTGCCACGTGAACTCCAGACCGCGAGCGGTGCGCAGCCCTCTCCGCCGCAACTCCGCGGCCACCTCGCGGTCGTAATCAAACCGCGCCAGGCGCCGCACCAGCTCCACGGTCGCTGCCGGCGTGCGCTCGGGCCGTGGCATGGGCTGCAACCCCAGCTCCCGCTCGTCGATCCAGCCCCCTCGCCAGCGCAGCAGCACTCCTAGCTTGCCCGCCTCGCGGTCCGCTGTCAGCACCACTTCCTCCAGCACCGCCCGCAGCAGCCGCTTGCGGTCCCGCCAAGTGGTCGCCGCGTCTTCCCACACCGCCCGCAGGTCCTCGCAGCACCGCGCCAGCTCCTCCCGCTCCTCCGGTGACACGCTGGCCGGCTCGCCCTGCCGCGCCGCCTGCAGATCCTTCCGCGCTCCCGCCAAGGCCTCCTGCGCCCGCTCCAGCGCTTGCTGCGCCCGCTCCCAGTCCCGCGCCAGCGTCCGCTTCACCCGCCGGAACTCCGGCTCCACCTCCAAGTACTCCTTGCGCGCCTTGCGCTCGTCCCACTGCTTGCGCTCCACTTCCCGCCGGTACCCCAGCAGCCGCCGCCGCTCCTCCTTGTCCCGCTGCCGTTCCGCCTCCAGGGCAGCCTCCGCCGCTGCCGGCCCCAGCCCATCCAGCACGATCTCCGCCACCAGCCGGTCCAGCCGCACGCCCCCCAGATACTGGCAGCCCCCCTCGCCGTCCAGACTGGGCTCGCAGCGGTACTGCACCGCGTTCGCGTAACGCACTGTCAACTGCCGCCCGCAGCTGCCGCAGGTGGCCAGCCCCTGCAGCAGAGCCCGCCCTTCCCGCGCCGCCCCCCGTCCGCCCTGCCCCACTGCGTTCCCCGCCAGCCGCGCCTGGATCGACAGCCACTCCTCCCACTCCACGTAGCCCTGATGGTGCTTCGTCAGCAACACCCGCCACTCCTCCATCGGCAGCTTGCGCCTCGTCTTCTGCTCCCGACCCCGCTCGTCCAGCTGCAGCCTGGTGCGCGTTCTGCCCCACGCGTACGCCCCGCCCATGGCCGGGTTCCGCAGCACGTTCCACACCCGCGAGTAGGTCGCCTCGCGCCACTCCAAGCCGCGCTCGTCCAGATGCCGCGTCGGCAGCTTCATCCCCTCCGCCCGCAGCTGCCGCGCCACTTGCAGGGCCGTCCCCAGCTCCCGGAATCGCTGGAACACCTCGCCCACCGCTTCGCGCACGTCCCGGTCCGGATCCTTGCGCAGCCGCTTGCCGTCCACGACGAAGCCCGTCGGCACGTGGTGGTACAGCTCGCCGCGCCGCGCCTTGCTCAGCATCCCCTTGTCCAGGCGCGCCTTGATCTTGTGTAGCTCCGCCTCCGACAGCGTGCCGTGAATGCCCAGCACGAAACTGTCGTCCCCGCTGTTGGCGTCGTACACCCCTTCGTCCGTCACCAGCAACGTCTCCGTGGCCCGCAGCCAGCGCAGCAGCTTGAACCAGTCCGCCCCGTTGCGCGCGAAGCGCGAGGCATCCAACCCGAACACCGCTCCAGCCCGCCCTCGCGCCACGCTCTGCAGCAGCCGCGCGAACCCCGCGCGCTGCACTTCCCCTGATCCCGAGCAGCCCAGATCCTCGTCGATCGTCTCGATGCGCTCCCGCGGCCAGCCCAGCTGCTCCGCCCGCTCCCGCAGCTCGTATTGCAGCCGCGTCGACTCCCGGTTCTTCAGCACTTGCCCCGGCGTCGACTGGCGCACGTACACCAACGCCAGCCGCTCAAGATGCCGCGCCCGGATCAGCGTCTCCCGCTTCATCGCTCAACTCCCGCGCTCGCGCCCGCAGCAGCATCCGCGCCAGCTGCTCCACCGCTTCCCGCCGCGCCCCGGCCGGCAGACTCCGCCAGCGAGCCTGCCGCTCCTCGTGCTCCAGCAACGCCAGCAGCCGGCCCTCCAGCCCCGCTGCCGGCCCCTTCTCGGTCTCTCGCATGGCGCCTCCGCAAGGCTCCCACCAGCGTACGCAAGGCGCGCAGGTGAGACACGCGCAGGCGCACGCACTGGGCGCCCTCCGGCGGCGGCTGCAGCGTGGTCCAAGCAGCGGGGAAGGAGCGCCGACGACCGTCGGGCAGCTCAACGTACAGCCACAGCTGGCCGCTGGGACGCCTCCGACTGGACAGGATCTTGAGCGGCCAGCCGTCGAACGGGTGCCCCCTGCGGCAAAACCGCGCCTGCTCCGGACGAGAATCGTGGAATGGAGTAGTATGACGCCCCTCTGAAAAATTCCTCAATTCCCCAGCGCGTTTCGTACCAGCGCACGATGCGCTTCGCCCAGCCCTTGCTCAACGCGCCCGCCGTGCTCAGCAGAAACCACTCCAGCGGATCCGCTCCCGGCTCCGCATTGGTCTGTCCGACATGCACCAGCCAGGCCTCCACCCCCGCCTCGCCCCGCTTGCGGCGCGCCTCCGGCGGCTGCACCTCGACCGGCCCGATGCTCACCAGGGTGTCCACCTTGCGCCGCTTGCGGGCCCGCTTGCCCCCCTGCGAGGGCAGCCAGAACTTGCGCCGGAAGCGCACCCTTCGCTGAAAGTCGGCCTGCATGGGGATCGAGCGCAGCATCAGCGACCGCAGGCCCGAGTCCCACACCTTGACCTTGCGCTGCCGGCCCAAGTTCACGCGCACCAGCAATTCCACGTGCTCTTCGCCGGCCTGCTCGCGCCGCTCCCGCTCTTGGAACAGTTCGTAGATGTCGCTCTCGCGGTCGCCCACCACCACGATGCGCTGGCCCGGGCAGGCCCGGCCCAGTTCGAAACCCTGCCGCAGCCCCCGCAACCAACGCCGGCTTTCCTTCTCGCGCTCGTCCGGCGGCTCCTGCAGCGGCCGGCCCCAGACCTCCAGGCCGCTCACTCCCAGCGGCCGGCCGCCCTGCGCGTAGGCCACCGACGCATGCACGTGCAGCCCCCGCGCACTGTTGCTGCGCTGCTTCAGCGGCCCCAGACCGCTCGTGCACTTGCCCAGCCCGGTGTAGTTCAGCGTGGTCGTGTCCTGCACCAGCAGCACTGTGCTCTTCAGCAGCTGGCAGCGGTCCACCATGGCCTCCCGGTGCGGCGCCAGGATGTGCTCCATCGAAACCCTCCGATTGCGCAGGAAGCGATAGGCGGCCTGCTGGTCCTTGCCTCGCGGGAAGATCTCCGGCAGGCACTTGCCCGGCCGCTGCTCCCAGGCCCCGCCCATGGCCTTGAGCCGTTCCCGCAGGCGCCGGTCCGGCAAATCCGAGCGCTCGAACTCGCGCCCGGACCAGTGCTCCGCCTCGCTCTTGAAGTCCAGCCTCGGGAAGGCGCCCAGCACCAGCCGTGCCGGCTGTCGGAGGACCCGCTCCCAGTCCGGCACCAGCGCCTTGACCCAGACCTGCTTGCGATTGCGCTCCGGCTCGCGGAAGTCCGGCCTGGCCCGCTGCGCCCGCGAGGGCTCCTTGGCCCCCCGCGGCAGGCCCCCCGTCTGCCCCAGGCACGCAAAGCCCGCCGCCTTGTAGCACGTCGCCCGCCGGTGCTGCTCGACACAGGTCTCAACCGCCACCGGTGCGCTCCCGTGCAGCCGCTGCCAGTCGCGGCCCAAGCGCCGCAGCGCCAGGCCCAGCACGTGGCTGGCGAGGTTCTTGACCACCACGCCGGGCCGCACCAGGAACCGGTCGTTGGAGACCAGCTTGGGCAGGTTCCGGCGGCGGGTGCGCTCGTCCCAGCCCAGATGCTGGTCGCGCGGTCCCAGGCGCATCGGCGCGGCCACGAAGCTGACCACCCCCACGTCTTGGCCCCCGGCTCGGACGCCGTACACCAGCCGGCAACCCGGCGCGCGCCCGCGCCCCAGCGGATGTTCCGCAGCCAGCAGGTCCCCATAGTGCCGACGCAGCTTGAGCGTGTCGGCCGGGCGCAGGCTGACCGCTCCCAGCTCCTCCAGCGAGCACTGCAGCCGGACCGGCGGGAAGCCGCGCGGCTCCCGGCGCCGCGAGCGCGGCCGGCAGCCCCCCGCCGGGCGCCGCGCCGGCGGCAAGGGCAGACCTAGCTCCGCCGCCAGCCCCGGCAGGCCCTTGCGAGCCGAGGCCGCACACAGCTCGCCCTTCCGGTTGCGCCAGCCATCCAGCTCACACAGCTGGCGTGCCAAGGCCGCCCGCGAGAGCTTGCCCTTCTGCAGAGCCTTGCCCAACCAATCGGCTGTGTCCGGCTTCAGCATGCGCAGACCAATTCGCACTACTGCTGTTCTACACGACTAACCCCCTCCGTGTCAACTACGATCTAGCGCTAGGCGGAGGAGTTGCCTGTGAACGGGCTTTGCGGCCCCAATGCTCGGGCACACATTCAAGCGTGGCCTTGACCGGTCGTCGGCATGGCCCCAGGTGTGACCTTGTAGCTCTTGGATGGTAAGCGTTCGGGCGGGCCGTGGCTGGGAGTTGGCAGGGTACAGCGGGTGCTGCCGGGCGTTGGAGAATCGACTGACTTCCCGCGAGACGATAGGATCGCGGGAAGGCGGGATGGCGCTGCTTCGATGACGTTGCGGGCTCGGTCCGGCGGCCGGTGCGGCCAAGCGCCTCCACGGTTCCCCGTGCGCACCCGGGAGGTCGCAGGGAAGGCGCGGGCCGTCATGGCGGCGGTCAGCGAGCTGGTGTTGTAGGGTAGAGCCCATGGAGGAGTGGGCAAGATCCGCGATTGCGGCAACCGGCACGCTAATTGCTTTCTTCGCGCTGCTGGCAACGCTGGCGTACAGGTGGCTTGCCGGGCACAAGCGGGATTTTCAGGCAGCGCTGGAGCGCAGTGACAGGGAAGCGGAGAAGCGGGAACAGGCCTTCCATGTGCTGGTGGAGCGCAGTGACAGGGAAGCGGAGAAGCGGGAGCAGGCCTTCCATGTGCTGGTGGAGCGCAGTGACAGGGAAGCGGAGAAGCGGGAGCAGCGCTTTGATATGGAGGCGAAGAAGCGGGAGCAGGCGTACCAGGTGTTGGTGGAGCGGATCGACAGGGAAGCGGAGAAGCGGGAGCAGCGCTTTGATATGGAGGCCGAGAAGCGGGAGCAGGCGTACCAGGTGTTGGTGGAGCGGATCGACAGGGAAGCGGAGAAGCGGGAGCAGCGCTTTGATATGGAGGCGAAGAAGCGGAAGCAGGCGTTCCAGGTGCTGGTGGAGCGGATCGACAGGGAAGCGGAGAAGCGGGATCACGCGTTCCAAGCAGCGCTAGAGCGCAGTGACAGGAACTTCGAATCGCTGACGGCGCGGAACAACGAGCTTATGAAGGAGCTGGCTGGCATTGCCCAGCGCACTGCCCGCAGCGAGGCAACGCTGGAGCTGATCCCCGCGGGGAGGCGTCGCGCGGCATCGAAATCGCCTGCCGCTGCGGACGACCCCGGGACGGTCGCCGCGCAGAAACTTCCCGGCGAGCCGCCCGCGGAATGACATCGGGTGCGCTCGTCACGAACCCGGTGGCAGCAGCCGTCATCCCGGTGCCGCGCGCGGGATGCTCGGTCCGGGCCGACACTGGCCTTGATCGTGTGTCGAGCTCGATCCTTTGAGCATCCCTGATCGCGGCTCCCTGCCGCGAGTCCCGGTCCGTCAGCGGACGGCGCGGTGACCGCTCCGTGATTCATTCCGTCACTATACCTGTCCAGTCTTCCCAACCTCCTAGCCTTTCCGACTGGAGCCGCAGACCACGGCTCGCCCGAACGGTTACCTTGGTTCAGTTGCATTGGGCTGAAATCCTACCCGGTCAAGATGCCTGCCAGAAATCCCATTTATGCGTCTACCAGAGCCTTTGATAAAGCGCTATCAGTCGCTATCTGAAGACTTGATAGGAACATCACCTGCGCCCAACAATATATCCATACACAGGACCATAAATGGCCTACCGTTCAGGGCAGTGGTGTAGGCATCCAAATACTGCCCGAGGATCTTCAGTTCACCCTCTGCCCATGGACCATCGATAGGCGATAGTGAGCAATGGTATTGTCGCTCACAAGCGTCCTCACGCCGTCTGGGTGGTATCATTGACCCCGCAAGAGCGAACCTCGATACCCATACATTCGATCATCACTGTGCCCAAATTCACCAGCCGTGTCCTAACTGTCAGTCTAGCGTAGCACTCCCACAGATCCTAGCGTCACAGGGCCGTCACTGGATTCAGGGCCCGACAGTCAGGTCATTCACGATCTTCCTGACACCTTTGACCGATGCCACCTTGGCCGCGCGACGCTTGACAGATCCTGACCGGACCGTCCCTAGAATCCGCACGATGCCATCGGACACTTCTAGTTGCAAGTCCCGAATTCGGAGCGCGCGATGGTTGTTCAGTTTCCGGTGCACTCTGTCGTACAGCAGATCGTCCCCGTCCCGCCGCTGTCCCAAAGCGGGGATCAGCGGCACGAAAGCCAGCAGGGCTAGGCTTCGGCGGGTCATCCTTGGATCGTCCCCCTTGTCAGCCATGGCTCATGATCCTTCGAAAGTCGAGCTCGTCCACGAACCTCGGGTTGTTGCGCCAATTCTTTCGAACTTGGACGAAGACCTCAAGATGCACCGATCGACCGAACCGGGCTTCTAAAGATTGTCGCGCGCGGGTCGCGAGTTGCTTCATCTTCGCGCCTTGCTTGCCGATCAGGATCGCCTTCTGCCCGCTGCGCTCCACGACTACCGCAGCCCCGATTAGGAGTCTGCCGCGCGTCTCGCGCCAGCGCTCGATGCGCACTGCCACAGAGTGAGGGATCTCGTCGTGTGTTTCTCGCAGGATGCGCTCGCGAATTAGCTCTGCGGCCAGGAATCTCTCCGGCTGGTCGGTGACGAATCCCTCCGGATAGTATCCGGCGGATTCGGGAAGGATCTGGAACAGCGCGTCCAGGATCCGGTCGAGATTCGTGCCCTTCGTCGCCGAGATGGGGATGAAGTGAGCAAAATCGTGCAGCGCGCTGCACTCGGCGAGGAATGGCAGCAGCGTTTCCTTGCGAACCACGCGATCGACCTTGTTCACCAGCAGCATGGCGGGTGCCCCCAAGTTCTGGGCCACGGAGACGGCCATCTCGTCCAATTCGGAAAGGCCACTCGTCGGATCAACCATCACCAAGGTGGCATGGCAGCCGCTCGTCGCTCGCGTGACCTCCCGCATCATGCGTTTGCCAAGGCGTTTGGCGGGAGCGTGTACGCCCGGGCTGTCGACGAAGACGACTTGCCCGCGCGGCTCGGTCAGCACGCCCTGGATCGCGTCCCGCGTGGTCTGGCGGCGCCGGCTGACGATGGCCACCTTGGTGCCGACCAGGGAATTGAGCAGCGTGGACTTGCCCACGTTCGGCTTTCCGAGGATCGTGACAAACCCAGCCTTCATCTAGTGGCCACCCCGGCGCCGGCTGGCGTGTGCTGAGATCGAGCAGAGTAACTGTTCAAGGCGTCGGTAATGAATGAAATAGGCCGCAGGAGCGATTCCCCACAAGCAGTCACTCGACTTCGAATTGAGCGATCTCGCCGAAGTTGTACCTTGAGAGGTTCTCCGCTCGGTCCCAAATCGAGATTGCGTAGATGCGCCATAAGCCCGGGGCAGACCCCTTTGGGAGAAGCACCCTAAATGTCTCATCGGACCACTGTGACGGGTCTGCGGACGGAGACCACCTTGACCCATGGAGGTATCCATCCTGGGGCACCATCTGATAGTGGTGGTTGATGCCTTGTGGATCCCGCAAATAGACTGCTCCGCTTGTGACGCCTGAAATGTTGTCACGGATTCGAAAGTTCAGAGTCACCTGCGTCTCGCCGTTCGGCGCTGCCGGCACGGTGGGTTCCGCATGAACGCCGATGTTGTTGAGGTCGAGCGCTGGCGGCTCGACATCAGGAGTCTTGGTCTTCAACTCGATCACGGGAGCGGACTCATTGATCAAGTCAGGATGGTCGTTTCTGACGGTTGAGTGTCTGAATTGGACATCGGTCCAGTTGCCAGCTTGGTCCGCCATATCAAGGCTAACTACCACGTATTTACCCGAGGGTATCCAGTCCGGCACGACCCGCCATGCCTTGCACTCGCCGACCTTGGGATCCCATTGGTAGGGGAAATCTGGCGCGTACGAGTTCGCGAACCAATAGCTGTATCGGAACTGATCGTCCCGCGACTGCCCCGATGACTCGACAACCATGTACCCTGCACATTTGGTAATTCCAGACTGCTCTGCTACCCGCCAAGTAGTCTCGACAATCTGCACGTTGCGGCCTTCTATGACTCTATCCAAGAGCGACAGCGAGATCGAATTGCCCACGTATCGCGGCGGCGTCACGTCCTCCAGCGAGTTATCCACATGGAGGCGCCAGCCGAAATCAGCGATTCCGGCAAGGCGCTCATTGCCGACTGCATCTGAAATGCGGATCTGGTCCAGACTCCAGAATCCCGCCTTGGCGTGCCGGCTGAGAGCAATCTTTCCGATCAGCACGGTACCCAACTGCCCGCGTCCCTCCACGGGGTAGAGGGCCAGATCCCTAAAGTCCCAATTTCGCTGAATATCCGGGTGCGCGCCTGTGTAGCGCCTTCCAGCCCCCCGCCAGTCGTTTGGAGTTCAATCTCTATCTTGACTTCCTTGTCCCCTTCCGGATCTCCAGCCACCTCAATATCCACCCGACGGATCCTGCCTAGATAAACGTAGTCAGGATACAGATTGTAGACCTCGAAAGTGAGGTCTTCGCGAATCGTGGGGATGTAGATGTTCCCCTGCATGATGCGGTCACGGATAAACTCGTACTTTTGAGATGAACGCGACCGCAGCTTGTCCGGGTTGTTGACGAAGTATGCAATCGACTCCGCCATGTCGTCGCTCGGATTCTTGCCATGGGCATAGGCGCTGACGAACTCCGTCTGTTTGGTAGTCGACCAGCCCTGCGAATCGTCGTCATTGCGGTACCAGCCCCCGAGCGCCACCCACTGGGCCTTCAACGGCTCGTCGAATAGAAACGCCCACAGAAAGTGCGCCTTCTCGTGGATTATCAGCCGATGGATGGACTGAGGCGCGCTGCCCTTGAATCCCGTCTCCATGAACTCAATGTAGCCCGACTGTGTCCACGCCACAGCCGGCGCCCCTGAATACAGCGGATGCGCGCTGCCATTCCTGCGTCTCACTAAGTACTCAAGCCCCGGAGTTGCGTGCATTCCCTTTGGCATTTCCTCAAGCGTGTTGATGATCTCAACGATTTCTTCCGGATGGAATTCCTGAAATATCCAAGCTTGTTCCACCGTTGTATTGGCGGTCAGGCTTTCATAGGTCATGTGATCCTCAACCCTTGTGGCCACGTCGAACCGTTCCTGAAGGATCCGCTCGTATGCGTCTAGGTCATGCCCGTTGTCGGTCACGAATCGCACCAAGGCATGGTGCAGACGCTTTGAGTAATATCTCCCACGCTTGCCTTCAACGCGGGCAATCCGCGGTGTGGTGTAGACAAAGGAGTCAGCCGCAATGCGAACCGTCCGGGTGCCGTTCGTATCAGCGTCAAACTGAATATCGTCTGGCACGTGGTCCGACACCAGAGACCAGTGGCTTGCATGCAGCGAATTTTCATCGTCCAGAGAGCGCTGTCGCTGCGGGATCTGTTCCATCGTCTGCCACAGTCGATATGCGTGCTCATGGGTCCATCGGTTCTCGTAGCTGTCCACCAGAGTGATGTTGTAATAGCGCAGCACGTGTTCGGCATAGAGCGTGTCGGATACAGCGTCTTGATCGCCGGAAATATCGACCTTGATGGGCTGGTTCACAACGGATGAGTAGTCGTATCCTGTGGTGCTCTGGTCTGCTTCCCAGTGGAAGACGAAGTCATCGGAGTCAAGTCGCTTGATAACGAACTCGTTCTCGGCGCCCGTGGACGAAAAACTACCGCCATTCGTCACCCGGAAGGACCTGCTAGATGGTGAACTGTAGCCGGGCTTCCGAACTTGGATCAGGTATTCGCCATCGGCCGAACCGTAGAATGCGAATCTGCCAGCTGGGTCTGGAGTGGCGGATTCCAATATGGCGTCGCTAGTGAGCAAGACATGGACGTCGTGAATGTTATCGTCCTCTGGGACGCCTGAGACTTGGCCGAAGTGGCGACCGCCGCTGTTGATGCCCAGCGAGAGCGAAGCAACTACGACGCCAAGGAAAGAGACACGGAGTGCTGGCGCGAGATTCAAAGCTATCGTCGTCCTGATCTCGGCCACTGGACTATGTGTGGGGGGGCGTCTGAGTGCGGGGATGATCGAGAAACTGCAGGTCAGCCGACACCAGTATATACCACCGGACTCCTAGATGCTGCCCCAACCCCTGCACGTAAGCCTTCCCTCCCTATGGTCCTCGCGAGGCCCAGTCTCCCAAGCCCCGAATACTCCCCGGACTGAATGCTCACCTCGGCGAAACGCGGGAAGGCGCGATCTCGGGGCTCATTCCCGCAGCAGAGCGATCCAGGCTCCTGTCGATCAAGCCGCCTGGCAAGCGGTAGGCTCTTCGGAGTCGGTCCTCCACCGCGCGCATCTCCCCCGCGTCCGTCTCGTGGTCGTAGCCTTGCAGGTGCAGCATTCCGTGCAGGGCGAGGATCTGGATCTCTGACTCCACGGAGTGCCCCATCTCGGCGGCTTGGTCGGCCGCGCGCCCGGCCGCGATCATGATGTCCCCCAAGTAGCCGTCCTCTCCGTCCCGGAAGGACAGCACGTCGGTCACGCCGTCCACGTTTCGATACTGGGCATTCGCCCCGCACACCTGCTCGTCGCTGAGAATGGCCACCGAGAATCCGGCCCCGGGTGCTTGGTCCTCGGCCAGCATTCGCAGGAAGTCCCTGATCGGCGCCTCGTCGACAGGCACGCCTGCCTGTGGGTTAGACAGGTGGCAGCCCACGGTCAAGTCCGCGCCCGGCCCGGCCACCGGTCAGCCCGGCGTTCCCCCGGCCTCTTCGCCGGTGCTTGCGCGGATTGCAGTTCCCGGGTCGCGTACCGCTCGTACGCACGGATGATCCGCTGCACCAATCCGTGGCGCACCACGTCGCGCTCGTCGAAGTGCACGAATCGCACGCCCTTGACGTCCGCGAGCACGTCAATTGCCTCGATCAGCCCGCTGCGCTTGCCGGCTGGCAGGTCGATCTGAGTGATATCTCCCGTGATGGCCGCCTTGGAGCCGAACCCCAGCCGAGTGATGAACATCTTCATCTGCTCCGCGGTTGCGTTCTGAGCCTCGTCCAAGATGATGAAGCTCTCGTTCAGCGAACGACCCCGCATGAAGGCAAGCGGGGCCACTTCGACCGTGGAGTCGGCGACGTACCGCTCCACGCGTTCGGGCTCGAGCAGGTCGTGTAGGGCGTCGTACAGCGGTCGCAGGTAGGGATCGATCTTCTGCTGCAAGCTGCCGGGCAGGAACCCCAGCCGCTCGCCGGCCTCCACGGCGGGCCGGGAAAGGACGATCCGCCTGACCTCCCTCGAGAGCAGGGCCGAGACGGCGTACGCTACGGCCAGATACGTCTTGCCTGTGCCGGCGGGGCCGATCCCGAACACCATGTCGGCACTGTCCATGGCCTCGAGGTAGCGCATCTGGTTGACGCTCCGGGGCGTGATCAGTTTCCGGCCACAACTGCGCTTGCGGCTGCTGGCGACCAGCCTCTTGAAGCTGACGGCCGGGTCGGCAGTGGCGATCGTCAGGAACGAGCGCACGTCACCGTTCGTGAACCGCTGCCCCTCGTCTAGAAGGGTGAGGTAGTCGTTGATGATCGAGTCGGCGCGCTTCACCTGCGGCGCGGCGCCCTCGATCTCGAGATTGCTAGCGGACAGGTGCGCCGAGACTCCCAGCCCACGCTCGAGGATTCGCAGGTTCTCGTCCTTGGTCCCGAACAGTGTCCGGATGCCGCGGTCAACGGCGATGTATGCCTTGCTCAAAGCGGTCTCTGCGGCTCCGAAGGCTTCAGGGGCAGCGGGCATCGCCCCCGTCGCCGCAAATTACATGGGTCTCCCTGGCAACCTGACGATCGGGGCAGGGGAGTGGCCCCGAGTCGCCGAACGGTTTGCCCGGCGGGCCGTTCCAAGTGCGGAGCCACGGAAGAGCTCGTCAGGCCAGCACTTCCTCGATGACGTGCCCGTGGACATCCGTCAGACGGAAATCCCTGCCGCCAAAGCGGTAGGAGAGCTTGGCGTGGTCGATCCCAAGCAGGTGCAGGACTGTCGCGTGCAGGTCGTGGACGGTTCGAATCCCGTCGATGGCGTGGTACCCGTACTCGTCCGTGGTCCCGTACGTCGTGCCGGCCTTGATTCCCCCGCCCGCCAGCCACAGGCTGAAACCGAAGGGGTTGTGATCCCGGCCATTGGTCCCCTGGACAAACGGAGTCCGCCCGAACTCGGGCGCGAAGATCACCAGGGTCTCGTCCAGCAGGCCTCTGGCCTTGAGGTCCGTGAGCAGGCCGGCCACGGGCTGGTCCACCGCGAACGCGTTCCGGCTGTGCCCGCGTATCAGGTCAGTGTGCTGGTCCCACGGGTTGGAAGAGTTGCCCTTGCCCCGGTTGGGGCCGTCGACCATCGTCAACTCCACGAACCGCACGCCCCGTTCGATCAGCCGCCGTGCGACCAAGCACTGCAGCGCGTAGTCTCTCTTCGGCGCGAAGGTGGAGCCAAGGCCGTACAGCCTGCGCGTGGCCTCTGTCTCGTCGCGGATGTCCACCAGCTCGGGAACCGCCGTCTGCATGTGATACGCGGTCTCGTAATTCTTGATGGCGGCCTCGACCTGCGGGTGTCCGGAGATGCGCTCTAGGTACAGCGAGTCCAGCTTCTTGACGAACTGGAGCCGACGGCGCTGCTTGTCGTCCGACTCCCTCGGCGCGATGTTGGCCAGGGGCTCTTCTGCCTCCGGGTATAGGAACGACCCTTGGTGCTCGGCCGGCAGAAACCCGCTGCTGAACATATTGATGCCGCCGAGCGGAATGCCGCCCGTTCCGATCACGACGAATCCCGGCAGGTCCTTGGACTCGCTCCCGAGGCCGTAGGTGATCCAAGCGCCCATGGACGGGAAGCCGGTGAAGGGCTGGCCACAGTGGAAGTAGAAGTTCCCCTGTGCGTGCTCCATGAACTTCGCAGTCATCGACCGTACGATCGCGACGTCGTCGATACAGGTCGCAATGTGGGGGAACAGGTCGCTCACCGGCGCTCCGGAATCTCCGTAGCGGTGAAACTCCCAAGGGGACGGCATGATGTTGCCGTCTTGGTTGAACATCGTCCGCGCCGTCTCGAACGGCATGGGCTGGCCGGCCTCCTTGGCCAGCCTGGGCTTGGGATCGAATGTGTCGATGTGCGACATGCCGCCGGACATGTAGCAGAAAATGACGCTCTTGACCTTGGGTTCGAAATGGGGCGCCTGCGGCTTGAGGTCGGTCGGCTGCTCGGCATAGGCCGGGTCCGCCATCAGCCCGGCCAACGCGAGCATTCCGAACCCGGTGGATGTCGTGCGCAGCAGGTCCCTGCGGGACAGGGGGCGTTGAGGGAGTGGGTGGAGATTAGAATCCAGCATTACCGCGCAACCACAATATATCGAATGTCAGTGTCCTCGTGACCGGGGCGGCGAGCGTTAGCGGCGTCAATGGGGCTCGATATGCCCGCCGGGCCGGGCGCCAAGCCAAGATTTCCGCGCTTGGGCCGCTGCCCCATCGGCCGTGCCCGTCTCGTATCTGGCGGAACGTGTCCACGCTGTGCGGAATTCCGGAGAGCGGGCGGGGCCACGGCGGCTGGTCGGCCATCGCGCGCAGTGTCACAGGCGGTCCGATCGGCCCGCCCGAGTTCAAAGGGGGATACACTCACCAAGCCGGGAACGATTCCCCGCCGCGATGTCTCTTCGGCAGTCTCAGCTTCCTCGACCGCGATGCCGGTGGGCGATGGCGCCGGCCTTGCTGTTCGCGCACCTGCTGGCTCTCGGCGTGGCCCATGGCGAGCCGTTCGCCGCGCGCATCGAGTTCGGTCTCGGCGAGAATCCGCCCGAGCGCTGGCGGGGCACGATTCGCGCCGACGGCGCCAAGATCACATCCCTCTCGGGGTGGCTGTTCACCGTGGAAGACCGCATCGAGCTCAACGCGTTCGACATCCGCACTCGGCAATCCGCGCGGTCGGAGACCTCGCCGAAGGGCTTGGCGTTGCGCGGGACCACGGTTCCGGGCGGGCGCGTGGAAGTCTCGACCGACCGGGGTGCCTTCCACTTTCGGCTCGACCAGCCGACCGGCGGACGGGACAGCGAATTCCTGGGCGGCACGGTGCGGGTCTCGGTGATGCCCACCGCCGAGCGCCTCACGGATGACAGCCGCTACGATGACTACCCCTCCGTGTCCGTGGGCCGGGACGGGGCGGCCTGGCTGGTCTGGCAGTCCTACAGCGGCGGGCGTGACGAGATCCGGATTCGCAAGTTTGACGGCGCGTGGCGCACGTTCAGCCCGGTTCCGGGAGTCTCGGGCGACGTCTGGCGACCGCAGGTCGCGCTTGACGCCGAGTCCCGGCCGTGGGTCGTCTGGTCGCAGCAGGTCGGGGGCAATTTTGACATCTATGCCCGCTCCCTCGATGAGGGATCGCAGCGCTGGGGTCCCCTGTTTCGGTTGAGCGACGATCCGGGCCCCGACCTTGACCATCACTTGGTCGCAGATTCCCGCGGATGGCTGTGGATCGTTTGGCAGGGCTTCCGCGGCGATGACTCGGACATCTTCCTGCGCCATTTTGACGGGTCGCGCTGGTCTGGTGAGGTGACCGTCACCGCCCACCCCGCAAATGACTGGCAGCCTCGGGTTGCAGTTGACCGGCAGGGATTGGCCGCCGTCGTCTGGGACAGCTACCGCGGCGATAGCTACGACGTGTTCTTGCGGACGTACCGGGCCGGGCGCCTGGGCCCGGTCACGGCGGTTGCCGAGACCGAGAGATTCGAGGCGCACGCGTCCGCGGCCATCGACCTGGAAGGGCGGGTCTGGGTTGCATGGGACGAGGGGGCGCCGCACTGGGGCAAGGACTCGGGGCCCACGACGGATCCGAACTGGATCGCAAGGGGCCGCGAGCTGTGGGACACCTGGATCGACCAGCCATCGAGCCCCGGCGCCCGCCTGTACGAGTCCCGCAGGATCAACCTGCGTGTCCTTGATGGCACCCGGCGCATGGTACCCGCGGCGGAGCTGGGCCCGGCGCTGGCCGCCGCGGGTGTGCCTGACCATGACACCCCGCAACTGGCCGTCGATCCCTTGAGCGGGCGCGTCGCCATTCTGTTCAAGCGCTGGAATCACATCCGCTGGACCGACAGTCTCGGCTTCCGGCCCGTCTACTGGGAGCACGCCGTTGTGTTCTACGAGGGTGACCGGTGGTCGCCGGTGCACACCATGCCCGAGAGCTGGGGACGGATTTCCGGGCTCGGGGACGCGGAATTCGGGCCGGACGGGAGCCTCACGGTCGTTTGGACGACGGATGGTCGGCTGGAGGAGAGGCCTGTGCGCCACGTCCGGGCCAACGTGCTGACGGGGCGTCCGCTCCCCGCCGGTGCCCCCAGCGCGGCGAGTCTCGTGCCTGCCAGCAGCGCTGGCGGTCCTCGCCCGGAGCCCATTCACCCCTCGGAGGCCCGAGACGTGGCCGCGGTCCGGTCCTATCGCACAGCCATCGGAGGGGCCGAGCACCGGATCGCGCGCGGAGACTTGCACCGCCACACAGAGTTCTCGTGGGACTCCAGCGGGGGCATGGTGGACGGCTCGCTGTTCGACTTCTACCGCTACGCGCTCGACGCGGCCGCCTTGGACTTCGGGGCGGTGACCGACCACAACGCGGGCGGTGACAGCGAGTACTGGTGGTGGCTCACCGGGAAGTCCGCCGATCTCTACCACGTGGCGGGAGCGTTTGTCCCGCTGTTTGGCTACGAGCGCAGCGCCGAGTATCCGGACGGGCACCGCAACATCCTCCATGCTCGCCGCGGTGTGCCCGTCGTGCCCTTCCACACTTTGCCGGCTTTCCGAGGCCCACGTCCCCTCGTGGCCGCCGCCCGGGGGACGCTGCTGGCGAATGACACACGGCTGCTGCACGAGTCGCTGCGGCGGACCGGCGGAATCTCCATACCGCACACGCCAGGATCGGTGATGGGGACTGACTGGCGGGTCAGCGCGCCAGATGTCGAGCCCGTCGTTGAGGTGTTTCAGGGCGACAGGGTTTCCTACGAGCATCCAGGGGCGCCCCGCGCCCCGCGCTCGGCGGACGACAGGCCGATCGGGGGCTACAGAGAGGACGGCTTCCTGTGGAGCGCCTATCGCAAGGGGCTGCAGCTCGGCGTCATCGCCAGTTCCGACCATTGGTCCACGCACATTTCGTACGCAATGGTCTTCACCGAGGCCATGACTCGGCAGGGAGTCCTGTCGGGAATCAAGAAGCGCCGGACGTACGGAGCGACCGACAACATCATTCTGGAGTACCGCATGGGGCCGCACTTCATGGGCGACCGGTTCACTGCAGCCACAGTTCCCCCACTGAACATCCTCGCCATCGGAACCGCTCCAATCGCGAGCATGGAGGTGATTCGCAACGAGACGGTCGTGTACGTCGCTCGGCCGGGCCGTCGCGAGGCGACAGTCGCGTACCTCGACAGCGAGCCGCCGGACGGCGACATCTATTACTACGTGCGCGTCCGGCAGGACGACGGCGAGATCGCCTGGGGCAGCCCGATCTGGATCCGACGCCCTGGCGCGGATCCGACGCCCGCGCGCTGAGCGTCGCCTCTGGCCGTTCCGCGGCAGCGCTAGCCGCCTTGCCCGGCACGCGCAAGCCAGTGCCAGGGAAGGTTGGCCCGGACCCTCTCAGTGTTGGGAAGGTCCGGCCTGACCGCGCCAGCCCTGTACCCGCCGGTCTGCCAGCTGAAACCGCGATGTGTCCCACCCTGGCGCTCCCTCGGTGCAGTACTGTGCCATGATCCGACCGATCACGCTGCAGAACTTGAACCCGTGGCCAGAGAACCCGGCCGCCACGAAGACGCGCCTCTCGCCCGGGCAGCGGTCGAGCACGAAGTCGCCGTCGGGGCTGTTCGTGAACATGCAGGCCGTCATCCGCCTCGTCGGGCCGCTCGCGGCCGGGAAGTGCTCCCGGATTCCCTGGCGCAGCACGGCCTCGTCCTCCGGGGAGCACTCGCGGTCCAAGGCGTCTGGACTCGCCACTGGCTGGCGGCGATGGTGGTACTTGCCGATCTTGAACCCTTCCCTGGCATGGTCCGGAAATCCGTAATACCGCCCGGAGGGAGCCTCCATATTGAACACCGGGAATCGGTCCGGGGCGAATGTTCCCGGCTCTAGCGGATCTGTCCAGAGCATGACCTGCCGCTCCGGCACGCACGCGTGCCGGAGTGCCGGGACCAAACTGCCCGTCCACGCCCCTGCCGCTAGCACGACATGCCTCGCCCGGAAGTCTCCCCGGGCCGTGGTGACCCGCACGGTCGATCGCCCGGCCTGCCAGGACAGCGCCGCCGTCTTGGTCAGCACCTCCGCTCCCAGCTTGCGAGCCTCCCCGACATGCGCTTCGATCGCTGCCTCCGAGCGCAGGAATCCCCCCTCGGGCTGGAAAATCGCCCTGAGCCCCCGCGGGAGCCGGTAGCCGGGGAACCGCTCGTTCACCTCCGCCGCGCTGAGTTCCTCGAATTCCAGGCCGTGCTGGCTGCAAGATGACCGGGAGCCGGTGACGGTCCAGCTGGTCGCCGCGCCAATGTCCAGGCCGCCCGTGATTCGGAGCAGCGACCGCCCCGAGATTCGTTCCAGATCGCGCCAGTATGCATAGGCCGCGCGCAGCAGCGGGATGTACTCCGGGCCCTCGCTGTAAGCCAGCCGGATGATCCGGGTCGACCCGTGCGACGAGCCGCGCGAATGCGGAATGCCGAACTGTTCCAAGCCCAGCGCCTTGGATCCGGCCCGCGCGAGATGGAACAAGGTGGCGCTGCCCATGCCGCCAAGGCCGATGACAATCGTGTCGTACATTGACCCCTACAGCCGGTCGCGCGAGGACAGGAAGTCGTGCAGCCCGCGGATCGTGGCCTCGTCCAGAACTCCCCGGAAGGCCGGCATTCCGTTGCCGCCCTCGGTCACCTTCTCGAGGAAGGCCTCGGCGGACAGTGGCGTGCGCAGCAGTGTGGGCCCGCTGCCTCCCCCGCTCTTGTGGCAGCCGGCGCAGTAGGCGCGGTAGATGGGCAGCACATCTTGCGCCGGCCCGTCGGAGCCTGCCACGGCCGAGCCCCCGGCCTGCGAGTCGCCACCCGAGGTTGGCTGGGGTGGGCTGGCTCCCGGCAGCGGTCGGCCACCCTCTGTCGGCTCGAATCCGTATCCCGGGAGCACGCGGCCCCCGAGCGTGTGCCCTGGCTGGCCTACCTTGGGGAGCCCGCCTTCGAGCAGCGTGAGGTGTGTGCCGGAGGTCGGCGGCGGGCCGCTGTTCCCTTCGAGCGCGAAGACCCAGATGTTTCCCGCCCGAGGCTCCGTGTAGTAGAACGCCATGTCTCCGCCAATGCCGCCCGAGGGCACTGCCACGAACTGCCTTCCGTCAATTTCGTAGCTGATCGGGCTACCGATCAGCCCCGCGCCGGTCTGGAATTGCCAGAGCAGGTTGCCGGTGCGCGCGTCCAGGGCCATGAAGTATCCACGCATGTCGCCGGTGAAGACCAGGCCGCCGGACGTGGCCACCGACCCGGCCCAGAACGGGACCGGACTCCGCTGGCGCCACAGCACCTTGCGGCCAACGACGTCAAACGCCACGAAATTCCCGGTCATGTCGGTCGTGAGGTATTGCTGGTAGTCCGCCCCGAGGTACCACTCGCCGTTCTTCGGGGGGGCGAAAGAGCCTTCTTCCCAGAACTTGTAGCCCATCGCCCACTGGTTGGACATGAAGTACAGCGTCTTCAACTCTGGGTTGTAGGAAAGTGGTTGCCAGTCAATGGAACCCTCCAGGCTGGGAATGATCGGGCCCACTTCGGGGCCTCCCGACTGGGCAACCATGTCAGGGTTTACACGTGGGCGGCCCGTCTCGGGGTCCAGTCCGAGCGTCCAGTTGATCCCCGGAACGATGGGCTCGGCATACAAGAACCGGCCGTCGGTTCGGTCCAACGCGTAGAAGAAACCGTTCTTGTCGTGGTGGAAGAGCGCCCGGACCGGGCCATGCCCGGGCAGGTCGACATCGGCCAGCACTGGCGTGCTGACGGCGTCATAGTCCCAGCAGTCCCAAGGGGTGTACTGATAGCCCCATTCGATGCCGCCGGTCGTCGCCTCGATCGCGACTGTCGATGCTGCCCACTGGTTGTCCCCCTTGCGGACTTGGCAGTTCCACGGGGCCGCGTTTCCCGTGTTCCAGTAGACCAGGTTCAGCGAAGGGTCGTACGCCCCCGTGGTCCAGGTCGGCGCCCCACCGTGCTTCCATGTGTCGCCGGGCCAGGTCTCGTTGCCCGGCTCGCCGGGGCCGGGTATCGTGTGGGCCGTCCACCGCAGCTCCCCGGAGGTCGCGTCGTACGCCTTGACAAAGCCACGGATCCCGAATTCGCCCCCGGCCACCCCGGTTAGCACCAAGTCCCGAACGGCGAGCGGAGCGCCGGTGATGCTGTAGCCCTGGCGCCAGTCCGCGACCTGTGCCTCCCACTCGACATTGCCCGTTGCCTTGTCGAGCGCCACCAGCCTGGCATCCAGGGTGCCGATGAACACAAGGTCCCCCAACAGGGCCACCCCTCGGTTGATGACCCCGCAGCAGTACACGCGCTCGGTCTCCGCGGCGATTTCGGGATCGTACGACCAGCGCCGTGTGCCCGAGGACGCGTCAATCGCGAACACTCGCGAGTCGTCTGCGGCCACGTACAGCGTGCCGGCGTGCATCAGGGGCGTGGCCTCCAAGCCTCGGTTCCGGCCACCTGTGGCGAAGGCCCAAACGGGTCGCAGCCGGTGCACGTTCCCAGCGTGGATCTGGTCCAGCTCCACGTATCGCTGGGAGAAATAGTCCCGGCCATAGGTGAGCCACGCCCCCGTATTCTCGGCGGCAGTCTCTAGATCTGCCGTGGTCACCGGCTGGCCGAGCGCGTGGCAGGCCGCGATGAACAGCAGGCCGGTTGCCCGGATTCCCGCGGTCCCCGCACCCCGGCGCTGTCGAGCGCTGCCCTGGCGGAAGAGTCGCGGCACGCCTACTCCTCGTTGTGCCACTCGATCTGCCGCATGTCTGTTTTCGGTGGCGGGGGCCAGTGATGTCCACGCTGGCTTGAGAGCCCGCGGTTCGGCCCCGGCTTGAATATGCGCCCCGGCCGGCCAACGAGAGTTCCGTCCTGTGCCCAGGCCTCGTCGCCGCCGTACAGCTGGCTGGCCAACGTGGCGCTCAGGTCCCGCAGCACATCCGAGTGGGCCGAGCTGCCGGAGAGATCGTGAAGCTCGTGGGGATCGCCCTGAACATCGAACAGCTGGCACACGTTGCCCGCCGGGTAGTAGATCAGCTTCCAGCGGTCCTGGCGGATCATGCGCGTGGCGTGGTCTCCCTCGCCAACCTCGCCGTACAGCCACTCGCGGCGCTTGGCGCTGACCATCGAGACGCCCTCGACGCTGTCGGGCACCGAGACGCCGGCCAAGTTGAGCAGCGTGGGCATGACGTCCTGCCAGCCGACGAGGCGGTCAGCGACGCGATGGTGCCCCACGCGCGTGTCCCCTGCGGTCCCGACAAGGATCATCGGCACGTTGGCGGACCCTTCGTAGAACAGCCGCTTGGCCCACATGCCGTGCCGCCCTAGCATGTCGCCGTGATCCGAAGTGAAGCAGATCACCGTGTCGTCCAGCAATCCCTCCTCGCGCAAGGAGCCGACCACCACGCGCAACTGGTGGTCGATGTGGGTGCAGAGCGCGTAGAAGCCTTGGAGCGCGGCGAGTGTTTGGCGGACACCCATGTGCGCCGCGCGGCCGCGCACCGCTTGCAAGAGATACGGGAGTTCCTCCCGCGACCATGCCCCTTGGCTTGGCCAGCGCAATTCCGCGTCCCTGTACATCGCCAGATAGCCCTCGGTCGGGACGATCGGCGGGTGGGGATGTCGGTAGGACAGGTACCAGAACGCTGGCCGCGTCGGGTCGCGGCGCTTGATCGCGCGCACCATCTCCCGAGTGGCCCAGTTGGTGACGTGCGTGTGCTCGGGAAGGTGCCAAGTGCGCATGGCATAGTCGTTGTTGCTCATCCCGTGGTCGAATTGGCGGCCCGGGTAGCCATGCTCGCCAAGGAAAGCCTCGTAGTCGTCCGTGACGCCGTATAGCGTCCGTCCCTCCTCGTCCAGCACGACGTCGTCGAATCCGATCCGGTCGCGCTGCGGGTACACGTGCAACTTGCCCACAGCGTAGGCTTGGTATCCAGCGTGCCGGAATGCTCCCGCCATGGTTGGCAGCGACGGCATCGGCTCGGTCTCACCGAAATCACGGTCACCGTGAGTGCGGGGGCAGGTGCCCGTCATCAGCGTGCGCCGCGCCGGGATGCAAACGGGGCACTCCGAGTAGGCGTTGCGAAAGCGCACGCCGCTGCGCGCCAGCTCGTCGAGCGTGGGCGTGAGAATGTCGGGATGGCCCGCCTCGCCCATGAGCTCCGCCGGCCAGTGGTCGGTGCACACGAGGAGGACGTTGGGCTTGGTGGCCATGGCAACACGATCCGACCGGCCCACGCTCTGGCCGTGCCGTTGACTTGGCGGAAGCTAGTGGGAGTCGAACCCACCCTTGACGCGTGGCGCCAAACAGCGGTTTTGAAGACCGGGCCCGACACCGGCCGGGATTAGCTTCCGTGGGCCGATTCTAACCAACGGCCGCCTGTCAGGCGATGTGGGCCCCTTGGGCCTCGACGTAGACTGCGTAGAGACTCTGGCTGGCGGTCATGAACAGCCGGTTTCGCTTCACGCCGCCGAAGCACACGTTCGAGCAGATCTCTGGCAGGCGGATCTGTCCGATCCGGTCTCCGTCCGGGGCGAAGACGTGGACTCCGTCATATCCCGCACCGACCCATCCGGCCGAGGACCAGACATTGCCATCCCGGTCACACCGGATGCCGTCGGCGAGGCCCGCCTGCTCGTGGCCGTCCATCTTCATCGACGCGAAGGTCCTGCCCGCCCTCAGCGTCCGGCCGCCGTTCACGTCCCAGACCTTGATCTCGCGTTCGGCCTCCGGGTAGTGGCTCGCGCCGGTGTCGGCCACGTACAGCATCTTGTAGTCCGGTGAGAAGCAAAGCCCGTTGGGCTTGTAGATCTCGTCGGTGGCGATCTCCATCTTGCCGCTCTGGCCGTCGATGCGGTAGACAGCCTCCTTGATCTCGAGCGTGCCCTTGTTTCCCTCGTAGTGCATCAAGCTGCCGTAGCCCGGGTCCGTGAACCAGATGTTGCCGTCCGGGTCGACAACGGCATCATTCGGAGCGTTGAGCGGCTTGCCCTGCCAGCGATCGGCAAGGACGGTGACGGTCCCGTCGTACTCGTAGCGCACCAGGCGGCGGTTGCCGTGCTCGCACGAGAGCTGCCGTCCCTGCCAGTCAAAGGTGTTGCCGTTCGAGTTTCCAGAGGGATTGCGGAACACGCTCACGTGCCCGTCATCGTCCAGCCAGCGCAGCTGGACATTGTTGGGAATGTCGGAGTACACGAGATAGCGACCCACGCCGTTCCACGCCGGCCCCTCCGCCCAGAGCGTCCCGACGTGCAGGCGCTGGATGGGCGTGTTGCCAAGCTTGTACTTCTCGAAGCGCGGATCCAGCGCCACGATGTCCGGGTCCGGGTAGCGCGTCGGCACGACATTCGTCCAGTCACGCTGGGCCATGCTCTCGAACGGGGCCGCGAGTGCGGCGGCCGCGGTAGCCGCGAACGCTCGGCGGCTGCAATCGGAGGATCTCATCGTTGCAACTCTACCAGAATCCCTCGGTGGCCCCAGGTTGCTGTCTGCGTACCTTCGCGCTCGTGCAGGCTGTGGCCCGGAGTTGGTCAAACGGCGGGTCGCGGCGAGCGAATCCTGACTTCCGGACACGGGCTAAGTAGCGATGTCCAATTTGTCGTCTCCGGGAGCCGGTTCGTCGAGGTTGAAGGTGGGCATCAAGAGGCGTCCAGTGGCCTCGGCTCAGCCACCCTGTCGGCGGTTGGAACCGGCGCTCGTGTTTCATCGTGCGCCGGAGAGTACAACCTGCCATTTGCTGGCTCCCGACGAGGAGCCGGCAGGCCCGTTCCGGAACGGCTGGGGTCTCTCCACCGCGACGGGCGGAATCGCTCCAAGTTCGCGGCTCACCGCGTCGAGTTTGCTCATCGCGGCTGCCGCCACGGCGGCGCGTACCCACGTCTGCCTAGTTCGGCAGGGATCGCGGACACCCGCCGCTGGGCCCGAAGCGCCCATCGGCAAGCCCTCGAGTGGACACTGTCAGTTAGCTGCAGCGACGGGTTCGGTGGCCCACCTATGACATTGGTCCAGCGCCACGACGAAGCCACGATGCGCTACAACCGACAACTATACGTCACTTTAAGAGTAGCGATGACCCAAGATCCGATCGATTACGACCCAGCGGTTCCTCTGTACAGTGAATGCTACTCCGTGCGTCCTGACACTTGCACCACGCCAGATCGCACTCAGGTCCCTCGATGACCGGAACTCAGGGTCCTCGTCAGCGAAGGCTCTTGCCCCGACGTGCGAGGCAGCCCTTGCTGGAGACTCGGAGATGCTACTTGATCGTGGTCGGTCGATCCGGCCGCGGGCACAGACGATGGCCCTCAGCAAACTGTCGCGAAGTCGCTCGGCGCGCTCTGCTTGTGGCCGGGTCGGGTCATGGCCCAAGTGCTCGGCCCCGTCGGATTCCTTCGCCGCGCGGGCAACCGGTGCCATTTGCTCCGCGCCGTCAGCGCAAATCACCAACCCACTGAACCTCATTGCGCACGACGATTCGGTCAGCGTGGCGCGCGAAATCAATCGGCCGTGAAGCAGTGAGCGGGAAGGCCGGGGCTGGCACGAACCGAAGCGTCCTGCTATGTTGCAGGTGCGTTTGAGTCGTCGATCGCACGCGAGCGACTTGGACGGCCACTCGCTTGGAAATCATCCGTGAAGCCTCTCACCGCACCAGCCCAAGTTGCCTCCATGGCAGTGCCGATCGACGCCTCGTTCAAGCGATTCCTGCGGAACCGGAGGCTGCTACTGCACCTGCTGCGCCTTTTTCCCGTCCGCTCGATCAGCGTGGACCAGATCGAGGACCTGGGACAGGACTGCACAAACCTGATCGGGCCCAAGGTGGACCAGCGTGAGCTCGACTCGCTGTGGTGGCTGCAGATGAAGGACGGGGAGTTGGTATTCCTGATCATCGAGTGCCAATCCCGCCCTGACACGTCGATGCATTGGCGCATGTTTCACGCAATCGGGATTCTGGGCCTGCGGCTGAGCCAGAGCCCGCCTAGGCACTTGGGCTACACCAGCACTTGCAATCCGCTCCTGAGAGGACTGGTGGTGTACAGCGGGCGCAGAGAGTGGAAGGTTCCGCTCGACACCGCCGATGCGGCCGGCCTGCCCCAGCCCAAGGAGAAGCAGGATGACAAGAAAGAGGACGACGAGCCTCGTCGCGAGCCCTCAAGCGACTATCGCTTGCTGGACTTACGCCAGATAAAGCTGCCCGACGAGAAGGGGAATCTGCTAGTGCTGCTGCAACGCCTGCAAGTGTGCGAGACTCCAGAGGCGCTCAACGAGCGGGCTGACTGGCTGCGGGAGCTGGTGGCATGCAAGCACTTCGAGGAGTTGGCACCGGCATTCGCGGGCTGGATCACGTGGGTGCTGCTGCCGGAGATGGGAATCACGGGCTTGGATCGGAACGAGAACTTGCGGGAGGTGTTGGAAATGCTGGAGACGAAGAGGATGAATTGGGCACAGACGATCCGCGAGGAGGGGTGGCTAAACGGCTACCGCGACATGTTGATCGACCAAGCCGGGACACGCTTCGGAGAATCCGTGACCGAGCCGCTTGCGGCCCTGTTGAGGGCGATATCAGACCGACAGCGGCTGACCGAAGTCGGGAGGTGGTTGGTGGACGGGGTGAGCGGCGACACGCTTCTGGCCCGCCTCGAACAGCGCTAGCTTCCACATTCGGCCGCCCGATTGATGGCAGTCTTGTGGGCCATCGTGCCGCCCCCCCGTCACGAGGTTGCTGACTGCCGCGTCACCTCATGCTTGACGCGATCTCGGAGCAACTACCGATACCCGTCACCGGCCCGATCTGGGGATTTCGGCATCTCCTGCAACATTCGGCGGGCTTGGCGCGTACTTCTGTTCGAACTCGGTGAGTCGGCCCAGCCGGTCCTCGTCAGCGAAGGCTCTTGCCCCGACGTGCGAGGCAGCTCTTGCTGGAGACTCAGAGATGCTACTTGATCGTGGTCGGTCGATCCGGCCGCGGGCACAGACGATGGCCCTCAGCAAACTGTCGCGAAGTCGCTCGGCGCGCTCTGCTTGTGGGCGGGTCGGGTCATGGCCCAAGTGCTCGGCCCCGTCGGACTCCTTCACCGCGCGGGCAACCGGTGTCATTTGCTCCGCGCCGTCAGCGCAAATCACCAACCCACTGAACCTCATTGCGCACAACGATTCGGTCAGCGTGGCGCGCGAGATCACTCGGCCGTGAAGCAGTGAGCGGGAAGGCCGGGGCTGGCACGAACCGAAGCGTCCTGCTATGTAGCAGGTGCGTTTGAGCCGTCGGTCGCACGCGAGCGACTTGGACGGCCACTCGCCTGGAAATCATCCGTGAAGCCTCTCACCGCACCAGCCCAAGTTGCCTCCATGGCAGTGCCGATCGACGCCTCGTTCAAGCGATTCCTGCGGAACCGGAGGCTGCTACTGCACCTGCTGCGCCTTTTTCCCGTCCGCTCGATCAGCGTGGACCAGATCGAGGACCTGGGACAGGACTGCACAAACCTGATCGGGCCCAAGGTGGACCAGCGTGAGCTCGACTCGCTGTGGTGGCTGCAGATGAAGGACGGGGAGTTGGTATTCCTGATCATCGAGTGCCAATCCCGCCCTGACACGTCGATGCATTGGCGCATGTTTCACGCAACCGGGATTCTGGGCCTGCGGCTGAGCCAGAGCCCGCCTCGGCACTTGGGCTACACCAGCACTTGCAATCCGCTCCTGAGAGGACTGGTGGTGTACAGCGGGCGCAGAGCGTGGAAGGTTCCGCTCGACACCGCCGATGCGGCCGGCCTGCCCCAGTCCAAGGAGCAGCAGGATGACAAGAAAGAGGAGGACAAGCCTCGTCGCGAGCCCTCAAGCGACTATCGCTTGCTGGACTTACGCCAGATCAAGCTGCCCGACGAGAAGGGGAATCTGCTAGTGCTGCTGCAACGCCTGCAAGTGTGCGAGACTCCAGAGGCGCTCAACGAGCGGGCTGACTGGCTGCGGGAGCTGGTGGCATGCAAGCACTTCGAGGAGTTGGCACCGGCATTCGCGGGCTGGATCACGTGGGTGCTGCTGCCGGAGATGGGAATCACGGGCTTGGATCGGAACGAGAACTTGAGGGAGGTGTTGGAAATGCTGGAGACGAAGAGGATGAATTGGGCACAGACGATCCGCGAGGAGGGTATTGAGGAGGGTATTGAGAAGGGGTGGCTAAACGGCTACCGCGAGATGTTGATCGACCTCGCCGGGACACGCTTCGGAGAATCCGTCACCGAGCCGCTTGCGGCACTGTTGAGGGCGATATCAGACCGACAGCGGCTGATCGAAGTCGGAAAGTGGTTGGTGGACGGGGTGCGCGGCGACACGCTTCTTGCCCGCCTCGAACAGCGCTAGCTTCCACATTCGGCCGCCCGATTGATGGCAGTCTTGTGGGCCATCGTGCCGCCCCCCCGTCACGAGGTTGCTGACTGCCGCGTCACCTCATGCTTGACGCGATCTCGGAGCAACTACCGATACCCGTCACCGGCCCGATCTGGGGATTTCGGCATCTCCTGCAACATTCGGCGGGCTTGGCGCGTACTTCTGTTCGAACTCGGTGAGTCGGCCCAGCCGGTCCTCGTCAGCGAAGGCTCTTGCCCCGACGTGCGAGGCAGCCCTTGCTGGAGACTCAGAGATGCTACTTGATCGTGGTCGGTCGATCCGGCCGCGGGCACAGACGATGGCCCTCAGCAAACTGTCGCGAAGTCGCTCGGCGCGCTCTGCTTGTGGCCGGGTCGGGGCATAGCCCAAGTGCTCGGCCCCGTTGGACCCCTTCACCCTGACTTCCGGACATGGGCTAAGTAGCGATGTCCAATTTGTCGTCTCCGGGAGCCGGTTCGTCGAGGTTGAAGGCGGGCATCAGGAGGCGTCCAGTGGCCTCGGCTAAGCCACCCTGTCGGCGGTTGGAACCGGCGCTCGTGTTTCATCGTGCGCTGGAGAGTACAACCTGCCACTTGCTGGCTGCCGACGACGGGCCGGCGGGCTCGTTCCGGAACGGTTAGGGTCTCTCCACCTCGACGGGTGGAATCGCTCCAAGCTCGCGGCTCACCGCGTCGAGTTTGCTCATCGCGGCTGCCGCTAGGCGGCGCGTACTCACGCCTGCCTAGTTCGCCTGGGATCGCGGACACCCGCCGCTGGGCCCGGAGCGCCCATCGGCACGCCCTCGAGTGGACATTGTCAGTTAGCTGCCGCGACGGGTTCGGTGGCCTGCCGATGACACCGGTCCAGCGCCACGACGAAGCCAAGATGCTATATGACCGAACACCACACGCCACTTGAGGAGTCCCAATGACCCAAGCTCCGATCGAGAACGACCTAGCAGATCCCCTGCACAGTGAATGCTATTCCGTGCGTGCTGACATCTGCACCACACCAGATCGCACTCAGACCCCTCGACGACCGGAACTCAGGAATCCGGCAACTCGCACTCGACGCCTCGGTCGCTCCGGGAGGCTGCTTATCGACGAGATTGGTGCCGCGAGGGCCGCGGGATTCTCAGGCCGCCTCCGGGTCGTAGGCCTCGCGAGCCTGCGGGGCCCGCCCCGGGAACGGATCGTCGGTCCTCTCGATCCAGTCGCGCAGCGCTGCCAAGAGCTCCCCCGCCATCCGGGCGTGGCCTTGTTCGCCTGCCAAGTTTCGCAGTTCCAGCGGATCTTCCTGCAGGTCGTAGAGCGACTCCACGCTAGTCGGGTCGCCGCGCACGGTCAGCTTGTGGCGCTCGGTTAGGATGCTCCTCCACGGGCCGTTGACGGGACTGTTACGGGTCGGGGCTGCGTTGGCTCGCGAGGACACCTTGCCCTCGCAGTAGACAGAGTCCACGCTTGGGCGCTCGGCGTCCTCTTTCACGCAGCCCGAGAGATCGACGCCCGAAGATGTCTCGGGAGTGCCAAGCCCGCACATTGAGAGCAGCGTTGGCATCAGGTCGATGGAGTTGATCAGCGTGGCTGGCTTGGCCCCGGGAACAATCCGCCCCGGGAGCCGCATCAAGAGCGGCACTTGCAGGGACTCGCCCTCGGGCTCGCCTTTGCGGTACTTCCCGTGGGACCCTGCTAGTTCGCCATGGTCCCCGGTCATGATCACGAGAGTGTTCCGGGCAAGGCCGGACTCTTCCAAGAATTCCATCAGTCGGCCCATCTCGTGGTCCAGCGATTCGCAGAGCCCGTAGTAGCCGGCCAGATCTTTCCGGGCTTGCGCCTCGTGATCGGAGGGGACATTCGCGCGCAGGACGATCTCGCCAGCCTCGTAGCGGTCAAACCGCGCGGGGGGCCGGAACGGCGTGTGCGGGGGGCCCCATGAGATGAAGCAGGCGAACCGCCGGTCGGCGTTCGCCCGCATGAAGCGCATCGCGAGGTCAGCCTGCAGGGCGGGCTCGTAGTAGGGATTCATGGCCGGCGCCATTCCCTCCAGCGGAGTCCCGGCATTGTCGAAGCCCCAAGGTTGGTGATAGACGTGACCCCGGTTGAAGCCCTCGAACGTGGCGAAACCGCGTCGTCGCCACCCGGGCGGCACAAAGCCGGGCTTCGGGGGGCCGTCCAAGTGCCATTTGCCGATGTAGTGCGTCGCGTATCCCGCGTCTCCAAGGATTTGCGGCCAGCAGACCTCCGTCGGGGGCAATTGGATGTCATTGCGGACCATCCCAGTCTGGTGGGAGTGCCGGCCCGTCAGGATGCACGCCCGGTTCGGTGTGCAGACCGGATTGGCCGCGTACGCGCGCTGCCAGTTGGCGCCTTGCGAGGCGAGCTTGTCGAAGTGCGGCGTTCGCACGACCGCGTCCGACCCGAACCCAAAGGCGGTGCTGCGCCATTGGTCGGCCAGCACGAACAGAACATTGGGCGGCTCGGCCGCCTCGCCGACTGTCGCGGCCGCCATGCCGGCGGCTCCGAGAAACTGGCGCCGATCCATCCGGACGTTGCGCCTCTGGCCGTGGCCGACCGGTTGCCGCCGATCCCGGGCCGGTGCCCGGCGGATCGGGGGTAGCCTTCTCACAGCAGCCTGAAGCTGACCTGAATCTGCGCCGCCACTTTCACGGGCTTGCCATCCTTCTTCCCAGGCAGGAAGCGCCACTTCCTGACAGCGTCCACTGCCTTCTCGTCCAGGCCGAGCCCGAGGCTGCGAATGATCCGAATGTTGTGGGCGATGCCGTCCTCCCAGACTTCGACGGCGAGCATCACCGTTCCCTGGTACTTCGCCTTGCGAGCCTCCTCCGAGTACTCCGGTTCCACCTTGGACAGCAGTCTGGGGCTTGACACGCCGCCTCCGATGCGGAAGACCCCGCCGCCAATGCCGCCGCCGCTGCCCGGTCCCACGCCGGAGCCGGTGCCCGACCCGACTCCCGTGCCTCTTCCGGAGCCGATGCCGCCGCCCACTCCCGGGCCGGCGGATGGCGGGCCGTCCGCCCCGAAGGGGTCGCCGAACACGGACAGGTCCACCGATGGCACGGTCATGTTAGGCGGCACTCTGACGGTCGGTTCCACTGCCAGCTTGGGATCCGGATTGCGGATGATCGGTGTCGGTGGTGCCAACTGTGGTTCGAGGGTAAAGCGCGGCAGCCTCCCGCGGCTGGCGGGCATGGGGGAACTGGCGCCCCCGCCGCCCCCGCCCCCGCTGTCGCCGGGCTCGGGTGCCATCAGCTGCGCGATGTACGGCGACACGTCCACGGGGATGATCAGGGTCACGGTCCCGCTACGTACCTCGACGACTTCCGAGTCCTGAAACCCGAACATCAGGAGCACGATCAGCCCGTGCGCGGCCGCGGTGGCGATCATGCCGTCGCGCCTGCGGCTGAAGTGGCCCCAGATCTCCTTGACCTGGATGGGCCGGGAGGAAATCTTGATCGGCGGCGCGTAGCGCATCTGCTGGCCGAGCCGGTAGCCTTCCAACAGGCCCGACCACCAAGGGAGCGCCAGCGTGCTGATAGTGAGCGGCGGGAGTTCCAACTGGCCGGGCTTGGCAGGGGGGAATGTCGGAATCGGCAGCTCCCGGCGATACTCGCCCATGGCACGCAGCGTGTCGAAGATCGCGAGCCACCACGGCCGGCTCAGCGTGTAGACGTTCGGGTCGGCGTAGTCCGGCTCGCCGGGCCTGGCAGGGGGGTACTGGGGTGTCGGACCGTACGGCGGCGGGCGCAGAATGTCCCGAACGGAGTTCGCCAGATTCCGCCACCATGGCCGCTGCAGCGACTCAATGACCAGGGGCCTAAAGGCGGCAAACGGTGTGCCGCGTTCTTGGTGCTCGTCTGGGGTGCCCAACTCAGCCATGCCTCGCTATGGTTTGTGACGTACCAACCCGCAGGGCCGTTACCTGCCGGAACGCCGACGATGCTCGGGTCCCGTAATCACCTCATGGTAGGACTCTCGGGGCACCTTCCGCAATCGCCCCGGTTTCCGCCCGTCGGCGAGCCCGGTGCGATCGTCCCCACGTCCGTCCTTTCCCCGCCCGTAGCGACGACTCTGGCGGCAGGCCTCAGCCCCCTCACTGCGGGCAGCTCACCGGTCAGTCCCTCGTTGCTTGCCACCGGTTAGAGCACGGAACGGCTATCACACGTGTCTCATTGGGGCCCAGTTTCTCACCCCGCGCGCGGCAATCTGTCGGCGATCTCGCGGCATTGGCCGCAGTCGCCGGCCAGCTGTGTTCCCGCGCGCGACCCCAAGCATCCAAGGTGGCCACCCTCGCCTTGTCACTGGGGCGGCGCGCGGGAAGGCGACACCCCGCATCGTTCGGCTCGCGGCTTGGCGGGTGCCTAGGCGGGCGCGTACGCGATGCAATCGATCTCGACCCGAAGGCCGGCCGCCGGCAGGCAGGCCTGCACTGTCGTCCGGGCTGGCTTCGCGTCGCCGAAATACTCCGCGTAGACGGCGTTCATTTCTCCGAAGTCGCGGATGTCCGCCAGGTAGACGTTGCACTTGACAACATCCGCGAGCGAGGCGCCGGACGCGTCTAGGATTGCCGCGACATTGTCAAGCGTGCGACGCGTCTCCTCGGCCACTGACCCGCCGGTTGGCTTGCTCGTGTCCGGGTCCAGTGCTGCCTGGCCCGACACGTACACGAACCCGCCGGCCTTGACTGCGTGGGAGTACGGTCCCTGCGGGTTCGGCGCTCCCGACGCGGTGATTCGCTCGATGGTTTGGCTGGACTGGGTTGCCATGTGGATCGATTCCTCCTCGGGGGACTCATTGGACGCGGCCGCGGCCGGCCACCCCCCACACGGTCTCCACGGTGTTGCCGCGGAAACCGTGAACGGTCTCGTGCATGTTCACGGTGGTGCAGACGTGGTTCGGTACGATGCGCACGCGGTCCCCGACTCGCGGCATCGGCCCCGCGCAGCCGCTCACGTCCACGATGCCGTGCTCTTCATTCATCTTGTGAAGGCGGGCGCCCGGTAGTCCGACGAGATGCCCGTAGCACCCGTCGAGGTCCGGTCGCTGCGGATCTGAGGACAGAGTCTTGGAGCCGGCGTCGAGCACCACCCAGCCCCGGCTCGTCGTCGACACGACGGTGGCCAGGACCCAAAGCGCGCAATCGCCCCACTGGCAAGCTCCCATCGCCACTTGGGACCGGTCATTGAAGACATAGGTTCCGGGGCGAATCTCGGTTAGCCCCTCCACAGTGTGCGACTGGTACAGAGTCGGTGTCGAGCCGCCGCTGACAACGTCGGTGCAAAGGCCGCCGGCGCGAAAGTCGGACAGCACGCGCGCCAAGTCTGCCCGCAACTTCCCCATGTTCGCCGCGCCGTTAGCGCTGGCAAGGTTGATGTGCCCCGGGTAGAACATGACACCACCGAGGTGCAGGCCGGCGAGCGCGTCGACGCGGCGGGCCAGTTGCAGCAGTTGACGTCCGGGCGCGAGCCCGCAGCGGTGCATGCCCAGGTCGGCTTCCACCAAGACGCCGAAGGTGACAGCCGCGCGCTGGGCGTGCACCGACAGCCCCTCGGCAACCTCGCCGCTGTCGAGGGCCACCGTGACCGGCAGGTCCTGCGCGATGCGCGCCAAGCGCGCCCACTTCTTGTCCCCCCACACGGGGTAGGCCACCAGCAGGCTCGGGACGCCATCTCTTGCCATGATCTGGGCTTCGCCGACTTTCGCCACCGTCAGGCCCGTTGCGCCCCGCTCCAGTTGCATCGCCGCGACGACGGGGGACTTGTGCGTCTTCGTGTGCGGCCTGAGGTGGAGGCCGTGCTTGCTCGCATACGCGGCTGCCCGGTCGAGGTTCGCCTCCATCCTGTCGAGATCCACGACCAAGGCGGGCGTGTCCAAGCTTGAGACGTGCACAGCGTGTTCGCGCGTCCGCGTCCCGACCGCCGCCGTCGCGACTTCCGGGGGACAGTGCCTATTATGGGCCCGACGTGCCGACCTTGGGCACACCGGCCAGGGCGGGCGCTGCCCTTGCCATGCTGGCGCTGGCGCACGCCGGAGCCGCGCAGCCGTCCGGCAAGTGGCCCGGCGCCGGATTCCCCTCCGCGGGCGTTCGGTGGCTGCAGGAGCGCGAGATCTATCCTGCTGGCCGGCCACTGCTTGACCGCCGGTTGGACGCGACGGTGGTCTTCGATCGGCGAACGCCATGGAGCGAAGGCCGCGCGCTGCGACAGATCCGCAAGACGGCCGCGACACTGGAGCCCTGCGGCGTGGCCCTGGGGTCTGTAGCCTTGGCGCGCGCCGAGTTTCCGGCCGAATTCCGCGCTGTCGACGTTCGAGAGATCGACCCTCAGACCGGCGTGCCGGTAGCGGTGGCCCGATTGGCGGCCCTGCTGCCGTCTGGGGCGCCGCGGCCCGCCGGGTTTCTGGTTGGCGCTGTGAGGGGCACGACATCGTTGGCTGTCTCGTACGGGACCGGGTCCCGGGCAGAGCGACAGTCCCCGCACGCCGACACAGCCTGGATCTCGTACCGCAGCCACTGGCTTCCCCGCCGAGACGAGGCCTACTCGCCGCTCGCGCATGAGTTCGCGCACCTGCTGTGCCGCTGTGGGCACGTGGGCGGCAAGGTGCCCCACCTGCTGCACGGAGCCCGGAACTTTCTCTCCTCCCGCGTGCTGCCAGAGCACTGCGACCGCATTCTGACGAGCCCACTCTTGCGTGATATCGACGAATAGGCCGGGCTTGCGCGTGGGCTTGGTCCCCTAAAGAATTCCGATAGGGGCCATAAAAAGAATTTTCTTGAAGTCGTGCCAGTTATTCCATAGAGTGAAATTACGGACGGCAAGCCAATGCTTGCCTGAGACGTTCAAACCGCCGGGATCCTTGGGGTTCCGGGCGATTCCGGAACGCTCTGACCTAAGAGGAGGACTCACATCATGACGCTCTTGACAGCCAAAATCAGTGCGGTTGCCCTGTTGTTGCTGCCGGTGGTCGCAGCCGCAGAGACCGACACGGCCAATCCCGCGGCCGCAGCAGAGGCCGAGATTCGCGAAGAGGTGGCGTCCATCAAGGAACGCCTGCTCCAACTCGAGGCAATGCTGGACGCACTGAACGATCGAACCCTGGCCGAATCCGCCGTTCCCGAAGGTGCGCCAAGGACCGCGCCTCCCGCGATTGACGAGACTCAGGCCGTGGCGGCGGACACCGGCCCGCGGCCCTCCGCGCCGGTGGTCAGCTATGCCGAGCCGGACGAGGAAATCCCCGTCGGCGTCGCCAGTAGCGGCGGACAGGCCATCTCGTTCACCGGACTGCTGGATGCGTACTACACGCACAACACCAACCAGCCCGAGGACGGCAACAACACCCTGTACTATACGAACCCCAACGCCAGGGGCTTTGGGCTGAACCAGGCCAAGCTGGAGATTGACGCCAGCGGGGACGGCCCGATCGGATTCCGGTCCGACATCTGGTTTGGGTCAGGCGCCAGGCTCTTCCGCGACGGGCTCGAGCCCGGCCCGCTCGAGGATGTCCTGTACCTGCAGCAGGCTTATGGCTACTACCAGTTCTCCAACGGTGCCCAGCTCGACGTCGGGCTGTTCGGGACGATCGCCGGGCTCGAGGTGGCCGAGTCGCATCTCAACTGGAATTACACCCGTGGCATTCTGTGGGCTTGGAACGAGCCATTCTCGCACTTAGGCGCCAAGTTCAGCGTGCCAGTGTCGGACACCTTCACCACAACATTCCTGCTCGTTAATGGATTTGATAATGCGTGGGATCAGAACACTGGAAAGTCTTACGGCCTTCAGGGGTCATTTGCGCCTAGCGACCGCTTCAACACGACTCTGACGTGGATCAACGGACCGGAGAACGCTGGCACGAATGCCGGATGGTTGAAGAATCTGAGCTGGAACTTCTATGGTGGTCTCCACGACCGTTTCGAGGTGATGGGCAATCTGGACTACATCCAGGCCCACGACGGAATGGCGAGCGCGACCTCTTGGGGCATGGGCGGGTATGCTCGGGTGCACCTCACGGATCAGGTGCGGCTGGCGTACCGCGTCGAGTTCATGGATGACTCCGAGGCCCGCTCGACCGGCGTGGAGCAGAACCTGCGCGAGAACACCATCACCTTCGAAGTGCAGCCCGTCAAGGACGACCCGCGCTTCCTGACGAGGGTCGAGTACCGCCGGGACTGGTCCGACGTGGCCTTCTTCGGATGCCCGTCATGCGGGCCTGACGGCCTCTCGAGGGACCAGAACACTTTCACGATCGGTTTCATGTGGGTGTTCGGTCCCAGGGAATGATTCCGGCCGGCTGACAACGCCGAACACATTGGATCCCCTTGGCTCTGCCCGGGTCGCCGCTCGGAAACAATGGCGGCACTCGTGTCGGGCCAAGGGGTACAGCGCAGAGACCTGCTCAAGAGCGCACTGGGAGGCGCCGGGGCAGCGGCGGCTGCGCCTCTGGTCACCACGATCGCTGCCGTTCCGGCACAGGCCGCGGCACAGGCCAGTGTCGCGGCGGAGCCGGGAAGCCACTGCTGCTTGATGAACACCAGAACGAGACTGTGGTCGCGCTCAGCGAGCCCATCATTCTGGCCACCGACACGCCCGGCGCCAAGGCCGCCAGGGTGAACGAGTACATTGACCTGATGCTGTACGAAGTGGCCGAGGACAAGGGCCACGGGTTCATTCAAGGGCTGGGCCCGAGCTCTCCGGCCTGGCGCTACCGGGACTCCATGGCCTGCGGCCGGGCGGCGCTCGGCGGCTCCGCGAAATCGCGCCTGCTGAGCATAAGCCCCGGCCGCTTCTGCTCGTACTGCACCAAGCGCCCCAAATCGGCGCAGGCCCGCCAGAGCGCCGCGTCGCCCGGCAGGGGTCGGCGCTTCCAGGGCCGGAAGCCGGTCGTCATCGCCAGCCACACTACCTAGGTCCGGATGTCGCCCGGTGGCGCGCGGTCCCCGGCTACAGATCGTCCGCCTGCACATTGGCCCACAAGACCGTGATCTCGTCCCAGGTCAACCCTTCGTCCACCGGCCTTTGCGGCGCATCGCGCGCGTAGCGCGCCAGCGAGGAGACCTGCCAGGCCGTGACGGCGTCGAACGCCAGGCACTTGCTCAGTGTTTCGGCCGTGCGCAGGCGGCGGTTATCGATGCGCGCGCCGCTCTTGAGCACCTTGAAGAACTAATGCTCCAGCGAGCCTCCGGCGGCTGCAGCTCGACCGGCCCGATGCTCACCCAGGCCTCCACCTTGCGCCGCTTGCCCCCCTAGGAGAGCAGCCAGAACTTGCGCCGGAAGCGCACCATGGAGTGCCTGCGCCCGCCGGCAGCTGCGGGCATGCTCGAGAACGAGCTGGGATGCGAGCCGCTGTTGCCAGCCCCAATGGCGCTATTGCAAGCACTGCGGGCAGTCGGCGGCCGTGTCCCACACGGGTGCCGCCGCCGGCTGGCCCCGGCTCGCCAGCAAGCCCTGCATCCCCTTGAGGTAAGCATTCACTCCGGGGAGTATTTTGGGGCCTGGGAGGCTGGCCCTCGCGAGGGCCAAAGGCAGGGGAAGGCGCGGATAGGTGAAGGTGCGGCCCGCAGGTGCAGAGTGGCCTCGCTCGCCGCGTTCAGGCTCCAGCCTGAGAAGGTGGGCGAGTGACGTAGCGACACTCGCGAGCTGGCCTCAGCGGGGAGTTAAGCTGCGGGCGGGAAAGTGCTGTCGGGTGCGTCAGCCGGCGCTGCCGCTGGCGGCCCGTTGGCCGGGGTCCACCAGCGGATGGGAGGTGCGCGGAGTTCCTCGATGCGCTGCTCGTCCATCTCCCACGGGAGCCATGGGGACAGTTCCGATGGGGCTTGGCCCCGGTTGCGCGCACAGGCATCCAGCCAATCCAGCATGTAGCGGTACGGGTTCAGCCCCGCCACTCTCGCTGTCTGCAGCACGCTGAGCAGGCGCCCCGCCGTCTCGGCCCCGGCCGGACCGCCGGACCCGAAGCTCAGCCGGCGCGAGATCACGGGTCCGCGCAAGGTCCGCTCCGCGTAATTGTTGTCCATGGGAATCGCCGGATCTTCGAGGAACACGCTGAGCCCCGCCTTGTGC
Organism: Bryobacterales bacterium; assembly: GCA_963666225.3. GTDB lineage: Bacteria > Acidobacteriota > Terriglobia > Bryobacterales > UBA6623 > VXMF01. Next base: position 481,454 of record CAXXRK020000005.1, read on the forward strand.
AGGATCAGGGACGCCGTGGCTTTGCCCCGCGCTTCCACCTGGGCCAGCTCCGCGCCGGTCCGGCCACCGCTTGGCACGGCGATCAGCATTTCATAGCGCGCAACCAGGCTCCTCCACTCTTGCACCGCGTCGTCGAAGAGTTTCCCGAGGCTGGCTTTCAGGCTTGCCTGCGCAGCCTCGAAGTCCTCGGCCTGGTCCTGTAAGGGCAGTTCGGGCTGCCAGGCCCTGCGACGCAGGTGCGCCAAGTGGAACACTTCCCCGATCCGCTCGAGCCAGTCCGTGGCCCACGGCTCCAGTTCCGGAAAGCCGGCTTCCACCCGGCAGTAGTGTCGGCGCTGATGAGCCCAGCAGAACTGCAGCCGGACATTCTCGGAGCGCTTGGCGAAGGCCGGATAGACACTCCAGCAGTCGCACACGAGCGTCAGCAGCTTGCCTTGGCCCAGCTTGCCCAGCAGTTCGCGGCCCGAGGGCAGCCCGCGCGTCGGCAGGATGCGCATCCAGACGGCATCCTCGCAGCAGACCATCCACAGCCAGTGCTTGGGCCTGGCGCCGGATGCCGGGGGCTGCTTGGCGTTGTCCTGGCCCTCAATGTTCTGCACCGGCCAGGAGGTTTCGTCGGCCTGCACCACCCGAGCCTGTCCCAGACGCTCGGCGATGGCCTGCTCCAAGGGTTGCACCAGCCGGGCGAGCCTCTGCAGGCCTTGCGCCAGCGTCGCCGGTGCCATGCCCAACCCGATGGCATCCAGCTCGCGCGCCACCGCGGCCTGCGGGCGATGCATGTGGAAAACTTGGACCACGCTCCAGGCCCACACGCTGGTCCCCAGCTGGGTGCCGCTCCACAGCCGTGGCGCGGGGGGCGCAACGAGGCGTCCCGGCGGTGCGCAGGCGCAGCCCGGCTCGTAGCACTGGCGCTCAATCTCGCGGGCGAGCGCAGCCAAGTGCATCTCGAAGATCTTGCTGGACTTGGTCCCGCAGCGCACGAAGGGCGTGTCGCACTGCGCGCAGCGGCGCTCGTGCTCGGGCAGCTCCAAGGGCTCGGGAATCTTTGGCAGGCGGGAGCGGTCCCGACGCGGCGGAGTGGCCGATCCGGGCTGGCGTCCCCGCTTGCGCTTGGCGGCCTTCTGCTTGCGCCCCTTGCCGGCCTTGTCAGGCTTGTCAGGCTTGTCAGGGCTGTCCCCCGGCCCGGGCGGCGGCTTGGGGTCCGCTTTCGGCTCGGGCCCGGGATCCGACGGCTTCTCGCTCTTGCGCCCGAACAAGGTCTTCTGCAGGTCTGCCACGAGCAGCTTCAGATTGCCGATCGTTGTGTGGGCTTGCTGCAGCTCAGTCCGCGTCCGCTCCAGCTCGGCCCGCGTCCGCTCCAGCTCAGTCCGCGTCCGCTCCAGCTCGGCCTGGCTGCGCTGCGACCGTCGGCGGAATTCCCCGCTCTCCTGCCGTGCGCTTTCCACCTTCTCGAGCAGGGCCGCGCAGTGCTGCTCCAAGCGTTCCAATTCCTGCGCCTGCTCCCGCTCCCGCGCGGTGTCCCTGCTTGCGCCCGGCCAGAATCTCACCTTGGGCCCTTCCCGCGGCCGGCGGCCGCTGCCGCGCGCTCGCCCAGCCCCTGCGCGCTGCGCTCCGGCACGGCCGGCTGCGAGTGGGCCTGCAGCCCCAGCGAGGCGTGCTCGACGGCCCCCTCGAACACCTCCGGCGGCAGCCGGACCAAGGCTTGGTAGAACGTGCTCGGCACCGGAGCGGCGTAGCGTTGTAGCCGCATGTTGAACCAGCAGCCGGCGGCCTGCCGCTGCCGCTGGCTGAGCAGGGTGGCATACCGCGAGTAGGCCGTCACGCCGCGGTAGCCGGCCATGTGCGCACTCGCGGCCAGGCACAGCAGGCTGGCCAGCGCATAGCGGCGGCCGCCGGCCGGGCGGCAGTGCGGCTCCTGCTGCAGGCGCTCGAGCAGGCTGCGCAGCACCGCGGCCGGAGCCGGCGGCCGCTTGGCGGGACCGCCCCAGCAGGGCTCCTGCTCGGGCTGGCGCAAACGCGCCTGCACGTTACGGGCCAAGGGGTACACCAGCACTTGCTTGGGCTGGCCATGATGCCGCCAGCGGGCCGTGGGGCCCCGCTGGCGGCCATAGCCGCTGGTGAACCCCAGCGGCTGCCAGTTCGCGGCGCGGTAGCACGTGCCCCTGTGCAGCGCGCGGTCCACGAAGGTTTCCGCGAGCAGCGCCGGATACCCATGTGCGGCCAAGATGTCTCCCGACAAGCGGCGCAGGCTGAGGCCCAAGACCCTCGATGCCAGGTGCTTGCGCCCGGCAGCGGCGGGCAGGATCACGAAGCGCACATTCTGGGCGATCAGATGCAGGCGGCGCAGCTTCTGCTGCAGCGACCAGCCGATCCAGCGGTCGCGCACGGCCACGCGCAGCGCTCCGGGTTGCCATCCCAGCAGCGCCAGCCAAGTCCCGTCCAGGGTTGCGACATGCCGCAAGGCACGTCCGAACATGCGCTGGAAGGACAGGTAGTGGTGGGCGGCCACCAGCCGGTCCCAACGTCGGTGCTCGCAGCCGCCGCGAGTCGGGCGCACGCAAACAGCGCGCAGGTCAAAGTGCGCGTCTTGCACCGTTGTTGCCATCTGAAGGCCAGCCACCAAGGCCCACTATGACAGAATCAGCAGGAAATGTCCACCCCTCTATCTGGAAGCACTGACATTCAGCCCCGCAGCGGTGTGCGCTGGGGCCACCGAAGGACCAAGGATTCAGCTCCCATCCGTCCGATGTCTCGCCGTTACGGGGCAGCCGGCTTTCCGGAACTGCAGCCGTGGGCCAGGGATGGGCTCGAGCGGATCGGGGCAGTGTTCCACTTGGCGCGCCTGCGTCGCAGGGCCTGACAGCCCGACCTGCCCTTGCAGGGCCAGGCCGAGGACTTCGCGGCTGCGCAGGCAAGCCTGGAAGCCAGCTTCGGGGAACTCTTCGACGACGCGCTGCAAGCGTGGCAGCGCCTGGTCGCCCGCTATGAGCTGCTGGAAGGCTTGCAGCCAAGCGGTGGCCGGACCGGCGCGGAACTGGCCCAAGTGGCAGCGCAGGGCAACCCCACGGCGTCCTTGATCCAGCATCAGGAGGGTCCCAGCGTGTTTCTCGAGGATCCGGGGATTCCCATGGACAACAACCGCTCGGAGTGGACCTTGCGCGGGCCCGTGATCTCGCGCCAGCGGCGCTTCGGGCCCGGCGGACCGGCCAGGGCCAAGACGGCGGGGCGCCTGCTCAGCGTGCTGCAGACAGCGAGAGTGGCTGGGCTGAACCCGTACCGGTGCCCGCAGGATTGGCTGGATGCCTATGCGCGCAACCGGGGCCAGGCCCCATCGGACCTGTCCCCATGGCTCCCGTGAGAGATGGACGAGCAGCGCATGGAGGAACTCCGCGCACCTCCCATACGCTGCTGGACTCCGGCCAACGAGCCGCCAGCGGCAGCACTCGCTCCCGCACCCGACAGCACTGTCCCGCGCGCAGCTTGACTCCCCGCTGAGGCCAACTCGCGAGTTTCCCTACGACACTCGCCCACCTTCTCAGGCTGGAGCCCCAACGCGGCGAGCGAGCCCACCCTGCACCTGCGGGCCGCACCTTCCCTCCCTTGGTCCTCGCGAGGGCCAGTCTCCTAGGCCCCAAATACTCCCCGGAGTGAATGCTTACCCCTTGAGCCTGCCACAAAGACATATCGTTCGTCCAGCGTCTTGGAGGACCTTTTTCGGGAAATTCTCCCGGCAGGTTCCAGCCCCTGAGGCGCGTCCTGCGGATCGCTGGCGCGGGCAGCGCAGCGAGAGCCCGCTGACTGCAATCCGCGAGGCCCGAATCGGGACGCTCGACTCCTGCGGATGACCACGCTGGCTCCAGCGGGCAGTCGCCAACTTGGTCAGGATTCGGCCAACGCGACCCGGAAGCGCCTTGACCACACTTAGCACGCGGTCCGCTGCCAGCCTGCAGTCGGCACGACTCAGCTGGCATCGGCTGTACCTAGCCAAGCCTTCGCGGTTGAACTGCGACCGCCGCCCTAATCTCCACAGCTCTCTCGATAGGTTACGGCACCATCGCAGATCGACCGACGAGTGTCATGCTGCCCACCCCTCGGACAGCGCCTCCGCCTGTTCCAGCACGGTACGCGTGGCTCTCTCCTGCTTGTCCGGCGGATAGCCATGCTTGCGGAGGACGCGCTTGACCAGCACGCGCAGCTGGGCGCGGACATCTTCGCGCATGGTCCAGTCGATCTTGACGTTGTTGCGGACGGTCTTGACCAATTCGCGGGCGATGCCGCGCAACGTGTCGTCGCCCAGCACCTTCACGGCGCTTTCGTTCGTTTCAAGCGCATCGTAGAACGCGAGTTCGTCCTCGGTGAGCCCCAAGGCTTCGCCCCGCTCTCTTGCCTCCCGCATGTCGCGGGCAAGCTGAATCAGTTCCTCGATCACCTGCGCGGCCTCGACGGCCCGATTCGCGTAACGGTGAAGCGTCCACTCAAGCATGTCCGCAAATGATCGAGCTTGGACGACGTTCCTGCGCCTGAGGACCGCAATTTTCCCTTTGAGCAGCTTCCGCAGCAGGTCGACTGCGAGGTTCCGCCGATTCATGCCCCGCACTTCAGCCAGAAACTCGTCCGAAAGGACCGAGATTTCGGGCTTGTCGAGACCCGCTGCCTCGAAGATGTCGATGACACCCTGCGAAGCGACGGCCCGCGAGACGATCTGGCGGATGGCATGGTCCAACTCCTCCTCGGGACGCGTCTCCCCCTTGGCCCGCTTGCCCAGCACCGACCGTATGGTTTGGAAGAACGCGACGTCGTCGCGGATACGGATCGCCTCGTCGTGGGGAACGGCGAGCGCGAACGCCTGCGAGAGTTCGCGCACCGCGCGGATACAGCGCTCCTTGCCGCTTTCCTGCGCGAGGATGTGTTCCTGCGCGCCCGGAAGCAGTTCCAAGCGCTCGGCCGACGTGCCGTCGGTCCATGCCGAGTAGTCGAACCCGTGAAACAAATCCTGGCAGACCTCGTACTTCTCTCGCATCACCGTCACCGCGTCGGACTGGTCCACGGTGGTCGTCCCCGTGCCACCGCTCTCGGTGTAGGTCGCGAGCGCCCGCTTGAGTTCGTGGGCGAGCCCCAGGTAATCCACGACCAACCCGCCCGGCTTGTCCCGGAAGACCCGGTTCACCCGCGTGATCGCCTGCATCAGTCCGTGCCCGCGCATCGGCTTGTCCACGTACATCGTGTGCAGGCTCGGCGCGTCGAAGCCAGTCAGCCACATGTCCCGCACCAGCACGACTTGAAGAGGGTCGCCGGGATCGCGGAACCGTTTGGCCAGCGCCTCGCGGCGCGACTTGTTGCGGAAGTGCGGTTGCCAGTGAGGCGGATCCGATGCACCGCCGGTCATCACGACCTTCACTCGGCCCTCGGCGTCTTCGTCGTGGTGCCAATCCGGGCGGAGGCGCGTCAACTCGCCGTAGAGGTCAATGCAGATGCGGCGGCTCATGCAGACGATCATCGCCTTGCCGTCCATGGCCTCGGTCCGGCGCTCGAAGTGCGCGACGATGTCCTGGGCGATGAGCCTGAGACGCGGTGCCGCTCCGGCGACGGCTTCGAGTTGAGCCCACTTGGTCTTCAGCTTCTCCTTGCGTCGGATCTCCTCGCCCTCGGTCACCTCCTCGAAGTCGGGGTCGATCCTCGGACGCTCGGCTTCGTCAAGGGAGAGCTTCGCCAGCCGGCTCTCGTAGTAGATCGGAACCGTGGCTTCGTCCTCGACGGCCCGCTCGATGTCGTAGACGCTGATGTAGTCTCCGAACACGGCCCGCGTGTTGGCGTCCTCAAGCTCGACGGGGGTTCCGGTGAAGCCGATGAACGAGGCGTTGGGGAGCGCGTCGCGCATGTGGCGCGCGTAGCCGTCGATGAAGTCGTACTGGCTGCGGTGCGCCTCGTCCGCGATCACCACGATGTTGCGGCGGCTCGACAACTTGGGCATCCGGTCGCCCTTCTCCTCTGGAAAGAACTTCTGGATCGTGGTGAACACCACGCCGCCCGACTCGACCGCCAGCTTGGCGCGCAGGTCGGCGCGGCTCGCGGCTTGGGTCGGCGGCTGTCCGAGCACGTCGCGGCAGCGTGAGAACGTGCCGAACAATTGGTCGTCGAGATCGTTCCGATCCGTCAGGACGACGATCGTCGGGTTCTCCATCAATGGCTCGCGGGCGATCCGTCCGGCGTAGAAGGCCATGGTGAGGCTCTTCCCCGAGCCCTGCGTGTGCCAGACCACTCCGATGCGCCGGTCGCCGGGATCACCGCCCTGTCTTCGGGCAAACCCGGCGCGAGGAAAGTCCGGGCCGGAACCCGATCCCCGTTGCATCTGAGTGGCGCGGAGCGTCTCGGCGACTGCCGTGCGGACGGCGTGGAACTGGTGATACCCGGCCATCTTCTTGGCCAGCCTGCCGCTGCCGTCGTCCTCGAACACGATGAAGTCCCGGACCAACGACAAGAACCGGGCCCGGTCGCACATGCCTTTGAGCATCACCCTCAACTGCGGCAGACCGGGACCAGCCTCCGTCTCGCCGTCCATCGTGCGCCACGGTTTGAACCATTCGCGCCCGGCGGTGAGCGTGCCGAGGCGTGCATCCACGCCATCGGAGGCGATGAGCGCCGCGTTGAAGGAGAACAAGTGCGGCAGTTCGGCCTTGTAGGTCTGGATCTGCTGCCATGCCGACCAGACAGTGGCCTTCTCCCCCGCCGGGTTCTTGAGTTCGATCAGGACGAGCGGCAGGCCGTTCACGAACAGGACGATGTCCGGCCGCCGCTCGCCCTCACCCTCCACGACGGTGAACTGGTTGACTGCCAGCCAATCGTTATTGCCGGGGTTCCCGTCGTCGAGGACAGAGACCTGTGCGCCGCGCACCGCACCATTGACGGTTCGGTACTCGACCGTCACGCCGTCGGCAAGCATGCGGTGGAACGCGCGGTTCTTCGCTTCGAGCGTGGAGCCCTCGGGCCGGGTCAGCTTGCGGAACGCGTCGTCCAGTGCCTCGGCGGGCAGGTCCGGGGTCAGCCGGTCCAAGGCGTCGCGCAGCCGCCGTTCAAGGATGACCTCGGTGTAGGCGGCTCGCTCGGCGCCCACCGCGTGCGGGGCAATGTCGGGACCGTGGGCCACCTTCCATCCAAGGCTCTCGAGCCATTCGAGTGCGGCGTCTTCAACCTCCGACTCCGTGAAGCCGGCGGAGGCGCTTGTCATGCCACGAAAGCGACAACGCGCTCGGCATCCGGCACCCGGACCTCACCGGAGATGAGCTTCGGAAGGAGGGTGTCGCGGAGGGCGGCGAGGGTCCGGGACTCATGGACATTCGCGACCAAGCGTTCCAACATCGGCGAGACGAGGTACCGAAATTCAGCGGCGAGGGCGTCGCTGGGGCGACACAACTCATATGCGCTCATGGTCTTCCAGTTCGTTCGAGGCATCTTCGTGCCGGTCGAACTCTGACTTGTGTAAGCAACGAACTTGGACGATGAGACACACGCCAAGACGAAGGGGTGCCACATCGGGAGACGCGCCTGAAGCACAACGATGTCGGTCGAACAGATGCCAGCCACCGGCGCGACACCCACTTTGTGGAAGTAGGGCCTGAGCTTCCCAAACAAGATGTCGCCTGCATTGAAGGTGGATTTTCGGCTTGAAACGCTTCCGGCACCGCCCCAATCCCCCAAAGCGATGGATCGACGAGGCATGTGCTCAAGCCCAACGTAGGGCATGTCACTCGCCACTTCCGTCGGATCAACTCCCCCCCGTCGCAAGCCTGCGACATCACCAAGAAACCCAGCCGTCCACCCCTCCGGCATCTCCCCCAACTCGGAATCCACCAGCCGGTCCGGGAACAGGTCGGCGATGTCTCGCGACAATCCGGGGTTCCACCCCTCCATCCTCGCACGCACCGGATCGAATTCGACGAACCAAGACTTGAACAGCGCCCGCGCCATCGCCTCCAGCGTCTCGTTCATCCGCCGGTTCAACTCGATCTTGTCGTCCAAGGTGCCGAGGACATGGGCGATGGCGCGTTGCTCGGAGAGGTCGGGTCGGGCAACTCGCAGGCTCTTCAGGTCGCGCTTCGTTACATGCCCCAGCCCAGTCGTTTGTTTATTTCTCGCGATGCCAATGAAGTTCGGCTTCAGGTAGCGCAGGAGGTAGTAGAAGAACGTGGTGTCCAATCCAGGCTTCGGGGTCACCCGGAAGACATGCTGGTTCAGCCATCCTTCCGGCCCCCTCCACCAGAAGGCATCGATGGAGGTCTCCGGCGATCCCGACCACGAGAAGAGAAGGTCGCCGGGCCGAATGCACACCGAGTCATCGAACCTCTGCTCCGTGAATTTCGTCTGCCCGCTGATGCCCCTCTTGAGTTCAGCAATCTTGATGATCGGTCGCCCGACCTGCGAAAACTGAATCTTCCTGAACGCCAGTCCGTTTACCCAGGTCGCCATGGAGTAGAGTGGGCGACGGAGCCAGCGCTTTGGAAACGCTGGACTGAACAGGTCGGCGCTGCGTTCCTTCAGGTCGTGCCGGGCATCCGCCTTCGCGACGTTTGCCGTCGATCGCGGTCGGGCATGCCCGGCCGCCCCAGAACTCAGGTTCGGAGCCTGAACCGCCACGCCATGTCGTCGGATGATTCTACGGAAGCCGTCGTCAATCCTCGCCCAATCCACGACATCCACCTTAAAGGGCAGATCGGAGTCTCCGAGGGCTTCGTCCAAGGCGGAGGCAATCCGCAACGAGAGCGGTTCCTCACCCATGACCGCCAGGTCGAGATCGGAGTAGTCTTTCGCGGTCCAGGTCGCGCGCGATCCGAAGGCGAGCACCTCGCGATCCGGCACATGAAGCCGGAGGGCGTTACGGACGATGGCCCAATGGTCGGGCCGTAGATCGACGCTGGGAACGGGAGTGGTCATTCCAGCCATTCCCGCAGCCGGTCCCGGAGATAGGCCACCTCTTCGAGGAACCCCGGAATGGCCTCAGCCCCTGTGATCGCGATATCCTCGCAATAGGTGTGGCTCGTCATCCCGCGCATCTTCCGATAGTCGCGCCACTCGGGCCACGCTCCAAGCAGAAGTTCCTGCTCGTTCGCCGTGCGGATCTGGTCCTGAAAGGTCATCTGATCCAACATCGCTGGGTGGGCCGCCGTGTATTCCAAGTAGCGTTTCAGGCTCCTGCAGCCGAGTTCGTAGGTGAACTCGAAGCGCTGAATCAGGCCGTCGCGGATCTGTAGGTCGCTCGTGTCCTTCCGATACTGCTCCAGTCCCTCCTCCAGCCGGTGGATCGCCCGTGCGAAAGGTGTGATGCCCGGGATCTCGTACATGGTGGCTACCCTCGCGAGAACCCCAGCGTCGCAAGGCTTTCTGTGATCGCGGCGTCGAGCCGAGCACCTTCGGCCTGTTGCCCGCGAAGATCGGCGACCAGCCGCTTCATCTTGTCCTCGAAGGGTTCTCCGTCGTCCTCCTGCGGCTCGATCCCGACGTAGCGGCCCGGCGTCAGGACGTGACCGTGCCTGCGCACCTCGTCCAAGGACGCACTCTTGCAGAAGCCGGGAACATCGGCGTAGTCATTCCCCTCCTCGGCGGCCCGCCACGAGTGGTAGGTGTCCGCGATACGGGCGATTTCCTCGCCGGTCAGTTCACGGTGCGTCCGGTCCACCATCCGCCCGAGCTTCCGCGCATCGATGAAGAGAACCTCCCCACGCCGCTGGCGGCCGCGCGCCAAGAACCACAGGCAGGCGGGAATCTGGGTCGAGTAGAAGAGCTGGCCGGGCAGGGCGACCATGCAGTCCACGACTTCGGCCTCGATCAGGTTCTTCCGAATCGTGCCCTCGCCGGACTGACTCGACGACATGGACCCGTTGGCCAGCACGAACCCCGCAACGCCCTTGGGCGCGAGATGGTGAACCATGTGCTGCACCCAGGCGAAGTTCGCGTTGCCCTTCGGAGGTGCGCCGTAGCGCCAGCGCTTGTCGGAAGCCAGACGCTCGCCGCCCCAGTCCGAGACGTTGAACGGGGGATTGGCGAGGATGAAGTCGGCCTTCAGGTCCGGGTGGCGGTCGTTCTGGAAGCTGTCGCCGTGGGTGATCTGCCCCCCGATCCCCCGTATCGCGAGGTTCATCTTCGCGAGTCGCCACGTCGTGTAGTTCGACTCCTGCCCGTAGATCGAGATATCGCCGCGCGCCCTCCCGCCGTTGGCGTTGCCGGTGGCGTGGGCGCGGATGAACTCGACCGACTGCACGAACATGCCAGAGGAGCCGCAGCAGGGATCGTAGACCCTTCCCCGGTAGGGCTCGATCATCTCGACCAGCAGCCTGACGACGCAGCGCGGCGTGTAGAACTCTCCGCCACGCTTGCCCTCGGCATCAGCGAAGTGCGAGAGGAAGTACTCGTAGACGCGGCCCAGTACGTCCTTCGACCGGGACTCGGCGTCCCCGACGTGGATGTTGCCGACCATGTCGATCAACTGACCGAGACGCTGCTTGTCCAACGCGGGTCGCGCGTAGTCCTTGGGGAGCACCTCCTTCAGGGTCGGATTGTCGCGCTCGATCGCGGTCATGGCCCGATCCACGGTCTGGCCGACGGTCGGCTGCCGCGCCTGGGCCTTCAGCTTGGCCCAGCGGGCCTCTGCTGGCACCCAGAAGATGTTCTCCGCGATGTACTCGTCAGGGTCCTCCGCGGCCTCCTCGCCCCAATTGGCCAACACCGCCGCCCGGTGCTCCTCGAAGGCGTCGGAAATGTACTTCAGGAAGATGAGACCGAGCACGACGTGCTTGTATTCGGCCGCGTCCATCGAGCCGCGGAGCGCGTCGGCCATCGCCCACAAATTGGCCTCGTAGCCGGTCGTCGCGCCGCCATCGGATTGCCTGCCTTTCGCCTTCTTCGCCGTCATCGTTGTCGATTGCTTTGGAGAAACTCCGCGAGCCGCAGCCGCAAGATAGAACAAGGGTAACCGTTCGAGAGGGCTGTGATGAGAGAGGGCAAGGTCTCCACGGGTGACCATTCAATGAGGGGTGGTATCGGACAAGCGGACTGATTGGTCGCAGCACGCACGTAACGGCGAGACGTCGAATGGTTGAGAGCTGGGTCCTTGGTCCTTCGGTGACCCAAGCGCACACCGCTGCGGGGGTGGATGTCAGTGCTTCCAAGTAGAGGGGTGAACATTTTCGGCGGCTTCTGCCATAGTGAGCCTCGGTCGCTGGCCCCAAGATGGCAACAATAGTGCAGAACGCCCACTTTGACCTGCGCGCTGTTTGCGTGCGCCCGACCCGCGGCGGCTGTGAGCACCGACGTTGGGACCGGCTGGTGGCCGCCCGCCGCTGCTGCTCGACACCGGTGTCAACCGCCACCGGTGTGCTCCCGTGCAGCCGCTGCCAGTCGCGGCCTAAGCGCCGCAGCGCCAGACCCAGAGTTCCGGACATGGGCTAAGTAGCGATGTCCAAATGGTCGCATCTCTGAGTCTCCAGCAAGGGCTGCCTAACACGTCGGGGCAAGAGCCTTCGCTGACGAGGACCGGCTGGGCCGACTCACCGAGTTCGAACAGAAGTACGCGCCAAGCCCGCCGAATGTTGCAGGAGGTGCCGACATCCCCAGATCGGGCAGGTGACGGATATCGGTAGTTGCTCCGAGATCGCGTCAAGCATGAGGTGACGGCGGTCAGCAACCTCGCGACGGGGGCGGCACGATGGCCCACTATACTGCCATCGATGGGAACGGTCGAATGTGGCTGCTAGCGCCGTTCGAGGCGGGCCAGAAGCGTGTCGCCGCTCACCCCGTCCACCAACCACCTCCCGACTTCAATCAGCCGCTGTCGGTCTGATATCGCCCTCAACAGTGCCGCAAGCGGCTCAATAACGGATTCTTCGAAGCGTGTCCCAGCTTGGTCGATCAAGATCTCGCGGTAGCCGTCTAGCCGCCCCGTCTCGATACCCTCCTCGCGACCCTCCTCGCGGATCGTCTGTGCCCAATTCATCCTCTTCGTCTCCAGCATTTCCAACACCTCCCTCAAGTTCTCGTTCCGATCCAAGCCCGTGATTCCCATCTCCGGCAGCAGCACCCACGTGATCCAGCCCGCGAATGGCGGTGCCAACTCCTCGAAGTCCTTGCATGCCACCAGCTCCCGCAGCCAGTCAGCCCGCTCGTTGAGCGCCTCTGGTGTCTCGCACACTTGCAGGCGTTGCAGCAGGACTAGCAGATTCCCCTTCTCGTCGGGCAGCTTTATCTGGCGAAAGTCCAGCAAGCGATAGTCGTTTGAGGGCTCGCGACGAGGCTTGTCCTCCTCTTTCTTGGCATCCTGCTTCTCCTTGGACTGGGGCAGGCCGGCCGCATCGGCGGTGTCGAGCGGAACCTTCCACGCTCTGCGCCCGCTGTACACCACCAGTCCCCTCAAGAGCGGATTGCAAGTGCTTGTGTAGCCCAAGTGCCGAGGCGGGCTCTGGCTCAGTCGCAGGCCCAGAATCCCGGTTGCGTGAAACATGCGCCAATGCATCGACGTGTCAGGGCGGGATTGGCACTCGATGATCAGGAACCGTGATTATGCACTTGACACAAGATAGGTACGGTGATTCCGTGGCGGGATGCGCAAATCTATCAGGTGTTTGGCCATGGGGAGGGTTCTTCTAGAGCATGGAGTCTTGGATTGAACCGTTTTGGGATCTTGGCGATTGGAGGTGGCAGGTCCTCGCTCTTGCTTGGGCAATTGTCATCGTGCTGACCTACGTTCTTCCAGTCGGGGCGATGACCAGGATTTTCGAATGACGGATGCGAAAGTGACTCTGGCACGGATGCGTCAAGCGGCCTTCCTGCCGTGGACCAGCTCGCGGTAGCGCAGCGGGTCGGTGGTGAGGATGCGCTTCACCGTGTCGCGGAACATGTGCGGATTGTTGCGGTTGTTGAAGCGCCACTCCATCTCCTCGAGGTAGCGGTCAAGATGCTTGGCGCTGATCGTGTGGAACGCGCCGATGATGGAGCGCTTGAACAGTGACCAGACGCCCTCGATGCTGTTGGTGTGCACGTCCCCGACCACCCATTCCTCGATCGAGTGGTTCACGGTTTCGTGGCGCGTGTTCTCGGTTTCGATGCCGAGGTAGGATTGCAGCTCGTCCGTGTAGAGCGCCTCGGCCTTGTCCGAGACGTTCTTCTCGATGAAGGTGTGGAGCGTGGCCTTGCGGACATTCGGGATGCTCTGCAGGCGCACTTGGCCGCCGCGCTGGATGGCGCCGGCCACCCAGGTCTTGTTCTTGCGGCAGCCCCTGCCGACGTGCTTGCGCTTGCCGCCAATCAGCGTCTCGTCCACTTCGATGACCCCGAACAGTGTGGGGCCGTCGAAGGGATCGTTGCCCATTGCCCCCCGAATGCGGTGGCAGAGATACCAGGCCGTGCGGTAGGATCCGATGCCCAGTGTGCGCTTGAGCTGATTGGCCGAGATCGCCTTGCGGGACTCCATCATCAGGTGGATGGCGACCAGCCACTTGCGCAGCGGCAGATGGGAATCATGCATGATGGTTCCGGCGGTGACGCTGAACTGGTAGCGGCAGGCGGAGCAGTCCCGCTGCGGTCGGGCCGTGAGTTCGCTCACTCTTTCGCAGCCGCATTGCGGGCAGGACACCTTGCCCCCCGGCCAGCGCAGTTCCTCCAGGAAGTCGCGGCACTTCTCATCGGTGGTGAAGCGGTCCATCAGGTGCATAAGATTGGAGGGAGAGGTATCAGGCATGGCAAAGCACTCCAAGCGGAAGCGAAGGCTGCCCCGCAACATTGTCAATCGTCCGGACTCGGAAATCATGGAGCGGATCTTCGGCAAGCGCGGCAAGCGCGAGCTGGACAAGGTGGCTCACCGGTCGGAACGTGTTGCAAAAAAAGGCCCTTCGGCTCATCCAAAGGGAATTACTGATCTGAGTACCCAGCCTAGCTAATCCCGAGCAAATTTGGTTTTCTTCCACAGTGATGTGGTTGGGAACATAACCCCAAGATACCGATGAATACAGTGTGTACTGATTCCAACTATAGAATCCAATAAGATCCTCCATAGTCTCTTGACATGGCATCTCTTTGTTCGGTATAATGGAAGTGTTGTGGCGAAGTATGGAAAAACTGATAAAGGTCCCGGAAAGTGGTTCCGCAAAGGTATCTCCTTGTTCGAAGTTATGGATATGTTCCCGGACAACCACACCGCCGAACTCTGGTTTGCAGAAATTCGCTGGCCCAATGGCCCCACTTGCCCTCATTGCCTCTCTGACAATGTTCAGTCCAACTGCTCCCATCCCTCCATGCCCTACCGTTGCCGCAGCTGTCGCAAGCGGTTCTCCGTGCGGGTCGGCTCGGTCATGCAGGACACCAAGATCGGCTATCGCAAGTGGGCCGTCGCCATCTATCTGCTCTCGACCTGCATCAAGGGCATCTCGTCCATGAAGCTCAGCCGCGAACTGCGCATCACCCAGAAGTCGGCTTGGCATCTCCTGCATCGCTTGCGGGCGGGCTTCCGACGCCCGCAGGGCCTGTTCGCAGGGCCCGCGGAGGTTGACGAGGTCTTCATCGGCGGCAAGGAACGCAACAAGCACCCCAGCAAGAAGCTCAACGCCGGACGCGGGACTGTCGGCAAGCAACCCGTGGTCGGGGCCCGCGATCGCGGCACCGGCAAGGTACAAGCGCGGCCCGTGCCCAACACGGGCAAGGGCCAGTTGCAGGGCTTCGTGATCGCTACTGTCGCCCCTGGGGCTGCGGTGCACACCGACAGCTCGTCGTCTTACAAGTCGCTCGACGGCTTCCAGCACGCAGCGGTCAACCATTCCGCTGGCGAGTATGTGCGCGGCGCGGTGAATACCAATGGCATCGAGTCGTTCTGGGCAATGTTCAAGCGCGGCTTGTACGGCACCTACCATCACATGAGCGTGAAACACTTGCGGCGCTACCTAGCCGAGTTCTGCGGGCGAAGCAACGTGCGCAACCTAGACACGGCGGACCAAATGCGACGCTTGGCTGCCGGCCTGAATGGACAGATCCTGACCTGGAAGATGCTGAAGGCATCCAAGCGTGTGCCGGCGACAGCCTAGCTCTGCACCTGCCCGGACCTCAGCTGCACCACAAGAACGCCAGCAATGGAATCCAGTTGAGAACTCTCTAGATTCGGGCCTTGGCATTAGGCCAAGGCATCTCTGGCATTCACTTCTGGAGGGTAATCCGACGATTATACGCAGGTCAAATTCCGATCCCACATATTGTGGATTTAAGTCCGATCCTACAAGATCTAGGGGATGGGAACTCAGATCAGTAATTCCCCATCCAAAGCCATGATATCAAGCCTACCCATCTTGTGTCAAGTGCATAATCACGTCAGGAACACCAACTCCCCGTCCTTCATCTGCAGCCACCACAGCGAGTCGAGCTCACGCTGGTCCACCTTGGGCCCGATGAGGTTGGTGCAGTCCTGTCCCAAGTCCTCGATCTGGTCCACGCTGATCGAGCGGACGGGAAAAAGGCGCAACAGGTGCAGGAGCAGCCTCCGGTTCCGCATGAATCGCTTGAACGAGGCGTCGACCGGCATTGCCATGGAGGCAACTTGGGCTGGTGCGGTGAGAGGCTTCACGGATGATTTCCAGACGAGTGGCCGTCCAAGTCGCTCGCGTGCGACCGACGACTCAAAAACACACCTGCAACATAGCAGGACGCTGCGGTTCGTGCCAGCCCCGGCCTTCCCGTTCACTGCTTCACGGCCGAGTGATCTCGCGCGCCACGCTGACCGAATCGTTGTGCGCACTGAGACTCAGCGGGTTAGCACGGAACACGGACGCAGCCGCCGTGCCGTTCATGCAGGATCGAGAACCCGGCCCGGGGCGGGTGCCGCCTGCGTGGCCGGGCGATTGCCGCATTCAGCTAAACGTCTGCGGCGCCGACGGTAGCAAGCTTCGAGTCACTGACTTCCGGACATGGGCTAAGTAGCGATGTCCAATCTGTCGTCACCGGGAGCCGGTTCGTCGAGGTTGTAGGTGGGCATCAGGAGGCGACCAGTGGCCTCGGCTAAGCCACCCTGTCAGCCGTTCGAACCGGCGCTTGTGTCTCATCGTGCGCCGGAGAGTACAACCTGCCATTTGCTGGCTGCCGCCGACGGGCCGGCAGGCCCGTTCCGGAACGGCTGGGGTCTCTCCACCGCGACGGGCGGAATCGCTCCAAGCTCGCGGCTCCCCGCGTCTAGTTTGCTCACCGCGGCTGCCGCCATGCCGGCGCGTACCCACGTCTGCCTAGTCCGGCGGGGATCGCGGACACCCGCTGCTGGGCCCGAAGCGCCCATCGGCACGCCCCCGAGTGGACACTGTCAGTTAGCTGCTCCGACGGGTTCGGTGGCCTACCGATCACATTCGTCCAGCGCCACGACGAAGCCACGATGCGCTATAACCGACAACTATACGGCACGTTACGAGTAGCAACGACCCAAGATCCGATCGATTACGACCCAGCGGTTCCTCTGTGCAGTGAATGCTACTCCGTGCGTCCTGACACATGCACCACACCAGATCGCACTTAGGTCCCTCGATGACCGGAACTCAGAGACCCAGCACGTGGCTGGCGAGGTTCTTGACAACCACGCCGGACCGCACCAGGAATCGGTCGTCTGAGACGAGCTTGGGCAGGTTCCTGCGACGCGTGCGCTCGTCCCCAGGCGCATCGGCGCGGCAACGAAGCTGACAACCCCCACGTCCTGGTCCCCGGCTCTGACGCCGTACGCCAGCCGGCAACCCAATTTCCGTCCACGCCCCAGCGGATGTTCCGCAGCCAGCAGATCCCCAAAATGCCGACGCAGCTTGGCCGTGTCGGCCCAGCGCAGGCTGACCGCTCCCATCTCCTCCAGTGAGCACTGCAGCCGGACCGGCGGGAAGCCCCGCTGCGCCCGGCGCCGTGAGCGCCGCCGGCCGCGCCGCGCCGGCGGCAAGGGCAGATCCAGATCCGCCGCCATCCCTAGCAGGCCCTTGCGAGCCGAGGCCTCACACAGCTCGCCCTTCCGGTTGCGCCAGCCATTCAGCTCACACAGCCGGCGTGCCAAGGTCGCCGGCGAGAGCAAACCCTCCAGCAGAGCGTCACGCAACCAATCGCCTGTGCCCGGCTTCAGCATGCGAGGACCAATTCGCACTATTCGTGTCCTACACGACTAGCCCCCTCTTCTAATGCTGGAAGGCATGGCCACTGGCGGTGGGGACGGCGGGAACGTGGTGCCCGCCGACTCGATGGTGCCGGCCTTTGGGTTTCTTCAGCAGTTCGCTCCCGTGGTACATGCCCCTTTGCAGGTACAATGGCGACACTTGTGTCGGGCCAAGGGGTAAAGCGCAGAGACCTGCTCAAGAGCGCACTGGGAGGCGCCGGGGCAGCGGCGGCTGCGCCTCTGGTCACCACGATCGCTGCCGTTCCGGCACAGGCCGCGGCACAGGCCAGTGTCGCGGAGGAGCCGTGGAAGCCACTGCTGCTTGATGAACACCAGAACGAGACCGTGGTCGCGCTCAGCGAGCTCATCATTCCGGCCACCGACACGCCCGGCGCCAAGGCCGCCAGGGTGAACGAATACATCGACCTGATGCTGCACGACGTGGCCGAGGACAAGGGCCACGGGTTCATTCAAGGGCTGGGATGGCTCGACGGCCACGCGATCCGCCTGCACGGCGCCCCGTTCGTGGCACTGCAGGAACAGCAGCAGATCGCAATTCTCGACGCCTTGGACACAGGCGGCGATCCGGCGCTCGAGATTGGCGCCACGTTCTTCCGGCGTCTCAAGCGGCTAACAGTGGAGGGCTACTACACGTCGCGGATCGGAATCGCCGAGCTCAACAAGCACGGCGTGCCCGCCACCTACGCCTGCCAGCACGACGGTCACGCCTGATCGGCGGGACGGTCCTTGGCCTGTGCGAGGATTCCGTACGCGCGGTGCACGTCGTCCAACGTCAGCGTGCCGACGAGCGCGCTGGGGTTCACCCGGCTGGCGACCGGAAGCAGGGGGTAGGTCGCGAGCTTGCGCATCGCTTGATCCAGCGGCACGTCCGGGTACGTCCTGACCACCGGCAGTAGATCGACAGCGTCCCGCAGGTTCGCGCCCGCGTCGCCGCTCCCGGCGACGCGTCGCAGGGAACGCCCGCGAACCCAGCGCCACGCGCCGCGGCGGCTCTCCACCAACAGCGCCCGCTCGCCGGAGGCATCCAGCGCTCTCAGCCCGCCCGCCACGCTTGAGGTGTCGGCAAGCACCCGCTCGCGGCCCGGGCGCATCGCGTCTTCCACGTGCATGACCGGAGTCTCACGCTCCTCCTCGACCGACGGCAGGACGAATCCATCCTGATAGCCCGCGAGTTCGAACACCGAGCGGCGCGCCAGCCGGCGGGCCATCAGGAACGACACCGTGTTTGCGATCATGACGGGAAGGATCACGACATAGCTGGCGCTGAGCTCGAAGACCATGAACACCGAGGTCATGGGAGCGCGGAAGACGCCCGCGAAGAACGCTCCGATGCCGACCAGGACGTAGGCCCCGATCGAGCCGGCAGACGCGGGGAGGAGGATCTGGGCCAGGCCCCCAAGCCCGCCGCCGAGCATCGCCCCGACGAAGAGCGTGGGGGCGAACAGTCCGCCCGGCGTGCCGCAACTGAAGCAGAGCGCCGTCAGCGCGAGCTTCACGGCCGCCATCGCCAGCATCGAGTCCCACAGGAAGCGGTCGTGGAGGGCGCCGTCGACAAAGTGGTACCCAGCGCCCAGGATTTCCGGCGTGAACAGCCCGGTCAGGCCGACCACGAGCCCGGCCAGCGTTGGGAGCAGGAATCTCTGCCGTTTCCCCAGTTTCAGGAGCCGGCCGCGGAGCTGCGCCGTCCGCCTGGTGAACACCGCCGACAGTGATCCGCCGACCGCGCCGATCGCCGCGTACGCCAACAGCCCCGCGTAGGTCCCCGTCTCGATTTCCGGGACGCTGTAGAGCGGGGAGTCGCCCAAGAACCATCGGCTGACGACCACCGCCGAGATGGAGGCAAGCACGATCGAGCCCAGAACGCCCGCGTTCCAGCCGGAGATCACTTCCTCCATCACGAACAGAACGGCGGCGATCGGAGTGTTGAACGCGGCGCCGATTCCAGCGGCCGCGCCGATCGGGGCGATCAGGCGCATGTGGGCGCGCGTGAGGTGAAAGATCCGCCCGAGCAGCGACGCGATGCCGGCCCCCATCTGCAGGGATGGGTCTTCGGGCCCCATCGGGTTGCCCGTCCCGATGGACAGAGTGGAGCTGGCGAACTTGCCGAGCACGCTGCGGAAGGGGATGTACCCGTCGGACGCGTACACGGCCGCTCGGGTGTAATTCAGGCCCGTGCCGCGCGCCGCGGGCGTGGCGAAGTGCACGAGCGCGTATGCCGCCAGCCCGCCGACAGCTGGCCAGATGGGCAAGACGTACCGGGGCGGGGGCGTCGGAGTGTGGACCGTGATCCAGTTCAAGAACTCGATCGAGATTTGCAAGCACACCACCGCCAGCCCCGAGAAGATTCCAATCACGATCGAGAGCAACAGGAAGCGTTGCGGTTCGTCCAACACCGGCGCGCCGCGGCCCATCCGCGACAGCTTGGCGAGCCCTGACGCGAGGGTCCTCATCGGGCAAGCTTGGCCATCACGCGCGCCAAGGGCTCGTCAGCCCCGATGGGGTCATCGCAGGTGTCCGGCGCCAGTGCCCAGACCCGCTCCGCGAGCTGGGTGTTCGCCTCGACCTTCTCGACTGACGGGGAGCCGCCGGCCCGCTCCAATTGGAGGTCGGCCATGTCCAGGGTCCGCGCGAGCTCGTCCAAAGGCCCGGGCAGTGGGCCCGCGAACCCGCTGGCACGGGGATCGTGGCAAGCACCCACCGCGGCTCGTCCCCGCTGGACCAAGACCCGGCTGCGCCGGAAGCGCTCCGCGAGAGAAATCCCGCGGCGGGTCGGGTCCAGCTCAATGATGCGGTTGCAGAGGCCAACCCGGGCTTGGGTCCGGCCGTCCCGCCGCAGTGCTTGGGCGCGGTTGTACTGCGTTCTCGCGGTCAGGTAATTGCCGAGCTCAAACTCTGCGTCGCCACGCCCCAGCAGAGCCACGCGGTCGCGGGGATTCTCGTCAAGCAGGTTCCGGAACAGGGACGAGGCCTGCGAGAACAGGCCGACCCGGAGCATGAGGGAGGCCACCCGCAGCCGGGCCGACCTGTCGGCGGGCAACTCCTCCTCCAGGTCGAGCAGTTCCGCCGTCAACTGTTGCCGCCGGCCAGTGTCGAGCAGTAGCTCCACAAGCTCGAGCCGCAGGGCTAGGCGCCGCTGGTCGGCCCCGTCCTCCCATTGGCCCCGGATCGCCGTGCGGAAGTGGGACACGGCCACGTCGATTTGCCCGTTCGAGGCCGCCATCCGGCCCAGCAGCAGGCTCACGATCCCCGAGGTCGGGTTCGCCCCGCGCAGCTCGGTTAGGTACGTCTCTGCCTCCGAATAGCGGCCGGCCTCGAACAGTGCCTTGGCAAGCCCCAAGCGGTAGTCCGGATTGTCCCTGCTGTGGACCAGGGCCTCGCGAAACTCGCCCATCGCGCCCAGATGCTTGCCCTCCGCCAAGAGTGACATCGCCCGGTCATATCGCATCTTGCCGCGCTCGTCGCGGACGATCTTGAACGATCTGGCGTACAGCGACGTCAGGGTGAACACGACCACCATCACCCCGAAGACCGTGATGAGAATCCGGGGTGAGGCGCCTTCCGCGATAGCCGAGTGTGCCTTGCAATACGGGCACTCCACACCGGGTGCGGCGATCTCTTGGCTACAGATCCGGCACTTGAATCTCTGAGGGCTCATGGCGGGGGAACGGGGCGTGTGACGCTCCCGCGCTGCCGGGAGGCCTTGGCACCGGATACTGGGCCGGACACCGCCCGGCGGAGCGGGCTCTGATTGGATTGTAGTAGTCGGCGCCGGTTGCCCCGTGCGGAAATCCCCGGGGCGACCGGACGACGCGGCCCCGTGGCACGCCGGCTCCGACGGACTGTCAGGGCCCGGGCGCAAGGTTCCGGCCGGGGCTGGGCTGCGGGTAGCCGGGCGCCAGCTGGCGTTGGCTGGTGCGAGGGCCGCCGCTCAAGTGGCGCCGGACCGTCGTCGGCCGGTTCAGCGCCCGATGCGAGAAATCTGCGCGGTTCCCGACGTCGCTTGGAGCGCAAGCTCCGCGAGATGGTCATGGTGCGTGAAGAAGATCACTTGGCAGTGTTTGGCAAGGCCTGAGAGCACTTTGAAGGCCGCCGCCGACCGCTCGTCGTCAAAGTTCACGAACAGGTCGTCGGCGACGAACGGCATTGGCTGGGCATTCTCGAGATAGTCTTCGAGCGCGGTGATTCGAAGCGCGAGATAGAGCTGGTCCGCCGACCCGTCGCTCATGCCGTGCATCGGCACCCGCTTGCCTGACTCGCGGCGCCCGACCAAGCAAGCTCGGTCCTGATTGTCAAAGTCCAGCTCCAAGTGGTCGAACGAGCCGAGGGTCAGCTCGGAGAACAGCTCGCCCGCGCGTTGCAGCATCGGGCCTTGCTTCTCGGTGCGGTAGCGCTCGATGGCCCATCGCAGCAGGCAGGTTGCCGATCGGACTTGGACATATCGCTCGGCGATCTCTTCGATTTCCGCCAGCGCGCTCTGGCGAGCCGCCTCAGCGGCCGCGGCCGCGTCGCTCCCGCCGATCGCGTCGAATGCCTTCTGGGCCTCGGTCTTGCTCGCCCAAACGCGCCGGTACTCGTCCTGCAGGGGGTCGACCTGCTCCCTGAGCTCTTGCTCCCGCGGCTCAAGCTCGTCGACAACGACCGTTGCGCACTCGGCCCTGAGCTCGCCGATCGAAAGCCCGTCCCCTCCGTCGCGCACTGCCGCGATCGCGCGGGACCTGGCCTTGGTCAGTTCGCGGTGCTGGTCGGACCGTTGAATCTCCCGGCGAAGCTCGCTCAGCGTTCCAACGCCGGCGTCGCCCTGCAGCTTGGTAATCCTCGCCTGCGCCCTTCGACGCTCGGAGAGCAGATCGCGCATCCGCCGCTCAAGGCGCCGGATGGTCCTGTCCGCCTTGTCGGCATCTTTCTTCCCCTGTTGGGCTGAGCCCAGCATCTGTTCCAAGTTCCGGCAGGTCTCGTCGGCCTCTTTGGAGTGCCCCCGCGCTTGCACCGCCTTGGCCACTTCCGCGACGCGCGCGGCGAAGCGCCGGATATCACGGTGAATCTTGTCAATCCGGTCGTGTTCCAACTGGGCCATCCGGTGCTTGGTATCGCGGAGTCCATCAATCTGGCCGATGCGCGCCGCCGCATTCGCGGCGCGCGCTGACGGATCGATGCCCAGTCTCCGAGCGCACTCCCGCCACCGTTGCAACGCCTGCGTCTCGGCTCTCTTGGCCGCGTCGGCCAGCTGCCGCTTAGCGTTCACGTTCGATGCCGCCTTGCGCAGGTCCGCTTGCAGACGTCGGGTGGTTTCCACCGATCGGTCGTGATTCCTCAGCACTTGTTCGGCGTGCTCGAGCGCTTCGCCCAAGGGGCGGCCGGTCAGATTGTCCGCGGGCGCGCCAACGACTTCCAGTTCTGCGATCAAGGCGCGCGCCGATTCCCTTTCCTGCTTCCGCAACTCGGCCTGCCGGGCCGTGGCCTTCTCCCAGCGGAGCACTGCTGCCCGGAGGTCCCGGTACTGGGCGGCCCACTCCAGCATCTGCGGCGGATCGCCGGGCTTGAAGGGCGCGTCCGCCCACGCAGCCTGCGATTCGTCCAGCAGTCGGGACCGCGCCTCGGACAGGCCCCCGCACTCTTCCCGGATCTCCCGGACTTGCTCCTCGATGCCCTGAATCGACCGCTCCTCCTCGGCCACCTTGGCCACGGCACTGGCCGTCGCAAACCGGCGGTCGCACAAGTCGTCCGCGGAGACAACAGCCGCTTCGTAGCTCGCTGCCAGCTCCCGCGGGCCAAGGGTCGAAGGTTGACCCTCCGCCATGCCTCCCTCGCCTCCGAGCATGCACCGCCGCACCATGGCCCAGAGCCCGTCCCTGGCCTTGCGAGCCTTCGCCAAGTCTTCTCTGCGGACGGGCCTCTCCTTGGAAATGATTCGCTGGCGTCTGCGCTCGAGCCTGGCGAGATCGCGGCGTTTGGCTGCCAGATCCGCGTCGCGTGCCCGCCAGTCCCGCTCGATCTGAGCCCACCGATCCCGGTACCGCTGGAGGCGCGCCTGGACCGGGGCGTTGAGCGAGACCAGATCCTCGACAGCTTCAGTCCGCGGGTACAGTCCGCGGAATACCCTGTCCACCTCTGCCTTGGCCTCGGCCACCTTCACCCCGGCCGCGTCGATCCTGGCTCCCAACGCGCCCCTGGACCGCTTCGTGTCCGCGAGCATGCAGCGCAGCGCCGTGACGTCCCGGGTTTCTCGCCGGCCGGTCAGGGCAGCGGTGATTTCGGAGAGGGTGGTTTCGGCCTCCCGCAGCGACCGTTGGCACAGGGCTGCCTCCGACATTCGCTCCCGAAATTGGCCAAGCAGCGAGCGCGCCTGGTCGATCTGTTCGCGGCCCGGCAGTCGCTCCGCGATACTGTCGGCGTCGGCGTGCGACCAGCCGATCCGGGCTGCGCCCGATCGCAGAGCTTCCCGCTCTCTGCGAAGCCTTTCCTGCAGCCTTGGGAGATCGCGCCGTTCTTTCTCGACGGTGATGCGCTCGTTGTGCAGCGCTTCGATGTCCTCCCTGCGGGCGAGTAGCGACGGGTCCCACTCGATCTTCTGGCGCCGGTCCTTCGCATCCTCAAGACTCCGGCGATTCTCCTCGATTCGAAGCCCCGACTCCCGGCGCTGGGATGCCGCCTCCGCCAGTTCCTCGCCGGCAGAGCCCCGGATGTCCCGGACCGGTCCGAGGTCCACCAGCTCGCCGTCCAAGCGTTCCAGATCGGCGACGCTCTTCACGATGCGGCGGATCCGGGAGACACGCTTGAGCCGGACCTGCAGGTCCCGCATCTGGCGCTGGATGCGCTCGTACTGCTCGTTGGCGCGTTGGAGCGACCTTCTCGCGTCCTTCCACTGTTTCGCGCTGACGGTGTGCTGCCGCTTGAGCGCCTCTGCCTGCTTCAGCTTGTCGTGCGCGATGTAGTACGCCTTCGTCGCAGACCGGCGCTTGCTCCAGAGCTGCTTCGCCTCTCCGTCGAGTGCCGCGAGGCGTTTTTGCAGGTTCTGGATGCCGGAGCCGGCCGAGAAGAGCTTCTGGCCAGCATCGTCGCTGCCGCCCTCGAGAATCTCCTGGCCCCCTCGGCGCAGGCGCTCTTGGTCCAAGCTGAACATGCGCTCGAAGAACGCCCGGTCGACCGTGCCCAGCAGCCTTGCCAGGGCGGCCTCGCCCTCCGGCATCCGCGAGTCGTCCGGCCGCAGCACTGTGTGCCGCCGGCCCTTGCGCCTGCGGAACTCGATCCGCTGCCCATTCCCTTGCACAGTAGCGCCCAGCCGCATGCTCCCGTAGTCGTGCAAGAAGTTGAGAGCCGTGCGGACCGGGAAACCGAACAGCAGGTCTCCGAGGGCAGACCGGACAGTGGACTTTCCGGCCTCGTTCGGTCCGGCGACGATGTGCAGGTCCGTGCTGGCCTGCGGAAGCTCGATCACCTCGTCCGTGAAGCGGCCGTAGCGGATCAGGTCAAGACGTCGGATTCTCATCGCAGCGTTAGCACTCATCCAAGAGGCGCGCGAGGGCGTATGGGCGGACCAGCTCCACCACGGCCCCGAGATCGCCGTCGGCTGCCTTCCGCAGCAGGGGGCTGTCGGCGCCGTCCCGGACTTGGTGCGGCAGCTTGGCGACAAACGTGCCGAGTTCGTCGCGAAGCTCCCCCAACAGGGCCTCGTCCGAGCGGGCTTCCGCGATGTCTCCCATCGTTTCGACGAGCGACGGGTCCACCTCCGACCCGCCCGGGCGTTTGGTCTTGACCACGACCTTCTCGACCCAGGCGGTCTCGTCGCCGAGTCCCAGAGCGGCGGCGCGGGCTTCCGCGAGGAGCTCCTCCCGGGAGGCGAGGACCGCGTGATGGGCGGCCGTTTCTCCCACGATCTCGATGCGGCACGCGAGCAGGCGCCCCTCGGTGATCTCATCCACGGCTCTCTCAACCGCGCCTTGGACCGCCTCCCGCACATCCGAGAGCGTCTCGCACCCCTGAGCTTGGCATCTCAGCAGTTCCCATCGGACCACGTCGAGGTGCATGTGATCGACGGCTCGCACAGTGCCGTCCTCGACGGTGACGAGCATGGCGCCGCGAGGCCCCGTCTCGCGAATGTGCCGGCCCTGGACGTTGCCGGAATACACCACGTGCGGCCTCCGGTGGAGCACTGCCGGCTTGTGAATGTGGCCCAGTGCCCAGTAGTCGTAGCCCCTGCTCCGCAGTTCGGCGAGCGTGCACGGGGCGTAGGGGGCGTGGTCTTCCGCTCCCGCCAGCCCCGTGTGCAGGATGCCGATGTTGAACGCGCCGGGCACGGGCGCGGGATATGACTTGGCCAGATTCTCGCGGACATCCCGTGTTCTGAAGCTCTGGCCGTGCAGCGCGACGTCGAGCTCCGGGATGCGCATGGTGTGGGCCGAGCGCGTGCGGAACGCATGCACATTGTCCGGCAGCCTGAGGCTGCGGGTGATCTGGCTCTGCGCGTCATGGTTGCCGTAAATCACGTAGGCCGGGATGCCAGCTTGCCGCAACCGGCCCATCTGTCTCACGAACCGCAGGCCCGTTTGGTAGTCCCGCCAGTCGCCGTCGTAGATGTCCCCGGCGATCACCAAGAACGAGGCGCCTTCCCGGATGGTGCGGGTGACCAGGTTCTGGAGGGCCTCGTCGGTCGCCGAGCGGATGCGCTCGGCAACGCCGCCTTCGGCGCCGGACAGCCCCCTGAGCGGGCTGTCGAGGTGAATGTCAGCCGAGTGGACGAAGCGGAACGATTGCATCGGGCGCTGGCCGGAGGGCTCGCCGCGCCGGAGGGCCACCAGTGCAAGGCGCTCCGCTCGCGAGCCGCGGGACGCAGACCTACGATGATGCCAGACTCGGCCGGAAGGCTCGCCGCGGGTCGCCGGTCCCGCTGCCCGCGCTCAGAACATGCGCTTCGCGGGGCGCAGCGTGCCGAAAGAGCCCACGTTGGCGATGGCCAGGCTGATCCGGATCTGGTTGTCGCTGCGGGCATTGCCCAGCGACAACCTGCGCAGTTCCACGCTGAAGCCGCAACAGTCGGTGTTGTAGGCCAGCTGGGACACGGCGTACAGGAAGATGCCCTGGCGGTAGTCGTACACGTTCTGCACCGTGGCGTTCCAGCCGCGGCGGTTGTAGTCGCCGTACCGAGCCCCCATCAGGAGCTGGTTGCTGGCCGGGCTCAGCGAGTCCGGGACGCGCACCGCGCGGTGGCCCGCCATCACGTGAACCTTGGGGCTGACCTGGACGGAGGCATCCGCCGTGGTGTTGACGATCCGGTTGTGCAGCGGGTCGTAGTCGTACCGCCAGCGAACGTTCCAACGCCACCCGGGCGCCAGCGCCAGCGATGCCGCGACCGGGGAGTACCGCCTGTCCCGCGAAAGGAACGCGAACGGGGAGAACTCGAGGGTGGACTGCAGCACATTGCGGCGGCCGGGCACGACCGCGCCCCCAAACCCGGGCTCGACGTACCGGCGCTGCCAGACTTCGAGGCTGGCAATCTCGCGCACCCTGCCGGTGCTGTCGTTCTTGGAGTAGAACCGGTTCGTGACCGAGAATTCGGCCTCGTTGGTGTTGTGCACAAGGTCCTTCGAGTCGAAGCGGATCGTGCTGTCAAAGTCCTCGATTCCACGCGTGTACCGGTATTCCACGCGGGACTCGATGACGTGCTTGAGCCGATCGCCCAGAAATTTGGGCGCCCGGAAGACGCGCTCGAGAGAGGGTGCGTTGACGACGACCGACAGCTCGCCCGTGCGGCGGTACAGGTTCTCGCCCGCCAGTCCGGCCGGCGTGCGCCGCTGCCCGTAGGCCATTGCCCGGGCCCCGAGCGTCGGGGTGATCGTGAAGCCCTTCACCGCCACCCGGCTCGAGACCCGCGGGAAGAACATGCCGCGCTGCACGAATCGGCGGGTTTGGAAGCTGCGCTGAGTGCGGCTGACCAGATCGAGCGAGGAGTTGAAGCTGAACCAGAGCGGGATCGAGCGCGGCCCGAAGCGCCGATGCCGGCCGTTGAATTCGATCGCGGGAAGCTTGCGGATGACGATGTTGTTCGCCCTTTCCACGCTCTGGAAGTGCTCGCTGCGCAGCAGCGAGGCATTGAAGGAGTAAGCCCCTGAGTTCTTGGAGAGGAACCCGATCGAGCGGATCTGCGAGAAGACCGCCTCCTCGTAAGTCTGAGTGAACGCCTGCCGGAACTCGAGGGAGCTCAGGTAGTGCAGGTCCATCACGCCCCGCCAACCGTCGCCGAACTCCACGTGCCCCTTCATGTCGAAGGAGTTGCCGCTCTGGTCGAGGCGCGTCCCGTCAGCCTGTTCTCGGCCCCGGTCCCGGACGTCGAACAGCACCGCGTCGAAGCTCGATTTCTCGGTTGGCCGCCCACGGAGGCTGGCATTGGTGGCCACGCCCCGCGATGTGTAGAGCGTCGCGCCGACCGTGGCGTCGTAGCTGCGGCTGATCGCCCAGTAGTATGACTGTCCCAGGATCCGCCCGAAACGGGAGCTGTTGCCGATCGTGGGGGTCAGGAAACCGCTCTGGCGGGGCATGCGCTTGAGCGATTTGCGGAAGTAGGGCACGTAGAGCAGCGGAATGCCGCGCAGGCGGAGCAGCCCCCCCCTCACGACGGCGGACTTTCCGGTGACGATGTCGGCCCGCTTGGCCGTCAGGGTCCACCACGGAGCCCGCGGGTCACAGTTGGTCAGAGTGCCGCCGTGAATGGAGTAGTGATCGCCGGACTTCAGCACGACCCGGGCCTCGAACAGGAAGGGGTTGTCGGTGGTCAGCAGGCCACTTCCCCCTTGGCTCGCGGCATTCGTTCGCCCGCGGGCGTCGTAGAAGGTGCCCGTCTCGCTGACAAGGCCGTACGCGATCCTGGCGGCGCGCACGTCCTGCTCCCCGTCCAGCGTGCGGTAGTGAACGTTGCCGGATGCCTCGACCTCGCCAGTGGCCTCGTCGTACCGCAGCTCGTCAGCCGTCAGGACAATATCTCGGTAGCGCAGCTCGACATCGCCCCTGGCGACCCGCTCGGAGCCATCGCTGCTCTGAACCCGGGCCCGAACTTCCACGACCCCGCGCTCGGCGGGGGAAGGGTCAAGGCCCGCCGCCGGTCGCTGGGAGGGAAGCCCCGGAACGGCGAACAGGCCGAGCGCCGCGCAAAGGGCGAGCCCACGACCGGCGCGCGAGAGCGACACGGCGCTACCGGGGGGCACCTTTGAAAGTCTAACCCGTGCCCGTGCCCACCCTGGAAGGGGCTGGGAGAGGCCTCGGCAGGGGGGAACGGGTAAGCTTGTGCCGTCGTCGCAGTGTTGGCCGGGAAGCCGACCCGCCCTGGCGGCTTGGAGGTGATCATGTCCGTGCACTCGTCCAGGCGTGCCTTTCTGGCGCACACCGCGGCCGCCCCCGCGCTCGCGGCATTGCCGGCGTCCACCCGGGTGGTGGGCGCGAACGACCGGATCAACATCGGGATGATCGGCGTCGGCTCGAAGGGGCGCGGCCATCTACGCCTGCTTAAGGCACGCGCCGAGTCAGCCGGCGACGTTCACATCGTGGCGGTCAGCGATGTGTACCGGGCGCGGCGCGAGGATGCTCTCGCACAGGCCGGCCTGGCGGCCGGTGACGGCACTGTCGATTACCGCGAGCTGCTCGCGCGGACCGATGTCGACGCGGTGTGGATCGCGACGCCGGACCACTGGCACGCAACGATGGCCCTGGACGCGATCGCTGCCGGGAAGGACGTGTATCTCGAGAAGCCGATGACGTACGCCGTTGATGAGGCGCGCCGGATCGCGGAAGCGGTCGCGGCGACCGGGCGCGTACTCCAAGTGGGAAGCCAGCACGTCTCGGACCGCCGTTACCGCGAGGCCCGGCGGGTGATCGAGGAGGGCTGGATCGGCCCGGCGCTGTGGGCGCAGAACACCTACTGCCGGAACTCCCTCTACGGGGAGTGGAACTATCCCATCGACGCCGAGGGCACGCCCGGGAACATCGATTGGGCTCGCTTCCTCGGCCCGGCGCCGGCGAGGCCCTTCAGCGCCGAGCGCTTCTTTCGCTGGCGAAAGTACTGGGACTACTCGGGCGGGATCGCCACGGACCTCTTCTACCACCGGCTCGCGCCGCTGATGTTGATGATGGGCAAGCAGTTTCCGCGGCGGGTCAGCGCTCACGGCGGCATCTACGCCCACCGCGACCGCGAAGTTCCGGACTCGTACGCCACCGTTGTCGAGTACGACGGCTACTTCGTGAATCTGGCCTCTTCGATGGCCTCGGCCGCGGGCAACACGGGCATGCCAACGATGGTCTACGGCCACGAGGGCGCGATCTCGTTCCTCCCGGGCGCGATCGAGGTCCGGCCGGAATATCAGTTCGCGGCCAAGTTCAAGCAGGCGACCGGGGCCGAGGTGCTGCGGGTAGAGGTGGACCAGGGGAACGTGAGCGAGGACCACGTCGCGAACTTCCTCGACTGCGTGCGCAGCCGCGAGCGGCCGGCCTTCGACGCGCAGTTCGGGTATCAGGCCATGACCGCGATCCGGCTGGGCGTGGATTCGTACCGCAGCGGTCGGATGATCAGCTTCGACCCGCACGCCCAGCGCGAGCTGGCGCTGCCGGCGCAGCGGCCGGGATACGAGGGCTCGGGGAAGAACGTGGACGAGCCGCCTCGCCGCCCGCCCCGCGGCCGGCGGCGCGCCTGAGCTTGCTCTGGTACGGTCTTGGGATGCGAGCATTCCCATTGGCGGGCATGTGCCTGTTGGCGGCGGTGGCCGCCCTGTCGCAGGAGAGACCCAACGTGCTCTTCATCGCGACGGACGACATGAACAACGATTTGGGGACCTACGGGCACCCCGTCGTCAAGACGCCGAACTTTGATCGCTTGGCAGCCATGGGAGTCCGGTTTGACCGGGCCTACTGCAACTATCCCGTGTGCAACCCGAGCCGGGCATCGCTCATGACCGGCCTGTACCCCGACCAGACGGGCGTGCGCAACAACGCCGCCCGGTTCCGCGACACGATCCCGTCAGTGGTAACCCTGCCGCAGGCATTCCGCGACGCGGGCTATTTCGTCGCGCGGGTGGGCAAGATCTACCACTACGGCGTGCCGACAAACATCGGAGAGGCGGGCCTCGACGACCCGCCGTCATGGGAGGAGACTGTCAATCCCCGGGGCCGCGACAAGTGGGAGGAGGACCGGATCTACAGCATCGACCCGGTCACCGGGAATTTGGGGGGCACGCTCAGCTGGATGGCCCAGGACGGGACGGACGAGGAGCAGACGGACGGAATCGGTACGACCGCCGCGATCGAGATGCTCGAGCGGTCGCACGACAGGCCCTTCTTCATCGCCATGGGCTACTACCGGCCGCACACGCCGTACGTGGCGCCGAAGAAGTATTTCCTGCAGTACCCGCTGCATCTGGTCCGCCTGCCGGTCGAACCCTTGGATGACTTGGTGGACATCCCCCCGGCCGCGTGGGTGGACCGGCCCTTCCAGCTTTACCTCCCACGGCGCACGCAGCGCGAGGCGATCCGGGCGTACTACGCCTCGATCACATTCGTGGACGCCCAGCTGGGGCGCCTGCTGGACGCTGTCGAGCGGCAGGGGCTCGACCGCAACACGGTGATCGTGTTCTGGTCCGACCACGGGTACCACATGGGCGAGCACAAGCTGTGGCAGAAGACGACGCTGTTCGAGAACTCCGCCCGCGTGCCGTTCTTCATCGCATCGCCCGCGCACCCGGAAACCGCTGGCCGGAGCACGGAGGCGCTTGCCGAGCTGGTGGACGTGTACCCGACTCTGGCGGATCTTTGCGGCCTCGACCCGCCCGCGCACTTGGCGGGCAGGAGCCTCGTGCCGATCTTGGAAGACTCCGGGGCGACCGTGAGAGACTCGGCCCTGACGACGTTTGACACGCACGATCGCGTGAACCGCCGTCGGCCGCGGCGGCCCAGAGCGGTCGGGTACACCGTGCGCACACCCCGCTGGCGGTACACCGAGTGGGGGCCGGAGGGGGCCGAGGGCGCCGAGCTCTACGATCACCGCGACGACCCGCGGGAGTACGTCAACCTTGCCCGCGCGCCAGGGGAGCAGACCACGGTGCGCAGGCTCCGGCAGCTCTTGCGCGAGCGCATCGCCGAGGCGACCGCGCCACCGCGGCTGTAGACGCGGAACGGGGACGGGCAGGCGTTATCCCAGCGTAGGCGGGGGGTGCCTGTGGTATACATTGGCGCAGCCGTCGCGGACGAGCGGGGGAGGGGACGATGAACTTTACGGGCGCGAAGACCAGCCGCAGGGGCTTTCTGGTCGCAGCTGCCTCGGCCGCGGGGGCATTCGCGGCCACCGAGCCCGAGGCGGAATTCTCTTCGCTGTTCAACGGCAAGGATCTGTCTGGATGGGACGGTGATCCATTCCTGTGGAAGGCCGAGGACGGCATGCTTGTCGGGCGCTCCCCGGGTATCGCGTACAACGACTTCCTGACAACCGCCGGGGAATATTCCGACTTCGTGCTGCGCTTTCAGGTGCACCTTGTCGGAAACGTTGGAAACAGCGGTGTGCAGCTGCGGAGCCGGAGAGTGCCGGGATCGATGGAGATGAGCGGCTATCAAGCCGACGTGGGCCCCACATGGTGGGGCAACCTGTACGACGAGTCGCGCCGCAACGTCACGCTGGCCGCCCCTCCCGAGCGGACCCTCGACAGGATCCTGAGGCCCGACGGTTGGAACGACTACGAGGTCGAGGCCATTGGTCCGCGGATCGTGCTGAGGCTGAACGGGACGGTGACGGTTGATTACACCGAGCAGGACGCGGGCATCGAGCATTCCGGGCTGCTCGCCCTTCAGGTGCATTCCGGGCCGCCTCTCGAGGTCCGGTTCCGTAATCTGCGCATTCGCGAGGCCTAGTCCGGCACTTCCCGCTGCAATCTTCGCGGGCTGCGGCGCAGTCCGCCGGGCGGACAGAAACCTAGGTGTGCGCCCTGCGCATTCCGCGCCCATGGCCGACCGGCTGTTGACGTTGTCGGTCAACGTCAGGCGGGACAGCCGTGCTGGGCTTGGGCGCCCCATATGGGCTCCGCTTACCGGGCTGCTCCTCGACGGCCTCCGGATGGAGCCGGTCGGGAGCGGGATCAGCCCGCCGGCGGGTGAGCGGCTGCACGGCTCTGTCACGGGCCGGTCGTCTCACCGTGTCTCCGGCGCGCACCGTTGGCGTCGGGCTGGCAGCTGGAATTCCGCCTCACCTTCCCATCGTGGAGCGTGAGGCCACTGACCGCCGGGGCGGAAGGCGGGCGGCCAACAGTGGCGCGTCGAATGCTCGGCCGCCCGAGTTGTCTCCCCACGTCCGGCCACGCCCGGGGGCGCGCGTCACGACCGTTCCGCTCGCCTGGCGGCGATGGGACCGATGATCGGCAGCTGCAGCCTCTGGCCCCGCCACGCGGCGTTAGCGGCAACGGCCCAGCCGACGATCAGGACAATGTTCAGCAGGCTTGCGAGCAAGGCCTGGACTGGAAGCATCACGGATGCGACAGCGCTGAAGGTTGAGACGCCGAGCGCCGCGACTGTCAGCAGCAGGCACTGGTAGCTGTGAAACCGCAAGAATGCGTTCCTGCTGTGCGGCTCGAAGATGAGCAGGCAGATGGCCGGTATCGGAGTGAAGTACGCAAGCGCACCCAGCTGGTTCTCCGCCAGCCCGCTCGCCGCAGTCCCTGACTCGCGGGCAGGTCCGGAGTGTCGAACGGCCGATCCGCACTGGGAACAGTACCTCTCGGTGCCCACTTGGGCCCCGCACTGCATGCAGAATGACACGACGTCCCGAACTTGCCCCGCTTAATCGTATTATTGTCGGACTGATGGTGTCAGCGGGGAGCACGGTTGGCGCATGGACGCTGCGTCTGGTGGGCGCAAGCTTGGTCGCGGCAATGTTTCCCGCGGGAGCCCGCGGGGTCGAGATCATCGCGCACAGGGGCGCTTCCTTCGACGCGCCCGAGAACACGCTCCCAGCGGTGCTGCTGGGCTGGGAGCGCGGGGCCGATGCGGTCGAGGTGGACGTGCACCTCACGGCGGACCGCAGGGTCGTGGCCTTTCACGACCGCGACACCAGGAGGATCACGGGGCAGCCTGGTCTGGTTGCCGAGATAACTTTCTCGCGTCTGCGCGAGCTTGACGCGGGTGCGTGGAAGGAAGAGCGCTGGCGGGGCACACAGATCCCCGAGCTCCGCGATGTGCTGGAGACGGTGCCGCCCGGCAAAGTGCTGTTCGTGGAGGTCAAGGGTCCCGGCGCGATGCTCCGCGAACTGGAGCGATCGCTCGACGATTCCGGCGTGCGATCTCGCGTCGTGCTGATCGCGTTTGACTACGACACGATCGTGGCCGCGAAGAAACGCATGCCCGAGGTGCCATGCCACTGGCTGTTCGGGCACTCCGCGGAGGCGTCCGAAACGTATGGAGTCCGATCTCCCTCGGACTTGATCGAGCGGGTCGGGCGTGGCGGCTTGGACGGGCTTGATGTGCGGCACGACGGTCCTTGGACAGCCGAGCTGGCCCGGGAACTCGCAGCCCGCGGGAAATCTTTGTACGTGTACACCGTGAACTCGCCCGAGACGGCCCGAGAGCTGCGGGACGCCGGCGTGACCGGGATCACGACCGATCGGCCCGCCCACATCCGCGAGATGCTGGACCGACCGTGACGCGGCCATGGGTGGCGCGTCTGGCCGTGCTGGCGGCGGGTGCGGGGCTCGCGTGGGTCTTCTTCATCCAGTTCTGCGACCTGATGTTCGGCTGCGGGTGCGAGGCCCTGTGGGCTAGCGGTGCCGCGCATTGCAACATTCACAACCCAGAACCGCCTCATTGCCCGTGGTGCTCGGAGGGCGGTCGCCACGGCTCGTGGTCGTTCGCGTCCATCCTCGTCGCGCAGGCCGGGATCGCACTCTGGCCCGGCCTCGGGCTGGCCACCAGGGCGGTGGCCGTCGTGGTGGCGTTTCCGGCGGTCGGAGCGGTCGCGGCCCTGGTGGCCGGGTGGATGACCGGATACTGGGCCTGATTCCGCGCACGATGGGCAGCCCCGCCGCGCGTCGCTGCGATTCGGGAAATTCCGCCGCAAGCCCCAGTAGGCCCGGGAAGGGGCGGTAAGCTGGAACCCATGCTGAGCCGCATCGCTCTCGTTGGCCTCTCCCTGCTCCTACCGTTGGCGGCTGCGGAGCCCGACTGGCCCAGAGTCCGGGCCGAGGCCCTCGAGACCCTGGTTGAGCTGGTCCGGGCGGACACTTCCCAGCCCGACGGCAACGAAGTGCTGGCGGCGCGCCTGCTCAGGGCGAAGCTGGACGCCGCTGGCGTGGCATCCGAGACGTTTGAATCGGAGCCAGGGCGCGCCAGCATTGTCGCCAGAGTCAAGGGCAACGGATCGAAGCGGCCCTTGCTCCTGCTCGGGCATCTGGACGTGGTGGCGGTCGAGCGCGACGAGTGGTCGTTCGAGCCGTTCGAGGGGGCGATCAGGAACGGGATTCTGTACGCGCGCGGTGCCTCGGACGACAAGGGCGTTGTGGCGGGGTCCTTCCATGTCCTGCTGGAGCTCCATCGGCAGCAAGTGCCGCTGGCCCGTGACGTGATCTTCCTCGGCGTCGCAGACGAAGAGGCCGGCGGGACGCTGGGGATCACGTACCTGTTGGAGCGCCACCGGGACCGGATTGATGCCGAGTACGCGATCAACGAGGCGGGCAAGGGCGTCTTCGACCGCTCGCTGGACTACGTGCGATTCGAAGTGCAGACGGCCGAGAAGACACCGCGCCGCATCAACCTGCGTGCCGCCGGCACCTCGGGCCACGGCTCGATCCCGCTGCGGGACAACCCGATCGGCGTTCTGGCACGGGCCGTCGCCCGGCTCTTTGACCACGAGATGCCACCGCGGCTGAATGAGACTACCCGCGAGTACTTCACGCGCTTGGCGGAGATCTCCGATCCGGACAGGGCCGAGATCTTCAGGGCGATCCTTGCAGAGAGCCCAACCGCCGCAGACTACGAACGCCTCAGTGGTCTCTCGCCGGTCTATGACTCGATGGTGCGCACGTCGATCTCGCCAACCATTCTCAATGGCGGATACCTCAGGAACGTCATCCCCTCCGAGGCACATGCCACTGTCGACATCCGAGCCCTGCCGGACGAGGACCCCGAGCGCCTGTTCTCGCTGCTGAAGGGCGTCATGGGCGAACCGGCGGTCGATCTGGTCCCTCATCCGCAGACACGGCCCTCCCACGACCCGTCCCCGCTGTCCAGCGACGTGTTCCGGGCATTCGAGACGGTGCTGCAGCGGCTCTACCCGGACGTGCCGGTCCTGCCGACCATGTCTACCGGGGCCACGGACTCGGCCCAGTTGCGCGACGCTGGAATCCACAGCTACGGCTTTGGCCCCGCCCGGCCCGAATGGGACTTGGCCAGCGGCATCCACGGCAAGGACGAGTACCTGCACGTGGAACCGTTCCAAGACTACGTGGAGATCCTTTGGAATGTCGTCTTGGAGATTGCGGGCGCGGGCTAGGGCGGGGACGCGCGTGCCTGGGGCTCGTCGGCTCGCAGCGCCAGTTCGGCCAGCGCCTCGATGAACGCGGGGCTGCCGTTGAGGCCCGGCATGGTTGCAAAGTTGCGCACGCCGAGGTTGCTTGCCAACTGGCGCGCCTCGATGTCGATCTCGGAAAGCGTCTCAAGGTGGTCCGAGACGAACGAGACGGGAACCACGAGGATTGATTGCGCCCCTTGGTTGGCCAGTGCCCGCAGGGTTTCTTTCAGGCTGGGTTGCAGCCAGCGCTGCGGGCCCACTCGGCTCTGATAGCAGAGGGTTGGCGGTTCGGGCAGGCCGCACTCCCGGGTGACGCGGGCCACGGTCTGCCGAATCTCGGCTTGGTAGGGGTCGCCCCCGTCGATGAACTTCTGCGGCAGGCCGTGAGCGCTGAACACGACATGCGGGGCGGGATCGGGCGGGAGTGCCGCCAGTCCTTCGCGCACCCGCTCGGCGAGGGCGGCGAGATATCCGGGATGCGAGGGGTACGATCGCACGACGGCGGTCGGCAAGCCGAGCCCAGAGCGGGCCGCCGCGCGGTCCCATGCCCCGAGCGAGCTGCCAGTGGTGGCCGCCGAGTATTGCGGGTAGAGCGGCAGCAGCACCACCCGGTCACAGCCCGACGCTTGGACTCGTTCGACGGCCTCCGCTGCGCTGGGACTTCCGTAGCGCATCGCGACGAAAGCCCTGCACTCCACTCGGCGCCCCAGGGCCCGCTCGAGCAGCCGGGCTTGGAGCGCGGTAACACGGCCGATTGGCGAACCGCCGCCAATACCCGCGTAGAGGGACCGCACGTGGCGAGCGCGCCAGGCTGCGAAGCGGGATGCCAGCCAGCGGCGCAAGCGCGGGGGGATCGAGAGCGTGATCAGCTCCGGGTCTCGGAACATGCTCTCCAAGAACGGCTGGACTTCGTCCAGCGAGGCCGGCCCGCCAAGTTGCAGCAGCACGACTCCCAGCCTGTTGCGGCCAGCCATGGCGGCGGGGGCCGCACTGGTCGACATCGGAAACCCCGGCGGCTGACTGCCCGGGCGGGGCGTCTCTCGACAGGCCGCTTGACCGCGCTGCTAGCCGAGGCCCAGCCCTGCCAGCTGGCCCGTGGCGTCGCCGAGAGTTTCGGGCCGGACGCCGACGCGGTCAAGCAGTGACACGTAGAGATTATTCATTGGCGTTTCCGTCGCGTACTGGACATGCTGCCCGCTGTGCAGCGTTCCGCCACCGCGCCCGGCCACAAGCACCGGCAGATCGTGGTGTGTGTGCCGGTTGCCGTCGCCAATTCCAGATCCGTAGACCACCATGGATTGGTCCATCAGGCGCCCGTCGCCATCTTCCACCGAGGCCAGCTTGTCCAAGAAATGGGCGAATTGGCGGACATGGTGCCGGTTGACCTTCGTGATGTCCTCGACCTTCCCGGGGTCGCCCCGGTGATGCGTCATGCCGTGGTGGGCGCGCGTCACCTCGATCTCCGGATACGTGAGGTTGCTGCCCTCGCGCGCCATCATGAAGGTGGCCACCCGCGTCAGGTCCGTCTGGAACGCCAGCGCCATCAGGTCGAACATGACCCGCGCGTGGTCGGCGTATTTTGCCGGAATTCCTGCCGGACGTTCCATCGCGGGTCTCGCGATGGCAAGGCTTCCCTTGGGGGCCGCCGCTCGCTTCTCGACATCCCTGACGCTCTCGAAATACTCGTCGAGCTTCTGGCGGTCGGCGTGGCCCACGCTTGCGCGAAGCCTATTCGCGTCGCCAAGGACATGGTCCAGCACGCTCTGTCGCCGGGCTTGGCGACGAGCCCGCTCCGCCGGCGTGACCGGTGCCTCGATGTCGCCAAACATACGCTCGAACACGGCGCTGGGATCGATCTCCGGAGGGTTGGGCGTCTTCTCGCCCCGCCACGAGATGCTGTTCGAGTAAGCGCAGCTGTAGCCGGAGTCGCAGTTGCCGGCAAGGCGGCCCGGCTCAATGCCCAACTCTATCGACGCGAACCGCGTCCGGTTCCCGATTGCCTCGGCGGCGACTTGGTCCGCGGAAATCCCCAGCCTGATGTCCGCCCCCGCGGTCTTCTTGGGGTGGATACCCGTCAGGAATGAGGATGCCGCCCTGGCGTGGTCGCCGGCACCGTCCCCAAGCGCTCGCCCAGTGTTGTGGGTCAGCCCGGAGAGGACGAGCAGGTCCTCCCGGTGAGCCTCGAGCGGCTCGAGGATGCGCGTGAACTCAAACGTCCGGCCCTTGCTCGCGGGCGTCCATGCCTCTTGGATCACGCCGTTGGGGATGTACACGAATGCCAGTCGGCGGGGTGCCCCGGCCACGTCCGACCGAGCCGCCGCGAACGCCGGGACCATCGAGTCGAGGAACGGCAGGGCCACCGTGGTACCGACCCCCCGCAACAGCGTGCGACGATCGATGTGCTTCCCGAAAACCATAGATTGCTCCACTTGGAGCGTATCACAGGACCCGCTCCGAGCGGACAATCAGAATCGGCAGATTGGCGGGGGCCCTGTCACTGCTTCACGCTGCCAGCCGCCGCAGTTGGAGCGGTCGCGACTGGCGCCGGACGCCGCGAAGCGCTGTCATTCAGAACGCGATGCCTGTGCGGCGGAGGGCGGCA
This sequence comes from Bryobacterales bacterium, assembly GCA_963666225.3. GTDB lineage: Bacteria > Acidobacteriota > Terriglobia > Bryobacterales > UBA6623 > VXMF01. Next base: position 519,737 of record CAXXRK020000005.1, read on the forward strand.
GGGCTGCCGGGACTGCCGGGGGTCCGTCCCGAATCCACTGTGACTACGATGGGTTCCATGGCGGAACATCACCAACACGGCGCTGTCGACGCAGTCGGCATGGCGCAGCTTGTCAGGCGGGGGGAGGTCCACCCGCTGGAGCTGGTGAACGCGGCCATCGAGGCGGTGGAACGCGTGAATCCGGCGCTGAACGCCGTGAACGCCCCGATGTTCGAGATCGCGCGCGGGCGAGCGTCGCGGGTCGACCGGGATGGGCCGCTCGCCGGCGTGCCCTATCTGCTCAAGGACATCCGGGCCTCCTACCGCGGCGTTCCGACATCGGACGGAAGCCGGGTCCTGTCCGCTCGTCCGCGGAGCTTTGACAGCGAGATCGTCGCGCGTCACAAGCGGGCGGGACTGATCTGCATCGGCAAGACGAACACCCCCGAGTTCGGCCTCACAGCGACGACCGAGCCGCACGCGTTCGGGCCGACTCGCAATCCTTGGGACTTGGAGCGAACGCCGGGAGGTTCGAGCGGCGGTGCCGCCGCCGCGGTCGCGGCCCGGCTCGTGCCTCTCGCGCACGCGAGCGACGGTGGCGGCTCGATTCGTATCCCCGCTGCCTGCTGCGGGCTGTTCGGCCTCAAGCCCACCCGGGCCCGCAACCCCCTGGGGCCCGAGTCGGGTGACGTCATGAGTGGGTTGGTCGTGGAGCACGCGGTCACCGTCTCGGTGCGCGACAGCGCGGCGCTGTTGGACGCGACTGCCGGGCCTGACGTGGGAGATCCCTACTGCGCGCCGGTGCTAGAAGGGAGCCTGCTGGGCGCACTGGACACGCCGGTAGGCCGGCTGAGGGTCGCTTTCTCGGCCCAGTCTCCGTCGGGGGGGCAGGTGCATCCGGAGTGCGTTGAGGCGGTGGTGTCTGCCGCCCGGCTGCTCGAGAGCATCGGCCACCGCGTGGAGCCGGCGAGTCCGGACTTCGACGGCCAGTCCTTTCGCAGGGCATTTGGGACGCTGTGGTTCTCGAATCTGGCCGCCGGTCTGGCGCAAATCTCCGCGACGCTGGGGCGGGAACTGACGGATGCGGATGTTGAGCCTGCCACCCTTGAGTACGGACGCCGGGGAGCGGCGATTGCCGCGGCTGACTACGTGGCAGCCGTCTCCGAGATGCAAAGGGTTGGCCGGAAAGTGGGTGCGTTCCACGAGCGCTTCGACATATGGTTGACGCCGGTTCTCGCGGCTCCGCCGCCTGAGCTCGGACACCTGCACCCACCGCCCGGGGACTTGGACCTCCGAACGTATTCGAGGCGGGTCCGGGAGTGGGTCCCCTTCACCCAGGTGGCGAACGCGACTGGCCAGCCCGCGGCCTCCGTGCCGCTGCACTGGACGCCGGGCGGACTGCCGGTCGGGGTGCAAATCACGGCTGCGGCGGGGCGTGAGGACACTCTGCTGCAACTTGCCGCCCAGCTCGAAGCGGCCCGACCGTGGCGCCGGCGGATACCGCCGCTGCACGCATGCACCGGGCTGGGCTGAGGGCCCGGGCGCGAGCCCGAATGCCAGGTCAGGGCTGAGCGCGCCGAGTCTCTGCCTCGGCCGCCCCGGGGCTTGGGGCGAAGCGCAGCATTCGAGCGGCGAGCGCAGGCGTGACATCGGCCACTACTTCGACCGCGGCTTCGCCGTCACGTCTGCTGATGACCCGCCCCCGCTCGTAGAGTCGCGACAGGGCGGCACCCTCCCCGTACGGCACGCTGTATTGCACGCGGATGAACTGGCCCGCTGCCAGCGCCTCGTCAATCGACTCGAGCAGTTCGCCAAGTCCCGCCCCGGTCCGCGCTGACACAGCCACGACGTCGAGAGCGGCGCCCCGGGCGCGCTCTCGCAGCACGTCGCGAGCGGCCCGCCGCGGATCCGTTAGGTCGCTCTTGTTGAGCGCAAGAATCCGGGGGGCCTTCGTGGCCCCGATCTTGCCAAGGACCTTGCGGACCTCATCCATGTGCACGTCACGGCTCTTCGCCGTGACGTCGACCACGTGCACGATCAGCGAGGCCTCGGCCACCTCTTCGAGCGTTGCTGCAAACGACTGGACCAGCGTGGGCGGCAGGCTGCGTATGAATCCGACCGTGTCCGACAGCAGGGCCGGCCGACCCGACGGGGTTCGAAGCTTGCGAATGGTGGGGTCGAGCGTGGCGAACATGCGCGCGTCAGCTTCGACGTTGGCCTTGGTGAGCTTGTTGAACAGCGTCGACTTGCCCGCGTTCGTATATCCGCAGAGCGCCACGGTGGGAACCGGCACCGAATCGCGGCGCGACCGCTGCAGGCGGCGGGTCGCCCGGACGCGCTTCAAGTCTCGCCGCAGCTTGACGATGCGCCCGCGGATCTTGCGGCGGTCATGCTCGAGCTGGGTCTCTCCGGGACCGCGGGTGCCCACGCCACCTCCAAGGCGGGACATTTCTGCCCCGCGGCCGGCCAACCGTGGCAGCAGGTACTCAAGCTGGGCAAGCTCGACTTGCAGCCGGCCGGTTCTCGAGCGGGCGTGCCTTGCGAAGATGTCGAGGATCAGCTGCGTCCTGTCGAGAATCCGAACACCGATCTCGCGCTCGAGATTGCGGTGCTGGCTGGCGGTCAGATCATGGTCGAAGAGCACAAAGTCGCACTCTTCCTCCTGTGCCCAAGCCTCGATCTCGCGCACTTTGCCAATGCCGAGCAGTGTCGCCGGCGATGGCCTCTCGCGCGTCTGCAACGCCACTCCGGCTATCTCAGCCCCGGCGCTAGACGCGAGTTCGGCAAGTTCGGCGATCGACTCCTCAGGTTCCAGCGGTGCCGAGCGGGCCGTGGAGCGGGGCTTGCCGGAGTGCAAGTCAAGCCCCGCCAAGATGCAGCGCTCCCGCGTGAGCGTCAGGTCCTTCGTGGACTTCAAGTGGGCTTCCGAGGCGAACCGGCGCTTGCGGGCCCGCCTTGGTCTAAGGCTATCAGGAAGGCCGGGGGCATGTGCGGCCTGCGACGAAGCCCAGGCCTACCCCTCTGAAAGCGCGAACCTTCGAGTTGCCAGGGAGCCCGACATGCGGCTCGGGGCTCGTACGCGCAGACCATGTTCTTCCATGTTATGCCTAACCTGCAACATAGACCAATTGTCGATCCTGTCATGAAGGTTGACAACACTATGCGCGATTCGAGCTACCGTCCGACCGCCCATGTGTGCCTATAGCGCGCGGCGGGAGATTAGCCTTCGGTACGCTCTCGGCGGCCGTGCCCTGCCTAGACGAAAAGTTCCACTCGCGTCGGCGTCGTTGACGGTTGGCAGTGCAGTCTTGCGCAAAGGGAAACCGGGGCTGCCGGCCGCAGTCACGCGAGAGCGCCGCGGGAACGCCCATCCAATGACGTGCATCAGGCGATGCCGACGGGACTCCTGTCGGTGGATTCCAATCCCATATTCCCTGGGCCGCAGGAGAGCGGGCGATGTCGCGGCCAGATGGGTCAAGCTTGGCGAGCCTGACACTTATAATTAGACTTTCGTGGCTGGCGGTTTCTTGTCTCGTGCCGGATCTGCCCTGCAGATGCTGGATCCGGCTGATGTTGCGGCCCGGGCTGACCGGCCCGTCACGCTGGGCCTGCTCGCGTCGGACGAGTTGTTCGGCGACGCGGTCTTTGAGTACTTGTTCCCGGAACCGGGGGATCCGCAACCGGGCTCCGTGCTCTGGATTGCTGGCACCGATGACTTCAGACTGGCGACGGTCGGGTTTTCGGAAGGGGGCATCCCCCATCCTCCGCACTTTCACGTGTTCCTGCCCGAGGATCCCGAATCTTCCGCGACGCGGATGCTGGATGCCGTCGCGGGCGAGGATGCTTGGCTGCCGCTGGCACGCACGTTTCCCGGCCTTCGCCGTGCGGTCAGCGAACGTGTGATCTGGAAGATTGCCAAGGAGAACACTCTGTTCGCCCTGACGACGTCGCTGCCCAACGTCATCCCTTCGATTCTGAGCGTGCCGTGGGCGGTCGGCGAGTTCGCGTCGGACACCGCGTTTCTGACGATGAACCAGGTTCGGATGGCCTTTTTCCTGGCCGCCGCTCACGGGCGGTCCGTCGGCTACGATCGCCAGAGCATCCCGATCGGGACAGTAGTGGGAGCGGCGTTCGGTTGGCGGTCCCTTGCGCGGGGGCTTGCTTCAAAGGTGCCTGGCGGCGCGGGCCTTGTCTCGAAGGGTCTCGTGGCTTTCGGCGGCACGTACGCGGTGGGGCGGGCTCTTGAGCACTGGTTCCGAAGCGGGGGAGTTCTCGGTCGCGCGGCCGAAGCCGAGTTCTTCAGGGACGGCGCCGAGCGCGGAAGGGCGACGGTCGAGAGGCTGGTCCAAGGTGCGCTTTCCGGGAAGCTCCGGCCGGGATCGTCCGCCTAGCGAATTCTAGGGCCTAGAGCCACGATGCGCCCGTCTGCATCCTCGAAGCTGCGAGTTATCGGCGGCAAGTTCCGGGGCAGGCGCCTGCACACTTTGGCCGGAGCGGCCACGCGCCCGATGCTCGGCCGGTTGCGCCAGAGGCTGTTTGACATGCTCCAAGGCCAAGTGGAGGGGGCTGTCTTCGCCGACCTGTACGCTGGCACGGGCGCGGTTGGGATCGAGGCTCTCAGCCGGGGGGCACGGCGCGCGGTGTTTGTTGAGGAGAGTCCCTTCGCGGCAAGGGTGATCCGGCGCAATCTCGAGATGCTGGGCTTGGCCAAGCGGGCTCACGTGCGACGCACGGCAGTTCGTCGTGTGATCGGCCGGCTGGATGCCGAGATGTACTTCTTGGGGCCGCCGTACGACGCGCACGGGGAATACCGCCGCACATTGGAGGCGCTCTCGCGGTGCGAGCTGGCAGTCGCGATCGCCCAGCACAGCCGCAGTCTGGACTTGGGCCGCCGCTACGGCAGGCTTGAGCGGGCGCGACTCGTCATATCAGGCAGGAACCGGATCTCGATCTTCAGGCCGCGCGCCGACCCGTGAGCGGCCCGTGCCATTCACCCTTGGCGGACTACGTGTGTGACGACTTCCTCAATCTGATCAAACGCACGGTCAATCTCGCTGTCGGTGACTGCGTAAGGAGGCATGAAGTAGACGGTATTCCCGTACGGTCGGAGCAGAAGGCCACGATCCAGGAACAGCCTTCCCATGCGCGGGCCCAGATCCGAGAGATACCCCGCGCCTTCCGTCTCGACCTCGAGGATTGCCAATCCGCCGATCTGCCGGGCATCGCGGGTGAAGGTCCGGCCGACCAGCCGCGACAGCCTGTCCCTGAGCCGCGCCTCGATTTGTCTGACCCTGAGCAGCACGTCCTGTGTGTCGAACAAGTCCAGACCGGCCAGTGCGGCGGCACAGCCAAGCGGGTTTGCGGTGAACGAGTGGCCGTGGAAGAACGTGCGGCCGTGCCCTTCGCCAAGGAATGCCCGGTAGATCCGATCGGACGTTACCGTTACCGCCAGCGGCAGGTATCCCCCGGTCAGGCCTTTTGAGAGACACATCAGGTCCGGCTCGACCGGGCCGTGCTCGCAGGCGAACATCTTGCCGGTCCGCCCGAAGCCGGTCATTACTTCATCGGCAATCAGGAGCAGGCCATGCCGGTCACACATCTCGCGGAGTTTCCGCAACATCTCGGCCTTCCACACGAGCATCCCGCCCGCGCCCTGCACCATCGGCTCGATGATCACCGCCGCTATCTCCGACGCCCGCCTCGCCAGCAGGCGTTCGAACTGGGTGAGGGGCTCGGTGGCGCTGCCGTCCCGTGACGGATCGAGGGACGAGAGATAGTCCGGTGGCACTGGGAGCCGATCGACCCGGAACAGCAGTGGCTTGAACGGAGCGGTGAAGAGCGAGTCGTGGCTGGTTGACATCGCACCCACGGTGTCGCCGTGGTAGGCGTGCTCCAGTGCCAGAAACGTGCGGCGCTGCGGTTCTCCTTGGTTGGCCCAGAACTGGTAGGCCATCTTGAGGGCGACCTCGACCGCGGTGGACCCGTTGTCGGAGAAGAAGACCCGCGTCAGGCCGGGGGGCAACCGCGCGAGCAACCGTTCCGAGAGTTCCACCGCGGGCGGGTGCGTGCAGCCAGCGAACATCACGTGTTCCAGCCGTCTGGCTTGGTCGGCGACGGCCTGGCTGATGTGGGGGTGACAGTGGCCGTGGATGTTGGTCCACCAGGACGAGATGCCGTCCAACAGCCGACGTCCGTCCTCTGTGACAAGGTAGGCCCCCTCGCCACCGACGATCGGCAACGGCGGGGGTGCCGTTCGCATCTGCGTGAAGGGATGCCACACGCAGGAACGGTCTCTGGATGCCAGAGTCGGCTTAGTGGCCATACATCTCAAGTATCCCCTTGAGGCCTAGCCCAATTCCCCGAGGGTGCCGCATGACCAAGTCCCGCCCGCGTGGGCAGCCGGGCTAGACTGCGCACTGTGGCGCGAATGCTGCCCATTGGGGTCGACTCCTTCCCCATGCTGCGGAATGACGACTTCCGGTATGTCGACAAGACGCCGTACCTGAGAGACTTGATCGAGAGCGGCAGGCGATATTTCCTATCGCGGCCGCGACGGTTCGGCAAGAGCCTGCTGGTGAGCACGCTCAAGTCGCTGTTCCGATGCGAGCGGCAACTGTTCAAGGGGCTGGCGATCGAGCCCTACTGGGATTGGTCCCGAACCCGACGCGTGATGAACCTGTCGTTCGACGGGGGCAGCTTCAATGAACGAGGCGGCCTGCACCGGAACGTGACCGCGCAGCTGGAGGAGGTTGAAGAGGACAACGACGTCCGGCCCAAGCACGCGGGCGGGCCCGAACGATTGAGCTCCCTGCTTCGGCAGTTGCGACGCGCGACGGGCCGGCGTGTCGCCGTGCTGGTGGACGAGTACGACAAGCCGATCTTGGATGTGCTTGACCAGCCGGATCAGGCCCGCGCCAATCGCGACTATCTGCGGAACCTGTACTCGGCCATCAAGCGCTCAAACGACCATGTCCACTTCTGTCTCCTCACGGGGGTGAGCAAGTTTTCCAAGGTGAACCTGTTCTCCGGCCTCAACAATCTCGAGGACATCACGTTGGACCCGCGATATTCTGCCATCTGCGGATATACCGAGCATGACCTCAACGCTGTGTTCGCTGACAAGCTGGAAGGGCTCGATCGAGAGCGCGTCCGGGACTGGTACGGCGGCTACAGTTGGGGCGGCGAGGAGCGCGTCTACAATCCCATCGATGTGCTCCTGCTGCTCAAGCGTCGACAGTTCTTGAGCTGGTGGTGGGAGACCGGCTCGCCGACGTTCCTGATCGACCTTCTCGCCGAGAAGAGAGTGCCATGGCATCGCCTCGACGGCATGCTCGCCTCCGAGCAGTTGCTCTCGCAGTTCGACGTCGGGAGCATTGCCCCTGAGGCACTGCTTTTTCAGACGGGATACTTGACCGTTCTGGGAACGGAAGAAATCGGCGGCAGGCTGCGGAACCGATTGGGTTATCCGAACCGGGAGGTGCGGCAGTGCTTGAACGAGGCCCTGTTGGACAGCGTGCTGGAGAACACGGCGGAGCGGGAGGATCGGGCAGCCCGCCTGGCCGATGTCCTTCGGCGGGGTGATCTGGCGGGCTTGGAACGACAACTGCGGGCATTGCTTGCGGGGATCCCGCACCAGTGGCACGGGCGCAATCCGATGAGGGACTACGAGGGCTGGTACGCGAGCGTGCTATACGCGCACTTTGCAGCTCTGGGAGTGGAGGTGCAGGCGGAGGAGAGCGGGAGCCGTGGGAGATCGGATCTGTGCGTGCGAGGGTACGGGCGCGTGTATGTGTTCGAGTTCAAGATGCAGGGGCGGGGAGGGCCGTTGGCAGCCCTCGAGCAACTGAAGGCGCGCGGCTACGCGGCGCGCTACAAGGGGCGGGGCGAGCCGGTCCACCTCGTGGGCATGGAATCTAGCGCCGAGGACCGAACCCTCACGCGTTTCGCGACCGAGCGGGCTTGATCCGGCCAGAACGGAGCGCAAGGGCAATCGCAGCCGGTGTTTCTGGCCGCAGCGCGGCCCGGCCCTGCCACTTGTCACAGGATTGGCGACGGCCTACTCTGCCGGCCCAACGAACGGCTGCCCTGCATCCATTGGTGGGTAATTGCCACCGGGGTTCCCAGCCGACCCGACCGGCCGCGGCCGCCACTTGCGGGCGGCTTCGTGCGACAATGCGCACACGGCGTGTCGCCCGTGCCGCCGCAACCCTCCAGTCCCAGCCAAGATCGCCCGGAGCCGGGAGAATCGTGAGAAACGCGGCCCGGGTTCACCCGTGAGCGGAATCAACACGAGGGTGGGCTAGAGCATGCTCTGGGGATATTGCCCAGCCCTCTGCTACAAGACAGGGGCATGACTATGGATCGCACCCTCGAACGACGCCTCCTTGCCGCGCTCGCCATTTGCGCGGCGATGTTGGCAGCGGCGGATCACTCAATCTTGCAGGAACGGGTGGACCGATTGCTGCCGCAGGCGATGGAGACCCATTCCGTCGATCTGTGGCTGGTCTTCACGCGAGAGGAGGCCGCGGACCCCTTGGCCCGCGACCTCGGCGGGGGCAGCGCGGTGGCAAGGATGGCCCTTCTGTTCCATATTGACGGGGAGCACCTCCGCAAGACTGCCATCGCAGCCAGCTATGACGTGACGCCGCTGGAGGAGAGCGGAATCTATGACCGCGTGATCGCCTACCGAAGCGAGGGCATCAAACCGCACCTCAAAGATTTCGTCAGCCGGGCCGATCCGGAGCGAATCGCGGTGAACACGTCTCGGGACATGCCCATCGCGGACGGCCTGACAACGGGGATGAGGGCGTATCTGGAGGAGGTGCTCGGGGAAGAAGTCTCCGCCCGCTTCGTCTCGTCCGAGCCCTTGGTCGCCTCGTTTCGCGGACGGCGCCTGCCAGCCGAGGTGGAGATCTTGCGGGAGGCCGCCCGGCACACGGACTCGTTCATCCGGGACGCGCTCTCCCCCTTGGTCATCATCCCGGGAATTACGACCGAGGCGGACGTGGGGCAGTACCTGAGATCGCGCACCGAGGCGGTCGGCGCGACAGTTCCGTTCATCAGCGTGGTCGCGGGGCCATCGAGGGGCCACGCTGATCCCAGCGGCAGGGTCATCCGAAGGGGTGACTTGGTGCGGATCGACTTTGGCATCACCCTTCGCGGGTATTCCACCGACCTCCAGCGAACCGCTTACGTGCTGCGTGAGGGGGAGGAGGATGCACCCGGGCAAATCCGGCGCATGTGGAGCACTGCGCGGACGGCGGCGGATCGCCAGATCGCGGGGATGAAGCCCGGCGTCACCGGCACGGCCATCGACGCCATCGGCAGGAAGACGATGGTCGACGCCGGATTCGAAGGCCCGCCCCACGGGACTGGCCACGCGATTGGGTTCGCCGTGCACGATGTTGGGCCCCTGCTGGGGCCAGACTGGCCAGAACGCTACGGAACGACCGTCTTCCTGAAGATGGAACAGGGCCAGACGTTTGCCGTCGAGCCGATCGTGTATGCGGACTACGACGGTGTGGGTGAGATTCACATCGGCTTGGAAGAGGACGTGGTGATCACGAACTCAGGCGCGGACCTGCTGCACGCGCGGCAGTCTCAGCTGATACTGATCCGGTAGGCGATGACCCGCTCGCAGGTCGGTACGCGCCCTCCGGCGCTGCCTCAGGCCTCGGGCCTACAACTCGCGGATCTCCCTGCTGAGGTCCTGCATGGCCTTCTTGCCGTCCGAGAAGAGCATCAGCGTGTTGTCCTTGACGAACAGGCGATTCGGGATCCCGGCGAATCCCGGGCTGAGGCTGCGCTTGATGATCAGCACAATCTGGGCCTTGTCCACCTCTAGGATCGGCATCCCGTAGATCGGGCTGCCTGGCTCGTCGCGAGCCGCTGGATTCACCACGTCGTTGGCCCCCAGGACGATTGCGACGTCGGTCTCGGCGAAGAGCGGATTCGCAGTGTCCATGTCGTACAGCCTGTCGTACGGCACATCGGCCTCTGCCAGCAGCACGTTCATGTGTCCCGGCATCCGGCCCGCGACGGGATGGATCGCGTACCGCACCTCGGTCCCGCGCGACTCGAGCAGCTGCGCGAAGTCCCGCACGGAATGCTGCGCTTGCGCGACCGCCATGCCGTAGCCCGGCACGATGGTAACGACGCGCGCGGCGTCGAACAGAAGGGCCGCCTCCTCAGGGTTTGCGCCCTTGGTCCGACCGGCGTAGATGTCCCCTTGCGGGCTCGATGCCGCCGCTTCGCCCAGGTCCCCCCTGAGGACGTCCCAGAGTGAGCGGTTCATCGCGCGGCACATGATCTGCGTCAGGATGAAGCCCGAGGCCCCCACCAGTGACCCAGCGATGATCAGCACGTCGTTGCCGAGCACAAAGCCGGTAGCCGCCGCGGCCAAGCCCGAGCATGAGTTCAGCAGGGCAATGATCACCGGCATGTCGGCCCCGCCAACCCCGACCGTGAGCAGGATTCCGTACGCGACTGCCCCCGCGCACAGCCAGCCGAACGACCAGAGAGCGCTGGAATCCAAGACATACGCCACCCCGGCCCCGACCGCCGCTAGCGCGGACGCATTGCTGGCCAGCTGCAACGCCAGCCCGCGCGGCTGCCACCGGAGGACGCCCTGCAGCTTCGCCCAGGCCACCAAGCTGCCGCTCAGGGTCGCGGAGCCGATGAACGCAGAGAGCGCCACCGAGATGTCCACCTGCATGGGAGGGACGCCTTCGGCCGTTCCCGGCAAGAAGGCGGCAGCCGCGGACACGAGTGCAGACGCGCCCCCGCCGAAGCCGTTGAAGGCAGCCACGAGCTGGGGCATGGCGGTCATCTGGACCCGGACAGCCCAGATGATCCCGATCGTGGCGCCGACGGAGACGCCTGCCGCGATCGTCTCGAAGCCCACGATTTGGCGGTCTGCCAAGGTTGCGAGGACCGCGACCAGCATGCCGACCGCTCCCAGCCGGTTGCCGCGCACCGCCGTGCGCGGCTTGGTCAGGCCCTTGAGGCCAAGGATGAACAGGATCGCCGCAAGCAGGTAAGCAGCTTGAATCGCGGTGTCGGCGGCCATCGGTCTACTTCTTCCTGTGGAACATCGAGAGCATGCGGTTCGTGATCAGGAATCCGCCGACCACGTTGATTGTGGCGAGCACCACCGCCCCGAAGCCGAGCAGCCTGGCGGTGTCGCTATCGGTCGCTCCGGCGGCCACCACCGCTCCGACGATCGCGATTCCCGAGATTGCGTTCGACCCGGACATGAGCGGCGTGTGCAATGTCGACGGGATCTTGGTGATGATCTCGAACCCGACAAACACCGCTAGGGCAAACACCGTCAGCGATACGAGAAACGATTCCATGGGTGCCCCTCCCGTCAGGCGTCTTTCGCGCTCGAGGGCTCCTGCAGCGCCGGATGGACAACCCTTCCACCGGTGGCGATCAGAGATCCCCGGATAATTTCGTCTTCCAGGTCAATGTGCAGTTCGCCGTCCCGGATCAGGAGACTCGCCAAATTTGTCATGTTCCTCGAGTACATCTGGCTGGCATGCCGCGGAACGGACGCGGGCATGTTGAGCGGCCCGTCGTAGGTTACGCCGTTGCGGATCACGACCTTCCCGGGGACGGTCAGCGCGCAGTTTCCGCCACGCTCTGCGGCGAGGTCAATGACCACGGTTCCGGGCCGCAGTTCGTCGGTGATCGCCTCTGGCAAGAGCATGGGAGCCTTGCGCCCGGGCACGGCCGCCGTCGTGATGATCACATCCACGCCGGCCAGGTGCCGGCCCAGTGCTTCCTGCTGCCGGCGGTAGTACTCCTTGGATTGCTGAGCCGCGTACCCGCCGCTGCCCTTGGCGAGTTCCATCCCGATGTCGAGTTCCACGAATGTGGCACCCAAGCTCTCGACCTGTTCCTTGACTTCGGGGCGAATGTCATATCCCTCGGTGACCGCTCCGAGCCGTCGAGCCGTCGCCAGTGCTTGCAGGCCCGCGACTCCCGCGCCAATCACGAATACCTTGGACGGAGTGATCGTGCCGGCTGCGGTCATCATCAGCGGGAACATGGTCGGGGCGTGCAGGGCAGCCAGTAGGACGGCTCGGTACCCGGCGATCGTGGCCATCGAGCTAAGAGCGTCCATGCTCTGGGCTCGGGTGATTCTCGGGATCATTTCCACCGAGATCAGGGATAATCCGACAGCCGCCTGTCTGGCCATGCGCTCGGGGTTGTCGAGCGGGCCCAAAAAACCGGCCACAACTGCGCCGTCCCTGAGAGTCGGCTCATCGGCAGCCCGAACGCCGTTGACCGTGAGCAACAAGTCCGCTGCCCGGAGTATCGTCTCACGGGTTGCGACCGTTGCTCCGGCAGCCTCGTACGCTCCGTCGGCGTAATGGGCGGACACTCCGGCCTCAGCTTCGACAAGCACATCCACCCCGCGCCCTTTCAGCGCGCCGACATCCTTGGGTATCAGCGCGACGCGGTTCTCGCCGTCCTGACATTCCTTGACGACTGCGATTCTCATCGAGGCAATTGTTGCAAGCCTTCGACAGTTCGGGTCATCCGAACCAACCGGAGGCGGGTCGAAGGCTGGAGCAAGCTGCGCCGCGCCCGCACCGGAGTTGCCCGTTTCGACCGGCTGAGGGGCATCACTCCGTGCCAGCGGGCGCAGTTGCCGCTGCTCTCATCGTACTGGATTGTGCGGGCTTCGATCCCGGGGAAGACGGAGTGCCAGCCACTGTCGCATCACCGAGTGGCCAGCAGCTGCACCGTAGAGATCCATGGATGGACCAGTCTGCTCCAAGCCTCTGCCGAACATCGTCTCGAAGCCGGACCGGTCGCCAACAGCTCTGCACTCGATGACGTGCTTGCCGGGTTGGACGCCAGCGGTCTCCCGCGTCGCGGCCATTCCAAAAAAGGGTCTCCGCACCTGCGGGCGACGGCACACTTTCCTGGTGACGTGCCCGCCGCTGTTGACGGCTCGGTGAAGGTAGGCGTACAGCACCAGCTGGGGTCCGGTTTCCCGGTGACCGTACCGGCACACCCAAGGCTCGGAACGTTTCCGGAAGGAGTCTTCAAGGGTCTCCATCAGTTTGGGCAGCTCGAGGCTGCCGTCGTCGTGGACATTCAAGCTCCGAGAGACAGGCCTCTCGGGTTCTGACTACTGGGCGCCGGTCAGTTCGCGGGGGATGATCTCGGCACAGATTGGACTGACGATACGGGCGGGGCCCGAGGAGGCTGCCAGCCAAAGGTCTCGAACGTACTCCGAGTCAGATGGCGAGTGGCGGCTGTTGAGCGAACCGCCGATGGTGCGCAGGACTACACGCCGGGCGCGCGGCTCACGGAGCTGCACCCTGCCGATGCCCCATAACTGGTAGTTGACAAATGAGGGCCTGAGATGACATCACTAGGGCATGGTAGATCAACATTGCATCGCTGCGACGCTTGCCACTGCGACGGCGGTGGCGACCGTGCAGGTCCTGCTGGCCGAGGCAGGCGGCGCGACCCGCACGGAAATCGCGCGCCGCGTATGCCGGGAGTTCGGGTTCCGTGACAGCCGGGGTGGCTTGCAGCTGGCCAGTTGCCAGAAGGCCTTGCGCAGCCTGCATGCCGACGGGTGCATCCGGTGGCCCCCGCCGCGCCACGGCGGGCGCCAGCACTGCCGGCCGCGACGACTGCGCCAGCCGGTGCCCGCGCCCCGGGCGGTCCCGGCCTCGGCCGGGGCGGTGCAGCGGCTGCGCCTGACCGAGGTCACCACCCCGCTCCAGCGCCGCACCTGGAACGAGATCGTGGCCAGCGAGCACCCGCAAGGGGCGGTGCTGCACGTGGGGGCGCAGCTGCGCTACCTGATCGAGTCCGAGCACGGCCTGCTGGGGGCGCTCGGCTTCGCCGCCTCCGCCCTGGCGGTCGCCGCCCGCGACGAGTGGATCGGCTGGACCCCCGCGTTGCGCCGCAAGCGGCTGCACCGGGTGCTGGGTCTGAGTCGCTTTCTGATCCGTCCCGGCGTGCAGTGCCACTGTCTGGCCTCCAAGGTCCTGGGCCTGGCCCTGCGCCGCCTGCCCGCGGACTTCGCCAGCCGCTACGGCTACCGGCCGGCCCTGCTGGAGACGTTCGTGGACGAGCAGCGGCACCCCGGCAGCTGCTTCCGGGCCGCCAACTGGACGCGGATCGGCAGCACCGCGGGCCGCGGGCGCTTCGCCCCGCCCGGTCGGCACGTGCCGGTCAAGTCCATCTGGGTCTACCCCCTGCAGCCCGACTTCCGCACCGTGCTGGGGGCCACGGCTGCGCCCCAGGGCGGGCCGCTGGGGCCGGCCGAAGGCCTGGCCTTGGACCAGTTCGCGCACAACGAACTGGGCGCGGCGCCGCTGGGGGATCTACGCTGGTCCAAGCGGCTGGTGCAGACCGCGCAGATGCAGGCCGCAGCTCCCATGGCGTCGATCCCCGCAGCCGCGCAGGGCCACCGCGCCGCAGTCAAGGGCCACTACCGCTTCATCGACCAGCCCAAAGAGTCAGCGGCGACGCCTGAGAACATCCTGGCGCCGCACCGCGAGCGCACGCTGCGGCGCCTGCAGGGCGAGAGCGTGGCGCTGTGCGTGCAGGACGGCACCGATCTGCACTTCGCCGAGCATCCCGGCTGCGCGGGCCTGGGGCTGATTGGCAAGAACGCCAACTCGAAGGGCTGGAGTGCCTGCGATTTCGTGGACACCTGAGAGGTGCGGTTTTTCGAGGAGATGCGGCACTGTAGTGGCGGGGTAACAGGAGGGCCCCAGCGATGAGCCAACGGTATGTGAAGGCCTACCCGAAGGAGTTTCGGGCACAGGTGGTGAAGGTGTTCTTGGCGGGCGGACGGCGCCTGCGGGAGGTCGCCGAGGAGTTTGAGGTGTCGCAGGACTCGTTGCGACGGTGGGTGAAACAGGCGCAGATCGACAGCGGTCAGCGCAAGGACGGGCTGACGACCGCGGAGCGCAAAGAGCTCCGGGAATTGCGGCGTGAGCTGCGGCGGGTGCGGATGGAGCGGGAAATCTTGGCAAAAGCCGCAGCCTGGTTCGCTCGGGAGACCGGTTCGATGCCGTCAGGGTCTTCGAGTTCGTAAGAGGGTACCAGGGTCAGTATCCGACAGCCATGATGTGCCGGGCGCTGGGGGTCTCCGCCAGCGGGTACCATGCATGGCACCGGCGGCCACCGAGTCGGCGGGTGGTGGAGAACCAAGCGTTGGGCGCAAGGATCGCCGAGATCCACGAAGAGTCGGGCGGGACCTACGGCGGGCGGCGGGTGCACGCGACCCTGCGGGCGGAGGGCCGGGCCGTGTCGCGGCAGCGGGTGGAGCGGCTGATGCGCTCGCTGGGCCTGCAGGGTGTGCACCGGCGCCGCCCGCGGAGCACGACGCGGGCGGACCCCCACGCAGAACCGGTGCCGGACCGGGTCAAGCGGCAATTCGAGGCCACCGAGCCCAACCGGCTGTGGGTGGCCGACATCACCTACGTGGACACGCAGGAGGGGTTCCTGTTCTTGGCGATCGTGATCGACGTGTTCAGCCGCAAGGTCGTGGGCTGGGCCATGGCCGCGCGCCAGACTGCCGACTTGACGCGCACCGCGCTGGAGATGGCGCTCGAGACCCGGGGCGCAAAGGGCGTCATCTTCCATTCCGACCATGGCAGCCAGTACACCGCGGTGGCCTGCACCTCGCGCTGCGAACAGGCCGGCGTGCTGCAGTCGATGGGTGCCGTCGGAAGTTGCTACGACAACGCGATGGCCGAGAGTTTCTTCGCCACCCTCGAATGCGAACTGCTGCGCCGCACCCCATTCGAGACGCGCGCAGAGGCCACAACCGAAATCTTCAAATTCGTCGAAGGCTTCTACAACCGCCGGCGGCGGCACTCCGCGCTGGGCTACCTCTCGCCGAACGAGTTCGAGGACGCTTGGGCAGCAACCCGGCGGACTCGGAGCTAGGCCAGATGCGCGATGCTCGCACGCGCCGCCCGCGGCGATCAGGCGGGGACCGTCGTGGGGGCCAGCCCCCAAACCCCCGGGGTTTGTCTGGGCATGGAAAGAATCTATCGAAATGTAGGGGGTGCTACGACAGCAAAGGCTTGCGACAGCACATGGTCTAGCGCGGATGTGCCATTGGAAGTAACCGCTGCGAGCGCGTGGCTGGAGCATGTTTCCAAGTGGCTTGGAGGCAAACGCTCGGGCCCAGCACTCGGGGGCTCGCAAGCACGATCCCGCCGAGGCGGGGATTGTGCGCGTCCGGCTCCAGTGTGCGCGCGGCTCGGCCCGCGGAGAACAGGGTGGCCTGGGCCCACGCCCAGCCGGCCTTGCGCAACACCCGCCCTTGACGTGCCCCCGGCCCGGAGGGTGGGCTCACACCCAGCCGCGGGCATTTTTCCACCGTGAGCTAGCCCGCGGGTGAGGCTGACGACCGGCTGGCCAGCATCAGCCCAGTCTGCGCTTGGTGGGGCACCAGCGCACCGCACAGGCTGGCGGCTTGCTCGCAGGCGGCAAGTTTGTCCCGCCGGGGCCTGGTCCAGATCCTCGAGAACCTCGCCACGCACGGTTGCCAACTGCGTTTCGCCCTCCGCGAGCTGGGCCTGAAACTCTTGGCAGCGCCGCTGTCGGCGACCAGCCTCGGTGGCCAGCGAGCGGTCCGCCAGGGTGGTGGCCGCGGTCCATGCCTCGGCCGCGGCCTTGCGCTCCCGCTCCCATCCGACGCGTTCGGCAGTCAGCCGCTCGGTGGCCAAATGGACTGCCGCTGCCCAGCTGGCCGCCCCGGCGCGACGCACACTCCGCTCCACTCCGAGCGGCCCCCGGCGGGTTCACTCTGGATGAGAATCCGTGTACACTCTGATGAGAATCAGCATCCAGGCCGCCGTGCCTGGCGTGTCTTCCATTCCGGCAGCGCCGGTGCCAACCTCGAATCTCTGTCTCTCACGGCTTTGCGCAAGGCCACCAGCGTCGGCTTGCGCTCCTGCTCGCTGCGGCGACCGCGGCCAGTTCCCATTGCTGATCCTTCGCCGGTGCCAGCCAGCCCGTCTGCATCGGTTGTGTGCAGTACTGGAAATACGATGCGCTGCCGATGGGGCCCTCACCGTGTCCCTCCGGACGACACTGAGCGAGCGTCACCAACCAGGCGATCCACAGCGATCGGTCGCGCTCGCCGCTCCGTCAGCTCAGAGAGGCGAGCAATCGCTGTGTGCGGGGGGGCCAGCATGTGACACCCCCCGCGGAATCATCATTTCGACGAGTTCTTTAGCCAGCTATGCCTCCGCGGGTTGCTCCCCAGCAGAGCCCGCTTGCGCTTCACCGGCCGAACGGCACTATAGCAGCCACTGCTCAACACCGATGCGGCTCCCTGCCTCTACCGGGCCACCAGTCCACTCACTCTTGACTTTCTCGTCCTGGCCCGTCATCATGTTGAAACCACTCAGAGGCTGATCGTCCTGCCGCACGCTAAACAGTCCACGAAACCATAGGCACTCCAGGGCACCCTGGGACTGCACATGCACTCCACGCTGGCGGTGAGTGAGGCGGGCGTGCCGCTGGGCGTGCCCCTGATCCAGTACGAGGCGCCGGACGGGAAAGCCCAGCGCGGCAAGCCGCTGGAAGCGCGCAAGACCTTCCGCTGGATCCGCGGCCTGCGGGACTGCGCGCAGATGGCGCAGAGCCTGACCGGGACGCGCCTGGTGTCGGTGATGGACCGCGAGGCGGACGTGTTCGCGCTGTTTGCCGAGCAGCGCCGGCTGGGCCGGGTGGACCTGCTGGTGCGGGCCAAGGTCAACCGCTCGCAGGGCAAGCGCCGGCCGAAGCTGTTCGACAGCATGCGGTCGCGGCCCACGCAGGGCGAGTTGGAGATCGATGTGCAGCGGAGTTCGGCGCGCCGGAGCACGCGCCAGCAGAAAAAGCGCAAGCTGCGCGAGGCGCGCCGGGCGTGCGTGCAACTGCGCTTCAAGACGGTCGAGCTGAGGGATCCGGCGGGCGCGGAGGCCCCCGTGCGGCTGCAACTGGTGCATGTGTGCGAGCAGTCGGCCCCGGCCGGGACCGAGGCTCTGGAGTGGTTCCTGCTGACGACGCTGGAGGTGCGCTCGCTAGCCGACGCGCAGCAGGTGCTGGAATGGTACCGGCTGCGCTGGCGCATCGAGGACTGGCACCGCATTCTCAAGTCGGGCTGCAAGGTGGAGCACCTGGGGCACCGCCGCGGGGAGCGCATCGAGCGGGCGGTGACGATCAAGGCGGTCATCGCCTGGCGGCTGGCGGCGATGACCCTGCTGGGGCGCGAGACGCCCGAGCTGCCGGTGGAGGTGTTTTTCACGCGAGTCCAGATCCGCGTGATGCGACACTTCGCCGCCCGGCGGCGCCTGGCTGCGCCCGGCAACCTGGGGCTGGCGGTGCGCACCATGGCGATCCTGGGTGGCTATCTGTACCGCAAGAACGGCCCACCACCCGGGCATCAAAAAATCTGGGAGGGGTGGACTATTTTGACCATCATGGGCGCAGCGTACGAACTTAAGGACCACTTTGAACCGCCTCAAACTGCCTCTCGGAAGGAGCCCTGATGTGAACTTGTGGGGCATCGGCAGACCTTGCGGGCTCGTTGAGCGTCCGTTCGCTTAGCCTGCCTAGGTCGTCTGGGGTAACCCATGGGATGTCGCCGTCCCAGTTGTCAGGCTCACTACTTTTGGGGGTCGAACCGTTCACAACTTTGAACACTCTTCTCAGTGCCCTCGACTCCCAATGCGCCGGGATCTCGCCCAGCCACTCGACGCCGGCTTCATGCATGGGGGCGTTCGCTTCGAGGCCCCGCGTGGCGGCGCGGGTGATAAGGGCGATGCGTTTCTCCTGAAGCAGCTCAATCAGCCGCTCCTTCCGGTTTACCAACCCATCGATCTTCGCCGTCTCGTAGTCGAGGAACGTGGCGATGGCGTGCTGTTCTTCTGGCGGTGCCATCGGAATCTGAATGGCTCCAAGGATGGAGCCATTCAGATTCCCGAGTCCGGTTGTGGTTGACGAGAGGAAAACAAGCTGTTCGCGGGCAACTGGACAGTTCATGAAGTACCAGAAGAACTGCGGCACGTGCCGGTCCGAGACCCTCAGGCGCTGCATGAAGTTGGAGTAGCAACAGTTCAGGGCCGCAATTCGCTCATCGACAACGGACGTCTTGCCGATATGATTTGCACTTCCACTTGACTTCGTCACGAGCAGATCTCCCACGCAGAGCCTGGCGTAGGTCGCTTGGCGTTCGGTTAGTCGTCTCCGAGCCGGCTCTTTAATTCTCCACCTGCCCTGCATGGTTTGCTCTGTGGACCGCAGGACGATGGTGCCATCGTCATCGAAGTCGTCACCCCAAACACCGCTGTCATTACGAACCAGAGCCCCCTTAATCGGCTTCACCTCCCAGTGTTCAGGGATCTCGCCCAACCACTTGACGCGGGAAGCCCTATATTTTGGATATGTCTGGAAGCGCCGCAGCCGGGACCCCTCGATCCGATCCGTCACTTCAGTCACAGTTCTTCGCCCTCCGTCCGAGTCTGAACCCCCGGCTGCCAAGGCCCGCCACAGGGCCAAACCTGCATGAACGGCCCTCCCTCAATCAAGCTGTCGTAGACCGGCCCTAGGAAGTGGCGCAGTTCCTCGCCGACATCCTCGAGGCTGGCCGGACCATCAGGACCCTCTCCGACTTGACGCCGAAGGTCAGTCCAGCGCCGTGCGCGGGTGGCATCCTCATAGAAACCAGGGAGCAACGCTTCAGGTCTCTCTCTCCCGAAGGCCGTCCGTCGCCGACCGAAGGTCCCTGCAATCGCGGTTCGCAAGGTCTCGCCGTCGAAAGCGAAGCGGCGCGCGAGGCAGGCGACGTCCCAGAAGTCCTTAGCACGGGAGTTCTTCAGGCCGAGTTGCACCATTGCTTCAAGCTTTTCAGCGACCAAAGTCTCACGCGGGTACGTCCAAATGCGGGGGGCAGGCTGGTCGAGGAGCGTGGGGTAGTCCTGCTCCGTGCGCCTTGGCGTGATGACGTCGCCGAAGCCTATGTCGACTTGGAGGGGGAGCCGGGCCTGGCCCAAGCTGCCGTGGATCCGAACTCGGAGGCCACCATTGATCTGCTCGCCGCGGATTGTATCGATCCGGATCGTCCCCGGGTCAAAGACGACGCCGTCCTCCGGGCAGGGAACATCGCAAATCGCCTCTATGGCTGCGCGAAGCGCGGCGTCGTCCTCAACCCCTTCGCCAAGAAAGTCAACGTCGCGCGTGGGCCGCAGATCCCCAGCGGCCCACACCCGGAAGAGCGCCGCGCCCTTCAGCGTGAATCGATCCACTTCGCTCGAAGCCCCGAGGCGGAAGAGAAAGCGCTCGACCGCGTATTGCTGGAGCACCGAATTATATTCCGTGCCCGTCTCGCGGGCGAGGTTCAGGAGTCGCTGACGGACGGAGGTGGCGAAGTCCCGGACACCCTTCCGCCGGATCATGCTGACAGCGTCTCGAGCACGGGGGCAACCAGCGATCTTGCACGGCAGACCTCGGCCGCGCGCCAGATCTCAGCAACGCTCGCCTTCCGATCCCACAGGGCGTCGCGCAGCGCCTCGATCGCCGCGTCCTTGCCGACGAGCCGGCTGAATCGGAAGCAGTCCACCACGGTGCGGGCCGGGCTTGTGATGCGGGCGGGAACACCCTCGAAGGTTGTGTCTACGACCCCGTAGCGCAGTGATGCTCCAGAGAAGCGGATCACCCTGACCGGAAGCTCGGGAAGCCGGGGCGTCCGAGCGTTGTGGGGAATGGCAATCCAGACCTGCCATGGAAGCTGCGTACCGAGTTCGTGGACGGTCAGGGCGGACAGCAGGCAGACGATGGAGTCCGGAACCCGTGCGCAGACGGCAGCTTTTGTGTAGTGCTCGGTCAGTTCGGCCTCCGTGAAGCGGTAGAGGCCGCGCGCCACGCGCTCGATGGATCCATCCTCCATCAAGCGTCGCAGTCCCCGCGAGCCCACTCCCAGTTCGGCCGCTTCGCGCGCGCGAAAGAAGGCCTTCGTGCCGAGGTTCCGCAGGCGGGAGGCGCTCAGCGGGGACCGCTGCCCGGAAATGTCTATAGTCGCGGCTGGTTGTCTGCGATTCAGGTCAGACACACTACATAGCATAACATCTGGTACGCCTGTTTGCGTCAATTTGCAGGCAATTAATGACAATTGTCTGCATTAAAGGCCATTAGTCCACCCTCCCCTGTAGCATTGCCACAATCTCCTTTTCGACCCGCTGGATATCGGCTTCGATCTCCTCCAGCGAGCGGGGCGGGCGGTATTCGTAGAAGTACCGGTTGAAGTTGATCTCGTAGCCCACGCGGCCGACTTCACCGTCTTGGGGATCACGGCGTTTCCTATCGATCCACGCATCGGGCACATGGGGCATTACCTCGCGCTCGAAGTACGATTCGACATCGTCCAGTAGGGGCACCTTTTCCGTGTCGCGGAGTTTAGGATCGGGCTCGACTCGGCCCCTCCGGTCCCGGCAGATCTCCGCCCCCTCGT
The DNA here is from genome assembly GCA_963666225.3 of Bryobacterales bacterium. Lineage (GTDB taxonomy): Bacteria > Acidobacteriota > Terriglobia > Bryobacterales > UBA6623 > VXMF01. Next base: position 541,206 of record CAXXRK020000005.1, read on the forward strand.
TTCGCTCGGCCAGCGCAGAGAGAATTGCCTTCTTGATAGGCGCGGCGAGCTTCAGCTTTCGTTCTCGAGCTGCCCGGGCAAGCTCGGCCTGGAAGACATCGCGATCTAGGAACAGTCTATTGGGCAGACTACGGAGCAGGGCTCGGATCGCGGCCTGCCGCTCCCGGCCCGCCTTTTCAGCCTTGGCTCTGGCGGAACCCTTCTTGCGCGAAACGGCTAGGTTGGCGAAGGCGCGCTCACCGTCAAGCCGCGCGATCCGCTGGGAGCTGGCACGGAAATCGAGCCTGAGCGGCCGTTCCACGGTAATCTTGGGGAAGCCGAAGTGAGTGGTCGGATAGACGCGGCTTACGACGACCTGGCGCTCCGATCCGTTCTGGGCGACCTTACGGGTCGTTCCGTCTTCGAAGTCGCGTAGGAGCCGGAGGATGTCCTCCTTTCGATCGACCGGAATCTCGCGACGCTTGGCACCTACGCCCTTGCGCAGCAGAACCCAGAAGGAAGTGGCGTTGATGAGCTGGACTCTGCCAGCCCGCTCGGGGCGTTTCCGGTTCGTGAGCACCCAAACGTACGTCGCAATCCCTGTGTTGTAGAAGAGCTGCTCGGGCAGCGCAATAAGCGCTTCAAGCAAGTCGTTCTCGAGGATCCAGCGGCGGATCTCGCTCTCGCCGCTTGCGGCATCGCCGGTGAAGAGGGGCGAGCCGTTCATGATGATCGCGACCCGGGATCCACCTTGATCTCGGTCCCTGGAGTGCGCAAGCATGTGCAGTAGGAACAGGAGCTGGCCGTCGCTGATCCGGGGCAGGCCTGGCGCAAAGCGGCCGGCGGCCCCTCGCTCGTGCTCCGCCCGCACGGTGCCCACATCGCGCCGCCAGTTCTTTCCGTAGGGCGGATTGGCGATCATGTAGTCGAAAGTGGTGCCGGCGTGCCGGTCGTTCGAGAGTGTGCTCCCGAAGAGGATTCTCTGCGCGTCGCGGCCGTCCTCCGATTTCATGAACAAGTCAGACTTGCAGATGGCGAAGGTCTCAGGGTTCACCTCCTGGCCGAACAGGTGAATATCGGCGTTAGGGTTCGTGGTGTTGTCGCGGCTCTCGCCCTCGCGTCTATCTCCGACCGTGATGTGGTCCTTGGCAACGGTAAGCATGCCGCCCGAGCCGCAGCAAGGGTCGTAGACGCTCAGCACGATCCCCTTTGTGCGCAACCGTTCCTCGTCACCGGCTAGGAGCAAGTCGACCATGAGATGGATGACGTCGCGGGGAGTGAAGTGCTCTCCGGGATTCTCGTTGAGGGCCTCGTTGAACTTGCGGATAAGCTCCTCGAAAATCGTTCCCATCGTGGAATTGTCGATTCTGTCCGGATGGAGCTGCACCTTCGGATCACCGAAGCGCTGCACCACAAGGAACAGGAGACCCGCCTCATCGAGCTTGCTGATAGTGTTGTCAAAGTCGAAGTGTTCCAGCACCTCGCGCATGTTTCGGCTGAACCCGGCGATGTAGTCTCGGAGGTAAGCATTCACTCCGGGGAGTATTTTGGGGCCTGGGAGGCTGGCCCTCGCGAGGGCCAAAGGCAGGGGAAGGCGCGGATAGGTGAAGGTGCGGCCCGCAGGTGCAGAGTGGCCTCGCTCGCCGCGTTCAGGCTCCAGCCTGAGAAGGTGGGCGAGTGACGTAGCGACACTCGCGAGCTGGCCTCAGCGGGGAGTTAAGCTGCGGGCGGGAAAGTGCTGTCGGGTGCGTCAGCCGGCGCTGCCGCTGGCGGCCCGTTGGCCGGGGTCCACCAGCGGATGGGAGGTGCGCGGAGTTCCTCGATGCGCTGCTCGTCCATCTCCCACGGGAGCCATGGAGACAGGTCCGATGGGGCTTGGCCCCGGTTGCGCGCACAGGCATCCAGCCAATCCAGCATGTAGCGGTACGGGTTCAGCCCCGCCACTCTCGCTGTCTGCAGCACGCTGAGCAGGCGCCCCGCCGTCTCGGCCCCGGCCGGACCGCCGGACCCGAAGCTCAGCCGGCGCGAGATCACGGGTCCGCGCAAGGTCCGCTCCGCGTAATTGTTGTCCATGGGAATCGCCGGGTCCTCGAGGAACACGCTGAGCCCCGCCTTGTGCAGGATCAGGGACGCCGTGGCTTTGCCCCGCGCTTCCACCTGGGCCAGCTCCGCGCCGGTCCGGCCACCGCTTGGCACGGCGATCAGCATTTCATAGCGCGCAACCAGGCTCCTCCACTCTTGCACCGCGTCGTCGAAGAGTTTCCCGAGGCTGGCTTTCAGGCTTGCCTGCGCAGCCTCGAAGTCCTCGGCCTGGTGCTCTAAGGGCAGTGCGGGCTGCCAGGCCCTGCGACGCAGGTGCGCCAAGTGGAACACTTCCCCGATCCGCTCGAGCCAGTCCGTGGCCCACGGCTCCAGTTCCGGAAAGCCGGCTTCCACCCGGCAGTAGTGTCGGCGCTGATGAGCCCAGCAGAACTGCAGCCGGACATTCTCGGAGCGCTTGGCGAAGGCCGGATAGACACTCCAGCAGTCGCACACGAGCGTCAGCAGCTTGCCTTGGCCCAGCTTGCCCAGCAGTTCGCGGCCCGAGGGCAGCCCGCGCGTCGGCAGGATGCGCATCCAGACGGCATCCTCGCAGCAGACCATCCACAGCCAGTGCTTGGGCCTGGCGCCGGATGCCGGGGGCTGCTTGGCGTTGTCCTGGCCCTCAATGTTCTGCACCGGCCAGGAGGTTTCGTCGGCCTGCACCACCCGAGCCTGTCCCAGACGCTCGGCGATGGCCTGCTCCAAGGGTTGCACCAGCCGGGCGAGCCTCTGCAGGCCTTGCGCCAGCGTCGCCGGTGCCATGCCCAACCCGATGGCATCCAGCTCGCGCGCCACCGCGGCCTGCGGGCGATGCATGTGGAAAACTTGGACCACGCTCCAGGCCCACACGCTGGTCCCCAGCTGGGTGCCGCTCCACAGCCGTGGCGCGGGGGGCGCAACGAGGCGTCCCGGCGGTGCGCAGGCGCAGCCCGGCTCGTAGCACTGGCGCTCAATCTCGCGGGCGAGCGCAGCCAAGTGCATCTCGAAGATCTTGCTGGACTTGGTCCCGCAGCGCACGAAGGGCGTGTCGCACTGCGCGCAGCGGCGCTCGTGCTCGGGCAGCTCCAAGGGCTCGGGAATCTTTGGCAGGCGGGAGCGGTCCCGACGCGGCGGAGTGGCCGATCCGGGCTGGCGTCCCCGCTTGCGCTTGGCGGCCTTCTGCTTGCGCCCCTTGCCGGCCTTGTCAGGCTTGTCAGGCTTGTCAGGGCTGTCCCCCGGCCCGGGCGGCGGCTTGGGATCCGCTTTCGGCTCGGGCCCGGGATCCGACGGCTTCTCGCTCTTGCGCCCGAACAAGGTCTTCTGCAGGTCTGCCACGAGCAGCTTCAGATTGCCGATCGTTGTGTGGGCTTGCTGCAGCTCAGTCCGCGTCCGCTCCAGCTCGGCCCGCGTCCGCTCCAGCTCGGCCCGCGTCCGCTCCAGCTCAGTCCGCGTCCGCTCCAGCTCGGCCTGGCTGCGCTGCGACCGTCGGCGGAATTCCCCGCTCTCCTGCCGTGCGCTTTCCACCTTCTCGAGCAGGGCCGCGCAGTGCTGCTCCAAGCGTTCCAATTCCTGCGCCTGCTCCCGCTCCCGCGCGGTGTCCCCGCTTGCGCCCGGCCAGAATCTCACCTTGGGCCCTTCCCGCGGCCGGCGGCCGCTGCCGCGCGCTCGCCCAGCCCCTGCGCGCTGCGCTCCGGCACGGCCGGCTGCGAGTGGGCCTGCAGCCCCAGCGAGGCGTGCTCGACGGCCCCCTCGAACACCTCCGGCGGCAGCCGGACCAAGGCTTGGTAGAACGTGCTCGGCACCGGAGCGGCGTAGCGTTGTAGCCGCATGTTGCACCAGCAGCCGGCGGCCTGCCGCTGCCGCTGGCTGAGCAGGGTGGCATACCGCGAGTAGGCCGTCACGCCGCGGTAGCCGGCCATGTGCGCACTCGCGGCCAGGCACAGCAGGCTGGCCAGCGCATAGCGGCGGCCGCCGGCCGGGCGGCAGTGCGGCTCCTGCTGCAGGCGCTCGAGCAGGCTGCGCAGCACCGCGGCCGGAGCCGGCGGCCGCTTGGCGGGACCGCCCCAGCAGGGCTCCTGCTCGGGCTGGCGCAAACGCGCCTGCACGTTACGGGCCAAGGGGTACACCAGCACTTGCTTGGGCTGGCCATGATGCCGCCAGCGGGCCGTGGGGCCCCGCTGGCGGCCATAGCCGCTGGTGAACCCCAGCGGCTGCCAGTTCGCGGCGCGGTAGCACGTGCCCCTGTGCAGCGCGCGGTCCACGAAGGTTTCCGCGAGCAGCGCCGGATACCCATGTTCGGCCAAGATGTCTCCCGACAAGCGGCGCAGGCTGAGGCCCAAGACCCTCGATGCCAGGTGCTTGCGCCCGGCAGCGGCGGGCAGGATCACGAAGCGCACATTCTGGGCGATCAGATGCAGGCGGCGCAGCTTCTGCTGCAGCGACCAGCCGATCCAGCGGTCGCGCACGGCCACGCGCAGCGCTCCGGGTTGCCATCCCAGCAGCGCCAGCCAAGTCCCGTCCAGGGTTGCGACATGCCGCAAGGCACGTCCGAACATGCGCTGGAAGGACAGGTAGTGGTGGGCGGCCACCAGCCGGTCCCAACGTCGGTGCTCGCAGCCGCCGCGCGTCGGGCGCACGCAAACAGCGCGCAGGTCAAAGTGCGCGTCTTGCACCGTTGTTGCCATCTGAAGGCCAGCCACCAAGGCCCACTATGACAGAATCAGCAGGAAATGTCCACCCCTCTATCTGGAAGCACTGACATTCAGCCCCGCAGCGGTGTGCGCTGGGGCCAGCTAAGGACCAAGGATGCAGCTCCCATCCGTCCGATGTCTCGCCGTTACGGGGCAGCCGGCTTTCCGGAACTGCAGCCGTGGGCCAGGGATGGGCTCGAGCGGATCGGGGAAGTGTTCCACTGGGCGCGCCTGCGTCGCAGGGCCTGACAGCCCGACCTGCCCTTGCAGGGCCAGGCCGAGGACTGCGCGGCTGCGCAGGCAAGCCTGGAAGCCAGCTTCGGGGAACTCTTCGACGACGCGCTGCAAGCGTGGCAGCGCCTGGTCGCCCGCTATGAGGTGCTGGAAGGCTTGCAGCCAAGCGGTGGCCGGACCGGCGCGGAACTGGCCCAAGTGGCAGCGCAGGGCAACCCCACGGCGTCCTTGATCCAGCATCAGGAGGGTCCCAGCGTGTTTCTCGAGGATCCGGGGATTCCCATGGACAACAACCGCTCGGAGTGGACCTTGCGCGGGCCCGTGATCTCGCGCCAGCGGCGCTTCGGGCCCGGCGGACCGGCCAGGGCCAAGACGGCGGGGTGCC
>CAXXRK020000006.1:0-1275172 GCA_963666225.3 Bryobacterales bacterium
CTTGTGGTGCAGCTGAGGTCCGGGCAGCTGCAGAGCTAGGCTGTCGCCGGCACACGCTTGGATGCCTTCAGCATCTTCCAGGTCAGGATCTGTCCATTCAGACCGGCTGCCAAGCGTCGCATTTGGTCCGCCGTGTCTAGGTTGCGCACGTTGCTTCGCCCGCAGAACTCGGCTAGGTAGCGCCGCAAGTGTTTCACGCTCATGTGATGGTAGGTGCCGTACAAGCCGCGCTTGAACATTGCCCAGAACGACTCGATGCCATTGGTATTCACCGCGCCGCGCACATACTCGCCAGCGGAATGGTTGACCGCTGCGTGCTGGAAGCCGTCGAGCGACTTGTAAGACGACGAGCTGTCGGTGTGCACCGCAGCCCCTGGGGCGACAGTAGCGATCACGAAGCCCTGCAACTGGCCCTTGCCCGTGTTGGGCACGGGCCGCGCTTGTACCTTGCCGGTGCCGCGATCGCGGGCCCCGACCACGGGTTGCTTGCCGACAGTCCCGCGTCCGGCGTTGAGCTTCTTGCTGGGGTGCTTGTTGCGTTCCTTGCCGCCGATGAAGACCTCGTCAACCTCCGCGGGCCCTGCGAACAGGCCCTGCGGGCGTCGGAAGCCCGCCCGCAAGCGATGCAGGAGATGCCAAGCCGACTTCTGGGTGATGCGCAGTTCGCGGCTGAGCTTCATGGACGAGATGCCCTTGATGCAGGTCGAGAGCAGATAGATGGCGACGGCCCACTTGCGATAGCCGATCTTGGTGTCCTGCATGACCGAGCCGACCCGCACGGAGAACCGCTTGCGACAGCTGCGGCAACGGTAGGGCATGGAGGGATGGGAGCAGTTGGACTGGACATTGTCAGAGAGGCAATGAGGGCAAGTGGGGCCATTGGGCCAGCGAATTTCTGCAAACCAGAGTTCGGCGGTGTGGTTGTCCGGGAACATATCCATAACTTCGAACAAGGAGATACCTTTGCGGAACCACTTTCCGGGACCTTTATCAGTTTTTCCATACTTCGTAGAGTCGAGGAGAGGCGCGTTGGCCTTAGCAAGGAAGCAGTAGCTGTTTTAGGGGTGTTCCTACGGCTTTCGCCATCTGTAGGTGCCTCACTGACCTTCCCGCTTAACTACGTCTCCTCTCCCCGCTCATCGAACCGGACATGCCAATTTCCAGCATCCGGCTCTCGGACGAGATCATGCCTTCGCCCACGGAAAGCTGGCCGTCCGCACTGGCAGGCGCACGAGGCCGAAGTCAATCCTCAGCCTCTCGCTCGGGTACCGCACGGGGTGGCCCGACTTCGCCTGGTGCTTCCGACACAGCCACTGGCTGAGCCGCTGGTCCGCCTGTGCGTCAACGGCGCGTGCCAGTTCTCCCGGCCACTGCTGCGCGCGGTGGTCCGGGTCTTCCTTCGCTTGCGCAGGTGATGCGCTCTGGAGTCTCCGAACTTTTCCGGAGCTAATAGGCTCGCGCCAGTCTCCATCGGTCCTGTCCTCCTTCCTGCATCGCTCTCGAACTGAGGCCCCTTCCCTCCACCGGCATTACCCGGCTTCCCCGGTACTACGGGCCTCTCCGCCACCCTGACCGGCCCGGCCTGTCCCTCGCGGGAGTCCGGTTGGCGCGTGCACGCCACCGACAGGGCTTCCCGTGTTGCCTCCGTCTCCCTCTTGCACGCATGCTGCCGCCAATACCCCGGCGGAGACGCCCGGTGCTCGCGTCGCTCGCTTCCCGGACGCTGGCTGCCTTCCCCGATATAGCGGCGGGTCGGCCTCCGCATTATGCTTTTCGAGGCCTGCTCGGCGTTCACTCGCGTTGCGGCCTGCGTGCTCGCTGAGCCGCCCAAAAGGCGGCCCGTCACGTTGGAGTGCTTCAGTCCATGTCGTTACCTCCATGACCCGCTCCGACGGCTTCCGGCTGGAGCGACAGTTAGCCGGGCGGGCTTCGCACCCGCTGGGAGCCAGTGCCTTAGCACGGCGCACGCCATAACACTTCCATTATACCGAACAAAGAGATGCCATGTCAAGAGACTATGGAGGATCTTATTGGATTCTATAGTTGGAATCAGTACACACTGTATTCATCGGTATCTTGGGGTTATGTTCCCAACCACATCACTGTGGAAGAAAACCAAATTTGCTCGGGATTAGCTAGGCTGGGTACTCAGATCAGTAATTCCCATTATTTGCCCCTTGAGGCTTCAATCGGCTTTGTAGTGCCAAGAAATTGCCCCAAGTGCCATTTCCCATTGACAACCTGCCCCCCACTTGGGTGATGGTGGTCAAGTAATGGTAAGCATTCACTCCGGGGAGTATTTTGGGGCCTGGGAGGCTGGCCCTCGCGAGGGCCAAAGGCAGGGGAAGGCGCGGATAGGTGAAGGTGCGGCCCGCAGGTGCAGAGTGGCCTCGCTCGCCGCGTTCAGGCTCCAGCCTGAGAAGGTGGGCGAGTGACGTAGCGACACTCGCGAGCTGGCCTCAGCGGGGAGTTAAGCTGCGGGCGGGAAAGTGCTGTCGGGTGCGTCAGCCGGCGCTGCCGCTGGCGGCCCGTTGGCCGGGGTCCACCAGCGGATGGGAGGTGCGCGGAGTTCCTCGATGCGCTGCTCGTCCATCTCCCACGGGAGCCATGGGGACAGTTCCGATGGGGCTTGGCCCCGGTTGCGCGCACAGGCATCCAGCCAATCCAGCATGTAGCGGTACGGGTTCAGCCCCGCCACTCTCGCTGTCTGCAGCACGCTGAGCAGGCGCCCCGCCGTCTCGGCCCCGGCCGGACCGCCGGACCCGAAGCTCAGCCGGCGCGAGATCACGGGTCCGCGCAAGGTCCGCTCCGCGTAATTGTTGTCCATGGGAATCGCCGGGTCCTCGAGGAACACGCTGAGCCCCGCCTTGTGCAGGATCAGGGACGCCGTGGCTTTGCCCCGCGCTTCCACCTGGGCCAGCTCCGCGCCGGTCCGGCCACCGCTTGGCACGGCGATCAGCATTTCATAGCGCGCAACCAGGCTCCTCCACTCTTGCACCGCGTCGTCGAAGAGTTTCCCGAGGCTGGCTTTCAGGCTTGCCTGCGCAGCCTCGAAGTCCTCGGCCTGGTGCTCTAAGGGCAGTTCGGGCTGCCAGGCCCTGCGACGCAGGTGCGCCAAGTGGAACACTTCCCCGATCCGCTCGAGCCAGTCCGTGGCCCACGGCTCCAGTTCCGGAAAGCCGGCTTCCACCCGGCAGTAGTGTCGGCGCTGATGAGCCCAGCAGAACTGCAGCCGGACATTCTCGGAGCGCTTGGCGAAGGCCGGATAGACACTCCAGCAGTCGCACACGAGCGTCAGCAGCTTGCCTTGGCCCAGCTTGCCCAGCAGTTCGCGGCCCGAGGGCAGCCCGCGCGTCGGCAGGATGCGCATCCAGACGGCATCCTCGCAGCAGACCATCCACAGCCAGTGCTTGGGCCTGGCGCCGGATGCCGGGGGCTGCTTGGCGTTGTCCTGGCCCTCAATGTTCTGCACCGGCCAGGAGGTTTCGTCGGCCTGCACCACCCGAGCCTGTCCCAGACGCTCGGCGATGGCCTGCTCCAAGGGTTGCACCAGCCGGGCGAGCCTCTGCAGGCCTTGCGCCAGCGTCGCCGGTGCCATGCCCAACCCGATGGCATCCAGCTCGCGCGCCACCGCGGCCTGCGGGCGATGCATGTGGAAAACTTGGACCACGCTCCAGGCCCACACGCTGGTCCCCAGCTGGGTGCCGCTCCACAGCCGTGGCGCGGGGGGCGCAACGAGGCGTCCCGGCGGTGCGCAGGCGCAGCCCGGCTCGTAGCACTGGCGCTCAATCTCGCGGGCGAGCGCAGCCAAGTGCATCTCGAAGATCTTGCTGGACTTGGTCCCGCAGCGCACGAAGGGCGTGTCGCACTGCGCGCAGCGGCGCTCGTGCTCGGGCAGCTCCAAGGGCTCGGGAATCTTTGGCAGGCGGGAGCGGTCCCGACGCGGCGGAGTGGCCGATCCGGGCTGGCGTCCCCGCTTGCGCTTGGCGGCCTTCTGCTTGCGCCCCTTGCCGGCCTTGTCAGGCTTGTCAGGCTTGTCAGGGCTGTCCCCCGGCCCGGGCGGCGGCTTGGGGTCCGCTTTCGGCTCGGGCCCGGGATCCGACGGCTTCTCGCTCTTGCGCCCGAACAAGGTCTTCTGCAGGTCTGCCACGAGCAGCTTCAGATTGCCGATCGTTGTGTGGGCTTGCTGCAGCTCAGTCCGCGTCCGCTCCAGCTCGGCCCGCGTCCGCTCCAGCTCGGCCTGGCTGCGCTGCGACCGTCGGCGGAATTCCCCGCTCTCCTGCCGTGCGCTTTCCACCTTCTCGAGCAGGGCCGCGCAGTGCTGCTCCAAGCGTTCCAATTCCTGCGCCTGCTCCCGCTCCCGCGCGGTGTCCCCGCTTGCGCCCGGCCAGAATCTCACCTTGGGCCCTTCCCGCGGCCGGCGGCCGCTGCCGCGCGCTCGCCCAGCCCCTGCGCGCTGCGCTCCGGCACGGCCGGCTGCGAGTGGGCCTGCAGCCCCAGCGAGGCGTGCTCGACGGCCCCCTCGAACACCTCCGGCGGCAGCCGGACCAAGGCTTGGTAGAACGTGCTCGGCACCGGAGCGGCGTAGCGTTGTAGCCGCATGTTGCACCAGCAGCCGGCGGCCTGCCGCTGCCGCTGGCTGAGCAGGGTGGCATACCGCGAGTAGGCCGTCACGCCGCGGTAGCCGGCCATGTGCGCACTCGCGGCCAGGCACAGCAGGCTGGCCAGCGCATAGCGGCGGCCGCCGGCCGGGCGGCAGTGCGGCTCCTGCTGCAGGCGCTCGAGCAGGCTGCGCAGCACCGCGGCCGGAGCCGGCGGCCGCTTGGCGGGACCGCCCCAGCAGGGCTCCTGCTCGGGCTGGCGCAAACGCGCCTGCACGTTACGGGCCAAGGGGTACACCAGCACTTGCTTGGGCTGGCCATGATGCCGCCAGCGGGCCGTGGGGCCCCGCTGGCGGCCATAGCCGCTGGTGAACCCCAGCGGCTGCCAGTTCGCGGCGCGGTAGCACGTGCCCCTGTGCAGCGCGCGGTCCACGAAGGTTTCCGCGAGCAGCGCCGGATACCCATGTGCGGCCAAGATGTCTCCCGACAAGCGGCGCAGGCTGAGGCCCAAGACCCTCGATGCCAGGTTCTTGCGCCCGGCAGCGGCGGGCAGGATCACGAAGCGCACATTCTGGGCGATCAGATGCAGGCGGCGCAGCTTCTGCTGCAGCGACCAGCCGATCCAGCGGTCGCGCACGGCCACGCGCAGCGCTCCGGGTTGCCATCCCAGCAGCGCCAGCCAAGTCCCGTCCAGGGTTGCGACATGCCGCAAGGCACGTCCGAACATGCGCTGGAAGGACAGGTAGTGGTGGGCGGCCACCAGCCGGTCCCAACGTCGGTGCTCGCAGCCGCCGCGAGTCGGGCGCACGCAAACAGCGCGCAGGTCAAAGTGCGCGTCTTGCACCGTTGTTGCCATCTGAAGGCCAGCCACCAAGGCCCACTATGACAGAATCAGCAGGAAATGTCCACCCCTCTATCTGGAAGCACTGACATTCAGCCCCGCAGCGGTGTGCGCTGGGGCCACCGAAGGACCAAGGATTCAGCTCCCATCCGTCCGATGTCTCGCCGTTACGGGGCAGCCGGCTTTCCGGAACTGCAGCCGTGGGCCAGGGATGGGCTCGAGCGGATCGGGGCAGTGTTCCACTTGGCGCGCCTGCGTCGCAGGGCCTGACAGCCCGACCTGCCCTTGCAGGGCCAGGCCGAGGACTTCGCGGCTGCGCAGGCAAGCCTGGAAGCCAGCTTCGGGGAACTCTTCGACGACGCGCTGCAAGCGTGGCAGCGCCTGGTCGCCCGCTATGAGCTGCTGGAAGGCTTGCAGCCAAGCGGTGGCCGGACCGGCGCGGAACTGGCCCAAGTGGCAGCGCAGGGCAACCCCACGGCGTCCTTGATCCAGCATCAGGAGGGTCCCAGCGTGTTTCTCGAGGATCCGGGGATTCCCATGGACAACAACCGCTCGGAGTGGACCTTGCGCGGGCCCGTGATCTCGCGCCAGCGGCGCTTCGGGCCCGGCGGACCGGCCAGGGCCAAGACGGCGGGGCGCCTGCTCAGCGTGCTGCAGACAGCGAGAGTGGCTGGGCTGAACCCGTACCGGTGCCCGCAGGATTGGCTGGATGCCTATGCGCGCAACCGGGGCCAGGCCCCATCGGACCTGTCCCCATGGCTCCCGTGAGAGATGGACGAGCAGCGCATGGAGGAACTCCGCGCACCTCCCATACGCTGCTGGACTCCGGCCAACGAGCCGCCAGCGGCAGCACTCGCTCCCGCACCCGACAGCCCTGTCCCGCGCGCAGCTTGACTCCCCGCTGAGGCCAACTCGCGAGTTTCCCTACGACACTCGCCCACCTTCTCAGGCTGGAGCCCCAACGCGGCGAGCGAGCCCACCCTGCACCTGCGGGCCGCACCTTCCCTCCCTTGGTCCTCGCGAGGGCCAGTCTCCTAGGCCCCAAATACTCCCCGGAGTGAATGCTTACAAGTAATGTTCCTCCGCGCCACCAAGACGCATTCCAAGGCTGGCCGGCCGGCCAGCAGCGTGCGTCTCGTCCAGTCCGAACGCCACGGCTCGTCCGTCCGCCAGAAGACCCTGCTCAACCTCGGCACCGCCTACCCCGTACCCAAGCCGCTTTGGCGCCAGGCTGCCGCCACCGCCAGCGACATCTTCCACGGCCAGCCCTCGCTGTTCTCCGTCGATCCCGACGTCCTCTCGGCCGCCGAGCAACTCGTCCACCGCCTCCGCGAGCGCGGCTTCCAGACCCGCACCGACGCCGACTCCCGCTTCGCCACCGTCGACCTCGACACTCTGCAGCATGACGCCACACGCTCGGTCGGCGCCGAGCGGCTGTGCCTGCAGGCCCTCGACGAACTCGGCTTCCAGCGGCTGCTGCTACGCCAAGGCGCCTCCCAGCGAGACTCCAAGATCGCCACTGCGCTGATCGTCGCCCGCATGCTGCATCCCTCTTCCGAGCGCGAGGCTCTGCGCTGGATGCAGCGCTCCTCGGCCCTGCTCGAAGTGCTGGACTTGGACGCCGGCTTGGGCCCCTCGCTCTCCAAGCTCTACCGCACCAACGATTTGCTCTGGAAGCACCGCGAGCCCCTGCAGGATGGTCTGTTCCAACGCGAGCGAACGCTGCTGCGCCTTTCCGGCACGATTGTGTTCTACGACCTGTCCAACGTGCACTACAGCGGCCGCGAGAACGATACGCTGCGGCGATACGGGCGTTCGAAGCAGAAGCGCAACGACTGCCCGCTGGTGACTTTGGCGCTGGCGCTGGACGGGGCGGGCTTCCCGCGTCGCTGCGAGGTGCTGCCGGGCAATGCCTCTGAGCCGGGCACGCTGCAGGGGGTGCTGGAGAAGCTGGCGCAGCAGGAGCGATCCGGGGCGGGTCCCGGCCGACGGTGGTGCTGGACGCGGGCATCGCGAGCCAGGCGAACATCGAGTGGCTGCAGGCGCACGGCTGGGAGTGGATTGCGGTCAGTCGGGAGGCCAAGCCCAAGCCGCCCAAGGGCGAGCCTGAGGCCCTGGTGCGCACGCAGGCGGGCTATGACGTGCGAGTCTGGCCGCTGCCGCGCGAGCAGGGGGGCCAAGTGGACGGGGAGGCGGCCGGCGAAGAGGGGGACGGCCAAGGACGGGAATTGCGCCTGTACGCGGTCAGCGAGACGCGCGAGCGCCGGGAGCAAGAGATATTGCAGCAGCAGCGCAAGCGGTACGAGGAGGCCTTGGAGCACCTGCACGCAGGGCTGTCGGAGCCGCGGCGGCTGAAGAATCTCGAGAAAATGCAGCGCAAAGTGGGCCGGTTGGAACAACGGCACAACTGCGTGGCGAGCCACTACGAAGTTACGGTGAGACCGCAGCTCGACAAGCAGGGCCGGCCCGCCAGAGGCAAGCAGGCCAAGGCGGCAGCGGTGGAATACAAGCAGAAGCCGAAGCATGCCGCAGTCGACGCAGGGGCCGGGGGCTACATGCTGCGCACCAGTCATGCGGACTGGGATGTCGAGCGGGTGCTGCGCACGTACTGGACACTGACCGCGGTGGAGGCGACATTTCGCGAGCTGAAAACGAGTTTGGGTTTACGGCCGCTCTGCCACCGGTTGAACGCGCGCGTGTCGGCCCACATGTTGATCTCGGTGCTGGCGTACCACGCCGTACACCTGATCCGCACGCGATTGCGGGAGCAGAGGATTCGATTGAGTTGGCAGTCAATCCGGGAAGAGTTGCGGGACTGGACGCGAGTGACAACGACGGTGCGGGCGACGGACGGGGCGCAGATCACGAATCGCCAAGATGTGCGACCGACACCAGAGGCAGCGCGGAGCGCTCGGGCCGCCGGACTGCAGCCTCGGCTATACCGCCGCCGCATGCGGGCTGGGAAGCTGGAAGAGTCACAAAACGTAGTGCCAAGTGGGGCTGAGGCCTAGGACGGCCAGCCGCCATTGGAGTGAACTAGGGCCCTGGAGGCCGATCGGGCGCTCCGACCTAAGATACCTGTTTTTTCCCTAGTTTCTGTCTATTGTTGTGCCGACAAGGCTGCTTTGAAGGCCAATACTCGATTCTTAGGGCTCTTGCGGCAGCAGTTCCAAATTTGGCAGGTAGCTCGAGCGATGCAGTTCGGAAGGTGTGCTGTCGCTAGCGATCTGCTCGGTTAGGTGAGGATTGCGCGGGCATCTCGGCATGCGGTCGTGGCTGTAAGGGCCACTGGTGCCGTAGAGCGACACCCTGTCCGATGGGCTCTTGTGGCAGCGGGCACAGCGATGCTGCTGGCTCTTGTAGCAGAGCGTGATTGACTGCTGCCGATACTCATGCTGGGGTGCAACCCCCCCCATTGCCAAGTCGGTGGTGCTCGCCGGTGTAGCATCGTGTCCAACAGGCTGGGCCAGTCGCGGAAGACGAATTCCTCAGTGAAGAAGCGTAGTTTGGCGAAGAACTTGCTGCGCGTTTGCAGGTACTCACGGCATTGCTGCCAGCGGCCCGGCAGGCCGTCGAGGGCTGTGTGCAGCGCGAAGGCCAGCAGGTTCAGCGTCGCGAGCACATTCGCCAGACCCTTGTTGCCATGGCCGAAATTGTGCTTGAAGTTCTGTCCATGGCGCGCGATGCAATTGAAACACTCATTCTCGACCTTCCAGCGCGCTCTCGCGCAGCGCGCGATTTCCTCGACGTTCTCGCCGCGCACCGCAAGGCTCGTGAAGAAGGTGCTGTAGTACGTTTGCTGCCAACCAGCGGGCCTGCGCTGGCAGATGCGCATCTCGATCCAGGTGCCCGTGACCGCGTCAGTGCTGTTGCGCACGCGCACGCCCGACACCCAGCGGTAGCGCTGCTGCCGCCAGCCGCGTCCGTGCTGGCTGCGGCGCCGCAGCCAGTTCGTGGTACGCGGGCGGGTGCCGTCGATGGCGGCGAACAGGGCCGGATGCGAGCCGGGCTTGACGACAAACAGGAAATCGGCGCCGGCATCCAGGATCTGGCGGCAGAACGGATGCTTGGAGTACAGGGCATCACCGAGGTACACCGGACGCAAGCCGCGCAACTGCGCGTGCCAGCGCGCGAACCAGCGCTTGGCGGCGTTGAGCTCACAGTCCTGCTTGCGGGATTGGCGCGAGCCCTGCTCGCCGGGGTCATCCTGGGGACGCACGAATTCGGGCATCAAGGGCAGGGCGCGATTGTGGCCGGGGGCGACGATCACGGCAGCCAGCATGGTGTGGAAGAACTGGGGAATCTTGCCCTTGCCGGTATGGCGGCAGGAGCACAGTGCGCAGCGGATCTTGCGGGATTGGTGGAACTCGATTCCATCGAGGGCAACCAGCACACGTCCGCCGAGGCGCAGGAAGGGGCCCAGAGAGCGCGGCTGGCTGCGCAAGTCAGAGAGGATGCGCAAGAACAGGGGCGCGAAGTTGGCTAGCGGGAGACCGTCGAGGAGGTTGCGGATCTGCTGTGGGCAGGGGATGTCCTTGATGCCAAACAGCGTCTGACAGTTCGAGCGGGCCCAGCGAAACAGCAGCTCTCTCTGGAAAGCGAGGAAGGAGGGAGACTGCACGAAAAAGCAGGCGAAGGCGCTGAGCACGGCGTCTGCCAGGGTGTAACGAAGGTTGGGGCCGTTGCGAGCATCCGGGAGCGCATCGGCTGTGGAGCGCAGCGAGCGCACAATGGTCTGGAGAACGTTGTCCAATCTATCTGTTTAAACCATCTTTTCTATTGCTGTCAAGCCTCAGTCTGGATGGGCGGGTTGGTGGCCCCTGCCGGGATCTCGTGCGCAAGCAAGGGACTTCGAGTCATGGAGGGCAAGAATTCGGGGACCCAGCAGCGCGCTATAGGCCCTATAGTTTCGCTACATGTGTGTATAATTGTGCTGAATTCCAAATTTGAAAGTAACTGCCCAGGTAGGGCGGCGGCATTCTGGTGGGATGTTGAGGTGAATGCGTGGTCCCGGGGGCATGGCGCAGAGGCGGAGAGCGTGCCGCGAGGTCACAGGAGGCCGGGCTGCGGGCCACCCGCAGCCCACGTGGGGAGAGTCGCGCAGTGCTTGACACAGCTTTTCAGAACATACTAGAGTAGTAATGGTCTCGCTGGCCCTGCTGTCAGCGAGTGGGCCTGCGGCGGGGATCGTCGCGAGGAGGCCTTACAGGAGCGGAGATGCCCGCGACAGAGCAGCGACAGGCTGGCGCGACCGCAACGCGGCTCGGGCAGCTGCAGGCGGAGCATGCCGCGTTGCGGGCGGAGTACGAGAAGCTGCGGGCGGAGAACCAGCAGTTGAGGCAGCGCCTGGAGGAACTGGAGCGCCGCGTGGGCCTCGACAGCAGCAACAGCGGCAAGCCGCCGTCGAGCGATGGGCCCGCCAAGCGGCCGGCGCGGAAGCGGAAGCGGACGCGCAGCCAGCGCGGCCGGTCCGGCAAGCGCCCGGGCGGGCAGCCCGGCCACAAGGGCGCGACGCTGCGCCAGACGGAGACGCCGAATCGCATCGAGACCCACTTGCCGTTGCAGTGCGCCGACTGCGGAGCGTCGCTGTCGGCGAGTGACAGGGAGGGCGAGCCGCGGCGGCGGCAGGTGTTCGACCTGCCCCCGCCGCCGCCGCCGGAGGTGACCGAGCACCAGGCGCACGCCTGCCGCTGCAGGGCTTGCGGCAGCGTGACGCGGGCGGCGTTCCCGGAAGGCGTGAACGCGCCGGTGCAGTACGGGCCGCGGATCGCGGCCACGGCGGTCTACCTGCAGAACGCGCATTTGCTGCCTGAGGAGCGCTTGGCGGAGGTGTTCCGGGACCTGTTCCAGGTCGCGATCTGCACGGCGATGCTGGCGGGGATGACGCGCAAGGCGGCGGGGTGCTGGCAGGGCTTCACGGAGCGGGTGCGCGACCTGCTGGTGAGTGCGGACGGGGTGCAGCACCTAGACGAGACCGGGTTCCGCATCGCGGGCAAGACGCAGTGGCTGCACGTGCTGAGCACGCCGTGGCTAACCTTCTACCGCACGGACGCCAAGCGGGGCAGTCTGGTGGCGGGGCTGAAGGGCATCCTGGTACACGATCACTGGGCATCGTACTGCAAGATTCCGGGAGTGCTGCACGCAATGTGCAACGCGCACCATTTGCGGGAGTTACAGGCACTGATGGAGATCGACGGGGAGCACTGGGCGCGGCGCATGCAGCAGCTGCTGAGGCGCGCCAACCGGGCGGTCTGGATCGCCCGCGAGAAGGGCATTCCCCTACCACGGTCGTTGCTGGAGCGCATCCGGGGGCGCTACGACCGGCTGCTGGAGGAGGCGCTGGCCTACCACCGGGCGCTGGAGCCGCTACGGGCGCCCAAGCCGGGGCGGCGGGGGCGCAAGAAGCGGCGTCCCGGGCACAACCTGGCGCGGCGACTGCGCGATCGCAAGCAGTCGGTGCTGCGCTTCCTGACCGATCCCGAGGTGCCTTTCACGAACAATCAAGCGGAACAGGACCTGCGCATGATGAAGCTGCGCATGCAGATCTCGGGCTGCTTCCGGTCCGCGCAGGGGGCGCGCGACTGCGCCACGCTGCGCAGTGTGCTGTCGACCGCCCGCAAGCAGGGCTGGAACCGCATCGAGGCGTTGCTAGCAGGGCCCGGGGAGCTGCTGGCCGCCCTGCGTCTCTAGCCGGTGGCGGCGCGAGCCCGGTGCCCGCCAGCACCGGCACTCATTGGAACAGCGCCTACGCAAGGCGTCCAGCACCCTGCAATCGAGGCCGTGCGACAAATGCTTGGGTGCATCCCGGAAGCTGGGTAGTTACATTTGAAATAGCTGCTCTTGCGGCCTTGACCGAATCTCCGCCCTCCTAGGACGATCCACGCTCCCCTCGCACGGCAGAATGCCACCAAGTGACGAACTTGGGCCTAGCGATAGAACGGAGTCGACACAAAGCGGGTTAGCCATATGGAACAGCAGTAGTGCGGATTGGTCTACGCATGCTGAAGCCGAACACGGCCGATTGGTTGCGCGACCTGGTCTAGGGGGGCGCGGACGGTGGGTTGCTGCCGAATTCCGGCCGGAGGATGCATCGGGCGACTGGCCGGGGTCGGCACGCAGTGGAAGGGCGCGGCCTGACTCGCTCAGGGACGGGCTGTTTCGTCAGCGGGCCCATGGGGCCTCGTGCGGCACGGAGCCCGAGACGGAGTCGAGCAGTGCGAACCGGCCGGCGCGCTGTGGTGCGGATTGCGGAAGTGGGCACCCACTCGGAGCCTCACCGCTGGTCGGAGGCCGCCTGCTCCGCTAGGGGGCGGGGCTGGGTGGTCCAAGGGACGAGCTGTGGGTGGCTACTTCAGTCCGGGGCGGCTGCATCCGAGGCGTCAGCTGAGCCGGCCTCGGCAGTGCCGACCGTCTCCCACTCAATCAGGGCCACGTTGCGGGTCTTGCGGCTGAACTCCACGCCCACCAGGTGGACCGGCTTGCCAGAGCCGAAGTGCTGGTCCGCGTAGCCCTTGGCCTTGAGCTGCCGCAGCGCCCGGCCGGAGCCGCTCCGTCCGTCCACGGTCTTGAACTCGAACAGCACGATCCTCTCGGGAGCGCTCACCGACAGGTCGAGATTGCCCCGTGAGGAGGCTTCCTCGGGGCGGGTGTCGAGGCCGAAGCCGGACAGGAGGGCGAAGAAAACCGTGGCGTAGTAGCCCTCGTACCGCTCGATGCGGTTGTTGCGGTACCAGTCGTGGGGGATGGAGGCGAAGAAGGCGTGCAGCGTCTGGTTGAGTTGCTCGAAGTCCCCGGCGCGGATGTGCTTGGCGACATCGCGGCAGTGGGTGAGGCGGTCGGAGAGGCTGTTGACGAGGCTGGACAGCAGCGCGCGGTTCAGGCTGAGGCGCACTTCGCGGTTGGGGTAGCCGAGGCGGTACTCGGTCTCGCCGTCGTCGCCCTCGGACCAGTCGGTCACGGTGAGGTAGCCGGTTTGGAACAGCAGCGCCTCGGTGCCGATCTCGTCGATGTCGAAGGCCGACAGCAGGGACTCATTGGCCGTCCGGCCTTCGAGGTCCAAAGTCGAGACGTTGCGGCGGACCAGCAGGTCGGGGAGGAACCTGGGCGTGCCGGTCTGGAACCACCAGGCCCGGAACTTGCGCTTGTCGAAGAGCAGGAGGATGTCGAAGGGGTTGTAGACCTTCTCGTCGCCGCCCCAGCTGTAGCCGTTGTACCAGCGGCGGATGCTGTGGCGGTCGAGGCCGGGGAGTTCGGGAGCGAAGACGGTGTCGAGGTGGTGATCCGTGTAGCCGCAGAGGGAGGAGTAGCGGGGGTCGAGGGTGAGGTCGTTGAGGTTGTTGAGGCTGGAGAAGAGGCTGAGCTTGGAGAACTTGGAGACGCCGGTGATGAAGGAGAAGCGGATGTGCTCGTCGCACTCCTTGATGTTCGCGTAGAGCGCGCGGAGGTAGTCGCGGTTGGCGCGGGCGAGATCGGGCTGGTTCAGGTTCTCGGTGATGGGCTTGTCGTACTCGTCGACGAGGACCACGACGCGGCGACCGAAGAGACGGTGCAGCTCCTCCAGCAGCTGGGCGAACCGGTCGGGGCCTTCGACGGCGTCGAGTTTCGCGCCGTGGGAGCGTGAGAGGGAACTCAGCTGCTTGAGGAGGTTGTGGTGCAGGCCATCGGGCTTGGTATAGAGGCCGCCTCCGAAGGACAGGCGTACGACGGGGCGGCGGACGGACCAGTCCCACTGGTCGTCGGCCGCCAAGCCTTGGAAAAGTTCCCGGTTGCCCTCGAAGAGTTCCTTGAGGGTGCTGACGAACAGACTCTTGCCGAAGCGCCGGGGACGGGACAGGAAGTAGTGCGAGCCCTGCTCTTCGAGCCGGACCGCGAAGTGCGTCTTGTCGACATAGTAGTAGTTGCCACGACGCAGGGTGCGGAAGGTCTGGATTCCGGTGGGGAGGCGTGCTTTGCGGGCGGGCTGGCTCACGGCGCGAGTCTCGCGTGTCTTGATTCTAGGGGCAGGGAGGCCGGCCGGGGTGGCGTGAAGGAATGAGCGGTGGGAGATGGGTGGCCGCTTGCGGTTGTGTTGGCCAGTAGCTTGGCACGGATTGCCGTCGCGAGCCGGAGGCCTGCCGGGTGGGTCGGAACCCGCTGGCGGACGGTCCCGTGGGTAGCGGGGGCCGCGGGCAGCCTCATAGGCTGGCGTGGACTGGGAGCTCGTGGTGAAGGCCGGGCGGGACGGCGCGTGGGTGCTGGGGCAGGCTGCTGCCCGACACCGGTCCTGCTGGCTGATGGGCCGGGCGGCACGCTCGCTCGGCAGTCCGCGAGGCGCCACGGTCCGCCGGGTGGGTGCCGGAGGGTCGTTTCGTTGCCGCTGGTCGGAGACCGGCTGCTCACTCCGGAGAGCGGGGCGGGGCGGTCCGCGGGACGAGCTGTGGGTGGCTACTTCAGTCCGGGGCGGCTGCGTCCGAGGCGTCAGCTGAGCCGGCCTCGGCAGTGCCGACCGTCTCCCACTCAATCAGGGCCACGTTGCGGGTCTTGCGGCTGAACTCCACGCCCACCAGGTGGACCGGCTTGCCAGAGCCGAAGTGCTGGTCCGCGTAGCCCTTGGCCTTGAGCTGCCGCAGCGCCCGGCCGGAGCCGCTCCGTCCGTCCACGGTCTTGAACTCGAACAGCACGATCCTCTCGGGAGCGCTCACCGACAGGTCGAGATTGCCCCGTGAGGAGGCTTCCTCGGGGCGGGTGTCGAGGCCGAAGCCGGACAGGAGGGCGAAGAAAACCGTGGCGTAGTAGCCCTCGTACCGCTCGATGCGGTTGTTGCGGTACCAGTCGTGGGGGATGGAGGCGAAGAAGGCGTGCAGCGTCTGGTTGAGTTGCTCGAAGTCCCCGGCGCGGATGTGCTTGGCGACATCGCGGCAGTGGGTGAGGCGGTCGGAGAGGCTGTTGACGAGGCTGGACAGCAGCGCGCGGTTCAGGCTGAGGCGCACTTCGCGGTTGGGGTAGCCGAGGCGGTACTCGGTCTCGCCGTCGTCGCCCTCGGACCAGTCGGTCACGGTGAGGTAGCCGGTTTGGAACAGCAGCGCCTCGGTGCCGATCTCGTCGATGTCGAAGGCCGACAGCAGGGACTCATTGGCCGTCCGGCCTTCGAGGTCCAAAGTCGAGACGTTGCGGCGGACCAGCAGGTCGGGGAGGAACCTGGGCGTGCCGGTCTGGAACCACCAGGCCCGGAACTTGCGCTTGTCGAAGAGCAGGAGGATGTCGAAGGGGTTGTAGACCTTCTCGTCGCCGCCCCAGCTGTAGCCGTTGTACCAGCGGCGGATGCTGTGGCGGTCGAGGCCGGGGAGTTCGGGAGCGAAGACGGTGTCGAGGTGGTGATCCGTGTAGCCGCAGAGGGAGGAGTAGCGGGGGTCGAGGGTGAGGTCGTTGAGGTTGTTGAGGCTGGAGAAGAGGCTGAGCTTGGAGAACTTGGAGACGCCGGTGATGAAGGAGAAGCGGATGTGCTCGTCGCACTCCTTGATGTTCGCGTAGAGCGCGCGGAGGTAGTCGCGGTTGGCGCGGGCGAGATCGGGCTGGTTCAGGTTCTCGGTGATGGGCTTGTCGTACTCGTCGACGAGGACCACGACGCGGCGACCGAAGAGACGGTGCAGCTCCTCCAGCAGCTGGGCGAACCGGTCGGGGCCTTCGACGGCGTCGAGTTTCGCGCCGTGGGAGCGTGAGAGGGAACTCAGCTGCTTGAGGAGGTTGTGGTGCAGGCCATCGGGCTTGGTATAGAGGCCGCCTCCGAAGGACAGGCGTACGACGGGGCGGCGGACGGACCAGTCCCACTGGTCGTCGGCCGCCAAGCCTTGGAAGAGTACCCGGTTACCCTCGAAGAGTTCCTTGAGCGTGCTGACGAACAGACTCTTGCCGAAGCGGCGGGGACGGGACAGGAAGTAGTGCTTGCCTTGCCTGACGAGTTGGCAGGCGAAGTGCGTCTTGTCGACGTAGTAGAGATGCTCCTGGCGGATCTCGCTGAAAGTCTGGACGCCCAAGGGGAGGCGGACTCTGAATGCGGGCTGGCTCACGGCGCGGGGCTCGCGTGCCTTGATTCTAGCCCGCCTTGCTAAGTAGTCTCCGAGCAGAAGTAGCCGGGAAAACAGGCTCCGGATTCCCGCCTTCTATCTCTATCCTCGAAACTGCAAACGCAAAGTGGTCGCGTCCCTCGCAGGAAGGAATCCCAGATGTGCGCTCGAGCTTAAGCAAGATGTCGAAGTAGAGATCTCCTCGCTCAGGCCCTCCACAAAAGTACAAGGTGGCCCAAACTGTGTCTCTGTAGAAGTCCAGATCGTCCGATTGGACGAATCGGACGCCGGGGTGCCAGTACGCTGTTTGTGCCGACAACGGACAGGTCGTCGCTACGAATGCGACGATCAAGAACAAACGGGTTATGGGTTCAACCTCCTGCGCTGATTCATGAATTGCGGCAACCGGCGATCCGGCCAACGATCCGACTCAGCGATCTGCAAACCCGGCCAACCCCCTTTAGCTCGCACCCGTCCGGCGAGGACACTATTCCTATAGTCGGCGCCACTTTCAAGAGTCAACTACGCTTGCGCGCTAGCCGGCTGCCAGCGGTGTGCCGGGCCCTGCGGCAGCGGCCACGGCGAGCCAGGCGCTGCCAGGATCGGTTGCTAAACTCGTGCCTGGACCCCGGGCCATGCCAGCGACAGCACTCTTGTTCCCGGGGCAGGGCTCACAGTCGCCGGGAATGGGCGCGGCGCTGGCAAAGCGATACGCGGCGGCCAGAGCGACCTTCGAAGAGGCGGACGACGCTCTGGGATTCGGGCTGTCCAGGCTGTGCTTCGAGGGACCCGCCAGCGAACTGCGACGGACCGAGATCACGCAGCCGGCAATCTTGGCCGTGTCGGTCGCCACGCTTGTGGCACTGCGAGAGCGCGGCATCGAGGCCAGTCTGGTCGCGGGCCACAGCCTGGGGGAGTACTCGGCGCTTGTGGCCGCGGGCTCGCTGCGGTTTGCCGACGCCGTGCGGCTCGTGCACTCTCGCGGCAAACGCATGCAGCAAGCCGTCCCCGAAGGTAAGGGTGCGATGGCCGCACTGCTCGGCATCGACGCCCGGTCGGCCGAGACGGTCTGCGAAGAGGCGGCCCAAGGGCAGGTCGTTGCACCGGCCAACTACAACTCACCGCTGCAGACGGTGATTGCCGGTCACACCGAGGCCGTGAGGCGCGCCGTGCCACTGGCCAAGCGGGCCGGGGCTCGCAGGGCGGTGATGCTCGCGGTCAGCGCACCCTTTCACTGCGCGCTCATGGAGCCGGCGAGGGTCGCGATGGAGCCCGCGCTGGATGCTGCCGAGTTCGCGGATCTGAGCGTCGGCCTGGTCAACAACTGCCGGGCCGCGGAAGTGCGGGCTGGCGTGGCTGCTCGCCAAGGGCTCAAGGACCAGATCCCGAACCCGGTCAGGTGGCACCAGACGATCGAGGCATTGCGGTCCCGCGGAATTGACCGCTTCGTGGAAGTGGGCCCCGGCAGGGTGCTCACCGGCCTGATGCGGGGCATCGACCGATCCCTAGCCGCGGCTAGCACGCACAACATCGCAAGCTTGGAGGGTATCGCGACATGCTGAACCGGGTCGCATTGGTTACCGGTGCCAGCCAGGGGATTGGCCGGGCCTGCTCCATGGCCTTGGCCACGTCCGGAGCGACGGTCATCGCCGCGGCGCGGCAGACCGAGAAACTGGCCGAGCTCGTCGAGGAGATCCGCGCGGGCGGGGGCCAGGCGGAAGCGCTGGCACTGGACGTGCAGAGCGAAGCTTCGGTCAACGCCCTGGCCAAGTCGCACGGGCGGAAAGTGGACATCTTGGTCAACAACGCCGGGATTACCGCGGACGGGCTGGCGATCCGCATGCGAGAGGACGCCTGGGCCCGAGTGCTCGACACCAACTTGACGGGAAGCTTTCGCTGCGCGCGCGCGCTGATGCGGGGCATGATGCGGAAACGCTGGGGGCGGATCATCAACGTGGCGTCTGTGGTGGGCCTCTCGGGCAACCCCGGCCAAGCCAACTACGTGGCATCGAAGGCCGGCCTGATCGGGCTCACGAAGTCGCTGGCGCTCGAACTTGCAAGCCGCAACATCACGGTCAACGCTGTCGCGCCGGGCTTCTTCGGCACCGGCATGACGGCCGGCCTTGGCGACAAACAGCGGAGCGCGATCCTTTCAGACATCCCGCTGGGCCGCATGGGCCGACTCGACGAAGTGGCCGCCGCCGTCCGATTCCTGGCCAGCGAGGATGCGGGCTACATCACTGGCCACGTGCTCAACGTGAGCGGCGGGCTCTACATGTGATGCCGGCCCCGCCTGTGCGAGCGGCCACCGTTCTTGACCGAATCCTTGCCCACAAGCGGCGCGAGCTCGCGGCGGAGCGGATGGCAACGCCTGAGCGGACCCTCGAGGCCGCGCCGGTCCTACCCCGCCGGGGCTTCCGGGCGGCTCTGGAGAGGCAGCGACCGGCGATCATCTCGGAAATCAAAAAAGCGTCCCCTTCGGCCGGGCTGATCGCGCGCGAATTCGACCCGGCCTCGATAGCGCGCCGCTACGAGCAAGCCGGGGCCACGGCGCTGTCAGTGCTGACTGACAGGCGTTTCTTCCAAGGGGCGCTGGGCGATCTGGAGGCCGCTCGAAGGGCGACTTCCCTGCCTGTCCTGCGCAAGGACTTCGCGATCGACCGCTACCACGTTCTGCAGGCCTGGGCGCACGGTGCCGACTGCGTTCTGCTGATCGTGGCCGCGCTGTCGGATGGAAAGCTGCTCGAGCTGCTCGCTGCCGCCACTGACCTTGGGCTTGACGCGCTCGTCGAAGTGCACGATGCTGCGGAGCTCGAACGCGCGCTGGCCGCGGGAGCGACGCTCGTGGGGGTCAACAACCGCAACCTCAGAACAATGGACGTCTCTCTGCAAACATCCGTCGACCTAGCCCCGCGATTTCCGCCGGGCGTGGTGCGGGTTGCCGAGAGCGGCATCCGGACGGCTGACGACTTGCGGATGCTCCAAGACGCCGGCTACCACGGGTTCCTGATCGGCGAGGGCCTCATGCGCCACGCTGATCCGGGCAGGGCGTTGGCCGCACTGCTCGGGGCGTCGGGATGAGGGGTCTGCTGTCGCAGGCCGCGACGGTCCTGGAGGCCATCAAGTTCCAGCATTCGGTATTCGCGCTTCCGTTCGCGATGACGGCGGCGCTGCTGGCGCTGCGCGACCACCCGCTGGAACCGGGCGAGCTGGCGTTCAAAATGGCATGGATCGTGGTGGCGATGGTCGCCGCGCGCTCCAGCGCGATGGCGTTCAACCGGTTGGCGGATGCGGCCATCGATGCCCGAAACCCTCGCACGGCTCGGCGCGCCCTGCCAGCGGGCCTGCTCTCGGCAAAGTTCACGCTCGCCTTCGTCGCGGCGTCGGCGGCCGTTCTCATCTTCGCGGCCAGCCAGCTCAATGCTCTGGCGTTCAAGCTCAGTCCACTGGCGCTCGCTGTGATCCTCGGTTACTCGTTCACCAAGCGCTTCACCGCCCTGTCACACTTGGCACTCGGGGCAGCGCTGGGGATCGCACCGGCCGCGGCATGGATCGCGATCCGCGGCACGCTCGATCCGGCAATCCTGCTGCTCTGCGGTGGCGTCATGCTCTGGACGGCTGGCTTCGACATCATCTACTCGTGCCAGGACATCGAGTTCGACCGCACCGAAGGGCTGCACTCGATCCCGGCGCGGCTCGGGATCGCCCGTGGACTGGTCATATCGCGGGCGTTCCACTCCGGGATGGTGGCCCTTCTGCTAGCGGTCTGGCATCACTTGGCACTTGGCCCGCTGGCGCTGGCCGGTATTGCGGCCGTGGCGGCGCTGCTCGTCTACGAGCAGTCGCTGGTCAAGGCGAACGACCTGTCGCGCGTGAATGCGGCCTTCTTCGCGGTCAACGGCTGGGTCAGCGTCCTGTTCTTCGGATTCTGGGCCGCGGACATTTTGCTGGGTGCGGGGTGGCCGACGATCAGGGGGTGAGAGCGATGCGGGTACTATCGATCATGCGCACAATATTCGCGACTGCACTGCTGATCGCAGCCTCGGCGCAGAGCATCGACGCACAGCGCGAGAACTGGACCCGGCCATTCCCTGGCCATCGCGTGATCGGCAATCTCTACGCCGTCGGCACCTATGACCTGGCGGTATTCCTGATCACGTCCGACGAGGGGCACATCTTGGTCAACACGGGCCTGGAAGACTCCACGGCCCTCATCCGGCGAAACATCGAGGCGGTGGGCTACCGGCTCGAGGACGTCAAGATTCTGCTCCAGATGCAGTCGCACTGGGACCACACGGCGGCGCTTGCGGAGATCAAGCGGCTCACTGGCGCCCAGATGTGGGCCACGCCGGCCGACGCGCCAGTGTTGGAGGACGGGGGATTCAGCGATCCCCACTTCGGAGGGCGAGTTACCTTCGCGCCCGTCGAGGTTGACAGGCTCCTGGAAGATGGCGAGGTGATCGAGCTGGGCGAGACTCGGCTGGAAGTCATCTTGACTCCCGGCCACACGGCGGGCAGTTCGAGCTACGCGATGACCGTCCGGGAGGGCGGCCGGGACTACCGGGTCGTGATTGCCAACATGGGAACGATCAACGCCGGCAAGCAGCTGGTCGTGGATCCCACCTATCCGGGGGTAGCGGAAGACTTCGCGGCGACTTTCCGCCGGCAGAGGGCGATGCAGGTTGACGTCTGGGTCGCGGCACATGGGTCACAGTACGGCCTGCACCGCAAGTTCAAGCCGGGGCAGCCCTACTCGCCCGACACATTCGTGGACCCGGACGGATTCCGGGCCGCCGTCGAGCGGCTCGAGGCGCTGTACGAGGAACAACTTCGCGCCGAACGTGCCAGTGCGCAAACACGGGGAACCGCTCGCTGAGGCCCCTCCGCGGAAGATGCTGCCGCAATCGACGTTGCTTCGGCCCTTCACGAACCGCCGAGCTGCCCCCCGGGTTGGCTGCCGCAACTGCACGCATGCAAGATTCCTGACACTCCCTGCACCACCGGGATTGCGACGCGCAGTTGCAGGAGTACGCCCGGCTGGTCGGCAGGTCCCGGATACAGAAGCGACCGAATCGGTCACGACAAGCTATCGCAGCCCCCTGTCACACGTCTGCCTGGCGCACAGAGCACCACAAGACGCCCTGCGCTCACCCCCTGGCCCGAAGTGTGATCGGAGTCGTTGACGCGATCTGCCGCCGGCCGTGGCCGTGGTACCGTGTGACACTGGTAGGTGGACTTGGCCCCCCGCTTTTCGGATCTGAG
Source organism: Bryobacterales bacterium (assembly GCA_963666225.3). GTDB lineage: Bacteria > Acidobacteriota > Terriglobia > Bryobacterales > UBA6623 > VXMF01. Next base: position 21,747 of record CAXXRK020000006.1, read on the forward strand.
ACTCTTGCCTGTCGCCGCCAAGGTGTTCGCGGGTGAGCGCCTGAGCTTTGACGACGGCGTCACCCTATACCGGTCTCACGACCTGCTCGGCGTGGGCTACCTCGCCAACGTCGTCCGTGAGCGGCTCAACGGCAACGTCACCTACTTCAACGTCAACCGGCACATCAACCCCACTGACGTTTGCGTCGCAGCCTGCAAGCTGTGCGCCTTTGGCAAGCAGAAGCGCAACCCCACCGCCTACACGATGTCGCTGGAACAGGTCTGGCACCGGGCGGGCATCGGCTACAGCGAGCAGGTGTCAGAGTTCCACATCGTGGGCGGCCTGCATCCGGAGCTCGGCATGGAGTGGTTCGAGCGCATGTTCCGGGGCCTCAAGGAGCGCTTCCCGAACGTGCACCTCAAGGCCCTGACGATGGTCGAAGTCGGCTATCTGGCGCGGCGCGAGAGAATCCCAGTCCGCGACGCGCTGTTGCGGATGCGAGACGCGGGCGTGGACTCGCTGCCGGGAGGCGGTGCCGAGATCTTCAACGAGCGCGTCCGGCGCATTATCTGCGACCACAAGATCGACGGAGACGAGTGGATCGAAACGGCGCGGACGGCGCACCGGATCGGCCTGAACTCCAACGCGACCATGCTCTACGGCCACATCGAGACGGACGAGGACCGCGTAGACCACCTGCTGCGCCTGCGCGCCTTGCAGGACGACACGGGCGGATTCCAGACGTACATCCCGCTTGCGTTCCATCCCGAGAACACGCCGATGCGACACCTGCCGACGACGTCCGGCTTTCAGGACATCCGCGCCGTGGCTGTGGCACGCTTGCTGCTGGACAACTTCCCGCACATCAAGGCCTACTGGATCATGATGACGCCCAAGATCGCCCAAGTCGCGCAACGATTCGGTGCCGACGACATCGACGGAACGGTCGTGGAGGAGAAGATCTACCACGACGCCGGGGCGACCACCCCCCAAGCCTTGCGGCGCGACCAGATCGAGCGGCTGATCCGAAGGGCCGGGCGCGAACCGACGGAGCGCGACACGCTGTATCGCCCCGTGCAGCGCGACGAGGCAGCCCTGACATTGGCGGTGTAACCGGCACCGAACGCCGCCCTCCGAGAGCAGGCGGGACATGTCGCGTTCGAGGAACGCGGGGGCTCGGCCGGCCCTGACGACGACACTGGGCGGCGGAGATGTTCCGTGGCGGGCCCAGTGCCGCGTCACTGCGGAGTGCAACCCCTCCGTGTTCGGGTGCTATGGGCGGAGCGTCATCCTCGCAGCAGGTCGAGAATCTCCTCGAGCTCGGCCTTGATCTCCTCGATCACCCCGCTGGGCAAGGCCTGAAACAGCTGCATCTGCGCCGCAGATTCCAAGCCGCCCGGAGCCGTCCCCTGTTGGGCAGCCGGTGCGGACTGCCGACGGTCTCGCCGCAACGCTCTTCTCGCCCCGGCGATGGTAAGGCCGTGCTCACGCAGGAGAGCCTTGATAGTCAGCACCATCTTGATGTCTTTGCGGCGGTACTGGCGGTGGCCGCCCGGCAGCTTCCGGGGGGCCAGCGCGGGAAACTGAGTCTCCCAGAAACGGAGGACATGGGGCCGCTCGTCAGTGATGCGGGCCACTTCGCTGATCTTGAAGAAAAGCTGGCCGGGAGGAATCCGGTCATCCTCGGGGAACAAGGTCGACTCTCGGCCCTTGGGCATGGCGCTCGCTGAAGGTCCAGACCTGAATGCGACGATCGGAAGAGCCGTAACGGACCCGGCTCTGCAGGACCGCCCCAGTGGTTCCCACACACCCGGAAAGGCCATCCGTGGCTCCGCACCACGGGAGGCCGCGCCCCGAAGCCCCGTCCGACCGCCCGATCATTCTAGCGCTAACCAAGCTCGCACGGGTCGGTTTGCGGCCCACTCGCCGCCCCACACTTCGCTGGCGTGGTAATCCTGTGTGACATTCACGGTCGAGAGATCTCCGAGCGAGGCTGGCAGGGGGAAGGTCGAAGACGCTGCTCGGCACTGGCCCAAGCGGATCAGCAGGCCTGACCGTCAACCGCCCTCAACCGGTTGCGAACAGGTCGGGCACCGCGCGTGCTCCCCGCCAGACCCGAACCGTGCGCTTGCGCGACGTCCGTCGCCCGCGGGGTCCCGTCCGGAATCCCGCGGCAGAGCGCAGGCCCCAGTTGGAGGCCTTCCACAACCAATCGGAGGTCCCCACGAGCACCCGGAGCCAGGGCGTGGCAGGCTGATCAGCCGGGCCCAGGAGTTGGCGACACTATCGGCGGGTGATCTCCGGCAAACCCTCCCCAACGCGCCGTGCATGAGACCGATTCGCCCGAAAAGCCATCGGAGAAATCAGAATCCCAGACTTATAATGGGACTTCGGGCGCGCCGACCGCCGCCGACCATGCCCTCGCACCCCAAGATTCGCTCAACAACCGTATTGTGCGTGCGTACCGGGGGGAAGGTGGTCCTTGCGGGAGATGGGCAGATCACGATGGGGTCGGAAATCGTCAAGTCCACGGCCAAGAAAGTGCGCCGGCTGCACAACGAGCAAGTCTTGGCAGGCTTCGCCGGGTCCACGGCAGACGCCATCTCGCTGTTCACCCGGTTCGAGGAGAAGCTGCAGTCGTTCGGGGGAAACTTGAGCCGCGCAGCCGTCGAACTCGCCAAGGAGTGGCGCCTTGACAAGTCGCTGCGGCATCTCGAGGCACTGCTGCTGGTCGCCGACGAGAAGTCGACCCTGGTCCTGAGTGGCACTGGCGACGTGATCGAGCCCGACGAGCAGGTCGCCGCGGTTGGCTCCGGCGGGTCCTTCGCGGTTGCCGCCGCGACCGCTCTGCTCCTGCACACGACCATGGACGCTCGCACTATCGCTGCCGAGGCGATGCAAGTCGCGGCCAAGATCTGCGTGTACACGAACTCCAACATCACGCTCGAGGAGCTGGGCTGATCGATGGTGATCTTCCTGCCGCCCGAGTCGGCCCCCGCCAAGGTGGCGCTTGACCAACTCACCCCGCGGGAAATCGTCGAGCAGCTCGACAAGCACGTCGTAGGTCAGCACGATGCCAAGCGCTCCGTGGCGATCGCGCTGCGCAACCGCATCCGCCGGCAACGCCTCGACCCCGAAATGGCCGAAGAGGTCATGCCGAAGAACATCCTGATGATGGGACCGACCGGCGTGGGCAAGACCGAGATCGCGCGCCGACTGGCGCGACTGTCGAACTCACCGTTCGTCAAGGTCGAGGCCACCAAGTTCACGGAGGTCGGCTATGTCGGCAGAGATGTCGACTCGATGGTCCGCGACTTGGTCGAAATGGCAATCGACATGATCCGCGAGCAGCGCATCGTGACCATCGCCGAGAGCGCTGAGGCCAATGCCGAGGAGCGCGTGCTGGACGCGCTGCTGCCACCGGGGAATTCCGCCGATCGCGAGACGGCCGAGAAGACCAAGCGAACGCGCGAAAAGCTGCGGCAACGCCTGCTGAAGGGCGATTTCGACAGCCGCATGGTCGATGTCGAGGTGCGGGGCCGGAGCAACCCGATCGAGCTCATCACCAACCAGGGCGTCGAAGAGATGGACATCAACATCCGGGAGATGCTCCCGGGGCTATTCGGCGGACAGAAGCAGCGGCGCAAGATGACGGTCGCGGAGGCCCTCGAAGCGCTGACCAAGGAAGAAGAGCAGAAACTGATCGACATGGAGCAGGTGACGCGCCAGGCCGTGCACCGCACCGAACAGTCAGGAATCGTGTTCCTGGACGAGATGGACAAGATCGCGGGCCGGGAGGCCGGCCGGGGGCCCGAGGTGAGCCGAGAGGGCGTGCAGCGGGACTTGCTGCCGATCGTGGAGGGAACGACGGTCAACACGCGATACGGCATGGTCCGCACGGACCACATCCTGTTCATCGCGGCGGGCGCCTTCCACGTGGCCAAGCCAAGCGACATGATCCCGGAGATGCAGGGACGATTCCCGATCCGGGTCGAGCTCAAGTCGCTCTCCACGGAGGACTTCGTGCGCATCCTGACGGAGCCCAAGAACGCGCTCACCAAGCAGTACACCGCATTGCTGGAGACCGAGGGGGTCGATCTGACGTTCACGGAGGACGCCATTGCCGAGATTGCCCGGACGGCGACCAGCGTCAACACCCAGACGGAGAACATCGGCGCGCGACGGCTCCACACCGTGATGGAAAGACTCCTCGACAAGATCTCGTTCGAGGCTACCGAGATGGAGGAAACGACCGTCGTGATCGACGCGGACTACGTCAGGGAGCAGCTCTCATCCATTGCCAAGGACGAAGACCTCAGCCGTTACATCCTCTGATCACCCGGGGCTGGGGTGGCTCCGGCTGGCAGCCTGCGGATCGGCTCTCGCGGCTTCCCTCGCGGCCTGCGGCTCGGTTGGCGATCCACTGCCGCCGCTTGCGAACCTGCCGTCCCCGGTCACCGATCTGACCGCCAGACAGGTGGGCGGCCAAGTCCTGGTCTCGTGGACCTGGCCGCGGCTCACCACTGAGGGCGTGGTCGCGCGACGGCTCGGCGCGTTCGCGCTGTGGGCCGTGGACGTTCCCGAGTTCGGTGACCGGCTGGCGCCGCAGACGATCGACGAGTACCGCCGGGAAGTCCTGCGGGTCGAGTCTGCCGATCTGACCGGCTTCGAGCCCGGGGACCGGATCGAGCTTGCCATGCCGCTGTCTGGCTGGCAGCTCGAGCAGGAGGCCGTCCTGGCCATGACGGCCTCGAACCCCGCCGGGCGCCACGCGGGCTACTCAAACCAAGTCGAGCTCGACCCGCGGCAGCCTCCGCTGGCGGCCGTCTGGGGAGACGTGGCAGTGGTCGCCAGTGGCGTGGCGCTGGCCTGGGAACCGGCGGCTCGCGCCGACGAGTACGCCCTCGAACGCGCCTCCGGCTCGAGTCTGGAAACGTTCGCCAAACTGGGCCGGCTCGCCACGACGGAGTTCTTGGACCGAACGGTCCGCTGGGGCGAGGCGTACTCCTACCGGCTGCGCAGCCTCAGGGAGTCCCGGGCCGGGTGGATCGAGGGCGGTCTGTCCCCGGCTGTCCAAGTCACAGTGCTGGACACGTTCGCCCCCCAGGCGCCGCGCGACCTGCGGGCCATTGGAACGCTGGGATCGGTCGAACTGTCGTGGGCCGCCAGCCCGGACGGCGACGTGGAAGGTTACACGATCTACCGGGACGGGGTGGCCATCGAACCACCGGTGCGCGGAACCACTGCCAGCGCGGACGCGGTCACTGACGGTCCCGCCAAGTTCTGGGTCACGGCATTCGATGCCGCCGGCAACGAGAGCCTCCCCAGCAATGCAGTCACCGTCCCCCCGTGGGCGGACTGAGGCCGCGCGGGCACCCTGGAGTCTCAGCGGTCCTCCGCCAGGTACGGGTTGAACGTGTAGCGCAGGGACACTCGGCCCGGCAGGGTCAAGTGCCGCGAAACGGCGTACGCGGGGTCCAATCCCCACTGTCCCGTCGCAACGACGCGCTTCTTCCTGGTCTCGTTGTCGTGCCAGCCCCAAAAGGGCTTGGCCATGTTCCTGCCGTGGCGGGATCCGCGAAACGCTCCCGCCACCTGGCTGGCGGCGGCACGCGGCCGGCCCCCGGCCGGCGCATACTCGAAATAGGACGCGAACGCTCCGTCCGGCCGCGCGCGGCCTTCCTGCGACCGGACCCACCAGTGGTCATAGATTGGAAGCAAGTCGTAACCCACGTTGCGATCCGCCGGGTGCCTGGGGCGCTCCGCGACGCCCTTGTACACGTACGTGACTCCAGTGCCGCCGGCGAATTCCCCGGTCTTCGCGTCGTAGCCAGAGTGCTGCCCAGAGCCGTACACGCCATGCCCGCCCGAGTGCACGAACACGACCGGATGCGAGCCGCCGACAAACTCGACAGTGCCGTCCAAGTTGTGGAAGTTGCCGCGGACGCGCGGGTCTATGCGGTACGAGTAGACCTTGTTGTGGGCCAGAGTCTCCATCGCGACCGGCGACCCCAGCGCGGTGCCGTCCCTGGCAATCGTCACTACCATCCCCTCGTTGTCATTCTCGTGGCAGGTCCCGGCGGCGCACTTGTCGGAGTAGTCCCGGGGGTGGAAGAAGTTGTAGATCAGAAACCAGTGGGTCTCGGTCTCGATCGCGGCGTAGTAGACGTAGGCTTGGGAGCTGGCGTGCGGGGCGTTGTCCCAGTTGTTGTCGCCGCGCCAGTCGCCGTCCGCGTCAAAGCGGGCAAGATAGTCAGACTTGGGCTGGAACCATGTCTCCTGGGCGACGAAAGGGGCGTAGTGCTCAGCCAAGGGGCGGTAGGGGTCGGCAGAGGGTGGCTGAGGGCCGAACGTCACCCGTTCCGGGACGGTGGCGGACGGGGCATCCGTTGCCACGCGGATCCGGATCGAGGCCGAGACCCCCTCGACCGTGGCCGTCAGGACTGCGTCGCCCTCCCGTTCGGACGCCGTGAACAGCACGGTGTCCTGCAGCCCGGAGTGGCGCGACGCCATGGCCTCGTCCCGCCCAGAGCCCGGTCGGGGCGGCAGCTGAACACCGAGAACGCCCCGCGGCCTGAACGGCTTCGAGAGCCATCCCGAGCGAGGGTCCCGCAGGTGGAACGTTGCCGGGCCGCGCCTGAGCGGAAGAGTCGCGGTCGCCGCCGAGTCGCTCGCAGAGGCTCCGAGCGCGGTGCCGCGGACCAGCACGCCCTCCAGTGGACGCACGCGCGCGTTCGTCGGCACGGCGCTGACCTCGACCCGCAGCACGGGCCCGGGCACCTGCCCCAAGAGGCTAGGGCTGACCAGTGCCGCGAGAGCGCAAAGGCAAGCGCGGAACCCCGGCGGCGGAACGGGCGCGCCCAGACTGCCTTTCACAAACTCCACCACTTGCCGCCAAACGCCGGCCGAGCCTGCCCGGGGTATCCTGCACGTGCCCGGAATCGGCGGTCGCCCGCATACCGCGACGCCGGCCCTGGCTGGCCGCAACCGGCAGCCTACCAAAGAGCCCCCCGGGCCCGTCCAAGGGGCGTCGCATTCGGCCGGCCGTGAACCACCTCGCCCACCTGCGCCTCGCCGCGCCCGATCCGGACGAGATGGTCGGCCAGGTCCTGGCCGACTTCGTCACCGCCGGCGCGATTCCGGCCTTCGCTCCGGCAATTCAGGCCGGGATCCGGCGTCACCAGCGCATCGACGCCTACACCGACGGCCATCCCGTGGTCGCCCGGGCCCGCCGCAGGATGCGCCCGCCGAACCGGCGCTTCGCGGGAGTGTTCCTCGACCTCTTCTTCGACCACTTCTTGGCCCGCGAGTGGCGAGTCTACGGCGATGGCCGCCCGCTTGAGGAGTTTGCCGACTTCTGCTATGGCGTCCTGCGCGACCGCAGGGCACTGCCCGCGCCGCGCTACGGCTTGGCCATCGATGCGATGCGCCGGGACAACTGGCTCGTCGGCTATGCCGATCTCGCCGTGGTGGACCGAGTGTGCCGGGCGGTTTCGCGCCGGTTTCCAAGAAAGAACCCACTGGCGTCCGGGGCCCAGATCCTGCGGAATGACTACGAGGCGTTCCGTGGCGACTTCGGAGCGTTCTTCCCAGCGCTCGCCCGCCGATTCGCGCGGGTTCCGCACTCCGGCAGCGGACGGGCAGGCGGTACAATCTAGGGCTATGTTGGCAAGTCGCGCGGCCAGCGTGTCGGTCTTGGTCTTGCTCTGGCTCGGGGCCAGCTGGCCAGTGCCCGCCCAGCAGCCGGAAATCGGGCCCAAGTACCCGCACGTGGTGCTGATCACGGTCGATACGCTGCGGGCTGACCACCTCTCCTCGTACGGCTATCACCTCCGGACAAGCCCCGTCATGGACCAGCTTGCCGCGGAGGGCGTGCGGTTTGACCGCGCCTACACGCCGATCCCGATGACCGGACCGGCACACTTCTCGATGTTCACCGGGCGCTACCCGCAGGAGCACGGCGCGCGGATCAACGGCGTCTCGGTGGCCGGCGGGTCGAAGTTTCTGACCGTTCCGCAGATTCTCGGGCGCTTCGGGTACACCTCAGGGGCATTTGTCAGCGCATGGCCACTGCTGGGCCGGCTGACGCGCCTGGACCGGCACTTCGACCACTACGACGAGGAGTTGGTGCGCTCTTACCAGCTCGTGCACTCGATGCGCTGGGCCGAGGATGTCACACCCCCAGCGATGCGATGGCTCGAGCAGAACCAGGGGCAGGACAGGATCTTTCTCTGGGTGCACTATTTCGACCCGCACGAGCCATACAACCTCCGCACGGAGTTCGCGGACCCCGAGACCGTCGGCACGCCCCACCCGGCAACGCCCGATTATCCGGAAGAGGTCAGCAACCGGATCCGCCGCTATGACTCCGAGATTGGGTACGCGGACGCGCATATCGGCAGGCTGCTGGACAAACTGGACCGCCTCGGCATGCGCGATGACACGCTCGTCGTGCTGATCTCCGACCACGGCGAGGGACTGGGAGAGCACTCGTTCGTCGGGCACGGCCGGTGGCTCTACGAGAGCACCGTGCGGGTGCCGTGGATCATGCGGCTGCCGGGGCAGATCGCGCCCGGAGCCGTCGTCGAGCAGAGCGTGTCGACCCTGGACCTAGCCCCGACGCTGCTCGACTTGGTCGTGCCCGAGTTTCGCGACGAGTCGCAGGTCTCGTTCTCGTTCGCCGGCCGCAGCCAGGTTGGCGCCATCGGGCAAGAGTCGCCGCCGGGCACGCGGCAAATCCGATTTCTCTCGTTCGAGGGCAAGAAGGGCTTCGCGCCAACATGGATCTCATGGATCTGGCGGCCGAACTCCGGCCTTCCGTTTCGCATCGGGAAACTCGAAGGGGCGCGAAAGATGGTCTGGACACCGGACGCCGACCTCTTCGAGATCTTCGACCTGGCGCGCGACCCGCTGGAGCTGAACCCGTCCGAGCTAACCCCGGACGACCGCAGCTATCCCTTCGAGAGGGACGGCTTTCACCGCTGGTACGACTCAACCGATCTCGAGGCGAGCGAGACCAAGCTCAGCAAGCGGGACCAGGAAGCCCTGGAGAGCCTCGGCTACATCGTCCGCTAGGACTGTTGCGGCTCAGAGTGGACGGTTTCGCCCGCCGCGAGGGGGCTGCTGTCGGCCAAGCTGGCCTCGACTCCCTCCAGCACGCGCCCCACGGTGTCCCAGACTTGCAAGCGCAGCTTGGCCAGCGTCGCGCGCTCGTCCGCCAGCTCGTCCGCAATGTGCAGTGCTGCCAGCACGGCGTGGTCATACCCCGCGGGACCGGCCTTTCCCGGTGACACGAGCGCCAACGCTCGGTCAACCTGTGCGGCCAGCGGGCGGGCTCTCTCGGGCGGCAGGCCGGCCAGGCGATAGGTGCGCCCCCGAATCCGGACGGTGGCAACCTCCCGAATCGCGCTCATTCGCCGGTCTCCACTTCCCTGATGCGGTCCAGCAAGGCCTCAATTCGCTCCGTGACCGAGCTGCGCACGGCGTCGCTGTTGTCGGCCTGGTCTTGCAACGCTGCGATCCGCTCGTCCCGCTCCGCGAGCTGGTCGCGCAATCCGGCGGCATCCCGCTCGGCCGAACCGAGCGCAGCGCGCAGCGCGAGGATCTCGGTCACCAAGTCTTGGACGCGGCGCTCCAGGGTCTCCAACGCCCGCAGGGCAGGATCGGAAGCAGGGGATAACGACAGCTCAGAACTCACAACGGTCATAGTAGCCGAACGCCGCCCGGGTTCGCACCTGCCCGGCCTTGCGCCGGCCCGGCCCCGGCCGTGCAGCCGGGTCGCCCCACTGCCAATTTCGGCGTGGTGCGCAAGAGAGGACTTGAACCTCCACGGGATTTAACTCCCACTAGGACCTGAACCTAGCGCGTCTGCCAATTCCGCCACTTGCGCACGGCCAAGGGAACACCCGCACCACGCTCCCCGCGGTGCCGGCTCTTGGGCATTATAGCCGATCCCGGCCACCCCGGGAATCAACGGCCGCCGTTGACGTAGGCCTCAAGATGGGCGAGAGTCAGGCCAGTGCCGAAGCTGGCGAGCGCGCTGTCGTCGGCCCGCGCGAGGAACATCGCGTACTCGACGCGAACCGAGGAGCGCGCAGGCACCCATCCGACCGTGCCCTCTCCGAAGAGTGGCCCGCGCTGCAACGCCTCGCGGCGCGTCTCGGGAAACGGCGTCGCGCCGAATTCCATGCCACAGGTGAGCGTGCGGCCGTTCCAAGGCGTGTGCTGCCGGGAGTGGTTCTCCTCCCAAATCCCCAGCCAGGGAAAGTCCGACCGCTTCCAGACGTACCCGAACAAGGTCCCAGACCCGGGATGGAGCGCCGCGAAGAAGGCGCGCGGATCGGACGGGTCCATCAGATGCGCGGTGAACCCTCCGGAGACCTCGGCCCGGACGGCCCGCCGCATGTCGCCGAGGCCGCCCGCGGCGAGCGGGACGAGCGGCCAGTCAAACTCGGCCCCCCTGGCGAATCGTTCCGCGCCCGGTGCGAACTCGGCGTCGAGGACCTTGGACCGAGTGGCCGACATCTCGAAGCGCGTCTCCCCTTTCTCCAGGAAGGGTGGCCCCAGAGTGGCGTGCTGCGTCCAGCCGACCGCGCGGTCAATGCCGGCCAGGTTGGTCGCGGTCTCGGAAATGTCGACACGCCCGCTGCCCGGGGCCAGCTCTAGGCGCCGTTCGAACCGCATGCCCGCCAGCGGAAACTCGGCCCGCATCTCGACCCAGCCCGGCCCGGTGTCCGCCTCCCAGTCCACCGACGACCCCTCCCCGTGGACACCCAGCCCCGCCGCGGCTTCCTCCTCGGACGGCACGCCGAAGATGTCAAAGCACAGGTTGTGGCCCGCAATGCCCGCCAGCAGCCGGCCGTCGACCCCCTCGCCGAAGTCGGGGTGCTCGGCAGGGTCGTAAGCCGACGGCTCGATCGTTTCCCACGGCGGGTCCCACAGCGGGCTGATGCCGGTTTCCTTCAGCAGTGCCGCGCCGATGTGCCCCCCTCCGGGAAGCAGCGTGACGCGGATGCGGTCATTCTCGAGATGGACTTGGCGGCGATTGGAGATTCCCATGAGCGATGTCGCGAGTGCTGCGAGAACTGTCGCGGCACCCTTGCTGGTATCATATAGGGGAGGATTCCCAACGCTCGCGCGCTGAAGGAATCCCGTTGGGCATCGGCATCATCGCGCTGTCGCCAGACGCGCGCAGCAATGGCGAATAGCAAGGCCCGCCGGGCCCGTGCACATCGCCATGACGTCAGGATTGCCCCCACAGCAAGGTCTCTACGACCCCCGTTTCGAGCACGATGCGTGCGGAATCGGCTTTGTGGCCAACATCGACGGTCAGCCGAGCCACAAAATCGTCGAGCAGGGCGTCGAGGCGCTGGTCAACCTGACGCACCGCGGGGCGTGCGGATGCGACCCGGACACGGGGGACGGCGCGGGCCTGCTGATGCAGATCCCGGACGCGTTCTTCCGGCGACAGGCCCGGTCCATCGGCTTCGCGCTGCCGAGCGCGGGGCATTACGGGGTGGGCATGATCTTTGTCGACCCGGATCCGGCACGGGACCGGGAGACCCGCGAGATGGTGGCCGAGGTGGCCAGCGAGGAAGGGTTTCGAGCGCTGGCGTGGCGGCGCGTGCCGACGAACGCAGGCGCCATTGGCTGGCTCGCCCGGGAGAGCGAGCCCGGCATCTACCAAGTGTTCCTGGAACCCGTGGCGGGTTCTGCGCTGACCGGCGAGGCGTTGGAGCGCAGGCTGTTCGTCGCGCGGAAGCGGACCGAGCGGGAAGCCAAGAGACGGAACCTGGAACGCTACTACCCGGTGACCATGTCCGCCCGGACCATCTGCTACAAGGGCTTGCTGCTGGCGCCCCAGATCTTCGGCTACTACCCAGACTTGGGGGAGTCGGACTTCATGTCGTCCGTCGCGCTGTTCCACCAGCGCTTCTCGACGAACACTTTCCCGACGTGGGAGCGAGCCCACCCATTCCGGTACCTCGCCCACAACGGGGAGATCAACACCGTGCAAGGCAACGCGAACTGGATGCGCGCCCGGGAGGCGACTCTGGCCAGCGACCTGTTCGGCGCCGACGCAGAGAAGATCAAGCCGATCATCGACGATACCGGCTCGGACTCGACACAGATCGACAACGCGCTGGAGCTGCTGATCCAGTCCGGCCGCTCGGTGGCCCACTCGTTCATGATGCTGATCCCTGAGGCGTGGTCGTCGCACGACCTCATGGAGCCCTACAAGAAGGAGTTCTACGAGTACCACGCCACGCTGATGGAGCCGTGGGACGGCCCGGCGTCGATCGTCTTCACGGACGGGCGCTACGTCGGAGGGGCGCTGGACCGCAATGGCCTGCGCCCGTCGCGCTACCTAGTGACCTACGACGGCCTCGTGGTGATGGGATCGGAGACGGGCGTGGTCGGCGGGATCAAACCGGCCGACGTGCGCATCAAGGGTCGCTTGCAGCCAGGACGCATGTTCCTCGTGGACATGCGGGAGGGTCGCATCATCCGGGACGGCGAGATCAAGGAGACGGTCGCGCGCCGGCAGCCCTACGGGGAATGGCTGCGGCAGAACTTGGTGCACATCGACGACTTGCCCGAGGCCGGGCCCACGCCGGAGATCGAGCCCGGCGCGCTGCTCCCGCTGCTGCGCACGTTCGGATACACGCTCGAGCACGAGCGCATGCTGCTGGCCCCGATGGCGACGAAGGGCGCGGAGCCGGTGGGCTCGATGGGCATCGACATCCCCCTGGCCTGCCTGTCGGAACGGCCGCAGCTGCTGTTCGACTACTTCAAGCAGCTCTTCGCACAAGTGACGAATCCCCCCATCGACCCGATCCGCGAGGAACTGGTGATGTCGACCATCACCTACGTGGGCCCGCAGGGGAACGTGCTCGAGGAGACCCCGGGGCACGCGCACACGGTCAAGGTGCCTGACCCGGTCCTGAGCAACGCCCAGCTTGCCCGGCTGCAGGCTCTCGGGCCCGAGGTCAAGTTCGGCTCGCGGACCCTGAGCGCGACCTTTGACCCGACGCTGGGCCCCCCGGAGATGGAAGCGGCGCTTGGCCGGTTGTGCGAGCGGGCCGAGGAAGCCGCGGACGCCGGCGCGGGTGTCCTGGTGCTCTCGGACCGGGACGTGGGCCGGGAGCGGGCCCCGATCCCATCGCTGCTGGCGTGCGCGGCCGTGCACCACCACCTCATCCGGCGGGCAAAGCGGAGCAAGGTGGGCATTGTCGTGGAGTCGGGCGAGCCGCGCGAGGTGATGCACTTCTGCCTGCTGATCGGGTACGGAGCGAACGCGGTCAACCCCTACCTGGCATACGACGGCATCGCCCGGATGCACGCGGAGGGCATTCTGGGCGAGCAGGGCCTTTCGCTGGCGGACGCTTGGCACAACTTCGAGAAGGCGATCCACAAGGGAATCCTCAAAGTGATGTCCAAGATGGGCATCTCAACCGTGCAGTCCTACCACGGGGCGCAGATCTTCGAGGCGATCGGCCTGACGCGGGCGCTGGTCGACCGCCACTTCACCGGCACAACCTCGCAGGTGGAAGGCGTGGGCCTGAGAACCCTGGCGGGCGAGGCGCTCGCGAAGCACGGGCACGGGTACGCCGACACCAGTGCCTCCGAGACGGCGCTTGCGGTGGGTGGCGAGTACCAGTTCCGCCTGCGCGGGGAGAAGCACCTGATCAACCCCGAGACGGTCGCGGGACTGCAGAACGCGGTGCGCCTGAACCACTGGGGCACGTACAAGGAATACTCGCGGACGGTCAACGACCTCAACGAGCAGCTGTGCACGCTGCGCGGCCTGTTCGACTTCAGAGAGCTGGAGGAACCGCTGCCGCTGGAGGAGATCGAGCCCGCCAAGGAGATTGTCAAGCGGTTCTGCACGGGGGCGATGAGCTTCGGGTCCATTTCCGCGGAGGCCCACGAGACCCTGGCTATCGCGATGAACCGCATCGGCGGCCGATCCAACACCGGGGAGGGTGGCGAAGACCCCGCGCGCTTTCTCGACGACCGCCGCTCCAAGATCAAGCAAGTGGCGTCGGGCCGCTTCGGCGTGACGGCGAACTATCTCGCCAACGCCGACGAGCTGCAGATCAAGATCGCTCAGGGCGCCAAGCCGGGCGAGGGCGGGCAACTCCCGGGATACAAGGTTGACGAGACGATCGCGTGGTTGCGGCACTCGACGCCGGGCGTCGGGCTCATCTCGCCGCCGCCGCATCACGACATCTACTCCATCGAGGACCTGAAGCAGCTGATCTTCGACTTGAAGAATTCCAACCCGGCCGCGAACGTGTCCGTGAAGCTGGTCTCGGAAGTCGGCGTGGGCACTGTCGCCGCGGGCGTCTCGAAGGCGCACTCCGACTTGGTGCTGATTTCAGGTCATGACGGTGGCACGGGCGCTTCCCCGGTCAGCTCGATCCGTCACGCGGGCACCCCTTGGGAACTCGGTCTCTCGGAGACGCAGCAGGTGCTGGTGATGAATGACCTGCGCGGGCGCATCCGCGTCCAAGTGGACGGCAAGCTGCAGACAGGCCGGGACGTGGTTGTCGGAGCGCTGCTCGGGGCGGACGAGTTCGGCTTCTCGACAATGCCCCTGATCGCAATGGGCTGCATCATGATGCGCAAGTGCCACCTCAACACTTGCCCCGTGGGCATCGCCACCCAAGACAAGCAGCTTCGGAAGAAGTTCGCGGGGACTCCCGAGAACGTTGTCAACTTTTTCTTCCTCGTGGCCGAGGAGGTCCGCCTGTTGATGGCAAGGCTTGGCTTCCGCAGGTTCATCGACATGATCGGCAAGGTTGACCGGCTTGACGTGGGCGAGGCTGTTGACCACTTCAAGACCACTGGGCTCGACTTTTCGAGAGTGTTCTTCGACCCGCCCGTGGACCGCGCGATCGCGCGCCGCCACAAGGAAGGCCAGGACCACGGCTTGGAGGGTCAGATCGACAAGCGGCTGATCGAGCTGTGCCGGCCGGCTTTCGAAGACCTCAGCCCGGTCGAGTTCGCCTACGATCTGCGGAACACAGATCGCACCGTGGGCACGATGCTGTCCCATGAGATCGCCAAGCGCTACAGCGCCAAGGGCCTACCCGACAACACGATCAAGATTCACTTTTCGGGCAGCGCCGGCCAGAGTTTCGGGGCCTGGGCCAGCCCGGGCATGACGCTCCAAGTCCGCGGTGACGCGAACGACTACTTCGGGAAGGGGCTCTCGGGCGGGCGGCTAGTGATCGCGCCGCCGCCGGGCTCGACGTTCGTCTTCGAGGAGAACATCATCATCGGGAACGTGTCGTTCTACGGTGCGACCGGTGGCGAGGCCTTCGTCAACGGGATGGCCGGCGAGCGCTTCTGCATCCGCAACTCCGGGGCAACAGTGGTCGTGGAGGGCGTCGGAGATCACGGCTGCGAGTACATGACCAACGGACATGCCGTGATTCTGGGGCAGTGCGGGCGCAACTTCGGCGCTGGAATGTCCGGCGGAATCGCCTATGTCCTGGACGAGGTCGGCAACTTCGAGACACGGTGCCTGCAGAACGCGGACGTCGACATCGACCCGCTGGACAAGAATGACGAGGATTTCCTGCGCGACCTGCTGCGACGCCACATCGCCTACACGCGGAGCCCGAAGGGCCAGTGGATCTTGGAGCACTGGGAATCCATGCACGGCCTCTTCAGGAAGATTTTCCCGCGCGAACTGCGGCGGGCGATCAAGGAACGCGAGGCTCGCCAGTCGGCAAGCGCGTGAGTCCGGGGTCCGAAGCCAGGCCGTGGCAACGCGGCTTGGAAAGCTGTCCGCCCGATCGCGCCGTTGAGGGTGGCCTGGAGAATTGGCGCCGCCAGGCGTCCGGCGCCGGGTGCCAAGCCGGGCTGTCTCGGCGAGGGCAGCCCCGGCTGTGTCGCCGGTCGGTCACGCGGGCCGGCTGACTGCCGTCAGAAGTCCGCGTTCCCCGGAGTGCGCGGGAACGGAATCACGTCGCGGACGTTGGCCATCCCCGTCACGTAGCTGATCGTGCGCTCAAACCCGAGCCCGAATCCCGCATGGGGCACGCTCCCATACCGGCGGAAGTCGCGATACCAGCCGTACGGCCCGGCATCGATTCCGCACTCTGCCAGGCGCTGATCCAACACATCCAGACGTTCCTCGCGCTGGCTGCCACCGATAATCTCGCCGATCCCGGGGGCGAGCACGTCCATCGCCGCGACGGTCTCACCGCCATCGTCGACGCGCATGTAGAACGGCTTGATCCCCTTGGGGTAGTTGGTCACCACCACCGGGCCCTTGACGTAGCGTTCCGTGAGATAGCGCTCATGCTCGGAGTGCAGGTCAGCGCCCCATGTGACGTCGAACTCGAACCTGCGGCGGGAGCGTTGCAAGACTCGCACGGCCTCGGTGTAGGTCATCCGCTCGAACGGCCTCTCGACGACCGCCAGCAACCGCGCTCTGGC
Organism: Bryobacterales bacterium; assembly: GCA_963666225.3. Taxonomy (GTDB): domain Bacteria; phylum Acidobacteriota; class Terriglobia; order Bryobacterales; family UBA6623; genus VXMF01. The sequence goes on from CAXXRK020000006.1 coordinate 38,179, forward strand.
GCCTCGGTGCACGTACCGGTCAAAGAACGCGATGTCATCGTCCCGGCGTTCGAGCACGGCCCGGAACAGGTGTTTCAGGAGGGCTTCGGCAAGGTCGGCGTTAGCGCCCAGATCCGCGAACGCCGTCTCGGGCTCGATCATCCAGAATTCTGCCAAGTGGCGGCTGGTGTTGGAGTTCTCGGCCCGAAACGTCGGACCGAAAGTGTAGACCTTGGTCAGCGCCAAGCAATATGCCTCGACGTTGAGCTGGCCCGAAACCGTCAGGAAGGCCTCCTTCCCGAAAAAGTCCTTGGAAAAGTCCGGGGCGCCATCATCGTGACGGGGGATGTTCGCCAAATCCAACGTGCTCACGCGGAACAGCTCGCCGGCACCCTCGGTGTCGGAGGCAGTGATGATCGGGGTGTGCACCCAAAGATAGCCGCGCTGGTCGAAGAAGTCATGCACGGCTTTGGCCAGGCAGTGGCGCACGCGGGCCAACGCGCCGAATGTGTTCGTCCGCGGTCGAAGGTGGGCAACTTCGCGCAAGAACTCGAAGCTGTGGCGCTTTGGCGAGATCGGATAGCTGTCGGGATCCTCGACCCATCCGTGTACCTGAACCTTGTCGGCGTGGATCTCGACGCGCTGGCCGCGGCCGGGAGATTCCACGATCCGCCCGCGGGCCGAGATGGAGCAGCCGGACGTAAGGTGCAGGATCTCACCCCGGTAATTGCCGAGATCGCCGTTCGCGACGACTTGCAATGTCGCGAAGCACGAGCCGTCGCTGACCTGCAGGAACGAGAAGCCCGCCTTGGAATCGCGGCGCGTGCGCAGCCAGCCCCGAACCTGCGCTCGCGCGCCAATCGGCACCTTGCCGGAAAGAACGTCCGAGATCGGGCACTCCGCCATACTGTTTAGTTTGAAGGATTGCACGCCCCGGACACGCCACTAGGCTTGTTGCCCGGGACCGGGCCGACTGAGGCGGGGCGCACCGAGAGACGACCGATGGCGGCCCGGCACACGCGCGTAGCCGTTCTGTTCGGCGGCCGCTCCAGCGAGCACGAAGTCTCGATCAGGTCAGCTGCGTCAATCATCGCGGCAATTCCCGCCGACAAGTTTCGCGCCATCCCGGTCGCCATCGCGCGCTCCGGACAATGGCTCGGGCCCCGCGAATCAGCCTCCTTGCTCCCGCCAGAGCAAGCCCGGCGTTGCCGACTTGAGCCGGTGGTGGTCTCCCACCAGCCCGGCCAGTCCAGCGGGTTTGACGTGGCGTTCCCTGCCCTGCACGGTCCATTCGGCGAGGACGGACGACTGCAGGGCCTGCTTGACATGGCCGACGTGCCCTACGTGGGCTGCGGGGTGCTGGGATCGGCCTGCGGGATGGACAAGGACGTGATGAAACGCCTCTTCCGTGACCGTGGCATTCCGACCCTGCCCCATGTCACGGTGCGTCGCGAGCAACTGTCCGGGATGCTCGGCGAGATCGAGGACCGAATCGGATATCCGGCATTCGTGAAGCCGGCGAATCTCGGGTCCTCCGTCGGAATCAGGCGGGCCGAAGACCGCGCCAGTCTCGATCAGGCCCTCAGGTACGCGAGCGAATTTGACGACAAGGTGATCGTCGAGCCGGCAGTGGATGCCAGAGAGATCGAATGTGCGGTCCTCGGCCTTGGGCGACCACGGGCCTCGGTACCGGGAGAGATCGTGACCCCGGGCGGCTTCTACGATTACGAGACGAAGTACGTCACGGACACTGCCGAGCTGCACATACCGGCTGCCATTACCAAAGATCAGGCCCGCGCGGTCCGAGAGCTCGCGGTCAAAGCCTTCCGAGCGATCGGCTGCGAAGGCCTCGCGCGCGCGGACTTCTTCCTCGACCGGAGCACCGGATCCATCCTCGCGAACGAGCTGAACACGATGCCCGGGTTCACGTCGGTCAGCATGTATCCCAAGATGTGGGAGGCGAGCGGGCTACCGTACCCAGCACTGATCGAACGGCTGATCGAATTGGCCCTGACGCGCCATCGCCGCAACCGGAGGCTGAGGATCGACGCCGCATGACGGAGCTCTCGGGGCCAAGGCCCAATGGCAGATTCCAGTCTGCGACCGCCAAAGACGCGGACGGGGTCTGACCCGGCATTCGCCATTCGCGCGCAACGGCCACCTACTGCCGGGCGAGCCGCTGCCCTCCAATGGCGACTCGCAAGTCCTCCGGCAACCGGCACCCCGGGCACCGGCATCTCGGGCACCGGCATCTCGGTTGACGCGGGAGAATTCCTGCCCCCGTGACTGCCAAGGCAGCCTTACGCCTGACGGCGATCCGAGGACATCGGGGTTGCAGCCCCCGGAAACTTGCGATCGAGCCCGCCCAGACCGTCGCGCAACCTGTCCAGCATTTCCCGCACGGTGAGATGGCGCCCTGGGTGCACAACGCGTGGAGCAATCGTGGCCAGCGGCTCCAACACGAACCTCCGTTCGCACATCCGGGGATGGGGGACTACGAGGCCCCGCTCCTCGATGCACAACTGCCCGACCAAGAGCAAGTCGATGTCCAAAGTCCGGGGCGCGTTCAGGGACCCGCGCAGTCGGCCGTGCCGCCGCTCGATGCGCATGACGGCCTCCAGGAGGCCTCGCGGGGCAAGGTCGGTGTCCAAGCCCGCGCAGGCGTTCAGGAACGGACCTCCCGTGGGGCAACCGATGGGCTCGGTCTCAATCACTGGGGAGCGCGCGACCAAGGCTCCGTGCCAAGCCAGCTCTCGGAAGGCATACCGCAGATGGCCCAGCCTGTCGCCGAGATTCGAACCAATCCCAAGGTAGGCCCTAACCATTGACGGCGCGGACCACCTCAACCCCAGCCCACGGGACGCCGTGCTCGGCCAGCGCCGACGGCTTGCAGACTCGGATCCGCGCCGCGGATGCTGGAAACTCCGCCAATAGCGCGCCGGCGATGCCTTCGGCGATGGACTCGATCAGGGCGTAGGGTCGCAGACCCGCGACGCGCTCGGCCTCGTCTCGCACGGCGACGTAATCGATGGCCTGTTCCAGATCGTCGGCAGCGGCGGCGGGTCTGGCGTCGCAGCGCAGCTCGATATCGACCAGAATGCGCTGGGGCTGCCGGCGCTCGCTGGCGTCGCAGCCAACCCGGGCCTTGAGGGGAATTGCGGGAATGATGAGCCTATCTGTCACCGCCTGCCTCCAAGACCGCGTCCATCACGTCCAAGACGCGACGGCAGGCCTGGACATCGTGAACGCGCACAATCCTGGCCCCGTGCATCACTGCGGCGGCAACCGCGGCCAACGTTCCCTCCAGCCGCTGCTCAACCGGGAGACGGCTCGCCAGACTGCCGAGAAAAGACTTCCGAGACGGGCCGACCAAGACTGGGAGCCCAGTCTCGACAAGAAGGTCCAGGCGGGCTATCAGCTCGAAGTTCTGACGGGCCGACTTGCCAAATCCCAATCCCGGGTCAATGGCGATCTCGGGGATGCCGGCATTGAGGCCGACCGCCGCCTGGGACTGCAGGTGATCGCGAACATCCAGCACGACGTCGCGGTACGAGGTGTTCCGCTGCATGGTCCGGGGCGTACCCCTCATGTGCATCACCACCACGCTGGCGCCTGAGTCCGCGGCCACCTTGACCATTTCCGGATCGCGCAGGCCGCTCACGTCGTTAATGATCGCCGCCCCGGCTTCCATGCAGCGCCGCGCGACACCGGGCTTGCGCGTGTCGACCGAGACAGGCACGCTGGCGCGCGCGGCGACAGCTTCGACCACCGGCAGCACCCGACCCAGCTCAACATCCTCGCTCACCTGGGGCGCTCCGGGCCGCGTGCTCTCCCCGCCGACGTCCAGAATGTCCGCACCGTCGGAAACCATCTGCAAGGCACGGTCCACAGCGACCGCGGGATCGAAGTAGCGCCCCCCGTCCGAGAACGAGTCCGGCGTGACGTTGAGCACGCCCATCAGCAACGTCCGCGACGGGTCGGCCATTAGCGGTCGTGGCACGGGTACCCCATTGTCACCGCAGGAGCCAGGGCGAGACCGATGAGGCTGTTATGCTGGCCGGGCGATGCGACAGACCCGACGGGAATGGTTGGCCGGCCTGGGCACGGCGGCTGGAGCCGCGGCGATGGGGTGCGGGGGAGCGACCCAATCGGAGCGCCCGCTGAACGTCCTGTTCCTTCTCACGGACGACCAGCGCTTCGACATGTTCGGTGCCGGGGGGAACCGAATCATCCGGACGCCGCACATGGACCGCCTTGCGGGCGAGGGCGTGAGCTTCGCGAACAACTACGTGACCACATCGATCTGCGCTGTCTCGCGGGCGTCCTTCTTCACCGGCCTCTATGCCCGGTGCCACGGGATTCACGGGTTCGGAACGCCTCTCAGCGAGGAGCAGCACCAGCACAGCTACCCCGTCCGGCTTCGCGACGCGGGCTACCGCACCGGGTTCGTGGGCAAGTATGGCGTCGGCAACGCCAGGCACATTGACGACGCGGCGAAGCGGTTCGACTACTTCGAGGGCTGGCCGGGCCAAGGGCAGTACTTGGTCCCGGGACGCGCGCACATGACCGAGCACTTGGGCAACCAAGCCCTCGAGTTCCTCGAAGGGACCAGCGCGGACCAGCCGTGGAATCTGTCCGTGAGCTTCAAGGCCCCCCACGTCCAAGACCGGGTGGACCCGTACTTCATCAATGACCCGCTCTTGGACGACATGTACGACGGGGTGAGATTGCAGCCATTCCCGCACATGGACGGCTCTTACTACGAGTCGCTGCCAGAGTTTCTCCGGGAAGACACCGAGAGCCGCGCCCGGTTCGAGCGGCGTTTCGGGACGCCGGAGAAGTGGGAGGAGTCGGTCAAGCGCTACTACGCGCTGATCCACGGGGTTGACATTCAAATTGGGCGCATGCTCGAGAGGCTCGAGGCGAGTGGCCAGTTGGACCAGACGCTCATCATCTTCACGGGAGACAACGGGTTCTTCCTGGGAGAGCGCGGGTGGGCCGGCAAGTGGTACATGCACGAAGAGTCGATCCGCACTCCGATGGTCGTGCGGGATCCCAGGGCCGGAGCGCGAGCCGGCACCCGGCGACACGAGATGACGCTGAACATTGACGTCTGCCCGACGATCCTCAGCGCCGCAGGTCTGGACGTCCCGAGCAGTATGAACGGCCGTGACCTGATGCCGCTGGTCCACGGGGGCTCACCCCCGTGGCGGTCCGAGTGGTTCTACGAACACCTCTTCGAGCACGACCGGGTCCCCAAGAGCGAGGGCGTCCACGCGGGCGACTGGAAGTACTTCGTCTTCCACGAGTCCCAGCCGCCGCACGAGGAGATGTACCATCTCGCCGAGGATCCGCACGAGACCGTCAATCTGGCCGGGGCCGAGGGACAGGCCGAGACGCTTGCGCGGCTCCGCGAGCGTCGGCGGGCCTGGACCGAGAATCTCGAGGCTTGGAACATCGAGAGCCCGTGGTCCGAGCCGGCCTGACTGTCACACTGGCCGCCGCGGATGGCAACCCCGGTCGCTGCGCCCTGTCCCGCGCGGACGCCCTCGTATGCCTCCGTCGGGCGAGTTCCAACTGACGGGTGCCCGGAGGGCCCGCTGGGACGGCGGGGAGCCATGCCGAGCGCGGCCAGTCCGTCAATCGCCGGGAAGAGGGTGCTGCAAGCGGTCCTACGCGAGGAGACCGCCCAACGGCGAGCTGGCCGACGCGTACAGCTTTCTCGGCATGCGGCCAGCCTCGTAAGCCAGCCTGCCCGCCTCCACGCCCAGCTTCATGGCCTCCGCCATCTTGACGGCATTGTCGGCCTCCGCGATGGCAGTGTTCATCAGCACTCCGTCGGCGCCCAGCTCCATCGCCAGCGCCGCGTCCGAAGCCGTGCCGACCCCAGCGTCGACGACCAGCGGCACAGCGTCGATCTTCTCGCGCAAGATCCGCAGCGATGCCGGGTTCTGGACGCCAAGTCCCGACCCGATCGGCGCTGCCAGGGGCATCACCGCCGATGCCCCCGCATCGATCAGCTTGCGCGCCACGATCAGGTCATCACTGGTGTAAGGGAGCACGACGAAGCCTTCCTTTACCAGCGTCCGAGTGGCCTCGAGCAAGCCTTCCGTGTCAGGGAACAGCGTCTCCGCGTCCCCGATCACCTCGAGCTTCACCCAGTTCGAGAGCCCAACCTCCCGCGCGAGACGGGCTGTCCGGACGGCTTCGTCAGCCGAGTAGCACCCGGCAGTGTTGGGCAGGATGAAGGTCCGCTCGCGGTCGATGTAATCGATCAGCGACTCCTTGTCCCGGTCGTGGAGATTCACCCGCCGCACGGCGACCGTAACCATCGATGTGCCGGAAACGCGATGACACTTTCGCATCTCCTCAAAGGTGCGATACTTTCCAGTACCAACGATCAGGCGCGAGGCGAACTCGCGGTCGGCGATCCGGAGGCTCATCCCTTCGATGGTAGCTGGTAGCCGCCGCGCGGCCCCGAGTGTCGGAGGCAGGACCGGCGGGACCTGGGCGGTGCGATGTTTGTAGACGAGGCGCAGGTCAAGGTCCGCGCGGGCAACGGCGGCAACGGCTGTATCGCGTTCAGGCGGGAGAAGTACGTCCCCCGGGGTGGCCCGTCGGGCGGTGACGGTGGCAACGGGGGCGATGTTGTCCTGCGCTCGACGTCGCGTCTCAACACGCTGACGCACTTCCGGTACAAGCCCGAGCAGCGGGCCGAGAACGGGCGGCACGGCGAGGGCAGCGATTGCACCGGACGCTCCGGTCGCCAGCTGGTGCTGGAGGTTCCCGCCGGAACGCTCGTCTACGACGCCGACAGCGGGGAACTCCTGCGCGACTTTGACGGTGCGGGCCAGAGCTTCCTGGCAGCTGTCGGAGGCCAAGGCGGGCGTGGCAACGCCCGCTTCAAGTCCTCCACGAATCGAGCGCCGCGCTATGCCGAGGAAGGAACGGCGGGCCAAGCGGCGACACTGCTGCTGCGGCTCAAGCTGCTCGCCGACGTGGGCCTGGTGGGCTTTCCAAACGTCGGAAAGTCAACCTTGATCTCAGTCGTGTCCGCGGCCCGACCCAAGATCGCCGACTATCCCTTCACCACGCTGCACCCCAACCTCGGGGTCGTGCAACTCGGCGACTTCGACACCTTCGTGATGGCCGACATCCCCGGCCTGATCGAGGGCGCGCACGCAGGCCACGGGCTGGGAGACCGCTTCCTGCGCCACATCGAGCGCACCAAGCTGCTGCTGCACATGGTCGACCTCAGCGGGGCGGACGAACGCGACTGCGTGACGGACTTCACAGCCGTGGAGCGGGAACTGGCGCGATTCTCGCCGGCGCTGGCCGCAAAGGAGCGGATCGTGGTCGGATCAAAGCTTGACGCCCTGCAGGACCAGGAGCGGCTGGAGGCCCTGCGCCGTCATTGCGAGAGTAGCGGGCTCCGGTTCAGGGCCATCTCGGCGGTGACGCGGTCCGGGGTCAAGGATTTGCTGCGAAGCGTCGGCAACCGCGTGCGCGCAATGCGCGAGGCCGAGGCAGCGCGCGCGGCACTGGACAAGCCATGACACGACTAGCACTGTTCGGCGGCACGTTCGACCCCATCCACAGCGGTCACGTCAAGGCCGCCTTGGCCGCGGCCGACACTCTGCGGCTGGACCGTGTCCTGGTCGTGCCCAGCGGCGTGCCCCCGCACAAACGCGCGGAGTGCCGCGCAAGTTACGAGCAGCGCTACCGAATGGTGGAGCTGGCCTGCCTGGCCGATGCAAGGCTGGAGCCGAGCCGTCTCGAGGAACCCCGGCGACGCGGCGAGCCGCACTACTCGATCGACACCGTCAGGAACGTGCGGGCGTCTGTGCCCCACGAACCGCCGCTGCGGCTGATCCTGGGGGCGGACGCCTTCCGCGACGTGGCGTCCTGGAAGGACGTCGAGCGCGTGGCAGCGCTGGCGCGGTTCGTCGTCGTCGCGCGCCCGGGCGTCGCCCTCCCGGATCCGCGCAGCCTGCCGGCCACGCCGGAGCGCACAGTGCACTGCGCGCATCCCGCCTCGTCGCGCCTGGTGCGCCACCGCGCCAAGATCGGCGGCTCTCTCGCCGATCTGGCGCCACCCGCCGTCTGTGCTCACATCTGGGAGCACGGACTATACCGCGCGTGACGCGCGGCCGGGGCCGGCGACCGAGGGCCGCTACCTACAATGGAACGGTGAAATCGCGACGCCAATTCTTGTCCCTGCTTGCCTCCGCGCCGCTGGCGGCGAATTCGCCGGAGCACTGGCCGCAATTCCGGGGCCCGGGCTCTCTCGGCACATCCGGGGACGACCCACGCCTGCCTGCGACTTGGAGCGCCACCGAGAACGTGGTTTGGAAGACACCGGTGCCTGGCATGGCCTGGGCATCGCCGGTTGTGTGGGGCGATCAGGTGTTTCTAGCCAACGTGAGGAGCCAGGGCGAGGTCGAGCCCGTCAAGAAGGGTCTCTACTTCGGCGGCAACCGGCCCAACATCGCCCAAGACCCTCACCGCTGGTCCGTGCTGGCCATCGAGTTCGAGAGCGGGAAGGTGGCCTGGGAGACCGAGCTGCGCCGCGGCGTTCCCCCGGCGCCCCGCCATTTGAAGAACTCCTACGGCTCGGAGACACCGGTCACGGACGGCGAACGCGTGTACGCCCACTTCGGATATCTCGGCACGTGGTGCTTGGACATGGACGGCGGGATCATCTGGAGCCGCGCTTGGAAACCCTACAAGGTGCGCAACGACTGGGGCACGGCGGCGTCGCCGGTGGTGCACGAGGGCAGGATTTACCTGGTCAACGACAACGAGGAGCGTTCAACGCTGAGCTGCCTCGACAAGCTAACGGGAACGACCATCTGGGAGGTGGAGCGTGACGAGGGCAGCAATTGGTCCACCCCCTTTGTCTGGGAGAACCCACTGCGCACAGAGATCGTCACGACCGGGACGGACGGGGTCCGTTCCTACGACCTTGACGGCAAGCTGCTCTGGGAACTCGGGGGCATGTCGTCGATCGTGATCACGGTGCCATTCGCCGGCCACGGCCTGCTGTACGTGGCTTCGGGATACGTCGGAGACCAGAAGCGGCCGGTATTCGCGATCCGGCCCGGGGCGCAAGGCGACATCTCGCTCCGCGATGGCCAGTCCGAGAGCGAGTTCATCGCTTGGCACCATCCGCAGGCAGCACCGTACAACCCTTCGCCCCTGCTTTACAAGGAACTCTACTACACGTTGTACGACCGGGGATTCCTCACCTGCCACGATGCGCTGACCGGTCAGGAACTGTATGGCAAGCAGCGGTTCGAAGTCGGCGCGAACGCTTTCACGGCGTCACCGTGGGCCTACAACGGACGGGTCTTCTGCCTCAGCGAAGACGGCGACTGCTTCGTGGTCGAGCACGGGCGCGACTACAGGCTGGCCGGCAAGAACTCGATCCCGGAACTCTCGATGGCCACGCCCGCGATCTGCAAGGGCAGCTTGCTGCTGCGCACGGCGGAGAATCTCTACCGCATCGGGAGCTGAGGGCCCCGGCACTACGCCGAGCGAGGCGCAAACGGCGACTCTTTCTCCGGGAGCACTGACCGCAAGCGTCGCATCCGGTCGGGCGTCCGCAGGGACTTGAGGGCCTTGGCCTCGATCTGCCGGATCCTTTCCCGCGTGACCGCGAACTCCTTGCCGATCTCCTCGAGCGTGTGCTCGCGATCGTAGCCGATCCCGAAGCGCATCTTGATGACCTTCTCCTCCTTGGGGGAGAGCGTCTTGAGCACTTCGCTGGTCTCGCCCTTCAGTGACGAGTCGATGACTGTCTCTACGGGCGAGTCGACCTCCTTGTCCTCGATCAGGTCGCCGAGCGCGGACTCGCCGTCCCTGCCCACGGGGGTCTCCAACGAGACCGGGTCCCGGGAGATGCTCTTGAGCTTCTGCACCTTCTCGGCGGTGATCTCCATGCGCTCGCCGATCTCCTCGTTGGTCGGCATGCGCCCCAGCTCCTTCTCGAGCTCCCGGGACGCTCGCAGGAACTTGTTCATCGACTCGTTCATGTGCACCGGGATCCGAATCGTGCGTGACTGGTCGGCGATCGCCCTTGTGATCGCCTGGCGAATCCACCAAGTGGCGTAGGTAGAGAACTTGAAGCCGCGGCGGTACTCAAACTTCTCCGCCGCCCGCATCAGGCCGATGTTGCCCTCCTGGATCAGGTCCAGCAGGTGCAGCCCGCGATTCACGTACTTCTTGGCCACCGACACGACCAGTCGCAAGTTGGCCTCCACCAAGGCCTTCTTGGCCCTCTCGGCCTCCTCCTCGCCGACAGCGAGCATCCGGATGCAACTCGCCGCCTCCATCGCTGCCACCTTCTCAACTTCCTTCGCGCCCTTCTTGGTCGTCTCCCTACCGTCGCCGAACATCTTGTACTTGAGCCGGCAATCGCGCAGCACCGCCTGCTTCCGGCGGAGCATTGTGTGGTACAGGGACAGATCGCCCTCCAGCCTTTCGATGAGTTTGACCTCCTCGCGCAGCTTCCCGATCTTCACCATCTCGGCATCCCGCAGGGCCCTTCTCGCTGCCAAGGCCGCCAACTTGACGTTCTTCTCGTCGGAGAGCACGCGGTGCCGATCCTTGGCGCGGCGGATCCTGTTCTGCACACGGTGAAGCAGGATGGCCTGGTTCCCCGGATTCTGGTGCAGCCCCTTGATCAGATCGACGTCCCGGCTGAGGTCCACGATCGTGTGGCACACCTCCCGCAACTTCTCGCAGTATCTTTCCCAAAGCGGCTGCTTGAGCCGGATCGCGCGCATGGACTGGGAAACCCGCACGATCTGCCTTCTGCGCCGCCAGTCAAGCCTGCGGTACTCCCGGCGGCCGGAGCCGGTGTTGCGCTTGACCTTGTCAATCTCCGCCTTGACCGCTTGCAGGTCCTGATAGTTCCGGCGAACCTCACCGAACTGCCTCACGGCCACCCTTGACCTGCGAGCAAAGCCTTCCGGGCCATCGTCGCGGTGAGGGATGTCCGCGACCAGAGTGATCTTGATTTCGCCCCGTCGCACGCGGTCGCAGTCCGCCAAGAAGGTCTCGAGGGTGAAGGTATTCCGAGACATGGCCTTCCACATGCGGAACTTGCCGCGCTCCATCCTTCGGGCAAGGTCAACCTCGCCGTCCCGGGTTAACAGCGGCACGGCACCCATCTCGCGCAGGTAGACGCGAACCGGGTCATCCGTATAGACGGCCTCCTCTTGCTCGCGAGAGACCACGGCCGGCTTGCGGCCCCGTCGGCGACCCCTGCCGACGACGATCGATTTTTTCTTCTTCTTAAACTTCTTCTTCGCCACCGCGCCCTCTTCGCCCCGCTCCCTATGCCCTCTCGACCGTCGCGGCGCGCCCAGCAGGCCACCGTCTCGTCAACCGAAGCGAGCCCTAGGCGAGCGGTGCGCGACAGGATACACCGTCGCCTCGCCGTTCGCCAGGGTCCGACCCGTGTGCCCGTGCCTGCTCCCAAGGAGCAGCGAAGTCAAGCGCGAGCCCGCCCGCGTACATTCAGTATCACGCATTCAGTGCGTAGACGCAATATACAGCCCGTTTGGTGGCCTGTGCCGGGCCCTAGTGTTCCGTCACTTCTAACATTTCAGGATGAGTATGGTTTACTTGGGTTGGGCGAGGCCCAGGAGAGAATGATGCACAAGAAGTACATAGTGCGGCTGACGGAGGAAGAGCGTAGGACGTGCGACGCCACGGTCGACAAGCTCAAGGGCAGCAGCCAGAAGGCGCGACGCGCCAGGATTTTGCGCCAGGTGGATGTGGACGGACCGGGCTGGACCGACCGTCAGGTCGCCGAGGCCTACCGCTGCCGCACGCGAACTGTGGAGAATGTGCGGCGACGCTGTGTGCTGGAGGGCTTTGAGATGGCACTCAACGGAAAGCAGCGTAGCAGCCCGCTCGTGCCGAAGCTCCTCAATGGCGAGCAGGAGGCGCAGTTGATCGCGCTGCGCCTGGGACCGCCGCCGCCCGGCTACGGGAACTGGTCGCTGCGGCTGCTGGCGCGGCATGTCGTGGAGTTGGGGATCAGCGACTCGATCAGCAGCTATTTCAAATTTGGAATTCAGCACAATTATACACACATGTAGCGAAACTATAGGGCCTATAGCGCGCTGCTGGGTCCCCGAATTCTTGCCCTCCATGACTCGAAGTCCCTTGCTTGCGCACGAGATCCCGGCAGGGGCCACCAACCCGCCCATCCAGACTGAGGCTTGACAGCAATAGAAAAGATGGTTTAAACAGATAGATTGGACAACGTTCTCCAGACCATTGTGCGCTCGCTGCGCTCCACAGCCGATGCGCTCCCGGATGCTCGCAACGGCCCCAACCTTCGTTACACCCTGGCAGACGCCGTGCTCAGCGCCTTCGCCTGCTTTTTCGTGCAGTCTCCCTCCTTCCTCGCTTTCCAGAGAGAGCTGCTGTTTCGCTGGGCCCGCTCGAACTGTCAGACGCTGTTTGGCATCAAGGACATCCCCTGCCCACAGCAGATCCGCAACCTCCTCGACGGTCTCTCGCTAGCCAACTTCGCGCCCCTGTTCTTGCGCATCCTCTCTGACTTGCGCAGCCAGCCGCGCTCTCTGGGCCCCTTCCTGCGCCTCGGCGGACGTGTGCTGGTTGCCCTCGATGGAATCGAGTTCCACCAATCCCGCAAGATCCGCTGCTCACTGTGCTCCTGCCGCCATACCGGCAAGGGCAAGATTCCCCAGTACTTCCACACCATGCTGGCTGCCGTGATCGTCGCCCCCGGCCACAATCGCGCCCTGCCCTTGATGCCCGAATTCGTGCGTCCCCAGGATGACCCCGGCGAGCAGGGCTCGCGCCAATCCCGCAAGCAGGACTGTGAGCTCAACGCCGCCAAGCGCTGGTTCGCGCGCTGGCACGAGCAGTTGCGCGGCTTGCGTCGGGTGTGCCTCGGTGATGCCCTGTACTCCAAGCATCCGTTCTGCCGCCAGATCCTGGATGCCGGCGCCGATTTCCTGTTTGTCGTCAAGCCCGGCTCGCATCCGGCCCTGTTCGCCGCCATCGACGGCACCCGCCCGCGTACCACGAACTGGCTGCGGCGCCGCAGCCAGCACGGACGCGGCTGGCGGCAGCAGCGCTACCGCTGGGTGTCGGGCGTGCGCGTGCGCAACAGCACTGACGCGGTCACGGGCACCTGGATCGAGATGCGCATCTGCCAGCGCAGGCCCGCTGGTTGGCAGCAAACGTACTACAGCACCTTCTTCACGAGCCTTGCGGTGCGCGGCGAGAACGTCGAGGAAATCGCGCGCTGCGCGAGAGCGCGCTGGAAGGTCGAGAATGAGTGTTTCAATTGCATCGCGCGCCATGGACAGAACTTCAAGCACAATTTCGGCCATGGCAACAAGGGTCTGGCGAATGTGCTCGCGACGCTGAACCTGCTGGCCTTCGCGCTGCACACAGCCCTCGACGGCCTGCCGGGCCGCTGGCAGCAATGCCGTGAGTACCTGCAAACGCGCAGCAAGTTCTTCGCCAAACTACGCTTCTTCACTGAGGAATTCGTCTTCCGCGACTGGCCCAGCCTGTTGGACACGATGCTACACCGGCGAGCACCACCGACTTGGCAATGGGGGGGTTGCACCCCAGCATGAGTATCGGCAGCAGTCAATCACGCTCTGCTACAAGAGCCAGCAGCATCGCTGTGCCCGCTGCCACAAGAGCCCATCGGACAGGGTGTCGCTCTACGGCACCAGTGGCCCTTACAGCCACGACCGCATGCCGAGATGCCCGCGCAATCCTCACCTAACCGAGCAGATCGCTAGCGACAGCACACCTTCCGAACTGCATCGCTCGAGCTACCTGCCATATTTGGAACTGCTGCTCGATCAGCCACGAAACTGCCAGGAGAACGTCAAGAAAACGGATTCTCGAGTCGCAAGGTGCAGTACTGGGTGATTCCGCCGCAGGCGGACGCGGAATTCGCGGCGAACATGGAGCAAGTACTGGAGACCTACGAGCGGCCGTATGCTGGCGAGCACCCGGTGGTATGCATGGACGAGCAGCCGGTGCAGCTGGTCAAGGACACGCGCGAGAGCCAGCCGGCGACGGAGAGCCATCCACAGCGGGTGGACTAGGAGTACGAGCGGGCGGGCACGGCGGCGGTATGCATGTTCTGCGAGCCGCTGAGCGGCTGGCGGCAGGCGACGGCCCGCAAGCGTCGCACGAAGAGGGACTGGGCATACGAGGTTGCGGAGCTGCTGGACGGGCGTTACGCCGGCTGCGAGAAAGTGACGCTGGTGCTGGACAATCTGAACACGCACACGAAGGGGGCGTTCTACGCGGCGTTCGAGCCGGAGCGGGCGAGAGAGCTGGTGCGACGGATCGATTTCTGCTACGCGCCGAAGCATGGCAGCTGGCTGAATGTCGCAGAATGCGAGCTGAGCGCGATGACGCGCCAGTGCCTGAGCGGGCGCCGCATTGGTGAGTTGAGCGAGCTGCAGGCGCAGATCGCGGCTTGGTCAACCGATGTCAACGTGCGCCAGCGCGGAGTGGAATGGCAGATGAAGATCGACGATGCTCGCTGCAAGCTCAAGGCCATCTACCCAAGAATCATGCTGTGACAGAACACTAGCCGGCCTCTTGCATCTGCGACAAGCGCTTGGCGAGCTCTTCCTCCGAGACGTCCTCCACATGGGTCGAGACGGTCCACTTGTGCCCGAACGGGTCCTTCAGGGTGCCGGACCGGTCACCGTAGAATTGGTCCTCCGGGGCGCGCAGGGGAGTGGCGCCCGCCGCGACGGCTTGACTGAAGACGGCATCGCAATCCTCGACATACACCATGAGAGACACAGGGGTCCCGCCGACCGTCTTGGGGGACAGTGCGCCGATCTCGGGGAACTCGTCCGCCATCATCACCCGAGAGTCGCCAATTGAGAACTCGGCGTGTCCGAGCTTGCCCCCGGGCATGTCAACCCGCTGCAGCAAGACGGCGCCGAACGCGGATTCGTAGTACTGCAGCGCGGCACCACCGTCGTCGACAATCAGATAGGGCGTGACGGTCGCGTAGCCGTCGGGGGTGTAACTCACTGCCATAGGAGGGTGTTCCGTCGTTCCCATGATAACGGCTCGCCGAACACGGGGACGTCGGGAATCCATCACCTCTCCTCTCGCGACTTGATCGACCGTGGACTGCGACAGGTCGCAACGGTTGGCAGGACTTGGATGGCCCCGACCGGCTGGCGCGCCGAAGCCTTGAATGGCTCCGTGCGCGACGGCTGGATCGGCTGGTTCAGCGCTCAGAAGCCGCACGGCTTGCAACTAATCGCCGGCCAAGTTCGCTTCCTGACCTTGTCTGGCCAGCATTGCAGGAATCTCGCGGCATGCGTGACAGGCCTGGGCCGGCTGTCTGGCGAGCTGCTGGCCGAGCATGGCTTCCCGGCGCTGCTCGCGGAAGCAGTTGGAAGTCCGCCCCGGAACGCGGGGCCCTGCTACCGGGCAGCCAATGGGCGCTGCCGCACCAGCGGCTTCGCCGGGGTGCCCGGACTGCGACCCCGCTGGCGGCACCACGGCAAGCCCAAGGAGGTCTACGTCAACGAGATGCAGCCGAATGTCCACGCCCAACGGAGGCCACCTCGCGATCAGCCAGGCTGGCAGGGCCCAGCCGAGGGCCCCGGGGCCAGCTTCCCAGCTGCGCAGGTTGGTGGCGTTCCTCGACGAGCTGTCCGAGTCTCGCGACAAGCACGGCCGCGCTACCCGCTCAGCCCGTGATCGTCCTGCCGGACACTAGACTGTCCACGAAACTATGGGCACCTCAATGTCTCGGCCACTCGGCATGCCGGCGACCGTTGGTTCCGTCTATGCGCTCGCGATCCGGTCCAACAGTTCAGTCTGGCTCTGACAAGTCAACGCCCAGCCGTGCACCGCCAGAATGCGCTCCATGCGTCCGACGCCCGCCAGGAATGCTTGCGCTTGGTCGGCCACTTCCGCACCGAACCGATCTCGGACCTCTCCCACAACGTGCCTGCGGACTCCATCCAAGGCTTGGGCCTCGCCCTTCACGATGCCTCTGGCCTCGCCCTTCACGATGCCTCTGGCCTCGCCCTTCACGATGCCCCTTTCCTCGGCGTCCCATCCAAACTTTTTCACGGTCTCCTCCCACACCGCCGGCCACTCGTCCGGCGTCTCCGGCAATTCTATCCGGCCCTCGCGCACTCTCCTGTGCAGATTGTAACGGCTCCAGCCCATGTACGGCACCTTCAGATGTGGCCGCGACTCCACGATCGCCCATGCCATCCGATGCGCCTTCCTTGTCTCCTCCAAGCTCAGGCTGCGGCCTTCTGCCAGCAACGCCGCCGCAAAGTTGTCCCCGTCAGCATGGCCTGGTTCAGGCTTGGCCCGCTGTTCGACCAGCTCGTACGACAGCCGTGGAACTAGGTGCCCCACGGAGTCCCGCACCGGCTGGATCAGCTCGGCCATTTCTCGCTTCGCGGTCCACGCCTCGTCCCCGGTGTGCAGCACGATGCTCCCGACCGGCTCGAAGAGCCGGAGGTCGCCTGGCCGGCGATTGCGTGCCATGCCCGCGTAGGCGGCCTAGGCATAGCCCAGCATGCGCAGCGCCACGTCTGGGTCCACCGCGGATTGCAGCTCGAAGTGCAAGTGGACGTCTCGGCCACTCGGCATGCCGGCGACCGTTGGTTCCGTGATTATGCACTTGCCACAAGATAGGTAGGCTTGATATCATGGCTTTGGATGAGCCGAAGGGCCTTTTTTTGCAACACGTTCCGACCGGTGAGCCACCTTGTCCAGCTCGCGCTTTACGCGCTTGCCGAAGATCCGCTCCATGATTTCCGAGTCCGGACGATTGACAATGTTGCGGGGCAGCCTTCGCTTCCGCTTGGAGTGCTTTGCCATGCCTGACACCTCTCCCTCCAATCTTATGCACCTGATGGACCGCTTCACCACCGATGAGAAGTGCCGCGACTTCCTGGAGGAACTGCGCTGGCCGGGGGGCAAGGTGTCCTGCCCGCAATGCGGCTGCGAAAGAGTGAGCGAACTCACGGCCCGACCGCAGTGGGACTGCTCCGCCTGCCGCTACCAGTTCAGCGTCACCGCCGGAACCATCATGCATGATTCCCATCTGCCGCTGCGCAAGTGGCTGGTCGCCATCCACCTGATGATGGAGTCCCGCAAGGCGATCTCGGCCAATCAGCTCAAGCGCACACTGGGCATCGGATCCTACCGCACGGCCTGGTATCTCTGCCACCGCATTCGGGGGGCAATGGGCAACGATCCCTTCGACGGCCCCACACTGTTCGGGGTCATCGAAGTGGACGAGACGCTGATTGGCGGCAAGCGCAAGCACGTCGGCAGGGGCTGCCGCAAGAACAAGACCTGGGTGGCCGGCGCCATCCAGCGCGGCGGCCAAGTGCGCCTGCAGAGCATCCCGAATGTCCGCAAGGCCACGCTCCACACCTTCATCGAGAAGAACGTCTCGGACAAGGCCGAGGCGCTCTACACGGACGAGCTGCAATCCTACCTCGGCATCGAAACCGAGAACACGCGCCACGAAACCGTGAACCACTCGATCGAGGAATGGGTGGTCGGGGACGTGCACACCAACAGCATCGAGGGCGTCTGGTCACTGTTCAAGCGCTCCATCATCGGCGCGTTCCACACGATCAGCGCCAAGCATCTTGACCGCTACCTCGAGGAGATGGAGTGGCGCTTCAACAACCGCAACAATCCGCACATGTTCCGCGACACGGTGAAGCGCATCCTCACCACCGACCCGCTGCGCTACCGCGAGCTGGTCCACGACAGGAAGGCCGCTTGACGCATCCGTGCCAGAGTCACTTTCGCATCCGTCATTCGAAAATCCTGGTCATCGCCCCGACTGGAAGAACGTAGGTCAGCACGATGACAATTGCCCAAGCAAGAGCGAGGACCTGCCACCTCCAATCGCCAAGATCCCAAAACGGTTCAATCCAAGACTCCATGCTCTAGAAGAACCCTCCCCATGGCCAAACACCTGATAGATTTGCGCATCCCGCCACGGAATCACCGTACCTATCTTGTGTCAAGTGCATAATCACGGTTGGTTCCGTCTATGCGCTCGCGATCCGGTCCAACAGTTCAGTCTGGCTCTGACAAGTCAACGCCCAGCCGTGCACCGCCAGAATGCGCTCCATGCGTCCGACGCCCGCCAGGAATGCTTGCGCTTGGTCGGCCACTTCCGCACCGAACCGATCTCGGACCTCTCCCACAACGTGCCTGCGGACTCCATCCAAGGCTTGGGCCTCGCCCTTCACGATGCCTCTGGCCTCGCCCTTCACGATGCCTCTGGCCTCGCCCTTCACGATGCCCCTTTCCTCGGCGTCCCATCCAAACTTTTTCACGGTCTCCTCCCACACCGCCGGCCACTCGTCCGGCGTCTCCGGCAATTCTATCCGGCCCTCGCGCACTCTCCTGTGCAGATTGTAACGGCTCCAGCCCATGTACGGCACCTTCAGATGTGGCCGCGACTCCACGATCGCCCATGCCATCCGATGCGCCTTCCTTGTCTCCTCCAAGCTCAGGCTGCGGCCTTCTGCCAGCAACGCCGCCGCAAAGTTGTCCCCGTCAGCATGGCCTGGTTCAGGCTTGGCCCGCTGTTCGACCAGCTCGTACGACAGCCGTGGAACTAGGTGCCCCACGGAGTCCCGCACCGGCTGGATCAGCTCGGCCATTTCTCGCTTCGCGGTCCACGCCTCGTCCCCGGTGTGCAGCACGATGCTCACGATCGGCTCGAAGAGCCGGGCGTCGTCCGGGTGGCGATTGCGTGCCATGCCGGTGTAACCGGCGTAGGCATAGCCCAGCATGCGCAGCGCCATGTTTGGGTCCACCGTCGATTGCAGCTCGAAGTGCAAATGGATGTACTGCCAGCTCCGGTCGCCGGTGTACCGCACGCGCCAGGCCAGATCGCCGACCAGCTTGCCCAAGTTTTCCAACACATGCTCGCTCGGGAGCCGCTCGAGCGTCTCGAGGTCCAGCTCGTCGGTCCAATCGGCGTCCATCATGCGCAGGAAATCAGCCATCGGTTCCCTCTGGCCGAAGACCGCCTTGTACGCCGCGTCATGGCGCGGATTCTCCCAGAGTCGATCCACCATCTCGCCCACTGTGGGCGCGTCCGTCGCGGGATTTTCTGCCGAGACCGGGTCGGGCGAGGAGCCCGGATCGGACTCGCGAGTAGGCACTTTGCGAATTCGATTCATTAGATTGATCATACGACATACTGATAAACCATTGCTCTATGACACAGTGCGACAGATGCTTTAGTATGGCTAGGAATGCATAACGCACAGTGACGGTCCGGGGATGCTTGGGGCGCCGGCAAGCGTCTCGGCAGCCGCCCCTCGCGTCTCCCGGCCAGTCCCCCATGCTGCGAGAGGCCCGCCGCCGGCCGGTCCGGAGTCCCATCGACTGGGCAGTAGTGTGCTCGTCACAGGTGTCGGCCTACCCCGCGTCGGGGCCACCGGGACACACGACGCCTCGGATAGCGCCTTGATCCGTCGGAGGATCACCGTCGCTGAGGGCGCTGGAACCCAGGCGAGGAGCGGTTGCCCAGCTGTCGCGCAACGGCCGAGAGCCATCAGGGGCCTCGGTCCTGTCGCAAGTGGACGCCGCCGGCTCCCATCGGACATCACCGTTGAGGGAGCGGCACAAGCCTCTCCTGGTCGATCAAGGCTATGAAGTGCTTGGTGGCTGTCAGTGCGAGAGGCCTATCTCTGAGCAGCACTCCGATCTCGATGTTCCAATCCAACGCTGCTTCGGTGAGATTCGCTGAGGTGACGAAGATGGATTCCTCATCGGCGATGACCGCCTTCGCATGCAAGACGCCCTTCGATTCCTGATCCAACGAGCGGGGATCGTAGAAGACGCTGGGACGGGCCTGGCCTGGCCAGTCGGATCCCCAGAATCGACTTGCGAAGCGTCGCACCAAGTCCGACGCTTTGGTCTTGGAGTGGAGACCGCGCTGGATATTGAGCAGGAGGGTCACTTGGAGGTCGCGGTCTCCGTCCATCCTTGCCGCGAGATCCTTGAATCGTTCCGGTCCGTCGAAGTAAGCGAAGGTACTAATGACGATTGACTGCTTGAAGTTCCTGATCAGCTCATCGTAGACTTGGCGTGTGTCTCGGGAGTGGAGGCCGATTGCTTGTGGACCCGTCCAGACGAAGGTTGGCTGCGCGATGGTCGACTTGGCCCGCTCCAAGCTGCGAAGCCATGCCGCCGCTGCAGGTCCCGGGACGCCCATTCGCTCCCACTCTCCCAAGACTGCCAACACCGTCGCGTCGCGCGTGCCAAGCGTGGAGTGCACGCTGGCCACTGAGTACGGCGGTGCAAGGAGGCCCGACTCAAGGGCAGCCGCCAAGCGACGACAAGTGGACGAAGACAGCTTGGCGAGCGCGTCTGTCATCCGGAACTGCGGAAAAAGGCCGCGTCAGCGGTGTCGACGGTAGCCACGACGAGCGCCCGGTCGAGATACTCGTTTCGCATTTCGCAGGAAGTCTCTGCGATCAGCGCACAGCTGTGGCACGCCGCGCCATGCAACCACCGCTCATCAAGAGTGTCACTGGGCGAATGCTGAGCACAGATCGGATCGCTCGAGCAGAGCTCTCCGGCTCTCAGGGCCATTGAGAGGTGGTCCTCGATGTGGATTGCCTGCTGCACGAGACCGCCCAACGTACCGTCGGCATCCGGGCTCGCTGTGTAGAGCAGCAAGCCGTACCGGGACTTGAATTTGTCGAGGTAGATCCTCTCTCGAATCGAGGTTGCCGGATACCCACAGCGCAGGGCCATTGACTGCATGAGCAGATGGGCCAGAGAGTGGAGCAGAACATAGGGGCCGCCTGGAAATGGTGGCTCAGTCTTGTCCCGCTGCTGGAGCCATTGGTCGTGGCCCTTCTCGAGATGCCCCACGCGTTCCTGAACGGCAGGGCGCCTCAGCCACTTAGCGACTGCACCGGCGTCGAGGGCGATGAACACCCCTTCTCCCCGATTCTCGACAGCCGGGAACCAATTCGGATCTTCGTCTAGGTCAGCCCGGCTCACATCGGTCTCGCTACCGTACTCTCCATCAATTCCAGGAAGGGCTGCTTCAAGCCGCGTGAAGCCGATCAGCGCGGAAACCTCTCTGAGCCGGTGCAATTGGATCACAGACGTGATCCCTTCGGAGGCTGCCGAACGCTTCCAGCGCTGACGTGGCAAGCGCCGGGCATGGAAATCGGGATTGAAGGGAATGTCGTCACCGTAGCCCTCAGGCGCGCCGAGGAAGGCTTCAAGTTCGGCCACCTTGGCAGGTGCCTCTTTGGCCGGACCGCTTCGCTTGTCCTCGATGGCCTTCAGAAGCTCCCGCTCGCCGTGCTTGGTGATGAGCTCACCGACCGCTGGAATTGCCGCGTATACTGCAAGATTCTCAGCATTGGCTGCCTGCAGGACGCCCCAGTTGCGATCAACGTCCTTCCTCAACGACGCATCGCCCTCTGGTATGGACAACACGCGCAGTACCTGCGAGAAGTAGGCGTTACTGGCAGTTCGGATCAACAGCCGACTTGGCTCGTTGCACTCTTGGGCCGCGTGTGGGCCGAGCCATGGTCGTTTTCCGTCGCACTTCCCAAGTGGCCTCTTTTCCCATTGGAGAGCGTCGGAGAGGGGCCGCTGCTCGCCGCACTCGCAGCGGACGTGCAGGTCGCCGAGATCACCGGACTGGCCACGTTCGTCGAGCCAGAGCCATCGTCCGCACGCTGTGTAGCCCCCATGCGCAAAGTGGCGCCAATCCAGATCGTCGACGTGTCCCTTGGTGCACGCCCGGACGAACCGAGTTGCGACGACCGGCTTTTTCTCGAATCTCCGACCCTCAAGGTGCTGCAGCTGAACCAAGCGCCGGGATGTCCGGTTTCGCCGGTGCTCTCCTGAGTCGTCAGTCGAGTCGGGTCTCTGGACCACGAACCACCTTGGGAACGTGCGGACTGCGATGTGCCGGTACTGCTGCTTGCCGCTGAAGGTCCCTCCTTCCGTCTGGGACGGTGGCCGGTACAATCCTGGAGCACTGACACCAGTGATTCGCTGGATCTTGTCGGTTAACCGCGGTTCAATGATCTGGAGGCGGTTCCTGAAGTCAGCACTGCCGCTGCTGGGTCTCCACGTGTCTAGCCCTGCGACGATCACCGAGTGTCGCGGAAGATCCAAGAGTGCGCCGGGGCCGTAGGTCGTGATCACTTGACTCTCGCGGACCTCTCCGATTCGCTTCGGCTTTGTCTTGGCAGAGCCCGAGACGAGTGTGTGCGCTGGCATGCTCAGGACTCCAACAGTGCCAAGTCGACCACTGGCTCTACGTCGCGAAGGGATCGGTTTGCTCGGAAGCTCTCGCTTGGCAGAGCTTGGGCGGCTCGTTCTGGCAGAGCTTGGGCGGCTCCTTCGATCGTCCCGTGAAGCAAGACCGGCGCTGACTTGTCGCCGGCCTCGTACTTCTGGTAACGGAGGGCGCCGTCGACGGGAGACCTTTTGGCCCAATCATCCAACAGGCGGTCGATCCGGTTGCAGACCGCCTCCAACTGAGCACTCCTGTCCTCGTCGTTCGAGAGGGTTGGCTGATCCATGATTCGGGCGCGGAACACGTCGGTGGCGAGACGATGCAAGCTTGAGCGAAAGTCCTTAATCCGCCCGGCGCCTTTCGGCCCGGTCATCTCGCCCTCAGCGTGCCGTGCCAGAGCCACAAGGGCGCCAGCAAGACCGCGGTCCAGCGCCCTGGCCGCGAACGGCGTGACGCTGGCAACCTCGACGGCCCGATAGAAAGTCTCGTGGAAGTGCTTGAACCGCTCGTAGTGCGAGCGGTCACGAGGCTTGTACATGTTGAGCAGGGTCACCACCAGGCCGGGCCGGTTAGACTCGCGGCCAACCCGGCTCGTGGCCTGTATGTACTCGGAGGCGGTCTTGGGCTGACCCACGACCACCATGAGGCCCAGACGGGGAATGTCGAGGCCGACCGAAATCATGTTTGTGGCGAGCGCGCAATCAACGACCCTCGTTCCCTTCTTGGGCTTGAGCCGGAACTCGGTGTCTAGCGCTCGCCTTGCCGCCGCTACTTCGGAGGTGGAGACACGTGATGTCAGCTCTACGATGCCGGAAAATTTCAGACGGTCCCTGAAGAGGCCCTTCTTCTCACCGTGGCGCTTGCGCGCCCCGATCGTCTTGATCGTGTTCTGCACCTCCTCCTCTAGGATCCGCCGCGCCCCGCCCAGTTCGCGAAGTGCGTTGAAGTACGTGATGACTGTCATGTACGGGTCTGCCGGGTTGAGCACATCCCGATCACCCCCGGCCGTCAGGTAGGCGCGCATTGCGGCTCCCATGAGCGCCGCGTGCACCCGTCGGGTGACCACCTTGGCACTCCTTCCTTGAGCGGAGACGCCGAGGTATCGCCTGGCTGGTTTTTCCTCCTGCCTGACGGTGCGGGCGAAGAATGAATCTCGCCGGTCCGGACCGGACGGCGGGAAGACTTGGGTCTGGGATCTCGCGAAGAGCGCCTGGACTTGGTCCTTGGCTTGCCGGATGGTCGCTGTGGAAGCAACGATCTTCGGCTTGGTGCCAGTCTGGCCGGAGGCCGAGGCGCACAGGGCCTCGATGACCGTCTCGTACAGCCCGGCCATGGTTCCAAGAGGGCCCGATATCAGGTGCAGCTCGTCTTGGACGATCAGGTCCGGGGGCTGCAGGCGCGAATCGAGAGGTCTGCCCCTTCTGGGCGTGGCGGCGCCATAGTACCCGTCCCCGTCGAAGCGGTCTGCGCCGCCAAGGAGGGCGCCGCTCTCGCCGGTCCACGGGAGTGCGGCGAACTTGTCGATCGTGGCAATGACGAAGGCCGGAAGTCGGCGGTAGAGCGGCTCATCCACGGCAATGATCGGGAGCGGCTGTTCGGAGAATTCACAATCCAGGTCTGTGCAATGGATCACGAGGTTGGTGGGACGGTCAGAGTCCGGGTGCAGATTGAACGACTCGGGCTGGAACTTCCCCCGGCACCACGGGCACTCTTCGAGGGGAATCGGGGATGGCTTGCCAGCCGGGTCGCTCTTGAACTGGTTGACCTTCTCTCTGGCGCTTCCCCGGGATTTTCCCTTGCTTCCCATCCGGTTGGGGGTGGCGGCCGAGCCCACCCACAGGCCGATCTCGAACGGCCAGGCCCCGTATCGGTCTTTCCGCTGACGGCGCTCGAGCTCAAGGGCACACACGAGACCGCTTGCTCTGGCAAGCTGGTCGAGGGTCAGAAGGCGCAGGGTGTAGCGCATCAGGACGCTGACCCCGCCCCCGGCCCGGCCATCGTTGGACGGGTTCCGCAGCCTCCGGAGCACCATGGTGAACGCAGCCAGCCCAAGGTAGGCTTCGGTCTTCCCGCCCCCGGTGGGAAAGAAGAGCAGGTCGACGGTCATGCGGTGAGGGTCGTTCGGATCCGCGATGCCGGAAAGGTTGAGGAGGATAAACGCGAGTTGGAAGGGTCGCCACTCTGGCGCTTCGACTCCAAGCCGTTGCTTGAGAGCTCTTCCCACGGCACGATTCGCCACCCTGAAAGCATCACGGACGTCCGGATCGGTCGCGACCAGTTCGATTCCGGACTCGATGCGGGTCGCCGCTATGCCCGCCAAGCGAAGGAGCTCTTCTGCGGTCTCGCGGTGGTCGCCCGGGAGGGTGTCGAGCCCGCCGCCCTGGCTGGTGATCCAATCTCGGTAGCGCTCCACAAGAGGATCGAGCGCGGAGTGGACCTCTTCCGCCGTCTCGACACATCCCAGGTGGTCCATGCTCAACTGTGGCCCCGGGATCTCTGATGTCGACGTGACCTCGACGTGGGCTTGCCCAATCCAAGCCGTGCGGACGAGCCGGCACTGCCCGTCAACGACAGTCCAGTCCGCTGACACGCCATGCCCCGTTGCGTATTCCGGCGTGTCGGAATAGTGCAGCGCCGCAACAGAGTCATCCCAGTGCTCGGTAGAGGTCCCCTGAACGATCGGCCTTGCGGGGAACGGGTGGTCAGACTTGACCTCGATCTCGGGCTGGAACGCGTACAGGTGATCATCCAGGGGGCTCTCGAAGCCGGCGGCTCGGCGGTTGACCAAGAATATGGACACTGCACGGACTCCAGAGTCGTTGGTGCTGATGAAGGTGGAGCGCACGGGTCGAACGACCACTTGGACCACCAGACCGTTCGAATCTGGCACGTGCCATTCGCCGGGCCCGCCGGACTCTGGGACTTCCGGAGCCCACGATGCCTCGTGGGGCGTTCTGCACCAGACTTTAGACTTGCCAATCTCTCGAACGTCGTAGTCGCCCCAGCGGACCGTGACCCTGAGACGACAGGTCTTGCGGCTCACGAGGAAGCTCAGCCCCAGTGATGTGGGGAAGTAGCCCCTGCGCGCGGGTTTCCCGTCGTCGCTTGAGTCCTCTGTGGCGCCCTGGCTCGAAGGCGTCTCGTCCAAGTCGTCGCCGACATCGACGTTGTCCTTGGAGCGCTGCAGCTCGTCTTGGTTGCGCGGGACGATGAAGCCGGTGAGGTACCAGGTTGAGGGCCGGACCCGGCCACCTCGCCAAGGCAGCCGCTCCCGCTCTAGTTGGTGGCCCGCCCACGGGCCTACGAGGTCGAGCCTCAGGGTGTCGGCAAGGCGGTCTCGCACCTCGACGGGCGTTTCCTGCAGGTCGGAGGTCGGCCCCGCGGGCGATACGCTCATCGTCTGCACTCCGCATCACTTGTCCGGGTTGGAAGATGGCCCGCCACCGCCGGCTGAGTGCGGCGAAGGGGAATGGCAGTAGACGTTGCGGAGACTACGAACATCGGCACTCGGTATCGGGATCCTGCCAGTGCGACCGAGGCTCAGGCACGCCTGTCCAAGGTGTGAGCACGGCAGTGACTATGGGAGAAGACATAGCGTATCACCGCAGGAATCCGACCGATCGATAGCTGCTAAGCCGCCCATGTTGCGGGCTGTTCGGCCGCTGCCATGCGGAGTGTACCCGTGGTCGGCCTAGATCTGGCACCGACCGCAGCCTTGGTGCCCGGGCGGAACAGTTGCCGGCGGGCGGCGCTAAGTGCCGACAGCCGACTCGGACGAGGCAACGCTGTCGCTCCGCCGAACGACTGCCGAATCGGCTACGACGTACGAAGCCACCGACGCCGGAGAGCGTAGACGATCGGAATCCCCGTAGATCCGGCCTGGCTCGTCGTGCGACCGACTGACTCGATGCCTCCGCGTGGCACTGAGACTCAGCCGTCATGCCGAGGGGGCGGGTATCCCGGTCTGGGCATCGGACGCGACGCCAGCGATGGCGTCCAGCACTTCCCTCATCTCATCCGCGATCTCATCTTCTTGGATGTACTCAGCCAGCTCGTGGAATTGTTTCTTCGCCATGAGGTTGGGAAGTTCAAGGTGGCGGTAGTAAGCGCGAAAGAGGGGGGTGAGGAATTCGTCGCTGGCCTTGATATCGCTCCCCCAGGGAGATGCCTTCCCAAGAGCCGTGAGCGCGGACGTGACCGTCCGAATGGAAGCCTCCATCGCTTCAGTCCGCTTGGTGACCTCAGCCTCCGTGAACAGGGGCTCGGGCACATCCGCTCTGGCCGTTGCCCGAGCAAATTCCAGCAATGTGCGCCGAGTGCAGAGATAGTTCTCAATCTCCCTGTACGTCCACTCACGGAGCACTAGGTGCTCGGGGCTGGGGCGGTGACGGCCCGAGCGGTCCAACACCGCGACGCCGCGAAGTGTGGGAACGGCCTCACGGATGCCGAAGAAGTGATGCTCGGCCCGCTTGGGCTGGTTGCCAACATAGTGCACGAACGGCCGACTGAGGGCATTGGCAGCCCCCCCATGGCCAATCCGCTTCGCGACAGATCGCAGGATGGCCAGATCAGTGGAATCTTCCAGGTAGAGCACCCAGCCGGTCTGCTGGGCCTGCACGTAGTCCTCAAAGCCGATCTGCCGGAGCGCCTTCAAGACTTGGCTGCTCGCGCTGGACTTGTCGATTCTGTGAGGCGATCCGATGAAGGCGATGACCATGTCCCGCCGGCCGGCCTCGTTGAGCAGGACTTCCGAATGGCTCGCGGCGATGATCTGGCTGCCCTGTTGGCCAGCGACCTCGGTCAGCAAGGAGTACGTCTGCCGCTGGCGCAGGATTTCCAGATGCGCGTCGGGCTCATCTAGCAGCAGCACCGAGCCGGGGTTCGCGTACATGTATGAGAGGAGCAGGAGAGTCTGGTGCATTCCTCGGCCGCCAGAGGAGATGTCAAAGCGGATGCCACCCTCGCGATACGACATTTCTAGTTCGCCACGATGGGGGATGTACTCAGGCTTCTCAAGGTCACATCCGAACAGATCTCTCATGGACCTAGCGAGCCGCTCCCATTGATCGCCGGAATCGGCTGTAACGACTAGGTGGCAGAGGTTGCGAAGAACTTCGGCCGTTCGGCCTTCCCCGATTCGGACATCGATGGCCCCCTGATCGAGACGAGACTCACTTGCGGCCAATCCCGACATCGGCGGCAGGCATGCGACCCGCACTCCCAGAGCCGCTTGCGGAATCGGCATCCGCTGAGGAGGGCGACCGTCGCTCACCCGCAGCGGTCTGCAATACATCCAGTCCGTGTTGGCGTAGTCGAACTCGAGTCCGCACTCCCACGACTTGCCGCCCTCAGTGCCTGTCACCGTGATCTCGATCCGCACGTTGTCCCTGCGAATGGAGTCCCCGTCCTTGGTCACACTTCGAAGATGGAGCTGATGCCACAGAGCATCCACCGAGGGAACGGGTATCGAAATCAGGTCCCTGCGGGTCACTGTGACGACTGGTCGGCGCTTGGGCACCGGGCGGTCGCCGTATTTCTCATTCCAGCGAGCGAGGCCGTGCTGCCACAGGGCGAGGGCCTGCATCGCACTCGTCTTCCCGGAATTGTTAGGTCCGATGAACACGACCGGGCTGCCCAGTTCGAGGTCGAGAGTCTCGAACGCCTTGAAGTTTCGGATCAGGACGTTAGCCAGCACGAGTGGCCTCGCGTTCCGCGGAGAATGGGCCGGTGCTTGCCATCGGTGGCCAACGCTGGCCGGTAGGCCGGTTCCCGCGGAGACCGGCTTCGCGGCAATCCACGGCTTCTTGACAGGAGGGCACGGTCTGGCCTGTCATCGCCGGTGAGCGAACTGAGCTTCCGGTCGCGGCCGGATCGTCTAGAGAAGGAATGCTGCGGGCCGACAACCGGGGCCTCGGACCTACTGTCGCGTCCACCAAGAGTGGATTGCGAAACATCGAGGGCGGGCGGCACTCATTCGGGTTAACAGCGTCGCAGGCCTTCGCGAGTGCACCAATCACGGACTCCTGGCCCATTGGGTGGCCGGCCGTCCTGCGGTCCTCGGGGCAAAGCACCAGGCCCGACCCATGGGAGTCCCGAGGTGGTCGCTGCCAAGCCGTTCGTGCCCCTTGCCCAGTCAAGCGCGTTTGACCTCGCTGAATAACGGTCCTATGGGCTGGCTTGCGAGTGGGGAGCCCGAAGCACCGGGGACGCCGGGACGCTCAGCACTGCGGGCCCTCGGCCTTGACGTAGGGTGGCTCGATGTGGACGG
Organism: Bryobacterales bacterium; assembly: GCA_963666225.3. GTDB lineage: Bacteria > Acidobacteriota > Terriglobia > Bryobacterales > UBA6623 > VXMF01. Next base: position 66,753 of record CAXXRK020000006.1, read on the forward strand.
CGATCCCTCAGGCCCTCGCGCGTTCAGATCTAAGAGCCGTCCGAGCACCTCTTCTTGCGTTCGATCGGACCACTGATAGCGAAACTTCTTGCCGTCCTGAACAGGCTGGAAGTCGCACTCGGGGGCAAGGTCTGTCCAGCCGTATGCTGCGAGGACCGCTCTGTCCATCTGGTCGTGCAGTTCCCGAAGCTGCTCAATGTCCGCGTCGCGGTTGTAGGAATCGTGGAAGCGATTGTAGGTCTTCGTCAGTCCCTCTGCGTTCTGGACCATCAGGCTTGCGCGGAACTCGTAGTACTCCTTGCCGGCTTTCTCGAGTGCGAGTCTGCTGTGCCATTGAAAGGGAAAGGGAAAGGTCTTGAAACAGTCCGAAGGCGTGTAGCGCAGATCGCTCTTCATCGAGGAACCGAAGCGTCGAGCCCAGATCTCGTGAGGCCGTGACTGCAGGGCGCAGAACGCTGCGAAGGAATCGAGGGGAAAGAGCACAAGACTGTGTGCATAGACTGCTCCGGTCGGAAGGAACGCGAAGGCGGCATGCTGCCCGACGGCAGAGATCGCCAGCACACGGCGCAGACCGCGGATGGCCTTTTGGAGGGCTAAACTCGCCCGAGCAAACTGCCACCAATACGCTCGGCGCTTCTTGCCCTTGAGATTGACGCGCGCAGGGCGAACCCTTGCTCGAACGATCTCCAACAACTCGGGCCAGTCGGCTGCCACAGGATGCGGGTAGTCCTCAGGAGCCTTCCCGATCCTTAGCCACCCTTGAACGGTCGTCACCAAAGGCCCCAAATCGCGTGCAGCCTTGCTCATTGGCCCCTTCGATGCTGTCGCGCGGTTTTTCCCCGCGCGGAGATGGTTGAGCAATTCCCGGCAGCTCGAGGCAGACTCGCAAGTGCGGCCCCAACCATCAGACCCGAGACCCATCTGAAGCGCCCGCGCTCTCGAGCACACGTCCAACCACCCCGGTTGCAGGCCGGGATCCCGATCCAAGGGATAGTCGCGGAAGTTGATCACGTGCCGATGGTGGGCGTGTGTCGGGCCCGTGTTCAGTTCGGCACCGCCAATGTAGTGCTGGATGACATCTTTGTTCGCTGGATTCGCCTCGAGAAGCGCGCGCATCTCGGAGAGTGTGCTCGCCACGCCCTTCTTATCTTTGTCGTCAAACGTGAATCCCATCCCGAGAACGACGCTTCCAATAAAGCTCTTACCGTCGTTTTCTGGCAAGCGCGCCGGGTCGTCGTGCATCGTCCCCGGCACCAAGAACGCGGAGATCGAGTCCACATCCCACCCGTCCAAGCGGCATGCAGGGATCGGAACCTTCATTTGGGTGGCTGAGCCCTTCAGCCCTGCACGCTTGGCAATGTGGACTACGCTGACGACCACGGCGGCTTGGCCTGGCCACCGCATCCTGGGGGTGGCGTCGTAGATCACGCCGCCCGTATTGCAGATCTGCCGCAGACCGGTTGATCTCGTGTCGCCCTGACCGATAGTGTTCGTCGCGACAAGCCCGAGATTTCCCCCTTCCCTCAGCTTGGAAAACGCTCTCCGGAAGAAATGCGCGGCCACGTCGGCGTTTCCGTGACTGCCATCGTGTAGAGCCTTCAGCCACAGCAGATATCCCGGACGATTTCCGTTGGTGACGGCATTCTTGCCAGCGAACGGCGGGTTTCCGACGATGGCGTCAAACCCTGGCCTCTCCCGGTCAAACACCTCGGGAAACTCCAATTCCCAGTGGAAGGAGGCTAAGGGCCATTCATCGAATCGATAGCGATCCAGCGGGTTGCTGACAGAGTCCAAACTGCCCTCCAGCAGCCTTCTCGCGTAGCGCTGCCGTACCTTCTCCCGCTCCTTGGGGCGATCACCTTCGAAGAACGAGCCCACAAGCAGATCGCCCATCAACAGAACGCTTGCCAACTCTCGTTTCGCATCTACCCAGAGGCGAAGACTCTTCTCGTGAGCGGTGTCAGGTGCAACAGACCGAATCTCTCGTCGCAACTGTGCCACGCGTTCCACCTTACGTATGGCCTCCTGCGCTTCGATTCCCGTTTGGACGATCTTGGTGCTCCCGGCCCAGTGGAATTGTTCGATCTGCGTGCGCCCAAGGCCCAGTAGCGAGTCGCCGTGCCGCAAGGAGTGATCCAAGAACGTCAGCGGATGATCCTTTGCGAGAGTGGCCAGCCAGAGAGACATCTTCGCCAGTTCCACCGCCACGGGATTGCGGTCAACGCCGTACAGGCAGCGCTGAGCGACGACACGACGGGCAAACACGATCGCATCGTCGTCGGTAACGCCCTGGACGCCCCCGCCGTGCTTCTGCCACGCTTCAAGCAACGCATCTCCCAGCTGTCGGCATGCCTCCACCAAGAACGCGCCGGATCCCATTGCGGGATCGCAGACCTTGAGGGCTAGCACCGCCTCCGGCGTGAGGGTCCCGCCGTCCGTCAAGCGCTCGAGCACTGGGCCCACCGTCCGGCGAACGATGGGCTCCGTCAATGACCGGGGTGTGTAGTGAGAGCCCGAGGCACGCCGGTCTCGTCCCGGCTGCAGCACCATGGCCCCGCGCGGCACCCGGTCCGGCGTGGCGTCCTTGTCGATGACCGAGTCCAGCGCCGCGTGCAGCTCGTCAATGGACCGTGCCGCGCGGACCGCCCTGTTGACCAGGGGTGTGATCTTCCGGCCTGTCCGATCTTGGATCCATTTCCGCCTCCCCGCCGGGCTGGCTTCCAGCGCGGCCTCCAAGTTGATCGTCGAGGGAGCTCCGGTCTTCTTCGGCGCCTTGATCGCCAGGGATATCCCGCTCGCCGTCTCGATCCGAAACCCCATCATGGTCTCGTAGACCGAGCCGATCTGCTCCACGTCCAACGCCCGGTACGAGATGCGCTCCCCGTCCAGCAGCAGGAGATTCTCGAGGACGCGGTAAACGGTGCCGTCTGGCACCAGCGGTGCAATGGACCTGCCCTCGGACAGATGGCCCGGCATTTCGGGGGCCTGGCTGAGAAACAGGAATCGACCTGGATCGAACAGGGAGCCTTGCCGGGCGGGAAGGCGCATCGTCCCGGACCGCGCGCCGTCGTGCACCATCCGGAACAGCACCATCAGCTGTGCCCACGCGCCGTATCGGAAGTCCATCGTCGTCGGGTGGTGCGTGGCGTCTTCCTGCAACCGGTCGTACAGGCCTCCCAGGGAGTAGAAACGCTCAAACACCTCGTCATCGGACAACAGCCCGCGTTGCTCCGCGTACAGCACAAACACCATCCGCAGGATGACGGTCAACAGTCCCCTGTAGACCTCGTCAGGGGCGCGTTCAAGAGGTTCCCGCAACAGCCTTCCGCCGGACTGGTCGTGAGCGGCCTGAAGCCCCCGCACCAGTTCGTAGAGTGCGTGCAGGACTTGTTCGGCCAGACGCTCGCTGACGACGTTCTGGAACTGTCGGCTCGCCTGCAACAGGGCCGACAGGCGAGCGTTCTCAGGGACCGTGAGCAAACGGGCCTGGCTCAGCAACAATCGCATCGCGGCAACGATCGGCCGCCCCTGCGTCTCCAACATGTCGCTCACGCGGAAGTCGAGCCATCCGGAGCTCTCTCCCCTTGGGGCCGACACGAGCCGGATCGCGCGACCGTTGTAGAGAACGCCCGCCTGAACGCCGGTCGCGCGCAGCAGGCGTTCCAGCCGGCCGTGCGCGGTCGCGTCCAATGTCCCGCGTCCGGACTCGGCAGAGTCGAATCCCTGGCTTGGTCGAACCGTCCGAATCAGGAGCTGCCACTCGGACTCGCCAGCGGCTAGGTCACGCCGGTGCCTTATGGCGTAGTCGGGCTTCAGGACATCGTGGAATTCCGGCAGCGGCACAACCAAGTCGTCCGGCAGCTCACGATGTCCATCGCCGCGATAGAACTTCTGATGGAATGTCCACCCAAGAACCGACTTCGCAAACTCCCTGAAGTCCCGGATTTCAGGCCCCGACGGCCCGTTGTCGTCGCAGCAGTCCCGCAGCAGCCTCTGCCCTTCAACATCGTTGCGGTTCAGCACCGCCCCGGCCTCATTCAGGGCGGGGGTCGACACCACCAGTCCTTGGGGCTGCACGAACCCCAGCCACTCTAGGTGTGCCCGGGTTCTGGAGTCCGCTCTCTGTCTGGCCATCAGTTAGTGTCCGGCCAAAGGTAGACAACCCCGACCGGCTCCACCCGTCGGGTGCTAACGCGGTAGAGCTCCTTGACCCTCTGCGGCGCGGTCTCTATCTCGGCGTCAAACTCTTGGATGCGACGCTTCCACGTCCTGATTCGGGCCTTGATCTCGCGGACCTCCTCATCGCCGAACAGGCCCATCTGCCGCTCGCTGCCCGACTCTTTCCTAAGACTGGCTTCCACTCGCTTCTTCTGCTCGCGCAAGGTTTGCTCCAGCTTCACCTGCTCGTCCCTGCCGCGTTTGGCGAGCAGGCTCTCAGCGGTGGCACCCGCATCCCGCGCCGCGCTGTCCAGATGAGGCAATAGGTCGCGTATGTCTCTGTCGACAGACCGGAGCAACAACTGCTGCACCCTGCTTGGCGGAGTTCTGGCCTGCCCGCCGTCCCGTGTCAGAGCCGTGTCCAGCAACGACAGGGTCCTATCAGTGGCTCTCTTCTTGAAGGGCACGAGCCCCTGGCGGGTCAGCTCGGGTTCCTGCCAGCGAGCGGCCACTGCGATCAGCTGCTCGTGGAGGCGTTCCGCCCGTTTCCCAAAGAGGAGCAGCCGTGCCAGCAGCACGACACGACGAATCGAGTCCTGTGACTGCACCAAGCACGCTCTCGCCAGATCGTGGTAAAGGAAACCCTGCGACCGGAATCGTGCCAAGAGGCGCTGCGCGAGCCGCTGCTCAAGGTGGACGTGCACCACCTCGTCGCTGAGCATGCCCGGGTCTTCAAAGACCACAGGCCGGATTGCTGCTGCCTTGCGCCAGTCCCGTCGCTTATCACCCTTCTTTCGCGGAGCGCGCAGAGAGTCCATCGTGACCGCCCAGCTGGCGTCGGTCGCTGCCCGGCGGTCCAAGGCCGGGACATTCCAAGCCTCTCTTCCGCCCGGGCCCTTGCACGGCTCCAGATCGTCGGCGTTCAGCATCCCGAGCGCGCATGAGACCGCGTTGCGCAACCGGTCGGGGCTGAAGTCGACCTGCCTTCGGGACCGGTCCAACACCTGTCGACACGTCTCGATCTCGGCCCTGAGATCCCTTGTCCTAGCCGTTTCTAACTCCCCAACAGCCTGCTCTTCATCGCCCGAGGCGAAGCCCCGGCCGTCTAGATCCTCGGCCAGCCGGTCCGCTTCTCTGTGGCGGATCCCGCCGCGCGTCAGAGTGGCCTCGATCGACTCCTCTAGCACTCTCGACAGACTGCCAAGTTCCAGCCGGATCGTCTCGGTCTTCCGCGCCAACACGTCCAAGACCCGGTCCTCGGAGCGCTGCGGCAGCACGAAATAGTGGCAGAGCACCTCCGTCGCAGGCTGGAGCTTGCGGTCGATCCGCCCGTTGCGCTGTTCGATTCTCCCGGGATTCCAGGGCAGGTCGTAGTGAAAGAGATCGGCGCAGTGCGCTTGGAAATTTAGCCCCTCTCGTGCCGCATCGGTTGCGAGCAGGATCCTCAGGGGGTCCTTCGCGGGATGCGTGTTGAATCGCCGCTGGATCTCTCGGCGCCTGGTGGCGCTGGTAAGGCCATCGATCACCTCAAGCCGCTCCTCAGCTCGGTCAGTGCCCTCGATTGCCTGACCAAGCACCTCCCGCAAGTAGCGCTTCGTCGACTGGCGGTTCTCGGTGAAGATGAGCACCCTTCGCTCGGTCCACGGGCTCTTTGCCCTTTGTCCCCTGTCCCGGGCAGCGATTCCAGAGCACAGCTCCTCTCGCATCCAGTTCAGAAGCCAGCGGAGCTTGGCGTCCGGGACACCTCGGGCGCTCTCAGCCACTTGGCGCATCTGTTCCCGCAAGGCAGCCTCCTTGCGCCAGAGCGCTCGCTCGCGCGCCGAGCTTGACACGCCCCGCTCACTGCGTGCCGTCGCCTCCCCGAACTGGTCTCTCTCTTCCGCTTCGATCTCGGCACCGGTCAGGGTGCTCCGATCGTCGTCGGCACCGACGGTCCCAGTGATCAGGTCAGGCGTGCCACCATCACCCAGCTTGCCGATCTGGTCGCGCCGCTGGCGCTCGGCTGTCTTCATGTGGTGCGCAAACGTGAACGCGAATGCCTCGATCGAGGACAGCAAGCGCTGCTGCAAGCCGATCACCAGCAGGACAGCCAAGGCCCGTGCCCGTCTGGGCGAATCCTTGAAGCGCTCCTCTCGTAGCGACCTGTATTCATCCAGCAGCCGTGACAGCACCAATTCAGGAGCGTCATCGGGAAGCCCGTCGATCTCAACCCTTACGACCCGTCGCACCGGGAATCCGCCCTGCATGCGACGGATGTCCTCCTTGAGACGGCGAACCATGACCTCCTTCAAGGCTCCCTTGCGCACCTTCACGCCCCGCGTGAATCGGTGGGGGTCCAGTAGTTCCAGCAGCGCGGAGAAGCTCTGGGAGTGCCCGTTGTGAGGCGTGGCCGAGAGAAATAGCCGGTGCTCGAAGCGGCCAGAGATGTCCCTGATGGCACGCGTGAACTTGGACTCGATCCCAAACCTCCCGCTTCTCGCGGGTGCCGCGTGATGAGCCTCGTCGAGGATCAGCAGGCTGGCCCGCCTGCGGACCCCCAGCCACGCGCGCATCGAGTCTGTGTAGTTGGAGTCTGTCAACAGCCTGTGCGACACGAGGAAGAAGCTGTGCGTCTTCCACGGGTTCACGCCAAATCCTCTGCGCTGCCTCATCCGAATCAGGTACTGGCGGTCGAGGATGACGAAACTGAGGCCGAACCGCTCGTCCATTTCGGCTTGCCACTGTTCCAGCACCGATGGCGGTGCCGAAACCACGATCGTGTTCACCTTCTTGCGGAGCAACAGCTCACGCGCCACCAGCCCCGCCTCGATCGTCTTGCCCAGACCAGTGTCGTCGGCGATGAACAGGTTCACCAAAGGCAGCCGCAAGGCCTTTCGCAAGGGCTCAATCTGATAGGCATCAAGTCGGATTCCAGCCCTGAACGGTGATTGCACCAGCCCGGGGTCGGTCGCCGTCACGCAGTTCCAGCGCAGCGCATCCAGAAACGCGCCGAAGCGACGGGGCCTCTCAAATCCGCTCAGCCCGTTGGAGATCTGACTCCATCCGTCCTCGGACAGAATCCAAGCGTCCGGTTCGTAGTCCCAATAGACCTGCAGGGTCTCGCCTTGCGAATCGTCCTCAGCACAGGCCAGGCTCACCAAGGGAGACTCTCCGGCGGGTCTCCGCTCGACGGACTCGACGAGCCACCGGCGCGACCGCACGTGGACCAGCTGGCCCTGGTCGGGCACAACCGCGTCAGAACTGTCCGAACCGTGCATGGCCCCCGCTCACCCGTTGTGCTGCCTCTCTTGCCGGTCCGCGGCCCAGATGAGCCATCGGATCGCAGCCTGACTTGTGGCCAGCCCGCTGGGCGAACGGATTGCCCGCCCGGCTGGTTCCGTGAGGATGCCGGCAAGTGCCTCTGTCAAGGCTATCAGCGTACGGGCTCCCGGACCGAGCCCGACGGCAGACCGGAACGCCTCAGAATGACCAAGTGTCGAAGGCCAAGAGTGTTTGTCGCCCACGTGTCGCGCGTCCCGGAGGGCGGAACCCCCTGGTGCGGAGCCATCTGTCTCCAGGCCCGACGGGCTGGCCGGCAAGCTGCCCATGACACTCGACGGGAGCAACCGAACGGGTGACGGGTCTGGCAGGAATAGAGCTGGTTCGAGCAGAGCCTGATCGGCCAGACGCTCGGTCGTCCCGAGAGCCTCGGGTGTGTGCAGGCGACCGCCACCATCGCTAGCGCCGCCAGCCGCACTGAGGGTGTAAGGCGCATTGGGCATGAGTTTGAATTCTGCGACCACTGGGAGCCTTCCCAAGGCGGCTCGTGCCAGAAGGCCCCTCACTCGCCGGAGTCCGAGAGCTTGGCTTCCATCCCTGAAGCGGCGGCCGGCACCGACCGCCGACGGCCGAGCCCTGAAGGTCGGTGGCGACCTGGGCCCTGATTGCCTTGAGGTTGGTGGCCATGACGCTGCTGGGCCAGCAGATGCCGAAGCTGCGGGCAGATTTGCTGTTCACGGAGATCGAGCTGCCGGTGCCACGCGACTTCTTGCCGGGGCCGCAAGCTCCCAGAGCCGGACAACGTCGGCCAGACGGTGCGCGCTACGGCGATAATGGGCAGATTACTGAACCGCCAAGGAAGTTCCTCAAAGCGCCCGTCCGCACGGCCAAGTTCTCCCAGTTAGGGGGCAAGACAACCTCAGCAGATCCCAGTCTTAGATCAGAGGCTTACCCGTTGTCGGCGTCATCAGACCATGTGGATGTGGGCGCCTGCAACGCCTCACTGGACCATATCGAATCCAGTCCGTTCAGTCAACCCATGAGTTAGCGCTTAGGCCCCTTCAAGGAAGAAGCCCCACCGAATCTGCACCATGTACGATTTCTTGACACACCCATTGGGAGGTGCGGAACGCCATGTAGTCCGGAACTCTGGTCGCGGCGGAGATACGCCACCACTCCGGAACGGGCCGTGCCGGCCCGCCTTCGGCAGCCGGCCGATGGCAGATTGTACTTCCGGGCCACGATGCTATACGAGCACCGGCTCCAACTGCCTACGGGGTGGATTAGCTGAGGCCACTGGATGCCTCCTGAGGCCCACCTTCAACCTCGATGAACCGGCCCCCGGGGACGACAATTTGGACATCTCTATTTAGCCTATGTCCGGAAGTCTGATGCGAGAAGACTACCATGTCGGGCGGACTTGGGGCGTGCTGTTGAAATTCACTCTATACGGTTATGGAACATTCACATTATTTGGACACGACAGTGCCCCTGCACATGCGCTACTGCAGGAAGAAGGAGGGCCATGGGACGAACGCATAAAGATCGTGTTGCGAATCTCATGCGTCGATCGACGAGAATCACTGACTTCCGGACATGGGCTAAGTAGCGATGTCCATTTTGTCGTCTCCGGGAGCCGGTTCGTCAAGGTTGAAGGTGGGCATCAGGAGGCGTCCAGTGGCCTCGGCTGAGCCACCCTGTCGCCGGTTGGAACCGGCGCTCGTGTTTCATCGTGCGCCGGAGAGTACAACCTGCCATTTGCTGGCTGCCGACGACGGGCCGGCAGGCCCGTTCCGGAACGGCTGGGGTCTCTCCACCGCGACGGGCGGAATCTCTCCAAGCTCGCGGCTCACCGCGTCGAGTTTGCTCATCGCGGCTGCCGCCACGGCGGCCCGTACCCACGTCTGCTTAGTTCGGCGGGGATCGCGGACACCCGCCGCTGGTCCCGAAGCGCCCAGCGGCACGCCCTCGAGTGGACACTGTCAGTTAGCTGCCGGGACGGGTTCGGTGGCCTACGTATGACATTGGTCGAGCGCCATGACAAAGCCACGATGCGCTACAACCGACAACTATACGTCACTCTATGAGTAGCAATGACCCAAGATCCGATCGATTACGACCCAGCGGTTCCTCTGTACAGTGAATGCTACTCCGTGTGTCCTGACGTTTGCACCACACCAGATCGCACTCAGGTCCCTCGATGACCGGAACTCAGAAGCCGCAGCCTGGTTCGCTCGGGAGACCGGTTCGATGCCGTCAGGGTCTTCGAGTTCGTAAGAGGGTACCAGGGTCAGTATCCGACAGCCATGATGTGCCGGGCGCTGGGGGTCTCCGCCAGCGGGTACCATGCATGGCACCGGCGGCCACCGAGTCGGCGGGTGGTGGAGAACCAAGCGTTGGGCGCAAGGATCGCCGAGATCCACGAAGAGTCGGGCGGGACCTACGGCGGGCGGCGGGTGCACGCGACCCTGCGGGCGGAGGGCCGGGCCGTGTCGCGGCAGCGGGTGGAGCGGCTGATGCGCTCGCTGGGCCTGCAGGGTGTGCACCGGCGCCGCCCGCGGAGCACGACGCGGGCGGACCCCCACGCAGAACCGGTGCCGGACCGGGTCAAGCGGCAATTCGAGGCCACCGAGCCCAACCGGCTGTGGGTGGCCGACATCACCTACGTGGACACGCAGGAGGGGTTCCTGTTCTTGGCGATCGTGATCGACGTGTTCAGCCGCAAGGTCGTGGGCTGGGCCATGGCCGCGCGCCAGACTGCCGACTTGACGCGCACCGCGCTGGAGATGGCGCTCGAGACCCGGGGCGCAAAGGGCGTCATCTTCCATTCCGACCATGGCACCCAGTACACCGCGGTGGCCTTCACCTCGCGCTGCGAACAGGCCGGCGTGCTGCAGTCGATGGGTGCCGTCGGAAGTTGCTACGACAACGCGATGGCCGAGAGTTTCTTCGCCACCCTCGAATGCGAACTGCTGCGCCGCACCCCATTCGAGACGCGCGCAGAGGCCACAACCGAAATCTTCAAATTCGTCGAAGGCTTCTACAACCGCCGGCGGCGGCACTCCGCGCTGGGTTACCTCTCGCCGAACGAGTTCGAGGACGCTTGGGCAGCAACCCGGCGGACTCGGAGCTAGGCCAGATGCGCGATGCTCGCAAGCGCCGCCCACGGCGATCAGGCGGGGACCGTCGTGGGGGCCAGCCCCCAAACCCCCGGGGTTTGTCTGGGCATGGAAATAATCTATCGAAATGCAGGGACACTACGACAGACAAAGCTTGCGACAGCACATGGTATAGCGCGGATGTGCCATTGGAAGTAACCGTTGCGAGCGCGTGGCTGGAGCATGTTTTCAAGTGGCTTGGAGGCAAACGCTCGGGCCAAGCGCTCGGGGGCTCGTAAGCACGATCCCGCCGAGGCGGGGATTGTGCGCGTCCGGCTCCAGTGTGCGCGCGGCTCGGCCCGCGGAGAACTGGGTGGTCTGGGCCCACGCCCAGCCGGCCTTGCGCAACACCCGCGCTTGAGGTGCCCCCGGCCCGGAGGGTGGGCTCACACCCAGCCGCGGGCATTTTTCCACCGTGAGCTAGCCCGCGGGTGAGGCTGACGACCGGCTGGCCAGCATCAGCCCGGTCTGCGCTTGGTGGGCCACCAGCGCACCGCACAGGCTGGCAGCTTTCTCGCAGGCGGCAAGTTTGTCCCGCCGGGGCGTGGTCCAGATCCTCGAGAGCCTCGCCACGCACGGTTGCCAACTGCGTTTCGGCCTCCGCGAGCTGGGTCTGCAACTCTTGGCAGCGCCGCTGTCGGCGACCGGCCTCGGTGGCCAGCGAGCGGTCCGCCAGGGTGGTGGCCGCGGCCTTGCGCTCCCATCCGACGCGTTCGGCAGTCAGCCGCTCGGCGGCCAAATGGACTGCCGCTGCCCAGCTGGCCGTTCCGGTGCGACGCACACTCCGCCCCACTCCGAGCGACCCCCGGCGGGTTCACTCTGGATGAGAATCCGTGTTCACTCTGATGAGAATCAGCATCCAGGCCGCTGTGCCTGGCATTCCGGCAGCGCCGGTGCCAACCTCGAATCTCTGTCTCTCACGGCTTTGCGCAAGGCCACCAGCGTCGGCTTGCGCTCCTGCTCGCTGCGGCGACCGCGGCCAGCTCCCATTGCTAATCCTTGGCCAGTGCCAGCTCGCCCGTCTGCATCGGTTGTGTGCAGTACTGGAAATACGATGCGCTGCCGATGGGGCCCTCACCGTGTCCCTCCGGACGACACTGAGCGAGCGTCACCAACCAAGCGATCCCCAGCGATCGGTCGCGCTCGCCGCTCAGTCAGCTCACAGAGGCGAGCGATCGCTGTGTGCGGGGGGGCCAGCATGCGACACCCCCCCCCCGCTGAATCATCATTTCGACGAGTTCTTTAGCCAGTTATTCCTCCGCGGGTTGCTCCCCAGCAGAGCCCGCTTGCGCTTCACCGGCCGAACGGCACTATAGCAGCCGCTGCTCAACACCGATGCGGCTCCCTGCCTCTACCGGGCCACCAGTCCGAGACGAGAGCTCTGGTTGCCATCTGAGGAACGGATTTGCTATACTGTTGGGACAGCGGTGGTCGCCAATTTGGCGGTCCTCCGGTCGGAGGCTCAGGGAAAATCAGGCTCTTCAGCAGAACCTGTGGGCGAGATCATGTTCCGGCAGATCGCCAAGTGTATGATACAGCGCGAGTTCGTATGCCTTGTAGGACTTGAATCCATAGGCCTTTCTCATGGCCCCTTTCGCTTTGTTGTGCATGCCCTCGACCGCGCCGGAGGAGAAGGCTCGTCCGGTGCGAAACCAGTTCAGCACCAGTGGCCGGTGGTTGCGCAGCATCTTGGCCACCTTCTGCATGGGCTGGATCCTCGAGCGCATCGCGCGCCGACACCAGCGCTTGATGAACTTGTTGGCCTGGGTCGGTGATCGACAGGCCCACAGGAAGTGCAAGTCTTCCTTCAGCAGGTAGGCTCGCACCGTGCGCAGATTCAGCTTCAGCAAGTCGGCCAACTTCGGCTCCTGCTCTTCGCTGAGGCCGTCCCGGCGCCTGAGCAGCAGCCAGCGCGAATGCTTGAGCACCGGCTTGTTGCCCTCTGCCTTGAGCTGCTTGGCTTCAGCCGCCCGCACTGCATCGATGGCCTTGCTCAGTTTCTGCATGATGTGAAAGCGATCCAGCACATTCCGAGCCTGGCCGGCCTGCTCCCTGATCACCCGCAGGTAGGCCCTCCACATGTCCGAGCAGACGACTTGCAGTTGCGCCGCGCGTTGCTTTCCGAAGCATGTGAAGAAGCTCTCCAGCGTCGTGATCTTGCGCTCCTTCCCGACCCACAGCAGCCGTCGCCGGCCAGCGTCCAACTGGTACACCAAGGTCAGGTACTTGTATCCGCTCCGCCACGCGATCTCGTCCACCCCGATGGAGGTAATCCCTTCCAGGGAAACACGTTCCCGGCCCCATGCCACTGCCATCCCGACCGCACGGTAGACCCGGTCCCAACTGACCGCGAAGGCATTCGCGGTCTCCTGCCAGGAGAGATGTTTGGCCCAACTGGCGAGGAACCAGTCCAGGGCCCTGGTCGACTGCCGCTTGCCCTCGGCCCACGGCACACGCTCCACTTTCACCTTTCCGCAGTGCGCACAGTTCACGCGTCTCATCGCATAGACGAAGTAGCAGGCCAGGCCCAGCAGCGGCACGAACTGGAATCGACGCGGTCGCAGGCGGTCGTAACCCGGACCTGGCTTGCCGCAGCCCGAGCACCGCGCCTTCGTACCGGCTCGCGGGCGCACCTCCACCTCCAGACGATCCCGCCCGCCCTGCTTCCCGGCCGGCACCAGCCGGATTTTCCCGTACACGAAACCGGGCAGCTTGTAGACCCGGTTCAGAAGCGTCTTCAATTGCATGTGGCTCTCTCCTGAAGAAGCGGCCCACGCCGCTTCTTCCTCTCGTGGGGTCGGCGTCCGAGCGCGGCTCAGGCCGCGGCCAGCCTCAAACCCGGCGCACGGCTGGCATCGTGCTCACTACCTATCGTGCCCGAACTGGAACCACAGTGCCGCAGCCGCTACGCGTCTGGGAGAGAGAACGCAACGAATAAGGCTACCGCTGGAACGAATAGCCGAGGACCCACAGATTTTGCGGGAGAGGCGAAAATTTTAATTGTCGTCTGACAGCTGGCAGACACCGCCCACTTTGCCGATTCCGCGTCGGCTGCCACGAATGGGGTCGAGCCTGCCAGCTGGTTAGGTCACCGCTCGCGTGGGCATGCTGCGGTGAGCTGGATGGTCATCGCGGCAGCGGGCACCCACGCCTGCCTAGTTCGCCTGGGATCGCGGACACCCGCCGATGGGCCCGAAGCGACCATCGGCACGCCCTCGAGTGGACATTATCAGTTAGCTGCCGCGACGGGTTCGGTGGCCTACCGATGACACCGGTCCAGCGCCACGACGAAGCCAAGATGCGCTATAACCGAACACCACACGCCACTTGAGGAGTCCCAATGACCCAAGATCCGATCGAGAACGACCTAGCAGTTCCTCTGTACAGTGAATGCTACTCCGTGCGTCCTGACATCTGCACCACACCAGATCGCACTCAGGTTCCTCGATGACCGGAACTCAGAGGCTATCGGCCGTAGCCAGCTGCCCTCCTGACCGGTCCGCCGGGCTTCCTCCTGCCCTTTCGTACTCCGAGACATCCCGTGGCTCTTCCCCCTCGGACCCCGGAAGGGTCGCTAAACTGCTGTCCAGCGTCCGGCCCGGAGAATCGCCATCGCCAGAGTGACCAGACCGGCACTCTTTGGCCGCGGCGAACGGAAACGCGATACGCTCTTCGGCGGTGACCGAGACACTCGGTGGATGAACGAGCAATTCCGAGCCTAGACGCCTTTCGTACGCGGCATAGCTCAGGGAAAATCTGAGCAGCGAAAACTCCTTGTAGAGTCGTCGAACTGCCCCTACATCATCGTAGGTCAAGATCCAGTCGAATCCCGGACCGCCCTGGAGAAACGCAGCGAGGGACTTGTGCTGTTCCGGCGTGAAATGATTCATGTACAACGCGCGACCCTTGCCATAGTACGGCGGATCTAGGTACACGAAAGCTCGCTCCGCCCTCTTGCCGTCGCGAGCGAGATCCTCAAGCAGATCCTGCCCGTCCTCCCCCTTGGGCTCGATGCGGTCCGCATAGGCACCAATCCTGACGATGCGTCTCATGAGCGCCTTCGCATTGTACCGAGCATCGATCTTGTAGTTGCCGGTCTGGTCGTAGCCACCGATGGGTCCGCCGTTGTGCACGATCCCGGATCGAGTTGTCCGATTCAGAAAGAACATCGCGAATCCGAGGCGAAGGGGAGTCTCAGGATCGCATGTTGCATAGATGTCACGCTGTTGACGCCACACATCCACCGTGACCGGAGTGGTCCGCACGAGTTCGATGAATTCGCGAGTACGCCGCGTCACGGCCCACCAGAAGGCGCGTACTCGCGGATCCGCATCGTTGATCACGACGCGATCAACGTACTCCTCGAAAAGGAGGTGGAGGGCTATGCCTGCGCCTCCCGCATATGGCTCGACGTATTCTGATCGTACGTGGCCATTGCGATGCAGGATCGCCGCGAGAAACCGGGCGAGCCTGGCCTTGCCTCCGGGGTACCTGAGCGGACTGTAGTGCTCTGCCAACTGTGCGCCTAGTTCAGGATGATCTCAAGCATTGGCTCCGCCCGTTCCCAGACCGTTCGAATCTCCCTTTCGGTCGGCTGCACCTGTGGGTTGTGGGTGTACGCGTTGAGCGAATCGATCGTCGCTATCCAGTTGTGGTCGCGCGCCAGGAGCAGGCGGGCCGACTTGTAGCCATCGGCAGGCATCCCTGGGAAGACGCGCTTTTCCACGCCGTAGCTGATGAGTTGCCGGAGCGACGGGGTCCAATCTGGATTGTGTGCCCCGCGCCTACCCCCCTGGTCGTAGTGTTCCAAGACAGCGGTCTCTAGTTTGCGCGCCTTGTAGAAGCACCAGAGGGCTACGTCTAGGAGGACGCGCAACATCACCCCCGACGAGTTCCGCTGCTTCCCGGCGTCCAGCTTCTTCAGTTCGTCGAAGAGTGCTCGCACCTTGGGTTGCCGAGTGGTACACGTGAATCCGGTCGGGACGACGCTCTTCGATCGTCTCGTCCGACGCCTCTTGGGAGGGTCTTTCCGGTCCTGCTTGCTCTGCTTTTCTGGTTCTTCTTCATCCAGAAAGTGTGCTGGTATGAAGCTCCCCCGGATCTTCGTCTGGGGAAGGTTCTGCCTAGCTTCGCTGACGTACGTTTCGAAGTCGCGCTCGGTATTGATTCTACGAGTAAGGCCCTTCACGGTGGCCACGTCGGTAGCTACTTTCGCGAGGACAACCCGAAAACGATGTGGATGGACCACTCCACGGAAGCCAAGGTCGTCGTCGAGCTTAAGGCCGAGGAACTTCTGGCCTATCTTCGATTCCAAGAATCGATCCAAGGTGGTCAGCGGGAAACGACGGTTTTCGAGCTTCTCTCGCACGCCGTCCGGATACTCAAGTGTCAAGGCCACGCGGTAGAGCTTCTCGGAGCGGAGATAGTTTCGAACCTCACCCAAGGTGACGGCGAGTCTTTCCGCGACCTCCGCCGGGTGCAGCCCCTCTTCGACCATCCCTCGGTAGAATCGGGCCTGCTGAACAGCTTCCCAACGTCGCTTGGGATTCTTCGTGTGAAGCGCAGCGATGATGGGGGCAGCCTCGAGCCGATCCGCCACAACCACCACATCGATCATCATGAACGATGCCAAGTCGGTGGCCTGGGCGCGCTTCCGATAAACGCGTACCTGCGCGGGCGTCTGCGCTAGCTCTGGAGTGAGCAGGAGCTTGATCGCCGCGAGCCGCCGATTCCCTTCGAGGACCAGGTATCGACGCCCCTCCCGCATCACGACCATGCGCTCGTTCGGGAATAGACCGAGCTTTGCGATGGATTTCGCCAGGGCCGCGACGTCCTCATGCTTAACCAGCTCGTGCAACAGCGCCCTCTGGTCTCCTGTCTGGTGAGAGGTCGGGATCCTTGTGTTGCGAGGGTCCAGCAGCAGGTTGCCGACTCTCACACGCCTCGTCTTGTGCTCCGCCATTGCCTCCATCTCCAATCGATGATCGCTTTCTCAGGGTCGCCCATCGGCCAGCGTGTCCCCGATTCCTCCAGACAGGAATATAACAAACGTAGCGGGGACCGCAGGCAAGGGAAGGCCAGGGAGCGCCCTTGGAACACCGCCATCGTCTCCGACACGGTCGAATGGGTCGGACGGATTGCGCGAAGGGGATCTCCGACGACTCAGACGACGGCTCAAGACTCTCCCGTCGAAGCCCGGCCGGACTTCCCGCAACGGTCCTGGGAACCCGACTTGCGGGGTGTCGAAAGTCTAGAAGAGGCGTCGTTTGGCCGAACCTGATCAAGTCCCCTTTTACCTACCGGGACGCGACAAGCTGCTCTGGCTCGATCTCTCGCCCGCCCGGAGGCGGTCCAGATAGTCGGCCCAAGCCTGCATCATCACGCGCCGCTCGGGCAGGAACTTCGTCCGGTTGTAGGCGCGGCCGTTCGGATCCCTGACGCGGTGGGCCAACTGGTGCTCGATGAAGTCGGGCCGGAAGCCCAGCACCTCGTCCAGAATCGTCCGCGCCATGGCGCGGAATCCGTGAAGGGTCATCCGGTCGCTCGGTATGTCCAGCGCCCGGAACGCGCCCAACAGTGTGGCGGGGCTCATCGACCGCTCCCGCTTCGGATAGCGCGTTCGGGAAGACGAAGCGGTGATGTCCGGTCAGGGTGTCAACCTCACGCAGAATCCCGACCGACTGACGCGCCAGCGGAACGATGTGCGGCGTACCGGTCTTGCCGACCGTGTAGCGCCACTCGGCCGCCTCCAGATCGATGCCGGCCCACTCCGCCTTGCGCAACTCGCTGGGCCGGACGAAGAGCAGCGGCAACAGGCGGAGCGCGCAGCGGACGGGAAGCGTTCCCGAGTAGCCGTCCAGAAGCCGGAGCAGCGGGGCGACCTCCTTGGGGTCGGTGATTGCGGCGTAGTGTTTGATCTTGGTGGGCGGCAGCGCCCCGCGCAGGTCCCAAGACACGTCCCGCTCCGCCCAGCCCGTCGCCACAGCGTAGCGTAGCACGCGCCCGCAGGTCTGGAGGATCGTGTGGGCCATCGGCAGGCAGGCACATTCCGTTTTAGGAGCGTTAGGAGGCTAATGAAGAGCGTTTTTAATGAAGAGCGTTTTTTGGTTAACGGTGTGGCAGAACAACGTTTGCCTAGAGCCACAGAGGCTCAGGGCCGCACGGTTGACCAAAGAAATGAAGAGCGTTTTTTGGTTAACGGTGTGGCAGAACAACGTTTGCCTAGAGCCACAGAGGCTCAGGGCCGCACGGTTGACCAAAGAACGTATTGAACTGACCCGCCGGCTGAGGCGGCCCTAAGGGGGTTTAATGGGCTGCCGGCCTGGCTGTGGTTGCCGTTTCGCGCTGTGGGGGTCGGGACAGGGGAGCCAGAGTGGGCTGCGTCGCGCTTCGAGTGTGCTTGCGCGGGCTTCGCAAGGAGCATTTTCGGTTCTTGGGAGGGTCGCGGAGGGTGGCGCGGTGGATCCGGGCACACTGCTCCCTGACCAGTCGCGAAGCGGTCCAAGAAATGGGGGCTGAGAAGAGTATGGCCTGCGCTCATGAGGTGTCATCCAAGTGCGGGGGGGCATCGCCCGCAAGGAAGGACTGCATAGTCAGCATGACGCCTTCGCCACACTCCGGGCACTTTCGCAGCGATTCGCCCACCTGCTGCTCATAGCGCTCCTCGTAGCCGGGCGGGTCGCTCTCGGCGGGATCGGGCTCCGGCATCTGCAACAGCTTGCGGCACTGTTGCAGATGCTGCTTGCGAAAGCGCGGGGCGAGCAGGCCGTAATAGCGGATGCGGTGGAAGCGAGGTGGGACGATGTGCATCAGGAAGCGCCGCATGAACTCTGCCGCTGTTAACTGCAGGACCTTGTGCTTGCCCTGGTTGCGGTAGTCCCGCCAGCGGAAGCGCACCACACCATTGTCGATCGACAGCAGGCGGTGGTTGGCGATCGCGATGCGATGCGTGTAGCGGGCAAGGTACTCGAGAACACGGGCAGGGCCGCCGAAGGGGCGCTTGGAGTAGACCACCCATGGCTTGCGTCGCAGGGACTGCAGCAGGGACTGGAAGGCGTCGCGGTCAGCGAGTTCGGCGATCGGCCCGGAGCAGCGCAGCTGCTGTTTGTCGAAGGCACGCTGGAGTTGCTTGAGGAACAGGGTCCGAAAGCGGCACGAGAGCACGCGTACCGGAAGCAGGAAGCCGCGACGGCAGGAGATCCAGCGATCCCCCTGCGGGGAGAGGCCGCCCCCGGTGACCACGCAGTGGAGGTGCGGATGGAACTGGAGTTGCTGGCCCCAGGTGTGCAGGATGGCGAGGAAGCCGATCTTGGCCCCGAGATGCTGGGGGTCGGCCGCGATCCCGGTGAGGGTGGCGGAGACCGCCCGGAAAAGGATGTTGAAGAGTGCGACGCGGTTCTGGAGGGTGAGAGCGGCGAGTTGGCTGGGCAAGGTGAAGACGAGATGGAAGTACTCGCAGTTGAGCAGCTCAGCCTGGCGGGCATCGAGCCAGCGGGTGCGGGCCGCCCACTGGCATTGGGGGCAGTTGCGGTTGCGACAGCAGCGATAGTGGACCCGCTGGTGGTGGCAGGCGGTGCAGATCTCAACCTGGCCGCCGCAAGCCGCCGTGCGGCAGATCTGGATGGCCTTGATGACGGCCCGCTGCAGGGAGGTGACGGCGCTGCCCCGCCGCTGACGGTAGCGCTTCCCGTAACGGCGGAAGATGTGCGCAACCCCCAGTCGGGGGGCTTTCATGCGCCGCTGCTGCCGGCGGGGTGGGCCTGCCAGTCGGGCAACATGTCCCAGGGGCTGCGGGTTTCGGTGAGCTTGCAGGCGGCGACATGCAGGTAGCCCGCGGTGGTGGCGAGACTGCGGTGGCCCAGCAGGAGCTGGATGGTGCGCAGATCGGTGCCACTCTCGAGCAGGTGCACAGCGAATGCGTGACGCTTATTCCGAGCTCGGAATAAGCGTCATTATTCCGAGTCCCGGATTATTCCGAGTTGCTTGCCGGAGATAGGCGGGGCACGTGCATTGAGGGACATTGGACTCGGAATAATCACAGAGCGTTCAGGAACGCCAGAACTTCGTCTTCGGGGCGGTATCGCTTCGGAGGGATGTTCCCGGGGGTGGTGCGAGCCATCGCCTTTTCTTTGAGCGCGAGGTCGGCGTGCAGGTAGATGTAGGTGGTCTCGACCGACTCGTGACCGAGCCACAACGCGATTACGGAGCGGTCGACACCGTTCTGCAGCAGCTCCATCGCCGCAGTGTGACGCAGCACATGGGGCGTCACGTGCTTCTTCCGCAGCGACGGGCAGGCGGTCCGCGCCACGGCCAGATGCTTGGCCACCACGTAGGCGAGCCCGTCGTGGCTGAGCGCGCCGCCGCGCTGGTTCGGGAAGACAGGCTTGCCGGATGCGGCGGGCAGTTCGTCCAGCCACTCTCGCAATGCCGCCAGGGCGTCCCGGCGCAACGGCGTGCAGCGTTGCTTGCGGCCCTTGCCGTGGCAGCGCACATGGGCTCCCGAGCCGAGCTGCACATCGTCGCAGCGGAGACGGATCAGTTCCGAGGCTCGCAGGCCGGTCTGCACGGCCACGAGCAGCAGCGTGCGGTCGCGGCGCCCGGCCCGCGTCTGCGTGTCCGGGACTTCCAGCAGAGCCTCGATCTCGTCGCGGTCAAGGAAGTCCACGGGGCGGCGGGTGTAGCGCTTGGCAGGCATCGCCAGCACACGCTGCGCCTGAGCTGCATGCTGGGGCTCCTGCACCGCGACGTAGCCGAAGAAGGAGCGGATCGCGGCCAGGCGGGTGTTGCGGCTGCGGGCGCCGTTGCCTCGCTCGGTCTCGAGATCGGTCAGGAAGGCTCCGAGGAAGTCCGTGTCGAGATCGCCGATCTCGAGGGCGGCCGGCGCTTTGCCCAATTTGCGCAGGGCATACCGGACCAGCAGGCGGAAGGTGTCCCGGTAGCTGGCAATGGTATGCGGACTGGCCTGGCGCTGCTGCATGAGGCGGTCGGTGAAGAACTTCGCCAGCAGCTGAGGGAATTCGGCAGCGGACTTCATGCGGGCCTCCGGGCGGTGCGGTCGAGCCGCCGGGCGGCGACCTGGAGCAGTTCGGGGGTGGCCGTCAGGTACCAGTAGGTGTGGCTGACATGCACATGCCCGAGGTAGGTTGCCAGCCGGGGTGTTCGCTGCTCGACGTCCAGGCCCTCCCGGTGCCACCGCAGCAGGGTTCCGATGGCGAATCGGTGCCGCAGATCATGCAAGCGGGGCCCCCGCGAATCCGACCGTTCGCGCAAGCCGACTTGCCGGGACAGTTGCACGAACGTCTGTTGCAGCGTGTTCTGCACGAT
Source organism: Bryobacterales bacterium (assembly GCA_963666225.3). Lineage (GTDB taxonomy): Bacteria > Acidobacteriota > Terriglobia > Bryobacterales > UBA6623 > VXMF01. The sequence goes on from CAXXRK020000006.1 coordinate 87,650, forward strand.
CCTGGTGCCCCGCTCGGAAAGGAAGAAGGCCGGATCGAGGGGATGCGGGCAGAGACGATCGCGCTGCAGCGCATAGTCCGCCAGGGCCTGGCGCGTGGACTCGTGAACGGGCAGGCAGCGGGACTTGCCGAACTTGGCGTGTCGGACCGTCAGCACGCCGCCGACGAGATCGACGTCGTCCCGGTCGAGTCGCAGCGGCTCGGACGAGCGCATCCCGGTGACGGCCAGGAGCGCCAGGAGCGTGGAGTAGGTGCAGGCCCTCAGGCCGGTGCTTCCGCGCAGCCGCTGCGCCGCACCGATCAGGTCGGCGATCTCCTTTGCACTGTAGATATAAGGAGTTGCGCGACGATGCCGGGCCGTGAGCAGTCCCTCGGGAGGAACCTCGTGACTCGGGTCCTCCGCGCTGGCGTAACGCGCGAAGGCGCGTACGACACCGAGTCGTCGCGCGTGCCAGGCCGGCTGCGCCTGGCTGGGCTCGGTCGCCCATTGCAGGGCGAGCTGCGTGGTGATGGAGACGGCCGTCTGCTGTCGGAGGAACGCGAGGAAGCTCCGCAGCATGTGCTGGACGTCGGTGAGGGCGGCCCCGAGGGCGCGCCGCGTGGCGAGATACTCGTCGAGAAGCGTCGGGAGATCCTGCATGCCGCACCTCCGGGCCAGGGCGGCGCCACGGTACGGAGCGACTCCAGGTCGACTTTCGCGTAAATCTGCGTGGTCTCGGGATGACGATGGCGCAGGATCTGGCCGATGTCCTCCAGCGTGGCCCCGTTGCGGAGCATCCCGGTGGCGAGGGAATGGCGCAGCAGGTGGGCCCCCTTGAAGGGCGGGTCCAGCTGGGCTCGTGCCAGCGCACGGTGCATGAGGTCCCCGATGGCCGCGGTGGACGCGAATCCCCGATGCGGCGCATCCAGGCGGACGAAGACCCGCCGGGTCGGACAGCAGGCGGGCCGACCGTTGCGCAAGTAGTCCGCCACGGCCTCTCCGACCTCGCAGGGCAGCGGCAGGGGCTCGCGTCGCTGTCCCTTGCCGAACACGCTCACGGTTCCCGCATGCCAGTCGAAATCGTCGAGCGTGAGCGCTGCCGCTTCGCCGCCGCGCAGCCCCAGCCGGGCGAGCAACAGGAGGATGGCGTAGTCGCGCCGTCCGGCCACAGTGCTGCGGTCACAGCCGCAGAGGATCGACTCGACTGCTTCTGGCGGGAGTGATTTCGGCAAGCCCGCCAAGCTCCAGTTCCTCACCGGCGGAATCGCTCCGGCAAGATCGGCGGGGATGGCGCCGCGCTGGTGCAGATGGCGCAGGAAGCTGCGCAGGATGGTGGCGACCAGCTGGGTTCTGGAACGGCTGAGGCGTCGCGCCTCCCGCAGGATGAACTGATTCGCGTCCTGGGCGGACAGGCGCTCGAGAGTGATTTCCCGCCGGTCGAAGCGCTCGGCGAGGAAGCGGCGGACCGTGGGCAGGTAATTCGCAACCGTGCTCGGCTTGACGCCGCGCTCGTCCAGCAGGAAGCGCTCATAGGTCCGTACGATCCGCTCGAGAGGGTCATCGCTAGGCGGATCGGGCTGCGGGGGCGGGATGCGCCCGGTGGCTCGGAGCAGATCCAGGAATTGGCGGCCGGTTGCCGCGTCGCCGCGTCGCCGCCGTTGCGGTTCGCGAGCGGCATGGAAGCCCTCGAGCTGATCGTCATCGAGCTCATCGACAGCCAGCTTCCGGGACGCGAGCCAGCGGCTCAGATCCGCAGCGAACTGCAGTTTCTGCCTGGCCGTGAAGGGCGCGTAGCCTTCGGCTGCGAGCCAACCAGAGAATGCGTCGATATCGTCGGCTAGAGGGCCGTCACGCACCCTGGCCTGGCTCTCGGGATTGGGGAAGAAGAGTTGGATGGACATAAATCTTCCCCAGTATGTGAGAGGCTCTGCCAGAGGGGCCCACGCCACGATTATTCCGAGTTGTCAGCGGCATAGCCTCCCAGACGATATTGAAAACACAGGAACTTCCGCCGATCATGCGGACCCTACTCGGAATAATCCGGGACTCGGAATAATGACGCAGCGAGTGCGGGCTGAGGCGCTTGGACAGGCCGGAGCGCAGCCAGCCGCGCCGGCAGGCTGCATGGGCGGACTTGGTGCTGATGTGACGGCCCGCCACGCGACCCGGAAACAGCCACTTGCCTTGCGGACGGGTACGCCGCCAGTACTCGCGCAAGACATCCAAGAGGCGGGGTGAGAGCATCACGTAACGGTCCTTGGCGCCCTTGCCGTGCTCGATGCGCAAGACCATGCGCTGGCTGTCGACGTGGGCGGGACGCAGGCTGACCGCCTCCGAGATGCGCAGGCCGGCGGCGTAGCAACACGGCGGACTGGTTCGACCTGCTGCGCTGGCTGGAACTGACCGACACGCTGCTGATCGAGGACGGGCAGGTCTACGATCTGGCGAGCGGGGATGACAATTTCGTGTTGAGCATCAAGGGCTCCATGTCGGCGCGGGATCGCTACATGACGGTCAAGAGGATGCAGATGGCGAAGCTGGAGAAGGCCAAGCGGGGAGAGTTGTACAACGGAGTGCCGATCGGGTATGTGCTGCAGGGGAAGCGTCTGGAGAAGGACCCTGACGAGCAGGTTCGACATGCTTTGGAGCAGGTGTTCGCGAAGTTCCGGGAGATGGGCAGTGCACGGAGGGCGGCGTTGGGCCTGCGGCAGGCGGAAGTGCGGTTGCCGGCCCGGCGGGGAGGTCGCGACGGGCCGGTGAGCTGGTCGCCGGCGACCTACATGCGGGTCTACGAGATCCTGACGCATCCGGCAATGGGCGGGGCGTACGCGTGGGGCAGGCGCCGGACGGTGGTGCGCATGGGCGAGGACGGGCAGCCGCGCAAGCACGTGGCAGTGCAGTCCCGGAACCGCTGGAAGGTGCTGCTGGAGGGCCGACATGAGGGCTACGTGGAGTGGTCGGAGTGGCAGGCGGTGCAAGCGAGGCTGGCGGCCAACTCGTTCTGCAAGGAGCAGGGTGCTCCGCGGGAGGGCTGGGCGCTGCTGCAGGGCTTGGCGCGGTGCGGGATCTGCGGGCGCAAGATGTATGTGCAGTACGGGGGTTCGGCCCAGTACTGCTGCCGGCCGAGCATCGAGGCGGGCGCGAAACAGCTGTGCCAGAGCGTGGGTGCGCAGCGAGTGAATCAGGCAGTGGAGGCGGCCCTGCTGGAGGCTGTGCAGCCGGCGAGCGTGGAGGAGGCGGTGGCGGCCGAGCGTTGCGCGGAGCAGCGGGAGGAGGATCGGCTGCGGAGCTACCGGTTGGAAGTGGAGCGGCGGGAATACGAGCGGGAGAGGGCCGAGCGCGAGTATCTCAAGGTCGATCCGGAGCACCGGCTGGTGAAGCGCACCTTGGGGCAGCGCTGGGAGACCGCATTGCAGGAGGCGGAGAAGGCACGGGAGGCCCTGGAGCGGGCGGAGCGCAGCAGGCCCAGGCATCTGGAAACGGGCGGGGAGAACTTTGCTGACCTGGCAGAGGACCTGCAGCGGCTGTGGGATCATCCGAGCGTCACGATGCGGGATCGGAAGCGACTCCTGGCTGCGTTGCTGGAAGAGGGGTTGCTGCGGCAGGACCGGGAGCACCGGCGGTCGCATGTGACGCTGCGCTGGAAGGGCGGGTGGATCGACGAGATCGAAGTGCCGTGGGGGCGAGGGATCCCCGAGCCCGTGCGGACCGAAGCGGAGACGGTGGATGTGGTGCGCAGGCTGGCGCGGCAATGTCCGGACGCGCAGATCGCGAGGACTCTGAACCGGCTGGGACGGCGGACGGCGACGGGGCTGCGCTTCAATGTGACCCGCGTGCGCGCAGTGCGGAGAGCGCATGGCGTGCAGGCCTATGGGAGGCGCGAAGGAGCGGTCGAACTGTGGAGCGTGAAGGCGGCGGCGGAGGAACTGGGAGTGTCGCGCGCAACGGTCTACCGCTGGGTGCGACAGGGCTTTCTCGTGGGGGAGCAGAAGGTTCCGGGAGCGCCGTTGCGACTGCGGCTGGACCATGGCGTGCGCGAGCGCATGTGCGCCAGCGTGCCTGAGGGTTTCGTGAAGCATGCGCAAGCGTTGCGCGAGCTGGGAGTGTCGCGGGAGACGATGCGGCAACGGATTTCCGGCGGCCAATACGAGACGCGCTGGATCACGCGGGGCCCGTCGAAGGGCCTGTACGTGAGGCTGGAGGCGACCGGGCAGCGGTTGCTGGACGAACTGTTCGGGGACCAGGGGGAAGCCGACCGCCCGGAAAGCATGGAGAGTGGCACAGGCGGGGACTGAGGGATGGAATTGATGCACTTGAGCACTGGCGACGGGCTCCGGATTCCCCGCTGGGGAGGCGTGCTCCCTCGGGCATCCGGCTGTTCTTTTCCGCATGAGGGCAACGACACCCAACGCCGTTGCACGCTGCCAGGCAGCTGCCAACGGCGGCAAGCCGGGATTGGGATGCTCAGCCAGCCGCCCCCAACCGTCATCCGCCCGCCAGCATTGCCTCCGATCCCCCACGAGGGGTCGCCAACGCGGGCCGTCGGAGCGCCTGCTGGCAGCTGGAGAGCCCCGGAGGCCTGCGCTGGCAGCTTTCTCACGCTGCCAAGCGGTGCGGGCACAGTGTGCCGTCCGTCCGCATGGAGACCCCAGCCGAAGCCCGCTGGAAGGCGCAACGGACCCAGTGGCGTTGTGGGGTCCAAGACCGTGCCATTGGCCCTCCAGACCGGCCATATCCCGCACCAGACGGCCCTCTGGAGCCTCCAGGGCCATGCCAGGCTCGATACTGAGACCTGCCTGGGCAGCTTGAAGAGCGCTGCAATCCCAGTGGGACAATCAGTGACTGGGACAGTCATGCGCCCAAGGGTCAGAGACGAGGGAGCATATTGATGGCATCGTGTCGATGTGCCAGTGCTTGCGGATCAGGCTCGCAAGCTGTTCCGGGCTAGCCTGCTCGCTCGACAGCGAGGTCAAGGCATAGCTGACTTCGATGCTCATCTTGCCGGCCTTGCCCCGGCGCCGCCGGCAGCGCTGGCGCTCGATGCGGATCGCCTGCTGGCGCCCGTGGAGATTGACCTTCCCGTCCCATTGCGACCCGCTGAGATCCTGGACCCAGTAACGGCGGCGCTCGCTGCGCCCGTGCAGCTTGTCGCGCGTCTCGATCATCGGGCAGTCACTGAAGTCCATCTCGCGCAACTGTTGTGCCATCGTTGGTTGGTTGTCCTTCACGGCGGTGACCAGGTAATGGGCTTGGCACTGCTGCAGGTAGCGCGCCATCTTCTGCTGACAGTGCAGCGCATCGACGGTGACGATGCGCCCGGCCAGATCCAGCTTGCCAGCCAACTTGGGCAGGGCCGGAATCTCATTGGTCTTGCTGTCGATCTCGATCTGGCCCAGCACCACGCCGGTGTCCTGTTCCACGGCCGCGAACAACATGCGGCGACCGCCGTCGGTCTGCTTCGAGGCTCCCCGCACATCCTTGCCATCCATGCACACCGGCGGCTTGGCAAACACATCTTGGGTGCTCGCGCCGCCCTGCCCGCAGGCAGGCTGCGGCGCGTCCCGCTGCTGGCCCTGCTGCTGAGCCCAAGCTGCCACGGCGTCGTCGAGCGTGTCGGGCGGGAGCGTGGCCAAGATGGTATGGAAAGTCGTGGTGTTGGGAGTCGTGTAGCGCTGCTTGGTGGGACTGAAGAAGCACTCCAAGGTCTGGCGCTGGTCTTGGTCCAGCAACGCAGCGAACTGCGCGAAGGCCGTCACGCCACGGTAGCCGGCAAGTCGGGCCGCCAGTGCCAGCGCCACCACAGTCCTGAGCTGGTAGCGTCTGCCGTGGGTGCCGCGGTAATCCGGGATCGTGCCGAGAAACTCATACATGCTCCGCAGTTGCGGACTGTCGGGGGGCGCACTGCGCTGGGGGCCCTGCAAGCCGGGATCAAGCTGCTGTGAGCGCAGGGTTTGGGCGGCGTTGGGTTGCATTGGATATACGAAGACCTCTTTGGGTTGACCATGACGTTGCCAGCGCGGCGTGACCCCAGGCCGGCGGGCATAACCGCTGGTGAAGCCCAGCGACTGCCAGTTCGCGGCGCGGTAGCAGGTGCCTTTGTAGCGCGCTCGATCCACGAATGTCTCCGCGAGCAAGACCTGCGAGCCATGCGCTGTGCGCATGTCCTGCGACAGCCGTCGCAGGCTCAGGGCGAGCACGCGGGAGGCCAGATTCGGACAATGGAAGCCAGGCAGGATCAAGAATCTGGAATTCTGCGAGATCAGGTGCAGGCGCCGCAGCTTCTGCTGCGGGGACCAGCCGATCCAGCGATCTCTGGCAGTGACCTTCAAGGCGGCGGCCTGCCAGCCCAGCAGCGCAATCCAAGTCGAGTTCAGGACTGCGACATGGCGCACAGCCTTGCCGAAGAGGGCCCGAAACGAGAGGTAGTGGTGGCGAGCAACCAAGCGGTCCCATTGCCGATGTTGTGCGGCACCGTGGGTCGGGCGCACCTCAATGGCGCGCAGGTCCAAGTCCTGACAGGGCGCTGGCAGCGACTTCATGCCGACCAGTGTGCCAAACTTAGAAAAGAATGTCCACCCCTTGACAGTGGAACCGTCCACCAGCGCTGCTCACGCCAGTCGCCGGAAGGCCTTCACGCGCCCCGTCAGCCAAGTCCTGCGTAGGAGTCGAAAAAAGAATGGTCCTGCGGTCATCGAGGGGCCTGAGTGCGATCTGGTGTGGTGCAAATGTCAGGACGCACGGAGTAGCATTCACTGTACAGAGGAACCGCTCGGTCGTAATCGATCGGATCTTGCGTCATTGCTACTCATAAAGTGACGTATAGTTGTCGGTTGTAGCGCATCGTGGCTTCGTCGTGGCGCTGGGCCAATGTCTTACGTAGGCCCCCGAACCCGTCGCGGCAGCTAACTGACAATGTCCACTCGAGGGCGTGCCGATGAACTGAGCAGCCGTGGGTACGCACCGCCGTGGCGGCAGCCGCGATGAGCAAACTCGACGCGGTGAGCCGCGAGCCTAGAGCGATTCCGGCCGTCGCGGCGGAGAGTCCCCAGCCGTTCCGGAACGGGTCTGCCGGCCAGTCGTCGGCAGCCACCAGATGGTGGGTTGTACTTTCCTGCGCACGATGCTACAAGGGCGCGGATTCCAACTGTAGAGTCGAGGAGAGGCGCGTTGGCCTTAGTCAAGAAGCAGTAGCTGTTTTGGGGTTGTTCCTACGGCTTTCGCCATCTGTAGGTGCCTCACTGACCTTCCTGCTTAGCCACGTTTCCTCTCCCCGCTCGTCGAACCGGACGTGCCGATTTCCAGCATCCGGCTCTCGGACGAGATCATGTCTTCGCCCACGGGAAGCTGGCCGTCAGCAGTTGCAGGCGCACGAGGCCGAAGTCGTCCCACAGCCTCTCGCTCGGGTAGCGCACGTATCTCCCCGATTTCACCTTGTGCTTCCGACACAGCCACTGGCGCAGCCGCTTGACCGCGTGTGCGTCCACGGCGCAATACGCCGGGCTCACCTGTCCCAACCGGAAGTAGTTCGCCCAGCCGAGCATCGCTCGGTTCAGCCTCGCCACCACCAGTTCCGGGGCCAGCAGCCCGTATCTTGCCCGAGTCAGCTCACTGATCTTGCGGCATATGCTGCGGACGCTCGCCTTGCTCGGGCGCGTGCCTATGTAGGCCCGGCCTGTGCGCGGGCTGTAATTGCGTCCGATGCGGTACCCGAGGAACTCGAACGGCTCCTCCGGCGTGCGCAGGCAGTGGGTCTTCGTCGCGTTCAGCGGTAAGCGCAGCTTCCCCATGATCCTTTCGACTGCGGCCCGCATGGCTTCCGCCGGGGCCTTGCCGCAGATCACGAAGTCGTCCGCGTAATTCACTATCTCCGCGCCGAACCGCCGGGCCAGGCCCAGCAGCTTCCAACCTAGGAGGAACCGCCGCATGTAGACGTTGCTCAGCAACGGGGAGATCGGAGCGCCTTGCGGCGTCCCCTTCCTTTCCCGGCGCGCCCGGTTCGTGCGGCGCTGGCCGCCCTTGCCGTCGTCCTCTACCACAGCCATCTCCAGCCACAGCTTGATCCAGCCCAGCATCCGCCCGTCGCTAACGCGCCGCGCGATGGACTTGATGAGTTCGGTGTGCGGGATCTCGCCAAAGTAATTCGACAGATCGCCGTCCACGATTTCGCCGTGCCCGGTGTTCACCAGCCGATGCGCGTGACGCACCGCGTCCAGCGCGCTCCGGCCCTCCCTGTAGGCGTACTGTTCCGGTTGCAGGTCCGCTTCGAAGATCGGCGTCAACACCAGCGTGGCCGCCGTCTGCGCTACCCGGTCCCGGATGCACGGTATGCCCAGCGGTCGGAATTTCCCCGGCTGCTTCTTCGGGATCAGCACCTGCCGCACCGCATGCGGTCGGTAGGTGTTCTCCCTCAGCTCTTCCGCCAGTCCTCCGAGCCAGCCGTCCACGCCTCGCTCCTCGATGTGCTGGAACGTCTCGCCGTCCACTCCGCAGGCCCCGCCGTTGCGGCGCACCGCCTGCCACGCGGCAGCCATCACGTCCTCCCGCCACACCTTGTCACTCAGCGTGTAGAACCGAAAGCCCGGATCTCCCTTCGCTTTCACATGTAATGCCGTCTGGAGTCTCCGAACAGTTTCCGGAGCTCCTAGGCCTTCGCCAGTCTCCACCGGTCCTTTCCCCCTTCCCGCATCGCTCTCGAACTGAGGTCCCTTCCCTCCGCCGGAGTTACCCGGCTTCGTCGGTACTACGGGCCTCTCCGCCACCCTGCCCGGCCCGGCCTGTCCCTCGCGGGATGCCGGTTGGCGCGTGCGCGCCACCGCCAGGGCTTCCCGTGTTGCCTCCGTCTCCCTCTCGCACGCATGCTGCCGCCAATACCCCGGCGGAGACGCCCGGTGCTCGCGTCGCTCGCTTCCCGGACGCTAGCTGCCTTCCCCGAAACAACGGCGGGTCGGCCTCCGCATTATCCTTTTCGAGGCCTGCTCGGCGTTCACTCGCGTTGCGGCCTGCGTGCTCGCTGAGCCGCCCAAAAGGCGGCCCGTCACGTCGGAGTGCTTCAGTCCATGTCGTTACCTCCATGACCCGCTCCGACGGCTTCCGGCTGGAGCGACAGTTAGCCGGGCGGGCTTCGCACCCGCTGGGAGCCAGTGCCTTAGCACGGCGCACGTTGACAGGGTAGATTAGCCGAGGCCAACGGACGCCTCCTGAGGCCCATCTTCAACCTTGACGAACTGGCTCCCGCGGACAACAATTTGGACATCTCTGCTTACCCATGTCAGGAATTCTGGGTCCTGGCGATCGGCACCTGCTAGCCGGCCTCTCGTCGCTGCTAGGCCATCCGGTCCGGAGTTCCGAGACGGCCCAACGCCCAGCGGATCACGCAATCGGGCGCGGAAGGAATTCCGGCCCACAGCCCAGAGCAGAGACCGGCCCAAGCGGGCCGCGATGCCGACTGGCGTAGACTCGAAGCATGTTCAAGGTTTGGTCGGAGCGTCAGATCCTCCGAGACTGCCTAGGCCTGCTGGAAGGCGTCGCCCAGCCCATCGGCCCCGGCTCTGCAACTCCCGAGGACCCGCTGTCCGCGCTGCCGGAGGCCGACTGCATTCTCGCGGGCGGAATGCACTACGACGGCAGACTGATGGACGCTGCCCCGCGCCTGGTGATGATTTCGCGGATGGGGATCGGGTACGAGAACGTCGACATCGAAGCCGCTTCGCGCCGGAACATCGCCGTCACGTTCACACCGGACGGTCCCACCATCGCGACGGCTGAGCATGCCATCGCCCTGATGTTTGCGGTGGCGAAGGATATCAAGCCGTCTTCCGACGCCTTGGTGCACGACCGGCGGCCGGACTTCTACGGTAGGCACTCAGCGGTCGAGGTCTTCAGCTCCCAGGTCGGGCTGGTCGGCCTCGGGCGCATTGGTACGCATGTGGCGCGGATCCTGCAGGCGGCGGGGGCAACCGTGTCGGCCTTCGACCCATACGTCGACGCGGCCAAGTTCGCCGATCTTGGCGTCCGGCAGCGCCCCGACCTCCCGACCCTGCTAGCTACGTCCGATATCGTGTCCCTTCATCTGCCGCTAACCGCGGGGACCCGCCACTTGGTCTGTGAGACTACGCTGGCCGAGATGAAGCCGGGCTCGATCCTGATCAACGTGTCGCGTGGCGGCCTGGTGGACGAGAGCGCCCTGCTGTCCGCGCTTGACAGCGGACACATCCGCGGGGCAGGACTGGACGTGACGGATCCGGAGCCCGCCCTGGCAGACAATCCCCTCTTGCATCGCAACGACGTGATCGTCACACCGCACGTGGGATCGGCGAGCTACGAGGGCAAGCGCCGTATCCTGTCGCACGCGATCAAGAACCTCAAGCAGGTTCTGCGGGCCGAACGGCCTCGGCACCTCCTCAACCCGGACGCTTGGGAGCGAGCTCGCGGGCGGATTGAGGGACGGTCCTAGAGTTGGCAGCCCCCGGGTGCGCCCTGTCCGTTGCCCTCAGGGGCACGCCGCGCGGCTGGCGCTCGGTCGCCGCGAGATAGAGGTATTCCTGCCCTGCAAGTCTGTGTGCTGGGTAGCGGTTCGAGCGGCAACTCGACGTTCGTGGCGAGCGGCGAGACCCGCGTCTTGTTTGACGCCGGCTTCAGCTGCCGGCAGATCCAGCTGCGGCTCGCCAAGATCGGCGAGGACTTTCGCGCCCTCGATGCCGTCATCGTGTCCCACGAGCACTCTGACCACGTCAACGGCCTGGAGGTGCTAGGGCGCCGGACGGGAGTGCGGATCCTCGTTTCGGAGGAGACTGCTCCCGCGCTGTCGTGGAAGCGAGAGGCCCCAGCGATCGAGACGTTCGCCGCGGGATCGGAGATCGAGATCGGCGACGTGGAGATCGGGACCTTCACGGTGTCGCACGACGCGGTCGATCCGGTCGGGTTCTGGGCGCGAAGCAAGGGCCGCAAGGCTGGGATCGTTACCGATCTCGGCTATGTCACCGATTCCGTGCGCTATCACATCAGGCAGTCCGACCTGCTCGTGCTCGAGTCGAATCACGACTTGGAGATGCTCAAGTGCGGACCCTATCCGTGGGAGCTGAAGCAGCGGGTGATGAGCCGAAGCGGCCATCTGTCCAACACCGCGGTCGCGGACTACCTCTCCAACGACTGGGACCGCCATTCTAAGGCGGTGGTCCTCGCCCACCTGAGCACTAACAACAACCACCCGGCGATCGCGGAAATGGCCGCATCGGGTGCGATCGAGTCGGTCGGGTCCGGCCAGACCCAGATTTGCGTCGCCGCGCAACGGGAGCCCACCCCGGTGTTCGAGCTCTAGCGCCCGTCAACCGCCGCACGGGCCAGCGCCCTGCCTGAGGGCAGCCCCAGCATTCCCACCGCCCACGCGTGCATCGCGTGCGCCGCCGCTCCCAGCGCCGGCAACGCGGCGTACGCCTCCAGCGGCATTTCCACCAGCCGCGGGCTTCCCTCCAACGACGCGAGAATATTCCACCGAGCCACCGCCAGCCCGTTGAGACCGTCTGCCACCATCCCGCACAGCACTGCGCCCAGGACAAGCGACCCGATGACCCGCGGTGGTTGCGCGGCCCTGCCCCCGAACAACAGGCTGGGCCAGCCGCGCCGAGCGTTCCACGGGTCGAGGAGCAAGAAAAACCCCACCGGGACGAGCGGCATCAGATGCTCGCCAAAGTCCAGCCGAGGCACGACCAGGGGCACGCCCAGCGCGGCCACCCCTGCCAACATCGCCGTGCGGCCAATCAATGGAGGCAAGACTCCGCTCGGTTTCCGCGACGGTGGGCGCGAACAACCGGCAGACACCAAGTCCGCGGTCGCAAACAGAGCCGGCCAGACGCACGCGAACGACCATCCCAGCAGACAGTGGCCGGCCACGCCGGCGGGCAGGCCGGTGCGGTTCCATGCCGCCAGCCGGAGGTTGTACCACTCGAACGGCAGCCACAAGAAGACGGAGAGCACTGCGAGCCAAGCAAAGGCTGCAGGATCAGTCCGCAACAGCGAAGAGCCGCGGCAAGCCAGTGCCGAGGAGTCGACAGCCAAGACGTAGCCGGTCCATGCCAGCGCGCCCAGCAGCGGCGGCTCGGCGTCGACCGCGGCCATCCAGATTGCGGCGACGGCAAGCAGGCTCGCGCCGATCCAGCCCGCCCAGCCCATTCGTCGAAACCACGATGGGGCGCGAGGAGTGCCGGAGAACATTGTGGCGATGGCCGCGGCAGTGGTCAGGACCGGAACGGCCGGACGTTCACCCGCAGTGCCCGTCTGTAAAATGAGCGGGCAATGCCTCCCCTCCGCTCGCTTACGACAGTAATGGTGACACTTCTCGCAGCACTGGCGACGCTGGCCACGGTCCCGGCCCGCGCCCAGATGGCCCCCTATCTGGCCGCTGAACTTCGAGATCGGGTCGACGCTCTCCAAAGGGACGCCGAGAGCACCGAGACATCGGCCGCCAACCTCGGGGAACGCCTCGACACCCTCTGGCCTTGGATCAATGCCTACTCGTTGACAGGCGGACCGATGCCGGTCAATGCGACTCTGCAAGTCGCCACGGCATACCGAGCGATCGAGGCGCTCCGTCTCGACGGGACTCCGCCCTCCAGAGCGGTGCTGGGAAGCGTTGACGCCATGATCCGGGAATTCACGCTCAAGGATCGGGAACCGGGAGCACTGGGGGAAGTGACCATTGAGGTGGAGGGCCCCGCACATGTCGGCGCCTGGGTGACGGTTCGGCAGACCTACACCGTGGGCGAGCGGTCACTCGGCCCCGGCGCGCGGATCATGGTCGCCAGGCAACTGCAGGCGGACGGAGGCTTGGTGCAGAACCAGAACCCGCAAGCTCCGCACTACATCTCCGCGCGCACGTCCAACCCCGCCGTCACGCTTGCCCGGACGACGATCCCATGGTCCGGGATGCACGGCGGCTTCCGCCGACCAGCGCCAATGCCGGCGTTCGAAGTGAGCGACGGCACGCTCCAAACCGGCGACACGGTCACTTTCGCCTACGGGGACCGCAGCGAGGGATCAGAGGGCTGGAAGCTGCAGACATTCGCGACCGACGAGGCCATCCTGCCGCTCTATGTGGGGTTCGACGGTTCGGCGGACTTGCTGACCCCCCGCTGGCCCTCCTTCGCAATCCTCGGCAATGCAGCCGCCGGAGTGACTGCGGTGGTGCCCTCCATCGCCGCCCCGGGCGAGGAGTTCTCCCTTTCGGTCCGGTGGGAGGACAGTGCCGGGAACCGCGCGACCGGCGAGATGCCAGGTGCGGAGATCACGCTGAACGGGGAGGCCTTCGCCGCGATCGATTCCGGGATCGAGGCCGTGCGCACCGTAGGTCCCGTGCGACTTCCCGCGGAAGGCGTCTACAGGTTCGCAGTCACAAGCGCCGACGGGAGGATCAGCGGCCTCAGCAATCCGGTGTGGATCCGGGAGGACCCACCATATCGCCTCTACTGGGGAGAAACCCACACGCACACGGGGATGGCAGAGGGCCAAGGCTCGATGAGCCGGTCCTACCGGTTCGCCCGAGAAGACGCAAGTCTGGACTTCTTGGGCCTTTCCGAGCATGACATCTGGCTGGACGACGGCGAGTGGAAGGCGATGCAAGAGGCCGTCCGGGAGAACACAGTTCCGGGCGAGTTCGTGGCCTTTCTCGGTTACGAGTGGACGCTGCGTAGGCAGTGGGGCGGGCACCACAACGTGTTCTTCCGGTCCCCCGATGCCAGCCGCGTCGGAGCGCAGCTGGCGCCGACCCTGACCGGGCTGTACAGCGGGCTTCGATCCCGGTACGCCACCGATGACGTGCTCATCATCCCCCACGCCCACCAAGCCGGGGACTGGCGCACGAACGATCCCGAGATGGAAACCATGGTCGAGATCATGTCGATGCACGGTTCGTTCGAGTGGTTCGGGAACTACTACCTGCGCCAAGGCCACCAAGTCGGGTTCCTCGCGGCGTCTGACGACCACCGCTCGCGGCCCGGGTACAGCTGGACCTCCAGCCGCCAGCCGAACTCGTCGCTGAGCCAGTTCGGTGGCCTTGCGGGCGTGCGAGCGGGCGAGAAGACCGCGGACGCGATCTTCTCCTCTCTCAAGAGCCGGGATGCCTACGCCGTCACGGATGCCCAGCGCATCATCCTGGAGATGGATGTCAACGGCGCGAGCATGGGCAGCCGCGCCGCAAATTCCCGCCAACGCAGGATTCGCGCGCGAGTGGTGGGCACGTCCCCCATTCGCAGGCTGACCGTGGTCAAGAATGGCGAGACGGTCTATGCCAGCCGTCCTCTGAGCGCCAGCCTGGGAAGCGAGGCCCAACTCGTCGTGGGTTTCGCGTCGTCATCCGAGCCATTCTTCCGGGACAACCCGCGGGGTTACCGCAACTGGACCGGCTCGGTGTCCGTTCAGGGCGCGACGCTCAAGTCCATGCAGCCCCTCCACTTCGACAACCGGCACAAGGAGTGGGCCAAGATCTCCGCAGACGACGCGGGCACGGTGCAATTCAGCACGGGCACGCGGGGCCAGGCCGACACTCTGCTGCTCGACCTGGAGGGGGCGTCACCCTCGACGAAGCTCGCGTTCCAGTTGGAGGCAAGCACCGAGTGGGGCAAGTCGCCCGTGCCTGTCCGACCGGTGCGCAGAATTGACCGGCAGGCATTCGAGGTCACCCTCAGCGAACTGGCGGACGGCTTCGCACGCCGGGATCTCTCCGAGACGATCGACCGCGACTCGGTGACGCTCGAACTGGTCGGCAACCGCCAGCCAATGGAGGCCGAGATTGACTTCTCGGACACAGGGGATGCAAGGCCTGGCGACTACTACTACGTGCGCGTCGACCAGCTGAACGGGGCGCGCGCATACTCGTCCCCGGTGTGGGTGGGGGGCGAGCCACGACGCTGAGAGAGACCTCTAGAGCGACCCGACCATGGCCATCGCCCCGTGCTGATCATCGACACTCACGCCCATCTGTTCTCCGCGGACGAGGCGCGCTTCCCGCCAAAGCCGGATCCCGCGCGCCCGCCGGCAGGGTCCGGAACGCTGCAACGGCTGGCCGACCAGGTGGAGCGGCACGAAGTCCGCGCCGTCACGGCCGTGCAGGTCAGCGGCTTCTACGGGTTTGACAACCGCTACGTGCGCGAGGTTGCCCGCCAGAACCGCCATTGGACAGCGGCAATTTGCACGCTCGATCCGCTCGACAAGTCGGCCCCGGCATCGCTGCGGCGATTCGCGAGGGACGGCAGCATGCGGGGCCTGCGCAGCGTCCCTGCCCCAGGCAACCAGCTGGACCACCCCGGCGTGCGAGCGCTCTGGCGCGCCGCCAGCGACGAGGGACTGCCGGTCAACGTCCAAGGCGGGCATGCGCTGGCCGAGCAGCTGGACCGACTCTTGCGCGAGTTCCCCTCCCTTCCCGTGGTTCTGGACCACAGTCTCGGCATGCAGGCCGGCCCCGGGCAGGCGGCGACGCTCGCCGCGCTGGAGCGTCTCTCGGATCACCGCCATCTGTACGCGAAGCTCTCGTTCATCGCCAACGGGGATGCCGGCTGCGCCGAGGGCTACCCGTGCTCTCGCATGCACGAGGCCGTCCTGCGGGTAGTGCGGCTCTTCGGCGCCGGGCGCTGCGCGTGGGGATCACACTTTCCCACCGAGCGATACGCGCGACCGCTCACCTACGGGCAGCACTTGGAGATCTTTCGCTCCCAACTGCCCCTTGCTGACGCCGACCGGCGGCAGATCTTGGGCGAGACGGCCCGTCGCATCTGGTTTCCGGAGATGGACCGCAGGCTGTGAGCGGCGATCCGCTCGCACCGGCGGTCGCGATCGTCGGCCCGACCGCTTCCGGAAAGACCGAACTGGCGATTCGCCTCGCTCGGCGGCATGCGGGCGAAATCGTCAACTTTGACTCCGTCCAAGTCTACCGGCATCTCGACATCGGCTCCGCCAAGCCGACCCCGCGCGAGCGCGCGCAAGTCCCGCACCATCTGATCGACCATGTCGAGCCCTGCGCCGTCTACTCCGCGGGAGACTTCGCCCGCGACGCCCAGGAAGTGCTGTTCCGCATTCGGGCGCGCGGCAGATTGCCGGTCCTCGTCGGCGGGACGGGATTCTACCTGAGCGCGGTTCTCGACGGGCTTTTCGAAGGTCCCGCCCGCGACGAGTTGTTGCGCCAAAGGTTGGAAGAGTCGGCCTCCTCGCGCGCTGGCGGCCACCTGTGGCGCGTCCTGAACCGCCTTGACCGGAAGGCGGCCAAGGCGATCCATCCCAACGACCAGCCCAAGATCGTGCGCGCGATCGAAGTGTGCCTGCTGGGCAAGCGCCCCATGACGGCACAGTGGAGCCAGCCCAAGCGGCGCTTGGAGGGCTTCCGCGTCCTCCGGCTCGGGCTCGACCCGCCGCGGGAAGAGCTCTATGACCGCATCAACCGGCGGGCCCGTTGGATGTTCGAGGAAGGCTTGGTCGACGAGGTCCGCCAGCTGCTCGAGGCGGGAATTCCCCGGACATGGCGGCCGCTGAAGTCCCTGGGCTATGCCCAGTGCCTGCGCCTGATCGAGAATGAGTGCAGCCTTGACGATGCCGTCGAGGCGACCGCGATGCAGACTCGTAGGTACGCGAAGCGCCAGATGACGTGGTTCCGCAATCGGTCGGGGAATGTGCACTGGCTGCCCGCATTCGGCGATTCCCCCGAGGCCCGGGATTCGGCGGAGGCGGAACTGGAACGGTGGAAGTGATCCTGCCGCAGGGCCGAACGCAGCGGCACGCCCTGATCCTGGGCTGCGGATTCACTGGACGGAGGGTGGCAAGGCTCCTGTTGGAGCGCGGGTGGGCCGTGACGGCAACAGCCCGCCGTCCACGGTCGCTGGCCACGATCGAGCGCGCCGGCGGGCGCGTCCTAGCATTCGACGCGGCGGAAAATGCCGACATCGGTGAGCCAGCCGACGGCGCGCACTTGGTGCTCTCGATTCCCACGCTGCGGACGGACGAGGGACTCTGCGAGCCGACGCCCCGCTTGGTGTCATCGCTGCGGGGCACGCCACGTCACGTGACCTACCTGTCAACCACGGGGGTCTACGGCCAGTCGCGGACCGTGGACGAGCGCACGCCGGTCGCCCCTGCAACCCCGCGCCAGCACCTCCGCGTGGCGGCCGAGCGGGCAGTCCAAGCCCTCGAGTGCCCGTCTCTGGTGCTGCGGCCGGCCGCGATCTACGGACCCGGCCGCGGCGTCCACACGAGGATGCGCGCCGGGACCTTCCGGCTCTCGGCCGGACGGCCACTCACCGTCTCCCGCGTTCATGTCGACGACTTGGCAGCAATCGTGGCCGCGAGCGTTCGCCAGACCGTGGAGGGCGCATTCCCCGTGGCCGACGAGCGGCCCGCCACCTCGGCGGAGGTGGCCCGGTTCTGCTCCGAATTGATGTGCGTTCCGGCTCCGGCCTCCGTGCCGCTCTCGCGGCTGCCCGAGACCAGACGGGCAGACCGGCGGGTCGACGGTCGCGCGATTCGGCAGGTCACGGGAGTGCGCCTGCGCTACCCGACCTACCGGGAGGGCATCCCAGCATCCCTGGCCGAGGAAGCCGAAGCCGACCACGGCTGTCCGCAGTAGGCAGCGGGCCAACCACCACCCCCGCGGAGGACGACCGATGCGTTCCGGCACGGCCTGGCCAGAGAGCCGCGGCGTGAGCGAGGCCGGCGCTCCACACCGGGAAAACCGCTCGGTCGGCGAGCACGGACAAGGCGTAAGGCGTGCGCTGGGAAGGCGAGAGCGGAAGGCCGAATCGTTGCCAGAGTGCCTGAATGCCCCACTCGCCAAGGATTGGTAGTATCCTGAGGCTGCATCGGACAGTGTCGGCGTGATGATTCGCTGCAGGGCTGGGTCGCCAAGCGCGGTGGAACGCGCGCGCCCGGCCATCCCGGGAGGAAGGGCTACCCGGCGATCCGTGCGAGCCGAGCCATCAGCGGCCTGGCCTTCCCCCGCGTTTGCGCACCGCGCGGGTGGACGATTATTCAGTGCGCCAAAGCCCGCCACGACCGGTACATCCGGTCGTACCGGGATAGATCGCCGCGCCAAGGCATTCGGTCACGCGCGGAACCTCGGAGGTTGACATGCGCATCCACACATTCCTTATCTCTCTTGCGTCCCTGGCGCTGCTGCTTGTCCCGCAACTGCCATCGCAGATCAACACCGGGACGATTTCCGGCACAGTGAGCGATGCCCAAGGGGCCGTGATCCCCGGGGCTGATGTCACCGTCACACTCACGGAGCTCGGCGACACGCTCGCGCTGGGCACCAACGAGGTCGGGGCCTACCGCGCACCGGGCCTGCGTCCGGGCACCTACCGGGTCCAAGTCTCGACCGATGGATTCAAGACGGCGATTCAGGACGACATCCGGCTCGCGATCCAGCAACGGCTCGAACTGGACTTCACCCTGGAGGTCGGCAACGTCACCGAGCAAGTCGAGGTCATCGCCCCCGTGGTGGGCGTGGCGTCCGAGAGCGGCCAGCTGGGGACGGTCATCGAAGGCGCGGAGATCGCGGACCTGCCGCTGGACGGCAGGCGCTACTCGGACCTGATCCTGCTCAGCCCGGGGGCGGTGCCCGCACCTGGCGCGCGATCGAACCCGCGCGAGGCCAGGATCAACGTCGACGGCAACTTCTCGCTGCAGAACTACTTCGCGCTGAACGGGGTCGACAACAACACCTTCACGACGAACGGGCAGGAGCGCAGCCCGCAGGCCGTCCAGCCCCCGCCGGACGCGCTGCAGTCATTCAAGATCCAGACGCGCACCTACGATGCGGAGTTCGGCTGGAGCCAGGGTGCGGTGATCAACGCGGAGATCAAGTCCGGCTCGAACAGGTACCACGGCTCCGGGTGGTACTTCCTGCGCAACGACGCGCTGAACGCGAACAACTTTTTCAACAATGCGGCAGGCGTCGAGCGCGGGGCCGAGCAGCGCAACCAATACGGGATGACGATCGGCGGTCCCGTGGCGCGGGACAGCACCTTCTTCTTCTTTGACTACCAGCGCACCGATGCCAGCAAGGCGGGCGGTTCCACCGGCACCGTTCCGACGGCACAGATGAAGAACGGCATCTTCACCGGGGACCGCAACCTGGTCATTGAGCGCGGACCGGACGGCACGCCGTACTATCCCGAGATCGTGCCCTGCGTGGACGAGGCCAACGACATCCTCAGGCTGAACGCCACGCGTACCGATGGCACGCCGTGCGGGGATCCGGCCGGAATCGCGCTGGCCGGGCTGTACCCCGATCCTAACGCCGGCAAGTTTGGGTACCAATCGGCCCTCGACGTGCCCTTGGAGCAGAACTCGTTCGACGTTCGGCTCGACCACAGCCTGAGCGACAAGGACACCCTGTACGGTTCGTACAGCTTCCTCCAGACGGACGCGATCGTCGAACAGGGGCCGTTCCCCAACCCGCTCGCCACCGGGGGCTTCACCGCCAACAGCTACGTCCGCGGACAGCTCCTGGCCCTGACCTGGAATCGGATCTTCAGCCCGGCGGTGTTCAACAGCCTGCGCTTCGGCTTCAACCGCATTTACTCGACATCGGACCCAGTCGCTCCGGAGGGCGACGCTGGGCCGGAATTCGGGCTCAGCTCGCTGCCCGGCACCTTCGCCTACGGCCTGCCCCCCATCCGGGTCTCCGGCTACACGCTGCTCGGCACTTCCGAATGGCGGCCGCAGTTCCAGACATCCCAGGTCTTCCAGCTGCTGGACAACCTCAGCCTCGTCCGAGGGAACCACTCCATCAAGATCGGAGGCGAGTACAAGCGGGCCATGAACGAGTACTTGGACGTGAAGGCGCCCAACGGGCGCTACATCATCCCGCGGAGCTACGTCGGCGACGGCATCGCGAACCTCCTCTTGGGGAACGTCGGCCGTGTGGAGGCGACCACCGCGCTGGTGCCGCACACCTATACCGACGGCATGATGTTCTACGTCCAGGACGCGTACAAGGTCACGCCCAAGCTCACGCTGAACTACGGAGTGCGGTACGAGTACTTCACCCCGATCTTGGAGCGCGACAACCAAATGTCGAACTTCGACCCCAACGCGAACGGTGGCAGGGGAGCGCTGATCACGGCCAGTCCGGGCAATCTGGGCGAAGTGCCGTGCGACTTCGATTGCGTCCAGAGCGTGCAGGGCGACGGCATTTTCTCCAGGGCGCTGGTGAACCCGGACCGCAACAACTTAGCGCCAAGGTTCGGAGCGGCCTACCGCGTCGGGAAGAGCACGGTGATCCGCGGCGGCTACGCGATCTTCTACCAAGCCATCGACCGCGTGGGCAGTTCCGCCGCCCTCCCGCTGAACCCACCCCAGCTGATCGAGTTCCGGGGCCAGGAGTCACAGTTCAACGAACCTCCGAAGATGCTGCTCAGCGACCCGTTCCCGGCGGGCAGCGGGAGGTTCAACCCGCAGACGATCGACCTGCGTAGCCGAAGCATGCACGAAACGGCGCCATGGTCCCAGCAGTACAGCTTCGGGCTGCAATTCCAGATGCAGCAGAACTATTTGATGGACATCGCCTACGTGGGCGGGGACTCGAACCGCATCCGCAAGCTCCAACCGCTCAACCAAGGCTATCTGCATCCCGACGGGCAGGTGTCCTACCCCTTCCCGGACTGGGCACGGCTCAGCGACCACTTGGCGAGCAACGGCAATGCCAACTACAACGCGCTGCAGACCAGCCTTCGGCGGGCCATGTCCGGCGGCCTGGCCTTCAACATCAACTACACCTGGAGCAAGGCCCTGGGCAACACCCAGGACAACCTCTCGGGAGGAGCGTCAGCCAATCTGGTGCGACCCCAGAACACGCACGACCTTGCGGCCGACTACGGGCGGCTCGTTTTCGACCAGACGCACCGATTCGTGTTCAACTGGGTCTGGGAAATCCCGTACCCGAGGGACATGGGGGCGAGTCAGGTCCTCGGAGGGTGGCAGTTCAACGGGATCTGGGCATCGACGTCGGGCTCCCCGATCGGCATCCGCAGCCCAGACCGGAGCGGCACGCGCAGCCAGAACGCCAGAGCGGACTGCATCGGGGATCCCCACGGCCCGCGCACGGTCCAGCAGTTCTTCAACACATCCTCCTTCGCCATCCCCCAGGACGGCACGTTCGGCAACTGCGGGGTCGCCAGCCTGAGCGGCTGGCCGCACCACAACTTTGACCTCTCACTCTTCAAGAACTTCCAGCTCAGCGAGGACGCCAAGCTGCAGGTGCGCTGGGAGTTCTTCAACGCCTTCAACACGCCGCAGTTCGACAACCCGGAGAACCGCGTGCACAACGGCCGGTTCGGGAGGACCGTACGGGTCGCCGACCCACTGCGGGAAGGCCGCGTGATCCAGTTCGGCCTGAAGTTTATCTTCTAGCCGCCGGCCGACGCGAAGCCGGAGGATCCGGCCCGGGGACGATACCCCGGGCCGCTTCCTCCGGCGCGCTGGTCCAGGAACATGTCCGTTCCGGGCGCGGCCTAGGTGCCGGATCAGGGATTCCCACCGTCGCGCTGCGCAACGGCAGCGGCGGGCTGCTCGACCGTGAGCTCGCGCCCGACCGCGATGTCGCGCAGGATCGACACTTCGCCCGTCGGCCAGCGCACCTCGACCGAGTCGGCACGCGGCAGCGGTCCCATCCCGAAGTGCAGGACCATCTCGCTCTGCGAGAGATAGCTGCCACCGCTGCGAACTTCGCGCATCTGGTCAAGATCTTGCGAGCGGACACGGACGCGCGCCCCAACCGCTACCTGATTGGCGCCGGTTCCCACGAGGCGGACTCTGAAGTGCCCATTCCCGCCATCACTCTCGTTCCAGAACAGGGTCGGGGCTGCGTCCATGTTGCTGACGACGATATCCAGCCTTCCGTCCCCGTCGAGGTCGGCATGGGCGGCGCCCCGGCTTGAGTGCTCCTGGTCGAGGATCGGCAGGCCGGGCTGCTCCCGGAAGCGGCCATTGGCCAGATTGCGGAAGAGGAGGCCGGCTTGGCGATACCCCGCGACGGCTGCCCCCTCCAGGGAGTCCACGGCGGGAAACACGTGACCGTTCGCGACGAACACATCCAGCCATCCGTCGTTGTCGAAGTCAGCGAACGTCGTTCCCCAGCCCACGAAGGGCAGGACCGGGCGGTCCATGCCCGAGCGGGTGGTGACATCCGAGAAGTTGAGCGCGCCCTCGTTGCGATACAGCGTGTTGTATTCCTCGGAAAAGTGCGTCACCAGCAGGGACAGCCGACCGTGGTTCAGATAGTCTCCGACGGCAACGCCCATGCCAGCCTGGTCGACCCCGTGCGCGCTGAACGCCAGGCCCGAGAGCAGCCCGACCTCTTCGAACCTGGCACCGCCAATGTTGCGGTACAGCAGGTTGGGGTTCGAGTCGTTCGCGACGAACAGATCCGGCAGCAGGTCTTCGTCAAGGTGAGCGAACACCGCCCCGAACCCATAGTGCCCTTCCGGGTCGTCGACACCGCTGGCCGAGGACGCATTCTCGAACGTGCCGTCGCCGCGGTTGAGGAATAATGCGTCGCCGGCCCCTCGCAGGCCGCGCGGCCCGCACATCACAGAGAGGCCCATGTAGCGACAGCCCAGCTCGCCGCCGCCCATCGACCCGTAGGCCTCGCTCCCGGTCTCCGGCAGGTTGTCCCGATCGAGCTCGATGTACCCGGCGACGAACAGGTCAAGGTCACCGTCCAGATCAACGTCCCCCCAAGCCGAGCCGGTCGACCAGCGCGGATCACCAACCCCGGCGCTCTCGGTGACATCCTCGAATGTCCCGTCGCCCAGATTGCGCAGGAGCTGGTTCGGGCCGTACGAAGTGACGTACAGGTCCGGGAGGCCATCGGCGTTGTAGTCAGTCACCGAGCACCCCATGCCCCATTGGCCGTTCCCGCCAACACCGGCAGCCACGGTGACATCTTCGAACCTGCGACCGCCCAGATTCCGGAACAGCGCGTGGCGAAGGTCGGAAGGCCCGCCCCGCCGGAATTCCGGCAAG
Organism: Bryobacterales bacterium; assembly: GCA_963666225.3. Lineage (GTDB taxonomy): Bacteria > Acidobacteriota > Terriglobia > Bryobacterales > UBA6623 > VXMF01. The sequence goes on from CAXXRK020000006.1 coordinate 110,633, forward strand.
CGCCCCCCGTTGACAAAGTAGAGGTCAGGGCGACCGTCAGCATCGTGGTCGATCACACAGACGCCCGCGGAGGCCGTCTCGACGATATAGCGCTTGGCCGCATCGCCACTGGTAACGCGGAAGCTCCCCAAGCCTGCCTCCTGGCCGCCTTCCTCGAAGCGAAACTGGGCCCATCCCCGCGGCTGAAGCCCGGGCGCGACAATCCCGGCCAAGAGGGCGAGGCCGATGAGAGCAGGCCAGCGCCAATCCTTCCTAGCCGGGCCGCTAGCGGGCGGAGCCTCCGCACTGCGGCGAACTGGCGCGGGCAACCCCGTCACAGAGCGATTGCGCCCGGCCCGGCCGCTTCCCGACGGAAGCACATCACCTTCCCTGCCCCGCCGCACGCCTCGACGGTCCGCCGGTCGCGCGCGATGCCATAGACTGGCACCTTGGCGGGCAACTTGCGCGACGACAGCCCTGTTCCTGCGGTTGGCCCGCGCCCGTCGCGCGCGATCCTCGCCTGCGCGATCGCCGCTGTCCTGGCCGCGATGCTTGCCCCGCTGCCCATCCGAGGCCAAGCGGGCATCCCCGCGGAGTCCGCCGCCACCTTTGAGCGAGGCGTCGCACACTTCCGGGCGGGGAACTTCACGGACGCTCTGGCCACAATCGAGCCCCTCGGCGCCCGTCATCCGCGGGTTGCCGAAGTCCAGCACCTGCTGGCAATCCTGCTGGACCTGAACCGACGGCCTCAAGAGGCGAACGAGAAGTTCCAGCGGGCGGTGGAACTGCAGCCGGCCAGCGCCGTATTCCGGACGAACTTCGGGGCCAGCCTGATGCGACTGGGACACGCGACTGAAGCGGCCGACCAGTTTCGGAAGGTCTTGGAGAGCGAGCCCGACCATTCGACAGCAAGCTTCAATCTCGGAACGATCCTGCTCCGGCAGGGTCGGCCGGACCAGGCCCTGCCGTGGCTGGAAAACGCCCATGCCCTGCAGCCGGAGATCTACCAGAACGCGTACCAATTGGCCTTCTGCCACGTGACGCTGGGCAACCACCAAGAAGCGGATGAGGTCTTGGCCCGGCTGGCGGGCGACCCGGGTTCCCGGGCCGAGGTGCGGCTGCTCAGAGCGCTCACAGACCGGGCGCTCGGCAGGGGGGACCGGACGGGCCAAGTCTTGCAATCGATCAAGCCAGCCATCGCGGCCGAGCCGCAGCTGCAGTTCCAGCTGGCGATGCTGCTCCTGGCGCATGACCTGCCAGGCGCTGCCGAGGAACTGCTGGTCGCCGTCGCCAAGCACCTGCCAGCATCGTACCCGGCGCACTTCAACCTCTCGGTCGCCCAACATCGGCTCGGAAAGCTCTCAGAGGCCACCCAAGCGGCCAAGGACGCGCTGGCACTCGAGGAAACCGCGGAGGCGCACCTGCTGCTGGGCGACCTCTTCGAAGCCCAGACCGAGCCGCTGAAGGCCGTCGAACACATGCAGCGAGCGGTGGCCCTTGACCCGGCCCCGCAGCACTACTACGCCCTGGGGTATGAGTTCTTGGCCCACTGGAACTGGGAGGCGGCCTCGCGGGTTTTCGCCGAGGGCCTTGAGCGTCACGGGGATTCCTGGAGCCTGTGGATCGGCTCTGGGTCGGCCGCTCTGGGGCTCACTCGCCATGACGAGGCAGCCCGCGCGTTCTTGCAAGCGGCGCGCCTGAGACCCGCCGAAATGATGGGCTACCGACTTCTCGCCCAAGTGTTCGACCAGTCGGAAGACGCCTTCGGCGAGGCCGTCCGTTGTCTTCGCCAGCTCGCGGAGCGCGAACCGGAGAACCCGTGGGCGCGGTACATGGGAGCCTTGGCCACTGTCCGGGAAAGTTCCCGGTCCGGTGATCCGGCGGCGACGGAGCCCCCGCTTGAGGCATTGGCCGAGATCACGCGGGAGAACCCGCGCTTTCTTGAGGCGCAGCTGCTCCTGGGAGAGGTGCAGTTCGAACTCCAGGACTGGGCAGCCGCGGTGACGGCGCTGGAGAGGGCGACCGAACTTGACCCCAGCCATGTGCAGGCCCACTACCGGCTCGGACTGGCCCTGCAGAGAACGGGGGAGAGCGCCCGGGCAACCGAGACACTGCTGAAGTACCGAGAGTTGAAGGCGGGGGAAGACCGGTCGGTGGGCAAGCGGGTCGCTGCCACGACCCGATTCATCGTCGATCTCCGGGATGACGGCGACGCGCGCTGAAGCAGCCCAAGAGCGGACCGGCGACGCTCCGTCACCGGCGCGGCGCTTGGACAGGGCACCACCTAGGGTCTAGACTGGACTCGCGGCCGCCCAGAATCGTGGACGGCCAGATTCGAGGATCCTACTGTGCAGACTTTGCCACACCCGTATTGCCGACCGGCTCTCGCGCTGGCCGCCGCCGCCCTGCTGGGGTGCTCGGTCGCGCCAGCGGGAGCCGCGCCGTCCGGCGCGCTGGATCGCGTCCTGACCCTCGCCGGGGAACGCAACGCGCCGGACGCGCTTCCGGCCGACCGCGCCGCTGCCGGCCTTTGGCAGCAGTTGCAGCGCCTGCGGACGACGGCGAGCGTGCTGTACACCGCGGCCCACCCGGATGACGAGCAGGGCGGGGCGTTGGCATACCTCAGCCGGGGGCGGGGCGTCCGCACCGCCCTGCTGACCTTGAACCGCGGAGAGGGCGGCGCGAACGCGATCGGGTCCGAGCTGTTCGACGGCCTCGGTCTTGTGCGGACCGAAGAATTGCTCCTCTCGGATCGCTATTACGGCTTGGACGACCAGTACTTCACAAACTTGATTGACTACGGCTACTCGAAGAACCTCGACGAGGCGCTGCGCTCGTGGGGGCGGGAGAACGTGCTACGTGACATCGTGCGCGTCATCCGCATCAACCGCCCGCTGGTGGTTGTCTCGCGCTTCTACGGCGGCCCACGGGACGGCCACGGCAATCACCAGACCTCCGGAGTCGTGACCCAGGATGCCTTCAGAGCCGCCGGCGATCCCGGGCAGTTCCCGGAGCAGATCAGCGAGGAAGGACTGCGGCCTTGGCAGCCGCTCAAGCTCTATCGCAGCAACGTGCGCTTGCGGCGCGACCTGCGGGGCAGTGCCACGCCGCCGACCGCGCCTTGGAACGTCGGCGTCAACGCGGGTCAGTTCAGCCCCTGGCTGGGGAGCAGCTACGAGGAGTTCGCGATGCACGGCCTCAGCCTTCAGCGCTCCCAGACCAGCGGCCGCAGAAGGGAGCGATCCGGCGAGTACTACCACTGGTTCGAGCGCGTCGCCAGCCATGTCGAGGCGCCCCAGCGGGAAAAGAGCTTCCACGATGGCATCGAAACATCGATCGCGGGCATCTACTCGGTCGCGGGCGGCGAGGCGCCCGACGGCGTTCCGCCGCTGCTGGCGAGAATCGAATCCAGCGTCAGCGACGCGGCAGCGGCCTACAGCGTGAGCAATCCGGCGGCCACAGTGCCGTTCCTAGCGCGCGGCCTCGGGCTGCTGCGCGACGCCATCGGCCTTTCCGAAGGCAATGAGGAAGCCCTGTTCCTGCTGCGATTGAAGGAACGCCAGTTCCAGGATGCCATCACGACGGCTCTGGGCATCCAGCTCCGGGCCGTCGCGGCCCCGACCGGCACGGGCGAGCCGGCCTCCCCGTTCGCGCCGCTCGCGACGATGGGCCCCGTTGTGCCCGGACAGCGGTTCAGCGTGGAGATCTCGCTGGTCAATCCGAGCAGCCTGTCAATCCTGACCACCCAGGTCTCTCTGGAGGGCACGGAGGAGTGGACTGTGGACGGGGACCATCATGCCGGGGAGTTGCTGCAATCCGGCACGCCGCTGGCGGCCAGTTTCTCCGTCACGGCCCCGCCGGACGCCACTCCGTCCAGACGCTATTTCTACCGCGACTCGATCCAAGACAACCTCTACGCCGTCAGGGAGCCTGAGTACCTGCACCTTCCGGGACGGGCCCCCGCTCTCGCCGCGGTCCTCGACTACGCAGTCGCGGGCGAGGCTGTGCGAACCGTCACGGTCGTGACCCGGCGCCAGACGAACCTCCCCTATGGCTACGAGCACAGAGAGCTCAAGATTGCCCCCGGCGTGGCAGTGAATGTCTCGCCGGCGAACCTGATCGTGCCTGTGGAATCACGGCAGCAGTCGGTGTCGATCGATGTGGAACTGATCAACAACCAGCCCGGGGATGTCCGCGGCGAGCTTGAGTTGGAACTCCCCGACGGATGGGCCGCGACCCCCGCGAGACATGCCTTCGCCTTCTCGCAGCCAGGAGCCAGGCGCAACTTCGGCTTCTCGGTGAAACCGCCGCGCCTGAGCGAGGGAAGCTACGAGTTGCGGGCCGTCGCGCGGGCCGACGGGCGCGAATACGCCGAAGGTTACCGGGCGATCGAGCACCGAGACTACGACATTCGCTACCTGTACCGCGACTCGGTCACCCGAGTGCGGGGCATCGAAGTCAAGGTCGCGCCGCGGCTCAAGGTCGGATACGTGATGGGTGTCGGGGACGAAGTTCCCAGCGGTATCGAGCAGCTGGGAGCGGAGGTCACCCTGCTGGGAACGGAAGATCTGGCAACGGGCGATCTGGGCGGCTTCGGGACCATCGTGGTCGGGACTCGAGCCTACGCCGTGCGCCAAGACCTGATCGACTACAACCAGCGGCTTCTGGACTATGCCCGCGCCGGCGGAAATCTGGTCATCCTGTACCAGACGCAAGAGTTCGTGCCCGAGAAGTGGGCCGCGTTTCCGGCCGACCTGCCGAGGCGTGCCGAAGAAGTGTCGGAGCAAGACTCGCCGGTGCGTATCCTCGTGCCCAGCCACCCGGTCTTCCAGCGGCCCAACAAGATCGGACCAGCGGACTTCGACGAGTGGGTCGAGCAGCGCGGCTCCAAGTTCTTCACAACCTGGGACGATGCCTACGTGCCGCTGATCGAGACTCAGGACCAAGGCCAGGAGCCGCAGAGGGGCGGATGGCTGACCGCCGAGTACGGCAGCGGACACTACACATACTTCGCGTATGCCGCCCACCGGCAGCTGCCATACAGCGTTCCGGGAGCCTATCGGATCTTTGCCAACGTCCTGTCCCTCGGCCGCTGAAAGCTGTACGTCCGCGCGCGGGCGCACCGCTGGCCGCCCCGCGACCGAAAGCCCGCCCTCTCGTCGCCGGCGGCAAGCCGCGACGAACGGCCCGACGCGGCCCTACCCGGCCAGTCCGGACCGCGTGCTCTCGCCCAGCTCGAACAACCGGCAGACATGCTTCGCCAGCATGTCGCACTCCACGTTCACGGGATCCCCCGCGTTCAGGCCCGAGAGATTCGTGACCTCGTAGGTGTGGGGGATGACCGCGATTCCAATCGTGTCGTCTTCGAGCGTAGCGATGGTGAGGCTGATGCCGTCAATGGCCACGCTGCCCTTGTAGACCAGATAGCGCAGCAGGGCGCGCGGGATTTGCACCGCCATCCACCAGTTGCCGTCCCCGACTGGGTCCAGCCGCGCGACGCTCCCGCGGCCATCCACATGGCCCAGCACGAAGTGACCGCTGAGCCGGCTGGTCGGCAGCAGCGGCCGCTCGAGATTGACACGGGCCCCGGGCTCCAACGCACCCAAGCTCGTCCGGGCCAAGGTCTCCGGGGAGAGGTCCGCGGCAAAGCCGGCCGGGTCGACCCGGACAGCCGTGAGGCAACACCCGTTGACAGCTATGCTGCCGCCCTTGCACAGATCAGCCAGCACTTCGCGCGCCCCGATCTCGATCCGGGCCCCGGACGCCGACCGGTCCACGCGCCGCACCCGGCCAGCCTCCTCGACAATCCCAGTGAACATGGCCCCAGCGCTCACTCGTGCCGCCGCGGCGGCTCCCTCGCGACCCGTGCCCGGACCAAGAACTCGTCGGGGCCGACCGGACTCGTCTCCAGACGCTCAAGCTGGATCGCCCCGGACCGCGACCGGCGTCCTGCCCCGCCCACCATCGGCAGGGAGTCATGGCCCCCCAAAATCTTCGGCGCGAAGTACAGCAGGACCCTGTCCACGGTGCCGGTCTCAAACAGCGCCCAGTTGAGCTTGGCCCCGCCCTCGACCATCACGGATGTGATGTCCCGCTCGCCAAGCCACGCGAACAGTCCGCGGAGGTCAACCCGGCCGAGCGGCGAGTCAAAGGTCTTGACCGTGACCCCAAGCCGCTCCAGCGCCCTTCGGCGGCGCGCCGCGGCGGCTGATGTTGTGGCCACCAGCAAGTCGCCGTCGGCAGACTCCACGATGCGCGAATTGGTCGGGATGCGCAGCAGCGAGTCCAGAATCACCCGCTGCAAAGGACGGCGCCTCGGAAGCCCGGTGCGATCGGTGAGCCGGCAGTCATCCGCCTGCACCGTTCCGATCCCGGTCATGATCGCGTCGTGCCAGTGGCGCACGCGGTGCACGTGGGCCCGGGCTGTCGCACTGGTGATCCAGCCCGTGTTGTCGTCCGGCGCGGCGATCTTGCCGTCCAATGTCAGCGCGGTCTTGAGCGTGACCAGCGGAAGCCCCGTGCGGGCGAAGTGAAAGAACGGCTCGTTCAGCCGGCCCGCCTCTGCCGCCAGGCGGCCGCCGGCCTCTTCGACCTCCACGCCCGCCTCTCGCAAGATCTGCAGTCCGGCGCCGTCGACGCGCGGGTTCAAGTCTCGCGTGGCGCTGACCACCCGCGAGATGCCCGCCTCGATGATCGCCGCGGTGCACGGGGGAGTCCGCCCGTGGATTCCGCAAGGCTCGAGCGAGACGTACAGGGTCGATCCCCTCGCGCGGGCGCCCGCCCGCTCCAAGGCGAGCACCTCGGCGTGCTTGCGGCCCTCGTAGGAGTGCCAGCCCTCGCCCACGCGAACCCCGTCCGGGTCCACGATCACACAGCCGACTTGCGGGTTGGGGCTGGCCAGCCCGGCTCCCCGGCGCGCCAGCTCGATCGCCTCGGCAAGCCACCGGCGGTCGGCCTGGGTCACGGTTTCCCCTGCGAGTCGAAGAGCGAGCGGACGAATGTTTCCGGATCGAAGGCCACCAGATCCCCGATTTTTTCTCCAACGCCCACCCATTGGATCGGGATTCCGAGCTCGCGAACGATGCTGACCGCGATTCCCCCCTTCGCCGTCCCGTCCAGCTTCGCCAGCACCAGGCCGGTGACCCCGGATGTCGCGGCGAACTGCCGGGCTTGCAGGAGGCCGTTCTGACCGGTGACCGCGTCCAGCACGAGCAGCACTTGGTGCGGCGCGCCCGGGACGAGGCGAGTCGCGGTGCGCCGGATCTTCGCCAATTCCGCCATCAGGCCCGCCTTGTTGTGCAAGCGGCCCGCCGTGTCAACGATGACCGTGTCACAGCCGCGGGCCTTCGCCGACTGAAGGCTGTCGTAAATCACGGCGCTGGGATCCGCACCCGGGTGCTGTCGCACAACGGGACATCCGGATCGCTCGCCCCAGATCTGCAGCTGCTCGGCGGCTGCCGCGCGGAAGGTGTCGGCGGCGCTCAGCAGCACTCTCCGGCCTTCGGAGCGAAGCCGGTGTGCCAGCTTGCCGATGGTCGTCGTCTTGCCCACGCCGTTGACGCCCACCACCAGAATCACCTCCATTGCCGGCCGCGGCTCGGCATCCCCCACCGTGGCAGTCCCCAGGATGTCGAGCAGCCGGCGCGCGATCACCTCTCGCACGGCAGCCGCGTCCGCCGCCTGGTCTCGCCGGATGCTGGACCGGACATCGCCGAGGATCTCGTCCGTCGTCCCGACGCCCAGATCGGCCGTGATCAGGGCCATCTCGAGATCGTCGAGGAGATCTGCGTCAAGCTCGACGGGCCCCGAGAGGATCCCGTCCAACTGCTCCGATAGCGCCGCACGAGTCTTCGTGGCCGCCTTGCGAAGCCGACCGAACAGTCCGGGCTTGCTAGGGGGAGCGCCGAACAACGACTGCATGTGGGGTGCGGGCGGCAACCCCCGCTTCCCGATGATATCAACCCCAGGGCAGGCCCGAAGAGAGTGCGCCCCGCACTTAGCGATGCCCCCGATTCATGCCCCGAAGCGGTCCGCGGTCGCGGGCACTCCCGGCGGAGAGCGGTTAACCGTCAGGCCACGAGCTCGGGAATCAGGGCGCCGCCGTTGATCGTCGGTCGCTCCGACCGACCGCTGTGGAGATAGGTGAGATCCAGATGGTTCAGGCCCAGCAGGTGCAGGATCGTGGCGTGCACGTCATGCACGTGGCATGGCCGCTCCGCGGCCCTGAAGCCGATCTCGTCCGTGGATCCGACCAACTGCCCGCCCCGGACTCCGGCCCCGGCGAGCCAGATCGTGAAGCCCCACGGATTGTGGTCACGTCCGTAGGCGTCCGGCTCGATCGTGCCGAAGCCCCCGTCGCTGAACGGTGTCCGACCGAATTCGCCACCCCAGATCACCAATGTTTCGTCAAGCAGGCCTCTCGCCTTGAGGTCCGCGAGCAAACCTGCGATCGGCTTGTCCGAGACCCTGCACATCTTGGTATGGTTGCGCTCCAGCTCGGCGTGCGAGTCCCAAGCGCCCCCGCTGCCGCAATAGAGCTCCACGAACCGGACGCCGCGCTCCACCAAGCGACGCGCCAAGAGACAGTTCGCCCCGAATCGCGAGGTCTGTTCCTCGTCAAGCCCGTACAGCCGCTTGGTCGCCTGGGTCTCCTCCGCCAGATCGACGGCCTCTGGGGCAGCCCGCTGCATCCTGTAGGCGAGCTCGTAGGACGCGATGCGCGCCTCCAGCTCCCCGTCCGCGGGCCAGCGTCGGGCGTGGCCGCGGTTCAGCTGCTTCAAGAGGTCCAGACGGCTGCGCTGCCGAGCGTCGGTGACCTCGGACGGGGGGCGCAGATCCAAGATCGGAGGCCCCTCCCCCCGCAGGTGAGTCCCCTGATAGCTCGCCGGCAGAAAGCCAGCCCCCCAGTTCGTCGGCCCGCCCTTCACCGGCTTGCTGTCGGTCAGTACGACAAACGCGGGCAGGTTCTCGTTGGCATGCCCCAAGCCGTAGGTGGTCCACGCGCCGAGCGAAGGCCTGCCCGCGAGGATCGATCCGGAGTTCATCTGCCGGTTCGCACCGACATGGTTAACCCCATTGGCCCAGCAGGACCGCACGACGGCTAGATCATCGGCGTGCTCGGCAATCTTCGGGTACCAATCGGACACCCACAGGCCGCTGTCCCCGTGGCGCTTCCACTTCCTCCTGGAAGCAACGAGCGGCATCCGGTGGGAGCCCGTCGCGCTCGTGACCGGCAGCCCGAAAGATGGCGGCGTGACCTGTCCCTCGAGCCTCTCCAGCGCCGGCTTCGGATCGAACAGGTCCAGATGGCTCGGCCCGCCCTCCATGAAGAGCCAGATCACCGACTTGGCCCGGGGCCGGTGATGGGGCTCCTTGCGCGCCAAATGCCCGCCCGGAGCGCCTGACGCCTTCGGAAGCAGCCCGGAACCGGCGAGCATGTGGGCCAGGGCCAGCCCTCCGAGACCACTCCCGGACCGAGCCAAGAACTCCCGGCGCGAGCCAGCGGCGCGACCTTCTGGCGGTGTTTTGGTTGCGATCTCAGCCATGACCCTAGAACCTGTACGCGAACTCGTTCGAGTTCAGCAGCATGAGGCAGAGGTCGGACAGCGCAGCCACCTCCGCGTCGTCGATGCCCGCTAGCGCCGCCCCGGGGACGCTGGGCTCCGTGGCGAGGCCCGACCGGTCGATGATGCCCGCCTGCCGGTCCAGGAACGTCGCGGCGGTGTCCTTCTCGGCAGGTGTCGGATATCGCGAATAGGCGAGCCGATACGCCACATCCACCTGCGCTGACCGACCACTTCCGGCGACGGCAAGCACTCGCCCGGCAAAGGCCCGGGCCCACGCTGCCGGCTCCCGACCGTTCAGCAACGCTAGGGCCTGCGGGGCGGTCGTGGTCTGGTCGCGGGCCGGGCACGGCTCGTGCGTGTCGGGGAAATCGAGCGCGTCCAGCATCGGGTACGGGCTGTTGCGGCGGACAAAGATGTAGAGGCTGCGCCTGCGATGGTCCGAGCCGACTTGGCCAGCCGTCCAACCGCCCCTTGGCGCGGGCGTGCCCTCCGGCAGGGGCGGAAATACGCCGGGCCCGCCGACACGCGCGTTCAGCGCACCCGCCACCGCAAGTGCCGAATCGCGGAGACTCTCGCCCTCGAGGCGGCGGCGCGGATACTTCCAGAGCAGCTTGTTGAACGGATCCGCCGTGGCCGGATCGAGGTCCGCCCGCTCGGTGCTGGCCGGCACGGACGCCTGACGATACGTGCTTGAGAGCATGATCAGCCGGTGCATGTGCTTGACACTCCACCCGGAGCGGACAAACTCCCCGGCCAACCAGTCGAGCAGTTCCGGATGGGTCGGGCGCCCGCCCATCATGCCGAAGTCACTCGGCGTGTCCACGATGCCGCGCCCGAAGTGGTAATGCCACACGCGATTCGCCATGACCCTTGCCGCGAGCGGGTTCGAGGGGGATGACAGCCATTTCGCGAGCGCCGCCCTGCGCCCCGTGGACCGCCCGCCCTCGGGCTTCACGATCGTGGCCGGACCGGGATCGAAGATTGACGGAAAACCGGGCAGGACCTCGTCGAGCGGACTCGTGTGGAGCCCGTTCCCGAGCACGTGCGTCTTGGGCGCGACGGCCCCGACATCCACCATCCCGCTGGCCCGCGGAATCTCGGCCGGCTTGAGATGCGCCAGCGCCGCCAGCTGGGCATCGAGCTCCTCAAAACGCGCCTTGTCGTCTCCCTCCAGCCGGCGGGCAACGCCGCGAAATGCAGGGTCAAGGTACGGCTTGGGCCGCAAGGCGCAGGTGCCGCAGTCCTTCGCGGCCAGCAGGTTCTCCATCCACGCCTCGATCGGGGATCGCTGGTCAGCGGGCTTGGACACGGCCTCGATCACGTAGTCCGGGTATCGGGCAAGCAACTGGGCCGGCGTGTAGTTCCGCAGCGGCATCAATAGCCGCGACATCTCCTCCCAAATCGGCGCCGTCCTCTCCTCCCAGATCGCGAGCCGACGGTCGTGCTCTCGGCGCTCAGAGAGTGGCGCGAGCGGGATGCGGTCGTCTTGGCTGGCATTGGCAAAGAAGGCCCGGAGCCGGTAATAGTCCCGCTGCGTGATCGGGTCGAACTTGTGGTCATGGCACTGAGCACAGCCAATCGTGAGGCCGAGGAAGGTCGACCCGACCACCGCCGTGATGTCGTTCAGCGTCTCCGCCCGTGCCAGGAGCAGGTCCTTCTGGTTGCCCTCCTCCGCGTAGTGTCGGTTGAAGCCCGTGGCGACGATCGCCTCGGCGCTGGTAGGCCACAGCTCGTCGCCGGCAATCTGCTCCTGTACGAACCGGTCGTAGGGCTTGTCCGCATTGAAGGCCGCCACGACATAGTCGCGGTAGCGCCATGCGTTGGGCCGCGTCACGTCAGTCTCGAACCCGGAACTCTCGGCAAACCGGGCCAGATCCAGCCAGTGCCGGCCCCAGCGCTCGCCATGGTGCGGCGACGCGAGCAGCCGCTCGACGAGGCGCTCGTACGCGCCGGGGGACCGATCCGCGAGGAACGCCTCCGCCTCGCCGGGCGTGGGTGGCAGGCCCGTCAGGTCAAGCGAAGCCCGCCGGAGAAGCGTCACCCTGTCCGCCTCGGCCGCGGGCCGCAGGCCCGCACCTTCCAGCTCCCGGAGCACGAACGTGTCGACCGCGTTACGGGCCCAGCTCTCCTGGTTGCCCCGCGGGAGGCCCTGCGGAACGACGTCTTGGAACGCCCAGTGCGCCCGCTGGGCCGCCGGGAACGGATCCTCGCGGGCCGCGCTGCCGGCGATCGCGGGGCTGCCCGCGGCCAGCCCCACGCACACCACTACTGTGACCAGGCCAGCGTCGCGCCGGAGCAAGGGTGCCATCATCATCGCCACCGGCCAAGCGGTTGGGTGCCGGGCCACTGCCAGATCTTACCAGCCGGCAGGGCGCAACGGGGCCGCGGATCGCCCGTTCAACCCCGGGGAAACTCGTTCAGGCGCTGTCCGATCTCGCGGATCGCGTCACGCACAGGGCCGTGGAATTCCCCGGTCGGCGATACAGGACCTGCGGCTGCAGGACTGAATTGCCCGTAGTGTCACGGAATGCAAGAACGAGCGAGCTACTTCGTGGCGCCGCTGATGAACTCCTCCGGCTCGACTTCCGTCGACAGCCCGGCCCTCGCCAGCAGATCCCGAATGGCCGCCGCAGTCTCCGGGGAGAAGCGGAAGTTCATGCCCCGGTGAACCCCCGTCGCGATGCGGAGAGGCGTCCAGCCGAGCTCGTTCTTGCGGTTCCAGACCGCAATCTCGGCGCCGGCTTCGGCCAGCAGCCGAACGGCCCCCGGCACGTGCTTGTAGGCGGCACCGTGCATCGCCGTGTTCCCGTTCCCATCGATCGCGTTGGGATCGCCTCCCAGCTGCAAGGCGACTCTCACCGCTTCGACCACCTCCTCCGGGGTGCCGGCGTCTTCGTCCGGGGCCCGCACGCCAACTCCCGCCGCCACCATGAGGGGCGTCGTGCCGGCTTCGGTCGGGATCCTGGGATCGGCTCCGAGTTCGTGGAGCAGCCGCATCAGTTCGGCGTCCGCAGTCCGCGAGGCCGCGACGAACGGCGTCGTCCCCAGGGTGTTGAGGCTGTGCTTGCCGGGACTGGTGCCTGAGGTCATACGGGCGTTCACGTCCGCCCCGGCGGCCACCAGCTGGCGCGCGAAGTCCAGGCTGCCGAGAGATCCCGACCCATCCGGGGCCGGGTCGTTGCTGCCCACTCCCGGCTTGCGGACCCAGCTGACCTCGTGCAGCGGAGTCCAGCCCGGACCGGATGCGTTGGGGTCGGCCCCGCGATTTAGTAGCAGGGCCGCCACCTCGAAGTAAGCGTTCGCCACCGCCACATGCAGGAGACTTGCTCCACGTTCCTCCACGGCCTCTTGCTGGGAGCCCCACCCGCCGCGCCGCCGCCGGGGTAGGAAGTCGTTGACATCCGCACCGGCGTCCAGCAGGGCCCTAGCCACTGCCAGATGTCCTTGGCGCACCGCGAAGATCAGCGCTGAGTACCCGCGCTTAGACTTCGCGCCGACATCCGCGCCGGCCTCAAGCAGCGCTCGCAGCGCATCGAGATGCCCTTCGCCTGCGGCCCACATCAACGCGGTCTGGCCCCGCCAAGTCTCTCTCGCGTTGGCGGCGGCCCCATGGTCCAGCAGCAGCCGGACCGCTTCCGGCTCGCCCGTGCGCGCCGCCGTCATCAGCACCGTCTCGCCGGACGGAAGGGAACGGCTCGGATCGGCGCCGTCCGCCAGAAGGGCCTCGATCATCGAGGCGCTGCCGTTGATCGCGGCCAGCATCAGGGGAGTCACGTCAAACCGGTTGGCGGCATCCGCCTCGGCTCCGGCCCGCAGCAGGGTCTTCGCCATGGGGATGTCGTCCCGGTGCACCGCCCAGTGCAAGGCCGTGGTCCCGTCCGCCGCCCGGACTTCGACGTCGACCCCGGCATCCAACAGCGCCCGCAGGGCTCGGGGATCTCCGGTCCTGCCCGCCTCTACGAGTTCGGAGCCGATTCCCCCGGCCTCCGGAGTCGCGGCGCTGCCGGCCGCCGAGCAGCCCAGCAGAATCGAGAGGAGCACGCCACGCATGGCTGGTCTACAGGACGAGTTCCTTGATTCGACCGGTGCTGTCGCCGAACCGGTCCAGATGGACGCCAACCTTGTCCAGCAGCGTGATGTGGAGGTTGGCGAGCGGCTCGGGTTCCTCGTACCGGATGTGGCGGTCGCCGCGGAGCCCGCCCGCGCCCCCGCCGGCCACAAGGATTGGCAGGTTCAGGTGGTCATGGATGTCGGGATTCCCCATCCCGCTGCCGCACAGCTGGACGCAGTGGTCCAGCAGCGTGCCTCCTCCGTCCGGCGTCGACGCCAGCTGGTCGTAACTACCCAGCTTCCGGGATGCACCCAAGCATTTGTCGCACGGCCTCGATTGCAGGGTGCTGGACGCCTTGCGTAGGCGCTGTTCCAATGAGTGCCGGTGCTGGCGGGCACCGGGCTCGCGCCGCCACCGGCTAGAGTCGCAGGGCGGCCAGCAGCTCCCCGGGCCCTGCTAGCAACGCCTCGATGCGGTTCCAGCCCTGCTTGCGGGCGGTCGACAGCACACTGCGCAGCGTGGCGCAGTCGCGCGCCCCCTGCGCGGACCGGAAGCAGCCCGAGATCTGCATGCGCAGCTTCATCATGCGCAGGTCCTGTTCCGCTTGATTGTTCGTGAAAGGCACCTCGGGATCGGTCAGGAAGCGCAGCACCGACTGCTTGCGATCGCGCAGTCGCCGCGCCAGGTTGTGCCCGGGACGCCGCTTCTTGCGCCCCCGCCGCCCCGGCTTGGGCGCCCGTAGCGGCTCCAGCGCCCGGTGGTAGGCCAGCGCCTCCTCCAGCAGCCGGTCGTAGCGCCCCCGGATGCGCTCCAGCAACGACCGTGGTAGGGGAATGCCCTTCTCGCGGGCGATCCAGACCGCCCGGTTGGCGCGCCTCAGCAGCTGCTGCATGCGCCGCGCCCAGTGCTCCCCGTCGATCTCCATCAGTGCCTGTAACTCCCGCAAATGGTGCGCGTTGCACATTGCGTGCAGCACTCCCGGAATCTTGCAGTACGATGCCCAGTGATCGTGCACCAGGCTGCCCTTCAGCCCCGCCACCAGGCTGCCCCGCTTGGCGTCCGTGCGGTAGAAGGTTAGCCACGGCGTGCTCAGCACGTGCAGCCACTGCGTCTTGCCCGCGATGCGGAACCCGGTCTCGTCCAGGTGCTGCACCCCGTCCGCACTCACCAGCAGGTCGCGCACCCGCTCCGTGAAGCCCTGCCAGCACCCCGCCGCCTTGCGCGTCATCCCCGCCAGCGTCGCCGTGCAGATCGCGACCTGGAACAGGTCCCGGAACACCTCCGCCAAGCGCTCCGCAGGCAGGAAATGCGCGTTCTGCAGGTAGACCGCCGTGGCCGCGATCCGCGGCCCGTACTGCACCGGCGCGTTCACGCCTTCCGGGAACGCCGCCCGCGTCACGCTGCCGCAAGCCCTGCAGCGGCAGGCGTGCGCCTGGTGCTCGGTCACCTCCGGCGGCGGCGGCAGGTCGAACACCTGCCGCCGCCGCCGCTCGCCCTCCCTGTCACTCGCCGACAGCGACGCTCCGCAGTCGGCGCACTGCAACGGCAAGTGGGTCTCGATGCGATTCGGCGTCTCCGTCTGGCGCAGCGTCGCGCCCTTGTGGCCGGGCTGCCCGCCCGGGCGCTTGCCGGACCGGCCGCGCTGGCTGCGCGTCCGCTTCCGCTTCCGCGCCGGCCGCTTGGCGGGCCCATCGCTCGACGGCGGCTTGCCGCTGTTGCTGCTGTCGAGGCCCACGCGGCGCTCCAGTTCCTCCAGGCGCTGCCTCAACTGCTGGTTCTCCGCCCGCAGCTTCTCGTATTCTGCCCGCTGCTCCGCGTTCTCCGCCCGCAGCTTCTCGTACTCCGCCCGCAACGCGGCATGCTCCGCCTGCAGCTGCCCGAGCCGCGTTGCGGTCGCGCCAGCCTGTCGCTGCTCTGTCGCGGGCATCTCCGCTCCTGTAAGGCCTCCTCGCGACGATCCCCGCCGCAGGCCCACTCACTGACAGCAGGGCCAGCGAGACCATTACTACTCTAGTATGTTCTGAAAAGCTGTGTCAAGCACTGCGCGACTCTCCCCACGTGGGCTGCGGGTGGCCCGCAGCCCGGCCTCCTGTGAGCTCACGGCACGCTCTCCGCCTCTGCGCCATGCCCCCGGGACCGCGCATTCACCTCAACATCCCACCAGAATGCCGCCGCCCTACCTGGGCAGTTACCCTTAGCCTTTGCTTGGCGCTGCCTCTGCTGGGCCAGGCGGCATCGGACGGCGTGCAGCGGCCGCTCTACATGAGCATGCCCGACGCCTCCCAGAAGGAAGGCCGATCCAAAGCGGGCATCCTGATTTTCGACATCGACAACGGCCACAAGTTCGTGCGCCGGATCGACATGCCGGTGTTCGAGGAGGGCCTGCGGGGCTTCGCCGGGAACTTGGCCCAGCACAGCGTGTACTACGGATCCACGAATCACCGTCTGGGCCGCTTCGACATCGAGTCGGAGGAGGTCGTGTGGGAGAAGGTCTACGATGCCGGCTGCGACCGATCGTCAGTGACTCTCGACGGCAAGAAGATCTACGCTCCAACCGGTTGGTGGTACAAGGGCGACGACAGCGGCTTCCTCGTGGTCGACGGCGAAACGGGCGAGCTGCTGAAGCGGATCAAGGTCGGGCCTCAGGCGCACAACAGCATCGTGAACCTGACCGGCACCAAGGTCTACCTGGGAACGACGACCACGCTCTCAGTGTTCGACACCAAGACGGACGAGCTGCTGATGCAGGTCAAGGATGTGGGCGAGCGCGGGATCTTCCCGTTCACGATTGACAGCCGAGAGCGCTACGCGTTCGTCTGCTTGGGCAATCATGTCGGGTTCGACGTGGTGGACCTCAAGGCCGGCAAAGCGATCCACCGCGTGTTCGCGGGCGAGGAGAAGATCCCGAATCGGACTCATGGAGCGGGTCTGACGCCTGACGAGACTGAGCTCTGGATCAGTGACCAGCGCGGCCAGAAGCTGTTCATCTTCGACGCGACGAAGATGCCGCCGGCGCCGAAGGGGCATGTGGAGCTGTCCATGGGCGGCCACGGCTGGGTGACGTTCAGCTTGGACGGCAAGTACGCTTGGTCCCACACGCCGGACGTGTTCGACGTCAAGACGAAGAAGCTCGTGGCCACGCTCAGGGATGAGACCGGGACTCCGATCAGCGGATCGAAGTTCATCGAGGTCCACATGCGTGACGGCAAGGTCGTCAGGATGAGCAACGAGTTCGGTCTAGGTCGCAAGTACCACAAAGAGTAACGTTCACGACCAGTTGCCCTTCGGGGCTGCAGCTAGCGCAACCGCAGCAGCTCGTCAGCTGGCCAGTACTCGGTCCGGCCCTCGTGCTGCTTGCGGATCCTTGCGACTTCCGTGGCAGAGACTTCCCGTTCGTCGGCCCCGAAGCGGGACCGTGCGTAGGTGACCAAGGCCGCCACTTCGGAGTCGGAGAGGCTGCGACCGAAGCCGGGCATCTCCCGGTCGTAGGTCTTCCCGCCGAGTTCGATCCTGCCCTTCACGCCGTGGAGGACGATGAGGACGAGGCGCTCGGGCGGGCCGATGACCCAAGGGGCTCCTTCCAGCGGCGGAGCCTCTCCCATGCCTTGATCGTCGTACTGGTGGCAGGCGGAGCAGTGGTCATCAAACCGTGATTATGCACTTGACACAAGATAGGTACGGTGATTCCGTGGCGGGATGCGCAAATCTATCAGGTGTTTGGCCATGGGGAGGGTTCTTCTAGAGCATGGAGTCTTGGATTGAACCGTTTTGGGATCTTGGCGATTGGAGGTGGCAGGTCCTCGCTCTTGCTTGGGCAATTGTCATCGTGCTGACCTACGTTCTTCCAGTCGGGGCGATGACCAGGATTTTCGAATGACGGATGCGAAAGTGACTCTGGCACGGATGCGTCAAGCGGCCTTCCTGTCGTGGACCAGCTCGCGGTAGCGCAGCGGGTCGGTGGTGAGGATGCGCTTCACCGTGTCGCGGAACATGTGCGGATTGTTGCGGTTGTTGAAGCGCCACTCCATCTCCTCGAGGTAGCGGTCAAGATGCTTGGCGCTGATCGTGTGGAACGCGCCGATGATGGAGCGCTTGAACAGTGACCAGACGCCCTCGATGCTGTTGGTGTGCACGTCCCCGACCACCCATTCCTCGATCGAGTGGTTCACGGTTTCGTGGCGCGTGTTCTCGGTTTCGATGCCGAGGTAGGATTGCAGCTCGTCCGTGTAGAGCGCCTCGGCCTTGTCCGAGACGTTCTTCTCGATGAAGGTGTGGAGCGTGGCCTTGCGGACATTCGGGATGCTCTGCAGGCGCACTTGGCCGCCGCGCTGGATGGCGCCGGCCACCCAGGTCTTGTTCTTGCGGCAGCCCCTGCCGACGTGCTTGCGCTTGCCGCCAATCAGCGTCTCGTCCACTTCGATGACCCCGAACAGTGTGGGGCCGTCGAAGGGATCGTTGCCCATTGCCCCCCGAATGCGGTGGCAGAGATACCAGGCCGTGCGGTAGGATCCGATGCCCAGTGTGCGCTTGAGCTGATTGGCCGAGATCGCCTTGCGGGACTCCATCATCAGGTGGATGGCGACCAGCCACTTGCGCAGCGGCAGATGGGAATCATGCATGATGGTTCCGGCGGTGACGCTGAACTGGTACTGAGGGGAGCAGAAGTCATTTCCTGGCATTCTAGCACTCTATTCCACCTCAAATAGGCTTGCGAACCGTGTGCTGAGCATGGTATTATCGGATTATGAAGCTAAGCTTTAAGCAGGACTTTAGAACGGTCCCACTCTTAGAAAAGGTCGCCACCAGAAAGAGAGTCGTTGCGCTGGTTCAGGGTGGACTCCAGATTCCCCTTCTGTCCACCCTCTTCTCTGTCACTCAAGCGACCATCAATACTTGGCTTGTCAAGGTCGGGGCAGATGGCTTTGGGGCCTTGGAAGAGAAGCCACGTTCTGGCCGTCCGCGCATCCTGAGCGACGAAATCGTGCAGTGGGTGCTCGTCACTGTCCGTGATAAGACCCCCCAGCAGATGAAGTTCTCGTTCGCCTATTGGACGGCGGCCCGCGTGCGACAGGCCGTCCTCGACAAGTTCGGCGTCAAAGTCAGTGTCTGGACTGTGCGTCGCACTCTCAAGCGCCTGGGCCTGACACCCCAGAAGCCCAAGTTCCGCTCGTATCTCCGCAGCATCGGCGACGTGAAGGCGTGGCTTGACAAGACATACCCTGAATTGAAGGCGAAAGCACGCCGGAACGGCGCTGTGATCCTGTTCGCGGACGAAGCCGGGATGCGAGCGGACTACCATGTCGGACGGACTTGGGGCATGCGTGGCAAGACCCCTGTCGTGGTCGACACCGGCAAGAGGTTTCGCTGGAACATGTTCGCGGCCATCACGCCAGACGGTCAGATTCACTTCCGCATTCAGTCGAAGAATTCCAAGGCGGTGAGTTTCATTGAGTTCTTGCAGACAATCCAAGCGGAGCAAGAGAAGCCGATCTACGTAGTAGTCGACAACTGCAGCATCCATACGGCGCGCGTTGTGAAGGAGTTCTTAGCAGAATCAGCGGGTAACGAGCAGGTCGAGTTGTTCTTCCTGCCGGTTTACTCTCCGCATCTGAATCCGGTGGAGCTGTTGTGGGCTTGGGTGAAGCGCAGGGTTGGCCAACAGGTGTTCAAGACCCAGTCGGAATTAAAGGACCTCCTCACGGATGCGATCGCCCAGCTCAGGAAGGCCCCTCAAGTCGTTCAGAAATTCTTTGACCAGGAGGACTGCAAGTACATCTTGGCGTGACACCTCAGACGGCAATTACTTTTGCTCCCCTCAGTAGCGGCAGGCGGAGCAGTCCCACTGCGGTCGGGCCGTGAGTTCGCTCACTCTTTCGCAGCCGCATTGCGGGCAGGACACCTTGCCCCCCGGCCAGCGCAGTTCCTCCAGGAAGTCGCGGCACTTCTCATCGGTGGTGAAGCGGTCCATCAGGTGCATAAGATTGGAGGGAGAGGTGTCAGGCATGGCAAAGCACTCCAAGCGGAAGCGAAGGCTGCCCCGCAACATTGTCAATCGTCCGGACTCGGAAATCATGGAGCGGATCTTCGGCAAGCGCGTAAAGCGCGAGCTGGACAAGGTGGCTCACCGGTCGGAACGTGTTGCAAAAAAAGGCCCTTCGGCTCATCCAAAGCCATGATATCAAGCCTACCTATCTTGTGGCAAGTGCATAATCACGCATCAAACAGCGTCTGGCCTGAGGGCGCTGGTCGGGCGTCTTGGGCCAATACCGGTGCTGCCAGCGCCGCCCACAGGGCCATGGCCAGAGTCACTCTGACTAGGCATCGTGCGCGACGAGGCAGCCGGCCCGCGATCCAGCGAAGAGGGCTGACGGCTGCTTCTAGGGGCTGTGCTGGCCGTTGCTGCCCGAATTGGTGGTGGCGTGCTGGCTGAACTAGAAAGTATGCCTCCTCCGAACAAAGTGTGGAGCCGATGATGGGTGAGCATGGCTTGGCGGGCCGTACGTGGGCTCGCGTCCAGTAGCTGCTCAGCATTCTTGCAGTAGTGGTTTGCCCGCATCGGCTGAGCTGCGGGGTCTGCGCCAAGGATTCGGCATGGCCCCGGACATGTGCCAGCAGGGTACTGTATGTGCGGTGTCTCATGCGGCTGGCCACGATTCTCAATCGAGTTCACAAGATACCCGGCTTCGCCTACGACCAAATCCGGCTGCTGGAGAATGCCGCCGGGGACGGGCGCTTGGAGGTGCAGGTGCAGCCCCGTGCCGGCAACCGCCCCGTCTGCTCGGTCTGCGGCATGCCCGGACCTGGAAGGACCGGCTCAAGCCGCCGCGCTTCCAGCTCGTGCCCGAGCTGGGCCTGCCGGTCGCGCTGGTGTACGCCATGCGCCGCGTCAACTGCAGCTGGTGCGGCAGGGTCAAGGTCGAGAAGGTGCCTTGGGCCGACGGCCAGCGCCCGGTCACCAAGGCCTTCGCCCGGATGCTCGCCGGCTGGGCCCAGCGACTCTCTGGGACTGAGACCGCCTC
The DNA here is from genome assembly GCA_963666225.3 of Bryobacterales bacterium. Classification (GTDB taxonomy): domain Bacteria; phylum Acidobacteriota; class Terriglobia; order Bryobacterales; family UBA6623; genus VXMF01. Next base: position 131,248 of record CAXXRK020000006.1, read on the forward strand.
AGCCTTCGGCGTGTCTCGGGAATGCGTGCATCGCTCGGTCGCCATGGCCGTGCGATGGGGCCGCGAGCATGTGTGACTCAAAGACATCCGGGTGCTCGGCGTGGACGAGATCGACTGGCTCAAGGGGCATAAGTACCTGACACTCGTGTACCAGCTCGACGCCGGCTGCCGCCGCCTGCTGTGGGTCGGCCAGCACGGCGAGAAGAAGACGCTCGAGGACTTCTTCGACTGGTTCGGCCCAGACCGCTCGGCAAGCCTGCAGGTGGTTTGCTCCGACATGTGGAAGCCCTACCTGACCGTTGTCGCGGACCGCGCTTCGCAAGCTGTTCGCGTTTTGGATCTCTTCCATATCATGAAGAAGCTGAGCGAAGCCATCGACAAGGTCCGCGCCGGCGAGGCTCGCCAGCTCAAGGCCCAAGGCAAGGAGCCTGTCTTGAAGAACTCCCGCTGGCTGCTGCTCAAGTGGCGCGAGCACCTCAGCGAACTCCAAGTGCCCCGCTTGCAAGAACTCCTCAAGTTCAACCTCGACACCGTCCGCGCCTACCTGCTCAAGGAGGAGTTCCGCCAGTTCTTTGATGCCCGCTCCCCACCCAAGCCAACCGCTTCCTCAAACGCTGGCGCCGCCGTGCCTGCCGCGCCAAACTCCAGCCCTTGGCCAAGTTCGCCCGCATGCTCACCCACCACAGGCCCCTCATCCTCAACTGGTTTCGCACCGGGCGCAGCCACTCCTCCGGCGCCGTCGAAGGCCTCAATCTCAATGCCAAACTCGCCCTCCGCCACGCCTTCGGCTTCCGCACCTGCGACGCCTGCCAACTCGCCCTCTACCATACCCTCGGTCACCTTACCCAGCCCCCCGACGCCCACAAATTCTGCGAATGAGCCCAAAACTATTTCGCTTGGTTATCTGGCTCTCTCCATTCCATTGGCCCCGGCGAGGTTACACTACATCTAGGCGAACACGAGATTTCTCTCCACCCCCTCGCCGCTATTGTACATAAGGCCAAGATCAAACTGCGCGGCGGCGCTACCCTGCGCGGCCGGCGAGGCGGAATCACTTGACGGCCTCCGCGGCGTCTTCCGGCACCCCCTTGCCGCCGCGGTAGTAGATCGTGCCGAGAAGCACCTGCGCTGAGTCGATACCCTGCGCGGCGGCGAGGCGGAGCCACTTGACGGCCTCGGCGGCGTCTTCCGGCACCCCCTTGCCGCCGTAATAGATCGTGCCGAGAGCCAACTGCGCTGTGTCGTTACCCTGCGCGACGGCGAGGCGGAACCACTTGACGGCCTCGGCGGCGTCTTCCGGCACCCCCTCGCCGCCGGCGTACATGTTGCCGAGATTCAACTGCGCTTCGGCCTCACCCCGCTCCGCGGCGAGGCGGAGAAGATTTGCTTCGGGCTGCGCGTTCTGGCCACTTGCGAGCACCACCACCAATAGCCCGATACAGCATGCCGGGCAGGAAACGCTAAGTCGACGGTCTCGATGGGTCATGACTTCACCATGCTATAACAGTCCGCCGATCGAGGACCTTGAACTGCGTACTGCGGACAGCCTCAGGCATCCTGACACCGTGGGGTAGGAGCCTGCCAATTGGCCCATTGGGTCTGCCTGAGGGAGGAGAACTGACAGGAAGGCTAGGAACTGCGTTCCTAGCCTTCCTGGAGTGATGCTCCTCCACCCACCCAGCGGGATGGATCTGCCTTGCATCGGTCGAATCTCTGTCGTTCATGCCTAGCATCGCTTGTCGTAGCGACACCGAGCCGGATCGGCAGCGGCCATCGTACTCCCTGCAGCCGGGCTGAGGCCACCTCTCCTATACCGTGTGGAACCGCCGCCGAACTGCTCCGCCGCCGACCGCCGCCTGGAGTAGCGGCTAAGCCCAACTCAACGCCAGTCGCACGGTGTGTACCGGCACCGACCTGCCCCTCGTCTACGAGTTCACAGCCTGAGGCCGGCACGTGGCGCCACCGACGGCGCCGGCTGCCTGCCCGGCCCCGGCCGGCCGGGGCCTACTCGTGACAGCTTGGCACCCACCCCTCCGCCAGTCCGTCCCGCTGGCCGGACACGACACGGCAGGCCGCGGTGACTCAGAACTGCCCAGCCAGCGCCCCATGAACCGACCACCAACTGCGTCACTGTCGGGGCGACAGAGGTCACGACTTCTGAGACAACAACAGGACTTCGTAGTCTCGTAGCGTGGCGGATTGCATCAATGTCTACCTAGCCCCTTGGCAAGACTCTCAACAACCTTAGCAACCGCAAAGTCGCAATACGGTCGGCCCACAATCTGCACTCCGATCGGCAGTCCATCACGAGACTTCCCGACCGGTGCTGCTGCTGCAGGGACGCCGAGCACGTTGAACACCTGGCTATAGACGAATGCTTCTGGATAAGTGACGGTGTGGCCTTCTATCGACCAAGATCGCTCACCATGGCGGAAGGCTGGAATCGCAGCTACTGGACAGATCAAGAAGTAGCACTTGTGCTTCTTCATTTGCTCTAGAAGCGTAACCTGCAACTGATGTTGCAGAATCCATGCGTTCAGAATATCCTCCAGAGTAGTCGTCCTTGTTTCTTGCTCGGTAGCCATCGCATCGTATGCGAGAGGATGCAGTCGGTAGTCCTCAGGGACGGACTGCTCGATCAAGGTTCTGAGGCACACGCGGAACAGCGTATGCCACACTCTGGGTGTTTGCTCCAAACCTCTGAGCTGAATTCGCTTCATGGGAAATCCCTGGTCCTCAAGGGCGCTAACGGCGTCCTTGACTGCCTCTCGCGTCTTCGGAGTGACCGGTGTGCTCCATGCATTGTCAAACCAGCCGATTCCAAGTCCACGGAGCAGGCTGTCGTCATACTGCCAATCAATCCAGTTCTCGAAGTTGATGCTCTTATCGAACAGAGGATTTGAGGAAGCGTCGCGATGATCACCTTGGATTGTCCGACCGAGCAGGTATCGCAGATCTCTGGCTGTCTTGGTGATTGGCCCGACACCTGCGAGAGTCAATGACGGTCCTCCGGCAGGTGGCCAGTGGCCGACTCTGGAGATCAAGCCCGGTGTTGGCTTGAGGCCGTACACACCGCAGAAGTGAGCGGGTACGCGGATTGATCCGCCAGCATCGCTTCCAAGGCTTGCTGCTGCACAGCCCGCAGCCACGGCTGCAGCGCACCCACCACTGGAGCCACCTGGGGTGTAGCCTAGTCTGATCGGGGATTCAGTGCGCCCGTATATCGCGTTGTCAGTCTCGTATGCCATCAGGAACTCTGGCACGTTCGTGGTTCCGATGACGTTGAAATTCCAATAAATGAGTGAGCGGACGGAACTCGCGTTGCAATCGGCCCTTACTCCTCGGCGCAGTGGACTGCCACATTCATGGAGAAGGCCCTTTACGGCGATCGAACTCTTGATCGTGATAGGGGCACCGTACGACGACAAATGATTTTTCTGGTCCAAGACTATTGCTCGTTCACGGGCGCGATCTGCCTGAAGGTCGGTGATTGCATTGAGTGTAGGATTGACCTCAGCAGTTCGCTTGAGGTGGGCCTCGAGTACTTCGGTCTCGGACAGGTCCTTCTTGTCTATGAGCGCCGACAGTTGATGCACACCCAGACTCGTCAGTTCATCCATACTCCCAGTCTACTACAGTGCTCCGCTAGCACAATTCAAGGTGGATCTGAGGTCTGAGTGTCCGCCGTCTCTCCCCAGGAGAGTCGATGTTCGCTCAATTGAGTAACCGAACTGACGACTCCAGTCACTAGGAACAAGAAATCGAGAGACCCTGGAATGAGAGTGCGAGATTCCAGTCTCAGTGTGAGAGGGAACGTTGGCCTGCGTTTGACGCAGTCTCCAGTCGCTGGCGCTGTCGGCTTGGGCCTGTCCTAGATCAGCGCTTCGTCTCCTGGAGTGGGTTTCTCAGCCCGCGGCGGCCAGAAACTCTAGCAATTCACCGACATCCCGAGTCTGACCGGAGAAGGTGGCCACTGTGCTGCCGTCCGGCGAGACCAGAGCGTAGAACGGGATGCTCGTGGATCGGAATCTTTCGATCTGGAATTCCTGATACCGCTCGCTCGATGCGTCGAACCCGTCGGTGTACAGTTCCACACGGACCATTTCCGCCAGTCGCTCAGACACCTCGGGCTTCGTGAACATGTTCGCCTTCATCCACTTGCAGTTTGAGCAGGCATAGCCGGTGAAGCTGACGAACAGTACCCTGTCCTCGCCTGCGGCGGTTGCCAGAGCCCCGTCGTAGTCGTCCTTCAGCCATGAGAGCTCGCCGGGCTGCTGCCCGGCAATACCCGAATTGGCGGCCGCGGGAATATGGGCTTCGAGTTCTCTTAGTGCGCCTCCGACCAACCCCGGAGCGAGGCTGACTGCGAAGGCGACGAAGAGTGCCCCTGCCCCGAGCCGACCGAGCCCGACGCCGTCCCCGGGCAGGTCGTCGCGAAGTCGCAGCAGGCCCCAGAGGTACAGGCCCGCGCAAGCGAAGAGGACGATCCAGAGCGCCAGAAAGCGCTCTCGCGTGAGCACTTGCCATCCGAAGACCTGATCCACATTGCCCAAGTACTTGAGGCCGACCGCAGCGATGACGAAGCCCGCTGTTCGCTTGGATGTGGACAGCCAGCCCCCGCTGCGGGGCAACCTGTTGAGCAGGGCGGGGAACAGCGCCAGCAAGAAGAAGGGCGCGGCGAGCCCGGTGGAGAACATGGCCATGCCGATGACGGGGTAGGCCGCCCCGCCGCTGGCCACGGACCCCGCTAGCAGGGAACCCATGAAGGGCCCGGTGCAGGCGAACGACGCCAGTGTGAACACCAAACTCAGCATCAGCGTGGAGGCAGTTCCTGAACCTGAGGACTTGGAGCTGGCCCCGGTAGTCCAGCCGCTCGGAAGCGTGAACTCGAACGCGCCGAACATGCTCAGAGCGAATGTGAACATCACCGTCGCAATCAGGAGATTGACCCACGGACTGGACCCGATCTGCGAGGTTCCGAACGGGCCGACGATCGCGCTCAGCGCACCGCCAATCGCCGTGAAGAGAATGATCACGCCTAGGCAGAACGTTCCTGCCTGCTTGAGCACGGAACCCCAACGCCGCTCGCCGCCATCTAGGAAGGCCCCGATGTAGATGGGGATCATCGGGAACACGCAAGGGGTGAGGATGGCGAGGAACCCAACTCCCAGCGCCAGCAGCGAGAATCCTGCGATTCCCGGCTCCTCGGAGCGGAAGTCTGCGGGGGTCGCACCGCTGGCCGAAGCCAGTGTCGAGGCGGGAGCGGCACGGTTGGCTGTTCCGTTCAACTGAGCCGGTTGGTACCCTGCCGGAATTTCGACAGCCTCGGCTGAGGCTGGTGAGGAGACGGTGAAGCTGGCCCGCGCACTCTTGCGCTTCGGCGGCAGGCATTGCCTCGGGTCGCATGCTCCGTAGAGAACCTTGACTTCCACGTCGTGCTGTCCAGCGGCGGAAGCGGCGATGTCCAGCTCGATCAGGAACTCGACGTCACCCGTATACCATTCGACTTCTGCCTCGAAATTCGGATCGAAGACGACTTCCGGTTCAGGCTGGTGGGCACGCCATCCGGACACCGCCTCCGACTCCGCCACAACAATGTCTAGCGGGATTCCCTCCGGCGTAGTCGTGGAGTAAGCATGCCAGCCATCTTGGATCTCGGCCGTGAGCCGACCCAAGAGGGTCTGGCCCGGCCGTGCCTCGGAGGCTTCGAACTCAAGCTTCCACTGGACTGGATCGTAGATCTGGGCCTGCGCAATGGAGGCTGCGATGCAGAGCGCTACGATCGGTACCGCCAAGTGGCGAAGAGGACACGTGCTGGTTGAAGGCATCTGGGACTGGGCAGCTACGAGAGATTGCACGGAGTATGGGCACTTCTCCCTTGTTTCAAGGAAGTGGGGAGGCAAGATTGACGGTCCGTCGGACCCGGATCATGCTTCATTCGTAACTGCCCAGGTAGGGCGGCGGCATTCTGGTGGGATGTTGAGGTGAATGCGCGGTCCCGGGGGCATGGCGCAGAGGCGGAGAGCGTGCCGTGAGCTCACAGGAGGCCGGGCTGCGGGCCACCCGCAGCCCACGTGGGGAGAGTCGCGCAGTGCTTGACACAGCTTTTCAGAACATACTAGAGTAGTAATGGTCTCGCTGGCCCTGCTGTCAGCGAGTGGGCCTGCGGCGGGGATCGTCGCGAGGAGGCCTTACAGGAGCGGAGATGCCCGCGACAGAGCAGCGACAGGCTGGCGCGCCCTGCCGATGCCCCACTAATGACACTTGACAAATGGGTCGCTGTTGTGGCATTCCTTGAGCATGTTGGATCAACATTGCATCGCCGCGACCCTGACCACTGCGACGGCGGTGGCGACCGTGCAGGTCCTGCTGGCTGAGGCTGGCGATGCCAGCCGCACCGAGATCGCCCGCCGCGTATGCCGCGAGTTCGGCTTCCGCGACAGCCGCGGCCGGTTGCAGATGGCGAGTTGCCAGAAGGCCTTGCGCAGCCTGCACGCGGCCGGCCGCATCCAGTTGCCCGCGCCGCGCCACGGGGGCGCGCCCCGCTGCCGACCGCGCCGGCTGGGACAGCCGCTGCCCACGCCGGCCGCCGTCCCGGCCTCCGCCGGGGCGGTGCAGGGGCTGCGCCTGACCGAGGTCCGCACCCCGCTCCAGCGCCGCACTTGGAACGAGCTCGTCGCCAGCGAGCATCCGCAGGGCGCGGTGCTGCATGTGGGCGCGCAATTGCGCTACCTGATCGAGTCCGAGCACGGCCTGCTGGGAGCGCTCGGCTTCGCCGCCTCGGCCCTGGCCGTCGCCGCCCGCGACGAGTGGATCGGCTGGTCGCCCGCGCTGCGACGCAAGCGGCTGCACCGCGTGGTCGCTCTCAGCCGCTTCCTGATCCGCCCCTCCGTGCAGTGCCGCTGTCTCGCCTCCAAGGTGCTCTCCATGGCCCTGCGCCAGCTGCCGTCCGACTTCCGGCTCCGCTACGGCTACCGGCCGGCCCTGGTGGAGACGTTCGTGGACACCCAGAGCCACGCCGGCACCTGTTTCCGGGCCGCCAATTGGACGCCGGTGGGGCAGACCGCGGGCCGCGGGCGCTTTGCGCCCCCCGGCCAGCACGTGCCGGTGAAGTCCATCTTCCTCTACCCCCTGCGGCGCGACTTCCGCGCCGTGCTCGGCGCCGACGCCCCGCCTCCCGAGCAGGCGCTGGGGCCGGCCCAGGGCCTCGCTCTCGACCAGTTCGCGCACAATGAGATGGGTGGGGCCCAGCTGGGCGACCTCCGCTTGTCAAAGAGGCTGGTGCGGACCACCAACATGCAGGCCGCCGCTCCCACCCTGTCGATCCCCGAGGCGGCCCAAGGCGACCGCGGCCAGGTCAAGGGCCACTACCGCTTCATCGACCAGCCGAAGAAGTCGGCGGTGACGCCGGAGAACATCCTCGCGCCGCACCGCGCGCGCACGTTGCGGCGCCTGCAGGGCGAGCGCGTGGCGCTCTGCCTGCAGGACGGCACCGATCTCAACTTCGCCGCGCATCCCGGCTGCGCGGGCCTGGGGCTGATCGGCAAGAACAAGAAGTCGAAGGGCACCCTCGGCCTGCACATGCACTCGACGCTGGCGGTGAGCACGGCGGGCGTGCCGCTGGGCGTGCCCCTGATCCAGTACGACGCCCCGGACGGCAAGGCGCAGCGCGGCAAGCCGCTCGAAGAGCGCAAGACGTTCCGCTGGATCCGCGGCCTGCGGGACTGCGCCGAGATGGCCGCCCAGCTGGGCGGCACGCGCCTGGTGTCGGTCATGGACCGCGAGGCGGACGTGTTCGCGCTGTTCGCCGAGCAGCGCCGGCTGCGTCGCGTCGACCTGCTGGTGCGCGCCAAGTGCAACCGCACGCAGGGCAAGGGCCGGCCCAAGCTGTTCGACAGCATCCGCGCGCAGCCGGCGCAGGGCAAGCTGAAGATCGAGGTGGCACGGAGCTCGGCGCGGCGCAGCACCCGCAAGCAGGCGGCCAGCCCGTTGCGCGAGGCGCGCACGGCGCGGGCGCAGCTGCGCTGGAAGACGGTCGAGTTGCGGGACCCGGCCGGCAAGCAGGGCCCGTTGCGGCTGCAGTTGGTGCATGTGTGGGAAAAGGAGGCCCCGGCCGGGGTCGAGGCGCTGGAGTGGTTCCTGCTGACGACGCTGGAGGTGAGCTCGCAGGCCGCTGCGGAGCGGATGCTGCACTGGTACGGGCTGCGCTGGCGCATCGAGGACTGGCACCGCATCCTGAAGTCGGGCTGCAAGGTGCAGTACCTCGGGCACCGCACGGGGCAGCGCATCGAGCGGGCGGTCACGATCAAGGCGGTCATTGCCTGGCGGCTGGCAGCGATGACCTTGCTGGGGCGCGAGACGCCCGAGATGCCGGCGGAGGTGTTGTTCACGCAAGTCCAGATCCGAGTGCTGCGGCACTTCGCAGCCCGTCGCAGGCTGGCCACGCCGGGCAACCTGGGGCTGGCCGTGCGGACGATGGCGATCCTGGGCGGCTACCTGTATCGCAAGAACGGCCCGCCGCCCGGCCATCAGAAAATCTGGTCAGGCTGGACCCGCTTGACCATCATGGCCGAGGCGTACGAACTCAAGGACCACTTTGAACCGCCTCAAACCGCATCAGGAAAGGAGCCCCGATCTTGACAAATGGGGCATGGGCAGGGCGCGCCCGCAACGCGGCTCGGGCAGCTGCAGGCGGAGCATGCCGCGTTGCGGGCGGAGTACGAGAAGCTGCGGGCGGAGAACGCGGAGCAGCGGGCAGAGTACGAGAAGCTGCGGGCGGAGAACCAGCAGTTGAGGCAGCGCCTGGAGGAACTGGAGCGCCGCGTGGGCCTCGACAGCAGCAACAGCGGCAAGCCGCCGTCGAGCGATGGGCGCGCCAAGCGGCCGGCGCGGAAGCGGAAGCGGACGCGCAGCCAGCGCGGCCGGTCCGGCAAGCGCCCGGGCGGGCAGCCCGGCCACAAGGGCGCGACGCTGCGCCAGACGGAGACGCCGAATCGCATCGAGACCCACTTGCCGTTGCAGTGCGCCGACTGCGGAGCGTCGCTGTCGGCGAGTGACAGGGAGGGCGAGCCGCGGCGGCGGCAGGTGTTCGACCTGCCCCCGCCGCCGCCGCCGGAGGTGACCGAGCACCAGGCGCACGCCTGCCGCTGCAGGGCTTGCGGCAGCGTGACGCGGGCGGCGTTCCCGGAAGGCGTGAACGCGCCGGTGCAGTACGGGCCGCGGATCGCGGCCACGGCCGTCTACCTGCAGAACGCGCATTTCCTGCCTGAGGAGCGCTTGGCGGAGGTGTTCCGGGACCTGTTCCAGGTCGCGATCTGCACGGCGACGCTGGCGGGGATGACGCGCAAGGCGGCGGGGTGCTGGCAGGGCTTCACGGAGCGGGTGCGCGACCTGCTGGTGAGTGCGGACGGGGTGCAGCACCTGGACGAGACCGGGTTCCGCATCGCGGGCAAGACGCAGTGGCTGCACGTGCTGAGCACGCCGTGGCTAACCTTCTACCGCACGGACGCCAAGCGGGGCAGCCTGGTGGCGGGGCTGAAGGGCAGCCTGGTGCACGATCACTGGGCATCGTACTGCAAGATTCCGGGAGTGCTGCACGCAATGTGCAACGCGCACCATTTGCGGGAGTTACAGGCACTGATGGAGATCGACGGGGAGCACTGGGCGCGGCGCATGCAGCAGCTGCTGAGGCGCGCCAACCGGGCGGTCTGGATCGCCCGCGAGAAGGGCATTCCCCTACCACGGTCGTTGCTGGAGCGCATCCGGGGGCGCTACGACCGGCTGCTGGAGGAGGCGCTGGCCTACCACCGGGCGCTGGAGCCGCTACGGGCGCCCAAGCCGGGGCGGCGGGGGCGCAAGAAGCGGCGTCCCGGGCACAACCTGGCGCGGCGACTGCGCGATCGCAAGCAGTCGGTGCTGCGCTTCCTGACCGATCCCGAGGTGCCTTTCACGAACAATCAAGCGGAACAGGACCTGCGCATGATGAAGCTGCGCATGCAGATCTCGGGCTGCTTCCGGTCCGCGCAGGGGGCGCGCGACTGCGCCACGCTGCGTAGTGTGCTGTCGACCGCCCGCAAGCAGGGCTGGAACCGCATCGAGGCGTTGCTAGCAGGGCCCGGGGAGCTGCTGGCCGCCCTGCGACTCTAGCCGGTGGCGGCGCGAGCCCGGTGCCCGCGAGCACCGGCACTCATTGGAACAGCGCCTACGCAAGGCGTCCAGCACCCTGCAATCGAGGCCGTGCGACAAATGCTTGGGTGCATCCCGGAAGCTGGGTAGTTACGCAAGAACTTACAAATTGCCTACTAACGCTTATACGAATGCCATTGAGTGCCGCTCGTGTCCCCTACCAGGCCCCCACCGGGGAGATTTCCTGCGACGGTCGTTAGCAGTGCATTCGCTGCCTCTCTACGCTGGTATACTCCCAGAGGTGCGGGTCGCGACATGGTGTGTTGGTGGCATCAATTCTCGTTTGGAGTATGTCTGCCACTGGCTGACTAGGTGCAAACCTGATCTTGTCGCCCTCCAGAAGACCTACGCGAGAACGGACCAGTTCCCAGTGGAAGCCCTGCGCCGGGTTGGCTATGAATCAGCATTCCACTCGGTGGACGGGGAATTCCGGAACGGCTGGGGAGTTGCGACAGTGTGTCGAGAGACTCGTCCGAAGCCGGAGATTCTGCAGGCGGGCTTGCCCGGTCAGGAGGGTCGAGGCGCACGGTTCCTGACTGTTCGCAGCGGGGACATTGAACTTTCTTCGGTCTACGCCCCTTACGGGAATCCGAAGCAACGCGGATTCGGCGGAGCCTTGGACCGAAAGCTGGCTTGGATGGAGCGATTGGCGGAGCATCTTGAGGTGCGGTCGGAGCAATCGGAACCATCAATCTTGGCCGGTGACTTCAACGTGGTCTCGGATGGAGAACCGCTGCCTAGGACGTTGAACCACACAGGCGCTGAGAGAGCCGCATTGGCCCGCGTGCTGGACCTGGGATTCATCGATCTGTACCGCCACTGTCACCCTGACGGCGTAGACGGACATAACTACGGATTCGATAGACACAAGCCGGCTTCATCGAGGCTACACCGGATTCTCGGCACGCACTCTGTCGTCGGCCGGCTCCACAACGCCTGGGTGGACTTGGAGTATCGGCAAGCGGTCCAGGAACTCCCCGGTTTCGTGTGGCCTCAGTCAGCCCCGGTAGTCGTGGACCTTCGCTAGCAGCAATCGCCGGGCTTGCCGCGAGGGGCCCGCGGAAACTCGTACAGGCGCTGTCCGATCTCGCGGATCGCGTCACGCACGGGGCCGTGGAACTCGCCGGTCGGGGACATGATTCCGGCGTGCTGCCGCAACTGCTTCCTCTCGGAGAGCTCGGTCCAAGTGTCGATCACGCCGCAGTGACTCCATCCCACGAAATCCTCCCGCCCGAATGCGGCCCGGGCATACTCGAGCATCCACTCCGCGCGCTCCCGGTGATCGGCCGCCAGCGGCCCGTACGGGCGTGGCATGTTCTCTCCCGGCGTGGCAAAGCTGCTGTCGCCGTTGAACAGCGGCTTGCCAGTCTTCCGCCCCCACCGGCCAAGGGACGGCTCCAACCACCCGTAGCGCCCGTAGGCCTGGTAGAAGACCAGATCCGTGTGGCGCGACGTGACGGCCACCACGGTGTCGACCGCGTCGGTGTTGCCGTTGAGCTTGTCGCCGAAGAATAGGTGGTTCGGGTCTTGGCTCCGCAATGCCCGGCGGGCAACGCCGTAGTAGCGGTCCACAACCCTCAGCAGGAATTCCGTGTTGTCGCGCGTCTCGTGACCGTTCGCCGGGTCGGTGAGACGCCGCCAGTTGACCGCGCTCGCCAGCGCGTCGAACGAACCGAACTCGGTGCCGTAGACTGCGTTGAACCGCGAGACGGAGTCCCCGTACAGCTCCCGGACCGTCTCCACGTAGGCCCGCTTGCCGGCGTGCGCTGCCCCGAGGTTCCGAAGGACGCGGGGGAACGTCGGCAGTGACCGGCGGGGCGCGCCGTGAAGCGTGTCCCCCCGCTCCCGGGCGTCCCAGTCCGTGAAGATGGGGCAGTCGGCCATGGCGTACCCCAGCAGCATGGGGTCATCCCGCAGCGGCGCCGCTTCTCGGCTGGCAAGGCGCCCCGCGCTCGCCTCGAATTCCGGCGAGAACACGTCGGGGAAGTCCCCCTCCTCGGGGACCTTCCAGTGGTCAATGCCGGCGAGGACGAACGGCTTCACGTACGGGATGAACGGCCGAGGGTCGTTGAGCGTCGCCAGGTCGCTGTGCACGCCGATCGAATTGAAGCCCAGCTCGGGCAGCAGGCTCATCATCTCCGACCGATACCGGGCGTTGAACCGTGGATCGCGCGCGCTGCCGAGACCGTACTCCGCGGCCCAGTGCGCCCCGTTGTAGGCAGCCTTCCACCAGCCGGGGTGCAGGTGATTCGCCCCGAACGAGAGGAAGGCGTTGCCCTCCGGCGTGACCATCCACCAGCGACCGTCGTGCTCGAGACGGAAGTGCCCGGTCGGGCGAAACCGCTTTCCGGTCCACCCGCCATACACGTCCCGCCCCTGTCCGCGCGCGGACCGGCGGGCTGCCGCCGCGCCAAGACAGGCCGTGACAAAGGTGCGCCGGCTGCTGCCCGCGATCGTCCCCCGGCCACATCCTGAGACGGCCGGCGCCGGGCCGAGGCCCACACCCGCCCGCCCCGCGCTCATGGAAGCTGCCGAATCCAGACGGGGCTGGACCACGCGAGTTCGCCGTCGGCCTGCTCGACCCGCACGTAATACCAGTGGTCGCCGGGCGGTGCCCCGACATCGAGGTACTCGAACTCGGCGTCCTGCGTGCCGGGCTCGACCTTGTACGCGTAGGCACCGTCGCGGATCAGGTGGATCGCCGCCACCGGTGCCGTGCCGCGCACCCGCACGCGCACCGGCTCCGGGCCGGCCACCTCCGCCTCCTCGCCCATGAAGGCGTCCCCGACCCGAAACTCCAGCACGATGTTGTCCGTGGCCCCGTAGGTGCGACGCGCGCGGATCGAGTCGTGAATCGCCTCCCTGGACGTTCCGGGGCTGTACACCATCGCATAGGAGATGTGCGTCGAATAGTGGTCCGAACTCGCGATCACCCCGATCCTGTACCCCTTGGCCCACGCGTTCCACAGCATTCCAGGCTCCTGAAAACCGCCAGCCGCGTCGGCTTCCTCCCCGTCGCGGATCCCGCGCGGCGCGTTCTTGTGCTCGTAGCTCTGCCGTGCCCCCTGGTAGATCTCGGCAACCATGTCCACCTCCGGGTCGTGGTCCCTCCAGTCAGTGCCCATCGAGTTCGTCCCCGAAGTGTGCGGAATCGCTATCCCGCCGGTGGTGCGGGCCACCTCGTACATCAGCCTCGTCTCGTTGCGCACGCCGCTTCCGAAACCCATCGAGCTGAAGGTCAGCAGCTCGCCGTCCGGACTGTCGGGCAGCAGGAAGCGAGGGTGCATCGGCATGAAGAACGGCACGATCGGGTAATCCCGGTGCGTGTAGATCAGGTTGCGGTGCCCGTACGGATTGCCCGGGTTGCGCTCGTACCCGTACAGGGTCGAGAACCGTTCCGGGAAGTGGTACATGTCGGCGAGTTTCTGGGTCATCGCATTCCACAGGTCGGTGCCGCCGGCCTGATGGTCCGTCGACGCCCCGAAGTCCATCTCGGCGGCGTCGATCATGTAGCGGTAGAACTCCGGCAGCGAGCCGTCGTCCAAGCCTCCGACATCCTGGGACAGCTCGGTGTGGCGGTGCAGGTCGCCGCGCAGGATGCGCAGCGCGCGTCCGCGATGCTCGGCCCGGTAGCCACGCATGTAGCGCACGTCCGCTTCCTCGGTGGGATGCGAGTCCGGCCGAGTTTCCCCGGGACTGGGCCGGTAGTCCCCGAGAGCCGCCGCCCTGCCCGGCCCCGGGAGCGGCAGGGATCCGGCCACCACCCGATTGAGCCGCGGCCGGCTGGCAAAGCCCCACTGCCGGCTCTCATCAGGCCAGAAGGCCCACAGGCGGCCGCCAGCGGCGGCCATTCCCATGCGGGTGCTCTTGCGCGACCAGCTCAGCGGGAGCGTCACCGGATCCGTCCAGCGGTCCCCGTCCAGGCGCGTCAGAAAGTATTCCCAGTAGGATGTCGGCCGGTAGGACCGCCGGCTGTAGCGCCTCTTGAACGACATCCACAGGTTGCCGTCGGGGTCGATCAAAAGCTGCGGGCGGCTCTCGCCGGTGGAGCCGGGGGCCGCCGGGTCGTCGAAACGAACATCGGCCGGGGCCTTCCACCGCCCCCCGTCCAGGCAGACCACCTCGATGCGGCGGGCGGCACCCAGCGGCGTTCCGGGCTGCACGTCGCCCAAGTCGCGGCCAAGGTCCTTGCCCCAGTGCACGCCCGACGTCTCCCAAGCGATCCACGGGCGGCCCGCCGTGTCCACCGCGACGCTCGGATGGGCCTCGAAGCGCGTGCTCGACGCCACGACCATCTCCGGGCCCAAGCCCCAGTCGGGCGAATAGGACCGCGCGTGGATGTCGTAGCTGCCCCCCGAGCCCTTCCGGTAGCGATCCCACGCAATCCAAGCCTCCCCGCCGGGGCCGGCAGCGACGGCCGGGGCCCAGTCATTCGCACCGGCGTTCGTCACGACGACCGTCTCGGACCAGCGCCCTCCCCTGAGGTGCCTCAGCCGGATCTGCGACTGACGCCCGGCCATGGCCTGCCAGACCACGTAGACCGTGCCGTCACCGCCCCGCGCAACATGCGGCTCGATGTCCGGGAGGGGGTTGTCCGCTAGCCGGCGCTGCCGCCCCCACTCGCCGTCCTCCCACGGCATGGCGTAAATGTCCCAGTTGCCCGGGCCGTCGTCCCGCGGGCGGTGCGAGTACACCAGCCACGGAGTGTCGTCGCTGTCTATGGCGACCTGGGGCCGCCAGAGATCCTCCGCGGCCCGCCCAACGGGGATCAGGCGCGACCAGCGACCCTCGTGGTACCTCCGGAAGTTCAGCTCCTCGCGACGGTCGTGGTGGCTGTACCACGTCACGAAGAGATTGTCCGACGAGTCGGAGGCGATCGCGGGCGAGTCGTGCTGGCGCAGTTCCGTGCCGGAAAGGTCGGTCGCCGGCGGCGTCCGCTGGATTGCGACCCTCCCGCCGATCGCGCGAGTCCAGGGGCCGACCGGCATCTCCATCGGCCGGAAGCTAAAGCTGCCCTGCGACGTCTCCGCGGAGACGGTCGTCGAAGCGTCCCCGCTGCCGCGGATCCAGAGCCCCTTCGGCAACACCTCCAAGCGCTCGACCGGCGTCGGCCGCGGTACCACCGTCGAGCGCAGCATGACGCGCACCGCTTGGGTGCGGAGGCGCCAACCGCCCTGCGGGAGAATTCGGTCAGGCGGCTCTTGGCGGTGCGGCTCGATCGCGAGAATCTCGCCCCCGCGGATCGAGAGCGTGCCGTCCCACTCGACACCGGCCGGATCGCCGACGCCGAACAGCACCAGCACCTGCCACATGTCAGCCTCCCGAGTCCCGCCGGGGAGCCATGTGAAGTGCCGGAGGAACCCGTCGCCGGCGGCAGCGGCCGCGCCAGACGGCGGCGCGGGCACGGTCTGGGCGGGGAGCGCCAGGCACAGCGCCCAAACGACCGGCACTGCGAGGATCCAGCGTGGCCAGGCGGGTTTGGGATTGCGGGGCATGGGACAGTCGCGGCGCGCCGGGGGCACGGCGAGCCGATTGTAGCGCGGGGCCCCGGCCGGCCGCGCCGCGGGCCCCGGGAGCGGCCGGCACGGCGAGACAGCGGCCCCCCAAGCCCGAGGCACGATGCGCTACGGGATCCGCATCGGATCGCTACCTATAGCCGTAATGTTTCACGTGAAACAATGGCACCATGCGAACCGCGGTCAGAGTCCGGTGTCGACCCATCGCCGCTGGCGCGACGAGCGGTCGATGGCGTCCAGAACTCGCTGCACCGCAAGGCCGTCCTCGAACGTCGGGCGGGCGGGCCGCCCCCCGTCGAGGCCCTCCAAGAAGTCCGCCAGGGCCGCGATGAAGGTGTGCTCGTAGCCGATCGGGTGGCCCGGCTTCCAGAAGTTCGGGCTCGCTTCCGGTCCGCGGGCGGGCGCCAGCACCTTCCGGCGCCCGCGAAGTTCCGGGTCGTCCTCCGCGCTGGCGTACGTCAGGTGGTTCATGTCCTCGAAGTGGAACTCGACCATCCCCCGCTCGCCGTGGACCGCGAAGCTGTTGTCGTTCTGAAAACCGGTCGCGAAGCGGGTTGCCTCGAACGAGCCCAGTGTGCCCGTGGCGAAGCGCGCCTGGGCAAGCACGGCGTCGTCAATGTCGACCCGGTAGGTCTGCCCCGGGGCGTCCGGGTCCGGCTTCTCCCGCAGAAAGGTCTCCGTCGTCGCGGAGACCTCGCGGATGGGACCCAACAGCATCATGGCAGTGTCGAGCAGGTGCGAGTTCAGGTCCCCGTTGGCGCCCGATCCGGCGGTCTTCCGGGACATCTTCCAGTTGTTCGGCCGGCTGGGGTCCGGGCCCCACTGCTGCAGGTACTGCGCGCGGTACTGGTAGACGCGGCCCAGCCGCCCCTCTCGCAGCAGGCGCGCCGCCAGTTCCACGGCGGGCACGCGGCGATAGTTGAACCAGACAAAATTCGGCACGGCGCTGGCCGCCGCGGCCATCGCCTCGGCCTCCGGCAGGCTGTTCGCGAGGGGCTTCTCGCACAGCACCATCTTTCCGGCACCGGCGGCCGCCACCGCCATCTCGGCGTGCAAGTGGTTCGGCGCGCAGATGTCCACCAGATCGATGTCGGGGCGCTCGACGACCCGGCGCCAGTCCGTCTCGGCGGCCTCCCACCCCCAAGCGCCGGCGAGTGCGTCCAGCGCCGCACGGCCGCGGCAGCACGCGACCCGCATGCGCACCTTGGGGAGGTCGGGGAAAAAGTGCCCGACCTGCGCGTAGGCATTGCTGTGCGCCTTGCCCATGAAGCCGCACCCGATCAGCCCGACGTTGAGAGCGCCCATGCGTGCCATCCCTCCCCTGGCTAGCGGTCCGCGAGCCTCGCTGCCGCCTGGTCCCAGCGATCCGCCGCCGACGTGTCGGGGTCGAATCGGCCCGGGAGGAACGAGCGCCGCACGACAGACCTGCCCTCCCCGAGATTGGCGATGCGGCCGGCGGCGATGAACTGCATCAGGGCGTTCCCGATCGCCGTCGCCTCGACCGGGCCGGTGACCGCGGGTATCCCGCATGCGTCCGCCGCAAGTTGCGACAGCAGCGAGTTGCGCGCGCCGCCACCGACGATGTGCAGAGTCGCTGGACGACGCCCGGTGACCTCCGTGATCTCGCCCAGCACGAAGCGGTACCTGAGGGCGAGGCTCTCGAAGATCGCCCGCGCGAACTCCCCCGGAGTCCCGGGGACCGGCTCTCCGCGCGCGCGGCAATTTGCCGCGATGCGGGCGGGCATGTCGCCCGGCGGGACGAAGGCAGGGTCGTCGACGTCGAATACCGAGCGGAACGGCTCGCTCGCCGCCGCTTCGGCCACGATCGCGCCGTAATCGACCGGCGCGCCGGTGGATGCCCATTGCCGCCGGCATTCCTCCAGCAGCCAGAGGCCGCAGATGTTCTTCAGCAGCCGTGTCGTGCCGCAAACTCCGCCCTCATTGGTCAGGTTCTGGGCGAGCACGGACGGCGTGACGTGCGGTTCCGGGATCTCGACCCCCAGCAGCGACCATGTCCCGGAGCTCAGGTAGGCCCAGCAGTCCCCCTCGGCCGGCACCGCCGCCACCGCCGATGCGGTGTCGTGGCTCCCCGGCGCAATCACGCTGGCGCCCCCCAAACCGCAGTCGGCGGCAACCTCGCCGCGCAGTTGTCCCAGCACGGTGCCGGGCTGCACGACGGGGCCGAAGATGGACTCTGGCAGCCCGAGCGCTCGCAGCAGCGGGTAGGCCCACCTTCCGCGGGTCGGGTCGTAGCACTGCGAGGTTGTCGCGTCGGTGAACTCGCAGGCCATCTCCCCCGTCAGCCAGTAGTGGAAGAGGTCCGGCATCATCAGCAGCGAGCTGGCCGACTCCAGCTCGCGCGTGCCCCGCATCGCGCAGAGTTGGTACAGGGTGTTGATCTCCATGAACTGCAGGCCGGTGTTGCGGAAGATCTCCTCGCGGGGCACGGCCCGCGTTACCTCCCGCATGACCCCCGCGGTGCGCCGGTCACGGTAGTGGCGGGGGTTGGCCACGAGCGATCCGTCGCGGTCCACCAGCGCGAAGTCAACGCCCCATGTGTCGACGCCGACGGAGAATGGGCGCGCCGCGGTCGCCGACCGCATCCCGCGCACCATTTCGGCGAACAGGCCGAGGACGTTCCAATGCAAGCGCCCGAGCACGTCCACGCCGCGGTTCGAGAATCGGTGCAGCTCCTCAATGCCGAGGCGCTCGCCGTCAAAGGCACCCAGCATGACCCTGCCGCTGCCTGCCCCGAGATCCACCGCCAAGCAGTGCTCGGATGTCACCGGACCGCGCCGCACTCACCGATTGTCACGCAGGTGGCGGCGGTGGCGCAATCTCGCGGCCGCACGCCGTGCTATCCTGCGATGGGCTAAGGCTGTGCCCGCCTCACAGCGCCGCGGATCCGCACGGGGCGGGGACCCTCATTCCCCGGTCTTGGCAGCCGGGCCGTGACGCTCGGGGCGGCACCGGACAGAACATGAAACTGCGCTCCCTGCTGTCCCTATTCTCCCACGATCTCGCGATTGACCTCGGAACGGCCAACACGCTGGTGTTCATCATGAACGAGGGCGTCGTCGTGGACGAGCCCTCGATGGTCGGGATCAACACCCGCACGGGCGACGTCGAGGCCATCGGCACGGATGCCAAGCGCATGCTCGGCCGGACGCCCGGCAGCATCGCCGCCGTTCGGCCGATGCGCGACGGCGTGATCGCCGATTTCAACGTGGCCGAGCAGATGCTGGCGTTCTTCATCAACAAGGCCCACAACCGCAGCATGTTCGTCCACCCGCGCATTGTGATCGGCGTCCCGGGAGGCATCACGCACGTGGAGCGCCGTGCCGTCTACGACTCCGCCATGAGGGCCAATGCCAGCGAGGTCTTTCTCGTCGAACAGGCGATGATGGCCGCCATCGGAGCGGGCCTGCCCGTGTCGGAGCCCGAGGGCAACATGGTCGTGGACATCGGTGGGGGCACGACCGACGTTGCCGTGATATCGCTCTCGGGCGTGGTGTACTCGAGGACCGTGACGGTTGGCGGGCACGCGATCGACGAGGCCATCATCCGCTACCTCAAGGGCAAGTACAAGTTCCTGATCGGCGAGCGCACGGCGGAGAAGGTCAAAGTGGAGGTGGGCGCCGCAGAGCCGCCCCGAGAGGCCAAAGCGTTCGAGGTCAAGGGGCGGGATCTGGTGATGGGTATCCCCGCGAGGCGCGAGGTCACCAATATCGAGGTCCACGAGGCCATCTCGGACTGCGTCAACCGGATCGTTGTTGCCGTCAGGGAGGCGCTCGAGCAGACGCCTCCCGAACTGAGCGGTGACATTTGCGACCGCGGCATCGTGCTGACCGGGGGCGGGGCCTACCTGCACCACCTAGACACTCGGATTCGAGCCGAGATCGGCGTCCCGGTCTCCGTCGCAGAGAACCCGCTGCAGTGCGTCGTGAAGGGTACTGGAAAGGTCTTGGAGGACCTGAAAATGCTCTCCAGAGTTGCGATCGAGTAACCGGAATAGGCTAGGATGCTGGACGATTAGGGGCACGAAGGTCATGAAGTCCGCACGATCGCTGGCTACCGGATCGCCGAGGCGGGACACGCTGGTTCTCGCGGCGCTCTTAGTCGGCCAGTTGCTGCTGGTGGCCCACCAGATCCGCGGAACTCCACAGGGCGGCCACCTGAACTACTGGACGGCCGTGGCAGTGCAGCCCTTTCAGCGGATGTTCGACCAAGGGGCGCGGGTCGTGGCCGCGGCGTGGTCTACCTATGTGTGGCAGGCCGGCGCGGCGCGCGAAAACCGCCGCCTGGGCCAGGAAACGGCCTCTCTGCGGGTGGAAAACCTGTTCTTGCGAACCGAGCTGGGACGGGCGGTGGGACAGGCTCGTGTTGACGAGTTTCGGGCAGGCCTAAGTTCCACGACCCTGTCGGCCCGGGTGATCGGGCGCGGGCCCAGCGACTTTGCGAAGGAGGTCGTGATCGACCGCGGGGCCAAGGATGGCGTGCAGCCCAGCATGGCGGTCATCGCCCCTGAGGGGATCGTGGGGAGGGTCACGGCGAGCTACCGTTCCTCGTCCATGGTCATCCTTCTCAACGATGCCGAGTCCGGCGCAGGGGTGGAACTGGCGGGCAGCGGGGCTCAGGGAGTCTTGGTCGGGACGAACGGCCCACAGTGCGAGATTGAGTACATTTTGCGCGCAGTCCGCGTGTCCCCCGGACAGCGCGTCTACACCTCGGGGCTCGACGGGGTCTTCCCTCGCGGCATGCCGGTCGGGATTATCACCGAGGTGACCGCGAGTAGCGAGACCCATCGGATCACCGTGCAGCCGGCGGTTGACCTCGAGCGCCTTGCCGACGTGGCCGTGGTGCTGAAGGGCGCGCACGAGCGCATCCCCGACGATGTGCGGATGGCACTCACCGATCTGCCCGCGCTGCGGGCGGACAGGCCCGAAATGGTGGCGGGCCGCATCAAGGAGGCCCTGCGCGGCCAGGTATCCAAGCCGGGCAGGGACGACGGCCCGATTTCCCCCGCATCCCCGGATCTGCGGGCGGCGGTGGCCGGACAAATGGAGTCCGAACAGCGGGGAATCGACTCAGACGGGGACTGAGGTGTGATGACCGGGGATTCCCGGCCTGCCGCGACCGTGGGGCCGCAGCGGCCCGCGGCGATACGAATCCCGCTGGTCCTGGCGCTGCTCGCCGGCGCGTTCGCCACGCAGTCGGTCCAAGGCATGCTGTTCTCGGCGCTGCCGCCGGCAAACCTGCCACTGCTGACGGTGGCGCTGATGGCGGCGAGGGTTTCGTCAAGCGTCAGGGGCGCCGTGCTGGGGGCGGTGGCAGGCTGCGCCTACGACGGCCTGACGCGCAGCCCTATCGGACTGTACGGCATGGCTTGGACAGTACTCGGCTTTTGCATGGCCTTGGTCGGGCGTCACCTGCAAATCCAGCGGCCCGGCATCATGGCCCTCACATGCGCGACGGTCTTTCTCTGCCACGAGGGCTTGGTGTCCCTGCTCCAGTGGACACTGCTCGGGGTTGCAGCCTCCGCTTCGCCGTGGCTGGCTTTGCCGTCCGCCCTCCTGCACGCGGGCCTGGGAATGCTGCTTTGGCGTATGCTGGACATGGTTGCACCGCATGCGGTCCGCGTTCCAGGGACGGCGCGTGGCGCTAGAGGCGCGGATCGTGCAGTTCCGGCTCCTGAGCGCCTGCGTGTTCGTGGCGCTGCTCTTCGCGTTCTGGGACATCCAGATCGGCGGTGACGACCGGTACCGGGCGCGCGCGCTTGACAACAGCATCCGGGAGCGCGCGACCTCCGCGGCGCGGGGCGTCATCCACGATCGGTACCGCAGGGCGATCGCCGGCAGCGGGCTCAAGATGTCCGCGCTCGTGGAGTCCCAGGACATCACAGCCACAGGCCTGCGCGCGATCGCAGCAGGGCTGAAGCTGGACGACGAGCATGTGCAGGGCCTCCTGGGTGACGCCTCCGAGCTCGCCGTCTCGCGGCACTTGGTCCTCAAGGAGGACCTCGGCCCCGCCGATCTGGCGTACCTGCGGGCGCACCGTGCCGAGTTCCCAGAGATCAGGCTCGCGGAGGACCCGCGCCGCCAGTACGGGCACGGGCAGGTTGCCGTCCACGCCGCCGGGTACGTGGGTCGCGCCAGCCGCGAAGACTTGAACGACCGCGAGTTCCTGCTGGTCGACTTCGGTGCTGACATTGGCAAGACCGGCATCGAGCGACAGTACAACTCTTGGCTGTCCGGGAGGGACGGCAGTCTTCAGTTTCTCGTGGACAGCCGGGGCAGCACACTGGACACGGTCGGCATCGTGGAGCCCGTCCCCGGCAGGGATGTCTCTCTTACCATCGATGTGGCGCTCCAAGCGTTGGCCGAGCTGGGGCTGGAAGGGCGCAAGGGCGCGGCCGTCGCTCTCGACCCCAGGAACGGCGACGTCTTGGCCATGGCGAGTTCCCCCGCGTTCGACCCCAACCGGTTCGTGTCCGGAATCTCCGCCCGGGAGTGGCGCACGCTCAACGCGGATCCGGACACGCCGCTCTTGAACCGCGCGATCCACGGCACTTGGGCGATGGCCTCCGTGTTCAAGCCAATCGTGGGGCTCGCGGGCCTCGAGGCCGGGATTGTCGGGCCGTCGTTCACCGCCAATTGCGCGGGTGGCCTCTCGGTCGGCGGAGATTACTTCGGGTGCTGGCAGCGGGACGGCCACGGCACCGTCGACTTTCTCCGGGCCATGGCTGTCTCCTGCGACGTCTTTTTCTACCATCTGGGCCTGGCCCTGGGGATCGAGCCGATCACCCGCTACGCCCGTATGGCGGGTTTAGGCGCGAGGACGGGCGTAGACCTGCCCAACGAAGTGCCGGGGATGGTTCCATCCGAGCATTGGAAGGTGCGCCGACGCCTACAGCCTTGGCGTCCGGGGGAGACCGCCGTGGTCTCCATCGGGCAGGGACCGATGTCAGTGACGCCGCTGCAAGTCGCGCACGCCATCGGCGGGCTTGCGATGGGCGGGGTCTGGCACCGCCCGCGCCTCGTTTCCGAGCAGCAGCGGCGACTGATGGACCCCGACTGGCGGCCGCCGGCGCCGCGCGTGAGGGCAATCGCGCCGGAACACCTCTCCACGCTCCGCAGGGCGATGTGGGCGGTGGTCAACGGAGGCGGCACGGGGGGCGCTGCACGCCTGGCCGAGATTGAAGTCTGCGGAAAGACCGGAACGGCGCAGCGCGTCTCGAACGCCCTGCGCCTCCGGTCCGGCAGGGCAGATTTCGAGGACGACGCGTGGTTCGTTGGCTTCGCGCCGTGCGAGGCCCCGCGAATCGTGGTCGCGGTGCTGATCGAGAACGGGCAGTCGAGCCGCCTCGCTGCCGAGATGGCCAGGGCCATCCTCGAATTCTGGCAGCGCGGCCAAGCCTCGCCAGGCGGACGCCTAGCGGGGACGACCCTGGCAAGCTCGGGGGGCGACCAGTGGTAGGAGCAAGACGGGTTCGACCGCGCTTCTGGGCTAACTCCGACTGGGTGCTTGCCGCGGCCATGCTGGCGATCGCGCTCCTAGGACTGCTGCAGGTCTACAGCGCGACGCTGCACTCGGAACACGAGGGGGCGTTCGCGCGGCAGGGCGCCTGGCTCATGGCCGGGATCGTGACTTTCGCGGCTATGTCGGCCGCGGACTATCGCTCGTTGCTACGCCTGAGTCCCGCTCTGTGGGCGATTGTCACACTGCTGCTGGTCAGCGTGCTCCTCTTCGCCGAGCCTGTCAACGGCTCGCGCCGGTGGCTGCGCCTCGGTTCCGGCCTGCACTTCCAAGTCTCGGAGTTTGCAAAGTTGGTGCTACTCTTGGTAGTGGCGCGGTTCGGCAAGGCCTTCACGACCGGGACCTTGCACGTGCGGGCGTTCTTCCCAGTTGTCCCGCTGTTCTTGGCCGTGTTCGTCTTGGTCGTGCTGCAGCCGGATCTGAGCACGTCGCTGAGCATGCTGCCGCTGCTTGCGGTGGCCCTGTTCCTGTCCAAGATCCCGAAGCGATACTTCGCGGTCACGGGGCTGGCGGTCCTGCTGCTGGCGCCACTGGCATGGTCAACGTTGAAGCCCTACCAGAAGGACCGCATCGTGGGATTCCTGTCCCCGACCGATCAGCCGCTGGGCATCGGATACCAGATCTTGCAATCGAGGATCGCGGTCGGGGCCGGCGGTTTGTGGGGGCAGGGATTTGCCCAAGGGTCGCAGACCCAGCTGCGGTTCTTGCCCACGGCTCACACCGATTTCGTGCTGGCCTCCCTGGCCGAGGAGCGTGGCTTTGCCGGCGTCACCGTAGTGCTGTCGCTGTATCTGCTACTGCTCGTGCGAATCACCGAGACCGCGAGAACGGCCCGCAATCCGGAGGGCATGCTGCTGGCGATGGGAGTGGCAGCGCTGCTGCTCTTCCACGTCTTGGTCAATGGCGGGATGGTGGCGAACAAGCTGCCTGTCACCGGCCTGCCATTGCCGCTGATGAGTTATGGGGGATCCAGCCTGCTGACGACAATGGCCATGCTGGGAGTGGTCAACAGCGTGCGGATCCGCCGCTTTGTGAATTGAGAGGCGTTCGCTTGCTCAGGCAGCAACCGCGGCGGACCCTCAGAAATCGTGGTTTGGAAGGCTGTCAGCTCGATGCTGGCACGGGCCCCGAGTGGGATCAGTGCATGAGGCGGGCGCGCGCAAGGCCCGTCGGAGCGCGCCCCGAGGGCTCACCAGCCTTCCTTGGGAGGGTAATCCCATGTCCCAAGAGATCGTCATCTCATCGAATCCCGTTGAGACGACAGTGGCGATTCGCGAGGATGATCGCCTAGCTGAAGTCCATGTAGAGCATCACCAGCACCGGACGACCGTCGGAAGCATTTTCAAGGGCCGCGTGACGCGCGTCCTGCCAGGGATGCAGTGCGCGTTTGTCGACGTGGGACTTGACAGGGACGCGTTCCTGCACGTCCGAGACGTGATCGCGAAAACGGATCCCGAGGACGGTGGGGAGGGAGATTCCCAAGCCGCCCCCGTCCCCGCCGAGAAATCGGCGGGCAAGCAGGCCCCGGGGCCGCCGGCAAGGTCACGGTCCAGGCGCCGGCGACGCCGGCGACGTCGTTCCCGCAAGGGCGCCCCGGCGAGAACGATCGCCGCCGACACGCGTGCTGCGGACTCGGCCGGCTCGGCTGCCGAGGAGCGACCGCCCGGGGAAGAGGCGCCCCAAGCCGAGTCCCCAGGTGTGTTGCCCGGCGAGTCGCTGGCCAAGTATGGCGGGCGACGCCGCGGCGGAAGACGGCGGCGGAGATTCCGCGGCCGGCGCACGAGGCGCCCCAGGGCAGCGACGGCCGCGAACGGGGACCGGGCTGAAGAAACGTCACCAGGTGGCGAATCCGGGTCCGAGCCACCGGCCCGTAAAGCGACCGTGGAGCCGCCGGAGACGGTGGCGAATCTCTGGAACCCTTTCAAGTGGCTGGGCGGCAAGCCGAAGTCCGGGGAGCGAGCCAAGCCCAAGCCCCGACCACAGCCTGACCGGCCCAAGAGGCGACGGCGGCGGCGGGCCAAGCCAACAGCGGGGGAGAAACCGCGAAAGCCGACCCGCGCGCCGAAGCCAGGTCCGGCGGGCCGGACGCGGCGACGACGGCGGCGTCAGCCGCGCCGCTTCCGCGGGAAGCCGCAGCACCGGCCTGCCAAGGCGGGCGAGCGGGGCCGCGCCAAGGCCGCGGCCCGCAAGGCGAACATCTCCGAGCTGCTCAAGGCTGGCCAGGAACTGATCGTGCAGGTGAACAAGGAGCCGGTGGGCGCCAAAGGGGCGAAGATCACGTCGCACGTCACGCTGCCCGGGCGCTACACCGTCTTTATGACGGCCGCGGAGCGCGGTGGGGTGGCCAGGCAAATCCAGCCCGATTCCGAGCGCGGTCGCCTGCGAAAACTGGTGCGACAGCTGACGGGTGACAAACCGGGAGCGTTCGTCGTGCGCACCGCGGCAGCGGGGGTGAGCAAGGAAGACCTGGAAAAGGATGTCAGCCACCTGCACAGCCTGTGGCTCCGCATCCAACAGGACGCCGAGTCGCGATCGGCCCCGGCGGAACTGCACCGGGACCTTGACGTCGTAGAGCGGGTCCTCAGGGATCAGCTGAGCGAAGACTGCCGCGCGGTGTGGGTCGACTCGCCAGAGCAGCAGGAGCGCGTCACCGCAACCGTGGAACGCTTCCAGCCCGCCCTCGCAGACCGCGTCAAGCTGCACGCCAAGGCTGGGCCAATCGGCGACTCGTTCGGCATCCGGAAGGATCTCGCGAAGGCCCTCAGGCCCAAGGTGTGGCTCAAGTCCGGGGGATACCTCGTGATCGACCAGACCGAGGCGCTGGTGGCGATCGACGTCAACACCGGACGCTACGTGGGACAGTCCGACCGCCTCGAGGACACGGTCCTGCAGACCAATCTGGAAGCGGCCGAGGAGGTCATCCGCCAGCTGCGCCTGCGGGACCTCGGCGGCATCATCGTGGTCGACTTCATCGACATGGAGGTCCGCAAGAATCGCCAGAAAGTGCAGCAGGTCATGCAGGAAGCGCTCAGGAAGATGAAGTCGCCCTCCCGCCTGCTCCCGTTCAACGACTTCGGGATGGTGGTCATCACTCGCAAGTCATCGCGGCAGTCGCTGGAGCGCGCCATGTGCGCTCCGTGCCCGTCGTGCGGGGGTGCGGGAACGGTCAAGTCCTCCAACACGGTGCTGTCCGAGATCTTCTCCGCCATGCGCCGGAGGTCTCGCCGGCGCAAGCCCGCGAGCGGCAACGGCAGCAACGGCATGACCTTGCGCGTCCACCCGGAAGTGGCCAAGTCACTCAAGCGCCGGGCCAGCTCTCACCTGCAAGACCTCGAGCAGGCGGCGGGAACCTCGCTGATCGTGAAGGGGGACGCGTCGCTCCACCCGGAGAAATTCACGCTCAACTGAGCGGCCCGGGGTGCCCCGGGCCTCAGCCGAACGCGCCCTCGCAGAACTGGCGGAGGCGCGCGAAGTCGCGCTCGATGGCCCGCATTTCCCGCTCGATGCGCTGGGACTCGGTCGGAGCCTCGATCTTGTACTCCACGTGCAGCGAGATGGGACCGCTGAATCCGCTCTCCGCGAGCAGTTGGAAGAAGCGCGGATAGTCCACCATGCCCTCCCCCAGCGGGCACATCCGGGGGCGCCAGCGACCCTCCGCGGAACGCTCCCAGCGGAAGTCCTTGCAGGCCACCATCTTGATGTGCGGCTGGAGGCGGCGAAAGCCGATCTCCCACCCGGCGGAGCCACCCTCGATCGTGGCATGGCACGGGTCGAAGTAGAAGCCGACCTGATCCGGGACGGTGTCGCGCAGCAGCCACCAGTGATCCCACAGGGCACTGCCGACGTACGTCCCGGAGTGATTGTGGAAACCACCGGTGATCCCGGCATGGCCGGCGATCGCCGCGAGGCTCTCCACTTCGGACTTGACACGCGCCAGATGCGCGTCGAATCGCCGAAAGTCGTACCGGTAGTAGCCCAGCTTGAAGAATGGCACCCCGAGCCGGGCGGCGGTGTAGAGGGTCGGCCTTGCGGCCGGGTCGCGGCTGGAGAGCAGGCCCGTTGAGATCATCGGCAGCGCGACCCCCTCGGAGGCCAGGGCCTCGTGAGCCCTGGGCAGATCCCGCTCGACGTTCTCCGGGAGCACGTGGCCGCGGGGCCGGGTCGTGAGGTCCGCCCCCGCGAACCCCAGCGAGCGCAGCGTGGATGCCAAGTCCCGGTAGCCCAGGTGGGGCAGATGCTTGGTGAACAGGCAAAGCGTCGGCTCGGACTCCTGGGCGGCCGCCACCGGGGCGGCGGCGGCCCCTGCCAGCACCTGCCGGCGGGTCAGCGCAGTCATCGTTGTTCCCTCCTTCGAGCCTTGCCCCCGGCACCAGCGGGCCGGTCAGCGGGAGCGATATTCGTCCCTCACGCGCACTACCGTGTCGAGCAACTCCGCGGGGGCGTACCGATCCCGCAAGTCCGGAAACGCCGCGTCCACTTCACGCTTCCATTCCGCCAAGCCCGGACTGTCGATCTCGATCACCCGCAGCCCGTACTTCTTCATCTCGCGAATGGCCGAGCCCTCCATCTCGCGCACGGAAATCTCGATCGTCCGGGTCATCTCGTCTGCCACGGCCTGCATCTGCCGCCTCTGGTCCTCGGGAATGGCCAGCCACGTGTCCCGCGACACGAGCAGCGCGCCGACGATCGGGACGAACCGCATGTCGAGCATGAAGGGAGCCGAGCCGAACCATTGGTAGCCGGCCGCGACAAGGGGCGGCACGGCGAACACTTCGACCAGGCCAGTCTCGAGATTGGTCTGCAGCTCGGTCAGGTCCAGCGGAACGGCGCGGAAGCCAAAGTCGGAGTAGAGCCGGAGCATGTCGTCGTCGCCCTTCGAAGTGAACATCTTCATGGCGCGAAGATCCCCGGGCGTGCGGAATTCGCGAACGGCGAAAAAATAGGCCCAGCCAGCGTCCCCCCAGCCCAGCACGCTGAACCCCTTCCGGTCGAGCCGGGCTTCAAGCTCGGGGGCAACCTTGGCGAGCACGAAGTCAAACTCGTCCAGAGACTCGAACATCAGCGGGACCTGCAGTGCGCTGATGGCCTCGTCCAGGAGTGACATCCCACTCCCGGAGAGCAGCGCGGCCTGCATCTGGCCCGCGCGGATCTTTCGCAGCATGGTGATCTCGTCACCGGCGACCCCACCCGGATAGATCGCGACATCGACAGCACCGCCCGAGATCTCCCGCCAGCGATCCCGCATCTCGAGCAGCGCCTCGTGATAGACGCTGTTCTTCGGCGCCATTGTCCCCAGCCGCAGCTTGTTGACACGGCGACGTTGGGCGCTGGCAATGTCCAGGCCGGCGTGCAGCAGGAGTGCTGCGAGAAGTGCGAGGGCGAAGCGCTTCATCCGCTCATGACGGTCGGGGCAACCGTGACGGCTCGCACCCAGAAGGACCGGCGGCTCTCAGTATACGCGGCTGCCGTGGGAACCGGCGCACGCGCTGGAACCGGGGGCGGGAGAGGAAGGGAAGGCCTCACGGAGACGCCGAGGCGCCCCCTTCGGCCGCCCGGATCGCGATCCGGGCCTCCGGCGAGAATGCGCCGCCCACGCTGACCACTACCGGAACGCTGTTCCCGGGCGGTGCCGCGGCCGGAATCTCGACGCTGACGACGTACAAAGCCGAAAACTCGGGCGCCAGGCCCGCGTGCACCACCCGCGCCTCCACGCCGCCCACTTCTGCCGCGACGGTTCCCACGACCAGCGACACTGGATCGCGCGGCGCCGCGGCGCCCGTGGCGGGCCGGTCCGTCACCGGACCCAGGCCCGTGGCGAGCAAGTGCACGATCTCGCCGCTGATGGCGGGACGTGCTGTGGGGGACAGGCCGGCGGGGCCGGCCAGAAATCCGGTAGTCCCGATCAGCGCCAACGCCTGTCCCGAGTCACCGAGCGTGAAAATCCCGGGACTGGCCTCGGCCAGCCGCACGGTGATCGCAGCGCTGCTCGCGGTCCCAAGCTGGACCTCGAGGGTTGCCCGCGCCAAACCCGCCAGTTCCCAAGGGACCTGAAAGTTCCGCTGCCCGGGCGATGCCAGCAGCTGCGGGGCTGGTATCTCCCCGTTGAACACGACCGCCCCTCCCCCCAGCAGCGTCGGAAGGGGGTGTTCCGTCGCCACCTGTGTGCCCGGCGCCAGTCCCGTTCCGACGACGGACGCCAAGGCTCCGGCGGCAAGAGCCGTGGCGGCCTGGCCGGGTGCGTCCGTCACCAAGCCCACCTCTGAGATGGCGGGGGGCTCCCGTTGCACCTCCACCCGGTACAGAACGGCCGCGTCCGCGAAGTAGAGCTCGCCGGTCTCGTCCTCGCCAAATGTCCGGACTTTGAATGCAGTCTGCCTAGGGCCGAGGAGGGTCCATCCGCCCCCGGTGTCCCGTCCGGCGTAGAAATTCCCAGTGCAGTAGTCCGCAAAGAAGTACAGGCCGGCAATCTCGGGATACATCGCGCCGCGATACCGGTATCCGCCGGTCACTGAGCCGCCACAATTTCCGTCCTCGTGGCCGTACTCGAGTATCGGAACGACGAGCGCAGCGGCTTCGCAACCCGAGGCCGGCCGGAAGCAGCGGGAACCCTCCATGAGGCGCCAGCCGTAGTTTTCCCCACCTGGACTCTCGGCGGGCTGGAATGAGATCTCCTCGAGCGCATTCTGGCCGACATCGGCGATGAACAGATCGCCGGTCTTCCGGTCAAAGCTGAAACGCCAGGGATTGCGCAGCCCGTAGGCCCAGATCTCAGGCAACCCCCGGGGGCCTGCCGCGAATGGGTTGGACTGCGGCGCTTGGGCGGGCGGCCCTCGGTCCACGTCGACGCGCAACAACTTTCCGAGCGGAGTCGACAAGTCCTGGCCCGCGTTCAGCGGGTCGCCGGCCCCGCCGCCGTCTCCGAGCCCGATGTAGAGATACCCGTGCGGCCCGAACTGCAGCTGGCCACCGTTGTGATTGCGCCGCGGTTGCGAAACGCGGTAGAAAACGGTCTCCGAACGCGCATCCGCAAGGTTCGGGTCGTTCGCGCTGACCTCGAAGCGCGAGACGACGGTGTCACTCGCGCGGTCCGTGTAGTTGACGAAGAAGTGACCGTTGCTCGCGTGCGAGGGATGGAACGCCACGCTGAGCAGGCCACGCTCGCCCCCGGCTTGGACACGGTCGCGGATGTCCAAGAACGGCGGGTCAAGCACCTGTCGGCCGTCATGGACCAGCACTCTCCCCACCTGCTCGGTGATGAACAGACGCCCCGAGCCGTCTCCCGCATGCGCGATCGAGGTGACGGCGGAGAACCCCCGGGAAACCTCGGTGAACGCCAGCTTCTCGAGCTCGAACTGAGCCGCGCCAGGAACCCCGAACGCAATCGCACCCAGAGCCACGAGCGGCGCCGGAACGGGGCCCGCGCTCAGTCGGGGGAGCGCGAAGTGCCGCCAGACCCTCAGACTCCGCAGCGCCACGAGCTTACGGTACACCAGAGTTCCCGGGCTGGTGCCCCGCCCGCAGCGCGGGGACGGTGGCCATGTCGCCGGCCGGGGGCAGCATCGGCCCAAGGCTGGTTGCCGTCGCGGCGGACCGTGGACCGATTGGCGGACCCGGGACGGGCCGGGCACAGTAACAGGGAAGCGTTCGGACCGGCGGCTACCCCCAACAATGAGAGTGGCCAATTGGAACTCAGGTGACCGGCCGGAGATCGGCGTCTTGAGCACTCCCTGCAGTCCCTTCGAGGGACGCAGCCTGCTGCGGGCCCGGCTGTGGGTGGCGACCCCACCGGCTTCCGTTTCGAAAGACACCGGCCGCATCAAGGACCCGCTGCGAGGCTTGGATCCAACCAGAATCGGCTTTGGCCACATCCCTGTCGCTCGTCGACGGCTGCTGGTTCCGAGACCGCGTTGGGCGCTCCCGGCCAGTCTTGCGGGCAAGCAAGCGGTCCGTCTGCGGACCGGACCCGTCCCGGACGCCGCCGTGCCTACAATGATCGCTAACCGATGCCCCGTTCCAAAACTTGGCCATCCGCGCTCGCCGCGCTCGCTCTTGGCGCGCTCGGAGCAATGGCAGCAACACCGGCCGAAATGCCCCCGCCCGCCAACCGCGAGATCGATTTCATGCGGGATGTGGACCCCATCTTCCAGCAACACTGCTACGCCTGTCACGGGGACGAGGCTGCCATGAACGGCTACAGCCTGTGGCGCGGAAAGTCCGCCGAGCGGGGCGGGTATTCCGGCAAGCCGGGTTTCGTCAGAGGTGACAGCGGCAACAGCCGCCTGATCCGGCTGGTCGCGGGCATGGAGGAAAACCTGCTGATGCCGCCGACCGGGGGCCGGCTCAGCGATGAGCAAATAGGCGTCCTGCGCGCTTGGATCGACCAAGGGGCGCCCTTTTCCTCGGATCGCTTTGACAACAGCACGCGTCGAGCGGAGCAGCCATGGCTGCACATGGACTACGGGCCGGTCATCTCCGCCAGCGTCACGACACGACAGCCGGCGGACCCGCGGGCCGACAAAGAGCCCGGCGACAACATCAGCTACCGGTCGCACGCGATCTTGCTCGCGGACGAGCGCCGGGCCGGCGTGATCTTCGACACCGACCTGCTGCGCATGTCCGCCGGCTGGAACGGCCCTCGGTACGTGCTCACCGGAACGGTGTACGACTGGAAGCACGGCCCGCACCCGCACTTGGACGGCGATCCCGTGTTCGAGACGGCCGTTGCGCCTGGGTGGGCCCGCGATGGCAGCTTCGAAGACCCGCGCGAGGTGCCCTTTGGCCCGCTCCCGGCGAGCTGGGCACGCTACGAGGGCCGCCACATGTTCGGCGACAGGGTGATCCTCGAGTACACCGTCGGGGATGCGCGCGTGCTCGAAATGGCCGGCTTGCGGTCTGACTGGGGAGTCGAAGCCCTGACGCGGACCATCGAGGTTGGCCCGTCGAGCGTGGATCTCTCGCTGGCCGTGGCGACTTCCCCAAGTGGCGAGCCCAGGCAGCTGTCGGTTCGCAAGATCGCGCCGGGGCAGGGACCGGCAGTGGAGCATGTCGTGCACGTTGGTGACGAGCCGGGACTCGCGGTCGGAGTGGCAGGCCTGTCCAAGCGCGCCCGCTGGGACCTTGGCACGCCCGGCCAGGTGCGCCTGCGCATCCCGCGATCCCGCGAGACCCAGCGCTTCACGCTGCATTACGCGAGCGTGCCCGACCGTCAAATCGGTGCGTTCGCGGGGGCGCTGCGCAACGCCCCCCGTCCCGAGCGGCTCGAGCCCTACACCCGCGGCGGCCCGCGTGTCTACCGGGAGACCGTGGTCACGGAAGGACGGCTCGGCAGCGGCCAAGGGGCTTGGACGGTCGACGAGATCACCCTGCCCTTCGAGAATCCGTGGGATTCTTGGTTCCGCCCGACGGATTTCGCGTTCTTCGACGACGACCGCGCGGCGGTCGCGACCTGGTCGGGCGACGTGTGGATCGTGGACGGGGTGGACGGCGATCTGGACAGGCTGGAGTGGACCCGGTACGCCGTTGGGTTCCACATGCCCCAGGGGCTCGAGGTTGTCGACGGCAAGGTCTACGTGCTCGATCGCGACCAAGTGACGGTCCTGCACGACCTCAACCAAGACGGGCAGGCCGACTACTACGAGAACCTCAACAACGAGTTTCACACGACCCACCACTTCCACGAGTTCACGTTCGACCTCGACAGGGACGACGACGGCAACTTCTACTTCGCGAAAGCGGCGCGCCACGCGCTGCCTGCGAAGGTCAAGCACCACGGCGTGATCCTGAAGATGAGCCCTGACGGGCGCGACTTGGAAGTCGTCTGCACCGGTTTCCGCGTGCCGAACGGAGTCGCGGTCGGCCCTGGCGGGGAAATCACAACGTCCGACCAAGAGGGCCACTGGATCCCGTCCACACGGGTCAACCTGTGCTCTCCGGGCAGCTTTCACGGCTATATGTGGGGGGGCAGCATTCCCGAGAGGGAAGGCTACGACGACCCGATCACGTGGCTGCCGATCTCGGTGGACAACTCCGGCGCGGGCCAGGCGTGGGTCCGGGGAGACCGCTGGGGACCCTTCGACGGCCACCTCGTGCACTCTTCGTTCGGGCGCGGGAAGATCTTCCTGATGCTCATGGAGCGCGCCGCGGGCACGGTGCAAGGCGGCGCGGTCGAGCTCCCGGTCGACTTCGACAGCGGGCTGCTGCGACCCGACTTCCGCAAGGGTGACGGGAACCTGTACCTGGTGGGACTCTACGGGTGGGGCACCAAGCGGAAGGCGGTCGGGGGGTTCTACCGCGCCCGGCGGACGGGGGGCAAGATTCTCGTGCCCACCGAGCTGCATGTCAGCCGGCAGGGCATCGACCTCTCGTTCTTGCACGAGCTGGACCCGGACACCGCCGAGAATCCGGGCAACTACCAAGTCAAGCGCTGGAACTACAAGTGGCTCAGCCGCTATGGCTCCGACCGGTGGAAACTCGACGGCGAACCGGGCGTCGAGCTCATGACCGTGCGCTCGGCCAAGTTGCTGGAGGACCGCAAGACGGTCAGGGTCGAGGTGGACGACCTCCGGCCGGTGATGCAGATGATGACCAGCGCTCGCATCCGCACAGCCGCCGGGGACGCCATCGAGGCGGAGGTCAGCCACTCGATCCACGCCCTCCCGGACAGTCCCGGGGAGGTGTTCATCGCCGGGCGCGAGTGATCGCGGCGGGGCACGGAGCGGCCCGGCGAGCCTAGCGCGGAGAGCGAGCGTAGCGCTCCCCGATTGCTAGACTCGTAGGCGATGGCCCTCCGATCGCTTCCCTGGCTGTTGCTCCTGGCCGCTGTTCTGGCTCCGGCCCAGCAGCGCGACTTCGAACCTGACAAGCAGGTCGTCTTCAAGCAATTCGAGAAGGACCCGCTAGAGCTCAACGTGTTCCTCCCCGAGGGCTGGTCCGCCAGCGACAAGCGCCCGGCGATCGTGTTCTTCTTCGGCGGAGGGTGGGTCGGCGGCAACCCGTCCCAGTTCTTCGCGCAAAGCGAGTACCTGGCCTCGCGAGGGATGGTCGCCATCAGCGCGCAGTACCGCACCCGCGGAAGTCACGGCACATCCCCCGAGCATTGCGTCCACGACGGAAAGTCCGCAGTCCGCTGGATGCGCCAGAACGCCGCGCAGCTTGGCATAGACCCGGCGCGCATCGCGGCGGGCGGGGGTTCGGCCGGCGGCCATGTCGCGGCGACGACTGGGGTGATCGACGGCTTGGACGACCCGAGCGAGGACACGTCGGTCAGCTCGAGGGCGGATGCCCTCGTCCTGTTCAACCCCGCGACGGATGTGTCGCGCAGCAGGCGCTGGGGAGAAGCAGCGGAGCGCGGATCGCCGCTGCACCATGTGGACGCGGGCGATCCGCCGGCGATCGTGTTTCACGGTAAGGCGGACACGACGGTCCCCTTCGAGACGGCCGCGGCGTTCTGCGAGGCGATGCGCAAGGCGGGAAACCGCTGCGAGCTGGTCGGCTACGAGGGGCGGCCTCACGGCTTCTTCAACTACGGCCGAAGCCGGAAATCCTACGCCAGCACCGTGTGGCACATGGACCGCTTCCTCGCCTCGCTCGGATACTTGGAGGGCGAGCCCACCGTGGGCAGGCCCGGTGACCCGACTTGGTAGCGGGTTGCCCGGCAAGACCGCGCTGACGTGACGCTGGCCGCGCCTCGGGCGGCCTTCGCACTGGCCGCTGCGGCCGCGGCCCACGGACAAGGCTGGCCGCCCCAGCGGCAGGTGCCGGCCTCACCGGCCGACACGCTCTACTACAACGCCAGGATCATCACGATGTGGCCGGACCGCCCCGTCGCGGAGTCAATGACCGTCGCCGACGGGCGCGTTCTGGCCGTGGGCACCACGCAACAGGTCGGCCGCACCACCGGGCCGAGAACGCGGCAGGTGAACCTTCGCGGGCAGACGGTTGTCCCCGGGCTGATCGACAGCCATGTCCACCCCATTTCCGCCGCGCTGACCGAGGCCGAAGCTCCGATCCCCGAGCTGGACAGCTTCGAGAGCCTGCGCCGCTTCGTGCAGGGAGCGGGAGGCGCCGGCCTGGTGTTCGTGCCAAAGGTCTATTCCACCCGCCTGCGCGAACGTCGCTACCCCACGCGCTGGGAGGTCGACGAGTACTCCGGGGACCGGCCGGTCCTGCTGGACAACGGGTACGCCGCCGTGCTGAACTCTGCCGCGCTGCGCATGGCGGGCATCTCCGGCAGCACGCCGGACCCGCCCAACGGCAAGCTGGCCCGGGCCGCATCCGGAGAGCCGACGGGCCTGATTGTCGGCGCGCGCCAGCTGGTGGCCCCGCTCCTGCGCTCCAACGCTCCCAGCCTCGCCGAGATGGTCGAGGCGCTGGCCCGCATGCAGCGGGCCTACAGCAGCGTCGGCCTGACGAGTGTCGGGGACCGGGGGCAAGGCCCGCGGGGATTTCGGGCCTATCAGCAGCTTTGGCGGGCGGGAAGGATGCAGGTGCGGACAACGGTGACCCGCCGGGTCGACGCGGAGCGCCCGCTCCAAGAGGTGCTGGAGGAAATCCGGGGCGTGGCCGCGATCACCGGGCATGGCGACGACATGCTCCGCGTCGGCCCGCTGAAGGTGTCACTGGACGGAGGCATCCTGCTGGGAACGGCCTACCTGCGGGCGCCGTACGGGGCGAACACCGCGGTCTACGGCTTCAGCGATCCCGCCTATCGCGGCGAGTTGCGGATCCCCAGGGAATCGCTGGAAGAGATCCTGCGCACCGCCTCTTCCCTCGGGTGGCAGGTCACAGCGCACACCACGGGCGGCGGGTCCACCGACATCCTGCTCGACGCCTACGGCGCACTGCACGGCGAGCGACCGATCGCGGGGCGGCGATTCGCGCTGACACACGCCAACTTTCTCCACGGGGACGCCATCGCGCGCGCGGCATCCATGGGCGTGGTCGCCGACATGCAGCCAGCTTGGTACCACTACGACGGGCCCGCCCTTGCCAAGGTCCTGGGGGCGGAGCGGATGGGGACCCTGCAGCCGTACCGATCGCTCTTGGACGCCGGGATCGTCGTGGCCGGCGGCTCGGACCACATGGCCAAGCTCGACCCCCGCGGGGCCGTGAACCCCTACGCGCCGTTCTTCGGAATGTGGGCGGCCTCGACGAGGATCGCCTCGGACGGCTCGGTGCACAACCCCGAGCAGCGCGTGTCGCGATCGGAGGCCCTGCGGATGTGGACCTGGAACGCCGCGTACCTGACGTTTGACGAGGACATCAAGGGGTCGCTGGAACCCGGCAAGCTCGCGGACTTCGTGATCGTGGACCGCGACATCCTGACCTGCACGGACCGGGAGTTCCGCGACACGGCCGTGCTGGCAACCTTCTTGGGCGGGAGGGAAGTCTACCGGGCCTCGCCGTGAGGGTCAGTCGCCGCTCACCGCGGCCATGCCCGCCGCCTCCGGCGCTTGAATCTGCATCAGCACGCTGCGCGCATCCTCCTCGCTGAAGTCGGCAACCCGCGAGGACACGTTCATCGAGCAGAAGCTCGGCCCGCACATCGAGCAGAACCGAGCCGACTTGTAACCCTCCTCCGGGAGGGTCTCGTCGTGCATGCTCCGGGCGGTCTCGGGATCCAGCGCCAGCTCGAACTGCCGGTTCCAGTCAAACTCGAACCGCGCCTTGGAAAGCGCGTCATCCCAAGCCCGCGCCCCGGGGCGCTTGCGCGCCACGTCGGCGGCGTGCGCGGCGATCTTGTAGGCGATCATCCCCTGCTTGACGTCGTCCCTGTTGGGCAGCCCGAGGTGCTCCTTGGGCGTGACGTAACACAGCATGGAAGCTCCGTGCCAGCCGATCATGGCAGCGCCGATCGCGGACGTGATGTGGTCGTAGCCCGGGGCAATGTCGGTCACGAGCGGGCCCAGCGTGTAGAAGGGCGCCTCGTGGCAGAGCTCGCGCTCCTTGTCGACCTGCAGCTTGATCTGGTCCATCGGTATGTGCCCGGGGCCCTCGATCATCACCTGTACGTCGTACTCCCAGGCCTTCTTGGTGAGCTCGCCCAGCGTCTCCAGCTCGGCGAACTGCGCCTCGTCGGAGGCATCCGCGATCGACCCGGGCCGCAAGCCGTCACCGAGCGAGAAGCTGACGTCATACTTCTGGAAGATCCGGCAGATGTCCTCGAAGTGTTCGTAGAGCATGTTCTGCCGGTGGTGCGCCACCATCCACTCCGCCAGCAGCGAGCCCCCGCGGCTGACAATCCCGGTCACACGCCGCACGGCGAGCGGAACGTACTGGATCAGCACGCCGGCGTGGATCGTCATGTAATCCACGCCCTGCTCCGCCTGCTCCTCGATCACGTCGCGCATGATCGGCCAGCTCAAGTCCTGGATGCGCCCGTTCACCCGCGTCAAGGCCTCGTAGATCGGGACGGTGCCGATCGGAACGGGCGAACTGCGGATGATGGCCTTGCGAATCCTGGGTATGTCCCCTCCGGTGGAGAGATCCATGACGGTGTCTGCCCCGTAGCGGACCGAGTACTTCAGCTTCTCGAGCTCGGACCCAATCCCGGATGTTGTCGCGGAGTTACCGATGTTGGAGTTCACCTTGCACCGCGACGCGACACCGATGCACATCGGCTCCAAGTTCTCGTGTCGCACGTTGGCCGGGATGATCATCCGGCCGCGCCCGACCTCGTCCCGGACAGTGTCCGCCGGCAGCTGCTCGCGCTTGGCCACGTAGCGCATCTCCTCTGTAACGATGCCCCGGCGCGCGTAATGCATCTGCGTCCGCACGGAATCCCCCGCGCGCCTTGCCACCCAATCGCTTCTCATGGTCTCCCTCTCGTGCCCGCCTTCCCTGCCGTTCGGCGCATTCATTATCACACTGCGGCCGGCGGCCGGCTCCCGCCCGGGCCGGCCCATCCGCAGCCCCGATTGAACCGGCGCTCCAATTGCGCGATAGTATTGGTCTTCAATTGCACCATGCGGGTCCGCATCCTGCACCACGATCGCTGCTTTGACGGGGCATGCTCGGCAGCGCTTTTTTCCAGCTTTGCCCGGCGGGCGCTAGCGCCCGGGGCGGAGATTGCGCTCACAGGCCTGATGCACCGCGCGAACCAGCTCTTCGACGAAGACCTCTTCGACGGGGACCTGAACGCGATCGTCGACTTCAAGTACTCGCCCTCGGAGCGGATCTCCTGGTGGTTCGACCACCACCAGAGCGCATTCCTGAGCGCGGCGGATGCCGCGCACTTCCGCGACGACACCTCGGGGACGAAATTCATCGATCCCAGCTACCGGTCCTGCACAAAGCTGATCGCCGACACCCTCGGCTCCAAGTTCGGATTCGACTGCAGCCACCTGGAGGAGCTGATCCACTGGGCAGACATACTCGACGGCGCGCAGCACGAGAGCGCCCGCGCCGCGGTCGAGATGAGGCCGCCAGCCCTGAAGCTGAACCTGATCATCGAGGCGGCCCCGCGGAATGTCACTGGCGAGGTCATCCCGCTGCTGGAGAGAGAACGGCTGCATGCCATCATGCGGCGCCCGCGGTACCGGCGCAGGTTCGAATCGCTGTTCGACGTCCACGTCCGCACGATCGAGACCATCCGGAAGCGCGCGGTGTGCCGCGGTGGCGTGGTTTTCTTCGACCTGGTCGATACCGGACTGCGCGGTTACAACAAGTTCGTGCCCTACCACCTGTTCCCGGACAGCACTTACACGGTCTCGGTGCTGGACGGGGGCTTCCGGGCCAAGGTGTCCGTCGGATCGAACCCTTGGGCGTCCCGGGCGCCCGACCACAACTTGGCCGACCTTTGCGAGCGCTACGGGGGCGGCGGGCATCCCAAGGTCGGGGCCATCAGCTTCCGCCCGGACCAATTTGATGAGGCGCGCGCCGCGGCCGCGGAGATCGTCGGCATGCTCTCCAGCCGCTGAGACCGGCCCGCCGGTCAAGCGCCAGTGTCGGCGTCTTCG
Organism: Bryobacterales bacterium; assembly: GCA_963666225.3. Lineage (GTDB taxonomy): Bacteria > Acidobacteriota > Terriglobia > Bryobacterales > UBA6623 > VXMF01. The sequence continues at coordinate 170,441 of CAXXRK020000006.1, forward strand.
ATGCCCACGAGCGCGATGCGCGCCCGGCGCGCCTCTGCGAGCACGCGCGGCTTGTCAAGCAGCAGCGTCCGACCGGCATCCGTTCCAACGGCGGTCGCGTTCGCGGTGCGCATCGCTCGCACGGTGCGCGGCCCGATGACCGGCACGTCGAAGCGCATGTCCTGGTCGGGCTTCGCCACTTTCACAAGCGTCAGACGCCGCCCGTTCGCCAGCGACGCCGCGCGCTCGATCACCGCGTCGGTGCCTTCCATCGCTTCCACCGCGACACACGCCCGCTCGCAGATCACGACGCTCTGCCCGATGTCGCGCGCTGCGAGCGCCCGGGCCACTTCGCGACCGTAGCGGATGTCCGCGGCCTCCTCGCGGGTCGGCCGCCTGAGCCCGTTCTTCCCGGGGGCGGCAAGGCTGTCCCGCAAGAAATGGGTCGAGTCCAGCAGCGTGACCCCCTCGTCTTGGAGCACCTGGGCCACGGCGCCAAGCAGAGAATCCGTGTTCTTGCGCCGCAGGGCGCCGAGCAGCTTCACCAGCCTCCAGTCCGGCCGGATCGCGGAGTAAATCCTCCGGTGCTGGATGCGCCCGTTCATTACCGCCCGGGTGACGCCTGCGTCGCGAAAGGCCCGGATCAGCTTCGAGAGCTGGCCCAGGGAGACCCACACGCAGCTGTCGGCAAGACGCTCGACCTCGGGCGAGGCCTCCTCCCGCACGGCGACGGCAACGATCCGGTGGCCAGCCGCCCGGGCCGTCCTGAGCGTCAGCAGCGGGAAGTCCCCGCCACCCGCGATCAGACCGTACGTCACTGCACGAAGCCGCGCTCGGACCGCGCCACGAAATCCCGCAAGCGGCCGACGCTGGAAGACTCGGCCAGCTCGTCGGCGATCTTCGCCAGAGCCTGGTCCGTGTTCAGCCCGGACTTGGTCAGGATGCGGAACGCCTTGCGCAAGGCATCAATCTCGGCCGACGCGAACCCGCGGCGCTTGAGGCCGACGCGGTTCACCCCGAAGGTGCGGGCATCCCGCTCGCTGACGACAACAGAGTACGGCAGCACGTTCTGGGTGATCACGCTGAAACCGCCAACATAGCTGTGCTCGCCGACCCTGCAGAACTGGTGCACGCCGCAATGCGCGCCGACCACGCCGAAGTCCTCGACAGTCACATGGCCGGCCAACGTCGCAGAGTGGCCGAGAATGCAGCGCGACCCGACGCGGCAGTCGTGCGCGACATGCGCGTAAGCCTGCAGCAAGTTGTCGTCCCCGATGCGGGTGAGACTCCCGCCACCTTTCGTGCCGCGGTGGATCGTGCAGAACTCCCGCACCAGATTGCGGCTGCCGATCACCGTGCGGGACGGCTCGCCCCGGTACTTGAGGTCTTGCGGCGCGATGCCGACGGTCGAGTACGGCTGGAATTCGTTGTCCTCGCCGATCTCGGTCCTGCCGTCCACGTACACGTGCGCCACCAGACGCGTGCCAGCCCCCACCCGCGCGGCCGGGCCGATGATGCAGTACGGCCCTATCTCGGCGCTCGCATCGATGGCCGCCCCCGGCTCGATGACCGCCGTCGGATGGATCGCCATCAGCCGGACCGGCCGGGCCTGTCCGAAATGCTGCACATCAGCACGGCCTGGGCCACGAGCCGACCGGCGGCGTAGGCACGCCCCTGCATCTTCACGACGCTCCCCCGCCTGCGGAGGATCTCCAGCTCCATGCGCAGCTGGTCACCGGGTGTCACGGGCGCGCGAAAACGGCAGCGGTCGATGGACGTGAACAGCACGAGCTTGCTCTCCCGATCTGCGATCGAGGAGAGCGCCAGCACGCCCCCGCACTGCGCCATAGCCTCCACGATCAGCACGCCGGGCATGATCGGATATTCCGGAAAGTGCCCCTGGAAGAACGGCTCGTTGATCGAGACATTCTTGATGCCCACGACACGACGCTCGGACATCTCGACGACTCGGTCCACCAGCAGCATCGGGTAGCGATGCGGGAGTAGCTTCTGAATCTCCGCAATCTCGAGCATCGAACCACAGGGCCGCCCGCCGCCGTCCGGGCAAGGCTTGACCGAGAGTAACTTTATCGCACACGCGGTACCGCCCGGCCGGCATCCCGGGCTCAGCCCGGCCGGAGGGGCGGGTGTCCGCTGTCCGGCGCCGCTATCGCGGCCCGCCTGCGGTCGAGCGTGACCAGCAGGATCCCGGTCGCGACGGCGGACACTCCCGCCACCAGCCCAGCGGGCAGCGCCTCGTCGTATATCAGCGAGCTGAAGATGACGCCGAACACCGGCGTGGGAAACACGAAGACGGCCAGCTGTGCGGGGGAATGGACCGCGAGCAATCGGATCCAGACAACGAACGCGACCCCGACCGCCCCGATCGAGCAGTACAGCCAGCCGAGCAGCGCGCTGGGCGTCATCGGCCCGACCATCAAGGGCTCGGCCGCAACGGCCCAGGGCAGGTACACCGGCAGCGAGAAGCCCACCTGCCAGAAGATGGCGCGCACGGGATCGATGCGCTGCACCAGGCGCTGGGTGTACACCATGCGCCCCCCGATCATGGCAGCGACGGCCAGTCCCAGCGCGTTGCCCATCGCGGGCCTCGGCGCCACGGAGGGGTCGGGATCGGCGAGCATCACGAGCACCACTCCGCCGAACGCCACGGCCAGCCCTGCCACGCGACCCGCTGTGAGCCGGTCCCCGGGAACGAAGAAGTGCGCAAAGCAGTTGATGAACACCGGCGCCACGCTCACCAACACGGCGGCGAAGCCGGCCGATGTCCACAAGACGCTGAAATTGAGCACGATGATCTGCACGGCGAACAGTCCGCCGAGCAGTCCCAGAGGCCAGAGCTCTCCCCTGCGAGGCATCAGGCGGACGCGTCCCGCGCGCGCCCACAGCCACAGGACCGGCCAGCCCAGAAGCATGCGCCAGAAGGCGTTCCAGACCGGGGGGAACGCCGCGAGCGCAAGCTTGATCCCAACGATGTTGAGCCCCCACATCGCAGAGATCAGCAATGCGGTTGCGACCGCGCCGGGGGTCATCCGGCGAAGGCCGCTAGTCGCCACGGGCCGCGCCGCGCCGGCGGCTCCCCGTCACAACCGCGATGCCAGCGCCCACCGCCGCGGCGCCCACCACGAGCCTGCCGGTCAGGGGCTCGCCAAAGAACACCGCTGACAGGGTTACCCCGAAGATCGGAACCGTGAACCCGTACGTCGCGAGATTCCCAGCGCTGTGCCTCTGCAGCAGGTCCGTCCAGGCCACGAAGCAAAACCCGGCCACGACCAAGGCCTGGTACAGGATTGCGAGCACCGGGACGGCCGTCAGGGGCTGCAGGAGCGGGACCTCGTAGGCGAGCCCGAGAGCCAAGAACGGCGGGAGCGAGCCGAACATCTGCCAAACCACCGGTCGGAGCGGCCCGGTGTGCGCCACCAACCGCTGGGTGTAGACGATGCGCACAGCCAGCAGCACCGAGGACGCCAGCATCAGGGCGTTGCCCAGCGAGGGGTTCGGGGCCAGGCTGGCTTCGGGACGGCCGTACATCACGTAGACGATCCCCGCGAAGGCCACCGCCAAGCCGAGAACGCGAGCGGGCGTGAGCCGGTCCTCGCGCACGTAGTAATGACTGATCAGGTTGACGATCACGGGGTGAGTGTTGAGCAGGATCACCGCGTACGCGGGAGAGGTGTAGAACACCGCCAGGTTGAACAGGGCAATCTGGACGGTGTACATGACGCTCAGCGCCAAGAACTGGCGGGCCTCGCCCCGGGCCGGCAACACCCGGCTACCGCGCAGGCGCGCCCATGCCGCGACGGCGGCAGTGGCGACGAGCATGCGCCAAAACGCACTCCACATTGGCGGGATGGCAGCCAGCCCGAGCTTGATCGAGACGATGTTCCCGCTCCAGAAGAAACTGATCAGGAGGGCGAAGAGGCCAACCTGCCACGTGACCGGGCGGGTCACCGCCAAGCTTGCCCGGCGGGCGCTCATCGACCGGACCGAACAGCGTCGCGCAGCAGTTCCGCCAGGTGTCGCGCCTTGCGCGTCGTGAAGTGGTCGACCTGCTGCCGGCAGGACGCCCCGCAGACGGCGATCTCCGCCTCCGGCCCGGCACCCTCGATGGCCGGAAACAGGCGCTCCGCCCCGATTTTCCGCGAGATCTCGTAATGCCCCTTCTCGAACCCGAACGAACCCGCCATGCCGCAACACCCGGACCCGATCTCGCGCACACGATGCCCCGGCACCAGGCCCAGGGCGCTCATGGCCGCCCGGGTCCCGATCAGGGCCTTCTGGTGGCAGTGGCCATGAAAGAGCACCTCGCGGTCCATCCGGCGCCAATCGATGCCGAGCTCGCCCCGGCGGTGCAAGCCGTCCAAGAATTCCTCGAGCATCAGCGCCCGGCGGGCGACGCGGCCAGCGGCCTCGCCCGGCACGAGTTCGGGATACTCCTCCCGCAGCGTCAGCAGGCAGCTGGGCTCGCACCCGACGATGGGAACATCCCCCGCGCCGCTCTCGTCCAGGTCCCGCACATTGCGGGCCGCCGCCGCCTTCGCGTCGTCGAGCAGCCCGTGCGAGAGCATGGGCCGCCCGCAGCAACGGTGCTTGGCCAGCCGCACCTCGAATCCCGCGGCCTCGAGCAGTTCGACGGCCGCCCGGCCCACACCCGGGTAGTTGAACTGCATGAAGCAATCGTCGAACAGCAGGACCTGACCGCGCGGCGCCGGATCGCGCGGGGCCGGCCGGCGCGCGAACCAGCGCCGGAACGGCCGGGACGAGAGCGACGGAAGCGGCCGGCGGCGGTCCACGCCGAGCAAGGCCTCGTTGAGCCACCGCACCGGTCGCAGGGACATCAGGGCGTTGAACAGCCCCGGCACTCTCCCCGCAAGTCGGTAGACCCGCTCCACATGCCCGAATGCCCTGGCCTTCAGTGGCACGCCGTGGCGCGCGTGGTAGTGCGAGAGCCACTCGTACTTGATCTTGGCCATGTCGACGTTCGAGGGGCACTCGGTCTTGCAAGCCTTGCAGGCGAGGCACAGGTCCAGCACGTCGAACATGCGGCGGGATGTGAACTCCTCGGGCGGCAAAGTGCCCGAGAGCGCGGCGCGCAGAGCGTTCGCCCGCCCTCGCGTGGAATGCTCCTCGTCCAGCGTCGCGTGGTAGGACGGGCACATGGTTCCCGCCATGCGCTTGCGGCAAACCCCGGCCCCGTTGCACATCTCGATGGCCCGCGCGAAGCCGCGCTCGCTCGAGAAGTCCAGGGTCGTCTCGACCTCCGCTGTCCGGTACCCAGGCCCCCAGCGCAGGTCGCGCTCCAAGTCGGGAGCGTTCACGACCTTGCCGGGATTGAGGATGTTGAGCGGATCGAAGGCCCGCTTCAGCTCCAGAAACGCGCGGTAAATCTCAGGGCCGAACAGCCACTGGTTGTACTTGCTGCGCGCGATCCCGTCGCCGTGCTCGCCGGACATCGAGCCGCCGTGGTTCATCACAAGCCCGAACACCTCGTCGGCGATGGCCGCCATCTTGCGCACTTCGGAAGCCCGCTTGAGATTGATCATCGGGCGAACGTGGAGGCAGCCGACGGAGGCATGGCCGTAGTAGCCGCCGCGCGCGCCGTGCCTCTCGAGCACTTCGCGGAAGTCTCCCAAGAATCGGCCCATGCGCTCGACCGGGACGGCAGGGTCCTCGACGAACGCGATCGGCTTGTGGTCACCCTTGACCGACATCAGGATGCCGAGCGCTTCCTTGCGCACGCCCCAGATCCGGGCTTGGCGGGCCGGGTCGGTGACCGTCTGGCAGCCAAACCCGATCCGCTTGCGCTCCAACAGCCCGCGGAGACTCTCGAGCTTCTGTCGCACGTGCAGCGCGGACTCGCCGTAGTACTCGACCACCATGAGCGCTTTCGCGGAAGGGTCGACCCAGTCCAGCCTTGCCGAGAAGGAAGGGTTCGCGCGGGCGTTCTCGAGGATGAACTCGTCGATCAGCTCGGCCGCGGAGGGACCGGTGGAGACGATCAGCTGCGAAGCGTCCACGGCGCGGAACACGGAGTCGAAATGAACGACGAGGATTCCCTTGGAGGCGGGAGTCTTGACCACCCGCAGCTTGGCCTCGGTGACCACTGCCAGGGTGCCCTCGCAGCCCACGATCACCCGGCTCAGGTTGAGAGGGCCGGGCTTGCTCGAATACCCCGCCCCGAACCGGGCGCCGTCGCGCACCAGCTCGTCCAGGTTGTACCCGCTGACCCGCCTCAGGATCTTGGGGAAACGTCCCAAGATCTCCTCGCGGTACCGGTCTCCGAGTCCTGGCAGCTCGCGGTACAAGGCGGGCACCAGTCCGTCCCCGGCCGCCAGCGCGGGCAGCCGCTGGACCTCGACGGGCTTCAGCCAGGCGTCGGAACCGTCGGCGAATACGCAGCGCAGTTCGATGACGTGATCGATCGTCTTCCCGTACAGGATGGAGTGCGAACCGGCCGAGTTATTGCCGATCATGCCGCCGATTGTGCCCCGGCTGGCCGATGACGTGTTGGGCCCGAATTGGTAGCCGAGGGGCCTGAGATGTCGGCCCAGCTGGTCCTGCACCACCCCTGGTTGGACGCGCACCCAGCCCTCCTCGGGGTTGGTCTCGAGAATCCGGTTCATGTACTTCGAGAAATCGATGTGGACAGCCTCGCCGACCGTTTGCCCCGAGAGACTTGTCGCGCCGCCACGGGGCAGCACGGGCACGGCATGGCGCGCGCACAGCCGCAGCAAAGAGCCCACGTCCCCGTGGTGGCGGGGAATCACCGCGCCGATCGGCTCGATCTGCCAGACCGAAGCGTCGGTGGAGTACAGGACCCGCGAATAGCGGTCGAACCGAACCTCGCCCTCGACGATCCGGTCAATCTGCTCGGCGAGGTCGCTGGGATAGGACGGCATCGCTAGGCTCGACTCGCGGCGTGGCCCCCGGACCCGCGCGGGGCCGGAACTTCAGGCAAGCGCTTCCCGGACCCGCCGGCCAAGGCGGGACAGGCCGATGTCTATTTTGTCATCAGCCACGTTCGAGAAGGAAAGGCGCAGCGAATTGGGGCGAGGCCGCTCGGAAAAGAACGGCGATCCCGGTATGAAGGCCACCTTGTCCGCCTCCAAGCTGGCGTGCAGCAGGGACAGCGCATCGATCCCGGCTGGCAGGTCGAGCCATTGGAACAGGCCTCCCCGAGCCGCGCGCCACTGGGCGAAAGAGCCGAAGTGTGCCCGCAGGGCGCCTTGGAGAACACGGGACTTGGCGCTGTAGAACGATCGCACGCGGTCGCACTGCGCGGGCATCCAGCCCCGGCGCAAGAACTCCAGCACCAATCGCTGTCCCAGCGTCGACGTGCACAGATCCGCTGTTTCCTTGCAGATTTCCATCCGGCGCACCACCGGTTCGGCGCCATGGATCCACGCAACTCTCAGGCCCGGGGCGAGAATCTTCGAAAATGTCGACAGGTACAGCACGTGGTCACTGTCCGGCAGTGCCTTCAGCGGGGCGAGAGAAGCGGTGTCCGCGCCGTCGAAGTACAGCTCGCCGTACGCGTCGTCCTCGAGGACGAGCAGGCCCTCGCGCCGGGCCACCGCGCACACCGCCTGCCGCCGCTCCTGCGACCAGAGCGAACCAGCGGGGTTCTGGAAATTCGGGATCACGTAGACCAGCTTGCAGGGATGCCCGAGAGCGCGAGCGCGAGCGATCCGCTGCTCCAAGCCATCGGGGACCATTCCGGCCGCGTCGCACGGGACGGAGAACAGCTTGGCCCCCAAGTTCTCGAACGAGGACATGGCCCCGATGAAGCTGGGCGTCTCGACGAACGCGGCGTCGCCGGGGTCGAGCAGCACTCTGGCCACAAGGTCCAGCCCTTGCTGCGAACCGCTTGCCAGCAGCGTCTCGGCCGACTCCAGCCGCAAGCCCTTCAGGCTGCGGTCGCGCTCCCGCACGTTCTTGATCAGCCTAGGGTTGCCGCGCGTGACCGAGTACTGGAAGATCTGTCCCCGCTCGCGGTCGATCAGATCGTTCTGGATCTGCCGCAGCTGCTCGTGAGGGAACGTCACGGCATTTGGCGAGCCCGCAGCGAACGAGATCACCTCCGGCCGGTTGACCAGGCCGGTCAGCTGGCGGATCAGCGAAGAGCGCATCAAGCGCGCGTTGCGCGACAGCAACCCATCGGCGACCATGCAGGCAGGTTACCAGAGCACCGCGCCACTACGGGACCGGGCTGGCTCAGGCTCGCGGGTGATGGCTGTCGTAAACCTTCCTCAGGCGATCCCGCAACACGTGGGTGTAGATCTGCGTCGTCGAAATGTCGGCGTGTCCGAGCATCAGCTGGAGGCTGCGAAGGTCAGCCCCGCGCTCGAGCAGGTGGGTGGCGAAGCTGTGGCGCAGCGCATGCGGCGTGATCCGGGACGCGATCGCGGCCCGTGCCCCGTGCTTCTTGACCAGCTTCCAGAAGGCTTGCCGGGTCATTCCCGTCGCGGACCGCGTCACGAACAGGTGCTCCGACGCGCGCCGCTTGAGAAGCCGGGGGCGATGCTTCTCCGAATAGGTCTCGACAGCTCGCAGCGCCGATTGTCCGACTGGCACCAAGCGCGTCTTGCCGCCCTTCCCGGTCGTTCGCAGGACACCGCTGGCCATGTCAAGGTCCGCCAACCTGACCGCTACGAGTTCCGAGACCCGCAGGCCTGTGGCGTAGAGCAGCTGCAGCATGGCCCGGTCGCGCGCCCCGAGGTCGGTCTCGGCGTTGGGCGCCTCCAGCAGCCTGTCGACCTCGGCCAAGCTGAGGCACTCGGGCAGCGTCCGCCATCTTCCGGGAGATCGCAGACGGGCGCTCGGATCGCTGTCGATGGCCCCCCGGTCCAGCAAGTGCCGGTAGAAGCTTCGCAGGCTGCTGGTGTACCGCGCGACCGAGCGACCGGAGAGCCCGGCGTCGTACAGACTGGCCAGGAAGGCCCGCAGGTCCGCGGCGCTGGCCTTTGCCGGGACGAGGTCCCGATCTGCCAAGAATGCGGCCAGGCGCCCCAAGTCCCGCGTGTAGGCGGCCACGCTGTTGGGCGAGAGCCCGCGCTCCACGCTGGCGAACGCGAGAAACTCCTTGATCGCTTCGTCCACCCTCGGCCGGGACCCCTGACGCCGGGCGAGCCGGTTGACACAGCCCGGAGAACCGTACTAGCATAGCCACAAGTGAAAACATTCTGGGGGATTGTTGTCTAAGCTGATCGCAAAGAAGGTCACGGTTCGCCGTTTCGGGAACGAGAATCTGGACGCCTATGTCGACCCGCATCGCTATCTGCGAGAGGACGGCATCGAGGTGACCACGCTCGATGCCCGCATGGTGACCGTTCCCTACCGCCAGGTGCGCGCGGTGTATTTTGTCCGGGAATTCGGACTGGACCCGGAACGCGACCAGCGGTTGGAGTTCGCCTCGCGTCCCAAACTTGCGGGCCTGTGGGTGCGGATGCTATTCCGCAAGGGCGGGCACTTGGAAGGCATCATGCCCAACGACCTGCAGATCATGGGCGCGCCGGGGCTTACGGTCACTCCGCCGGACTCCAACCGCCACAACCGAACGGTGTTCGTGCCCAGCGACGCCCTGGAACGCGTGGTCGTGATCGGGGTGATCGGCCGGTCGCCCTACCAGCGCCGCAGGCGCCCCCGAGTCCCAAAGCGCGACCCCGGCCTGAGGCCGCTGTTCTCCCAGGCCTGACCGCCTGGGCGGCGGTGCCCTAGTGTCCTGTGTCAGAAATACGTGAGCAGTAAGTCTTGAGTGACTCGAGGATCTGATCGGCGCGCTTGGTCCAGATGAATGGCTTCGGATTCTCGTTGTACACCTCCAAGTACTCCTTGATGGCCTTCTCTAGGGCTAACGTGCTGCGATAGGTCCCGTGTCGTAGTTGGCGACGGGTGATCTCGGCAAACCAGCGCTCCACTTGATTGAGCCAAGAGGCGCTCGTGGGCGTGAAGTGCAAGTGAAACCGCGGGCGTCTCAGCAGCCAATTGTGGATCATCGCCGTCTTGTGCGTGCCGTAGTTGTCCAAGACGAGGTGCACATCCAAGTCCTCAGGCACCCGCTTGTCGATGATCGCCAGAAATTGCTTGAACTCGATCGACCGATGTCGCCGGTAGCACTTGCCGATCACCTCGCCGGTGGCTGTGTTCAGCGCTGCAAACAGTGACGTGGTGCCGTTCCTCTTGTAGTCGTGCGTTTGCTGGCGGGGCACGCCTGGCCGCAGGGGCAGCAAGGGCTGCGTTCGGTCTAGCGCCTGAATTTGCGACTTCTCGTCCACGCACAGGACCACCGCCCGCTCGGGCGGATGCAGGTAGAGCCCCACGACATCCCGGACTTTCTCGATGAACAGCGGGTCCCTCGACAGTTTGAAGGTCTCCGTGCGGTGCGGCTTCAGCCCGAACGCGCGCCAAATGCGGCCCACGGTGGCGAAGCTCAAGCCGCATTCCTTGGCCATCGACCGTGTGCTCCACTGCGTTGCTCCCCGAGGCATCGACTCCAGCGTGCGAGTCACGACTCGTTCAACCTCCCTGTCCGACACCTTGCGAGGAGTTCCCGGTCGGGGCTCGTCCAGCAATCCGTCGCAGCCGTCTTGCACAAACCTCCGCCGCCACTTGCCGACCGTTCCGCGAGTGACTCCGACCACTTGCGCTACTGCCAGATCGCTCTTGCCACTTGCACACTGCAACACGATCCGCGCCCTCAGGGCCAGTGACTGCGCCGTCGTTTGCCGGCGCAGCCAGCGCTCCAACTCCTGCCGCTCCTCCTCCGAGAGCTCCGGCAATTCCCTTGTGTGGTGATTCGGCATGCTCGGTCCCGCCTCCCCCTGAGACGGCACCAAACTGCAGCCCTACTGGTCAAGGACTTCTGACACATGACACTAGCCCTCGGCCTCCAGCAGCCGCTCGGCCTCGATGGCGGCCATGCACCCCGCCCCGGCCGCCGTGATCGCCTGGCGGTAGGTGCGGTCTTGGACATCGCCAGCGTGGAACACGCCGCGTACGTTGGTGCGCGCCCCGCCGTGGGAGACGATGTAGCCCTCGTCGTCCAAGTCGAGCTGCCCCCTGAAGATGCGGGTGTTCGGGATGTGCCCGATGGCGAGGAACAGGGCGCTTGTCTTGTGGTCCCATTCGCGCCCGTCGGCAGTGCTCTTGAGCCGCACGCGCGTCACCTCCCGCGCTCCCGGATCCTCCACGGCACTAACCGTCGCGCTGGTGATCCACTTGATCCTGTCATTGGCGCGGGCGCGGTCCAGCATGATCTTCGACGCCCGGAACTCCTCGCGGCGATGCACGACGGAGACCTCGGTGGCGAACCGGGTCAGGAACAACGACTCCTCCATTGCGCTGTCTCCGCCGCCGACCACCGTGACCGGCATGCCTCGGAAGAAGAACCCGTCACAGGTGGCGCACGAACTCACCCCGTGGCCGATGAGGGCCTGTTCCGACGGGAGGCCCAGCCAGCGGGCCGAAGCTCCGGAAGCAACGATGACCGTCTTGGTCTCGAGCCGTTGCTCGCTGACCCAGAGCTCGAAGGGGCGCCGGGAAAGGTCCGCGCGCGTCACCTCCCCATGCCTGTAGACAGCGCCAAACCGCTCCGCCTGCTGCTTCATGCGGAAGACCAGATCGGGCCCCATGATCCCGTCGGGGAAGCCGGGAAAATTCTCGACATCGGTGGTGAGAGTCAGCTGGCCCCCGGCCTCGAGCCCCTCGATGACCAATGGCCGCAGACCGGCACGGGCGGCATAGATGGCAGCGGTGCTGCCCGCGCAGCCCGACCCGATGACGACGACGTTGTGCATGGCAATGGCTCCGGCGTGTGCCGGATCCCATTCTATCGGCAGGCGCGAGAGGGCTCGACCGGGCTGCAAGATCGATCGTCAGCACCAGGGACCCAGCCTCGAACGCTGCCCTGAAGCGGGGGAACGCCCCCCGATCGTGTCGTCGCACCGCCGGCACCTTTGGTGCCGGCCCGGGAACCGGGCGGCTGGGCGCCCCCGCGCCCGCTCGCGCCGCGCAACACTCGGAGCATGCCGGGGGCCCGCGAACGTTGACCCCCGTGTGCCCGTTGGGCTAGCATGGGGGCACCACATCTGGCGAAAGGGGGTGATTCAGAGAGATGAACGACACTATTTCTGGCGGTATCAATCTGGACGGCGAGGTGCCCGAAACTTAGGGCAACCGCTCGGACTTTCCCAAGCCCCGTTCTAGCCAGGGCGGGGCTGCAGTTCCCAAGCAGCGGCGCAATGCCGTTCCAGGGATGCTGCCAGTGATCCAACATAGGCGCGAGAGCGCCGCCGATGCGCCCGCGGGCGTTCGCGTCAGCGGGCGCATCCTAACCTCATGAACCTTCTGGGCATCGAGACATCGTGCGACGAGACCGCGGCGGCGGTCATCGCGGACGGGGACCGGATGCTCTCCAACATCATCTCCTCGCAGTTCGCGGTTCACGCGCCCTACGGGGGAGTCGTCCCGGAACTCGCCTCCCGGGAACATTTGCGCGCCATCGTGCCGGTCGTGCGCGCGGCTCTGGCGCGCGCCGGGTTGCGATACGCAGACATTGACGCCATCGGCGTTACCCGCGGTCCTGGTCTCGTCGGCGCTCTTCTCGTGGGCGTGACCTACGCGAAGGGGCTCTCGGCGGCGCTGGGCGTGCCGCTGATCGGCGTGAACCATATCGAGGGCCACATCCATTCCGTTGTGCTGGAACGGCGGGCGGCCGGGGCGGACGTGGAATTCCCGGCCCTGGCCTTGGTAGTCAGCGGGGGACACAGCCACATGTTCCTCACGCGGCGGGCGGCCGGGGATCGCTACGCCTACAGCCTATTGGGGCGCACGCGAGACGATGCCGCGGGGGAAGCCTACGACAAGGTCGCCAAACTGCTGGGATTCGGCTATCCCGGCGGGCCCGTTCTGGACAGGCTCGCCCCTGAAGGGACCGCGTCCCGCGTTCGGCTCCCAGCCGTGCGCATGAAGGGCAATGCCCTCGACATGAGCTTCAGCGGCCTCAAGACAGCTGTCCGCCGCCTCGTGGAACGCTCCGAGCTGGGATCGGAGATCGCGGCCCGTCGGCGGCTGCTGGCCGGCGGGCAGGCAACCTTCGAGACGCTGCGGGAGTCGGCCAGCCCCTTCTGCCTCGATCTGATCGCTTCCTTCCAGGACCGCGTCGTCAAGGAACTGGCGCGCCGGGCCGTGCGCGCCGCAGAGGACCGCGCGGTCGAGTCCATCATCGTGGCCGGCGGCGTCGCCGCCAACCGCGGGCTGCGCCGTGCCTTCGAGTCCGTCGCGATCCCTTCCCACTTCCCGACGCTCGCGCTCTCGACCGACAATGCCGCGATGATCGCCGCTGCCGCATACCCGAGGTTTCTGCGCGGAGAGTTCGACAGTTTCGATCTCGCCGCGGATCCCTCGTTGCGGCTGGCGTGAGCGCAACCCCGCTGGCCCAATCGCAGTCCGCGCTACCGCCTGCGCAGCTTGAACAGGATGTCCGAACCGATCAGGCCGTTCTGGTCGCGGGTGACGATGAAAGACCACTTCCTGTCCGGGTTCCACTCGATGCGGATCGCCTGCTGCTGGGCGGACGAGAGATCGTAGCTGTAGATCAGGGTGATGTCGTCCGCAATCTGCTGCTCGGTCGAGAGACGGGCGCTGGGGTTCGATTCCAGCCCGCCGACCTGCGGGTCTACCTTGAGCCTGCTCACCCCGAAGAAGCGTTGCAGGCGCTTCGAGACAGGACGTGAGATGGCCTGGCTCAGCAGGTTGTCAGCCCCTGTCTGGACCACGGATTGCTGCTCGATCCTGCGCCGGGACGAGATGCTCGGGTCAATGGTCGGCTCTTTCCCCACGGCAACCAAGTCGACCAGACTGTGGAACGGCAGTGGTGGGTCCGAGCGGTAGCTGAGGTTGAGACTGTCGGCCGGGCCCGACAGGACGAGTTCGAGGTCCACGTCCCGGATGCGCGTCTCGAGGTCCACGTCAAGCACAGGCTGCCTCTGCGCAGGTCCCAGAAAGCGGACCTGCCCGCGGTTGATCCGGTAATGGGTGCCAAGCATGCGCAGCTCGCCCTCGAGAATCTGGACCTGGCCCACCAGCGCCAGATCAGCCACCGTGCCAACCACGCTCAGGTCGATGCCGACCTCGGCGTCGCGAACGAGCTGGGTCTCGACGGGCAGCTGTGGCACGGAGCCAATGTGCACGTTGATCTGCATGCCATCCAGGACCGGCTCGCTGGCCGCCACCAGCGACGTCTGCTGCATGCCCGCGAAGAGCTCCCCGATCGACAGGCCATCGGCCGTCGAGAGACGCGCGATCGCGATGTTGCCGTCGAGGAGGCTCCGCAGACCGGCGCCGGCCAAGGTCAGCTGCCCGTCGACCACGCTGTGGATGGTGGCGGGATAGTTGACACGGACACCCTCCACGTCCGCCCGCAACCGGTACTGGGCCTGTGCCCCGGTGAGCTCGGCAACACCGCTCATACGGACGTGACCACCGCCCGACTGACCGTCGAGGCGTTCGATCCGAGCCTGACCTCCCTCGAAGGCCACCACGCCATTGACGTTGCCAACCCGGAGCGGGCTCCCCGGCAAGTCGAGGGACGCGTCGCGCACGCTCAGCCGGCCCTCGGGCAGCGGCTCCTCGAGCGTGCCCCCGATTCGCACGCGAATGCTGGCAGTCCCGACCGGGCGGAAGCTCCCCAAGAACCCATGGAGCGTGGCCAAGCTGATGTCGCCCAAGATGCTGACATCCAGCCCGCGGGGCTCCAAGAGCCCGATGGTGCCATCAACCTGAAAGCTGGTGTCAGCGCCGGTCAGGCTCATCGAGTCAAGGCGCACGCTGCCGTCCCGGATTGCCCAGCGAAGGGGGAACACGTTCGTGATGCTGATCGGATCGCGACCCGCCGCTGGCAGCAGTAGCTCGGACTGGTCGATGAGGCCCGACAGGTCGAAGGACCCCGCCCGGTCGGTGGAGCCGCTGAAGGCGGCGCTGCCTGTCACCGCGCCGCGAGCGCCCGCGCCGAGCCGCGCGCCCAGCGGAATGAATGCGAGCGGACTCAAGCCGACATATTCGAGCGTCCCTTCGTAGCGGGACGAGCCTGCGGTCCCGATGCTCGCGCTGCCGCGCAGCTGCCCGTCGAAGAGTTCGGCGTCCCACGCGAGAGCCAGCTCCGGAGCGTCGCGCGCCGACCGCACGGACCCTCGCCAATCACCCAGGTCCAAGTCCGACGCCCGCAGTCCGCTGACTGACCAGTCCCCCCGGATTGCAAGGTCGCTCAGGCGGGTCCTGGAAGAGGCCTGGCCGGAGGCACTGATGTCGAACCGTGCCGAGCCGGCCAGATGCGGGGCCAGAACGCGCGCCCAGGTGAACCCTTCCAGCGGCCAATCGCTGCTCTCGGCATCGATCGTGACCTCGCGCGGCTCGCCCTCGAAAGACGCGTCGGCCCGCAGCGTCGAGGTATCGCGCCAGAGCACCGCGTCGCGGATTCGGAGCCCGGCGGGGCCATACTCAACCTGAGCCTCAAGCCGGTCGAAGCGCTCGCCAAAGCACGCGGGCGAGTCCACCTCAACACTCGCGCGGGCACGCGGTGCGGCGGCGGTGCCAAAGACGCTCGCGGTCATGCCAACGCTGCCGCTCACGGGCAGGTCGAACCCGATCGTTCTGGCCAGCTTCGCCGCGTCCAGCGCAACGGCGGTGACCTCGAGCGAAACCTCGCCGTCCCGCCCGAGGGGAAAGCGTCCCACGATGTCCATCCTTCCCGTCCCGTCCAGAAGGCGGCCGTTTCGCACGGCAAGCCCGCCCGGGCCCAGAGTGCCATCGACCGCAAGACTGCCCCAAGCCTGACCGGCCGCGACCAGATCAGTGATCCGAAACTCCCCGTCGAGCATCGCGTTAGCCAAGGCAGGACCAACCCAGCGGAGCGTCCCCCGATACGCATACGCCCCGGCAGGAGTCTGCATCGGCAACCCTGTGCCAGGCTGCGCGACCGCCAGTACACGCTCCACCGCCTCGCGGGAAGCCAAGGTCAGGTCAACGCTGATCTGGCCGCTTCCGTCGCCGGTCCTGAAGCCGCTGCCGGACAAGTCCAGGTTCGGAGTCCGAACGGTGAGTCCTTCGACTTCCACTTGCCCGGAGTCGGTGGAGTGCACCAGGTGAACCGCGCCGCTGAGGGGAATCTTGGCGGGGCTGGAGACGGGGACAATCTCAGCGCCCACGCGGGTGCACAGCCCGTCGACAGCCGAGCCCGACGATTCCCAGGTAACGTTGAACAGGCCGTCCCAAGGAAGATTGGTGACACCCGCAGCCTCGGCCACGGCGGCGAGCGAGACGGACCGCGCCTCGCCGCTCATCGCGAGCGTCCAATCCGCCGGTGGCCCTCGGGCCGAGAGCGTGGCCGAGACCTCAGCGCCCAGCAGGCTGCCCGCCATGTCGCTGATCTCGACCTGATCGCCCGTGCCGGAATAGATGCCCGCCAGGCGCAAGCCCGCTTCCACTGCCGGCAGGCGGACCCCGGTCGTCCTGAACGTGCCCGCATAGCGCGGTTGGCCGGACGCCCTGTCCCAGTTCACCTCCCCGACAATCTCTGCCTGCCCCGACAGGCCAATCTGGCCGGCCCCGACAACGCCGGCGAGCAACGAAATCGCAGACCGGATCCGATATGCGACGGACATCGTGCCGAGCTGCTCGCCCAAAAGGGAGCCCCTCAACGACGCGTCGATGCCCGGGCCCTCGAGACTCGCACTCGTGATCGAGATCCCGTCGGCCCCGACAATCGCCGTCATGCTAGCGCTCGTGCTCGGAAGGGCGACCGTTCCGTGGGCCGTGAACTCGAGCTCCTCGAACGACGCCTCGACACGGTGGTTGCGGGCGGTGGGGTCGAACTCGGCGCGCAGCGAGAGTCCGCTGCCCCTCACGGCTAGCGGATAGTCCCGGCCGTTCCAAACCAGCCGGCCGTCCCGCAGCTCGAACTCCCGGATCTCAATGTCGGAGATCGACTCGAGCCCGTCCAACCCGGCGACGGCTTGCATGCTCAACACTCCCTCCTGAAGCGCGAGCACGGGGCTGTCGATCACCAGCGACTCGATGACCGGGCCCCCGCCCAGGAAGGTGCGCCACGAGAGCTGCCCCGTGGCGCGCGACACCTCGAGAACGCCTGTGGAGCCATCGACGGAGCCAACATCCAAGCCGACCAGTTCGAACGAGAGTCGCCCCGGGCCCCGCTCCAGCCGCTCGATGCTGACGGCTGCCCCTAGTGCCCGGCCGAGCTGGCCGACAATTCGCTCGCGCATGATGCGCAGCGGCCAGCTGCTGCGCATGAGAGCCTCGGCAGAGCCCCAGCAAACCGCCAGGACGACCGCGGTGACCAGCGCCACCTTCGCCGTTGGGCCAATCCGGGACCGCGCGGTCATGGGCCACCGCCAATGCCGAGGCCAAGAATCTCAATCCGATGGAGCAGGCGCAATTCCTTAAGCCTAAGCTCGAGCAGCTCGGTGGCCTTGGCCTCCAATAGGTCCTCCTCGATGTCGGCGGCCACAGCGTCAATTCGCTCCGCTGGCAGTCCCAGCGTGGCCTGCCGCGGACCGTACACGTCGCGATAGTGCTCCTCGATCTCGGCTCGACCGACCTGTTGGCCAGTCTTGAAGCGGAATGCCACGTAGCGCTCGAAGCTGATCTGGTCGCGGAGGTGTTGGAGCAAGACTTCCTCTGCCAATCCGTAATGGGCCAACGCCCCCGCGAAGTCCTTGCCGCCAATGAACGCGTGCTCCCTCAACTCGCGCATGAGTTCGCTCACATCGCTGTCCTCGGCCACGAGGAACGGTGTCATGGCAAGGTCCAAATGGACCAGGCGCCGGTTGACGAGCATGCGCAGAACGTCCATGCCGCCGTCGGCGGTGGCAGCTAGCTCCGCGCCGTTGAGAAAGGCCTGCACGCGCTGCTCGTCCCGTACATCCGACAGTGTGATCGCCTCGGACCCGACGATTGCCGCGATCCTGTCGATGATCTCGCCGCGCACGGGCACTGAAGACCAAGTGCCCAACGCCAGCAGCGCTGCCCCCATCACCGCCGGCAACATCCTGCACGCCATCTCAGAACGTCTGGCCGAGGGAGAAGTGAAACTGGAACGAGCTCGAGCGCTGCTCGCGGAACGTGCCCGCGCCCACCAAGAGCTGCTGCCGGGTGCCGTCGAAACCCAGGAATCGCGGCGGGTTGGGCGTGTAGGCCAAGTCGAGACGCACGGGGCCGATCGGCGTTCGATAGCGCACGCCGAATCCCATCGCGTGCACCAAATAGTCGAAGTCGTACTCGGTGCCGGTGGCAGTCGGCCGGACAAACTGCGCGGACCGGAGGCTGATCCGGCTGGGGCGCGAGAACACGTTGCCGGCGTCGTGGAACACCACCCCCGAAAGGTCCACACCGCCCAAGGGGAAGCGCAGCTCGACGCTGTTGAGCAACTGCGCACCGCCTCCCAGCGGGAATCCAGTGGCGGCATCCCGAGGACCGGCCTGATTGTAGGCGAAGCCCCGGTGGGAATTAGCACCGCCGCCAAAATACCGCTCTGCCAAGGGCACGCGCGGGTCTGGGCGACGCGCGAAGCCCGGGCTCTGATCGCCGCCGGTGACGTAGCGGCCCCAGGGAACAGCGACTCCGAGCTGCAAAGAGCGCGCGAACACCAGCCGCGGCCGGAGCTGGTGATATGTGCTGTTCTGGGCGATCACCCGGGCAAAGCTCGGCTGGGAGCCGACCAACTTGGAGGCCAAGGCGATGTTGAGCGTGCTGTACATGCCCGCTGCCGTGTCGGTGGGGTTGTCGCGGCGGTCGGAAATATACGTGGAGGACAGCGAACCCACGCGGACTGGTTGCGACACCAGGGGAACCAGGAGCGGCTCGATGTGGAGGGTCTGCTCGTCGACGGACGTCCGCCGGTAGGCGTAGCGATACAGCACCGTCGTGGTCCTGCTCAGGTTCTGGGACAGCTGGAGCGCCCCCTCGACCCGGCGGCCGGCAAAGGTGTTCACATTGCGGAACGTGTCGTACAGGCCGGTGATCGCCAGTTGCCACCGATCCGAGTCGAACCAGCGGGGTGCCTGATAGGTGAACAGGCCGCGCTGCTGGAGCAAGGAGAGACGGGTGTTGAAACTGAGCGTGTGCGCCTTGCCCAGCATGTTCAGCCGAGTGACCTCGACGGTCATGCGCGGGCTGAAGCCCGCCTCGCCGGCCGGGTTCGTCAGCTCGGCCGTGTTGCGGCCGATCTGGCCAATCTCGGCCCCTCCGCCAAATCCGAATGCCCAGCGCCTAGCCTCCTCGACTTGGATCAGGACGGTCCTGTCCGTCTCGGCACCGTCCGGATTCTGGAGGGCAACATCCACCTTTGAGAAGGAGCCCAGATCGTAGAGGTTGCGCTGGGTAGCGAACATCGCAGCTTGCGAGAGGGGCTCCCCTTCCCGCAGCTCAATGTTGCGGGCCAGCACATCGGGTCGCGTCCGGGACGCGCCGGAAAGGGCCACGCGGCCCGTGCGCAGCGGCCGGCCATGGCTCACGTCGTAGAGCAGGGCGACGCGGCGCGGACTTCCGGACGGTTCCGCGCGCCAGCCGAAGCGCACATCTTGGTACCCGGCATCGAAGAACTCCCACAGGATCCTTTGCCTGTCGGTGGCGATGCTGGCCTCGCTGAAGGGCTGGCCCGCGGCGGCGGCGAACTGAAACCTGCGCTCGTCTGCGGGAAACTCGGCCATGCCCGAGGTCTCCAAGCTTGCGACCAGCGTCGGCGATCCCTCGTCAATGTCAATCCCAACGTCAAAGCCGCCGCCGCCAGGGCGCAGGACTACGCTGCCCGAGACGCGCGCGTCGCGAAACCCGTTAGACCGATACAGGCTGCGAATCGCGGCTAGGTCCGCCTCAAGCGTCGAAGACGTGAACCGCCTGCCACCGCCGCCGCCCGCTCCCAGGCGCATGCGCTCCCGGATGGTGCCCAAGTCGAAGGACCGGTTTCCCTGCACTCGAACCTCCCGCAGCTTCCGCGACGCGCCACGGTCGACCCGGTAGAGCACGGTGACGTCGCCAGACGCCGCGGTGGCCACCTCGTAGGAGACCCCTGCCTCGACGTAACCCCGCGACTGGAAATGCTCCAAGAGGCTGGCCTTGCCCGCCTCGAGCAAGTCCGCGTCGATCGAGCCGCGAAAGATGGCTGACAGCCGGTTGTGCAGCCGGCGCTGGCTGATGCGGGCCCCTTCCAACCGCACGAACGTGCGAGGCCCGGGCTCGATGCGGGCGACGAGCGTGACCTCGTTGGCCGCTGGGCGATACTCGGCGGCTTGGGCGCGGATCGTGGCCGCCCAGTGGCCCATGGCCTCAAAGTGCTGGCGGAGGCGAGTGATGCCCCGCTGGAGCCGGTCACGCCGGAAGGGGGCGCCACGCTTCCAGCCCGCAATCGGCCGAATCTCGGCCTCTCCCAGAATTGGGCGATTCCCGGAGACAAAGAGCGCGCCGATGCGAGCCCTCGGACCGGTCCGCACTGCGAGCGTGACGTGCACCTGCTGGTTGGGCACGTCGTGCTCAAGGATGGGCATGATGCCGGCCTCCCTGAATCCGTACTCCGACAGCAGGGACAGGACGGAATTCTCAGCCTCGCCCAGGGCCTGCTCCGAGAATGGCTCGCCGAGGCGGAGCTTGGTCGCATTGACCAGCTGCCCCGCCGATGGAGGCCGGCCGACGCCCTCCACGCGGACGTTACCGACAAACCATGCGGGTGTCGTCCGAAACACAAGTCGCACTCCCTCGCCGGTGCTGGTTGCATCCACCTGAATGTCGCTGTAGCGCCCGGTGCGGAACAGCGCCTGGATCGAGCGCCCCAAGCTGGAAGCGTCGAGAGAGTCTCCCGCGGACACGTCAACCAGAGCCCGATGGCCTTGGCGCCATTGGGCAGACAGGGGGGGCTCGAACAGAACTTCCGAGACAAGTGTCCCGAAGTACGTCGCCGCGGCGCATGGCACGGCCGCCAAGCCACCCAACGCCAGCACGGTCAGCCACCTGCAGTGCAATGCTATGAGAATTATAAGGACTCGGCAGCGGTCGGGTGGCGTGCGAGGTTCGCCGGCGCCAAGCCCACCGCCCACGGCCGGGGCGGGGGGATCAGTCGTGGCCGAGCGTCTCAGGAATCGCTACTCGCGTCAGGTCCTGCTGGAAGAGATCGGCAGCCGCGGCCAGCGAGCGCTAGGGGCGTCCCGGGCCGCCGTGGTTGGGTGCGGGGCGCTCGGATGCGTGCACGCGTCGCTCATGGTGCGAGCCGGTGTCGGTCAAACATTGCTGATTGACCGGGACTACGTGGAGGCGAGCAATCTGCAGCGCCAGCTGCTCTTTGACGAGCGCGACGCCCGGCTCGCCATACCCAAGGCCGAGGCGGCCGCCGGTCACCTGCGGCTGGCCAATTCTGAAGTGACGGTGACCGCGGTTGTGGACGATCTCAACCCCCGAAACGCGGAGCGGCTGCTGCAGGGCGCTGACGTGATCCTTGACGGCACCGACAACTTCGAGACTCGCTTCCTGATCAACGACGTCGCCGTCAAGCTCTCCATTCCATGGGTGTACGGCGCGGCCGTCGGCACGCACGGCTCAGTGATGGCAGTCCTGCCGGGGCGAACGGCCTGTCTCTCCTGCCTGTTCCCCACGGCGCCCGCGGCCCGCCAGCCGACCTGCGACACGGCCGGCGTCCTGAACGCAGTCACAGCCCAAGTCGCTTCGATGCAAGCCGCAGAGGCCCTCAAGATCCTCAGCGGTCAGTTGGCGGCGGTCCAGCGACGCATGATCACGCTGGACGCTTGGCGGGGCCAGCGCTCTTCTGTGACGTCGGCCGCCCCGGACCCCGATTGCCGGACATGCCAGAAGGGGCAGTTTGCGGCTCTGGAGGCTGTCACGGTCCTGTCAGCCACGCTGTGCGGGCGGAATGCGGTGCAAGTCCGCGGTGGAGAGCAAGTCGTCGACTTGGCGGCACTCGCCACCGCTCTGGGACGCTTGGGCGAGGTCCGCCGGAGTGAGCTGGCCTTGCGATTTCTCTGCCCACCCCATGAGCTGACGGTGTTTCCCGACGGGCGGGCCATTGTGAAGGGCACACGCGACCCAGCTGTCGCCCGCAGCCTCTATTCAAGGTACGTGGGAGACTAGCGGCGCACCTGTTCCAACACGACATTAGTCGGCCAGTAAAATCTGATATAGATGCGGTTTATTCTGAGGAGATACTACGCCAATACACAGTGTGACAGTCGCTGAAAAGGAGTGCACTACTCGCGATAAATTTGTTCACATAGTCGCGAATTGTAGCCAGGATACACGTCACAATCACAGCTCATTGTACGCGAATAACAATGGCCATTATTGAGCATATATGACAGTCTATGGGGCTCTCTTCTACGGACCTACGCCGGTCGATTGTGTGCACAATTGTTGCACAATAGAAGACTTATATCTGGCAATACACGAGCATTTATTGCGACCTTGAGGTTCTCCCGATCTGGTCAATGAGGAGAAACAGCTAATTGCGGGAGGCGCTTCGGCCGGACGACACGGAGACCCAGTGGAGCCTAATGAGCCAAGGAGATCACTGAGAATTGTTCACGCTTGGACACCGCTAGTTGGCTTATTATCAAGGTTGAGATGTCCCAGTGTGATTCCGCAAGATACCGTCGGAACGGCTACTAGGAAACACGGTTGTCACGCAGAGACAACGCACTCTTGCGTGCAAGAGGTTGGCGAGTTTTCTGTCAACACAGCTTTGACACTTAGGTTATGATCTCATCTTGCCACACCCTAGCGGGCTACAATGACCGCATGGAAATGCTCCAATTTGCACTGACGGCAATCCTAGCCGTGGCTTGCATTCTGCAATTCTTGCAACTCAGGCGGTCACGGCGCCGCGACGGCGCCGCTGTGGAAGCCTCTCTCGTCGGCATCAGCGCTCGTCTGGACGAGCAGGGACGGCGCCAGACTGACCAGGCACAGGCGCTTCGCGCAGGGCTGGATCGCAGGCTGGACACCAGCTTCGACCGCTCGGCAAGGGCGCTCTCGGATATCAGCAGTCGCCTGGCCCTGATCGATCGTGCGCAGCAAGGCGTGCAAGACCTCGCCACTCAAGTCGTGTCCTTGCGTCAGATCCTCTCAGACCGCTCTGCCCGTGGGGCGTTCGGAGAGGTTCAGCTCGAGGCGCTGCTGGCCGACGTCCTGCCGACCAGGAGCTATCGGATGCAATGCAAGCTGTCCAACCGCAGGATAGCTGACTGCGTCTTGTCCCTGCCGCCGCCGACCGGGAAGATCGCGATCGACTCGAAGTTCCCGCTCGAGAATTACCAGCTCATGATCGACAAGCAACCCGGCAGCAAGGACCGCGAGAACGCCTCAAAGGCGTTCGCCGGTAACGTGAAGCAA
The DNA here is from genome assembly GCA_963666225.3 of Bryobacterales bacterium. GTDB lineage: Bacteria > Acidobacteriota > Terriglobia > Bryobacterales > UBA6623 > VXMF01. The sequence continues at coordinate 193,841 of CAXXRK020000006.1, forward strand.
CATATCAACGACGTGGCAAATCGCTACATCGTGCCTGGTGAGACCTGCGATTCGGCAGTCCTGTTCTTGCCGTCCGAAGCTGTGTTTGCAGAGATTCACGGGGCGCACCCGAGCTTGGTAGAACTCGCGCATCGGAGGAGAGTCCTGCTGACTTCGCCAACCACCCTCGTAGCAGTGCTCACGACCGCGGCGTCACTGTTGAAGGACGCAGCGGTCCAAGACCGAACGCGGGAACTCAAGGGCCAATTGCGAGAGCTGGCGAGTGATTTCAACCGGTTCGAGGAGCGGATCGACAAGCTCGCCACCCACACGCGGCTAGCACGGGAGGACGCGCGCCGAGCCAAGATCTCGGCCGGCAAGCTCATCACGCGCTTCCGCGAAATCGACGAGATGGAAGTCTGATATCTGGCAATGGGCCAACAAGCGGCGTTCCCGGTTTGGCCAGTTTGCACAATTCGTTGGGAAGGTTCCGTTGTGAAATCCCAGTTCTGCCCGCCGGATGCATGTCCAAGTGCACCGCTGTGGACCACGGGCAATCCTTAGGCATGGCCGAGATGCGGCCTGCTTCACACTACAGAGGTACCCTCCGGTGCGTCGTCTCCCAAGAACGGGGCAGTAGGGTCCTGTTCACATCTTCTCGATTGACTGCATCGAGGGGGCGCACAACCTCCAGCCCTCGTCCGGTCGATTACGGGTTCTGGAAACATGTTCACTGCCGTGTCAGCCGCGCGGGCCATCGTGCGGTTCTCGTCACGGCATCGCCAGCGCGCGTGCCGGGACGTCGGTCACGAATGAGTGGCCGGGTGCGTGGGTGATCATCATGTCAATGCCCGCTCCCAAGGCGGCCTCTTGAGGGGTCACCCCACACGCCCAGAAGACGGGCACAACAGAAGCGGGGATCGAGTCGACGGGCGGCCCGAAGTATGGGTCTCTCAAGTCCGCACCGATCGAGCGCGGATCCCCGACATGCAGCGGCGCTCCGTGATTGAACGGAAACCGCGCGGTGACCTGAGTGGCCAAGATCACATCCTTGGGAGCGAGCCAGCGCATCGTGACGACCAGCGGCCCGCGGAACTTGCCCGCCGGCTCCGTCGGCAGCGATGTTCGCAGCACCCAGCGGTCCTTGGTGGTCGGCACACCGGCGTCCTCGAGCGCTTGGTCGAACGTAATCCCCGATCCGATGAGAAACCCCACCGAGTCGTCGCGCCAAAGGTCGGCCACAGAGGTCACGTCGGCTAGGCGCTTGCCTTCGCGGTACACCGCGTAACGGGGCAGGTCCGTCCGCAGGTCCGCCCCGGGTGCCAGGTGTCTGGGCTCGGGGTCCCCGGTGTCAGTGACCTCAAGCACAGGGCAGGCCCGCTGGTTGCGCTGGCAGTACAGAAGGAAGTCATAGGCGTGCGCCTGGCGCAGCACGACAAGGTTGCACTGGACAAAGCCCATGGCCAATCCGCGAGTGGTCCCGGCATGCCTTCCCTCGCGGCATGCCTGCCGCACACCCTTGGGAGTGGCCAGCTCGCCGGCCGCAATCTCATGTGTCATCGGCTGGCACGCAAGCGCCGGGGGACGCGCCGCGCTCCGGCTGACAGGCGAGCCACGGCCGCAATTCTATCGAGAATCGGAGGATAGCGCCAGATTGCGGAGCCTGCATGGCGATTCCGACCGAAGCATCGGTCACTGGATTACCGGGTGCGTCCCCGTGAGCGGCCCGTCGGGCGCGCCGTCGGGCCTGCCTGACCATCGTGTCGGGTGGCTGCCTGACGCTCTCTCCGTGTCGCTGCGAGCCAAGTCGCGAGGAGCCCCAGCAGGACCGCCGCGCCCGCCCAGAGACGACTGCCGGTCGGAAGGCAGATCACCGCCGCGGCGGCCCCGCCCGTGAGAATGCGCTGCGACAGTCGAACCGGTCCCAGCCAGTACCCTGCCAAGGCGACGGACCATCCGGCCGTTCCGGCCAACAGTGCCAGCCCCGGCAGGGCGACGCCCAAGACGCCGCCGCTTCCGAGCAGTCCGGTGTCGAAGACAAATCCGAACGGGATCAGGAAGCACACCAGTGCCAGCTGGAACGCCCTCACGCTTGTGCGCATGGCGCTGCCACCGGAAATCCCCGCCGCTGCGTACGACGCGAGGGCAACCGGCGGCGTGACCATCGAGAGCACGCAGTAATACATCACGAACAGGTGGGCCGCCAATTCCTGGATGCCGAGATCTGTCAGCGCCGGGACGAAAAGGATCGCGCCGATCAAGTACGCGGCGACGGTGGGCAAGCCCATGCCCATCACGATGCAGCCAATGATGACCAGCCCCATCGCGGTCAGCGGCGAACTGCTGGCCGCGATCAGCTCCGTGCTGAACTTCAGCGCGAGGTTTGACTGGATGGCAACCGCGATGATGATCCCAATCGCGGCAATCGGGACGGCGACCTGACAGGCCTGGCGGGTCGTGGCCTCAATCACGCGGACCAAGTTGCGACCCAGGAGGCGCGTGTCGCGGCTCAACAGCCCGAGCGGCACGCATCCCAGGCTCGCCACAGCGGCGGCATACGGCGCCGAATAGCCCCATGCCAGCATCGAGACCAGTGCCAGCGGGGGAAGCAGCAGGTGCAGCCTGGGCAAGATCGGATCGGCGCCGGCCAGCGACTCTCGGGGCAGCACGCCCACACCCGTCTTGCGGGCATGCAGGTCAACCGACATGAACAGTGCCGCATAGAACGCGAGTGCCGGCACAAGCCCGGCGGCCGCGATGCGGCCGTAGCTCACCTGCAGCATCTCAGCCATGACAAAGGCGGCAACCCCCATGATCGGGGGCATCAGCTGGCCTCCTGTCGAGGCGATCGCCTCGAGCGCGCCGGCCGAGCGGGCCGAGTATCCGGCGCGCCGCATCAGCGGGATCGTGAACACACCCGTGGCGGCCACATTTGCGACGGCGCTTCCCGTGATGCTCCCCATCAGGCTGCTGGAGACAACCGCTGCCTTCGCGGGCCCCCCGCTGTGCGCGCCCGTGAGGCGGAGCCCCAAGTCGATGATGAGCCTGCTACCGCCGATCGCGCTGTAGACAGACCCGAACAGAATGAAATAGAAGACAAACTGCACCGAGGTCGCGGTCGTGATGCCGAGGATGCCATTCAAAGAGAGCGTGAGGATTTCGACCGCCACGGTGAGGTCGAACCCCGAGAACTGTGCCCAGCCGGGCATCCATTCCCCGACGAATCCGTATGCGAGGAATGCGGCAAGCACGCCGACCAAGGGCCATCCGACCGCGCGTCGCACCCCTTCCAGAAGCAGGGCAACGCACACGATGCCAGCGATCGTGTCGACCGGCTGCACCGGATCGACCCCCTCCATCCTCTCGCCCAGCCGCTTGGCGAAGTAAAGGTAGTAGCACCCCAGCCCGGCCGAGGCGGCGACAAGCGCTAGGTCGGCGATTGCCCGTGCGACCCGGTTCCGCCGGCCAGTGAGCGCTGTCCACAAGAACAGCAGCACCGCTGCCAGGGCGAGGTGCACGGGGCGCTCGATCAGCGGAGCCTGAGGCCTGATCAGGATGAAAACCTGAAAGCCGATCCACGCGGCACCCAGACTGACCCGGACGGCGGACCGGATCGTTGACGCGTCTGCGACTGCCGCGGCGAGCACTGGACGCGGGCCGCTGCTGAGACCTAGAGCCAGTCCCGCTGCCGGTAGTAGTCCTCGGCGCCAGGATGCAGCGGCACGCCGGTCTTCTCCGGCCGAGCCGCGGTCCGGGGATCAAAATCCTCCCATGCGCGGTGGGCGGATGCCATGGCGGCCTTGTTCTCACAGACCGTCTTGGTGATCAGTCGGGCCAGATCGAACGGAGCGTCCCGATGGGTGATCAGGACGGTTCCCATGTCGACAGAGTCGAGCGGCTCCGACTGGCCGGGAAACCAAACGGGCATCGGCGTCCGCTCAATTCCGGGTCCCAGAAGTTCGGAGATCGTCTCCTCCGGGTAGTTGACAAATCTCACCGGTGTCGTCGTGGCAACCTCGGTCAGAGTGGGGTGTCCCCGGATGGCGGTCTCAAGGTAGAGATCGGCCCGTCCGTCTCGCATGATCGAAGCGATCTGGTTGGCCGTGACCTGTACGATGGTGCCGCCACGCCCGACAATGCCTTCACGGCTGGTACCGAGCGACTCAAGGAGCATGTCGGCCACCACCGGAACGGTGCTGCCCCTTGGCTTCATCACGATTCGCACCGGTGCGTCGGAGAGAATGGCCGCCCTCAGGGTGGCGTTGCCGGTCCGTTCCACATACTCCTCCGTGAGCATGGCCGCCATCCAAACCCTGTTCAGGCCGCCAACCAGAGCGCGAAGATTCCGATGCTGGCGATCGTAGGCAGCCGGATTGCCGTTGTAGGCCCACGAAGCGGTGGCGGCCTGGGAAATCGCGATCGTCTCTTGGCCCCGGTCGACAAGGATCGGGTTGCCGATCCCCCCTCCGCGGGCCACGACTTCCACCCGCGCCCCGCCCGGCAGGGAGCGCTGCAGCAGTTGGGAGAGTGTCGCCGCGAACACGTACCACGATGTCCCCGGCGGCATGGCTCCGATCGTGATCCGATCGCTCTCGGCGGTGCCGCAACCGCCGCCGGCCAAGAGCCCGACGTGTGCGCCTGTGACCGCCAAGAAGTCCCGTCGTCGCAATTCCATCGCCACTGGAACCGAACAACCCTAGCCCGCGACCGCCGCTGCGCGGAGCCGCCGCGGCTCCGCGGGAGTCAATCCCGCCTGGTCCACCGCCAGTCGAATCCGCTCCATCCAAACCGCGGACGGCGGCCGAGTGGGGGGCCGCGTCGTCGCCGAGCCAAGCCTGCCCGCCATCACCATAGCCGCCTTCATGCGCGCGTGAGCGTCGCCCGAGGGCTCCTCGTGGGCGTACACCACCGCCTTCAGGCGGTTGATGCGCTCTTGGACGGCGCGGGCTGCATGCAAGTCCCCATCGCACACCGCCGCGTACAGCGCGACAAGCAGCTCGGGGATGAACGAGGCGAAGCCAACCAGGGCCCCGTCAACACCCTGCACCATGGATGCCAGAACGTACTCGTCGTGGCACGTGAGGATCGTGCAGTCCGGATCTGACTGGCGGATCGCGGCAATGTCCCGCTCGTACTGCGACATCTCCCGGGTCCCCACCTTGAACGTTGTCACGTTGGGAATGCGCGCCAGATCCGCGAGCAGCCCCGATGAGTAGCTAGCCTTCGTCCACGCTGGGTACACATGGACGATCAGATTCAAGTCCACCGCGTCAGCCAGCGCGCGAAAGTGGTCAACCACGTGTTCGGGACGCATCCCGAAGCGCAGCCAGTAATGGGGCGGCATCACCAATAGCCCGCTCGCACCGGCGGCCGCTGCCATGCGCGCGTGCTCGACCGATTCCGTGATCGACTCGCAGCAGATCCCGGACACCACGGGAACACTGCTCCCGACCGAGCCAGCGACCACGCGCGTCACATGGGCCCGCTCGGAAGCGCTGAGGGCGAACACCTCGCCGGTGTGCCCATTGGTGACCAGCCCTCCGATCCCGTCGTGGCTGGCCAGCCAGCGCGAGAATCGCCCGAGCTCGCCCTCGTCGATCGACAGATCGTCCGAGAACGGGACCTGCATCGCCGGCAGGATGCCCCGGAAGGGCGGAACGCGTGGCATGGTCCAATTGTGCGCCTTGGCCGCCGGTCCGCGCAAGAGACGGAGCACCCGGCGGGAAGTCGGCATGCGCCGCCATTTCCGACAAAGGCGAGCACGCTTCGAAACCCGCGACCGAACGGAGGTCGTGTCCCCCCGGGTTGTATACTGTGGCGGTTCGCCCTCGGGCGACAGTTACCTTGAAGTCGGAGGCCACATGAAGCCCACTATTTTCAGACGCTCTAGCCTGCTCCCAGCCCTGCTGGCGAGCGCCATGGTGGTGGGAGCTCAAGATGCCGGAATGTTCAACACCGTGAAGCAGAAACTTGCAGAGGGGAAGCAAGTGGTCGGCGGCACGATCAACACCTCGGATCCCAACGTTTACTGCGCCATGGCGAACTCCGGGTTCGACTTCATGTGGATCGAGATGCAGCATAGCCCGCTCAACTACGATCAGGTGGCAAAGATGATCTGGGCTTGCCGGGACGCCCCCGCAATCCCGTTCATCCGCGTTCCGACCCCGACCGAGGGTGACATCCAGAAGGCAACCGACATCGGTGCGCTCGGCATCGTCGTACCCATGGTGGACAGCGTTCAAGAGGCCGAGGACGGCGTGACCTACGCAAAGTTCCCGCCGAGGGGCAAGCGCAGCCAGGGTGGGGGTCAATACGGTCGACTGTGGGGACCGGGCTACCGCGCCGCGGCCAATGACAACATCATGGTCGTGGTGATGATCGAGTCCCCGGCCGGCGTTGACATCGTCGACGAGGTGGCTGCAATTGACGGCATCGATGTCGTGTTCGCCGCCAGCGGGGACATCGGCAGCTTCACGGGCTACTCGCGCGACGATCCCCGCTATATCAAGCTGATCGACACGATTCGCGACGAGACGCTCAAGGCGGGCAAGATCCTTGCGGGGCCCTTGTCCTGGAGAGACCGCGAAGGCTTCATGTTCTTCCAAGGTCCGTCCGAGGGCAGCCTGATCCGGGACGGAGCCAAGGCCGCGCTCGAGCGGCCGGCCGATGCGATGGAGGACACCGCGACAGGGGACGAGGCCAACTGAGCGGCTTCGGCCGCCTGCCGCGGTCGTTGGCCAAGAAGCCCGACTCAGCTCAGGGCCGAGCCACGATCAGGAGCGCGTAGAGCAGCGGAAGGTAGAACACCGACGCCTTCAGCAAGTCTCTGGCATGGGGCGCCGTGCCACTCCTAGCCAGCCGCACGCCCGCGGCGAGGTATCCGCACCCGAGCAAGAACGACGGCACGGCGTACCATGCGGCCGCGAGTCCGATCCAAGCCGGCACCATGGAAACCGGGATCAAGAGGGCTGCAGTCCCGATGATCTGGCGATGCGTTGACGAGCCAGACCGCTCGATCACGGGCAGCATCCGGATCCCTGCCCGGCCGTAATCTTCGCGATACATCCATGCAATCGCGTAGAAGTGCGGGAACTGCCACAGGAACAGAATCGCGAACAGCACCCAGGCTTCGGGGCCCGCGCTCGCCCGGAGTGCGCACCATCCCATCAGCGCCGGCATCGCGCCGGGAATCGCGCCCAGAGTGGTCGACCACCACGTGCGCGTCTTCAGCGGCGTGTAGACAAAGTTGTACGAGACCACTGTGAACACACCCAGCCAGAAGCACAGCGCGTTCACCCCGGCCAGCAAGTAGAGCAGCCCCGCGGCTGTCAGGCCCGCGCCGTAAGCCAGCGCGGCCCTCGAAGAGACGCGACCGGCCGGGATCGGCCGCCCCCTCGTGCGCCTCATGCGCCGGTCCGTGTCGCGCTCCGACCACTGGTTGAGCGTGCCCGTGCCCGCTGCCAGCAGTGCCGTCGCCACAAGCGCGTGCGCGGTCTCCCACGCCGGAAGCGAGCCGTCAGCTGCCAGGAAGCAGCCCATGGCTGTGGACATGACGATCAACCAGACGATCGTCGGCTTGGTTAGCTCCGAATAGGCGGACAGGTGCCCCGCCAAGCCGCCGACGGAGCCGACGACTGGCACGGCGGTCTGCGGGTGCTTGGCAGTCATGCGCGCGCCGCCGGCCCGATGGCTGCTTGCGCGTCAGCCTGCGAACGCGAAGGCCACGTCCTGAGTCTCGCTGGCGCCGACCGTGATCTGCGCCTCCTGCTCGCCAAGCCGCTCGTGGACGGCCTGGACGGTGTAGGTCCCGGGCGGCAGGTTGCCGATCTCGAAGCTGCCGTCCTCGGCGCTGACCGCGAAATAGGGGTGCTCCATCACGTGGATGTAGGCCTGCATCCAGGGGTGGATGTTGCACTTGACCGCAATCTTCATCTCCGCGCGCGGGAACGCGTACTCGATCGCTGGCGCGCTCGAGGTCTGAGACCTGTTCCACTCGCGATTCTCGCGCGGCAGCGGGTGCACGTTGTGCGTGGTCGGGTCAGAGTTCGTGATGCTGATCGCCTGGCCGCGCTGGACCGCCACGACGTGCGGCTTGTAGAGACAGCCACTCTGGTCCAGTGTGACCATGTCCGTGCGCACGGGGAATTGCTTGCCCTCCAAGCCCCCCGAAACCCAGACCAGCACGTGCTGGAGATTGCCGTCGTTGACGACGACCCGGTCAGATGGGACGCGACCGCCGTGCAGAGCCGCGCAGTCCGGCTCCGCGCTCATGTTCACCGGCGGGAAGCGCGGAACGTCCCCCGAGAAGGTGACCACACCTTGGACCGTCGCCGCAGTGGCGGGATCCACCGTCACCATCTCTGCGGCCGGCTGGCCCGCGGCACCGGTCTCGCCGGCCGAGCCGGAGGACCTCGCGTCGTACTCGGCGAAGTAATCGTCCCCCCCGCAGCCCAGGGCAAGCGCAAGCAAGGTGGCGGTCGCCGCCGCAGCGGCCAGAACCAAACGTTTCATCTCTGTGAGTCTCCTCGAACAAATCCAACCGGGATCATTGCAAAGCCCGCAGCCTCGACAGCTCCGCGGCGTCCATCTGGAACATGTACCGCGTGAGCAGGTCAGCATGGTCCCCCGTGTAACTTCGCGCCTGGGCCGGGATATCCCCGGCGAACACCCAGCGATCCCCGTCCCGCTGGAAGAGTTCGGACGGCATTGCCGTGCCCGGAGCGATCGAGGCCGGCTCCAAGAGCCAGCGATAGGTCCAGTCAGGCTTCAGCCGCCCGGACGCGATCAGGAAGTTGGGCGCCGTGGCGTCCACGTCCTGGGACGGGATGCCGGTCATGTGGCACCGCAGGCAGGGAGCCGCGTCGCTGGTGAAAAGCTGGCGCCCGATGGCCCGCTCGGCGGCGGTCAACGGCTCGGTCGGCTCCGCCATGTGCGGAACGGGCTGCGAGTCCCGGGCCATGAAGAACTTCGTGAGCTTTGCCAGCTGCCGGTCCGAAAAGTAGAAGGTCGGCATGCGGGCGTGCAGGTACTGCCGGACGCCGTTGCGATCCGTGTCGCGCTCGCTGAGCGCCGGGTTGGCCAAGAATCCCGTCAGCCAGTCCGGCTCCACCCGGGCGCCCTCCGTGTACAGCTGCGGCGGAAGCTGCTCTGCCCAGTCGGGATCGTCCCTGTAGCGCGGGATGGACATGAATGCCGAGGCGTTGCCGGGACGGATCTGATGGCAGCCGGTGCAATTGTGCCGCGTGACGATCCACCAGCCCTCCTGGACGGCGGCGCGGTCATCCTCCGGCTCGAAGCGGTACTGCTCGGGGAAGGTGGTCTCCACCGATCCCAGCAGGAATGTCGTCAGAGCGGTGATCTCTCCCTGGCTCAGATTGAAGTTCGGCATGCGCAGACGCTCGAGGTGCTCGCGCTCCTTGCCCTCGTCGAAAAAGGCCGGATTCTCCAGCTTGTGCTCGAAGAAGCCCTTGTGGTTGTGCCAGCCCTCCAGCTCCGCCTCGTGGGTCTTCAGCGCGAAGTCGAGCCGGTCCAGCGGCTTGCTGCCCTCCAAGGTCAGGTCTGTGCCGATGCGCCCCTCCCCTTCCAAGCCCGAGATCTCATGGCAGCCGGCGCAGCCGTAATGCCGGATGGCCGCCAGCCCGGCCTCTGCCATCGCCGGATCGTCCATGTAGGGCGCCGGCGGGTACTCATGGTCGGTCCGCTGCTGGCTCAGATAGGCCGCTATGTCCCGAGACTCGCCCTCGGTGAGCCGCAGGCTCGGCATGACGGGCCGCGGGCGCTCCTCGTCTGGCACGTCCGGATCCGGGGTGACCTCGGATGGATCGTGGATCCAGCGCACCATGTAGTCGTAGTTCATCTTCTCGCCGACGCGGCTGAGATTGGCGGCGAACGTCCCGCCAAAGCGATCGGCGCCCTCTCCGATCGAGTGGCATCCCATGCAGCCCCTCGTCTCGAACAACTCCTGGCCATTGGCCGCGTTGCCCATCGAATGGGAGCGCAGCTCGCCGTCGAGGGCGTTCTGCCAGAGATAGGCGGAGATCTGCTGGACTTCCTCGTCCAGCAGGCGGAAGGCCGGCATCTTGGAGCCCGGGCGAAATTCGTGGGGGTTCTTGATCCACTCCGGGATCCACTCCTTCACGTCCTTGAGCCGGATCTCCTTCAGGCTCGGGCCGAACTTCTTGACTTCCTGCGCCAAGTTTGCGCGCTCGACCCGCAGGTTGTGGATCTCCGCATCGATGCGGGTGTTCGTCAGCCGGAGCTCCTCGGCCCGCGCGTAGAAGCGCTGCGAAACGGCCCCGTCCGCGGACGTGTCCCCCAACTCGACGCTCTCGCGCATTTCCTTCGCGTTCGCTCCGTGCGTGGCCGAAAGATTGCGGAGCGCCTGGCGGACCGCGGTCAGCTCCTCGGCCTCGGCGTCAAAGCCCTCGAAGCGGTGACAGCCCCAGCAGCCCTTGTTCATGTACAGCTCGCGGCCCTGGTTGAGCGTCTCGCCGCCCGGCGTGACAATTTCCTTGGCATGGCACTGGTGACAGCCCGCCTCGATGTTTTCCTTGTAGTACAGGGGCCACAGCCAGTACTTGTGGCGGCCGTGCCCCTTGGTCACGCTGCGGGTCGCCCGCCCGTTGCCGTTGTGGCACGAGGAACATCCAAAGGCCTCGGGATCGTGGATCGCCAAGAGATCCGGCCGCGGGTGGCTCTGGAAAACCGGGTAGATCAGGTCGGTCCGCCCGATTTCGACCGGCTCGCGGATGCCGAGGTGGCACGACTCGCAACGGTCCACCAGGTCGATGTCCAGCAGATGGATCTGCTTGATGCCGATGTCAAGATTCCGCATGTTCCCCAGCAGGCCGTCAATCTGGGTCGCGCCCAGCCCGACCAGCCGGTCAGCCATCAGCCCATCGCGCTCGGCCCGGAGTTCGTTGGCCGTCCCGAGCAATTCCAGCCGCTCGGCCTGCATCTCGACCCGCCGGTCTTGCATGCCGAGAAACTCGGCCTCGAGCTCCGCGAAGCGCATCTCCCGCTCCTCGGTCCCGCCTGACCCGTCGGCCAGCGGAAGCTCGACATCCACCACCCGCTCGCGTATCTCGCCGATGTCCGCCCGGATGGCCTCCTTGTCGCTGTCGTCGCCGGAGATCTCGATCTGATAGCGCAGCGCGTCAATCTCGCTCCGCAAGACCTGGAACGCGTTGCGGGACGCCGTCATGCGCGGGACGACGCCCCTGCCCACGACGCGGTCAATCTCGGCAATGCGCTCCGTCACCTGCCGCTCCGCCTCGGTGAGCTCGTCGTTCAGCGCCTGATACTCACCGGATTGGCGGATCGCCTCTTCCTTGGCCGCCTGCTCCGGGCGCAGGTCTGCCAAGAAGCCCGTGTAGTAGGCGCGGAAACGCGCCTGGTACTCCTTGTACGGGCGCATGACCTCGACCTCGTCATAGACCGCCCAGACCAGCGACCCAGTCAGCAACAGCGTCGACACGAGCAGGTGCACGCTGTAGGACTTGGTCGCGATCGGATCCGGTTCGGCTGGCTGGACCTTCCGTCTGACTGGCATGAGAACCCCTATGTGCTTCCTTCCAGAACCTTCTGCCGCGCCCCTAGACGTTGAACCACGGCGTCACCCACACGTACTTGATACGGAACAGCAGCCGTGCAGCGATCTTCACGGGCAGGGCGATCATGATGATCAGCAGCCCCTGCAGGATCACGTACTGCAGCAGTGTCATGCGCCCGAGGATCTTGCGGGTGAACTCAGTGGCCGAGATCAGCCGGTGACAGGCGTAGCCGGCGACCGCCATGAAGCCTCCCACAACCAGCCCGCCGAAGATCCCGATCCACGGCTGCGCGGTGATGCCGAGGATCTCGTGCAAGTCGCGGTTGATCTCGAAGATCAGCCGGTTGTGATCCCAGGTCATCCCCGGCCAGAACCACATCCAGCCGGGTCCCCGGATGAGCGTACCAATGATGATCATCGAGCACCACAGGATGATGAACCCGAACACGAACGTCCAGATCGCGAACCGCCTCTGCTTGTAGGTGTAGTACCCGTTCCCAAGCGGGTTCTCGTCAATGTACGGGATCACGATCAGGCCGATGATGATCAACGTCGGCATCACCACCCCGGCGATCCACGGGTCAAAGTAGACGAGCATCTCCTGCAGGCCCAAGAAGTACCAGGGGGCCTTCGACGGGTTCATCGTGAGCGACGGGTTGGCAGGCTCCTCGAGCGGCGCGTCCAAGGTGATGGACCAGACCATGAGAATCACGGTCACGATCACCGCGGCCAAGAATTCCATGCGCAAGAGATACGGCCACACCGGGAGCTCGCGAGCCCAGCCCTTCACGAAAGGCTGAGACTTGCGGTGGTGCGTGCGGGCCAGCTTCGGGTCGCTCTCGAGCGTCTCAAGCAGGCGATCGTTCGCGAACGCCTGCCGGAGGCCAAACCACGTGAAGAACGGAATGATGAACAGCATCCCCACGATCGGGATGTTGTCGGGAAGCGAAACGATCGTCCAGAGTTGGTGCCAGTCCATGGTGCGAGTTCCTTCCTTCGACGCCCTACCGCTTGCGCAGGGGCTTGATCTCGCGCTCCAGCATGATCCGGCCCGGCCCGGAGATGCCGCCGTCCTTGCGCACCCGCCAGAAGTGGACGATCATGAATGTCGCCGCGAAGCCCGGTATCGCGATGCAGTGCCAGATGTAGGCGCGCAGCAGCGCGTTGGCGTCCACGATCGAGCCACCCAGAAGCGCGAACCGCACGTCGTTGAATGGGGTCATGCCGAGCTGCGGGCCGAAGGGGCCCTCGTGCCCCAGCATCGGCGTCGCGCGCGCCATGTTGGTGCCCACGGTCACCGCCCAGAAGCCCAGCTGGTCATCGGGCAGCAAATACCCGGTGAACGAAAGCAGGAGCGTCAGCACGAGCAGGATCACGCCCACCGACCAGTTGAACTGCCTCGGCTTCTTGTACGACCCCGTCAGGAAAACGCGGAACATGTGCAGCTGCACGGTGAGCACCATCGCGTGGGCGGCCCAGCGGTGCATGTTGCGCAACAGCTTGCCGAAAGGCACGTCGTGCTCGAGGTAGAGGATGTCGCGGAAAGCCTGGACCTTGGTCGGGTGGTAGTAGAACATCAGCAGGACGCCGGTCCAGGTCAGCACCCAGAACAGGTAGAAGCTGATGCCCCCCATGCCCCACGTGTAGCTGAAGCGCACGGCGTCGCGGTTCACCTTGGCGGGGTGCAAGTGCAGGAAGACATTGCTCAGCACGCCCAGCGTGCGGCTGCGCGCCGTCTGGTCGTGCTTCACGCGGAAGATGGACTTGTAGACCTCCGTCTTGGTGGGCTGCTTGATGGCGCCGAGGTCCATCAGCGCCTTCTGCTTGATCGCCTGGGGATCGACATTGACCCCCAGCAGCTTGCGCGACCCGTTGCTGCCGGTCGCAGCGTCGGCCGCGGGCTTCGTCTTGGCCTGCCTGGAAGCGTCCATAGTGCTGTGTCCCCCTCGTCCTCAGACCTGGATGAAGCTGCCCTCGGTGTCGAACTGCGTCGGCTGGCCCTTCTCCTCGCGGTACAGAACGCTCGTGTCCACCACGATGCGCCCCTGCGGGTCAAGCGACACGTAGGCCCGGTCCATTGGCCGGGGCGCGGGGCCCTCGTAGTTGCGCCCTTCCGGGTCATACCCGCTGCCGTGGCAGGGACACTTGAACTTGGCCTCGCTGAGCTTCCAGTCCGGCGTGCAGCCCAAGTGGGTGCAGCTGGCGAAGATCACGAACAGCCGGTCTGTGGTGCGCACGACCCAAATGCGCTTGCTCTTCTGGAATCGAGTGTCGACACCGATCGGGAAATCGGCCGGAAGGCCAATCCGGAACTGTGTCCGCGGCTCGAAGATCGTCCTGGGGAAAAAGAAGCGCAGGAACATCAGGAGATTCGCGGTCAGGAAACCGCCGGTCAGCAGGCCCACCAGCCGCCGCCGGGACTGGATCCTGACCTGCTCGTCCTTGTCCTCCGAGCGAAGGGTCCCCTTGATCCGCTCGATCAGCGACCCGCTCGACGCTTCGCCACCCTTTGCTACTGCCATGCCTGCCCTCCGAATCGCCAGCCGCCGAGGCGCGGTGGCCCGAACCCTGATCTCCCATTGTAGTTAAGGCGGGCGGGCGGCTTCGAATCAATTCCCGGCGCTGCCAGAATGCTCCAGCCTGGCGACGCGGACCCAAGCGGTGCGGTGACCGGCCACCCGCGTCCCACGCCCGGACGCGCCGGCCCCTCGCTCATGCGCGGCCCCGCAGGACGGAGCGGGCGCGCTCCAAGTCGGCCGGCGTGTCCACGCTGACACCGACGTGATCCCGTGTCCTGACGACGGCGATGCGGTAGCCGCGCTCAAGCGCCCTCAGCTGTTCCAACCCCTCGGCCATCTCGAGCGATCCCGGAGTCATGCGGCTGAACGCGAGCAAGAATTCGCGCCGGTAGGAATAGATCCCGATATGCTCCCAGGCTCGTCGCGGAGCACCGCGCCGCGGTCGGGGGATGGGGCTGCGCGAGAAGTACAGCGCCAGCCCGGCATCGTCCGTCACAACCTTGACGACGTTCGGGTCCTCGAATGTCTCGCGGTCTCCGATCGACTTGCAGAGCGTGGCCATGGGCGGGCCGCTCGCCCCGCGCAGCGGCGTGACGACCTGCTCCAGCACGGCCGCGTTCACGAAGGGCTCGTCGCCCTGGATGTTGACCACGACGCTCGCGTCCGAGCGCGCGGCCACCTCGGCGACGCGGTCGGTGCCCGAGACATGCGACGCCGACGTCATCGTCACCTCACCCCCGAACGCGCGCACTGCGTCGCGGACGCGACTGTCGTCGGTCGCAACCACCACCTGATCGAGCAACGGGCACGAGGACGCGCCCTCGTACACGTGCTGCACGACGGGCTTGCCACCCAGGTCCGCGAGCAGCTTGCCAGGGAAACGCCGCGCCGCGTAGCGCGCGGGAATCACGCCTAGAGCCGTGGTCGGCAATTCTCAGTCTAGCCCCGTGGCGGGCAGGCCGCGCGAGGCTCAGATCTCCGGAACAGGGTCAGTCGGGGAGATGTCCTCACCCTCCCAATTGGCCGTCCCGTCGCCGTAGATCAGCACGCGCGCCCGGCTTCCCGGGGCGTGGGACCGCTCGTCAGCGGGCAAGTAGCGGCGATGCTCCTCGATGAGCCCTGCGTGGCGGGGATCGACCGCAAGATTGTCAAACTCCTGCGGGTCGCTACGCATGTCGTACAGCTCTTCCGAGCCGTCCGCGTGGCGGATATAGCGCCAATGCTCGGAACGCACGCCGTGATTCCCCGGATTGTGGGTCGTGATGGCCGGCCACTCTCGCGGGGCGTCGGCATCGCCCAGCTGCGGCACCAGGCTGTGGCCCTCGATCCCGGGCGATGGTTCGAGTCCTGCCAGCTCGGCGAGCGTTGGGTAGATGTCCAGCAGCTCGGCGGGCGACGACACGTTCGATCCCTCCGAGACTCCCGGGCCGGCGAACAGGAGCGGAACCCGCGTGGAGCGGTCCCAGAGCGTGTTCTTGCCGGTAATGAGCTTTTCCCCCAAGTGCCAGCCGTGATCGGACCACAGCACGACAACGGTGTTGTCAGCGTGCCCGCTGGCATCGAGGGCGTCCAAGAGCCGGCCAACCTGACTGTCCACGAAGCTGACCGAGGCCAAGTAGGAAGCGACCAGATTGCGCCACTGGCCCGCGTCCTCGAGGAACTTCAGGCGCGGCTCGGGCAGCTTCCAGTGCAGGTACCAGCTGAAACGAGGGGTGTCATCGCGGTCGTCACGCCGGATCTCGGGCAACTGCACAGAGTCGAGGGGGTACATGTCGTACCACCCCTGCGTGACATAGCAAGGCACGTGCGGCAGGAAGAATCCCGCCGCCAAGAAGAATGGCCGTTCCTGCTCTCCGCTTAGGGGGCCCTGCAGCTGTTCGACCGCCCAGCTCGCCACCTGCCAGTCGCCCTTGTCCTCGTCACTGTGGGGGAAGGTGCCCCAATCCATGAGCGGATGGTTCTGTGGCGTCTGAACCAACTTCTCCGGCGGCCGGGCGCCGACGCCGGCCGGGGGGCCCAAGGACTGGAACTCGCTGTCCGTGTCCTGCCGGCCGAACCGGCCGTGGTAGATCTTCCCGGTGGCGTACGTGGCGTAGCCGTTCCGTTCGAAGAACTGCGGCAGGGACTCGATCGAAGCGAGGCTCTCGACCTCTCGGAACCAAGGGGCCAAGCCGTAGATGCCGGTCGTCGTGGGGCGTCGTCCCGTGAGCAGGCTGGTGCGCGCTGGGTTGCAAAGCGGCGCTTGCGTGTGCGCGTTGAGAAAGGTCGTGCCACGCGCGGCGAGGCGGTCCATGTGCGGCGTCCTCACTTGCGGGTGGCCGCCGAGCGGTCCGACCCAATCGTTGAGGTCGTCAATCGCGATGAACAGCACGTTGGGCCTGGCCGGCGGGGAATCGGCCGCACACGCGGCCATGAGGGCGGCGAGCAGGGCCGCGGAGAGGAATCGGGAGAGTGAGCTCATGGTGAAACTGGGGCATACGCTAGCACAGCGCGGCCCGGTCCCGGCATGCACCGCGCGCGCATTCTCGGCCAGCGTCGCTCGGCGCGCGGAACAGCGGCACAAGGCTGGAGAAAACGTGGGGTAGCCGGTCCCCGCATGCGTCGGTGCGCGCCGATGCCGACTTCTCTGTCGAGACGCTCCGGGGCGACCTCGGTTCCGACCGTTCCGTGTTCGGCTGCAGAACCGCCAGCCCGGAGATGGCACCCCGTCCGGACGACTGGGGCTGCGATGGCCCCGGCCGCGCGGCAACTGGGCGCCGGCCGCGCTCCCCAGTCCGGATGGCGCGGCCAAGCCACGCGCTCCCGGGCAGCGTCGGTGCCCCTCGCGGTTGGGCGCTCAAGGCCTGTGACTGGGCCGATTTCGCTGGGGGTCCGCAGCGTCTCGGGCAGTGGTCCCATGGCACGCTCGCGGCGGGAGCCACCGGCCCGATCCGCGGGATGCCGCCGCGTCGCAACCTACGATGGAGGGTTGCGATTCAAGGACGCCCAGGACCACTTCGGGAAGCTGCTCGGGATCATGCGCCGGCTGCGCTCGCCGGAGGGCTGTCCCTGGGATCGCGAGCAGACGCTCGAGTCACTTCGTCGCTACTTGGTCGAGGAGGTGTACGAGGTCATTGATGCCATTGACCGGGCGGACTGGGAAGACCTCGCCGAGGAGCTGGGCGACTTGCAACTGCAGATCGTGTTCCAGGCGGAGATCGCGCGCGGAGAGGGCTGGTTCGACATCGCCGACGTGCTCGATTGCATCAACCGCAAACTGGTCCGGCGGCATCCGCATGTCTTCGAATCGGAGGAACTCGCAACCGCGGACGCGGTCGCCCGGCGCTGGGAGCAGATCAAACGCTCCGAGAAGCCCCGGGCCTCCGGTGGCGGCCGACTCGACAGAATCCCGTCCAACCAGCCGGCCACGGTCGAGGCCCAGCAGGTTGGCAAGGCGGCCGCAGCGGCAGGCTTCGACTGGCGACAATTCGGGGATCTGGGCGCCAAGCTCGCCGAGGAGTTCGAGGAGCTCAGGGAGGCCTGCGAGAGCGGGGACGCGGATCGAATCGAGGACGAGGTCGGCGACGTGCTGTTCATGGCGGTCAATGTCGCCCGCTTCTGCGAGGTCGACGCCGAGCTGGCGCTCAAGCGCGCCAACCGCAAGTTCCGAACGCGCTTCGGAGCGATCGAGCGGGAACTGGCCAAGACCGGCCGGACCGCCGAGGACTGCGACATTGACAGCCTGGAGCGCTTATGGCAGCTGGCGAAGCAGAGGTAGGCGCAATCCGGGTCCGCGAGCTCGAGACGCTGGAGGAGTGGGAGCTTGCGGTGGAGCTGCAGCGGGCGATCTGGCGATTCTCGCCGGAAGACCAAGTCCCAGCGCGCCTCTTCGGCGTTTTCCGGCGGATCGGCGGGGCGACGCTCGGAGCATACGTGGGTGGCGAGCTAGTGGGCTTCGCGCTCGCGTTCGCGGGCTTCAAGGCCTCCGGCGAGAGATATTGGCACAGCCACATGGTGGGCGTGCGGCCTAGCCTCCATGGCCGCGGGATCGGACACCGGCTCAAGCTCGAACAGCGGGAGGCGGCCTTGGCGGCCGGCGTCTCCCGGATCGAGTGGACCTTCGACCCGCTACGAGCCCGCAACGCCCACTTCAACGTCCGCAAGCTGGGAGTCGAAGCGCGGAGATACCTGCCAGACTTCTACGGGACCACGTCGAGCGACCTGCACGGCGGCCTTCCCACGGATCGGCTGGTGGCGGTGTGGCACCTGCGGAGCCAGCGGGTCGCGGACCGGGGGCGCGGCATCCGCGCGCCGGTCGGCGCGAGCGCCGCGCAGATCCAGATACCCTCCAGCCTCGGCCGGCTCTCGCGGGCCGAGGCCAGCGCACTGCAGCGCAGGGTGCGGTCGGAATTCCGGGCGACCTTCGCGCGCGGGCTCAGGGTCACCGACTTCACCCGTGGCACGGCCACCGGCACCTACCACCTCAACCCCTGAGCCCGACCCGCCAACGCCGGCGTGCCAAGCAACGGAGGCCGATCTCAGTCGTCGTCGCCGGACCCCGAATCGCGCTTGGACGCGTCGATGATCTTTTCTGCGAGCTGCCCTGGCACAAAGTCGTAGTGGTCCTGCTGCATCGAGAACGAGCCCCGCCCCTGTGTCATCGATGTGAGGTCGTTCGCGTAGGTCAGCATTTCGGCCATCGGCACGTCAGCCCGGATGACCTGCGTGGAGCCCTTGATGTCCATCCCCTGGATGCGCCCTCGGCGGCTGTTGAGGTCTCCCATCAGATCGCCAGCGAACTCCATCGGGGCGACCACCTCCACGCTCATGATGGGTTCCAGCAACGCCGGCCGGGCCTTGGCCATGGCTAGCTTGAACGCCTTGCTGCCCGCGAGCTTGAACGCGAGTTCGGACGAGTCCACGTCGTGGTAGGAACCGTCGTAGAGCACGACCTTGAAGTCCACGACCGGGTAACCCGCCAGATAGCCGCGCGCCGCGGCCTCCTTGATCCCTTTCTCCACCGCGGGAATGTAGGTCTTGGGGATCGCCCCGCCGAAGATCTCGTCCGCAAACTCGAACTCGGCGCCGCGTTCGAGCGGCCCGACCCTGATCTTGCAGTCCCCGAACTGGCCGTGGCCGCCGGTCTGCTTCTTGTGCCGGCCATGCACGTCGGCCGTGCTCCGAATCGTCTCGCGGTAGGGAACTTTCGGCGCTCGCAGCTCGACGTTGACGTTGTAGCGCTTGCGCAGCTTGCTGCACACCACATCGATGTGCTGCTGGCCATTCCCGGCGAGCAGGAACTCCTGGGTCTGAGCGTCGCGGTAGAAATGCAGCGACGGGTCCTCTTCGAGGACCTTGACAATGGTGCTGCCGAGCCGGTCCTCGTCCTGCCGCGTCTTGGGCTGAATGGCGTACGCGATCGAGGGCGGCGGAAGCTCGACAGCCGGGAATTGCACCGGCGAGCCCTTGGCCCCCAAGCTGTCACCGGTGACGGTGTCCTTCAGCTTTGCGACGACGCCCAGGTCACCGGCGTGAATCGTGCCGACCGGGACCAGCGTCTTGCCCTGGGCAACGCTGATTCGCGCGAATTTTTCCATCGTGCGCTTGCTGTGGTTGAAGATCTGGGCATCGTTGGGGACTACGCCCGAGGCGACCCGAAAATAGCTGACCCGTCCCGAGAACGCATCCGAGGCCGTTTTCCAGACACGCAGCGCGAGCGTGCCCGAATCATCCACGTCGATGCTGCCATCCTCGACCGGGAGGTGGCCGCGGTCGAGGGGGGACGGCGTGGCCGCCACCAAGAAGTCCAGCAGCCGGTCGGTCGCGATGTTTTGCACGCCCGATCCGCACAGGATCGGAAGGACCTCGCCCTGGCTGACCGCCGCGCGCAAGCCCGCTGAGAGCTGCTCCGGCGACAGGTCGCCCTCCTCGAAGTACTCCTCCATCAGATCCTCGTCGGTCTCGGCGACACTCTCGACCAACGCGATCCGGAGATCCTCGACCTGAGCGGCCAGATCGGCGGGAACGGGCGTTTCCGCCCCCCTGCCCGTGCCGCCCGGCTCGTACTCGTACGCCTTGCCCGAGATCAGGTCAACAACTCCCCGAAATGCCCCCTCCTGGCCGAGGGGGACTTGGACCTGCACCGGAGTGACGCCGAACACGTCCTTGACTTGGCCGGCAACTGCGTCGATCGACGCTCGGTCGCGCCGCATCTTGTTGGCGAATACGACCTTCGGCAGGCCGTATTCCGTGGCGAAGGCCCAGCACTTCTCGGTCTGGATCTCGATGCCGTTCACCGCGTCCACGACGATCAGGGCGGTGTCGGCGGCCGACAGCGCGGACTTGGCATCGTTGATGAAGATGTTGTAGCCCGGCGTGTCGAGCAGGTTGACCTTAGCCCCGTTCCACAGCGCGTGCGCCACAGACGTGGAGATCGTGACCTTCCGGGCCACCTCCTCCTCGTCGTAGTCGGTCAGGGTGTTCCCGTCATCGACGCTGGTGAGGCGCGTCGTGGCGCCCGACGCGTAGAGCATGGCCGCGGCAAGCGTGGTCTTGCCGCAGTCGCCGTGGCCTACGATTGCGACGTTTCGAATGTCCGTGCCTTGGAATTCCTTCATCTGTCCACTTCCCGAGGTTGGCAGGGGGCCGTTCTGGGCGGGGCGCATGCGCGCCGACGGGCAAGGGCCGCGGCCCTAGAGCGATGCGGGGCGCGATGCGGGCCTTGGCGACCAGTATATAGGCTCGGGCGAGCTACGATCCGTTGTTCTCCAACCAGGTCGCGTGCGAGTGTCGCCGGCCGCCGGTGTACTCGTAGGTGTCGAAGATCCAAGCTTGGCCCAAGGCCCGCGGGTCGCCATCCCGCTCCAGCCGCTGCCGGAGCTCGGCGCGGAGGGATTTCTTGGCCTCGGCAT
Source organism: Bryobacterales bacterium (assembly GCA_963666225.3). GTDB lineage: Bacteria > Acidobacteriota > Terriglobia > Bryobacterales > UBA6623 > VXMF01. Next base: position 214,780 of record CAXXRK020000006.1, read on the forward strand.
GCGCCGGGTCGGATGCGAGGTTGGTCACGCACTCCGGGTCGCGGTCGACCCGGTAAAGCTCCTCCGCCGGTCGCTTGCCGAACGACATCCGGTAGTACTGGTCGAAGCCGCGCAGCAATTGCGACTTGGTCGGGCTGGCGTCACAGTTTCGATATCCGGTCTCCGGGTTGCCGGCCGGCCACCGGTCGGGCTCGTAGTTCCTCACGTAGAGGTACTCGGGCGTGCGCAGCGCCCTGACGGGATAGCCTTGGTCGTCCGGTCGGCCGAGGTCGTGCCGCTCCTTGCCGACCAGCATGCGGTTGCGGCCCGTGTCGACCCAGCCCCCCGCGTCGGACCGCAAGATGTCGGCGAAGCTCCGACCAGTCATCGAGCCGGGAATCTCGACCCCGGCCAGTTCCAGAATGGTGGGGGCGAAGTCGCGCACGTTGACGAAGTCCGCGACGGACCGCCCCTCCCGGCCGCCCCCGAAGCGCACGGCCAGCGGGAGGTGAAAGCCGTACTCGTAGATCTGGCCCTTCACCCGCGGAAAGGGCATGCCGTGGTCCGAGGTGGCGATCACCAGCGTGTTGTTCAGCTCGCCAACCTGCTCGAGCTTGGCGAGGATGCGCCCAAGGTGGGTGTCGAACCACTCCGACTCGACGGCGTAGTCGGCCAGGTCGCGCCGGATGGTCTCGTTGTCGGGGTAGAAGGCGGGAACGTCGACATCTTGGGGACGCTTGCCACGGATCTCGCCGGCGCCGTCCTGAAAGGCGCGGTGCGGCTCGTGGGTGCCATACCAGAAGCAGAAGGGCTGGCCCGCCTCGCGGCTCTCGAGGAAGTACTCGAAGTTGCGCGCGTAGTCGTTGTTGGACATCGCGCGAAACTCGGGCCGCGCGGCATGCTTGCGAAACTCAGGGCCGGCCGGGTTGCGCTCGAAACCGCCAGCTTTGAAGTCGCCGGGGCCCCAGCCCTTCCCGGTGTAGCCCACGTGATATCCGGCCTGCTCGAGCAGGTCCGGGAACACGGACCACTTAGCGGGGAAGACGCCGAAATGGTTGACGGCCTCCTCGAGTTGCCACGTGTTGCGCCCGGTCAGGATGCTGGCCCGGCAGGGGGAGCACTTGGGGTTGGATGTGAAGCAGTTCTCGAAGAGCGCGCCCTCGGCTGCCAGTCGGTCGAATGCGGGGGTCTTCACCCAGCTGCAACCGTAGGCCCCCGCATGTGGCCAGCCCCAGTCGTCGGCAATCGCGAACAGAACATTGGGCCGGCGCCGCTGGCCCAAGGCGGGAAGCGCCGCCGCGGTGCCCAGTGCGGTTGACATCAGTTCCCGGCGTGTCATGCCTACGTAGGATACAGCGAACCGGGACGAGCCCGGCGGGACAGTGCGCTCAGCCGGGCGGGCAGGCGCTGAAGCTCTGGCTTGCGGCCGCGGCGCCTCTCGGGACCCTCCGTGAGTCCGCCGCGCTGCCCGCGACACCACCGGCCCCGAATCAATCGCCGCGCTCGATCTGGCCGAACATGTTGCCGCCGTGCGTGCCACCCCACCACATCCCGGCGTAGGAGTCGCGGTAGAACGCGACCCTGGCCGTGTAGCGCCCTAGGCCCGGCAGGCCGAGGTCCGTGACACTGACGACTGGGGTGTCCCCTGCCCAGTCCACCCTCACCGGGACGGGCAGCGTCACATCGGTCTCGCCGAATTGGATCTGCGCGTGAAACGTCCAGAGACCGAGCGAGCGCTTGACGACCTTCTCGACGCGGTAGCGCTCCGCTCGAAGCTTCGCCGGGGCGCCATCCGGAGACTCTGCCGCGATCTGGCCGAAGACTGTGAAGTTGCCACTCAGGACCGCCCCGCGCATCGATTCTTCGAAAGCGCGCTCGAGCGCCAGCTGCTCCTCGGGTGTCGCAGAGTTGGCGGAGCAGGAGAGCAAGAGGACGGGAATCAGCAGCAGGGCGCGCATAGTCCTACTGTAGGGGACGGCGCCGTCGCGGCGGTCACTCCGGCTCCGGTCGCACGCTGGTCCCGGTAGCTGTCGGAAAGTCCTCCGGGACCGGCTGCGACACCTCGCCGGTCACCGCCCACTCGGCACCCCGCTGGAACGTGGTGATGAACCCGACGCAGCGCTGGGAGACGAGCGCATGCCCGAGTGTGGTGTGAAAGACACGGCCGTCGCCGTACGAGATGGCCATGAGAATCGGCTCGTGCTCTCCCGTGCCCTCGGTGCCCACGGTCGAGAAGGCCGAGGCGAGCACGCGCAGGTTCTGGGCGGGACCTCGCAGCCGGTCATAAAGTTCGTCATTGGCGTGCATCCAGCTGAGTGGGAGGCCACGCGTGATGGGATGGTCTGAATCGCGGAGATCGATCGCAAATTCGTGCCGTGTGCCGTGGCTGCCGCCGATGCCGGGGGCGTGGTCCGGCACGAACTCGCTGCCCCGCAGGCGCAGGTAGGGCCCGTGCCGCTCGGACCGGTCCCCCCAGCCGCCGATGCCGATCATCTCGTTGTACGCCCCCCATTCAGGGAACGCGTTGTTGGCGGCGTGCACGGACACGAACGCGCCGCCGTTACTCACGAAGCGCTCGAAGTCCCCCATCGTCGCAGCGGGCCACGGCTCCCCGTTGTAGTTGGAGACCACCAGGTCGTAGTCGAAGAACGCCGGGCGGTAGCCGTCCATTGGCTCGCCCCGCTGCGGGGTAGTCGCCACTGCGACGGTGAAAAGGCCCGTCTCCTCGAGATATGACTTCAAGTACTGGGTAGTCGTGGGCCAGATGCGGTGATTGCTCTGCCCGTCCACGATCAGGGCCCTGTGCGGGTCCGGCGGCGCCTGCTCGCAACTTGGGAGCACGACGGCGAGGAAGGCGGCGGAGGCAAGTGCGCGGCAAAACATGGAATGTGTTCAACGCTACCACGGCGGCCCGCGGCCATCCGCAGCCGGAGCCGCTCCCCCGCGAGCGGCCCTACGAACCCGGGGCGGTGAGATATCGTGGTCTCAGAAGTGTCCTTGTATACCGGGACGGCGAGTGTTCCAGCTCAAGCGGGCGCGCGGACGTCGGGGGGTTCTCCGCTCAAGCGCTACTGGCTGTTCCAATTGCCCGCTCTGGCGCTCGTGGCCGCGGCCGCGTGGCCGGCGGCTCGCTGGCTCGGGTTGCCGGACTGGGCGGGCTGGGTGGCGATCGCCGCTTGGCTGGCGAAGGACGCGATCATGTACCCGTTCCTGCGAGCGGCATTCGTGGGCGGCGCCCCCACCGGGCAGGAGTCGATGATCGGCGCCCAAGGCACGGTGCGCGAGACGGACAGCCTGACGAGCATGGTCAAGGTGGGGCCGGAATACTGGCGGGCTACCAGCGCCGAGCCGGTGGCGGTCGGCCAGCGCGTGCGGGTCGTGGCTTGCACTGGGATGACCCTGCGCGTCGAAGCCGACGAGACCGGCATCGCTCGGCAACGGCAAGGGCCATCGATCGCCTCCGAGCCGACGGGCTCCGGGGCGACGGCGCCACCCACTGTGGCGTGAGCGAGACCCCAAGGGCAGGCGCCGCTACCGGTCGCCCTCCGACCGGATTGCCGCGATGGCATCCAGGCGCGGGTCTTGAAATTCCGGGCCGCCAGCGGTACCGGCACCCTGCACTCGGGCCTCGACCTCGTCCGCGTCGGATTCCCGACCAACCTCGCGCAGCGCGCTGGCCAACGCCCGCAGCACGTCGGGATGCTCGGGCACGGAACTGAGGGCTGCCTCAAAGTGCGGGATGGCTCGGGCAGGGTCGTCCGCCGCGATTCGGCCGAGGCGATAGTGCGCGGCGGCGCTGCTGGGCTCCATGCGAAGGACGCGCTCGAGGATCTCCACAGCCCGTTCCGACTCGCCGTCCCGCTCGAGCAGATCCGCCAATCGCAGGGATGTGGGTATGTCGCGCCACCTGATGCTCTCGGCGGCCTCGAACGCGTCTCTTGCAGCGGCGAACTGGCCCAGCTCAGACTGCGCAACACCGAGCAGGTATGCACAGTCCATACCCTGCGGGTCCAGACCTAAGCATCGCTCGAAGCAGAGCACGGAGGCTTCCAGAAACCCGTGGGCGAAGAGCGTGCTGCCCAAGCTCTCGGAAGCGCTGGCACTCAGCGGACTCGCCGTGGCCCGCCCATTGGCGCTCCGAATCTGGGCTTGCGCTGCCGGCGGAAGGCCCTCAACGTTCGGAATCGGCGGCAGCGAGTCAGAACACCCGCCCGCGGCGACGATGGCGAGAACTGCCAAGAGACCCGCCGCCAGGCCGGTTGGCCGCGATTCAGTCGGCAAGGACATCGAGTATCCTCCCTGCGGAGTAGGCTGCGGCGAGCCTAGCCCTTGCCAGGTCAAACCGGGCACCCATCCTCGCACCCCAAGCGGACGATTCCGCGATGCGGGCTCGCAGCACTTGCCCGAGCCCGGCCCGTCCCTCGTCCAGATGGGCCAGCAGCATATCCAGCCGGGCACGGGCATACGCCAGCTCCTGGGCTGCGAGGTGCTCGCGCCGCTCTGCCCCTTGCAGCGTGGCGTCGGCCTTCTCCATTTCGAGTGCGAGCGAGGCCCGCATGGCATCGCGCCGCAAGGCTAGGTCGCGCTCGTGCAAGCGTGCCCGCGCGACGGCGGGTCCCACTTCTCGCCCGGGGAACAAGGGGAGCGTCACCGCAACCCCCGCCTGAACGTTGTGGCGCTGAAATCTTCGGAAGTAATCGTCGTAGTTGTTGAAGCGCGCCAACACAGCATACTGGGCCACGAGGTCCAGCTTCGGCAATCGGGCAGCCTTGGCGTGGCCGACCCGGTTACGGGCCGACCGGAGACTGGCAGACAGGGCAGCCAGCTCGGGATGGTCATCCCAGTCCCTCGGCTGGGCGCGTGCTGCCGCCTCAAGCCTCGACGCCGAGCCGGAGTCGAGGCCCGCTGGAGCAATGCGCGTGACCGGGTCCATCCCCAAGGCCACGCTTAGCTCGGCCGCCAGCAGCCGCGCACGGGACTGCGCGTTCGCGTGGCGCTCCCGCGCGCGCGCCGTGTCAAGTCTCGCGCGGGCAAGGGTGAGCGGCACGTCGACGCCCTCCTCGACCCGAGCCTCGGCGAGACGCTCTAGGCGCTCGTGGTGCGAGAGTTCGGCAAGCAGCCGTTCGGCCTCCAACGCCGCTAGCTCGAAGTCCAAGTAGCGGGTTCCCGCGACGTACGCCGACCGCTCTTCGGCAGCCGTTTGGCGATGCTCGCTCTCGCGCACGGCCTCTCGGACACTGCGCTCTGCCCTCGGCCGCTGCAGGTCCAACAATGGCTGGCTGAGGGTTAGCTGGGCGACAGATGGCGTCGCGCCCTGAACGCTCTGTGGAATCCCGGATGTTGCCCCCAAGCCGGATCCGGCACGCAGCCGGGGGAGTCTCTCGGCGCGCAGACTGGCGACATCCGTTCTGGCGCGCTGGGCCGCGACCCGCCCGATCCGAACGTCCGCGGCACTGTCCATTGCGATCCGCATGGCCTCCCGCAGACCAATGGTGCGTGCTTTGCCTGACGGATCCTCCGCGAAACCCAACCCCGCTCCGAGCGCGGCGAGCAGTAGCAACGCTCTATTCATGCCTCAGCGCCTCCGCTGGCGCCAGGGCGGCTGCCCTAGCGGCCGGCAACAGCCCGGCACACACGCCGACGGCGATTGCGAACGCGACTGTGCCTGCCGTCCAGCCATATGGCACGTGGACGGGCAGCGAGGGCCAGAGATGCGCGGCTAACACGGGCACGCCGATTCCGAGCACGGCTCCCAGAACACCTCCGATGGCGGCGGTGACGGCTGCCTCGATCACGAACTGACGGCCGATGTCTCGGCGCGTGGCTCCAATAGCCCGTCGGACTCCGATCTCGACCACGCGCTCCGACACCGAGATCAACATCATGTTCATGATGAATACCCCGCTGACAGCGAGGGTCAGCGAAGCGACGAGCGCCATTGCCGCGGTCATGGCCGCCATGATGCGGCGCGCCGCGGCCAGCACGCCCTCCATTGTCTCGACGCGATACAGCGAACCGGCCCGATGCCTGCTCTCCAGCGTCTCGCGCACAATTCGGGCCACTTGCCCGACGCGGTCCTGCGAGCGAACGGAGACATACAGCGGATCCACCCGGTCCACCGGCTGGAGGTAGCCCAAGACAGTGTACGGGATTAGTATCGAGTGCTCCGAAACCTCAGACTGACCGAAGGTCTCGACGCCCTCAGAAAAGACACCCACGACGGAAAAGTCGATCCCGTGAGCTTTCACGTGCTGGCCCAGGGCTCGGGAGCCTTGGCCGTACAGCCTCGCTGCCAGTTCCGGGGTGACCAGCGCCACCTTGGCGCGAGCCTCGATGTCCGCGGCGTCGAGGAACCGCCCATCGTGGACGACCAGATTGCGGACAGTCCGGTAGGACGGGTCGGACCCGAGAATCCGGACTTGGAGCGCCCGTCCCCCGGCGGTGACCCAGTCCCATGCGCTCGTAACCCCCGAAACAGCGCTCGCCAGATTACCGAGGCGCTCGCGCACGGCGGCGAGGTCGCTGGCGTTGACGTGATCAGACTCGGACTCAGACACGTTCCCGCCAGCCTCGTAGTACGCGTACACGAGGTTTGACCCGACACCCTCGATCTGGGAGAGCACGTAGGCGCGTCCAGTCGCCGCCACGGCGTAGACGATGGCCACGGCGGCAACCGCGACCGCCATGCTCGCCCCGGCGAGCCCTGATCGCAACCTGTGCGCCCAGAGGGCCTCAAGGCCGGAGCGAACTAAGTTGCCGAGCGGAAGGCCCCGCGTAGCGTACTTCACGGGACCTTGGCGAAGATCTGGCAAGGCACAGGTCGCCGATCCCTCGCGCGAGCCAAGCGAACCACGGTTATATTCTTCAGACTTGCGGTTTAGGTGGGAACTCAGGCCTCGGGGTGAGGGGCATCACCGTTAGCCCTCGTTTCGCCCGGAACGCCATCGCGCCTCCCGGCCCCGACAACTTAAGGCAATGCAGGAGGAGCCTGCGTTCCCTCTTGGGCTGCGTCGGAGTCGGACACCGGCCCTTCCGTCTCGGTTTCAATGTCCGCAACTTGCGACGAGACCGGCCCGGCGGCCCCCTCGCTCACATGAGCGGACGGATTGCCGCCCGTCTGTCCCTCGGCACCGATGTTCTCCCAAAAGGGGCGGCTAACCCAGAGGGTAAGAAGTGCTACCACTATCACGAGCAGCCTCTTCAGCGTCTTGAACTCGTTGCTGAGGCTCCGAATGACTCCCCCGAGTTCTCTGCTCTGCGACTCGAGCCCAGCCCGAAGCTCCCTGCCCTGCGACTCCAGTGCGACCGTAAGCTGGCTGCCCTGCGACTCCAGCGCGACCGTAAACTTCCTGCTCTGCATCTCCAGCGCCATGGCCAAAGCGTTCAGCCCAGCCGTGTGGACCTTCCCTTGCGACTCCAACGCCGTGGCCACGGCACTCAGCGCAGCCGTGTAGACTTTCTCCTGTGCCGCTAGCCCGGCCCGGAATTCCTTGCCCTGCGACTCTAGCCCAGCCCGGAATTCCTCGCTATGCGACTCCAACTTCGCGACCACAGCCTGCAACCCAGCCGCTTGCACCTTCTCCTGTGCCTCTAGCCCAGCCCGGAATTCGCCGCTCTGTGCCTCTAGCCCGGCCCGGAATTCCTTGCCCTGCGACTCCAGCCCAGCCCGGAATTCCTTGCTATGCGACTCCAATTTCGCGACCACAGCCTGCAGCCCAGCCGCTTGCACTTTCTCCTGTGCCTCTAGCCCGACCCGGAATTCCTTGCCCTGCGACTCCAGCCCAGCCCGGAATTCCTTGCCCTGCGACTCCAATGCGGCACGCAACTCCCTACCCTGCGACTCTAGTGCGGCACGAAGTTCCCTGCCCTGCGACTCTAGTGCGGCGCGAAACTCGCTTCTCTGTGCCTCTAACCCAACGTTCAGGGCCTCCAATCTAGCGACCATCTCCCGCTGAACGCTGTCAATCCGCGATCCAAGCTCCCTGATGATGTTCTCGCCCGCAATATTGCGCACGGACTCACCGCCCGCTAGAGCCAGCTCGGGAGCCGTGCCCGCGTTCGGCAAGGCAGCGACGATCGGCTTTGTGCTCGCGACCGGCTGAACGCCCTGCTCTGCAACCTGTGCACTCTCGGGCCTATCGGCTTGCCTTGCCCGGCTCGCGCCCATGCAGTCAGCCTAGCAAGAATTTCAAGAAAGAATCTCGGCAATGCCCTTGGCCTTGAATCATAGGCGTTACTGTACATGTTTTAGACCAGTTCGTGGATCGCCAGTTGACCCACCCACTCACCACATTCCGGCAACGGCCGTCACCGTGGCGCAAGGGGCTTGGGCTGTCCAGCATGTGTCATTCGAGGCAAAGGCGCCCCTCAGCTCGGGCGCTCGTCCTACGCCCGCCGGCGAGGCCGCTTCTGAAGGCACGGCCTTTTCTGTGCGTGACTTTGGCGAAGCCTCGCCGGGCACTCTGCCTGGGACGCGTCTGGAACGCTGGCGGGCGGCCAAGCATCGCCAGCAATGCCACCGACAGTTGCGACCTCCCAGATGGCGCCTGTGGTTGGGATCGATATGTTCCCGGCACGATCCATGAACGCGCGGCGCCAGCGACACCCGCTTCCGACGTGAGCCAAACAGTACAGCATCGCCAGGAAGTGCACCCACGGCGCCCGAACGGCCCAAGGGAGCCCTCCAACTGCCGAATCTATGACCAAACGGGAGGCAAGGGCGTTCCGGGCACCAGCCTGCGGCCGGAGAAGACGGCGCGCACCCTGCCTATGACACACAATTGTGGCCGATGCTTGGATGAGGAGGCAAAGGATACTTTGGGTCCTGCGCGGTTTGTCACACACTCCGGCATGAGCGAGACGGCTCGGGATCAGACTCGGCACCGGCATTGGTCCCCGTGAACTCCGGCATGGGGCCCTGCTGCTCCAGATCGGGTTTGAGACAGCCCTTGCAAGCGGCCTTGCCTCCAAGCCCTTGGATGGTGCAATTGGCTGGTGTCGGCGGGCAGGACGGATTACTCGGCCGCCAGGGCCATTCCTTTCTCGTAGAGCGTGGTTGAGGGGTGGCACGATCGCATTCTGGCGGTGACGGTCGCGATGTGCGCCGACGGATGATGTTGTTCTTCAGTAGTGGCTATTCTGTTGTGACTATGGCATACTGGGGGCATGCAGGCGCTGCCACAGGCCTGTCGTGACTTGGACTTGCGCGCCATTCAAGTGCGCCCGACCCACGGGGCCGAAGAACACCGCCGTTGGGACCGCTTGGTCGCCCAGCACCACTACTTGTCCTTCCGGGCCCTGTTCGGCAAGGCGCTGCGCCATGTCGCCTTCCTGAACTCGACTTGGATCGCCCTGCTCGGCTGGCAGGCCGCCGCCTTGAGAGTTGGCGTCAGAGACCGCTGGATCGGCTGGTCCCGGCAGCAGAAGCGCCGCCGTCTGCACTTGATCTCCCAAAACTCCAGATTTGTGATCCTGCCCGGCTTTCATCGTCCCAACCTGTGCTCGCGCGTGCTCGGCCTGAGCCTGCGGCGCCTCTCGCAAGACATGCGCGCCGCGCATGCATCGGATCTCTTGCTCGCGGAGTCCTTTGTCGACACCTCGAAGTTTGCCGGCACCTGTTACCGCGCTGCGAACTGGCGCTCGCTGGGCTTCACCAGCGGTTATGCGCGCCAGCCTGGAGGCAAGCCGCTGTGGCGGCATCATGGCCAACCGAAGGAGGTTTTCGTGTACGAACTGCAACCCAACGCCAGCGAGACCCTGCGCTCAGAGCAGCTCGATGTGGCCTTGCAGGGCCCCGAGCGCAGTGCGCCCCCCGACGTTCCGCAACTGCGGAGCATGTATGAGTTTCTCAGCACGATCCCGGATTACCGCAGTGCGCGCGGCAAGCGCTACGACCTCAGGACCGTGCTGACGCTGGCACTGGCGGCACGACTGGCTGGCTACCGTGGCGTGACGGCCTTGGCACAGTTCGCTGCGCTGCTGGACCAAGACCAGCGCAAGGCCTTGTCCTGCTTCTTCAGTCCCACCAAGCAGTGCTACACGACCCCCAACACCACGACTTTCCACAACATCCTGTCCAAGCTGGATCCCGACACGCTCGACGATGCCGTGGAAGCTTGGGCCCAGCAGCAGAGCCAGCAGGCGCAGCACGCGCCGCAGCCCGCCGGCGGGCAGGGCGGCGCGTGCACCCAAGATTTCTTTGCCCAGCCGGCGGTGTGCATGGATGGCAAGGATGTGCGGGGAGCCTCGAAGCAGACCGAGGGCGGTCGCCGCATGTTGTTCGCGGCTGTGGAACAGGACACCGGCCTGGTGCTGGGCCAGCTCGAGATCGACAGCAAGAGCAATGAGATTCCGGCCCTGCGCGAGTTGGCTGGCGAGCTGGATCTGGCCGGGCGCATCGTCACCGTCGATGCGCTGCACTGTCAGCAGCAGATGGCGCGCTGTCTGCAGCAGTGCCAAGCGCATTACCTGGTCACCGCCGTGAAGGACAACCAACCAACGATGGCACAACAGTTGCGCGAGATGGACTTCAGTGACTGCCCGATGATCGAGACGCGCGACAAGCTGCACGGGCGCAGCGAGCGCCGCCGTTACTGGGTCCAGGATCTCAGCGGGTCGCAATGGGACGGGAAGGTCAATCTCTACGGGCGCCAGCAGGCGATCCGCATCGAGCGCCAGCGCTGCCGGCGGCGCCGGGCCAAGGCCGGCAAGATGAGCATCGAAGTTAGCTATGCCTTGACCTCGCTGTCGAGCGAGCAGGCCAGCCCGGAACAGCTTGCGAGCCTGATCCGCAAGCACTGGCACATCGAGAATCGTTTGCACTATGTGAGAGACGTGACCTACGACGAAGACCGTTGCCGCGTCTACGTGCGCGACCTGCCGCGAAATCTGGCCACTTTGAGCAACACGGCAATCTCAATCATCCGCTGCCGCACACGCTTCCGCTACGTGCCGGTGGCCAACCGGCATTTCGCAGCCCGCCAGCAGGAGGCTCTCGATCTGTTGCTGATACCACCGAAGAGCTAGCCGATGCAACCTTGGCGGCAGCAGGCAGCGACGCGCCAGACGAGGCGCTGGGTTACCCCTGTGTCGTTAGGGCCCTCTCAGGCGGGATCGTCTCACGGTCCACACGCCCCTGACAAAGCGCCGGACCACACCACTGTCGTCCTTGTGCGAAGACCGTGCTCACTGCTCGAATCAAGTGCCCAGATCACCCGCACCCAACCCTCACGGATCTGGCCGGCACCTCCACACAAGCACCAAAACAAGCATTCACTCCAGCAAGCGCCCTAACCTTCCGAAAACGGAATGTGCCTGACTCGGCCGCCAGCTTGCGGATCACCAGGCCGTGCTCTCCCATCCGCAGGATCCGCCCGTAGCAGCGCGCCTCAGCCTGACTTCCGGACATGGGCTAAGTAGCGATGTCCAATCTGTCGTCTCTGGGAGTCGGTTTGTCGAGGTTGAAGGTGGGTATCAAGAGGCGTCCAGTGGCCCCGGCTAGGCCACCCTGTCGGCAGTTGGAACCGGCGCTTGTGTTTCATCGTGCGCCGGAGAGTACAACCTGCCATTTGCTGGCTGCCGACGACGGGCAGGCAGGCCCGTTCCGGAACGGCTGGGGTCTCTCCACCGCGACGGGTGGAATCGCTCCAAGCTCGCGGCTCACCGCGTCGAGTTTGCTCACCGCGGCTGCCGCCACGGCGGCGCGTACCCACGTCTGCCTAGTTCGGCGGGGATCGCGGACACCCGCTGCTAGGCCCGAAGCGCCCATCGGTACGCCCTCGAGTGGACACTGTCAGTTAGCTGCCCCGACGGGTTCGGTGGCCTACCTAATCACATTGGTCCAGCGCCACGACGAAGCCACTATGCGCTACAACCGACAACTATACGTCACTATACGAGTAGCAATGACCCAAGATCCGATCGATTACGACCCAGCAGTTCCTCTGTACAGTGAATGCCACTCCGTGCGTTCTGACACTTGCACCACATCAGATCGCACTTAGGTCCCTTGATGACCGGAACTCAGCTCAGCCGCCAGATCGATGTGGCCCTCCCACAGCTTCTGGTGCCCGGGAGGGGGGTTCCCTTTGCGATTCAGGTATCCGCCCATCATCGCCATCGTGCGCACTGCCCGGCCGACGTTGTCCGGCGTTGGCAGCTTCCGGTCGCGCGCGAAGTCCCGCAGCACCATCAGCTCAAGCTCCGTGAACAGCAAGTCTGCTGGCAATTCTGGCGTCTGCCGGCCCAGCACCGTCATCACCATCAAGCGCCAGGCAATCACAGCCCTGATCGCCACCGCTCGCTCAATGCGCTCCACGCTGCGGTGCTGCAACAATTCCACGTTGCAGCCAGACTTCAGCACCCGCTGCCAGTCCTCGATCCGCCAGCGCTGGCGGTGCAACCGACGTAGGTGGAGTTGGCGGCGCGGAAGCAAGGGCCAGAGTGCTGGCTTGTGTCCGCAAGGGTTTCCACCAAGCATGGGCAGTGGTCGTAGAGCTGTTGGAAGTCCTCGGGCAGGCGGCGCAGACAGAGCGAGAGGGCCTTGGAGGCCAGATCTTGGCAATGCACGGTGGGGCGTTCCAGATAGCGGGAAAGGCAAACGATGCGGTGCAGGTGGCGCCGGCGGGTGTTCCGGTCCCAGCCGATCCACTGCGCTCACGCAAGGCGAGAGCGGAGACAGCAAAGACGGCCGCGCCGAGGATGCCGTGGTCGGAAATGATCAGGTAGCGCATCGGGGCGCCGACGTGGCGCACAATGCCGCGAGCGTGCTCGCAGGCGATCAAGCGCTGGCACAGCTGGCGCCGGTGGGGCGAGACAGCGGGAACGATGTCGATCCCGCGCACAAGCTCAACGCTGGAGGGCACGGCAAAGGGAGCGGGGACGGGGTCCGGATCCGCTGCCTGGGCTTCGCGGTGAGCACCGAGGTGTCGCAAGACGGGGGGCCGGGAGGCAAGTCAGGCCCTTGGATTCCAGTGCGCGAAGGGCCTTCAGGCACGAGGCGACTTGAGGGCGCTTCCAAGAGTCGAAGAATCAATCCCAGAGCAGATGCGGCGGGCAACCTCAGTGCGGCTGGTAGCGCCAGCCGTGGCCGAGTTCGCCTGCACACGCCCAAGGCTCGTCGGAACGACGGAGCGTCTGGCTGATCAGGTTCTGCTCGACCATGCTCCTGTCCTGACATAGCCACTACCCGTTTTTCAATTTCCCGTTGTGTGTCATGGTCAGCCCGCCGCTGCCTGCATTCGATTGACAGCAACCTAAGCAGGGTGTATTCTTGCGACCACTGGGAAGACCCGGGTTCGTTGAACGCAAAGTGCCTCACTCGTTGTTGGCGTGGCACGTGTCTGACAGGCCGGAACAATTCGATTAAGGAGTCTCTGACCGTGCAATCATCTCCACCACTACGAAACGGAATCGCCTCCGTCGCTCTCGCCCTAGTCGGCATCTTGCTGCTGTCCAGTTCCGCGGCGGCTCAAGTGTCGACGGCGACAATCAACGGAACCGTCCGGGATGCAACGGGTGCGGTCGTACCCGAGGCTGACTTGGTACTCCAGAGCGTCGAGACCGGTATTGAGCGACGGAGCGTGAGCAACGCAGTCGGAATCTACACGTTCGTCAGCATCACGCCGGGGATCTACATTCTCTCGGGAAGCAAGGAAGGCTTCCGGACCAGCTCGCTCCAACCCTTCACGCTGGCCGTCAACCAGACCGCGACCTTCGACTTCGCACTCGAGATCGGAGCGGTGGCCGAGACCGTGACTGTCGAAGCCGTCGGTGCCGAAGTGCAGAGCTCAACCGCCGAGCTGGGGTCCGTCATGGCTGAGAACCAAGTCGTGGACCTTCCGCTCAATGGACGGAACTTCACGCAGCTGCTGACTCTCACACCGGGCGCGTCCCCGATTAGCACGTCCCAGAATCGTGGGGGGTTTGGCAGTTCCGCCATTGGTGAGTTCGCCTATCCCGCAATGAACGGTCAGAGCAATCGAAGCAACTTCTTCCTGACCGACGGCGTCATCAACCAGGGCTCGATGGTCAGCACCTACGCCACGCCGCCAATCATCGACGCGATTCAGGAGTTCAAGGTCCAGACCCACAACGACCAGGCGGAATTCGGTCAGGGGACCGGCGGCATCGTGAACGTTGTCACGAAATCGGGCACGAATGCACTGCACGGCACGCTCTGGGAGTTCATTCGCAACGACAACCTGGACTCGAGGAACTTCTTCCGCCAGAGCGTCGTGCCTCTTTCGCAGAATATGTACGGAGCGACAGTGGGCGGCCCGGCAGTCCGCAACAAGACGTTCTTCTTCTTTGCATGGCAGGGCTTCAAGAGGCGCGCTCCGGCCAACCAGCTCTACCGTGTTCCGACCGACGCGAATCTGGCCGGGGACCACAGCGACTGGCCGGCCCAGATCTACGACCCTCAGTCCACGCGCGAGGACCCTGCGACCGGGACCTTCATCCGGGATCCGTTCGCGAACAACATGCTCCCCCAGAGCCGACTCGATTCCGGATTCGTGAACTATGCGCAGATGACGATACCCAAGCCGATCGCAACGGGCGTGGCCGATCGCAATCAGTTGGACACCACCAACTCTTCGCTGGACCAGAACGAATTCAACGTGCGGGGAGACCACAACTTCAGTGCGAAGGACATGATCTGGGGCCGGGCCAGCTGGTCGGATCTCGCCCAGACAGGGTCCGCAGGCCGGCAAGGACTCGGCAGCCTGATCAATGTCAGGACGCTGAACATCGGTTCCAGCTGGGTGCACACATTCAGCCCGACCAGCATCTTTCAGCTTCAGTTCGCGCGGACGATCATCAACCGGGACACTGGCAGCGAATTCACCAGTGACGTGGATCCGACGAGCTTCGGCTTCGAACCGCTGTTCTGTTGCAGCTTCAGGAGTGACCTCGCCCTCACGCCCTCAGTGAGCGTGGGGCAGTTCTTCAACGGCGGAGAGCGGGTTGCGAACAACCGGACCTCCGACATTTACTCGCTCAAGGGGAACTTCACCAAGATACTAGGCAACCATCAGCTGAAGTTCGGTGCGGAGTACAGCACGAACCGGCATTTCGGGGTGACAAACGACCACAACATCGCGTTCGTTCCGGCGAACACCGCGAATCCGCAAACCAACACGGGCGGCAGTCCACTCGCTTCCTGGCTGCTGAACGTGCCCAACAATGCGGGCCGCCGGGACTTCTTCAAGCGCCTCCATCGTGGAGCGATCGGCGGCCTTTACGTGCAGGACAACTGGAAGGTCACACCCAAGCTGACAGTGAACCTCGGCCTACGGTACGACCGCACATGGAGTCCGCGCGTTGGCTCGTTCGGGGACAAGGGAATATTTGCCGGCACTCCGGACTTTGAACGCGTCCACGGCGGCCTCTACGTCATCCAGGCGAAGCCCGATTCGTGCGAGTCCCTGAAGGCGGCACCTTGCATTCCCACTCCGGACGGAAGCTTGCCCGGCGAAGTGAGCGTGTCCCCTACCCAGAGGCTGATCGGGGATTGGACGGACAACTGGCAGCCGAGGGTCGGAGTTGCATATCGGGTGAGTGAGCGAACTGCGATCCGGATGTCCGGTGGCATGTTTTTCGACAGTTGGGCTGGAATGAACCAGATGATGCAGGCGCAAGGCCACACCTGGCCGGACGTTGGCCAGCAGCAGTCAGGCAACCTGAACACGCCGACCAGCGGCAATCCGGTTCCCGGTATCTCCGGCAAGAACCCCTTCCCGGCCGGCCTGCTGCCGGGTCCGACACCCTTCGACCGCGTGGCGTGGTACGCCGATCCAAGAATCAAGAACCAGTACTCGATGCAGTGGAACTTCGGACTGCAGCATCAGCTGACGCGCGACACCCTAGTTTCCGCCAACTACGTCGGATCGGCGAACCGCCGGGCTCCGCTCGATCACTTCTACAACACGGCATCGACACCTGGACCCGGGAATCCGGCCGATCGCAGCCCCTATCCCTTCATCGTGCCAACGTTCTGGCAGCGGAGTGTGGGGCGGGCCAACTACAACGCTTTCCAGTTCCAGCTGACCAAGCGAGCGCGGGGTTTCACCTACATGGTGAACTACACGTGGTCCAAGACCCTCAACCTGGCCTGTGACGGCTGGTACAACGTGGAGGGCTGCTCGACGCAGACGCCGTATGACCATGTGCGCGACAAGGGCGTAGCTGGCCACGACCTGACACACATTTTCAATTTCAACTGGGTGTACCGGATTCCGGTCGGTCCCGGAATGAAGTCGACCGGCAGCAAGCTGGGCGACTACATCATCGGCAACTGGCAGATCAATGGCATCACCAATCTCTACTCGGGCCGGCCGTACCACATCAACGTGAGCGGCGACATCGCCAACACGCGCAACCGCAACGGCTACATGCGAGCCGACCAGGTCGGCGACCCGCACTTGAGCAATCCTTCGCCAGCCCGGTGGTTCAACACCGACGCCTTCAGTGCTCCCGCTCCCTTCACGTTTGGGAATTCGGGCAGACATGCGCTGCGCTCGGACGGGGTGACGAACTTCGACCTGTCACTGTTCAGGGACTTTCCGCTTCCCGGCAGGGAGGGAATGAAGCTCCAGTTCCGAGCCGAGGCGTTCAACGCCTTCAATCATGCGGATTTCTCGATACCGGTGCAGAACCTGAGTCGCAGCAACTTCGGCGTCGTTACGTCCACACAGCGGCGAGCGCGGCAGTTCCAACTGGGGCTCAAGTTCATCTTCTAGCCGGGCAGACCGCTGCCCAGCGAGTGGCGTGCGGAACTTCAGGGCCCCTTCCAGAGGCTGGGTTTCCGCTCGCCCACGCAGCGTGTGTGCATGCCCCTCCGGGAGCGGAGCGGCCAGCCGTGTCCTCGGCGTTCCCCCGTCGTATGAAGCATGCGGAACCCCGAAACCGCCGACAACCGTGACCCTGGCGGAGCTTCCGGGAACGCCGAGATCGCTGCCGCGGAGTCCGGCGACATGGGCAACGCTCTCTAAGCGCCGGCCAGGGGCCGTATCAGTGCATCGATGATGCCGTGCCACTCCGGGCGAGTCACCTCAACGACTTTCATCTCTCCAAGCGAGACACTGCAGACGATCACGTCGACATCAAGGCGGCGAAGTAGAGCCAGGCTGCCTGCCAATTCCCGGTGGTTCCCGCCATCCTGAGACACGACGACCGTCGCCCACTCGCCGTCGGCATCCAAGTACAGCGTGTCGCCGGTGAACAGGTACGTCTTGCCGTGTGGCGAGTGGTACCGGTAGCACAAGCTGTTATCCGTGTGGCCGGGCGTGTGAATCACCTCGACGCCGTAGTGCATCTCCGTTGCCGGTGAGTTGAAGCACACGTCCGCCGACAGCGTGCCGGACAGATACGGCTCAACGCGGGAGTGACAGCACAACTCCGAACCGAAGCGTTGCGCAACGTCGACCAGCGAGCCGCTGACTTCGTGGCAGTGGGTCAGGTTGTGGTGGTTGAGTCCGCCCACCTCGGCGATGGCCTTGAAGTCACCGGTGCCTCTGGGGTTGTAGAAGAGGGCGTTGCCCTCCGGGCGCTCCAGCAAGTAGCCGTGCACGTTCAGGATGGAGAACTGCTTCTGCTGAGCTGTCTGCCACAGGTCAGGATAGAGTCGTCTCATGGCTTGCCTCGGTCATCACGAGCCTGTCAGAAATCCCGTTCATGCGCTTGGCCACTGTAGCGCAGCGGGAAGAATCGCGTCCAGAGCGTCCAGCGCTTGATGGCCGGGTTGGGCGCGGGGGGCCGCAGGGCGCGCGCTGCGAGAGCCCCACTCGCGGGAGGCTGCCGGCTGGACGCCGGGTGGCTGTTCCCTGCGCGTGCCGAGCAGCGGCCCGCGTCCGAGGCAGTGCACGCCTGGCCGCTGATTCTCATCCAGAGTGAACACGCTGGGGGCCGCTCGGAGCGGAGCGACGCTCTGCCTGGGGAGTGCACTCACGGCGCCCGAAAGGCCCAAGGGTCCCGGCCAACTGCCGAATCTATGACCAAACCGGGTGGCAAGGGCAATCCGCGCACCGGCATGCGGCCCGAAAAGACGGCGCGCACCTCAGCGTGAGCGGGGCAGCTTCTTGAGCAAGGCCCTGATTTCGAAGTAGGGCTCCGCGTCGGGAGCACTCTTCGGCGTGTCCAAGTACCGTTCCGCGAAATCGCGCGCCTCGCTGTATCTGTCTTTCCGGGACACCGTGATCCAGGCCCTTGCGGCCGCGCTCCAAACAGCGGGGTTGTCGCCATCGAGACGGAAAGCTAGGTCGAACAGGCCGTCACTGGCAGCGTGCTCGGCCCGCCGTGCTAAGAAACCGGCGTGGGCCAAGATAGCACCGATGTCGTCCGGCGCGAGAACCCGGGACAGGGCCAGCTGGGTGGCGGCCTCTTCATGCTCACCCCTGCCCTCGTGGCAGGCTGCCGTTGCCAGGGCTCCCTGGGCTGGGTCAAGTTGCCGAATCCTCTCCGCCACTTCCCGGGCGGAGCCATTGCTGCCGCCCGCGAAGGGCGGCGCGTCCAGGTAGAAGCCGACCAGCGCCTTGAGCGCGTCGATGTTGGCGCCATCCAGCTCCACGGCCAACTCGAAGTGGCGCTTCACCCGCCGGACCAACGGCACTGCGCCCAGGCGGCGGATTGCGGACATCGTCTGGAGCCTGCGGCCGATTGCGAGAGCGAGCCACAGATTGCGCTCGGAACTGCCCGGCTCCTCGGCGAGCGCGGCCTCGAACGACCTCTGTGCCTTCTCGTAATCCTCCGCGCCGTAGTGGCGGAGCCCTTGCTCGAACGCCGGGGTTGCCGCCGCGGCCCAAACCACGGCCACCGCCAGCCCTGCCAGTAACCTACTCATCGAGAAGCCTCGCGCTAGCCCGCTCACCGGCCCTGAGCGGAGCATCGCCGGGAAGCACGACCATGCTCGCGGAATCAACACCCTCGAGAATTTCAACATGCGCGGGCCCGGCGGCCCCGAGGCGAACCGGTCGCCGCCGGAGAAAGCCGCCCTCCAAGATCCACGCGTACGTCACCGGGCCCTCTCTGGAGATCGATTCCCGCGGGAGGCTGAGCGCCCGCTGAGCGGTCTGGACAACGATCCTCGCGCGGACGGCCAAGCCGGGCAGCAATGTTCCGTCCGGGTTGTCGACCGCGCAAAGAGCCTCGCCGACCCTGCGGAGGCCGGCCTGGACAATCTGGGCCGGAATGGAATCGATCCGGCAGGGCCATTCTTTCCCCGGATAAGGGTCCGCCGTGAGCACAGTCCTGGCCCCTGCCGTCACAGCGCCGAGATCCGGCTCGTCGACGTACACCCGGGCACGCACCCTGCCAATGGTGCCGACATGGCCGACTAGCTGCCCGGCTTCCACGAAGTCTCCGACCGCCACCTGCAGCGAGTAGACCTGCCCGGCGACGGGAGCGCGCACCGAGAGATCTGTCGCAGCGCGCCGGGCCTCCTCGAGCGCTGCGCCGGCTTCTGCGACCTCAGCCTCCAGCTCGGCGCGCTGCCCGGGCGGCGGTGCCGAGGCCAGCCGTACATCCAGCGCGGAAATCTCCTCCGTCAGGTCTGCCACCGTCCGCTCCTGGGCCTCGAGCTCCAACCGCGACACGGCATCGAGGGCGAGCAATCGCCGGAGGCCGCCAGTCTCGTCGACCGCAGCGTTCAGGGCTCTCGACAAGGTGGCGTGACGGGCCCTGAGCGCGGCCGCCTCGGACGGGGCCAAGCCCGCCTCCAGACGGGCCAAGCGGGCTTCGGCCGCGCTCAGGCGCGCCGCGGCCCGGGCGTGCCCGGCGCTTTGGCCGGCGTCGCCTATCCTCACGACCTCCTGGCCCCGCTCCACCACCATGCCGAGCTCGGCCGCGACACGCTCCACCGGTCCGGACGCGTGGGCGTGCAATGCCGCCGCGTCACCGGCCTCGATTCGCCCGTTGGTAGTCACGGCCACCTCGATGTCACGAATCGCCGGCCTGCAGACGTCGAGGACCGGGGCATCACCCCCACAAGCGGCGGCTAAGAGTGCCAAGACCACTGACATGCAGTCGGCGACTTTCCGCAAAGGCAACGCTAGCGCTCCCCAGCGGTCTCGCGCGGCTGGTAGGAGAAGTCCCAGACCCGCAGGTCCGTCTCTCCGGGCGTGAAGTCCACGACCGCGTACTCGCCAGGCTCCAGCGGCTCCACCGGCCAGATCTTGTACACGAGGGGTGCGAGCTGCTGGCGGAACACTTCCACCTCTTCCTGGTCCTCTACCTGCTCCTCGGTTCTGGGAATGGTGTAGATCTGCTGGACAACTCGCCGCTTGCTCTTGGGCTCGGGCTTCACGCGGGAGATGCCGAAGCGCCCGAAATCGTCCAGTCGAAGGTAGAAGGCGGGGCGGTCCTCGGCCGCGACAGTCTTGGCACCCAAGCCGCTGACGGACAGGGTGCGCTTGCCGGTCATCACTGGCACTGGCGCGATCACGTTGAGCGCAGTGCGGCCGGCGCTCTTGTCCAGCTTGTAAAAGACTTGTTCCAACGCCACGAGACCCTGCGGGCCGAGATAGTAGACGCCGTCGTCGAGCGGAACGGAGTGCAGCTCGGTGCGGGCCCGCCGCTCGGCCGCCCGCTCGCGGCGCAATTCGTCTTCCCGCCTGTCAAGCTCTGCGCCGACGCTGCGATTGTGCTCGCCGGTCCGGTCCACGTCAACAATCTCTGCGGGCACCTCCTCCCACTGGCCGCGCTCCGAGCTGAAGTAGCGCACGCGATCCCCGCTGACCTCGTACTCGCGGACGGGAATCCGGGTTCCGTCGTCAAGGATCAGCACCTGGCGGGAAGCCTGGGCGAGCAACAACCCCGCCACCGCACAGGCGAGCACAAGCGACATAATCCGCACCGTCGATCCTCCCCGCAAGACAAAGGTTACATTGCCGCGGCTGCCTTGCACCAATCGGGGCCCACAGCCCGGCACTTCAGAAACGCAGGCGAAGCTGGACCGTGGCCTGCCGGCCCGGGGCAAGGGCCGTGCCGGAGAAGAGGCCTGTGAAGTTGATGACGTTCAACCGGTCGGTCGCGTTTCGCAGGTCCAACTGCAGGGTTGCCGAACGATGGCCCCGCTCCCAGAGCCTCGCACCGAACGAGAAATCAAGGCTGAGATTCGGCCGCACGCGGCCGCGGGACGAGTTCGCACGCTCGAGAATCGCCTCGGACACCGCCTCGCCCTGCTCTTCGTGCCCATCCTCGTCGTCCGACTCGTCCCCTCCGTTGTCACCGTCGTCGTCATCACCGTCGTCGTCATCGTCGTCCTCGAGCTCGATCGGCAGGCCGCTGCCATACCGTATCCCGGCTGACAGCCAGGTCCGACGGGTCAAGTTGACCTGGAGGGAACCGGCAAGCGTGTTGCGCTGGTCCTGGCTGATCGGGAACTCGACGCGCCTGTCCCGCAGTTCCTCCGCCTCGCCGCCCTCCACGAACAGTCCTCCGGTCACGGGGGAAACCGCCGTCCCGAGCATGTTGGACCAACTCGCAACGCCCGATATCCGCCCCCACGCTGGCATTTCGAGCCGGACTTCCGTCCCTTCGACGCGGGCGGAGTCAAAGGTGATCGGAAAGGAGACCCCGGTGTTGAGGAGCACATCGTCGTCGATCATGTGGCGAAACTTGCGCCAGTAGTGCTTGACCTCGATTCGCGCCGCGTCGCCCAGTGCCCTGCGCGCACCGACCTCCGCGAAGTGCGCGCGGCTCGCGGGAACCGGCAGGGCTTCGCTTGCCGCGTCCAAGCCGAGGCGACTCCCGCCACTGCTCAGCAGCAGGTTCTCGATGGGCGGCGGTTGGAAGATCCGGTCGTACGAGGCGAACACCTGCACGCCGACGATCGGCAGGAAGTAGCTCGCCGCCAGCCTGGGGCTCAGCGCGCGCTCAGTTGTGAGCAACCGGTAGTGGTCGTAGCGCAGGCCGACGCTGGCTGCGAAGTTGCCAAGCCGGACTGAGTCCTGGACGAAGGCACTGGCATCGAGCGCTCGCTCCCGCCGGTAGAAGTCAAGGTCCAAGTCCGGCAATTCGTCGGGCTCTGCCATCTGGAACGCCTCGCGGATCAGCGTGGTCCGGACGTCGCCGCCAACTTTGAGGGTGTGCCGCTCGGCGTCGACCGTCACGTCAGCCATGAGCACGCCTTCCCGGAACCCACGATCCTGCGCAACATGTACCGGCGTTGCGAGAGTGTTGCTCCACAGCCCTGCCCCGAGGTCTCGGAACATGCCGCGGACGGCAAGCAGCCGGCTGGGCGCCAGCACGCGCTGATAGTGGGCAAGGGCCGCGGACTCGCTCGAGCGCCGATCCTGGCGCTGCCCGACCGCTTGCTGCTCCAGGTCATTCGGGACCAGAAAGCGCGCCCGGTTGCTGCGGGCGTAAACGGAGAGCCGGTCGCCGCTCCCCAAGTCGCCTGCCAGGCGCAAGTTCGCCCCGCCCATGCTTCCCGAGTTCGTGTAGTTGTGCAACGAGGGCGGGTCGAGGTATCGGTCGGTGGAGCCGGCGTGCAGTCCCACCGAGACCTCGCTGCCGCGGCGCGCGAACTGATGGGCAACGGCTCCCATCCGCGTCGCGTAGCCGCCTTGGGAGAGCGTGACCTCCGACCGGTGCCCGTCCGCGGCCGCCCTGCGGGTGTCGAGCGCGATCACGCCGCCCAACCGGCGCCCGTACTCGGCGGGAATGCCCGCGGTGAGCACTCGGACGGCTTCGAATTCCCGGGTCTCCAGCGGCGGCGCGAACGCGATCGAGCGGTTGTCGTACAGCGGCAGACCGTCGATCACGTACTGGGTGTCGTACTCCGAACCGCGCGGGTGCAGCACGGCGTGCGCCTCGAGCAGCCAGCCTGGCATGGTCGTGACGATATCCGGGACGCTGCGGCCCAACGTCGTCCCGAGCGCCGTGTCCAACCGAGCCCGCCCTGCCCAGACCGGCGGTACCGGCACCTGGGTGTCGACCAGCGGCGGCCTTCCTGTGACGGTAATCTCCCCCCGGACGGCCTCAATGTCCAGCGTGATCCCAATCTCCTGCGGAACGGCGGAGCGGATCTCAATCTCGCGCTCAGATCTGGCAAACCCGGCATGGCCGACGACGAGCCGGTACCTGCCCGGCGGGATGCGCACCAAGACCGCCCGGCCTTCTGGGCCGGCGGTTGCCTCGGCGACGAACTGGGGCCGCCTCGAGTCAAGCCTGATCTGTGCCGGCACCCCCTGCCCGCTCGGATCAACGACACGGACCGACACTCTGCCCTCCATGCCCTGCGGGTAACATGGCGGCCCGAAGACGCTGAAGGCGGCCAGCAAGGCGGCCCCGAGGGATGCTACGCGGGACCGGGTCAGAATGCCCCGCCCAACGCGCGCGGTCGGACCTTCTGACGGAGCGTTGCGGGAAGTGCACCGCCGGTCGCATCGTGATGCGCGGCTTCCCTGCACCCTTCTCTATCCTAGCCACGTTTGGCCGGCGCGCAGACGGAAACGCCCCAGCCGGGGCGCTCGCCCCGACACCCGGGCCGGCCGCGCTCGGGGACGAGGGCGCCAAGGAATGTTCGGATCAGCTATTTCAAATTTGGAATTCAGCACAATTATACACACATGTAGCGAAACTAATAGGGCCTATAGCGCGCTGCTGGGTCCCCGAATTCATGCCCTCCATGACTCGAAGTCCCTTGCTTGCGCACGAGATCCCGGCAGGGGCCACCAACCCGCCCATCCAGACTGAGGCTTGACAGCAATAGAAAAGATGGTTTAAACAGATAGATTGGACAACGTTCTCCAGACCATTGTGCGCTCACTGCGCTCCACAGCCGATGCGCTCCCGGATGCTCGCAACGGCCCCAACCTTCGTTACACCCTGGCAGACGCCGTGCTCAGCGCCTTCGCCTGCTTTTTCGTGCAGTCTCCCTCCTTCCTCGCTTTCCAGAGAGAGCTGCTGTTTCGCTGGGCCCGCTCGAACTGTCAGACGCTGTTTGGCATCAAGGACATCCCCTGCCCACAGCAGATCCGCAACCTCCTCGACGGTCTCCCGCTAGCCAACTTCGCGCCCCTGTTCTTGCGCATCCTCTCTGACTTGCGCAGCCAGCCGCGCTCTCTGGGCCCCTTCCTGCGCCTCGGCGGACGTGTGCTGGTTGCCCTCGATGGAATCGAGTTCCACCAATCCCGCAAGATCCGCTGCGCACTGTGCTCCTGCCGCCATACCGGCAAGGGCAAGATTCCCCAGTACTTCCACACCATGCTGGCTGCCGTGATCGTCGCCCCCGGCCACAATCGCGCCCTGCCCTTGATGCCCGAATTCGTGCGTCCCCAGGATGACCCCGGCGAGCAGGGCTCGCGCCAATCCCGCAAGCAGGACTGTGAGCTCAACGCCGCCAAGCGCTGGTTCGCGCGCTGGCACGAGCAGTTGCGCGGCTTGCGTCCGGTGTACCTCGGTGATGCCTTGTACTCCAAGCATCCGTTCTGCCGCCAGATCCTGGATGCCGGCGCCGATTTCCTGTTTGTCGTCAAGCCCGGCTCGCATCCGGCCCTGTTCGCCGCCATCGACGGCACCCGCCCGCGTACCACGAACTGGCTGCGGCGCCGCAGCCAGCACGGACGCGGCTGGCGGCAGCAGCGCTACCGCTGGGTGTCGGGCGTGCGCGTGCGCAACAGCACTGACGCGGTCACGGGCACCTGGATCGAGATGCGCATCTGCCAGCGCAGGCCCGCTGGTTGGCAGCAAACGTACTACAGCACCTTCTTCACGAGCCTTGCGGTGCGCGGCGAGAACGTCGAGGAAATCGCGCGCTGCGCGAGAGCGCGCTGGAAGGTCGAGAATGAGTGTTTCAATTGCATCGCGCGCCATGGACAGAACTTCAAGCACAATTTCGGCCATGGCAACAAGGGTCTGGCGAATGTGCTCGCGACGCTGAACCTGCTGGCCTTCGCGCTGCACACAGCCCTCGACGGCCTGCCGGGCCGCTGGCAGCAATGCCGTGAGTACCTGCAAACGCGCAGCAAGTTCTTCGCCAAACTACGCTTCTTCACTGAGGAATTCGTCTTCCGCGACTGGCCCAGCCTGTTGGACACGATGCTACACCGGCGAGCACCACCGACTTGGCAATGGGGGGGTTGCACCCCAGCATGAGTATCGGCAGCAGTCAATCACGCTCTGCTACAAGAGCCAGCAGCATCGCTGTGCCCGCTGCCACAAGAGCCCATCGGACAGGGTGTCGCTCTACGGCACCAGTGGCCCTTACAGCCACGACCGCATGCCGAGATGCCCGCGCAATCCTCACCTAACCGAGCAGATCGCTAGCGACAGCACACCTTCCGAACTGCATCGCTCGAGCTACCTGTAGAGTCGAGGAGAGGCGCGTTGGCCTTAGCAAGGAAGCAGTAGCTGTTTTAGGGGTGTTCCTACGGCTTTCGCCATCTGTAGGTGCCTCACTGACCTTCCCGCTTAACTACGTCTCCTCTCCCCGCTCATCGAACCGGACATGCCAATTTCCAGCATCCGGCTCTCGGACGAGATCATGCCTTCGCCCACGGAAAGCTGGCCGTCCGCACTGGCAGGCGCACGAGGCCGAAGTCAATCCTCAGCCTCTCGCTCGGGTACCGCACGGGGTGGCCCGACTTCGCCTGGTGCTTCCGACACAGCCACTGGCTGAGCCGCTGGTCCGCCTGTGCGTCAACGGCGCGTGCCAGTTCTCCCGGCCACTGCTGCGCGCGGTGGTCCGGGTCTTCCTTCGCTTGCGCAGGTGATGCGCTCTGGAGTCTCCGAACTTTTCCGGAGCTAATAGGCTCGCGCCAGTCTCCATCGGTCCTGTCCTCCTTCCTGCATCGCTCTCGAACTGAGGCCCCTTCCCTCCACCGGCATTACCCGGCTTCCCCGGTACTACGGGCCTCTCCGCCACCCTGACCGGCCCGGCCTGTCCCTCGCGGGAGTCCGGTTGGCGCGTGCACGCCACCGACAGGGCTTCCCGTGTTGCCTCCGTCTCCCTCTTGCACGCATGCTGCCGCCAATACCCCGGCGGAGACGCCCGGTGCTCGCGTCGCTCGCTTCCCGGACGCTGGCTGCCTTCCCCGATATAGCGGCGGGTCGGCCTCCGCATTATGCTTTTCGAGGCCTGCTCGGCGTTCACTCGCGTTGCGGCCTGCGTGCTCGCTGAGCCGCCCAAAAGGCGGCCCGTCACGTCGGAGTGCTTCAGTCCATGTCGTTACCTCCATGACCCGCTCCGACGGCTTCCGGCTGGAGCGACAGTTAGCCGGGCGGGCTTCGCACCCGCTGGGAGCCAGTGCCTTAGCACGGCGCACGCCATATTTGGAACTGCTGTGTTCGGATGGTCGGCGGGTTCACGCTGCTGTGCTATCGTCATCGGAGTTTGTTCGGAAATGGTCATGGCGCAAATTTGGAACCCCACTGCTAAGCGATGGACCGCGGGGCTAGCAGCCCTGTGTGCGGCGTTATGGGCCGGCTGCTCGGCGCAGCCCCCGCCGATGCCCAACATCATCGTCGTGATCACGGACGATCAAGGGTACGGCGATGTCGGCGTGCACGGGAACTCCCGAATTCGCACGCCGAACTTGGACGCTCTGCACGCGGAGAGTCTCCGGCTCACCAACTTCCACGTCGATCCGACGTGCTCCCCGACCCGGTCGGCACTTGTCACAGGCCGCTACTCCTCGCGAACGGGAGTGTGGCACACGATCATGGGGCGCTCCATCGTGCATCGTGACGAGGTCACCTTCGCCGACGTGCTGTCGGAAGCGGGCTACGCGACGGGATTCTTCGGAAAATGGCACCTCGGCGACAGCGCTCCATACCGCCCGATCGACCGGGGCTTTCAGGAAGCCGTTTACCACGGTGGCGGGGGGGTGGGACAGACCCCCGATTATTGGGGCAACGATTACTTCGATGACACCTACTGGCACAACGGCGAGCCAGAGCCTTTCGACGGGTACTGCACTGACGTGTTCTTCTCCAGTGCCCTCCGGTTCATCGAGGACCAAGCTTCGCAGGGGGCAGCGCCGTTCTTCGCCTACCTCTCGACGAATGCCCCGCACGGACCGTTCCTGGTTGACGAATCGTACTCCCAGCCCTACGCCGACGCGGGAGTGCCCAGCCCCATGGACAAGTTCTACGGGATGATCGAGAACATCGATGACAACATGGGCCTGCTAACGGCGAAGTTGGACGAGCTGGGAATCGCAGACGACACGCTGCTGATCTTCATGACCGACAACGGCACTGCGGCGGGTGTCACGAACACGCATCCCACGCAGCGCGTGGGGTCGGAGAACGCGGACCTGCTCGCGCGTGCCGAGCGCGAGGAGGCTGATGGCGCGTGGCAGGGGTTCAACGCGGGCATGCGCGGCCGAAAGGGCTCGGAGTACGACGGCGGGCACCGCGTACCGTTCTTTGTGCGCTGGCCCCAGGGCGGGCTAGGGGCACCCCGGGACGTTGGGAACCTTGCGGCCCACATCGATGTCCTACCAACTCTCGCCGCCGTGGCCGGCATCGGCCGCAGGGAGGACTTGGACTGGGACGGCACGAGCCTGCTGCCGCTGATGCGCGGCGAGGAGTGGCTTGACCGCACATTGGTCGTGCACTCACAGCGGATCCGCTTCCCGGAACAGTGGCGGAAGAGCTCTGTGATGACCGAACAATACCGGCTAGTCAACGGTTCCGAGCTGTACGACATCCAAGCGGACCCCGGCCAAACCGCCGATGTCGCCGCCGAGAACGCGGCGGTCGTCGAGGAGCTGCGAGCGGCGTACGAGTCTTGGTGGGATCGGATTGATGACCGCTTCGAGACGAACGTCTACTTGGACATCGGCACCGATGCCGAGAATCCGGCGCGGATCACGGCTCACGACTGGCTCCCGCCCGATGATGCGACGCAAGTGCCCTGGAGTCAGAATCATGTGGTGCGGGGGCCGGCTGTCAACGGCACTTGGAACATCCGCGTCGCGCAGTCCGGAACGTACGAGTTCGAGCTCCTGCAACAGGACAAGCCGGCCAACTACCCGATCGATGCCTCGACTGCGACGCTTGCGGTAGGCGGTGTCGAGCGATCGGTGGACATCCCTGAAGGCTCGCCAAGCGTACGAATCGAGGCCGACCTTGCCGAGGGGCACACAACGCTCCACACGCTCTTCCGTTCTGCGGACGGCACGGAGCGCGGGGCATTCTTCGTCTACGCGAAGCGAATGTAGCGCTCTCGGCGGGTCGTCTCCGTGTGGGGACCGCCCAGAACCGGCAAGTTTCCTCCCGGACCTCCGCTGCCAGGCTGGCGCGTTGCGGCCTCGCGGCCAGCCACCCGTCCCTGGCGGGCAGGGGCGTTAGCCGATCTCAGGTCCTGCGCCGTTTGCGCACCGACTCTCGGCTCAGCCTGGGGCTCTGGGTGTCCGGCCTTTTCACGGCCTAGCCACGGCGAGCCATGCGTCAATCTCGGACTGGTCAGCGCTCAGAGCTGTGACAGTGTTGGGACTGATCGGACGGTCCCGGGCAGTGCCCAGCCACTGGGGGCGCGGATGGGTGGCATGCCATGCATCCAAGGCGCTCTCAAGCTCTGCGACGGAGCCATCCTCGGCACTGATGTCCACGCTTTCTGAGATGTCCGATTGGATGTCGTACAGCTCGGGGTCCCTGGTCAGGGTTCTCACGAGCTTTCGGTCCTGCGTGCGGATCGCGTACTGGTCTCCTCCGGCGGCGTACCAATAGAGGTGCTCGTGAGGTGGACCGGTGGCCGAACCGCTCAGATGGGGCATCAGGTCCACGCCGTCCAGATTGGAGGGCACGTTGGCGCCGGCGGATGCGACCGCGGTCGGAAAGATGTCCAAGGCGCTGACCGGGAGATCGTACACCGTCCCTGGGGACACCCTCCCGGGCCACGCGAGCACAAATGGGACTCGCACTCCGCCCTCATAGACGGTGCCCTTCACGCCTCGCAGCGGAGAGTTGTCCGACGCGTTGGCAAAGGGAGGGCCGCCGTTGTCGCTGAGAAAGAAGAGCAAGGTGCGCTCGGTCAAGCTCAGATCCCCGATTGCCTCCGTGATGTCGCCCACTCCGTCGTCAACGGACGTGACCATTGCAGCGTAGGTTCGCCGTCGAGGGTCCTCGATCGACTGGAACCGCTCCTCCAGCTCGGACGGTGCCTGCAAGGGGCCGTGCGGGGCGTTGTACGAGAGGTAGAGGAAGAAAGGGCTCTCGGAGTGCCTGCGCACAAAGTCGACGCCGGCATCGGAGAGCTGCTGGGTCAGGCACCCCTCCACCGGAACGTCCTCGTCATTTCGCTTCAGCGGAATCAGGTATTCCCGCGCGTCGGGGCCGGCGGAACGAAAGTAGTCGTGGCCACCACCGAGAATTCCGAAGAACTCGTCGAAGCCGCGCTGGCGAGGGCGGAAGGGCGGTGCGTCCCCAAGGTGCCACTTGCCGACGATTCCGGTCACGTAACCGGCCTGCGAGAGAACTTCCGGCAGCAGTGTCTCGCTCAGCGGCAGCCCATCGCCTGCTCTGAACTTCGGATTGTGGATGTGGCCGAATCGGTGCTGGTACCGACCGGTGAGCAAACCGGCGCGGGACGGGCTGCAATAGGGGTGGGTGACGTACGCGTCCGTGAAGCGCGCGCCGGAAGCGGCTAGGCGATCGATGTTTGGCGTCGCAAAATCCGTCAGGCCATGGAAGCCCACGTCGGCATGGCCCAGATCGTCAGCGAGGATGACGATGATGTTCGGGCCCCGGTCGGCGCCTGCCGAGCCTGTGCGGGTTGGCACGGAGCATGCGCAGCAGACGAGGAGGGACAGGATCAGCACTCTCACGGTGTACAGAATGGCACGCGAAGGCTCTGCGACCCAAGAGCCTCGGGCAGGGGGCGCAAGCCACTGCGTCGGCTCGCGCCGCGACGATGGCCACGGCCCTGGGCGAACGCACAAGGACATGTCCGGGTGTTGGGAGCATCGGTGGAGACTCATCGGCGTCAACGGGCGGGAAGGCCAGTTCAGGCCGCGCCTCCCCGCAGGGCAGTGTCAGCGCCCGGCACATGTGTGCCGGGCGCTCCAATCTCAAGCGCTCCGCGAACAGCGGATCTGGGTCCCGTGGCACCTGTCCGTCCCTGCGGATCGACGGCAACACCTCGTTCCCGACCAGCTCGACCGCC
This sequence comes from Bryobacterales bacterium, assembly GCA_963666225.3. GTDB lineage: Bacteria > Acidobacteriota > Terriglobia > Bryobacterales > UBA6623 > VXMF01. Next base: position 244,868 of record CAXXRK020000006.1, read on the forward strand.
TCCCGCAAGGCGCACTTGAGGCCCGCCCAGACCCCTAAGACGTGCCGTAGGCCGTTCTCGCCCCGTTCGTCGGCCAGCGCCGGCTCCCGGCCAGAGGATCAACGACTTCCGATGCTACCCACCGCTCGGAGAGAATCGCCTCGGCTTGGTGCGGGGCGCGTCGTGCTAGCATGAGCGACGCGACGGGCCCACGATCCAAGGGGGAAGAGTGCCAGAAGACACGATTTCGAGGCGCGAATGGATGCGCCACTGCCCCAATTCCGGCGCCGGGGCAGCGTTCGCAGGGGCAGCCTCCGTGGCGGGGGCAGCGCAAGCTGCCGGTTCGCGCCCGTACAGGAATTACTTTGGCGACCTCCACAACCACAACCAGGTTGGGTACGCCCAAGGCACGCTGGAGCGCAGCTTCGAGATTGCCCGCAGCCATTTGGACTTCTACGCGTTCACGCCGCATTCGTACTGGCCCGACGTTGGTGAATACGACGGCAAGATTCAATACAAGTGGCACAACGGTTTCGCAGTGGCCAAGGCTCGATGGCCGGACGTCGTGGGCCTCGCGCGTGAGTTCGATGACCCCGGTCGCTTCGCGACCATCCTCGGGTACGAGCGCCACGGCACCATGGAAGGGGACTATCACATCCTCTTCCCAGACCTCGAGGGAGACTACGAGCTCATCGAGAGGCTTGACGACCTCAAGGCGTTCGCAAGACGCAGGGGCTGCATCCTTGTCCCGCACCACCCCGCGAACCGGCTCGGCCACCGGGGCATCGCGTCGGACTCGATCGACACATCCGTTTCTCCCGTGCTTGAGATCCACTCAGAGTGGGGCTGTGCCGAGCACGACCGCGCCCCTCATCCCTACAAGCGCCACACCGAGGGCGGACGGTGGACCAAGCACACTCTGCAGCACTACCTGAGCCAGGGGCACCGCTTGGGCGTGATTGCCAGCACGGACGACCACCTCGGGTACCCGGGCGGCTACCGCGAGGGCCTGGCCGTTGTGAAGGCGACAGAGCTTACACGCGAGGCAATCTTCGACGCCCTCCGGAATCGGCGCACGTACGCCGTGACCGGCGATCGCATCGAGCTCGACTTCTCGGTCAACGGAGCGATGATGGGCCAGTCGATTCCGTTCGCCGGCAAGCGCGCGATTCAAGCCACAGTCCGGGGCTGGGATCTGGTGGACCGGGTGGAAGTGGTCAAGAACGGCCGTGTGATCCACCGGGACTTCCCGGTGGACCGCGTCCCCGCTGCCAATCGCTGGGACGAGCCGGTGGTGGTGCGCTTCGAATACGGCTGGGGACCGTGGCCGGCCTTGGGCTGGGGAGGCACGGCGGACTGGGACTTTGAGCTCGAAGTGCAGGGGGGCACGATCGAAGGGTTCCACCCGTGCTTCACGTCCGGGCCATTGGACGAGTTCCGGCGAGACCGCATTGTCAGCAGCAGCGACACCTCGGTGCGGGTCCAGTCGTTCACGGCACTCAAGCAGCAACTGGACGATTACTCCCAAAAGGCGCTGGTCCTGCGAGTGCGCGGGAATGCCGCTACGCGCATCACCGTCAGCTGCACGAAGCCGACCCGCTGCTCGATCTCTCAGACGCTCGCGGAATTGGGCGATTCCAACGAGATGCTCTTCACCCGTCCCTTCCCGTGGGAATCGGCGATGCTGCACCGCATCGTCCATCACGACAACTGGCGGACATCGTTCGTCGCCGAAGACGAGGCAAGCGGGGAAGGCGTCGACTGGTACTATTTGCGCGTCTTCGAGTCGAACGGAGAGCTGGCATGGTCCAGCCCAGTCTGGGTCGAGGCTGCCTGACAGCGGCCGAGCCCGGTTCGAGATGCGAAGTGTGCCGGCACATCCGGCCAGTTGCTCCAATGCAGGCTGGATGGCAAACCGGAAGGGTCCGGCCTGTCCGACGGCGGCCACGGGTCTCCACGGAACATTGGTGGCAGTAGGACGGGATGGCCAAGTCGCGGATTCCGCGGCTGGGAGGAACCCATGACAACCGACAAGTGCAGAGCTCCAAGAAAGCCGAGCTTGGCCACATTGGCCGCCCTGGCCGGAGCGATCCTCGGGGGCGCGGGCTGCGCGGAGCCCCCGGCAATCGACCCTCTGGCATCACCCGCTGCGCAGCGGGCCGCGGAGCGCGCCCTGGTGAATCTGGATCGTCGGATGACGTGCTGGAAGGGCGAGACGCCTGTGTTCGACGGAACCATCGAACCCGCCGAATACGCCGACGCGACCGCGTTCGAATGGGACGAGGGATGGACCGAGGCCATGCAGCTGGAGATCGAGTCGCCGGAGGACTTGGACTTCAAGGGATGGATCAAGCACGACGGCGAGCACCTATACGTGGCCCTGGATGTCACCGATGACCAGTTCTACGGGATTGACACGGACCGCTGGGTGCCGGACCGGAACCCGGACGCCCACGTGATCGGCGAGCGCGAGCGCGGCTGGCCGTGGTTCGGGGACATGGTCGAGGTCCTAACCTACACGCGGATGCTGGACATCGGGGAGCCCGTCTCAGACGTGACGGGCGATGGCCGCGGCGTGCAGATCATCTATAACCTCACCAAGTCGCTCGAAGGGGGCGTGGGCACGCCGGGGATGCTGCCCCACGGCCCGAACCGATCCGAGGAGAACTGGGAGAACAATCGGCGCTGGATCTTGGACGACTTGATCGAGACCAAGACTTCGATTCACGCCTCTGAGCACCGTTACAGCGTAGAGTTGCGGATTCGCCTGGATGGAGGGATCGAAATCGAGGAGGGAAAATACTGGGCCGACGGGATGCCTGACGTTCCAATCGGCTTTAACCTCGCCGTGGGGGATGTGGACACCCCTGACAAGTCCCCGGACGGCCTTCTGCACCACGAGACGTGGTGGGCCGGCAAGACTGTACCGAGCGGCGATGGCGCTAGGGTCAAGCTCTGGGGAACCTTGGTGATGACCTCGAGAGCGCAGGATGACAGCTGACCATGCCCGCGCTCATTCAGAGCGGGGCAGCCTGTTCTTGACCTCCGAGCCAAAGACGGCATTCTCCACCTCTCCGTATACGACCGGCGGATAGCCGGGGATCTGCTCGAGCTGCTCCGCCTCACGGGCGAAGCCGCGGTGGTACGCGAGGCGCTCCCGGAGCTCGGCAACCTTGGCCGGACGGACGCTCGCAAGGGTGGCCTCTTCCGAAGGATCCTCGCGGATGTTGTACAGCTGCAGCGGCTGCTCCGGCCAGCCGTAGTACGTCGCGCCCTCTTCGATCAGCTTCCAGTCGCCCTGGCGGATGACGTCCAGCGAGTGCACGATCTCATCTCGCGGGCTCTGCGCGCCGCGCGAGATCACATCCCAACCATCGGCCCCGTCCAGGGGAAGGCCGGAGTCGACGCGGGCCCCGGCAAGCCTCGCGAGGGTCGGGAAGACATCAACGGCGTGCAGCATTCCGTCACTCTCCGAACCAGCGGGGATCTGGCCCGGCCAGCGGACTGCGGCCGGGACCCTCACGCCACCCTCGTGGTAGTGAGACTTGAACCCTCGGAATGGCCCGTTCGACGTGATCCGCGTGCCACCGTTGTCATTCGTGAACATCACCAGCGTCGAGTCCGACACACCCTTGCTCTCGAGCGCCGCCAGGACCCGCCCAACGGCCAAGTCCATGCATTCGAGCTGCGCCCGCTGGGGCCCCGCACGGCCTAGGTGTGCGTATCTGGACAGGTAATCCTCGGGTGCTTGATGCGGACCGTGCACTGCATTGAAGGGCAGGTAGAGGAAGAACGGCGCCGTGCCGTCGTCTGCCTCGATCAGCCGAACGGCCTCCTCAGCCAACAGGAATGTCGAGTAGCCCTCTTCGATCACCGGGCGGCCATTGCGATGCCAGTCCAGAACAGGCCCCCGCATGTGGGAGAACGAATCGATCAGGGCCGAGTAGTGCCCGTAATGGTGGTCAAAGCCGCGCTGCAGGGGAAGATGGGGGCGTTGCCATTCCCCGAGGTGCCATTTGCCCACCATCCAAGTGCGATATCCCGCCTCGCGCAGGGCCTCGGCGATCGTGCGCTCGTCCAGCAGCATTCCGTGACGCGACTGGGCGGTGGGGCGCACTTCCATGCCGTTCTTCCATGCATATCGCCCGGTCATCAAGCAGGCCCTCGTCGGGGAGCAGACAGGCTGGACATAGAACTGGGTGAGCTTGACCCCCTCGCTCGCGATGCGATCAATGTTGGGTGTCGGCACTTGCGTGCCGCCGTTGAACCCCACTTGCTCCCAGCCCATGTCATCCGAGAGAAAGACGACGAAGTTCGGACGTGGTGGCGTCTGTGAGAGAAGCGGGAGCGCGGCAAGGAGCGGCGCCAAGCGTCGAGCGAGCATCGGATGCGATTGTCGCACTGGACGGTCCGGAGACCGTCCGAGAAGCCCTCCTGGGACCGATTGTCCGCGGACCTCGGAGGATCGGCCAGGTTCGGAGGCCGCAACCTTGCATCGCAGGTCGGCAAAAGGCCTACAGGCGTCCGCATCGGAAGTCGCACGCGAGAACCTCCCGCGTGATGCGGTTGACGTGACGAGGGCCAGCCAACGCGTCAGGCTCGAACCGGCCAACCCCTCCAAGCACGTGACCGACCATCGGGAATCGCCGATCCCCAACGATGTTCACCCTCGTCCAGCACCCATGGGAGGATCCCAAGAACTGGCGGACCCAGCGAATCCCGTCGCTCTCTAACCTCGCGCGTCGGCTTGGCGCCTAAGACGGCATCTCCCTCGCAACGGCCTGGCACACCACGCTCGCAGAGCAATCGAACCGCCCCAGTCAGCCGATAGCCGGAACCATGACCGCAGCCGCCAAGTCGGTCAGTCGAGTCCTAGATGCTTGCGCAAGAACCGAAAAGTCCCGACTCCGTGAATTGTGTGCGGACCGTCGAAGAACTCGATCTCCGCCCTGTCGCCGATGCCGAGACGGTTGTAGAACCGCCTGACCTTGGCAAACTCATATGCCACCCACTCATCCGGGGCCACGCCGTCGGAGTGACCCCGCTCGACCATGAACGGCCGCGGCGCCATCAGCATCGCCAGCTCGGCATAGTTCACGACATTGGCGAAATTGAACTCGAGCATGTCGTATTCGTGAGTGAACAAGTAGCTGAAGCGATCCGTTGTGCTCGTGTTCTTCCAGACCCACTCGTTGAAGTCAGCGGAGCAAATCGAGAGCGCGTACCCGTCCAGCAGCGGCGGCACGCGCACCGCGGTCTTGCCGCCGTACGACAGGCCGTAGAACCCGATCCGCTGCGGGTCGACGAACGGCAGAGTGGCAAGCCATTCCAAGGTGCGCTGGTGCTGGCCGGCGATGAACGAGAACAACGACAGCTTCAGAGGGTGGGCCTTGCGCTGGATCTGGCGGAACCGGTCCCTGCCGATGTACGGGTTCTGCGGAGCGTAGACGACAAACCCCTCCTGCGCCAGCCGAGCCCCGTAACGATGGTAGGCCCGGTGATCCGTCGCCGGGTCGGCCAAGTCGGACGGCCGGCCCTCCAAGCCGTGCTGAGCAACGACGACGGGGCGACGTTCCCCGGGCTCAATGTCCCTGGGCACGAGCAAGATCCCGGACGCAAACACGTCCTCCCAAACGTCGAGAGCGACCTCGTAGCCCGCAAAGTCTGCGTCATCGTAGATCAGCCGAGACCTCGGGCGGGCGGGCTGGTCGGGGTCCGAGAGCCGGCCGATCACCTCCTCCCAGACATAGTCCTTGTAGAACTGGGTAGACTCGCTCCAATCGTCGGCCGAGGTCGCCCGGGCCGCCGCCCAGAACTCGGAGCGACGCCGCGGGGAGTCGCGCACGAGCCGGTGGTTGAAGTCCACGATCTGTTCAATCTGGCCGCGCATTCGCCTGACCGGATCTGGCAGCGGCGCTTCCGCGACCGGCGCGCGGCCGGGCGGGGCGAGCGTTCCCGGCCCGAGCAGAGCCTCGAGCGTGCGGTCTGCCCCCGGCGTCGCGGTCCCCTCGACGAGCAGCAAGCGATCCGCGAGGGAGAGGCGTTCGTACGGCAAGCGCGCGCGGGAATGCTCGCGGCGGACCGACTCAATCGGAGGCGACACCAAGCGGCCAGACGCGGCGCGATCCCCGGCCGGATCCGGCGCGGGGGGAGGCCCACGGACCACGGGCCCCTCGGAGGCCTCAATGACCAGCGTCCTCGGCGCCACTAAGGCGGCGATTTCCGCGTCGCCGAACTCCAGCAGCAGGCTCCACACGTTCCGGTCGATCGTTTCCTGCCAAAGGCCCTCCCGCTCCCGAAAATGCCCGCTCACCGCGATTGCGCCAATGCGCGGGTCAATCGCTCCCGCGTGGAGCGCGACCAGTCCGCCCTCTCCGTACCCCATGACCGCAGTCGGCACCGCGGTGCCGCGGCCATTCTCGAATTGGAAGTAGTCGACAAGGGACAGCACCTTCTGCACCTCGTAGCCGATCAAGTGCCGCCCCAGCTCGTAGCTCATGCGGTACAGAAACGCGCGGTGCGGCAGATTGGTCTGCCGGAACCCTTCGAGCCCGCTCCAGCGCGCTTCCCGGTCAACCAAGACGGGCACGACAACCTGGCAACCGCTCTCGGCCAGCCGCCTGGCGAACTGGGCAGCGGCCGGCAGTTCCTCGGTCAGCCCCGCCAGAGCCTCCGGAGTCCAAGACGCGTCCGGAATGGCGACGACACGCGCGACAGCGGCAGCCGTTGGCTGGAGTAGGAGGCCTCGGCCGAACACGCCGGCAAGCACCTCCCACCGCACTTCGTGAACCTCGTACCCAGGGCCGGTCGCGATCTTGGACGGACGCCCCGTCGTCGCTACCAATTCCAGATCGCGAATTCCGAGACGCTCGTCCACCACGCCCAGAATGGTCCTGAGCCGCTCCCGGTTGGGCTCGACCGACCGGCCGTACGCCTCGGGTGACGCGTAGTCCGGCATCCAGAACCGCCCCCTCCCTGAGGCTGCCTCCGTCGTGGCGCGGTCCAGGTAGGAATGGATCCCCTCGACCATCTCTTGGGCAAGATCTCCCTGCGCCTCCAAGGGCGCGGTGCCGGGCAGGGTTGACTGTCCCGCAACAGGGGCGGTCACCGCCAGTGCCACGGCGGCCGCCAAGCACGCCAGCACGAGCACTCCGCAGCTCTCAGCCCCGCGCCCACCGCGGCGGGCTGCGCCGCCCGTGCACCGTGGGACCATCCCGGGCATCAGCGATCACCCGGACCGAATGCGACGGCGTTGCGGGTCGTACTCGACGCAACTGCCCCGGACGAAGCTCTCGTCGGCAAGGATCGCCGCGATCGAGTGATCGTAGCCCGCTTCGATCGGCGCCTGCGGCTCTTGCCGCGAGCGCACGCACTCGAGAAAGTTCAGCATGTGGGGGGTGCTCTCCGCGCCCGCGATCCTCTCTCCGGCGCGCACCCGATCCTCGTCCTCGACGGTCTCGCCGCTGATCACGAACGGATCACCCCAGCGCGTCGCGTCCATCTCGCCCCGCGTGCCGAAGAACTTCAGGTAGCTGTTACCCCGAACGCCGAAGGTCGAGCAGTAGCGGACCAGAAAGCCCCGGTCGGGGTACTCGAGCGTCGTCTCCACCGAGTCGGGCACGTCAAAGCCGTCACGGTTCCAGCGATAGCTGCCCGCCATGGTGACCGCCCGCGCCGGCGGACCCGATCCGGTGACGAAATGCACCAGATCGAAGAAGTGCACGGCGAGATTCGAGTGGGGCCCCTGCGAGAAGTCCCGGTAGCCGAACCACCCCGCGTGCTGCTGCGCGTCCCAAGGGCGCTGGCGGCGATGCATCAGGAAACGCTTCCAGTCCGTGTCGGCTTGGCGCAGTTCGCGCTCGGCGTACCGGTACCAATACGGCTTGTAGGAGTTGCGCGACTGCTCGATCTTGAAGACATTCCCCAACCCGCCGGATTGCACGAACGCTCTCGCCGCCACGGAAGTCGGGAAACTGCGCACCTGGGTGCCCATCTGGACAACCCGGTCGGATGCCACAACCGTGTCGCGCGCCCGTTTGAGCTCTTTCAGCTCCATCGCGAGCGGCTTTTCGACGTACGCGTCCTTGCCCGCGCGGATGGCGTCGATCAGCTGCGCGCAGTGCTGGTGGTCAGGCGTGCCGATCACGACCGCATCGATGTCGTCGCGCTCCAGCAGATCCCCATAGTCGTGCAACGCGGCCACCGGCGAGCCATGGGCATCGCTGACGCGTGCGGCGGCCGCCTCGCGATGCTGCGCCCAGATATCGCAGACGGCCCGCACCTCGGCATTAGCGCGCTCCTCGAACTCGAGGACTTGGCCCAGGAGATTCCTGCGGCCGCACCCCAGGATCCCGACCCCGATCCGGTCGTTGGCGCCGCTCACGCGGGTCGCAGCCAGGGCGGAAACTCCGGAGGCGAGGGCAAATGTGCGTCTGGTCATGGCTGCAGGTCCGAATCGGCCATCATGGTAACCGACGTAGGGCACGCGCGGACCCGGCCTCGGACATGGGGGGAGGCACGTGGAACGCGATCTTGGGCACGCCGGCCATCATGCGACTGCAGGAGCAGGGGGCAGATATCGCGGGCGGTCGAATGGCCGAGCTCCTCGCGGCGCAACGGCCGTTCGCGATCTGCGGGCCGTGCGTGATCGAATCGCACGAACATGCCATGGCCATCGGCCTCGCGGTCGCCGCATCGTCGCGGGCCGCCGGCGTGCCCGCCGCGTTCAAGGCATCCTTCGACAAGGCGAACCGGACCAGCGTCATCTCCTTCCGCGGACCGGGAATGGAGCGGGGCTTGGAGATCCTCGGCGAAGTGCGAGCAGCCACGGGCCTGCCGGTCCTGACCGATATTCGCCGACCGGACCAAGCCGAGCGCGTCGCCGAGACGTGCGACATCCTGCAGATCCCCGCCTTTCTGTGCCGGCAGACAGATCTGCTCGCCGCCGCGGGAAGAACGGGCCGGACCGTCAACATCAAGAAGGGCCAGTTCTTGGCCCATGACGACATGCTGCACGCCGCGGACAAGGTCGCGTCCACCGGCAATGACAGCATCATCCTGACCGAGCGCGGGTCGACTTTCGGCTACCGGAATTTGGTCGTCGACTTTCGCGGCGTCGCGCGGATGCGGACCTTCGGGTACCCCGTCGTGCTCGACGTCACCCACAGCCTCCAATTGCCCGGGGCGGCCGGAGGTGCCAGCGGCGGCGAGCCGGAGTTCATCGGGCCCCTGGCCCGGGCCGGCGCCGCCTGCGGAGTCGACGGCGTCTTCATCGAGGTCCACGACGATCCGCCGAACGCTCTCTCGGACGGGTCCACGGCGCTTCGGCTCGAGCGCTTGGAGCGCCTGCTCGGCCAAGTGGCGGCGATTCGACGCTTGGTCGCCAGCTACGAGAGCGGCGGAGGGTGAGACCCGACTAGCCCGCCACCCCTCGGTGGCTCGAGAATCAGTGCGCGAACAGCGCTGGCGGGACTCGGACCGCGTGCTTCGAGCGCTACGAAGCGGCGCGGCGCGAGGGCCAAGCGATCGCCTCGTCCGAGGAGTCCTTCGTTCGGTGATCGGCGATGAATTGGTCGATGCCGACAATCTTAGTTGGATACTTCCCCGTGTAGCAGGCGTAGCAGTACTCGCGGTGGGAATCGCCAACAGCCCGCTTGAGACCTTCCAGCGAGAGGTATTCCAACGAATCGGCGCCGGTGTGCTGCCGGATCTCCTCAACCGACATGCTGTTGGCGATCAGATCGTTGCTGTCCGGCGTGTCCACCCCGTAGTAGCAGGAGGCGACGGTCGGCGGGCAGGAAATCCGGAGGTGCACCTCCTTGGCGCCAGCGTCGCGCATGATCGTGACGATCTTGCGGCTGGTCGTGCCCCGGACCAACGAGTCGTCCACGAGCACCACACGCCTCCCGTGCACCAAGTGGTCCACGGGATTCAGCTTGAGCTTCACGCCGAAGTTGCGAATGGACTGCTTGGGCTCGATAAAGGTCCGCCCCACGTAGTGGTTCCGGATCAGCCCCAGTTCAAAGGGCAGGCCCGATTCCTTGGAGAAGCCGAGCGCCGCCGCGTTGCCGGAATCCGGGACGGGAACGACACAGTCGGCCTCGACGGGGCTCTCGCGGGCCAGGTACATGCCCAGATTCTCTCGGCACTTGTGGACGCAGCGCCCGAAGACGGTCGAGTCGGGCCGGGAGAAGTAGACGTGCTCGAACACGCACTGGCAGAGCTTCGCGGCGGGGGCGAAGCGCTGGCGCGTGAGCCCGTCGGCCGTGACGGTGACCATCTCCCCGGGTGCCACGTCATCCAGGTACTTGGCGCCGATCAGGTCAAAGGCACATGTCTCGGAGGCGAACACGTGGACTTCCCTTCCCTGATAGTGCATCGTGCCGTGGGCCAGCGGTCGGAATCCCCGCTGATCCCGGGCCACGATGATGCCGTCCTGGCTCAGCAGCACTAGCGAGTACGCGCCCTCGAGCCTCAGCAGGGACTCGCGCAGGGCGTGCAGCAGGTCCGGCTCTCGGGAACGCGCAATCAGGTGAGGGATGACCTCGGTATCACTGGTTCCCTGGAATATCGAGCCCAAGCGGCCGATCTCCTCCCGGAGGGCATGGCCGTTGGTGAGGTTGCCGTTGTGTGCAATGGCCAACTCCCCCTTGTTGCACTCCACGCAGAACGGCTGCACATTGCGCGAGCCGACATCCCCGGCCGTGGAGTACCGCGTGTGACCGATCGCAATGTGACCGCGCAACCCGCGCAGCTCGCGTTCGCCGAAGACTTCCCCGACCAAGCCGAGCCCCTTCCGCGTGTGGACGGTCTGACCGTCGCTGGAGCAGATCCCCGCGCTCTCCTGACCTCGGTGCTGCAGCGCGTAGAGTCCCAAGTAGGCGAGATTGGCCGCCTCCGGATGACCGTAGATCGCGCAGACCCCGCACTCCTCCCGGAAGCCGTCCCGCGGGTCAACTGCAACGGAGAGCGACGGGGCCAGAGGGCTGGCTTGGCTCATCGCAACCCCAGGGATGTTTCGAAAGCCGAGTCCCACGCCCCGTGAAGCCGGTCGACGGGGATTTCCAAGCGCGGCCCCCCGGCAACGCGGATCGCCAGCACGGACCCACCGGTCTCGCCGATCCGCAGCGCGACAGCCCCACAGTCACGCGCCATCGCCTCGACCGCACCACCGCGGTCGGGCGGGACGGACAGCAACACGCGCGAGGGCGATTCGTGGAAGAGTGCCAGAAGTGGGGGAAACTCCGCCCTAGCGTAACGCGGGCGCCGATCCGCCCCTCGCCGAAACAGCACTCCGCCAGCGCGACCGCCAAACCGCCGGTACCGACATCGTGCGCCGATCGGGCAAGGCCCTGGCCCACAATCTGGCGGACAGCCGTGTGCACGGCCGACTCGTAGGCCAGATCCAGCCCCGGCGGCAGGCCCCAAGCCTTCCCCAAGATGGTGGTGGCGTACTGGGATGACCCAAATCTTCGCCCGAGATCTTCGCCTGCTGCCGGCAGCAGGCCCCCGAGGAGGTACACGCAGTCACCGGCCTGCTCGAAGCAAGCCCCGGGCGGGCGACGGGTGTGCCGCAGGATTCCGACGATGCCCACGACCGGAGACGGGTCAACCCCCTTGCCGAGGGTCTCGTTGTAAAGGCTCACGTTGCCGCCGGTGACCGGCGTGCCGAAGTGCCGGCACGCCAGCGCCATACCCTCTACAGACTCTACCAATTGGGCCATGATCTCGGGCCTCTCGGGGTTGCCGAAGTTGAGGTTGTTGGTGGTTGCGATCGGCTCGGCCCCGACCGTGCTGAGATTTCGACAGCACTCGGCGACGATCAGCTGAGCCCCAAGGCGGGGGTCGAGGCCGCAATACCGAGTATTGCCGTCCAAGGACATCGCGAGGGACACTCCGGCCTCCTTGATGCGGAGCACGGCGGCGTCGCTGCCCGGCCCGGCGGTCGTGTTGGTGCGCACCTGATAGTCGTACTGCTCCCAGATCCAGCGCTTCGAGCTCAGATCCGGCGCGCTGAGGAGGGCCTCGAGGTCCGCTGCCAATTCCTCTCCCGTCCGATCCGGCAGCGCAGGCCCGTCCATCCCCGCAATCCTGTGCGGAGCGCCGTGCGGCCGGTCATAGCAGGGCGCATCCTCGCTCAGAAAGCGGGTCTCGAGCTCCGCCACCACCGTGCCGCCGTGCCGCACTCGCAACATCCCGTCGGCTGTGACCGAGCCAATCTCAACGGCGTCCAAGCCCCACTTCTCGAAGACGGCCAGCACCTCGTGCTCACGGCCCCGGTCCGCCACGAGCAGCATCCGCTCCTGAGACTCCGAGAGCATGATCTCGTACGGGGTCATGGCCTCCTCGCGCTGCGGGACCAGATCCAGCTCGATCTCGATGCCCACGCCGCCGCGCCCGCCCATCTCGGCCGTCGAGCATGTCAGCCCGGCCGCTCCCATGTCCTGAATCCCGAGGATCGCCCCCGTGGCCATGGCCTCCAGACAGGCCTCGAGGAGCAGTTTCTCAAGGAAGGGGTCGCCCACTTGCACGTTGGGCCGCTTCGCCTCCGAGCTCTCCCCGAACTCCTCGGACGCCATCGATGCGCCCTTGATGCCGTCCTTTCCGGTCTTCGCACCGACGTAGATCACCGGGTTGCCGACGCCCTTGGCCAGCCCCAGAAAGATCGAGTCCTGCCGGAAGATCCCGAGAGCGAAGACATTGACGAGCGGGTTCTTGCTAAAGCAGGGCGAAAAGACGCACTCCCCGCCCACGGTGGGGACTCCGATGCAATTCCCGTAGTGGGCAATGCCCTCGACGACGCCCTGGATGATGCGGCGATTCCTGGCGCCGTGGAGCGGATCGTCCGGAGGCCCGAATCGCAGCGCGTCGAGCACGGCGATCGGGCGCGCGCCCATGGTGAAGATGTCGCGCAGAATGCCGCCCACCCCGGTGGCCGCCCCTTGGAAGGGCTCGATATAGCTGGGATGGTTGTGGGACTCGATCTTGAACGCCGCGGCCCAGCCGCCGCCAATGTCGACGATACCGGCGTTCTCGCCGGGTCCCACCAGGATGCGCTCGCCACTGGTCGGAAGCTTCTTCAGGTGCAGCCGGGAACTCTTGTAGGAGCAGTGCTCGCTCCACATGACGCTGACGATTCCGAGCTCGGTGATCGTCGGCGTACGGCCCAAGTGGTCGGTGAACCGCCGGTACTCCTGCGGCGTGAGCCCGTGCTCGACGGCGACGGCTTCGGATACTTCAGCGAGCATCTGACGTGGCGCGAGACCCCGCGAGGCTGGCGACCATTGAGTTGAACACCGCGATCCCGTCGGTCGACCCGACGGCCTCGTCACAGGCCCGCTCCGGGTGGGGCATCATCCCGAGAACGTTGCGCCCCTCGTTGAGCACTCCCGCGATGGACCGCGCCGATCCGTTCGGATTCGGGCCCGCGTACCGGAACGCCACCCGATCCTCTGCCTCCAAGCGGTCCAGCACCGCGTCACTCGCGAAGTAGCAACCCTCGCCATGGGCGATCGGGATGCGCATCGGCCGGTCCGACCGACAGTGGGACGTGAAGGCCGAGGCACGCGTGTCAGGGACCAAGTCCACCGTGCGGCAGACGAAGCGCAGCCCCCGGTTCCGGAGCAGCGCGCCCTCCAACAGGCCCGCCTCGCACAGGATCTGAAACCCGTTGCACACGCCGATGACCAGCCCGCCCGCGCGCGCGAACCGGCGCAAGGGCCGGATGACGGGCGAAAAGCGGGCGATGGCCCCGCATCGGAGGTAGTCCCCGTACGAAAACCCCCCCGGCACGAAAACGGCGTCGACATCGCCCAGATCCGCCGATTCGTGCCAGATCCCTTCCGCCGAATGGCCCAAGTTGCGCGTCAACGCGTACAGCGCGTCGTGGTCGCAGTTGGAGCCGGGGAAGATTAGGACGCCGAACTTCATCGAGGGCGGGATGGGAGCGCCTCGCCGGGGCGCTCATTGTAGCACCGGGAGCGCCGCGCAATCGCTCGGGGGCTGGCGCGGAAAGGCGGTCGGATACGATGGGCGAGGACCCGCGTTGTCGGCCGCGGGCTGGGATTCGCAATGCTCGCTCCGGGGACGATCGCTCCTCCCATCGCAGGCGAGGAAGTGCGCGGGCCCGCTCTGGTGTGCTTCTTCAAGGCCGACTGCCCGGCCTGCCACCTCGCCCTGCGGTACCTCGACGGCTGGGCCCGCCAAATCGCCGGCGGCGCGCCTGTGATCGGAGTCTCGCAGGACGGCCCGGGCGTGACCGGCGACCTCGCGCAATCGTTGGCACTGCGCATCCCGGTCCGCATCGACACGGCCCTGCGGGCGAGCGCCGCCTTTGACCTCGAGGCCGTCCCAGCGATCTATCTGGTTGGCGACCGCGGTCACGTGGTGTCCCGGTCCCAGGGGTTTGACAAGGCCGACATCGACCGCCTTTCCCGGCAAGTTGCACGGCTGGCGGGCGTCCGCGACCTCGGCCCGGTCGACCTCCCCGGCACGCCGGAGTTCCAACCGGGCTGCGTTTCCCGGCACCTGGAACCCGCGGTCGACGGGGACGCGGCGGCACCTCTGGAACTGTACGCGCGCATGGCCGGGCGCGCCTCGAGGGTTTCCGTGCCCGGAACGGAAGACTTGGAGGAGTGGTGCTACGAGCGAGGCTTCGCTGACCCCCTGCCGGTGGTCCCGCCGACCGAGGAGCGGGTTGAGCGGATGATCGCCGCCAGCGGCCTGTCGCCGGTCGAGATCGTGGCGCACGTGCCGCCGAACTACGCGGCGGCGAGCGTCGAGAAGCTGGCGGCGAATGCCGTCATGGCGGGTTGCCGGCCGGAGTACATGCGAGTCCTGTTGCCGGCGCTCGCGGCTCTCTGCGACGAGCGCCTCGATATCCACGGCGTGCAGGGGACCACCCATTTCGCCGCACCCCTGGCGATCATCAACGGTCCTGTCCGACGGGAGCTCGGGTTTGCCTGTGGCAGCAACGTGTTCTCGAACGCGGCGCGCGCGAACTCCACCATCGGGCGGGCGCTGCAGCTCGTGCTGCGCAACATCGGTGGCGCTGCCCCCGGCCGGATCGACATGTCGACAATGGGCAACCCGGGCCGGTTCAGCTTCGTGATCGGCGAGAACGAGGAGGCCAGCCCGTGGGAACCGCTGGCATCCGACTTCGGAATCGCGCCTGGGAAGAACGCGGTGTCATTCTTCTGCGCGGAGCCTCCGAGAGCGGTCAGCGAGCACAAGGCGCGCACCGCTCCCGTCCTCCTGCGGGCAATCTGCCGGGTTCTCGCAAATGTGTGGAGCCCGAGAGTTTGCGGGCGGTCGGAAGCCCTCGTCGTCATTGGCCCGGAGCACGCCGAGACGCTTGCGAGAGACGGGCTCTCGAAGCAAGAGGTGGTGGAGTTTCTGCACGGGGGCACGGGCGTGCCAGTCGCCGAGTACGACGGCGACGGTGGCGAAGGCACCCAAGATGCCGCGTCCTACGAGGAGTGCGTAATCCGGGGCGTGCGCTGCTATCGCAAGTTCCGAAGCCCCGAAGCGATCCGCGTGATGGTGGCGGGCGGGCCGGCGGGCAAGTTCTCGGCCGTGCTGGGATCGTGGGCGGCGGGACCCGGCGGGAGCCAGATGGTGAGCTATGGCTTTGACTAGGTTCGGCGGCGCACCGTCGGGCGGCGATTGGCCCATCGGGCCGGAAAGCGTGGGAAATCATGACGAGCACACTTGTCAATCCGATGGACGAGCAGCCGGTGCGGCAGTCGTCCGCGGCCGAAAGGCTGGGCTCGCTGGCGGGCGCGAGGATCGCGCTGCTGGACATCAGCAAGGCTGGCGGCTCGATCTTCCTTGACCGCCTGAGCGAGCTCTTGGCCGAGCGCTACGGCGTCGCGGAGGTCTTGCGGTTCCGCAAGCCGACCTTCGCCAAGCCAGCGCCCGAGGAAGTTCTGGCAGACATCCGCAAGGCGCAGCCGCGCGCTGTGATCGAAGCTCTCGCTGATTGAGGATCCTGCACGACGTGCAGTTTGCACGACACGGTGCGGATCGAGAACTCCGGCATTCCGGCGGTCGCAGTCGCGACACATGTGTTCCGGGCTGCGGCCAGGGCCCAGGCTGCAGCGCTCGGCCGGCCTGACCTCGAGGCGGCTTACGTGCCCCATCCCATTCAGGACCAGCGACCAGGGGAGATCGAAGCCCGGGCGGACGGCGCCGTGGCCCAGGTCGCGACCTTGCTGACGGGGCGGGGTCCAAGCGCCGACGGGGGATGAGAGGCCGTCACTGCCGTGCCAGAGGGGAACGGGCTGGCAGCGGCGCACAGGGCTAGGCTGCTCAGCGGAGCGGTGATTCCGGCCCATCCGTTGGCCCTCGATTCGCGCAGGCAGCTTGACGAGCGACGACAGCGGGCCCTGACCCGCTACTATCTCGCGGCGGGTGCCGGGGGGGTCGCGGTAGGCGTGCACACGACGCAGTTCGCCATTCACACCCCGGAATGCGGGCTGTACCGGGCCGTTCTCGAGCTGGCAGCCAGTGTGGTCCAAGACCATGAGCGCGCGACACGCGAACCGGTGCTTGGAATCGCGGGAATCGTGGGGGAAACGCCGCAAGCGGTTGCGGAGGCCCGCCTTGCCGCAGACTTGGGCTTTCGGCTCGGTTTGGTGAGCTTCACGGGCCTGCGAGATGCCGCGCTTCCCAAACTGCTAGATCACACCCGCGCCGTCGCGGAGATCATCCCGGTGATGGGCTTCTACATCCAGCCGGCGGTCGGCGGCCGGGACCTGCCGTATGCGTTCTGGCGAGAGCTGTGCGCGATTGACAATGTGGCAGCCATCAAGGTGGCACCGTTCGACCGCTACCGGACCGTTGACGTTCTCCGCGCGGTGTCAGACTCGGGCCGGGCGGGTGAGATTGGCCTCTACACGGGAAACGACGACAACATCATCGGTGACCTACTGGCGGAGTTTGGCCCATTTGGCGCCAGAGTCGGATTCGTGGGGGGACTGCTCGGCCAATGGGCCGTCTGGACCAGCGTGGCCTGCTCCCATTGGCGCGCGTGCCGCGCGAGCCAGCGCGGGGCGGCGACGATCTCGCGGGCGAAGCTGCTGCGGCTGAACTCGGAGCTGACCGACGCGAACGCGGCCCTGTTCGACGCGCGCAACGGGTTCTCGGGATGCATCCCTGGCATCCACGAAATCCTTCGCAGGCAGGGCTTGTTGGAGGGAGTCTGGTGCCTTGACGAGTCCGAGGGGATGTCCCCTGGGCAAGTGGCAGAGATTGACAGGGTCTGCGGGGCATACCCTCACCTAGCGGACGATTCGTTCGTCCGGGAGCATCTCCATGAGTGGCTGGCGTAGTCGCGGCGCGCACGGATCGGGCAGTTGTGACCATTGCTCACCGGGAGCCACTTGTCTCTTCGTCTCGGCGGAGCCCAGTTCCATTGACGTCGCCGAGCGCAGGATGGTCGACCGGCTCCTGGCCACCCCACGCGACCAATGGCGCACCATCCGCCTCAACAACCTCGGCCGCACCTGCCGCAAACCGAGCATCCTCGAGCAGACCGTCCGGATCCGCGGTTACACCGAGCCGCTCCGCCAGATCGCCATCCGCGACCTCGGACACCACAAGCCCACCCTGCTGCTCACCAACCAGCTCGAAATACGCCCCGCCGTGCTCATTGACCGCTCCGCCCGCCGCATGATCAGCGAGAACACTATCGCGGATGCCATCCACTTCTTGCTCATGGATGCCCTCTCGGCCGCCGTGCCGCTACGCGTGGGCTTGGACATGCAGCTCACCGTCATGGCCAGCTCGCCAACCGCCCCGCGGACCATTTCCGGACCGCGCAGCCCGCCACCTTGTTCCGCCGATTCATCCACGCTCCCGCCAGCCTCACGATCACCGACGAACGCATCCAAGTCACGCTGGGACGCCGTGCCGACAGTCGCTTCCTGCTCAACGCTGGTCTCTCCGACAGCGCTACACCCATCCCTTGGCTACGCAACCGCACTCTCAGCATCCGCTTCGCCTGACCCCTCACTTGTAACGTGCTCAATTCTCCTTGATAATGCGAAGTAGCATAATGGAGGATGTGCCACCGCGACTTTGAGCACGTCAGGGACGGCATACCGTCCGAGGGTCTGGTGGCTGCCGACCATAGACGGACACAAACGTGACGCCACACGGATTCATCGCTAAGTGGAAGAGCGTCACGTTGAAGGAGCGCTCCGCCGCACAGGAGCACTTCATCGATCTGTGCCGCCTTCTCGGAGAACCGACACCGGCAGAAGCAGATCCCACAGGACAGCACTACTGCTTTGAGAAGGGTGCTCGCAAGGACTCCGGAGGGCCGGGATGGGCGGACGTTTGGAAACGCCACTGCTTCGCGTGGGAATACAAAGGACTGAGTGCCAGTCTTGACGCAGCATTTGATCAGCTGCGGCAATATGCTCTAGCATTGGAAAATCCACCCCTGCTGATCGTGTCAGACACGCATCGCTTTCGGATCAAGACGAATTGGACTAACACAGTCAGCGAAACCCACGACTTCACGATTGATGACTTGCACGATATTGCCGTCAGGAACATGCTCAAGTGGGCATTTTCTGATCCCAATCGGCTGAAGCCTGGCGAGACTCGCGATGCGTTGACGTTGCGGGTCGCAGGGTATTTTGCTGGGCTTGCTAAGACTCTGCGTGAGCTAGGCCACGACCCGAGGGCAGTTGCAACCTTTGTCAATCGTTTAGTATTCTGCATGTTTGCAGACGACGTAGGCCTCCTCCCAAATCGTATGTTTAGGCGCTTGTTGGACGAGACTACAGGCCGCGCTCCGCTGTTTGCCGAGTTGGCTAGTGAACTATTCCAAGCGATGGCAACCGGTGGCCGTGTCGGTCTTGACGAAGTTGCTTGGTTCAATGGACGTTTGTTCGATGACAATGCAGTGATTCCATTGCAGATTTCAGCAATAGTGACCATTCGGAAGGCCGCTGCACTGGACTGGTCTGAGATCGACCCATCCATTTTCGGCACGTTGTTTGAGCGCGGGCTAGATCCCGGCAGAAGGGCATCTCTGGGTGCACACTACACGGACCGAAATAAGATCAATTTGATCATTGATCCGGTGATAAAGCGACCTTTAGAAACTGCATGGAAAGCGGAACGGAAGACACTGAAAGCTACGTTACGACGAGCTGTATCTGCCAAATCACAAAGTGCAAGAACGCGGGCGTTCAATACCGCGCACCGTCGTTATCGAAACTTCTTGCGTCGCCTGCGAGAATTCAAAGTGTTGGATCCAGCTTGTGGATCCGGAAATTTCTTGTATCTCGCATTGCATGCACTGAAAGACCTCGAGTTGCGCATTCAGGTCGAGGGAGAGGCGCTTGGATTCCCCAGAACCTTTCCAGAGATCGGACCGGCCAATGTTCTTGGGATTGAGATCAATCCGTTTGCGGCAGAGCTAGCCAGAGTCTCGGTGTGGATTGGTGAGATTCAATGGATGCGCCAAAACGGATTCTCGGAAGCTAGGAATCCGATCTTGGAACCGTTGGACACGATTCAGTGTCGCGATGCGGTGCTGGCATCGCCGAATCAGGAAGCAGACTGGCCGCAAGTTGACGTGATTGTTGGCAATCCGCCTTTCTTGGGCGGCAAATCGATGCGCGATGTCTTGGGTGTTGACTATACTTCGAGACTGCGTCGCGTCTACGCTGATGGCATGCCAGCATTCTCAGACTTGGTTTGCTATTGGTTTCACAAAGCACGGAAGGCCGTCGTTGAAGGCACTACTCTACGGGTGGGTTTGGTCGCTACGAACTCGATTAGAGGAGGGAAAAATCGCAGCGTGCTGGACAAGATTGTCGCCGACTGCAAGATTTTTGACGCATGGCCCGATGAGCCATGGATTGTAGAAGGGGCAGCAGTACGGGTTTCTTTGGTCTGTTTTTCAAGAGCTGACGCGCGCCTTCCAGTACGGTCACGGGCAAAGCCAGTCGGGACGATTGTCTCTGACTTGACGGCCAATGGACCTGATTTGACGACTGCGGCGAAGCTTTCTTCAAATCGTTCTGTCGGTTTCGTCGGTGACCAGAAGTCCGGACCATTTGACGTTGCGGGAGATTTGGCCCGGAGTTGGCTGAGTTTGCCTGCAAACCCACACGGCAGGCCAAACTCCGATGTGCTGCGCCCTTGGTCCAATGGTCGCGATGTCACGGGTCGTTCTTTTGGCAAGTGGGTGATCGACTTCGGGATGTCGATGACCCGTGCAGAGGCCGCTCTCTACGAAGCACCATTTGAGTATGTTCTGCGACATGTCTTGCCGATGCGGAGAACGAGTAGAGTCGCCCGCAGTCGGGAATACTGGTGGCGACACTGGTGTCCAAGGCCGAGAATGCGCGAGGCCTTGGATGGATTGAACCGTTTCATCGCCACCCCGATTGTTTCCAAGCACCGCTTGTTCACTTGGATTGACAGTCGCATCTGCCCCGATCACCAGTTGTTCGTCATCGCACGCGAGGACGATACGACATTTGGTGTCTTGCACAGTCGATTTCACCAACTCTGGTCGCTTCGACTGTGCACTTGGCAAGGGAAAGGAAATGATCCAAGGTACACGCCTACAACGACGTTCGCGACATTTCCATTTCCAGAAGGGTTAAGTCCTGATCACCCAGCTAGTGACTACGCTTTGAATCCTCGAGCAAAGGAAATTGCAAGGGGCGCACAACGCCTTGTTGCGCTGCGAAATCGATGGCTTCATCCCCCGGAATGGGTGGAGTGGATCGATGAGCCCGCACCCGGCTACCCAAAACGGCCCGTGGCGCGAAGTCCAGAATTCGAGACGATGCTCAGCGATCGAACGCTTACGAAGCTGTACAACACACGTCCAAGATGGCTGGTGGACGCGCACGGCGAACTCGACGCGGCCGTGGCCAAGGCTTACGGCTGGACCCCTGAGATTAGCGACACTGACGCGCTGGCGGCATTGCTTCAGCTCAACCTGATGCGGACGGCCTGAGGCGAGTGCGCCGAGAACAGAGCCTCGGCTCTCAGGCGGCCTGAGGACCGTGTCGGCTTGGCCCAGCAATGCCAGGGGCCGGCAGCGCTCGCGCGTGACCGCTGGAGGACTCTACGCTCGATTGATGGGCGCGCAGCCCAGCACGCCCAACTCCGACGAGACCTGGCGCCGCGTCGAGTCCCGGCTGGCCGCCGGCGTGCCAGGCGTGATTGCGATGGGGCTTATATACGACAGTAACCAAATGCGGGGCGGCTAGCGCTTTTTCCCGGGCATGGCGTAGCGGATCTTCACGGGCTGGACCACGGCGGCCGTCAGCTCCTCGAACGTGGCGTCCAGGCGCAGGTCCTCCCGCAGTTCGGCCGCGCTCGGCTGGTACGACGGGGCGATCAGCGTGATCTCTGGAGGTTCTGGTTTCTTTCTTGCAGGCATCGTTTCTCTCAGCTCCTCCTAGATTTGCAGCTTTGCCTTCAGGTACTCCATACCCGAAGCTCACGCCGCCCGCGCCCCCGAGTCCAGCCCGTTGCTCTTGATGAGCGTCTTGTACTTCAGCCGCTTGCCGTCCATGCCGTCACGCATGGCGACGAGCTGGTCCTCGGTGTTCCGCTCCCGCATGTTGTGGCGGCCTGCGAACTCCTGCACGTAGCGGTCGAGATGCTTCGGGCTCATCTTGTGGAACGTGCCCTTGTGCGCCCGCTTCAGCATGGACCAGAGGCTCTCGATGCCATTCGTATGAACGTCGCCCTTGACGTACTCCTTGAGCGAGTGCTTCACGGTGTCGTGGTCGAACTTCATGCCTTCGTAGGAGCCGTGGTCGTCGGTGTAGACCTTTGCGCCCTTCGCCGCGTGATCCTCGACGAATCCCTGCAGCGTGTCCTTGTCGGTCGATTCAACGACCTTCGCCGCCACTTGGTTCGTCTCCCGGCCCTTTGCACCTACCACGGCGGTCTTGCCGACGGGTCCGCGTCCGCTCATCTTCTCCCGCTTGGACTTCGGCATGTTCTTGCGCCTACCGCCCATGTATGTCTCGTCGACTTCGACTGGGCCGGAGAACTGGTTGCCGTTCTGGGACAGCGCGTCCCTCAGCCTGTGGGCGAGGAACCACGCCGTCTTCTGGGTCACGTCCAGGTCGCGGTGCAGCTTCATGCTGGCCACTCCCTTCAAGCTGGTCGTCACGAGGAACATGGCGATGATCCAGTCCTGATAGCCGAGCTTGGAGCCCTCCATGACCGTGCCTGTCTTCGTGCTGAAGAACGGCCGCCCGCAGACCTTCTCCCGACAGCGGAACGGCATGGTCGGATGCTTGCAGCCCTTCTGCACGTTGAACGAACCGCACTTGGGGCAGTGAACTCCCTTGGGCCAGCGGTTCCGGATGAACCACTGTTCTGCCTGCGCGTCGGTCGGGTGGGTCTTGATGAACTTCTTCAGGGATATTCCCTTGCGGAACGCCTTGCCCGGCGCCTGCTTGTCTGCCGCCATGCTTCTATCTTACAGGAGAATAACCATCGTGTCAAGCGGTTATCAGTGTAAAGTGTTTGAGATCAGTGATTTATGAGATTTGCTTGGAACGAACGCAGCGCTAGCCGCCCCGCATTTGGTTACTGTCGTATATAATCCCCATTGCGATCGGGTCTGACCGCACTCTCGCCGTTCTCGAATCTCGGGCCAAGAGGGGATCGCGCCGGCCGACGGATCAAGGCTGCCTGAGCTTGAGCACGGGCCCCATGTCAAAGCGGGGCGGGTGACGGGCCGCAATCAGGGCCTTCTGCTCGGCCAGGGCCGAAACGAGCAGTGGCATGGCAATCGTCGAGTCACAGTAGCAGTCGACCATCCGAGCCCCCTTCGCGATCTTCCCCCAGCTCTGCGACTCTGCCAGCGTGCAACCGGACAGCCCGCCCCAGTGCGGCGCATCTGTCACGACCTGCACCCCGTAGCGGTGCCCTTGCTTGCCGCGGTTCATCAGGATCGCCACCACCTCGGACTGCTGGGTGTAATTCTTAGGAGTTCCCCCGCCGAAGTAGATCACGCCAGTCGCCTTGGAGTCCGCGACCGCGTTGGTGATCTCCAGGACATCCGCCATCATGTCGAACATGAGCCTGTTCTCGCCGCGGTGGCGGCTCTCGGCGACGCCGATACCGATCGAGCTGTCACCGATCGCCGGGCAGAACAGCGGCACGCGATGCTTCGCCGCCGCCGTGACGATCCCGTCCTCGGCACAGTCCTGGCCAACCTCCAGCCCAAGCTTGTAGAGAAACTCACGGGTCGTGTACGGTCGCGACTGGTCCAAGCGAGACGCGAAAGTGCCGATCCACAAGTCGTGCTCCCGAAAACGGACCTCGTCAGCCAAGACGTCGTACATGCGGTCCACCATGGCATCCCCCAGAGCCTCGTCATCCATGGTTGGCGCCCCTTGGTAGTGGCGAAATCCCCTAGTCTCGTGAATGTCGTGAAAGAAGTTTGCGCCTGTCGAGGTGAGAATGTCGATCAGCCGATTCTCGAGCATGAACCGCACCAGACGGCGCATGCCCGCCGGGACCATTGCACCGGACAATCCCATGAGGATGGTGCACTCGGGATCGGCCAGCATGGCCTTCCAGACTTGGAATGCCTCGCCGAGTTGGCGGCCCTGAAAGGCCGTCCCGGCCATGCGATCGAGCAATGAAGACGCTGAGTTCTCAGAGCGGACCGGGAACGGAAGCGTGGGATCGGTGAGCAATTCTTGCCAGTTGGGAGCCAAGCGCATCAGGCTACCCATGCTACAGGGCGACAATGGGCCTCTCGGACGGCTCGGAATCGCCCCGCTGGCCGAGAAACTGTCGGTCGATTACACCCAGCCCTAGCTAGGCCCTTCGGCTCAGGGAGTCCGCGGCCAGACGGCGCGCAGCGGTTCACTGGACTGCGATCAAGTCCAGAGCGACCTGAGTCGCCCCCGTGTGGTGGCTCTGGATCACCGATGTGGCCGGAAGCGGGTCCGGCAGGGTCTCCGCAAGCACTTCAACCAACTCGCCCTGCATGGACACGTCGCCCACGTAGGCCGTCATGCGGACAACATGCTCCCAGCCCATGGAGGCCAGCTCCAAGAGAGACGCTTGGGTGTCGAGCGCGCCAATGACCTGCTGCCGGAAAGTGTCCCCGGTGCCTTCCATGGCGGACGTGTAGAGCACACCGCCGGAAAGCGAGGCGGGGCTGGACATGGCAGTGGGGACCTGGTCGTGCATGAACAGGCGGTTGATGTACGCGTCCTCGACTGCGATGAAGGTGATCTCCACCAAGATGTCCCCGGGCAAGCGCGACAGGGCCACGGGCACGAGGCTAGGGGCGCCACCCGGGCTGAACCGACCCCCGAAGGCCTCTGCCACCTGGTCCTCGCTCGCAGCCGGGGGCGTGTAGGCACTGGCCAACGCCGCGTTCTGGAACGAAAGCCCGCCGGCGCTGAGGATCGCACCGATTGTCTCCAGCGTGCTGCGAGCCTGCCCACCCGAAGAGTCGGCAAGTTCTCCGGTGGCGGGATCGCGCCCGCCTTGTCCCGACAGGTACAGCGTCCGGCCGGCACGGACTCCAGGCGAGTAAGGCCCCATCGCGGGCGGCGTTTCACCGGGTGCCGGCCGGACAACGGAAATCTCCTCCCCGTTCGAGTGCGCAACGCACATCAAGAGCACGCCAGCCCCACCGGGAAGGCCGGGCACCTCCACCGTTGTCCGCGCCGGATAGGCCCCCTCCTCGAAAAAGCTGCCGTAGACGGCGTTCATCTCGGCATAGTTGTCCATGTCCCCGAGGTGCACGTGGCAACTCACGACGTTTCCGAAGCCCAGACCGGCCCTGTCGAGCGTCCCGCCCAGCCGTTCCATCGCAGCCCGAGTTTGGTCCGCGATCGGCGCGGTGGCATCCGGCGGCACGATCCCGCTCAGGTACAGCGCCTTCTGCGCCAGAACGCCCTCCGTGGCTCCGTCCTCGCCCTTCAGCACCGAACGCTCCGACACCGCCGGGACGGCCTCGCTCGCGGGATCGCCGCCCGTCGGCGAGCAGGCGGCCACCAACAGGACCACCAGCAAGGCTGCGGGCAAGAACTTCACGGCCCCAAGTTACCAGAGTTACCGAGCGCTTCCAGCCGTCGGGCAACGATCCGGTGATACCGTACTGAGGTGACGGAACCGCGGATCTACCGCCGGGACTTCCTAGCAGCATGGGCGGCTGGGATTGGGGTCGGAGGCTGCGCGCGTCCGGGCCGGAACGGCCTTCCGCCCGTTCGCGCCATTACCAACGGGCCGAAGCACCACTGGTTCGGCTACTACGACAAGCTCGAGTTCGACCCGGAGAACCGTCTCGTCCTGGGCATGCAGGTGGGCTTCGAACACCGGTCGCCCCAGCCAGAGGACGAGATTCGCATCGGCATGGTTGACTTGCGGGACGATGACCGGTGGACCGATCTTGGGAGCAGCACAGCTTGGTGCTGGCAACAGGGCTGCATGCTTCAGTGGATCCCCGGTTCGAAGTCCGAGATCATCTGGAACGACCGAGAGGACGGTCGGTACGTCAGCCGCATCCTGAACGTCGCGACAGGGGCCGCCAAGACCCTGCCCTCCCCGGTCTACGCCCTGAGCCCGGACGGCACGTGGGCCGTGACAACGGACTTCCGTCGCCTCAACGACACGCGCCCGGGATATGGCTACGCGGGGCTTCCGGACCCAAACGCGGAGCGGGAGGCGCCCGACGACGTGGGGATCTGGAAAGTCGACCTAGCGAGCGGACGGCGCGAGCTCCTGATGTCGGTCGCCGAGGCCGCCGCGATCCCCAACCGCCATGTCGACACCGGCGGCTTGAAGCACTACTTCAACCACCTACTCGTCTCGCCGGACGGCTCGAGGCTGATTTTCCTCCACCGCTGGCGCAACGCACCCGGCTCACGGTCCAGATTCGGCACGCGGATGTTCACGATCGGAAGCGATGGCTCGCGGCCATACGTGCTCGATCCCCACGGCAAGACATCCCATTTCATCTGGCGAGATCCGGAGCACGTGCTCGCGTGGGCGTGGCACCCCTCGCATGGCGAGAAGTTCTATCTCTTCAGGGACCTGACAGACCGCGCGGATGTCGTCGCCCCGGACATGATGCCGCTGAACGGGCATTGCACATACCTCCCGGGCGACCGCTGGATCCTGAATGACACCTACCCGGACGAGGACCGGCTCCAGCACCCGTACCTCTACGACGTGCAGAGCGGCCGAAGAATCCCGCTCGGCCACTTTTCCTCCCCCCCGGAATATCGAGGGGAGTGGCGCTGCGACACGCATCCCCGGTCTAGCCCGGTCGGCTCCAAGGTCGTGATCGATTCACCCCACGCCGGTACGGGACGACAACTCCACCTGATCGACATATCCGGGATCGTGGCACCGAGTGCCTGAGGGCGCCGATTCGCGGTAAGCGGCGATCGGGCATGGGGCCGTAGCGCCAAAGCCAGCCCATATCCTCGCGTCGTCAACAGGGCGCCAGCGCACCAGTAGGCACCCTGACACCTGCCGAGACCGGCGGGCACGACATCAGGCCCGGGCAGATCTCAACGCCGCTCGCCACACGACCAGACCACACAGAAATGCGACTCAGCCCGCGGGGAGCGCGCTCAGAACAGCCACGACCGGTCGTGTATATTCTGTCTTGGATGCCCCTTGAAGCAACGCTTGCCTTGGTTGTCACCGGCGTCGTGATCCTTGCCTTGGCGACGAACCGCGTGTCGGTCGAAGTCGGCATGCTCGGAGGCCTGCTCGCGCAGGTGTTCGTGGGCGCCGTTTCGCCGGAGAGGGCCATGTCGGGCTTCTCCAACCCGGCGGTCATCGCGATCTCCTCGCTGTTTGTCGTCGCTGCCGCGCTCTTCGCGACAGGTGCCACGCAAGCCTTCGCGGGGCCCGTGTTGGGGATGCCCAAGACGGTCCGCATGGCGCAGACACGCCTGATCGTGCCTGTTAGCCTGCTCTCCTCGTGCATTAATAACACGCCAGTCGTAGCGATGTACATTCCGATCGTGCGCGAATGGGCCAGTCGAATCCGGGTGAGCCCGTCCAAGCTGCTGATGCCGATGAGCTTCGCCTCGCTGCTGGGTGGCCAGCTGACATTGATCGGCAGCGCCTCCAATCTCATCGTCATGGGCCTGTATGTCGGCTACCTCGACTCGATCGGGCTGGCGCGGCCAGCTAGCTACGAGCAGTTCTGGGGGCCGGCCCGTCTTGGGCTGCCCGTGTGGACGGTTGGCATGCTCTACCTGATCTTCTTCTCGGCCCGTCTGATACCGACGCGCCTGAAACCGACCACCGACACTGGCAATCCCCGCGAATACAGCGCCGAGATGGAGGTTGTCAAGGGCTCCCGGGCCGATGGGTCGCCGATCAAACGGCTGGGGATTCACCAACTGCCCGGGCTCTTTCTCCACACGGTCGAGCGGGCCGGCATGGTGATCCCTAACCCCAGTTCTGACACGCGCCTTGAGGCAGGCGACCGCCTGTGCTTCAACGGAGCCTTTGCCTCCGTCGTGGACCTGCAAAAAGTGCAGGGGCTGACGCCCGTCGGCCGCCCGGTGGATAGCTCGGGAAAGTGCTCGGTGGACCACGAACTCGTGGAAGTGGCCCTGACGGCGGACTCGGCTCTGCTCGGCAAATCGGTCCGGGACACCGACCTGCGGTCTTCTCTCAACTCCGGCGTGGTGGCGGTGCACCGTCGGGGTGAAGCCTTGCGCGGAAATGTCGGTGATATTGAGCTGAGGGCAGGCGACACGCTCTTGCTCGATGCGCCGCCCGGATTCTCGGACCGGTTTCGGAGCACGAGCGACTTCTGCCTTGTCTCGCCAGTCCCCGGCTTCGTGCACCCCAACTACGACAGACGCCGCCGGGCCGTCGCTGTCTGCATCGGGCTCGGGTTCGGCATCATGTTCACATCATGGCCACCCATGGTCATGTGCATGCTCGCAGCCCTGGGGATGGTTGCGCTGGGCTGTCTGCCGCCGACACGAGCGTTCGAGGCCATCCCGGTGCGGGTAGTCGCGACGATCGCCGCTGCGCTGGGGCTCGCGGCGGCCATCGAGGACTCCGGGGCGGCGAGAGTGCTGGCGGACAATGTGCTCGGCGTGGCGGATTCGATGGGCGTGGGGCAACGGGGCATGGTGCTGGGTATCGTCGCGACCGCGTCAGGGCTGGCGCAGGTCATCAACAAGAACGGTGCGGCGGCGTTGGTGTTCCCAGTCGCGATGGCCGCCGCGAGCCACCTGAACGTGCATCCGGAGCCCTTCGCCTTCAGTCTCATCGTGGGCTGCGGGCTGAGCTTTCTGTCACCGGTTTCGTACAACACGAACCTCATGGTGTACGGCCCCGGGGGCTACCACTTCACGGACTACGCGCGGGTGGGATTTCCCATGACCGTGGCCCTGATCCTGCTCGTGGCTTGGCTGTGCCCGATCGTGCTGCCGTTCGAGCCGTTGCCATAGCCGGTCAAGCCGGAGTGCGCGCATCGGCACTTCCGCACGACTCAAGACCGTTGAGCCTGCCCGCCAAGTTTCTCGGTTACGCTCAGCCGAACTGTGATGGTTGGTGCGACAATGGTGCGGATGTCCCCGTCCGAGCTTCGCCGCAGCCTGAAGGGCGTGATCGCGTTCCCAGTCACCAATTTCAACGCCGACTACTCGCTTGACATCGACGGTTACCGCACAAATGTGGCGGAGATGGTCAAGTATCCGCTGTGTGCGGTAGTCGCCGCGGGCGGGACGGGAGAACTGTACTCGCTCACGCCCGAAGAGCACTTGGAGCTTGTCAGGGCCACCGTTGCGGAGGTTGGCGACAGGGCAGCGGTGATTGCCGGCGTGGGCTTCGGTGGCGGGATGTCCGTGGAACTCGCCAAGCAGGCCCAGGAGGCTGGGGCCGACGGGATCCTGATGTTCCCGCCGTACTATCC
This sequence comes from Bryobacterales bacterium, assembly GCA_963666225.3. Classification (GTDB taxonomy): domain Bacteria; phylum Acidobacteriota; class Terriglobia; order Bryobacterales; family UBA6623; genus VXMF01. The sequence continues at coordinate 273,765 of CAXXRK020000006.1, forward strand.
GAGCGCGGACTTCGAGGGGCTTGTCCGCTACTACAAGGCCATCGGTGAGGCCGTCGATCTGGGCCTGTTCCTATATTCGCGCGACTCAGTCAACCTCACCGCCGCGCAAGTCTTCCGTGTCGCCAGCGAGGTGCCGAACCTGATCGCTTTCAAGGAAGGACAGGGAGACATCCGCAACTACCAGCGGATCATGGAACGCTGCGGGAATCGCCTGCACTGGATCGGGGGAATCGGCGATGACATGGTTCCGGGCTACTACTCGATCGGGATCCGGACTTACACGTCGAGCATCGCCACCATCGCCCCCAGGCTGTCGCTGCAGCTCCACGAGCGTGCCTCGATGCTCGACAACGCGAGCCTTGCCCGGCTGATGCGATCGTACGTGCTGCCCCTGTACGCCATGCGCGCCCGTCGCAAGGGTTACGAGGTCAGCGTGATGAAAAAGGCGATGGAAATCTTGGGAAAGCCCGCCGGCCCAGTCCGGCCCCCTCTGCCCGAAGTCCGCCCGGAAGAGGTCCGGGAGATCGAGGCCCTGATGGCCCGTTTCGAGCCTGTGCTCTGAGCGATCCCGCACGGCGGCCGGGGAACGGCGCATTCCCCGCCGCCGGAGACCTCAACGGAACGGCGGGCAATCATCCGTACAAGGAAAGGGCCTGTCCCGTCACCGCGGCCGGCCCGGGGCTCACAGGCCGCAGGCCGTCTCGAGGAACAGCTTCACGAATCGCCGCGTGTCAACGGCCACTGCCACCTGAATCGGGTGGCCCGCCCGGCCCGCGGGGCTGCGTTCCGCGTGCATCCTGCCGCGCGTGAGCCCTGGCGTGGCGACAACGTCGCACCATCTCCGGGCTGTCGTGACCAAGCTCGGATCGATCGCAGCCGCAACTGCCAATGGATCGTGCAGCGCGCATCCGTCGGCTCTCTCGTACTTCTGGCAGAAGTCGAAGTATGGGCCCGCACAAGCGGCAAGGAACGACCGCAGCGGGCCGCCGGGCATCGCCGAGAGGTGCCGATCAAACCGGTCGCGGCCCAAGACGGCGCGCTGTGTGACATTCAGGCCCACCAAGAGCGCCCGCATGCCAGAGCGGACCACGGCGCGCGCTGCGCTCGGGTCAGAGTAGAAATTGAACTCGGCCGACGGAGTGACGTTGCCCCGGCCATCCGCCGAACCGCCCATGATGATCAGGCGGCCAATGCTGCTCATCGCGCGGGCATCCTTGGCGAGCGCCGTGGCGACATTGGTCAGGGGTCCCAAGGCGATCACCGTGAGATTTCCCGAGTGACGACGGGCCAGGTCAATCATGGCGTCCACGGCGTGCGCCGGTCGCGCGCGCAACTGCCGAACGGGGAACGCCGTGGACGCGCCCCCGATGCCGTCACCTGCGTGCACGTGCTGCGCCCTTGCCACCGGCGGGCTGAGGGGTTCGGAACAGCCCTCGAACACTGGCGGTGGAGAATCGCCGCCCAAGACCTCGAGAATTCGCAGAACGTTCTGCGTGCAGGCTTCAACGGATACGTTCCCAGCGACGGACGTGATCGCGCGCACATCCAGCGCCGACGAACGCAGTGCCAGAATCAGGGCCAGAGCGTCGTCCAGCCCGGGATCGGTGTCAATGACGACGGGGGTTCGAATGCTGATTCTCCGCATGCTTCGACGGCGCCAACCGGAGATTCCAAGGCTCCGGTATGCCGCCGAGGTGCTCCCGGGTGTCCTGCACAGTCTCAGTGGACCGGCGAGTCCCCGAGCGCGCCATTGCTAGCCCATGGCCGGGAACCGCGGATCCCGCCCGCCATCGGCGGTTGCGGGCGCTGCCAGCAAAGGCTGCGACGCAAGGCCCCGGACCTAATTCCCGCCTCCGGACTGGCGGTTCTAATTCTGGCGAGGTCGCGTGGTCAAGCCAAGCCTGACAGCCCCGTCTAGCTCCTTGGCATCTGCACTTCCCGCCTGCAGTTCCGCAACCTTGGCCTTCTGGTCATCCGTCAAGATGGCCTGAACCTTGGCCAATTGCCCCTGGCGCCAAGCCCTGCGCGCCCGTTGGTCCGCGTCCTCCGGAGGACGCTGGCGCCGAATCTCACGGATCGCTGCAACTTGATCCGGCGAGAGTCCGACAGCGGTGACCGCGGCACTGATCGCTTCGCGCCGCTCCTGCGCGCTTGGGTTGTTTTGTGTCCACGCGATGGTCGCGGTCAGCATCAGGGCGACTCCGACTACGACAACCCGGTGGTATCGAGACATCTTGTGCATGCTTCCTCCTGTTTTCGGCCTCGAGGGCGGGAGCCGGGTGACCGAGGGTGGCTTCAAGGATACACTCTTGCGAGACTGCCCGGTCTCGTCTGGCACCGAGCTTCGCGTAGCGGCCCACAAGGCTTGGCCCTGACCCGGCCGCAGGCGTCGGCCGGCGGGGATCAGGGCACCCCGTCTCGGCCCGGACTGCCGAATCGCGCGGGTCAGTCAGTGCCCCGGGCGCAATCTGGGCCAGCCGCGGGCGCGGATCCCCGCGGGAGTTCCACCCAAGTCACATGGCCGCTGCGGATCCAGTGGATTCCCAGGCCAAGCACAGTCTCGCCCGCCTCTTCGACCGCGTGACGATAGGCTCCGAGCTGGCCCACGTACCGCCGGACCGCTTCCTCCGGATCATCGACGCTGTCTGACTTGTGGTCCAAGATCCAGCAGCCATCCCTCGCACGCACCAGAAGGTCGATCGTCCCCGAGATTACGGTCCCGTGCTTGTCTAGGGCCAGGGCGGGCCACTCGCGGAGCACCTCGCGAGGCTTCAGCTCGCTCTGGACCCACCTCTCAAACCGCGCCACGGCAGCGGCGATCTCGTCCCGCGCCGCGCTGTCCACCTCGACTCCGGTCAGGGCGGCCAGACTCCCCGCCAGCGCCGGGTTCGCTCCCAGAAGCTCAAAGCACCGGTGCAGGAAGGTTCCCAGATCCGTGCCGGCCAAGCCCAACTGGGGGTTCAGCCCAAGGCCGCAACGCTGACAGCGGAGGCTCAGGCGTTCCGCACCGGCCTCCGTCTCGATGAGAGATGGGCTCGTGCTGTCGGGAGTCCAATGGTCCGGCGCGCGTTCCCGCCGGATCGCGAGCCGGCCGTAAGCCGGCGCGTCGATCTTCGCCGGACGGAAGGCCGGGGAGTCGACGGAGTCCGCCCGGGAATCTTCGTCCGCTCCGGCGGGATTCGTTTCCGGCCGTCGCCCACCGGCCTGGGAGGTCCCGACCACGCGGCAGGCGAACGTCTCGGTGCCGATCGTCATCTGGCGTGTCTTGGAATCCACGGAGGCATCCCACCTCAAGAACGTCCAGTACCGGGGCGTCGCAACCGACAGCCGCTGCAAGTACAGCGGCCACTCCAGCACCAGCTTTTCCCGCGCGCGACTGAGCGCAACGTAGAGCAACCGGCGCCTCTCACTCTCGGCCCGATCGCGGAGCCTGTCCAAGGCGGCCTCGTTCTGCTCGGGTGCGTCGTATTTCGGGTACCACTGCAAGTAGGACCTCTGAAGGACCTCCCCTAAGTCTTCGAAGGAGTCATAGGCCGTCGAGAGGTGGGGCAGGCGCGGTCGGAACGTCTGCTGCAACCCGCACACGGCGACGACGGGCCACTCGAGGCCCTTGGAGCCGTGCCATGTCCGCACCGAGATAGCGTCCTCCTCGACGACTGTGGCCTCGGGCTGGCCGTTGTCGACCTTCGTGCGTTCGTCGAGCCAGGCCAAGAAGGAAAGGATGCCGGAACCGTGATAGCCGCCGTGAGCCAGCGCGGAGCGGTCGGCATTCATGAACTCGGCGGCCAAGGCCAGCAACCGGATCAGGTTGGCCCGGGCCTGCTCGGAATCGGGCCACGCGGCGACTTCGTCGAATAGGCCCATCGCGTCCAACGTGTCGGCCGTGAGGGCGTAAACGCTACGGTCTGCCACTCCATCAGCCAATTCGTCCAGCTTGCGGAGGAGGGGATCACGCACCTGTCCGTGGTCCATCAGCTGCCGCAAGCCTTCCTCGATCCCGAGCGATCCCATCTCCGTCACGGCCAGATACAGCGCCGAGTGGCGGTCCGCTGCGTTCGCTAGGTAGCTCAGCGCATGCCGCGCAATCTGGACCGGGCGAGACTGCAGCCATCCGTCGGACGGGACGTGCACCGGCAGGCCCGCTTCGCGCAGGCAGTCCCCATAGAGCGCCACGAGCCTGTTGGTCGGGCAGATCACGGCAATATCACCGCCCCGCAAGCGTCGCTGGGCGTTGGTTGCCCGGTCGATCACTGTCTGGCGCGGACTGGACAGGAGCGTCGCCAGGTGCTCGCATGTGCGCGTCGCGACGATCTTGTTGGGCGATCGCCCGAGCTTTCCGGACGAAATGACAACGTCGAGCGGATGCAGCCTGCTGTCACGGCCCTGTGGCGCGAGCTCGGTGTAGCCGCTGCCAAACAGTTGCTTGCCAAGAGCGTTGATGACGGCCATCAGCCTCGGCTGGGAGCGCCAGTTCCGCGTTAGCGATGAGCTGGCCTCCGGGTGGTTCCTCGCCAACGCCGCGAACAGCCGCGGATCCGCGCCTTGGAAGCCCATGATGGACTGCTTGAGGTCCCCCACCACAAGCGTCGGAATCCCGTGCGCCCGGAGACTCCAGAGCAGTGCGAACTGCAGGGGGTTGGTGTCCTGGAACTCGTCGACAACCAAGCAGTCGATTTGCGCCGCGAGGCGCTTGAGCACGTCCGGCCGCTCGCGTAGCAACCTGGCAGCGGACGCGGTCATGTCGGAGTAATCGACCAAGCCCGCCTTGCGCTTGGCACGGCTGTAGTGCCTGTGGACGTCGTGGGCGGCCAGCAGTAGCCCCTTGAGGTGTTCGCTGGCCTGCCACAAAGGCCCGGGATGGGAATCGAGCTTTCCAGCCCGGCGGATCACGGCCTTCGCACGCGCCTCGTAGAGCTCGCCCAACGGGCTCCCGCGCTTGGACAATCGCAACTTGCGCAGGCGCTGCCAAACCCTCCATTCATTCCGGAGGGCGTGTGTGTGGCCGGCCCTGTCCAGAGCGGCGAAGTCTGCCTGCAGGGCTGCCTTCGCCGTCTTGCTCTTGACGTAACCCGTTTCGAGGGACTCGGGAAAGTCTTTCAAGAGCTTGCGAACAGCGGCGTGCAGCCTCTTGCGTGCCCGGCCCGGGTCGCAAACCTTTCGCTTATGGCTCGGAAGCCCATGCCGTGCCCGGATAGGGTTGTAGATCTTTCGGTAACGGCTCCGAAGCTCGCGCAGTGCCCGGTCGATCAGCGTCCCGACACGGTCCGGTGTGTCCGCATGGATGCCGCGCAACAGGTTCACCGCGACCAGCAGGTGGTCGCGCAACACTTCCACTTCCGACCGTCCGGAGACCGCGTCGTAGTTGTACCCGAACGCCCTCAGGTCATCCGCGATGAAACCGGCGTCGTCGGTGGTGGCCAAGGCTCGCCGCACGAGCGAGTTCTGCTCGTAATCCGTCAGCAAGCGAGGGCGCGGGGATGTGCCAGCCTCGAAGGCGAACTCCGACAAGATTCGCAAGCCGAACGAATGTATCGTGCAGATGTAGGCTTGGGACAGCCTAAGCGCGTCCTCCACCCGCCCCGCGTTAAGCAGCCCGAGGCGGATCCTGTCCTGCAATTCGCGCGCGGCGGCCTCCGTGTAGGTGACCGCCGCGATCCTGTCCGCGGCAACCTCCCCGGCAACCACTCGGTCCACTAGGTGCTTCTGGATGGTATAGGTCTTGCCCGATCCGGCCCCGGCCCGAACGATTCGCAAGGGTTCCACGACCCACTCCTCCCCGGTTTCCTAGTCCACCAGAAACAACTCGACGAGCGGGCTGATGTCGAGGGCAAACGTGGGAACGCTGCAGCGTCGCTCGAAGTATTGCCTGTCTTCGGTACTGTTCAAGGGAATCGCACCGGCACGGACCCGCGATACCTGGCGCTTGATGAGCGTCATCGCCCGCTTGGACGGATCGACAGCCACGGTCCGCCTACCGGGGACACCTTGCAACGCAGGCGTTCGCCGGGCTGTGAGGCAGACCCGATCCCGCATGGTGAAGTACGCAGTCGCAATGCGGTGTTCCGACGCACCTTCGCTCTTCGAGTTGGCCGGCAGGGCCTGGCCAGCGCCGAGGTGCACGCGACCGCTGCTGGCCATGTGCCGGTAGAGCTCGATCTGGCTGTCGTAGCCCGCCGCCATCCTCTTCATACGGCTGCTGGAGCTGGACCACTTGTAGTCGACGATGAGGAGCTGGGAATCGCGAAGCTCTAGGATCACATCGGCCTTGCCATGGAGCGCCACGCCGTTCCAAGACCCCTCCAGCCACGTCTCGGTGCCCAGCACCCTAGCGTCTAGCCTCTCGAGCATGGCGTGCCACGCCTCAGCCGCGCGGGCCGTCCCGGCGGACAGCGCCCGGAGTTCCAATGCCCAGTGCGGGCTTCGGAGGAAGGGCGCCTGCTCCTTGGCCAGCGTTTCAAGCGCGATCCGGGCCGTGACCGGCACGGCCGGCGAGGCCGGCAGTGCCCTGCCGGGCCTGAATAGCTCATCGAAGACCCCGTGGACCAGCGAGCCCGCGACGAGCGGGCCGGCGGACTCCGGGCGCCATTCGCGAGGCTCTGCGCCCAAGCTCCGCAGGAGCCACGCAAGGGGCGAGACCATCAGCGTCTCCAGACTGGTCGGCGACTGGGGCAGCGTCTTGCCGCGCTCGCCCCGCCGCAGGGACATGAGGTCCCGGCCGAACTGCAATTGGTCCGAGCCCGGCAGGAAGAACCGGGGCCCGAGCATGGGGCGGACCGCGACACTGGCCAGATTTCGGATGCGGGCGCGACCCGCGGCCGAGTCCAGCATCGCGACCAATCCGGACGGGCTCGGGTCGGCGATCAAGCGCTGCATGAACAGCAAGCTGTCCGACACGCCCGCCTGATCTCCGGAAAGGGTCAGGTGGGGCAAGAGAAACGTGGCGGACTGCGAGACCGCTCGCAGCTGCCGGCGAAACAGCATGCGCGCGCGGTATTCTCGCCGGGCCGGGAGGTCGATCGGCAATCCGAGGCGGTCGCGCAGGTGTGCCAGCTCGAACGGCGAGAAGACCGACGAAGTGCCCACCCGGGCCGGATAGCGTTTATCCGAGAAGCCAAGCACGATCAGGTGCCTCACAGGCCTCCACGGTTCCTGCCTCTCGCGCCAGATCGTGACTCCCTCGACGCTGAAGGAGGGCGCCCCGCCGTTGGTCAGCATCGTCGGCGTGACCAGATTGCGCAGCGCGGCCCAGTCGATTGCCCCGGCCCCCTCAAGCTCTGCGCGCACCAGATCCGCAGCTTTCGCGGCTCGCTTCGCGTGCGGCGCAAAGTGCTCCCCGCCATTCAGCAACCGCGCGAAGTCGGCAAGGGCGCGCGCCAGCGTTGCCGGCCTCTCGTCCCCGCCCAGCAGCAGCTCGCGCATTGCGACCGCCTGGTGGCTCGCCTCGGACGGGAGTTTCGGGGAAAAGTCGCCGTCCATGACGGTCTGGGCCAGCTGGCCGCCTACCTCGCGCGACCACGGCATCAGGCGCGACGAGAAGCATTCCGCAAGCGCCATTGCGGGCGCCGGCCTCTGGCGACAGTGCAGGAAGTGGAAGACCGCCTCGCGCCCGAGATCGCGCTTCCAGCGCTCCCCGTGGAGGCCCGCCAAGAGCAGGCCCGCAAGCCCGAAGGCGTCGGCCAGTGCCACGGAATACTCAAAGCTGTCCGGCACGAGCAACCCGATCTCGGAAGGCTTCAGACCGGAGTCCTCGGCGAGCAGGCCCTGGGCGATGCCTGCGGCGATCTCGGCCTCTTGGTAGTGGTCTCTCAGGCCCATCCACTGGAGCGTCCCGTCGAGGGAAACGGCCGGTGCGTCGAGCTCGAACAGGCGCTCCTGCACGGCCCGCAGTGCCGTGCCCCGCGCTGCACTGGGCACGGGTGCGAGACAATCGCCCAGAATCCTGTCCAACACCGCGGCCCGAGGATGGGGCTTGCCGGCCGAGTCGGCGTTGAGCCGTCCGACCATCGCCCGCTGCCAGCGCGTGAGGTGCGGTACGCCGTCGCAGGTGCGCACGCGAAGCGGCACCGAGGGGAGGTGCGGCGAATTGATGACCAGCCGGATTGCCTGCAGTTCGGAAGGGATCGCGTTGGGGTGAGTTGCCGCGAGCCTTCTGAGGTCCGCCAAGCGGTGCTTCAGTCGGCCAGTGGTGCCGGCGGGAATACCCGCGGGACCCACTTTGGGGTCCGAAGCCATTGCCAAGCCGGAATAGGCTGCCTCCACGGCGGCGGCGGTTTCCTCGGGCGCTGCCGCGAAGCTCTCGCTCCAGAATGCGCCGGTGGCCGATCCTAGAGCCGCGGCAAAGTCATCCCCGGTCGCAGGGGGCTCGGCAATGGCGTAAGCCGCCAGCGAGCGCTCCACCAGACGGTCCCAAGTGCCGACCATCACACCTGTCCAAGCGTGGCGGCTCGCAAGCGCGCGGCGCACCCTGCGCGCCGCGCTGCCGTCCGGGACGAGCACGAACTCGACAGGGCGCGCCATCATTTCCCACCCCATGCGCCACACACCCGGCAGGCCGGGACGAGAAACACGTCATACGCAAGTGTCAGCGGCAACGAATGCATCATCGGGCGAACGACCTATCTTCAGTGTATACGAAAGCCACACAGCATGTGGAATGCATGTCCGGTCGTATGTTATACCTTGCCTTTGACATGCAGAATGCCTACAAGCCTTAGTGTAGGCATACTTGAGATTGCTAGTCAATCGGCGTTCCGTTCGCACGGGCCCTCTTGGCGTGCAGCCGCTGCAGGCGGGAGGTCATCGGCCCCCGCGCGCCCGCGCCGATGCGGCGACCATCCACCTCCAGGACAGGCGCCAGCGCACCCATGGTCCCGGTCGTGAAGGCCTCGTCGGCGGTGTAGACCTCGGTAAGGGAGAGATTCTTCTCGACCAGCGGGATGCCGTGCTCACGGCAGGTCTCGATGACCGTCTCGCGGGTGATCCCGGGCAGACAGCTGTCGGCGTGCGGCGTGCAGACATGGCCGCGGCGCACCGTGAAGACATTGGTGGCGTTGGTCTCGGACACGAAACCCTGCAGGTCCAGCATCAGTGCGTCGTCAACACCGGCAACATTGGCCTCGATCTTGGCCAGGATGTTGTTGATCAGGTTGTTGTGGTGGATCTTCGAGTCGACGCACTGCGGGGAATTGCGGCGGATCGAGGAGGTCACCAGCCGAATGCCGCTTTGGTCGTAGACTAGGCCCTTCCACTCCGCCAGCACGATCAGGGTGCAGCCGGAGCGGTTGAAGTGCGGGCTCATGCCGGATGTGACCTTCTCGCCACGCGTGAGCGTCAGCCTCACGTGCGCGCCGTCGCGCATGCCATTGGCGCGCAGGGTCTCGAACAGCGCGGCGATCACATCGTCGCGGGAAGGCACGCCCTCGAAGGCCATGGCGTGGGCGGAGGCGAAGAGCCGGTCCATATGGCGGCCAAGGTCGGCGACCCGCCCGCGGTAGACTCTTAGGCCCTCCCAGACGGCATCCCCGCCCTGCACCGAACTGTCCAGCACAGACACCTTGGCCTCCTCGCGAGGGCAGAGTTGGCCGCCCACGTGCACCAAGATGTCGGCGTTGCGGGGATCGGGAAGCTGCATGGCAGACCGGGACGGGCGGGGGCTTCGGTCCTCGGGCAGATTGTACGGCAGCCGCGCGCTACACAGCCGCGCGCACGCACTGGGGACCGCGGCGAGGCACCGGGGAATTCCGGGCCGTCCGATATAATCTGCGGCAAATGAGACTGCTACTGTCCCTTATCGCGCTGTCCGCGGCGCTGCTGGCGGCCCAATCCGGCCCAATGACGGCCTACATCAGCCTTGGCCGGGACGCCGGGGCCGTGGAAGCGTGGGACGGTTCCCTGCAGGTTTCCGGCGGAGAACTGCTGCGCTTGGAGGAACGGCACTTCATGCCTGGCGACGCGCTCACCGGAAGCGCTTCGTGGAAGGCTGCGACGCGGGAAGAGCAAGTCCGAGGGTTTCCGCGGGTTAACTACAACGAGATGAGCCCGGCCGAACTCCCGCCGACCCAGCACTCGCCGGTCGGACTGTTCGCCACGGTGAGCGGTGACGACGCAACCAGCCTATCGGTGAGCACCGAGCAGGGGGACTTCAGCTTCCGCCTCGGGGACGTTTCCGGCGGCGGAAGGGCCTATCTGAACGGTCGGGCCCGCGTCACGCTGACACCGGCGGTGGAGCGCCTCTCCAGTGAGGAATACGAGGACGACGAGGCTGCCGTGGCGGCGGTTTCCGGCGAAGTCTCGGCGGTGGGCTGGGTGGCCTACAAGGATTCCGGCGACAGGGTCCTGGTGCGGCTGCGGCGCGACGGGAACTGGGAGGACGCGCAGGAGGTGACACCGTCCCCCGGCGACCTCTGGCGGGTCTCCATGGCCGCCGACGGGCAGGGTCGGCTGTGGGTGTTCTGGAGCCAGCGCGACGGCACTCGCTGGGAACTGTGGGGGCGCATGCTCGACGGTGATGCCTGGTCGGCGCCGGAGAAGATCAGCGGAGCGGGCTCCAACACGTTTCACCGCGCCGCAGCGACGGGCGACGGCACGGTCGTGGTTGCGTGGCAAAGCGCGCAAGGCCCGGAGGGCCAAGGCCAGACCGACATCTGGATGCGGGCGTGGGACGGCGAGTGGGGGGCGGCCACGCAGGTCAGCGAGTCCCCCGCGAATGACTGGGAGCCGCAGGTCTCCGGCGGGCCCGCCGACGACGCGCACATCGTCTGGGACAGCTACCACGCCGGCAATTACGACATCTTCTACGGCCGCTATTCCGGTTCCGGCCTGGGCGATATCGAACAGGTCACCTCGAGCGCCAGGTTCCAAGCGCACGCCAATGTCGCCGTGGCCCCGGACGGTACCCCGTGGTTGGCCTGGGACGAGTCAGGCACGAACTGGGGGAAGGACCAGGGCTATCTGGTAACCCCGCCGCTCTCGGTCCCGCTCCACCAGGAGCGGTCGATCCAAGTGGTCAAGCGCTCCGGTTCGGGCTGGGCTGTGCCGAAGGCCCCGCTGGAACCGTTCTACGTGTACCAGTTGTTCCCCAACTTCGAGAATCCGCAGCTAGCCTTCGACGCGAGCGGAACGCTGACCGTGCTCTTCCGGCACTGGACTCGCCAGCGGGCGCACAGCATCGGTGCCCGCATGATGTGGGAGACTTTCCTGACGCGGTTCGACGGGAGCGCGTGGACCGTGCCAGTGCCCCTGGCACACAGCCAGGGATCGATCGAGAAGCGGCCCTCGGTCACGGCCACGGAAGGCGGGCTGCTGGCGGCGTGGATGACAGACAACCGCCCGTTTTCGGACAACATCCCACGCAACGCCGAGGTTTACGCGGCGGAGCTCGGCATGGCCTCCAGCCAGCCCGACTACTCGGACGGCAGATTCGCGGCCTACGAGGAACCGTTCGCCGAGGAGATTCCGATTCACCCTTTCGAGGAGCGCAATGTCGCCACGATCCGGGCGTACACGGTCGACGCGGGCGAGAGAACGTTCAGGATCTTCCGCGGCGACATGCACCGCCACACGGACGTGTCGCAGGACTTCAAGTACGACGGCTCACTGATCGAGGTCTACCGCTACGCCCTGGACGCGGCGGCATTTGACTACATCGTGCCGACCGACCACCAGCTGGGCTACGACCAAGAGTTCACGTGGTGGCAGGACGAGAAGCTGGCGGACCTGTTCCACGTGCCAGGGTCGTTCGTGCCGATGTTCGGCTACGAGCGGTCGCTGAGATTTCCCAACGGGCACCGCAACATCATCTTCGGAAAGCGGGGAACGCGCACGCTGCCGATCCCCGACGCGGAGCAGCGCGGCGAGCAACGGGCCGCGAGGCTGTACGCCTACCTGCACGAGAACGACGGGATCTCGATGCCGCACAGCTCCGGCACGGCGCAGGGCACGGATTGGTTCGACAGCGATCCCGAGGTCGAGCCGCTGATGGAAATCTTCCAAGGGTACCGGGCCAGCTACGAGTACCTGGGGGCACCGCTGGCCGCGTCGCCGGAGAAGCTGCGCGAGCAGCGCTCGGGTTTCAACCCGATCGGCTATTGGTGGGACGCTCTGCGCAAGGGGTACAAGATCGGCGTGCAGGCCTCCTCAGACCATTGGTCGACGCACATTTCCTACGCCATGATCGTGGCTGAGGAATTCACGCGAGAGTCGATGTTCGCGGCGCTGAAGGCAAGGCATGCGTATGCCGCCACGGACAACATCGTCCTCGACTTCCAAGCCACGGACGCGGCGGGGCAACGCTACATCATGGGGGACATCGTGCAATCCCAGCAGGCTCCGCGGCTGACGGTCCAAGTCATCGGGACGGACCGAATCAAGCAGTTCGTGATCGTCAAGAACGAGCAGATCGTGTACACGAGCCATCCCAACCGGGAGCAGTACTCGTTCGAGTACACGGACCGGAATTTCGAGGCGGGCTCGAACTATTACTACGTGCGGGCCGTGCAGAACGACGGCCAAGTGGCGTGGAGCTCGCCGATCTGGGTCGAGTAAGCTCCATACCACCCGGAGGCACCGGTGCCGTGGCATCGACGTTGGTGATGGCCCTAGAAGCTGAGGCTAGGGCCCGAAGGGTCAGCCCCCGCCCGCACTGGCGGGGATGAGGCCTCACCGGATTGCTCGCAGGTTGTCTCGAGCGCTCTAGCGCACGCCCGCGACGATGGTTCGGCGGACCGCCGGATGACCCAGTATCGTGGAGAGCTTGCCCTGGAGCACTAGACCCGAGGAGGACTCATCATGCCCCGCTGGATACTTCTTGCCTTGACTCTCGCGACCGCCGTGCCGGCCCAGCCGCAGACGGAGCGCCCGCCCAACTTCATCGTGCTGTTCGCCGATGACCAAGGATGGGGCGATCTGGGCGCCTACGGCCACCCGGACATCCGCACCCCCCACATCGACCGCATGGCGGCCCAGGGCGTTCGCCTCACCAGCTTCTACGCGGCACCCTTCTGCGGACCGTCGCGCGCGGCCCTGATGACCGGCTCCTACCCTCCGCGGGCCAGCCTGGACTTCAACCACGGCCCTGAGGCGACCACGGGGATCCACCCCGAGGAGCTCACCGTCGCCGAAATCCTGCAGCAGCGCGGCTACGCCACCAAGATGATCGGCAAGTGGCACCTCGGGGACGCCCCCGAGTTCCGGCCCCACCGGCACGGCTTCGATTCTTGGTTCGGAATCCCATACTCGAACGACATGTGGCGCTACCACCCGGTCATGCCGGTCCGCGACCCGGAGGACGAGCGGATGCAGTCGGCGCGTGAGCGCGGGGCCCTGACCGGATTCGCCGGCCAGGGCAGCTACTACAACCTCGATGCCGGACAGGGATTCCCGCAACCGCTGCCCCTGATGCGCGACGACGAGGTCGTCGAGACTGACCCAGACCAGCGCAACCTCACGACTCTGTACACGCGGTTGGCTCTGGAGTTCATCGAGGAAAACCAAGACTCGCCGTTCTTCCTGTACTTGCCCCATGCCATGCCGCATGTCCCCCTCTTCGTCTCCAACGAGCGCTGGGGCCGGTCACTCGGGGGACGGTACGGGGATGTGATCGAAGAGCTGGACTGGTCGATGGGCCAGATCGTGGCCAAGCTCGAGGAGCTCGGCCTCGAGCGCGACACCCTGGTGGTCTACACCTCGGACAACGGCCCTTGGCTGCAATACGGCATCGATGCCGGGTCTGCCGGGCCGTTCAAGCTCGGAAAGGCCACGACCTGGGAGGGCGGCATGCGCGTGCCGGGCGTGTTCTGGATGCCCGGTCGCCTTCCCGCGGGAAGGGTCAGCTCGGCGGTTGCCGCCAACATGGACATCTTGCCAACCGTCGCCCGGCTGGCGGGCGCGGAGCTGCCGGCAGACCGCGTGCTCGACGGTCGCGATCTGTGGCCGCTGCTGAGCGGACAGACGGAGGCGTCGCCTCACGAGCACTTCTACTTCTTCCACGGACGCGGGCGGAACCGCGAGACACGGCTTGAAGGCATTCGCCGGGGCCGCTACAAGCTGCGCCTGTCCAAGACTCCGGGTGGCTCGCTCGCGCCGGAGGCCTTGTATGACGTGCTCGCCGACCCGGGCGAGCGGTTCGACATCAGTGCGCGGCACGGCCCTCTCGTCGAGGCCTTGCTCGCTCAGGCTGGCGAGTTCTTGGCGGAACTGGAGGCCAGTACGCGCCCCTTGGGCGGCGACGGCGACTGAGCGGCTCTCCCCCTACAGGGCCGGCGCCTCGAACAGCACGCCGCCGAACAATAGCCACGCGATCAGCAGTGTCCAGGCAATGTTCAGACACTGGGCCAGCAGGAAAGCAATCGCCGGCCGGCCTTGGTCCAAGGCGATCAGGTCACGGAACTGGGTCTCGAGGCCGATGCACACGAACGCCAGCGCGAACCACCATGTTCGCAGGCCTCGCATCAGGCCCTTGGTCACGTCGACGAACTCGGAACTCAGCGCGAACGAGAACAGCACGGACGCGAGCAAGAAACCCACCACGAACTTGGGGAACCGCTCCCAGATGGTCGCGACCGACGGGGCCGGCCCGCTCCCTGCCCCGGACCGGAACGTCCACCAGACCGACAGCCCGAACGCGGCCAAGCCCAGCATCGCGTTCTGCGAGAACTTGACGATCGTGGCCGCCTTCATCGCCGAGTCGCCCACGATTTCCCCCGCCGCCACGACCGCCCCGGAGGTGTCGATGGTGCCCCCCAGCCACGCGCCTCCGACAACATCGGACAGATCGAGGGCGGAGATCACCCATGGCATCACCAGCATCATGGGGATCGCCACGATGAGGACCAGCGAAGTCACGTACGACAGCTGCCGGCGATCTCCCTGCACGGCGCCACAGGCGGCGATCGCCGCGGACACGCCGCAGATCGAGACCGCGCTGGCAAGAATTGCCGAGAAATTGTCGTCCACCCGCAGTTTGCGGGCAATCCAGAAGCAGGCGTACCACACAACCAAGATCACCAGCAATGCCTGGCCAATGCCCAACAGCCCCGCTTGCAGGATGTCGAAGATCAGAATGTTCGTGCCCAGCACCACCAGACCGGTCTTGATGTAGAACTCCGTCCGGACAGCTGGCTTCAACCACGCGGGAACGGCGAGGACGTTCGAGATGAACAGCCCCAAGAACAGCCCGGTGAGGACATAGGTCAGACCCGCGGCCTTCACGGCCGCGTTGCCGGCGACCAGTTGGGCCAGCCATGCCAGCGCGAAGACTGCCGGGAACGCGGCGCAGAACGCCACCAGCTTTCGGCCCATCAGCAGCGTGCCCAGGGCGGCGAGCGCGAACAGCAGGAGCCCCAAAGCGGCGCTGAGGGCCAGATTCTCCGGGGCGAACACCGCACCAAGCGCCCCGGCCTCCCACGAGAACGAGGGCATCACCGGTCGCAGGCCGAGCAACGCAAGGGCGATCAGGGCGAAACCGAGCCCGCAAGCCATCCAGTCCTCGGTCACTATCGAGGACAGGCGATTCTTGGCAGATTCTGGCATGGATTCGGTCTCTGGCGCGACTGTAGGGTAACCCGCCCAGGCGACGGCGCGCGCTAGGTCGCCTTTTCGGCCCCGAGGCCAGTGTTGGCGCGCACGGTCAGCTCGACGTACTTCTGCTCGGCGTCGCTCTCGCGCTTGACGATGGAGCCGAGGAAGGCCGCCAAGAAGCCGAGCGGAATGCTGACAATCCCCGGATTTCGCAGAGGGTACAGCGCCTCGGCCTGAATCAAGCGCCGAGCGCTGTCGGCGACCTCGGGACCGTCGATGCCCATGAAGCTCGGGCTGACCAGAATCAGGCCGACGGCCGAGACAAGGCCGGTCCCAAGGCCCCACACGGCGCCTCGTGTCGTGAATCGCCGCCAGTACAGCGAGAGAAGGATCGCCGGCAGGTTGGCCGACGCCGCGACTGCGAATGCCAGGCCCACAAGGAACGCCACGTTGGCGTTAGGCCCGAGTGCGATGGCGATCAGGATCGAGACCGCCCCGACCACAAATGCCGTCCAGCGGGCCACCCGCACCTCTTCGCCGGGCTCGCTCTCGCGCCCGTGGTGCAGCACGTTCGAGTAGAAGTCATGCGCGAACGAGGTTGACGCGCTGATGGTCAGCCCGGCGACCACGGCCAGGATCGTGGCGAAGGCAACCGCTGAAATGAAGGCGAAGAACACATCCCCGGCCAGAACCTGTGCGAGCAGGGGGGCGCTCATGTTCGTCCCTCCGTTCGCCGTGATCTCGTCGGGGCCCACGATCGTCGCGGCACCGAAGCCCAAGAACGTGGTCATGATGTAGAACGAGCCGATCAGCAGCATCGCCCAGAAGACGCTGACCCGAGCCGTCTTGGCGTCGGGAACGGTGTAGAACCGGATCAGGATGTGGGGCAGCCCGGCGGTGCCGAAGATCAGGGCCATCGCGAGAGAGATCAGGTCCAGCGATCCGAACGGCGGCGTGTAGTAGAGCCCGGGCTGCATGAAGTTGCGCGTGACCGCGTTGCCGTCGACCTGCAGGGTCACGCTGGAAGCGGCCTCGAACATCGCGCCCAGGCTGAAACCGAAGTGTGCCAGCACGAGCAGGCTCAGCAGCAACGTGCCGCTCATGAGCAGCACGGCCTTCACGATCTGCACCCAAGTCGTGGCGAGCATGCCGCCGAAAACGACATAGACGATCATCAGGATCCCGACGCCCGTGACCGCTGCCGTGTAGCCGATCCCCGAGCCAGCCAAGAGCAGGCTGACAAGCGCCCCGGCCCCGACCATCTGCGCGATCATGTAGAAGGTTGAGACCGTCAGCGTGCTGAGCGACGCCCACGCGCGCACGGGGCGTTGGCGCAGGCGGAAGGCCAGCACGTCGGCCATCGTGTACTTCCCCGTGTTGCGAAGGGGCTCCGCGACGACCAAGAGCACGGTCAGGTAGGCCACCAAGAAGCCTACCGAGTACATGAAGCCGTCATAGCCGTAGAAGGCGATCAGGCCTGCGATCCCGAGGAACGACGCGGCGCTCATGTAGTCTCCCGAGATCGCCAAGCCGTTCTGCCACCCGGTGATGCGGCGACCGGCGGCGAAGTAGGCACTCTCGCCGGACGAGCGGCCGGCGGCCCAGTAAGTGATTCCGAGAGTGGCGGCAATGAATGCCAGAAACATCAGCAGGGAGAGGGACATGTCACTCACCTCGCCCGGAAACCCGCGAATCGGCCTGCGCCAGAATGCTCGCCGCCTCGGTGTCGAAACGACCGGCGAAGCGCATGTACACGAACGCCACCCCCCATGCCATCAGGAATTGCGAGAAGGCGAATAGGTAGGCGCTGTTGGCCTTGCCCAGAAGCGGGCGCGACATCAGGTCGGGCCAGTATCCGACAAGGACCGGCAGCGCGAAGTAGTACACGAGGAAAAATGCGGTCAGGGCGCAAATGGAGCGGACCTTGCGCGCCACCATCCTGCGGTACGCGTCCGAGTCGTAGATCTGTTGCCAATCGTCCATGGGCGTGATCCCACAGGATACATGCAAGGCGGAGCACGCTTTCCATCAGGACGATCAAGAGGGGACGGAGCGCCACGGGTAGCGCTCGCGCAGATCCGGTACTGCCCGAACATCCGGTCGCCGCCTCCTCCCTATGCCAAGGGGCAAGTTGACGGCGACGGTGGTGATTCGGTTTGCGCGGACTATCAGAGCAGATCGGGCCTTCCGCCAATGCGCTCTCGGCGAATTGATTGCCGGAGGCGCGCATCGCCTCCAGCTCGGCACGCGTGAAAAAAGTGTTGGCACACCGCCATGAGCACCTTCTCGGCAGCTTGGTAAGCGGCGAAGCATGCCCACTCATGAACTCCGAGACCGATTGACATCCCTGGCATGCTCGATGTCTCGCCTGCCCTGTCTCTGAGTTCCGGTCATCGAGGGACCTAAGTGCGATCTGGTGTGGTGCAAGTGTCAGGACGCACGGAGTAGCATTCACTGTACAGAGGAGCCGCTGGGTCGTAATCGATCGGATCTTGGGTCATTGCTACTCGTAAAGTGACGTATAGTTGTCGGTTGTAGCGCATCGTGGCTTCGTCGTGGCGCTGGACCAATGTGATAGGTAGGCCACCGAACCCGTCGGGGCAGCTAACTGACAGTGTCCACTCGAGGGCGTGCCGATGGGCGCTTCGGGCCCAGCAGCGGGTGTCCGCGATCCCCTCCGAACTAGGCAGGGGTGGCTACGCGCCGCCTAGCGGCAGCCGTGATGAGCAAACTCGACGCGGTGAGCGGCGAGTTTGGAGCGATTCCGCCCGTCGCGGTGGAGAGACCCCAGCCGTTCCGGAACGGGCCTGCCGGCCCGTCGTCGGCAGCCAGCAAATGGCAGGTTGTACTCTCGGGCGCACAATGAAACACAAGCGCCGGTTCCAACTGCCGACAGGGTGGCTTAGCCGCGGCCACTGGACGCCTCCTGATGCCCACCTTCAACCTCGACGAACCGGCTCCCGGTGACGAAAAATTGGACATCGCTACTTAGCCCATGTCCGGAAGTCAGTGTCTCACCCGGTCTGAATTGCGACTTGCCAACGTGACGCTACCCAGCCAGTGCCGCAGACCTCAAGGAAGCGGGGCCTCCCATGCGCGCCGAGTGTACGTCCGATACGCCAGCGGCCCCCAGCAAGTTCCGCAGAACCGGCCCCTTCTGCGAATGTTGCGCTTGCCCTTCCAGCGACAGTTGCGACAGTGCACGATATACCGTGGCGGCGCGAACGGATCTCCGCGGCCACAGCGTTCTCCCGTGCATCCGATTGAGCGCGCCCTGGCCCGCCAAACGCTGTCGTGGCAGTGGTCCGGTCCCACGAGCGCGTGGGCGATCTCGTGGAGGAGCGTGTTCCTCAGCGATTTCACGGGGGCGTTGAGGCAATAGAGCAGCGAGAGGCTGATCACGCGTGTTCCGAAACTGCAGACTCCCATCCGAGAGATGGCGTCGTCGTACTGAAAGCTCCACTCCTCGAGGCCATGCTCGTCAAGCAAAATGTCGGCCTTCGAGGCAAACTTCTCCAGCCACTCTGCGGCCCGCCGTCCATTGTTCGGCCGCAGGGCTCGAAGGTAGCGGTACCCCACGGTGTAGTCCTCGCCGGCATCGCTCACAACCAAAGCTCGCTCCGGGCCGAAACGGGCGATCACGCCTCTCACCATCTCGCCCGCGCATAGGAACTCGACTTCGTCGTCGGGCCGGAATCGCGCTTTGAGACCAATGACAGGCAGCAGGACCCGCTTCCTGACGCCGTCGCTGTCAGGCTCGAGCATCCCCCACGGGACTTTCCAGGGTCCGGCGCGCGTCGCTACCATCGCGGTCTTGGGCGTCTTGTGCGCTACGTGCCCGGCGAGGCGTGTCTGATTCTTCGTCGTGAAGGCAACCGGGTCGCGCACCGCGAGGTCGAATATGTCCGCCATACAGCTACCGCGATCGTATCGAAGCACGGAAGGCGACTCAACCCCGGGTCGTGCCAGGCCCGACGGGCTCGTGGGGCGGAAGTCGGAGATTGGAGGCGCGGGACCGGCAACACAGGCTCACGCCTTTGGCGATCAGTGCCGGATTTGGGGTGCCGTGGCCGCTGTCGAGGCCAAGCCGCTGGTTGCAGTTGGAAATAGTGCCGCCCTGGGGTGTGCGGCATTCGCCCCCGCGGTTGCGCGCGGCCCGCGTAAAGTGGTGCCCGACATGGACTGGATGACGCCGACCCAGCGACGGAGGGTCATGCAGGCAGTCCGGTCGAAGGACACCGGCCCGGAGATGGCCGTCCGGCGCATGGTGCACGCGATGGGCTTCCGCTATCGCCTCCATCGGAAAGACTTGCCCGGACGCCCCGATCTGGTGTTCGGCCCCCGGAAGAAGGTGATCTTCGTGCACGGCTGCTTCTGGCACGCGCACAACTGCAAGCAGGGCCGCATCCCAGAATCCCGCCGCGAGTACTGGGTCCCAAAGCTCATCGCGAACAAGGAGCGTGACGCTGAGAACGTGGCACGACTGGCCGATGACGGTTGGGGCGTGCTGACCATCTGGGAGTGCGAGATCAAGGACTCCCGAGCACTGGCCCGCCGCTTGCGGGAGTTCTTGGACAGTTCCGCGAAGTCCTGATGCACTGGCCGGCAGAACCGGTCGCGGCAGGTCCGGGAGTGCGCGAGGGCGGCGGGCGCCAGCCAACAAGCGTCGGTCCAACCTGGTCGCTACGCGAAGTACACGAGCATGTAGGCGGTGCAGATTCCGAGCAGCCATGCCCAAGGTCGCTCGCTGGACCAGAACGCCCGCCGGCGTCGCACGGCCCGGCCTCGCCATGTGTAGCGCTCGGTGTCCTTGGACCGGCGCACTGCCTTCGGGCTGAAGGCCGCCAAGAGGGCGACCGCGAAGGCCGACGTGATCGCCGTTCGGTGCAGGAAGTTGAGCTGCGGACCGAACAAGCCCTCGAGGATCGTCCCGGACGCCATGCCGGGATAGGCCCACTCAACCCAGAACGAGAAGAGCGGCGAGAGCAGCAACGCCCAGAATGCGCCGGACGCCGAGGCGCGGCGCCAGAACACGCCGCCCAGGAACGCAATCGCGATTCCGGGAACGACATGGCCCATCTGCGCGGGCACCTTGAGGAAGAAGTTGTCCGTCGCGTCTTGGGTGTAGATCGACGCAGCGATGCACGCGGCAACAACCACGAAGACGACAATCGCCACGCGCCCCACCAAGATCAGCTTCCGGTCCGACGCTCGAGGGTTCACATAGCGTCGGTAGAAGTCAAAGGTCAGCAGGGTGGCCCCCGAGTTCATCATCGAGTCGATGCTCGAGAGGATGGCCCCGATCAGCCCCGCCGTGATCAGGCCCACAAGGCCGTAACCGGCCGGCACGATCATCTGCACCAGCAGCGGGAAGGCGTCGTCCGGCAGGGGCAGCGCTTCAAGCTGGCCCGCGGCCATGCGCGACTCGAACAGCAAGCCTGCGGCCACCCCAGTCGCGATCGAGACGAACGGGATCAGCAGCTTCAGGAATCCCGCTGCCAGAATTCCCATGCGGGCGTGATACTCGCTCTTGGCGGCAAGCGCCCGCTGGGCGATGAACTGATTCGTGGACCAGTAGAAGATGTGAATGATCATTAGCCCGCTGAAGACGCCCGTCCACGGAAGCTGGGGGTGGTCCGACGGCAGGTAGAGGTGGAATTTCTGGTCCGCCGCCGGCAATGCCGCGTCCTTGGCCAGAAGGCCGCCCAGGCCCCCGATCTCCGGCTGCCCGAACACCAGCACGGCCACGAACACGCCCGCCGCAAGCAGCAGGAAAGACTGCATCACATCTGTCCAGATGACAGCCTTGAGCCCTCCGATGATGGTGTAGGTGGCCGTGACCAAGGCGAAGATCGCGATTCCGGCCTCGTAGCTCAGCGCGAGCGGCGTGCCGTCCAGGAGGAAACTGAGCGCGCGCGCGCCGATGTAGAAGCCCAGCGCCATGCGGACGATCACGATCGTGATGACGTTGAACGAGGAGTAGAGCGCGCCGCTCCGCGCGTCGAAACGCTTGGTCAGGTACTCGGAGAGGGTGTACAGCCCCATACCGCGATACAGCGGCAGGAAGACGAAGGCCAGCATCAGCAGGCCAGCGATTGCCAAGAACTCGAAATGAGCCTGGGCGAAACCTATGGAGTAGCCGAGCCCGAGCATCCCGACCAGATGCTCGGCGCTGACATTGGTCCCGAAGATGGAGCCCGCCACGCCCCACCACGGAACCGAGCGCCCCGCGAGGTAGAAGTCCTTCGTGCTGTCTTCCTTGCGGCCGGCCCACAGCCCGATGGCGAGGACCACCAGAATGCTGGCGATGAAGATCGTGATGTCAAGCGCGGTGAGCGGTACGGCCACCGCCAAAGGTTAGCGCAGCACGCGGACCGGACTCACCAGATGCCGATGAGCTTCCACCACCCCACGCCAACCGTGCACCAAACCAGCCCGTTCCACAGCGCGACGGCGAATCCCACGGTCCACCACTGGGCGAAACTGGCATAACCCTGCGCGAAGAATATTGGCGATGGCACAGTTCCGTAGTGCGTCAGCCCTGCCGATAGGTTGCCGAAGCACGCGAACAGGAACACGGCAAGCCCCACGGGCGCCCCGCGGTCCAAGAGCAACAGCAGGAACACGGGAAACATGGTCAGGAAATGCATCGTGATGCTCGCCAGCCCGTAGTGCGCGAAGAAATAGACCGGGAGCGCAACGGCGAGCAGCGGGAGCCATGGCAGGGAGCCGACCGACGAATCGGCAATGGCCTGAGTGATCGCCTGGGGCACGCCCGCGCCGCTCAGCGCCCGGCCCAACGTGATCACGCCGCCGTACCAGACCATGATGTCCCAGACGAGGTGCTGACGCACGGCCTCGCGCCACGGCAGGATACCCGTGAGAATCAGCACGCCTGCGCCCGAGACCGCCGCCAGCGCGACAGGGATCGAGTGCAGGTTCGACGTGATCCACAGCCCGCACACGACACAAGCCAAGACCGCCGTGAAGGCCCCTCGCAGGCCGAGCGCGCCCATCTTGCGCAACTCGTCCGCCGCGAAGCGGGCGGCTTGCGGCGTGTGGTGGATTTCCGGACGCAGGAGCTTGGCGACGAGCCAGACCAAGCCGGCCGTGCTGACCAGCGCGGGGACAATCCCCGCCGCGGCCCACCGCACCCACGTCAGCTCATAGTCAGCAACCGTGGACGCAATCTCGGCGGCCACGAAGTTGCCTGCCTGGCCTGTGAGAAACGTCGCCGTTGCCACGATCTCGCCCTGATAGACGGCCACCATCAGGTACGTCCCAAGCAGACCCGCCGTGCGGCCAGGCAGCGATCCATAGAGCTCAGCCATGCTGCGCGTGATCGGCATGATCACCCCACCGGCCCGCGACGTGTTCGAGGGAATCATCGTCGCCAGGGAGAGATCGCTGAGGATCAGCGCCGACGCCAAACCCTTGGAACTCGAGCCAAAGAAACGCACGAACAGGAGCGCGATGCGCCGGGCCAGACCAGTGGCGATCAGCACGTGCGCAATCAGCAGGGAACCCACCACCAGCCATACGGCCGGTGTCGCGAATCCCGCAAGCGCCTCCTCCAATGTCAGGGCGTCCAGCCACACACCTGCGACGAGGGCCAAGAGGATGACGGCACCGCCCGGGAGCGGGCGCAGGATCAGGCCCGCAATCGCGGAGGCGAAGACTCCCGTCAGCCGCCATCCCTCCGCGGACACGCCTTCGGGCTGCGGAAACAGCCAGTAAATTCCGACGCCCGCAAGAACAGCAACCGCCAGCCGTCGCAGGTCAGGGATGGCTGCGCGAGGAGAGGAATCAGCCATCAGCGGTTCTCCCTAGAAAACCCAAGGAATCGCTCGATGCCCCGCCGAGTCCTCGGGGCACTAGACCACCGCCATCGCGTCTGCGTCCCACCGGACCTTGCGCCCCTGGGCCAGCGAGATGTTGGCCAGCTGGACGATGAGCGCGGCTTGGAAGCCTTTCTCCATGGTCGCGCGCGGAGTCTCGCGGGTCCGCACGCAGTGCAGGAAGTTCATCACGTGATCGATGGTCGCTTGGGCAAATCCGCCGGGCTGCTCCTTGGCGAATTCCGGCGTCTCGGGCGCTTCGCGCGCAAAGACCCTCAGGAACTCGCGCCCGATGTCCATGCGGGCGAGGGTGCCGTCATAGCAGTTGAGCTGGTCAGCCCGCATCGCGTACCGCATGGCGTTGTAGTTGATCGTGAAGATCGCGAGGAAGTCCTGCGGGTATTCGGCCGCCACGACGACAGACTCCGGCAGGTCCATGCCCTCCACGTGAGGGCGCAGGGACATCGCGGTCACGGAGAGCGGAAACCCGGCGTCCATGATCAGGTGGATCGAGTCGAAGATGTGGCAGCCCTGATCCTGCACGATCCCGCCCGAGTACGGCGAGAGGCTGCGCCAGTTGAAGAATGTCAGGGGATCCTTGGGCGCATCCGGGGCCGGGCCCAGCCAGCCCTTCCAGTCGATGGGCCCGCGAAACTCGGCACGCTGGGGCTCGGTGCGCGAGTTCAGCCAGTACGTGCGCACCATGCGGACGGCACCCAGCCGGCCATCCCTGCGCATGTCGCGGGCCTCGAGGTAGAGGTTGTAGCTCCGGCGCTGCATGCCGACTTGAACGATGCGGTCGGACCGGCGTTGCGCCTCGACAAGTTCCTTGCCCTCCTCGGGCGTGTGGCAAAGTGGCTTCTCCACGTAGACGTCCTTGCCCGCGGCCATTGCATCAAGCGTCATGCGGTGATGCCAGTGCTCGGGGGTCGCGATCAGGACGGCGTCCACGTCCGGATCGTCGAGGACCCGCCTGTAGTCCCGGTACGCGACAGTGCCGGGACCGGCCGCGGACAGGCCCTCCTCAAGATTGGGCTCGTACACGTCGCAGACGGCGTGAACCTTCAGGTTCGGATCCCGCCGGAACTCGGACATGACGCGTCGGCCGCGACCGCCAGATCCGATGAGGGCGAGCCGAATGGTCTCGCTCGGTGTTTGTGCCACAGCCGCAACGGCCGAGGACAGGAAGAAAATGCGCCGGTTCATTGGTCCGACGATTCTCGCACGGCGCCACCGCCGGGTCGGTGTGTCCAAGGCGCTGGCGGGCCCGCCTGTATCACAATGAGTGCATGGCGGCGGACAGCAAGCCGCGGGACGCGTTCACCTCCCGCACGGCTACCCTCGTGGCCACAGCCGTGGCAATCGCCAGCATCGTGATTCCATTCTGGTTCTGGATGGACACTTGGTTCGGCAAACGCCTCAGCGACGAGCAGATCACCGAGTATCTGGCAGATTCGGAGAGGCCCCGCCGGGCGCAGCACGCCATGGCGCAGATCTCGGGCAGGCTCAGCGCCGGGGACGAGTCTGTCAAGGCTTGGTATCCCGCACTGCTCGCCCTTGCGCACCACGAGCTCCCGGAGCTTCGCCTGACGGTGGCGTGGCTGATGGGAGATGACCCTGGCAGCGATGAGTTCCACGCTGCCCTGCTCGAGCTAGTCGCCGATCCGCACGCGATGGTCCGTCGCAACGCTGCGCTGGCACTCGCCAAGTTCGGGGATCCGGCCGGCCGGGGCGAGATGCGGGGGATGCTCCAACCATTCCGCCTCACCAGCCCGTACGAGGGCTTGGTGCTCAATCGCCTAGAATCTGGCGACACGTTCGACACCGGGGCGCTGCTGGTGCGGATCGAGCCGGAAGGCGGTGGAGACGCGCGCGATGTGCGCGCGCCCGTTCCAGGCATCGTGGACCGGCAGCTGCGCGCCGACGGGGATGGGGTGACGGTCGGCGACGACCTGACAGTGATTCGCCCCGAGGCCAGCCATGTGATGCAAGCGCTGCTGGGCCTGTACATGGTGGGCACCGAGGAAGATGCCGGGCTTGTCCAGCCGTACCAGCGCCCGAGGGACGAGCTCGGGCAGCAAGTGGCCCAGCAGGCCCGCCTCACGCTGGAGAGGATTCGCAGCCGGGCCGCCGATCAGTTGGGCGCTGCCGCTTCGGGCGGCGCGATCTGATCGTAGGTCACCACGTCGACGCAGCTCGGGTCGCGGACAATGCGCTCCACCAGAGCCACGTGCATCGCGTGGCCCGCTCGCTTGGCGACCACCCGGCCGGCCAAGCAGTGCCCCAGCAGCGCGACGTCACCGATCAAGTCGAGCAGCTTGTGGCGGCACGGCTCATCCGGGAAGCGGAGGCCGGAATCGTTCAGCACGGCCTCCTTCCCGAAGCAGACGGCGTTCTCCAGCGACGCGCCGCGGATCAGCCCCATGTCGCGCAGCATCGCCAGATCCCTCTCGAATCCGAACGTGCGGGCGGGCGCGATCTGTTCCAAGTAGCTGTCCGGCGTGATGCGCAGCTGGATCCGCTGCAAGCCCACCAAGGGGTGGGGATAGAGCGTCTCGCAGTCCACGTCAAACGCCCTGCCAGGCTCGATGGAGATGAACTTGTCACCCTCGCGGACCTCGACGCGCCGGCGCACCCTCATGTAGCGCCTCCAGCGCCGCTGACGCTTGAGGCCGGCCGACCGGAGCATGCGTGCGAACGGCAGGGCGCTGCCGTCGAGGATTGGCACCTCGAGCTGGTCGATCTCGACCCTCACGTTGTCCACACCAAGGGCCCGCAGGACGCTGAGCAGGTGCTCCGTCGTTGAGAGCAGCACGCCCTGGCGCATCAGGCTGGTCGCGTAGCTGACCTTGGCGACATGCCTCCAGCTGGCCTTGATCTCGAACCCGTCCAAGTCAGTCCGGACGAAGACCACGCCCGTGCCGGCGCGCGCCGGCAGCAGACGCAGTCCAGCGCGCACGCCGTGGTGGAGGCCCACGCCGCCAGTCTCGACTGGGCGGCTAATGGTGTGCTCGAAACGAGCGCTGGGGTCGACAGGGGATTGGGCCATGCGCAGCCCGCTCATGTATCTTCATAGCACGTCGGGCCAAGATTTCCAAGTGGCGATTGTGATACACGCCTGCGTGTCATTAATGACACGTTGTGTTAGCTACAGGATTCCGTAGAGCCGGCCGCGGTTCAGCAGCATCAGCGGGTCAAAGTCGGCCTTGATTCGCTGCATGAGGAGCAGCTCGCTCGACCGGGGTGTCCACTGCTCGAGGTCGCGCTTGATCCCGTCCGCCCCTGCTTCGAGAGTCGCGTGGAAGCTGTCCGCGCGAAGCTTCGAGAGGGCGCCCTTGGCCACGCTCGCATCGGGAGCCATCAGGATCCCCGTTGCGTTGCCGGCCCTCAGAGCGGCCGCACAGCCGGCTGCGTCTGCCAGTTCCAGCAACGCCCCCAGTCGGCGGTGGACGGTGGAGACCATGATCAGGGCACCCTCCGGGTGCCTGGCCAGCCACTGAGGGCCGCATTCGCGGACACGGCTCCAAACGTTCTGGGACACTGAGTCAGAGCTCACTCCCGCTGTCCGGGCAAGCTCCTTGAAGAACGCGGAAAAGCGGTCCGTCACGGCGGCATTCCCGGCTGCTTCGACGACCAGCGCGTGAGCGGGTTGGAGCCCCATGGCATCGGCCGCACGCGGGTCGAGCCAGTCTATCGCGATCGGTTGCAGCTGGCCGGTCAGAATCTGGGAGCGGACCCGCAGGAGCGACTCTGCCACGGCAGACTGGAACAGGAACGAAACCGTGGACTCCGGCGTGGGGAAGACCTTGAAGTTGGCGGAGACGATCACGGCGAGCGTGCCGAACGACCCGATCATCAGCTTCGACATGTCGAGGCCGGTCACGTTCTTGACGACCATGCCGCCTGAACTGATGAGCTTGCCCTCAAGTGTGACGAAGCGTATGCCAATGGTCATGTCGCGCGCAGTTCCGAACCGCCGGCGGCGACTGCCGCTCGCATTCGCCGCGAGCACGCCACCGACCGTGGCTGTCTCGGCGAACGGCGGATCCAGCGGCAGAACCTGGTTGTTGCGTGCGAGAATCCGGCTCAGCTCGGCAATGGGCATGCCCGCCTCGACGCTCACGGTGAGGTCGGCGGGCTCATAGGCGAGCAGCCGGTTGAGCTTGGAAGTCTCGATGCGGCAGCCCGCGCTGGAGGCGGGACCGCCGTAGAGGCGCTTGGAGAACGCGCCGCCGGTCTCGAGACGGGTCTCGGTCCGGCCGCACTGGAGGACCGCGTCACGCAACTCCTCCACAGAGGTCGGCACAATCAGCTCAGCCATGAGGTCGACGCTCCCGGATTGACTACGCCCGCCAGAGACGATGGTGCACGGCAGGCTCTGGCCCGACGATGAATGGTCTGGACCGCTCCCTGCTACATCACCTGCTCGAAGATCGCAAAGTCGCCGGGATTCCAAGCCTGGGCGATGACGTAGAGCTTGCCATTCGCGCGGTGCAGAACGGCGTTGTGGACATGCTGGAACTTCTCGAGACCGAGCTCGGCCTTCGGAAGGATCGTGGAAACGAGCTGGTCGTCCTCAAGGATGTAGATAGGGGCTCCCTGTGGTCGGTCGGCCCCGTGCAGGGCGCCCACGACGCCCAGGTTGCCCAGATAGTCGACATCGCAAGGGAAGGAGCCGAGCGGGAGCTTCAGAGTCGAGATGTACTGACCATGGCGAGTGAAGCGGTCGATCTCGGCATTGGGGCGATCGGCCACGTCGATCCGCTTCGTACCCGCTGGCACGGTGATGCCGTGACCCGTTCCAAACTGACCGGCGGCGCTTCCCTTCCCCCCGAAAGACAGGTCGAACCAGGACACCTTGAACGGGCTGGTGCCCTCTACCTTGGCGGTGATGACATAGTCGAGCGCCGAATAGCCAGTGGCGACGTAGAGCAGGCCGTCAAGCTCTTCCACGTCAGTGGGCACGAAGTTTCCGCGGCCCATGAAGTAGTCGGTGGCTGCGGGAGCCCCCAGGTCGCCCGAAGGAGACGTGAGCTCGTGCTGCAGAGAGCCGTCCAGGCCTGTGGTGTAGACGGTGGCATTGCCGTTCCCGGGGAACGTGAGGTGTGCCTCGCCGCTGCCGTCGTACCAGATCGTGGCGTTGTGCATGTTGTGCGGCTTCATCTTCTCGTCTGTCGAGATCATGCGGGTCGAGGAAAGATCGCTGCTGACCTGGATGATGCCGGCACCGGGCAGGGAGAAGTAGACCTCACCCTTCCCGTCGCGCCGATCGATGGCGAACCCGCCGTGGGCCTTCTCGAGCACGGCCTGCGCCTCGCTCGGCAGATGATCGCTCTTGTAGGCAACCTTGAACTTGTACTTGCCCTGCCCGCTGGTCATGTGGTTGTCTGCGGACGAGGGCTCGGGAGCGAAGCCCACATTCCAAGCGATCAGCAGGAGTGCAACGAAGAGGCCGGTAATGAGCGAGCGTGACATGTGATTTGTACCTTGCGAATACTGTACACGAGGATGCGGCCGTCGGCCGCTCAGGGGGGACACGCCGGTGCTGCGGGCCGCAGCGAGGCTTGGCAGTGGGGCGTGGGAAACTGGTCGGCGGATGAAGTTTGACGGAGCGGCAAATCGGGAGCGGATCGCAGTACTGCGCTCGCGCGGGGTCGAGGTTTGGGGGCCGGAACGCGTGTACGTCGACTCGAGCGTCGAGCTTGGCGCGATCGAGACCGGGGCCGTCCTGCGCCAAGCCACCCTGTCGGGGCACAGTCTCATGATCGGGGCAGGCTCGGTCATCGGCACGAGTGGCCATGCCGAGGTCAAGGATTGCCAGATCGGGCGCGGGGTCAGGCTCGGCTCGGGCCTATATCAGGGCGCAACGCTGCTGGACGGAGTCGCGGTCCGAGGCTTCGCGGAGATTCGGCCGGGGACGCTGTTGGAGGAACAGGTCGACCTCGCGCACTGCGTCGCCCTGAAGAACACGACCTTCACGGCATGCTGCGTGGCCGGCTCACTGATCAACTTCTGCGACCTGTTCCTAAGCGGGGGGACCTCCCGGCAAGACCACACCGAGGTGGGCTCTGGCGCGGTGCACTACAACTTTGACCCGTGGGCGGACAAGTGGGGCAGCCTGCTGGGCGGCATCCGGGGCGTGCTGCTGCGATCGGACCCGATCTTCATCGGGGGCACGAGCGGCCTCGTGGGACCTGTCGAGGTCGGTTTCGGGGCGGTGGTCGCAGCCGGAACCACAATCCGCCGGAGCGTGAAACACAACACTCTCGTGGCCGCTGGGGGTAAGAATGTGCGGATCAAGGGCTTTGATCGGAAGAGGCGAGGGGCTGTCGTGCGAGCGATTGAGACGACATCCAAGCTGGTCGCTACGCTGCATGCTCTTGACGCTTGGTACCGGCTGGTCCGCATACCGAGCGCTAGCGAGCGGGAACGCAAGTTGTACGAAGCGGCTTGCGGGCGAATCCGAGCGCAAGCGCGAGAGCGCGTCAGGCGCCTAGGACGGGTTGTCAAGGTGCTGGGAAAACCATCCGTTGACGCCAGCGGGTCAACGGACGCCGCGTACTCTGAGAAGCACGCCCGAGTCGTGGGCGCCTGGCCGGCCTTGAACGCGCTATTGGATGATCCATTGGCCCCCCGAGATGTGCCCGCAGACTTCATCGCAAGCTACCGTGATTGCCGAGAAGGGGGGCAAAGCCACTTGGAAGCCGTGCGAACCGCGCGGGGGCCGCGTGCGGCCAGTGCCTGGCTGGACGGCCTAGTCGCTGGCTGCACTCAGCAAGCGGGGCAGTTGCTCGTCGGTGTGTAGACGCCGGATCCTGGACTGAGCCCCGGACGTGCTAAGCTTCCAACCGTGCTGACGAAGATTGGCGAGTTCTTGACGCGCGAACGTGGAACGGCTGGGCCTGGGGGGACAGTGATTCTCAGCTGCGCCATCGCTTGCATTGCCCTTGCCTGCCCAGCGCCACAAGGTGGCGGAGCCGACAGCGACGCCGAGCCGAACCGCGGCCCGAGAGTCCAACCCGGCACGGAGATGGGCCTGTACGCGCCGGGCCAGCATGACTTGTACGACGGGAGCTTCGTCATCTCGGGAAATCGGATCTACCAAGTCGGGACGCTTGACGACGAGAGCCCGTGGGATCACATGGGAAACGCCGGCACGAACGTGCGGCCGGTGGGAGGTACCGCCGAGATCGACGTCAACGAGATCGAGAATACGGGAACCTTCCGGGCCGAGCTTGAGCTTCCAGAGGGTCAGTACGTGATCGACCTGGAGGAAATCAAGGAGTTCTCGCCGTGCCAGGACGGCGGCATCGCAGCCTTTCTGTTCGAACACGGGGACTCGGGCTGCGGAGATGCGAACTGGCCGAAGAGCCTGCTCTACGTGGCCGGCTGGGGGATGGGATCGGCGACGCTCAACGGCGATCCGCTCTACGAGGACTACGAGATTCACTTCATGGTCACGCAGGGCATGCGCGACAGGAATCTAGTGGCTCATTACCCCATGGACTCAAAGACATCCGAAGCGGGTGCCGTAAACCCGGCACTCCAGCAACTCGACTTCTACATCCGAAGCCCCGAGACGAACGATGCCAACCACCCCAACCGGGAGGTCTTCGACCACTTCTTCGCGATGGAGGTGACTTGGAAGTAGTGTCTCCGAAACCGAAGCAGCTGATTCAGTCCAAGTCGCCTAGTCGGCACACCGCAGATCGCAACATGGTCGCCTGCCACGGTACTCTGACCGCCAGTGGCTCGCGCCGAGTCACATCGTGGCTGCGGGCCCGAGCAGCATTCAGAGAGCTTACGGACGAATCGAAAACTCAACCGGTCGTTGGTGGCTTATTTGGCCATGCCCAGAATTCTCATGTCTAACCTACACGAAAAACTTTCGACAATCCGCAAGATGATCAAGAAGCGGTCTGTTCGAAATGAGACAGATATCCGAATGCAAGTCGCAGGAGTCTTGCAGGCGATCGGCTGGGATGTCTATGATACAGACAGGGTGAGCAATGAGTTCCGACTAAGATTCAAGGATTCCACACGCCGTGCTGACATGGCCCTTTGCGTGAATCGCGGGAAGGCTTGCTGCATCATTGAACTAAAAGCAACCCAAGTAGACTTGAACGGTGATGTCGTGACCGACAGTGACGTTCAACTCTTTGAGTACGCTTATCATGCCGGTGTGCCGATTGCATTGTTAACCAACGGCGTCGTATGGAAGATTTACTTGAGTTCCGGTTCTGGTTCTTATCATGAACGGCTTGTAGGAAAATGGAAAATCGAAGATGATCTTGACAAACTGAGTACGGCTCTCCATCGGTATCTTTCCTATGACAATATCGCATCAGGTCAGTTCGAGAAGCATGCACGGCAGGACCTTGAGTCACGCAAGGAGAAGGAAGCAATCGCGGCTGCTTGGTCTGAGTTGGTCGAGGCACCAAACAGCGAGGTTGTCACCCTGCTGGTTAATGCTACTCAGCGTCGGGTTGGGTTAGCACCTCCCTTTGTCAGGGTCTCGCACTTTCTGCGGAGTCTTTTGCCAGAGCATGGTTCAGGACCAGAGCCGCCGCCTCCGCCGCCTCCGCCGCCACCACCGCCGCCGCTAGGCATCCGTTTCACCCTCCTAGGGTGCGAGTATCCTGTCAAGAACGCTATCAATGCGTACGTCAAGATCTTTGAATTGCTTGCTGATCGTGACCCAACATTCATGGAGCGAGTTGCACCGAGACTGCGAGGCAAGAAACGGGCACATGTCGCAAGGTCTCCAGGTGACCTTGGCAAATCCGGCCAGAATCGGTACCAGCAGCTGTCCAACAACTGGTACTTGAATGGGAATCTAAGCAATAGGCGAAAACAGGAGAACTTGAAAATCGCCTGTGAGGTCGCCGACATCCCTTTCGGCGATCAATCGGGTCTCAAGATCGGTCTTCCCAACACCTGACTTCGTTGCAGCACGCTCGAGCTTGACAGCCGCCAGCCTAGCGACTGGCGACGCTGAAGCCACGGCAAAAGCTTTGACAATTGCTCTGTCCAGCAAATTGCGATTATTACCGGGGTGTCACGCCATAGGGCGTGGCATCCACTGGCCACATCGGCGAACGTGAACCGAGGGATTACGCGAAGTCGCCACTCTTGGCTCTGATAGTGCTCGGTGGGCCGAACGGCCGACGACGCTTCGAGGGCGAGCCGGTCGCGGGCACCGGGGGGGAAGGGTACGAATCCGCCACAACGATAGAGCCTGCAGCGACTGTGGTGTTGGGCCAGCTGTCAATGACTGGACCCGACAGCCGATGCGTGGGCAAGCTAGGCCCCGCGCCACGATGCCCGCCGCGAACTGTGAATTCCTGCTATCCTTGGGAGGGTTGGCAGGAACCATGGAAGCAGACGAATGGCGCGATCAGGGGCAGGAACCGGAGCTTGACGGCTATATCCCAGAATACGACATAACAGCGATACCAAACGACTTCAACGTTGCCGTTATCGTGTCGTTCATCGACGCTGGTTCCATCCGCATACCAGGATTCCAGAGGAATTTCGTTTGGGACAAGGGGCGCTCTTCACGTCTCATTGAGTCTTTGCTCCTCGGATTGCCCGTCCCGCAGATTTTTCTCTACGAGCAAGACAACAGGTCTCTCTTGCTGATTGATGGCCAGCAGAGACTCATGACGCTATATTATTTTGTTAAAGGACGTTTTCCAAGACCTGATGCACGTGGAAAAATCCGGGCGATGTTTGACGAGAATGGCTCCCTGTCTACATCGATCCTTGGGGATGATCGGCTGTTCTCTGATTTCCAGCTTTCCCTAAAGCGATCCGGTGGAGGGCTTGGAGCGCAGAGCCGGTTTCATGGCATGACGTACGAAACGCTCGGGTCGGAACAACAAACACTAGCTCTGCGGACGGTGCGAAATGTAATAATCAAGCAGATTAGGCCAACCGACGACCACTCATCTATGTTCGAAGTGTTCAACCGTTTGAATTCTGGGGGCGTGAACTTGACGGCACAAGAACTGAGGATGAGCATGTACGACTCAGGGTTTTCGCGCCGACTTCTCAAACTGAACCGCCAACACGGTTGGCGGCGTCTACTCGCTCGCCCAGAACCGGACGTTCGCTTCAAGGACGTTGAGATTCTTCTCCGTTCATTCGCCCTCTTGTTCTGGGTCGATGAATACCGGCCCTCAATGGTGAAGTTTCTCAATCGCTTTTCTGGGTACTGTAAACGCGAGTTCACTTCTGATATGATTGAAAATATAGAGCGTCTATTCTGTGATTTTTTGATCGCATGTTCAGACCTGCCAGATCGCACCTTCTTAGTGAACGATACCTCCCGATTCAACGTGCTACTTTTCGAGGCGGTGTTTGCAGAAGCACTCCGTCCACGACTCGCGGACAGTTCTTGCGTCGTGCGGACTCTGGAGCCTTCGGACATCAAGGCCATTGTCCAAGATCAGGGATTTCGGGATGCGTTGAAGGAGGGGACAACCAAGCCAGACAAGGTCAGGGCTCGACTAAGAAGTGCCAGGACAATGCTATCCGGTTAATGTGTGGCCATGCAGACATCGCTCGAACCGGCGAACTCGTACGTTGAAAAGTTGTGGGCAAATCTCGCCGAGTTAGAAGAATTCGGGCCATCGCTCGGTGCCGCGGTCGTGACCAGCACACGGTCAGCATTTGCGAAAGCGATGGTCCTTGCTGCGGGGAACTGGCTTGAGCGTTGGACTTTGCAAGCATTGTTGGAATTCGCGCACAGTGCATCTAGTGAACAGACGCTGGTGTTCCTCATAAAGACGCGAGTTCTTGACCGACAATTTCATACATTGTTTGACTGGAAGTCTGGCAAGGTCAATAGCTTCTTGGGAAAATTTGGGGAATTACTGATCTGAGTACCCAGCCTAGCTAATC
The DNA here is from genome assembly GCA_963666225.3 of Bryobacterales bacterium. Classification (GTDB taxonomy): domain Bacteria; phylum Acidobacteriota; class Terriglobia; order Bryobacterales; family UBA6623; genus VXMF01. Next base: position 308,024 of record CAXXRK020000006.1, read on the forward strand.
CCGAGCAAATTTGGTTTTCTTCCACAGTGATGTGGTTGGGAACATAACCCCAAGATACCGATGAATACAGTGTGTACTGATTCCAACTATAGAATCCAATAAGATCCTCCATAGTCTCTTGACATGGCATCTCTTTGTTCGGTATAATGGAAGTGTTGTGGCGAAGTATGGAAAAACTGATAAAGGTCCCGGAAAGTGGTTCCGCAAAGGTATCTCCTTGTTCGAAGTTATGGATATGTTCCCGGACAACCACACCGCCGAACTCTGGTTTGCAGAAATTCGCTGGCCCAATGGCCCCACTTGCCCTCATTGCCTCTCTGACAATGTTCAGTCCAACTGCTCCCATCCCTCCATGCCCTACCGTTGCCGCAGCTGTCGCAAGCGGTTCTCCGTGCGGGTCGGCTCGGTCATGCAGGACACCAAGATCGGCTATCGCAAGTGGGCCGTCGCCATCTATCTGCTCTCGACCTGCATCAAGGGCATCTCGTCCATGAAGCTCAGCCGCGAACTGCGCATCACCCAGAAGTCGGCTTGGCATCTCCTGCATCGCTTGCGGGCGGGCTTCCGACGCCCGCAGGGCCTGTTCGCAGGGCCCGCGGAGGTTGACGAGGTCTTCATCGGCGGCAAGGAACGCAACAAGCACCCCAGCAAGAAGCTCAACGCCGGACGCGGGACTGTCGGCAAGCAACCCGTGGTCGGGGCCCGCGATCGCGGCACCGGCAAGGTACAAGCGCGGCCCGTGCCCAACACGGGCAAGGGCCAGTTGCAGGGCTTCGTGATCGCTACTGTCGCCCCTGGGGCTGCGGTGCACACCGACAGCTCGTCGTCTTACAAGTCGCTCGACGGCTTCCAGCACGCAGCGGTCAACCATTCCGCTGGCGAGTATGTGCGCGGCGCGGTGAATACCAATGGCATCGAGTCGTTCTGGGCAATGTTCAAGCGCGGCTTGTACGGCACCTACCATCACATGAGCGTGAAACACTTGCGGCGCTACCTAGCCGAGTTCTGCGGGCGAAGCAACGTGCGCAACCTAGACACGGCGGACCAAATGCGACGCTTGGCAGCCGGCCTGAATGGACAGATCCTGACCTGGAAGATGCTGAAGGCATCCAAGCGTGTGCCGGCGACAGCCTAGCTCTGCACCTGCCCGGACCTCAGCTGCACCACAAGAACGCCAGCAATGGAATCCAGTTGAGAACTCTCTAGATTCGGGCCTTGGCATTAGGCCAAGGCATCTCTGGCATTCACTTCTGGAGGGTAATCCGACGATTATACGCAGGTCAAATTCCGATCCCACATATTGTGGATTTAAGTCCGATCCTACAAGATCTAGGGGATGGGAACTCAGATCAGTAATTCCCAAAATTTGGTCCGGACTTTAGGAAGAAAGTCCACCAAGCGGCGGCAAAGAACGAAGCTGTATTGGGCGCATCCCGCGACTTCATGCAGCTTATCGCGGAGAGGAATGAATTGGCCCATGGCGGGCAGATCAACGATGAGGCGCAATTCACGCCTTCGGAAGTGCGTGCCAAGTTCTACAGTGCCGCGGGTTGGGTGTCGTGGATTGGGCAGTTTCTGATCGAAGGTGGGGAGCCGTCATGGAACCCGCCGTCGGTGCCGTAGCCGCCTGGTGGGCACTTAGGGCGGAGCGGTCTTCTGGCGTGAGACGAAGCCGCCGGAAGGGGGTAGCCCGGTAGGCGGGTCGGAGACGCGGAAAACCGTGCGGTGATAGCGCGTGTGTCGGCTATCTGGGTTGGGCGAGTACATTCTGGTCCAGAGCGGGTACGGCAGATCGCGGTGCTCTGGGCTTCGTGGCATTGGCTACCTGAGAACCGATAAGGTCTTGGGGTGGGAGTCGGCCTCGCAAATTTGGACGTCGGCCCCGGAAGGGGCTTAGATGTCGTGGGCTCTCGGAAAGACGCCGAAGTACGCGGTGGTAGCGATTCCGCGGGGGCGTGGAGGGGCCATTCTATGGCCCACACGCCGGACAGGCTAGGGATCGTGAGAACGGGGACTGAACCGGGCGTGGCGCCCTGTCGCACAGTTGGCGGGCCCCACCCCACCATCGGTGGTTTCCAGGGCTGCGCACCTGAGTGCTACCTGAGTGGTGTGGGGAGCAGGGCTGCCAAGGACCCAGTGCACAGGCACGAAAAGACACAGGCTTCGCACAACTCAACGATGCCCGCGCAATTGGGCTGTTCCACTCGGACAGCCGCCCAACACCCTGTCGCGGGCCAACCAATTGCCCATCCGGGAGCTCAGACTGACACCAAGCCTGGCTCGTCACCGGCTCACCCATTTGTCCGAGCACCCAGAGGGCGGCTAGTCGGTCGTCGCCCGAACTGTGCGCCTCGCCAGTTGCCTCGTGCGGCACGATGGAAGCTTCACCGTCTGACACTTTCAGCCATACCGGTTGACGCCCAATAGGCAAATCAGGCAGCCTTGACTGAGTGTCAACACGAATCCCCCCACTCTTCGCCATGGCGCTGCTCGCTGCAGCGTGCGGCCCGCCACAGGAAGGCCCGGGCCCTCGCCCCAACGTGATCCTGATCATGACGGACGACCAAGGATGGGCCCAGCTCGGATCGCACGGAGACCCGTTGCTCCAGACGCCGCACCTTGATGCGCTCGCTTCCCAGAGCGTCGAAATGACGCGCTTTTACGCCTCGCCCGTCTGCGCCCCGACACGCGCCGCCCTGATGACCGGCCGCTACAACTACCGAACCGGCGTGGTGGACACGTATCTCGGACGGGCCATGATGCATCCGGACGAGGTCACACTCGCCGAGATGCTTGGCTCGGCTGGCTACCGAACCGGCATCTTCGGGAAATGGCACCTCGGCGACAACTACCCGCAGCGCCCCATCGATCAGGGCTTTGACGAGGCGGTAGTGCACAAAGGCGGGGGCATCGGCCAGCCGTCCGACCCGCCCGGCTCGGACTACTTCGACCCCATCCTGTTTCACAACGGAGCACAGAAGACTTATTCCGGATACTGCACGGACGTCTACTTCGACGAGGCGATGGGCTGGATCGGAAACGGAAGCGGCGATCCGTTCTTCGCCTACATCCCCACGAACGCCCCACACTCCCCATACCTCGTACCCGACTCGTACCGCGAGCCGTACGCCAGCCAAGGACTGTCGGACAAGGATGCGCGCATCTACGGGATGATCACCAACATCGACGACAACGTCGGGCGGCTGATGGCCCATCTCGACGAACACGGCCTGGCAGGCAACACGATCCTCATCTTCATGACCGACAACGGTCCGACAACACGCCTGCACCACGCCGGGCTAAGGCATCAGAAGACCAGCGTGTACGAGAACGGCATCCGTGTGCCATTTTTCGCGCGCTGGCCTGACCAACTCGTCCCCCGCATGACCGACCAGTTGGGCGCGCACATCGACATTGCGCCCACCCTGCTGGCCGTGGCCGAGGTCGACGGCCCGACCGGGGTCGAGTTCGACGGTATTGACCTGCTCCCCCTTTGGAAGGGCGAAGTGCAGTCGCTGCCCGAGCGAACTTACTTCGTACAGGCCCACCGCGGCGACGCCCCGGAGCTGTATCGCGCGTTCGCGGCGGTCGAGCAGCAATACAAACTCGTGCAACCGCTCAGCTTCTCAACACCCGCACCGCCAGAGGCATCGCTGGAGCTGTACGACCTAGTCGCTGACCCAGGAGAACAGACAGATCTGGCAGCGGAGCGACCGAAGGTGTTCGAGCGACTCAAGCAAGCGTACGAGAGCTGGTTCGAGGATGTGACCTCCACTCGCGGCTTCGATGCCGTGCGCTTCGCCATCGGAAGCGATGTCCAGCCCCACGTGACCCTGACCCGTCAGGACTGGCGGATGCTCACACCGGACGGCTGGAGACGCGGAGATCCCGTCCTGGGCCAGTGGGAGGTCGAGTCCATGGCGACGGGACCGTATGACGCTACCGTGACACTGGACGAGCCCGCGTCCCGGGCTGGCACGGCCCGGGTGGCGTTTCGATCCGCGGATCTGACAGCGGACGTGGCAGCGGGCCAGCAGGAGGTCGTGTTCGAAGGCTTCGATCTGGAGATGGGCGAGGGTGCCTTCGAAGCTAGCCTGCAGATCGGATCGGAGATCCGCGGAGTCTGGCAGGTAGACGTAACTCGCCGGTGACCGGCCTCCACGGCCCGGCAAGGCGAAACGCGACGTTCCGCTGCCTGCGTCGAACGGGTTGGAGGACGGGGGTGCTTGCGTCCTGCGGCCACCCTTGGCGGTGCCACTTCGGGGTGGGTGATGGAACCGCGTAGCGGACAGGCCGACAGCAGCTTGAAGCGCCCGGCTGGCTGGCGTGTGCCGGTCACCGAAGAAATGCTCGGGAGAAGAGCCCGTAGGGTCGTGGCCCAAGTCGATCCCGACACGCTGCTTGTCTTCGGCTCCAGAGGCATGGGCGACGCCGGAGCCGCTTCCGACGTGAATCTCGTGGTTTTTGAGCCGAGAGACATCGGCGCGGGGCGCTCAAGACTTCACGAAGAGCAGCGCCTCCACAAGTTGCTCACAGGCCTGAGGGCGGCGCAGGGCTGTTTCCGTCTACAGTCGCGAAGATGCCGAGTGCTGGAGGGCCCCGCTGATCTACGTGCACGCCCGAGCGCTCCGAGACGGTCTGGGGAACCGCCGATACCGCTCTGAAAGTCCGTATCAGCAAACTCCGACCGAGAAATGCTCGAGCGCGTCGCGGTACGGCTCGGGGCAAGCAGCGGCTGCCCGTTACCGCCGCACTTGCTCAAGCACTCCAAGAGTTGGTCATGTCGGCCGGACTACAAACCCTGAAGCCGGACCAGGGCGCGCCGCGCTGCCTCGTGGCCTGGATTCCGCTCGAGCAGGGCTTGCAGAACTGCCCTCGAACCTGAATAGTTGCCCCGGTCCGCGTGAATTCGTGCCAAGTTCATGTAGAAGGGTGCGTGGTCCGGCAACTGGTCGATCCCGTAGCGCAGCGCCGCGATCGCATCGCTGATCTGCCGCGCCTCGACGTAGAGGACTGCGAGATTGTTGATGGCCTCTGCGTGGTCGCGCCGGTGCTCGATGGCTTGCTGGAAGAGCGAGCGAGCCTCTTGAAGCCGCCCGTCGCGGGCCAGCACGAGGCCGAGCTTATTGGCCGCGTCCGCGTCAGCAGGGTCCAAGTCAAGAGCCCTGCGCAGGAGGGCCTCGGCCCGCCCGGAATCGCCAAGCCGGGCGTGGGCCTGCGCAGCATTGACCAGGGCGTACGCTAGGTCGCCGTCGAGCTCTAGGGCGCGATCGAAGTGCTCCACCGCGGCACGGAAGTCTTCCCTGCCCATGGCCACGCCGCCGAGATTGTTCCAAAGCCGTGGCGAGCTGGAATCGATCGCCTCCGCGCGTCGCAAGCTCCGCTCAGCCGCGTCAAAGCGACCGGCCTCAAGCTCGATCTGTCCAATCGCGAGCCAAGCCCGGTGGTTCGCGCTGTTCCGGCTTGCCGCCTCCCGCAGGTATGGCAGCGCCAGCGAAGGCTGCCCGGCCTGCAGGAACGCTGCGCCCATCTGGTAGTGATTTCTGGCGACGGGCCGGTGGTAACGGCCGGGAAACGGCAACGGCGAAGCCTCGCCCTGCCCGAGCAGAACCTGATAGTCGCGCCGGGCGTCACGATCGGACGGCACGCCCGGGTAGACCTTGCGCACCTGGCCCCGGCGATCCACAAGCATGCTCATCGGGAGCTCAAGCCTCGCTCGGTAATCGAAGACATAGCGCCGGAACACCGCGAATGCAGCGGCGCGGTCGGGCAGAACCCCCGTCAGGTCGACCACCTTGGCCGGAACGGCCGACGGCGGAACCACCGGCGATCCTCCCGCCAGTACCAGAAATCCGGCCTCTGCAGGCTCCGGCAATGGCAGCGGGTCCATCAGCCACGTCGGCTCGAACCCCAGGCTGTTGTCAGCCGAGACGGACCGACCGGTTGCGACGGGGCCCTTCGGCCCGCCGATGCGAGTGCGCGCCAAGTCTGGGCTGCCCTCGCGGATGCGGTATCGAAAACCGCCGGGCAACCCGTGGAACCGCTGCCGCTGCCCCGATGGCCAGAGCACGGTCACTTCTCGCGCTTCCAACTGATCACCGAGCCCGAAATGCAGGCGCTTCGTGTGCTGCGAGATGTATCCCGAACCCGCGGACAGGCACTGCGCCGTCACGCTAGAGCCAGAATCCACCCGGACGATCGTGCCAATTCCGTCCCGGTTCGACCGAACCCCCTCCAGCTCGACCACCAGCGGCACCCGGGAGCCCGCGGAGTCGTTGCGGAAAGCGAGCAACTGGGGCCCGAGCCGGCTCTTGAGGAACAGGTCAGGCCGGCCATCCCCGTCAAAGTCCGTCACCGCGAACGCTCGGCTGTCCGCGGCAACGTCGAGTCCAGACACGCCTGAGAGGTCGCGATACACGCCACCCTCTCTGGCGTAGAAGACATTCGGCTCGTCGCCGTTCCAGCTGTAATCCTCTCGGACCATCTGATTCAGGCAGTTCCAGCCATCCTCGTAGCCCTTCATGGGCCGCGCGTCCGACGACGACTCGGCCACGACCCTGCGCCAGAAGAAGCTGCACAGATCTTTCCCCGGCGAGTGCGTGATCATCCCCGCGGTGACGAGGATCTCGGGCGCTCCGTCCAAGTCAAAGTCGCACCCATCGCCCGACCAGGCCCAGCGGCCCATCTCGACGCCCTCCGCCTCGGCGGAATACTCTAGCGCTCCGTCGCCAAGATTCCGGTAGAGCGAATTGCCCTTGGTGTGCCCGTGAAAGGCCGCCCCAGATGCCCCCTCGCGGACTGGTCCGAAACGCGGATCCCGCGAGACCCGCTTGCCCGACGCCGTCCACATGTTCGTGACGTACAGGTCCATCCGGCCGTCCCGGTCGTAGTCGAACCAAGCGGCGCTCATTCCGGGGCCGACATCCTCGACGCCCCGCTGCGCGGCAATGTCCCGATACTTGCCACCCTCGTGCTTGTAGAGGTTGTTCTGACCGAAATCGTTCGCGACGTAGAGTTCCGGCCAACCATCCTCGTCGTAGTCGCACCATGCCGCCGCGAAGCTGTACCGGTCATTGTTCTCCGCGAAACCCGCAGCCTCGCTGACATCCTCGAACCGCCCCAGCCCGTCGCGGTCCAGCTCGTTCCGGAACAGAAAATTCGGCGGTCCGTTCCTGGCGTCGTGGTATGGCGCTGGGTAGCGGTACTGATCCTCGCTCTGGAAGTACAGGTAGGAGCACAGGTAAAGGTCGACCTTCCCATCCCGGTCAAAGTCCGCCGCGGCCATCCCCGAGAATGTGCCGCGCGGGGGCGTCGCGAATCGGAAGGCATCCTCGCGCAGTCGGAACTTGCCGTGCCCGTCGTTGAGGAAGAGCAGTGGCCCTCCAGCCGCGAGCACGACCAAGTCTTGAATCCCGGCATTGCGCAAGTCCAAGAACAGTGCCTGAGATGTGTCGTCCAGCACGTCAACCCCTGCCCGCCGCGTGATGTCCACCCACTTCCCACCGGGCTCGCGGCTGTACAGCCGGTTTGGAAGCCCTGCCGGCTGGCAGACATACACCTCATCCCAGCCGTCGCCGTCGATGTCTCCCACCGAGACGCCCTGATTGCCGTAGACCCCGATCCCGGTTGCCGCGTCCAGCCGCGACCTCCAGTAGGGAATGCCTCTGGCCAGCTGGTCGGCGAAGCTCTGCAAGCTGCCGAACAGGGCGCCGGTGACATCGGCGAACAGCGGAGCGGCAGATTGCGCCACCGTCTCTTCGATCGGATCGAACGCTTCCAGCCTGCCGTCGCGCCATGCCATGCGCCAGTTGCCCACCCGGTGCTCGAGACCCGATGGGCCGGAGGACGAGATCTCGAATCGAACCAAGTCCCCGGGCAGCGCGTGGAACATCGCGCGTCGCACGGATCCCAAAGACTCGATCCACCGAGCCAAGCCTTCCGCGAAGCCCTCTTCGGAGCCGTACGTGCCCGATCGGACCGACCCGATGTCCCGGTACCCAGACGGCATTGGCGATCCGCCCCGGAAACCCGAGGCCAGCGGCAGACGGCCGGTCTCGAGCATTGCGCCCAGAGCGCGCTCGACCTCCATCCCGCGCTTCTCGCCCTCGAAGCTGTCGGCGGCAGCATCGGCCAGCATCCTCAGATCCGGGCAGGGCCGGGCGCGGCGGAACGCGGCCTCCAAGCCCTCCTGCGCAGAAACCTCAGCTGGCCGAAACGCGGCCCCTGCCGCCAGCCACGCCATGAAGTCGCGCCGTCCCGGGCGAGTCACGTCCAAGCCCCCGTTCGTTGGACCGCTGGCATCAGCGAGCACTCCGCGCGGCGCCGACAGCGCACGGCGCAGTCACTGGGGAATTGCCGCCCGAGCCCGGGACTCGAATGACGACATGGCGCGCGCTAGGTCGGTCGGGATGTGCAGCCGGTACTCCTTGCCATCCATCGCGCGCACCAACCTGCCCATCGGGCCCGTCCAAGTGAAGCGTGAGGCGTCAAAGAATGCCACCGTTGCGCCCGTGTTCCGCAGCTCGCCGACCGTTCGCCGGGACAGGGCCTTGCCAAAGTACAGATCCTGGCCGAGGAAGACCACGCCGTGCGGGCGGGGCGGGCCGTCCATCTCCTCCCGGACCATGCGGTCGAAGAAATTGAGCTCGCTCCCCTTGATCAGGTCCCGGTAGTCCACCTGGCCGGGACGCAATTGCCCCGTGACCCTACTGAGCGGCGCGAAGTTGACAGTCGGCTGGTAGTCGTGGCGAAAGACTACCCGCCGGTCCTCAAAGCTAAACGCAACCACCGAGAACTGGTTGAAGCTAGGGCTGCGCGCAAGCTGGCGCAGGGCCGCCATCTGCGGAAGCAAGTGGAAAACCTTGGGCCGCACGACCCGGCCCCTCCGGCCGAGCACGTCCAAGCTCAGAAACACCTTCAGACGCCTGGGCTCGGCGAGGTGGGGCCGGGGTATGCGGTCCTCGCCGCGGAACAGGTACGTGCCCGTGTCGACAATCTCGCCCGGTCGCAGCGAGATGTCCACGTGCTTCGAGCGGCCGGACCGCTTCGCGGTGAAGGTCCTCGTACCCGAGCAACTGCGGCCGCTGATGTCCTGAATCCGCCAACTGCTCCGATACTTGCCCACGCCAACTGAGATTGCCGTCGGAAAGTTGAACTCGCCCCTGACGCCCGGAGGGACGGTCTGCTCCGAGCCAAGGTGCTGAACAACCGTCTTGGCCTCGCCCGGGGTGCCCCCGATCGGCTCCACATCCACGGTTACGCGCAGCTGAACAGTCCGCGCCCAAAATTGCCGCACAGGCAGCGTGAAGAAGTGCCCGCTGACGAAGCGGAACTCGAAGTCCAAGTACGGCCCCAACTTCCCCGCCTTGCAGCGCAGGCGGTCGTCGTCAGTAAGGCCCCGCGCCGTTGGCACCAAGACAAGAGCGCCGAGCAGGGCAAGCTTCAAGACCGATCGCATCCAAACGCGCCCAGTCCACAGGGTATCAGCGACGGGCGCTGGTAGAATGAGCCCCGAGGGGATGGCGGCGCACATCCCGTCCGACTTGCCGTCCCAAGCCCCCGCTCCCAAGTTCTGGCCCATAGGGCACGGAGCGTGGCAGATCCGGCTGCCCCTGCCTTGGCGGCTTGTCAGCGTCAACGTCTTCCTGTTCCGGCAAGGCTCCCGGCATGTCCTCCTTGACACCGGGCTGCGTTGGGAAGAGTCGCTGCAATCGCTGGAAGCCGCGCTCGGCGGCCTCGGCCTCGGCTGGGGCTCGATCAGTGAGGTTCTGGTCAGCCACCTGCATCCAGATCACGTAGGCGCTGCAGCCGAGGTACGCCGCCGGAGCGGCGCCCCCGTCCGCATGCCGCCTGGGGAGGCCGAATTGGTGCGACCGCTGGGTCCAGATCGCGCATTCTTTGCCGAGGCGGCGGAGTTTCTGGGCGAGCACGGTGTTCCGCCCGAAGATGTGGCCGCAATGCGGGCAAGCGCCGCGACTACAGCCGGCACGGCCGAGAGACTGCACGTGGACGGCGAGCTCGCGGAAGGAGAGCGCGTCGAGTTTGACGGTGGGAGCCTGGTGGCCGTGGCCGCGCCCGGACACTCTCCCGAGCAGCTCTGCTTCCTGTGGCCGGAGTGGCGGGTGCTATTCTCCACGGACGCTATCCTGCCCAAGACCACCCCCAACATCGGTGTGCACTGGTTCTACCAGGAAGATCCTCTGGGAGATTACTTCGACACCCTGGACCGGCTCCGCGAGCTCGACGTGAAGACGGTGGTCCCTTCGCACGGGCGGCCATTCGAGGGCCACCGTGCATGGATTGACCGCACGCGGCGGCACCATCACCGGCGCTGTGACGTGATCGCCGCGGTGCTGGGCACGAAGCCGATCCACGCCTACGAGGTCGCGGGCCGGGTGTGGGGTGAAGACCGCCCTCTGATGGACCGGCGCTTCGCGATGGCGGAGTCCTTGGCCCACCTGCACAACATGGCCTTGCACGGAAGGGTGAAGAGGGTGGCCAACGGCGGGATCACCCGGTGGGCGCGCACTTAGCTGGGCGGAAACCTACAATAGCGCCGTGGCGAAGCATAGGGTCATAGCGGACCTTCCCCTGGACGAGACGGTCTTGGGACTGGCCGGCCCGGGAATCGGATTCGTGCCGTGGTCAGTGGCGGTCGAGGGCTGTCGGGAGCCCGTAGACGGGCTCTACACCTATGGCCATCCCCACTTGGACGGCCCGATCTTGGATGGTCTCCGAGGAGTGCGCGTGATCAGCAACTACGGCGTTGGCGTGGACCACATCAATGTCCCGGACGCGGCGGAACGCGGCATTCCCGTCGGCAACACACCGGGCATTCTCGACGGAGCGACAGCGGACGCGGGCTTCACGCTCCTGCTGGCCGCTGCCAGGCGCGTTGTGGAGGGCGACCGATACGCGCGCTCGCCGGATTTCGTGCACTACGACCCGGGCTACATGCTGGGAAGGGAGGTGCACTCCAGCACTCTCGGCATCGTGGGCATGGGAAACATCGGCGGCCAGGTCGCCCGCCGTGCGCGAGGCTTCGGCATGCGCGTCCTGTACCGCAACCGTCGCCGCCGACCCGAGGCGGAAGCCGCCCTCGGTGTCGAGTACGCAACGCTGGAGGACCTGCTTTCCGAGTCCGACTACGTGATGCTGACCTGCCCCCTGACCGAGGAGACGCACCGCCTGATCGGCGCCGAGGAGCTCCGCCAGATGAAGCCCACCGCGACGCTCGTGAACATCGCCCGCGGAGCGATCGTCGACACCGGGGCCCTCTACGAAGCGCTGCGCGACGGCGAGATCGGCAGTGCGGGGCTGGATGTCACCGATCCGGAGCCGCTTCCCCGTGACCACCCGCTGCTGGGCATGCCAAACGTGACCTTCCTGCCCCACCTCGGCAGCGCGACAATCGAGACCCGCCGCAGAATGGCGGAAGTGTCCATCGAGAACCTAAAGCTGGGGCTCCGGGGCGAGCCCCTGCTGCACACGGTCAAGCCCTGACCCGCAGGGCGGGCGGGATCAGAGCAGCGGCTCGATCCGGCCGGCGAGCTCGTCCTCGGCCATGAATCCCGGATGGTAGAGCTGGACGATTCCCTCGCGGTCCACCAGCACCAGCGTGGGCGTGCTGCTGACACCGAACGCCACGAAGTTCTCCGAACTGAGCGGAACCGGTCGTTCCCGCAAGAGCTCGCTGTGCGCCATGCTCATGTCGGTGATGTGCTCCAACTCTGCGGCGGCGCCCATCGGGCTGCCCCGCTTCAGATAGCCGTAGAGCCGCGTCGGAGCCACGATTCTGAGGCCCCGTTCGCCGAATTGCGCGTCGAGCGATTCCAAGACGGGCTCCTGCTCGGCGCAATCTTCGCACCAATGGGCCCAGAAAAAGAACAGTGTGACCTTGCCCCGCAGCTCATCCGGCCCGAACCGCCGTTCGCCGAGCCAGCGGTCGGCCACCAAGGAAGGCATCGGCTTGCCGGCGAGATCCAGAGCCAGCAGGTTCTTGTTCAGGCGTGTCTCGATCGCCGTCCCTCCATACTCTTGGAGCTTGTCCCGCAAGAACATGACGGCCTGCCCGCGATCGTCCATCGCCACGTAGAACTTGGCCAATGTCTCGATCGCGGCCCCGGTGGCAATGGCGAGCGGAGCCTCGGGATCGGCGCCCATCGGCCCCTCCGCCAGGCGTCGCTCCGCGTACTCGAGCGTGTGCTCCGCGTACTCAGCGGCGACGTCCCAGTCACCGCCTATGGCGCCAGCCCGGCCCACCCACGACATGGCCTCGAGCCATTTCGCGCCTAGCAGGTCAGCCGACGGCCTGGTCTCCTCGAACAGCTGTTTCGCCTCGGCAGGCTGCTCAGCGAACGCAAGCTGCTTGAGTGCACGGGTGGGCGGCTCAGGCTCCTGCTGCGATGCCCTGCAGGCTGGAAGAAGAAGGGCCAAGATCGGAGCCAAGGCGATGAGCATGGGTGACAAGACACTTCAGAGTACTCCATCAATCCCGGCTCCGGCGGGAGATCTGTCACGGCGCGTCATCGACTCCGGAGCGACGGTCTTCGGTGCGGGTGGTGGTGCGGTTGCCGGAAACATCGCACGCGGCGAGATCGGAGAGGTGCCGACCGTCTCGGGGGTGGCAGGCCTGGCCGTGCATCGATGAGCCCCCTGCAGACGGTGCTTGTGCAGTGGGATCTTCGCGACGGCCCAACTCGCAGGTGTCAGTGTCGCTGAGAACTCAGCTTCTCGCAGCAGGGGATCGCAGGGCACTGGGAATGCCCGGCCGAACCTGCCCGAGTTTCCCGTGACTCTCTCCATTCGCGGCGGCCGAGCCATCCAAGCGACTGAGGGAGCCGAAGTAACATGAGCGCGTGTCAGAGCTGATCGACCCTCGACCGGTGTTCACGATTGCCATGGGCTGCGACGGCTGTGGCAAGAGCATGTGGAAGCGTGAGAACTGGGATCTCCTGCCGGATCGCTACTATGACCAAGATTCCGTTGCCGCCGGGGTCGGCGGCTGGGACAGTGAGGTGGCTCGGGCTGAGGCGCGCCTCATCGTAGACGCCAAGATCGACGAGTCGCTCCAGGAGGGGCTGAACTTCGGCATGGAGAGCACCTACTCCGGCAGGCCGGGCCGGGCGCTGGTGGAGAGGGCCAAGGCGGCCGACTACCGCATCGAGGGAGTGTACATCGGAACGCAGGACCCCGAGATCAACGTCGACCGCATCAGGCAGCGAGTGGACGACCTCACGGGGCACTGGGTGGATCCGAGACTGGTTCCTGAGCGCTGGAAGTTCTCGCTCTCCAATTTGCGGCGCACAGCGAGTCAGTTCGACGATCTGGAACTGTTCGACAACTCCCGGCATGATGTGCTGTGCCGCACGATGCTTGCCAGTCAGTGCATCCTGCGGCGCGGTGCGGTGGTCACGCGGGCGCGGGACATGGCGGGATGGGCCTCGACAGGGCTCAAGGCGTTGCAAGCGCGCCAAGAATCGCTGCGCAGGCTGGCGACCAAGCGGGAGCGCGCCAAGAATCGGCTCGGCAGCGGGGCACGTGGCCATGGCCGGTGAACACCCGCGTCAGCTCTCAGTTCGATCGGCGGCAAGGCCGGGTGGCCCTTGAGAGGATCGCCCGGAGCTTCCCCATGACAGGGCTGGACCGGTGGCGCGCGATCCTCCGAGCATCGGATGCGTGGGTGCGGAGCGTTCGCGACGGTGTCGCACCTCCTGAAGCACGGTGGCCCAAGCCCCTCCCGAAACGCTCGCCGACGCCTGTTGCCGCGGGCGAACCGTTCGCCTTAGGGCTCGCGCATAAATAACCATTACCAGTAGGGTATACATGTATCAGAATATCCCGGCTTGACCACCTAAACTGGCACTCGAGTGCCGCTTCGTGTGGACCATAGCGCTTCCCGTCACCGTTGTGGCTCCCAACATGGGGGCCTGGCCCTGCTGCAAGTGCCCCTTGCCGAGGGTATACATGTATCAGAATGCGCCCGCCCACCTTCCAGCCCCAGCCTCTTGTCTCCCTCCTGCAGCGCCAGCAGGTGGCCTCCATGCCCGAACTCATGGCCGGTCTCGGCACCACATCCCGCCACACCGTCTTGCGCCAGCTCGCCACCCTCGACTACATCAACTCCTATTCCCATCGCCGCGGCTTCTACGCCTTGCGCGAGACCGCCGACTTCGACGCCAGCGGCTTGTGGTCCCATGGCCCCGCCCGCTTCTCCCGGCGCGGCACGCTGCTCAACACCGTCCAAGCCCTCACCACGGATTCCTGCGACGGCCGCACCCCCCGCGAGCTCGATGCCCAGCTTGGCGTCTCCACCAAGGCCGCCTTGCGCAGGCTCATTCAGCTTGGGAAACTGGTCCGCATGCGCACCGATGGCCGGTCGCTGTACTGCGACCCCGACCCCGACCGGTCCCGGCAGCAGTTGCGCCGCCGCCAAGCTGTCAGCGGCACGCCCGCGCCTGCCGCTGACAGCCAGGATCCTGCCGCTCAGCTCGCAACAGCACGTGCGCGCTTCCTCGACGTGCTCGACGAGCGTACGCGGCGCCTGTATGCCGGCCTCCAGTCGCTGCAGTTCGGCCGAGGCGGAGACCGGCGCGTCGCCCAGAGCTTGGGCCTGCACCCCTCCACCGTCCGCCGCGGCCGCCTGCAATTGCTGAGCGGAGACAGTCTCGATCCCGGCCGCGTCCGCAGACCCGGTGGCGGACGCAAGACCTTGGAAAAAAAAAGCCTGCAATCCGGAAATGCCTGAGAGAGTTGCTCCGCAGCGACACCGCCGGAGACCCGATTCACGGTCATCGCTGGTCATTCACGGTCATCGCTGGTCGCGACGTAGCACCGCCAAGCTCTCGCGCGCTCTCGCCGCACACGGCCATCACGCTTGCGCGCGCAGCGTAGCCCGCCTGCTGCGCGCGATGGGGTACTCCCTGCGCGTCAACCGCAAGCTCATTGCTCCTAGGACTCACCCCCGTCGCGACGAGCAGTTCCGGCACATCGCAGCGCTGCGGTCGGCGCTGGCCCCCACGGTCCCCGCTGTGAGTGTGGATGCCAAGAAGAAGGAGCTCGTCGGTCGCTTCCGCAATCCCGGAACGGCTTGGAGCGACGACTGCGTGGAAGTCTTCGACCACGACTACCCGTCGTGGGCCACCGGCAAGGCTGTCCCTTACGGGATCTACGACCTGCAGGCCAACACCGGCTGGGTCGGCCTAGGCCTGTCCCACGACACTCCCTACTTCGCCGTCGACTGCATCGAGGCCTGGTGGGTTGCCGAGGGTCGCCAGCGCTATCCCGGTGCCGGAGAGCTGCTCGTGTTCGCCGACAGCGGCGGCAGCAACGGCATCAACCCGCATGCCTGGAAGCACGCCCTCCAAGAGCGACTCTGCAATCGCCACAGCCTGACCGTCACCGTGGCGCACTACCCTTCAGGATGCTCGAAATTCAACCCGATCGAACACCGACTCTTCAGCGAGATCAGCAAGAACTGGGCCGGCGTCCCGTTGGACAGTGTCGAGACGATCCTCAACTACATCCGCTCCACCACTACCAAGACCGGCCTGAACGTGAGCGCAGAACTCATCGAAGCCCAATACCAGGCCGGGATCAAGATCACCGCTCAGCAGCTGGCTGAGCTGAACCTGACCCGCGACAACCTGCTCCCCCGCCTGAACTACACTATCGCGCCCAATTCATCCTAGAAGTTTGCACTTATTCTTGCGCAAGCCCTTAGGGCAGGATGTGCGCACACCACCGCCGGCCCTCTCCCTGACCTAACCTGCAGCCGTGCCGGCCAAGCCATTGGCCGGGGCCGAGATCGCCCCGTACACTGGAGCCCTATGGATGGCGATTCGCGGCGGCAAGTGGCGCTCGTAACCGGGGCATCTCTGGGAATCGGGGCGGCCACGGCGGTCGAACTTGGCCGCAGCGGCCTCGATGTGGCCGTCCACTTCAACAGCAGCGAGCGCGAGGCCCGTCAAGTGGCCGACGCGGTTCGTGCCAGCGGGGCGCGCGCCGAGACCTTCGGGGCCAATCTGGTAACGGCCTCCAGATGTCGCGCGCTCGTCTCCGATGTTCTGGCGCGAATGGGGCGCATCGATGTGCTCGTCAACAATGCCGGGTCGCTGGTGGGACGGCGCGGCTTGCTGGACATAGACCGGAGTTTCTGGCGCCAGATCATGGGACTGAACCTCGACAGCGTCCTGTGGGTCACGCAGGCCACCGTCAGGCACATGCGCCGGCGAGGCTCCGGGGCCGTGATCAATCTCGGCTCCATCGCGGGCCACAATGGCGGCGGTCCCGGGGCAATGGCCTACGCCACCGCCAAGGCGGCCATCACCGGCATGACGAAGGGCTTGGCCAAGGAGCTGATCGCGGACGGGATCCGGGTGAACGCAGTCAATCCCGGGGTAATCCTGACCCCGTTGCACGAGCGGTTCTCCAGCCCGGATCGGATGCGCGACATGGTCGGGCAAATCCCTCAGGGCCGGGCGGGCGAGGCACAGGAGGTGGCATCCGTGATCGCATTCCTGGCCGGTGACGGGGCCTCGCACATCGTCGGGGAGTCGGTCGAGGTCAACGGGGGAATGCTGATGGACTGAGCGGACCGTGGGCCGGGCGCGAATCTCGGCTTCAACCCGCGCTTGCCCAAGCGGGCGAGAGCGTGCGCAGCCGATCCACGATCTCCTCCAGCGCCTCGACGAGGGCGTCCACTTGGCTTGCGTCGGTCTGACGGCCGAGGGAAAACCGGAGAGTAGACTTCGCCTGACTGCGGGCGAGACCGATCGCGATCAACACGTGAGAGGGCTCCACAGCCCCGCTGGAGCAGGCCGACCCGCTCGAAACCGCGAATCCCTGCAGATCCAGCGCGATCAGCATCGGCTCAGCCTCGACGTGTTCGAAACGGATGCTCGAGGTGGTAGACAGCCGCGGTGCCCCCGCGCCGTGGACGTGGGCGTCTGGGATGCGCTCCGCGACGAGCCGCTCTAGGCGGTCGCGGAGGGCTGCCAAGCGCTCCGCGTCGGGATCCCGGCATCGGCCGGCCAGCTCAGCCGCTGCCCCGAGGCCCACAATCCCGGGCACGTTCTCGGTGCCGGGCCGCCGGTCGCGCTCGTGGCGACCGCCGTACTGCACCTTGCACAGCTGCAGGCCTCGCCGCACATACAGCGCCCCCACCCCCTTGGGCCCGTGGATCTTGTGGGCGCTGAGGCTGAACAAGTCCACACCCAGCTCCGACACTGACGTGCGAACCTTGCCGAAACTCTGGACGCCGTCGCTGTGGAACACTACGCCGGCGGCAGCCGCGATCCGGCCGATCTCCTTGAGCGGTTGCAGCGTGCCCAGCTCGTTGTTCGCGTGCATCACGCTGATGAGCGCGGTCTCGGGACGCAGCGCGCCGCTGACATCCGCGGGCGACACAACCCCGCTCCGTCCGACTGGCAGGTAGGTCACGTCCACGCCCTCAGCTTCGAGCCTCTCGCAGGCGTTGAGCACGGCCGGATGCTCGATCTGGGTCGTGATCACGTGGCGCTCAGCCGTCTCGGCCGCGCGCACCGTGCCGAAGACTGCCAGATTGTCGGCCTCGGTTCCTCCGCTCGTGAACACCACATCCCGCGGCGCGCACTCGAGTTGCGCGGCAACCTGCCGACGGGCAGTCTCGACGCCCAGCCTGGCCCGCTGGCCGAACGCGTGCAGGCTGGAAGCGTTCCCGAACGCATCCCCGAAGTGCGGGAGCATCGCGTCCAGCACACCCGGATCGACAGGCGTCGTCGAATTGTGGTCAAAGTAGCGCCTCGTCACGGCCCGCCCCCGTCGAAGTCGAGTATACGAAGCCGCATCCCGGAGACGAGTGCCCCGCCGGTCTGCCGCGACGCCGCCGCGTGCGTGCAAGCTCTCTCAATGGCGCGCCGCGGTCGCGGACCAGCCGCAGGTGCCCAAAGGTGGCGCCGACTTGCACGCGCCGCTTCCAAGAACGCGCACATCTGGCAAGATTATAGGCATGATCCGCCAGTACTTCGGCGCCCTTGCGCTCGCAGCTGTGTTGCCGTCCGGTGCCACGGGGGCTGGCCTCGCCGAGCAAGCCAATGCCATCTTGGAGCAAGAGTGCCAGATGTGCCACGGCGCGGCGATCCAGCAGTCCGGGCTGGATCTGCGCACTCGCGAGCGAATTTTGACCGGGGGGGAGCGCGGGCCTGCGGTGGTCGGCTCCAACCCCAGCATCAGCTGGCTGTGGCGCTTGGTCAATCACCAGGTCAAGCCGAACATGCCCCCTGGCAAGAAGCTCGGCGATGACCAGATCGAAGTGCTGCGCCAGTGGATCAACGCCGGCGCTCCGATGCCGGAGGGTCCGCTCTCGGACGAGGAGGCGCAGCGCCTCGAGGCGCTGAAGAAGCTGGAGGAGCGCCCGATCACGGAGGAGGAGCGCTCGTGGTGGGCATTCGTGCCGCCTGCGCGCACCCCGATCCCGGGCATCGACGCCGCACATCCGGTTGACGCGTTCTTGGGCGCGAAGCTGCAAGAGCAGAGCTTGGCGCCCGCCCCTGAGGCATCGCGCCGGACGCTGGCACGGCGGCTGTACCTAGACCTCACGGGGCTGCCGCCGACGCCGGCCGAACTGCAAGCCTTCCTCGCCGATGAGTCCGAGGATGCGTGGCCCAACCTGGTCGACCGCCTGCTCGAGTCCCCGCACTACGGCGAGCGCTGGGGTCGCCATTGGCTGGACTTGGTGCACTATGCAGATTCTGGAGGCTACGAGCGGGACTTCGACTGGCCCACGATGTGGCGCTACCGCGACTACGTCGTCGACGCCTTCAACAACGACCTTCCGTTCGACCGCTTCGTCAAGGAGCAGATCGCGGGTGACGAGATCTACCCGGGCTCAGACCGAGCCCACATCGCCACGGGCTTCCTGCGGATGGTGCTCGACAACAACATCAAGGACGAGCGCACCCGCATGGACGAGCTCGATGACAACGTGGCCACCACCGGGCAGACTTTCCTCGCGATCACGGCCCAGTGTGCCCGCTGCCACAATCACAAGTTCGACCCAATCCCCCAGAGGGACTACTACCAGATGCAGGCGGTGTTCTTCTCGACAAAGGAGCGGGACTTCCCGTTGGTCGGGCCGGAAGTCGTCCGGGAGCACGAGCGGCTCAACGAGGCGATCGACGACCAGCAAGAGTCGCTCAAAGGCCGCCTCAAGGCACTGGAGGAGCCCCATCGCAACGCGCTCTTCGAGGCGAGGCTTGACGAGCTGCCACCGTACTATCGCGAAGCGTGGGAGACGCCCGCCGAGAAGCGCGACAAGGGGCAGCGCCTGAACGCGAGGCAAGTGGAGGCACTCTTCACGCTGATCAGCATTGAAGACGTGCTGGCCCGAATGGACGAGGCCTCCGAAGCGGAGCACAGCGCCACGAGCAGAGAGATCAGGGACCTTGACGCGAAGCGTCCACCGCCGTACCCCACGGCGCGCACGGTCACGGAGGAGAGCCGCACGCCCCTGCCCTCGTACTTCCTGCACCGGGGCGACCCGGGGTCCAAGGGGTCCCTGATGCAGCCCGGTGTGCTGACGGTGGCGGCGCGGGCGAAGCCGGCCTTTCCCCAACCGCCGGAGCACGTCGAGACCAGCTGGCGGCGCAAGCACTTCGCGGAATGGATCGCCGCGCCCGAGAATCCGCTGACCGCCCGGGTCATGGTCAACCGCATCTGGCAGCACCACTTCGGCAAAGGCATCGTGCGCACCACCAGCAACTTCGGCAAGACGGGGGCACTGCCGAGCCACCCCGAGCTGCTGGACTGGCTGGCCGTCGAGTTTGTCGAATCCGGGTGGTCGGTCAAACACATGCACCGCCTGATGCTGACATCGAAGACGTACAGGGCCTCGAGCCAAGACATTCCGGCGAACCTGGAAGAGGACGCGGGCAACGCCTACTTCTGGCGACAGACGCGGAACCGCCACGAGGCGGAGGTGATCCGCGACCAGATCTTGGCGACGACGGGGACGCTCAACCTCGAGGTGGGCGGGCCGGCCGTGCGGCCCTTCATCAACCCCTCGCTGTTCCAGTCGAGCACGGACCGCACATGGCCCGGGCTCTCGATCGGAGATCCCCGCAGCTGGCGGCGGAGCATCTACGTGTTCTCGAAGCGCTCGATCCGCTATCCGATGTTCGAGGCGTTTGACCAGCCCGACATGGTCAGCTCTTGCAGCGAGCGGACCCGCTCGACCGTCGCTCCGCAGTCACTGCTGCTGATGAACAATGCGGAGGTCTTGCTGCAGGCGAAGTACTTCGCCCAGCGAGTCGTGCTGGAGGCGGGCCACGACGCCGGCGCGCAAGTCAGGAAGGCCTTCGAGCTGGCGCTGTCCCGGCCGCCCAGCCCGGTCGAGCTCGGCAGGGCCCTCGCGTTCGTCGGGAGCACCCCGACGGGATTGGTGGACCTCTGCCAGACGCTGTTCAACCTCAACGAGTTCCTTTACCGCCAGTAGCGACAGGAGGTCGCTGCGCTGGAGCTCAGAGACCGGTGGATCCGAAGCCGCCGGAATCTCGCCGGGTCGGCCGGAGAGACTCGGCCAGCTTCCACCGGACCTGAGCGTACCTGGCGACGACGAGTTGCGCGATTCGATCGCCGACGCGCACGCGGTACGGCTCGGATCCAAGGTTGACCAAGAGCACGAGCACCTCGCCGCGGTACCCGGGATCGATCGTGCCCGGGCTGTTCAGCAGTGTCACGCCGTGCTTCCTCGCCAGCCCGCTTCGGGGCCGCACCTGCCCTTCATAGCCAGACGGGAGCTCGATCGCGATCCCGGTGCGCACCGCGGCCCATCGCTGGGGAGGCACGCTTGCGCCCTCGGCGGCGCAAAGGTCCATCCCGGCATCCTCGGCCGAGCTGTGCGCGCAAGTCGGCAGGATTGCGTGCGGAAGCAGCTTGCGACAGCGCACCGTCAGCGTCGTTTCCATGCCGAGCCACCGTACCATGTGCCAGGCCCCGTTCCGTCCGGCCCGGCGGGGAAAGAAGTGCTATACCAAGTCCTGTGGATAGCGTCGCGACATTCCTGATGTTCACCGGGGACCAGCTCGGGAAGGCCGAGGAGGCGATCACCCTCTACACCTCGCTCGTCCGCAACTCGGAGATCACCAGCATTGAGCGCTGGGGGGCCGGCGAGGAGGCCGGCCCGGAAGGGAGCGTCAAGCTCGCTCGGTTCACCCTGAACGGGATCGAGTTCATGGCGTCCGAAAACGCGTATCCCCACGAATTCACCTTCACGCCCTCCATCTCGATGTTTGCCGAGTGCGCGTCGGAGGCTGAGATCGAGGCGGCGTTCGCGACGCTGTCCGAGGGAGGCGCGGTCTTGATGCCACTGAGGGACTACGGCTTCAGCAAGCGCTTCGGCTGGCTTCAGGACCGGTACGGCGTCAGCTGGCAGCTCAACCTTGCGTAACGATCGACCGGCGCGACCTGATCCGGACGAATCGGCGTCTTGGACGGGAGGGGAATTATATAATTGCGCTCTGATGCGGCGCCTGCCTCTCGCGACCATTCTGGCAACCGCAGTTCTGGCAGTCGGCTGCAGCACGGGCCCGCCCCCCGACGTGACCGGAATGGTGCTCATCCCGGGCGGCCAATTCACGATGGGCACGGAGTCTGGCGAGCCCTACGAGGGCCCGCCCCATCCTGTACGACTAAGCCCCTTCTACGTTGACCGTCACGAAGTGACCAACCGCCAATACGCCGCCTTTGCGGATGCCACCGGCTACGTCACCGAGTCCGAACGCCTTGGCTGGTCGGGCGTGTTCGACCCCCGCCAGAATGGCTGGACAAAGGGGGATGGCGCCGACTGGCGGCATCCGCACGGCCCGGGCTCCTCTCACGCCGACATGCCCGACCACCCTGTCGTCCACCTCTCGTGGGCCGACGCGGACGAGTACTGCGACTGGCGGGGCGCCCGCCTTCCGACCGAGGCCGAGTTCGAGTTCGCCGCGCGGGGCGGGCTGGAGGGTGCCCGATACGCGTGGGGCGACGAGCTAACACCCGGCGGCGTCCATCGCGCCAACCTCTGGCAGGGAACGTTTCCCCGCCAGGACCGCGTCTTGGACGGCTTCGGCAGCCACGGTCCCGTGCGGCAGTTCCCCCCCAACGGCTACGGGCTGTACGACATGACGGGGAATGTCTGGGAATGGGTCAACGACTGGTACGCCCCGGACTATTTCAGCCGCTCTCCGGTCGACAACCCCCAAGGGGCCCGCTCAGGCGACCAGAAAGTCCAGCGGGGCGGCAGCTGGCTCTGCAGCCCGAACTACTGTCAGGGCTACCGTGTCGCGGCCCGCATGATGACCGCCCCCGACTCCGGACTGAACAATCTGGGGTTCCGCTGTGCCGGTGACACCGGGTAGCCGGACCGCCGAGCGCGATTCTATCCCGCGAGATTCCGCCCGTCCGACAACGCGAGCTTGGTGCATTGCCGGGCCATTGAGTACGATGGGCCTGGCGTCGCACTTGCAGCCGCCGGCGTTCCGCGCCGACCACGAGTCGAGCGCCAACTCGGCACGATGAGCAGAACTGCTGGCACGACCCTTGTCGCAATCTTACTTTGGCTTGCTCCGCTGGATGGGGCTGAGATTCAATTCAACCGCGATATTCGGCCGATCTTCTCGGAGAACTGCTTCGCTTGCCATGGCCCGGACGCGAATGCTCGCCAAGCCAGCCTGCGCCTGGACCGGCGCGAGGTGGCGGTCGCAAGGGGCGCCATCTCGCCGGGAGATCCGGCCTCCAGCAAACTCGTCACGAGGGTCCTGAGCGACAGCGACGTCCTGCGGATGCCGCCGGCCTACTCCGGCAAGACGCTGTCCGAGCGGCAGAAAGACGTGCTCGCCGAGTGGGTCCGTCAGGGGGCGGAGTACGAGGCACACTGGGCATACATCCCGCCCAGCCGCCCGGATGCCCCGGACGGTCCGGGAGCCATCGATTTTCTCGTGGGCAAGCTGCTCGCCGACCGAGGGCTCGACGCGGTCGGCCCCGCCAACCGGCGGACGCTGATCCGGCGGCTGAGCTTCGACCTCACGGGCCTTCCGCCGCTGCCGGCCGAGGTCGCAGCTTTCGAGCGCGACAACGGGCCAGATGCTGTCGCGCGCGTTGTCGGCCGCATGCTCGCGTCGCGCCATTTCGGCGAGCGAATGGCGGTCCACTGGCTCGATCTGGTGCGCTACGCCGACACCGTGGGTTTCCACGGCGATGTCGCGGTCAGCGTCTACCCCTACCGGGACTATGTCATTCGCGCCTTCAACCAGAACAAGCCCTTCGACGAGTTCACGAGGGAACAGCTCGGCGGCGACCTGATGCGGGAGGCTGCTCTGGAGCAGAGAGTTGCCAGCGCGTACAACCGTCTGGGCCGAATGACCAACGAGGGCGGCTCGCAGGCCAAGGAATACCTGGCCAAGTACGCGGCCGACCGCGCGCGCACCGTCTCGACGGTGTGGCTGGCCTCCACGTTGGGCTGCGCCGAGTGCCACGACCACAAGTTTGACCCGTTCCTGGCCCGCGACTTCTACTCGATGCAGGCATTCTTCGCCGACGTCGAGGAGGAGGGCGTGTTCGCCGGGTACGGCGACTGGGGCGCCAAGATGCTCGTGCCGGACGAGGCGGCCCGCAGGGAGATTGCCGGGATCGACGCGCGGATCGCGCGCCTGACCGCCGAGGGCGAGGGAACGGCCGAGACAACGGGTCCCGCTGTGGCACAGTTCGCTGCCAATCTCAGGGAGTCCATCGGCCGCTGGCATCCGGTCGTCCCCGAAGTGGCCCGCGGCGACTGTGGCCACCCCGACATCACCGACTGCGACAAGTTCCGAGTCGTCACCGAGGACGGAGCGCTCGTATCTCCGCTGTTCGAGGAGGATTCCCGGCCCCAGAAGATCGCGCAGGTCGTCGAGGCCGCGCTGCCGGAGGGCAGGGTGGCAACGGTGCTCATCGAGCAATTGCCGCATCGCGAGTGCGAGGACTTCTTTCTCGGCGAAGTCGAGGTCCGGTTGCTGCGAGAGGGCCATCCCCCCAGAAAGGTAGCCATTGGGGCGGTCGTCCCGGACTATCCGGATGCCACCGCCAAGCTGCAATGGCTGGTTGACGGGAATCACCACACGGGCTGGACCGGCAACCCGCACGAAGAGGGCGTCCGGAGGGCTGTCCTGGCGCTCGAAGCGCCCATCGACGCAGCGCCCGGAGACCGGCTCCAAGTCACGACCATCTACGACAGCATCTTCGGCCTTCACGGCCTCGCGTACCGCCAGCGACTGTCCGTCTCATCCTCCGGCCTGACCAGCTTCGACTTCCCGGTCGAAGGCGAGTCGGGCGTGGCCTTGCGAGCGAACCATCCCACCGCCGAGCAGCTGGCCGCACTGGATCGCACGTATCTGCGCAAGACTGCTGGGAACGGCCATTGGCGGGAGATCCGCGACCTCCGGAGGAAGCGCAAGGGCCTTCTGGACCACGCGGACGAAACCCTGGTGACCAAGGCAGTCACACCTCGCACGATCCGTGTCCTGGCGCGGGGCAACTGGATGGACGAAACGGGGCAAGTCGTCATGCCCCAAGCACCGAGCTTTCTCCGGCAGATCGAGGAAGGCAAGCAACGGCCGGACCGGCTGGACTTGGCCGACTGGATCGTTGACCGCAGCAATCCGCTGACGGCCCGGGTGTTCGTCAACCGCCTCTGGGCGCTGTTCTTCGGCACAGGAATCTCCAAGGTGCTGGACGACCTTGGCTCTCAGGGCGAGCCCCCGGTCAACCCGGAGCTTCTGGACTGGCTGGCGGTCGAATTCATGGAGAGCGGCTGGGACGTGAAGCATATCGTTCGGACCATGCTGGTCAGCGAGACCTACCGGCGATCGAGCGATCCTTCCGCGACGCTGGCTGCCGCCGATCCCGACAACCGCCTCCATGGCCGCCAGACAGCGGCCCGCCTCGACGCCGAGTTCATCCGGGACAACGCGCTGTTCGTCAGCGGCCTTCTCAACCCCAAGATTGGCGGTCGCAGCGCCAAGCCTTACCAGCCCGCGGGCCACTACAAGGAATTGAACTTTCCAAAGCGCGAGTACCGCGCAGACGTGGGGGATGACCAATACCGCCGCGGACTCTACACGCACTGGCAGCGGACCTTCCTGCACCCTGCGATGAAGGCCTTTGACGCGCCGTCGCGGGAGGAGTGCACGGCGGACCGGGCGCAGTCCAACACGCCTCTGCAGGCTCTGGTCCTGCTGAACGACCCGACCTATGTCGAGGCGGCGAGGGCACTGGCGGAGCGCACGCTGGAAGCTGGGCTGGAAACGGACAGCGAGCGGATCAACCTCGCGTTTCGCCTGGCATTTTCTCGCGCGGCGTCGGAGCGGGAGCGCGAGATCTTGGGCGAGGTGCTCCGCGGTCAGCGCGCCCGTTACCAGGCCGAGCCCCGGGAGGCGAAAGGGTTGCTCGCCGTCGGGCTGCACGCCGCGCGCGGAGAACTGGGCGCGCCAGAGCTGGCCGCCTGGACTTCCGCTGCCCGCGCGATTCTCAACAAGCACGAATTCGTGATGAAGTACTGAGGCACTGGGACAGCATGGAAATCGCAGCGAACCGCGCGCTCGGGCGGCGGGCATTCCTGGGGCAAGCGTCCATGGGCCTGGGCGGTCTGGGCTTGGCCCAGCTCCTTCGGCCAGACCTGTTCGGCGCGGAGCCGGGCACGGCGACGTTCAGATCCAGGCCGAGGAGGGTCAGCCGCGTCATCTTCCTTTGCATGGCGGGCGGGCCCGCACACCTGGAGCTGTTCGACTACAAGCCAGAACTGGCCAAGCGCGACGGCGAGCCGATGCCCGAGAGCTTCACCAAGAACCAGCAGATCGCCCAGCTCCAAGGGCAGGAGCTCCGCATCTTGGGACCGCAGCACGCGTTCAGGCGATACGGGAGTTCCGGCCAGAGCATGACCGAGCTGCTGCCGCACATCGGCGGCATTGCCGACGACATCTGCATGGTCCGCTCGATGACGACCGAACAGATCAATCACGACACCGCGCACACCTTCGTGAACACCGGTTTCCGCATCCCCGGGCGTCCGTCGATGGGCTCGTGGGTCACTTACGGGCTCGGCAGCGAGTCGGACGACCTGCCGGGCTTCGTCGTGCTGACATCTGTGGGCGGCGCCCAAGACCAGCCCATCGCCTCTCGGCAGTGGGCCGCGGGGTTCCTTCCCAGCAAGTACCAGGGAGTGCGGTTCAACTCGGTGGGGGATCCGGTCAACTATGTCCGGAATCCGGCCGGCGTGGACCGGCAGGCGCAGGGAGAGGTGATCTCAGCGATCAGTGATTTGAACAGGGTGCAGCGATCGATGGTTGACGATCCGGAGATTGACACCCGGATCGCGCAGTACGAGCTCGCCTTCCGCATGCAGATGAGCGTTCCCGAGCTGGTAGACTTCTCCAGCGAGCCCACGCACGTCCGCGAGATGTACGGAACCCAGGGCGGCGACGGGAGCTATGCCTCCAACTGCCTGCTCGCCCGTCGGCTAGCAGAGAGGGGTGTGCGGTTCATCCAGCTCTACCACCGCGGCTGGGACCATCACGACAAGATCAAGTCCGGGATCGAGACCAGCTGCCGGTACGTGGACCAGGCTACCGCTGCGCTCGTGACCGACCTGAAGCAGCGGGGGCTGTTCGAGGACACCCTGCTCGTGTTCTGCGGGGAGTTTGGCAGAACGCCCATGTCACAGGGCGACCGTGCCACCGCGGGGCGCGACCACCACATCAAGGGCTTCTCGATGTGGATGGCCGGCGGTCCGGTCAAGGGCGGCCACAGCTACGGCAATACCGACGACCTCGGTTACAACGCAGTCGAGGACGTGGTCCATGTTCACGACCTCCACGCGACGATGCTGGAGCTCTTGGGGATCGACCACACCACGCTGAGCTACCGGTTCCAAGGCCGGAACTTTCGCCTCACGGACGTGGGCGGAAACGTGCTGCGCCCGATTCTCGCGTAGCGTTCCACCGTCCACCGTCCCAAAGATGGCAGGGCGCCTGTGGAACCCGCGATGGCTGCCTCCGGTTCCGCACGGCAAAGGTGCGGGCCCATCGATCTCATTGCTACGGCGCTGAGATCCGGCCAGCGGGGCCTCCGAAAGCCATCGCGATCATCGGCGGGCCCCCAGCACAAGAGGGGGCGGTGGCGGCCGAGGCTGGCACGGGCTAGTGCGCTACCAGTTGGGGTGCCGGCTGGAGGTTCGCCGGGGAGGCCGGTGCGCGAGTCGTCGGTGGATGCGAGACGGGCGGCACCCGGTGGCGGTCACAGTCCCCACACCGTGATCGGCGGGGCTGGTGGCTCGGGGTCCCTGCGGAACACCCGCTCCTCCCACGATTTGTCCAGACGTAGGTCGAAGACCACCAGATGGCCGGATTCGGCGCCGCAGCGGTCCATGTACCAAGCCGTCTGCTCCAAGCCCTTGCGGATCGTGCTCTCCAAGCCCTTCTTCTCGCCGACCACCTTGCACTCGATGACGTGCTTGAGGGGACGGTCCGCCAGCGGGCGGCCCGGGCGGGGCCATTCGACGACCAGGTCCGAGCGTCCGCGGGCGACGGCGTACTCCCGCGTGATGCGTCCGCCGCTGTTGACGACGCGGTGCAGGTAGCCGTGCAACACTAGCTGCGGGCCGGCCTCCCGGTGTCCGTAGCGGTCCAGCCACGACTCGGAGTGCTCGCGGAAGTAGTCTTGGAACCCGGCCAGCAGCGCCTTGAGGTCCAAGCTGCCGTCCGGCTGGATGTACCAGTGCGGAGACACGAGGTCCTGGAGTTCGCCTCCCTGGACCGTGGTCAGCTCGCGGGGAATGACTTCGGCGTAGATCGGGTTGGCCATCCGAGGCGGGTTGTTGAGTGCGACGAGGCCGAGGTCTCGGACATACTCGAGGTCACGCTTCGAGTACGGATCTCCGAAAGACCCGGCGATCATCGGCAGGATCACGCGGCGGACGCGCTCCTCGCTGAGCAAGTTTGCGAGCTGGTCGAGGTGGGTGACGCGCTGCAGGATGAGGGCTTCCTTGGCTTGCTCGACGGCGCAGACCGTCACCGGGCGGCTGCGGTCCCGTCCGGCCTTGTCTTTGAAGCAAACTTGGTAGCCTAGGGCGTTGATGAGCCAGGGCTGGCCTGCCGTGAGTTCCCAGATCCGCTCCAAGGCCCGTGGTTCGAACTGCTGGCCGGTCTCGGCGGTGTGCTGGCCGAGCAGCTGGCGCATCTCCTGCTCCGTGAAGTCCCCCAGCCGCTGCGACTCGGCCTTGATGTTGAAGCAACTGCCGGTGTTGACCCTGCCTCCGGCCGAGCTGGAGTAGATGACATAGTCGCGGACATCACGCACCCCGCACAGGATCACACTCTGCGGGAAGGCGTGCGGCCGGTTTCGGTAGCCCGCCCGCAACTGGGCTAGCACCGACAACAGCGAGTCTCCCGCAAGGGTGTCGATCTCGTCGATCAGCACCACCAGTGGGCTGTGCGCGGCCCTCGCCCAGCGGCTGAGCGTCACGTTGAGGACATTGTCACCATGCACCTCCAGCAGGCGTGGGAAGACGCTGCCGACGAAGCCGTCCTGGAGCATCAGCTCCGCCTGTTCCGCCAGCTCGCTAAGAATGATCCGCATCGCCCTGGGCACGTCCTCGCCCGCACTCCGGGCGGCCTCGAAGCTGGCGTTCACGCAGCGGTAGCGGCCGGTGGAATTGAGTGCGTCGGCGAGCGCCTGCAAGGTCGAGGTCTTGCCGGTCTGGCGGGGGGCGTGCAGAACGAAGTACTTCTTGCGCGCGACCAAGGTCAGAATCTCGTCCAAGTCGACGCGCTCCAAGGGGGGAATGCAGTAGTGTTCCCGCGCCTCCACCGGGCCCTCGGTGTTGAAGTAGCGCCCCACGGCTTGCAGTATGGCACGGCAACCGGTTTGGTCCGAGGAGGAGCTGGCCTGTTCTTGGAAACGGTGTAGAGTCGAGGAGAGGCGCGTTGGCCTTAGTCAAGAAGCAGTAGCTGTTTTGGGGTTGTTCCTACGGCTTTCGCCATCTGTAGGTGCCTCACTGACCTTCCTGCTTAGCCACGTTTCCTCTCCCCGCTCGTCGAACCGGACGTGCCGATCTCCAGCATCCGGCTCTCGGACGAGATCATGTCTTCGCCCACGGGAAGCTGGCCGTCAGCAGTTGCAGGCGCACGAGGCCGAAGTCGTCCCACAGCCTCTCGCTCGGGTAGCGCACGTATCTCCCCGATTGCACCTTGTGCTTCCGACACAGCCACTGGCGCAGCCGCTTGACCGCGTGTGCGTCCACGGCGCAATACGCCGGGCTCACCTGTCCCAACCGGAAGTAGTTCGCCCAGCCGAGCATCGCTCGGTTCAGCCTCGCCACCACCAGTTCCGGGGCCAGCAGCCCGTATCTTGCCCGAGTCAGCTCACTGATCTTGCGGCATATGCTGCGGACGCTCGCCTTGCTCGGGCGCGTGCCTATGTAGGCCCGGCCTGTGCGCGGGCTGTAATTGCGTCCGATGCGGTACCCGAGGAACTCGAACGGCTCCTCCGGCGTGCGCAGGCAGTGGGTCTTCGTCGCGTTCAGCGGTAAGCGCAGCTTCCCCATGATCCTTTCGACTGCGGCCCGCATGGCTTCCGCCGGGGCCTTGCCGCAGATCACGAAGTCGTCCGCGTAATTCACTATCTCCGCGCCGAACCGCCGGGCCAGGCCCAGCAGCTTCCAACCTAGGAGGAACCGCCGCATGTAGACGTTGCTCAGCAACGGGGAGATCGGAGCGCCTTGCGGCGTCCCCTTCCTTTCCCGGCGCGCCCGGTTCGTGCGGCGCTGGCCGCCCTTGCCGTCGTCCTCTACCACAGCCATCTCCAGCCACAGCTTGATCCAGCCCAGCATCCGCCCGTCGCTAACGCGCCGCGCGATGGACTTGATGAGTTCGGTGTGCGGGATCTCGCCAAAGTAATTCGACAGATCGCCGTCCACGATTTCGCCGTGCCCGGTGTTCACCAGCCGATGCGCGTGACGCACCGCGTCCAGCGCGCTCCGGCCCTCCCTGTAGGCGTACTGTTCCGGTTGCAGGTCCGCTTCGAAGATCGGCGTCAACACCAGCGTGGCCGCCGTCTGCGCTACCCGGTCCCGGATGCACGGTATGCCCAGCGGTCGGAATTTCCCCGGCTGCTTCTTCGGGATCAGCACCTGCCGCACCGCATGCGGTCGGTAGGTGTTCTCCCTCAGCTCTTCCGCCAGTCCTCCGAGCCAGCCGTCCACGCCTCGCTCCTCGATGTGCTGGAACGTCTCGCCGTCCACTCCGCAGGCCCCGCCGTTGCGGCGCACCGCCTGCCACGCGGCAGCCATCACGTCCTCCCGCCACACCTTGTCACTCAGCGTGTAGAACCGAAAGCCCGGATCTCCCTTCGCTTTCACATGTAATGCCGTCTGGAGTCTCCGAACAGTTTCCGGAGCTCCTAGGCCTTCGCCAGTCTCCACCGGTCCTTTCCCCCTTCCCGCATCGCTCTCGAACTGAGGTCCCTTCCCTCCGCCGGAGTTACCCGGCTTCGTCGGTACTACGGGCCTCTCCGCCACCCTGCCCGGCCCGGCCTGTCCCTCGCGGGATGCCGGTTGGCGCGTGCGCGCCACCGCCAGGGCTTCCCGTGTTGCCTCCGTCTCCCTCGTGCACGCATGCTGCCGCCAATACCCCGGCGGAGACGCCCGGTGCTCGCGTCGCTCGCTTCCCGGACGCTAGCTGCCTTCCCCGAAACAACGGCGGGTCGGCCTCCGCATTATCCTTTCCGAGGCCTGCTCGGCGTTCACTCGCGGTAAGCATTCACTCCGGGGAGTATTTTGGGGCCTGGGAGGCTGGCCCTCGCGAGGGCCAAAGGCAGGGGAAGGCGCGGATAGGTGAAGGTGCGGCCCGCAGGTGCAGAGTGGCCTCGCTCGCCGCGTTCAGGCTCCAGCCTGAGAAGGTGGGCGAGTGACGTAGCGACACTCGCGAGCTGGCCTCAGCGGGGAGTTAAGCTGCGGGCGGGAAAGTGCTGTCGGGTGCGTCAGCCGGCGCTGCCGCTGGCGGCCCGTTGGCCGGGGTCCACCAGCGGATGGGAGGTGCGCGGAGTTCCTCGATGCGCTGCTCGTCCATCTCCCACGGGAGCCATGGGGACAGTTCCGATGGGGCTTGGCCCCGGTTGCGCGCACAGGCATCCAGCCAATCCAGCATGTAGCGGTACGGGTTCAGCCCCGCCACTCTCGCTGTCTGCAGCACGCTGAGCAGGCGCCCCGCCGTCTCGGCCCCGGCCGGACCGCCGGACCCGAAGCTCAGCCGGCGCGAGATCACGGGTCCGCGCAAGGTCCGCTCCGCGTAATTGTTGTCCATGGGAATCGCCGGGTCCTCGAGGAACACGCTGAGCCCCGCCTTGTGCAGGATCAGGGACGCCGTGGCTTTGCCCCGCGCTTCCACCTGGGCCAGCTCCGCGCCGGTCCGGCCACCGCTTGGCACGGCGATCAGCATTTCATAGCGCGCAACCAGGCTCCTCCACTCTTGCACCGCGTCGTCGAAGAGTTTCCCGAGGCTGGCTTTCAGGCTTGCCTGCGCAGCCTCGAAGTCCTCGGCCTGGTCCTCTAAGGGGCAGCGTAGAAATAACTTATCGAGTTTGACCCTCTAGTTGCCATTAAGCACCCTTCTTGGAGGGCCAAACGTACTGTTGGCCTGTCTCTGCCGACCTGACATGGGTGCGTCAAGGCCTGTTGTGACCGCATCCTGGTATGATTTTCCGCTGACTCGCCTCCTCGTGATCGCTTATATGTCATAGTGAGGACTATAGCGTGCGCCGTGCTAAGGCACTGGCTCCCAGCGGGTGCGAAGCCCGCCCGGCTAACTGTCGCTCCAGCCGGAAGCCGTCGGAGCGGGTCATGGAGGTAACGACATGGACTGAAGCACTCCGACGTGACGGGCCGCCTTTTGGGCGGCTCAGCGAGCACGCAGGCCGCAACGCGAGTGAACGCCGAGCAGGCCTCGAAAAGCATAATGCGGAGGCCGACCCGCCGCTATATCGGGGAAGGCAGCCAGCGTCCGGGAAGCGAGCGACGCGAGCACCGGGCGTCTCCGCCGGGGTATTGGCGGCAGCATGCGTGCAAGAGGGAGACGGAGGCAACACGGGAAGCCCTGTCGGTGGCGTGCACGCGCCAACCGGACTCCCGCGAGGGACAGGCCGGGCCGGTCAGGGTGGCGGAGAGGCCCGTAGTACCGGGGAAGCCGGGTAATGCCGGTGGAGGGAAGGGGCCTCAGTTCGAGAGCGATGCAGGAAGGAGGACAGGACCGATGGAGACTGGCGCGAGCCTATTAGCTCCGGAAAAGTTCGGAGACTCCAGAGCGCATCACCTGCGCAAGCGAAGGAAGACCCGGACCACCGCGCGCAGCAGTGGCCGGGAGAACTGGCACGCGCCGTTGACGCACAGGCGGACCAGCGGCTCAGCCAGTGGCTGTGTCGGAAGCACCAGGCGAAGTCGGGCCACCCCGTGCGGTACCCGAGCGAGAGGCTGAGGATTGACTTCGGCCTCGTGCGCCTGCCAGTGCGGACGGCCAGCTTTCCGTGGGCGAAGGCATGATCTCGTCCGAGAGCCGGATGCTGGAAATTGGCATGTCCGGTTCGATGAGCGGGGAGAGGAGACGTAGTTAAGCGGGAAGGTCAGTGAGGCACCTACAGATGGCGAAAGCCGTAGGAACACCCCTAAAACAGCTACTGCTTCCTTGCTAAGGCCAACGCGCCTCTCCTCGACTCTACGTCATCTTGATGCCATACGGGAGGTGCCCTTGAGAATCGAAACCTTCTCCACCAGGACGGTCATCGCATTGCTGCGCGAGAAGACCGTCGCCACGCTGGCGGAGATCATGCTCGCCTTCGGCACGGCCAGCCGACGGACCGTCTGCCGCAAGCTGGTGGCCGCCGGCTGCCGCTCGAGCTATTCCCATTGCGGCCAGTACTACACTCTCGACGAATTGGCCACCTTCGACGAGCATGGCTTGTGGTCGCACGGGAAGATTCGGTTCTCGGCCGCCGGCACCCTGCTCGCCACCGCCGAAACCTTGGTTAAGCGATCGCCTGCGGGTCTCTTCGCCCGCGAGTTGGGCCAACTCGTCCAAGTGAAGGTCCAGAATGCCTTGCGCAAGCTGGTCCGCAGCGGTCGGTTGGAGCGGGAGAGACTCGATGGCCGGTTCCTGTACTGTTCCCCGTCCCGGCAGCGGCAGCGGCAGCAGTTGCGGGCTCGGCGGGTTCTGCTGGCGGGAGAGACCGCGGGACCGCCGCTGCCCGCCGGCGGCGGGCAACAGGTCCAGCTGGCCGCCGCGACGCTGGTGAGCGTCCTCGACGAGCGCCAGCGCCGACTGTACGCTGGTCTGGAGTCCCTGCGCCAGGGACACGGCGGCGACCTGCGGGTCGCGGCGCAGCTGGGGATGGCTCCGGCCACCGTGGCCAAGGGCCGCAAGCAGTTGCTGTCCGGGGACTTCGAGACCGACCGGGTCCGCAAGCCCGGTGGCGGACGCAAACCGCTGGAAAAAAAAAGCCCGCAGTGACCGCCCACCTCGCGGACCTGCTCCGCCACGACACGGCGGGCGACCCGTGCTCCGGCCTGCGCTGGGTCCGGCGCACGACCCGCAACCTTGCCGACCAGCTGACGGAAGCACTCAATCTGCCGGTCTCCCCACGCACCGTCGCGAGATTGCTGCGCAAGATGGGCTACAGCCTGCGGGTCAACCGCAAGTGCCTACCCTCCACTTCTCCCGCCGAACGCAACTCCCAGTTCGAGTTCATTGCCCAGTTGCGTCAAGACTGTGCTCGCAACAACACCCCAGTTCTCAGTATTGACACCAAGAAGAAAGAGCTGATCGGCAACTTCCGCAATCCTGGGGTCGCTTGGGAAGCCGAGCCCGTGGCTGTCAACGACCACGACTTCCGCTCCCATGCCGAGGGCCTCGCCGTCCCCCACGGCATCTATGACACCCTCGCCAACCGCGGCTTCGTGCGGGTCGGCATCTCCAGCGACACTGCCTCCTTCGCCGTCGACAATCTCGATGCCTGGTGGCGCTGCCACGGCCGCGCACGCTATCCCGATGCCTCCTCGCTCGTCATCCTCGCCGATTGCGGCGGCAGCAACGGCTACCGCACGCGTGCTTGGAAATACTGCCTGCAGCACTCCTTCTGCAACGTTCACCGGATCACAGTCGCTGTCGCCCACTATCCAGCAGGCTGTTCGAAATGGAATCCAGTGGAGCACAGGCTGTTCAGCGAGATCAGCCGCAATTGGTCGGGTCGCCCGCTCAAGTCCCTCGATCACATCCTCAATTACATCACCACCACCTCGACCCGCACGGGCCTGCAAGTTACTTCCCAACCCAACACCAAGCAGTACAAGACCGGCATCCGCATCAGCGACGAGCAAATGGCCACAGTCAACATCACGCCCAACCTACACATTCCCAAGTGGAACTACACCATCTCCCCCTCACCAAACTGACAAGTTATTCCTGCGCTCACCCTAAGGGCAGTTCGGGCTGCCAGGCCCTGCGACGCAGGTGCGCCAAGTGGAACACTTCCCCGATCCGCTCGAGCCAGTCCGTGGCCCACGGCTCCAGTTCCGGAAAGCCGGCTTCCACCCGGCAGTAGTGTCGGCGCTGATGAGCCCAGCAGAACTGCAGCCGGACATTCTCGGAGCGCTTGGCGAAGGCCGGATAGACACTCCAGCAGTCGCACACGAGCGTCAGCAGCTTGCCTTGGCCCAGCTTGCCCAGCAGTTCGCGGCCCGAGGGCAGCCCGCGCGTCGGCAGGATGCGCATCCAGACGGCATCCTCGCAGCAGACCATCCACAGCCAGTGCTTGGGCCTGGCGCCGGATGCCGGGGGCTGCTTGGCGTTGTCCTGGCCCTCAATGTTCTGCACCGGCCAGGAGGTTTCGTCGGCCTGCACCACCCGAGCCTGTCCCAGACGCTCGGCGATGGCCTGCTCCAAGGGTTGCACCAGCCGGGCGAGCCTCTGCAGGCCTTGCGCCAGCGTCGCCGGTGCCATGCCCAACCCGATGGCATCCAGCTCGCGCGCCACCGCGGCCTGCGGGCGATGCATGTGGAAAACTTGGACCACGCTCCAGGCCCACACGCTGGTCCCCAGCTGGGTGCCGCTCCACAGCCGTGGCGCGGGGGGCGCAACGAGGCGTCCCGGCGGTGCGCATGCGCAGCCCGGCTCGTAGCACTGGCGCTCAATCTCGCGGGCGAGCGCAGCCAAGTGCATCTCGAAGATCTTGCTGGACTTGGTCCCGCAGCGCACGAAGGGCGTGTCGCACTGCGCGCAGCGGCGCTCGTGCTCGGGCAGCTCCAAGGGCTCGGGAATCTTTGGCAGGCGGGAGCGGTCCCGACGCGGCGGAGTGGCCGATCCGGGCTGGCGTCCCCGCTTGCGCTTGGCGGCCTTCTGCTTGCGCCCCTTGCCGGCCTTGTCAGGCTTGTCAGGCTTGTCAGGGCTGTCCCCCGGCCCGGGCGGCGGCTTGGGGTCCGCTTTCGGCTCGGGCCCGGGATCCGACGGCTTCTCGCTCTTGCGCCCGAACAAGGTCTTCTGCAGGTCTGCCACGAGCAGCTTCAGATTGCCGATCGTTGTGTGGGCTTGCTGCAGCTCAGTCCGCGTCCGCTCCAGCTCGGCCCGCGTCCGCTCCAGCTCAGTCCGCGTCCGCTCCAGCTCGGCCTGGCTGCGCTGCGACCGTCGGCGGAATTCCCCGCTCTCCTGCCGTGCGCTTTCCACCTTCTCGAGCAGGGCCGCGCAGTGCTGCTCCAAGCGTTCCAATTCCTGCGCCTGCTCCCGCTCCCGCGCGGTGTCCCTGCTTGCGCCCGGCCAGAATCTCACCTTGGGCCCTTCCCGCGGCCGGCGGCCGCTGCCGCGCGCTCGCCCAGCCCCTGCGCGCTGCGCTCCGGCACGGCCGGCTGCGAGTGGGCCTGCAGCCCCAGCGAGGCGTGCTCGACGGCCCCCTCGAACACCTCCGGCGGCAGCCGGACCAAGGCTTGGTAGAACGTGCTCGGCACCGGAGCGGCGTAGCGTTGTAGCCGCATGTTGCACCAGCAGCCGGCGGCCTGCCGCTGCCGCTGGCTGAGCAGGGTGGCATACCGCGAGTAGGCCGTCACGCCGCGGTAGCCGGCCATGTGCGCACTCGCGGCCAGGCACAGCAGGCTGGCCAGCGCATAGCGGCGGCCGCCGGCCGGGCGGCAGTGCGGCTCCTGCTGCAGGCGCTCGAGCAGGCTGCGCAGCACCGCGGCCGGAGCCGGCGGCCGCTTGGCGGGACCGCCCCAGCAGGGCTCCTGCTCGGGCTGGCGCAAACGCGCCTGCACGTTACGGGCCAAGGGGTACACCAGCACTTGCTTGGGCTGGCCATGATGCCGCCAGCGGGCCGTGGGGCCCCGCTGGCGGCCATAGCCGCTGGTGAACCCCAGCGGCTGCCAGTTCGCGGCGCGGTAGCACGTGCCCCTGTGCAGCGCGCGGTCCACGAAGGTTTCCGCGAGCAGCGCCGGATACCCATGTTCGGCCAAGATGTCTCCCGACAAGCGGCGCAGGCTGAGGCCCAAGACCCTCGATGCCAGATTCTTGCGCCCGGCAGCGGCGGGCAGGATCACGAAGCGCACATTCTGGGCGATCAGATGCAGGCGGCGCAGCTTCTGCTGCAGCGACCAGCCGATCCAGCGGTCGCGCACGGCCACGCGCAGCGCTCCGGGTTGCCATCCCAGCAGCGCCAGCCAAGTCCCGTCCAGGGTTGCGACATGCCGCAAGGCACGTCCGAACATGCGCTGGAAGGACAGGTAGTGGTGGGCGGCCACCAGCCGGTCCCAACGTCGGTGCTCGCAGCCGCCGCGCGTCGGGCGCACGCAAACAGCGCGCAGGTCATAGTGCGCGTCTTGCACCGTTGTTGCCATCTGAAGGCCAGCCACCAAGGCCCACTATGACAGAATCAGCAGGAAATGTCCACCCCTCTATCTGGAAGCACTGACATTCAGCCCCGCAGCGGTGTGCGCTGGGGCCACCGAAGGACCAAGGATTCAGCTCCCATCCGTCCGATGTCTCGCCGTTACGGGGCAGCCGGCTTTCCGGAACTGCAGCCGTGGGCCAGGGATGGGCTCGAGCGGATCGGGGAAGTGTTCCACTGGGCGCGCCTGCGTCGCAGGGCCTGACAGCCCGACCTGCCCTTGCAGGGCCAGGCCGAGGACTTCGCGGCTGCGCAGGCAAGCCTGGAAGCCAGCTTCGGGGAACTCTTCGACGACGCGCTGCAAGCGTGGCAGCGCCTGGTCGCCCGCTATGAGCTGCTGGAAGGCTTGCAGCCAAGCGGTGGCCGGACCGGCGCGGAACTGGCCCAAGTGGCAGCGCAGGGCAACCCCACGGCGTCCTTGATCCAGCATCAGGAGGGTCCCAGCGTGTTTCTCGAGGATCCGGGGATTCCCATGGACAACAACCGCTCGGAGTGGACCTTGCGCGGGCCCGTGATCTCGCGCCAGCGGCGCTTCGGGCCCGGCGGACCGGCCAGGGCCAAGACGGCGGGGCGCCTGCTCAGCGTGCTGCAGACAGCGAGAGTGGCTGGGCTGAACCCGTACCGGTGCCCGCAGGATTGGCTGGATGCCTATGCGCGCAACCGGGGCCAGGCCCCATCGGACCTGTCCCCATGGCTCCCGTGAGAGATGGACGAGCAGCGCATGGAGGAACTCCGCGCACCTCCCATACGCTGCTGGACTCCGGCCAACGAGCCGCCAGCGGCAGCACTCGCTCACGCACCCGACAGCACTGTCCCGCGCGCAGCTTGACTCCCCGCTGAGGCCAACTCGCGAGTTTCCCTACGACACTCGCCCACCTTCTCAGGCTGGAGCCCCAACGCGGCGAGCGAGCCCACCCTGCACCTGCGGGCCGCACCTTCCCTCCCTTGGTCCTCGCGAGGGCCAGTCTCCTAGGCCCCAAATACTCCCCGGAGTGAATGCTTACCACTCGCGTTGCGGCCTGCGTGCTCGCTGAGCCGCCCAAAAGGCGGCCCGTCACGTCGAAGTGCTTCAGTCCATGTCGTTACCTCCATGACCCGCTCCGACGGCTTCCGGCTGGAGCGACAGTTAGCCGGGCGGGCTTCGCACCCGCTGGGAGCCAGTGCCTTAGCACGGCGCACGTCGAATTCCAAATTATTCCGAGGCGGATGTTCCGCGCTAATCCGTGGCCGGGAGCGGTGGGCCTGCGAAGGGATAGGGGCTACCGCTGGAAGGAAGAGGGTTGGGGGCGCTGAGCGCGGACCCACGGTCGGTCTCCGGGCGAGCCGGAGGTGGGCCGGCGGTGGGCGAAACTGCGATTGGTCGCGCTCGTCGCCGCCCACTTAGGCAGTCGCCAAAGCCTCTCACAACCAGATACAATTTATCGGACTAGACCTCCAAGACCTTGGAGAGTGCGAAATCGTCAATCCAAGAAACGCTCTGTTCCGCTGGAATAATCTGACTCTCCTCACGCGTTGTTTGTCACAATCTGTGGCACTGCGTTTTTCACGTTCGATGGTGCCCCGGAGGCGGAATTTGTCAGATTGCGTGCGTCCAGATTGGGGGAGGACGGTACGCGCCGCAGAGGGGGTAATGTAGTGCCATAGTTCCGGAGATGGCTAAGTACCGATGTCCAAATTGTCGTCCCCGGGAGTTGGTTTGTCGAGGTTGAAGGTGGGCCTCAGGAGACGTCCGGTGGCCGCGGCTAATCCACCCTGTCGGCAGTTAGGACCGGCGCTCGTGTAGCATCGTGCGCCGGAGAGTACAACGTGATAGTTGCTGGCTGCCGACGACGGGACGGTTGCGATGGTGGCATCAACGAAGCGCGACGGTGATGGCGAGATGAAGCTGTCGGTTGTCCCCCGACCGCGAGGGGGTGTGCGTGCCCGTGCACTGGACGGATTGGCAGCGCCCGGGGGAAGTGGGGCAGATCAATTCTGGGCCGAGTCCGCACTCCATCCCTTCGCCTCGAGGATATCCGCGGCGCGTCTAATCTGCGAGGGCCAGAATCGCTTCTTGCGGTCGTTCCACGCGTGGACCGATCGGATCAGTTGGTCCCTCGAGCCCGGCTTGTCGTGCTCAGACACCCAGTGGACAGTTGCAAGCAGTTCGAGGCCAAACGGTGATTCAAACCCCTCCACAAGGTCCATCACCCTATCGAACCTCTCACGCGTCGCCCGCGACCCTTGGAGAACAGCGCTGGCCAGATCGACGACGCCCGGCATAACTTCCAAGGGTCGGTCGGGAGAATCACCATCACTCTGCCAGCCGGAGACCAAGTGCCCGTCGATGGCACTCAGAACATGTCGCAGATTCTCCGCGTAGGGGCCGTAGTAGCCCTTGACATACCTAAGCTTTAGTGACTGTCCCGCCTCTTGCATGAAATAGAGCAGCTTGTGAACCTCCAGCAGCGTTACGTACGGAGCGAGCAGAGCATAGACGTACCGGTCCATGAGGGCCACCAGCGCCGCGCGGCCTTCAGTCATCCTAGGAACGCTAGGGCGGCGCCGTACGGGCTTCGGCGCCGATTCCGGGTAAGGCTTGAAGACGACAGCCTGCAGGGTGTCGAGTCCGCTGAGTGCCTCATGGATGCGGGGGCGCACTTCGAACCAGTCCAAGCCGCCGAGTCCGCTGCCGAGCGGCGGGACGGCGATCGAGCCGACCCGCCACTCCCGAATGACCGCCTTGAGCGCCACGAGGCCGGAGTCGATGTCCTCCATCCGACTGGCACTGCGCCAGTGCCGCTTGGTCGGAAAGTTGACGATGAGGCGCGGATTGGCGAGCATTCCCGTCTCAAACACGAACATGCTCCCTGGCTGCACTTCGCCTCGGCGGCAAGCGATGGCGTAGGCCCGATAGTTTCTCGGGAACGCGTTCTTGAACTGAAGGGCGATGCCCCGCCCCATCGCTCCGACGCAGTTCACCGTGTTGACGAGGGCCTCTGCGTCTTCGGCCAGTATGTCGCCCGTCGTGTAGCGAACCATCGCCACTCCCACTGCCGCGTTAATAGTACCAGCCCACCCGGACCTCAACCGCTGGCTGATGTCCTGAGGCTCCAATGGCGCGTCGCGCTCGGTCGCGCATAGATTCTGATGGCACGCCCACGCACCGGACCAAGCCCCACGAAACGGACTGTTCTACTAGGAATTCCGCCTGCTTCCCTTCCTTCCGCCCCTGCCACCGCGTGGCGTAGACCGCGTCCCAGTCAAGCTTGTCCAAGTTTGCGAGTGACCGATAGTCGCGGAAGTGTCGTGACGCTGCATTGGACGACGTGAACGCCCATCTTCGCCCAACAGACTCGGCCCACTCTACAGTCTCGCGGAGATCGGCTTCGAGGTGCACGATAGGATCTTGGCCGCCGCGAAACCCAAGCTGGGGGTGGTTCTTCTTATGAATCACATATAACATGACCGACCGTGGGCAGAAGTAGAAGGGAACACAGTCGCCGACAAGTAATCCAAGCTGAGATTGGAGGGGACGGACAAGGCGGCGGTCCTTGACGTCACCCATGCCGATGGATGTGCCACCGGGCCGCCGCTGCCGGATGATCCTATCGCTAAACAGGCAGCCGTCGG
Organism: Bryobacterales bacterium; assembly: GCA_963666225.3. Classification (GTDB taxonomy): domain Bacteria; phylum Acidobacteriota; class Terriglobia; order Bryobacterales; family UBA6623; genus VXMF01. Next base: position 348,599 of record CAXXRK020000006.1, read on the forward strand.
AAATGACCGCGCTCAGCCGGTCAACATGGAGAATGTGGTAAATCTTGGGCTCTTCTGGAGGGAGCATGCTACCCCTTTGCCGTCCGGGCTGGCTAGGGAGGGATCCGCCCCATAAGCGTTAAGTTGTTTAGGGCTAGGCCTGCTACAATGGTGATATGCCAGACGATCTGTCGAGCCACGAAATGCGAGAGGACTGGGCCGTGCTGCTGTCGTTGCTGCCTGCCAACTGGGCAGCTCTGGCAGTCGAGACAGGGGCCCTGAAGGGCCTGCGGAAGAACAAGTCCGCCGAGGGCCTGTTGCGCGTGCTGCTGATCCATCTCGGATGCGGGTACTCGCTGCGTGAGACGGCCGTGCGAGCGCGGCAGGCGCAACTGGCCGAACTGTCGTCGGTGGCGGTCTGGAACCGGCTCAAGAAGTCCCGGGACTGGTTGCAGGCCCTGTGCCAGGAACTGTTCCGCGAGCGCAAGGTGGACCTGCGGTCCGGCGGGCAGCGCAGGGTGCGGGCGGTGGACGGAACGACGGTCAGGGAGCCGGGCAGGACCGGATCGCTGTGGAAGGTGCATTACAGTGTGGGCCTGCCCTCGCTGGCCTGCGATTTCTTCAAGCTGACGCCGGCCAAGGGAGTCGGCACCGGCGAGACCTTGGTCCACTTTCCGGTCCGTGAGGGGGACTTGCTGCTGGCGGATCGCGCCTACTCGACGGCTCGCGGGCTCCTGCATGTCACCCGGGCTGGCGGCGAGGTTCTGGTGCGCGTGAACACGGCCTCGCTGGTCCTGCGGCAGTCCGATGGTCAGCCGTTCGACAAGCTGGCCAGCCTGCGCAGCTTGACTCGGACTGCCGAAGTCGGCTCTTGGGCGGTGCAAGCTGTCAGCAAACGGAGCGCGAGCGTGCCGGGGCGCCTCTGCGCGATCCGCAAGACCCGGGAGGCCATTCGCCTGGCGCAGAAGAAGCTGCGGCGCCAAGCCTCGAGGAAGGGTAGTGAGCTCCGGGCCGAGACCTTGGAATACGCCCAGTACGTGATCGTGTTCACGACCCTTGCGTCCGAGGAGTACGGCGCCCGGCAGGCCTTGGACCTGTACCGGGCGCGTTGGCAAGTTGAGCTGGTCTTCAAGCGCTTCAAGTCGATCGCGCGCCTCGGCCACCTGCCCAAGCACGACGACGACAGTGCCCAAGCCTGGCTCTACGGGAAGCTCTTCGTAGCCCTGCTGGTCGAGAAACTTGTCTCCCACGCCCGCTCTTTTTCCCCCTGGGGCTGCGACCTGGAACCGTCGACGTCCCCTGAGCGCGTGGCGTGAATTCCAATGCATGTTCCATCTAGCCAGCCGGGCGATCGAACCGTCGCTCTCGCTGCCGCAGGCCTTTCAGCAGTGGGAATCCATTTCAGAGGGCTTAGCGGACGAACCTCGCAAGCGGAAGCCTCAGTTAGCATCATTCTTTGCTTAGCTCAGCCAAACAACTTAACGCTTATGGGGATCCGCCCCCCTCGAGGCCTATGGCCCCGCCGCCGCTCAGGGCAAGTGCATAACGACCATCTTGGTCTCGGTCATCTCCTCGATCGCGTAACGCGGCCCCTCCTTGCCAAACCCGCTCTCCTTCAGCCCGCCGTAAGGCATGAGGTCCGCCCGCCACTGCGTGCCCCAGTTGATGTGGATGTTCCCAGACTCGACCTCGCGCGCGAAACGCATGGCGTTGTCCAAGCTCTCGGTGAAAATCGCCGCCGAGAGGCCGTAGTTGGAATTGTTGGCACTCGCGATCGCGGCATCCACCGAGTCGAACGGCGTCACGCCAACCGCTGGTCCGAACAGCTCATCGCAGGAGATGCGCATGTCCTCCCGCACGTCGGCCACAATCGCCGGCTCCACGACCGCACCGTCGCGCCCTCCGCCGGTCAACAGCCGCCCGCCAGACGCGGCAGCCTCCCGAATCCAGCCCTGCACTCGGACGGCGTCGCTCTCGCGGACCATGGGCCCGACTTGCACGCCGTCACTGAAAGGGTTCCCGGCCCGGAGTCCGGCCACCTTGGGCTCGAGGCTGTCCAGAAGGTCGCCGTACACGCCCCGGTGCGCCAACACCCGCTGCGCGCTGATGCACACCTGGCCCGCATTGGCGTAGCCAGTCGTCACGATCGCCGCCGCTGCCTTGTCAAGATCGGCGTCCGGCAGAACAATCACGGGCGAGTTCGAGCCCAGCTCCATGGTGACCTTCTTCAGCCCGGCCACCGCGCAGATCCTCTCGCCCACGTCGCGGCTGCCCGTGAAGCTGATCTTGCGGATCCGCGGGTCGGAACACAGCTGGCGCCCGATTTCCCCGCCCGATCCGGTGATTACCTGTATGGCCTCTGGCGGCAGGCCGGCGTCCAGCAGGAGCTGTGCGAACTTGAGCGCGACCAGCGGCGTGTCGGTGGCAGGCTTGAGGATGGCGCTGTTGCCGGCCGCGAATGCCGGCCCGATCTTGTGGCACACGAGGTTCAGCGGGAAGTTGAACGGCGTCACGGCCAGCACTACGCCGCACGGAACGCGCAGCGTGAACCCGAACCGGTTCCCCGTCCCCGGCGCGCCGTCCAGCGGCACAACCTCGGAACCGAGGCGCTTCGCTTCCTCCGCGGAGCAGATGATCGTCTCGCGCGCGCGGTCAACCTCGAACCGGGCCTCGGCGATGATCTTCCCCTCCTCGAGGGTGATAGTCTCGGCCAGGTCCTCCAGCCGCTCCTCCATCAGCGCGGCCGCCCGCATGAGCAGCTGCGAGCGTTCGTACCCCGACATCCGCTGGACGCGCTTCGCCCCTAGGGCGGCAAACTCGATGGCCCGCTCCACTTGTGCCGACGTGGCACTTGGCACAGTGTCCACCTCCTCACCGTCGAACGGATTCAGAACTGGGATGCTCTGGACACCGGCCGTCCAGTCCCCCGCAATCAGCATTTCCATTGGTGTCGGTACCCTCCCTGGGCGCACGATGCGCGACCTACAGATTCTCACAACCATCGGGGCTGGCCGAAAACATGGCCGTGCCCGACGATCCTTCCCGCTCCGAAGCGGCACGGCGGGCAGGCGTAGGCAGCGATGGTCGCGGGTACGCACCTGCCGCTGCCCGACCGACGGTTTTCAAGCCGCTAGGGGGCGGACTGAGCCGGCCACCGGGAGCTATCCTCGGTCCTAGATACAATTGGCCTGCCCGGATCTCGCGAGCCGCTGCGCTTGCATGCGCTGACCGTGAGACGCACGCGGTTCCCGCGACCCGATGGAGACTGAGTCGGCCCCTCCAGACCGTCGGGTCTTGGTCGTCGCCCCCCTGCCGCCCGAGAAGGCCGCCTATGCGCTCGCGCGTTACAGCCGCTCCGCCGACTCGATCATCGACAGCCTCGACTGGGTGCGCACACACAGCGCCGGAAAATTCCTCGATACCTTCTACTTCCGCTATGGCCACGCATCCATCGCCGATCTGGGCCACTGCACGGTCTGCTTCGAGGGAATCTCAGAATTGGCAGCGATCGAAATCGAGGACGAGCAGCTCTGGGACGGCCAGGCCAAGTCCAGCCGCTACCAAGATTTCTCCAAGGGCGGGTTCGTCGTGCCCGCGGAGATCCGCGGCACGGCCACAGCAGAGCTGTACCTGAACGCGACTCTAGCCCAAGCCAAGGCGTACCGAGGTCTCCACACGGCCGTCGTGGAATCACTCACAGACCGGCACCCCAAGCCCAAGGCAATGTCACCCGCCGCATACCGGCGCACGATCAACGCCCGCGCCTACGACGTGGCGCGTTACCTGCTGGTCGGGGGCATTGCGACCAATGTCGGGCAAGTCACCAGCATTCGGACACTCGAGAAGCAGATGCGCAGGATGGGCGTCTCGCAATACTCGGAGGTTCGCTCCCTGGCCGCGGAACTTCACGACGCCTGCGGCAGCCCGCCGGCTTGCGGGTTGGACGAGGGAGCCACAAGCGGCCCACTGGCCCCCACCTTGGCGAAATACGCCGACCCGGACTCGGCGCGCGCCGCCGCGGAACGTCGGGTGGCCCAGTGGGCCGGCCAGAACTTCACCGCACCGAGCGGGCACGTCCCGCACGACGTCGATTTGGTCCAGCCGACGGACACGCTCGACGAGGCTGCCGCCACGTGGCTCTACGCGGTGACGGACTGTCCGTTCAGGGCGATCCTTGACACTGTCAGCGCTTGGAGCGCCGCCCGAAAGGCAGAGGTGCTCGACGCGGCCCTCCAAGGGCGCAATCCTCGGGACGACCTGCTAAGGCCCTTCCATAGCGGCTATCGTTACGTCTTCGACATCGTGTGTGATCTGGGCGCGTACCGCGACCTTCACCGGCACCGCCGCTGCCAGCAAGTCCGGCAGCGATTTGGCAATCTGGCCCTCGGCCACGAGACACCCCACGCGGTCGCCGAAGCCCCGTTGCACGAGATCTATGCCCGGGCCATGGCCGCCCTGGCCAAGGCTCGGGGGACCATCGCCGAGGTCTCGGAGACAGCCAGTCACTACCTGCTGCCGTTCGCCGCGCGCTGCCGCGCGCTGTTCAAGATGGACTTCGCCGAGGCCGAGTACATCTCCCGTGTCCGGTCTGGCATCAAGGGCCATGACTCCTACCGCAGAGTCGCCTGGGAAATGCGCGAGAGGATCTGCGAGGTCGAGCCGGAGCTCGGCAGGTTGATCCAAGCCACGCCGCCTTCGGAACAGGACCCGCTGATCCGCTGACCATCGCATGCTGCGCGGCATCATCTTCGACCTTGACGGCACCCTCGGTGACACGCTCCCGGTCTGCTACGAGGCGTTCGCGACCGTTTTTCGCCGGAGACTTGGCCGCGAGTACAGCGAAAGCGAGATCCACGCGATGTTCGGACCCAGCGAGGAGGGGGTCCTTGCCCGGGTCTGCCCGGACGCGCCCGCCGAGGCCTTGGAGGCGTACCTCACCGAGTACCGCCGCGCGCACGCCGCGTGTCCCCGCCCGTTCAGGGGCATTCCTCCGCTGCTGCGGGAGTTGCGTGCCAGCGGCACCGAGCTGGCGATCGTCACGGGCAAGGGACCCGCCAGCGCCCGCATCTCGCTGGAAAGGTTTGGCATCGCGGGATGGTTCTCGGCCATCGAGGCCGGCTCGCCGGCCGGAGGGGTGAAGCCCGCCTGCATGCGGCGCGTCCTGGACCGCTGGGGCTTCTCGCCGCGGGACGTTGCGGGCGTCGGCGACTCCCCGTCCGACATTCGCTCCGCCAAGACCCTCGGCATTCGCTCCGTCGCCGCGGTCTGGGCTCCCGGCTCGGATCCGCGAGCGCTCCGGTCCTGCGTCCCGGACCACTTGTTCGAAGATGTCCGAACCTTCCGCAGGTGGGCACTGGGGAGCGTGATAGCCACCGCTTGACAGCGATCCCGGCCACACTCGTGACCGATCCCGTGTGTCCGCAGGGGACAGTCTCAGAGCACGAGCATGCAGTCTCCGTAGGAGTAGAAGCGGTACTCCTCGCGAACCGCGTGGGCGTAAGCGTCCAGAATCAAGCCCCTGCCCGCGAACGCTGCAACCAGCATCAGCAGCGTCGACCGCGGCAGGTGAAAGTTGGTCAGCAGCGCGTCCACCGAGAGGAATTCGTGCCCAGGGCGGATGAACAGATCCGTGATCCCCCGCGTGGCACGAACCACACCGGCCCCGCGCGCGGCCGCGGTCTCGAGTGCCCGAACGCAGGTCGTGCCCACAGCCACCGTGCGGCCCGGCCCTCCCAGGGCCGCAGCTGCCCGTGCCGAGACCTCGAACCGCTCCGCGTGCATGCGGTGCTCCTCCACGCGCGCCGCGTTCACTGGCCGGAATGTCCCGAGTCCGACGTGCAGCGTGATCTTGGCAATCCCAACCCCGCCAGCCCTCAGGTCTCCCAGCAGCGCGCCGTCGAAGTGCAACCCCGCCGTCGGCGCCGCAACCGAACCCGCGTGCTCGGCGTAGACCGTCTGATAGCGCTCCCTGTCCGCGTTCCCGGCCGCCCGCCGGATGTACGGCGGAAGCGGCACGTGACCATGCTCGGCCGCGAAAGCCTCGACGTCGAACTCGGCCCCCTCGTCGAACTCCACCCGGCGCACTCCGTCCGCCAGCCTGTCCAGCACTCTGAGCCGGACGCCGGCCACCTCGACGGCAGCACCGGGGGGCAGACGCCTCCCGGGCCGGACGAGGGCCGTCCAAGCGGCCCGGGCCGCGTCCGCGGGCCCCAACAGCAAGACTTCCGCGGAACCAGCCAACTCTCCTGAGGCACCCAACCGCCTGCCCAGTAGCCGCGCCGGAAAGACCCGCGTGTCGTTCAACACCAAGCAGTCCCCGGGGCGCAGCCAGTCGGGCAGGCTGGAGACCCGGGAATCGCTCCAAGTCCCCGAGCGGCGATCGACAACGAGCATGCGGCTGGAGGTCCGCTCGGGCAGGGGCCGCTGGGCGATGAGCCGCTGCGGAAGGGCGTAGCCGAACTCCGCCGTCCGCACGCCCAATTCTAGGCATGCGCCAGTTTCGGCGCGCCGCTCGGGCGCCACGCCGGCCGGCTCTGACCCCCGAAACCCGCATTCACCGACTTTTAACGCCGCCGACACCTGCGCTTAACAGTTTCCGAAGTACTGTTTGAAGTAGGGGACCACGGTTTCACATGCCAGCGCGTGTCGCAGTGATCGAGGATGACCGTGACTTGGCCGCCCTGCTGCGTTACAAGCTCGAGCGGGAAGGGTTCGAGTTTGCCCACACCGAGGACGGCCTGACCGCGACGGCCTTCTGCCAGCGAGTGCAACCGGACGTGATCATCCTGGACGTCATGCTGCCTGGATTGGACGGCTTCTCGGTGTGCCGGGAATTGCGCTCCGATCCCGTCCTGAGAGATGTCCCGGTGGTGTTCCTGACGGCTCGAGGCAGCGAGGCAGACCGGCTCCGCGGGCTTCAGATCGGGGGTGACGACTACGTCGTCAAGCCATTCTCCGTCAGAGAGTTGGTCGCACGGCTCAGGTTGCGGCTAGGGGCCCGCGCTCGGGCGGAACGCCTCTTGAAGCTGGGTCCGATCGAGCTCGACAGGGACCGTCGGGAGGTGCGCGTGGAAGGGTGTCCCGTGGCCGTGACTGCCACCGAATTCCAGATTCTGGAGCGCATGCTGAGCCAGCCCGGAAGAGTCTGGACCAGACTTGCCCTCCTGCAATCCGTCTGGGGCGTTGGCCACGATGTGACCGGCCGCACGGTCGACACCCACATTCGCCGCTTGCGCCGCAAACTCGAGGCGGATCCATCCAGCCCGCAGTACATTCGCTCGGTCCGCGGGTTCGGCTACACGCTGAGAGAGCCGAGCGACCCGTTGTCAGACGTTCACGGGAGGGTGGCGGCCGGATAACGCTGCAGCTCTGACTTGAGCAGTCGTGCCGCTGGCGTGCCCGCCCGCACCAAGCACCAACCCGGCAAGCAAGGTACACCACAATGCGAAATGTTCTCCACCTCTGCCTGGCCCTTTCTGCGATGACCGTAGTTGCGGCCACGCCCCACCTGCGGGCACAAGCAGGCGGCGGGACAGTCCTAGGATTTGTCTACGACGCGACAACCGGCAACGGCATCCCGCAGGTGGAGGTCGAGTTGAACGGGGAGTTGACCGTCAGCGCCACGACGAACACCGAGGGCAGTTTCATGCTCGACGGCGTGCCCGCGGGCACGTACACGGTCCAGTACACGTCTGAGAACCACCAGGCCGTCAACGTCGAGGGCCTCGCGGTCATTGCCGGGGAGATGGCGGACGCGAGCACCGTCATGTCGTCGAAGGGGGAGCGGACCGTGATCGACGTCGTCTCCTCGGTGTCAGCATCAGTCGCAACCCAAGAGGCCATGCTCGTGGAGCGCAAGCTGGCCGCCACCGTCTCTGACTCCATCAGCGCCGAGGAGATCCGCGGCGGCACATCCTCGGACGCATCGGAGGCTATCGAGAAGGTCACCGGCGTGACCACCATGAACGACTTCGTCTTCGTGCGCGGGCTGGACCCTCGCTACAGCGGGACAACCCTCAACAACGCCCTGCTGGCCAGCAGTGAGCCGGAACGCCGCGTGGTGCCGCTCGACCTGTTCCCCGCAAGCTTGATCAACTCCATCAAGGTCCAGAAGACCTACTCGCCGCACCTCCCCGGCGAGTTTTCCGCCGGCCTTGTGCAGGTCGAGACGACCGAGTTCCCCACCCGGCCAACGCTCAACGCGAGCTACTCGATCGGCTACAACAGCCAGACGCAAGGACACACTTTCTTGGACTACCCCGGTGGGGCGCGGGACTTCTGGGGCTTCGACGACGGAACGCGAGCGCTCCCCGGCGCGATACCCGCCGACCGGCGCGTGGACCGCTTCACGTTCAGCCGAGACGAGCTGCAAGAGTTCGGGCGCTCGTTCAGCAACAACTGGGAACAGGGAGGGCGCGACCTGAGCCGCCCCTCTATGAGCTGGAACGTGGTGGCCGGAAACTCCTACGGGAAGCTCGGGGTCGTCGGCGCACTGACGTTCTCGAACTCGCTAAGGACGATCGTTGACCAAGAGCGGAACTTTTACTTCCCCAACGCCGCCGCTGCATCGAATCCCAACAACCCGGGACCGCCCGTGCTGGCCAGCGAGTTCGACTACGACGAGTCGACCGAGTCCGTGCGGCTGGGCGGCGTCTTGAACGTCTCCTACCAGTTCACGCCATCCCACAAGCTCTCCGTGAAGAACTTCTTCTCTCGTGACTCCGACGACAACGCGCGCTTCTACGAGGGCTTCTACCAAGACTTCAACACCGACATCCGAAACCAGCGCCTGCGCTTCATCGAGCGCACAATCCAGAGCGCGCAGATCGATGGCGAGCACCTCTTCTCCGGATTGCGGAACACCATCCTTGCGTGGGCGATGGCGTACTCAAGGGCCACCCGCGACGAGCCCGACCTGCGCGAGAGCCTGCAGATCTATCGCCCGCGCACCGAGTCGTACATCTTCTTCGACGACAGCCAGAGCGCTTTCCGGATGTTCAACGATCTCAACGAGACGATCCTCAACCCCAGTGTTGACATGATGGTCCCGTTCTACGCCGGAACCTTCAGCGGTGCCGTGCGTTTCGGCGCCAACTACTCCTCGCGCGGGCGGAACTTCACCTCTCGGCGGTTCCGCCTGAACCTGCGCAGCACCCGCGGGGTCAACCTGGGGCTCGCGCCGAACGAGCTGTTCGCGTCTGAGAACATCAGGCCTCGCGGATTCGAACTGAACGAGACCACGCGTGTGACAGACGCCTACCGCGGCACGCGGGACGTCTTCGGAACCTACGGCATGCTCGAGCTCAACATTGCCGCGAAGTGGCGCCTGATCGGTGGGCTGCGGGTCGAGGATGTCCGCCAAGACGTGACCACATTCAACCAGTTCCTGCCCGACACCGGCCGCGAGCCGGCCCCGTTCGAAGCCGTCAACTACCTGCCGTCGGTCAACGTCATATACTCGTTGTCCCCCAAACAGAACCTCCGTGTCGGCTACAGCCGCACCGTCTCGCGGCCCGACTTCCGGGAGCTGGCCCGCTTTGGCTTCCTCAACCTCGTGGGCGGGCTGCAAACGATCGGCAACCCGGACCTCGTGCAGACCGACATCTCGAACTATGACTTCCGCTGGGAGTACTTCCCCGGGAGCAACCAGCTCGTGGCGGCAAGTTTCTTCTACAAGAACTTCCAGAATCCGATCGAGCAGACCATGATCGCCGCCGTGGCGCTGTTGCGGACGTTCTCGAATGCCACCGCGGCGCGCAACTACGGGTTCGAGCTCGAGTTTCGGAGGGGCATGGACTTCGTGTCGCCCAAGTTGCGCGAGTTCGCCATCGCCTCGAACCTCACCCTCGTGGACTCCACGATTGACCTGAGCAACGTTTCCGACACCGTCGTGCTGACATCGCTGGAGCGACCCATGCAGGGCCAGTCGCGGTATGTGGCGAACGTGATCGCCGAGTGGGCCCGGCCCAAGGCCCGCAGCACCGCCCGATTCTACGCCAACTACTTCTCAAACCGCATCACCGACGTCGGGGCGTTCGGGCTGCCCGACGTGGTCCAGGACGGGCTCGCCTCGCTGGACTTCGTCTACGAGTTCACGATCCGAGGGGAGGACCGCTGGAAGCTGCGCTTCGCGGGCGAGAATCTCAACAACGCGTCCTGGCGGCTAACCCAGGGGGGCCTCACGTTCCTCGGGTACAGGGAGGGCCGGACAATCAGCGTCGGCACCAGTTTCCGCTTCTTCTAGGGCCCGCCCGCCGTTCAGCTCCAACCTCCGGCCCCCAACCCTCCCGGAATGTCGCCAATTCTGCGGCCAATGTGGGGCAATGGTCGGGCAGTGCGACCGTGTTCGCCCTTGGCGGACCCTGCTGCGGGCCCAGTCCTGGCCCGCAAACCGCGATTCTCGGCCGGAGAGCCGCGCAAAATGCTCTGATAGACTGCAATTTAGCCATGGACTACGACGTACTGGTCATTGGCAGCGGCCCGGGCGGCTATGTCGCGGCGATCCGGGCGGCACAGTACGGCCTCAAAGTCGCCGTCGTCGAGAAGGACCCCAAGCTCGGCGGCACATGCCTTCACGTGGGCTGCATCCCGACCAAGGCCCTGCTTCACTTCGCCGAGGCCTACGAGACGGCACTGCACGGCGCCTCGTTCGGCGTGGTCTCCGAGAATGTCTCCTTGGATCTGGCGACGATGGAGCAGCGCAAGGCGGAGATCGTCGACAAGCATGCCGGGGGGATCGGCCAACTCTTCAAGAAGCACCGCATAGACACGATCCAAGGGTACGGCTCGCTGGTTGGCAGCGGCGCCGTCAGGGTCAGCGGGGACTCCGGGGAGCGGACCGTGCGAGCCCCGAGCGTGATTCTTGCGACCGGCTCGGAAGCCCGCCTGATCCCGGGCATCGATTCGCCCTCGGAGCGCATCCTGACGAATGTCGAGATTCTCGGCCTGGGAGAACTTCCCGAGTCTCTGGCGATCATCGGCGCTGGCGCGGTCGGGGTTGAATTCGCCTCGATGTACCGCAGCTTCGGATCGCAGGTCTCGGTCTTCGAGATGCTCCCGCGAGTCGTTCCGCTCGAGGACGAGGATGTCTCCGCGGGACTCGCGAGAGCGTTCACGTCGAGGGGCATCGAGGTCTGCGTCTCGACGCGCATCGAGTCCGTAACGGAGACTCCCGACCATGTGGAGGTGGCCTTCCGGCCCGAATCCGGGGAGCGGCAGGTGCGACGGTTCGACAAGCTGCTGGTGGCGGTCGGCCGCAAGCCCAACACCGAGAGCGTCGGCTTGGAGACCACCGCGATCGAGACCGACCGAGGCTTCATTGCCGTGAACGGCTACATGGAGACGGCCGAGATGGGCGTCTACGCGATCGGCGACATCGTCGCCGGCACGCCCCAGCTGGCCCACGTGGCGTCGGCCGAGGGACTGGTCGCCGCGGCGCGCATCGCCGGCAAGCCGGTCGATCCGATCGACTACAACCTCAGCCCCAACTGCACCTACTGCGAGCCCCAAGTGGCAAGCGTCGGCTGGACCGAGAGCAAGGCACGCGAGCGGGGGCGTCCCGTCAAAGTCTCGAAGTTCCCGTTCGCCGCCAACAGCAAGGCATCGATCCTCGGCAGCCATGCCGGCTTCGTCAAGATCGTGGCAGACGAGGAGTTTGGCGAGATACTCGGCGTTCACATACTCGGCCCGCAAGCCACGGAGCTGGTCCACGAGGCAATCGTGGCGATGCAGAGCGAGGCCACCGTGGAATCGATGCGCGCGACAATTCACGCGCACCCGACGCTATCGGAAGCGGTGCTGGATGCGTTCAACGCCATTGACGGGCAGGCCATCAATGCGTGATGCCGCCGCCACGGCAGCGCTCTCGCCAGATGGGCCAGGCCCGCGGTTTCGGCAACCCTGCGAGGCCCGTGACCTGGGCCGCTGCGGATACGCGGAGGCGTTCGATGTCCAGCGTGAGCTGGCGGCGGCCCGCAAGCGGGGCGCAATCTGCGACCAACTGCTGTTCGTCGAGCACCCGCCCACGATCACCCTCGGGCGCAATGCGGACTCGGCAAACATCTTGGCGCCACGGGACCGGCTGCGCGAGCTCGGAGTCGCCGTCGAGGAGACCGACCGCGGCGGCGATGTCACCTACCACGGCCCCGGACAGGTCGTGGCGTACCCGATTCTGGACCTGAAGGCGTGGCGCCGCGACGTCGGCGCGTACCTCAGGGCGTTGGAAGAAGTGATCATCGCGACCCTGGCGGACTTTGGCATCCGGTCATGGAGGGTGCCCGGCCTGACCGGAGTCTGGGCAGAGCGAGGCAAGGTCGCCGCTCTGGGCGTGCACCTGAGCCGCTGGGTCACATCCCACGGCCTGGCGCTGAACGTGTCCACCGACCTGAGCCACTTCCAGCTGATCGTTCCCTGCGGGCTGACCAAGCCTGTCGCTTCGATGCGCGAAATCTTGGGGTTAGCCCCGAGCCGGAAGGCCGTCATCGGCGCCATGCGCGGACACTTCGGGGAAGTGTTCGAGCGCACGATGCAGGTCGTGCGGTCAGGCCGAGGAACTCGGCGATAGCGAGAAATAGGAGCCAGGAGAGCCGAAATGGGCGAAGTAGTCATGCCCCAAATGGGGGAGAGCATCGTCGAGGGGACCATTACCAAATGGCTCAAGGCGCCGGGCGACAGTGTCGAGCGGGACGAGGCGCTGTTCGAGATCTCCACGGACAAGGTCGACTCCGAGGTGCCCGCCCCTGAGTCCGGCGTCCTTGAGTCCGTGTTCTTCCCTGAGGGCGAGACTGTCGAGATCAACACGGTCGTCGCGGTCATCGGGGATGGCTCCCAAGTTGGCAAGCACAAGCCTCCCGAGGGGCAAGCCTCGGCCTTGGGTGAGGCGGCCGCGCACCCAGCAGCCCCGGCCCACCAGCCGGCGCCCGTGGCGACACCGCTGCCGGCGAAGCTCGGGCCCGGTGGCCGCATCCGCAGTTCGCCACTGGTTCGCCGGATCGCGAAGGAAAAGGGCATCGACCTCTCGCAAGTGGGCGAGGGTGCTGGCGCCGGTGGGCGCATTTCGAAGAAGGACATCCTGGCGTACATCGAGCGACAAGAGCGGGCATCGGCCGCCAGCTTCGCGGCAACCGCCTTCCCGTCCGTGCCCGAAGCCCGCTTCGGGGACTTCGACGAGGAGCCACTCAGCGGGATGCGCGCCAGCATTGCCGAGCACATGGTGCGCACCAAGCGCGTCTCGCCGCACGTCTCGACGGTGCACGTCGTCGACTGCACGCGAATCGCACGGTTGCGAAGCGCCTCGAAGGCCCAGTTCTTGCAGCAGAACGGCACCAAGCTGACCTTCATGCCGTTCTTCCTGCAGGCCGCCGCGTCGGCCCTGAAGGCGTTCCCCACTGTCAACGCGTCCCTTGACGGACGGCAGATGATCAAGCACCGAGAGGTGAACATCGGCATGGCCGTGGCGCTGGACTGGGGGCTGATCGTGCCCGTGATCCGCAACGCCGACGAGCTCAGCCTGCTCGGGCTGCAGCGTGCCGTCAACGACCTGGCCGGGAGGGCACGGGCGAAGGACCTCCAGCCGGACGAGATCTCGCAGGGCACCTTCTCGGTCTCGAACTACGGCAGCTACAACTCGCTGCTGGCCACGCCGGCCATCAACCAGCCTCAGGTGGCCATCCTCGGGATCGGGGCGATCCGGAAGACTCCGGTGGTGATCAACGACGCGATTGCGATCCGGTCGATGTCATACCTGACGCTTAGCTTTGACCATCGGGCGATCGACGGCGCCACGGCGGACCTGTTCCTCGAGCACATCCGCGAGGTTCTCGAGGGCTGGAACGCGCCAGTGCTATAGCGGGAGCTTGCAAGGAAGACCGAGACGGGCAGGCGATGCGCATATTGGTCCCGAACTTGGGCTCCACGTCGCTGAAGTACAAGCTGCTCGAGTTCCCGGCCGAGCGCGAGTTGCTTGCCGGGCGTCTGGAGCGGATCGGACAGCCCGGGGGCGGAGCCCCGAGCTATCGCGACGCCATCGGCCAAGTGCTGGACATGGCGGGCAGCGTCGATGCCGTGGGCTTCAAGGCCGTCCACGCCGGGCCGTCCTACTGCGGGACGTTCTCAGTCGACGATGACCTGCTGGACGCGCTGCGGGAGTACGAACCCGTGGCACCTCTCCACAACGGGATCTACATCCAAGGCATCGAGACCTTCAGGCAGCGGTGCCCGGACATCCCCCTCGTCGCGGTCTTGGAGACCGGCTTCCACCGCACAATTCCGGAGTGGGCCAGCACCTACGGGCTGCCAGCCGAATGGCGGCGGGATCATGGCGTGCGCCGCTACGGTTTCCACGGGGCTTCGCACCGGTCTGCGGCCGAGAGGCTGCCCGCCGTTCTGGGCGTCCGGCAAGACGGGCTGCGGGCCATTTCCTGCCATCTTGGCGGCAGTTCCTCGATCTGCGCGCTCCAGGGCGGCCGATCAATCGACACGACGATGGGGTTCTCGCCGCAGTCGGGCCTTGAGAACGCCACGCGTCACGGGGAACTCGACGCATTCGCTGCCCTCTTCCTGATGGAGCGCCTAGGGCTGACACCTGCCCAGATGCGAGCGCGCCTAGTCCAGGAGGGCGGGCTGTCCGGCCTGTCCGGGATTCCCGGGGGCGATGTGCGAGACATCGAAGCCGCTGCGGCCGTCGGTGACCAAGCGGCCGAGCTCGCCCTCAGCGTGCTGGCCTACCAGGTCCGAAAGGCGATCGGTGCCTACGCCGCCGCGATGGGCGGCGTAGACGCAATCTCCTTCAGCGGCGGCATCGGGGAGAATTCCGCCAGCTTCCGCGCGAGGGTCTGCAAGGACCTCGGGTTTCTGGGAGTCGCGCTGGATCCGGCCGCCAACGAGGCGGCGATCCCGGACTGCCTGATCAGCGAACCGGCTGCACCTGTCTCGTGCCTGGTGCTCTTGGCCCAAGAGGAGCTGGTGGTTGGCCGGGAGGTCTACCGCTGGGTCGAGTGAGTCCTGGCACGCCCGGTGAATCGCACCGGCGGCTCGCGCGGCGAGTGGCTCGGAGCGCGAGTGCTGGCCGGGAACGAGACGCGAGCGATTCCCGGGTGCATGGCCTGAAGGCGCGGTCGCCGCGACGCCCATGCGGGAGGCGCTGAACTCCGAGCCAGACTGCCGCGGCCGACGAGTCGATCCTCGCACCGGGCGGCGGCAACCACGGACATGGCGGGACTCTGTTGGATCACCCCGGCAACGCGAGATCGCAGGCTGCTCCCAAGTTTCGAGGTTCTTGAGGCTCTCCGGCCAGAATCGCGACGGGACTGATGTGAAATACCTCCTGCGGCAGGTGGTGAGGCGGTCGGTCTTTAGGTTGCAGAGGGCTCAGCATCAGGAACGAGGGCGTACCCAAGGTCCTTCGCGCTTCTCTTAACGTAGGCCAGATTGCGCTCACGGTAGCGGGCCTCGTAGGCGGCCGCGCCTTCGTCAACGTAGTCCTGACCCCAGTGCAGCATGCGGTAGATCAACTGGGCCAGCTTGCGAGCGGTCGCGAAGATCGCCACCTTCATGCCTTTGTGTCGCGCCTTGCGTCTCAGCGCCGCCCCCAGTGCGCACTGGGATCGTATCAGCGAGGTTGCCGCCATGCGCAGCGAGTTGGAAATGCGCTGCGCTCCCATGCCTTTGCTGCGCTTCTTGCCGGGCAGCGTCTTGCCCCCCGAGACCGCGTGGCTGGGTGCCAGCCCAAGCCAGCTGACGAAGTGCCTCTCGCTTGGAAACGCTGACAGGTTCGTTCCGACCTCGGTCACCACCGTGCGGGCGGTGCCGGCGCTGACCCCGTCGATGCGTGTCAGATCAACGGCCGCGTAGCGGTACAGGCTCGTGCGCATGGCCTGCTCTCCGCGGCTCCGGATGGCCTTCTCCTTCCCCGGGTTGGGGTGCTTGGGAACTTGCTCGTCTCGCAACTCCTCGCAGGCTTGGCTGTCGATCTCCTGCTGCAGCTTCTGTTCGTAGGACTCGATGCGCTGCTGCACCGCGTCGTACAGGCTCAGCGAGTGCTCCAAGTTGAACAGGTGCTCCTCGCGCCAGTTGCCTGTGAGGTGCTCGGCGAACTGCTCTGCCGTGTGCTTGCAGCGCTTGTGCCTCAGGGCTGCCAGTTGCTCCGGATCCCGCTCCCCGCGCACGATCGCGCGCACGATCTTCATGCCCGTCTGCCCCGTGATGGCTGTCACCGCGCGGTGCACCTGGACGTTCATCTGGTCCAGCGACTGCTGCATCCACTGCACGAAACGCGAGCGCTGTACCACGAGGTTCTGCAGCTGCCGGTGCAGTGTCCGCAAGCGGGTCACAGACTCGTGGGGCCGGAATGACCCTCGCAGCAAGCCACAAGCGTGCAGCCGTTGCAGCCACTGACAGTCCAGCATGTCCGTCTTGCGGCCCGGCACATGCTTCAGGTGCCGCGCGTTCACCAGCAAGACTTCGAAGCCCCGCTGCTCGAGCAACTCGTGCAGCGGTATCCAGTACACGTAGGTGCTCTCCATCGCCACGGACTCCACTGCTTGCTCCGCCAGCCAGTCCGCCAGTTCCTGCAACTGTGGCGTGGTCGTGCCAAACGTGCGCACGTTCGGCTCTTGATTGGGATCGGCTGGGGCCGGACCGCACACCCAGTGCTCGCGGCTGCCCAGATCGATCCCGGCGACTTGCGGTCGAATGCTCTGCATCCCTCGCTGCGGGGCAGCCTGCTGCCCCTTGCGGCTCTTCTGACTCATCCTCTACTCCTCTTACTTCACTTCACACCCTCCGTCTCACGACGGGAAGGTCCCGGCCCGAGGTGGCAATCGTTTGAAAGTCTGATGTGGGGGAGTACTTGCAAGCAAGCCTCGCCAGTGAATGGTCGCTCGCTCGGACCCAGACTAGCCTTGGGGCACGAGGCACCAATGCTCTTGGGGGCTCTGCTGCCGGGACCCTCTTCGCTTATGCTACAACGCCAGGCTTGCGCCAGCGTATTTCTTGCTTGAATGATCCGTGCAGCGCGCGGGGGCCCTACTAGTCTGGATCGACCACTTTGGGCCCGAATTTGGCTGATTTCAGGGCAGACTGGACCACTTTGCCTCGTTTCTTGGCCCGTCTCAGGGTCAGTCCGACCACTTTGGGCTGGGGGTAAGAAGCGCTGACCACTAGATGACCCCATGGTGGGCTAGGGCAGCATTCGGTGGCACAATGGCCCCGGGTTCGTACGCCGTGTCCTGACCCGCTCCAAGGGCTCCAACCACGGCGTCTCCTACCGACTTGTCCATTCCACCCGCATCGCGCCCGGCAGAGTCCGCCAAGTCGTGCTGGCGTATTTCCGCGCCGGCCTCGAGGACCGCGTCCCCAAGTCCCACTGGAAGCTTGTGAAACGACAATGAAGAGCGTTTTTTGGTTAACGGTGTGGCAGAACAACGTTTGCCTAGAGCCACAGAGGCTCAGGGCCGCACGGTTGACCAAAGAACGTATTGAACTGACCCGCCGGCTGAGGCGGCCCTAAGGGGGTTTAATGGGCTGCCGGCCTGGCTGTGGTTGCCGTTTGGCGCTGTGGGGGTCGGGACAGGGGAGCCAGAGTGGGCTGCGTCGCGCTTCGAGTGTGCTTGCGCGGGCTTCGCAAGGGGCATTTTCGGTTCTTGGGAGGGTCGCGGAGGGTGGCGCGGTGGATGCGGGCACACTGCTCCCTGACCAGTCGCGAAGCGGTCCAAGAAATGGGGGCTGAGAAGAGTATGGCCTGCGCTCATGAGGTGTCATCCAGGTGCGGGGGGGCATCGCCCGCAAGGAAGGACTGCATAGTCAGCATGACGCCTTCGCCACACTCCGGGCACTTTCGCAGCGATTCGCCCACCTGCTGCTCATAGCGCTCCTCGTAGCCGGGCGGGTCGCTCTCGGCGGGATCGGGCTCCGGCATCTGCAACAGCTTGCGGCACTGTTGCAGATGCTGCTTGCGAAAGCGCGTGTTGAAAGTCACTCTTTGCGGTTACGGAACATTCACATTATTTGGACACGACAGTGCCCCTGCATATGCGCTACTGCAGGAAGAATGAGGGCCATGGAACGAATGCATAAAGATCGTGTTGCGAATCTCACGCGTCGATCGACGAGAATCACCGGGTCGACTCCCTAGAAGCGGCAGATCTGAATCTGGTTTGGACATCCATCTAATTTGGCGCAAATAGGCCATTCTACGTCCAAATAATCTGCCGCTCAACAGCGCGGGGCGAGCAGGCCGTAATAGCGGATGCGGTGGAAGCGAGGTGGGACGATGTGCATCAGGAAGCGCCGCATGCACTCTGCCCCTGTTAACTGCAGGACCTTGTTCTGGCCCTGGTTGCGGTAGTCCCGCCAGCGGAAGCGCACCACACCGTTGTCGATCGACAGCAGGCGGTGGTTGGCGATGGCAATGCGATGGGTGTAGCGGGCCAGGTAGTCGAGAACACGGGCAGGGCCGCCGAAGGGGCGCTTGGAGTAGACCACCCAGGGCTTGCGTCGCAGGGACTGCAGCAGGTTCTGGAAGGCCTCGCGGTCAGCGAGTTCGGCGATCGGCCCGGAGAAGCGCAGCTGCTGTGTGTCGAAGGCACGCTGCAGTTGCTGCAGGAACAGGGTTCGAAAGCGGCTCGAGAGCACGCGTACCGGAAGCAGGAAGCCGGGACGGCAGGAGATCCAGCGGTCCCCCTGGGGGGACAGGCCGCCCCCGGTGACCACGCAGTGGAGGTGCGGATGGAACTGGAGTTGCTGGCCCCAGGTGTGCAGGATGGCGAGGAAGCCGATCTTGGCACCGAGATGCTGGGGGTCGGCCGCGATCCCGGTGAGGGTGGCGGAGGCCGCCCGGAAGAGGATGTTGCAGAGTGCGACGCGGTTCTGGAGGGCGACAGCGGCCAGTTGGCTGGGCAGGGTGAACACGAGATGGAAGTACTCGCAGTGCAGCAGCTCGGCCTGGCGGGCGTCGAGCCAGCGGGTGCGGGCCGCCCACTGGCATTGGGGGCCATTGCGGTTCCGGCAGGAGCGGTAGTGCACCCGCTGGTGTTGGCAGGTGTTGCAGACCTCGACTTGGCCGCCGCAAGCCGCCGTGCGGCAGATCTCGATGGCCCTGATGACGGCCCGCTGCAGGGGGGTGACGGCGCTGCCGCGCCGCTGACGGTAGCGCTTCCCGTAACGGCGGAAGATGTCCGCAACCCCCAGTCGGGGGGCCTTCACGCGGCGCTGCTGCCGGCGGGGTGGGCCTGCAGGTCGGGCAACAGGTCCAAGGGGCTGCGGGTTGCGCTGAGCTTGCAGGCGGCCAGATGCAGGTAGCCCGCGGTGGTGGCGAGACTGCGGTGGCCCAGCAGGAGCTGGATGGTGCGCAGGTCGGTGCCACTCTCGAGCAGGTGCACAGCGAATCCGTGACGCAGCGAGTGCGGGCTGAGGCGCTTGGACCGGCCGGAGCGCAGCAAGGCGCGCCGGAAGGCGTCACGGGCGGCACCGGTGCCGATGTGACGGCCCGCCACACGACCCGGGAACAGCCACTTGCCTTCTGGGCGGGTACGGCGGCAGTACTCGCGCAAGACCTCCAAGAGGCGGGGCGAGAGCATCACACAACGGTCATTGGCACCCTTGCCGTGCTCGATGCGCAAGACCATGCGCTGGCTGTCGATGTGGGCGGGACGCAGGCTGACGGCCTCCGAGATGCGCAGGCCGGCAGCGTAGCAAGCCGTGAAGATGGCGTGGTGCATGGGCGAGGCAATGGAGTGCAGGAGGGTCGCCACCTGCCCGACGGACGGGACAACGGGCTGTTTCTTGGGCTGCTTCGGAACGGGGATGACATCGTTGCAATTCCAGTCACGCTGGAGGGTGACGCGGAACAGAAAGCGGAGTGCCGACACGGCGATGCCGAGGGTGCTGGGACTGAGCTGGCGCTCCTGGATGAGGAACACCTGGTAGCTGCGAATTTCCTCGCGGCCGAGGAGGTGCGGCGAGCGGCCAAAGTGCTTGGCGAAGCGCGCCACGTGCCCGATGTGCAGGTCTTGGGTCCTGGCCGCGAGATTGCGAACTTGCATGTCCTCGGACATGCGTTGTCGGAGTGGTGTCATGAAGAGCCTCCCTTCGAGTCGGAACGTAGTCAGGAACACTGCGGAACTGCAGTGCGCCACTATCATGCCGAAAAGGGCCTTCCCAAGCAGGGAAGCAGAGCACTGAGGGGAACGGCCCACACTGCCGCGCCGCGCTGCACAGGCGAGCGCCTAACGCTATGACAACGCTCCCGCGAAGCGGGTTAGTTCAATTAGAATTTTCCAGTTTGAGTTGCCGATTGGGGTGGTATGAATGGTCTTCTCCGAAGGGAGGGGGCATGGTCACAGACGAACAAGTGAGGTTACTAATGGCAGAGACGCGGAAAGGGGTGCCGTTGGTGACGGCGGCAGCGAAGTCGGGGATGACAGCGCCAACGGCCCGGAAGTGGCAGGGGAGCGCACGGAATCCGAGCGAAGTGAGGCCACAGCGCGTGTGGCGGACACGGCAGGATCCGTTTCAGGAGCACTGGCCGGAGATCGAACAGTTTATGGAGAGGGATCCGTCGATTGGGGCGAAGACGGTGTTCGAGTGGTTGGTGAGGAGTATCCAGGCCAGTATCAGGGGGGTCAACTGCGGACGTTGCAGAGGCGGTTTCAGCAGTGGCGACGGGAGCGCGGGCCGGAGCGGCAGCTGTTCTTCGAGCAAGAGCGGGAGCCAGGGGTGCAGTGCCAGTCGGATTGCACGCACATGGGGAGTTTGGGGGTGACGATCGGAGGGCGGGAGTATCCGCACCTGCTGTATCACTTCGTGCTGCCGTACTCGTTGTGGGAGCACGTGGAGGTGGTGGCGTCCGAGAGTTTCGAGGCGTTGGCGGAGGGACTGCAGGAGAGCCTGTGGGCCTTGGGGGGCGTGCCGCGGGAGCACCGCACGGACAATCTGTCGGCGGCGACGCACCAGCTGCGGAAGAGCGGGGGCCGGGAGTACAACGAGCGGTATTTGGAGTACCTGGGGTACTACGGGCTGGAGGCGAGCCGGAACGATCCGGGGAACGCGCACGAGAACGGGACGGTAGAGGCGATGCACGGGCATTTCAAGCGGGCGGTGGAGCAGCGCTTGCAGATGAGCGGGACGCGGGATTTCCGGACGGAGGGGAGTTATGAGCGGATGTTGTGGCAGATCGAGGCGGGGCGGAACGCGGGGCGCGGGGAGCGCTTGGAGGTGGAACGCGGGGCGCTGAGAGCGTTGCCGGCGCAGAAGCTGCCGGCGTACCGGGAGCAGCGCAGGACGGTGGGAGTGGGGGGCACGGTGCGGATGGGGAACAAGGCTTACTCGGTGCCGTCGCGCTTGGTGGGGGCCCGCGTGGAGGTGCGGCAGTGGGCGAGACGGGTGGAGATCTTCCACCGCGGGAAGCTGGAGGCGGAACACGAGCGAGCGCGGGGCAAGCAGCCAGGGCGCGTGAACTACCGGCACGTGGTGGGCGGGCTGGTGCGGAAGCCGGGAGCGTTCGCCCAGTACCGGTTCCGGGAGGAAATGTTCCCGACGGAGGTGTTCCGGGAGGCGCATGACCGATTGCGCGCGAGGCGGAAGGGGCTGCCAGCGGATTTGGAGTACCTGCGCTTGCTGCAGTTGGCCGCGCAGGGGATGCAGAGCGAGGTGGAGCGAGCGCTGGCGAAGCTGATGGCGTCCGGGAAGTGTCCGGACCTGGAGAGTGTGCGAGCGCTGTTGCCGGAGGGACGCGTGGAGTGCCCGGAGGTGCGCATCGGGGAGCCGGACTTGGAGCAGTACGACGCGCTGCTGGGGGCTGCGGGAGAGGCGGGATGAGAAAAGCAGGAAGGGAGCGGCTGGGGCAGTTGCTGAAGCAGCTGCGCCTGCCATCCTTCGCGGCGCACTGCGAGGGGCTGGCGGCGCGAGCGGCGGAGGGTGGCTGGGAGCCGTTGCAGTATCTGGCGGAGCTGGCGGAGGTGGAAGTGGTGGAGCGGGCGGAGCGGCGGGTGGCGCGGCTGGTGAAGCAGTCGAAGCTGCCGCGGGGCAAGACGCTGACGAGCCTGGACACGCTGCGGCTGCCGGCGGCGGTGCGGGCGCGGTTGCCGGAACTGTGCGAGGGGGAGTTCTTGGACGAGGCGGTGAACGTGCTGGCGTTCGGGCAGCCCGGGGTGGGCAAGACGCACCTGCTATGCGCAGTGGCGTGGGAGCTGGTGCAGCAAGGGCAGCCGACATTGTTCGCGCCAGCGCGGGCGTTGACCGAGCGGCTGGTGGAGGCGAAGCGGGAGCGGCGCTTGACGCGCGAGCTGCAGCGGCTGGACCGAGTGCGGTGCCTGTTGCTGGACGACATCGGGTACGTGAGGCAGGACCGCGCGGAGACAGAGGTGCTGTTCGAGCTGCTGGCGCACCGCTACGAGCGGCGGAGCGTGATGCTGACCAGCAACTTGGTGTTCTCGCAATGGGGGCAGATTTTCCCGGACAAGATGACGGCGGCGGCGGCGGTGGACCGGGTGGTGCACCACTCGGTGGTGCTGGAGCTGAACATCGCGAGCTACCGCGCGGAGGAGGCTCGACGACGACTGGGCAAGGCGCGCAAGGGAGCGAACAAGGGTTGAAAGGGCGGGTGCGCCGGGTGTTGTCGCAATTCACGCTTCACGAACGTGGAATTCTCGAATTCTCTGGACACGACAGTGTCCCTGCAAGTGTCCTACTGCAGGAAGAAAGAGAGCCCTGTGACGAACCAGCAAAGAACCTGTAGCGGAACTCACGCGTCGATCAGTGACCGGTCGGCGAGAATCAACGGGTCAGTTCCTTGGATGCGGAAGATCTGCCACCTGTCTGGACATCCATCCAATTGGGCGCAAATCGGCCATTTTGCGTCCGAATAATGTGCCGCATAACATCATAGGCTCGAGTGGTCGTGTAATACACAGTAAGTATACCAGTACAGAAACTGACACAGCGTGTTTGAGTCTCAATCAGCGCAAGTCATAGGTGCTAAGCGTCTAAGCATGCTTCCCGCGCCGCATTTCCATGCCATCGAGACACGAGGCCAGTCATGCCTCCAGGCAGCTCCTGATCCAAGCATCAGCCAATGGAGACGAGAGCTCTGGTTGCCATCTGAGGAACGGATTTGCTATATTGTTGGGACAGCGGTGGTCGCCAATTTGGCGGTCTTCCGGTCGGAGGCTCAGTGGAAAATTCTAATTGTCGTCGGGGAAAAAAGTAATTGTCGTCTGACAAGCTTTGGATGAGAATCCGTGTTCACTTTCGCGAGAATCAGCAGTCCACCGGCATGGGTTCAGGGACGGGGGGACTGGCAGCATGAGCGAGCCACGCAACACGGAACCACTGGCGAACGGTGCGCTGGCCCGCGCGCTGAGAGATCGCAATCCCGACTGGACCGACGAGACTGTCCACGCCGAGCGGACACATGTGATCGAGCAATCTGTGCCGAGCTCGGGGAAGGGCTTGAGGCCGGACATTCTGATCGATGCTCCGCGGCACCATCCGGTGATCGTGGAGACGGAGTTCGCCCCTGCCCGGACGGTCGAGCAAGACGCGACCGCCCGGCTGGGGAAGCGTCTGAGTCACGCCAAAAAGTCCATCGAGGGCGTGCTGTCCGTGGTCCTGCCCGAGGGGCTCAAGACGGGCGACCTAGAGCGGATCGCCGGGGCGGAGTTCCGCTATGCCGCCCACTACCTGGACTCCGCCGGCAACCACGTGCGCTGGCCGGCCGGGAAAGACCGATTGACGGGGGGCGTGGACGACCTCGCGGACGCGATCGAGCACCTGTCGCTCTCAGAGCGGGAGCTGGCACGGGGAACGGAAGCTCTCGAACGGCTGGTGCAGGACGCGGCAGCCGAGCTGGCCGAGTGGGCAGGGAAACCCGCCCTCTCGAAAATCGCCGCCGACCTGCACCAAGCGCCGGGCGAGCAGACCGAGCGCATCGCGGCGGCGATCTTCGTATCCGCGTTCGTGTTTCACGCCGCCATTGAAAGCCAACCGGGCATCCCGCCCGTCCCGTCGCCCGGGTTCACTCACAAGGTGAATATGATGCAACTGTGGGGCGAAATTCTGGCGGTCAACTACTGGCCAATCTTTGACATTGCCCGCAATCTGGTGGAGGATCTGCCGCTCTTGTCCATCCCGCGGGTGATGGACCTGATCGCGACGGACGTATCGCTCTTGGCCCAGCTGGGCGCCACCACCTATCACGACCTGACCGGGCGGATGTTCCAGCGGCTCATCACGGATCGAAAATTCCTAGCCACCTTCTACACGCTGCCCACGTCCGCCTGCCTGCTGGCCGAGCTCGCGGTGGACCGGATGGACGTCGATTGGTCCGACAAATCCGCGGTCGAGAGCCTGCGGATTGCAGACTTTGCGTGTGGCACGGGCGCCCTGCTCTCCGCCGCGCAGCGTGCCATCTACCGGCGTTTCCGCCGGTCGGGGGGCGATGACAAAGCTCTGCACCCCGCCATGATGGAGCGCGTCATCACCGGGCTGGACATCATGCCGGCCGCGACACATCTGACGTGTTCGATGCTGTCCAGCGCCCACCCCTCGCTCCCCTACGGGAGCACCCGCATCCACACGCTGCCCTACGGCATCGACGGTGGCCAGACGCACATCGGCGCGCTGGACTTGCTCGACTCCGACCATTCCTACTCCCTGTTCGCCACAGGGGAGTCGATGGGCGGCACGGAAGCGGACAGCGACAGCCTGCACAACGTCACGGCCTCGGACGGGATGTTCGATCTGGTCATCATGAACCCCCCGTTCACGCGGCCGACGAACCACGAGGCGGGACATGCGGAGATCCCGGTCCCGTCGTTCGCGGGTTTCGGAACGTCGCACGAAGGGCAGGATGCGATGAAGAGGAAGCTCAAGAATCACAAGGGACGGTTCGGCGACGGGAACGCCGG
Source organism: Bryobacterales bacterium (assembly GCA_963666225.3). Taxonomy (GTDB): domain Bacteria; phylum Acidobacteriota; class Terriglobia; order Bryobacterales; family UBA6623; genus VXMF01. The sequence continues at coordinate 373,480 of CAXXRK020000006.1, forward strand.
CCTGGCGTCGAACTTCATGGACCTGGGGCACAAGAAGCTCAGGGAAGGCGGGGTGATGGCCCTAGTCATCCCGTTCGCGTTCGCCCAGGGCGGAGGGTGGAAGAAGGCAAGGAAAGCGCTGCGCGAACACTACAGCGATGTGCATGTCACGTCAATTGCCGCCACAGGCTCAACGGCGCGGGCATTCTCGGCGGACACTGGCATGGCCGAGTGCCTGGTCGTGGCGGCGAAGAGCGCCGGCGGCAATGCCAGCGCGTCCTATTCCAATCTGACGGCAAGGCCCTCGTCTCTTCTCGAGGCCGCGATCAAAGCAAAGGACGCAATAGGCTGTGCCGTGCCCGGGGGCATCCTTGACGGGGGAACAGCGGGAGTCAAAGCCGCGAGCGTCATCGAGGCCGCCCGCGGTCTAGCGACCGGGAGCCTCCGCCTGCCTCGGCAGGCGAAAGCGGTCCCGGTGCCCATGGTGACACTCGGGACCGTGGCGGAGCGGGGACCTGTTGATCGAAACATCAACGACCCCACGAAAAACAATCGTACGGGAACGGCCCGAGGGCCGTTCGTTGCGCCTCTTCTCATACCCCGTGAAGAGCAGCCGACTTGGCCGATGCTGTGGGCGCACGATGCCCCACGGGAACGGCGGCTCATAGTGCGGCCCGACCGCTGCGGAGAGCCGCGCCCCGGCGACGAAGTCCCGGCAGCCGCTCTTTGGAACCGCTATGCGTCCCGCCTGCACTCCAATCGAGACTTCCAATTGAACTCTCAGAGCCTCGCCATGTGTCTGACGCCGAGGGAGTGCCTTGGCGGGCGGGCCTGGCCGAACGTGATTCCGCACAACGAGCGATACGAGATCCCGCTCCTGCTGTGGGCCAACACGACGCTGGGTTTGATCTCGTTCTGGTGGAAAGGGACAAGACAGCACCAAGGTCGGGCGTGTATTACCATCACCAAGGTTCCCGACCTTCCCGTGCTCGACCCTCGCCAACTGAAGCCGAAGCAGCTGGAGCGTTGCGCCAAAATCTTCAACCACCTCCAGAATCACGATCTACAGCCAGCGAACGAGGCCTACCGCGACACGACCCGCCAGACACTCGACAGGCAAATGCTGTTCGGGCCCGAGAGCGTCCTGGAACTCGATCAGTCTCTCGGGGGGAGCTTGGACCTGCTGCGAAGACAGTGGTGCGCCGAGCCATCGGTCCACGGCGGGAAGGGCACCCGCATCGACGGATGACCGGCAGGCCCGGTCGAGCGCCGCTGCCGCCCGGTGAGACCGGACAAATGGGACACGAGTCCCCAAAGGACGCTGCGGCGGGGGCGGTGAGCACGGCCCGGCGGCGGCCGGGATGCGACCGGACCGGCGGCCGGGGGCAATTTGGGGGCAATTTCAATAGAGGCTGCGCCCAAGTTTCGAGGTTCTTGAGGCTCTCCTGGGCCACTTTGCCTCGTTTCTTGGCCCGTCTCAGGGTCAGTCCGACCACTTTGGGCTGGGGGTAAGAAGCGCTGACCACTAGATGACCCCATGGTGGGATAGGGCAGCATTCGGTGGCACAATGGCCCCGTGTTCGTACGCCGTGTCCTGACCCGCTCCAAGGGCTCCAACCACGGCGTCTCCTACCGACTAGTCCATTCCACCCGCATCGCGCCCGGCAAAGTCCGCCAAGTCGTGCTGGCGTATTTCCGCGCCGGCCTCGAAGACCGCGTCCCCAAGTCCCACTGGAAGCTCCTGGCTGCCCAGATCCGCAACCTGCTGGCTGCTCAGCCGGACTTGCCCTTCCCACCCGAGTCCGGCGACGATCCGCAACTCGAACAGGCCATCCGCAGCGAGGCCGAGGCCGTCATGCCCCTCGTCCGCCAGCGCCTGCTGAAGGCCGACTTCGACATTGGTTTCCGCGTCCTCGACGACCCGGCCCCGGACGTTCCCGGCGAGCAGCCGGTCCAGGTGCTGCCCTCCAGCCTGCGCCACACCCAGGCGCGCGAGGTCGGCGCGGCGCGCCTGCTCTGCGCGCAAGCCCAACAGCTCGCCCTGCGGGACTGCCTGGCGACCAGCGATCTGCGGCCGCGTCACGTGCGCCTGGGGCTGGCCCAGATCCTCGCCCGCGCCCTGCACCCAGCCTCCGAGCGCGAGACGCTGCGCTGGCTGCAGCACGACTCGGCCCTGGGCGAACTGCTCGGCCTGCGACCCGGCGACTTGGCCAAGGATGCCCTGTATGCCGCTGCGGACGCTCTCTGGGAGCAGCATGAGGCGATCGAGACCAGGCTGTTCGATCGCGAGCGCAAGCTGTTCGGCTTGGAGCCCAGAATCGCCTTCTACGACCTCACGAACACCTTCCATACCGGCCGGCCGCGCCACGCTCTGACGGCCCCGCGGGGGCAGCAGGCAGAAGCCCCATGACGCGACCCTGGTGACCTTGGCGTTGCTGCTGGACGGGGAGGGCTTCCCGCGCCGGTCCGAGGTGCTGAAGGGCAACGTGGGCGAGTCGACGACCCTGCAAGCGGCGGTCAAGAGCCTGCGGCTGGGCTGGGCGGCCAGGAGCGGCCGACGGTGATTTTCGACGCCGGGATCGTGAGTGATGGCAATTTGGATTGGCTCAGGGAGCAGGGTCTGCACTGGATCACCATGGACCGGCGGCGGGAGGCCCGTACAGGCGCACGCCGCAAACGCCATGCTCCGAGCTCTGCACTGGATCACCATGGACCGGCGGCGGGAGGCCCCGCCCGAGCGGGTGCCGGACAGCCGCTGGGCCAGCGCCGGCGGGGAGGAGTTGAAGGTTTGGCGGCTGTCGGAGGCGCGCAGCGAGAGTGACGGCCCTGGGCGGGCCGCCGAGGCCGGGCAAGCCAAGCCAAGGGAAGCGCGCTTGTGCGTCTGGAGTCCGGCGCGGGACCGCGACGAGCGCGAGATGCTGCGGCGGACGCGGGAGCGATGCGAGGCTGAGCTGCGGTCGCTGCACCAAGGACTGACGATTCCGCAGCACCTGAAGAGCTACGACAAAGTGTTGCGCAAGGTGGGCCGCTTAGAGAGCAAGTACACGCTCGTCGCGAGCCAATACACGGTCCGCGTGGAGCGGGAGGTGGTGCAGCCGAAGAAGGGCAAGGCCAAGCGGGGCAAGCGGGCCTCGGCGGTGCATTGGGAGCGCAGCGAGCGCTATCGGCGGCGGGAGTTGCAGCGGGGAACGAGTCTGATGCGCACCAGTCGAGTTGACTGGGATGACACTCGGATCGTGGGGGAATACTTCCGGCTGGCGGAGATTGAGTCTTGTTTCAGAGCGATGAAGCAGGATCTCGGGTTGAGGCTGATGCATAACCAACTGCAGCGTCGGGTGGCGGGACACCTGTTCATCACGGTCTTGGCGTACCACGTGGTGCATGCGCTGCGGCGGGAACTGAGCGGCAACGGCATCCGCTACAGCTGGAAGTCGATTCGCGATCGGATGGGGACGTGGGTGCGGCTGACGACGACGATGCGCACGGCAGCGGGCAAGGTGTGGAGCCAACGCCAGGATGTGGACCCGAACAGTGCCCAGGCGCGCATCGCGGCCGCCGCCGGAGTCGCATTCCGGAGGCATCGGCAGTTGCTTGAAGAGGCCTGAGAGGTTGGCGGGGCGGGGATCCCGAAGCCAATCGGTCAGGGCAGGAAAAGGATGCCCTTGGCAAGCGCGATCAGCGCCACCACGACGATCGCAGCCACGGCGAGCCCGTTCAGGTCGACTCGGAACCGCTCGTAGACGCCCCGCAGACCGGCCCTCAGGTTCAGGTCGAACAGGTGCACGAAGAGCAACGCATTGCCGGGCCGAGAATCCGTCACTTCCAAACCAGTGTCCGGATCCCACTTGGAAGCCCGGTCCAAGCGCTCATAGAACGGCTCCAGCCGACTCCGCGATTCCGCGGGCGTTACCAAGCTCACGACCGCCAGCGCGATGAACCCCGCGACGAGGGCGATGCCGAAGTTCGCCGCCTCCCATTGCAGCAGGGAGGCATAGTCGGCGTACGACAGCCAGAAGAACACTGCCGACGAGACGACTAGGCTGGACAGCGCACCCCAGCGGTTCGACCGTCGCCACGAGATCGCGCCGAACATGCTGATCCCCATGAATGCGGCGATTGTCTCGGTGAACAGAAAAGCCTGCAGCACGCTGTCCACGAAGAGACCGAAACTCAGGCCGAGAACGGTCATGGCCACCCCCGCTACGCGTCCCGACCACAGGTAGTGCCGGTCGCTCTCGCGTCTCCGGATGTAACGGCGGTAAAGATTCTGCGTGAAGAGCGCCGCGCTGTCGACCATGAAGGCCGACCCGGTCGACATGTTGGCCGCCAGCACACAGGCGATCATCAGTCCCAAGCCTCCCGGGAAGAGCAGTTCCCTGGTGGCGTAGCCGAAGGCGTCCTCCGGATCGGCGAACGCGGCTTCGCCGCGCTGCACGAGCAGCGTGGCCACGATGATCCCGACCAGCGCCCAGCCGATCGTGCAGAAGCGCTTGATGAAGTTGCCGTACGCCATCCCGATCCGGCAGGAGCGCTCGTCGCGGCCCGTGCCGACGCTGGCAAGGATGTGGGGCTGGGCCACGATGCCGATCAGCCCGTTGAGCGTCAACATGACGATCGTGAAGACTCCGACATCCCCGGGCGTCACCATCGAGAGCATTCCCGAGTCGAGCGTCTCTCGGATCCCGGTGAACCCGCCAGTCTCCCTCAGGCCCATCGGAATCAGCAGGAAACTGAGGGCGACGATGAACAGGCTCTGGACAAAGTCCGTGTAGGCCGCCGCGACCAGCCCCCCGACAAAGCTGTAGATCAAGAAGGTGCCGGTCATCGCCAGCACGACCGCGTTGGCCGAGATTGCCTCGCCGGAGGCGACGCTCACGAGCTTTCCGGCGCCCTTCAGCATGGCGCCCATGTTGAAGGTGAAGTAGGCCAGCGCGAACGCCGTGTATACGACCCCCATCCAATTGCCGTAGCGATCTTCGTAGACCTCGCCCGTGGTTGTGCGCCGGAATCTTCGGAACAGGGGTGCCAGAATCCAGTAGAACGGCGTGATGAAGAGGTTTTTCCACTGGTACCAGATACCCGCGTAGCCCGACTGGTAGACCTTGCCCGCCAGCGACACGGGCATCTCCGCGTGAGTGCCGACTCCGAGCGCTTGTCCGATGACCAGCCAGACGCTGAAGCTCCGATTGCCGAGGAAGTAATCCGAAGTCTCGCTGACCCTGCGGGAGGCGTATAGGCCAACCGCGACCATCATGGCGAAATAGAGCCCGATCACACTCCAGTCAATGGCTTGCAGGCTGGTCTCCATGGGGAACTCGCCATTATAGATTCCGCGTTCGCGGCCGGTGGGACTGGCCCTGGCCATCCGGCAGTAACGCTCGGACGCCGAAGACAGCCGCCCCGGCCATGATTCCAGCTGGCACGGGCTGGAGCCAGACGCCCCCCTGGGGGTCCAACCAAGCCGAGAGACCAGCCGCCACGAGGGAGCACCCGATCCCCGCCAAGGCCGTCGGCTGGCCCGGCCTGCCCCAGAAAAGGCCAGCCAGCAGCGGCACGAAGAGGGTCACCGTGAGCAGGCTGTAGAAGAAACTCAGGGCAGACAGGACGGAGCCGAACCAGTTCGCCAGCACAACTGCGAGAGCCCCCGCTGCCACGGCCGAACGGCGGGCCAGCCTGACAAGGCCGGGGTCGTTCTCGCCCCGTCGTGCCAAAGGCGCCAGCACATCCTTGCTCATCGAGGTCGCGATCATGAAGAGCACCGCGTCCGCGGAGCTGAGCTCCGCGGAGAGAATGGCGGCCAGCATCATCCCTCCCAACCACGCCGGGGCCACCTCCCCGAAGAGTGCGATCAACGCCCGGGCCGGGTCGTCGAGATCCGGCAAGTTCACCCGGGCCAACATCCCCAGCACCACCGGCAAGAACGAGAAGGCGAGCAGAGCCAAGCCCTGAAGGCCCACGCCCGCGCGGACCGCTGCCTCGTCCCGTGCCGCGAAGAGCCGCTGCACCAAGCCAGGGGAGACGATGAACGCCGGCGCCAGCATCAGCACCAGATCTGCGGTCCACGCCCGCCCGCCGCCCACGATTGAGACCCACGATTCGCTCGGCGCCACCGCTTCGACAGCGAGCCACCCACCACTCGCCCACAACGCCCATGGCACGGCGACCAAGAATGCAACCAGCTTTACGGTGACCTGCAGGCCGTTCACCTGGGCTGACGACCGCAGGCCCCCCATCGTGAAATATGCCGTTGCGACAGCGCCTCCGAGAACGGCGCCCCAGAACCGGGAAACTCCCAACGCAACCTGCAGCACCAAGCTCGCCGCGATGATCTGCCCTGCCAAGATTGCCGGGCTACCGACCAGCAGCACAGATGCCACAGTCCAGCGGGTGGCCCGCCCGTACCGGAGCTTGAGGTAATCCCCGACCGTGTAGAGACCGTGACCTCGCGCCAGGCGGTGCAGCCTCGGGCCGGCCACCAGCGCCAGCAGAATGGACCCGATGCCCGCCGATCCGACCCACCACCACGCTGACAGACCTGTCCTGTATCCGAACTCGGCCGCTCCCACGGTGCTTCCGGCACCCAGATTGGCTGCGAAGAATGTCGCGAACACGAGGGGCGCCGGCAAGCAGCGGCCGGCGACGAAGAAGTCCCGGGGATGGCGCACCTTGCGGGCCGCCCAAGCGCCCAAGCCCACCATCGCCAAGCAATAGAGCGTCAAGGCGACCAGCACTGGGGCCTATTGTCGGCGCTGGTTCGAACCGGGGCGCTTGCGGCGCCGTCGAAGCCGCCGATGGCGATCGCCGACGCTCCGGTCGTCAGGGATGGTGTCCCCAGCGGGATTCGAACCCGCGTTGCCGCCGTGAAAGGGCGATGTCCTAGGCCTGACTAGACGATGGGGACCCAGAAAGGAACAAGCGCGAGGACCCTACCCGCACCCATCAACCTTGATGCTAGCACGCGGTTTGCGGGCGAGGTGGCATGCCCGCCCACGCGTGCAAGACGGCCGGCCCGGCTAGAGCCTCGCCAGCTCGGCGGTGCCCTCGGCCAACGCTTGCGCCGCGATCACGTCACCTGGTTCGAGGCCTGACTCCACCACGACTGCGGTGTTGCCGACGCTGGAGAGTTCAATCTCGCGCGACTCGAAGCGATCGCCCCGCTGGAGCCACACCATCGGGCTGTCGCCGATTCCCGCCACCGCCGCCCGTGGGATCACCAGCGCCTGCTGGCGAGTCTCGATCTGGATGTCAGCGCTCGCCGACAGATCGGGCTTGATGCGCTCGTCGGAGTCCAAGATCTCAATCTCGACCGGCACTTGCTTGATCCAGTCTCCCCGAGAACCGCTCGAGCCGGGCGGCCCGCGGCGGCCGCCGCCGCCACTGCCGCCCGCGGTAGCCATCGCGCCAATGGTCCGCACTCGCCCCTCAAACGTCACGTCTGGGTAGGCGTCCAAGCGGACCCTGGCCCGCGACCCCAATTCGACGAGCTGGCTGTCCGCTTGGTTCAGCTGCGCGAAGACCGCCATGCTGGACAGGTCCACGACCCTCATGAAAAACGCCCCGCCGTAGGTCTGGTCGCCGGGCGATGCCTGCTGAAACGACCCGCGCTGGAACATCGTCTCGATCACAACCAAGCCACCCACCGGAGTGCGGGCCTTCATCCTGTCCACGTCCGACTCCGTCCGGGCCAGGCGCTTGGCGTCTTGCTCAACCGTGATATCCAAGCTGCGCGCCTCCGCAGCGTCCGCCAGTTCCTGCAAGCGCACCTCAGTCGCGAGCTGGCCTGTCGAAGCGGTGCCCTCCTCGGCCAAGAGGCGGAAGATCTCCGCTTGGATCGCTGACCGAACTTCCGCGGTTTGCAGGTCAAACTCCGCCTTTTCGGCCTCGGCCTTAGTCGTCCGGTAGTTCTGCCGCAACGTCTCGGTGGCGATCATCATCTCCGCCTTGCGCGCTGCCGCGGTCGCCCTCGTCTGGGCCAGCATCGAGGCGTAGGTGTCGAGCATGTCTTGCGTCTTCTTCGACTCGAACTCCGCGACCACGGCTCCGGGCTCGACCACCGTGCCTCCCTCAGCCATCGTCTGGATCGTCAGCGAGGAGCCTCCGCCCCGGTCGCGGCCCCCTTCCATGCGGGGGGCGCGGATCATCGCGTAGTTCGTGGCCCCCACAGTGCCGCCGATCCGCAGCGCCTTGTCGAAAGTTGTCACCTCGGCGGCCACTGTCGGAACGCTCGTGACGGGAGAGCCCGCCCTGACGGACGGCGCCGCTTGCCGGGATGAGAAGATCCAAAGTCCGATTCCCGCGCCGGCCACGGCCAACAAGCCTATGACCCAAGCGGGGAGCCTTGGCCGCTGGGGAGAACCGGGATCAGGTACGGGCTCGGGGCTGGGCACCTCCACCGGCAGGGGCACCGCCCCGGGCGCTGCCGCGCCGGCGGCGAACAAGAGTCTTCCAAGCAAGGGCTGCGTTGTGGTCCACACTGTCACGGATTATCCCCCCAATCCTCGATACCTTCCACACAGTATGACGACACGCTGGCCAATTCGGTTATCCGAGCGCGACGGTTGGTGCGACCTTGCGCGGAGCAACCATACAATAAAACACGGTCGCCCCTCGGGGCGGGGCATCTCCCGGGCTGTTCCAAGTCCGGTCCGCTCAGCTCTCCCATGAAGCTTCTCAACTCGCGACGCTCTGCCAGATTCGCACATCGCTACGTGGCCTGGCTGGTCCTGAGCCTGCTGCTTGTCAGCGGCACTTCCCACCCGCTCGGTGCCGATGAGAGCGCCGTCGAGCGCTACATGGACCACGTGCGATTCTTGGCCTCCCCCGAGATGCGCGGCCGCGGGGCTGGCATGCCGGAGCTCGACCGCGCCGCCGAGTACATCGCCGGAGTGCTCCGGGATCTGAACGTCCCGCCTGCCGGGGAGGGTGCAAGCTACCTCCAGCCCTTCGAAGTGACGACCTCTGCCAACCTGGGCCAGAGCAACGCGCTGAGTGTCGAGAGGAAGGGGGCCAGCGAGGACTTGGAACTATCCAAGGACTTTGTCCCGATCAACTTCTCCTCCAGCGGCGAGGCCGAGGGCGAGGTTGTATTTGCGGGGTACGGGGCTGCCGCTGACGAGCTGGGCTATGACGACTATTTTCACCTCGATGTTCGGGACAAGATTGTCATGGTGCTGCGCTACGAGCCGGAGTTCTTCGCCGACAAAGCGGGCCGGCAGCAGGCCGGTCGGGGTCGTGGCGGCCGGTCGACGACGCGGCACTCGCACTTGATCGCCAAGGCGATCCAAGCCCGCCAGAGGGGTGCCAAGGCCGTGCTGTTGGTCGACGCCCCAGGTTCTGGCCGCCGGAGCAATCGCTTGATCCGATTCGGCTCGGTGTCCGGCCCCACCGATGCAGGGATCCTGATGGGCCAGATTTCCGACTCGGTGGCCGAGAGCTGGCTGCGGGGATCGGGCCGCTCGCTGCGCCTGTTGCGGCGAGACATCGAGCAGTCCGGACGACCCCAGTCCTTCCCGCTCGCGAAGTCACTGCGCGTCCGGCTGACCGTTGACGTGGAGCACGTGCGCGCCACCGTCAGCAATGTGGCGGCCTACCTGCCCGGGGAATCCCCGGAGTACGTCGTGCTTGGCGCGCACTATGACCATCTCGGGATGGGGGGAGAGGGATCGTTGGCCCCGGGCAGGCCCGAGCAGCCCCACCTGGGAGCCGACGATAACGCATCGGGGGTCGCCGCCATCCTAGAGCTCGCGCGCCACTACGCCGCGGCGGAGAGCCGGCGGCGCGGAATTCTCTTCCTCGCCTTTGCCGGAGAGGAGATCGGCCTGCTGGGTTCGAGCCACTGGGTCGAGAACCCCACCCGGCCCCTCAATCAGGCAGTCGCGATGCTCAACTTCGACATGGTCGGCCGGATCGAGAACCGCCGCCTGTATGTCGGGGGGGCCGGCACTGCAGAGCCGTTCGACGGGATGGTCTCCAAAGCCGCCGAGGCCCACGGTCTCAACGTCGACCGCTCCAAGGACAGCCACAGCTCCAGCGATCACACGTCGTTCGCGGCCAAGAGGGTCCCCGTCCTCTTCTTTTTCTCCGGTCTCCATTCCGACTACCACAAGCCCAGCGACACTGCGGACAAGATCGATGGCGAGGCCGCCGCTACGATGCTCGGATTCGCGCGGGACTTGGTCGACGGCGTCCTCGGTCGCGAGGAACCGCTCGAATTCGTCGAGGTCCGGCCCCAAAGTCGGGGAGCGCGCGCATCTGGCGACGGCGAGCGGGGCGGCTATGGGCCGTGGTTCGGGTCGGTGCCGGACTTCGGCGAGATTCCGGACGGCGTGCGACTCGCCGACGTTCGCGGCGGATCGCCCGCGGAGAAGGCCGGCCTTGAGGCCGGCGACGTGCTGACCCACTGGAACGACGGCGCCATCAAGAACCTCTATGACTTCACCTACGCACTGCGCGATTCCGAGGTTGGCGACGTGGTGAGGGTCCGCTTCCTCCGGGACGGGCAGAGCATGGCCGCGGAGGTCACGTTGGCGCCGCGCCCCTGAGCCCGCGTAAGGGTCAGATGCCCTTTCACCGCCCGTTGCGCCGCCGCCGGGCCAGCTTGGAGTTGCTGTGGCAACTGGCGCTGCGAGACTTCCGCCAGCGTTACGCCGGATCGATCCTAGGCTGGCTCTGGGGCGTGATCCACCCGCTGGTCCTGCTCGGAGTCTACACGTTCCTGTTCCGGCACGCGCTCGGAGCCCGTCTGCCGCAGGGCGAGGCCACGGACAACTACCCGTTGTTTCTGATGGCCGGGCTGCTTCCTTGGCTGGTCTTCAACGAGACAGTCTCGCGCTCGGCGACGTGCATCTCCGAATTCTCGGCGCTCGTGAAGCGCAGCGTCTTCCCCTCGGAGACAGTCCCGGCGGCGATCCTCCTGTCCGCGGGCGCGGTGCACGTGCTCTCGGTAGCGGCGCTCGTCGCGGTCGCAGCCGCTCTCGGACATCCACCCGGGCCCCGGATCGCAGTGTTGGCCCCCTCGCTGGTTCCGTTGGCGATGCTCAGCCTTGGGCTGGGATGGTTCGTGGCCGCGCTGCAGGTCTACCTGCGGGACACGGCCCAGATCCTTTCGGTCCTGCTTGTCGCCGGCTTCTGGGCGACTCCCGTGTTCTTGCCAGAGTCGATGTACCGGGGCCCTTTCGAGCTGGTGCTGACTCTCAACCCGCTGCGCCCCGCGATCCTCGGATATCGGGCGGCAATTCTCGACGGGCCACTGCCCGGCGTTGCCGAGCTCGGCACTCTATGGCTGGCGGGCTTGCTGGCAATGGCGGTCGGGTGGCTCTTCTTCCGGCGCGCCAAGCGTGGCTTTGTCGACATCCTGTAGCGCTCGCGGGCTTGCGGTAGGAAAATAGGGTAGTAACGGGGCGCTGCGGCGCCCCGAAGCCCCGCCGTGGCCCGGATCGCGTTCAACTCCGTCTCGAAGAGCTATCCCGCGTATTCCCGTCCGCTGGACCGCCTTCGCGAACTGGTCCGGCCTGGCCAGCGGCAGCGGAAGGCCGAGATCCCGGCGTTGCGGGACATCTCCTTCGAGGCTGCGAGCGGGGAGACCCTGTGCCTGATCGGAGCCAACGGGTCGGGCAAGAGCACCACCCTGCAGCTCGCGGCTGGCATCCTCGCCCCAACCCGCGGCTCGGTCGCAGTTCGTGGGCGGGTCGCGGCACTGCTCGAGCTTGGCGCGGGCTTCCACCCGGAATTCACGGGGCGCGAGAATGCGCGCCTCAGCGCGGCGCTGTTCGGCCTCTCGGCGCGCGAGTTCCGCACTGTCTGGCCCGAAGTCGAGGCCTTCGCCGAGATCGGGCAGTTCGTCGACAGACCGGTCAAGTCATACTCCAGCGGCATGCTCGTGCGGCTGGCGTTCGCAGTCGCCATCCACGTGGACCCGGAGGTGCTGCTCGTGGACGAAGCCCTGGCAGTCGGCGATCATTACTTCAGACAGCGCTGTCTTCGAAAGGTGCACGAGCTGCGCTCGCGGCGAGTCACGATCCTGTTCGTCTCCCACTCGATGGCCGACGTGCAGGCGCTCGGCACGCGGGCGCTCTGGCTGGACCGCGGGCGGATTGCCGCCCAAGGCCCGCCCAACAAGGTGGCGCGCCGGTACCTTGCAAGCATGAATGCCCGCGAGCGCGGGGATCCCAGCGCTCCGGCACCCCGGCCCTCCCCGGTGTCGAGCACGGCAGCCGACCCGCGATCTTCCGCGATCCCCAACGTGGACCAGCGATTCGGCACGCGCCGGGCCGAGATCACGGGCATCAGCGTCTTCGACGATTCTGGGCACCCCGCCCGGTCACTCTTCCCCGGCCGGCTGTCCACGGTGAGAATCAGCGTGCGGGCAATCGAGCGCGTCGACCGGCCAATCGTGGGCTTCATGCTCCGCAACCATCTGGGAATCGACTTTGCCGGCACGAACACGGCCCGCGAGGGCGTGAGACTGGGCGCGATGGCGGCGGGCGCCGCCCTGACGGTCGATTTCCGGATTGACCTCCCCGACCTCTATGCGGGCACCTTTTCCTTTTCGCCGGCAGTCTCCGACGGCAGTCTGGAGAGCTACGAGATTTGCGACTGGATCGACGACGCCGTTGCCCTGCCCATGGAGCGCGGGGCGTCGGAGGTCTACGGCTACCTCCACCTGCCCTGCCGCGTCGAGGTGAGCAGCGCGTGACGGGGCGGAGCCGCGCGGGCCAATGATGAAGCGACTGACCGCATTGGTGGTTTGGCTGAGCGCCGTTGCCTTCGTTGTCGTGGGCGCGATTCCCCTCCTGGCCGTCGTGGCTCTCGTTCTGCTCTGCTCAGATGGCGTGGTGGCGCTCTCGCGCAGGCGCCGACAGGAAGCGCCCGCACGGCCTGGCACCGCCGCGGTGAGCGTGATTATCCCCACTTGGAAGGGGCGGGACTTGCTAGCGGAGAATTTGCCGCCGCTGCTGGAGGCACTCGGAGAAGACTCGCGGCACGAAGTGCTGGTGATGGAGAACGGGTCCCACGACGGAACAGCGGAGCTGCTGCGCAGCCGCTTCCCAACGGTCCGGGTCGTGGAACTGGGCTCCAACCTAGGCTTCGCGCGCGCTTGCAACCTTGGGGCCAGCATGACCCGGAACGACATCGTGGTGATGCTCAATAGCGACATGCGCGTGGCGCCCGGGTTCTTGGAAGGCCTGCTGGCCGGATTCACGGACCCGCGCGTGTTCTCCGTCAGCGGCCGTATCGACATGGAAGATCCCTCACGGCCCCGGGAGGAGACCGGCCTGACGTGGGGGCGCTGGCACCGTGGCGCGCTGCACCTCGAGCATGTCGATGACGCGCGCGTCACGGAATTGTTCCCGACGTTCTATTCGGGGGGAGGCTCAACGGCTTACGACCGCCACAAGTTCTTGGAGCTGGGAGGGTTTGACGAGCTGTACGCGCCGTTCTACGTGGAGGACGCGGACCTGTCCTTCATGGCGTGGAAGCGCGGCTGGATCAACCTACACGCTCCGTCGAGCCGCTTTTCCCACCGCCACCGGGCCACGATCGGACGGCACTTCTCAGACAAGACGGTCGAGCGGGTAGTGCGGCGCAATGGAGTGCTGTTCGCATGGAAAAACACCCGCAGCGCGGGCAGGCTGGCGGGGCACTTCGGGTGGCTTCTGGCCGATCTGTGCCTGTCGGTGGTCGGCTTCCGCCGTGCCGGCCGACCGACGCCGCGCGACCTGCTCGCGGCAGCGCGGCGCCTCCCCCAATGCGTGGCGAGCCGCGTCTCGGCTGGTCGGCATGCCGAGATTTCCGACGCGGAGGCGTTCCGGCGGCCGTTGGGGGGCTACTTCCGCGATCGGTTCCACCGCCTCCCGGCCAAGCCGCCCGGCGAGCTTCGGGTCCTGTTCGTGGCGCCATACCCCATCGAGCCGCCTGTGCACGGCGGGGCCGTGCTGATGAAGCAGGCGGTCGAAGGCTTGGCCAAGCGATGCAAGCTGCATCTGCTGTGCCTGTTGGAGCGTTCGAAGGATCGCGCCCGCCACGCAGATCTGGCCGCGCGGTGCGCTGACAGCGAGTTTGCAGTGCACGATCCGCGGCAGTGGCGCGGGGCACCGCTAATATGGCCGCAAGCCGCGCAGGCATTCTGGGATCCGGGCCTGTCGTGGAAGATCCACCGCACGATCCTGCAGAACCGGATCGATGTTGTCCAGCTGGAGTATGCCCAGCTTGCCTCGTACGGCATGCGCTTCCGCCAGATGCCGTGCTTCCTGTTCGAGCACGACCTGCACTTTCAGTCCGTGCAAAGAGGGGTTTTCTCGGAGGGGCTCCTCGCAGTGCCCCGCCGGGCCTACGAATACTTGCGCGCCCTGCGCTTCGAACTGAAGGCGCTTCCGAAACTTGACGGCATTCAGGTCTGCAGTGGGAAGCAGCTACGCAACCTGTCGGCCCTTCTGGGCCCCGGCCCGGTGATTCGCAGCGATCTTCGGACGGCGATCGATGTCACCAGCTATGCCTTCCAGCTGGAAGGGCGCGAGCCTGGCACGCTGCTTTTTGTGGGCAATTTCCGCCACCCTCCCAACCTGCAGGCCTTGGAATACCTGCGATCCCGAGTGCTCCCTCGCGTCCGAGCGCTTGACGCGGACGTGCGTCTGGTCGCGATCGGCGCCGACGCGCCAGGCTGGCTTGGCCCTTCGGTTGCCCAAGACGGCATCGAATTCTTGGGCCGCGTGGACGACATCCGGGAACATCTTGGCCGCTATGCGGTGTTCGTTGCCCCGATCCTTTCCGGATCGGGGGTGCGGGTCAAGCTCTTGGAGGCATTCGCGAGCGGCATTCCCGTGGTCGCGACCAGTCTTGCGGCGGAGGGTCTCTGCCCGACGGACGCCCCCGAGGCTTGCATCGCCGACCGGCCGGAGGCCTTCGCGGCCGCAGTCGCTAGCCTGTTGGCGGATCCAGAGAAGGCCCGGGCAACTGCTCTCGCAGCCCGGCGAGCTGTCGAGGCCAACTGGGAGCGGGAGGGGGCCACCGACCGCCTCTTTGCGCACTATGCGGCCGTCCGGGATGCCAAGCTCTTGACGCGGCTCCCCTACCCGCCGCCGCTGGAGTGACCGGAGGGCTTCGCCGTCTCGCGATTCGGCCCGGACAAGAGTCCAGGGCTGGGACGGCCGGCGACCCGCCCGCGCGGGCGCCATCCATCGCACGGCTCGAAGAGGGCTTCCCACGATAGGCTGGACGCATGCCTGAGACGCCCTCGGACCGCTACTTGATCGCGTACTGCACGTGTCCCGCGGACATCGCGGCGCAAGTGTCGCGAGAATTGGTCCGCCGCCGGGTCTGTGCCTGCGTGAACGTGGTTCCCGGGCTGACTTCGGTCTACGAGTGGAAGGGGACCATCGAGGAGGATGCCGAGTCGCTGCTCGTAATCAAGACTCGGGAGGACCGCTTCGACGAATTGGAGCTTGCGGTGAGAGAACTTCACCCCTACGAGACGTTCGAGTTGATCGCCGCGCGGGTCGGACGGGGCAACCGCGCGTACCTGGACTGGATTGATTCGGTGCTCGATGCCTGAGTGCGTGCCAGCCGGTGCGGTTGCCAATCGCGATCTTGGGCGGAACACGAACGATGGGATCGGCCTGCGAGCCGGGCGTACGACCGCGTGCCGCCGAGGCCGCTCAGGGCCCGTCTTGCGCGGCCACGCCCGACGCGTCTCGGCGGAGCCCGACCATTCCTTGAGCGATCAGGCAATCGCCCGGGACATGGCGACGCCGGCTGATGCCATCATTAAGGCCATGCGGGCAATCGAGACTTCACTCGCCGGAATGGCCGGGCAATCCGGGCGGTGCTCGACGCTCGCGCGCGAGGATCTGCACTTGGAGACCCCCAATCTGACAGGTCATCTCTCTCGAAGTCCTGAACGGTCGCGACATTCGCTGCTCGCCGTGCTTGTCGGGGCTCTCTCGTTGGGGGCGTTCGCCGGCTGCACGCCGTCGGTCCAAGGCGAGCACCCCAACTTCCTGATCCTGATGTCGGACAACCACTCGTGGAATCACGTGGGCTGCTATGGGGATCCCACGGTACGGACGCCCAACATCGATCGCGTCGCGGCGGAGGGCGTGCGATTCACGCACGCCTTCTGCCCCGCCCCGTCCTGCACGCCGGCACGTGCCGCGATGCTCACCGGCCAAGACATCTGGCGGCTGGGGGAAGGCGCCAACCTGTGGGGCACTCTGCCAAGCCGATTCCCCGTGTACACACGCCTGCTCGAGGAGGCTGGCTACTTGGTCGGATACGAAGGCAAGGGCTGGGGCCCCGGAAACTACGAGGCGGGCGGCTGGGACCGGAATCCGGCCGGCGAGCGCTACGGATCGTTCGAGGAGTTCTACAACGACGTCGAGCGGGGGCAACCATTCTCCTATTGGTTCAGCTCGCGCGACCCTCATCGGCCCTACCGGGCGGACGGAGGGAACAGCGCAGGGATCGACGCGGCGTCCATCCAAGTGCCGCCCTATCTCCCCGATGTCCCGGCCGTCCGGGGTGACATCGCCGACTATTACGCCGAGATCGAGCGATTCGACTCGGAGGTCGGCGGCCTGCTGGGGCTACTGTCGGAGTTTGGCGAGACAGAGGACACAGTCGTCATCATCGCCAGCGACAACGGCTGGCAGATGCCACGCGGGCTGGCCAATCTGTACGACGCGGGCACGCGACTCCCCTTGGTGATCTCCCAGCCCGGACGGTTCCCTGGCGGCCGCACGCTCGACGACTTCGTCAGTTTGGCCGACTTCGCCCCAACCGTCCTGGAACTGGCGGGACTGCCGATCCCCGAGGGCGTGACGGCCAAGAGCCTGGTCCCGCTGCTGGCATCTCAGGGAGCTGGTGTGCTGGACGACGAACGCTCGTTCGTGGTCACTGCACGCGAGCGGCACGCCTACGCACGCCGGGGAGGGCCGGGGTACCCCGGCAGGGCGTTACGCACGCACGAGTATCTCTACATCCGCAACTACGAGCCTGACCGGTGGCCGGCAGGCGACCCGCCGTTGTACGGAGATGTCGACGCTCACATGCTGCACTACCCGTCCCCGACCAAGCTGTTCCTATTGCAGCGCCCCGACGATCCGGAGTACGGGCGCTTGTTCGAGATCGGGTTCGCCAAGCGTCCGGCGGAGGAGCTCTACGACTTGGCTGCAGACCCACACCAGCTGAACAATGTGGCCGCCGAGAGCGGGTACGAGGCGACGAGGCGGGACATGGCCGCGCGGCTGGATCGGTATTTGGCCGAGACTGACGACCCGCGCGCTGTCGGCGGGGACATGGCCTGGGCTGGCGCCGACTACTTCCAGCCCAGGGACTTCACGCCTGAGCCGAGCCCTGAAGCGATCGAGGCGCTCGGCCTCGAGGCACGCTACAACCTTGTCGAACCTCGACAATGAGGCCGAAGACTCCTCTCTGGAGGCAACAGTCAAGGAGCCTCGACCTGGGCCAGGGCCGCTAGCGCAAGGCCCCGTGCACTCTCAACGCGAGAATCAGTTGCCTCGTCCGCGGGTGGTTCCCAGTGGCGGACCGTTGGCCGCATGGAATCGACGGAAGCTGATTCCAAGTCCCCGTCACGGACCTGCTAGCTGACCACGGCGCAATCCGATCGACCGGTCCCTTGCGCCGCACATTTCAGAAGATCGCTAAGCCCGAGTCGATGGTGTGCACCTGTACACAGGCAGGTACGGCCCGGTAGTTGATGCCGATTCTTCTCGCGACGGGCGAGCACTGGTCTGGTCCCCGCGCTCTTCGACGCAACCGGCCGGCGAAACTGGGCTTCCCCTATTGCCCCAGGACAGGGGTCGGCGTGGCGATCGGTTCCAATGTCGTGCCAGTGGCAAGAGACGGACTCTTCATGCGGATCTTGCGCTACCGTTGCTCGGTCGCATAGAGTAGATCCATACACGCCGCCCTCTGATCAACTCGCGATCAGGGTTCCAGAGGTCCAATCGCTGCCCGTGTCGAGTCCACCTGAGCCTGCCACATCTGGTTCCGAACCCTCTGCGTCACCTAGAGTCTGGGTTGTACGCGCAGACGGACATCGAAAGGTAGAACTCTTCGTCGGAGGAGGATATGTTGAGATTGGCTGGTTCGACCTCTCGACGGTGACAGATAGTGCCGGGATATGGCAGCAAGTAAGAGCCCATTACCCCAATGAGGGTTCTGGTCTCGTAGGGCAGTTGCGCGCGTTTCGATTCGAGATGGCAGAAGATGACTATGTTATCTCTCCCTCCCGGGATCGTGGATCACTGCGCTATGGTCACGTCGTTGGAAAATGCGAGCGGTATGTAGGTGATGAGGGGCTAGTCTCGAACCGGCGGGCCATTGAGTGGCGCGAAAGTGTTCTCAGGCGATCAGATCTCAGTCGTCCTTTTCGGAGTACTCTAAACTCTGACCGAATCGTTTATAGTGTGAAACACGTCGCCGAGTTTTTTGACCAGTTGGAGGCGGCTGAATCAGATGACGATGGTCTTGAGAAGGAACAGGACGATTCTGCAGCAACAGAAGCTCCTTTCGATCCAGCTAAGATCCGAATTAGAACCGTGACACTAGTGGTCGCCCAATTAGTCTCTCGAGTGGACCACAATGAGATTGACTTAAACCCCGATTTTCAGCGTAGACCGGGGATTTGGGGCCCTAAGCGCAAGAGTCGATTGATCGAGTCCCTTCTCTTGCGGATTCCAATTCCCGTATTCTATGTTGCCGAGAGCGCAGATGACTACTGGGCTATCGTAGATGGCCTTCAGAGAATTCATACAATTCACCGCTTTGTTACCAACAAATATCGGCTAACGACGTTGGAATATAGGACCGAGTTCGACGGATACTACCATCGCGACTTACCTAGAGCAATGCAACGGAGAATTAGCGAAACACAACTACACATTAATATCATTGAACTTGGGACACCAGAGGAAGTCATGTTCAATATATTTCACAGAATTAACACCGGAGGAAAGCCACTTAATGGGCAGGAAATTCGTCACGCTCTTCACCGAGGACCTACCTGCAGGAAATTGCTAAAAACCCTTGCCGCGACTGATGAGTTTCTGACGGCAACCGACTACTCTGTAAAGCCCGATCGAATGGCAGACCAAGAGTGTATTCTCCGATTCTTGGCATTCTTTGTTGATCCTTGGGAGAAATACGACGGCGAATCCCTTGATCGTCGGCTCGGCCAGACTATGAAGGACATTAATACCATGTCCACCGAAGAACACGAGATAGTGAAGGATCGTTTTCGTCGATCGATGGTTGCGGCCCGAGATATTTTTGGGGAACATGCATTTCGCAAGACCGGGCTCACTGGAGGGCCAAGAAGCCCTGTTAGTCGGCCGCTGTTTGAAGCTTGGTCTGTGGCCTTGGCACGGTGTTCGGCCTCTGAAGTGGCGACGCTCGTGCAGAATCGTTCGGAAGTGCGCGAGCGATTTGCCAGATTGGTACGGGAAGATACGGAGTTCGAGAAGGCGATTTCGACGGCGACCGGCACGCCTAGGAATATTCGGAAGCGATTTCAGACGATTCATGATCTGGTCAAGGAGTTCATTTAGTGGTTAAAGAAATCAGTCTGTCTAACTTCAAGTGTTTTGGTCACCTTGAGTTGAGTTGTGCGCCACTAACTCTCTTGTGTGGCCTGAACGGCATGGGAAAGAGTTCAGTAATTCAGGCACTCTTAGCTCTGAGGCAGTCCTTTCGGGCGGGGCGACTGCAAGAGGGTCACTTACTTCTGGACGGGTCGCTAATTAACTTAGGAACAAGCACAGATGTCCTCTTCGAAGATGCTGATACTGAAGTCATCAGTCTTGGGATATCAATAGGCGAACTACCGGATCGTTGGCAGCAGTCGTTCTCCTACGTACGGGATGTGGAGCTACTTGACGCGACTGGTCCTCGTCCAGAAATAAGCAACTCCCTGTGTCTAAGGCCTCCGCTTGGCGGACGAGTCGCTTATGTTGAAGCCGAGCGAATCGGTCCTCGATCCCTCTATAAGCAGTCACATATTCTTGCCCAAGTGGGAGACTTTGGCAACAGAGGAGAGCTCGTTTGGAATCTTGTCCATGAGCGACAGGATGATCGGCTGCCGGCGGATGATCTCCGGTGCGAGAACCTTGCGAGACCTCGGTTGCTCGATGCCATTGACTACTGGCTTCAAGCTGTGAGCCCGGGAGTACACTTACGACTGGAGGCTATCCGTGACGCCGATGCGATCGTTGCGGGATTCACGTTTGACCGCAGTGGCGACGTAGGCACAAGGCGATATCGTGCAACTAATGTCGGTTTTGGACTCTCGTATGTGTTGCCCGTTCTGCTTGGAATGTTATCGCGAGATGGGACTTTAGTGCTCATTGAGAATCCCGAGGCGCACCTTCACCCTCGGGGCCAGACGAGGCTGGCGGAACTCGCTGTAAGAGCTGCACGTTCAGGTGTTCAGCTCTTGATCGAGACTCACAGCGACCACTTTATTGACGGGGTACGGATCGCCGTTCGACAGGGGATGATTTCGCCGAATGACATTCTGATTCATTACTTTGAGCGTAAGGACATAGAAACTGTGGTTTCCTCGCCGACAATTGATGGTAATGGTCGGCTATCGCACTGGCCTGCCGGATTTTTTGATCAGCATGAAGAGAACTTGGTAAAATTGCTAGTCTAGCAGTATTTTGATGCGAGATATGGTTCTTAACCACGTTAGCATTCTCTCGGAACATCGGCATCAAGTGGTGCAGCACTTATCAGGTATTGCGGATGGTATGGCGATGCTTGTCAGCGCGGACGTAGTGGAACCCGTGCTTCGAATATATCGAAGTCTTAGTGAGATCCGCGTACAAGGTGGCGAGACGCTTGATTCATTATTTCGGAAACTGCTACGAATAGGCTGCAAGGAGCAGGCGCTCTTCTTGCTCAGGCTTTTCACTAAAGTGCCATTGAGTAGCGGGTTAACGCCAACGGTCTGTGATCGCTTGTTGCGATCTGACGCGACGACCCTGACTGGGAGAGATGGCGAACCATTGCTATTGTGTGTTGGTAAGCATTCACTCCGGGGAGTATTTGGGGCCTAGGAGACTGGCCCTCGCGAGGACCAAGGGAGGGAAGGTGCGGCCCGCAGGTGCAGGGTGGGCTCGCTCGCCGCGTTGGGGCTCCAGCCTGAGAAGGTGGGCGAGTGTCGTAGGGAAACTCGCGAGTTGGCCTCAGCGGGGAGTCAAGCTGCGCGCGGGACAGTGCTGTCGGGTGCGTGAGCGAGTGCTGCCGCTGGCGGCTCGTTGGCCGGAGTCCAGCAGCGTATGGGAGGTGCGCGGAGTTCCTCCATGCGCTGCTCGTCCATCTCTCACGGGAGCCATGGGGACAGGTCCGATGGGGCCTGGCCCCGGTTGCGCGCATAGGCATCCAGCCAATCCTGCGGGCACCGGTACGGGTTCAGCCCAGCCACTCTCGCTGTCTGCAGCACGCTGAGCAGGCGCCCCGCCGTCTTGGCCCTGGCCGGTCCGCCGGGCCCGAAGCGCCGCTGGCGCGAGATCACGGGCCCGCGCAAGGTCCACTCCGAGCGGTTGTTGTCCATGGGAATCCCCGGATCCTCGAGAAACACGCTGGGACCCTCCTGATGCTGGATCAAGGACGCCGTGGGGTTGCCCTGCGCTGCCACTTGGGCCAGTTCCGCGCCGGTCCGGCCACCGCTTGGCTGCAAGCCTTCCAGCAGCTCATAGCGGGCGACCAGGCGCTGCCACGCTTGCAGCGCGTCGTCGAAGAGTTCCCCGAAGCTGGCTTCCAGGCTTGCCTGCGCAGCCGCGAAGTCCTCGGCCTGGCCCTGCAAGGGCAGGTCGGGCTGTCAGGCCCTGCGACGCAGGCGCGCCAAGTGGAACACTGCCCCGATCCGCTCGAGCCCATCCCTGGCCCACGGCTGCAGTTCCGGAAAGCCGGCTGCCCCGTAACGGCGAGACATCGGACGGATGGGAGCTGAATCCTTGGTCCTTCGGTGGCCCCAGCGCACACCGCTGCGGGGCTGAATGTCAGTGCTTCCAGATAGAGGGGTGGACATTTCCTGCTGATTCTGTCATAGTGGGCCTTGGTGGCTGGCCTTCAGATGGCAACAACGGTGCAAGACGCGCACTTTGACCTGCGCGCTGTTTGCGTGCGCCCGACTCGCGGCGGCTGCGAGCACCGACGTTGGGACCGGCTGGTGGCCGCCCACCACTACCTGTCCTTCCAGCGCATGTTCGGACGTGCCTTGCGGCATGTCGCAACCCTGGACGGGACTTGGCTGGCGCTGCTGGGATGGCAACCCGGAGCGCTGCGCGTGGCCGTGCGCGACCGCTGGATCGGCTGGTCGCTGCAGCAGAAGCTGCGCCGCCTGCATCTGATCGCCCAGAATGTGCGCTTCGTGATCCTGCCCGCCGCTGCCGGGCGCAAGCACCTGGCATCGAGGGTCTTGGGCCTCAGCCTGCGCCGCTTGTCGGGAGACATCTTGGCCGCACATGGGTATCCGGCGCTGCTCGCGGAAACCTTCGTGGACCGCGCGCTGCACAGGGGCACGTGCTACCGCGCCGCGAACTGGCAGCCGCTGGGGTTCACCAGCGGCTATGGCCGCCAGCGGGGCCCCACGGCCCGCTGGCGGCATCATGGCCAGCCCAAGCAAGTGCTGGTGTACCCCTTGGCCCGTAACGTGCAGGCGCGTTTGCGCCAGCCCGAGCAGGAGCCCTGCTGGGGCGGTCCCGCCAAGCGGCCGCCGGCTCCGGCCGCGGTGCTGCGCAGCCTGCTCGAGCGCCTGCAGCAGGAGCCGCACTGCCGCCCGGCCGGCGGCCGCCGCTATGCGCTGGCCAGCCTGCTGTGCCTGGCCGCGAGTGCGCACATGGCCGGCTACCGCGGCGTGACGGCCTACTCGCGGTATGCCACCCTGCTCAGCCAGCGGCAGCGGCAGGCCGCCGGCTGCTGGTGCAACATGCGGCTACAACGCTACGCCGCTCCGGTGCCGAGCACGTTCTACCAAGCCTTGGTCCGGCTGCCGCCGGAGGTGTTCGAGGGGGCCGTCGAGCACGCCTCGCTGGGGCTGCAGGCCCACTCGCAGCCGGCCGTGCCGGAGCGCAGCGCGCAGGGGCTGGGCGAGCGCGCGGCAGCGGCCGCCGGCCGCGGGAAGGGCCCAAGGTGAGATTCTGGCCGGGCGCAAGCAGGGACACCGCGCGGGAGCGGGAGCAGGCGCAGGAATTGGAACGCTTGGAGCAGCACTGCGCGGCCCTGCTCGAGAAGGTGGAAAGCGCACGGCAGGAGAGCGGGGAATTCCGCCGACGGTCGCAGCGCAGCCAGGCCGAGCTGGAGCGGACGCGGGCCGAGCTGGAGCGGACGCGGACTGAGCTGCAGCAAGCCCACACAACGATCGGCAATCTGAAGCTGCTCGTGGCAGACCTGCAGAAGACCTTGTTCGGGCGCAAGAGCGAGAAGCCGTCGGATCCCGGGCCCGAGCCGAAAGCGGACCCCAAGCCGCCGCCCGGGCCGGGGGACAGCCCTGACAAGCCTGACAAGCCTGACAAGGCCGGCAAGGGGCGCAAGCAGAAGGCCGCCAAGCGCAAGCGGGGACGCCAGCCCGGATCGGCCACTCCGCCGCGTCGGGACCGCTCCCGCCTGCCAAAGATTCCCGAGCCCTTGGAGCTGCCCGAGCACGAGCGCCGCTGCGCGCAGTGCGACACGCCCTTCGTGCGCTGCGGGACCAAGTCCAGCAAGATCTTCGAGATGCACTTGGCTGCGCTCGCCCGCGAGATTGAGCGCCAGTGCTACGAGCCGGGCTGCGCCTGCGCACCGCCGGGACGCCTCGTTGCGCCCCCCGCGCCACGGCTGTGGAGCGGCACCCAGCTGGGGACCAGCGTGTGGGCCTGGAGCGTGGTCCAAGTTTTCCACATGCATCGCCCGCAGGCCGCGGTGGCGCGCGAGCTGGATGCCATCGGGTTGGGCATGGCACCGGCGACGCTGGCGCAAGGCCTGCAGAGGCTCGCCCGGCTGGTGCAACCCTTGGAGCAGGCCATCGCCGAGCGTCTGGGACAGGCTCGGGTGGTGCAGGCCGACGAAACCTCCTGGCCGGTGCAGAACATTGAGGGCCAGGACAACGCCAAGCAGCCCCCGGCATCCGGCGCCAGGCCCAAGCACTGGCTGTGGATGGTCTGCTGCGAGGATGCCGTCTGGATGCGCATCCTGCCGACGCGCGGGCTGCCCTCGGGCCGCGAACTGCTGGGCAAGCTGGGCCAAGGCAAGCTGCTGACGCTCGTGTGCGACTGCTGGAGTGTCTATCCGGCCTTCGCCAAGCGCTCCGAGAATGTCCGGCTGCAGTTCTGCTGGGCTCATCAGCGCCGACACTACTGCCGGGTGGAAGCCGGCTTTCCGGAACTGGAGCCGTGGGCCACGGACTGGCTCGAGCGGATCGGGGAAGTGTTCCACTTGGCGCACCTGCGTCGCAGGGCCTGGCAGCCCGAACTGCCCTTACAGGACCAGGCCGAGGACTTCGAGGCTGCGCAGGCAAGCCTGAAAGCCAGCCTCGGGAAACTCTTCGACGACGCGGTGCAAGAGTGGAGGAGCCTGGTTGCGCGCTATGAAATGCTGATCGCCGTGCCAAGCGGTGGCCGGACCGGCGCGGAGCTGGCCCAGGTGGAAGCGCGGGGCAAAGCCACGGCGTCCCTGATCCTGCACAAGGCGGGGCTCAGCGTGTTCCTCGAGGACCCGGCGATTCCCATGGACAACAATTACGCGGAGCGGACCTTGCGCGGACCCGTGATCTCGCGCCGGCTGAGCTTCGGGTCCGGCGGTCCGGCCGGGGCCGAGACGGCGGGGCGCCTGCTCAGCGTGCTGCAGACAGCGAGAGTGGCGGGGCTGAACCCGTACCGCTACATGCTGGATTGGCTGGATGCCTGTGCGCGCAACCGGGGCCAAGCCCCATCGGAACTGTCCCCATGGCTCCCGTGGGAGATGGACGAGCAGCGCATCGAGGAACTCCGCGCACCTCCCATCCGCTGGTGGACCCCGGCCAACGGGCCGCCAGCGGCAGCGCCGGCTGACGCACCCGACAGCACTTTCCCGCCCGCAGCTTAACTCCCCGCTGAGGCCAGCTCGCGAGTGTCGCTACGTCACTCGCCCACCTTCTCAGGCTGGAGCCTGAACGCGGCGAGCGAGGCCACTCTGCACCTGCGGGCCGCACCTTCACCTATCCGCGCCTTCCCCTGCCTTTGGCCCTCGCGAGGGCCAGCCTCCCAGGCCCCAAAATACTCCCCGGAGTGAATGCTTACGTGTGTTGTAAACGACTCAGTCGCGATCAGCCTTCCGTCTGACCGGAAGTGGCAGCGGGACGAGATCAAGGTTACTTTCGAAGAATTGTTGCCTGATGAAGCGGTTGAGCTCCGGACAGAATTAATTGATAACTTAGCAAATGTCAACCATGCTCGTGCGATCATTCAGCGTCACCAATGCCGCTTGTGGAGCGAGTGTGGTAGCTTCGCTGAACTTTGGCACGGGTGGCGAAGAATGTTCCCCAATTTACTGCTTGGACCAGACGTTCAACATCAGAGTTCGAAGCTTAACCGGGGTTGGATTCAAACAATCTGTAACAGGCTCGCAGACCTCGATCAAACTGCGAAGGAATGGAAATCTGTGCCGCGAGCTGCGATTCAGTGGCAGTGTAAGGTTACCATGGAGAGTGAGTCCACGATGGCGAATCCAAGACTTAATAAGGAACGAAGGTTTGAGTCTGGGCGTGGCGGACATCATTTGTTTCTACACCATGCTAGGTTTGGGAATGGTGGCAGGATTCATCTTCGAATTGATCACCGCCGTCGGGAGATTGAGGTCGGGTACATAGGCTTGCACCTACCTATATAGGCGCAGGCGGAGACGAGAGGGAGAAGATAATCCAGTGGAGACGGGGGCGTGATTTCCTTGAACGGCGCTTGGCATTCGCATGTGTCACTTGACGTCGTCACTTCAAGCTGTCCTGTGGGAAGGCCAGATTGCCTTGGGTGCGATGCCAGTACCCCGCTCGTGTCTTGCGAGGCAGTCTTGGCAGGATCCTCCGCCAGTCACGAGCACGGTCAGGTGACGCTTGGTAGAATGGCTAGCAGTTCATGAGCGACGCGACTGCAGCGGCGGATGAGGCCGCAACCGGGCCCAAGAACTTCCTGACCTGCCTTTCGGACGGCACGATGGTCAAGGAGAGGGTGCCGCGCCAGCGCGCCTGCAACGAACCCGGCAAGAAGGACATCTGCGCCGGTCACCTGAAGCGCTGGTACGGCTATGGCCCCGAAGTGACGGAACTCTACGGCGCTGAACCCGAGATTTACCGCTGCGAGCGCTGCCAAGTGCTCTACCGGCCCAACGGGGACGAGATCGCGC
This sequence comes from Bryobacterales bacterium, assembly GCA_963666225.3. GTDB lineage: Bacteria > Acidobacteriota > Terriglobia > Bryobacterales > UBA6623 > VXMF01. The sequence goes on from CAXXRK020000006.1 coordinate 399,832, forward strand.
GCACCGGCACGCTCTCCTTCTAAGGCTGTGCCGCGGCGCACTGCCTCAGGCATCCCGGTTGAGCGCTCCTACGGCCTGGCAAGCGGCTCTCCGGGCGATGGGTCCCTTCCCGGCAAGGCCCCTTTCACGCGCGGCATTCATCCGCGGATGTACCGCGAGCGGCTCTGGACCATGCGTCAGTTCGCCGGATATGGCACGCCCGCCGAGACCAACAGACGCTTTCGGTTCCTTCTTGGCCAAGGTCAGGCCGGGCTGTCAGTAGCGTTCGATCTGCCCACGCTCATGGGCTACGACAGCGACCACGCAGCATCCGAGGGGGAGGTGGGCAAGTGCGGTGTCGCTATCTCGTCGCTGGCCGACATGGAGGGTCTCTTTGACGGGATCCGCCTCGACGCGGTCACCACATCGATGACCATCACGTCCTCGGCCGCGATCCTGTGGGCGATGTACCTGGTCGTGGCGGAACGTCAGGGAGCCGACCGCAGTGGCCTGTCGGGCACCATCCAGAACGACATCCTGAAGGAATTCATCGCGCAGAAGGAGTTCATCTATCCGCCCCGGCCCTCGATGCGCCTTGTGGCCGACACCATCGAGTACGCCACTCGGCACGTGCCGCGCTTCAATCCCATATCGATCAGCGGTTACCACATCCGCGAGGCCGGCGCCACCGCCGTCCAAGAGCTCGCCTACACCCTCGGTGCGGCGATCTCGTACGTCGAGTGGACACTGGAACGGGGCCTGCCGGTCGATCAGTTCGCACCGCGCCTCAGCTTTTTCTTCGACTCCCACAACGACTTCTTCGAGGAAATCGCCAAGTTTCGCGCCGCGCGCCGTGTCTGGTGCCGCCTGATGCGCGACCGCTTCGGCGCCCGCGAGGAGCGCTCGCTCAAGCTTCGCTTTCACGCCCAGACCGCCGGGGTCACGCTCACCGCCCAGCAACCCGAGGTGAACATCGTGCGGACGGCCCTCCAAGCGCTCGCCGCCGTGATCGGCGGGACTCAGTCGCTCCACACCAACGCCTTGGACGAGGCGCACGCTCTCCCGACCGCCCAAGCAGCCCTGCTGGCGCTGCGGACACAACAGGTGATCGCATCCGAGACCGGCGTTACCCAGGCTATCGACCCGTTCGGGGGCAGCCATTTCGTGGAGCGGCTCACTGACGAGCTCGAGCGCCGCTGCCTTGGGGAGCTGGACAAGTTGGACACCATGGGCGGCATGGTTGCTGCGGTCGAGCGCGGCTATCCCCAGGCGGAGATAGCCAAGTCAGCGTATGAGTTTCAGCGGGCGATGGAGTCGTCGAAGGCGCACGTCGTGGGTGTTAACGCTTATTGCGACGGCGAGCATAGGCCGATCGAGACGCTCGCGATCGACAAGACGGCGGAGCGCCTCCAGCGAGACCGCTTGCGAAAGTTGCGCCGTTCACGGGACGCCAGTGCCGTGGGCACGGCGCTGGACGGTGTGCGCCGCGCCGCCAGCGGCACGGACAACCTGATGCCCCCCATACTCGAAGCGGTTCGCGCCTACGCCACGCTGGGAGAGATCTGCGACGCGCTGCGCGACGAACTCGGCGTGCACAGCGAGCGGCCGGCCATCTGAGCCGGGGCCTATTCCCCCACGGTCCGCATCCGCCCGTCGGACAGCAGCTCGAACAAGCGCCCACCCCACCGGATCCGCCGGCCAGCCAAGCCCCCGGCCCAAGTGAGCAGGCTCAGCATGTCCTGCGCGGGTAGCATCCCCATCCGCCGCAACGTGAGCCTCTGGCCAAGGACCCCTCCGCTCACGGCCTGGGCCGCGGCGAGCCGGAGCGCTCCGCAGGTGCCCAGCAGCATCCAAGCCCATGCCTCGCCCGGCACGGCAATCACGAGAGCCAGCGCCCACGGCAGCGGGTTCGTGAAGACTTCTCCCCAATAGGCCACCGGACGCGACCGCTTGGTGGAGCGACGCCAGCGGAGGCGGTGCGACAGATTGTCGCGGAACTGGGCGCTTCCGATCCGGTGCTCGACGACATGCGACGAGAGGCGCACATCCCAGCCCGCCCCTCTCGCCAGCTTTCCTAGCCGAAAATCCTCCGCCAGATACTCCGCTACCCGTGCCCAGCCGCCCAAATCGTCCAGGCAAGACCGGCGGATAGCCATCGCCGGTCCCACCGCGAAGTCCATGGGGGACAAGAACTGCGCTACGAGAACGCCGCCCCAGAACTCCGTGTTCATCCCCAGCGCCTCGAGCCCGGACCACGGGCTGCGCCCGGCCACTGCCCGGTAGGGACAGGTCACCACGCCCACCTGGGCATTCCCAAACTCGGCGGCGAGCGCGTCCAGCATTTCACGTCCGCACTGCACGTCACTGTCGACGATCACCAGCACATCCCCCCTAGCGACGCCCGTCATGACGTCCAGCGAGTGCACCTTGGCGTTTGGGCAGACCGGCGGACCTGCCACTAGGGCCCGCCAGCGCACCCTCGCCCGGCGTTCCGCCATCGCCCTGGCCAGCGCGAGACCGTCATCCTCGGCGTGCTCCGCCGCGAATAGCAACTCGTGCGACTGTCCGCAGAGCTCGAACCCGTCCCGGAGGTTGTCCTCCAGATCCTCGTGCGATCCCCGGAGCGGCCTCAGCACGCTGAAGAGAATCCCGCCGTGGCCCACCGGCCGCGCGTTTTCGCGGGTCACGTGACGACGAGCGGCCAGCAGGACCAGCAAGAAGTATGCGCAGCCCCCAGCGGCGACTGCCGCGCAAGCGACGGCCAGCGACCCTGCCAGCAAGCGACCTAGGAGACCCTCTCGTCCTTCTCGATCTTGCCGTCCCGCAGCTGAATGATCCGCTGCGCGTGCATCGCGATGTCAGGCTCGTGGGTCACCAGGATGATCGTGTTGCCCTGCGTGTGCAAACGGTCGATCACGTCCATGATCTCGTTCGAGGTCGCGGAGTCCAGATTGCCCGTCGGCTCGTCAGCGAGGATGATCGCCGGGTCGCCTACCAGCGCGCGCGCGATCGCAACCCGCTGCCTCTGGCCGCCCGAGAGCTCGGAGGGCGTGTGGTGGATGCGGGGTGTGAGATCCACCTGGGCGAGCGCGCGCAAGGCGCGCTCGGTCCGCTCGGCCGGCAGGACACCCGCGTAGACCAAGGGCAGCTCCACGTTCTGCAGTGCCGTCAGTCGTGGCAGCAGGTTGAAGGTCTGGAATACGAACCCGATCTCCTTGTTGCGGATATATGCCAGTTCGTCGTCCGACATCGTGCTGATGAGCTGGCCAGCGATGAAATAGTCGCCGGCCGTCGGCGTGTCGAGCGCCCCGATCAGGTTCATGAAGGTGGACTTTCCCGACCCGGAGGGCCCCATCAGCGCCACGTACTCGCCGTAGCGGATCTCCGCGTCCACGCCGTTGACGGCATGAATCTTCTGGTCGCCCATCACGTATGTCTTTCGCAAGCCGTATGTGCGGATAACAATCCGATCCTGCAGCAGCCGCCGGCCGGTTGCGGCGGGATCCTCGAAACCAGCCTGTTGGGGTGTCGCCATCGCCATGGACATCGGTCCTCAATATTCTAGGCGCGCATCTAGCCCCTGCCGTTACGCCGGTCACTCGCGGATTGCCAACACCAGCGCGCATCCCTCGCCGGGACGCACGCTGACGGCGGGACAGGCCAAGCTGAGCATGTTCGGGCGCCTGACGAACGGCAGCGGGCCCGGCACTCCGCAGGCCGACTTGACGGCCAACACGACCGTGCCCGGATCGAGGGCCGCCTCCAGCCTCGCCGGCGCGGCCCGACCGACCGTCGCGATCACCGCTCCCCGCGGCGGACTCTCCCCTGATTGCACACGCACCTTGCGCACGGTGCCGTCCCACGGCGACTTGGCGCGGAACGAGCGGGGCAGCCCCTCCAAGCGTCCCAGCAGGCGGCGGGCTCGTGCCAACTGCGGGGACTCCCCGCTCTCCGGAACGGTGGCCCGGTCAACGGCCTGTGGCTGTAACGCCGCTTGCAGCCGCGCCTCCAACTCTCCAAACTCGCGCCGCTTCCTCTCGAAGTCGAGCCGCGCGACCAGGCCTTCCGCCTGCATCTGCGTCCACCGTTCCAACTCCTCGCTGGCCAAGGCGTGGGCCCTCTGGAGCTGCTGCACGACAGCCTCCCGCACCTCGCGCTCGGCACGCAGCGCCTCGTCCCGGGACGGCACTGCGCCATTCCCCGGCTGCGCCTCGATCTCGCCGATCTGGCGCCGCAGCGCGCGGATCGACTGCGCCAGGGCCAGGTCCTCCAGCTCGGCGATTGGATCGCCGGCCTGGACGGGCATCCCCGGCTGCGCCTCAACCGACAGCACGCGCCCCGAGCGTGCGAGCCGCACCGGCATGTCAACCGTCGGGACGGCCGTGGCGGCCAGCCGCACGGTCCGCTCGGCCGGCGTCCGGAACTCACCCGTCCGTCCGTCGCGGGACACCAGCACGACCAGCAACAGCACGGCGGGCACAGTGCCGAGAACCCCGCAGACTGCCAGCCTGCGGGCAAGTGCCCGCGGCATGCTACCCCCGGCGACGGCCGATGCCCAGCTGGTCCCAGATCGGGTCGACCCGCCGCTTGACATCCGGGGTCATCTCGATCACCTCGGGCCACGGTCGGGTGAAGCCCTCGCTCTTCCACTTCCGGGTCGCGTCGATGCCCATCTTCGAGCCAAAGTCCGGCAGGCGACTGGCGTGGTCAAGGGAGTCCACCGGGCCCAGCGTGAACTGGATGTCCCGTTCGGGGTCGATGTTGTTCAGGGCGCGCCACGCGGTCTCTGCGTAGTTCTGCACGTCCACGTCGTCGTCCACGACGACGATGCACTTCGTCGAGGACGCCTGGCCCAAGCCCCAGATGGTGTTCATGACCTTGCGCGCCTGCCCGGGATACGACTTGCGAATCGAGACCAGCATCAAGTTGTGAAAAATCCCCTCGGCGGGCATCGCCATGTCGACGATTTCCGGCGCCTGCAACTTCATCAGCGGCAGGAACATGCGCTCGATGGCCTTGCCGATGAAGTAGTCCTCCATCGGAGGCCGTCCCACGATGGTCGTCGCATAGACGGGGTCCCTTCTGTGGGTCACGCAATCGACGTGAAAGACAGGATAGTCGTCCTCCAGCGAGTAATACCCTGTGTGGTCGCCGAACGGCCCCTCTGTCCGCAGTTCCCCGAGGTTCACGTGGCCCTCCAGGACAATCTCGGCGTTGGCCGGCACTTCCAGGTCGACCGTCTTGCAGCGCACCATCTCGACGGGCTTGCGCCGGATGAAGCCCGCGAACAGCATCTCGTCGAGATCGGGCGGCAAGGGCAGGCTCCCGGCCACCATCGTCGCCGGGTCTGCCCCGATGGCCACCGCCACGTCCATGCGTGTCTGCTGGCCCTCCTGGCTCAGCCGCCGGTAGTGCTCCGCCCCCTGCTTGTGGGTCTGCCAGTGCATGCCCGTCGTCCGCTCGCCGTAGACCTGCATGCGGTACATCCCGCAGTTGCGCTTCCCGGTGACCGGATTCCGCGAGAACACCATGGGCAGCGTGATGAACGGGCCGCCATCCCCGGGCCAGCATGTCAGAACGGGCAGTTCCGCCAGCGAGAAACCGTCGGCGCGGACTACTCGCTGGCACGGCCCCGAGCGCACGCTGCGCGGCAGGAAATTGCGGACCTCCGCCAGCTTCGCCAACCCCTTGAGCTTCGCCGCGACGCCCTTGGGCACTCCCAGATCCAAGTACTCGGAAATGCGGCCCGCAATGTCATCGAGCCGTTCCACCTCGAACGCCAGTTCCATCTTCGACAGGGAGGCGAGACTGTTGATCAGCACGGGCATGTCGGAGCCCTTGGGATTCTCGAAGAGCAAGGCCGGACCGCCGGCCTTCACGGCGCGGTCTGCCAACTCGGCAATCTCGAGGTGCGGGTCAACCTCCGCGCTGACGCGCCGCAGCTCGCCGTGCGCGTCGAGCGCCCGGATGTACGACCGAAGATCCGTGTATGCCATCTTTCCCTCGCCTCAGCCCACGCCCAATGCTCGGTTAATGTAGGCCAGCAACGGTGCCAGCGCCCGGAAATGCTCGTTGATAAGAGGTGCGATTGTCGATCGCTCTATCTCCCCAGCGTCCAAGGTCGCCCCTGCCAAGAACTGCTTGTGCAACAGCAGGTCCGCCGCCGGGTGGTCTCTCGGGAATCCGAGCGGGCCGCGCTTGAGGCGCTGGCCCTGCAGGCTCCCGAAGCGCCTGCGGAAGCTGCGTTCCGCCAGAATCGCGCGCAGCTGTCCCGCCTCTTCGACAATTCGCTGACGAACCTGCCGCAGCCCGCCTGACGTCGGGGCGTAGAGCCCCCCGCCCACCAAGAGCTCGTCGGCCGAGAAGTGGAAGTAGAACCCCGCGGCCTCATGCCTGGCCGCGCCGTCGGGCGGGAAGATCACGGCCGCGTGCGTCTTGTACGGATCCTTGTTCTTGGCAAAGCGGACATCGCGGTAGATCCGGTACACGCAGCGGCGCGAATCGAAGACGTGCCGCGGCGAGTGCCGTGCCAAGGAAGCGCCCACCACCTCTCCCAGCTCGACCAGCGGTGCCCGCACGAAACGCAGATAGTCGGCCTTTCGCGGCTGGAACCAGTCGCGGCGGTTGTTCTCGCGCAACTCCCGCAGGAACTGCCGAGCCTGGGGCGGGAAGCCCGGGAACGGGGCGCTCATCTCCCCCCATCATGGCCCATCCAACGAGGCCCCGGCCTCGCCCTACAATTGGATGTTGGCCGCCCCGCCGCGAGGATTGCCAGAGCTTGCGGCCCGTCTGGCCAGCGTGGACGGACTGCGGGTCGAGGCCGACGTGCCGTTGCGGCGGCACACCCGATTCGGGATCGGCGGCCCGGCGGCCCTGTTTGCCTGGGCGAGCACGCCGGCTGCCCTGGGGCGCGCATTCCGTGCCGCGCGGGCTTGCGGCGTGCCGTGCTGCCTTCTGGGGGAGGGCAGCAACGTGGTCGTGGCCGACCGGGGCTTCGGCGGTCTGGTGCTGCGCTATGTGGCGGCGGCACTCAAGGCCCGCGGCCCGGTGATCGAGGCGCAGGCGGGCGCCAGCCTGCAAGCGCTGGTGGACCTAACCCTGGAGCTCGGGCTGGCCGGAATGCACGCCCTAACGCGCATCCCGGGCTCCGTCGGGGGCGCGGTCTACGGCAACGCGGGCGCCTACGGGCACCAGCTCGACGAATTCGTCGAGCGGGTGGATTTCCTGGACTCGGGCGATGCCCGCTCTTTCGGGGCGGACGAGTGCCGCTTCGAGTACCGAGAGTCTGTCTTCAAGCGCCGCAAGGACTGGTGGATCCTGGGCGCCAAGCTGCGCTTGCCCGACGGTGACGGCCAAGCCCTCTTCCGGCGGGCCGAGGAGATCCGCGGGATCCGGGACGCGAAGTTTCCCCCGGAGATGCGCTGCGCGGGCAGCATCTTCAAGAACCTGTTCCTCCGGGCCCTGCCTGCCGAGGCGGCCGCCGAAGTTCCCCCGCGGGCCGTCCGTGCCGGAAAAGTGGCCTCGGCCTACTTCCTCGAGCGCGTCGGGGCCAAGGGCATGCGCTGCGGTGGCATCCGGGTCGCCAGCTACCATTCGAACCTGTTGTACAACTGTGGCGGCGGCACGGCCGGCCAGATCCGGCAGGTCGTCTCGGACTTAAAGGCCCGCGTGCTCGACACATTCGGGATCGTGCTGGAAGAAGAGGTTCAGTATGTGGGCTGAGACGAGGGGGCGCGTGTGAGGCGAGCACTGTTTCTAGTGGTGGCCGCGACCTGCGCGGGCACAATGGCGCTCGGCGCCGATTGGAGCGACCTGCTGCGCAATGGCCTGGAAGGCTGGGAAGTGCTCGGCGAGGGGCACTGGCGGATCCGGTCGGACGGCGTGGTCAGCGCCACCTTCGGAGTTGACCGCCAAGCCGAGATCGGGGGCGACGGGCCCGTCGATCGTCAGGCATTCGTGAACTGGTCCACCCGCCAGTCGTGGCTCTACACGGAGCGAAACGACTATCGCGAGTTCGACCTGCACGTGGAGTACTGGGTCAACACCCCGGGAAACAGCGGAATCTCGATCCGCGACCCGTCCGGCGCAAGCTGCGGGATTGCCCCGCGGCCCGACTTCAACTGCACGCCCTCGAAGCTGGGCTACGAGATTCAGATCGACAGCGACTACACGGGCAAGTGGCCCACCGGCTCGATTTACGGGCTCGCCCGTGCACCCGAGGGCCTGGCCGTGCCCGGCGAGTGGAACCGCATCAACGTCGAGTCCCGCGACGACGCCATCCGCGTGTTCGTCAACGGCGTGCTCGCCGCCGAGCACCGGGGCGATCCCGCACGACCGGTCGCCGGCCCCATCGGCCTCCAACTGCACGATGTCCACAGTTTCGCGCTGTTCCGCAACGTCTGGATTCTCGAGCGCTGACGCGGCTCATCCCGGGCGAGCGCTCTCGCCGGAGAAGCTCACGCCCGCCCCGCGACGGATCCGGGAGTGCTTGCGGAACTCGGGCCGCGGCTCGGGATGGTCGATCCGGTGGTGCGCCCCGCGGCTCTCCTCCCGCGCCAGGGCGCAGCGCGCGATGAGACGCGTGACCTGATACATGTTGTCGACCTCGAACCCTTGCCGGCTCGTGCGCGCCAGCCCCTTCTCGAACAGCGGGGAGAGCAGGTCGAGCTGCTCGAGGCCAGCCTGCAACCCCGCGCCAGTGCGGGTGATCCCGGCATGGCGCCAGGCCAAGCGCCGCAGATTGTGGATCGCGTTCCCCGGCAGGGCAATCGGCGCCGTGCGGCGCGCCACGCGGGACCGCCGCAGCGGCTGCCCGGCGTGCCGACCCATCGTCTCCCCCGCCGTGGCGCCGAAGACGAGCCCTTCCAGCAGAGAATTGCTGGCCAGCCGGTTGGCACCGTGGACACCGTTGCAGGCGGCCTCGCCAGCCGCGTATAGCCCCGGCAGCGTGGTCGCGCCGTCAAGGGCGGCGAGCACGCCGCCCATGGCGTAGTGCGCGGCGGGGTGCACCGGGACGGGCACCGCTTCCAAGTCGACTCCGTATCGCCTGCAGGTGCGGTAGATGCGCGGGAAGCGCCTCGGAACGGATCCGACCGGGAAATGCGTCAGGTCAAGGTAGACCGGCCCTCGGCGCAGCCGTCCCAGCTCGGCCACGATGGCCCGCGACACCACGTCCCGCGGGGCCAGCTCCTCGTCGGGGTGGTAGCGGGACATGAAGCGCTGCATGTCCGCGTTTCGCAGCCGGGCCCCCGCCCCGCGCAGGGCCTCCGAGAGCAAGAAGCGCGGCGCTCCCTCCAAGAACAGCGCCGTCGGGTGGAACTGGACCATCTCGATGTCCGATATCACCGCCCCGGCGCGGTAGGCCATCGCGACGCCGTCCCCCGTGGCCACGTCCGGGTTGGTGGTCTCGCGATACACCCGGCCTATGCCGCCCGTCGCCAACAGCACCGCCCGCGCGCGGACCGAGACGAGCTCACTCCTCGGGCCGTCCCAGGCGACCGCCCCGTAAACCTCGCCATTCCGGCGCAGGAGCTCCACGACCGAGGAATAGCTCCTAAACTCGATGGCGTCGATCGATTGCGCCTTCCTCAGCAGCGCCCGTGCGATCTCGCGCCCCGTCGAATCCCCGCCGGCATGCAGCACCCGGTTCACGCTGTGGGCGCCTTCGAGCGAGAAGCTCAGCCCGCCGCCGTCCGAGTCAAACTCCGCCCCCCACTGGATCAGCCTCTGGATGCGGGCGGGCCCCGCCTCGACCAAGTGGCGCACCGCTTCCGGATCGCACAGGCCCGCACCTGCCACCAATGTGTCCTGCTCGTGGAGCCCGACCTCGTCCTCGTCGCTGAGCGCAACGGCCACCCCGCCTTGGGAGTACTCCGTGGCAGACTCGCGCAGGCGGTCCTTCGTCAGCACGAGCACGCGCCCCGCCGGGGCCGCCTCGATGGCGGCGCTCAGGCCAGCGACCCCGGCGCCGATCACCAGGAAATCTGTCTCCATGGCTGCGCTCCCGGCGATCCTCACACCACGGGCTGGGAGCGTTGCCGAGTCTCGGACTCATGGTACAAGAGGGGCTTGCAGGTAGTGCGCGTCGAGACCCGGACGGGCGAGTACGACGTTCACATCGAGCGAGGGGCGTTGCGCAAGCTGGTAACGCTCGTGCGAGCCGTGATCGGCGATCGCGGCATCTTTCTCATCAGCGACTCAGGCGCTTGGAACCATGTCCGCGACGATCTGATCCCCGGCCTCGAAAAGTGGAGGGGGCACCTGATCTTGCTGCACCCCGGTGAACGGCACAAGCGCCTCGACAATGTCGAGATGATCTGCACTGAACTGCACGCCTTCGGGGCTGATCGCACCTCGGTCCTGGTCACGATCGGCGGCGGAGTTACCGGGGACGTCGGGGGGTTTGCGGCCGCCTGCTACATGCGCGGGATCGACTTTGTCCAAGTGCCGACGACGCTGCTGGCCCAGGTGGACGCCTCAGTCGGCGGCAAGACCGGGGTCAACCTGGAATCCGGCAAGAACCTTGTCGGCGCGTTCCACCAGCCCCGGTTGGTGGTTGTCGACCCACGCACGCTCGCCACGCTCCCAAAACGTGAGTATCGCGCCGGGCTCCAAGAGGTTGTCAAGCACGGTGTCATCCGCAGCCTTGGCCTGTTCGAGTTCATGGAGTCGCAGGCCAACGCCGTGCTCGCCCAAGAGCCCGCGGCCGTCGAGCGGATGATCGTCGATTCGGTCCGCATCAAGTCCGAGGTGGTGGGCGCGGACGAGCGCGAGACCGGCCTGCGCAGGATTCTGAACTTCGGCCACACGCTGGGCCATGCCCTCGAAGCCGAGACCGGATACCAAGAACTGCTGCACGGCGAGGCGGTTGGCTTCGGGATGCTGGCCGCCACGAGACTCTCGGAACTTCTCGGCAGGGCGGGACCCCTGGATTGCCGACGCATCGAGCGGACCATCCTGTCGTACCTGCCAAAGCTACGGGGCCGGCTGCGGTCGGTCCGGGCGAACAACATCGTCGACCGGATCGGTGGCGACAAGAAGGCGGTCGGCGGCCGGGCGCGCTTCGTTCTGATCGAGGGCATCGGTCGCACGGTTGAAGTGGTCGCTCCGCCTAAGAGTGCGGTCCTCGCGGCGACCGGCCACGCGCTCAAGCTCGTCCGGAAATCGTCCCGGCGATCGGCCGCCTGAGGCGTGCCCGGCTCGAGCACCGCGCAGGGGGCTTCACCGGCCGGCGTCGCCCCGGGCGACGAGACAGCGGCGGCCAGCGCGGTACGCGAGATGTTCGGGAGGGTCGCCCCGCGCTACGACCTGCTCAATCACCTGCTTTCCGGGCAGATTGACACCTATTGGCGCAACCGGCTCGTGCGGGCTGTGCGCCCCTATCTGCGGCGCGACACGCTGCGAGTCGCAGACCTCTGCTGCGGCACCGCGGACGTGGCGCTGGCATTGGCCAAGGAGCGACGACGGCTCGTGGCGGGCCAGCCCGGCCTTGCCCTCGCGGCCGACTTCTGCCGGCCCATGCTGGACCGCGCCCGGGCCAAGCTGGGACAGGCGGGCGTGGCGTGGGAGCTTTGCGAGGCCGACGCGACCCACATGCCCCTCGGGGACTCCAGCCTGGACTTGGTCACGATCGCCTACGGGTTTCGGAATCTGACCAACTACGCGCGCGGCGCCGCCGAGTTGCGGCGGGTGCTGGCGGGCGGCGGCTGCCTCGCCATGCTTGAATTCTCCCAGCCCGAGTCCGCCCTCTGGGGCACCGTCTTCAGGGCTTATTTCCGGCACGTGCTGCCGAGGCTCGGCAACCTGGTCTCGGGGAGCGGGAAGGCCTACTCCTACCTGCACGAATCGGTCGAGAGCTTTCCCGCCCCGCGCGAGATTCGTGCCCTGCTTGCGGACTCGGGGTTCTCGCGCGTCGAGGCGCAACCCCTGACCGGCGGAGTGAGCATACTGTACCTAGCGTATGTTTGAGCAGCCGCACGACACACCCCCCGACACTTCTAGCTCGGACCTGGCGTTCTGGGCGCGGCTCACCGTGAAGGTTCTGGTCGTCGTTGGCGCGCTGTACATGGGATATCACTTCTACGAGCGCCACCGCATCGCGAACATGGAGTTCGACCACCGGCCGCAGCCGCGCCAGCGCGCCCTGCCGGCGGATGCCTTCGTGTTCGTGCCCAAGTCCTACGTCACGGACATCACGTCGGCCCGAGACAAGCTGGTCGGCAAGCCGCTTTGGGTCAAGGAGGGGTATCGCTGGCCGTACGAGCCGGGCGGGCGCGTGTTCGAGCCGCTCGAGCGCATCGTGCCAACCGCGGTCGAGTCCCGCGGCGGGGAGGCCCTGCTGGTGTTCGAGAAGGACGGCAAGCCGGCGCGCTTCCGGATCGGCAGCCCGCGGAGGGTCTTCGTTGACGACATCTTCTTCGTGGAAGACCCGAAGGAGATCTACGACCACTGGTCCCCCGATATGTGGGAGGCCGCGGCCGCCGGCCGGGTGGAACCGGGGATGAGCGAGATGCGGATCGGATTCTCTCTCGGCGCCGGAGAGGTGATCCGGCAGTCACCAGGGGGCGCGACGCGAGTGGTGGACTACAAGCTGTGCGCCGCTGCCGGCTGTGACCCGGTGCGGGTCACTTACCTGGACCATGTCGCCACGGAAATCGAGCCCCTCCGGCGCTGAAGCCCGGCCCACTCTGTCCCGGGCCGTGCATCACCGAGCCCACGGGAACGCCAGGTCGGGCTGGTTCACGTAGCGCTCGAGGCGCAGTTCGAGCCGCTGCCCGGCGCCGGGCGCGAGTCGCGCGGTGAAGGCACTCGCGTCAAGGTCGCTGGTCTGCCCCCCGCTCTCCATGCCGGTGAACCGGTGCTCGGCATAGCCGCCAGCTTGGACGACCACCTCGCGCGTCTCGCTGTCGCTGAGGTTGACCAACGTCACGCTCGCGCTCTCGGGCCCCAGCCCGTGCACCAGGGCCGCCACGTCGGGAGGCAGCCCCGCCCGCTTCCGGTGAAGGTCGAAGTACCGAAGCCGGCTGTGCAGGACCCAGATACGACCGTTCGGAAAGTAACCGCCCGTGGTTAGCTGGGCGAGCGTGTCGGTCGTGGCAGGCATGATGCCCAGCAAGTAGTCCGCCAGGCGCGTCTCGGCGGTCGTCGTGTCGGCCGCTTGCAGCGCCAGACGCCCCTCGATGTGCGCCAAGTCAGCCCGGAGCGCCCGCTCGGGATAGCCCGGATCCCGGCCCTGCAAGAACTCGACCCAAGGTTCCGAACCGGGCGGGATGCGCTCGAGGTCGTCCTGACGCATGGACCACAGGTAAATCTCCGCCAGCCGGTCGGAGTAGGTGACGGGCTGGAATCGGTAGAATTCCGGATCTCCGTCGTGCGCGTACCCCCGTGGGTCGCCGTACATCGTGGGCAGCAGCGTCTGGCCGTCCTCGACGCGCGCGGCCTCCAAGATGCGGTCCATCTGGGTGCGCAGCACGTCGACGTAGGCTTGGTCGCCCGTCAACAGCAGGCCGTTGGCAAACCCCTGGAAGCTGGAGGCCGTGAAGTAGTTGCGGTGCGCGATCTGCTGGAGTTCGCCGTCGAAAATCGTGAAGTTCCAGCCGTAGGTGCCCTTCCACCACTGCCCTCCGTGCTCGCCCCCGAGCGTCCCGTCCAAGCCGATGTTCGAGGGGATCATGCCGCCCGTGGCGGCGGCCCGCGCGCGCCACGCATCGAGGTACTCCAACGTCCAGTCGCGGTACTTGCGGCGGCCGGTGAGCGCGTAGGCATTGGTGCCCAGCAATGTCGCGGCCAAGTTCAGAAAATTGTCGCCCTCCGAGTCGAGGTACTCGTCGCAGTGCGCCAGCATGCGCGGGTACCACTGCTCCAAGTCGAGCAGCTCCGACGTGCGGGCGGGATTGTGCAGCAGGTGGAACTTGCCCGGCACGGGGTCGCCCACCCAGTCGTAGACCGTCGCCCGGCGCAGCATTGGCCCCAGGCTGCCATTCCAGATGCTGCGGATGATCTTGTGCTCGGGGTCATAGTTCGGAGCTTGGGGGTCCTCGCCGGTGTACATCCGCGCGAAGCGCTCCATCCGCTCCACGAACAGGTCGTTCCCGGGGTCCGAGTGGCCCATGAGCAGGAACGCCCGCATGCCCTCGCCGGTGTGAAACCAGTCGGACTGCGTGATGAACTCGCGGTGGTAGGCCCCGTTGGCGGCAAGCGTGGTGAGCTCGGTCCGCAGCTCGCCGTACTGGCGGAGGTGGCCCTCGAGCCCCCTCTTGTACAGTTCCAGCACGGAATCCGAGCCGCCCAAGGCGTGCAGCAGCGTCCAGTTGTAGAACGTCTCGATGGCGTCGTCGGGGCCGTCAAGCGTGCCCCAGCGCGGCGTGTGCAGCAGATAGCCGCGATCGTCGAGGTACCGCCCCGCGAACGTCTCGACCGCCCGGGAGTTGGCATCCAAGACCTCCCGTTCGAGGACGGCCCAAGCGGGGGGATCCATCGGAGTGGTGATCTCGACCACGGGCAGCTGGGTGCAGGCTGCCAACGCTAGGAACAGGGGGGCGGCTAACGCCGATCTGCGGCTCATCGGAATGTCTAACATCCTACCCCCGCACACCGCCGCCCAAGGCTGGCGGATGACCGCCTGCCGCCCGGCATTCCAGGGCTGGCAGCCTCGGCGCGACCGGCAGGGGAGCGCGCCCTCCCGCTGATACAATGCCTGCGCAGCCTTCGGGGCTCGCCCCGGGGCCAAGGACATTCGGAAAAGGAGGGAGCAGTGCAAAGCAAGGCACTCGTGGCAGAGTTCATCGGAACGTTCTCGCTCATCTTCATCGGCGCCGGAGCGGCAGCCGTCAGCGGCAACTTGGTTGCCGTGGCCCTGGCGCACGGGTTGGTGGTGATGGCATTCGCCTACTCGTACGGCGGGATTTCGGGCACCCACATCAACCCGGCGGTCACCATCGGCCTGCTGGCGGGCGGCAAGATCAAGCCCGGCGACGCGGTTGGCTACATCTTGGTGCAATTGATCGGAGGCATCGCCGGGGCTTCGGCGCTCATGTACGCACTGGGCGCGAACGCCGGCAGCCTCGGGGCGACCGTTCCGGGCGAGGGCATCGGCACGGGGCAGGCCTTCGTCATCGAGGTCATCCTGACGTTCCTGCTGGTGAACTCGATCTATCACACCGCCGTCAGCGGCAAGGCCGGGAACCTCGCTCCGGTAGCGATCGGGCTCACGCTCACGGCGTGCATTGCGATGGGCGGCCCTTTGACCGGCGCCTCGCTCAATCCGGCCCGCTCATTGGGGCCCGCCCTGTTCAGCGACGCACCGACGGCCATGTCGTCGCTGTGGATCTACGTCGTGGCTTGCCCGGTGGGCGGCGTCTTGGCGGCATTCGTGCACCGCTTCCTTTCCAGCGACGACTAGGATCCGGGCGCGGCGGCCAGGCGGCCGCCGCGCTGCTAGCATGAGACTCGCGACCGCCCCGGGCTCGAGCCCGGGCGCGGTCCGCGCCCGGGGTGGATCGTGAGCGGCTTCGTTCCCGTCGCCAGCCTCCGCGCCAAGCCAATGGTGCCCGCGCATGCGCGCCCCGCCGAGAATCCCGCGGGCAGCCGCCCCCGGTGGCTCCTGGCCCCGGCGGCAACCGGTGCCAACTATCGCGACCTCAAGCGCCTTGTCGCCGATCTGAGGCTGCACACGGTGTGCGAGAGCGCGGCCTGCCCCAACGTGGGCGATTGCTGGAACCGGCTCAGCGCGACGTTCATGATTCTCGGCAACGTGTGCACCCGCCGGTGCGGGTTCTGCGCCGTGCAGAAGGGTCCCCCGGCCGATGTCGACTATGACGAGCCGCGCCGGGTCGCTGCCGCGGTGTCGGCGATGGGCCTGCGCCACGCGGTCGTCACCAGCGTGAACCGGGATGACCGCCGCGACGGTGGCGCCGAGCTCTTCGCGATGACCATCCGCGCCATCCGCGACCGGATTCCGGAGTGCACCGTGGAGGTGCTCGTGCCGGACTTCCAAGGCTCGACGGCGGCCATGGACACCGTGCTGGACTCCAGGCCGGCGATCCTGAACCACAACGTGGAAACCGTCCCGCGCCTGTACCGGACGGTCCGCGCCGGGTCGGACTATGCCCGCTCCCTCGCCATGCTGCGGCACGCCGCGCGCTGTCCCGGAAGCGTTCCGACCAAGTCCGGGATCATGCTGGGCCTGGGCGAGACCGATGGCGAGGTCCGGCAGACTATGCGCGACCTCCGGGACAGCGGGGTGGGCATCCTGACCGTCGGGCAGTACCTGCGGCCGTCAGGGGACCACCTGGCCATCCAGAAGTACTACACGCCCGGCGAGTTCCGAGCGTTCCGCGACTACGGCCGCTCGCTGGGGTTTCGGCACGTGGAGTCCGGGCCTCTGGTGCGCAGCTCGTACCACGCCGACGAGGGCCTGCCGGCCGTCCTCGGCCCGGAGTTGGGCCGCCCCGCCTGACGGGAGGGACCAGCCGCGCTGGTGCCCGGTGTGGGGCTCGAACCCACACGTCCTCGCGGACAACGGATTTTAAGTCCGTTGCGTCTGCCAATTCCGCCAACCGGGCGCGTCCCGATCATTTTACGGGGGTCTCGGCCTGGCAGCCCCGGCAACCTCCGCGGCCCCGGCCTTCGCTGACAGCTGCCGCACTTTCGCCCGTCACCGGTCTGCGCAGGCCCTGGCCTGGCGTGGCGCCAATGCACCGCGTGTCGCGACCGGTCGGAAGGCTTGAAAAGGCCCGGCCGCGGCCGCTACCGGGCACAGGCCCACACGTTGCCATCCCACCGGGCACCATGGGAGACGAGCCGCGCGGCCGTTGACGCTGCCCTGCCGCTATCCGCCGTCTCGCCAACCGCGACCGGCGGCGTGTGCTACGCTATCTGCCCGAATCCCCCAAGGAGGGCCTACATGAACCGAAACCGCCTCTTCGTGGCCAGTTGCATCGCTCTGGTCACGACATCGATGTTCTTCTCGATTAGAGGGGATGCCGCCGACGCGCTTGGCAACGACTTCCAGCTCACCAACGAGCAGGTCGGCCTGATCTTCCAGCCGGCCTTCTACGGCTTCACGCTCTCGATCCTCATCGGCGGGTCTTTGGTTGACCTCTTCGGCATGCGCCGCCTGCTCACCATTTCGGGCCTGTTCTACATTTTCGGGATTCTCGCGATCGTGCTGGTGCCCCTCCCGGAAGCGCCCATCGCCTCGGTGTTCGGCAATCCGGTGACATTGACGGTCTGGTCGGCAATGCTGGCGCTTGGCCTGGCGCAGGGCCTTGTGGAGGGCGTGATCAACCCCCTCTGCTCGACGCTCTACCCCGAGGACAAGACCCACCGCATGAATGTTCTGCACGCATGGTGGCCCGGAGGACTGATCGTGGGCGGGCTGCTGGCCTTCTTCATCACCCAGGCGATGGGCTTGGGCGGCAGTGAGGTCGATGCCGACACCGCCACTCTCGGGTGGCGCATCAAGCTGATGACGATCCCGGTCGTAGCGCTGGCCTACCTCGTGATGATCCGCGGCCAGGAATTCCCCGCGACCGAGCGGGTCGCGGCCGGCATCAGCAACGCGGACATGTTCCGGGAACTGCTTCGACCGTCCTTCATCTTCCTCTGGATCTGCATGTGGCTGACATCGGCTTCCGAGTTGGGGCCCGACCAGTGGGTGCCATCGCTGATCACCAACCTCACCGGCATGCAGGGGATCCTGATCTTGGTCTACACGGCGGGCATCATGTTCGTGCTGCGCTTCTTCGGCGGACCGCTGGCCCACAAGTTCTCGCCGTTCGGCCTGATGACGATCGCGGCCGCGCTGACCGCCGCGGGCCTGTACGCGCTGGGCTCGGTCAGCACCATGGCCGGGGCCTTCGCCGCGGCGACGATCTTCGGCGTCGGCAAGACCTACTTCTGGCCCGTCATGCTCGGCGTCACCTCGGAGCGGTACCCCAAAGGCGGGCCGGTCGCCCTGGCGGTGATGGGCGGTACCGGCGTGTTCTCCAGCGGCACGGTCGTCCCCATCATGGGGCGGCTCTACGACCGCTTCGGGGCCGCGGCCACCTTCAGGTATGTGGCCGCGCTGCCGGTCGTGCTGGTCGTCTTCTTCGGGATATTCTTCCTGCACTTCCGCGGCAAGGGAGGGTACAAGCCGGCGCAGATCTCCGACGACTGATATGGTCGGGGCATGAAACGCCACCCGGCGCTCGTGCCCCTGTCCCGCCAGCACCACGACGTGCTGGCATTGGGCGTCTTCATCGACCGGGGCCTGCGCGGGTCGCCGGCCGCCGCCACGGTGGCGGACCTGCGCGACCGCGCCCTCAGCCTCTGGGAACTGGAGATCCGCGGCCATTTCGAGGTGGAGGAGCGGGTCGTTTTCCCAGCGGCCCGCCAGATGATCGAGGACCCGTCCCTGGTTGACCTCCTGCTGGCTGACCACGCCGCCGTGCGCGGCAAGTTTTCCGAACTCGAGCGCTGCGAGCCCCAGGCGGCGATGGGCCTGCTCCTCGAACTGCGAGAGCTTCTGGTGGCCCACACGCGTCGGGAAGAGCGGGAGCTGTTCGAGGCCGTTCAGCGGGCCATGCCCGAGAAGGCCCTGCGGGGCCTCGGCGAGGACATCGAGGAGCGACTGCCGGCGGTTTGCCTGTCGCTTGGCAGCGCGGCCGTCAACAAGCCTGAGCGCCGCGCGGGGTAGCCCCCGCCCGCCCGTTGGGCTTCACCCCGCGCCGGCGCTGAGATTGCGCTCGAGATTGTCCTCGATCTCGCGCTGCATGCCGCCGGTCTCGAACTCGATTGCCACGCGCACGGCGTTCTTGATCGCCTGCCGGGTCGAGCGCCCGTGGCAGATGATCACGCCGCCGCGCACGCCGAGCATCGGGGCGCCGCCATACTCCTCGTAGTCGACGCGCTTCTTGAACTCATCGAATGCGCCCTTCGCCAGGCCGTACCCGATCTGGCGCATGACCGTCGCCTCCAGCGACTTGATCAGCATCGTCTTGATTGTCGACACCAAGCCCTCGCTGACCTTCAGCGCGACGTTTCCGACGAAGCCGTCACACACCACCACGTCCGCGTTTCCGGAGAAGAGGTCGCGGCCCTCGACGTTGCCGACGAAGTTGAGCGACCGGTCCCTCAGCAACGCCATGGCCTCCCGCGTCAGCTCGTTGCCCTTGTGATCCTCCTCGCCGATGGAGAGCAGCCCGACGCGAGGGCGCTCGCAGCCGAACATCACGCGGGCATATACGTGCCCCATCACGGCGAACTCGACCAGCATCCCGGCCGTGCAGTCGACATTCGCGCCGACGTCCAGCACGAGCGTGCGGCCCCTCGACCCGGTCGGGAACACCTGTGCCACCGCTGGCCGCTTGACGCCCGGAATGCGACCCATGACGCGCAGCGCGGTGGCCATCACCGCCCCGGTATTGCCCGCTGACACCAGACCCGCGGCTTGGCCGTCGTGGACCAGCTTGGCCGCCACCCGAATCGAGCTGTGCTTCTTCGACCGCAGAGCCGCGGAGGGGTTGTCGTGCATCGTGACAACCTCCTCGGCGTGGACGACCTCAATCTGGCCCCGGGCCGGGAAGTGGCGCGCCAATTCGCGGCGCAAGACCCGTTCGCGCCCGACCAGCAGGATCCGGGCCCCCAACTCCTCCGCGGCCAGCAACGATCCCTCCACCTCCGCGGATGGAGCCCCATCGCCGCCCATCGCGTCGACCGCGATCGTGACAGGTCGAACCACGTTGGCCCGCCCTTCGGCCAGGGGGAGTGTCACTCCTCCCCAACTTCCAACACTTCGCGGCCCTTGTAGAAGCCGCACTCCGAGCAAACCCGGTGCGGCAGAATCGCCGCCGAGCAGTTCGGGCAGATGGTCGCGCCGGGGCGCTTGAGATGGTCGTGCGCGCGGCGCTTGTTGCGACGCGCTCTGGATTGCCTACGTTTTGGGACTGGCATGCTTGTATTCTCCCAGCGTATACCCGCGTGTCACCGTTCCAGCGATAGCTGGCGCAGCGGGTCCCAGCGCGGATCCTCGAAACGGGGCCGGCAATCGCACGGCTCGAGATTCCGGTCGCACCCGCAGACCTGGCACAAGCCCTTGCAATCGCGGCTGCACACGGTGCGGACGGGAAGCCACAGCAGCAGTTGCTCGCGAACCACGTCGGACAGGTTGACGCCGTCCCCGTCGTAGAACCCCATGGCCGTGTCGTCGCGGTTGATCGCCGTCTCGCCGCCCTCGTCGATCATCGCCACCGGGCAGAAGTGCAGCTCGAAGTGCGAGTCCATGCCGTGGGTGACCCGCTTAAGGCACAGGTCACAGTCGCACAGCGCTGAAGCTGTGATATGGCCGCGAATGCAGATCGAGCGCACGCCCCCCCTGTCCACCAGCGTCGCGGTCCCGGATGTCCGCACGGAGCCCGCGAGCGACCATTGGTCCGACAGTTCCAAGGCCTCGTCGCCGATCACCGTGTCGAACCGGAACGGATTCTTTTCCAAGGCCGCCGCGCTGATGAAGGGAGGTGGTTCCACACGGCCCCCTCCCGAGTGTACCCGAGCGAACCGCGGCGCCGTCGCGCCCACCGCGGCCATGGGCGCAAGTGCCTCCGGTGGCGGCACACTTGCGGCGGGCTCGGCGTTCGTTCTACCATCATGGCCACGAAAGGGAGGAAGCCTAGAACATGAACACAGCTCTCCGACTCGCAGTACTGACCCTTGCCGTGGCTTGCGCCGCAGCGCTTGCCGTGCCACGGATCACCTCGGTTGAACCCGAGGCCGTCGCTCCGGGCGGCTCGGCTGTGGCCAAGGGCACGGATCTGGCCGAGACCGCTGTCGACACCCTATACCTCACCGCCGGTGGCAGCGACATCCAGCTCAAGATCACCGAGCAGT
The DNA here is from genome assembly GCA_963666225.3 of Bryobacterales bacterium. Taxonomy (GTDB): domain Bacteria; phylum Acidobacteriota; class Terriglobia; order Bryobacterales; family UBA6623; genus VXMF01. The sequence goes on from CAXXRK020000006.1 coordinate 420,679, forward strand.
CGGCAGAGTCGATCTCCTTCGAAATCCCCGACTCCACGGACATGAAGCGCTACCGCCTGATGATTCTCACGGCAGGGGCTGGCGCGGCCTACATGGAACAGCCGATCGCCCTCGACGTGGTCGATGCCGAGACCGCCAAGGCGCGCGCCGAGGAAGGCGAACTGGAGGTCGAGATCATCGACGCGGCGCCGGCCGACGAGCCCGGCCCCGGCAACTAACCCCCGCCGGGCGGCGGGATCTGGCCCAACGCCCAGCGCGCGTGCTCCCGAACCATCGGATCGTCGTTCTCGGCCAGCCGCTCCAGCGGCACTCTGAAGGACTCGTCGCCGCTGTTGCCCATCGCCACGGCCACGTTGCGCAGAAACCCCGCATACGTGCTTCGCTCGACGGGCGTGCCCGCGAAGCGCTCGCGGAACTCCTCCTCCGAGAGCGCGGCCGCCTCGGCTAGCCTCGGCCGAGAGTTGCGCGGCTGGTAGGCGGGCTCTTCGGTGACCGCGGCCCGCCGCGGGCCGTTCCACGGGCAGACGTCCTGGCAGATGTCGCACCCGAACACGTGCTGGCCCACGTCCTCCCGGTGTTCCGCGGGGATCGCGTCCCGCAACTCGATCGTCCAATAGGCGATGCACAGCCGCGAGTCAAGCGCGTGGGACGGCCCCCCAGCCTGCGCGATTTCCACCAGCGCGTCGGTCGGGCAGGCATCGATGCATCGGCGGCAGGTCCCGCAGCGGTCTGGCACCTTCCCGTCGGACTGCAGTTCCAGGGAGGTCAGGATCTCCCCGAGGAAGAACCACGACCCGAGTCGCTCGTCGATCAGGCAGCAGTTCTTGCCAATCCACCCAAGGCCCGCGGCGCGGGCGTAGGAGCGTTCCAGGAGGGGGGATGTGTCCACGCAGGCCTTGCACTTGGTGCCCGGACCGTGCCTGTCCCGGATCCACGCCGCGAGCTCGAGCAGTCGCGCCTTCATCACCGAGTGGTAGTCCGTGCCCCAGGCATAGCGCGAGATCCAACCGCGATCCGCCGCAACGCCCTCGACGGAGTACGGCTCCGGGGCGTTGTAGACCATCCCGACGCAGATCACAGAGCGCGCTGAGGGCATCAGCGACCGCACGTCCGAGCGCATTTCCCCGCGCCGGCCGGCCAAGTAGGCCATCTCGCCATGCAGCCCGCCCGCGATCCAGTGGTCGTAGAACAGCGCGTCCAGCGTCGGGCCAGCGGGCGCGATGCCCACCAGATCGAAACCCATCTCGCGCGCCTTGCGCTTGATGCGTTCCGCGGCCTCCACGCTCGTTTCCACACCGCGCCCGCCGCCATCGGCACAGCAGGGAGCAGTTCAAGTCCCAATACTGCCATACAGCCGCGATTTTCGGCAGTTCGCCCGGCCGGGCTTGCGCAGCCCGCCCCGCAGGCGGGAAGATGAGAGCCGGATTCGCCGCCGTGCCCGCTGGTTGGGCCCGTGCGGCGGGCCGTCGCCAAGCGGCTGGCAAGGCCGCGCCCTTCGGCGAGACAGGAGACACCCCACATGCACCGCCCCGTCAAATACGTGGAACGCGCGCTGACCCAAGCCGCGACATTCGGCTGGAAGATCGCCCGCAAGCTCGACGCCCGCAAAGACCCGAGCGCGGCCTTCACCCCGGCATGGTCCGAGAAACCGATGCTCAAGTCTTGGGAGAAGACCAAGCCCCCGCTGGGCTGGCCCCGCCAGACCGATTCTCTGTGCCCTAAGTGCGTGCGCGAAGCGCGCGAGGTGATCCTGAGCGGCGAGGTTGACTATTCGATCCTCAAGACGGAGAAGGTCGGCGAGGTCCAGGCCACCATCGTTCAGCGCGACAACGAGATCTGGATGGTCAAGGAATGCCCGACGCACGGCAAGACCGAGGACGTCATGGCCATCGACGCCAAGTTTCTCGAGCACATCGAGTCGCAGTTCCCGGGCCGCGACATCCGCGCCCACAACGACGAGGAGCTCCACAATCACGGGTCGTCCACCGTCAAGTGGGGCCGGGGCGCCGTGCTCACCGTCGACCTGACCAACCGCTGCAACATGATGTGCGACCCGTGCTTCATGGACGCCAACCAAGTGGGCTTCGTGCACGAGCTCGAGTGGGAGGAGATCAAGACAATCCTCGACAACGCCATCCAGATCAAGCCGCGGCGCCAGATGTCGGTGCAGTTCTCGGGAGGCGAGCCGACAATGTCGCCCTATTTCCTGAGGGCTGTGCGCTACTGCCGGCAGATCGGCTACAACTCGGTGCAGGCCGCCACGAACGGCATTGAGTTTGCCAAGAACCGCGCGTTCGCCGAGGCTGCCGCGGATGCCGGCATGCGCTACGCATACCTGCAGTTCGACGGCATCGGCAACGAGCCGAACCAGCACCGCAAGATCGGCAACCTCTTTGACGTCAAGATCAAGGCGATCGAGAACATGCACGACGCGGGCATCGAGATCGTGCTCGTCACCACGCTGGTCAACAACGTCAACAACGAGGAAGTCGGGCCGATCATCCAGTTCGCCAGGGACAACCCCGGCCGGATCGCGTTCATCGCGTTCCAGCCCGTCTCGTTCACCGGCCGCGACGAGGAGATCACCGACGACCGCCGCATGCGCCAGCGGTACACGCTGAGCCACCTGGCCCACGACGTCAAGAAGCAGGTGGGCATCACCGAGCCGACCCGTGACTGGTTCCCGATCTCGGTGATGGGCAGCTTTGTCGACGCGGCGGACCTGGCGCACGGCCCTAAGGCCCAGTGGGGCCAAGTCAGCTGCGGGTGCCACCCCAACTGCGGCGTGGGCACAGCACTGATGATCAACAAGGAGACCAAGGACATGGCATCCGTGCCAGAGTTCATCAACGTGCCCCAGTTCGTGCAGGACATCCGCCGGGTGACAGACTCCGGGAGGGGCAAGTTCGCGACGAACCTGCAGATGGGCCTTGCGCTGCTGAAGAACTACCGGCCGATGAAGGCGCCCAAGAACTTCTCGATGTTCGACCTGGTCAAGAAGTTCGACAAGTCGTTCGCCCTCAGCGGCAAGGACTACGGCAAGGGCACCGCGAGGCGCAACGATCCCTGGAACTTCCTGTTCGTCGCGGGGATGTGGTTCCAGGACCTGTTCAACTACGACTTCCGGCGCACGGAGATGTGCGTGATCCCGTACGGCACGCAGGAAGGCGAGATCTCGTTCTGCGCCTACAACACAGGCATCGGCTGGCGGAACATCATCGAGAAGATGCACATGACCGCGTCGCTCTCGCAGTGGTACGGCGAGCACGGCCGGCACAAGATCTACGCCGGCGGCCGCAAGGTCACCGAGATCAAGGGCCTCAGCGAGCAGCTGGACATCAACGCCGAGCATGCCGCGCGCGGGGCGCAAGTCTCCGAGGGCCCGCAGAACGCCCGCGAGGAGAAGATCGCGGCCCGTGACCGCAAGCTGGCCGAGGCCCGCGCCAAGGGCCAGGCAGTGCCCGGGAGCGATGCCAAGAAGCGCCTCATGACCGCCGAGGAAGAGGCCCGCCTGATGAAGATGTACAGGCAGGAAGTGCTCAAGGAGGCGCCAGCGCCGGCCTTGGTGCAAATCGGGAGCCCCGGGGCCGAGCGCCGGGAGCCGGCGGGCGTTTCAGGAGACTAGCCGACCGCTCCGGTCATCTCCCCGGCCCGTGGTCGAGCACCAGGGGCCGGGGGTGAGACGCCCCTCCGGACGAGCCGCGCGGCGGCGGGACGGTTGTGCGTGCCCCGCTGCGGCGGGACGGGTGGCTCTACGAGAGGGTCGCCTTCAGGACCGAGCCGTTCAGCAGGATTGTCTCCTCGCGCCTCGGCCCCGTGGACACGCCGCCTATCTCAAGGTTCAGGCGGCCCTCCAAGAAGTCGACGTACCGCTTCGCATCCCCCGGCAAGTCGTCGAACTCCGTGATCCCGGCGGTCGGGCGGCTCCAACCGGGAAGAGCCTCGTAGACTGGCTCGATTCGCGCGAGTTCCTCGGCTATGGCGGGCATGCGATCCAGCACTTTGCCGTCCAGCCGGTATGCCGTGCAGACCGGGATCGAGTCCAAGCCGTCCAACACGTCGAGCTTCGTGAGGAACAGCGACGAGAGGTGGTTGATCGAGTGCGCGTACCGCAGCAGCGGTATGTCAAACCAGCCGCAGCGCCGGGGGCGGCCTGTCACAGTCCCGTATTCCCGGCCGACCTCGCGCAGCATGTCACCGGCATTCCCGGGCGCTTCGGTCGGAAATGGCCCTTCCCCGACCCGCGTGGCGTAGGCCTTGGCTACGCCCGCGATTTCGTGCACGAGGCGGGGCGAGACGCCCGATCCGGTGCACAGCCCGCCAGCGGAGGCATTGGAGGAGGTCAAGTAGGGATAGGTCCCGAAATCGATGTCGAGCATCGTCGCCTGCGCACCTTCGAACAGCAGGCGCTTGCCGTTCCCCGCCGCTCGACTGAGGTAGGCCGAGGTGTCGGTCACATAGGGCCGCAGCCGTTCAGCGAGCTGTTCGTAGCGCCGCAGGTCCGATTCGATGTCACGCGCCTTTCCGAGGCCCAAGGCCTCAACGATCAAGCCCTTCTCGGCCGCGATGGCCCGGAACCGGCGGGGAAAGACCTCCGTTGAGACCAGCTCTGCTATCCGGATTCCCCGCCTGGCAGCCTTGTCCTCATAGCACGGGCCGATGCCCTTGGAGGTTGTCCCCAGTCGCCGACCATGCGCGGACTCCTCCGAAGATCGCTCCAGCTGCCTGTGGTGTGGGAAGACCACGTGCGCGCGGTCGCTGACCAACAGGTTGGACCGCACGTCAACGCCCAGCTCGCGCAGCGAGTCGATCTCGCCCAGCAGCGCCTCCGGGTCGATCACGACGCCATTGCCGACCACCGCGACCGTTCCCGTGCGCAGGATCCCGCTCGGCACGAGCGAGAGCTTGTAGACCCGCTCGCCGACTTGCACGGTGTGACCCGCGTTGTTGCCCCCCTGGCAGCGCACGACGACGTCGAAGCGCCCAGCGGCAAGGTCGATGAGCTTCCCCTTGCCCTCGTCGCCCCATTGGAGGCCCAACACTGCGAGATTCGCCATCGGATCAAGCGTGTGCCGCCGCGCCGACTGACGGAGCGCCGACCATCGCCGGCCACCATCGGTCGCGACCGGCAACCACCTGCCATTCTACCGCCCGTTCCGCGCCCTCAAGCGGGCGGATCGGGCCCAGCATCCCATTCCCGCCACAGCCGCTGCATTGCAGCGACACGCGCGGGTTCAGCGGCGGCAAGGTCCCGCAACTCGGTGCCGTCGGCTTCCACGTCGTACAGCTCCCACGGCTGGTCACGGATCCCGACCAGCTTCCAGCGGCCTTGGCGCATGGCGCGGCCCCGGCTCCAGCGCCAGTACAGCGTCTCGGGGGGCTCGCGAGTGCCGCCGCGCAGCACGGGCAGCAGACTCCTGCCGTCTGGGCCGTGGACGGGCGCACCGCCAAATTCGGCAGGCCACTGCAACCCGGCGGCATCCAGGAAGGTGGGCATTAGGTCGATGACGTGGGCCAGCTGCCCGGAAAGAGCCCCGGCCTCACGGATGACCCCGGGCCAGCGCGCGATCATGGGCACCGTGATCCCGCCCTCGTGGTCATGCTGCTTGTACATCCGGAACGGCGTGTTGGACACGTTGGCCCACCCGTGGCCATAGCTCTGGTACGTGTCCTCGGGGCCGGGCATGACGTCCGGCCGGTTGCCGGGAATCACGGGCCTGCCATCGCGAGCGCGCTCCGGAAGGAACAGCCCCTCGCGATCCTCCGCGTACTCCACATGGCAGCCACCGTTGTCGACATGGAATACCACCAAGGTGTTGTCGGCCTCGCCCGCGGCCTCCAGGGCGTCGAGCAGCCTGCCAATGCCGCGGTCCATGCTCGTGACCTGCGCCGCGTAAGCCTCCATCCGCCTCTGCTGCCAAGGCTTGTGCGGCTCGTCGGACCAAGCGGGCACGCGCGGGTTGCGGGGGGACAGTGGCCATGCCGGGTTCACCGTCCCAAGCTCCTTCATGCGGGCGTGGCGGGCGATTCGCGCGCGATCCCAGCCGCCTTCGTAGCGCCCCCGGTAGTGAGCGATGTCCTCGTCGCGGGCATGCAGCGGCCAGTGCGCGGCGGTGTAGGCGACGTAGAGGAAGAATGGCCCGGGACGTGACAGGCCGTCGCGCATGAACTCCAGCGCATGGTCGGTGATGGCGTCGGTGTAATAGAAGCCCGGATCCAGGTAGAGATGTTCCGCAGGATTGTTGTCGACCATCAGGGTCGCCGGCGTCCAATAGCTGCCCGCGCCGAGCGTAGTCCCGAAGAATCGGTCGAATCCGCGCTCGCAGGGGAGGCTGCCGGGCGAGGTCGCGCGGTACAGGTGCCACTTGCCGCTGTGGTAGGTCGAGTACCCGCCGGCCCGGAGGGCCTCCGCGACGGTCACGACCTGCCTTGAGATGCTGCTGTCCTCCGCCAGAGCCTTCGGCGTGTAGCACCCGCTCATCAGCGATGCGCGGGTAGGGACGCACATGTTGTTGGCGTAGAACCGCGTGAAGCGCTGTCCCTGCGAGGCGAGCCGATCGAGGTTGGGCGTCTCGATCTCGCCCCCGTAACAGCCCAGGTCGGAATAGCCCATGTCATCGGCGAGAACGGCCACTATGTTGGGCTGGCCGGCCGGGGCTGACCGGCCACAGCTGGCCGCCAGAGGGAGCCCGGCCCCTCCGAGCTGGAGGAATTGACGGCGGTCAAGAGGCTCTGGACGTGCCACGGGCATATCGTACCGCCGAGAGGCGTAGCGGCGATCTCGGCGCGCGCGGAGCTATCTCAGAGCTCTGCCAACCCGGGGTTCTCGCGGGCCCAGTCCAGGAATTCCTCGACCGTGTAGAAGGTCTCGTGCCGATAGAGCCGACCGCGGTCCTCGATCGGGGCTGTCCAGTCATAGTCCCAGGAGTCCCCCGTGCGCTGCATCCAATCCGCGAGCTTGGCGTCCAGCTCCTCGCGGACCGGAGCCATGTCAGGGTCGTCCGCCAGGTTGCGGAGCTCGTAGGGGTCGCTCTCAAGGTCGTAGAGCACCCAAGGTGCTTCCTGGGTGCGGGCGTACATGTGCGTGGCCGTCCGCACTCCCCGCCAGCCATGCTCGACCCCGCCCGCCAAGAACGGCCCGAAGATCTGGAAGTACGCCAGCTCGGGCCCCTCGCCGCCCTCGCCGCGCACGATTCCCGACAGATCGGCGCCCTGCATGGTCCCGGGCACGGAGATTCCGCACATCGAGAGCAGAGTCGGCGCGATGTCGACGTGCGAGAACAGCGCGTCCGTCTCCCGCCCCGCGGGCACGCCCGGTCCGCGCACCATGCCGGGCACCCGGATCGACTCCTCCCAAGGCTTGCGCTTCAACCGGGCCCCGTGCGATCCCAGCATGTCCCCGTGATCGGAGGAGACGATCACGATCGTGCTCTCGCGGAGGCCCAGCGCGTCAAGTTCCGCCAGGATGCGGCCAACCTGATCGTCCACCGCCGTCACCATCGCGTAATATGCGGCGATCTCCTTGCGCCCTGGAGTCTTCACGTACGGATTCGGCTCCAAGTCGCGGTCGGAAGTGTCCCCGGCAAAGTTTGGACGCAGCGCGATCGAGGCCGGGTCGTACTGGGACATGTACTCGGGCGGAGCCAGGTAGGGATCGTGAGGCGGGCCCATCTGCACTGTCAGGAAGAACGGGCGCGGATCCTCCCGCGTTTCGCGCAGAAACTCGATCCCGATGTCCGTCCACGCCTCGGACTCGAACGTCTTGACCGGAATCGGCGTCGGGTCATCACGGAAGTACTGGGTGTCAAAGTGCGCGTGGCTGACCTCGTTGGCGGCCCAGAACTCGAAGCCTTGGCGGCGCGGGCCGGGCGGGATCCAGCCAGGCTGGCGCGGACCGCCGTCAAGGTGCCACTTGCCCACGAACCCTGTGCGGTACCCGCTCTCCGAGAACAGCTCGGCCACGCTGGTCTCGGATTCGCGCAGCCGCAGGTCATTGGCCACCATTCCGTTGGCATGCGCGTACTTGCCGGTGAGAATGATGGCGCGGGCCGGACAGCAGACGGGCGAATTCGCGAAGTGGTTGCGGAACAGGAGCCCCTCGGAAGCAAGGCTGTCCAGGTTGGGGGTTCGCACGTCCGGGTTGCCCATGCAGCCCATCGCCTGGGCCCGCATCTGGTCCGGGAACAGGAACAGGACATTTGGCCGCTTCACCGCCGGAGCCGGCGAAGGGGAACAGGAGCCGATGCAGAGCGCGGCGCCGCCCGCCGCCATGAAGTCGCGTCGCGTGATCATGCGGGGAGGATCATAGCAAGCGCGGCCATTACCACGCAGCGGCGTAGCGCCCCGAGTAGGGGTCGGCACCCGCCTCGACCACACCGGTTGGCCGCACCCTGACGGCGGTTGGGGCCGAGCCACTGTTGCGCCGGCCGCGCACCTCGACCAAGTGCCCGCGCCCGGCGAGCTCCCCGAAGACGAAACTCGGCATGCGCTCGTCCAGCAGCAGCACGTTCGGCTCCATCGCGTGATCGTCAAAGCTCGAGACCAGATGCTTGCTCTGGAAGCGTGGCGCCTCCACCGCGGCCTGCGGGTTGAAGTTGAACAGGGCGACCGCCAGCAGCACCTGCAGCAGGGCCTGCTCCTGCTGGTCACCGCCCGGCGTTGACAGCGCCATGAACGGGCGCCCGCGGCGCGTGACGAGGGTCGGCGTGAGCGTGATGCGAGGCCGCTTGCCGGGAGCCACCACATTGGGATGGCCCGGTATGGTCAGGAAACTGTGGCCCCGCTGCGTGAGCGGGATTCCGGTCCCGCCGGCAATCACGGACGGCATCCAAGCCCCCGAGGGCGAGGCCGAGAACATGGTTCCGTCCGCCGTGGCGATGTTGACCGAGGTCGTGTCCTTGGATGCCAGCTTGTCGGGCAGCGGGCGCATGGGGCCGGGGTGCCGGGAGGGATGGACCGGGTGCCGCTTCCCGAAGGACCCGGGCCGGAACTCAGCGGACGCCCGACCGGGCTTGATCAGCGCTCGCCGTGACCGGGCGTAGTCCTTCGACATCAGCTGCGCGGGAACATCCACGAACAGTGGATCCGCGTACCAGGCATCCCGGTCCGCGAATGCCAGCTTTGCCGCCTCGACCAAGTGATGGATGTATTCCGGGGTGTTCCAGCCCATGGCGAGCAGGTCGTAGCCCTCCAAGATGTTGAGGGCCTGCAGCAGGACCCCGCCCTGGGTCCAGAAATCCGCCTTGTAGACCTCGTGCCCGTGGAACTCCGTCACCAGCGGCTCCTCGACTTCGAGGCGGAATGCCGCAAGGTCCTCGTAGCGCAGCAGGCCGCCGGCTTCCCGCACGAAACCCGCGATCTCCCGGGCGATGGGCCCGCGGTAGAAGTAGTCGCGCACCGCCTGGATCGCCGCTATCCGCGGCTGGCCGTCCTCCAGCGCGCGGCGCTCCGCTCCGGCCATCCGGTCCAGCGTCCGCGCGAGGTCTGCCTGTCGGAACAGCTCGCCGGGGCGCGGCCCCCTCCCGCCCGGCGCGAAGACATCCCGCGAGGACGGGAACAGGCGCAGGAACGTGGTGGCCTCGGCGATCGAGCGGGCCCGCGTGCGGTCGATCGGGTGCGCGCTGGCAAGCTCAAGCGCCGGCGCGGACACTTCCGAGAACGAGAGCGTGCCGAAGCGCTGCAGTGCCAGCAACGCGGCATCCACCATTCCGGGCACCAGGGCCGGCAGCGTGCCATACGAGGGCACGTGGCCCGTCTTGTGGCCCCGCTGGGAGGCCTCGAGCTCTAAGTTGGGGTCTCTGGCGCGACGCAGGAAGAACTTCAGCGTCATCCCGGCCGGGGCCGTGCCGACGCCCGCGATCGAGTGCACCGTTCCGTCGGGGGTGCGGATCAGCAATGGCGCTTCGCCACCGAAGCCGAAGTGCGAAAACTCCGTGACCGCCCCCGCAAAGACGGCCGCCACTCCGGCATCAACCGCGTTGCCACCCGCTTGCAGGGTCCGCATCGCCGTCTGGGTGACAAGCTGCGTCCCCGCGGACACCGCGGCCTCGCGCCCGCGCACGACCGGCCGCAGGACCTCCCACCCGAAGATTTCCCGCTGCCGCTGGGACTGCTCGCTGCGATCTTGGGCGGGCGCTCCGCTGGCCAGCAGCACCCCTGCGACCAAGCCCCACCTGGTGATTGCAGAAAGCCCCACTCGCTGCAACATGATAACCGCGCCCCGCATGCCGGCGGCCGGGATGATGCCGCCCATTGGCGAGGCCTCAGATGTGGCCGAACGTTGGCTCGTCGTCGAACGGCGTGGGCGCCGCCGCCGCCAGCATCTCGCGCACACGCCGGATCGCGGCCCGCTTGTCGCGATTGCGCATCGCCCGGCGGTTGGCGAGGAGATGCGCCGTTGAGCCCTCCAGGACCTTGTGAACGATCTTGAGCCCGTTCGCGCGAAGCGTGCTCCCCGTCTCGGTGTTGTCCACGATCGCCTCGCCGTCCTCCGGCGGCTTGGACTCGGTGGCCCCGAAGGAGTGAAAGATCGCAACCGGGGAGGCCCCCCTGCGCTCGACCCCCAGCCGCGAGTAGGGACTGTAGAGCGAAGGTTCGAGGTCCGTGTGCTGCCGCACGAGCGTCTCTGTCAGGTTCAGGTACTCCGTCCAGATCCGCAGCGGCTGCGTACCTGTGGAGTCGACGAATCTTGCGAAGAGATCCTCCGCCGACCGCACGTCCCGCCACCGGTCCGAGACGCACAGCACAATGTCCACGCGGCCAAAGCCAAGGTCGACCAAGTCCGCGACATTTGCGGTGGCCTCGCTCTCGTAGTACCAGTCGATGCCCGAGATTCCAAGGTCGAAGTACCCGGCCTGCAGCATGTACGGAATTTCCTGGGGGCGCATCATCTTGGTCCGGACGCCCTCGATGCCGAGGTCCGGCCGGTAGCCCCGGCTCCCGTCGGCATACCCGCGGGGATCGATGCCGGCTCGCTCCAAGAATGCCCTCGTCTTCTTCGCGAGGCTACCTTTAGGGAGGGCAAAGCGAATGCTGCTCATGGCGTCTCCTCGGCCTGCCGGCCCGGGACCCTGGCCTGCTCCAGAGCGCCGAGGATTGGCGTCGGCGCCGCCGCCGTGACTGTCCCGCCGGGCCCTCGGACCCGATCGCCGTCCACGGTCCACGCGGGCGACCCCGGCCCGCCCACGGGCACGCCTGCGTCCCGAAGCGCTTCCGCGAGCCGGATGGCGCGCTCCGTGTCGGCCCCGGCCGCCGGTACCAGCGTGATCCCGCCCGGACCATCGCCCGCGACGGGACCGTATCCAAGCTCGAGCAGCGTGTCGAGCCGGAGCGCGCAACCTGTCGCCGGCGTGGCGGGCCCCCCGAACAGCTCCACCAAGCCGTCATACCGTCCGCCGCCGCACAGCTTCCGCCCACCGCCGCTGATCTCGAACACCGGGCCTGTGTAGAAATTCAGCCCGCGGCCGATCCCGAGGGATGCCTGGACCGGCCCGACCTGGTAGTGATCCAAGAGCTCGCACACAGCGGCCAGCTCCCCCAGCGCGGTCGCGCCGGGTGACCCAGCAAGCAGCGCCCCCGCCTCGCGCCTTACCTCGGCGGGCGCTCCTTGGATGGCGCTCACACCCAGCAAGCGCTCACCTGTCTCCGCGGGCATGTACCCCTCCGCGCTCCACAGATACCGGTAGGTCGCGGCGGCCTCCGAGGGCAGTGCCCGCGCCAGATCGTGCCCATCGGACAAAGGCTTGGCGGCAATCGAGCGCGCGCCATCGTAACCGCTCTGGGCCTGAACCGTCGCCAAGTCGCGGCGGTCCGCGCGGAGCTGCTCTTCGCGCAACGCGTCGGACCCGGCCAGTGCCGCGGCGCAGCGCTCTCGGATGGCCGCGAGCCGGTCCAAGTGGCCGATGACCGTGGCTCGGTCGTCCGGGCCGAGCTCGTCAGGCAGCAGCGCGCTGAACACGCCGGCGGTGCCGACCTTGACCCCCAGGTCGCGGGCGCCGATCGACGTCAGGAAGCGATACGCGGCGGCGACAACCTCCGCGTCCGCCCCCGTCCCGGAATCGCCCAGAATCTCGATGCCCGCCTGCGTGAACTCCCGGCGGCCTCCGGAGTGTGGGCGGCAGTACCGGAAGCAAGGCGCCATGTAGAACAGCCGGTGGGGGCTCGGTAGCGCGTCGAGCGCCCCGGACGCCGCCATGCGGCAGACAGGGGCCGTCATCTCGGGCCGCAGCGCGTACTCCTCGTGGTCGCAGTGAAACGTCAGCAGGGAGTTCTTGATCTCCCTGCCCGAGCGCGCGCTGAAGAGCTCGGAACGCTCGAACATCGGGGTCGCCACTTCGGAGAAACCATGAACGCCGGCCGCGTTGGCGAATGCCGCCTCCAGCCGCCGTCGCGCTGCCATCTCCCGGGGCGCGCTGTCCCTGGTGGCCGGGGGCGGGGTGTGGTCGAGCATGGCGGGAAGACCTGCGCCAATCAATGGCGAATGGCGGCGAACGGCCAGCCAATGCCCCGCTCCACCGCTCTCTAGCATTGATTCTACCGAGGCGAGGGCGAGGGGCTCCCCGGGGTCCGCTCGGCGAATCCCGCCCCGCGGGCCAGACCGCCAACGAAGCGCCCGCCGCGCGCAGCTTTTGGTAATATATTGGCTGCTCTGTGCGCCGGAACCGTAGGCTGCCCGTGTCGCGGCCGTCGGTACCAAGCCAGCCCTTGCTGGAGCGGTGTCCAAGGGCCGGGAGTTGAATCTCACCCGACCGTCAGGCCTGACCCATGCAAGCCGTGAGTCCGTCTCCTCTGGGAAACACAGTGCCCGCAGCCGCTGGCGAGATCGTCAACGACTTCAGCATCCAAGTCGCGACGGTCAACGGCTCGGGAAGCCAGTCCTCGAACTTGGTGCTGCTGCGCGCCCTCTTCGAGATGGGCATTCCGGTCTCGGGAAAGAACCTGTTCCCGTCCAACATCGCCGGCCTGCCCACTTGGTACACCATCCGCGCCAACAAGCTCGGGTTCACTGGCCGCAAGAAAGAGGTCGACCTGCTGGTGGCGATGAACGCCCAGACCGCCCTCGACGACGTCCAGGGCCTTGAGCCCGGCCGGGCGGTGGTCTATGACGAGCCCCTCCGGTTGAGCTCCGTGAGGGACGACCTGTGCTTCTACCCGGTCCCGTTCGACCGGCTGACCGTGCCCGTCTGCCCGGTCCCCAGGCTGCGCAAGCTGGTGCGCAACATGGTCTATGACGGCGTGCTTGCATGGCTGCTGCAGATCGACATGGAGGAGATCCGCAACGGGATCAACAAGCAGTTCTCGACCAAGCCCAAAGCCGCCGCGATCAACTGGGACGCCGCCGCCGCGGGCTTCGACTGGGCGGCTCGCAACTTGGAAAAGCGAGATCCGTTCCGGCTCGAGCGGATGGACGCCAACAACGGCAAGATCATCGTCGAGGGCAACGCCGCGGCGGCCCTAGGCGCGGTGTTCGGCGGCGTGTCTGTGATCACTTGGTACCCGATCACCCCGTCCTCTTCGCTCGCCGAGGCGGCCCAGGGGTACTTGGAGCGTTTCCGCCGAGACCCGGAGACGGGGAAGGCAACCTTTGCCATCGTGCAGGCTGAGGACGAGCTGGCCTCGATCGGCATGGCCATCGGCGCTGGATGGTCGGGGGCTCGTGCCATGACCACCACGGCCGGCCCCGGGATTTCGCTGATGTCGGAGTTCGTCGGGCTGGGGCACTTCGCCGAGATCCCCGTGGTGGTGATCGACGTGCAGCGCATGGGGCCTTCCACGGGGCTGCCGACCCGCACTTCGCAGGGTGACCTGCTCTCCGCGGCGACTCTCTCGCACGGGGACACGATGCACCCGATGCTGATCCCCGCCACCCCGGAGGAGTGCTTCGAGTTCAGCGCCAAGGCCTTCGACGTGGCAGAGAGACTGCAGGCGCCCGTCTTCGTGATGCTGGACCTCGATCTGGGCATGAACTACTGGGCCGCCGAGAAGTTCGAGTACCCGGACTGGGACATGGACCGGGGCAAGGTGCTCAGCGAGGCGGACATCGAGCGGCTGGGCGGCGAATGGGGCCGCTATCGCGACGTGGACGGGGACGGCGTGCCGTACCGCACGCTCCCGGGAAATCCGCACCCCCAGGCAGCCTACTTCGCGCGTGGCACGGGCCATGACGAGGATGCCAACTACAGCGAGCGCGAGGACGATTGGATCCGCAACCTGACTCGGATCAAGCGCAAGCTCCGGGGGGCGCACCGGTGGCTTCCCGGACCGATCGTCGAGGACGCCCCCGGCTGCCGGATCGCTCTTGTCGCGGCCGGCACGAGCCACGAGGCCGTCCGCGAGAGCCGCTGCCAACTGCGAGAGGAGTACGGGCTGGAAACCGCGTATTGCCGCGTCCGGGGCTGGCCGCTCGACCCGAGCATTGAGGGATTTATCGCCAAGCATGACCACGTGTACGTCGTGGACCAGAACCGGGACGGCCAGCTGCGCACGCTGTTGCGCTGGCAATTCCCCGAGATCCATGACCATCTCAGGAGTGTGCGCTACTTTGGCGGCATGCCCTTGGACGCGCGCACCATCACCGACGCGATCGTCGAAAAGGAGCAGCTGTGAGGACCGCCACCGCCAAGCGTCGCAGGAGGCAGCGCAGGAGGCAGCCCCAGCCCAATCGCCTCGGGCTCACCGTCGAGCCGTATCGCGGCCTGAAGACCACCCTGTGCGCGGGCTGCGGCCACAATTCCATCTCGGAGCGCATCGTCGAGTGCTTCTTCGAGATGGGCATCGACCCGACGCAGGTCATCAAGCTGTCGGGCATCGGCTGCTCCTCGAAGTCCCCGGCCTACTTCCTGAGCATGTCCCACGGATTCAACAGCGTGCACGGGAGGATGCCCGCTGTTGCCACCGGAGCGATGCTGGCCAACCGGGGGCTGCTCGCCCTTGGTGTGTCTGGCGACGGGGACACGGCCTCGATCGGCCTGGGCCAGTTCGTGCACATGATGCGCCGCAACGTGCCGGTGGTCTACATCATCGAGGACAACGGCTGTTACGGGCTGACGAAGGGACAGTTCTCCGCAACCGCGAACCTTGGCTCGAAAGCCAAGTCGGGAGTCGCCAACGAACTGCCCCCGATCGACACCTGCGGCTTGGCCGTGCAGCTCGGGGCAACGTTCGTGGCGCGCTCGTTCTCCGGCGACAAACAGCAGCTGCAGGCGATCCTGAAGGCAGCCTTGGGCCACCGTGGCACTGCCGTGCTGGACGTCATCTCTCCGTGCGTCACCTTCAATGACCATGCCGGCTCTACCAAGAGCTACAAGTACGTGCGCGAGCACAACGTGCCGCTGCAATCAATCGGCTTTGTCCCGCACTTCGACGAGATTCGCGTCGAGGAGGAAGTGGCACCGGGCGCGGCATACGACGTGCGGCTGCACGACGGGTCGACTCTGCGGCTGAAGAAGCTCGAGGCCGACTATGACCCGACCAGCCGCATCGGGGCGATCGACCGCATCCACGCGGCCGGCCGGGAGGGTGAGGTGGTGACCGGCGTGCTGTATGTCAACACCGACGAGCCAAGCTTCACGGAGCTGCTGCATCTCGACGACACGCCCCTCGCGCAACTCGGACAGGACCGCTTGCGACCGCCACAGAGCGCGCTTTCCGAGGTCATGGCCGAGCTGGAATAGGTCGATCCCCGTCAGGGCGCGCGATTCCCGGCCCCATCGGAGGGGTCGCGATTGGCAACGATTGCCGGCGGGTCTCCCTCCACCCGCAGACCGGCCCAACGGTCCTCGCAGGCGGGAACGCTGTCAGCGGTGTAGAAACGGATTCCATACGCAAGGTGGCGACGGACCTCGCCGATGCAGGAGTCTGCCAGCCGCGCATCCTCGCGTGCCACGAATTCGGCGGCCCCGGCCTGCTCGCTGATGGCCGGGTACGCCTGAATTTTCAGCGCTGCGAGTGCGACCGCCGCGGTCGCCGCTACCACGGCCGGAGACCAAGAATTGGGCATCCGGAAGGCCGAGATTGCCCCGAGCGTGGCCAGGAGCGCTCCGATGGCGAGACCCCAAGCAAGCGCGGCGGGGTCAAGCCGGGCCCAAGCGCGGAGAATCCCGTCGGCGAGCGCGTCCGGGAGCACGGCCCCGGCCACTGGGACCAGCAGGAGCGTCGCGGACGAGGCGGCCAGCAAGCCTCGCGACGGATGCTGCTTCCACCGCAAGGCCACAAGGATCGCCAAGGGTGGCAGTGCCGGAAGCACGTACGCGGGAAGCTTGTTCACCGCCAGCGAGAAGAATACCAGCGGTCCCAGCGCCCAGCAGGCCAGGAAGCGCCGTCGCGGCCCTCCCACGACCGATTCCCAGCGGAGCGTGGCCAGGAGAGGAGTCCAGGGCAGCAAGAACGCGACGATCACTGGCAGATAGAACCACCACGGCTGCACGTGCTGCAGCGAGGAACTCGCGAACCGCTCGAAATGGTGGCGCACGATGAACTCCCTCGCGAATTGGGACCCGTTCTCCCAGTAGCAGGCCGCGTACCAGGGCACGCAAACCGCGCAGAACGCGCCCAGCGGGACCGCGCTGACGAGATCGCGCGCCTTTCCGGGCTTCGCAACGACGGCCGGAAGAGCGGCGGCTCCCGCCACGACCGGTGCCACGAGGCCCTTGCTGAGCACCGCCAAGCCCAGAAGGCCGCCGAACGCGGCCCGCTCGGCGAGAGAGGCTCCGCGGCCCGTCCGGGGCCAGTCAAGCAGGCACAGCAGGGCCGCGGACACGAACACCGTCAGCGGAGCGTCAAAGACTCCGGCGTCCGCGTAGGCGACCCAACCTCCCGCCGTTCCGAGAATGAGAGTGGCGAGCGTCGCGGTCTGGCGCCCAAAGCTGCGCCGCAGCCGCCAGTGAAAGAAGGCCAGGAACGCGAGGCACAGCAGGGCGACCGGCACCCGCGTGAAGTCCTCAATCCCGGCAGCGTGGCCCAGCCCTCCCAGCCAGAAGAGCATCGCCGGCTTCTCGAACCACGCCTCGCCCCAAAGCCGCGGCGTGACCCAGTCGCCAGATTCCGACATCTCGCGAGCGATCGATGCGTAACGCGGCTCGTCGGGCCCCACGAGGCCGCGCTGGCCGATCGGCAGCACGTACAGGGCAAACAGGGCAATCGCCAGGGCGCCGACTGCGGCGCCGGCCCGCGGCGCCGTCACTCGGCCAGCGGGGTGACCACGATCCGGCGGAACTCGACCGCACCGTGGTCTCCCTGCAGCGAGATCGGGCCCGGCTGACCTTCCCGCCAGTCGCTGGCCATAGCGGTGAATCCGTCGACGGTCTCGCGCTCGATCGTGGGCACGCCGTTGAGCGTGACCGAGAGTTCGCGGCCAACCAGGCGCACATCGAGCGTCTGCCATTCGCCGGCGGGCCGGCTGGCATTCGAAGACGGCGCGATCCGGCCGTACAGGGCGCCGTTGCCGTGGTCGCTGGCGGCGCTGCCGTGGTCGTCCAAGATTTGGATCTCGTAGCGCCCCCGCAGGCCAATCCCGCCGTTCATGCGGGGATGCACCAAGAACTCGACCTCCAGCCGGAAATTCCAGAATGTCCGGTCCGAGACCAGCACGTCAGCCCCCTTGCGGTTCTTGAGCACTCCATCCTCGACGTACCAGCCGTCTTCCCGGCCTGGCACCAGCGTGTGCCAGCCCTGCGTGCCGCCACCGTCGAACAGCGCGGCCGCCCGTCCCGGCTTCCAAGAGCCGTCGTCGCGGTCGGCGATCACGGGCGCCCGCCGCCCCAGCCATAACAGCTGCCGCTGCTGTCTGAAGGCAACCCCGTGCAGCAGGCCTCCGTGCAGAGCAGCTGTCACGTGCGTTCGCACGACAGTCGCGGCATTCCTCCGGAACCGCCGCTCCAGATGGAACCGCAACTGCCCGCCCTCGATGCGAGCGTCGTGGATTGGGTCCAGCTGGCCACCCGGCCCGCCGCCGACCATGAAGCCCGAAATGGACCCCCGCCCGGCCCCGCTGACTTCGAGCCACAGCACGCGGCCGTTGTTGTCACCGAGGGGCTCGATCACCCAGCGACCGTTGAAGCCATCGCTGGCGGCGGTCGCAAGCGCCGCCGCCAGCAGCGCGACGCTACAGAGCCGGCCTGCCACAGGCACAGCTGCCATCATACCGCCGAAGCGCCCTGTCCCCCTGCCGCGCTGGCCAGAGGCCGGAGACCCCGCTCAGTTGCCCGCGATGGCCTTGACCAGATGGTTGACACACCGCTCCGCAACCCGCCGAAACGTCCTGCCCGTCGAGTTGAAATCGAACTTGTTCCGATCGTCCTCGTTGCAGGACCACACGATCTGTCCCGTCCCGGTGTTCACCATTGACAGCGCCGCGAAGTGCCGCGCGCCGTTGAATCCTTTCCGTTGCCCCTCGCGCTCGATGATGTCTTCCTTGCTCGAGACCTCTCCTACCAGCTTGAAGGTGGCCTTGTCCTCCAGCGTCGTGATCGGCAGAGCGAGTTTCTTCCGGCGCTGGATCTCGGCGATCACCAGCTTGTGAAAACCGTGGTTCATCTCCTCAATGAACACCATGGGGGCATCGTCGTCGTGCGACCTGAGCCACGCGTCCGACCTCTCGGCCCGGTCGCTCTCTTCCGCGACCTTGTCCTCGACCGGCTCCAATCCAAGGGCGACCAAGGGCAGCAGCCCAACCGCGATCACTGCTCTGACAAGTCTCATGATGTGCTCCTTCCGTGGCCCCACGGTAGCACACACTGAGCACGCGCACCGCAAGAACGGTGCGGTCATCCTGTGAAAATGACGCGTGTAAGACTGGTATAACATTATAACCCAATTGGTTGTCATAGAATTGATGATCAGATACAAGATTTTAAGATGACATCCTTATGTGACGTACACAGTCATATTTCAGATCGTGAATGAACTGTCACTAATGCACGCCCGGGACAACGGCGGGGCCGCCCTCGCTGCGAGCGGGATTCCGAAGACCGAGGACTCGCCGCGCCGCCCGGGAGAGCGAGGCGGGACCGTGGTGCGGCGGGGTGCGCCGCAGCCGTGGGGCCATGGCAGTCGGGCGCGGGCGGCAATCGGCGCGACGCACATGCAGCTGCCGGGGCAAGCCGCGTCCCGCCGGCTTGGCGGACCGCTGGCCACCTGCGCAAAGGCAGCACGGGGCGTTATCGTAGCCGCGGTGGAGAGAATGCTGGACATCCGCGGCGCGCGCGTCGACAAGACAGGCCCGACAGGTCCGTCGGATTGGGGCGGAAGCAAGGCCGGAGGCGGTGGTCGAACAGAGAGACTGCGACAGGCGGGCCCATGATCCGCCGTCCCATGGCCCGGATCGCAGGCAAGCTGCGCGCTGACTCCGGAGCTGTGACCGCCCCGCTCGCGGCCCGCCATCCATTGCCACTGCCCGAGTCCTGACGTCCGGAGCCCGGCCGGGCATCCTGCAGGGTCTGATACGGTTGGACGGATGCGCCTGACTCCGCCGCAAATCGTGTTCGCCCTGGCCGGCGCAGCTCTCGCAGTCTCCGCGGTGGCGGCCCAAGCCAGCGCGCCGTTCAGGCCGGTAGGAGTGCTGGAATTCCCAGAGGGCATCGAGCTCGGGGCCGTCTCGGCCGTGGCAGTCTCTCCCTTGGGCGAGATCTATGTCCTCCACCGTGGCGAGCCGCCCTTGCTCGCCTACTCTGCCGACGGCGAGTTCTCCCACGGCTGGGGCGATGGCCTGTTCGGCGTGGCCCACGGGTTGCGGGCGGACGCTCAGGGCAATGTTTGGGCAACCGACAACAGCCTTCACGTGCTTTGGAAGTTCGCCCCGGACGGCACGGTGCTGGCAACCTATGGCGAGAAGGGGGTCGCGGGGGCGGGCGAGCACCATTTCCGTTCGCCTGACGATCTGGTGTTTGCCGCGGATGGCGAGGTTTTCGTCGCCGACGCCGGGAACGGGCGCATCGTCCGGCTGTCTCCGGACGGTCGTTTCCTGGCCGAGTGGGGACGGAAGGGCAAGGGTGAGGGCGAGTTCGCAGCGGCCCATGGGATCGCCATCGACGAACAGGACCGTATTTACGTGGCAGACCGCGGCAACCACCGCGTTCAGGTCTTCTCCAAGGACGGCGGCTTCATCGCGGCATGGGAAGGATTCGGCAATCCGTTCGGCGTGCTCGTGATGGGCAACGAGCTGGTGGTCTCGGACGGCGACGCGCACACGATCAGCCACCTCCGCCTCGCTGACGGCAGCTTGGGGCTTCAATGGGGCGATCCCGACAGTCTCCGCCTTCCGCACTTGATGGACTCCGACCGCCAGGGAAGGCTCTTGGTCACGGAGGTGGAGGGCCAGCGCGTGCAGATCTTCTCCCGCGAACCATGACAGCCGCGGCTATTCGCGGGTCCTAAGGGGCGTCCCGCGCCGAGCCCTGCCGCGCGATATCATCCCTCAGCGCCCGGGCCCGCTCGAAGGTCGGCTGGTCCTCGAGGGCCGCGTCCAAGTGCGCGAGCGCCTCTTCTCGCTGCCCGTCTCTGGCGAGGATCACGGCGAGATTGAACCGAGCCGCGGCGAATCCGGGATCGCTGCGGAGCGCCGCCCGCCACTGCCTCGCGGCACCGGTCGCGTCACCCCGGCCAGCGAGTACGGCCCCGAGGTTGAAGCGGGCCTCCGCCAGATCCGGCTGCAGGCGGATTGCCTCCCGCAAGGCCGTCTCAGCCTCACCTATCCGGCCCAGCTCGGCCAGAGCGCCGCCCAGATTGTTGTGCAGCTCGGGAAGGTCTGGGTCGAGGCCGATCGCCGCCCGGCTCGCATCGGCCGCTCGTTCGTAGAGTCCCTGCCTAGCCAGATCCATCCCCCGCTCCTTCGGGATCCTCGGGTCCAGCGGGTCCAGCTCGGCCGCCCGCAGCAGGGCTTGCTCGGCCCGCCCGTGGTCGCCGGCCTTGGAAAGCGCCGACCCGAGCCTAATCCAAGCCAGGGTGAAGCGCGGATCGAGGGTCACGGCCCTTCCCAGCCATCTGGCGGCCTCTGACGGCCTGTCAGCCTCGTCCAATGCCGCGCCCAGCTCGAAATAGAACCCAGCCTCGGCGGGCTTGTGGCGGTTGATCGCGGCCTCCAGTCGCGCAATCCCGGCTGCGACGTTCGAACCTTGGGCAACCTGCGCCAGCGCCGCGTACAGCTCGCGCTCCGCCCCGGGGAGAGAAGGGGGGAAGTGGCGCACGACTTCGCCGCGATAGGCAGTGTCCGCCAGGGTGCTTCGCTCGAGCTTCGGCGCGAGCAGCCCGGCGGGAGGCGAGGCTTGGATCCGGTGATCGGTCATCACCGCGTGCACGACATCGTCCGTGCGGCGCTTCGGCATGTGGCAGCCCGTGCAGTCCGACCGCCAGAGGTGTTCCCCTGCCGAAGCCAGCGTTGCCAGCCGACTCTCGTGGCACCCAGTGCAAGCACTGTCATATCGCCGCGCTGCTTCCACCGTGCCCGACGGCTTGTGCGGGTCGTGGCAGGTCGTGCAGCTCAGCGCCTCCCCGGCCTCCGCAAAGCACCGGGACTGCATCAGCCGATAAGCCGAGTGGTTGATCTCGAACTTCTCATCCCAGCCACTTCCCGGAGCGTGGTCAAAGAAGATTGAGTGGCGCGAAAGGGGCTCGCCGGGGCGATACGAGAAATGTCCCCGACCGAACACGTGCAGGCGGTTCGGAAGTGGCCGGCTGGTCGCCTCGAGGTGGCACTGGAAGCAAACTTCCCGCTGGCGCTCGACACGCATGCGGGCAGGGTTCGCAATCGATCCGCGGACGGCGCCAGCTGACGCGTCTCCGCCCGTCGCTGCCCTGACGTGCTCCGAACCGGGACCGTGGCACCGCTGGCAGTCAATCCCCTCGGGGATCCGCCCTGGGAAGAGGGCCCGCCTTCCGAGCAAGTCGGCACCCGGGGGCAGGTCGGGATAGCCGTTGTGGCAGAACATGCAGTCGTACGAAATCACGCGCTGGAATCCGTCGTGGTTCGGTCGGTCGTACCCCGGGCTCATCTGCCAAATGCCGCCGCCCTCGGCATACCAGCCAAGCGGCAGTTGCAAGAGTTTGCCAGTGGTTGTTCGGTGGAGGTAAGTGCGCGCGTGATTCCCGGAGCCCATCACGAAGTGGACTTGCTTCTCGACCACGTTCTCCGCAGGGCCGCTCTGGTGGCGACGCTGGAAAAGCGCGCCGTTCCGCGCCGCCATTGAGTAGTAGCGGTCCGAAGCCTCGTGGTAGAACGGCTCGGACGTTTCGAGTCCGACGGTCTCGGCGTCCGAACCCAGGGCGTTGAAGGAGCGGCCCATCCCGGTCTGGCGGTACGTCTCCCAGATCTCCCGGTGGCAGCCGTTGCAGGCGGCCGGCTCCACATAACTGGCCGCCGGCGTGGGCCCGTCGGACCCTTCAGGCGTGTCGGCACCCCGTTGCCACATGATGATCGTGGCCACGGCGAGGAGTGGGATGATCGCGCCGAGAATGCTCCGCGAGGACAGGCTGAGCCCTCGGCGCTTGGGCGGGGAACCGGCGCTGCTCCTGGCCGGGGACCGCCTCAAGCGTGCCCTGCTTGGCCGAGACCTACGGCGCATCACCGGCCGAACTCTCAACGCTGCAAGGGGAGGGCACACCGATCGCCAACGCTGCCCGCCGCGCGCTGACTGTCCGGGGCTCAAGAATCGGCACGCCCGTCAGGTCGCCCTCCGGCTCAGGTGCTGGCAACCGCCGCCCCCGACCGGCGCGATTCACCCCTCGCAAAGCCCGATCCCGTCCCACAATGTCAGAGCGCGATTATAGGCCGACCCCAGCGCAGCGCCTCTC
Organism: Bryobacterales bacterium; assembly: GCA_963666225.3. Lineage (GTDB taxonomy): Bacteria > Acidobacteriota > Terriglobia > Bryobacterales > UBA6623 > VXMF01. The sequence continues at coordinate 443,461 of CAXXRK020000006.1, forward strand.
ACCGCGAACGGCGAGAGCGAACCCGGATGGCGCCCCTGGGTCGTGTCCGCCAATAAACACGGCCCGATAAGACCTCGGATCCGGAAATCACTCGCCAAGACGCGGCGGCCCTGCCGAGTCTTCCCGGTAACACCGGCCATCCTCGCCGGCCCGTCCCTGAGCGGCTCCTGACGCTCCCCAAGCGGGGAAGTGGTCTCGGCCACCATCTTCGTCACCCTTCTGGCCCGGAGAAGCGTGCAGACCTTCGAGTCGACGTGCCCGCATGTCCCCGACCCCCGGGATGGTTCGGCGCAATTCACGAACCAGCGTCGGCGCGCAACGGCGCGGCCTCACCAATCGATGAGCCGTGGCTGACCGGCGTTATCCGGCAAGCGCGGACGGCCCGCCACGCCCCGCTGGGCCCGGAATGGCGCTGCACCGCCTTGACAAAGGCCGGTAGCGCAGACGATATTAAATGGGCGCTACGGATGGTCCTCAATTGGGCCACGGAGATGTCGCCAATGAATCGCACTTTCGCCAGATTACTCGCCCTTGCCGTGCCGCTGACAGCTGCGATGGTCCTCGTCGCAGCCAGCATCCCGCCCGGATCGCAGTTCCCTGAGCACCAGCGGGACCACTGGGCTTTCCAGCCGGAGAGCCGGCCAAGTGTCCCGGCGAGCGAGGCCAGCAATCCTGTTGACGCATTCGTCACCGCCGCCCTTTCCAGAGCCGGGCTCTCGCCGGCCCCGCGAGCCGACCGTGTCACGCTGATCCGACGGGCGACGCTCGACCTGCACGGGCTGCCGCCGACTCCCGAGGAGGTGCGAGCCTTTGAAGAGGACACGTCTCCGGACGCCTTCGGGAAACTGGTCGACCGCCTGCTGGCCTCGCCCCGTTACGGCGAGCGCTGGGCGAGGCACTGGCTGGACTTGGCGCGATTCGCCGAGAGCGAGGGTTTCAAGGCCGACGAGACGCGTCCGAACGCGTGGCGTTTTCGAGACTACGTGATCGACTCGCTCAACTCGGACAAGCCCTACGACCGGTTCGTCCACGAGCAAATCGCCGGTGACGAGCTGTGGCCGTCCGATCCCCACGCTCGGATCGCCACCGGGTTCAACCGGCACCACCCCGACGAGTCCAACGCCGCGATTCTGATGCAGCGCCGCCAGGAGGTCCTGCTCGACATCACGGACACCGTCGGCAGCGTGTTCCTCGGGCTGACGTACAGCTGCGCCAAGTGCCACGACCACAAGTTTGACCCGATCCTGCAGTCGGACTATTACCGGCTGCAGGCGTTCTTCACCAATGTCTCGGCGGACGACGAGATCCACCTGCTGAGTGCCGCCGAGAGGGCGGATTGGGAGCAGCAACGGGGGCAATGGGAAGCGGCAACCCGCGCGATCCGGGCACAAGTCGACGAGCTGCTCGAAGCGAAGCGCCAAGACGCGTTCCAGACCCAGGTCAACAGGCGCGCGCCCGAAACCCAGGCGGCGTTCCAGAAGGGCCCGGCGGAGCGCACGATGTACGAGCGTTTGCTGTTCCGGAAGCACATGTGGCAGATGCGCTACCACAACGACACCCGTCTCGGCAACGCGCTCAAGGGGGACGCGAAGGCTCGCTACAAGCAGTTGATGGCCGAACTGGCCGCCTTCGACCACCTCAAGCCGGCCGAGTTGCCGGTGGGCATGGGCGTTCGCGAGCTCGGCCCGGACGCACCCAAGACACACGTGCTGTCGCTGGCGAACTACGCCGCACCGCTTGACGAGGTCCAGCCGGGATTCCCGACACTGCTGGCCCCGGGGCCCGCGCATGTCGAGCCGGCCCTCGGCGGTCGGTCGTCGGGACGTCGCACGGCGCTGGCAAGGTGGATCACCAGCCCAGAGAACCCCCTGCCGGCACGCGTGATGGTCAACCGCCTGTGGAACTACCACTTCGGGCAGGGCATCGTGCGCACGCCGAGCGACTTCGGGCTCATGGGGGAACGGCCGACCCATCCCACGCTGCTTGACTGGCTTGCCGGGGAGTTTCGAAGCAGCGGCTGGAGCCTAAAGCGGATGCACAGGCTGATGATGACCTCGGACGCCTACCGCCAGGCTGCGGACCACCGCCCGGAACCTGCCCGCGTGGACCCGTTCAACAAGCTGCTGTGGCGCTTCCCGGCCGAGCGTTTGGAGGGTGAGGTGATCCGAGACTCGATGCTCGCCGTCTCGGGCCGGCTGAACACGGCGGTCGGGGGCCCCAGCGTATACCCGGCCCTGCCCCCGGGTGCCGCCGAGCCGCGCGGCGGGTGGGAAGTCCCCGAGAGCCGCCACGCCCAGGACAGGCGCAGCGTCTATGTGTTCGTCCGCCGCAACTCACGCTACCCGATGCTGGAATCGTTCGACATGCCGGACACGCACGAGTCCTGCGCTCGCCGGTCAACGACCACCACCGCGCCGCAGGCGCTTTCCCTGCTCAACAGCGAGCACACGCTGGGCTGGGCCCAGGGCCTTGCGGGACGCGTGCTGGACGCCGCCGGCGAAGACAGGAACCAACAGATCCGGGAAGCGTTCCGGCTCGCATACTCCAGGCCCGCCGACGGATGGGAGAAGGACACCGTCCTGACCTTCCTCGATTCCCAGGCCGAGATCATCGCCGAGCGGGCCGCTGCCGGGGAGAAGCTCCTGCTGCCGGACAGAGTCCCGCATGGGATGGACCCCGCCGAAGCGGCCGCGGTGGTGGACTTCTGCCACATGTTGCTCAATTCGAGCGAATTCGTATACCGGCGGTGATGCCGGTCCGGGACTGACTCAGGAGGCACATATGGCCATCAAGGAAGCTGCTCGGGGCGATGCCAGATCCCGCCGGGCGTTCCTCAGCCAGGCCAGCGGCGGACTGGGCGCGCTGGCGCTCGGCGCTTTGGGCGCGGACGCATCCGGCGCAGTCCGCAATCCGCTGGCCCCGCGCGACCCACATCACAAGCCGACCGCGAAGTCCGTGATCTGGTGCTTCATGGAGGGCGGGCCCAGCCATATCGACACGTTTGACCCCAAGCCCATGCTTGAGAGATTCGCCGGCCAGCCCATGCCCGAGTCTTACGGCAGGCCGCTCACGGCAATGCCCGGCACGGCGCACAACACGCTGATGCCCTCGCAGCGGCAGTGGGCACGTCACGGCGAGAGCGGGCTGTGGGTCTCGAACTGGTATCCGCACGTGGCACGGCACGCGGACAAGCTCGCCGTCATCCGCTCGTGCACGGCGGACGGGCTCAACCACGTTGGCTCCGTGTGCCAGATGAACACGGGCTCGATCTTGGCCGGACGGCCCTCGATGGGCGCTTGGGCCACGTACGGGCTGGGGTCGGCAAATCGCAATTTGCCGACATTCGTGGTCTTGAACGACGAGGTGCGCATCAATGGCGGGTCGAAGAACTGGAGTTCGGGATTCTTGCCGGCCACCTATCAGGGAACGCTCTTCAAGCGCGAAGGCGCCCCGATCCTGAACTTGGAGACGCCCCCGACCGTGGGCGCTCGCCAGCAGCGCGGCAAGCTGGACCTGCTGGCAGCGCTCAACCGCTACCATGCGTCGCGACATCCCGCCGAGAGCGAGCTGGACGCGCGCTTGGAATCGTACGAATTGGCCTATCGCATGCAGGCCCATGCCCCGGAGGCCGTTGACCTGAGCCGCGAGTCGGAGGCGACAAAACGGCTGTACGGGATGGACGACGAGCACACGGCCATCTACGGGCGCAACCTGCTGCTGGCCCGCCGGCTGGTGGAACGGGACGTGCGCTTCGTGCAGGCATACTGCGGCGGGTGGGACGCCCACACCAAGATCGAGGAGAACCACACCAAGTGGTGCGGTGTCTCGGATCGGCCAATCGCAGGGTTGCTGGCCGACCTTGAGTCGCGCGGTCTGCTGGACCAGACGCTGGTCGTGTGGGGTGGCGAGTTCGGGCGCACGCCTTTCAACGAGGATGGCGACGGGCGGGACCACAACCCTTGGGGATTCACCATCTGGATGGCGGGCGGCGGAATTAAGGGCGGCCAGACAATCGGCACGACGGACGAGCTCGGGCTGCGCGCCGAGGAGTCGCCCTACCATGTGCACGACATCCACGCGACCATACTGCACTTGCTCGGCCTTGACCATCTCAGCCTCACGTACCTGCACAACGGGCGCGCCGAGAGGGCGACGGTCAATGGCGGAAAGCTGATCAAGGAAGCGCTGGCCTGACGCCGGGCCCCGCGAACGGCCCTTCTCGACGGTGAGTCGCAACGCCACGGACGCGCTCCGGGGCGAGGCAGCCCGTCCCCGCCTCGCGGCGGGGGTGATCCCCTGGCGTCCGGGGGCGTCCGGCGGTTGCGAGATTTTTTGGGTCAAGCGCTCGGACTCGTTGCGGTTCATGGGGGGCTGGCACGCGTTTCCCGGCGGCCGTCTCTCCGGCACAGACGCGGAAGTGCCGACGCACGGCTCACCGGACGGCGAGGAGGCTTTCGTCGCGTCAGGCCCGCCTGCGGCACTGCCCGCGTGCGCTTTGCGAGAGCTGTTCGAAGAGGCGGGGATTCTGCCGGTCGTCGGTTCGCTGCCCACTGACGGGGTACTGGAGGAAGCCCGGGCGAGACTGCTGGACGGGACCCTCGACCTGGCGGGGTGGCTGCGGTCTCGAGGCCTCAGTCTGGACATCTCCCGTCTCGCCTTCGCCGGGCGCTGGGTGACCCCTCCGCTCTCTCCGATCCGCTTCGACGCGACATTCTTCCTGCTCGAGTGGCCCCGGAGCGAGGGACGGCAGCCGACCGTCGTGCCCGGTGAGCTCACGCATGGCGAGTGGACCTCGGCGAGCCGGGCCCTCCGTCGCTGGGAGGATGGGGATGCCTGCCTGGCGCAGCCGACCCTGGAGACGATCCGCGTGCTGGCGTCCGACGGTGCCGCGGGCCGTGGACGGCTCTGGAAGTCGGAGGCTCTCCGCCCCGACGCCCCGCGGTCGATAGAGTTCCGTCCGGGCATCCGGGTGATACCCCTCGAGGCCCGAACGCTCCCGCCCGCGACGCACACTAATGCCCTGCTGATCGGCACGGGTGACCTCGTCCTGATCGATCCGGGGTCAGACCGGCCGGATGAGCTGCGCGACTTGGAGCGAATCGTGCGCCGGGAGCAGCGGCGGGCCGGAGGCCGACTCGTCGGAATCTGGCTGACTCATCACCACCCCGACCACATCGCCGGCACGGAGGCCATGCGCCGCCGGTGGAGCGTTCCGGTCTGGGCGCACCGGGCGACGGTTCGCCGCTCGGCCGCCGACGGCGTGCACGTCGATCGGCGTTTCGCGGGCGGGGAGCTGGTGAGGATTCCGGGCCGGCGCGAATTGCGAGTCCGCGTGCTGCACACGCCGGGCCATGCCAGCGGCCACCTTTGTTTCTACGAGGAGGGATCGCAGACCCTGATGTGCGGGGACATGGTGTCAGGCTTCGGGAGCGTGGTGATCAGCCCCCCTGACGGGAACATGGCGGACTACCTGCGCTCTCTGGAAGTTCTTCGCGACCTCGGGGCCAAGGCGGCCCTGCCCGGCCACGGAACGATGATGCGGGACCCGGCGGCCGCGATCGAGGGTGCCCGCCAACACAGGTTGCGACGGGAGCGGCTCGTGCTTCGGGCCTGGCGCAGTGGTGCGCGGGAGCCAGAAGGGATGATCGGGCCTGTATACGGCGAGCTTGAGCCTGCCGCGCGCCCGCTCGCGGCCCGCCAAGTTCTGGCCCATCTGGAGCGCCTGGAAGAAATTGGCCGGATCGCGGCCCTTCCCGAGAGCCTGCGGGCCCGGCTGGCCGGGCACCGCCCGGATTGAGCCGCCTGCCCGTCGCGCACCCGCGCGAAGGCGGTCGTGCCGGGTCCGCCATTCGCAGTGGCGAGCAGGCGCGCTGATACGCTGGGGCCATGGCGGTGCCGGGCAAGCCGTTCCTCCGCAAGGTCTGCGGGCTTACCCGAGCTGCCGATGCGCTCCATGCCGCGCGGTCGGGCGCGAACGCCGTCGGCATGGTCTTCTATGCGCGCAGTCCACGGGCCGTTGACGTTGCCGCCGCGCGCAAAATCGCCGATGCGGTGCCCGCGGGCGTGCTCCGCGTGGGAGTCTTCGTGAACGAGAGGCCCGGGATCATAGCCGATACGGTCAAGCACGCCCGGCTTGACACCATCCAGCTACACGGGGACGAGACTCCGTCGGACTGTCTCCGGGTCCGGCGCGCCTCGGGCGATGTCACGCTGTGGAAAGCGTTTCGCGTCGGTCCGCGCTTCGAGGCTGCCACCCTCCGGGGATTCGACGCCGACGCGTTCCTGCTCGACACATCACACGGCGGCTCTTACGGCGGCACAGGGAAGTCGTTCGCCTGGCAACTCGCTATCCCCGCGAAGGCCTACGGGCCGCTGATCCTCGCCGGCGGTCTCGACGGATCGAACGCCGCCGCCGCCGTCCGCGCCGTGGCACCCTGGGGGGTCGACGCCAGCTCGCGACTGGAGGCAAGGCCCGGCGTCAAAGACCGGCAACGGGTAGAGCGGTACCTTGCCGCGTTGAGCTGAGCTGGAGATGTCTGCCGGAATGGCCTCAGTCGGTTCCCGGGGGCGCTACTTCGCCGGGGATCTTGCCGCCTGTGTGGCCGCGGGCGCCGCCGTGGCATTCCTGACCGGGGCCATCGTTCCCCAAGGATGGCCAGGCTGGGCCGCGATGCCCCTGGGGATGCTCCTGGGGATGCTACTCTCCCTGCCGATCTGGCTGCTGGCGTCAAGCTTTCTCGGCATGCTGGAACCCATGCTGCAGATCATGCTGGCCGGAATGCTGGCGGGGATGGCGGCCGTGATGGAGCCGGATTCAGCCATTCCCCTCCCGGCACTGGGGGCGGCCTGCGGCGCGGGCGCGGCTCTGGCGCTGGGTGCGCTCGACTTGCTGCTCAGACGGCGGAGTTCGCAGTGGCAGTGAGTGACCGGGCCAAGTGGAACCGTGCCGCGGGGGCCTACGACTCCCTGGCGGCGCGCGCCGCCGAGCGCCGGTGGGCGGACTTCAAGCGGCGGGCATTCCGCCGCATGCGCGGGCGGGTGCTCTTTCTTGCGGCGGGCACGGGCCTCGACTTCCAGTTCTTCCCGGCCGGTCGGACGATTGCCGCGCTGGACATCAGCGAGAGGATGCTCCGCCGGGCCCGCCGGCGAGCGCGCGATTACTCCGGCGCGATCGAGCTGCACCAGATGGATGTTGGCAGCTTGGCGTTCAGAGACCGATCGTTTGACCAAACGTACACGTCCTGCACGTTTTGCTCGGTGTCCGACCCGGGGCGAGGACTGGCAGAGATCCTGCGCGTCCTGCGACCGGGTGGCCGGCTCCGCATGTTCGAGCACACTGCCAGCGCGCTGGCACCCCTGAACCTGATGCTGCACGCCTGCACGGCGGTCACACGCACCTTCGGCCCTGCCATGAATCGCCCCACGCTTGCCAGCGCCCGCCGGGCCGGCTTTCAGATCTTGCGGGTCCGGAATTACTACCTAGATGTCCTGAAGACCATCGAAGCCCGCCGTCCCGTCGAGTGACGGGACCCGCTATTTCGGCGGCCGGTCCGACCCGGTGTAATCGACCTGACCGCGGAAGATGGCCCCTTCCTCGACGCGAATCTCGGCGGTCGCCAGCTTGCCGACCATGTTTGCCGTTTGCGTCAGCGAAGCGTGCTCGTGTCCGGTCACGCTGCCCCGCACGTGCCCCTCAACGGACACTCTGGCCGCTTCGATGGTGGCCTCGACCCGAGCTTCCTCGGCGATGACCACCGTGTGTCCGACGGCCCTAACCTCCCCTTTGAACGCTCCGTGAATCTCGACAGACTCATTCGCCTCCAGATCGCCGACCAAGCGGCACGCCGGTCCCAACCTGCATGCAGAACTCGGGGCTCCCGCGGGTGGGGACGTACTGGCGATTGGCCCGACGGCGACGGTCCTGCCCGCCCGGTCGAGCGCTGCCCGTGAGGTGGTCAAAATGGCCATTTATGCCCAGTCTAGCAGGATGGCGGAGCCCTGCCAGCTCTCGCCATTCTCAAGCATTGCCGGGCGTCCCGAACCGGCCCTGGCTGGCGCCATGCGAGTGCGTCGATCGCCGTTCTGCAGAGGCCGGCAAGCCAGCCGCGAAACCGCTTCCCCGACCCGACCCGGGCCTTGGCTTTGCTACCGTGCTTGCGAGCCTTTGCCCGGGCCCCTAACCGAGAGGTCCCCGAACCGGCCGGGGCCTAGGCACTCCCGCATGAAGATCAGCGGCATCCAGACAATTCGGCTCGGGGAGTTTCCCAACCTGATCTGGGTCCGCGTCCACTCCGACCAGGGGATCGCCGGCCTAGGCGAGAGTTTCACCGGCGCGCCGGTGATCGAGGCGTACATCCACGAAATCGCCGGGGAGTGTCAGAAATCCCGTGTATGGACCCGCCCCGGGGCAGACCCTTGGCAGGGGCCCGGGGAGGGAGGGAGCCGGCCGGACCGGGCCCCTGCCAAGGGTCTGGTCGAAACAAACGAAAGCAGGTATGTTATGAAGCGTAAGATGAACCTCCTCAATCCCACCAGCCAGCCTGTGCCGCCCGGCGAGCCCCGCCGCGCCCCGGAACTCTCCGATGAGGCGATCGACGCCTTCCTCGACGGCCGCGACCCGGCTCAGGTCCTCCGCGAGCCCTCTGTGATCCTCGAGCTCTACAGGAAACTCGCCGAGCGGGCCCTCCAAGCCGAAATGGCCTACCACCTCGACCACTGCGAGGACCCCAACACCCGCAACGGCCACAATCGCAAGACCGTCCACACCGAGCACGGCAGCATGCTGCTTGCCGTCCCCCGCGATCGCCAAGGCTCCTTCCGGCCCCAGCTCATCGAACCCTGGTGCCGCCGCCTCGAGGGCTTTGACCAGCTCGTCCTGAGTCTGTTCTCCTCCGGACTCAGCATGCGTGAGATCCGCGACCAGCTGGCCGCCCGGTACGACGTCGACGTCTCCCCGGAACTGATTTCCAAGATCACCGACGAGGTGCACGAGGAGCTCCGCGAGTGGCAGAACCGACCGCTCAACGAGGTCTATGCCCTGCTGTTCCTGGACGCCATCTGGGTCAAGATCCGCCAGGACGGAGCGGTCACCAACAAGCCTGTCTTCCTGGCCCTCGGGGTGGACTGCTCAGGCCGCAAGCAGTTGCTGGGACTGTGGATCCAGCAACAGGAAGGTGCCAAATTCTGGCTCAAAGTGCTGAAGGAATTGCAACAACGGGGCGTAAAGGACGTACTGATCGCCGTCACGGACGCCCTCAACGGGTTTCCCGCGGCCATCGAGGCCGTCTTCCCCCAGGCTCTCGTGCAGACCTGTGTGGTGCATCTGCTGCGCAACTCCCTGCTGCAGGTCTGCTACCAGGAACGCCAGCAGCTCAGCCGCTCCCTGAAGCAGATCTACCGCGCCGACAGCGCCGTAGCCGGCCTGCAGGCGCTGGAGGCGTTCGAGGACAGCGAGCTCGGACGGAAATACCCCGCCATCGGCCGCCTGTGGCACCGCCACTGGGAGCAAGTGGAGCCCTTCTTCTCATTCACCGAGCCGGTGCGCAAGGCCGTCTACACCACCAACGCCATCGAGAGCCTCAACAGCTGTGTGCGGCGGGCCGTGGTCGTGCGAGGGCACTTCCCCAGCGACAAAGCCGCCAGCAAGCTGATCTACATGGCCCTGCGCAAGGTGGAGCGCAAGTGGAAGAGACCTCCCCCGTACTGGCACCAGGCGCGCCGGGAGTTCGCCATCCTCTTCGAGGATCGCTTCCAGGTGGTGCCGCGGTGAGCAGCACCCTGCCAGCGGGAACCCGCATGGAACGGCTGCCGGGCAGCCGGCCGCCGGGCGTGTGCCGCATGCAACGCGGGCTGCTGCTCGGCACGCGCAGCGAACCGATGCCGGGCGTCCAGCCGCCAGCCTTCCGCCACTGGGGCTCTCTCAGCGCGCTGCGCGCGCCCTGTGGTCCCCCGCGCCCAACCCGGCCGCAAAAAGCGCTGGCCTCGCTGGACGCGATCCCTCCCGCTGCGCTACACTGGCCAATCGCATACACGGGATTTCTGACACGGTCAATCGCCGCGCCCCAAGTGCTCGGCCGCAACCCTCTCCAGATCGGGCGCATCGCCAGCAAGCTGGAGGGATACCTCGGGTTCCGCTCAACGGGTGCCGAGACGCGTGGCAACTCGGCGATCGACCTCGCCCTGTGGGACCTATGGGGCAAGGCCACCGGGCAGCCGGTCTACCAGCTCCTCGGGGGCGCTTACCGGGAAAGCGTGCGGATCTACAACACCTGCGCAGGCTACCGCTACATCCGCGCTCCGGGCCAAGCGGTGGCAAACTGGGGCCTCGCCGAGACGCCGAGCGGGCCATACGAGGACCTTGACGGCTTCCTGCACCGTCCGGGGGAGCTTGCGCAGAGCCTGCTCGGCGAGGGGATCACCGGAATGAAAATCTGGCCGTTCGACCCGTATGCCGAGGCGTCCGACGGCCTGTACATCTCGCGCGGCGACCTGAAACGGGCAGTCGAGCCGTTCGAGTTGATCCGCCGGGCGGTCGGTGACCAAATGGACATCATGGTCGAGTTCCACTCGCTTTGCACCTTGCCCACGGCAATCCAGATTGCGCGAGCGCTCGAACCGTACGGGACCTTCTGGCACGAGGACCCGATCCGGATGGACAGCCTGAGCAGCCTGCGGCAGTACGCGGCCCGCAGCAAAGCCCCCGTCTGCGCCTCCGAGACGCTCGGGGGGCGTTCCGCTTTCCGGGATCTGCTCGAAACCGGGGCCGTTGGGGTTGTGATGCTGGACCTTGGGTGGTGTGGCGGGCTCACCGAAGCGCGCGCCGTCGCGGCGATGGCCGAGGCGTGGAAACTGCCGATCGCCCCGCACGATTGCACCGGACCCGTAGTTCTGGCCGCCTCGACCCACCTGTCGATGCACGCCCCCAACGCGCTCGTCCAAGAGACGGTCCGCGCGTTCTACCACGGCTGGTACCGCGAGCTGGCCACCGACCTGCCGCCGATCGAGAGCGGCCAGATCCGAGCCAGGCGAACTCCGGGCCTGGGCATCGACCTCCAGCCCGGTGTGGAGCGGCGGCCCGACGCCCACGTGCGCTGGACACGCGCCTGAGACGCCCCCGGCACCAAGCGTGGCGGAGAGCCGACTGGCCCACTGGCGCGGGCCCCGATCCGAGGCGGGCTATGTCTTGATAACTCGCTGCCGGCGGGGATCCCAGCCCAGCGACTTCTTCCTCCGATACGACTGGACCGCGAGCTGGCAAGCCATGGAAACGTTGAACGCGAACTCGACATCGCACCTGAGGGGCTCTCCATCCCGGATCGCGTTGTGCAGGTTGTGGTGGTGGAGGCCCATGTCCTCCCCGCCAGTCTTGCTGTAGATGCGCGGCTCGACCTCTCCCTCGTGGATCGCCTCCGGGTCGACGCGAAAACCTTCCCGACTGAACTCGATGGTGCCCTTCTTTCCGCGAATCACGTGGCGAATCGCGGTTTGGTTCGCCATGGTGGACACCAGCAGGACATTCATCCCCTCCGGGTATTCCAGAAGGGCATTGAACGTGTCCGGCACCTCCGCCCCCTCGCGGAAGAAGTACTGCCCGCCCGTGGCCACCACGCGGGACGGCGCGGACAGACCGCAGGCCCGCGCGATGCGCGCAAGGCGGTGCACGAACAGGTCGGTGGCGATCCCGCCGGAGTAATCCCAGTACCGGCGCCACGAAAAGAAGCGATCAGGGTCCCAAGGGCGCTTGCGCGCCTTCCCCAGATATGTGCTCCAGTCGAGGTTCACGCCCGGCTGGGCGTCTGGATCGGGCTCCCGGAGCCAGAACTCGTCGCGATGATTTCGCGAGTAGTCAATGTGCGCCATCACGACCTTCCCGATGGCACCGTCACGGATCACCTGGCCGGCGGCCTCGTACGAGTCGTCAGACATCCCTTGGATCCCGCACTGGAGCGTGATCCCGGTCCGGCGCACCTTCCTGACGACTTCCAAGCCCTCGGCGATGGAGTACGTCAGCGGCTTCTCTACATACACGTGCAGACCCTGATCGGCGGCGTCAAGAGTGATCGGCGCATGCCAGTGCTCTGGCACGGAAATCGTCACGTAGTCGAGCTCGGGACGCTCCAGCAGCTGCCGATAGTCCCTGTAGGGCTCGCCGCCAGTGAATTCGGCGGCCGCCTCCCGGCGGGGATCGTAGATGTCACAGACGGCCGTGATCTCGACATTGTCCGGGCCCGCCAGTCTCTTGAGCGCGCGCATGTGGCCGTTGGCGTTCCCGCCCGCGCCGATCACACCGACATGGAGGCGGTCATTGGCCCCCACGACGCGCGCGGCGCTCTTGGCCGTCATCACGGAGTTCGCGGCACTGGCCGCCGCGGCGCCCGCGATGAACGCTCTTCTGCTCACGGTTGAAGCCCTGTCATCCATGGTTGATGCTCTCATACTAAGGGAGCGCGCGCGCCGGTGCCTGGCATTCGCGCGCGAGGGCGGATAGGCGATGGCGAAGTCGGGCACGCGGATCCGGGCGATTCGCGCCCTCCAAGTGCTCGATTCGCGCGGAAACCCGACAGTCGAGGCCGAGGCGCTGCTCGAAGACGGCACGCGCGCGTCGGCGCAAGTCCCGTCCGGAGCGTCCACCGGCCGGCACGAAGCCGTCGAGCTGCGCGACGGCGATCCGGGCGCCTACGGCGGGCTGGGTGTGCTCCGGGCTGTGGAGCATGTCAACGGCGTCCTCTCGGAAGCGCTGCTGGGAATGCCGATTCACGAGCGCGAGCGGGCTGACCGGCTGATGGTCGAACTGGACGGCACGGCATCCAAGGCTCGCCTCGGAGCCAACGCGATCCTGGCGGTGTCTTGCTCGCTGGCGCGGGCTCACGCCCTCTCCGAGGGTGTCCCCCTGTGGCGGCTGCTGGCCAACGGGCGTCCGGCCAAGATCCCGCTTCCGATGGTCAACGTTCTCTCGGGCGGGCTGCACGCCGGGCGCCAGATTGAGTTCCAAGACTTCTTGGCCGTCCCGCACGGCGCGCGCAGCTTCGCAGAGGCAATCCGCGCTGCCACGGCGGTGCACCGCCACATGCGCGAACTGCTTCATCAGGACGGGCGCGCCCCGGCCGGCGTTGCCGACGAGGGCGGCTGGGGCCCGCGGCTGGAATCCAACCAGCAGGCGTTGGAGTACATGGTGCGGGCGATCGAGGCCGCTGGGCACGAGCCCGGGCACGACGTTTCCATCGCGATCGACGCCGCGGCCACGCACTTCTACAGGGACGGCCGCTACTGGCTCTCCAGCGAGGGGCGCCATATGCGCCGCGAGGAAATGATCGAGACCTATCGGCACTGGCTGGGGCGCTATCCGATCGTCTCGATCGAAGACCCGTTGGCGGAGGACGACTGGGACGGGTGGGTCGCGGCGTGCGCGGCACTGGGCCAGCGCTGCGCACTGGTCGGAGATGACCTCCTTGCGACCAATCCCGAGAGACTCGAGTCTGCGATCCGGAGAAAAGCCGCGAACGCCGTGCTGGTCAAGATGAACCAGATTGGCACCCTGGCGGAGACCTTCCGGGTGATCGACCGTGCCGCGGGGGCGGGACTCTCCGCGATCGTGTCGGCGCGGTCCGGCGAGACCGAGGATGCGTTTCTCGCCGATTTGGCAGTCGCCAGCGGCGCTGGCCATATCAAGGTCGGGTCCGTGACGCGCTCGGAGCGGCTGGCGAAGTACAACCGGCTGCTGCGCATCGAGGCCTTTCGAGAGGCCGGAGGGCCCCTCGGTCTTGCGCCGGTGATCCCTTTGGGGCATCATGGTTCCGGGGGAGGACTGGGCGTCAACGATGCTTGACGATCCTGAAAGTCGTGTCGCGAACGCATTGCCGCTGGTAGGCCCGGGCACCGGTGTGCCCGCGGTCGGCGCGCGGTCGTCTGGCCATGGAGAGCACCCGGACAGAGCCACCGCGCTTGGTCTATCTGACCGAGCTGACCGGCATGCGCCTGATCGGGCCTCGCGGTGCCCGCATCGGCCGCGTGCGGGAGGTTGCGGTCTTTCCCAGAGACCACCCGCGCCGCGTCTCCCGGTTCCTCTTCGGGCCTGGGCGCACTAGGTTCTCGGTTCGCTGGGACCAGGTCCTCAGCATTCGGCAGAACGGCATTCGCCTGTCCGGCGAGAGCTTCACGCCGTACTACGGGGATGACTACCATCTCCTGCTGACCAAGGACTTGCTGGACCAGCAGATCATCGACGTGAACGGCCGCAAGGTGGTGCGCGTGAACGACATCGCCCTGCGCGTGGTCCGCAACGGCGCAGCGCAGCTCTGGGTGCACGAGGTGGGAGTGGGCCTCCAGGGAGCGTTCCGACGCCTGACGGAGGGCCTCCTGCCCAATGCCGCTATCCGTGCGATCCAAGGGCGCCTTCCCCGCAACTCGATTCCCTGGGAGGCCTGCAACATCGTCGAGCCCGACCCCCAGCGCCGGCTGCGGCTGCTGATCTCGCTCGACCGGCTGTCGGGGCTGCACCCGGCGGATCTGGCGGACATTGTGGAGGAGCTGGGATCGGAAGAGCGCGAGGCCGTGTTCGAGTCTCTCGCGGAGGAGTTCGCCGCCGAGACGCTCGAAGAGGTGCGCCCAGCGGTGCGGTCGGCGATCTTGCGCTCCTTGGACCGCGGGCGTGCCGCGGACATCCTCGAGGAGATGGATCCGGCCGAGGCCGCCGCCGTGCTGGCCAATCTGGGGGAAAGGGAGCGCGCCGGAATCGTCGGGGACATGGAGAGCGAGCCGGCGGGCGAGGTCGAGGAGCTCCTGGAATACGAGAAGGACACTGCCGCGGGAATGATGGGAGCCCGCTTTCTGGCTCGCCCGTCCAGCGCGACATGCGGCGAGATCGTCCGCTGGCTGCGAGGGCGGGATTCCCTGCTCAAGCGGCTGACACACGTCTTCCTGCTCGACGCCGGGGGACGGTTGAAGGCCACAGTCCCGTTCGGGCGCCTGCTGGTGGCGGTGCCGGACGAGGCCGCCATCTCGCTGGCCTACAGGGAGACCGTGCGCGTCGGGCTGGAAGCGGACTCGGGCGAGGTCGTGGAACTGTTCGACAAGTACAACCTCCACACCCTGCCAGTTGTGGACGGTGACGGGCGTCTGCAGGGAGCGATCACGGCCGACGACGTGATCGCCGCGCTGAGCCACGAGACGGAGCGCGGGCTCTAGATGCCGCTGGTACGAGGCCTGAAGGGCCGCCTGACGGCGTTCCTGGCCGTGCTGGGGCCGGGGTTCATCACCGCGATGGTCGACAACGACGCGGGCGGGATCTTCACGTATTCCGAGGCGGGCGCGCGCTGGGGCTACTTGCCGCTGTGGACGCTGCTGCCGATCACGCTGCTGCTGATCGTCAACCAAGAGATGTGCGCCCGCATGGGCGCCGTCACTGGCAAGGGCCTCTCGGACCTGATCCGCGAGGAGTTCGGCCTGCGGATGACGGTGATCGTGATGGGCCTTGTGCTGGCGGTGAACTTCGCCAACATCGCCGCGAACTTCGCGGGAATCGCCGGGGCGATGGAGCTGCTGCCCGTCAGCCGCCACGTGTCGGTTCCGCTGGGAGCGCTCTTGGTCTGGGGCTTGGTTATCAAGGGGACGTACCAGAGCGTGGAGAAGGTGTTCTTGGTCGCGAGCGCCTTCTACGTAGCCTATGTGGTCTCGGCCATCCTGGTCGGGCCTGACTGGGGGGCCGCGCTGTCCAGCTCGGTGCGGCCGGTGCTGATCCCGGAGCTTCCGTACCTAGCCGTGCTGGTAGGGCTGGTGGGCACCTCGGTGGCGCCGTGGATGCAGTTCTACCTCCAAGCGGCGATCGTGGAGAAGGGGATCGACAGCACTCAGTACCGCGCGACCCGGGTCGAGGTCATCTCGGGCTGCGTCGTGATGGCCTTGGTGGCGTTCTTCATCATCGTGGCCTGCGCCGGCGCGATCTGGGAACATGGCCCTAGACCGATCGAGTCCGCGGCCGAAGCCGCGGAGGCCCTCCGTCCCTTGGGCGGTTCTGCCTACGCGCTGTTCGCGGGCGGCCTGCTGTGCGCGTCGCTGTTCGCAGCCAGCATTCTGCCCCTCTCCACGGCGTACACCGTGTGCGAGGGCCTGGGCCTGGAGTCGGGCGTCGACCACGACTTCGACGAGGCCCCGTCCTTCTACTGGCTGTACACGCTGCTGATCGTGCTCGGCGCCGGTGTCGTCTTGGTGCCTGGCTTCCCGATCGTTCCCATGATCCTCCTCTCGCAAGTGCTCAACGGCCTGCTCTTGCCCGTCGTCATGGTCATCATCCTGCTGCTGATCAACCGGCGCGAGCTGATGCACGAGTGGACGAACGGCCCGCTGTACAACGCACTGGCGTGGATCGCGGTCGCGGTCATGGCAGCCCTGGCGGTCAGCTTGGCCGCGCTGACACTGCTGCCCCGGGCATGAGCAGGGGCGATTCCCCGCCTTCTGCCTGGCCCACGCGTTGACCGCCCGCGCCCCCGGTCGGTACCGTAAGAGTCGGCCATGACCGTCGATCCGGCAGAGTTCCCAACGCCCATCCGCGACCTGCTCGCGCGGGGACGGAGCGGCCCGCGCATCATGCCGGTCGTGCCGTCAGGCCCCGCGGACGGTGCCCAGCTCTCAAGGCTGCGCCGACTCTCCACGGACGACCTCTTCCCAAAGGCGACGGTTAGGGACCGCAACTTCGCCCGCTGCGTCCGCGCCGGACTCTTCCTCTACTTCTCGGCACTGGACGAGTCTCACACGATCTCCCAGAGCATCGGGACGGCCTCCGGAAGCTACTGGCACGGGATCATGCACCGCCAGGAGGGTGACTGGGGCAACGCCAAGTACTGGTTTCGCCGGGTCGGCACCCATCCGGTCCTGCGCGAGCTTGACGAGGAGGCAGCCAGCGGCTGGGACCCGTTCGAGTTTGTCGACCGCTGCGCGAGGGCTGCGCGCAGTGGCGCGGCCTCCCGGGAAGTGCAAGACGGCCAGATGCGCGAATGGCTGCTGCTGATGCGCCACTGCCACCACGGCGCCCTGGCCGGCTAGCCCGCATGCACGCCCCTTCCCTGTTCGTCGGAGTGGACGGCGGGCAGACCTCCACTGAGGCGGTGATCGGGGACAGTGGCGGGAGACTGCTGGGCCGGGGCCGCGGCGGGCCGTGCAACCACGCCTCTCGCACGGAGGGCGAGGCTCGCCTGCGCCGCGCGGTCGCCGAGGCCGTGGGCAGCGCCCTGGACGAGGCCGGGGTTGCCTGGCCAACTCGCTGGCGAGCGGCATGCCTGGGGATGAGCGGGGGCCCGGATGACAAGCGGCACATCCTGTCCGAACTTCTCCCGGCGGACTCGGTCGCCGTGGTCACCGATGCCGAGGTCGCACTCGAGGGTGCCGCCCCCGGGCTTCCCGGAGCGATCGTCATCGCCGGGACGGGGGCGATCGCGCTGGCGCGCGACTCCGACGGACGCATGGCGCGCTGCGGGGGCTGGGGCTATGTGTTCGGTGACGAGGGCGGCGCCTTCGACATCGCCCGGCGGGCGATGCGAGCCAGCCTGGCCTGGGAAGAGGGCTGGGGCCCGCGAACCGCGCTGGCGCCGTTCCTGATGGAAGCGAGCGGCTCTTCGAGCGTGCACCAAGCGCTCCACCGGCTGTATGCGCCGGACTGGCCGAGGGAACGAGTCGCGGCGCTCGCGGCCGGTGTGGACAAAGTCGCTAAGGGGGGTGACCCATGCGCGTGCCAGATCATGGTGGAGTCCGGGCTCGGGCTGGCCGAGCTTGCGGGGCGAGCGCTCGGCTGTCTTTCCGCCAGCGGCAGCGGCGTCCGGATCTACCCCCTCGGTGGCGCGTTCCGAAGCAGGCTGTTGCGCGGGGCCTTCGAAGCGGGCTGCTCTAGCCTTGGCCGCGAAATCGGCCGTCCCAAGCACGACGGCCCCGTCGGAGCGCTGTTGATGGCCTACCGGGCCGCGCACGTTGCGCTGCCCGCCGGAGGTGTGCGATGAGCAAGTTCGAGGGCATGCTGCGGCGGGCGGAGGCGCATCTGGACGCCGGCTGCCCCCACATGAGGCGGCTGATCCGCGCCTGCGGGCCGTGCGCCCTGCGACTGGAGCCCGACCCGTTCCGGATGCTCGTGGGGTCGATCACTTCCCAGCAGATCTCCGGCGCCGCCGCGCGGTCGATCCGGGCTCGCCTCCGCAAGCGTGTCGGTCCGCCCGGCATCACGCCGGCGTCGATCCGCGCGTGCGGCGAGCGGGAGCTGCGTGGCGCGGGCTATTCCGGCCGCAAGGCCTCCTATCTGGTGGGCCTCGCTGAGGCGGTGACCGAGGGCCGCTTGGACCTGTCCCAGCTGCCAGATCTGGACGATGCGGAGGTCATGTCCCGGCTGGTGGCTATGCGCGGGATCGGCGAGTGGACGGCGCACATGCTGCTCATCTTCTGCCTGGGACGCCCGGACGTGCTCCCGCACTCGGATTTGGGAATCCGCCGGGCGGTCCAGCGGTTTCACGGCCTTGAGCGACTGCCGGCCAAGCGGCGACTGCTGGAGCTTGCCGCACCTTGGCGACCCTACGCGAGCGTTGCCAGTTGGTACTGCTGGCGCAGCCTCGATCCCAAGCCCGGCGGGGGTGGCGCATGATCACGGTCGCGGCGGCGCTCATCACGCGGGAAGACGGCCGAGTGCTGGCCTGCCGGCGCCGTGCCGACCAGACCCACCCGGGGAAGTGGGAGTTTCCCGGAGGGAAGGTGGAAAACGGCGAATCGCCCGCGGCCGCTCTGGCCCGCGAGCTGGGGGAAGAACTGTCCATCCGGCCTTGCTCGATGCGGGAGGTGCGGAGGTACGAGTACCGCTATCCGAGCAGGGATCCCCTAAGACTGGTGTTTTTCCACGTTCCCGCCTTCGAGGGGCACCTCGACGGATCCCAATTCTGGGCTGTGCGCTGGGAGCACGTGCGGGACCTGCCGACGCGCGAGTTCTTGGAAGGCGACTGGCGAATCGTGCGCGAGTTGGCCGCCGGGCAACACCTGAAGCGCCAGCACTGAGGCTTGGGTTTGCTAATCTCTCCGGTTGATGAGACACACTGCCGCGTTGGGGGCCCTAGGCCTGCTGTCACTCCTAGCCTGCGGGACGGGACTCGCCCCTCCGGGTGATCGGGCGACGATCACGCATGGCCCCGTCCTGGGGCGGATCGCGCAGACCCACATCGGTGTGTGGGCCCGCACGTCCCGCGCCGCGGGGTTCACCGTGTTCTACGGCACTTCGCCGGACGACCTGTCGATGACAGCCACCGGGACCACCCGTCTGGCCGACGACAACACGGGCTGGACCTTGATCGAAGGCCTGCAGCCGGGAACGAAGTACCACTACGAGGTGGGCACCGGCAGCAGCCCCGCGGGAGAGGCAGAACGGTCCGGATCCTTCCACACGCTGCCGGACCCGGCCGCTGTGACCGGCGAGCACAACCCCGAGGGACTCTTCAATTTCCGCTTCGAGTTCGCGTGCGGCAACAACCAGAACTCCAGCGGCAGCTCGATCGGCCCGGCACTCCTGACGCATGGCACCATGCTCCGAAACCTCGTGCGGGATGACTCTCGGAACTTGGTCGACTTCGCGATCCTCAACGGCGACTGGCTGTACGAGAACGCCACGCGCGGGTACACGCCCGACGAGTGGGGCGAGCAGACGGGCACCGATGCCTCCGAGACGCCACGCGAGGTGCAGCTGATGCCGGCAATCGTGGGGGTGTGGGAGAACTACAAGAACTTCTACGACAACGGTGCAAACCTGCGGGCATGGCACCGCAACGTCCCCTCCTACTACACTTTCGACGACCACGAGCTGCTGAATGACATTTACGGGGCCGGGGAGGTTGGCCGGCGCAACCGCAGGGCGGTGTTCCGTGATGTCGGGACACGCGCCTTCTACGACTATCTGGGCTGGAGCAACGAGGTTCCCGATACTCCGGAGATCGTCTACGGACGGGCCCAGCTCGAGGCCGGCAGCGATGTGCTGACCGACCCGGAGGCCGACTTCACCGGGCTGGACGCCGGCGCGACGCTGCACGTGCACTGGGGAACTTCCGATTGGGGCCACATGCTGCTAGACCGCAACCCGGACGGCAGCGACCCTGATGACGAGGGCGGTGACGCGAACTCCAAGGTCTACGAAGTTGCTGCAGTGCTCGACGCGAACAGGCTTCGGATCAGGCCGGAGGCCGTGGCTGACGGCGAGCAGACCTATTCGATCGGCCGACGCTCCTACTTCAGCCGGCGCGTCTCGAACGCGGAGTTCATCTATGTGGACACGCGGTCGCATCGCATGATGCACGACACCAAGGATCGCGAAAGGGTCGGTCGCACGATGCTCGGGGAGCGCCAGAAGGCCTGGGTCAAGGAGACCATGGAGGCCTCGGACGCGGATTTCTTCTTCGTCGTCTCTTCTGTGAACTTCTCGATCTCGCACGTGGGCGGAACGGGCACTGCCAACATTTCCGAGACCAACAAGGACGACGCTTGGACCGCTTTCCTCTGGGAGCGCGAGGACATGATCAAGTTCTGGGACGGCCTCGGGAAGCCGGTCTTCGTCCTGACCGGGGACTTGCACAACAGCTTCGCGATCAAGCTGACGGATCGCGTCTGGGAGTTCGCGTCGGGCCCCCACAACTCCGTCAACCATCCGCTGCGGTCGGAGGGCAACCGGCCCAAGTCGGGGATGTACGACTCCTTCGGGCGCGAGTCGGAGATTCGCTGGTCGAGCTTCATGGTGAACGACACGCCGAACGAGTTCCGGCGGCGGCCGATCTACTGCGTGGTGCAGGTCAACAACACGTTCAACAACCCACTGGATGGGGTGGATCGCTGGGTGGCGTACGAGAATCCGCAGGCGGTCTTCCAGTACTACGACGGCCTGACCGGGGAATTGCTCTACGCCGAGTCGGTCGTCTCGCGGTAGGCCGGGCTCTGGCAGGGACGGCGGTGGTAACCCACGGAGTCTGGGCCCTGCTGCGAGGACCGTTTCGCGCTAACCTGTACGCACGGATGGAGGTGTCGAAGTGAGCAGCGCTCTCTCAGGCAAGCGAACGACGCTTGTGGCTTTGCTTGCCGCCTTGGCCTTGGCCGCCATGCCTGCAACGTCGGGCACCGTGCCGCGCCAGGCACCGGACCTCACAATGAAGACGGCGGACGGCCGCCCGGTCTCGCTGGGCAAGCTGCGGGGCAAAGTTGTGGCCGTGATGTGGATTTCGACGGACTGTCCACATTGCCAAGAGACCTGCGAGGCCTTGGGGCCAGTCTACCGGGAGCTGGCAGGAAAGGGTTTCGAGATCATGGCGATGGCAGTCAACCCCGGGGCCCCCGGCAACATCGACAAGTTCCGCGCGAGTCACTCGGTGGAATTCCCCCTCGGAGTCTCGACCCGCTCAGAGTGGATGCGCTTCGCTGACCTGTCCGTCATGGCGCGCGCATACGTCCCGTACTTGCTTCTCGTGGACCGGGCCGGCATCATCCGCTACGAGCACCGTGGAATGGACCAGGCGTTTTGGAGCAATCAGATCACGAATCTCCGAAGAGAGCTGGACACACTGCTCGCCGAGCCGGCCGGTGCCAGCCGCTGAGGCCCGGCAGGCGCGCGGCTCCGCGGAAGGCACAATTCCTCCGCCCGAGACTTGGAGGCTGCCCTACGAGCCGCTCGTGCGCCACGGCGACTTGCAGACGGTGCTCGGGCGCTATTGGCCCCGCCGATTCGACGAGGGGCGCTTCCCCGGCGAGACGCGCCTCTTCGAAACCGAGCCCGGCACGACAGTGCTGGCGCGGGTGAACCGTCGAGAGGGAGGAACGCGCCCGGAAGAGAGGCCGGCGGTGCTTGCCGTCCACGGGCTGACTGCTTGCGACCGGGCACCGTACATGCTCACGGTAGCCAAGGAGGCGCTCGAGGGCGGGTATGACTGCTTCCGGCTGAACGTCCGCAACTGCGGCGGCACCGAGCACTTGTGCCGAACGCTGTACCATTCCGGGCTGACTACGGACTTGCGGTCTGTCGTCGACGCACTGGCACCGCGGCCGCTGCTCATCGTCGGCTTTTCCATGGGTGGGAACATCGCCCTGAAGCTGGCGGGAGAGTGGGGCGAGCGAGCCCCCGCCCACGTGCGCGGAATCTGTGCGGTTTCGCCGCCAATCCGGCTCGATCTTTGCTCCCGGAACATAGGGCGTCGCCGGAACACGGTCTACGAACGCCGCTTCCTCTGGCAGCTGCGGGCAACGATGAGTCGCAAGCGGTCCGTCATGCCGGAATTGTTCCCATCCGGCCCGCTGCCAAGGCCGCGATCGATTTGGCAGTTCGACGAGAGGGTCACGGCCCCGGCCTTCGGATTCCGGAACGCTGCCGAGTACTACCGCCGCAGCTCGGCCGCGGCGTACCTTCCCGAAGTGGCCGTCCCAACGCTCGTGATCCAAGGGCGGGACGACCCATTCATACCGTTCGAGGCGTTTGATGTTCCGGCGCTGAGCAAGAACCCGTGGCTCGCCCTCCTCGCCCCGCGCAATGGCGGGCACGTGGCATTCCTGTCGACCGGGCGGCACCGGTTCTGGGCAGAGGCGCAGACCATTCGGTTCTTCCGCGCTCTCGGGGGCCGCGCAGAAAGACGGCCTGGCGAGCGGGCCTGACCGGGCGGCAGTCCGTCTCGCCGGTGCTTGGGGAGCGCCACGCCTCGCTGGCACCCAGAGCCCGAGGCAGGGCTCCAACGGACCCATCTGGCCAAGCCGGCCGCTGTCCGCTGTTATCTTGAGGGCAGTCTGCCTTCGGGCGGACGTCGGCAATGACCGTTGGGACGCAGCTCGTGCGGAGGTTCTTCGAGCCGGCTGCCGTCCGGACGATGCTCGCGTGGGAACGGCTTGAGTCCGGAGTCTCGTACCATCCGGGCGCGGAGGCAGCCATCGCGGACCCGTACCCGATCTACGAGCGCATGCGCCAGAAGGACCCGGTGCACCGCATGCGTCTCATCGACGCCTGGGCACTCACCCGGTACAGAGACGTGGATCGCATGTTGAGAGACCACGCGACATTCTCCAGCGCCGTCTTGAGTTCCGTGCAGCGGAAGACCGGGCTGTCGAGCATGCTGGGGACGGATCCGCCCGACCACAGCCGCCTGCGAGCCTTGGTCTCCCAGGCATTCACCCGCCGGGCGATCGAGGGGCTCCGCCCGCGCATCGAGCAAGTCGCGGCCGAACTGGTCGGGGCGGCGGCGCGCCGCCGCGAGTTTGACCTGATGGCGGCCTTGGCGTACCCGCTGCCCGTGATCGTCATCGCGGAGATGCTGGGGATACCCCCGAGTGACCTGGCCCTGTTCGAGCAGTGGTCGAACGCGATCGCGCTGAACGTCGAACCGATGCTCGACGACGATGGCGTGGCCCGTGTCCAAAATGCGACCGGGGAGCTCACCGAGTATTTCGAGGGCATCATCCGGCAAAGACGGTCGGACCCCAAAGGCGACATCATCAGCGGGCTCTTGGCAGCGGAAGAGGCGGGCGACAGGCTGACGCACGAGGAACTGATCACGACCCTCATATTGCTGCTGGCGGCGGGCAACGAAACGACCAGGAATCTGATCGGCAACGCGATGCTGGCGCTCTTGTCACACCCCGACGAATTGCAGCTGCTGAGAGACAACCCTCAGCTGATGGGATCGGCGGTGACGGAATTCCTGCGGTACGACGCGCCCGTGCAGATTGATGGGCGCACCGCGACCGTTGATGTGGAATTCGGCGGCAAGCGGATCAAGGCGGGACAAGCAGTGCTCGGCCTGATTGGCGCGGCCAACCGCGATCCGGACGTATTCGACGATCCCGACACGCTGGACATCCGCCGCAGGGGTGCAATGCACCTCTCGTTCGGAAGGGGCATCCACTACTGCCTGGGGGCGCCGCTGGCCATACTGGAGGGCCGCATCGCCCTGGAGGCCGTGCTGCGAACGTTCGGCACGATCCGGCTCGTACGGGAGCCGTCGCGGAGGCTGCAGACAGTGCTCCGAGGTCCGCGACAGCTGTGGGTGGAGGTCTCAGCCTGACATTGCCCCCCGCCTTGGGGAGTTCATGACACCGGGTCCTGGCCGATCTCTTGGGCAGGCTGTCTCGGCACTGCCAGACCGGTGTGCTAGCCCTCCATCCATGGCGAAGCCAAGGGTCTATGTCGGGACCGTGATCGTGAGCCACCCCACAGCGCGACCGTCTCAACCCAAGTTCGTCACTTGGTGGCGTTCCGCCGTGCGAGGGGAGCGTGGATCGTCCTAGCCCAAGTTCGTCACTTGGTGGCGTTCCGCCGTGCGAGGGGAGCGTGGATCGTCCTAGGAGGGCGGAGTTAAGGTCAAGGCCGCAGGAGCCTTAAGAATCGAGTTTTGGCCTCCAAAGCAGCCCTGTCGGCATAATCATAGACAGAAAACAGGAAAAAACAGGTATCTTAGGTCGAAGTGCCCGATCGGCCTCCAGAGCCCCAGTTCACTCCAATGGCGGCTGGCCGTCCTGGGCCTCAGCCCCACTTGGCACTACGTTTTGTGACCTTTCCAGCTTCCCAGCCCGCATGCGGCGGCGGTACAACCGAGGCTGCAGTCCGGCGGCCCGAGCGATCCGCGCGGCCTCTGGCGTCGGTCGCACATCCTGGCGATTCGTGATCTGCGCCCCGTCCGTCGCCCGCACCGTCGTTGTCACTCGCGTCCAGTCCCGCAACTCTTCCCGGATCGACTGCCAGCTCAATCGAATCCCCTGCTCCCGCAATCGCGTGCGGATCAGGTGTACGGCGTGGTACGCCAGCACCGAGATCAACATGTGGGCCGACACTCGCGCGTTCAACCGGTGGTAGAGCGGCCGCAAACCCAAACTCGATTTCAGCTCGCGAAATGTCGCCTCCACCGCGGTCAGTGTCCAGTACGTGCGCAGCACCCGCTCGACATCCCAGTCCGCATGGCTGGTGCGCAGCATGTAGCCCCCGGCCCCTGCGTCGACTGCGGCATGCTTCGGTTTCTGCTTGTACTCCACCGCTGCCGCCTTGGCCTGCTTGCCTGTGGCGGGCCGGCCCCGCTTGTCGAGCTGCGGCCTCACCGTAACCTCGTAGTGGCTCGCCACGCGGTTGTGCCGTTGTTCCAACTTGCCCACTTTGCGCTGCACCTTCTCGAGATTCTTCAGCCGCCGCGGCTCCGACAGCCCTGCGTGCAGATGCTCCAAGGCCTCCTCGTACCGCTTGCGCTGCTTCTGCAATATCTCCTGCTCCCGGCGCTGGCGCGCCTCGCTGACCGCGTACAGGCGCAATTCCCGTCCTTGGCCGTCCCTCTCTTCGCCGGCCGCCTGCCTGTCCGCTTGGACCCCCTGCTCGCGCTGCACCGGCCAGACTCGCACGTCATAGCCCGCCTGCGTGCGCACCAGTGCCTCAGGCTCGCCCTTGGGCGGCTTGGGCTTGGCCTCCCGACTGACCGCAATCCACTCCCAGCCGTGCGCCCGCAGCCACTCGATGTTCGCCTGGCTCGCGATGCCCGCGTCCATTACCACCGTCGGCCGGGGCCCCGCCCCGGATCCCTCCTGCTGCGCCAGCTTCTCCAGCACCCCCTGCAGCGTGCCCGGCTCAGAGGCATTGCCCGGCAGCAGCTCGCAGCGACGCGGGAAGCCCTCCCCGTCCAGCGCCAGCGCCAAAGTCACCAGCGGGCAGTCGTTGCGCTTCTGCTTCGAACGCCCGAATCGCCGCAGCGTATCGTTCTCGCGGCCGCTGTAGTGCACGTTGGACAGGTCGTAGAACACAATCGTGCCGGAGAGTCGCAGCAGCGTTCGCTCGCGTTGGAACAGACCGTCCTGCAGGGCCTCGCGGTGCTTCCAGAGCAGGTCGTTGGTGCGGTAGAGCTTGGAGCGCGAGGGGCCCAAGCCGGCGTCCAGGCCCAGCACTTCGAGCAGGGCCGAGGAGCGCTGCATCCAGCGCAGGGCCTCGCGCTCGGAAGAGGGGTGCAGCATGCGGGCGACGATCAGCGCAGTGGCGATCTTGGAGTCTCGTTGGGAGGCGCCTTGGCGTAGCAGCAGCCGCTGGAAGCCGAGCTCGTCGAGGGCCTGCAGGCACAGCCGCTCGGCGCCGACCGAGCGTGTGGCGTCATGCTGCAAAGTGTCGAGGTCGACGGTGGCGAAGCGGGAGTCGGCGTCGGTGCGGGTCTGGAAGCCGCGCTCGCGGAGGCGGTGGACGAGGTGCTCGGCGGCCGAGAGGACCTCGGGATCGACGGAGAACAGCGAGGGCTGGCCGTGGAAGATGTCGCTGGCGGTGGCGGCAACCTGGCGCCAGAGCGGCTCGGGGACGGGGTAGGCGGTGCCGAGGTTGAGCAGGGTCTTCTGGCGGACGGACGAGCCGTGGCGTTCGGACTGGACGAGACGCACGCTGCTGGCCGGCCGGCCAGCCTTGGAATGCGTCTTGGTGGCGCGGAGGAACATTACTTGACCACCATCACCCAAGTGGGGGCAGGTTGTCAATGGGAAATGGCCCCTGGAGCCATTTCTTGGCGTAGAGTCGAGGAGAGGCGCGTTGGCCTTAGCAAGGAAGCAGTAGCTGTTTTAGGGGTGTTCCTACGGCTTTCGCCATCTGTAGGTGCCTCACTGACCTTCCCGCTTAACTACGTCTCCTCTCCCCGCTCATCGAACCGGACATGCCAATTTCCAGCATCCGGCTCTCGGACGAGATCATGCCTTCGCCCACGGAAAGCTGGCCGTCCGCACTGGCAGGCGCACGAGGCCGAAGTCAATCCTCAGCCTCTCGCTCGGGTACCGCACGGGGTGGCCCGACTTCGCCTGGTGCTTCCGACACAGCCACTGGCTGAGCCGCTGGTCCGCCTGTGCGTCAACGGCGCGTGCCAGTTCTCCCGGCCACTGCTGCGCGCGGTGGTCCGGGTCTTCCTTCGCTTGCGCAGGTGATGCGCTCTGGAGTCTCCGAACTTTTCCGGAGCTAATAGGCTCGCGCCAGTCTCCATCGGTCCTGTCCTCCTTCCTGCATCGCTCTCGAACTGAGGCCCCTTCCCTCCACCGGCATTACCCGGCTTCCCCGGTACTACGGGCCTCTCCGCCACCCTGACCGGCCCGGCCTGTCCCTCGCGGGAGTCCGGTTGGCGCGTGCACGCCACCGACAGGGCTTCCCGTGTTGCCTCCGTCTCCCTCTTGCACGCATGCTGCCGCCAATACCCCGGCGGAGACGCCCGGTGCTCGCGTCGCTCGCTTCCCGGACGCTGGCTGCCTTCCCCGATATAGCGGCGGGTCGGCCTCCGCATTATGCTTTTCGAGGCCTGCTCGGCGTTCACTCGCGTTGCGGCCTGCGTGCTCGCTGAGCCGCCCAAAAGGCGGCCCGTCACGTCGGAGTGCTTCAGTCCATGTCGTTACCTCCATGACCCGCTCCGACGGCTTCCGGCTGGAGCGACAGTTAGCCGGGCGGGCTTCGCACCCGCTGGGAGCCAGTGCCTTAGCACGGCGCACACTACAAAGCCCATTGAAGCCTCAAAGGACAAATAATGGCAAATACTAGAAACAGCAGAAGGACAAGCTAAAACCATACACAGCATATATCACGACAAAATGCTCATTTAAGCCCTTTAGCCACACAGATCAGGGCCTAGATCCGCCCTGAAGTGACGAACTTGGGCTAGGAGGGCGGAGTTAAGGTCAAGGCCGCAAGAGCCCTAAGAATCGAGTCTTGGCCTCCAAAGCAGCCTTGTCGGCACAACCATAGACATAAAACAGGAAAGAAACAGGTGTCTTAGGCCGGAGCGCCCGATCGGCCTCCAGAGCCCCAGTTCACTCCAATGGCGGCTGGCCGTCCTGGGCCTCAGCCCCACTTGGCACTACGTTTTGTGACCTTTCCAGCTTCCCAGCCCGCATGCGGCGGCGGTACAACCGAGGCTGCAGTCCGGCGGCCCGAGCGATCCGCGCTGCCTCTGGCGTCGGTCGCACATCCTGGCGATTCGTGATCTGCGCCCCGTCCGTCGCCCGCACCGTCGTTGTCACTCGCGTCCAGTCCCGCAACTCTTCCCGGATCGACTGCCAACTCAATCGAATCCTCTGCTCCCGCAATCGCGTGCGGATCAGGTGTACGGCGTGGTACGCCAGCACCGAGATCAACATGTGGGCCGACACTCGCGCGTTCAACCGGTGGTAGAGCGGCCGCAAACCCAAACTCGATTTCAGCTCGCGAAATGTCGCCTCCACCGCGGTCAGTGTCCAGTACGTGCGCAGCACCCGCTCGACATCCCAGTCCGCATGGCTGGTGCGCAGCATGTAGCCCCCGGCCCCTGCGTCGACTGCGGCATGCTTCGGTTTCTGCTTGTACTCCACCGCTGCCGCCTTGGCCTGCTTGCCTGTGGCGGGCCGGCCCCGCTTGTCGAGCTGCGGCCTCACCGTAACCTCGTAGTGGCTCGCCACGCGGTTGTGCCGTTGTTCCAACTTGCCCACTTTGCGCTGCACCTTCTCGAGATTCTTCAGCCGCCGCGGCTCCGACAGCCCTGCGTGCAGATGCTCCAAGGCCTCCTCGTACCGCTTGCGCTGCTTCTGCAATATCTCCTGCTCCCGGCGCGGGCGCGCCTCGCTGACCGCGTACAGGCGCAATTCCCCTCCTTGGCCGTCCCCCTCTTCGCCGGCCGCCTGCCCGTCCGCTTGGCCCCCCTGCTCGCGCTGCACCGGCCAGACTCGCACGTCATAGCCCGCCTGCGTGCGCACCAGTGCCTCAGGCTCGCCCTTGGGCGGCTTGGGCTTGGCCTCCCGACTGACCGCAATCCACTCCCAGCCGTGCGCTTGCAGCCACTCGATGTTCGCCTGGCTCGCGATGCCTGCGTCCAGCACCACCGTCGGCCGGGGCCCCGCCCCGGATCCCTCCTGCTGCGCCAGCTTCTCCAGCACCCCCTGCAGCGTGCCCGGCTCAGAGGCATTGCCCGGCAGCACCTCGCAGCGACGCGGGAAGCCCCCCCGTCCAGCGCCAGCGCCAAAGTCACCAGCGGGCAGTCGTTGCGCTTCTGCTTCGAACGCCCGAATCGCCGCAGCGTATCGTTCTCGCGGCCGCTGTAGTGCACGTTGGACAGGTCGTAGAACACAATCGTGCCGGAGAGTTGCAGCAGCGTTCGCTCGCGGTGGAACAGACCCTCCTGCACGGCCTCGCGGTGCTTCCAGAGCAGGTCGTTGGTGCGGTAGAGCTTGGAGAGCGAGGGGCCCAAGCCGGCGTCCAGGTCCAGCACTTCGAGCAGGGCCGAGGAGCGCTGCATCCAGCGCAGGGCCTCGCGCTCGGAAGAGGGGTGCAGCATGCGGGCGACGATCAGCGCAGTGGCGATCTTGGAGTCTCGTTGGGAGGCGCCTTGGCGTAGCAGCAGCCGCTGGAAGCCGAGCTCGTCGAGGGCCTGCAGGCACAGCCGCTCGGCGCCGACCGAGCGTGTGGCGTCATGCTGCAAAGTGTCGAGGTCGACGGTGGCGAAGCGGGAGTCGGCGTCGGTGCGGGTCTGGAAGCCGCGCTCGCGGAGGCGGTGGACGAGGTGCTCGGCGGCCGAGAGGACCTCGGGATCGACGGAGAACAGCGAGGGCTGGCCGTGGAAGATGTCGCTGGCGGTGGCGGCAACCTGGCGCCAGAGCGGCTCGGGGACGGGGTAGGCGGTGCCGAGGTTGAGCAGGGTCTTCTGGCGGACGGACGAGCCGTGGCGTTCGGACTGGACGAGACGCACGCTGCTGGCCGGCCGGCCAGCCTTGGAATGCGTCTTGGTGGCGCGGAGGAACATTACTTGATCACCATCACCCAAGTGGGGGCAGGTTGTCAATGGGAAATGGCCCCTGGAGCCATTTCTTGGCACTACAAAGCCCATTGAAGCCTCAGAGGGCAAATAATGGCAAATACTAGAAATGTCAGAAGGGCAAGCTAAAACCATAAACGGCATATACCACGAAGAAATGCTCATTTAAGCCCTTTAGCCACACAGATCAGGGCCTAGATCCGCCCTGAAGTGACGAACTTGGGTCAAGACCTCATCGTCGCAGCACGACAGGCCATCACGAGAGGTTGGTGGGTCACTGCGCCGACACGATCGGCGCTAGTCGCTTCTGACCCTGTCGTCAGGTAAGCGGCAGCGGGTGATCCGGACGCCGCCCAGGACCGGCCCCGTCAATTGGCAAGTGCCGCCGTTCGCCGGAAGATCGAGCAAGCGTGCAAGCCTGCCCGATACGATCCGCCGGTGATCCGGACGCCGGGAGCGCTCGTGGAGGACCACGAAGATGCGCCGATGTGACGCGGATCCTGTGATCGTCGACACCTGATCGTCACGCTGCCTGTGAGCAATCCAGCCTGTCCTCCGCAGCGGCGCGGTCGAAGGGGCCGGAAGACCTGCCGGCTATGCCAGCAACTCCTTCACCACCTGGCCGTGCACGTCGGTCAGCCGAAAGTCTCGTCCCATGTGGCGGTATGTCAGCTTCTCGTGGTCGAAGCCGAGCAGATGCAGCATGGTTGCCTGCAAGTCGTGCACGTGAACTGGACGTTCCACGACGTTGAGGCAAAGATCGTCCGTCTTGCCAACCACCTGTCCGCCGGCGAGGCCACCGCCAGCCATCCACATGCTGTACGCGTTCGGATGGTGGTCGCGACCGGCGTTCTCGGCGTCGTCCGGCCGACGGAGCTCCACCATGGGCGTCCTTCCGAATTCGCCGCCCCAGACCACCAGCGTCTCGTCGAGCAATCCGCGCTGCTTGAGATCTTCAATCAAGTAGGCGTTGGACTGGTCGACCTTCTGGCAGCGCTTGGGAAGGTTCTTGTTCAACTCGCTGTGGTCATCCCAGCTGGCGTCCATCATCAGGACGAACCGGACCCCCCGCTCCACCATGCGGCGCGCCAGCAGGCAGTTCGTCGCGTACTGCCGCTGGTCCTCGTCCTCGCTGTTGACACCGTAGCCGTCAAGGACGTGGGCGGGTTCGGCGGAAAAGTCCAGCAGCTCAGGGGCCGACACCTGCATGCGGTATGCGAGCTCATAGGACGAGATGCGGGACGCTATCTCCAAGTCGCCCGTTTCCTCGAACCGCATCTCGTTCAGCTCTCGCACCGACCGCAGGGTCTCCCGCTGCAGCGCGTCGCTCACGCCGTCCGGATTCGACAGATACAGGATCGGATCCCCGGAGTTGCGGAACACCGTGCCCTGATAGTGCGAGGGCAGGAATCCGCTCGCGAAGTTGCTCGACCCTCCGCTGGTGCCACGCCCGGAGGTCAGGACAACAAATCCCGGAAGGTCCTGGGATTCGCTGCCTAGGCCGTAGACCGACCAAGCACCCATGGTG
The DNA here is from genome assembly GCA_963666225.3 of Bryobacterales bacterium. Classification (GTDB taxonomy): domain Bacteria; phylum Acidobacteriota; class Terriglobia; order Bryobacterales; family UBA6623; genus VXMF01. Next base: position 474,736 of record CAXXRK020000006.1, read on the forward strand.
GGACGGCCGAACTGGGTGTGACCGGTGAACAGCAGCAATTGTCCGGGGTGGTGGTTGAAGGCGTCCGTGCGCATCGACCGCACCAGGCAGATATCGTCCGCCACATCTCCCAGCCGGGGCATCAGCTCGGAGATTTCCATGCCGCTCTGGCCGTGCCGGCGAAACTTGAATTTGCTGGCCATGACCTTGGCGGACGGCTTGATGAAAGCAAGCTTCAGATCCTTGGTCATCGACTCGGGCAGCGCGCTGCCATGGTGCTCTTCCAACGCGGGCTTCGGGTCGAAGAGCTCGTACTGGCTCGGCCCGCCTTCCATGAACATGAAGATGACGTGCTTTGCCTTCGCTTGGAAGGGCGGCTGCTTGGGGGCGAGCGGGTTGACATCCGGCAGGCTTGCCGCCGTCAGCCCGTCCCGGGCAAGCAGATCGCCCAGAGCGGCCATTCCAATCCCGGAAGCGACATGCTTGAGAAAGTCGCGGCGGCGCTGAATCGCGCGGAATTGCTGTAGGGTCATCGCGTCACTCCCGGGTGATGTACTCGTCCGTGTTCATCAGAATGCGACCGATGCCCATCCAAGCCGCGATCTCGACGGGGCCGTGGTCGGGCAGCTCGACCCGGGCGAGCTGGCGAGCCTCGGCCGGGGACTCCTCCAACAGGCGTGTCTGGCGCCCGTAAGATGCCGACAGCCACCCAGCCTCGCGCTCTGCTGGGAAACGGGCCAGCGCCAGTTGGAACATGCGGCGCAGCCGGGCGTCCCAGTCCGGAGCGGCCTCTGACAAGACACGAATCGCAAGGGCACGGGCCGCCTCCACGAAGACGTCGTCGTTCAGGAGGTTCAGGGCCTGGAGCGGGGTGTTGCTGCGCCGCCTCCGGCTGGCCGTGCGGTTCGAGTCCGGAGCGTCAAAGTTCATCATCTGCGGATAGGGCGCGGTCCGCTGAAAGAACGTATAGAGCCCGCGCCTGTACCGGTCCGGGCCCCGGCTCTCCTCCCACCGGTCAGTGTCCCAGCCGTACGTCAGCTCCTTGACCCCATCCGGCTGCGGGGGGTACACGCTGGGACCTCCGACCGCTGGCGACAGCAGCCCGCTGACCCGGAGTGTCGAATCGCGCAGGGTCTCGGCCGGGAGGCGCAGCCGATTCTGGCTCGCGAGCCAAGCGTTCTCCGGGTCCAGCCCCGCAATATCCGGACGGGCATTGGAGGCTTGGCGATACGTCGCTGACATGACGATCAGTTTGTGGACTCGCTTCGCGCTCCAGCCTTCGGCCCGGAACCTCGAAGCGAGCCAGTCCAGAAGTGCCGGGTGGGAGGGCAGCTCGCCCTGCGTGCCGAAGTCCTCCGACGTGCGCACAAGTCCCCGGCCGAAGAACTCCTGCCACATCCGATTCACCGCCACTCGAGCGGTCAGTGGGTTGTCCTCCGACAGGATCCACTTCGCGAGGTCGAGCCTGGTCGCCCCGCCTCGACGCGCAGCCCGGGGCAGGAATGACGGGGGCTGTGGCTCGACCTTGATGCCCTTGCGGTCCCACTGGCCCCGAATTCGCAGGAACGTCTCTCCCGGCCCCTCCCGCACGCGGATGATGCGAGCCTTGCTCAGCTGGGGGTACGAGGACTTGAGATCCTTGAGCTTCTTGCGGAGCTCGTTGAAGCGCAGCTCCTCGATGCGCTGCTTGGAGACGACCGTGTAGTACCAGTCAATGAAGTAGTCGGCGAGGACTTCCCGCTCCCGAAAGGTGCGTTCGCCGCGTTCCTTGTGCAGCACGTGCCAGCCGTTGTCGGTCATCTGGAACAGCACGTCGTAGCACAGGTCCCAATCGGTGCGCTGGCCGGGATTCTCGCCGGCGATCTTCATCTGCCGCTCCCATTCCGGCTGCAGCTCGGGCACATGATGCTCCTCGAGCAGCTGCTGGCGCTTCCGCACGTACTCAGCGCGGTTGCGCAGGTAAGGCCCCATCTCGCCCGGCAAGGGGGCGTCGACATCCACGTCTTCGACATTGTCGAGGTAAGCGTACAGCGAGTAGAAGTCCTTCTGCGTGACGGGGTCGTACTTGTGGTCGTGACACTGCGCGCACTCCACAGTGAGCGCCAGCCATGTCGTTGCCACCGTGTTAGCCCGGTCCAGCGTTTCTTCGAATCGCGACTGGTCGTAGATCGTGCCGCCCTCCCGGTTGCGCAGGGTATTGCGGTGGAAGCCCGTTGCTACCAGTTGGTCGGGTGTCGGATTCTCGAGCAGGTCCGCCGCGAGTTGCAGGGTCGTGAACTCGTCGAAGGGCATGTCCTCGTTCAAGGCGTCGATCACCCAGTTCCGCCACCTCCACGCGAACGGTCGCCCGAGGTCCTTCTCGTAGCCATCGCTGTCGGCGTAGCGAGCAAGGTCGAGCCAATGGCGCGCCCATTTCTCCCCGTAATGGTCGGAGTCCAGCAGCCTGTCGACCGCGCGCTCATAGGCGTCGGGGGACAAGTCGCCGAGAAAGGCCTCGGCTTCCTCCCAAGACGGCGGCAGTCCGATGAGATCGAGGCTCACGCGACGCAGCAGGGTCAGCTTGGAGGCTTCAGGAGAAGGGCGGAAACCCTTGGACTCGAGATTGGCTGCGACAAACCGATCGATCGGATTGCGGGGCCAATCGGCCAGCCGGACCTCGGGCGGTTCGGGATCCCGGATCGGCTGGAAGGACCAGTGCTCGGCCTGCGACACCCGGGGCCGCGCAGTCCCAGGGGCGTCCCCTTGGGCCCAAGGGACGCCCTGGTCAATCCAGGCGCGAAGGATCCCCACCTCTTCCGGGGACAGTCGCGGTTCGGCCGGCGGCATCCGGAATCCGTCCTCTGGGCTGGACACCCGGTGGACCAGCGGGCTTGCGGCACTGTCACCTGGCAGAATCGCCAATCCGCTGTACCCGCCCCTGAGAGCCGCCTCCCTGCGGTCGAAACGCAGACCGTTGGTCTGCAGCGATGGACCGTGGCAGGCGTAGCAGCGCCCGTGGAGGATCGGCTCGACATCGGCCGCGAAGTCGACGTTCCGCCCGACCGGCGGCGGCAGGTCGGGCAACGGCTCAACCGCCGCATGGATCGGATGCGACGCGAGGATCGCCAAAGCAAGGCACCCAAGGTGCCACGGCGGGAAATGCATGATGATGTGTCGGCCCTCTCGCGCACTCATTCTACGCGCACTCACTCAAATGGCGGATCGTTGGCCTGGGGACGGGGCATGCGGCACTTGTGCGGGAGCTCGACCGACGACAATGACCGAATGCCAGCACGTCCGCGCCAACCGCACTGACGAATTGCCGCGAGGGGGGAAGCTGGCTTGGTCGCGATATCGAGCCGAACGGGTGAATGACGCCCGAGCACAGCGCCACATTGGCCAGTCACCCGAGCTGGCTCGTCAGCGCTGAGCCAGAGCCTATACTTGGCGCAAGTAAGGCAGATCCATGACCACGTGCGCGCTCCGAACCAGCATTCTGCTCCTCGCTATCGCCGCTTTTGCCCGGGTGGGCCTTCCCGCCTCGGATGCGCCAAACTTCGTGCTCGTCCTGGCAGACGATCTGGGCTGGCGAGACCTCGGCAGTTACGGGAGCACTTACCACGAGACGCCCCACATCGACCGCCTCGCCGCCGCGGGCGCACGCTTTACTGATGCCTACGCCGCGGGCAACTCTTGCTCTCCGACCCGCGCCAGCATCCTCACTGGGAAGTACCCGGCGTCCACCCACGTGACAGACTGGATCCCCGGCCGGACTCCGCCCGGGGCCAAGCTCAGGATTCCGCGCTGGACGAATTACCTGCGCCATCGCGAGACGACCATTGCCGAAGCCCTTGCGGGGGCGGGATATGAGACGGCCGCGATCGGCAAGTGGCATCTGGGCCAGAAGGGGTGGTGGCCCGAGGACCATGGCTTCGATTTCAGCGTCGGGGGCAGCGGGGCGGGCTCACACAGCGACATGTTCCCGCCGTACTGGCCAGCCGAGAAGGTGGCGCGACTGGGCTGGCGCCCGTTCCCTGACGAACGGCCTGGAGAGTACCTGACCGACCGGATCACCCGCGAGGCCGAGGCGTTCCTGGACCGCCACCGAGACCGACCCTTCTTCCTCTACGTCTCGCACTACGCCGTTCACACGCGGATCATGGGCAAGCCCGAGGTCGTCGCGAAGTATCGCGAGAAGGCGTCGAGCGGCCATCTGAAGAACCCGGAATACGCGGCCATGGTCGAGGGACTGGACGACAGTGTCAGCTCGATCGTTGCAAAGCTCGAACGACTCGGGATCGCGAAACGGACTGTCGTCATCTTCCTTTCCGACAACGGGGGCCTTTCCAAGGACGGTCGCGTAACTTCAAACCTGCCGCTTCGCGGAGAGAAGAGCACGGCGTGGGAAGGCGGGGTGCGAGTTCCACTGATCGTCAAGTGGCCCGGTCAGCCAAAGGGGCTCGTGGTCGACGAGCCCGTGATCAGTGCGGACCTGTTCCCGACGATTCTCGACATAGCCGGAGTGGAAGGAGCCGAGATGGCCGACGGACGGAGCATCGCACCGCTGCTCAAGGGCGAGGGAGACTATCGCCGCGGACCGATCTACTGGCACTACCCGCACTACAACGCGCACACGCCGATCGTCACGTGCACCCCCTACGGCGCTGTCCGGGATGGGCCGTTCAAGCTGATCGAGTTCTACGAGGACGGGCACGCCGAGCTGTACGATCTGCGCGAAGACATCGGCGAGACCCGCGATCTTGCCGCGGCGATGCCGGACAAGGTCCGGGAACTGCTGGCCAAGCTGCACTCGTGGCGGGAGTCCGTGGGAGCGCAGATGCCAACGGCAAACCCGGATGCCGACCCAGCCCGATATCGGGAGTACAAGGAGATGCGGCAGTGGAGGCCCGTCGACCTATACGAGCAGCAGACGGCATTCACGCGGCGATGAGTCTTCTTCCGAGATGCCAAGTCTCGCCCGTCTCCCAAGAGTCGAGGGCCAGCATTCCCCTGCTCGCCCGACCGTGCTCTGCTACCTCACGGAACGGCCTGTCTTGGCCAGCCACGCTACCGGCGATCAGGTTGTGGCACGCAGCACTACTGTGAGAGGTTTGAAGTGCCCGTCCAAGGCCGCCCCTGAAGGTGTCACAGACGTCACGTGTGCGGTCGGGAGCCTCGCGGGGGCCAACACGGCCCCGCGCTTCTTATGATGTGCTCTGACGGGTGAGCAAGGACGGTGGCGACACCTGCGACAGCCTGCCCATTCGCAACCGCTGGCTTATGCGCATAGCGGAGAGAACCCGCCACCGCCGGGCGCGATTCGCCGTGTTTCGCAGCGTGGCCGCAACGGTCGGAATGGCCGCTTGGTCGGTGACCGTTGCGGGCGGACAAGCCAGGATTGATGGCTCCGTCTCGGACAAAGGCGGGAATCCGGTTTCGGGGGCTCGAATCGCACTCGAGAGCGTTGGCGGCGGTTCGGGCCAGCGGGCCGAGGCGCAATCCGACCAGCGGGGAGCGTTCCGCATCGAATTGGCCCAAGCCGGAACGTTCCACTTGACCGTGACGCACGACGACTTCTTCGCCGTCGAGGCCAACCCGATCGAGCTGGCCGAAGGCACGAACGCGGTCAGGGTAGAGCTGGTCCAGTCTCGGGACGCCGGCACTGTCGTCGACGTCCGCTCCGAGCCGCGCCGACCAGCCGATCAGATAGCGATGTCCACCGCGCTCGTAGAGGAAGAGATCGACTCGATGCCCGTGACCCGTGCGACAAAGCAGCGCATCCAAGGGGTGGCCGCTGTACTGCCCGGAGTGGTCCGAACGGCCTACGGGGACATCCACCTGCACGGGAGCCGGGCCAGTGAGACGAATTGGTCGCTCGACGGCTTCAATCTCTCGGATCCCGCCACGGGAGAGCTGGAGATGGCGCTTGGCGCGGAGTCGGTCAGGTCTGTCGAAGTGCAGCCCAGTCGGTACTCGGCCGCGGTGGGCCGGGGAGCGGGCGGGGCCCTGGCGCTGGAATCCCGCGTGGGCGGCGACAACCTCAGGCAGCGGTTCACCAACTTCGTGCCCGGTGTCGAGCTGAATCGTGGCCTGCGGTTCCGGGACTGGCGACCTCGCCACAACCTGTCCGGTCCCCTAATTCCGGGCCGAGCATGGTTCTTCAACTCGTTCGACGCGCTCTACGAAGAGAACTTCTTCCGCGAACTCCCGAGGGGGCAGGACCGCAACCGGTACTGGTCGATCAACAACAGCCTGCGCGCGAGGGCTGACCTGACGCCTCGCCACACTCTCAGCTCGGGCTTGGTGGCGGACTACCTCAACGCTCCGAATTCAGGCCTAACTCCGCTCAGTCCGATGGAAACGACCCTAGACCAGCGAGCCCGGAGGCATTTCTTCAACGTGAAGCATCAAGTGGCCCTCTCCGGAACGGGCGTGTTGGACATTGGGTACGCCGCCTATCGGTCCTCCTATCGCGCCGTCCCCCAGGGAACCGGCGCTTACAGGATCACTGCCCTCGGAAGAGCCGGCAACTATCCCGTCGACATGCTGCTGCTCAGCGGCCGTGACGAGATTCGAGCAGACCTGCTGGCCTCGTGGGGTGGGCTCGGGCGGCACGAGTGGAGGGCGGGAGTGGGCCTCAGCCGAACCCAGTACTCGCAGGGTGTCCGCCGCAGCCCGATTGAGTACTACGCCTTGGACGGAACCCTGCTGAGCCGGCTCGAGTTTGCCGGAAGCGGACGGTTCACCCAGTCCAACCTTGAGACCGGCACCTACGTGCAAGACCGGTGGAGGATCGGCCCGCGGCTCATAGCGGAAATCGGTCTGCGGTGGGACCGGGACCGGACCGTGGCGAGAGGAGCCGTCACCCCGCGCTTCAGCCTGGCCCTAACGCCGCCGGGAATGGGCAGATCGAGACTCTCGGCCGGCCTGGGGTGGATCCCAGCCGCTACGTACTTGCGAATCCTCACACGGCACAGGGACCAGCACTCTGTCTACAGGGCGTTCGCCCCGGACGGGAAGACGCCTCCGGAACCGCCCCAGATCCGCCTCTTCGAACTCGACCCCGGAATCCTCGCCATTCCGCGCGCGCGGAATTTCAGCGCAAGCTGGAATCAGGGACTGCCGGGAGCTACCGACATTGGCATCAGCTACCTTCGCAAGCGGCTCTCTGACGGCTACGCCCAAGTTCCGGCATCCACCCGAGCGGTCCGGGACGCCCGCCTCCCCCTTGGCGGCCAAGCTGTCCGCTTCCAGCTGCAGAACACCCGTCGCGACGCATACGATTCCGTGGAGTTCTCGCTGAGCAGGCCGCTGCTCGGCTCGGAGAGGTGGTTCCTCAGCTACACCTATTCGAAGTCTTGGTCGAACGCGCCCCTGGAAGTCGAGACCGGTGCTCCAATTCGGTTCTCGCAGGTGGAGGGTCGCCTAGCGTGGGATGTTCCTCACCGGCTGGTGTCCTGGGCGATGTTCCCGCTCGGCAAGCAGATGTCCGTGGCCTACCTGTGCGAGTGGAAGGACGGATTCCCGTTCAGCGCGCACGACGCGCGGGGCGAACTGGTGGGCCAAGTTCACAGTTGGCGGCTTCCCCGCCAGTTCAGCCTCAATGTCCATGTTCAGAGAGAGGTGTCCTTCCTGGGGCATCGATGGTCGCTGCGCCCGGGCGTGGACAACCTGACCAACCGCCCGAACTACCGGTTTGTCAACAACAACGCGGACTCGCCTCAGTTCCTCGAACTGTCCGGACGCACGCCAATCAAGCTCGTGGTACGACTGCGGTGGCTCGGAAAGGCTTCGAAGTAGCCGGTGGGTCGCCCGCCAGTAGTCGACCCTGGCCTCCATTGGCAACCGGCCGTGGACTCTTCGCCAGCGATCCGGGCATCGTAAGGCGTGAGGATGGCCCCACACTCGATCGGCGTACAGTGAGATTGGCCGACATCTGGATGCCACCAAGAGTTGCGCCAGCTGCTGGTGGGCACAAGGCCTGGGCAACACGCTTGAATCGTGCTGCTGATGGTGGACATAGAGCATCTATCGGATTGTGGCCACACCTGCCGTGGGGGGCCCCAGGCCCATCGAGGGCCGGCTAACTGGGCGGTCCGGCCGGCCGTGTGCCGGCGGTTCCCGTCTCGACCCGGACAGCGGGTCTCTGCCAAGGGGGTGCGCGGACATCGCTCCGATCTGCAGCTTTGCCCGCCGAGAGGCGCGGTCGCCTAGCGACGAATGAACTTCTGCACGCGCATGCCTACATTGACGTCCACAACGTAGACCGCGCCGTCAGAACCGGCAGCGATGTCGTGGGCCCAATAGAACTGCCCGTCGTGGCTGCCATAGGAGCCCCACCTCTCGATGACCTCCCCGTCCGTCGTCATCAGCAGGGCACCGTTACGGTCGTACGACGTGTTGGTCAGATCGCCGCCGTCCGCCACAACGACGTTGCCATCCGCGGTTATGTCAACCCCCCAAGGCCGCCCAATCTCGTCGCTCATCCACTCGGCAAGGAACCCGCCGTCGGCATCGAAGACCTGGACGCGGGAATTCCCGCGGTCGGCGATGTACACACGCCCGTCACCGTCCACCGCGATTCCGTGCGGGGTGTCGAACTCACCGGCCTCGGTGCCCTTAGCTCCCCACGCAGTGACGAACTTCCCGTCCGCGCCAAGCTTCACGACACGGTTATTGCCGTATCCGTCCGTGACGTAGACGGAGCCATCTGGCCCGACTTCGACGTCAGTCGGTTTGTTGAACCGCTGCTCGTCCTCGCCTTCCTCTCCCTTGATTCCGAGAGTCAGCAACAGCTCGCCCTCGGCGCTGTACTTCTGCACGACATGCGTGTTGGCGTCCGTTACCCAGATGTTGTCTTCGCTGTCCACGGCGAGCCCGTGCTCGTTGTCGAAGAGGTCGTCGCCGAATGAGGAGATGATTTCCCCGGTTCCGGCATCGAGGCACAGGATCGGCCGCTCCCCGCGATGGAACACCCAAACCCGATTCTGGCTGTCCACGTCAACGCCGACGACCTGGCCGAGAGCGTACCCCTCGGGCAGGTTCGGCCACCCGTGAACGACCCGATACGCCGGATCGGGCTCTTCGCCGCCGTCTTGCACTGCCACGGCGCAGGCAAAGCCCGCCAGCACGCAGAATGCAATCCCCAAGTACGCCCGTCCGCTCATTCCATCCTCCCGTTCGCGGGCTCCACTGTGGATGCCCCGCCGAATAAGAGGATACACGACTTGCCTGGCACAGCGAGGTCTCGGACGCATGCATCCGCCCCGCGTGATCGGCCGAGGCCGGTCGAACGCTAACCCCTGGTTAGAGTCCCCTGGCAACCCCAAGGGACAGAATCCGGGAGCGTCCGGTCCATAGTGTCTTGCTTGGCCTGCAAACCGTTGGTGACACTCCTCGGGGGCTTGCCGCCATCGCGATCGCGCACACGGAGCAGACGACCCACCTCACAATTCCCGACTTGGGGGAATCAGGGACCGAACAGGGTACAGCCTCGGCCCAAGTGTGGGGGCCACGCTGCCGTGCTCTGATCGGACGCCCAAGACTCAATCCGGGTTGGCGAGGATTGCCCGACAAGGGCTTGAGCAGCCGATGTCGCAAACACGGCGGAACAGTCTGCGCCGCCCAGTCTGGTCGGACGGCCGAACCCGTGCCGCCTGGCCTGAAATCCCGAACCGGCGGTAAATGGAGGTTGGACGTACAACTACCCCCACCCACCTGACAGTGCGTCGCGTGGCGCTATCTCAGAGCTGGCGCCGAGCACAGCTCGGTGGCGGGAGTCCGGCCCGAGGTGGCAACGGAATGTGCAATCTGGCCTGGGGGAGTGCTCCAAATGGAACCTCGCCAATGAATGGGAATTACTGACGTGAGTGCCCAATGTCTATATATTGTACAGGCTCCAGCAGGTATACAATCTATAGTGCTCGTACTGAATCTTAATAGTCAGGATCTATTCTCCGCATTCTGCCGCGCTCACATTGTGATGAGCGCTCATTCCACCTAGCATTGGTGGAACTTCTTGCGGCCTCCTTGAGCACTTACTCCTTGGCTGTTCCGGGCCGTTTACCCGTCCTTTGTCCGCCTCTTGTGCTAGCAGCCGACCGCTGCGCTGCGGCTCCACTGCCCCACCGCGGATTCCCGGATCCGCCCCTTGCGCAGCCCCTGCTGGGCGCTGGCACGCGCCGCGGCTCCCAGCCGCGCCCGCCGCTGTTGGCGGCTACGCGCCGCGCGCCGCTGCCTGTCAGGCGGCCGCCGCCCGGCCCGCCAGCGTCGCCCAAGTCAGACGCCTGCCCTGCAGCCCCAGCGCCAGTTGCCGCATCTGCTCTGCCGTGTCCAGGTTGCGCAGGTTGCTGCGCCCGCAGAACTCCTCCAAGTAGCGATGCAGGTGGCGCACGCTCATGTGGTGGTAAATCCCGTACAGCCCGCGCTTGAACAGCGTCCAGAACGACTCGATGGCGTTCGTGCTCACCGTGCCGCGCACGTATTCCCCGCTGGAATGGTTCACCGCTGCGTGTTCGAAACCCTCCAGCGACCGGTAGCTGGAGGAGCTGTCCGTGTACACTTTCGCGCCTGGAATCGCAATTCTCTTCACAAAGTGTTGCAGTTCCTCTTTGGTGGTGTTCGGAACCACCTGCGCATGCACTCGCCCGCTGGCGCGGTCGCGCCCTCCGACCACCGGCTGCTTGCCGACCGTCCCCCGCCCCGCCCGGAGCTTCTTGCTGGCGTGCTTGTTGCCCTCCTTGCCTCCGATGTAGACCTCGTCCACCTCCACCGGGCCGGCGAACAGCCCGGCCGGTGCGGCCAAGCCGGCCCGCAGGCGATGGGCCAGATGCCAGGCCGATTTCTGAGTGATGCCCAGCTCGCGGCTCAGCCGCATGCTGGAGATGCCCTTGATGCTGGTGCAGATCAGATAGATGGACAGGGCCCAGATGCGGTGACCGAGCTTGGTGTCGGCCATCCCGGTGTCAGTGCGCACGGAGAAGCGCTTGCGGCAGGTGCGGCAGCGATAGGGCATGGAGCGGTGAGCGCAGCCGGACTGCACGTTGTCGGAGCCACAATGAGGGCACTCGGGGCCGTGGGGCCAGCGGAGTTCAGAAAACCAGCATTCGGCCGTTTCGTCGTCAGGGAACATGTTGATCACTTCGATCATCGAGATGCCCTTGCGGAACCATTTACCAGGACCTTTATAGGTGGAGCCTTGCTTCGCCATTCCTCTATTATTGGCTCATCCGCAGAATTTGTGGGCCTCGGGGGGCTGGGGAAGGTGAGCGAGTGTATGGTAGAGGGCGAGATGGCAGGCGTCGTAGGTGCGGAAGCCGAAGGCGCGGCGGAGAGTGAGTTTGGCTTTGAGGTTGAGGCCCTCGACGGCGCCGGAGGAGTGGCAGCGCCCGGTGCGGAACCAGTTGAGGATGAGGGGTCTGTGGTTGGTGAGCATGCGGGCGAACTTGGCGAGGGGCTGAATCTTGGTGCGGTAGGCACGACGGCGCCAGCGTTTGAGGAAGCGGTTGGCTTGGGTGGGGGAGCGGGCATCGAAGAACTGGCGGAACTCCTCCTTGAGCAGGTAGGCCCGGACGGTGTCGAGGTTGAGCTTGAGGAGGTCTTGCAAGCGAGGCACTTGGAGTTCGCTGAGATGCTCGCGCCATTTGAGCAGCAGCCAGCGGGAGTGCTTCAAGACGGGCTGCTGGCCTTGGGCCTTGAGCCGGCGAGCTTCGCCGGCACGGATCTTGTCGATGGCTTCGCTGAGCTTCTTCATGATATGGAAACGATCCAGAACGCGAACAGCTTGTGAAGCTCGGTCCGCGACAACGATCAGGTAGGGCTTCCACATATCGGAGCAAACCACTTGCAAGCTTGCCGAGCGGTCTTGGCCGAACCAGTCGAAGAATTCCTCGAGCGTCTTCTTCTTGCGGTGCTGGCCGACCCACAGCAGGCGGCGGCAGCCTGCGTCGAGCTGGTACACGAGCGTCAGGTCCTGGTGGCCCTTGTGCCAGGCGATCTCGTCCACGCCGAGCACCCGGATGTCGTTGAGGCAGACGTGCTGGCGGCCCCATCGCACCGCCATGGCGACCGAGCGATGCACGCATTCCCAAGACACGCCGAAGGCCGAGGCGGTCTCCTTCCAAGAGAGTCGCTTGGCCCAGCCGGCGAGCATCCAAGCGAAGGCCTTGGTGACCGGGCGCTTGCCGTCGGCCCAAGGCACCTTCTCGACCTTGACCTTGCCGCACCACTTGCAGCTGACGCGGCGCATGGCGTACACCAGCGCGACTGGCAGGCTCAGCACGGGCACGAACTGGAAGCGGCGCGGCTTGAGTCGGTCATATCCAGGTCCGGGCATGCCGCAGACCGAGCAGATGGGGCGGTGGCCGGCACGGGGCCGCACCTGCACCTCCAAGCGCCCGTCCCCGGCGGCATTCTCCAGCAGCCGGATCTTGCCGTAGACGAAGCCGGGTATTTTGTGAACTCGATTGAGAATCGTGGTTAGCCGCATCAGACACCGCACATAAAGTATCATGCTGGCCCATGTCCGGGACCATGCCGTATCCTTGGCGCAGACCCCGCAGCTCAGCCGATGCGAGCAAACCACTACTGCAAGAAGGAAGAGCAGCTACTGGACGCGAGCCCACGTACCGCCCACCAAGCCATGCTCACCCATCATCGGACCCACACTTTGTGCGGAGGAGGCCTTTTGCGCGTTGCCAGACCCGCCCACATCAGCCTCGCCCCAGGGAGAGACACGATCCGGTCAGCGACCACCGCAAGCGTGTGACTTGGCACCCGGCATGCCCTCTAGGCGGCCGGCCCTCACTCTCTGGCTGCCGCCTGCAGCATCACAGTTAGACCCACCCTGCTCCGTCTCCTAGGGCACGATCTCCTCCGCAACGCCATGCCCCGCCTGAAGAAAATCTTGCTAACCGTGGAGACCTCGCCCGCGCTCATCACAGCTCTCTCGAACGCTTACCCTCAAGCAGTGCGCCGAGCTCTTCCGTTGGTCCCTAGCCTTCAAGCGCACTGTCGAGGGTGCGTGTCAGCTTGCTGCCCGCTCCATCCTGCGACGGGATCCGGAGGGCCGTGGCTTCGAGCTTCGATGTCCGCGTGCGTACGAGGCGCTCATTGTGAACTAGTGCTTGCGACAAAACCCCATTTTCTCATGATTTCTGGCACGCAATTGAGCTAGCTGATCAGGCTGTGAGTGGAGATTCAGCCTGATTATTCAAGAATTGCAGCTCTCCGTTCCGGCTGCAGGATGAATCCCTCATGGCGCCCGTACGCAACGCGCACCTCCGCCCGGCGAACCCTAGTTCGCAGTCCAATCCGCCCTGCATTCCGCCTCGTTAGGCGGCTTCGAGCCGCCGCCCGACTCCTCGCTCCAAGTCCCGACGCTTCCTGGCGTCCGCCCTCGCTGCCCGCTGCAGCAGCAGACCCATCCGATGCACGTTCGCCGCTAGTATCGACCGGCACACTACCCGCCGGAACCCTTCCTTGCCCTTCTCACGAACTCGGTCCAGACCCCGCTGCTCCAAATTGTTAATCGCCGACTCCACCGCCGAATGCTCCCTCCTCGCCTCAATGAACCACTTCTCGCTCTCCCTCTCCTAGTCCGCCTTCGACAGCTTCCCTCGCTTCGGAAGGGCCGGCTTGCTCAACACCCCTCCCAACGCCAGGATCTTCGCTATGCTGGAGAACCCTTGGTCGAAACTGCACCCTTCCAGCTCCGGCCACTCCTGCTTCAGATCCTCCATCACCTCCACTGTGACTTCCACATCCTGCTCCTCCCACAGGATCTTCCAGTCCAGCACGAAGCCCTCCTTGCTCTCCACAATCACCACCGGCACGCGCAGCTCCACGGGCTGCCCCGCCTTCCCTTTCGAAATGGGAATTACTGACGTGAGTGCCCAACGTCATAATTAGCGCATTTTATTCTCAGATTCTGGTTGCAATTGGCCCGTATTTAGTCTATAATAATAGGCCTCCTCCGCACAAAGTGTGGGTCCGATGATGGGTGAGCATGGCTTGGTGGGCGGTACGTGGGCTCGCGTCCAGTAGCTGCTCTTCCTTCTTGCAGTAGTGGTTTGCCCGCATCGGCTGAGCTGCGGGGTCTGCGCCAAGGATACGGCATGGTCCCGGACATGGGCCAGCATGATACTTTATGTGCGGTGTCTGATGCGGCTAACCACGATTCTCAATCGAGTTCACAAAATACCCGGCTTCGTCTACGGCAAGATCCGGCTGCTGGAGAATGCCGCCGGGGACGGGCGCTTGGAGGTGCAGGTGCGGCCCCGTGCCGGCCACCGCCCCATCTGCTCGGTCTGCGGCATGCCCGGACCTGGATATGACCGACTCAAGCCGCGCCGCTTCCAGTTCGTGCCCGTGCTGAGCCTGCCAGTCGCGCTGGTGTACGCCATGCGCCGCGTCAGCTGCAAGTGGTGCGGCAAGGTCAAGGTCGAGAAGGTGCCTTGGGCCGACGGCAAGCGCCCGGTCACCAAGGCCTTCGCTTGGATGCTCGCCGGCTGGGCCAAGCGACTCTCTTGGAAGGAGACCGCCTCGGCCTTCGGCGTGTCTTGGGAATGCGTGCATCGCTCGGTCGCCATGGCGGTGCGATGGGGCCGCCAGCACGTCTGCCTCAACGACATCCGGGTGCTCGGCGTGGACGAGATCGCCTGGCACAAGGGCCACCAGGACCTGACGCTCGTGTACCAGCTCGACGCAGGCTGCCGCCGCCTGCTGTGGGTCGGCCAGCACCGCAAGAAGAAGACGCTCGAGGAATTCTTCGACTGGTTCGGCCAAGACCGCTCGGCAAGCTTGCAAGTGGTTTGCTCCGACATGTGGAAGCCCTACCTGATCGTTGTCGCGGACCGAGCTTCACAAGCTGTTCGCGTTCTGGATCGCTTCCATATCATGAAGAAGCTCAGCGAAGCCATCGACAAGATCCGTGCCGGCGAAGCTCGCCGGCTCAAGGCCCAAGGCCAGCAGCCCGTCTTGAAGCACTCCCGCTGGCTGCTGCTCAAATGGCGCGAGCATCTCAGCGAACTCCAAGTGCCTCGCTTGCAAGACCTCCTCAAGCTCAACCTCGACACCGTCCGGGCCTACCTGCTCAAGGAGGAGTTCCGCCAGTTCTTCGATGCCCGCTCCCCCACCCAAGCCAACCGCTTCCTCAAACGCTGGCGCCGTCGTGCCTACCGCACCAAGATTCAGCCCCTCGCCAAGTTCGCCCGCATGCTCACCAACCACAGACCCCTCATCCTCAACTGGTTCCGCACCGGGCGCTGCCACTCCTCCGGTGCCGTCGAGGGCCTCAACCTCAAAGCCAAACTCACTCTCCGCCGCGCCTTCGGCTTCCGCACCTACGACGCCTGCCATCTCGCCCTCTACCATACACTCGCTCACCTTCCCCAGCCCCCCGAGGCCCACAAATTCTGCGGATGAGCCATTTTCCGAACGTTCCATCCAATCGAGGTGTCTTGCTGGCTCTCAGGCACTAGTGGTGAACTCCTCTTGGGATTATAACTCTTGCCTGACAAGCGTGGCGGGGATTCTAGAGCCGCCCGCATTCCACCAAGAGAACGGTCCGGAAGTTCTGTCCCTCGATCCGAACATCCACGCTTACCCCGGGAGTTGCGCCTACGGCTTCGGCCGTTGATAGCAAGTCATCGATCCGACACCGGGAAGCCGTCCGGTTGCGCAGTGTGACGGTCGCTCCTGTGGAAGTTCCGGGAGTCGGCGTCGTGGCGGGTGGCGCGACCGGAGGGGCGGGCGTTCTGGCGGCGGTGCCGCTGCTGGACCAGTGCTCCGGGCAGAGTTGGAGGGTGGTCCCACACTGGGGACCGCATGAAGCCTTCTGGCGACGCCTCGAGCGGGAACGGGCAGGCGGCCGCGTCTGCTGATGGCCGGTCCGACCGAGAATCTTGGGAGCCACGAAGAGCACCTACGCCAAGCGGAACCGGTTTCGCATCGTGAGTACCAGCACGAAAAGCAGCACTGGACCGAGAATCGCCTGAATAACCCCAACGGCGGCGAAGAGGCCGCAATGGTCGTGTTGGCCGATTAGCACACGACAACTCTCAAGGTACCCGCCCTTCCCCGCCAGTGCGAGGAAGGAGTGCGCATTGGCAAACGCGGTGCCGAGGGCGGCGCCAAGCAGCTTCAGCGCATCGCCACCAACGGCCGCTTGTCCCGCGTTCACAAATAGCACGAGACCGAAGGCCAGCCAATGGCCTACCCAACTCACTGTGGCGCGCGTGAGGCTCCACCCATAGTCGCTCGAGACATCGAAGAGGTAGTTGACCACGCGCGGTAACATTCCGTCCTTGAGCCGCCTGGTACCCATTTTCAAGCGAAAAAAGCGATGCCGGTCCAGTGGCTTCTCCAGCTGGCTCATTATCAGTTCTAGGCGTTCCCAGGCTCTGATCGCGTATTCAACATCGAGGGGATCATCTGGCATTGCCTTGGGCCAGTGAACGAGGCTGAAGTCCGTGTCTTCGTAAAGGCGACAGTTGAAGAAGGCGGGCGCACCATGGAACACGGCTCGCTGAAACTGCGTCGCAGCATGGAATTGCGCATCGCTGAAGTCGGCCGATCTTTTTGGCCGTACCCGCTGTACGGTTTGGGTAGGATCTTCCCCGAGCACCACGTTACAGAACGAGGCTCCGCCTCGAAAATCGACTTCCCTGAAACTCGCAAGATACGCGCGCTCGATCCCTTCCGGGAAAAAGGTTTCAACGAATCTTGAGCCGTCGAAATGCACATGCCGCTTGAAACTAGCTCAGTCGAAGGAGGCACCACCTTTGAATTCGACGCTCGAGAAGTCCGCGGGATCAAAGAACCGGGCACGGTTGAAGGTGACATGAGGTTCGAAATACGCCTCCCGAAAGCAAGCACCTGCTACAAACGTCGCTTCCTCGAACCGTGCCTGCATGAAGAATCGCGACCCTCGAAGCCTCACCTCGGCGTTGAATCGCACATTGCGGAAGTCGGCACCAACTAGTGTCAGTTCGGACAGATCGACCCCTGACCCGAAGTTCCTGCGCGAGAAGTCCATGTACGGTTCGTTACGCCATGTCGGGTGGCCGCCGTGTTCCCGGGCCAGAGTGTCCAATTCCGACCTCTCGCTTTCCGTGAGCTCGGGCCAACCATCCGGAGGCGGACGAACCGAATAGCGCAGCGAACCAGATCTCGGCGTCTCTGTTCGCAGTCTGGGCGGCAGCTTCCAGCCGATGTAGCCGTTCCAAAGCCGAGCCCTTTGGTCCTGATCGCTGGCGTAGTCCAGGAGCGCCATCCAGAATGCTGTGTGAGCGTTCGGCATCTTGACATTCGATCCTACACGTCCGCGCGCTTCCCCAGGACCGTTCAGGTGCCCGCTGCGGCTGGTGCGGGTACCTGGCCGTCTACGAGTGTCTTCCCTCGGAAACGCTTCGGACGGATCAAGTGTGTTTCCGTATCTCGGATTCCGGCCTGACGCGGCCTGACGGGCCGGAGGGGGGACGGTCTCCCGGGACTGCCTGTCCTAGAGTGGTTTGGCCGCCTCAGACGGTCGCTTCCGTCCTGACGGCCGGCGCTCGTCGAAGAGGTGGCGGACCTGGTCGGCGTTCAGTGCGGCTCTGCGCTGGCCGCATCCGGAGGCCGCCGGGACTCGCCCCAGACCCAGTGCCCGGTCTGCGGGCGAATCCCCGCAGTTCGACGCACGCCGCGCACAGTGGCGCAGGCGCCGTGCGCCTGCGAGAGAGAGCTACTGCTGGAAGCTTCCGTCTTGGATGTCAACCCGAAAATGCGAGAATTCTGGGGTTTCGGAGGGATTGGGCGGGATCTGCGAGGGCGTGTGCTGGAGCACGGAGGCAGACTGGATCGAGGAGTGGCTGGAAGGTGGGCTTCGCCCCCCTGGCGCCCTGCGGTCGCCTCCCCCCAGGATTTTCTGAGGCATCGGGCAACTCCGATGGCCTGCCTTGGGGGGGCGGCGGCCTGTAGCCGGAGCGGTCAGGCCGCCGCAGGGGCGATCGTCAGCCGCCACGCCCGTATCCCTGGCGAGTTGCTTCCCAGCAGAGCCCGCGTCCGTTTCCGGGCGCAGCCGCAGCATGGCAAGGGTCCGGCGCCGATGCAGGCCGGCAGCGACGCCCTCATGCGCAGGCCTCTCTGGCGGGCGCCTCCAGCTGCCACTCCCGATGCTGGTGCAGCAAGGCGTTCAGCAGGGTGACCAGCTTGCGCATGACCGCGACGATCGCGACCTCGAAGTGCTTCCCCGCAGCACACAGCCGCTCGTAGAATCTCCGCATGTCCGGGTTGCAGCGGATGGCGGAGAGCGCGGCCATGTACAGCACGTTGCGCACATGCTGCCTACCGCCCCGGATCCTGCGCGTCCCGCGATGCTGCCCGCTGTCGCGGTCGAAGGGGGCCACGCCCACCAGCGCGGCGGCCTGCGGATGGCCGACGGCGCCCAGCTCGGGCATCTCCGCGCACAGCACCGCAGCGGTCACAGCCCCGCAGCCGGGCACGGACCGGATGATCTCCGAGCGCCGCTTCAGACCTTCCTCGCTCCGCATCCGGGCCGCGATCGCGGTGTCGAGGCCGGCGATGTCCTCCACCAGCGTTTCGATGGAACGCTTCATTCTGTTCGCTGCGTCTTCGACGTATTCCCGGGAAGCCTTCCGCAGGGCGTCCCGCGAGTCCACCAGATTGCGTCGCGCTCCCACCAGGTCCGCCAGCTGCTGCAGCGTCTCGGCCTTGGGCTCGGACGCCTCGCCGAGCTGCAGGCGGGCGAACACGGCCAGCACCTCGGCGTCCGTGAGATCGTTCTTTGCCTCCTTGCCGATCGAGCGCGCGAAGTTGCGGGTGCGGCGCGGGTTGACCACGACCACCTCGATGCCGGCGTCGGCGAGGCACTGGTGCAGTGCGCGGTGGAAGCGCCCGGTGGGTTCCAGGGCGGCCCGTTCCGCGCCCTCCCGGCGGGCCCAGTTGCGCAGTGCGCGGCGGCCGCACTTGTCGTTGTCGAAGCTGCGCGCGGCGCCGCTCGGCTCGACATGGGCGTCCAGCCTGGCCTTGCTCACGTCGATGCCGACGGTGACCTCGGGGGCCGTGGATGAAGTGCTGTGCATGCTGGTATCCTCCTAATGGCCGGGTGAACTTCCTGCGCTCCTAGCCTCTTGGATGCGGTTCCAAACCACGCTTCCGTTCAGGTCTGGCAGGAAGTGCTGCGGCGGGCGATCAAGCTTCCAGACGATCCTGGGATCCAGGAAAGCACGACCCGACCCGCCGCCCGCCGCGAGGCTTGGCCAGGCCTCCCGGCGGCCCCCCGCCGCGAGACGGGGGAAAACTGTAGTGTGTTCCGCCTGCAATCAGGCGTGGGCGGCCGATGCGCAACGCTGGTGCGAGACAGCAACACCGGCGCGCCAACTGGGTGGTGCGGCTCAGACCGCAGTGCGCCCCCGCAGGACTCTCCGGACAGGGCCGGATCCCTGGATTCCACGGGATTCGCGGGTGCGTCTCCACTGTCTGCGCAACGCCTGCTGGCCTGGCGCTCTACCACTGTTGCCAATATAAGAGGAGAAACTCCCTTCGGACCCACGGATTCTGCGGAAGAGGCTATTTCTTCAGCTTGCGCAGCCAGCGCGGTGCATCGCCCTCCACGAGCAGCCGCTGGTAGTCCACGCCCGGCTCGGAGTCGGATTCGTCCTTGCACCGCAGCGCCTGGACCACCCGCCGCATCTGGACGCCGAGCGCCGCGATGCGGGAGCGGAGGACCTCTAAGGAATCGGGACCGAAATGGTCCGTCACGCCCCTGAGGCCACAATGACCGGTTGTGGCATAATCACCTTCACTGCGTTACGGAAGTGTGGCGGGGCTTGATGGCGGCGGCTGACGTCAGTTTTGAATCCGAGGGCAAAGAGCGCTGCTCTGCACCAGTCCAGTACGCGCTACGACCTTTTGTGCGCTTCCGCCTGCCCTGCTCTGGCACAGGCAGTGGACGCCACCGCGACACGCATACCGCAGTACCCTGCGACATTTCGGATGCGAGACGTTTCATGAGGGCGGGCTGGTCGAGTCGCTGATCACGAGGGTCTAGTACCAAAGCGAGGGACCGAGATTATGAGCACGCACATTGACCGTGTCGGCAGTCCAGACGATGTCCCGGCTGCAAAGGGTGCGGCGGAGTTAGAGGATTCAACGACGACGGGGCGAGTTAGCGGGGTGCCTCGGCTCGTCATTGTGAATCGACAGCGGCAGTCTGGGAATCTCGGCACATCGGGTGCCTTCCGTCTCCGGTATCGCGCCAAAGCCCACCACGCCCTTCCGCATATCGTCAAATTCTCGGGCGGCCGCTCCAGCGGGATGCTACTTTTCTTGCTACTCGAGAATCGAATTCTCGACCCTGACCGGGGAGATGTCATCGTGTTCAACAACACGGCTTCCGAGCACCCCGGCACCTATCGCTTCTCCCGAGATTGCATGGAAGCTTCCAATCGATACGGAATTCCGTTCTTCTGGGTCGAGTTTCAGACATACGAGGACGCTCGGAAGGGCGAGTGGACACGGATCCCGACATACCGGCTCGAGAAACACGCTGTCAATGATCGGCCGAAGTCGACGAACAACCTAGAAGGGTTCCATTGGCGGGGCGAGGTCTTTGAAGAGCTGCTCTCATGGAAGGGCTATGTTCCGAATCAGTTCAGGCGGATCTGCACGAAGAACATGAAACTAGAGACCACACGAATTTTCCTCAAGGACTGGCTGGCGGGTAATGAGAGTATCCCCCGCCTCGGTCATTACGGCAGCCAGCCTAAGGTCAACATCAAAGAAATGTACCGTCGGCACCGTCGCAGCGGCGGTTCCGTTCCAGAGGAGATCTATGAGAAAAAGAAGGCCTATGGGCTGTCACGCCCCTATTTCCGACCGGAGCAACGGTACAGTAGCTTCTCATCTGCTTGGCGATCATTCCACAACACCGCCCTTGAAGGCCGAGTGTTTGGGCACCAAGCGGCGTTCGGAAAGGGCGGAGCTGAGTACCTTGCGTTTGTGGGCCTCCGGGGTGATGAACAAGCTCGTGTGCAGCGTGTTGCGGCACGGAATGCTGGGCCTGGTGCCGCGGGCTATGCTGGGGAACACGTCTACATGCCACTAGCTGATATGGCGGTGACTAGAGAAGACGTCAATTCATTCTGGGACAAGCAGCCTTGGGATCTCTCATTGCCCAAAGAGGGAAGCCTCTCGAACTGCGTATACTGCTTCCTCAAGGGCGCCAGAAACCTTAGGCGTGTCCGGAGAAACATGGAAGAGGAGAAATACAACGAAGAGCCCGGCTTCGGACCGCTCCTTGACACACCGTCGGACGTGGCGTGGTGGGTCCGCTTAGAGCAGACTTATGGCCGTGACTTGAAGGCCGAGCGCAGGCCGCTCACCGGCAATCCCAAGAACAAGTGGATAGGCTTCTTCGGCACATCTACCGATTTTTCTTTCGAAATGCTCGCCGAAGCTGATGAATCCGAAATCGGTCGCTACTCGGCATCAGTGCTTCCGTGTGACTGTACAGAATGATTCGTTGAATGACCCTGCTGCCAGCGTATCTTGACTACCAAGCGACGACCCCCTTGGACCCCCGTGTAAGAGATGCAATGCTACCGTACCTCGGGGTTCACTTTGGGAACCCACATTCGGTCAACCACGCCTATGGCTGGGAAGCAGGCCAAGCGGTGCGGGCTGCGCGGGGCCAAGTGGCGGAATTGATAGCGGCGGACGATGACGAGATCGTATTCACATCGGGCGCGACGGAGTCCTGCAATCTTGCGCTTCGAGGAGTTGCCAAGGCATTCAACGGAACCAGGAACAAGATCGTCACGCTCGCTACGGAGCATCCAGCCGTTCTCGAAACGGCTCGCGAGCTGCGACGCGCGGGTCATCGGGTGAACATACTACCCGTGGGTTCAGATGGCCTGCTAGACCTTGCGGTTCTCGAAGGGGCACTTGATGGGAGCGTTGGTTTGGTCTCGGTCATGGCGGCCAATAACGAGATTGGCGTTCTCCAGCCGTTGGCAGAGATCGCCGACCTCTGCCACGAAAGGGGAGCGCTGCTTCACACAGACGCAACGCAGGCGGCGGGACGGATTCCAATTCATGTCGACAACTGGGGAGTTGACCTGATTAGCCTCTCGGCTCACAAGGTCTACGGGCCTAAGGGGATCGGTGCACTGTTCGTGCGGAGCGGTGTGCGTATCGAGCCGATCGTCACTGGAGGCAGCCAGGAGCAAGGCCTCCGCCCGGGCACTGTTCCAGTGCCACTCGCGGTAGGTTTCGGCGAGGCGTGCCGATTAGCATCCGAACAATGGGAGGAGGACACACGCCGCATGTTGCAACTGGCGGAACGCCTCAGGTACGGTATGGAGCGAGTCTGTGCTGGCGTCCGATTCTTCGGGCACCTTCGTCGGCGTGTCCCGGGCAGCCTTAGCCTCGGTTTCCCGGGAGTCAGTGCGGACGAAGTCATTGAGGCAGTGTCAGACCGCATTGCGATTTCTACCGGGTCGGCTTGCTCGTCTGAAACGGCCGAGCCTTCCAGGGTTCTCCTTGCGCTGGGTTTGGAACCAGAAGTCGCTGCGACAGGCGTTCGAGTTAGTTTGGGCCGTTTCACACACAACAAGGAGATCGATGCTGCGATTGATGCCTTCTCGGACATAGCTTCGATCACGTGGAGGACATGATAACTTGCAGAACAATCTCTTAGATCTGCAATTCGGACCCGGATCATCGAGTGGATTCACACCATCAGGAATTGCCGGCTTCAGTGACCTCAAGTCGGCCGCCGTCGTACGGGAACTGATTCAAAATTCACTCGATGCCGCGGTAGAAGCCAGAGAAGAGACTGCGATTGTCCGATTCCACCTCACCCAACGCCTGAAGACGAGTATCCCAGGTATGAAGGGTTACCGTAGAGCATTCAATGCCGCTGTCAGGACGCAAAAGAGAATGGGCGGCGGCAAGCTACCGAGTCAGGCATTGAGAGTTGTTCGGGCCATGCGCAAAGCCCTGACGCAACAGAAGCAAGACATCCTTACAGTCCTTGATAACGGAATCGGCCTCGATCAACGCAGGATGGATGCTTTGCTAAGTGACGGAGTCAGTGCCAAAGGGGGGGCAGCGACTGGCACGTTTGGCAACGGACACTCTGTCGCAATACCCGCATCCGACTTGCGCTACGTCGTGTATGGCGGGTTGACTACGGACGGTGCGAGGATCGGTGCCGGGCATGCTGTGATAGCTTCATCGCATTTTGGGTCAGAGCAGTATCAGAGATCTGGAAACGGCTTTCTAATTGCCGAATTTCAGAATGGGTCCTTCAAATACATTGACGGCGACTCTCTACCCGATCTAATCACCGACAGTCTAGACGCTATCGAGAAGCAATCTGGACACGGAACGGCTGTGATAATCACCGCATTCAATCACTTTCGGAAGAGGAGAGCACGTTCACTCTGGAAAATAGTCTCGAAAGCAGCGGCTTGCAACTTCTTTCAAGCGATCGAAGATGATCGCCTAGTAATCAAAGTCGACGATCACCGTCCAGGTCAATCGCCCCAATCCCAGTGTCTTGATAGCTCAACGCTAGAGGAAGTCCTGATCAAGAACAGAGACAACAAGCGATCGCGTGCGTTTCTGAGCGGGCAAAGAGCTTACGACGCATACAAGACTCTAAGATTCGGCGAACGTCATAACGTTCAAACCGGCATCGGAGAACTGTCGGTGATCCTGCGCTTGCGAGACTCGGGCACACCGAGCATCAATCTCTGCAGAAACGGCATGTGGATTACAGACGACAGGAAGATCTCGCAGTTTCACTATAAGTTCCGAGACCATAAGCCTTTTCATGCGCTACTATTGCTCGACTCCCAATCAGGGGATCGCCTACACGAGCTAGTACGCAATGCGGAGGGCCCGCTGCACGACAGCTTGGATGTTAAGCAGCGGCTCACGAAGCATGAAGCCCGCGAACTGCGTCAGGCGTTTCGCCAAGTTCGAGACTGGTTGAAGAAAGAGGTGCCCGAGCTCGCAAGCGAATCATATAGCCCCGACGATTTCTTGGCTCTCGCCTCTGGAGGCCTCGGGACGGGCGGAAAAGGGCAACCGTCGTTCTGGGGTAGCCCTGTAGCAGTGGCTCACCAACATCCTGGCTTCCGACACCGGGGCAACACACCTATCCCGGAACCACCTGTGCCGCCAGTGCCGCCAGTGCCTCCAGTGCCGCCTAAGCCCCCTAGGCCTCCCAAGCCTCCACGCCATGTGATCCACCGGCCGTTCTTTCAAGCGGTCGCGATACCGCTGGCCCCGAAACAAACCAAGGTCCGCCTGGAGTGCCAGAAATCGTGCGAAAACGCCGAACTCCGACTCTGCGTCGACGAGAACTTGGACGCGACCTGTGACCGATTGAGAAGAGGTGAAATAGAACCGGTCTATCTAACTGAAGTGAAGATCGGAGGTGTCCGTGTGAAGAACACGCAGTTTGTCCGGAAAAACGGACAGGTAGTGGGAGTTTACCTTGGAAACATTGCGGCGAATTCGTTGCTCGATATTGACATTGGATACGAAATCCCAGTTAGTGCACCTGTACTTCCGGGCCAGAGCCCGGCGCTAAGGGTCGAGGTTTTCAGACTGTCTCCTGCCGATTTGCCTAAGAAGTCAGCATGAACGTAATCGTCACCTCGGCGCGTTCGACGTCAAACGCTGTTCGTTCACATCCTTTTCCGGTTCTGGAAGCCGGTAACATTTCATTCCCGAAGGGGAGATACACCCTCGAGTTTATTCTTAATCAGGATCGCACATCATTCAAACTAAGGCATCGGATTGCGGGCGCAAATCTGATATCACGCCTGCTCTCAACGGGCAAGGCACGGTATGTCTGCACGGTATCTTCTCCAATTTCCTCGTATCGACGCACTCACGTCTCGAGTGAGGCTCTGCACACGATTGACTGGGATCTAGATGATCTAGGTGAGCCACCTCTGTTTACTCCGATGATCGTTGGAATAGAAGATCTGCCTGATTGCCTGCTCAGTGCTAGGGAAGACGGTGTGCATGAGATTTGGGACATGACGCGCGTTAGCATTCCAAAAGGTAGCCGGCTAGCACTTGGGCAGGTCATTCAGTTCCAGTCTTCTATTCTCCATCTGATGTCACTTCAAGTGGACGAAGGATTGTCGGCCGGACAGTTCTATGTCGATGCCGAGACCGAACATGGATTCCAATTTCGAGTGAGTCTCCACCCGGAATTACACCAGTTCCTCCAGATCCCTCGCAATGATGGCATCCGTAGGCATATTATGACGCATATTGTCACTGCTTGCCTAGCTCTTCTCCAGCGTGAGTTTCAGCAGGATCCTGAGAACGGGAGTCTTCCTCGGAACCTTGATTCTTTTAGAGACTTTCTAAAGAATGACGGTCTGCCCGACTGGAGCGAGTCCAGGTTTCGTCCCGAAGAGGTTGCCACTAAGCTATACCCCCACGTCCTTCCAACAGAGTGGGAGCGGGCCGGATCGTGACGGGAGAGGGAGTTCAGCAATTCGACGATGCTGCTCTCGGTCAATTGCGGCGCGAATTGATCAAGGGCAAGCGAGGCGGAGAGCGACAGCGTACATTTCTCAAGGCGGTACGCAATGGTGAGGACTTTCTCCACAAGATCCGAGCTAGGGTCAGTGTTCAAGGCGCTATCGAACCGCCACTTTGTCCGGAGCGTCTCACGGAAGCAGAGTTCAAGCAGCCGCCTAAGAGTACGGAGGAGGCCATGTACGGAGTTTGGTCGCACCTGACGCCGCGGACGGCATGCCGGACGGCCTTCTGGACGAATCTCACCTGCCGTCATATTGAGAACGGTCGAATCGAAGCCTCCTTTCTAGCAGGAAGCGGCGGCGTGAGCGCCAGCGGCGCTGAGCGAATCGATCGGGCACTGAAGGCAACTGGGGACAGAGCGGCTAAGGCAGTCGACGGCTGTGTGCGGACAGTTCTTCGTCGCCTAGGAGGTCTCCCAGAAGCTCGTGGGAACAGGTCGGTGTACGTGGACTGCCCCCTGTCACGTGCTTGGTGGCGCGAACGGCTCGTGGACGAAGTTTCCAAAGGGGATGAGGAGGTCGCGGGAAGGGTCCGCGAAGTTTCTAGAATAAATCAGGCCTACTGGGAGGAACTCGTCGTGCTGGTCGTGTCTCGAAACTCGATCCTGGGTTCCAGCGAGGTGCGAAATCAGTTCATTCTGTGCGTCGCGAACCTTTTCGAGGAAACGAACAATGAGACGCCGTTGCGAATTGCAAAGAATCTCCGAGCGGCCTGCCGAACAGTTGGCGTGATTCAGGCTTCGCGGGAACTCAGCGTTTTATCCGCTGATGAACTACATGATATTTTGTATGAGGTGGTTAGATACCACCACGATCTACGAAGTACGCGGGGTAGCGATGGATGACAGTCCACTGGGTGTGTGCTGGACACGCCGCGTTTCCAAGGCTCCCACTCAGTCGTCAGCGTGGTCTGTGGGTATCTACTGCGCCAGCAGCCGAATTGAGTACGCGAAACCAGTACCGATGACGTTCGATCATGATTCGATCGGCTCACAGTTGAGGAGAGATTGCTAATGCAGACTGGAAAACCGGCGCGATATGAGGCGCGCAGCATTCGACACTGGCTAGTGATGGCAGATCGAGCGGAAGTCGCTCTTCCCAACTTCCAGCGGAGCTATGTGTGGCCGAATCAGCGTATCGCAGAATACCTTCTCGCCTTGTTTGAGAACCGGCCGACAGGAACGTTCCTAATACTGGAAGTTCAGGGCGAACTCACGTTTGCTTCAAGGACACTGAAGGGCGTTACGGCGGATCCAAAGGACGCTCAGGAACTGGTACTGGACGGTCAGCAGCGACTCACGTCTTTGTGGAGTGTGCTCAAAGGCAAGGCGGCTCAAACGTTCTATCTCCGTGTGAAGGACCTCAACAAGCGGGAGATGGGCGTAGAGAAAGTGTTGTTCTACTCGGCGACATCGGCACAAGGAAAGAGACTAATCAACCCTAGATTCGCTTATGAACACAACTTGGTACCCATCGATATTCTTCTGGACGGTATTGGTATTGAGGGGAAAGTGTATAAGAAGGATCCGGACGAGCCTGGAGATATCTGGCACTGGTGCAAGAAAGCCCGTAGCGGCGGTGATAACGCTGCAAGAAAACTGGAGAAGGCAATAACGCTACGACTTCAGCAACGGTTGCTGCTTGAGAGGAATCTGCATTATTGTGTACTCCCCGCGAACACCGAACCCCGAGTGGCTATCGAGATTTTCGTGGAAACGAATAAGTCATCAACCAAGATCAGGCGGTTCGATATTGCTGTTGCGCTTGCTCAAGGCAACTACGAGGAGGATCTCAGGGAGCGCATCGTGAGATTCTATGACGATAATCCAGACGTGGGACATTATTTTGACCGAGAACGAGAGAAATGGATTCCCCAAGTCGGCGAATGGCTGTTGAAGGTCGCGTGTCTGAAAGGCAAGAAAGCACGTGCCCCAAAAGAGCAGTATTTCGAGGAGGCGCTGATTGAACTCTTTGATCGGGGACGAGACAAAGGCATGGAACAGCTGGACAGATTACAGAATGATCTGGTGGCAGCACTGGACGTGGCGGCCCGGATGGGTGGCGCTTCTAGGCAGACGCTCCCGGCATGGCCGCCGATCCACGTCATCGCTGCATTGCAAGATGATCTGCAAGGGATCAGCAATCCAGCATGGATGGGGACGGCGACGAGATTGCTTCACGCCTATCTGTGGAGATCATGCCTTACGAGCAGATACGAAGCACAGGCGAATGATCGGCTGCTCGAAGATTTTTCCGCACTGAGACAGTGCCTTGGGGAGATCGGTGGGAAGGGTTCCTACGACCATCCGCCGCCAATATTCGACGCGATAGATTATCCTGTGCCGGACTCCAGAGGCCTAGGGAGCTTAGCAAAGCCGGTCCAGTGGATAAACCCTGGCCGTGTGGGACGTGCCCTCGCTGCAGTGGCAATGCAGAAGAAACCGTTAGACTGGGTGACGGGAAACGAACTGGATGCGAAGAAGGTCAGAGATCTGATCGACAATCGGAAGCTGAATCGGCATCATGTGTTTCCCCAGAATTACTTGAAGTTTAGCTTTGAAAAGAATCAGATCAACCACGGACTGAACGGGGTGCTTCTCAGCAAAGAGGGCAATATCTTTCTCGGACAAAAGGCTCCGCACTTATATTTGAAGAGGATTCTCGACAATTCGGGTAGCCTCAAGGAATCTGAACTTCGGAGGAGGGTTGAGTCGCACCTGGTCCCGTACGATGTCCTGATGGATAGCGACATTTCTGGATCCTTGCGCTTCAGGAAATTCGTCAAGGGACGAGCCGAACTTATGGCAAGGGTGATCGTTCAGCTTGTAGATCCGTGAGAGATCACAGGGGTGCGCGACCAGAGCGTTCTTCCGGTACAACCGTTGGGAGCGGCTGGTAGTGCCTTTATTGTGCGCTTCGGAGGCAGGACCGCTGAGGGCCGGTGATGCAAGGACGGAGTTGGAGGTTAGCCTGTCGGCCTAGTCCTGCACCAGGTTCTCCGTGCGGCGAGCAGTCAACTAGTGCGAAGTCGGCTAGGATACCCGTTCAGCCCGTCAGTAAGGGTGAATCGAGCCAATGCCTAAGTCGAACAGCGCTCATCTAGGTCGGCGGGCCCGAACGGCGATTAGCCGGACGGACCTCTCCCGTCCACTACGGTACGCGGTTGCCGATGGGCTGATCGAGGCCGAGACGTGGGTTCTGGACTATGGTTGCGGGCGAGGCGATGACCTGAAGCGGCTGAGGGCTTTGGGGTATCGGGCGAACGGCTGGGATCCAGTCTACTGTCCAGAAGGCGAGGTCAGACGATCGGCGGTCGTCAATCTGGGTTACGTGGTCAACGTCATCGAGGACGCTAGCGAGCGGCGTGAAGCCTTGCGCAAGGCGTGGGCGCTAGCCGAAGAGGTCTTGGTCGTCAGTGCGCGGCTGACCCTCGAACGCAGGTCACTGCGGGACATCCTCGAGTACGGCGATGGATGCCTCACCAGCCGTGGAACGTTTCAAAAATTCTTTGAGCATCAGGAGCTGCGCCAATGGATCGACCACACTCTTGGGGAAATCGCCGTTCCGGCAGCGCCGGGTATCTTCTACGTATTCAGGGATGACCAGGCTCGTTCGAGCTTCATCGCCACTCGTTTCCGTCGGCGGAGCTCTTCGCCGCGTCTCACCAAATCTGCCGAGCTGTTCAGGGATCATCGGGAACTCTTGGAGCCCCTGATGCGATTCGTTGCTGATCGCGGGAGACTGCCCTTTGGGGACGAGCTTCAGACGACTTCTGAAATCGTGAACGTATTTGGCTCTCTGCGCAGGGCGTTCAGAGTTGTAGCGAGAGCTACCGACGACGCTCGATGGAAGCAGATCAGACAGGAGCGGAGCGAGGACCTCTTGGTTTATTTGGCCCTCTCCCAATTCGATGGCCGCATGTCGTTCGGGCGTCTACACTTGTCGTTGCAACGCGACATTCGGGCGCTCTTTGGTACCTATCGGAAGGCGTGCCAAGAGGCAGACGAATCGCTGTTGTCACTTGGCAAGCCAGGTGTCGTTGACGCGGCCTGCAGGCAGTCCGCGGTGGGCAAGCTGACACCGAGCGCGCTATATCTTCACGAGAGCGCACTTGCCAAGGGGGTCTCGCCGAAACTGCGCTTGTACGAGGGGTGCGCACGAGGCTATCTCGGCCGGGTCGAAGGAGCGAACATCGTTAAGCTGCACCGTGGTGAGCCAATGGTCTCCTATCTCAGCTACCCTGGGTTCGAAAAGGATCCTCACCCAACGCTTGCCTTTGCTTTGACCGTTCATCTTCAAACATTTCGAGTCAGAGCTAGGCACTACGCGGCCAGTAAGAACCGCCCTATCCTTCACCGGAAGGAGCTGTTCGTTGCACGGGACCATCCCGACTATCGAAAGTTCGCTCGCCTCACTCGCATCGAGGAGAGCAAGGGTCTCTACGATCACACGAGTCGGATCGGCTTTGAAGACGGATGGAACCAGACCTTAGACTCAAAGGGACTCTATCTAAAGGGCCACCGCCTACTGGTTGCGAGGCGGCGCTTGTCTAAGCGGTGACAGCATCGCATCCATTTCTTGCCCATCAGGCGAGCAATGGATTGCTGATGCCGAGCGCCTGCAGCCGAGCTGGTTCCGATTCGCCCGGTGATGGGCCAGCCGGCCACGGTCAGAGGCCTCTCGGGAAACGGCGCATTGCCTTGCCGGTTACTGGATGACGAGCTCGCGCAGCCTGGCCTCGGCCGTGCGCCGCCAGGCGTTGCGCTTCTCCTCCGCGGTGACGACCACGTTGCCCTCGTCGTCGTACTCCGGCTGGGGCTCCCAGGGCCCCGCCGGCGACGGCGCCGGATTGCTCGCGGACAGGGGGGCCAGCCGGCCCAGGTAGGTGACCAAGGCCGGGAGGTTGCCGTTGAAGTACTCCTCCAGACCGCCCCGGAACTCCTTGATCTGGGCGTCGGTGGGCGCCTGCAGCCCGGGCAGGCTCCGGAGGGCCTTGCGGATCGCCTCCGCGGCCAGCGGCCACACGGCGAAGGCGAGAACGGGGAGGGCGCAGCGGAGCAGCCGGGTCATGTCAGGGATTGTACCCCGGCCCCTCCGCCTGGGAAACCTCCTCGGCCGCCCGCCGCCGCATCCGCTCCTCCAGTTCGGCCAGCTCCCGGTCCTCCCGGGCGCGGTCCTCGGCCTTGCGCCGCTCGACCCACGCCCGCTCCTGGGCCAGCTTGTCCTCGGACATGCCGGACCCCTCCTTCCGCGCCATCCAGCGGTCCCACGACGCCTCGCGCTTCTGGCGCCTCCGCGCGATGGACTCCCGCTTCTGCTCGACCGGGTCCGGAGGCGGGGGCATCCAGGAAGGACCGTGGCGCACCTGCAGCACCGCGCGCCTCCCTCGGTCGGCCAGCTGCGCCATGTTGCGCTCGGCCGCGTCCCGCGCCAGGGCGATCTCCTCGTCGGTGGCGCCGCGCACTGCGAGCGACTCGAGCTGGCCGTCCCAGCGCTCGCGCTGGGCCAGCAAACCGCGTTCCTCCAGCAGCTCCCGCTCCTCGGGACTGTGGGGCCGCACCCTCCGGAGCGCCGCTTCATAGTCCGCGCCGGACCACCCCTCCCTGACGGCCAGAACGCCGTCGGCGTCGCCTGCGGCCACGGAACCCTCCCCGGCCCGGGGCGCCCCGGGAGCGGCTTCGACAGGCGCGGCGGCGGATTCCGGAGCGCTCTCGGTCGGCGCGGCCGCCGGTCGCGCCTGCTGCCCGTCGCCGCTGCGGGTGACGCGGTGCATCACGTACAGAACGAGACAGCTCAGCAGCAGCATCCCGACTGCGATCCGAAACACCTTGAACACCAGCCAGGCCATCAGCTTGAGAACGAGCCCCACGCACAGTAGGGACGGTCGCGGGAAGCCGCGGGTTTCCGGGAACGGGGGCAACCCTCCCCCGCCCGTCCACGTCAGAATCGACGATGGGCTGGGGACCGATGATCCGGAGACCGCGGATGCGGTGGCGCCGCCACAGGCGCAGGATCCGTCGCCCCAAGGTGGGGAGGCCCACGGGCCGGCTCTCGGAGACGCACCCCCGCTACCCGGGGCTCACCAACCACCCGGACCTGATAGGCGACTTTGGCGCCGACCCCGCGCTCCCCCTGATCCGCTACCGGATCCTGATCGACGGCAAGGAGGACGCCAGCGGCGAGTTCCATGCCGCCCCCCTCACGGCGCTGGGCGAGGTGACGGGGTTGCTGTGCGACGCCCGCTACGCCCCTTACGGCACGTACATGGCGGAGGTCGAGGTGTACGACGACGAGGGCGGCCTCATCGCCCGCGACCGGCAGGTCCGCACATGGCGGTCCCGCAGGCTGACGGTCGTTTGGAAGCGCGACCGCGACCGCTGGCGCAGGGCGTGGTGGGCCCGCTGGACGCTCCCACCGATGCGGTACCCCTACGCGAGCTACTACGCTGAGCACCGCCCGCGCCAGGGGTGGATGGCCCGTCTCCTGGACTGGTAGGGAACTACCGTTCCGGCCCCGGGCGGTCCCGGCCGCGTTCCGGTCTCGGCGCATCCGCGGGGAGCCTGGCGCCGTCCAGCCTCGCCCCTTCCAGGTCGGCGCCCCGCATGCGCGCGCGCTCCAGCCGGCAGCGGCCCAGTTCGGCGCCACGCAGGTCCGCCTCGCGCAGGTCCGGCCCCCGGGCGAGCGGCGCCCTGGCGTCGATGAGGATCGCCCCCCGCGCCCTGACCTCCCGCAGGTCGGCGCCTCCCAGCTGCGTGCGGTGCAGGTTGGCCTGCTCGAGATTGGCGCGGCGCAGCCTCGCGTTCGCCAGGTCCGCCTCGCCGAGATTGGCGTCCAGCAGGCGCGCCCCCCGCAGGTCCACCCCCCGCAGGTCCGCCTTGCGCAGGTCTGCCCGCTCCCCGCCGGACTCCTCGAAGAGCGCCCGCCGCAGGGACGCCCCGCGGGGCCGCACTCCGTGCATCCGCGCTCCGTCGAAGCGGGCTTCTTGGCCGCGAACCCTGCTCAGCTCCGCGGCCCCCAGGTCGGCGTTCCGCAGGTCCGCCTTCTGGAGGTTCGCCTCCGTGAAACGCGCCCAGTAGGCGGCTGCGCCGCGCATCTGAGCCTTCTCGAGGTTCGCCCCGTCGAGCCGGGCGCTGACCAGCCGGGAATGGTCCAGGCAGGCGCCCTCCAGGTCCGTCTCGCGCAGGCTCGCGCCCCTGAGGTCGGCGCCCTGCAGGTCGACTCCGCGCAGGTTCGCCTTGTCCAGCCGCGCGCCGGCCGCCCGCACGCCGCGCAGGTCCGCCTTGCGCAGGTCGAGGCCCGTCAGGTTCAGGCGCTCCAGATGGAGGCCCCGCAGGTCCGCCTGATGCCCCTCCTTGCCGCGCGTTTTCTGCCAGCGGTCGTGGTCGGCCATGATCTCGCGCAGGTCGGCCGCCCGCTTCAAGTCGGTGATCTTGCCGACGACCACGTCGGCGAACAGCTGCAGCTCGCGGTCTCCGTCCACGGCGCGATGCTCCGCTAGCGGTCCCGTCCGCCGCCCGCGCGGGCCATCGCGGGCGGCGGAGCGGTCCGGGGCAGATCGGCTCCGTCCCGCCAGGCCCAGTCCAGTCGCAAACCCTCCAGCTTCGCCCCCCGCAGGTCGGCGTTGAGGAGGTCGGCGGCCAGCAGGTCCGCTCCGCGCAGGTCCGGACCCCGGTCGGGAGGCGCCATGGCGTGGGCGAGGATCGCCCCCCGCGCCCTCGCCTCCCGCAGGTCGGCGCCTCCCAGCTGCGTGCCGTGCAGGTCGGCCCGCCTGAGATCCGCGCGGGCCAGCCGCGTGTCCGACAGGTCCGCCTTGCCGAGATTGGCGCGGCCCAGCCGCGCATCCTCCAAGACGGCCCCCCGCAGGTCCGCCTTCATCAGCCACGTCCGCTGCGAGCCGGAGTGCTCGAAGCTGGCTCCCGAGAAGTCCGCCCCGCGGGCGCGCACGCCGTGCAGGTGCGAGCCGTCGAAGCGGGCGCCCCGGCCCTGCACCCTGCTCAGCTCCGCGCCCCCCAGGTCCGAGTCCCGGAAGTCCGCCCTCTCGAGGTTCGCCTTCGTGAAGCGCACCCCGTAGCCGACCGTCTCGCGTCCGCGGACGCCCTCGAGGTTCGCCCCGTCGAGCCGGGCGCTGGCCAGCCGCGAGCCCTCCAGACGCGCATCCTCCAGCCTCGCCTTCCGCAGGCTCGCACCGGTGAGGTCGGCGCCCCGCAAGTCCGCGCCCCGCAGGTCGGTCCGGTCGAGCCGGGTGCCCGGGCAGGCCTGGACGTGCCGCAGGTCCGCTCCGCGCAGGTCCGCCCCCCGCAGGTCCGCCTTCCCGAGGAGGGAGGCCTCCCGCAGGACGGCCCCCCGCAGGTTGGCGTTGCGGAGGTCGGCGTCCCGCAGGTTCGCCCCGTCGAGCTTGGCGCCCGCGGCCCGCACGCCCCGCAGGTCCGCCTCGCGCAGGTCCGCCCAGCCCGCGGCCGATCCGGAGAGGCGGGTGCCGCGCAGATCCGCCTTGCGCAGGTCCGCCTTGTGCAGGTCCGCTTCCCGCAGGTCGAGGCCCGACAGGTTGAGGCGGTCCAGGATGCGGGACGGCAGGACCGCCCTACGCCCCTCCCTGCCGTCGGTCTCCTTCCACCGCCGATGCTCCTCCACAACCTGGCGCAGCTCCCTCGCCAGCGCGGGATTGACGATTTCGCCCGCCTCCACGTCCGCGAACGTCTCCAGCTTCCTCTCGCCCACGCGCTCCTCCTTCATTGCTCCCGCGGCCAGAACCGCCGCGTGTCCCAGCTGTCGCCGCGCGCCCCGAGCACGTGCAGGGCGGACGAGACCGCCCGCCGCGCGCCCTGGCGGTCCACGTGGATCACGAACTGGATGGCCTGGGCCACCTGCATGCACAGCACCGGCCAGCCGATGCCCGAGCGGCCCTCCAGGGCGCAAGAGGCCAGCCGCACGAGGGCGCTCTCGGCGTCGTTGGCGTGGATCGTGCTCAGCGACCCCCCGTGGCCCGTGTTGAGGGCCTGTATCAGGTCCGCCGCCTCTCGCCTCCGCGCACCTCGCCGAGGATCAGCCGGTCGGGCCGGTGCCGCAGCGACTCCCGGACCAAGTCGCGGATCGTCAGTCCGGAGTCGCCCAGCTCGCGGGCCTCCATCTGCAGCAGGTTCGGCGCCCGCAGCTGGATCTCGGTCGTGTCCTCGATCACCACCAGGCGCTCCTCGTCCGGGATCAGCGTGGCCAGCGGCTGCAGCAGCGTCGTCTTGCCGGCCCCCGTCCCGCCGGCGATCAGGATGTTGCCCCGCGCCCGCAGGACCAGGGCCGCCTCCTCGAGCACCTCCTTGGGAAGCGAGCCTAGCTCCACCAGGTCCTGGGCGGTGAACTGCCGGCCGCCGAACCTGCGGATGGTGATCCCCCCGTAGCGCACCACCGGGGGCAGCACGATCGCCACGCGCGAGCCGTCGTCCAGCCGCGCGTTGACCACCGGCCGGGCGGCCCCGGCGTCGAAGCCGAGAGGCCGCGCGATGTGGATGGCCGCGGCCCGGATGTCGGCGGCGGTCAGCGCCGGCTCCGCGACCATCACGATTCCCACGCCCCGCCGCTCGACGAAGTAGTGGCCCGGGCCGTTGATCATCAGCTCGGTGACCTCCTCGTCCCGGAACACCCGGCGCAGGCGCCCCGGAAGCAGGGACATGATCCGGTCCAGCGCAGCCATGTCGTCCTCCCTACTGGGCCCGCCCCCGCAGCCGGCCCTGGCGGACGGACTCGAAGTAGCCCAGGTCCCGAGGCAGCCAGTGGGGCTTGAGGTACACGCGCCTCGCCGTCGAGGCGCCCCAGCCGTCGAAGGGCAGCACGATCGCCTCGCAGGTCACCAAGGCGTCGAAGTCGTGCGGCTGGAAGCGGGGCTCCCGCCGCACCTGGTAGGACCACCCCGCGCCCACGCTGGCCCGCGCCCCGCCGGCCTTCCCGCTCAGAAACGACACCCCCGCCCGCGAGGAGTTCTCGTTGAAGCTGTAGCTGGCCTTGAGGCGCTCCACCGTGCCGCACATCTCCGAGGCGGACCGCGAGGTGTCCGCGTCCGCCGAGGTCAGGAATACACGCGTCCGGAAGCTCTGCAGCAGGGTCTTCCAGGCGTCCGCCCGCGTCACGCTCTTGAGCGAGCTCACGGACTGAGTGGCCACGATCGGAATCACGCGCGACTGCCGGGTCAGGGGAAAGAGCTTCTCGTCGCCGGACGGCTCGTCCTCCCCGACCGTGGCGAAGCTCTGGTATTCGTCGCAGACGAAGACGGCCGGGCGGAACCAGCGCTCCGGATCGGCGGCCATGTCCGCCGGCCGCTGCAGGGCGGCCTGCAGCCAAGCGCCCTTGAGCATGACGCCCACGGCCCTCGCCACCGCGGCGCTGCCCCCGGTCGGCATGTTGAGGCACAGCACGGTCCCGTTCTCGATCAGCGCGCGCAGCCTCGGCAGCGGCTTCAGCAGCCCGGCGATCTCCCCCGCGAACGTGACGGGCCCCTCGGGCTCGGAGCCCTCTTCCGCCTGTGGTCCGGCGGGGCAGAAGATCCGCGCCACGTCGGGCTGGTCGAAGATTCCCAGGAACGAGCTGACGCCCTCCACGATCGAGGTGCGCAGCTTGCCGTCGAGCTGGCGCCAGTCGTGCGCCAGCCAGCGCTCGACCGCCTCCGGCCGGCCCTCCGCGTCGCGGGCCGCCGCCGCCCTCTCCGGGCGCACGCGCTCCGCGACGATCCCCAGGCTCTCCAGCAGGTCGAGCGCCTCGCGCGTCTCGTCCGAGGCGTATCCGACCGCGTCCGGAGCCCACTCCAGCGCCGCGGACAGCACGCCGGCGTGCTCCAGGTAGTCCTCGGACCTTACTCGGACCTGCGGCATGGGCCTCTCCCGGATCTCGGCCCTCGCATCCTCCAGCCGGGACTCCATCCGCCCCGCGTCGATCGCGCAGCGGTACAGGTCGCGCAGCGTGACCCAGCGGGCGCCGTGGATGCGGTGCAGCTCGATCAGGTTCCGCAGCAGGTTCGTCGAGGCCTGCTGCCAGAAGGGCTCCTTGCCCCGTCCGAAGAGCTGGTTCAGGATGCCGCCCAGCTGGTAGGCCAGCGAGTAGGAGTCGATCTCCGGGGCGTCCAGCGGATTCCACTGCCGCCGCCCGCCGATGCCGAGCTCGACGTAGTCCGCCTCGCGGCCGCAGGCTTGCAGGACGGCCCTCACCTGGTGGCAGAAGTCCCCCTTGACCTCCAGCACGAGTCCGCTCGCCCGCCTCTCCGGATCGGCGGCCTGCCAGCCGAACAGCTGCGCCGCGAAGGGCCGCATGCAGGCGGCCGTCTTGCCCGACCCGGTGGCGCCGAAGATCACCGTTCCGGTGAACAGCCCGGGCGCCGGGATCGTCAGCCACGAGGGGTCCTCGACCTCGACGGGGTCCACCGGATGATGCTGCTCGCCCACCACCAGGGCGGGCTCAAACTCGTCCCCGTCCAGCGGCCAGGGCGGCAGCCTGCCGCGCACGGCGCCCTCGCGGCCGCGCGGCCCCCAGACGTCCCAGGCGGAGAGCGCGAACGAGGCGGCCACCACCACGGCCGCGGCCGGCCACAGCCACGCCCACAGCCACAGGCAGGTGTACAGGCCGGCATCGTGCACGGCCACCACGTCCAGCGCCTCCGACTCGCCGGGCTCCGGCCACGGCCGCGCGCGCCAGCGCAGCAGCACGGCCAGCGCCGCGGCGCACAGGATCGCCAGCCAGCGCGACGTCACCGCGGGACCCCGCGCAATCCAGCCTTCCCGCAGGGATCCATTCGTAGGAGCGACCTCCCGACGCGGCATGTGACAGAGTGCACATGCCGTGGTAGCCCAGCAGGGCGAAAAAGGGGGGTCGCTCCTACCGAGGCCGCCGCAGGCGGCCTACCACGCCGCCCCGCGGTCCGGCGCCCCAACTCGTTCAGCCCATGTGACTTAGGCAGCGCCACCGCTGTGACAACCTCCCCCGAAGAAACGTGACAAGCTCCCGGCGCGGCTGTCACACGCTCTCCTACCACGCACACGCTGCAGAATGCCCCCGCCTAGAACTCTCCGGACCCCGTCAACGGGAGTCCCGACAGACGCTCCTCGACAGCGTCCGGACGCACCTCGCACGCGGGGTCCTCCCCCGCCGCGGAGCGCTTCCTCTGCAGCCCGACGATCCGCTCCGTGACGGCCCGCAGGCCGCCACCTCGCCGCAGCTCCTCCATGTCGACCCGCAGCACCACGCCCTTCAGGCGCTCCAGCTCGTCCGCCTCGTCAGCGGTCAGCCCGGCCGTCCCCGAACCGACGCGAAGACCTCTGTCTCGCCACTTCGCGAGCATCGCGCCCAAGATCTCGAGGCGGGCGGCCCCGACCGAGATGACCGAGACCTCGACCCGCCGGCCGCGCTCCTGCAGCGCGGACCACAGGCGGGCGTGCTGCGCACCCCAGGAGAGAAGCTCGGCGTCGGTCTCCCCTCCCGAGTCGGTGTAGACGAAGCGCGCGGCGGTCCCGCCCACCGCGACGGGCATCTTCCAGCCGAACGGCCGGACCGTGCGCCCGCCCTTCTTGCGGCCGAACTCGAGACGCGGCAGAAGCCCCATCGGGATTTCGAGGTCCTCGCAGGCCCGCACCTTCTCGCCCTCGGTAGGCAGCCAGGGCCGGTCCAGTTCCGCCAGCACGGCGTCGAGCGAGAGCAGCCGCCGCACGAGGTGGGGCAGGGCGGCATCCTTCCTGTGCCGGATGTGCTCGGCGCCCAGGGCGCGGTAGATCTTCCGCGAGAACACGCGACAGACGGTTCCGCGCAGGCCCGCCCGGGAAACCTCCGCGGCATAGCGCCGCTCTATCAGGGACTGCACCAGCCGCCGGGCCTGCATCCGGGCGGTGCTGCCCTGGCCGCCGAGAAAGCGCTGGCACTGGGACCGCACGAAGAACCCCGAGTGCAGGGCGGCGAGAGAGATCCACTCCGCCTCGCGGGGACGGAACCCCAATTCCTGGACGGCCTTCTCGCGGCCCTGCAGGTGGGCGGTCACAGCTCCAGCAGCCCCCCGTCGCGGTCCCGGCCGCCTCCGCGTCCGCCGCTCTCCATGCCGCCCAGGCCCAGCTTCCGCCACGCCAGGCCGTCGGCGGCGTGCATCTGGAAGCCGGCCGCCTGCTTCCTGGCGATCTCCCGGGACCGGTAGTTCCCGGTGGCGACCTCGACGTTCACCCGGCCGGTGCGCCCGCCGGCGTCCCGGAACTCGATCTGCAGGTCGGGATAGAGCACCTTGCCGTCCACCACCGGCAGGCCCAGCATCTCGGCCACTTCGCGCTTGACGCGCTCGGCCTCCTCGCGCCCGTGCAGGGCGCGGGCCTTCTCGACCAGCCGCGCGACCGCCGCCTTGAGCTCGGAGTCGCAGCGGACGCGCCACACCGTGCCCCCCTGGGCCTCGATGTCCCGCCACACCTTCCGGCCGGCGCGGTACACCCCTGCCTCGTGGCCCGCCTCGCGGAACTTGTCGCGACCGCTCCAGTAGCGCTGGTCCGGATCGAGCCTTTCGCCGCGCTGCCGCTCCGCCATGCGCCGTCCCTTGCGCGTGAGGTACAGCACCCGGAACGGCCGCCCGCGCGGCCCGCGGGCCTGGAACTCCTCGACCAGCCCCCGGCGCTTGAGGTCGTCGATGGCGCGCCGGGCGGCGAAGGGATGGCCGCCGAAGTGCTCGTTGACGAGGTCCTTCAGGGCCGCGACGCGGTAGATGCCCAGGTCCTGCAGGACCCTCCGCTGGCGCTCCCGCATGGAAATCCGCTCGCGGCGGGGATCGTGCTCGCGGCGGTGCCCCGTGCGGCGCGTCCGTCCCGGCCGGCGGTGCCGGCGGCGGCAAGCCTCTGCCCGTGCGCGTCCCGTCACTTGCCCGGCGCCCCCCGGAGGCCGCCGCGGGCGGCGGCGATGCCGGCCTTCGCCGCGCCCCCGACCGTCAGGATGGCGCCGAGCATCCCTCCGCCGCCGACATTGCCGCTGACGAGCGAGGCGGCGAGCTCCGGGATCTTGAAGGCTGCCAGGATGCCGGCCACGGCGATCACGGCATAGGAGACGATCCACATCAGCGCGGAGCCCATGTCGGCCAGGCTCGGCGTGAGGTGCGCCCAGATGCCGTCGGTGGCGGCCCGGATCGCCGCGAAGAAGATGCGCACGACACAGGCGGCGACCATCGAGTACAGCGAGTAGACCAGCATCGTCCGGAACCACCCCCAGAAGAGGAAGGCGAGGGGTTCGAACAGGAGGAAGGGGATGAAGATCGGCCCCACGACGGTCGCGATGCCGATCGCGAAGGAGGCCCAGATCACCTGGGCGTAGCCGATCACCAGCAGGAGCAGCCCCAGCGTGCCCATGACGAGCGAGACGAGGGCGAGCTGCACCCCGGCCCAGGCCTCCGTCCAGTGGCTCGCGAAGTTGAGGAGCTGCAGGGCGCCCAGCGCGCCCGCCGCCGCCTGGAACTCCGCCCAGACCCGGGCGATGACCGACCCGAGCCACTCCCAGCTCGACGACCACGTGTCCTGCAGGACCATGTCGGCAACCCAGGCGCCCATGCCCACCAGCAGATCGGGAAAGGTCTCCCCTCCTATGGGCATCGGGTTCGAGTAGAAGAACAGCATGGTGCGGGGGATGGCGATCGCCGTCACCAGCCGCACGATGTCCCAGGCGGAGATCCCCGCTCCGGAGAACGCGATGCGCAGCCCCGTCCAGACGATGACGATGGCCGCCAGCCCCTCCCAGATGCCCTCGCCCGCATTCAGCAATGGAGTGGCCACGTCCTGCATCAGGCCCCCGACCAGGGCGTCGATCATCTGCTTGACCGCCCCGGGATCCTGCGAGTGGATCTGCTGGGCCTGGGTCAGGTCGATCTGCAGCATCTGCGCCCCCCTCCGCCGGTTCCGCCCTGCGGCGTCAGTAGGTCGGCATCACCGCCGTCACCGCCGCCCCGTCGGCCGCCTGCGCGTTGTAGCCCTGCAGATGCCGCGCGGCGCCTTCGAACCCGGCGAGGATGCCGTCCACGACGGCCTCGCTGTGGGCCGCCAGCGCCTCGCGCTGGGCGGTGCGCTCCTGGACCGCCAGCTCCTCCCGCAGCAGCGTGATCTGCCCTTGGGCGGCCAGCAGGTCCGCCGCCGCGGTCCCCGCGCTGACCGCCTTCTGCTGCAGCGCGGCCTCCGAGACCGCAGTGTCGGACGCGAGGTCGTCGAGCCTCCCGCGCATGTCCTGCAGCAGCTGCGCATGGCGCTCGACCAGGTCGCCGCGGGCCGCCAGCAGCACGTCCTGACGCTGCAGGACGGGCGCCAGCTCCTGGGCATGGCGCGCCGCAAGGCCCTCCCGCGACTCCGCGGGAGGCGGCAGGGCGGGCGTGCCGATCGGCCGCGGCGTGAGGGCGGCCTGCCAGGCCCCCCGGATGTCGGCCTCGGCCGGCAGGGCGCCAAGTGCGCCGGTCGCCACCCGGTTGGCGCGGGTCCGGACCTGGCCGAGCCGCGTGATCCAGTCCTGGACGTCGGCCGCGGCCCCCAGTGAGTCGGCCGCCGAGCCGGAGAACAGGCTCCGCCAGTTCGTTAGGGGCGAGATCCGCCCCTCGGCGTGGCGCAGCGCCTGGTCGATGGTGTCGTCGAGCGTGGTCATCATCGCCGTCGTGTTCGTGATGAGCGTCCCGAGGGCGGCCAGCTGGCTGTTCTCGGTGATGGCCGTCTCCACCCGCTGGGCGAAGGCGGCCAGGTCCACGACGGGGAAGCCGGCATGGGCCGCGGAGGCCAGCAGCAGGCCGCCGGCCAGAGCTAGTGTCTGGGTCAAAACCCCAAAGGCGCAAAAAATAGTTCCATTGTTCCTTTACATCTGTATGATAATTCAGGGATCTTCTCTGTGAATTCTTGTTTAGTCGTTCTATAATCTCTATGTGTTCAGACTTTGAGCCACTGCGGCGCTGCTTCCATCGAGAGCCGCCTCCTCGTTCCCTCACAGGGCTCTGGCGTTCAGGGGCGAATCTGGGCGGTGATCGGGCCCTAGTGTTCCGTCACTTCTAACATTTCAGGATGAGTATGGTTTACTTGGGTTGGGCGAGGCCCAGGAGAGAATGATGCACAAGAAGTACATAGTGCGGCTGACGGAGGAAGAGCGTAGGACGTGCGACGCCACGGTCGACAAGCTCAAGGGCAGTAGCCAGAAGGCGCGACGCGCCAGGATTTTGCGCCAGGTGGATGTGGACGGACCGGGCTGGACCGACCGTCAGGTCGCCGAGGCCTACCGCTGCCGCACGCGAACTGTGGAGAATGTGCGGCGACGCTGTGTGCTGGAGGGCTTTGAGATGGCACTCAACGGAAAGCAGCGTAGCCTGCCCATGACACACAACGGACTTGACAAGCGGGTAGCGGCTATGTCACAACTGGAGCATGTCCCAGCAGAACCTGATCGGCCCGACGCTCCGTCGTCCCGAGATCCTTGGGCGTGCGCAGGCGATCTCGGCCGCGGCTGGCGCTGCCAGCCGCACTGAGGTTGCCCGCCGCATCTGCTCTGAGTTTGAGTTCTTCGACTCTTGGAAGCGCCCTCAAGTCGCCTCGTGCTTGAAGGCCCTTCGCGCACTGGAATCCAAGGGCTTGATTTGCATCCCGGCCCCGCGCGTCTTCCGACACTTCCGTGCTCACCGCGAAGCCCAGGCAGCGGACCCAGTCCCCGTCCCCGATCCCTTTGACGTGCCCTCCAGCGTTGAGCGTGTGCGCGGCCTCGAAATCGTTCCCGCTGTTTCGCCCCACCAGCGCCAACTGTGCCAGCGATTGATCGCCTGCGAGCACCCTCGCGGCGCTGTGCGCCACGTCGGCGCCCAGATGCGCTACCTGATCATTTCCGACCACGGCATCCTCGGCGCGGCCGTCTTTGCCGCCTCCGCTCTCGCCCTGCGCGAGCGGGACCAGTGGATCGGCTGGGACCGGGACACCCGCCTGCGCCACTTGCACCGCATCGTCGGCCTTTCCCGCTATCTGGTACGCCCCGCTGTGCATTGCCAAAATCTGGCCTCCAAGGCCCTCTCGCTCTGCCTGCGCCGCCTGCCCGCGGACTTCCAGCAGCGCTACAACTACCGCCCATGGTTGGTGGAGACCTTTGCGGACACAAGCCAGCACTCTGGCACCTGCTTCCGCGCCGCCAACTTCACCTACCTGGAGTTCGCCAAAATGGACCGGGATGACCGTGGTGGAGCTCCAGAATGCATCGGTTTGCTCGTGGTTCGAGCGTTGAATTATCTATAATAACCACATGATTCGCTCTTGAT
This sequence comes from Bryobacterales bacterium, assembly GCA_963666225.3. GTDB lineage: Bacteria > Acidobacteriota > Terriglobia > Bryobacterales > UBA6623 > VXMF01. The sequence goes on from CAXXRK020000006.1 coordinate 517,522, forward strand.
AATAGTATATGCACCTGTTTCAGTGACGTGAAGGCCAGAACGTGAGAATAGATGGCCGCATGTGACCGGCCCCATTTTCCGAGATCCGAAATGTAGGGCCATCTTCTATGTCTCATTGTGTTATGTTCGTGTCATGTTCGCTAGTCGGTCTGCCGTAATAGTGGCAAGCAGCATGTATGTCCGCCGCACACAAACCGGATCGTCCAAGCACGGCGCACGCTTCTCCCATCGACTCTGCGAGTCCGTTCGGTCAGGCTCCCAGGTCCGCCAGGTCACGCTCCTCAACCTCGGTGCCGACTTCCCCCTCCCCAAGCGCCACTGGCGCGCATTCGCCACCCTCGTGCAGGGCCTCGATTCAGGCACCACGCCCCTCTTCGATCCGGACCCCGAGCTGCTCAAGCTGGCCCAGCGCACCGCCAGCCGTCTACAGCGCCGGCGCCACTCTCGCTCCGGCAACCGCGCTGTCGGCGGTGAGCCCGTTGCCACCGTCCTGCTGCACTCCCTCCACCATCCGCCAACTCGTTCTGTCGGGGGCGAGCGCGTCGCTCTCGCCGCGCTGCACTCGCTGCGGTTCTCCGACATCCTCCGCCAGCTGGGATTCTCCCAGCACGAGGCCTCGCTGGCCACCGCTCTCGTGCTCGCCCGCATGTTGCACCCTTCCTCCGAACGCGAGGCCAGCCGCTGGCTGAACCAAGCCAGCTCGGCCTGGGAACTGCTCGGCTGCGACACCCAGAGCCCCCCCGCTCTCAACTCGCTGTACCGCATCGGCGACCGCCTCTGGCAATCTCGCGCGAGTTTGGAGACGGCGCTCGCCGGGCGCGAGCGCACGCTCTTCGAGGGCCGGCGCCGGGCGCTGGCGCTGTACGACCTCACGAATGTGCACACTTTCGGCAAAGCCCAGGCCGACCGACAGTTCGGTCGCTCGAAACAGAAGCGCAGCGACTGCCCGCTGGTCACTCTGGCACTGTCCACCGACGAGGCCGGCTTCCCGCTCTACAGCGAGGTGCTGCCGGGCAACGTTTCCGAACCGGGCACCCTCAAAGCGGCCATCCAGCGCCTTGAAGCCCGCTCCCGGACCGACGCGTCGCGGCCAGTGGTGATTATGGACGCCGGCATTGCCTCGCAAGCCAACCTGGACTGGTTGCGCAAGCGGGGCTACGACTGGATCACGGTGCAGCGTGGCAAGCGCGCCGAGCGGCCCGCGGGCGCCGAGCCGGAGTGCTTCACGACGCGCTGCGGGATGCAGGCCAAGGCCTGGGATGTCTCGCGACCCGGGGCCCGGGAGAGGCGCGTCCGTGTCTGGACCCAAGGGCGGCAGGCCAAGGAAGCAGCCATCCAGGAGCGCGCCCGCGAACGGTTCGAGCAGGACCTGCGGAGCCTGCACGCGGGTCTTGGGCGCGCGGGCTGCCTGAAGCAGTACGAGCGGGTGCTGGAGAAGGTCGGGCGCCTGAAGCAGCGCCACAAGCGGGCAGCCCCGCAGTACGAGGTGCGGGTGCAGGCCGCGGCAAAGGGAACCAAGGCAGCCAAGAAGCGGCACGCGGTGGCGGTGCGATGGAAGCTCAATCAGAAGGGGCTCGAGCGCGACCGGCGCGTCGGAACGTACGAGCTGCGGACCAGCTGTGACGGGTGGGGACTGGAGGAGATTGTGCGCACATATTGGCGGTTGGTGGAGATTGAGCAGACGTTCCGCGCGCTGCAATCAGAATTGGGGCTGCGGCCCGTATACCATCGCAAGCCAGAGCGCATCCGGGCGCACCTGTTCGTAGCAGTGCTGGCCTGCCACGCGGTGCATCTGCTGCGACGGCGGTTAGCAGTGGGCGGGATCCACGACAGCTGGACCACGGTCCGACACAAGCTGGAGCACTGGGATCGCGTGACGACGCAGATGCGGACTGTGGACGGACGACTGATCGAGAACTGCCAAGACACTACGCCCGGGCAAGAGGCTGCCGAGATCGCAAGGGCGGTGGGGGTGGAACCCCGACCGCACCGGAGGCAATTCTGAGATGGGATCAGGCCCGTCAGGCAGCCTCACAAATGTAGTGCCATCGCGGGTCTCAAACCACAATATGCTGTGCTGTAGAGTCGAGGAGAGGCGCGTTGGCCTTAGCAAGGAAGCAGTAGCTGTTTTAGGGGTGTTCCTACGGCTTTCGCCATCTGTAGGTGCCTCACTGACCTTCCCGCTTAACTACGTCTCCTCTCCCCGCTCATCGAACCGGACATGCCAATTTCCAGCATCCGGCTCTCGGACGAGATCATGCCTTCGCCCACGGAAAGCTGGCCGTCCGCACTGGCAGGCGCACGAGGCCGAAGTCAATCCTCAGCCTCTCGCTCGGGTACCGCACGGGGTGGCCCGACTTCGCCTGGTGCTTCCGACACAGCCACTGGCTGAGCCGCTGGTCCGCCTGTGCGTCAACGGCGCGTGCCAGTTCTCCCGGCCACTGCTGCGCGCGGTGGTCCGGGTCTTCCTTCGCTTGCGCAGGTGATGCGCTCTGGAGTCTCCGAACTTTTCCGGAGCTAATAGGCTCGCGCCAGTCTCCATCGGTCCTGTCCTCCTTCCTGCATCGCTCTCGAACTGAGGCCCCTTCCCTCCACCGGCATTACCCGGCTTCCCCGGTACTACGGGCCTCTCCGCCACCCTGACCGGCCCGGCCTGTCCCTCGCGGGAGTCCGGTTGGCGCGTGCACGCCACCGACAGGGCTTCCCGTGTTGCCTCCGTCTCCCTCTTGCACGCATGCTGCCGCCAATACCCCGGCGGAGACGCCCGGTGCTCGCGTCGCTCGCTTCCCGGACGCTGGCTGCCTTCCCCGATATAGCGGCGGGTCGGCCTCCGCATTATGCTTTTCGAGGCCTGCTCGGCGTTCACTCGCGTTGCGGCCTGCGTGCTCGCTGAGCCGCCCAAAAGGCGGCCCGTCACGTCGGAGTGCTTCAGTCCATGTCGTTACCTCCATGACCCGCTCCGACGGCTTCCGGCTGGAGCGACAGTTAGCCGGGCGGGCTTCGCACCCGCTGGGAGCCAGTGCCTTAGCACGGCGCACACTACAAACTGCACTAACCATATGTTGTGGTCACTTGGCGAACTCCAGCTACGTCGGTTGTACCGCGGGCCGCGGCCGCTGCACCCCGCGCGGCACACAAGTACCCCCTAAGCGCATCTTCCTGCGCCACTTGAACCCGCGCTGGCGGCGCTTGCTCAAATTGTCCGGACCAGCTCCTAAGCCTGTCCCGGAGTCGCCCGAGCGTGGCCCGCTGGGCCCCGCCGACGGCCTCAATCTCGATCAGTGGGCCCAGAACGAGTTCGGCGGCGCCCCGCTCGGGGATGTACGCTTGGGACGCAGGCTGGTGCGCAGCGCCAGTGTGCAGTCCGCCAAGCCGATGGCCTCTTTCCCGCGCGCGGCCGAGGGCGATCTGGCCCTAGTCCGCGGCCACTACCGCTTGATCGACAAGCCCGACCAGTCGGCGGTAACGGTCGAGAACATCCTCGCCCCGCACCGCGAGCGCACTTTGCGGCGCATGCGCGGGCAGCAAACGGTGCTGCTGGTGCAGGACGGCACCGATCTTAACTTCGCCGAGCACAGCGCGGGGAAGGGGCTGGGCCTGATCGGCAAGAACCAACACTCGCAGGGCAGCGTGGGGCTGCACATGCACTCGACGCTGGCGATCAGCGAGGGCGGACTGCCGCTGGGAGTCACGCGGGTCGAGTTTGATCGGACAGCCCAGGGTGGCCAGCCAGAGCGCGTCAAACCGGTCGAGGAGCGCAAGACAGGGCGCTGGCTGCGGGGGCTGCGGGACAGCGCGGAACTGGTGGCCGGGGTGGAAGATCGCCCGCAAATGGTGGCGGTGCTGGACCGGGAAGGGGACGCGTTCGCGCTGTTCCGCGAGCAAGGCCAGCTGGACGGAGTGGAGTTGTTGGTGCGCGCGCGGCACAACCGGGTCCTGGACGCGGGCGGCGCGAAGCTGTTCGACAAGCTGCGCGCAGCGCCAGCGCAGGCCACGCTCCAGATTCAGGTGGACCGGCAGTCAGCACGGCGCGGCACGCGGCGACAGGGTGCGCGCCCGGCGCGCGCGGCGCGCCGGGCGGTGGTGGGCCTGCGCTGGCAAACGGTGCGCCTGCCGGCACCGGACACCGACAGCCAAGCGTTGGAAATGCAGGTGGTGCACGTGCGCGAGTACGCGCAGCCGGAGAGTGGGCCGCGCCTGGAGTGGCTGCTGTTGACGACGTGCGCGGTGGACAGCCAGGCAGATGCCGAGCGGGTGCTGGGGTGGTACCGCCAGCGTTGGCGGATCGAGGACTGGCACCGGGTGCTGAAGTCTGGCTGCAAGGTGGAATTGTTGCAGCACCGCAGCGTGGAGCGCATTGAGCGAGCGGTGGCGATCAGGGCTGTGATTGCCTGGCGCTTGATGGTGATGACGCTGGTGGGCCGGCAGACGCCAGAATTGCCGGCAGACTTGCTGTTCACGGAGACTGAGCTGATGGTGCTGCGGGACTTTGCGCACGACCGGAAGCTGCCAACGCCGGACAACGTCGGCCAGGCAGTGCGCACGATGGCGATGATGGGCGGATACCTGAATCGCAAAGGGGACCCCCCTCCAGGGCACCAGAAGCTTTGGGAGGGCCACATCGATCTGGCCGCTGAAGCGCGCTGCTACGGGCGGATCCTGCGGATGGGAGAGCACAGCCTGGTGATCCGCAAGCTGGCGGCCGAGTAATCCGTCCTGCCCGCCGACACCAGCCAATTGCACCATCCAAGGGCTTGGAAGCAAGGCCTCTTGCAAGCGCTGTCTCAAACCCGATCTGGAGCAGCAGGGCCCCATGCGGGAGTGCACAGGGACCAGTGCCGGTGCCGAGTCTGATTCCGAGCCGGACCGGCACCCGACCCGTCCCACTCATGCCGGAGTGTGTGACAAACCGCGTAGGACCCAAAGTATCCTTGCCTCCTCATCCAAGCATCGGCCTCAATTGTGTGTCATGGGCAGAGCGTAGCAGCCCGCCCGTGCCGAAGCTCCTCAATGGCGAGCAGGAGGCGCAGTTGATCGCGCTGCGCCTGGGACCGCCGCCGCCCGGCTACGGGAACTGGTCGCTGCGGCTGCTGGCGCGGCATGTCGTGGAGTTGGGGATCAGCGACTCGATCAGCCACGAAACTGCCAGGAGGACGTTAAGAAAAACGGGTTCTCGAGTCGCAAGGTGCAGTACTGGGTGATTCCGCCGCAGGCGGACGCGGAATTCGCGGCGAACATGGAGCAAGTACTGGAGACCTACGAGCGGCCGTATGCTGGCGAGCACCCGGTGGTACTGAGGGGAGCAAAAGTGATTGCCGTCCGAGGTGTCATGCCAAGATGTACTTGCAGTCCTCCTGCTCAAAGAATTTCTGAACGATTTGAGGGGCCCTCCTGAGCTGGGCGATCGCATCCGTGAGGAGGTCCTTCAATTCCGACTGGGTCTTGAACACCTGTTGGCCAACCCTGCGTTTCACCCAAGCCCACAACAGCTCCACCGGATTCAGATGCGGAGAGTAGACCGGAAGGAAGAACAACTTGACCTGCTGATCACCCTCTGAGTTGGCTGAGAACTCCTTCACAGCGCGCGCCGTATGGATGCTGCAGTTGTCGACTACTACGTAGATCGGCTTCCGTTGCTCCGCTTGGATCGTCTGCAAGAAATCAATGAAACTCACCACCTTGGAATTTTTCGACTGAATACGGAAGTGAATCTGACCGTCTGGGGTGATGGCCGCGAACATGTTCCAGCGAAACCGCTTGCCCGTGTCGACCACGACAGGGGTCTGGCCACGCACGCCCCAAGTCCGCCCAACATGGTAGTCTGCTCGCATCGCGGCTTCGTCCGCGAACAGAATCACAGCACCCTCCCTGCGTGCTTTCGCCTTCAAATCAGGGTATTTCTTGTCAATCCAAGCCTTCACGTCGCCGATGCTACGGAGATACGAGCGGGTAAGCATTCACTCCGGGGAGTATTTTGGGGCTTGGGAGGCTGGCCCTCGCGAGGGCCAAAGGCAGGGGAAGGCGCGGATAGGTGAAGGTGCGGCCCGCAGGTGCAGAGTGGCCTCGCTCGCCGCGTTCAGGCTCCAGCCTGAGAAGGTGGGCGAGTGACGTAGCAACACTCGCGAGCTGGCCTCAGCGGGGAGTTAAGCTGCGGGCGGGAAAGTGCTGTCGGGTGCGTCAGCCGGCGCTGCCGCTGGCGGCCCGTTGGCCGGGGTCCACCAGCGGATGGGAGGTGCGCGGAGTTCCTCGATGCGCTGCTCGTCCATCTCCCACGGGAGCCATGGAGACAGGTCCGATGGGGCTTGGCCCCGGTTGCGCGCACAGGCATCCAGCCAATCCAGCATGTAGCGGTACGGGTTCAGCCCAGCCACTCTCGCTGTCTGCAGCACGCTGAGCAGGCGCCCCGCCGTCTCGGCCCCGGCCGGACCGCCGGACCCGAAGCTCAGCCGGCGCGAGATCACGGGTCCGCGCAAGGTCCTCTCCGCGTAATTGTTGTCCATGGGAATCGCCGGATCTTCGAGGAACACGCTGAGCCCCGCCTTGTGCAGGATCAGGGACGCCGTGGCTTTGCCCTGGGCTTCCACCTGGGCCAGCTCCGCGCCGGTCCGGCCACCGCTTGGCACGGCGATCAGCATTTCATAGCGCGCAACCAGCTTCCGTGTCGTTTGTCAAGGGCTGAGGCGACGCAAGGGAAGGATCTTGGGGAGCTGGAGACTCATCAGCATCATCTCGTTCTTGCTACCTTGGCAGGGTACTGGGACGCTTGCTGGCTGTGACGAATCTGGCCAGGCACGGCCCTTTGCCCAAGAGCGGAGGGGAGACTTCACGCAGCGGTCTCCATCGGGCGGGAGGGGGCCTCGGCCTGCCACATGCGGTCTTCGCGCAACAGCGTGTCAACCAGGCCGATGAGTCGGCGCATGACCGCCACCATGGCCACCTTGTGGTGCTTGCCCCGAGCGACGAGGCGATTGTAAAGACTCTTGGAGCCCGGTTCCCAAATCCTTGCCGACATGGCCGCCATGTATAACAGGCGGCGGGGTTCGGCACGGCCCCCGCGAATGGCACGCCGGCCGTGGTGACCGCCAGAGTCGGAGGCGAACGGCGCGACGCCCAAGAGGGAGGCGGCCTGGCGCCGACCGAGCGTGCCGAGTTCCGGCATATCGGCGCACAAGGAGGCTGCGTTGACGGGCCCCAGGCCGGGAATGGATTCAATGATGGAGGCACGGCGTGACAGCTCGTCGTCGCTGGCAACGCAAGCCCGCATTGCCCGGTCGCAGTTGTCAATGTCCTCCTGCAAAGCTGTGAGCGCCTTCATGGGCACCTCGGAATCGGTGCCAAGTTCGGACTGCAGCTTGCGCAGGGCGTCCAGATGCTTGAGAAGCTGGCGCCGAACGGCGAGCAGGTCGCTCAATCTCTGCAGCTGCTGCGGTGCAGGGGAGCTCGCAGTGAGGTTGTCGAGGGTGCCGAATCGGGCCAGCATGGCAGCATCCACGCGGTCCGTTTTGGCGAAGTTGCCGATGGCCTCGGCGAAGCGCCGCGAGCGCAGCGGGTTGACCAGGACCGTCTCCATGCCGGAGTCAAAGAGGCACTGGTGGAGCGGGCGGTGATAGCGCCCGGTGGGTTCGAAGACGGCCCGCTGGACGCCGTTTTGGCGCAGCCAGTCGCGCAGGATCCGGCGGCCGGCCTTGTCGTTGTTGAACTGGCGGTCGTGTTTGGCGTGCAGGAGATGGGCGTCGAGCTTGGACTTGCCGACGTCAATGCCTGCGACTACGGTGGTTGACAAAGTGTTCATTCCTACGTTCCTGTCCTTTTACAATTCGGGTCTGAACCCACGCTTCCGTTCAGGGCGCGCAGGAATTGCTGCAACGGGCCGACCAAGCTAGTTGTCGGACTTGAGCGTCCAAGGCATCCACGGCCCGACCCGTTGCCCGCCGGTGCGCACGGCCGTGCGCACCGGCGGAACCCCCCGTCGCGAGGCGAGGGGGAAATCAAGACTGGCAGGGCCTGTAACCCGAAGGCCGGGACTATCAAGTGGGCGGGCCCCACCTTCCCGTCGTCCCCACCGCCAGTAGCCATACCTTCTAACATAAAAGGCTCCTCCACTCTTGCAGCGCGTCGTCGAAGAGTTTCCCGAGGCTGGCTTTCAGGCTTGCCTGCGCAGCCTCGAAGTCCTCGGCCTGGTCCTCTAAGGGCAGTTCGGGCTGCCAGGCCCTGCGACGCAGGTGCGCCAAGTGGAACACTTCCCCGATCCGCTCGAGCCAGTCCGTGGCCCACGGCTCCAGTTCCGGAAAGCCGGCTTCCACCCGGCAGTAGTGGCGGCGCTGATGAGCCCAGCAGAACTGCAGCCGGACATGCTCGGAGCGCTTGGCGAAGGCCGGATAGACACTCCAGCAGTCGCACACGAGCGTCAGCAGCTTGCCTTGGCCCAGCTTGCCCAGCAGTGCGCGGCCCGAGGGCAGCCCGCGCGTCGGCAGGATGCGCATCCAGACGGCATCCTCGCAGCAGACCATCCACAGCCAGTGCTTGGGCCTGGCGCCGGATGCCGGGGGCTGCTTGGCGTTCTCCTTGCCCTCAATGTTCTGCACCGGCCAGGAGGTTTCGTCGGCCTGCACCACCCGCGCCTGTCCCAGACGCTCGGCGATGGCCAGCTCCAAGGGTTGCACCAGCCGGGCGAGCCTCTGCAGGCCTCGCGCCAGCGTCGCCGGGGCCATGCCCAACCCGATGGCATCCAGCTCGCGCGCCACCGCGGCCTGCGGGCGATGCATGTGGAAAACTTGGACCACGCTCCAGGCCCACACGCTGGTCCCCAGCTGGGTGCCGCTCCACAGCCGTGGCGCGGGGGGCGCAAGCAGGCGTCCCGGCGGTGCGCATGCGCAGCCCGGCTCGTAGCACTGGCGCTGAATCTCGCGGGCGATCGCAGCCAAGTGCATCTCGAAGATCTTGCTGGACTTGGTCCCGCAGCGCACGAAGGGCGTGTCGCACTGCGCGCAGCGGCGCTCGTGCTCGGGCAGCTCCAAGGGCTCGGGAATCTTTGGCAGGCGGGAGCGGTCCCGACGCGGCGGAGTGGCCGATCCGGGCTGGCGTCCCCGCTTGCGCTTGGCGGCCTTCTGCTTGCGCCCCTTGCCGGGCTTGCCGGCCTTGTCAGGCTTGTCAGAGCTGTCAGGCCTGTCAGGGCTGTCCCCCGGCCCGGGCGGCGGCTTGGGGTCCGCTTCCGGCTCGGGCCCGGGATCCGACGGCTTCTCGCTCTTGCGCCCGAACAAGGTCTTCTGCAGGTCTGCCACGAGCAGCTTCAGATTGCCGATCGTTGTGTGGGCTTGCTGCAGCTCAGTCCGCGTCCGCTCCAGCTCAGTCCGCGTCCGCTCCAGCTCGGCCCGCGTTCGCTCCAGCTCGGCCTGGCTGCGCTGCGACCGTCGGCGGAATTCCCCGCTCTCCTGCCGTGCGCTTTCCACCTTCTCGAGCAGGGCCGCGCAGTGCTGCTCCAAGCGTTCCAATTCCTGCGCCTGCTCCCGCTCCCGCGCGGTGTCCCCGCTTGCGCCCGGCCAGAATCTCACCTTGGGCCCTTCCCGCGGCCGGCGGCCGCTGCCGGGCGCTCGCCCAGCCCCTGCGCGCTGCGCTCCGGCACGGCCGGCTGCGAGTCGGCCTGCAGCCCCAGCGAGGCGTGCTCGACGGCCCCCTCGAACACCTCCGGCGGCAGCCGGACCAAGGCTTGGTAGAACGTGCTCGGCACCGGAGCGGCGTAGCGTTGTAGCCGCATGTTGAACAAGCAGCCGGCGGCCTGCCGCTGCTGCTGGCTGAGCAGGGTGGCATAAGGCGAGTAGGCCGTCACGCCGCGGTAGCCGGCCATGTGCGCGCTCGCGGCCAGGCACAGCAGGCTGGCCAGCGCATAGCGGCGGCCGCCGGCCGGGCGGCAGTGCGGCTCCTGCTGCAGGCGCTCGAGCAGGCTGCGCAGCACCGCGGCCGGAGCCGGCGGCCGCTTGGCGGGACCGCCCCAGCAGGGCTCCTGCTCGGGCTGGCGCAAACGCGACTGCACGTTACTGGCAAGGGGTACACCAGCACTTGCTTGGGCTGGCCATGATGCCGCCAGCGGGCCGTGGGGCCCCGCTGGCGGCCATAGCCGCTGGTGAACCCCGGCGGCTGCCAGTTCGCGGCGCGGTAGCACGTGCCCCTGTGCAGCGCCCGGTCCACGAAGGTTTCCGCGAGCAGCGCCGGATACCCATGTTCGGCCAAGATGTCTCCCGATAAGCGGCGCAGGCTGAGGCCCAAGACCCTCGATGCCAGGTTCTTGCGCCCGGCAGCGGCGGGCAGCATCACGAAGCGGACATTCTGGGCGATCAGATGCAGGCGGCGCAGCTTCTGCTGCAGCGACCAGCCGATCCAGCGGTCGCGCACGGCCACGCGCAGCGCTCCGGGTTGCCATCCCAGCAGCGCCAGCCAAGTCCCGTCCAGGGTTGCGACATGCCGCAAGGCACGTCCGAACGGCCCGGCGACACAATGCTCACGTCCAGCCAGGCGTGGTGACGGTGCACTACCCGCACCACCCCCTGGCGGGGCGCAGCGTCGCCGTCGTGCGCTGGCGCCGCAGCGCAGACGGCACGCTCGTCCACGTAACCGGTCCGGACGGAGGCGTGTTAGGGATTCCCGAGTGGATGACCCGGCCAGCCTCGGCCGTGGCTCCGCTGCGGAAGTTCCCACGACTGTCGGTCGGGGCTCTCAGCGATGCGCATACTCTGGTGAACGATTGTCTTTCGGCTGAGGAAGCCACTACTGGAGGAGACTTGCATGAGACACCAACCCGGATTTCCGGGCTCTCTGTTCCGGCCGCCGGCACGGATGCCAGTGCTGGACAGCCCTGCCATCGACGAGGTGATCCCGGCCCTCGCCAGAGCGATTGCGGAAGCTCAGGAGGCGGCGACTCGACGGGAGGCGCCACAGGGACGCAAGGGAGGCCATGATGCTGGGCCCGAAGCGGATCAGCCCTGAGCAGCTGCGGCGCCGGGCTTATGTCTACGTGCGTCAATCGACGATGCAGCAGGTGCGCGGCAATCTGGAGAGCCAGCGCCGGCAGTATGGCTTGACGCGGCGGGCACAAGAATTGGGCTGGCAGGACGTGACCGTGATTGACGATGACCAGGGCCGCTCGGGCGGCGGTGGCGCGGAACGCCCCGGGTTCGAGCGTCTGCTGGCCGCAATCTGCAACGAGCGGGCCGGGATCATCCTGTCGGTCGAGGCCTCCCGGCTGGCCCGCAACGGGCGGGACTGGCACAAGCTTCTGGAGTTCTGCGGCCTGATGGGCTGCCTGTTGGCAGACGAGGAGGCTGTCTACGATCCGCGCCTACCCAATGCACGCCTCCTCTTGGGAATGTTATGTAGGGCAGTACATAACATTCCTTATGTGGGGTACAAGGTTATGTAAGGCAGCAGGCGGAAAGCCCTGCAAGGACGCCTTCTTCCCCAAAACTGGCTAACATAATATTTGCCCTTCAGATGGCCTTCAGCAGCTCCAGCAGGCCCTTCTTTGTCTTCCATCGCGGGGGATCTTCGGCATCATGGGGAGAGGTGGACTTCATCGCCTCTTCCTTTGCTCTTAGATCGACTTCGGCGTAAACGTTGGTGGTTGCGAGCGATACGTGGCCGAGCCAAGCTCGGATGGTATTGATATCCACGCCGGACTGCAGCAGGTGGCAGGCGCAGGTGTGCCGCAGTACGTGCGGTGTGATCTTCTTGCCTTCGAGTGTCGGCACGCGGGCTGCGGCCCGCTTCACCAGATCGATGATGCCATGCCGCGTATAGGGTTTGCGATGTCGGCTCCAAAAGACGGTCCGGCAGTTGGCCGGACGGTCCCGGGAGAGAGCGGCGAGCGCCTTCGCGGTTCTCGTCCACATCGGCGTGACGCGCATCTTTCCTCCCTTGCCATGGATCGTTGCTCGTGCGGATTCGCCCGTGCGTTCCGGGAGATGCAGATCCTCGATCTGCAGTCCCGCCGCCTCGGTGGCTCTCGCCCCCGTGTTGTAGAGGAACAGCAGGAGGGCATGCTCCACCAGCCCGCCTGCGGATCGTCTGTTCGTCCCCGCGATCATGGCTTCCATGTCTTCTGCCGCGAGCCAGGCGATCCGGCGTCGCACCGTTTTCTTGAGTGGAATGGCGCGGATGCTGCCGGCCCATTCGACCAGCGCGACGTCGCGCACCGAGACATAGCGGGCGAAGGACCGGATTGCCGCAAGGCGCTGGTTCCGGGTCTGCGCCGAGCAGCCCCGCTCTCTTTCCAAGTGGCCAAGAAAGGCTCTCACACGGTCGGCGGACAGATCCTCGACCTTGAGGCGTTCCACCGGCCTGCCGCAGCGTCGCGCGACAAAGGGCAACAGCAGCGTCAGGCAGTCGCGATAACTCTTCACTGTATTGACGGCCAGATTGCGCTCGGCAGGAAGATACTCGATGAGGAAGCGCTTGATCCATGAGCCAAGCACAGAGCTGCGTTCAGGCATCGTGTGTGCTCCGTTTCTCTTGCTGCCCGGCATCCGGGCTTCGTTGTCGTTCGCTGTAGCGTTCGAACCGACAGCTGGCCTCGTCGAGCAATTCCGGGGTCATCGACAGATAGACCTGCGTCGCTGCCACGCTGCCGTGGCCGAGATAGGTCGAGAGCGTCGGCAGCAGGGTTTGCACGTCGGCCCCCTCGCGATACCAGAGGGTCAGGCGGTGGGTGGCGAAGGAGTGACGAAGCGAATGCAGGCAAGCCCCCCGGCAACCGGGTTTGCTGTTGCTGATCCCGGCTGCCCGCAGCGTCGCGCGAAAAGCGTGACGTACGATGGCCTTGCCCAGCGGCGACCCGTCGCGGCAGGCGAGGAAGGCGGATGCTGTTCCCTCGCGGAGCGGGCGCAGTGCCCGGGTGGCGGCGTAACGGCGAAGCATGCTGGCAAGGTCAGCGCCGACCGGCACGAGTCGGCTCTTGTAGAACTTCGAATCGTTCACCGTGAGCACCGCCGAGTCCAGGTCCACGTCCGCCACGGTCAGGCGCCGCGCTTCTCCGGAGCGCAGCCCGGCGCCGTAGAGCAGGAGCAGGAAGGTCCGGAAGGTCTCGGCATCGAGCTTCGGGCAACGTCTGCGCCCGCCGCCCGCCGCCTTGAAAAGACACCGCAGTTCGTCGCGGGTGAAGATGAATGACGGCGCCACTTCCGGCCGCCTCGGCTCGGCCTCGCGCGGCGGCATGGGAATGCGGCTCACGTGGCTCCGGCTCAGTGCGAACCTATAGAATCCGGCAAGCGTTCCATACTTGACCGCACGTGTTCTCGTGAGCACTCCCTTGCCGGCAAGGAAGCGACGGACTTCATCCTCAGCCACGGCGTCACAGCCCCTGTCCTCACCGATCTGACGACAGAACGTATCGAGGGTTTGCGCGCTTGAGCGGAATTTCGCGCCGTGCCGGCGCTGCCACGCAACGTAGCGGTCGACGGCTTCACGCAGTGTCATTGAGCAGCTCCTTAAGGCGGATGTCGGCGACCGGGCGAAGCGAGGCGAGATCGACGGTTGCGTATGCGGCTGTCGCGCTCGGGCTGGAATGGCCGAGGAAATCGCCAACGGTCTTCAGGCCGCAGCACTCGTCGACCAGCCGCTGTGCTGCCGCATGACGAAGTGCATGGGCGCCCAGGCGCTTGCCGGTAATGCCCAGGCGGTTCGCGCGACTGCGGACGATCATCCCTATCGCGCCGCTCGTCAGTGGTCTGAGCGGGGCCTGCAACGTCAGGAACAAGGCTCGCTCCCGTCCCGCATCCGGACGCACCTTGAGCAGATAGTCCACCAGCGCATTGCCGATGGAGGGGGTCAGCGGGAAAGTGTCGGTTCGGCCGGTCTTGGGACGGAAAACGCGCAACAGGCTCCGCTCCCAGTCGACGTCTTCGACGCGCAGCGCGCCGACCTCACCAGCCCTGAGCCCGCAGGTTGCAAGGATCATCAGCACTGCACGGTCGCGAAAGTCTGCCGGAGTCGAACCCTCGGTCGTGGCGAGCAGCTTCCCGACTTCGTCCCGATCGAACCCCTTGGGAACCGGTCGGTCGGGATAGGCCAGTGGCGGCATGATGCACCCGGCGATGCCCGGCCGGCACCAGTTCCGCATTTCGGCGAAACGGAAAACGCTCCGCAAACACTCGGCTGCAGCGCGCGCGGAGGTGCGGCGCAGGCCGCCGACGGCAATCCGTTCGGCAAGGTATGCGTCGACATCACCGATCGTGATGTCGGCAAGCATGAGATTCCGGCGTGCTGCCCAGGCAAAGAAACGGTTGCTCTCGTAAAGGCAGTTGCCAACGGTCGCTTCAGACAGCCCCCGCTCGTCCCGCATCCAGGCCGCGAAGGCCTCCAAATGTCGGGCGTGCGGATGAGTGTCGCGGGGAGGTTCATCCAGCCAGCCAAGGAAACGCAGCCAGCGGAGGGCATGACGTCGAAAATTCGCCGCAGAAACCTCTGGAACGCTCCGGCACCACTCCTGAACGGCCTTCTCCACAGTCGCCAACCGGATCGGAACGTCCGCATCAGGCAGGCTCAGCAACTCCATGAGAACAAGCTGGGCGCGTGCGACCCGGCGTGCGCCCTCGACAACCGCACCTGAGGCAACCACGGAGCGCAAATATCGCTCCCGGTCCTCCAACAGGGGCGCATGTTGATATTTCGCAATCGTCGCTGGATGCTTGTATAGATTCTCGAACATGTCCCATCTCCTGAAGGCATGGAGATGACACCATGTCAGACAATCCAGACCCCGAATATTATGTTAGACAGTTTTGGGAAAGAAGGCGTCCTTGCAGGGCTTTCCGCCTGCTGCCTTACATAACCTTGTACCCTACATAAGGAATGAAGGGCACACTCAGTGAGATGGAACTGTCCGTCTTGCGCCAGCGCTCACTCGAAGCGCTGCGACTCAAAGCGGAGCGGGGGGAGTTGTTCACGTGCGTGGCCGTCGGCTACTTGCGGGTGGGCCGCGACGCGATCGCCATCGATCCTGACCGGCGCATTCGCGACGCGATCGCCCTGGTGTTTCGGCGCTGCGGGGAAATGGGCTCTGTGCGTGCGGTCCAGCAGTGGTTCTTGCAAGCGCGGCTCAAGCTGCCAAGGGTCCCCATGCCTTACGGTCCCGGCGGGCGGCGGGTCGTCTGGAAGGCCCCCATCTATTCAGCAGTGCATGCACTGCTGAGCAATCCAATCTACGCCGGCGCCTATGCCTACGGACGCACCGGCAGACAGACGCGCGTCGAGAATGGACACAAGCGGGTGCGGTGCGGCTTGGCGCTGCCGCAAGAGCAGTGGAAGGTGTTGCTCACCGAGCATCATCAGGGTTACATTTCGTGGCAGACCTATGAGCGGAACCAAACGATGATCGCGGCCAATCGCTCGGGCCCCGGCCGGGGCGCGGCGCGCAACGGTGCGGCGCTGCTGGCGGGGCTGCTGCGATGCGCGGTCTGCGGTCGCAAGATTACGGTGGGTTACGGGGGCAAGGGCGGGCGCGTTGTGCGCTACGCTTGCCGGGCGGGGGCGGCGAATCAAGGAACCGCGCTGTGCATCTCGTTCGGAGGACTGCGCGTGGACCAAGCCGTCGGAGAGGCCGTCGTGGAAGCGCTGCAGCCGCACGGCGTGAAGGCGGCGCTGCGGGCCGTGGAAGATCGCGGCAAAGAAGAGCAGCAAGCCATGCGGCAGGAAGAGCTGGCCCTGGAAGCGGCCCGATACGAGGCAGAACTGGCGCTGCAGCGGCTCGAGAACGTGCACCCGCGAAACCGTCTGGTGGCCGACGACTTCGAGCACCGCTGCAACGACCGGCTTGCGGAAGTGGCCCGGCTCGAGGCGCGGCTGAAGAGAGCCAACGACGGCGCGCCGCAGAGGGTGACGCCAGAGATGCGGGCCCAGTACCTCGAACTAGGCCGGGACGTGAAGCGCGTCTGGGACAGCGAGAACGTCGCGGCCGCGACACGCAAGCGGCTCGTGCGGGCGGTGATCGAAGAGATTGTGGTCCACGTAGAGGATGCCAGGATTGTGCTCCGGATGCACTGGCGCGGAGGCGACCACACAGAATTGCATGTGCGCAAGAACCGCAGGGGCGAGCATCGCTTTGTCACGGATGTTGAGACGGCGCGCCTGATTCCCAAGCTCGCGCTGCAGATCCCTGACGCCAACATCGCCAGGCTGTTGAACCTGCTGGGGAAGCGCACCGGCCGAGGGCACCGCTGGACCAGGTCACGAGTGACAACATTCCGGGCACATCGGGCAATTCCGGTGTATCGGCGGGAAGACCGCCGCGCGCGCGGCGAACTTACCTTGGAGGAGACCGCGGATCGCCTGAGAGTCGGCAAGCACCTGGTCCGGCGGCTGATCCGGGACCGCATACTTCCGGCTCGCCAAGTTTGCCAGGGTGCTCCTTGGGCGATAGCGGAGGAGGACCTAGCGCGGCCGGCCGTGATCCGTGCATTGAGGGGGGAAGCTGAAGAGGATGAGAGGCAGGAGACGTTCGATTATGGAAGAGAATGACGGCCAGATGGTTAGTCTGAAACAGGGCCGAACATGCGCTGGAAGGACAGGTAGTGGTGGGCGGCCACCAGCCGGTCCCAACGTCGGTGCTCGCAGCCGCCGCGAGTCGGGAGCACGCAAACAGCGCGCAGGTCAAAGTGCGCGTCTTGCACCGTTGTTGCCATCTGGAGGCCAGCCACCAAGGCCCACTATGACAGAATCAGCTCAAAATGTCCACCCCTCTACCTAGAAGCCCTGACATTCAGCCCCGCAGCGGTGTGCACTGGGGCCACCGAAGGACCAAGGATTCAGCTCCCATCCGTCCGATGTCTCGCCGTTACGTGGAAGCCGGCTTTCCGGAACTGAAGCCGTGGGCCAGGGATGGGCTCGAGCGGATCGGGGAAGTGTTCCACTTGGCGCGCCTGCGTCGCAGGGCCTGACAGCCCGACCTGCCCTTGCAGGGCCAGGCCGAGGACTTCGCGGCTGCGCAGGCAAGCCTGGAAGCCAGCTTCGGGGAACTCTTCGACGACGCGCTGCAAGCGTGGCAGCGCCTGGTCGCCCGCTATGAGCTGCTGGAAGGCTTGCAGCCAAGCGCTGGCCGGACCGGCGCGGAGCTGGCCCAAGTGGCAGCGCAGGGCAAAGCCACGGCGTCCTTGATCCAGCATCAGGAGGGTCCCAGCGTGTTTCTCGAGGATCCGGGGATTCCCATGGACAACAACCGCTCGGAGTGGACCTTGCGCGGGCCCGTGATCTCGCGCCAGCGGCGCTTCGGGCCCGGCGGACCGGCCAGGGCCAAGACGGCGGGGCGCCTGCTCAGCGTGCTGCAGACAGCGAGAGTGGCTGGGCTGAACCCGTACCGGTGCCCGCAGGATTGGCTGGATGCCTATGCGCGCAACCAGGGCCAGGCCCCATCGGACCTGTCCCCATGGCTCCCGTGAGAGATGGACGAGCAGCGCATGGAGCAACTCCGCGCACCTCCCATACGCTGCTGGACTCCGGCCAACGAGCCGCCAGCGGCAGCACTCGCTCACGCACCCGACAGCACTGTCCCGCGCGCAGCTTGACTCCCCGCTGAGGCCAACTCGCGAGTTTCCCTACGACACTCGCCCACCTTCTCAGGCTGGAGCCCGAACGCGGCGAGCGAGCCCACCCTGCACCTGCGGGCCGCACCTTCCCTCCCTTGGTCCTCGCGAGGGCCAGTCTCCCAGGCCCCAAATACTCCCCGGAGTGAATGCTTACACGAGCGGAACTTGGGCTTCTGGGGTGTCAGGCCTAGGCGCTTGAGAGCGCGACGAACAGTCCAAACGCTGGCTTCGACTCCGAACTTGTCGATGACCGCCTGTCGCACGCGGACCGCAGTCCAATAGGCAAACGAGAACGTAACTACCCAGGTAGGGCGGCGGCATTCTGGTGGGATGTTGAGGTGAATGCGCGGTCCCGGGGGCATGGCGCAGAGGCGGAGAGCGCGCCGTGAGCTCACAGGAGGCCGGGCTGCGGGCCACCCGCAGCCCACGTGGGGAGAGTCGCGCAGTCCTTGACACAGCTTTTCAGAACATACTCCAGGCGCTGCCTCAACTGCTGGTTCTCCGCCCGCAGCTTCTCGTACCCTGCCCGCTGCTCCGCGTTCTCCGCCCGCAGCTTCTCGTACTCTGCCCGCTGCTCCGCGTTCTCCGCCCGCAGCTTCTCGTACTCCGCCCGCAACGCGGCATGCTCCGCCTGCAGCTGCCCGAGCCGCGTTGCGGTCGCGCCAGCCTGTCGCTGCTCTGTCGCGGGCATCTCCGCTCCTGTAAGGCCTCCTCGCGACGATCCCCGCCGCAGGCCCACTCGCTGACAGCAGGGCCAGCGAGAACATTGCTACTCTAGCATGTTCTGAAAAGCTGTGTCAAGCACTGCGCGACTCTCCCCACGTGGGCTGCGGGTGGCCCGCAGCCCGGCCTCCTGTGAGCTCACGGCACGCTCTCCGCCTCTGCGCCATGCCCCCGGGACCGCGCATTCACCTCAACATCCCACCAGAATGCCGCCGCCCTACCTGGGCAGTTACGATTCGAGTAGCTCAAGGGCTTCGGCAGCAGTTCGCTCACAGTCAGCTGGGCGCAGGTCAATCTCGGCGGGAAGGCCTCTCATCGGACGAAGCACGCCGCGAGTGGGCCAACGCCCGCTCGATTCTTTCGCTAGGAACGCATAGAGTTGAAGCTGCCGAACGTACGACGCCCTGACGACATTGCCCTCTCCGTGCTCGAAGATCCCACCGGTCTTGTAGTCGATCACTGCGTCGTCGCGGATAAGGTCCGGTCGTCCCACAAGACGGCCATCAGCGGCTGCGATCAATCGCTCATGGCCAAGGGATGGAGTGCTGTCAGCGCTGGGACGAGTCCTTCCGCGACTGGCCTCAGTACCTCCTCTGTCCAATACCTCCTGCGCACGCAGAAATGCCATGGCCCGGATCATGTGGTAGCCTGGCCAGCGGTCAAGAGCGCTGAACCGCCGGTCGAGCGGGTGAGTCTGGGCGCGTTCGTGCCGTGCATCCACGGCCTTGTCCCACACCTCCGCTGGAGTAACGTCAGTCTTGTCCATACCCGCTTCGGCGAGTACCTCGTGGTATGCGCTACCTAGCCACGCTCTAGGATTGCCCAGCACGAATTTCTTAGCTTCCCGGACGCGCGACAGGCCGGCGCGAAGTGCGCAGGTGCGCAACAGTTCGGCAAGACTGGGCCTCACGGCTGGCATCGCGGTCAACTTGAGTGGAGGCACAACCGCCATGATCAGAATGGCCGCCGCAATATCTCGAACACTGACTTGTACACAATTTGATGGCACCCTGCCGCTGCCGCCTGCACATAGGCAGCGGCAAGCTGTGGGCCGAAACGGTTTGGGTCACAGTCCCATAGCGGATGCGTGATAATTTCGGCCTGACCGCCTCGGTGCCCCCCTTGCAATCCTCCGAATGTCACGTGCCGCCAGCCTGGCCTAGCGGCGAAGTAGGGTCTTGCTGCGGCAGCATCGAGTCCCTGCCAGTAGGGGACTGTAAAGTCGATCGGAGCGGCCGGGTCGAGGGCAAGCCGCGCGAGATCAAGGCCCAGCCGCCAGTCCAAAATGCTGTGATATGGCAGATTGCTAAAGTCCCTTAGGCAGTCTGGACATGATGTAACACAAGCGTTTGGCCCTGGCCCCATGTGCTGTGACCCTATCAGGAAGCCATAGAAAGTCGGGTCCCCATGGCCAATCATATATGCGAGTAGCGCCTCGGTCTCCGCTGGATCACCGAGCAGCGAGGCGTACCCCGCACCGTTCTCCAAGCTATCGGAAATGAAGATTTGTCCACATATGTCTCCGGACGCATTTCGAAGGACTCTCAGGCCGACATTGATTTCACGCTCATGTACGTCGAGACGGTCGGCGGCCGCCCTCCGAGCTAAGAAGCCAAACGAATACAAAGCCGCACGTACACCAAGACCGTCGTCGCCGGCCGGAGAGGTCCGAACCCCTGTCGGCCAGTTAACGATTCCGAGTACCATGACATCGGTCTTCTTGACCGAGGCTAGTGCCCTCCGGTCGATCCCAGCCGCAATATCGATCGGAGGATTGTTCTCACCGACGTTCGCCAAGGAATTACGAGTTACCCACGTTTCGCCGTTTGTGACTTTTTCGAAGTCGAAGAGTCGACCGTTGTTATCGTTGATGACGTAGACGGTTTCTTGGTCTGCCCAGACCTCGAAGTTCGCGCGCTGTGTTGTCGGCAAAGGCATTGTGCCCATCTTTGGCCTCGCTGCCCGCGGAGTCCACTCAAACGTGCCATCAAAGTCTCGGCTCTTCCCATGCCACGTCCGAAAGCCCGCTGGTTGCGACAAACAGATGATCCCGTATCCGGGATCCTGGTGTGCCGTCGCTCCACACACTAAGCAGCTTGCAGGTGGTGGTTGGGTACGGTCAACGGCCTGGCAGGCAGAGCAAATTCCCACTTCCATCGGCTGCCGAAGCGGATGCGCTGCCTCAGTGACCCGATTCCCCCGTGGCTGGTAGTCAACGATGCCCACAGCTGTATGAATCAGTCCGTCTTTCACGGTCTCTGACCCTGGTGCAAACTGGCTGATCGCGATGTCCAGCTCTCGATCAACCACGCCATCCGGCGGCCACGGATGCGCTTTAGTGGGGCGGTCGTGGTACAGGTACCGGGTCCGCGTTGGGAAGCCGAACATCGGAAGTACTCCGGCGTTGGCGAGCCGCTCGCTGAGAGCGTCCTGCGGATACAGTGAGTTTGTCGATATCACGGTAACTTTTTGCGCCAACTGGTGCGTGCAGTAGTTGATCAGTGCCTGACGCTGCGCCTGAAGTCCAATGTCCGTGCATGCCAGCAGGACATCAGTTACGCGACCAACCTCGGCGGTGTTTTGCTGCAGCCAGTCGGAGACAAGTTGAGCTGTCGTCATCCCCGGAGGGCTGCCGGGCGGAGGCCGCGGAGGCGGTTCATTCCACGCTGTGGCTGTGCCGAATTCGCCGTGGACACTATCTCCAGATCTACGTGGAAACAGGTTGAGTTCCGCAAACGCCTGCCGCAGCATTTCCTTCGCCAAGACGCGCAGAATGATACTCTCCCGGCGCGTGTCCACGTATGGCTGTGGCGGCGGCTCGGACGTGATGCGCTGGGGACGCTGGAAGTAGTAGTCATCGTGAGTCCGGCCCCGGCATAGAGTTAGCGCCACGGACATGCCGGAACCTCGTCGCCCGGCCCGGCCAACCCGTTGCTGGTAGTTAAAGCGCATGGGCGGCATGTTCGCCATCATCACCGAGACGAGCGTACCGATATCTACTCCGGCCTCCATTGTCGTCGTCACGCTCAATAGGTCCACGGGGTCGGTAAGGGGGTTCTCTGTTGGTGAGGGCAAGCAGATGTTCTGAAACAGCCGTTGTCGCTTCCGGGCATCGGACTTGTTCGTCTGCCCCGTCAGCTCCTCGCAGTTCAAGCGGAAGAGGCTCCCCGCCTTGGTCGCGAGGAATGAGTAATAGTCCGGTGACAACTGGACGTGCGCGGTCAGCTGACTTGGTCCTAGTTGAGCCATGCAGTCAGCGCAGATCCCTCCGGAGGGATTGAGGTGAGTGCGTCGACATTGGGTGCATTCGAAACAACTCCGAGAAGGTACTGCCAAGCAGAGCGCAGGCACCTTGAGGTAGAAGTTATCCGTGTTTAGAACTCCCGTCGATGTTAGGAAGTCGATGACGTCGTTCGTGTAGGTGTTTGGATCTAGCCCCTGACGCCGCGCCACGGCCGTCAGGTAGGCCTCTACATAGCTTGGTGGTAGGTCCAGAGACGAGCAGCGATGGGTCGAGAGGCGTCTGCGCGTCCCGAACAGAAAGATCGCACCGTCCGCACCTTCCTGAACGTGATGTGACGGTGGTGGAGTCGTGATACGATTGACCGTCGGCAATGCCAAGAGGAGGGCTTCTATGCTCCGACGTCCTGGAGCAAAGATGATATTCATCAACTCCCGCAGGACACCATCCTGGACTCGAGTCAGATGCGTCTGTTGCCATTCGGTAAGCTGACTCGTGGCCTTTGGTCTTGGTGCAGCACTGGCTGGCCACAAATACAAGTCTTTCCAATTGCCCTCACGATCCCGCGGCTTGCTCCACATCACGTCTTGTGTGTAGCCCGCCGGGTTCATCCCTTTGGCAAGCATCCGCTCGCTAACGTCAGCAGCTACCTGCGGCAGCAAAAAGGGTCCTTGCTTAGCCCTTTGGAGGATCTGCCGTGCCGCTTGCCTATTTGACAGGCCGGGGTAAGTGCTGGATGGACTCATCTCTGTTGCGGGATGGAACCCCAAGGCCAGCGTAGACACTTCGACTTGGTGGGTGATCTCGAAAGCCGTGGCCTGAGCCTGATCTTGCGCCGAAAGCTGATGTCCCTGGCACTTGCGCGCGAAGGCTCGCGGGCCCGCTCCATGCTGGGCAATGGAAGCCACAAGCGCTTGCCGGAGCGTGTCCCGGTAGTGTGAGAAGCGCATCCCTGCGGACAACTTGGCCGCGTCTTGGCGGCTGTCGGAGAACACGACGAGTTTTCGCTCGCTAGAGAGTGGTGGTTTGGCCAGATCTCGGAGAAGCGTGTCGGACAAGACCTGCGCTATCTTCTGGAAACCAGTTCTTTGAGTACGAATCGGAGACCGGATTACGTCTCGGCGACGCCAGTCTGCGTCACATCTTGGGCAGATCGAGGGGTAACCTTCACTTCCCGTAGGCGGAATTGGTGGATTTGGGCCATGAAAGGCCGGCACATAATACAAGTAGCCAGAAACGTTCGCTGCCTGCAGGCCGAGCCCAACGCTCCCGTCAGCGATATCGAACTTGGCCTGCCGCCACCGCCGGGCGACTTTATCCTGGTCCCATTTCGGCGTACCGGGGGTCTGGCTTCTCGAAGCCGGCCAAAAGACTGCATAGCGTTTGTAGTCTCGATCAAACGATGACAGATCTGGAGCAGCCTCGAGGTTCGGATGGTCCGGGCTCAGATACCACTCGTTAGGGTTGCCAGTTGCGTGCCGATAACCGCCGAAGAAGATCTCTCCGCAAGGCTCGCAATAGAGGAGTTCGAGAACGCGCGATCCGCACCGACAGGTCAGCGTAGGAACGTAGTGCAAGGTGCCCGCAGGGCAGTAGCTGGACCGCAGCGGAGCGTGGCTGCACTTCGGATTCGTGCAAATCCAGAGTCCCTGGAGGTTACGCAGCATGAGGTGGACGCGCATTGGGAGTGGTGCGAGACCAGAGGAATTGCGAGCGTGCGAGAGCGCGGTTAGTAGGCCGTCAAGAGCTTCACTTGCTTGCTGGGTCGGTGAATCACGGAATAGGACGGGCGCGAGATGCTCGGGGGTCTGCGGTACGACCTGCTTTTTCATCGTGGATGCCAGCCGGATCGCGTCAGAGGTTTTGACGTGGATGAGCGCAGCGTTCAGATCCTCCTGAGCTGATGTGCCGGCTGGTTGCGGTGGAGCTCCGACAGCGCCGAGAAGGACTGTTGCAGCTCTAGTCAGTCCAGAGGTGCCCATGCTCTGCCTGAAACCCTGAAACGCAGCCGCATGCGGAGCGAGAGTTCGCCGAGCGTGCGGATTGGGCGGAACGACGTACGACGGGCCTCCGATAATCCGGAACCGGTTTCGGTCACGGCCAAAAAATTGTTCGAGGTACTTCAGCCCCTGGGAACCGCTCTGGAGCGACGCACTTGATGAGATGATCCTGAGCTGCTCAGAGTTCGGAGAGAGATTCAGTCGATGGAGCAAAGCTCGTAGAAGGTACGCGACTTCTGTGCCCGGAGTTCCCCTATAAGTGTGGAGTTCGTCGACGACGAGATAGAAGACGTTCTGAGGGGATTCCGCAAGCCACGTCCGCGTTTGATCAAGGATGTTCGTCTCAATTGTGCGCATTAACATGATGTTGAGCATCGAGTAATTTGTGATAAGGATGTCGGGCGGGGTTTCCTGCATATCCCACCGGGACCACATTTCCGCGCCATCCATGTTTTGGAAGAAGCGCTCAGCCGCAGTTCCCGCGACCGCTTGTGCGTCTTGGTGAATACTACGGAGCATATTGCGGAGGCGTGTCTTGTTGGAGTAGGTTTCCGCCCCCGACACCGGAGTCAGTCCAGTGTAGCGGCCAAAATAGATTTGGTTCCCGTGTCGGTGGGTTTGGAGCCACGCTCGGGCGTCTTGACTATCAAGCGCCTCCCGTAGACGGGCGAGCTGATCTTCCACTAGCGCGTTAAGGGGATACAGGATAAGCGCGCGAATGGCAGCGGTCCGGCCCTCATGGGACCGCTGTGAAACTCGAGGAGCCCACCGGCGTCGTTCGCCGTTCGTAGTGTAGTGGTTCCACCAATCCCATTGAGGCGGCCGCTGGCCGGGTGCGGGCCAAGTTCGAGACTCGCGCACAATAGACGCCACGACAGGCAGCAGGAAGCACTCCGTCTTTCCTGAACCCGTCCCTGTTGTGACCACAGCGTCCATGCCCTTGGCAACAACCTCTTCGAACACGTCGCTCTGGTGCCTGTAGAGTTGAAGGTTGGGAGGGAAGAGTCCTTGTGAAACGAAGTCGGCCATCTCCGTGATCTCACTATGCTGCCAAGTGCCTCCGAGAAGATGTTGCGCTGCCTGTTTGAATGACTGGTGCGACGAACAATACACTGGAACTGGCTCGATCATGGCGTAGCGGTATAAGCGCCCGTCCTGGTCGAGGAGTTGTCGGCGCTCGGCGATAAGGTCGGGGTAGCGGATGTCGAACGGACTGTCGAGATACCGCAAGTACATGTCCTTTAGGTTCTTGAAGAAGCGGATCGGATTGCTCATCGTTCAAGCTCCTGCCCAAGTAGCTGGGCAGCTAGGCGTACTTCCTCTCGCGGAACGTCGGCGTATTCCAAACGAGCTGTGGGTGGATCGAACGAAGGGAGAAGGCCAGAGCAGAGAACAAGAGCCCTTTCGATGAGTAGCGGCGGCCTACACATCGCAGGAACTGATAGAGTCTGGCTCGTTCTGTCGTAGGCCAAAAGACCACGCGTTCTGCGCATCACGACGTACTTGCCGACTTGGACCGTTACCCTGTAGGATCGGCTTCGCCAACGCAAGAAATACAAGCGCTGATACCCCATAACGAATCGAAAAAATCCGGTCCTTGCGTTCCGCGCGTCCATGCCGGTGGAGTCAGACCAAACTTGTCGAGATGACGAGAAGCGGTGGACCGTCCAACCAGGGTTTTCGGGAATCTCCGTCCGACACCGGATCGCCGGATCTCTCACGCGGGGCACTGCGGAAAGAATTGCCATCGACGCGTCGTGCTGGACCATTAGGCCCAGCTGTGCTGCGGAAAGAGCCAATGTCTCGGAGGACGCTCTAACGACGATCCTATCGGGCATGCCTAGAGCAGGCGTCTTAACGACCTCAAGACCATCAGTGTGATCCAATCTGTCTAGGAATTCTGGAGATCGAGCGCCGCACAGCAAGGCCTCGCTGGGATGGCTTGATCGTAAAGCAAGAGTCGGCGGAACAATTCCCCAGTCCCGGGCGATTTCGCTCGAGAAGAACTCGACGTGGCCCAAGCGTTGAAGGGCGAAGCGTGCCTGCTGGTAAACGGGAAGGTCTGAGCTGGTCTTGCCCGGGCGCGTTCCTTCGTCATCCGCATCTACTGCCCCATTGCCCTGATCCTCACAAAGCTCGTCAACAGCGCCACGGAACTGGGACCATGAACCCTGTCGCTTTGCAGACAGCCAGAGCAGAAGATGATTGAGCCTCACCTTGAGTTCCTCCAAAGCTTACGTGCGAGCCGCTTATAGTCTCTCCACAGATTGTGGGTCGCTGGAAGTGCTGATTCAAGTGACAAGCCCTTGCGGCTCGCGTCCAGGATCAACCGGTACCACAGCTCAAAGTTACGCCGGTCGCTTGGAGGGGACTCCAAGTAGGCGTAGCATGGTCTCGCCGTTGGCTCCCCAACAAGGAGAATCCTATTAACACGTTTGTCACAATGCAGAGGTTGTCTCGGCAGTGCCCAGACGGGCTCAAAAGGCGGTAGGCCGAGACATTGCGCTCCCCGCAGATCCGCCCGAGGGCGTGCGATAAATACCTCCCCGGGGCAGGCTCCGAGCAGGACGCAGTTCGAAGGCGCTACCTGGACCACTCGTCGCTGATCCGCCAGGATGCTTGTACTAACAGGCCGCACCAATGGGCCGCAGAACTCGAACCGGTGGCTCTCCGGACGACCCAGCGCGAAGGAATACGCTGGCCAGTAGGTCCAGCACGTCTCTCCACGAACCACGGAGTAGCTCCTCTCGGTACTGCTGCACCAGACCTGATGATCTCCTTCTGTGCCAGATCCTGACACTTCGTAGCCATCGGATTCGGACCTCACCGCCTTCTGGCCATCGATCAGCACACTCTGGTGGTGCTCGGGGAGACCGTAGACGTGGATTGTTGGCGGGTACCCGAGCAGCCAGGCGTTGTACGCGAGCCGTATGCCCCCTTCGAGTGCTATTTTGACTCTAGGGAGAGGCCGCAGGACGTTCAGGATGTCGACGTCGCTATTCAATGGCACAGCCTTCTGGGGAACGACCCTTTGCAGCACCCGCCAACCGGATGGAGCACCCATATCCTCCCCTAAATGACTCCAATCGACGCACCCAGCTCTACGGAGAGCGTCTTCGACCGGACCTAATTTCTCCGTTGTGCATAGCACGACATGATCACGGCCGAGGACCAGCCGAGGACAGGAGACGAAGCCCATATGTGTGGTGCCATGGGATAGTACAAACACTTCGCGGCCGGACAGCCGCCACTCTTGGCATGTGTCACAATCCTTCCAGACAATCCCCGTGCAAAGGAGTTGGCCGAGGTTCGTAGGAAATATGTCCTGGTACCACTCGTCTTGCAACGCTCCTAGCTTCACGTCACCCGCGTCGCTGGACACAACGAGCTTATCGGGCAGCCCATGTAGACGACGTGGCAACAACGAGACGACGCAGTACCCACCGCGCTGAAAGATGAGCCGTAGGTTGATCGGGGCTGGCATCTCCCTCGATGGAGGCCTAGACCTCGTTGTCGGCCTAGCTTGGGACCTCGATTGCCGCTGCCGAAGTGGCGGACGACCGGCCGGTGCGCGATACTGCTGCGATCGTCGCTCCCGTTGCTGCCTTGATGGTGGAGGTGATGGGGAACCATTGGGTTCAGACTTCGCAGTCCACACGCCCGCATCTATGTCGGGTGCACCACTAAGGTTTCCCGCTGCGAACTCCTCCCCTTGGTCGCCCTTCCCACTCGCGCCATTGTTCGCGACGTCGTCGTTATCTGCGTCGCCGAGGATTGGCTGAGGAGCACGGAGATTCCCCGAATGCCCGGCCGTATCGACAATCTCTGAGGCGGCGGCAGAGTCTTCGAGTTCGCTGTCGGCGACCTCATGACTGATTGCCGGACGTGCCTGGCTCTCGGATTTCTCGGAGGGCCGATCGATACTGGCAAACTCTTCCGCAAAGGGCTTGAGGGCCTCTGGCGCGTCTTCCGTCCGGTCGTCATCATAGTGAACTACCGTCTCCGCACCAATCTCACTCCGGGTGTCACTGACCGACTTTGAGTCGGCCTCGGCGTCGAGAGCATTGACCGATCTTCCTAGCGGGTTCGAGGCAGTCCCGGTCGGGTCCGCTAGATCTGAATGTTCCGGCTCTCGCTCAGTCCCGCCTGCCGAACGAGTTCCTCTTGACACTCCCCGGGTCGCAAGCTCTGCGGCTGTTCCCGAGGGTTTTCCCTCGCCCTTCTCGGAACTAGTGAGCGCCCCATCGTCGACTGTGTCCCCGTTGCTGTGGGGAGGCAGTGGGCTCGTCATGGTGTTCGTACGCGATGTTTCTGACTGCGGGTGTGGAATGACTGCGTCAATACCGTGATCTTGACTTCGCATGTTGTCCGGCTGCCCAAGGCGCTCGATGATCGCTTGGCAATTCGGATCATTAACTGAGCGAAATCGCTCCTGACCTTCTTCAATCCCGTCACAATCGGTTGGAGTATCGGTCTCCGGCGGGGTTGCCGCAGTATTCTCGATGGCCTGTCCATAGGCGCTTGGCAGAATCGCTGCCGCCGTACCGGAGACTCCACATTGATCGCGACTCACCCCGCTTTGACACCGCCGTGCTCCGGGCTCCCCTCGCAATGAGTTCAACCAAGAACGGAGAGCGGAGGCGATAGAATGGAATAACGTGCGCATAAGAAATCAACCTTCCCTTGTCATACGCTGCTCATCGGGTACCCGCGAGTGAATCCTCCTGCCTAGCACTGGCCAAGTCTGATAGGACAGATGCGGCTCCCTATACTCTGACGCCAGTCTCTGTGCCGCATCCTCGGGGCGAGAATCTAGCCCATTGCGCCGGACATCTGGCGACCGCACGCCCCACCTCTGGCAAAGAGGCAATAAGAGATGGGACGGAGAATCACGATTCCCTAGTAGACATGCGCGTTGTGGATGCACAACTTGGTTAACTTGAAATAGCTGCCATCGATCCCGTGAGACAGTCGACCGCATGGCTTTGTGTAGGCCCCCATAATCGTTGGATGACGAACTAGGCGTCACTCTCGTACCCTGGACAATTCTGAACGTCGCTCCATCGACCGGGAACAGATCGTGCGTATGGCTGTACACGAGCGCGTAGGGGACCACTTTCCACGAAAGTCCGAAAATCATACAGCTGCCCTTCTTCGAGTCTACACCGTCATCTGGGATAGAACTCCGTGGACGAGAAAGGGTGGTACGGAGTTTCCAATCATCTCGTACGCATGGCGCCGACAGGCGAGTTTGTCGGGGAAGGTGAAATAGTCAGGGATGCCTTGGAGGCGTGCGTACTCTCGAACCGATAGAGCTCGATGTTGATCGAAATGGTAGACGCAATCGTATCTGGTCGAGAGTGCCGTCGATGGGGCATCGGGGTGTAGCCTCCGGTAGGCAGAGCCATAGCGACGGGACAGTCCTTTGAGCTTTTCCACGGGCATGTCCCGAGCCGATCCCCCTGGTGAAATCATCGCTAATCGTTGGACGGTGGCATCGAGAACTGCGGGAGTACGTGTGTTGGTAAGAATCGCTGATGAGGCAGACCGCATCACCCGCTGGAAAGAGTTGTGCGGGAGTGAAGCATAGGCCCTTAGGGCCTCTGGCTGGCCAGCGCTCAAGAGAGGGAGATCGGAGAAGGCTTGGCGCCCTGAGGTCATCGAAAGGTCGTTTGGATCGGCAAGGATATCTGCGAAGCGCCGCATGCGATCTGGGATGTTCTTTCCGTGCCGAATGGCGGCATAGAGCGGTGCCAAATTGGGAGATGGATCTGGTAGCCGCTCCTCATTCGAGCCAGCGCGTACGGCAAGGATCAGAATTCGCCGCCGAGATTGAGGAGTGCCAAACAGAGCTGCATCGTACTCTTGGTACTCAACCCGGTACCGAAGTCCGCGCGGTCCAGGTCGCGATAGGGTGCGTACCAAGATGTCCAAAGTCTTGCCTTTACTGTGGCGGGTCAGGTTTGGCACATTCTCTATGAGCACTAGACGTGGGCGAAAGATTGCAACGTACTCAGGCATTGCTAACAGAACTTTATTGTGTGGATTGGAGTCGCTGTGATGACCGTTCCGGATCCGGCTGAAACCCTTGCAAGGAGGGCCGGCTGCAAGTAGATCGACAGCACCAAGCAGTCTCCGCTCCCTCGTGACTGTGGCTTGACCCTCCTTCGACACTAAGTCGCAGACACTGGCCACCGCTTCTGGAGCATTGTGGTTGTAAATGGCGACCGCGTCGCGCCAAGAATCGTAGGCTTTGACCACGCGGTAACCAGTGGCGGCAAGACCGATACCGATTCCCCCCATGCCGCAGCACAACTCGACCGCTGTATATCGGGGCTCTGGTGCGACGGTTGGCCAAGATTCTGACATGGCAGATAATTCCACGGTATCATTGCGGAACGCTGGAAGTCAACCGGAGGGCCAGGCACATTCTTTTGTCGTGGTCTGAGGCTCCTGACGGCGGTCGATCGCTGCTCGCACGGCTGTAGAGCAGGTGGTTGGGGCCCGCATCGCATGGCAAGGAGGTGTTGAGCCGAGATCCCGGTCAGCATGGAGGAGGAAACGGCCAACGCGGACACGGTGGGGCCCGACGCCTTGCCAGGCGTTGTTCGGCACACGGGTGGGAGAGAGTTGCATGGCTATCCGGGCGGGGCGGCAGCAAGGCGAGAGCCTCGTCCGTGCGGTTCGCGAAATGGCGGTTGGCCTCCGGCACGTAGCGGAACTGCGGCTGGCAGCGGATGATGGTGATCGTCGTGTTGGTCAGGCTGGCCGGCTACCGCGTCAGGAATCAGTTGCGCATCGCTCGGATTAGAGGCTAGTAGGGCCCCCGCGCGCTGCACGGATCATTCAAGCAAGAAATACGCTGGCGCAAGCCTGGCGTTGTAGCATAAGCGAAGAGGGTCCCGGCAGCAGAGCCCCCAAGAGCATTGGTGCCTCGTGCCCCAAGGCTAGTCTGGGTCCGAGCGAGCGACCATTCACTGGCGAGGCTTGCTTGCAAGTACTCCCCCACATCAGACTTTCAAACGATTGCCACCTCGGGCCGGGACCTTCCCGTCGTGAGACGGAGGGTATGCAGTGAGTTTGAGGAGTAGAGGATGAGTCAGAAGAGCCGCAAGGGGCAGCAGGCAGCCCCGCAGCGAGGGATGCAGAGCATTCGACCGCAAGTCGCCGGGATCGATCTGGGCAGCCGCGAGCACTGGGTGTGCGGTCCGGCCCCAGCCGATCCCAATCAAGAGCCGAACGTGCGCACGTTTGGCACGACCACGCCACAGTTGCAGGAACTGGCGGACTGGCTGGCGGAGCAAGCAGTGGAGTCCGTGGCGATGGAGAGCACCTACGTGTACTGGATACCGCTGCACGAGTTGCTCGAGCAGCGGGGCTTCGAAGTCTTGCTGGTGAACGCGCGGCACCTGAAGCATGTGCCGGGCCGCAAGACGGACATGCTGGACTGTCAGTGGCTGCAACGGCTGCACGCTTGTGGCTTGCTGCGAGGGTCATTCCGGCCCCACGAGTCTGTGACCCGCTTGCGGACACTGCACCGGCAGCTGCAGAACCTCGTGGTACAGCGCTCGCGTTTCGTGCAGTGGATGCAGCAGTCGCTGGACCAGATGAACGTCCAGGTGCACCGCGCGGTGACAGCCATCACGGGGCAGACGGGCATGAAGATCGTGCGCGCGATCGTGCGCGGGGAGCGGGATCCGGAGCAACTGGCAGCCCTGAGGCACAAGCGCTGCAAGCACACGGCAGAGCAGTTCGCCGAGCACCTCACAGGCAACTGGCGCGAGGAGCACCTGTTCAACTTGGAGCACTCGCTGAGCCTGTACGACGCGGTGCAGCAGCGCATCGAGTCCTACGAACAGAAGCTGCAGCAGGAGATCGACAGCCAAGCCTGCGAGGAGTTGCGAGACGAGCAAGTTCCCAAGCACCCCAACCCGGGGAAGGAGAAGGCCATCCGGAGCCGCGGAGAGCAGGCCATGCGCACGAGCCTGTACCGCTACGCGGCCGTTGATCTGACACGCATCGACGGGGTCAGCGCCGGCACCGCCCGCACGGTGGTGACCGAGGTCGGAACGAACCTGTCAGCGTTTCCAAGCGAGAGGCACTTCGTCAGCTGGCTTGGGCTGGCACCCAGCCACGCGGTCTCGGGGGGCAAGACGCTGCCCGGCAAGAAGCGCAGCAAAGGCATGGGAGCGCAGCGCATTTCCAACTCGCTGCGCATGGCGGCAACCTCGCTGATACGATCCCAGTGCGCACTGGGGGCGGCGCTGAGACGCAAGGCGCGGCACAAAGGCATGAAGGTGGCGATCTTCGCGACCGCTCGCAAGCTGGCCCAGTTGATCTACCGCATGCTGCACTGGGGTCAGGACTACGTTGACGAAGGCGCGGCCGCCTACGAGGCCCGCTACCGTGAGCGCAATCTGGCCTACGTTAAGAGAAGCGCGAAGGACCTTGGGTACGCCCTCGTTCCTGATGCTGAGCCCTCTGCAACCTAAAGACCGACCGCCTCACCACCTGCCGCAGGAGGTATTTCACATCAGCGACGTCTCTTCTCGGGGAGGGCGGGTGTTCAAGGCAGCGCCGCCAAGTTCGGAACCCACCTGCAGGAAGTCCCGTTAACGACTGATTGCTCTCAGCCATGACTGAGAGGCGCGCATCCCGAGCGCCTCATGTGCGCTGGAATGTCAGCACACGGCTGTTCTCAGCTTGGTCGGCGCTTGGTCGACACGGCAGCACATGCGGCCAGCGACCCGTCAGCTGTTGGGTGCGAGCACGCCCATTACTCTCTCATTCTCTCGCTGCCAAGAGGTGGGCCTGACCCCGTTCCGGCCTTCCCCAGCCCCGTTCCGGGCACTTTCCAACCTCTCTATGAGAGAGTATTGGTGGTACTCAGTTACCATGGCGCCATGCCCAAGCGCTCGCCCGCCATGCTCGCCGAAGCCCTCTCCGGTCCCCAGCCCCTCACCCTGCCGCAGCTCCAGGTTGTCCTCCACGACGCCTCCCCTGCCACCACTTTCCGCTATCTCCGCCAGCTCCCCTACTTGCGCAGCTACAACGAGAACGGGCGCTACTACACGCTCTTCGACCCGCAGCGCTTCGACAGCTTCGGCCTGCTCTCGCTCGGCACCGTGCGCTTCTCCCAAGACCGCAGCCTCATCGCAACCGTACCCCGGCTCGTCAACCAGGCCGAGGCCGGCTGGACGGACAAGGAACTTCGATCCCTGCTCCACGTCCCCGTCCATGGCCCCCTGCTCGCCGCCGTCCGCCGCGGCCTGATCCAGCGCGAGCCGATCCACGGGGTCTTCGTCTATCTTTCCGCCGATGGGCAAGCGGCCCACTCCCAGCGCACCGCCCGCCTGCGCCGCATGGGCCCCGCCTCGGACCTCGACCCCTGGCAGATCATCCACGTCCTGCTGGCCCTGCTCCGGCATCCCAACACGTCCCGTGACCAGCTGGCCCGCCTCCTGCGCGGCCACTCCCCTCCCATCCGCCTGCCGGAGATCACCGCCGTGCTGGCCGAGTTCGACCTCGAGCCGCTCGGCGAAAAAGGGGGGCCTGCACACTGCTGAGCCTGCTCGTAGCGCAGGCTTCCGGCGCTGGCTGGACCGCGGACCGGATCACCCGCATCCTGCAAGGCCCGGCCGAATTGCCCCTGCTGCACTTCTGTCCCAGCGCCCGTCGCTGTTCCGACTGCGGATCCGCCCTGCGCTGCCTCAAGTCCAAGACCCGCTCGCTGATCACCTTCGCCACCGGCCCCGTGCGCGTGCACGAACTCCGCACGCACTGCCCCGATTGCGGATCCGCACCGCTGGCCTCCCGGCAGTTGGCCAGCCTAGCCCCTCCCGGCCAGCGCTTCGGCTATGACCTGATCGTGCGGGTCGGCCTGCAGCGCTACCTCCACATGCGCCAGCGGTCCGAGATCCGTGCCGACCTCAGCCGGCGCGGCATCACGCTCTCCTCCGGCTCGCTCTCGGCACTCTGCGACCGCTGCTTGCACTTGCTGGGCAAGCTGCACATCCAGCGCGCCCCGGCTCTGCGCAAGGCCATGCAGCACGGCTATCCCCTGCACCTCGACGCTACCAGCGACAAGGGCAAGGGCGGACTGTTCCTATGCATCGACGGTTGGCGCGACTGGGTGCTGCATACCGTGCGCATCCGCTCTGAGAGTGAAGCCGAACTGCGCCCGGCCCTTGAGGCCACCGTGGCGCTGTTCGGCCATCCGGTCGCCTTCATGCGCGACCTCGGAAGGGCCGGGGCCAACGCTGTCGCCGCCTGCCGGCAATCCCCCAGTGCGGACTTGGTGTGCCAATTCCATTTCCTCGCCGCCGTCGGCCGCAAGCTGCTGCAGGGCGACCACGCCGCCCTGCAGCGCGGCCTGACCCATTTCAGGGTCCGCAGCAGCCTGCGGGAATGGCTGCGCCCGCTGCGGGCACAGGCCCGCCTGCCCCAGGTCAGCGGGCGGGACAGGCAGCTGCCGGCACTGCTGCTGTGGCTCTTGGAAGGCGACGGCCGCAAGCGACCGTGCTTCCCCTTCGGCCTGGCGCAGCTTGACTTCTACCAGCGCTGCTGCCGCTTCGAGGCAGTTGCCTCCGAGCGCCTGCCCGACCCGCGCTCGGCCCGCGAGCAGGGCACGCTGGATCGTGTCCGGGAACTGTTGCAGCCCCTGCATGACCGCGCATTCGGCCTAGCCGCACTGGCCGACCGCCTCGAGTGCAGCCAATCGGCCTTCGCCGAGCTGCGCCAAGTGCTGCGCCTGCGCCACGACGCGCTGCGCGGCCGCGAGCCTGCCGCGAACTCACCTCCGCCGGGCCTCAGGGCGACCCGCCTGGACTCGATTGCCAACAGTCTCGAGGCCTACCGCGTCGAACTTCGCCAACGCGTCGCGAGCGCAACAGGGGGCTGGCTGCCGGAAGCCGAGGTGCTCGCATACCTCGACCGCTACCATGCGCAACTCGTCGGCCACCCGCGAGCATATGACGCCGACGGTCAGGTCGTAGAGGTTGTGGAGCGCACCAACAATCCGGCTGCGCACCGCTTCGGCAGCGCCAAGCGCAAGCTGCGCCGACGCTTGGGGCGCGCCAACTTGGGCCGCGACATGCAAGACCAGCCGGCGGAAGCAGCGCTGGCCGCGAACCTGCTGGACAAGCGCTACGTGCGGCTCCTATACGGAACCCTAGACGAGCTGCCCAAAGCCTTCGCCAACCTCGTGCAGTCGGGCGCGGCCACGGCCCGACCCGCCTTGGACCGCGACAACCCGGATGCCGATCTGAGGCGATGCATCCGAGCATGGGGAGCCAAGCCCGCGGTTCACCCGCAACCTCCCGGCGACTGCCGTGAACGTGCTCGAAAGTCCATCACGCCCAACCGAATCCTGACGCGATAGCTGGCCGGATTGCGCGGCAAGTCGCGCACATACACGCGGCAGCGGTCTTCGTCGCAGGTGAAGTCGCGCACAAAATGCAGGCGGTTCCCGATGTGCCAGTGGTTGCGGATCAGGGTCGCGAGCTGCTCCGGACCGGCATCCTCGGCTCCCAGCGAAGTGAGCGCGCAGCTCACTTCCTTGCTGGTCTCGCCGCTCTTGACCGCATGCCGTTCGCGTTCGATGCGGATGGCCTGCCTGCGTCCGTGTAGGCTCGCATAGCCGTCCCATTCCGGGGCGCTGATGTCCTTGACCCAGGAGCGGCGGCGCTCGATGCGGCCATGCTCCTTGCCGAGCGTCTCGACCATCGGGCAGTCGTCGAAGTCCATGCCGAGCAGGTCCTCCCGCATCGTCGGCTGATTGTCTTTGAAGGCCGTGATCACGTAGTGGGCCCGGCAGTCCTCCAGCAGGCAGCACGCCGTCTCGTGCTGGGCATGCAGGGCGTCGAAAGGGACCACCCGCCCGACGAGGTCGAGCCGGACGGCCAACTCGCGCACGGCCCGGATCTCGTTGGACTTGCTGTCGACTTCCACCTGTCCCAGCACTGCACCGCTGCCCTGCTCCACGGCCGCGACCAGCATCCGGCGACCGTTCGCGGCCTGCTGCGAGGCGCCGCGCACATCCTTGCCGTCCATGCTGACACCCCGCAGACCGCGCTTCCCGCGACCGCCCTTGCGGCTCTTTCCGGCTGCCTTCCGTGCGGCTCTTCGCGCCTTCCGTGACGCTTTCCGCAAAGCCTTCCTGTCTGCCTTCCGCGCCTCCCCGGTTGCCTTGGACGAGTCCGTATGTGCTGCATTCTGCGAGACTTGCCCGCTCTCCTGCGAGAGCCATTCCGCCACCGCCACCGCCACCGCCAGCGTGTCCGGCGGCAGCGTGGCGTGGATGTTGTGGAACGTGGTGATCGAGGGTGTGGTGTAGCACTGCCGGGTGGGGCTGTGAAAACAGCCCACCGCCTCCCGCTGCTCCTGGCTGAGCAGGCCGGCGAACTGCGCGAAGGCCGTCACCCCGCGGTAGCCGGCCAGCCGCGCGGCCACCGCCAGCACCGTTTGCAGGCTGTAGCGCCTGCCCCGCGCATGGCGGTACGCGGGCACGCTGCCGAGGCACTCGAATAGAGAGCGCAGCCGCGGCGCGTCGAGGGGCGCGCTGCGGGGCGGGCCCTGCCAGGCCGGATCCCTGATGAGGGACCCTTCACAGCCCTTTATTACTGAGGGGAGCAAAAGTCATTTCCTTGTCTTCTGGAACTCTATTCCACCTCAAATGCGGTTGCTAACCGTGTGCTAAGCATGGTATTATCATAGTATGATTCCAACCGTTAAGAAGGACTTCAGAAGGGTTCCGCTCGTAGAAAAGATTGCTATTAGAAAGACAGTCGTTTCTCTGGTTCAGTCTGGACTCCAGATTCCCCTTCTGTCCACGCTATTCTCTGTCACTCAACCGACCATTAATACTTGGCTTGTAAAAGTGGGTTCAGATGGATTTGATGCCTTGGAAGATAAGCCACGTTCTGGCCGTCCGCGAATCCTAATCGACGATATCTTGCAGTGGATGCTCACCACTGTCCGTGATAAGACGCCCCAGCAGATGAAGTTCTCGTTTGCCTATTGGACTGCGGTCCGCGTGCGACAGGCGGTCATCGACAAGTTCGGAGTCGAAGCCAGCGTTTGGACTGTTCGTCGCGCTCTCAAGCGCCTAGGCCTGACACCCCAGAAGCCCAGTAAGCGTTCGAGAGAGCTGTGATGAGCGCGGGCGAGGTCTCCACGGTTAGAAAGGGTTTCTTCAGGCGGGGCATGGCGTTGCGGAGGAGATCGTGCCCTAGGAGACGGAGCAGGGTGGGTCTAACTCTGATGCTGCAGGCGGCAGCCAGAGAGTGAGGGCCGGCCGCCTAGAGGGCTTGCCGGGTGCCAAGTCACACGC
Source organism: Bryobacterales bacterium (assembly GCA_963666225.3). GTDB lineage: Bacteria > Acidobacteriota > Terriglobia > Bryobacterales > UBA6623 > VXMF01. The sequence continues at coordinate 554,383 of CAXXRK020000006.1, forward strand.
TTGCGGTGGTCGCTGACCGGATCGTGTCTCTCCCTGGGGCGAGGCTGATGTGGGCGGGTCTGGCAACGCGCAAAAAAAGTTGTCTAAAACGCTGGACACGATATATGGTTTTGTGTAATCCTGCAAGTGGTGCAGGACGGGCAGCACAGCGGGAGCGCAACGGGGGCGCAGTCAGTGTCCTTGCTTGCAGGTGGCGCGGGTCCCGGAGTAGGCCAGCCAGAGTTGGGTTGGCAGCAGTGGGTGCTGGCGCTGGTGGAGCAACTCAGCGCGGAGCAGGCCCACGCACGGCACTGGGAGGCCCAGGCGCGGCGGGAACGGGCGAACGGGGCGCGGTTTGAGGGACTGTGCGCGAATTTGACCGGCAAGGTGGTGGAGTTGCAGGGACGCGTGGCGGAGCTGGAGTTGGAAAATGAGGCTCTTCAGCAGAACCTGTGGGCGAGATCATGTTCCGGCAGATGGCCAAGTGTATGATACAGCGCGAGTTCGTATGCCTTGTAGGACTTGAATCCATAGGCCTTTCTCATGGCCACTTTCGCTTTGTTGTTCATGCCCTCGACCGCGCCGGAGGAGAAGGCTCGTCCGGTGCGAAACCAGTTCAGCACCAGTGGCCGGTGGTTGCGCAGCATCCTGGCCACCTTCTGCATGGGCTGGATCCTCGAGCGCATCGCGCGCCGACACCAGCGCTTGATGAACTTGTTGGCCTGGGTCGGTGATCGACAGGCCCACAGGAAGTGCAAGTCTTCCTTCAGCAGGTAGGCTCGCACCGTGCGCAGATTCAGCTTCAGCAAGTCGGCCAACTTCGGCTCCTGGTCTTCGCGGAGGCCGTCCCGGCGCCTGAGCAGCAGCCAGCGCGAATGCTTGAGCACCGGCTTGTTGCCCTCTGCCTTGAGCTGCTTGGCTTCAGCCGCCCGCACTGCATCGATGGCCTTGCTCAGCTTCTGCATGATGTGGAAGCGATCCAGCACATTCCGAGCCTGGCCGGCCTGCTCCCTGATCACCCGCAGGTAGGCCCTCCACATGTCCGAGCAGACGACTTGCAGTTGCGCCGCGCGTTGCTTTCCGAACCATGTGAAGAAGCTCTCCAGCGTCGTGATCTTGCGCTGCTTCCCGACCCACAGCAGCCGTCGCCGGCCAGCGTCCAACTGGTACACCAAGGTCAGGTACTTGTGTCCGCTCTGCCACGCGATCTCGTCCACCCCGATGGAGGTAATCCCTTCCAGGGAAACACGTTCCCGGCCCCATGCCACTGCCATCCCGACCGCACGGTAGACCCGGTCCCAACTGACCGCGAAGGCATTCGCGGTCTCCTGCCAGGAGAGATGTTTGGCCCAACTGGCGAGGAACCAGTCCAGGGCCCTGGTCGACTGCCGCTTGCCCTCGGCCCACGGCACACGCTCCACTTTCACCTTTCCGCAGTGCGCACAGTTCACGCGTCTCATCGCATAGACGAAGTAGCAGGCCAGGCCCAGCAGCGGCACGAACTGGAATCGACGCGGTCGCAGGCGGTCGTAACCCGGACCTGGCTTGCCGCAGCCCGAGCACCGCGCCTTCGTACCGGCTCGCGGGCGCACCTCCACCTCCAGACGATCCCGCCCGCCCTGCTTCCCGGCCGGCACCAGCCGGATTTTCCCGTACACGAAACCGGGCAGCTTGTAGACCCGGTTCAGAAGCGTCTTCAATTGCATGTGGCTCTCTCCTGAAGAAGCGGCCCACGCCGCTTCTTCCTCTCGTGGGGTCGGCGTCCGAGCGCGGCTCAGGCCGCGGCCAGCCTCAAACCCGGCGCACGGCTGGCATCGTGCTCACTACCTATCGTGGCCGAACTGGAACCACAGTGCCGCAGCCTCTACGCGTCTGGGAGCGAGAACGCAACGAATAAGGCTACCGCTGGAACGAATAGCCGAGGACCCACAGATCTTGCGGGAGAGGCGAAAATGAGGGACTGCGCAACAGCAACCAGGACCTGCTGAAGAAGCCGTTCGGGCTGACGTCGGACAAACGTGAGCCGGGCCAGGGGGGGCAGCAGCCTGTGGCGCCCGGTCCGCAGGGCGGCGGGCAGCAGCCGGGCGGGGGCGCGCAGGGGCCGGGCACGCGCAAGAAGAAGCGCGGCGGCCAGCCGGGTTCGAAGGCTCCCAAGCGCACCCGGCGGAAAGATCTGGCCGTGCAGGAGGAGGTGCACGAGCCGGAGCCGGGCAACTGTCAGTGTAAGGACTGCGGATTGCCCTTCGCGCGCAACGGCGAGGCAGTCAGCGAGCGCGTCGAGATCGAGGTCAAGGCCCATCTGCGGCGCATCCGGCGGCCGCGCTGGCGGGCCAGCTGCGAGTGCGCGGCCCAGCGCGGGGAATCGCAGCCGGAGGTAGTGGCGCCGCCGGAGCCATCGCTGTTTCGGGGCACAAGTTATGGGCTGAGCGTATGGGTGACGTTCTTGGTGCAAGTGTACTGGCAGCGCCATCCGGCGCGGGCCTTTGAGCGCGAATGGGGGGACTGGGGAGTGCGCCTTCCGGCGAGCACGCTGCTGGGGCACCAAGAGGCGTTCTTGGAGTGGTTCAAGCCCTTGGAGCGGGCGATTGGGGAGCATCAGCGCGGGGCACAGGTAGCGCACGGGGACGAGACGAGCTGGGTGGTCCACGTGCGGGCGGAAGAGGGGCAGAACGCGCGCTGCTGGCTGTGGGCGTGTCTGACGGCGGATGCGGTGCGCATGCGGGTGGAGGACTCGCGCAGTGCGCAGGCGGCGGCGACGCTGTTCGGGGGACTGGGGTTGGAGGGCCCGCTGACACTGGTCTGTGACCGGTATTGCGCGTATGTGCGACTGGCGCGCGAGCACGGCGGGCAGATTGAGCTCGCATTCTGCTGGGCGCACGTCCGGCGGGACTATGTGAAGCTGGTGCGGTCGCGGCCAAACCTGGAGGAATGGGGCGACGGTATCTTGGATCGGATCGCGCTGCTGTACCGGCTCAATCGCCAGCGGCTGGAGCTGTGGGACCAACAGGCAGGGCTGCAGGCACAAGGGCCGGGCTTCGCAGCGGTGCAGCTGCGACTGGAGGCCGAGTGCGCGGCGCTGTTCGCGCAAGCCGAGCGAGAGGTGCAACGTTTCGAGGCCGAGGAAAAGCTGTCGGGCTGGGCGGACCCGCGGCTGAAGCCGCAGCGATCACTGCTCAAGCATCAGCCAGGCCTCGAGATTTTCTTGCAGAAACCGGGAGTGCCGTTGGACAACAATGCTGCCGAGAGAGTGCTGCGGCGGCCGGTGGTGGGGCGCAAGCTTTCCTACGGATCGCACAGCAAGGTCGGGGCAAAGCTGCAAGGCACGCTGCTATCGGTGTTCGGAACGCTGGCGATGGGGGGTGTCAGCCTGACGCAGTGGCTGACAGCCTATCTGGGCGAGTGTGCGCGGATTGGGCCCGGGAAGGTGGTCCCCGACGCGGACGCCTGGTTGCCCTGGGGCTTCACGCCGGAACGCAGAGAGACGCTGCAAGCTGGCCCGGCGGGCCGGAGCCGGGGCCCGTGAGCGCGCGCTACTGTGGCCGGCGGTTTGCGGCCAGCGAGTCAGCGCGCGGGTCGCGCTGCTCCGGATGCAGCGCGACGGACTGCTCCGCCTGCCAGCGGCGCGGCGCGGGCCCGCACCCGCGCGCAAGCCCGAGCCCACCCCGGCCAGCGACCCGCCCCGCCCGGAACTGTTGCCCGCCCGGCTGGCGCAGGTGCGCCCGCTCCGGCTGGACTGCCTGCGCCCGCGCGATCCACGCAGTCGTCTATGGAACGAGTTCGTCGAGCGCTACCACTACCTCGGGCACAAGCGCTTGCCGGGGGCCCAGTTGCGCTACTTCGCAAAGGCGGCTGACGGCCAGTTGCTGGGCTTGCTGGGCTTCGGTGCTGCCGCTTGGAAGACCGCCCCGCGGGACCGCTTCATCGGTTGGAGTCCGGCCACCCGCGAGCGCAACCTGCAGCGGGTGGTGAATCACGCCCGGTTCCTGATCCTACCTTGGATTCGTCTCCCATGCCTAGCCTCGCACCTGCTCGCATGTGTCGAGCGTCAATTGTCCCGAGACTGGCAGGACCGCTACAAGACCTGCCCAGTCCTGCTGGAGACCTTCTGTGAGACACCCCGATTCGCCGGGACCTGCTACCGGGCAGCCCATTGGACCCTCGTCGGACAGACCCAAGGCCGCGGCAAGCTAGACACTCGTCACGAGTACGCAAAACCGGTGAAGAACATCTTCGTCAAGCCTCTCTGCCCGGACTGGAAAGCGATCCTGAACCGCTAGTCGACGCCCCTCCGCCACTCGCCTCTCGAACGCTTACGAAGCCCAAGTTCCGCTCGTATCTCCGTAGCATCGGCGACGTGAAGGCTTGGATTGACAAGAAATACCCTGATTTGAAGGCGAAAGCACGCAGGGAGGGTGCTGTGATTCTGTTCGCGGACGAAGCCGCGATGCGAGCAGACTACCATGTTGGGCGGACTTGGGGCGTGCGTGGCCAGACCCCTGTCGTGGTCGACACGGGCAAGCGGTTTCGCTGGAACATGTTCGCGGCCATCACCCCAGACGGTCAGATTCACTTCCGTATTCAGTCGAAAAATTCCAAGGCGGTGAGTTTCATTGATTTCTTGCAGACGATCCAAGCGGAGCAACGGAAGCCGATCTACGTAGTAGTCGACAACTGTAGCATCCATACGGCGTGCGCTGTGAAGGAGTTCTCAGCCAACTCAGAGGGTGATCAGCAGGTCAAGTTGTTCTTCCTTCCGGTCTACTCTCCGCATCTGAATCCGGTGGAGCTGTTGTGGACTTGGGTGAAACGCAGGGTTGGCCAACAGGTGTTCAAGACCCAGTCGGAATTGAAGGACCTCCTCACGGATGCGATCGCCCAGCTCAGGAGGGCCCCTCAAATCGTGCAGAAATTCCTTGAGCAGGAGGACTGCAAGTACATCTTGGCATGACACCTCGGACGGCAATCACTTTTGCTCCCCTCAGTATGCATGGACGAGCAGCCGGTGCAGCTGGTCAAGGACACGCGCGAGAGCCAGCCGGCGACGGAGAGCCATCCACAGCGGGTGGACTACGAGTACGAGCGGGCGGGCACGGCGGCGGTATTCATGTTCTGCGAGCCGCTGAGCGGCTGGCGGCAGGCGACGGCCCGCAAGCGTCGCACGAAGAGGGACTGGGCCTACGAGGTTGCGGAGCTGCTGGACGGGCGTTACGCCGGCTGCGAGAAAGTGACGCTGGTGCTGGACAATCTGAACACGCACACGAAGGGGGCGTTCTACGCGGCGTTCGAGCCGGAGCGGGCGAGAGAGCTGGTGCGACGGATCGATTTCTGCTACACGCCGAAGTATGGCAGCTGGCTGAATGTCGCAGAATGCGAGCTGAGCGCGATGACGCGCCAGTGCCTGAGCGGGCGCCGCATTGGTGAGTTGAGCGAGCTGCAGGCGCAGATCGCGGCTTGGTCAACCGATGTCAACGTGCGCCAGCGCGGAGTGGAATGGCAGATGAAGATCGACGATGCTCGCTGCAAGCTCAAGGCCATCTACCCAAAAATCATGCTGTGACAGAACACTAGGGCCCGATTCGGCACTCCAGGCCCCCGGTATTCGCCAGAATCGCGCCCCGGGCGGCGCCACCCGCCCTGCCCGAGGCAGGCGTGCGGTCCCACTCGACATACCGGCGGGAACTCTGCGTGGCGCGCACCGTTCAGCGTCGGATCAGACCAGCCCGGGTGGCCGATCCGTTCCGCAGCGACTCTCGCTGCGGCTGGGTCCACCGTCAGCCGCTCGTTCGCACGCGTGGCGACCAGCGGGCGCGGCCGCGCCTGTCGAGCACCGGGCAGACCAATACGCTAGCTCTCATCCGCAGAGATTTCGTGCTCAGACACGGCTCTTGATATCGCATGATATGATGGAAGCTATGCGAGAAATATTAGAGGCCCAGCAGACGCTCGGCTAGGTGCCCATTGAGGACATCAAGATCGATTCCTCTTCCCGTGACGAGATGCCAGCAGTTCTGCGCGGTCTCAAGTTCATCTTTTGCAACCAAGGACTGCGCAGTCAGATCTTCGCCTTGATCGACGAGCAGGTCCTCAAGTCATCCGTAGGAAAGGCACCTAGTGGAATCGATTCAGAGTCTGGAAAGACGATCGATCCGCACCATGGAAGGCCCGGCATGTCGCTGTGGATGGCGCTCGTGTTTGCACTGGTCAAACAGGCCCTAAACTGTGACTTCTACCGCCTCTGTGACGAGGCCAACCAGCTCAAGACGCTGCGGATAATGCTCGGCGTGAGCCCCATGAGCAATCGGCAGTTCCACTACCGGACGTTGGCGCGGAACGTGAAGTTGTTCAGCGCCGAGCTGCTGGAGAAGATCAACCGGCTGGTGGCCGAGGCGGGGCATCGGCTGGCGGGCTGGCAGCCCGGGGATCCGCTCAAGGCGCGCTGCGATACGTGGGTGGTGGAGACCAACGTCGAGTATCCGACGGATTACAGGCTGCTGTGGTTCGCGTTGGTGCAGCTGGTCAAGACGGCGGTGGGCCTGAGCCACAAGTATCACGTGGTCGGCTGGCGGAAGGCAGGCTATTGGCAGAAGCGGGCGCATCGGGGCTACCGCGGGCTGCGGCGGGAGTATCGCAAGCAGTCGCGCACCGAGCGAGTGCGGGCCTTCGCGTGGGTGGCGCGGAAGATCCTCAAGCGGGGGCGGAAACTAGTGGCGAGCCTGGAAGCCAAGGGGGCGGCGGCAGAAGTGGAGTCGTTGCGGAAGTGGGTGCGGCACGCAGCGCGGCAGTTGGACCAGATGGAGCGGCGACTGCTGCAAGGGGAAAAGATACCGCACGGGGAGAAAGTGTATTCCTTGGTGGAAGAATACACGCGGTGGGTGTCGAAGGGAAAGGCGGGGACACCGGTGGAGTTAGGAGTTCCGGTGGCGATCGTGGAGAGCCGGGAACAGTTTGTGATGGAGTGCAAGATCCTGTGGACAGAGGAGGACGTGGAAGTAACGGGGGAGTTGCTGAAGAAGGCGAAGCGACACTGGCCAGAGATGAAAGTGTGCAGCTTTGACAAGGGGTTCTCGAGCGTGCAGAACATCAAGAACGCGGTGGGAGTGATCGAGACTCCGGTACTGCCGAAGCGCGGGAAGCCTACCGCGTCAGGAATCAGTTGCGCATCGCTCGGATTAAAGGCTAGCGACGTCTCTTCTCGGGGAGGGCGGGTGTTCAAGGCAGCGCCGCCAAGTTCGGAACCCACCTGCAGGAAGTCCCGTTAACGACTGATTGTTCTCAGCCATGACTGAGAGGCGCGCATCCCGAGCGCCTCATGTGCGCTGGAATGTCAGCACACGGCTGTTCTCAGCTTGGTCGGCGCTTGGTCGACACGGCAGCACATGCGGCCAGCGACCCGTCAGCTGTTGGGTACGAGCACGCCCATTACTCTCTCATTCTCCCGCTGCCAAGAGGTGGGCCTGACCCCGTTCCGGCCTTCCCCAGCCCCGTTCCGGGCACTTTCCAACCTCTCTATGAGAGAGTATTGGTGGTACTCAGTTACCATGGCGCCATGCCCAAGCGCTCGCCCGCCATGCTCGCCGAAGCCCTCTCCGGTCCCCAGCCCCTCACCCTGCCGCAGCTCCAGGTTATCCTCCACGACGCCTCCCCTGCCACCACTTTCCGCTATCTCCGCCAGCTCCCCTACTTGCGCAGCTACAACGAGAACGGGCGCTACTACACGCTCTTCGACCCGCAGCGCTTCGACAGCTTCGGCCTGCTCTCGCTCGGCACCGTGCGCTTCTCCCAAGACCGCAGCCTCATCGCAACCGTACCCCGGCTCGTCAACCAGGCCGAGGCCGGCTGGACGGACAAGGAACTTCGATCCCTGCTCCACGTCCCCGTCCATGGCCCCCTGCTCGCCGCCGTCCGCCGCGGCCTGATCCAGCGCGAGCCGATCCACGGGGTCTTCGTCTATCTTTCCGCCGATGGGCAAGCAGCCCACTCCCAGCGCACCGCCCGCCTGCGCCGCATGGGCCCCGCCTCGGACCTCGACCCCTGGCAGATCATCCACGTCCTGCTGGCCCTGCTCCGGCATCCCAACACGTCCCTTGACCAGCTGGCCCGCCTCCTGCGCGGCCACTCCCCTCCCATCCGCCTGCCGGAGATCACCGCCGTGCTGGCCGAGTTCGACCTCGAGCCGCTCGGCGAAAAAGGGGGGCCTGCACACTGCTGAGCCTGCTCGTAGCGCAGGCTTCCGGCGCTGGCTGGACCGCGGACCGGATCACCCGCATCCTGCAAGGCCCGGCCGAATTGCCCCTGCTGCACTTCTGTCCCAGCGCCCGTCGCTGTTCCGACTGCGGATCCGCCCTGCGCTGCCTCAAGTCCAAGACCCGCTCGCTGATCACCTTCGCCACCGGCCCCGTGCGCGTGCACGAACTCCGCACGCACTGCCCCGATTGCGGATCTGCACCGCTGGCCTCCCGGCAGTTGGCCAGCCTAGCCCCTCCCGGCCAGCGCTTCGGCTATGACCTGATCGTGCGGGTCGGCCTGCAGCGCTACCTCCACATGCGCCAGCGGTCCGAGATCCGTGCCGACCTCACCCGGCGCGGCATCACGCTCTCCTCCGGCTCGCTCTGGAGTGCCTGCGATTTCGTGGACACCTGAGAGGTGCGGTTTTTCGAGGAGATGCGGCACTGTAGTGGCGGGGTAACAGGAGGGCCCCAGCGATGAGCCAACGGTATGTGAAGGCCTACCCGAAGGAGTTTCGGGCACAGGTGGTGAAGGTGTTCTTGGCGGGCGGACGGCGCCTGCGGGAGGTCGCCGAGGAGTTTGAGGTGTCGCAGGACTCGTTGCGACGGTGGGTGAAGCAGGCACAGATCGACAGCGGTCAGCGCCAGGACGGGCTGACGACCGCGGAGCGCAAAGAGCTCCGGGAATTGCGGCGTGAGCTGCGGCGGGTGCGAATGGAGCGGGAAATCTTGGCAAAGGCCGCAGCCTGGTTCGCTCGGGAGACCGGTTCGATGCCGTCAGGGTCTTCGAGTTCGTAAGAGGGTACCAGGGTCAGTATCCGACAGCCATGATGTGCCGGGTGCTGGGGGTCTCCGCCAGCGGGTACCATGCATGGCACCGGCGGCCACCGAGTCGGCGGGGGGTGGAGAACCAAGCGTTGGGCACCCGGATCGCCGAGATTCACGAAGAGTCGGGCGGGACCTACGGCGGGCGGCGGGTGCACGCGACCCTGCGGGCGGAGGGCCGCGCGGTGTCGCGGCAGCGGGTGGAGCGGCTGATGCGCTCGCTGGGCCTGCAGGGTGTGCACCGGCGCCGCCCGCGGAGCACGCCGCGGGCGGACGCCCACGCAGAACCGGTGCCGGACCGGGTCAAGCGGCAATTCGAGGCCACCGAGCCCAACCGGCTGTGGGTGGCCGACATCACCTACGTGGACACGCAGGAGGGGTTCCTGTTCTTGGCGATCGTGATCGACGTGTTCAGCCGCAAGGTCGTGGGCTGGGCCATGGCCGCGCGCCAGACTGCCGACTTGACGCGCACCGCGCTGGAGATGGCGCTCGAGACCCGGGGCGCAAAGGGCGTCATCTTCCATTCCGACCATGGCAGCCAGTACACCGCGGTGGCCTTCACCTCGCGCTGCAAGCCACCGACACCGCGGCGGCGAGGCGTGCCAGGGATTCCTGATAAAGGTTGGAAGGGCGGGGCTTGGAAACCACGCCGGGAGCGGCCCGGGAGGGTGGCAGGAAGCGGTCTCGAGCCACGTCCAAGCCCTGCTACAATGAGGCAGATCGACGAGCAATGAGAGTTGTGGAGTACACCTTAAGAATGTCGATCAGTGGTCCAATGAAGTAGGACCACCTCACTACTCACTAAGCCAGATGCGCGATGCTCGCACGCGCCGCCCACGGCGATCAGGCGGGGACCGTCGTGGGGGCCAGCCCCCAAACCCCCGGGGTTTGTCTGGGCATGGAAAGAATCTATCGAAATGTAGGGGGTGCTACGACAGCAAAGGCTTGCTACAGCACATGGTCTAGCGCGGATGTGCCATTGGAAGTAACCGCTGCGAGCGCGTGGCTGGAGCATGTTTCCAAGTGGCTTGGAGGCAAACGCTCGGGCCCAGCACTCGGGGGCTCGCAAGCACGATCCCGCCGAGGCGGGGATTGTGCGCGTCCGGCTCCAGTGTGCGCGCGGCTCGGCCCGCGGAGAACAGGGTGGCCTGGGCCCACGCCCAGCCGGCCTTGCGCAACACCCGCCCTTGACGTGCCCCCGGCCCGGAGGGTGGGCTCACACCCAGCCGCGGGCATTTTTCCACCGTGAGCTAGCCCGCGGGTGAGGCTGACGACCGGCTGGCCAGCATCAGCCCAGTCTGCGCTTGGTGGGCCACCAGCGCACCGCACAGGCTGGCGGCTTTCTCGCAGGCGGCAAGTTTGTCCCGCCGGGGCCTGGTCCAGATCCTCGAGAACCTCGCCACGCACGGTTGCCAACTGCGTTTCGCCCTCCGCGAGCTGGGCCTGAAACTCTTGGCAGCGCCGCTGTCGGCGACCAGCCTCGGTGGCCAGCGAGCGGTCCGCCAGGGTGGTGGCCGCGGTCCATGCCTCGGCCGCGGCCTTGCGCTCCCGCTCCAATCCGACGCGTTCCGCAGTCAGCCGCTCGGTGGCCAAATGGACTGCCGCTGCCCAGCTGGCCGCCCCGGCGCGACGCACACTCCGCTCCACTCCGAGCGGCCCCCGGCGGGTTCACTCTGGATGAGAATCCGTGTGCACTCTGATGAGAATCAGCATCCAGGCCGCCGTGCCTGGCGTGTCTTCCATTCCGGCAGCGCCGGTGCCAACCTCGAATCTCTGTCTCTCACGGCTTTGCGCAAGGCCACCAGCGTCGGCTTGCGCTCCTGCTCGCTGCGGCGACCGCGACCAGTTCCCATTGCTGATCCTTGGCCGGTGCCAGCCAGCCCGTCTGCATCGGTTGTGTGCAGTACTGGAAATACGATGCGCTGCCGATGGGGCCCTCACCGTGTCCCTCCGGACGACACTGAGCGAGCGTCACCAACCAGGCGATCCCCAGCGATCGGTCGCGCTCGCCGCTCCGTCAGCTCAGAGAGGCGAGCAATCGCTGTGTGCGGGGGGGCCAGCATGTGACACCCCGAGCTGAATCATCATTTCGACGAGTTCTTTAGCCAGCTATGCCTCCGCGGGTTGCTCCCCAGCAGAGCCCGCTTGCGCTTCACCGGCCGAACGGCACTATAGCAGCCACTGCTCAACACCGATGCGGCTCCCTGCCTCTACCGGGCCACCAGTCCACTCACTCTTGACTTTCTCGTCCTGGCCCGTCATCATGTTGAAATCACTCAGAGGCTGATCGTCCTGCCGCACGCTAAACAGTCCACGAAACCATAGGCACTCCACTCTCGGCACTCTGCGACCGCTTCTTGCACTTGCTGGGCAAGCTGCACATCCAGCGCGCCCCGGCTCTGCGCAAGGCCATGCAGCACGGCTATCCCCTGCACCGCGACGCTACCAGCGACAAGGGCAAGGGCGGACTGTTCCTATGCATCGACGGTTGGCGCGACTGGGTGCTGCATGCCGTGCGCATCCGCTCTGAGAGTGAAGCCGAACTGCGCCCGGCCCTTGAGGCCACCGTGGCGCTGTTCGGCCATCCGGTCGCCTTCATGCGCGACCTCGGAAAGGCCGGGGCCAACGCTGTCGCCGCCTGCCGGCAACCCCCCAGTGCGGACTTGGTGTGCCAATTCCATTTCCTCGCCGCCGTCGGCCGCAAGCTGCTGCAGGGCGACCACGCCGCCCTGCAGCGCGGCCTGACCCATTTCAGGGTCCGCAGCAGCCTGCGGGAATGGCTGCGCCCGCTGCGGGCACAGGCTCGCCTGCCCCAGGTCAGCGGGCGGGACAAGCAGCTGCCGGCACTGCTGCTGTGGCTCTTGGAAGGCGACGGCCGCAAGCGACCGTGCTTCCCCTTCGGCCTGGCGCAGCTTGACTGCTACCAGCGCTGCTGCCGCTTCGAGGCAGTTGCCTCCCAGCGCCTGCCCGACCCGCGCTCGGCCCGCGAGCAGGGCACGCTGGATCGTGTCCGGGAACTGTTGCAGCCCCTGCACGACCGCGCATTCGGCCTAGCCGCACTGGCCGACCGCCTCGAGTGCAGCCAATCGGCCTTCGCCGAGCTGCGCCAAGTGCTGCGCCTGCGCCACGACGCGCTGCGCGGCCGCGAGCCTGCCGCGAACTCACCTCCGCCGGGCCTCAGGGCGACCCGCCTGGACTCGATTGCCAACAGTCTCGAGGCCTACCGCGTCGAACTTCGCCAACGCGTCGCGAGCGCAACAGGGGGCTGGCTGCCGGAAGCCGAGGTGCTCGCATACCTCGACCGCTACCATGCGCAACTCGTCGGCCACCCGCGAGCATAGGACGCCGACGGTCAGGTCGTAGAGGTTGTGGAGCGCACCAACAATCCGGCTGAGCACCGCTTCGGCAGCGCCAAGCGCAAGCTGCGCCGACGCTTGGGGCGCGCCAACTTGGGCCGCGACATGCAAGACCAGCCGGCGGAAGCAGCGCTGGCCGCGAACCTGCTGGACAAGCGCTACGTGCGGCTCCTATGCGGAACCCTAGACGAGCTGCCCAAAGCCTTCGCCAACCTCGTGCAGTCGGGCGCGGCCACGGCCCGACCCGCCTTGGACCGCGACAACCCGGATGCCGATCTGAGGCGATGCATCCGAGCATGGGGAGCCAAGCCCGCGGTTCCCCCGCAACCTCCCGGCGACTGCCGTGAACGTGCTCGAAAGTCCATCACGCCCAACCGAATCCTGACGCGGTAGCGGGAAGCTGTCGAAGGCGGACCGGGAGCGAGAGGATGGGGAGGCATTCAGGGAGGCGCGCAAGCAGCATCCTGGGATCGAATCAGCAATCAATAGGTTGGAGCATCATGGGCTGGACCGGGTGCGAGAGAAGGGTAAGGAAGTGTTCGAGCAGGTGGTCTGCCGGGCGATATTGGCAGCGAATGTGCACCGGATCGGGAAACTGCTGAACGCTCAGGAGCAAGAGCAGAGGAAGCGCCAGGCGAAGCGGCGGCCCAAGGCCGCCTAGGCGTGCTTGCCAGTTCAGACCACAGGACAGCCGGGGCGCTGTCAGGGGGAGGTCCGTCTCCGGCCCACATTTTACAGATAATGGTCTAGCTGTCGTATATATAGTAATCTTGTATAAGCCTTATTGAGGTGTTATGGCCGTTGGATAACGGCACTTGGGATCGAGTTTCGCTCGTCGCAGCGCAGGATCCTACCTGATGAATCACGGGCTCTGCCCGCTCATGGGGGGTTTTGACCCAGACACTACACTAGCATAAGACGTGTTGTTGATTGCTAATCGCAACCGCGCTTCACCCTGCTCATACGAGCGATCGTCCGGCTTTCATCCAGCCTTCTCACCGCAAGCGAATGTGTCCACGGAAACGGGGTCACTGCAGCTCTCAGGTCACTGCCCGCGCCAGTGCATCTGCCAGATTCAACTACCGCAGCAAACCGAGAATGGAGCCCGCGGGCCTTCCACCTGCCAGAACAGCACCTGATCTCGCTGCACCACCCCTCGAGGCCGATTCATCGCCCTCGCCACCCGCTGTCCAGCCCCACACTGAATGGTCACGTTGCGCCTACGGCTTCGGCCGTTGATAGCAAGTCGTCGATCCGACACCGGGAAGCCGTCCGGTTGCGCAGCGTGACGGTCGCTCCTGTGGAAGTTCCGGGAGTCGGCGTCGTGGCGGGTGGCGCGACCGGAGGGGCGGGCGTTCTGGCGGCGGTGCCGCCGCTGGACCAGTGCTCCGGGTAGAGTTGGAGGGTGGTCCCACACTGGGGACCGCATGAAGCCTTCTGGCGACGCCTCGAGCGGGAACGGGCAGGCGGCCGCGTCTGCTGATGGCCGGTTCGGCCGAGAATCTTGGAAGCCTCGAAGAGCACCTACGCCAAGCGGAACCGGTTTCGCATCGTGAGGACTGATGTGAAATACCTCCTGCGGCAGGTGGTGAGGCGGTCGGTCTTTAGGTTGCAGAGGGCTCAGCATCAGGAACGAGGGCGTACCCAAGGTCCTTCGCGCTTCTCTTAACGTAGGCCAGATTGCGCTCACGGTAGCGGGCCTCGTAGGCGGCCGCGCCTTCGTCAACGTAGTCCTGACCCCAGTGCAGCATGCGGTAGATCAACTGGGCCAGCTTGCGAGCGGTCGCGAAGATCGCCACCTTCATGCCTTTGTGCCGCGCCTTGCGTCTCAGCGCCGCCCCCAGTGCGCACTGGGATCGTATCAGCGAGGTTGCCGCCATGCGCAGCGAGTTGGAAATGCGCTGCGCTCCCATGCCTTTGCTGCGCTTCTTGCCGGGCAGCGTCTTGCCCCCCGAGACCGCGTGGCTGGGTGCCAGCCCAAGCCAGCTGACGAAGTGCCTCTCGCTTGGAAACGCTGACAGGTTCGTTCCGACCTCGGTCACCACCGTGCGGGCGGTGCCGGCGCTGACCCCGTCGATGCGTGTCAGATCAACGGCCGCGTAGCGGTACAGGCTCGTGCGCATGGCCTGCTCTCCGCGGCTCCGGATGGCCTTCTCCTTCCCCGGGTTGGGGTGCTTGGGAACTTGCTCGTCTCGCAACTCCTCGCAGGCTTGGCTGTCGATCTCCTGCTGCAGCTTCTGTTCGTAGGACTCGATGCGCTGCTGCACCGCGTCGTACAGGCTCAGCGAGTGCTCCAAGTTGAACAGGTGCTCCTCGCGCCAGTTGCCTGTGAGGTGCTCGGCGAACTGCTCTGCCGTGTGCTTGCAGCGCTTGTGCCTCAGGGCTGCCAGTTGCTCCGGATCCCGCTCCCCGCGCACGATCGCGCGCACGATCTTCATGCCCGTCTGCCCCGTGATGGCTGTCACCGCGCGGTGCACCTGGACGTTCATCTGGTCCAGCGACTGCTGCATCCACTGCACGAAACGCGAGCGCTGTACCACGAGGTTCTGCAGCTGCCGGTGCAGTGTCCGCAAGCGGGTCACAGACTCGTGGGGCCGGAATGACCCTCGCAGCAAGCCACAAGCGTGCAGCCGTTGCAGCCACTGACAGTCCAGCATGTCCGTCTTGCGGCCCGGCACATGCTTCAGGTGCCGCGCGTTCACCAGCAAGACTTCGAAGCCCCGCTGCTCGAGCAACTCGTGCAGCGGTATCCAGTACACGTAGGTGCTCTCCATCGCCACGGACTCCACTGCTTGCTCCGCCAGCCAGTCCGCCAGTTCCTGCAACTGTGGCGTGGTCGTGCCAAACGTGCGCACGTTCGGCTCTTGATTGGGATCGGCTGGGGCCGGACCGCACACCCAGTGCTCGCGGCTGCCCAGATCGATCCCGGCGACTTGCGGTCGAATGCTCTGCATCCCTCGCTGCGGGGCTGCCTGCTGCCCCTTGCGGCTCTTCTGACTCATCCTCTACTCCTCAAACTCACTGCATACCCTCCGTCTCACGACGGGAAGGTCCCGGCCCGAGGTGGCAATCGTTTGAAAGTCTGATGTGGGGGAGTACTTGCAAGCAAGCCTCGCCAGTGAATGGTCGCTCGCTCGGACCCAGACTAGCCTTGGGGCACGAGGCACCAATGCTCTTGGGGGCTCTGCTGCCGGGACCCTCTTCGCTTATGCTACAACGCCAGGCTTGCGCCAGCGTATTTCTTGCTTGAATGATCCGTGCAGCGCGCGGGGGCCCTACTAGCACGAAAAGCAGCACTGGACCGAGAATCGCCTGAGTAACCCCAACAGCGGCCAAGAGGCCCAAATGGTCGTGTTGGCCGATTAGCACACGGCAACTCTCGAGGTACCCGCCCTTCCCCGCCAGTGTGAGGAAGGCGTGCGCATTGGCAAACGCGGTGCCGAAGGCGGCGCCAAGCAGCTTCAGCGCATCGCCGCCAACGGCCGCTTGTCCCGCGTTCACGAATAGCACGAGACCGAAGGCCAGCCAATGGCCTACCCAACTCACTGCGGCGCGCGTGAGGTTCCACCCATAGTCGCTCGAGACATCGAAGAGGTAGTTGACCACGCGCGGGAACATTCCGTCCTTGAGCCGCCTGGTACGCATCTTCAAGCGAAAAAAGCGATGCCGGTCCAGCGGCTTCTCCAGCTGGCTCATCATCAGTTCCAGACGTTCCCAAGCTCTGATCGCGTATTCAACATCGAAGAGCTCTGGCATGGCCTTGGGCCAGCGGACGAGGCTGAAGTCCGTGTCCTCGTTAAGGCGACAGTTGAAGAAGGCGGGCGCACCATTGAACACGGCTCGCCGAAACTGGGTCGCAGCATGGAATCGCGCATCACTGAATTCGGCCAATCTTCGTGGCCGCACGCGCTTAACGGTTTGTGCAGGATCTTCCCCGAACACTACGTTACGAAACGAGGCTCCGCCCCGAAAATCGACTCCCTTGAAACTCGCAAGATGCGGGAGAGCGAACGCTCCCGAGAAAGAGGTTTCGTAACTACCCAGCTTCCGGGATGCACCCAAGCATTTGTCGCACGGCCTCGATTGCAGGGTGCTGGACGCCTTGCGTAGGCGCTGTTCCAATGAGTGCCGGTGCTGGCTGGCACCGGGCTCGCGCCGCCGCCGGCTAGAGTCGCAGGGCGGCCAGCAGCTCCCCGGGCCCTTTTAGCAACGCCTCGATGCGGTTCCAGCCCTGCTTGCGGGCGGTCGACAGCACACTGCGCAGCGTGGCGAAGTCGCGCGCCCCCTGCGCGGACCGGAAGCAGCCTGAGATCTTCATGCGCAGCTTCATCATGCGCAGGTCCTGTTCCGCTTGATTGTTCGTGAAAGGCACCTCGGGATCGGTCAGGAAGCGCAGCACCGACTGCTTGCGATCGCGCAGTCGCCGCGCCAGGTTGTGCCCGGGACGCCGCTTCTTGCGCCCCCGCCGCCCCGGCTTGGGCGCCCGTAGCGGCTCCAGCGCCCGGTGGTAGGCCAGCGCCTCCTCCAGCAGCCGGTCGTAGCGCCCCCGGATGCGCTCCAGCAACGACCGCGGCAGGGGAATGCCCTTCTCGCGGGCGATCCAGACCGCCCGGTTGGCGCGCCTCAGCAGCTGCTGCATGCGCCGCGCCCAGTGCTCCCCGTCGATCTCCATCAGTGCCTGTAACTCCCGCAAATGGTGCGCGTTGCACATCGCGTGCAGCACTCCCGGAATCATGAAGTAAGACGCCCAGTGATCGTGCACCAGGATGCCCTTCAGCCCCGCCAGCAGGCTGCCACGCTTCGCGTCCGTGCGGTAGAACGTCAGCCACGGCGTGCTCAGCACGTGCAGCCACTGCGTCTTGCCCGCGATGCGGAACCCGGTCTCGTCCAGGTGCTTCACCCCGTCCGCACTCACCAGCAGGTCGCGCACCCGCTCCGTGAAGCCCTGCCAGCACCCCGCCGCCTTGCGCGTCATCCCCGCCAGCGTCGCCGTGCAGATCGCGACCTGGAACAGGTCCCGGAACACCTCCGCCAAGCGCTCCTCAGGCAGGAAATGCGCGTTCTGCAGGTAGACCGCCGTGGCCGCGATTCGCGGCCCGTACTGCACCGGCGCGTTCACGCCTTCCGGGAACGCCGCCCGCGTCACGCTGCCGCAAGCCCTGCAGCGGCAGGCGTGCGCCTGGTGCTCGGTCACCTCCGGCGGCGGCGGCGGGGGCAGGTCGAACACCTGCCGCCGCCGCGGCTCGCCCTCCCTGTCACTCGCTGACAGCGACGCTCCGCAGTCGGCGCACTGCAACGGCAAGTGGGTCTCGATGCGATTCGGCGTCTCCGTCTGGCGCAGCGTCGCGCCCTTGTGGCCGGGCTGCCCGCCCGGGCGCTTGCCGGACCGGCCGCGCTGGCTGCGAGTCCGCTTCCGCTTCCGCGCCGGCCGCTTGGCGGGCCCATCGCTCGACGGCGGCTTGCCGCTGTTGCTGCTGTCGAGGCCCACGCGGCGCTCCAGTTCCTCCAGGCGCTGCCTCAACTGCTGGTTCTCCGCCCGCAGCTTCTCGTACTCCGCCCGCAACGCGGCATGCTCCGCCTGCAGCTGCCCGAGCCGCGTTGCGGTCGCGCCAGCCTGTCGCTGCTCTGTCGCGGGCATCTCCGCTCCTGTAAGGCCTCCTCGCGACGATCCCCGCCACAGGCCCACTCGGTGACAGCAGGGCCAGCGAGAACATTGCTACTCTAGCATGTTCTGAAAAGCTGTGTCAAGCACTGCGCGACTCTCCCCACCTGGGCTGCGGGTGGCCCGCAGCCCGGCCTCCTGTGAGCTCACGGCGCGCTCTCCGCCTCTGCGCCATGCCCCCGGGACCGCGCATTCACCTCAACATCCCACCAGAATGCCGCCGCCCTACCTGGGTAGTTACGAGGTTTCAACGAATTTTGAGTCGTTGAAGTCCACATGCCGCTGGAAGACGGCTCCATCGAAGGCGGCACCACCGTTGAATTCGACGCTCGCGAAGTCCGCACGACCACTGAACTGGACACGGTCGAACGATACACGAGATTCGAAATACGCCTCCTGAAAGTCAGCACTTGCTTCAAAAGTCGCTTCCTCGAACGATGCCCAAGTGAAAAATCGCGACCTTTCAAGCCTCACCTCGTCGTGAAATCGCACTTTGCTGAAGCTGGCCCCAATTAGTGTGAGTTCGGACAGAATGACATGTGACGCGAACCTCCTGCCCGAGAAGTCCATGAGCGGTAGGCTATTCCACCCCGGGTGGCCGCCGTGTTGCCTGGCCAGAACGTCCAATTCCGACCTCTCGCTTTCCGTGAGCTCGGGCCAACCGTCCGGAGGCGGAGGAACGAAATCGTGTGGCCAACGCGATCTCGGCGTCTCTGTCCGCATTCCGGGCGGCAGCTTCCAGCCGATATAGCCGTTCCAAAGCCGGGCCCCTCGGTCTTGAGTCCTGGCGTAGTCCAAGAGCGCGCACCAGAATGCTGTGTAATCGTTCGGCATCTTGACATTCGATCCTACATGTCCGCGTGCTTCCGCAGGACTGTTCAAGTGCCCGCCTTGACTGGTGCGGGTCCTAGCTGTCTACGAGTGGCTTCCCTCGGCAACGCTTCGGCCGGATCAAGTATGTTTCCGTATCTCGGATTCCGGCCTGGCACGGCTTGACGGGCCGGCGGGGGCACAGCGTCCCGCAACCGCCTGCCCCAGGATGGCTTGGCCGCGCGAGGCGGCCGTTTCCGTCCTGACGGCCGGCGGCCATCGAAGACCTGGCCGACCTGGTCGGCGTTCAGTGCGGCCCTGCGCCGGCCGCATCCGGCAGCCGCCGCCGGCCGCTCTTCCAGTTGCGCTCGACGTGGACGATGACGTCGACCGGCGAGCCCGACCATCATGCACACCGCGTCCCAGGGCAGCTCGTCGCGCCCCTGCATGGCTCAGGCCGCGCGCCCCCTTCCGATCTTGCCCCAGTCCCGCTGCCCTCCCCAGCACAGTGGCACAGGCGCCGTGCGCCCGCGAGAGAGAGCTACTGCTGGAAGGAGGAACTCCCCTCGGACCCACGGATTCTGCGGAAGAGGCTATTCCTTCAGCTTGCGCAGCCAACGCGGTGCATTTGATCCGGTTGCCGCCCAGGTCCAGCCGCGTCAGCCCGGCCAGCGGCGCCAGGTCTCTGAGTTCCGAACATCGTAGATCTGGCCATCAACGGCGTTGTCAGGCAACCTCTTGGTTATCAAGCACTTGCGCCACACCTGCTGCGGCCAACCCTGGATCGACTCGGAGTGGCCGGTCAATTGCTTTTGTCACTATGAATGGCCAGATTCTTCCCTCCCATTCCTCTGGTCGTCCCCAAATCATCGATCTCTAGCCGGCCGACGATGTACCCGGGGACCAGTACTTGCTTGATCTCCGAGGTCCGCCCGCACGGTCACGGCGCCAGGGGAAAATCTGGCGGCGGCCCTGCCGGCCCCTTCTAGCGGGCCAAATCGTGACACCTCGAAACTGATCGACGTTCGGAACTCAGGGTCTTCGATCGCGTTGCCGTTGATCGCTCCAAAGTTGCCCGTCACACGACCCGCGAGTCGCTCATTCGACGCCGCCCGTTGCCCCATTCCCCCTGTCCGTCTTACCCCATCGCGCAGACACGTCGAACTCAAAAAGCTCCTTCTTTGAGTTTCTCTTCCTGATTACATGGTACGCTACATCGTCAAATCCCAACCGCTCAAGCATGGCCACATAAAGCTGCTCGACCGGCAGAAGTACACCATAGAACGTCGAATTTCCCACGATATAGTGCAGTTCACTGCCATCGGCTAGCACCGGGATCAGTGAATTGAAATGCTCCCACAAATCCTCGAAATACCTCGCAACGTAATTGGAGAGTATCTTTCCGTTCTTGTTGCCGTGGTGAGCTATCCTATCGAGTGCCCGCTCAAGAAGCGGATGCACACGCGACCCAGTCGAACGCTCCCAATCGGCAAGCCTGCTGGTTGCCACACCCCATGTACCACCGATGGCCGACCAGTCCATTTCACCAGCGTCACGACCGGAATTGAGGAACCCAAGCCAGTACATGTACGGGCGTAGCTCACGGATATACGACATTCGGTTCGCATACGGAGGAGACGTGATCACTAAGTCAAAGGGACCATCAATGACCTTCGGAAGCGTCCGCGCGTCACCGAAGACGACATGTGCCGCACCTCGTGGGTTCTCCTCCGCACCTTTCAAAACAAAGCGTGCATCTTCGCGAAATACCTCTGCCATTTCCACATCGAACGGAATGTGAATCTGCCTATCATTCTTGAAGGACATGGACTGATGATTGAAGGCCGCGTTTGAAAGCGCGATCAGCGTCCGGCAGAAAGCCACCAAAAGAAGATTCCTTTCCGTCGAATGCTCTTCACTCTCTGCTATGATCCCGGCTTTCAATATGCATAGAAACGCCAGCACGTCTGACGACCACCATCTGTCAATGTTATGAATAGGCGGCGCTTTCGCCGGTTCAATTGCGCCTCTTTTGACGGTGTCCAGTACGCGAGCGCATGCAGCGCGCGTGGATGCTATCGCCACAGTAGAGTAATGAGCTGTCTTCAGCTGACCAAACCAGACAAGAAAGGGATTGATATCCGTTGTGACGCCTTCGCGCCCGTGATACGCGGCACACAGTGCCGTTGTAGCGGTTCCACAAAACGGGTCGAGTACTCGCCGGGAATCGGCGTAATGGTCGATCAGGTCGGCAACTATTTTGACCGAGTATGCCGGTGTGAGTCGAAGCCAACCGTGGCGACCGGATTTCGCATTGAACCGGTGCGTCAAGTCCGCTCTTTGTCGTATTGCGTCTCTCGTAAGCACGGTCATGGGGCCTCCGAGGCCAAGAGAGAGTTCAGAATCGTGTCGATCTCGTCGCGAAGTAATGCGCTGTTCCGTTCAAAGAATGCTGCTAGGTCATACCCGACGATGTCACGCATGAAGTCATAGGTAGAAACCAAGGGGTTGGAGTCCCCGACGATTCCAGTCAGAACCGACCATTTCGCGGCGCGGTATCTCATGAGTACATCACCGTCGATCTGTCCTGACAGGATCACAGCGCACGGCAAGTAGCCCTTGGTGTAGGCTGTCACAGCGTTGGCAATATCAGCATTCTGCCGCTTGGAATCCTTGCTCTTGTAACCCTGACGCACCTCGAATACCGTGCCCGTTAGGCTCTCGAAAACGCGCTCATCTACATCCAGCATCTTGGCAGAGTCTCTCATCCATCCGTGGAACCGGCGTCGAGTACCGTCGTTGGGTATCTCAGCGAGTGGAACTCGTGCATCGAGATACAGCGTGCGACGGCGCCCGCTCGGTAACGTCAACTGATACGACCACACTACGTCCTCATCGGTAAGCTCCAGCGAGTCCCGCAGGATCGTCCGAAACAGCTTCTCACAGCCAATCCCAATCTGCCGGTAGACGCTAGTCATGCCACCGGCTGCCTTGTGAGCGGCGTACATCAGCGGATTATCGAGCCCGAACCAACTGTAGAAGACATCTCTCTGATAAAGCTCACGGAATCCGTCAAACGTCAATCCTCCGCCTTTGGCTCCCTGCCCGAACTTCGGTTTGTAATTCGCGCAGACCCTGATCGCATTCAGAACGATCGGCAAGTATGCCTGATCAGCACGGCTCATTACGACTCTTTCTTGTCTGTCGCGAATAGAGGCCATCGTTCGGCCACGTACCTTTCCGCAGCGTCTCGTACAGTTCTGGGGGAAAGCTCACGGATGTACGATGCGACGGCGGTCGGCGTTGCGCTCTCTGTCTGTTCCTGCCATCCATTCGGGTAATCCTCCGTTCAGTGGTTGCACCATGATACACCAGAGTGGTGCACCTGTCTAGATGGAGTCGGCAGGCCGGAACCGACTCTGCCGGGCCGCACCTCGTGGAGAGCGAGGCATCCGCGAGGACAGCAGTGATGCCGAAAGGCGAACGGCCGCGTGCCAAGATCGCGTCGCGCGTAGCCAACAGGTGGCACGACTGTAAGGCTTCTTTGGCCGCTTCCTCGCGTGAAGGCAAGCTGGCCGATTCGGTGGATAATCACGGCTTCGAGGGCTGAGGCGCCGCCTCGCCGCCGGAACGGTCACCGTCACCACCATCACAAGGTCGCGGCGAGCGTGCCGTAGGACTCAGCCAAGCGTGTAACTTGCTCGTCCAGCCACTCGATTCGCCTCTGCAAGGCCAGGAGGTCATGCCGTCCTTGGCCTGGGGGCGAAGCGAGCCTACCCCGGCGAGGGTGCATTTATCGAGCAGGCGAGAGGCACGGAAGCAGCGGGTGGAGATGCCGAGGCATCGAAAGGCTTCGGTGGGAGGCTAGCAGGTGGCGACCGACCATGGCGGCTGCGTACGGCGGCCCGCGGGACGGTTGCGGGTCAGCGTGGCCGAGGTTGGCTTGGTGGGGGTGTCGCTGATTGACCGATGATGGCGAGGTTGCATGCCCGGTTGCCCCACGGTAAGCATTCACTCCGGGGAGTATTTTGGGGCCTGGGAGGCTGGCCCTCGCGAGGGCCAAAGGCAGGGGAAGGCGCGGATAGGTGAAGGTGCGGCCCGCAGGTGCAGAGTGGCCTCGCTCACCGCGTTCAGGCTCCAGCCTGAGAAGGTGGGCGAGTGACGTAGCGACACTCGCGAGCTGGCCTCAGCGGGGAGTTAAGCTGCGGGCGGGAAAGTGCTGTCGGGTGCGTCAGCCGGCGCTGCCGCTGGCGGCCCGTTGGCCGGGGTCCACCAGCGGATGGGAGGTGCGCGGAGTTCCTCGATAAGCTGCTCGTCCATCTCCCACGGGAGCCATGGGGACAGTTCCGATGGGGCTTGGCCCCGGTTGCGCGCACAGGCATCCAGCCAATCCAGCATGTAGCGGTACGGGTTCAGCCCCGCCACTCTCGCTGTCTGCAGCACGCTGAGCAGGCGCCCCGCCGTCTCGGCCCCGGCCGGACCGCCGGACCCGAAGCTCAGCCGGCGCGAGATCACGGGTCCGCGCAAGGTCCTCTCCGCGTAATTGTTGTCCATGGGAATCGCCGGATCTTCGAGGAACACGCTGAGCCCCGCCTTGTGCAGGATCAGGGACGCCGTGGCTTTGCCCCGCGCTTCCACCTGGGCCAGCTCCGCGCCGGTCCGGCCACCGCTTGGCACGGCTATCAGCATTTCATAGCGCGCAACCAGGCTCCTCCACTCTTGCACCGCGTCGTCGAAGAGTTTCCCGAGGCTGGCTTTCAGGCTTGCCTGCGCAGCCTCGAAGTCCTCGGCCTGGTGCTCTAAGGGCAGTGCGGGCTGCCAGGCCCTGCGACGCAGGTGCGCCAAGTGGAACACTTCCCCGATCCGCTCGAGCCAGTCCGTGGCCCACGGCTCCAGTTCCGGAAAGCCGGCTTCCACCCGGCAGTAGTGTCGGCGCTGATGAGCCCAGCAGAACTGCAGCCGGACATTCTCGGAGCGCTTGGCGAAGGCCGGATAGACACTCCAGCAGTCGCACACGAGCGTCAGCAGCTTGCCTTGGCCCAGCTTGCCCAGCAGTGCGCGGCCCGAGGGCAGCCCGCGCGTCGGCAGGATGCGCATCCAGACGGCATCCTCGCAGCAGACCATCCACAGCCAGTGCTTGGGCCTGGCGCCGGATGCCGGGGGCTGCTTGGCGTTCTCCTGGCCCTCAATGTTCTGCACCGGCCAGGAGGTTTCGTCGGCCTGCACCACCCGAGCCTGTCCCAGACGCTCGGCGATGGCCTGCTCCAAGGGTTGCACCAGCCGGGCGAGCCTCTGCAGGCCTTGCGCCAGCGTCGCCGGTGCCATGCCCAACCCGATGGCATCCAGCTCGCGCGCCACCGCGGCCTGCGGGCGATGCATGTGGAAAACTTGGACCACGCTCCAGGCCCACACGCTGGTCCCCAGCTGGGTGCCGCTCCACAGCCGTGGCGCGGGGGGCGCAACCAGCTTCCGTGTCGTTTGTCAAGGGCTGAGGCGACGCAAGGGAAGGATCTTGGGGAGCTGGAGACTCATCAGCATCATCTCGTGCTTGCTACCTTGGCAGGGTACTGGGACGCTTGCTGGCTGTGACGAATCTGGCCAGGCGCGGCCCTTTTCCCAAGAGCGGAGGAGAGAGTTCACGCAGCGGTCTCCATCGGGCGGGAGGGGGCCTCGGCCTGCCACATGCGGTCTTCGCGCAACAGCGTGTCAACCAGGCCGATGAGTCGGCGCATGACCGCCACCATGGCCACCTTGTGGTGCTTGCCCCGAGCGACGAGGCGATTGTAAAGACTCTTGGAGCCCGGTTCCCAAATCCTTGCCGACATGGCCGCCATGTATAACAGGCGGCGGGGTTCGGCACGGCCCCCGCGAATGGCACGCCGGCCGTGGTGACCCCCAGAGTCGGAGGCGAACGGCGCGACGCCCAAGAGGGAGGCGGCCTGGCGCCGACCGAGCGTGCCGAGTTCCGGCATATCGGCGCACAAGGAGGCTGCGTTGACGGGCCCCAGGCCGGGAATGGACTCAATGATGGAGGCACGGCGTGACAGCTCGTCGTCGCTGGCAACGCAAGCCCGCATTGCCCGGTCGCAGTTGTCAATGTCCTCCTGCAAAGCTGTGAGCGCCTTCATGGGCACCGCGGAATCGGTGCCAAGTTCGGACTGCAGCTTGCGCAGGGCGTCCAGATGCTTGAGAAGCTGGCGCCGAACGGCGAGCAGGTCGCTCAATCTCTGCAGCTGCTGCGGTGCAGGGGAGCTCCCAGTGAGGTTGTCGAGGGTGCCGAATCGGGCCAGCATGGCAGCATCCACGCGGTCCGTCTTGGCGAAGTTGCCGATGGCCTCGGCGAAGCGCCGCGAGCGCAGCGGGTTGACCAGGACCGTCTCCATGCCGGAGTCAAAGAGGCACTGGTGGAGCGGGCGGTGATAGCGCCCGGTGGGTTCGAAGACGGCCCGCTGGACGCCGTTTTGGCGCAGCCAGTCGCGCAGGATCCGGCGGCCGGCCTTGTCGTTGTTGAACTGGCGGTCGTGTTTGGCGTGCAGGAGATGGGCGTCGAGCTTGGACTTGCCGACGTCAATGCCTGCGACTACGGTGGTTGACAAAGTGTTCATTCCTACGTTCCTGTCCTTTTACAATTCGGGTCTGAACCCACGCTTCCGTTGAGGGCACGTAGGAATTGCTGCAACGGGCCGACCAAGCTAGTTGTCGGACTTGAGCGTCCAAGGCATCCACGGTCCGACCCGTTGCCCGCCGGTGCGCACGGCCGTGCGCACCGGCGGGACCCCCCGTCGCGAGGCGAGGGGGAAATCAAGACTGGCAGGGCCTGTAACACGGGCGCTACTGTCCGCCCCTGAGGCGCCCCGAAGGCCGGGACTATCAAGTGGGCGAGCCCCACCTTCCCGTCGTCCCCACCGCCAGTAGCCATACCTTCTAACATAAAAGGCGTCCCGGCGGTGCGCAGGCGCAGCCCGGCTCGTAGCACTGGCGCTCAATCTCGCGGGCGAGCGCAGCCAAGTGCATCTCGAAGATCTTGCTGGACTTGGTCCCGCAGCGCACGAAGGGCGTGTCGCACTGCGCGCAGCGGCGCTCGTGCTCGGGCAGCTCCAAGGGCTCGGGAATCTTTGGCAGGCGGGAGCGGTCCCGACGCGGCGGAGTGGCCGATCCGGGCTGGCGTCCCCGCTTGCGCTTGGCGGCCTTCTGCTTGCGCCCCTTGCCGGGCTTGCCGGCCTTGTCAGGCTTGTCAGAGCTGTCAGGCCTGTCAGGGCTGTCCCCCGGCCCGGGCGGCGGCTTGGGGTCCGCTTCCGGCTCGGGTGTCAATCACCGTCGAAAATTGCACACTTCTGACAATTGAAAATTGCACACTCTTCGGGAGCCGCCGCGGAGGGGGCGGAGCGACCGGAGCGGGGCCTCCCAGGGCCCCGGGCATCCTCAGATCGGCCAATTGGGCCGCGATCCGCGCGCTCTTGGACCGGGCCTTCACGAGATTGCTCCCGTGATCCCGGCGTAGTCGGACAGCGGACGACCCTCTACGTCCACGACGCAGGGTGTCGAGGGTGCCCCGGTCTGTCTCGTCCAGGACTCGGGGAACACCCGCCAACCTCCGCTCCAACCCCCTAACGCCTCTGTCCTCCAGGCCAGAAAGTGTGCAATTTTCGACGGCCAAATCTGTGCAGTTTTACACGGCCGGTAACATCCTGCACGGCCAGATCTTTCCGCCGGGTACGCTTGGGAGCCTTCGAACCCGGCTGGCCGCCGCGCTTCTTCTTGTGCGTGCCCGGCCCCTGCGCGCCCCCGCCCGGCTGCTGCCCGCCGCCCTGCGGACCGGGCGCCACAGGCGGCTGCCCCCCCTGGCCCGGCTCACGTTTGTCCGACGTCAGCCCAAACGGCTTCTTCAGCAGGTCCTGGTTGCTGTTGCGCAGTCCCTCATTTTCCAACTCCAGCTCCGCCACGCGTCCCTGCAACTCCACCACCTTGCCGGTCAGATTCCCGCACAGTCCCTCAAACCGCGCCCCGTTCGCCCGTTCCCGCCACGCCTGGGCCTCCCAGTGCCGTGCGCGGGCCTGCTCCGCGCTGAGTCGCTCCACCAGCGCCAGCACCCACTGCTGCCAACCCAACTCTGGCTGGCCTACTCCGGGACCCGCGCCACCTGCAAGCAAGGACACTGGCTGCGCCCCCGTTGCGCTCCCGCTGTGCTGCCCGTCCTGCACCACTTGCAGGATTACACAAAACCATATCTCGTGTCCAGCGTTTTAGGCAACTTTTTTTGCGCGTTGCCAGACCCGCCCACATCAGCCTCGCCCCAGGGAGAGACACGATCCGGTCAGCGACCACCGCAAGCGTGTGACTTGGCACCCGGCATGCCCTCTAGGCGGCCGGCCCTCACTCTCTGGCTGCCGCCTGCAGCATCACAGTTACTGAGGGGAGCAAAAGTGATTGCCGTCTGAGGTGTCACGCCAAGATGTACTTGCAGTCCTCCTGTTCAAAGAAGTTCTGAACAACTTGAGGGGCCTTCCTGAGCTGGGCGATCGCATCCGTCAGGAGGTCCTTCAATTCCGACTGGGTCTTGAACACCTGTTGGCCAACCCGGCGCTTCACCCAAGCCCACAACAGCTCCACCGGATTCAGTTGCGGAGAGTAGACCGGCAGGAAGAACAACTCGACCTGCTCGTTACCCGCTGATTCTGCTAAGAACTCCTTCACAACGCGCGCCGTATGGATGCTGCAGTTGTCGACTACTATGTAGATCGGCTTCTCTTGCTCGGCTTGGATTGTCTGCAAGAACTCAATGAAACTCGCCGCCTTGGCATTCTTCGACTGAATGCGGAAGTGAATCTGACCGTCTGGCGTGATGGCCGCGAACATGTTCCAGCGGAACCTCTTGCCTGTGTCGACCACGACAGGGGTCTTGCCACGCATGCCCCAAGTCCGTCCGACATGGTAGTCTGCTCGCATCCCGGCTTCGTCCGCGAACACGATCACAGCTCCGTTCCGGCGTGCTTTCGCCTTCAAATCAGGGTACTGCTTGTCAATCCAAGCCTTCACGTCGCCGATGCTGCGGAGATACGAGCGGAACTTGGGCTTCTGCGGTGTTAGGCCCAAGCGCTTGAGAGTGCGACGAACAGTCCAAACACTGACTTTGACGCCGAACTTGTCGAGGATGGCCTGTCGCACGCGGCCCGCCGTCCAATAGGCGAACGAGAACTTCATCTGCTGGGGGGTCTTATCACGGACAGTGACGAGCACCCACTGCACGATTTCGTCGCTCAGGATTCGCGGACGGCCAGAACGTGGCTTATCTTCCAAGGCACCAAAGCCATCTGCAGCGACCTTGACAAGCCAAGTATTGATGGTCGATTGAGTGACCGAGAAGAGCGTGGCCAGAAGGGGAATCTGGAGTCCACCCTGAACCAGCGAAACGACTCTCTTTCTGATGGCGACCTTTTCTAAGAGTGGGACCTTTCTGAAGTCCTGCTTAAAGCTTAGCTTCATAATCCGATAATACCATGCTCAGCACACGGTTCGCAATCGTATTGGAGGTGGAATTGAGTGCCAGAAAGCAAGCAAATTACTTTTGCTCCCCTCAGTAGACCCACCCTGCTCCGTCTCCTAGGGCACGATCTCCTCCGCAACGCCATGCCCCGCCTGAAGAAAATCTTGCTAACCGTGGAGACCTCGCCCGCGCTCATCACAGCTGTCTCGAACGCTTACTGTTAGGGAATGGTCGCAGGCACAAGCCGGCAAGGTTGAGTTGGAATATCAGCCGACGTACAGCCCCGAAGTGAACCCAGTGGAGATCTTGTGGGCTTGGGTGAAGAGTCGGGTGAGTCGGATGCTGAGCAAGACGAAGGCGGAGATGCGGAAGAACCTGAAAGCGACCTTGGAACGACTGAGCGAAGACAGTGAGCTGGTGAAGAAGTTTTTCAGTGAGCAGGATTGCAGGTACATTGAGCAGGCACTGAAGGCAACATGAGTCTAGTTGAAGATCAGATCACTTGGGGAACACCACTGCTCGAAAATGCGAACATTGATAGCTAGACTCTTGAATTCTCTGTACTACAATCGACATCTCCCGGTGCCCGTGCAATGATGTTCTGGAGCGCGATCCTACGAAATCTGTCCGGCTTCATGAGTGCAAGACTTTTGCACCGGTCAGTACTTCACTTCACACCCTCCGTCTCACGACGGGAAGGCCCCGGCCCGAGGTGGCAATCGTTTGAAAGTCTGATGTGGGGGAGTACTTGCAAGCAAGCCTCGCCAGTGAATGGTCGCTCGCTCGGACCCAGACTGGCCTTGGGGCACGAGGCACCAATGCTCTTGGGGGCTCTGCTGCCGGGACCCTCTTCGCTCATGCTACAACCCCAGCGTTGCGCCAGCGTATTTCTTGCTTGAATGATCCGTGCAGCGCGCGGGGGCCCTACTGGCCTGCGATCCTAGCCGCACCACGGGGGCCCGCTGACCGGATGCCCATGCCATCAGGCGATCCCTGGCCCGAACCTCGGTGCCATGCCCCTAAGCGGTCTCTACACCGCCGGAAGCTGCCCAAGAACGGTAGAATGCTTGAGGGAGCTTGAGTGGCCCGGCATCATACGGTGCCTGTTCGGCGCGCCTTAGCCGAGCGCGAGCGACCGGAGATTCGGGTGAGAATGGACAGGCGCACGGCATTCAAGTGCGTCGGCGGCGCGCTGACACTGCCGCTCCTCGAGAGCACGCTCGGCGCTGCCGAGACTCCGCCAATTCGCTTCCTGGTCGTGGGCAATCCGTTGGGAATGCATCCCGACCATTTTTTCCCGACCGAGTTCGGCAAGGATTTCGAGTTTCCAACGGCTTTGCGATCTCTCGACTGGCTTCGAGACAGGGTCACGATCCTGACCCATACCGATCACGGAATGAACAACGGCCACGGTCGCGAGATTTCGTTCCTGAACGGCTTGCTGCCGGAGAGCAGCTCGGCCTACCCCGAGAAGAATGTGACCGTGGACCAGCTGATGGCCCGTCGCACCCATGGCCGGGTGCGCTATCCGTCGGTCCACGCGGCGCTCGAGGCCGGAATCCGGATGAGCTGGACCGCGAACGGAGTCGACCTCAAGCCCTTCACGGACCCGCATAGCCTGCATGACCATCTTTTCCTCAACCTAAGCGCGGCCGAGAAGGCGGCCCGTCGCGAGTTGCTCTCCCGCAACGGCAGTATCCTGGACACATTGGGCGAAGAGCTCGCCGCGCTGCGGCGCCGGGCAAGCCGCCGGGACCTTGACCGGCTGGACCAGTTCGGGACCTCGGTCAGGGACTTGGAGCGAAGTTTCGCCGACCGGAACGGCTGGATCGACCGGGACAAGCCCGCGTTCGACGTTTCCCGCCACTTCACGGGCTCCGAGACGACCATCGGGGATCGTTACAACGCGATCTTCGACATGGTCAGTTACGCGTTCGAGACCGACCTGACGCGCGTGGCCACGGTCGCATTCCCAAACGAGCTGAACTACACCGACATCGAGGGCGTAACCCGCGACTACCACGCGTGCACACACAACGGCAAGAAGCAAGACCTCGTTGACGAACTGGTTGCGATCGAGTCGTTCCAGATCGCGCAGCTGTCACGCTGCCTCCGGATGCTCGACTCGGTTCGCGAGCCGGAGGCGGACGGCACGCTCCTCGATCGCACGATTGTCCTGTTCGGGAGCGGGATGGGATACGGCGGAACGCACTCGAATCGGAACTTGCCGATCATGATTGCCGGAGGGGGCTTCCGGCACTTGGGACATGTCGACGCCCGTGCCGGCCGCAGCACGAACATGCCACTCTGCAACCTCTACCTCACACTGCTGCGCCGGTTCGGCGTGGAGCGAGAAAGTTTCGGCACAAGCACGGGCGCATTCGACCTCAGACATGGCTAGCGCGCGCGCAGCGACCGTCGCAGTCGCGGCGCTCTGGGCAGCGCTGGGCGTTGGCGGAAGCGCGCCCATTCATGACTTGGCCACGCTGGAGGCTCGCTGCGGCCAATGCCACGGCGGCGAGCAGCCGATGGGCGGCTTTCGAATCCGAGACCTGGGAGAAACCCCGGGCGAGGCCAGCATCGAGCTTTGGCGCCGGAGCCTGACATTCGTGCAGACCGGGTTCATGCCGCCGCGAGAGGCCGGTCAGCTTGCGATACGGGAGAGACACCGGCTGGCCGCCATTCTCGAGGCCGGAGTCCGGCGGCTGGAGGGACACGCCGAGATTGTCCCGGGCGCCGTTGCGCGGCGAATGAACAATCGCGAAATCGTCAACAGTCTTCGCGACGTCCTGATGATCGAGGATGTCGGAACCCACCAGCCAATGGCCGGCCTTGTCGGCGACACGCTGCTCGACGGCTTCGACACGATCGGGGACACGCTGGGAATGAGCCAGTTCCATCTCGAGCAGTACATCGAGGCGATTCGCAAGGTCGTCGACGCGACAATCTTGGGCGGCCCGCGCCCTGAATCGCGGCGCTACGAAGTCACGCCCGCCGAGCTGAGAATGACCAGCCTCTCCCAAAGGAGAAGGGACGAGCGAGCGAACCGCACAGCAGCGAGCATCGAATTCCTCGATCCGCGGCTCCGGGTATACTTCTCCAACTTTGAGACCGCGCCAGCGACGGGCAAGTACCGGATCGAGATCCGGGCCACCGGAAAGGACCGGGGAATCTACGATTCCACCGAGACGGGCATTCACGATGGCGACCCGATTCGCCTGCGTGTCCACCTGGGCGACAGGGCCCTCACATTCGACCTTCCCGACGAGACGCCGGGCAAGATCGTGCTGCACGAGTGGATCGCGGCCGGCACACGGATCGAACTGTCCTATCCGACGGACGGACTCCGTCTGCGCGGCAACGGAAATTTCAAGTTCCAGTTCTCGATCGCGCACGACCACATCCGGAGGACCAACCCTGAGCTGTTCGCGAGGGTTTTGGCCGAGAAGCTGCCACACGCCCCCGCCAGGACAGCGCGGAGTCCGGGGCATTGGAGCCACTGGACCGAGCAATGGCAGGGCGCGCGGCCGCGGCTATTCGGGGCCGAGATCGTGGGGCCGATCTACGACAGGTGGCCGCCTCAGCGACAGGTCAGGCTGCTGGGGGATACTCCGCGTCTCGAGGACGCCACCGCGATCCTCCGTCCCATCGCGGAACGGGCCTGGCGTCGCAAGGTGGAAGATCGAGACTTGGAGCCGATTGTGCGGCTCGCCACGGCAACTGCGGCCAGGGTAAGTTCGGCAATGACTGACATCGATGGACTCAAGGAAGGCATCGTGGCGATCCTGGCCTCGCCCGCGTTCCTGGTGCTCAACCGGGGCGATGGATCGCCATCGGACCGATTCGCGTCAAGGCTCAGCTTCTTTCTCGGAGGCACGATTCCTGACTCACGCCTCCTCCAGGCCTCCAGCGGCGGCAGGCTGGATGCGTTCGAGGCGGTTCGAGACGAGGTCCGGCGCAGATTCGACGTTTCCGCGGCGGAGGAGTTCCTCCGGGAGTTCCCGCGGGCATGGCTGGAACTGGACCGCATCAATTTCATGGCCCCTGATCCCGACCGGTTCCCCCGGTATTCCCGCAAGCGCTTGAGCGAGGACATGGTGGCCGAGATGCTGCAGTTCTTCAGGCACGCGGTTGAGAACAACCTTCCCGTTCCCGAGCTACTGGCCGCTGACTACTCGTTCCTGAACGCTGATCTGGCGGAGCTCTATGGCGTTGAGGGCGTGCCTCGGGACTCGCAACTGCGCAAGCACCGGTTCACGGACGGTCGACGGGGCGGCCTCTTGGGAATGGGTGCGTTCCTGACCCTGACGGCGGACAGCCTCTCCACCTCGCCGATCCACCGGGGGGTGTACGTGATGGAGAAGTTTCTGGGCATCCATCCGGCTCCGCCGCCCGGCGATGTCGAGATCGCGGAGCCCGACATACGCCAGGCAAGGACGGTCAAGGAAGTCCTGGCAGCCCACACTACCGACCCAACTTGCGCCTCCTGCCACCGGACCATCGATCCGTACGGATACGCCTTCGAGAATTTCGACCCGGTCGGCACCTGGCGCGACGAGTACACGGCGCATGTCGGGCCCAAGCCGTCGCGGGCCAGGCTGGCGGAGATCGAGAACGAGGACCGGCAGAGAAAGGCGGCGGGCCTGGGGCTCGTCGAGCGGCCCTGGGAACAGCCGCCAATTCCGGTGGATGCCGCGGCCCGGCTGCCGGACGGGAAATCCTACCGCGATATTGTCGAGTTCCGGCGTCTCATGCTCAGCGCCGAGAATCGGGATCGGTTCGTCCGTTGCTTCATCCGGAAACTGCTGCTCTACGCGAACGGTGCCGAGCCCGGGGCTCATGCAGAGATCGAGAGCATCGTGGCAAGGTCGGCGGCGAACGGTTACCGCATCGTCGACACGATCGCCGCGGTTGTCCACAGCGGCCTGTTCCGCGAATAGGCCGGTCTGGTGACGATCGCCGCCAGATCTTTCTCTCGGCAGCGGCATGCTCGCTCGCACGGTTCGGGTGCGGCACTTCCAAGCCGGACCACCTCCTCGTCGCATCGATGGCCTCAACGAGTGGGTCGCACCGCTGGGAGGTCATCCGCAGGCGCGGATGCCCAACATTGACCGCCTTGCCGGGCGGGGGCCGACGTTCACGAACCCGCATGTCACGGCACCGCTTTGAAATCCGTCCCGCGCCTCAGTGATGAGCGGGATGCTGCCGTCGTCAGTCGGAGACTATGGCAACTCCCAGAACTGGCCCGAGGGCAACCCGCTGCGGGACAAGCTCCGCTACGCGAACGGCGACGAGGAGCTCTATGACCACGCCCGTAGCCCCCACGAGTCGACCGGTGACGCCGGCGTCAAGGCCAGCCTGAAGGCGCCGCTGCCGAGGGTCAATGTCCAGCCCATCGCCGTTACGTCGCGGTAACCCTGCCAAGGGCCCGACCGCACCGGCGGCCGGCCGGAGCCGCCCGACGCGTCTCGACGCTAAGCCAGCAGGTCGGTCTTGACCTCGCCTTCGACGTCGGTAAGGCGGAAATCGCGCCCGCTGTGCCGAAACGTGAGGCGCTTGTGATCGAGCCCCAACTGGTGGAGCATCGTCGCGTGGAGATCCCGGACGTGGATTCTGTCCTCGACCGCCCTGAAGCCAAACTCGTCCGTCGACCCGTACCGGACGCCCCGCCGGAACCCTCCGCCCGCAACCACCACGCTGAATCCGTGGTTGTTGTGATCCCGCCCCGCGTGCAGTCTCGTGACACCAGCGATCTCAACCGTCGGAGTCCGGCCGAACTCGCCCCCGATAAGCACGATCGTCTCGTCCAGCAGACCGCGAGCGTCGAGATCCTCGATCAGGGCCGCCATCGCGCGATCAGACGTGGCGGCCAGCTTCCGCATCCGCTGGATGTCATCGTGCGTGTCCCACGGCTGCGAATTGCCGTAGTACACCTGGACCACGCGGACTCCCCGCTCGACCAGCCTTCTGGCAATCAGGCAGCCCCGGGCAAAGTCGCCATCGCCGTACCGCGCACGCGTGCGCTCGGGTTCCAACCGCACGTCGAAGGCGTCAGTTGCCTCCGACTGCATTCGAAAGGCGACCTCCATCGCCTGAATCGTCGCCTCCAGCCGGGGAGCCGGCCCCTCGCGTTCCAAGTGCAGGGCGTTGAGATCGCCCAGCAGGTCCAACTGCCGCCGCTGCGCGTCCGTTGACAGCGATGGATTCCGCAGGAACGGGACCAGTTTCTCAGGCGCGGTCTCCGTGTTGCGGACGTAGGCCCCCTGATGGATCCCGGGCAGATAGGCCGACGTCCACAGCTGGGGCCCGACGACCGGGTAGCCGGGACACATGACGACGAATCCCGGAAGGTTCCTGTTCTCCGTGCCGAGCCCGTAGGTCAGCCACGAGCCGTACGAAGGGTGCCCGGCGATGCGCTGGCCGCAGTTGAACATGAACAGCGACGGCTCGTGGAACGGCACGTCGGTGTGCATCGAGTTGATGACCAGGCACTTGTCGATCACAGACCCGAGGTGGGGAAAGATCTCGCTGATGGGGATCCCGCTCTCGCCGGCCCGCGCGAACTGGAACGGTGACTTCATCAGCGAGCCCGTCTTCCGCTCCGTGCGAAGGTTCCCCCCGGGATAGGGCTTCCCGTGCTGCCTCGAGAGCTCCGGCTTGTGGTCGAAGCTGTCAACCTGCGATGGCGCCCCGTTCAGGAAGAGATGGATGACGTGCCTGGCTCTGGCACGGAAGTGCGGCGCTTTGGGGGCGAGCGGATCCGCGCCGGCTTGGTCTGCCAGCGCGCGTGACAGCCCGACCGTTCCAATCCCGGCCCCGGTCATCCGGAGCAGGTCGCGCCGGGTGCAGCTAATTGACATAGCGAAACTCGTTCGAGCTGAGCCAAGCTTGGACCAGCCGGGGCCAGGCGTCGGCGTCAGACCCGGCCAGGAAATCGCGGTTGAGGGCCAACTCCCCGGCTGTCGGGGACCGGCCGAACAAGAGACGGTAGCCAAGACGGATCCGGTCGTCGGGGCCGGGGCCGGCCTCGATCCCCAGCC
Organism: Bryobacterales bacterium; assembly: GCA_963666225.3. Taxonomy (GTDB): domain Bacteria; phylum Acidobacteriota; class Terriglobia; order Bryobacterales; family UBA6623; genus VXMF01. Next base: position 589,764 of record CAXXRK020000006.1, read on the forward strand.
GGTCGGCAAGCGCGCCGGCCTGCTCCATTACCAAGGGACTGTTCAGGAAAAACAGTCCCTGCAGCGGCGTGTTGGTTCTGAACCGTCTCGGGCTCGTTCGGTTCGGGTTCGGAAAGTCGAACAGGCCGAGCCGCACATCCAAGCGACGCCGGCTGACGAAGCCGTACACAGTCCGCGGACGCGTGGCTGCGGCTCCCCAGCTCCGCGGTGGCCCGCCGGCAATGGGCGAGAGCCGGCCCGCCACGTGCAGCATCGAGTCCAAGATGCTCTCGGCGTCCAATCGTCTTCGACTTGCGCGCCAGAGCAGGCGATTCTCCGGGTCTGCCTCCCTGCTGGAAGGAATGTCGGTAGCCGCCCGTCGGTACGCCTCGGTCAGCAGGATCTCGCGATGAAGCGCCTTGACGGACCAGCCGCCGTCGACGAAGCGCGCTGCCAAGTAGTCGAGAAGTCCCGGATGCGTCGGCCGCTCGCCCATCATTCCAAAATTGCTGGGCGTGGAGACAATCCCCCTCCCGAAGTGCTGCAGCCAGACTCGGTTCACCATCACCCTCGCCGTGAGGGGGTTGTCCGCCGATGCGATGGCCCGGGCCAATTCCAGCCTGCCGCTGCCCACCGAGAACAGCTCCGGCTCGCCGTCGCTGAGCACTTGCAGGAATCGCCGCGGCACCTCGTCGCCGAGATTCTCCTCGCTGCCGCGGATGTGGACATGCTCGTTGGCCGGTCGATCCTTGTCAGCCAAGACGTGGAGAAACGGATACTTGGGGGGCAAGGCCGCCTCGAGTGCCTCGACGCGTTCCCGGGCCCTGGTGACATGGTCCTTCCACACGCCCGACAGGAAACGGTCGAGCGCCTCCCCGTGGTAGTAGAGGATGCCGGTCTTGGCGACTCTGGGCAGGTCTCGGCCGTTCGGAGACGCAACATCGTTCCAGAGGTAGAACTCATCCCGCGGCAGCGCCAGCAGCGCGGTGCGGCGAATATTGCGGGCCGAGTGGTCGCCGCGGAGCCGGATGTCGTTCTCTCGCTCGATCCGCTTCTTCTCGGCGATCAGATGGACAACCTTCCCCTGGACGCCAGTGGCAAACGCCCGGACGGCCGTCTCCGGCGTATCGCTGGCGGAAAGCTCCTTCCACCGGTCGAGCAACGGGTGCTGCTTGGGCCATCCGTCCAAGTACGCGGACCAGCGCCCCAGCGTCTCGCGGTCAAGCCCGCCGGCAGCGGCAGCGGATGGGACATCGGAAATGGCCCCCCGGGCTACCTTCCACGCGGCGAAGACATACTCGGCCGTCCTGGCCGCCATCGCGTCCACCAGTTGCTCCGACTGGGTCTCCAAGAACACCTTGAGGCGTTGCCTAGCCGTGTCGAGCCTTTCCTCACTGGCCTTGTACGAGGCCACCGCGCCCGCATCTTCCAGAGGGTGCTCGTGCGGCTCGCTGCTGTTGAAGACTCCGAGCAGCGCGTAGTAGTCCTCGGTCGGAATCGGGTCAAACTTGTGGTCGTGGCACTGTGCGCAGCCGATCGTCAGCCCCAAGAACCCTCGGCCGGTGACGTCAATCCTGTCGTCCTGGAACTTCGGGCTCAGACCGAAGAACCCCAGCCCAGCCACAAGGTCCTCGCGGGACCACGCGCCCATCTCCGCCTCGGCGAGCTGGTCCGCGGCCAGCTGGGCCTTCACGAACAGGTCATAGGGCATGTCTTCGTTGAACGCCCTGATCACCCAGTCCCGGTAGCGCCACGCGTTCTCGTAGGGCTCGTCCTGGGTCGAGTTGAGCCGGTCATCTGAGTAACGGGCAACGTCTAGCCAATGGCGTCCCCACCGCTCCCCGTAACGGGGGGAGGCCAAGAGCCTGTCGACCAGTGCCGCGAACGCTCCCGGCGAGTCATCGGCTAGAAACTCGTCCACCTCCTGCGGGGTTGGCGGCAAACCGGTCAGACCGTAGGAGACCCGGCGGACCAGCGTCCGCCTGTCCGCGCGCTGAGCCTTGCGCACGCCTGCGGTGCCCATGGCCGCGTCCAGAAAGCGGTCGATGGGCGTGCCTGTCCCCGCGGGCGCCTCGCCACGCTCGACCGGGCGGAACGCCCAAAACGGCGCCCGCTGGTCAGTGGTCACGATCCTGCCCCCCGCAGCGGGCGGCGTGGCTGAGTCGGACTCCGGCCACACGGCCCCGTCGTCCACCCACTTCGTCAGCACTGCCACCTGCTCCGCGGACAGTCGCTCGGTCGGGGGCATCCTCAGGCTGTCGTCGCCGTATCGGACGGCACGGATCAGCAGGCTTCTCTCCGGAGCCCCAGGCTCGACCGCCGGTCCAGACTGCCCTCCGCGCAGAAAGGCCGCCCGCGAAACCATCTCCAATCCGCCCATCTTGGACTGGGTATGGCAGGAAAAGCACTTCTCCGCCAAGAGCGGGCGCACGCGAGTCTCGAAGTAGTCCGCCGCTCCCTGCGCGTAAGCGCCGGCAGCAACGAGACCCGCCAGCAGCGCAATCGGCACGACGCGCCCGACCAAGGGCGGGGCAAGTGACACGCAATCGACTCCCGTGCGCATGGCGACAAGGACCCGGGCAGAATGTCCCTTCCGGCCGACATGCCCAAGGAGGGGCCGCCCTCCATCCTAGCAGCGGACCATCGCGACGCAACGCTCGCCCAGCTTGCGGCAGCCATGCAGCCGTGCAATCCCCCCATCGATTCTCGGAAACAGGCCGGTCCGCAGGCCTGACCTTGGCCAAAGCCTCGGACTCGGCAATCACCGGCCCTTGCCGGGCCGGCCGGACGCGGAAGGCCGCGTGGATCTAACCTATACGCGTGCCCCGAAGATCCCGGCCGGAGCCGGGATCCCGGCACGGAGTCAATTTCCATGAAGCAGCTCTCACGCCGAAACATCCTCCGCCGCACGGCGGTCGCAGCGCTTGGTTCCTGCCTGCCCCCATTCGTGGCAGCGCAGAGCCGGAACCGCCTTTCCCGAGTGCGGATCACCGAGATAGAGACCTTTCGGATCCGCATCCCGACCGAGGGCGGCCAGCCGCCCGACCCGTTTCGCATCTACGCGTACCAAGTCAACCGCGTTCGCACAGATTCGGGGATCGTCGGCACCTCATTCGTCCGGGGAGATGTTGGGCTCATCGAGCGCTGGGCGAAGCCCACCCTCGAGGGAGAGGACCTGTTCGCCGTCGACCGCCACCTTCGGCGCCTCCAGATGCAGCGCGGAGAATCCGGCGTCCAAGGCTGGTCAGGCGTTGAGCACGCCATCTGGGACGCCATAGGGCGGGCGGCCGCACTGCCGGTGGCACGGCTGCTGGGCGGATCCCGCGACCGCTTGAAGGTGTACCGGACGTGCGTGTTCCCGGGCAAACCAGACCAGTCCGACGTGGCCTACGAAACCCAGGCCGCGTACGCCGCGCGCCTCAAGCAAGCCGGCTACCGAGCAATGAAGGTGCGCGCGTGGCGGCCCCGGCCGATGGACGACGTGGAGATGCTCGCTGTCGCGCGCGAGGCCGTCGGCGACGACTTCGAGATCATGTTCGACCGGACCGCGGTGCGCCCGGGTTGGGTGTGGGACTACGACACGGCCCTGCGGGTAGCCCGCGGCATGGAGCGCTACAACGCCCGATGGCTGGAGGAGCCGTTCGACGGTCACGACCTCGAAGGCCCGGCGCGGCTTGCCGCCGAGGTCGACATCCCGATCACGGGAGGGGAACTCGGCAAGAGCATCCACCAGTTCTTGGCATACCTAACCCACAAGACGTACGACGTGCTGCAACCCGACACCCGCATCTGCGGTGGGATCCTGAACGCCCGCAAGATCAGCATTCTGGCCGAGGCATTCCACGTCCCGTGCATCCAACACGGCACCAGCGGACTCTCACTGGCCGGCTACATCCAAGCGGGATGCGCTATGCCCAACTGCGAGTACCAAGAGATGATCGGCCAGCCCAACCTGCCGGAAGAGCAGTGGTCCCCGGCGCTGCGGATCTTGCGCACGCCTCACGTCTTCGAGATCGACAGCGGCTATGTGAAGCTGCCAGACCTTCCCGGCCTGGGCCTCGACATTGACCAAGAAGCGCTCGAGGAGTACCGCGTGCGCGCCTGACCGGGCGAGTCCCACCCGATCGCCGAGTGCGCACGCTGCCCGCTGGGGATGCCAGATATCTGGCTGAGCGACACGCGCGATCCGCGGTGCCCTTCGTGCGCTCGTGACGGCCAACAGGCAGGCCCGGAGCGGGTCTCGGCCGGGTCGCGACCGCTCCTCACGCGGTCAAATCTGCCAAACCAGCAGGAGCTGGATCACATTGTCCCCGTTGTCCGTGCCCAGCTTGTTGCGCCAGTATTGATACTCGATGCCGGCCAAGAAGCGCCCCGGGGCCCCGAAGGCGGCACCAACGTCCCAGGTGAATTGCGGCTGTGCCAAGATCCAGTCCCTGACCTCGTCGCCGAGCTCGTTCGTCGTGCGCCCGATGTGCTCCGCATGTCCCGCGAACCGGAACGACTGACCCCCGATCCGGATCGGAAGCAGCCAATTGACATCGATCATGAAACTGTTGCCGGTTCGCGGCGCGCCACCGCTCTCAAGCCCGCCGCTGGAATCGATGAACGCGGCGAAGTCGGTGTTGAGGAAGACGAAGCCCGGCAGGCGCCACGATGCCCTCAGGCCCGGAACGAACTTCAGCACGTTGGGATCCGCCCCGAAGTTCAGACCACCGATCACGGCCAGGTCCCGGATCGGCCCGAGCTTGATCTCGCGCCCCGACAGTTTTCCGAGGCTCAGGGTGGGATACCACTCCCCGTAGGCGTCCTTGTCGTTGAAGCCGTCCCGCGCGGAGTCGTCCATGAAGTCGACGAAGAAGAAGCTGTCGCCCAGCTTCCATCCCGCGGCATGCTGGATCGTCAGGATCGACGTGTCCGCCACCGATCGCGAAAAGGGATTCGTGAGCCGGCCGAACTGGTACTGAAACTCAAGCTGCGCCAGGCCCGGGACAGGCGCCAGGCAGAATGCGGCAGCAAGACCAGCAAGCCGCTGCCAGAGACCGCCAGACCGCTGGACTGCGAGCCCGCCCGGAAGAGGCGGCAATAGGACCGGTGGCCCCGCCGTGGCAATGCAGGTCCGGGGTCTGGCGGCCCCGCCGGGCCGCCAGACCGCGAATCGCACCTGCGCCGGCCTAGAACAGCAACTTCACGCCGAACTGGACCTGCCGGGCCGTCTGGCCCGCCGCGAGCGCTCCGATCGTCCCAAACGCCGAGGAGTCAAAGTTGGCATTTGGCGTACCGAAATTCACATTGTTGAACACGTTGAAGTACTCGGAGCGGACCTGCAATCCCATCGTCTCGGTCAGCCGGAAGTTCTTGTACAACCCGAAATCCATCTGGAACAGGCCTGGACCAGTGACGATGTTGCGGCCGGCATTCCCGAAGGTGTACGGGGCCGGCTCGGCGAACGCGGAGCGGTTGAGGGACTGTTCCGGCGCTCCGCTGACGCCCGCGAGCGGATCTCCCACCAAGTCGGGGCGCTGCGCCTGCACCCGTGGTCCGATATTGGCGATGTCGCGCGGGATGACCACGTTGATCGGCACGCCCGTGTTGGCCGTCACCACTCCGGTGACCTGCCAACCGCCGAGAATTGCCCCCGCGGCCGGGCCCATGTTCGAGCCGAACCTTCGATTGCGTCCGAACGGCAGCTCCCAGATGTAGTCTGCCGTGAAGACGTGGGACCGGTGCAGGTCCGAGAGTGCCCGGTCAGAATCCGGGTCGAGCGGATTCTGCGGGCTCTTGCTCGCCGAGAATCCGGCGCCAAGCGTGTCGATGGTCTTGCCCCAGGCGTAGTTCGTCCGGAACGACAGGCCTTCCGAGAATCGCTTCTCGGCCTTGAACTGCAAGCCGTGGTAGTTGGACGTGGCCTCGTTGGTCATGATGCTCATCGCCCCGTACTCCGGGAAGGGGCGCCTGGGGTTGACCTCACCCGGCGCCGGAGGGGCAGTGTTGGTGTTCACGAACGAAGACATGTCCGATCCCTGCGTCCCGACGTACCCCAGCTCGACCATCAAGGAATCTGTCAGCTGGCGCTGCACGTGCAGGTTCCACTGCTGCGTGTAGCTGACGCGGTTGTTCCGGTTCACGATGTGCTGCGCGCGCGGCGCCACCGTGCTGCCCTTCTCGATCTCCAGTTGCGGGCTGAAGGCGGTCTCCACATAGGAGAGCTCGGTGCGCTCGTTGAGGTTGGACAGTGTCTCGCTGATCGCGAATGGCCAGTTGCCCCGGATGCCCTGCGCCTCCCACAGGTAGTTCGACATGTAGAACACGCCGTAACCGGCCCGGATCGTCGACTTTTCCCCGATCCGGTAGGCGAGCCCAGCTCGCGGGGCGATGTTGTTGTAGTCCGGCTCCACGATCCCGCGCCGGGCGTTGGGCGCCTCGCCCGTCACCGGGTTGACGCCGTCCCAGAGGAACTGTCCCGTCTCGATGTCGATGGAGGCCAGCAGGTCGTCGCGGTGTTTGGGGTACTCGATCAGGTCGTACCGGAGCCCCAGGTTGAGCGTCAGCTTCGGCGTGACCTTCCAGTCGTCCTGAAAGTAGAAGCTGTAGTCCTCCTTGCGCATGATCGCGGTGGTTCCACGGCCGATGTTGCGCTGCGCGGTGTTTGGCAACCCGAGCAGGTAGGCGGCCACCGCCGAGCCCGTGGACTCGGCGTTCTGGGGATCCTCCGTCGGCCGCTTGTTGAAGGCCATGTTGCCCGTGAAGTACCCGTCGTCAAGGTTGCGGTTGTGCTTGAACTCGAATCCTGCCTTGATGCTGTGGTTGCCGACGATCTTGGTGACGCTCGCCACCGCGCTGTACGTGTCATCCGGGAACGGGAAGCCGGTTTGGCTGGGGCTCGCAAACCCGGCTATGCGCCACGCGGGGTAGAGCGGGACCGCCTCGCTCTTGAGAATGGGAATCCCCTGAATGTTGTTGCCGTTGATGAAGGCGGCGATTCCTTCGGCACCGCCGGGCGCGCTGTCGGCGATCTGCAGGTTGTTGCGGTGGTATCCCAGTTTCACGTCGAGAATCGTCGTGGGGCTCAGCGTGTGGGTGTCGCTGACCATGATGTTGGTGAACGTGTTCACCAAGTTGTTGTCGATGGTCAGGTGCGCCGTCGGCCGCGGGCTCACCGAGTCGTTCAGGTTGTAACGGCCCGTGAGGATGTTCTTGTCGCTGAAGCGGTGATCGACCTTCCCCATCCACTGGTTGTTGTCGATGCGGGAGGGGTTGGTGTTGAGAAGGTTCAGGTCCCTGCCAGGCAGATTCGGCTCGGACCAGAGAATCTCCCTCAGTTGATTGGTGGACGCGTTGATCCGGCTGCTCGGGACCATGCTGTTGGGCAGCGGGTCGCGGCTCAGCGTGCCGTTAGGCAGCTCTCTGGTGGTCAGCGGGTCGAAAGCCGCCGGGGCCGGGTTGCCCAAGACATCGCGCGACACGTCACCCCGGAACATCTCCGGCGTTGGCACCACGTTCAGCAGCGTCGACTCCAAGCTGCGCCTCTGCCCTTCGTAGCCAAAGAAGAAAAAGGTTCGGTTCTTGACGATCGGACCGCCCACGGTCGTTCCGAACTGGTTCTGGCGAAACTCCGGCTGATCGGTGCCGGCACGCTGGGCGAAGTAGCCCGGCGCGTCGAAGTTATCGTTCCGCACGAACTCGAAGACCGTGCCGTGCACTTCGTTGGTCCCGGACTTCGTGACGATGTTGACGTTGGCGCCGGCGGCCGTGCCGAATTCCGCGGACGTGATGTTGGTCTGGATGCGGAACTCTTGGATCGCGTCGATCGAAGGCTGGACACCGTACGTCTTGAAGAAAGACTCGTTGTTGTTCACGCCGTCCAGGGTGTAATTGTTCGCCTCGCTGCGAAGGCCGCTCACGGACACCGCTGTGCCGCTGGTCTGGAATGCCGTGTTCGCGCCCGATCCGGCAACGGCCCCCGGCATCAGGATCGTCAACTGCGTGAAGCTGCGACCGTTCAGGGGCAGCTCGACAACCTTCTGGTTGTCGACGGTGGACCCCACGGTCGAGCTGTCCGTCTGCAACTGCGGAAGCGCGGCCGTGACCTCGATCACCTCCGTCACCTGCCCGATGCGCATCGAGAGATCAACGCGCAGGGTCTGGTTGACCTCCAACCGCACATTCGACTGGACAGCCTTGCTAAAACCGGACAGTTCCCCGTCGACGGTGTACACCGCGGGCTGCAGGGAAACGACCGTATAGCCTCCCAGTTCGTTCGTGGTCATGGTGCGAACAGCACCGGTGCCCTCGTTTGTGACAGTTACGGTGACCCCTGGGATCACGGCCCCCGTCTCGTCGGTCACGTTCCCAACGATGGTCCCGAATGCGGTCTGGGCCAAGCCGTGAGTCGGCAGCAGAATTGCAGCCAGCACGACCATCCCCAACCTTGCGAATCGCTTCATGCGATGTCCTCCTCCCGCCCAGTCGCTCCGGAACTGGACATTCCGCCGAAATGAACGGGCACGGCACTGGCCGCAATTCGTGCGGGCCCAGGCGCGCGCCCCGAGGTCTATCGTAAACCAATGTCGGCAGTCTTGGGAGCCGGCGGTGCCACTCAATGGCCGGGACGAGCGGGCGGTGGCACGTAGGTCCGCTCGACATCCCGGTCCCTTTCTCGGGCACGATCTCTGTTGAGCCTCGCGAAAACGGCGGCCTCGCTCCGGGCCTCATCGGCGCGGCCCGTCGCGCGGTACGCCTGGGACAGGTACAGGTGCGGGGCGGGCAGGCTCGGCGCCACGGCGACGGCCTTGCGCATCGCGCGGACGGTCTCTTCGTAGCGCCGCAGTTGCAGGAGCGCCTTGCCAAGGCCGGCGTACGCGTCGCCCGAGGTGGGATCGCTCTCCAGCACCTGGCGGAAGTGCTCCAAGCCCCGCTCTGCACGCCCCAGCCGCAACTCCACCTCGCCCAGCAGCCGGCGGGCCTCGGAAAACTCGGGGTCTATCCGCAGCGCGGCCTCCAGCGGTTCCCGGGCCTCCTCGAAGCGCCCCATGTTCTCCAGTTGCCGACCAGCCTGGTAGTGGCTCTCGGCGAGTTCCGGAAAGTCCCCGGCGGCGTCCCGCGCGACTGCCAGTGCTCGCTCATAGTCGTGGTTCTGGAAGTGCGCCTCCACAAGCAGCAACCGAAGGTTGGAATCTTCCGGATTCTGGCCCGCGGCCTGCTCGAGAGTGTCGACGGCGTCTTGGTAGTAGCTTCCCCGCAGGTACTGGATTCCCAGCAGTGCCGACAGCGAGGCGTGCCCAGGGCGGATCGCAATTGCGGCCCTGAGGTGCGGGATCGCCCCCTCATGGTCTCCCTGCTGCGCCAGCAGATTTCCGAGCAGGGCCCGCGCCTCGAAGAATTCCGGCCTGAGGGAGATCGCTCGGCGGAGCGGACGGGCTGCCTGCTCCCCCTGACCGGTCGAGACATGCGCGAGAGCCATGTTGTAGTAGGCTTCCGCGTACTTTGGCCGATCTTGGACGACGCGGTCCAAGATCGGCAGCGCTTGCCGGTGAAGGCCATGCTGGCCAAGGGCCACCGCGGTGCTGAGCAGGATGTCAGGGTCGCCCGAGGATTCCAGCTTCCGAGTCATCCTCAGCGCCTGAACCTCGCGCTTGTCGCGCAGCAGGACCCGCAGCTCAACCAGGTCCCGGATCTCAGCCTGCCGCTTGTTCTTCCAGCGCTCCGACAGCTCGAAGTGATGGCGCGCATCGGCGGTGCGGCCTTGCCTCTGGTAGGCGCGTGCCAGCAGGTAGTGCGCATCGCCCTGCTCGGGCCTTGCGCGGACCGACTCCTCGAGCAGCCGGGTGGCCTCTCCGACCCGCCCCTCGCTGAGATACCCGCTGGCGAGACGCTGGCGCACGTCGAGGACCTCGCCCGCTCGCAGGGACCGCTCGAAGTGAGCCACCGCGCCCGGCATTTGGCCCTCCGCCAGACTGATGCGGCCCAAGTAGTACAACGAGTACGGGTCGGGGGGCTCGAACTCCAACTCGCGCAGGAAGGATGCCCTGGCAGCTTCCAGCTGGCCAAGGTGCCAGTGCGCCAATCCGAGCTGGTAGTGGGCGCCGCGGATCTCCGAGTGCAGCGCCAGGGCAGCTTCCAGCTCTTGGGCGACGAGCTCGTAGCGCTCGTTCTCAAGGTGGACCTGTGCCTGCTCCAGATGACCGCGAACCGCCAACCGCGGGTCAGCGGGGCGCGCAATCGGCAGGCAGGCCAGCGAGACCCAGAGCAGGGCCCGAAGCCGGGCGGCGCCAGCCACGTGAGATCGCCCTGCAGTCCCGCGGTCCATGGTCCGCACGCCGCCCGGGCGGCGTGCCTGTATCGTACAGCGGGCCGCCGCGCACCCCGCCGTCCCCGCCCGAATCACCGAGCGGTCCCGGCCGCAGCTTGACGGAGCGCCGCTTGCCTGCAAATCATGAATTGAGCCCCGCGGGCCGCCGTGGCAACATCGGCAGCAGGACGGGGACGGTACTTGCAATGCCCGGCTCGCCGCGCCCCGGACTGCCCGCGACGTGCCCATGGGCATTGATCCCGCTGTTGATTCTGGCCCTTATGCTCCCCGTGGACGCTCGGGGCCAAGAGGATGACGCGGTCAAGCGCCATCTAACCGCCGCTCGCAGTGCGGAGAGCCGGCAGGACTACCTCTCGGCAGCCAAAGAGTACGAGGCTATCCTTGCGATCCGTCCCCGATGGGCGCTCATCCACCAGAGCCTGGGCGTGACGCTGCACCTCGCAGGCAAACACTCGCAGGCGATCGAGGCCTTGGGCAATGCGACCGAGCTGGATGACCAGCTGTGGGGGGCGTACCTGTTCCTCGGCATGGACTACTACCACGTTCACCGGTTTGACAACGCGGTGGCCGCGCTCCGGCGCAGCCTTGCGATCAACCCGGGCGTGGCCGAGACCCACCGCTGGCTGGGTCTCAGCCTAGCCGCGACGAGCCGCCACGTTGAGGCGGTCGAGCACTTGCAGCGTGCGGCGGAGGCCAAGGCGGACGATCCGGAGGCGCTGTTCTCCCTCGCCAGGGCCTATGACGGTGCCGCCAACTTCCTTTTTGAGCGGATCGGCCTTCTCGCGCCGCAGTCCCCTTTCGTGTACCTGCTTCAGGCCGAGCGATTCATGGCGGACAGATCTCCGCGTCGGGCGCGCGCCGAGTACCGCCGGGCACTGGCGCAGCGGCCGGACCTAGCCGGAGTTCTGGGGGATCTTCCGGAGTTAGGGCAGGCCGTCACGGAGTCCCCGCCTCGCGGGCCGTTCGCGGATATCCGCAGCGAGTTCGCGGCGGGACGCAGCGAGCTGCCCGCCCGCCTGTCACGCGAGCGCTTGCGGGCAGAGCCCGACAGCTCGGAGGCGATGTACTGGCTGGGCCGCTGCTACAAACGGCTCGCCGCCGCCACGCTGGATCGCCTGGCAATGGTTGCCCCGGACTCGCACCGGGTCGACCAACTCGAGGCAGAGGCCCGCATGGATGCCACCGAGTTCCCAGCCGCCGTCGAGGCCTACGGGCGGGCGCTCGCAAAACGCCCAAGCCTGCCAGGCCTGCGATTCGCGCTGGGACGGGCCCACGAGGGCCTGGGCGACTTTGGCGAGGCGCGGCGGTGGTACGAGGATGAGCTCGGCCTCAACCCGCACCATGCGCTCGCGCGCCTGTATCTGGGACGACTGCTGCTAGACCGCGGCCAAGCGGCTGACGCCGTTCCGCACCTCCGAGCCGCGACAGAGGCCAGTCCCGGCTCGGCGGATTCCCGGCTCGCGCTGGGACGGGCATACATGGAGACGGCCGACCACGAGGCCGCCATCCGCGAGCTGGAGTCTGTCGCGGGGTCCGATCCGGCGAATGACCGCGCGCGGTTCCTGCTCGCGAGCGCGTATCGCGCGATGGGACGGGTGGACGACGCGCGCCGCGAGTTCCGGCGGTACCAAGAACTGAGCCTGCGCCGCCTCGAGAAGGTCCGAACCGACGTGAGGAGCGTCTCGGACGAGTTGGAGCGCGGAGTGCCGTAGTTGCCGGGCCTCAGTCCGCAGCTTCGTCGATCACAATCAGCCGGTCCGCGATGCCGCCTTCGAGGGTCTGCACGCGGCCCGTCGGCCAGCGCACCTCAATTGATCCGAACCGTTCGTGCTCTCCGAGTCCGTAGTGCAGCCGGAGATCGCTGTGCGACTGGTAGCTCCCGTTCCCGCGAACCTCTCGCACCAGGGTCAGGGCTCCGGACCTGACCGTCGCGCGCGTTCCGATCGCGGATCGGTTGGAAACCGTTCCGCGCAGATGGAGCATCAGCCAGTGCCCCCCGGCGGGCTCGCCGCTGAGCAGGGTCGGCGGCGCGTCAAGGTTGGCGATGAGCAGGTCGATCGCCCCGTCGTTGTCGAAGTCGCCACTGGCCAAGCCGCGCGAGGCCCACAGCTCTCCCGGCAGGGCCGATGCCCGGAAGTTCCCACCCCCGAGATTGCGCAGGGCCGTGTTCGGCTGCCTGTAGGCAAGGCCAAACTCGTGCCGGTCAACTTCCGGATAGACATGCCCGTCGGCCACCACCAAGTCGAGACGGCCGTCCAGGTCAAAGTCGACGAAGCGCACGCCCCAGCTCAGCTTGAGCCAAGTCGGGCCCGCAAGGCCGGCGACGTGGGAAATGTCACGGAACATGCCGGCACCCCCGTTGCGATAGAGCGCGTTGTAGTCCTCGGAGAAGTTCGTGACAGCCAGATCCAAGTGGCCATCGCCATCAACGTCTCCGAAGTCGACACCCATGCCGGCCTGTTCCTTGCCATCGGGGCTCAGGGCGACTCCGGCCAGTAGGCCGACTTCCGAAAAAGTCCCGTCACCGTCGTTCTGGAACAGGAAATTGGCCGTCGAGTCGTTCGCGACGTACGCGTCCGGATCACCGTCCCCGTCAATGTCCGACCAAGCTACCCCCAGCCCGTAGGAGTCTGGGGCCAAGCGGATCCGGGAAGCCTCCGACACGTCCCGAAACTGGCCTCCGCCCACGTTCTCGTAGAGGCGGTCGGCCGTCGGCACCATCCCTCGCGGGCCGCACTGCACGCGAATTCCGCGATAGCGGCACAGCAGGCTGTCCTGGGGAAGCTCTCGCGGATCAAACTCCAGGTAATTCGTGACGTACAGGTCGAGATCTCCGTCGGTGTCGTAGTCGGCGAAGGCGGCTGACGAGCTCCACTCGTTTCCATGCACGCCCAGCTCGCGGGCGCGTTCTTGGAACCGGCAATTGCCGAGGTTTAGGTAGAGCCGGTTTGGCCCGTAGTTGGTAACGTACAGGTCCTCGAAGCCGTTGTTGTCCACGTCTGCGACCGCCACGCCCATGCCCCACGTGTGATCGCCGACGCCGCACCGATCGGTGACATCGCTGAATGAACCGTCACGGTTGTTCCGGTAGAGGTGATTCTTGGGGGCTTCTTCCCGGCCGGCGAGGGCCTCGAGCGTTCCCCCGTTGACGAGGTACACGTCGAGCCATCCGTCATTGTCGAAGTCAAGGAAGGCGACGCCGCCGCCCATCGATTCCAATATGTAGGGCTTGGCGTCCGAGCCGGACACGAGCGGGGCCGTCAGGCCGCTGTCGGCCGAGACGTCGCGGAACTGCGCGTGCACCCCAAGCGGGGCCAGAATCCCGCAGGTGGCCCCCGCCAGCACCGCATTCAAGGCCTGCGCGCGAGCCATTGAGCGCCTGAGATTCACGGCATGGGCCCCGAGACCTTCCAGTAGAGCAGGTCCCCGCCGGGCGGCCTCTGGCCCGCCAGTCCCGCGACCGGCCCATCCCAATAGTGGGCGATCCGTGGTCAGGTGCGGACAGGACTATGTCCCCCCGGCCGTGTGACCGGACCGCACTGGGCCTCGTCTCGTAGGAATATGGGGTCCGGGCGGGTAACTTCGGGCCCGCTCGATGCAGCCTCGGGCCTTCGGAGCCCGCGCAAGGGACACCCGATTCCGCCGCTACGGGATCAATAATGGTGGCGTGAAGCGCAACCTTGGCCAGAACCGCTGGCTGGTCGCCACGCTGTGCTCGACTCTTGCCTGGGCCGAGACCGACCCTGAGGCCCTCTTGGCCAGCTCGCGAGCGCTGCGCGGTTCCGGGGATCTCGACGGGGCGGCGAACGTCCTGATCGAAGCCACGGCCAGCATCACCCCTGCGGGCGGGAGAGTGTCCCCGGAGATCTTCCGCCACCTAGGGGAGATTCGGCTGGAACAGGGGCGGGCTGGGGATGCGCTGAGACGTTTCAGGCAAGCACTTGAGGCCGCGCCAGACCTGCCAGTCCTGCACTATCAGGCTGGCCTCGCCGGGCGTTTGGCGGGTGACGAGGCCGTCGCTGCGACACATCTCGCGACGGCCGTGCAGCTCGGGTTCGGCTCCGCCGCGGCGCGGATGCACCTCGCGGCGGCGTACTTGGCGAGCGGCAACCTCAGCGCTGGACTGCACGCCGCGCGGGCCTTTCTCCGAATGGGCCCCCAATCGCCGTGGGCCCTGCTGCAAGTCGGGCGACCGCTGTTCGAGCAGTTCTTCTACGAAGATGCCCTCGTCGCATTCCGAGCCGCCTTGGCGAGTGATCCCACCATGTACGAGGCGCGCCTGCTCGCGGCGCTCTCGTGCAATGCCCTCGGCCGGCATCGCGAGGCGGTCGAACTCCTGGAACGGCCGGACACCGGTGACCTGTCCGCTGAGGCGGCCGCTCTTCTGGCATCCGCAAAGGCCGCCGCGGGGAGCGGCGAGGACGCCGACACTCTCTTCCGCGAGGCGATCCGGGCCGCCCCCTCGAGTCCGCACGCTTACCTCAACTGGGCCTTCAGCCTGCTAGACCGAGATCGGGTGGGCGAGGCTGAGCGCCGGCTGGGCGAGCTGGCGTCCCTCCCGCGCGGGCCAACGCCTAAGGTCTTCTATCAGGTGCGGAGAAATTCTTGCGCCGAGATTGGGGGGGCTTTGGGCTCCGGGGCCATGCGCCGGCCGGGTCCCGGCCTCTCGCCGGCGGCGGGGGATGCCTACTTCGGCCTGGCGCGAACGCTTGCCGGCCGCGACCACCACTCCACCGCGGTGGAAGCGCTGCGCCTGGCCATGCGCCACGAGGGGGCCAGCCAGCGATCCCTGCTCGCGGTCGCGCGCTCATGCCTGCACCTGGACCCGGACGGACCGGCCGCGGTTGCGATCTTGGGACGCCTGGCCGAAGAACCCGCGGTGGAGCCCGAGACCCTGCACCTGCTGGGCCGGGCCCACCTGCGGCAAGGCCGCACCGAACTGGCAATCCGGGCCCACCGCGCGGCCGTGTCTTTGGCACCCTCGAACCCGTCATTCCACACGCAGCTGGGGCGGGCACTCGCGGAGTCACCCGAGCATGGGGCCACCCAAGCCGCCCTCAGGTCGCTGCGCACCGCCGCGCGCCTAGACCCTGGCGCCCTTGACGCTCGCTACGAGATCGGAAAGCTCCTGCTGGCCATAGGCCAGCCGGAGGACGCGATCGAGCCGTTGGAGGAGGTCGTGCGGCGCGAGCCGGAGTTCTACAACGCCTACTATGTGCTCGGGCAGGCCTACCTGCGGACCGGGCGGTCGGAGCGAGCTCGCGCTTGCCTGTCCGAGTTCGAGTCGAAACGGGAGGCGGTCAAGGCCCGAGCCGGCTCCGGGAGCGGCTTCGCGCCCGGTTGAGGCACGGGGGTCCGGAGTAGTTCGCGACCGGCGGGCCAAGTCGGTCGCTGGTCGCGAATCTCTGCCCAGACGCACCAGAACGTGGCGTTGATGCACATGAGCAGCTCACCGTGTGACTCAGAGTCTTGAAGGATGGCAATTCAATGATTCTGGCGCGCTTAGGAACAGGTGGCCTCTCGCGGGGCGATTCCCAAGCAGGACTCCAGTCCCTTGAGGAAGGGCTATTCTCTTCCCGGCTCGCGAACCAGAAGGGCCTTTCCGGACGGGACATCCTCGAACACGGCGGACCTGCCTCTGGGCCAAGTGACCTCGACGCGGCTCGCGCTCGCCGACCCTCCGAGCCCAAAGTGCAGGCGCGTGTCATTCGCCGACAGATAGCTCGCTGACGAGCGCACCTCCTTGAGCTGGGTCACTCCGCCGGCCACTACCCGAACCCTGGCCAGCATGGCCGGTCCGCCGGTGGCAGCCCGCGCATCCACCCGCAGCCATCCGTTCTCGTGGGCCGCGTCGTTCCTTAGCAGGGTGGGCGGGCCGTCAAGGTTGTTGACCAAGGCGTCCAAGTCGCCGTCATTGTCGTAATCCCCCAGCGCCAGCCCGCGGCTCTTGTGGCGGCGCTCCAGCCCGAACTCCTGGCCGCGCTCGGCGAACCGCGAGCCGCCCTCGTTCATGTACACCAGCCAACGCTGCTCATACTCGAGACCCATCTCGAAGTGGTCAGCTTCCGGGTAGAGGTGGCCGTTCACGACGAGCAGGTCTTCGCGCGTGTCGTTGTTCAAGTCCCCGAACGCGACACCCCACCCGACGTACAGGTGCGTGCTGCGCCCGTGGCCGGCTTGGTCGGTCAGGTTCGTGAAACTCCCGTCACCGTTGTTGACGAGAAGCGAGTTGCTCTCGTAAGAAGAGTTGGTGTAGTACAGGTCTAGCCAGCCGTCATGGTCGACGTCGGCCGCGTCGACTCCCATCGACCCTTCCTCCACCCCGTCTTGGGAGAACGCCGCCCCGAGCAGGACGGACAGCTCTTCGAACGTACCGTAACCGCGGTTCTGGTACAGCAGGTTGGCCGTCAGGTCGTTGGCGACGAAGATGTCCGGAGAACCGTCGTTGTCGAAGTCCGCGACCAGCACGCCGAGCCCGTATAGCCGCTCCTCGTCAATCGCGAGCCGCTCGGCCATGTCCCGGAACCGGCCAGCGCCGTCGTTGAGATACAGCGAGTCGCGCAGGCCCGGAAGGCCCCTCGGCCCGCAGAAGACATCGAAGCCGCGATAGTTGCAACTGGCATCCCGCCGGGGCACGGCCGAGAGTGGGTAACGCAGATAGTTGCTGACATACAGGTCCAGGTCGCCGTCCATGTCGAAGTCCGCGAACGCGGCCCCCAAGCTCCACTCCGAGGGCGTGATCCCGGCCGTCTGGCTAACCTCCTCGAACCGGCCATCTCCCCGGTTGCGGTACAGCGCACTGCTCGCGTAGCCGGTGAGGAAGATGTCGACCGAGCCGTCGCCGTCGTAATCAGCGACGGCCACTCCCTGGCCCCAGCCGCGGGTGGTCAGGCCGGCCTGGTCCGTGACGTTCTCGAAGCGCCCCTCGCCGTCCCCCCGAAAGAGCGCGCACAGCCGGTCGCCGCCCGTTCGCATGGCCTCGACGGTCGAGCCGCGCACGAGCAGCGCGTCCAGATGGCCGTCGTCGTCGTAATCCAGGAATGCGGCACCGCCGCCCATCACCTCGATGATGTGCTGTTTACCGGGATCCCCCTGCACTCCACGGAAGCGCTCCAGGCCGGATCCGGCCGTCACGTCCGAGAATCGCAACACCTCCGCTCCGGGGAGGGAGACCCCTGCACCCGCCAAGATCACGGGCCAGGCGAGCCAAAGGGCCCGCGAGCGCCAGGGCCGTGACGCCACCGGAATCCCGCGCATCCTCGCCGTCGGGCCCTGGGGGCAGTTGTGTCAGAACTCGATCCGCAGCCCTAGCTGCGTCTGGCGTCCAGTGCCGATCGTCCCCCTGACGCGGCCGAACCCGGAGTTCCCATGCCTGCGCTCCGGGATCGAGAAATTCGCGTGGTTGGGCATGTTGAAGAAGTCCGCCCGGAATTCCACGCGAACGTCCTCGGTCACTCGAAAACGCTTCTGAACGGAAACGTCGACCACGGCGAACCCGGGGCCGCAGCAAATGTTGCGGGGCGAGTTTCCGAACACTCCCACGCCGGGGGACTCGAAATTGGACGTGTCGAACCACTCGAGCAGCCGGTCGGCCTTGGCGCGACTGCCGGACAGCGTGGGATCCGCGAGCAGGTTGGGCCGCTGCCCGTGGCTGAACGCGTTGCTGCGATTGGTCTGCTCGATGACCCCGAACGGAGAGCCGGTGCGAAACTCCGCAATCACGCCCAGGCTCCAACCGCCGATCACCGCCCCCAGTGCCGCGTTCTCGATCGCCACCGCCTTGTTGCGCCCGACGGGAAGCTCGTACACGCCGCTGATCACGGCGCGGTGGCGGATGTCATTCCCCGAGAGCGCCTTGTCCAAATGTCGCAGCTCGAAGTGCGTGTAGCCATTGTTCTGCTCGCCACCCAGCTCGTTGGCCGACTCGACGTCGTCAATGAACTTCGACCACGTGTAGTTGAAGAGATAGCTGAGGCCGCTGGAGAAGCGCTTCTCGGCCTTGAGGTTCAACGAGTGGTACGTGGAGTTGCCCCAGTCCGGGCTCTCCAGGATGACGTTGTTGTAGTGCGGGAAGTACCGCAGGGCCTGGCTTTGCGTGGCGGGACCGGCGCCTCCGGTCAGCGGGATCATGTTGCGGTTGACGTTAGTGCCGCCCAGAGTGTGGGCGACATTGGCCTGGTACTGCGCCTCCACCAGCATGTTGTCGGGTAGCTGCTTCTGGAGAGTCAGGTTCCACTGCTGGGAGTAGCCGTTCTTCTGGTTCCTTTGGAAGAAGTCCGGGGACACGGTTCGCCGTCCGCTCGTGACCGCTCCAAAGGTGGGGACACGGTCAGCTTCGGTGAACGGATCGACGCTGGGCAGGCCGTCGCTCAGCATGAAGGCGGGGGTGAACCCGCCGTCGGGCGAGTTGATGTCCAGAGTCCTTGAGAATGTCCAGAATTGCGTGAACGGGACGGCGCGAGCGTACGCGCCGTTGTAATTGACGCCGTAACCTGCCCGGATGACAACCGAACTCCCCGCGCGGTACGCGAGGCCCACGCGCGGGCCCCAGTTGTTCAGGTCCGTGTCGTGCGCGTACTTGCTGGTTCCGTTGCGCCCCGCGAACAGCATCGAGCCCGGGCAGTCGCACACGGGGTTGATCGCCGAGGGGTCAAAGCCGCTCTGGTTGTTGCTCAGCTCCCAGCGCGGCGTGTCGACGTCCCACCGCAGGCCGAGGTTGAGCGTGAGGCGGTCGGTCACCTTCCAGCTGTCCTGGACGTACGCCCCCCAGTAGTCGCTCCGCGTATTGAGGATCTCGGTGTCGACAAGCTGCCCCCGCGTCGTCCAGCCCAGCAACAGCTGCGCCAGCGCATCCCCGGTGACGCGGTTGTTGAACGTGAAGCTCCCGCCCGCGAACTGGTTGAAGTCGTCCTGATTGCGAGAGTAGCGGTACTCAATGCCCCATTTCACGCTGTGGGATCCCTTGAACCACGACGTGTTGTTGACCACCTGGTGTGTCCGGATCGGCTTCTGGATGCGCTCCTGG
Source organism: Bryobacterales bacterium (assembly GCA_963666225.3). Classification (GTDB taxonomy): domain Bacteria; phylum Acidobacteriota; class Terriglobia; order Bryobacterales; family UBA6623; genus VXMF01. Next base: position 609,077 of record CAXXRK020000006.1, read on the forward strand.
TTGCCGGGTCCCAGACGCGTGTAACCCGCGAGGTTGACCGTCGAGAAAAACTCGGGGTCCACGTTGGGCACGCCCAGCTCGCCGTTCTTGCCGCTGCCAGTGCCAAGCCCGCGAGTGGTGAACGTGCGGTTCCCGAATGTGTATCGGAATTCGTTCACAACCGTCGTGCTGAAGTTGTGGTTCCACGTCGAAGTCGAGACTAGGTTCGACCGAGTCTGCTTGGATGCCCGGAAGTCCGCCACCTCGGTCGGGTAGACCGGTGCCGGCTCTGCGGGGGCCGACACGTAGCTGAAGCGGCTCGAGATGCGGTCATTCGGACCGAAGTTGTGGTCCACCTTGATCGTCGTGAAGTCTGAGATCCCCTTGTCGGACACGTTCTTGACGTAGTTGTCGCGCGGGGCGCGGTCCGCCGGGCTGGCTCGGTTCGGGGCCGGGTAGAGACCGGCGAAGGCGCTGCCGAGCGGGTCGATGCGGCTCTGCGGAATCGTGTTGTTGTCGAACGGCGCCCCGGTCAGCGGGTCATTGAGCGCAAAACCCGAGCGCGCCGAGAAATCGCCGCCCACTTCGGCAGAGTGCGGCACGTCGGTGTTGGCGATCGTCCGGCCGTCGCTGCGCCGCTGGCCCTCGTGGTTGAAGAAGAAGAACGACTTGTCCCGCTTGATGGGGCCGCCGAGAGAGCCGCCGTAGATGTTGTACCGCAGGGGTGCGACGCTAGGGGCGAAGAATGTGCGCGCGTCCAGCGCGTCGTTGCGGAAGTTGTGGTAGAGGGCACCGTGAAAGGTGTTGGTGCCCGAGCGAGTGCTCATGATTATGAGCCCGTTTCCGGTGCGGCCAAACTCCGCGGCGTAATTGTTGGACTCGACCTTGAACTCCCGCAGCGATTCCACGGGCGGGTTCAGGTTCAGCTGGGCGATTCCGAGCGCCATGTTCTGGACCACGCCGCCGTCCAAGTGCCACATTTGATTGCGGGAACGGCCCCCCGCCATCGAGAAGAAGGGCAGATCGTACAACCCGCCTCCAGACGTGGCGAACGTGACATTCCCGGCGAGCTTGATTAGCTGGCCCGCCTGACGGCTGCCGACGGGCATCTGCGCCACAGTCGTGCGCTCGATGAACTGTCCGACAGTCGTGTTCTCGGTCTCCAAGAGCGGGGCCGAGCCGGTCACCTCGATCGTCTCCGTGATCTCGCCGATTTCGAGCGAGATCGTGACAGTCTTGGTCAGCCCGGTCTCCATCACCAGTCCGGACTGCCGGTAAGTCTTGAATCCGATGGACTCGCAGCCGAGTTCGTACGTTCCGGGCTGCACCAGGGTGAAGTTGAACGCGCCGGCCTCATTCGTCTGCGCGGCAAGTGCGACCCCCGTCTCACTGTTCGTCAGCAGGACGTCCGCTGCGACGATCACCGCTCCGGTGGTGTCGGTAACCGTGCCGGTCAGCCCGGACTGCTGCGCGACCGCCGGCACGGTAACGAGCGCCAGCACCATAGTGCCGATCCAGAGTGTCTTTGCAATGGTATTCACTTTCGACCTCCCCTATCACACCCACGCGACCCAATTCGTGGAATTCAAGGATATCACCGGCCCCGGGCCCTTGGCCTCTGGCATTTCGTGGCCCTATCAAGGCCGATGCGCCGCATTCCGCTCTACGGTCCCCGGACTTCGCCCGGCAGCGCCGAAAGCGGGACTAGGACGGGATGCTGTGTGCAGGGAGAAGGGCGGTATTAGCCCGTCACCTCCGAGCCCGGGTGGCGACGGAGCCGTGGCGGGCTCGGCTCCCGCGCCCCCGCCTTGGTCCGGATGAACACGCCCGCTAGTCCGCGGTCGGCGCACCCTGCGCTTCACTGTCGCGCAGCTTGCGATGCAGCGAGCATTCGCGTTGGCTGCTACCGGACGCGCCGCCAATGGCATTCGTTCAAGGATGGAAGTGAATTCGGTTAAGCGCCGCCGGATGGCGGCAAGACGGGGTGCGATTCAGTCTGCCGTGGGGGGCTCGGTGGGCTCGCGATTCCTCCATTTCGTGCTCGGCCGGCGGGACTGGCGCGGGTAGGAGCGGCCGGGCCGCTCCCGCTGGGGACTGCGTGCCCCGTGCTGCAGCACCCGGTTCAGGGTGTCCCGCAGCTGCGGGGCCTGCAGCAGTAGCCCTTCGAGTTCCCGCTGCACGGCCCCCAGGCTCTGGTTGCAGTTGGCCCGCGGGCGCGCTCGGCCCGCCTCCTCGTCCCGCGACGCGAACTGGCGCTCGCAGTGGCTGGCGAACAGCCGGGCCATCGCGATCAGCGTGAAATGCGCGTACAGCTCCTGCTTCACCGCCTGCTCGCTACGACCGCGAAAGCTCTCGACCTGCAGCAATTGCTTCGAGATCTTGTACAGCTCTTCCACGCTCCAGCGTCCGTGGTAGAGGTCGGCCAAGTCCTCCAGCGGGTAGAGCTGCGCGTCCAGCAGCGTGGTCCCGAGCACATAGCTGCGGTCGTGGACGGCATACTTCACCAGTCGCAAACGGAGGGGGGCCGTCCCGGCCCGCACCATGCTGGCGACTGCGTCACGGCTGCTGGCGGCGACAAAGTCGCGCACCTGTCCGTTGGCGTTGCGCTTGAGCCGGAACACGGCCTCCACCTGACGGTCGTGGTGTGCTTGCAGCAGGGCGCGGCTGTAGTAGCCGCGATCGTAGACGACGAGGTCGCCGGGACCGAGCGCGGCCAAGTGCTGCTGTGCGGCCCGCCGCTCGTCCTGCTGGGGGAGCAGTGCGAAGTCGCACGGCAAGCGGCGTCGAATCTGGTACAGGCAGCTGAGTAGTCCCTGCGGGTAATGCGCCTGCGGTGAGGGCCGGGCGTAGCCTTCCCGCACCAGTTCCCGGGGCAAGTTGAGCTTGGAGCCGTCGACGGCGAAGGCCCGCAGCCCCTTCCACAGCGTGGAGCGATCCGGGCCGGCATGCCGCAGCACGGCGGCGTGGATGCGCCGGAACACATCCGCGCCCACCTTGGCCCGCGCCACGCACATCGACGAGGCCGCCACCGGGCGGGGTTGTGGCAGCTGCAGGCCCAGCCGCCGGCAGCACTCCCACAGGTCGGCCAAGACCCGAGCGTAACCCTGTCGGCGTGGCGTGCGCACCAAGCGGAACACGAACAGCACCACCAGCAGGGTGTGGATCGACCGCCGCCTGCGCTGCCAGCGTCGGTCGTGCGCGTCGGCAGCTCGCGCCACACCGCCAAGGATGTCCCGCCACAGGTCCACGAAGTGGTCCTCGGCCCACGGTTGCGGCGGCGGCCGCGGCGGTGGCCCTTCCACCAGCATGCGCTTCCATTGCGGGTGCAGCGGCAGGACGTAGACCTGCTTGGGCTGCTTGGCCGGGGCCTTGCCGCGCGCTCCGCGCGCCTGCGTATGCCCGACCAACTGCCAGTTGGCGGCCCGGTAGCAGGCCGCCTGATGCTGTCGCGGATCCACGAAGGTTTCCAGCAGCACGGGCCGCCAGCCATGCCAGCGCTCCCAGTCCCGCGGCAGCTGCCTGGCCGCCAGCCCCAACACATGCGAGGCCAGATTCCCGACCTGTACCCAGGGCAACAGCAGGTAGCGCGCGTTGCGCACCACGAGGTGCAGGCGCTCGTGGAAGTCCTGTCCCTGCCAGCCGATGAAGCGGTCGCGGCAGGGCAACCGCCGCGTCGCGAAATCAAACAGCAGGCAGCCCAGCAGTCGGTCCCGCCGGTCGCGCACCCAGAAACGCAGATGCACGCCCAGCGGCTGACGGTAGCCCAGCGGATGGTAGCGCTGCACCCATTGGTTCCACAACGCGACCTCCTCCCGCTCGGTGGCCGTCTCCAGGCGCACCGGGGCGAGCTGCGCCAGGGGCTCGCGCACCGGCGGCTGGGGCGCGGTGCGCTCGTCGAGCTGCATCGGCTTCTGCGGCCCCCGTCCCGGGCCCCGCTTGGAAGGCAGCTGCACAATGTCCCGGCGTTGCAGTTCCTTGAGCACGCGCAGGCCGAAGCCCAGGCGCGTGGCCCCGCCGGGCGTGTGCCAGTCCATCTGCACGCACACGGTGCGCACGAGCTCTGTGCGGCTGAGTTCGGGGAAGAACTTCACGGTCTCCTGGATCTCGGCGATCTGGTGCCGGCTCAGGCGTTCGCCGCAGAACGTGGTGGAAGGCAGATTGCGGATCAGCGGATCCATACGGGGACCGGTAGCAGGGCGGCAATCCCATCAGAGCAGATCCGGAACGCTATGTCAAGCGCTGGCGCGAATCTACCTGAATCCGCCGACCACCCCGCACCAACCCTCCATCTAGTGGTTCTGGTGGGCTTTGCGGGCAAGAATCTACAAACTACCTACTAACGCTTATGCGAGTGCGATTGGACGCGCCGCGAGAGCCCTGTGACAGCGGGCGCCGCAAGAACTAGCAGCAGGTGGCATCAACGGCAAGTCCGCCCGGTCCCCAAGACACTCACGCGACCAAGCTGATCCACGTTCCCTTGCGAATCATTGCCAACCGGTATGGCACAGAGATGTCCGACATCCGTCCTCGTGCGCTGCAGGCCAGTGGTCCAACCCGGGTGTGCTAGGTTCCTACCGGTGCGCTCACCCGGGGAGCGGACCAAGCAGCTGGAGGCATCGATGGGCCCAAGAGCGACAGCAGTGCAAGACCGGCGGGCCTTTCTGGCCGGCACGCTCGCCGCCCCGGCCATGCTCGGCTGCCGACCCAACCGCGGGGACCTGAGCCGACAGCGGGCCGGACCGTCGATTGACGAGCTGGACGCGGCCGCGACCGTACCGATTCTGGACCTGTCGGGCTTGGACACACCGCTGACGATTGACTCGATCCGGCTGCTCGACAACGGCCGGGACCAGTTCGTGCACGTGCGAACCAAGGACGGAGCGCAGGGCGTGTCGCTGACCAACGGCCGACCCTACGTCGCGAGCATCCTGCGGGAGCTTGTCATCCCGTTCTTCCTGGGCAAGGACGCCCGAGATCTAGGGGCGGACCTGCTGTACGACCTCTACCGCCACCGCAGCAACTACAAGCTGCAGGGCCTCGCGTTCTGGTCCGTGCAGGCGTGGGTCGAATTTGCGCTGCTGGACCTGCTGGGACGCGTGACCGGCAAGTCCATTGGCCAGCTGATGGGCGGGACGCTGCGGGACGAGATCGACTTCTACGTGGCCAGCGGCCGGCGAGACACGACTCCCGAAGAGGAGGTCGACTTCCTTGCATCCCTGATCGACGAGACCGGCGCGAGAGCGGTCAAGTTCCGGCTCGGCGGCCGGATGAGCCGCAATGCCGACGCGGCACCAGGGCGGTCGGAAGGGCTCATCTTGCTGGCACGGAAGGCCCTTGGCGACGGAATCGACCTACACGGGGACGCGAACAGCTCGTACGACCCGGAGAGCGCCGTGCCCGTCGGCCGGCTGCTGGAGGATGTCGGCGCGGTCTACTTCGAAGAGCCCTGTCCGTTCGACCACCTAGAGGACACCAAGGCCGTCGCGGACGCCCTCGCGCTGCCGGTCTCCGGCGGCGAGCAAGAGTACAGCGAGCGGCGGTTCCGCTGGATGATCGCCAACCGAGGCGTCGACATCGTCCAGCCCGACCTCCACTACTACGGCGGGATGATCCGCTCGGCCCGGGTCGCCAACATGGCCGAAGTGGCCGGAATGCCGACGACGGTCCACATTTCCGGGGGCTTCGGATTCGTGTACATGCTGCACTTCGCGTCGAGGACCAAGCGGATCGGGCGCTATCAGGAGTACAAGCGGAGCATTGAGCGGTACCGGGACTGGTTCGACCCGGCGCTGCGCATCAGCGATGGCAAGCTCTCCGTGCCCAAAGGGCCTGGGGTCGGCATCCGGGATGTGCGGGAAGTGCTCCGAGGGGCTCGCCAGATTGTCTGAACCCGGGACTCGCCCAAGCGCGCCCCCCTGACCCCGGCCACCCTGCGCCGGGAGCTGCATCCGCGGGCACCTTCGGAGCCGTCGGGTGCGCGACGCGGACCGGGGACGCGGCCCACTCTCGCGTCTGGCACCGCGCCGGCTTGCCGTTGAGCCCGGCGCGCACGCGGTGCCATGATGGATCTGTGCGGGGTCGTTGCGGCCGCGCCAGTGCGGGGAGTCAGGGGCCTGACCGATCAAGTGCCAGTGATCGAGGCGCGCCGCCTCGTGAAATCCATCCGCAGCGGGTCGAGAGTCGTCAAGATCCTGCGCGGTCTCGACTTCTCGGTGACCCGTGGCACGTTTGCGGTGATCGAAGGCCCCTCCGGTAGCGGCAAGAGCACCTTGCTGGGGCTCTTGGCCGGCCTGGACCGGCCCTCGTCAGGCGAGATCCTGCTTGACGGCGAGCCGCTGTCGGCGCTTCCCGAAGACCAGATGGCCCTGTTGCGCGGCCGCAAGATCGGGTTCGTGTTCCAGGCGTACCAGCTGGTGCCGACCCTGACCGCCTTGGAGAATGTCATGCTGCCGCTGGACCTGACCGGGCGGCCCGGTCCGGAGGCCCGGCGCAGAGCTCTCGATCTGCTGGGGCAGGTCGGGCTGGCAGAGCGGGTCCAACATTACCCGGTGCAGCTGTCTGGCGGGGAGCAGCAGCGGGTCGCGCTGGCCCGCGCCTTCGTCACGAAGCCCCCGATCGTGCTGGCCGACGAGCCGACGGGGAACTTGGACAGCCGCAACGGCGAGCTCGTCTTGCGCATGCTCCTGCGCCTGAACCGCGAGTCGGGGGCCACGCTCCTGATGGTGACGCACGACGAAACGATTGCCGCCAAAGCGAGCCGGAGGATCTCCTTGGTGGACGGGCGGATCGTCTCTGACACAGGCGTCTAGCGGCTGCGCACTCGACACAGTTCGGCCTCCGGGGCCACCGCGCCCGAGTTTCGCCGTCAGGGGGTCGGCCGAGGGCCGCGTCGGCCGGCGGCCGCGAGCAGCGGTCGACCCGGCGATATAATCCTTGCGATGCTTTCCCGGCGCCAATGGTTCTCAGCCCTCCCGCTCCTGCCAGTTGCCGTGCGGGCCGGCACTCCCACGCTCAGCGGTGGCGGGGCGCGCTTGAAGACGGCGATCTGCGCCTATTCTTACCGGATGGCGTTGGCAGACGGCTCGCTCTCGTATCTGGACCTCGTCGACATGGCAGTCGAGAATGGCGTGGACGGCCTGGACTCGACGGTGTACTGGTTCCCCGAGACCGGTCTGGACTCGTTTCTGACGGAGTTCCGGCGGAAGGCGTACCTAGCAGCTGTCGAACTTCCGAGCATCGCGATCCGCACTGATCTGTGCCGCGAGGATGCGGCAGAGCAGCAGCGCGAGGCCGCTTGGCTGCGTTACTGGGTCGACGTGTCGTACCGCCTCGGATCGAGCCACATCCGAGTCTTCGGCGGGCGTGTGCCAGACGGCCGTGCCGAGGACGAGGCGGCAACGTGGGTAGCCGAGATCCTCAAGCGGGCGGCGGATTATGCCGCTGATCACGGCGTCGTGCTGGGACTTGAGAATCACGGCGGCATCACCTCGCGAGCGGAGCGAATCATCCAGATCGTGGCGGAGGTCGACCATCCCAACGTGGGCATCAACCTCGACACGGGAAATTTCCGCCAGGACCCGTACAACCAGATCAAGATGTGCCTGCCGCACGCGGTCAACTCGCAATTCAAGGTCCACATCAGGGACGAACAGGGAAACCACCAACCGTCAGACTGGGACAGGATCGTGGGCATGTTCGCCGATGCCGGCTATCGCGGCTACCTAGCCTTGGAGTACGAAGCGCAGGAAGACCCATTCACGGCCGTTCCGCGCCACCTTTCCCGGTTGAGGGAGCTTGCACGCAAGCACGGCACAGCCTGATGCGAGTCCGGCCCAGATGGCCGGCATGTTCCGCGCTGCCAAGACCAGCGGCCCGCGCAGGTCTTGAATCCGCCAACCTCACAGCGGGTGAGCTCCCCTGAGAGCGGCCGATGGCCCGGCCTGTTTCCCGGGCCGAGCCGGACAAGCGATCTGTGACGGGCGAGGCCTGAGCCCTCAGTGGCTATCGGTGAAGCCGCCCTGCTGATTGGGCACCGATCAACCCGGCCCATTGCCGCGCGCGTCTCAGCAGGCCCGTTGAGGCGCAGACGGCCTCGATCCCAGTTTCGGGGACCATTGCGCGCGGTGTGCGGTAGCGTCCCGAATCGCGGGCACGGCTGACGATTCGACAACCCGTCCGGCGTGTGGAGCTGGCCCCCCCTTAGCACGACCCGCGACGAGGCGGCGCAAGTGTCCCGACGGGCATTGCCTCGCAGGACGGCGACCCGTCCACCCGCCCGACGGGGTCGGATCCATGGCGCCACATCCAGCTTTCCCCACGGGACCCCAAGCCCAGCGACCAGCTTTCCGACGGCATTCCCAGACCGGCACGTTTTCCGCCGTCCGCCGGCCCAGTGGTCCCGACTGGGCAAATGACCGGAGAGAGGGCTGGCCCAAAGGGGCGGGCCAAGGAGGGATCGGCGCCTGTGCCGGATGGCACGCTCCGACCGAGCGCGGATCGCGCCGCCAGCCGCCGTGGGCGCGGCTCTCGGCCCCCCGACACTCCCCGCCAGAAGATGCCCTGCCTGCGGGGCGCGGTGATAAACTTATACCGGGCCCCGGCTCCGTGCAGCGGGATGCTGTGAACCCCGCCAGGTCCGGGAGGAAGCAACGGTAGCGGCCTCTGCCGCGTGCCGCGGTCACTCCGGGGTCCAACCCCGCGGCTCGTCGCATGTACCAGGTCATCGCCCGCAAGTATCGGCCGCAGACCTTTCAGGAAGTCATCGGCCAGGCGCACGTCAAGCGCACGCTGCGCAACGCCATTTCACAGGACCGGCTGGCACACGCCTACATCTTCTCCGGACCCCGCGGGACCGGCAAGACCACCACGGCCCGCATCTTGGCCATGGCGCTGAACTGCGAGAACGGTCCCACCCAGGATCCCGACCCGTCCACGCCGGTCTGCCTGGAGATCGCAGCCGGGAGCGCGCTCGACGTCATTGAGATCGACGCGGCGTCCAACCGCGGCATCGACAGCATGCGCCAGCTGCGCGAGAGCGTGCAGTTCCGCCCTGTCCGAGACCGCTACAAGGTCTTCATCATCGACGAGGCCCACCAGATCACGCCGGATGCCTTCAACGCCCTCCTGAAGACCCTCGAGGAGCCGCCGGAGTGGATGGTCTTCGTGCTGTGCACCACCGAGCCCCAAGCAATCCCGGCGACGATCCTCTCCCGCTGCCAGCACTTTGCGTTCCAAGCGGTGAGGCTCGATGACCTCGTCGCGCACTTGCGGCGGATCTGCGAGAGCGAGGGCGTCACCGCCGAAGAGGGTGCCCTGACGGCACTTGCCCTGGCCGGCGACGGATCCGTGCGGGACGCGCTTTCGACGCTGGACCAAGCGATCGCCGCTTTCGGCCAGCGGCTCGAGGCCGGGCCCGTCCGAGACCTACTGGGGGCAATTCCCAGCGAGAGCGCCGGCCGGATTCTGGGCGCGATTCGCGACGCGGACCACGCGTCCATGCTGGGCGTGGTGGACGAGCTGTTCCAAGAAGGGCGGCACCCGCAGCATTTCTGCGGCGAGCTGGCGCGGCACTTTCGCAACCTGCTGGTGATGAAACTCGCCGGGACGGACACCCGGCTCGTGTCAGCAGGAGCCCGCGAGCGCGAGGCCGCGAGCGCATGGATCGAGCAGTTCTCGGAAGACGACCTCACGCGCTTCTTGAATCTCCTGCTCGCGCTGTACACCGACCTGCAGGACTGCACGCACCAGCGCTTCCGGCTGGAAGTGGGGCTGCTCAAACTGGTGCACGCAGGTCGCCTGGCGCCCATCGAGGAGATCTTGGGCGGACTGGGGAACAAGCCCGTCGCCGCGCCCGCCCGTGCCCAAACGGGACCCAAACCGGCGCCGACGGCCTCACCGGCCCGTCCCAAGCCGGCTGCCGCGCCTGAGAAGCCGGCCCGGTCCGGCCTCAGGGAGCAGCTGGTCGACCAGATTTCCGAGTCGGGAAACAAGAGCATGGTCGAGGCCCTGCGTGCGAGCTCGGTCACTCTCGAAGGCGGCACGCTGCGCCTGCGCGTCCGCCACGACTTCCTGCCGATCGTCAGGCTGCAGCGCCCAGTGCTGGACGCGGCGGCGCTGGCCGTGACGGGGAAAATGGTCTCGGTTCGCTTCGAGACCGACGGCGAGCCGGCGGGCGGCGGCGCGCACCCCGAGGTCGCGCCGAACGCTGCCCGCGCCCGGGCCGAGGCCAACCCGGCCGTTCAGGCAATCACGCGGCAATTCCCCGGCAGGGTTGGGGAGGTTGTCGACTTGCGAGGGAAGGGATCATGAGTCTCACCGAAGATCCGATCGGGATGATCAAGGCTGCCTACCAAGCCAAGAGGCGCATCGAAGAGGTGATCGACCAGATCGACGTCGAAGCGTCCGCCGGCGGTGGCATGGTGACCGTGAGGATGAACGGCCACATGCGGATCGTCTCGATCTCCATCGCTCCCGAGGCGACCGAGGACGTGGAAGTGCTCGAGGACCTGGTGCGCGCTGCCTGCAACGAGGCCTGCCGACGCGCCCAAGCGGAAGGGCAGGAGCGCGTCAAGGGAGCGACGGCCAATCTGGCGTTCCCGGGCCAATCTCCTTTCTAGTTCCCGGGCTGCATTCTGGAGGATTGATGCCGAGCAGCGATCTGGCGGCGCCGATGGCCGCGCTTGTCGACGAGCTGAAGCGTCTGCCGGGTGTGGGCGCGAAGTCTGCCCAGAGGCTGGCCTTCCACCTGCTGGGCGTCGATCGGAAGACCGCCGAGCGCCTGGCGCGCGCAATCCTCGCGATGCGTGAGCAGGTCCGGATCTGCCGACGCTGCAACAACATAGCCGACGGCGAGCTGTGCTCGATCTGCAGGGACCCGCGACGGGACCACGCCGTTGTGTGCGTGCTCGAGCAACCCAACAACATCGTGGTCGTCGAGCGCACGCGTTCGTACAGCGGCGTGTACCACATCCTGCACGGCGCGCTGTCCCCGCTGCGCAATGTGGGGCCCCAAGACTTGATGATCAAGAACCTTCTCGAGCGCATGCGCAAGCACCCAGTCCGCGAGATCATCCTGGCTACCAGCCCCACCACGGAGGGCCAGGCCACCTCGGCCTACCTCAGCGGGATGCTCAAGCCGCTGGACGTGAAGGTTAGCCGGATTGCCATGGGCATACCCGTCGGCTCGGAGTTGGAGTTCGTGGACGAGGCGACCATGTCCGAGGCGATCGCCGGGCGTCGAGAGCTCTGACCGAACGCCGGTCAGCTGGCCGGTGTCTCCCGCATGAAGCGGGCGATCAGCCGCGAGAGGCGCTCCGGCGCGTCCTCTTGGCAGAAATGGCCGGCCCCGGGTATCTCGGTGACCGGGCCCTCGGGGAAGAGCGCCCGGAAATCGGCGATCGCCAGCTCCGGAGGGATGGCCCGGTCGCACATGCCCTCGGCCAGCATCGCAGGCTTGGACCGCAGGGCTGGGATGCCCGGGAGGCCCTCGATCACGTAGTCCCGGATACGGCCGAGAACCGCGTCCAGCGGAAACTCGACGGCGCCCTTGCACTCCGCAGGGGTCGAGAACGGCGCCGCGTAGGCGCGGGCGGCAGCCTCGTCGAGCCCCCTCTCACATCCGAGCCGCTCCATGATGGCCTTCACGTGGCGCCCCAAGTCGCGCATCGTGGTGTGGTAGGAGCCGTCCTTCAGGGCGGCGCTGACCCACCGGAACCATTCCGACCCGGTGAGCTTCGGCGGCCGTGGCGCACCCCGGGGCGCCACGGCCGCCCCGTACCCGCACAGGCCATTCGCGAGGAATACCCGCCGAACGCGCCGCGGATGCCGCACTGTGTAGGCCGCCAACATCGGACCGCCCCAATCCTGGCCAACGAACGTGACCCCTTCCAGGCCGAGCTCCTCGATCAGGGCCGTGAGGTTGCCGACATGCGCTGCCAGGGTGTACTCCCGGTCTTGGGGCGTCTCGCTCTTGCCAAAGCCCATGTGGTCAGGAACGATCACCCGCCAGCGACTGGCCAGGCGCGGGATGAGCTTGCGGTACAGATAGCCCCAGGTCGGCTCTCCGTGCAGGCACACGATCGGCTGTCCCGAGCCCTCGTCCACGTAGTGCATCCGGAACCCGGCCGCCGTGCTGAACCGCGGCTTGAAGGGAAACGTGCCCCCGAAAGTCTCGCCGGCGGGTATCACGCGGCGCCGCCCCGGCCCGCCAGCCCGCGCGCTGCCGCCGGCGCCGGGACGGCCCCCGCGCCGGCGATGGGCTGGCCGGCCTCCTGCTCGTTCTTGAAACGGTCCCCGCCGCTCCCGAAAGGGACCACCCTGTAGGAGTCGTCGGTCTTGCGCACGCGCATGAACGAGTCGAGCAGGCCGCGCAGGCGGCGCCTCGCACCGGCCTCTGCGGACGGCGCCACGAGCGCGTCCATGCTGTAGCGACTCCCGATGTCCGCAACGGGCACGTCGTAGAGCCGGCCGTCTTCGTGCAGCCGGAACCGACGGTCCCGGACGAAAAACAGGTCGCCCTCGAAGGCCATCGGGAAGTGCTCCCGGTCGGGGCCGGGCTCTCCCAGCAGAGCGTGCGAGAGATCCATCCCGTCGACCGGGCGGGCCAGGCGAACTCCGGCAAGGCTGCAAAGCGTGGGCATCATGTCGACGAGGGAAAACAGCGAGTGTCGCACGCCGGGCCGAACCCTGCCGGGCCAGCGCGCGATCAGCGGGACCCGTGTCCCGGCCTCGTTCATCGTGCGCTTGCCGCCGCGGACGCGGAGGTTCGCGAGCCTGCTCTCTAGGTTAACGGCGCTCCCGTTGTCGCCCGTGAACAGCACCAGCGTGCTGTTGTCCAGTCCAAGCTCCGCGATCAGGTCTAGGAATCGGCCGACGATCGAGTCCATGTAGGTGATCATGTGGCCGGCCCGGCGCTCGTCTCCGCCGAGATCGCCGGGATACCGCTCCCGCGCCAGCTTTCCGAGGGCGGGAGGCGTCACAAGCGGCGTGTGCACCAGGTTCATCGGAAAGTACACGAAGAACGGGCGCCCGCGGTTGCGGCGGACAAAGTCCAGCAGGAACGTGCTGAAGTGGTCCGGACCGAACGTGTCCGGGCCCAGCGCGCGGTAGCTGGCGTTCTCCCACACGTGGGGCGCGTAATAGCGGCTCCTGCGCTGCCCGTCCCAGTACTGCACCCACAGGCTGTACTCGTCGAATCCGTGCGAGGCCGGCTGGTCGGGATGCGCCTGAAAGTCCCCGAGGTGCCACTTGCCGGCAATCGCGGTTGCGTACCCGGCCCGCTTCAGCGCCAGCGCCAGCGTGTCGATGTGCGCCGGCAGGCGGTTCTGCCTGCCGGTGTCGAGCGGGCTGTCAAGACGTTCCAGAATCCCCGTTCGGTTCGGATGCAAGCCGGTCAGGACCATTGCACGGGTCGGCGAGCAGACCGGGGTGGCATAGGCATTCTCGAAGCGGGCGCCCTGGGACGCCATCCGGTCCAGGCGCGGCGTGGAGTAGGCGGTGTTCCCGTAACTGCCCAGAGTCTCGGCGCCGAGATCGTCGGCCATGATCAGGACGATGCCGGGGCGTTGTGACGGGTCCCGAGCGTCGCTTCCTCCGTCGCAGCCCGCCAGTGCCGAGAGCAGCGCGAGGGGCAGCAGCCACGCCCGCCGCGCAGCGCCGCCAGCGCTCCCTCTCGCCCTCATCGCGATGGTCCCCCGGGCCAACCCGGCTGATCGCTGATTGTACGCCCCCGAGCCACCGGTGACCGGTCATCCGAAGTGCGAAATCCCAAGGCGGCTATCCTAGAAGGACTATGGAGCCCCGACAGCTTCGAATCTTGATCATCGCGGTAGCGCTCGCGGTCATTCTGGCCACGGCCCGCGGCTTGGCCGAGTTTGCCATCGAATACCTCTGGTGGAGCGAGGTGGGCCAAATCTCGACATGGCTCGCCAAGCTGGCCTACAAGATCGTCCCGGTCCTGACCGCCGCCCTGCTCGCATGGGCGGCACTGCTGTGGGCCCATCGCAGAGGTGCCGCCTTCGCTGGGGTCGACACATCGCGCTACACCGTCTACAGCCGGATCGTCGCCATTGTGCTGCTGGTAGTTGGCACCGTGTTCATCGCGTCGCGGGTGGATCCGGTCACCGTTATGAAGTTCTCCGGATCCCGCGGGCTTGCGGCCGGCGTCGCGGCTTGGGCCGACCCGATCTTCAACAAGGACCTAGCCTTCTACCTGTTCGACCTCCCGCTGCTGCGGCTGCTCGTGCAGTACGTGTTCGGGCTGGCGCTGGTGGGAACCGCCGTGTTCTGGGTCACCGGCCGGGGCTGGCAGATCTTCGACAAGTTCACCCGGTTCCGCGCCGACGGGGGCAATCTGGAGGAGTTCGACCTTGGCCCGTCGCCGTTGCTTCTCGCGGGAGCCACGAAGACCAACTTCGCCAAGGCAATCGCCTGCATCGCGCTGGCCGGAGGGGCGGCTTGGTTCTACCTCGGGCAGTACGGCCTGCTGCTCTCGAACCATGGCTTCATGGTCGGCATGGACTATCTCGACCAAGTCTGGAGGCTGCCGCTGCGCTGGGCCGTAGTCGTCGCCCTCCTGCTGTCGATCCCGCTGATCGCCACATCGCGCTACAGGCACATGATGTACCTCGCGGGCGCGGCGATCGCCCTGCACGCCGCCCTCCCGCTGGCCGTGCAGGTCCTGTACGTGAGCCCCAACGAGCTCAAGCTGGAAGAGGAGTACATCACCAGGCACATCCAGGCCACGCGCCAAGCGTACGGGCTGGGGAACGGCAAGGAGGAATTGCTGTCCCTCGAAGACAACCCGACCTTGGACGTGGAGGCCAACGCCACGCTGGTCGACAACATCCGCCTCTGGGACGAGAACGCCTACACGGACACGATCACGCAGACGCAGGCGCTCCGGCTGTACTACAGATTCGCGGACATGGACATCGACCGCTACCAGATCGAGGGCAAGGTCAAGCAGCTGCTCCTCTCCCCGCGCGAGATTGACGTGACCTCGCTCGACTCCGCCGCCGACAACTGGATCAACCGCCACTGGGTCTACACCCACGGGTATGGCGTGGTGGTGTCCGAGGTCAACCGCACCACGACCGAGGGCCTGCCCGCGCTGCTGATCAAGGACGCGCCGCCCGAGATCGAGATTCCAGACATCCAGATCACGCGTCCCGAGATCTACTTCGGAGAGCTGACCGACCACCCGGTCTTCGCGAGCACCGAGCAGCAGGAGTTCGACTATCCCGACGAGGACCAGAACGTGATGTCGCACTACCAGGGTGCCGGGGGATTCCCGATCCACTCAGTGGCAACCCGCCTGATGGCGGCGGTCTGGCTGGGGGACTACAACATCCTCTTCACCAGCCTTACCAACCCCTCCAGCCGGATGATGATCCACCGCAACGTCAGCGAGCGCCTCGAGCACCTTGCCGACTTCATCGCGTGGGATCCCGACCCTTACCTGACGATCACCGACGAGGGCCGCCTGGTGTGGATCCTCGACGGGTACACCGTCTCGGATGTCCACCCCTACTCGCAGCCGCAACCCGTCAGCGAGCTCGGGGCCCGGATCAACTACATCCGCAACTCGGTCAAGGCTACCGTTGACGCCTACAACGGGACGACGACGCTCTACATGTTCGACGAGACCGATCCGATCATCCTCTCGTACGCGAACGTCTTCCCGGACCTGTTCCAGCCGAGGGAGGCCATGCCGGCCTGGATTCGCACCCACGCTCGCTACCCGGAGCTGATCTTCAAGGTCCAAGCCGAGATCTACCGCACGTTCCACATGCGCGACCCGACAGTGTTCTACAACAAGGAGGACATCTGGGACTTCGGCAGGAGCCTGGCGGGCAATACCGGCCTGCCGGAACCCATGAAGCCCACTTACATCGTCGCGCGGCTGCCGGAAGAGCCGGATCCGGAATTCCTGCTAATGCTGCCGTTCACTCCCACGACCAGGGACAACCTCAACGGCTGGATGGCGGCACGCTGCGACGGTGACAAGCTCGGAGAGCTGATCTTCTACCAGCTCTCCAAGCAAGAGCTGGCCTACGGCCCCAACCAGATCGAGGCCCAGATCAACCAAGAGCAGCAGATCGCGCGGGACCTGACCCTCTGGAACCAGCAGGGATCGCGGGTGCTCCGGGGCGAGATGATCGCGATGCCCGTTGGCGACACCTTCCTGTACGTGGAATCGATCTACATCCAGGCCGAGGCGGCCCGGATGCCGCAGCTGCGGAAGGTCGTGCTCGCGATGGGCGAGCGCCTCGTCTACGAGGACACGTTCGAGGAGGCTCTGGCGGCCCTGGGCAGACTGGAACTGGCCGATGCCAATGCCCTGATGGCCGCCAGTTCGGGAGGGGGCCCGCAACCCACCGAGCGGTCGGTGTCCCCGGAGCTTCGCACGATCGCGGAACGCTTGGCGGAACTGCGCCGACAGGCCCTAGGGCTGGCCGAGGAACTGGCCGCCCTGCAGCGCGAAGTGGGGCAGTGAGGCGATCGGGGGAACGCGCTACCGCGCGGCCCCCGGGCCATTCCAGCGCGCCACGAAGATGTTGAACTCGTAGCGCGAGCTCGCGTCCCGGTCCGAGGAGAATGCGACCTCGGACCCATCCGGCGAGAACTCCGGAAACGACGTGAAGCCGCCAAAGTCCGTCACTTGCCGGAGTTCCGAGCCGTCCGGCCGCATCAGGAACAGGTCAAACTCGCGACTGTCGCACTTGTTCTTGTTGGACGAGAAGATCACGTGTCCCCCGTCCGGCGTGAACTGCGGGGCGAAGCTGGCACATCCGAAGTCGGTCACTTGCCGCAACTCGCCGCCGTCCCCGCTGCCGACGAAGATCTCCATCTTCATGGGCGCGGTCAGGTCCCGCGCCAGGAGGTCCGCGTAGCGCTGGCGGTCCGAGCTGTCGCCAGGATGGTGGGCGCGCATCACCAGCCGGTCCCCGCCCGTCGACAGGAAAGCGCCGCCGTCATATCCCACGGCGGTCGTGAGCTGCGTCTTGCTCCCCCCGTCGAGATCCATGGACCACAAGTCCAGGTCGCCAGAGGCCATCGAGGTGTACACGATCCTGCCAAGCTTCCAGTTGACCGTGGCCTCGGCGTCGTACCGCGGCGCGTCCGTCAGTCGCACCGGCTCGGAACCGTCAAGCGCCGCGCGGAAGATGTCGTAACCGGCATGGATGGGCCAGACATATCCCTGGCTGCGGTCCGGTCGCGGTGGGCAGCTGTCACCCGCCAGATGGGTCGAGGCGTACACAATGCTCTCCCCGTCGGGCAGGAAGTACCCGCAAGTCGTCACCCCTCGGCCGGTGGATACCATCCGCTGGTCCGATCCGTCGGCGTTCATGACGTAGATCTGGTCGCACGAGGATTCCCCCCGGGTGGATTGGAACACGAGCCGCGTTCCATCGGGTGACCAGTACGCCTCAGCATTCTGGCCGCCGTGGGTCAGTTGGCGGATGTCGGAGAGATAGCTCGCGGGATCGCCCCGGCCCTCGTGGACCTGCCCGCACGCCAAGAGCGCCAAGCCAGCCACGCAGCATGCCGCCGTGATCTTCGATCCCATGGCAAGCAATTCTATCAGCCGGGAGTTACGGACGCCCCGCGGAAGCCAAGGTAGCCAGACCCCACAAATTGCATGCCACAACGAGGGGCACACTACCCATTGTTGCGCTGTTGCACAATATCGGCTAGGCTAGGGGGCCACGGGCCACACGGGGGCCATTGTGCGCCCCCGTTCGCGGTTCGCAGACGCATGCTCAGGCTCAAGCAGGTCGAGCTTCTCGGGTTCAAGTCGTTCCGCAGCCGCGAGCGACTGCACTTTTCCGGGACCGGGGTGGCCGCCGTCGTCGGCCCGAACGGCTGCGGCAAGTCCAATCTCTGCGACGCCGTCAACTGGGTGCTGGGAGAGCAGTCCGCCAAGTCTCTGCGCGGCGGGCGCATGAAGGATGTGATCTTCGGGGGCACGCGACGCCGCAAGCCGGCGGGAATGGCGAAGGTCACCCTGACTCTCCACGATCCGGACAGCGCCTTCGAGCGCTTGTTCGGCAATCGCCGGGACCTGCCGGCCGGCAGGGTTTCGGGAGAGATCGAAGTTACCCGCAAGCTGTTCGCCAACGGTGCCAGCCACTACATCCTCAACGGCAAGAGAGTGCGGCTGCGAGACGTGCGCGAACTGTTCCTAGGAACCGGGCTGGGCCCCAATCACTACGCGATCATCGAGCAGGGCCGCATCGGCCAGTTGCTCGTTGCCCGGTCGCTGGAGCGGCGCGCGTTCATCGAGGAGGCAGCCGGCGTGACGCGCTACGAGGCGCGGCGCCGGCAGTCCGACCTGAAGCTCGCCAATTCCCAGCTCAACCTCGAGCGTGTGCATGACATTCTGCGCGAGGTCGGAAGGCAGGCGGGCGCGCTCAAGCGGCAGGCCAGGCGGGCCCGGCGCCACGGGCGCTACGTCCGGGAGTTGCGCGATGTCCAGCGCCAGTGGTTCGCCGGCAAGCACGGGTTGCTGCACACCCGCCGCGAGGGGCTCGAGTCGAGCGCCGCCAGTGCCCGGGAACATGTCGCCGCGGCTGAGGCCGAAGTCGCGCGCCTCGAGGGAGAGCTCGAGTGCCAGCGGGAGCGGCATGCCGAGTGGGCGGCGAAACTGGACTCCGACCGCGAAGAGCTGGCGCGGACTCGCATTCGGCTGGAACGTCGCCGCGAGCGGGTAAGGCAACAGCTCGCCGCGATCGCGGAGAACGAGAAGGCTAGCGCCCAGGCGGCGCGAGAGCTCGAGTCATTGGCGGCGCGGATCGGCAAGGGCGAGAGGCGTGTCGAGGAGCAATCCGCAGAGGTGAGCCGGCACGAGGCCAAGGCATCGGGATTTGAGGGCGAACTGCGCGCGTGTGCTGCCGAGTGCCGAGAGCGCCAAGCCTTGATCGACAAGGCCGCCGCGACGGCCGAGCGGAGCCGCCGCGAAATGGTGGCCGCAATGGAAGCGCTCTCCGACACAAAGGGCGACTTGGGCCGGTTTGAGGCGATCCTGGCGGGGCACGCCTCCTCGATGGAACGCCAGCGGACGGCTGAGCGCAAAGCGGACAAGGCGCTCCGAGAGGTCAGGGAGAAGCTGCGAGCCCGGCGCGGCGAGAGCGCCGGCTTGGCGGAGTCTGTGCGCTCCAAGGGGACCGAGATTGAGGCGTTGGGCCGCTCCGTGCGAGATGCTGGCGCTCGGGTGACGGAGCTGCGCGCCGAGCGCGACGCACGTGCCGCGAGGGTGTCACGCCTAGCGGCACGCCGCGACTCGACCCGAGAGATCTTGCGCCACAGGGCCTACGGAGCCGAGACGGTCAAGGACATTTTCGAGGCTGCCGCCGAGTCGTCGCCGGATCGCCGCTTCCGCCCGCTCGGCGTCTTGGCCGACTATCTGGATGTCGATCCGGGATTCGCGGCCGCGGTGGAGCAGTTTCTCGGCGAGGACCTTGAACAAGTGGTAGTGGAGGGTTGGGACGAGGCTGCCCGAGGAGTGCGAATGGTCATCGACCAGCTCACGGGACGCGCGGCGTTTGTGCTCGCGGACACGGGGCAGATATCGCGGGAACCACCGCGACCGGCCGTACCGTCCGGCGTCGTTCCGCTGATGGACCATGTGCGCGTGATCGCCCCAGAAGGCGGCAAAGTTCCGGCTCCGGTGCCACAGCTCAGCCGGGGTTACCTGGCGCCTTCCAGCGTCGATGCCCGGGAACTTGCCGAGCGACACCCGCAGCTGTACTTCCTCCTTGCTGACGGCACTTGGTACCACGGTCGCACGGTGCACGGGGGGCGGGGGACGGCGAGTGGACCGCTCGTGCTGAAGCAGCGACTGGCGGATCTGGCCTCGCAACTTCGGGCTGCCAGGAAGTCGCGCTCCGAGTCGGAGGACGCGATCACAGCGGCGGGAGAGCAGTCGACGGAGAAGATCGCCGCTCTCGAGAAGGCCCGGTCCGAGCTGAACGGACTGAAAGGGCGGTCGCTCACTGTCCGGCACAAGATTCGCCAGTCCGAGGGCCTTGTCGCCCGTCACCGGAATGCGCGCGCGTCGGCGAGGGCGACGATCGAGCGGCTGCGGCGGGAGCGGGAAGGAGCCGAGTCCGGCCAGCGGCGGTCGATGGAGGCGCAGGAACAGCTGGAGGCCGAATGCTCCCGCCTTGAACAGCGGCGCGCGAGCCTTGCAGCGCGGGCGGACGATGCCAGGGGCCAGCTTGCCGCAGCGCAGGAGAAGCACTCAGGGGTTCGCATAGAGGCCACCGCGGTCACGGAACGGCTGCGCGCGGAGCGCGACGCGCAGCGGGCGGCCCAGTCGAGACTGGCGGCACAGCGCCGGAGGATGTCCGACCTGACGTCCCGGGTCCAGGACTTGGCGGACCGCAACGCCAATCTGGCCAAGAGCAGCGGGGAGATCGAGGCGCGAATCGCGGCCGGCACTGAACTGCGGCGGGACCTTGGGGCGGGCATCGCGGCCACCGTCACCAGGCTCGGAGAGTCCCGCAAGAGGACGGCAGAGCTCCACCGGTTCGCACGGGACGGGCGCGCGGCCGAGGCAGCACGGCGCGAGGAGTGCTCGAAGATCGAGGTGGCGCTGGCGAGGGTGCAGTCAGACCTCGAGCACCTTGCCTCTGATTGCACGGCCGAGCTGGGCGATCCGCTGGGAACCGTCAGCGCGAGCGCGGATTCCATCCCCGACCCCGAGGAGCTGGGCCAGTTGGAGGACCGCCGGCAGTCTCTCCGCGGGAGGATCGGCCGCCTCGGTCCAGTCAACGTCCTGGCGGCGAAGGAATTCGAGGAAGTGTCGGGGCGGAAGGAATTCCTCGAGGCGCAGCGAGCCGACCTGGTCGAGTCCATCGCAAACACGCGGGAGGCCATCCGGAAGCTCACCGAGGCCAGCCGAGAGCGCTTCCAAGTTGCCTTCAACGGCATCAACCGGCACTTCGGAGCCACGTTCGCCACGCTATTCGGAGGCGGCACGGGAGAGCTCCGGCTGACAGACCCGGACGATCCGGACAGTTCCGGGGTTGACATCGTGGCGCAGCCGCCCGGGAAGCGCCTGCAGAGCGTCGCGCTGCTGTCAGGCGGGGAGAAGTCCCTGACGGTGATGGCGCTGCTGATGGCGACCTTCCGGCACCAGCCCAGCCCCTTCTGCGTGCTCGACGAGGTGGACTCGCATCTGGACGAGGCCAACACTGTCCGCCTACGGGGACTGATCCAAGAGATGGCCCCCGAGACCCAGTTCGTCGTCATAACGCACTCGAAGGCGATGATGGGAGCGGCGGAGGCGCTTTACGGAGTGACCATGGCAGAGGCCGGTGTCTCGCAATTGGTCTCGGTGCGCATGGCCGGACGCATGGCACAGGCCCAACCCTTGGCAACGGCGATCGGCGAGGTCGCTTGAGGCCGGTCCCGACCGCGGGCCACGGTCCAGTCTGGGCCGGGTTGCCCCGCGATGCCAAACTATAATCGCTACGGACGGTCGGATCTGGGCCAAGCTTTCCGGACCGGCGCCGTCCCGTCGAGTTGGATGGACCGCGTCAGAGTCGCCTTTCAGGGAGCGCGAGGCGCGTTCAGCGAACAGGCGAGCCGGCAACTGCTGCCAGGCCAAGAGTTGCGACTCAAGCCCTGCGAGAAGTTCTTCGAGGTGTTCGAGTCTCTGCGCGAAGCCACCGCCGATTTGGCCGTCGTGCCGATTGAGAACACCCTGCACGGGTCTGTGCACGAGAACTACGACCACCTCTTGCACTACCATCCGGCGATCCTCGCCGAGACGTATGTCCGCATCGTCCACAACCTGATCGGGCACCCGAAGGCATCTCGCGGATGCATCGAGCGGGCCATTTCCCATCCGGTCGCACTTGCGCAGTGCGTGGACTTCTTCCGGAGAAATCCCGACATCCGCGCTGAGAGCCACTACGACACGGGCGGCAGCGTGAAGACTGTCATGGAGCGGGCGGACATCCAGTTGGCGGCGGTCGCATCGCAGGCGGCCGCCGACTACTATGGCGCGCAAGTGCTGGAGGCATCGATCGAGGACGATCCGGAGAACTACACGCGCTTCTTCCTGTTGGGCCCGCGAGATTCTCGCGGCGCCCCCGCAGACGGGCCCTGCAAGACATCGCTGGTCTTTGTGACCAAGAATGTCTCGGGAGCGCTGTTCCGCTGCCTGAGCGCGTTCGCCCTGCGTGACATCAGCCTCACGAAGATCGAGTCACGCCCGCTGAAGGGGCGGCCGTTCGAATACCGTTTCTACGTGGACATCTGCGCGGCCCCCGAGGACGAGAACTGCGCGAACGCCTTGCGACACCTGTCGGAGCTGACGGAGTTCATGGCGATCCTGGGCAGCTACGAACCAGCGAAGTTCCCGACAGTCCCGGCCTGACAGAGCCGTCCGGGGACTCAGTTCGCGCAGCGCGCGGGCTCGGACTTGACGAAGTAGTCGCGGTAATTCGGGTCTTCTGAGTCCATGCAGCCAGAAAGGTCCAGCAACTCCACCTTGCGGAACTCGATGGGGTGGCTCTCGCTCTGCAGCGAGATGTATCCACCGTCGAGCAGCCTGCCCTCGGCCAGTTCGCCGGGATCGTGCCCGATCACGTTCTGGCCCCCGATCTGCGGGAGTTCGTACTCCAACACGAGCTGCCCCTCGACATAGTGCCGAAAGACTGCGCCGCCCAGAACCACGATCTCCGTCCGCACCCACCGGTCCCCCCGATAGGTCCCGGACGCGGACTGGGTGCAGTGGCGGGTAAGGAGGCGGCCGTCCCGGACGACATGTGTACCGGGCGTGCAGAGGTTCGCGGTGGTGCGCTCGCCGCCCGCGGCACCGCCCAACAGCTGGACCTCGATGGAGATCGGGAAATTCTGGTCGATGCCCATGCTCTCGGGGGACTGGGAATGCAGCATCAGCCCGCTGTTGCGCACTGCCCATCCGGGACCGCCGTCTGCCTGCTCCCCGACGAAGCGGTACTCGACCGCCAAGCGGTAGTAGGAGAACGGGCGCTCGTAGAAGATGTGGCCGAATCGCTCGTCAAACGGACCGTACGCCTCGTATCCGGTCTGCAGCGCTCCGTCCGCGACTCGGAAAGTGTTCCCGAAATTGTCGCCCAATGCGTGACCCCGGATCTTGGGAGTCCAGCCGGAGAGATCGCTTCCGTTGAACAGCTGGATCCAGTCCTCGCTCTCTTGCGCCCTGACATTGGCTGCCACAGCCAACAGGGCGATCGCCGCAACTACTCGCACCGCCATCGGACCCCGAATCATACCAGCCAGCCCGAGCTCGGGATTCCTCGGATGACCTTCACGGAACGTGGCGCTCCTCACCCACCAGAAAGGTCTCAGGGAGACAGGGACAGTGGCTCGCCTGGGCCGGGCCCGGATCCACGGTCACCCGCGGTCTCAGGACCTGCAACGAACTGGCGGCCGGCCAGCTCTTGCCAGGACAACCGAACCGTGGGATGCCGAACTTGCCATGCGGGCCCGGACAGGGCTGGGTGGCCAAGTTCCGGATCCTCGAGCACGCTGGCGGCGCTAAGGACCGAGGTGCCTGTCGAAGAATGCTTTCGTGGCCGGGCCCGTCAGCAGCTGCTGGGCCCGAAACACCCCATGCCCCTCGTCATCAAAGATCATGTATCG
Organism: Bryobacterales bacterium; assembly: GCA_963666225.3. GTDB lineage: Bacteria > Acidobacteriota > Terriglobia > Bryobacterales > UBA6623 > VXMF01. The sequence goes on from CAXXRK020000006.1 coordinate 632,693, forward strand.
CACTTCCCTTGCCCCGGCCTCTCGCAGTGCCCGCGCGAAGCGGTCGGACTGCTGGATCGGGACGGTGCTGTCGGAAGTTCCGTGGATCAGGAGGAACGGCGGAGCGTCGCCCCGTGCATAGGTGATGGGCGAAGCCTGCGCGGCGCGCTCCGCCAGCTTGTCCGCAGGTCCAGCAAGGAATGTAGTCCCCAGTCTGCGCGGCAGGGTGTCGGCCGCTCCCCAGTTGAGGAAATCGGTGGGCGTCGCGGATGCGCAAACCGCCTGAACGAGGCTGGACTGACCCTGGTGCGGACCGCTGCCCTCCAAACCGTGCTCTTCGCGCGCGAGTCCGAGCAATGACACCAGATGGGCACCCGCCGAGTTACCGTAAGCCCCGATCCTCTCGGGATCGACGCGCAGTTCCCCGGCGTTTGCGCGCAGCCAGCGCACGGCTGCCTTGACGTCGTGGATCTGTGCCGGCCAAGCTGCCTCCCCCGAGAGCCGATAGTTGACGGAAATTGCCACGTATCCGTCGCTGGCGTACTGCGCCGGCATGCGCCTCCACACTCCCCCTCCCTTGTCACCGCCACGCCAACCGCCGCCGTGCACGAATACAAGCGCCGGGCGCAGGCCGCTCGAGCCTTCGGGCGGGAGATAGAGGTCCAGCCTCTGGGCATCGCTATGGCCTGCGTAGGAGATGTCCAGCCGAGCTTGGACGCCCTCCGGAAGCGGAACCACGTCCCGGCCTGCTTGGGGCTGCTGCCGCTGCGCGAGGAGGGCCGCGGTTGCGACCAGGACAACAAGGGTCAGCTTTCGCACGGCCTTCGCCCTCAGTTGGAACCTTGCCGTCGCATCGGTTCGACACCGGTGTCCTGACACCACGACGCATCGACAGGGCGGGGCTGAACCCGGACGTGCCGGCCAAGAAACGCGTCCGCGTCCTGGTTGGCGCGGAGTGCTTCCGCTGGATCGCGGCCCTGGCCCCAGTAGAAACCGTGCGGCTCGCCCTCGTAGGTGATGACCTTGACCGGTTTGCCGAGCGCCTCCATCTCTGGAACGAACAGGCCGAGGTTGAACTTCTTCAGCGCGTGGACATCCCCGTGCAAGATCAGGGTCGGGGCCGAGAGGCCCGCGAGCTTCTCTCGCGTCCGCTCGCGGAGCGCGCCCGTGTACAGCGCCTGGGGGTCTGCGTCCATCACGTCCCAGCGCCGGTCACCGGTGGGGCTGCCGTCGGACCCGAGCACGACGTGTTCCTTGGAGAACATGCCCATGTAAATGATCGTCGCGGGCTCTCCGGCAACGATCGCCGCCAGCCTGTCACTCACGCTCGCCACTTCCAGTGCCAGCGTTCCGGCCCCGCTGCCCCCATACAGACAGACGCTCTCTGGGTCCACGTATGGCAGGTCGGCGACGGCCTCTACAAGCTGCAAGGTGTCTTCGACCACGCCTCTGTCCTGCGGGTCCTGACGGATGGCCCGCCGGGTGGCCGTCACGGTGACGTAACCCCAGGCGAGGAAGCGGGCCTGCGTGGGCTGGCGCAGCCAGCTCCTCCGCAAGGTGGCCATCGGGCTCTGGCCGAGGCCGCCGGGGAGGAAGACGACCGCCGGGAAGGGCCCCTCGCCGGGCGGCTTGCGGACCGCGCCGTACGCGGTCTCGGTCAGCTCCAGGCTCAGCACCGGGATCCGGTCCTCGGGGATAATTGGAAACGTCACCCCGCCGGCACCGAAGCTGCACGCGAGCGCAAGGGCGAGAATGCTCAGCGGTCTCAGCACTGTTCCTAGCCGAAAGGCCAGTATGACACTGTGTGGCGCCCAATGCTGGCGACTTGGGCGCGGAGGATGCAATCTGTGCCTAGCCGCCCCGCAACCCTTGAGCTTCCGAAGGCAGCGATGACCCGCCGTTCTGCACTGTCCGCGCTGTGCGGAAGCGCGGCACTGCCATCCACGGCCGCTGACCGCCGGCCGAACGTGCTGTTGGTGCTCTCTGACCAGCTGCACCACCGCGCCATTGGAGTCGCGGGCAACCAAGCCATCCACACTCCGAACCTCGACCGGCTTGCGCTGGGCGGCGCGCGGTTCGAGAGTGCGCTCTGTCCGACGCCCTTCTGCAGTCCGACCCGCGCCTCGCTGATGACGGGCCTGTACCCCCACCAGCACGGGGTTGTCAGGAATGTCCGGCGGGGCAACCCCGGCCTGAGCCCGGAGCTTCCGACCACCGAGAGGGCCCTGCTGAACGCGGGGTACGCGATCAAGCAGTTCGGAAAGTGGCACGTTGGAGAGAACACCGGCGCCCAAGGCTACGCGCGGGAGCCGGAAGCGAGCTACCGCGACTACTTTCGGACCGTTGCGAAGCGGATGCCCCCTCCGGCGAGGGGACCGCGCAACCGCGCCGGAAGGCCGATCGAGTCCGTCGAGGCGGTGCGGGCGGCGATCGCCCAGTACGGCCACCCCCCGGCGGCGAACGGCTGGATCGGGCGGACGGACGTCCCGGTCGGGCACACCGAAGAAGCCTGGATCGCGGGCCGGGCAATCCGAGCACTCGCCGACCTTGCCGGACAGCCGTTCCTCCTGACGGTGAGCTTTCCGGCCCCCCACGGCCCGTGGGCCATCAACGAGCCGTATTACGGCATGTACCCCCGGAGGGACCTGCCGCTGCCCGCCAACCGGGGCGCTGTGGAGGAGGTCGACCGAGCATCCGTGGCCTGGAGATTCGGACGGCTTCTCGGCGAGGAAGGCATGAGGGAATACTTGGCGGTCTACTACGGGATGGTGTCCATGATGGACGCCAACCTTGGCCGCATTCTCGACGAGCTGGACCGGCTTGGCGAGGCCGAGAATACCCTCGTCGTCTTCACTTCCGATCACGGCGACATGCAGGGTGGCCACGGCATGTATGGCAAGACCCTGCTCTCGATGTACGAGGAGACCACCCGCGTGCCGCTGGTGATGCGCCTGCCGGGCCGGATACCGGCCGGCACCACGGTTCGGACGCAAGCCGGAACGTGCGACATCTCCGCCACCGTCCTCGACTATCTCGGGGTGCCGCCCGCGGGCAGACTGGCCAGCCGCAGCCTCCGACCGTACATCGAGGGCAACGAGGACCTTGGCCGGCCCATTTTCGCCGAGCGGGATCGATCGCACTGGACCGCGCCGGGCCCTCCGAATTTCCAGCGGATGATCCGCACGCACGAGTGGAAGTACTGCTTCCACTCTCTTGGGCACTCACAGCTGTACGACCTTGCGAACGATCCCGGCGAGACCCGCAACCTTGTCAGCGAGCGAGCCGCCCGCAGCGCAAAGTTGAACCTCCACTCACGCCTGACCGGCTGGATGGCCGAGACCGGCGACCCGCGTTCCCAGCACATGGGCCCGGCCTGAGCGCCCTCTGCTCTACATGCGGGGGCGCGTGCTGACGTACTTGCCAGAGGCGCTGGTGAGCTGGCGTTGTTCCCCCGTGTCCAGTTCAACCCGCCAGATCTCCCAATTGCCGGTCCGGTCCGACTCGAACACGAGCGAGCGGCCATCCCTCGCAAACCACGGATGCCCGTCGTTGCCGGGGGTCTGCGTGAGGTTGCGAGCTTCGGATCCGTCGATCTCGGCCACGAAAATCTCGTCCTCCGGCCCCGCCGCATTGGTCTGCCATGCCATCCAGCGCTCATCCGGCGAGATCGCAGCCCGCCGGTGCAGGGATTCGCCATCCGTCAGGAACTCAACCCGCGTCGCGCCGCCATGCCCGACGATGAGGACCAGTGCCACTTCACGCGGCGTGATGCTAGCGTTTTTCTCGTGCATGGCGATGATTCCGCGACTCGTGCGGACGCCATTTGTGGCCTGCATCGCCGTCTCGCGGCGGTCGGGCCCGAGGCCCAGCATCTGGGCGCGGCGCTGGCCGCAGTTGTAGTGGTACGCCAGCAAGTCCCTGACGGGCGAAATCGCGGCGTGATGCAGCGCGCACCGCTCTTCTTCGGCCAAGATCTGCCTCTCGCCGCTGTAAATGTTGACCCGAACCAGCCTGCCGCCCTGCCTCTGGTCCAGCCGTCCCCCCTCGAACTCGGCGTAGAGGACATGTTCCAAGTCCGAGTACAGGGAGGGATGCTCGTCGTACGTCGGGCCGAAGGTGAGCTGGCGAAGCCCCGAACCGTCGGCTTCCATCCCCCACAGCTTTCCATTCCGGACAACCTCACCATCTCCGGACAGCTCGGCTCGCTGGAAGACGACCGGGCTCTCGAACCGGCCCTCCTGCGCCAGAGCCACGGCTTGGCCGGCCAGCAATAGCGCACAGGCACCGGCAAGAAACCGCCTCATCGGGTCACCTCCCGAAACACGCGCAACATGTTCATGCCGAGGAACTTGCGGATGCGCTCCTCGGACCAGCCCCGTTCGAGCATTCCTGCCGTCAGCCACGGCAAGTCTGAGACATCCGACATCGGCTTCGGCGGCGTGGGACCGCCGTCGAAGTCGGATCCCAGCGCTACGTGATCTTCGCCGACGAGACTGATCGCGTACTCGACCACCTCCAGCCAGTCGCTCACGGACATCCGGAGAGCTGGCGGCGGCTCCGGGCCGACCGATGGGTAGCGCGTGCCCACCATCCGGTCGATCTCGGCGATGGACTTGCCCCGCACGCGGTCGGCCACGTCCGTGGTGTCCCAGAATGCCCGCCCGTCCCGCGCGCTCTTCCACTCGAAGAAGGCACGGCTGTGAAAGGAGTGACCGATGTGGAATCCGATCACGCCACCCTTGGATGCCAGCTTTCGAAGGAGGCGGTCCGGCATGACGCGCGGGATGTCGTTGAACCGCCGCAGGCCGTGATGGGTAGCCACGACCGGGTGATCGCTGGCGTCGATTGCCTGCTCGAGCGTCTCGTCCGAAGAGTGGGAAACGTTGATGATCATGCCTAGCCGGTTCATCTCCCGGATGAATTTCCGCCCGTGATCGTTGATGCCGTTCCAGCGACGCTCGGCGCAGCAGGAATCGGCATAGGCGTTCGGCCAGTTATGGGCGGGCAACTGGAGGCTTCGGAGGCCTAGGCGGCGAAACATCCGCAGGACTGCCAGATCACCGTCGAGGTCGATCGATCCTTCCAAGTCGAGAACTGCCGCAATCTTGCCTTGGCGCACGATCCGGTCGAGGTCTTCAGCGTTGAGCGCGACCTCAATGCGGTCGGATTGCCTCTCGATTTGCCGAATGCCGGCGTCCATCACTCTCAGCGCGTGCTTGGTCTCGAACCGGGACGGATAGTAGGCCTCCGAGGTGGACAGGCTGAAGAACATGGCGTCCATCCCGCCCTCGATCAGGCGCGGCAGGTCGACATGGCCATCCGAATAGCGCTCGCCCAAGTCGCGCCGCTGGTAGAACTGGCGATTGCCGATGTGCACATGTGCGTCGAAGACCAACGCGTCGCGGTGTAGACGCAGCGCTTCTGTCGCGAGATCTTGCGCCGAGAGTGCGCTCACCGCCAGGACGGCAACCCAGAACTGTCGCATTTCCTCGCCGTATCCTATCGGATTCCAAGGCTCTGCCAGGAAGCTCGGCCGCGGTGGCCAGCTTCCCCGCCGGCAAGTTCGCCAGAATTTTGCGCCTTGCCCGGGAGGGCGGGCCCGAACTGTGACTCATGCCATGGCCGACATTTCTTCCGGGATATCCGCCGCGGGGACCGGCGGGGCGGCGTTCTCATTCAGCGGTGGCCAGTCAGACCACGGTCAGGACATGGGCCGCATGGCAACGATGGTGGCGATGAACGGTCGGTTGTGGTCCGCCGCGGCCACTCCCGGCGGAAATTCTGGCTGCTCTGAGCCCCACTTGCCGGCTCGCGCGGGCCGGTGAGCACACTGGCGACTGGCTCCTGGGGCTTGTGAGCGAGCATCGCCGGCGCGCCAGGAGATTGGCGTCTGGGAGGGGGCACCGGGCGCTGGCCGAGTCACGTCTTGGTTGGTCCCCTGCTTGCCATCCTCAGGGGTGCGGCTATGGTGCCACTGGTGGCAACGCTGCGACGGAGGCCGGACTTCGGGCCCGTTGTGCACCCATCCCACGTGATCGGTCCCGCCAGCTGCCCATGCCCCTCAAGTCACATTCAGGGCTCGTGCTGAGAAGCGGTTTGAGGCCGTTCAAAGTAGTCCCTCAGCTCATAGGCTTCGGACATGATCGTCAGACGCGTCCAGCCCTCCCAGATCTTCTGATGCCCCGCAGGCGGGCCGTTCCGGCGGTACAGGTAGCCTCCCATGATCGCCATCGTCCGGACAGCCAACCCCAGATTCGCGGGCTCGGCCATGCCCCTGCGTTTGGCGAAGTGCCGCAGCACTCGCAGCTGCAGCTCCGTGTAGAACACCTCTGCCGGCAGTTCCGGGGTCTCTCGCCCCAGCAGCGTCATCGCTGCCAGTCGCCAGGCGATCACCGCCTTGATCGTCACCACCCGTTCAATGCGCTCCCCCTTGCGGTGCCCCAAGTACTCCACCTTGCAGCCCGCCTTCAGGATCCGGTGCCAGTCCTCGATCCGCCAGCGCAGCCCGTACCAGTCCAGAACCCGTTCCGCGTCCTGCTTGCACCCCACCTCCAGAGTCGTCAGCAGGTACCACTCCAGCGGCTTCTTCCCCGCCGGCGCCGACCGCTCCCACACATGCGCCAGTTGCAGCCGAACCGGCTGCTCGCGCCCCCCCGGATCCCGGATCTCCACACTCTTCCAACGCAGCTCCGCCGTCGCTCTGCGCGCCTTGCGCACGGCCTTCCTCTTCTGCCTGCGCGTGCTGCGACGCGCCGAACTGCGCGCCACATCGAGCTGCAGCTCCGCCTGTGCCTTCTGCGCCCGGATGTGCTCGAACAGCTTCGGCCGCCCCTTGCCCCGCGACCGGTTGTGCCGCGCCCGCACCAGCAGCTCGACCCCTGCCGACTGCAGTCGCCGCCCCTCCGCGAACAGGGCGAACACGTCGCCCTCGCGGTCCATCACCGACACCACCCGCGTGCCCGGCAAGCGCCCCGCCAGTTGGCCGCATTCCCGCAAGCCCCGCATCCAGCGCATCGTCTTGCGCTCCTGCAACGGCTTGCCGCGCTCCGCCTTGCCGTCCGGCGCATCGAACTGGATCTGCGGCACCCCCAGGGGAATGCCCGCCGCGTTCACTGCCAGCGTCGAGTGCATGTGCAGCCCCAGCGTGCCGTCCGGATACACATCCCCCGCTGGGACCTGCCTGCCCTTCGACCGCTCCTTGGCACTCGCCGAGCCGGCGCCCTGCGCCTTGCCGGCCTTGGCCTTGGTCTTGCCGCCCTTGGCCTGCGAGCGGCGGTTCCTGGCAATCAGCCCCAACCCCACGCAGCCGGGATGTTCGGCAAAGTTGAGGTCCGTGCCGTCCTGCAGGCACAGCACGACCCCCTCGCCCTGCATGCGCCGCAGCGTGCGCTCGCGGTGCGGCGCCAGCATGTTCTCCGGCGTGACCGCCGACCGGGAGGGCTGGTCGATGAAGCGGTAATGTCCCTTCACCAGCGCTCGCCGGCCCTGCGCAGCGGCGGGGATCGAGGCGCTGGGGGCGGCTGCCTGCATGCTTGCGGTGCGCACCAGTCTCCGCGACAAGCGTACATCCCCCAGCGGGGCTCCGCCGAGTTCGTTGGCGGCGAACTGATCCAGGTCCAGGCCCTCGGCGACGCCGAGCGGTTCGACGGTGCCCAGCACGCGGCGCCAGTCGGTGGAGAGGGGGTAAACGAAGATCTGCTTGGCGGGCACGCGCTCGTCACGAGGGGCGAAGCGGCCGCGCCCGGCGGTCTGGCCGATGCAGGTGAAGTTGGCGGCGCGGAAGCAGGTGCCCGCGTGCCGGCTCGCATCGCAGAAGGTTTCCACGAGAGCCGGGCGGTAGCCGTAGCGTTGGCGGAAGTCGTCGGGCAGGCGGCGCAGAACTTTACCGAGCACTTGGGAGGCCAGGCAGTGACAGCGCACGGAGGGGCGGATCAGGAAGCGGCTCAGGCCGAGGATGCGGTGCAGGCGCTTGCGGCGCATGGGGGCCGACCAGCCGATCCACTCGTCGCGGGCGGCCAGGGCGAGGGCGGAGGCGGCGAAGCCGACGGCGCCCAAGATGCCGTGCCGGGACTCGATCAGATAGCGCAGCTGAGCGCCGACGTGCAGCACGGCTCCCTGGGGATGCTCGGTGGCGACGATCTCGTTCCAGGTTCGGCGCTGGAGCTGGGTCTGGACCAGAGTCAGCTGCAGGCCCTGCACGGCACCGGCGGCGGCGGGCACAGCGACGGGCTCGGGGACGGGACGGCCCAGACGGGACGGCCGGCCGGGCCAGTGACCGCCCGGCTGGGGGGCGGGCAGTCGGATGCGGTCGGCGGCATCCAGGCTCCGCAACGCCTTCTGACAGCTGGCCAGTTGCCATCTGCCGAGGCTGTCGACGAAGTGGAACTGGTCACACACCCGCCGGGCGATCTCGGAGCGACTGACCGAGCCGGACTCGGCCAGCAAGACCTGCAGTGCCGCGACGGCCTGCTGGCTGCCCAAAGTTCGGGCGATGCAATGCTGATCGACCATGACCCAAGGAATGCCACAAACCACCCCTTCTTGTCACCCCCTGAGAAGTGGGGCATGGGCAGCCCGCCAGGGATGCCGATCCGGCTGAGCCACCATCGGACGGTTCCGAGGAACGGGCAGCAGGACCACCGACGGCGTTCGGTGACCGGGTTCACACCGGACCGCTGGGAGCGTTCCGAGCGGCGGTAGCTGCCAGTCGGAGATCAGGCGCAATGCCCGGGGCTGCCCTCGGACCTCAGGCATGTTCCAGCGGACGGGGCGCCACGCCGCTGGGCCCGCGGCCCCGCCGTCGCTGCTGATATCCTTCACTCATGACCGACCAACAAGCCCGGGAGCTCTTCCGGGCCGTGACCGCCAGCCCGGCGCCGGCGGCGACCGCTTCAATGCTCAGGGAGCGTTTCAGCGGCGAGGACCTCAAGGAAGGGGCCGCCGTGTCGGCGTACGGCGGAGACCTCGTCTGGGCAATCGAGGCTGGCACTAGGCCGCATCTCTACATCGACGACGAGCCTGCACGGCCCATGGCGAAGCTGCCCGGTGACCTGTGGTTCCATGCGCAACGACTGAGGACCGGCACGTCGCACGCCCACCACTACCGCGTCGGCGGCGAAATCTTGGGCGGCCGTCGCTTCGACACAGCCGCTTACGGGGAGGACTCGTACGGCCAAGAGGGCGTTCCTGAAGGCGAGCTGTCCGGGGAATTGTTCCACGAGAGTCCAACGTACCGTGGCTGGGAAGTGTCGTATTGGCTTTACGCATCGCCAGGGGTGGACCCGGAAGTGCCCTCGCCGGTCATGGTATGGCAGGACGGACACCGCTTCTTGGAGCGCGACAAGCGTTCGCGGATCCGAGTCGTCGTGGAGAATCTGGTGCACAAGAAACGGCTTCCGCCGATGGTGCTCGTCCTGATTGCTCCGGGGCACATCGGGAACCACGACAATTCGGCCTCGTACGCCCCGAGAGCCATCGGTCACATGCGGAGTCTGCTGTACGACACGTTCAATGACGACTACAACAAGATGGTCGTGGACGAGCTCTTCCCCGAGGTCGAGAAGACCTACCGCCTGCGGGAGGACGGCTATTCCCGCGCCATAGGCGGCCAGTCATCCGGTGGGATCTGCTCGCTCAACGCCGCATGGTTCCGCCCGCACGCTTTCAGCCGCGTCCTCTCGAGGATCGGGAGCTACGCGAGCATCCAGTGGCGCTGGGGGCAGGAGAATCCGTCCGGCCAGTACCCGCTCGGCCGCTTCGGTGACCGGGATCCATGCGAGCCTCTCGACGGGGGCAACGCCTGGCCGTTCCTGATCCGCAGGCGGGAGCGCCGCAACATCCGGATATGGCTCGGGGACGGCAGCTACGACCTGGAGAACATCTTCGGCAGCTGGCCGCTGCAGAACATCCAACTGGCGAACTCGCTGAAGATGAAGGAATACGACTTCAAGTTCAGCTTTGGCAACGCGCAGCACAGCACCGTGTACGGAGACGCGGAACTGCCGCAGGCCATGGCTTGGCTCTGGCGTGATTACGACCCCATGCTCACGCACCAAACGTACGTCATGGACCCGGGCGAGCAGGCCAAGCCGTACTTCAGGGTCAAGATCGTCAATCGCTGAGCGGCCGGGGCCGCATCGAGGTCCTGCCCGGGCCGGGGCGGCGCCAAGTTCCATCGGGGTGTCTTGGCTTCCTATTGGAGGGAGGCCGACCGCTCAGAGTGCTACGCCACAATCCACAGACCGCGAGAACGGAGAAATGGCGGCAGATCCGGAGTTCGCCCTCGCGCCTGGCCGAACGCACCAAGAGCGGAGTGGCGACCTAGCGTTCATTCTGTCCCGGTCACTTGATCGGGCAGCAGCTTCGTTAGGGCCTCGTCGATAGCCGGGAAGACACCGGCCGCAACAAGCCTCCGCCGAACTAAGTTCGAGAGCTTAACCTCGCGTGCTTTGGGAATCCGGCGCTTGGCATCTCTCGCGACGGACACTGCGACCTTCTCGGCTCGCTGGCAGAGTTCCGCCAAGCGCACGTGATCTGGGTTGCTCGCGTCGTACTTGGGTATCGGCACCTTGCGCCACGGATGTAGGTGAAAATGCTTGCCGCTCGCTCTAGACTCGAAGAAGGCCCGCTTCAAGCAGGGCGCGTTGAGAAGGGCAGTCAGATACGCCGCCTCATCTTCGCTAGTCGCGACATACCAGTACAATGTGTTTCCCACGAGACCACTCCCCGAAGAGGTCCGCGCGCTGCGCATGACATCTCCCGACGCGATGTACAACACCATGCGTTGCTCTGGGTGAGCGCCCGTCGGCTGCGACGACAATTTGCCCGCAAAGTCGGCTTGTCTCGTCAGTGTCTTCGGCGTGGTCTTGCCCTTTCCGCGGTGGCGTCGGTAAAGCTCGTCCAGTCGCTTCCAAGCAAGCTCGTCTAGCGCCGAGTCAAGGGCCAGCCGACCCTCCTGATCCATGGGAATGATTGCATGGGTATCGCCCCGCGAGGCGACGAACGGGAGCATCGCACGGGACCGGTATAGCTTCGACAACCACCGTCGCGGAACCTCAACACTCTGCGGCGGAATCCGTTTCCACGGCAGGTGCCATGATTTCTCGGTTCGGACCCTGATCCGGTTGGCGCCCAGCGGAGACCACTGTTGCGCTATCAGAAGCACGTTGGGAACGATCGTTGCCCCCTGCCGAAACGTGCCCGTGCCGTATTCCGAAGGTGCTTGGGGCAACGGCTCTGGCGCCGCCAGGAATTGGACCCGCCCGCCGACCGCCTGCCATGACTCCTCTGCCTTCGGTTTCCCCGCGCCCTGCAAGACCGCTGCCAACCGGCGCGATGGCGATGGCGCTCCCGATTGCTCCATCTCCGATTTCTCCGCGACTGGGCCCAACGAGCTCATCTCCCTGTGCTCCATCAGCAGACAGCACCGCCTCGAGTCCCCGCCTCCGAATGGCTGGAGAGCTTCCAGATCCACAGACTGCGCCAACGTGGCCCCGTGCGCCTTCCGGAATGGCTTCCAGTGACCTGCGTTCAGCGCCGACTTCTTCACCAGCCAGACCGCCGGATCTCTCTCCGGATCCTGCATGTACAGTTCCCTGGCCCGCCGCACGAAGAAGGCGGCGATGTCGAAGTGCGGGGCCAGCTTGCCTCCCGCCTGCAACCCCAGAGAGTCGGCTAGGCTCTCCATGGCCCGCTTGCGTCCGAGCTCTTGGATGTTGGCAAGCTTCACCCACGGCGGATTCGCCACGATCCGGTCCACCTTGCGCTCCGACAGCAAGTGCGGCGCGGCCGTGTTGATCGCGTACCACGTCCAGACCGAGTTCCCCTCTTCGCCGATGACCGCCGCGAACCCATCCTTGCAGCGGATCAACTCTCGGCGGAGGTGCCTTGGAACGGCGTTCAGCACCGCTGGTGGCAGGTCCTTGCCACTCGAGGCCGCGTAGACCAGACGCCTCATGCGGTCCCCGAACCCGTCCTGCTTCACAAACTCCACCGGAATTAGGATCTCCCGCCCCTGCGGCGTTACCAGTCGCATCGAGCCCTTGACATGCCCAAACAGTGACGCATGATCCTCCCCGGTCAGGAGGGAGTCTCCCAGATGAACCCGAAGTGCGGACTCACCCGCGGTTGGCTGCAGAACCCGCATCAGGTTGGCCTTGGCAATCTCGACCGCCACGGGGTGCACGTCGATCCCATTCAGGAGCAGAGCGGCCACGTTGGCCCTCTGTTGCGGCTGGAGATCCTGCATCGCCGGCGCCTCCAGCAGCCTGATCGCCGCATGGTAGAGAAACGTTCCGGAACCGCACGCCGGATCCAGGACGCCCCGGCCCTTGAACTCGGTTCCATTCTGCGCCGCGTCGTCGGCCTCGGGAATCACTTCCTCGAGCCATTGGTCGTCAAGGGCCTCCTCGACCATCTTGGCCGCCAACCAATCGGGCGTGTAGAATTCCCCGTACACCTTCCTGTCGGATTTGGGCACGAATGTCTCGTACAGCGCTCGGAGCACATCCCCCCGCCGGCGGTGCCAGTCATACTGGCTGACAACGTCCCACAGCTCCCGGCACCATGCCTCGCCCTCCGCCCAGTCGAGCATCCAGGATGCAAACCCATCTCTCAGCGCAACCTTCCAGCTGTCCGCCCGTCTCGCGATCAGGTGCGAGACCATGCGGGCGACCGCTATCAGGAAGGAGTGCGTCACGAACAGCCTGTCCGGAGCGGCCTGACCTGGCGGAGACATTCCCGAGACACGCAACATGTCGTGCCACAGCGCCCGCTTGGTCTCCGTCTCTTGACTGACGCTCGCCGGCATCTCGGCGAACAGCCGGTCCAGCTCGCGCTCGTTGTCGGTGAACAGATGGCTTGGATCGGCCGGAATCCATTGCCGGCCCACAGGATCCCGCTCCAACCATTTCGTGAGCTTCGCTACAAGCTCCTTCGCACCTCCCGGAATGGGACCCGTGTGCAGGAGCCGCACCCTCCCGACGGCGTTCTGCGCATGCGGGTATGAGTACACATGCCAGTGGCCGCCGTCTGTGACAATCCCTGTCCATTCCTCCGGACTCTGACCGCGAGCCTCCAGCGGAAACCGCTGGAGTTCGGCGGCGATTTCCGCCGTCACGTAGCGCTCCAGCTGGGCCCTCGGAGACTCGGAGGTCCCCGAGCCCGGGCTGTTCGGATCCGCGGCCCGTCCTCTAGCCTTCGCCTCGACGATCGCTCTGTAACGCGGCAGGTAGACATCGATGCGACCGATGCCCGACGGATGCTCCCGCTCTATTTCCGAGGGACCGATGCCAACCTCGGCAAGCAGGAGTGTGAGGTCGGACACCACGTTGCTCTCCCGCTGGTACCTCTTGCCCCCAGCCAGCAAGTTCTTCGCCACATCGACTGCCTTGCGCGACGGGGGCGGTCGTGTGTTGGAGGCCAGTCCCGTTCCCCTTGGGTCCAGAGCTCCGTCCGTCACCGCTCCCTGCCCCCTGTCATGGGACCGCGGCGCCGTCTGCCCTGGGCTGGCGGGATCGAACCGGCCTGGCGGGATCGCACGCGGATATGGCGCCGACGTCTGCCCACCCGGGCTGTCGGATGCCTGCCCTCACGCGACCCTACTCGTGCTACTTCGAACACCTTACGGAGATGAGCGTCCTATCATGGAATGGCAACACACACAATATGGATGATCTGGCAAAGAATCCATTCACAGACCGGTATTCTAGCACACTGAGAGAGAATGGCCGAACAGGCCGGTGACTGTGTAACCCAAGAGTGATCGTGTGTCGCGGGCGGAACGCTGGGCGTCGCGCAGTGTCAGCCGACACTTCTTCGGGGACCGTCTCGCTGCCCGCTGGTGGCTCCCATGGTGGCGCGGGACCAGCGCTTGGGCCGGCTGACCATCCCCCCGTGCGGCTCGGCGTCACCTTTGGCGGCTGCGATGCGTTGCGCGCGGGCACGGCATGCATGGGGTACGATTGGGGCAATGCCACTCTGCTAGGAGGTGACTCAGCATGGCTCTTGACGCAACCCGCCGCACGTTCTTCCAGGGGATGTTCGGCAGTGCCGCCTCCGTCGCTCTTGCCCAGCAGGCTCTTGCGCAGCAGGACAGTCCGAACGGGCTGCCCACCCGCGTACTCGGCAGGACCGGCGAGCAGGTGTCGATCCTATGCCTTGGCGGTTGGCACATCGGAGCCGTCGAGAACGAGGACGAGGCCGTGCGGATCATGCACGCCGCGATCGACGAGGGCATGACCTTCTTCGACAACGCCTGGGACTACCACGACGGCGGATCGGAGGAGATCATGGGGCGCGCGCTCGACCAGGGCGGCAAACGCGACAAGGTCTTCCTGATGACCAAGAACTGCGAGCGGGACTACGAAGGCTCCATGCGAAACCTAGAGGACAGCTTGCGACGCATGCGCACCGATCGGATCGACCTCTGGCAGTTCCACGAGATGGTCTACGATTCCGACCCCGACTGGGTCTTCGAGAAGGGCGGCCTCAAGGCGGCCCTCGAGGCCCAAGAGGCCGGCAAGGTGCGCTACATCGGCTTCACTGGCCACAAGGATCCCAGCATCCACGCCAAGATGCTCAACAAGCCCCACGACTGGGACGCGGCCCAGATGCCGATCAACGTCTTGGACGCCCACTACCGCAGCTTCCAGAAGGAGGTCGTGCCGCTGTGCCTCGCACGAAACGTGGGCGTCGTCGGGATGAAGAGCCTCGGTGGCGGTGCACCCCGCGGGGCCATTCCGACCAACACATCGGCGACTCACGAGGAGTGCAGGCGCTATTCGCTGAGCCAGCCGGTCTCGTCGCTAGTCGTGGGCGTCCTGTCCATGGACGAGCTGATGGCCGAGATCAAGATTGCCAGGGGCTTCCGGCCCATGGGCGACGACTCGAAGGCCGTCCTGCTGTCCAAGGTCGAGGACGTGGCCGGCGACGGCCGCTTCGAGCGATTCAAGTCCACCCAGGACTTCGACGGATCGCACCACCGCCGCCAGCACGGCTTCGCCGTGTAGCGGGCAGGCCGCCCGGCGGCGGCACCCTCCGATATCAGCGCGCGGTTACCCAGATCGGCGAACTCCACGCAACCTGCTGGTCGCGGTCCGACTGGCGCACGCGCAGGTAGTAGAAATCGGCCTCCTCGCCCGGAGCGCCACTGTCCGTGTACTCGAAGTCTACCGTGGGCGAGCCGGGCTCCTGGCGATAGACGCGGCTATTGTTCTTGACGATCTCGACCTCTCCGAGATTGTCGGTCCCCTCCACGTGCACGCGGAAGGTCGGGGCACGCCCGATTGCCACCTCCTCGCCCATCAGGTACTCCCGCCCGCCCTCGACGAGCCGAAAGTCCACGATGATGTTGTCCGTGGCGCCGTACGTGTGGCGGGCGCGGATCGCTTCGACCAGACCGGAGCGCGAGTTTTCCTCGGCCAGCAGCATCGAGTAGGACGTGTGAACGGCTAGGTGGTCCGAACTGGCCTGCACGCCGAGGCGGTAACCCTTGGCCCACGCCTTCGAGACCATGCCGGCCGGCCGATACCCGCCGAACTGCTTTTTCGCCTCGCCGGGGGGCGCGGACCGCCAGCACCCCTCGCACTCGTAGCTGTTGCGGTCGCTCTGGTAGATTTCCACGATTGGCTCCACCTCGGGGTCGTAGTCGGCCCAATCAGTGCCCATGTCAGTCCCGGACGTGTGCGACATCGCGATGCCCTTGTACTTCCGCAAGTAGGCGAAGAACCGCTCCGGTCCTTGGCGGGCATAGCTCCCGCCGACCGACCATTCGTAGTGCTGGTAGTCGAGAATGGGCGCGCCCCGGTACGGGAACACCACATTGCGATGCCCGCCGGGGTACTTGATCGAGCGCTCGTACGCGAACAGTGGCACGAAGGAACCGCCGATGCGGAAGATGTCGGCGTACTTCTGGCTGCGGAACCAGTCGTACTCGTCGGCGACGCCGAAGTTGTGCTCGGTGATCGCGAGGAAGTCGAGCGCGCCCGGGTCGATCGCGTATCGGTAGGTGTCCTCCGTCGAACCGTCGTTGTACCCATCCCAGGAGATCTCGGTGTGGCGGTGCATGTCGCCGCGATAGATCCTGTACTGGCGCCCGCCCACGTCGTAGACGTACGAGCGGATGCGCTCCACGTCCCTCTCGTCGTTGGGATGGACCGGCTCGTCCGCCGCGATCTCGCGAGGCGAGCGGTTGGGCGGCTGGCGCGCGGCCTCGACCGCCGGAAGCGCGAGAGGCGCGAAGCCGTGGTCCGTAGTTTCGCCCGGAGGCGCCGGAAGCCGCGCGATGAACACGTCCAGCATGATGTTGACAAAGTCCCGGAAACTCCTGCGGTCGGTGGGATAGGCGGCCACCAGCCGCCCCGAAGAGTCCGCCGCGGCCTGGATTCGCATGTCCGTTCGCCCGGTGGAGTACGGCATCAGCGTCAGCGGCGCCCAAGAATCTCCGTCGTATCGCGTGGCGCGAATCTCCCACAGCGCGTGGTGCGAGGGCGTTCGCCAGTACACGTTGTGCTGCATCGGGCGGCGGTGCCGGAGGAAGACCCACACTCGGTTCGCGCCGTCCACGGCCAGTTGCGGGTACTCGAAGAAGTTGTTGCCGGGGCCCGGATCCGGCAGGGATTCCGCCAGCGGGGTCGCCGGAGCGCGCAGCTGCCCGCCGTCGTAGACAGCCACGCGAGGCTCGCGCGAGTTGTAGAGGCCCGTGGCATTGGCCCGGATGTCGAATGGGTAGCCCCAGTCCTTGCCCCAGTTGATCCCGGACTCGTGCCAGGCCATCCAGATGCGGTCCTGGCGGTCGGCCGCTAGCGAGACATAGGCCTCGAAGCGCCCCGTCTCCGCTATGGCACGCGGCGGTGCCCACGTCGGTCCTGCCTTGTGGGCCAAGTAGATGTCATAGCCGGTGGCCTCCGCGTACTGGTCCCAGCCCACGTAGACGGTCCCGGCGCTGTCAACAGCGACGGACGGCTCCCAGCAGTTGCCTGCCGCGGGGCCACTCACGCGCGCAGCCTCGCCCCATCCGCTCGCCACGTCATAGCTGCGGTGGAAGATGCCGAATCGGTCGCCGCGAGCGCCCTGCCACACGAGGTGTAGCTTGCGGTCGGGGCCCCGGGCCAGCCTGTGGTGGATGTCTGGCTGGGCCGCGGTCGTCAGACGCTCGACGCTGCCCCAGTTGTGCCCGTCGAAGGCGCGCGCGTAGAGGTCCCAATTGCCGCGGACCTGCTCGGACCAGACCACCCAGATCTTCCCTTCCGCATCCTCGGCCACGGCCGTGCGGTAGACATCGCCACCCGCGGCGCTGACCGCGTGCCGGGTGCGCCGGGTCGGGCCGGGGTGCCCGGGTAGGACACGGTCGGCGAAGACGCGGTCCGACCCGCCGGAGAACCCGCTGTACGCCACCCAGACCGTGTCGTCGGCCGCGACTGCTAGTGACGGGAAGTCGTTGTCCGTGAGCCGCTCATGGGGCAGGCCCGGGTCGCCCCTGCCCATGAGCACGGCGATCGGAACCCGCGAGACAGCCGCCTGGCCCTCCGCAAAACTGGACGTGCCGGCCTCTCCAAGATCGCCAACCCTCAGCCTGAAGTTCGCCTGCTCGGTCTCGAATGCGACCTCCGTGGCCGCCGATCCTCGCAGATAGACGTAGAAGCGCGGCGTGAGGAACGTGTCCGGGGGCAGATCGGCCAAGATGTCCTCGTCGTGGTTGCGCCGGTTGAAGGGAAACGCCGGTCGCGTGGCCATCTCCCAGCGCCTCGGGGGGTGAATCACGTCCCCCAGCCCCATCTCGTAGCCGATCAGCTCGACCAGCTCCCCAGCGGTCACCCGCAGACTGCCGTCCCAGCGGGTCTGGGACGTGTCGCCGATCCCGAGGGTCACGAGCAGGGCGTGCGTCGCGTCGACGGGGGGGTTCCTGAGGGTGGTCTGCGTGGACGACTGGGACCAGGCGGTGGAGGCGATCGCCGCCAGGGCGATCAGAATGCGGACAGAGATTGAAGACATCGAAGGGCGATCCTGAGAGCATACGAGCATAGCAAGGGCGCCGGCCCAGGGGGGGCGGAACCAGCCCTGCGGGTTCCGAAAGGCACCGCTGTGCGGTTGAACGGCCCTTGGGGTGGGCCCAGTCAGCCCGCGCCCCTGCCGCTGAGCACGACCGGCACAGTTCGGGCCAGGATCTTCAAGTCGAGCAGCAGGGACCAGTTGTCGATGTACTCGAGGTCCATCTGCATCCAGCTGTCGAATCCAAGCCGGTCCCGGCCCCGGATCGCCCACAGGCACGTGAGGCCCGGGCGCATTCGCAGCCTCCTCCGCTGCCAGACCTCGTATCGCTCCACCTCCGACGGCACGGCCGGGCGCGGGCCGACGATCGCCATGTCGCCCCTGAGCACGTTCCAGAATTGGGGCCACTCGTCGATCGAGTACTTGCGCAGGAAGCCGCCGATCGGCGTCAGCCGCGGGTCGTCCCGGATCTTGAAAGCCGGGCCGTCCTTCTCGTTGAGATGCTCGAGTTGTGCCCTCCGCGCTTCAGCGTCCGCGACCATCGAGCGGAACTTCAGGCACGTGAAGACCCGGCCGTTCAGCCCACAGCGGAGCTGCCTGAAAAACACGGGGCCCTTCGATGTCAGCTTCACGAGCAGGCCGACGACGGCGATCGGGACGCACAGCGCCAGCAGGCTGGCACCGGCGACGGCCAGGTCTCCGACGCGCTTCAGCAGCAGCTGGGCCTCGTTCGCCGGGGCCGTCGAGAATGTCAGCAGGGGGACGTCGCCGAGCCGGTCGAAGTAGACCTGTCGGTGGCGATTGGGAAAGAAATCCGCGACCAGCCGGGTGGTCACGCCGTGCTCGTCGCACAGCGCCAGCAGGTCGCGAAGCTCGGACAGTCGGTCACCGGGAACGCTGACAAGCACCTCGTCGACCACCTGTTCCAATAGCATCGGCTCCAAGGCCGCCGAGGGCCCCGCCGTCTCGGCACAGCCAGCGGCCGCCGGATCCCACCCGAGCCGGGCCAACACCGTCGCGCCACCGCCCGGCGACGATTCCAGCTCGGCCTCAAGCTGGCGCGCACGTCGGCCGCTGCCGACGATCACAACCGCGGATTGCGTGCCGAAGGACCGCGTGAGCCGTCCTCGGAACCGCTCCGTGCCGGCCCTTAGCAGGGCCTGCAGAGTGCTCAGGTACGCGAAGAGGAGTGCCAGGAACAGGCGGCTTACGGGGGGCTGGAAATGCAGGAGGTACAGGCAGGTCAGCAGTGCCAGCGAGGCCCAGAACTGCTGGCGTGCCGTGGCCGCCAGCGGACGGGGACGCTTCGCGGCGGAAATCCGCGAATAGGCCCCGGTCCAGCGGCCGGCACCGATGACACAGGCCAGCGCGACGACCCGGACCAGCGCCGCCTCGGGCCCCTCAAGCGAAAACTCCCTCAGGGGCAGCGCCCCGCGGGTCGCGCGCGCCGCCTCGAACGCCGCGAGCGTGAGCAGCGCGTCAGCGCCGGACAGCAGGAGCACGGCCCGTCGCTGGCGCCGTTCGAACACTCCCTGTTTTCCTGCCCTGCCCGAGAGCGGCGCCTGACCGTCGCTACCGCTGACATAATACAGAGATGGACCGCAACCCGAGCAGTGCCGGCCGGAGAGGGCCCCAGGAGGCTCCCGACGTGAAAGTCGTCCGGCGCGAGGACTATCGCGAGGACTACGCCAACAGCGTGCAGGTGAACGTTTCGGTCTGGGACTTCTTCCTGCAGTTCGGACGGCTGAAGATTGGCGAACGAGGGCAGGTCACCTTCGCTTCGTTCGCGGGCGTGTACCTGAGCCCCCAGCAGGCCAAGGCTCTCCAAGTTGTGCTGTCCCAGAACATCGCGCAGTACGAATCCGCCTTCGGCACGATCCAGATTGAGAACCCGCCGCCCGACGGACCGACGGGGGTCGTCCAGTAGCGTCGCGCGGGCTCGCTTGCGCTATTCGGCGGCAGCCAGCGCTTCCAGTGCGAGATCCAAGAACGGATCGCCCACGTCTTCCTCGGCCTTGATCCGGGCCTCTGGGCTCTCGAAGGATCGGTGCAGCACATCGCGATAGCGTCGCAGGTCGCGCGCTGACACCTCGCGGTCCGGAGTCACCCCTTCGCCGTGGATCACGTCGCCGTCCGGGGCGTGGAAGTTGGCGACGGACAGGATCAGCGCCGCTCCGTCATCCATCCTGAGCGTGTCCTGAACGGCCGCCCAGCCGGCCGTCGTCTCCCCCACCACCGTCGCCCGCCCGTTTGCCTGGAGCGCCGCGGCCGCGATCTCGGCTGCCCCCGATGTCGGCCGGTCGACGATCAGCGCCAGCGGGAGATCCCCGGCGACAGAGCCGGGGGTGGCCTGGTATGCCTTCTCCGCATAGCTCTTGCCGGACAAACGCGCGATGACGCCGTCCTCCAGGAACAAGTCTGCCAACGCCACGCCGTCCTCGGGCGTTCCCAGCGGGTTGCCCCGCAAGTCCAAGATCAGCCTGGAGGCCCCGTCATCCCCAAGACTCTCTACAGCCGCACGGATCGCTTCCACGTGCCGGCCGCTGAGAGCGTCCGCGTCAACGTAACCAACACCGCCCTCGAGCACTCGCGACGCGGTCTCCGGCAACCCGGTCTCGTCCCTGATCAAGGTGTGCTCGATCGCAGACTCGTAGTCCGACGCCGGCCGGACCATGACCCTGGCACTGCTGCCGGGCACGCCGCTCAGCACGGCACGCAGGTAGGCAGGCGGCATGACGCGCGTGCTCACATCGTCAATCGCGTCGAGCAGGGCGTCGGGGCGGATTCCCGCCCTGGCCGCCGCAGAACCCGGAAGGACGGCGAGTATGCTCGTGTAGGCCCCCTGCTTGCGCACGACCATGCCGGTGGACAACCCCGTGCCGCGGTCCAGATTTCCCAGCGAAGCTTGGTAGAGGTCGAACTGGTCTCGCGAGAGATAGCTGGAGGCCGGATCGACGTATTCCACCAGGCCTTGCAGTGCACCCTGGGTGACGCGGCCGATGTCGGGCTCCTCGACATAGTCGCTCTTGATCCGCGCCAAGACTTCCGTGTAGACGGCAAGCGGCCGGTATGCGCCCTCCTGCTGCTCGCTCTTGCCGAGCACGGCCCCGACAACCAGCAGGATCGCGATCAGCATCGAACTGCAGATAACGCTGAGCTTCAAACGGGACACGGGCGCAACCTAGATGATACACCGGAGCCGGAACCGCCGGAAGGCGGCCATCAGAGACCGCTGGGGGGCCAGAGCAGGCGCACGATTGCCACAGAGATCGCGATCCCGGCGGCCGGAGGGTCGACGTGCGTGTCGCCGTGCTGGTGGAAGACCCGCGAGAAGACCTCGCCCGCGGCGGCCCCGACCACACCGAAGGCAGCGCCGGCCAATAGGTCCCCGGACGCCAGCGCGGCCGATGCCGCGGGCAATGCCATGTGGTGGGTGACCGGAACCTTGAGCCCGAACTGGGCAAGCACGAGGGAGGACGCCGCGATGCCGAAGCCCAGAACGGCGCCCCCATGCTCGGCGTCGAACTCGGAGGCGATGAAGGCCGAGAGCAGCCCCACGCCCAGCCCGATCGTTACCAGCTGCGCGGGGCGCTCCTGGTGCCGCACCCAGTGCCGCTCCGCGGACGGCCGGAAACGCCTGCTCGCAAGGCCCGTGCGGCCGAATGCCGCCCGGGCAATCATGGCCGAGACCACCACCGTCAGCGCGATCGTGTCCGTGCGAGGGCCCAGGCCGGCCAAGCGCCACAGGGCTTCCAGGAGAAACCCCAGCGCGCCGAACGCTCCCCCGACCAGCAGGACGTCGGGGCGCTCCAAGCCCATCAGCGGGACTGTGATGTCCCTGCCACTGGGCAACAGGCCGCGGCGATACGCGTAGGCCGTCGCCGCCGCGCCGCCCGCGAAGGCAATGTGGGGCCCGAAGACGGGCCCGAACGCCACGCTCGCCAGAACTCCGCCGCCGCCGCCAGCGGCCGCAACGGCACACCCGGCGAGCACCAGCAAACCCGTGAACACGAAAGATGGCAGCGTCCCGATCGCCGCGGCGAACAGACCGCCCCCAAAAGCCGCCGCGAGGTGCGCCCATTGCAACTCCACCGGTTGTCCCCCGCGCGGTGCCTAGAGCGGCAGCAACCGCTGACTCCCGACCGGTGGCACGGCGAGCTCCTCCACCAAGTGTCGCAGGTCCGCGGCGTTGTTGAGCAGGTCGAAGTCGCCGGCCTCCACGACCCGCAAGTCCGACGCCGGGTACCGCTCGAAGAAGTGGTCATACGCTCGGACGGCAGCCCTCAGGTACGCGTCCGACACCCTCGCCTCGGGCCCCGACGACAGCCGCTCGCGCAGCTGGGCCGGCGTTGCCCTCAGGTACACGACCAGTCCCGGCGTAGGAATCCGGCGCCGGAGGTAGTCGTGGTACAGATCGTAGATTTCAAGCTCGTCGTCGTCCAAGTTGAGATAGGCGAACAGCTTGTTGCGCTCGAACAGGTAGTCGGCCACCACCGGCAGCTTCGAGTCCTCGATCCGAGCCTGCGAGCATTGCAGGTACCGCCGCATCAGGAAGTGCATCTGCGCCCGGAAGGCAGCGCCGGGCCGACCCATGTAGAAGCCCGCCAAGTGGGGGTTGGCCGTCTCGTCCAGCAGGCGCCGACCGTGCAGGCGCTCGGCAACGGCAGTTGCCAGCCTGGTCTTCCCCACTCGCAGCGGCCCCTCGACCGCGATGAAGTTCACAGCTCTCGTCACGTCCGCTTCCCGTTGGGTTCAGAAGTCCAGCACCGGCATGGGGCTCTTGGGGTCCTGCAGGTCGAAGTACTCGAATGCGATCGCGGTCCCGACCCGTCCGCGGCTCGTGCGGTCCAAGAAGCCCAGCTGCATCAGGTACGGCTCGTACACTTCCTCGATCGTGCTGCGGTCCTCTCCGACCGACGCTGACAGGGTGTTCAGCCCGACCGGACCGCCGCCGTACTTGGCGAGGACCGTCTCCATGATCCTGCGGTCAATCTCGTCCAACCCCAGAGGGTCGACTTCCAGCATGTCCAGCGCCTTGCAGGCCACATCCTGGTCCACGTGGCCATCCGCGCGCACTTCCGCGTAATCGCGGACCCGTCGCAGCAGGCGGTTGGCGATCCGCGGCGTTCCCCTCGCGCGCTTCGCGATCTCGGTGGCCGCTTCCTCGTCAATCTGCACCTTGAGCAGGTCGGCGGAGCGGAACACGATGCGCGTCAGGTCCACCGCGTCGTACGGACTGATGCGCATCACGATCCCGAAGCGCGACCGCAGCGGCCCGCTGATCCGGCCTTGCCGCGTGGTCGCGCCCACGGCCGTGAAGTGGGCCACCGGGATCGAGTGCATGCGCGCCCCCGCGCCGGCACCCACCACCAGATCCACGCGAAAGTCCTCGAGCGCCGAGTACAGCATCTCCTCGACATCCGGCAGGAGTCGGTGGATCTCGTCGATGAAGAATACCTGCCGCTCCCGCATGCTGGTCAGCATGCCGGTCAGGTCCAGCTTCTTCTGCAGCACGGGACCCGACGTGAAGTCGGCCCGAACACCCAGCTCGTTGGCGATGATCGTTGCCAGGGTCGTCTTGCCGAGCCCGGGCGGCCCGTACAGCAGCACGTGGTCCATGGCCTCGCCTCGCCTCCGGGCGGCCTCGACGGCGATCGAGAGGTTCTCCTTGAGGGCCGTTTGCCCGATGAACTCCTCCATGCGGCGGGGTCGCAGCGCGACGTCCGCCGAGCGGTCTTCCTCCGAAGCGTCCGCGCTGACGATCCTCGGAGTGCCCATCGGCGGAAACCGCTAGCGCTTGACCAGCCGCATCGCCGCGCGGAAGAGTCTCTCGAACTCCGCGGGCGTGCCCTTCTTCCTGGCCGCGCGGACAGCCCGCTTGGCGGCCTCGGACTTCGAGCCGAGCCCGACCAGCACGCTGATCACCTCGTCCTCGACCGCGGTCGCACTTCCCGCGCCCTCTTCGTCGTCGGCCTCGAAGGCGTCCAGCTTGTCCCTCAGTTCCAGGACAAGCCGCCCGCCAGTCTTGCGCCCAACTCCCGGAATTCGGACCAGCGTCTTCACACTGCCGGTGCGAATCGCGCCGAGCAGCTCAGAGGTTGAGAGTCCCGACAGCAGCGTCAGCGCGAGGCGAGGGCCGACCCCGCTGACCGCGATGAACATCTCGAAGAGGCCCTTGTCGCGCAGGCGGTGGAACCCGTAGAGCGAGATCGCGCCCTCCCGCATGTGCGTGTGGACGTGCAGGGCGACGTCGCCGCCGACCTGGCCAAGCCGCGAGTAGGTCTCCACGGGCACGGCGACCTCGTAGCCAACGCCGCCGGCGTCGATGACGACCCTCCCCGCCTGCTTGTCGGCGATCTTTCCCCGCAGCGAAGCGATCATCGGGTTCCGGAAGTGGGGATTATACCGACCCGCGCCGCACATCGATCAGACGGGCGCCCTCGCCGTCAAATCTCAGCCGCACTTCCACCCGCTCGCCGGGAAGGTCAAGGTCGAACCGCTCGCCCCACTCCACCACGACGATTGCCCGCTCGTCCCACAGATCTTCCAGCCCGAGCGTCTCGACCTCCGGGATCGTGTCCAGCCGGTAAAGATCCAGATGGTAGACCTTCGGATCACCCCGGTACTCGTGCACCAGGGAGAACGTCGGACTCCGCACGTCCTCCGCCAACGCCACCCCGAGCGCCTCGATGATTCCCTTGGCCATGGTCGTCTTTCCGGCGCCTAGGTCGCCGACGAGCAAGACCAGTGCCGGGGCGCGCAGCGTGCCGGCCAGCTTCCGCCCGGCGGCGACCGTCTCCTCCGCCGACTTGGACCGGAAGGTCATTCCCTCACCGCGTCGACCGCCGAGGCCAGACAGGCCGCCAAGTCCGTTGCCAGCACTCCCAGCTCACCGTGCTTGCGGACCGCCATCTCCCCGGCCAGCCCGTGCAGGTAGGTCGCGGCGGCAACCGCCTCGAGCACGGAGCGCCTCGGGAATTGGCCCAGAAACGCCGCCACGATTCCCGTGAGTATGTCCCCCGAGCCCGCGGTTGCCATTGCCGGCGTGCCGGTGGGATTCACGACCGTGTCCCCGTCCGGCGCGGCGATCAGCGTGCGGTTTCCCTTCAGCACGACGTGCGTGCGGCACTCGCGCGCGAGCCGTCTCGCGACTGCCAAGCGATCCCGCTGCACGGCGGCGACGCTCATTCCCGCCAGTCGCGCCATCTCGCCCGGGTGCGGCGTCAGGACGGTCGGGGCCGTCCGCCGGGCGATGTCGGCCCGGGGAACCGCGGCAAGGGCGTCGGCATCGACCACGAGGGGAAGCGGGCATGTCCCGATGACGCGGGCGGCCAGATCCCGATTGGCCTCCCCGGTGCCCAGCCCGGGCCCGATGGCCGCCACCGTCTTGCCGTCGAGCAAGGACGGGTCCAGAGCGTCTGGCCCCAGCGTGCCATCGGGCATGGGCTCTCCCGTCTCGACCATCAGCTCGGGCGTGCGCCCGATCATGGCCTGGGCCGAGCCTTCGGCGGTGAAGACCGTGACAAGCCCCGCCCCGGCCCGCAGGGCGGCCATCCCGGTCATCAGGATCGCGCCCGGCTTGGTGCGCGACCCCCCGATTGCGAGAACGTGGCCGAAACTGCCCTTGTGGGCCGACCGCGCGCGGGGGGCGGCGCACCAGCGGAGGGCTTCGGGGCCCGCTAGCAGCAGCCTAGGGCCGGGAAGCCCGTCCAGGACCGAGTCAGCCGTACCGATCCGCGCCACCGACAGCCTGCCGACCCGGTCGCAGGCGGGGGGCAGGACTTGGCTGGCCTTCGGAGCGGTGAAGGTCACGGTGCGGTCAACCCGCATCGCCGGCCCGCTGACCGCGCCGCTGTCGCTGGGCAGGCCCGACGGCATGTCCACGGCGACCACTCGGGCATTGCGGAAGCGGGCGTTGACATCGCCGATCACGCGCGCCGCCACTCCCCTGGCCGGCCCGCTGACTCCCGTCCCGAGGATCGCGTCGACGATCAGCGTGGCGTCGGAGACCTCGGGAAGCATGGCCGACCAAGCGGCGGCCGTCGCGCAGACGCTGGGACGGAAATCCTGGGCCTGCAGCATCCTCCAGTTGGCAAGCGCGTCGGGCGAGAGCCCATCGGGGGGCGCGAGCAGCGCCACGCGGAGATCCAACCCCGGACAGAGCTGGAGCAACTGGCGGGCCACCGCCAGACCGTCCCCGCCGTTGTTCCCCTTACCGCACAGGACCAGAACCTTCTCGCCCGCCAATTCCGGCGCCATCTCCGCGAGAACGCGCGTCACGGCGACGGCTGCGTTCTCCATCAGCACCAGGCTGGCTACTCCTCGTTCCCGGATCGTGGCGCGGTCGGCCTCCCGCATCTCGGCAGCGGTAAGGACGCGCTTCACTGAGACACCGTCGGGGAGTCCAGCCGATCGATCGAGGCTCTTGGCCCAACCACGACCAAGACGTCGCCTTCGCTGAGGCACACCGAGGGCGGCGGGTTGAACAGCATGCGCTTTCCGGAAGCGGAGAACGCAACGACGACCAGGTTGAACCGTTCGGAAAGGCGCGCATCGGCAAGCGTCCGACCGACCAGCTCGCTTCCGCTGCGAATCTGGCACTCCCCCATCTCGAGCCGCTGGGACGCCTGGGGCGCCGTTCCGTGGACTTCCAGGAAGTCCGTGTGGTGGGCCCAGAGAAGCGCTTGGGCCAACCGGCGCCCGGTGAAGGCATACGGCATGACCACGTCATCCGCGCCGGCTTGCAGCAGGCGATTCTTCGCATCCTCGGAAGAAGCGCGGGCAACGATCCGCACGTTGGGGTTCAGGACTCGCGCCGAGAGTGTGACGTAGACGTTCTCGGCATCGCTCGACAGTGCCGCCACCAAGCCCTTCGCCCTGTGGATACCTGCCTGCTCCAAGCTCTTCGGCTGCGTCGCGTCCTCCGCCAGCACCGGGACATCGATCCGTTCCGACGAGCCCTTCTCGGTCCCGGACGACATGTCGATCACGACAACCTTTGCGTCTTCCAGACGCAGCTGTCTGAGGACTCCGAGCCCGACGCGTCCCAACCCGCAGATGATGTAGTGTCCTTTGAGCTTTCGCAGCATGCGCCTCAGTGCCCCCTGTTGGATGCGGTCGACGACCCGCAACTCGACCAAACAGTCGACCATTATTCCGACGGCGACGAAGGTCACGGCGAAACCGGCCAAGATCAGCAAGGTGTTGAACTTGCGGCCGGCCGGGCTCAGTGCGATGAACTCTCCGTAGCCGATCGTCGTCAGCGTGATCAGCGCCATGTAGAAGCTGTCGAATACGCTCGCGCCCTCGATCAGATGAAACCCCAGAGTACCGATCGCGACCGGGACGGACATGATCGGAAACAGCACGAACAGGCGCGCCAAAGGCGCGGGCGAGCCCGTCAGGCGCATGGCCGCCTCCGGATCACCAGCATCGTCATGTCGTCCTGCAGGGCCATGGAATCCGACCATTGCAGCACTTCGCCCATCACGCCCTCGATCAGCCCGGCCAACGGCTGGGTCGCCCGCTGAGAGACCGCTGCCCGCAAGCGCTCCTCGCCGAACTCCTCGCCGGAGGGGCTCTCAGGCTCCGTGAGCCCGTCGGTATAGGCCACCAGCGTGTCCCCGGGTTCCAAGGCCAGCCGGCCCGTTCCGAAACGGGCCTCCGGGAAGGCCCCGACGATCATGCCGGTGACTTCGAGCGTTCGCAAGTTTCCGGCGCGCACCAAGAGCGGCGGCAGGTGTCCGGCGTTGGAGTACGCCAGCGTGCCACTGTCGGCCTCGTAGGCGGCGAACAGCAGCGTGGCGAACTTGTTCGCGGCCGTGCTCTCGAACAGGTGCGCGTTGGCCCGGCGGACTATCTCGCCCAAGCGGCGTTCCAGCGTTCCGGCGGTGGCGCCGGCCAAGAGGGCCAAGTGTGCGCGAAGGGCCGAGTGCAGCGAGGCCATCACAAGCGCTGCCGAGATGCCCTTGCCGGAAACGTCGCCGAAGCTGATTGCCAGCAGGCCGTCTCGGGGGGCCACATAGTCGAAGAAGTCGCCCGACACTGTGCTGGCGGGGCGGCACACTCCCAGAATCTCGATGTCCCCGACAGCCGGCGCCCGGGCCGGGAACAGCTGCGCCTGGACTTCGCGGGCGATCTCGAGCTCCGCCTCCAGTTGCTGGCGCCGCTTGGAGTCCTCCAGCAACCGCTCCACCGAAGCAGTCATGGCGTTGAACGAGCGCGACAGGTCGCTCACCTGGTCGCTGCCCCAGGTCGGGATGCGGTAGCTGAAGTCCCCGCGATTGACGTGCTGCGTCCCGACGTACAGGTCGTTGACCGCCCGCGTCAGCGTTCTCGTGATGGACCACGCGACGAAGAAGGAAATCAGCACGTTCAGGGCAAACACCGTGACCAGAGCGAGCCCGAAGATCGCAAGCAGGCCGGCGGTAAGGTCGGTCTCTTGGGCGAGGAGCTTCTCCCAAAGCACGGATGGCCGCGTTTGCAACATCAATGTCGACTGGCCGGCCTCCCCAGTCGTCCAGTCCGTGAACTGGGCCAGGATCGGCCAGCGGATGACCCGGTCTAGCGCGTGGGCCGGAGGCGGGAGCTCCTCGAACTCGTCACGCCACTCGTCGGCCGCGTGCACGCCGAGCCCAGGCAGGACCGCTGCCAGCGTCTGACTCGTCAGCGGCACGCCGGCCAGTACGCGGCCCGTGCCGGACGGCTCGCGGGCGCAGGCGGCAAGCATCACCGTCTGCCCGTGACGCAGCAGAATTTGCCCTGCGGGCAGGTCGGCCACCGGCGGTCCGCCGGGCCATCCATCGGCGGGAATCGTCACCGCCAGCCCTGGCATGCGCACATCGAGCACCAAGCCCGGGAACGCCTGGCTGGCCCGCCCGTGGTAACGTCGCGCCAAGGTCAGGCGATCGGCAGCGGGCGAATCCCCGAGCTGCCACAGCAGCGGGTCCGCAGCCGCGGCGACACTCGCAGCCTGCCGCCGCAACTCGGTAGAGACGGTGTGCGCCGCGAGCGGGCCGAACAGGAGCAGCAGGCCGCAAGCGACGATGAGCGCCCCGAGCGCGATCGGCAGGAATCCGACGAAGAAGAAAACCGCCACCATGCGGTGGCGAACCCTCCAGAGCAACTTGCGCAGCAGCCACCGCACAGCTCTGGCCACATGTAGCGCTGCCCACAGCGCGCCGACCGCCGCCGCAACCGAGATCGCCGCCAAGGAGAGCCCCGCCACGGCCGGCGAGGCCAGACTCGCGAGCCAGAGTACCGCGGCCGCGCCGCTCGCCAGAGCGAAGACCCGGTCGAGCCTTCCAGTCCGCAAACGCAGCACAACCCCGCCAGCTCCATTCTAGGCAACTCTTCCGGAATCCCTCTGACCGCGGACTCCGGATTCATCCGCGCGACCCTGGGCCGGAGTTGCGCAGGCGCAAGTACCGGCTAAACTGAGTGAGCGATGCCGCAGCCGCCGCACCGCCGGACGTCCCTAGGGTTGCTCGCGCTGTTCGCGGGCGCGTGGCTGGCGCTCGCGCAGACGACCGGAGGCCAAGTCCTGCTAATCGACGTGGACACGGTCATCCACCCGCTGACCGAGGAGATCGTTCGGGACGGACTGGCCGAGGCAGCGAAGGCCGGAGACCGGGCCGTAGTGTTGCGGATCAACACCCCGGGCGGCCTGCTCGACGCCACGAACGGGATTGTGCAGGAAATCCTCGCCTCCCCGGTTCCGGTGATCGCCTTCGTGGCTCCCAGCGGCGGCCACGCCGCGTCCGCCGGATTCATCATCCTCGTCTCGGCGGACGTGGCCGCAATGGCGCCCGGCACGAACACTGGAGCGGCGCACCCGGTCTTGGCCCTTGGCGGCGAGCTCGAGGGCGTCATGAAGCAAAAGGTCGAGAACGATACCGCGGCTTCGCTGCGGGCAGTCACGGACAAGCGCGGCCGGAACAGCAAGTTGGCGACGGAGGCCGTCTTGGAGAGCGCATCGTTCACCGAGCAGGACGCGCTGGAGGCGGAGCTGATCGACCTGATCGCGGCCGACGTCAGCGACCTCTTGGCGCAGGCCGACGGCCGGACCGTCACTCGCTTTGACGGTCGCGAGCAAGTCTTGGAGCTGGGAACGGCCACGGTCCGCAACTATGTTCCAAACCTCCGCCAGCGGGTCCTGGGACCGCTGATCGATCCGAGCCTCGCGCTGCTCGTCTTGATTCTCGGCGCCGTGGGGCTCTACGTCGAGTTCACCAATCCCGGTCTGATCTTCCCTGGCGTGGCCGGCGGGATTCTGCTGATCGTGGGCCTGATGGCCTTTTCCCTTCTGCCGATCAACGTGGCCGGCGCAGCCCTGATCGTGCTGGCGCTCGGACTGTTCGTGACCGAGGCCTTCACCCCCGTGAACGGCATCCTTGCCGCGGGCGGCGTGGTCGCGATGGTGCTCGGAATCGTCATCTTGGTTGACTCGGACGTTCCGGAACTGCAGATCGGATGGTTCTCGGCGACGGCGATCACCCTTCCGTTCGCCGTGATCTCGGTTTTCCTGCTGCAGCTCGCGATCCGCTCATTCCGGATCAAGACGGCGACGGGCGCCGAAGCGATGGTCGGCGAACTAGCGCGGGCGCGCACGGCGCTGGATCCCGAGGGAACCGTGTTCATCCAAGGGGAACTCTGGAACGCGCGCGCCACGGCGCGGATCGAGCCCGGAATGGCGGTGCGCGTGGTTGCGATTGACGCCATGGTCCTCGAAGTCGAGGCGCATCCCGCGACCACAGCGGGCCGGACCTAATCGCGCGGCCGGTCTCCGGCACTCAACCTGAGTGCGGAAGCTGCGGGCCGGTCATCGGACCGCGTCCAGAAGCCAGGGACATGCGGCCCGTGCCTTGGGCGCGTGCCGCCATGCGCCCACTCCGGCGGAGGCGGAGAACCACGGCGCTAGCCCGCCCGCTGGTCGCTCATGGGTAAGACGTATCTGCCGGATCTTCCTTGCGCCTGAGATGGTGGTCGCCAGCGCACGCCCGGCTGCATCCGGCAGGCCGCCAATGCCCGGCCCCGGCAGCTTGACCTGGGTGGCTCGCCCCACGCGGGCTAGCGTGGCTCGCCAGTGGGTGCACAGCGGCCGAGCGGGCTGGAGCGTTTCGGGGATTGTTCCGCAAGCGAGGCCGAGGCTTGTGGGCCGCGGCGCCGCGGCGGCACGGCCCGATTGCCCGGCCGGGACTCGCCCTGTATGCTCAAGGCTGGTCGGGCGGCACTGGGACCGCTTGGAACTCGGCGAAGGAGTACCGCGGTGGACGTATCTTTCACAACCCTCATTCTGGTGGGCATCGTGGCCCTGTACCTGCTGAACTCGATCAAGATCCTGGCCGAGTACGAGCGGGGGGTCATCTTCCGCCTCGGACGGCTGCTGCCCACCCCGAAGGGCCCCGGCCTGATCTTCGTATTCCGGCCGCTGGACCGACTGGTGCGCATACCGCTCCGCGTGGAGACCATGGAAGTCCCCTCGCAGGATGTGGTGACACGCGACAACGTCACCGTGAAGGTGAGCGCGGTCGTGTTCTTCCGGGTGATGGACCCGTCCAAGGCGGTCGTGCAGGTGGCGCATTACATCCACGCCACGTCCCAGCTCGCCCAAACACGGCTCCGGTCGGTCCTGGGCGAGGCAGAATTGGACGAGCTGCTGAGCGAGCGGGAGAAGCTCAACGCGCGGCTTCAGTCCACGCTTGACGAGCAGACCGGAGTCTGGGGCATCAAGGTCCAAGCCGTGGAAGTCAAGCATGTCGACCTGCCCGAACAGATGATCCGGGCGATCGCCAGGCAGGCGGAAGCCGAGCGCGAGCGGCGCGCGAAGATCATCCACGCCGACGGCGAGGCGCAGGCCGCTGAGAAGCTCACGGCGGCCGCCGCGAAGCTGAGCGAGCAGCCCGCGTCCATCACCCTGCGCTACTTGCAGACCCTCACCGAGATCGGAGCCGAGAAGAACACCACGATCGTGCTACCGCTGCCGATCGACCTGTTCAAGGGCCTCGCACAGTGGGCGGCCACCCAAAGCGCCATTTCCGACGAGGAGCGTGCCTGAGGCTCGCAGATCGCGGCGGGCCAGCCCAGTCAGCGCCGATTTTCCAGCGTCAGCCTTCCGTAGTGCGGGTCCGTTTCCCAGTCGGGCGGCTGGCCAAGTGCGCGGGGGTCCGCGGTTTCTAGCAACATCCGGTCCAGGCGAGAGGCGAGATCTCGCCGGACCTGCGCGTACTCGGGCCGCGCCGCGACATTGCGCAGCTGGAAGTCGTCGTCCTCAACGACGTACAGCTCCTCGGCCGGACGCTTTGAGAACGCGGCCGCGAAGAACCTCTCGTACCCAGGTGTGAGTTGCCGCTCGCGGACCAGGTTCTTGGTGGGCGAGGGGTCGACCTCGCCAAAGATCGGTGGATCCCCCGCGGGCCAGCGGTCCGGTTCCAAGTTGCGGATGTACAGGTACCGGTCAGTGCGAATTCCGCGCATCGGGTACCCAACCCGCCCGGCACGCCAGGGTGTGTGCCGCTCGCGAGCGAGGATGATGCCCGAGCCCGCCGCCCTGGCCGCGAAACCGCCGCCGGGCGCTGCCAGGCCAAGCAGGCTGCTCCCGGTCATGTCCGCTGGCCGGTCGATACCGGCAGCCTCGAGAATTGTGGGCGCGAGATCGACCTGGCTGACAGGCTCGCTCACCACCCGCCCGGAGGGAATGCGCCCCGGCCAGCGCAGCGCGAGCGGCACCCGCGAGCCGTAGTCGTAGAGATCAGCCTTGGCGCGCGGAAACGGCATCCCGTTGTCGCTCGTGACCAGGACGAGCGTGCTGTCGAGCTCTCCGCTTTTTTGGAGCAAGTCCAGCATCCCGCCAACTGCCCTGTCGAAACGCTCGATCTCGAAGTAGTAGTCGAGGATGTCACCGCGAACGTCCGGGTCGTCAGGGAGGAATCCGGGAACGGCGACATCATCCATCCTGAGGCCGCTTGCCAAGCCGGAACCCCGGGCGTAGGGCCGGTGCGGATCGCTGCTTCCGAACCAGAAGCAGAACGGCGCCCCTTCCGGCTTGGAGGCGCGGAATTCGCGAAAACTCGCGTACTTGCGGCCCGCCGGGTTACGTGTCCGCCCGCTGGCGTCCAGACTGCCCGGCCCCCAGCCCTTGCCGGAGTGTCCGACGTGGTATCCGGCTGATTCGAGAGGGTCGGTATACGTCCCGAGCGCGGCCGGCAGCGAGCTCCACAGGTTGACTCCGGCCCCGAGCCGGTAGCACTCCTGCCCCGTGAGAATGGCACCGCGGGCAGGGGTGCAGGACGGCGAGCTGCAGAAGGCGTGAGTGCATCGCGCGCCTTCCGCCGCGATGCGGTCAAAGGTCGGCGTGCGCACGACGGCGTCCCCGGCCGCGCTGACATGGGCGAAGGACTGATCGTCCGAGATCGCGAGCAGGATGTTCGGCCGCTTCTCGGCCCCCCGGGCGACGGGCGCGAGCAAGGCGCCCCATCCCGCGGCGAGGACATCGCGCCTTCGCACCGAGGGCCGGGACCGGCTGTGGCTGCTCAAGGGCTGACGATTTGAACCAAGCCGCTCGACCTCGCGGCGGTCATCATCCTGCCGGCTTCCGCGGTGCGACGGGCGAGATCGTCGATCATCCATTCTTCGGCACCCCGCACGTCCGAGCGAAGGACGTTCGCGATCGGGGCCGTCCATTTCTCGGCGATCGCGCCCGGACCGAGCACGACTCCCATGACCGGGCCGACATCGGCGGCGTTGGTGTCTGTGTCCCAGCCAGCCATGACCGCGATCGAGATGGTGCGCTCAAAATCCCCGCCACCGTAGAGCAGAGCCAGGGCGTTGACCGCGTTATTCGGGAAAACCCGCCGCTGCTTTTCCGAGCCCTCGGGCGCCCACTTGGCGTCGATCTGCTCGTGAGCCTTCTCCCAGTCGTCGGGCCACTGCTGGTGCCACGCCATCACGTCGCGAATGCAGCGCGCGTAATCACAGTCGTCCGGGATCACGGAGAGGCCTGCCTCGAGCAGCTTCGCGGCGTCCGATTCGAAGAACGCCTCGGACGTGACCGCGGCCATGAACATCTCTCCGTGCACGCCGTCGGTGTGGAAGGCGACCTCCGCGTCGATGCGCCCGTACTCGGCCGCGACCGCGGGATTGCCGGGCAGGAGATAGCCCCAGAATTCGCCCTTCATTTGTCCACCCATGAACTCGCCAAGCTCGTGCTGGCCGGACTCGGGGGGCCGGACACCGTCCTTGAGCAGCCGCTCGGCCACACGCACCGCGCGCCCGCAATTCTGGGCCTCGAAGACCGAGAACGAGGCAAGCCAATGGTCGGCTATGTCTTGGCTCGAAATTTCGGCGCCCTTCTGCTCGACGAGCAGCAAGTTCGCGATCTGGTACAGCGAGTCATCGTCCGGACCGAAACCCTCCGGGCCCCACGCTTCAGCCGTGTACCATTGCTTGCGGTCCGGGTTGCGGTGAGGAGGCAGGGACTGGATGTAGTCGGTGAGCGGCCACTGGCCCAATCCTTCCAGGAATGGCTTGAGGTCACGCTTGTGCATCCCCTCCACGCTCATGCCCAGGGCACCGGCGACGGCCGCCCCGAGCCACGCGCCGCGGACCTTCTCGTAGTAGTCTTCGGAGGCGATGGAGCGCGGCGGCCCGGCCCCTTCCCCGGCACTCGGATCGCTGCCAGTTCCGGCGCACGCCGAGAGCATGCCAGCCACGAGAATCGCGGCAGCCGAGCACTTCGTCGAATGGTACATGGTTCCCCCTCGCAAGCCGTGGATTATACTCCGGCCGCGCGCTGAGTTCCGGTCGGGGCACGCACCGACCTGAGCCGGGACGACTGACCGGCCTGGGCGTTCCCGCCCGAACGCGCGGTCACGGTCGCATCTGCTGACCGTCTCCGCGGCCCTCCCCGAGAGAGTCGGGGGTAGAATCGGTTGCGTGGCCAGGCGAACCAGGGATGACGTCGAATTGGTCTTCGGCTTCAAGCACTTCCTCGCTGTCGCCGCTGTTGCCTGTGGCGCGCTGGGCGGTGCCTACCTGGTGGGCTCCGAGAGCGGCTACAAGCGAGCGGAGCGCGGGGAGCCCAGTATCCTCGCATTTCTGGAGAGGCAGGCCGACGAGCACACCGGTCGCGTGCCGATACCGGAAGTGCTGCTGGAGCAGGATGCCCGGGACCGGGCGAAGGCCAGGGCCTTAGCGAGCGGGGCCGAAGGTCGGGCCCCGGACCGCGAGAAGCCAACGCCGGCCGTGGCCGTGACCGCCGATGGGCAGGTACGCCCCGGACAGACCGCGCCGGAGCCCGACAGCGCGGCCCAAACGCCGAGGCAGGCCCCTCCTTCAGGGGGACGCCAGCTTCACTTCCAGATCGCAGCCTTGCGGGAGACTGGGAATGCCGAGGGACTGCTCGACTGGCTCCGCAACCAAGGCTTTCGGACGCATGTCGACAGGACTGCCTCGGACGGCCTGGTCCGGGTGTATATCGGCCCGTTTCAGGATGAGAAAGACGCCGAAGTGGCCAAGGTCCGGCTGGAGGGGGACGGCTTCAAGCCGATTCTCCGCCGATTCTAGGCAGCGGTCACGGACGGCGGCGGTGTCCGGCGCGCTGCTCGATCGCCTTCTGGAGATCGAGCTGTTCCTGCGTCAGATCCAAGTAGCTGTCCAACCGGCCAGCGTCGACAATCCCGTTCTTCACGGCTTCGCGCACGCGGCATTCCGGCTCGCTCCGGTGCGCGCAGTCCCGAAACCGGCAGTCTGCCCCGATGCGCCCGATCTCCGGAAACACGCGCCGCACGGCCTCTGGACTGCTCCATGGGAGGAGCTCGCGGATGCCGGGGATGTCCATCAGCAGGTAGCCCTTGGGGTGCAGCACCAGCTCCCGCTTGGTCGTCGTGTGACGGCCTCTGCGATCCTGCGCGCGCACGGCACCGATCCGCAGGACTTCTGACTGCAGCAGGGCGTTGATCAGCGAAGATTTGCCGACACCTGACGGACCCGCTAGCGTGGCCGTGCGACCGGGTTCCAAGAGAGTTTCCAATTCGGCGATGCCACGCCCGGAGACCGCGCTGGTCGCGACAACGGGATAGCGGGAGTCCACGCTGCGGTGCGCTGCGGCCACACTGTCAGGATCCGGGCACAGGTCCGCCTTGTTGAGCACGATGATCGGGGCAGTGTCCGCGGCCAGCGCGCACGCCAAGTAGCGCTCGATCTGGCGGGGCCGAAAATCGCGGTCCAAGCTTGCCACGATCACCGCCGCGTCTGTGTTGGCCGCGAGGACCTGACGCTTCGAGGGATGGCCGGGTCGAACCCGGGCCAATGCGTTGCGGCGGGACAGAATGCGCCTGGCAATCCTCTTGGCAGGGTCGAAGAGCAGCCAGTCGCCCACCGCGGCCTGCCCCACGTTGCGCGGAAGGCTCACATACACTTGGCGGTCGGCCGCGAAGACTTTGGCGCGGCGGGCCGTGGCGAGGCGCACGCGCCCTGGCTCCAGACGTCGCGACGGGGCCGCCTGATACCGGAAGAAGTCCCCCCAGCCGTAGCGCTCAAGCGCCATGCTTGGGGAGCCCGCCCGCCGGAATCCGGCGCTGGGAAGCCGCCAGTGTGTTGGACATCAGCATCGCGATCGTGAGCGGCCCGACACCGCCCGGAACGGGCGTGTAGGCATACGCCCGCTCCGCCACGTCTCGCGGGTGGGCGTCTCCGACCAAGGCGCTGCCAGTCTTGAGAAACCGCTCCCAACGGACGGGGTCGTGGGCCAGAATCCGCCGTGCCTGGCCCTCGTCCCGCAGGCGATTGATGCCGACATCCAGCACCACGGCACCCTCGCGAATGTGGTCACGGGTGAGCATCGCGGGCCGGCCGACGGCCGCTACCAGGATGTCCGCCTGGCGGCAGACGCCGGCGAGGTCGGGAGTTTGCGAATGGCAGACCGTCACGGTGGCATGCTCGGCCAGCAGGAGCAAGGCCGCTGGCTTGCCAACGATGTTACTGCGGCCGACCACGACCGCGCGGCGGCCCCGAATCGGGATGTCGCTCCGCTTGAGGATCTCGATGAGACCGCTGGGCGTGCACGGTGCCAGAGAGGGCTTGCCCGTCATCAGCCTGCCGACGTTCAGAGGGTGGAATCCGTCCACGTCTTTCTCTGGCGAAATGGCCGCAAGCACCGCATCGGCGTTGATGTGGGAGGGAAGCGGCAGCTGTACCAAGATCCCGTCGATCTCGTCCCGTCCGTTGAGGCTGTCCACAACGTCCAAGAGTTCCGGCGTGGTCGTCTCGGCGGGTAGCCGCAGAGTCTCCGAGTGCGCGCCGATCCGCCTGCACGCCCGCACCTTGTTGCGCACGTAGATCCGGGAGGCCGCGTCGTCCCCGACAAGCACGGCGGCGAGGCCGGGAATCACGCCGCGAGCCGCTGACCGGCTCACACGACCTGCCAACTCGCGGAGCAGGCTGTCCCGAATCGACTTTCCGTCCAGAATTCGCGCGGCCATGCCAACCTGTGAATCGTATCAGCCGGACGTTGCGGTCGCCGTGGCCTGCCGTTCCCGAGCGTGGGACCGCGCCTTCGCCGGATCTCTGGTACATTCTTCTGGCACGCCCATGTCGAGAGTTGCAATCGCGGGAATCTTGGTGGCTTTCGCGGCGCAGGCGCCAAGCCAGCCAGCCGCGCAGTTGGTGATTCGCGTTGATGCGGCGGACCTCGCGCGAGCCGTCGAGGCAGCTCCGCCCCATGCCGTCCTCCTCGCGGATCGCTCCAAGCGGGTCGTGGTCACCGAGACCGTGCGGATTGACAAGCCGCTAACGCTGGCCGGCCTGAACATGGCCTTGGAACCCGGGCTTGCAGACACTCCGATCTTGGAAGTGCTCTCGGAGGATGTGCAGATCCGGGACTTCACCTTGGTGGGGAACGGAGACACGGTGGAGCAGTCCGAGCGGGCACCGCTGATCCTCGTGAGGCGGGGCCGCTTTGTGATCGAGAACGGACGGACCGACAACAGCGCCAAGGACGGAGTGATGATCACGCCATCGGCACGGTTCGGCGACATCGAGCATGGCGTGATTCGCGACCTGACGGCCCGCAACACCATCCGAGACGTGGTCTCCATCGGGGGCCAAGGGGACGAGGGGCTCTTCGTCCGGCACTTGGTCGTGGAGAATATCCGCAGCTACGGATCACAGCTGCGCGGCCCGGTCGAAGTTTCCGACGGCAGCGAGCACATCACGGTGCGCGATGTCTACGCCGAGTCCAGCTTCTACGGCGTCGACGTCCAAGACCACGGCAGGCCGGGCATGGTGAATCGGCACATCCTGATCGACGGGGTGCAGGTCAAGGACTGCGTGACCGCGATCCGGACAGCCAACCGCGACTTCGGCCATGACGGGCTGACCATCCGAAACGTCTCGGGCACCGACTTCCGCGCTGAGGGCTCGTGGTCACCGTTGCACGTGCGGAACACCAGCAACGTTGTCATCGAGAACGTGCTGCTGGAACGCGGCCCTGCCGATCGCCCCTGGATCGTCGTGGAGAACACCCGCAACCTGACCCTGCGCAATGTGACGCTGATCGACGCGGCCCAGGGCGCGGCCGCGATCAGCGTGCGCGATCCGGACACCGCCCTGCTGGACAACCTTGTCATCGCGGGCCCGTCGCATCCCGGCACGGGCGTGGAAGTCCTTATCGGCGCGGGCCGGCGCTTGGGGCCGCTGCGAATCCGGAATGTGGTCGCGCCCGGAGCGCGCGAGGCTGGCATCGCCGTGTTGGCCAAGGGCGAGGCGCCGGGGTTGGACTTCTGCGCCATCACCGACAACGTCGCAACGGTGCGCCTTGAGGCGGACGCGGCCCGCCGGACGGTGGAGCGCAACCTGTAGGCGCGGCAGGCCGGCCGGCGGCCCCCGGTTACCGAGCGCGGGAGGCTGCGCTATCGTAAGGGCCACATCGGCGCAGCGGCTGTCTCCGCCAAGGCCGGGAACCCAATCCTTGTGAGCGAGTCGCCGCAGTTGCTCGGCCGCGAAGTGCTGTCCGGCTCGGTCGAGCGCGTCGTCTTCCACAGCCCCGACACCGGATTCTGCGTGCTCAGGGTCAAAGTGCGGGGGATTCGGGCACGGCAAGCACTCGTTGGGCGAATGCCCGCCGTCGCCGCGGGCGAGTGGATCACTGCCACGGGCGAGTGGGTCAATGATCGATCGCACGGGAGGCAGTTCGAGGCCTCGCACATCAAGGCCGCGACCCCCGAGTCCGCCAGCGGCATCGAGAGATACCTGGCGTCGGGGGCGATTCCCGGCATTGGCCGCGTCTATGCCCGCAAGCTGGTTTCGCAATTCGGGGCGCAAGTCTTCGACATCATCGAGAAACATCCGGAACGGCTCCGGGAGGTCCCCGGGATCGGCCGGAAGCGGGCGCGCCAGATCCTCCAAGCTTGGCAAGACCAGGCTGGCGTGAGGGAGATCATGATCTTCCTGCACCGTCACGGTGTCGGATCGGCCCGTGCCACCCAGATCTACAAAGAGTACGGTGCAGACGCCGTTCAAGTCCTGACCACGAACCCCTACCGCTTGGCCCGCGACATTCGCGGGATCGGCTTCCTGGTCGCCGACGGCATCGCCAAGAAGGTCGGAATCGAAGACTCCGCGCCCATCCGCGTCCGCGCAGGGATCACCCATGTGCTCAACGAGGCACTCCGGGAGGGCAACTGCGGATTGCCGCGCCGACAGGTGATCGTCGGTGCCAGCGACCTGCTGGGCGTTCCACGCGAGCTGGTCGAGCCGGCCTTGGCCAGCGAGGTCGAAGACGGGACCGTCGTCGAGGACGAGGTCGACGGGCAGCCCTGCGCGTTCCTCGGCTGGCTGTACCGGGCCGAGCGGGGGATTGCCCGGGAGTTCACGCGACTCCGCCGCGGTGTGCCCCCCTGGCCGCGCGTGGACGCGGATCGGGCTGTGCCTTGGTTCGAACGACAGTCCGGGCTGGTGCTTGCCCCCGAGCAGCGAGAGGCCGTCCGGGCCGCTCTGGGGGCGAAGGCCATGATCATCACTGGCGGCCCCGGCGTTGGCAAGACGACGCTGGTGAATGCCATCCTCACGATTCTGCGCGCCAAGAGGGTCGAGATTGGCCTCTGCGCACCGACCGGCCGCGCGGCAAAGCGCCTGGCCGAGG
Source organism: Bryobacterales bacterium (assembly GCA_963666225.3). GTDB lineage: Bacteria > Acidobacteriota > Terriglobia > Bryobacterales > UBA6623 > VXMF01. The sequence continues at coordinate 672,798 of CAXXRK020000006.1, forward strand.
CCGCCGGGATGGAGGCCAAGACGATTCACCGCCTGCTGGAGTTCGACCCGCACAAGCGTGGGTTCCGCCGCGATGCCCGCTACCCGCTCGAGTGCGACCTGCTGGTGGTGGACGAGACATCGATGGTGGACGTGCCCCTGATGCACGCGCTACTCAAGGCGCTGCCCCAGACGTCCGCGCTGTTGCTGGTGGGGGACGTTGACCAGCTGCCGTCCGTGGGGCCAGGCCGCGTGCTGGGCGATCTCATCGACAGCGAGGCCGTTCCGGTCGCCCGCCTCGTCGAGGTGTTCCGCCAAGCCGCCAACAGCAAGATCGTCCAGAATGCCCACCGCGTGAACTCCGGCAAGCTTCCCGACCTGGCAAGGCCGGAAGGGGACAGCGACTTCTACTTCGTGCGGGCAGATACCCCCGAGCAGGCAGTCCGCCGAACGGTCCAGATGGTCAGCGCGCGGATCCACCGGCGCTTTGGCTTCGACCCCGTCAGCGAAATCCAGGTCCTGTGCCCGATGATCCGCGGCAGCGTTGGCACAGCCACGCTGAACGCCGAGCTGCAAGGCGCCCTGGTGCCTCCCGAGAGTGCCCGCATGGAGCGTCTCGGCAGGAGCTACGCCGTGGGGGACAAGGTGATGCAGGTCGAGAATGACTACGAGCGGGACATCTACAACGGTGACATCGGTACTGTGGAGTCTGTCGACGACGACGCCGAGAAGCTGGCGGTGAACTTCGACGGTCGCTTGGTCCCCTACGCCGCGCAAGATCTGGACGCGCTGGTGACGGCATTCGCCATCACCATCCACAAGAGCCAAGGGTCGGAGTACCCGGCCGTGGTCATCCCCCTGATGGACCAGCACTTCATGATGCTCCGGCGCAACCTGATCTACACCGCGATCACAAGGGGGAAGCGTCTCGTGGTCGTGGTCGGCCAGCGCAGCGCGGTGCAGCGCGCCGTCAAGAACTCCGGGGAATCTCGGCGTTGGTCCGTCCTGCGCGACGCGGTTCGGGCCCAGATTGGGCCCGGAAGCATCCCTGCTTGACCGCGGCTTCAGCCGGTGCGCGCCGGGACTTGCCGGAGCCGGCCATGCTCGAAGCGCAGCGTCCGGTCACACAGGGCGGCAAAGGCGGAGTTGTGCGTCGCCAGCAGAAGCGACAGCCCACGCTCGCGCACCAGTCCCAGAAGCATCTGCATCACGCCCGCGCCGGTGCGCTCGTCCAAATTGCCGGTTGGCTCGTCTGCCAGCAACAGCGCGGGCTCCGAGACCAGCGCTCGCGCGATCGCCACGCGCTGCTGCTCCCCGCCCGACAGTTCCCCGGACTGATGGTGCATCCGGTTGCCAAGGCCCACGCTCTTTAGCAGCTCTCGCGCCGGCCCCTGCCCCTCGCCATCGGAGAGGCCCCGGATGCGCATGGGCAGGCAGACGTTCTCCAGAGCCGTGAATTCTGGCAGCAAGTGGCAGTTCTGCCAGACGTACCCAATGCCCCGGTTGCGGTAGGCCGCCAGCTGAACTTGGTCGAGCGAGTCCAGCGGCCGGCCCTGGTACAGCACCTTGCCCTCCGTCGGTGAGTCCAAGGCTCCCAAGATGTGCAGCAGCGTGGACTTCCCGGCCCCAGACTCGCCGATCAGGGCGACGCTCTCCCCGTGCCCGATCTCGAAGCGCACGTCTCGGAAGACTGTCAGCTCGTGCCGGCCTGTCCTGAACGTCTTGCCCAGCCCCTCGCCACAGATCACTGGTTCATCCATCGCCGGCAAGCTCCTTCACCGATCCTACCCCGAGGATCCGGCGCAGAACGGCGGCGGGCGGCCCGCCCGCGTCAACACGGGCGTCGGCCGATGCGTACGATGCGCGGCGAGCTCGGTGAAGCGCCTCGAAGGCGGACCGGTCCTTGGCCAGTGGCCGGTGGCCCGTCTCTCTCACACGGTTCCAAAGGGTGGCCGCGTCGGCGTCCAGCCAGACGGTCACACCCGCAGCCCGCAACGCGGACCTGTTCTCGGCGGACGCATACGACCCGCCCCCCAAGGCCACCACCCTGGGCTTTCCGGCCCGAGCCTGCGCGGCCTGTTCCAAGAGCGCCTCGCGCTCCGCGGCACGGAATGCGGCCTCACCGCGCCGGGCGAAGATCTCCGGAATCGGCGCATTCTCGCGCGTCTCGATCTGGGCGTCCAGGTCGACGAAACTCCAGCCGAACTCACGGGCCAGCATGGCTCCGATCGTGGACTTGCCCGAGCCCATGAAGCCCGCCAAGAAGACCGCTCGCGGGCGGGGGGACCGACCGGGCCGGGCCGGGGTCAGTCTCACCTTTCCTCCCGAGGGAAGGCCTTGCGGAGCAGCCATGCGCGGGTCAAGGTCGGAAAAGCGCGCTCCGCCGCGACGAGCAGCCAGCCGTGAGGCGGAATGACGACCGTCCGTCGTCCCCGGCAGACTCCGTCGACAATGGCATCGGCGCACCGGGCGGGCGAGAGCGAGTGCCGACGCTGACCGCCGGTCAGCCGCGAGGCAGCGCCCTGCAGCATGTTCTCGGCAAACCGGGTGCGGACGAATCCGGGGCAGACGCTGAGCACGCCGATGCCGCTGCGGCGCAGCTCGGCTCTCAGAGCGTCCGCGTAAGCGTTGAGCGCGTGCTTGGACGCAGAGTAGACGGCCATGCGCGGCAGCGCCACCTTGCCGGCCAGAGAGCTGACCATGACGATCGTGCCGCCCTCTCGCAGCGCTGGCCGGAGCCTCCGGGTGATCTCGACCGGTGCCAGCAGGTTCAGCGCCATGAGGTGCCGGGCGTCTGCCGGATCGGTCGAGTCCGCCGGTGCAAGGAGGCCCACGCCGGCACAATGTACCAGCACGTCGAGGCGATCGACTGTCCCCAACACCTCGTCGCAGAGGCGTGCCAAGGACGACGTATGGGCCAAGTCAGCAGTCCGGGTTTGCGCCCCGCCCGCCGTCGCGGCCGTGCTCGCAAGTTCTGACGCCCGCCTTCCGGTGAGGACGAGCTTCGCGCCCTCGCGAGCGAATCGGAGGGCACAGGCCCTTCCAATGCCCGAGGAGGCGCCGGTGATCAGTGCCGTCTTGCCGCGAAGCCTCATCGGGGGTCGGCCGGAATGGGGCCAGCAAGCCCGGAAGCGGATACCGTAGCATATGGCTCGCGCACGTGTCGCACGCGCCAGTCAGATCGTCCGGGCATGATTCGCATCGCAAACGGCCAGGGATTTTGGGGCGACTGGATCGAGGCGCCCCGGAACTTGGTCGAGGGCGGTCCCTTGGATTACCTCGTTCTGGACTACCTCTCCGAAGTGACGATGGCGATTCTCGAGAAGCAGCGGCGGCGTGACCCCTCGAACGGGTACGCCGCCGATGCCGTCCGGCTTGTCGCAGACCTGCTCCCACGCCTGCTCGAGCGCGGCATCCGGGTCGTCACCAACGCCGGAGGGGCCAATCCGCGGCAGTGTGCCCGGGCAATCGTGGAGCGAGCTGCCGAGGCAGGCCTGACCGGCCTGAGGGTGGCAATCGTCCTGGGGGACGATCTGGGTTCCCAGCTCGACGATCTGGTAACGCGGGGTGCCTGCCTCGACGAGCCGGGCGGCGGTCGGAAGTTCGCCGAGATTCGCGGCCGGGTCCTCAGCGCGCATGCGTACATCGGCGCGTTCCCCCTGGCCGAGGCTCTCGGCACCGGCGCACACGTCGTGATCGCCGGACGTTCGACGGACACGGCGCTGGCGCTCGCTCCGATGGTGCACGAGTTTGGCTGGCCTTCCGATGACTGGGACCGGCTGGCCGCAGGAACGGTCGCCGGCCACATCGTCGAGTGTGGGGCACAGTGCACCGGCGGGAACTGCTCCCTCGACTGGCAGTCTATCCCGGATCTCGCGAATGTCGGGTTTCCCGTCATCGAGGTCGACGAGGATGGCAGGTTTGTCGTGACCAAGCACCGCGGAACTGGAGGGCGTGTCAACCTCGGGACGGTCAAGGAGCAATTGCTCTACGAGCTCGGCGACCCGCGGGCCTACCTGACCCCTGACTGCCGGACCGACTTCACCAGCATTGCTCTGCGCGTGGACGGGCCGGACCGGGTGGCGGTCGAGGGAGTGCGCGGGGGCCCCCGCCCGCCAACTCTGAAGGTGTCGATCACGTATGCGGCCGGGTACCAAGCAGTGGGCTCGTTGACCTACACGTGGCCCGATGCGCTCGCGAAGGCGCGCGCAGCCGAGGCCATGGTCCGGCACAGGCTTGAGCGCCTCGGGTTTGAGTTTGACCAGATCCACGCCGAGCTCGTCGGCGTGGATGCCTGCCACGGCCCGATCGCCGCTCCCAATCCCGACCCGCCGGAAGTCCAGCTCCGCATGGGCGTGCGCACCGCCCGTCGCGGGCCGGCGGAGCGCTTCAGCCGCGAGATGATCCCGCTGGTGCTTAACGGCCCGCCAACCGCGACGGGGTTTGGCGACGGCAGGCCGAGGGTCCGGGAAGTGGTCGCGCACCACGCGGCGCTGCTTCCGCGAGGGGAGGTCCACACGAGGATCGAGGTGCTGGGAGCGGACTGACCGGGACAATGTGGCCCTGCGGGAAGCGCTGCGAGCGGGGCAGAATCGCGGCAAGGCCAGATGGATCGGCGACCGTGATCCGAGTGGGCGCTGAGCCATCGTCGCGAACACGTCGGCGTGCCCAACGAACGCGGAGGAAGCCCCTGACTGGAGTTCGCCAAAATGGACCGGGATGACCGTGGTGGAGCTCCAGAATGCATCGGTTTGCTCGTGGTTCGAGCGTTGAATTATCTACAATAACCACATGATTAGCTATTGATGATAGTATATGCACCTGTTTCAGTGACGTGAAGGCCAGAACGTGAGAATAGATGGCCGCATGTGACCGGCCCCATTTTCCGAGATCCGAAATGTAGGGCCATCTTCTATGTCTCATTGTGGTATGTTCGTGTCATGTTCGATAGTCGGTCTGCCGTAATCGTGGCAAGCAGCATGTATGTCCGCCGCACACAAACCGGATCGTCCAAGCACGGCTCACGCTTCTCCCATCGACTCTGCGAGTCCGTTCGGTCAGGCTCCCAGGTCCGCCAGGTCACGCTCCTCAACCTCGGTGCCGACTTCCCCCTCCCCAAGCGCCACTGGCGCGCATTCGCCACCCTCGTGCAGGGCCTCGATTCAGGCACCACGCCCCTCTTCGATCCGGACCCCGAGCTGCTCAAGCTGGCCCAGCGCACCGCCAGCCGTCTACAGCGCCGGCGCCACTCTCGCTCTGGCAACCGCGCTGTCGGCGGTGAGCCCGTTGCCACCGTCCTGCTGCACTCCCTCCACCATCCGCCAACTCGTTCTGTCGGGGGCGAGCGCGTCGCTCTCGCCGCGCTGCACTCGCTGCGGTTCTCCGACATCCTCCGCCAGCTGGGATGCTCCCAGCACGAGGCCTCGCTGGCCACCGCTCTCGTGCTCGCCCGCATGTTGCACCCCTCCTCCGAACGCGAGGCCCGCCGCTGGCTGAACCAAGCCAGCTCGGCCTGGGAACTGCTCGGCTGCGACACCCAGAGCCCCCCGCTCTCAACTCGCTGTACCGCATCGGCGACCGCCTCTGGCAATCTCGCGCGAGTTTGGAGACGGCGCTCGCCGGGCGCGAGCGCACGCTCTTCGAGGGCCGGCGCCGGGCGCTGGCGCTGTACGACCTCACAAATGTGCACACTTTCGGCAAAGCCGGGGCCGACCGACAGTTCGGTCGCTCGAAACAGAAGCGCAGCGACTGCCCGCTGGTCACTCTGGCACTGTCCACCGACGAGGCCGGCTTCCCGCTCTACAGCGAGGTGCTGCCGAGCAACGTTTCCGAACCGGGCACCCTCAAAGCGGCCATCCAGCGCCTAAAAGCCCGCTCCTGGACCGACGCGTCGCGGCCAGTGGTGATGATGGACGCCGGCATTGCCTCGCAAGCCAACCTGGACTGGTTGCGCAAGCGGGGCTACGACTGGATCACGGTCCAGCGTGGCAAGCGCGCCGAGCTGCCCGCGGGCGCCGAGCCGGAGTGCTTCACGACGCGCTGCGGGATGCAGGCCAAGGCCTGGGATGTCTCGCGACCCGGGGCCCGGGAGAGGCGCGTCCGTGTCTGGACCCAAGGGCGGCAGGCCAAGGAAGCAGCCATCCAGGAGCGCGCCCGCGAACGGTTCGAGCAGGACCTGCGGAGCCTGCACGCGGGTCTTGGGCGCGCGGGCTGCCTGAAGCAGTACGAGCGGGTGCTGGAGAAGGTCGGGCGCCTGAAGCAGCGCCACAAGCGGGCAGCCCCGCAGTACGAGGTGCGGGTGCAGGCCGCGGCAAAGGGAACCAAGGCAGCCAAGAAGGGGCACGCGGTGGCGGTGCGATGGAAGCTCAATCAGAAGGGGCTCGAGCGCGACCGGCGCGTCGGAACGTACGAGCTGCGGACCAGCTGTGACGCGTGGGGACTGGAGGAGATTGTGCGCACATATTGGCGGTTGGTGGAGATTGAGCAGACGTTCCGCGCGCTGCAATCAGAATTGGGGCTGCGGCCCGTATACCATCGCAAGCCAGAGCGCATCCGGGCGCACCTGTTCGTAGCAGTGCTGGCCTGCCACGCGGTGCATCTGCTGCGACGGCGGTTAGCAGTGGGCGGGATCCACGACAGCTGGACCACGGTCCGACACAAGCTGGAGCACTGGGATCGCGTGACGACGCAGATGCGGACTGTGGACGGACGACTGATCGAGAACTGCCAAGACACTACGCCCGGGCAAGAGGCTGCCGAGATCGCAAGGGCGGTGGGGGTGGAACCCCGACCGCACCGGAGGCAATTCTGAGATGGGATCAGGCCCGTCAGGCAGCCTCACAAATGTAGTGCCATCGCGGGTCTCAAACCACAATATGCTGTGCTGTAGAGTCGAGGAGAGGCGCGTTGGCCTTAGCAAGGAAGCAGTAGCTGTTTTAGGGGTGTTCCTACGGCTTTCGCCATCTGTAGGTGCCTCACTGACCTTCCCGCTTAACTACGTCTCCTCTCCCCGCTCATCGAACCGGACATGCCAATTTCCAGCATCCGGCTCTCGGACGAGATCATGCCTTCGCCCACGGAAAGCTGGCCGTCCGCACTGGCAGGCGCACGAGGCCGAAGTCAATCCTCAGCCTCTCGCTCGGGTACCGCACGGGGTGGCCCGACTTCGCCTGGTGCTTCCGACACAGCCACTGGCTGAGCCGCTGGTCCGCCTGTGCGTCAACGGCGCGTGCCAGTTCTCCCGGCCACTGCTGCGCGCGGTGGTCCGGGTCTTCCTTCGCTTGCGCAGGTGATGCGCTCTGGAGTCTCCGAACTTTTCCGGAGCTAATAGGCTCGCGCCAGTCTCCATCGGTCCTGTCCTCCTTCCTGCATCGCTCTCGAACTGAGGCCCCTTCCCTCCACCGGCATTACCCGGCTTCCCCGGTACTACGGGCCTCTCCGCCACCCTGACCGGCCCGGCCTGTCCCTCGCGGGAGTCCGGTTGGCGCGTGCACGCCACCGACAGGGCTTCCCGTGTTGCCTCCGTCTCCCTCTTGCACGCATGCTGCCGCCAATACCCCGGCGGAGACGCCCGGTGCTCGCGTCGCTCGCTTCCCGGACGCTGGCTGCCTTCCCCGATATAGCGGCGGGTCGGCCTCCGCATTATGCTTTTCGAGGCCTGCTCGGCGTTCACTCGCGTTGCGGCCTGCGTGCTCGCTGAGCCGCCCAAAAGGCGGCCCGTCACGTCGGAGTGCTTCAGTCCATGTCGTTACCTCCATGACCCGCTCCGACGGCTTCCGGCTGGAGCGACAGTTAGCCGGGCGGGCTTCGCACCCGCTGGGAGCCAGTGCCTTAGCACGGCGCACACTACAAACTGCACTAACCATATGTTGTGGTCACTTGGCGAACTCCAGTACAGCTGCGCGGACACTCAGGCTGCGACCCTAAGGGCTTGCGCAAGAAGAAGTGCAAACTTCTAGGATGAATTGGGCGCGATAGTGTAGTTCAGGCGGGGGAGCAGGTTGTGGCGGGTCAGGTTCAGCTCAGCCAGCTGCTGAGCGGTGATCTTGATCCCGGTCTAGTATTGGGCTTCGATGAGTTCTGCGCTCACGTTCAGGCCGGTCTTGGTAGTGGTGGGGCGGATGTAGTTGAGGATCGTCTCGACACTGTCCAACGGGACGCCGGCCCAGTGCTTGCTGATCTCGCTGAAGAGCCGGTGTTCGATCGGGTTGAACTTCGAGCACCCTGAAGGATCGTGCGCCACGGTAACGGTCAGGCAGTGGCGGTTGCAGAGTCGCTCTTGGAGGGCGTGCTTCCAGTCGTGCGGGTTGATGCCGTTGCTGCCGCCGCTGTCGGCGAACACGAGCAGCCCTCTGGCACCGGGATAGCGCTGGCGACCCTCGGCAACCCAACAGGCCTCGATGCAGTCGACGGCGAAGTAGGGAGTGTCGTGGGACAGGCCTAGGCCGACCCAGCCGGTGTTGGCCTGCAGGTCGTAGATCCCGTAAGGGACAGCCTTGCCGCTGGCCCACGACGGGGAGTCGTGGTCGAAGACCTGCACGCAGTGGTCGCTCCAAGCCGTTCCGGGATTGCGGAAGCGACCGACGAGCTCCTTCTTCTTGGCATCCACACTCACCGCGGGGACGGTGGGGGTCAGCGCCGACCGCAGCGCTGCGATGTGCCGGAACTGCTCGTCGCGACGGGGGTGAGTCCTGGGAGCCATGACCGTGCGGTTGACGCGCAGGGAGTACCCCAGCGCGCGCAGCAGGCGGGCGACGCTGCGCGCACCAGCGTGATGGCCGTGTGCGGCGAGAGCGCGCGCGAGCTGGGCGGTGCTGCGTCGCGACCAGCGATGACCGTGAATCGGGTCTCCGGCGGTGTCGCTGCGGAGCAACTCTCTCAGGCATTCCCAGATTGCGGGCTTTTTTCAAGGCCTTGCGTCCGCCACCGGGCCTGCGGACGCGGCCGGGCTCGAGCTCGAGACTGTCTCCGCTCAGCAATTGCAGGCGGCCGCGGCGGACGGTGGAGGGGTGCAGGCCCAAGCTCTGGGCAACGCGCCGGTCTCCGCCTCGGCCGAACTGCAGCGACTGGAGGCCGGCATAGAGGCGCCGCGTACGCTCGTCGAGCAGGTCGAGGAAGCGCGCACGTGCTGTCTCGAGCTGAGCGGCAGGATCTTGGCTGTCAGCGGCAGGCGCGGGCGTGCCGCTGACAGCTTGGCGGCGGCGCAACTGCTGCCGGGACCGGTCGGGGTCGGGGTCGCAGTACAGCGAGCGGCCAGCGAGGTGCATGCGGACCAGTTTCCCAAGCTGGAGGAGCCTGCGCAAGGCGGCCTTGGTGGAGACGCCGAGCTGGGCATCGAGCTCGCGGGGGGTGCGGCCGTCGCGGGAATGAGTCGTGAGGGCTTGGACGGTGTTGAGCAGCGTGCCGTGCCGGGAGAAGCGGGCGGGGCCATGGGACCACAAGCCGCTGGCGTCGAAGTCGGCGGTCTCGCGCAAGGCGTAGAAGCCGCGGCGATGGGAATAGGAGTTGATGTAGTCGAGGGTGGCGAGCTGGCGCAAGACGGTGTGGCGGGATGTGGTGCCGAGAGCGGCCATGAGTTCGGGCATGGAGGCCACCTGCTGGCGCTGCAGGAGGGAGACAAGAGGCTGGGGCTGGAAGGTGGGCGGGCGCATTCTGCTACATGTATGCCTTCGGCAAGGGGCACTTGCAGCAGGTCCAAGCCCCATCTTGGGAGCCACAACGGTGACACGAAGCGCTACGGTCCACACGAAGCGGCACTCAAGTGCCAGTTTAGGTGGTCAAGCCTGGATATTCTGACACATGTATACCCTGATGGTAATGGTCATTTGTGCGCGAGCCCTTAGATGAGAGATCTTGGATTGCTTGGGCGTACGCACCGCTCGACGCGCACCACCTCCGGCCCAAGAATCATCCTCCTGAAACTTCTTGCCGGGCATGTCCCTGAAGCTTCACAGGCCAGTCCAGTGACGCAGGCGAAGACCGCGACGCCCTAGCGCTTTCGGCGGGACCGGTAAGAGCTCAGCCCGTAACCGCCGGCGCCGCCGGCAAAGAACAAGCCAAGAGCCTGAAGAATCTTGAAGTACAACTCGGAGTGTTCGGGCAGTAGCCAGACGGACAGAAACGCGAACACGCCCACCCCGATCAATGCATACACGAGCCGAAACCAGCGGTCGGCGTTCAACTGTGCCGCAGCGTCTCTGTCCCTCGACGAGGCATTCTCTAGGAGCTGAGTGATGTGCTCGCGATCCAGCTTCTCAAAGAGCGGGTGGAAGACGGGCCTAGAGGTCACGCTTGCAGCGAACTGCTCCGTGATGGTCTTATAGATTGGTTTGGGACTCTGGCTGCCGCCGTGGCCGCCCTCGTCCTTCTCGGGACTCAGCGCCCCTGACTTCAAATCCTTGCGCACTCCAAGTACCTGTCCACTGTGGCGGCCGTCTCGTCGAGGGCGGTTGCGAAGTACGCCAGAATGCCGGACTCCGGGTCCAGCATTCGATCTTGGACAGCTTTGGCGACCAAGAACGCCCCGATCCACTGCCGACAGATTTCGCCTTCCTCAGACTCGTCCTCCAAGAGCCTGGCGAGGAGATCCATCTGGTCCGGCGATAATTTGGGCGACCAGCCGCTTCCCATCGGCACTTCCACCGATGGGCTACCAAGCACGGTGTCAACCAGCTGCCACTCCTCGAGTCCAAGGTTAGTTCGGCTTGAATCACCCACAATCACATTATGCACGATCACTGGTGCCTAGCCGGTCTCGACCGCAGCAACAATCCTCACAATAGCATGTCTGAGGGCGTGACGGGCGTGGACGGCGGTGTCTGGCGACAATGAAGAGCGTTTTTTGGTTAACGGTGTGGCAGAACAACGTTTGCCTAGAGCCACAGAGGCTCAGGGCCGCACCGTTGACCAAAGAACGTATTGAACTGACCCGCCGGCTGAGGCGGCCCTAAGGGGGTTTAATGGGCTGCCGGCCTGGCTGTGGTTGCCGTTTCGCGCTGTGGGGGTCGGGACAGGGGAGCCAGAGTGGGCTGCGTCGCGCTTCGAGTGTGCTTGCGCGGGCTTCGCAAGGGGCATTTTCGGTTCTTGGGAGGGTCGCGGAGGGTGGCGCGGTGGATCCGGGCACACTGCTCGCTGACCAGTCGCGAAGCGGTCCAAGAAATGGGGGCTGAGAAGCGTATGGCCTGCGCTCATGAGGTGTCATCGAAGTGCGGGGGGGCATCGCCCGCAAGGAAGGACTGCATAGTCAGCATGACGCCTTCGCCACACTCCGGGCACTTTCGCAGCGATTCGCCCACCTGCTGCTCATAGCGCTGCTCGTAGCCGGGCGGGTCGCTCTCGGCGGGATCGGGCTCCGGCATCTGCAACAGCTTGCGGCACTGTTGCAGATGCTGCTTGCGAAAGCGCGGGGCGAGCAGGCCGTAATAGCGGATGCGGTGGAAGCGAGGTGGGACGATGTGCATCAGGAAGCGCCGCATGCACTCTGCCGCTGTTAACTGCAGGAGCTTGTGCTTGCCCTGGTTGCGGTAGTCCCGCCAGCGGAAGCGCACCACACCGTTGTCGATCGACAGCAGGCGGTGGTTGGCGATCGCGATGCGATGCGTGTAGCGGGCAAGGTACTCGAGAACACGGGCAGGGCCGCCGAAGGGGCGCTGGGAGTAGACCACCCATGGCTTGCGTCGCAGGGACTGCAGCAGGGACTGGAAGGCGTCGCGGTCAGCGAGTTCGGCGATCGGCCTGGAGCAGCGCAGCTGCTGTTTGTCGAAGGCACGCTGGAGTGGCTTGAGGAACAGGGTCCGAAAGCGGCACGAGAGCACGCGTACCGGAAGCAGGAAGCCGCGACGGCAGGAGATCCAGCGATCCGCCTGCGGGGAGAGGCCGCCCCCGGTGACCACGCAGTGGAGGTGCGGATGGAACTGGAGTTGCTGGCCCCAGGTGTGCCGGATGGCGAGGAAGCCGAGCTTGGCCCCGAGATGCTGGGGGTCGGCCGCGATCCCGGTGAGGGTGGCGGAGACCGCCCGGAAAAGGATGTTGCAGAGTGCGACGCGGTTCTGGAGGGTGAGAGCGGCCAGTTGGCTGGGCAAGGTGAAGACGAGATGGAAGTACTCGCAGTTGAGCAGCTCAGCCTGGCGGGCATCGAGCCAGCGGGTGCGGGCCGCCCACTGGCATTGGGGGCAGTTGCGGTTGCGACAGCAGCGATAGTGGACCCGCTGGTGGTGGCAGGCGGTGCAGATCTCAACCTGGCCGCCGCAAGCCGCCGTGCGGCAGATCTCGATGGCCTTGATGACGGCCCGCTGCAGGGAGGTGACGGCGCTGCCCCGCCGCTGACGGTAGCGCTTCCCGTAACGGCGGAAGATGTGCGCAACCCCCAGTCGGGGGGCTTGCATGCGCCGCTGCTGCCGGCGGGGTGGGCCTGCCAGTCGGGCAACATGTCCCAGGGGCTGCGGGTTTCGGTGACCTTGCAGGCGGCGACATGCAGGTAGCCCGCGGTGGTGGCGAGACTGCGGTGGCCCAGCAGGAGCTGGATGGTGCGCAGATCGGTGCCACTCTCGAGCAGGTGCACAGCGAATGCGTGACGCTTATTCCGAGCTCGGAATAATGACGCAGCGAGTGCGGGCTGAGGCGCTTGGACCGGCCGGAGCGCAGCCAGCCGCGCCGGAAGGCTGCATGGGCGGACTTGGTGCTGATGTGACGGCCCGCCACGCGACCCCCCGGAAACAGCCACTTGCCTTGCGGACGGGTACGCCGCCAGTACTCGCGCAAGACATCCAAGAGGCGGGGTGAGAGCATCACGTAACGGTCCTTGGCGCCCTTGCCGTGCTCGATGCGCAAGACCATGCGCTGGCTGTCGACGTGGGCGGGACGCAGGCTGACCGCCTCCGAGATGCGCAGGCCGGCGGCGTAGCAAGCCGTGAAGATGGCGTGGTACATGGGAGAGGCGCTGCAGTGCAGGAGGGTCGCCACCTGCTCGGCGGACGGCACTACGGGCAGTTTCTTGGGCTGCTTCGGAACGGGGATGACATCGTTGCAGTTCCAGTCACGCTGGAGAGTGACGCGGTACAGGAAGCGGAGTGCCGCGACGGCGATGGCGAGTGTGCTGGGGCTGAGCTGGCGTTTCTGGATGAGGAACACCTGGTAGCTGCGAATCTCCTCGCGGCCGAGGAGCTGGGGCGAGCGGCCGCAGTGCTTGGCGAAGCGCTCAACGTGCCCGATGTACAGGTCTTGGGTCCTGACAGCGAGATTGCGAACTTGCATGTCATGGGCCATGCGCTGCCGGAGTGGTGTCATGAAGGACCTCCTTTCGAGTCCGAACGTAGTAAGCCGCACTGCGCAACCGCAGTGCGTCACTATCATTCCGAAAAGGGGTCTTCCCAACTAGGTGAAGCAGGGGGCTTAGGGGAGCGGCCTGCACTGCCGCCCAGCACAGGCGAGGGCCTAACGCTATGAGTACCCTCCCGCGAAGCGGGTTAGTTCAATGGGCTTTGTAGTGCCAAGAAATGGGAATTACTGATCTGAGTACCCAGCCTAGCTAATCCCGAGCAAATTTGGTTTTCTTCCACAGTGATGTGGTTGGGAACATAACCCCAAGATACCGATGAATACAGTGTGTACTGATTCCAACTATAGAATCCAATAAGATCCTCCATAGTCTCTTGACATGGCATCTCTTTGTTCGGTATAATGGAAGTGTTATGGCGAAGTATGGAAAAACTGATAAAGGTCCCGGAAAGTGGTTCCGCAAAGGTATCTCCTTGTTCGAAGTTATGGATATGTTCCCGGACAACCACACCGCCGAACTCTGGTTTGCAGAAATTCGCTGGCCCAATGGCCCCACTTGCCCTCATTGCCTCTCTGACAATGTCCAGTCCAACTGCTCCCATCCCTCCATGCCCTACCGTTGCCGCAGCTGTCGCAAGCGGTTCTCCGTGCGGCTCGGCTCGGTCATGCAGGACACCAAGATCGGCTATCGCAAGTGGGCCGTCGCCATCTATCTGCTCTCGACCTGCATCAAGGGCATCTCGTCCATGAAGCTCAGCCGCGAACTGCGCATCACCCAGAAGTCGGCTTGGCATCTCCTGCATCGCTTGCGGGCGGGCTTCCGACGCCCGCAGGGCCTGTTCGCAGGGCCCGCGGAGGTTGACGAGGTCTTCATCGGCGGCAAGGAACGCAACAAGCACCCCAGCAAGAAGCTCAACGCCGGACGCGGGACTGTCGGCAAGCAACCCGTGGTCGGGGCCCGCGATCGCGGCACCGGCAAGGTACAAGCGCGGCCCGTGCCCAACACGGGCAAGGGCCAGTTGCAGGGCTTCGTGATAGCTACTGTCGCCCCTGGGGCTGCGGTGCACACCGACAGCTCGTCGTCTTACAAGTCGCTCGACGGCTTCCAGCACGCAGCGGTCAACCATTCCGCTGGCGAGTATGTGCGCGGCGCGGTGAATACCAATGGCATCGAGTCGTTCTGGGCAATGTTCAAGCGCGGCTTGTACGGCACCTACCATCACATGAGCGTGAAACACTTGCGGCGCTACCTAGCCGAGTTCTGCGGGCGCAGCAACGTGCGCAACCTAGACACGGCGGACCAAATGCGACGCTTGGCAGCCGGCCTGAATGGACAGATCCTGACCTGGAAGATGCTGAAGGCATCCAAGCGTGTGCCGGCGACAGCCTAGCTCTGCACCTGCCCGGACCTCAGCTGCAGCACAAGAACGCCAGCAATGGAATCCAGTTGAGAACTCTCTAGATTCGGGCCTTGGCATTAGGCCAAGGCATCTCTGGCATTCACTTCTGGAGGGTAATCCGACGATTATACGCAGGTCAAATTCCGATCCCACATATTGTGGATTTAAGTCCGATCCTACAAGATCTAGGGGATGGGAACTCAGATCAGTAATTCCCCAAGAAATGGCTCCCAGGGACCACTTGCCATTGACAACCTGTCCCCACTTGGGTGATGGTGGTCAAGTAATGTTCCTCCGCGCCACCAAGACGCATTCCGAGGCTGGCCGGCCGGCCAGCAGCGTGCGTCTCGTCCAGTCCGAGCGCCTGTGCCTACAGGCCCTCGGCCAGCTGGGCTTCCAGTGGCTGCTGCTACGCCAAGGCGCCTCCCAACGGGCATCCAAGATCGCCACTGCGCTAATCGTCGCCCGCATGCTGTGTCTACTTTGCTTGAGAATCACCGTTCGGTCTGCTCGAGAATCTGCACCTGTACGCGGTCAGCGAGGCGCGCCAGCACCGGGAGCAAGAGATATTGCAGAAGCAGCGCAAGCGCTACGAGGAGGCCTTGGAGCATCTGCACGCAGGGCTATCGGTGCCGCGCCGGCTGAAGAATCTCCAGAAGGTGTAGCGCAAAGTGGGCCAGTTGGAACAACGGCACAAGCGCGTGGCGAGCCACTACGAGGTTACGGTGAGGCGGCAGCTCGACAAGCGCGACCGGCCCGCCAGGGGCAAGCAGGCCAAGGCGGCAACGGTGGAGTACAAGCGGAGGCCGAAGCATGCCGCAGTCGACGCTGGGGCCTTGGGCTACATGCTGCGCACCAGCCATGCGGACCGGGATGTCGCGCGGGTGCTGCGCACGTACTGGACACTGATTGCAGTGACGGCGACGTTTCGCGAGCTGAAATCGAGTTTGGGTTTGCGACCGCCCTACCACCGGTTGAACGCGCGAGTGTTGGCCCACATGTTGATCTCGGTGCTGGCGTACCATGCCGTACATCCGATCGGCACGCGATTGCGGGGGCACGGTATCTGGTTAGGCTGGCAGCCGATCCGAGAAAAGTTGCGGGACTAGACGCGAGTGACAACGACGGTGGGGCAACGGAGGGGGCGCAGATCACGAATCGCCAGGATGTGCGACCGACATTAAAGGCAGCGCGGATCGCTCGGGCCGCCGGACTGCAGCCTCGGTTGTACCGCCGCCGCAGGTTGACTAGGAAGCTGGAAACGTCACAAGACGTAGTGCCAAGTGAGGCTGAGGCCTTGGACGGCCAGCCGCCATTTGAGTGAACTGGGGCCTTGGAGGCCGATTGCGCGCCCCGACCCCAAATACCTGTTTTATTCCTAGTTTATGTCTATTTATGTGCCGACACAGCTGCTCTGGAGGCCAAAACTCGATTTTCAAGACTCTTGCGGCCTTGAATTTAACTCCGCCCTCTTAGGACGATCCACGCTCCCCTCGGACGGCAGAACGCCACCAAGTGACGAACTTGGGTTGGGGTCAGCGGGGCGCGGGCAGCATGTTGCGAATCGCGACAATCCGCCAGACCGAGCCCGACCGCGAACAGACAATGGTGCTCCACATCTTGCGATCCGGTCGGCCGCCCGTGCCCTTGATCACGTACCGAGCGTCCGCGATCGCCACGCCGTCGGCCGGGAATCGGACCCGTTCAACGGTCAGCGTCCGCCCGCCGGGGTTCCGGCGCGAACTGCCGAGCATGCCCTCCACCAACGCTTCCCGACCGCGCCGCCACTCGCCCGAGGACACGAGCTGGTCGGCATCCCCGGCGAAGAGGTCCCGGATCTCCGCGGCGTCCCGGGACTCGCGGGCCGCGGCGTAGCGTGCGACCAACTCCTTGACGGCCTGCGAGTCGGAACTCTCCGCCGCCATCAGCGCCAGTCCGGCGAGCAGGAGCGACAACAGCCCCCTGGCCGCAAGCCCTTTGCTCGCCATCTGGCCCCTCGCCCCCGCGTCAGTAGACGCCGACCGTCACGGTGCCGGACTTGCTGTCCTGGTAGGGGCGCACATTGCGCACTCCGTCCCACGGGTACAGGTCGATCGGCCGCTCGCGCTCACAGACATCGCGCTCCGGGAAGCGGGGCACGAAGAACTCCTTGGTGAGCGTCGTCAGCACGGCCCGGCCCGTCTCTCCGTACGGCACGACTTCTTCCAGATTGTCCGGGTTGCAAACTTCCAGCACGGCCCGGGGCTGCGGGGGATAGTAGATGATCGCGTGATTGTCGGCCGGGTCGAACGGCTTGTGGCAGGCCAGTCCCATCAGCGTGTTGCCGTAAGTGGCCGCGAAGTACGCACCCTCCAGCAACTCGTCTCTCGCGAATCGGTGAAACTCCGGCGTCATCTCCGTCCCGCCGCAGAACACGCCCGTAATCCCGTACCGCCGCAACGAGACGCGCTCGCAAAGGCCCTCCAGCAGCTTCGGAGTCGCGAAGAGGCAACGAATGCCGGCGTGCGCCTTCAGAATCGTGACGGCTTGGTCGAGACAGTGCTGACGGTAGCGCTCTGCCTCGTCGTACTGGCCGCGCTTGAGTAGTTTGACCACCCAGCGAGGGTCGAGATCGACCGTGAAGCAGATACCTCCACGCACTTGGGCCAGGTGCTCGACGGCCAGCCGCAGGCGCCGCGGGCCCGAAGGCCCCAGGTGCAGCCAGTCAGAGCCCGGCGGGAAGAACTCGTCGGGCAGCGTCTTGGAGAACTCCTCGTAGTCAATCTGGAAGTCCCGGATGCTGACACGCGACTTCGGGAGGCCGGTCGTACCGCCCGTCTCGAAGATATAGACCGGCTGGCCCTCCAAGCCCCGCGGCACCCAGCGTCGCACCGGACCCCCGCGGAGCCACTCGTCCTCGAATGCTGGCAGCAGCCTGAGATCCCCAAAGCCGCCGATACGGTCGCGCGGATCCCAGCCCAGCTCTCGCTCGGCGAATTCCAGCCAGAACGGGCAGCCGGTCCGCGGGTCAAAGTGCCAGGCGATCACGTCACGGACGTGGGCATCAAGCGCCTCTCGGGCCGCCTGAGCCTTGGCTTGGATGGTCTTGGTATCAGTCGGCATCAATCGCGTACAGGTGTGAGCGCGTCATCACGAACAGCGTTCCGTTGGCGGCGACGGGCGTGGAGTAGATCACGTTGCCAAAGTTGACCTCTGACAGCACCTCGAGCTCGGGTCCCGCCTTCAGCACGGAGAGATCTCCGTCCTCGTCGCCGAGCAGGACCTTTCCGTCCACGACGAACGGGGAGCCCCACACCGCCGCCAGCATGTCATGCTCCCAGAGCATCTCCCCCGTGCCCAGGTCCAAGGCGTGGAAGAAGCCGGAGAAATTCGCGGCGTAGACAATCCCTCCGTGGATCGCGACCGTCGAGATGGTCCGCCGGAACGGGTGGTGCCACACCACATGGCTCTCGGTGACATCCCCGCTGCCGGTGGCGTCGATGGCCCACAGGTGGCCCACCCCCTCTCCGTGCTCGGGATCTTGGCCCACGGCAATGTACACCTTGCCGTCGAGCATCACGGGGGTCGCGATCAGGTTGTTGCGATCCCCGCGGCCCTGCTTCCACTCCGACTCCTTGGGATTGGTGTCAAACTTCCAGATCAGATCCCCGGTCTCGGGAACGAAGCTGTACAGCCAGCCATCACCGCCGGCGAACACTACCTGCTCCCGGCCCCCGGCCTCCCCGTAGGCCGGCGAGGACCATTGCCCGTGCAGGATGTTGCGACCCGGCGAGCGGTCCTCCCAGAGAATCTCGCCGGTCTTGCGGTTCAGCGCCAGAAAGCTCGGGCTTCTTGGGGAGGGGATGTTGATGTGGCTCTCGTCCACGCCGTTGGACGTGTTGACGAACAGGATGTCCCCGACGACGAGCGGCGAGGTCGCGGCCATGTTGTGCGGGAACACCCCGAGATCGTTGTACATGTCAACCACCCAGAGGATGTCCGCATCTGTCGGATCCTGCTTCTCCTCGCTCCGGTACGGACCGTCGTTCTCGCCGTCCCTGAATCCGTCCGCGTCCACGGCAAGGACCTCGGCCCGGTTGGAGACGTAGTAGACAGCACCGTCGACCACTGCCGGCGAGGAGCACACGCCTTGCTCGGGCCAGTCATTGACCCGACCGGCTGCCAGCTTCGCGTGCGTCGCCTGCCACAAGAATTCGCCGCTGCTCTCGTCGAATGCCATCACGACGCCGCGGTCCCCTTCGAAGGCCTCGTCCCGCAGCAGCTCGTTATTGGTCCCCAGGAACACCTTGCCATCGGCAATGACCGGGTTTCCGTACGACTGAGAGCCGATCTCCGCCACCCACTTGACGTTCACCCGGGAATTGACGTCCCAGGTGCGGGGAATGCCCGTCTCGGCGGACACCATGTTGCGCGAGGGATTGCCGCCCCACATCGGCCAGTCAGCGCCGGCCGCGACGGCGACGACGGCAGCGGCAACGACGGCAGCGAGCGCCCGGTTCCAGATCGGTCGAGAAAGCATGCGAGTCTCCGCTCTGAGGCAATCACCCGCCAAATGGGGTGACCTTGAGGTTGTCGTAGAAAAGGTCCGCCGACGAGTAGCCGTAGATCCCGGGACTGCCGCGATCATGCCCCATGGCGTCGACGGCCTCGATCGTCCAAGCGCCCGGCTCTTCCGATCCCTTGGGCCAGACCTTGCCCCGGATGGTCGTGCTGCCGTCATCGGACGGCTCGACGCGCAGCTTGACCACGTACCAGACGTCGGGATCCCATTCCAGCGGCACTTCCTTCGAGAAACGCCCCAGCTCGGAGAGCCACGTGCGCAGCATCAGCGACTGGGCGTTGCCCATCATCGCCAAGGTATAGCGGTGCGACACCAGGCCCATGTCACCCAACCGACGCCGCTGCTCGGTGGACATCATTTCCGCCTGGATCTCGTAACCGCGCTGCGCGGGAGTGCCCACGTACACCGTGGTCCGCCACGACCGCGGATTCCCGGACGGCTTCTTGAGGCGCTTCTGCCCGTCAAGCTCGGCCACCGCGAAACGGCCGCGGGCCGCCGACCAGCCGTCCGGCACGGAATCTGGCGCGTAGCGCTCAAAGTCATGCGAGAAGCCGCCGGAAGGGCGCACGGCGACGCGCGCCGTGCCGCTGAGATCGCCGACGGCAGCCCTGACGAGGCCGCCTTGGGGAAAGGACTCGCCGGCGGTGAACTCGCCGGCTTCGTCCAGCGCCCCGCCGAGGGCGCCCTCCAAGGCCCAGTCCGCCTCGCGCTCCCCGATCAGCCGGCCCAGCCGGTCGTACAGGCGCGCCCTGAAGCGCGCCCGCCCGCCGGGCACGAGATTGATCTCGGCGGGGATCACTTGCAGGTGGGCCGGCAACGACCCGGCCGGGGCCAAGCCGGGCGCGGCCACCGCGGGTGCCTTGGCGCGCGGTTGCGGCCGGGAGCCAGCGATGCAGTACAGCGAATTGTTGGTGATGAAGTAGACCCGCCCGCCCGCGATCGCGGGCGAGCCGTTGATCTGGGTCAGGCTTCCGTCAGCGTTGTGAAACTCGTCCGTGTCGGTCGCAACCGGCCCCACCCGGCCGCGCAGCCGGAAGATGTGCAGCTTGCCGTCAACGTCAGAGACGTAGAGCTTCCCGTCGCCGATCACCGGCGAGGCCCTCTGCGCGATGCCGATGTTCCGCGTCCAGAGCTCGGCGCCGGTCTTGCCGTCAAACGCCGCCAGGTTCGCCGAGTTGTCCACGTGATACAGAACGCCGTCAAGAATGGCGGGCGACGCATAGCCGGCGGCGAACCCGTCCGCCATCCACAGCAGCGCCGGGCGACCATCGGACACGTCGGAAGCGTCCAGCGCCACTAGGCGGCCCATTGAAGTGCTGCCGTCGACATTCTCCTCGCTGTGCGACGCGTAGACCGTCGTGCCGTCGACCACGACTGCGGAGTTGATGCCACGCTTGGAGAGCGGGAAACTCCAGACTTTGAGGCCCGTCGCCGCCTGCATCGCGTAAATGCCACCGTCGCCGTTGCCAGCGATCAGCAGGCGCTGGCCGTCAATCTCGCGCACCACGGGGGCCGAATAGGTGGTGTCATAGGGTGCCTGACCCGGTGTGGACAGCCAGACCGTCTCGCCGGTCCGCTTGTCCAGCGCGTAGAAGCGGTGCCGGGGAATGAAAGTCGACCCCCAGCCGGCCGACAGGAAACTGACAACCAGCAGGTCACCATCCAGGATCGGCGTCACCGTGCGACCGCCAAAGCCGGAAATTCTCCCGATCTCCTCAGACGTGGAGCGCTCCCAGATCACGCGCCCCTCTGGGTCAAATGCGATCAGCATGCCCTCCACGCCGTGCGCGTAGACATTGCCGGTCTCGGGGTCGCCCACCAAGCTGGCCCAACCAAGGCGGTGGTGGGGAATGTCGGTCTGGAAGACGTTGTACCGGTACTCCCAGGCCAACTGGCCGCTCTCCGCGTCAAGGCAGGCGACCTGCTCTTGCCACCGTGTCTCGTCCTGCGGCTCGGCAAGTCGGATCACGCACACTCGGCCCCCCACGGCAATCGGCGTCGACCGCCCCCCGTAAGGAGCCGTCCAGAGCAGGTTGGAGCCCTCGGGCGACCACGACTCGGGCAATCCGCCGTCTGCAGAGACCCCGTCCCCCGCGACGCCCCGCCAGAAGCCCCAAGTGGCAGGGTCCGCTCCCGCCGCGGTCAGCGCCAACAGCAGAATGAGGGGAATTGTCGCGACTCGACCAACAGGCATAGTGGCACAGTTGAGGGGCAATTGCCCCCAAGGCCCGATCGGGCTCATTGTACAGCAGGCGAGACCACCGCCGGATTGGTTTCCGGCCCTAGCAAGCTGCCGTTCACGAGACGGCCCGGGGGGCTCGGTCGGCATCGCCGCGGCCACGGGGTCGAGAGGGGGCAGTTCCGTGGCCGGTGCGAAGTCTTCGAGGCGCAGCGTGATCGCGGGGGCCGCGGCGGCGGCCGCGGCCGTCCCGGCCGCCCGGGCGCAAGGCCCGCGGAGGGAGGTCCACTGGAAGGGCGAGAAGCCCGCGAACCCGCTGTTCAGCCCGGTTGTCACCTTTGGCAATCTCGTCTTCGTGGCCGGCAAGGGTGCCCACTTCGAAGGCGACATCAAGGCTCACACCGACCATGTCCTCGACACGATCAGGGAAGAGCTCGAGCGGGTGGGCTCGTCGATGCGCAAGGTTCTCAAGTGCAACGTGTACCTCCACGACTTGGCCGACTACCAAGCCATGAACGAGGTGTTCCGCGGACGATTCGGCGAGAATCCGCCGGTCCGGACGACGGTCGCCGCGGCTGGGGGGATACCCGGGAACTCGCTGGTCGAGATCGATGTCATCGCCTACGCCTGACGGCGGCGACCCGGACTGGCAGACCGGGCGATCGGCAGAATCCGGGCGGCAGTACCCGCCCCGCTCGCCGATGCTCGGGAATACCGGGGGGCATAGGGGGCTTTGCCCGCAGCCCGGGTCAGGCTGCAGTCGGCGACTTGGAATCCGAGCGCAGTGCACTTCGCGGGCGGCTTGCAATCACCCGCATGACCCGCGTAGATCGCGATCTGGCCCACCGCTGATGAGGCCCCTGAGCGGTCCACCGGCGCTTTGGCGTCCCGGGCGGGCATCACCCATTGCGGCCAGTCTCGCGAGCAGGCCTCGCCGGGCGCTGCTGGACAGCCGATGATTGCTGATGCGGCGGGTAAGACGACTCCCGACGGTGTCACCCTGCATCGGCAGCACACATTCCGCTCAGCTTCCTGGCTCGGCGGCGCCGGGGCGGGCATCGGAGACCTGTTGGAGGCGGCCCGGGCGCCGCCTCGCTTGAGAACGGCAGCGGGACATCCCACCTGAGTGCCCGCCACCGCCCCGCTGCCCGTGACTATGAACTGCCAGCTATGCGCTCTCGGGCGCGTCAATCTTGGACGTGGCGCCTGCCCTCGCTCTCCGCTTCGCGGTCGGTTCACACCCGCACGCCCGTCCGACTGCGTCATGCGATCCCGCTGCGCGGGAAAGCGTCGTGCACCCGGGCATGCCGATTTGCGGAGGTCTGGCGCCGGGGCTATAATGTCAGATCAGTCGCAGTTTCGGCAATTACCGAAAGTGGGCTTTGTCCCACTTTTTTTGCTTGGGTGTGGGATGACGTCACAGCGGAGGGCAATCGTGGACAAGGCTCGCAAGATGGCCCGGGGCATCGCGGTGTCCGAGTGCCTCGAACTTGTGGACGCCGAGTGGAAGGGATCGCTTCGGGGAGGCGTTCTGCGCGTCTACATTGACGGGCCGCAGGGAATCACCCATGCACATTGCGAGCGGGTCTCGCGCCGTCTGTCCGCCGCCCTTGACGTGGAGGACTTGGTCCCCGCCGACTACTCGCTAGAGGTCTCGTCGCCCGGTTTGGACCGCCGCCTGGCCAGCCCGGCTGACTTCCGGCGTTTCACGGGCAAGCGCGCGAAAGTGCGCACGCGCGGACATTTTGGCGGCTCCCGCACCGTCACGGGCCAGATCGAGGGCTGCTCGCGGGAAGTGCTCTCGCTGACGACGGCCGGTGGGAAATCCGTAGATCTGCGGCTGGGCGATGTCGAACAGGCGCGGCTGACAGTCGATTGGCAGTCCGGTAAGCGGAGAGTCTGACGGGGAGCGAGGGATGGTAGGCGGAATTGCAACCGAGGTCCAGCAGCTCAGCGAGCACAAGGGCATAGCGCCAGAAATCATCCTCGACGCCATCAAGGACGCGATGCTGGCCGCTGCCCGGAAGTACTACCAGAGCGACGAGGAGCTGGAGGCTGAGATCGACCCGGAAACGGGCCTGGTGAAGGTCTTCGCGGTCAAGACTGTGAAGCACCTCGTGGCGAACCCATCGCTCGAGGTCAGCCTGACGCAGGCACGCCGGGTCGAGCCCGACGCCAGCCTGGGAGACCAAGTCCGGTTCCCAATGCCGACAGCGATGCTCGGGCGCATCGCCGCCCAACAGGCCAAGCAGGTCATCTTCCAAAAAGTCCGCGAGGCAGAGCGGCACAAGATATGCCTGGAGTTCGAGGACCGCCTCGGGGCGATGGACTACTGCACCGTCAAGCGCACCGAGGGGCAGGACCTGATCGTTGAGGTCAGCGGCACAGAGGCGCGCATTCCGCGCCGCGAGCAGTCGCGCTTGGAGGCCTTCGCGCCGGGCGAGCGTGTGCGGGTGGTGGTCGAGGCGGTGGAGCCCGTGGGACGCGGGCCGGCCGTGATCGCCTCCCGGGCCAGCGAAGAGCTCGTCAGACGCCTCTTCGAGCAGGAGGTCCCCGAAATCTACGACGGCACGGTCGAGATCGTCTCGTGCGCGCGAGAGGCAGGCGAGCGGACGAAAATCGCCGTTCGCTCCCGAGACCGCAACGTGGACGCGGTCGGCGCTTGCGTCGGCATGCGGGGCATGCGCGTACAGGCCATCATCCGCGAACTCCGGGGCGAGAAAATCGACATCATCGAGTATCTCGAAGACCCAGTCGAAATGGTCCGCTGGGCGGTCAGCCCGGCGAGGGTGACGCGGGTCAACGTGGTCGATCCCGACGTGCCCCACATGGAGGTGATCGTCGACGAGACGCAACTTTCGCTGGCGATCGGCAAGAAGGGCCAGAATGTGCGGCTCGCGGCGAAGCTGCTGGGCTGGCGGATCGACATCAAGAGCGAGGATCAGAACCGCCGGGAGGTGGCGGGGGCGATCGCCGCCATCCAGGGCGGCGGAACCCCGATTGCCATCCTCCAGCACTACGACCTCAGCCCGGGCCTCATCGTCCGTCTCGTGGAGTCCGGCGCGCCGACCTTGGAAGCCTTGGCGGACATGACCCCCGAGCAGCTGATGCGCATCGAGAGCGTCGGCCCCGAGCTCGTCGAGCGCATCCAGCGGGCAGTCAGCCAGTGCTATACCCGACTGGCGCGCACCGCGGGGGCCGTGCGGCCGCCCGAGGCCCGCGACTTCGCCGAGCGCCAGCAGCCTCTTGAGCCCCAACCCGAGGAAAAGACCGTTTCCCGCTTCTCGCCCGTGCTGCCGGGCGAGCCCGAATCCGGCGCTGTCGAGGAAGATGACGACGAGCTCGATTTCGACCTCGCGGAACTGGACAGCTTTGGTAAGATGAACGTGTATAGGGGGCCAGACGAGGGGGTCGGGGCTTCCGTGGAGGATCGGCAGCGGCGACAGCTTGGCGACGAAGAGCTGGCGGCACCGGCGGTGCCCTTGGATGGTCAGGCGCAGTCGGCTGGTGGTGGCGCAGCGCCGGAGGGCAAGAACGATTCGAATCAATGAGCTAGCGAGAGAGCTGGAAGTCAAGTCGGCCGAGATCCTATCCATACTTCCGGATCTGGGAATCAAGGGTCGCAAGTCACACTCCAGTTCGCTGACCGAGGGGCAGGCCCGTCAAGTGCGCAACCGCATCCGCAAGCGGGCATCCTCGAGGGCCCGGGCGCCAAAGAAGCGGGAGCTAGAGTTGCCCCTGTTTTCGAAGCGGCCGCGGCCGCGCGGCCTTCCGCGCAGGACGCGGAACCGCAGTTCGGCGGCAGCGATCCGGCCCACGATCAAGATCGGCGGCGGTGGCGGAGCGTTCCGCCCGCCGGTGGTCGGCGGCTTGCGCCCGCCCCTGACAATAGGCCCGCGCCCGGCCGCGAAGCCGCAGGGCGCGCCACCGAAGGCGGCCCCGCCCATCCCGCCGCTCACGCCACCCTCGGGCGCTCCACCGAGCTCGGCGCCCACGGGCCACGCCCCCAAGCCGTCCGTGGCGAGCGGCGTTGCGCCGAAGCCCGCGGGCACTCCCGCCCGGCCGCGCCCACCGGTTCACACCGGACCGGCAAGGCCAATCGGGCCACCGATCCGCAAGTCTCCCCAAGGAGCTGCCCCGGCACCCCGGCTGGCGCCGGCAGTGCCCAGAGGCACGCCTCCGCGACGCACCGCCACGCTGCCGCACCCCCCGGCGCGACCGCGTGTTCCGCGCGCCACGGCAGGCGCGCCGGGGGGTGCGCCCCCCGCTATGCCGCCCAGAAGGGTTGCGCCGCCACAGGTCAAGGTGCCGACTCCACAGGTCAAGGCGGTGGCACCACGGCGCGCGGTTGCGGGACCGGCGACTAAGCCGCGCTTGCCGGGAACCCCGGCGCCGGCCAAGCCGCCACGCCGCCCGCCGCCACGCCCGGTGCGACCCCCAAGAGTTCAGAGAACCGGCGCTCAACCCGGACGACCGGCTCCGCGCGGCATGCCCAAGCGGCGGCCCGTGACCGGCGCTAGGCTCGCACCGGGCCGACCCATCGTCGAGCGCACGCACAAGCCGGCCGCCATTCCGGGCATCCCGACTCCCCCGCCCGGCGGCTACAGGGGGCCGGGCGGCCCCCGCCCCGGATTTCCGCAGAGACCGGGGATGCCGCCCCGGCCCGGAATGCCGGGCAGGCCCGCCGGCGGGCCGGGGCGCCCTGGAAGACCCCCTGCTTTCCGCCGTCCTCGGCCACCGCAGCGCAGGCGAGACTTGGAGGCGTTCCGCGAGAACCGGATCCAGAAGCGCAAGCGGCAGGCAGAGATCCCGAAGGCCCCAAACACGGAGATCTTCGCCACGTCGGGTACGACCGTCAAAGAGCTGGGAGAGAAGCTCGGGCTCAAGGCCAGCCAGATCATCAAACAGCTGGTCAGCCAGGGCCAGTTCGCGACGATCAACCAGCCCTTGGAGCTGGAGACCATCAAGTCAATCTCCTCCGTGTTCGGGGCGACCGTCGAAGAGCTCACCTTCGAGGAGGAAGCCGTCATCGCGATCGATCAGGACGAGAGTGTCGAGGACATCGAGCCGCGCGCCCCGGTGGTCACGATCATGGGGCACGTGGATCATGGGAAGACGTCACTGCTCGACAAGATCCGCTCCGCGAATGTGGCGGCCCGGGAGGCCGGCGGGATCACCCAGGCCATCGGGGCCTACGACGTCCTGCAGGACGGCAAGAGAATCGTCTTCATCGACACCCCCGGCCACGAGGCGTTCACCAAGATGCGCGCCCACGGGGCTTCGGTGACGGACGTGGTCGTGCTGGTGGTCGCCGCGGACGATGGCGTGATGCCCCAGACGATCGAGGCGATCGATCACGCCACGGAGGCGCGCGTCCCGATCGTTGTGGCCGTCAACAAGATGGACCTCCAAGGAGCCGACCCGGAGCGCGTGAAGCGACAGCTCGCGGATCGCGGGCTCGTGCCCGAGGAGTGGGGCGGGGACACGATCTTCTGCCCAGTCTCGGCGATGACGGGTAACGGGATCGACAACCTCTTGGAGATGATCAACCTGGTCGCCGAGCTCCGGGAGTTGAAGGCAAACCCGAACCGGTCTGCCATTGGCGTGGTGCTGGAGGCCAAGCTGGACCGCGGCAAGGGGCCTGTGGCGACGGTCCTGATGCAAAACGGCACGCTGCGCGTGACCGACACCTTCGTGGTGGGGGCCGTTCTCGGCCGGGTCCGGGCAATGATGAACGACCGCGGCCAGCGGGTTCCCGAGGCGGGGCCGTCTACCGCCGTCGTCGTGCTGGGGCTGGATGACCTGCCGGAGCCCGGGGACCAGCTGTCGGTCATCGCGGACACCGACCGGGCCCGCAAGATTGTCGAGTATCGCGAGGAGAAGGCGCGCGAGCAGGCGATGGCGCAGAGTGCGCGCATCTCGCTGGAGCAGTTCCAGGAACAGCTCGCAGCGGGCCAGACCAAGGAACTGCCAATCATCCTCAAGACGGACTTCCAGGGCTCGGCGACGGTCCTGAGAGACACGCTCGCCCGGCTGACCAGCGACAAGGTCAAGGTGCGCGTGATCCACTCCGGGGTGGGGGCCATCAAGGAGTCGGACATCCTGCTGGCCATCACCGCGAACGCGGTCGTGGTCGGCTTCAACGTGCGCCCAGAACGGTCAGCCTCGGCCCTGGCCGACCGCGAACGCATCGACATCCGGCTGCACACGGTGATCTACGAGTTGGTAGACGAGCTCAAGCGCGGATTGGCGGGGCTGCTGGAACCGATCCGCACGGAGGAGGCGCTTGGCCGGGCCTCGGTCCTGGAAGTGTTCAATATCACGAACGTGGGCACGGTCGCGGGATGCATCGTTGGCGAGGGCGTCGTCGAGGCTGGCGCCTCGGCGCGCCTGCTGCGGGACAACGTTGTCGTCCACACCGGTCGGCTGGCGTCCCTGAGGCGGTTTAAGGACGATGTCAAGGAAGTGCGGGCAGGCCAAGAGTGCGGCATGCACTTCGAGCGCTACAACGACGTCAAGAAGGGCGACGATATCGAGGTCTTCAAGACCGTGGAAGTGGCCCAGGACATCAACGAGCTGATCCCCGTGTAGGGGCCGTGCCGTGCGGGCCGCCGGGTCGGAGGCCGAAGCCGCTGAGACATGGCGGACTGTCATCTGGGCATACTCGTGCTGCGAATCCGCGTCGAGCACTCGAGGTCGCTGAAGGAAAAGCGGCGGGTCACCCGCTCTCTCAAGGACAGGCTCGCCAAGCGCCACAACGTGAGCCTGGCGGAAGTGGCGGGCAGCGCGAGTCGCCAATACTGCGAGATTGTCGCCGTCACCGTTTCCGGGTCGCATTCCCTCGCGCGCGCCGTGCTCGACCGGGTTCGCGACGATGCGGTCAGCGCCCTGGGCCGTAGCTTGCTGGACGTTGAGGCCGATGTCTCCCCGCTGTAGCCACGGGTCGCGGCGGTTGGGGACATGTGCGGGCGCCGCGCTGCTGGCTGCCCTCGTGTGCGCGGCGGCCTGCGGACCACAGCGGGACGCCGAGCGGTTCGACGTGGTGATCTACGGGGGAACCGCGGCCGGCGTGATCGCCGCGGTCCAGGCCAAGCTCATGGGCAAGTCAGCGGTGCTCGTCGCGCCAGAGGCACATCTCGGCGGCCTTTCCTCCGGCGGCCTTGGGTGGACGGACATTGGCGACAAGTCCGTCATCGGCGGCTTGGCGCGCGAGTTCTACCATCGGGTCTGGCTGCACTACCAACGGCCACAGGCGTGGGTGTGGCAGCGCCCGGAAGAGTACGGCAACCGCGGCCAAGGCACTCCGGCCGCGGATGGCCGGCAGCGCACGATGTGGGTCTTCGAGCCCGCCGTCGCTGAGGCGATCTTCGAAGAACTCGTCGCGGAGCACGGGGTCGAGGTCCGCCGGGACGCGTGGCTGGACCGCGAGGAGGGCGTCACGATGGCGGGCGCTCGGATCGAGCGCGTCCAGACGCTTGATGGCCGGGGCTTCACGGGCAAGGCGTTCATCGACGCGAGCTACGAGGGGGACCTGATGGCAGCGGCCGGTGCCACGTACCGGGTCGGCCGGGAACCGTCTGCGGAGCACGGCGAGCGTTGGGCCGGCGTGCAGCGGGATGCCCGCCACCACCGGCATTTCTTTCCCGACGGGGTGGACCCGTACGTCGTGCGCGGGGACCCGTCGAGCGGCCTGTTGCCGCGCATCAGCCCGGAGCCCCCCGGGGTTAACGGAGCCGGGGACCGCCGCATCCAAGCCTACTGCTTCCGGATGTGCCTGACAGACGTTCCCGAGAACCGGGTACCGTTCGCAAGGCCGGCGGGCTATGATCCGGGGCAATACGAGCTGCTCATGAGGGTCTTCGGGAAGGGCTGGCGCGAGAGTTTCGACAAGTTTGACCCGCTGCCGAACCGCAAGACGGACACCAATAACCACGGCCCGTTCAGCACCGACAACATCGGCATGAACTACGGATACCCGGAAGGGAGCTACGAGGAGCGCACCCGGATTGTCCGCGAGCACGAGACCTACCAGAAAGGACTGATGCACTTCCTGGCAAGCGATCCGCGCGTGCCGTCCGAAGTCCGCGAAGAGTTCGCGCGGTGGGGGTTGGCAGCCGATGAGTTCCGGGATACCGCGAACTGGCCGCACCAGCTCTACATCCGCGAGGCCCGCCGCCTGCGGGGCGAGTTCGTGATGACCGAGCACGAATGTCTCGCAGAGCGGCCGGTGGCGCGGTGTGTGGGGATGGGCTCCTACGCGATGGACTCGCACCATGTCCAGCGATACGTCGCGGAGGACGGCACGGTGAGGAACGAGGGCGACATCGGCGTCAGGCCGGCAGGCCCGTATGGCATCGCCTACGGAGCCCTGACGCCCCTCCGCGACGAAGTGGCGAACCTGTTGGTGCCGGTTTGCGCCTCCGCAACGCACATTGCGTACGGCTCCATTCGGATGGAACCGGTGTTCATGATCCTGGGACAGTCCGCGGCCACCGCGGCGGTCCTGGCGATTGACGCGGGCGTTCCCGTGCAAGCAGTAGACTACGGCGAGCTGCGACGGCGGCTGCTGGCTGACGGCCAAGTCTTGGAAGCGCCGCGCCAGCCCTGACCAGCGTCGCCCGCCGCCCCGCTGCTACCCTATCGCCATGCGCAGGATCCTCTTCGGGGCGTTGCTCGTGGCCGGGACTTGCCCGGGAGCAGTCCAGTTTCGGCCCGTTGTCCTCGAGACTGATCTCGGGATCGGCTATGCGGTCCTGTGCGAGGACGTGGACGCCGACGGCGACACGGACGTGGTCGCGCTGAGCGAGGACAAGGTTGCCTGGTGGAGCAACCCCGGGTGGGAGAAGCGCGTGATCCTCGACGGGCAGACCGCGGCGGACAACGTTGCGATCGCGGCTCATGACATCACGGGCGACGGCAAGCCCGAGTTCGCGATCGGCGCGGCTTGGCGCCCGAGCGACACCCAGGGAGGCGGCACGCTGCAGTGGATCGGGCGCACGGACGACCCGGACGCGCCGTGGCGCCTGTATCCCATCGGCAGCGAGCCGACAACGCACCGGATCCGCTGGGCGGACACGGACGCCGATGGGCGGCGCGAACTGATCGTGGCGCCATTGCACGGCCGAGGGACCAGCGGTCCGCGCCACTGGGTCGGAAACGGCGCGCGGCTACTGGCGCTGGCACCCTCGCGGGCGGACCCGGCCGGAGGCTGGTCCGAAGAGGTGATCCACGACGGGTTCCACATCGTCCACAACTTCTGGCCGCTCAACTTTGACGCCGATCCGGCAGAGGAACTGCTAGTCGCCTCGTACGAGGGCGTGCACCTGCTGGACCGCGGCGCCGACGGCTCCTGGGAAGCCCTGCTCCTGGGCCCGGGCCACCAGGGCGACGACATTCGCGGTGCTGGCGAGATCAAGCTCGGCCAGCTGGCATCGGGCAAGCGGTACATCGCCACGGTGGAGCCTTGGCACGCCAACAACATCGTGATCTACCACGAGCCCGACAATCCCCGCGCCCGGTGGCGGAGGACAGTGGCCGTGAAAAGGTTGGGCGGCGGGCACGCGCTGTGGACCGCCGACCTTGACGGAGACGGGAGCCAAGAGCTGGCCTTCGGCTGGCGGCTGAAGGGGAGCGCTCCCTACGACCGCCCGGGAGTCGCCGTCTACGACCCGGACAGCGGCGATGTGCAGATCGTGGACTGGGGGGGCATGGCGACCGAGGATCTGACCGCCGCAGACCTGAACGGCGACGGCCGGCCGGACCTGGTCGCGTCGGGCCGCGCTACCCACAACCTCAAGATCTACTTCAACGAGGGGCCGAAGCCAGCGCTAGATTGACCGGAGGGGCGCTATGCTCCGAGCGCGTCCTTGTGGTTGCTGATGATGGCCCCAAGTTGCCCGCCGTGATGCGCGTCGTGCCAGACCATGAACTCGATCTGGGATTGCACGTCCCGGATCGCCAGGCGCTCGTTGCGGACAGGTCGGTCGAGATCCGCGTCGGCCAGCTCGGCGATCGCCGCCCGTGCCTGCGCCCGGCCGGCCTGCAGGGTCTCCAGCACGCTTTCCGGGCTCGGGTAGGCTCCCCGATCGTCGAGGCAACGGCTGTCCTTGCCGAACAGTTCCGCCCAATCCCCTAGCGGATGGCGCTCCAGCCGCAGATATAGCCGCCGCCCCCCAGCCTCGTAGAAGCTCAGGTGGCCTGCAATCCACAGCGCATGGGGCCCGCCTGGCCGAAATCGCTCCATCCACAGCCCGTTGCGATGGATGTAATCGATTCTGGACCCGGTTGCCCGCCACGCAAAGTCGAGGCGGTCCAAGATTCGGTCCAACCGGCTGTATGGTGCTTGCGCGTCCGTCATTGACGACTCCTTCCGACGATGGCCGCGCAGAGGCCGGAATTCGCCGCCGACCGCGCGCCCAATCTAGTTTGCCATGGCCCGCCGGCCACGCCGAAACTCGCGCTGACCCGGCCCTGATCAGCCGCCGCCCGCTGTGTCGGCGTCGCTCTCCGGCACGACCGGCAGGCGAGCCACGAACGAGATCCCGTAGATTCCCACCGCCACCACAGCTAGGCGCGCGGGCCACGGCAGCGCTCCGGTCGCAACCGAGATCGAGATCATCCCGGCGCAAGCCACGATCGCGAAGCGCTTGGTCCTCTTTCTGAGGCCCTTGTGCTGGTGCCAATCCCGCAGTGTCGGGCCAAACGTCCTAGAACGGAGCAGTCTGCGGTGGAGCGCTGGCGATGAACGTACGAGGAGGTAGCTCGCGACCAGCAGGAAGGGTGTCGTGGGCAGGCCTGGGAGCACGACGCCCAAGAGTGCGAGGCCGACAAAGATGCCCGCGAGACCAACATAGAGCCAGCGCCGCGGAGCCGACATTCCCTCGGTGCGCGCCACCGCCGCCTCCGGGAACTCGACAGGCGCGCGAGCGGCCCCCCGCTCCGGCTTGGGATTGACGCTCATTCCACGGAGGGTTCTGGCCGGCCACCAACGGGCAGCACACCCAGCATAGCCGCGTCCGACGGTCGAGCCCGAGGCGTTATCATGGGCGGTCATCATGGCAGGAGCAATCGCGACCGGAGTTCGATGGCGTCGAAGGGCCCCACTGGCAGCGGCCTTGACAGCGGGCTTGCTGGTGGCTGGCGCCGCGCCATGCCAGGCCCAAGGTGCCCGCGCGAACGGTCCGAACGTGCTGTTCATCGGGGTTGACGACCTCAACGACTGGGTCGGACCGCTGGGCGGGCATCCGCAGACAATCACGCCGAACATGGATCGCCTGGCCGAGCGCGGCGTCACGTTCACGCGCGCTTACTGCCAAGCCCCGTCCTGCAATCCCTCACGCACCAGCCTGATGACAGGCTTGCGGCCGTCGACGACCGGGGTCTACGGCAACGGGCATGCCTGGCGCAAGGCGATTCCCGACGCGGTGACGCTGCCCCAGCATTTCATGCTGCACGGCTACGAGGTTCTCGGCGGAGGCAAGACATTTCACGGGCCGCAGAACGAGGCGGCGTCCTGGGAGGCCTACTTCCAGTTCAAGGGCTTTCTCCACCCGTCGCGACGGCCCGCGAGCGGTATCCCGAATACGGGGCATTTCGACTGGAGCGGCCTGGCGGTGGACAGCGCGGAGACCATGGACGCGCAGCTGGCCGGCTGGGCGGCGAATTACTTGGGCAAGAGCCATTCACGGCCGTTCTTCCTTGCCGTGGGGTTTTACCGGCCGCACCTTCCCTGGTATGCGCCCCAGAAGAATTTCGATCGCTTCCCGGTGGACAGGATCGAGCTTCCGTCGACCTTGGACGGAGACGTCGAAGACGTGCCGCGATCCGCCCTGAGGAGCTTCCGGGACCACTCCAACGTCACCCAGCACGGGCAGTGGCACAACGCCGTCGCCGGTTATCTGGCCTGCATCAACTACGCGGACGAGAACATCGGGCGCCTCTTGGATGCCTTGCGGAGCGGCCCGAACGCCTCGAGCACGATCGTGGTCCTGTGGAGCGATCATGGCTGGCAGCTCGGCGAGAAGCGCCAATGGCGCAAGTTCACCGTCTGGGAACGCTCGGCCAGAGTCGTGATGATCCTTGCCGGGCCGGGGATTCAGGCCAGCAACCGCAAGAGCGGGCGCACCGTGGAGTTGCTCGACCTGTACCCGACGCTCGTCGATCTGGCCGGCCTGCCCCCGAGGCCAGAGCTGGAGGGCCGCAGCCTGCGACCGCTGCTGGCGGATCCGGCAGCACCGTGGGACAAACCCGCCATCACAAGCATCGCCGCCGACCGAGTGTCCGTGCGAACGGAGCGGTGGCGCTATTCCCTGCACCCCGACGGCGAAGAGCTCTACGACCATGACGCCGACCCGATGGAATGGAAGAACCTGGCAGGCGCGCCCGGGCTGGCCCAGGTCAAGGCCACGCTGCGGGCGATGCTGCCGCGCGACCCGGCGCCCTCGGCGGAAGTGATGTTCTCTGATCTCCCAGCGGAGGATCGCAGGCTGGCGGATGTCGGGGAGGGCCGCTTCCGACCCTCGGATCCCTCGAACTACGTGGCATTGAAGGAGACGCTGCCGTAGCGCGGGTCCGCCGGCCGGCAAAGCGTGCCAGGAACCTGCTTCGAGCGGGGACCGGCCCCGTGGGCCGGCCCCTGCCGTTACAATCGGGACACCCGGAGGAGAGAATGCGTGTAAGCAGACGTGAATTCTTGGCCTTGGCGGCAGCGGCGCCAGCCATCGCAAACTTGGAGGTCCGCTCAGCCTCGGTTGAGATTGCCTTCGACACACCGGGGCCGAAACCGAACGGTCTCCAAGCAACCGACGAGGGCCTTTGGATCTTGGACCAAGGTGACAACCGCGCGTATCTGGTGGACTACTCTAGCGGGCGGCTGCTGCGCCAGATCGACACCGAAACCAAGGCGGGCAGCGGAATCACGTTTGACGGCACGGCGCTGTGGACCGCGTCGACGTACAGCCGCGAGATTATTAGGATCGACCCGGCGGACGGCCGTACCCTGGCAAAGCATGACTCCCCGGGGTCGGGCGTGGTTGCCTGGACGCAATCGCGCAGGAGTCCCCTGGCCCCGCCCCCGCCGAGAACGGCGCAGGCTGCGGTGCCGCCCGCGAGCAGGAATGCTACCGGGGCGCACGGCATGGAATGGCGCGACGGCCGTCTTTGGGTGGCGGTTCCGCCCGCTCAGATGATCTACCGGATCGATCCAGACGGGTTCCGCATCGAGAAGAAGTTCGCGACCGCGGGGGACAGGCCGCACGGCCTCGGCTGGGACGGCAGGTGGCTCTGGTGCGCGGAGTCCAACGACAACGCCTTCTACCGCTTCGACCCCGAGTCCGGCGACTTTGACGCGAAGATCCAGCTGGCCGACACGGACCCGCTGCCCCACGGTATGACGATCCGAGATGGCTGGATGTGGTACTGCGACGACGTGGGCGTCGTCTGCAAGCTGCGCCTCGCCAGCTAGGCGAGCTCTGGGCGGATCCAGGGCGTTCCGTCAAGGACCGGCGGGGCAGCGACCGGCCAGCCGTGGGATGGGGCGATGCCGCCAAGCAGACTTGTTTGCGCATCGCACGGCCGTGGCGCGAACGCGGCAAGACCGCCGTCCCGCCGCCTTGGCTCTGCCGATTGTGATGCCCTCCGCGTGACCGAAGGGCAAGAGAGCTTCCTTCCCGCCGGAGGCCATGTCATCGACGCCGGCAACGATTGGGGCTGCCCCATTCGCGAAGGCCGCAGGATGGTGTAGCCCTGGTGCATCCAGCCCTCGGTCCCCTTGACGCGTAGGACCGGTCGACCTGCCGAGCGGCCGATTCGTGGCGGGCGTGACGGCAACCCGCACGGGACCTTCGCTGGCCGTCATCGGCGTTTGCGTCCCGTGGGCCGGCGCGCAGGCGAAAACCGGCGGCAACCACCGCGCCCGGTGGCAAGGACCACATGGCTTGGCTGGGCGCGTTTCGGAAGTTGCGCGATGGGATTTCCGACTCGCGCAAGGTCGTTCTTGGAGACTGCAACCAGAAACTTCCACGGAAATGGGCACCACAACGCGCGTACAGCGAATTGCGTTCCGCCCTCGACGGCTTTGGATTCGCAACCGAGGGAGTGGCAGGAGGCCAGACACTGATCGATCGCGTCGCGCATGCGCCGGACCTGAGCGCAGAGGGACTCGGGTTCTGGAGCAAGGCGCGCCCACGCGGGACTCACCGATCCGACCCTGGCGGTGTGTGACGCGACTTCAGGGCCGGCTAGCAGTCTGGCTGCAACCGGACCAGGCTGTGCCGTCCCGCGCGGTGCCTTGATCGGAGCCTGACGAGAACCGGTCTCGGGGCGCGGGGCATCGGCCAGACTGTCGTGAGGTTATTCCGTGTCTCGTTCGTGTCGGGACGGGCCCAATCGACGGTTGGCCGCGGGTCAGCGGAAATCCGCGGGTTTGACAGCGCGGTCCACCCAGTATTCGGGCGGATGGTTGTTGAATCGGGTCGGGCTGAACTCGCCCACGATGTCGGCCGCCACGCCCTCCGCGGGGATCGAGTCCTCCTCTGCCAAAGCCCAGAAAACGGCGTTCATCAGCATCTGGCGCACGCCGGCTTCAAGCAGGTCGGTCGATGACCCAAGGGTGGTCGACAACACCCTTCCCCGCTGACCGCCCGGAATCTGGTAGGTCTTGGTCCAAGCGATCGGCATCATCGGGTCATTCTTCCCTGCCACTTCCTCGGCGTCGGTCGGGCGCATCCCGTAGAGCGGGTCCTGCTCGTCGTACTCCCCGGCTCGCGCCATCACCTTGCCCAATACCAAAGGCGAGGAGTCACCCGGAAGGGGCAGGCGCACTGTGTAAACATCCGCGGCACTCCAGATCTGGTCTGCGGGCACGCCTCGCAGCACCGGGTGGTCGGCCGCCTCCGGAACAATCACGCCCCGGGCTGACTCGTGCTTGTGGTGGCCATGGTGAGCAACCCAGCGCTCGCCCACGACCAAGCGGCCGAAACCGTCGCGCCACTCCTGCTTGGGACCGATGTAGCCATCGCCGTAGTGATCAAACGGAGCCCAGGAGTCTGGCGGTATCGGCGGAATCTCGACGGCGCTCGGATCATCTGCCCTCCGCACTTGGCGCAGATAGCCGAGCACTTGCTTGTGCAGATCGGGCGTCGGCGCGAAGGCGTGCGTCGCCGTTCGCATGGCAATGACCGGCTTGCCCGCGGCCAAGAAGCGATCGAGGGGCTCCATTTGCTCGGCGGGGAGCACGCGCCAGCGAGTCTGGATGAACATCAGGTCAGCGTCGTCCAGTCGCTCGGTTCCCGGGATGTTGGTGTTGACGTGGGGGTTGACGATGCCAGTCTCCGGATCCACGGCGAACAACACGGTGGTTCGGAAACCGTGGTGCTGCGAGAGCATCCGAGCCAGTGCCGGCAGGCCCTCCTCGGAGCGGTACTCCTCGTCGCCGCCGACCAGCACGATGTGCCTGCCCTGACCCAAGCCCTCGCCTCCGGCGTACTCCACCAGATGGTCGGGCGTACCAGCGGTCTCCTCGGTGGGCTGGCTGGCCGCGCACCCGGCCAAGACCGCCAAGACGCCGACTAGCGCGGTAAACGTGCGTTGGTCTGTCATTCCGCTGCCAGTGTAACCCGTTCCCTGCACGCCCGCCGCTCTTGGCTGTCGACGAGGCCTCCCCCGCCGGGCACGCCGGCGGGAGCCTCTGCGGCGGGAGTTCTTCCGACGGTCTGGTACGCTGAGATTTCCATCCCACGGAGGTACCCGATGGCCAGTTCCAACACCCTCACATTCACTGATTCCGACTTTGACGTCCAAGTCTTGAACTCGGACCAGCCCGTGCTTGTCGACTTCTGGGCGGTTTGGTGCGGCCCTTGCCGGCAGATGGCGCCTGTCATCGACTCGCTGGCAGAGAAGTACGCCGGCAAGGTGAAGGTCGGCAAGCTGGACGTCGACCACAATCCGGCTTCGGCCCAGCGCTTCAACGTTCGCGGCATTCCGACCCTCCTGCTGTTCAAGGATGGCAGGCCGGTGGACCAGATCGTCGGGTCCATGCCGGAAAGCAGGGTTGCCGACCGCCTCGACCAGCACGTCAGCTGATCATCGACAGGGCCCGGCGGTCCTCGCGATGTCTGGCTAGGGCGTGCTCTGCCGGAGTCAGGCCGGCCCCACCCGAGTGCGTCATCAATCGGCAGTGACTAACGACCCCAGCCCATCCCGCCGGGAATTCTTGCGGGCCGCGGGGGCGTCGGCCACCACATTCGCGGTCGGGGCTCGGGGTTCGGCCCGTGACCGGAATCCGCCGCTGCCTCCGCTCAACGTCCTGCTGGTGCTCGTGGACGACTTTCGCCCGGAACTCGGCTGTTACGGAAGCGCGCGTGTCAAAACGCCCAGCGTTGACCGTGTGGCGGACCGGGGCATCACGTTCCTGCGCAGCTATTGCCAGCAAGCTGCCAGCAATCCGGCACGCACCGCGCTGCTGACGGGCCTCCGCCCGGACACCACCCGCGTCTACGACGACCGAGCGCACTTCCGCGCATCGGCCCCGGCCGTGACCACGATCCCGGGCCACTTCCGGTCGCACGGCTACCAGACAACCGGCTTCGGAAGGGTCTTCGACTCGCCACAGCTCGACGACGGGAATGCGTGGAGTATCGCTCCTTGGTTTCCCGGCAACCCGGCCTGGCAGAGTGCCGAGAACGAGCGCCTTGCCAAGCAGCGATGGGAGGGCATGCGGGCATCCGGCTGGGGGCGCGCGCCGGTGCCGGAGCTGGGCGATTCCGCCGCAGAGACGAGCTGGAGGATCGCGGGGAACGGTGAGAGCCTTCCGGACGCCGAGTGCGCCGATGCCGCCGCCGCCGCGATTGGCACGCTGGGCGAGGGCAAGTTTCTGATCGCGGTCGGGCTCGAGGCCCCGCGCCTCCCGCTGATCGCGCCTGAAGACAAGTTCCAGCTCTACGCGACCGGCCGGTCGGACGCTCCACGGTCGCCCGAGCCGCCGCGTGACGCCCCGTCTTTCGCGCTCCACCGATCGGAGGAGATCCGGCGCTTCGCCGACATTCCTGCGGACGGCCCTGTCCCAGTCTCCAAGGGACGGGAGCTGATCCGGGCCTATCGCGCCTGCGTCAGCTTCGCGGACGAGCAGATCGGGAAGCTTGTGGACGCGCTTGACGCGCACGGACTGTCGGACCGCACGGTGGTCGTCATCACCGGAGTGACGGGATCTCACCTCGGCGAGCTCGGGTTATGGGGGAAGAACTCCAACTACGATGCCGCCACCCACACCCCGCTCATCGTGCGGGCCCCGCGCCAGTCCAACGCGGGCCGCAAGACCGAAGCCTTGGTCGAGGCCGTGGATCTGTTCCCCTCACTGTGCGCGCTCTGCGGGATTCCCAAGCTTCCGCGGATGGAGGGGTCCAGCTGGAGAGGGATCTTCGACGCCCCCAAGCGCATCTGGAAGCGAGCGGTGTTCAGCCAGCAGCCGCGGGCCATACCCGGGATCGGGCCCGGAATGGGCTATTCCATGAGGACCTTCCGGTACCGCTACACCGAGTGGTCCGCGCTTGACAGCCCCTACAGCACGGTCGAGCTGTACGACTACAAGGGGTTCCGTGACGAGGTGCGGAACTTCGCCAACCATCCGGAGCACGTCTCGCTGGCGAACGGTCTGGCCCACATGCTCCGCGAAGGATGGCTGGGATCGCTTCCGCCCACGGAGGCACCCGCCCGCTCAAGGGCGTGAGCTGACGCGCGGGGCGTGAGCGCGGACCAAGCCCCGGTACTCAGCGGGGTGATCGATGTCACTCAGAACTCCCGTGTCCGCGGTCTCGACGAAGCAAGCTTGGGGGTAGTGGGCGCGGACCACGGATTGGGGGCTTTCGTGCGGCGGCAGGGCCTGCAGCCGATCGGCGACGGGGCGGGTGAAGATGATCGGATGGCCGCGCTTCCCCCGGCAGCGCGGGATCACTAGCGGCGCACCGCTGCGATCCGCGGCGGCCAGCAGGGCGTCCAGCGTGCGCCCGCGGACAGCCGGATGGTCCACCAAGGCCCACAGGATGCGGTCCGCACTCTGGCCAGCGGCCGTCAGCCCGCACTGCAGGGACGACAGCATGCCCCGGTCGTAGTCCGCGTTGATCACCGCGCGGAGCCGGGCGGACGGCGGGAGCCGTTCGCGAATCCGCCGGGCGTGGTGCCCGAGAACCACGATCAACTCCTCGACCCTCGGCAGCAGCAACCATCCCAGGTGCTCCACGAACGTGCGCCCCCTGTAGGCCAGGAGAGCCTTGTCGCTGCCCATCCGGGACGAGCGGCCACCCGCCAGCAACAAGCCGACGGTTCTCACCGGGCTTAGGCTGGCACCGGGTCAGGCTCGGTCGCAGCGTCGGCCGAGGCTTCCCGAACCGCACGCGGCACCCCGCCTGCGAACACGGACATCGCCATCGGGCTCCACCGGTCGGCGTGCGCCCTGCGCCGGCAGATCATCTCGGCGACCACGGCAACGGCGATCTCCTCGGGAGTGACGGCCCCGATATCGAGACCCATCGGGGAGTGGATCCTGGCGATCGAGTCTGCCGCCAAGCCTTCCTGGACCAGATGCTTCGCGACTTCCAAGGTCTTCCGCTTCGACCCGATCATCCCGACGTACCGCAATGGCCGCTCCACGGCCCAGCGAAGGATGCGCATGTCGTCGCGGTGCCCTCGGGTGACGATGATCGCGTAGGTGGCCTCATTGGCGGGCAAGGTGGGAAACACATCCTCGTACTCGGCCGCGATCACGGCCGCTGCCTCGGGAAACCTCTCCCTGTTCGCGTAGCGTTCGCGATCGTCAATGACAGTCGTTGCGAAACCGGCAAGCGTGGCCACCTTGGACAGGCTCTTCGAAATGTGGCCCGCCCCGAAGATCAGGGCTCGGGGCACGGGCAGGACGGGTTCGACATACACGTCCAGCTGGCCTCCGCAAATCAGCCCGTTGTCATAGGCGGCATCCTGGCCGAGGTTGAACTGGAGCATGCGCGGCCTCTCGCTGTCGATGACATCCCGTGCCGCCTGCCACACCTCCGCCTCTGTGCAACCCCCGCCGATGGTCCCAACCATGCTTCCGTCCTCGCGGATCAGCATCTTCGCGCTCTGGAAGCTGGGGATAGAGCCGGCCACCTCCACGATGGTTGCCACGGCGCATTTCTGGCCACTCCGCCTCAGCGTGACGACTTCCTCGTAGACATCCATCGGACGTGGCATCTAGTCCATGATAGTCCCGGCGGTGTCGGAGTTGGCCGCCAGATCGGCGAGCACACCCTGCGTGCAGCGCTCCCCGCAAGAATCTGGACCGTTCAAGGCGGGGCCACCACCTGTCATCAGGCAGGGGCTAGGCGGCCCGCCGCGGGCCCGGGATCCACTGCAGGAAGCCCTCCCTGACCAGTCGCGCCACCAAGGTCAGCTTGCCTTGGGCATCGATGCAGTCGGGCAACTCCTGGACTGCAAACTCCTCAGCCTGCGCGGCAAAGCGCAGTGCCGGCCACGCCCCAACTGGCAGCCTCAGCTCACGGCCGCCGAATCTCAGCAGGCATGTCTCGCCCTCTTCGGCGACCTCGAAGAGCAGGCCTTCGCGGCGCCTCACGCGCGAGTGCTGGGTTGGCGGCTCCCTGCAGAGCCGCTGGCTGAAGAGGTCTGTGAACAGCGGCACGTCAACGGCCAAGATCTCGTCTGTGAATCGGCGCCACACAACGTCCGGGTCAAACCGAGATTGCACGACCGCCAGCTTCTCACCGACGAGACGCTCCCGCTCGGCGGCAGGGAAGTCCGAGCGGGCAAACTTGAGAGGCAGATTCCGGCGCAGAGATTCATCCGTGAGCGCCGCCGCGGTGACGCTCTCGACGAGGAACTCAGCCCACGTGAACGCGGTGATCCCGAGGGTGATGTGCAGCGACGCCTCGGTAGTCGAACGAGCCGCGTGCATCACACCACGGGGAAGGTACACGGCGCTACCCGGGCCCAGTTCGAACTCGTCGCTGACATCTCCTGGAAGGGTGCCTCGCGCGAACTTCTGGCCCCGGAGGGGCAATCTCACCTTGGTGTCATAGATTGACCAGCGCTTAGTCCCGACGATCTGCAGGACGAAAACGTCGTGCGTGTCCCAGTGGGGGGCAAAGCCCTGCGCGTCGCGAGGGGTGAGGTACACGTTCGTCTGGACTCGCGAGGAGAAGCACCGCCCGAGCGCGACGCACAGCCGCGCCAAGGTTGGCACACGTGTTTGGATCTGGCGGAAGATCACGGTCGCGCCGTCATCAAAGAGTCCCGCAACGTCGAGCGGGTTGACACGGCCAGCGTCGTTCGTGTACTGAGCGCGGGGCACATCGCCGTTGGCCCGGACCAAGCTAATGTCGGGATGGCGGGCGGAGTGCGTCCCCAACACAGTGTCGAGGTCGGCCACCGAGAGGAGCTCCGCGTAGTATGGGGAGACCTCGCGTCGGATGTGAAGCGGGCGCTGCTCGTGGTAGTCGCGCTCGAACTCCCCGGTCGAGACCGGGTCGATGAGCCAACTGTACCAATCACGGTTCATCGCCGATAGTGGCCTAAGAGTGGTGGGCTAACCGAGGACCGACCCATCGAATCGGGCAGACAGTCAGGGACCATCAGGTGTCGGTCAACCCATAGGCGCATCACAATTCGACAGCCATGGCACAAGTCGACTAGGATAGTGTCGCAAAGTAAGTACGTGCGTCCAAAGGAGGATCACATGCGCAAGCCAGAACGCCACAATGCCGTTTCGTTGAGCGACGAGGACATCACTACCCTCCGGGTGGACCGTCGCTCATTTCTCTCGCGGGCTGTTGCCGCCAGCTCGCTCGCGGTCGGTGCCGCCCTAGCCACGGGCTGCCCTGGCGGGACGGACTCCGACGGCGAATCTGACTCCGGCCCCGAAGCGCCCGACTCCGACGCTGGCTCCGAGGCGCCCGACTCCGACGCCGGTTCCGAGGCGAGCGAGGGTGAGAGCACTGACTCCGACGCGCCCGACTCCGAAGGCACTAGCTCCGAGAACACTGTCCAATAGGCAGCCGTTGCGGCAGCCTGAACGTGGCGCGGAAGGCCGGTCTCCGCTGAGGTCGGGGCTTCTGTCGCGAAACTCCGGCCAGAAATGTCCCTGCGCCGAGCGATCTTCTGGACACATTTAGCGGTTGGCTTCAGCGCTGGGGCGGTCATCCTCATGATGGCCGTGACCGGCGTGATCCTCACCTACGAGGCCCAGTTGAATCGGTGGGCCCTTCGCGAGTATCGCGCCGATTCAGTCCCGCCGGAAGCCGGACCGCTCGCGCTGGACGAGCTGATTGCGCGCGTGATCCGCGCGAACCCCACCAGGCATGTCACTGCTGTGACC
The DNA here is from genome assembly GCA_963666225.3 of Bryobacterales bacterium. Taxonomy (GTDB): domain Bacteria; phylum Acidobacteriota; class Terriglobia; order Bryobacterales; family UBA6623; genus VXMF01. The sequence continues at coordinate 715,546 of CAXXRK020000006.1, forward strand.
CTGGGAAGGGATCCGCTAGACCCAGCGGTCTTCCGGCTTGGCGGGACCACGGTTTACGCCGACCGGTATACGGGAGACAGGCGAGGCGACGGCAACACCCCAATGCGACGCTTCCTTCGAAGCGTCATGTACTGGCACCGGTGGTTTGATCTCGAGGGTCAGCACCGGATCATCGGTCGAACGATCACGGCCACCGCCAATGTGGGCTTCTTGTTCCTGCTGATCAGTGGCATCTACCTCTGGTGGCCGACGACTGCGAGCCGCCCCGCCTGGAGACAAGTGCTCTGGTTTCGCCGCGGCCTTCGAGGCCGGGCGCGCAACTTCAACTGGCACGCGGTGATTGGCTTCTGGTCGGCCGTGCCGCTTGCGGTCATCGTCGTCAGCGGCGCCACGATCTCTTATCGCTGGGCCAGCGACCTCGTCCATCAGCTAGCGGGGGATACGCCGCCGTACCAGACGTCGCCACGGCCAGCGGAGCCGGTCGGGGCGGTCGACCCGTCGGCGCCGGCGGACTCTGCCAGCCCGGTGGTCCAGCTGCAGCTACTTGTGTCAAAGGCTGCCGAGGGGACACCCGGATGGCAAACCATCGCGGTGAACCTACCCGAGTCGACAAGGGATCCCGTCGTCGTTACGGTTGACCGCGGGACGGGCCGCCAGCCGTCAAAGAGCGAGGATCTTGTCTTCGACCGAGCAACCGGCGAGGTGGTCGAACGCGCTGGATACCCGACTTTCAGCCGCGGCTTCAAAGTGCGCCGCTGGTTGCGGTTTGCGCACACCGGAGAAGTCTACGGCGTGACCGGGCAGTCGGTCGCCGGTGCCGTGTCGCTCGGTGTCGCCGTGATGGTCTGGACCGGACTCGCGATGAGCTGGCGGCGTTTCTTCCGCCGCGCCCGCAGCTTCTGAGAGGTTTGCCCTTCGGGCAATTGACGGTTGCAGGCCTAGCAATGCCGACCAAGCTGTCGACCGTGTGACTGGCACGCCCATCACGGGGCAGATTCCCAGCCTCGGCGGGGACCTATCCGGGCGGCCCAGATTCCGTGGCATTTCTCGGCGATCGGCGGTGGGCGCACTGGACGCCCCCCTACCGCATGCCTCACAGATGATGGCTACTCCATTGGAGAATCGGCCGGTCGCGGATGGGCCTGGGGTCCGTCTTCCACGGCAAGCCAGAGCGCACGCGTTCGGGGCAGTGCTGGCCTGCCACGGCGGCTGGCGCGGGACACTTGGACTGCGGTCCAGCGAAGGCTGGACCTCTGGGATCGCGTCCCGACACAGGTGCGAGCCGTGGACGGACGGCTGGTCGTGGCGCACTGTCAAGGCACTACGCCCTCGCCGGATGCGGCCGAGATCGCAAGGGTCGTCGGTGGGGAACACCAACCGCGCCGGATGTATGTCCGAGGTGGGACTAGGTAGGCCACAAATGTAGTGCCATCGACAGTCCGTAACCACAATATAATGTGGTCCCAAGAACATGACTACCTGTATGTTGTGGTTGTCTGGCGAACTTTGGACTGGGGATTTGCACCGCAGTGGGCGTACTCCGGCGCGAAGAACGCGCCATCTCTTGCACACCTCCGAGCCAGAAGGGCCCGCCGGCCGCTCTTGAGCCTTCCTCCAGCGGCACTGTGTGCTTCAGACTGCCGGCCCTTGGGGCCCGGCCACGGCCAGTCACGAGACCCTAGGCACCCCTGCTGCCATTCCGCGCCGGGGCTGTGCGGAGCGCTGGCCGGACGCGCTAGTCCCGCGCGCCGAACCATCGCCCGTAGATTTGGTCGAACTCTCCTGATTCCATCACCTGCAACAGGGCTCGGTTGACCGACTCGCGCAAATCGCTGCCCTGCGGGAAGGCGAATGCGTAGTGCTCGCTTCCGATCAGGCCATCTGCCACCACGATGTGTTGCCCGGGATTCTGGCGTGCGTAGTGCAGCAGAGGAGAGGCATCGAACAGCACGGCGTCCGCCGTGCCGGACGCCAGGAGCCTGTATGCGTCCTGAACGTGGGCCACCAGGTGCACCCGCTCGGCGTGCCGGCGTGCCACATCCTCGCTGGTCGTGCCCCGCACAGTCGCCACGGCGCGGTCTTCCAAGTCGTCCAGCGAAGATATGGTCGCCTCCATCTGGCTGACAGTGATGCCAGCCGACAACTCTGCCACCGCGATGCCGAAGAGCGCAATTCCGATCAGCATCACGGCGACGCACAGAATCCTGCCCGCCCAAGTGCGCGGCGCGATGTCCCCGTAGCCCACCGTCGTGACCGTCGCCACGGTGCACCAAGCGGCCTGGAAAATGCCGGGGATGATGGGCTCGCTGATCGCGCCCCGGCCGCGCTCGAGCAGGAACAGGCCCAGCGCGCACAGGCAGATGAAGACCACGACCCACGCGAGCGGCGCGAGGACCGCCTCGGCGCTGATTGCCGAGGCCAGTCTGGAGAGGACGGGCGGGGGCGTTCCCGAGGACATGATCTTGAGCCCGGTCGTCATGTAGGGCACGCTGAAGTCCATCTCGACTTCCCTTGCGTGAGTAACGCTGATCCCCGCCACGGCAACGTCGACTTCACCCGCCTTGACGGCCTCCATCAGGGCCGCGAAGTCCATCCCGAGCAGTTCCGACCGGGTGCCGATCGCTTGGCCCACGGCGTCCCACAGCTCGATGTCAAACCCAGCCGGGCCGTCCGCCGCTACCATCACGTGGGGCGGGATCGTGGCGAAGCCCACCGTGAGCGACCCGGCGGTCGGCTGGGCATCCGCCGGGATCGAGCCGCAAACCGCGGCGATGGCCACAAGAAGGCGCGCGGCGCCCAACCGTCGCATCTGGGACCGTTCCCGTCGCAAGGCTGCCCGCATTCTCCCACGCGAGGGGTTCCATGGGGCCGGACGTGCCGCGGAGGCTCGTGTTGTACATTGAGATCTTGCTGCCGTCGCGCCGCTTCCATGCGATTGGAAAAAGCCTACGATCCCTCGCGGATCGAGCCACGGTGGGCCGAGTGGTGGGTTAGCGAAGGGCTGTTCCGCGCGAAGGCTGGATCTTCGAAGCCCGCATTCTCGCTCGTCATTCCGCCACCCAACGTGACCGGTGCCCTGCACATGGGGCACATGTTCGAAACGTCGCAGATCGACATCACCATGCGGTGGCGACGCATGCGCGGCGCGAACGTGCTCTGGCTTCCCGGCACTGACCATGCCGGCATTGCGACCCAGATGCTGGTCGAGCGGCATCTCGCCAAGTCCGGCATCGAGCGCCGCGACATCGGGCGCGAGCGCTTCCTCGAGCACGTCTGGGACTGGAAAGAGACCTACGGCGGCCGGATCGTCGGCCAGCTCAAGCGCGTCGGCGCGAGCTGTGACTGGAGCCGCGAGCGATTCACCCTGGACCCGGGACTGTCACGGGCAGTCACGGAGTGCTTCGTCCGCCTGTGGGAGCAGGGACTCATCTACCGCGGCGAGTACATGGTCAACTGGGACCCTGGAACGCTCACCGCAATTTCCGACCTAGAGGTCGAGTACGCGCACCAGCAGGGGTTTCTCTGGCACTTGCGCTACCCGGTCGAGGGCGCCGGCGGGGAGTCCGTCGTGGTCGCCACCACGAGACCGGAGACCATGCTGGGGGACACGGCCATCGCCGTGCACCCGAATGACCCACGCTACTGCCACTTGCGCGGTCGCACAGTGACGCTGCCGTTGGTGGGCCGCAGCCTGCCCGTGATCAGCGACGAATTCGTCGATCCCGAGTTTGGCACTGGCGTGGTCAAGGTCACACCGGGGCACGACCCGAACGACTTCGCCGCCGGCCAGCGCCACGGCCTGAAGTGCGTCACCGTGCTCGACGAGGAGGCGCGCATCAACGCCAACGGTGGGCGATACGAAGGCTTGGACCGCTACGAGGCTCGCGACCGGATCGTTCGCGACCTGGAAGCCCTGGGGCTGGTCGAGAGGGTCGAGGAATACACCAACAACATCGGGCGCAGCCAGCGGTCCGGCTTGGCCGTAGAGCCCCGCGTGTCCACGCAGTGGTTCGTGCGCACCAAGACCCTGGCCGAAGCGGCGATTCGCGCCGTCGAGGAGGGACGCACCGAGATCGTCCCCGACCAGTGGCGCCGGAACTACTTCGAGTGGATGGGGAACATCCGCGACTGGTGCATTTCGCGGCAGCTGTGGTGGGGCCATAGGATCCCCGCGTGGCATCTCGAGGACGGCTCGATCGTCGTCGCCCGCAGCGAGGCCGAAGCTCGCGAGGAGGCGTCCCGGCGCGGCGTCGGCGTCGCACATCGCGACTCCGATGTCCTCGACACATGGTTCAGCTCGGGCCTCTGGCCGTTCTCGACCATGGGCTGGCCGGACGAGACCGAGGACTTGAGGGCGTTCTATCCCACCAATCTGCTGAACACGGGCTTTGACATCCTCTTCTTCTGGGTGGCCCGCATGATGATGCTGGGCTTGGCCATGACCGGCGAGGTCCCCTTCCGCAAGGTCTTCATCCATGGCTTGGTGCGGGATGCCGACAAGAAGAAGATGTCCAAGACGAAGGGCAACGTCATCGACCCGATCGAGATGACGGACCGCTACGGCACGGATGCCGTGCGGTTCGCCCTGGTGGCCTCGGCGGGCCAAGGCTCAGACGTGGTTCTCAAGGAGGAGCGCATCGCTGGCTACCGGACCTTCGCCAACAAGATCTGGAACGCCCTGAGGTTTGTCGGCATGAGCCTTGAGAAGGCCGGGGCGGACGTGTGGACACCGCCGGAGCTGGCGGAATTCGCGCCCCTGCCGGACGAGTCATCAGGAGCCGTCTCGCTGGCCGATCGCTGGATCTTTTCCCGCCTGCGCAGCGTTGCGGGAGAGGCCAACGACCAGATCGAGGCGTTCCGCTACCACGAGGTGGCGAGCACCCTGTACCACTTCTTCTGGCATGAGTTCTGCGACTGGTACATCGAACTGAAGAAGCTCTCGTTCCGGGAGGGCAGCGGGCTGACCAACGGCTGGAGGAACATGCTTGCGGCAACGGAGCGCTCGCTGAGGCTCTTGCACCCGATCATGCCCTTCATCACCGAGGACCTGTGGCAGCGACTGACGGTCAACACTCCCGGCCGTGCGCGGTCGATCGCCCTGGCGGGCTACCCGCTGCCCAGAGACGACGATGCGGATCCCGGTGCGGAGCGGGAGGTCGACGTCTTGCAGCGGATCGTCACCGCGGCGCGCAACCTGCGGGCCGAGGTCGGGCTGCCCGCCCGGGAAATTGCTCGGGGGACAATCTACAGCGAGGATCCCGGCGTGCTGGCAGTGGCTGCCAGTCAGGGCGACCCCTTGGCGCGACTGGCGGGAATCCAGCTCGACGGCCAGGCCGGCAAGGCTCCGGCCGGCCATGCTCTTGCCCACGCGCCTGACTTCGACCTTGCGCTCGACCTCCCGGAAAGGCGCAAGCGGGCGCTCAGGGAGAGGTTGCAGAGACAGCTCGCACCGCTCGAGAAGGCTGCACGGGGCGCTCGAGGGCGGCTGGCCAACCCCGGATTCACCGGCAATGCCCCGGCGCGGGTGGTCGAGGGCCTGCGTGAAAAACTCGCCGACTACGACTCCCGCATTGCGAGGATCCGCGAGACCCTGGCCGCACTGTGAGCGGCCTCGCCGCCGGAGCTCAGTTCGCCGAGACGACTTCCGGATCCCGCAGCCACCGCGGGTCGGTCACCGCTTGGGAGGCAACCGTCTCGCCCGCCTGCAAGCCAGACCGAATTGCGGCCTCGGTGTCGCTCAGCCGGTCAATCACCACTTCTCGCTCGGAGAACTGACCGTCCTCCTCGACCCACACGACTTGCCGGCCGGCAACGCTGGCCAGTGCCGCGCGCGGGATCACCAGCGCTTGGTCGGTCGCGTCGATCACGAGATCGGCGCTCGCTGACAGGTCGGGCATGATGCGGTCGTCATCGGTCGTGATGTCGATCTGGATCGAGACCTGCCGGACCCAGTGGCCGGACGATCCGCCGCCGGCGCCGCGACGTCCACCGCCGCCCCGGCCGCCGCCGGACGACCTGCCAGCGGAAGCGATGGCACCAATCGCGGCGACCCGGCCTTCGAAGACCGTCTCGGGATAGGCATCGAGGCGCACCTCGGCGGGGGCGCCGAGGGTCACCGACTGGGCGTCCGCTTGGTTGACATCCGCGTAAAGCGCCATGTGCGTGAGATCCACGATCCTCAGGAATGTCGATCCCGGGTTGACCGTGTCGCCGGCGGCCGCCTGAGAGAAACCGTCCCGCTGGAACATCGGCTCGATCACCACGAGCCCGTTGACCGGTGTGCGGAGCCGCATTTTCTCGACGTCCGACTCCGTTCGTTGCAGCTTGCGCTCTTCCCGCTCGACGTCGATCTCATACACCCGTCTCTCCGCGGCGTCCGCGACGCGCGCCAGCCGGACCTCCTCGGTGAGCTGAAGCGCGGAGGCGTCGGACTGTTCCGCCACGAGCTCGAGAATCTCGGCCTGGATCCTTGACCGGACCTCCGCAGAGCGGAGGTCGAGCTTTGCCTTGTCCGCCTCTGCAAGGGCCTGGCGGTACCGCTGTTCCAAGGTCGCCGAAGCCGTCATCAGGATCGCCGTGCGACTAGCCGTGCGCCGGCGGGTCTGGGCGAGCATCGAACGGTAGGTGTCAAGCGTGTCAACCACCCGCTTGGACTCGAACTCCACCACAACATCCCCCGTTGCGACGTGTGTACCCGGCTCGGCGAGCGTCGCGATGGTCAGGGTCCCGCCACCGCCAGCACCGCCGCCGCCACCGCCGCCGCGGTCCCGCCCACCGCGCATCCGGGGTGCCCGGACAACCGCGAAATTCACCGCGCCGACCGTCCCGCCTACCCGCAGCGTGGACTCAAACCCCCTGGGCTCCACGACCACAGTGCTCAAGGTGGCAGCCGGGGCTGGCCCGAATTGCGTGTCGGACGACTGCACGGCCCTGTGCGCGACGATACCCGCCAGCGCGCCGGCGGCGACCAGCCCCAATGTGACCGAGCGGCCTCGCGGCCCGCGCTTTGGCGGTCGCCTCGGCGCTAACTCTGGACCCAAGGCGGCCGCTCCCTCGGTTGCCCGTTTTCGCACGTCAATGGCAACTTCTGCCGGTATTCTGCTCATGTCGCCTCCTGCCCTGTGCCTAAGAAGGCGCAACGCATAGTGTAATGTTCCCCTGCGCGGCCTCGAAAGTGGGTAAACTTCGTGCAAACTCTGGCCGTCGGCACTTTCTGAGGGAACGCATCACCCGAGTTGGGGGCCTCGCAGCAGCACGCGCTGGATGTCAAAACCGAAACGTGTACTGCAGCTTCGTGGCCAGCCGGGAGTCCCGCTGGCGAAAATCGTAGAATCCGTCCAACTCCTGCATCCAGCCCTGGCCGAATATGAAGAACAGGTCGTTGCCCGGATCTAGAGTCCAGCGCACGCGGCTCTGCAGGCCCAAGTTGCCCGACCGGTTGTCAAACTGCGCCAAGTTTGCGAAGGACAGGAATGGTGACACGTTGTAGTTGACCTGCAGGCGAAAGATCCGCGCCACGAAGTTTCCCTGCGGGAGTTTGGCAAAGGTCTGGTTGGAGTTGAGGCTGATGATGAACTTCGGGGGCAGCTGGTACCGCAGGCCCGCCTGAACGGTCTCCGCCTTGCCGGACCAGAAGTTCCCGAACGTCAGCCCGAAGCTGCCCTGCAACTTGCGCTTCTGGGCCGATGTGAAGAAAATCCGCATGGGCGTGAAGCGGTACTCGCCGGCGGGCAGCACCACGCCGGGGGAGATCTCGAACGGCTCGAACAGGCGCTCGTAGGTCGGGTTGAGGTCCATCAGGCTGTGCAGCGAGTCCCCCGACATCAAGTGCCAGTCGACCAGGGTGAAATACAGCTTCCAAGTCTCGACCAAGCCGTTGTCCAAGCGTGTGAATCGCGTGTAGAACACGTCGTGGAACATTTGCTGGATCCCGGAAGATGGCTTGGGCCGCGGATTGTAGCTGGCGCCCAAGCGCAGCATTCGCACATTGCTGCGCTGCACGAATCCGAGCTCGGGATCGAAGTTCTCCTGGATCTCGCGCCACATCACCTGACCCGCGAACCTGTCGTTGGGGTAGTGCGCCGCGAACCCGTACGAGGCGTTTCTGTCAGCGATGCCCTCCCTGTTCGTCCGCAGGCCCCAGGCGTTGACGACCATGTTGCGCCCGCTTCCGAGGAAATTCGAGGTCGCCAACCGAAGATCCGCCCCAAGCGTGCTGCTGAGAGACTGCATTCGGGCCTCGGAAGGGTGCGAGGCCGGCCGGGCCCTGGCCGGATCACCGCCGGTGAAGATCGCGCCCACGTAGGACTGCTCCAAGAAATTCTGGCGGACGCGCCCCACGAACAGATTGTTGGCGGACACTCCCGGTACGGCGCGCGTGCGAACGTTCAGCACGCCGATATCCGTCCGGCGCGCCTTGCCGGTCAGCTTGACGCCGTAGTCGATCGGGACCTCCTGACCTCTCAGCAAGCCGATGCGGCGACTGAAAAACGGAAATATCTCCGCGCCCGTGCTGGGAATTCCGCCTGGCGGCTCGACCCCGGTCGTCGCGAAGTTGAACACGCCGGCGTCCTGCAGGAAGAACGCGCGCTTCTCGGGAAAGAAGATCGAGAACCGCGTGAGGTTGATCTGCCGGTCGTCCACCTCGGTCTCGCCGAAGTCGGTGTTGACGGTGGTCGACAGGCGCAGGCTGGGCGTGAGGTTGTAGAACAGGTCCAGGCCCGGCTTGCCGCGCAGGACATGATTCCCGGTGGGGCTGTCGTGAATCCATCGCTGCGCGATGAACGGCCGAACGTCAAGCCCGACGCCCTGCTGCAAGTTCTCGAGATTCGTGATCTCGCCGGCCTCGGAGACTTGGAAGAACTGGGTCTGAAACCTCCAGCCGGTCCAGCGCATCTCCTCGAGGGTGCGCTGGACGATGCGGCTGATGTTGAATCCCCACACGGACTGGCCGGTCGGGAACGTCAGGCTCTTGAAGGGAATGGCGAACTCAGCGCTCCAGCCCTGATCGGTCCGCCTCGTCTTGACAATCCAGATCGCATCCCAGTCCTCGTTCGTCTCGCCGTTGGCGAACACGAGGCCGTCCACCAGAGCCCCGTTCGGGTTTGTCGTGAAGTAGAAGGCGTTGCTCTGGTCGCGGAACGTGTCGAAAATGATGCTGACGCGGTCATCCGCGCGCAACTGCGCATCGCGCTGCATTTCGGATGCCAGCACCCGCTCGGGCTCGGTGTCGTAACACATGACGCCGACATAGATGTTGTTCTGGTCGTAGAGCAGCGTGACGTCCGTGCGCTGGGTGGGCTTGGTGCCCGCCCTGGGGATGCGCTGGACAAGCTCGCCAATCTTCGGGGCCCGACGCCACGGCGCCTCGTCGAGGGAGCCATCGACGACGATGTCCGTGGTCACCCGGGTCACGACCGCGGACCGGACAGGAGACGGGTCCGGGGGCAGCGGGGCTTGCGCGGCCAGCGGGAACGCGCAGCACAGGGCCGCAAGCCCGCGAGAGAGGCCGACGAACCCCTGGCGCGCTGGCAGCGAGCGGCGCGAGCTCCGTTCGAGTCTCCGCAAATTCAGTGTGCCCCGGAACTACTGGGACAGCTCTCGGGGGATCGTCCCGCCGACAGCCGAAGTGGGCACTTCGCCCCGTTGACCCAAGCCCGTGACCATTGTATTCGCGCGGCGCGTGGGAGCCCGGCCCTATGCGGGGCCCAACGCCCGGTCGAGCGCCTCCACGAAGAAGTACTCGCCCCACATCACCGACTCGTCGACACCGAGGCCGAGGTTCAGGTGGTAGATGCCCTCCTTGAGGATGCCTTCCCAGCCCGGGGTATCGCAGGCCAGGTAGGGTGGCTTGGAGAGCGTCAGCAGCACGCGCCGGGCCGCTTGGTCGTACAGCAGGCCCTTGGCGGGATCGGCGCTGAGCCGTGCCAGCCGCAGCAGGGCGGCCGCGGTGATGGCCGCGGCCGAAGTCTCGTCCCGGGTCTCGCTCGCCGGCGCGTCGAAGTCCATCGGCGTCACGCCATTCGCCGGCACGTTCGCCAGGAAGTAGTCCGCGCAGAGCTCGGCCGTGCGCAGAAAGCGCGGATCCCGCACCAACTTGTACGCCGCCGTGAAGCCGTAGATCGCCCATGCCAAGCCACGCGCCCAGCAGGAATCCGAGCGCCATCCCTGCTGCGTGGACTGTCGCAGGAACTCCCCGGTCTCAAGGTCGTAGATTCCCTCGTGGGACGTGCTCCCATCACCCCTGACCAGCACCCTGGCCGTGGTCAGGCAGTGCCGGGTGGCGACGTCCATCAGCTTCCGGTCACCGGTCTCCAGCGCCGCGTAGAAGATGATCCCGACGTTGGCCATGATGTCGATGAAGATCGACTCCGGCCCCATGAACGACGCCATGTACTGGCCCTGTTCCTTGAATCGCAGGGCGAGTGTCCGGCCGGCCTGGATTACCACCTCGTTGAGTTCGGGACGCCCGGACAGCGCATGCCAGCGGTGGAAGGTCGAGAGGAAGATGAAGCCCAGATCGTGGACGTTCCGGTCCATCTTGCGGGGCTCGAGCGGCTCGGTGTAGCGCCGCGCCAGATCCGTCCAGTCAGAGCTCCCGGTGCGCTTCGCGAAGATCCACATCATACCCGGCAGGAAACCGTCGCACCAGTGGGTCCAAGCCGGCTTGGCGTGCCGCCAGCGGCCCTCCTCGGTGTACATCGGGTAGAAGTCGGGATCACGCTCGACAGTGGCCCGCACCTGCCGCTGGGCAAACTCCAGAGCCGCTTGGTAAGCCTCGGCCGACCCGTCCAGTTTGGTGAGTTCGATCATCGGATGTGCCAGTCTACCAGCGCCGACCCGGGGCGTTTGCCAGATGACGCGCCCGCCAGTCCCGGCAAGGGTGTCGCAGGTGCCGAACTGCCCAGGCGGACCGTGCCCGCGGACACCGCGCTGGCCGGGACCGGGCTAGCCCTTCCCGAGCGGAATCTCAAAATAGAACAGGTCCCTGCCGTTGGTGATGTCGTAGACGCCGGAAATGTAGGCCGACGCCCCCGAGAGCGACTGCCCCCGCCCGGTCAGGTAGAAGAGGAAGCCGCTGGCCGTGCTCTTCGGGGCGACGATGGGCGCCCGGAACTCGCTCGTCAAGACTTGCGGGCGGTTCAACGGGCCCTTCTTCACGCGCGTGCGGCTCAAACCGGGCACGCCCGGCACGTTGCGACGGGTGGGCTGGTGTCCGTTCGGGTTGAATCCCGCCAGGTCGTCGCCGCGCAATGGCTCAAGGCCGTCGCGGCCAGACAGGATCAGGCGCACCTGCATGTCCTCCAGCGAGTACGAATTGGTGCCCCTGTTTGAGACGACCAAGAGCAGAGGCGTGACGCCGTGGTCGTATGGGCGGGCACCCGCAAACGCGGACCGCTGGTCCTTGTCGGTGACGAATAGCTTGACCGCCACGATCAAGTCGTCCTGGCGCTGCTTGGACGGGTACTTATCGGCCGTCTTGGCCCGGAAAGCCTTCTGGGCTGCCATTGGGCTGAGGGCCAACGCCAGAATCGTCGCGACCCCAATCATCCTGAGTCTCATGTCTGCTGCCATCATCATAAGGGGAGGGCGGCCAGGTCGCAGGCCTACGGGTCCATCGTCGGCCGTTCCGGCCGGCGGAACGCCCGACCGCCCGCCTGGTTGGTCCCCGTGACCCTCAGACTGGAATCTCCCGGAGAAGGGAACAGCGACGGGCGGGCAATCAATGGCCGCTTGGCTTGGCTTGCCTACAACGCCCTGACCACGCTGGCCTCCCCGCTCGCGATCCCATACTGGATCGTCCGCAGCCTGGCCAAGGGGCATTCGTGGCGCGACGTGCTGGAATCCCTGGGCTGGGTTGATCGGAGCTGGGGGCAGTCCGAGCGGGAGGCCGTTTGGTTCCACGCGGTCTCCGTCGGCGAGGTGCAATCGTCTGTGCCCTTCCTGGAGCACCTCCGCGCCGCGAGGCCGGGCCTGGCGATCTACGTCAGCGTCCGCACGGCGACGGGCCTGAGGGTTGCCCGCAAGGCAGTCGGGGCGACGGCGGAGGGAATCTTCTGCGCACCGATCGACCTCGCCTGGGCCGTCGGCAGGGTCTACCGGCGCGTTCGGCCAAGACTGCTCGTGGTGGCAGAGACGGAGATCTGGCCGAACGTTTTCTTCCAGGCGGCACGCAGGCAGGTCCCGGCCATGATCGTCAACGGCCGGATCTCTGACCGGGCGATCCCCCGCTACCGGCGGCTTCGGTTGTTCTTCGGAGCCGTCCTGGGATCGTCTCGCCTAATCCTGGCGCAGTCAGGGCTGGACCGGCGCCGCTACCTGCTCGCCGGGGGCCGGCCGGGCGCGGTCCGGGTCGGCGGCAACTTCAAGTACGACCTCGGCGACGACGGTGAGAAGCCTCGGCTTGCGGGCGATCTGGCCGCGTTCATCGATCGCGCCAGTCCGGGGACGCTGTTGGTCGCCGGAAGCACGCGCGCGGGCGAAGAGGAAGCGCTCATGCCAGCCTTGCGGGAACTCGCAGAGTCCGCCCGGAACATGCTGGCGGTCGTCGCGCCGCGCCATCCGCGGCGATTCGAAGAGGCCTGGAGGGTCATCTCCTCGTCGGGGCTCGGCGCTTACCGCCGCACGAAACTGCCGGTCGGCGAGACGCCACTCTTGCCGGCGGTGCTGTTGCTCGACAGTCTGGGCGAGCTTCGACACCTCTATGCGCGGGCAGACCTCGCGTTCTTGGGGGGCTCGCTGAACGGCTGGGGCGGACACAACGTGCTCGAGCCCGTGCGCTACGCCAAGCCTGTCGTGGTGGGCCCGCACATGCAAAACTTCCGCGAGATTGCGGCGGACCTGCTCGCGGCCGGGGGCTTGGTGCAGGTCGAGGGACCCGAGGACTTGGGCCGGACGCTCGCGGCTCTCGCCGGGGACGACGCCAAGCGGCGGACAATCGGAATGGCGGCAAGATCGCTGGCGAAATCCAAGCGCGGCGCTTCCCAGCTCGCCGCCGAGCAGGCGGCCCTCACGCTCCGGGATTCGTGCCCGATGCCGGCTCCCCCGGCGCTGGCGGCGGTGTGCCTCGGCCTGCCCTCGGCCGGGTGGGCCGCCGTTGCGAGGCTGCGACGCGCGGCGCACCGCCGCGGGCTGTTGCGAGCGCGGTGCCTGGAACGCCCCGTAGTCTCGATCGGCAATCTCACGGTCGGCGGCACGGGAAAGACCCCGACCGTGGAGTGGCTCACAGCCCACCTGGACCGGAGGGGATTCCGTGTGGCCGTCCTGACGAGAGGGCACGGTCGCGACCGGCCCGGCACAATGCGCGTGATCGGCGCTTCCGACGACGCCAAACCGACGGATTGCGGGGACGAGCCGGCTATGCTGGCCCGGCGCTTCGCCAGCGTCGCGCCCAGTGCGCGGATCGCCATCGGCGCGGACCGCCGCGCAGCGGCGAGGTTGCTCGACGCCGACGGTCCCGCGGACTGCTACCTGTTGGACGACGGCTTTCAGCACATGCGGCTGGAACGGTCGTTGGACATCGTGCTGCTCGACTCCACACAGCCGTTCGGGAACGGGCACTGCCTCCCGCTGGGAAGACTGCGAGAGCCGGTCAGTTCCCTGCGCGACGCCGACATCGTGATCGTGACGCGCTGCAGGCGCGGGCGATTGGCGGGAGACCTTGACCGGCACATCCGCCGCGCGAATCCATCGGCGCCGATCTTCCGTTCCAGAATGGCCGTGACGGGCCTCTACGAGGTGAGCACCGGTGTCCGGGCCACTACCGGGGATCTAGCGGGGACGCCCGTTGCCACGTTCTGCGGCATTGGGAATCCTGCCGCCTTTCGCGCACAGGTCCGGCGGGCCGGGTTCCGAGTCGTGATGGAGCGGGCCTACTCCGACCACCACCGGTACGGGCGCCGGGAGGTGGAGAATCTCGGCGCGAGCGCTCGGCAAGCCGGGGCGGCGGCCTTGCTGACCACCGCCAAGGACGCGATGAACCTAGCCGGCGTGGCGGCACTTCCGATGCCAACATTCGCGCTCGAGATCGAGCTGAGGGTTGACCGGGGGGAGCGACTGCTCGAAGTGGTTTCTGGTTTGCTTGAACCCGCCAGCGGACGTTAGCCGGCGATTCCGCCGCGCGTCATGGCCGCCGGGTCCAACAGGCGGTCGAGGTCCTCCGCGTCCAAGCCCGTGTCCTCGACGGCCACGTCCCTCACCCGTCGCCCTTCCTTATAAGCCCGCTTTGCGACTGCGGCACCCTTCTCGTAGCCGATCACCGGATTGAGCGCGGTCACCAAGATCGGGTTGCGCTCGGCAAGGTCCCGCGCGCGGGCGGCCTTCACCTCGAACCCAGCCACGGCCTTGTCGGCGAGGACTGAGCAAGCGTTTCCCAGAAGGCGCGCGCTCTCCAAGAGATTGTGCGCAATCACCGGCAGCATGACGTTGAGCTGGAAGTTCCCGGACTGGCCAGCGACGGTGATGGTGGCGTCGTTCCCGATGACCTGGGCACAGACCATGGCCGCCGCCTCGGGAATCACCGGGTTGACCTTGCCCGGCATGATGCTCGAGCCCGGCTGCAGCGACGGCAGCGCGATCTCCCCGAGCCCGGCGATTGGCCCGCTGTTCATCCAGCGCAGGTCATTCGCGATCTTCATCACGGCGACGGCCGTGGCCTTGAACTGCCCGCTCAACTCGACCGCCGCATCTTGGCTCGACAGGCTGACGAAGTAGTTGCGGCTCGCGATGAAAGGCAGCCCCGTGCGCGCCGAGAGGAGCTTGGCCACGCGCGGGCCGAACTCCGGATGCGCGTTCACGCCGGTGCCAACGGCCGTGCCGCCCAGTGCCAGCGGAGAGATGCGCGACAGCGATGCGCGGATGCGCTGCTGGGACTGGCCGATCTGCCCGACCCACCCGCCAAGCTCCTGGCTAAGCCGGATCGGGAGCGCGTCCATCAGGTGCGTGCGGCCCGTCTTGACGATGTCGTCGAGATCGTCCGCCTTTGCGAGCAGCGATCGCGCGAGCCGGTCCAGGCCCGGAAGGGTCACGCCGGCGGTCTCCAAGTACGCGCCCACGTGGATGGCCGTGGGGATGACGTCATTGCTGGACTGCCCCATGTTGACGTGGTCGTTGGGGTGGACGGCCGAACCCAGGTGGGCGCTGGCGAGCGTCGCGATGACCTCGTTGGCGTTCATGTTGGTCGAGGTACCGGAGCCGGTCTGGAATATGTCGACCGGAAAATGAGCGTCGTGCCGGCCCTCCGCCACTTCGCCGGCGGCCGCTTCGATCGCCTCCGCCATGCCGGGCTCCATCAGCCCGAGGCGCGCGTTCACCGCGGCGGCCGCACCCTTCACCAATCCCAGCGCCCGGACGAAGGTCCGCGGGAACCGCATCCCGCTGATCGGGAAGTTGTCGACCGCGCGCTGGGTCTGGGCCTTGTACAGGGCTTCTCGCGGCACCCGCACCTCGCCCATCGAGTCCCTCTCGACCCGAAACTCAGACGCTTTCGCCATCACTGTCCAGCGTATAGCAGTCGGCGGTCGGATCGGCCAGATTTTCCGCGGGCGGCCCGCGGATGGTCCGGGGCGGCTGGATCGGGAACTCTCTGCCGTGGGAGGAAACTGGTGCCCTGCTGGCAGACGTGCATCGTCAGACAGACCCGGGCTCTTGCTGTGACACACAATGATGGCCGCTGCGATGGGCAGCCCGCGCCAACACGTTCTACACTTACACTGGCTGTCATGCTGGCAGCGCATGGTGATTGGTATGCGAAATCCCTCGCCGTCCTGAAGGCGAAAACGCCCTGCAGTGAGGCCGACGTCTCGCATGGCCTGGTTGGGCCTTGCATAAGGGAGATCCTTGAGTGCGGGCTCGGGCAGATTGACAGCGAGAACGAAATCAAGGGCCAGCGGCCTGATTTTGTTTGCCGGGAGAGCGACGGCTGGGCCAAAGTCATCATCGAGGTCAAGCGGCTGAACACTCCGTTGGCCACGCGCGCGTCGCAAAGCTTGCCGTGGAATCAGACTCCTGTCGGCCAGATCGAGCGGTATCTGCGCGGTTACGAGACCTCCAGACACGGCACGTGGGGGTTAGTGACGAACGGGGAGGACTGGATTGTTCTTCGACGCGCCGGCGAAGACGTTGAGAGGGTAGATTCAGCCAGAGTCCCGAATCTCGAGGCGGCGCGCCGTCTGTTGGATCCCATCCGTACGTCTCGGGTGGAAGTGGCGGCGAACACCTCGGCGACTGTGTCAGGAGGCTGGCTGGCACGCTTACGCCAGTCAAGCACTGTTTCTGGGCTCGATCTTGTTAAGCGGCTAGTGCCAGGCGGAACGCAGCCGATCGAATTTGGCTCAGGCTCGGCCATGGCACGAATCGGCAGTCTACCTAAGCCAGCGGGCGTTCTCTTCGCGCCGGAGATCTGGCTCGCCAGCTTGGACATCGACCTGCCCGATGGCTACGTTGCCCCCGGCGATATTAGCGAAAATCTGAGGAACATAGCGAGCAAGGTTCATCGAAAACTGGGCCGAGTGTATGGGCTTGCGCGCTGGACGCGGCCAGACGGCCAAAGTCGTTGTCGAGGTTTCTTCTGGCAGCATGGCGAGCTGACTACCACGGCAGCTCTCGATCCCCACCTCCCAGGCCATCGCGGATCCGCGCAGATTCGGCGACTCGAACAGTCTGGAGCGCTGCCAAAAACGACACCGAAAGAACTGTGGGGCACCAAACTGCGAACGGAGTTCTATGAGTTAGTGGCCAAGTGGTTTTCGCGCACGCAGAAAAGGGCTGACGACCTGCGCCATCTGATACGCATCATGTTCGTCTGGCTGCTGCAAGAGCGCGGTTTGATCCCTGACTCGGCCCTCTGGGAGCCCAGCCCGGAATACGGGCCAGAGGGGTTGGAGATCCATCACCACGTCGACTGGCTGTTCACGATGGTGCTCGCGATACCACGGGCCGAACGCGACCTAGCAGAGGATGCCACGGCTCGGCAAAGGTGGCTCGCACAGGCTGTCCCGTTTCTCAACGGCTCGCTGTTCACGCCTCATACGCCGGGAGAGGAGCCTGGAGAGTTGCCCAACAGCATGTACCAGGCAACGGGACGGCTACCCGGACTGTTCACTATCCTGCGCCGTTACGATTGGACTCTCGGCGAGCAGAGCGGCTACGAGAGGGAGTCCGCGTTGGATCCCAGCATGCTCGGAACGCTCTTCGAGCGTCTCATCCTCACCGTGGACGGAGCCCACGTCACGTCCTCTGGACAAACACAAATGCCGAAGGGAACCTACTATACTCCTCAGGACCTCGTGGACGAGATGACCTCCGAGGCCATTGCTCACTGGCTCCGCGGCAAGATGCCGGAGCTTCCGGTCAGGCAGATCCGGAGCCTAGCCCACCCGGTGCCTGCCAGCGATGACTGGACCAACTGGACAGCGGAGCAGAGAACTACTGCGGGGTCGCATTTAAGAGCTGTGACTGTGCTCGACCCCTCCTGCGGGAGCGGGGCATTCACCGTCGGAATGCTGCTCGCGCTTGATCGCGCGAGGCGGCGACTTGAGGAACAGCGGGCTCCCCTGAGGGACATCATCGAGCGCCAGCTTTACGCGATCGACATCAACCCTCTCGCTGTCCTTATCACTCGTCTACGGCTATATGTGGCACTGGTGGATGCCGAGAATCCCGGTACGGACAGCATGCAAGCGGCGGAGAGCACCGCACAGGTAGTGAGGCCGCTGCCCAATCTCGAGACCCGGTGCGTTACGGCCAATGCGCTGTGCGTGGAAATTGGGCATGGATCGGGGCAGGTTGAAATCGGGGCCGATCTGTGGGACGAGGCAGTCGGCAACTGGCAAGCGGCTCGGGAACTTTGGGTTACGGCTCACAGCGATGAAGAGAAAGCTGCTGTTCGCGAAGAGGAGCGCAAGGCCCGCAGAGAACTCAAAAAGATTGCGGCGTGGCGGCCGAAGATGGATTTGGCTTGGCTGGACGTCGACTTTCTGGCCTCTGTGGAGAGGCCGGCCACCGTTGACGCCCGTTTACTGCTTGCAAGGCCACGCGGATGGGACATCGTCATTGGCAATCCGCCGTACCAGGGGACCAACGTCGCTGAGACAACTCTTGGCGAGAGGCTTGGCTATTGCACGGCTAGAGTGGACCTGTACACGATGTTTATCGAGGCTGCTCTCGAAGTGTCAGACGAAGGCGGATGCATCTGTTTCGTTGTTCCATTATCAGTTGTTTTCAAGAGTTGGAAGGCGTTCCAGAAACTCCGACATGCCGTTGAGCAATCGGCTCCGTCAGTACGGATCGAATTGCGCAGCTATGACAACCGGCCACAACCCATGTTTCCCAAAGTCGACTGGCTCAGCACACCAGAGAGCCGGCAGAGGGTGACCGTTATGACCGTCTCAAAGGCTGTGAGGAGGGGCAGGGGTGTCTACAGCGCGGGTATTGTACGGCTTGATGCCGGAACTCGCCCGGAGATCCTCCGCGCCGAGCCGCGCATGGTAAAGCAGCCGCGCTATGCCAGCCAGTGGACTCAGGCGCCGACCCGTGAAACGGCCATGTTATTGGAGAGGATGAGGCGAGATTCAAAGCGCACAAGTAGCGGGGGGGACTCCCTACCGTTTGTCAAGGGTGAAAAGCGGCGGTTTCGGGCTGGTCTGATGGCAGGGCCATGAAGGGTTCGCGGGAAGCCGTGAGGGATTATTTGGATTGCGAGATCGGAGAGGTGGAGCGTGGCAGGCGGGGGCCAGCTCCCGCACCTCCGGAGTTATCTCGGGCATGGGGGAATCTATCGACAGGGAGCGGGTAGCAGCGGGTGCCGGCAGCGAAGGGTCAACCCGGCATGCCTAATAGCGGGGTTTACCGTAGCCCGGCACCTGCGGGATCACCTGCCGATGAGTTCGCGGGCGGGAATTCCTGGGCGGGCTGCTCTTTAGCAGGGCCCGCGTCGGCTTTCCGGACTGGCTGCAATGAGAGTCGGCCGTCAGGCGCTGGCGGTGGCGTGGGTCGGGTCAAAGAGCGTGCCGGCTCGGAGCATGGCGCAGCTAACGCCCAGCAGCCGGTCGCCGACCGTGCGCAGGGCGCGGCCGTGCGTGTGGCCTCGAGCGCGCAAGGCTCGGTACTTGGCGCCGCTGGTGGGGTCGTGCTGGACTGCGACGCGGCTCCAGTGATACACGGCGTTCACCAAGCGCGGCTGGGAGGCCCGCCGTCGCAGCACTCGCTTGGCCTTGCCCGAGCGCTTGGTGACGGGGGCCACGCCGCACAGGCAGCGCAGGGCTTGGTAGTCTCTTTGATGGAGGGGGCCTGAGGCCTCTGCAAGCAGCGTGGCGAGGACGGTTCGCCCGACGCCCGGGAGTGACGCGAGGATCTCCACGTCACGCTGCTCCCGCGGCTGCCCCGTGGCACTCTCCTGGCCGCCTCCCAGTTTTGAGACCAGGGAACCGATGCGGACGTCTGCAGTTCGAGCCTCCTCGTTGAGCGTGCCAAGTTGCCGCGCCAGCGAGTCGCAGTGCTCCCTGGCGGCGGAGGCGACGCCTGGCGCTGTGTGCACGGGCTTTTTGCGGAGCGTGGCGAGGACCGATTTGGCGTCAAAGCGCCGCAAGCGGTATTTCTTGAGGAGCGTGGTGACGCGGCAGGGCCGGATCCTCCGGGCGTCGGCCGGCGTGGGGGCGAGTTTCCAGAGGGCCAGAGCCCAGTCTGCGGACAGGTCAGCCTTGAGTTCGAGGAAGTGGGGGTAGTAGCGCCACAGCTGCTCGCGCAGTTTGTTGGCGAGGCGGTTGCGCTGCTTGCTGAGGTCGCCGGCAATGCGCGACCATTCGCGCAGTTTGACGACGGAGGGGTCGAGAGGCTGCAGCTCGCGGAGGCAGTGGGGGTCGGTGCGCACGGCATCGGCGAGGACCCGTGCGTCACGGCGGTCGTCCTTGGCCCCGGCGGGTGAGAAGCGGTCCCGGAAGCGGTCCAGCTGCTTGGGGTTGATGGAGTGCACGGCGAAGCCGCGATCCAGCAGGCTGTCGACGATGGGGCCGTGAGGGATCTCAATGGCAACCCTGACTTGCGCGGCATTGTGCTCGCTGCGCTCCAAGATCCACTCGGCGAGCCGGCTCAGGCCGGTGCCGGAATGCTCGAACTGCCTCTCGGCGAGGACAGCGCCCTGGGCGTCCAGCAGGCACGCTTGGTGCAACTGGGAGCCCCAGTCAACGCCGGCGAAGAAGGCCGGCTTGGGATGTAGTGTCAATGGTGGATTCTCCTTTCGATGTGATTCAGAGTCGCCGCGACATTCGACCAGTCCCTGTATTGGTGCTCAAAGGCACAGACTCCCTACGGGGTGTAAGTCACGGCACTCACCCGGGGCACAGGTCCCCCCCAGGCGCTCGAAGCAGCAGGGGGCGTTAGGTTGCTCCCGGAGAGTTGACTCGTCAAGACAAGACGCGAGACGAAGGCCGACGACCGTCGTGAGCGGAGGGCTAGCTAGGCCCGGCCGCGGGGTCAGTGAGTCACGCCAAGAAAATGCACGCTTCCCGCCCCAGGGATCACGCCGCCGCTGGTCCTCGTCTGGCATCCCCTAAAAGATACAGGGGGGAGAGAAGTGTCCATTTTCCAAGCACTGCATATCACTTCATTGCTTGTCTTCCGGGGAACAAGTCGCTGCCCAGAAGCAACAAGAAATACAGGCTTCCCGATGATGCCTACTTTTGGCCATGGGTGGGCCTCTATAATTCGCACCTGTTCCACGCCTACTGGTTAGTGACGGGAGATGCCTTCCATGTCAACACGCGGAGTTGGGCAACGGTCGAAGCACCGGATGGTTGGGAAGACGAGTCCCTTAGGGCCGACACGGAGCGCTGGGCCCGGAGGTTATTCTCCGACGACGTGCTGGATTCATGCCGGACCGTAAATTCTGGGAAAGCCGGCAAGAAATTGCCAAACCTGGACTTCCGCCTGACTGATCTGAGCCGAAGAATCGTGGCCGCGCTGGATCGGCTCCTGATCGAGGCGTATGGCCTTCCGGAACAGCCCCTCCTCGAAACCATCCGAACCATGCGGGAGGGCAGCGCCCACAGTTTGTGGGGCTAACGCTTGGAGTCCTCATGCCCGAGCAGCGGCGACCACTCCCTGGAATTCTGCCCGCATCCAGATCACGGGGCGCTGGGACACGCACTCGGCGACCCACCCGATCGACCCTCGACTCGTGCCGCCCAACGCTTGGCCGAGTTCGCAGCTGTTCCGGCAGCCGAGGCGAGGGCGGGATCAATAGTAGACCGCGAACGCCTCGGCTGCGGCCATGACGAGATCGGCCGTGTTCGCCAGCCGGGCGTGCACGGTCCTCATGCGCGCGCTCAGGAAGCCCTCCGGGTCGACCGCCTCGGGCAAACTCTGGTTGAACGCCGACGAGCTCGCAATCCACCTGAGCTGCATCGCAAGCTGGCCGGCCTCGGGGCGGGTGTAGAAGAGGCTTACGAACGGGTTGATCTCGCCTGGGCTCACAAGCTGCCTGACGACGGCGGCGCGCACCTGCCTCAGCTTGAAGATCTCAGCATCGAGGGTCGCAGCCAAGTCCTGATTGCCGACGACCGTCGCCACGAACCAGTGGTATTCCAAGGCCGCCACGGCGATCTCGAATGAGGCCAGTCTCTCGGCACCTGATCGGCTCCCGGCAAGGTCGTCCAAGACGTCCTGGGCCGCTTTTTGCTCGGGGGCCAACGCCGTCAAGACGGCCCCGAATCGCGCCCTGTAATCCTCGACGTCGAAGCCCTCCGTGCCCGACAAGACCGGAATCTCGGCCTCCACCGCCTGGGCGGCGATGACCGCCCGCAGGGAGCGCTCGAAGGGCGGCGCCAGTGACTCCGCCTGAAGAACTCCGCATGCGAGAATTCCGGCTCCCGCCGCGATCTTCCAATGTCTGTGCATTCTGTCCTCCCTCGGCCACCGTTCTCGGCGCGTTCTGGCGTCCAAGCCGTGACCGCTGTGCTGATCGTAAGCCCTGCCGGCCGAGCGCGACGCTGGGGCCTAGACTTGCACGAGCGATCCGTCCGAGCGGATCGACCGGCGCGCCGCCTCGCAGACCGCCTCGTTGTGACGGCTGTTCTTGGGAGTCGCGATAATCCCGTCGGCCTCGATTCCTTCAATGGCGGCTTGGCGGTCGGAGGCAGTCCGCGCCTCGCGCTCAACGCGAAGCGCGGCCTCCACGATGTGCCGCACGGACCTCACGCCGTAGCCAGTCGGCACCAGGCCCGGGCCGCCGAGATCTTGGTAGAGGAAGTAGTCCGGGCTGGGCTCCACGTACTGCGTTCCGCCCGGGCCGCCCGGAGCCCGCGCGAGGCTGTAGGAAACGCCGCGGTATTGGTCGGAGTGCTCGATCATGGCGCCCCGCCCGCCCCCGGAGCAATACAGCGTCATGCCCTGGGTGTTGGGGCCGGGTGCCGCGTCCGGAAAGCTCAGCGAGTTCTGCACGTTGAGGCAGGCACCGTTCTCCCACAGCACGCGCGCGTCGGTCCACAGATAGCCGCGCGTCCCATTCGGGAACTCGTCGAGCAAGCCGTGGACCGACACGGCGGTCGGTGCCAAGCCGGTGATGAAGTGCACCAAGTCGACGTAGTGGCATCCGATGTAGACAAACGCATCGGTGGACTCGGCCGTGAACCAGCGCTGAAAGTTCGAGTCGCGGTAGTGCCACTTCTCCATCAGCCTGGCGGTCCCCAGCCGGAACTCCCCGAATTCGCCGCAACGGTAGCGGTCCCGGGCCATCAGGCTGCGGGGGTCGAAGCGCTTGTGGTACTCGACGCCCACCAAGAGGCCGCGACGGCGGGCCTCTCGCTCGATTTCTGCGGCCTCCGCAACGCTGAGAACGAGCGGCTTGACGCAGCAAACGTGCTGGTCCGCGCGGAGGCAGTCCATGACGACGCGGTGGTGAAGCTGGTCCGGCACGGCCACGACCGTGACGGCCCGCGCGGGCATGCTCGCCAGCGCGGCCTTGTAGTGATCGGGCCGCGGCTCGGAGCGTTGCGCGGCGCTGTCCAGGACCGGCACGAACCCCACGTCCGGGAAGGCGCGCCGAAGGCTGGGAGCGCTTGCGAGGCGTTCGACGGATCTGGTGCGCTGCGAGCAGACGCGGACCTCGCCCAGAGCGCCCTCGCGCCGCATCTGCAGCAACGCCGGCAAGACTTGGTCGTGGGCGATCATCCCCGCGCCGATCAGCAGCGCGGGAGGTCGCGGCGCTTGCGGGGCCACTTACCGCCCCTGCTTTCTCCGCAACGTCGTCGACGGCGGCTTGCGCAGAACAATCCGGGCAACGGCTTCCAGCAGCGCTCGCCCGTGGGCCGGACGGCGCCTCGCGGTGTCCCACGCGTCGTCAAACTCGGCAGTCTCCGCGACGCCGTAGTCGAAGGGGAAGCGATTCGCGGACGCGCTGGGCGCGAAACTCCAACCGGCGGCGCCTTCGAGATAGGCTTCGGCAATCGACACATCCTTGGCCAAACCCTGGGACGTGGCCTCCGGTCCGCTGCTGTCGCTGACCATCAGAACCGGCCTGCCGTACTGCTTGAGCTGGCGTGACCGCTCGAGCTTGTCCGCCACGCTCCGGCCATCCCCCTGCAGCAGGACGACGTCGCACACCCGCGCCAGGGACATGGGGTAGAGCATCCCCGAGCCGCTCGAAGCGCCGATCGGAAGGCTGAAGGACGCCTCTTGGAATTGCTCTCGGACAGCTCGGATGATCTGCTCGACGAAGCGCGGGATGAACCGCCGGTGATCCCAGCGCCCCTCGGGCTCGTCCCAAGCATCCGCGACATCGAGGATCACGTTTCGCCGGTTGCGCTCGATCAGGTGCCGCGCCACGTTCGTGGCCGCCGCGACGATGGCCTGCGGCGATTCCAGAGCTTCGTCCTGGTCCTGCTGGAAGAGGACCAAGCAGACGACCAGCCCCCTCGCGTTGGCGGCCTCGAGCAACCGGTCCAAGCGGGCCATCCACGCCGCCTTCAGCGATCCGTCCGGCTCGTAAGCGCTCACCAGAGCGCCGGACTTCTCGCCAAGATCCGCGCTGCCCCCCCGCGAGACCCCATTGCGGTCCGGACCGTACGCCGGGTCGCTGCCCTGAAGGCTGACCACAAGACCTGAGATCCCGTGCCGGCGGTACAGGTCCAGCTGGGCTATCAGCCGGTCCGTGTTGGCGTCCGGGTCGAACTCGCGCTCCCGCAGCCAAGCGTCATCGAACAGTCCCTGCGTGACCCGCACCAAGGCCAGGCTGCCACGCACCTTGCCACGATACGGACCGCCCTCGTAGGTGCGGCCCCAAGCCGAGCTCGGGCCGCTGCGCACGTAGAAGTCCCCTGCCCCGTAGCGCGGGCCGAGCATCGAGCCGGTCGCCACTTCCACCGCGCCGGCCGGGACCGCGAGCGCGAGGACTGGCCCGGCTAGGGCCAAAGTGCTGAGGACGGAGGGAAGCCGCATGCCTTGCTGGGTGCAGCGTCGTATTGGCGGATCTTAGCACGGCCCACACGTGGCGGCGGGCACCATTGCCCCCGCCCGGCGTGAGTGGCCGAGTGCGAGCCGAGGCGGCCCGGCGCGCGGGTCCGGCGGTCCGGCGTTTGCTAAACTTCGGCTTTCGCGCATCCCGCGCGGAAGGAGCAGACGCACCCGAGATGGCACGACCCGTAACGCTCTTCACCGGCCAATGGGCCGATCTACCCTTGGAAGTGCTCGCCCCGAAGGCGGCCTCATGGGGCTATGACGGCTTGGAACTGGCCTGCTGGGGGGATCACATGGATGTCTCCAAGGCGGCCACGGATTTGGACTATTGCGCGCGCCAGAAGGAGATCCTCGCCAAGCACGGCCTGCAACTGTTCGCGATCTCGAACCATCTGGCAGGACAGCTGGTCTGCGATCCCAACAACGATTCCCGATCCGACATCTTCGCGCCGCCCGAGCTCGCCGGGGATGCCGAGGGCAAGCGCCAGTGGGCCGTGCAGGCCATGAAGGACACGGCGCGGGCGGCCAGCAATCTGGGCCTTTCGGTCGCCAACGGGTTCACCGGTTCCCCGATCTGGCACATGCTCTACAGCTTCCCGCCCGTTTCGGACGAGATGGTCGACGACGGCTTTGCGTACTTTGCCGAGATATTCAACCCGATTCTCGACGTCTTCGACGAGGCCGGCGTGCGGTTCGGCTTGGAGGTGCACCCCACCGAGATCGCGTTCGACATCTACACGGCGCACAGGGCTCTGGAGGCCGTCAACCACCGCGAGGCCTTCGGGTTCAACTTCGACCCGAGCCACCTGCACTGGCAGCGGGTCGACCCGGTGACGTTCATCCGCGAGTTCAAGGACCGCATCTACCACGTCCACATGAAGGACGCTGCCCTGCAACTGGACGGCAAGTCGGGCATTCTGGCATCGCACCTCAACTTCGGCCACCAAGACCGAGGCTGGGACTTCCGGTCCCTCGGCCGGGGAGGGGTGGACTTCGAAGAGATCATCCGAGCGCTGAACCACGCCGGCTACAGCGGGCCGCTCTCGATCGAGTGGGAAGACAGCGGCATGGAGCGCGAGGCGGGCGCGGCGGAAGCCTGCCGGTTTACCAAGAACGTCGACTTCGATCCGTCCGGACGCGCCTTCGACGCCGCATTCGAAGAATAGTGCGCCCCGCCGCACGGATCCGGGGCCCTGCCGCTGATAGCGCTCGGGATGCCGGTCCCCGACGGGGATGATGGCGGATCCGGAGCCCGCGGCCGCGGTGTCGGGGCCTGATTCCAGGCCCGCACGCCGGCAAGCCCTGCGCGCGCTCGCACTGTGGGCGGCGGCGCTCGTGCTGACTGTGGGGACGTCGGCGTGGCTGGGCTCGCGGCCCGACGGACCGCTGCTCGGCGTGCCCCGCTGGGCAGCTTGGGGCGTGCTGGCCCCCTGGCTGCTGTTCTTCGCCCTTCACCTGCACTTCTTCCTGGCGCGCCCCGGTACGGGCGAGGGCCAGTAGGGCGATGTACGGCGCGGCGCCGGAGGCGCGGGCGGCGTTTGCCGTCTACATCGCGCTGACGTTCCTGCTGGCATACCTCGCCAGGCGCCAAGCAGCGGGCGGGGGGTTCCTGAAGGAGTTCTTCGTCGGCGGCCGCACGATCGGGCCGTGGGTGCTGGGCCTGACATGGATCGCGACATCCGCGAGCGGTGGCAGCTTCATCGGAACACCGTCCCTGGCCCACGCCAATGGCTGGTCGGTGCTGCTCTGGATCTCGGGCTACATGGTCGTGGCGACGCTCGGGTTCGGATTGCTCGGCACGCGCATTGCCCAGCTCGGGAAGCGAACCGGCGCTCTGACCTTCCCCGACTTGCTCCGAGACCGCTTCGACAGCAGGGCTATCGGGGTGATGTCCGGCGTGGCAATGCTGGTGCTGCACACCAGCTTCATCGTCGCCCAGTACATCGCTGGCGCGCGTGTGCTCGAGGTGGCGCTCGGCGTGCCGTACGCCTGGGGAGTCGCGAGCTTTGCAGTGATCGTCGGCGTCTACACGGCCTACGGCGGATTCCGGGCCGTGGCCTGGACGGACAGCTTCCAAGCCGTGGTGATGCTGGTCGGCGTGCTGCTGACGGCCGGCTTCGGCCTGTACCGCGCGGGCGGCTTGCAGGCTGTGCACGACGGCTTGGCCGCCCAGTCGCCCGAATTGCTCTCCCCAGTCGGACCGGCCGACTTCCTGCCACTTCCGGCCGCGATCTCCTTCTTCGTCATCTGGCCGCTTGCCGTTGCCGGCCAGCCGGCGCTGATCACCCGCTTCCTCGCTTGCAAAGACGTTGCCTCGCTGCGCCGCGCGGCGGTGCTGATCGGTTGCTACGTGCTGCTGCTGTACCCGGCGATCATCTTCGTCGGCATCCTTGGACGCGTGCTCGTGCCCGATCTGGCCGCCAGTGACCATGCCATGCCCGCGACGATCGTCGCGGCCGTCCCCGCGGCGCTAGCCGGACTGGTGCTCGCGGCGCCGATGGCCGCGATCATGTCGACGATCAGCTCGTTCCTGCTCGTGGCCGCTGGAGCGATCGCCCGTGACCTCTACCAGCGCAACGCCCGGGGGCCGGTGAGCGAGGCCCGCGTGCGGGCCGTGACCCACGCCTCGATCGGAGCCGTAGGCTTGGCAGGGGGGCTGTTCGCCCTGAGACCGCCGGAATACCTGCAGTACATCGTCGTCTTCTCCGGCACGGGGCTCGCGGCCACCTTCCTGTTCCCGACGCTGCTGGCAGTCTACTGGCCCCGCATGAACCGCGCCGGATGCCTAGCCGGGATCTGCGCGGGCTTCGCCAGCTTTCTGGTGCAGTACGCGATGTCCGGGACGCGCAGCCTGTTCGCGCTCGATCCGTTTGTGTGGTCCCTGCTGGCGAGCGCGCTGGCCTGCTGGCTCGGATCACTGGCCGGGAGGACAGAGCCAAGGGCACTGCTGCTGCGTTACTTCGCCGCGGCGGAGCTGGGCGGCGCCGCCGACCGCTGACTACAGCTCGAGCTTCCAGGGCGCCCGGTACTCGCGACGGAGGTATGTCCGCGCTTCCCGGTTCTCGGTGGTCTCGGCGACCGGATCCCAGTCAACCCGCTGCCGGCTCCGAAGCGAGACGTTGCCCAGCAGCGCCATCGCTGTCGATTTGTGGCCGGTCTCAATGTCGCACACGGGCTTGCTCCGGTCACGGACGGCCTGGATGAAGTCCCGCCAGTGATCGTCCGTGCTGGGATTGCGGGCGTTGCCACGGGCAGCCTGCATGCGCTGCTCCACGCGGGCCTCGGGCTCGCGATAGCGCCGCGTCTCGGGCGTGATCTCCCAATAGCCGCGGTTGACGTACAGCGTCCCCTCCGTCCCGTGGAAGAGGATCCCGTAACTTGGAAGCCCTCCCGAGAAACCGTTCGCGACGCGATTCTCGTACGTGCAGGCAAACGTCGGGAATTCGTAGCTCGCGATGATCGTGTCGGGCGTCTCGCGGTTGTCCGCCAGGGCATACTTGCCGCCGTACGCGGAAATGGAACGCGGCCCCGGCTCGGCCATCGCCCACAGGACGATGTCGAGCAGATGGATGCCCCAGTCGGTCATCATGCCGCCGGCATAGTCCCAGAACCAGCGGAAGTGGGCGTATTGGTAAGGGTTGACGCCGAAGCGGTTCTTGTTGAAGTCCCGCTCCGCCGCGGGCCCGAGCCACATGTCCCAGTCCAACCCGGCCGGCGGAGCGGTGTCCGGCGGCTGGCCGATCCCCTGGGGGTAGAGGTTCCCGTAGTTCCACGTGCGCACGAAGCTGACCGTCCCCAGCCGTCCGCTCTGCACGATGTCCTTGGCCTCCGCGAAGTGCTCGCCGGAGCGCTGCTGGGTGCCGACCTGCACGACACTGCCGTACTTGCGGGCGGCCTTGACCATCATCTGCCCCTCGTGGACCGTCACGGAGATGGGCTTCTCGACGTACACATCCTTGCCGGCCTTGCAGGCCTCGACGGTCATGTACGCGTGCCAGTGGTCCGGTGTCGCGACCAGCACGGCATCGATGCCCGGATCGGCGATCAGGTCCCGGAAGTCCGGGTAGACCTTGGCGCCCGGCACCATCGCCAGCGTCCGCTCCAGATTGGGCTTGAACACCTCGCTCAGAGCCACCACCTCGATGTCATCGGCCAGCTTGAGCACCGACCGCAGGTTGTTGCGGCCACGGCGGCCGCAGCCGATCACGCCGAGCCGGATCTTGTCCGGCCGGGACTGCGCCCGCGAGGCCGTTCTGGCGGCCACGGCGGCCGTGGCCGCGACAAAGCTTCTGCGCTGCATGGATCTTCCTCCCGTCTCAGCCCGCGCGCCAGGCCGGCGCCGGGATTCCATCTTCGCACTCCGCGGGCGGGGCGGGTGCGACGTTCAGGTGGCCTGGTCGCTCACGGGGATGTCGCGGCCGTCGTCCAATTCCTCGAGCAACCGCACGACCAGCGCTCGCTGGCCGTAGTCAAAATCGTCGCCAGGCCGGTCCGGGTCATGGATCGCGACCCAGCGCCGCAGAAGCTCCGTGACGGGCTCGACGATCGCCTCCTCCGCTCCCGGTTCGAACCGCAGCGGGATCTCTGCGTTGCGGATCGTCTCGGTGAGCAGATCCGAGAATCTCAAGTCGCGGTCTCCCCGCCCGCGTTAGCCTGGGCGACGAGCCCCTCCAGCGCCGGCCGGTACGGACGGCGGGCAACTCCTTGCTCGGTGATGATCGCGGCAACGTAGCGACTGGGTGTCACATCGAAGGCGATGTTGCACGCGACAGTGCGCGCAGGTGCGATCTGCTCCCCCCGGATCTGGGTGACCTCCTCGGCGGCCCGTTCCTCGATCGGGATCTCCTCCCCGGACGCCAGGCTGAGATCGACGGTGGAGGTGGGCGCGGCGACGTAGAACGGGATTCCGTTCTCCTTCGCAAGCACTGCCACCGAATAGGTCCCGATCTTGTTCGCGACGTCACCGTTCCCCGCGATGCGGTCGGCGCCGACCACGACTGCGTGAATGCGCCCACGCTGCATCAGGTGGCCCGCCATGCTGTCGGTCGACAGGGTCACGGGTATGTCGTCCTGCTGCAGTTCCCAGACCGTCAGGCGCGATCCCTGCATGAACGGCCGCGTCTCGTTCGCGAACACGTTCAGGGCGTTGCCGCCCTCGACGGCGGCCCGGATCACGCCGAGCGCCGTGCCGTAGCCGCCCGTCGCAAGGGCGCCCGCGTTGCAGTGGGTCATCACCGTACCGCCGGCTGGGAGCAGGCTCGCGCCGTGCTTCCCCAGCGCCCGGTTGGCGGCGATGTCCTCTTCCAGCACGCGGCAGGCCTCGTCCGCCATGTGCCGGCGAACCTCGCCGATGGCCACGCCTTGGCCGCGCAGTGACCCGTAGAGCGACCGCATGCGCTCGATCGCCCAGAACAGGTTCACGGCCGTCGGCCGCGTGGCAGCCAAAGTCGCGCAGACCTGGTCCATGTGCTCGTCAACCCGGTCTTCGTCAGCCTCCTGAACGCCAAGGGCCACGCCCATCGCCGCGGCGCACCCGATGGCGGGCGCTCCTCGGATCACCATCGTCCGGATGGCATCCGCGACGTCCTCGTGATCCCGGCAAAGCTTGAAAGCTTCCTCCCGTGGGAGCTTCGTCTGATCGATCATGACGACTCCGTCGGGGGTCCACTCGATTGTGCTGACCATGTCCCTCCACGGGCGCTCGGCGCGCCCAGACCCAAGTCTATCCCACGCCCAGCCGCGCGATGCCGACAATTGCGAACAGCGCCGCGTTGTATGCCACGTGGACCAAGGTGCTCGCGACGGTCGACCCGCTGTGGTGGCGCACGGCGCCGAGCGCCAAGCCCACCGCGGCCAGAATCGCGAGCCGGGGAGCGGACCACGCGTACTGGGCGCCGTGCAAGACGGTGAACAGCGCCGTCGTGCCCGCGACTGCGACCGCCCCTCCGTGGAGGCGTTCGAGGGGCCCGTACAAGAAGCCCCGGAACACGACCTCTTCCACGCAGGGAGCGAACAGCACGCCGAAAGCGGCTACGAGCCAGAGATCGCCCGGCGCGGACAACAGGCCCTCCATCGGGCTCCCCTGGTCCGGGCCGCCGACAACGATGCTCGCCAGCGCGGAGCCGCAGGCGAGGAGCAGCCCGAGGCGGGCGTAGCGCAACGGGTGGCCGCGCATCGGGAGCCATGCCAGGCCGGCGTTGAGGGGCAGGGACCACCGGACCCGAACGACGAAGGCCACGTACGCCAGCACCGGGATCCAGGCCAGCGTCTGCATCGGAATTGCGAACCGCGCGTTTTCCAGCAGCTCCCGCGCGGGGCCCAGGCCGCCGACCAGGGCCGCCGTCCCGCCCACGACGGCCATCTGGCACAGGACGCCGATTGCGGCCAGCACCAGCAACTCGGCGTAGCCCCAAGGGGCGCCGACCGCGGCCTCACCCGCCGTGACCCGCCGATGGGGCGGGTCGATCCCGGCGCTCACCGGACGCCGGCCTCCCGCAACGCTCGGCCGGTGTGGCTCCGGACTACCCTGGCGACCTCGCCCGGCGGACCCTCGCAAACGACCTCGCCGCCGCCAGCCCCGCCCTCTGGCCCCAAGTCCACGATCCAGTCGGCAGAACGGATCACATCCATCTGGTGCTCGATCACGATCACCGTGCCGCCCCGGTCAACGAGCTGCCGCAAGACCGCGAGCAGCTTGCGGACGTCCTCGAAGTGCAGTCCCGTCGTGGGCTCGTCCAGCACGTACACTGTCCTGCTCTTCTTGACCTTGCTGAGCTCGCGGGCGAGCTTGATCCGCTGCGCCTCGCCCCCGGAGATGGTCGTCGACGGCTGCCCCAGCTGGATGTAGCCCAGCCCCACGTTGACCAGCGTGGAAAGCTTGCGCTGGACCAGGGGCAGCTTTCCCATCAGTTCGAGGGCCTCCTCGACCGTCGCTGCGAGCAGGTCGGCGATCGAGTGCCCCTTGTAGCGCACCTCGAGCGTTTCCCGCTTATAGCGCAGACCCTTGCAAATCTCGCAGGTTCTGAACACGTCGGGCATGAAGTTCAGCTCGATGCGAAAGCCGCCGGCACCGCTGCAGCGGTCACACTGGCCGCCCCTGACGTTGAAGCTGAAGCGTCCCGGCGGGTAGCCGCGCGCCCGCGCTTCCGGCAGCTGGGAGAAGAAGGTTCGGATGGGCGTGAACACCCCTGTGTACGTGGCCGGGTTCGACCGTGGCGTGCGGCCGATGGGGCTCTGGTCGATGCGCACGATGCCCTCGATCCGATCGAGGCCGTCGATGCGGTCATGGTCGCCTGCAATGGTTCCGGGGCTCCCGAAGTGCCGCGCGAGCGCTGGGTACAGGATGTGGTTCACCAAGGTGGACTTGCCGCTCCCGGAGACTCCCGTGACCGCGCAGAGCATCCCGAGCGGGAAGGCCACGTCGACCCCCTTGAGGTTGTGCTGCCGGGCACCGCGGACGGTGAGCGCCTCGGCGGGGACCGGCCTCTTGGGCGGGGCGACCCAAGCCACGCGGCGCCCCGCGAGAAAGTCCCCTGTGAGCGAACCGGGCACAGAGGCAACGCTGGTCGCCGGCCCCTCCGCGATCAGATGGCCCCCAAGGCGGCCCGCACCGGGGCCCAGGTCGACGACATGGTCTGCCCGCTCGATGGTCGTCTGGTCGTGCTCGACCACGATCACGGTGTTGCCAAGGTCCCGGAGCTCACCCAGCGCGTCGAGCAGGACCCCGTGATCTCTGGCGTGCAGGCCGATCGAGGGCTCGTCGAGCACGTACAGGACGCCGCGCAGCCGGGTGCCGATCTGGGTCGACAGCCGGACTCGCTGCGCCTCGCCCCCGGAGAGCGTGCTGGCCGGCCGGTCCAGCCAGAGATAGCCCAGCCCGATGCGGCACAGGAAGTCCACGCGCTCACGGATCTCCTCGCAGACGCGGCTCGCAATCTCATGCTTGGGGCCCTCGACCCGCAGCCCGTCCAAGATCTGGGACAAATCCGAGAGCGGCGCCTTGGCCATCTCGGCGATCGTGTGGCCGCCAACGCTTGCGACCAGCGACTCTGGCCTGAGCCGGTCGCCGGCGCAGGCGCGACAGGGCAGGCTGACCATGTAGGGCTTGGCCTGCTTGTTGGGATGGTAGCCCGGCCCGATCCCTAGATCGCGCTCGAGGCGCGGGACCATGCCGCGAAATCCGAGCTTCCGCACCGCGCGGTACTCGGGCCCGTCGCCCGCCTCTCCGTACAGGAGCAATTCTCGCTCCGCCTTCCCGATCTCGCACCAAGGCCGGTTGAGGTCGATGCCCAACCTCTCAGCCACGACGTGGCCAATGGAGCGGGCCGCGGCCCAAGGCTGGATTCTGGGCCAATTGCTGTCCTTCAACGCCTTGCGTGGATTTGGGACCAGCCGGTCGAGGTTCACCTGCCAGGTCACGCCGAGCCCCTGGCAGGCACGACAGGCGCCATGACGGCTGTTGAACGAGAAGGAGCGGGGCTCCAGGTCCGGCTGGCTGGCCCCGCACTTGGAACAGGCGAGGCGTTCCGAGTGAAGGGTCTCGCGATCACCGGCGACGACCAGCACCAGCCCCCCGGCCAACTTCGCCGCGGTGCGGATCGAGTCCCTCAGCCGGCCCTCCGTTTCCAGCCGCACCGCCACCCGGTCCACGATTACCTCGATGTTGTGCTCGACATTGCGCCTGAGGTCGAGGCCGAGCGGGCGATCATCGAGGCGTTCCATGCGCCCGTCGATGCGCACCGACAGAAATCCCAGCTTTGCGAAGCGCTCCAGCTCGCGGCGGTACGCACCTTTGCGGCCGCGGATGCAGGGGGCCAGGATGCTGACGATGCTGTCCGAGTGCTCGGTCAGGATGTGCTTGGCCATCTGGTCAACGGACTGCTTCTGGATGGGCAAGCGGCAGTCCGGACAGTGTGGCAAGGCGATCGCGGAGAACAGCAGACGGAGGTAGTCGTAGATCTCGGTGACGGTGCCCACTGTCGATCGCCGGTTGCGCGACACGGTCTTCTGGTCGATCGAGAGCGCCGGGCTGAGTCCGTCGATAGAATCGACCCGCGGCCGCTCCAACTGGTCGAGAAACTGGCGCGCATAAGGCGAGAGGGTCTCCACGTAGCGCCGCTGGCCCTCGGCGTAGATGGTGTCGAAGGCCAGGGTGGACTTGCCCGACCCGCTCAGCCCGGTAATCACCGTCATGCGGTCGCGCGGGATGTTGACGCTCACATTGCGCAGGTTGTGCTGCCGGGCGCCCCGTACTTCGATTAGGTCCATTGCCGGAGAGTCCGCGATCACTCTGGGGCCAGCCGCACGTCAATGTGCGTCAGCTCTCCAAGCCTGACAGTGATCGTTTCCTCGGCGGCGAGCGATCCTCGCTCGAGGCGGATCAGATGGCGCCCCGGTGGCAGTGCAATGTCCATGGGGGTCGTCTTCCCGGTATCGGAGCCGTCCACCAAGACTCTGGCGGCGGAAGGCTCGCTGCTGATGACAAGCGTCCCCTCGGGACGGCTCATGAGGATTTCGACCTGCGTCTCCCCGGGGGGAGCGACGATCATGCGCCGCTGCAGTCCGTAGCCGCTGCGGTGGGCCAGCAAGTCGTGCTCTCCGACGGGTATGCCTGCCAGCTTGCAAGGCGTGATGCAACGCCACAATCGGTTGCCGTCGACGGTGACCAGCACCCCCTCAACGTTGCTGTCGAAGAAGATCGTCGCCTCTGCCGGCGGAGTCCGGACTGGCGCCGGGATAGCCGCCGGTCCCGCCTCAGCGGGTTGCCCCCCGCCGACTGGGAATGCGGACGGTGTCCCGTTCGCGGAGGCGAGCGGGCCAGGCGCGGTCTCGTCGGCCTCCGGCGGCGCGGCGGCTGGGGTGGCCTCAGAAACGGAATCCGAAGCAGGGCCGGACTCGCTGGCCGGAGCGGCAGGAACGGACAGCGGATCTGCCTGAAAGAGCGCCACGACATCCCGGCTTAGTGCCAACGCGCCGCCCTCGATCTCGGCCAGCGTGGCAACGAGTGCTTGCCGGTCGCGCACCAAGCCCGGATACCGCACTACGAGCACCGTGAGCAGCCCGATCGCGAAGGCGAGCAGCCCAAGAATGAGAGCTGGCCAGCGCGAAGCGCGACGTGGCGGCTCCCGCGGCAAACCTGTCGGGCTACCGGCGCGCGCGGAGGCCTCGCCCGCTGGCGGGGGCAGTGCCCGCTCGTCGCGTTCCATTGGACGGACAGGGCGTGGCGCTGGCAACAGTTCGGCAGTTCGAGTGCCCGTCTCCTGAGTGGACTGCTCAGTCCGTGGCGCGACAGCTTCCGCAACCTCCTCCTCGGTCCCAACCAGCGTCGTTCGGGTCACATCGTCTGCGTCCAAGCTGATGTCCACTTGGGCCCAGAGTTCGGAACTGCCGCGCACGGCGCGGTCGAACGCCTCGGCAAACGCCGTGCACGAGGGAAAGCGACCAGCGGGATCCTTGGCGAGGGCGCGCAGGACGACCTCCTCGACTCCGCGGGGAATGCCGGGAAGCCGCACATGGATCGGCGCAGGGGCTTCGTGGACGATCTTGTACAGAGTGGAAGGCACCCTGCGGGCGGCGAAGGGCTTGAGCCCGGTGAGCAGCTCGTAGACGATGACCGCCAGCGAGAACTGGTCGGACCGCCCGTCCACGGCATCCCCGCGGACCTGTTCCGGGGACATGTAGTTGGGCGTTCCGACGACCGTCCCGGCGCGTGTTAGCTGTGACGAGGACACTCGCGCAACCCCGAAGTCGAGTAGCTTGAACATCCCGTCCGAGACGATGATGTTCGCGGGCTTGACATCGCGGTGCACAACGCCCGCGCGACTGGCGTAGTCCAGGGCTGACCCGGCCATCTTGAGCAGGGACACCGAGAAGGCCAGCTTGTCGGCTTGCGGGATGCCGTCGGCCAGATACTCCGACAGCCGCTGGCCCTCGACGAGTTCCATGGCCACGTATGCGAGGCCATTCTGCTCGTCGGCATCAAAGATCGTGACAATGCCGGGATGGGAGAGTCGGCCCGCTGATTGCGCTTCGCGTATCAGCCGCTCGCGGACCTGCTGGTCCTCGCCGGCATCAGTCTGGTCGGCGAGACGGATCGTCTTGAGCGCCACCTCCCGCGCGATCCGCGGATCGAAGGCGCGGTACACGACGCCCATCGCGCCCCGGCCCAACTCGGAGATAATCCTATACCGTCCGATCTGTCGCGTTCTAGGGCGCATACCGGGTCTCTAGCCCCTGCCACTCATATGATGCCAGAGGCATCGGCGAATCCGTCAGTCCAGCCCGTAGGGCGCTTGGACTCGGGGCTGTCGGCGCGATCCAGCTTCCGTGCGCCCGACAGAGTGAGTGCGAGGCCGTTGCGGAGGGGCGGCCGAGTCGCGCGCCACCTCGCCGTCGAGGGGAGGCCTTGGTCCCAACGGCTCCCTGTCCTCCGCGACGGGCAACGCATGTCGACCACGAAGGCTTGGGCGATGACCCGACAAGCGCTACTCCGCCTACGGGCGCGACTTGGGACCCATCGTCCGCGAGGAGCGCTTGGCGTGAGTGCGCGTTCGTCGGTAGCCAAGTCCTTCGAGCGCTTCAGCCGCGGATCTTGATGAAGGAGCGGGGCGCGCCCCGTCGGAAGCGGGCACATCAGGTCAACGGCTACCTTGGCGAGCACGCTCCGTGAGCCGGCGCTTGGGGCGATATCCCCGGGCACGGGAGCGCACGGGTGACCCGGCACCGTGCCGACAGCCCCGCGCGCTGCCTGTCAAGCCGACAGTTGGATCGCGGTCTGGGTCGCGCAACCCGGCGGGACGGCTATATTGTCAGCATGCCTAGGCTCGGATCCTTGACCGTGGCGGCGCTGCTGGTATGCGGGACTGTCGCCGCCGACTGGCCCCAGTTCAGGGGTCCGGGGGGCACCGGGATCGCCGACGATCACCCGCTTCCGGAGCAATTCGGGGAGAGCACGAACCTCGTCTGGAAGACGGCTGTGCCCCCTGGGCACTCTTCCCCTGTCATCGCTGGCGACCGCATCTTCATGACGGCCTACGAGAGCGAGAGGCTGCTCGTACTCGCGGTTGACCGCGGGACGGGCGAAATCGAGTGGATGCGAGAGGCTCCTCGCCCGCGCCGGGAGCACTTCCAGCCAACGCACGGCCCGGCGTCGCCCACGCCCGTCACGGACGGCGAGAACGTATACGTCTTCTTCGGGGATTTCGGAGCGCTGTCCTACGACGCGGACGGCAACGAGCGCTGGCGGCACGCGATGGGACCGTTCGTCAACCAGAATGGCCACGGCTCGTCGCCGGTCCTGGCCGACGGCAAACTGTTGATCGTCTGCGACCAGCAAGTGGGATCCTTCTTGATCGCGCTGGACCCTGGCACAGGGGAGACTCTCTGGAAGGCCGACCGGCCGGCCACGACGCGGGGATACGGCACGGCCGGCATTTTTCGCCCCCGGGGCGGCCGTCCCCAGGTGGTCGTGCCCGGCGCGTACCGGGTGTCGGCTTACGACCTCGGCACGGGCGAGGAGCTCTGGTGGGTGCGCGGATTCGCCTGGCAGCTCAAGTGCGTGCCGCTGTTCGACAGCGACACGGTCTATATCAACGGGTGGGAGATCGGCGGAGATCCCGGGCAGCAGCAGGAGACGCCCCCGTTCGCGACCGTGCTCGAGGCCCACGACAAGGACGGCGACGGGCTGCTGTCGTTCGCCGAGGCTCCGGACGAGCGCCTTAGGAGTGCGCGGCCGTGGTCCGAGGCCGACCTTGGCGGAGACGGCAAGATGGACGAGCGCGACTGGAACTTCTACGCGGCGCGCAGGGCACCGATCAACAATTTGGTCGCCATTCGCCCGGGCTCGCTTCGGGGCGACATCACGGACTCCGGCGTCGCGTGGCGGTACACCAAGGCCCTGCCCAACACGCCGTCACCCCTGCTCTACCGGGGCCGGCTGTTCCTCGTCAAGGACGGGGGCATCTTCAGCAGCGTCGATCCCGGCGAAGGTGTGTCGCTGAAGGTCGGCCGCCTGCGGGAAGCGATCGACAAGTACTGGGCTTCCCCCGTGGCCGGGGACGGCAAGATCTTCACCGTCAGCGAGGGCTGCATGATCTCCGCGATCGTCCCCGAGGCGGATTGGAGCGTGATCGCGACCAGCTCCCTGGATGGCACTTGTTTCGCCACTCCGGCGATCGTGGACGGGCGCATGTACGTGCGGTCCCTGCAAGCCCTGTACAGCTTCAGCCGCCAATGATCCCTTCCAGGGAGCGAGATTCCCGCCGGTTGACCGGCGCGGTGGCGGCGGTTGTCAGCCTGCTTGTTCCCGTCGCAGCCGCGGCACACGTGCTGAGCGTGAGCTACGGCAACCTCGCGCTGGACGGCACCGAGGCGGTTTACACGCTCCGAATGCCGCTCGCGGAGCTGCCTCGCGACGGGGGGCGCGAGCAGGTCCTGGACGCGTTCTCATTGCGCAGCGGCGGGCAGGATGCCGACCGCACGCGTTCCGAGTGCCGCGAAGACCCCGGCCAGGGACTCTACGTTTGCGAGGCCGCGTACCGATTCGCGGCCGTGCCGGACGAGATCCGCGTCGTCTGCGAGTACCACGCTGTCACCGTGCCGAACCACGTGCACGTGCTGAGCTCCGGAATCGGCGAGATGGCGCGGCAGACCGTGTTCGACATCACCTACCGGGAAGCCGATATCCGATTCACGGAGCCCACGCTGCTCGAGACCGCGACTGGTGGGCTCGGCGCCGGTGCGCGGAGGGCGCTGGCCAGCCCGGAAGTGCTGCTCTTCCTCGTGGCCCTGGCCCTTGCGGGCCGGGTTCGGCGCGAGATCGCAGCCTGCGCCGCGGGATTTCTGGGCGGCCAGGCCGTGGCGGCGTTCGCGGGCAGCGCCCTCCAGTGGGCGCCGCCCGCGCGCTTCCTCGAGTCGGCAGCCGCGCTCACCGTGGCCTATCTTGCGGCGGAGGTGCTGTTCCTGCCCGATGACCGCAACCGGTGGCTGGCCTGCGCCGCGATGGGCTGCGTCCACGGGCTGATCTTGGCCGCCCTTCTCGGACCGTCGCAAATGCGACCCGAGTTCTTCGTGACCGGGGCGCTCGGTTGCGAGGCCTTGCTGATCTCGGGCTTGGCCCTTGCGCGGATCCGCTGGGTGAGCGTTGGGGCGGAACGGCTCGGTGCCGTGCTCCTGCTCGCCACCGGCCTGGGATGGTTCTGCTGGCGAATTCTGGCCTGAACGGCCAAGGCAGGCCGCAGTGCCTTCTCGCGCCGGGCAGTTGAGACCGGGAGGCTACTCAGCGCGCGTGGCCGTGAACGTCATCGCGTACTGGTCCCAAGTCCCGCTGCCGGTAAGGCGGCCGTCCTTGTAGACGCCCTCCACCTTCAACTGCGCCTTGTAGCCCGCCCCGGCGGAATAGAACTCACCGCCGAAGGTCAGCCGCCCGTCCTTGAACGTGCCGGAGAACTCCGTGTCCGAGGTCGTGAGCGTCACGGAATCGCCATCCACCGCAATTGACCACTGCTGGGTGCGGACGCCCCCCTCCGTGTCCCAGACAACGTCCCACTTTCCGGCGATGCTGTCCGCCGCGCCCACGGCGGTGGCGAGCAGCGCGGTGGCAATGGCGATACAGGCGATGTGGCGCAGGTGGGACATGTTGCGCAATGTAGCACTGTCCTGACGCCTGGGCTAGTCGGACAGCGAAAGGCCGTCCCTGTCGTCGCCGTACTGTTGGCGAAGCTGCTCGAGCAACGCCTTGAGCTCCGCGATCCTAGCTCTCGATGGCGGGTCCCCGTAGAGATTCTGCTCCTCGAGCGGGTCGTCTCGCAGGTCGTAGTATTCCCAGAACGGCTCTCTCAAGCCCGGACGTGCGCCGTTCACGCGGCCCGTGCCGTCCGGCCCCAGAT
Organism: Bryobacterales bacterium; assembly: GCA_963666225.3. GTDB lineage: Bacteria > Acidobacteriota > Terriglobia > Bryobacterales > UBA6623 > VXMF01. The sequence goes on from CAXXRK020000006.1 coordinate 754,878, forward strand.
CGCTGTCGTAGAAGTAGATCAGCTTCTCCCACTTGGTCCTGACCCCGAGGTGAGCGGGGACGTTGAAGTGAGCGCGGTTCATCCAGTAGCGGTAGTAGAGGGCCTCGCGCGACTCGGCTGGGGGACGTCCGCCGGCGATGCCGAGAAAGCTGCACCCCTGCATGTCAGGGGGAACGTCCACGCCGGCCGCTTCCAGCAACGTGGGGGCAAAGTCCAAATTCTGGACCAGCTCGGCGCTCGAGGTCGCGGCCGGAATCCTTCCCGGCCAGCGTGCCAGCAGCGGGATGCGGAATGCCGGCTCATACATGAATCGCTTGTCGTATAGCCCGTGCTCGCCCAAGAAGAACCCCTGGTCTGACGTGTAGATGAGCAGCGTCTCGCCCGCGAGACCGGCGGAATCAAGGTAGTCCAGCAGCCGGCCCATGTTCTCGTCGATCGAGTGCACGCACTGCAAGTACCGCCTCATGTAGATCTGATATTGCGCCTGGCGCAGCCGGTCCGCGTCCAGTCCGGCCAGTTTCTGGATCCAACCGTCGATCTTCCCAGGGTCGTAGCGCGCACGCCTCAGGAACCATGCCCACTCGGGCACGCCGTACGCGGTGTGCCGGTGCCCGATCATCTCGGTTGTCTCGCGGAGGGCGACGCGGTCTGAGACATCCTCGAGCAAGGTCGGCGGGGCTGGGATCGAATCGGCGAACAGGCCTTCGTGCTCGCGCTTGGGCACGAACACATCGTGGGGCGCCTTGTGGTGGTACATCAGGAAGAACGGCTTGCCCTCGGGCCGCCCGTCCAAGAACGCAAGGGCTTGGTCTGTGATGACATCGGTCACGTATCCCGCGTGCCGCTCAGTCGCCGGCCACTGGCCGGTGTGGCGGAGCAACGGGTCGTAGTACAGCCCCTGGCCGGGGAGCACGGCGTACTCGTCAAACCCCGTCGGCTCGCTCTTGAGATGCCACTTCCCGACCATCCCCGTGTGGTAGCCGGCCGCCCGCAGCAGCTTCGCCAGGGTTGGCTGCGAGCCATCGAAGGTGTCTGACAGTGTCAGCACGCCGTTGAGGTGACTGTGCTTGCCGGTCAGCACCACGGCCCGGCTCGGCGTGCAGATGGAATTCGTCACGTACGCCGCGTCGAAGCGCACGCCCTCTGCCGCCAGCCGGTCAAGGTTGGGCGTGGAGATCAGGCGGTCGTCGTACGCGCTCAGCGCCGGTACGGCGTGATCGTCGCTCATCACGAAAATGATGTTCGGCGGTGCCGCGGCGACACCGCCCGCAGCGAAGACAGCGCTAAGGAAGCGTCGCCCGATCACGTGGCCGAGTGTAGCGGACGGCGGGTGGGCGGACCGGGAGTTTGGCTCTTCGCGTCTGCGTGTCCCTGGGTCCTCCGCGCGGCCGGGCGGACCGGGCCGGAAGCGGCAATCCGAGGTGATATTCTGGGCAATTGGGGTGCCCGGGGCGTTGGCCGGGCTGTTCCCGGGACTATTTAAATGGACAGAGTTGTGACATTCGGCGAGGTGATGCTGCGGTTGGCCCCCCCGCATCTCGAGCGACCGCTGCAATCGCCGGGCTTTGTCGCCACCTTCGGGGGCGGCGAGGCCAACGTGGCAGTCTCGGTGGCGAACTACGGCATTCCGAGCGCATTCGTGACCGCGTTCCCCGACGACAATTTCCTCGCGGAGGGGTGTATCGCCCAGTTGCGGTCATTCGGGGTCGATTGCGACAGCATCGTTCGCAAGCCCGGCCGCGTCGGCATCTACTTCCTCGAGGCCGGCGCCAATCAACGGCCGTCCAAGGTGCTCTACGATCGCTCCGACAGTTCGATGGCCCTTTCGGGGCCCGGGGATTTTGACTGGGACGCGATCTTCTCGACCGCGACCTGGTTTCACATCACCGGCATCACGCCCGCGCTGAGCCAGAGCTGCGCTGATCTGTCGCTGGAAGCCGTCCAAGCTGCACGGCGCAACGGTGTGACCGTCTCCTGCGATTACAACTACCGCAGCAAGCTCTGGAAGTACGGCAAGAGTGCCCCGGAGGTCATGCGGGAGATCATTCGCCACGTGGATGTCGGAATCGCCAACGAAGAAGACTGCCAGAAGTCGATCGGCGTCTCGGTCGGGCACGTGGACGTCGAATCCGGGAAGCTGGACACGGGGCGCTTCGAGCTGCTCGCCCGGCGGATGCTGGATCAATTCCCGAATCTGCGGATGCAGGCCATCACGCTGCGCGAATCGGTGTCGGCGTCACACAACGGATGGTCCGCGTGCCTCTTCGACGGCGAGCGCTTCCACCTGAGCCGCAGGTACAGCATCACGCACATGGTGGACCGGGTGGGCGGTGGGGACGCCTTCTCGGGGGGGCTGATCGCGGGTTTGCGCGAGTTCCCGGACTCCCGGCAGGATGGGCTGGAGTTTGCCGTCGCGGCATCGTGCCTGAAGCACTCCGTGCCGGGGGACTTCAACCGCTTCTCTAGGGACGAGGTCCTTGCGCTGATGCGCGGTGGCGGGTCCGGGCGCGTGGAGCGCTAGCGGGCGGGCACTTCAGCCGTATGCGCGCCTGAGGACTTTCTTGAGGTCCTCAAATGCCAGCCGCTTGCCGTGCTGGCCCCCCGGCCGGAGCAGGTACGAGGGGTGGTAGGTCGGCATCACGGGGATGCCCTCCCAGTCCGCCCACTTTCCGCGCATGTCCGAGATCTTCCTGGTCGTGCTCAGCAGGGCCTTGGTCGCGGTCGCTCCCAGGACGCAGACCGCCCGCGGCTGGATCGCGAGCAACTGGCGTTTCAGGAATTGCCCGCAAATCTCCATCTCGTCCCGGCCGGGTACGCGATTGTTGGGCGGCCGGCATTTGACGACGTTGCAGATGTAGACGTCGGCCCGCCGGATCTCGAGGCCCAGTCGCTCGCTGGTGCCGTCAATCATCCGCGTAAGCAGCTTTCCCGCCCTGCCGACGAACGGCTGGCCCTGCCGGTCCTCGTCGGCCCCGGGCCCCTCGCCCACGAAGACGAGCCGCGCGTGGGGGTTCCCGCTGCCGAAGACGATCTTCTGGCGGCCGGAGTGCAGGCGGCAGCGCTTGCAATCTCCGATGTCGGCCTGGATGACCTCCAGTTGCGCCGCCGGGTCCGGTTCCTCGGCCGCGGGGGGTGTGGCCCCCGGGCGCAGGTAGATCTCGTCGATCCCCAAGTCCCGGTAGAACTCAAGGCGCTGTCGTAGCGCTTCAGCGGTCATCGCGTTCCCTGTCCCGTCACGGCCTCAGGCGGCGCGCCGGCGCCGCAGCCCCGCAACCTCGTCCAAGATCCGACCGGCCATCTCAACCTTGCTGACGGGCCGGAAACGCAACGGGTCGGCACCCGGGCGCAACAGGACGCCCTGGTTCAGCTCCGTGTCGAATCCCGTGGCCCCGCCGACCGGGTTGGCCATCACAAGATCGCAGCCCTTCGAGCGCAGCTTGCGGCGGGCGTTCGCTTCCAAGTTCTCCGTCTCGGCCGCGAAGCCGACCAAGACGCGGTCGCCCTTGCGCTTGCCGACAGCGCGCAGGATGTCCTCGGTCTCGACGAGCGCGAGACTGGGCAGCCCGCGGTGCTTCTTGAGCTTGTTGCGGGACGCGGTCGCCGGCCGGAAGTCCGCGACCGCGGCAGCCATCACCACGACCGTTGCCGCGGGCAGGCGCTCGATCACAGCTTCGTGCATCTGCGCGGCGCTCTCGACGTCGACGCGGTCGCATCCCGCGGGCGTGGCCAGCGCGACCGGCCCCGCCACAAGAGTGACGCGCGCCCCGCGCCGCGCGGCCTCGGACGCGATCGCGAAGCCCATCCGGCCGCTGGAGCGGTTCGAGATGTAACGCACCGGGTCCAGCGGCTCCCGCGTGGGACCCGCCGTGATCAGCACGTGCTCCCCCACGAGATTCCCCGTCGGACGGACGGACCGCAAAACGGCGGCCACGATCTCCCCCGCGTCCGCCATCCGGCCCGACCCGACCATCCCGCAGGCCAATTCGCCGGACCCGGGTTCGACGACGAGCGCGCCGCGGGACCGGAGGATTTCCAGATTGTCGCGGGTTGCGGGATGTTCCCACATGTTGGTGTTCATCGCCGGCGCCACCACGAGCGGTCCGCGGAACGCCAGATGGGCTGTCGTCAGGAAATCGTCCGCCAGGCCCAGCGCGAGCCTCGCGATCGCATCGGCGGTGGCAGGGGCGATCAGGAAGACATCTGCGCGGCTGGCCGCGTCGATGTGCGCGATCGCGCTGTGCAGCGTGTCGCCGTCCGAGCCGTCCTCGAACAGGGAAGTGATCACGCGATTCCCTGTGAGGGCCGCGAAAGTCAGCGGTGTGATGAACCTTGCGGCGGCGGGGGTCATCACGACCCGCACGTCGCACCCGGCCGCGCCCAAGGCCCGGGCGAGGTCCGCCGATTTGTAGGCGGCTATGCCGCCCGTTATCCCCAGCAGGACCGCTGTGGAACGCTCTTCCGGCACGGACTGCACACCCAAGTATAGGAACCGCCCGGCCACGGCCCGCGCCCGCTCACCTGCGGCGGGCAGCCACCACCGGCACCTCCTGTTTCAACTCCCGCACGCGGTCCCGGAGCCGGGCTGCCTTCTCAAACTCGAAGCGCTGCGCGGCCTCGCGCATTTCCCGCTCCAGACCCCGGATGTACGCGCCGAATTCGCGGGGGTCTTCGGGCACGCCCTCCGGGGTCTCCCTGGTGAGGTCCGTGTAGTCCGCGTCGACAATCCGGGCTAGGCTCATCGAGACCGGTTTCACGATCGTCTCCGGCGTGATGCCGTTCTCGCGGTTGTAGGCCTCCTGCAAGGCCCGGCGACGCGCGGTCTCTTCGATCGCGAACCGCATGCTGTCCGTGATGCGATCAGCGTAGAGAATCGCGCAACCGTTGACGTTGCGCGCCGCCCGCCCGATCGTTTGGACGAGCGACACGGCCGAGCGCAGGAAACCCTCCTTGTCGGCGTCAAGGATCGCCACCAGCGAGACTTCGGGCAGGTCGAGCCCCTCCCGGAGCAGGTTGATGCCCACAAGCACGTCGAATTCTCCAGCGCGCAGGTCACGGAGCGTCTTGACGCGGTCCAGCGTGTCCACTTCCGAGTGCAGGTATCGGCAGCGCACGCCGGTCTCGGCGTAGTACTCCGCCAGATCCTCGGCCATCCGCTTGGTGAGCGTGGTCACGAGCACCCGCTCGCTGGCCGCCGCGCGCGCACGAATCTCGGCGAGCAGGTCGTCGATCTGGCCGTTGACAGGACGGACCTCGACGCGCGGATCAAGGAGCCCTGTCGGCCGAATTACCTGTTCCGCGACCACGCCCCCCGCCATCTCCAACTCGTAAGGGCCCGGCGTGGCCGAGACGTACACGAGCTGGAAGGTCCTCTGCTCGAACTCGTCGAATGTCAGCGGGCGGTTGTCGAGGGCGCTCGGCAGGCGAAAGCCGTGCTCCACCAGCCTCGTCTTGCGGGAACGGTCACCAAAATACATCGCCCTCAGCTGGGGGACCGTCTGGTGGCTCTCGTCGATGAACATCAGCGCGTCCTTGGGCAGGTAGTCGAGCAGCGTCGGCGGGGGCTCGCCCGGCTGGCGGCCCGAGAAGTGGCGCGAATAGTTTTCGATGCCGTGGCAGTACCCGATCTCGGTCATCATCTCGATGTCGAACTGGGTGCGCTGGCTCAGGCGCTGGGCCTCCAGCAGCTTGCTCAGGTCGCGCAGCTGGGCGGTCCGCTCGTCGAGCTCTGCGGTGATGCCGTTCAGCGCCCCCAGCATGGTCTCGTTGGACATGACATAGTGACTCGCGGGATAGATCGGGAGCCGCTGGTACGTCTTGCGCACCTGTCCCAGCAGCGGGTCGATCTGCGAGAGGGAGTCTATTTGGTCGCCCCAGAGCTCGACCCTGTAGGCGTGGTCGTCATAGGGGGGGCAGATGTCGACGGTGTCACCGATCATGCGGAACATGCCGCGCTCCAGCGGACCGTGGTCCCGCCGCTTGTAGAGCATTTTGACCAGTTGCATGGCGATCGCCTTGCGCGGCTGGATGTCGCCCTGCTCGAGCATCAGCAGCATCCCGTAGTAGGCGTCCGGGGAGCCTAAGCCGTAGATGCAGCTGACACTGGCCACGATCAGGCAGTCGCGCCGCTCGAACAGCGACTTGGTCGCCGAGAGGCGCAGCTTGTCCAGATCGTCGTTGATCGTTGCCTCCTTCTCGATATAGGTATCGCTCGCGGGCATGTAAGCCTCGGGCTGGTAGTAGTCGTAGTAACTGACGAAGTACTCCACCGCGTTTTCCGGAAAGAAGCCCTTGAACTCGTGGTACAGCTGTGCCGCCAAAGTCTTGTTGTGCGCCAGCACGAGCGTCGGGCGCTGCACCGCCTCGACGACCTTGGCGACGGTGTATGTCTTGCCGGAACCGGTGATGCCGAGCAGCACTTGGTGGGCCTCGCCGTCCTTCAGGCCCTCGACCAACTGGGCGATGGCCGTGCCTTGATCGCCACGCGGGGTGTAGTCAGACGCCAGGCGGAACTCCATCCTGGCCCAGTCTATCCCGCACATCCCGCGGGATCGGGCGACGCTTCAGTGACGGCGGGCGGCACCAGGGCAGGCGGGGGCTCGCTGCGAGGGCCGTGCTCCGACAGCGACCGGACTGGGCGCGTCTCGAGCGGCGTACCGGCGGGCCCGTGCGAGACGGTGCGTTGCTTGCGCGATGCGTTCGGTCTCGCTCCCGGTGGCACTCGCACGCGTAGACTTGAGGTCACAGGGATGCCGACAATCGCGGTCGTGGGGACGCTGGACACGAAAGGGGCCGAGTTGCGCTTCCTGGCCGACAGGATCCGCGCGAACGGGTGCGAGCCGCTCTTGATCGATCTGGGCGTCCTCGGAGTGCCGGAGACCGCGCCCGGGGTGACGCGCGAAGCGGTGGCGCAGGCGGCGGGCGAGTCGGTCGAGGACCTCGCCGAAGCCGGAGACCGCGGCCGGGCAGTGGACGCGATGACACGTGGGATCGAGCGGCTCGTACCTGCGCTACACGCAGAGGGCCGGATCGACGCCATTGTCGGCATGGGAGGAAGCGCGGGGACAACGATGGCGACTGCCGCCATGCGGGCGCTCCCGATGGGCATTCCCAAGGTCATGGTTTCCACGGTCGCGGGCGGCGACGTATCGGCGTTCGTCCGGTCGGCGGACATCACGATGATCCCCTCGGTGGTGGACATCAGCGGCCTGAACCGGATCAGCCGGCTGGTGTTCAGCCAAGCCGCCGCGGCCGTGGCGGCAATGGCCCAGGCTCGGGTTCCAGAGCGTGGCGACAGGCCACTCATCGCCGCCTCGATGTTCGGGAACACCACCCGGTGTGTCGAGGCGGCCCGAGAGTTGCTCGAAGCCCGCGGTTACGAGGTTCTGGTGTTTCACGCGACGGGAGCGGGCGGGCGCACGTTGGAAGGCCTTGTCGCGTCCGGTTTCATCGCCGGCGTTCTGGACATCACCACGACGGAACTGGCCGACGAGCTGGCCGGGGGCGTGATGAGCGCCGGGCCCTCGCGCCTGACAGCGGCGGCTCGCGCGGGAACGCCCGCGGTCGTCGTGCCGGGCTGCCTCGACATGGTCAACTTCTGGGCGCCGGGCTCGGTACCGGGCCGGTACTCTGACCGGCGCTTCTACCGCCACAATGCGAACGTCACCCTGATGCGCACGACGCCGGAAGAGAACCGCGAGCTTGGCCGACGGCTGGCCCAAAGGGTGAACGCGTCCCGGGGACCGGTCACCGTGTACCTGCCACTGCGGGGAGTCTCGGTCATCTCCGCGCCGGGCCAACCGTTCGAGTGGCCCGAAGCGGACGACGCGCTGTTTCGCTCCGTCAAGGAGGCTCTGCGCCCGGACATCCGGGTGATCGAAGTGGACCGCAACATCAATGATCCCGACTTCGCTTCAGCCGTGGCGCACGGCTTGCTTGGATTGCTCGAAGCCGCAGTTGTCGCGGGTCGTCCGTGAGCATCGAAGTACCAGGAGGGGGCAGCACAATGCGAAACCGCTCGAAACTCCCTACGTCACTCGGAATTCCAAGACTGGCGGCGCTAGGGCGCCTGCGGCGCCAGGTAATGCTGGGTGTGCCCGTCATCGGCGCGGGTGCTGGCACCGGGATCTCGGCCAAGTGTGCGGCGGCGGGCGGGGCTGACCTGATCGTGATCTACAACTCCGGACGGTTCCGCATGGCGGGAAGGGGCTCGCTGGCGGGCCTGATGCCCTACGGGGACGCGAACCGGATCGTGGTCGAGATGGCGGGGGAAGTGCTGCCGGTGGTCCCGGACACCCCGGTGCTGGCGGGCGTTTGCGGAACCGATCCCTTCCGGCTGATGCCGGCGTACCTGCGCGAGCTCAGGGACATGGGGTTCAGCGGCGTACAGAACTTTCCGACGGTTGGTCTGATCGACGGCGTGTTCCGGCAGAATCTCGAGGAAACCGGAATGAGCTTCTCCAAAGAGGTCGACATGATCGGGCTTGCCAGTGAGCTCGAGCTCTTGACGACGCCGTACGTGTTCAACCCGGAGGAAGCCGTGGCGATGGCCGAGGTGGGGGCCGACGTGCTGGTGGCCCACATGGGACTGACCGCCAAGGGGTCGATCGGGGCTCGGACAACCAAGGGTTTGGCCCAGGCTGCCACGGAAATCCGCGCAATCCACGACGCGGCAAAGCAGGTGCGCGAAGAGGTGCTGGTCATCTGCCACGGCGGGCCGTTGAGCGAACCCGAGGATGTGCGGCGCATTCTGAGGCGCTGCCCCGGGGTGGCGGGCTTCTTCGGTGCGAGCAGCGTGGAACGGCTTCCCACCGAGCGCGCGATCACCGGGCAGGTCAAGAGCTTCAAGGAGATTGCGCTGGAATCCGGCCCGCAACCTGCGACCAACGCGTGAATGGGAGGACGGCTTACATCGAGTCCGCGGAGGGCTGGGGGACGCGTGGACCGGCAAAGAGCCGCCGGCCCCCGGTACGAATGCTTGGAAATCGCGGGAAGTACGATGGGACGGAGCAGCGGTTGGCCGTGTCGGCCTCTCTAAGCGGCGCCAAGCACCGCTGAGGCGACCGGGCGGAACTGGGCGGAAACTGTGTCCCCGGAGCCTTCCGCGATCACGGTGCGGCGGTGAATCCCGTGGAAGGACCAATGGACTGGAAACGCGCTTACGGATACGAACGAGGCTCGACTACAGCGAGCCGGGAGGCGGATAGCCGGCAGATCAGGCGATACCTGCGACTGCGGCTCACGGCGAGCGGCCTCGCGGAGCCCGAGGGAGAATTTGCCGAGCTGGCCGGCGGTTTGCTGGCGCATTACCGGGAGCAGGAGCGCCTGCTGGTCGATCACCGGTGTGCCGCGGACCGGCGCATCGAGCGATTCCTCACCAGCCACCTCGCTGACGCCGGCTTCAGGCAGCGCAGGTGGCTCCCGGCGCGAACGCTGGTCTTGGACCGCCATGGCATGGCGCGGGAACTGTCACTCCCCGCGGGCGGGGACCGGTTCGTCTCCGAGTACGTGAGCTCGTTCCGCGTGGCCAACGGAGTCCTGAACAATCCACGGCATGACCGACGCACGACCATGGGGACTTTCCACGTGGCGGAGGGCGGGCTCCCGATCCCGGCTGACAAGAGAGCGGTTCCCAAGTGGACATTCGCGAGACTGCTGCGACTCGCCCTCGACCCTCCGGACGACGTGCTCCGCCTGCCCTTCGATCCCCGCATCAACTGCTTCGTGTCGCTGCTCCTGCGACCTTTGGTGTCGCCGGCCGTCCAAGGGTTCTCACCGGCCCTGAGGATGGAGACCCGCTTCTTCGCGCCCGGCGGCCTCGTGAGCAATCTCGACTTCGTGGAATCGATCTTCGGCAATGCCGGTGATCCATACCTGCCGGAGAACGATGCCGGGCTGGACATCGACGGGTGGAGCGGGCACACAGGCGCGGTCATCCTCGCCCCGCACCTGGAACGGGTCACGAAGAAGGACGCGGGTCTGCCGCACCATGACGACGCGACCGAGCGCCAGCGCCGGGACGGGATGTGCTGGAGCGACCCGGCTGAGCGCTACAACGAGGGCAGTCCCTTCAAGCTGACCTGCCGGACAGCGGATGGTGTCATGGTGACGCTGATCGCCGACAACTACTACGGCTACTGCAAGAAGGAGGTCAAGACCCAGCTCAGCTACGCGGCGAACCTGCTCGGCAACGTTGAGGAGGAGCACGCGGGCGGTGCGATCGCGTTCGCGAGCTATAACCTCGGCGAGGAGTTTCAAGTCAACTCCCGGAAGTACAACGCCCTGACACTGGAGGATGCCGCGCGCCAGCACCCGGGCACGATCGAGCTGATGCCCGATGGCTACGGGCGGGACCGGCAATACCCGGACGTCTACTACATCTCGGAGGACGCGGCGGTCAGTCTCCGGACCCAAGACATCCGGTGGAGGAAGGGCGAATCCGAGCATTCTCTCGCGCTGTCTCCGGATGCGGTCTATATCGCCCCGTCCGGATATCGAATTCGGATGGAGAAGCACCCAACGGCCCCGTCGTGGCGCTTGCTGGGCACTGCCCCGGAAGGCGTCTTCTGCCACAAGCCGTGCACCGTCAGCGGCGGCGGCAAGAGCGAGATCAGCAAGTCGGTTCGGGACTACATGCTCTACGGCGCGGTCTTTGTGGCCGACATCAAGCGGGACTTGGATGCCGCCCAAGAGATCTTCGCCAGGGACTATGCGGATCGCTGGCCCTTCGACTCCCCGATCCGCGCGATCTACCAGGAGCGGCCCACGCGGCCGATTCTGAGCCCCGACCGTTCGCTGGGAAGCGTGATCAAGCTCTTGACACCCTCGACCCGCTACACGCCGGAGTTCAATGCCTGGCTCGGCCAGATTCCCAACCATGTCTACGCGATCGTGCTGATCATCAAGCGCTTCTACGACCCGGAGTGGGGGCCCGACTGGAGGCGCCACTTCCACGTCGACATCTTCAACGGGCTGCCCGGCCACGAGCTCAAGTACGGGAACCGGAAGCTCGTGGGCGAGTACCTGCGGGTAGGCCTCCTCGGCCGGAATGCCTGGAGAACTTTCAAGTGCCGGCAAGACTTCGTGCCCGCGGAGAAAATCCAGACCGAGGACGACATCAGCGCTTCCACGGTCGTTCCGGCCAGGCACTTGACCGGCCTGGCCATCGGCGCCGGTCCCAGCGTCAAGTTCGCGGAAAACTGCGAATTCCGGCTCTTCCAGCGCCCAGACGACGCGGTCCACCGCGGGCTCGATCGCAAGACCGAGTCCGACCTCGCCGGGGGCGGGGTCTTCCTGTCAAACTTCGAGCCTCTCACCGTCGGCCAAGTTCGGCAGATGCGAGAGCGGATCGCCGACTTTGAGCAGTTCAGCGAGCCGATGAGACGTTTCCTGGCTACAGTCCCCGAGTCTGGGCACAGGTTCGCCGTCAGCTCGGCGAGCCCCAGGCTCGTCCGCGGCACGCCGACGAAGAATCCCCGCTACCTGCAAGACCGCCCGGACATCGAGGCACCGGTTGAGCGCCATGCCGCGGAAATGGGCGTGCGGCTGTCGCGCCAAATTCCGTCTGGCCAGCCCGTCCACCTGCCCGTCAGTGCAGTGCTGGTCGGCCGTCGCAACAATCCCCCGGACCGAGCGTCCGGGATCCGAGGCCTTGCCGTCTACAATCCGATCCACTACCAAGAGCTTCCGGAGCTGCTGATGGACTTCGTGGCGTCGCTGACCGGCAAGAGCCCCTCGACGACCGGCTTCGGAAGCGAGGGGGCGCTGACGAAGGGGCCTTTCAACGCGCTGCGCCCCGCAGCCGACCTGAATGCCGCGTTCCTGTCTTACGCGCTAACGGGGCTGGGCGGCTTCTCGACCGCCGCAGGCCACATAGGGCCCGACGTCAGGATGATGCACGACATCAGCCTGCTGGTGCCGGAGATCTGGTCCAGAATGTCGTACAAGGAGCGTGACCCGGCGTACCTGATCAAGGAGGGGCTGCTGGAACGGCTCGAGGATTACGTGGATGATCGCGGGCCGGTCCTGGCAAGCCGCCTCGGATATCGGATCAACCCCGCTTTCGTCCGGCAATTCGTCGCCCGCGTCTTCGACAATCCGACCAAGGTGTTCGACGTACCGATCCTGCGCCCCGAGACCCAAGACGCGCTCGCGTTCGCGGACGGCGTCCGGTACATCGCGGATGCCCACGCCAAGGCGGCTCGGATGCAGTTCGAGGACGGCTCCGCAGATTCTGCCTGCCCGCCCGTCAAGGCGCTGCTCGCGATCATGGCGCACGGAGAGTGCGACGGCCTCACTGTTACCAGTCCGAAGTTCAGGGAGATGTTCACGCGGGACTCGGTCTTGGCCAGCGACTGGTACAGAGAACGCCTTGAGACGGCGCAGGGGCGCCGTGTGACTCGCTGTCAGAAGATTCTCGCCCACATCGCGGCGGTTCACTCCGAGGATGGGACCGGCGAGGTGACTGGGAGGCTTGACTTGGGAGGCCGGACTCGAGTGGCGCGAGAGACACTCGCCAAGGTGAGCGATCCCGCCTATCTGGATTTCCTCCAGGGAACGATCGGCGCGCAGGCATTCGAGTAGCGTCGGCACGAAGCCGTCGCCGCGACCGGGTCCGGGCCGTGCCTGTGCGGGTGGCCAAGAGGTCCGCGGCGCGGGTCAGCATCGTGCCACTGGCTCCATGCCGGCTCCGGAACTGCCCGCGACTGGTCGCCGGCCGATGCTCTCGGCGGTGATCCAGTGACACGGAATCCTGGCGGCAATCGGGGCTGGGCCTATTGGCCAGATTGAGCGGGCTGGCGCGCCAGCCTGAGAGCCCTCAGCGACCGACCACTCAAAATCGTGGACTGCAGGTGATCGGGGACGGGGGCACATGCCGTCACTGGGGGATTCTGTCCAGACCGCCCGCAATGCCGCCCTTGGAACGCGCGCCGCCTGAACGTAACGCTTACCCTGAACCGGTGGAAGCCAAGATTTCGAACCCAAGAAGTGCTCAACAGCCTGCTGCGGGGATGCTGATCTCCGCGGGCATCGCGGCGGGCTTGGCCCTGGCGGGCGCTCACCCGGTGGCCGCGGGGGCGGACCGTGCCGTCAGGCTCGTTCCGTCGGTCGAGATTACCGACCATCTCGACGGGATTCGCACGATGGAATTCCTGCCCCCGGACGGGCGCTGGGTGCTCACCAGTTCCGGTGACTCGCTCATCGCGTGGCGCGCCGACCGTCCCTTCGAAGCGCGGACGCTTGTGGACGGCAGCCGGATCGTCGGGCACGCCGTTTCTCCAGGTGGCTTGCGGGTGGCCGTCACAACGGTCGCTGGGGCGATGATCCTCGAGACACGGACGGGCCGCACAGTTGTGAGATTCGACCCTGAGGCCGTGCGTGAACTCCTGTACCCGATATGGTCACCGGTCGGCGAGCGAATCGCGACGATGTCCGGGACCCACATCAACCTCTGGCACGCCGTTACCGGGGAGATGCTCCGCGGCATTGACTTGGAAGACCTTGGCAGCAGAGGGAGGCCGCGGCTGGCGTGGGCTCCGGATGGCGAGCGGATCGCCGCATTGGGGGTGACCGGGCTGCTCCGCGTCTATCGTGTGGCGGACGGAGCGCTAGAGGCAGAGGCGCGGGCACACGAGGGGATTTCCCGTCACATAGCTTGGTCGCCCGACGGCCGGCTCCTCGCGACGGGCGGGAACGACGGCCTGGTGAAGCTCTGGAACGCCTCTGACTGGACCCTTTCGCTGAGCCGCAGCAACGAGGGCACGATCTTGTTGAACGGTCGGTCGCAGGTGGATTCGATTGCGTTCTCGCCGGACAGCTCGAAGATCGCCGTCAGCGTGCCGGCCTTCTCGCTGCGCGTGTGGTCTGTCACGAGCGGGGAGGTGCTCGCGCACTGGTCGACGGCCGCGAGGACCCGCTACACGCCTCACTACGGGCAGGTGCTAGACATGCAGTTCTCACCAGATAGCCGCTTCCTGATAACGGGCGGGTTGGACAACACGGCCAAGGTTTGGGACACGGACACCCGGGCTCAGCTTGCGGTCCCGATCGGCTTCCGCAACAGCGTCGAGTCCGTCTCTTGGTCTCAGGACGGCAAGCGCTACGCGGCGGCCAGCTCGGACGGCACGGCGCGAGTCTGGGACACGGCTTCGTACGGCAGGGTGTCCACCTTTGGCGGCCATCGCCGCGGCACGGTGGTCTCGCTCTCCTATGCCCCGAGCGTGCCACGCTTCGTGACCGCGGGAAGCGACGGGACCGTCCGCGTGTGGCAGTCGTCGACCGGCCTCGGGCTCTTCGACGTGCCGCCGCACGACCGTCCGCCGCCACACTATGACCGGGAATCCAAGTCTGCGGAGAGGGTCGTGTATTCGCCCACGCTCAACCGAGTCGCGATCCAGTACAGCGGGACGACCCGGGACCTCAGGGTCCGCGCGATAGCAGCCACGCCTCAGCCCCCCGTGATGCTCGGATACGACGTCGGGGCGGTTGGGTGGTCCCCCGACGGGGGTCTGCTGGCCATTGCCGGCAGGTATGGCGTCGCTGTGGCAAACCTCCTCGACCCGCACGCCAGGCCAGTGGCGCTGGCCATACCGGGAGCGGCCGACTCGGAGCGCTTCCGCCATGTCACCTGGTCGAGCGACGGCGAGCGAGTCTTGGCCGCGAGCAACTCGGGGGTGACGGGCTGGGACTGGACGACGGGTAGAGTCGTCAGGATGCTCCGCGGTCTCCAAGAGGCGGCGTATGTCGAAGAATCCACTGACGGTTCCTTGCTGCTGACGATTGATGGCCGGCGCGGGGCCCAGGTGCTGCGATCTTGGGACGCAACTTCGGAGACCGAGCTGGCGAGACTGGAAGCCGGCCGTGGCGAGCGTCTCGAGGCCCGCTTCCTGCCCGGAGAAGACCGTGTCTTGGTGCGTGCAGCCTCGTTTCGCAGGTCTGTGCCTGTGGCACCGCGGATCTGGAATCCCCGCACGGGAGAGACGCTCGTTGAGATGGAGGGACACTCGTGGGCCGTGGATGCGATGGCCGTGTCGGACGTCGCCGATCTGATCGCCACCGCCGGCGCGGAACGGGAAGTCCGGCTTTGGAGCGCCGCTAGCGGCAGCCCTCTGGCGACTGTGCCAACAGTCCTCGGACTGGTCCGTGGCCTCGAGTTTTCCCCGGACGGCACCGAGCTGGCCGCCTACGGCGCCGGTGGCGTCCAGACCTGGCGGGTCGCGCGACCCGTGGAGACCTCACCTTAGAGCGATCTGAGAGGCTGCAGAGATCGCGCGCCGCTCCGCCACCGAGTCACTAGATCGCCTGCCGATGAACGAATGACCTGAGGTCTGGTCTCCGCAGCGCTATGTCGCACCGAGAGGCAGAACGGGAGAAACGGACTCGGATTCCTGATCGTGCGAGGTAAGCATTCACTCCGGGGAGTATTTTGGGGCCTGGGAGGCTGGCCCTCGCGAGGGCCAAAGGCAGGGGAAGGCGCGGATAGGTGAAGGTGCGGCCCGCAGGTGCAGAGTGGCCTCGCTCGCCGCGTTCAGGCTCCAGCCTGAGAAGGTGGGCGAGTGACGTAGCGACACTCGCGAGCTGGCCTCAGCGGGGAGTTAAGCTGCGGGCGGGAAAGTGCTGTCGGGTGCGTCAGCCGGCGCTGCCGCTGGCGGCCCGTTGGCCGGGGTCCACCAGCGGATGGGAGGTGCGCGGAGTTCCTCGATGCGCTGCTCGTCCATCTCCCACGGGAGCCATGGGGACAGTTCCGATGGGGCTTGGCCCCGGTTGCGCGCACAGGCATCCAGCCAATCCAGCATGTAGCGGTACGGGTTCAGCCCCGCCACTCTCGCTGTCTGCAGCACGCTGAGCAGGCGCCCCGCCGTCTCGGCCCCGGCCGGACCGCCGGACCCGAAGCTCAGCCGGCGCGAGATCACGGGTCCGCGCAAGGTCCGCTCCGCGTAATTGTTGTCCATGGGAATCGCCGGGTCCTCGAGGAACACGCTGAGCCCCGCCTTGTGCAGGATCAGGGACGCCGTGGCTTTGCCCCGCGCTTCCACCTGGGCCAGCTCCGCGCCGGTCCGGCCACCGCTTGGCACGGCGATCAGCATTTCATAGCGCGCAACCAGGCTCCTCCACTCTTGCACCGCGTCGTCGAAGAGTTTCCCGAGGCTGGCTTGCAGGCTTGCCTGCGCAGCCTCGAAGTCCTCGGCCTGGTGCTCTAAGGGCAGTTCGGGCTGCCAGGCCCTGCGACGCAGGTGCGCCAAGTGGAACACTTCCCCGATCCGCTCGAGCCAGTCCGTGGCCCACGGCTCCAGTTCCGGAAAGCCGGCTTCCACCCGGCAGTAGTGTCGGCGCTGATGAGCCCAGCAGAACTGCAGCCGGACATTCTCGGAGCGCTTGGCGAAGGCCGGATAGACACTCCAGCAGTCGCACACGAGCGTCAGCAGCTTGCCTTGGCCCAGCTTGCCCAGCAGTTCGCGGCCCGAGGGCAGCCCGCGCGTCGGCAGGATGCGCATCCAGACGGCATCCTCGCAGCAGACCATCCACAGCCAGTGCTTGGGCCTGGCGCCGGATGCCGGGGGCTGCTTGGCGTTGTCCTGGCCCTCAATGTTCTGCACCGGCCAGGAGGTTTCGTCGGCCTGCACCACCCGAGCCTGTCCCAGACGCTCGGCGATGGCCTGCTCCAAGGGTTGCACCAGCCGGGCGAGCCTCTGCAGGCCTTGCGCCAGCGTCGCCGGTGCCATGCCCAACCCGATGGCATCCAGCTCGCGCGCCACCGCGGCCTGCGGGCGATGCATGTGGAAAACTTGGACCACGCTCCAGGCCCACACGCTGGTCCCCAGCTGGGTGCCGCTCCACAGCCGTGGCGCGGGGGGCGCAACGAGGCGTCCCGGCGGTGCGCAGGCGCAGCCCGGCTCGTAGCACTGGCGCTCAATCTCGCGGGCGAGCGCAGCCAAGTGCATCTCGAAGATCTTGCTGGACTTGGTCCCGCAGCGCACGAAGGGCGTGTCGCACTGCGCGCAGCGG
The DNA here is from genome assembly GCA_963666225.3 of Bryobacterales bacterium. Classification (GTDB taxonomy): domain Bacteria; phylum Acidobacteriota; class Terriglobia; order Bryobacterales; family UBA6623; genus VXMF01. The sequence continues at coordinate 771,879 of CAXXRK020000006.1, forward strand.
CGCTCGTGCTCGGGCAGCTCCAAGGGCTCGGGAATCTTTGGCAGGCGGGAGCGGTCCCGACGCGGCGGAGTGGCCGATCCGGGCTGGCGTCCCCGCTTGCGCTTGGCGGCCTTCTGCTTGCGCCCCTTGCCGGCCTTGTCAGGCTTGTCAGGCTTGTCAGGGCTGTCCCCCGGCCCGGGCGGCGGCTTGGGGTCCGCTTTCGGCTCGGGCCCGGGATCCGACGGCTTCTCGCTCTTGCGCCCGAACAAGGTCTTCTGCAGGTCTGCCACGAGCAGCTTCAGATTGCCGATCGTTGTGTGGGCTTGCTGCAGCTCAGTCCGCGTCCGCTCCAGCTCGGCCCGCGTCCGCTCCAGCTCAGTCCGCGTCCGCTCCAGCTCGGCCTGGCTGCGCTGCGACCGTCGGCGGAATTCCCCGCTCTCCTGCCGTGCGCTTTCCACCTTCTCGAGCAGGGCCGCGCAGTGCTGCTCCAAGCGTTCCAATTCCTGCGCCTGCTCCCGCTCCCGCGCGGTGTCCCCGCTTGCGCCCGGCCAGAATCTCACCTTGGGCCCTTCCCGCGGCCGGCGGCCGCTGCCGCGCGCTCGCCCAGCCCCTGCGCGCTGCGCTCCGGCACGGCCGGCTGCGAGTGGGCCTGCAGCCCCAGCGAGGCGTGCTCGACGGCCCCCTCGAACACCTCCGGCGGCAGCCGGACCAAGGCTTGGTAGAACGTGCTCGGCACCGGAGCGGCGTAGCGTTGTAGCCGCATGTTGCACCAGCAGCCGGCGGCCTGCCGCTGCCGCTGGCTGAGCAGGGTGGCATACCGCGAGTAGGCCGTCACGCCGCGGTAGCCGGCCATGTGCGCACTCGCGGCCAGGCACAGCAGGCTGGCCAGCGCATAGCGGCGGCCGCCGGCCGGGCGGCAGTGCGGCTCCTGCTGCAGGCGCTCGAGCAGGCTGCGCAGCACCGCGGCCGGAGCCGGCGGCCGCTTGGCGGGACCGCCCCAGCAGGGCTCCTGCTCGGGCTGGCGCAAACGCGCCTGCACGTTACGGGCCAAGGGGTACACCAGCACTTGCTTGGGCTGGCCATGATGCCGCCAGCGGGCCGTGGGGCCCCGCTGGCGGCCATAGCCGCTGGTGAACCCCAGCGGCTGCCAGTTCGCGGCGCGGTAGCACGTGCCCCTGTGCAGCGCGCGGTCCACGAAGGTTTCCGCGAGCAGCGCCGGATACCCATGTGCGGCCAAGATGTCTCCCGACAAGCGGCGCAGGCTGAGGCCCAAGACCCTCGATGCCAGGTTCTTGCGCCCGGCAGCGGCGGGCAGGATCACGAAGCGCACATTCTGGGCGATCAGATGCAGGCGGCGCAGCTTCTGCTGCAGCGACCAGCCGATCCAGCGGTCGCGCACGGCCACGCGCAGCGCTCCGGGTTGCCATCCCAGCAGCGCCAGCCAAGTCCCGTCCAGGGTTGCGACATGCCGCAAGGCACGTCCGAACATGCGCTGGAAGGACAGGTAGTGGTGGGCGGCCACCAGCCGGTCCCAACGTCGGTGCTCGCAGCCGCCGCGAGTCGGGCGCACGCAAACAGCGCGCAGGTCAAAGTGCGCGTCTTGCACCGTTGTTGCCATCTGAAGGCCAGCCACCAAGGCCCACTATGACAGAATCAGCAGGAAATGTCCACCCCTCTATCTGGAAGCACTGACATTCAGCCCCGCAGCGGTGTGCGCTGGGGCCACCGAAGGACCAAGGATTCAGCTCCCATCCGTCCGATGTCTCGCCGTTACGGGGCAGCCGGCTTTCCGGAACTGCAGCCGTGGGCCAGGGATGGGCTCGAGCGGATCGGGGAAGTGTTCCACTTGGCGCGCCTGCGTCGCAGGGCCTGACAGCCCGACCTGCCCTTGCAGGGCCAGGCCGAGGACTTCGCGGCTGCGCAGGCAAGCCTGGAAGCCAGCTTCGGGGAACTCTTCGACGACGCGCTGCAAGCGTGGCAGCGCCTGGTCGCCCGCTATGAGCTGCTGGAAGGCTTGCAGCCAAGCGGTGGCCGGACCGGCGCGGAACTGGCCCAAGTGGCAGCGCAGGGCAACCCCACGGCGTCCTTGATCCAGCATCAGGAGGGTCCCAGCGTGTTTCTCGAGGATCCGGGGATTCCCATGGACAACAACCGCTCGGAGTGGACCTTGCGCGGGCCCGTGATCTCGCGCCAGCGGCGCTTCGGGCCCGGCGGACCGGCCAGGGCCAAGACGGCGGGGCGCCTGCTCAGCGTGCTGCAGACAGCGAGAGTGGCTGGGCTGAACCCGTACCGGTGCCCGCAGGATTGGCTGGATGCCTATGCGCGCAACCGGGGCCAGGCCCCATCGGACCTGTCCCCATGGCTCCCGTGAGAGATGGACGAGCAGCGCATGGAGGAACTCCGCGCACCTCCCATACGCTGCTGGACTCCGGCCAACGAGCCGCCAGCGGCAGCACTCGCTCACGCACCCGACAGCACTGTCCCGCGCGCAGCTTGACTCCCCGCTGAGGCCAACTCGCGAGTTTCCCTACGACACTCGCCCACCTTCTCAGGCTGGAGCCCCAACGCGGCGAGCGAGCCCACCCTGCACCTGCGGGCCGCACCTTCCCTCCCTTGGTCCTCGCGAGGGCCAGTCTCCTAGGCCCCAAATACTCCCCGGAGTGAATGCTTACCGTGCGAGTAGGCCGGAGAGTAACTTCGAATCTCCACCCCAAGCTCGTTGCCCCACTGGACCCAACCAGTGCGTTCATCACGAGCGAACAGCTCTAGGTAGGGTCCGGGACTACAATCCTCGATCACCCGATAGGCCTCTGTTGGCTTGCGAGAGTGCTCGCGTTTTCGAGACCGGATCATATTGACTTGACGTCGGCCAGGCTGCAGCGTACGCATGCGACCGCGAACTCCAAACAGCATATTCTCGGTGACATTCCGGAAGTAGAAACCGACGCCACGACCATCAGGACCACCATCCTTCCGGATCTTGTACCAGACAACATTCGCCTTGTATGTGAATCCCCAAGCTTTCATAACTCTCAAACCTGATGGCAGGAGAGCGTTTGGACACCAGAGGTATAAGTGGCTGTTGCGGTTTGCGAGCGCTGAGACTTCAAGCTCACAGATATCGTCCAGACTCATCGTTTCGTAGCGACGCAGTCTACCGTGTTCCGGAGCTACTTTTCCTGTCCTGTTCGCAAATCTCCATGGTGGATCAGCAAGGATTGTGGAGAACGGTCCGCCGGTGACGTCTCGGCTAAGGTTGATCTTTGACATTCAGGCTCCTCTTGATACCGCCCGCCAAGATGGGACATCCTCCACCTTGAATGCGAGGATACAGCTTTGACGTGTGTGTGGTTGACGCTCCGCGAGACTTTGCCCTGCCGATTGAATTGAAGCCTTGTTGGAGTTCGTCACTGCGAGTGATCAGGACACCAACACTGATAGCCTGTAACTCAAACAACAATCGAAAGTGGTTGAGATCCCAATCGAAAAATGGATCCTTGTCGTTCCACTCAATCTCACATGCAATCTCATTCTTGTAGCAATTCACCTCTTGCGTGGGTGAATTCCTTGCCACATTGTCGACGACCATACTTGTTTCGAACGATTTCTCGCACCAGCCACGATTGTAGAATGTTGTGTCGAGTGCCCCAGTTTCCGTGATCCACGATGGGCACAAAGTTAGGGTATCACGTTGCGCCCGCGCCGTGCGAAGCCGCACAGCGATCTGGTTGGTCGCGCCGAGCTCACGGCTGCGCGGCGCAACCGCCCAGGCCACGGGTCGACAGGCTTCCGCAAACCACACCGCAGCGCAGCGCCTCCCTCACCCCACAATCTCGCAGCCATCCGTGCAGGAACCCTGCATCGAAGGCGTCCCCAGCTCCCGTCGTGTCGAGCACGCCAACATCCAGCGCCGGCGCCCGCTCCAGCTTGCCACCCGCCTCCAATGCCGCGGCTCCGCGGGCACCCAGCTTCACGACCGCGACGGTACCGTGGGTCGCCAGTGCCCTCAAGCCTCGGTCGACACTCCGGTCACCCGTGATCCTCTCCATTTCGACAGCGTTCAGGAACAGGACGCTCGTTTCCCGGAAGGTCTCGCGAATCCCCCGCCCCACTCTTCGAAGGGATCGTGCCCAGGATCGAGGGACGTGCTGAGGCCCAACGATCGGGCGCGCCGGAAGAGGTCGGGCAGACAGGCCCGCAGCTCGCGCTGGAGGAAGTAGGCGGATACATGGAGATGGCAGAATCTAGCAAGCAGACCGTCGGTGGCTTCCTCCGCGCGCCACTGCTCCATAGCGCCGGGATAGGTCACCAGGGCGCGGTCGCGACCGCTGATGGAGACCGTCACACCCGTCCGCAGCGTCGGATCAGCGCGCACGAGGGCCACGTCGACGCCGGCGGTCGAAAGCTGCTCGATGCAGAAGCGCCCGAACATGTCGTCGCCGACGATTCCGAGAAACGCGACCTCATTGCCCAGAGCGGCCAGGCCCGCGGCGCAGATCGCCGACGAGCTCCCCAGTCTCAGTGCACAATCCCGCGCCACGACCTCCCGGCCGGGTCGGGGCGCGCCTGTCAGAGACGCGAGGACGAGGTCTGGGTTGAGCTCCCCGGCCACAAGGACCCGCATGCCTCAGTCTCCGTTAGATCCGGAATGGCGGGACGACCCTGCTGATCGAGCCGCTGCCCGCCGGATTGTCCGGGTCAAGACCCTCCTCCACGCAGCGGAAGAATCCCAGCAACTGCCCGACGACCACTTGGGCCAGCGCGGCCCACTCGTCTGGAGGGTCGGCCAATCCGGGCGGATCGACCACCAAATCGCCGTCCGAGACCAGCTCGGCAGGGATTCCCTCGCCCACCGCCACCACGATTCCGGGCAGTCGCTTGGCCCGAATCTCGCGCAGGACGTCGAACTGGTAGGCGCGCTTAACCGCCTCGCGCGAGAAGAATAGCAGCAGGAGGCAGTCCTCCCGCAACGCACACATCGGCCCGTGCCGGAAGCCCAGCCAAGACTCCGCAGTCGCCGCGACACGCCCGTCGGTCATCTCCAGCATCTTCAGGGCTGACTCCTGCGCAGTTCCGAACTGTCCCCCGGTTCCCAGCGCGATCATGCGGGTAAAGCCCCGCCGGGCGGTCGATCCAATGCCGTGCACACGGCTCCCGAGCAAGTCCAGACCGACACCGGTCAGCGTCTGGGCGTGCCAGGTGTAGATGTCAGCCGATTTCACGTAAGCCATGGAGAGACCTGCCAGCGCAAGATTGGTGAAGCTGCTGGTCATCATGAGGCTCTTGTCGCAAGATCTGGGATCGAGCACGTCGATGGCCACGCGGGGCGCGCTTCCCGGGGGCCACCGCCGAACGACGTGCCCCTTCGGATTGCAAGTGATCACCCGATGCTCGACGGAGGGCTCGTGCTGCAGGCAGGCAGAAATCAGGGCGAGGGTCTCCGGGCTGCTCCCGGAGCGGGAGAACGACACCAATGACAGGGGTCGCTGTGGCGGCAGCAGGTCCGGCCTGGCGAGGATCAGCTCGCCGCTGGCCATCGCCCGAGCCTGCCGCCCGGTGCGCCTCTGAATCGCCGGCGCGATGCAGACGCCGACGTAGTGCGAGCTTCCCGACCCGGTCAGCACGACGGGCGCTGCCCTCCGGACTTGCGGGGGAAGGGATCGCAGACGGGTGGCACAGCGCTCGGCGGTGTGCTGCCAGAGCTCGGGCTGCTGGAAAATCTCCGAGAGCGTGTGCCGCCAGCCCCGCCCCGGTGCCTCGCGAGCCAAGGCTTGGGCCAAGCGCTCCTCCGTGGCCCCGGCCGCGGCTCGCATCTCGATGATCGCTGGCAATCTACCGGAGATCCGCCCAGTTCGCAGGTTGGTATCGAACGCCGAAGTCTACCAAACCGCTGGCAGCCGCCTTCCGGTGCCGCCGCGCCGCTCGGTGACACGGCAGACTTCCGAAGACACTCCCACGTGGCAGAGCTTGAAGTTGCCTGCAACCCGTGCCCTGCCGAATATTCCAGAGCCTGATCGGGGACGCAATGTCAAGCACTGGCCCCCCTCGTTGCCGCCCTGTAGTTGCGTTCAACAAACGTCATCAAGCTGGGGATCCCCGGCTCGTAGTACAGAGCGGACTGATCCACGACGCTCCATATGAAGCCTAGATCGTACAGGCGCGCGGTGGCCTCCTCGACGGTCTTGCTGTCGGCCGCGCGGCCTTGCAATTCAAGGGAGCACCGAATGGCTTGCCGGACTTGCTCGATGGTCGTTCTCTGCGAGTCGGCGAACACAGCCGCGACACCGGCGGCCACGCCCGTCAGGCCGGCCTCTTCCAATTTCATGTAGCGATTGGCGTAGAACTGATCGGTCCTCCGTTCGACCTCCGCCCTGACGCGGCGGACATCCGCCCGGCACGCGGGCTGATCGGGATTCGAAGACGCCGCCCACAGCTGCTCGCCCCACAGCTGCACGAAGAACGGGTAGCCGTGGCTCTCCTCTACGACCTCCCGCAGGGCGTCAGGCCCTATCGACCAGTCGCGGTCTTCCAGCGGAATGCGGATAGCGGCGGCGGCGGCATGGGGCGGCAAGCGGCCGATCGGCAGGTGGTCACCCCGGTCCCAGAACGACGCTCCTATGGTGCGGAGATGGCGAGGCAAGTCCGGTGTCCCCAGGCACATTCCGTTTTAGGAGCGTTAGGAGGCTTGCTGGAGTCAATCCATGTCTTGGCTCTTGTGGAGGTGCGAGCCAGCGCCGTGAAGGGCGGGTGTGGGTGATCTGGGCACTTGATTCGAGCAGTGAGCACGGTCTTGGCGCAAGGTCGACACAGGTGTGGCCGAGCGCTTTGTCAGGGGCGTGTGGAAAGACAGGCAATCCCGCCTGAGAAGGCTCTAACAGCGCAGGGGTAGCCCAGCGCCTAGTCAGGCGCGTCGCTGTGTGCGGTCGCCAAGGTTGCATCGACTAGCTCTGCGGTGGTATCAGCAGCAGATCGAGCGCCTCCTGCGGGCGGGCTGCGAAATGCCGGTTGGCCACGGGCACGTATCATACCGTCAGCAGTGCGGGATCGCCTCACGACCGGCAGTTCCATGCCGTCAAAGGGATGGCCGCGACGCTCAATTCGCACCCTCTCAGGCGAAACCCCGCGAACATGATTAGTTTGGCGGTTCCTTGGAGAGAACCGCCTGCACTACGTGCGCGACTTCACCTACGACGAGGACCGCTGCCGGGTCTGGGTGCGCGAGCTGCCGCGCAATCTGGCCTGCCTGACAAACGCGGCGATTTCGATCATCCGCTGCCAAACCGGGTTCGACTACGTGCCGCAGGCCAACCGGCATTACGCGGCCCGCCCGCAGGAGGCGCTCGACCTGCTGCTGACCCCGCCCCGGCGCTAGCCCGGGCGGCTCGCCCGGCAGCCAGCAAGGCTCCGCCTGACCCGGCGGAAGGGGACCGCTGTGGCGGCGCTTCAGCCCCAGCCGTGGATGTCGCCCGGCGTGCCTGCCTAGGCCCCTCGTGGCAGGCCTCGGGGGCGCTCCCAGCCCCTGCACAGGACGTGGAAGCACGATTCAAACTCTCTCAGACCGCTTCAATCAGGACAAAAAAATGTGCCTGACGTCACCCCCGGGACGACCACACGGAGTCTCCAATCGGTGCATTGGACACCCCCTGTTCCCACAGAGCCCCCGGTCTAGTCCACGAAACTGTGGCTCAAAACTGCAATCGCAGAGCCAATTGAAGCTGTCGTGGAGCGGTGGCCTGGCTGACAACGCGACCGAAGTTCGGGTTCCCGAACACCGTGTTGGGAGCGCCGAAGACGGGATGGTTGAACACGTTGAAGGCCTCGGCCCGGAACTGGAACTTCCAGCGCTCGCGGTACCGGAAATTCTTGAACACGGAGAAGTCAAGAGCTTCGACGAAATCGGACCGCAACGTGGGATGAACCCGACCGACGTTGCCAAAGGTGAACTGCTCAGGTCTCACGAATTGCTCCGTGTCGAACCATCGATTCAAGGTCTTGCCGGAACCCAGCTCGGCGCTTTGTCCCGTGGAGTCCGGACGCTGGCCACCCCCGAACGAACGACTGGTATTCTGATTGATCCTCATCCGAAGCGGGAGCCCGCTGTTCAGAGTCCCAATTCCGTTGATCTGCCACTGGCCCAGAACAGCATCCAGCGCCTTGCTCCAGCCCCCCCCGAAACGCTTGCCCCGACCAAACGGCAGTTCGTAGGTGAAGTTCGTGACGAGGCGATGCGTCTGGTTATAGACGGAAACGGAGCGGTCGCAGTGCCTGCAATACGCATTGGATTCATTGGAGCCCAGCCACACATCGTCGCCGCCATCGGAAATCGTCTTCGCGAACGTGTAGGCGATCATGAAGCTCGTGCCGGCAGCGAAACGCTGCTCCAGTCGGGTCTGGAACGAGTGATAGTTTGAGTTGCCCCATCCTTGCTTGGGCAACCGGGCACCGGGGTATTGCGGGAATGGTGTGAGCAACTGGCCACGCTGCACCCTCGGCTGCGCCATCACGCCCGTGGTAATGATCCCGTAGAACGGGTTGTCGACGAGTTGCAGAAGGTTGCTGTCGGGCGAGATGAAGTCCGGATGCAATTGGTCCACTTGCCAGTCCAGCGGCAAATGCGTTCCCTTGCTGCCAGCGTAAGCGGCCTCCCAGAGGAGATTCGATCCTAGCGATCTTTGAATGGTGAAGTTCCATTGTTGGTTGTACGGAACTGGCATGCTGTCCGGGAACGGAGCTTGGGAAACGGGTTGCCCCAATGCTGCTGCGAGCCCGTTGGAATCCCCTTCCGCGAAGTTGATTCCGTCGGGAAACGGATCGCTCATGTTGCGAAAGGGGGTGACTCCGTCCAAGGTTGCTAGCCATTGGGTGCTGGCGTTATACACGGTTCCCGAACCGAGGCGACCAGCGGCTCCGTAAATTGCTGCATCGAACATGACCCAGTAGCCACCTCGAATCAGAGTTTTCTCGGTTACCTGATAGGCAAAGCCTACTCGAGGGTTCAGGTTTGCCCACTGCGTCGGATGCAGCCTGTTGCTGGCCATGCCCTTTCCGGGAAACAGGTATCCTCCTCGCACCTCGAATCCCACGTCATCGCTGACCGGGTTCCTGACGACCGGGTCGAAGACCGTAATCCGGTCGTAGCGCTCAGTCTTCCCCGTCTCGACATCCCAGCGCAATCCAAGGTTGAGGGTCAGTCGGCGATTCACCTTGTAATCATCCTGAAAGTACAGGCCGAAGTATCGGTTCGCACTGGCGGGCCGGTTGTTATGGGTCAGTGCGCCGGCTGCGCCGGTGCCCAGCATGAATGAGGCCAGTCCGTGGCCTGCCCGCCCACTCGGCCGCCGCGGGTCGGGCCCTTGGGTCATGGCTCGGTTGAAAGTAAACACCGGGTTGTATACGCGCTGACTGTAGTTCACGAAGTTGAAGCGGAAGTCCCCCCCGAACTTGAGATTGTGGCGCCCTTCCACGCGTGTGAGATTGGCGAGCAGAGTCTGCACCATGATTGAGGACTTGTAATTCAGGTGATGCTGGGCGGCGGGAGCGGTGAAGTCTTGCACGTTATAGCGGGGGAACATCAAGACGTCGGCACCCTCCTCCATGTATTGCGGATAGCCCAACTTCGAGGGCTGGAAGCCCAGGTGCCCCACCTCCCGGTCCAGGATGGAGCGGCCAACTCCCCATCTCAAGTTCAACACGGTCTGCGCATTGATCGTGTTGGTGTAGTCAATCGCCGCGTTTTGCTGGCGGCTGTAAATGCTGACGCAATCCGGATTGGGGCACGCGGGATTGTCTGCCCATGTTTGTGGAGTATCGTTCGTGTGGCCGAAGTAGTTGTAGCGCACAAACAGGCGCTGTCTGTCGCTGAGATTGAAATCCGTCTTAGTGGTGAGGCGATTCGCGTCGTTCGGCCGGGAGAACTGGCCGACCCAGTTGAACTGGCTGGTGTACTGGTTCCCGGCCGCGTTCGCTTCAGGATAGTAGTCGAGGATGTTGCGCGAAATGGGATCTCGCATGCTCTCCGGGATCCTGTTGTTGGGAAACGGCTGGCGGATAAACCGCCCAGGGGCGGCTGGGTCCGGCTCCGTCGTGAACGGGTTGTGAATCACACGCAGCGCCCCGCCAGCGTTCCGAGACTCAGAGAAGTCCCCCTGGTGCTGCAAGGGAGTCGGAAGAGTGTGGCGGCGCAACGTCGCTGAGCGCGCATACCGCGATTCCAGATTGAGGAAGTAGAAGACCCTGTCGGAAACAATCGGGCCGCCGATGCTGCCGCCGGAATCGTGGCGCCTGAACTCGCCGAGTTCCCGGCCCGCGGCATTGGCAAAGAAGTTGTTCGCGTCCATCGAACTGTCCCGCATGTACCAGAACGCCGTTCCGTGCACGTCGTTCGTACCGGACTTGGTTGCGAGAGTGAGCACGCCTCCACCACTGCGGCCATACTCGGCGGAGTAGCCATTGGTCTGCACCCTGAACTCTTGGATGCCATCGGCCGAAGGAACACCCGTGGCAAACTGCCGGCCCTCGGCAATGCCGTTCGAGTTGACCGATACCCCATCGAGCATGATGGCATTGGAAGATTCGCGTCCGCCATTTGCGATGAACCGGCCCTGGACGTGAAAAGCCTCGCCGATACCACCGGTCGAGGAGGTAGGGATGCTGGCGTAGACGCCCGCGGTCAGCAAGGCCAGCGCGAACACGTTGCGTCCATTCAAGGGCAGATCGAGAATCTTCTTGTTCTCGATGACGGCGCTCAACGTGGACGTACCCGTCTCCAGTTCCAGGACGTTGGCCGTTACCGACACCGATTCCGTAACAGCGCCCAATTCGAGAATGATGTCCGCCGAGACCTTCTCCTGTGTCGAAACGAAGATGGCCCCGAGCTCGTAGCGACGGAATCCGGCAGCCTCCGCCGTGAGACTGAAGGTTCCAGGCGGCAGCTGAGTGACGACGTAGAAGCCCTGCTCGTTCGACGAAGAACTGAAGGTCGTGTTACGTCCGATGTCAGTGACTTCGATCGCAACGTCGTGCACAGAGGCCCCGGACTGGTCGGTCACGAGGCCGGAAATCGAGCCGAGAGCGGTCTGACCGGAAAGACTGGAAACTTGGACCGCAGCCAACGCCGCGACCAAAAGAAACTGCACCACCCTTGAACGCATAGCAATTTTCTCCTTGTCTCGATTCTGCAATCCGGGTTGATCATATCGCTGCGGCTGGGGCGTGTCAACCTGTCACTGGCCCGTAGTTGACAAAGGATTCGGGCTTTCCTGAGGGCCCGACCGGTGGCCTGGAGAAGATTTTTCGGCCCATCCGCAAAATCTGTGGGCGTCTTCGGGTGCGGGCAGGTGGCCGAGGGTGTGGTAGAGGGCGAGCTCGTAGTTCTGGTAGGAGCGGAAGCCGAAGGCTTTGCGGAGGGCGAGTTTGGCTTTGAGGTGCATACCCTCGACGGCCCCGGAGGAGTGCTGCTTGCCGGTGGAGAACCAGTTGAGGACGAGGGGCTGGTGGTTCTTGAGCATGTTGGCGAACCCGATCAGGGGCTTTATCCGGGAGCGTTGGACGCGTTTTCGCCAACGTGTGAGGAAGTTGGCCGCCTGTTCAGGCGTATCCAGGGCGAAGAACTGCTGAAACTCCTCCTTGAGGAGCTAGGCCCGCACGGTGTTGAGGTTGTGTTGGAGGATTTCCTCGAGGCGGGGGACTTGCTTTGCTGAGAGGTTACGGAGCCATTTGAGCAGCAGCCAGCGGGCGTTCTTGAGCAACGGCCGGGAGCCGGCGGCCTTGAGCCGGCGGGCCTCGGCGGCGCGCACTTTGTCGATGGCCTTGGAGCGTTTCTGCATGATGTGAAAGCGGTCCAAAACACGCACGGCGTTCTCAGCCCGTCTGCGGGTGACGGACAGGTAGGCTTTCCACATGTCGGAGCAGACGACTTGCAGCTGCGAGGAGCGCAGCTGGCCGAACCAGTCGAAGAAGGCTTCGAGGGTCTTGATGCGGCGGTGCTCGCCGACCCACAGCAGGCGGCGGCAGCCTTGGTCGATCTGGCAAACGAGGGTCAAGTACCGGTGTCCCTTGTGCCAGGCGATCTCGTCGACGCCGATGGTCTTGACGTCGGAGAGGTCGACCCGGGCGCGGCCCCAGTCGACAGCCATGGAGACGGAGCGGCGGACACGATCCCAGGAGACGCCGAAGATCTGGGCGCTCTCCTGCCAGGAGAGGCGCCGGGCCCAGCCGGCGAGGGTCCAGCTGAAGGCCTTGGTGACGGGGCGCTTGCCGTCAGCCCAAGGCACTCGTTCGACCTTGACCTTCCCGCACCAAGTACAGTTGACGCGACGCATGGCGTATAGGAAGTAGACAGGCAGGCCATAAAGGGGGACGAACTGGAAACGGCGGGTCCGGAGGCGGTCGTAGCCGGGGCCGGGCATGCCGCAGACGGAGCAGACGGGTTTGCAGCCGGCGCGAGGCCGGACCTCGACTTCCACCCGGCCGTCCCCTCGCTCGTTCTCCAAGAGGCGGATCTGGGCGTACACGAACCCGGGGATTTTGTGGATGTAGTTGAGAATCGTGCGGAACTTCACAGCACCTCCTGCGGGTGGCACCATGGTTGCACAAACGGAGGCCCGCGCCGCAGCCGGGGCGACCTTCGGCGGGGCCCGCAGAGGGGCGTCGAGGGGGCGGGAGGCACTACTGCTGGAAGCAACAGGCTGGGGCAGCGGAGGCCTGCAAGGAGCTGCCTGCCGGTCCCGCAGGTGGCTGCTCACCAGCCGGTTGTCCGGGTCAGGTTGGATGCCACTAACCCACAGAATCTGCGGAAGAGGCGATTTTTCTGGTGTGTTAGGCCGTTTTGGGAGTTGATGTCGGATGCGTGGAACGGCCCCGCGGGTCTGCGTCTGAAGTCCGGAGTTTCAGCAGTCGCGAGGGGGAATCCGCTGGGGTGTGACGATGGGAATCACCCGGGACGGTCTCCAGCCCAGCGCCGGGCAGCCGCGGAGGACTCCAGTCTGCGGGTCCGATCCTTCGGGCCCCGGCATGCTCTGCGCTCCCCCGCCGGACCGGGGGCTGGCGCTCCCCTGCCGGACGCCGGCGGGCGGGAATGGCAAGACGCCTCAGCCGGAAGGGCTCGCAACGGGGCTTGCCAGGCCCCTGCGGGCCGCCGTCCAGGCCTGGAAATAGAGCTGCAGTCTGCTCAGGCCCTTCCACAGCTGCATGTGGCCCGGCAGGGGCTGGCGCTTGGACGGAATGAATCCCACCAGCCGACCGATGTGGACGCACAGGGCGCGGGCGTCGACGGCCCGCTCCTCACCGCGCTGGGTGCGCGGCAGGATGCGGTGCTCCCGCAGCATGCCCGCCAGACATTCGATCTGCTCCTGGGGCAGCACCCTCTCCGCAGGCCTCTCCGGATCCTCCTCGGCCACCCGGCGCACCTCGAACAGCTTGCAGGCGGTCACCGCGTCGAACACCATGGCCTTGCTCAGGCTGTCGAAGGTCTGCAGCCGCCGGTCCTCGATCCGCAGGCCCGACTTGAGCAGCCGGAACGGTTACGCTTCACAATGCACCTCCATTGTCGTACAGCGCCTTGTGCGGGCGGTGCCTGTTGGAGAATCGGGACCTGCAAGGCGGTTCGATTCTGCTCTTGCCTCGACGCAGTCCGGAGGGCCATGCCCGTCACACCCGAGGTGGGCCTGAGGCTGCAAGGAGGCGGACGCCCCCTCCTTGTGCTGCCATATCGGCGGGAATGGCGGCCCTGACACGCTGAATTCGCCCGCGAAGCGCCCCAGCGCTCCCTCTGGGACCCGGAACGGGCTGCGGTGTGGCTCCGCAGCCCAAGCAGAGCACCGGCCCGCCCGCCCGCGGCAGTCGCAGCGTCGACGCTTCCAGAGCGTGCCATGCCACCGCGGCCAGGGCGTCCCGCCAAGCATGGCAAATTGGCAGCTGCGGGCCTGGCTCGGAGCGGCTGGCTCCAGTGCGCCAGCACCTCTTACGTCGTGGGAATGCCTCCGGGCGGCGGTTTCGGCCCCCCTGCCGGCCTGCTCCCCAGCTCCCGGCACTGAGAATGGACCGGCGGCAGCCGCTGCCAGCCGGCCAGGGCCGGCAGGGTGCCCGCCAGTGCGCCCCAGCAGGCACTTTGCATCGTGAGAAACTGGCGGCCGGCCGACAGGACGGCTCGCGGAGTGCCCCGTCCCGCGCCGGCAAAGCGGCCCCCTCGCTTGCCCGCTCCTCCCCAGCGCTCGCATCAGCCGCTCTCCTCAGCCGCACCCGGCAAGCCTGGCAACAGCGGCTGCGGCACGCTGTCCAACCGCACGTACAAGCCCCTCTCCGCGCCCCGCACCACGCGCAGCGCCGGCAGCGAGCCGGCCCGAACTCGGGACCAGAGCGTCTGGCGCGACACCCCCAGTGCCCGCGCCGCCTCCCCGGCCCGCACGTAGCCCTCCGGGACCACCTCGCGAAACTTCGCCCTCACCCTCGCGTCCAGCCGCACCCGCAAGGCGCCCTCCGGCCCCGACCGCTCGGCCGGCACCCAACCCTGCTCAATCCAGCGGTACAGCGAGGACACCGACACTCCCAGCTCCCGCGCCGCTGCCGGCACCGACACCGGCTCCGGACCGCCGGCCGGTTTGCGCGGGCAGCCGGGGATGCCGTACTGCCTCCGCACGGCCGCCACCCGTTGCCACGTGAACTCCAGACCGCGAGCGGTGCGCAGCCCTCTCCGCCGCAACTCCGCGGCCACCTCGCGGTCGTAATCAAACCGCGCCAGGCGCCGCACCAGCTCCACGGTCGCTGCCGGCGTGCGCTCGGGCCGTGGCATGGGCTGCAACCCCAGCTCCCGCTCGTCGATCCAGCCCCCTCGCCAGCGCAGCAGCACTCCTAGCTTGCCCGCCTCGCGGTCCGCTGTCAGCACCACTTCCTCCAGCACCGCCCGCAGCAGCCGCTTGCGGTCCCGCCAAGTGGTCGCCGCGTCTTCCCACACCGCCCGCAGGTCCTCGCAGCACCGCGCCAGCTCCTCCCGCTCCTCCGGTGACACGCTGGCCGGCTCGCCCTGCCGCGCCGCCTGCAGATCCTTCCGCGCTCCCGCCAAGGCCTCCTGCGCCCGCTCCAGCGCTTGCTGCGCCCGCTCCCAGTCCCGCGCCAGCGTCCGCTTCACCCGCCGGAACTCCGGCTCCACCTCCAAGTACTCCTTGCGCGCCTTGCGCTCGTCCCACTGCTTGCGCTCCACTTCCCGCCGGTACCCCAGCAGCCGCCGCCGCTCCTCCTTGTCCCGCTGCCGTTCCGCCTCCAGGGCAGCCTCCGCCGCTGCCGGCCCCAGCCCATCCAGCACGATCTCCGCCACCAGCCGGTCCAGCCGCACGCCCCCCAGATACTGGCAGCCCCCCTCGCCGTCCAGACTGGGCTCGCAGCGGTACTGCACCGCGTTCGCGTAACGCACTGTCAACTGCCGCCCGCAGCTGCCGCAGGTGGCCAGCCCCTGCAGCAGAGCCCGCCCTTCCCGCGCCGCCCCCCGTCCGCCCTGCCCCACTGCGTTCCCCGCCAGCCGCGCCTGGATCGACAGCCACTCCTCCCACTCCACGTAGCCCTGATGGTGCTTCGTCAGCAACACCCGCCACTCCTCCATCGGCAGCTTGCGCCTCGTCTTCTGCTCCCGACCCCGCTCGTCCAGCTGCAGCCTGGTGCGCGTTCTGCCCCACGCGTACGCCCCGCCCATGGCCGGGTTCCGCAGCACGTTCCACACCCGCGAGTAGGTCGCCTCGCGCCACTCCAAGCCGCGCTCGTCCAGATGCCGCGTCGGCAGCTTCATCCCCTCCGCCCGCAGCTGCCGCGCCACTTGCAGGGCCGTCCCCAGCTCCCGGAATCGCTGGAACACCTCGCCCACCGCTTCGCGCACGTCCCGGTCCGGATCCTTGCGCAGCCGCTTGCCGTCCACGACGAAGCCCGTCGGCACGTGGTGGTACAGCTCGCCGCGCCGCGCCTTGCTCAGCATCCCCTTGTCCAGGCGCGCCTTGATCTTGTGTAGCTCCGCCTCCGACAGCGTGCCGTGAATGCCCAGCACGAAACTGTCGTCCCCGCTGTTGGCGTCGTACACCCCTTCGTCCGTCACCAGCAACGTCTCCGTGGCCCGCAGCCAGCGCAGCAGCTTGAACCAGTCCGCCCCGTTGCGCGCGAAGCGCGAGGCATCCAACCCGAACACCGCTCCAGCCCGCCCTCGCGCCACGCTCTGCAGCAGCCGCGCGAACCCCGCGCGCTGCACTTCCCCTGATCCCGAGCAGCCCAGATCCTCGTCGATCGTCTCGATGCGCTCCCGCGGCCAGCCCAGCTGCTCCGCCCGCTCCCGCAGCTCGTATTGCAGCCGCGTCGACTCCCGGTTCTTCAGCACTTGCCCCGGCGTCGACTGGCGCACGTACACCAACGCCAGCCGCTCAAGATGCCGCGCCCGGATCAGCGTCTCCCGCTTCATCGCTCAACTCCCGCGCTCGCGCCCGCAGCAGCATCCGCGCCAGCTGCTCCACCGCTTCCCGCCGCGCCCCGGCCGGCAGACTCCGCCAGCGAGCCTGCCGCTCCTCGTGCTCCAGCAACGCCAGCAGCCGGCCCTCCAGCCCCGCTGCCGGCCCCTTCTCGGTCTCTCGCATGGCGCCTCCGCAAGGCTCCCACCAGCGTACGCAAGGCGCGCAGGTGAGACACGCGCAGGCGCACGCACTGGGCGCCCTCCGGCGGCGGCTGCAGCGTGGTCCAAGCAGCGGGGAAGGAGCGCCGACGACCGTCGGGCAGCTCAACGTACAGCCACAGCTGGCCGCTGGGACGCCTCCGACTGGACAGGATCTTGAGCGGCCAGCCGTCGAACGGGTGCCCCCTGCGGCAAAACCGCGCCTGCTCCGGACGAGAATCGTGGAATGGAGTAGTATGACGCCCCTCTGAAGAACTCCTCGATGCACCAGCGCGTCTCGTAGTACCCCACCAGCCGTCGCGCCTGGGCCGCAGCGGGCCGGCCCTCCGAACTCACCAGCATCCACTCGTACTGATCCTCGTCCGGCGCAGGCTCCGCATCGCGCACCTGGGCCGCAATCACCGACAGGGGCCCGCTGCCGGACGCCTCCTGGGGCGGCAGCATCTCGATGCGGTCGATGCGGATCTCGGTGGTCGTGTCCCGCTGCTTGCGGGCGTGCCTGCCGCCCCGCGCAGCGATCCGCAGCGCCCGCCCGGTGACCAGCGGGGAGAGCGGCTCGATGCGCTGCCACAGGTCCTGCACCAGCGCCACTCCACACCGTGTACTGGCTCGCGACCAACTTGTACTGCCGCTCCAAGCGGCCAACCTTGCGCAGCACCTTGTCATAGCTCTTCAAGCGCCGCGGCGTCGTCAGTCCTTCGTGCAGCGACTGCAACTCGGCCTCGTAGCGCTCGCGGTTGCGTCGCAGCATCTCGCGCTCATCCCGATCCCGGGCTGGGCTCCACACACACAAGCGCACCTCGTCGCTTGGCAGCTTTGCCGCGGCTCCTTGGTTCGACTCCTCCGGCCGCTCGTTCTCGCTCGATTCTTCCTCCAGACGCCAAATCTTCAACTCCTGACCGCTGGCACTGGTCCAGTGACTGTCCGCCTCGCGCTCTGGCGGTGGCTCCCGCCGTCGGTTGACGGTGATCCAGTGCAGCCCTTGCCCCCGCAGCCAGTCCAAGTTGTCCTGGCTGACGATGCCAGCGTCGAAGACGACCGTCGGCCGTTCCTGGGTGCCCAGCCGCAAGCGCTCGATCGCCGACTGCAGGGTGCTCGCCTCGCCCACGTTACCCTTCAGTACTTCCGAACGGCGCGGGAAGCCCTCCCCGTCCAACAGCAGCCCCAATGTCACCAGTGGCGCATCATGGCGTTTCTGCTTGCTGCGCCCGCGCGCCGCCAGCGCGTGGCGCGGACGGCCGGCATGGTACGTGTTGGTCAGGTCATAGAGCACAATTCGTGGCTCAATGCCGTACAGAAGTTGTTCGCGGGTGAACAGCCCGCTTTCGATTGCCTCGCGCTGGTCCCAGACAGCGTCCGCAGCGGCGTAGAGGGCATCCTTGGACAAGTCGCCGGTGTGCAGGCCGAGCAGTTCGTCCAGGGCCGAATCCTGCTGCAGCCAGCGCAGCGTCTCTCGCTCCGAAGCGGGGTGCAGTGCACGGGCGAGGATTTGTGCCATGCCCAGGCGTACATAGCGCGGGCGCAGTCCACAGTTCGAGAGGCAGTCCTGCAGGCCGACCTGGCGAGCTTGCTCGCAGAGCAGGCGAGCGGCGCCGACCTCGCGCACCTCGGTGTGACGCAGGCTGGAGGGCAGCACGGCGATGGCCCGCTCGCTGGGGAGGTCCGGGCTAGGATCGTCGATGACCTGGAAGCCAATGTCGAAGTCGGCCTGTAACAGGCGGCGGCGGACCAGCGGCACCACAGCCTCAGCCTCGGCACGGATGCGCTGGTGGATTCGGTCATCCTGCAGCGAGGATTGACCCGGCTGCAGGGGCAACCGGTCCTGTCCGGCCAAGAGATTGCGGATCTCGGCAGCCAGGAGCTTCCAGTAAGCCCGAGGAACGCGCTCTTCGAGGCCGGAGCGGAAATAGGCCAGCACAACTTGGCGGGTCTTGCCGGGAGCGATGCGGGTGGAATGGACGAGACGGTAGGAGATGCCACGGTTGGCGCTCTTGGAGCGGGTCAGAACACGACGCACGAACACGGTGTTGATTATAGCACATATCCCATCCATCTACCCCAAGGTGGTCAGTTAGTGGTCACCACAATTCAGCTCGGAGGCGAGAGTGGTCCAACTAGCCCTGAAATGGGCTGGAAATCGACGGAAAGTGGCCCACCAAGACCAAGAACCCACCGATCTTGGGTCCAAAGTGGCCCATTTGGTTCAGGAGCTGCCCAATTCTGAGGCCGAGGGGCCGCAAACCTCGAAAGATGGGTGCAGTCGCCAAGCTTGTCTCTAGGTTGAACCATCACGCTGCGGCCTCAAGCTGCGGGCCTTGGGCCTCGCGTTGCCATGAGCGGTCTTGATCGAGCAATGTGTCGATGAGGTGGACCAGCCTGTGAATGACGGCCGTCGAGCGGCCTGCGGACAGTGCCTGGCCTGCGCTTTGACTGCAACGCGTCGCAGGTGCTGCCCAGGACGATGGGCGGGGAGATGAAGATCAGGACCTGCGGTGAGGACCGATCTTCGCGGGGACGGGTGCGTTCGTTCAGCGTCACGCGTTCCGCAGCACCGTTCCGTGCCACGAACGCTAGCGTCCGCTCCGAGCCGCTCCCCGGCACCTTTCGCCCAGTGTCCGAAGGCTCTCGGACACCTCTGCCGGTAATGGGGATATCCGGCAAGTCAGCCGGATTCCGCCGTGTTGTGGCGGCACTCGCAAGAGTGCCGGAACGGAAGCCAAGTCAGGCTGCGCGCCTCCGGCGTCTGGACTTTCTTCTGGCTCGAATTGCGGCGATGCGCTTGGCCAGGGGCACCTCCAGGGGCGGGTCGCCGTGGACGGTCGCATATGAGAAGCCATCCAAACGCACCCTTGGTATCTTGGATCCGACGGCGCGCTCGATCTTGCGAATTCGCGGCTCCTCCTCCGGGGACACAAGTGTTATGGCGTCCCCGGTCAACTCCGCACGACCTGTGCGCCCCACCCTGTGGATGTAGTCGTCCGGTACGGCGGGGACGTCGAAGTTGACCACATGTCCCAAGGCTTCGACATCGATCCCCCGCGCCGCGATGTCCGTGGCTACCAATACTCGGTACTTGCCCGCCTTGAATCCCGCGAGCGCCTTCGTGCGCTGCGGCTGCGACCGGTTTCCGTGTATGCGCTCGGCGGCGATGCCGTTTCGGACCAAGAGCTTGCACAGGCGATTCGCCCGGTGCTTGGTCCGAGTGAAGACCAGCGCGTCGTCGATGCGGCCGCCCTTCAGGCACTCCACCAGAAGCGCTCCTTTGCGCGTGCTGTGCACCGGATAGAGCGCCTGGGACACGCCCGCGGCGGGAGCAGCTTTGCGCTGAAGTGAGATCCTGACCGGATTCCGGAGGATCTCACGGGTGAGGACCTCGATCGGCCGCGGCATGGTAGCGCTGAAAAAGAGCGTCTGCTTGGGTGTCGGCACGTGCCGCAGCACCCGTCGGATGTCGGGCAAGAAGCCCATGTCCAGCATGCGATCCGCTTCGTCCAGAACTAAGTGCTCCAGTCCCGACAGGGGTGAGTGCCCCCGCTGGAAGTGATCGAGCAGGCGCCCAGGCGTCGCGAAGATCACGTCGACACCTCGTCGAAACGCCGTCACCTGCGGGCCCATTCCCACGCCGCCGTAGACGGCCGCCCCCTTGATCCCTGTGTAGCGCGCCAACGCTCGCAGATCTTCCAGGAGCTGCAGTGCCAGCTCTCTGGTGGGTGCCAGGACCAAGGCTCGCGTGGTGCCGCGAGGCAGGTCCACGAGCCGGTGAATAATGGGGAGCAGGAAGGCGGCGGTCTTACCGCTTCCCGTGACAGCGCAGGCGAGAAGATCCCGCCCCTTGAGGGCCGGCGGGATCGCGCGCGATTGAATGGGCGTCGGGGTGGTGAACCCCAGATCGTCGACGCCTTTCAGGAGAGTCGGATGCAAGTTGAAGGCAGAGAATGACAATGGTATTCCTAATTTCGGGGATGCTCAGCAGGCCGGCCCGAGAGGTCGGCAAGAGTGGCCAGAGCAAAGTCTTGGAGCGAGCGCTGCCCCTGAACCGAGGGTTCCGGGTTGGATCCCGGGGGTCGGAAGGTAGTGGGCATGCGCGACAAGTGTGAGGGCCGGGGTGGCAATTGGTCGGTTACGCGGCGGGTATGATCCCGGCACGATCCCCAGCCCCCATCAGTCATCCTCCACGGTGGAGGAATTGCAGCGGGATCGCCCAAGTCACCCTAACAGGGGGGGACAGTGATACGACGGCTCACTTCTGTCAGTTTGGCGACTATGCAGGTCGCCTGCTTCCAAGTTCATGGCGACACAAAACGAAGCAGCGTCGATGCTTCATTGTCGCACACATTCTCCCTGGCTGGCTGCATCGGCTAGCGCGGAAGCGTAGTTGACTCTTACTTTCAGTTGCGAGTTGAACCTGGCCTGGCCGAATCTGCGAGAGTCCCCGGGGCGGTGGGCCAAGTTTGGAGGATGGCAGCAGCGGTGCGGACGAGTCTAGTGGCCAGCGGCGTTCTGAGCGTGCTCCAGGCCGCCGTCTTCGGGGAGATGGGACGGGAGAGTGGGCGGCCGCTGTCCCTTGGGCGCCAGCGCCTCCCATGGCCGGCGACTGCGGCCAAGCCGTGGGTCGGTGCGGGGTGCAGCCAACAGATTGGCCGACTCCGCGCCGGCTCCAGACGGACTGGCGGACGTTCTCCGGCTTTGCCCTCCGGTGAGGGCCCCTGTGGTTCGCCGCGAGCTGTCGCGCTAAGCCCGAGCGCTCCGGCTTGGCGCTACCGGGACTCCATGGCCTGCGGCCGGGCTGCGCTCGGCGGCTCCGCGAAATCGGGCCTGATGAGGGTGGGCTCCGGCCGCTTCTGCTCGTACCGCACAGAGCGCCCCAAATCGGCGCAGGCCCGCCAGAGCACGGCGTCGCCCGGCAGGGGTCGGCGCTTCGAGGGCAGGAAGCCGGTCGTCATCGCCAGC
Source organism: Bryobacterales bacterium (assembly GCA_963666225.3). GTDB lineage: Bacteria > Acidobacteriota > Terriglobia > Bryobacterales > UBA6623 > VXMF01. Next base: position 793,447 of record CAXXRK020000006.1, read on the forward strand.
CACACCACCCAAGTCCGGATGTCGCTCGGTGGCGCGCGGCCCTGCTCGGCCCCATAAGCGTTAAGTTGTTTGGCTGAGCTAAGCAAGGAATGATGCTAACTGAGGCTTCCGCTTGCGAGGTTCGTCCGCTAAGCCCTCTGAAATGGATTCCCACTGCTCAAAGGCCAGCGGCAGCGAGAGCGACGGTTCGATCGCCCGGCTGGCTAGATGGAACATGCATTGGAATTCACGCCACGCGCTCAGGGGACGTCGACGGTTCCAGGTCGCAGCCCCAGGGGGAAAAAGAGCGGGCGTGGGAGACAAGTTTCTCGACCAGCAGGGCTACGAAGAGCTTCCCGTAGAGCCAGGCTTGGGCACTGTCGTCGTCGTGCTTGGGCAGGTGGCCGAGGCGCGCGATCGACTTGAAGCGCTTGAAGACCAGCTCAACTTGCCAACGCGCCCGGTACAGGTCCAAGGCCTGCCGGGCGCCGTACTCCTCGGACGCAAGGGTCGTGAACACGATCACGTACTGGGCGTATTCCAAGGTCTCGGCCCGGAGCTCACTACCCTTCCACGAGGCTTGGCGCCGCAGCTTCTTCTGCGCTAGGCGAATGGCCTCCCGGGTCTTGCGGATCGCGCAGAGGCGCCCCGGCACGCTCGCGCTCCGTTTGCTGACAGCTTGCACCGCCCAACGAGTTCTTTAGCCAGCTATGCCTCCGCGGGTTGCTCCCCAGCAGAGCCCGCTTGCGCTTCACCGGCCGAACGGCACTATAGCAGCCACTGCTCAACACCGATGCGGCTCCCTGCCTCTACCGGGCCACCAGTCCACTCACTCTTGACTTTCTCGTCCTGGCCCGTCATCATGTTGAAACCACTCAGAGGCTGATCGTCCTGCCGCACGCTAAACAGTCCACGAAACCATAGGCACTCCAAACCCCCCCGCCGCCAACGCACCCAAGCCCTTGCTCGCCGAAGACAGGCACAGCTGCTTGCGGTCGTTGCGCCAGTTCTCGCGCTCGCACACTCCCCGCGCCAGCTGCCCTCGCGTCACCTCGCCCGCCGCCAAGGCGTCCCGCAACCAGCTCACTGTCTCGCCACTCAGCATGCGCATTCCTATTCGCATGCCCTCCTTGTAGCGAATCTCCATACCCTTTGGCAACTACGGGGTAGTGACAGGCCTGCGAGTGCGCCGGGCCTGGGCGCCGGTTTCTTGGCGATAATCCGCTTGCTGCCCCTGCACGCAGGGGGCGGCAATGATTCCGGAGGTTCCACCATGCCACAAACCCGCAGATCCTTCCTGGCCACCGGTGCCACCGCTGGCGCAGTCTGGTCCGGCTGCTCGCAGCCGCAAGAGGGCCCCGCTGGTGCGGCGCAGCTCGCCCTTGCCGATTACCAGCCGAGAAGCATGCTCGTTGTCGAGGAGCACGTCGTTGAGTCGGCGCGCTACCCGACCATCGACATGCACACCCACGTCTCTTCGGTCTTCGGGCGCACGCCCGGCCCAGAGGACGCCCTGCAGGGCACGTTCTCCGAGCGGTTGGTTCAGATCACGGACTGGATGGACGAGCTCAACCTCCGGATGCTGATCAATCTCACCGGGGGCACGGGAGAGACGCTGCAGCGGACGGTCGACGAGATGGTGCGCCAACATCCAGGCCGACTGCTCACCTGCACCGTTCCTGCCTACGCCAAGCTCCACGAGCCGGGCTACCCCGAGTGGCAGGCCGAGGAGCTCGCCCGCGCCAAGGAGCAGGGCGCGATCGGACTCAAGATCTCCAAGACACTCGGGCTGTACCTGCGGGAAGGTGGGTTCGAGGAATCCGACCGGCAGCGGGCGCAACAGGGCCGACTGGTGCGGATCGACGACCCCCGGTTCGATCCCATGTGGCATGCCGCGAGCGAACTGGGATTTCCGGTGTTCATCCATGTCGCCGATCCTGACGCCTTCTTCGTCCCGACCGACCGGTTCAACGAGCGGTGGGAAGAGCTGGGCAACCACCCCGACTGGTCGTTCCACGGCCGGGATTATCCGCCGAAGGCAGAGTTGCTCGCGGCCCGCAACCGCGTCATCGCGAAGCACCCGAACACCACTTTCGTCGGGCTCCACGTGGGGAACCGCCCGGAGAATCTCGACGAAGTGTCCTCTTGGCTCGACGCATACCCGAACTTGCACGTGGAGATCGGGGCTCGCCTTGGCGAGCTCGGACGCCAGCCCCGGCGGGCGCGCAAGTTCTTTGACCAGTACTCGGACCGCATTCTCTTCGGCACGGACGCCTCCCCGAACGCCACGTCCGTGCCGCAGCAGGACCTCGAACCCGAGATGTTCCGCTGCTACTTCCGATTCTTGGAGACGCTGGACGAGTACTTCGACTACTCGCCCGCGCCGACGCCTCCGCAAGGGCGGTGGAAAATCTACGGCATCGGACTGCCGGACAGCGTTCTCAAGAAGGTGTACCACGACAATGCCGCGCGGATTCTGGGACTGCCAATGGCTTAGGACGGCGAGCCGGCACCCCCGCCGGGCGCCCCTTGCTAGGCCAGCGCCCCAACCCGTGCCGTAACCGGGGGCCCGCCATGCCGTAGTCCCCGGCTGAGCACCTCTCAGCCGCTCAGTGGGGACTCCGCCTCCCTCCCAACCCGGCCCGGTCGAACGCCTATGGCGCTGCGGGGCGTGTCTTGGGCAAGGCGGCTATGGCCGTCGATGTTGCCGAGTCGGAAGCCGTTGGCCTACGACGCAACACAGGGCATGCCTTCCATGCCTTCGACCCATCCGTCGGCTCGCAGCACTTCCGTCAGCGTGAACAGCTCGATGGCGACTGGTCGTCCTGCACCCAAGTTTCGAGCTCGGCGAAGTAGACGTCTACATACAGTGTGGCCGACTTTCATCAGACACTATATGTAGTGGGGTCCTCGCATTGCTTTACGTTTGCAGTCACTACGCTTTGTTGCGAGCCTGCCTTCTGGCCCTCCTTGTCAGCTGCGCTCTCCGCGGCCTGCCTGAGGTCGATTCCCAGCAACTGCCGATGCCTCCGGAATGCGACTCCCGCAGCGGTCGCGATGCGCGCCTGACGAGAGCAACGCAAGCAAGGATTCCCGTGTGCCGCCGAGGCACACTTGGCGCAACGCCGTCGCAAGTGCTGACGGCGAGCGAAGCGGCGGAGCCCGCCACCTAGCGCTAGGCCGTAGTTGACACAAGGGGGGTTAGTCGTGTAGAACAGCAGTAGTGCGAATTGGTCTGCGCATGCTGCAGCCGGACACAGCCGATTGGTTGCGCAAGGCTCTGCGGAAGGGCACGCTCTCGCGGGCGGCCTTGGCACGCCGGCAGTGTGAACTGGACGGCTGGCGCAACCCGAAAGGTGAGCTGTGTGCGGCCTCGGCTCGCAAGGGCCTGCCAGGCCTGGCGGCGGAAATAGGTCTGCCCTTGCCACCGGCGCGGCGCCCGGCGGGGGGCTGCCGGCCGCGCTCGCGGCCCCGGGCGCCGCGGGGCTGCCCGCCGGTCCGGCTGCAGTGCTCGCTGGAGGAGCTGGGAGCGGTCAGCCTGCGCCCGGCCGACACGGCCAAGCTGCGTCGGCACTATGGGGATCTGCTGGCTGCGGAACATCCGCTGGGGCGCGGGCACGCACCGGGTTGCCGGCTGGTGTACGGCGTCCGAGCCGGGGGCCAGGACGTGGGGGTGGTCAGCTTCGTGGCCGCGCCGATGCGCCTGGGGCCGCGCGACCAGCATCTGGGCTGGGACGAGCGCACGCGCCGCCAGAACCTGCCCAAGCTGGTCTCCAACGACCGTTTCCTGGTGCGCTCCGGCGTGGCTGTCAAGAACCTCGCCAGCCACGTGCTGGGCCTGGCGGTGCGGCGCTTGGGCCGCGACTGGCAACGGCTGCACGGGAGCGCACCGGTGGCGGGCGACGTGCTACAAGGCGGCGGGCTTTGAGTGCCTGGGTGAGACGGGGGGCCTGCCGCGGGGGGCCAAGGAGCCCTCGCGGGCGCAGCGGGCCAAGCCGGACTTCCGCGAGCCGGAGCGCAATCGCAAGCAGGTCTGGGTCAAGGCGCTGGTGCCGGACTGGGAGCGTGTCCTCCGACAGCCGGCGCGGCTAGTGCTGGGTGCCTTCCCGAGGCTGGACTTCGACAGCGAGGCGGAGCACTGGTCCGGGCGCGAGTTCGAGCGTTCGGACCTGCCGGACCGGCGCCTGCGGGAACGGCTCAAGGCCATCGGCGGGGCCTGGGAGCAGCAACTGGGCAAGTGCCTGCCGGCGATCTTCCCGCGGGCCAAGGACCAGCAGGCCGCCTATCGCTTCCTGCGCAATCGGAGGGTTTCCATGGAGCACATTCTGGCGCCGCACCGGGAGGCCATGGTGGACCGCTGCCAGCTGCTGGAGGGCACGCTGCTGCTGGTGCAGGACACGACCACGCTGAACTACACCGGGCTGGGCAAGTGCACGAGCGGTCTGGGGCCGCTGCAGCAGCGCAGCAACCGTGCGCGGGGGCTGCACGTGCATGCGTCGGTGGCCTACGCGCCGGGCGGCCGACCGCTGGGGGTGGGCGGCCTGGAGGTCTGGGGCCGGCCGCTGCAGGAGCCGCCAGACGAGCAGGAGAAGGAAAGCCGGCGCTGGTTGCGGGGGCTGCGGCAGGGTTTCGAACTGGGCCGGGCCTGCCCGGGCCAGCGCATCGTGGTGGTGGGCGACCGCGAGAGCGACATCTACGAACTGTTCCACGAGCGGGAGCGGCGCGAGCAGGCCGGCGAAGAGAACGTGGAATTGCTGGTGCGCGTGAACTTGGGCCGGCAGCGCAAGGTCAAGGTGTGGGACTCGGGCCTGCGGTCGCTGATGGTGCGCCCGATCCCCATGCAGGCCGACTTCCAGCAAAGGGTGCGCTTCCAGCGCAAGTTCTGGCTGCTCTCGCAGGGGGGCAAGCGGGCCCGCAAGCGGCGCAAGGTGGACACATTGGTGAGCATCGGGCCGGTCGAGGTGCAGCCGCCGGAGGCGCGCCGCAAACGGGGCGAGGCGGGGGTGGAGGCCTGGCTGGTGCATGTCGAGCAGACCAATGCGGAGCCGGGAGAGGATCCGCTGGAGTGGTTCCTGCTGAGCACGGCGGGCGCGCTGAGCAAGGGCTGGGCGAAGCGCATCGTGCGCTGGTACGAGGCGCGCTGGGGCATTGAGGAGTTCTTCAGAGGGGCGTCATACTACTCCATTCCACGATTCTCGTCCGGAGCAGGCGCGGTTTTGCCGCAGGGGGCACCCGTTCGACGGCTGGCCGCTCAAGATCCTGTCCAGTCGGAGGCGTCCCAGCGGCCAGCTGTGGCTGTACGTTGAGCTGCCCGACGGTCGTCGGCGCTCCTTCCCCGCTGCTTGGACCACGCTGCAGCCGCCGCCGGAGGGCGCCCAGTGCGTGCGCCTGCGCGTGTCTCACCTGCGCGCCTTGCGTACGCTGGTGGGAGCCTTGCGGAGGCGCCATGCGAGAGACCGAGAAGGGGCCGGCAGCGGGGCTGGAGGGCCGGCTGCTGGCGTTGCTGGAGCACGAGGAGCGGCAGGCTCGCTGGCGGAGTCTGCCGGCCGGGGCGCGGCGGGAAGCGGTGGAGCAGCTGGCGCGGATGCTGCTGCGGGCGCGAGCGCGGGAGTTGAGCGATGAAGCGGGAGACGCTGATCCGGGCGCGGCATCTTGAGCGGCTGGCGTTGGTGTACGTGCGCCAGTCGACGCCGGGGCAAGTGCTGAAGAACCGGGAGTCGACGCGGCTGCAATACGAGCTGCGGGAGCGGGCGGAGCAGCTGGGCTGGCCGCGGGAGCGCATCGAGACGATCGACGAGGATCTGGGCTGCTCGGGATCAGGGGAAGTGCAGCGCGCGGGGTTCGCGCGGCTGCTGCAGAGCGTGGCGCGAGGGCGGGCTGGAGCGGTGTTCGGGTTGGATGCCTCGCGCTTCGCGCGCAACGGGGCGGACTGGTTCAAGCTGCTGCGCTGGCTGCGGGCCACGGAGACGTTGCTGGTGACGGACGAAGGGGTGTACGACGCCAACAGCGGGGACGACAGTTTCGTGCTGGGCATTCACGGCACGCTGTCGGAGGCGGAGCTACACAAGATCAAGGCGCGCCTGGACAAGGGGATGCTGAGCAAGGCGCGGCGCGGCGAGCTGTACCACCACGTGCCGACGGGCTTCGTCGTGGACGGCAAGCGGCTGCGCAAGGATCCGGACCGGGACGTGCGCGAAGCGGTGGGCGAGGTGTTCCAGCGATTCCGGGAGCTGGGGACGGCCCTGCAAGTGGCGCGGCAGCTGCGGGCGGAGGGGATGAAGCTGCCGACGCGGCATCTGGACGAGCGCGGCTTGGAGTGGCGCGAGGCGACCTACTCGCGGGTGTGGAACGTGCTGCGGAACCCGGCCATGGGCGGGGCGTACGCGTGGGGCAGAACGCGCACCAGGCTGCAGCTGGACGAGCGGGGTCGGGAGCAGAAGACGAGGCGCAAGCTGCCGATGGAGGAGTGGCGGGTGTTGCTGACGAAGCACCATCAGGGCTACGTGGAGTGGGAGGAGTGGCTGTCGATCCAGGCGCGGCTGGCGGGGAACGCAGTGGGGCAGGGCGGACGGGGGGCGGCGCGGGAAGGGCGGGCTCTGCTGCAGGGGCTGGCCACCTGCGGCAGCTGCGGGCGGCAGTTGACAGTGCGTTACGCGAACGCGGTGCAGTACCGCTGCGAGCCCAGTCTGGACGGCGAGGGGGGCTGCCAGTATCTGGGGGGCGTGCGGCTGGACCGGCTGGTGGCGGAGATCGTGCTGGATGGGCTGGGGCCGGCAGCGGCGGAGGCTGCCCTGGAGGCGGAACGGCAGCGGGACAAGGAGGAGCGGCGGCGGCTGCTGGGGTACCGGCGGGAAGTGGAGCGCAAGCAGTGGGACGAGCGCAAGGCGCGCAAGGAGTACTTGGAGGTGGAGCCGGAGTTCCGGCGGGTGAAGCGGACGCTGGCGCGGGACTGGGAGCGGGCGCAGCAAGCGCTGGAGCGGGCGCAGGAGGCCTTGGCGGGAGCGCGGAAGGATCTGCAGGCGGCGCGGCAGGGCGAGCCGGCCAGCGTGTCACCGGAGGAGCGGGAGGAGCTGGCGCGGTGCTGCGAGGACCTGCGGGCGGTGTGGGAAGACGCGGCGACCACTTGGCGGGACCGCAAGCGGCTGCTGCGGGCGGTGCTGGAGGAAGTGGTGCTGACAGCGGACCGCGAGGCGGGCAAGCTAGGAGTGCTGCTGCGCTGGCGAGGGGGCTGGATCGACGAGCGGGAGCTGGGGTTGCAGCCCATGCCACGGCCCGAGCGCACGCCGGCAGCGACCGTGGAGCTGGTGCGGCGCCTGGCGCGGTTTGATTACGACCGCGAGGTGGCCGCGGAGTTGCGGCGGAGAGGGCTGCGCACCGCTCGCGGTCTGGAGTTCACGTGGCAACGGGTGGCGGCCGTGCGGAGGCAGTACGGCATCCCCGGCTGCCCGCGCAAACCGGCCGGCGGTCCGGAGCCGGTGTCGGTGCCGGCAGCGGCGCGGGAGCTGGGAGTGTCGGTGTCCTCGCTGTACCGCTGGATTGAGCAGGGTTGGGTGCCGGCCGAGCGGTCGGGGCCGGAGGGCGCCTTGCGGGTGCGGCTGGACGCGAGGGTGAGGGCGAAGTTTCGCGAGGTGGTCCCGGAGGGCTACGTGCGGGCCGGGGAGGCGGCGCGGGCACTGGGGGTGTCGCGCCAGACGCTCTGGTCCCGAGTTCGGGCCGGCTCGCTGCCGGCGCTGCGCGTGGTGCGGGGCGCGGAGAGGGGCTTGTACGTGCGGTTGGACAGCGTGCCGCAGCCGCTGTTGCCAGGCTTGCCGGGTGCGGCTGAGGAGAGCGGCTGATGCGAGCGCTGGGGAGGAGCGGGCAAGCGAGGGGGCCGCTTTGCCGGCGCGGGACGGGGCACTCCGCGAGCCGTCCTGTCGGCCGGCCGCCAGTTTCTCACGATGCAAAGTGCCTGCTGGGGCGCACTGGCGGGCACCCTGCCGGCCCTGGCCGGCTGGCAGCGGCTGCCGCCGGTCCATTCTCAGTGCCGGGAGCTGGGGAGCAGGCCGGCAGGGGGGCCGAAACCGCCGCCCGGAGGCATTCCCACGACGTAAGAGGTGCTGGCGCACTGGAGCCAGCCGCTCCGAGCCAGGCCCGCAGCTGCCAATTTGCCATGCTTGGCGGGACGCCCTGGCCGCGGTGGCATGGCACGCTCTGGAAGCGTCGACGCTGCGACTGCCGCGGGCGGGCGGGCCGGTGCTCTGCTTGGGCTGCGGAGCCACACCGCAGCCCGTTCCGGGTCCCAGAGGGAGCGCTGGGGCGCTTCGCGGGCGAATTCAGCGTGTCAGGGCCGCCATTCCCGCCGATATGGCAGCACAAGGAGGGGGCGTCCGCCTCCTTGCAGCCTCAGGCCCACCTCGGGTGTGACGGGCATGGCCCTCCGGACTGCGTCGAGGCAAGAGCAGAATCGAACCGCCTTGCAGGTCCCGATTCTCCAACAGGCACCGCCCGCACAAGGCGCTGTACGACAATGGAGGTGCATTGTGAAGCGTAACCGTTCAAAGTGCTCAAGAGCGGCACGCGCATCCAGGACCGCCGCCTGCGCACGGCCGAAGCGCTGAGCAAGTGCCTGGCGTTCGACGCCGTCACGGCCTGGCAGGTCTCCTCGCTGGCGCGCTACGCGCGCGATGCGCCGCAGACGCCGGTGGGCGAAGTGTTGACCTGGGACGAGATCGAGGTCCTATGGGCCCTGGTGCGGGCGGACGATCTGTGGCCGGGGGCCGAGCAGGGCCGCGCGCCACCGAGCGACATCCGGACCTGGGTGGTGTGGCTGGCGATGACGACCGGCTTCCTGCCCTCGAAGCGCCGACCCCTGCCGGGCGACGCCGTGCTCTGGCGGGCCTGCGCCGATTTGGGGCGCTCTGTGCGGTACGAGCAGAAGCGGCCGGAGCCCACCCTCATCAGGCCCGATTTCGCGGAGCCGCCGAGCGCAGCCCGGCCGCAGGCCATGGAGTCCCGGTAGCGCCAAGCCGGAGCGCTCGGGCTTAGGGCTTGCGCAAGAATAAGTGCAAACTTCTAGGATGAATTGGGCGCGATAGTGTAGTTCAGGCGGGGGAGCAGGTTGTCGCGGGTCAGGTTCAGCTCAGCCAGCTGCTGAGCGGTGATCTTGATCCCGGCCTGGTATTGGGCTTCGATGAGTTCTGCGCTCACGTTCAGGCCGGTCTTGGTAGTGGTGGAGCGGATGTAGTTGAGGATCGTCTCGACACTGTCCAACGGGACGCCGGCCCAGTTCTTGCTGATCTCGCTGAAGAGTCGGTGTTCGATCGGGTTGAATTTCGAGCATCCTGAAGGGTAGTGCGCCACGGTGACGGTCAGGCTGTGGCGATTGCAGAGTCGCTCTTGGAGGGCGTGCTTCCAGGCATGCGGGTTGATGCCGTTGCTGCCGCCGCTGTCGGCGAACACGAGCAGCTCTCCGGCACCGGGATAGCGCTGGCGACCCTCGGCAACCCACCAGGCCTCGATGCAGTCGACGGCGAAGTAGGGAGTGTCGTGGGACAGGCCTAGGCCGACCCAGCCGGTGTTGGCCTGCAGGTCGTAGATCCCGTAAGGGACAGCCTTGCCGGTGGCCCACGACGGGTAGTCGTGGTCGAAGACTTCCACGCAGTCGTCGCTCCAAGCCGTTCCGGGATTGCGGAAGCGACCGACGAGCTCCTTCTTCTTGGCATCCACACTCACAGCGGGGACCGTGGGGGCCAGCGCCGACCGCAGCGCTGCGATGTGCCGGAACTGCTCGTCGCGACGGGGGTGAGTCCTAGGAGCAATGAGCTTGCGGTTGACGCGCAGGGAGTACCCCATCGCGCGCAGCAGGCGGGCTACGCTGCGCGCGCAAGCGTGATGGCCGTGTGCGGCGAGAGCGCGCGAGAGCTTGGCGGTGCTGCGTCGCGACCAGCGATGACCGTGAATCGGGTCTCCGGCGGTGTCGCTGCGGAGCAACTCTCTCAGGCATTTCCGGATTGCAGGCTTTTTTTTCCAAGGTCTTGCGTCCGCCACCGGGTCTGCGGACGCGGCCGGGATCGAGACTGTCTCCGCTCAGCAATTGCAGGCGGCCGCGGCGGACGGTGGAGGGGTGCAGGCCCAAGCTCTGGGCGACGCGCCGGTCTCCGCCTCGGCCGAACTGCAGCGACTGGAGGCCGGCATACAGGCGCCGCGTACGCTCGTCGAGCACGTCGAGGAAGCGCGCACGTGCTGTTGCGAGCTGAGCGGCAGGATCCTGGCTGTCAGCGGCAGGCGCGGGCGTGCCGCTGACAGCTTGGCGGCGGCGCAACTGCTGCCGGGACCGGTCGGGGTCGGGGTCGCAGTACAGCGACCGGCCATCGGTGCGCATGCGGACCAGTTTCCCAAGCTGAATGAGCCTGCGCAAGGCGGCCTTGGTGGAGACGCCAAGCTGGGCATCGAGCTCGCGGGGGGTGCGGCCGTCGCAGGAATCCGTGGTGAGGGCTTGGACGGTGTTGAGCAGCGTGCCGCGCCGGGAGAAGCGGGCGGGGCCATGGGACCACAAGCCGCTGGCGTCGAAGTCGGCGGTCTCGCGCAAGGCGTAGAAGCCGCGGCGATGGGAATAGGAGTTGATGTAGTCGAGGGTGGCGAGCTGGCGCAAGACGGTGTGGCGGGATGTGGTGCCGAGACCGGCCATGAGTTCGGGCATGGAGGCCACCTGCTGGCGCTGCAGGAGGGAGACAAGAGGCTGGGGCTGGAAGGTGGGCGGGCGCATTCTGATACATGTATACCCTCGGCAAGGGGCACTTGCAGCAGGGCCAGGCCCCCATGTTGGGAGCCACAACGGTGACGGGAAGCGCTATGGTCCACACGAAGCGGCACTCGAGTGCCAGTTTAGGTGGTCAAGCCGGGATATTCTGATACATGTATATCCTAATGGTAATGGTTATTTATGCGCGAGCCCTTAGCGCGACAGCTCGCGGCGAACCACAGGGGCCCTCACCGGAGGGCAAAGCCGGAGAACGTCCGCCAGTCCGTCTGGAGCCGGCGCGGAGTCGGCCAATCTGTTGGCTGCACCCCGCACCGACCCACGGCTTGGCCGCAGTCGCCGGCCATGGGAGGCGCTGGCGCCCAAGGGACAGCGGCCGCCCACTCTCCCGTCCCATCTCCCCGAAGACGGCGGCCTGGAGCACGCTCAGAACGCCGCTGGCCACTAGACTCGTCCGCACCGCTGCTGCCATCCTCCAGACTTGGCCCACCGCCCCGGGGACTCTCGCAGATTCGGCCAGGCCAGGTTCAACTCGCAACTGAAAGTAAGAGTCAACTACGCTTCCCCGCTAGGCCCGCCACTGCGGTGAACGAACTGGCGAAGGCTCGAAGGTGAGCCTTGCCAGCGTCAGCTGGCCTGCCAGCTTGCCCGTGCGAGAGGGGCCGCCTTGCGCAGGGTGCCCCCCGCTCTGTGGTATTTTCGTCGCCATGGCGATAGCCCTGTGGATGCTGATTGCACTAGCTTCGGCCACCTCTGGTATTGGCGCGCCCAACGTCGCGGTGATTCTCGCCGACGATTTGGGGTACGGAGACGTCGGCGTCTACAATCCCGAGTCGAAGATTCCCACTCCAAACCTCGACCGGGTCGCCGCCGAGGGCGTCCGGTTCACAGATGCCCACGCCCCGGACGGGGTTTGCACGCCGACCCGCTACGGGCTGCTGACCGGGCGCTACGCCTGGCGGACCCGGCTGACGCGCGGTGTTCTTCGGTCGGGCGGGCTGCCGCTGATCGAGCCCGGACGCCTGACGATCGCCGGGATGCTCCATGACCGGGGGTACCGAACCGCCATGGTCGGAAAGTGGCACCTCGGGCGGAAATGGAGCCTGCGGGACGATGCGGGCGGACAGACACCCGACAGCATCGACTGGGGATCGCCCCAGTTGAACGGGCCCCCGCAGCACGGTTTCTCATACTCGTTCGGCATGGCAGAGCCTGCGTGGACGTTCGTCGAGAACGGCTCCGTCCTGGCGCGGCCAGACCGGAAATTCGACCTGCGACACCTTCCCGTCCACTTGATCGGCCCGAACAACAACACCGGCGTCAAGTCGGGAGGGTTTGAGTTCGAGCGCATGCTTCCGCGCTACACCGAGGAAGCGGCGGGGTTCATCGCCCGCTCCGCGCGAGCTGGAGAGCCGTGGTTCCTGTATTTCGCGCCGCTCGCGCCGCACCGCCCTGTCGTTCCTAACAAGGACTTTCGGGGCAAGAGCTCCGCCGGCCTGTACGGGGACTTCGTGGCGGAGGTCGACTGGGCCGTCGGGGAAATCCTAGCCGCCATCGAGCGGTCCGGCCAAGACCGCGACACATTGCTCGTGTTCACCAGTGACAACGGTCCCGAGGATGATGCTTACGTGCGCCTGCAAGAGCACGGCCACGCAAGCATGGGGACCCTCCGGGGAGTGAAGAGAGACCTATGGGAGGGCGGGCACCGCGTACCCTTCATCGCCCGCTGGCCGGGCCGGATTCCGGCGGGAACTGTCCAGGACGAAGTGCTATGCCTGACAGACCTGATGGCCACCATCGCCGCAATCGTGGGCTACGAACTCTCGGACGATGTGGCTGAAGACAGCTATGACTTGACCCCGGCGCTGCTAGGCCACGCCTCAGGCGCGCCGGTCCGCGAGGCAACAGTCCACCACGGTGCCAGGGGCGAGTTCGGGATCCGGCAGGGGGACTGGGTCTTGATCGATCATCCGACCGGGGATAACAACGGAAATGGGCGCCCGGGAGAGCCCGAATGGTTCCGGAAGCGCAGAGCCGTGGTCCAGCATGGCCAGCCGGTCGAGCTGTACAACCTTCGCGACGATCCCCAGCAAACTGTCAACCTCGCGGAAGGCGCGGAAGAGCGCGTTCGCAGCATGCAGGCCATCCTGGAACGCTACAAGCGGGACGGTCGCAGCGTTCCCCATCGCTGATCGGAGCCCCGGCCAGCGTGTCCCGCTAACCGCGCTGACGGGCTCTGGCGCTCCGGTTGCCCGGATGCGCGCTGCCCTGACTCCCTGGCTGGCGCCACTGCCCCGCCCCGGTCCGTCCGTCCCGGACCCGACCGCGCTATCGCAGGGATGCCCACGGCTCTTGCCCGGCCAGATCCACGAGTTCGTACCCGGTCTCGCCGACGCAAGGGCCGAGAATGGCGAGGATCCTCGCGTCGCTCTCGGTCACGTTGAAGGACGCGTGCGGAGTTCCGGCGGTGATGAACGCGGAGTCTCCCGCAACCAGCAGGCGCCGGTCCCGGCCGACCCACTGCTCGATTTTTCCCTCGAGCACGTAGATGACTTCCTCTTGCCCCGGATGCAGGTGAAAGTCGTGACCGCCATCTGGGCTGAAGCGCACCTCAACCACCGCGAGAGACTTCGCCCCGGTGTCCGGGGGCGCGCTGAACCACGCCAGCGTGCCCAGCGGGATCGCTTCACTCCGGGCCTCGACCGCACTGATGAATCCACCTTGCATGCCTGCTCCTGTGTGTCCCCATGCCCCCGGCTTGGCCCCGCGGTTGCGGTCCATGTTGCCGTTCTGAACTGTCCCGCGCCGGGTGGCCGGGCCCGGCGGCTATGCCTTGCCGCGCGCGTGTCGGCGAACGGCCGCCCGGGCCATGGTACCGAGTCCTGGCATGGCCGGCCAGAGCGGCCAGATGGCCCTGAGCTCTCTGGCCGCAATATACAATGGCCGTTCTGGGCGTTGAGTACGCCATTTGGCATGGCTGTGCCGTGACCCGCAGACTTCAGGCAGTGCCAAGTGTCAGTTTGGCCGGGCCTCTTGCCATCTTCCTCTGGTCAACACTCGCCGGGCTGCCCGCGGGGGCCGCCGAGGTCTCCTTCACGCGGGACGTGCTTCCCGTGCTGGCCCGCAAGTGCTCCCATTGCCACCAAGGCGAGACAGCCCAGCGCGGACTGCGGCTGGCCAGCGCGACAGACATCCTCCGAGGCGGCGAGAGCGGCCCGGCTGTGATTCCCGGAGATCCCGGCGACAGCCTGCTGCTGTCCAAGGTGTCCGGAGAGGAGCCTCAGATGCCGCCCGCCGGCGAGCGGCTCACGGACGCGGAGATCGAAATCTTGCGCGCCTGGGTCCAATCGGGAGCGACCGCGGGACAGGACTCCCGGTCGGCGGAGGCCGCCGAGCGCTGGTGGTCACTGCAACCGCTGCGGACAAGCCGAGCGCCGCATGACGACGGAGCATGGTCCAACGGGCCATTGGATGCGTTCCTGCTGTCCGCGATGCGCGCGAAGGGCCTGGAGCCGTCCTCGCCCGCCAACCGTAGGACCTTGATCCGCCGCCTGAGCTTTGACCTTACCGGGCTGCCACCCACCCCGGACGAAGCACAGGACTTCGCGCTTGATCCCGACCCCCGCGCGTACGAGCGCTTGGTGGACCGCCTCCTGTCATCCCCTGCCTACGGCGAGCGCTGGGGGCGGCACTGGCTGGACGTGGCCCGCTTCGGGGAGAGCAACGGATACGAGCAGAATCACCTGCGCCGGAATGCGTGGCCCTACCGCGACTGGGTGATCCGCGCGTTCAACGGCGACAAACCCTTCGACCGAATGGTCCGCGAGCAGATCGCCGCAGACCAGGTCGCCCCCGACGATCTGGAAGCGCAGGCTGCCACGGGCTTCCTCGTGGCCGGCCCGCACGACACCGTCGGGATTCGGAACCCGTCGGGCGAGGCCCAGAAGCGAGCGAACCACTTGGACGACATGATCATGGGCACAGCTTCGGCATTTCTCGGGCTGACGGTGCACTGCGCGCGCTGCCATGACCACAAGTTCGACCCGATCCGCACGGAGGACTACTACCGCATGCAGGCGGCCTTCGCGGGAGTTTGGCATGGCCCTCGCGAGTGGGACGACCCGAGCCGCGTTGCTCGGTTCCGACAAGTCGCCGACGAGGTGGCCGCGTCGAAGGACCGCGCGAACCGGGCCTTGGCTGGCCTTCGGAAGACAGCCGAGACGCGGTTGCGGCTCCGCCGGGACGACTTGCTGCGACAGTACCGCCCGAGCGTGGACCCGGCGGGAACATCGGAATCCTTCAAGCCGGTCAGGGCGCGTTTCGTGCGACTGGTGATCCAAGCATCGACGGTGGGCCGCAACGCGGTCCAGTTGGACGAGCTCTCCGTGTGGACGGCCGGGGCCAAGCCCCGGAACGTGGCGCTGGGGGCCATCACCGCGGCGAGCGCGACACGTGTCGACTCCGCCAGGCCGGACACCTACTCGCCGGCCAACCTGGTCGACGGCCAGTACGGCCGTAACTGGATCGCCGGGGGCAGTTTGCCGGCCTGGGTACAGGTGGACCTAGGCCGCTCGTACCGCATCCGGCGCGTTGAATGGTCGGCAGACCGCCTGGGCGGCTTTGGCGGAAGATTCGCCCGCCCCCAGCCCGAGGCGTACGAAGTGCGCGTCTCTCCCGACGGCGAGCGGTGGACAACGGTCGCAAGCGGCGAAGGACGGCTGCCATTCTCTGCGCACGCAAGAGAACTCCTGTTGACCAAGGCCGTCCTGACCGAGGACGAGAAGCGGAGATGGGAGCGCTTCGAGCGGATGGCCAGTGAAGCCGACGCCCGTCTGAACAGCACGGCGCGGCCCAAGACGGCTTTTCTTGGCACCTTCAGGCAGCCTTCGGAGCCTTCGTTTGTCATGGTCAGTGGGAATCCGATGCAACGGGGGGACACCGTCGCCCCGGCCAGCCTGTCTACGCTCGAGCACGTGGCGGGTCGGTTCGAGCTCGAGCCCAACGCGGCGGAGGGCGCTCGCCGCTTGGCGCTGGCGCGGTGGATCGCGGACGACCGCAACGCGCTCACCGCCCGCGTGATCGCCAATCGAGTCTGGATGCACCACTTCGGCCGCGGCCTCGCCCGGAATCCGAGCGATCTGGGCGTCAACGGCGGCAGGCCCTCGCACCCGGAATTGCTGGACTGGCTGGCCAGCCGCTTGGTCCGCGTACACCGCTGGCGGCTCAAACCCTTGCACCGGGAAATCGTGCTCTCCGCCACCTATCGCCAGGCGAGCGACCTTCGCGAGGACGAGGCCCGGGTGGACACCGACGGGACCTACCTCTGGCGCTATCCCCCGCGACGGCTCAGCGCCGAAGAGCTGCGAGACTCGATCCTCGCGTCGAGCGGCAATCTGGACCGCGCCATGGGAGGGCCCGGATTCCAGCTCTACCGCTACACGGTCGACAATGTCGCGACGTACTACGAGCTGGACACTTTCGCGCCGGAAACCTACCGGCGCGCCGTCTACCACCAGCACGCCAGGTCCGTGAAGCCCGGGCTGCTGGCCGAGTTCGACTGTCCGGAGACATCTCTGCCCGCGCCGACGCGAACATCCACGACCTCCCCGCTGCAAGCCCTGACGCTGCTCAACAGCTCCTTCGTCCTGGACCAGGCCCGGGCCTTGGCGCGCCGCGCGCAGGAGGCTGGCGGCGAGAGTCCCGTCGGCGCGGCCTGGCGGCTCGCGTTGGGGCGGCATCCGACCGAGCGGGAGCTTGACCTGGCCGGCGACTTTGTCTCCGAGCACGGTCTGGACGCATTGGGCCGGGCGCTGCTGAACACCAACGAGTTCCTTTACGTGTTCTGATGTCCCGGGCATTCCAGCGCGCGCCGCGGTCGGGGGTCCCACCCACCCGTCGCGAATTCTTCGGGGACTTCGTCAGCGGAATTCAGGGCGTGGCATTGGCCGCGATGCTCCCCCAGTCTGCGGCCGGGATACCTCAAGGCCCGCACTTCGAGCCCCGGGCCAAGCGCGTGCTGCAGATCTTCTGTCCCGGGGCCGCCTCGCACATTGATCTGTGGGATCACAAGCCTGAGCTGCAGCGGCGTTCCGGCCAAGCCGCGCCGGAAAGCATGGACGCCGTGACCTTCCAAGGGGCCAATGGCGCGCTGATGGGCTCGCCGTGGGCCTTCCAGCCCCGCGGCCAGAGCGGGAAGATGCTCACCGAGATGCTGCCCCACATTGGCAGCGTCGCGGACGAGATCGCCTTCGTGCACTCGATGCACTCGAAGACCAACACCCACGGCCCCGCCTGCGTCCTGCTCAACACCGGGTTCGTGCTCGAAGGGTTCCCCTCGGCGGGATCATGGCTGAGCTACGCGCTCGGCACGGAGAACGACAACCTTCCCACGTATGTCGCGATTCCGGACGTGCGCGGCATCCCTCCCGCCGGACCGGCCAATTGGGGGGCCGGCTTCCTGCCCGCGCAGCACCAAGCGATCGTCTTCAACGCCCAGCGCCCGATCCGCAACCTCGACCGCCCGGGCGGCATCGCCGCCAAGCGGGACGATGACACCCGCAGTCTGGTTGCCGCGCTGAACCGCCTGCACGCGGCGCGTCACCCCGGGGAGGACGAGCTTGGGGCACGCATCGCCGCCTATGAGCTGGCGGCCCGAATGCAACTCTCCGCCCCGCGGGTGACAGATCTGTCCAAGGAGTCCAAGGCCACCCGCGCACTGTACGGCGCGGACGACGGCAACCCGCTCAAGGCCGCCTACGCCCGCAATTGCCTGCTGGCCCGGCGCTTGCTGGAGCAGGGTGTACGCTTCGTCACCCTGTTCTGCGCCTCGCGCGCCTCCGGGGTGGACGGGCTGTTGAACTGGGACGCGCACAAGACGCTCAAGGCCGACTACGAGCGCCACTGCCCGGTGTTGGACCAGCCCACGGCGGCGCTGATCAAGGACATGCGCTCGCGAGGGATGCTGGATGACACGCTCGTGGTCTGGGCCACCGAGTTTGGCCGCATGCCCACCCACCAGCAGGGCACGGTCGGCAGGGATCACAATCCCCACGCGTTCACCACTTGGTTCGCGGGTGCCGGAATCCGCGGCGGCACGTCCTACGGCGCGACCGACGAACTTGGCGGGAAGGCGGTCGAGAATGTCGCGAGCGTCCATGACTTCCACGCCACCATGCTGCACCTGCTGGGTCTCGACCACGAGCGGGTCACCTGGTATCACAACGGGATCAACCGCCGCCTGACCGACGTGCACGGCAAGGTGATCCGGGAGATCCTCGCGTAGCGCGGCAGAGGGGCGAGAGCCATGCTGGACGGAATCCGAGTCGTCGATCTGTCGCAGAACATTGCCGGACCCCAAGCCACCCAGATGCTCGCCGACCTCGGCGCCGACGTGATCAAGGTCGAGCCCCCCGCCGGCGACCCGGCCCGCCAGTGGGGCCCCCCGTTCTGGGACGGCGATGCCCCCCTCTTCCTGGCCTTCAACCGCAACAAGCGCAGCGTCGTCGCGGATCTCAAGTCTCGCGAGGGCCGGCAGGTCGTGCGCCGGCTGGTGGCTGGCGCGGATGTGCTCGTGCAGGCCTTTCGCAAGGGCGTCATCGAGCGCATGGGTTTCGGCTATGAGACAGTCCGGAGGCAATTCCCCGGAATCGTCTACGCCTCGGTCGCGGGCTACGGTTTCGAGGGGCCCTATGCCCGGACCCCGGGCTACGATCCATTGCTGCAGGCCTACAGCGGGATGATGTCAATCACTGGGCCGCCAGACGGTGATCCCGCGCGGGTCGGCGGGTCGGTGGTCGACATCGGCTCCGGATACCTGCTGGCCTTGGGCGTGCTCGCGGCGCTGCGCAAGCGCGACTCGGAGGGGACCGGATCGCTGGTCGAGTGTTCGCTGCTGGACACGTCGCTCGGGTGGGTTGGCTACCACATGATGACTTACCTGGCAAGCGGCAACGTGCCCCGCCGGATGGGCACGGGCCTGGCGATGATCGCGCCTTACGAGGCGTTCCCGACCAAGGACGGGCAGCTCATGATCTGTGGCGGCAATGACGGGATTTTCCGGCGCCTGTGCGAGGCGCTCGGCATCCCCGAGACCGCGGATGACGGGCGTTTCGCGGACAATCCGTCCCGCGTGGGCAATTGTGACGCGCTGCGCGAACTGCTGTCCCGCCACACGCGAGAGCGCACGACCCAAGAGCTGGACGAGCTGCTCAAGAGCCACCGCGTGCCATGCTCCCCGATCCAGTCCATCGACGAAGTCGTGGACGACCCCCAAGTGCAAGCCAATCGCATCTTCGACCCAACGCCTCACCCCCGGATCCCGGAATACCGGGATCTCAAGATGCCCGTGCGATTCGACGGCAATCGCCCGACCCTCCGGCGAGTCCCGCCCCGGGTCGGCGAGCATACGGCAGAAGTGCTGGCCGAGCTGGGTTACTCGGACGCCGAGATCAAGGGCTACTCGGAAGCGCTGCGAACCGCGGGCTGAGCGAGACCTGGGCAGCCGGGCCCCGCGGCCCGGATAGAATGGCTGCGAGTTGGCACGAACCCGGCAGGTGCTGGCCTATACGGCGTACGGCGGGGCGCTCGCGACGCTGCTGGCGCTTTGCTTCTGGCTGACGTCTCTGGACTTTGGAGACTTCCGCCCCGAGAGCCCGACCGCCACGTATGTGCTCTGGGCCCTGTCGACCTGCGTGGTGGTCGGCGCGGTCGCGCTGGGGTTCCTGCTCTTCCGCAACCTGCTCAAGCTGTACGTCGAGCGGCGCAAGAACGCTATCGGGTCACGCCTGAGGACGAAGCTCGTCATCGGCGTTCTGGCGCTCGGCTTTGCCCCGATCTGCCTGCATGTCTACTTCTCGATCACTCTGCTGAACCGGAACATCGACAAGTGGTTCTCGCAGCCGACGGTAGACGTGCTGCGGTCTGCCGAACGGCTCGCCTCGCGCACGGCCGCAAGCGCGGTGGGTGACCTGCGGGCGGTCGCGGACATGCTGGGAGCGCTGGCCGGCGATCTCGGCGGAAGGGAAGACCTGGAGGCCTTGCGAGCCGCGGCGCGGGCCGACTACCTGATGCTCGCGCGACGCGGCTCCCCGGGCGACAGTCGCGAATCGAGCGACGGGGATCGTCCCCCCGAAGGGCTGCTCCGGCTGATCGGCGACCCGCCGCCCGAGGGCATGCAGGGCGTGTTCGATGGCTGGCTGTACGCCGCGGCCCCCGTGCCCGGTAGCCCCCCGTACATGCTGGGGATCGCCCGGCGCCAAGACGCGGGAGAGGCGCAGGACCTGGCATTCATCGGCGCCCGGGTGGCCGAATGGCAGCGGCTCGAGGCGGCGCGCCCGGCCATGTGGCGCACGCACGCCTACATCTTGGCGCTGATCACGATCTTCATGCTGTTCTTCGCGGTTTGGCTGGCCCAGTTCGCGGCCAGGCAGATCACCCGGCCGGTCAAGGCGCTCGTCACGGCGGCCCGAAAGCTGGAAGGCGGGCAGCTCGAGTACCGCGTCAGGACCCGCGCCATCGATGAGCTGGGCGCCTTGGTGGAGGCCTTCAACCGCATGGGCCAAGCCCTCGAGGCGAAGACCGGCGAGCTGCGCCGCAGCAACCATGACCTGGCGGCTGCGAACGCCGAGCTGAACGAGCGCCGCCAGCTGATTCGCGCGATCTTGGAGAGCATCACGTCAGCCGTCATCTCCGTGGACGAGGGTGGCCGGATCAGGCGCTTCAACGGGGCAGCCCAGGACTTTGCCGCGCCCCGCGACATCAGGCGCATGCGTGTCGTGACGGAACTGCTGCGGGGCGCGGACCGGGCCGCGCTGGGGCGAATGCTGGGCCGCGCGCGGAGGACCGGCCTGGTGACCCGGGACTTCGAGATCGAGCGCGGCGGCCGGCGGAGGCACGTCGGCGTGACCGTTTCCTCCCTCGACGCGGGCGACGAGCAGTCCGGGCTCGTGGTCGTGCTGGAGGACACGACGGACCTGATGCGCGCCCAGCGGTCCGAGGCCTGGCAGGAGGTGGCCCAGCGCCTCGCGCACGAGATCAAGAATCCGCTCACGCCCATCTCCCTGGCGGCCGGCCGGATCGACGTGCTGCTGGGGCGCCTCAACCAAGTCCAAGCGCCGGGCCAGAGGGCCGACCTGACCGCGAGGCTCCGCGAGATGACGCGCACGATCGAGCGCGAGGTGCGCTCTCTCGGAACGCTCGTCAGCAGTTTCTCGGACGTTGCCGGATTCCCGGCACTGCGCTTGGAGCGCGCGGATGTCAATGGCGTTGCCCGGGACGCCGCGAGTGTCTTCAGCGGCCGCCTGGGTGAGACATCGCTGAAGCTCGAGCTCGAACCGGGGGCCACGGTTGCCATGATCGACAAGGATGCTCTCAAGAGGGCCCTGGTCAATCTGATCGACAACTCCGCCGAGGCGCTGCGGGACAGCTTGGTGAGGGAGATTGTCGTGAGCACGCGGAGCCGGCCCGGGGATGGCCTGGTGGACCTGGCGGTCTCCGACTCGGGCCCGGGAATCATGCCAGAGGACCGAGCGCGGCTCTTCCTTCCCCAGTTTTCCACCAAGGAGCGGGGAACCGGCCTCGGGCTGCCCATCGTCCGCAGCGTGGTGCAGGAGCACCGGGGGGCCATCCGCGTGGAGGACAACCAGCCTGCCGGAACGCGGTTCGTGATCGAGCTGCCGACCGCGCCGCGGGAGGAACTCGCGGAGGCGGTGCCATGACAGCGCCGAAGCCGGGCCGGATTCTGGTCGTGGACGACGAGGCCGGCATTCGGGAAACGCTGGCCGGAGTGCTCGAGGACCAGGGCCACCGCGTCGAGACCGCCGACAGCGGCGAGCGCTGCCTCGAAGTGCTCGGGCACAAGTCCTTCTCGGTCGTTCTGCTCGACATTTGGCTTCCGGGCATGGACGGCTTGGAGACCCTTGCGAACATCGCGGAGATCGAGCAATCGCGGCGGCCCGTAGTGGTGATGATCTCGGGTCACGGAAATGTCGCCACCGCGGTGCGCGCGACCAAGCTTGGAGCGCACGACTTTCTGGAGAAGCCGCTCTCGGTCCCCAAGGTCGCCCTGGCGGTGCGAAACGCCGTCGAGCGCCACAACCTGCTGGCGCAGAACGCGGCCCTGCGGTCCGAGGTTGGCCACCGACACCGCATCTTGGGCAGCAGTGTTCCAATGAAGGCGGTACGGCGGCAGATCCAGCTGATGGCCCCCACAAACGGTCGGGTCCTGATCATCGGCGAGAGTGGCACCGGCAAGGAGCTGATGGCGCACGCCATTCACGCGCAAAGCCGGCGCGCGGATGGCCCGCTCGTGGCGGTGAACTGCGCGGCAATCCCGGAAGACCTGATCGAGAGCGAGCTCTTCGGACATGTGGCCGGGGCATTCCCCGGCGCTGCCAAGGACAAGGTCGGGAAGTTCCAGCTGGCGGATTGCGGAACCCTGTTCCTCGACGAGGTTGGGGACATGAGCCTGAAGACGCAGGCAAAGGTGCTGCGCTGGATCGAGGACCAACGTTTCGAGCCGCTCGGGTCAGGCCGCACGCTGCAGGTCGACGTGCGGGTCGTCGCATCGACGAACAAGAGTCTCGCGGACGAGATCGCGCGCGGCAATTTCCGCGAGGACCTGTTCTATCGGCTGAACGTGGTCCCCTTCCACATCCCGCCGCTGCGGGACCGGATCGAGGACATCTCGGTGCTTGCGGAAGCGTTCCTCGCGGAATTCTCGGCGGCTTACGGGCGCAGGCCCAAGAGGCTGCGCCCGTCGGCGCTGGCGGCTCTCGCCGCCCATGACTGGCCGGGGAACGTGCGCGAGCTTCGAAACCAGATGGAGCGGGTGGCGATCTTGCACAAGGGCGACGATGTCAGGGCCCGAGACCTGGGGGGAACGGGTTTGGGCTCCCCGGCCGGCCAGGCGCCCATGCGAGCGTTCGCCAGTCTGCGGGATGCCCGCCAGGCATACGAGCGCGAATATGTCGAGCGCACCCTCAAGGCCACGAACGGCAACGTGACACGCGCCGCGAAGGCGCTCGGCATGGAACGCAGCAACCTGCACCGCAAGATGCGCGCGCTCGGCATCCGCTCGGGCAGCAGGCCGGCCTGAGATCGTCGGCCAACTGGCATCGGCCCTTGTGTGAGAATGGGGCTCTGCGACCGTCCCAGATGCGACGGGCCAGCCCCTATGTCCCCGGACCCCCCGTCCCAGCCGGCGGGCAGCGTGCGCCCGACCGAGCGACGCTCGCTGTGGCGCACGATCCCGGACGCAATCACGGGCTCCAAGCAAGACTACACGAGCATCCCGCTGCCCAGGGCGATCTTGCTGCTGGCGATTCCCATGGTGCTCGAGCTGGTGATGGAGTCAACCTTCGGACTGGTGGACATTTACTTCGTCGGCAAGCTCGGCCCGGCCGCGATCGCAACGGTCGGCCTCACCGGATCGCTGATCATCTTGGTCTTCGCGATTGTGATGGGACTGTCGATGGGCACAACGGCAACCGTGGCACGCCGCGTCGGAGAGGGGGACCCGGAGGCCGCCGGCCTGGCGGCGTGGCAGGGAATCCTGGCCGGGCTGGCGGGAGCGATCCCGGTGAGCGTGGCGGGCTACATCCTGGCGCCGGAGATGCTGCGCTGGATGGGGGCGAGCGAAGCGATCGAGGCGGGCCACGGCTACACAGCTGTGCTTTTCGCGGGGTCGCCGACGATCTTCCTGATCTTCCTCAACAACGCCATCTTTCGCGGGGCTGGGAACGCGGTTGTCGCGATGCGGGCGCTCTGGCTGGCTAACCTGATCAACATGGCCCTGGACCCGCTGTTGATCTTCGGGATCGGGCCATTTCCCGAAATGGGGCTGACCGGGGCAGCCGTCGCCACGACGGTGGGCCGGGGCACTGGGGTTGCCTTCCAGCTCGCGATCCTCTTCCGAGGTGACGGCCCGGTTCGCATCACGCGGGCAGCCAGGCGCTGGGACGGTCCGACCTTCTTCAACCTGCTGCGCGTGTCGCTGACGGGCATGTTGCAATTCTTCGTGGGGACTGCCGCATGGCTGGGCGTGACGCGCATCATCTCGCTGTTCGGGGAGACGGTGCTGGCGGGATACACACTCTCGCTGCGCCTGATCCACATGGCGATCCTGCCATCTTGGGGTGTGAGCAACGCGACCGCGACCCTCGTGGGCCAGAATCTTGGGGCCGCGCGCCCAGACAGGGCCGAGCGCGCGGTGATCTTGACCGGGCTGCTCAACTTTGTGATGCTCTCGGGAATCGCGGTGGTCTTCTGGATCTTGGCGGAGCCGCTTGTCCGCGTTTTCACGACGGTCGACCCAGTCGTCGAGAATGGCACCCGCAGCCTGAAGATTCTCAGCACCGGCTACGTGTTCGCCGGCTTCTCGATGGTGTTCGGGCAGGCCTTCAACGGCGCCGGGGACACGGCGACGCCGGCGTGGATCAACTTGGTGTGCTACTGGTGCTGGCAGTTGCCCCTGGCCTATACTCTGGCCCGGCCCCTCGAGCTTGGGGTGGAGGGAGTATACGCGGCAGTGGTGGTCTCGGGGGCGACATGGGCGGGCGTCGGGTACTTGCTGTTCCGCCGCGGGGGTTGGAAGCAACACCGCATTTGAGAGCAGTGCCGGAGAATCTCGAGTGTTCATGACCGTTGCAGGGCGGATTCTGGCCTTGGCAATTTTGCTGCCAGCCAGTGGCGCGGCGCTGGAGCTGGACTGGTCGGAATCGCCCGCAATCCCCGGAAGGGACTCGCTAGAAGGGGCGCAGCTGTGCGTTGTCGATGGCCGCTTGGTGCTCGCAGGCGGTTTGGACGCGCGGACTGGCGCGACGCTGGCCGACGCGTGGATCCTCGATGGGCCAGAGGGGGCATGGCGCCGCACCACTGACCTGCCGGTGGCCACGGCATTTGCCGCCGCGGCTTCGGCGGGCGGCCGGTGCGCGCTGGTCGGCGGCATCTCCGGGCCGGGTGACCAGCCAACCGGATCCGCACTGGAGATACGGCTGGCCGGGGATGATCTGGCGTACGAGGCGCTCCCGGAGCTTTCCATTCCAACGGCCCGGGGTGCCGCAGCGTGGCTGGAGGGCGTGCTCTACTACGCCGGCGGAGCCAGCGGGGCACAGGCGCCGACGGGCGGAACGGCCCTCTGGGCCTTGGACTTGGAGACCGGCCAGCCGCAATGGGAGAGCCGGGCCCCGCTTGGCGGGCCGGTTCGTCACTCGGGATCCCTGGCGGCAGTCGACGGGGCCTTGGTCATCATCGGCGGGGCTCCCGCCACCGGCGGAGTTGCCATCCCTCCCCTTGCCGACGCTCACCGCTACACGGAGGCCGGCGGCTGGAGCCCGCTCGCAACGGCCCCCGAGGCATTGGTCCCGGGCTCGGCGGTGCCGTTCGGGTTCACCCACGTGTCGGCGATGACCGCCTCGGGAGGACTCCTCGCCTACCACTCCGTGACAGACACATGGGTCGCGACCGGCGATTCGCCCGGTCCGCTCGGCCTGGCCGGAGCGGTGGAGTGGGGAGGAAGGGTGGTGCTCGCGGGCGCCGACGCCGATGGCCGCCCGAGGCTGCTGGCGATGGAGGTGCGGCCCGACCCGTCGGGGTTCCACTCGATCGACTACGTCACTTTGACTGCCTACTTCCTCGTTCTCGTCACGATGGGGCTGTACTTCGCCAGGGTGGGAACCAGCAGCGAGGACTTCTTCGTGGCAGGGCGGCGCATGCCGTGGTGGGCGACGGGCCTCTCGATCTTCGGCACCCAGCTCTCATCGATCAGCTTCATGGCGATCCCGGCCAAGGTCTACGCCACAGACTGGGTCTATTTCCTGCTGCAGATGACGATCATCATGGTCGCATTCCCGGTTGTCTTCTGCTATCTGCCGCACTTCCGGCGCACGCCGATGACAAGTGCGTACGAGTACTTGGAGCGGCGGTTCAACCTTCAGGTTCGGATGTACGCCAGCGTTTCGTTCGTGCTGTACCAACTGGGGCGAATGGCCATCGTGCTGTTCCTTCCGGCCATCGCACTGTCCACGGTTACCGGGATCAGCGTCTACGCCTGCATTCTGATCATGGGCGTGCTGTCGACGCTGTACACCGTGATCGGCGGGATTCGCGCGGTGATCTGGACCGATGTCGTGCAGGTGTTCGTGCTCTATGGCGGAGCGTTGCTCAGCTTGGCCATCCTGGTCTCGAGAATCGACGGTGGGTTCGGCGCGATCCTGACCGCCGGCGCGGAATATGACAAGTTCCACATGTTCAACTGGACTTGGGACGCGACCACGACTGCAGTGTGGGTCGTCGTGGTCGGGAATTTCTTCCTCAACTTGGTGCCGTACACATCGGACCAGGCAGTCGTGCAGCGCTACTTCACGACACGGGACGAAAAAGCGGCGGCCAGGTCGATCTGGACCAACGCCGTGCTCCTGCTCCCGTCGACGCTGACCCTCTTTCTGCTGGGCACGGGCCTCTGGGCGTTCTACCGGGCCAATCCGGGCCTGCTCGACCCGACCCAGCCGACCGACTCGATCTTCCCGCTGTTCATCGCGCAGCAACTGCCGGCGGGCGTTGCCGGCCTCCTGATCGCGGCCATCTTTGCGGCGTCGATGTCCACCTTGGACAGCAGCCTCAACAGCGTCTCGGCGGCGCTTGTCACTGACTTCTACGCCCGCTTCCGGCCGCAGTCGTCGGACTCGAAGCGGCTGTGGCTGGCTCGCGCGCTGACCGCGTTACTCGGCGCGGTGGCCACGGCCACTTCGATCGCGCTGGCAACCTTCGACATCGGGTCCCTGTGGGACACGTTCCAAGGGATGATGGGACTGCTTGGCGGAGGGCTGGCAGGACTGTTCGCGCTCGGGGTGTTTTTCCCGAGCGCGAACGGGCGGGGAGCGATGACCGGGGCGGTGGCGAGCGTGGCCATCCTCTACTGGGTCCAGCAGCACACCGACCTGCACTTCTTCATGTACGGGGCGGTAGGAATCCTGAGCTGCGTCGGGATAGCCCTGCTGGCGAGCCCCGCGTACGCCCGGGCCCGGGCATAGGAGGCTGGCGCAATGGCGCGCAACGGCGACGATGGCCTCGGATCGACTCCCTCGCAAGCTGACTTGGCGCGCTCTGGACCCGCCAGACCGCCATCGGCCACCTGCAGCCAGAGGAAACACGTGGCCTGACCCTGGACTCTGGCCCGGGCCGGCTCGGTTATCGGGCCTCCGCGATCCGAGGCGGGCACGGAAGTTTGTTCACATGGCCCGCACGCTGGTCCACACCTGACCCGGCTCGCGGCTCGGGTCCGTGCGGAGGATCCGCTCTTGCCAAGGTGATTCCGGGCGCGTGCCGCAAACCACCAAGTGTCCCGACACCGCGCCAAAGGGATCCAGAGGTGACGCCGTCTGCACCGCGGCCATGCGGATCGCGCGCCAGAGACCTCGCTTCGGGGACGTGCTGGGCGGGAGCGGACAGCTGTTTGCCGCTGGGGCTCGGCGTCTGTGCGCCCGGACGGCCGACGCTCAGTCTGGCAGCCCGAAGACAAACAGCGCCGAGCCGGCGTTCACCGCGATGTACTGTTCGCCACTGGCGGTGAACGTGATCGGAGAGGATGCCATCCGCCCGCCTAGATTGACAGTGAGCAGGTCCTCTCCGGTGAACGAGTCCAGCACCAGAAGGTGACCCTCGATCATCCCGGTGACCAAGATATCCCCGTCCGTCGAGAGGATGCCGCACTCGCCGATGTTCGTGAGCTTGAACTCCCACTCCATGTCCCCCGTTTCGGGCGACAGAGCCCGGATCGCGCCGGTTCCCTGCTGCTCGGCGGTGTCCTTCATGGTGTTGGGGTAAACGCCGCGGGGCAGGCTGCCGACGTACCGGTTGCCGCGGACGTATAGCGGGTCCCCCTTGTGGTAGACGCTCGAATACTCCCAAGTCGAGACGTAGAACAGGCCCGTGCGCGCGCTGTACGCGGGTGAGTACCAGTTCGTTCCGCCCTGCACGGCTGGCCAGACCCGGACACCCTCCCGGGTTGGCGAGGCCTCCGGAACCCTGATCGGCCTGCCGTTCTCGTCCAGTCCCTTGGCCCATGTCACCTTGACGAAGTTCTTGCCATGCAGGAACTCGCCGGTCGCGCGGTCCAAGACGTAGAAGAATCCATTCCGGTTGGCCCAGAGCATCAACTTGCGCTGCTCGCCCTTCCACTCGCGGTCCACGAGGACGGGAACCTGCACCGCGTCCCAGTCCCACTCGTCGTGCGGAGTGAACTGGAAGTACCACTCAAGCTCTCCGGTGTCGGGGTTGAGGGCGACCACGGAGTCGGAATAGAGGTTGTCGCCGAGGCGCACGTCGCCGTTCCAGTCCGGGGCGGGGTTGCCCACGCCCCAGTAGGTCAGGTTCAAGTCCGGATCGTACGAGCCGGTCAGCCATATCGAACCGCCACCGCGCTTCCACGAATCGCCGGCCCACGTCTCATGGCCGGGCTCGCCGGGTCCGGGGATCGTGTTGAAACGCCACAGCTCGTCGCCGGTCTCGGCGTCGAAGGCCGCGATGAAGCCGCGGATGCCGTACTCTCCCCCGGCGGAGCCGAGGATCAACCTGTCTTTCACGATCAGCGGCGCGTGCGTGAGGGAGTACCCGCCGGTGGGGTCGACGATCTGCCGCGAGAATTCCACTGCACCGGACTTGGCATCGAGCGCCACGAGCTTCCCGTCGATCGTGCCCATGTAGAGCGTGTCGCCAAGGATCGCCAAACCGCGGTTCACCCGCCCGCAGCAAACATTGACCTTGTCCCCCAGAAGGTGGGAGTACTTCCAGTAGCGCCTCCCCGTCACGGCATCAAGGGCGATCACGTCGTTGGGCATTTCGACGACGTACATCACTCCATCGACCACCAGAGGCGTCGACTCGAACTTCTCCAGAGACTTGGCCTGGAAGACCCACTTGAGCTCGAGATTTGCGGCGTTCTCGCGTGTGATCTGGTTGAGCGACGAGTGGTGCTGGCTGGCGTAGGTGCCGTTGTAGGTCAGCCAGTTTCCCGGCTCGCTTGCGGCGTTCAGGATGCGGTCGTAGGTTACCTGGGCACCAAGCGTCAAGGCGCCAAAAGCGATGCTCGAGGCCAATCGGAGCAGGCTACTGCTGGTCATCGTTCGGCCCTCCCAGGCGCAGCGTCGCCAGATAGGCGACCAAGTTCGCAAAGTCCTCGCCCTGTACGCGCCCCTCGAAGGACGGCATGGCGGAGGAACGGTCGACCTCGAAGGACGCAAGGTCCGACTTTCTGAATGACCGCAGCCGTCCCGCGGGATCGATGAGCTGGATCGAGAAGGTGTCCTCGTTCATGCGCATTCCGGCGACTTGGTCGGCCCCCTTGGGCGTGACCTTCGCGGTCCAGTGCTGGGGCAACACATCTTGACTGGGATCCACGATCGCCACTTGCAAGTGACCCATGGAGCGAATCGCGCCGATGTCCGTGAGGTCGGGGCCCATGCGCCCGCCCTCCCCCCGGATCCGGTGGCACCCGCTGCAACCGTTCGCCGCGTACACGGCCTTGCCCTTGTCCGCGTCACCGTCCACTTGTTCTGCCGCGCGGCCCGCGCTCAGCGCCCGGACGAAGGCCACGAGCTGCCACAGCTGCGGGCCGTTGAAGAAGATCCCGGGCATCTCGGTGCCCGGAATGCCTTCCGAGATGGTCTTGAACAGTCCGCTGTCCGAGGATCCGTGGCGAAATCGACCGGTTGTGAGGACTACGCCCCGGCCGCCCTCACCCTCAATGCCGTGGCAGACGGCACAGTGCGCGCGGTAGAGCCTGCCCCCCGCCGCCACATCCTCGTCTGACGTGTACGGGTTGCGGATGGTGGTGTCACCCGCCTGCTGTTGGTCGGTATCCGGCGCCGCGAACAGGGTGGCGGCCACACAGAGGCCGAGAAATCCAAGTCGTCTCAAATTTGCCTCCAGTCCCTCGGGACTCGCGGCTATTCTACCCAACAGTCAAGAATGCCCCCGAAGGGCCTCGGACGGTGAGATCTGCGGTCTGGCTGGCCAACCTGGCTCGGTCACCGCGACAACGGGACGGAGGCTCTTGCGTTAGGCCGGGCTTGAAGGCACGGAAGGTGACCTGCAACTCCCGGAGGGCGATCATTGCCATCAACGTGGATCTTGCCCGTTCCGGTTTCCATTTTCTGCGCCACGGGCGGATGGTCTCGTTTCCGTGCTCGTTCGCCTGCGTCAACTTGTCCCGAATAGAGGAGTGCACATGTGACGCGGGCGCCTGACGCCCGTCGAACAGCCAGGTCGGCGTCTCGGCCGGCTCGCGCTGACACCAAGGCGGGCGCACGTACGCCGGTCGGCCCCGACCGAGGAAGACTCTGTAGCGTCTCCTGCCGATCCAAGACCTCTCCGATCACCGGTAAGACTGAGTAGCCCGGCCACTGTGACACAGTGCTCATTCTGGAGTTGAGTAAGACATTGCGCCAGATCGGGGACCGTGGGCCCTCAGCAGCGCTCTGCTCTGACCGCCAGCAAGTTCCGCTCGCGCCGGCCGAACACAACCCTCACCAAGTGGATCGGCTCGTCCCGGCCGTGGTACTTTTCCCAGTAGCCACGGCCTCGAATCTGCGCGAGCGCCCCGGCCGTGGCTCGCTCGGCATCTTGGCCGTCCGCTGCCATCTTGAGTTCCAAGACGAACACCTGCCCGGCATGCAACAGCACCATGTCCGCCCGCCCGCGACTCGACGAGTCCTCGACCCTCAAGTCCGCACCGATGGTTCGGAAGCAGGCGTAAAGCATGCCCGCGTACCACGCCTCGTACCGCGCAAGCTCTGGATTCACCTGCCACTGGTACGGGACCCCTGCGAAGAATGACCGCAGGCGGCTCCCGAACGCTTGGAAGTCATTGGCTGCCAGCGTGCGGCACAACGACTTGCCCTGTACGCTCACTTCCGTCGCCGGCCTTCCCAAATGGGCAAGCAAGCCCTTGTTCAGGCTCCGGCGGACTTCCCTGTTCGGATAGCCGAGTGTGAGGAAAGAATCGTCGTCACCGGGCTCTTCAGGCGCAATTGTCAGGTAGCCTGTCTGGAACAGCAGCGCGTCGGCGCAGATGTCATCAACGTCGAAGGTCGAGACCAAGTCGATGTCCGAGATCCGGTTCTCCAGCTCCAGCGGGCTCACACCCCGCTTCATCATCGTCTGGTACAGGAAATCGGGCGTCCCGGTGTTGAACCAGTACGGCCGGAATCTGCGACAGTCGAAGAGCAGCAGGATGTCGAACGGACTGTAGACCTTCTCCTCGCCCAGCCACCCGTAGCCGTTGTACCGCTCCCGGATCTCTTCCCGGTCTAGGCCGGGAAGCTCGGGTGCGAACACAGTGTCCAGATCCCTGTCGGTGTATCCACACAACGTGGAGTAGCGAGAATCCAGACTGATGTCCCGCAGGGGTAAGCATTCACTCCGGGGAGTATTTGGGGCCTGGGAGACTGGCCCTCGCGAGGACCAAGGGAGGGAAGGTGCGGCCCGCAGGTGCAGGGTGGGCTCGCTCGCCGCGTTGGGGCTCCAGCCTGAGAAGGTGGGCGAGTGTCGTAGGGAAACTCGCGAGTTGGCCTCAGCGGGGAGTCAAGCTGCGCGCGGGACAGGGCTGTCGGGTGCGGGAGCGAGTGCTGCCGCTGGCGGCTCGTTGGCCGGAGTCCAGCAGCGTAAGGGAGGTGCGCGGAGTTCCTCCATGCGCTGCTCGTCCATCTCTCACGGGAGCCATGGGGACAGGTCCGATGGGGCCTGGCCCCGGTTGCGCGCATAGGCATCCAGCCAATCCTGCGGGCACCGGTACGGGTTCAGCCCAGCCACTCTCGCTGTCTGCAGCACGCTGAGCAGGCGCCCCGCCGTCTTGGCCCTGGCCGGTCCGCCGGGCCCGAAGCGCCGCTGGCGCGAGATCACGGGCCCGCGCAAGGTCCACTCCGAGCGGTTGTTGTCCATGGGAATCCCCGGATCCTCGAGAAACACGCTGGGACCCTCCTGATGCTGGATCAAGGACGCCGTGGCTTTGCCCTGCGCTGCCACTTGGGCCAGCTCCGCGCCGGTCCGGCCAGCGCTTGGCTGCAAGCCTTCCAGCAGCTCATAGCGGGCGACCAGGCGCTGCCACGCTTGCAGCGCGTCGTCGAAGAGTTCCCCGAAGCTGGCTTCCAGGCTTGCCTGCGCAGCCGCGCAGTCCTCGGCCTGGCCCTGCAAGGGCAGGTCGGGCTGTCAGGCCCTGCGACGCAGGCGCGCCCAGTGGAACACTGCCCCGATCCGCTCGAGCCCATCCCTGGCCCACGGCTGCAGTTCCGGAAAGCCGGCTGCCCCGTAACGGCGAGACATCGGACGGATGGGAGCTGCATCCTTGGTCCTTAGCTGGCCCCAGCGCACACCGCTGCGGGGCTGAATGTCAGGGCTTCTAGGTAGAGGGGTGGACATTTTGAGCTGATTCTGTCATAGTGGGCCTTGGTGGCTGGCCTCCAGATGGCAACAACGGTGCAAGACGCGCACTATGACCTGCGCGCTGTTTGCGTGCGCCCGACTCGCGGCGGCTGCGAGCACCGACGTTGGGACCGGCTGGTGGCCGCCCACCACTACCTGTCCTTCCAGCGCATGTTCGGACGTGCCTTGCGGCATGTCGCAACCCTGGACGGGACTTGGCTGGCGCTGCTGGGATGGCAACCCGGAGCGCTGCGCGTGGCCGTGCGCGACCGCTGGATCGGCTGGTCGCTGCAGCAGAAGCTGCGCCGCCTGCATCTGATCGCCCAGAATGTGCGCTTCGTGATCCTGCCCGCCGCTGCCGGGCGCAAGAATCTGGCATCGAGGGTCTTGGGCCTCAGCCTGCGCCGCTTGTCGGGAGACATCTTGGCCGAACATGGGTATCCGGCGCTGCTCGCGGAAACCTTCGTGGACCGGGCGCTGCACAGGGGCACGTGCTACCGCGCCGCGAACTGGCAGCCGCTGGGGTTCACCAGCGGCTATGGCCGCCAGCGGGGCCCCACGGCCCGCTGGCGGCATCATGGCCAGCCCAAGCAAGTGCTGGTGTACCCCTTGGCCCGTAACGTGCAGGCGCGTTTGCGCCAGCCCGAGCAGGAGCCCTGCTGGGGCGGTCCCGCCAAGCGGCCGCCGGCTCCGGCC
The DNA here is from genome assembly GCA_963666225.3 of Bryobacterales bacterium. Lineage (GTDB taxonomy): Bacteria > Acidobacteriota > Terriglobia > Bryobacterales > UBA6623 > VXMF01. Next base: position 826,274 of record CAXXRK020000006.1, read on the forward strand.
GCGGTGCTGCGCAGCCTGCTCGAGCGCCTGCAGCAGGAGCCGCACTGCCGCCCGGCCGGCGGCCGCCGCTATGCGCTGGCCAGTCTGCTGTGCCTGGCCGCGAGTGCGCACATGGCCGGCTACCGCGGCGTGACGGCCTACTCGCGTTATGCCACCCTGCTCAGCCAGCGGCAGCGGCGGGCCGCCGGCTGCTGGTGCAACATGCGGCTACAACGCTACGCCGCTCCGGTGCCGAGCACGTTCTACCAAGCCTTGGTCCGGCTGCCGCCGGAGGTGTTCGAGGGGGCCGTCGAGCACGCCTCGCTGGGGCTGCAGGCCCACTCGCAGCCGGCCGTGCCGGAGCGCAGCGCGCAGGGGCTGGGCGAGCGCGCGGCAGCGGCCGCCGGCCGCGGGAAGGGCCCAAGGTGAGATTCTGGCCGGGCGCAAGCGGGGACACCGCGCGGGAGCGGGAGCAGGCGCAGGAATTGGAACGCTTGGAGCAGCACTGCGCGGCCCTGCTCGAGAAGGTGGAAAGCGCACGGCAGGAGAGCGGGGAATTCCGCCGACGGTCGCAGCGCAGCCAGGCCGAGCTGGAGCGGACGCGGACTGAGCTGGAGCGGACGCGGGCCGAGCTGGAGCGGACGCGGGCCGAGCTGGAGCGGACGCGGACTGAGCTGCAGCAAGCCCACACAACGATCGGCAATCTGAAGCTGCTCGTGGCAGACCTGCAGAAGACCTTGTTCGGGCGCAAGAGCGAGAAGCCGTCGGATCCCGGGCCCGAGCCGAAAGCGGACCCCAAGCCGTCGCCCGGGCCGGGGGACAGCCCTGACAAGCCTGACAAGCCTGACAAGGCCGGCAAGGGGCGCAAGCAGAAGGCCGCCAAGCGCAAGCGGGGACGCCAGCCCGGATCGGCCACTCCGCCGCGTCGGGACCGCTCCCGCCTGCCAAAGATTCCCGAGCCCTTGGAGCTGCCCGAGCACGAGCGCCGCTGCGCGCAGTGCGACACGCCCTTCGTGCGCTGCGGGACCAAGTCCAGCAAGATCTTCGAGATGCACTTGGCTGCGCTCGCCCGCGAGATTGAGCGCCAGTGCTACGAGCCGGGCTGCGCATGCGCACCGCCGGGACGCTTGGTTGCGCCCCCCGCGCCACGGCTGTGGAGCGGCACCCAGCTGGGGACCAGCGTGTGGGCCTGGAGCGTGGTCCAAGTTTTCCACATGCATCGCCCGCAGGCCGCGGTGGCGCGCGAGCTGGATGCCATCGGGTTGGGCATGGCCCCGGCGACGCTGGCGCGAGGCCTGCAGAGGCTCGCCCTACTGGTGCAGCCCTTGGAGCAGGCCATCGCCGAGCGTCTGGGACAGGCTCGGGTGGTGCAGGCCGACGAAACCTCCTGGCCGGTGCAGAACATTGAGGGCCAGGACAACGCCAAGCAGCCCCCGGCATCCGGCGCCAGGCCCAAGCACTGGCTGTGGATGGTCTGCTGCGAGGATGCCGTCTGGATGCGCATCCTGCCGACGCGCGGGCTGCCCTCGGGCCGCGCACTGCTGGGCAAGCTGGGCCAAGGCAAGCTGCTGACGCTCGTGTGCGACTGCTGGAGTGTCTATCCGGCCTTCGCCAAGCGCTCCGAGAATGTCCGGCTGCAGTTCTGCTGGGCTCATCAGCGCCGACACTACTGCCGGGTGGAAGCCGGCTTTCCGGAACTGGAGCCGTGGGCCACGGACTGGCTCGAGCGGATCGGGGAAGTGTTCCACTTGGCGCACCTGCGTCGCAGGGCCTGGCAGCCCGAACTGCCCTTAGAGGACCAGGCCGAGGACTTCGAGGCTGCGCAGGCAAGCCTGCAAGCCAGCCTCGGGAAACTCTTCGACGACGCGCTGCAAGAGTGGAGGAGCCTGGTTGCGCGCTATGAAATGCTGATCGCCGTGCCAAGCGGTGGCCGGACCGGCGCGGAGCTGGCCCAGGTGGAAGCGCGGGGCAAAGCCACGGCGTCCCTGATCCTGCACAAGGCGGGGCTCAGCGTGTTCCTCGAGGACCCGGCGATTCCCATGGACAACAATTACGCGGAGCGGACCTTGCGCGGACCCGTGATCTCGCGCCGGCTGAGCTTCGGGTCCGGCGGTCCGGCCGGGGCCGAGACGGCGGGGCGCCTGCTCAGCGTGCTGCAGACAGCGAGAGTGGCGGGGCTGAACCCGTACCGCTACATGCTGGATTGGCTGGATGCCTGTGCGCGCAACCGGGGCCAAGCCCCATCGGAACTGTCCCCATGGCTCCCGTGGGAGATGGACGAGCAGCGCATCGAGGAACTCCGCGCACCTCCCATCCGCTGGTGGACCCCGGCCAACGGGCCGCCAGCGGCAGCGCCGGCTGACGCACCCGACAGCACTTTCCCGCCCGCAGCTTAACTCCCCGCTGAGGCCAGCTCGCGAGTGTCGCTACGTCACTCGCCCACCTTCTCAGGCTGGAGCCTGAACGCGGCGAGCGAGGCCACTCTGCACCTGCGGGCCGCACCTTCACCTATCCGCGCCTTCCCCTGCCTTTGGCCCTCGCGAGGGCCAGCCTCCCAGGCCCCAAAATACTCCCCGGAGTGAATGCTTACCCGCAGGGTATTCAGCCCGGACAACAGGCTCACCCTTGAGAACATGCTGATCCCTGTGACGAGTACGAAGCGCACGTGGCGGGCGCTGTCCTTGATAACCCCGTAGAACCCGCGCAGATAGTCTCGGTTCGCCCTGGCCAGCTCGGGGGTGCCGAGCGCGTCCAAGATCGGCTTGTCATACTCGTCCACGAGCACTGCGACCTGTCTGCCCGTCGCCTTGTGAAGGCGGTACAACAGATTCCGGACGGAGGCGTCCTGTCCCAGTAGTCTGCGCGGCAGTGATGCCGGCGCTGTCTTCAATCAGCTGCAGTTGATCGAGGATGTCCTGCTCGACCAATCCAGGCTCGGTGTAATGCCCGCCAAAGCTCAGATGGACCACCGGATGCGTCTCCGACCAGTCACAGCGACTGTGGATGTCCAGCCCCCGGAACAGCGGCTCGCTGCCCGCGAACAGCTCGTGCAGCGTGTCGAGCAGCAGGCTTTTTCCGAAGCGCCGAGGGCGCGACAGAAAATAGTAGCGTCCTTGGGTCACTAGCTGACGGATCAGGGAGGTCTTGTCAACGTAGTAGCACGAGTCCTCGCGGATCGTCCGGAAATCTTGGATGCCAATCGGGAGCAGTCGGCGGTTCATGGCCCAGGCGCGGCACCGAAGGCCTGCAGCCGTCCTGCTATGCCTCGGCACGGCCTGCGCACTTCCTTCCAGGCGAGAGGATCCCATCGTGGCGTCTCTTGAACGCGGCCATTCCGCACTGCATCGCGGCAGCACGCTCTGACCTAGTGGCGACTCTGCAACGTCTGTCGGGACCCGCTTGCGTCACAGTCTCGCACAGCGCTCGACTGCGAGGTGGTCATCCTCTGCGACAGTCGCAACCGATTGCGTGAGAGGGACAAGTTCGGAACCGGTTGAAACAGCGCTGGCGTTGGGTAGTTGCGGAACGCTTGCCGGAAACGCTCTCACCTCGGTGCCGGTGGCGGGGAGACGAGCAAGCGCGCCGAGACCCTGCTTCCCCGGTCCAGGGCCAGAAGACGAAGATTCAACCGCCGCCTGCGCAACCGGCGCGCTACAATCCGAGCGGAGGTAATCCTGGCCCCGAGCCGACGACCCACCCACCGCCGCGGCCTTGCAATGCTGGGCTGCGCAGGGCTGTGCGTGGCGCTGGCCGTTCCCTGCGCTGGACAGCGGGCCTACGAGCAAGTCGACTGGCCGCTGCCGGCCGAATCCGTGGCCGGCACCGCCGCGCCGTGGCACTTGGGAGAGGTCGCCGCTGTCACGACCACGCGTGACGGAACCATCCTCGTGCTCCACAGAGGGGCCCATCCGATCCTGGAGTTTGGCGTTGACGGCGGCTTCGTCGGCTCGTGGGGCGAGGGAGGCATCAGCGGCGGAAAGGTGACCCAAGTCCCTCCGCCAGGGCGCACCGAGACCGGATCGCGGTACACGGTCGTTCATGGACCGGCAGCCTGCTTCGCGTGTGGAGGACACTCGATCCGGACCGACCCGGACGGGAACGTGTGGGTCGTGGACGCCGCGGCCCACATCGTCTACAGAACAGACCAGGGCAGGAACATCGACCTGCAGCTGGGAGAGACGGGAGTCTCGGGCACTGACCGAGACCATTTCCATCTGCCGACCGACGTGGCCTTCGGCCCGGACGGCGAGATCTATGTCAGCGATGGCTACGGGGGCGCTAGGGTCGTCAAGTTCTCCGCGGCCGGCGAGTACATCCTCGAATGGGGGAAGCGCGGCTCCGGCCCGGGCGAATTCGGGCTGCCGCACAATCTGGTCGTGGACTCCGAAGGGCGCGTGTACGTCACCGATCGGGACAATCAGCGGATTCAGGTCTTCGCGCCCGACGGTACGTTTCTTGCCCAGTGGCGCGGTGTGGGCAGTGTTTCGACGCTGTACCTGACCAGCGACCAGCGGATCTGGGCGGGGGGCACTTTGCGGAACTTGGATGGCAGCGTCGCCTCGTCACTGCCGGGAAACGTCGGTGGCCACGGAACCACCGTCGGCCCCGACGGGAGTGTCTTCATCGCCCAGCTGAGCGGAGCCGTCCAGCGATTCGTGCCGCGCTGAGGGGTCAATTAGGTATGGCATAGCCCGGTGTAGCGGATCCTCACTGACGTCAGGTCGGCAACGGTCCGACCTCTGGTTAGGGGTTTGAGGCTCAGGCCGTTAGATTGCGGGGAGTGTCTATGAGCACCTCGTCTCAGGCGAGGCTTGGAGATCGGGAAAAAAGGGTTGTCGTCAGCCGTGTGTCGGGAGACGCCTTCGGCAGGCAGAACGAGGGCCCAATCGGCGCCTGTCCCCGAAGAGTCACTCAAGCCGCCCAAGGCAGGGGCTCCACTCATAGGCCAAAGGCCAAAGGCCATAAGGCCGTCAAGCGCAGGGACCGGAGCGACCGCTGAGCGCTCCAGCGCCGAGCCGGACAGGTGCGCGATATCCCAAGCGGGTGGAGTTGCGCCAGCACTCCCCGACGGGCACAACAGACGTGTGGCGTGCCGAAACCGGGCCCTGCCCCGGTGCATTGTGCGCAGACAGCCACCTCAAAGCGCCTTTGCCGCTAGCTTCGGCTGAGATCGGTTGGTCTGTGGAGCGAGTATTCCTCCCCGATTCTAGAAACCCAATATTCCGCCTGAGTGCAGCCGCGCTCAAAGCGCCTCTTGTCTCCGGAAACTCCTATTGAACGGGGCTAACGGTTGGAACTCTGTCCTGGCGCAGATTGCCGGGCGCGGTTACTGTTAGGACATTAGTGCTCTTAACGGCATACACCGGCTGGCCATCTTCGTTGAACACATCGATGACGCGCACGACTTCGGTTACAACGGGTCTGAAGCGGAGCGTGGAACCGTCCTCCAGCTTGATGGCAGACCAACGTGTGGTCGACTCGAATATCGGCACAGTGACGCCATCGTGCGGCTTTCCGTTGAGCGTGACCTTGGCGTTCGCTTTCATGGCCACACTATAGCGCCGGGAACAGCCATGCGCCTGAGATCCCCTTGCTGTCCCTGCCGGTAACGGCAGCATGCGAGGTCTGCCCCGACGCGAGCCTTCGCCGCGGCCCGGACCGTGGATCGCCGCGAGAGCGGCAACCCGCCCGCCTGCCCCGGTAACGCCACCCGCGGAATCAAGACGTACCAGCCGTGCGGGGCACATCCCCGCTCACGGGTCCCAGAGTCGCAAGCAGACAAGGGAGTCCTTGTCGCGCGCGAACAGCCTCCCGCCGGCCACCGCCGGGAAGGCGCGGGTCTCGCCGCCCAGAATCTGCGCTCGCGCGAGGATGTCGAACGCATCGCGCGAGGCATCCGCGAGCAAGAGTTCCCCCGACTCGAGCAGCAAGAGGAGCCGGTCACCAACCCTCGTGACCGAACCCGCCGGGAGGCGGTCGCTGCTCCACAGGACTTTGCCCTCGACCAAGTCGGCCGCGCGGAACTCCTGCCCGTACTCCTGGCGGCCGTGAAAGCCGAACAGCGTGCCGCCCGAGCGGACCGGCGAAGAATAGTGCGAATCGAGCACTCCCTCGCCCGACCAGAGTTCCTCGATCTTCCCCCTTGCGAGGCGCAGGGCGATCCCGCCGGTTCCGTACGAGGCCGTCAGGAATATCACGTTGCCGAGGGAAATCGGCGTCGCCGCGTTCACCGAGGCATGGCTGCGCGCCCGCCATCGTCGCTCGTAGAGCACCTCGCCATCCGTCGGGTCCAGCACGGCAAGCCCTTCCCGCGTGAAGAAAACCGCCACCACCCGGCCATCGACGCGGGCCTCGATGGGGGACGCGTAGCTGGCCGCGTGGTCGGTCGCCCGCCAAAGCTCTTCGCCGGTGCGAGCATCGAAGGCCACAATCCCCGCGCCGTCGCCACCTCCGACATTGGCGATCACCCTGTCCCCGGTCAGAAGGGGCGTCGAGGCCGCCCCGAAGAAGCCCTTCGGAACGCTGTACTTTGACCGCGTGTCAACGATCCAGACGGGATCCCCCGTTTCCGCCTCAAGGCAGGTGAGCACCCCCGCAGCACCGAACGTGTACACGCGACCCCCGCTCACTACCGGGGTTGCGCGCGGGCCGTCCTCAAATCCGAAGTCGTCCTCGTAGGTCGTCCCGTAGGCTGTCTCCCAGAGTGGCTCGCCGTCCGCGGCCCGCAAGGCTTCGACGACCTCTTCCCCGCCGAGCCTGTGGAACAGGAACAGGCGCTCCCCGACCACCACCGGCGCGCTGAAGCCGGAGCCCGCGACTTGCTCCCACAACACTTCGGGCCCTGTCTCGGGGAAAGGCTCGATCGTCGCGACGCCGGGCACGATTCCGTTCCGCTCTGGCCCTAGGAATTGGGGCCAGTCCTGAGCGCTTGCGGGTGACGCCGCCACCGTCGCGAACGCCGCCGCCAGCAGTCTCGTCCGCCGCAGGCTTAGGCGCGCCATCAGGTGCTTGATCCGACGGTCTCGGGACGGGCCCGGACATCGGAGCCCGCTCGCGGGCCCAAAGCCCCGAGCGGCTCACCGGGGATTGTAACCGAGTGGTTACGGCCACTCGGAAATCCGTGCGGGCCCGGGACTAGAGGCCCTCCCAGCGCTTGGTCCTGCGATCGTCGACGCCAAGCAGATCCATCACCCGGCCCACCTGCTGGTCGACGATGTCGTCGACAGTGCTCGGCAGGGTGTAATAGGCAGGCATCGGAGGCGCGATGATCGCCCCCATCTCGGCAAGGAGGACCATGTTTCGGAGGTGTCCGAGATGCAACGGGGTCTCCCTGACTGCCAAGATCAGGCGGCGCTTTTCCTTCAGCGCCACGTCTGCGGCTCTCGTGAGCAGGTTCGAGGTCAGCCCCCCCGCGATCGCGGACATTGTCTGGATGGTGCACGGTACGACCGCCATCGCGTCGAAGCGAAACGAGCCGCTGGCGATCGTTGCCCCGATGCGATCCACCGAGTGCAGCTCGTCGACAAGCGGCCGCAAGTCTCCGAGCAGCTTGCCCGTCTCTTGGTGCAATGTCTTCTCGCCGGCGCGCGTCACGACCAAGTGGGTGGTGACGGCCTCTGCCTCCGCGAGACGTTCGACGAGGCGCAGTCCGAGGACCGCCCCGCTGGCACCGCTGATCCCGATCACGAAATGCCGCATTCCAAGCCTGCGACCATGGTGACAGATGGGCCCATGGTCGGTAGTTCGCGCGAGCCGCTTGACGGGGACTTGCCGTAATCGCCGGGGCCGCCCGCCCGGGCGGCTGGGACGGGAGTCAGCGGCGTGACAGCAGAGCCAGAGGGCCGGGCCGGGCAGTTCTCGCACCTGATCCTGTTCGACGGCGATTGCGGCCTTTGCCTCGCGGGGATGGAGTTTGTCGTTCGCGCGGATCCGGAGGCGACCTTCGCGTTCGCTCCGCTTGACGGCGATGTCGCCCGGAGAGTTCTGGCCACGCGCGCCGGTGGCGACCAGAGGTCGGCGACGATGTATGTCGCCGCGCACTGGGGCTCAGGGCGCGAGACACTCCTGGATCGGTCCGAGGCGGTGCTGTTCGTCGCCTCCCGGCTGGGCTGGCCCTGGAGCATGGCCCGCTTCCTGCGCTGGCTGCCCCGGCGCGCGCGGGACGGTGCCTACGACTTGATCGCCGCGAATCGGCACCGGTTCGGCCAGTCCGGCGCGCACTGCGGACTTGCCAGCCGGTCCGCGGTCAAGCGGTTGGTGGGGGACTGATGCGCCGGCCAAGCGCGCTGGCCTCAGTCGGACCCCGCGATCGGCTATCGTGAATCGAGCCCGGCTGGCCGGAGGGCCGCGGGCATCTCACTATGTTCAATACCCGCATCACGGAAATGTTCGGCATCGAGTACCCGATCATCCAAGGTGGCCTTATGTGGCTCGCCCGCGCCGAACTAGCGGCCGCGGTCGCCGAGGCCGGCGGCATCGGCTTCATGACCGCCCTGACGCACGACAGTCCGGAGAAGCTGCGCCGCGAGATCCGCAAGGTCCGGGAACTGACCGACAAGCCCTTCGGCATCAACCTCACCTTCCTGCCGTCGCTCCGGCCCCCGGACTTTCCCGCTTATGTCCAGACCTGCATCGACGAGGGCGTGAAATTCATCGAGACAGCCGGGCGCAATCCCCAGGAGTTCCTTCCGGCCCTCACCGCCGCCGGCGTGAAGGTGATCCACAAGTGCACGTCCATCCGACACGCGATCAAGGCTGAGAAGATTGGCTGCGCGGCCGTCAGCATCGACGGTTTCGAGTGTGCCGGGCACCCCGGCGAGGACGACGTCACATCCCTGATCCTCATCCCGCTCACCCGCGACACCGTCAGCATCCCGGTCGTGGCCTCGGGCGGCTTCGGGGACGGCCGCGGACTGGCCGCGGCCCTGGCCCTCGGAGCCGACGGCATGAACATGGGGACCCGCTTCGTCGCCACCGCGGAGTGCCCGGTCCACGACGCGGTCAAGCGCGCCTTGGTCAATGCGAGCGAGCGCGACACTCGGCTGCTGATGCGATCGCTGCGCAACACGGCGCGATTTCTGGTCAACGACAATACCGAGAAGGTGCTGGAAATCGAGGCCAGAGGCAACGCCTCGATCAAGGACATCAAGCAGTTCCTCTCCGGGTTGGAGGGCAAGGAGATGATCGAGACAGGCGACCTCAATCGAGGAGTGTTCTCCGCGGGACAGGTGATCGGCATGATCCGGGACGTTCCGACGGTCCAGCAGCTCTTCGACCAGATCGTCGGGGATGCGACGCGCATCATGACGCGGGAGTTGCCCGGGATGGCGGGATGCGGGTCGAACGGCCGCTGATGAGGCGCCCCACCCTTCGCGCGAAGGGTGGGGCGCCCGCCACCGTCGACCGTCGCCGGTGAAGATCACGGCGACGATCATCGCCCGTGACGAGGAGCGCGGCATTGGCCGGGCTGTCCGCTCCGTGGCCTTCTGCGACGAAGTGCTCGTGGTGGATTCGGGCTCCACAGATCGCACTGTCGAGATCGCTGCGCACCTTGGCGCGACAGTCCACTCGCGAGACTGGCCGGGTTATGCAGCTCAGAAGAACCGCGCTGCCGCGCTCGCGCGCCACGACTGGATCCTGTCGATTGACGCTGACGAGGAAGTCAGTCCGGAGCTTGCCCGCTCCATTCGCGCGCTTCGCAAGCGCGGACCCAGCCACGCCGGTTACGACTTTCCGCGACTGGCCCGTTATTGCGGGCGGTGGATTCGTCACTCCGGGTGGTACCCGGACCGGAAGGTGCGCCTGTACAGGAGGGACCTCGGAAGCTGGGTGGGCGACTACGTTCACGAGTCGGTCCGGCTGTCGGTCCGGCCAGGGCATCTGTACGGTGACCTGTTGCACTTTACGTGCGACAGCCTTGAAGAGCACCGCGCCCGGGTCGAGCACTATACGAACCTCGCCGCCGACGGGCTGCGAGCCCGCAAGGAGGGGGTGCCGGCTTGGCGGATGCTGCTGTCTCCGGTGCACTCCTTCTTCAAGGCGTACGTGATCCAGCGAGGGTTCTTGGACGGGTCGCAGGGTTTCACCATCGCTCGCATGGCGGCGCTCTACGTCTACCTGAAATATGCAAAGGCGCGATACCCGGGGGGCCGCTAGGCTGGGGACACCGGTGCGGGTCTTGCACATCGACACGGGGCGCGAGATGCGCGGCGGGCAGCACCAAGTGCTCATTCTGCGGCGGGCCCTCGTGGGCCGAGTCTGCCAGCAGACCGTGCTCGCGAGGGGCGCTCTTCAGGCGGGCCACGACTTCGAGCCGGCCGCCTGGAGGGCCGTCCGCCGGCGTGCCGCTTGCTGTGACCTGATCCATGCCCATGACGCGCGGGCACACACCCTCGCCCTGCTGCACGGGCGGAAAAAGCCCGTAGTCGTCGCCCGTCGCGTGGCGTTTCCTATCGGCCGCGGCCTAGCCTCGGCCTGGAAATACCGGGCGCCGGCCCGCTTGGTCGCAATCTCGCGCCATGTCGCCGGGGTCCTCACAGCCGCGGGCGTGCCCCCCTCGAAGGTGTCCGTGATCCATGACGCGACTCCCGAGGAGTCCGTGGTGGCGGGCATCCGCGTCGACGACCCCGCGGAGCCACTGCCGCCCGGGGGCGTGCGGGCGGTGGCTTTGAACTCGGCGGATCCGCTCAAGTGCCGCGCCTTGGCGGTCGAGGCCTGCCGCTTGGCGGGCGTGCCCCTCACCCTCTCTGACGACTTGCCCCGAGACTTGCCCCGACACGACATCCTGCTTTACCTGTCGCGCAGCGAGGGTCTGGGATCTGCGATTCTTCTCGCCATGCTGGCCGGCCTGCCCGCGGTCGCAAGCCGCGTCGGGGGCATACCCGAAGCAGTTGAGCACGGCTCAACGGGGCTGCTCGTGGAGAATGACGCGCTTGCGATCGCCGCCGCCCTGCGCAAGCTGGCCCAAGATGGCCCACTGCGCTCAACAATGGGGACGCAGGCCCGCCAGCGAGCGCTGTCGGACTTCAGCCCCGGGCGGATGGCAGAACTGACGGCCGCCGTCTACCGAGACGTGCTTGCGGAGCAGGCCGGCGAAGTTGGGGGGACCGGTCGCGCATGATCGCAATTGCTGTCCTGCTTGGGCTCGCCGTGGGCAGCTTCCTGAACGTCTGCATCCACCGCTGGCCATTGGGCGAGTCCGTCGTCTCGCCCGGCTCCCACTGCCCGCGGTGCCAACGGCCGATCGCTTGGCGCGACAACCTGCCGATTCTGAGCTTTTTGCTCCTTCGCGCGCGCTGCCGGCTGTGCGGGCGACCGATCTCTGCCCGATACCCGCTGGTGGAAATGGCCACCGCGACACATTTCGCCCTCGCGGCCGCGCTCTTCGGTCCGAGCCTAGCGGGTGCCAAGGCGGCACTCTTCTGCGCCATGTGCACCGTGCTGGCCTGCGCGGACCTTGAGAGATTCGTCCTGCCGGACCAGATCACCCTCGGAGGCCTGCCGGTGGGGATCGCGCTGAGCGTCGCCGTACCGCTGCGGCCCGGGATCTCCCGTATCGCGATGGACCTGACCGGGTTGCAGCTGCCCGCATGGGGCGCGTCCCTTGTCGAATCCTGCCTCAGCGCTGCCCTGTTCGGAGGGCTGTTCTGGGCCGTTGCCGAAGCGTACTTCCGCCTGAGAGGGGTCGAGGGTCTGGGCTTCGGAGATGTCAAGCTCGCGGCGATGCTGGGGGCCTTTCTGGGCGGGTCGGAGACACTGCTGGTGCTGCTGGTGGCCTGCATGCTCGGCACAGTGGTCGGCCTGTCATTGCAGGCGGCGGGCCGGGCCCGCTGGAACTCTCCGCTGCCCCTTGGGAGTTTCCTGTCGGGCACAGCCGCGCTGGCACCGTTCTGCGCGGACCCTATCCTGAAGGCGTACTGGGAGTTCTTGCTGGGATGACACTGGGAGCGATCACTGAAGTACTCGGGTGCAAGCTGGTCGGGGATCCGGGGCTGGAAATCACTCGGGTGGCGGGCCTCGCCGAGGCGGGGCCGGGCGATCTGACGTTCCTGTCCAACCCGCGCTACTTCCGGAAGGCCCAGGCAACCCGGGCGACCGCGATCCTGGCGACATCGGACAAGCTCGCAGGCCGCCTCGCAGTGCTCGTCTCGAGCGATCCCTACCTCGACTTCGCCCGCGCCTTGGAACTGTTCAACCCGGCGCCCCCTCGCCGGCCCGGCATTCACCCCACCGCCGTCGTGCACCCGACAGCGAGCCTGGGCGAGGGCGCCGGCGTCGGGCCATATGTGGTGATCGAGCGCGGAGTCGCCGTCGGGAACAATGCCACGCTCCGCCCTCACGTGGTCATCGAGCGTGACGCTAGGATTGGTGACGACTTCACCGCGCACAGTGGCGTCACCGTCTGCCACGGTACCCGCATCGGGAACCGCGTGACGCTGCACCACGGGGTCACTGTGGGCTCGGACGGCTTCGGTTTCGCTAAGCGACCGGACGGCGGACACCGCAAGATTCCCCAAACCGGGGTGGTCGTGATCGAGGATGAGGTGGAGATCCAAGCTGGTTCCTGCGTGGACCGGGCAGCGGTCGGTGAGACGCGCATCGGACGCGGTGCGATCGTCGACAACTTGGTCCAGATCGGCCACGCCGCGAAGATCGGTGCAAATACGATCCTTTGCGCGCAAGTTGGGATAGCTGGCAGCACCACGATCGGGGCAAACTGCGTCCTCGCCGGCCAGGTGGGAGTGATCAACCACCTTCGAATTGGCGACGGGACGGTGATCACAGCCCAGTCGGGGGTCGGCCACGACCTGCCGGCGGGATCGCGAGTCTCCGGATCGCCGGCGTTCGACAACCGCAGGTGGTTGCGATCAACCGCTGTCTTCACGCGGCTCTCTGATCTGGACCGACAGGTCCGCAGGCTGCGGAAACGGTCCGAGGGCGACGATGGCGATACTAACCGGTAGCGTCTGATCGCTCTGGCGCGCCGCACCTCAGTTGGCGGATGAGTGGCCGAGGCTGCCCTTGGTTCCGGTCGCGCCTCCGATGAAGAAACCTACCTTACCTTACCTTGCCTCTTCCGCAGATTCTGTGGGTTAGTGGCATCCAACCTGACCCGGACAACCGGCTGGTGAGCAGCCACCTGCGGGACCGGCAGGCAGCTCCTTGCAGGCCTCCGGCTGCCCCAGCCTGTTGCTTCCAGCAGTAGTGCCTCCCGCCCCCTCGACGCCCCTCTGCGGGCCCCGCCGAAGGCCGCCCCGGCTGCGGCGCGGGCCTCCGTTTGTGCAACCATGGTGCCACCCGCAGGAGGTGCTGTGAAGTTCCGCACGATTCTCAACTACATCCACAAAATCCCCGGGTTCGTGTACGCCCAGATCCGCCTCTTGGAGAACGAGCGAGGGGACGGCCGGGTGGAAGTCGAGGTCCGGCCTCGCGCCGGCTGCAAACCCGTCTGCTCCGTCTGCGGCATGCCCGGCCCCGGCTACGACCGCCTCCGGACCCGCCGTTTCCAGTTCGTCCCCCTTTATGGCCTGCCTGTCTACTTCCTATACGCCATGCGTCGCGTCAACTGTACTTGGTGCGGGAAGGTCAAGGTCGAACGAGTGCCTTGGGCTGACGGCAAGCGCCCCGTCACCAAGGCCTTCAGCTGGACCCTCGCCGGCTGGGCCCGGCGCCTCTCCTGGCAGGAGACCGCCCAGATCTTCGGCGTCTCCTGGGATCGTGTCCGCCGCTCCGTCTCCATGGCTGTCGACTGGGGCCGCGCCCGGGTCGACCTCTCCGACGTCAAGACCATCGGCGTCGACGAGATCGCCTGGCACAAGGGACACCGGTACTTGACCCTCGTTTACCAGATCGACCAAGGCTGCCGCCGCCTGCTGTGGGTCGGCGAGCGCCGCCGCATCAAGACCCTCGAAGCCTTCTTCGACTGGTTCGGCCAGCTCCGCTCCTCGCAGCTGCAAGTCGTCTGCTCCGACATGTGGAGAGCCTACCTGTCCGTCACCCGCAGACGGGCTGAGAACGCCGTGCGTGTTTTGGACCGCTTTCACATCATGCAGAAACGCTCCAAGGCCATCGACAGAGTGCGCGCCGCCGAGGCCCGCCGGCTCAAGGCCGCCGGCTCCCGACCGTTGCTCAAGAACGCCCGCTGGCTGCTGCTCAAATGGCGCCGTAACCTCTCAGCAAAGCAAGTCCCCCGCCTCGAGGAAATCCTCCAACACAACCTCAACACCGTGCGGGCCTGCCTCCTCAAGGAGGAGTTTCAGCAGTTCTTCACCCTGGATACGCCTGAACAGGCGTCCAAATTCCTCAAACGTTGGCGAAAACGCGTCCAACGCTCCCGGATCAAGCCCCTAATCGGGTTCGCCAACATGCTCCAGAACCACCAGCCCCTCGTCCTCAACTGGTTCTCCACCGGCAAGCAGCACTCCTCCGGGGCCGTCGAGGGTATGAACCTCAAAGCCAAACTCGCCCTCCGCAAAGCCTTCGGCTTCCGCTCCTACCAGAACTACGAGCTCGCCCTCTACCACACCCTCGGCCACCTGCCCGCACCCGACGACGCCCACAGATTTTGCGGATGAGCCTCCTGTTCTTTGCTTTCTGCAACACGATCTGGCATCCTGACAGTCCGTTGTGTCAAGAGGCATCCAGTTTGGGACGTCGCAGACGCCATCCAAGAAATCACTCCCCACATGACCAAGTCGCCCCATGTCGGGAACTCTGATCTTCGACCGCCCGCCAGAGGGCCCCAGCTCAGACGCGCAATGCCATTTGTTGCTGACTCAGCCCGTTTGCTCCGGCCTAGGGTTCGTTCTCTGAATCGTCATGCCTGATGCATCAGCGGCAGTCGAGTCCGTGTCGGCCAGCGGAAATTCATCCCACGTTCGACCGTCCAGCACCCGGCCCGCCCTCTTCTTATTGACGCCTCCCCATTGCTTGAAGAAGAACGGCGTGCTGGACTGCAAGCAACTTGAAAGAATCTCGCGGACCCAGCCCGCTTTCATTCGCCGAGCTCCCGGGCCCGATTCCCCCCCGACGATCACCCAGTCGATCCCGTCAAGTGTCAGCTGGGGCAAGGGGCCGAGAAGTGGCTCGAGCGAGAGAAACTTGATCGCAGCGTTTGACGCGCGGAGAATCTCAACTCGCTGCAACCACCGCTCCGACTCCACACTGGTGCCGAGCCAGATGTTCGATGTCCATCGAAGTCTTCGATCCAGTGAGACAGCTCGCATGGGCCGCTTGGTAAGGACTTGATACGTATGGCGGCGGGTTCGATTCATCACGTCGAAGACCGAGAAAATGAATTGATCAGAGACATCCTCGTGGAAGAGGTCGGACATTGAATTGACGAACACCAAGCAAGGTTTCCGCCAGCCGTACGGAATCATCAACGTGTCTCGGTGCACCGAGACTTCGAATCCCTGCCGATACTTTGCAAGTCCCATATGTCGGAGTCGGTATGACATACGTTCGGCGTAGCAGTGCTTACACCCTGAGCTCACCTTGGTGCACCCTGTCACCGGATTCCAAGTCCGCTCAGTCCATTCAATACCCGACGAAACTGCCACGGTCAAAAGTGTTCCATGAGATGCTTCGCGATCCGCTTGGCGGGTTTCACGCCAGCCTTGTGTCCTACACAGAACATGAGTTCGAACAGATCCCGCCCCTTGCCATTCTTTAGGGAACGCGTCTGGGAAAGGAATCGGCCCCCAAATTCTCGGCGGAGATTTTTTCCGTAAAGATCAAGTAAGTCTTTCGTCCCTGAACTTCGGGACATCGTCGTTGGAGTCTCTTCGAAAAGAGACTCTTGGGGATGAGGTCTGTAGAGACTTAGCCATTCTTCGCTTCCATAGACTCGCTTCAGAGCTTTCTTGAATCCTTGAGGAAACCTCCCCTTAGGATACTTCGATTGCAAGACTCTCTGAACCGCCATTGTAGGAAACAGAATCCAAGTGTCCAGTTTCTGCATTTTCGCGACTCTGGCAAGCGTTGACCAATTCAATTGCGTCGCGAATGGGTCGATAAATAGGACGCCACGCCACTCTGGCGTCAACTTCAGTCTCTGGAGATAGCAGTTCGCATCCATTCGCTCTATTTGGATGTCACGAGCCGGGTATTCTAGCTTCAATCCTTTAAGCGCCCGATATGGTTCACGTTTTTTATCGACAAATACCAATCGGTCAAACTTCTTATTTGTGACACCGATCGCTCGTTGTGCCGACCCGTCAATGACTGCCTGAAATTCCTGATCTCGTGTTCGAATCAGGACCTTACCCGTGCCTGCGAAAGCGTCAATGTATACAAGATGAAAATGCGTGTTCTTGAGAGCAGTGGTGTAAGCGTCTAGGTATCGCTCGAGGATATCGAGCTTCTCGATTGTCCATTGACCGCCAGACATGGTCTCTTGGCTCACCGATTTCACTTCCGATGTCCGTGAGCGTTCAGATTCCATTCAAGCGTGTCTTGATACCGCAACCGCCAGCGATTCCACGTGCCTCATGCGATGGATGAGCCTCGGCCTCACCATGTATGCCACTGTGCATCAGACGAAACCTCTACGTCTGCCAAGCCTTTACCATAGCACGGTCAGCGTTTTCCGTCTCGCTTCGTCTTTTCAGTTACGGCGTCAGTTTGCAGTTGGGGTCGCGGGCGTTCGGGACTTGGGAGAAGTCTCGGGAGGGGATGCCAGAGACGACGGAGGGAGAACTCTGGGCATCGGATTCCCAGTCTCAGAGGTAAGCATTCACTCCGGGGAGTATTAGGGGCCTGGGAGACTGGCCCTCGCGAGGGCCAAAGGGAGGGAAGGCGCGGATAGGTGAAGGTGCGGCCCGCAGGTGCAGAGTGGCTTCGCTTTCCGCGTTCAGGCTCCAGCCTGAAAAGGTGGGCGAGTGACGTAGCGACACTCGCGAGCTGGCCTCAGCGGGGAGTTAAGCTGCGGGCGGGAAAGTGCTGTCGGGTGCGTCAGCCGGCGCTGCCGCTGGCGGCCCGTTGGCCGGGGTCCACTAGCGTATGGGAGGTGCGCGGAGTTCCTCGATGCGCTGCTCGTCCATTTCCCACGGGAGCCATGGAGACAGGTCCGATGGGGCTTGGCCCCGGTTGCGCGCACAGGCATCCAGCCAATCCAGCATGTAGCGGTACGGGTTCAGCCCAGCCTGTTTCGCTGTCTGCAGCACGCTGACCAGGCGCCCCGCCGCCTTGGCTTCGGCCGGACCGCCGGACCCGAAGCTCAGCCGGCGCGAGATTGCAGATTCTCGAGCAAAACGAACACGCCGGGGGCGGGTGGGAGCGGGGGTCCGCAAAGGCTTCCGGGAGAGGCCGGAAGCAGGCGGGGAGAGAGACGCGGGCGGAAGGGTGTTTCCCTCTAAGGGAGGAAGGACAGGGAGCGGTCCGTCTCCGGCTCACATTTTACAGATAGTAGTCTATCTATATTCTATATAGTAATCCTATATAGGTCTTATTAAGATGTTATGTCAGTTGGGAAAAACACTTAGGAGCGACTCTGACTGGTCGCAGCGCAGGATCTTGCCTGATGAATCACGGGCTCTGCCCGCTCATGGGGGGTTTTGACCCAGACACGAGCTACCTGAAGCCGTGGTATCTGCCGGCCGACATGGGCCAATTCCAAGTCGTGGAACAAGGAATGCTGTGATCCTGATCGCTCGGCTCCGGGTGGGAGGCTAACGCCCTTGGAGCCGCTGGAACGTCTCCAGCTCCTTGCGGGCCTCCTCCGTGCTTCCGAGCCGGCGGTGGATCATCGACATCCTGTAGTGCGGAGTGGGATCCGACGGCGACAGACTCGCCGCGATTCTCATCTGCTCCAGGGCCTTCGCGAACTGGCCCTCGGCAAAGTAGATGCGTTCGATGGCCAGACGGGCTTCGAAGAGGTCCGGGTCAAGGCGCAGAGCCTCCAGCAGGTGCCGCTTGGCCTCCTCGGTCCGTCCCTCGATCTGCAGAATGTCTGCCAGCACGTAGCGCGCTTCGGGGTGGCTGGGGTTGATCCGCAGTTCCGCCTCCAGCTCGGGCCGTGCCTCCTCGAGCCGCGAACGGGACCAGAGCATGCTACCGATGGCGAAGTGGACGTTCTGCAGATCAGGCTTGAGCCGCAGCGCCGCCCGGTACTCGCGGACGGCGTCGTCCGTCTCGCCTCTGGCCTCGTGCAGCTGGGCCTGCAGCTGCCGGCCCCGATATGAGTCGGGGTCGTTCCTGCCGATCCACCGGGAAGTCAGGTACGCGGCGATCTGGTATTCCTCCGCCTGGCGGTACAGAGCCTCGGCGGATCCCCCGGACCCGGGATGGGCAAGCAGCCGGTTCCCTGACTCGGCGAGCAGGGCATCGATCTCGCGGTCGGACGGCGGACTGTAGAGAAGGGACAGCATCAGCCGTTCCCCGTCCGGCAGCGGCGGGGGAGCGCCGGCCATGCCTTCCTCTGCGGCTCTTCGGGCGACCCATTGCAGCCGCTTCGAGATCCCGGCCGCGGCGGGTTCGAGGTCAAGCACGTTCCGGTACGCCTGGGCGGCCTCCCCCCAGTTCTTCCGGCCCTCGTGGTAGTGGCCGCGGGCGAGCTCGAGGTAGTGGGAGCGCGGGTGGGCAGCGCGAAGCCGCTCCAGTGCCTGACCGGACAAGGCGCCGTAGGTCTTGCTCAGGTAGTAATAGGCATCAAGGCGAAAGTCCTGTTCCGCGATCGCCTTCCTGAATCTCTCGGCCGCTGCTGGGTATCGGCGAGTTGCGAAGTACGCCTCGCCCAAGTAGTACGAGACGAACCGATTCGAGGGATCGAGTTTCTCCGCCATCTCGAGCCGACGGCTCGCCTGCTCGTGCTCCCGGTTGCGCGAGGCGATCACGCCGAGGAAGAAGTACGGTGCGGCACCGAGTTGCGGGTTGAGCCGAATCGCTTCATTGAGCGCGGCCTCGGCTTTGGCGTCCTCGCGCATCTGGTAATAGATGGAGCCAAGGTTGACGCGGGCCTCGGCGAGGTTGGGCAGCAGGCGCACGAGCTGCTCGTAGTGGACGGCGGCCGCCCACAGGTCGCCAGCCTGCTGTGCGGCCCGGGCGTTCGCATAGATCTCACCGGGGTCCTGTCCCCGAGCGGGCGCTCGAAGAGACCGCAGCGAGACCCCTGTCAGCAGAATCGCGACGAGGCACCGTCTCCGGTGCCACCGGGGATTCGGCATGCTGGGAAGCATCGTAGCACCCCGCCAGATCGCACTCTTCCCTTCTGGATTCTGTCGGGCAGCTTGAACGGGCAGGCGAGTTGCCTGCACCGGCACAGCCGCGTCCGGACCTGTTCGCCGCCAGCTGCCAGGTCTTGCGCTGGTGCACTTCGGGGTCGGATCCAGGCGTGAGAGAAGGTGCGGTCGCCTCCCGAACCTCCGATTCATTGTTCGACCGGTCCGTGATGGAGGACCGCGGCACGGTTGACATGGCTTTGTCGTCGGGCCAGTCGGGTTCACCGGGGATGGTGTTGATGGCCTGCCTGTGCCCTCTGGGGGCGCCTCACCGAAGAGTGAGTGCTGGATCGGATTCGATCCAGCAGGCCTAAGGAAGGCACCCACACATGATCGGCTGTCAAGTGGCCACTTGCGTGACTTGCGCAGATCGCGCCTTCAGTACGATGGAGCCGGCAGGCATCTTCCATGAATCGTGGATCCCGGAGTCTCTTATGCCCCCTGATCGTCCTCGGTGTGACGCTGGTGTGCGGGTTTGGCGCCACCGGCCAGGAGCTGGCTCCGAGCACGGTGAAGGCATCTGGCCGGGACCGCTGCGCCGAGGCCCGCACAGTTCTGGAGGCCGCCTCCCAAGGGATTCGGAATCCGCCCGCGGAAGTCAACTACAAGCTCGCTGAATGCGAGGCGCGGGAAGGCGGGCTGCAGTCGGCTGACGCGCATCTGGATCGTGCGCTGGCAAGAGATGCCGGCCATCTCCAAGCGCTCCACCTCAGGGCATACGTCCTTTTTTCATTGGGACGATACAGGGAGGCGCTGGACTGGGCCGGCCGGTTTCTGGAGCGGCAGCCGGACGGGGGCGAGACACGTAAGATTGCGGGACTCGCGCGGTTCATGCTCGGAGACCGGGCCAGCGCCGAGGCCGACCTCCGAAGAGCGGCAGCCCTGCTCCCGCTGGATTCCGATGCGCAATACTACCTCGGCCGCGTCTACTTCGAGGGATCCAAGCTGACACTGGCCTTGAAGTCGTTCCGGGAGGCGGTCCGGCTCGCCCCCAGCAGTGTGAAGGTGCACAACCATCTTGGCCAGACACTGGAGGGACTCACCCGCTTCGAAGAGGCCAAGCAAGCCTATCGGGAGGCGATCCGCCTCGAGCGGGAAGGCTCCGAGCGCTCCGAGTGGCCCTACTACAACCTTGGAACCCTGCTGCTCGCGGAAGGGCAGACCGACCAGGCGGTCTCGTGGCTCGAGCGTTCTTTGGAGCGCAATCCGTCGTCCGTGCAGGCCCGGACCAGGCTGGGGGCGGCGTACGGCGCAGCGGGCCGCCCCGAGGACGCCACTTCACAGCTGCGAGCGGTCATCGAAGCCGAGCCGCGCAATGCCGATGCACACTACCACCTCGGCCGCGTGCTGATGAAGCTGGGGGAGGAGGAGGATGCCAGGAGGCACCTCGGCCTGTTCGAACGGCTCCGCGAGCCATGATCGCCCTCAAGACCTTCTTGGCACGCGCGGCAGCGGCGACGCTGGCCCTTGTGCTGGCGCCTGCATCCGTCGCTTCCGACCTGGCAGCGTCGATCCGGCTGGTCAATGTGGGCCCCGACGTAGGGCTCGATGTCCGGGTTGCGCACGGCGGACCGGACAAGCGCTGGATCGCAGAGGCCAACGGAAGCGGCGCGGCGGTTCTCGATTTCGACGCCGACGGTTGGATGGACATCGTGATCGTCAGTGGTTCGACCATGGAATCGCTTCGCGCGATTGCGGCCGGCCGCAGGCCCGCGAACCCCGGCCGCGGCGTGCACCTGTTCCGGAACCTGGAGGGACGCCGGTTCGAAGACGTGACCGAGAGAGCCGGCCTGACATGCCCCTACTGGTGTACGGGGGCCAACGCAGCGGACTTCGACAACGATGGCGACCCCGACGTGCTCGTCACCGCCATCGGGTGGGATCTGCTGTATCGGAACGAGGGCGGCGGAACATTTGTCGAGGTCGGCAGGCAGGCCGGATTGCAGGAGGCTCATTCGTGGCATGCCGGAAGCAGCTTCGGAGATGTCGACGCGGACGGCGATCTCGACCTCTACGTGGCCGCCTACCTCGGACTGGAGTCGATTCCCGTCGAGGGTGAGCCTCCCTCGTGCGACTACCGCGGCCTGGATGTCTTCTGTGGTCCGGCGCAGCTAGAGCCGGCGGCCGACATCCTCTATATCAACGACGGCGACGGGAAATTCTCCGAGGCCTCCGACCAGGCCGGGATCCATGTCCCGCATCCTGCCTACGGATTCACCCCGCTCATCGACGACTTCAGCGGCGACGGACGGCCTGACATCTTCGTGGCGAACGATTCGTCCCCAAATTTCCTCTTCGTCAACCGGGGATCGGGATCGTTTCGGGAGGACGCGCTGGTCGCGGGGCTCGCCTACAGCGGTGACGGCAGGACCCAGGCCGACATGGGGGCCTGCGCCGCGGACTACGACAGCGACTCCGACCTGGACCTGCTGACCACGACATTCTCGGAGGACCACTTCCCCCTGTTCGAGCAGCAGGCGCCGGGCATCTTCGAAGACGTCTCCTCACGCGTCGGGCTCCGCAATCTGACCGTCCCCCTGCTGGGCTGGGGATGCGGATTCGCCGACCTCGACAACGACGGTGATCCGGATCTCTGGATCGCCAACGGCCACGTGTACCCGTCCGCCGGGAGTCTTGCAACCACCAGGTATCACCAGCGGATTGCGATTCTGGAGAATCGCGCCGGTAGGTTCCGGCTGCCTGTGCAAGCCGTGGAAGAGACGCCCCGCAACTCCTACAGGGGAGCCGCGAGCGGCGACTTCGACAACGACGGCAGGGTCGACCTGCTGCTCCTGCCGATTGACGGATCTCCCGCGCTCCTTCGCAATCGATCGCAGCACCCGCACTCGTGGATCGGCCTTCGTCTTGTGGCGGCCAGCGGGAACGGCGAGGGAATCGGCGCGCGCGTCGAGGTCCGATTTTGCGGGCGGACGCAGGTCGCGGCGGTTCGGAACGGAGGGAGCTACCTATCGAGGAGCGACCCGCGCGTGCACTTCGGACTGGGGGGCTGCAGCGAATCCGGCCGGGTGACCGTGCGCTGGCCGGATGGCACGTCCCAGGTGGTTGGCGGTGTCTCGGCCAATCAGTGGCTCACCGTGCGCGGACCCCGAGGGCCCCGTCGGTGAGGCCCCCAGGTATCCTGCACAAGGACTGCAGCGTCGGAGCCAGAGACAGCGGACACGGCGTGACCCGTGAGGTGCCGTCCCTGTTGTCGAGCCGGCCAAGTCAGGACTCAGGCTGCGTTTCACCCCGGTTGCCGTCGATGCCACGCGGACGCGGAAGATCGACGGGGTCCGATGCAGACGGCCGGCCTTGGGCCGAGACCGAGCGCACGCGGACGGAGTGTGCCCGGACACCAGTGGCGCCAACAGAAGGCCCGCCCCCTCTCCAAGGGGAGGGCCTGAACCCCTTCCCGCCGAGGCGTGATCTGCCGCCCGGTCCCGCCACGTCCGGAAAACGGGGATAATACGTCCGCCCGGCTGTTGCTACCGTCGGCGCCTTCTCACAGCACGATGCGTCAGTTCCAGCCGGTTCTGCTCGGCCTGTTCCTCATGACCGGCTTCTCGGGGCTGGTCTACGAGCTTCTGTGGACCCGCATGTTCGCGCTGGTCTTTGGCACGACCGTCCTGGCGGTCAGCACCGTTCTGGCGGCCTTTTTCGCGGGGCTCGCCCTCGGGAGCTGGGCCTTCGGACAGGTCATCGACCGCTACGAGATGCCTCTGCTGGTCTTTGGCCTGCTCGAGATCGGCACCGGACTCTACGCGTTCTTCGTCCCGTCGCTGATTTCGCACGCTCAGGGTGCGGCAGCACAGCTGGGCCAGCAGGCCCCCGACTCGTTCCTGGCTGTCTCTCTCGCCCAATTCGGGTTCTGCTTCGCGCTGGTGCTGGTGCCCACGACCCTCATGGGGGGATCGCTGCCGGTGCTGGCAAGGTTCGCGACCCGCCCGGGAGAGCGCATCGGACGGGATCTCGGCCGTCTCTACGGGGCCAACACGATCGGGGCGGCGCTGGGCTGCATGGCGACCGGATTCTTCCTGGTCGAGTTCGCCGGGGTCTCGGCGGCCCACGCTCTCGCGATCGCCGTCAGTGTCGCGGTCGGCATTGTCGCCCTGGCATTGCACCGCGTCGCGAACCAGGCTCCGTCACGGGAATCCGTGTCACAGCGGCACGGCAAGGCGCGACGGAAGCCCGGCCGGCGGCCAAGAAGGCGGCGCCCGGCACCCCGTCCGGTCGCGGACGGTGCGTTCGCATCCTACCCGGGCAGGCTCGTCCTCGCCGTCACCTGCGCGTTCGGCATCTCTGGCGCGACGGCGCTCTCTTACCAGGTCCTCTGGACAAGAAACCTCGCCATCACCCTCCACTCCACGACTTACAGCTTCACCGTGATCCTGGCGGCGTTCCTGTGCGGAATCGGTCTGGGGAGCTTCCTCTGCGGCAGATACCTGCAGGGGTCCGCCAAGCCGGTCTTCTGGTTCGGGGCGACCCAGGTCGGGATCGGCTTGCACGCGCTCGCACTGATTCACCTATTCGGCGTCATCCCCGACTTGGCTTCGGACTGGCTCCAGCCACTCGAAGCCGAGTGGGGAGCGTCTGTCGCGCTCCAGCTGCTGCTGTGCTTCGCGGTCATGCTCGGCCCGACCCTGCTCATGGGGTGCGCCTTTCCCCTCGTGGGCCGGATCTGCGCCTCGGGGTCGAGAAGACTCGGCACGGTGGTCGGCAAGGTCTACGCGGCAAACTGCGTGGGAGCGGTCGCGGGCTCGTTCCTGGCCGGCTTCGCGATCATTCCGCTGCTGGGCGTGAAAGAGGGCATGATGCTTGTCTCCGCCGTCAGTCTCGCGGTCGGCGCGTCCCTCGTGGTCCTCTCGCCGGCCGCCGGGACGGCCCTGAAGCGGCTGGCGACCGCGGCGACCGCGGCTCTGGCCGCCATCGGCCTTCTTGCGGCGCACGCCACCCGCCTCTACGTCGGCGTCGGATCCTCCGCGGAAGCGAGACGGATCCTCTTCTACGAGGACGGCCTTGTCGCCAACGTCCGCGTCGAGCAGACTCCGGACGACGTGCTGCTCCTGATCGACAACAAGGTCCAGGCAGGGAGGCTCGGGGCGCGCGCCTCCCAGGGCCTGGGGCATATTCCCATGCTTCTCCACCCGCAGCCCCGGCGTGTCCTGACGATCGGGATGGGGGCGGGCATGACCGCCGGCGCGGTCGCGCGACACCCGGTCGAGAGCCTGCACATCGTCGACCTCGTCGAGAGCCTGGCGCAAACTGCGCCGTACTTCTCCCGGCAGAACCACGCCGTGCTCGATGACGAGAGAGCGCGGTTCATTGTTGGGGACGGTCGCAATTTCCTGCTGGCTACCGACCAGCGGTTCGACGTGATCGTCGCCGACATCTTCTTCCCCGCAGGGGCGGGCACGGGCAGCCTGTACTCGCTGGAGCACTACCGCCTGGCTGCGGCGAGGCTGGCGGACGGCGGCCTGATGGTCCAGTGGCTGCCGCTCTACCAGCTCGCGGAGGAGGAGTTCCGGATCGTCGCAGCGACGTTCCTGGAGGCGTTCCCCGGCGCCGAGCTGTGGCTGGGAGACCCCGACATGCGCTTCCCGGTTGTGGGACTGGTCGGCAGGAACGGTTCGCCGGGGATCGATCTGGCCCTCCTGAGCCGGCGCCTGGCGAATCCCGAGGTCTCGCGCGAGCTCATCTACGGCGACGACGCGGTCAGCCTGCTCTGCGCCTTCCTGATGGACGGCCCCGACCTCGCCGGCTATGTCTCAGGCGTCCCGCTGAACACCGACAACCGGCCCCACATCGAATTCTCGGCCCCGCGGAACGACTACACGAACCGGCGATACGGGTGGGAGACGATCCAGAAGCTCGCACGCCGGAAGGCCAGCGTCGTACCCCTGCTGGATCCCGGATCACTCGTGCCCGAAGGCGCCGGCTCCATCGC
This sequence comes from Bryobacterales bacterium, assembly GCA_963666225.3. Classification (GTDB taxonomy): domain Bacteria; phylum Acidobacteriota; class Terriglobia; order Bryobacterales; family UBA6623; genus VXMF01. The sequence continues at coordinate 851,414 of CAXXRK020000006.1, forward strand.
GAGCATCGAGCGTCGCGAGGCAGCCGTGCGGCACTTCCACCGCGGAACCTTCGCACTTGGAAACGGACAGGCCGAGGACGCCTACCAGGCGTATCGGGAGGCTCGCTCGCTGGCTCCGTCAGACGCCTTCATCGACTTTCACACTTCCGAGAGCATTGGTCGTCTGCACTCGACGCTCGGAGACGCGGAGAGGGCCGCGACGCTGCTCGAGAGCGCAGTGCGGCTCCGGCCCGACGAAGCCGGCCCCCGCATGCTGCTCGCCGACCTGTACGCCGCCGGCGAGCAATGGGACCTGGCGCAACACCATCTGGAGCAACTGGTCGTCCACCATTCCGAGCACGCGGTCGCTCTGGGCCGCCTGGGGGAAATCCATGCCCGCCAAGAACGCTGGGGACCGGCAGCCTTGATGCTGGGCCGGGCGCTGGACATTCTGCCCACTCCCGACGCGCATCTGGCGCAGCTGCGTGCCGAAGCGCTGCGCCGCCTGCCGGAGGGCCGCGGCCCCTAGAAAGTGATCTTCATCCCGAATTGGCCCTGCCTGGGCTGGTTCGCCTGGCTTCCGACGGTCCCGAACCCGGCCGGGTTGCTCACCCCCGCCGCAGGATTGCCGAACACCACCCTGTTGAACGCGTTGAAGACCTCGAAGCGGAACTCCGCTGTCACGCTTTCGCCGACCTTGAAGCGCTTCATCAGCCCGAAGTCCTCGTTGAACGCGGGGAAGTTCCGCGCATTGGGCAGCGTGGCGCCGGCGTTGCCGAACTCGAAGGATCCGGTCTCCTCGAACGCGTCAATGTTCAGAGCCTTGCCGCCGGCCGGATCGAAGCCCTTCCTGCTCCGCTCCGGAGAGGCGCCCGACAGTGCGTTCGGCATCTGCTTGCTGACGAACAGCGGGGAGGTGTTGTTCTGGCTCACCATGACCGGCGTGCCTGCCTGGTACGAGACGATCGCGTTCAGCTGCCACCCGCCGATGATCTTCTGCAGAATACCGCCGATGTTGCCCGCGATCGGCTTGCCCTGGCCGATCGGCAGCTCGTAGTTAAACGCGGCCACCACGCGCTGCGGCACGTCGAACTGCGCGAGGGCCTTCTCCAGACTCCGGTTGAACTCGTCCCTCGCGCTGGCTCCGAAGAAGCTGCCGAGCGTCGAGGACGAGTCCGTCAGCGTCTTCTGCCAGGTGTAGGAGGAGAGCAGCCAGAGGCCCTCGGTGAACTCCTTCTCGACCTTGACCTGCAGGGCGTGGTAGGTGGAGTTGCCGTAGGCCGGCCAAGCGCCCCAGTGGCTCAGTCCCGAGAACTGCGGGAAGCGCCGCAGGGACTGGGCCAGCGAGCCCTGGAAGCTCTCGTAGGGTCGGCCGAAGCCGGCGGCGGCCACGGCAGGATCGTCGATGGGGGAGCGCAGCAGGTCGCCGAGGCCAAGATGGCTCGGATGCACCTGCATGATGTTGGTCACGCCAGAGGAGAGCCTGGTCGACTTGTTTCCGACCCAGGCCACGTCCAGCAGCCAGGTTGGCGCCAGCTGGTACTGGAAGCCGGCGTTGAAGCTCTGGGTGTACTGGGGCCTGTTGGCGCCGGGAAACCAAATCGCCGGGGCCTGCCCGTTTGCGAAGCTCGGATCGCGGAGCGGTGGACGCTCGAAGTCCTGCGGGAAGCCGTCCTCCCAGTTGAAGCCGGAGGTGATGCCGCCGTCCTGCGTCTGGAAGATGCCGGTGCTCGAGAAGCCGAGCGACGGCGCCTTCACGTTCCCGCCCCCTTGGCCTCCGGTCGGGAAGAAGCTGATGCCGTACGCCGTTCGGAAGACCAGCCGCTCGTTGATGGACCAGGCCAGACCGCCTCGCGGGCCGAAGTTCTTCCAGAAGATCGAGTCGTTCCCCGTCAGCCGGCTCCGCCCCCTGCAGACATCACACTCGCCCGCGAACTCGAGCGCTCCGGGAAACCCGTCGGCGCCCGGATTGGGCAGGCTGGGATTGAGGATGGAGTGGTTGTCGTTCACTTCCGTCAGCGGCGTGAAGACGTCGTAGCGCAAACCTAGGTTGAGGGTGATATTCGGCGTCAGCTTGTAGTCGTCCTGCATGTAGAATCCGTAGTAGGAATGGCGCGTGCCCGTCACCGGCGGGATGCTGAAAGTGCCGTTGCTGACCTCGCCCAGCAGGTAGCTGGCGAGCACGTTCCCGGTGCCGGCGACGCCGGGTAGAGCCGTCAGGTTGCGGTTGAACGTGAAGGATCCGGTGTCGGGCCCCAGGGTGTAGTTGTTCTGCAGCTTCCGGATCTCCGCCCCGAACTTGAAGCTGTGCCGTCCCTTGGTCCACGAGAGGCTCGGGGAATACAGATACGTCGTCGAGATCGTGGGCAGCTTGCGCTGGTGGCGGGCATAGCTGCTCCAGGGATCGATGATGACCCTCGGGAACGGCCCGTTGTGCGTCCCGCGGATTCCGAGCTTCTCGCCCCAGCCGGCGCCCTCGGTCTCGAGATTGACCAGCAGCTGGTCCTGGCGGCTGATGCCCGCGCCGAGGTGAAACAGCATGGTCGGGCTCACGATCCAGTCATAGTTCACCCTCCCGTTGTTTGCCACCGGCCCGCGGGCGCCCGAGCGCGCATCCGTGACCGGCTGCGGCAGCACCGCGAACGGGCCGTTGTCCGAATTCTTGCCGAACGTGTACATCGTGCTGATGCGGTGGGACGCCGTGAAGTTGTGATCGAGCTTGATGGTGTTGTTGCGGTTGTCGTTCCTCTGGTTTCCCTGGGCGAAGATGTTGTTGAAAATGCCGGCCTCGTCCGGGTTGGGCACCAGGTTCCAGATCGCAGTCGCGATCCCGCTGTGGCGGCTGGCCGGAATCATGTTGCCCGCGAACGGATCGCGCATGTACCCGCCGCCCTCCACCGTCCGGGTGGTCGCCGGGTCGTAGATCACGCCCTCTCCCGCAGGGACCAGCTCGCTGAAGTCCCCGGTCTTCATCAGCTGGGTCGGCACCGAACCGGTCGCGTTGAGCGCGCCGCCGCGGAACTTGTACCAGTGCCAGTTCGTGAAGAAGAACGTGCGATTCTTCTGGATAGGGCCGCCGATGCTGGCGCCGTACTCGTTCCTGCGCTGGACCGGGCGCTCCGCGGCGAAGAAGCCGCTGGCGTCGAGCTTATCGTTCCGGACGAACCAGTAGCCGTTGCCATGGAAGTCGTTGGTTCCGGAGCGGACCACAAGCCGCTCCACGCCGCCGCCCGTGTTGCCGTACTCGGCCGAGAAATTGTTCGTCACGAGGGAGAACTCCTGAACCGCCTCAGGAGGTAGGAGAATGACGCGCGGGTCGCCGCCGACCTCCGCCGTGGACATGCTAAGGCCGTCCATCTGGATTTCCTTCGACAGCGTCTGGCTGCCGTTGATGTGCGCGTCGAAGGTGGTGCCGCTCGTGCCCGGCGCCAGGAAGATGAACGACTCGACGGCGCGCCCGCTGCCCCCGGTCACCTGGAGCGGCAGCTCGACGTAGGACTTCGGATTGACCTCCGTGCTCACCTCGGTGCTCTCCGTCTTGAGGTTGATCGAGGTCGTCGAGACCGTCACGCTCTCGGTCACTTCGCCGACCTCCAGGGTCAGGTCCACGGGCACGATGGCCGCGGTCGCCACCCGGACGTTCTCGCGGACGAACTTCTTGAAGCCGCTGAACTCGGCCTCCACCGTGTAGGTTCCGGGACGCACCTGGGGAATCTGGAAGATCCCGGCGGCCGTCGTGACGGTCTCGGTCTGGACGCCGGTCTCAACGTTGGTCGCGGACACGGTCGCCCCGGCAACCGACGCGCCGCTCGAATCGACGACGGTGCCGCGAAGCGTCCCTCGTTCAGTCTGCGCAAGGGCGCCCGCAGTCAGCAGGCACAGCGCGAGAGCGCAGCAAATCGCCCGTGATCGAAGTCCACTCATAATCAACCTCCCGCCCCGGCCGAAGGCGATCGTGCCCGGCCACCGGACTGCGCCCAATCTTAGATGGATTGTCGCAGCCTGTCAATCCCTTCGGCCTGCCCGTGACACACGATTAAGGCTCTGGAACTGGAGTGGGAGCCTTCAAGCCGGGAAGTGACCCGCGGAATCCGAGCGAAGTGCGTTTTCTTTGCACGTCCCGCGGGCTCTCGCGGGCAGGTGGAGCCGAGTCGGCTCCCGCAGGGACTAGGGCGAACCCTGCGAACGACCGCCACGTGATCGCGCTCGCCTGCAATTCTCCCCGCCTCGCCGACGACAGCCCTTCAACGACATTGCCCGCTGGTTGCAGGCAGCGTTCCGCCACAGCGATTACAATCGGGACGACGACGGGCCGCGCAATTGTCACGGGCGAATAGGACAGTGGGCCGGGGCACGATCTGGTTGGCGCTGGCGGTAACCCTCGCAGCGCTGCAGGGTCCCGCGGCAGTTGCAGAGGAAGCCGCCGCGGCCAATCCCCTGGGACGGGACCCGGCGGCGATCGAATCCGGGGACGAGCTGTTCCACGAGCGTTGTGCCGTCTGCCACGGCCAGCGGGGGCAGGGAGCGATGGCCGCCAACTTGGTGCGCACGCGCAAGGTCCGGCGGGGTTCGGAAGCGAGCCTGTTCGCCCTCATTCGCGAGGGCATTCCCGGCACGGAGATGCCGCCCCACCCGGACTTGCCGAAGGAGGGTATCTGGCAGATCGTGTCGTACTTGCGGAGTCTGGCACTTCCGGGACAGCAGCCGCCCCTCCCGGGCGATCCGGTTGCCGGGCAGGCAGTCTTCCGCCGGGCGGGCTGTGCGGGATGCCACGTTGTGAACGGCGCTGGCGGCTTCTTGGGTCCCTCCCTGGATTCGATCGCCGAGAGGAAGACCAGCGGGGAGATCCGCAGCGATGTGCTTGACCCGGACGCGGAGCTTGCCGCGGGCTATGAGCCGGTCTCGCTCGTAACCAACGACGGCCGGCGTGTCCGGGGAGTTCTCAAGAACGAGGACACATTCCTTCTGATCGTCCTGCTGGCCAGCGGTGAGACACAGGTTTTCCAGCGGGCGGACCTGCGATCGGTGGAGCTGCCTCGGCGCTCTCACATGCCCGCGGACTACCGGGACAGGCTCTCCCGGGACGAGCTGCGGGACGTGCTCGCCTTCTTGGACCGACAGCGCGACCCGTTCGTGCCCGTCATCCGGGGATTCGCGGTCTACTGAGAGTAATCGCGGTGCGCAACGTCGGATTCATGACGGCACCCGGACGGCTGGTTGCGCTGGCCATCACCGCCGCCCTCACCACTGCAGCCGGTCAAGTGCTGCAGGAGCGATATCGGGACGCCGCCGACTGGCTCAGCTATGACCGCGACAACACCGGTCGGCGCTACTCGGAACTGGCGCAGATCAACCGCGGCAACGTGCACCGCCTGGTCCCGAAGTGGATGTTCCAGTACAGCCCCCAGCAGGCACGCAGCGAGGCCACGCCCCTCGTCCGTGACGGGATCATGTACCTGACAGCCGGAGGCATGCGGGCTTATGCCTTGGATGCCGCCACCGGTCGTGCGATCTGGCGCTTCGACTATCCCTTCCAGCGCGGATCGGAGGGTCAGAATCCCAACGCCAGCAGAGGTTTCGGCCTTTCCGGGAACCGTCTGTTCCTTCCCGCTCCGGACTGCCACCTAGTCTCGCTCGACAGCCGGAACGGCGTCATGCTTTGGCGGTCCGCGATCACTGCTGACCAGCCGTGCTTCGGTTCCACCGGCGCTCCCGTGGTCGTGAAGGACCGCGTGCTGATCGGCATCCGGGGCGGGGACACCGGCCGGGTGCGGGGCTACTTGGATGCCTTCAACGCTGAGACGGGGGTCCGCGAGTGGCGCTTCTACACAGTGCCCGCCCCCGGCGAGCCCGGCTCGGAGACCTGGCCCGACAACGATTCGTGGCGGGCCGGCGGTGGCGCGACCTGGACGAGCGGGACGTACGACCCGCGGCTGGACCTCTTGTACTGGACCACTGGAAACCCGGGCCCGAAGGACTTTGACGGCCGCAACCGCGAGGGTGACAACCTGTACACCGCGTCACTGCTGGCGCTGCGCCCAGACACGGGCGACCTCGTGTGGCACTTTCAGTACACGCCGCACGACGAGCACGACTGGGACTCGAACCAGACCCCCATGCTGGTCGACACCGAGTGGCAGGGTGAGCCGCGAGCGCTCGTCGTGCATCCCAACCGCAACTCGATCCTCTACGTGCTGGACAGGACCACCGGTGCCTTCCTGCGCGGGACACCCTTCGCCAAGCAGAATTGGCTCGACCGCATTGAAGCCAAGGGACGCGCGATCCGCCGCCCGGAGGCCACTCCCAGCGCCAGCGGGGTTCTGGTCTGCCCGGACATTCACGGGGGCACCAACTGGCAGTCGCCATCGTTCCACCCGGGGACAGGGCTGGTGTACGTGATGGCCCGCGATGCCTGCGGCGTCTACTTCCGGACGGGCCAGAGTGTCGACCACCTCGAGACCGGCGCTGCGAACTTCCTGAGGGCCATCGAGCTGGAGAGCGGAGAGTTGCGCTGGGAGATTCCGGTGTATGGAATCGAGAACAGGGAAGTGATGTTCGCCGGCGCGATGTCCACCGCGGGAGGGCTGGTCTTCTTCTCGAGCCGCGACGGAAACTTCATGGCCGCCGATGCCAAGACCGGCGAAATGCTGTGGCACTTCAACACTGGGGGCACGATCCGCGCCTCGCCGATAACGTTCGAGGCCGGCGGCCGCCAGTACGTCGCGATCACGACCAAGAGCGGAGTGTTTGCCTTCGGGCTCTTCGAGTAGGCCACCACCGCCATCTCCCGGCAACGCTCCATCGGACCGGGCGGGACGGATCCATTCGCGCGCCGCGGTCTGTCGCTGTGGCAGCGACCACTCCGGAATGCGCTCGCTCCAATGGGCCCGGCTCGATTCCCTCGTGGCGGCCGCCTCCGGACTGTGCGGAATCTTGCGAACCGTTTCGGCTCAAGTCCCGGGTCCTGCGCGACGGCCATGATCGCCAGAGCGGGTCCTCGATTCACCGTGACCAGTAACGGTCCACGCCGTTCGTTGCGGTTGTTCGGATCGAAGAGGGCCCACCCTGGCGTTCTCCTACCGACCGTGAGCCCTGGGCCCGGCTAGAATGCACGGGTTACGGTCGGTGTGCGCGATTGCCGTTCCCGTCTCGACCGAATTTCCCGCCGACCGATGGACTCGACAAGGCCCGCACCGCTACAGGTCGCACTCCTGGGTGCCACTGGCGGTGTCGGCGGGCATTTCTTGGAACGTGCGCTCGAGGCCGGCCACCAGATCCGGGTGCTAGTGCGTGATCCCTCCCGGCTGCCCAGCGTCCAAGGCCTGACTGCCATCAAAGGCGACGCGACCAATCGCGATGACATTGATGCCCTCGTTGCCGGCGCTGGCGTGATCGTCAGTTGCCTCGGAAACCCCAAGGGGATGCTGATCATGGAAGGTGCGGCCGATGCGATCCTCGAGGCAGCGGCCAGGCAGCCGGGCCCACCAAAGTGCCTCTTTGTCACCAGTATTGGCTGCGGTGGCTCGTCGTGGGTCATCAAGCAGGTCCTCTCTCTGATCGGGGGAAGGCAGGGCTTCGCGGACTATGACCGGGCAGATGCGCGGATCCGGGCAGAGACCACTGTCCCGTGGGTCTTGGTCAGACCGGCGGCACTCACCGACAAGCAGGGGACGGGGCGATACCGGGTGTTCCGCTCCAGCGGCACGTTTGCCAGGCCCATCCCGAGAGCAGACGTTGCAAAGTTCCTGTTCGATGCCATGACATGTGATGACTGGGACGGCCAAGGAGGCGTGCAGCTGGCCGGAAGCAATTAGGCCTTCGCCCGAAGGAGGCCTCAGGCACACACCGGACCGGTCCCACTGGTCAACAGCCAGCCCACAGGCTGGCCCGTACCCCGGAGGCTCCGGACCGTGCAAATCGCCGGGAATGGCGAGCGCCCCGCAACTGGGAGATCCGAGATTGGAGCCGAAGCGTCTCGCGAATTGCAAGGCCGTCCAGAACGGGACCTGACAAGGCATCGGATTGCCCCACGATCACCTGTGAACGCGACATGGCCCGGCCGTCGATAACGCTCAGCGAGGGACCGCATGGGACCCTGCCGACATTCCCCGCGATCGCGCCCCGGGGCCGTCCGGTCGGTGCCGGGACGTGTCGGCGTTGTGGAAGGTGGCAAGATTCGGCACAAGCCCGGGGCATCGGCCAAGAGGCCCACTGGATCGAGCGCGATCCGTGGTCTGTCGCAGTGACAGCGACCATTCCCCGACGCGGACGTGCCCTGCTCGCGAGCCGAGCCCCGTCCCGGAAGGCGCTCGGAGCCAACCCGCGCAAACCAGAGGTCGGCAAGGCAATGAACCTTGCGTGCCGGATCGGCGTCCCGGGGCTTGGGGCCAGCCAATCGGCAATCCCTTGAGAATCGAGCGGACCGACACTTTCTGCGCTGGCCATCTGAGAAACCTGCGCCCTTGTGTTTCGACGGGGAAGCGGGCGTTGCACGACCTGCGTCCCGCTGATACCATGAGGCCGGGCTGAGGGTTCGGCCAAACGCGCAAGTTCGCGCCTGAGACCCACGAACAGGGGCGTGGGTCGGGTGGGGGCCCTCTTGGGAGGTATCTATCATGTACGCAATTCGAGGAGTCCGGCTCGCCGCGCTGTTGGCGCTTGCGCTGCTGGCGGCGCCACTGGCGGTGGGCCAGATCGAGTCCGCCCGCATTCAAGGAGTGGTCACCGATGCGACCGGGGCCGTCATCCCGGGCTCGACCGTGGTCTTCGTCCACGTTGACACCGGGCAGCAGTCCGAGGTCTCGACCAGCGCGGATGGGCTCTACCGCTCAATTCCGCTGCGCATTGGCGAGTACCGGGTCGAGTATGAGGCTGACGGCTTCAAGCGATCGATCCGATCGGGGATCAACCTGGAGCTGCAGGAGACCGCGGTGATCGACATCGTGCTCGAGATCGGCGAGCTGACCGAGGTGGTCGACGTGACCGCCGACGCCGTCTTGCTGGAAACGACGGAGGCGACCCAGGGACAGGTCATCAACAACCAGCGCATCGTGGACATGCCGCTGAACGGCCGGGACTATGTCCAGCTCGCCCTGCTCTCCGCCGGGGCAATTCGGCCGATCGGGGGACGGTTCGGCGGGTACAGCGCGGGCGGCCAGCGGACCACCCAAAACAACTACACGCTCGACGGGGTTGACAACAACGGCCTGCAGATCGCGGCCCAAGGCCGTCGCGCGGAAGTGGTCAAGCCTTCGGTGGACGCCATTGAGGAGTTCAAGATTTCGACCAACGCTTACAGCGCCGAGTCAGGCCGCGCGTTGGGAGGGACGGTCAACGTCTCGATCAAGTCCGGCACCAACGAGGTGCACGGCACGGTGTTCGAGTTTCTGCGCAACGACGTGCTGGACGCGAAGAACTTTTTCGACAACCCCACCGCGCCGAAGCCGCCGTTCAAGCGCAACCAGTACGGCTTCTCGCTGGGCGGGCCCATCAAGCGCAACTCGACCTTCCTTTTCGGCGACTACGAGGCGACGCGCATCCGCGAGTCCGCCACCTTCGTCGAGACTATCCCGACGCAGGAACAGCTTGCCGGAAACTTCAGCGGCGTCCCGCAAACGGTCTTCGACCCTGCCACCTACGACAGCGCGACCAACCTGAGGAACCCCTTCCCGAACAACATGATCCCAAGCGGCCGCATCGACCCAGTGGCGCGCAGCGCGAGCGCATTCTACCCCGCTCCGAACTCCCCGGGGCTGACTCGGAACTGGCGCACGGCATCCCCGGACAACGAGGACGACGACAAGTGGGACGTTCGGCTGGACCAGATCATCAGCGCCAACGACAACCTGTTCTGGCGCTACAGCCAGCAGGACAGCTACGTACCGTCGCCGATCCGCTTCCCGTCCAAGCAGGACGGAGACGGCACGGAGTTCAACCATCGCGGCCAGAACATGGCGCTGGGCTGGAACCACATCTTCACACCCACCCTGATCACCAACTTCAAGCTCGGCTGGAACCGCATCTACACCAACCGGCAGGCCCTCGCGCAGAGCAACCTCAACCAAGAGCTCGGCGTGACCGGCGCCAACGAATCGCTCAACGGCTCGGCGCGCTTCAACATCAGCGGCATGCGGCCGATCGGGACATCCAATTTCACGCCCAACCTGATCGATTCCCAGAACCGCCAGTTGAGCATCGACACCAACTGGACCAAGGGCCGTCACAGCGTCAAGTTCGGGTACTCGCTGCAGCTGCTGCAGAGCTACCTGACCAATCCCCAGCAGGAGCTCGGGCAATTCATCTTCAACGGCAACTTCTCGAGGCAGACCGAGAACGTGGCGGGCGGCCGCGGCGGGCGGCCCGCCGCCGACTTCTTGCTCGGGATCCCGTTCCGCACCGATATTTCGAACTCGGTGTACATGAACCTTCGCGCGCCATGGCAGCACTTCTACATCCAGGACGAGTGGCGGGTCAGCGACAGGCTGACATTCAACCTCGGGCTGCGCTACGAGCACAACATGCCGTGGTACGACAGGGAAAACGGCATCTCGAACTTTGACATCGACACCAACCCCGCCAGCCCGTCGTTCTTCGTCGCAACCGACGGAAGCATCGCTTCGCGGGCCACGCTGGATCCCGACCTGAACAACTTCGCGCCGCGGTTTGGGTTCGCCTACCGTGTCATGGAGGGCACGGTGCTCCGCGGCGGTTACGGTGTCTTTTACGCGAACTACGAGGGCACGGGCGGCGGGCAGTTCTTGGAGACCAACCCGCCGTTCCACATCAAGTCGCAGATCTCGACCGACAGCATCAACCCGTCGGTCCTGCTGCGCACGGGGATTCCGGCCGGCGTGGTGACCCCGGAACGCGCGGTGAGCCTGCGCTTCTCCTCGTTCGAGCGGGATCCGCCGTGGCCCATCTCGCAGCAGTGGAACTTCAACATCCAGCACTCGCTGAGCGCCAACACCGTGTGGGAGATCGGCTACTACGGGACCAAGGCCCAGCACTTGGTCAACCGCCTCGACGGCAACTACGCGCTGCCCGGGCCCGGGAACATCAACCCCCGGCGCCGCTACACCAGCGCGGTCTTCCCGGGGACGGACATCGTCGTGGGCCCGCTGGCCGCCATGAACCGGCACGAGTTCAACGGGAACTCCCTGTTCCACTCGTTCCAGACCCGTATCGAGCGCCGCTACTCGAACGGATTCACACTGCTCGCGGCGTACGTGTGGTCCAAGAACATCGGCGACGTCGGTGGCTTTTCCGGCTCGGGCAACGCGCCCAACAGCCTCATCCAGAACCCGCTGGATCGCAGGGCGGAGCGCAGCCTCGACAACCAGCACCGCGCGCACAGCTTCGTCAGCAGCTACATCTACGACCTGCCGTGGGGACGCGGGCGCCGGTGGGGCAGCTCCTGGGGCGCCGCGCCGAACGCCGTGCTCGGGGGCTGGACACTGGCCGGGATCGTCTCGGCCGCCTCCGGCCGCCCGTTCGGCCTGAGGGTGCGCGGCAACCCCGCCAACAATGGGAACTTCAGCCGGCCCGACGTCGTGGGTGGGGCCAGCCCGCACCTGGCTGGGTCCCAGCGCGACCCCGAGCGGTGGTTTAACACGGATGCGTTCGCGCGCAATCAGGACTACCAGTTCGGGAACGCGGGGCGCAACATCCTGATCGGGCCGGGCCTGACGAACTGGGACTTCGCGGTCTACAAGACGTTCGACGTGGTCGAGGGGCACCGGCTGCAGTTCCGGTTCGAGAGCTTCAACTTCACGAACACGCCCCTCTTCAACTTTCCGAATTCGGAGGTCGGAAACAACAACTTTGGCCGCATCACGAGCGCCGACCGACCGCGCAATCTGCAGTTCGGCCTGAAGTACATCTTCTGACGGGGACCGCCGGCCCCGCATAGCGGTGACCCTCGGGCCTTGTGACCGGGGGTCGCCGCGCTTGAGCGCCGGATCCGGCATCGCGCTCGGGTAGCATTGGGACACGCCCGCCGTCCGCGAGTCCAGATTCCCATGCCCGTCGCCATTCTGCTCTCAATCCTGCTTGCTGCCCCCACCCTTGCCCAGAGGGACCGGGATTACCCGATCAACCTGCGACAGGGAATCATGGCCGGCGAAGTCGGGGAAACATCCGCCATACTCCAGTCCCGCCTGACCTCGGCGAACCCCCGCCAAGATCCGCACTGGGAGGGAATCCGCGGCCGCGAGGGCTGGGCCCGCTTCGAGATCGCCGACAACGACCGGTTCCGGGACGGGCGCATGACCGACTGGATCGAGGCGTCGCCCTACCGGGACTTCATCGTCAAGGCCAAGGCCACCGCGTTAGAGCCCGCGACGCGCTACCACTACCGGCTGCACTACGGTCCCACCAGGCAGGACACCCGCGCATCGGAAGCGGCCACATTCCGCACGCTGGCCGGCGCCTCCATCCCGGCCAGCTACAGCTTCGCGGTCGTGACCGGCATGAACTACTCGTTCTTCCACTACACCGGGAGCGGGCGCCAACCGCCGTACTCAGGCCCGGACAAGGCGCTCGGATACCCCGCGCTGGCCTCGATTCTCAAGGTGCGGCCCGATTTCTTCGTCGGCACCGGGGACAACGTCTACTACGACCACCCGGGCCACCGTGGCCGTGCCCAGACCCGCCACGAGATGCGCAAGAAGCACCACGAGCAATACTCGCAACCGCGCTTCTTGGACCTGTTCCGGAGCGTCGCGACCTACTGGATGAAGGACGACCACGACCACCGCTTCGACGATTCCGACGCGGTCAACGCCGTCCGCATCCGGGCCCCCAAGCAGCTCGAGTACTACCCCCGCACGAATATTCACGAGGGGGAGTCGGGCTCCGGGTTCGAGCCGTCGCACGAACTCGGCATCGCGGTCTTCCAGGAGCAGCTGCCGGTGGTCGACCCCGCAGAACGCGACCCGGTGACGTTCCGCACGCACCGCGTGAGCCGCGACCTGCAGGTTTGGCTCGTCGAGGGCCGCGACTACCGCAGCCCGCTGGACCAGCCGGACGGGCCGCGCAAGACGATCTGGGGCGAGCGCCAGAAGGAGTGGCTGCTCCGCACGCTGCGCGAGAGCGACGCGACGTTCAAGATGCTGCTGTCCGCCACGCCCATGGTGGGCCCAGACTCGGCGTCCAAGCGCGACAACCACACCAATATCAACGGGTACCGCCACGAGGGGGATGAGTTTTTCCGCGCGCTGGCCGAGAGTGGCATCACGGGCGAGCGGTTCTTCGTCGCCTGCGGAGATCGCCACTGGCAGTACCACTCGATCCGGCCCGGCGGTTACGAGGAGTTCTCGTCAGGTGCGCTAGTGGACGCGAATTCGATCATCGGCAGCTACCCCGGCGATCCCGACACGACCGACCCAGAGGGCAGGATTCGGCAGCCATTCCACTCCCCCGAGGCAAGCGGGGGCTTTCTGGTGATCGCCGTGGAACCGGACGGAGACGCCGCCGTGGCGCGATTCCACTTCTACGACGAACGGGGCAAGCTGCTCCACGAGCACGTCAAGCGGGTCTCGGCTCGGCGCTGAGCCGCGCCGGCGGCGCCCCGGCCCGCCTACACCATCGGGAAGAATGTCGCGCCGAGCCAAGAGGCGAGCAGACCCGCCCCTCCCAGCGCGAAGAGGGAGACGGTCTTCGTCTGGAGTGCCTCGACCGCGGTAAGCCCGGTCATGGTCTTGAAGACCCAGAAGCCCGAGTCATTCATCCAGCCCCCCACGATCGACCCTGAACCGATCGCGGTCAGGACGTAAACGGCGTGATACCCGGGGGGCGCCGCGATGATCAGCGGCGCGAGAATCTCCGCCGTCGTGATCATGGCGGTGGTTGCCGACCCTTGCGCGATCCGGAAGAGCATCGCAACCCCGAAGCCCAGCATCATCAGCGGCAGCCCGACCTGCTCTGCGTACTGGCCGAGCACCGTTCCCACATCGGCCTTCACCAGCATGCGGCCGAAGGCTCCGCCGCCCGCGGTGATCAGGATGATCAGGCCGGCGCTCTTGATGGCCTCCTCGGTGGGCTTCGCCAGCTCGCGCAGCCCGATGCCCTTGTGACTCGCCAATAGGCCCAGCGCGGCGGCGGCGGCCAGGATCAGGGCCAGGTTGGGGTTGCCCAAGAAAGCGGTCAGGTTGCTGAGTGCCGTGCCCGGGAAAAACGTGTTGCTGACGGTGTTCGCGGTGATCAGCACGACGGGGATGGCGATCGGCAGCAAGGACGCGAAGAATCCCGGGAGCTCGCTCTCGGGGCGGTGGGCGACTTCTTTGAGCTCGTCCAGCGACAGTCCGGGGGCCTCGCGAATCGGGATCTGCAGCTTGCGGTCAATCCAGTACGCGTAGGCCCAGCAGGCCAGTGCCGATGGGATGGCCACGAGCAGCCCGACGATGATCACGATGCCCAAGTCGATGCTGAGCGTCTCCGCCATGGCGAGCGGGCCCGGCGTCGGCGGCACGAAAATGTGGGTTGTCACGCCGCCCGCACCGATCGCCAGCGTGTACAGCAGATAGTTTCGCCCGCCCATGCGCATGCTCATCGAGCGCGCCAGGGGCACGAGCAGGTAGAAGACGGTGTCGTGGAACACGGGGATCGACAGGATGTAGCCGCTGATCACCATCGAGAACGAGGAGTACCGCTCCCCGAGCCACGCCACGAAGCGGCGCGTGATCTTCTCGGCACCGCCGCTCTCCATCAGGCACTGCCCGATGACCGCGGCCATCGCGATCGCCACGCCGATGCGGCCGACCAGACCGCCGAAGGCCTCGGTCACCGCGCCCATGATCTCCTCCACGGCCACCTCGGGGGACAACAGGCCGATCAGCACGGCCGAGAGGATCAGCGCGGCAAAGGCGTTGACCTTCCAGCGAATGATCAGCAGGAAGACCGCTGCCATGGATATGAGGAGGATCAGTATGGGGTGCATTGGCGCCGAATCAGCATACACCGTGCTGGTATCCTGATCCCACCATGGCTTCGGATGCCCTCACAGTGAAGACCGAGCCCCCGATCGCGTTCATGACCCTTGCGAATCCGGACAAGCGGAACGTGCTCTCCCTGGAGGCCATGCGCGCGGTTACCCGGGCTGTCCGGGAGATCGGGAGATCGCGCGAGATCGGCGCCGTCATACTGCGGGCAGTCGGCCCGGTGTTCTCCTCGGGCCACGATCTGGGGGAGATGACGGGCAGGGCGTTGCGCCACTACCGGAACGTGTTCGAGACGTGCACCGAGATGATGACGGCACTGCAAGCGATCCCCCAGCCGGTGATCGCCGAAGTGGACGGCATCGCCACAGCGGCCGGATGCCAGCTAGTCGCGACTTGCGACCTCGCCCTCGCATCGGAGCGGTCCAAGTTCGCGACGCCGGGTGTGAAGATTGGTCTCTTCTGCAGCACTCCGATGGTGGCGCTGACGCGGTGCATTGGCCGCAAGCGCGCGCTGGAGATGCTGCTCACCGGAAAGCTGATCGATGCCGCCCAAGCTGCCGAGTGGGGCTTGGTGAACCGGGTGGTCCCAGCCGACCGGCTGGCGGTGGAGACCCGCCAGCTAGCGCTGGACATAGCCGCGGCCAGCTCTCTGACGGTCGGACTGGGCAAGAAGGCTTTCTACTCGCAGATCGACCTGGACCAGCCCAAGGCGTACGACTACGCCCAAGAGGTCATGAGCATGAACGCGCTGGCCGACGACGCGCAAGAGGGTATGTGCGCGTTCTTGGAGAAGCGCACCCCCGTTTGGACGGACAATTGAGGCCATCCCGCGCTGGATCAGCAGCATGCGAGTATTGCAAACCACGGCGCGGAGGTATCTGGGTTGAAGGCTGCCCGTCCTGCCGTTGGACGGTAGCCTGACGCCAGCGTGCCGATGCGGCGCGAGGGTGGGGAGTGTCAGGAAGCCCGTGTAGTGGGGTAAGTAAGGGCTCCATCGTCCCCGAACCTGCGGACTCGGCACCCTCCAGCGGGCCGAGTGTCACAGATGGATGCCGCGTTGGGGATTTTGGCTAGAGATGACGCCTCGCAGCCACAGCGCCCACCGCAACGACACTCGGCCAACATCAGGCCCGGAGAATCCACACTTGCACTCATCTGGACCAATGGGCACGCCCAGACAGACCCCAATAAGACCCCTATCAGACCCCTATCAGACCCCTATCAGACCCCTATCAGACCCCGGGGGCTCATCAGGGGTCTTATTCATCCTTGGCAGACTCGGACGCGCGTCTCCACCGCGCAGCTGGACCGCGACCCGTGGGCATCGCCAGCCCGCGCTTCCTCAACGCCGCCAAGGCCCGCTTCACTTGGCGTTCGCTGGCGTGAAGAGCCAACTGGGCACGTATATCACGCAGTGCCAAGCCGTCTTCCGCACGATCCAACAAGATGAGGATTGCTTCTTGCCGTTCAAGGAGGTCCTGTCCGCCGCGACCCGACGGCACTCCCTGCCCATGCCGGAAGCATACGGTCACGCAATCGCCGCGTTCCCCAATCTCCGGCCGTGGCAATCCAGCGGATATCGCCAAGTCTGCCATCTTGAGAGTTCCACGGCCCCACTCCTCGATAATGCCGCGCCGGTAGAATGTACGGGCAATCAGCGGATTCCACGGTCTCGACTCGTGCGGCCCAAACAGCGCAGCGGGCGTGAGTCCGAAATGCAGCGGACCGGTTGACGTGATCTCAAGTCGGTCGTCGTACACCGCAAGCCCAACCGAACCCCCTCCCAGCGCATAGTCCCTGTGGCACAAAGCGTTCGCCAGCGCTTCTCGTGCCGCGAGAGGCGGGTAGAGCGGCTCGTCGATACGCCGAATGCGTCCCGATTCGAACCGGCTGGCGATTGGAAGCGTGTCGCGCAGAAAGCGTTCGGCATGCCAGAGTAGCGCGAATGCGTTGCCATTGAATTGCCGGTTGTCCAAGAATTCGCTTCGGTCGAGGCCTCGGAAACGAGCGACACGAAGCAGGCACTGCGGCAACTCGCATTCGAGACGCTCCGAATTACCGAATAATACCGTTGCCGCACGGACTAGGACGCCGTCCCGGAGCAGTCCGAGCCCCCGGAGCAAGTCCTCCGGCTCCCGGCTCCCGGGCTCGCTCAGCCGACCGATCCGCACCGCCTCGGCCACGGTGTTGCGGAGCTCGGCGACATCCAGATCCTTGATCGTCCAGCCTGTCGCGGTCTGGTTCTCCCAGCGCCGCTGGCTGTGCATCCGTTCGAAGAGCATCAGGTTGTACTCCTCGGCGGACATGGTCATCGTCGTGCTGCCGACCCGACGATAGGCGCTACCCCGGTACTGGTAGGGCCGTGTGGGCCCGTTGCTAACGCTCACCGCGATGACCTCGAACTCCCCAGCGACAGGGACCCGCGCAATCCGTGATTATGCACTTGACACAAGATAGGTAGGCTTGATATCATGGCTTTGGATGAGCCGAAGGGCCTTTTTTTGCAACACGTTCCGACCGGTGAGCCACCTTGTCCAGCTCGTGCTTTACGCGCTTGCCGAAGATCCGCTCCATGATTTCCGAGTCCGGACGATTGACAATGTTGCGGGGCAGCCTTCGCTTCCGCTTGGAGTGCTTTGCCATGCCTGACACCTCTCCCTCCAATCTTATGCGCCTGATGGACCGCTTCACCACCGATGAGAAGTGCCGCGACTTCCTGGAGGAACTGCGCTGGCCGGGGGGCAAGGTGTCCTGCCCGCAATGCGGCTGCGAAAGAGTGAGCGAACTCACGGCCCGACCGCAGTGGGACTGCTCCGCCTGCCGCTACCAGTTCAGCGTCACCGCCGGAACCATCATGCATGATTCCCATCTGCCGCTGCGCAAGTGGCTGGTCGCCATCCACCTGATGATGGAGTCCCGCAAGGCGATCTCGGCCAATCAGCTCAAGCGCACACTGGGCATCGGATCGTAAGCATTCACTCCGGGGAGTATTTTGGGGCCTGGGAGGCTGGCCCTCGCGAGGGCCAAAGGCAGGGGAAGGCGCGGATAGGTGAAGGTGCGGCCCGCAGGTGCAGAGTGGCCTCGCTCGCCGCGTTCAGGCTCCAGCCTGAGAAGGTGGGCGAGTGACGTAGCGACACTCGCGAGCTGGCCTCAGCGGGGAGTTAAGCTGCGGGCGGGAAAGTGCTGTCGGGTGCGTCAGCCGGCGCTGCCGCTGGCGGCCCGTTGGCCGGGGTCCACCAGCGGATGGGAGGTGCGCGGAGTTCCTCGATGCGCTGCTCGTCCATCTCCCACGGGAGCCATGGGGACAGTTCCGATGGGGCTTGGCCCCGGTTGCGCGCACAGGCATCCAGCCAATCCAGCATGTAGCGGTACGGGTTCAGCCCCGCCACTCTCGCTGTCTGCAGCACGCTGAGCAGGCGCCCCGCCGTCTCGGCCCCGGCCGGACCGCCGGACCCGAAGCTCAGCCGGCGCGAGATCACGGGTCCGCGCAAGGTCCGCTCCGCGTAATTGTTGTCCATGGGAATCGCCGGGTCCTCGAGGAACACGCTGAGCCCCGCCTTGTGCAGGATCAGGGACGCCGTGGCTTTGCCCCGCGCTTCCACCTGGGCCAGCTCCGCGCCGGTCCGGCCACCGCTTGGCACGGCGATCAGCATTTCATAGCGCGCAACCAGGCTCCTCCACTCTTGCAGCGCGTCGTCGAAGAGTTTCCCGAGGCTGGCTTGCAGGCTTGCCTGCGCAGCCTCGAAGTCCTCGGCCTGGTCCTCTAAGGGCAGTTCGGGCTGCCAGGCCCTGCGACGCAGGTGCGCCAAGTGGAACACTTCCCCGATCCGCTCGAGCCAGTCCGTGGCCCACGGCTCCAGTTCCGGAAAGCCGGCTTCCACCCGGCAGTAGTGTCGGCGCTGATGAGCCCAGCAGAACTGCAGCCGGACATTCTCGGAGCGCTTGGCGAAGGCCGGATAGACACTCCAGCAGTCGCACACGAGCGTCAGCAGCTTGCCTTGGCCCAGCTTGCCCAGCAGTGCGCGGCCCGAGGGCAGCCCGCGCGTCGGCAGGATGCGCATCCAGACGGCATCCTCGCAGCAGACCATCCACAGCCAGTGCTTGGGTCTGGCGCCGGATGCCGGGGGCTGCTTGGCGTTGTCCTGGCCCTCAATGTTCTGCACCGGCCAGGAGGTTTCGTCGGCCTGCACCACCCGAGCCTGTCCCAGACGCTCGGCGATGGCCTGCTCCAAGGGCTGCACCAGTAGGGCGAGCCTCTGCAGGCCTCGCGCCAGCGTCGCCGGGGCCATGCCCAACCCGATGGCATCCAGCTCGCGCGCCACCGCGGCCTGCGGGCGATGCATGTGGAAAACTTGGACCACGCTCCAGGCCCACACGCTGGTCCCCAGCTGGGTGCCGCTCCACAGCCGTGGCGCGGGGGGCGCAACCAAGCGTCCCGGCGGTGCGCATGCGCAGCCCGGCTCGTAGCACTGGCGCTCAATCTCGCGGGCGAGCGCAGCCAAGTGCATCTCGAAGATCTTGCTGGACTTGGTCCCGCAGCGCACGAAGGGCGTGTCGCACTGCGCGCAGCGGCGCTCGTGCTCGGGCAGCTCCAAGGGCTCGGGAATCTTTGGCAGGCGGGAGCGGTCCCGACGCGGCGGAGTGGCCGATCCGGGCTGGCGTCCCCGCTTGCGCTTGGCGGCCTTCTGCTTGCGCCCCTTGCCGGCCTTGTCAGGCTTGTCAGGCTTGTCAGGGCTGTCCCCCGGCCCGGGCGACGGCTTGGGGTCCGCTTTCGGCTCGGGCCCGGGATCCGACGGCTTCTCGCTCTTGCGCCCGAACAAGGTCTTCTGCAGGTCTGCCACGAGCAGCTTCAGATTGCCGATCGTTGTGTGGGCTTGCTGCAGCTCAGTCCGCGTCCGCTCCAGCTCGGCCCGCGTCCGCTCCAGCTCGGCCCGCGTCCGCTCCAGCTCAGTCCGCGTCCGCTCCAGCTCGGCCCGCGTCCGCTCCAGCTCAGTCCGCGTCCGCTCCAGCTCGGCCCGCGTCCGCTCCAGCTCAGTCCGCGTCCGCTCCAGCTCGGCCTGGCTGCGCTGCGACCGTCGGCGGAATTCCCCGCTCTCCTGCCGTGCGCTTTCCACCTTCTCGAGCAGGGCCGCGCAGTGCTGCTCCAAGCGTTCCAATTCCTGCGCCTGCTCCCGCTCCCGCGCGGTGTCCCCGCTTGCGCCCGGCCAGAATCTCACCTTGGGCCCTTCCCGCGGCCGGCGGCCGCTGCCGCGCGCTCGCCCAGCCCCTGCGCGCTGCGCTCCGGCACGGCCGGCTGCGAGTCGGCCTGCAGCCCCAGCGAGGCGTGCTCGACGGCCCCCTCGAACACCTCCGGCGGCAGCCGGACCAAGGCTTGGTAGAACGTGCTCGGCACCGGAGCGGCGTAGCGTTGTAGCCGCATGTTGCACCAGCAGCCGGCGGCCCGCCGCTGCCGCTGGCTGAGCAGGGTGGCATAACGCGAGTAGGCCGTCACGCCGCGGTAGCCGGCCATGTGCGCACTCGCGGCCAGGCACAGCAGACTGGCCAGCGCATAGCGGCGGCCGCCGGCCGGGCGGCAGTGCGGCTCCTGCTGCAGGCGCTCGAGCAGGCTGCGCAGCACCGCGGCCGGAGCCGGCGGCCGCTTGGCGGGACCGCCCCAGCAGGGCTCCTGCTCGGGCTGGCGCAAACGCGCCTGCACGTTACGGGCCAAGGGGTACACCAGCACTTGCTTGGGCTGGCCATGATGCCGCCAGCGGGCCGTGGGGCCCCGCTGGCGGCCATAGCCGCTGGTGAACCCCAGCGGCTGCCAGTTCGCGGCGCGGTAGCACGTGCCCCTGTGCAGCGCCCGGTCCACGAAGGTTTCCGCGAGCAGCGCCGGATACCCATGTTCGGCCAAGATGTCTCCCGACAAGCGGCGCAGGCTGAGGCCCAAGACCCTCGATGCCAGGTTCTTGCGCCCGGCAGCGGCGGGCAGCATCACGAAGCGCACATTCTGGGCGATCAGATGCAGGCGGCGCAGCTTCTGCTGCAGCGACCAGCCGATCCAGCGGTCGCGCACGGCCACGCGCAGCGCTCCGGGTTGCCATCCCAGCAGCGCCAGCCAAGTCCCGTCCAGGGTTGCGACATGCCGCAAGGCACGTCCGAACATGCGCTGGAAGGACAGGTAGTGGTGGGCGGCCACCAGCCCAGGGCCATTCCTTTCTCGTAGAGCGTGGTTGAGGGGTGGCACGATCGCATTCTGGCGGTGACGGTCGCGATGTGCGCCGACGGATGATGTTGTTCTTCAGTAGTGGCTATTCTGTTGTGACTATGGCATACTGGGGGCATGCAGGCGCTGCCACAGGCCTGTCGTGACTTGGACTTGCGCGCCATTCAAGTGCGCCCGACCCACGGGGCCGAAGAACACCGCCGTTGGGACCGCTTGGTCGCCCAGCACCACTACTTGTCCTTCCGGGCCCTGTTCGGCAAGGCGCTGCGCCATGTCGCCTTCCTGAACTCGACTTGGATCGCCCTGCTCGGCTGGCAGGCCGCCGCCTTGAGAGTTGGCGTCAGAGACCGCTGGATCGGCTGGTCCCGGCAGCAGAAGCGCCGCCGTCTGCACTTGATCTCCCAAAACTCCAGATTTGTGATCCTGCCCGGCTTTCATCGTCCCAACCTGTGCTCGCGCGTGCTCGGCCTGAGCCTGCGGCGCCTCTCGCAAGACATGCGCGCCGCGCATGCATCGGATCTCTTGCTCGCGGAGTCCTTTGTCGACACCTCGAAGTTTGCCGGCACCTGTTACCGCGCTGCGAACTGGCGCTCGCTGGGCTTCACCAGCGGTTATGCGCGCCAGCCTGGAGGCAAGCCGCTGTGGCGGCATCATGGCCAACCGAAGGAGGTTTTCGTGTACGAACTGCAACCCAACGCCAGCGAGACCCTGCGCTCAGAGCAGCTCGATGTGGCCTTGCAGGGCCCCGAGCGCAGTGCGCCCCCCGACGTTCCGCAACTGCGGAGCATGTATGAGTTTCTCAGCACGATCCCGGATTACCGCAGTGCGCGCGGCAAGCGCTACGACCTCAGGACCGTGCTGACGCTGGCACTGGCGGCACGACTGGCTGGCTACCGTGGCGTGACGGCCTTGGCACAGTTCGCTGCGCTGCTGGACCAAGACCAGCGCAAGGCCTTGTCCTGCTTCTTCAGTCCCACCAAGCAGTGCTACACGACCCCCAACACCACGACTTTCCACAACATCCTGTCCAAGCTGGATCCCGACACGCTCGACGATGCCGTGGAAGCTTGGGCCCAGCAGCAGAGCCAGCAGGCGCAGCACGCGCCGCAGCCCGCCGGCGGGCAGGGCGGCGCGTGCACCCAAGATTTCTTTGCCCAGCCGGCGGTGTGCATGGATGGCAAGGATGTGCGGGGAGCCTCGAAGCAGACCGAGGGCGGTCGCCGCATGTTGTTCGCGGCTGTGGAACAGGACACCGGCCTGGTGCTGGGCCAGCTCGAGATCGACAGCAAGAGCAATGAGATTCCGGCCCTGCGCGAGTTGGCTGGCGAGCTGGATCTGGCCGGGCGCATCGTCACCGTCGATGCGCTGCACTGTCAGCAGCAGATGGCGCGCTGTCTGCAGCAGTGCCAAGCGCATTACCTGGTCACCGCCGTGAAGGACAACCAACCAACGATGGCACAACAGTTGCGCGAGATGGACTTCAGTGACTGCCCGATGATCGAGACGCGCGACAAGCTGCACGGGCGCAGCGAGCGCCGCCGTTACTGGGTCCAGGATCTCAGCGGGTCGCAATGGGACGGGAAGGTCAATCTCTACGGGCGCCAGCAGGCGATCCGCATCGAGCGCCAGCGCTGCCGGCGGCGCCGGGCCAAGGCCGGCAAGATGAGCATCGAAGTTAGCTATGCCTTGACCTCGCTGTCGAGCGAGCAGGCCAGCCCGGAACAGCTTGCGAGCCTGATCCGCAAGCACTGGCACATCGAGAATCGTTTGCACTATGTGAGAGACGTGACCTACGACGAAGACCGTTGCCGCGTCTACGTGCGCGACCTGCCGCGAAATCTGGCCACTTTGAGCAACACGGCAATCTCAATCATCCGCTGCCGCACACGCTTCCGCTACGTGCCGGTGGCCAACCGGCATTTCGCAGCCCGCCAGCAGGAGGCTCTCGATCTGTTGCTGATACCACCGAAGAGCTAGCCGATGCAACCTTGGCGGCAGCAGGCAGCGACGCGCCAGACGAGGCGCTGGGTTACCCCTGTGTCGTTAGGGCCCTCTCAGGCGGGATCGTCTCACGGTCCACACGCCCCTGACAAAGCGCCGGACCACACCACTGTCGTCCTTGTGCGAAGACCGTGCTCACTGCTCGAATCAAGTGCCCAGATCACCCGCACCCAACCCTCACGGATCTGGCCGGCACCTCCACACAAGCACCAAAACAAGCATTCACTCCAGCAAGCGCCCTAACCTTCCGAAAACGGAATGTGCCTGGCCACCAGCCGGTCCCAACGTCGGTGCTCGCAGCCGCCGCGAGTCGGGCGCACGCAAACAGCGCGCAGGTCATAGTGCGCGTCTTGCACCGTTGTTGCCATCTGGAGGCCAGCCACCAAGGCCCACTATGACAGAATCAGCTCAAAATGTCCACCCCTCTACCTAGAAGCCCTGACATTCAGCCCCGCAGCGGTGTGCGCTGGGGCCAGCTAAGGACCAAGGATGCAGCTCCCATCCGTCCGATATCTCGCCGTTACGGGGCAGCCGGCTTTCCGGAACTGCAGCCGTGGGCCAGGGATGGGCTCGAGCGGATCGGGGCAGTGTTCCACTGGGCGCGCCTGCGTCGCAGGGCCTGACAGCCCGACCTGCCCTTGCAGGGCCAGGCCGAGGACTGCGCGGCTGCGCAGGCAAGCCTGGAAGCCAGCTTCGGGGAACTCTTCGACGACGCGCTGCAAGCGTGGCAGCGCCTGGTCGCCCGCTATGAGCTGCTGGAAGGCTTGCAGCCAAGCGCTGGCCGGACCGGCGCGGAGCTGGCCCAAGTGGCAGCGCAGGGCAAAGCCACGGCGTCCTTGATCCAGCATCAGGAGGGTCCCAGCGTGTTTCTCGAGGATCCGGGGATTCCCATAGACAACAACCGCTCGGAGTGGACCTTGCGCGGGCCCGTGATCTCGCGCCAGCGGCGCTTCGGGCCCGGCGGACCGGCCAGGGCCAAGACGGCGGGGCGCCTGCTCAGCGTGCTGCAGACAGCGAGAGTGGCTGGGCTGAACCCGTACCGGTGCCCGCAGGATTGGCTGGATGCCTATGCGCGCAACCGGGGCCAGGCCCCATCGGACCTGTCCCCATGGCTCCCGTGAGAGATGGACGAGCAGCGCATGGAGGAACTCCGCGCACCTCCCTTACGCTGCTGGACTCCGGCCAACGAGCCGCCAGCGGCAGCACTCGCTCCCGCACCCGACAGCCCTGTCCCGCGCGCAGCTTGACTCCCCGCTGAGGCCAACTCGCGAGTTTCCCTACGACACTCGCCCACCTTCTCAGGCTGGAGCCCCAACGCGGCGAGCGAGCCCACCCTGCACCTGCGGGCCGCACCTTCCCTCCCTTGGTCCTCGCGAGGGCCAGTCTCCCAGGCCCCAAATACTCCCCGGAGTGAATGCTTACATCGGATCCTACCGCACGGCCTGGTATCTCTGCCACCGCATTCGGGGGGCAATGGGCAACGATCCCTTCGACGGCCCCACACTGTTCGGGGTCATCGAAGTGGACGAGACGCTGATTGGCGGCAAGCGCAAGCACGTCGGCAGGGGCTGCCGCAAGAACAAGACCTGGGTGGCCGGCGCCATCCAGCGCGGCGGCCAAGTGCGCCTGCAGAGCATCCCGAATGTCCGCAAGGCCACGCTCCACACCTTCATCGAGAAGAACGTCTCGGACAAGGCCGAGGCGCTCTACACGGACGAGCTGCAATCCTACCTCGGCATCGAAACCGAGAACACGCGCCACGAAACCGTGAACCACTCGATCGAGGAATGGGTGGTCGGGGACGTGCACACCAACAGCATCGAGGGCGTCTGGTCACTGTTCAAGCGCTCCATCATCGGCGCGTTCCACACGATCAGCGCCAAGCATCTTGACCGCTACCTCGAGGAGATGGAGTGGCGCTTCAACAACCGCAACAATCCGCACATGTTCCGCGACACGGTGAAGCGCATCCTCACCACCGACCCGCTGCGCTACCGCGAGCTGGTCCACGACAGGAAGGCCGCTTGACGCATCCGTGCCAGAGTCACTTTCGCATCCGTCATTCGAAAATCCTGGTCATCGCCCCGACTGGAAGAACGTAGGTCAGCACGATGACAATTGCCCAAGCAAGAGCGAGGACCTGCCACCTCCAATCGCCAAGATCCCAAAACGGTTCAATCCAAGACTCCATGCTCTAGAAGAACCCTCCCCATGGCCAAACACCTGATAGATTTGCGCATCCCGCCACGGAATCACCGTACCTATCTTGTGTCAAGTGCATAATCACGGCGCAATCTGCGGAAACGCTGGCGGATCGATCCTCTGTATTTCCGCGCCCACGCCCTCCATCGTGCGGTCGCTCACCTGCTGGCCGACGACATCCCCCTCTGGGGTCACACCGAACAGGACATGCCCACCGCGATGATTGAGCATGGCGCACAAAGTGGCCGCTGCCTCGCGACGTGTTCCCGTCGTATGTTTGAACTCCAGCGTCTCTGATTCGCGTCCGGCCACCAACGCCAAGACCTCTTCAAGCGTCACACGCTACTCTCCAAAGGGGCTCTGACTCGCCGAATCGCTTCACCCGTTGTCCTCGTCGACCAGCTCGAGTTCGCGGAGCAACACGAAGACACCATTCTCGAGCCTGGCTCGGTCGTAGCCGCTCGCGAGGGTCGCCGTGGCGCAGATCGAAACCTCTCCGGCTACATCCGCAAGCTTGGCGAGGGCATTCCATGCCCCGTGCAGCTTGGCTGTATCGGCGGTAAGCGAGAAGGCGATCTCACGGTCAGTCTGCGGGCCAAGCGGCGTTGAACCATGCCCGGCGACGTTGGTGCCACTATGTTCACCTCCTCCGTCTTCCGGCACCGACGCATGGACGCGCCTGCCCGCCAACTTTGTCCTCGGCGGGCTGCACGGTACCCGCACCGCCGAGCGGCTGTCGAGTGCCATGCCGACCGGGGAACTGCCGCGTTTGGATCCGTACATGCGGATGCTGAACCGGCTGGCAGCAACCGCCCGCAACCGTGGGAAGGTTCGCCCGGAACCCGCGGTGGATGACCGAGCCGGCAACGCCGCTCCAGCGTCCCGCAGGTCGCGGGGCCAAGGCTCCGCGCGCGCCATCAACTGCACGTCCGCCTCCCGCTTGACGGTGGAGCACCACCGCTATGCGGGTTGACTGAAATCCGGGCGGCTCACCCCAGCCAGAGGTCTGTCAGGGGCTTGCCCTTGACCAAGTCCCGCGGCTGGTCGAGGTGGTTGTGAATCTCCTGGTTCGGGTCGATGCCAAGGGCGTAGTAGACCGTAGCCAGCAGGTCGTTCGGGTGCACGGGCTTGTCCTTCGGGGACGAGGCCGTCGCGTCCGACTCGCCGTACAGCCTGCCTCCGGGGATGCCGGCTCCCGCAACCATCGCCGTGTAGCAGTAGGGCCAGTGATCCCGGCCGTCCGGCGAGTTTGTGTTGCCGGAAGTGGACACGCCCAAGCGGGGCGAGCGCCCGAACTCGCCGACCGCGACGATGAGCGTCTCGGCTAGCAGTCCCGTCTCGTCCATGTCGGTCAGCAACGCGGAAAGCGTGCGGTCAAGCTTGGGGCAGTGCAGGTCCCGCAATGGCCCGAAGTTCGAGGCGTGGGTGTCCCAAGCCGTCGTCTCCGGATCGCCGTTCGCGACCGAGGGCCAGTTCAACTGGACCATGCGCGTGCCGGCCTCGACCAGCCGTCGCGCCATGAGCGCGCCCTGCCCGAACGTGAAACGCCCGTAGCGGTCGCGCATCTCGTCCGATTCCAGAGACAGGTCAAACGCGTTGCGCGCCTTGCCAGAGAGCACCAGGTCGAACGCGTTCTGGTAGTACTTGTCGAGCGCGTAGCTGTCGACCGCCTTCTCCAGTGCGGGCATCGACGAATTGATGCCCCGCAAGAGATCGAACCGCCTCTCCAGCCGGGACGCGGGCACCTCCCGGCGCAGTTCCAAATCGTCGAGCTGGATATCCTTGGCCGGATCTTGGTAGAGCCGGTAGGGATCGAACGCCTTGCCGATAAAGCCGGCCGCGCCTCCCTTTCCAATCACGCTTGACTCCTGCAGCGGCCGTGGCAACTCCACAAACGGCAGCACGGGATCTGTCGGGGGCCGGAACTTGGAAATCCAAGAGCCGGCCGTCGGGAAGTCGTTCGGCGAGGGCGGCTCCAGCTGGCCGGACGGCGAGACCTCGGTCGGCTCGTAGCCAGTCAGCATCTGGTAGATGGCCGCGGTGTGGTTGAACAGGCCGGCCGGGGTGTAGCTCATCGAGCGGATCAGGGTGCACTTGTCGACCGTGTCGGCCAGCATCGGCATCGTCTCGCTGAGATGAATCCCGGGAATCTTGCTCTTGATCGGCTTGAACTCGCCCCGCACGTTGGACGGAGCATCCGGCTTCGGATCCCAGATGTCGATGTGCGAGGGGCCGCCCTGCAGGAACAGAACGATGACCGACTTCGCCGAGCCAAAGCCGGTCGAGCCGTCGAACCGGCTGGGCGCGACGGCGGCTTCAGCCCTGTCCTGCAGGCGGAGAACGTCCTGGAGGCTCACGCCAAACAGCCCCAGCGAGCCGATCTTCATCAGGTCGCGGCGGGTAGAACCGTCGCAGAAACGGGCAAGGTGGCGGTTTGGAATCGTCAGCATGGCACCAACTAACATAGCAGGACTGGGCCGCCAATAGGGCGGGAATCGCGTTCTCGGCGGGGATTGGCCAAGATTTGGGGCCACCAGCCCCACCGCGTCAGGTGGCAAGCACTCGTGAGCGTCAGCGGGCATCCACCGGAGGCTGGTGCACGTCCGGAAGGTGGCGGAAGCGGCCCTGATAGTCCATGCCATACCCGATCACGAACACGTCGGGGATCTCGAAGCCGAGGTAATCGATCGAAACCTCGAAGACCCTGCGACTGGGCTTGGACAGGAGGGCGGCAAGCCGCACGGACTTCGGCGGGGAGCCGCCGTCGACTGTCCGCCGCGCGAAGAAGTCCCGCAACGCGCGGGCCGTCCGGCCCGTGTCCACGATGTCCTCGACCAATAGCACGCGCGCTCCGGAGAGCTCGGCGGTGAGCGTGAAGTGGATGTCTACCTTGCCGCTGCTCTCGGTGGCGTCCCCGTAGCTGGATGCCTGCAGGAAGAAGGTGTCAGCCGCGATGCCCCGGGCTCCGAGCGCCCTGACAAGGTCGGCCGCGAACAGCCAAGCACCGTTCAGCACCACTCCGACTTGGAGCCGCTCGCCGGAATGCAGCAACTCGGCGTAGTCTTCGGCGATCTGCTCGCCAATCTCGTTGACGCGCTGGCCGATCCTCTCGCGCGGAATCAACACGGGGCCTTGCCCGCCCTGCGCCTCTGCTCCCCTCAATTCCGAAACGCCTGTCACACAGCCCTCAGGCCGACCACCGACAGCATGCGCCCCGTGCCCGCACCCTCGGCCCGGTACGAGTAGAACCTGCCGAGGTTGCAGCTCGTGCACAGCCCGGCGACAGCCGCCGTCCTCACGCCGCTGCCGGCCAGCTGCCCCTTGAGTGCCGAGGCCAGATCAACATGGGGCTTGCGATTCCCGCGCTTGACGCAGCGAGCGGGGAACCGGGACGCGACCTCCTCGCCGACCTCGAAGCAGCACGGTCCGATCCCTGGCCCGATCGCGGCCTCGATGTCGGCGGGCCGCGCCCCGAACTCGCGCTCCAGTCCCCTGACAGCCCGCGGGAGGACGCCGGCGACGGTTCCGCGCCAGCCCGCGTGCACCGCGGCGACAGAGCGGGTGCGAGGATCGGCCAGCAGGACGGGAAAGCAATCCGCGGTCCTCACGCCTGCCAGGACGCCCGGGCGATTGCTGATCACCGCGTCGGCGCGCGGTCTCTCGGACCCCCACGGAGCGTCGGCACGCACCCAGCGTCCGGCGTGGACCTGCCGCAACATCGCCGTGCCGCACGGACCCGCCCCGAATGCCCCGGCCACATCTCCATCGGTCGGCCAGTCCAAGAAGTCCCCGGTGGCCCGCGTCGAGAATCCGTGCACGAGCCACAGGTCCCAGCGATCCCAGCGCGCCACCCTGAGAATTCCTCTGGAGCCCTCGCCGAACACGGTCCTACCGCAGCCCGAGCAGCCAGGCGGGATTGTCCCGCGACATGCGCCCCACTTCGGCCTCGCTGAAGCCGGCATTCAGGAGTTTCCCGAGAAACACCGCCAGACCGTCGGTGTGCAGCGGGTTCATCGACTGCCCCAAGTCGCTGGAGACGATCACATGGTCCGGCCCAACAGCCCGGATCGCGCGCACGTAGGCGCTGAACTTCTCCTCCTCCGAACCCTCCCACGTCGGGTTCGAGGCCAGCGCCGTTCCCACTGGGTACTCCAGCATGGCCCCCAGCTGGGCGGCGCGGCGCTGATGCTCAATCGACATCGCGACGGGGGGAGGCAGCGGGTGGGTCACCAGCATGCGGCCGATTCCCCGCTGGCGCGCGGCCTCGAGCAGCAGCAGCGATTCGGCCGGGGATGAGTGACCGGTCGCCAGCACTAGGCCGTGACGCGCCACCGCGTCGAGCACTTCCAGCACTCCCGGCAGGAGCGCGCCCTCGCGGGAGACCGGCACATGACGCGGATTGGGGGCCAGCACGCGGTGGTAGTGCTCGGAGTCGAACGTGGGCATCCAAACGACCCGCCCGTGCCCCCCGGTCGTCTGCGCCATGTGCTCGACAGCCGCGGCGTTGATCCCAGTGGTGGAATTCAGCGCTATCCCCCCGAAGACCCTCAGCTCGGGCACGGCGCGCTCGACCAGGAAGGCCAGCCCCGCGGTCGGCGCGTAGTGGTTCTTCAACAGCAGACCCCGCATGCCCCTGTCACGTGCGATCCGCGCCAGTTGCAGGGCGTCGATCGAGCGTGGCCCGCTGTCAGGAGCGCTGTGCACGTGCACGTCAACGACGCCTTCCAGACTTGCCGGGGCAACCTCGCCCGGGCCGCACCACGGGCATGAGCCTTGCCCCCAAGCCAAGGTCGCGGTGACGACCACGGCGGCGGCCAGTGCGGGCGGCCACCGCGGCCACGGCGCCGACATAGCGGGTCGAGACCCGGCCCTACGCGCAGGATTCTTCAACAAAGTCACCGGAAAACAGGATGGCACACGGCCGTGCTCCGCCCTTGCCCCGGCTGTCCGAAGGGGTGCCGAACGCCGTCCGGGCCGTCCGCTACACTGGTCCAACGTCGGGCCGATGCGGGCGAGACTCTCTGGCAAGGTGGCGATCGTCACTGGCGGCGCCACGGGCATGGGCCGCGGGATCAGCGCCCTGCTGGCCCGCGAGGGGGCCAAGGTTCTTGTGAACTATCGGGCGGCGGCGGACGCTGCCCGGGATGTTGCCGGGGAAATCGAGGCGGCCGGCGGCACGGCCGTGGCCCACGCGGCGGATGTCCAGAGCGACGCAGAGGTCCGGGCAATGGTCGGATTCGTTGCGGAACGCTGGGGACGCCTCGACATATTGGTGAACAACGCTGGCTGGAGCAAGTTGACACCGCACTGGAAACTGGAAGACTTGACCGACCAGATCTGGGACCGGACGCTCAACACCAACCTGCGAGGCGCCTTCTACTGCTGCCGCGCCGCGGTGCCCCTGATGCGCAAGGGCGGAGGCGGGTGTATCGTCAACAACGCATCCGCGTCAGCATACACCGCCGCTGGCAGTTCGATCGTGTACTCGGCGTCCAAGGCAGCCATGGTCAACATGACCAAGTCGCTGGCCCGGGCGCTCGCGCCCGACATTCGCGTGAATGCGATCGCCCCGGGCTTGGTCCGGACGCGATTCGCGGGATGGCCGGACGAGGCGTTTGACCAAGGCGAGCAGTCATCGCCGCTCGGGCGCATCGCTACTGTGGATGATGTTGCCGCCACGGTCCTATTCTTGGCCGCCGATGCCCCCGCCATCACATCGGAGACGATCCTAGTGGACTGCGGTGCGACCGCACTGGCCACATCCCGCCCGAGAAGGCCCTGAGCCGCGGCCAGCCGGTCCGCCCCGTTACGAAGGAGCTTGACACCTTGAATTCACGTACGAGCCAAGCGGTGCGCTTGGCGACATTCGCCAGCTTCGCGGCAGGTGCGGGCTTCTTGGTCGCGGCCCTTCCAATCGGGGAGATGCTCGACTTGCTCCGGGGACGGATCGAGGACCTGGGGGTCTGGGCACCCTTGGCGTACGCGCTGCTCTACGCCGCAGCCGCGACCCTCTTCGTGCCCGGCTCGGCCCTGTCCCTCGGCGCAGGACTGCTGTTCGGGATCTGGCTGGGCACCGCCGTCGTGTGGCTCGGCGCGACCGCGGCCATCGCGCTCTCGTTCCTGATCGCGCGCTACGCGGCCCGCGCGAGGGTCGAGCAGTGGGCCCAGACCCGGCCTCGATTCGCGGCGGTGGACAAGGCGATCGGCGAGCAGGGGTGGAAGATCGTGGCGCTGATGAGGCTCTCCCCGGTGTTCCCCTTCAGCCTGCAGAACTATCTCTACGGCATCACCGCGATCCGCTTCCTGCCGTGCGTGATTGCGAGTGCCGCTTTCATCGTGCCCGGCACGTTCCTGTACGTCTACCTCGGGTTTGCCGGCGGGGAAGCCGCCGCTGCCGCCGGTAGTGGGGCGGGGACCGACACGCTGCGCTTGGCTCTCCAGATCGCGGGGCTGCTTGCCACGGCCGCGGTCACCGTCGGCATCGCGAGAATCGCCAGCAAGGCGATTGCCAGCCATGCCCCCTCTGGACCCGAGCGGTCCAAGGCCGCCGAGCCACCGACCGCGCCGGCCAATCCGTCCCAGTCGTTGCTGATCCTGGCTGTCGCCATCGTGTTCCTGATCGCGGCCGCGATTGTCCACCAGCGCAGCGATACCCTGCTCGGCGACGCCGCCCAAGGTCCGCCGGCCCTGACGGCCAGCGCGCCCGCCCACCCCTCCGGGGGAATCCTTCCGCAGGCGGAAGCCTGCACCTAAAGAGACCGCCACGTGCCAGCCCTCGCTGATTCTCACGCCCCAGCCCAACCTCTCGACGAGTACAACCGGCGGCTTGTCGCCAATGTCCACCCGCCCGACTGGGTCAACCCAACCCCTGCTGGCCGGTATCACATGGTCGTCATCGGAGCCGGCACGGCCGGCCTGGTGACCGCCATCGGAGCCGCCGGCCTCGGGGCCAAGGTCGCGCTCATCGAGCGCGGCCTGATGGGCGGCGATTGCCTCAACGCGGGATGCGTGCCTTCGAAGGCGCTGATCCGCGCGGCACGTGCCGCGTCGGCCGCGAGGAACGTGGCTGAGTTTGGCGTCTCCGGGCAGGCGACCTCGGTCGACTTCGGCGCGGTCATGACTCGCATGCGACGCCTGAGGGCCGGGATCAGCGCCCACGACTCGGCGAAACGATTCAGCGGAATGGGCATCGACGTCTATCTCGGCCAAGCGCGGTTCAGCGGGCGTCGCAGCGTGCGCGTCGGCGACACGAGGCTGGACTTTTCGAAGGCCTGCATCGCCACCGGGACGCGCGCCTTCATGCCGCCGATCCCCGGCCTCTCAGAGGCAGACCCGCTCACCAACGAGAGTGTGTTCGGCCTGACCGACCTTCCGCGCAGGCTCGCGGTGATCGGCTCCGGACCGATCGGAACCGAGATGGCCCAGAGCTTCGCCCGCTTCGGATCCGAGGTGACGCTCATCGAGCTCCAACCATGCCTGCTTTCCCGCGAGGACCGAGACGCCGCCGAGATCGTCAGCCGTAGTTTGGAGCGGGACGGCGTCCGCCTCCGGTTCGGCTCGAGAGTGGCACGAGTGCGGACCGCAGACGGCGGGACGGCGCTGGAGGTGGAATCCACGGATGGCAGTCCGGGCGGCACAGTCACAGCGGACCGGGTGCTGGTCGCCACCGGCCGCGTGCCGAACTTGGAGGGCTTGGCACTGGACAAGGCCGGGATCGGGCACGATCCCCGGCGAGGAGTGCTGGTCAATGACAAGCTGCGGTCGGCCAACAGACACGTCTACGCCGCCGGTGACATCTGCTCGATGTACAAGTTCACGCACATGGCAGACGCCATGGCGCGCATCGTGATCGGCAATGCCCTGTTCTTCGGTCGGGCGAAGGCCAGCAGCCTGATCGTTCCCTGGTGCACGTACAGCGAGCCCGAGCTGGCGCACGTGGGGCTCAGCGAGCACGACGCCGAAGCGCAGAAGATCGCCATCGACACCTACAAGACCGATCTGTCCGAGGTTGACCGGGCGATCCTCGACTCCGAAACCGAGGGTTTCGTGAAGATTCACTGCAAGCGCGGATCGGACAAGATCCTCGGGGCAACGATCGTTGCCAGCCACGCCGGCGAGATGATTTCAGAAGTCACGACCGCAATGACATGCGGCGCTGGCCTGCGGTCGATCGCGCAGACGATCCACCCCTACCCGACGCAGGCCGAGGCGATCCGCAAGACTGCCGATGCGTACCAGCGCACCCGGCTGACACCGGGTGTAAAGCGCCTCTTGGGTGCGATTCTCCGCCTGCGAGCCTGAACGGGATGCCTGGCGCCGCGACCGATCGGGGCTTGCGCCAGCTTGACAGCTCGATCTCCGTGATCATCCCCACGCTTGACGAAGAGCGTCGCATCGCAGGGACATTGGACCGCTTGCGGGGCGAGGACGTGGCCGAGGTGATCGTCGTGGATGGCGGCAGCGCCGATGGCACGCTCCGGGTAGCGCGGGAAATGGGGGCCGTGACCCTTCGGGCCCCTGCCGGTCGCGGGACTCAGCAGAATCTGGGCGCCGAGCGCGCCAAGGGCGACATCCTCCTGTTCCTGCACGCGGACACCGTGCTCCCCAGGGGCTTTGCGGATCACGTGCGCTCCACGCTGGCCTTGCCGGGCACGAGCGCGGGCGCGTTCACGTTCCGGCTTGACTCGGAGGGCTGGGGCATGGCTTTGGTGGAGCGCATGGTGGCGTTGCGCTGCGCGCTGTTCGATCTGCCCTACGGTGATCAGGCGCTCTTCATGACCCGCGAAGCGTTCGACCGCGCGGGGCGCTTCGCGGCCCTGCCGGTAATGGAGGACTTCGACCTAGTCCGCCGGCTCAAGCGCAGCGGCCGCGTGAGGCTGGCCCCGCCGGCCGCGGTGACCTCCGCGAGGCGCTGGCAGGACGAGGGCGTGCTGCGGACAACGCTGAAGCACCAGCTTTGCATCGTCGGCTACTGGCTGGGCGTGGAGCCGGCCGGTCTCGAGCGGCTGCGGTCCGCCGACCGCGGCGCGGAAGGCGACTACGATAGGGGCGGCGCGGCCGCATGAGCAAGCCCGTAACACTGGCGTCATTGGAGCCGGGGCGCACGGCCGTCATCGGCGAACTGGCATTCGACGAGCCCGACGCGGTGCGGGTGATGGAATTGGGCTTCATCCCGGGCGCCCCTGTCTCGTGCCAGCGCTTCGTCCCGCTGGGCGATGTGGCGGTCTATCAGGTCGACGGGGCCATGGTCGCCATCCGCAGGGAGACCGCGGCCCAGATCGAGATTGTCGATCCCCAGACTGTGAGGCGGTCCCCTGCCGGCGACAACTGAGACCGCGCCCCCGGCGGCGGGTGCGCGCACGGTGGCGATCTGCGGCCCGCCGAACGTGGGCAAGTCGACATTCTTCAACCGGCTGACCGGCCTGCGCCAGAAGGTGGCAAACTATCCGGGCATCACGGTCGAGAAGCGCGTCGGCGCCTTCGACCTGGCCACCGGGGAGACGCTGGATCTGGTTGACCTCCCGGGGATCGTCGGGCTGCACCCGCGGTCCGAGGACGAGCGGATCTGCATGGACGTGCTATTGGGCGCGAGCGCGGCAACGCCGCGCCCCTCGGCGGTGATCTTCCTGCTCGACGCGACGAACCTACAGGCCCACCTGCGGCTGGTCCCCGGAATTCTCGGCTTCGGCATTCCGACCCTGGTCCTGCTGAACATGGGCGATGACCTCGAGGCGCGGGGGGGCAGCGTCGACCCATCCGCGCTGTCGGCGCGCATCGGGGCGCCGGTGGTGCTCGCCAGCGCCCGGCTGGGGACCGGGATGGAGAAGGTCGCCGCGTTCCTTGAGGGCACGCTCGCCGTTCCGGAGCGCGTCGAACTCCCCGTGCTCAACTCGATCCCGGCCGAGCGCAACTGGGCCGCCGGAACCGTCGTGGGCTCCGGCTACCACGCGCCCGAGCCGTCTCTTTGGGGCCGGCGCCTAGACCGGCTCTTCTTGCACCCCATCCTTGGGCCGCTCATTTTCTTGGCCGTGGTCATCGCGGTGTTCCAGAGCATATTCACGCTGGCAGTTCCCCTGATGGACGGGGTCGAGGCCGCCATCGCCACGTCGGGCGGATGGCTGGGCGACCTGCTGCCGGACTCGGCACTCAGGGGGCTCTTGATCGAGGGCGTGTGGGGCGGGGTCGGCGCTGTAGTGGTCTTCCTGCCCCAGATCCTGATCCTGTTCCTATTCATCGGCGTGCTGGAGGACTCGGGCTATCTGGCCAGAGCGGCGGTGATCACCGACCGGTCCATGCGCGCGGTCGGCTTGGAGGGTCGCTCGTTCATCCCGCTGCTCTCCTCCTATGCCTGCGCGGTGCCTGCGGTGATGGCCGCGAGAACGGTCGAGAACCCGCGCGACCGCCTCGCGACGCTGCTGGTCGCTCCGCTGACCACCTGCTCCGCCCGGCTGCCGGTCTACGCCCTGCTGATCGCGGCATTCATTCCCGAGGGCCCGGTGCTGGGCCCCTTCCTCGGGACGCGCGCGACGGTGCTGCTGGGGCTGTACGCGGCCGGCCTGGCGGCGGCCTGCGGGACAGCCTGGCTCCTCAAGTCCACGATTCTCAAGAGCAAGCCGGCCCCGTTCATGCTGCAGCTGCCGCCGTATCGCTGGCCCACCCTTCAAGCCCTAGGGTTCCGGCTGCTGGACCGGTCCAAGATCTTCCTGCGACGGGCCGGGACCGTGATCCTGATCGCGACGATCGTGCTCTGGATCCTGGCCAGCGTGCCCTACCAGGATGGCCAGCCCCCCGCCATCGGCGACAGCCTAGCCGGAAGCTTCGGAAAGGCGATCGAGCCCGCGGTCGAGCCGCTGGGGCTGAATTGGAAGATTGCGATCGGACTGATCACGTCGCTGGCAGCGCGCGAGGTGATCGTGGGCACGCTGGGGACGATATACGGAATGGAAGCCGACGAGGCGTCGCCCCAGTTGCAGGCCGCCCTTCAGGCCGAGCTGTCCTTTGGGGGCGCGATCGCGCTCCTGCTGTACTTTGCCTTCGCGATGCAGTGCATGTCAACCGTGGCGATCGTCCGTCGCGAGACGGGCGGCTGGAAATGGCCAGCGCTGCAGTTTGCGTACATGCTCGCTCTGGCCTACGGTTCGGGCTTCGTCGCATACCGGCTGTTGAGCTAGGCCCGCGGGGACTCTTCAGGGCCATGCCAGCTTGAGGCACAGGGCGGCGAAGCAGGCACCGAATGCCAGTGCCGCCTGATGCTCGCGGTTTCGCCGGTAGGTCATCCAAGAGAACCCCCCTCGTCCCTTGACCCTCGGCCTCAACGACGGGACCAGCCGCGGCACGCGCTCTTCGTATCGGAGAAATCCCGGCACGATCTTGCGCAGGTGGGCCTCCTCCTCCGAGATCACCGGTCGGAACCACAGCACGTACACGGCGACGATCACGGCAAGGACCGGGCCCTGCGCGGACGCGATGCCCAGGCCCATTCCCGCGATCAGGCTGCCCACGTAGAGCGGGTTGCGCACATGAGCGTACGGACCAGAAGTCGCGAGCCTCTCGTTCTTGAGCAGGTGGCCCGCGGCCCAGGCGCGGACAGCGAGGCCGGCGGCGGCGAACGCTGCCCCGAAAGCGAGGGACGCGAGGGAGGGACTTGCCAATGCGCACGCCACGAGCGCAAGGACTAGGCTCACAAGAACCCGTGTCCGGGCGGCAAACGCTGCCCAGCGCTTGGCCAGCGGGTGTTTGGCCGAAGAGGCGGGGGAACTCATGGAATGCCGTCCATCCAAGCCGGGAAATCGCTGAACGGAGCCCGTGACCGCTCGAGTCTCGGTGTAGCGACCCTCGACGCAGTCTCGGCGGTGTCGCTCAGTCCCGCCGTGTTAGGTGCGCTCATCCGGGCCCCCGCCAAGCCTTGGCTGCCAAGCTCGGCAGCCACTCCGACTTTAGCGACTCCGCCGGGCTGGTCTGAGCCACCCCACCCTTGTCAACCAAGAAGGTCTTCGTGGCTTCGCTACGGATGTCCCACAACGGTGCCAACGAGGGCCTGTGCCCCCGCACAGGTCCCGCTCCGGGGGGGCTCGCGCTGATGCTCCCGCGTCGGCCCTGCACCTAACGGACCCGCTCGGCGATGCGGAACTTCAGCTTCTTGCTCGGCTTCATCGACGGGAATGGGCTGAGCCGATGCTGATGCTTGAAGGCCTTCGGGTGCACCCCGAGCGTGAAGTGGCGGGCGACTAGCAGCACGTTGATCATCAGTTGCAATTCCATCCACCGGAAGCCGAGACTCCTGCGCGGCCCCACGCCGTAGGGTGCGTATCCGGAACGGTGGTCCTCGTGGCGCGGCTTCAGCTGCGCGGCCTTCGCCGCCCGCAATTGGGAAACGAGGCCGATCGAACGGTTGAGGCGGGCAATCCAGCCAGTAGCCGCCGCGGGGTGTGCCAGGCGTTGGGCTGCCCGAAGACAGTGGCGAACCTGTCCAGCCGCTGCCGGATAGGATGCACTCAGCCGTCGCTTCGGCGGCTGCGGACTGACATGCGAATCGGCGAGGTCTTGCACGAGGCGGTGCGGCTACTGCGGTCGAGCGGCGTGCCATCTGCCGCGATGGCTGCGAGGGTCCTGCTCGCAGACGCCCTTGGTCGTGACCATGCCTGGCTTGAGGCTCACTCGGAGGACTCGACCGGCGCGGCCGTGCTTCGCCGGTATCGGAGCATGCTCCGCGACCGGGCGGCAGGGGTCCCCCTGCAGTACATACGGGGCACGCAAGAGTTCTACGGGATCGAATTCACAGTCAGCCCGGCTGTGCTGATCCCCCGTCCCGAGACCGAACACTTGGTCGAGGCGGCGCTCGACCGCATTCGTCCCGGGCACTTGGTCGCCGACATCGGCACTGGATCGGGCGCGATCGCCGTCAGTCTGGCCCTGAACGCGCCGCCAGCGACCGTCGTCGCCAGCGACGTGTCGCGCGAAGCGCTGAGAATCGCCAAGGGCAACGCTGAGCGTCTCGGCGCCAAGGTCCAATTCTTCGCGGCGGACGCGGCCCTGGCCCTGGCGCGGAGCAGAGTGGACATGGTGGTCACAAACCCCCCTTACGTTCCGACCGGCGATGCGGGCGGGTTGCAAAGAGAGCTGGCCCACGAGCCGCCGGTGGCTCTCTTTGGCGGCAAGACTGGGCTGGAGGTGTTCGGGCGGATTGCCGAGAGTGCCTTCAGTGCTCTCAAACCGCGGGGATGGTTTCTTTCCGAAATCGGATTCTGCAGCCGCGAGGCCGTCGCGCAACTCTTGCTGGGCGAGGGGTGGGATCGGCCGGAGTTCTTGCCGGACTTGGCCGGGATCGACCGCGTCGTGGTCACGCGCCGGGCCGGTTGACCGCGCGGCGCCGTCCGGCGTTGACTTGGCGAAGCTGTGTCTCTGCGGCGCATGGCAATTCCGACAGTGCCGCCCCGCCCGGGTTGGGTCTTCCGACACGCCCAGCGCGGCATGGTGCCGCGGCGTTTCTCCGAGGTGCGCGGTGGCCCAAGGTGTGACTGGACCTGTCTCGGGACGCAGCGGAGCCGCCCGTCCGAGCGCCTCAAGTGCGCAACCTGCCCGTTCTTGGCGTGCCCGGCGGGAACAGCGTCACAGCCTGAGCAATGACCGGCCTGCCACGCGCCGCGGGACGTGCCCAGTCTGAGTCTGGCCCGGATTCGCGCCTGCCGTGGCTCGGAGGCCTGTGGCCATCTTCCGGGACTCGCCTTCCTCGTCGTGCCCGCATGGGGAATACTCGGCGCTGGAAAGGTTCGGCGGGCGCATTCTGACCTGCCGCATCGCTCGGCCACCAAATCGCTGGGGGGACACTGCCTATCGTTGGCCGCAGACATGCGACCGATGCCGTTTTCGACTAGAGTTTAGTAGCGTGCGCTTGCGCACGAAGGGGTTGGGTGCGCGCGATCACCCACGACAGGAAAAAGGGGCTTGGAAATGCATAGGACCATCGCATCATTGATTGTTGCCGGAGTGCTCGCCGCGGTCTCCCTGCTTGGCCAGGCGACGGGGCTCATCATCGGCACTGCTCAGGACGCCTCCGGGGCCGTCATTCCGGCGGCCAGGGTCGAGGCTGTCAACGAGCGCACCGGAATCTCGCAGTCGATCGAGACCGACGCCCAGGGGCGGTTCAACTTTCCCCGCATGCCGGTGGGGGATTACCGGGTCGAGGTGCAGAGCGACGGGTTCAGCACCTTCTCGTCCGGGACTTTCCGCCTTGACGCGGACCAGAGCCGCCAGATCACGGCGGTCCTCGAGGTCGGCCAGGTCACCGAGGTCGTCACCGTCGAGGGCTCGGTGGCTCAGGTCGAGACCTCCAACGCCACCCTCACGGAGATCATCGATGAGCGCCGGATCACGGAGCTGCCCCTGAACGGCCGCAACCCGATCCAGCTGATCATGCTGGTTCCCGGCGTGAACATGGGCCCGGGCGGCGTCATTTCCCAATTCGGCGCGTTCAGCGTCAACGGGGCCCGCGCCCAGTCGAACAACTACATGCTCGACGGCGGCGACAACAACGACCACCAAGGGGGCGCGCCGATGATCGTCCCCAACCCCGACTCGCTCGAGGAATTCAGCATCCAGACCCAGAACTTCTCCGCCGAGCACGGCGGTGCCATGGGCGGGGTCATCAACGCCGTCACCAAGTCGGGAACGAACGAGTTTCACGGGAGCGCCTTCAACTTCTTGCGCAACGACGTGCTGGACGCGACCAGCTTTGACGCCAACCGGTCCGGGGCGCAGAAGGGCAAGCTCCGCCGCAACCAGTTCGGGGCGACGATCGGCGGGCCCATCGTGCGCAACCGGGCGTTCTTCTTCTACTCCTACGAGGGCACGCGCACGCGGCAGGCGCAGGCATTCCTGCACAACGTGGCCACCGACATCGAGCGGCAGGCGGATTTCTCCATGTCGAGGAACAAGCCGAACGATCCGGACACCGGCTCGCCATTTCCGAACCACACAGTCCCGCAGGGGAGGTGGAACCATGTCGCGCCGAACTATCTGGATGCGCTCATCCCGCGCGCAAACTTCCTCCAGACCCGCGGCGACGGCACCGTTCTTGGGCGTATCAGCTTCAACCGCCCCGACAACCCGGACCGCGACCAGCACATCGTCCGGGTCGACCAGCAGATCACCTCCAAGCAGCGCGGGACGTTCCGCATGTTCCGGAACGTCGACGACCGCTTCCGGGCGGCCAACGTACCGACGCTGACCCAGAACGAGGGCTTCAAGAACTGGAATCTGCAGGGCTCCCACACCTGGACCGTCACACCCACCTTCCTGGCGGTCGGCAGGTTCACCTGGAACCAGATCGACCAGCAGCGCGGCGGAAATCCAGTCATGTTCGACGGCCAGGTCGCCACCTACGAGACCCTCGGCGTGAACGCCCAGCGCGCCGCACCCTTCAGCCCCGAGGAGCAGGCGGTCACCTGGCGCGGACGGGTCACCGGCTACTGGAACTTGGGCCAGGTGAACGTGCTCAACACGGACCGGCAGACGTACCACGCCGTCTACGACCTGCTCTGGACCCGTGGCGGGCACATGATCAAGTTCGGCGGCGACTACCGCTGGTCGAAGAGCGACCGCCTGACCAACAACCGCGTAGATCCCCAGTTCACGTTCAACGGCAACCGCACCAACAATTCCCTCGGCGACTTTTTCCTGGGCTTCCCGTCGCGATTCGTCATGGGATCGCTGCGCATCAACAAGATCCGCAACATGGGCTCGAACCTGTACATCCAGGACGACTGGAAGGCCGCGCCCAACCTCACCATCAGCATGGGCCTGCGGTGGGAGCCGTATCTCCAGTTCTGGTCAGCGGACGACGAACTCTCGGTCTTCCTCCCGGGCCAGCAGTCGGACTCGTACCCGCAGGCGCCCCCGGGCTTGGTCTATGCCAGCGATTCGGGAATTCCGCGGGGCGGGGCTCCCAGGGACCTGAACAATTTCGCGCCCCGGATCGGCTTCGCGTGGCAGCCAAGCGCGAACGCCAAGACCGCGATCCGCGCGGGATACGGCCTGTTCTACGACATGCCGGTGTTCCACTCCCTGAGCCAGTTCGTGAACAACCCCCCGTTCTCGATGCAGTTTGACCGCCGCCAGGCGGACCTTAACGCCTCCGGGGCCACGTTTGACGAGCCATTCCGGGGACGGGTCAACCCTTTCCCGTTCAGCCCGCCGAGGACGGACCAGGAACGCAGCGCCTTCAACTTCGTCACGCCGATCCTGTTCGGCCGCAGCGTGAGCCCCAACCTGGTCGCCGGGTACAACCAGCAGTGGAACATCAACGTCCAGCGGGAGCTGCCGTACCGCATCCTGGTCACCGGGGCCTACATCGGATCGAAAGCCTCCAACCTTCCCCTGGTGCTGGACGTCAATGTGCGGCCGGCGAGGAGCAGCGGGCGCCCGAACGTGCGGCCGCACTCGGACTTCACCGCGATTCGCGAGTACCAGTCCGTCGCGTACGGCAACTACAACGCCTTCCAGTTCACGCTGAACAAGCGCATGAGCGACGGCTTCACCGTCCTGACGCACTACACATGGTCCAAGACGATGGACCTCCACGCGACCAACGACCAGCTCAACCCCCAGAATCTCGAAGACTTGGATGCCGAGAAGGCGCTCGCCAACTTCCACCACGCGCACCGCATGGTGGCGTCCTTCGTGTGGGACATTCCCTCCCCGGTCAAGGCGGGCGTCGGCCGGGCCATTCTCGGAGGCTGGCAGGTGAACGGGATCTATTCCGTCCAGACCGGCAATCCGGTCAACGTCCGGCACGGCCGGGACATTGCCGGCACCACGATCGGAGGAGGGCAACGGCCGAACCTTGTCGGCGATCCGCTCTCAGGGATCAATCGGGGCCGGGCGAGCATCCTTGGCGGCGGAACTTGGTTCAACCCCGGCGCCTACGAGCTGCCAGCCGCCGGGCACTTCGGAAATCTGGGGCGCAACACGATCATCGGCCCCGGCGACTGGAACTTGGACTTGGGCATCTTCAAGAACTTCGACATCACCGAGACGATGAGCGTCCAGTACCGCTGGGAGATGTTCAACGCCCTGAATCACGCCAACCTGACCAATCCGGTCGGGCAGGTCACGAGCGGCACGGTCGGTGAGATCAACACGCTGACCGGCCCGCGGATCATGCAGATGGGGCTCAGGATCGAGTTCTAGGCCGTTCCGCGCGCCCGCGCAGTTTGCCCGCCCGGACTGCGGGCGTGCCGGCTAACACCTGACGACGGCCGTGGCGGACTAGTCCGCCGCGATCGTCCGGGCAGGCCCGGGCAAGTCGAGGCCGTGGCTGTCAATCCTGTAGTGCGACGCCAGGATGTCCCGGCCGAAGTCGCCGTCAAACTCGCGCCAGACCGAATGGCTGTGGTTGTTGCCGTTCTGCGTGTTGTCGTACTCGATCAGAAACTCGGGCGCTTGGATGCGGTAGTAATCACCACCGCCCGGCTCGATGGCGCCGGCCCAGGCGAAGTGCAGCTCGTCCCGGGCCACGTCGCGGATTTTCTTCTTCCGCGCCTCCGCCTGATCGGCCGGCAGGGACGCGGCATATTGGTCCGCGGTGTCCAGCAGCATCGCGTACTGCTCGTCGCTAAGCTGCGAGGCGCTGATGCCCTGGGGGCTGCCCTCAAGCTTGGCGCGCGTGTCCGCCGCCGTCAGGATGTCCCGATATGCCTGCTCGCTGACCAAGGCCTGCTTCTGCAGGTCGGGCCCCAGCGACTGCATCAGGCGGCGCGCCGTGTCCTCCCGGCCTCCCAGCGGCCGCACTCCCTTGCGGGGCCCGTCAGGCACCCGGTGCGGATTGGCGCCGAAGAATGTCGGCGATGTGGAGGCTAGCTCGCCGTCACGCATCAAGAAGTGCAGCGAAATGTGGTGGCCCTCGAGGCGCCAGGCCCAGTCACCCTCGTGCGACGGCTCGCCGAAGACGCTGAAGTGGTACACGTCTACATCCCGCCGGCCCACCGTGTCATTCTCTTGGATCCGCAGGACCTCCTCGAGGCTCATGATCGTCTTGGCGGTCACGAAGCCGGCGCGGGACAGCGAAGCCGCCAGCATCGCATCCGCCAGCGAGCGCTGCTCGGGCGTCATCTCGCCATAGGTGAGCCCATTGCGGCGGTAGCCGCGCTGCGTGACAAAGTTGTTGTCCGGCACGAAGTGCCATACCTCGTAGTCAGGGTTGCCGAGCTTGTACTGGGCCGACGGCGCCTGATTGCCGTTTAGCGAGGCCAGCCACGCCTTGGCGGTCGAGACCATCAGGTCCTCGGTCGTCATGTTGTACGCGCCAGCGCCCAGCGCCAGACAGGTGGCGATCAGGCAAAGGCGGGAACGGGCGAATCGGCGCATGGCGGTGACTCCTCGGAACTCAGGCGCGCCAAGGGGGCCAGCGCGCACGGCGGCCATTATACTGCCAGACCTTGGCAGCACTGTCCCGGCGCCGCGAGGGCGGAGGTTGACACCACGGCGCTCGGCGCGCTATATCAAAGAGTATTGGCACCCCTTCACGGGGGCCTGCTAACCTTCGCGCCGGTCGGAGCGTCTAATCTGATCTGTCCGGCAGGTCTTGCCGGTGCAAGCCTATGATCCAAGTTGAGGGCGTCACCAAGCGTTACGGCACCAAGACGGCCGTGGACAACATCAGCTTCGAGGTGGAGCGCGGCGAGATCGTCGGGTTTCTCGGCCCCAACGGGGCTGGCAAGACCACCACGATGCGCATTCTGACGGGCTTCCTGCCCCCGACGCTGGGCGTCGCGAGCGTCGCAGGCTTCGACATCGCGACGCAGCCGATCGAGGCCAAGCGGCGCATCGGCTACCTTCCCGAATCGCCCCCGATCTATCCGGAGATGACCGTCGAAGGCTACCTGCGCTTCGTCGCGAGCATCAAGGGCATCGACACCAAGCAGGTCTCCGGGAGAGTTGACGCAGCCATGGAGCGCAC
Organism: Bryobacterales bacterium; assembly: GCA_963666225.3. Classification (GTDB taxonomy): domain Bacteria; phylum Acidobacteriota; class Terriglobia; order Bryobacterales; family UBA6623; genus VXMF01. Next base: position 895,692 of record CAXXRK020000006.1, read on the forward strand.
GGCGACCTCGGATGTCCGGGACACGCTGGCCGGAAAGCTGTCCAAGGGTTACCGGCAGCGGGTGGGCTTGGCCCAAGCCCTGATCCACGCGCCGGAAGTGCTGATCCTGGACGAGCCGACCTCCGGCCTGGACCCGAAGCAGATCCGGGAGGTGCGCCAGTTGATACGGTCACTGGCGGGCGAGCACACCATCCTGCTGAGCACGCACATCCTGCCGGAGGTGGCGGGCACCTGTGGACGGGTAATCATCATCAACGAGGGCCGCATCGAGGCTAGCGACTCGCTGGAGAACCTGACCGCACGCCTCGAAGGCGCCACTGAGCTCCTGCTGGACGTCGAGGGCCCGCGGGCCGACGTTCGGCCCGCGCTGGCGTCGGACCTGGCGGTGCGCGGGCTATCCGAGCAGTCCACCCAGGGCGGCCGGACCGTGTGGCGCATCGACGTGGACAAGGATGACCACGCGGCAAGCCGGCTGGCGGCGGTGGTCGTCAACGCTGGCTGGGGATTGCACGGCCTGCGCCCGGTGGGACCGAGCCTCGAGGACATCTTCCTCAAGATCACCAGCCAGGAGGCCCCAGCTTCCGAGGGCGGTGACGCCGCGGAGCCAGAGGCGGAGCTTGGCGGGGAGGAGCCCGCGCCAGCCGAGCCGGACGCGGCTGAAAACAACGACGCGGACGCGGATGCGGCGGAGCCCGCGGAGGGCAGTGACCGATGAGAAATGCCCTGACCATTGCGCGGCGCGAGTTCGCGGTTTACTTCACCTCGCCCATCGCCTACCTTGTGCTGGCGATCTTCTCGGTGATCTTCGGCTACTTCTTCACGGTCGGCCTGGCGTACTTCATGGACTACAGCGTCCAAGCCCAGGCCAGCCCCGGTGCTCCACCGCTGAACGTGAACCAGTACGTAATCGAGCCCTCCCTGGGCAACATGAGCATCGTGCTCCTGTTCCTCGTCCCAATGGTCACGATGCGCCTGTTCGCGGAGGAGAATCGGAGCGGGACGATCGAGCTGCTGCTCACGTCCCCGCTGAAGGACTACCAGATCATCGTCGGGAAATGGCTGGGAGCCCTGATGCTGTACGGCTGCATGCTGCTGGTTGCCATGCTGAACCTGTCCGTCCTGTTCTTCTACTCGACACCGGACTGGAGACCCCTGGCGGTTGCCATGCTCGGCCTGCTGCTGATGGGAGCGACCATGATCTCGCTCGGCACCTTTCTCTCAACCCTGACCCGCAACCAGATCGTCGCCGGAACGCTGACCTTCGGAATCCTGCTCCTGCTGTGGGTGTTCAACTGGGTCAGCTCCTTCGAGAGTTCCACGCTCGGCCGGGTGTGCGAATACCTGGCCATTTCGCCGCACTTCGAGCAGTTCTCGCGGGGCGTCATCGAGCTCAAGGACCTGATCTACTACGTCAGCGGCACGGCACTTGGACTGTTCCTGAGCAAGCGGTCGCTCGAATCCCTGCGGTGGAAGGCGTAGACAGATGCCAGACAAGCGGTCATCCCTCCAATCCTTGCGCGAGAAGCTCCGCTCGAGACAGTTGCGCTCCGGGAGTTACGCGGCCAGCTACGTGCTGGTCTTCGTCGCGATCCTGGTGGTCGTGAACTGGCTCGGGGTCCAGTACAACGAGACTTACGACTCCACGAGCCAGAAGCTGTACAGCCTCTCGGACCAGACCCACAAGATTCTGGACAATCTGGACCGGGACGTGACGGTTTCCTACTTCGACCGCACGTCGCAGTTCGAAGTCGCGCGGGATCTCCTCCAGCGCTACGAGAACGCCTCCAGCAGGGTGCGGGTCGAGTACGTGGACCCTGACGAGGATCCCGTCAAGACCGAGGCGATGAACGTCCGGACCTATGGCAGCGTGATCCTGACAATCGGAAGCGAGCGGCACGAGGCTTCGAGGCTGAGCGAGCAGGAAATCACGAACGCCGTCATCATGGCCCTCAAGGGCCAGGCCAAGGTCGCGTGCGTCGTGACAGGCCACGGCGAGCTGGGCAGCGGCGATTCCGACCGCGACGGGTTCATGGGGGCCGTGGAGCGCATCGAGGATGCCAACTACGAGCACCGCGACATCACCCTCGCCGCGGGCGAGATACCAGCGGACTGCACGCTCGTGGTGGTTCCGGGGCCGACCACGGCATACTTCGACCCGGAGCTGTCCGCGCTGCGCTCGTTCGTCGAGAGCGGCGGGCGCGCGCTGGTGATGCTCGGCGCCGTGCTGCCCGACCAGCGTGGCCGCAGGGCGGACACCAGCCCGGGGCTGGTGGGGCTTGTCGGCGATTGGGGCGTCGATGTGCGCAACGACGTGGTGATCGACCAGTCCGCGATCGGCCAGCTGGTCGGCGGCGGGCCTTTCTCCCCTTTGGTCTCGGAGTACGAGGCCCACCCGATCGTCGACCCGATGGAGAACGTTGCGACGCTCTTCCCCAGGGCCCGCACGGTCGCCGCCGCGGACGCCCCGCCCGCGGGGTGGGACGTCGAGCCCTTGTTCGCGACGTCGGACGCCAGCTTCTCCACCACCGTGCTCGTCCCGGAGGAAGGCCGCCTGTCGCTGGGACCGGAAACCGCGCAGGCGGACGGCCCGGTCAACCTGGCGGTCGCCGCGACCTTTGACGTGCCCGCTCCCGGGCAGGCTGAAGACGAGGCTGAGGGGGCTGGCGACGGGGGCAGTTCCGACCAGGTCGAGATCGGGGAGGATCTGCAGCAGGGGGATCCCCAAGGCCGCGTTGTCGTCGTTGGCTCGGCAGGCTTCGCGAGCAATCACGGCCTGGCGCTCGGCGGGAACGACGATTTGCTGCTGAACATGCTGAACTGGCTGAGCTCCGACGAGGATTTGATCTCGCTGCGCCCGAAAGATCCGGAGTCGACACCGATCGACATGACGCCAGCGGAGCTGAGCAGGATCTTCTACGGGAGCTTGGCGCTGCTGCCTCTCATGATCGTGATCACGGGCGTGTGGACTTGGTGGGGCCGGCGGTAGCACGCACCGTGGCTGTGGCAGGGGTGCCGGGGGTCAACGGGCCATGAAGGCGAACCCGCTCGCAATTGCCGCCCTCCTGCTGGCTCTGCTCGGCGGGCTGGTCTGGTACACCCGCGTCAACCCGCCCGAGGACGCGGACGCGGCGCCCAAGATCGTGGACCTCGAAGAGGACGCCATTACCGAGGTGACCATCGCCCGGGGGGCCGACGAACCGTTCGCCCTGGTCCGCGCGGACGGCGAGGACGACGCGTGGGCATTTGGCGGGTCGCTCGGCATTGCGGCCGACAGTTCCTCCGCGGGCCTGCTGGTTTCGAGCCTGGCGTCTCTCAACGCTGAGCGGGTCGTCTCGGAGAACGTCGCCGAATGGGGGCCCTACGAGCTTGACGACCCGTCGCTCTCGGTGGCCTTTGAGCACGACTCCGGGAGCGGACGATTGCTGTTCGGCCGCGACACCCCGACTGGTTCGGGAGTCTTCGCGCGGCTAGAGGGAGATCCGCGCCTGTTCACTGTCTACAGCTACAACAAGACTTCCCTGGACAAGTCCGTCTTCGACCTGCGCGACAAGCGGCTCCTGCTCTTGGACGAGGACTCCGTCTCAAGCCTAACGGTGGAGGCGGGACACGGAAAGCTCGGATTCGAGCGCAAGGATGGCAAGTGGGCCATCGTCGAGCCGCTGCCGCTACGCGCGGATGACTTCACGGCGGGAGACCTTGCCCGAGTCGTCCGCACCGCCGAGATGACGGACGTGCTGGCCGAGGGCCCCAGCGACGAGCACTCCTTCGCGCTCCCGCTGGCGACGATCCGCATCGACGACGAGGCCGGCAGTCACGAGCTGGTGGTCGCCGGCGGGGACGGGGCGCACTATGCGCGCAGCAGCGACCAGCCCGGCATTTTCGCGGTGAGCGACACGTTGGCGGAAGGCTTCGACAAGGGACTCGACGAGTTCCGCAACAAGAAGCTCTTCGACTTCGGCTTTGTCGACCCTGCGCGGGTGTCGATCGCCACCGGCGACGAAACCGCGGTGCTGGCGCGGGTGGACGGCGCGTGGCAGCTCGAGTCGGAGGCCGGCAGGGAGGTCGCGTCCGAGCGCGTCCAGACGCTGCTGGACCGCTTGCGCAATTTGGCCGCCACGGACTTTCCCTCAGACTCTGCCAGCGCCAAGAGCGGTTACGGCCTCGACAGCCCGGCGATCACAGCAACGGTCGAGCCCCCGGGGGACGACGGGCTGCCGGAGACTGTCGTAATTTCGCGCGCGGACTGGGCATCGGTGTACGCGGCCCGCGAGGGCGAGCCGACCACCTACAAGGTCGAGCAGTCCGCCGCTCTCGACATCCAGCGGGCGGTTGCCGAATTGCTGGCAACCGAGGATGAGGGGAAACCGACCGAAGACTCCGCCGGTGAGTGATGCCGGAGCCGGCCGCATCCGTATGATGGAAGGCCACATGGAAGCCCTTCGCGCCCTGATCCGGGAGGTCCCGGATTTCCCCAAGCCCGGGATCCTCTTCTACGACATCACGACCGCCATCCTGAGTCCCGGGGGCCTTGCGATGATCGCCGACGCGCTCGAGAGCGCCTCCGCGGACCTCGGTGCCGAGACTGTGGCCAGCATGGAATCGCGCGGGTTTCTGTTCGGGCCGCTTCTCGCCCAGCGTCTGGGCACCGGTTTTGTCCTGCTCCGCAAGCCGGGCAAGCTGCCGGCGAAGACGGCCGCGGTCACCTATGACCTTGAGTACGGCACCGATTCCCTGGAAGTGCACGCCGACGCGATCCAGCCGGGCCAGCGCGTGCTCGTCGTCGATGACCTGCTGGCCACTGGCGGAACGGCCGCCGCCGCGGTGCAGCTCGTCGAGCAACTCGGCGGCGAAGTGGCCGGGCTGCTCTTCGTCATCGAGCTGGACTTCCTCAAGGGGCGGGAAAAACTCGCGGGGCACTCGGTCATCTCGCTGCTGCACTACGACAGCTAGCGCCGGTCCCTTCCATGGCGTCCCCGGGCGGCCCGTTGCCCGTGGCGGCCCGCCTGCGCGCCCACGCCAAGATCAACCTCTGCCTTCGGGTGCTGGGCCGGCGGCCGGACGGGTTCCACGATGTCCGAACCGTCATGCAGACGGTGAGCCTGAGCGATTCTCTGCGGGTCGCGGTGCGGCCCGGGACGCCGTCTGTGGAGCTGTCCTGCAACATTCCCGCCCTGCGCGGCCGGGCCAATCTGGCCTGGCGGGCGGCTGACACGCTGCTGCGCCGTGCCGGCGCGCGGGCCGCCGTGTCGATCCGGCTGCGGAAGGCAATCCCGGTCGGGGCGGGCCTAGGGGGCGGCTCCAGCGACGCCGCCGCCGTGCTGCGCGCCATGGGGGCGCTCCTGCCACGCCGGCCCGCGCCCGGGCTGCTTGCGGAAGTCGCCGCCGGGCTGGGCTCCGACGTGCCGTTCTTCTTGCTGGGCGGCACCGCCCTCGCCACGGGCCGCGGCACGCGTTTGGAGAGCCTGGACGATCTGGACCCGGTTCCATTGGTCATTGCCCGGCCGGATGTGGAAGTCTCGACGGCCTGGGCCTATGGCGCGCTGGCGAGGGATCGGTCCGCGTTGCCGCCCGGCACGGCGGGTGGTAGGATCGTAGGGACCGGTTCGGAGACGTGGACACCCGGCGACCCGTGCGGTCAGTCGGGGTTGGACAACGACTTCGAGGCGGTCGTTTTTCGCCGCTTTGCCGGCATTGGGACCCTCAAGCGCCGCCTGAGTGCGGCTGGCGCCCGCGTGGCCTTGATGACTGGCAGCGGGTCGGCGGTTTTCGGAGTATTCAACACCAGTCAGCTTGCGCGGGCCGTAGCCAGGACGCTGCGCGCCGAGGGAATTCAGGCATGGCCCGCCAGCTACGTTTCCAAGTCGGACAGCGCCCGGGTTCAACCCGTCGGCGAGCGGACTTCTGAGGGAGAAGCCACTCGTGCCCACTGAGTCGCGATTGAAGGTGTTCGCCGGATCGGCCAACCGCCAGCTGGCCCACGAAATCTGCGAGCACTTGGAGATCGAGCCCGGCCAAGTGAGCCTGACCAGGTTCTCCGACGGCGAGATTCACCTCCAGATCAACGAGAACGTGCGGGGCACCGACGTGTTCGTCGTCCAACCGACCTGCACGCCGGTCGACCAGCACATGATCGAACTGGTGCTGATGCTAGACGCCATGCGGCGGGCTTCCGCCAAGCGAATCACGGCCGTGCTGCCCTACTACGGCTACTCCCGCCAGGACCGCAAGGACCGGCCCCGGGTTCCGATCTCGGCCAAGGTGATGGGCAACCTGCTGGTCGCCGCCGGAGCCGAGCGGCTGCTGACGCTGGACCTGCACGCGGCTCAGATCCAGGGTTTCTTCGACATCCCGGTCGACCACCTCTACGGCCGACCGGTGCTGGTCGAATATGTCCGCGAGCTACGCCTCCCCAAGCTGACGATCGTCTCGCCGGATGCAGGCGGGGTCGAGAGAGCGAGGGCTCTGGCAAAACGCCTAAAGGCGCCGCTGGCGATCATCGACAAGCGCCGCGAAAAGCCCGGCGTCTCGGAGGTCATGCATGTCATCGGCGATGTCCGCGGGCACTCCTGCGTGATCATCGACGATCTGGTCGACACCTCGGGCACGCTTGTCAACGCCGCCGGAGCGCTGATGTCGAATGGCGCGAGGGCAGTATACGCGGTTGCCACCCACGCTGTGCTGTCCGGCCCGGCAGTCGATAGAATCAAGAAGTCAGCCCTGCGGGAGGTCGCGGTGACGAACTCGATCCCCCTGTCGCAAGCGGCCAAGGAGTCCGGGCGGATCCGCCAGCTCAGCGTGGCGCCGCTGCTGGCAGAGGGCATCCGCTCGATTCACACCGAGTCGTCGATCAGCATGTTGTTCGAATAGGGGAAGGGGAAGCCGCCAAGGGACGGGGCCACCCGGGGGACCGCCGCGCCTGCCGCGGCATGAGAGCAGAGGCAATGCAGCAACAGATCGAGATCAATGTGACCGAGCGCGCCGAGCGCGGCAAGAACGCGGCCCGGCGCCTGAGGGCGTCCGGACGGGTGCCGGCCACCGTGTACGGGCTGGGCCAAGCGCCGCAGTCCATCGCCGTCGACACGAAGGAGATGACCAATGTCCTCAGGGACCCGGCCGGCCACAACCGGGTGTTCAACGTCCTGTGCGACGGGGACTCCCAGCTTGCCATGGCCGCGGACTACCAAATCGACCCGGTCAAGCACAGCCTGCTGCACGTGGACCTGCGGCGGGTTGACATCGACAGCCCGGTCACCGTTTCGGTCCCGATCAAGTCGGTCGGGATCGCGGAGGGCGTGAAAAACGAGGGCGGCTTCGAGGAAGTTGTCAGCCGGGAGCTGAAGATCGAGTGCCTGCCGCTCGACATCCCCGAGCACATCGGCGTCGACGTGACAGACCTGCACGTGGGCCAGTCCATCCGCGCGCGGGACGTACCGCCGAGCGAGCGGTGGAAGCTGGCCGACGCCGGCCAGAAGCTGCTCGTGCACGTGATGGCCTCGCGCGCGTCCGCCGAGGAGGAGGAAGCCGAGGAACAAGAGGTCGAGCAAGAGACCGAGGGTGATGTGGTCTGAGGCCCGCGCGCGCTGCGCGGGCCGGCAGGGGCACGGCTGGCGGCATGTTCTGGAGCAGGGCAAGGCCGGAACCGGCCGATTGGCTGGTCGTGGGCCTCGGCAATCCCGGCGAGGAGTACCGTCACACGCCGCACAACCTTGGATTCCTGACCGTGGACCGTTTGGCCGCCGATGTGCGGATCCGGATCTCGCGTCCCGAGGAGGAGTCGCTGGTCGGCCGCGGCGAGATTGGCGGGAAGGGGGCGATTCTGGCAAAGCCCCTGTCCTACATGAACCGCAGCGGCGGACCGGTCAAGCGCCTGTTGCGCCGCTACGGAATGCAGCCCGGCAGCCTGCTGGTGGTGTATGACGAGCTTGACCTTCCGTGGGGCAAGTTGCGGTTGCGGCAAAAGGGATCCGCGGCGGGTCATAATGGTATGCAGTCCATCCTTGATTCACTGGGGACTTCCGCCTTCGCCCGGCTGCGCGTCGGCATTCACCCCGGACACCCGGTTCGCAACGGGGCCCGGTACGTGCTTCGCAAGCTTGGGCGGGAGGAGATCGAGGAAGTCGAGGGGATTGTCGGGCGGGCAGCTGATGCCGTGCGGCTGGCCTTGGCCGAGGGAGTCGAGAAGGCGATGGCGCACTGCAATCGGCGCCGGCCGCAGACGCAGGGGTAGGAAACCATGAGAATTTACGAACTAGGCGTGATCCTGAAGCCGGACCTGCCCGAGGAGGACGCTCAGGGATCGCTCGACCTGATCCGAACAGTCCTCGAAGAGGGAGGGGCCACCGTTGACAATGTCGACGACTGGGGCAAGCGATCGCTCGCCTACCGCGTGCAGGGATTCTGGACCGGGCATTACGTGTTCGTCCGCTACTCGGTCGACTCGGATCGCGGGCTCAACAAGGAACTGGTGCGCCGGCTGCGGGTCGCTGACAATGTGATCAAGTTCCTGAACCTGCGCATGGACGAAGACTTGAGGAAGCTCGCCAAGGCCAAGGCACGGCGCGCGAAGCGGCAGCCAATCTTGGACGCGAAGATGGCGGCCCGCTCCAGGGAGATTTCCAGAGCGGCGGAAGCCGGGCAGCACCGGGGACGGCCCGGGCGGCCGGGTGGCCCGCGCTAGGGGCAGGCCACAGCTGGCCGCGCTGACGGGCGCAAGGGAGGATTGACATGGGCGACAACCAAGAGACGAGACTGGCCAGCCCGGCCGGGGGCGGAGGCCCGCGAGGCCGCAGGCACGGCAGGCGCTATTTCCGCCGGCGCAAGGTGGACTATTTCAGCGTCAACCGCATCGACTTGATCGACTACAAGGACGTTGACATGCTGAAGCAATTTCTCGGCGACCGGGGCAAGATCAATCCCCGCAGGCACACCGGGCTGAGCTCGAAGCACCAGCGCCAGTTGCGACGGGCGATCAAGCGCGCGCGAAACTTGGCCCTGTTGCCGTTTGCCGGCATGATCGAGCGACCGCCGAAGCCCAAGGGCCCGGCAAGGTCGGGCAGGCGTCCCAGGATTCCAAGGGGTGCCCCCAATGCGTGAAGTCATTCTCAAGCAGGACATCTACAAGCTCGGCGACCGAGGGGATGTCGTGCGCGTCGCGCACGGCTATGCCCGAAACTACCTGATCCCGCAGGGCTTGGCGATCCCGGCCGACAAGGCCGGGCTGAGACAGGTCCAAGCGATGCGGGCGGCCGGCGCCCGCGACGCGGTGCGCTTGCGCGGCGACGCCGAGAAGCAGTTCGAGGCGCTCGACGGAGTCGTGATCCGAGTGGTCGCCAGGGCGAGCCTGAACGACCAGCTCTACGGCTCGGTCACAACCCGAGACATTGCGGCCGAGCTCGCCAAGCAGGGCCTCGAGCTGGATCGGCGGCGAATCGACCTGACCCAGCCCATCCGCACGCTGGGCGATTACGAGATTCCGGTCCACATCTACAAGGGCCTCAGCACGGGCATCAAGGTCGAGGTCCGAGCGCTCGGCCGCGAGGACGAGCCCTTGGGCGGGACTCGCCGCCTGACCGCCGAGTTCGAGTTCGCGCCCCCCGATCCGGAGGAGGACGAAGAGGAGTTCGAGGAGGGCTACGAGCCCGAGGAGGGCAGCGAAGCCGCCCACGCCGCCGATGGCGAGGACCGTGCCGATGGCGAGGAAGCCGCCGTTGGCGAGGACGGTGCCCAACTGGCGGAGACTCCCGAGTTTCCAGCCGAGGCAGACTCGGAGGAGTACTGGGTCGGTGACGGGTAGATTCTTCGACCTCTCGGGTCAGGCCGCGCTCGTCACCGGTGCCGCCCAGGGAATCGGGGCGGGGATTGCCGTCCGGCTGGCACGCGCCGGAGCGGCGGTCGCAGTGGCAGACCTCAACGCCTCGAAGGCCGAGGCGCAAGCTCGCTCGATGCGCGCCGACGGGTTGGCGGCGGATGCTCTGCGGATCGACGTGACCGACCCGGAATCAGCCCGCGCCGCCGTCTCGGCAGTCGTGGAGCGCCACGGACAGCTGCATGTCTTGGTCTGCTGCGCGGGAATCGCGGGCAGGGCCCTGCCAACGTGGGAGCAGACCGACCGAGACTGGGGGGCCGTGATGGATGTCAATCTCAGCGGCGTGTTCCACTGCTGCCGCGCCGCACTGCCCGGGATGGTCAAGGACGGTTACGGGCGGATCGTCAACATCGCCTCGCTCGCCGGCAAGGAGGGCAATCCCAACATGGTGGCGTACTCCGCCTCCAAGGCCGGGGTCATCGGTGCCAGCAAGTCAATGGCCAAGGAAACGGCGCAGTTCGACATCTGCGTCAACGCGATCAGCCCGACCGTAATCCGCACTCCGATCCTGGAACAGCTGACCGCGGCACAGGTCGAGTACATGACGTCCAAGATCCCGCGGGGCCGCACCGGAACGGTCGAGGAAGTGGCCGCCGTGGCACACTTCCTGGCCAGCCCGGACTGCTCGTTTGTCACGGGCCAGTGCTACGATGTCAGCGGCGGTCGCGCGACCTATTGAGCTGGGACCGGCAAGGCGCGCTATGTTGCCCAAGGGACCGCCCCGGGCCTTGGTCCCGGCCCTGCTGCTTGCGATGACTGCCAGTGCTGCGGTGACCGTGGAAAAGATCTCGTACGCGGGCTGGCCGAACTGTTACCGACTCTCGAATGGCGAGGTCGAGTTGGTGGTCACGTCGGACATTGGCCCGCGGATCATCCGCTACGGCTTCGTGGGAGGCCAGAATCTGTTCGTCGAACTCGAGGAGGACCTCGGCAAGACCGGAGGGGAAGACTGGCGCCTCTACGGCGGCAGCCGCCTGTGGGTGGGACCCGAGGATCCCGTCTACAGCTACGGCGCCGACAACGACCCGGTCGAGGTCGAGATCCGCGAGAACGGCCTCTCGGCGCAGGCTCCGGTCGAGCACACGGGCGTCCAGAAGCGCATCGAGGTCGAACTGGCGGAGACCGGGAGCGCGGTGACCGTCCGGTACACTCTCGCGAACCGCACGATCTGGCCGCTGCGCGTCGCCACGTGGGTGCTGACCATGATGAATCGCGGGGGCATCGCGGTGACGACGCTGCCGCCACGGGGCACGCATCCCGAAGTTCTGGCGCCCACCAACCCCCTGATCGTGTTCGCGTTCACCAACATGGCGGATCCGCGCTGGACCTGGCTGGAGAAGTACATCGTCCTGCGGCAGGACCCGGAGAACGCCGACCCGGAGAAGATCGGGCTCTTCAACCCGCAGACTCGCGGGGCCTACCTGCTGAACGGCGAACTGTTCGTCAAGAAGTTCGAGGCGCAACCTGGCGAGGATTACCCGGACATGGGCTCCTCGTACGAGACTTTCACGAACGAGCGATTTCTCGAGCTCGAGACGCTCGGACCGCTGGTCACGCTGCAGCCCGGCGAGTCGGTGGACCATTTGGAGCGGTGGTCGCTGCACAGGCCGGTAGAGGTCGGCCAATGGGACGATGCCGGGCTGGACCGGGTGTTGGCACCCTATCTGGAGTGAGTGGTCCGCACGGTCGCAGGACGGCTCCTCAGCACCGGGCGGGTGGGACTGTTGCCCGCCGCCTACAGCCCTCCCACGGTCGCCCATCTAGCGCTGGGAGAGCTGGCCCAGGAGGCCTTCGGGCTGCGGCAGGTCGTTCCGGTGCTACCGAGCAGCATGCCCCACAAGCGCATCCGCCGGCCAAGCCTTGAACGGCGCCTGCAGTGGCTGGCGAAGCTCGCCGGAAACCGTTCCGGCTGGGCGGCTTGTTCGTGCCCGACCGGGCTCGTGATCGACGTCGTCAGGGCCTTCCGTGCGGAATTGGGGCCCGCGTGCGAACTGTTCGTCATCGCGGGGCAGGACGCGGCCGAGCGGTACGTCTCGTGGGATTACGGGGACGGCGAGCCATTCTCCGAGCAGCTGCGGCACTTTCGGATGTTGGTGGGGTCGCGCGGGGAGCACTTCCGGCCGCCTCGCAAACTCGCGGCGAGGGTCCGGGGATTCGAGATGGCCGAGACCTACCGGCAGGTGTCCTCTAGCCGCGTCCGCGACGCCATCCGGTCCGGCCTTCCATGGCGACACATGGTCCCGGCCGAAATCCGGGACGATGTCGGCTCGGCTTACGCGGACGCCCGGAAGTGACAACAGCCATAGCTCGCTACTCGCCAGCGCACGGCACTGCCCTCTTCCGCCTGAGAGGGCTGCTGGCCGACCTGCAGGGCCAGATCGGGGAGTTGGAGCGCGCCTATGCCAGAGATGTCGACCGCCTGCGCCAGTTCCAGCGCCGGTTCCACCCGGCCGTTGGCCGGCGTTTCGACGAGCTGGAGCGGCTCCGCGAGAAGATTGACCGGGCGTGGGCGGAACTCGCGAGCAATTCCCCGGGTGGCGCGGGCGAAGAGCAAGAGCCCGCGCCCGAGCATGGCGCGCGCGCGCCAGTTCCGAGCGCGAGAGCGGGCGCCCGGAGCCTGTTCCTCGAGCTCGCTCGCCATATTCACCCTGATCTCGGCGCGGATCCCGACGAGCGCAAACGGCGGCACGAGGTCATGGCCGAGGCCACGCTGGCATACCGCGACGGTGACGAGCGCCGCCTGCAGTGGCTTCTCGAGCACTGGCAGGCCCAGAGCGGCCCAGTCGGCGGAGTCGGCCTCGACGCGGCGTGGGCGCGCACGAACCGGCAGCTCGCGTGGTGCCGGTACCGGCTCCGAGAGCTGCGGCACGCCTCGGGCAAGCTGCACGCCTCGCCAATCGCCCGCCTAATGCAGGAACACGAGCAGGCCCGGCTCTCGGGCCGGAATCTCATCCTGGAATTGAGGCGACAGGTTCGGTCGGACCTCGAGGATGCACTGGGGGAGGCCGACCGCGTGCGGGCCGCGATCGACGAGCTTGAGCCTTCCCAGCGCGCGGCCGTCCGGGAGGCGTCCGGCTTGTGACCCGAGGGAGGCCGTAGGTCTCTCCGTCGGGCCGGGCCGCGAGCTGCCATCGCGCCAGCGCCCGGACTGCCGAGTGTGCGACGCCCGATTGGGATCTCCGACTCCGAGGCGATCCTGGGGGCAATCTCGCGACCGGCGGCAACTGCTACCGAGACGGGAGGGTCGACGGAAATCGAGCGTGCACCGTGGGCTTTTGGCCGAGGACCGACCGGTGGCCTACACCTATGGCAACGCAGCGCGGAACCTGATCGAAGCTTCCGGCCTTGTGAACGTGGACTTCGCGGTGTAGGAGGCCTTCTCGGTTTGAGAAAGCTTGACGGTGCAGTTCCGGGCGGAGGCGTTCAACGTGTCCAACACGTTGGCCTTTGGCCGCCCCAACACTCAGGTCGGAAACCGCAACTTTGGCCAGATCGGCGGTGCCGGCCGGCCGAGAAACCTGCAGTTCGGCCTCAAGGTCATCTTCTGACGGGGACTGGCGCGAACGGGAACAACCGGCTTGGCAAGAACGCCGGCCAGTCGCACCGGGCCAGACTGCTGGCAGGGCGAACTTTCCCAAGAGCAAGCGCCGCGTGAAGCTCGTCACGGTTCGCGCGGTCCTGGCGCGAGCAGTCAGAGCGGGAGAGGTGGGCCGGCACGGCGATTGGCCGGAGCGGGCGCGAGAGGCAGGCTGGCAGTCAGTGGCTGAGCCGGGGCCGGGGCATCCGCGATGGCGCCGTGGCCACGGCTTGGAGCGGCGACTTGTCCCGGCTGGATCGGATCGCCCGGCAGCCGACCCCGGGCGGATCGGATATCGTAGTATCCGTCGATCCTATGGACGTCCCCGGCGGCTTCCGCTCGCTGACGCGCCGCGAGCTCTTGCTCGCCACCGTCGCCACGGCATGTCACCAAGGAGCCCAGATGCCAGCGCCCCGACTCGGTCTTGACTTCTTCAGCTTGCGGTCCCAAGGCTGGACACCGTTCCAGCTCCTCGACTTTGCGCACGCCCACGGCGTGACGGTCGCGCACTTCTCCGAGCCCCGGTTCCTGGGCAGCACCGAGCCTGACCACCTCAAGCGAGTCCGGGAGCACGCGGATTCGCTGGGGATCGCACTCGAGGTCGGTTTCGGATCGATCTGCCCGACCTCCACCCGCTTCGTGAAGGAGGATGGCACGGCCCGGGAGCAGTTGCTGAAGATGTTCGGCATTGCCAGCATTCTCGGCTCGCCGTTCGTGCGGTGCTACCTGGGCAGCGCGGACGAGCGCCGTGGCGATGTCCCGCTGGAGCGCCACATCGAGAACACGGTCGCGGCCTGCAAGTCGGTCCGCGACGAGGACGGGCGCCACGGCGTCAAGATCGCCGTGGAGAACCATGCCGGAGATCTGCAGGCACTGCAGTTGCGGGCCTTGGTCGAAGAGGCCGGAACCTCGTACGTCGGCACGCTTCTGGACGCCGGGAATGCTACGTGGACGCTGGAGGACCCGATGCACACCTTGGAGGTGCTCGCCCCGCTGGCGCTCACGACGGGGATTCGGGACTCGCGGATCTGGCTGGAGGACGGTCAGGCGCACGTCATGTGGGTTCCCCTGGGACAGGGCAACGTCGGCGTTGGCCGGTGGGCGACGCGCCTGCGGGAGCTACGGCCCGACCTCGCCTTCTCGCTGGAGATGATCAACCTCCGGGCGGCCCGCGCCTTCGCCGTCAACGATCCGTCCTTCTGGGACCACTACCGGGACGTTCCCGCCTGGGTCTACGAGGGCTTCATGCGTCTGGCGCGCGCTGGTTCGCCGCACACCCCGGCCCAGGGCGATCCGGTCGAACTCGAGAGGGCCGAAGTCGCCGCGGATTTGGCCTACGCCCGCAAGCTGCTCGACCTGGCGTGACCCACAGGGTCGGCGAAAAGGGTCTCCGGTACACTGCATTCATACATGCGGATCTCTATGTGGCTGGCCCGGTCCTCGGCTGTCCTGCTCGCCCTTGCGGCGAGTCTTCTCCACGCGCAAATCGCGACGACGGCACCCGCCGCGGTCGGGCTCTCGCAGGAGCGCCTGGACCGCATCACGCAAGTGCTCGACCGCAGCGTGGAGAACGGTCACGTGGCGGGCGCGATCGGCGTCGTCGCGCGCCGCGGCAAGATCGCCTACTGGCACGCGACCGGAATGGCCGATCGCGAGGCCGGGCGCGAGATGGCCCACGACACGATCTTCCGGATCTACTCGATGACCAAGCCCATCGTCGGCGTCGGCCTAATGATGCTGTACGAGGAGGGCAAGTTTTCCCTCAAGGACGAGGTCGGGCGGCACATCCCGGAGCTCGGCGGCCTGAAGGTCTGGGCAAATGGCCGGGCGGTGGACGCGACGCGGGAGATGACCGTCCAGGACCTGATGCGCCACACCTCCGGGATGACCTACGGAATCTTCGGGGATTCGCACGTCGACGAGCTCTACGTTGATGCCGACGTGCTCGCGGACAACGAATCGGTGGAGCACTTCGTGAGCAAGCTGGCCAAGCTGCCCCTCAAGCACCAGCCCGGCAGCGCCTGGGAGTACAGCGTGTCGGTGGACGTGCAGGGCCGCTTGATCGAGGTTCTGTCGGGCCTGGACCTCGCAACCTACCTGCGCGAGCGGGTGTTCGAGCCGCTGGGCATGCGGGACACCTCCTTCCGCGTCGCGGATGCCAATGCCGGGCGCTTCGCGCAGCTCTACCGCCAGACGAAGGACAAGTCCGGGATCGAGCCGACCGGAGAGGCGCAGTCCAAGCGCTACTTCGAGGACTCCCGCTGGTACTCCGGCGGTGGCGGGCTGGCCTCAACGACCCGCGACTACCTGCGCTTCTGCCAGATGCTGCTCAACGGCGGGCAGCTCGAGGGGACCCGCCTACTCAGCCGCAAGACGGTCGACCTGATGAGAATCGACCACATCGGCTCGCTGCCACGGGCCAGTTCCATCTCGCGGCCCGGTTACGGATTCGGGCTGAACTTCGCGGTGCACCTTGATCCCGCCCGCAGCGGTCTCAACGGTTCCGTCGGGGAGTACAACTGGGGCGGCCTTGCCGGAACCAGCTTCTGGATCGATCCCGAGGAGGAATTGATCGGCATTTACATGATCCAAGTGCTGCCGCCGCGGTTCCGCGGCGGGTCGGCGCGGTTCAAGCACTTGGTCTACCAGTCCATCGCGGACTGAGCCCGCACCCTCGCGGCTCTGGCTGTGCTATTTTCGGGATCGTTGCCCGTCCGGGTCCGGCACCGTCCCGCCCGCCCCGCGGCAAAGCTTTCCAAATGACCAGAGCAGTTCTCGTCCTCAGCCTCCTTCTCGGCACTCTCGGGTGTGTCCCCAAACCCGAGCTCGCCGGCGACCTCTTGCGCTCGACGCCCGAAGCCGTGGGGCTCTCGGCGGAGCGCTTGGACCGGGTCACCGCCGCCCTGCAGGCGGACGTAGACCGGGGGCATCTCGCCGGTTCCATCGGTATCGTCGCGCGCAACGGGGCCGTGGCCTACTGGCAAGCCGTGGGGATGGCCGATCGCGAGACAGAACGGCCCATGGCGGATGACGCGATCTTCCGGATCTACTCGATGACGAAGCCAATCGTCGGTGTGGCCCTGATGACCCTGTACGAAGAGGGTCGCTTCGCGCTTCGCGACCCGGTTCGCCGGTACATACCTGAACTGGGCGGACTCGAGGTGATGGAAGGCCAGCGGACCGTCAAGGCCCGGCGCGAGATGACCGTCCAAGACCTGATGCGCCACACCTCGGGCCTTACGTACGGGTTCGGGGACAGCCCGGTCGACGAGATGTACCAGGAGGCGGGGGTGCTGAGTGGGAATCGAACTGTCGACGACTTCATCCAGAAGCTGGCCAAGCTGCCGTTGAAGCACCACCCGGGATCCGCCTGGGAGTACAGCGTCTCGGTGGACGTTCAGGGCCGGCTCGTCGAGGTGCTGTCGGGCCAAGACCTCGCGACATTCCTCGGCGAACGCATCTTCAAGCCCCTAGGCATGCGCGACACGGGGTTCACCGTTCCTGCGGAAGAGCTGGACCGTCTCGCCCAGATGTACGTCAAGGCAGAGGATGGCACGGGCATCGAGCCGGCCCCGGAGGACCGCTCGGAGGACTACTTCGACTATGAGAGCAAGTGGTACTCAGGGGGCGGGGGCCTCGTCTCCACAGCGGGAGATTACCTCCGATTCGGCCAAATGCTGCTCAACGGGGGCGAGTTGGACGGCGAGCGGATTCTGGGCCGGAAGACGATTGAACTCATGACCCGCGATCATGTCGCGGACGTGCCCCGGCCGGCCGGCTTCGTCAGCAATGGGTACGACTTTGGCCTGAACTTTGCCGTCCACAGCGACCTCGCCGCGAGCGGCCTCAACGGCTCGGTCGGGGAGTACAACTGGTCCGGCCTCGCAGGAACCACCTTCTGGATCGATCCCGCGGAGGAGATGATCGGGCTATACATGGTCCAGATGCTCCCGCCACGCCTCAGCGCGGGCGGGGCACAGTTCAAGCGCCTCGCCTATCAAGCGATCGCTGACTGAGCGAGCCGCTCGCTCACGCGAGGGACAGCACGCCCCTAGCGATCTTGCCAGCCTCCATGTCTTCGAAGGCTCCTGGCAGGGCCTCGAGCGGATAGCGCTTGGTGATCAGCCCGTCCAGCGGAAGCCGGCCGCCGAGATAGAGACCGAGCAGCCGCGGCAAATCCAAGCGTGGCCGGATCGAGCCAGCGAACGACCCCAGCAGTCTTTTGTTCTGGAGGACCAGTGCTCCCGCGGGGATCCCGACCATCTCCTTCGCAGCGTGCAGCCCGACGATCGTCGCGGTGCCTCCCGGCCGAACCGCCCCTAGGCTCAGGGCGATCGTGGACGCCGAGCCGACGCTGTCAAACGCGTACTCGATGCCGCCAGCGACCATCGACCTCAACGCCTTGGCTGGGTCTTCCTCTCCCGAGATGTTCAGCGCCAGATCGGCGCCCAGCCCCTTGGCGAATTCCAGTTTTGACTCCAGCAGGTCGACCGCTATGACCGGGTAACAGCCCGCCAGCCTGCAACCCAGCAGCGAGCTCAGACCGACACCGCCACAGCCGATCACCGCCGCGGGCCGGCCCGGTCGCGCCTGGGCCGTGTTGATCACGGCGCCTACGCCAGTCGCGACGGCACAGCCGATCACGGCGGCGACGTCGAACGGAACTCCGTCGGGAATCACGACAGCGCTCGCCTCCCCGATCACGGCACGCTCGGCCATCGTCGCAGCACTGAGAAAGTGCTTCAACGGCAGGCCGTCCTTGGTGGCCAATCGCGTGGTGCCATCGGCAAGCAGGGCCTGGAATGTGGTGCGGGCCAGCCGTTCGCAGAGATTCTGGCGCCCGCCGAGGCAAGTCTGGCAGCTCTCGCAGGCGGGCAGCCAGTTCACGACGACTCGATCGCCCGGCTTGCAGGTCGTCACCCCGCTGCCAACTGCCTCCACCATGCCCGCTCCCTCATGGCCGAGCACCAGCGGCGGCTGCGCCCGGAGCTCGCCACGGAGGGTGTGCAGGTCTGAGTGGCAGACCCCGGCCGAGTGCATGCGAACCAGCACTTCGTGCCGCTTCGGCGCTGCGAGCTCGACCTCCTCGATCGTCAACTGGCCGGTCTCCCGCACCACTGCAGCCTTGGTTTGCACTCGTTAAAGCCCTCGCTTTCCGCCGGTCTGGCCGACCATCGGCGAGCATCAATTCTATCCAACCGCTCCAGCGCGGCGCTTGGCCGCTGATCGCTGGGCCTTGCCCTTTCGGAACGCCCAAATACAATGGAGCTGTCGCGGCCAGAGACGAGGCCCGAGCGAGACGAGGCCCATGCTGAGACGAGACGGAACTATGCGGATCGCAGCGATCTGCCTAGGTGTCGGGATGGTCCACGGCCAGACCGCCGAACGTCCGGCCGCGACGGTGGAATCGGCCGACGCGAACCGGGCGGAGGCGGGAACCGAACAGTCGCCGGCGGTGGCGTCGCCGACCGACTCCGCCGATCGGACGCGCCTCAATCTCCTGGGCGAGGTGAATTCCGAGCAAGGGGAGGGTCGGCGAAACGAGAACGTGCGACTGACCCTGATCGACAACAACGTGCTGCGCGAGTTGAACGAACGGCTCGGCATTTCCGCCACTGCCGTGAAGAGCTTTCAAATCGACCGCTCCTACTGGGCCACGGAGTTTGGCGGGCCGCCCGGCAGGCCCCTCCACGTCCCGGCCTCCGCGGTGCCCCGGATCAATGGGAACCTTCACTGGACGCACACCAACAGCGCCGTCAGCGCCCGATCCTTCTTTCAGGTTGGAGGCGTGCAGCCGGCGCGCAGCAATGACTACGGAGCGACGCTGGGCCTCCCCGCCTGGAGGGGCGCGGGGCTGACCCTCAGCGGCAGCCAAACGCGGAACAAGGGCCAAGTCAACGGCAACGTCCTCGTGCCCACGATCGAGGAGCGGGTGCCGCTCGCGACGGACCCGCAGACGCGGGCGTTCGTGCAGCGGATCATGGACGCATACCCGGTCGCATACCCGAACCGTCCCGACATCAACGCGAGGGCGCTGAACACGAACGCGCCCCAAGACATCTCGAACGATCGGGCATCGGCCGTCCTGGACCAGAAATCGGGCGACGATGGGCGTCTGACACTGCGCTACAGCCTAGTCTTGCAAGATGTCGACGCTTTCCAGCTGGTAGGCGGGCAGAACCCCAACACGACGACCCGCAACCATCAGTCGCGAATCACGTGGGGTCGTAGCTGGTCGCCCCGCCTGACGACCGACTTCACCGCCGGCTTCGACCGGGTAGCGTCGCAGCTAATCCCCGACGTGACCTCGATCGGCCCTTGGATCCGAATCGGCATGGAGGTGACCAGCATCGGGCCTCCGGGACGGTTCCCGGTCGACCGCGCCGGCAACGATTTCCGCTATGGCGCGCGGGCACGCTACAGGGCCGGGGGCCACAGTTTCGTCTTCGGCGGCGATCTGGTCCGCGGCCAGATCAACGGCAAGGAATTGCAAGATCACCGGGGGCGTTTCGTCTTTCGGCGGGATTTTGGCCGTGATGCCATCACCAACCTGCGCATGGGGCGGGCTAGCAACTACGCGGTCGCGATCGGCGACGTCCACCGGGGGTTCCGGCGCTGGCAGGGGCAGGTCTACGTTGGTGACGACTGGAAGGCGACCAGCCGCCTCACTCTCAGCATGGGCCTCCGGTGGGAGCCGGTCGCCAGGCCAACAGAGGTGAACGATCTGACGCGCGTTCCCTACGAGAGCGACTTGAACAATCTCGCCCCGCGATTCGGGTTTGCCTACCGCTTGCCGGGCCGGGGTGGGGTGATGCGGGGCGGGTACGGCTTGCACTACGGCGAGATCTTCACCGCCACCTACATTCAGGCGCGCATCAATCCGCCCCAGAACGTCACCGTGGTCGTGCAGGCGCCCGATCTGGTCGATCCGCTCGCGAGGCTTCGCCCGATCCAGATTGACCCGAACGTTCGCTCGCTTCGGTTCGACCTGGCCCCTGACTTGGTGATGCCCTACACCCACAACTACAACTTTTCTTGGGAATTCGAACTTGCGCGCGAGTGGAAGCTGGACCTGTCCTACATCGGTAGCCGCTCGCACAAGCTGCTGGCCATGTTCTTCCAGAACCGCGCGCGACCGGTCGAGGGCATTCCGCAGACGACGCGCACGGTGAACCTCCGACGGCCGGACCAGCGCTTTTTCAACCTGCTGCATGTGACCAACGGCTCCCGGGGCTACTTCGACGCGGGCAGGGCAACCCTGCGCATACCGCAGTGGAGGGGCCTCAGCGTGAGTGCCTCCTACTGGTGGAGCAAGGCGATCGATCTGGGCGGCAGCTACCTCAACACGGCTGCCAACGCCAATCGCCGACAGACCGAGAGCCCCTCCGAGTTCGACCTGCATGGCGAACTGCGAAGCGTGAGCAACTTTGACCAGCCGCATGCCGCTCTGTTCAACTTGAGCTACCAGACTTCAAGACTGGCCCGCGCCCCGCGCTTGCTGCGCGGCCTCCTAGGCTCCTGGCAGCTCAGCTCGGTCGCGCTGCTCAAGTCCGGAACGCCCTTCTCGGTGCTGTCCGGCTCGGACGCGCCGGGGTTCGGAAACGTGGACGGCTCGCAAAGCGACACGCCGATCCTGGAGGATGTCTCTCTGCTGGGGCGCTCCGTGGATCATCCGGACACGGCGGCGCAGCGCCTGCCCGCCGACGGCTTCTCGTTCATCGCGCCGACCGAGCTCCGCGGCAACCTTGGCCGGAACACCTTCCGCCGGGACGGCATCGCCAACGTCAACGTCGCGCTGTCGAAGTCGTGGGCAGTGGACGACAACACGCTCCTGTTGCGGGTCGAATCGCTGAACTTCACGAACCATCCGCAGTTCCAAGACCCGGGCGCGGACTTGGCCCAGGCGAACTTCGGGAAGATCACGAACACGCTCAACGACGGTCGAACGTTCCGGTTCACGCTGCGGTTCACATTCTGACCCGGCGTGCGCTCCCCGGAACCGCCAGAGCCCGCCGGCGCCCGGCTCGTCCAGCTGGCGGACGGGCTCCCGCCGGTGCCGAGGCTCGGCCTGGCCACTCGTGGCAACACGGCGCTGGAAATTGCCGACGTCGCGCTCGCGCTCCACCGGGGCGTGCGCTATCTCAACTGGTGCGGCAGGCCTGACGGGCTGTCTGCCGCCGTGCGCGAGCTGGGCTCGCTGCGCTCCGAGGTGGTCTTCGCGGCCCAGCTGAAGGCGCGCACGGCGGAGGAGGCTGATCGCGAGCTGGACTGGATCCTGGCGCTCACCGGCAGCGAGCGATTGGAGGTCGGAACGCTCTACTACGTGGAGTCGGACGAGGAGTGGCGAGCGATCACAGCGCCGGGCGGAGCCTGGGAAGCGCTTGACCGCCGTCGCAAGGACGGAGATCTCGCACTGCTGGGGCTGACAAGCCACCAGAGAACCCTCGCGGCAAAATGGGCCCGAGAGCGCGGCCCCGACGGCGGCCAACGCCTCGACATGCTGATGGTGCGCTACAACGCCGCCCATGTTGGCGCCGAGCATGACGTGTTTCCCACCACGACGGCCCTAGGAATGCCGGCGGTGACGTTCACGGCCCTCCGCTGGCGGGACCTGCTGCGCGGCACGCCCCGCGATCCGCCCCGGTTCTCACCTCCCAGCGCGGCGGATTGCTACAGATTCTGCCTGGAATGCCCGAGCGTGGCGGTGACGCTTGCGGCGCCGAATGGCCGGTCGCAGCTGTTGGAGGCAATGCGCGTGCTGGAACCCGGATGGGAACGTCCCGAGGGATGGATGGAGGGCATGCGGGCGCACGGGAGGAGAGTGCACCGCCACGCCCGGGAGTCTTGGTAGCGCCCCGTGGACTCGGGCGGCTGGTGCCCAAGGGTCCCACTTGCCGTAACCGCCAAAGCGTGTGCCGCTGCTCCCTCGAGGCGTACGATCGTTCTCCCATGCGTCCCACAACAGCCCTTTCCGCGACTCGCCTTTCGACCGGGGCGGACGGTCACACCGAGGTCTGACACGACAGATCGGAGTGCTATTCTCAGGACTGGCCGCGGTGAGGTGCGAGAGTGGTTGAATCGGGCGGTCTCGAAAACCGTTGAGCCCTTGCGGGCTCCGTGGGTTCGAATCCCACCCTCACCGCCAGTCGTGCAGTGTCAGAGGGAGCCAGTCTGCATCTGGGCCGTCGCGATACCGAGCCAGATGCGAGCCTAGCCCGTCGTCGCCCGCATCGCCGCCGAGCCGCCGATCCAGCACGTCGCAAGTCGCCAAAGGCGGCCGGACCGTCTCGGACGCCGGGATCAGGCCGCCTGCGCCCAAGGCCGGGCAGGCCATCATCCGCAATCGGGCCGCGGTGCCGGGCATTGACGAACGCTTGTCCGAGCACCCGTTCCACGTCGAGAACGCGCAGGCGTTCGTGAAGGTCGGCGCCACACTGCCCGCAATCCATCTGGGGGAGCGCTCCCTCAGCGGTCGAATGCCGGCCCACTCCGAACGGACCGGATCTGGCCTGACAAGGTGCGTTCGAGCGGCTGCGCTCCTCCCCTGAACCCGCCGGCACAAGTCTGTAGTCTAAGATGCATGCAGGCCATGAACCCTGTCCCGCTACGCCCATTACCTAACCCCGAGGCTGTCGGTGGAGCTATTCGAGCGACTGGTCGCCACCGCGAAGCGCCACGACCTGCCCCGCGCCAAGCCGGCCCGCCATGCCATCGACAGGAACCTGCCCGCGACACTGGCTGTCCTGCACCAGCGGCAACAGGCGACCGGCCGAGCCTAGGGATCTTGCCACCCTGGCCAGCCTATGGAATGCCGCCTCGGAAGGACTAGGCCAAGCAGTCAGGCAACGGTTTCGGAATGACGACAATGACAGCCATGTCGATGCCCTACGTGAACGACTTCGTGACGAAACTAGTCCGGCTACAGCAGGACGGCAAGGAAGCAATTAGCGGGCCTGTCAACTGGCTTACACCCCCGCTGCTCGAAGTCGCCACAGAGTCTGGACAGACGCTCACGGAGATTACCGATGCGATGGCTACCCAGAGGGGCCACACAGACCGTGGCCGCTGGCACTGGCTGATAGGCTCGCCCGGCAATGGGAAGTCGGCCAAACTTGGCCAGATCGCCCGAAGCCTGCTCGAAGCCGGATTCGAGATCGAAGATAAAGACGGCGTAAGCATTAAGCAACCGACTTCGGACGATTGGCTGCCGTACTTGCTCGAAGTCCGAGAGGCAGGCGAGCGGTACAGCTCTGCCTACTTGGTTCAGGATGCCTCCGTCGTCCGACACCCATTCGATTCCGATTGCAACCCAGCAAAGGACTTGAGAGAGATTCTCAGGGAAGCCTGGACCCGGGGCCTGTCATTGATTCTGTGCACGAACTGGGGAGTGCTCCAGCGCCTGTTCGACGAGGGCCACACCGATCCGGCCATCCGCGGGGAAAGTTGGTTCCGGGCGGTCAAGGGCGCGGTCTCTGCTTCGAATCAGACGAGTTCGATTCCCACGGGCGACGGAAGGACCGTCTTCGATGAGATCAAGGTCACGTACGAGTACCTCGATAACCGGAGCCTCCTCGTTGGCAACGATACTTTCGAGCAGCTGCTCGACAAGGCTACGGAACAATCCAGATGGAAGGCCTGTGCAGGTTGCCCGTCACGCAGCCTCTGCCCAATGCGGGCAAACAGGGACGACCTGTCGTCAGGGGACATCAGCCGCCACATGGTCGATACGCTGCGCCGTGCAGAAGCACTAAGCGGCCAGACAATCGTCTTTCGCGAAGCGGTCGCACTCGTCTCGCTGTTTCTGGCGGGATGTCCGAATGACCACGGAGGCCGTATGCCCTGCGAGTGGGTCCACGATCAGGTCCGCGAGGGCAAGGACTTCAACCTTCTCGCTCGTCGGCTCCCCATGTTGTTGTTCGGATCGTCGAGACCATACGGCTTGACAGGACACGGCGGGCACGTGGCCAGCGCGAACGCCGTCAAGCGGGAGGAGCTTTCTTCTCTCAAGGCGGTTCGCGAGCTTCTCGACCGGTCCTCTGCAGTACGGCGAGCTCTCACTCCCGTCATCTGTGGAGGAGAAATCTCCTCAGATGTCGGCGTGGAGAGATTGGTCGGCCCGGATGGGGCCGTTACGAAGCTCGATCCGTCGCTCGACCCCCGCCACGCCCGAGTGCCTGACGAGTTCTTGGCGAAGGTTTCGTCGGGAACTCCTCTCTCGGAACTGGGATTGATAGAGTATCGTTGTCTGGAGCATTGGGATGAAATGTTCAAAGCTGCAGAGGCAGGACAGATTTCCAGTCAAGGATCGGAAGTCTTCTTCTGGCTCCGGCGCTGGCAGACGACATGTCTGGCCTGGATGGCTGCGACGTCATCCGGGCGTAATGCCCTGCGGCCAGAGCTCGATGCGTATCTGAAGTTCTGCGACACATCGGGTGAGCCGAACTCAAGGAGGGCGGAGGTCCTGCATCTAGAGCGCACCCTCGAGCAAATCCTCGCACCGGACCCGGCATCTGAGAACGGCGCCCTTCACATCAAGCTGTCAGAGTCTATGTCGCTCGCCGGCCGTTGGGCGGAACACGAGCTTCGGCCGCGCCTCCAGCAGTACGACAAGCGTCACGGCATCGTGCTGCGAATCAAGATCGGCGACGTCCATACGTTCGTCGTCAGCGCAGAGACGTTCGGGTGGCTGTGGCGTCGTCTGCACTTGTGGCTCAGCGACGTCTCGTTCAAGCCAGACGTGCTAAGCGCTCTCAGGCGGACGCGAGCACAGGCTGCCGCTGCGAGCCACTATTCTGTTCAAGATGACGACGTGACCATCATCGTGACTGACGAGCAGAAGAAGAAGCGGCGGCTAGTACGGACTCAGGGCGAGCTGGTGCCAATGAGCATAGGATAGTCACAATGCCCAGAAACGAACCCTCCCGTCCAGCGTGCCTGAGAGACGGTTCGCTCGGCTTTGCACCATCGACAGGCGTGAGGCTCGCCCCAGAACTTCTCGTGTCCGAGCTGTTCCGAGAACTGGGGTATGGAGACTCTCGGAATCTTGAATGTTCGAAACAACGGGACTTGAGGGACGCCGTCAATGACGATTCGATCTCCGACCCGGAGCGGCTGCTCTTGGACACCTGTCGCGGCGAAGAACGCGGTCGTCGGGGAAGCTCCATACATCACTTCTACGCTCCGGCATATCCGGGTCTCTCGCGGCATGCCTGGCTCAGGCCAAAGTCCGACAGGACGATGCGCGCTTACTTTCTCGGCGGGCCACTGGCGCACGAGAAGGCAAGAGGGCGATTGCGGCAGGCCAGCAGGAGACGCGTGGTCAATGCCCTTATCGGCAATAACAGCGCGCATGTCGAGAATGACTGCCACGGAAAAGAGATTCTGTCGCTGATCGCGCTTCAGGAGCGCAACGACCCGCCCGCATCAGACATTGCGGATCATCTGGACGCGGCGCTCAAACCGCGCAGCACTCTGCTAGGAGGGCACCACGACCCGCTGGCCCAGTTGCTCTGCGAGGACTTTCTCGAGATCTGCAGTCTGGAAGGGGGTGTACCAAGGCGGGAATGGCTGTTCTTCCTCGCCGCGTACCTTCGAATCGCGACGGCCATGTGGATGCTAGCCCACCTGCAGGCAACGGTCTTCCTCCGCGACTGGCTGCTCGATGCGTGCGAGCGATCGGGGCGCCTTCCCACACTGGAAAAAGTTCAGTCCAAGCTCGTCGAGCGCTACAAGCGTCTGCTTCACCCGTCCTCTTCACCGACCCGTGAGGTGGCCCAGCACGTGGAGAATTATATGCAATCCCGGGTGGAGCTGCGATTGATGGTTCAAGAGCTGGAAGGAACGCACAGTGGAAAATTCAGGAGTGCAAGCGGAGATCCTAGGAGACTCTCACTTACCTCAGAGGGCGCCAGCTGGTTGCCGCTGAGCAAACTCCTCGAACTTGCCCGAGGCATGGAGTGGCCCAGAATCACCGGCGGTGAGCGTGTGCGTCTTTGGCTGACCCGAAGTGCAGAAGGATGGCCGGCCTGGCGCTCGCCGCGAGCCCGTGGGCAGGGCAAGAACATTGACGAGTTCCTCCGCGTGCTCAGGCTCGATGCGGATGATTCCGGAAGCGGGCTTCTCGACAGCGATCGTCGGGGAGCCATGAAGATCGTGCCCGGGCACAGGCTGTTGCAACTCTTCGCGTTTCTTGCAACGAAGCGCAAGGTCCGAGCGAAGCACCCGCAGGACGGGGGGAAGCTCGTGCTGCGGGACATCGAGAGCCACCTGTACGAATACGGGATCGACTTCCGGTCAAGCTCCTACGGACGGCCCTTGCTAATGGAGAAGCTCGTCGAAGGGGGCTTGCTGGTCGGAAGCCCGGACGCAGGTGAGAGTGCGGAAGTGTTGAACCCGGTCGGGAATTAAAGGCGCTCGAGATGAACGGTCTTTCAGTAACGCTCGCCGAGCTCGCAGCGAAGCATGCCAGCGCTGTGCACACGAGCAACCGGGATTGCAGGCTGATCTTCCCGGGGCTGACCGAGAAGTTTGCCATAAATCTTCAGCGAGAGCTGAAGCGACAGTTTGCCTTGATGGTAAGCATTCACTCCGGGGAGTATTTGGGGCCTAGGAGACTGGCCCTCGCGAGGAC
The DNA here is from genome assembly GCA_963666225.3 of Bryobacterales bacterium. GTDB lineage: Bacteria > Acidobacteriota > Terriglobia > Bryobacterales > UBA6623 > VXMF01. Next base: position 922,764 of record CAXXRK020000006.1, read on the forward strand.
CAAGGGAGGGAAGGTGCGGCCCGCAGGTGCAGGGTGGGCTCGCTCGCCGCGTTGGGGCTCCAGCCTGAGAAGGTGGGCGAGTGTCGTAGGGAAACTCGCGAGTTGGCCTCAGCGGGGAGTCAAGCTGCGCGCGGGACAGTGCTGTCGGGTGCGTGAGCGAGTGCTGCCGCTGGCGGCTCGTTGGCCGGAGTCCAGCAGCGTATGGGAGGTGCGCGGAGTTCCTCCATGCGCTGCTCGTCCATCTCTCACGGGAGCCATGGGGACAGGTCCGATGGGGCCTGGCCCCGGTTGCGCGCATAGGCATCCAGCCAATCCTGCGGGCACCGGTACGGGTTCAGCCCAGCCACTCTCGCTGTCTGCAGCACGCTGAGCAGGCACCCCGCCGTCTTGGCCCTGGCCGGTCCGCCGGGCCCGAAGCGCCGCTGGCGCGAGATCACGGGCCCGCGCAAGGTCCACTCCGAGCGGTTGTTGTCCATGGGAATCCCCGGATCCTCGAGAAACACGCTGGGACCCTCCTGATGCTGGATCAAGGACGCCGTGGGGTTGCCCTGCGCTGCCACTTGGGCCAGTTCCGCGCCGGTCCGGCCACCGCTTGGCTGCAAGCCTTCCAGCACCTCATAGCGGGCGACCAGGCGCTGCCACGCTTGCAGCGCGTCGTCGAAGAGTTCCCCGAAGCTGGCTTCCAGGCTTGCCTGCGCAGCCGCGAAGTCCTCGGCCTGGCCCTGCAAGGGCAGGTCGGGCTGTCAGGCCCTGCGACGCAGGCGCGCCAAGTGGAACACTTCCCCGATCCGCTCGAGCCCATCCCTGGCCCACGGCTGCAGTTCCGGAAAGCCGGCTGCCCCGTAACGGCGAGACATCGGACGGATGGGAGCTGCATCCTTGGTCCTTAGCTGGCCCCAGCGCACACCGCTGCGGGGCTGAATGTCAGTGCTTCCAGATAGAGGGGTGGACATTTCCTGCTGATTCTGTCATAGTGGGCCTTGGTGGCTGGCCTTCAGATGGCAACAACGGTGCAAGACGCGCACTTTGACCTGCGCGCTGTTTGCGTGCGCCCGACTCGCGGCGGCTGCGAGCACCGACGTTGGGACCGGCTGGTGGCCGCCCACCACTACCTGTCCTTCCAGCGCATGTTCGGACGTGCCTTGCGGCATGTCGCAACCCTGGACGGGACTTGGCTGGCGCTGCTGGGATGGCAACCCGGAGCGCTGCGCGTGGCCGTGCGCGACCGCTGGATCGGCTGGTCGCTGCAGCAGAAGCTGCGCCGCCTGCATCTGATCGCCCAGAATGTGCGCTTCGTGATCCTGCCCGCCGCTGCCGGGCGCAAGAACCTGGCATCGAGGGTCTTGGGCCTCAGCCTGCGCCGCTTGTCGGGAGACATCTTGGCCGCACATGGGTATCCGGCGCTGCTCGCGGAAACCTTCGTGGACCGCGCGCTGCACAGGGGCACGTGCTACCGCGCCGCGAACTGGCAGCCGCTGGGGTTCACCAGCGGCTATGGCCGCCAGCGGGGCCCCACGGCCCGCTGGCGGCATCATGGCCAGCCCAAGCAAGTGCTGGTGTACCCCTTGGCCCGTAACGTGCAGGCGCGTTTGCGCCAGCCCGAGCAGGAGCCCTGCTGGGGCGGTCCCGCCAAGCGGCCGCCGGCTCCGGCCGCGGTGCTGCGCAGCCTGCTCGAGCGCCTGCAGCAGGAGCCGCACTGCCGCCCGGCCGGCGGCCGCCGCTATGCGCTGGCCAGCCTGCTGTGCCTGGCCGCGAGTGCGCACATGGCCGGCTACCGCGGCGTGACGGCCTACTCGCGGTATGCCACCCTGCTCAGCCAGCGGCAGCGGCAGGCCGCCGGCTGCTGGTGCAACATGCGGCTACAACGCTACGCCGCTCCGGTGCCGAGCACGTTCTACCAAGCCTTGGTCCGGCTGCCGCCGGAGGTGTTCGAGGGGGCCGTCGAGCACGCCTCGCTGGGGCTGCAGGCCCACTCGCAGCCGGCCGTGCCGGAGCGCAGCGCGCAGGGGCTGGGCGAGCGCGCGGCAGCGGCCGCCGGCCGCGGGAAGGGCCCAAGGTGAGATTCTGGCCGGGCGCAAGCGGGGACACCGCGCGGGAGCGGGAGCAGGCGCAGGAATTGGAACGCTTGGAGCAGCACTGCGCGGCCCTGCTCGAGAAGGTGGAAAGCGCACGGCAGGAGAGCGGGGAATTCCGCCGACGGTCGCAGCGCAGCCAGGCCGAGCTGGAGCGGACGCGGACTGAGCTGGAGCGGACGCGGGCCGAGCTGGAGCGGACGCGGACTGAGCTGCAGCAAGCCCACACAACGATCGGCAATCTGAAGCTGCTCGTGGCAGACCTGCAGAAGACCTTGTTCGGGCGCAAGAGCGAGAAGCCGTCGGATCCCGGGCCCGAGCCGAAAGCGGACCCCAAGCCGCCGCCCGGGCCGGGGGACAGCCCTGACAAGCCTGACAAGCCTGACAAGGCCGGCAAGGGGCGCAAGCAGAAGGCCGCCAAGCGCAAGCGGGGACGCCAGCCCGGATCGGCCACTCCGCCGCGTCGGGACCGCTCCCGCCTGCCAAAGATTCCCGAGCCCTTGGAGCTGCCCGAGCACGAGCGCCGCTGCGCGCAGTGCGACACGCCCTTCGTGCGCTGCGGGACCAAGTCCAGCAAGATCTTCGAGATGCACTTGGCTGCGCTCGCCCGCGAGATTGAGCGCCAGTGCTACGAGCCGGGCTGCGCCTGCGCACCGCCGGGACGCCTCGTTGCGCCCCCCGCGCCACGGCTGTGGAGCGGCACCCAGCTGGGGACCAGCGTGTGGGCCTGGAGCGTGGTCCAAGTTTTCCACATGCATCGCCCGCAGGCCGCGGTGGCGCGCGAGCTGGATGCCATCGGGTTGGGCATGGCACCGGCGACGCTGGCGCAAGGCCTGCAGAGGCTCGCCCGGCTGGTGCAACCCTTGGAGCAGGCCATCGCCGAGCGTCTGGGACAGGCTCGGGTGGTGCAGGCCGACGAAACCTCCTGGCCGGTGCAGAACATTGAGGGCCAGGACAACGCCAAGCAGCCCCCGGCATCCGGCGCCAGGCCCAAGCACTGGCTGTGGATGGTCTGCTGCGAGGATGCCGTCTGGATGCGCATCCTGCCGACGCGCGGGCTGCCCTCGGGCCGCGAACTGCTGGGCAAGCTGGGCCAAGGCAAGCTGCTGACGCTCGTGTGCGACTGCTGGAGTGTCTATCCGGCCTTCGCCAAGCGCTCCGAGAATGTCCGGCTGCAGTTCTGCTGGGCTCATCAGCGCCGACACTACTGCCGGGTGGAAGCCGGCTTTCCGGAACTGGAGCCGTGGGCCACGGACTGGCTCGAGCGGATCGGGGAAGTGTTCCACTTGGCGCACCTGCGTCGCAGGGCCTGGCAGCCCGCACTGCCCTTAGAGCACCAGGCCGAGGACTTCGAGGCTGCGCAGGCAAGCCTGAAAGCCAGCCTCGGGAAACTCTTCGACGACGCGGTGCAAGAGTGGAGGAGCCTGGTTGCGCGCTATGAAATGCTGATCGCCGTGCCAAGCGGTGGCCGGACCGGCGCGGAGCTGGCCCAGGTGGAAGCGCGGGGCAAAGCCACGGCGTCCCTGATCCTGCACAAGGCGGGGCTCAGCGTGTTCCTCGAGGACCCGGCGATTCCCATGGACAACAATTACGCGGAGCGGACCTTGCGCGGACCCGTGATCTCGCGCCGGCTGAGCTTCGGGTCCGGCGGTCCGGCCGGGGCCGAGACGGCGGGGCGCCTGCTCAGCGTGCTGCAGACAGCGAGAGTGGCGGGGCTGAACCCGTACCGCTACATGCTGGATTGGCTGGATGCCTGTGCGCGCAACCGGGGCCAAGCCCCATCGGACCTGTCTCCATGGCTCCCGTGGGAGATGGACGAGCAGCGCATCGAGGAACTCCGCGCACCTCCCATCCGCTGGTGGACCCCGGCCAACGGGCCGCCAGCGGCAGCGCCGGCTGACGCACCCGACAGCACTTTCCCGCCCGCAGCTTAACTCCCCGCTGAGGCCAGCTCGCGAGTGTCGCTACGTCACTCGCCCACCTTCTCAGGCTGGAGCCTGAACGCGGCGAGCGAGGCCACTCTGCACCTGCGGGCCGCACCTTCACCTATCCGCGCCTTCCCCTGCCTTTGGCCCTCGCGAGGGCCAGCCTCCCAGGCCCCAAAATACTCCCCGGAGTGAATGCTTACATGCGTGAACCCCAGAAAGTCGAACGTCTCTGGCTTGCCTTGCCCTTTCTGTTTGCGGTTCGTCGCTGCGAACCTCCCAAACTCGATCAGCCGGGTCTTGTGCGGGTGCAATCGCAACCCAAACTTCCCCAGCCTCTCTCGCAGGTCTCTGAGAAACCGCTCCGCGTCGGCCCTGCTCTGGAATCCCAGCACGAAATCATCGGCGTACCGCACGATGTACATCTCACCCCGGGCCCGCTTGGGCCGCCACACTTTCGCGACCCACAGGTCCAGCACGTAGTGCAGGTAGATGTTCGCCAGAACCGGTGATACGACTCCCCCGGCACAAAAGATAGGGAATTACTGATCTGAGTACCCAGCCTAGCTAATCCCGAGCAAATTTGGTTTTCTTCCACAGTGATGTGGTTGGGAACATAACCCCAAGATACCGATGAATACAGTGTGTACTGATTCCAACTATAGAATCCAATAAGATCCTCCATAGTCTCTTGACATGGCATCTCTTTGTTCGGTATAATGGAAGTGTTATGGCGAAGTATGGAAAAACTGATAAAGGTCCCGGAAAGTGGTTCCGCAAAGGTATCTCCTTGTTCGAAGTTATGGATATGTTCCCGGACAACCACACCGCCGAACTCTGGTTTGCAGAAATTCGCTGGCCCAATGGCCCCACTTGCCCTCATTGCCTCTCTGACAATGTCCAGTCCAACTGCTCCCATCCCTCCATGCCCTACCGTTGCCGCAGCTGTCGCAAGCGGTTCTCCGTGCGGCTCGGCTCGGTCATGCAGGACACCAAGATCGGCTATCGCAAGTGGGCCGTCGCCATCTATCTGCTCTCGACCTGCATCAAGGGCATCTCGTCCATGAAGCTCAGCCGCGAACTGCGCATCACCCAGAAGTCGGCTTGGCATCTCCTGCATCGCTTGCGGGCGGGCTTCCGACGCCCGCAGGGCCTGTTCGCAGGGCCCGCGGAGGTTGACGAGGTCTTCATCGGCGGCAAGGAACGCAACAAGCACCCCAGCAAGAAGCTCAACGCCGGACGCGGGACTGTCGGCAAGCAACCCGTGGTCGGGGCCCGCGATCGCGGCACCGGCAAGGTACAAGCGCGGCCCGTGCCCAACACGGGCAAGGGCCAGTTGCAGGGCTTCGTGATAGCTACTGTCGCCCCTGGGGCTGCGGTGCACACCGACAGCTCGTCGTCTTACAAGTCGCTCGACGGCTTCCAGCACGCAGCGGTCAACCATTCCGCTGGCGAGTATGTGCGCGGCGCGGTGAATACCAATGGCATCGAGTCGTTCTGGGCAATGTTCAAGCGCGGCTTGTACGGCACCTACCATCACATGAGCGTGAAACACTTGCGGCGCTACCTAGCCGAGTTCTGCGGGCGCAGCAACGTGCGCAACCTAGACACGGCGGACCAAATGCGACGCTTGGCAGCCGGCCTGAATGGACAGATCCTGACCTGGAAGATGCTGAAGGCATCCAAGCGTGTGCCGGCGACAGCCTAGCTCTGCACCTGCCCGGACCTCAGCTGCAGCACAAGAACGCCAGCAATGGAATCCAGTTGAGAACTCTCTAGATTCGGGCCTTGGCATTAGGCCAAGGCATCTCTGGCATTCACTTCTGGAGGGTAATCCGACGATTATACGCAGGTCAAATTCCGATCCCACATATTGTGGATTTAAGTCCGATCCTACAAGATCTAGGGGATGGGAACTCAGATCAGTAATTCCCAAAAGATAACTTGAATCACTGCTCGGTGTGACCGGTCCCGAGTTGGAGTTGGGGGCAGCAGCGCCACCCGCGCCCGGCAGCTTGATGGAGTGGCGGATGGTGACCTCTCCTTCGTCGACTAGCACTTCCTTGACCAGCGACCTCAGGATTTTCTGGCGTTCGGTGATTTCCAGTGCTTCTGCACCAGTGCGCAAGCGCTCCCGGAATCGATTCAGTGTCTCGACTACGCCCACTTGCCGCTGTTGTTCCTCAGCCGCACTCTCGGCTGCTTCCAGCTCACCTTTCAGCCTCCGCTGCCGTGTGCGGATGGGCGGCATCCGCTCCCGCAATTCGTCCAGTTCGATCAATTCCTCCTGATAGGCCGTCAGCAGCCTGGTTCCGGCCCGCTCCACGCGCTGCAGCTCGCGGCGCAATGCCTGCATCTGGCGCTGCTGGGGGCCGCTCGCGAGCCTGGCCGCCCGCCGTCGCTCCAGCTCCGCTTGCAGCAATCCCGGATTCTCCAGCAACTCCACCAGTGCGTCCCACACCACCTTGTCCAGCCGGTCCTGTCGAATAGGCCGGTTCTTGCACCGCGCCCCGTCTTCGTAGCGCCATCCGTCCGCACCCAGACAGCGGTAGTAGTACAACTTCCGCTTCGTCGTCCGCGTCGACGAGCGGTAATAGGCGTACCCGCACCGCCGGCACACGAGCATGCCCTGCAGCAGGGTCGGCTCCTTGGTCCTGCGCGCCGCGTGCCGCTTGTTCGCCTCCAACTGTTGCTGCGCCATCTCGAATTGCTCTCCGCTCACCAAGGCCGGCACGGGAATCTCGATCCACTGCTCGCGCGGACGCGCAATCCCTGCCACTTGCCCTTGTGCGAACTTCCCCGGAGCCCGCATCGGCCGCGTCACCCTCTGCCGCGGCCCCGTCCCGGTCTTACCGTAACAGGCCCGCCCTCGATAGGCCGGGTTGCGCAGAATGCCCCACACGGTCGAGCGGTCCCAGCGCCGCCCCCCGGTCCGTGTCGGAACCTCCTGCTGCGTCAGCTGGCGGGCGATCGCTCCCAGGCTGACCTGATTGTCCGTATAGGATGCAAATACTTCGCGAACAACTCGCGCCTCTCCCTCCCGAACCTCGTGCCGGGCATCCTCGCCCTTGCCACGCTTCACATAGCGATACCCATAGGGTGCCCCCGCCAGCACGCTGACCGACCCGCTGCGCGCCCTGTGCAGCTTGCCCCGTCGGGAGCGCTCCGCGATTTGCGCCCGCTCGTACTCGGCGATCATGCCCTGCACCTGCTGCAACAGGCGCTCCTGCGGCGTCTCGCCCATTGCTGCATCCTTGAACTCGCACACCACCCCGCAGCGCGCGAACTCCTCCAGCAGCAGAATCTGATAGGCATACCGGCGACTGAGCCTGTCCGGTGTTAGCACCAACAAGGCCTCGATGCGGCCTTCCGCCGCCAAATCGCGCACCGCCTCCAGCCCCGGTCGGTCCAACCGGGCACCGCTGTACCCGTCGTCCTCGAACACCCATTCCGCGGGCACGAGGTGCCCCCGTTCACGGGCCAATTCGAGCAGTGCCGCCGTCTGACTGGCAATCGTGCGGCGCTCTCTCTGCCGGTCCGACGACACTCTCGCGTAGATGGCTGCGGTCTTGGCCAAGGTTCAACTCCTGCTGGGACGGGGCGATCCGCTCGTAGACCAGAGCCAGCTTGCGGGGCCCATGTCGGTCCATCCGGTATTCCTGCCGTATAGCCAGAGACGGCTTGTCAGGCATTCGGTTTGCGAGACGCGAGGAACGCTCGCAGGGCTCGCGAGACCAACTCGCTGACCGCCGTTCCGGTGGACTGGGAACACTCGCGCAATCGCCGCACGAGATCCCGTGGCAGCCGCACGGAAAGAACTTGTCTGCTTACTGGGACGGGCAGGGGAGCGGACAGCTTGCGGGCCTCGGCGCAGTAGCGGTAGGCCTGGCGGGTCGAGAGACCCGCCTGATCGGCCAATCGCTGGACGGCCTCTGGCAAGCGAGGGTGGTCCCGCAACAGCGAGCGAGCTAGATTGAGCCGCTCGACCTTTTGGGCATGGCCAACCCGCGCCACAAGACATAAGATACATACCGTACACGTCTATTGTCAACCCGTCCGGGAGTAGCCACAGATCCTTTCGAACACAAAGTTGCCTTTTGTGTTGGGGGAGTCACTACCGATCCCTGCGGCGTCCCCCTGCCTGTGTCGATCTGTTGGCCTTCCTCCAGCACTCCGGCCCTCAGCCATTTCCCGATCAGCCGCAGCACGCGCTTGTCCCCAATCCGATGTCCCAGGAACGCCTCTAAGGTGCCCCTGTCGATCTCGTCGAAAAACTTGCGGATGTCGGCGTCTACGATCCAATTGACTCTGAGCCGCTCCACGGTGTACGCCAGCGCATCCAGCGCGTCGTGCGCACTGCGCCCCGGCCGGAACCCATAACTGAACCCGAGAAACTCTGCCTCCCAGATCGGCGTCTGGATGTTGTCCACAACGGCCCGCTGAACGATCTTGTCTTCCAGCGTGGCTACCCCCAGCGGTCGCGTCCCGCCCCCCGGCTTGGGTATATTCACCCGCCGCGAGGGCGTCGCCCGGTACGCTCCTGTGTGCACGCGCCGCGTCAGGTCTGCCAGTTTCTCCGACAGCCCTTCCCCGTACGTTTCCCACGTCACTCCGTCCACACCCGCCGCCACCTCGGGCTTCAGCGCCCAATAGGCCGCTAGCAGGCTGTCCTCGTTCACATGGTGCAGCAGCGCAGTGAGCCTCTCCTTCGGATTCCTACTTATCGCTTGCCGTATGCGCTCGGCCGCCTGTGACACGCTTCCCCGACTCTGGGTCCGGCGTTTGCTTTGGCCCCCCGCATTCCTCTTGGTCCCGGCCCTTCGCTCCCGCCGGTCCGCCGCGGCTCCCGCCGCCTTGTTCCCAGCGCTCCGCGCTACAAAGACCAGGCCAAACTAATCCAGTTCGCAGTTCTGGGCGGGGAGAGGTTCGAATCGTCCGTCCGGGGCATCCCATGGACGGGCAAGTTGCCAAGGTAGCCTCCACCAGACTGGACGGCGATGGTGATTTGCAGCTGACGGTTGAACTGCGGTCCGGCAAGCGAGTGCGCTTGCCCGTGCGCTGGACGGATTGGGAGGGACCGGTCAGCGAGGAGCGGCGTTTGTTCGGTCAGCTGCGGGAGTATCATGCCTTGCGAGAGCTGGTGACAGCTCTGCAGAGGTCGCGTGGCCAACGGGAGCGGACCAGTCTGGGAGGGGCAGCTGATGGCTCTGCTGGCCCGTCTGGAGTGCGAACAGCTGTGGGAAGATCTGCCCGGTCAAGTGCGCGAGGCAGTGGTGCAGGAACTGGCGCGGGTGATGCTGAAGATAGCGGACAGGAGAGCGGGGCATGAAGCGGGACAAAGCGCTGATACGGCCGACGCACCTTGAGCGCCAGGCGGTCGTGTACGTGCGGCAGTCGACGCAGCAGCAGGTGCTGTCCAACGTCGAGTCGGGGCGCTTGCAGTACGGTCTGAGGGAACTGGCGCTGGAGTGGGGCTGGTCTGAGGGACGCGTCGAGACGATTGATGAAGATCTGGGCGTGAGCGGGTCAGGGACTGAACAGCGCTCGGGATTCAGGAGGCTGCTGATGAAGGTGGCCCAGGAAGAGGTGGGAGTCGTGCTGGGGCTGGACGCGTCGCGCTTGGCTCGCAACACGGCGGACTGGTTCGAGCTGCTGCGCTGGCTGAGGCTGACGGACACGCTGGTTGCGAAGGACGGGCGGGTGTACGACCTCAAGGAGAGCGACAGCCGGCTGGTGCTGGGGATCGAGGGGACGCTGTCAGAGGAAGATCTGTTCCGGATTCAAGGGCGCCTGCGGCAGGGACGGATGAACAAGGCGGCCAGGGGGGAGCTGTACTCACAGGTGCCGCCTGGATTCCAGTTGCGAGGCAAGGAGTTGGTCAAGGACCCCGACGAGCGCGTGCGGAAGGCGATCGAGGCGGTGTTCGCGAGGTTCGAGGAAGCGGGCTCAGCGCGCCAAGCGGCGAAGCGGTTGCAGGCGGAGGGTCAGAAGCTGCCGGGGGGCTCGCGGGGTGAAGAGTGGAAGCCGGCGACCTACCGGCGGGTGCTGCAATTGCTGAGGAACCCAGCGATGGGAGGGATGTACGTATACGGCAGGACGCAAACCAAGGTGCGCGTGGAAGAGCCCGGGAAGGTGCGGAAGGTGGTTGTTCAAGTGCCGCGGGAGGAATGGCTCGTAGAGCTGGGGGAGCACCACGAGGGCTACGTGACACGGCAGCACTGGGAAGCGGTTCAAAAGCGCCTGAGGGACAACAGCTCGGCACAGGGGAGGGGGGCTGCGCGAGAAGGCAGAGCGCTGCTGCAGGGATTGGCGGTGTGCGCGCGTTGCGGGCGGGGGATGCACGTGAAATACGGAAGTTCTGCGCGGTATCTGTGTCCGGGGAAGGACAGCGGATTGGCGCGGGCGGGGTGTTTTTCTGTGAGTGGAGCCAGAGTGGATCAATGGGTGAGCGGGCGGTTCTTGGAAGCGGCGGGGAATGGCGGAGTGCAGGCAGCGCTGCGAGCCGAGAGTGTCCTGCAGGAGCGTGAGACAGGGCGCCTGAGAGGTTACGAGCTGGAGCTGGAGCAGAGGACCTACCGGGCCGCCTTGGCGGAGCGGCGGTACAAGGCGGAAGACCCGGACAACCGGCTGGTGATGCGGTCGCTGGGGGCGGAGTGGGAGGCGGCGCTGGCAGCGCAGGAGAGCGCCCGGACGGAGCTCGAGCGGGCCAGGGAAGCGCAGCAGCCGGGGTTGAGGCAGGGCAAGGCGGTCGAAGTGCTCGCCGAGCTGGGCGCGGACGTGCGGGCACTGTGGGAGTCCGCGCATGTGGACGCGAGGGATCGCAAGCGGCTGCTGGCAACGTTGGTGGATGAAGTGCTGTTGGAGGTGGATCGCGAAGCAGGGCTCATCGAAGTGCTGCTGCGCTGGAAGGGTGGGCTGGTGGAGCGGGCGCAGCTGCCGAAGCCGCGAACGGGCACGCCTTCAGGGTATGACGAGGGGACGGTCGATCTGGTGCGCCGGTTGGCGGCGTTGAAGCCAGACCGGGAGATCGCAGAGCAGCTCAACGCGCAGGGGAAGCGCACACCGCGCGGGCAGGTGTTCACGCGGTCGGTCGTGCAAAAGCTCAGGGTGCGGAACGGGATCGTCGGGACGCCCGCTGCAAGGAGAAGGAGGCCGAAGGAGGGTCCGCTGCTGGGAGTCAGGGATGCGGCCAAGGAATTGGGCACGACCAAGGGGACGCTGTACCGCTGGATCCGGGAAGGGCTTGTGTCGGTAGAGGAGCCGGCGAAGGTCGGGGCCGGGATGCGCGTGCGGCTGACGGCGCAGCTGCGGGAACGCTTTTGCGAGTCGTGCCCTGAGGGGTATGTGCCTGCCGCGCAAGCGAGGCGCGCGATGGGGGTGTCGCGCCAGAGACAGTGGCAACAGATCTGCGAGGGGGCTCTGGAGGCGAAGCAAATCGTGCGCGGTTCGGAGAAGGGGCTGTACGTGAAATGGGACGATCAGCCGTCGCAGGAGCGGTTGCCGTTCGAACCGTCGGAGGAGGATGACGGGGTGGAGCCATGAAGACAACAGCGGGGAGAAGTGCGAGCGCCCGGTCACAGCGGGTCACGCAAGGAGCATGTAAGGCTGGCACAAGAGCCAGAGAGGGGCTGTTCCATGATGTACAGACCTGCAATTCGCGGGCCAAGCGGCCGGGAAAGGCAGTGCGCACGCCCAGAACGGCCGTACGAGACAGTTCGGGGCCCAGACCAAGCCGCCTGGCAGGAACAGCGGGAAACGACTTGGGCTGGTTGGCGGCGGGAAGCGCGCCGCAAGGGCTACCAGGAGGCCCGAGGGCCGAGTTGCACGGCGTAAAGCCGACTGCACTCCTCGGTCCGGCAGCCTCAAACCATCGAATTCCTAGGAAATCCTGCCAAATCGAGCACTTTCAGTGGGGTGCCTTGAGAGGAGTAGTGTGAACCATTCTTTACTATGCCCGGGTCTGACTTCTTCGGGTCGTGCATCCTCGGCTCTGGCTATCTGCCTTCCCTCGGACGTATGTGCGTGCGTTGAGGTCTTCGACACCGCGAAGCCGGGGGGGGGCCGGGGGAGTGTCAGAAATCCCGTGTATGGACCCGCCCCGGGGCAGACCCTTGGCAGGGGCCCGGGGAGGGAGGGAGCCGGCCGGTCCCCTCCGCGCCGCGCTGCGTCTGATCCGCCCCAGGCCGCCCAGGCGCGGCTCACGGTCCGCATCCCAAAGGCCACCGGCGAGCACCCAGCCCGCAGTATCTGGCGGAACCAAGTCCCGGCCCGCGGAGGGTGCGGCAAGCCGTGGCCCGAAATCGGAATCATCGCATCAATCTATTCATGAAGGCGCAGAGTTCCAATTCTCTGGACCTTCGAACTTGTCCTCCAAAGCCCCAATCCTCGCCGCCCAAGTCCGACTACTGCATTGGCTTGCTGGCGGGACGATTGCGGTCACTCGCGCCTTGACGCACATTGTGACTGGCCAATCGCGCGGAGGGTCGAGCGAGCCGGAGTCTTGAGTGTGCCGACGACCGACCACTCGCGACCCCGAGTACATGGAAGGAGAGTCACGGATGCGGAAATCAGCGCTGCTTTCGATCCTGGTGGGGGCCCTGGTGCCCCTCTCGGCGCCCACCCGGGCGCAAGTCACCACGGCAACCCGGTACGGCACCGTCGAAGACTCCTCCGGAGCGGTGATCCCGGGGGGGAGGCGCGAGTCACCAATGACGACACCGGCTTGGCCTACGCGGCACCGGTGAACGGCGAGGGCGACTTCGTCTTTAACGTGCTCCCGGTGGGCACCTACACCCTCGCGATCGAGTCGGACGGTTTCAAGTCGTACCGCAGCACTGGCGTCGAATTGATCGCGTCGCAGGTGGTTAGGCAGACCCACACACTGGAGGTCGGCAGCCTGACCGAGACCATCACGGTCGAAGGCCGACCGCCGCTGGTGAACACCGAGGCCTCCGAACAGCGCGAGAGCCTCGACGAGATGAAGGTCCGCGGACTCCCGCTGGCGCGGAGGAACATCACCCAGGTCCTGAAGCTGTCCACCGGCGTGGACGTCGGCGGCGGGAGCTTGCGGATCAACGGCCTGGGCAAGAGCGGGACGGGAATCACTGTCAACGGCACGGACGCCAACTCCAACCCGTCGGAGGGGCGCGCGCTGCAGCAGTACGGCGGACGCAACTACATGGACGTGATGAGCATCGAGGCGGTGGACGAGGTCCAGGTCATGCGCGGGATCATGAAGGCAGAGAACGGCGGCGTCATCTCCGGCACGATCAACATCATCAGCAAGCAGGGCACCAACGATATCCACGGCAGCCTCTTCGAGAACTACCGCTCGCACGTCTTCAACGCCCGCGACCCCTTCCAGACGAACTACAGCTCCTCGGGCGGCCTGCTGTCCAAGAACCGCGAGGTGTTCAATCAGTTCGGAGGCTCCGTCGGCGGTCCGGTCCAACGCAACAGGCTGTTCTTCTTCGCAACTTACGAAGGCTACCGGGAGACGGCGTCGCAACGGATCTCAGGCACGGTCCCGACACCCGCGCTGCGGACGACGATCCTCAACGCCCTGCCCTTCCAAGAGACCCGGCTGCTGATGGACACGATTCCCGAGCCGAGCCTGCAACTGGACGAGTACCGCGGCCGCGTGGAAACCGTCGGCACGCGCCGGCGGACCGAGAATCACGTCGTCCCCAGAGCGGACTTCCGGCCGACCTCCACGAGCAACCTGTCGTTCACTTACACGCGCAACCGGCCCTTCGGGCTGGACCCCCGCTACAACCTCAACGGCGCCAACGACCGCGAGTACACCTATATCCAAGACCGCTACAACGCCCAGTACACGCTCAGCAGTACGACTTGGGTCTCCGAGACCCGCCTCGGGTACAACTACGCCGACATGGAGCGGCTTGACAACATCTTCACGATCGAGGATCCCGACCGGGGCGCGACGATCGACTGGCAGAACCGGATCCCGCGGCTGAGGCTCCGCAACGTCGGCGGCACGGTCACGCTGGGCAGCGGAGAGGTCTGGCTGATGGAGGGGGCCACGCCGACGATTGACCAGAAGCTCACGACCAACCGTGGCAAGCACACCATCAAGTTTGGCGCCAGGTTCGTCCACTACGGCGGGTCTCGGACCAACCCGGAGAACCCGCAGTACGAGTTCCTGAACATCGAGGAGATGCAAGCCAACCGCATCAACGGCGCCGTGATCTCGTTCGGATCGAACGGGCCGCACTCGTCGCGGATGTACGAGCTTGGCGGCTTCGTGCAGGACGACTGGCGGGCCAGCGAGAGCTTGACCCTCAACCTCGGGTTGCGCTACGACTTCTATTCCAACAACACGGTCGAGCCCACCGGTGCCATCGACGTGACCAACAAGAATCTCGAGCTGCCGCCAGGGGCTGACTTCACGAACTTCGCCTTCGGGCCGCGCCGCCCCCGTGACAGGCCGATCGAGCACGACGGCTGGGCCAATCTGGGGCCGCGCATCGGATTCGCCTACCGGCTCGACGATCAAGGCCGGACCGTGGTAAGGGGCGGCGCGGGTGTGATGTTCGCGGCGCAGGTCCCGGCCGTGCTCCGTCAGAGCACAGCCGGCCCGGACATCCCGTTCCGCGTGCGCTACAGCGCCCAGGAGGCGGCGCGGCTCGGCGTCCGCTATCCGTTCAGCAACGAGGAGATCGTCCCCATCGCGCAGCAGGACATCCAAGCCAGCGGCAACGAGCTGGTTTTCTCCCTGATCACGCCGGACCTGCAGAACCCGTACACGATCAACTACCAATTCAACGTCCAGCGCCAGATCACCTCCGACCTGCTGTGGGAGATCGGGTATGTCGGCACCCGGGGCGTCAAGTTCCCCATGCATCGGCGCTTCAACCTGCCCGACCGGCAGACGGGGACCCGGCCCAACCCGAAGCTCATCCCGGGTGGCCCGTACTTTGTGGACATGGGCGAGAGCGTGATGAACCACTCGCTGCAGACTTCGGTCCGCAAGCGATTCTCGCGCAACTTCTCGTTCGACATGCACTACACCTGGGGCAAGACCATCGCCTACACGGGCGGCGACGTGGGGGTCTACTACGGAACGGACGCCACCTCGGGCATCCAGGACCTCTTCAACCTGGACATCGAGCGCGGCAACCCCGGCTTCGACACCACCCACCGGGCCGTGGCCGACCTGATCTACGACTTGCCCTCGTTCAGCGGCTCCAGCCCGATCGTGCGGGGCGTTCTGGGAGGCTGGCAGATCGCCGGCATCTACTCCGGCACGACGGGCGAGCCAGTCACGATCCGGCAGGGTTGCTCGCAAGGCTGGGTCTGCCGGTCCGACTATGTGGGAGGCAACCTCTACGTGGGGGACGGAGTGACCTTTGGGAGCCCGCGCGCGGGGTCCCATCAGGAGGTCCGCTACCTGAACTCGGACGCGTTCCAGCGGGTTGACGAAATGCGCGGCATCGCCCAGCGGCCGGGCAACGCCGGCAACGGACTGGTGCGGGGCCCGGGCCAGTGGACGGTGGATTTTTCGCTGGCCAAGAGCTTCGCGCTGAGCGAGAGTTCCCGGATGCAGCTGCGCGTCGATATGTTCAACGCCCTGAACCGCGTGAATCTCGGGTCGCTTAACGGGAACGTGGAAAATAGCGATTTCGGGACACTCGACGGAGCGGGTGCCATGCGCCAGATGCAGATGGCGATCCGCATCACCTTCTAGAGGCCCCGCGGGCGGGCGGGGCCGTGCCTCCGCCCGCCACCAAGGCTTCTCGTCGAACGCCGCGGCCTCAATCGAAGTCGGCGGCGGTCGCTGCCACGACAATGCAGGGCATCCTCGGCCGGGGCGGCTACGTGGGGCCCGGCGTGCGCCTTACGTGGGGAAAGCGACATGAAAGGAATCCGCACCGGCCACTGGATCAAGCTTGCGGGCATCCTCGCATGCGTGATTATGCACTTGACACAAGATAGGTACGGTGATTCCGTGGCGGGATGCGCAAATCTATCAGGTGTTTGGCCATGGGGAGGGTTCTTCTAGAGCATGGAGTCTTGGATTGAACCGTTTTGGGATCTTGGCGATTGGAGGTGGCAGGTCCTCGCTCTTGCTTGGGCAATTGTCATCGTGCTGACCTACGTTTTTCCAGTCGGGGCGATGACCAGGATTTTCGAATGACGGATGCGAAAGTGACTCTGGCACGGATGCGTCAAGCGGCCTTCCTGCCGTGGACCAGCTCGCGGTAGCGCAGCGGGTCGGTGGTGAGGATGCGCTTCACCGTGTCGCGGAACATGTGCGGATTGTTGCGGTTGTTGAAGCGCCACTCCATCTCCTCGAGGTAGCGGTCAAGATGCTTGGCGCTGATCGTGTGGAACGCGCCGATGATGGAGCGCTTGAACAGTGACCAGACGCCCTCGATGCTGTTGGTGTGCACGTCCCCGACCACCCATTCCTCGATCGAGTGGTTCACGGTTTCGTGGCGCGTGTTCTCGGTTTCGATGCCGAGGTAGGATTGCAGCTCGTCCGTGTAGAGCGCCTCGGCCTTGTCCGAGACGTTCTTCTCGATGAAGGTGTGGAGCGTGGCCTTGCGGACATTCGGGATGCTCTGCAGGCGCACTTGGCCGCCGCGCTGGATGGCGCCGGCCACCCAGGTCTTGTTCTTGCGGCAGCCCCTGCCGACGTGCTTGCGCTTGCCGCCAATCAGCGTCTCGTCCACTTCGATGACCCCGAACAGTGTGGGGCCGTCGAAGGGATCGTTGCCCATTGCCCCCCGAATGCGGTGGCAGAGATACCAGGCCGTGCGGTAGGATCCGATGCCCAGTGTGCGCTTGAGCTGATTGGCCGAGATCGCCTTGCGGGACTCCATCATCAGGTGGATGGCGACCAGCCACTTGCGCAGCGGCAGATGGGAATCATGCATGATGGTTCCGGCGGTGACGCTGAACTGGTAGCGGCAGGCGGAGCAGTCCCACTGCGGTCGGGCCGTGAGTTCGCTCACTCTTTCGCAGCCGCATTGCGGGCAGGACACCTTGCCCCCCGGCCAGCGCAGTTCCTCCAGGAAGTCGCGGCACTTCTCATCGGTGGTGAAGCGGTCCATCAGGTGCATAAGATTGGAGGGAGAGGTGTCAGGCATGGCAAAGCACTCCAAGCGGAAGCGAAGGCTGCCCCGCAACATTGTCAATCGTCCGGACTCGGAAATCATGGAGCGGATCTTCGGCAAGCGCGAGCTGGACAAGGTGGCTCACCGGTCGGAACGTGTTGCAAGAAAAGGCCCTTCGGCTCATCCAAAGCCATGATATCAAGCCTACCCATCTTGTGTCAAGTGCATAATACTGCTCGCATGCCTCGGCGCGGCAGCCACCCAAACCGGAGCCCAGACCGATCACCGTGCAATACGCGGAGGTGGACGGTCGGCCGCTGCTGCTCGATCTGCACCTGCCGGACTCGCCGGGCGAGGCCCCCTGGTGGTCTACGTCCATGGCGGAGCGTGGCGCAGCGGTTTACGATCCAAGCTGCTGCTGGGTGCGAGCCCCCTTGAGAACGAACGGCTGGCGCGTGTCGCCAGCCCCGTGCAGCATGTCGATAGCGGTGATCCGCCGCTGTACTTGCTGCACGGCGACCAAGATCCGCAGATGCCGATCAGCCAAGCGCATGAGTTGCACGGCGCGTTTTGGCGAGCGGGACTTGAGGTGCAGTTCGACGTCCTCCGCGGCGAGGCCCACGGCGGGGAAGCCTTCTACGATGCAGCCCGGTCGCGAGCGGTGGGCAGATTTCCCTCTCGCCACCTGCGCTGAGATTACACCGCGCCTCCGACAGGCAGGCCGCGGTCGACTGCGCACTGGGCATGGCGCTCGGATTCCGAGCCCGCAGCTTCAGCCCGACCGCGACAAGAAGACTGGCCCCCACAGAGCCCGGGCTTACAATGCTGGCGTGCCAGCAAGCTAAGCGCGTAGGATGCGCCCGATTGCCGCTGTGCGCTGTCCCGGCAGGCACCCTCGCTCTGATCCGCTGGGCTCAAGTTCACCCGAGAGCGGGGCACGTTCAATATCGTGTCGTATCACCCCGCGAGCGGGTCAGGCTTGACATTCGCACGATTCCGGCAGAAAATTGAGGGGAAGCTGCCGAAAGAAGTGCCCGCTCAATCGTCTTCTATAAGGGGAGAGGAGCGCGTTGTGACGGTAGCGGGGGATTTCAGTGCGGTCATACGCCCAGCCCGATCCGACGACGCGTGCCGCATGGGAAACCGAGGAACTCTTCAAGCAGCACTTCTCGAACTTGGTGCGCTTCCTGCGCGCCGGGCTGCGGTACACCAACGACACGGAGGATGTCGCTCAGGAGGCATTCTTCCGCTACTTCCGCGCGCGTTGCGCCGGAGAGGAGATTGGGAATCCGAAGGGGTGGATTTACCGGGTGGCGCGCCGGTTGATCTTGGACACGCTGAAGCGCCACAAGCCCGTCCTGCTGGACGAGGAGAGCTGGAACGCGGCAGAGGCCAAGCATTCCCTAGCCTCGGACCAGAGGGACCCGGAGCTCTCGCTGATGGTGGACGAGCTGCCATGGGACTCGCTCTCCAAGAAGGAGCGGGAATGCCTGCTGTTGCGCACGCAAGGATTCACCTATCGCGAGGTCGCGGAGACCATGGAGGTGAAGATCCCCACCGTCGCGAGTTACGTTTCGAGAGCCGTCAAGAAGCTTCGCAAGCCCGCCAAGAGGACCAGTGAGACACCTACACGCAGAAGAACTTCTCCTCTACGCTGAGGGCGAGCTCGAAGACGGCGAGCTCTGCCAGCATGTGGTGGATTGCGTCGACTGCAAGGCCCGCTTGGTCGACGAGCAGGAGTCGTACGTACTCGTCGCGCGGCATGTCAGGTCGCAACTCTCTGGCGGCCCGCCGGGGCATGACCAACTGGTCATTCTGCGGTCGCGCATGGCAGCCGAGGCGCAAGTCCGGGCGATGCACCTGTCGACAGAGGAGCTGCTCCTGTCGCTGGAGCGGCGCATCGGCGATGACCGGGAGCGCCATCTGGCCACTTGCGACAGCTGTCGCAACCGCGCGTCGAAGCTGCACGCCGAGCTGTCGGCGATTGAATTCGCGCTCCGCCGCCAAGCGGCTGCGGAGATTCCCGAGGAGTGGCGTGCGATCGCCTTGGAGAGGCTTCGCGACCGGATGGGCGCGGATCTGGACTCGTCCCGGCCGGCATGGCGGGCGAGGATCTTCCGATTCCCCGTCCCGCCAGTTCGCCCAATGATGGCGTACGGGGCCGCCGTGGCCGCTGCCTGCATGCTGGCGTGGCTGGGTTGGAACGCTGCCGCCCCGCCCATCACTCCAGAGCCGGCCGTCCGTGCCAGGGCGGTCGCGCCTGATCCCGGCCCTGGCTCGCAGCTCTTGGCGATTGTCGCGGAGCCTGCCGAGCCGCCGAGGGCTGGCCAGACCCGGCCACGGCGATTCACGCCTGCCCGGCGGGCGCCGAGCCGGCCATCTCCCGTGGGCGCGTTCCAGCCGATCCCGGCGCCAGTGCCTGTCTCGAGAACCCCGCCAGCCACCCAGCTGGCGGTCGCCCTGCCCAGCTTGTCTGACCTGCCCGTTCCACCGAGCGCGCCTCCGACAGCCGCGCCGGCGCGAGTCGTGGCGGTTGCAGCTGCTGGCCCCCGGAAGCCCGAGATCCAAGACCCGGGGCTTCTCGCCGAGGGCAGCCTGATGCTTGTCAGGAGCGGGCCGTGGAAGTCCAACCTGCGGGCCAGTGGATCCGACTCGATCGTTCGCTTCAGCGGCAATCTGGCGAGCGACGCGGAGCGGGTTGTCGCTGAGCGCGCCCTGCTGGCGGTCGCCGGAGACCGCCCGGTGGAGTTTGAGATCGGTGTGGGAACCCCTGCCGCCAGCGTGGGAGCCCCGAGCGTGTCGGCCGTTGCGTGGCGCCATGGAACGCTGGGCGGGCCGGTGCGCAACGCGCTCCTGCAGCATTACGAGGATGCCGCCCGTCGCTCGTTCCAAGAGCCGGCGCAAGGCCTGCTCGAGAGCGAGCTGGACCGCTTTGTCAGCGGTGTCCTGCGCCACGATGCCGAGTTGCTTTCGCACGTGCATGCCCTCCACGGGCTGCTCACCCGGTCACGGCTGGCCGCGGGAGAGAGGCCGGCCGAGAGCTTCCGAAAGGTGGCCGAGTTCCACCTGGACGGCATTGGCCAACACCGGGCGGGCGTGGCCGGGCAGCTGTCGGAGTCCCTCCCGCGCCGATTCTGGTCGTACCGCGGCAAGCGCCGCCCAGAAGTCACGCCGGAAGATGCCCGCGGGATGGCGGAGCTCCTGCTGAGGGACGCTCTGGCGCTTGACCAAGCTCTGGCAGCGCTGTTCTTCGGCTCCGGGGCCACGGTGGAATTCCGGGCGAGCAACCTGTCGACCGCGGACCTGCTGGCCCGCATCCGTCACAGCGCCCGCCAGTTGAGATCTGCGCTCCGGTAGGCCAAAGCGCCGTGCCTCGCCGGCTGGGGCTCCTGGCTCTTGCCGGCGTATTGCTCACGACGCTGGCGCACCCCGCGGTGGCCGGAACGGTCTCGGGGCGAGTGGCGAACAGCCAGCAGGACCCGCTGCCCGAAGTTGAGGCCCAGCTGATCAATCTGCGCACGGCGCAGGTGCTGCGCAGCCGCAGCGGGCCGGGCGGCACCTACGAGGTCCTGTCAGTGCCTTCCGGCCGTTACTCCCTGACGCTGATGCGCGAGGGCTACCAGGCTTGGCGCAGCGGACCGTTCGAGGTTCTTCCGGGCATTCCGGTCGAGTTTCCGCCAGTCGCCCTGCGCCAGCTGGTCACATCCGCGACGCTGCCACGGTCCGGCCTGGAGGAGATGGCCCTAGAGTACGGCCTCGTTCGAGAGCAGATCGAGGCCATTCCCGCAGTGCTCGGCGCGGAGGGTCGCACGGCGGTTGACAAGCTGCTGCACCTGGTTCCGGGCGTGCTGCCAGCAGAGTCCCCCGACATGGATCCGGACACGGGCAGGGCGGCGCTCGTGTCGGCCAACGGCTCTCGCCGCTCATTCATCAACTACAAGCTCGACGGCGCTTCGAACAACGCGCAAAATCGCATCACCGGCGCGCAGGCGGCCACTTTCGGCCCCTCCCCGGAGGCCCTGGAGACCGTGAGGGTCATCACGCACACGTATTCCGCGAGGGAGGGCCGCAACGCCGGCGCAGTCGTGGACGCGCGATTCCGGTCCGGCGGAGACCAGTGGCATGGACAGGCGCGCGGCTTTGGCCGGCCCCCGTGGGAACGGCGCAGGGAAAGGTTCGACGGATCCCGGGATCGCATCAGCGCCTTGGCGGCCGGCGGGCAGGCTGGCGGGCCCCTTTGGGGGAGGCGCGACGTGCACGGCTTCTTCGACGGCGAGGGCTGGCGGGCATCTCGCGACCATGACGGCCTGCGGCGCGTGCTGAGCGAGAGCGAGCGTAGCGGTGACCTGTCCGGGCACGGGAACCGGCCGCTGGACCCGCTCAGTGGCCGGCCGTTCCCAGGGGCGCGGATCCCCGCCAGCCGCCTCGACCCCCTGATGGCGCGGTACTTGGACACCTTCGTGCCCCGCGCCGACCTCGAAGACGGCTGGACCCACTGGTCGGAGACGCTCCCGAGCGCGGGCCACGTGCTACTCGGCCGGATTGACCGCCGCTCCAAGTCCTTCGCCCACTACTTCAGCCACTTCCGCTACTCCAACCGGGTCCGCGAGCCTCCCCTGGATGCCCTGACGGCCGGACCCGGAACGATCACCGACCGGCGGCAAGTCTCGCAGCACACGCAGTACGCGCTGACCCACACGCCCGCACCATACTTCTCGCACTCCGTGCGCCTCGGAATGCAGCGGCTCTCAAGCACGCAGGGCAGCGGCCATCGCGACAGCAGCGGGGTCTCCGCCGGCGACTTCGGGTTCGACTACGGCCAGTACGCCCCGGCCTCGGTCCCGAACGTGAGGCTGTGGAACGACCTGGGGGAGTTGCAGCTGCACGTGGCGCCGCTCGTCGATACCGAGACGTCCAAGCAGACCACCCTGAACATCGCCTACGACGCCGAGTACCGCCATTCGGGCCTGGCATTGAGAGCTGGCGTGCTCGGCCAGAGGGGCTTTTGGCCCTTCGAGCACGCGGAGAATCCGGCCGGAACGTTCAGCTTTCCCGTGCCTCCGTCCCCGCCTTCCCGATTCCGCGGCCAGGGGCTGCGCGACCTGCTGCTCGGTCGGCCGGGCGAACTCCGTGTCCAGACGCCGCGCAACCTAGACCTGCAATGGTTTGAGTTCGCCGCGTACGGCGAAGCCGAGGTCCGGCCGCACAGGAATCTCAAGGTCACCGTCGGGCTCCGGTTCGAGCAACAGCCGCCCGGAGTGGACACCGAGGACCGCCTGATCGCCTTTCGCCCGAACGCGCAAAGCGCCCGCTTCCCGCAGTCCCCCCCGTACCTGCTCTTCCCCGGCGACGTCGACCCAGAAGACCGCGTCGTGCCCAGATCGACGATCAGAACCAGGGGCCGGAACTTCTCGCCGCGCGTGGGCGTGGCCTTCTCCCCGTCCTGGAGCGGGCGCGGGGCGCGCTGGGTTCTGGGCGAGTCAGGCCGTTCCGTGTTCCGCGGCGCCTACGGAGTCTTCTTCGACCACGGCACTTTCGCCGGGTCGAGCGCCGCCGCCCTGTTCCGAGCGATTCATCCCCCGTTCAGCACGGACGACCGCTATACCGTGCGCGACCCGGAAGGCCTGTTCCGCGCGCCCGGTTCCGTGCTCGGCGACCGGGCGCTCAACACCATCCGGTCCAGGGTCGTGCGCTATCCAATCCTGGTCTTCGACGACGGCTTCGAGAATGCTCGCGCCGAGCATTGGAATGTGAGCTGGCAGCGGCTGCTGCCCGCCCGGTTATTCCTGACGGCGAGCTATCTTGGCACGCACTCGTCGCGCCTGCAACAGCAGCGCGAGCTGAACAACTTCGTGCGCAACCCGCTGCACTCGTTCGCCTTCGTGCGTTACATGCGGCGTTACTCGCGATTCGGGAACATCCGCTCCTTCGAGAGCGGCGGCACGAGCCGCTACCGCGCGCTGCAGGTCCGCGCCAACCGTTACCTGCGACGCGGTGTCGCCCTCGACGTCGGTTACAGCTGGAGCCAGTCCACGGACAACGGCAGCACGATCTTGGGGGACGAGCTCGTGGGCGAGGAGTGGACCTACTCAGACTTCGACCGCAGGCACTCGCTGACGGCGACGTGGCTGTGGGAGATTCGCGTTCCGCGGCGCTGGGCGGACCGGGCGCCGTGGATGGACCGCTGGACACTGAGCGGGATCTGGCGGTGGCGCAGCGGACTGCCACTTGACGTTCGCCAAACCGTCGATCCCAGCTACACCTTCGAGCAGGTGGGGCGCCCTGACCGCGTTGCCGAGTTCAGGCCACTCGACCCGGGCCAAGCCCGCACCTTCCGGCTTCCCGGGGGACGCGAGACGACCGGCCGCTTCGCCTTCGACCCAACTGCCTTTGCGGAGGTGCAACCGAGAGATTTCGACGAGGTGCGCAGGGGGAGTTCGCGACGCAACGAGTACCGGCTGGCAGGCTTCCAGCAGTGGGACCTGCGCATCTCGCGGGCGGTGGCGGCGGTCGAGGCAGTCTCGATAGAGGTTGGCGTCGACCTGCTCAACGCGTTCGGCCACCGGAACTGGGCCGCACCCTTCAGCAACGTCAACGACCCGCACTTCGGAATCGTGAGGGAGGCCGGCCTCGGGCGAACGGCGCAGTTCGCGGTGCGGATGAGGTTCTAGGCGGCCGGGCGCTCGGCCAGCAGGTCCAGCTCTGACAGCACGGCGCGCAGCAAGCCGCAGCTTCCCTCGCCGGGCCTCGTCATGGGCAGCCGGTAGCGAGCCTCGTCCAGCACGCCCATCAGTTCCAGCGCAACCTTGACGGGCCCGGGGCTGGTCTCGCAGAAGTTCGCGTCCATCAGCGGCAAGTAGCGCCGGTGGACCACCCGGGCGCCGGCGAAATCGCCTTCCAAGGCGCGCTCGCACAGCCGTGCCATGGCCCCGGGCACCTCGTTCGACACGACCGAGATGACCCCCACACCCCCCAGCGCCATCAGCGGCAGGGTGACCGAGTCGTCACCGGACAGCACGGCGAACCCGGGCGCGGCCGTCTGGCAGACCTCGCCCATTTGCGAGATGTCGCCGGATGCCTCCTTGACGCCGACCACCGTGTCCAGCGTTGCGAGGCGGCACAGCAGGTCTGGCCGGATATTGCAAGCGGTGCGCCCGGGTACGTTGTAGACAATGACCGGCAGCTCTGTCGCAGCCGCCACGGCCGAGTAGTGCTCGAAGAGCCCGTTGGGCGTTGGCTTGTTGTAGTAGGGCGTTACCGAAAGCAGGCCGTGCGCGCCCAGTCGTTCCAGCCGCTTCGCGAGCTGGCAGACAGAGGCAGTGTTGTAGCCCCCGCAGCCCGCGACCACAGGCACGTCGCCGGCTTCCTCGAGGGTGACCTCCACCAGGCGCAGGTGCTCCGGACGAGACAGCGTCGGGCTTTCGCCGGTAGTCCCCCCCGGCACCAAGAAGTGCACGCCGGCGGCAACCTGCCGGCGCACGAGGCGGCGCAGGGTCGGCTCGTCAAGCGAGCCGTCGGCCGCGAATGGTGTGATCAGAGCAGTGCCGCATCCCTTGAACATCGTTCCGCCTTCGCGGGCAACATTCTCGCACGCCCACCCGCAGCCGGCTGATAGGATGCTGGGATGCTCTCCGGCCGTGCTGCTCTGACGCTGGCCCTGACCCTGGCGTCCGCCGCGGCAACCGCGCAGGTCGTCGAGCCGCACTCCTACCGCGGCCGGAGCTCCTTCCGGATCGCCAGCGACCTCGTGGAACTGGTCGTCCTCACCGGCGGCGGCTCGATCGCATCCATCACGCTGCCCGATGACGGGGAGGCCCTCAACCCGCTCTGGGACTCGCTGCGCGGGGATCGCCAGCAGGGGCGCGCGGAGCGAGAATCGGGCGCGGTTGGCCACTTCGTGTGCGTCGATGGCTTCGGCCCCCCGTCCGAGCAGGAACGGGCCGCCGGTCTGCAGGGACACGGCGAGGCGCACAGGCTGGAATGGTCCACGGAATTTGCGGGCGCCGAGGACGGCGCGGCCGTCCTGCGGCAGCGGGTGATGCTGCCCCGGGTGCGCGAGACCCTGCGCCGGGAGATCCGCGTGGCGCGAGGCGAGAGCGTGGCCTACGTGCGATCCACGCTGGAGAGCCTGCTGGACTTTGACCGGCCCGTCAACTGGGCCGAGCACGCCACGATCGGCTCCCCGTTCTTGGACCGCGGCGTGACAGTGGTCGACATCTCCCCCGCCAGGGCCATCACCAGGCCACGCGATGCAGCCTCGCGCAACGGGCTCGCACATCGGCTGGCATCCGGCACCGAGTTCGAATGGCCACAGGCTCCGGCTCGCGCCGGCGGGACGGTCGACCTTCGGGCCGCCCCCGAGGCGTCCCATTCGCTGGATCACACCGGGCACCGCTTGGACCCGGACGCCGAGTGGTCCTGGGTGACGGCGCTGCACCCCGGGAAGCGCCTGCTGCTGGGCTACTTGTTCCGGGCCGCCGAGTTTCCCTGGCTCCAAACGTGGGAGCACTACCCGCGCGACGGGCTGATGGCAAGGGGCCTGGAATTCGGCACGCAGGCCTTCGACCTGCCCCGGCGCGATGTGATCACACAGGGCCGGCTGTTCGACACGCCGCTGTATCGCTGGCTGCCGGCGCGGTCGACGATCCGAGCGGGCTACTTGGTGTTCTTGGCGCGCACGCCGGAGGGTTTCCTGGGCGTGGACCGCGTGGAGTGGGAATCGGGCGTGCTGCGCCTGACGGACAGCCGGTCGGGACAACGCGTCGAGCTGCGGGCGGAAGGAACGATCTGAGGACGGGGACCGAAGCTGCATGAGCCGACATGTGACGGAGTTTCTCTACGCTTGCCAGTCCTGCGGGGCACGGTTGGCGGTCAAGGTGCCGTTCAAGGGGCGGCTTGTGTGGACCATCGCCGAGCGAGACCCAGACTTCGGGTCCTCGTTCCCCGAATTGGCCGGCGCGTACGGCAAGCCCAAGCTGACCTGCAGCGCGGACCCGCTGCACGAGACAGGTTTCCACCTGATCGACGGGGGCGTTGAGCGCAACCTCGCGTCGAACGTCTGGGGCTGACGTCGCCCGCGGCAGGGCCGCTCCCGGCCTAGTCGCCGGAGGCGGCCAGAGTCCCCGCGCTGTCGCGGCGGAAGCGGAGGACGGCCTCCACGAGCAACCACACGCTCAGGACGAAGATCGAGGCGGCGACCACGCCCAGCAGTGGCTGCTGGCTGGACCAGTACTTGCGGATGTCGATGACCATGGCCACGATCGTCACGGTCATCATGAACGCCATCGGCGCAAGAGTGTAGACATAATTGCGGCCCTTCTGCCGCAGGTAGATCGTCACGGCCAGCAGCGTGAGCGCGCCGAGCACTTGGTTGGTGCTGCCGAAGAGGCTCCAGAGGGCAAGGCCGACCGGCTGGCCCTCAACCTCGTAGAACGCGAAGAAGCCGATCAGAACGACGGCTATGGTCGAAGCCACGTACCGCTGGCCGAGCACCCGCACTCCGACCGACTGGGCGATCTCCTCGAGGTTGTAGCGCAGCAGGCGCGTGCCCGAGTCGAGCGACGTCAGCGCGAACGACACGGCGACAAGGGCGATAAAGGCCTGCGCCAGTTCCATGGGGATGCCCAGCGAACCGAGAAACATCGCGGTGCCGTCGATAAATGCCTGCATCTTCTCGGCCAGGCCGTTGGCCGTGCCCCAGCTTGAGTAGTGCTCGGACCAGCTCTCCGCCGATCGGAACCCGGCCGTGCAGGCCAACACGGCCAGAAGGCCAAGCAGCGACTCCCCGACCATGCCTCCGTACCCGATGGCCAAGGCGTCGGTCTCCTTGTCGATCTGCTTGGAGGTGGTCCCGGAAGACACCAGTCCGTGGAAGCCGGAAATCGCCCCGCACGCGATCACGATGAACACGAACGGGAAGATCGGCGGGGCGTCCAGCGGCTGGGTGTCCAAGGCTGGAGCGGCGAAGGACGGCTGCAAGACGAACAAACCGATGTAAGACAGCGCCAAGCCCAAGTACAGGAGCCATGAGTTCAGATAGTCCCGAGGCTGCAGCAGTGACCAGACCGGGAGGGTGGACGCGGCGAAGGCGTACGCAAGGAGGATCAGGATCCAGATCTCGCTGGTGAGGTCGGGCCGGCCGATCGCGAGGGCGACTCCGATGGACACCAGCATCAGCGCGAACCCCGCCACGGTCAGGCGCACGATAGGCATCCCGCGCTTGTAGGCCAGCCAGCCCATGACCATCGCAATCGCGATCAGCGAGAACGAGGGGAACACGGCCTCGGGATAGAAATCCGCGGTGAACAGGCCGGCCACCGTGCGGACGAAGACACCCATCACCAAGCAGATCAGGAACAGGATGATCATCAGGAAGATGCCCTTGGCCCGGCGGCCGATCAGGTCTTCCGCCACCTTGCCGATACTCATGCCCCGGTGCCGCATCGAAACCACGAGCGCGCCGAAGTCGTGCACGGCGCCGATGAACAGCGTTCCCAGCACGACCCACAGCATCCCCGGCAACCAGCCCCAGATGACCGCGATCGCGGGTCCCAGCATCGGTGCCAGACCGGCTATCGAGGCATAGTGGTGCCCGAATAGCACCATCCGGCGGGACGGCACATAATCGACGCCGTCATTGAGGGCGTGGGCCGGCGTCGTCGCGGCCGGATCCAGCTGAAAGATCCGGGACCCGAGATGGCGGGCGTAGAACCTGTAGACAACGAAATAGGTGATGAAGCAGCAGATGGCCGCAAGCGCTGGTTGCATGTGGTGGTCCAAGTGCCCGTCTCGGGCACTGGTATCATACCGCCGGGCCCGGCAAGGGGCGGGCGCCCAGAGCAGCGTCCGGGCCTGCACGGTGTGGCAACGCCAACCGTCCAGTACGGATAGGGAGCGAGTGGCAGATGCGTAGAATGAGTGGCGAGGTGCACTGCATGCGACGACGCAGGAACCGCGGTTTCTCACTGATCGAGCTGCTGATCGTGATCGCGATCATTCTGATCATCAGCGCGATCGCGATCCCGCGCATTACGAGCACGAAGCGCATGGCGAACGAGGTCGCCGCGATTCGCGCCTGCCAGGCCGTCAACACGGCCCAGATCCAGTACTTCGCGCAGTTCGGGCGTTACGCTTCGACACTGGCGGAGCTGGGACCCCCGGCCCCAGGGGCGCGTCCGACGCCGGACGCGTCGGCACTCGTGGACGAGAACCTCGTGGACGGCCTGCACCTGGGATACGCTTTCTCGATGATCGGGACCCCCGCGGGCTACTCGCTCAACGCTGACCCGCAATCCCCGGATTCCGGCATCCGCACTTTCTACACCGACCACACTACGACCGTGCGGCACCGGTACGGCGCGGAGCCGGCCAGCGAGACGGACCCGGCGATCGAATAGCCCGCCCAGCGCCGCCCTGCCTCGAAGCCGGCCGGCGCGAAAGTTCACCGGCATGCAACCCGATGGCAACGGCGGGCGCGCGGCCCGGGACTCGCGGGCCGGCGTGATCGGCCTGGGCCACGCCGGGCTGCCCCTGGCGGTCGAGATGGCACTCGCCGGGCACCGGGTCTTGGGCGTGGACACCGATCCCGAGCGCGTGGCCCGGATCAACGGCGGCAACTCCCCTGTCACGGATGTCGACAGCCGGCTGCTGTCCAGTCTGGTAAGGGACGGCAAGCTCCGGGCGTGCGGGGAACACGCGGGGCTGGGGCGTTGCGGGGCTGTCTCGATTTGCGTCCCAACGCCGCTGCGCAAGACGCGGGACCCGGACCTCACGCACGTCTTGGAGGCTGTGGGAGCCTTCGCCCCGCACCTCGGCCTGGGCACGCTGGTGGTGCTGGAATCGACGACCTATCCCGGCACGACCCGAGAGGCAGTGCTCCCCATCCTGGAGGCGTCCGGACTACGGGTCGGAGCGGACTTCTACCTGTGCTACTCCCCGGAGCGCGTGGACCCTGGGAACTCGGAGTACCGCACCGGCAACATCCCGAAGGTCATCGGAGGCATCACCCCGCGGTGCCTCGCACGTGGCGAGGCCTTCTACGGCAGCTTCATCGAGACCTTGGTCCCGGTCAGCTCGACGCTCGCGGCCGAGATGGCCAAGCTTCTGGAGAATACCTTCCGCATGGTCAACATCGCGCTGGCCAACGAAACGGCCGTGCTGTGCGACCGAATGGGGGTGGACGTGTGGGAAGTGCTCTCCGCCGCCGCCACCAAACCGTTCGGCTTCATGCCGTTCTACCCCGGCCCGGGCCTCGGCGGGCATTGCATCCCGGTGGACCCCCACTTCCTGTCGTGGAAGTCCCGCCAGCATGGGTACGAGCCAAGGCTGATCCGGCTCGCGGCCGAGATTAACAGCGAAATGCCGCGCCACGTGGCCGACAGGGTGCAGGCGGCCCTCAACGATGCCGGGAAGCCGGTGCGGGGAAGCCGCGTCCACCTGGTCGGCGTGGCTTACAAGCGCAACGTGGCCGACACGCGCGAGTCCCCGGCGCTGGACATTGCCGCCCTGATCGTCCAGCGCGGCGGCCTCGTCTCCTTCAGCGACCCGCTGGTCCCGGCCATCCGTGCCGGGAAGGTCGAATTGCAGAGGCGGCCGATGGTCGAGTCCGCGCGGTCGTGCGACATCGCCGTGATCCTCGCGGATCACAGCGGCGTTGACTACCGGGCACTGCTGCGCGCGGCGCCGCTGGTGCTCGACACGCGCAACGCCCTCGATGGGGCCACGTCGGAGAACCTCGTCCGCCTCTGAGCGCCTGACCGTGATGCCCCGCTACTTGGTCACCGGCGCCGCCGGGTTCATCGGCCATTGGCTCTCCCGCAGGCTGCTCAGAGACGGGGGCCACGTCATAGGCCTGGACAATCTCAATCTGGCCTATGACCCGCGCATCAAGCTCTGGCGGCTGGCCCAGCTGGACGCGCATCCGCAGTTCCGCTTCTGCGAAGCGGACGTGACCGACCCTTGCGCGCTGGAGCCGGCGTTCAAGGGAGCGAAGTTTTCCGCCGTCTTCCACCTTGCCGCTCGGGCCGGCGGTCCGCAGAGCGTCCGCCAGGCCGGGCGCTATCTGATGGCCAACGCGATCGGCACGCAGCGCGTGATGGAGGCGTGCACGGCGCACGGCGCCGAGAAGCTGGTGCTCGCGTCGACGTCGAGCGTGTACGGGGCGACAGAGGACCTCCCGATCGGCGAGGGGCACCCGACGGACCGGCCGCGCTCTCCGTACGCCGCCTCGAAGCGCGCGGCCGAGGTCCTTGCCCACGCGCACCATCATTCCCACGGCCTGGATGTGACCGTGCTGCGATACTTCACGGTTTACGGACCGGCCGGCCGGCCGGACATGAGCCTGTTCCGGTTCATCCGTTGGATCCGCGAGGGCGACCCGATCGTGGTGCACGGGGACGGCCGGCAGTCCCGGGACTTCACGTACGTCGGGGACATCGTGGACGGGACCGTGGCCGCGTCCGCGCCGGCGGGGTATGAGATCGTCAATCTGGGATCGGGTGCCCCGGTCCGCCTTTGCGACGCACTGCGGCTGATCGAGGGCTGTCTGGGCCGCAAGGCACGCGTGCGGCGCGCCGGCGTGCCGCGGGTCGACGTGCGCGCAACATGGGCCGACACGCGCAAGGCCCAGGTCCTGCTGGGCTGGCAAGCCCGGTCCGCCCTCTCTGAAGGCATCGAGCGCGCGGTTCGGTGGTACGTGGACAACCGGTCCTGGGCGCGCGAGCTGGACCTTCCGAAGTAGCCGAGAATAGCTTGGGGACAGGGCTGCCGCTGGGGGCGTGCTGGTAAACTGGAACCTCAGGGTGTCGAGAATTGCCCGCGGGGCGCCGGTCGCGCCGGCGGCGGCAGTTCCGCATTCTTACGGTGGGACGAACTTCTAGGACAGCGGTCGCAGCCGCTTGGGCCGTGCTGCTGGGCGCTGGCAGCCAAGCACAGGACGGCGGCTGGGAAGATTCTATCCGGGCGGCGCGCGAGGCGGTCGCCGGGGAGCAGTACGACGCAGCGGCCCGCATCTTGCGGCGGGCCCAGAATCTGTCGCGCAGCTTCGCCACGGACGACCCCCGGCGGGTCCTGCCCCTGATGGAGCTCGCGAAGCTCCACCTGCGGCAGGGCGACTATGCTCTGCCGGAGCGGCTGTACCGCGAGGCAGACCCGCTCGCGCGCGAGGCGTGGGGCACGGAGAGTCTCGAGTACGCAAGCCTGCTCAACGAAATCGGGCGCTATTACCACCTGCGGGTGAAGTACCCCGAAGCGGAACGCTTCTACAAGCTCGGCTTCGCCATCCGCACTCGCCTGCTGGGCCGGGAGCATCCGGACGTCGCCACGGTCGTGACCAATCTGGCCGTGCTGTACGAGAACCAAGTCCTGTTCGCCAAGGCCGAGAGTTACTACCGGACCGCGCTCGACATCCGGGAGCGCTCATTGGGGGCCGACCACGCCGACACCGTGGTCACTCTAGAGCACCTTGCCAGACTGTTGCACAAGCTCTCGCGGCCGGGAGACGCCGGCCCGCTCGAGGCGCGGGCACGCGAATTCCGCAGGGAGGCCGCGAGCGACCCCGGGACGTCCGATCCGGAACCGCTGGCGGCCGGCGTCGGCTCACAGCCGGCGGCGCTCATCGAGCGCTCGGAGCCAGACTACACCGACGAGGCGCGCATTGCCAATCACGAGGGCAGCGTCCTGCTGCAGGTCGACGTCGACGCGGACGGGAAACCGACCGGAGTGCTCGTTGTCCGCCCCTTGGGCTTGGGGCTCGACGAGCAAGCGGTCAGGGCCGTGCGGACTTGGAGGTTCCGGGCAGCGCGGCGGTCGGGCCGCCGGGTCCCGTCCAGAGTGCGCTTGGAAATCGCCTTCAGGGTGATGTGACCGTCGCGGAAGTTCCGCCCCCGGACGGCCTGCGCAACACGCCGACCCTCGAGCAGAAGCTACGGGAGATGAGAGCCTGCGAGTGGCCCGCAAGGGTTTGGCAGGGGCGAGTTCGCAGGACTCGAAGGGGCGGAATGCACAGCCGCGGTTGAGGCTCGCGAGGCGACTAGAACGCACCCCCCAGCACGTCGTAGTCGAACTCGTCACCAAAGAAGGTCCACTCCTCAAGCCAGTTCTCGCTGCCAAAGGCACCGACGAACTGGGCCCCAGTGTCCAGCGTGCCGTCGCTCGGAGGAGTCGTGGCGTTGCCGATCGCAAAGGCTGGCGACCCGACCGCGGGTCGGGGGTCCGGGTTGGCCTCGAATCGCACGTTGACCAGTTGCGGCATGGCGTCCAAGAACGTCACCTGCCCGTCGATGCCACCGTTGATCTGGGCAACACCCTGCTGGTCCCCGTTGCCATGCAGGATTGCGCTGTGGATGCTGCTGGTGCCGTCCATGAACAGCGCCGGCGAGTTGTCCCGCACGTCGAGAGCCTCACCGCCGAAGCCAGTCAGGATCACGTTCCGGGCCGTAACCGCCGAGCCCACGCGGATGCGCATGCCGTCCCCGGAAGTAGTGTTCTCGTCCTGTGCCAAGCCCCCGACAAGGGTGACGTTGTACAGCCTTGGGTGCGAGCGGGGCGTTCGGTCAAAGCCCTGGCTGTCGTTGTCCGCCTCGATCCCGTTGTCAGCGTTCGCGTCCTGCTGGATGAAGACATATTGAGCCGTGCCCTGCCAGCCGAAGGCCCAGTCCAGCGAGTCATCCTTGGATCCGCTGGAGACGCAGTACCTGCAGCTGGCCGTGCCGCCGAAGAACTCGATGCCGTCATCCTCGCCTTCGTGCGCCTGGATGTGGTCGATGACCGTGCCGGCCCCCACGCCGTGGAACCCGAAGGCATTCGGCTGCGTCTCCGGATTGAAGTCCACCCCGGCGAACTCGACCCGCACGTAGCGCAGAACACCGCTGGAATCCATAGGGTCGTCACCCCCGTAGATCGGGCGCGTCTCGGGTATCACGCCCTCGGCGAAGCCAGTTCCGCGGCTCATGGGGGCGTTGCCAAGCACGATCAGACCGGCCCAGCAGCCGGGAGCTCGCAGTCCAACCGGCTGGTCGCACGTCATCACAATCGGCGCCTCGCGCCGTCCCTCAGCCATGATCTTCCCGCCACGCTCGACCACCAGGACCGCGTTCTGGCCAGAGGCCAGGATCAACGCTCCAGGCTCGATCGTGAGCGTCGCCCCGGGATTGACGAAGACTTGGTGACGGATCCGATGGATGGCGTCATTGCTCCAAGTTGTGTCCACGGAGATCTCCGTGTTGGCCCCGTTGGCGCCGAGCACGACGTCGGCCTCCGCCGCGACGAGGAATTTTGCGTGGATCTTCTTGACGACTTGGGTAGCATCGGCGCTGCGCACCTCGGTCACCCAGTGCCAAAGACCGGGCATGGGCACGTCCCCGGACCAGATCTGCCGCTGGTCCAAGGCGGGGGTCGATTCTGCCGTGAACATCTCCGTCATCCCCCTGGCATCCGACAACGAGTCGCCGAGCGTGCCACCGTCGACAAACGCCGGAAGGTACTGCCGCTCGCCGGTCTCGACATTCTCGCGATAGGCGAAGTAGGTGTACTCATTGCCATCACCCATCGAGTCGAGCGTCAAGTAAACGCTCATCTCGTCCCCGTCGGCGTATCCCAGCTGGTCGGTCCAGATTGCCGCCTTCATCGGGGATGCCCGGAGCGGCCCGATGTCCATGTCCGCGCCCATTTCTGCGTCCGAGGGCATGCCCATTCCCATTCCTGCGGACGTGTCCTGCGCAAACCCCACTGGCATCAGGGCCCACAGCACCAGCAACGACAATCCAACCTTCCAGTCCTGTCTCATCCCTTCCTCCTCGGTTTCTTGGCTTCCGCGGGGTGCTGGGTCCCGGCCCATCGCCGGGCGCATCTCCGCCCCAAGTTCAAGGCTAGCGAGCGCGGTGTTACCCAATTGCGACAGCGGCATTAAAGGTCGGTGAAGCGTGGCCGGAACGGGCCGGTCCCGACCCGGCGGGCTGCGTGACAATGAAGGGGGAGCGAAGAACCGACTGACCATGGCATCCGCGCGCGAACTCTTGCAACAGAGCGATCCGACCATCCACGCCGCGCTGGTGGGCGAGGAGGCCCGCCAGTCGCAAGGAGTCGAGCTGATCCCGTCAGAGAACTACACCTACCCAGAAGTGCTGGAGACCCTCGGTTCCGTTTTCACCAACAAGTACTCGGAGGGCTACCCCGGCCGCCGCTACTACGGCGGCCAAGAATTCACCGACACGATCGAGAGCGTCGCCCGGGAGCGTGCCAAGCGGCTCTTCCGCTGCGAGCACGCCAATGTCCAGCCGCTGTCCGGCGCCCCCATGAACGCGGCGGCCTATCTGGCACTGCTCGAGCCGGGCGACACAGTGATGGGCATGGATCTCTCGCACGGCGGACACCTGACACACGGCGCTCCGGTTTCGCACATGGGCAAGCTCTTCCGCTGGGTGCGCTACAAGACCGATCCTGACCGACAGGGCCGGATTGACTTCGACAAGTTGCGGCAGAGCGCGCTCGACCACCGGCCGAAGATGATCGTGTGCGGGTACTCGTCTTATCCGCGCGGCTACGACTACGAGCCCTTCAAGCGGATCGCGGACGAGATCGGGGCGCTGACGCTGGCGGACGTGTCGCACATCGGCGGGCTGATCGCGGGGGGCGTTCTGGCGAATCCCTTCGACGCGGGGTTCGACATCGTCACGACCACCACGCACAAGTCCATGCGGGGCCCCAGAGGCGGGATGATCCTGTGTCGCAAGAAGTTCCGCGCGGCCATCGACAAGTCCGTGTTCCCAGGCTTGCAGGGTGGTCCGCACATGAACCAAGTCGCGGCCACGGCGGTCGCCCTTGCGAAAGCCCTGGAGCCCGAATTCAAGTCGTACTGCCGGCAGGTGCTGGCG
Organism: Bryobacterales bacterium; assembly: GCA_963666225.3. GTDB lineage: Bacteria > Acidobacteriota > Terriglobia > Bryobacterales > UBA6623 > VXMF01. The sequence goes on from CAXXRK020000006.1 coordinate 957,710, forward strand.
AACGCGCTGGCGCTGGCGGAGGCTCTGGGGGGCGGCGGCGCGAACTTGGTCACGGGCGGAACGGCGAATCACATGATGGTCGTGGACTGCGTCAGCTCGTTCGGGATCAATGGCCGGATCGCCGAGGGGGCGCTGGACCGCATCTCGGTCACCTGCAACAAGCAAGTCATCCCGGATGACCCGAATCCCCCGCTGCGGCCCAGCGGCATCCGCCTGGGCACGCCCGCGGCGACCACGCGCGGGATGCGAGAGGCGGAAATGCGGACCCTGGCCCGGTGCATGCTCGAGGCCCTGCGGTCCAGCCGCGACGAGGCCCGCTTGGGGCGGCTCAACGCGGAGGTCCAAGAGCTCTGCTCGCAGTTCCCGGTGCCCGGGATCGGGGGCTGACCGGGGATCTGCCCCGCTACGCTTGATAAGTCGCCCGGACGCCAGCCGCCCATGGAATCCAAGCAGGCAGCCAAGATCAGGGGTGCCCGCTGGGCGGCGGCAGTCCCGATCGCGACAGTCTTCCTCTCGAGCCTCTGCATCATGGTTCTCGAGCTGGTTGCCGGAAGGCTGATCGCCCAGCACGTCGGCAGCTCCCTCTACACCTGGACATCTGTGATCGGCATCGTGCTGGCGGGGATCGCAGCCGGCAATTACGCGGGCGGACGCCTCGCGGACCGCTTTCCCCCGAAGCAAGCTCTCGGCGCGATCTTTCTGGTGGCGTCCGCCAACTGCCTGCTGGTCCCCTTGGTCAACAGCCGCGTGGGCAGCTTGGACCTGCTGCGAGACCTGGAGTGGCCGGTGCGGATCGCGTTGCACGTCTCGCTGGTATTCTTCCTGCCCTCCTGCCTGCTCGGCATGATCAGCCCGGTCGCGGCCAAGATGGCGATTGTGATGGGCCAGCGACTGGGAAGGACGATCGGAAACGTGTACTCGTGGGGCACGATCGGCAGCATCATCGGCACGTTTCTCACCGGCTACGTGCTGATCGCGTGGATGGGCACGACCGCGATCCTGCTCTCCGTGGCGACCGTGCTGCTGGCCATGGCGCTGCTCTACGGAGGCACGGGCCTGCTGCCCTACCTCTGGAGCGGGGTGCTCGGTGCCACGCTGTTCGCAGCCTGGGGCCCGACCCCGTGGGCGCGCGTGATCGGCGAGCGCCTGGGCTTCCGGGAACCGGGCATCGAGGCCGTCCTATTCCGGGACGAGTCGCAATACTCGTTCATCAGCGTGGAGGAAGTCGTGGACACTCCCGGCCTGCGGTCGATGCGCCTGGACTACCTGATCCACGCATACGTGGACATGGTCGAGCCGGACGAGCTGCACTACGACTATGAGCGGGTCTACGCCGGCGTCACCGACCGCGCGACCAGGGCGCACCATCCCGAGGCCCGCATGCGGGCGCTGTTCCTCGGAGGTGGCGGCTACGTCTTCCCCAGGTGGTTCTTGCGGCGCTATCCGCTCGGGTTCGGGGAGGTCGTCGAGATCGACCCGCAGGTCACGCGCGCGGCCTTCGAGGCATTCGGACTGGAGCCGGACACGCCGCTGGTCATCACACATCTGGATGCCCGCAACCGGGTTGAGGAACTGTACGGGCTGGCGCGGCGGGACGCCTTGGAGAAGAAATTCGACCTCGTCTACAACGACGCTTTCAACCACTACTCACCGCCTTTCCACCTCACGACGCTGGAATACGTCAGGAAGTTGCGAGCGGTGATGAGCGACCGGTCGGTGTTCCTCGCGAACACCATCGACGTGTACCGCTCGGGCCGATTCCTAGGGGCGATGATCAACACGGTCGAGGAGGTCTTCCCATACGTCTACGCGTTCTGCACATCTCCCGGCGGCCCCTCGGACGAGGACGAGCGCGACACGTTCGTCGTGGCCGGGTCCACGAGGTTGCTGCCAGTCCAGGGCCTGGACTACGGCCAATACGCAGCCGCACTGTTGACCCCTGCCCATCTGGCACGGCTCCGCGACCGGTCTGGCGGCCTGGTGCTCACCGACGACTACGCCCCGGTCGACAATCTGCTCACTCCGGTGATCCGCTCCGTGGAGCGCGAGTGACACCGGTTGGGTATCGCTACCGCCCAATCTCCCGCACCGAGGACTCGCTCAAGAGCTCGTAGACCCTGCCCCGCCAGCGGATGCGGCGAGTGAGCCCGGAGCGCAGAAAAGCATAGAGCCAGACCCAGGTTGCCACCGGCGTCATCCAGAAATGTGCCCATCCATGCCTCGCGAACCATTCCTCGCGCCCTGCGAGGACCAGTGAGGCGGCGTAAGCGCGCGTGCCGCCCTTCACCATTCCGGGCAACACGACAATTACCAGCGGGAACAGCCCCGCAAGATTGCCCTGGGCCAACTGCAGCAAGCTGAGCGCCTGCGTGCCGCAGTACAGGACATGGCCGGCGCACCCGGCGGCCCACGTCCGGAACCGGTATACGCGGGTGATCGTCGCCTGGCGCACGGCCCATTCGAGGAACTCGGCCCCTTGGCACCGCCCGGTGGTCGGCACGAGCGCCTCCGGTGCGAAGCGGACTCCCAGCCCTGCCGAGTGCAGTGCCCGGGTCAGTCGCAGGTCGTCGCTGACAGAGCCCTGCCAGTGGTCTCGGACCCCGGCCGCCTCGAAGCTCTCGCGCCACACAGCCGTGCCGCCGCCCCACGCGAAGCTCTTGTCGCCCGTGTCCATCGCGGTCATAGCGGCCGCGTCCCACACGCTGCGCAGCAGGGGCCAGAACCCGCCCTCCTCCGGGCAGTGCCAGCGGAAAGCGGAGCTCGCCGCGACTCGCGGCGAGTGCAGCGCCGCGACCAGCTTGCGGACCCAGTCGGGCGGGACAAGGCCGTCAGAATCGGCGAACACGAACACGTCGGCACGGCGGCCGACGCGGTCCACGGCCGCGAGCAGGTTGTGGACTTTCTCGCCGATGTCGGGCGGCGAGGCCCCGGCGGTCACGAGCGTGGCGGAATCGCCCAGCACAGCCCGGGCCACACCCGCTGCGGGGTCCCCGGAATCAGCGAAGCAGACCACCAGCGCGACGCGCGGGTAGTCCTGATCGCGCAAGGCTCGCAAGTGCTGCGCCAAGCCGGGCTCGGCACCTTTCACGGGAACGATGAGAGCCACGGAGGGCCAGCCGCCCGGGGGCTCCTCGGGCTCGCAGCTTGCCCGGCGCTCGACATAGGCCAGAAATCGCCGACCACCCTTGACGGCGGCAAGGGTGACGAGCATCGCCGGGACGGCGAACAGCCACAGCAGGGCGTCGAGCAACAGGGAGGATAGCACGCTCCCAGCAGGCGACTTTTCCGCCCCGCCGTGATACGGTGTGGGCTCCAATGGGCTTGGCGGAGAAGCGCGACGAACTGCGGCGGCGCAACATTGCCGCCCTGGCCGGGGGCGGCGCGGAGCGCATCGCCCGGCAAAAACGCGGCGGTCGGCTCTCAGCCCGAGAGCGTCTGGAGTTGCTGCTCGACGAGGGGTCGTTCCAAGAATTGGACCGACTCGTTGCCCACGACTGCAACGACTTTGGGATGGACCGCCGCAAGATTCCGGGCGATGGGTTCGTGACCGGCTACGGCACGATCGACGGACGCCTGGCGTACGCGTTCTCCCACGACTTCACGGTGTTCGGGGGCTCGCTCTCGCGGCGCAACGCCCGCAAGGTCTGCAAGATCATGGATCTGGCGATGAAGACCGGAGCGCCCGTCATCGGCTTGAATGATTCCGGGGGGGCGCGCATTCACGAGGGCGTGGCATCTCTGGCGGGGTATGCGGACATCTTCCTGCGCAACACGCTGGCCAGCGGCGTCGTGCCCCAAATCTCGGCCGTGATGGGCCCGTGCGCCGGGGGTGCGGTCTACTCGCCCGCGATCACGGACTTCGTGCTGATGGTGGACCGCACGAGCCACATGTTCGTCACCGGGCCGGACGTGATCCGCGCGGTGACGCACGAAGAGGTCACCAAGGAAGAGCTGGGCGGCGCGCGGACTCACAGCCAGTCCAGCGGAGTGGCGCACTTCCTGGCAGACAGCGACCGCCACTGCCTGCAGCTCGTGCGGGAACTGCTGTCCTACCTGCCGTCGAACAATCTGGACGACCCGCCCGTGCGCGCCACGGCAGACCCGGCAGACCGGCGGGACCCGGAGCTGGACGACATCATCCCGGCAGAGTCCGCCCGGCCCTACGACATCCGGGAGATCATCACCCGCGTGTCCGACGAGGGTCGCTTTCTGGAGGTGCAGAGGCATTTCGCGCAGAACATCGTGGTGGGCTTCGCGCGGCTGGGCGGCCGTCCGGTCGGGATCGTCGCCAACCAGCCGGCCGTGCTGGCCGGCTGCCTCGACATGGACGCATCTGTCAAGGGAGCGCGGTTCGTCCGCTTCTGCGACGCGTTCAACATCCCGATCGTGACATTCGAGGACGTGCCGGGTTTCCTGCCCGGCACGGACCAAGAGTACGGAGGCATCATCCGGCACGGGGCGAAGCTGCTCTACGCGTACTGCGAGGCGACCGTCCCGAAGCTCACCGTGATCACGCGCAAGGCGTACGGGGGCGCCTACTGCGTGATGGGCTCGAAACACATCCGGACCGACCTCAACTTCGCATACCCGACGGCCGAGATCGCGGTGATGGGAGCCGAGGGCGCGGTCAACATCCTCTACCGGCGGGAACTTGCGTCCGCGGACGACCCCGACCGCTTCCGACAGGAGAGGGCCTCGGACTTCGCCGAGCGTTTCGCCAACCCATACCGCGCCGCCGAGAAGGGCTGGATCGACGAGGTGATCGAGCCTCGCGACACGCGCCCGAAACTTGTGCGCGGGTTGGAAATGCTGGAGCGCAAGACCGAGGGTTTGCCGCGCAAGAAGCACGGAAACATTCCGCTCTGACCCGGTTGGCGACGCAGGCTCGCCGGGGGCGGCGGAAGAGTCGCGGACAGGCCGCGCCGGCTTTGCCGAGCCGTCCGTTCGGGGCGAATCCGGGCTTCTCGCCTCAACCGCGGGGCGCGCGAAGCGGGAAGCGCCGACACGGCTGCCGCCGGTGCGAGCGCGACCGACCCGGCCTTCGGCGGCACTCGTCGCTCCGGCGCCGAGCGGTCTCGTTCTGCGGATCCGGCGCTTCGCTATTCTGGTAGGGACCCGCAATTATGGTCGGCACAGTTCGCCACCGGATCGATTGCCCTCCGGATCCAAGACTAGGCAGCCCAGCAGGCTTGGGCGTGCCAGGGGGGCTGGTCGAACTGTGTACGGGGGCTCCGCAGGCGGTGCCACCAGGCCGCCCTCGCCAAGCGGGCAGCGTTGCACGGTTGTCCATGACTGGCGCCCGCGGGTCAAGTCAGCCCTAGGTCAGGAATACCGATGGCTCGCAGACGGCGTCGCAAGAAAAAGCAGGGCCGCCGCGTAAGCGCGCCACAGTTGGTCGACCAAGCCGTCGCACAGATCGCGCAAGGACACGGCAGGCAGGCGCTTGGCCTCTTGCGCCGGGCCAAGTTCAAAGGGGCACCCGAGGCTCGCATGAGCGGGCCCTTGCATGTCGCCTGGCTCTTGCGCGCGTCGGAACTGGTGTCGAACGGCCTCGCATCTGAGGCTGAGGCGGCCCGCAACGCCGCGGCCGCGTACGAACTCGGCACCAATGGCCGGTCCCTGATGGCCAAGGCGCTACCCAAGCTCGTAGGCGGCCTGCCCGTGAAGGACGCCTTTGAAATTTACGCGCGGTACCGGCGCACCAATCCGGCCCATCCCGGGGCCGAGGCGAAACTCGCGAACCTGCTCGTCGTGGAGCGCAGTTGGGAGCACGCCGCGGTGCTGGCCGAGGACTCGGACTTTGCCAGGGATGCGGCGGTCATGGCTTCCGCCGTCGTGCCGCTGGACCTCGGGAACTGGGAGCAGGGTCGAGAAATCTTGGAGCCTATCGGCGAGGTCTCGGCATTCTGGCCCTGGCGCGCGTGGTGCGACGTCATGGTGGCGCTTGAGGGGAACGACGGCAAGGCGATCCGCAAGGGCCTGAAAGCGATCCCGTCGGGTTTTCCGCTTCGCTCAGCAGTGAAGGCCTTGCGTCGCGCCTGGAAGCGCGGTGGCAGCGCCGGAGCGGTGCGACGGACCAGCATGGACGTCCTGCTGGGGGCCGATCGCATGGCCATCAGCGGCGCCGCCGCATTCTTGCGCCACGCTGTGAACGGTGGCAGGCCCGCCGTGATCGCGCGCGCGGTGGACCGGTTCGCACGGGCGATCGACCCGATCGACCCGATCGCCACGCGCCTGCAGATCGTCCAGCTGTTGGCAGCCGAGACTTCCGAGGAGCAAGCGCTCGACGTCTGCGCGCACCTCAAGCCGTCGGTTGGGATCGACAAGGTGTCCTTGCGGCTCGATGTCCAGCACTTGGGGAGGAAGCGTCCTGAAACCTCGGATTTAGTCGCAATTAATCAGTTCTTGGCCACCATCGAATCATACTTCCCCGAGGATCGAGACCAGCAAATTGCTCGCGGCAAGATTCTACTATATGTTGCCGTTGGAATAGACCAATGGGATACCGTAATGGCTGAATTGATCCTCGAGTCCCTGTGGGACGGAGATCCGTTGTCCTCAATCGTCGGTGATCGTCACGAAGACATGATGGCCAATATTGGTCAGCCAAATCGGCTTCGTAGATTCTTCTTGGAACAAAGCATCGAAGCCGATCCGACCAGCGCGGATGCGCACCAGAAGCTGGTGGAGGCAATTCGCCAAGATTCGTACGCGCCGAAGATGGATCTGATTCGCGCTTATGAATACTATGCAACGTCGTTGCCCGAGGATCCCGAACCTTGGATTGCGCTCGCCGAACTTCGACTGCGGAGCCGAGCCTACAGGAAAGCCGAGACAGCTCTGAAAAAGGCCCATGAGTTTGCGGGTGCGGACGACCGTGTAGTGCGGCTGCGCGGCATTTCGTTGATCTTGGCAGGCCAAACCAACATCCATGCAAAGCGCTTTCCGCTGGCGACAAAGGACTTGGCCTCCGCGATGGCCATCGCGACACTGGAGACCGAGCCGATCATCCGAGCATGGGACACGATTCGGCGGTATCTCGAAACTGATGACGCGACCCTTCGGGAGGCGTGTGAGAAAGCATTAGAGGGCGCTACACTGTCCGTGCGGACTGAGGCTCTCTGCTTTCTAAATCCTCCGTGTAAGTTCGGTCGATTTACGTTACCACTTTCGAAGTCTGAAACGACTCTGCTGAATGTATTGTTGGACAATGCAGTCGCTAGCATGTGTTCCAGTCAGCCTGAATACTTGCATCAATTGGCCGAAGAATTTCCGAGTGTGTTTGCAATTGTGACAGTCCCTGCCGCAAAGCCGCGTGCAATGGATACACGGTGGGCAAGAGTCTTGCGGTTCGTTCCAACTTCTTCAATGTTCCCCGTGTTCTTAGCAGTTTTTGACTCGTCAAGTCTCCGTAATCTGAAGGCACTGCGAAGTGAGTTACCAAGGAGACTTGCGCATACTAGAGACCGAAATAGGCGACTATTATTGCTGCTGTATTTGTGCACAGCAAGGTATCTTCTGAATGAGCGACGGGCCGATTACCGCCTTTGGAGACTAGCCGAAAACATTCGATTCGATCAGGAGAAATTGTTGAAACAGTCGGCCAAGAGACTTGCAGGCACGGCCCAAGTCAAGGAAGTGCCCCCCTTGGCTCAGGCCTTGACGAGTCTTGACTTCTCGGGGCTGGGGGGCTTCTCTCAAGGTGGGTGAGCATGGCTGAACGGCTCTTGCGACACGGGTGCCATCTTTCGAGCGCGGTTCTGCGGAGCAGCCAAGGGGGAGAGCGACTGCAATGATCGGTCCATTCATTGTCCTGGGAATCCGCGCCGATGCGACAGAGCGAGAAATCCGGGATCGGTACCTTGCCCTTGTGCGCAAGTATCCGCCGGCGCTGGACCCGAACCGATTCCAGCTCGTCCAACGGGCATACGAGGCGGTGAGGACACCTCAAGCGCGCGTGGAGACGGAGCTGTTCGCAGCCGTGCGGTGCGGTTCGTTCGATCAGGGGATTCAAGACCTAGAGCGCGCCGCCACGTGCAGGTGGAAGGCACCTGGCTTGCGGGAAATCTTGGACGCGGAAGAATGACGGGACTGGACACAGTGGAGAATCGCTGGAAGCGAGAGATCTTGGACGACTTCGCCAGATGGCTGGACGAGGTGCCCGGGGGACCGCCCGAGGGTGGTTCGGCGGCCCCCCGGAAGAGGGCTCTGAGCGACCTGTTCTCCCTTGTCATGGTTCTGGCGCGCGACGTGGCGCGCCAGAACCGGTCGAGCAGGAACGCCGTAGCGCAGCTGGAATCGACGAACGCCGCGCTGGCCGGCGTCGCAAGCTCGGTCAGTGACCAGACGCGGGCGATCGGCGAACTGATGGACGGGCAGGATCGCGGCCTTGACGGCCATGCCGTCGCGCTGGGATTCCTTGAGGTCAGGGATGCCTTGGTGCGGACCCTGGCGGTCGCATCGACGCCCTCGAGGGCCGGGGTGCCGCCGGATCAGGGACTGGGGGCCGTGGCATCGTCGTTGGGGCTCATCCTGCGGAAGGTTGACGCGATATTGGGACGACACGGCATTACGAGGGTGGAGACTGTAGGCCAGCCGTTCGATCCCAAGACGATGAATGCTATCGGGGTCTCGGAGATTCCGGGAATCCCGACGGGCATCGTGACGCAAGAAGTTCGTGGCGGATTCCTGGCCAACAGTCGCCTCCTGCAGGCGGCGGACGTCATCGTGAGCGCCCGGCCCCAGCGACCCGAGACCGCTGATGCCGCAATTCCGGCTCAAGCGGCCGAAGACGACGACGGGACCGTCCCGGCGACTGGAAGCGAGCGGCCCGCCCCGTGACGACTCGAACGGAGCAGCGGGGAGCGCACGATGGCGGGGCGACAAGCCGCGCGGGGCACGAATCTCGCTATGATGCAGGGCTGTGCGCCACGTCCCGTCCGGGGAGAAGATCGGGCCAGCCGAGGATCGCGGGCCGACGGGGATGCAGTCGTGGTCGGGGCCCGCTGGTGGCGGGCAGCCTGCAACGCGACGGGACGCCAGCCTAACGGAGAGCGCCCACAATGGGTCACAGTTTGAAGACGAGGGGTTAGCGTGGCACACAAATCAGCTGAGAACGGTCACCCGAGCGTGACAGTCGGCATCGATCTAGGGACGACCAACTCATCGATCGCAATCTTGCGCGACGGCGTGCCGGAGGTGCTGACGGACGGCGATGACGGATTAGTCCCGTCCTGCGTTGGCGTTGACAGTGCCGGAAAGATCATTGTTGGCCGCGAGGCCCGGAACCAGGCAGTGCTCTTCCCTGAGCGCACGGTCGTGTCCATCAAGAGGCGGATGGGCACGGGGGAACGCATCCCCTTGGGAGACAAGGAGTACACGCCGCAAGAGATATCTGCGTTCATCCTGCGCTACCTTGTGACTCGCGCGGATAAGCTCCTCGGCAAGAGCGTCTCCCGGGTAGTGATCACGGTGCCGGCGTACTTCACCGATGCACAGAGGAAAGCGACCCGCGAGGCGGGACAACTTGCAGGGCTCGAAGTCGAGCGCATTCTCAACGAACCGACCGCGGCCTCGCTCGTCTACGAGGCGGGCTCCCAGCAGGCCTCGACGGTCCTCGTGTACGACCTCGGGGGCGGCACGTTCGATGTCTCGGTGGTGGCAAGCGAGCAAGGAGTGGTGGAAGTATTGGCGACGGCGGGCAACAACCGGCTGGGCGGGGACGACTTTGACTCGCTGATCGTAGAGCGCCTCAACAAGCAACTGGACGCGGCCGGAGGCAAGTCTCTGCGATCAGATCGTGCCACCCAAGCCCGGCTGAGGTATGCCGCCGAGGAGGCCAAGAAGAGGCTTTCAACTGGCCCCTACACTTCAGTGGAGGAGGACAATCTGGGCATGGCGCTCCGCAAGCCGGTGAATCTGTCCTGCGAACTTACCCGCCATGACTTTGAGCAAGACATCGAGCGCCTGTTGGCCGGTACCCTCAGGGATGTGGACAAAGCGCTCCGAGACGCGGGCGTGCGTGCAAATAAGATCGACCGTGTTTTGCTAGTGGGAGGGTCTACGCGCATTCCGCGGGTGGCCGATCTGCTCGAGAAGCGATTCCGCAAAGCACCCGATGGTTCCGTCGATCCGGATCGCTGCGTCGCTCTGGGAGCTGCTCTGCACGCCGGCCTTATCGCTGGCGAAGATGTTCGGGCAGTGTTGGTGGACATCACACCGTACACCTTCGGGACGCAAGTTGTCGGAGATCTCAACGGATTGATGACTCACAACAAATTCTTGCCGGTCATCCCGCGAAATTCCAAGCTTCCGGTTACGAAGAGTGAACTGCTATCCACGCTTTCCCCTGCGCAGAGCTCGGCGAATTTTGTGATTTATCAAGGGGAAGATCCAGATATTCGAAATAATACCAAGATTGCTTCTGTCACGCTAACCGGACTGAATCAGGATTCCAATGCATTCGAAGACGGAATTCTCCTTCGGTACAAGCTCAACCTAGACGGGATTTTGGAGTTCTCGGCCCGAGAACGAGTGACAGGCAGGGCGATCAGCGGCCGGATCGAGGATGTCCTAGCGGCGCGTCCGGACATCGAGCGCGGAGGCGACGAGGTAGCTTTCGCTGCTGGGGCCGGCGTCCCAGAAGAGGATCCGACTGACGACTACGCGGAGGATCTCGTAAGGCGGGCCCGCGAGGCGCTGGATTCGGCGCCGGAGGAGGATGCCAAGGAAGTGCGCCGCCTGCTTCGCAGCTTGAGCTTTGCCAAGAAGCTGGGGCGACGCGCCAAGGCCGACGAGGTGGCTGGCGAGCTGGCCGAGCTGTTGTTCTTTCTGGAGTAGACCGTGAAGCACTGCCCCTCCTGTCGCGCGCCCTACCGTGGCGGGGACAATTGCCAGAGGTGCGGCACTGGTCTTGCCGAGGTTGTGGCCATCGAAGCCGAGGCGGCCGCCTGCCGTCAGATTGCATTGCGGTCGCTTGGCCAGCGGCGTCTGGCGGCGGCGCAGGGATCGGCCGATCGTGCGCTGTTCCTCCACCGCACGCGGGAGGGACTGGAAACGGCCGCCTTGGTGGCCCTAGCGAGGCGCGACTTTCGGCGCGCTTGCGAGCTTTGGGGACAGTCGCGTGGCGAGAGCCGAAGGGAGGACGCGGCCCCCCTGCCCTCGGCAGATCTGGAGCAGACGAGGGGGACACGCCCGGGGGGGCGTGCGGACGGAGTGCCGGGCTCGGATCGGACCAGCGATCGCCGCGCAGCGACAGGCGGCTAGCGATGGCAGCGATGGCGAGCGATACCGTGATGAGCGACCGGATCTACGCCTTCTTGCTTGGCCTTGGCAGCGGCTTCGTCGCGGCCTGGGTGATGGCAAACAACGGGAGCTCCGAGGCGTGGGCGGACTTGGAGCCGGAACACGGTGGCAAGCCTGATTGGTCCCTCGCCGAGGGCCCGGCGGACCCGCTGACGGAGCGAGCGGTTCCTGCGTCAGGCCGGCGGGCACCCCGGTCGGACGCGGATGCCGACCTCGACGCTTACCAGCGCGCGTTCGGGGAGCACTGGTAGGCAACTCGTCCAGGCGACGACGCAGACCCCCGCGCATTTTCGTTCCGTTGGTCGGGAGGGCACCCCTCGGTGGCGGTCGCTCAGCCGCGAAGAAGCCGAACAGCGCAGCGCGAGTGCCCCGCCGTGCCGCTGTCGCCGCGGAGGTCCTGTGGGGCTCGGCGGCGAGCCCGCGGAGATGTGCCGCAAAAAGTCCCGAGCGCGGCCGTGGCTCCGAAACCATCTGGCCGCGAGCACGGGCCAGACACGAGCGGGACTTCGTCCCCGTCCACTCTCGCCGGCGCGCCTCTGGCTACCCCTGCTCAAGGGCGCTGAAGAAGAAGGCCCGCTCAACGGCGGCCGTCTCGGGGGCGTCGGAGCCGTGTATGGCATTCTTCTCGATGTCCGTGCCGTAGAGTCGGCGAATCGTTCCCTCCCCGGCCAGCTCGGGATTGGTGGCACCCATGGCCTGGCGCAGCGAGGCAATGGCGCCGTCGCGCTCGAGGATCATCGGGATCACCGGACCGGAGGTCATGAATCGCACCAAGCTGTCAAAGAAAGGCCGCTCGCGGTGCACTGCGTAAAAGCATCGAGCCTGCTTGGCGGACAGCCTGACCTTCTTCATGGCCACGATCTCGAAGCCGCACGCTTCGAGCTGGGCGATGATCAGCCCGGCCTTGCCGGCCATGACGGCGTCGGGTTTGACGATCGTGAGAGTGCGTTCCAGTTGCATGGTCGGTGTTGTCGCGCGGGCCTTGCTGCTTTGCCTAGGGTGCCTCAGAGAAGGCTCGCCAGCGTGGAGCCTATGTCCGCGGGCGTGGGCGCCATTGCAATGCCGGCAGCCTCCATGGCCGCGATCTTCTCGGCCGCCGTGCCCTTGCCCCCGGAGATGATCGCCCCGGCGTGGCCCATGCGTCGCCCAGGAGGGGCCGTCGCGCCGGCGATGAAGCCGACGACCGGCTTGGCAACGCTGGCCTTGACGAACTCGGCAGCCTGCTCCTCGGCCGTTCCCCCGATTTCGCCAATCATGATGATGCCTGTGGTTTCGGGGTCACCCTCGAACAGCCCCAAGACATCGATGAAGCTGGTGCCGATGATCGGGTCTCCCCCGATCCCGATGCACGTTGACTGGCCAATTCCCAGAGCCCGAAGCTGGCCCACAGCCTCATACGTCAGCGTGCCTGAGCGCGAAACTACGCCAACGGACCCCTGCTCGTGGATGTGCCCCGGCATGATGCCCAACTTGCACTTGCCGGGAGAGATGACGCCCGGGCAGTTCGGCCCGACAAGGCGGGTTCGGGATCCCTCCAGCGCATCGGCCACCGCGACCATGTCCCGCGTGGGAATGCCCTCGGTGATGCAGGCCACCAGCGACACCTCAGACTCCACGGCCTCGAGAATCGCGTCGGCCGCGCCAGGCGCGGGAACGAAGATCATGGAAGCGTCAGGGCGGCCGCGCGCCACGGCCGCGCGCATGGTGTCGAAGACTGGAAACCCCAGAGCGGCACTTCCGCCGCGACCGGGATGAACACCTGCCACGATCCGGGCGCCGTAGCGGATGCACTGCTCGGCATGGAACAGGCCGGCGCGCCCCAGCCCCTGCACGACTACGCGCGTGCGGTCGTCAACCAGAATGCTCATTTCCGCAATCCGCTAGGCCGCGCGGGCAACCGCCTTCTCCGCGGCCTCCTTCATGTCGGAGGCCACGATGAAGTCCAGCCCGGAATCGGCCAAGATCCGGCGGCCCCTTTCGACGTTGGTTCCCTCGAGGCGCAGGACCATGGGGACGCCGATGCGCAAGTCCTGGGCGGCAGCCACAATCCCCTCCGCCAGCACGTCCACCTTGAGGATGCCGCCGAAGATGTTGATCAGGATGGCCCTCACGTTGGGATCTGAGAGGATGATCCGAAAGCCGTTCTTGATCTGGTCCTTGTTGGCTCCACCGCCCACGTCCAAGAAATTCGCCGGCATGCCCCCCGCGTACTGGATGATGTCCATGGTCGCCATCGCTAGGCCGGCGCCGTTGACCATGCAGCCAACGTTGCCATCCAGCTTGATGTAGTTGAGTCCGTGATTGATGGCGTCGGTCTCGAGCGGCTCCTCCTCGTCCAAGTCGCGGAGGTCGGCTAAGTCGGGATGCCGGAAGACGGCGTTGTCGTCGATGTCCAGCTTGGCGTCCAGGGCAACGGCGCGGCCATCCCCAGTCAGCACGAACGGATTGATCTCCGCGAGGGTCGCGTCGGACCCGTCGTAAGCCCGCGCAAGCCCGCGCATGGCGCTGACGGCAGGCTTGACAGCCGCACCGCTGATCCCCAGGCCGTAAGCGAGGCGCCGTGCCTGGAATGCGGCCAGGCGCGGGCCAGTGAGGGCCTCTCGGAGAATTGCCGATGGGTTGCGGGCCGCGACCTCCTCAATCTCGACCCCTCCCTCGGCCGAGGCCATCAGCACTGGTCGGCGGACGGCTCGGTCCAGAGTGATCCCCAAGTAGATCTCGCGCGCGATGGGCAACTGCTCCTCAACCAGCAATCGCTGGACGACGCGCCCCTGCGGGCCGGTCTGATGGGTGACAAGCGTCATTCCCAGCATGTCGGCGGCCAGTCGCTCCGCCTCGCCCGGGCTGGCGGCTAGCTTGACGCCGCCGCCCTTGCCGCGACCGCCGGCGTGAATCTGGGCCTTGACCACGACGCGGCCTCCGAGCTTCCGGGCGGCGTCGCCAGCCTCGGCAGCGGTGGTCACGGCAACGCCCTCCGGAGTGGGGACGCCGAACGTGCGCAAGACCGCCTTCGCTTGGTACTCGTGTAGCTTCATCGGGGGAAGGCCCTAGCCTAGGGTACGATCAGGATGCCGGCCAGCGCCGCGACACGCCTGAGTTCCAATATATCGCGGGTCGCAGTGCGAGGCGCAAACTCCATGTCCCGCGTTCGCGACGCCTTGCGATTGGCCCTTGACGGCGCTGACCTCGGCGAGCGGCGTGCCCGGGACGCGATGCTCGAAATCCTGAGAGGGGAAGCGACCCCGGCACAGATCGCCGGCTTGCTCGTCGCTCTGCGCATGAAGGGCGAGACCTCCGCGGAATTGACCGGTTTCGCGCGTGCGATGCGCGCCAGCGCGCGCGCCGTGCTCCCGTCCCAGACGCCGGCCCGGAACCTCGTGGACACCTGCGGGACGGGAGGGGACGGTGGCCAGACATTCAATGTCTCAACCTGCGCGGCCCTCGTGGTAGCCGGCAACGGCGTGCCGGTGGCAAAGCACGGAAACCGCTCCGTGTCCAGTCGCTGCGGCTCGGCTGACGTGCTGGAGGCGCTGGGCGTGAATGTCAGCCTTGAGGCTCCGAACGTCGCCCGCTGCATCGACGAAGTCGGCATCGGCTTCCTGTTCGCCCCCTCGATGCACCCGGCGATGCGCCACGCGGGCCCCGTCCGCAAGCAACTGGGAGTGCGCACGGCCTTCAACATGCTGGGCCCGCTCACCAACCCGGCGGGTGCCGGGATCCAAGTGATCGGGGTCTACGAGGGGCGCATCGTGCCGCTGGCGGCACGCGCGCTCGCGAGCCTCGGCACTCGGCGCGCAATGGTCGTCCACGGCTGTGACGGCATGGACGAGATCACGCTGGCGGGCCCGACCCGATTCGCCGAGGTCCGAAACGGGGAAGTGCGCGAGGGCGAGGTGGCACCCGCAGACTTCGGCGTCAGCGAGGCCACGGCGGCGGATATTGCCGGCGGTGGGGCAGCTGAGAACGCCGCTCGGATCCGTGCGGTCCTAGCGGGCGAGGCAGGGCCGTGCCGAGACGTTGTCGTGGCGAACGCCTCTGCCGCTCTTCGGATGGCGGGACGCGGAGACTCCTGGCTCGAGAGCGCGACACTCGCGGAGCGGTCGATCGATTCCGGCGCGGCGGCCGCCAAGCTGGCCGCTCTCGCCCGGCTCTCCGCGAAACTAGCTGGCAGGCAGGCCTAGGAGCGCTGCTCCAGCCGGCTCGAGCGTGTAGCGATGACGCCTGGCCGGAGTGCCGCGCCGCTTGTCTTGGTCCACCGCGCGTCGCCCTCGCTGATCCCCGCTACACATCCGATCTACCATCCGACCGCGGAGGTGGTCAGGCTGTCATCCACCATCCGAATGATCTGGCTGGCCGGTGGCGGATCTTGCTTGCACGCGCGACGGCCGCCCAGATGCCTTGCGAGGTGCAGGGTGCCACTCTTGCCCGGCAACAAGTGCCCGGCCCACGCTGGCCGAGGTCGAGCGCAACTCGGAGTGCTGACCCCGCGAGACCGAAGCCGTCCCCCCATCAAGTGGGGTGTGTTCGCTGAGGTACGGAACGACGCTCTGGCGCATCAGGCGCACTTGGCGGGCATGCGTCGGGGATGAGGCGAGGTTCGCCCATTCGTTCGGGTCGTCGTGATGGTCGTAGAGTTCCTCTGTCCCGTCCTCGTAGCGAATGTAGCGCCACCGCGCCGTTCGAAGCGAGACGTTGTTTGGATTGAACATCGTCACGGCCGTCCGCTCGGCCCGGA
This sequence comes from Bryobacterales bacterium, assembly GCA_963666225.3. Lineage (GTDB taxonomy): Bacteria > Acidobacteriota > Terriglobia > Bryobacterales > UBA6623 > VXMF01. Next base: position 973,749 of record CAXXRK020000006.1, read on the forward strand.
CCCCCGGCTGGAGCATCAACGGCACGAGCGAGAGGCCGTCTAGCCTGTCCGCCCCGCCGAGCCCGCAAAGCTCTGCCAGAGTGGGGTAGATGTCGATGAGGCTTGCGGGCTGTGAACAGCTCGCGCCCACTGAGAAGCGCGCGGCACCATTTCCGGCGGGAGCCACGATCAGCGGCACTCGCGTTGACCGCTCCCAACCCGTCCACTTGCCCCAATGCTCTTTCTCGCCGAGGTGCCAGCCATGATCGGACCACAGCACGACGATGGTCCCGTCCGCCGCCTTGGACCGATCCAGGGCGTCCAAGAGCCGGCCAATCTCGTGGTCTACGTAGGTCACGCTGGCTAGGTACGCCTCGACCGCTGCGCGCCATTGGCCATGCTTGACAACGGTCGCGTGGCTCCCCGCCGTGACGGGCTCTAACGCCCAGCGCTTCGCCGTGTCGCTCAGGTCTGCCAGATCGTCCTCCTTGACCTGCGGCAGTTCCGCCGGGGATTCCTCGAAACGGTCGAAGAATCGCTTCGGGGCCCAAAGCGGGATATGGGGGCGGTAATATCCAACTCCCAAGAAGAACGGCCTGTCGTGCGAGCCTTGGATTCGCTCGATCGCCCAGTCCGTGATCTGCGTATCCCCGAAGTCAGAGTCGGGAACGCTGAACGCACCCCAGTCGAAGGACTCGCCGGCCGGGCGGTCGGGGCGCCGGTCGGAAGGCATCCGATTCAGCGGCAGGATGACCCGCTTCCCGCGGCTGTCGGCGGTCACATGCCGTGGGTTGTCCGTTCCCTTCGTCGGGAGCTCCGAGGAGGTGTACTCGACGGCCTCCTGCGTCAGTGGACTCCATCGCTGGCCGACTGTGAAGTACTCGTCGAACAACCCCTTGCCCTTAGAGTGCAGCAACTTTCCGGTGCCCCAGACGCGATAGCCGGCAGCCTTGAAAGCAGTCGGCAGCAGGAGTCCCTCCGGGTACGTCCGGTCCAGCGTCTGGCCAGACTGATTGGCCCACACGCCGGTCACGGTAGCCATGCGCCCGCTGAACACTGCGGCCCGGGATGGGTTGCAGGCCGGTGCCGCGGTGTGCGCGTTCGTGAACAGCACGCCCCTCGCGGCCAATCGATCGATATTGGGCGTCAGCGCCTGGGGATGGCCGCGCATGCAGCCGACCCAGTCGTTCAGATCATCGATGGCGATGAAGAGCACGTTCGGGTGCCCTGATGGGCCCGCCTGCGGCCCATCTGGGCCGCAGCTCAAGGCGATGGCGGCCAACACGAAAGGAAATAACCGTGCCATGGCGACACCCGATTGTAGGCGCGCGTGGGCTTCACCGCTCGGCCAGAAGGGCATCGTGCCACGCCTGAGCTACCCCCTCTGGACCGCAGCAGCTGGCGGCGTGTACGGCTCGCCGAGGCGATCACGATCCCCCTACAAGGGGTCTCTGACAGCCCGCTCCAGAGCGGCGATACGTCGGTCGAGCGCTTCCGCCATTGCCGGCGCGATTCTCTCGAATCCGTCGATGGCCTGCTCTCGCTTGCGGCGCACGGAGCGAAACTCCGACAAGGCGACGGAGAGCCGGCCGGCGGACTCGTAAAGATCGGCCGATTCCATCTGGTATGTGTACGCCCGCCGATACCGGCGCGAGAGAGCCCGGAACAGATCCGCTGCCCGGGCATAGCTCCGGGCGCGCCGCAACGCCAAGGCGAGCACCAGCCGCGCCTCGTCCCGCAGCCCTTGGCCGTGTTCGGCAGCCCGTGCGATCAGCTCGAGGCCCAGCTTATTCCGACCACGGTGGCCACTGATTGCGACGATTGCCTTCGCCGCCCATGGAAGGCTGCCGACCCCGTACTCGTAGATTCCGGCGACGAGCAAGCCTTCGTGGAACTCGGGTCTCAGGGCTCCGAGCTGACGGCTGGTAGATCTGGCAGCCCTCCCTGTGGCGAGGCCTCTGAAGAATGCGCGTTCGATCATCAGGCGGTGCACGGCCAGCAGGGCCTGTGCCTGAGCGAGCGCGTGGAGGGCCGAGACATCCGCGGCGTCGAGCGCGACCCGCTTCCGGGCCACCGAGATGGCACGCTCGAGGACATTCAGGACAGCGCGTGCGGCTGCGGGGTCCGGCTTGGGCCGGGGCCGCGAGGCGTAGGGCTTGTCACCGCGAAAGGCGCGCGTGCCCACCAAGCCTCGCCGGGCGAGCTCGGCGTAGAGTCTCGCCCGCGCGAGCAAGAGGTGCCCGTCGAGCCCCTCGGGGCGCTCGGCGATGGCACGCTCGGCCACAGCCGCCGCAAGCTCAAAGTCACGGTTCAGATAGTGCTCGCGACCCCGTGCGATGTCCGCGCTCGGGGCCGGCACCGCCATCGGCGCCAGAATCAGGCCCCCCGCCAAAGCCAGCGCCACCCTCAACACAGCCACCGGCAGAAATGGTCAGCTCGCCACTATCAGCTCCTGCAGCCCGTTGCGTCTCCTGAGGAACAGGCAAAGGTAGCGAAACTGCGAGTAGATCGACTCCAACCCCTTCAGCGTATAGCCCGTCGACAAGTTGCGATCCGCGATGGGGCGCGCCCGCATCAACTCATGCGAGACCAGCTCGCAGCGCAGCGCGGGCGCTCCGCCCGGACCGACGTCCTGATAGACGCAATGCATCGGAGCGCTCGGCCGCGTGACCCTGAGGATCTGGTCCAGAGCCGCGCGCATCGCGACCGGTTCCAGCTGTTGCAGGACATTCCAAGCGAGCACGCCGTCAAACGTTCGATTGGGGTAGCCCAGCACTTCGCGGACCATCCGGTCGGCCCCAAACAGAGAGGCCGAGCCTTCGGCGGCAGCCGATTCTTGAAGGGCCAGATCGCAAGGGCTGGCGAGGTCGGCAAAATGCACGTGGTGCCCGCGCCGGCCGATCACAAGGCTGGTCGATCCGGAGAGTGCTCCCAGATCCAAGATGTGTAGTCCCGGGCGGAACCCTAGCTCGCGGAAGAAAACTCCCAAGCCGTGGCTGGCGGCGTCATCACCTGATGCCGTCGCCGCGTTCGACTCACGCGCGCTGTCACGCACCTCAACCCGGTCCCTCTCGGCCATCCGGGTCAATTCCGCCCCGAACCGGACTTGGCACACGCCATCCCATGCCCGAATGACCCACCGCAAACACTCCGGAGTGCCCGGCTAGAGCACGGGCTTTGGTGGAGGCTTGGCCGGTGCTGAGCGGCCCGTGGGCAAGGGCGCCTTGGCCGGAATCGCCGAAGGCTTCTCGGGCTGCGGTGAGGGGCGACCACGCTGGGCGGCAAAGCCCGGTCGCTTGATTGACGACCCTTCCGCGTGTACGGCGCTGTTGCCGATGAAGACCCCGCCGTCATCGATCTGCAGGCGTCGGGTGACGATGTCGCCTTCCAGCTTGCCGGTCTCCTTGATCGTGATCTTGTCCCTCGCCTTGACTGTGCCACGCAACTCGCCGTGCAGGACAAATTCCCGCGCAATGATGTCAGCCTTCACTCTGGCCGCACTGTGCAGGACGAGCGTGTGGCTCTGGATCTTGATGGAGCCCTCCACCATCCCTTCGACAATCATGTCCTCTTCCGCGCTGATCTCTCCGCGGAACTTGACGGTTTCACCAATCCTTGACATGGGCGGTTGCACTTCCCCTTGAACCCTTGGGCTACTGACCGAGGACTGCCGGGACGGGTTCACCTGCCCGGAGGCCTCACGCGGGCCCCCGCCGACGGTTCTGTCGCCGACCTTCGGGTCTGTGCTCGAGTCATCTCTGAGCTTCCACATCTGCATGTTCCTCTCGGTCGCTGCACAGCGACCCGGCCCGCGCGCTCATCGACACGGGCTGGTCTAGGCGGTCAGTATACCAAGCGAGCCGGGCAGTGACCGCTCCCCAAACCGGGGAGCGGAGAAGCGGGGAATCCCTGGCCAGGAATGAGATGCCAAGCGCCCCGGAGCGCCCCTCGGCCCGGTGCACCGGGATCCTTCGAGCCCCCGGATGCCCTCGCGGCCGGAGCTGCGGGCATGCAGCCGCCTTTGACCCTGCGGGCGCGATGGGATACGCTCGAAGTTCGGACCGGGCCCTATGGATGCGTTCGCACTAACCCGGGCGATGATCGACATCAATTCGGTCACGCCCAACGAGCTGGACATTGGCGAGTTCCTCTTCGAACTCCTCGACGGCATCGCGGATCGTTTCGGGGGCAAGGTCGAGAGGCAGAGGGTCGCCGCCGGCCGGAACAACGTGTGGGCCAGATGGGGAACGCCAGAGGTCGTGTTCTCGACGCACATGGACACCGTGCCGCCGTTCATCCCGTCGAGCGAGGACGAGGAGTTCATCCGCGGCCGCGGAGCGTGCGACACCCACGGCATCGCGGCGTCGATGATCAAAGCGCTCGAGGGCCTGCTCGAGGAGGGCGAGCGAGATCTGGGGATGCTGCTTGTCGTCGGCGAGGAAGTTGACGGAGCCGGCGCGCGCCATGCGAACCTCGACCCGCCCGGCGTGAAGTTCTTGATCAACGGCGAGCCGACGGAGAACAAGCTGGCCCTAGGGTCCAAGGGCACGCTGGGCCTGCGCGTGCGGGCGGTTGGGCGCGCCTGCCATTCGGCCTACCCGGAGTTGGGCGTCTCGGCCACCGAGATCTTGCTCGATCGGCTGGCACGCCTCAGTGCGGTGCAGTGGCCCAGCGATCCAATCCTCGGCGAGACCACCGTCAACATCGGCACGTTGGACGCGGGACCGGCAGCTAACATCATCCCGGACTACGCATCGGCGGCAATCGTGATCCGCGTCGTCGCGGGCTTGGGGCGCACCAGAGAACTGGCGATGGCAGCACTGGAAGGCTTGGACGTCGAGGTGTTCTCCGCGACGCCGGCCCTGCACATGCAGGCGATCGAGGGCTTTGAGACGTCGGTCGTGAAGTACACGACGGACATCCCGAAGCTCTCAGGGTGGGGGCGCCCCCTGCTGATCGGTCCGGGCTCGATCCACCATGCGCACACGACCGAGGAACGCATCCCGAAGGCGGAGCTTCTCGAGGCCATCGACCTCTACCGCCGTCTGGCCAAATCATTGAAGGCCATGTGCCGCCAGGCTTGACCGGGATTCCGGCCCTTGAGCCGGCCGAACCTGCGAGACAAGACCGGCCTGCCCCGCTCCGGTGGGACGCCCCGCTCCCACAGGGAAGGCCGACCGCTTGGCTTGTCAGCGGAGCCGAGCCCCATCCTGTGCTCCGGGCGGACTCCGGCCTCCCACGGGCCCTGTTTGCACCCCGTGCTTGCGCGGCTCGCAGTGCGGCGGGAAGGTGGGGCAACCGCCCCCAGGACACGCCGAGGCAAAACGCGCTATGCTGTGTGCACAGTAGCGGGCTTGCCCTACTAGCGTTGGATGTGCCGGGTGGCGGGTGCCTTCTCGGCGACGGCGAGCCGGTTTGTCGGCAGCGGCAATTTCCAGCCAAGCCAGAGCCCGCACGGAAACGAGTTGCATGGCCAAAGAAGAAGGCATAGAGGTCACGGGAACAATCATTGAGCGCCACCCGGGCGGAATTTTCAGCGTTGAGCTGGACAACAAGCACAAGGTGCTGGCGCAGATCGCCGGCAAGCTCCGGAAACACCGGATCCGCGTGCTCACGGGTGACCGCGTGAATGTCGAGCTCTCCCCGTACGACCTCACTCGGGGACGTATCGTCTACCGCTTTCGCAGCTAGGCGCCGATAAGGCCGCCCGGAAGTTGCGAGGGGACCAATGAGGGTGTACGTGCTGCGGCACGCGATCGCCGAGAGCGCGGCTCCGGGCCAGCGCGACGACACGCGAGAGCTAACCCGGACTGGGCGCAAGCGGTGCAAGCGTGTGCTGCGCCACGCGCGAGGCGCCGGGGTGGGACCCGCCGTAATACTCACCAGTCCGTATGCCCGGGCACTGCAGACGGCCGAGATAGCCTGCCAGCGGCTGGGCGTCGCCGACCCGCCGATCGTCACCGAGTCGCTCGCGCCGTATGCCAGCCTACACGCCGTTTGGGACTCGGTCCGGGACCATGCGGCGGTCGGCGACGTGCTCATCAGCGGCCACAACCCGCAGCTGAGCATGTTCGTCGCATGGATGCTGGGAGCGCGCGCCGACGCCCTATGGCTGAAGAAATCCGCACTGGCAGCGCTCGAGGTCAGAGTGGCGGGCCCGCAGCCGCGGGCGGCCCTGGCCTGGCTGCTGACGCATGGCTCGCTGAAGCGCTGATCCGTCCAGCCGGGCATGCTGTCCTTTGGCCGCGTGCACAGACCGCTGGCCCGCTATTTCCGCAGCCGGCGCCTGCGACGCTTTGCCGCGACGTTCCGCCTGACCGCGGATGCGCTGGTCTTGGATCTGGGCGGGGACGAGTACTATTGGCGCTGGGTCGAACCGCTCCCGAGGGTGATCGTCGCCAACCCCGCGGCCCGGGACATCCGCCCCGGAATGCTTGAGTGGGTCCGCGCCGATGGCCGCCAACTACCGTTTCGCGACGGGACGTTCGACGTCGTGCACTGCAACTCGGTGCTGGAGCACCTGCCAGACGAGCGCAGCCGGCGGGCCCTCGCCCGCGAGGTCGAGCGGGTGGGCCGGGCCTACAGCGTGCAGGTTCCCAACAGGTGGTTTCCCATCGAGCCGCACACGTTGACGCCCGGCTTCCAATTCCTCCCCAAGCGGTGGCAGGCGCGCCTCGCCCGCAATTTCACCGTCTGGGGGTGGCTGCAGCGTCCGACGCGCGAAGAGGCCCGCGGATACGTTGAGAACATCCACCCTCTCGCGGCGCGGGACCTGCGGCGCCTCTTTCGCGGGGCACGCATCGAGCGAGAGCGGGTCTTGGGCTTGACCAAATCAGTGATCGCGGTCCGGGAGGATGCGCGGAAGCTCGCGGACTGACCCGAGCACCCAGTCGGGGCGCTCCCGGCCTCGGAGGTCTGCTGGCCGGAACTTGCCCGTGCGCACCAGAGCGCCCTGCAGGCCTGCCCGCTTGGCACCAAGCGCGTCGGCCCGCAGGTCATCGCCGACCATCAGCAGGTCCGCGGGCCGGAGACCGAGGATTCCGGCTGCCTGCCGGAAGAAGGCCCGCGATGGCTTTCCCATCACGGTCGCCTTGCGGCCCGAGGCGCACTCGAGGGCGGCGACGAAGGGGGCGACGTCAAGATTCGGACCCTCAGGACCCTGCCAGAAGCGCGTCAGCCCCAGCGCGACGAGTTCCCGGCCAGGGTCGGCGTGCAGCAGGCGGAATGCGCGGTTTAGCCTGTCGAACGTCCACGCCCGGCCAAGGTCTCCGATCACCACATACCGCGCCCCTTGCCCGCCGGGGCCGGCCTCCAAGCCCTCGAAGTCGGCACGGGTGGGCCGGGGGACGAACAGCGCCGCACGACCGCCCGGACGCGCGCGCATCCAGGCGGCAGCGGCAACGGCGGGCGTCAGAATCTCGCTCTCCCGTGCCGGCACGCCAAAGCCTGCGAGCTTGCGGACCAGCGCTGACCGCGGGCGGGAAGTCGTGTTTGTGACGAACAGCAAGGGCATGCCCCGTTGGCGCAGTTCGCGGACCGCGGCGGCCGCGCCGGGAATGGACTCCTCGCCGTTGTAGAGCACACCGTCGAGGTCGAGCAGCACTCCCCGGACCATGGGCTCAGGCTATCAGGGCGCGCTTCCGGCGCTGGTAGACTGGTTCCCCTGAACGACATGCCCCATCCCCTGAAACATTGCAGCAGCGTGATCACCGACGGCCGGGACCGAGCCCCGGCAAGGTCCATGTTCAAGGCGATCGGCTTCACGGACGAGGACTTGGCGAAGCCGATCATCGGCATCGCCAACACTTGGATCGAGACCATGCCGTGCAACTTCAACCTTCGCGAGCTGGCAGTCAGGGTCAAGGAGGGTGTGCGAGCGGCGGGCGGGACGCCAATGGAGTTCAACACGATCGCCGTCAGCGACGGCATCACGATGGGCACCGAGGGGATGAAGGGCTCTCTGGTCAGCCGCGAGATCATCGCCGACTCCATCGAGCTCGCGGGCCGCAGTTACATGTTCGACGGCATGATCGCCCTGGTCGCTTGCGACAAGACCATCCCGGGCGGCGCCATGGGGCTGGCACGGGTGAACGTGCCGTCGGTGCTGCTGTACGGAGGGTCGATCCTGCCGGGCCAGGTGAACGGGGTCGACATCACGATCCAAGACGTCTTCGAGGCCGTCGGGGCTCACGCGGCCGGCAAGATCAGCGACGCGGAGCTGCTGGCGATCGAGGACAACGCCTGCCCCGGCGCGGGAGCGTGCGGGGGCCAGTACACGGCCAACACGATGGCGACCGCCATGGAGATCATCGGCCTCTCCCCGATGGGGAGCGCCAGCATCCCCGCCGTGGACCCTCGCAAGGGCGACGCCGGCTACCGGGCCGGGTTCGTGCTGATGGACGCTTTGGCCGGCAACCGGCGCCCCTGCGACATCATGAACCGCGAGGCTTTCGAGAACGCCGTCGCGAGCGTGGCGGCCACCGGCGGCTCCACCAACGCGGTCCTGCACCTGCTGGCGCTGGCGAGGGATTGCGGGGTCGACCTCTCGATCGACGACTTTGACACGATCAGCGAGCGGACACCGCTGCTGGTCGACCTCAAGCCCGGCGGGAAGTACGTCGCGGCGGACGTCGACAAGGCGGGCGGCATCCAGCTGATCGCCAAGCGGCTTGTCGAGGGGGGCTACGCCGACGGGTCGCAGATCACCGTCACCGGCCGGTCTCTGGCCGCTGCCAGCGCGGACGCCACCGAGACGTCCGGACAGAGAGTCATCCGCGCGGCCTCGGACCCGATCAAGCCGACCGGAGGGCTCGCGATCCTCAAGGGGAACCTCGCACCGGAGGGCGGCGTGGTCAAGGTGGCCGGCAGCGACCACCTGCGGCACATAGGGCCGGCGCGGGTCTTCGAGACCGAAGAGGCGGCCATGCGGGAGGTCACGGGGGGCTCGATCCAGGACGGGGACGTGCTGGTGATCCGCTACGAAGGCCCAGCGGGTGGTCCCGGGATGCGCGAGATGCTCGGCGTGACCGCGGCGATCGTCGGCGCGGGCTTGGGCGAGACCGTGGCCTTGCTGACCGACGGGCGGTTCAGCGGTGCGACGCGCGGCCTGATGGTCGGGCATGTCGCGCCGGAAGCGGCTCGCAACGGGCCCATCGCCGCTGTTCGCGACGGTGACACGGTGGTGATCGACTGCGCCAAGCGCGAGCTGCGCGTCGAGCTGTCCGAAGCCGAGATTGAGGGACGCCTAGCCGCCTTGAAGGCCCGCGAGCCGCGCTATCCGACGGGAGTGTTCGCCAAGTATGCGAAGCTCGTCTCCTCGTCCTCGGAGGGCGCGGTGACCCACCCCGGATAGGGCGGCGAAGCCGCGGGACGCCCGCTCAGCGCTCGGAGCGACGGAGCAAGTCCGCGATCCGCCGGCGATCGTTCGGCACGGTCACGGGGGCGTTGCCGAACGTCGGCTTGACGGGCTCCCCGGAAGGGGTCTTCAACTGCGAGGAGTGATAGTTGTAGACATAGTCGGGGTCCTTGAGCAGGTGGCCGGTGAGCACGGCCACGACGTCCGCGTCGGGGGCGATCGTGCCGGCCCGCGCCAGCTTGCGAATTCCCGCCAGCGCCGCCGCGGAGGCCGGCTCGCAGCCGAAGCCGCAACGCCCAACCACGGCCTTGGCATCGGCGATCTGCTGCTCGGTGACGTCCTCGACCAGACCGCGCGTGGCTCGCACTTCGGATCCGGCCTTGCGCCAGGAGACCGGGTTCCCGATGCGGATCGCCGTCGCGAGCGTCTCGGGGGCGCGCACGGGCCGCAGGTCGCCCCCCTCCCGGTAGTGCTCCGCGAACGGGGCCGAGCCAGCCGCCTGGATCACGGCGACCCGCGGAAGCGAACGGATCACGCCGGCCTGCCGCAGCTCGCGCAGGCCCTTCCCGAGCGCGCTGGTGTTGCCCAGATTCCCTCCGGGCAGCACGATCCAGTCCGGCACTTCCCAGCCGCGCTGCTCCAGCAGTTCGATCACGATCGACTTCTGGCCCTCGATGCGGAAGGGGTTGATAGAGTTCAGCAGGTAAATCCCGATCTCTTCGGCCAAGCCGCGGACCAGCGCCAAGATCTGGTCGAAGTTGGCCTCGACTTGGATCGTGAGCGCGCCGTACTCGAGAGCTTGGGCGAGCTTGCCGTAGGCGATCTTCCCCGCGGGCAGGAAGATCACGGCCTGCAGGCCCGCCGCGGCCGCATAGGCCGCCATCGAGGCCGACGTGTTGCCGGTAGAGACGCACGCGACCCGCCGCATGCCGAGCGCGACGGCCTGCGTCACGCCCGCGGTCATGCCGTTGTCCTTGAAAGAGCCCGAGGGATTGTAGCCCTGATGCTTGCACTGCAGGGCATCCAGCCCCGCGTACCGGGCTGCGGCCGGCGCGTCGAACAGCGGAGTGTTGCCCTCGGGAAGGCTGACGATGCTGTCCAAATCGCTCACGAATGGCAACATCTCGCGGAATCGCCAGACACCGCTGACGTCGATCTTGGACCGGCTGTCGCGACGTGCGCGCCACTCGGCGCGGAGATGCCGCGGGTCAAGACCGTCGAAGCGATTGGAGACTTGGAGAAGGCTGCCGCAGGAGGTGCACGAGTAGACGACCTCGCCCAGGCCGAAACGCCTTCCGCAGGCCGGGTCGAAACAGGCCAGATGCGGCGCCGGTGCAGCCAAGTCCCATCCTATCAACGGCCCGGTCGCGAGGCTGCGGAGGGCCGCGCTTGCCCGCGGAGATCAATCTGGGGCAGAATCGTAGGCCGATGACGAACAAATGGAGCGCGATCGCGGGCGCCTGCGCGCTGGCCCTCGCCGCCACCGCCCACGCCCAGCCGAACGTCGTGCTGATCCTAGCCGACGACCTCAGCTGGGTCGGCACCTCAGTGCAACAGGACCCGGAGAGGACGGGCTCGAGATCGGACTACCACAGCACGCCCGCCCTGGAGCGGCTGGCCAGCGAGGGCATGCGTTTCACGGACGCCTACGCGCCGCACCCGAACTGCTCGCCGACGCGCCTTGCCATCCAGACGGGCAAGACCCCCGCGCAGCTCAGGATGACCGACATCATCAACCGCAACACCGGCGCCTTCTACGAGGGCCTGCCAATGATCCCCGCCCGGCACATCGACCACCTTCCCCACCGCGAGATCACGATCGCGGAGCTGCTCAAGGAGCACCGCCCGGGGTACGTGACGGCTCACTTCGGCAAGTGGCATCTCGCCGGCGGCGGGCCGGGCAAGCACGGGTACGACCAGCACAGCGGGGCGACGAGCAACAGGGAGGGCGGCGCCGGCGCGCCGGACCCGAAGCGCACGGTCAGCGTCACCACGCGCGCGATCGACTTCCTGCGGCACCGGCGCGCCGCGGGCGAGCCGTTCTTCCTGCAGGTCTCCTACTACGCCGTGCACCTGGGGATCCGCGCGTTCGACACCACGGTGGCCGAGTTCGAGGACAGGCCCAAGGGAGAGCGCCACAGCAACGCGGGGCACGCGGCGATGACGCACGAGATGGACGAGGGCGTCGGGCTCATTCTTGAGGCGCTCGACTCCCTGAGGCTGGCTGACGACACCTACGTGATCTTCACGTCCGACAACGGCTCGTACCACGACAGCGGGGACACGCGGATCACGACCAACGCCCCGTTGCGCGGGCAGAAAGCCTCCACATGGGAAGGCGGAATCCGGGTGCCGCTCATCGCGCGCGGCCCGGGCATCCCAGCCGGCAGCGTGAACCGCACGCCGGTCACCGGAACGGACCTGTACCCGACGATCGCGGAACTGGCAGGTGTGCGGGCGGAACTGGACCCGGATGTCGAGGGAGGAAGCCTCGCCGGGCTGCTCCGGGGCGGCGAGGACGACGCCCCGTCGCGCCGCTTCCCATACTTGGTCTGGCACTTTCCGCACTACCAGACCCTCAAGGGAACGACGCCGATGTCGTCCATCCGGGACGGCGAGTGGAAGCTGGTCAAACACTACGAGACGGGCGCGGTGCAGCTCTTCGACCTGGGGAGCGACATCGGGGAACAGCGCGACCGCTCGGCGGACGAGCCGGCCGTCACCAAGCGCTTGGAGACGGCGCTGGCGCGGTACTTGGAAGCGGTGGAAGCCCCGATGGCACGCCACAGGGAGTGAGAGGGCGGTGCCACACCATCGCTCGCGCCTCCGGGCGGCAGTCGCACTCGCGGCGGGCGCGCTCTGGGCGACCGCGGCCGGACCCGCCCAAGACTTGGACCGTGTGCTCTACGAGGGCGAGACGGTGCTGCGCGCGCTGACCGACCCGATGGAGGACCCGCAGGAGCGAGAGGCTTTCGAGAAGCTCTGGAATTCGGTCGACCCCGTCGAGAAACGGCGATTGGCGGAGGAATTCCTGCGCCGTTACCCGCGCTCGTGGATGACGAGCTCGGCGCACGAGGCGGCAGCCAAGGCCAGCATCGACCTGCATGACCTGACCGCGGCGCTGGAGCACGGGCAAGAGTCACTGGGCATCCTGCCGGAGAACCCGGCCCTTCAGGTGTCAGTGGCAAATGTGCTTGTGCACGCCGGCCGGCTGGAGGCGGCGGAGGACGGCGCGAGCGACGCGTTGGAGTACCTGGGTCGGTTCCGGCACCCGGCGGCCTACTCCTCCCGCCAGTGGGAGCAGATCGCCCGCGAGCTGCGAGGGTCGGCCGAGTACGTGCTGGGAAGGGTCCTGGCGACTCGCGGGCTGCAGTCCGCACAGCCGGGGCGACTGGGGACGCTCGCCTCGGCTCGGCAGCGGCTGCTCGAGGCTACCCGCCTAAACCCGCGGGACGGCATCGCTCTGGTGCTGCTGGGGATGGTCTCGGACGAGCTTGGAGCCGATGACGAGGCCTTGCGGGCCTACGGGGCCGCCGCGCGGCAGGCCGGCCCCGCCCGGGGCAGAGCCTTGGAATGGCTGGAGCGCCGGCGGCGCGAGGGGCCGGCCGCAGGCCAGCCCCTCGAGGCGTTTCTGAGAGACATCGGACCCTTGCGCCGGACTAGAGGAGACCCCTCGGAGCGCGAAGCGGACCCCGGACGGGGCGCCTCCCCGCTGTACGCGGGCAGCGACGCCTGCGCGGAGTGCCACGAGGAGGTCGCCGAGGCCTGGGCTGGCACGGGAATGGCCAAGATGTTCCGTCCGTACCGGCGAGAGAACGTGATCGGGGACTTCACCCTCGACAACGAGGTGCGGGACGAGTCGGGGCAGCTGGTGTGGCGTGCGCTGTTGGACGACGATGGGCACTACTTCGAAATGCCGGCGCCCGGGGGGCACCGGCGATACAGGGTGCACTACACGATCGGCTCGAAGTGGCAGCAGGCCTACGCGACGCGGCTGTCCGACGGCCGGATCCAAGTTGTGCCGGTGCAGTACAACGCCCTGCACGGCACGTGGGTCAATTTTTGGGAGATCTTGGACGGCGGCCCCTCCGAGCGATCCAGCGTGGCGGGCTTCCACCGGATGCGCGCTTCCACCAACTACCAGGTACATTGCGCGTCATGCCACACCAGCCAGGTCCAGGCGGAGGGTGCCCTGGTGGTGCCGGACAGGATCACGTTCCGGGAGACCGGGGTGAACTGCGAGATGTGCCACGGCCCGGCCCGGCAACATGTCGAGGCGATGCGGGAGGGGCGGCCGGATCATGACGCCGGCTCGCACTTGGTGAGATTCGGCGAGATCGGTCACCGCAAGTACGTCGCGATCTGTGGCCAGTGCCACATGCAGTCGGGAGTTGTCGAGATTGGCTCGCGCGGGGAGCTCAACTACCCTGACGACCCCGGGGACTTCCCGCCGATTCGGCTGCAGCGGCCGTACGGCGAGTTCTCCCGCGAAGCCTTCTACAAGGACGGCCGCTTTCGCGAGACGACGTTTATCGTCGAGTCCTTCATGCGCTCGGAGTGCTTTCGCCAGGGGCAGGCTCAGTGCGGCCACTGCCATGACCCGCACCCGAGCGACAGCGCGACCAATCCGACCTCGCTGAAGTTCCGCGACGACAGGAATGGCATGTGCCTGCAATGCCACGAGTCGCTGTCCGGCGACATCGAGGCGCACACCCGGCACACCACGGGGTCGGCCGGCAGCCAGTGCGAGGCCTGCCACATGCCGGCAATCATGAACAGCATGATGTTCAACGCCGGCACGCACCGCATTGACGACATTCCCGACGCCGCGATGACGGAGCGCTTCGGCCCGGAGGACAGCCCGAACGCCTGCCTTGGGTGCCACCAGGACCGAGGGCTGCCGTGGGTTGCCGAGCGACTGGCGAATTGGTAGCCCGGCCCGGCTAGCGACCGCGGAACCGGGGCGTTCGGCGCTCCAAGAACGCCCGGGTCCCCTCGGCGACATCTTCGGTGGAACAGCTCAGCGCGTACTGGGCCACCTCCCATCGAAGGGCCTCTCCCAGGGGCATCTCCATCCCGCGCCGCACAGCCTGCAGGATGAGGGCGATCGCCGCCGGACCGTTTCGCAGGATTCGGGCCGCCATTCGCCGAGCCTCGTCAATGAGCTGTCCCGGCTCGACGACGGCGTTGACCAGTCCCATCGCGAGAGCCCGGTCGGCACTGATCGGGTCACCCGTCAGCAGCAGCTCGAGAGCGCGCCCCTGGCCCACGATTCGGGGCAGCCTCTGGGTGCCGCCGAAACCGGGAACGATGCCGAGCTTCACCTCCGGCTGTCCCAGCCGGGCCACGTTTGACGCGATCCGCATGTGGCAGGCCATCGCGAGCTCGAGCCCGCCACCCAGAGCGTAGCCGTTGATCGCCGCGATCACGGGTTTGGGCAGCGACTCGACGGCCCGCAGCATCCGCTGGCCGCGCTGGCCCCAATCGCGCCCCTGTAGGGCGCTGAAGCCGGAAATCTCACCGATGTCGGCACCCGCGACGAAGCTCTTGGACCCAGCCCCCGTGAGGATCACGGCACCGATGGCGTCGCTGTCCGCCGCATCGGCGAAGAAGCGCTCCAAAGCGCCGACCGTCTGTCCGTTGAGAGCGTTAAGCTTGTCCGGCCTGTCGACGGTCAGCAGGGCAATGCCGCCGTCCAACTCGACGCGTAGGTTGGGATAGCCGTCCATCGGCGATCGGCGGCGCCGTGCGCGGGAGTCGCGGAGGCGGCGCCCTACTTCGCCAGAGCCGGGATGAATCGCACGCGCGGCTCCCGGCCGACCTCGACAGCCTGCACCGGCGCGTGCAGGTCCGTCGTAAGCCGGAACACGTTGCCGCCAGACAGCGCGTCAAGTGCCGTCGGCGCGCATCCGCAGTGGGAATGGCTCACGGGGCCCCCGTCGAGCGGGATCGACGCAACGCCGCCGGGCACGGCGACGACAGCGAAGTCCCCATCAGCGGTGGCCGCGGCCAAGTACGGCCCGTTGAGGCCATCATTCGCCGTGGCGATTGTCCTAGGGCCGGTGGGACCCAGCAGCATGACCTCATTGGCGTCGCGGTCGGCAACGACCGCATCGTCACTGCCGCGCAGGAAGGCGAGGCCAGTGGCTTCCCCGACGCCGCCCACGCGGCCGGGCTGGCCGTCACGGGGCGTCAGGTAGAGAGCGCCCGCGGGTCCGGAAGTCGCGACCAGGACAGCCCCTGAATCGCTCAGCGCGAATCGGGAAAAGCCGCCCAAGCCTTCCAATGTGTCATTCTCGGCCCCGACGCTGGGAGTGCCGCCAATCCCGTCCACCAGCTGGAACAGGCCCGTGTCCCGCGCGTACAGGGCTGCGACAAGCCCGGCAGGGCCGAACATCACACCGTCCGCGCCTTCCATGGCACCGTCGAGCACCGAGGAGGTGGGTGGCGTGGCGCGCAGATCAACGAGGAGGAACTGGCCTTCGTCGTTCTGGACGATCGCCAACCGCTGCCCAGGGGCGATCGAAGCCCGCGCGACGGGGTATCCGAGATCGATCGGATCGCTCAGTCGCGACGAGCCCAGAAAACCGTCAATGCGGTGGACACCTCCCGTGTCGCTGTCAATCACGAAGCCCAGCACAGGGGCGTCCAAGGACAGAGTGCTGGCATGGGCGAGCGGCGCAACGGCCACCAGCGCACACAACAGCAGGGAGTTAATACGGAAATTCATGGCGCGAGTATCCTTACACTAGTAGGACGAACTGCTGTTGTCGAGGTTACCACGGCCTGCGGCCGGGCTACGCGACCGAGCCTCCGGGCTCGGAGGCAACTCGACGGTCCGGAACGCTGACATGACCGCCAAGGCCCGGGCCTGCGCCGTCGGCTATGTGAATTCCACGCCTCTGGTCTGGGGCCTGCTGCAGGGCCCGCAGCGCGGATTGTTCGACTTGGAGTTCGCTCTGCCCTCGGCTTGCGCGGACAGGCTCCGCAACGGCGAGACCGATGTGGGCCTCGCGCCGATCATCGAGCTGGCCCGGCAACCCGACCTGAGCGTGGTGCCCGGGATCGGGGTGGGCTGCAAGGGGCGCGTGCGCAGCATCTTGCTCGTCAGCAAGATGCCATTCGGCGATGTCGAGACTCTCGCCGCCGACACGGGCTCGCGCACGTCGGTCGTGTTGGCACAGGTGCTCGCGGCGCACTTGCACGGCACGCGGCCGCGCGTGGTGGACCGGCCCCCGCGACTGGACGATATGCTGGAGCTTGCCGACGCGGCACTCATCATCGGAGACTCCGCGCTGCGCATTGACCCCGCGATGCAGAGCTGGCGCAACCAGCCGGTCCACGTCTACGATCTGGGCCTTTGCTGGGAAGAGATGACTGGCCTGCCGATGGTCTTCGCCGTCTGGGCCTCCCGGCCTCTGCCGCCCCAGCTGCGGGCCGAGAGCGTCGTCACCGCACTGCAAGAATCGGCGGCCTTCGGAGGGCGCAGGATCGAGGCCATCGCAGCGTGGGAGAGCGCCCGACACGGACTCCCGGAAGCCATGATCCGGGAATACCTGACCCGGTACGTGCGATTCGGGCTTGGCGCTGCGGCGCGCCGGGCGATGCGCCTCTACCTCAAGCTAGCGGCCGATCTGGGCCTTGCCGGGCCAGCCCATCCGCTGCGGTACCTCGCCGACCCGCGGCGCGCAACTGCCGAGCAGCCATGATGACCAACAAGCAAGCCAGGGAATTGTTCGAGAGCGATGACTTGATCGGTCTTGGGATGGAGGCGGACGCATTGCGCGAGAAGCTCCACCCGGACGGCATTGCCAGCTACATCATCGACCGCAACATCAATCACACCAACGAGTGCACGGAGTACTGCAGCTTTTGCGCGTTCTACCGCCCCATGGGCCACAAAGAGGGCTATGTGCTGCCGTTCGAGACGATTGCCCAGAAGATCCAAGAAACTGTGGACTTGGGCGGCACGGGCGTCCTGATGCAGGGAGGCGTGAACCCGAATCTCGACATCCGGTACTTCGAGGACCTGTTCAGCCGGCTCAAGCGGCGATTCCCGGCGGTCCAGCTGCACTGCCTCTCTGCCCCCGAGATTCTGACCATCGCCGAAGTCAGCGACCTAACGCTGCGCGACACGCTATCGCGCCTGCAGGACGCGGGGATGGACTCAATGCCCGGCGCGGGCGCCGAGATTCTGGACGACGATGTCCGGCGGCGGATCGCGCGCCTCAAGTGCACCTCGGAGGAGTGGGTCGAGGTGCACCGCACAGCGCACTCGATCGGGATGCGCACGACCGCGACCATGATGTTCGGATGTGGCGAGACCGTCGACCACCGCGTGGCGCACCTGGAGACGCTGCGACGGCTGCAGGACGAGACCGGCGGATTCACGGCATTCATCCCGTGGCCCTTCCAGCCCGAAAACACGGCGCTGGGGCGCAAGGTGCGCGAGGAGGCCACGGCATGCGAGTTCCTGCGCACGCTGGCAATTTGCAGGCTTTACCTGCACAACGTCCTCAACGTTCAGACGTCGTGGGTCACGCAGGGGTTGAAAGTCTGCCAGCTGGGGCTGCGATTCGGCGGCAATGACGTCGGCAGCGTGATGCTCGAGGAGAACGTCGTCCGCCAGGCGGGCGCGAGCCACACCGCGACGGAAGAGGACCTGCGACGAATCATCCGCGATGCGGGCTTCATTCCCAAGCAACGAGACACGCTGTACCGGACCTACTACCTGAACTGACGGCCCGAGCCGGCACGGCCCCGAACCCGGGACCAGCGCCCGGCGGGATCCCCGATTTGCGGCGTCAGCGCGCCCGTCGGGCGGTGAAGCCCACCTCGGAGTCGTCATCCAAGTTCAGCCGGGTGCCCTTGAACGAGTTCTTCGAAGCCTTGGCGGTCCACTCGTACGACACTCCGCCCTCCACGGTCGAGAATTCCAGCTCGTCCCCGATGATCAACCCGTACTCAATCTCGACAGACTCGCCGCCCGGAAGGGTCACCGTGCCCGAGACGTCCCCTTGGTCCTCGACGAAGACGATGCGGTACGATTCCGATCCCAGCCTCAGGTCCCAAGTGCCGTTGATCGGGCTCTTTTTCTGCTGCGCAGGGCCAGCTCCGGCAACCAAGGCCAATACGAGCAGCGCTTGCGGAATGACTCCCTGTTTGACCCTGCTGGCTCTCGACATTAGCCCCATGATAAAGGGCTCGCGGCCTGGCCTGAGTCTAGTTACGCCGCTTAGCCTCTCGCCCTGCCTCGCCATCGTGGGAAGAAGCCACTCACCAGAGCCGACTGCGGTAGGCTTGGATTGCGGTGTAATCTTTTCCGGGCCCGTTGCGCTGGGAGAGTTCGCCCTGGGACGTTACCCTTGGCGGGCGACCGTAGGATCGGGACTGGCACCGCCGGCGCTCTTCCGCTCGGCCTGCCTGCGAGCTGGCTGCAGATCGTAGTCCGCCGGTCGCCACGGCGTCGACCTTGTGCTACCCCACAGGTTTCTGTTGATGCGCTCACACGACAGCCCATTGGCGATGGTCCTCGTACTCGGCGCTCCGCGCGAACCCGCCCTGCGGCTTCTCGCAGGGTTGCGGTCAGGACTCCAAATCGCCAAGCTGGAAGTGGGCAGGCCCCGCCGCTGCCTCGCGCTGCCGTCTGCAGTGCACGGCGTCTAACCCCATCCCCATGGTCAAGATCAAACCGATAGCGCGCGCGCTGGTTCCCCAGGATTCCGTTGCGGCACAGGCGCTGTGCAGCCCCAATTACGACGAGTTCCAGAGCGATCGCGAGATCTCGGAGCTCCTCGGTCGCCAGCCCGAGAGCGTGCTGGCCATCACGATGCCGCACGCTCTCCCGGAGGACGACGGCACCATCCATGCCGAGGGCAGCGCGGGTGCGCTCCGCACGGCGGCGGAACGCATGGCGGCGCTCGAGGCCGGGCACCTCACAAGGGAGGTCCGCGAACTCGTGTTCCTCTACGAGATCGCAGATCCGCGGGATCGCCTGTTCCGCCAGATCGGGCTGGGGGGCATCATGCCCACGCGCGACATTCGGACCGAGGAGAGCCGCTCGGGCACGATCGTGCGGAACGAGGGAGTGCGCGAGGCCAAGGCGCGAGGCCGCGCGGACTTGGTTAGAGCGACCAGGGCCATCGTCGGCACGGTCAACAACACGGTCGAAGACGCCGACGGGCGTTATGCCACCACCTTGGAGACCGCCGCCGACCGGCGTCCCCCGGACTACGTGGCCGTGGCAGGGGACGGCTATATCCACAGGATCTGGCTGGTGACCGACGCCGCCCAGCAGCGCGAGCTGGTCGCCGCGGCCGCCGCCGAACCGTTCGCCTACGTGGCCGACGGCAATCACCGCAGCGCGGCAGCGGCGATGCTCGCGCTCGACGGATTCTTGGCGGTGGTGTTCCCGGCCGACCGGATGGGGCTGGCCCCTTACAACCGCTTGGCCCGGGTTGGAGGAAGGCCTGTCCGCGCCTGGCGTGCCGACCTCGCGAAGAGCTTCACGGTGCGGGACGCGCCGGTCGAGGGAGGCTTCCAGCCCGACGAGCCCCACGAGGTCGGACTCTACGCTCGCGGGACGTGGCTCTCCCTGACGCCCAAGCCCGGAACCTATGACGAGTCCAACGCGGCCGACTCGATCGACGCCGCGATCGTCCAGCGGCTGCTGTTCTCCGACCTGTGCGGAATCGCCGATCCTCGCGACGACCGCCTGACTTTCGTGGGCGGGGACCGCGACGCCGCATACCTCAGCAAGCGGGTCGATACCGGGGAGTTCGCGTTTGCCGTCACCCTGCCGCCGGTCACCATGCAGCAGTTCATCGCCGTCTGCCGCCAGCGTCGCATGATGCCCCCCAAGTCAACGTGGTTCTCGCCGAAGATTCGCAGCGGCCTGGTGATGGCCCTGCTCGACTGACGGGTCTGCGACGCGACGCGGCGGGATGGCGCCGGCGGCCTCCGAGCGCGCGCGACGAAGGGGTGACCGGTGGCTTGCCACCATGGTCCCGCAACCGGTGTACGAAGCCGGCGCCATGGAGCACGGCTGGGCTCGCGGGGCTGTAAGATTGGGTCGTTTGACCCAAGTTGCCAGATCCAAGGTCGCGCGCGCAGGGCGTCACATTCTCGCCACGCTCGCTGTGGGGCTCACGCTCCCCGCAACGGCGGAGATCATTCCGGCATCGATCGGCGTCACGGCGGCCGGCAGCCCCATCCGCGCCGGGATCCACCGGGATGCCATGGACCCCTCCGGGGAGCGGGTCCGCGTTCTGTTGGTTGCCGGCCTTGACGGGACGGTTCAGTCGCCGGCACTGGCGGCGGCGATCCTGCGGAATGCCGAAGGGCACGAATTCGCCGTCTCGGCGGTGCGTAACGCGTTCCCGGACCGCGCCCCGGTTGAGATGTTCCCGCCCCCCGGCCCGGCATACGGCGGCGAGGCGGTCGAGGCCCAGTACCTGTGGCGTTTCTTGGGCACGCTCGCGCCCGACGTCGTCGTGGACCTGCGGCTCGACGACAAGCCCAGCTCGTTGGTGGAGGCCCTCGGCCGCGGGGCGACGCCCGCCGCGGTTGGCAGAATTCCGGCCGTCACGCTGCGACTGGCTGCCAGCGGCCGCGACGGCCGCGAGTTGCTCTCCGAGGCCGAGGAGCGGCTGCGCGCGCTGGCCGCTGGCCTGCCCGTGTCCCATGCGCGGCGCGAGTTGCGGCTGCGGCTGGAGCGGTCGCCGGAAGCAGTGGCCCGCCAGCTTGCGGTGGTGTACGGCCACTCGCTCGAGAGCGCCGTCTACATCCCGGCGCTGGCCCTGATCGGGCGTCTGCGACTCGGAGATCTGCGTGGTGCCACGCCGATCGCCGACATTGAGCGCATCGCCCGGCCGTATCTGGACGGCAAGCCCTCGCTGGGCGACCGGCCCACGGGAAGCCACCTTTCCGGGCATCTGGTCTTCGCGGAACTCTACGAGAGGACCGGCAGGGACCGGTGGCTGGAACTTGCGCGGGCCGCCGCCGATCTGGGCTTCGACGCCGCGGGCGAAATGCGGCCATCCATGCCCGCCCACAACGAGATGAGCGACTCGGTGTTCATGGGATTCGCGATTCTGGCGCGTGTCGGGAGGCTTACGGGCGAAGACCGGTACTTCCGCATGGCGCTGCGACACCTGCGGTTCATGCAAGCCTTGGACCTGCGCGAGGACGGGATCTACCGGCACTCCCCCCTGGACGAGGCTGCCTGGGGCAGGGGCAACGGCTTTCCCGCGCTCGGACACGCGCTCGCACTGACAGACTGGCCGGCGGACCATCCCGGGCGGGAAGAGGTGCTGGCCTCGTATCGGGCCCACATGGCGGCCATGGCAGGGCTGCAGGACCCGACCGGGCTCTGGCACCAGGTCGTCGACCGCCCGGAGAGCTACCGCGAGTTCACCGTGACGGCTATGGCGGCATTTGCCGTCATGCGCGGACTGCGCAAGGGCTGGCTGCAGCGGGAACGTTTCGAGCCGGTCGCGGACCGGGCCTGGGACGCGCTGAAGCTGCGCATCGGATCCGACGGCACCCTGGTCGACGTCTGCCGGAGCACGGGCAAGCAGACCTCGCTGCGAGCCTACTTTGACCGCGAGGCGATCCTCGGCCGGGACGACCGCGGTGGCGCCATGGCGCTGCTCGCCGCGACCGAGCGAGCTTACTGGGAACGGGAGCGCTGACAGCGGCCCCGCCGGTCAGCGCAGCGGAACCTCGACGCCGCCGGACGCTCTGGACTCGCGCATGGCCAGGGTCATGGCGACGGCCTCCGCGCTCTCCCCGGGCGGGCACGCATCGCTTGCCTTGCCGCTCTCGCAAGCGTCGACGAAGGCCTGCAGCTCGGCTTGAAATCCGTCCTGCGACGGAATCTCGACATTGCTCGACTCGCCGTCGGCCCCGTGGAGCGACAATCCCGGGCTTGCCGAGTGGTACTCGAGCGTGCCGCCGTCGCAGACGATCGTGAACTCCATCGAGAAGGGAAAGTTCGCCGGGTGGTGCCAGCCCCCGGCGATGACGACAGTCGGTCCCGAGTCGTACAGCAGCTCGGCTTCCACGACATCGATCCCGGCCTCCAAGTCCTCATGGCCAACAGCCCGCACGGCGCGGGGGATGCCGAACACATGCCGGCTGTAGTCGAAGTCATGGATCAGCAGGTCAAAGACCCCTCCGCCGCTGCGCTGCGGGTCTTTCAGCCACCGACTCCAGGTCGGGGCGGCGCATCGGCGGCGAAACGATGCCATGCGGGCCGTCCCCAAGTCGCCACCGAGGAGCTGCCTTGCGGCCGCGTACTCGGGGAAGAAGCGCAGCACCTGCGCGACCATCAGGACGCGGCCAGCGGCCGCCGCGCTCTCGTTCATCTCGGCGCAATCTTCGACGGTCAGCGCCATCGGCTTCTCGACGAGCACATGCTTGCCCGCGGCCAAGGCCTCCATCACCAGCGGCCTGTGCAGGTGCGTGGGCGTGCAAATGTCGACCGCCTCGACCCCCGGATCGGAGATCAGAGCGCTCGCCGTGCGGTGCAGAGCCGCATCCCCGAAGTCCACGGTGCCGCCGCCGCGGTCGAGATTCCCGCCCACTCCGGCAAGGTTGCCGGCGAGCTTGCTCTCGTCTGAGCTGCACACCGCCCCGAGCTCAAAGCCACGCACGCCCTTGTAGGCCTCCAGATGGGTGCTGCCCATGAAGCCGAGTCCGATCACACCGATCCGCATATCACCTGCCCTCCTCACTCTACCCGAGCCCCACGCGATCGATTCGGCCTCGCGAGACAGTCAGGCGCGACCGCGCGCGAGGGTCGGCAACCCGTCCAGAGGCCGGAATTTCGGCCGGCCAAGAGCGCGCCGTGGCAGAGGGGTGACGGTCCGGTACCCGGCCAGCTCAGTTCGGGCCGACCACGGACACGAAGCTGACGCAACGGCCGGGAGCTCCCCCCAAGTTCTGGGTCAGGCCCAGCTTGGGCGCCGCGACCTGGCGGGCGCCCGCCTCGCCGCGGAACTGCAGCCACATCTCGTACATCATCCGCAGCCCGCTCGCGCCGATGGGGTGCCCGAAGCTCTTCAGGCCTCCGTCGGGATTCACGGGCTGGGCTCCGCCGATCTCGAAGCGTCCCTCGAGCGTGTCGCTCCAAGCGGTTCCGCGGTCCGAGAATCCGAGATCCTCCATCAGGACGAGCTCCGTCGGCGTGAAACAGTCGTGCACCTCGGCAAGCGATATCTCCTCGCGCGGGTCCCGCACGCCAGCCTGGCCGTAGGCGTCCTCGGCGCTGGCGACCACTTCCGGAAAGGTGGTGTAGTCGTAGTCTTGGCGCTTGGCGCCGTCGGCGGGCCCCGCGATGAAGGAGAGCGCCTTCAGCAACAGCGGCCTGTCGGTATACCTGTGGGCATCCTCGGTGCGGCACAGCAGGGCGGCCGAGGCACCGTCGCTGACACCGGAGCAGTCGAACACCCCCAGCATTCCGGCCACGCGCGGGGCGCGGTCGATGACCGCCTCGGGCACGACGCGCCGGTACTGCGCCTTCGGATTGCGGGCCCCGTTCGCGTGGTTCTTGTGGGCGATCCTCGTGAGGGCCTTGCGCAGGGTCGCCTCGTCCAAGCCGTACTTCCGGGAATAGGCCGGGGCTAGCAGCGAGAACGTGGCCGGGGCGGTCATCGACGCCTGCGTTCCATCTGTCGGCGCTCCCGCCTGCGAGGCGAGGCCTGAGTAGCCGGAGTCCTTGAGCTTCTCCACGCCGATCGCCATCACGAGGTCGTACGCGCCGCAAGCGACGGCATAGGCGGCATTGCGGATCGCCTCGCTGCCAGTCGCGCAGTAGTTCTCGACGCGGGTGACCGGCTTGTAGCCCGTGCGCAGGGGCTCGGAGAGGAGCAGTCCGGACCGACCGCTCGCCATGGTGCCCATCCAGTAGGCATCGATCTGGCCGCGCTCGATGCCGGCGGAGTCGCAAGCCTCGATGGCGGCCTCGACGAGGAGGTCGCTGGCACCGCGGTCCCAGTGCTCCCCGAAGCGCGTGCACCCCATGCCGACGATCGACACTCGGTCGCGAATACCCCTGCTCGCCATGGCCCTGCCAGTGCCTCCCGCACCTGCATTCTAGCCGGGCAAGCGGCTTGCCGGCTTTGAAGCCGCCTCCGCTCTGCGCCGCGGGCGGGCCTTCCAGAAATAGTTCCGAACGCCATCGGCCTTGTAGAGGCACCGAAACGTCATCTCCAGCTCAAGGCCGATGGCCACTCTGGGCGGATCCACGTCGGCCAGCTCGCAGGCCAGCCGCCCACCTATGTCGAAATCGACGATCGCGGAGACGACCGGCTGTTGGAGGGAGTACGCCAAGTGGTCCAAGGTGTAGGTGGCCACGCGCGCCCGGGCGTCGGCATAGGGGACATCTTCCCCGCGGTCCAGCGCTCCGCACGCCGGGCAAACGCGCTGCGGGGGCAATCCCGCCGCCCCGCAGTCCAAGCAGCGGGCGCCCACGAGAGCATACTTCCAGCGCAGCGATCGCCGCATCGGCGGCGCGGCCGGCCGGGGCGGGTCTGGCCGTCGCGGCGGCTCGAAGGGCAGGACGCCGCGCCACTTGAGATAGGTCCGGTGGGGTACGTCGGCGACCTTGGAGGCGACCCACCGGCGCACAGACCGGCGCGGCCTGAGGTCTGCGATGCCCGCGGAAGCCTCCGCGACAAGCGCGCTGGCCCCGTCACCGGCGCTGAGGACGGCGAGCCGATCGCCCGGCCGGGCCTCGTCCAGTAGGGCGGCCAGCAGCACGCCCGCGTGGGCCGCTCCGCAGCGCCCGACGACCGCCGAGAGATCGTCCGCCAGCTGGCCCGGTCGCAAGCCCGCGGCCCGGGCGAGCGGGGCAGCTGCCTTGGGATGTCCCGCGTCAACGGCGATCGCGTCAAGGTCGGCGACCTTGAGGCCCGCCCTCCGCAGCGCCTCTTCCAGCGACTCCGCCAGAGCCGGCACGAGACCCTGGAGGGCGAATCGCTCCTCCCACTGGCGGGCGAACGGCTGCTCACGGCCCCTCCAGACATCGAGAATCTCAAGCGTGTTGGTAGCCGAGGCCAAGATGCGGGCCACGCCCCCGCTGTCGGCCGGACCAACCAAGAAGGCACTCGCGCCGTCTCCGCCCGCCGCCTCGCGCGGGCCGAAGGGGGCGCCGACAACCACATCCGAGGCGCACACGAGCGTTGGCCCGTCGTCGGCGATGCCGGCTGCCAAGCCCAGCGATGCCAATCCCGCCGAGGCTGAGGAGGCAACGTCCAGGGCCCGGACCCCCGACGGCAGGTCCAAGGCCGCCTGCACCGCCGCTCCGTTGAGCTTCTCGCCGTAAGCGTGCGACGTGGACGCGAACAGAACGGTGCGCGGCGACCCGGGACAGCCCCTCAGCGCTTCGCGCGCGGCCTCCACGGCCAGTGACGTGGCGTCCTCGTCGAAACCCGCGACCGCGCGCTCACCGCGCCCGGCGGGGCTCAGGCGGTCGCGCCGGAGCCGGAACAGCGGAACGTAGGAACCGTAGCGCAGGATGCTGGCCATGGCCACGCTAGCGTGCGAGGAACTCGAACATCTCGCCCGCAAGCCGCGCCACGATCCGGCCGGACCGCAGTTCCCGGCCGGCGGTCGGGAAGAACAGCGCTCCATCGGTGGAATCGCCAGGGTGCAGCTTCCCGCTCACAAATGTGATGGCGGCGGCGGCCGCGGAGGCCTTCAGCCCCTTGGGGCCGATGGCGAGCGCCGACAGCCGCCGTTTCTCGTAGCCGTTGTTGGGGCGGACATAGCGGTTGTCAAAGAGCGCCGTCTCGTACGCCGACTGGAGCTTGAGGAGTTCGGAACGGCCCGCATTGCGGAAGAACTCGTCGATCACGCGCTGCTCGGGCACGGCCCGCACTGCCCGGCCGTCCGCGTACTCGAAGGTGAACGCCTGCGTCTCGACATCCCAAGCCTCCTGGCTGCCGTTGCTGACGGCGACATGCAGGAGCGCGTAGCGCGCCGTCTTGAGGGGCATCTCGGCGCACATCACCGTGAGGCCGTTGTGGGTCAGGACCTGGTAATCCAAGCCGCTGGAGCGAAATTCGATGACCTGCCCACAGATCGGCACCGAGGCCAGCGCCGCAACCGCGGCGAGGCAAGAAACCCGAATACCCGACGGCGCCATGATTGTGCAATATGATGATACAGAAAGCCCTCGGGGCCCTCGGTCGAAGGATGAAACGACTCACAGGAATTCCGGTGGAGACGCTCTTGAAGGTCTCCGAGGAAGTGGATATTCCGCTCAAGTCCCTGCTGGAGGTGGCCCAGCAGGCGGAGAATGGCGCCACGGCGGCGTTTCTCGCCCGGTACCGGCCAGACTTGTGCCACGGCAACGGCGAGGACGAAGTCCACGGCATTCTGGAGCGTCTCTCGGACCTGCGGGACCTCGATGACCGGCGCATCTCCATGCTCGCCACGCTCAACCAGCGCGGCCTCATGTCGGAACCCCTGCGGCAGCAGCTCGAGAAGGCAACGGACCACCGCGATCTTCTCGACATCTACATGCCGTACCGCGAGCAGAAGCCGGGGCCGGCCGAGGAAGCGATCCAGAATGGGCTCGACCCGCTCGCGCGCATCCTCTGGATGCAGCAGGAGGGGGTGGACATTGACGCCGAGGTCGCCCGGTACGTGGACCCGGACGGTCAGCTGAAAGCACCAGCAGAGGCGCTCGAGGGCGCCTACGCGATCGCGGCGAAGTGGCTCAGCGACAAGCCGGAGATCGTGCGCGCCTTGCGCAAGCTTTACATGCAAGACGCCGAGATCTCGGTCCGTGCGCGGGCGCGCTCCGGCAAAGGACCGCGCGTGCAGTCCTTGGACGGCCTCAACTCGAAGGCCGGCAAGCTGGACTGGCGCAAGCAGCTCATGATCCGTCGCGGCAAGCGCACGGGGGCCCTGCAGGTCGACTTCGTCGTTCCCACCGAAGCCTCCATGGAGTTCTTGGAGCGAAGGCTGATCCAAGATCCGAAATCGCCCTACGCTCCGCACCTGCGGCAGGTGGTGGAGCGGGCGTTGACGAACGGTCTGGCGGACCGGGTCAGGCACAGCGTGCAGGGCCTGCTGGACGAGCGGGCCGAAGAGCGAGCAATCGAGTCCTACCGCAAGGATCTCCGCAGGGCCCTGCTGGCGCCCCCGGCGACAGGGCTGAACATTCTCGGCATCGAGATCGCCAGGTCCGGCGAGTGGCACGCGGCACTCGTCGACAGCGACGGCAAGCTGGCCGAGTGCGCGGTCGTGCGGTCAGATCGCGACAATTGGGACAGCGATTCCCGCGAGTCGGACACGCCGCCGGCAAAGAAGGACGCCGCCGATCCGGCGAGCGCCGCGGCGGATACGGGCGATGACGGAGAGAAAGCCGCCCCAGCGCCCAAGAAAAAACGGAAGGCGCGCATCAAGCGCGTCCGCCTGGCCGATTTTCTTTCCACGCGCACGGTGGACCTGATCATCTGCGCGGCCGGGGCCCGTCCACACCTCGCCGAGGAGCACGTGCGGTCCCAGATCCGCAAGGCCAGCAAGCTGGACCTGCCGTGGCGGGTGGTGCGTGACCCCGGAGCGCGCATCTTCTCGCGCGGGAGCACGGCAAGGCGCCTCTACCGGCGACTGCCGTCCACGTTCGTGACGGCTGCCACCATGGCGCGCCGGGTGCAGGACCCGCTGGCCGAGATCGCCAGGGCGGACTTCCGGTCCGCGGGCCTCGGCGTGAACTATCTCGAGGTCAACTCGGAGCGGCTGCGCGAGGCCCATAGCCGCACTCTGACCGCCGTCCTCTGCGAGCTGGGTGTGGACGTCAACCGGGCGTCGGCGGCGATGCTCGGGTTCGTGCCGGGCCTCAACGACCGTGCGGGCAGGCGCATCGTCGCGCACCGCCGCAAGCACGGCCCGTTCGCCACCCGCGAGGATCTGGCCAAGGTCGAGGGGCTTTCCGGCAGGGCCTACGCCCAAGCTGTCGGCTTCCTGAGAGTCGAGGGGGCAGACCCGCTTGACCGGACCTGCGCCCACCCGGAGTACCGCGAGCTCTACGAGAGCATCGCCGAGGCCGCCGAGTGCGACTTGGAGACCCTCCTGAAGGAACCCGAGCGATTGGAGGCACTGGACGCCGAGGAACTGGCCGGGCCGGACCGCTCCATTTTCCTTGTGCGGTCCGCGTTCAAGGACCTCGGTACCGAGCGGCGCAAGGAGCGGGCGACGTTCACTCTCCCGGAGAGATCCGTCCCGCTGCGGACCGACGAGGAGCTGCAGCCCGGCACGAAGGTTTCGGGCGTGGTCTCGAACACGCAGGACTTCGGGGCGTTCGTGGACATCGGGGCGAATCAGGACGGTTTCCTGCACGTCTCCCAGATTGATCGCGAGTTTCTCTCCGACGCTCGGCCGACGTTGCGGCAGGGTGACGCTGTCGAAGTCTTCATCCGCCCGCCGATGGAGGGTGGCCGGCGCATCGGCCTGACGATGAGGCCTCAGGCGGCCAACGCTAGGAACGGGATGGCCGGGCGGTCACGGGGGAGGTTCGAGCGGCCCGGCTTCCGGAGGGGGCGCAAGCCCCGGGGCGGCCGATTCGGCAATGGGAAGCCGTTCCGCAAAGTCTTCGGGCCAGACTCGCGGTCCAAGAAGCGGAAGGGTCGCCGAGAGCGCAAGCTGACGCTGAGCGAGAAGCTCAACCTGCTGAGCGACCGGTACCGCACGCGGGTGTAACGGTGCCCGGGCGCGCCCCCCGGGTCGGTCCGGACTGGTCTTTCGAGCGCGAGGCGTGGGCTGGCGGGAGCCGGCGCGTGGCTGGCGTTGACGAGGCGGGTCGCGGATGCCTGTTCGGCCCGGTCTTCGCCGCGGCCGTGATCCTTGACCCAGGCGTCCGGCTCCGAGGGCTGGACGACAGCAAGCGGCTCAGCCCGAAGGCGCGCGCCAGATTGGAGCGACGGGTGCGCGACACCGCCGTGGCCTGGGCGGTGCGCGCCGTAGACGCGGCCCGCATCGACCATATCAACATTCTCGAGGCCTCGCGGCTGGCCATGCGCCTGGCTGTCGAGAGCCTCAGTCCCAGGGCTGACTTCCTGCTAGTGGACGCCATTGCAGTGCGGACATCCACGCTCCAGCGGGGAGTCGTCAAGGGGGACGCCAAGAGCGTGTCGATCGCGGCCGCGTCCGTTCTGGCCAAGGTCGCCCGCGACCGGTGCATGCTGGCGTGGGACGAGGTCTTCCCCGAGTATGGCCTGCGACGCCACAAGGGATACCCCACCGCAGCGCACGTGGCCGCGCTGCGGGACCACGGGTGCACGCCGCAGCACCGTTTCAGCTTCGCGCCCGTGCGTCGGCTCGCGGAGTGCGACCCGTCGGTCCCGGGCCGCGGGTGAGGGGCCCGCCGCGAGTACACTGAACCCGTGACTGACGCCACGGAATTGCGGGGCGTGCAGCAGCGCCGCAAGCGGCACTCTTGGTCGCTGTTGGGCCAGGTGCTTTGGGTCTGTTGCGTGGTCGAGTCGGGACTGGTCCTGATTGTGCTGCCCTGGACGTTGCTTTGGGACAACAACTACTTCTTCAGCCTTCAGCCAAGCCACAGCGGGCTCTTGCTGGGCAACCACCTGCGAGGGGCAGTCTCGGGAATCGGGCTGGTGACCCTGTGGTGGGGCACGGGCCTGATGCGGAGGACGCTCTCGGTGCTCTTGTTGGGCCGCCGCGGGTCAGTGAGTCATGGCGTAGATGATGTAGTTGATCGCTAGGCGGTACGACATCGCAGTGAACCGCTCGGGGTACTCGGGCCAGTCGGCATGTTCCCACGCGTCGCCCAAGTCCATATTGTGGTTGATCAGCACCATCAGGCGACCGTCCGGGTCGCGGATCCCGCGCCAGTGCGGAACGACCCCGTCGCGCTCGTAAGGCCTACCGCTGAGCAGCATTTGCGCCCCGGGAATCTGCTCCCGGTGATTCATGTCGAACAGCGTGTGGAAGACCTCGCTCTCGGCGGGCAAGTCCTCGACGGGCAGGTTGGGGAATATCCGGCGGATGCCCGCCATGAAGTGCTCCCACTCCTCGGTGCCGTGGAAATCGTCGAAGACAATGAAGCCGCCACGCAGCAGGTACTCGCGGATGTGCCCCACCTCAGAGTCGGTCAGGGCCCAGTGGCCGGCCTCGACGACGTACAGGAACGGATGGTCGTAGAGCTGCGGCTCGTCGGGATGCACGTACGCCTCGTTCGGGCGGGCGTCGATCACCGAGAGCCTCTTCAGCCCCTGCAGGAAGTGCCGCTCCGCGGCCGGGGTGTCGATCTGCCACGGCCGGACGTCCAGAATCTGGTCGGCGTAACGATCGGTGTAGGCCATCCGGGCGAGCACGAATTCGGACGGTCGGCCGCTCCCGGGCGGCTCCAGCAGCGCCCAGGGCGACTCCGGGGGCAGGCGGACGCCGTGATAGGAGCGCTGGGCGAAGAGCCAGCCGGCAAGTGCGAGTGGCGCCGCGACGGCCAAGACGCGCCACCTTGCGCGGCGCAGGCTGGAGCCGGGCATCGGCGCTGGGTCAGTACCGGTAGTAGTCGGGCTTGTAGGGGCCTTCGACGGGAACTCCCAGATACCCGGACTGCTCCGGGGTGAGCACGGTCAGGTCAGCTCCCAGCGCTCCGAGATGGAGGCGGGCGACCTGCTCGTCGAGCGCCTTGGGCAGGGTCGCCACCGTGCGGCCGTAGGACTCCGCGTTGCGGTGCAGCTCAATCTGGGCGAGCACCTGATTGGTGAAGCTGCAGGACATCACGAAGCTGGGATGGCCCGTGGCGTTGCCCAGGTTCAGCAGCCGCCCCTCGGAGAGCACGATCACCGAGTGGCCGTCGGGGAAGCAGTGCTCGTCGACCTGTGGCTTGATGCGCTTGCGGTGCACTCCGTCCAGCTGGGCCAGGCCGGCCATGTCGATCTCGTTGTCGAAGTGCCCGATGTTGCCCACGACGGCTTGGTGCTTCATGCGCGCCATGTGCTCGACGGTGATGACGGCCCGGTTCCCCGTGGCAGTGACGAAGATGTCGCCCACCTCGAGCACATCCTCCAGCCGGCGCACCTCGAAGCCCTCCATCGCTGCCTGCAGGGCGCAAATGGGGTCGATCTCTGTCACGATGACGCGGGCTCCCTGACCGCGGACGGACTGAGCGCAGCCCTTGCCGACATCGCCATAGCCACAGATCACGACCACTTTGCCGCCAATCATCAGATCCAAGCCTCGATTGATGCCGTCCAGCAGGGAGTGGCGGCAACCGTAGAGATTGTCAAACTTCGACTTGGTCACGGAGTCATTGACGTTGATCGCCGGGAACAGCAGGGTGCCTTCCTGCTGGCGCTGGTAGAGCCGGTGCACGCCGGTCGTCGTCTCCTCCGAGACCGCGCGGACACGACGCGCGATGCCATCCCAGAAGAGCCCGCGCTCGCGGCGGAGCTCTGCCAGTCTCTCCAAGATCGCGGCCTCTTCCTCGGACGACGCCGCCGATGGTGGCGGGACGCCGCCCTCCCGGTCGTACTGCAAGCCGAGGTGCACGAGCAGCGTCGCGTCACCGCCGTCGTCCAGGATCAGGTTTGGGCCTCTTCCGCGCGGCCAGAGCAGCGCTCGGGCGGTTGCCCACCAGTACTCCGGCAGGGTCTCGCCCTTCCAGGCGAATACGGGAACGCCGCGAGGTGCCTCCGGCGTGCCGCGCGGGCCGACGGCGACAGCGGCGGCGGCATGGTCCTGAGTGGAGAAGATGTTGCAGGACGCCCAGCGGAGCTCGGCTCCGAGCTCGCGCAACGTCTCTATCAGGACGGCCGTTTGCACGGTCATGTGCAGCGACCCGGTGATGCGCGCGCCCGCGAGCGGGCGCTTGCCCGCGTACTCCTCGCGGAGAGCCATCAATCCGGGCATCTCGTGCTCGGCAAGGCGGATCTCGTTGCGTCCAAACTCGGCCAAGCCGAGATCCACGACCCGAAAATCGGCGGCCTGCAAGACTTGCGACCGCTCGGCCTTGACTGCCGGCATCATTTGCTCCTCCCAGAATCGCGTCGGCGGAACATGCCCGCCGCGCAGCTCAGGCCAAGGCCTTGAGCTCCTCCACGAGCGTCGGTTGCTCCCAAGTGAAGTCCGGCTCCGTGCGGCCGAAGTGTCCGTAGGCCGCCGTCTGCCTGTAGATTGGCCGCCTGAGGTCAAGGTAGTTGATCAGGCCCGCAGGCGTGAGCGGGAACACTTCCCTGGCGATTTCGGCGAGGCTCGAATCCCCCCGGCGCCCCGTGCCGTAGGTGTCGACACGCACCGAGACAGGATCAGCGACGCCGATGGCGTAGGCCAGCTGCACCTCGCATCGGTCGGCCAGCCCGGCCCATACCAGCGCCTTCGCGATGTGCCTTGCCATGTAGCAGGCGGAGCGGTCAACCTTGGTCGGGTCCTTGCCGGAAAAAGCCCCCCCGCCATGGCGGCCCATCCCTCCGTAGGTGTCGACGATGATCTTGCGGCCGGTCACGCCAGCGTCGCCGTGGGGGCCGCCGATCTCGAACTGCCCGGTGGGGTTGATGTGGTACTTGGTGTCGCCGTCGACCAACTCCGGGGGCAACACCGGGTCCAAGACGGCCTCTCGGACCAGAGCGCGGAGTTCCGCCTGGCTGCTGAGCGTCGGACCGCCGACCCGGTCATGCTGGGTGGAGAGGACCACTGCTTCGAGCCGCACTGGGCGGCCCTCTTCGTACTCCACTGTGACCTGCGACTTGCCGTCGGGGCGCAGGAATCCCAGCGTGTCGGCGCGGCGAACGGTCGAGAGGCGCTGGACCAGCTTGTGGGCAAGCATGATGGGCAGGGGCATCAACTCGTCGGTCTCGCGGCATGCGAAGCCGAACATCATGCCTTGGTCCCCCGCCCCGCCGGTGTCAACGCCCATGGCAATGTCAGCGGACTGCCCGTGGACGTATGTCTCCACCCTGCACGAATCGGCGTCGAAGCCGTACGCGGGGTCGGTGTATCCAGTCTCGCGGATGGCCTTGCGCGCGATCGCCTCCAAGTCCAGCGCCGCGCTGGTGCGTATCTCGCCCGCCAGCACGCACAGGTCTGTGGTCACCAATGTCTCGCAGGCGACGCGACCGAGCGGATCCTGAGCGAGCGCGCCGTCCAAGACGGAGTCGGAGACGATGTCCGCCAACTTGTCCGGATGGCCCTCGGTGACGGACTCGGATGTGAACAACTGCCTCGTGTGACCCAAAGCTAAGAACCTCCGGACAGGGAGCCGCGCGGCCAAGCGCGCGACAGGCCGCTTGCGCCCAGCTCCAGCGCCGATAAATCAGCGGCGCTGCGGGTGACGCGGCGTGGATGTCCCATTGTCCCCGCCCGGGGCGATGTTTGTCAACGTCGCGCGGCGAAGAACGCGCGCAGCAGAGCAAGGCTCTCCGCGGCCAGCGGGCCCTCGGCAATCTCCACGCGGTGGTTGAGGAGCCGGGAGTCCGCCAGCCGGAACTTGCTGCGCACGGCCCCAAAGCGGAGGTCGCGGGAAGCGAACACCAACCGCTCTACGCGGGAGGCGACCAAGGCCCCGGCGCACATAGCGCAAGGCTCCAGCGTCGAGTAGACGGTCGTGCCGGGGAGGCGATGGCTTCCCAGCTTGCGGGCAGCCTGGCGGATGGCGACGATCTCGGCGTGCGCGGTGGGATCCCCGTCGCGCAGGGACCGGTTCGACCCGCGGCCGACAACGCGGGCGCCGTGCGTCACGACGGCCCCCACGGGAACTTCCCCGGCATCGCGGGCACGCTCGGCCAAGGCCAGCGCGGCGCGCATGAAGCACTCGTCGCCGGGACGCGACTCAGTGACCACCGGCCCCCGCTCCCAGCCAGCGCTCCAGGTCGGGGAACGCGACGGCCTGCATCTCGGGCGTGTCGACATTCGCCGGTTCCAAGAGGTAGGCCCCGGAGTCGATGTGGGGCGTGGTTGGCTGGCCAGTCAGGTGCAGGGACATCTGGCGCGTGCTCTCGTAGCCCATCTTGAAGGGATCTTGGATCACGATCGAATCGATCACACCGGCGCGCATGTCATCGACAAGCGTGTCGGACGCGTCGAAGCCGACGATCTTGACCTTGCCGGACATTCCGCGCTGCTTAACGGCCTGGACCGTGCCATCCAGGCTGGACTCGTTATCGGCGAAGAATCCGGCGAGGTCGGGGTGGGCGGTCATCATGTTCTCCGCCTCGGAGAGCGCCTTGGCGCGGTCCGCCATGTTGAAGCGGACGCCCACGACCTCCATGTCGGGGTAGCGCTCCTCGACGGTCTCGACGAAGCCCGCCTCGCGCTTCATGGTGGAGGCGCTTCCGGGCATGAAGCCGATGACGCCCACCTTTCCGGTGCCCCCGAGGATCTGGCCCATGCGCTCGGCGGCCATGACTCCGCCCTCGTAGTTGTCGGTGACGATGAAGGAGACGATGCGGTCAGTGTTGATGGCGGAGTCGAAGATGACGACCGGGATGCCGGCGTTAGCGGCGCGGTCGACCACGTTCACCAGAGCGTCGGCCTCTACGGGTGCTAGCACGATCCCAGCGACCTGGCGCGTGATCAGGTTCTCGACGATGGAAATCTGGCGCGCGCTGTCAATCTCCATCTGGGGCGCGTTCCACAGGATCTCGAGGCCGAACTCGGATCCTGCCTTGACGGCACCCGCGTGGACAGACTGCCAGAAGATGTGGTTGGTGCCCTTGGGCACGACCCCGACGACGGGCAGACCACTCTGGGTTGCGCACGCGCCCAGCGCGCCCAGCGCCGTGGCTCCTGAGAGGAATTCCCTGCGAGACAGCATAGAGACATTATGGCGCGGGATCGTCCGGCACCGGCGCGGGCGCAGGGCTCAGCGTTCGGGATTAGGGCGCCAGAGGGTCTCGTCCTTGCCGGCGCACTGGCACGCCCAACGCCCCCAGACGAAGAGCGCGTCTGAGAGCCTGTTGAGGTAGCGGACAGGCGTGCTCGCGGCAGGCGCCCTCTCCGAGAGGGCGGTGACCCGTCGCTCGGCGCGGCGGCAGACGGTGCGGCACAGGTGCAAATGAGCGTTGAGTGCCGAGCCGCCGGGAAGCGTGAACGACTCCAAGGGCGCCATGTTTGCGGTCAGATCGTCAATCTCCGTCTCGAGGCGCTCGACGTGGACGGGGAGCGTCCGTGGCTGGCGATCGCCGAGATGGCCGGGGTCCGTAGCCACCTCGGAGCCGAGGTTGAAGAGCTCGTGCTGCACGCGGAGGAGCGATTCGCACAGCCGGCCGAGGGCGGGCCAGCTCTCGCTGTCTTGGAGCGCCCGCTCGCGTGCGATGCCGATACAGGCGTTGAGCTCGTCAACGGTCCCGTAGGCCTCGACCCTCGGGTCGTCCTTTGGGACGCGCCGACCGTTGACGAGCATGGTCAGCCCGGCGTCCCCACCCCGGGTGTAGATGCGGTCCAGTACGATCTCGGGATCGCGAAAGGGCGTGCTTGCCATGTCCCGATGATAGGCTCTGGGCCGAGCGCACGAAGCAGGACCGGCCCCACGAGGTGGCGGATCTTGGGGGCAACCGGTAGGCAGCTCTACGCCCTAGTCCCAGGCGTGGCCGGTCCACTCAGCGCGGCTCGCCTGATAGGTATCGTCGTCAGACGACCTCACGACGCTCGGCGGGGATGGCTTCGCCACTCGCGGGCACAGTTCCCGTCGCAACCAAGACGGGCATGTCGTCTCCGGCAATCGATTCGCTGCGGGCGTTTGCGATTGATCCAAACCCTTGTATCCCGTCACCTGCAACACGCTGCCTGACGGTGCCGTTACTCGATCGCCGGAACAGAGATCCCGCTCATCGTGGCCTCTGTGCTGCGATCAGACAGCACGAAGCCACGGAGCTGCGGCCCGCCTGGCCCAGGTCGCGTCATGGCTATCCCCGTTCTTGGGACACGAACCGGCTCGGCTGCCCGTAACTCAGGACCAGCAGTTCTTGCTTGGCGCGAGATGCAGCGACGTAGACCAGCGCTCGTTCCTTGGTTTCCGTCGCTTCACGTTCCGAACCATCCGCGGCCGTGACCATCGCCTTGGACAGCGGGAGAATCCCGTCATTCGCGCTGACGACCACGACCCGCTCGAACTCGAGCCCCTTGACGCGGTGCATCGTCGCTAACCGGACACCGTCGAGGTGGCGGTCATCACCGTCGGCCTCGATCAGGGCTGCATCGATACCCGCTTCTTCGAGCGCGTCCTTGGCAGCATCTCTGAGCCTGATGGTTCGCGCGACTATGCAGACATCCCTGAGATCGGTCCCCTTCTGTTCCAGAGCCTGCAGGTATTCCACGACGGCCTCGGACTGCTCTTCCTGCGTCTCGAAGTTTCGCACGAGAGGGTCCGGGCCGCTGGTCAGGGATTGGATGTTGCGGTTGTCATCGGTGCCGCCGTCGAGATCATCAATGGAACGCCCCTCAAGCAGCCGCGCGGCCCAAGCCCTTGTCTGCTCCGTGGTGCGGTAGTTGAGACGGAGCTTCTTGGACCGGCCGCGGATGTTGACGCCACATCGCCCGAGCACGATCTTGGAGCCGTAGATCCGCTGGTGGCAGTCACCCGTGATGAAGAGATCATTCTTTCCCTCGGCGGCAAGGCTGCGGATGAGCCTGAATGCTTGGGGCCGGAGATCTTGGGCCTCATCGACGATGACACTGGAGTACGGCGGGCTACCCCCGGATGCCCGGATGATGTCTATCGCGTCTTGGTAGGCATCGTCCCGCGACCGCAGCCCCTTGGCAGCGAGCAGTTCTTGGTAGGTCTGGAAGACGCGCCAAACCTTCGTGCGAGCGGCGCGGTGCAGCGGGGTTCCACGGCCGACGCGCGAGACCCGCTTGTAACCGGCGAGACTCTGGATACCGTTGGCTTGAACGACCTGTTCCAGCTCGGCCGCATAGAATTCTTCGGGGAGATCGATGCTCGCCGGGCGATTCGAGAGCGCCTCCTTCCACGATTCCGCATCCCGGACAAACGCAATTCGCAGGCCGTTCTTGTGCCGCCTCAGGAATTTGTAGGTCCAAGCATCGAGGTTTTGGACCTCGATGCGGCGCATTTCCGCCGGACTGCAGATTTGCCCTAGGTTCTGGCGGATGTCATTGGCAAGATTCTTGTTGAAGGTCACGAACAGAACCTTGGCCGCAGATCCGCCCTCGCGGACCAGCCAGCGAGCACGGTGCATGGCAACAACGGTCTTGCCCGTGCCCGCGGCCCCCAGCACGCGCACGGGACCGTTCCAGTCACGGGTCACGATCTGCCGCTGAGCCGGGTGCAGAAAGACGCGCCACTTCTCCAGCGGGGCGTTCAGGATGGCCTCGAGGTCTGCCTGCCGCGCTACGATCGTGAATCGGGACATCGACTCGCGCCGCAGGAGTGCCTTGGCGAAGTCACTGGTGTCGATGTCCTCCTCTGCGATTGCCCGATCGCGGAGGATCGTCTCGTAGGACTCGCCTGCGGCGTAATAGAAAAGGGCCTCGTATGCCTCGCGAGGCAGGCGGTGTTTCATTGATTCAGCCACCGTCTCACCGTCTGGCTCGCGGTAGCCTTCGGCCGAGTGGATCTCGCCCACCATCGCCTCGGGCACGCCGACGCGCACCAGCTGCCGCGGTTTAAGGGCAGCGAATGGCCCTGTCGGCCCTGGGGGCGTGCCCTGTCTGATCACGGTCGTGGTCATGATGTCGGGACTGTAGATCTGGAGGGCACCGGTCACGGGATTTATGTCGCAACGGTGGCGCGACGCCCACTCATATGCTTTGTCGTGCTTGCCGGCCCAGAGAAGCAGGCACTGGTTGCCGGAGGGTGGCTGCTGGACGATCGCCCGGTAGCTCTTGTCGATCCGAAGCGAGCGCATCCCCGGACTCTGTACCTTGTGGATTCGCTCGAAGTTCAACCCGGGGCTTGTGGGATCCGCATGGAACTTGCTGATCATTACCGAGACCTTGCGCTGCTGGTGCACCGGCAGACGCGCGAAGGCCATGAGAAACAGGTCTCCCATTGCCATTTGTCCAGAGACTGCCATTGATTCCCTCCCCTCAATCGGCGGCCGCGACAACGGCCGCACTCACTACGCTCGGCGTGGCCCGGTGGTCAAACACCTGCCAAGCCTTCCCCTCGAATACGCCCGTGTCGCCAAGTTGGTCCTCTCTCAGCACTGCCACACGACGATCTTCCCAAGCCAGCTCGGCCTCAGCGACAACGATGCCGGCCGAGTTCGCCATCTCGTACCCCACGGCATCGGGCGGGCGGACACCCAGCGCCGCGAGCCCTCGCAGCAGGTTGTGTGCGCAGTCGTCCGCTTCCGAGATCGCGGCACGCCAATCGTCGCTCAAGCCCTCTTCGGGGGTGTCAGCCGGCCGAAAGTCGGGGTACGCGTCCTTGGCAACCGCGGTTGATGTTGTCCACCACGAGCCCGAGAGGAACTGGATCAAGTTGAAGAGACGCAGCGTGCCATTCCAGAGATCCCGATAGTCGTCAGCGTCGGTCTGGCGATCGTCGAGGTGCAGCGCGAATGCCATCCCCGTGGGGTCAAAACTCTGGATAGCGGATGGCGGCAACGTGACAAACAGGGTCGCACCCTTGAAGCCCGAACCGAACTCATGACCGCCACCGGCATAGAGCAGTGGCTGTGCGGCGGATCCAAGCGTCTCTTGCGCTCCATCCGGCACGAGCTCTCGAGCCGCGGTATCAAACGTCTGGCGAAACGTCGGCGAAGTCATCCGAGATTGGTCAAACAGACAGAGTGCGTCAGTGAAGACGGCTTTTCGCCACCGTTCCAGATCGGGCTCCTGGAGATAGCGTAGGAGCAGGTCGAACGAAGACTGCAACCTGGGCAGGTCCGATCTGAGCGGTCCCGTGCCCCAGCGGCGATCCAGCAATCGCTGTGGGGAGGCCATCGCTGAGCCCGATCTTGTCTCAGGGATGGAGCCTCTGAGGATGTCCAAGATTTCGGAGGGGTGCCCAAATGCGGAATCTAGATCGTGCCAAGTCAGCGACCACTGCAAGAAACCGGCTCGGATCAGGGCCATTCGCTTTGCCGAGTCGTCACCCGTCCGATTCCAGTGGTAGGCGAAACCGTCCAAGAACACGGCCACGGGTAAGGCTCCGTCAAGTCCGGCGGGCGGGTAGATGACGAAGTCGGGCTTTGATGGAACGAGCACTCCTTCCCCGGCCCCAAGGTTGACTTGGGCCTCAATCGTCCACGTGCGCTTGTTGATGGTCAGCGTCCAGCCGCTGTGGCCACGGACGATCGCGTTGCGCATGGCCATGCCGGATTTCTCACGGGCGCGCAGTGCCTTCAGGAAGCGGGCCTCAAGATCGCTCTCGACAGGGCCGGGGGTGATGGTGGTCACCGTCTTGATCGGCTCCAAGCCATCCGAACAATCCAAGATCTTCCTAAGCGCCAGATTGGCCTCTTTCTTGGATGGTCGTGGCAGGTCACGACCGCGCCGGTACGCCCGCAGACACTTGTGGCAACCATCCTCGCAGTCACAGGCGGCGAGGCAGTCCCAGGCCGTCTGGAAGACCTCCATCAGCCGGGCTGGGTCGCTGGTTAGCTCCTTCAGGTAGCCAGTTCCGCCGGGCACGGAGTCGTACAGGATCAGGACAGTCGGCCGAGTGGACCCGTCGGGAACGGAACGGCCCTGGACCATGGCATGGATGTGGTCAACCTTCCCGCGGAATTTCCGCTTCAGCCCCAGTTCGACAGCTGCGATGAACGACTGGACCTGCGGACTGTTCCGGTCATCGTCGACGCCTGGCATCAGGATGGTCAGCGATTCGGAGGCAAATTCCCGGTAGAGGAACAGGCAATCGATGATGTCCGGGTCGCGCGCGACGGGCGCGACGCTGTCGGCGAAGCTCGAGGTGTCGGGCAATTCGGCATAGGTGTTGAGGACGCGTTTCCCGCAGGTCCAGTCGTGCTCGGGCTGGGCGCCAGAGCGGCGGGACTGGACCTGCCCACACTTCCGGCAGATCCGGAATCCGACCCTGGGCACGGACTCGCCATCGAACTTGGTCGGGTGGCCCTTCTTGCTGACTGGTCCGAAGTTCATCTCCCGGAATGTGGTCCTCGAGACGTACTCGAAGCCGAAGGGCTCTTCCCCCTGCTGGGTCCCGAATGCCCTGCGGATGGCATCCAGCTGGTGTTCGGCGACGAGGTGGCGCTGATAGAACAGTGGATCCCGGACTTCAAGGTCATCCATGATCTGCGCGCGCCGGATTCCGGTTGTTGCGTGGACGAGGCGTAGCGGAATCATCATCCGCACTTGACCGCCATCGGCCCACATCGGGTCTCCGCAGTGCGGACATGTCCGAAACGCATCGATGTCGTCGACGCGTTCGAGATGCGTGCAGCTTGGACAGAGCCTCCATCGCTCAGGCTTGCTCACCCGAACGTCGATGCGGTCGATCTTCACGCGGTGACCCTCCGCGAAGAATCGGTTTTCGGGCGCCAGCTCACTCAACGCGGCCGACGCTGGGCGCATGTACTGGTATGCCTCACTTGCCGACGGTTCGGGGGGCATTGCCTGCCCTGCTCCCGTCTGCCCGCCGGAGGGCTCCTGGCGGACGATCACAGAGCGCAGGCCAACCCCCTCTTCCGGGAAGGCGTAGTTGGGGATCAGCCCTCGGTCGGTGAAGAATCCAAAGGTGTCGCGCCTCTTCAGGGATCTGGAAAGCTTCCCGAGCCCATCTCGCGCTTGGGCGACTTCCCTCCGGTCCAGCTCGGTGGCCTCCGAATCTGGGGCCTTCTTGAGGCCGGACAGGCGGTCGCGGAGCCGTCTCAGGTCATTCCGGAACGCGCGTTGCTCGCTTAGCGCATGTTCGAGGCAATCCAAGATCTTGACTTCGAGCTGGGGTTCCTTGCCGGACTCTCCCCAGAGGAAGGTCCGGAGATACTCCCTCGTGTCGTCTTTCAGCGATGCTCCAAACACCTCCAAGAATCGTTGGAAAATCCCGGCGCGGTAGCGGCTGATGTGCGAGAAGAAGGTGTAGGGAAAAGCGGTCTCGTCACGGCTGTCGACAGCTTGGAGCACTCTGCGGATCTGGTCGGGTACTGCTCCGGGATCGCCACAGGAGGCAGCCCAGTCGTCAAGGCAGAACGAAGTCAGCTGACGCTCGAGGACGGCCGAGGCGTTCAGGAAGACACCTGGGGTGGAGACCGAACCATGCAGCATCTCGAGGGGATTGACATAGAAGGACAGATCATGGGCGCGGGCAGCCGCGACGGTCATTGTCAGAGCGTTGCCGTCCCGCCGCCCGGCCCGGCCGATTCGCTGCAGGTAGTTGGCCTGCGAAGGGGGGACCGAGCAGAGCACAACTGTTGAGAGGTCGCCGATGTCGATTCCCATCTCGAGGGTGGGCGTTGCCGACATCAGGTTCGGATCGAGTGGCTTGCGGGTCTCCGCTGAGAATCGCTGCTGCAGGCGATCACGTTTGCGATTGCTCACCAGAGCGGTGTGCTCCTCAGGCCAGATTCGATGGACGTCACCGCTCCGATACATTCGGCCAGCCCAAGTCTGCCTCTTGGGCCTGTGACACGTCTTGTATGTGTCGTCCACCTTCAGGTCGATGCACGGTGCCTCGACCCAAAGCCGGGCCTCGGCGTCGGGAACGACAAGTTCACGGGTGGGACTGGCGCATCGGAGAACGCGAACATCGCGGCCAATCAGGAACCGATCCGGGTTGATAGCCCACACAACCTGCGACTTGCCGGACCGTCGCAGCGTCACCAGCCCGTGGTCCCCAAGGACCGTCATCAGAATCTCGAGCACGTGCCCTTCATACCCGTCGGGTAGGACGGCACGACCGGCCCTGACTACCTTGCGAACCCATAGCTGGTACCAACTCTTCGGATGCAGTCGGGCCAGGGACTCCGTGCCGTTCCGGGGGGGCGGCTGCCCGGCGTCCCTTGGGTACACCAGAGGAGCGAAGTTGCCGTAGTCGGGTAGGGCCAAGTTTCGATGCAGGCTCCAACTACTGCAACCGGACGCGAGAAATTTGCGGACCGCGGCAACCTCTTCGCTCAGGATCGCGCCGCGTTGGAGCATGCGCCTGAGTATTCCGAGAACAACCCAAGTAACGCGACGCGCTGATAGGTCCTCGAGCCCCCCAATCTCCTCTCTCAGGGGTTGGACAGCTTCCGCAGCCGCGGCCCGAAGGGTGGCCAGGTCCGGGCCTACAGCTGCGACGCGGGCTCGTTGGATCGAGTGAGGACGGGATGCTCCGAATCCGGCCTCCGTGAAGGCCTCCCACTCCAAGCGGTCGCGGACCAACTGCGGGAGCGACCCTTTGGGTGGCAACCGACCCCGCTCCTGAAACTGCTTGAACGCCCTGAGCCAAGAGCGATCCGGAGCGATGAACCGCTCCACGAAGTCTTCGCGCGACCTCGTATCCGCTCCTCCCGGGAGTTGCTCTGCGTGGGCTGCCACGGACCTTGCGAACTCGCTCAGCTTCAGTGTTGCGCTCTTGGGAATCGCTTGGGCGACGACGACTCTCTTGCTGACCCGCCAAGTCCGGTGGGCAACGAATGCCGCCCGGTGGGCTGCGTCCTGAACGTTGTCCGAGAATGCGATTACCTTGGCATCGTCGTTGTAGCGAGAACCATAGATCTGCCCGAGCGCTGCACTGACGAGCACCGACGAGCGGGCACCCATTATGGACAAGCTATCGGGCGCGGTGCAGAATGGGCAATCCCGTGAGAACTCACTGCGCTTGCCGTTCCCGGAATCTCGCAGGACTGTCTGGTCGGGCACGAACACCTTGACCATGTGGTCGGGCCCGCAGCTATCGCAGGGGGTCGACCCTGGGCCCATATAGCCGCATGAGCCACAAACTGAGGCTGCCCTGTCTTGAGCTCCCGGTGGCGGTCGGACCGGAAACAGGAATCGGACATCCAGATCGCGGTCGAAGAACTGGTTATAGAAGTGGCGGAGGTCACGGCCAAGATGCGTGTGGCCCGAGCCCAGCACGGCTCCCCAGCCAGTCGCCCGGCAGATGCGGCACTGGATGAGGGGAAGGTGGATGGGGCCTTTGCTGGGATCCAGATCGTCCGAGTGTCTGAGCCTGCGACGGCGGGGTAGAGACGATCGAACAGGTGCCCGCCCCCGACCTGACGCGGCCAATTCAGCGGCTTCGTGATGGTCGGAGTCTTCTTGCTTCACGTGGTCCGGCTCTTCGACCGGGGCGTCTTCGGAGACGCTACAGACCATGCGCCCCATCTCGCGCACCCAGAGGTGAGCCGAGACATCGAGGAGGGGGCGCTTGCCGTCCTTGGAGCGAGCGTGCGAGATCAGCGCAAAGAGGCCCCTGACCAAAGCAATCGCCTCGTCATGGCCCCTGAAGGGCAGCGATGCCCGCAGCTTGCCAGCGATGTCGAGGATCGCTCTGGGACCGTGATCAAGGACCTCGAGGAGTCGATGGAAGGCGACATGATGGCGCAGCCGGTTGCCCAGGTCCGACCTCCAGCCGGGCG
Organism: Bryobacterales bacterium; assembly: GCA_963666225.3. Lineage (GTDB taxonomy): Bacteria > Acidobacteriota > Terriglobia > Bryobacterales > UBA6623 > VXMF01. The sequence continues at coordinate 1,017,537 of CAXXRK020000006.1, forward strand.
CGTGGAATTCGTCACGGCTGATACCTCCGAAGAAGAGGTCGGACTGGTGCCGGAGGTAGGCATCTCTGCTCTGGAACTGGGAATGGTCAACGGACTGGGAGAGATCAACGAATGGGGGCAGGTGATGGCGGACTGGCGACTTTGCGAGGAACTCCTCTACCGTCTGGCGACTCTCGCCGATGATCGAGTCTGCCTCGAACGGCTCTCCAAAGATGTCCCTGACGTATGCGACAAGGTCGTCCTTGCCGGAATCGCCGAGCGTTGCCGATGTGCCGATGCAGGTGAGGTCGCTCCCGCCGGCACCGAGGCGAGCCTTGAGACGGCGAATGAGGCATGCGAGGTCAGTGCCCTGGGCCCCGTCAAACGTGTGGAGCTCGTCCACGACCAGCCAGCGGAGGGTGCTGGCGGTGTTGTGTTTCCAGAGCCGCTGGTCGCGAGGGCGGCTTAGGAGGTAGTCGAGCATCTTGTAGTTGGTGAGGAGAATGTCGGGCGGGTGATCGACGATCACGGCTCGGTCGGATAGGATGCTGCTCTTGGTCATCCGGTCCGTGCCCGACTTGCGGCCCCGGCCGACGTAGATGCCGGCCGTGATCCGTGCACGCAGCGAGGGCGTGGTGTGGATCAGCTTCGCGATCCGGCCGGCCTGGTCGATGGCGAGGGCGTTCATGGGGTAGATCACGATCGCTTTGATGCCCGGTTGCCCGGCGTGGATGCGGCAGTCGTTGAGGATGGGCAGGAGGAAGCACTCCGTCTTGCCCGAGCCCGTGCCGGTGGCGACGACCGTCGACTTGCGCTGGCCGAGGCGGTCGAAGGCCGAGCGCTGGTGGCGCCAAGGCACGAAGCCTAGCGGGACCTCGGGAAACGCCTCGCCTCCGTCCGGAGCCGTCTGAAACGGCAGGGCCACTGACATGTACGGGCCCTTGAGGAGGTTCTCAGGGGTGCGGAGGAAGTCTTCGACGACCTTGGTCATCCGCGGGTTTGAAGGAAGGAACTGTGTGCGGACGAACTCGGAGAGAGCCGTGGCGACCTCGGAGGCGACGACTGACGGAAGCATCGTGCTGGGCTATCCTCTGTCGATCACGCCGGGCGAGAGGCTTCCGCAATGCGGCCCGTGCGACACGTGAGCACGCTTCTTGGAAGGCGAGCGCGAAGATGTGACGTACCTGCGTCGCGGTCTGGTCGTTGGTGGCAGTTGGGACATCGGATTTGCGCCTCGGCTACAACTGGCGTCCTTCGAAGCGCCGGGTGAACTCGGCCCAAGCAAGGCGATAGTCCTCTTCACGGTCGCAGCGGGCGAATGGGGCAACATACTCGATCACCCGCTTGTGCGGACCGCCGGGAAGGGTGTCGTCAAGGATCTGCCGGGTGACCGTGCCCTCACTGAGGTGGCGGATGTCCTCCCACCCGAAAGATGTGGCGGAAATGGTTCGGTCGGGAGTCGCGAGACAGTAGTTGGAGTCGCCCTTGATCGCTTTGCGAGGCAGACCAACTCCTGGCAGGCCCTTGGATACCGTGAAGACGATACGGCCATTCATGTCGTACCAAGTGTCGGCCTCGTACTGGCGCATCACGGGGAACTGTACGCGATAGACCGCCAAGAGCTCGTCAACGGTGAGGCCGAGGGCCATCGCGACTAAGACATCGATCTCGACGAGCGCCTGTCGGCGCTCGTAGTCGGTGCGCAAGGCGCAGGTCCGGGTCCACGATCGGCTCAGATTGACGAAAAAGTCTGGATTCAAGCGCCCGGTAGACTTCGTCCAACGGGCGTCTTGGTATTCATCGGTCCAGACAGCCTCCCAGAGATCCCGATAGTGGGTTGTGAGGGAGTTCAGAGTACATGTCCTCACATGCAGTGCGGTACGCACAGACTGGCAGAAATGGGGCAGTGGAAAGTGCTCAGCAGCGGACTGCCTAAGGTCAGTAATTCCAGCAATTTTTACATACGCGTCCATCGCCAGAGATATGCACACGCTCTGATAATCAAGCAGCGCGGCATTTCGTAAGAATGCAATGCCCAAGCCTTGATCGACATGACCAACGCAGGGCGGGACAATAGCGACGCTGAGTGTTCGCTCCCCGGCAGGAGGCACTCTCCTTCGGTTCAAATGGCGATAGTAGTCCGTAGTCCTATGCGGCACCGATTCACTCTTGCCGTCGGCAAACGCAACGGTCGGTATCCGTCTCAAGTATTCGTCCGGGTCGCAGTCCGGAACGTAGTTGGTCCGCGGCAGATAGTCGTCCGGAATCCACGTGAGATCGATGCAGTCGTAATCGCTGTTGAGCCGGCACTTCCGTCGCGGTGTCTTGTACAGCGGATTGCCGACGAAGAAATGGGGCCCCGAGAGAATCCACTCGCCCGGGCCACTCGGAAACCGCGTCTCGCGCCGGATCGTTCCGTCCCGCACGGCACCCGTCTCATCAAGAATCCTAGGGCTGGCGTACTGCCCCTCCAAGTCGCGGAGCCGTCGCGGCTGGGCCGCGAACTTGCGGATGAACCCCACCAGTTCCACCGAGTGCAGCGCCGGAAGGCGCGCCTCTTCGGGTCGCGTCTCGCTCGCGTCCAGTGCTGCCGCGAAGATCTCCAGCTCCTCCCTGCCTACCTGAACGATCCTCCGCGAATGACCGTTCGTCTCCCACTTGCCGGCGGAATTCTTGATGCCTGGAACCGGACCCTCACCCAAGTGGTCGTGACACGCGTCCACCGTGGCCGCCGAGTATAGGTTCGCGATGTGCCCGAACCGCGGTCGCTCGCGTCTGGACCCGTACACATTGGCGCTGAACCGGGTGTGGTGGTGCACCTCGGGAAACAGCCTCAGTTCGTTCTGGAACTGGAAGTGCCCCCGCAGCCGCTCATACATCGCCGCTCGCAGCCGGCCTCCGTTGGGATCGTCGTACACCCCCTCCGGATGTAAGAAACCCGCCGCCCCCCGCTCATGGACGAGTCTCCATGCTTGAGGCAGGAAGCACTTGTAGAGATTCGTCTGCACGCCCTTGAGTAAGGGATAGTTCTGGGCCGCGTTCAGGTAGCTCTGCGTCGTCGCTGCCCAGCCATATTCCGCCAAATACGTCCCGCGCAGGTCGCTCCACCGGTCGAACGCCTCCTCCCGCTCTTGGCGGAGCTGGGGGGCGCGCATCTTGCGCAGGCCGATCAGCGGCTCAAAATCGCCGATCACCCCTCGCTCATCCCACTCGACCTTGACCCACGGCGGATTCCCGACGACCAGATCGAACCCCTTCCTCGCCCGGCCGTCGGCTCGCGCGCCGTAGAACAGGTCCGCGAACTGAAGCTCCCAGTGCAGGAAGCGCAACTCCCGCCCCAGACGGTCGGCCATCCCGAGGCGCGGGAACTCTCCAAGCACCTGATCCATGTCAAGCGTGCCAGCCTCGTCCAAGATTCGCCGCGCCAACCCGGCGACGTGCTCCGCGTACTCTTCCCCGAACAGGAAGCCCGCGTCATGCGGAGCGATGCCCGGCAGCCGCACATCCGCGGTCAGCACCAGGCCCACCTCGGCAAGGAACTGATCCCGCGTTGGCGGGTCAACCTCCGCCTCGATGGGCCAGTGCCACAGCGAACACCAGTAGTCCATCACCAGCTTGAGCCGCCGGTACGGGCTCGCGGCGAACGCCTCTGTGCCGTATGCACCTTGCCGCCGAATCTGGTCCTTGCGGTCGTTGGGAGTGCGCCGTAGGCGCGATTCCCGGCCCCAGACCCCGATGTCGTCAGTGGTCAGCTGACGCTCCTTGGCCAGCTGCTCCGCCGTGAGCGCCCAGAGCTTGTCCACTGCGGCCGACAAGCGCTCCAGATCCTCGATGTCCTCGGTCCCGAACGGCCGGCAGAACTTCTTCTTCCATCCCTTCAATCGCTTGATCGCGTCGGGCGCGAGCGTCCGCACGAACTTGTCCGTGTAGTTCGCCATGCCCGGGTCGGGCAGGAGGAAGTGGTAGACGGTGCCCGGCGGCCGCTGTGGCGACGTCCCCCGACCAACGTCGTCAGGCTGCCGGCTAAACCACTGTTCCCTTCTCGACCTCCCGGTTCGAATCTCGTCGGGCCGATACGTGGCCCGGCGGGCCCCGACCAGCGAGTTCCCTGCCACCAGTTGGGACCGAAACCAGGGCACATGCCCGTCCTTGACGATCGAGTTCAGCCACAGCGACATCTCGGCCAGCTCGATCGCCACCGGGTTGAGGTCGGCGCCGAACACGTTCCGGTCCGCGATGAAGTGCCGCACCTTCTGCAGCTCCTCGTCGTACCGCTCGCGGGGAACCCGCCGGCCAAGCTCGCCCTGCCGGCGGTCCAAGTACTTCGCCGCCAGCTGGTTGACGGCCTCGTTCAGGAATGCCGCCGATCCCATCGCCGGCTCGCAGACCGTCAGGTCCAAGATCTCGGCCGCCGGCATGTCGTCCGGGATCAGCTCCCGCAGCGCGTACTTCACCACGACCCGGGTCAGCGGCTCCGGCGTGTAGTAGCTCGCCGACTTTTTTCGATCCCGCCCGCGCAGCCGGTACAGAAAGCTCCCCTGCTTGTGCATCAGGTGCTCCCGCACACCCCGGCGGTCCGTGTCCCAGACTTTCTCGTCCTCCTCGTACAGGTACAGATCCGCCTTCGGCGCAAACCATGACTCCTGCAGCGGGTCTGCCTGTTTCTTGGCCGGCTTGAGCTCGTACAGGTCTTCCTTCGCGATAAATCCCCGGAATGACAGCAGCGCCTCGTACACGGCTCCCAGCTGGTTAATCCCCAGCTGGCCGTACGAGATTCTGCCCCGCCGCTTTCCGCGCCCCTTGGCCGGACGCGTCAGCGACAGCAGCCGGATCACCCGCTGCATGACTGCGTCGGCCAGGCGAGCCTTCGCCAGCAGCGGGGTGCGCCGCTCGTCGAACAGCGAGCTGTCCAACGGGCGCATCTTGAACGTGCGGCTCAGGTGCTCCTTGCCGAACTCCAGCGGGCCCTGCGTCGCCGGCTTGGGATCGAAGCCCTCCCGAACGAGCCGGAACAGCGCCGACAGGCTCTGCTGGATGTGGTTCCGGCCCAGCGCGACCCCGCTCGCCAGCCGCGACATCTCCATGTCCCGCAGCCTGCCGATGCCCCACTAATGACACTTGACAAATGGGTCGCTGTTGTGGCATTCCTTGAGCATGTTGGATCAACATTGCATCGCCGCGACCCTGACCACTGCGACGGCGGTGGCGACCGTGCAGGTCCTGCTGGCTGAGGCTGGCGATGCCAGCCGCACCGAGATCGCCCGCCGCGTATGCCGCGAGTTCGGCTTCCGCGACAGCCGCGGCCGGTTGCAGATGGCGAGTTGCCAGAAGGCCTTGCGCAGCCTGCACGCGGCCGGCCGCATCCAGTTGCCCGCGCCGCGCCACGGGGGCGCGCCCCGCTGCCGACCGCGCCGGCTGGGACAGCCGCTGCCCACGCCGGCCGCCGTCCCGGCCTCCGCCGGGGCGGTGCAGGGGCTGCGCCTGACCGAGGTCCGCACCCCGCTCCAGCGCCGCACTTGGAACGAGCTCGTCGCCAGCGAGCATCCGCAGGGCGCGGTGCTGCATGTGGGCGCGCAATTGCGCTACCTGATCGAGTCCGAGCACGGCCTGCTGGGAGCGCTCGGCTTCGCCGCCTCGGCCCTGGCCGTCGCCGCCCGCGACGAGTGGATCGGCTGGTCGCCCGCGCTGCGACGCAAGCGGCTGCACCGCGTGGTCGCTCTCAGCCGCTTCCTGATCCGCCCCTCCGTGCAGTGCCGCTGTCTCGCCTCCAAGGTGCTCTCCATGGCCCTGCGCCAGCTGCCGTCCGACTTCCGGCTCCGCTACGGCTACCGGCCGGCCCTGGTGGAGACGTTCGTGGACACCCAGAGCCACGCCGGCACCTGTTTCCGGGCCGCCAATTGGACGCCGGTGGGGCAGACCGCGGGCCGCGGGCGCTTTGCGCCCCCCGGCCAGCACGTGCCGGTGAAGTCCATCTTCCTCTACCCCCTGCGGCGCGACTTCCGCGCCGTGCTCGGCGCCGACGCCCCGCCTCCCGAGCAGGCGCTGGGGCCGGCCCAGGGCCTCGCTCTCGACCAGTTCGCGCACAATGAGATGGGTGGGGCCCAGCTGGGCGACCTCCGCTTGTCAAAGAGGCTGGTGCGGACCACCAACATGCAGGCCGCCGCTCCCACCCTGTCGATCCCCGAGGCGGCCCAAGGCGACCGCGGCCAGGTCAAGGGCCACTACCGCTTCATCGACCAGCCGAAGAAGTCGGCGGTGACGCCGGAGAACATCCTCGCGCCGCACCGCGCGCGCACGTTGCGGCGCCTGCAGGGCGAGCGCGTGGCGCTCTGCCTGCAGGACGGCACCGATCTCAACTTCGCCGCGCATCCCGGCTGCGCGGGCCTGGGGCTGATCGGCAAGAACAAGAAGTCGAAGGGCACCCTCGGCCTGCACATGCACTCGACGCTGGCGGTGAGCACGGCGGGCGTGCCGCTGGGCGTGCCCCTGATCCAGTACGACGCCCCGGACGGCAAGGCGCAGCGCGGCAAGCCGCTCGAAGAGCGCAAGACGTTCCGCTGGATCCGCGGCCTGCGGGACTGCGCCGAGATGGCCGCCCAGCTGGGCGGCACGCGCCTGGTGTCGGTCATGGACCGCGAGGCGGACGTGTTCGCGCTGTTCGCCGAGCAGCGCCGGCTGCGTCGCGTCGACCTGCTGGTGCGCGCCAAGTGCAACCGCACGCAGGGCAAGGGCCGGCCCAAGCTGTTCGACAGCATCCGCGCGCAGCCGGCGCAGGGCAAGCTGAAGATCGAGGTGGCACGGAGCTCGGCGCGGCGCAGCACCCGCAAGCAGGCGGCCAGCCCGTTGCGCGAGGCGCGCACGGCGCGGGCGCAGCTGCGCTGGAAGACGGTCGAGTTGCGGGACCCGGCCGGCAAGCAGGGCCCGTTGCGGCTGCAGTTGGTGCATGTGTGGGAAAAGGAGGCCCCGGCCGGGGTCGAGGCGCTGGAGTGGTTCCTGCTGACGACGCTGGAGGTGAGCTCGCAGGCCGCTGCGGAGCGGATGCTGCACTGGTACGGGCTGCGCTGGCGCATCGAGGACTGGCACCGCATCCTGAAGTCGGGCTGCAAGGTGCAGTACCTCGGGCACCGCACGGGGCAGCGCATCGAGCGGGCGGTCACGATCAAGGCGGTCATTGCCTGGCGGCTGGCAGCGATGACCTTGCTGGGGCGCGAGACGCCCGAGATGCCGGCGGAGGTGTTGTTCACGCAAGTCCAGATCCGAGTGCTGCGGCACTTCGCAGCCCGTCGCAGGCTGGCCACGCCGGGCAACCTGGGGCTGGCCGTGCGGACGATGGCGATCCTGGGCGGCTACCTGTATCGCAAGAACGGCCCGCCGCCCGGCCATCAGAAAATCTGGTCAGGCTGGACCCGCTTGACCATCATGGCCGAGGCGTACGAACTCAAGGACCACTTTGAACCGCCTCAAACCGCATCAGGAAAGGAGCCCCGATCTTGACAAATGGGGCATGGGCAGGCGGCTCCTGCTGCAGGCTCTCGAGCAGGCTGCGCAGCACCGCGGCCGGAGCCGGCGGCCGCTTGGCGGGACCGCCCCAGTGGGGCTCCTGCTCGGGCTGGCGCAAACGCGCCTGCACGTTACTGGCCAAGGGGTACACCAGCACTTGCTTGGGCTGGCCATGATGCCGCCAGCGGGCCGTGGGGCCCCGCTGGCGGCCATAGCCGCTGGTGAACCCCAGCGGCTGCCAGTTCGCGGCGCGGTAGCACGTGCCCCTGTGCAGCGCCCGGTCCACGAAGGTTTCCGCGAGCAGCGCCGGATACCCATGTTCGGCCAAGATGTCTCCCGATAAGCGGCGCAGGCTGAGGCCCAAGACCCTCGATGCCAGGTTCTTGCGCCCGGCAGCGGTGGGCAGAATCACGAAGCGGACATTCTGGGCGATCAGATGCAGGCGGCGCAGCTTCTGCTGCAGCGACCAGCCGATCCAGCGGTCGCGCACGGCCACGCGCAGCGCTCCGGGTTGCCATCCCAGCAGCGCCAGCCAAGTCCCGTCCAGGGTTGCGACATGCCGCAAGGCACGTCCGAACATGCGCTGGAAGGACAGGTAGTGGTGGGCGGCCACCAGCCGGTCCCAACGTCGGTGCTCGCAGCCGCCGCGCGTCGGGCGCACGCAAACAGCGCGCAGGTCATAGTGCGCGTCTTGCACCGTTGTTGCCATCTGGAGGCCAGCCACCAAGGCCCACTATGACAGAATCAGCTCAAAATGTCCACCCCTCTACCTAGAAGCCCTGACATTCAGCCCCGCAGCGGTGTGCGCTGGGGCCACCGAAGGACCAAGGATTCAGCTCCCATCCGTCCGATGTCCCGCCGTTACGGGGAAGCCGGCTTTCCGGAACTGCAGCCGTGGGCCAGGGATGGGCTCGAGCGGATCGGGGCAGTGTTCCACTGGGCGCGCCTGCGTCGCAGGGCCTGACAGCCCGACCTGCCCTTGCAGGGCCAGGCCGAGGACTGCGCGGCTGCGCAGGCAAGCCTGAAAGCCAGCTTCGGGGAACTCTTCGACGACGCGCTGCAAGCGTGGCAGCGCCTGGTCGCCCGCTATGAGCTGCTGGAAGGCTTGCAGCCAAGCGGTGGCCGGACCGGCGCGGAGCTGGCCCAAGTGGCAGCGCAGGGCAAAGCCACGGCGTCCTTGATCCAGCATCAGGAGGGTCCCAGCGCGTTCCCGAGGATCCGGGGATTCCCATGGACAACAACCGCTCGGAGTGGACCTTGCGCGGGCCCGTGATCTCGCGCCAGCGGCGCTTCGGGCCCGGCGGACCGACCAGGGCCAAGACGGCGGGGCGCCTGCTCAGCGTGCTGCAGACAGCGAGAGTGGCTGGGCTGAACCCGTACCGGTGCCCGCAGGATTGGCTGGATGCCGATGCGCGCAACCGGGGCCAGGCCCCATCGGACCTGTCCCCATGGCTCCCGTGAGAGATGGACGAGCAGCGCATGGAGGAACTCCGCGCACCTCCCTTACGCTGCTGGACTCCGGCCAACGAGCCGCCAGCGGCAGCACTCGCTCCCGCACCCGACAGCCCTGTCCCGCGCGCAGCTTGACTCCCCGCTGAGGCCAACTCGCGAGTTTCCCTACGACACTCGCCCACCTTCTCAGGCTGGAGCCCCAACGCGGCGAGCGAGCCCACCCTGCACCTGCGGGCCGCACCTTCCCTCCCTTGGTCCTCGCGAGGGCCAGTCTCCCAGGCCCCAAATACTCCCCGGAGTGAATGCTTACGTCTGGCAGAACTGCCGCGGCCGTCGCAAAGTACGAAGCCATCTCTCCCAAGTCCCCCCGCACGATCCCCATGAGCTCCCGAACAGCGGACAACTCCTCCAACCCCGCACCCAATTCGCGAACCTGCTCTCTTTCGTAGGTAAAGTTCTTGAACTTGCCCGGCGTGTTGAAAAGCCGAACTGATTCGAGGAACTGTTTCGTCTTGTCCAGTTTCAGCGCGCTCGCCTTCGCTTTCTCTTCCGAGAGCACGGGCTGACCCCAGAAGTTAATTCCCGAACGGAGGCCGTGGGCGGCCCTCAGGAGTTCCTCCACAGCGCGGTCTACACGGCTCTGGAGTTCCCGGACCGGATCGTGTTCCCCGAGCGTGACCTGAACAGCCTGTGCCGGCGCCAAATGCAGAAGCTCGAACAGCTCCTTCATCCCCAGCCGATTCCAGTCCTTAGGTCGCTCGAGGTGTTTGAAATCCGTCAGATCCGGGATCGCGCCGGCCGCCATCACTTCCAGGTTTGACGCGTCGTACGTCTTGCCGAACACGTCCACCGCCAGGTCGCCCGAGTACACCAGCGCCGCCAGCAACACAACCACCCATTCGGGCTCAAGGCGGAAGCTGCTCGGAGCCAGGTATTCGACGCCTTCAACCGTCTCAATGAGTTCAGCACGATTGAGAACCTTGCCCGATCCCTTCTTTCGCGTTTCCTTCAGGATGTGGCCCGCATACTTCGACTGGCTCGGGTCAAGCCGTTCCCCGTCCAGGAGTTCCAGCGTATCGAGCACCCTGGCGGCTTGGTGCGTCTTCTTCGTACCGGCGATCCAGCTTAGTGCATCCGCCGCCGCATGCGGACGGTTCTTTGCGGTGTGGTAGCTGTGGAAGGTCGGGTACTCAGGGGCCTGCTCGGCAAAGTGCGCCGCCAGCGCATTGGATGCCACGGTGGACACCATATCGCGGACTGTATCCGTTGTCCCCGAGCCATAGGACCCGCTTCTTATCCACTGGGCGAGTGACTTCGTCTTGCCTTGGTGGGTGACCTGGAAGGCCGTGGCCAAGTGCTCACGGAGCCATTTCGAGAGCTCCTTCAGATAGCCCTCAGCCTTCTGGGTGTAGACGGTCTTCGGATGCCCCGAAGCGCGGGACGCCAGGTCCGCCGCAGCCGCACGTCTCCTAAGCATCTGGACGAACTTCTCGCCAACCTCCGTAAGGCGAAAGAGAACCTCGTCAGGATGCCTCCCGTCCTTGAACCGGTGCTGCTCGTAAGGAGGGAGGAAGTACAGGTAGAAGTCGCGCGGAGGCACCGCGGTGGACCGCTCATTGGGGGCACCGAAGAACAGGTAGCCGAGGCGGGAGGCTCGTCGTTCACGCCACTCCAGTTCGTGTTCCCAGATCTCGTAGCCGACGACGTAGGTCTCGTCAGTGCATTCCATGATGCGCCGAAGAACCGCCAAGTAGTGATGGTTGAGTTGCACCGAGTCGAGGGTCTCGGCGCGCTGCTCGATCTTCGCGTCCAGATCCTCGGTCTTCTTGAGGTCGAGGTAGTACTGGCCGTTCCCCTGATTCTGGGTTATGAATTGACCGCTCACCGTGCGGTGGATCTCACGGAGCACGGTCTCCACGTGGCCGCGTAGATCCTCGTCCGGTTCGCCGCTCCCCATGTCCTCGATGCCGGGCTGATACAGGCACAGTTCGTCGCCAAGCTCCTCGGCCGTCGCACCGAGCGACGCGTGGATGTCGCGATGAATCAGACGGTGAACCGACAGAGCGTGGATGATCCGTAGCGCCATCGGCCTATACGGCGGTCGGGTAAAGGCGCTCTGGATCCGCCCCTCCAGTACCTGACTACAATCGATCACCTCCCGGACTTCGAGGACAGCGCTGAAGGCCGGGGTGCCGCGTAGAGTCTCCCAGAATTGGTCGTACGCGATCAGGCCGGGCCGATCGGCTGGCAGGTCGTGATCGAGCCTCTCGGCCGTCGCTGACGAAAGCGTTTTCAACACCTGGCGTTTCTCCACCACTGCCAGACGCTCAAAGGTTCCAATGAAGTCCGGGTGTACCGGAAACAGTCGCACGAAGTCCTCAAGCCTCTCGTTCATCCGTCCGTAGAACCTGGTGAACGGTTCGAGGTGCTCGGACACCCGGGCTCGCTGCTCATTGGATTTCCTCAGCAAACGCTCGGCGACGACATGCTTGATGTCCTCGCGAGCGATCCGGACCTGTTCGAACCGGTCGTGCACCCGCCGCACGCTGTTAGCTACATGCTCGAACCGGTGACTGTCGAAAATCGCCTCCTGAACACCCGCGATGAAACGGAACCGGAGATCGTTGCAGACCTCTCCGACCTCGCGGAGGAAGTTCAGATCCTGAATCAACTCCCTGTCGTCACGGCTTCGCAGGTAGTCGAGGAGTTCGTCAACGACTAGGAGCAACCCCCGATCCGGGTAACGGCCATGGAACGCCGTCATCATGTCCTCGAACGCGCCCTTGTGGTGCGGGATCGTGTCCGGCGGTGGGAAGCGAAAACCACCCTCTACTCCCCAATCGTCGAGCGCATGCTCCAGAGTGGAACAGACGAATGTCCGCAGGTCCATGGTTGTGGCGCCCAACTCCGTCCGGGCAACCTTGAATCGGCCTGCGATAGGCTTCATCGGATCGCGGATCCTCGGGGCGAGCTCCCTTGCGAGTGCCTTGCGCTCGGCAACGGCCGAAATCACCGACATGAGGTGAGACTTGCCGGTCCCATAGTCGCCCACAACAAGCAGGCCCCGGTTGTCTGCTGGCTGGTCAAAGCGAAGTTGCGGGATCGCGAGGCCGGATAGCCGTTCGGCCATCTGGTCGCTCACGACGTACGTGCTCACCAGCTTGCGGGCGGCTTCCGCCTCGTCGGCGTGTCGCAATTGGACGACTGACTCGATCGGGTCGAACTGGATGAAGTCTCGGTACTTTCCTTGAAGCGGGGTAGTCATTTCGAGCGGCTCTTCGGTTCAAGCATCACGGGGCACCCAAGCGGTTCTTCGTCACCCATCTGGGTGCAGATCACTTGGTGTCGTGGAGCTATTCCGGTCACTGCACGCCCCCACCAGGCAACTGACATACCTCAGTCCGCCGATCGCGATCCGCTGGTGCTCCCGATGCCATGGATCAGCATACTGTAAGAATTCGTCTTCCAGGGTACCGCTCCATGCCGCAACCACTGTCCGCACCCTCGACAGTCCCTTGAGTAGCCGGAGCGGATCCTGCTGGAACGCCGGGTCAAAGAGCATCTCAGTGCGGCAAAGGCATATCGTCACGGCATCTTGGCCCAAGAGTTCGTCCAGAACTTGGCCGAACCGGAGACTCCTTTGCTTGAGGTCCAGGTCGAGCAATCGGCGCGAGAGTTCGAGGTTGAGGTTCACGAGGCGACCATCGACCTGTTTCGCAACCTCTCTGAGCGTGACCGCCTTGCCCGAGCCGACGGGCCCTACGAGCAGAACTAGCCGATGGTAGTTCCTCTCGGCTGCACGCACGTCGGCAATGAGCCGATGAACGACTCCTTGGTTCGCGATCGGCGAGGCTGTCTCCTCTTGAAATCGGGCTCTTCAGCAGAACCTGTGGGCGAGATCATGTTCCGGCAGATCGCCAAGTGTATGATACAGCGCGAGTTCGTATGCCTTGTAGGACTTGAATCCATAGGCCTTTCTCATGGCCACTTTCGCTTTGTTGTTCATGCCCTCGACCGCGCCGGAGGAGAAGGCTCGTCCGGTGCGAAACCAGTTCAGCACCAGTGGCCGGTGGTTGCGCAGCATCCTGGCCACCTTCTGCATGGGCTGGATCCTCGAGCGCATCGCGCGCCGACACCAGCGCTTGATGAACTTGTTGGCCTGGGTCGGTGATCGACAGGCCCACAGGAAGTGCAAGTCTTCCTTCAGCAGGTAGGCTCGCACCGTGCGCAGATTCAGCTTCAGCAAGTCGGCCAACTTCGGCTCCTGCTCTTCGCTGAGGCCGTCCCGGCGCCTGAGCAGCAGCCAGCGCGAATGCTTGAGCACCGGCTTGTTGCCCTCTGCCTTGAGCTGCTTGGCTTCAGCCGCCCGCACTGCATCGATGGCCTTGCTCAGCTTCTGCATGATGTGCAAGCGATCCAGCACATTCCGAGCCTGGCCGGCCTGCTCCCTGATCACCCGCAGGTAGGCCCTCCACATGTCCGAGCAGACGACTTGCAGTTGCGCCGCGCGTTGCTTTCCGAACCATGTGAAGAAGCTCTCCAGCGTCGTGATCTTGCGCTGCTTCCCGACCCACAGCAGCCGTCGCCGGCCAGCGTCCAACTGGTACACCAAGGTCAGGTACTTGTGTCCGCTCTGCCACGCGATCTCGTCCACCCCGATGGAGGTAATCCCTTCCAGGGAAACACGTTCCCGGCCCCATGCCACTGCCATCCCGACCGCACGGTAGACCCGGTCCCAACTGACCGCGAAGGCATTCGCGGTCTCCTGCCAAGAGAGATGTTTGGCCCAACTGGCGAGGAACCAGTCCAGGGCCCTGGTCGACTGCCGCTTGCCCTCGGCCCACGGCACACGCTCCACTTTCACCTTTCCGCAGTGCACACAGTTCACGCGTCTCATCGCATAGACGAAGTAGCAGGCCAGGCCCAGCAGCGGCACGAACTGGAATCGTAAGCATTCACTCCGGGGAGTATTTGGGGCCTAGGAGACTGGCCCTCGCGAGGACCAAGGGAGGGAAGGTGCGGCCCGCAGGTGCAGGGTGGGCTCGCTCGCCGCGTTGGGGCTCCAGCCTGAGAAGGTGGGCGAGTGTCGTAGGGAAACTCGCGAGTTGGCCTCAGCGGGGAGTCAAGCTGCGCGCGGGACAGTGCTGTCGGGTGCGTGAGCGAGTGCTGCCGCTGGCGGCTCGTTGGCCGGAGTCCAGCAGCGTATGGGAGGTGCGCGGAGTTCCTCCATGCGCTGCTCGTCCATCTCTCACGGGAGCCATGGGGACAGGTCCGATGGGGCCTGGCCCCGGTTGCGCGCATAGGCATCCAGCCAATCCTGCGGGCACCGGTACGGGTTCAGCCCAGCCACTCTCGCTGTCTGCAGCACGCTGAGCAGGCACCCCGCCGTCTTGGCCCTGGCCGGTCCGCCGGGCCCGAAGCGCCGCTGGCGCGAGATCACGGGCCCGCGCAAGGTCCACTCCGAGCGGTTGTTGTCCATGGGAATCCCCGGATCCTCGAGAAACACGCTGGGACCCTCCTGATGCTGGATCAAGGACGCCGTGGGGTTGCCCTGCGCTGCCACTTGGGCCAGTTCCGCGCCGGTCCGGCCACCGCTTGGCTGCAAGCCTTCCAGCACCTCATAGCGGGCGACCAGGCGCTGCCACGCTTGCAGCGCGTCGTCGAAGAGTTCCCCGAAGCTGGCTTCCAGGCTTGCCTGCGCAGCCGCGAAGTCCTCGGCCTGGCCCTGCAAGGGCAGGTCGGGCTGTCAGGCCCTGCGACGCAGGCGCGCCAAGTGGAACACTTCCCCGATCCGCTCGAGCCCATCCCTGGCCCACGGCTGCAGTTCCGGAAAGCCGGCTGCCCCGTAACGGCGAGACATCGGACGGATGGGAGCTGCATCCTTGGTCCTTAGCTGGCCCCAGCGCACACCGCTGCGGGGCTGAATGTCAGTGCTTCCAGATAGAGGGGTGGACATTTCCTGCTGATTCTGTCATAGTGGGCCTTGGTGGCTGGCCTTCAGATGGCAACAACGGTGCAAGACGCGCACTTTGACCTGCGCGCTGTTTGCGTGCGCCCGACTCGCGGCGGCTGCGAGCACCGACGTTGGGACCGGCTGGTGGCCGCCCACCACTACCTGTCCTTCCAGCGCATGTTCGGACGTGCCTTGCGGCATGTCGCAACCCTGGACGGGACTTGGCTGGCGCTGCTGGGATGGCAACCCGGAGCGCTGCGCGTGGCCGTGCGCGACCGCTGGATCGGCTGGTCGCTGCAGCAGAAGCTGCGCCGCCTGCATCTGATCGCCCAGAATGTGCGCTTCGTGATCCTGCCCGCCGCTGCCGGGCGCAAGAACCTGGCATCGAGGGTCTTGGGCCTCAGCCTGCGCCGCTTGTCGGGAGACATCTTGGCCGCACATGGGTATCCGGCGCTGCTCGCGGAAACCTTCGTGGACCGCGCGCTGCACAGGGGCACGTGCTACCGCGCCGCGAACTGGCAGCCGCTGGGGTTCACCAGCGGCTATGGCCGCCAGCGGGGCCCCACGGCCCGCTGGCGGCATCATGGCCAGCCCAAGCAAGTGCTGGTGTACCCCTTGGCCCGTAACGTGCAGGCGCGTTTGCGCCAGCCCGAGCAGGAGCCCTGCTGGGGCGGTCCCGCCAAGCGGCCGCCGGCTCCGGCCGCGGTGCTGCGCAGCCTGCTCGAGCGCCTGCAGCAGGAGCCGCACTGCCGCCCGGCCGGCGGCCGCCGCTATGCGCTGGCCAGCCTGCTGTGCCTGGCCGCGAGTGCGCACATGGCCGGCTACCGCGGCGTGACGGCCTACTCGCGGTATGCCACCCTGCTCAGCCAGCGGCAGCGGCAGGCCGCCGGCTGCTGGTGCAACATGCGGCTACAACGCTACGCCGCTCCGGTGCCGAGCACGTTCTACCAAGCCTTGGTCCGGCTGCCGCCGGAGGTGTTCGAGGGGGCCGTCGAGCACGCCTCGCTGGGGCTGCAGGCCCACTCGCAGCCGGCCGTGCCGGAGCGCAGCGCGCAGGGGCTGGGCGAGCGCGCGGCAGCGGCCGCCGGCCGCGGGAAGGGCCCAAGGTGAGATTCTGGCCGGGCGCAAGCGGGGACACCGCGCGGGAGCGGGAGCAGGCGCAGGAATTGGAACGCTTGGAGCAGCACTGCGCGGCCCTGCTCGAGAAGGTGGAAAGCGCACGGCAGGAGAGCGGGGAATTCCGCCGACGGTCGCAGCGCAGCCAGGCCGAGCTGGAGCGGACGCGGACTGAGCTGGAGCGGACGCGGGCCGAGCTGGAGCGGACGCGGACTGAGCTGCAGCAAGCCCACACAACGATCGGCAATCTGAAGCTGCTCGTGGCAGACCTGCAGAAGACCTTGTTCGGGCGCAAGAGCGAGAAGCCGTCGGATCCCGGGCCCGAGCCGAAAGCGGACCCCAAGCCGCCGCCCGGGCCGGGGGACAGCCCTGACAAGCCTGACAAGCCTGACAAGGCCGGCAAGGGGCGCAAGCAGAAGGCCGCCAAGCGCAAGCGGGGACGCCAGCCCGGATCGGCCACTCCGCCGCGTCGGGACCGCTCCCGCCTGCCAAAGATTCCCGAGCCCTTGGAGCTGCCCGAGCACGAGCGCCGCTGCGCGCAGTGCGACACGCCCTTCGTGCGCTGCGGGACCAAGTCCAGCAAGATCTTCGAGATGCACTTGGCTGCGCTCGCCCGCGAGATTGAGCGCCAGTGCTACGAGCCGGGCTGCGCCTGCGCACCGCCGGGACGCCTCGTTGCGCCCCCCGCGCCACGGCTGTGGAGCGGCACCCAGCTGGGGACCAGCGTGTGGGCCTGGAGCGTGGTCCAAGTTTTCCACATGCATCGCCCGCAGGCCGCGGTGGCGCGCGAGCTGGATGCCATCGGGTTGGGCATGGCACCGGCGACGCTGGCGCAAGGCCTGCAGAGGCTCGCCCGGCTGGTGCAACCCTTGGAGCAGGCCATCGCCGAGCGTCTGGGACAGGCTCGGGTGGTGCAGGCCGACGAAACCTCCTGGCCGGTGCAGAACATTGAGGGCCAGGACAACGCCAAGCAGCCCCCGGCATCCGGCGCCAGGCCCAAGCACTGGCTGTGGATGGTCTGCTGCGAGGATGCCGTCTGGATGCGCATCCTGCCGACGCGCGGGCTGCCCTCGGGCCGCGAACTGCTGGGCAAGCTGGGCCAAGGCAAGCTGCTGACGCTCGTGTGCGACTGCTGGAGTGTCTATCCGGCCTTCGCCAAGCGCTCCGAGAATGTCCGGCTGCAGTTCTGCTGGGCTCATCAGCGCCGACACTACTGCCGGGTGGAAGCCGGCTTTCCGGAACTGGAGCCGTGGGCCACGGACTGGCTCGAGCGGATCGGGGAAGTGTTCCACTTGGCGCACCTGCGTCGCAGGGCCTGGCAGCCCGCACTGCCCTTAGAGCACCAGGCCGAGGACTTCGAGGCTGCGCAGGCAAGCCTGAAAGCCAGCCTCGGGAAACTCTTCGACGACGCGGTGCAAGAGTGGAGGAGCCTGGTTGCGCGCTATGAAATGCTGATCGCCGTGCCAAGCGGTGGCCGGACCGGCGCGGAGCTGGCCCAGGTGGAAGCGCGGGGCAAAGCCACGGCGTCCCTGATCCTGCACAAGGCGGGGCTCAGCGTGTTCCTCGAGGACCCGGCGATTCCCATGGACAACAATTACGCGGAGCGGACCTTGCGCGGACCCGTGATCTCGCGCCGGCTGAGCTTCGGGTCCGGCGGTCCGGCCGGGGCCGAGACGGCGGGGCGCCTGCTCAGCGTGCTGCAGACAGCGAGAGTGGCGGGGCTGAACCCGTACCGCTACATGCTGGATTGGCTGGATGCCTGTGCGCGCAACCGGGGCCAAGCCCCATCGGACCTGTCTCCATGGCTCCCGTGGGAGATGGACGAGCAGCGCATCGAGGAACTCCGCGCACCTCCCATCCGCTGGTGGACCCCGGCCAACGGGCCGCCAGCGGCAGCGCCGGCTGACGCACCCGACAGCACTTTCCCGCCCGCAGCTTAACTCCCCGCTGAGGCCAGCTCGCGAGTGTCGCTACGTCACTCGCCCACCTTCTCAGGCTGGAGCCTGAACGCGGCGAGCGAGGCCACTCTGCACCTGCGGGCCGCACCTTCACCTATCCGCGCCTTCCCCTGCCTTTGGCCCTCGCGAGGGCCAGCCTCCCAGGCCCCAAAATACTCCCCGGAGTGAATGCTTACCTGGAATCGACGCGGTCGCAGGCGGTCGTAACCCGGACCTGGCTTGCCGCAGCCCGAGCACCGCGCCTTCGTACCGGCTCGCGGGCGCACCTCCACCTCCAGACGATCCCGCCCGCCCTGCTTCCCGGCCGGCACCAGCCGGATTTTCCCGTACACGAAACCGGGCAGCTTGTAGACCCGGTTCAGAAGCGTCTTCAATTGCATGTGGCTCTCTCCTGAAGAAGCGGCCCACGCCGCTTCTTCCTCTCGTGGGGTCGGCGTCCGAGCGCGGCTCAGGCCGCGGCCAGCCTCAAACCCGGCGCACGGCTGGCATCGTGCTCACTACCTATCGTGCCCGAACTGGAACCACAGTGCCGCAGCCGCTACGCGTCTGGGAGAGAGAACGCAACGAATAAGGCTACCGCTGGAACGAATAGCCGAGGACCCACAGATTTTGCGGGAGAGGCTGAAATCGCATGTCGCTGCTATGTTGGTGGGGTGTCCGTCCCGAAGTGTCGTTTCGTGGACTGTTGAGTGTGCGGCAGTACGATCAGCCTCTGAGTGGTTTCACCATGATGACGGGCCAGGGCGAGAAAGTCAAGAGTGAGTGGACTGGTGGCCCGGTGGAGGCGGGGAGCCGCATCGGTGTTGAGCAGTCGCTACTATAGTGCCGTTCGGCCGGTGAAGCGCAGGCGGAATCTGCTGGGGAGCAACCGGCCTAGGAATAACTGGCTCGAGAACTCGTCGAAATGATGATTCAGAGGGGGGTGTCGCATGCTGGCACCCCCGCACACAGCGATTGCTCGCCGCCGTGAGCTGACTGAGCGGCGAGCGCGACCGATCGCTGGGGATCGCCTGATTGGTGACGCTCGCTCAGTGTCGTCCGGGGGAACACGGCGAGGGTTCTATCGGCAGCGCATCGTATGTCCAGTACTGCACACAACCAATACAGACGGGCTGGCTGGCACTGGCCAAGGATCAGCAATGGGGGCTGGCCGCGGTCGCCGCCTGCCAATGCCCCATAAGTCAGATTCAGAGCTCGGCCATTGAGTCAGCCCGAGACAGTTCGAAGTGATCTCTGAGCTCGTGCGCTTCGGACATATGCGTCAGACAGGTCCATCCCTCCCAGATTTTTTTGCGGTCCCGCCGGGGGGCAGGGCCATTCCTTTCTCGTAGAGCGTGGTTGAGGGGTGGCACGATCGCATTCTGGCGGTGACGGTCGCGATGTGCGCCGACGGATGATGTTGTTCTTCAGTAGTGGCTATTCTGTTGTGACTATGGCATACTGGGGGCATGCAGGCGCTGCCACAGGCCTGTCGTGACTTGGACTTGCGCGCCATTCAAGTGCGCCCGACCCACGGGGCCGAAGAACACCGCCGTTGGGACCGCTTGGTCGCCCAGCACCACTACTTGTCCTTCCGGGCCCTGTTCGGCAAGGCGCTGCGCCATGTCGCCTTCCTGAACTCGACTTGGATCGCCCTGCTCGGCTGGCAGGCCGCCGCCTTGAGAGTTGGCGTCAGAGACCGCTGGATCGGCTGGTCCCGGCAGCAGAAGCGCCGCCGTCTGCACTTGATCTCCCAAAACTCCAGATTTGTGATCCTGCCCGGCTTTCATCGTCCCAACCTGTGCTCGCGCGTGCTCGGCCTGAGCCTGCGGCGCCTCTCGCAAGACATGCGCGCCGCGCATGCATCGGATCTCTTGCTCGCGGAGTCCTTTGTCGACACCTCGAAGTTTGCCGGCACCTGTTACCGCGCTGCGAACTGGCGCTCGCTGGGCTTCACCAGCGGTTATGCGCGCCAGCCTGGAGGCAAGCCGCTGTGGCGGCATCATGGCCAACCGAAGGAGGTTTTCGTGTACGAACTGCAACCCAACGCCAGCGAGACCCTGCGCTCAGAGCAGCTCGATGTGGCCTTGCAGGGCCCCGAGCGCAGTGCGCCCCCCGACGTTCCGCAACTGCGGAGCATGTATGAGTTTCTCAGCACGATCCCGGATTACCGCAGTGCGCGCGGCAAGCGCTACGACCTCAGGACCGTGCTGACGCTGGCACTGGCGGCACGACTGGCTGGCTACCGTGGCGTGACGGCCTTGGCACAGTTCGCTGCGCTGCTGGACCAAGACCAGCGCAAGGCCTTGTCCTGCTTCTTCAGTCCCACCAAGCAGTGCTACACGACCCCCAACACCACGACTTTCCACAACATCCTGTCCAAGCTGGATCCCGACACGCTCGACGATGCCGTGGAAGCTTGGGCCCAGCAGCAGAGCCAGCAGGCGCAGCACGCGCCGCAGCCCGCCGGCGGGCAGGGCGGCGCGTGCACCCAAGATTTCTTTGCCCAGCCGGCGGTGTGCATGGATGGCAAGGATGTGCGGGGAGCCTCGAAGCAGACCGAGGGCGGTCGCCGCATGTTGTTCGCGGCTGTGGAACAGGACACCGGCCTGGTGCTGGGCCAGCTCGAGATCGACAGCAAGAGCAATGAGATTCCGGCCCTGCGCGAGTTGGCTGGCGAGCTGGATCTGGCCGGGCGCATCGTCACCGTCGATGCGCTGCACTGTCAGCAGCAGATGGCGCGCTGTCTGCAGCAGTGCCAAGCGCATTACCTGGTCACCGCCGTGAAGGACAACCAACCAACGATGGCACAACAGTTGCGCGAGATGGACTTCAGTGACTGCCCGATGATCGAGACGCGCGACAAGCTGCACGGGCGCAGCGAGCGCCGCCGTTACTGGGTCCAGGATCTCAGCGGGTCGCAATGGGACGGGAAGGTCAATCTCTACGGGCGCCAGCAGGCGATCCGCATCGAGCGCCAGCGCTGCCGGCGGCGCCGGGCCAAGGCCGGCAAGATGAGCATCGAAGTTAGCTATGCCTTGACCTCGCTGTCGAGCGAGCAGGCCAGCCCGGAACAGCTTGCGAGCCTGATCCGCAAGCACTGGCACATCGAGAATCGTTTGCACTATGTGAGAGACGTGACCTACGACGAAGACCGTTGCCGCGTCTACGTGCGCGACCTGCCGCGAAATCTGGCCACTTTGAGCAACACGGCAATCTCAATCATCCGCTGCCGCACACGCTTCCGCTACGTGCCGGTGGCCAACCGGCATTTCGCAGCCCGCCAGCAGGAGGCTCTCGATCTGTTGCTGATACCACCGAAGAGCTAGCCGATGCAACCTTGGCGGCAGCAGGCAGCGACGCGCCAGACGAGGCGCTGGGTTACCCCTGTGTCGTTAGGGCCCTCTCAGGCGGGATCGTCTCACGGTCCACACGCCCCTGACAAAGCGCCGGACCACACCACTGTCGTCCTTGTGCGAAGACCGTGCTCACTGCTCGAATCAAGTGCCCAGATCACCCGCACCCAACCCTCACGGATCTGGCCGGCACCTCCACACAAGCACCAAAACAAGCATTCACTCCAGCAAGCGCCCTAACCTTCCGAAAACGGAATGTGCCTGCGCCGGGGGGCCGCGCTTGCGATACAGGTAGCCACCCATAGTCGCCACCGTGCGCACGGCCACCCCCCAGATTGTCCGGCGAGGCCAACCCCCGCCGGGCCGCGAAATGCCGGATCACCCGCACTTGCAGCTCCGCATTAGAACGCTTCCGCGGGCAGTTCCGGTGTTTCCCGTCCCAGCAGGGTCATCGCCGCGAGCCACCACGCGATCACGACCTTGATCGTCACCGCCCGCTGAAGGCGCTCCGCTGTGCGGTGTCCCAAGTACTGCGCCTTGCAGCCCGTCTTCAGGATCCGGTGCCAGTCCTCAATCCGCCAGCGTAGTCCGTACCAGTCCAGCACGCGCTCCGCGTCGGCACTCGAGGTCACCTCCAGCGTCGTCAACAGATACCACTCCAACGGCTTTCTGTCGCCGGCGTCCGAGCGCTCCCAGACGTGCACCAGCTGCAGCCGGACCGGCCGCCGCCGGCCGTTCGGGTCGCGCACCTGCACCGACCTCCAGCGCAATTCCGCGGTTGCCTGCCGCGCCTTGCGCAGGCGCTTCGCCTTCTGGTTGCGCGTGCTGCGCCGGGCCGAACTGCGCGCCACGTCAATCTTCAACTTCGCTTGCGCCGCCTGCGCCCGGATGCGGTCGAACTGCTTCGGGCGTCTCTTGCCCAGCGAACGGTTGTGCCGGTCCCTCACCAGCAGATCCACTCCTGGCTGGCGGCGCACCTCCGCGAACAACTCGAACACTTCCCCTTCGCAGTCCATCACCGAGACCACTCGCGTGCCCGCCAGCCGGGCCGCCAAGCGGCCACAGTCCCGCACACCCCGCACCCAGCGCATCGTCTTGCGCTCTGCGAGCGGCTTGCGACGCTGCGGCTTGCCATCCGGCGCCTCGAACTGGATCTGCGGCACCCCCAGCGGGATGCCCTCCGTGTTCACCGCGAGCGTCGTGTGCATGTGCAGGCCCAGGGTCCCTTGCCTGTCGGCACTGGGACCCTTGCCCCCCGCCTTGCGCTGGGCCTCCTGCTTGGCAATCAGCCCCAGCCCGGAACAGCCGGGATGCTCGGCGAAGTTCAGGTCCGTGCCGTCCTGCAAGCACAGCACCACCGGATCGCTCTGCATCCGCCGCAGGGTGCGCTCGCGGTGCGGGTGCAGGATGTTCTCGGGCGTGACCGCCGAGGTGGACGGCTGATCGATGAATCGGTAATGGCCCTTCACCAGTGCCCGGTTGCCCTGCGCGGCACCCGGGATCGAGGCGCTGGGGGCCGCGGCCTGCATCGCAGCGGTTTGCACGAGTCTCTTGGACAATCGCAGATCCCCCAGCGGCGCCCCGCCCAACTCATTGGCGGCGAAGACGTCCAACCCGAGGCCCTCGCCGGCGCCCAGCGGCTCAACAGTGCCCAGCACGCTGCGCCAGTCCGCGCACAGCGGGTAGACGAAGATGTGCTTGTGCGGCACGCTCTGGCCGCGCGGCGCGAAACGCCCGCGGCCGACGGTGTCGCCAATGTGGGTGAAGTTGGCAGCCCGGAAGCAGGTGCCGACGTGTCGGCGAGCTTCACAGAAAGTTTCCACGAGGACCGGGCGGTAGCCGTAGCGCTGCCGGAAGTCGTCCGGCAGGCGGCGCACGGTGCGCCCGAGCACCATCGAAGCCAAGCAATGGCAACGCACGCTGGGCCGGATCAGGAACCGACTCAGGCCGAGGATGCGGTGCAGACGCCTGCGGCGCATGGCGGGCGACCAGCCGATCCACTTGTCGCGGGCAGCGAGTGCCAGGGCCGAGGCCGCGAAGCCGATCACGCCAAGGATGCCGTGCTCGGACTCGATCAGATAGCGCAGCTGGGCGCCGACGTGCAAGGCCGCACCCTGCGGATGCTCCGAGGCCACGATCTCGTTCCAGACGCGGCGCTGGAGCTGGGTTTGCACCAGCGTCAGGGTCAAGCCTTGGACGGCACCGGCGCGGGGGGGCACGCCGGTGGGCTCGGGAACGGCTTGCCCCAAGCGGGCGGGCTGGCCGGGCCCCCGGCCGCCGCGTTGGGGAGCTGGGAGCTGGATGTGACCGCTGGCATCCAGGCTGCGCAAGGCCTTCTGGCAGCTGGCCAGTTGCCACCTGCCGAGACTGTCGACGAACTCAAATTGCTCACAGACGCGGAGGGCGATCTCGCTGCGGCTGACAGTTCCGGCCTCAGCCAGCAACACCTGCAGAGATCGGATCCCTTCCCGACTTCCCAGAGTCTGGAACACGCAGTTCTGATTGACCATGCCTACAAAGTTCGCACAAACGATCCGCGTCTGTCAACCCCCAGAGAAATGGGGCATCGGCAGACCGCGGCGCTGTGCTGACCGTGAGGCGGGGTAGAGCTGCGTGACCTCACCGTGACGGTGCGGACCGGCTCGTCTCGGCGGACGCTAGTAGAAGCGAAGCGTGTACGTGAATCTCACACCCCTGCCAATTTCCGGCGCGAGGTCTTTGATGAATGAAGAGTGGTTCCGATAGAGCCGGTCTCCAACGTTGAAGACGTTCACGGAGAACTGGTGTGCAACATGCCTGAGCGCGTGCGTATAGGACGCCCTGAGGTTGACGACCGCATAACCGTCGGTCGGGGTCTCGCCTGTGAACGTGTCGTTCTGGGATGCCGCAAGAATCAACTCGGGACGCGCGCGAAAGCCTCCGGCACGCAAGTCGAGGCCGAACTTGGCCCGCAACGGTGGGATCCGCGGCAGGGCTAGGTTCGTGGCCGTGGACCTCGCGTCCACCAGATCTAGGCCGAAGTTGACACCAAGGAGCGGATTGACGTCGAACCCCAGCATCGCTTCCGCCCCCACGAACCGGGCGTCAAGTTGCGTGAACTCGATGACCTGGAGGCCGTCCTCGAGTTCGCCCGGCGCGAAGGGAAAGATGAAGTTGGAAAAGTCGTACACGAAGAAGTTTGCCTCCGCCTGCACGCCGGCGCGCCGATGCCGCAGCGAGACGTCGGCGCCATTGCCCGATTCCGCCTCGAGGTTGGGATTTCCGATCTCAAAGGCGAGATTTCCGGCATGGGGCCCGAAGTTGTAGAGCTCCTCAAGGGCTGGCGCCCTGTAACTGCGTGTGAGGTTGGCGACGAATGCTCCGCCGTTCCAGAGGTCGGCATGCATGCCGGCAGCGCCCGAGAATCCGACAAAGGCACGGTTGACGGCATCGGGGATCTCCTCGTGGTGGTCTTCCTCCTCCATGTGGTGCTCACCCTCCTCCTCTTCCTCGCCCTCGTGCTCCTCTTCGTGCTCGTCGTGACCGTGTTCCCCGCGCTCGCTGTACGCCGGCCTGAACCTCTGGCTCTCGACCCTCGCTCCGAACTGAAACTTGACCCGCTCGAACTTGAACTCCTCCAAGGCGAACAGAGCGAAGCCCGACTGGTCGATTGGCGGTGACAGCGCCTCTTCGCCAACCGCCTCGTAGTCCCGGTCGATGCCCCAGATTCCGAAGCGTCCGCCCCAAATTCCCCTCTTGCCCTGCTCGAACACAGCCCGGTACACGAGCTGGTCGTTGCTAAACTCCGTCCCGATCGCCTGGTCGCCATCTTCGAAGTGTTCGATCTCGTCGTGCTGCCAGCGGACCGCGTCCAACTTCACCGCTACGGACTCAACGGCGCCGCCTAGGTTCCTGAGCCCCCAGTTCACGCGCACGCTTTCGCGGCGGCTGTCAAGCGTGATCCTGTCGATCTCTTCTTCTTCCCCGTGATCATCCTCGTGATCATGATCCTCGTCCTCGCCTTCCTTGTGGTCGTCCCCTTCTTCGTGGTCGTCGTGGTCTTCCTCGTGGCCGTGAGCGTGAAACTCGGCCGCAAACGGCACTCCGTAATCTCCCCGGTCAGACTTGACGTTGACGCTGAAGTACGTCCGGTCGCCAAACCAGCCGACTCCGCCCGCCCCATTGCGAAATCCGGTTCGGGAGTTGTAGATGGAGCCTTCCGGGCTCTCATAGTCACCCGAGCGCGAGCTCCTCATCGACCCCCACATCATCCACTTGCCGACCCCGTACTCAAAGCCACCGCCTGCCATCCCGAACGAGTTTGCCGTGCCACCCGAACCAGCTAAGTGTCCCCGCATTCCCGCGTGCGGATGGCGGTGATGTTCGTGATGCCTGCTGATGGTGTTGACCGTGCCCCCCACAGCGCTGCCACTGTAGAGCAGCGTGGCCGGCCCTTTCACGATCTCCACCCGCTCGACTTGCCCGGGTGCCACAACTTCCCCATGGTCGCCCGACTGCGACGCGAGAGTCCCGGTTCGGATCCCGTCTTCCATGACGAGAACGCGGTCACCGTCGAATCCGCGGATGATCGGCCGCGAGGAGCCGGGCCCAAAGCTGCGCTTCGCCACGCCCGTCCCGACGTTCTGGCCGAGTACCTCGCCGAGCGAAACATCCTCCATCATCGACAGCTCGCTGCGCGAGTAGGAATCGACGCTGCTGAAGGACTCAAACACATCCTCGTGCGCCTCAGAGGCCGTTACGGTGACCTCGTACCTGCCTCCCGAGATCGAAAGGCTGAAGTCGGCTGTCGCGCTAGCCTGAGGCTCGACAGTCACCTCCTGGGCAGCTTCCGTGAACACGCTGTCCAAGTGGGCGACGACATGGTAGGTCCCGGGCGGAACCCGTTCGAACTCGTAGGAGCCGTCCTCGGAGCTTAGGGTCGCTCGCCCCAGTTCCAACAGCACGACGCTGACGCCGTGCATCGGCTGCCCTGTCTCCCTCATGGACACAGTGCCGGAGATGGATCCGGCCTGTTGCGCGCCAAGCGGCAGGAAGAGAATCAGAAGGCCCACCGCTGTCCGGGCGGCCCTTGCTGCGACACTAGTATTCCAGAACATACAGTAGCTATTGTCGGACGATTTCGACGCGTCTCCGCCCTAATTCCGGCAGACGGGCAGATTTCGGCGCTGAACGGGCGAAAAATCGCCGTGGGCGAACAACGATCCGATGCGCACCCCGCCCGAGCGTTGGTCCCGGTGTGCCGAGCTTCGGCACTCAGTGCGGCCCCGCTCGGCCCGACGCCGGGCAGGATTGCCAAGCAACTTGGCGCAGGGCCAAGGCTCTCGACCGCTGTCGAGTGTTATCGGAGAAGATTCCTGACCAGCCCCGCGTTCCGCTTGCTCGAGATGCACTCGACGCCGTTCGCCAGCGTCAAGAGCCACCGCTGGCTGCTCAGCGCGCTGACCTTGACGACCTTGTCGCTGTTGACCAGGGTGTTGCGATGCACGCGCAGGAACTGCGAACCGGCCAGCTTCCGAGCCAGCGCACTCAAGGTCTTCGTGGCGCGGAAGCGCCGCTCCTTCGTCAGGATCCAGACGATCTCCCCATCGGCACGGAACGCATAGACACGGCTCAGATCGATCAACAGCAAGTCACGCCCATGACGCGCGACGACCTTCGCACTCTGGAGGCCGGGTCCGGCTTCTGCGTTGAGGGCCCGGGCAACTCGCTCCGCGTGCGCCGTTGGGCTCAGGCCGGCCCGCCGGACGCGCTCGATCGCCTGCTCGAGGCGACCGCCGCTGAAGGGTTTCAAGAGGTAGTCGACCGCTCCGACCTCGAAGGCCCGGAGAGCATGCTCGCTGTACGCGGTTACGAACACGATCCTTGGAAGCGGGCCGGCGATCCCGCGCACCACGTCGAAGCCGTCCCTCCCGGGCATCTGGATGTCCAAGAGGACGAGATCCGGCGAGACCGTCTCGACTTGGCGCAGCGCCTCGAGGCCGTTCACGGCCTCCCCTACGATCTCGACACCCTCGATCGCCCGGAGTTCCCGCCGCAACACAGCCCGAGCAGCCTTCTCGTCGTCGACGATCAGCGTGCGCAATGCCCGGCTCGTGTCGATTCGCACGGCTCACTTGTTCTAGCATGGAACTGCTCGATTGCAGCCGGCCCCAATGGCTACCCAAAGGCTGGCCGGCGCGGTCTTTCTGATTGGCGGTTCAGGAGACTGGGCAGCTTGCCGCTGGATTAGCCCTCTCTCGCGGGCGCGGGCCCTTGGTGGTCAAGTTGGCTCGCGACCCCACGCATGGAAGTCGGTGTTCATTTTCCGATCCTGCTCAATGTCCTCGGACATTTCGCCGGGATCACGGCATTCGGCGCCTTTCTGTTTCTGCTGTTGCGCGGCTCGAGAGCCGCCGTCAGCGTGCCGGCGATCGCGGCCGGGCTGGCCCTGTGCTGGAATCTGGGATCGCTGATCGTTCTGCTGGCCGAGCCCGGCAGCCGCGTTCAGGAGATTGTCGGGCCGCTGAGCTTTGCGGTCCTGAGCCTGCTCCCCTGCGCCCTATTGCACCTGGCGCTGGGGTCCGAGTTCCGCTGGCTGACTTGGGTGGGGTTCACTGTTGGCGGCTGGGCGTCCCTGATTCACGTCGCGAATGCGCTTGGCCTTGGCATTGCCTCGGCGGACGCGGGACTCTCCACGATCAACTATGGGTTCAGCGTTCTGGCGGTAGTCGCGGCTGTTCTGCTCGTGCGAGGGGATTTCCGCCGCCGCCTGGCCGGCATGCGCACGCTGGCGGCCATGGCACTGGTCCTGCTAGGAGCGTCATTCGCGCACTTCGGCAGGGTGCACGGACCCGATGCCTGGCTGCATGAACTGGCCTTCCACCATGCGAGCATCCCACTCGCCCTGTTTGTCCTCCTGTTGGACTACCGATTCCTGCTGCTGGACGTGTTCGTGCGCTTGGCTGGCGCAGGCCTCTTGGCGGCGGCCTTTGCCGCGGCAGTGCTCGGACTCGTGGACGCATTCGGCTTGCTGCGGCCTGCGGGAGGCACGTCCCTCGGTCTGGCCGCGTTCCTCGCCACTTCAAGCGTGGTGATCTTGGCCTATCCAACGGTTCTCGCCTGGCTGGGCAGGCGAGCGCAGGATGCGGTCTTCCGGCGGCAGGACGTGCGAGTGGCCGCCCGGCGCCTTCGCGGGCTGAGCGCGACGGGCGAGCAAGAATTGCTCGTTCTCGCGTCTGCGGAGATCGCCGCGTTTGTGCTGGTGGATCGCTGGGAGTTGCTCGACCGAGGTTCGGCCCCAAGCCCCGCCAGGGTCGAGATCGCTCCCGCTCCGTGGTTTGACGGGCTGGCCGGGACGAACCGAGGATGGGCCACGGCGGCGGTCCCGATTCCGGACGCGACCGGGACCTCGCGCATCTTGCTGCTGGGCGAGAGGCAGGGAGCGCAACGCTTCCTGAGCGGCGACATCGCCGACCTCGAGCGTCTCGCTGCTGAAGTCGGCACCCGGGTCGAGGGCATGCGCCGCGATGAGCAAGAACGCCTGCTTCGGGACGCGGAGATTGCTGCGTTGCGCGCGCAGATCAATCCGCACTTCCTCTTCAATGCGCTGAACACACTCAACGCCATCATTCCGCAGGCCGCAACGGACGCGAGGATGACGCTCCTGAACTTGGCGGACATCTTCAGGTACTCGTTGGACACCAAGCAACAGTTCGTGTCCCTGGAGCAGGAAATGCGAATCGTGGACGCGTACTTGCAAATTGAGCGGTTGCGCTTGGATGACCGGTTGACCACCCGGATCGAGATGGATCATGACGACGTGCGGCACACGAAAGTTCCGGCGCTGTCAATTCAGCCCCTCGTGGAGAACGCTGTCAAGCACGGAGTTAGCAGCCGCCTTCGGGGAGGGGAAGTGCGCGTCTCGGCGCGCCGGGAGGAAGGGGCACTGCGGATAGAGGTGCGTGACAACGGAGGGGGGTTCGACCCGAGCGCCCTCTCTGTTCAGGGCCATGGACTGCGAAGCGTTGAGCGCCGTCTGCAACTCTGCTACGGCGGCGCCGTCAAGTTCTGGGTCAAGACCGATGCGCCGGGGTGCAGGGTAGGATTCCGGGTCCCGCTCGACACGCTCGACCAGCGGCTGGAGGATCGCCAGGAAACGCCGTCATCCCGCGAAGGTTCCCGATCCTGAGCGTCTGCGGAGGGGAGCGGTTGCGGACTCGCCTAGCCGTCAGTGACGGATCGCCACACGTCACAGGACTAGTCGAGGGCCGAGACGTTCCGATGGGAGCCGGCAGCGTCCACTTGCGACTGGACCGAGGCCCCGAGGCGCTCTCTGCCGTTGCGCGAGAGCTGGGCAACAACTCTCCCCGCCTGGGTGGCCTGACACCTGTGACGAGCACGCTCCTGCCCTGTTCAATGGGGCTCCAGACCGGCCGGCGGCGGGCCTCACGCAGCCCGGGAGACTGACCGGGAAGCGCGAAAGGCGACTGCCGAGACGCCCGCCGACGCCCCAGACATCCCCGGGGGACCACTGTGTAGTATCCATTTCTGGCCATAGCGAGTCACTAACGAACCAGGTCACGGTGTATTTCGTCTATCCGTGTGTGATACGGTCAATCTTATGAATCGAATTCGCAAGGTGCCTACCCGCGCGTCCGATCCCGGCCCCTCGCCCGACCCGGTCTCGGCAGAAAATCCCGCGACGGACGCGCCCACAGTGGGCGAGATGGTGGACCGACTCTGGGAGAATCCGCGCCATGACGCGGCGTACAAGGCGGTCTTCGGCCAGAGGGAACCGATGGCTGATTTCCTGCGCATGATGGACGCCGATTGGACCGACGAGCTGGACCTCGAGACGCTCGAGCGGCTCCCGAGCGAGCATGTGTTGGAAAACTTGGGCAAGCTGGTCGGCGACCTGGCTTGGCGCGTGCGGTACACCGGTGACCGGAGCTGGCAGTACATCCACCTGCACTTCGAACTGCAATCCACGGTGGACCCAAACATGGCGCTGCGCATGCTGGGCTATGCCTACGCCGGTTACGCGGGCATGGCACGCAATCGCCACCCGGACGACGCCCGGCTCTTCGAGCCGATCGTGAGCATCGTGCTGCACACTGGGGACGAGGCGTGGACCGCGACGCAAGAAATGGCCGAGCTGATCCAGCCGGTGCGAGACTCGGTGGGGCACCTAGTTCCACGGCTGTCGTACGAGCTGGTCGAACAGCGGGCCAAGCCTGAGCCAGGGCGTACCGACGGGGGCAACTTTGCGGCGGCATTGCTGGCAGAAGGCCGCAGCCTCAGCTTGGAGGAGTCACAGAAAGCGCATCGGAGGGCATGGGCGATCGTGGAGTCGCGGCCACACCTGAAGGTGCTGTACATGGAATGGAGCCGTTACAATCTGCACAGGAGAGTGCGCGACGGACGGATAGAATTGCCGGAGACGCCGGACGAGTGGCCGGCGGTGTGGGAGGAGACCGTGAAAAAGTTTGGATGGGACGCCGAGGAGAGGGGCGAGGCCAGGGGCATTGCCAAGGGCATCGTCAAGGGCGAGGCCAGCGGCATTGCCAAGGGCATCGTCAAGGGCGAGGCGCAAGCCTTGGATGGAGCCCGCAGGGAAGTTGTGGGAGAGGTCCGAGATCGGTTCGGACCGGAATTGGCCGACCATGCACAAGCATTCCTGGCGGGCGTCGGACGCATGGAGCGCATTCTGGCGGTGTACGGCTGGGCGTTGACTTGCCAGAACCAGACCGAACTATTGGACCGGTTCGCGAGCGCATAGCCGGAACCGTCGGCCGCCGGCATGCCGAGTGACTGAGACATCCATCTGCACTTTGAGCTGCAATCCACGGTGGACCGAAACATGGCGCTGCGCATGCTGGGCTATGCCTACGCCGGTTACACCGGCATGGCACGCAATCGCCACCCGGACGACGCCCGGCTCTTCGAGCCGATCGTGAGCATCGCGCTGCCTACCGGGGACGAGGCGTGAACCGCGAACCGGGAAATGGCCGGGCTAATCCAGCCGGTGCGGGACTCCGTGGGGCATCTGGTTCCACGGCTGTCGTACGAGCTGGTCGAACACCGGGCCAAGCCTGAGCCAGGCCATGCCGAGGAGGGCAACTTTGCGGCGGCTGTGCTTGCCGAGAGCCGCAGCCTGAGGTCGGAGGAGTCACGGAGAGCGCATCGGAGGGCATGGGCGATCGTAGCGTCGCAACCGCACATGAAGGTGCCGGACATGGAATGGAGCCGTCACAAGCTGCCCCGGAACGTGTGCGGGGGACGGGTAGAATTGCCGGAGACGCCGGACGAGTGGCCGGCGGTTGGGGAGGAGACCGTGAAGAAGTTTGGATGGGACGCCGAGGAGAGGGGCATTGTCAGGGGCGAGGCCCAAGTCTTGGATGGAGCCCGCAGGCACGTTGTGAAAGAAATCCGAGATCGGTTCGGTCCGAGAGTCGCCGACCATGCGCAAGCATTCCTGGGGGCCGACGAGCGGATCGAGCGCATTCTGGCGGTGTACGGCTGGGCGTTGACTTGTCAGAGCCAGACCGAACTGTTGGACCGGCTCACGAGCGCATAGCCGGAACCATCGGCCGCCGGCATGCCGAGTGACCGAGACATCCATCTGCACTTTGAGCTGTAACCCGCGGTGGGCCCAGACATGGCGCTGCGCATGCTGGGCTGTGCCTACGCCGGTTTGGCGGGCATGGCACGCAGTCGCCGCCCGGGCGACCCCCGGCTCTTCGAGCCGATCGTGAGCATCTCGCTGCATACCGGGGACGAGGCGTGAATCGCGAAGCGAAAAATAGCCGGGCTGATCCCGCCGGTGCGGAACTCCGTGAGGCATCTAGTTCCGCGGCTGTGCATGCCGAGGGCCGCAGCCTGAGCTCGGAGGAGTCACAGAACGCGCATCGGAGGGCATGGGCGATCGTGGCGTCGCGGCCGCACCTGAAGGTGCCGGACATGGAATGGAGGCGTCACAATCTGCCCCCGAGAGTGCGCGGGGGACGGGTAGAATTGCCGGAGACGCCGGACGGGTGGCCGGCGGTTGGGGAGGAGACCGTGAAAAAGTTTGGATGGGACGCCGAGGAGAGGGGCGAGGCCAGGGGCATTGCCAGGGGCATCGTCAAGGGCGAGGCAAAGGGCATTGCCAAGGGCGAGGCCCAAGTCTTGGATGGAGCCCGCAGGCACGTTGTGAGAGAAATCCGAGATCGGTTCGGTCCGAAGGTCGCAGACCATGCGCAAGCATTCCTGGGGGCCGGTGGGCGGATCGAGCCCATTCTGGCGGTGTACGGCTGGGCGTTGACTTGTCAGAGCCAGACCGAACTGTTGGACCGGCTCACGAGCGCATAGCCGGAACCATCGGCCGCCGGCATGCCGAGTGACCGAGCCCAGACCTCACGGGTCACCGAGAAGACTCCGCCAGACCTGCTCGCCATCAAGCCGAACCAGATCCCGTGTCCGAGTGCTGCCCTCAAGGCCCAGAAGGCAAACGGGTCTCCTCACGTGGCGGCACTGCTCTGCGTAGCCACGCTCCTTCAACTGGACCATCGCCGGGCTGGAACTCGCCCGCTCCTGAACCTTCAAGCCCAGCAGATAGACCGAGCCGTCCGCCCGCACCGCCATGCCCAACTGCCCACCGCTAATGCTGTCCTCCAAGATCACCGTCGCTGCCGGCACGCCGAGGAAGTATGTGCAGCACGCTCACGAATGCCCCTCGAAGATGGAAGTCTCGTTTCCGCTGCGCCACTGTCGCGGTTCCGGCAAGCACGGACCGGAAGAGCTGCTCGAAGCCAGGGAAGTCGGCCTTCTTCAGCAGGCTGTCTAGGAGGTTTCAGGCTGCCTCGCGCCTCGTCGGGTATCCAGTCAGGGCATCCGCTGCCGGACCTCCGGGTTCGGGTACACGCGCCGGTGAGATCGCTTTCCGCAGCGGCGCTAGTAGCCCCCGAGCGTGAGGCAGCCGAATTCGAGCTAGAGGGCCTCAGTGACGATGCCTCCGACATCGAAGCTACGGGGCCGACTCTCAGTGACCGCGGTTCCGTCGAGCGACGGAGCTCGCACATGGCGGCTGATGAGAGGGTTGATCCAGAACGTCGGCGTGCCCGATTCGTACGACCGAAGCTTGAACTCTCGGCTACGGAAGAGCAGCAAGAACCCAGGGGGTTCTAGACTCGCTCTTCGCCACCCTATCTGTAGCCGTCGTACGAGCCGCGAATCCGTTGCGGGTCGCGCTCGGCGAGCTCCGGGACACAGGCCGTTTCCAGATTGTGCTCAGGCTAGCCCCAGATTGCTGAGCAGGCCGCCTCCCAGGCGGCCCAGCGCGGCAAGCCTCGAGCCACAGAACGCAACGGCGGATGTACCAAGTCTTCGCCTGCCAGCGACTGGAACGGCGCCTGGCCGTCATAGGCCGGTCGGAGGCTCAGTAGAAAATTCGGCTCATCCGCAAAATCTGTGGGCGTCGTCGGGTGCGGGCAGGTGGCCGAGGGTGTCGTAGAGGGCGAGCTCGTAGTTCTGGTAGGAGCGGAAACCGAAGGCTTTGCGGAGGGCGAGTTTGGCTTTGAGGTTCATACCCTCGACGGCCCCGGGGGAGTGCTGCTTGCCGGTGGAGAACCAGTTGAGGACGAGGGGCTGGTGGTTCTGGAGCATGTTGGCGAACCCGATTAGGGGCTTGATCCGGGAGCGTTGGACGCGTTTTCGCCAACGTTTGAGGAAGTTGGCCGCCTGTTCAGGCGTGTCCAAGGCGAAGAACTGCTGAAACTCCTCCTTGAGGAGGTAGGCCCGCACGGTGTTGAGGTTGTGTTGGAGGATTTCCTCGAGGCGGGGGACTTGCTTTGCTGAGAGGTTACGGCGCCATTTGAGCAGCAGCCAGCGGGCGTTCTTGAGCAACGGCCTTGAGCCGGCGGGCCTCGGCGGCGCGCACTTTGTCGATGGCCTTGGAGCGTTTCTGCATGATGTGAAAGTGGTCCAAAACACGCACGGCGTTCTCAGCCCGTCTGCGGGTGACGGACAGGTAGGCTTTCCACATGTCGGAGCAGACGACTTGCAGCTGCGAGGAGCGCAGCTGGCCGAACCAGTCGAAGAAGGCTTCGAGGGTCTTGATGCGGCGGTGCTCGCCGACCCACAGCAGGCGGCGGCAGCCTTGGTCGATCTGGTAAACGAGGGTCAAGTACCGGTGGCCCTTGTGCCAGGCGATCTCGTCGACGCCGATGGTTTTGACGTCGGAGAGGTCGACCCGGGCGCGGCCCCAGTCGACAGCCATGGAGACGGAGCGGCGGACACGATCCCAGGAGACGCCGAAGATCTGGGCGCTCTCCTGCCAGAAGCGGCGCCGGGCCCAGCCGGCGAGGGTCCAGCTGAAGGCCTTGGTGACGGGGCGCTTGCCGTCAGCCCAAGGCACTCGTTCGAGCTTGACCTTACCCAGCTATTTCAAATTTGGAATTCAGCACACTTATACACACATGTAGCGAAACTATAGGGCCTATAGCACGCTGCTGGGTCCCCGAATTCTTGCCCTCCATGACTCGAAGTCCCTTGCTTGCGCACGAGATCCCGGCAGGGGCCACCAACCCGCCCATCCAGACTGAGGCTTGACAGCAATAGAAAAGATGGTTTAAACAGATAGATTGGACAACGTTCTCCAGACCATTGTGCGCTCGCTGCGCTCCACAGCCGATGCGCTCCCGGATGCTCGCAACGGCCCCAACCTTCGTTACACCCTGGCAGATGCCGTGCTCAGCGCCTTCGCCTGCTTTTTCGTGCAGTCTCCCTCCTTCCTCGCTTTCCAGAGAGAGCTGCTGTTTCGCTGGGCCCGCTCGAACTGTCAGACGCTGTTTGGCATCAAGGACATCCCCTGCCCACAGCAGATCCGCAACCTCCTCGACGGTCTCCCGCTAGCCAACTTCGCGCCCCTGTTCTTGCGCATCCTCTCTGACTTGCGCAGCCAGCCGCGCTCTCTGGGCCCCTTCCTGCGCCTCGGCGGACGGGTGCTGGTTGCCCTCGATGGTATCGAGTTCCACCAATCCCGCAAGATCCGCTGCTCACTGTGCTCCTGCCGCCATACCGGCAAGGGCAAGATTCCCCAGTTCTTCCACACCATGCTGGCTGCCGTGATCGTCGCCCCCGGCCACAATCGCGCCCTGCCCTTGATGCCCGAATTCGTGCGTCCCCAGGATGACCCCGGTGAGCAGGGCTCGCGCCAATCCCGCAAGCAGGACTGTGAGCTCAACGCCGCCAAGCGCTGGTTCGCGCGCTGGCACGAGCAGTTGCGCGGCTTGCGTCCGGTGTACCTCGGTGATGCCCTGTACTCCAAGCATCCGTTCTGCCGCCAGATCCTGGATGCCGGCGCCGATTTCCTGTTTGTCGTCAAGCCCGGCTCGCATCCGGCCCTGTTCGCCGCCATCGACGGCACCCGCCCGCGTACCACGAACTGGCTGCGGCGCCGCAGCCAGCACGGACGCGGCTGGCGGCGGCAGCGCTACCGCTGGGTGTCGGGCGTGCGCGTGCGCAACAGCACTGACGCGGTCACGGGCACCTGGATCGAGATGCGCATCTGCCAGCGCAGGCCCGATGGTTGGCAGCAAACGTACTACAGCACCTTCTTCACGAGCCTTGAGGTGCGCGGCGAGAACGTCGAGGAAATCGCGCGCTGCGCGAGAGCGCGCTGGAAGGTCGAGCATGAGTGTTTCAATTGCATCGCGCGCCATGGACAGAACTTCAAGCACAATTTCGGCCATGGCAACAAGGGTCTGGCGAATGTGCTCGCGACGCTGAACCTGCTGGCCTTCGCGCTGCACACAGCCCTCGACGGCCTGCCGGGCCGCTGGCAGCAATGCCGTGAGTACCTGCAAACGCGCAGCAAGTTCTTCGCCAAACTACGCTTCTTCACTGAGGAATTCGTCTTCCGCGACTGGCCCAGCCTGTTGGACACGATGCTACACCGGCGAGCACCACCGACTTGGCAATGGGGGGGTTGCACCCCAGCATGAGAATCGGCAGCAGTCAATCACGCTCTGCTACAAGAGCCAGCAGCATCGCTGTGCCCGCTGCCACAAGAGCCCATCGGACAGGGTGTCGCTCTACGGCACCAGTGGCCCTTACAGCCACGACCGCATGCCGAGATGCCCGCGCAATCCTCACCTAACCGAGCAGATCGCTAGCGACAGCACACCTTCCGAACTGCATCGCTCGAGCTACCTGCCAAATTTGGAACTGCTGGACCTTACCGCACCAAGTACAGTTGACGCGACGCATGGCGTATAGGAAGTAGACAGGCAGGCCATAAAGGGGGACGAACTGGAAACGGCGGGTCCGGAGGCGGTCGTAGCCGGGGCCGGGCATGCCGCAGACGGAGCAGACGGGTTTGCAGCCGGCGCGAGGCCGGACCTCGACTTCCACCCGGCCGTCCCCTCGCTCGTTCTCCAAGGGGCGGATCTGGGCGTACACGAACCCGGGGATTTTGTGGATGTAGTTGAGAATCGTGCGGAACTTCACAGCACCTCCTGCGGGTGGCACCATGGTTGCACAAACGGAGGCCCGCGCCGCAGCCGGGGCGGCCTTCGGCGGGGCCCGCAGAGGGGTGTCGAGGGGGCGGGAGGCACTACTGCTGGAAGCAACAGGCTGGGGCAGCGGAGGTCTGCAAGGAGCTGCCTGCCGGTCCCGCAGGTGGCTGCTCACCAGCCGGTTGTCCGGGTCAGGTTGGATGCCACTAACCCACAGAATCTGCGGAAGAGGCAAAAGCAAAAGCAAGAGTAATTGTCGTCTGACAGGCCTGCTCCCGGCGGCCTTCGGCGCACACAAGGCAATCCGCGTCCACGGGCCCGTTCCCGGAGCCGCACCGTACAGCCCGAGGCTGCCCGCGAACGGCGATCTGCAGTGGAAGCGTGCGACGCTCTCAGCGGACCACTGGCCGTCCCCCTTCAGGAACCGAGTTGTAGGAGTTCCACGTCGCAGTCCGCGATCAGCCCCCTGGCGGTCTCGCTGAGCGGGTACTCCGCGCTGTAGACGACCCTCGCGATGCCCGCGTTGATCACCATCTTGGTGCAGATCAGGCACGGCGAACAGGTCGAGTAGAGCGTCGCCCCCTTGACGCCAATCCCGTGGTATGCCGCCTGCACGATCGAGTTCTCCTCGGCATGGCTGCACAGGCACTCGCCTAGGCTGGTGCCGCTGTCGGCCAAGGCGTTGCAACGCGGGCACCCCCCGTCGTTGCAGTTCGTCGCGCCGCGCGGCGTTCCGTTGTACCCGGTGGAGATGATCCTGCGGTCCTTGACTACGACCGCCGCCACCTTGCGCTTCATGCAGTTCGAGCGCATCGCCACGATGCGGGCAATCTGCATGAAGTACTCGTCCCATCCGGGCCGCGTCGCCGATGTCATCCAGCCCTTCACAACCATGACGACAGCGCCCTCGAACTCCTCCAGCGTGCCGCTGTTGTCGATCGTCTCGTCGGCCCCCGCCCAAGTGGCTCGCAACTGCTGGCGGGACGGGTCCTCGCTGTCCAGCTCGCGGTCCTCCTGCTCGGCGAACTCTTCCAGCGAGGCCGGCATGCGGTGCCCGCCCCTAGCCCGTACGCGCTCGTATCGCATCTTGCGCGGGGCTGCCACGCACAGAAGGTGAAACGCGCCCCACTCCCTAAGCGCCCGCACCTCGTGCGGGTTGCGGATCGAGTCAATGACGTAGTGCCGGTCCGGATGGAGCTTGCGACAGATCCGGTGCGCCAGTTCCCCTGAACCGAACGTGGCCCGCAGGCGGTTGCCCTCTGCGATCAGATTCTCGCGGTTCGCCGGGCGATTCGCCGCCGCCAGCTCTTCCCGGATGACATCGGAAAGGGAGTAGTGCTGGAATCCCTTGCGCTTGAGGACCTCGCAGGCAACCGTCTTGCCCGCACCGTTCGTGCCCGTCAGTCCGATGATCATCGCGGCGCAATCCCATCGTAGCCCGACGGTGGCCCGCTGGAGCCCGCCCAGCGCTGCAGCGTCTGACCGTCGGAATGGCCTGTTCGACGCCACTCGTCCCGCCGCAGACCGCCCTCGACCGGTCCGCCGATGGGTCGGGATCGGCACGACCCACGGACACCGCGCCGCGACGAGTTTGAAGCGCCAGCTGACAAACGGACAGAGGTGCTCAGTCCATACTTCGCACCCCCAGCTGCCCCGGGCAGCGAGCTCGCGGTACCGGGCACCGATTAAGCCTCGGGAGGCAAGCGCGCCGAAAATAGTGCCCCTGTAGTGCTAGCCTAATAATGAGCCGGGAGCGAGCCGCCGCAAGAGCGCGGGTGCTCCCGCTTGGGTTGCAGGGCGCATCGCTGAAACCGCACCACCCGGAATTCCCAAGGTTGCGACTGATCTCTAACCGTCGGGAAGAGGAATCCACGCGCAACCGCGGCCGCCGCACCCTAGCCCACACAGGGTAACCACGAATCGCAATGGAAGACTACCTGGCTTTTTCTCTGACCTTGGGCGCGGTCGGCTTGTTCGCCGCCCTGCTGACCTTTGTATTCATGGGCCGGCACTCCCCCGGAAGCGCTGCCATGCAGAGCGTGGCCGGCTTGATCCGCGTCGGCGCAATGGCCTTCCTGTTCCGCGAGTACCGGATCCTTGCCGTCTTCGTGGTGCTCGTGGCGGCGCTGGTTGGATGGCAGCTTGGGATTTCGATGGCCATCAGCTTCGCGATCGGGGCCTTTTGCTCGGCGACCGCGGGGCTGATCGGAATGTTGGCCGCCACGCTGGCAAATTCCCGCACCACCGAGGCCGCCCGGACGGGCGGCATGGGACCCGCCTTGTCGGTGGCCTTCAGCGGTGGCAGCGTGATGGGGCTGGCCGTGGCGGGGCTGGGACTGATCGGGGTGGGACTGGTCGCCGCCAACTTCTCGGGGCCCGAGAATGCTGTCTACCTCAACGGCTTCGCCATGGGCGCGAGCTCAATCGCCCTGTTCGCCCGAGTCGGGGGCGGGATCTTCACCAAGGCCGCGGACGTGGGCGCGGACCTTGTCGGCAAGGTCGAAGCCGGCATTCCCGAGGACGACCCGCGCAACCCCGGCGTGATCGCCGACAACGTCGGGGACAACGTGGGCGATGTCGCCGGAATGGGGGCCGACATCTTCGAGTCATTCGTGGGCTCGATGATCGCCACCATCGCCATCGCGGCGACCCTGACGGTGCCCGGCCTGGCGGGCTTGGCCGGATCGATCGCCGGCGAGGCCCTGCGATCGGCGCTGATGGCGCTGCCTCTCGTGTTGTCCTCGGTTGGAATGGCAGCGTCTCTGGTCGGCATACTGGCAATCCGCCCCTTGCAGTCGCGCGGCCCCGCCGCCGCCCTGCGCTACGCGGCTTGGCTGAGCGCGGCCATTTTCCTCGGCGGGGCACTTTGGGCCGTGGACTTCATGGGCATCGGGATGGGAGTGTACTGGGCCGTGATCGCCGGCTGCGTCGCGGGCGTAGCCATTGGCTACATCACGGAGTACTACACCTCGATGCGCCCAGTACGGCGGATCGCCGAGGCATCGCGGATGGGTACGGCCACCAACATCATCGAAGGGCTCGCTGTGGGCTTCCGGAGCTGCACCCTTCCAGTCCTGGTCATCTGCACTGCGATTTTCATCGCTCATGACTCGGCCGGGCTGTACGGCATCGGAATCGCGGCCGTGGGCATGCTTGCCACCGTCGGCATCACGATGAGCGTGGATGCCTACGGGCCCATCGCGGACAACGCTGGCGGCATCTCCGAGATGTGCGGACTGCCCAAGAATGTCCGAGCGATCACGGACAAGCTCGACTCGATCGGCAACACGACGGCAGCAATGGGCAAGGGATTCGCCATCGGCTCGGCTGCCCTTGCCGCTTTGGCCCTGTTCTCGGCCTACACGCAAGCTCTCGACAACGCCCGGGCGAACGCCGGCTTGGATCCCATTTCAATCCAGCTCACCTCAGCCGAGGTGGTGATCGGCCTGCTGCTGGGAGCGAGCCTTCCATTCCTGATCGCTTCGCTGACGATCGAAGCCGTTGGCCGGGCTGCCGGAAAGATCATCGACGAGATCCGACGCCAGTTCCGGGAAATCTCGGGCCTGCTCGAGGGCCGACCGGGCGTGAGTCCGGACGCGGCAAGCTGTGTCGACATCGCGACGGCCGCCGCCCTTAGAGAGATGGTCCTGCCGGGCCTGATCGCCGTTCTCGCGCCGGTGCTCGTGGGCTTCGCCCTAGGCCCGGAGGCACTGGGCGGCACGCTCGCCGGTGCGACGGCCACGGGAGTGCTGCTGGCCCTGTTCATGGCAAATTCCGGGGGCGCCTGGGACAACGCCAAGAAGGAGATCGAGCAGGGCGGCATCGCCGGCGAGGGCAAGGGCTCCGCGGGGCACAAGGCCTCCGTAGTCGGCGATACGGTGGGCGACCCCTTCAAGGACACCGCGGGGCCGGCGATGAACATCCTCATCAAGCTGATGTCGATCGTGGCGCTGGTGATCGCCCCGCTGCTGGTGACGTAGCGGCAATCCCGCGTCTGATAGATTCGGAGTCCCATGGAGGCGAAGCACAACCGGCCCGGAGCAATGCCCGAAAGCGGTGCGGCGCCGTCGCCGGGCGAGATCCCACCCCACCCGCAGACATTGGACGGCGCGGCCGTTCTGCACTCGATGTTCCGCCTGCGGCGGTCCCGGTGGCGGGACTTGGACGCTCCTGAGCGTCAGGCGACCTTGGACGAGGCCCAGCGCTGGCTGGGAGCCGTGGAGGGCCAGCACCCCAACGGCACAGCCCTGTTCTCAATGCTGGGACACAAGGGCGACCTGATGGTCGTGCACTTCCGCCCCGATCTGGAGCAGGTCCACCAAGCCGAGATCGGTTTCGGGGCCCTGCGACTGTCGCGCATGCTCGAGCCGACCACTTCGTATGTGTCGATCGCGGAGCTGGGGCTGTACGACACTTCGG
This sequence comes from Bryobacterales bacterium, assembly GCA_963666225.3. Lineage (GTDB taxonomy): Bacteria > Acidobacteriota > Terriglobia > Bryobacterales > UBA6623 > VXMF01. Next base: position 1,058,722 of record CAXXRK020000006.1, read on the forward strand.
TCAAGCTCTACCGGGAACTTGCCCAGCAAGGCGTCCCGGCCCACAGCAAGCAGTGGCACGCGGAGGTCCGGCTTAGGCTGCAGGTTCAGAGGGCGGCCATGGCACCGCGCTTGGCGGCCGCGATGCCCCGGCACAAGTTCCTCTGCTTTTACCCGATGGACAAGAAGCGCGGAGAGTCCATCAATTGGTACACGCGGCCGATCGGGGAGCGGCTCCAGATGATGCGCGAACACGGCATGATCGGCAGGCGCTTTGCGGGGCGGGTCAAACAGGTGATCTCGGGGTCGATCGGCTTTGACGACTGGGAGTGGGGCGTGGACCTGTTCGCGGACGACCCGCTCGTGTTCAAGGAATTGATCTACGAGATGCGCTTCGACGAGGCCAGTGCCGTCTACGCTGCCTTTGGTCCCTTCTACATCAGCCTGCGCCTACCGGCCTCGCAGCTGGGCCCCTGGCTGGAAGGGCAGGGCCCCAAGTTCGGCCTCCTGCCAGAGGGCTGACTCTCTTTTCCCCGCGCGCGGGCGGTTGAGGGGCGCTCAGGCTTGGAGCGCTATCCCGAGGACGGGGGCCGATTCCGGCCAGGCGGGCTTGCCATGGCACCGGGAGGGGCTGGCACGCCGGAAAAGGCCTCTGAGGAAGCTGCGGAATGACACCTTGCCGAGCAAGCTGCTGCGGGAGCGCGGATGGGCCGCGGGCCTGCCGGACCCGTTCGGGTAGCCGGTGGGCTCCGATCGGCATCTCGCGGCTCTGAGACACGGTGTCATGCGCCAAGTCCAAATCGGCCGCGGGCGCATCGGGGCCGCATCACTGCCCCACGGGCTCGGCACAGATTCTCGAGCAAGGCGAACTCCGCACCTCAGGCTCCACTTCCCGCTAGACTGGGCGAATTGTCGGCCGCGGCACAACCGGCAACCATCCCGGCCGAGTTCACGAAGCGGGTGAACCGCTCGCTGGGCACAGCGCCAGCCGGGCCCCGTCTCGGTGATCCTCTTCGGTTCCCGTGCCCGCGGAGACCACGGCCCGGAGTCCGACTGGGACATCGCGCTCCTGTTCGAGGGAGAGTGCCCGTCGCTGGACGGGCTTCCCCGCGCGCTCGGGGACCGCGACATCGACTGGGCGCCGATCGAGCTCTCCCATGCGATGCGCCAGCTGAATGTTTGCGGCCTGCCGCATGCCGTGGCGGCGGACGGTCGCTGCTTGCGCGGCGATCCGCTGCCCCGTCCGGAGAGGAGAGACAGGAATCTTCGAGATGCCTGGGATAACTTGGTCGAAGCCCAGGGTGAAATGCGCCGCGGAATGGACGACCTGATTGACTACTGGATGGAGCCCCCGCGCCTGCGGTGGGACTACCACACGGCGGTGGCGCGGGATGGGGCCATGGCAGGAGAGCTGCTGCGCAAGGCCGTGATGAACATGAGAGGCATTGAACCGCAGCGATCCCATTCGGTGTCTGAACTGTGCGACGACCTGCAGCGGGAGTCTCCGGGCGATCCGCTGCTGGCCTTGCTGCGAGACTGCGACGGACAGACCGAGAAGGCGCAGGTGAATGTCTACCCCAATCAGAGTTTCGAGCGAGAGGAGATCGACTTCTCCGCGGCCCGGCTGGCTGCGGCGTGTGATGTTTCCTTGCCCCACGAAGGGAGGAGGGGGATGGAATATGTGGCTTGGCGCAGAGCGCGAATCTGCCTCCGGGTGGACGAGCTGCGTTCCACCGACTGCCCCCGGAACACCCGGGTGTGATCCAAGCCGGGATCGACGTGTGGCCGGACACCCCGGAGCTGTGGAATCTCCTGGCAGCCCCTCCCCCCGGGCGGACTCCGGAGAACGCGGGCAGGGGATGGGAGCCCCCGGGGCGCTAGGCTCGCGCAAAGCGAAGCGCCCCCGCGCCGGAGAGCTCAGGGGCGCGGGTGCGGGCGCCACCACCGGGCAGGGATGACGGTGATCAGGTCCTTGGACCGCGTCCGGATGCTGATTCTTGCCAGGCACTCGTCCGCGGCGATCTCGGCCAACTCGGCCACCGTTCCGGCCTTGCCGAACAGCCGGTCCCGGGCGACCTCGACCGGGTGCGCTTGCACCCGACCGTCCGATACCTCCAGGAGCAGCCCACTCACCGCGTTCTGGCCGCTCGCGAACGCGTCGTTCCATGCCACCAGCGTGATCGTGCAACCCTCGACCAGGTCGGGATCGTCCAAGAAGGCGAGCACGTCCGGCTGCCCGTTGACGACTTCCCCCGCGTCTGTCTCGCACGCGATCTCCAGCGTCATGCCCGCGTCACGGCGCATCTCCGGCAACTCGTCATGCGCGGCGCGTTCGATTGCCCCGCCAGCGCTCCACTTGCGCGCCTCGAGGTCAAGTTCGGCTTGCTCATTCATTGCCTTCCTTCCCTTGTCTGCTTTCTGGCGTTCACCCTCATGGTCCGGTCCCGGGCCGCCTCGAAGAGACCGATCACGTCTTGCGTGTCCCGGGCGATGGCGTCGTTGCAGTGCGGCAACGTGGCGCTTCGCACGTTGTCGCCGATCTCGGTCCTGACCGCATCGATGCAGCCACGGGCCAGAGACCTCTGGAACCGCCGCCCGGCGCCTTGAAAGGTGTCGTGCACGGCTCGCCCGGCGTCGGCAAGACCCACTTGGCGATCAGTCTGGCCATCACTGCCGCCGAGAGCGGGCGCCGGGGCTACCAACAGCACGCTGACCGACCTCATTGACTCGCTCGAAGAGGCCCAAGCAGCCGGCCGCCTCAACCACCGGCTCAAGACTCTGACCCACACGGCGCTCTTGATCGTGGACGAGATCGGCTACCTACCGGTCACCCGCAGTGGTGCCATCCCCTTCTTCCAACTCGTCAACCGGCGCTACGAGCACGCTTCGACCGTGGTCACCTCGAACATGGGCTTCGAGCAGTGGGGCGAGATCCTGCACGACGAGGTCATGGCCGCTGCCCTGCTGGACCGGCTGCTGCACCGCTGCGCATCGTCAACATCCGGGGCAACAGCTACCGGATGCGACGCCATATGGAACTCTCCAAGGCCATCCACCCAACGGCCTCCCGCGCCGTCTCCGCGGAGCACGCCGGGAATGGGGGAGCAGGGTCATGATTGGTGTCTCGACTCCATCGGGAGCCCCCGCTCCGGTCGCTCCGCCCCCTCCGCAGCGGCTCCCGAAGAGTGTGCAATTTTGAATTGTCAGAAGTGTGCAATCTTGGACGGTGATTGACAGGCCCACCCCGAGCAGCTTGGCGTGGCACTGTTGCGTGCACGCCTCCGAGTCCGTCAGCATGGTGCCCGACCGCTGCGTCTCTTTCGTCGATTCCGTCAAACCCACGATTTGCCTCTTCTTGAGGCCCTTCCCGCGCCCGAGGCGGGCCCGTGAGTCCCGATATCCCGCACCCGCGGTGTCATGGTTGACAGAGCGCTAGCATCGGTGCCTCCTTGGGAATCTTGGCCATCGGCCTCCGTTGTTATACTCGCCGACGTGTCAATTCGCCACATGCTCTGGCTTGCGCCGGTGTTCTTGATTCGTGCACCCGTACCAGCGCAGGCACCATTCGCGGATCCCTCCGTGATTACGGTCCGCGTTGAGTTGGGAATTGGCGACCGAGCGCCTGCATCGCCAAGCCAGCCACCCGGAACGAGGTGGTTCCCACCGGCGGAGACATCGCCGAACAGTGCCTGGCATGGCCAAGTTTCGGCGACCAACGCCGAGGTTGAGAGCGTGGCGAGCCTACGTCCCCGTCCTACGGACATCGTCAGGGACAACTCGTGGGAACTGGAGTCTTGGCAGGGGCCTAGTTTCGGGCATCCGCCCGAGAAGCCCCAGCCCGTCACGGGGACACCTGTGAATGTCTTCAACCCCGGACTGCTCCTCCAAGTCCGCTCCCGTGCCTCGGCGCGCCTAGACTTCCAGACTCAGCAGGGCGCCTTCAGCGTTGAACTGGCCCGCCTCGGAGCCGGGCCGCCGCTGACCTTCCTTGATGGCCGTGTCTCCGTCGAAGCCGCCGTCACTTCCCAGCGGATCACGGACCAGCGGCACGAGGACGACTTCGCGGCGGTGGCCACCGGACCCGACGGGCAGGCCTGGGTCGTCTGGGTCGCGTACAGCGACTTCTCGAATCGCGTGCTCCTCCGCCACTACGACGGGAAGCGGTGGGAGGAGGCACAACCGGTGACGGAGGCAGCCGGTGACGTGTTCTTGGCCAAGGTCGCCCGCGACGGTACCGGCCGGGTCTGGGTTGTCTGGTCCGACCAAGTCGACGGCAATCGCGACCTGTACGCCCGCCGCTTGGACCCCGCAAGCGGGGACTGGTCAAGCATCGTTCGCCTGACCAGTGATCCGCAGCCGGACCTGTATCACAGTGTCGCGGCAGATTCCCTGGGGCGTGTGTGGGTCGTCTGGCAGGGCTTCCGTGAGGGCCACTCGCACATTCTTGCGCGACATAGCGCAGACGATTCCTGGTCCGAGGCGGAAGTGGTGTCAGCCTCACTTGCGAACGATTGGGAGCCCGCGATTGCGACGGACAGCAAGGGCGCGGTCTATGTCGCTTGGGACACCTACGACAAGGGCAGTTACGACGTCCTCACCAGGCGCCACTCCGGCGGGTCGTGGGATCCGGTCGTGCCACTTGCCGACACTCCGAAGTTCGAGGCCCACGTGAGCCTGGCCGTTGACGATCAGGACCGCCTCTGGGCGGCATGGTCGGAGAGCGGCACCCAATGGGGCAAGGATGATGGGTTCGGCCTGGAATCGGAGGGTACCCGCCTGTACGCTTGGAGGTCCATCGGCGTGGCAGTCCGCCAAGGCGACCGGTGGTTGGAGCCAGAAACCCCCCTTGGCCAAGCGCTACCGCCGGTGCTGGCGGGAGACCGCAACGACTCCCCGGTGGTCCAAGTTGACGGCCACGGCGGGGTCTGGGTCTTCTTCCGCCACCGCACTCCGCGCGTGTTGGATGTCATTTCCGATCATTGGAGCTTCTACGCCAGCTGGGAGATGTGGGGAATTCCGTACTCGGGCGACGCGTGGGGCCGGCCACTGCACTTCCCGAACAGCGCCGGCCGACTCGACGTTCGCAGTGGCTTTTCGGTCGCCAGCGACGGCAGCATCATGGCCGCCTGGCCCTCGGACGGCCGTGACTATGACCACATGATCGCCGAGCAGAACGACGTCTTCGTCGGAAGGGTGCCGCCGGTCCCGGCCACGACCCGCAAACTTCGACTCGAGTCGCGAGTCCAGCCGGCAATCACGGTCTACCCGATCCACCCGAACGAGGGGCGAGACCTCGAGAGGATACGAAACTATCGGATCCGTTCCGGCGGCAGGACCTATGCCATCTACCGAGGCGACACCCACCGCCACACAGAGTTCTCGATGGACGGCATCAACGACGGCTCGCTGTTGCAGGCCTACCGCTACGCGATTGACGCCGCCGGTTTGGACTTCTACGCCAACTCGGAGCACAACTACCTCGGAGGCCCGGACGACGAGTACACGGACTTCCTGCTCCAGCAGATGGTCGACAACTTCCACCTGCCGGGGTCCTTCGTGCCACTGTTCGCCTACGAGCGATCCGTCACCTTCCCGAACGGACACCGCAACCTTCTGTTCGCGAAGCGGGGAGTGCGGCCATTCCCAATTTCCCGCGAGGAGTTTGGCGGGGGATTCCCGTTTTCGAGCAGCTCCGTGACCGACCGGTACGCCAACCCCGCACCTGTTGGCACCAAGGAACTCTACGCCTACCTCAAGGAAAACGGCGGCATCAGCATTCCGCACACATCGTCGACATCGAGGATGGGCACGGACTGGCGCGACAACGACGCCGAGGTCGAGCCGCTGGTCGAGATCTACCAGGGCGATCGGTATTCCGCAGAGTACGAGGGAGCTCCCAGGGGGGCGATCAGCGGCAACCCTAATTCATCTCCAGGCGGTTTCCAATCGGAGGGCATGGTGTGGAACGCGTGGGCCAAGGGTTACAAGCTGGGTGTCCAAGCCGCGTCGGACCACGTTTCGACCCACATCTCCTTCGCTTGCACGATCTCCGAGGATGGAAGCCGCCAAGGCCTGCTCGACGCGATGCGCATGCGCCACTCCTACGGGGCGACGGACAACATCGTGCTCGACTACAGGCTGCGAGCGGACGGCAGGGAATTCCTGCAAGGCGACATAGCAACGGTCACTGGCCCGTTCCGGCTCTGGATCCGCGTGATCGGAACCGAACCGATCCGTCAGATCGACATCATCAGGGACCAAGAGTTTGTTCTCAACCGGCAGAAACTCGGCCGGGACGTCTCGCTCGAGTTCACCGACAGCAACCCAAAGGACGGTGAGAGCTACTACTACGTTCGCGTGCAGCAAGCCGACGGGCAACTGGCCTGGTCCTCTCCGATCTGGGTTACTAGCGGGGCGTCCCGTTAGTGGTGTGATCACATTGGCAGCATCCAAACAGCGCAGGAGTCTGGCAGGCCACGTGGACGTGCACTCTCGCCGTTGGTTCTCGGCGAAGAGCGGCGGGGGCAGTTCCAGCCATGGACGCGCTCGGCGTTGATGCGACAAGCCTTGGCGCGCAGGGCCCGCATTGTGCTGGCCAGCGCCGAACGATGGCGGTCGAGCGCTGGTTCGCCTTGCACAGCCAACGAGCCGTCAAGCGGTCCACGTTTCGCAGTGTGACGAAACTCAAGCGGCGGATCATGAACTTCACCGCAACCTACGACCGGTCCGCCGGTCCGTTGGTCTGGGCAGCAACGGCTGACCCGATCTTGGAGAAGGTTGAGAGATCCTGAAATTTGACTCGGGGGACGCCACCCTGGCCCAATTGGCGGCTCAGCTTGGTAGAGCGCTGCTCTGGAGAGTTGTGGCGGCGGCGGTTCTCCGTCCCAAGCCGCCACGATCTGGCGTCGGCCTAGAACCGGAAGCTGAGCCGCGAGTAGTAGTACCCTCCGTTGATCCCAAACGGTGATGTCCGCGCGTACGGGAAGATTCCGTGGGACTCGGTCCCTGGTATGACGTTTCCCTGCCGGTCGGTGAAATTGCTGTACGGCGCGCCCGCAAGGTCCGACAGGAATGTCCCGAAGGGATCGTTGAACCGGTTCCTGTCCGGATAGACGTCGAACAGGTTTTGGGCGCCGACCATCAACTCGCAGCCTTGAAACAGCCTGATGCCGAAGTGCACGTCGGTGAGCCATTCGCCGCCGAACGTCTGATTCTGGCTCCTGCTGATCAAGCCCAGTGCATCCCAAAGCGTGTTGTGAAACGACAATTAGAATTATTGCCTCTTCCGCAGATTCTGTGGGTTAGTGGCATCCAACCTGACCCGGACAACCGGCTGGTGAGCAGCCACCTGCGGGACCGGCAGGCAGCTCCTTGCAGGCCTCCGCTGCCCCAGCCTGTTGCTTCCAGCAGTAGTGCCTCCCGCCCCCTCGACGCCCCTCTGCGGGCCCCGCCGAAGGCCGCCCCGGCTGCGGCGCGGGCCTCCGTTTGTGCAACCATGGTGCCACCCGCAGGAGGTGCTGTGAAGTTCCGCACGATTCTCAACTACATCCACAAAATCCCCGGGTTCGTGTACGCCCAGATCCGCCTCTTGGAGAACGAGCGAGGGGACGGCCGGGTGGAAGTCGAGGTCCGGCCTCGCGCCGGCTGCAAACCCGTCTGCTCCGTCTGCGGCATGCCCGGCCCCGGCTACGACCGCCTCCGGACCCGCCGTTTCCAGTTCGTCCCCCTTTATGGCCCGCCTGTCTACTTCCTATACGCCATGCGTCGCGTCAACTGTACTTGGTGCGGGAAGGTCAAGGTCGAACGAGTGCCTTGGGCTGACGGCAAGCGCCCCGTCACCAAGGCCTTCAGCTGGACCCTCGCCGGCTGGGCCCGGCGCCTCTCCTGGCAGGAGAGCGCCCAGATCTTCGGCGTCTCCTGGGATCGTGTCCGCCGCTCCGTCTCCATGGCTGTCGACTGGGGCCGCGCCCGGGTCGACCTCTCCGACGTCAAAACCATCGGCGTCGACGAGATCGCCTGGCACAAGGGACACCGGTACTTGACCCTCGTTTACCAGATCGACCAAGGCTGCCGCCGCCTGCTGTGGGTCGGCGAGCGCCGCCGCATCAAGACCCTCGAAGCCTTCTTCGACTGGTTCGGCCAGCTGCGCTCCTCGCAGCTGCAAGTCGTCTGCTCCGACATGTGGAAAGCCTACCTGTCCGTCACCCGCAGACGGGCTGAGAACGCCGTGCGTGTTTTGGACCGCTTTCACATCATGCAGAAACGCTCCAAGGCCATCGACAAAGTGCGCGCCGCCGAGGCCCGCCGGCTCAAGGCCGTTGCTCAAGAACGCCCGCTGGCTGCTGCTCAAATGGCGCCGTAACCTCTCAGCAAAGCAAGTCCCCCGCCTCGAGGAAATCCTCCAACACAACCTCAACACCGTGCGGGCCTAGCTCCTCAAGCAGAAGTTTCAGCAGTTCTTCGCCCTGAATACGCCTGAACAGGCGGCCAACTTCCTCACACGTTGGCGAAAACGCGTCCAACGCTCCCGGATCAAGCCCCTGATCGGGTTCGCCAACATGCTCCAGAACCACCAGCCCCTCGTCCTCAACTGGTTCTCCACCGGCAAGCAGCACTCCTCCGGGGCCGTCGAGGGTATGAACCTCAAAGCCAAACTCGCCCTCCGCAAAGCCTTCGGCTTCCGCTCCTACCAGAACTACGAGCTCGCCCTCTACCACACCCTCGGCCACCTGCCCGCACCCGACGACGCCCACAGATTTTGCGGATGGGCCAAAAGTAATTGTCGTCTGACACCGCCCGTGCCCAGAAATCTCACCCAGATGGACGGGTACGCCCCTCAAGGAGCCGGAGCCGTTCCTTCAGTAGTGCCCGCAGCTCCTCCAGTGCCCGCAGCTCCTCCCTGGCGGCATCGGCCTGATCCTGCAGGGCATCGGCCTGACCCTCCAGGGCATCGGCCTGATCCTGCAGGGCATCGGCCTGATCCTGCAGGGCATCGGCCCGGCCCTCGGCATTCCGCAACTGGCGCTCCGCTACTTCCGGCGCTCCGTCAAACTCCCTGCCGGTCCGCGGGTCGGTGAAAACCAGCACGGTCGCTCCGCCCCGCTTCCGCGTTCGCAGATCCAACCCAAGCACTCCACTCCGCAGGTACTTGCCTCGCCCCGGACGCTCGACCGTCTTCACCGGCTTGATCCTCCGCCCGATTGAGACATAACCTTCCAGCGATTCCCCCATCAGCGAACCTGTCGGATCCAGCCGCCAGTACTCGCGCACACCCATCTGAAGGTACTGTCCCGCCGTGGAAGTCGCGTCGCGCTTGGCCGTGGACGGAGCCGCCACTTCTAGCACGAAGTCCGCCACATTCCCTTCCTCCCAGACCTTGTACACGTTACGTTCTTGTGACCGGTCTACGCCGAACACCGCCTGTACGTCCGGGCGCAACCAGACATTGTTGTTGCCGCGCTCGTAGTACACGGTCAACTCCATGGCCACCAGCACGTCCTCGCGGTCCCAGAAGAAGTGGTCCAACGCCACCGCGGCCAGCCTGACACCGACCCCGTGCCAGACGCTCGGCGCAGCCCAAGGCCGGTCCGGGTACTCAATGACGTCGTGCTTCCCCGCCCTCTTGACGCCCGATGCGGCCTCAGTGGCAAGTCTCGTCGCTGTGCTGGTCCTGATCGACATGCGGGGCCCCAAACCGCGCCGGCGCCGTCCGCGGCCATTATATGTGCGCCGCCCCTCAAGGCCGCAAGGCGGACTAGTTCCCCGCCGGAGTCCGGCTAGCTCTCCCGTGTAGCCACAAATCGGGCTGACAACGTGCCGACGGCAGCAGTGGTGCGCCTCCGCGAGGATCAATCGAGTGCGCCGGTTGCAATTGGGACTGGACAACTGCAAGGCGTTTTTGCTACACAATACTGAGTGAGGGCGCAGTCGCAAATCCAGCGAACCTTGGGCCGTCCCGAGGCTGTGGACAGGATCGCTGGCATTCTCTCGAACGAGCAGTTTCCGAGTCGCAGGGCGCTGGGGCGTCGCATCTGCGCAGAGTATGATTTCCGGGATCCGCTGGGCCGCTGGCAGTTGGCGGGTTGCCTGAAAGCTCTCAACGTGCTGGCCAAGCGCAGCGAGCGCATCGTTCTGCCGCAGCCCCAGAAGGGTGTCGCGCGGGGGCGGAAGCCCTACCGTCTGGTCTCGGGGGTGGGCTTGGCCAAGGACGTGCCGCTGCGCTTGGAGCAAGTGCGGGAGCTGTCGGTGCGGCGCGTGGACGGGGACCGGGAGAGAGCGGTCTGGAACACGCTGATCGAGCACGAGCACCGGCAGGGGATGACGATCTTCGCCGGGGCCCAGATGCGCTACCTGGTGCATTCGGCGCACGGCTGGCTGGGAGCGCTGGGGTTCGCCGCGGCGGCACTGCGACTGGCGGTGCGCGAGCACTGGATGGCGTGGAGCGACGAGCAGCGGCGGCAGCATCTGCGGCGGGTGGTGGGGCTGAGTCGGTTCCTGATCCGGGGCGGCTGCTGCAACTTGGCGAGCCATGTGCTGGGGCAGGTGCTGCGGCGCTTGCCACCGGACTGGCGGCAGCGCTACGGATACCGCCCTTGGGTGGTGGAGACGTTCGTGGAGCAGGGGCAGCGCGGGACGAGTCTGCAGGCGGCGAACTTCGTGCGGCTGGGGATGACGGCGGGACGGGGACGGCAGGACCGGCGCAAGCGCCGCGCGGCGGGGCGCAAGACCGTGCTGGTGTACGAATGGGATTGCGACTGGCGGACGCAGCTGGGTGTGGGGTGGGTGGATCCGGCACCGCGGCTGCAGCCGGGCGCGGGTTTGGACAGCGAGAGTTGGGCCAGCCAAGAGTTCGGAGGGGCAATGCTGGGAGACAAGCGACTGACGAAGCGACTGGTGCATAGCGCGCAACTGCTGGCCCGGCAACCGGGAGTTTCGATCGCCAGGAGCGCCTTGGGCAAGGGCCGGAATGCCTCGGTGGACGGGTATTACCGGCTGATCGAGAAGCCCGCGGGCAGCGCGGTGAGGGTGAAGAGCCTGCTGGCTCCGCATCGGGCGCGGACGATCGAGCGCATGCGGGGCCAGCGGACGGTGCTGTGCCTGCAGGACGGCAGCGACCTGCGCTACGCGCGGCGGCCGGGGTGCGAGGGGCTGGAGGTGATCGGACGCAACCAGACGCGGAGCAAGACGCAGGGGATGCATCTGCACCTGACGCTGGCGGTGACGTGCGAGGGGCTGCCGCTGGGCGTGCTGCGCTGCGGCTTCGGGACGCCGACCAAGCAGCAGGGGGGCAAAAGCCGGCGCTGGATTGACGGATACCGGGACATCGCGAAGGCCGCGCAGGAACTGACGCGGAGGACGCAACTGATCTCGGTGATGGACCGGGAAGCCGATTTCTTCGACCTGTTCCGGGAGCGGGAGCGGGACGGGCGGGTGGAGATCCTAGTGCGGGCCAAGCACGACCGGAAGCTGTGCGCGCAGGGGAGCAAGCTGTTCGCGACGATGGCGGGCGGGCAGGCCGACGGGAGCATGCAGGTGCAGGTGGAAGGCTTGACCGAGCGGCCGAAAGCGAGTCGCAAGCGGGCCCGAGCGGCGCGCCGCAAACGGCTGGCGAGCTGCGAGCTGCGCTATCGCCGGCTGGAGTTGCCGGCCACGGGCCAGGGTGGGCCGCCGGTGACGATGTGGGGGGTGCATCTGGTGGAGGTGGACCCGCCGGCGGACGAGAAGCCGGTGCAATGGTACTTGCTGACCAGTCTGGAAGTAACCTGCGCGGAGAGCGCGGAGAGGGTGGTGGGACATTACCTGCAGAGGTGGCGGATCGAGGATTACTTCCGGGTACTGAAGACGGGCTGCGGGGCGCAGCGGTCTGCGTTCCGGAACGCGGTGCGCTTGCAGCGGGACGTGGCGATCAAGAGCGTGATCGCGTGGCGGCTGATGGTGCTGACGCTGCTGGGGCGGCAAGTGCCCGAACTGGGAGCGGACCTGCTGTTCACGGTGGAAGAGCTGGCGTTCCTGCACGACTATGCTCGCGAGCACGAATACCCACGGCCGAACAGCCTGGGAGCGGCCATTCGACTGGTAGCGCATTTCGGAGGACATCGGGACCGGCGGCACGACCATCCGGCCGGTCACCAGACGATCTGGCGAGGCTACAACCGGCTGACGACGGCGACCGTAGGGCATATCGTCTGCTCCAAATGGGGAGCGGCCCGCCACGAGGAGAGTTGACGGAAATCGCGTTGTCCTGTCCTAGTTGTGGCTACACGGGCGGGCTAGCTGCTGGAGAATCGAGCCAACCGCCGCCCGTCCACGATTCTGGGCACTGGCGGAAGAGTCGATGCGCGCGCTCTTGGCAACCTGCACCGTGGCTCTGGTGGTGACCGTCGCCAGCTTCGCGGCAGAGTTCGAGCTGGCATACATTGGGCCGGTCGACGGCACGGCGTTGCAGGGCGTGCGCCTCAGAGTCGAGGAATCGAACCGTCAGGGCAAGTTTTTCGGCGTGCAGCTGACGCTGGCAACTGCCGGGGACGGCGAGGTGACGGTACGCGGCGTGGCCCTCTTCGCCGACACGCCCGGAGCCGTGGAGACGGCTTGGCCATCCGCAGGACCGCCCGTGCTCAGAAATCTCACCCAGATGGTCGGGTACGCCCCTCAAGGAGCCGGAGCCGTTCCTTCAGTGCCCGCACCTCATCCTGCAGGGCATTGGCCCGGTCCCGTTCGGCATTGACCTGATCCTGAAGGGCATTGACCCGATCCTGCAGGGCTTTTTCCCGATCCTGCAGGGCTTTTTCCCGATCCTGCAGGGCATTGACCCGATCCTGCAGGGCTTTTTCCCGATCCTGCAGGGCATTGACCTGATCCTGAAGGGCATTGGCACGGCCCCGCTCGGCATTGAACCGGCCCTCGGCATTCCGCAACTGGCGCTCCGCTTCTTCCGGCGCTCCGTCAAATTCCCTGCCGGTCCGCGGGTCGGCGAAGATCAGCACGGTCGCCCCGCCCCGCTTCCGCGTGCGCAGATCCAGCCCAAGCACCCCGCTCGCCAGGTACGTGCCTCGCCCCGGACGCTCTAAGGCCTTCACGCGCTTGAACCTCCGCCCAGTCGACGCATAGCCCTCCAACGGCGCCGCCATCAGCGATCCTTTCGGGTCTAGCCGCCAGTATTCGCGCACGCCCATCTGCAGGTATCGAAGTGCTTTGTGAGTCGCGTCGCGTTCGGCCGTCGACGGCGACACCACTTCCAGCACGAAATCCGGCCCCTTGCCTTCTTCCCAGACTTTGTACGTGCTGTAGTTTCGGTCGCGCCCTACGCCGAACACCACCTGTAGGTCCGGCCGCAACCAGACATTGTTGTTGCCGCGCTCGTAGTACACGGTCAACTCCATGGCCACCAGCACGTCCTCGCGGTCTCGGAAGAAGTTGTCCAACGCCGTCGTGGCCAGCCTAACAGCGACCCCGTGCCAGACGCTCTGCGCAATCGAGCGCCGCTCCGGGTACTCAACGACGTCGTGCTTCCCCGCCCTCTTGACGCCCGATGCGGCCTCTGTGGCAAGTCTCGTCGCTGTGCTGGTGCTGATCGACATGCGGGGCCCCAAAACGCGCCGGCGTCCGTCCGCGGCCATTATATGTGCGCCGCCCCTCAAGGCCGCAAGGCGGACAAGTTCCCCGCCGGAGTCCGGCTGGCTGCTGTAGAATCAAGCCAAACGCCGCCCGTCCACGATTCTGGGCACTGGCGGAAGAGTCGATGCGCGCGCTCTTGGCAACCTGCACCGTGGCTCTGGTGGCGACCGTCGCCAGCTTCGCGGCCGAGTTCGAACTGGCATACATTGGGCCGGCCGACGGCTCGGCGTTGCAGGGCGTGCGCCTCGGCGTCGAGGAATCGAACCGTCAGGGCGAGTTTCTCGGCGTGCAGCTGACCCTGGCAACTGCCGGGGACGGCGAGGTCACGGTACGCGGCGTGGCCCTCTTTGCCGACACGCCCGGAGCCGTGGAAGAGATCGCCGTGGCGGCCGGGGGCCGCCCGGTCTTGAACTTGAGCGACACCTCGGACCGGCTGCGCGCGGCCTGCCTGCCAAACGCGCTGCACGTGATCCCCAGCGACGCCATGATGCGCGACGCTGCGGATCAATGGCGCGCGGCCAATCCCGGCCAAGAAATCTCGGCCGCCGCGTGGCACCACCGCGCGGTCAAGTTTGCCGCCCGCGACCTCAACCGCCGCTACACCGAGCAGTTCGGCGCGCCGATGGACGACCGTGCCTGGGCCGGGTGGTTCGCGGCCCGGACTGTCGGCGACACACTCATGCGCGATCCTGAGACCGGCCGAGACGGGCTCCTCAAGGCTTTGAAAGAGGCCGACGGCCTGGACGGCCAGAAGGGCGACGCGCAAAGCTTCCGGGCGAGCGGCCAGCTGCGCCAGCCGCTGGTGATCGTCGGAGCAGGGGGAGAACTGCTCGGCGAGGCCCCGGTCCGCGGCGCTCAGGGAGGCCTCGACAGCCTCGGCGCGTCCCCCTGCGAGTGAAACCATGCTTCGAACCATCCTGTGCGCAGCCACGCTGGCAACACTGGCAACCGCTGCCCCCACCCATCGCCTCTTCGTCACGAACGAAGCCGGTGACTCGGTCACCGTCATCGACACCCGCAGCGGCCAAGTCGAGGCAACCGTGCACGTCGGCGGCCGCCCGCGGGGAATCGGCTTCAGTCCCGACAAGAGCCTGGTCTACGTGGCCCTTGGTGACGACAACGCCATCGGCGTTCTCAACGCGGCCACGCTCAAGCTGGAGCGCACGGTGCCCGCAGGGTCCGACCCGGAAGCCTTCGCGGTGCACCCCGACGGGACGATCTACCTGTCCAACGAGGACGATGGGCTCGCGACCGCCCTTGACCCGCGGACCGGCGAGATTCTCGCCGAGGTCAAGGTCGGCCTGGAGCCCGAGGGGGTCGGTGTGAGCCCCGACGGTGGACAGGTGCTGGTCACCAGCGAATCTTCCAACATGGTCCACGTGATCTCGGTGGCGGAGAAGAAGCTCGTAGCCAACATCCTGGTCGGGGCCCGGCCCCGCGAGGTCGCCTTCAGCCCGGACGGGAAAGTCTTCTGGGTCACCTCCGAGGTGGCCGGGCACGTGTCCAAGGTCGACCGCTCGACCAACAGGGTGATCACCGTCAACAATCGCTTGCGGCGCGAGATCAACCCTCGCGTCAAGCCGAAGGGCCTCCTGCTCAGCCACGACGGGGCGCGCCTCTACGTCTCCCTCGGCCGCGGCAACGCGGTCGCGGCGCTCGATCCGGACACCCTCTCGGTGCAGGCCACGGCCGACGTCGGAGTCCGCGCCTGGGGACTGGCCCTCTCGCGGGACGGAAAGCGGCTGTACACCGCAAACGGCCCGGACGCCACCGTCTCGATCGTCGACACGGCCTCGATGACGGAAGTCGGCACGATCCCGACGGGCGCGATGCCATGGGGACTGGCGCTCGATGACTAGGCGGCTGGCGGTCGCGCTGGCCCTGGCCCCCGCGCTGGCGAGCGGGGCGGCAATCTCCGCGCTGGAAGCCATCGGATGGAAGCTCTTCTTCGACCCGCTCCTGTCCGAGCCCCGCAACACGTCCTGCTCCAGCTGCCACATTCCAGACAAAGGCTTCGAGACGGGCGTGGCCCTCGGCGAGGGGGCTTACGGCGACCGGCTCCCGAGGAATGCCCCGACAGTCGTTAATCTGGCCGACGCCCAGTACTTCTTCTGGGACGGTCGCGCCGAATCGCTCGAGGAGCAGGCCAAGGGACCGATCGAGAATCCCATCGAGATGAACCTTGCGCTCGACGAGGCTGCCGCGCGCGTGCGGGCGGAGCCCGCATACGCGCGCGCATTTGCCCGGGCCGGCATACCGGAGATCAGGATCGGCGAGGTCGCCAGAGCCTTGGCCGCGTTCGAGAGGGGCCTGACTACCGGCCCGACCCTGTTCGACGAGTGGCTGCGGGGGGATCGGGCGGTCTTCGACGACGCGCAGGAGCGCGGCCGCATGATCTTTTTCACGCGCGGCCAGTGCGCCACCTGCCACCTCGGCCCCAACCTGACGGACGGGCTGTTCCACAACATCGGCACCGGCAGCGCCGAAGACCCCGGGCGGTCCGCCATCAGCGGCGACGACTACGACCTCGGCGCGTTCAAGACGCCGGCGCTGCGGAATTGGAAGGGGCGCGGACCGTTCATGCATGACGGTCGGTTCGCAACCCTGGACGACGTGCTGGACTTCTACAACGAGCCGAAGGAAGGCGCGCTCGGCCACACCGAGCTTGACCCGCTGGGCTTGGACGAGCAAGACCAGGCCGATGTCAAGGCCTTCCTCGAGACCCTCAACGGCGCCTGGCCCGACCTCGCCCCGTACGAGGCAGCTTGGCAGGCAATTCTCTGAGGCCCCTCGCGGGGCAGGGCTGAGGCCGGTGGCGATCATTCCAAGCGAACGGGTCTGGCGGCGGTGGGCCGGCTGGGCGGCCTTCGGCGCCACGGCGGCAAATTTCTTCTCGATCGCGCTGGCGCACGCGTTCCTCGCGGCGGGCGTCCTGCTCCTCCTGCTCCGGCCGCGGTCCGTACGATTCCCGCGAGCGGCATGGCCCCTGCTGGCACTCGCCGCCTGGACCCTGGTGGCGGCCGCAGCCTCGCCCGACCCGGGCGCCGCGCTCCCCCAGATCAAGAAGTTCTTCGTGTTCGCGATGCTTCCGCTCGCCTACACGGCGTTCCGCACCGTGGACGACTGCCGCCGTGCCGCGGAGGCCTGGTTCGTGGTCGTGTTCGCGGGATGCCTGCTCGCCGTGGCCCAGTTTGCCCGGTCGGCGGCGGAAGTGGGCTCGCTGGGCGCCGACTTCTACGGCGCGTATGTCGACGACCGC
The DNA here is from genome assembly GCA_963666225.3 of Bryobacterales bacterium. GTDB lineage: Bacteria > Acidobacteriota > Terriglobia > Bryobacterales > UBA6623 > VXMF01. Next base: position 1,075,573 of record CAXXRK020000006.1, read on the forward strand.
ATCACCGGGTTCCAAAGCCATTGGATGACGTTCAGCCAGTCGTCGCTGCTCGCCCTGGCCGTCCTCGCGAGCTGCCTCCTTTTCGCCAGACACCGGCCGGGCCGGGGCGTCTGGGCGGCGGCGGGCGGAGTGATGAGTCTTGCACTCCTGCTCAGCTTCACGCGCAGCGTCTGGCTGGCAGCCCTGGCCTGCGCGCTGTACGCGACCGCGGTTCTGCGGCCCCGGGCGCTCGCGCTGGTCCCGGTGTTGGTCGCGGCGGCGTACCTTGCCGCGCCAGACGCCCTGCAGCAGCGCGTGCGATCGATCCGGCCGGACGCGAACCAAGCCCGCATCGTCATGTGGCGCACCGGGCTCAAGATGATCGCCGACCACCCGCTTCTGGGAGTTGGCCCCGAGCGCGCTGGCCCGCTCTTCGCCCAGTACCAGCCACCGGATATCGAGGACCTGCCGCCGGGCTTCTACGGACACCTGCACAATGTCTACGTGCACTACGCCGCCGAGCGGGGCATCCCGGCGGCCCTGATCGTCCTTTGGCTGCTGGCCCAGGTGCTGTGGGACATGCGTGCCGGCCTTCGGCGCCTGGCACCGGGCCCGGACGATCGCCGATTCCTGCTGCACTCGGGGGTGATGGCCACCCTGACTGTCGCCATCCTCGGGTGTTTCGACGTCTCACTGGGAGACAGCGAAGTGCTCGGCGCATATCTGGCCGTGATGGCCATCGGCTATCGCGGATTGCCGCCGGGGCGGGCAGCTGTGACATGATTGTCTTCCTGCTGCCATGAACTTCAGACTGATCCCCGGAAAACTGCACGAGACCGAGGCCGACGCCGCGATGGGCTTCGCCTACGAGAAGTGCCCCGGCGGAGCCTCGTGGGCCGATCGGTGGGACAAGGCCACGGGAGGCTTGGCGCGGGAGATCGCGGATTCGAAAGAGTTCGCGGCCAGGCACCAGACGGCGCTGCTGATCCACCGCCCGTCTGGACTGCCCGCTTCCAGGCTGGTGCTGGCGGGTTGCGGCGAGCAGTCCGCCCTCAGCCCGGCCCGGCTTAGGGAAGCCGTCGGCGCCGCTTGGAGACGCGTCGGGACCACCCGGGTCGAGTCCCTCGCGGTGGAGGTGCCCGAGGGCACCGGTGCCGGTGTGGCTGTCCGGGCGATCGTGGAAGGCATCTCGGGGGCGAGCTGCGAGCCGGATGTCCACAAGAGCGAGGGCCGAGCCGCCCGCACGCTGCGGCACGTCCAGATTCTCGGCGCGGATGGGGCGGAGGCGGAGCGCGAGCGAGCCGCGGCCATCGCAGAGGGCCAGCGGTGCGCGCGGGATGTCTCGAACGAGCCCGGGAACCTGCTAACGCCGCTCGCACTTGCCGAGAGGGCAGAACAGCTTGCGGCCGGCCTGCCCCTGAGCTGCGAGGTGCTCGGCCAGGAGCAACTGCGGGAACTGAGGATGGGCGCGCTGCTGGGAGTGGCGCAAGGCAGCGCCGAGCCGCCCGTGATGATCATGCTGCGCTACCGGCCCGAGCAAGCCCCGGCCACCGGCCCACACCTCGGCCTTGTCGGCAAGGCGGTCACCTTTGACACGGGCGGGATCTCGATCAAGCCCTCGGCCAACATGCACTTCATGAAGCACGACATGGGCGGCGGGGCGGCCATGATGGGGGCCATGTCGGCGATCGCCCGGCTCCGACCCGCCATTCCGGTGACTGCGGTGATTCCGAGCGTCGAGAACATGCCCGGAGGACGCGCCCAGCGGCCCGGGGACATCGTCACCACGCGCTGTGGCAAGACCGTCGAGGTGCTCAACACGGACGCCGAGGGACGGCTCATCCTTGCCGACGCGCTGACCTACGCGAAGGAGCTTGGCTGCACGCACTTGGTGGACGCCGCGACCCTGACGGGCGCGATCGTGATCGCCCTTGGCTGGAGCCACACGGGCCTGTTCGGCAATGACGGCCCGTGGCGCGACGCGGTGCTCGCCGCATCCCGAACCGCGGGCGAGCGAATGTGGCCAATGCCGCTGGGCGACGGCTACTCGAAGCTGCTCAAGAGTTCCGTCGCCGACCTCGCCAACATCGGCCCGCGCTGGGGCGGCGCGTGCACAGCCGCGGCCTTCCTGCAAAGCTTCGCGGGCGAGACGCCATGGGTGCATCTTGACATCGCGGGGACCGCCTGGCACGAGAAGCGGCCGGTGCACGCCCCGATGGGGGCAACCGGAGTCGGCGTCTCAACCCTGACAGAACTGGCGATGACCCTGGAATAGCCCGGCCATCAGTGGATCGTCGAGGCCCCCTCCACGCCGAAGGGGCCGGTCGTCACGTTGCGGTTGATGTGCTCGTCAAGGTTGATCACGTACGTCTCGGGCGCCCCGATCAGAGTGGGCGAGTGCGTGGCGGCGATCACGCGGAAGCGCTTCGTGTCGACAAGTTCCTTGAGCATCTTCAGGACGCGTCTCTGATTGGACGGCGACAGGGCCATCTCAGGCTCGTCCAACAGCAGCACTGACCCGTCAGGCAAGCTGGGGAAAGTCTCGCGGAACAGCGAGAGCATGACCTGGCCGTGACTGGCGGTCATCAGGAAATCCTTCGTCTCGGGCTGGTCGTCGAACAGCGAGGGCACGTTGCGCGGGTTGTGCTGCTCGGCATCGAACAGCACCACGTTCGAGTACCGGACCCCTCGCCGGTCCAGCTTGTACCCGTAGTGCTCGATGTCCTTGTCCTTGAAGGCGTAGTAGATCGAGTGCAGCAGGGTCGACTTGCCGGAACCGTTCTCGCCCTGAAGCATGATCAGCGGGTGCGTCAGGTCCACGACCATCGGCATGTGAAAGTTGAGCCTCATGAAGACCGGGTGGCTGAGGATCTTCAGGTGCATGTTCACCCAACAGCATAGCCCCAGACCCGGCGAACGCCGTCTCTGGCGGCCGCCAGAACGGTATCCCGGCAGGACCGGAGCGATGGCTCGCTAAGATTGGGAACGGACGCCCGGTGCCCTCCATCGCGCGCCGCGCAAGCCCGCCCGATGGCCCCCGCCTGTCAGATCGAGGTTCTCGGTTCGGGAACCAGCGTGGGAATTCCGACGATCGGCTGCCGATGCGCGGTGTGCACCTCGGACGATCCGCGCGACCGCAGGCTCCGCACCTCCGTCTTGGTGCGCCTAGGCGACGGCGCGGCGGCGCGGAACATCGTCATCGACACGAGTCCCGACTTCCGGCAGCAGGCCCTTCGATCGGGCTTCCGGCGCCTCGACGCCCTGCTGTTCACGCACGACCACGCGGACCACATCATGGGTCTTGACGACGTCCGGCCGTTCAACTACGGCCGCAGGGAGCGCATCCCGGCATACGCATCCCGCTCCACGCTGCGATCGTTGCGACGCGTGTTCCCGTACGCGTTCGGCGGCCAGCGGACCCACGCCGGGGGAGTCCCGAGGCTGGCGGCCATCGAGGCCGGCAATAGCCCGATCCCGCTGTTCGGAGTGGATTTCGTTCCCATCCGAGTGCTCCACGGACGCAAGCGAATCTTGGGGTACCGCTTCGGGGCGGCGGCGTATGTGACGGACCAGACGCACCTGCCGCCCGAATCCAAGGCACGGCTGTCAGGTCTCGACGTGCTGTTCTTGGGCGCCCTGCGGCACGAGCCCCATCCGACGCACTCGACGCTGGCCCAGGCTCTCGAGCTTGCCGCGGAGCTCAAGCCTAGGCGTGTCTTCTTCACGCACATGTGCCACGAACTGTCGCACGCCAAGACCGCGCGCCAGCTTCCGGCCGGCGTGGCGCTGGCCTACGACGGCCTGCGCATCGCCGTCGGGGAGTGAGGACCGGGTCCGGTGCCACGCCCTTGGAAAGACTTGCACGATCTGCCGCCCTCCTTCGGGCCCGCGGTCATCACCATCGGCAACTTCGACGGCGTGCACCGCGGCCACCGAGCCGTGCTGCGCAAGACGGTTGCGGCGGCCCGGTCCGATGGCCTGCCGTCGGTCGCGCTCACCTTCGAGCCGCACCCGCTCGCCGTCGTCGCCCCCGCCCGGGCGCCAAAGCGGCTCACGAGCCTTGCCCACAAGGCGGACCTGATCCGCGCCAGCGGCATCTCCTCCGTGGTGCGCATGCGATTCACGCCCGCTGTGGCCGCCCTGTCGCCGCGGGCCTTCGCGGAAGATGTGCTGGTTGCACGGCTCGGGGCCCGGCGCGTGCTGGTGGGGGCGAACTTTCGCTTCGGGCGCCGCCAAGCTGGCAGCACCGAGACCCTGCGCTCGCTCGGGCGGGAGCTGGGGTTCGGCGTCGATTGCGGCACGACGCTGGCAGTCCGGGGCGAGCCGGTCTCCAGCACGCGACTGCGCGCCCTGGTCCGGCAGGGGCACATGGCGCAGGCGCGGCACCTGCTGGGCCGGCCATTCTCCCTGCGGGGCGAGATTGTGCGCGGAAGGGGCATCGGGTCCCGGCAGACCGTCCCCACCCTGAACCTTGCCCCTGACAGCGAGGTTCTCCCCGCCGACGGTGTCTACGTCACCTGCACGCGGCTCGGGGGCGAGGAGCGCTGGCGGGAATCCATCACGAACGTCGGGGTTCGCCCAACGTTCAAGGGTCGCTCGCGAACCGTCGAGACGTTCCTCCTGGAGCCGTTGCGGAACGCGGTGCCGAAGGCGCTAGAATTGGGTTTCGCCAGAAGGGTCCGGGACGAGCGGCCATTCCGATCGGCGGCGTTGCTGAGGGAGCAGATTCAAGCAGACATCCGCGTGGCCAGGCGATTCTTCGACAGGCTTCGCCGCGCGGCGCCCGTAACTGGCGGGACCTGTTGAACCGCCAACCGACCGTCGCGTCGCGGACGCTGGCAGAGGGGCTAACACCATGAGCACAAAGATCTCCGCAGTCAAGTGCGCCCGCATGCAGGCGCTGACCACCAATCGCGGCGTCATCGCCGCGGCGGCCATGGACCAGCGCGGCTCGTTGAAGAAGGCCATCGGCAACGGCAAGGGCATCGCACCGTCGGACGTTACCGACGAAATGATGTCCGAGTTCAAGCTGAGCGTTTCCAAGGCCCTCACCCCGCATGCCAGCGCGATCCTGCTTGACCCGATCTGGGGACTGCCCGGAGCGCGGGCCCGTTCGCAGAACGCCGGCCTGCTGCTCTCGTACGAAGAGAGCGGCTACGACAACACCCAGCCCGGGAGACTGGCGACGCTCGTGGGCGACGTCTCCGTGCGACGCCTCGTGGAACTCGGCGCAAGCGCGGTCAAAGTGCTGCTGTACTACACACCGTTCGAGAGCGCGGGAATCAACGATGTCAAACATGCATTCATCGAGAGGATCGGCGACGAATGCGCGGCCCACGACATGCCCTTCTTCTTGGAATTCGTAGGGTATGACTCCGATGGTGGCGACGACAAGGGCTTCGAGTACGCCAAGCGCAAGCCCGAAGTTGTGGCCGAGAGCATGCGGGAGTTCTCGAAGGATCGCTACGGCGTGGACGTGCTGAAGGTCGAGGTGCCCGTGAACATGAACTTTGCGGGCGGATCCAGGGCCTGCAAGGGTCAGGCGGCGTACAGCAAGCAGGAAGCGCTGGCTCACTTTCGAGCCGCGGCCGAGGCTGCCCGGCGACCGTTCATCTACCTCAGCGCGGGCGTCAGCAATCCGGTATTCCTTGAGTCTCTCGAATGGGCCGCCGAGTCCGGGGCACCGTTCTCCGGCGTGCTGTGCGGGCGGGCGACCTGGCAAGTGGCGATCCCCCTCTACTGCGAGCACGGCGTGCCCGCCCTCGACGAGTGGCTGACAGGCCAGGGCGTGACGAATATCGGGTACATCAACGAGCGACTGAAGGCCGCGACCCCTTGGCACGCGTTCTACGGCGCGGACAGCCCCGAAGAGCTGGTCGGCTGACGCAGGCCGGCTAGGACGTTGCCCGCAGGCGGGCGAATTCCGCCAGATCGCGCCGGGCCGCCGGCGGGACCGAGCCGTCCGCCCGCAGGGACAGCGTCATCAGGCATCCGGCCCCGGCCGTGGCACGAGCCCGGTATGCCTCGAGCATGGCGGAGACTTGGGACTCAGGGGCCGAGGCGAGGCTGTAGGGGACTTCCCTGGGCTTGTCCCGATTGCGCTCCCACGCCGCGGCCGCCAGCGCCGACACCGGAGCCGCCGGCCGCACCTCGGGCAACGCGCAGAAATCCTCGTCACCGGTAACCCCGGCGCCAAAGGCAATCAGCGTGCCCGGGCACGCCTCCCGGAGGAGCCCGTACGTCTGCCCGATCGGGAACAGGTCGGGACGGGCGTGGTATCCAGGCTCAGGCTCGAGCCGCAGGATCGCGAGCGGCCGGTACCGATACGCGATTTCCTGCAGCTGGTGATGGACATCCCTGACGTACCCCAAGAAATCCTCGTCCCGCTCGAATCGATACTCCGGCGGCACATCCGCGTAGTCGGGCCGGGCACCGAGCCAAGCCGTCCACGAACTCTCGGCGGGAAAGAAATAGGGATGGCTCCAGTCAGCGGCGTACGAGAAAGTGACGGCCAGCCCGAGCCCGCGCTCCGCGCAGGCATCGCACAGTTCCATCAGCAAGTCCCGGCCCGTCGCTTCCAGAGCGTTGAACTCCGTCGCCGTGGTCCGAAAGAGGCAAAAGCCGTCGGCGTGCCGGGCTGTCAGGCCGACATACTGAAACCCGCACCCCGCGGCAATCCTGACAATTGACGGCGCGTCAAATCCGCTGGCGTCGAAACTGGCCTTCAACTGCCTGTAGATGCTAGGGGGAATGCGGTCCTCGAACTGTACCGCAGGCCCGCGGCCAAGTTGGCTGTGCACGCCGTACTCCAAGTGCAGCCCCAACCCGGACGCCCGGAACCACTCCAGCGCCGCGAAGCGCTGCCCGGCGTCGCATGGGTCCCCTGGGCCGCCGAATTGGGCGGGCCGTCGCGGATCGCCGCCGCTATGCGTGGGCGCTTCGGAACAACCCGCAAAGGCCATCGCTGCCAAGAAAGCGCGCCTGTCCACTGACCGGATCTTACCGCCCGCCGGCATGCATGGCTTGCGAGACGCCAGCGCTGGATTCCGGAGTTCCCGAACCGGGGAGCGTCGGCCCGGGAACGCCGCCGCGGGATGGCATCATGGCACTTCGGCCGGCAGGGCCATTCCTTTCTCGTAGAGCGTGGTTGAGGGGTGGCACGATCGCATTCTGGCGGTGACGGTCGCGATGTGCGCCGACGGATGATGTTGTTCTTCAGTAGTGGCTATTCTGTTGTGACTATGGCATACTGGGGGCATGCAGGCGCTGCCACAGGCCTGTCGTGACTTGGACTTGCGCGCCATTCAAGTGCGCCCGACCCACGGGGCCGAAGAACACCGCCGTTGGGACCGCTTGGTCGCCCAGCACCACTACTTGTCCTTCCGGGCCCTGTTCGGCAAGGCGCTGCGCCATGTCTTCTTCCTGAACTCGACTTGGATCGCCCTGCTCGGCTGGCAGGCCGCCGCCTTGAGAGTTGGCGTCAGAGACCGCTGGATCGGCTGGTCCCGGCAGCAGAAGCGCCGCCGTCTGCACTTGATCTCCCAAAACTCCAGATTTGTGATCCTGCCCGGCTTTCATCGTCCCAACCTGTGCTCGCGCGTGCTCGGCCTGAGCCTGCGGCGCCTCTCGCAAGACATGCGCGCCGCGCATGCATCGGATCTCTTGCTCGCGGAGTCCTTTGTCGACACCTCGAAGTTTGCCGGCACCTGTTACCGCGCTGCGAACTGGCGCTCGCTGGGCTTCACCAGCGGTTATGCGCGCCAGCCTGGAGGCAAGCCGCTGTGGCGGCATCATGGCCAACCGAAGGAGGTTTTCGTGTACGAACTGCAACCCAACGCCAGCGAGACCCTGCGCTCAGAGCAGCTCGATGTGGCCTTGCAGGGCCCCGAGCGCAGTGCGCCCCCCGACGTTCCGCAACTGCGGAGCATGTATGAGTTTCTCAGCACGATCCCGGATTACCGCAGTGCGCGCGGCAAGCGCTACGACCTCAGGACCGTGCTGACGCTGGCACTGGCGGCACGACTGGCTGGCTACCGTGGCGTGACGGCCTTGGCACAGTTCGCTGCGCTGCTGGACCAAGACCAGCGCAAGGCCTTGTCCTGCTTCTTCAGTCCCACCAAGCAGTGCTACACGACCCCCAACACCACGACTTTCCACAACATCCTGTCCAAGCTGGATCCCGACACGCTCGACGATGCCGTGGAAGCTTGGGCCCAGCAGCAGAGCCAGCAGGCGCAGCACGCGCCGCAGCCCGCCGGCGGGCAGGGCGGCGCGTGCACCCAAGATTTCTTTGCCCAGCCGGCGGTGTGCATGGATGGCAAGGATGTGCGGGGAGCCTCGAAGCAGACCGAGGGCGGTCGCCGCATGTTGTTCGCGGCTGTGGAACAGGACACCGGCCTGGTGCTGGGCCAGCTCGAGATCGACAGCAAGAGCAATGAGATTCCGGCCCTGCGCGAGTTGGCTGGCGAGCTGGATCTGGCCGGGCGCATCGTCACCGTCGATGCGCTGCACTGTCAGCAGCAGATGGCGCGCTGTCTGCAGCAGTGCCAAGCGCATTACCTGGTCACCGCCGTGAAGGACAACCAACCAACGATGGCACAACAGTTGCGCGAGATGGACTTCAGTGACTGCCCGATGATCGAGACGCGCGACAAGCTGCACGGGCGCAGCGAGCGCCGCCGTTACTGGGTCCAGGATCTCAGCGGGTCGCAATGGGACGGGAAGGTCAATCTCTACGGGCGCCAGCAGGCGATCCGCATCGAGCGCCAGCGCTGCCGGCGGCGCCGGGCCAAGGCCGGCAAGATGAGCATCGAAGTTAGCTATGCCTTGACCTCGCTGTCGAGCGAGCAGGCCAGCCCGGAACAGCTTGCGAGCCTGATCCGCAAGCACTGGCACATCGAGAATCGTTTGCACTATGTGAGAGACGTGACCTACGACGAAGACCGTTGCCGCGTCTACGTGCGCGACCTGCCGCGAAATCTGGCCACTTTGAGCAACACGGCAATCTCAATCATCCGCTGCCGCACACGCTTCCGCTACGTGCCGGTGGCCAACCGGCATTTCGCAGCCCGCCAGCAGGAGGCTCTCGATCTGTTGCTGATACCACCGAAGAGCTAGCCGATGCAACCTTGGCGGCAGCAGGCAGCGACGCGCCAGACGAGGCGCTGGGTTACCCCTGTGTCGTTAGGGCCCTCTCAGGCGGGATCGTCTCACGGTCCACACGCCCCTGACAAAGCGCCGGACCACACCACTGTCGTCCTTGTGCGAAGACCGTGCTCACTGCTCGAATCAAGTGCCCAGATCACCCGCACCCAACCCTCACGGATCTGGCCGGCACCTCCACACAAGCACCAAAACAAGCATTCACTCCAGCAAGCGCCCTAACCTTCCGAAAACGGAATGTGCCTGCTTCGGCCGGGCTCCGCGGCCACCGCTCGTTAGGAGACGGCCCAATCGTTCCGGCCCAACCCGCCCGGCCTCAGGCATCGCCACGCGCGGTCTGCGGAAATCCGGCCGTTGGCCCTGGGTGCTCCAACCCCAAGCTGCGCGGCCCAGCGCCACACCGCGGCACAATGGGAAGACCGCTCACGTCGTGAGCCTCAGCTATCCCAGTTCTAATATTCATACTATATTAAAACTATTCTACCAAATGTTCTCAACATAATGTCATAACGCATTGCACACACAGGATCAAATATAGTATACTGTTGCTGACAGGAAGGAGACAAGGAAGATATGAGAACTGATAAAGAGCGAGAGTCGACCAGTGGAAAGACCTTTGACCTGACTCTGGATGATGCGCCGGTCTTCCGTGCGTTGCGGGCCAAGGGCGTCGCCGAAGGTGTGGCGTATACTGCAGCGCGAGAGATTCGGATCGTGTCCACCCTCAGACTGACCGAGTGGATCGAGGTGTTCCGGCGGGAGACAGCGGCCCGATTCGATGCCCTCGAGGCCAAGATCCGAGAGAAGTTCGATGCCATGGAGGCCAAGGTTGACCTCGGGCTGGAAGCGTTGGAGGTCAAGGTCGCCACCAAGTTGGAAACGCTGGAAACCAAGCTTGAGGCCATCTCGGCCAAGTTCGACGCCAAGCTGGAAACTCTGGAGGCCAAGTTCGAGGGTAGGTTGGAAACGCTGGAGATCAGGATGGACGCCAGGTTGGAAACGTTGGAGGCCAAAGTCGACAGCTTAGAGGCCAAGGTCGACGCCAAGTTCGAGGCCATGGAAGTTGAGTTCGAGGCGGTCGACGCCAGATTTGCCAATCTCGAGAAGATGCTGGCCCAGCAAGGGAACATGATGCGCCTCGGATTTGCGGTGCTCGCCATTCTCATGGGCGTGATGACTGTCTTGATGGTCGAGTCCCTCCGTCGCAGCTCTGGAGACGTCCGAGTGACGGAATCCCCGCAAGTCGAGCGATCCGCGCCGGAAGGCGTGCCCCGTGTCATCACACCTGGCGTTGCCGAACAGCCGCCGGTCCCCGCCGTGGAACCCGTCCGGTAGGCGACGGAGATGGCCGTTTGCAAGTGCAACCGGCAAGGTGGCCCTGAGCCTTGCATTGCGGCCCGCCGCCGGGGACGGAGGCGGGCGCCGTCTTGTCTGTGTCACGGCGTGGCGTCCGCGAGAGCCCGACAACCGGCTTGGCCCACCAGCCCGCTGTCTGCCGCGCTCTCAGGCTGACCAAGCCTCGAATGCTGGGCATCATTCCGGTCAAGGGGCCAAGCTGGCCGCGCTCAGGGGCAAGGGTCCGCTCCGGCCCGACTACACTGGACACCTGCCGGCATAGCAACTGACCGCGAACTATCCGAATGCTGGCGCGACTGGTAGACTGGGCGCCGTGCGCGGACCCACCATCGCAATTTCCTTGATTCTCGGCATCACCGGCTGCGGGTCCCGTGACCCCGGCGGCGCCGAGACAGCCCCGGCAGCGACGTTCAAGCATGTCTTCGAGGCCGATGTCGGCGGCTACGCGCATTACCGCGTCCCGGCGATCACGGTGTCGCCCTCAGGGACGGTGATGGTCGTCACTGAGGCGCGGGCCAGCGAGCGCGGCGACTGGGGCACGCAGGACATTTTGATGGTCCGCAGCCACGACGGCGGCCAGACATGGGACGAGCCGCGCAAGATCGTCGCGCTGGAGGGGGAGCCGGCCCAGAACGAGGCAGCGCTGGCCCAAGGGCTGGCCGAGCCGGGCGTGACCACCTACAACAACATCGTCCCGATCGCTGACCCCGAGCGGGGTGTGGTCCACTTCCTCTTCTGCAGCGCCTACGAGCGGGCCTACTACATGCGAACTCACGACGACGGCGATACCTTCAGCGAACCGGTGGACATCACGGCCACATTCGAGGAATTTCGGAAGGGGTACGACTGGAAGGTGATCGCAACAGGCCCCGGGCACGGGCTTCGCCACAGCAGCGGCCGCCTGATCGTGCCGGTGTGGCTGTCCGACGGCACGGGCGGGCACGCCCACCGTCCCTCGATCGTCGCGACGATCTTCAGCGACGACGGCGGCCAGACATGGGAGCCTGGCGAGGTTGTCGTCCGGCATCCCGATCTCAAGAATCCTTCCGAGACGCTCGCGGCGGAACTCTCGGACGGGCGGGTGATGCTCAACATCCGGCACGAATCCGCCAATCACCGACGCGCCGTCACCGTCAGCGAGGGCGGCATCGGGGGATGGGAACCGATCCGGTTCGACGAAGCGCTCTTCGAACCGGTCTGCATGGCCAGCCTCCTCCGGGTGGGCGACGCGCTCGTGTTCGCCAATCCGCACAGCAGGGGGCCCCGCGACCCGGATAATCCTGACGGGTCTTGGACGCGGGAGAACCTCACGGTGCGCATGAGCGAGGACGACGGCCAGACGTGGCCCCACGCGCGCGTGGTCGAGCCAGGGGTGAGCGGGTACAGCGACCTGACAGTCACCGGAGACGACACGATTCACATCGTCTTCGAGGACGGAACTCCCTCGGACCGTGGAACGCATGTCAAGTACTTGACGGTCGCGAGCTTCGATGCCGACTGGATTCGCGACGGTCAGAGCCGCTAGCAGCCCGTTGGAGCCCGGACCCGGGAGGTCTGGACCCGACGCTATCCGCGGAATTTGGCCTTGGCGATCGCGGTCAGTTCCTTGGCGATCCCGGAATTGCCAGAATCGTCGATGACGTTGCGGTGCTCGCCAGGATCCGCCCGTAGGTCGAACAGCTCGCTCCGCTCCCAGCTGAGGTAATTGAGCTTCCACCGCCCCGTCCGGACCATCAGGATGGGCGGCTTCCCGACGAACCGGTCGTCGGCCGTGAACACCCGCCGGCAGAAGTAATATTCCGAGTAGGCGTGCTCGCGAGCCTCGTGGCGTCCGCCGGTCACCAATCCGGCGAATGACCGCCCGTCAATCCCCTCGGGGATGTCCAGGCCGCACAGCTCCGCAAGCGTGGGCAGCAGGTCGACCTGCTCGACAATCCGCTCTGTCGCGGATCCAGCGCCGTCGCCGTCGGGCGTGCGGATCACCAGCGGCACTCGGACGGACTGCTCGTACATGTTGTGCTTGGTCCACATCCGGTGCGCGCCCGCCATTTCCCCATGGTCGGAGGTGTAGACAACGACCGTGCTCCGGTCCAGGCCGAGCTCGCGAAGGGTGTCGAAGACGCGGCCGACGTTGGCGTCCATCTGGGACGTGTTCCCGTAGTAGCCCCGAATCGCCTCGCGTAGCGCTCCGTCGGTCTGCCGATACCAGCCACGCTCCTTCGCGCGCACCAGATGGCCGTGAAAGCCGCTTTCCAGTGCGGTCGCGGATCGCTGGGGCAGGGATATCGACTTGCCCTCGTAGAGCTCCCAGTACCGGCGATGCGGAACAAGCGGGGTGTGCGGCATGAAGAATGACGTCCACAGGCAGAACGGCCGCTCCTTGTGCGCACGCAAGAAGCGCACAGATTCCTCGGCGTAATGCGTGTCGCGAAAGAGTCTCTCGGGCATGGCAGACGCCTTGCCGGTCGTGCCGCCACCCTCCCCTTGGTCTCGCCGGAACGACCGAGCCTCCTGTGCCGTGAGGCGAGCGAGATGATTCGCAGCGTTGACGCGGTGCTCAAACCCGTGCCTGCGGCTCTCGTCGACAAAGTGCATCTTGCCGATCGCGGCCGTCGAGTAGCCGTGGTCCTTGAACAGGTGGGCAACCGTCTTCGCTTCCGCCGGCAGCGGATCCTGCAGGATCTTTGCGCCGTGCCGGCTGGGATAGTTGCCGGTGATGATCGAGCCGCGCGAGGGCACGCACACCGGCGACTGGCAGTAGGCGCGCTCGAAGCGCACACCTTCGGCCGCGATCTCATCAATGTGCGGGGTCTGTGCCTCCGCGTGCCCGTAGCAGCCAGCAGCCGCCGCCTGGTGCTGGTCAGAGCACAGGAAGAGGAGGTTCCTGCGGCGGGACTGGGCGAAGGCGAAGGCGGGCGCCGCCACCACGGCCTTCATCGCCGAGCGTCGATTCACGGCGCCACTATACCAGCGGCCGCGGTCACAGGATCAGCCGGAGGACTGCGCGAAACAGTAGACCTCGCCGCTCCGCGACCCGATCACCAAGTTGGGTCCCGCGATCGCGGGCGACGCCACGATGCGACCGCCGATGGCAAACTTCCAGAGCAGCTCGCCGTCGGCGTGGTTGAGCGCGTAGATATGCCCGTCCATGGAGCCCACCCATACCACCCTCCCGGCCAAGGAAGGTGACGAGTCAACGCGGGCGCGGGTGGCAAAGTCCCACCGCAGCTCGCCGGTCCGCTCGTCGATGGCGTGCACGCGCTTGTCGCGACCCCCGATCACCACCAGCCCGTCCCTGACGACAGGCGACGCGAAGAATTCATAGTCTGTGTCCGGATGATCGTACCGCCAGACGACCCTGCCGGCATGCCAGTCTATCTTCAGCACTTGGTACCCGAATGTCCCGACATAGGCCAACCCGCCGACCACTGCTGGTGTCGCCGCCACGTAGTCCTGCATGTCGACCAGCGAATCCTCCTCGCCGGTGGCGATGTCGATCACTCGGAACTTGCCGTCGCAACCGGTGATGAACGTCTTCCCGCCGACCACGGCCGGGCTGGAGTTGACGCGATCCTCGGTCTGGTACTTCCAGAGCAGCTCTCCCGAACCCGGGTCGAAGGCGTAGAGGTGCGTGTCGTACGAGCTCACGAGCACCGCGTCCTCACCGCAATGCGGGGAGGACAGGATCTCGGCGAACGTCTGGTAGACCCATTCCCGCTCGCCGGTCTCCACGTTGACCGCGTGGAAGGCCCCATCTTCGTCCCCGAAGAACACCTTGCCGTCGGCGACACAGCCCGAGGCGGGCACGCCCAGCGTGGCCTGGTAGACCCAGTTCGCCCGGCCGGTCTGCAGGTCTACCGAGTGAAACCGGCCATCCATCTCCCCGAAGTAGACGGCGCCGTCGACGATGATCGCCGTCGAGTCAACGCCAGCCGGCGCGTCATAGACCCAACGCACCTCCAGCGGGGGCTCCAGTGCCGACGGCGAGACAGCGTTGCGCGCGCTGTTTCCCAAGAACAGGGGCCAGTCGGCGCCTGAGACCGCTGCCCCCAAGATCAGGGCCGGGGCGATCAACCCCGCGAGGCCGGGCGACCGGCGAAGACCCCGCCCCGATTTGCGCACTCGCATGTCTGCCTCCAGCGTACAGCAGCGTTTCCGGCCCGGACCAGGCAGTCGCGGCCCTTGTCACCATCCTCGACACGAGGGGACGAGGCCGGGGCCGAGGCTCGCCGGTCGCGGTCACCAATTGGTGATCGAGCCGTCCGGACGGCGGTAGAGGGTGATCGGCCTGTCCCGCACCGTGACCTCGGCGACAAGACGGGCGTGGCCGGGGTCGAAGCGCACACCCAACCCCGGTCTGCCATTCGGGTAAAGCTTGCCGCCCCGAAAGTCGTACGACTCCGGCAGGTGGGGCGCACCGGGATCCCCCGTTCCGCGCATTTCCATCAGCGCCGGCCCGGGGGCCGCGCACAGGCAGTGCACGAGAGCGGCCTCGGCTACCGGCCCGGTGAAGTGGGGGATGAGCCCGATGTAATGGGTCTCGCACAGAGCGGCGTGTTTCATGTACTCGGTGATGCCGCCCGAGTTTGGCAGTGTCACCCGCGAATAGTCGAAGAGCTGGTTCTCGACGAGCATGCTCGAGTCCCACCGATCGCCATAATGCTCCCCGACCGCCAGCGGCGTGCGGACCATCGACCGCAGGGTGCGGTAGACCTCGGGGTTCTCCGATCGGATGGGATCCTCGACGAACAGGGGGCGCAGGGGCTCGATCAATCCGCACAGGCGAACGGCGTCGGGCAGGTCGAAGCGCGTGTGGAAGTCGATCGCCCAATCCCCGTCGTCGCCGACGCCCTCGCGGATCTCCCGGCACATCTCGAATGTCCGGTCCACCATTCGCCGGTGCGCGTATCCCTTGCTGCGCTCAACAGGGTCGGCCCCGTGAAAGCGAAAGGCCCGGTAGCCGAATTCGATGCAAGCCCGGGCCGTCTCTCGCAGCGTTCCCGCGCTCGGAAATCCGGTCGCGTAGCACTCCACGTGATCGCGCACGAGGCCTCCGAGCAGCTCGTATGCCGGCACGCCCAAGGCCTTGGCCTTGATGTCGAACAGGGCCAGATCGAGCGCCCCCAGCGCGTGGATCTTCTCGCGGCCGGGCGCGTAGAAGTACTGTCGGTACATCAGCTGCCACAGGTGCTCGGTGCGGGACGGGTCCTCCCCGACGATGATCCCCGCGAGCTGCTCGATCGAGTCCTTGTGGCCGCCCTCGCCGATTCCCGTGATCCCTTGGTCTGTCTCGACGGTGACAACATGGCTCGACTGGTTGAAGATCGGCCGGGCACCCTCTCGGCCGACGTGGTAATACCGCACGCGGGTGATCTTCATGCGGGGCAGCGCCGCGTCGAGTGCCACGCCGGCAAACCCCAGCGATATTGACTTGAGAGCTGTGCGACGGTCCATGGCCTCTACCCTACACATCGCCGGGGCCGTCCGTGGCGTGCCAAGCGCCCGTGCCCGCAGGAACCGGCAAACCGACTCGCGGACGCGTCCCGATCCGGAAGGGGGGCCCTCTCCGCACGCACTCCCGTCAGAACCCGGCCAAGAGGCGAGACGAAACCCGCTATTGGTACCCGCCGGCCGGCGGCGGTTCCGGCCCCAGCCAGTCGGGAACGCCCTCGCGGCGGAGACGGGCGACCCTGCGCCCGAAGGCGTCCAAGCCCCCCTCCCGCATCCAATGGCATTCGTATAAGCGTTAGTAGGCAATTTGTAAGTGCTTGCCCGCAAAGCCCGTCAGAACCACTAGATGGAGGGTTGGACCGGGGTGGTCGGCGGATTCAGGTAGATTCGCGCCAGCGCTTAACATAGCGTTCCGGATCTGCTCTGATGGGATTGCCGCCCTGCCACCGGCCCCCGCATGGATCCGCTCATCCGCAATCTGCCGTCCACCACGTTCTGCGGCGAACGTCTGAGCCGGCACCAGATCGCCGAGATCCAGGAGACCGTGAAGTTCTTCCCCGAACTCAGCCGCACAGAGCTGGTGCGCACCGTGTGCGTGCAGATGGACTGGCACACGCCCGGCGGGGCCACGCGCCTGGGCTTCGGCCTGCGCGTGCTCAAGGAACTGCAACGCCGGGACATTGTGCAGCTGCCTTCCAAGCGGGGCCCGGGACGGGGGCCGCAGAAGCCGATGCAACTCGACGAGCGCACCGCGCCCCAGCCGCCGGTGCGCGAGCCCCTGGCGCAACTCGCCCCGGTGCGCCTGGAGACGGCCAGCGAGCGGGAGGAGGTCGCGTTGTGGAACCAATGGGTGCAGCGCTACCATCCGCTGGGCTACCGCCAGCCGCTGGGCGTGCATCTGCGTTTCTGGGTGCGCGACCGGCGGGACCGACTGCTGGGCTGCCTGCTGTTTGATTTCGCGACCCGGCGGTTGCCCTGCCGCGATCGCTTCATCGGCTGGCAGGGACAGGACTTCCACGAGCGCCTGCACCTGGTGGTGCGCAACGCGCGCTACCTGCTGTTGCCCTGGGTACAGGTCGGGAATCTGGCCTCGCATGCGTTGGGGCTGGCGGCCAGGCAGCTGCCGCGGGACTGGGAGCGCTGGCATGGCTGGCGGCCCGTGCTGCTGGAAACCTTCGTGGATCCGCGACAGCACCAGGCGGCCTGCTACCGGGCCGCCAACTGGCAGTTGGTCGGGCAAACGCAGGCGCGCGGAGCGCGCGGCAAGGTCCCGGCCAAGCAGTCCAAGCAGGTCTGCGTCCTGCCGCTGCACCCGCAATGGAAGCGCATGCTGGTGGCAGGGCCACCGCCGCGGCCGCCGCCGCGAGCGTGGGCCGAGGACCACTTCGTGGACATGTGGCGGGACATCCTTGGCGGTGTGGCGCGGGCTGCCGACGCGCACGACCGACGCTGGCAGCGCAGGCGGCGGTCGATCCACACCCTGCTGGTGGTGCTGTTCGTGTTCCGCTTGGTGCGCACGCCACGCCGACAGGGTTACTCCCGGGTCTTGGCCGACCTGTGGGAGTGCTGCCGGCGGCTGGGCCTGCAGCTGCCACAGCCCCGCCCGGTGGCGGCCTCGTCGATGTGCGTGGCGCGGGCCAAGGTGGGCGCGGATGTGTTCCGGCGCATCCACGCCGCCGTGCTGCGGCATGCCGGCCCGGATCGCTCCACGCTGTGGAAGGGACTGCGGGCCTTCGCCGTCGACGGCTCCAAGCTCAACTTGCCCCGGGAACTGGTGCGGGAAGGCTACGCCCCGCCCGCACCGCAGGCGCATTACCCGCAGGGACTACTCAGCTGCCTGTACCAGATTCGACGCCGCTTGCCGTGCGACTTCGCACTGCGCCCCCAGCAGGACGAGCGGCGGGCCGCACAGCAGCACTTGGCCGCGCTCGGTCCAGGCGACCTCGTGGTCTACGATCGCGGCTACTACAGCCGCGCCCTGCTGCAAGCACACCACGACCGTCAGGTGGAGGCCATGTTCCGGCTCAAGCGCAACGCCAACGGACAGGTGCGCGACTTTGTCGCCGCCAGCAGCCGTGACGGAGTCGTCAGCATGGTGCGGGCCGGGACGGCCCCGCTCCGTTTGCGACTGGTGAAGTATGCCGTCCACGACCGCAGCTATGTGCTCGGGACCACGCTGCTGGACGCGCAGCTCTACCCGGTGGAGGACTTGGCCGACCTCTACCACGGACGCTGGAGCGTGGAAGAGCTGTACAAGATCTCGAAGCAATTGCTGCAGGTCGAGAGCTTTCACGGCCGTAGCGAGCAGGCGGTGAAGCAGGAGCTGTACGCGCATTTCACGCTGATCGCGATGGCCCGGCTGTTCGCCAGCCACTGCGAGCGCCAGTTCGCGTCGCGGGACGAGGAGGCGGGCCGAGCGCGCCTGCGGGCCAACTGCAACCAGAGCCTGGGGGCGGTGCAGCGGGAACTCGAAGGGCTCCTGCTGCAGGCCCCGCAACTGCGGGACACCCTGAACCGGGTGCTGCAGCACGGGGCACGCAATCCCCAGCGGGAGCGGCCCGACCGCTCCTACCCGCGCCAGTCCCGCCGGCCGAGCACGAAATGGAGGAATCGCGAGCCCACCGAGCCCCCCACGGCAGACTGAATCGCACCCCGTCTTGCCGCCATCCGGCGGCGCTTAACCGAATTCACTTCCATCCTTAAACGAATGCCATTGCATGCCCCCGGGACCGCGCATTCACCTCAACATCCCACCAGAATGCCGCCGCCCTACCTGGGTAGTTACGTTAATTCTTACTTTCAGTTGCGAGTTGGACTTGGCCTGGCCGAATCTGAGAGAGTCCCCGGGGCGGTGGGCCAAGTCTGGAGGATGGCAGCAGCGGTGCGGACGAATCTAGTGCTCAGCGGCGTTCTGGGCGTGCTTCAGGCCGCCGTCTTCGGGGAGATTGGACGGGAGAGTGGGCGGCCGTTGTCCCTTGGGGACCAGAGCCTCCGATGGCCGGCGACTGCGGCCAAGCCATGGGTCGGTGCGGGGTTCAGCCAGCAGACTGGCCGACCCCGCACCGGCTGCAGACGGACTGGCGGACGTTCTCCGGCTTTGCCCCCCGGTGAGGGCCCCAGTGGTTCGCCGCGAGCTGTCGCGCCGGGCCCGAGCTCTCCGGCTTGGTGCTATCGGGACTCCTTGTCCCGAGGTCGATACGGGCGCGCCGGCACTACCGCATGCGGTAGTGCCGCGCCATCCGCAGGTAGATCTTGTTGATCTCCGCTTCATAACATACCTGCTTTCGTTTCTTTCGACCACACCCTTGGCAGGGGTCTGCCCCGGGGCGGGTCCATACACGGGATCTCTGACACTCCCCGCTGCAATCAGAATTGGGCCTGCGGCCTGTATACCATCGCAAGCCAGAGCGCATCCGGGCGCACCTGTTCGTAGCGGTGCTGGCCTGCCACGCGGTGCATCTGCTGCGACGGCGGTTGGCAGTGGGCGGGATCCACGACAGCTGGACCACGGTCCGACACAAGCTGGAGCACTGGGATCGCGTGATAACCCAGATGCGGACTGTGGACGGACGACTGATCGAGAACTGCCAAGACACTACGCCCGGGCAAGAGGCTGCCGAGATCGCAAGAGCGGTGGGGGTGGAACCCCAACCGCACCGGAGGCAATTCTGAGATGGGATCAGGCCCGTCAGCCAGCCTCACAAATGTAGTGCCATCGCGGGTCTCAAACCACAATATCCTGTGCTACTGCAAACTGCACTAACCATATGTTGTGGTCACTTGGCGAACTCCAGTTGCGCCCGGCGCTACCGCTTGGTTCGCCAATGTCCGGGCGGGCCAGCTCACCGGCAACTCTGACTACCAAGAGGCCGACTGATCCCTCAACGGCCAGGGCTTGCGGGCGGCTAGTCAGGCGCTCCGGCAGAATCCGGGGAGCCGTCGCGCGCAGTCCCGGAAGGCCGCAAGCCAGTGGGTAAGGATCGCGCCCCACGCCAACATGCCAAGTCATGCGGCCCCGGGGAATTGCCCCCGGGGCCGCGGACGGCCCGCCGAACGGGTCCTGGGTCAGAAGTCCAGCCGCAGCGCGAACTGGATCGATCTCGGGATGTTGCACTGCTGGAACACCTGGCCGAACGACCCCGCGCTCCAGTTGCTGTTCGGGGCGCAGAAGACGCTCCGGTTGAAGATGTTGCCAAAGTTTGTCTCCCAGCGAGCCTTCAGCGTCTCGGTCAGCCAGATGTCCTTGAAGATGCTGAGATCTTCCGAGATGTTCGGGAAGCCCCGCACCGTGCCGTCATTGATCGGAGCGTTGCCGAACTGCAGGGTGCCTGGATCGGTCCAGCCGCCCTTCGCGAGGTAGCGGTCGCTGTTGGGATCGAAACTGCCTCCCCCGTTCGCTGTGCCCGCCGAGCCGGAATTCCGGTCGGGGCGCTTCTGCGCGTTGAACAGGATCGCCCCCAGATCATTCGCCATGAAGGTGTTGATCGGGCGCCCGTGGTCGTAACGGAACACTCCCGAGAAGCTCCAGCCGCCCAGAAGCCTCCCAATGCCGGTCTTCTTGTTCCGCATCACAGGCAACTGATAGGTCCATGCGAGGAACGCAATGTGGGGCACATCGTCGGAACTGAGCGTCTTGGGGAAGGGCTCGTTGGG
This sequence comes from Bryobacterales bacterium, assembly GCA_963666225.3. Classification (GTDB taxonomy): domain Bacteria; phylum Acidobacteriota; class Terriglobia; order Bryobacterales; family UBA6623; genus VXMF01. The sequence continues at coordinate 1,096,174 of CAXXRK020000006.1, forward strand.
TATCTGACGCCTTCCCCCGCGGCCGTCGCTGCCCTGGCCACTCTCGGCGCCATTGCCTTGGAGCCGGGACCAAGTGTAAGAGGCCCGGAACTGCAGGCCGTTCGCGAACCGCTTGTCCAGCTTGGTCTGCAGCGAGTGGTAGTCGCTCATCCCCGTCGGCACGCTCCGCCAACGGATCGACTGGATGTGCGGGAACGGGCGCAGGGCCTGGGCCACGTTGCCGCTGAACCCCGGATACGGCGGGGCCACGCCCGCCTGCTGCGCGATCGGGGAGTTGATGTTCGCGTTGAGCACGGCCGCGCCACGGCTCAGGATCGACGGGTCGTTCATGTTGTTGAGCAGCCCCATCGAGGTCGGATGGTTCGGCAGCCTCGTTCCGCGGTTCCCGATGTAGGACACGTCGAGCACCATGTTGTCGGAGAGCTGGCGCTGGACGGTAATCGACCAGTTCTGGTATCTCGGCAGCGTCAGGTCATCCTCGGCCACAGCGATCGGAGCCTGATTGAGCGAGACCGTCGGGTCAATGAACGGCGGGCGGATGATCAGATCGCGCGGAATGCCGTCGTCCCAGTGGTAGGTCGCCGACAGCCCCCCATCGGTGTTGTTCGCGGCCGGGAAGTTCTCGAAGCCAAGGATTGGCAGACCCGTGAATTGGCTGTGCGAGATGCCCGAGTAGTAGATCCCGTAGCCCCCGCGCACGACCGTCTTGTCGCTCACCCGGTAGGCGAACGAAACGCGCGGCCCCCAAGCGTCCATGGGTGGTTTCTGGAACTTTCTGGAACCGGTGCGGCCAGGTCCCGTGCCGGCAAAGATCTGGGCGCCAGCCAGGCCGCCCGCGCCCGGGTTCGGAGTGTTGATGTCGAACGTCGAGTACTGGTCGTTGGTCTCGATCCGGGAGGTCTGGTAGTCCCAGCGCAGGCCGAAACCCAAGGTCAGGCGGCTGGTGACCTTGCTGTCGACGTTGATCCACGGCGCCACGTAGCGCTCGTAGAAGGTCGGCTCCGCCGCGATCTGGAAGGTGCCGTTGTGGACCTGTCCCAGGATGAAAGAGGCGTACGGGTCACCCGTTGATGTCAGGTTGTTGCCCTGATTGTCATAGCCGCCCGTCTGCAGGCGGTTGAAGTTGAAGCGTCCTCCGGGCGACGCGCCCCACTGCCGGAAGGGGTACTGGTGGTGGCGGAACTCGATGCCCATCTTGATGGTGTGCTTGCCCTTGACCCACGTGAGGTCGTTCGAGAACTGCCACCGGTTGTTGGTGTTGAACCCCGGGCCGCCCTGACGGCCGCCCCACGGGTTGCCGAGCGAGGAGTACGGTGTATTGCCCGAGAACGAGATCCCGGGGGTGCCAGTGCCCTCTTCGATCAGTCCGCCCCGGTCTGCGCCCCAGAGCCGCACCGGCCAGTTGGTCTGGGCCGACAGGGAGTTCCCGCCCATGTACCAGCGGTCATACGCCAGAGTCGTGTGATTGATGATGTTGTTCGTGATGATGTAGTCGAACTGCTGGTGGAGGTGATGGGTGGCAATCGTCTGGTTGAAGCCCTCCCCGATGTAGTCCGTGTTCTGGGAGAAGTCCGTCGTCGAATTGACGGTGCAACCGCCGACACCGCCGCAGCGTCGCGTGGACGGACGGTCGTTCTCGAAGTAGCTCGTCGTCGAGCGGAAGTTGTCCGAGAAGGCGTGGTCCAAGCGGAACAGCACTGTCTGGATGTCAAACGCCCATGTCTGGTCCCCCGACCCCCCGTACACGTTGAATGCCACCCCGGGCCTGTCGGGACTCACCATCACGTCGGTGATCTGCTGCGCAGCCGTGCTCCGCAGCGGGTGCGCGGCGGGGATCATGTTGCCGGGGAACGGGTCCCGGACCGGCACGCCATTCTCGACCCGCGTCGACGAGGGGTCGAAGATCGCCCCCTCCATGACCGGCCGGCCGATCGCATCCACGCCAACCTGATTCTGCGTCAGCAGCTCGCTGAAGTCGCCGCGCTTGAACCCATCGATCGGAGTCGTGTTGGAAAAGCTCGGAAGCGTCCCGGACCGGAAGTCGTAGATGTCCCAGTTGAGGAAGAAAAATGTGCGGTTCCGTCCGTTGTACACCTTAGGCACGACGACGGGGCCGCCGATCGTGCCGCCGTAGTTGTTCTTCCTGTCCCTGGGCCGGAAGGTGCCGAAGAAGCCGCTGGCATTGAGGGCCTCGTTGGAGAAGTACTCGTACAACGAGCCGTGCAGCTGATTCGTTCCCGACTTGCTCGTGTACTCGATGAAACCGCCGCTGGAGTGCCCGTACTGCGCCGAGTACGTCGTGTTCACGACCTTCATCTCTCGGATGCCCTCGATCGGAGGGGCGCTCTCGTGGGTCTGCTGATGGCCCTCGGCGAAGCCGAAGGCGGCACCGTCGAAGAAGTTCTCGGTGGCCATGGTCTGGCCTCCGTTGATGCGCGAGTTGAACTGGCTGCCCTTGAACATCGGATCGCCGTTCGGCGCCATCGGGGTGTACCCAGGCTGGAGCAGCAGCAACGACTCGGCCAAGCGGATATCCGCCCCCATGACCACGGGCAAGTCTTCGTAGTACTTCTCATCCACGGTATGGGTGAGATCTCCCTGCTGCGTGCTGATCATCTCCGATGCGGCGATGACCTCGACCGTCTCGGTGACGTTGCCAAGTTCCAGAACGGCATCCTGGCGGAAAATCTGACCGCCCAGCAGGATGATCCCGGATCGCCGGAACGTCTTGAACCCGTCGCTCTCCACCTGGACTGTGTAACGGCCAAGCACGAGCGGCGGCGATGTGAACGCACCGGCCATGTTGGACTGCAAGCCAGTCTCCAAGCCAGTCTCCTCGTCCAGAAGAGTGACCGAGGCGGCCGGGATCAGCGCCCCGGTCGGGTCGGTCACGACGCCGGTGATGACGGCTCGGTCCGCGCGCTGCGCCGCAAGCGGCGCGACCGCCAATATGAGCAGGCTTAGGCCCAGCCAGTGAATTGCCCTCATTCGTCTTTCTCCCTCTCTCCGATCCTTGCCCGGATAGGCCAGAATCGACCGCACACGCACCGGCGGCAGTTCTAGCGCCGCCGAATGCGAGCATAGCAAGTCTGGGCATTCATTTGGGCAGTGATCGTGCCCGTCGGTGGCGTTTTTCCCGAATTCGTGCCCTGAAGGTTTCGCGGGCGCGCTCCCAGCACCGGAGGAGGTGCATCGCAGGTCCGGGCAGGCTGCAATCCGCGCCCCTCCAGACAGCGCCCCCAGGGCGGATCTTGGCACTTGCCGGAGACGACCCCGGCGGGAAATCCGGGCAGCGCCGAGTGTTCGCGCGCGGGCGGCGCCGGGTGGCAGACGGCTACTCTGGAGGAGTCGTGGCACAGCGACGCTCCCAGACCGGCGAAGTCTCGGTCGGCCACCCGTGCCAGTCTGGACTCGCGACAGGGCTGGATCCAGAGAGCCGACTTGGGATGGCCCCGGGCGCGGATCTCGGAGCCCGGTCGGTGCCAGATCGGCGCTCCGAATCGATGCGGGGCCGATCCAGCCCTCGGCCCACCGGCCCGCGTGCACGCGGCCACTGCCCAGCTCCCGCGCCCAGCTCGCACCGACTCCGCAAGGGCGCGGCACGCGCCTTTGGGGCCGCGCTCTTGCAAGCCTTCACCTACGGCGCGCTGGCGCCTGCGGAGCCGCCGGTTTTCTCGGACGTCGCGCGGTCGGCGCGAGTGTTCTTCACGAACGCGTCATCCGGCACCTCCCAAAAGTACCTTCTGGAGTCCATGGTCGGCGGCGTCGCGGCATTCGACTACAACCTTGACGGGTTGCTAGACCTGTACTTCGTGAACGGCGCGGCGATCGCTGATCCCATGCCGCCGGGCGCCATGCCGGACAAGACCGATCCCGCCTATTGGAACCGTCTCTACCGGAACGACGGCGACTGGGCATTCACAGATGTCACCGAGAGTGCGGGCGTCCCGGGTCGCCGCTACGGGCAGGGCGTCGCAGCGGCGGACTATGACAACGACGGCTTGCCCGACCTGTTCCTCGCCAGCTTCGGGGCCAACACGCTGTACCGCAACTTAGGAGACGGCCGGTTTGAGGACGTGACCGAGGCAGCAGGGGTGGCCGGCAGCGGCTGGTCAGCCGGGGCTGGCTTCCTCGACTTTGACCGGGACGGTCACCTGGACCTATTCGTGAGCCGGTACGTGCGGTGGTCCTTCGCCGACAATCCCTGGTGCGGAGAGCGCAAGCCGGGGCACCGCTCCTATTGCCATCCGAAGCACTTCGACCCTGTCTCGCACCTTGTGTACCGCAACAACGGCGACGGGACCTTCGAAGACGTGACCACCTCCAGCGCGGTCGGAAGCGCTCCCGGCAAGGGCCTCGGAGTCGCGTTCAACGACTACGACGGCGATGGCTGGCCTGACGTCCTCGTGGCAAATGACTCCTTCCCGCAGCAGCTCTTCCGCAATCTCGAAGGGGCGGGCTTCGAAGAAGTGGCGCTGCTCTCCGGGCTGGCGTACGACGAGAACGGACGGACGTTCGCGGGCATGGGGGCGGACTTCTCCGACTACGACGGCGACGGCCGGCCCGATGTGTTCATCAATGCCCTTGCCCACCAGAAATACGCCCTGTTCCGCAACGAGGGGCTGCTCTTCGAGTACGTTTCCGGGCCGACCGGCATCAGCGCGATCACGTCGCTGCACTCTGGGTGGGGGGCCAAGCTGCTGGACTACGACAATGACGGGCGTCGCGACATCTTTGTGGCCCAAGGCCACGTGATGGACAACATCGAGCTAACGCAGCCGGATGTCAGCTACATGGAGCCGCTGGTCCTGATGCGCAACACCGGCCCGCGATTCGAGGACGTGTCGGCCACGAGCGGCGATGCCTTCCAAGCGCCGCTGGCCGCACGCGGTGCCGCCGTCGCGGATCTGAACAACGACGGTTTCCCGGACATCGCGGTGAACTGCAGGGACGCGCCTGCCGTCTTGCTCCGCAACCACGGCAACGCCAACAACTGGCTGGTCGTGGAGTTGCTGGGCACGCGCAGCAACCGGGACGGGATCGGAGCCAAGGCGCGGGTCGTCGCCAGTCCTGGCCGCGAGCAGGTGCTGATGTCTTCCGCCGCGGGCAGCTATCTGTCCTCTAACGACTACAGGCTCCACTTCGGCCTCGGGACGGCGGCAGAAGCGGAGATTCTGGAAATCGAATGGCCCAGCGGGGCGGTCCAGAGGCTTGGCCCCGTGGCGGCGAACCAAGTGCTGCGGGTCACCGAGCCGCTGCCGTAAGAGAGGGCATACGCCTAGCTGGGCACGCACCGTTGGGCGGCTCACCCAATCCGCCCAGCCACTTCCGGGGCTCGTGCCCAGCCCGCTGGGTGGCCGCCCGCGACCAGCGTGCCCAGCCTCGCCGTAGCACCGGGGAATCCGCCTCAGCGCCACGGATCCGCCCATGGGCGCGGGCTGACGCCGCCGCTCGTCGGTCGCCACGATTCGCTCGCGGAAGTGTGCCGACCCGCCTGCGACTCGGGCGAGCTGGGACTCCGGGCCGATAGACGGCCTGTACCCGACGGGATCAGGCTGGCCGCTCGCCGCACACAGTATTCTATGGAGGCCGATGGTGGGCCGCCTCAGGGCCCCCTCTGGCGGGTGGTCAAGCGTGCTGCCCGGAACTGCCGTGAAGCCCCCCTCCACCGGCCGAAGGTCGCCATCTCGCAGGCGATTCCTGCGGATTGTCCGCGCCGCCGGAACCGGCGCTGCCGCCGCGCACTTGACGACCTCTCTTCGGCACGGGGGAGATGGCGGATGGCTGGAGGATGTGTTCGGCCACACGGCCCGGGCGGCTGCGCAGGATGGCCCCGGCCAAGTGCGGTTCTCAGACGTGGCGGGCCGGGCCGGTCTGGGAGATGCGGTCAACGTCTCTGGCCGCCCAGACCGGAAGCGGTACCTGTTGGAGGAAATGGGGGCCGGGGTGGCGTTCTTTGACTACGACCACGACGGTTGGCTTGACATTTTCCTTGTCAATGGCTCGTCCTTCGAGGGCTTTGAGCACGGCCGGGAGCCGATCTCTTACCTGTTCCACAACAACCGCGACGGAACGTTCACGGATGTCACGCGTGACGCGGGGCTGACGCACTCCGGCTGGGGCCAGGGGTGCTGCGTCGGAGACTACGACAACGACGGTTTCGACGATCTTTTCGTCACCTACTGGGGAAAGAATGTCCTGTATCGCAACAACGGCGACGGGACGTTCCGCGACATCTCCGAGGAAGCCGGGGTGGCAGGCGAGCCTCGCAGGTGGGGAGCGGCGTGCTGCTTCGTGGACTACGACCGCGACGGCCTGCTCGACCTCTTCGTGGCGAACTACGTGCAATTCGACCCGCGCGACGCGCCGGAGCCCGGCGGCGCCGAGTCCTGCTGGTACAACGATCTCCCGGTGGCCTGTGGCCCGCAGGGCTTCGCGGGCGGTACGAATGTCCTGTACCGCAACTTGGGGGATGGCCGCTTCGAGGACGTCACGGAGCGGGCCGGGCTGGCCATCCCCAGGGGACCGGCAGACGCGTCGTTCACGCCGTCCAACTGGCGCCCCGCCGGTTCGTACGGCATGGGTGCCGTGGCCGCCGACTTCGACAATGACGGCTGGCCCGACATTTACGTCGCTTGCGACACTGCTCCGAGCCTGCTGTACCGCAACAACCACGACGGCACGTTCAGCGAGATCGGCATCGCGGCGGGCTGCGCGCTCAACGAGGACGGCGCGGCGCTGGCCGGCATGGGGGTGGGCGTCGCCGACTATGACGGGGACGGCTGGCTCGACATCGTCAGGACGAACTTCTCGGACCAGATCACCACTCTCTACCAGAACAACGGCGACGGAACATTCTATGACGCCAGCCTAGCGGCCGGCCTGGGCGTCAACACCAAGTACCTCGGCTTCGGCGCGGGCTTCTTCGACGCGGACAATGACGGGTGGAAGGACATCCTGCTGGCCAACGGGCATGTCTACCCGAGCATCGAGGGCAAGGGCCTGCATGTGACTTACCGGCAGCGGAAGATCCTGTACCGCAACCACGGGACCGGGCGCTTTCGGGACATTTCCACGCAAGCTGGCGAGGGCATCACCGCCCCGACGGTCAGCCGCGGCTGTGCCTTCGGGGACTTTGACAACGACGGCAAGGTTGACGTGGTCGTCAACAATCTCGACGGTCCTCCCTCGCTGCTGCGCAACGAGACCCGCAACGACAATCACTGGCTGCTGGTGAAGTGCGTCGGCACGGCGTCGAACCGGTCGGCGATCGGAGCCCGCGTCACCGTCACCGCGGGCCCGCTCGTGCAGACGGCCGAGGTCATGAGCGGATCCAGCTACTATTCTCAGAACGACCTGCGCCTGCACTTCGGCCTCGGCAGTGCCAAGGGTGCCGACGGCGTGGAGGTCCGCTGGCCCTCCGGGGCGACGGAGGTGTTCGAGAACGTGGGGGGCAATCGACTAATCCGGATCGTCGAGGGCCGCGGCATCGTGAGCCAAGACCGGTTCGGGCGGGCGGCCTAGACTGAACTTCACAAGGTGGGCCGGGTAGGATTCCACCGATTTCGGGGCAATCGAGAATGAATTGGACCTGGTAGTCAGGCAAGTCAAGACAGCTGTCGGTAGCTGGCGTTTCTGTCAGATGAGACGCGTTCCGGCGTCGTATCGCGACTTTCCTGCCCGTCTAGTGGCCTGATGCATGAAATCTGGGGTTTCTATGGGTGCTCGCCACGGTTCACTGATGGACCACCTGCCAGCACTCTGCGAGGCAATTCCCCAGTCAGTGCCCACGCCCATGGCCCCCTTCAACCTGGCTTTTGACTGGAAACACTCTTGTCTGGGTCGACACCGAGCAGTTCCAGGGCCCTGGCCTGCAAGGGCGAGGCTCTGGCCACCAGCGGAAACTCGTGGTCTTCGTCTGCCGGCAGCGTCACGAAGTTCAGCGTCAGTGTCTTGAGATGCTCCAGCAGTGTCGCCAGGCTCTGCACCGGCAGACCGTCCGGGGTCTGCTTGCTGTCCGCCTTGGCCTCCGCGGACGCCGAGACTCGCGCCGGCTCGACGGGTGACTCCCGGCGCTGCCGGGCCGCCTCCCGATCAGCGTCCTCGAACAGCAGCGCTGCCAGTTTGCGCCGCAGGTGCCATTCCACGTAGTACGCCAGCATGCACAGGAACACGTGCCCGCGCACATGCTCCTCGTCATAGACATGCACCGGCCGCAGTTGCAGGCGCTCGGTCTTGAGGTTGCGAAAGGCCCGCTCGACGCGCGCCAAGCGCTTGTAGGCTGCCACCGCCTCTGCGGCTGCCAGCTTGTCCTGCGGCACGCTGGTGCGCACCACGTAGATCCCGTCCAGCGCTCCCTCCGCCTCAATGCTGTCCTGCTTGCGCTCCCAGGTCAACTCGCTGTCGCTGACTTGGATCCGGAAGTGTTTCTCGACCATTTTGCGGTTGGCCTCGCGGCCCACGCGACGGTCGATGGCTTCCTTGCCACCCTTCCTCAGGACCGGGTTCGAACGGCGCCGCACCATCCCGGCGATGCGTTCCAAGATCTGCTCGGTGGCGCGCAGCAGGCTCTCGCGCTTGCGGGCCCGCTCGGCCTTCAGGCGCGGGTTGAGGCAGACCAGCAGACGCTCGCCGGGGAAGTCCGGGCTGTGGATTTCAGCCACTTGGTCGGGCACCAGCTCGCCGGGGCGCAGCGGGGCCCTGAGGTCTGCTTGCGGGTGGTCGGGGTCCGGCCTGGGTTGCTTGAGCAGGGTGCGCAGGTCAGCGGTCTTGAGCGCCGAGACCCAGTCCAGGCTGGCCGGCTGGAGGTCCTCACGAATGCGCGCGGTGGTCAGCATGCCGCGATCTCCGGCCAAAGCGACACGGTCCATGCCGAACTCTTGGCGGACGGTCCGCACCAGCGTGGCGACGGTGCTGGGATCGGCGGTGTTGCCTGGGAAGACCTCGACGGCGACGGGGCAGCCGTCGGCGGCGCACAGCAGGCCGCAGACCAGCTGGCGCTTGCCGCGCTTGCCGTCGCGGTTGTAGCCGAAGGCGGCCAGCGGGCAGCACTGGCCTTCGAAGTAGGAGGAGGTGACGTCATACAGCAGCAGCGAGGCATCGCGCAGGTGACGGCGTGCCATGGAGCGCTGGATCCAAGGCTGTCTGCGGCGCAGCCAGTCGAGGTTGGCGAGCAGCTCGTTGCCGGAGACGGGGCCGAGATCGAGCAAGGCACCGAGGCTGGAGCCAGCAGAGTCAGGGGACAGGAAGCGAGCAGTGGCGAGCTTGGAGGCGGGGAACAGGACGCGAGCGACGACGCCGGCGAGGGCCAGATCGCGTTGGCGGGAGCGGGAGCGGTGCAGCAGTCGAGGCAGGCCCAGCTGACGGCAGAGACCCAGGACGGCGGCGACATGGCCGTGGGGCAGGGAGCGTCGGATGGTGACGGCCTGGTCAAGGCTGTCGAAGACAACGCCACCTTTGAGGACGGAGCGGATGCTGGCGATAGCGGCCGGGGGCAGTTTGGAGATGTTGGCCAGCGTCTTGCGGCGGATGCGCTTGCCGTCGCGCCAGGCTTGGCGGATGAGGACAGCCGGGGGGCTGCTGCGGTTGGGGATCTTCTCAACGTAGATGGCCATGGTGGTTACGTGGAAACAGCCTCGTTCCCACGCGTTCAGTATACAGGCCTCAAATGGGGCTGTCAAGCCCAGATATGGGCAGAAATACGGCAGATAGGGTCTAGGCGGGAATAGTCCGCTCGGCACTTACATGGAAACAAATCTCCACCCTCTCTCCTTATATATGCAAAAGTGAAGTTCAGCCTAGACCGGCTCGGCCGGAAAAGCGCGCTCAGGGCGCGGGCCGCTTCGCTTCCCTGCGCTTGGCTTCCAGTTCCGCGGCCTCCGCCTCCAAGCGCTCGAACGCCGCGAACGATTCGCGGCTCCGGGCGGTCTGCCCCAACCGCCTGTACAGGATCCCGAGGACGTAGTGGTATCTCGACACGCGGTCGTTGACCGCGATCGCCCTCTCCAGGTCCGATACCGCCGCGTCCCAGTTCTGCCCGGCACGGTGTGCCTTGGCAGACTGGAACAGGGCCAGGTCGGAGTGAGGGTCGACCCGCAGGGCCTTGGAGACGTGCTCCAGGGCCCGGCCCGGCTCGTTGAGGCGGTTGTAGTGGGCGGCCAGGTTGACGTGCGGGGCGATGAAGCCCGCGTTGCGGTCCTCGCTGAGCCTCGCCGCCAGTTCGTAGTTTCTCCGCGCATCGTCGTCGAGGCTCATGGATTCAAGTGCGAATCCCAGGGCGTTGTATGCCTCCATGTAGGCGGGGTCGAGTCGCAGGGCGTGCTCGAAGGCCTCGCGGGCTGCCGGGAAATTGTCACGGGCGGAGTGGAGCTTGCCGAGGTTGTACCGAATCTCGGCGGAATCAGGCTTGAGACGAGCGGCCTGCTCGAACTCGACCTCGGCGCGGTCGTAGCGGCCGATGATCATCAGCGTGCGTCCGAGAATCTTGTGCGCCTCCGCATTGTTGAGGTTGAGGCGCAGGGAATGCGCCAGGGATCCGATCGCGGCGCCGATCTTGCGCTGGGCGAAGAGCGCGTACCCCAGCGCGTAATGGCCCCACCATGACGAGGGTGTCTGGGAGAGGTAGCGGCGCAGTTCCCGCTCCGCCTCGGCATAGCTGCCGTCGCGAATCAGGCGCTCGAAGCCCCGGACTGCCGCCGGATCGTCCTGCGCGGTGAGTCCAGTCGCCGCCGGGCCCAGGCCCCCCGGAGCGCTCTCGGCGAGCGATGCCAGCAACTCGGCCCGCCGCCGGGCCTGGCGCTCGGCCGTGACCCGCCTCAGCTCACGGGCGGAGGACTCGTCCGATGGATCGATCCGGACAACCTCTCCGTACGCCTGCACCGCGCCGTCCAGCTCTCCCAGATCGACGAGCACCTCTGCCAATTCCCGGTGCGCCTCCGACGACGACGGGCGGAGCCGGACCGCCTCGCGCAGGGGCCGGACGGCGGCATCGGCGTCACCGCTTGCCCGGAGGGCACGGCCCAATCCCAGATGGGCGGCGTGCAAGGCCGGCTCAAGCTCAACCGCCCGACGGAACGACGCGGCCGCCCCCCCGGTGTCCCCGCCGCGCGTCAGCGCCAGGCCAAGGGCCAAGTGCCCCTCTGCGAACTCCGGCACCAACCGCGCGACCTGCCTCAGCTTGTCGACCCCCGCGTTGACATCGCCCGCCGTGAGTTCCTCATGGGCCTCTCTCATGAACACGGTTGCGAGCTCTGACTGCTGCCTCTCAGAGATCAGGGGCCGGCTGGCCTCGAGCTCCCGCCGGCCTTCCTCGCGGCGACCGGCGCGGACCAAGGCCAAGCCCAGCTGATAGCGAGCCTCGCCCAAGCTCGGATCGAGCCGGATTGCGCGCTCCAAGTGCGGCACGGCCTCGTCAATCTGGCGGGCCGCGACGAGTGCCCTGCCCAGCGCGAAGTGCGCACGGGCGAAACCCGGGTCGATCCGGAGGGCGTCGCGCAAGTGCTGGATCTCCCGGTCCCGGTCGCCCTCTTGGTTGCGCGCCCGCCCCAAGTTGTAGTGTGCGTTGACCAGGTTCGGGGCAAGCTCCAGTGCCCGCCCGAGCTCCTCGATCGCGCTGTCAACGTCAACCGTAACCAGCACTCCGCCCAGATTGGCCCGGGCGTCGGCAAGGTCCGGCCGCAGGCGAATGGCCTCCCGGAATGCCGCGATCGCCTCGTCCGTGGCATCGATCTGGGTCAGGACCAACCCGAGGTTGTTGTGAGCCTCGGCGAAATCCGGCCGCAGGCGAATGGCCTCCCGGAATGCGGCCACCACCACCTGCGGATCGGCCCCGGCGTTGCCGAGCAGCCGCCCGAGGACGTTGTGCGCCGCCGGGTTGCCCGGGCGTGCCGCGAGTTCCCCGCGCAGAGCCTCAACGGCCACGTCCACATCTGGGAACTTGCCCCGACGTCCAGGGATGTTCAGCGCTGCCTCGAACTGGCCCAAGGCCCAGCCGGCGCGACCCTGGCGCAGAAAGATCACGCCTAGGTCCAGATACGGCGCGGGAAGCTCCCGCTCCAAGGCAATCGCGCGTTGGAGGTAGCGGCGGGCCTCCCCAGAGCGGCCCACGGCCCCGAAAGCCATCCCGAGAAACGCGCAAGCCTCGGCCATGGTGGGATCCGCCTCCAAGGCTCGCTCCAGCTCCCCAACGGCAGCGGGCCGGTCTCCTCCGTACCACAGCGCCAGTCCCAAGTGGTACCGCGCCGAGGGGGAGCCGGGATCCAGCCCGACCGCTCGCCTGAGGCTTGTCAGCGACCCGTCCAGGTCGCCCGATTGGCCGAGGAGATAGCCCAGGGATTCGTGTGCCGCGCCCGAGCCCGGATCGGCCGCGATAGCCTCCGAGAGGCTGGCGCGGGCGGCCTCGGCATCGCCGCGGGCCATCGCAGCACGCGCCCGCTCGAGGAATGGCTCCGCCGGCGACCCTCCCGCGCGGACGGCGGACCTCCTCCTAGTCTTCGCCGCCTTGCGCCGGAGGCTCTGGGCCAGGCCGTAATACGACTCCACCTTCTCCGGATTGACTCCCAGCGCATCCTCGTACGCTGCGATCGCGCCGTCAGGGTCGTGGCCCTGCAGGGTCTGGCCAATCTGGTGGTGCGCCTCCGCGACAGGCTCGGGGGCCACGCTGCCGGAGTCGGCAAGTGCGCCCAGGCTCGTCAGGACGGCGCGAAACTCGTCGAGCGCCGGGTCGCTCTCGCCAACCGTGCGCAGCGCCACGCCAAGGTTCATGCGGATATCGGGGCTCTCCGGCTGGAGTTCCACCGCTGCACGGAACGCAGCCACTGCCTCCTGCATGTCGCCGGTGTCGGCAAGGACCGTGCCAAGGCTGTTGTGGGAGCGGGCCATCCCCGGCGCGAGCTGGATTGCCCGGCGGAAGTTCGAGACCGCCTCGGCAAATGCCCTTCGCTCCTGATGCGCCACTCCGAGCCAATGGTAGGCCTCGGCAGACCCGGGGTCCCCCGCGATGAGCGCCTCCAATTCCGCCACTGAGCGATCCCATTGCCCGTCGCGCTGGAGCGCGAGAGCCAGCTGCAGCCGTGCTGGCTCCAGAGCCCCGTCCAACCTGACGGCCGCCTCGAGCTCCGGGATCGCCTCGGCCAGATTGCCGGAGTTGCGCCAAGCCAAGCCCAGGTTGAAGCGCGCCTCCGCCGAGTCGGGCGCCAGGCGCACAGCCCCGCGGAAAGCTCCAAGCGCCCCGTCGAGGTCTCCGGCATTGCTGAGGGCGACCCCCAGCGCGATGTGCATCCCAGCCTGTCCCGGAGAGGCGTCGACCGCGGCCCTGAACTCGTGGATGGCTGGCTGCCAGAGTTCCCGCTTGAGCAGTTCCAAGCCTCTGGCGTAGTGGTCGGATCCGCGGTCCTGGGAATCAGCCGGCTGCGCGAGCCCGGCGGGCGACAAGAGCAGGGCGAGGCAGACAACGGGCAGCAGCGTCCCAGAGGACCCCGCGACCTCGCGGCGCGGTTGCGATCGGAGCAAAGCAAGCATGGCGTCCGCGGCTAATGTGGGTTCAGCAGCGTCTTCACGATCAGCCTCTTCTCTTCGTCCTCGCGAAGCTGCCTGGCAACCGCGAGCTGCGCCTGAGCTTGGTCACGAAGCCCCATTCGGACCAATAGCTGGCCGAGCTGGTAGCTGGCCCGAGCCGAGTCAGGGTCGAGCTCGAGCGCTGTCTCGAAGTTCCGCCTGGCGTCCTCGTACAGTCCCAGGCGTGCCTGCGAGACTGCCAGTCCCTCGTAGGAAGGGCCGTGGCGCGGGTGGCCCGAGATGACTTTCGCGAACATCGCGGCAGCTCCCTCGTGGTCACCTCGCTTCTGCGAGATCGTCGCCAGATAGTGCGGCGAGAGCACTTGATCGGGATCGAGCCGCAGGCTCTCCTGCAAGTGGGCCGCCGCCCTGTCGAAGTCCACCATCAGCAGGTATACCGACCCGACCGCGTAGTGCAGCTGAGGGTCGGAGGGATTCTGGTCGAGCAAGCCTTGGTACACCTCGAGAGCGCCGTCGAACTGCCGTGCGGCACCGCGCGCGGTCCCAAGCCAGTACCTGGTCGCCCGATGGCCGGGCCTGAGGTCGAGGGCCCTTGCCAGGGCCGTCGTCGCGTCCTCGATCACGTCGAGCCGGAGCGCGACTCTTCCGAAGGAGAACTGCACGTCCGCGTCGTCGGGCACTTCCAGCTTGGCGCGGACCAGATAGGCCAGCGCCTTCTCGAGCTCTCCCCGCTCCTCGGCAATCCTTGCCACCTGCCGCAGGGCCGGGACGGAGCGGTCGTCGTAGCCGACCGCCAGCTCGTAGTTCGCCGAAGCGTCGCCCAAGTCACCTTCCAGGAGATAGAAACCGGCCAAGTTGAAGGCGAGTTCGTAGGACCCGAGCCCGTCCCGTTTCGCGCGCTCGAGCACCGTGATCGCCTCGCGGTTCAGCCCGCCCTTCGACAGCGCGTAGGCAAACTCCATGCGCTGGTCCCGCGGCACCCCGGAGAGGGCTGACCACTTGGCGGCCAATCGCCGCGCCGCACCGATGTTCCCGGCGCCCAGATGGCCGGTCACCAATTGCAGCAAGCCCCGCGGCGACTGGCTCAGCCGGTCCTCGATCGGCTCGGCCAGCCTGATCGCCTCTCGGTGGTTGCCCTTCCGCAACTCGGCGCGCATCAGGGCCATTCGCGCGGCATGGTTCCCCGGCGCCCGCTGCAGGACGGCGCGGAACTGCTCTTCCGAACTGTCCAGTTCTCCAGCCAGCTCGTATCCCTGCGCCAGGTTCAGCCGCGCTCCGAGCAGGTTCGAATCCGCGGCCAACGCGCGCTCAAGAAGCTCGATGCCCTCGGCATGCTTGCCCTGCTGCAGGCGAATCGAGCCCAGCAGCGCTTGGGCGACCGGAGCCGTCGCTGGGTCGCCCATGGCCTGCCCGGCCTCGGCTTCGGCCGCCTCCAGATTGCCGTCCCGCATGAGGCGGACGGCTTGCTCTAGGTAGCTCGAGGTGTCCGCTGCTGCGGACGGGGCTGGAATAGCGAGAGCAAGGGCCGCGACAGCGGACATGAGTGCCGCCCGGTAGGGCCGCGCTGCCACTGCCATGACTTGTGGGGTGGCCTAGCCTCCGGGCTGGCCACGTGACCTAAGGATAGCCGAGCAGTGCATGGGAGGAACGGGCGGGAGCGTGCCCGGAAACCGGCGCGTGGCCCTTGGTCGAATGGCCGGAGCCACCTTGCGGTCGCGTTGCGAATCTGCGATCCTAGCCTCGACCGTGCGACGGGCGGCGGATTCCACCGCTGCCGAATCTGTCAGACCACGGGCCCCAAGCTGGCCATGCCGATCGGATCACAACGAAGAATGAGCGAGTCGAACCGGCGCGACTTCATAAAGACCGCCGTGGCCGCTTCGCCGGCTGTGGCGGCCGCCACTTGGATGGCGAGCCTTGGGATCGCGCAGTCGGCCAGCAGCACCGCGGTCGTGCACCTCAGCGCGAATCGCAAGCGGGCCACGCTGGACCCGCGCGTCATGGGTGCCTTCCTCGAGCATCTGGGCCGCGCGATCTACGGCGGCATCTACGAACCGGGCTCACCGCTGGCAGACGCCAAGGGTTTCCGCTCGGACGTGGTGCGCGAGATGCAGGAACTGTCATGCCCGATCATGCGCTACCCCGGAGGCAATTTCGTCTCCGGCTACGACTGGCTGCACGGCGTCGGCCCGAGCCAAGACCGGCCCTCCGTGCTCGAGAGGGCATGGAACTCGATCGAGACGAATCAATTTGGCACCAACGAGTTCATCGAATGGTGCCGGCTGGTCGGGACCGAGCCGCTGCTGGCCACGAACTTAGGAACGGGCACGCCCGAATCGGCCGCGGCACTTGTCGAGTACTGCAATCTCGAGCGCGGCACGCGCTGGAGCGACCTCCGTCGCCAGCACGGTTACGAGCGCCCGCACAGAGTCAAGACTTGGTGCCTCGGGAATGAGATGGACGGGTGGTGGCAGATCGGCCACCTTCCCGCCCGTGAGTACGGGCGCAAGGCGCGCGACGCGGCCCGCCAGATTCGCTACGTAGATCCCTCGACCGAACTGATCGCGTGCGGTTCCAGCGGGCCCTTCATGCCCACCTATCTGGTTTGGGACCGCGAGACGCTGGAAGAGTGCTACTCGGAAGTCGACGGGCTGTCACTGCACCGCTACTACGGCAACACAGACGAGGACACTGGCGGAGAGTCGTCGCGCTTTGTCGCACTGAACCTGGACATGGACCTTCAGATTCAGGAGACCCTCGCCGTCTGCGATTACGTCCGAGGGTTGCTGAGGTCGCCTAAGCGGCTCTGGCTCTCTTTCGACGAATGGAACGTTTGGTACCGGGCCCGCAGCGGCGACCATGTTAATGGGCGGGGCAAATTCGCGCCGCCGTTGCTCGAAGAAGTGTACAACCTCGAGGACGCTCTCTTGGTGGGCGGCATGGTCAACACGTTGCTGCGCCAAGCCAAGCGGGTGCGGATCGGATGCCTCGCGCAGATCATCAACGTGATAGCGGCGCTGATGACGGACAAGGAGTCGGTGCTCCGGCAGACGATCTACTATCCGTACGCTTGGGGAATCAAGTACGCGAAGGGCGAGGTGCTCGACATACTCGTCGAGTCCGACACATACCCCATCGCGCGGAATTATTCCGATGGCTACGTTAGCCGGTCGATCGCTCGGATGGAGACGGCCCCGTACGTCGACGTGGCGGCCACGCTGGATCGGGACTCCGGCAATTGCAGCATTCTGATGCTGAATCGGGATCTTGAGGGAGACCGCGAAGTTGAGCTGCGGTTCGAGGGACTGGCCCCGTCCCGGGTCTTGGCCTTCGAGACGATCACTGGCAGCGACCTCAAAGCGAGCAACACGTTCGAGAATCCGCGCAATGTGACGGGCCAGGCCTTGGAAGCGCCAAGGCCGGCGGCGCGCATGACCGTCAAGCTGCCGGCGCGGTCGTACAGCGCGCTCCAGGTGGCTTCCGGCTGAGCGCGTCAACCACGCGGGGGACGGGATACCAGAGCCGCCACAGAGACGCCCGTCTCGGGCATGCAGCCTTCCGGCCTTTCTCTTGCGCCAGTTCGCTGAGGGGCGGTCTTCGCGATGGGCGTCCCGGACAATCCTGGAGAGACGCCTGCACCTCGCTCCGTTCTAGCTGGAGTTCGCCAAAATGGACCGGGATGACCGTGGTGGAGCTCCAGAATGCATCGGTTTGCTCGTGGTTCGAGCGTTGAATTATCTATAATAATCACAGTATTCGCTATTGATAAGAGTATACGCACCTGTTTCAGTGATGTGAAGACCGGAACGTAAGAATAGATGTCCGCATCTGACCGGCCCCATTTTGCGAGATCCGAAATGTAGAGCCATCTTCTATGTCTCAGTGTGGTATGTTCGCTGCATGTTCTCTAGTCGGTCTGCCGTAATCGTGGCAAGCAGCATGTATGTCCGCCGCACACATACCGGATCGTCCAAGCACGGCTCACGCTTCTCCCATCGACTCTGCGAGTCCGTGCGGTCAGGCTCCCAGGTCCGCCAAGTCACGCTCCTCAACCTCGGTGCTACCTTCCCCCTCCCCAAGCGCCGCTGGCGCGCATTCGCCAACCTCGTGCAGTGCCTCGATACAGGCACCACGCCCCTCTTCGATCCGGACCCCGAGCTGCTCAAGCTGGCCCAGCGCACCGCCAGCCGTCTACAGCGCCGGCGCCACGCTCGCTCCGACAACCGCGCTGTCGGCGGTGAGCCCGTCGCCACCGTCCTGCTGCACTCCCTCCACCATCCGCCAACTCGCTCTGTCGGGGGCGAGCGCGTCGCCCTCGCCGCGCTGCACTCGCTGCGGTTCTCCGACATCCTCCGCCAGCTGGGATTTTCCCAGCACGAGGCCTCGCTGGCCACCGCACTCGTGCTCGCCCGCATGTTGCACCCTTCCTCCGAACGCGAGGCCAGCCGCTGGCTGAACCAAGCCAGCTCGGCCTGGGAACTGCTCGGCTGCGACACGCAGAGCCCCCCCGCTCTCAACTCGCTGTACCGCATCGGGGACCGCCTCTGGCAATCTCGCGCCAGTTTGGAGACGGCGCTCGCCGGGCGCGAGCGCACGCTCTTCGAGGGCCGGCGCCGGGCGCTGGCGCTGTACGACCTCACGAATGTGCACACTTTCGGCAAAGCCCAGGCCGACCGACAGTTCGGTCGCTCGAAACAGAAGCGCAGCGACTGCCCGCTGGTCACTCTGGCCCTGTCCACCGACGAGGCCGGCTTCCCGCTCTACAGCGAGGTGCTGCCGGGCAACGTTTCCGAACCGGGCACCCTCAAAGCGGCCATCCAGCGCCTAAAAGCCCGCTCCCGGACCGACGAGTCGCGACCAGTGGTGATTATGGACGCCGGCATTGCCTCGCAAGCCAACCTGGACTGGTTGCGCAAGCGAGGCTACGACTGGATCACGGTCCAGCGTGGCAAGCGCGCCGAGCTGCCCGCGGGCGCCGAGCCGGAGTGCTTCACGACGCGCTGCGGGATGCAGGCCAAGGCCTGGGATGTCTCGCGACCCGGGGCCCGGGAGAAGCGCGTGCGCGTCTGGACCCAAGGGCGGCAGGCGAAGGAAGCAGCCATCCAGGAGCGCGCCCGCGAACGGTTCGAGCAGGACCTGCGGAGCCTGCACGAGGGTCTTCAGCGCGCGGGCTGCCTGAAGCAGTACGAGCGGGTGCTGGAGAAGGTCGGGCGCCTGAAGCAGCGCCACAAGCGGGCAGCCCCGCAGTACGAGGTGCGGGTGCAGGCCGCGGCAAAGGGAACCAAGGCAGCCAAGAAGGGGCACGCGGTGGCGGTGCGATGGAAGCTCAATCAGAAGGGGCTCGAGCGCGACCGGCGCGTCGGAACGTACGAGCTGCGGACCAGCTGTGACGCGTGGGGACTGGAGGAGATTGTGCGCACATATTGGCGGTTGGTGGAGATTGAGCAGACGTTCCGCGCGCTGCAATCAGAATTGGGGCTGCGGCCCGTATACCATCGCAAGCCAGAGCGCATCCGGGCGCACCTGTTCGTAGCAGTGCTGGCCTGCCACGCGGTGCATCTGCTGCGACGGCGGTTAGCAGTGGGCGGGATCCACGACAGCTGGACCACGGTCCGACACAAGCTGGAGCACTGGGATCGCGTGACGACCCAGATGCGGACTGTGGACGGACGACTGATCGAGAACTGCCAAGACACTACGCCCGGGCAAGAGGCTGCCGAGATCGCAAGGGCGGTGGGGGTGGAACCCCGACCGCACCGGAGGCAATTCTGAGATGGGATCAGGCCCGTCAGGCAGCCTCACAAATGTAGTGCCATCGCGGGTCTCAAACCACAATATGCTGTGCTGTAGAGTCGAGGAGAGGCGCGTTGGCCTTAGCAAGGAAGCAGTAGCTGTTTTAGGGGTGTTCCTACGGCTTTCGCCATCTGTAGGTGCCTCACTGACCTTCCCGCTTAACTACGTCTCCTCTCCCCGCTCATCGAACCGGACATGCCAATTTCCAGCATCCGGCTCTCGGACGAGATCATGCCTTCGCCCACGGAAAGCTGGCCGCCCGCACTGGCAGGCGCACGAGGCCGAAGTCAATCCTCAGCCTCTCGCTCGGGTACCGCACGGGGTGGCCCGACTTCGCCTGGTGCTTCCGACACAGCCACTGGCTGAGCCGCTGGTCCGCCTGTGCGTCAACGGCGCGTGCCAGTTCTCCCGGCCACTGCTGCGCGCGGTGGTCCGGGTCTTCCTTCGCTTGCGCAGGTGATGCGCTCTGGAGTCTCCGAACTTTTCCGGAGCTAATAGGCTCGCGCCAGTCTCCATCGGTCCTGTCCTCCTTCCTGCATCGCTCTCGAACTGAGGCCCCTTCCCTCCACCGGCATTACCCGGCTTCCCCGGTACTACGGGCCTCTCCGCCACCCTGACCGGCCCGGCCTGTCCCTCGCGGGAGTCCGGTTGGCGCGTGCACGCCACCGACAGGGCTTCCCGTGTTGCCTCCGTCTCCCTCTTGCACGCATGCTGCCGCCAATACCCCGGCGGAGACGCCCGGTGCTCGCGTCGCTCGCTTCCCGGACGCTGGCTGCCTTCCCCGATATAGCGGCGGGTCGGCCTCCGCATTATGCTTTTCGAGGCCTGCTCGGCGTTCACTCGCGTTGCGGCCTGCGTGCTCGCTGAGCCGCCCAAAAGGCGGCCCGTCACGTCGGAGTGCTTCAGTCCATGTCGTTACCTCCATGACCCGCTCCGACGGCTTCCGGCTGGAGCGACAGTTAGCCGGGCGGGCTTCGCACCCGCTGGGAGCCAGTGCCTTAGCACGGCGCACACTACAAACTGCACTAACAATATGTTGTGGTCACTTGGCGAACTCCAGCTAGGGAGCGTAGTGGCGCTCCGTGGCCCGTAAGCTACTGTGGCCCGGCGGCGCGCTGACATCGTGCATGGCGACGCCCGCCGGAAGTGCCCAAGTTTCGAGCTCGGCGAATTAGACGTCTACATATGGTTGGGCTGAATGGCATCAGGTACTACGCATAGTGGGGACTTTGCATTGCTTTACGTTTGCAGTCACTACGCTTTCTTGCGATCCTGCCTCTTGGCCCTCCTTGTCAGCTGCGCTCTCCCCGGCCTGGCTGAGGTCGATTCCCAGCAACTGCCGATGCCTCCGGAATGCGACTCCCGCGGCGGCCGCGATGCGCGCCTAGTCACTGTTCGGGTCCACGTCCTGGCGCTGGCTCCACACCTTGCCCGCTGCCGTGCGCATTGTCGTCATCAGCCGCACCCACGTCCCCGTCCGATCGCGAATCGACTTCCAGCCGTAGCGGATACCGCTGCCGCACAGTTTCCGCCGCAGCGCATGCACCACGTGGCACGCCAAGACCGTGATGAACAGGTGTCCCGCATTGGCCTCAACCCGAGATCCTGCTTCATCGCTCCGAGACAAGGCTCAATTTCCGCCAGCCGGAAGTATTCCCCCACGATCCGAGCGTCGTACCAGTCAACTCGACGGGTGCGCATAAGACTCGCTCCCCGCTGCAGCTCCCGCCGCCGATAGCGCTCGCTGCGCTCCCAAAGCACCGCCGAGGCCCGCTTGCCCCGCTTGGACTTGCCTCCCTTCTGATTCACCACTCCGCCGGAGCGTGGCGGGGCCGGCCGGTATGGAACGTGTCAGTGAGGCCTAGAAGACGATTCTGGGCGCTAGGCCGAACAGCTTGCGCTCGCGATCGAACAGCCTGGTCTCGATCGCCTCATGCTGCTCCCAGAGAGCGTCAGCAGCGGCATTCAGGGATCGGCGAACGTAAGAGGATGCGCAGCCTCCGCCGGTCTATCTTCGCCA
Source organism: Bryobacterales bacterium (assembly GCA_963666225.3). Classification (GTDB taxonomy): domain Bacteria; phylum Acidobacteriota; class Terriglobia; order Bryobacterales; family UBA6623; genus VXMF01. The sequence continues at coordinate 1,117,502 of CAXXRK020000006.1, forward strand.
AGCGTGCATGTCTGGGCGAGATGGACCTATGTCGAAGAAACGGGCACCCGAGCCTGTCCTGTCATAGTCGCCGAGTTCCGCGCGCACGGCCTCTACCACTTGCATCAACCGGTCCACGATCGGCTGGTTCTGTGCCGCCACGTTCCGGCTCTGTTCCCAGTCCAAGTGCAGGTCGTAGAGCTCCGGTGCTTCGACCGCATCGATCATGCGCCCGTACCAGGCTGTCCAAGGTGGATCGGCCGGGCGCTTGAGGACAAGCTTCCAGCGCCGGTCGCGGACGGCCTGCAGGTGGGTGTAGCCAAAATAGAAAAAGTTGTCGCGTGGACTGCGCTCGGCCTTTGCCTCGAGCCACGGCCAGAGGTCAACCCCGTCAAGCTGCCGCCCGTCCGACAGCCGGGCTCCGCAAAGACCCGCGAACGTCGGCAACAGGTCGAGCGTCGAAGCCATCTCATCGCTGACTCGACCGGCCGGAATGCGGCCGGGCCACCGGAAGATGCCAGGCACGCGCAGGCCGCCTTCCCAAGTGGTCATCTTGTAACCCCTCAGCGGACTGGCCGTTCCCCCGTAGTCGCCCAAGTGCCCCTCAATCCAAGGACCGTTGTCAGAAGTGAAGACCACGAGCGTGTCTCGTTCCAGTCCCAACCGATCTAGGGCGTCCAGCACCGCGCCAACACTCGAGTCGATTTCCTCGACCACGTCCCCGTACAAGCCTCGGACAGACCGACCCCTGAAGTCGTCAGCAGTGCCAAGGGGAACGTGCGGCATCGTGTGCGACAGGTACAGGAAGAACGGCCGGTCCCGATTCCGCTCAAGGAAGGCGACCGCTTCCTCGGTATAGCGCCTGGTGACCAAGTTCAGGTTGGTTGGACTCTCGAGCACCTCCTCGTTGCGCATCAATTCGGTCTTCCAGCCGCGCGGGGCAACCTCGCGCGTCGTGCCGTTGTGCGACGGCGTGCCGAAAAAGTAGTCGAATCCTTGGCCGTTGGGCAACAGCTCGGTCCTGTACGGGCCGGTCCCCGGTCCCCTTTCGTGGGCGCCAGCACCCGCCAGATGCCACTTGCCGATCAGGGCACTCACATACCCCTTGCCTCTCAGGACTTCGGCGATGGTCTGCTCTTTGGGATGGAGGATGGTGTGGGCGCCCTTGGTGTTTCCCGGCTCGGCGAGACGGATTGGGTAACAGCCCGTCAGCAGCGCTGCCCGGGACGGTCCGCAGACGTTCTGGGCATAGAAGCTGGTCAGCCGGATGCCTTCCGCCGCCATCCGGTCAAGCCTTGGAGTCCGGATGTCGCGATTGCCGTAGCACGCCAGATCTCCGAAACCCAGGTCATCGGCACAGATGATGACGAAGTTGGGCAAGCCTTGGGCAACGGCCAGGCTGGATTGCAAGAGCAGCGCGAGCGCACCAATCCCCATTGGTCGGACGAGCATTCCGTGGATTGTCTCACGACCCGCCGCCGGTCGCGGGCGGCGAAGCCCGCTGCTGCCCCCCACGCGAGGACGGCAGGGACACCAGTGGTTGCGCATCACACAACAGGTCAATGATCACGCCTTCCCTTCCGCAGCCGAGGGCAAGGCGGTGCCCTACGACATGCACGCCAACCTCGGCTCCGTCTTCGTCGGCGACTCGCGCGACACTCCGGCCCTTGCCGTCGACTGCATCACGCAATGGTTCCGCGGCGGCCGGCAAGGCGACGTCCGTGTTGCAGCTCGACGGAGCAGCGTGGGACCCGGCCTCGCAGCATTGGCCGGCATGGCGAACACGGCATCCGCACTCTCGTCGTCCACTGGGTGGACCGCAACCGTCTCGGCGGAGGAGGAGTCCCCGACTCGTGCCACGTGGCCCAATGCAGATTGACACAGCTGTACGCGATTACGTACCGTTCAATGATGGTCTCGCCAAGTAATGTCGAAAGCAACCAGCCCTCCGGCAAGACCATCGCCATCAGCCAGCGCCTCAATGTCCGCTTCCACGACGACGCGTGCACCTACTTCCTCGGTACCATCCCGCTCTTTACCTACGCCGCTGATGACCGCCCCACACGGAACCTGATCATCGCTCAGATGGTGACGCTTGGGCACGCCTCTCCCAGCGCCATTGCCAAGGTCCATGGCATCTCCCCACGCACCGTCTATCGCTACGTCCAGCGCTTCAGGCAGTACGGCTCGAAGGCCTTCTTCAACAGGGCCCCGCCCACCGGCCGCCCGCTCGCGATCCGGGACCCAGAGATTCTGGAGCGGGCGGCCAATATGCTGCTCGACGGCGCCAGCTTGCGGCGCACCGCCCGCGAACTGGGCATCAACTACCAGACGCTGCGAAATTACAAGGCCGCCGGCCGCCGGCCGGGCCTCTAGCCGGCTGCCAAGACGATCCCGATGGCCAGCCACCGGTCGCGGCGACGCTCTCCAAGCAGGGGAGCAACCCGCGCGACGCGTCGATCCCCCAGAGACACGTGACTTCCGACGGCCATCTCCGCGCCCTCATCCGAACCGGCCGCCCTTCGAGCGCCTATCGCGCCACCCGGCCTTCCTGCCCTCGGCCAGCTGGTGCAACACCTCACCGTGGCGGTGATGCCAAGCCTGCGCGCCCTTGCCACCCGCTCCGAACACGGTGGCCTGGCCGACCGACGCCACGTCGCGGGGAGGTTGGCCATGGCCCGGTCGGCCGAATGCATGCCGGGGAGCGACTTCCTCGTCGGTGGCCAGACAGCGAATCGATCTCACACCCCATTTGACAGGCCAAGATTCAGGGTCGCTCAATCTATACGGCATAAGCGTTCTCGCCTCAGGCCGAAGTGTCCACCGCCGATTCGATCGAGATCTCCGCCTCGATCGGCCACGCGACGGCGTCCCCCCGGAACGCGCCCCGAATTGGCGCGGCATTCTCCGCGTCAGCCGCCGCAGCGACCGCGACATGCCGGTCGGAAATGCACAGACCCTGTGTGGGGTCGTAGCCGCGCCATCCGCCGCCGGGGATGTAGACCTCGGCCCACGCGTGCATGTAACGCTTCTCGGAGGAGTTCCCCTGCTCCTGATATCCGCTCACGAACCGAGCCGCGATCCCAACTGTGCGGCAGCAGGCCATGAACAGCACGGCCAAGTCTCGGCAGGCCGCCGCCCGTGACGCAAGTGTTTCTGCCGGGGACATTGGGGCCCCATGCTCACGCACGGCCGGTTCGAAGCGGGCGTGAATCTCCCCGTTCAAAGCCTCGAGGAAGGGGATGATCTTGTCGAGACCCCGGTCGAAGATCGGCACAATCACGTCTTCGCAAGCCGTCGCGTCCGGCTCTGACACCCTGAGCGCAGCCGCAAGGTGCTCGCGGGCACGCCCGTAGCGCAATGGCAAGCGCGCCGTGCTCCCGTCTAACGCAAGATAGTCGAACGGATTGTCGCGCAACGTCTCGACGCTGAACTCCACCTGAACCGCAAGGGACTCCGTTGGGGCCGAAAACCATGCGTAGGCAACGTGGTTGCCCTCCGCATCGGTCGTCTCGGAGAGCAGAAAGGGCGCAGGCCGCACCTCGAGCGAATACCGGTCCAGGCGCTGCCAGCTGTCGTTGCGCGGACGCAGCCGGATCTCCTGCGTCTCGAGCAGGACCGGCTCGCTATAGCGAAAGTGCGTCGTGTGGCTTGCCCGGAATCGCATCCTCGCTGGCCCCCGTCACGGGTCACGCCGCTCCCGGTCCGTCTCGGCGACGCGGTCCAGTTTCGAGAAGGGCTCCTCGATCCAGTCGTCCGGAAGCTCGCGCATCTTGACCCGCAATCGCTCCTGCCACCAATCGGCCATCTCCTGAAGATCCTGCTTCTCGTAGCGGTGCTCCGCAATCTTGAAACTGTTCGGCACGTACAGTACGGTGTCGATCGGGAATCCGACATCGGCCGCGCTGATCCGCGTCGAGTCGAATGCGAGGCAACCCGCCTTGAACGCGTGACGCATCGAGTCAGAGTACGTCAGGGTCCGGTCAAGAATCGGCTTGCCGTATCCCGTCGAGCCAATCACGTGATAGGGCGTCCCCCTCCCCGTGTCGACCCAATTGCCCTCCGGATATGTCAGGTAGAGCTTGTGCGAGGCATCTTCCGGCATCTGCCCCCCCACGAGCGCCTTCAGGTCGAACGCAAAGCCGCTCTCGGCCAAGGCGGCCCGGTCCTCCCTCGCCACACGCCGCACTTGCTCGGTGAAGAGGTTTACCGCCTGGTAGAGGCGCGTGAACGGCTCCTCCCTGGCGTCGAGAGCCTCCTCGAAGTACGTGAGCGCCTTGTCGCGGACGGAGCGCAGCCCCGAGGTCATGATGAACATTGCCCCGCCCTGCCTCTCGTACACGCTGACCTTGCGCGCCGTCTGGCACTCGTTGCCGGACGTGAGCCGAGTGTCGGCTATGCCCACGAGCCCCTCGCTGACGTTGATGCCCAAGCAGAAGGTCATTCTTCAAGGGTAGTGTCAGGGCGGCGCCCAGACGTGAACCGGGGGGCGAAGAAAGATTGGTGCAGCGCCTCCCCGACCCCGTTGAGCTTCACTTGCAACTCGTCGAGAAACTCGTGGAGCCCATCCTCTATGACCTCCCCGATCGCCGTGTATGCCAGCTCCGCCACCAGCCGGCCCAGCCGCCGCTCTGCCGGATTTCGGAACGACCCCTCCGGTGTCCCTGTGATCGCGTGCAAGGACTCATCCGCGCGCTTGAGGCAATTTCGCACCGAGCGGGGAAAATGCCGGTTGAGAAGCAGAAACTCGGCCGTTGCCTCGGGACGGACCATCCCGTGCCGGTGCCTGTACATTTCCAAGGCGCTGACTGACTGCAGCACGGCGGTCCAGTGCAGGTCGTCAACCGAGCGCCCGACGGGCTCACGGCCGGGCAACAGCGTGAAGTACCGAATGTCCAGAATCCGGGCGGTCTTGTCGGCCCGCTCCAAGAGGCGGCCGATGCGGCTGAAGTGCCATTCCTCGGAATGCGAGAGCGTCGCGTTGGTCGCGCCCTCCACCCCGTGGCTCGAGCGAATGACGGCGCGCAGGAAGTCGTACAGCGATTCCGTCCCACCCGCAGACTGGCCCTTCGCGTAGAGATACGCCCGGTTGACTTCCGCCCAGACCTCCGAGGAGAGGCTCGGCCGCACGGATCTGGCATTCTCGCGCGCGGCTCGCAGCGCCGAGAGGATCGAATTGGGATTGTTGGGGTCAAACGTGAGAAATCCACACACCGACTGTTGGTCCGCCGTGCTGTACAAGCGATGGAACGCGGCCATGTCACCGGTAATTTCCACGAGCGGTCCCCACTGGGGCGGCATTTCCGGCGGAAGATCGAGCATCAGGTGCTCGTTGACCTCGACGAAGCGCGCGACATTCTCCGCGCGCTCGACGTAGCGGCTCATCCAGTAAATCGACTCCGCGACTCGGCTCAGCACGGTACTGGTCCTAGGTCAGCAATCGGGGCACCGCTGCAGCGTCTGCCCATCAGTGAGCTTCGGCGGTTGCGCCAGCACCCACGTGTCCTTGCTGCCCCCGCCCTGGGACGAATTCACCACCAGCGAGCCCTTGCGCAGCGCCACGCGGGTCAGGCCGCCGGGCAGGACGAACACATCGCGCCCGTAGAGGATGAACGGGCGCAGATCCACGTGCCGACCCTCGAATCGGCCGTCTACCATGGTTGGAACGCGCGAGAGCGACAGCGTGGTCTGGCCAATGTAGTTGCGGCCATTCTCGCGGATCCGCCGCCTGAACTCCTCACGATCCGCTGCGGTTGAGTGCGGACCGATGAGCATTCCGTAACCGCCGGACTCGTTCGCGGGCTTCACGACCAAGTCTTTGAGGTTCTCCAGGACATGATCCCTCTGCCGGTCGTCCCAACACATGTAGGTAGGAACGTTGGGAATCACGGCATCCTCGCCAAGGTAGTACTTGATGATCTTCGGAACGTAGGCGTAGACCACCTTGTCGTCCGCGACGCCCGTTCCGGGCGCGTTCACCAGCGTCACGCGGTTGCGCCGGTAGGCTTCCATCACGCCCGGAATGCCGAGCAGCGAGTCGGGCCGGGACACCCGGGGATCTAGGTAATCGTCGTCGATCCTGCGATAAATCGTGTGCACTCTCCGCAGCCCCGCCGTCGTGCGCATGAACACTTGGTCGTCTTCCACCGCCAAGTCCGAGCCCTCCACCAGCTCGACACCCATCTGGTGGGCCAGGAACGAGTGCTCGAAGTATGCGGAGTTATACCGCCCGGGCGTCAGGACGGCAAGCTTCGCTCGTCTGGCATCGGGCGGGGCAACGTCGTCGAGGATTGCCCGCAGCCGGCCAGGGTACCCGTTGACACCACGCACCCCCAAGCCTCGAAGGACGTTGGGAAAGGTCCGCTTGAGCACGGCCCGGTTCTGGAGGACGTACGAAACGCCGGACGGTACCCGGAGATTGTCCTCGAGCACGTAGATCTGCCCGTCCGAATCACGGACGAGATCGGTGCCGGTGATGTGGGACCACACCCCCAGCGGAGGGTTCAGCCCCATGCACTCCTCGCGGAAGCCCTGGGACGAACGGACCACGTCCCCCGGAATCACGCGGTCACGGAGAATCTTCTGGTCGTGGTAGATGTCGTCGATGAACAGGTTCAGCGCCCGAATGCGCTGCTCCAAGCCCCGTTCAATCCAGCGCCACTCCTCGGAGGTCACAAGGCGGGGAACCAAGTCGAAAGGCAGAATCCGCTCTTCGCCGGAGTCGTCGCCGTATACGTTGAACGTGATGCCCGTGTGCACCAAGTTGCGCTCGGCCGCCCGCTGGCGGCGCGCGAAGTCGCCGGCTGGAAGCGACGTGATCCGGTCCACCAGTTGGTGGAATTCCGGGCGCGGGCTGCCGTCCGCGAGGAATAGCTCGTCATAGAATCCGCCAGTGTCGTAATTTGCGAATGTCACCGACCGGTCCCTCCTTCCGGTGCCGGGCGCCGCGCCCGCTGCGCGGCAGGTCCACCAATTTGCCAATTAGACTACCGCAGCCGCTGTCCCGCCAGCAAGGCGCAGCCCCTTGCCAGGCGCGGCGGCGAATTCCTCGCGATTCCTGCGAGACTGGCACGGTTCCCGGCGCTCGTCGCCGAGGTCTCAGCAACGCCAACTTGCTCCCAAATTCCATGGCGGGCTCCCCGCCCGCTTGGCGACAGCCAGGACCGTGCCGCAACCAGCGGGGCGCCACCCTAGAAGGTTGCGATCGGATTGAAGGGACTGCCTGTCCCGCCGCCAACCGGGATCGGCGCCGCGGTGACAAGGAACTCCCACCGATTCTGGCGCGCCGCCTCCTCGGCCACCGCCTCAAGGTCCAAGTTGTCAAATATCGGCATGCCCATGGCGATGATCACAAGCTGGTGGATCGGCTGGGCAACGCCGTCCACCATTGATGGCGCCACGTCGCTGGCAGCATCGCTGCCCAAAATTGCCGCGTCGCGGGCCTTCAGCCACTCTGCGGCCGAAGCGTGCAGGCCGGCCGACCGCTGGGAGACATCCCACGGCCCCTCGCTGTCTCGCCTGGCCCAGCGGCCTGTGCGGACCAAGACGATGTCGCCGGCTCCCACTTTGGCGCCAGCCTTGGCCTCCCAGGCCTCCAAGTCTGACGGGTAGATCGCAGCCCCCGGTTCCAGCCAATCGACGTCCTTCAGCCGCGGGATGTCCATGAGCACGGCCTTGGCGAAGATCCCCTGCTTGAAATTGGTCACGGCCAGTCTCGGCGCACCCTCTGCCACGACCTCGTCTTGCGGGTAGCCGTTGTACATCTTGCCCCCGTATGCCATGTGGCAAAGGGAGTCCATGTGCGTGTGCGCGTAGCCGTGATAGCTGACCTGGAAGTCGTCAGACACGAACTGGGTGGGATTGTTCAAGCCGACGTTCAGCATCGTGTGCTTGAAGGGCCGCGGATTGTCCACGGCCTCAGCCTTCTCAACATCTCTTGCGAGGGAGACCGCCACCCCCTCGGTGACGAGCTTGGCGGCGGACAGGCGGGTCTCGGGAGTGATGAGGTTCATCGTGCCCAGCTGGTCGTCGTCGCCCCAGCGGCCCCAATTGGACAGCGTCTCCATCCATCTGTCGACGTCCGCCTCGGTAACCGTCGGCTGGCCGTGGGCGCACGCCAGTGCAAGCAGAATCGTCGGGATCAGAAACTTCCTCATCGTGCCAATCAGCTTACAAGAGCCCTCAGCCAGCGCTCCCCGACCGAACGGTACCGACGCAAGGCACCCGGGCGGGCGGGGCGCCCGCTGGTCGTGCCGTTCGTCGCAGAGGGGCGCCCACCCCCTCGACGCTTGGTGCGACATCCCTCCCCCAACCGCCCCGGATCGCCGCGAACGGACGCGCCGCAGCCGGGAACTGCCCCACCGCGTGAGAGCCTCGGCAGCCGCTGGACCCGAGCCTTGGCTCGGTGCAAGGTGTGGGCCGGCCGATTACCGCCGTGAATGCCAGGACGCGATGGTTGAAGTGCCCGGCGACGGGCGCATACACTCGGTAGCTGGCACCCGCGCGGTGCCAAGCGAACATTTGGAGGAATCAGGGTCATGAGCAAGCTGCGCGTCGCTGTCATCGGAACCGGCTTTGTCGGTCGAGTTCACGTGGAGAACATTCGGCGCCAGACGGATGCCGAGATCGTCGCAATCGCGGACCAGAACACGGAACTCGCCGAGCGCTTCGGAAGCGCCCTCGGCATCTCTCGCGCCACCGGCGACTATCGCGACCTGCTGGCCGACGCGTCGATTGACGCAGTGCACATTTGCACCCCCAACCACACGCACTTCCCGATCGCCCGCGACGCCCTCAACGCTGGCAAGCACGTGATCTGCGAAAAGCCGCTGGCCATGACTTCCGACGAGGCGGCCGGCCTGGTCGAGCTGGCCCGTGAGAGGGAAGTGGTGCACGCCACCAGCTACAACCTGCGCTTCTACCCCAACGTTGCCCAGATGCGGCGCATGGTGGCCACCGGCGAGGTGGGCGACGTGCTGGCTGTCCAGGGCACATACTCGCAAGACTGGCTCTTCTACGAGACCGACTACAACTGGCGCTTGGAGCCCGAGGTCGGCGGCGCGTCCAGGGCCATGGCGGACATTGGCTCGCACTGGTGCGATCTCGTGGAACATGTCACCGGCGGGCACATCCGGTCGGTCTGCGCCGAACTGGCCACCTTCCATCCCGTCCGCAAGAAGCCCAAGCGTCCGATCGAGACCTACGCCGGCAAGATGCTCACGCCGGAGGACTACGAGGACCGCCCGATCTCGACGGAAGACTTCGGCGCCATCCTGCTGCGATTCGACGGGCGTGCCCGGGGCGCACTGACCATCAACCAAGTGGCCGCGGGGCGCAAGAATCGCCTTCTGATGGAGGTATACGGCACCAAGCGCGGGATGGCCTGGGATGGCGAGCGGCCCAACGAGCTGTGGATCGGGCGCCGCGACGGGAACAACGAGCTGCTGGTCAAGGATCCCTCCCTGCTGGAAGCCCAGGCGCGCACGTTCGCGGACCTGCCAGGGGGGCACGCCGAGGGTTACTCCGACACGTTCAAGCAGTTCTTCCGACGGTTCTACGCGGCATGCCGCGACCGATCGCTGGCCTCTGAGATCCCCGGCTTTGACGCGGGCTTGCGCCAGCTGAGGCTGGTCGAGGCCGTCTTGCGGAGCAGCGCGGAGGGCGGCTGGGTCGCGGCAGAATGATCAGCGCACTGCTGTAAGATGACCACCGTGAAACCCCTGCAAGTCGGCCTGATGTTCTGGACTGGCGGCTTTCTCGGCGAGGATGCGCCGCCCGAGCAGATCGTTGCGTCCGTCGCATCCCTGGGCGTGATTTGCGGCCAACTGGGAGTCCACGGAGGGGCCGACCTGAGCCCGGCGTCGGCCGCGCGCTGGAAGGCGGCGCTGGAGACCCGCGGGATCGAAACCGTGACCGCGTTCATGAACTTTGAAGGCGAGAGCTACGAGAGCATCCCGGTCTGTTCCGCCACGGTCGGCTTCGTCCCGCGCGACACCCGACGGGAACGCGAGCTGCGCGCGCTCCAAGTCTCCGACTTCGCCCGCGCGCTGGGCGTCCCCGGCATCGCCGCCCACATCGGGTGCCTCCCCGAAGATCCGGAAGATCGCGACCATGTCGCCGTGCTGGAGTTGGTCCGCCGGATTTGCGACCGCTGCGCGCAGAACGGGCAGACCTTTGCCCTGGAGACAGGCCAAGAGCCGGCGGCGGCGCTCTTGGAATTCCTGCACGCCGTTGACCGGCCCAACCTGGGTGTGAACTTTGACCCGGCCAACATGATCCTCTATGGCTCGGGCGAGCCGATGGAAGCGCTGCGAACTCTCGGAGACCACCTGGTGACCGTGCACTGCAAGGACGGCACGTGGCCGCAAGAGCCGGGTGAGTGGGGCTGCGAGACGCCCCTGGGGCAGGGCGATGTGGGCATGGAGCGCTACGTCGCCACCTTGCGCGACGTCGGGTATACCGGACCGCTTGTCATCGAGCGAGAGATCGTGGGAGAGGAGCAGCGAGCCGATATCCGCCAGGCCGTGACGCTCTTGGAGAGTCTCTCGGGCTGACCTAGGACCTTCTGGCCGACCTGAAGTCCCGCGGAATGCTGCGGGACACGCTCGTGACATGGGCCGGTGAGTTCGCCGCGCACCCTTCACAGTCGAAAATGACGGCCGGGACCACAACCCCTACGGCTTCACGATCTGGATGGCGGGCGGCGGTGTGCGGCCCGGGACGATCTACGGTGCGCCGGACGAGTTCGAGTGTCACGCGGTGGAGCATCGGGATGCATGTCCATGACCTGCACGCCACGGTCCTCCACTTGCTGGGGCTGGACCACACCAAGCTCACGCACTGTTTCGACGGACGGGACTTCCGGCTCACGGATGTCAACGGGACCCTGGCTGAGGGCATCTTGGCGTGAGCCGGGGCCGGGGCGGGACGCTTCTGCCTGGGCGCGCCCGGGCCCGTCAGCCCGGACCCGCTGATACACTGCACTAGAGCCGTGCTCATCAGAAGTGTCGCGCTGCTGCTATCCGTGCTGTTCGCGGCCGTGCTCGCAGCCAACGACTTGCGCGAGGCCGCCGAAGCCCTCGGCAGGGATGATTTCGCCGCGGCGGTCCCGCACCTCCGCGCCGCGCTCAAGGAAGACCCCGCGAATGTAAACGCGCGCTTCAACCTCGCCTATGCCCTGCAGTCGAGCGGCGACCTTGAAGGGGCAATCGAGCAGTACTCTCTGATCGCGGACCAACAGCCGGAGCTTGTCGAGGCCCGCCAGAACTTGGCCACCCTGCTGATGCAGGCCGGGCGCTTTGCCGAGGCGGCGCGACAATACGGTGCCATCGCGGAGGCAAGCCCTTCCGCGAAGCCCCCGCTCGCGCTCCGTGCCATGGCGCTGGAGCGGGCGGGGCAACCCGCTGACGCGGCAGGAGCTTACCGTCGCGTCTTGGAACTCGACCCGGGGGACCTTGACGCCCGCAGGGGCCTGGCCCGCGCGCTTGACAGCTCGGGCATGCTGCAGGAGGCGGCCCGGGAGTATCTGGCGCTGGCCGGGCACGACCCGGACGCCGAGCGGGCCCTCCTGGACTTGGCCAGTCGCCTAGAGGAAGCCGGCGACGGCGAGGCCGCGCTGGACCTGTACCGCCGCCATGCCGCGCGGAATCCCTTGAACGCGAGTGTCCAAGAGGAGCTGGGCATCCTGCTCCTCGAGGTGGGCAGGCCAGCCGAGGCAGCCCGGGCTCTCGAGCGATCCGCGGAACTTGAAGCGACGGCGCGGCGGCACGCGGCGCTGGCCGAGGCCTACCGCCAGAGCGGCGATCTGGAGGCGTCGCACGCGCAACTGCGCCTGGCTGCCGACGCGGATCCCCGGGACGCGTCGATGCGTCTGCAGCTCGCAAACACCCTGCTGCAGCGGCTGGACTTCGAGAATGCGGCGCGCGAATACCTCCGGGCCGTCGAGGCAGATCCGCGCCTCTTGGACGCGTGGAGCGGTCTCGCCTTCTCGATGTACCGGTTGGAGAACTTCCCCGCCGCGCTGCGCGCCCTGGCTGCGGCCGAGAGCCTGGCCCCGCTGGAGGCCGCCAGCGTGTACCTGAGGGCCATCTGCCAAGACAACCTTCAACTCTACGAGGAGGCGCAGGCCAGCTACCGCGCATTCCTGGCAATGACGCCAGAGATGGAAGACGAGACGTGGAAGGCAACCGAGCGGCTGCGGACCATCGCCAAGGTGCTGAGGAAGCGCTGATGGCTCGCTGCCTCGCCGGGGGACTGCTTTGCCTGACGGTGGCCTCCGGGCTGGCCGCCGCCCAGCAATCCCACCTCGAAGCGATCAGGGCCGTGCCCGAAATGACGGCGCGGGCGCGGCAAGCCCTCGACTTCGCGGCCGCCCGGCTGGAGGCGGCGGCGCAAGCCTACAAGGATCACGACCTGGAGGCGGGGCGTGACGCGCTCGGAGAGATCGGCGATGCGGTGGAGCTGGCAGTCGAGGCGCTTGAAGCGACCGGGAAGCACCCCAGGCGCAACCCTCGCCACTTCAAGAACGCCGAAATCCGCACGCGCAGGCTGCTCGGGCAGATCCGCCAGCTGCGCCGACGAGCGCACCCGGGTGACCATTCCGACTTGGACGGGCTGATCGAGCGCGTCGAGACGGCCAATGGCAAGCTGCTGCTCGGCATTATGAGCGCCAGAGACTAGAGTGAGGGAGACATGAGACCCGCAAGCCTGCTGCTGTCCGCCGTCTGGGCGCTGGCCGCGCTCCCGGCCCAGGAGCTGCCCGGGACCCGAGATTTCCTGACCGACTACGAAGTCGAAGTCCTGCGGGAACGCCAGGACATCAAGCAGCGGCTGCAAGCCTATGCCAAGTTCGCCGCGCTGCGGCTCGAATTGGTCGAGCAGATGCTGGAGAAGGCCGAGGAAGGCCGGGGGGCGAAGGTCCACCGCTCCCTCACCGAGTACGGATCCATCATTGAGGCCATCGACGACGTGATCGACGATGCCCTGCTCCGCAACAGGGACGTGAGCGCCGCGCTGGCCGGAGTGCTGGAGGCCGAGCGCGCCTTCTCGAGCCGGCTGGCCAGAATCGAGGCCGAGCCCCAAGACGACGCTTGGCGCTACCAGTTCGTGCTGCAGGACGCGATTGACATCACCCAGGACAGCGCCGAACTGCTCGCGGAGGACCTTGGCGCCCGCAAGGGCAAGCTGGTGCTAGACGAGGACCGCCAGCGCAGGCAGAACCGGGACAGCATGGCGCCCGAACGCCGCAAGGAGGCGGAGCGGGCGAGCAAGCAGGAGACCGACGCCCACGCCGAGCGCGACCGCAAGCGCCCGTCCCTGCTCCGACCCGGCGAGAAGCTGGGATCCAAGGGACGCTGAGCGCCGTTCAGCGCACCACCAGCACGCCGGGATTGCTGGCAATCCCGTGCACGGACACCACCACCGGCACCTCGCCCCTCCGACTCGCCGCCGGCACAACGGCCTCGACCATCGCCAGGCCTGCCACCCCTGGCACGCTGCCGCTGAACGTCACCTGAGCGGGGAGGCCGTCGATGGTCACGCTGACTTCCCGCGCCAGCGGGACGCTGGTGGCGAACGCAAGCCCGCTCTGCAGGGGCTCTGAGAACGGACCCGCGCCGGTCAGCTCGAGCACGACCCGATCCCCGGCCGCGGCGGGACTGTCCCACGTGACCAAGCGTCCGTCGAGATGCGAGGCCGAACTCCAGCCATCCCCGTACGAGACAGAGTAAAGCCCTGGCGCGACATCGGCCAAGTCCACGACCACCGGCTCGGACACGTTGAAGTCTCCGTGGCGATCCATGACCCGGACCTTCGCGATGGCGAAGTTGAAGCCGGCCAGCTCCCAAGGCACCTGAACGCCGACATAGTCCGAGCCGACCGAGTAGACCCTTCCCGGCTCGCTCAGGCCGGCTTCGGGATAGTCAAAGCTGACGCTCACGGACTTCAGCGAAACGGGCAGCGGGGACAGCGGGGCCTCGCCCGGGAACTCCGAGAGTCCCCAGCCGCTGATCTCGACCAAGGACCCGGGCGCGACAGGCAAGCCGGAAGAAGGGTCCGCGGAGTTAAACACCGCCCCGATGAAGGGCGGCTCGCGGGTGGAGTGCAACGTGAACGGCAGCTCGACACCGCCCGCCACGGCCAGCACTTCGTGCGGCCCTGGCGAGGGGCCGAACTCGACCAGGGCAGAGGCCACACCAAGAGCGTCGGTCCGCGCGTCCGCCTCCACGACGCTGACCTCTCCGCTGGCAGTCAAGAATTCGACCGGCGTTTCCCGCACGGGGGCGCCGGACCGGTCCACAAACCGCACGCCCAGGCTTAGCTGCGAGAGTTCCGCCGCGTTACCCCGCAGGCCAGTCTGCCACAGCGAGAACGCGTCGGTGGGCACCTGGTCCCCGACCACGTAGTAGTACGGAACGCGGAGCTCGGCATCCTCGCCACGGGCGCGGACCCGCAGGTGGCCCTCGTACGCTCCCGGCAGCGGGTTGCGCCCAGCCAGCAAGACCCGGAGCGTCGCGTGCTGGTCCGGGTCGAGGTCCAGCGTGACATTGCTCCGGCCGTCCAAGGTCACCCCTGCCCGGGAGTCGGCATCGCGCGGCACGACCTCCACCAAGTACTCTCGCGCCAGAGTGCCGCGGTTCGTGATGAGAATGTCCTGCCAGACTGGCATCCTGCCGGTGTCCAGCTGCCCGAAACCCACCGTGGGGGGCTCCACCGTGGCAATCGGGTCGAGCGCGGCGGCAACGTCCAGGAGACCCCCGCCGACTGTCGTCACTCGCGCCGGCTCGCCGCCTTCGATAACTTCGGCGCGTGCCGTGTTGACCAGCGCGGACGCGACTTCGCGAGCGGTCAGGTGCGGATGACGCTGCCAGACAAGTGCAGCCGCGCCCGCCACGGCCGGAGCTGCCAGGCTGGTGCCGTCGAAGCGGCGGAATTCCTTGGGGTTGAAGCCGCCGGACCTCTCGTACTGGTATGCCCCCGCGCTGTAAACCCCGACGCCGGGGGCAGCGATGTCCGGCTTCAGGTTCAGGCCGGGCCCCGGGCCCCGGGAGCTGAACTCGGCCGCGGAACGCCAATCGGCCGCCGAGCGGATGACTGTCGGGTCCAGCGTTAGCTCGACCGGCGACTCGGCAGTGGCGGCGTCCAGAAGCCCGACGATCTCCTCCCCGCTCTCGGCGCTGACGAAATAGGCCGGTATATCGGTGTTGGCCAGAGAGGACATCTCGATCAAGCTCTCCATCGGCTCGTCGTCGTAGACGACAATCCCGACCGCGCCGGCCTGCGTGGCGCTCTCAACCTTGTCCACGAACCAGCACCCGCCCCGCCGGGCGACCACGATCTGGCCCTCGAGGTCACCCGCCTGGAACGGGTCGCAGGCCTCCGAATTTTCCAGCCAGGCGGCCGACGCGGCGGGAGCCGTGACCGGCGCGCCGAGACCGGGGCCAGAGCCGGACAGGGCGGGGAAAGTTCGACCGTCCGCGCCAACCGACTCCTGCAACCGAGCGGCGTTCGCCGTGGCCGCGACCGCGATCACGTCTGGGGCCGTCGCGGGCGAGGAAATCGTCCCCCTCGTCGGGGACGGACCGAGACCGACGATGCCGTCATTGCCCGCCGCGGCAACGAAGACCCGGCCGAATTCGGTGACGGCGCTCTGGGCGGCTGCGGCGAGAGGGTCGCACAGGACATCGGCCGGAAGGCCACATTCGGGGCCGGAGGAACTCCACGGATACTCCGCGAGGTGGCCCGCGCTCAGGTTGAGGATGTCCATCCCGTCGACGACCGCGTCATCGATGGCTGCGATGATCGCCTGCGAACTTGCGACGGGCGTGATGTCCGGGCTGCCCGTGACCTTGTAGATGCCCAGATACGCGCCGGGCGCAATGCCGCTGACGGCGCCATCCGGGGAGAGCACCTCGCTGCCGGCCGCCACCATCGCGACGGCAGTCCCGTGACCGCTGAAATCCCAGGGGCTCGGATCGTCCGGCGATGAGCTGGCCGGCTCCGGCGCGCACAGCAAGTGGTGGTAGGTGCGAATCGCGATGACCTTGGAATTCGCGAACTCCAAGTGCTGGGGCCGACCCTTGGGAAAACCTGCCAGCGGCGGCAGAGAATCCTCAATGAACGCCGGATGCTGAAAGTCCAGGCCGGAGTCGATCACGGCAATGCCGACCCCTTCCCCGGTCGCCTCGCGGTCGCCGGCGAGAGAACGTGCCTCTTCCAGCCGCACGGCTTGCGCCACTCCGCCCAGGCGCAGCGGCACCTCCCTGCTTTGCACGACCCGCGCCACGCCCGGAAGGCCCGCAATGGCTTCCGCCTGTCCGGGGTCTGCTCTCACGAAGACGGCGTTGAGAACGTTGCGAACAGAGCCCAAGACCGTCACGCCCTGTGCGCGGATGGACCTGATCACGGGCTGCTGGGACCGCTCCACCGAGCGCTCCATAGCGGCGAAGCTGGACGCCATGCGGCGAACCGGACCGCGGCTCTCCGCCTTGCCGCGCGCCCCCGCGAGGCGCGTCCCTGACGCGGGGGCCTCGAGCAGGACGGTGTAGTGGCGATCACCGCGGGCCTGCGGCCCCGCTTGGAACCCCTGGCCCGAGAGCGTCATCGCGGCGACCAGCAGGGCCAGCGCGCGCCGTGCCAACCGTGCTGTCCAGAACGCCATGCCCGTCTCCGCGTGTTCACTTCAGACGATGGCGGCTACGCCGAAGTTTCGAAAGGTGACGGGGCAGGGAGCGCGCGAACCTACAATGAGGCGCAATGGGTGCACTCCGCGCAGCGCTGGCCACCCTCGCCGTGATCTCCGCGTCGGGGGCTGCATTCGCGCAGGCCGAGTTCCGGGTCTACGAGGACCATCCCAGAATCTTCCTTGAAAAAGGCCGCCTGGAACGGCTGAGACGGGACGTCGATCGGCAATCGCTCCGGTGGCAGACACTCGCCGGGATCGTTTCCGGCGGGCGCAGCTTCGACGAGCAACCCTTGGTCGACGCCCTGCGATTCCAAGCCGAGGGATCCGCGGAGGCCGGACAGCGGGCCGTCCGCTGGGCGGTCGCCCGGGCGGGCGACGGGATCGGGACGGCGGCAGACCTGCGACTGGCGGCGCTGGTGTATGACTGGTGCCACGGGCTGTTCGAAGAATCGCAGCTGCTCGCGGTGCGGGACGCGATGGCCGCGGCCATCGCCGAGCTCCTCCCGCGCGCTGGCATCGGACCGGGCCTGATTCGCGCCGCGATCCTGGCATCGATTGCCCTGGCTGGCGACTGGGACGGGTCGGAAGCGGCGCTCGCGACTCTCCTGAGCACGCACTGGCGCCGCGAGGTGGCGCCAGCGCTCGCCGAGGGGCGGCTCTCGGATGACGCCGCCGACTTGATCGCGACAATGGAGGCCGCGCTGGTGGTCCGCCACAATCTGGAGCGCGACCCCTTGGCCGCCGATGGCGGGACCATCCGGTCCCTCGCGCATTGCCGCCTCCTGAGCTACTACCCGGTCGACATTGACACCCCGCAGGGCCGGATGCGCCGGCCGTCGCGGTTCGGCGCCGACGAGCAAGCCGCGCGGGACCAGGCACCCCTCGACCGGATCGCCGAGATGCTGCTCGTGGCGTATGAGGCCAACCTGCGGGAGTTCCAGTTCGTGCAGGGCTGGATCCGGGACGAGGCCTACCTCTCGCGATCGTCCCTGCTGGCACCGTACGAATTCCTGTGGGTCAACCCCTACCTGCCCGGGCTGACCGCCGAGTCGTCGCCGCTGGTCGCGTACGACAAGATCCGGGGACGCCTCTTCGGGCGGTCCCGCTGGGACGGGCCGTCCATGTGGCTCGGGTACTCGGACGGTCGGCTGGAGATTCTGGAAGGGGGCGAGCTCTCGGCCACCGACAGCATGGGCGGGCTGCCGCCAGTCTACTTTCCGAACGCTGTCGCCGTGCCAATGCGGCCCCCGGCGAGAGTGACGCTCTCTTGGGAGCCACGCCGCGAAGAGGCTCCCGAGAGCGTGCGCGTGTACTTGATCGGCTTGCGCGGCGGGGAGACGTACGGATTGCGGATCGGCGGTCGCGAGGCGCGACTGATCGAGGCCGGCGCCGGCGGCGTGGCCGTCGTGCACAGCGACCCCGGCGTGCCCAAGCGCGACCGCATCGACTTTCGCCGCAAAGTCCGCTTAGAGGTCAAGCCCACGCTCAAGCCCACCCGGCCGGGCAGGAGAGCCCCGTCGCTTCTACGCTGAGCTTCGCCCCCGCCCGGGCAGCGACGGGCTGTCGGCGGATGGGCACTGCTTGGCCAGGCCGCATGCCTCGCACTGCGGTTTGCGCGCCTTGCACACCTGCCGCCCATGGTGGATCAGCTGGTGGGAGAACAGCACCCACCGCCGTCGCGGCAAGAGTTCCATCAGGCGCAGCTCGGTCTTCTGGGGATTCTTCTCGGCAGCCAGCCCCAGCCGGGTCGAGATGCGCTGCACATGGGTGTCGACCACGACTCCGGTGGCCTTCCCGAACCACGTCCCGGTAACCACGTTCGCTGTCTTGCGCGCCACGCCCGGCAAGGTGACCAAGTCTTCCATTCTGGAAGGCACGTCTCCCCCGAATTCCCCGACGATGCGCTGGGCCGAGCCCTTGATCGCCTTGGCCTTGTTGCGGAAGAACCCCGTCGTGCGCACCAACTCCTCGAGACGCTCAATCGGTGCCGTCGCCATGAGGTGCGGAGTCGGATAGGCCGCGAACAGCGCGGGTGTCACTTTGTTGACGCGCACATCCGTGCACTGCGCCGACAGAATCGTGGCCACCAGCAATTCCCAAGCGCTGCGGTGGCGCAGCGCGCAGTCCGCGTCCGGATAGTCGACGTCAAGCTGCCGCAGGATCCGGCCGGCACGGCGCTTGCGGCCCAGCTCGGTCTCCGCGGCCCAGTTGCGCTTGCGCATGCCGGTCATCGTAGCCGACGCTCGGGCTACTCCCCCTAGACCCGGACCAACGTCCGGCCGAGCTCTGCCTCGAAGTCCGCGATGGCCGCGGCCGCGCTGGCATCGTCCCACCCGAGAGGGCCCGCGGCGACTTCGGCAGCCGCCGTGGCCCACGCGGAATCCCAGTTGGGAGCGAATGCCGTCCCAGTGCGGCGCAGCAAGATGTCCCCCAGCGTCCGCGCTCTCTCCTGTCGAACCGCGTGCACGACCTCGCCGCGCGACGTCTCGCAGCCCGGCGCCAGTGGCTTGGCCAGTTCTGGCGAGGAACGGAGGAAACTGCGCACGTCATCTGCTCGACGGCCGTAAACGGTGGCCATTCGGCCCGTCCCCATCTGCTCGGCGGGCCCCGGAGCCAAGCCCTCCGACCCGGCCGCGCGCGGATCCCGTCGCGAGCGGCCCAACGCCGCAAACGCTCTCCCCAGGGTTCTGCGGGCGAAAGACGGGGCCGTCGTGAGCTTGCCGCCAGCCATTGTCAGGAGGCCGCCGATGCCATCCCGAGACTCGTGGTCAACGATCGCGTCACCCCTGGAAGCCTTGTTCAAGTTCCTCTCGTCGGTCCTCAGCACGGGCCGCGACCCGCAATACGCGTACAGCGCGGAGGCCGCCGTGATGCCGGCCTCCGGAAGGAGCGTGCCAGCCTCTCGCAGCAGGTACCGGACCTCGCGCTCGCCGGGGAACGCGCCGTCAGGCCCGCGATCGCTTGGGATCTCCGTCGTTCCGATCATGTGGAGGCCTCGCCAAGGGACGATGAAGAACGGCCTGCCGTCGGCTCGCGCCTCCCGGTAGACGGCATGCCCGGAAATGCCCCGGAGCTGGGGAATGATCACATGCGTGCCATTGATGAGCGTCAGCAGCGGGGGGATCGAGTCCCGGCGGACCAGCGCCAATACGTCGTCGACCCAAGCCCCTGCCGCGTTGACCGCGAGCTTGCAGCGTACTTCTCCGTCACCGTCCAAGCCCTCGAACCCCAACCCAACCACGCGCGAGCCGCTCCTCAGGAAACGTGTCACTCGGGCGTGGTTGCGAATCTCGGCTCCCGCTTCCTGAGCCTGAAGGGCCATCTCGAGCGCCAAGCGCTCCGGATAGACCGCCTGACAGTCGTAGTACTCGAAGCACGCGCGCAGCCCCTCGGAATCCAGGCCCGGAACGAGCCTGCCGCATTCCGCCCGCCGCAGGCGGCGTGGCGGCGGGAGGCGGCCGGCGGCCCCAAGCGCGCGGTACATTGCAAGCCCCGCGCCGACGTACCAAGCCGGGCGCGAGTCGCCCCGGTAGACGGGCAATAGAAAGGGCAACGGCTGGACCTGGCCTGGAAACTCGCGCAGCAGCGCAGCCCTGTCTCGCAACGAAGCCCAAACCAGCGAGAGGTGGAGTCGCTCAAGATAGCGCAGGCCGCCGTGGATCAGCCGGGTGGAGCGGCTGGTGACGCCCGCGCCGAAGTCGCGCCGCTCGAGGACGATGACGGCCAGGCCCGCGCGCGCCGCATCCCTGGCCAGGGCGCACCCGTTGATGCCGCCTCCGATAATGGCCAAGTCATAATGGCAATCCGAGCCCAAGTCCCAATCTAGCAACCGGCCGGGAACGGCCCGCCGGGCGGTAGAAACGGCCAGTTGGGGGCCGGAAGAGGCGATGGCGGACCTGCGGACCTCACTGTGCGGCCTTGCGTTGCGGAGCCCGGTGATCGCGGCGGGCGGGACGTTCGGGTACGGGCTGGAATTCGCGGGACTGGCCGATCTCGGGCGGGTCGGGGCCATCGTCACCAAAGGGCTCTCCCGGGAACCGATGGCCGGGAATCCACCGCCGAGGGTCACCGAGACCGCTTCCGGGATGCTCAACGCTGTCGGGCTGCAAAACGTCGGCGTGCGGGCATTCGTCCGCCAAAAGCTGCCCCGGCTGGGACGGCTCGGCGTCCCAGTGGTCGCCAATGTGTTCGGATTCCGGATCGAGGACTACGTCGAAGTGCTGCGCCAGCTCGAAGACGCGGACGGACTGGCAGCGTACGAGCTCAATGTGTCCTGCCCGAACACGCGGCATGGGGGACTCGAGTTCGGCGCCAGTGCGAGCGGGCTGTCCGCGGCGGTCGCGGCCGCGCGGGCCGCCGTCTCCCGCCGGCCGCTGCTGGTCAAGCTGTCGCCAAACGTCACCGACATCCGGGAGATGGCCCGCGCGGCCGCGGAGGCGGGCGCCGACGGCCTGAGCCTGGTCAACACTCTCAGGGGTCTGGCCGTGAACGCGCGGACACGCCGGCCGGTGCTGGGAGCCGGGACAGGAGGTCTGTCGGGCCCGGCGATCAAGCCTGTGGCGCTGCACATGGTGCGAGAAGTGGCCCAAACAGTCGACGTGCCAGTCATCGGCATCGGTGGTATCGCTTCGGCGGAGGACATCGTGGAGTTTTTGCTCTGCGGGGCGACCGCTGTGCAGGTGGGAACGGCAAGCTTTTGGGATCCGGGCCGAGTGGCGACGCTACCTGGCGAGCTTGAAGACTTCCTTGACCGGGACGGGACGACGAGGGCAGCCGACCTGCGCGGGACGCTCAAGATGCCCGGCTGAGGGCTGCGGGAACCTGCCGAGATTTCAGGAACCTGAGGCTATAGCGCGCTTCGCCTCACGGCGGACAACCTTCGCAATCTATGGCATTCGTAAAAGCGTTAGTAGGTGGTTTGTCAATTCTTGCCCGCAAAGCCCACCAGAACCACTAGATGGAGCGTTGGTGGGGGGTGGTCGGCGGATGCAGATAGATTCGCGCCAGCGCTTAACATAGCGTTCCGGATCTGCTCTGATGGGATTGCCGCCCTGCCACCGGCCCCCGCATGGATCCGCTTATCCGCAATCTGCCTTCCACCACGTTCTGCGGCGAACGTCTGAGCCGGCACCAGATCGCCGAAATCCAGGAGACCGTGAAGTTCTTCCCCGAACTCAGCCGCACTGAGCTAGTGCGCACCGTGTGCGTGCAGATGGACTGGCACACGCCCGGCGGGGCCACGCGCCTGGGCTTCGGCCTGCGCGTGCTCAAGGAACTGCAACGCCGGGACATTGTGCAGCTGCCTTCCAAGCGGGGCCCGGGACGGGGGCCGCAGAAGCCGATGCAACTCGACGAGCGCACCGCGCCCCAGCCGCCGGTGCGCCTGGAGACGGCCAGCGAGCGGGAGGAGGTCGCGTTGTGGAACCAATGGGTGCAGCGCTACCATCCGCTGGGCTACCGCCAGCCGCTGGGCGTGCATCTGCGTTTCTGGGTGCGCGACCGGCGGGACCGACTGCTGGGCTGCCTGCTGTTTGACTTCGCGACGCGGCGGTTGCCCTGCCGCGACCGCTTCATCGGCTGGCAGGGACAGGACTTCCACGAGCGCCTGCACCTCGTGGTGCGCAACGCGCGCTACCTGCTGTTGCCCTGGGTACAGGTCGGGAATCTGGCCTCGCATGTGTTGGGGCTGGCGGCCAGGCAGCTGCCGCGGGACTGGGAGCGCTGGCATGGCTGGCGGCCCGTGCTGCTGGAAACCTTTGTGGATCCGCGACAGCATCAGGCGGCCTGCTACCGGGCCGCCAACTGGCAGTTGGTCGGGCAAACGCAGGCGCGCGGAGCGCGCGGCAAGGTCCCGGCCAAGCAGTCCAAGCAGGTCTACGTCCTGCCGCTGCACCCGCAATGGAAGCGCGTGCTGGTGGAAGGGCCACCGCCGCGGCCGCCGCCGCAACCGTGGGCCGAGGACCACTTCGTGGACATGTGGCGGGACATCCTTGGCGGTGTGGCGCGGGCTGCCGACGCGCACGACCGACGCTGGCAGCGCAGGCGGCGGTCGATCCACACACTGCTGGTGGTGCTGTTCGTGTTCCGCTTAGTGCGCACGCCACGCCGACAGGGTTACTCCCGGGTCTTGGCCGACCTGTGGGAGTGCTGCCGGCGGCTGGGCCTGCAGCTGCCACAGCCCCGCCCGGTGGCGGCCTCGTCGATGTGCGTGGCGCGGGCCAAGGTGGGCGCGGATGTGTTCCGGCGCATCCACGCCGCCGTGCTGCGGCATGCCGGCCCGGATCGCTCCACGCTGTGGAAGGGGCTGCGGGCCTTCGCCGTCGACGGCTCCAAGCTCAACCTGCCCCGGGAACTGGTGCGGGAAGGCTACGCCCCGCCCTCACCGCAGGCGCATTACCCGCAGGGACTACTCAGCTGCCTGTACCAGATTCGACGCCGCTTGCCGGGCGACTTCGCACTGCTCCCCCAGCAGGACGAGCGGCGGGCCGCACGGCAGCACTTGGCCGCGCTCGGTCCAGGCGACCTCGTCGTCTACGATCGCGGCTACTACAGCTGTGCACTGCTGCAAGCACACAGCGACCGTCAGGTGGAGGCCGTGTTCCGGCTCAAGCGCAACGCCAACGGACCGGTGCGCGACTTTGTCGCCGCCAGCAGCCGTGACGCAGTCGTCAGCATGGTGCGAGCCGGGACGGCCCCCCTCCGTTTGCGACTGGTGAAGTATGCCGTCCACGACCGGAGCTATGTGCTCGGGACCACGCTGCTGGACGCGCAGCTCTACCCGGTAGCGGACTTGGCTAATCTCTACCACGGACGCTGGAGCGTGGAAGAGCTGTACAAGATCTCGAAGCCATCGCTGCAGGTCGAGAGCTTTCGCGGTCGTAGCGAGCAGGCGGTGAAGCAGGAGCTTTACGCACATTTCACGCTGATTGCGATGGCCCGGCTGTTCGCCAGCCACTGCGAGCGCCCGTTCGCGTCGCGGGACGAGGAGGCGGGCCGAGCGCGCCTGCGGGCCAACTTCAACCTGAGCCTGAGGCGGTGCAGCGGGAACTCGAAGGGCTCCTGCTGCAGGCCCCGCAGTTGCGGGACACCCTGAACCGGGTGCTGCAGCACGGGGCACGCAGTCCCCAGCGAAAGCGGCCCGACCGCTCCCACCCGCGCCAGTCCCGCCGGCCGAGCACGAAATGGAGGAATCGCAAGCCCACCGAGCCCCCCACGGCAGACTGAATCGCACCCCGTCTTGCCGCCATCCGGCGGCGCTTAACCGAATTCACTTCCATCCTTGAACGAATGCCATTGGCTTCGCAATGGGGTGGGCCGGACCGCCCGAGAATGCTTGAGCCGAGCCGTGGAGATGGACGAGACCAGCGCTGGGAGCCCGGTGGCTGGCGCCAGCTGATGGGCACCGGCTCGATGGTCGCGGCCAGCGACTCGGATGGCGGGGCGCGGCCCGCGTCCGCCCGCGGCACAGCGAGATCGACACGGACGGGTGGCGTGAAGACCGGGGAATCATGCGCGAGCGCCAACTTGGTGGACCGGGTCAAATGCGAACCGGAACGCTCCGCTCGCCAATGCGCCGATCTCTTCCCACGAGAACCCCAGCGCGCTCAGGCCTCCCAACTCCTCAGCCAGTGACACGCCAAAGAACGTGGGATCGTCAGTGTTGATTGTCATCGGCACGCCGGCTTCGAACAGTTCGCGCACCGGGTGCTCGCTAAGCGAGGGGTAGACTCCCGTGCAAACATTGCTCGTCGGGCAAATCTCAAGCGGGATCCCACGCTCCGCCAAGTGCCTCACGAGCCGGGGGTCCTCCGCGGCCCGGACACCGTGGCCAATCCGCTCGACACGCAGGGTTCGGACCGCGTGCCACACGCTCTCCGCCCCGAGCGCTTCGCCGGCGTGAACGGTCGTGCGGAATCCTGCCTCGCGGGCTACTTCGTAGACCGTCCCGAATTTCTCGGGCGGAGCTAGGTGCTCGGCACCGCCCAGCGTCATGCCGACCATGGTTGACGGGCGCCGCTTGGCGATCCTCTCGAGCAGCTTCGTAGCCGCAACCGGGCCCAATGTCCGCACGGGGTCGACGATCCAGCGGACCACCGGCTGACCGGACGGGTCCTCTGCCAAGGCATCCAAGATTTCCCCGAGCAGGATGCCTTGGCGCAGGTATTCGGGAATGGACACGGTCAGCTCGCAATAGACGATCCCCTGCACCCGCAGGTGTTCCCGGACGGAGCTGATCAAGTCCCGAAAGTCGCCAAGCCCGCGGACGAGGTAGCCGGTGAAGAGGTAGGCCGCCAAGAACTGCTCGAAGTCGGAGTAGCGGAACAGCCCGTCCAGATCCCCGGCGGGGTCGTCCGACTCCATCAGGCGGAGAATGCCGGGATGCCTCCCGAGCCAGCGAACGTGGCCGAGCGGTGCGCGCTCGAGCATGGCGCGAACCGGCCCGCGGCGCAGCCGCTCGCGAAAGTACGACCTCGGGGCGGCTCCCCGGAGGTGCACGTGCAACTCGGCCTTCGGAAGTGCACGCAGATCAGCGAGCGACTCGACTGGCAGACTGGGGACCGACGGGGCGGACAAGCTCGGTCTCGGCGAGTCAGCCACGCTCGCCGTACTGTTCCCGCAAGCGGAGCAATTCGGCGCGCAGCTCTTCGACCAGCTGGCCGTGGCCCGGCTCGCCGTACAGGTTGCGGAGCTCGTCGGGGTCCTCCTGCAGGTCGAACAGCTCCCAATAGTCACCCTCGCCGTAGAACTCGATCAACTTGTAACCGTCTGTCCGCACTCCCCGGTGCGGCCCCACCCTGTGCGGCGTCCAGAACCGAAAGCTCGGATCGGTCATCTGCTCCTTGGCCATCTCCCGAAATGCCCACGAGTTCTCGTAATAGCTGTAGAACGTCGACGTTGGCCAGTCGTCCGGCGCGCTGCCCTCGAGTAATGGCATGAGGCTGCGCCCCTGCATCCCGTCGGGCACCCGGACTCCCGCGAGATCGAGGATTGTGGGAGCAATGTCGGTGTTCAGCGCCGGGCGGCCCTCGACCTGCCCCGCTCGCACCAAGCGGGGATAACGCACCAAGAGAGGGATGCGCAGGGCGGGCTCGTACATGAAGCGCTTGTCGTACCAGCCGTGCTCGCCGAGAAAGTACCCATTGTCGGTGGTGTACAGCACCACCGTGTCCTCCGCCAAGCCGGACGCGTCAAGGTAGTCCAAGACGTGGCCGAGGTTCTCGTCGACCCCGTGCACAGCACGGTGGTGATCTTTGACGAAGCGCTGGAAGATCCACTCGCGCCGGCCGGCCGGGCCCAGACCGGCGGGCAAATCACTGTAATCACCCGCGAGGCTGAGCTCGAACCGCATGTCCTCGGCCTCCTTGGCGACGCGGCGAGTCGCGTAGTCATCGTCGTAGGACGATGGCTTGGGCCAATCCACACCCTCGTAGAGCGAGGCATGGCGCGGCGCTGGGGTGAACGGCCTGTGCGGCGCCTTGTGCTGGTACAGCAGGCAAAAGGGCTCCGAGCCCCCGGTACGCAGAAAGTCCAGCGCGAAGTCGGTCGTGATGTCGGTCGCATAGCCCGATTGGGGCGCGACCTGCCCGTTGACGAGAAAATCGGGGTCGGAGTAGACTCCCTGCCCGAGCAGGACCTTCCAGACGTCGAAGCCCCTCGGTTGCTGGCGAAGGTGCCACTTGCCCACCAAGCCCGTGCGATAGCCCGCCTCCTGCAGCAGCTGGGGAAAAGTAGGCAGGTCGGGGTCCATCTCCTCGATGGCATCGGCCTTCTCCGAGTTGCCCCGGATTCCGTGGACGTGCGAATAGCAGCCGGTCAGCACGGACGCCCTGCCGGGGGCGCACAGCGAGTTCGTGCAGAGGGCGTTCGAGAATCGCGTGCCCTCCGTGGCCAAGCGGTCCATCCCCGGGGTCTGCAGCAGCGGGTGGCCAGCACAGCTCATTTGGGCGTGCTGCTGGTCATCGGTCATCACCAGCAGGATGTTGGGCCGGGGTCCCGACGACCCGCCGCAGCGCGTGAGAAACGCTGCGCCGGCCGTGGCAGCGGACCGGAGCACATCCCTCCGCGACGGGGAAGTCCCCGCACTCCTTCTCTGCACTGGCATGCCTCCCCCTATCTGCACGCAGCCCGCGTCCACGGCGGCCGCCGCTTGTCCAAGAATGCCTGAACACCGGCGCGTCCTTCGTCGGATGCCCGGCGTTCCGCGAGCAAAGCCGCGGTCCGCTCGTGAATATCGCCGTCAAGCGGCGCGTCCGCTATCTCGCGCACCAACCGTTTGCAGGCGGCGTGTGCGCCAGGCGCCCCAAGCAGCAGCCGGGCCACGACCTCGCGACCGGCTGCCTCCACCTTGGCGGGTGCCGTGACCCGGTCAACCAGACCAATCCGCATGGCCTCCGCGGCGTCCACCCGCTCGCCGCTGAGCATCAGCCTGCGCGCCACCCGGACCCCGAGGACTTCCACGAGATAGGGGCTCACCATCGCAGGGACCAGCCCCAGGCGCACTTCGCTGAGCCGGAAGAACGCACTCGTCGAGGCGACCGCCACGTCACAGCAGGCGACCAACCCCACGCCGCCCCCGACCGCCGCGCCGTTCACGATCGCGACCGTCGGCTTAGCCATGGAGTGCAAGCAGTCCAGCATTCCCGCGAACCGGCGCGCACTGGCGAGATTCTCGGCCGAGGCGGCGTTCCCCATGCGACGCATCGTGCGCAGGTCCACTCCCGCGCAGAAGCACGTACCCTCGGCGGCCAGCCGCACCACGCGGACGGCCGGATCGCCCCCGACCTCCGCCAGCGCCGCGCGCAACTGGTCCACCGCCTCGTCGTTCAGGGCGTTGCGAACGCCGGGCCTGGCAAGGGTGAGCGTCGCGACGCAAGCGTCGCGGTCAACCCGCACGTGAGGGGACACCATCGCATGAGATCTTAGCCGAGAGGACACGAGGCGAAATCGGGGCCGCTCCTGAGGATTCCGAGCAGCCGAGGCAAGCCCCAGCGATTCGTCCCGTGGCCCAGCCGATGCACCCTGGCAACTGGCGCGCAGACCCGGCCCGGTTGCCGCCCCATGTGCTCAGCTACTCGCCACCGACCGCGGTCGAGCGCGGGGTTAGCAGCGAAGCGCGCCTGCCAATAGACTGTTCCCGGAGCCCGGCACTCCGGGAGGATGATCGCCCGGGCGACGTCGCCAACCGAGACGTGGCCCTTGCTGAGCAGCCGCGGGCGCTCTTCCGGCCAGATCGTCTCAAGGATGTTGTACACGGCCGCTCCCATCCGCGGACCCGCGGAGCCAGATCGGACGGTCACGGGCCGTCGGCAACTCGCTGGCTCGCGGCAACGATCGACCCGTTGCGGTCGGAACACGCCAGCTCAGCCGTCAGCGCTCGGGCCCCAGCCCAGCTGGCGCTGCACGCCGACAGACAGGCAGTCCAATGCCGCCCGACCTCCCATCGCGGTCAAACGACAGCCCGCTGGCCCATCGAGGCCGACCGGACCCAAAGTCAGGCCGAACCGGCGAGGAGTGCCTCGATCTCTTCCTCGTACTTGGCCTTCGCCACCAGCCCCTGGTGTGTGAATACGACCTTGCCCTGCCGGCTGACGATCCAAGTGGTCGGCAGGACATAGATTCCGCCAAAGTCCTCCGAGACCGCGTCGTCCCCCAGCAGTACCGGGAAGTTGAAGTCGTGGTCTTGGGCGAATTCCCGCACCGGATCCCAGCCGCCCTCGTCGAGCGAGATCGCCAGCACCGTGAATCCCCGGTCCTTGAACTTGCGCTGGAAATCCACGAACCATGGCATCTCGATCTTGCACGGCCCGCACCACGTGGCCCAGAAGTTGACAAGCACCACCCGGCCCTCGATATCCGCGTTGGTCACGCTTCCCCCGTCCATGCTCTCGATGCTGAACTCGGGAATTGCAGGCATCCCGTCCGCGCTTGCGGCCCGGGCGGCTGGATCGCCGTCCTCGTGGACCATCGGGCCGACGCCGCAGGCGACCAGCCCCAAGGCCAGCGCAACACAGCAGGAAATCGGCAGAATCCGTGGCATAATCAACGCCCGCACCTGTGAGGGGCGGTTCGGCATCGATTATACCCGCCGGCCAAGCGGACCTTGTTGCCGCGGCGCGGCACTTGATGCGACACTCTTGCAAGCGGCGGAAGCCTCCCACCATGCTTGGACACTGCAAGAGCCCCTGTCTCGCCGCTTTGGTGGCCTGCGCGATCACCGCGGCCCTCTCCGCGCAGGGGACGGCCCAGCGGGCGGCCCCCGCTGATCGGGCGGTGCCGCCGGCCGACGAGGCATGGCAGGCCCCGCGCACGCCCTGGGGCGACCCGGACCTGCAAGGCACTTGGTCCTATGCCTCGCTCACCCCGCTCCAGCGCCACGCCAGCATGCGCGGGCGCGAGTTCTTCACCGCGGGCCAGGCGTCGCGGCGCAACGCGGCCTCGAAGGCCGAGAGTCCGCCAAGGCCAGGCGTGGTGGGCTCCTACAACGCCCACTGGTTCGACAAGGGCAGCGTGGGGCCGGGCTCCCGCACGTCCCTGATCGTCGACCCGGCCGACGGACGGCTGCCCCCGTTGACTCGCCAGGGCAAGGCGCGGGTCGCCGCGCGCGCCCGGAAATTCGAGGGACCGCCGGCCTCGTGGCTGAACTTCAAGGCTTGGACTCGCTGCATCACATACCACGGCGTGCCGCCCGTCTCCACCGGCTACAACAACACCTACCTGATCCTGCAGACACCCACGCACGTGGCGATCCTCGTCGAGAACATCCACGACGTGCGCATCATCCCACTGGACGGCCGCCCGCCGCTCGACCCACGCATCCGCCAGTGGAACGGGGACTCCCGCGGGCATTGGGAGGGTGACACGCTGGTGGTCGAGACCGGCAACTTCAGCGACAAGACCGAGCACCGCTACCCGTCGTCGCCGAACCTGCGCGCGGTGGAGCGATTCACCCGAACGGGCCCGGACACCATCAGCAACGAGTTCACGATCACGGACCCCGAGACCTACGAGGCGCCGTGGACCGCCGTCCGCCCTATGCCCAGGCTGCCCGATTACGTGATCTACGAGTACGCGTGCCACGAGGGCAACTACTCGATGACCAACGCCCTCAGTGGGGCCCGCGCCCTAGAGCGCGCTGCCGCCGGGGACGACTGACCCGAGCGCGCGCCATCCGCGGCAGGCTCACCGGGCCATGCCCGCGCTGATCAGATTGGCGAAGACCCGGAACGCTCCCGGGACGCCCGCCGGCAGCTGGCGGAACCACGAGTAACCGGTGAACACGTAGGCCCCCTTGCCGTGCCGCGTGTACAGCAGGCCGCCAGCCAGCGGGTCCTCGCCGGGGTCGGCGCAGGCGAGAACTGGGTCGTAGCGCTCGTCCCAGTCCGACATGAAGTACAGGCCGCGCTCCTGTACCCAGCCGTCAAAGTCGGACTCCGAGATTCGGTTCGGCCCGGCCAACAGCGGGTGGTCCCCACCGGAGGGAAAACTGACCTCGGCCCGCTCGTCCGTCACCCGCTGGCGGGACGGGGTGAGCGGGTACGGGGCCAGGGTCAAGCCGCCGCCCCCGCCGCCGCGCCGGAACGAGGACGTGTTGTACTGCACGACCAACGTCCCGCCGCCCTCGACGTATCCGAGCACGCGCTCGCTCGCCGCCAGCAGGTCCGGGCGCGTGTTGAGCGCCCTGACACCCGTCACGATGGCGTCGAATCGGCCCAGATCCCCCGCCGAGAGATCTTCCGGCGACAGCAGCGTGACCTCCGCGCCAAGCTGTCGCAAGGCCTCCGGGACCCTGTCACCGGCGCCCATCACATATCCGACCGCCCGCGCGGGCAGCTCGACGCCAATCCGCTCCACCCGCATCGCCGCCCGGGGAAACACGACCGTCGCCGGGATGTGGTCGTAGGCAATCGTCCGCATTCCTGAGCGGGTCTCGCGACCGTCCACGGTCACGCTGGCTGTCAGCTCGCCACCGGACGGGGTCGCGGGAGGTGTCACCTCGAACTGCGCAACCCGCTCCTGGCCCCGGCGCCCGAAGCCCAGCTCCAGCTCGGATGGCGAGACGGCCCACCCCTCCGGGGCCTCGACACGCACCGCGGCCGCGGCCGTTCCCACGTTGGACACGAGCCGGAGAGAAACCCCAACCGGCTCCGGCGACGCGAAGACGCGGCCCTGGGTGGCGAACCCCACCGCCACCGGCGGCACGACCGCCACCGGGCGCGACCGCTCGCCCAAGGCCGCGTCGACCCAGCGGTATCGCACGGGCTTGCGGTACTCGACCCGGGTGCCGTCCGGTGCCAAGAGGCGGAATGTCGCAACCAGGGCGGCCCGCGGCCCGGGCGTGCCTGCCGCGGCCTCGGGACATCCGGCCTGGCCGGTCGATCCGGCGCCGAGCCAGTGCGGCTGCGAATAGCAGGCGTCACGGGGGATCGCCACCGAGACGGCGCGCTGCATCACGGCATTCGGGGCAAGCTTGCCGCCGCCCGAGACTTGGGCCGCCGACACGCCGGAAATCTCCGCGCCGAGCCACTCCCAGCCCTCATGACTGCGCTGCAGAACGCTCGCCGTGACCTCGACCCCGCCACCCGCCACCGCGTCCCAGCGGTCAGCGGCGGCATCGATCCAAAACCCCGCGGAGAGCTCGATCGCCCTGCCAAGCTCCGCGAGCTTGCCGGCCGTGTAGGGCGATCGGATCTCGCGCAGATCGCGGTAGGCCTCCAGCAGGTGCGGCAGGATTCCGGCGGGCCGCGAGGGCCTGTACTCCGCGCGCGCGGCAGCCAGCGCCCGGCCCACGCGGCCGGCGCCCTCGACCCGGCCCCAGCTCAGGTCGATCCCCTCGAAAAGATCTGCCTCCGCGCGGTCACCCGCAACGTGCTCGAAAAATGCCGGGACGCTGCCCTTGCGCTGGGAGGACCCCATGGCCTGGCTGCGGTGCATGCTGCGGCTCTCCCCGGCGATCTCGGCGTAGGACTTGCCCAGGACGGGGTCATACCCGCCAACCTCGACCCGCAGCCGGCCCGGGCGGGACGCGGCCATCTCTTCCATGCGACGGCTGAAGGTCGGGACGTTGTAATAGTAGCGGCGCGCCCGCCACGGCCCCGGCCCCAGCTCGGGGAACAGCGCCGGGTCGGCGGCCGCCTCGTACGCTTCTGGCCCGGTCCACCCGACCGCGGTGTGCTGGCCGTGCCCGCCGCTGCCGGGCTTTGGCGGGAATCGCGAGACGATCACGTCGGGCCGCAGGGCGCGGATCGAGCGCACCATGTCTCGCAGCAGCCTCTGGCCCCCCCACACTCCCAAGGCCTCCTCGGGGGTCTTCGAGTACCCAAAGTCGACCACCGTCGCGAAGTCCTGCTCGCCCCCGTCTATCTGCCGCGCCCGCAGCAGTTCGTGGGTTCGGATCACGCCCATCAGCGGGCCTTGCTCGGTGCCGATGCGGTTCTGCCCGCCCTCGCCGCGCGTGGCCGAGAAATAGACCGTCCGGAGATGGCGCCCGCGGGCGAAGTGGGCCATCACCGCTGTGTTCTCGTCATCCGGGTGGGCCCCGAGCATCAGCA
Source organism: Bryobacterales bacterium (assembly GCA_963666225.3). Classification (GTDB taxonomy): domain Bacteria; phylum Acidobacteriota; class Terriglobia; order Bryobacterales; family UBA6623; genus VXMF01. The sequence goes on from CAXXRK020000006.1 coordinate 1,149,710, forward strand.
CCGTGCCAACCGTGTTGAGCCGGTCCAGCAGCTCGTGGAGCTCGGCCGAGCCCCCCAGCGGCGTCGGCTGGCCGCGGAGCAGGCCGATGCCCAGTGCGATGCAAGCGATCAGGCGAAAGCGCATTCGTGTCCCCGAGGGTTGAGTTTAGCGCCCTGCCAGTATCCTGATGGAAAGCCGATGTCCGGCCGCGAGCAGCGGGCCTTGTTCCGCGAAGGGGTGCGCCTCTTCAATGAGCGGGAGTACTTCGAGTGCCACGAGGTCTTGGAGGAACTCTGGACATTCACCCAGCAGCCCGACCGCTGGTTCCTGCAATCCCTGATCCACTTCGCGGTGGCGTGCTACCACCACGGGCGCGGCAATCGCAACGGGGCGACCCGCCAGCTGCAAAGGGGCCTGGCAAAGGTGCACGCCTACCTGCCCGAATGGGACGGCGTGGAGACCGGGCAGATCGCGCGCGAGATGGAAGCGGGCCTGCGGGCCATCGAGCAGGGCAGACCGTGGCGCGCCAAGGCCCGCATCCGGCAGTCGTCCCCCTGGCCGGGCTTGCGATCACCCCTGCGGAAGTGACAAGGTGGTCAGAGATGCAACGCTCGGCCCAATTCCTGCAGCGGCTGTTCGGCCTCGACTCGGATGTCGCGGTCGTGATCGGGGGCACAGGCGTGCTCGGCGGGGCACTGTGCGACGGTCTGGCGGCCGCCGGCGCCCATGTCGTCGTCGCCGGCAGATCCCGGCCGCGGGGCGAGCGGCGCGCGGACGCCATCCGGGCCGCGGGCGGCAGCGCGCAGTTCCGCGCCGTTGACGTCACATCCCGCGCGTCCTTGGAATCGCTGCGTGACGCCGCTCTCGGGCACAGCGGGAGCGTCGACATCTTGGTGAATTGCGCCGGCGTGAACTCTGCCGTGCCCTACGAGGAGATCACCGATGAGGACTGGGGGCGGGTGTTGGACACGAACTTGAGGGCCACCCATCTCGGCTGCCAGATCTTCGCGCCGCTCATGGCCGGCCAGCCCGGCGGCGGGGCGATCCTCAACATTGGCAGCGTGACGGCGCACCTGCCCCTCTCACGGGTGTACGCCTACTCCGCGTCCAAGGCCGCCGTGAACAATCTGACCAAGAATGTGGCCCGCGAGTACGCGCCCCGCGGTGTGCGCGTGAACTCCCTCAACCCGGGCTTCTTTCCCGCCGAGCAGAACCGCAAGATCCTGCGGCCCGAGCGCGTCCGGAAGATCATGGAGCAGACGCCGATGGGCCGCTTCGGCGAGTCTCACGAACTCGTCGGCGCCGCCCTGCTGCTGGTGGCGCGACGGGCGGGCAGCTTCGTGACGGGCGCGGACGTCTTCGTCGACGGCGGCTTCACCGCCATGCGCTTCTGAGAGACGCGGGACCGCTCAGGCGCCGACCCGCTCCAGTTCCCGTTCCCGGACCCGGCTGGCCTTCCGGGGCGGAGACCCGCCATCCGCCGGCGGCTGGCCGCCACTCCGCCGGTGGTCCCGGAGCGCGCGGTAGCCCCCCACCAATATCCGGAAGAAGCTAGACCGGTTCTCCCAGAGCAGTTTCACCCAGTGCAGCTTGGTCATCTGCGGGAAGTAGATTCCGCGGAATGCCAAGCGCGTGAAGAACAGGACCACCTGCTCGTGGAACGGCCGGTGGGCAATGGCGTCAAGTGCCCGGCGCGTCGACTCCGGCGAGTAGGACTCCTTCCAAGCCATGTCGACCTCGGCCTCGGCCTGATCGATGGTGATGTGCTTGGGCGTGTAGGCCATGCGGAAAGGCCTGAAGTCAAGCCAGTGCTTGGGCCGGGTCAGGCGCCCCTGCTGCATGAGGCGGTCATACAGCGGCGTCGCCGGATACGGCGTCATCAGGCCGTACACGGGCAGCCCCGGAGGCCAGGTCGCGATCGTGTCCAAGGTCATGCGGGCCACACCCGGCCGGTCGCCGTCCATCCCGAAGATGAACGACGTGATCGAGTAGATGCCACGCTTGGCCAGCCGGTCCAGCACCGTGCCGTACAGGTCGGGCTTGTTGAAGCCCTTGTTCACGTCCTTGAGGCTCAAGGGATCGATCGACTCCAGCCCCATGAAAATCCAGCGCCCGCCGCTCTCCTTGATCAGGTCGACCAACTCCTCGTCCTTGAGCAGGTTCATGCTGATCTGCGCCACCCAAGGAACCTGCGCGCCACGGGCGATCATCTCGCGCAGCAGGGATTTCGTGCGCTTCTTGTTAATGGCGAAGTTGTCGTCGATGAAAAACACGGCCACGCGCCCGTCCTCGGCTCGCGCGCGCGCCTTCAGCCGCAAGATCTCGTCGATCACGCTCTCGTTGCTGCGGAACCGGATCGAGTCCCCGAAGAAGCCCGTGACAGTGCAGAAGTCACACCCGTAGGGACAGCCACGGCCAGACTCCACCGGCACGACGTAAAAGCTCTTCCACGTGCTGCCGGCCTTCTCCATCAGGTAACGGCCCCACTTGGGAACTTTCGCGATCAGGTCGAACTGGGTCAGGTCCATCGTTTCCCAGGGGATCTTCGGGTAATCCTCGAGCGACGGCTTGACCTCGGCCCCGCTCTCGTCCACCGGCATGTAGACTTCCTTGAGCTGGCCTGCCTCGGCGTCCCGCACGATCTGGGGCCACAGGTTGTCGGCCTCGCCCAGTGCCACCGCATCGGCGTGGCGCGGCTCGGAGTCCTGCCCGATCGGTTCGTGGGGCACCTCGGTGACGTGGGGCCCGCCCATCACGACCTTGGCGCCTGCCGCCCGGATAGCGTCGGCCATGCGGTAGGCGCGCGCGGCCATGCGCGTCATGGCGCCGATGCCCGCCAGCTCGATGTCGTTCTCGCGCACAAACTCCGCGATGGTCTCCTCGGTCATGTGACGGGCATTGCCGTCGATCAGGAAGACTTTGTGGCCCGGGGGCGTCACCGCCTGCAAGACGAACATCCACAGGTGCGGCATGTAGTTCTTGGTGACTTGGTTATCGGGGTTGTATAAGAGTATGTTCAAGGTGCACCGGCGGGCCGGTCCGGGGCGACAGTGCTCGCCACGCGCCTGACCGGCTACGCTAGGGTAGCATGGTGGCGCGGTCGAGTTGAGCACCCGATCCCCTTAGCCCGTTTCCCGCGGGTCGCGCACGATATAGTTCGGAAAGGCTCGGGTGACCTCGAGGGTCTGAGTGCCCGCAGCCTTGCGGCGCCCGCGCCCGTTGGCTACGCTGAGTATGTGGGTCGGATTGCGCTCAGGCTGGCCTTGGGGCTGGCCACCGCAGCGATCGGCGCGACCGGGCAGCTCGCGGTGCAGCCGCCGGAAATCAGGCTGCCGGGACCCGGGGCCTCCCAGCGCGTCGTCGTCCCAGGGGGCGGCGAGTGCGCGCTCACGAGCAAGCACCCCGGAATCGTCGAAGCGCGCGGCGCCACGTTGCTGGCGCGCCAGCCCGGAACGGCTGTCATCGAGGCGCGGTGCGCGGAGGGATCCGCCACGACCAGCGTCGAGGTGGCCGACGGCGGTTCCCGGGTCGGGATCGGCTTCGAGCGTGACCTGCTGTCGATCCTGACCACCAAGGGCTGCAACTCCTCCGCTTGCCATGGCTCGCCCGCCGGGCAGAACGGCTTCAAGCTCTCGCTGTACGGCTCGGAGCCCCGGCTGGACCGGGAGGCGATCGTGAACGGGCACGGCGGCCGGCGGGTCGCCCTGGACGACCCCGAGCGTTCCCTGCTCCTCGCCAAGCCGACCTTCCGGGTGGCGCACGGCGGCGGCCAGCTGATGACCGCCGACAGCGACGAGTACCGCACCATCCTGGAATGGCTGCGCCAAGGGGCGCCGTACGGCAGCGGCGGTACCCGCCTGGACCGGCTCGAAATCTATCCCGCCGAGTCCGTCCTGGTCGGCGCGGGAACCCGCCAGCCAGTCGCCGTGCTCGCGCGGCTCTCGGACGGCACCACGCGCGACATGACGGAGGAAGTGCGCTACACCGTGGACGACGAGGCCGTCGTCAAGCTCGCGGACGGCAACACTGCCACTGCCTCGGGCACCGGCATGACCACAGTCATGGCACGCGCCATGGGCAAGGCGGCAGCCGCCCAGTTCATCGTCGTCCAGGACCTGCCCGCCAACCCCCAGCAATTTCCGGAGCCGGCCAGCTTTGTCGACGCCCACATCTTTTCCAAGCTCGGGCGCGTGGGCATCCAGCCATTCCCGCCCAGCGATGACCGCACCTTCCTGCGCAGGGCCTACCTCGATGCGACGGGGATGCTGCCGACAGACGCCGAGACCGAGGCATTCCTTGCCAGCGATGCCGGGAACAAGCGCGCGACCCTGATCGACGCCCTGCTGGAGAGCGAGGAATACTCCACGCACTGGCTGGTGAAGTTCGAGGACTGGTTCCGCAACTCCCAGTACTACTCCCAAGGGCGCACGAACGCCTCCTTCAAGCGCTGGCTGCACGACTCGATCCGCGAGGACTGGCCTTACGACCGCACCGTCCGGGAGATGCTCACCGCCGTGGGCGACACCATGGTCCGCCCGGCAGGCAACTTCTGGCACCCGGCCATCGACTTCATGCTGAAGACGTTCGAGGTCGAGAAGGCTGTCCCGACCATTACGCGCCTCTTCCTCGGCCAGCGCCTCGAGTGCGCCCAGTGCCACAACCACCCGCTCGAGAACCTGACCCAGGACGATTTCTACGGGATCGGCGCATTCCTGGCCCAGGTGCGGGTCAAGCACGGCTACGGCCAGTACCGGAGGGTGTGGTACGACGCGCGGCAGGGCGAGATCGAGCACCCGGTCACCAAGCTCCCAGTCTCGCCGCGCTTTCTGGACGGCCGCGAGCCGCGAATCCCGGACGGCACGACGCGCCGGGCAGCGCTCGCGGACTGGATCACCCGCGCGCAACGGGTGCAATTCGCGCGGGCCACGGTCAACCGGGTCTGGCACGAGTACTTCCGGCGCGGGATCGTCGAGCCATTCGACGACTTCCGGTCTACCAACCAGCCGTCACATCCCGAGCTGCTCGACGCTCTGGCCCGGCATTTCATCGATTCCGGGTTCCGGTTCAAGGCCCTTCACCGCCTGATCCTGAACTCAAGGGCCTACCAGCTGGCGGCGCACGCGCCGGGGCGCCCGGGCGGCGAGCGCCCCCTGGAAGACGCGCTGTTCGCGCGCTACCTGCCGCGCAAACTCCCGGCCGAGGTGCTGCTCGACGCCATCAGCCAGGTCACCGGCGTGCCGGAAGACTTCGCCGGCTACCCGCCAGGGACTTCCCCCAAGCAGCTCGTCGCGCGCATCGGGACGCCGCGCTTCCTGACCACGTTCGGCCACCCGCGCCGGGACATCATGGGCCCTCGCTCCGACGCCCCCTCGCTGGCCCAGGCGCTGCAGATGATGAACGGCGACGTGCTCGCGGCCCGGGAGGGGGCGGACGGCTTCGTCGTGGGCCGGCTGCTGGGGGCAGGTCTCAGCGACGGCGAGATCGTGGACGCCCTGTACGCCAGAGCCCTGTCCCGGCCGGCGGGCGACGGTGAGCGCCGCGGGATCGAAGCCTACCTCGCGGCCGAGGCGAGCGCCGGCCGGGACCGCCGTAGACGCCTGGCCGGCGTCCTGTGGGCCGTGCTCAACACCAAGGAATTCCAGATGAACCTGTGAGGTGACCGTCGATGCAGCTATCCGAGATGCGTGCCCGCTACTCCCGCCGTGACTTCCTGCGGGTCGGCGGCACGTCGGTCGCCGGGATCGGCCTTCCCCAGCTGCTGGCCGCGTCCCAGGGCGAGACCGACCGCTCGTGCCTGATCTTCTTCCAGAGCGGCGGCCTCTGCCAGCATGACTCCTTCGACCCCAAGCCGGAGGCCCCCCGCGAGGTCCGTGGCGGGTTCGGAACGGTCCCGACGGCTGTGCCGGGCGTGCGCTTCGGCGAACTCCTCCCGCGCTGTGCCGCAAATCTGGGGCGCTTCTCGGTCATCCGCTCCATGTTCTCGCTCGAGGCCATCCACGAGAAGGCCAAGCAGTACGCCTTTTCGGGCCAGCGGCCCAACAACGCCTACAAGCACCCCGTGTACGGGTCGGTCGTCGCCCGCGAGCGCGGCGCCCGCAACGGAGTGCCGCCCTTCGTGGTGATCCCCAGCCGGGACATCAGCGCCGACGCCGGCTTTCTGGGGTCGGCCTATGACCCGTTCGTGGCCGGCGACCCGGCCGAGGAGGCATACTCGGTCCAAGACCTGACGCTGCCCACGGGGCTCGGACTGGAGGAGGCGCGCGGGCGGGCCCGGCTGCTCGCCACGCTCGACAGGCGCCTCGAAGCCCTCGAGAAGTCCGACGTCGTCTCCGGCATGGACCACTTCTACCAGAAGGCGCTCGACTTGGTCAGCTCGCCCCAGGCCAAGCGCGCGTTCGACCTCGGCTCCGAGCCCGACAAGCTGCGCGACGCGTACGGGCGCACCACCGGCGGCCAGGGGGCGCTGCTGGCACGGCGGCTGATCGAGGCCGGCGTGCGGCTCGTCACCGTGTTCCACGGCGGCTACGACACGCACACCGACAACGACGAGAGGAACCGCAAGCTCTACCCGGAGTTTGACCAAGCTTTCAGCACCCTGCTCGAGGACATGGACGCGCGCGGGCTGCTCTCGACCACGCTGGTGCTCGCCATCGGCGAGTTCGGGCGCACTCCCGAAATCAACCATTCGGCGGGCCGCGACCACTGGCCAGGCGTGTTCTCCATCGCCGTCGCCGGGGCGGGCGTGCCCGGCGGGCAGGTCATCGGAAGCTCGGACCGGTTGGGCGCGGAGCCCGCCGACCGGCCGGTCTCGATCGAGGATCTCGGCGCCACGGTGTACCGCAAGCTGGGCATCGACGCGCACAAGGAGTATCACGCGCTGGGCCGGCCGATAAGGATCAACGATGGCGGGCAACCCATCCGCGAGCTGTTCGCCTAGGGCCGCCGCGATCGTCGCGGCCCTGTGCGCCGTGGCGGTGCTGTCTTCCGGCCAGGGCTCGCCCGGAGCGCCGTGGCTGGACCGCGTCGAGCCCCTCGGGGGCCAAGTCGGCACCAGCGTCGAAGTGGCGCTCGCCGGCAGGCATCTGGGACTTCCCGCCGGTCTCGAGTTCGACTCGCCGCACTTGCGGGCCGGGCCGGCCTCGGCCGGCTCGGATGGCGGTCTGCTGGCTGCCGTGCACATCAGCGCCAACGCCCCGCCGGGCCCGCACATCGCCACGCTCCGCACGCCGCGGGGGCGGTCGAACTCGCGGCTCTTCTATGTCCACGAGACTTCCGCGGGCCGTGAGACGGAGCCCAACGACACCCTTCCCCAAGCCCAGCCCGTCGAGCTCCGGCCCCAGACCCTGCACGGCATGATGCCCGAGATCCGCGACATCGACGTGTTCCGCTTCGAGGCACGGGCCGGCGAGCGCTGGACGTTCGACCTGCGCTCGCTGGAATACGGCGGGTTCCTGGAGAACAACCTGGCCTTGCTCGACGCGGACGGCCGTCAGGTCGCGTTCAGCGACGATCGCGACGATTACCTCGAGACGCCCTTCGTTGAGCACCGCTTCGCGCGGTCCGGCACCCACTACCTCCGGCTCGACCAGTATCGCGGGCCGCAGCGCGTGAACTGCGACGAGAACTGCGGCTACATGCTGCGGGTCGGCCAACTGCCCGTCGTGGAGGGGGCCTTCCCCCTGGGCGCCCGCCAAGGCTCGGACGTTTCCCTCACGCTCGCGGGGCGCGGGCTCGCCGATGTCGAGCGCGTGTGGCTGCGGCCGGTCCGGCGGGCGGAGTACTACCGCATGACGTTCCCCCACACGATCCCCGTCCGCGTGGGCGATCCCGCGGGCGTTGTCGTCGAGGCGCTTGTCTCCGACCGCAGCGAGGACAGCCTCACCGCCGCATTCTCCCTGCCGGCGGACGCCCCGGCCGGCCTGTGGCGGATCTGGGTCCGCGCACCGGGCGGCATCGACGACAGCCTGAGCTTCGTTGTCTCGGGCCACGATGAGCCGCCGGACTGCTCGCAGATCCGGCCCGTCGCCCGCGGGACGGCCTGCACTGGCCTGCTCCGGGCGGGCGCGGGCCGGAACGAGCACTGGCTGGACCTCGCCGCGGGCGAGGATGTGGTCGTGACCACCCTGGCGGCCCAGCTGGGGCTGCCCCGGATTGACACCGTGCTGGAACTGTTCGACAGCCAGGGCGCGCCGCTGGCCGAGCACGACGACCTGATGTCCGGGCAGGGCACCGTGATCGGCAACCCGGACTCGTTCCTGCACTGGCGCTCCGAGCGCGGCGGCCGGTACCGGCTGGTCGTCAGCGACCGCATCGGCAGGACAGGGCCGGACATGGCCTACCGCCTTCACGTCGAGCGCCGCGAACCGCGCTTCGGACTGCTGTCAGATCCCGAGAATCTCAACGTCGAGGCCGGCCGAACTCTCAGGTTGGGCGTCTTGATGACCCCCGAGCCGGGCTTTCGCCGCGCCGTCGACGTTTGGCTGGAAGACCCGCCCGCCGGCATCTCCGCCGGGCCGGCAGCCTTCCGGGAGGACCAGTACTTCGGGCCCTCGGGGGATGCCGACAACGTCCTGATCCCCACCGCGTTCCTGGACATCGCCGTGGGGGCCGACCTGTCGCCCGGTGATTACGACCTGAGGATCCTCGGCCGGGCCGCGGGCCGCGAATGGACCGTGCAAGCCATCTCGACGCTGTGGATCGGGCCGCCAACCAAGCGCAACGACGTGCGGAGGCCGGTGGAGTCCGTGCGCCTGACGGTGCTGGACCCTGGCACCACGCCCGGATCGCCGCCTCGCGAGAGAGCTCCCGCGGCCGGCTCTCGCTGAGGCCCCTGGCTACTGGATCGGCAGCAGCGGCTGGACGGGGTCTTCCGGGGCCTCGATCACGTCCGCCCGCGGCACCACCGAGGCCGCTGCAACCGAGTCGCCCTTCCCGAGGTGGACCAGCCGCACGCCGCGCGCCCAGCGACCCGTCGCCCGTATCTTGCTCGAGTCGATCCGCAGCGTCTTGCCGTTGCGGCTGATGATCATCACGTCGTCGTCGTGGCGAACCTTCAGCACCGTGACCACCTTGCCGCTGGCGCGCGTGATCTTCGCGTTCAGGACGCCCTTGACGCCCCGCTGCGTCAGCTTGTAGCGGGTCAGCAGCGTGCGCTTCCCGTGGCCGTGCTCCAAGATCGTCAGCGCCAAGTGCTTCTCGCTGGGGCACAGGGCGGAGACGACGCAGTCCGCCGGCGCCAGCCGGATCCCGATCACGCCCTGCGCGACCCGCCCGATGGCCCGCAGGTCGCTGCTGCGGAAGTGGACAGCCTGCCCGAGCCGCGTGGCGATCAGGATCGAATTGTCGTCACGGCACTGGCGCGCCGCGACCAGCTCGTCACCCTCCCTCAGGATCAGCGCGATGATCCCCTGCGACCGCGGCCGGGAGAACACCTCGAGAGAGCACTTCTTCACCCGGCCTTTCCGCGTGACCATCACGACGTACTGCTCAGGGTCGAACCCGTTCACCGGCAGGACGGTCTGCACGGTCTCGCCGGGCTGCATCCTGAGCAGGTTGACGATATTGCGACCCTTGCCGGAAGCGGCCACCTCGGGAATGCTGTACACCTTGAGCCAGTAGACCCGCCCGAGGTTCGTGAAGACGAGGATGTACGAGTGGGTGGTGCCGCAGAAGATGTTCTCGACGAAATCCCCGTCCCGCGTCGCCATCCCGATGCGGCCGCGCCCCCCGCGCGACTGCTTGCGGTAAATCTCCAGCGCCGTGCGCTTGAGGTACCCGTTCTTGGTGACCGTGACGACCATGTCCTCGTCGGCGATCAGATCCTCGATCGAGATCTCCCGGACCTCCTCGCCGATCTCCGTGCGGCGCGGGCTCGCGAACTTCTTCCTCAGCGCTCGCAACTCGGCGATGATGACCCGGTTGAGCTCCGCATCGGAGCCCAGGATCTTCTCGTAACCGCGGATGTTCTCCTGCACCTTGTCAAGCTCGTCGCGGACTTTCTGCCGCTCCATGCTGGTCAGCCGCTGCAGCTGGAGCTCGATGATCGCCTGAGCCTGGCGCTCGGTGAACTCAAAGGGACGCGTGTCGACGTCCACCCCCTGCGGCAGGAACTTGCGGTACTCGATCTCGGCTTGGCCGGTCAGGCCCGCTTTGGCCTGCTTGGGGGTCTTGGACGAGCGGATCAGGGCGATCACCGCGTCAATCCGCTGCAGGGCCGCGTAGAATCCCAGCAGCAGGTGCTCCCGGTGGCGCGCCTTGCGCAGCAGGAAGTTGGTGCGGCGCCGCACCACGTCCTGCCGATGGCCGATGAAAATCTTCAGGTACTCGACCAGGCCCAGCTCCCTGGGCCTGCCGTTGACGATGGCCAGCATCACCACGCCCGAGCCGTGCTGGAGATCGGTGTGCTTGTACAGGTTGTTCAGGACGACCCGCGCGTCGTCGTTGGCCTTGACCTCGAACACCACGCGCATCCCGGTGCGGTCGCTCTCGTCGCGGATGTCGCTGATGCCCTCGATCTTCTTGGCATTGACCAGATCGGCCGCCTTCTTGATGAGGCGTGCCTTGTTGACCTGATAGGGCAGCTCTGTGACGATGATCGCCTCGCGACCCCGGGGGCGCTTCTCGGTGTGCACCTGGGCGCGCACGATGAGCCGTCCGCGGCCCGTGTAGTAGGCCTGCCTGATTCCGGTCGTGCCGCAGAGGATGCCCGCCGTCGGGAAGTCCGGGCCCTGCACGATGGCCATGATGCGCTCAGGGCGCGTCTTGGGATGCTTGATCAGCTGGATCGTCGCGTCCACCAGCTCTCCCAAGTTGTGGGGCGGGATGCGGGTTGCCATGCCCACCGCGATGCCGTTGGCCCCGTTGGCCAGCAGGTTCGGCGCGGCGGCCGCCAAGCACTCGGGCTCCTGCGCCGAGTCGTCGTAGTTCGGCCGGAAGTCCACCGTGTCCATCTGGATGTCGTCCAGCAGGGCCTCCGCGTAAGGGGCGAGCCGCGCCTCGGTGTAGCGCATCGCCGCCGGCGGGTCGCCGTCGATGGACCCGAAGTTCCCCTGCCCGGTGACCAGCAGCTCGCGCATGCTGAAGTCCTGGGCCATCCGCACCAGCGTGTCGTAGATCGACGAGTCGCCGTGCGGATGGAAGCGGCCCATCACCTGGCCCACGATGCGCGCGCACTTCCGCGGCGGGCGGTTCGAGCGCAGCCCCTCCTCGCGCATCGCGTACAGGATGCGGCGCTGCACTGGCTTGAGCCCGTCGCGCACGTCGGGCAGCGCGCGGCCGATGATCACGGACATCGCGTAGTCGAGATACGACTTGCGCATCTCGTTCTCGATGTTTATCGGCTGGACGTTGGCGTCGCGTTCGGCCAGATCGGCCTGAGGGCCACCGGCGCTGTTAGGGGGATCTCCCGCCATCATGAGAAATCGGGTGGAACAGCCCCATTCTACAACACGCAGGCCCTCCCGCGTTCTGGCGGGACGGCCTGGCGGGCCCCGCGCCGGTAAGGCGCCCGGCCGCGCGCTACACCAGCGGCAGGACCAGCGCGGCGATCTGCGTTGAGACGTATCCGATCAGGCCCATCACCGCCAGCAGCGGCGTCCAAGTCCTCAGCGCCTCGGTCTCCGTGAGGCCGGACATCTGCTTGTAGACCCAGAACCCGGAGTCGTTCATCCACGATCCGACCAGAGACCCGGAACCGATCGCGCAGGCCACGTAGACCACGTGAAACCCGGGCGGCGTGTCGAGCACGAGCGGCGCCATGATTGCCGACACGGTGATCATCGCCACGGTGCCCGAGCCCTGCGCGACCTTCAGCAAGGTTCCCAGCAGGAACGCCAGCAGCAGCACCGGCACGCCAAACTCCTGCGAAGCCTCGCCGATCACCGCGCCCACGTCCGCCCTGACGAGCATCTTGCCGAACGAGCCGCCCGCGGCGGTGATCAGGATGATCAGGCCCCCGCTGGCCAGAGCCGCCTCCACCGGTGCCGAAAGCTGCGCGAGCGTGTAGCCTTTCTGGCGGGCCAGAAGGATGAGCGAGATGGCCGCCGAGGCCAGCAGGGCAAGGTTGGGATTGCCCAGGAAGGCCGTCAGGGCCCGCAGCGGCCCCTCGATGCCCAGCGCCCCGACCAACGTGTTCGAGGCGATCAGCACCACGGGCAGCACGATCGGGAGCATCGACATGAAGAAGCTCGGCAGGCGCGCCTCCTGCTTGCGCGCCAGCGCTTCGAGCTCTTCCAAGGTGAGGCCCTGCGTCTCGCGCAGCGGGATGTCGATCTGGCGGTCCCGCAGAATGCCGAACAGCCAGCCGCCAATGGACATCGGGACCGCGATGACCGCCCCCACCAGGATCATGACCCCGAGGTCGATGCCCAGCGTCGCGGCCATTGCCAACGGGCCCGGTGTCGGCGGCACCATCGAGTGGGTCACCGCGCCACCGGCCGAAATGGCCATCAGGAACAACAGGTAGTGCTTCCCCATGCGGACCCGCATGGCGCGCGCCAGCGGCACCAAGAGGTAGAACACCGTGTCGAAGAATACCGGCACCGAGAGCACGTAGCCGCTCGTCAGCAGGGACAGCGAGGCGCGCTTCTCGCCCAGAGCGCGCACGAAGACCCGCACGATCTTGTCCGCCGCGCCACTCTCCATCAGGCACTGGCCGATCAGCGCTGCCAGGCCGATCACGATCGCGATGCTGGCGCACACGCCGCCGAACTCCCCGGCGACAGAGGGCATCACATCCGCAAGGTCGACATTGGGCGAGAGCAGGCCGACCGTCGTCGCCGCCGTGATCAGGGCAATGAAGGCGTTGATCCTCAGGCGCAGGATGAGGACGAACACGACCGCGATCGCGATCGCGAGGATGATCAGTGGTGAGGAGACCATTGCGGGAATTGAGCGTACCAGAGATGAGCCTGGCGTGCCCGCGAGGCGTCTCGGCGGTCAGTCCAGCGTGGCGCCGCGAACCTTCTCGGCCTGCTCAGCCCGAAAGGCCTTCAGGGCGTCCCGCAGGGAATCGTCGGCAGTGGCCAAGATGGCCACCGCCAGCAGGGCCGCGTTCTTGGCGCCAGCCTTGCCGATCGCGAGCGTTCCGACGGGTATCCCGCCGGGCATCTGCACCGTGGACAGCAGCGAGTCCACACCGTCCAGCACGCTGGGCATCGGCACTCCCAGCACGGGCAGGACCGTGTGCGCCGCGCACACGCCAGCTAGGTGCGCCGCGCCCCCGGCCGCGGCGATGATCACGCGGATCCCCCGGCTTTCCGCCGATCCGACGTACTCCGCGGTCATCGCAGGCGTGCGATGGGCGGAGCTTACCTTGCACTCGTGCGGAACGCCGAACCGATCGAGCGTTTCGGCGCAGGCCCTCATGGTGGGCCAGTCCGACGTGCTGCCCATGATCACTGCGACGCGTGGCGGTGCTGCTGCCAATGCCGTTCCCCCCTGTTCAGCCGGCCATCACCAAGGGCCGGCACCGAGCTCAGACCCGCAATCTTAGCACCGCGGCCCGCCCCCAAGCCTGGAGCCCCGCGAGCCATGGGCGCGGCGGCCTCCGGCCGCGCCATCCGGGCTGGAAGCGGGACATTTTGGGGACAGCGCCTTCGGCGGCCCGAAGCGACCCAGTTGCGGTATCATGTTTCCGGCGGCTTGGCTGACCAGCCGCAGATTCATTCGGAATAGCGTGCAATGATTCATTCCAACGGGCCTTCTTGCATCTCAGGACTTAACCGGGTGGCAGGGCCACCCTCTGCAGCTTGTCCGCACCGGACCTCGGGCGCGTTGGGCATCTGCGCGGCCATCACCGTGGCCTGCCTCCTGGTTTCTTGCACACACATGGCCGGCGGCTTGGCGCTGCGCGAGCCACCGCTCTCCGGAACTGTGGATCGGTCCGCCACGGAATCGCTCGCGACCGTCTCCGAGCCGCGCGCGACGGGAACGCCGTCCGAGGTTTCCTCGGTCCAGCGCGCCCAAGGCCTGTTCCGGGTGCCGCCGCCATTGCGAGGCGCAGGGCCCGTCGCGGTGGAAGAGGAGGCCGCCCTGATCGACGAGTTGCTGAAACTGGTCCTGCCGGCGCCGCCGACGGCGCTCTCGCACGAAGAGTGGCTGCTGAACACGCGGTCCGAATTGCCCCTGGTGCTCAACGATCAAGTGGAGCGCCTGTTGACCTACTTCACGGAATCATCGCGCGGGAAGGCGACTCTGAAGATTTCCCTCGGCCGAGGCAGCGCGTACCGGGACATGATCGAGCGCATCCTCGAGGAGGAGGGCGTGCCGAGGGAGATGTTCTTCCTCGCCATGGCGGAGTCCGGTTTCCGGCCCAAGGCCCGCTCCCACGCGAGTGCCACTGGGATGTGGCAGTTCGTCTCGTGGCGCGGCAAGCAGTACGGCCTGCGGCAGGACCGCTACGTTGACTTGCGCTACGACCCCGAGACGGCCACCAGGGCCGCCGCCCGCCACCTGAGAGACCTGCACATCGAGTTCAACGACTGGTACCTCGCGATGGCCGCCTACAACTGCGGTCCGGGCAGGGTGAAGCGCGCCGTCGAGCGCGCGCGCAGCCGCGACTTCTGGGAACTGTCCCGGCGCCGCCTGCTGCCGCGGGAGACGCGCAACTACCTGCCGATCATCCTCGCGATGACCATGGCGGGGCTCAATCTCGACCTGTTCGACCTGGGCGAGGTGGACCACGCGCCCAGGCTGGACTACGACACCGTGCGCGCCGAGCACTCGACCAGCTTTGCGCTGATCGCAGATGCGACGGGTGTGTCCACGGATGCCATTAGGGAGCTCAACCCGGGCCTGCTGCGCTCGGCAACGCCGCCGTACGAATACGACCTGAAGGTGCCGCACGGCACCGCCGGCCAATTCGCAACCGAGGTAGCCCATGTCCCGGAAGGCGACCGCCTGCACTGGCGGCGGCACGAGGTTCGCGACGGCGAGACGCTGAAGGCACTGGCGAGCCGGTACGGCGTCAGCACGGACAAGCTCGCGGCCCTCAACGAACTCTCGCCCGAGGGCGCACTCGAGGGCGGCCAGCGGCTGACCATCCCCGCCAAGACTCGGCTGTCCATCTACCGTTACTACGGGCGCGGCCAGGCGGGGGGCCTTGTGGAACCGGGGTCGGGCCGCTACAGGATTGCCTCCGGTGACACGCTCGGGGGCATCGCCCGGCGCTTCGGGACGACGGTCTCCTCCTTGCAACAGTGGAACGGCCTGCAGAGCACGCGAATCCGCGCGGGACGCTACCTGATCGTCAACCCGAACCCGCAATCCTCCCCCAAGCCTGCCAGCAGCCAGCGGGCGACATCTTCGACCCCGCCCCCCGGCTCCGGGACGTACACGATTCGGCGCGGCGACAGCCTTAGCGCGATCGCCAGGCGCTTCGGCGTCAGCGTCCGCGACCTGCAGCGCTGGAACGGTCTCTCCGGCACTCGCATCCACAGCGGCAAGACCCTCGTGGTCGGTCCGCGGGCGTCCGGCGAGAGCAGAGCGCCGGCCGTGGCCACCGCGCGCGGGGGCTCCGGGACGTACACGATACGGCAGGGCGACAATCTCGGGGCGATCGCCAGACGCTTCGGCGTCAGCGTCCGCGACTTGCAGCGCTGGAACGGCCTCTCCGGCACCCGCATCCGCGCCGGCAAAACGCTAGTCGTTCGCGGCGGCGGGGCGACAGTGGCGTCGAACGCGGGATCGGCAACCTATCGCATTCGCCAGGGTGACACGCTGGCCAAGATCGCCAGACGCTTCGGCGTCAGCGTCCGCGACCTGCAGCGCTGGAACGGTCTCTCGAACACTCGCATCCGCGCCGGCAAGACACTGCGCATCAACTCGGGCCCCGCATAGGTCCGAGCCCTCCGAGGGCCTTCCGCGATTTGCGCGGCCCGCCTCCGGGCTGGGGGCGGTGCCCAGTGCCGGTTGCCAAAGGGGCGACCCCGGGGCTTCCGCGACCGCGAGCCCTTCGGATCTCGTGCCGGACGGTGGGCGAGCGAGGGCTGCTAGCGCTTCACGGACGCGACGATGGACCGGAACTGCTCGGCGGCGGCCGCCGCAGTCTTCGCGGGCGCTGTGAGCTTGAAGAACACCGGGGCATCCGGGCCCTGCACGATTGCCGCCAGCATGCGGTAGCCGGGCATGGGAGTCGCCCGGGGCGCCATCGGGAACGGTTTGAAGAGGTAGGTCCCGGACACATCGAGGATGGTCACCTGCATCCCGCCATACTCGTGCTGGCTGCGGCCCGCGGCCCCGGCCCGCAGGGGGCTGCCGTCGGGGTTCACGAACTGGCCCAGCCAGCGACGCACATTGGCCTCGACCCCGCCGCCCTGGCCAGGACCGAAGTAAAACACCGCCATCTCCCCGTCCTGGGCGTCGCCGGCCTCGGCCGGGATGGCGTAGTTCAGGGCACGCATGGGCTTCGGCTCCGAGACCCAGCCCCGGGGGTCGTCGAATTGAACTCCCCCTGCCTCGGCAGCCGGCAGAACCGGCACCGTGCAGGCGGCTAGAGCGATTGCCAGCAGGAGACGGGTCCCCGGGCTGGCTCCGATGCGAATTCCCATCACGCCCTCCAGTCTACAGCGGCATTCCGGCACCGCCGCCGCGAGGCTTGTCTCACTCCCCGCGCCAGTGCAAATCCGCGAAGTCCATGTACCGCTCCCAGTCGTAGGCCGTGATGTCGTGCTTGCCCTCGCGGATGTGGTAGCCAATATCGCGCATCACCGCGTGATTCAGCGGCGGGCTGGGCCCTTCGCCCAAGCCGCGCTTGCCGAGCAGTTCGTAGGCTTCGCCGGCCAGCTGCGCGGAGAGGTGCTCGCCGCGCGGATCCGCCCAAAGGTCCTGTGAGGCGCTGGCAACATACAGCGGGCGCGGTGCCACCAATGCCAGCAACATGTGTTGGTCAACCGGCAGACTGTCCTCGCGGCCGTTGTAGGCGGCGAACCGGTCCGCGAACCAGTGCGGAAACCGCGTGTTGATGCGCCCCACTGTCTCGCCAAAGCGGCGACGGCTCAGTGCCGCCCCGCCGCAGCCGGAGTTGTTCGAAATGACCATCGCGAACCGCTCGTCGCTCGCCCCGGCCCAAAGCGCCGTCTTGCCGAGCCGGGAGTGCCCCAGCACGGCGACCCGCGAACCGTCCACATGCGGGTCAGAGACCAAGTAGTCCAGCGCGCGGCCCAATCCCCACGCCCACCCCGCGATGGTTCCCCAGTCATGCTCCGACTCGGGCCGCCGGACAACGTGAACGCCGTTGCGGAAACCGTCGTCGAAGTCCGGATCGATGTGTCCGCTGTAGGCCGTGGCTACGCCGTAGCCGCGCTCCAAGGCTCGTTCGATCGGCCATCGGCTCGCAGCGCGGCCACGGTCCCCATCAATGGCCGGCTCGACACCCTCCGCGGTCACCCGGTCCGCGAGGCGGATGGCGGGATCCGTGTGCACGGTGTGGTTGCCGCCAAAGTTGAGGCCGACGAACACCGGCACCGGGCCCGGGGCCGCGGCCGGGGTGTACAGCAGCAGGTCCATCCCGGGTCCCGCCTCGGACGCCCCGTAGAAGACCCGCACCTGCTTGCGGCGGGCCAAGCCTCCCAGCGCCTCCCGGTCGTCCTCGATCAGCGTGAACTTCAGGTCGGCGGGCGCTGGCGGGGCAATGCCGTACACTTCGCGCTCAAACAGCCGCAAGATCTCCTGCCGGCGGGTGTGCCACGAGGATGCCGAATCGACCGCTGCCCCACTCTCGGCTCGCAGAATCGGGGGCAGCTCGTACTGGGGCACGGCCGCCTCGTCGTAGTTAAACCCGGCCGGCTGCCCTTGCAGCACGGCGACGGACAGGGACACCACTGCCAGCATGGCCAGTGTCGGCCATCCTCGTGACCGGTCTGCCAGTTGGGATATGCTGACACGCGTACCGCTCGAGGGAGCGGGGTCTCGCTGGATCACCGTGGGGGGCATCGTCGCAATCGCCACCTGCACCAATGATACGCCGGATCGGGCTCCCCGCTGCCGAGGGCGTACTCTCCTGCCTCGGTGGCATTGTGAGGCATTCGGCCCCGCAGCGTCGAAGGCGGGCGGGGCACTGGAGCGAGACCCGCGGCTGCGCGCTGCAAGCCCGATGGCCCACGGTTCCGCCGGGTCCCGGTGCACGGCCTTCCCCGGGGCCCTGAGCGCCTATGACGACCCTGCCGGCGCTGGGACGCGCCTGATACTGCCCGGTCGCCATTCCCGCCCGTCCGCCGGGCTAGCGAGGTAGCGAGTGCCGGAACTTCCCGAGGTTTGCGCGTACATCGAGGCCCTGCGACCGCGGATTCTGGGCCAGCCACTGCTGGCCGCGCGCATTGCCGGACCCTCCCTGCTGCGGACGTTCGAGCCCCCGCTGCAGAGCCTTCGGGGCCTGCGGGCGGTGCGCCTGCACCGCCTGGGAAAGCGCATCGCGCTCGAGATGGAACGGGATCACTGGCTCGTGCTGCACCTGATGGTCGCCGGCCGCCTTCACTGGCGGCAGAGCCCAGGCGCCAAAATCCCGGCCAAGCGGGGACTGGCAGCCTTGGACTTCCCCAGCGGAACGCTGCTGATCACCGAGGCCGGCTCCCGTCGCAGGGCAAGCTTGCACGCGGTCCGGGGCAAGCGGGCTGCCGACGCCCTGCACCGTCACGGCCTGGAAGTGCTCGAGGCCTCACCGGGCGAGTTCCGCTCGGCGATGTTGCGGCGAAACCGGACCCTCAAGCGCGCCCTCACGGACCCGGCCGTCTGCAGCGGGATCGGCAACGCCTACTCGGACGAGATTCTGCACCGGGCCCGGCTCTCGCCGGTAGCGCTGACGCGCAGCCTTGGCGAGGACCGGTTGGAACGGCTCTACAACGCCGCGAGACATGTGCTGTCAGAGTGGACGCGGCGGCTCTGCTCTGAGGCGCGCGAACGGTTCCCGGCACGCGTCAGCGCCTTTCGCGACGGGATGGCCGTTCACGGCCGCTACGGGCAGCCATGCCCACGCTGCGGCGCGCCGGTGCAGCGCGTCCGGTACGCCTCGCGCGAGACCAATTACTGCGCGGCCTGCCAGACCGGGGGAAGGCTGCTGCGGGATCGGGCGCTGTCCCGGCTCCTGCGGGCGAACTGGCCCCGCAAGCTGGCAGACCTGCCGGACGCCTGAGCGACCGGGTTAAGATCTTGGGGATGGACCTTCCCGCCGAACTGCGCTTCGGAGCACTCGTCGTGCGGCCCCCCGTCGTACTGGCGCCGATGGCCGGCGTCACGGACACCGTCTTCAGGCGGTGCATCCGCAAACTGACGGGGTGCGGGCTCATCATGACGGAGTTCACCAGCTCGCACGGTGTCGTCGCCAACCACGGCAGCGCGCACCGGAAGCCCCGGCGGACGCCGTTCAACTACCTCCACTACGAGCCGGACGAGCATCCGATCGTCGCCCAGCTGTTCGGGGCCGACCCGCGCGTGCTGGCCGATGCCGCCCGCGTGGTGGAAGACCTCGGCTTCGACGGCGTTGACATGAACTTTGGCTGCCCGGTCAAGAAGGTCGTCCGTTGCAATGGCGGGTCGGGCCTCTTGCGCGACCTGCCCGCCGTGGAGCGGATCCTCAAGGCTGTCCGCGCCGCCGTCTCGATTCCCTTCACCTGCAAGTTCCGCACGGGGTGGGACGACAGGTCGATCGTCGTCCGGCAAATGGGTCGGCTGGCCGAGGACTGCGGATTGCAGGGCGTGTCGCTGCACGGGCGGACCCGCCAGCAAGGCTACGGAGGGAAGTCGGACTGGAATCGCATCGCCGAACTCAAGGCCGAGGTGAGCATTCCCGTGGTCGGAAACGGGGACGTGTTCTCGCCCGAGCGATGCGTGGAAATGTTCGAGCTCACAGGTTGCGACGGGGTCATGATCGGGAGGGCGGCGTCGACGAATCCTTGGATCTTCCGGCAAATCCAGCAGTACCTCTCCACGGGCACCTACGACCGCCCCAGCGAGCTGCAGCGCTTCGAGTTGCTGCAGGAGTATTTTCGGATGCTGGTGGCGGACGCCGGCAAGATCTCGGGGCGGCCGCTCGGCAAGATGAAGCAGTTCTCGACATACTTCACGCGAGGCATGCGCGATGGCGCCCCGCTGCGCAAGCTCATCCACCGCGCCCGGTCCGAGGCGGACGTGATGGCACTGGTCGCCGAAGGCCGGGACCGACTGATGCTGCGCGCTGCCTGAGGGATCGCTCAGCGAACCGCCGTCCCGGTCGCAGCAACTCCGATTTCGCGCAGTTCCCGGGCAAGCCTCGCTCCGAGGGCCCGAGCCGACCCCGGCGGCCCCGACCCCCGGGCCCGCACGATCGATCCGTCGCGCACGGCGGCAGCCGCCCGCAGCAGCAACGTGCCATCTCTGGAAGTGCCGTGGGCGCCCAGCGGTGCGTCACAGCCCCCTCCGAGACTCCGAAGCAGAGAGCGCTCGGCCTCCACCTCGGCGGCGGACCGCTCGTCGTGCAACGGGGCGAGCGCTCGCACCACCCGCTCGTCACCGGCCCGGGTCTCGATTCCCAGCGCGCCCTGCCCGATCGCCGGCACCATCTGCCCGGGATCGAGCAGGGTGTCCGCCTCACCCGAGCGACCCAGACGCTGCAAGCCCGCCGCGGCCAGCACGATGGCATCGAAACGCCCCTCCCGCAGCTTTCGGATCCGCGTGTCCACGTTCCCGCGGATGTCCAAGATCCGCACCCCCGGGACAAGGGCCGCGAGTTGCGCCGCGCGGCGGGGCGACCCGGTCCCCACGCGATCACCGGGAACCAGCGCCCGCAGCGTTCGCCCGACCAGAGCGTCGCGAGGGTCGGCCCTTCGTGGCACGCAGGCCAGGGTCAAGCGATCGTCGAGCGCGGTCGGCAAGTCTTTCAGGCTGTGCACGGCAACATCGATCGTCCCGCCGATCAGGGCGTCCTCGATCTCCCTGGTGAACACTCCCTTGATGTCCTGGCTGGGCCCCAAGCGCGCCAGCGACACTGCGCCAAGCCGATCACCGGTCGTCCGTATGACGCGGATCTTGCACAGTGTACCCGCTTCCTCGAGGCACCTTGCGACCCAGCGCGCCTGGCACAGGGCCAGTGCGGACCCACGGGTGCCCAGCGTGAGCTTCTCGGCCATTCCCATCCCTAGTCAAGCCCAAAGATCCGGCGGACGTCGTCTACCTTGACGCCTGATCCCGGGCGGGATGCTCCGCGTTTGACCTCGACGATCGCCCGGTGGGCGATCTTGCCGATGATCCCGCGCGTGAGCTGGTCTACGGCGTTGCGCTGCTCCTCGGTCAGCGCGCGCAGCTTCGACTCGTGGCGCCGCAGCTCGCCACGCCGGATGGCCTCCAACCGCCTGTTCAGCGAGACGATGGCGGGATCCGCGGATCGGGCGCGGATTCGGAGCAGGCTGCGCCCGACCTCGTCCTCGACAATCCGCTCCGCGATCTCGGCCTCGTGCCGGCGGCTCTCCATGTTCGCCGCGGCGACATGCTCTAGATCGTCTATGTCGTACACGAACATGTTGTCGACTTCGTTGATGCGGGGGTCAATGTCGCGCGGCACCGCAATGTCCACGAGAAAGATCGGCCGGTTCCGGCGGGCCGCGATGACTCCCTCGGCCGTGCGCCTCGACAGGATGAATCCCGGAGCGCCGGTCGAGGACAGCACGATGTCGACAGAGTGGAGCAATTCCAGCAGCCTGTCGAACGGCACGGCTTCCGCGCCAAAATCAGCCGCCAGACGCTCGGCGCCTTCCTGCGTGCGATTGGTGATCTTCAGCCGCGAAGCCCCGGACGCCCGCAGATGGCGAGCCGCAGCCTCGGCCATCTCGCCCGCGCCGATCAGCAGCACCCGCAGGCCGTCAAGATCGCCGAAGATCTTGCGGGCAAGCTCGACGGCCACCTGGCTCGCCGACACGGCCATCCGGCCGATCTCGGTCTCGTTTCGCACGCGGCGTGCCACCCTGAAGGCGCGCGACACCAAGCCCTCCAGCGGGCCTCCCAGCGCGCCCGCGGCCCGGGCCCTCTGGTACGCGTCCTTGACCTGCCCCAAGATCTGGGGCTCCCCCACGACCATGGAGTCCAAACTGGCGGCCACGCGAAACACGTGGCGCACGGCGCGGCGCCCCTCCAGGCGGTAGAGCATCCGTCGGTCCGCCTGTCCGCGGTCCACGGCTGCTCCGAACCGCTGCCAAACCTCCCGGTCCAGCGCGTCCGGCTCGCCGCTCGCGACAAACTCAACCCGGTTGCAGGTCGAGAGCACGAGGGCCTCCCGGATATCGCCGGATTCGGTGAGCCGGCGTGCCAGCTCTCCGACCCCCTCGCTGCTGAGCGCAAGCCGCTCGCGAACCTCCACGGGAGCCGTCTTGTGGCTCATGCCAACCAACTGGATGATCATTGGCCGGTGAATGTGTGCGCTCCGCTATTGACGATCCAAGTCAGGCCCGCGCAGCAAAAACCGGCGATCGCGAGGCGCGCCCCCTTGCGGCCGCGCCAG
The DNA here is from genome assembly GCA_963666225.3 of Bryobacterales bacterium. GTDB lineage: Bacteria > Acidobacteriota > Terriglobia > Bryobacterales > UBA6623 > VXMF01. The sequence continues at coordinate 1,172,152 of CAXXRK020000006.1, forward strand.
CCAACCGCCAGGCGGCTCATCAGGACCGCGAAGGTGATCGCCCACGTCAGGCAGGCCAAGGCTATCGTCGGATCGACCACCCAGCTTGGCCCCCATTTCGCGAAGGCCCACACCGATGCCGCGATCAGTCCGAGGGTGAGCAGCACGAAAGCCGCCGCAAGCGCCTGATAACCGATCTGGTCGAGCTTGCGGAGGGGTGGAAGGTGGTTGGCGAAAGGCTCGGACCGCTTGGCCTTGAGAGCCCGCTCCTGAATCATGTACATCACTCCCGCGACGCAGGCCAAGAACAGCGCGGCAAATCCCAGCAGGAATAGGGCTGCGTGGGCGGAGATCCACCACTGCATCAGGGGCCGCGACGCATCCGGGGGCGCCCCACCGAGCGCTCCGGCCAACGCCAGCAAGAACACCGGCGGCACGGCGAAAACGGCGAGGCTCGTGTAGCGGAAACGGGCATAGGCGGCCAAGAACGCCGCCGCCATGAAGAATGCGGCCATCGATGACAGCTGCTGCAACGTCTGCACTGGGAAGCGGCCCTGCGCGACACTGTCCCAGCCCACCGAGGCGCAATGCAGGCAGGTTGCTGCGACGAGACACGCCAATCCAGCCCGGGTCAATCTGTGCCGAGGGCGCACAGCCGCGTACAGTGCCTCCCCGAGGGGTGCCGCGTACAGCGCAAGCGCCACCTTCAGCAGAAGTGCGGACTCACCCTCCATGGCTGTGATTATACGGACTGCCCCGGGAAACCCGAGGCACCGGCGGAATGCCGCCAGCGTGCACTCCCCAACCCCCGGCGGCCCGCCGCGGAGAGCTCCGACGGGGACCGGGCCCCTGGTCGTGGTCCTGTCCGGCGGCCCGCCAGCCTATCGCGACTAGCTGTCGGACCTCCGGTCGGCGACACTCTGGCGCAGCCGCTTGGCTGGCCGGAAGACCGGGACGCGCCTAGCCGGAACTTCGACGCGCTCCCCCGTGCCGGGATTGCGGGCAACCCGCGCCGCCCGATGACGAGAGCGGAACGCGCCGAAGCCGCGCAGAGCAACGGTTTCGCCGCGCTTGACGGCTCCGGAGATTCCCCCCAACACCGCGTTGACCACCACGCGGGCCTCCGAATCGGTGAGGTCGACTCTCGACCTCAACTCCCGGACCAGAGTGCTCCTCGTGGCATTGCCCCTTACCGGGTGCCGGTCGTCACCGGCGGTAGTCACGGCTGCTCTCGGTGCAGCAGCGCAGTCCCACCCGGCGGCTGCGCGCGTTCATGTCGACGATCTCAAAGTGCAAGCGCTTCCCGGGCCGCACGCTCGAGCGGTCTCGCGGCAGCCTCGAAGAGTGGCAAAGCCCCTCGATGCCGGGAGCCAGCTCTACGAATGCGCCGAAATTGACGATGCGCCGCACAATCCCGGGCAGGATGTCGCCGATCGAAGTCTCGCTCACGAACTCGTCCCAAGCGTCGGGCTGCAACTGCTTGACCCCCAGCGACAGCCGGCGGTTCTCGCCATCGGCACGCAGCACCACGGTCGTGATCTCTTCTCCCTTGCGGGCAACTTCGTGGGGGTGCGCTGGCCGAGAGTCCCACGACAGGTCTGACACGTGCACCAAACCGTCGATCCCGGGCACGATCTCGACGAAAAGGCCGTACGACTCGATCCTGCGCACCGTGCCAGTCAAGACTTGGCCGGGCTGCAGGCTGCCGGCGTGCTCGATCCAGGGATCCGGCGACAATCGCTTGTAGCTCAGCGAGATCCGCCGCTCGGAAGGCCGCACTGAGATCACGACCGCATCCGTCTCCGCGTCAACCTGGAACGTCTTCGACGGATGCTTCGGCCGGCGCGACCACGCGATCTCGGAAGAGTGGACCAATCCCTCGACCCCCGACTCGATCTCCACGAACGCGCCGTAGTCCTTGACACCCGAGACACGCCCCCGGACGATCTGGCCGGGCGCGTAGCGCTCCTCGATCCCAATCCACGGGTCGGGGTGCATGGCCCGAAGGCTCAGCCCGATGCGCTCTCGCTCCTGGTCAATGCGCAGGACGACCGCCGTGACCTCCTCGCCGCGCTTGACAACATTCGAAGCCTGGTCGACCCTGCCATAGGAGAGGTCGGCGAGCTTGATCAGACCGTCGATACCGCCCAGGTCGACAAACGCGCCGAAGGTCGTGAGGTTCTTGACGATGCCGGTGGCAGGCTTGCCGACTTCCAGCGAGGCCAGAGTCTCGGCCACCTGACGCTCGTGCTCTGCCTTGAGCAACTTCCCGCGAGAGACGACGACATTTCCCCTCCGGCGGTCACACTCCAGAATCGAGACCTCGACTTCCGCGCCGAGCCAAACATCCAAGTTCGGGACCGGCCGCACATCGATTTGGGATGCGGGCATGAACGCCGACACGCCGAGGTCAACGCGCAACCCACCCTTGACACGCTTCTGCACGACTCCCTTGAGCGGCAGTCCGGCGGCGTGCGCCTCTTGGACGACGGTCCATGCGTCGGCCTCGCGGACGCGGCGGTGCGAGAGGCTCGCGAACTCGCCGGGCGCTCCCAGGCGCTCGACCAACACTTCGACCTCTTGCCCGACCTCAACGGCCAGCTCGCCGTCGTCGCCCCGAAACTCGTCCAGCGGCACCTGGCCCTCGATCTTTGCCCCGAACGACACCATCACGTGCGACTGGCTCAGTGCGATGACAAGCCCCTTGCAGCGACTCCCGGGACGGATCGACTCGCCCGGATCTGACTCCATGTGCGGCAGGGCGGCGGGGTCCTCGATCTCGAGGAAGTCGTCCACCAAGTCATCGTCGGCACCCGCCAGGTCCGGTGGGCCTGGAACCGGGGGCGGCCCCGGCAGCCCGGGAAGCACGCCGACGGGGCCCTCGTCAGTCCCGGCAGCCTCGGCCGACGCGCCAGCCTCCGGGCCGACATCCGCCTCTGCGGGCGTTTCGCCGTCGGGGGTGTCCCCTGGGGCCTCTGGCGGCGGTTCGGCGGCGCCATGATCCTCGGCCGGGGCAGGCTCGGCGGTGAACCCGCCGTCGGCCGTCTCGCTTGGCGGCCCAAGATCCGCGCCCTGCGGCGGGAGGGCCGGCTCGGCGGGTTGCAGCGGCAAGGCCGGAGCCGCCGGAACAGCCGTCGACAACCCGGTGTCGCCAGCCTCGGCCTCGGCCGGAGCGGGCAACGCCGTGTCCGTTTCCGCCACCCCGTCTGAACCTTGCACTTCCGCCTGCATCGCTGACTCCGACCGCGTGGAGATGCGACAGTCAAGCGGCGGGCCATTCGCCCGTCCGCCTCACGCCTCTCCAGCGCTGGCGCCCCGGCGAATCCTCCCCCCGCTGCCAGACCCAGCCTGCTGGCCGTGCGACAGCGGCAAGACTCCCGCCCAAGCAAGTCGAATATATCCGAATCGCGGCGGAATTGTCAACGCAGACAGGCCCTCGACACGCCCGGCACACTCAGCGCGGAGGTCGCAGGCCACCGCAGCCTGGCTGCTCCGAGCGCCGCGCAGGGCGACGCCGGGCCGAGAATGACGAGGCCGGCAGGGGCGGCCAAGGCGATGCCGCTGCCGGAGTTCGGAATGGGTGTTGGCTGAGGGGGATTGGGCGCGGGCGGCGCCGTTGGGCACCGCCCGCGCGTGAGAGTTCCGGGCAGCGTCCTACTCTCCCACGCCGTTGCCAGCGCAGTACCATCGGGGCTGGGGAGCTTAACTGCCGTGTTCGGTATGGGAACGGGTGTGGCCTCCCCGCTAGGGCCACCCGGGAAGGGTGGGAGGGAAGGCGGGGCAACCGCCGAGCGCCCGCGCGTGGCGCGGGCCGCTCCGGGGCAGGGCCTGCGGGCAAGCCGCTTGGGCGATTAGTAGCGGTTAGCTGAACGCGTTGCCGCGCTTGCACATCCGCCCTATCCAACTCGTCGTCTACGAGTGCCCTACTGGGGAAACCTAGTCTTGGGCGGGGCTTCGCGCTTAGATGCTTTCAGCGCTTCTCCCCTCTGAACTTCGCTACCCAGCGGTGCCACTGGCGTGACAGCTGGCTCACAAGAGGTTCATCCGCCTCGGTCCTCTCGTACTGAAGGCAGCCCCCCTCAAGTTTCCTACGCCCACCAAGGATAAGGACCGAACTGTCTCGCGACGTTCTGAACCCAGCTCGCGTACCGCTTTAATGGGCGAACAGCCCAACCCTTGGGAGCAGCTCCACCCCCAGGATGCGATGAGCCGACATCGAGGTGCCAAACCCGGGCGTCGATGTGAACTCTTGGCCCGGATCAGCCTGTTATCCCCGGCGTACCTTTTATCCGTTGAGCGACGGCCCTTCCATGCGGAACCGCCGGATCACTATGGCCTGCTTTCGCACCTGCTCGACCTGTCAGTCTCGCAGTCAGCCCGGCTTGTACCATTGCGCTCCACGGCTGGTTTCCAATCAGCCTGAGCCGAGCTTCGCGCGCCTCCGTTACGCTTTGGGAGGCGACCGCCCCAGTCAAACTACCCACCAAGCAGTGTCCCCGGGCCGGCTTCACGGCCCCGGGTTAGATCCACAGCACCACGAGGGTGGTATCTCAAGGCTGGCTCCGCGCCGCCCGCGAGCGGCACCTCGTAGCCTCCCACCTATCCTGCGCGCGCCATGCCATGCATCACTGCCAAGCTGTAGTAAAGGTGCACGGGGTCTTTCCGTCCTTTGGCGGGTAACCGGCGTCTTCACCGGTACCACAACTTCGCCGGGCTGGTTGTCAAGACAGCGCTCAGATCGTTACGCCATTCGTGCAGGTCGGAACTTACCCGACAAGGAATTTCGCTACCTTAGGACCGTTATAGTTACGGCCGCCGTTCACCGGGGCTTCGCTTCGCGGCTTCGCTTGCGCTGACCGCTCCGCTTAACCTTCCGGCACCGGGCAGGCGTCAGCCCCTATACGTCGTGTTGCGACTTCGCAGAGACCTGTGTTTTTGATAAACAGTCGCCTGAGCCGTTTCCCTGCGGCCCCCCTTGCGAGGGGGCGCCCCTTCTCCCGAAGTTACGGGGCCAGTTTGCCGAGTTCCTGGACAACCAATCACCCGAGCGCCTGAGAATACTCTTCCCGTCTACGTGTGTCCGTTTGCGGTACGGGCGCCGCGCGCTCTCCTTAGAGGTTTTTCCTGGCAGTGTAGCTGCGCAGCTTTGCGGCCTTGCGGCCTCGCGTCCGCCCTCGGCGCACATCCCGGGCGGATTTGCCTGCCCGGGCGCCTTGGAACGGCCAAAGGGGACTTCCATCGCCCCTCCTGCTTGACTTCCTGCGTCACCCCATCGTACGAGCGACCGCGCGGCGGTCGCGGAATATTAACCGCGCGCCCATCGGCTACGCCTCTCGGCCTGGCCTTAGGACCCGACTAACCCCGGGCGGATCGACCTTGCCCGGGAAACCTTCGACTTGCGGCGGCCAGGGTTCTCGCCTGGCTTATCGCTACTGATGCTGGCAGAGTCGCTTCGCGCCCCTCCACGGACCCTCCCGGGACCGCTTCTGCGGCGGCGCGAACGCTCTCCTACCGCCCCCGGGGATATCCCCGGGAACCCGCGGCTTCGGTGCAGCGCTTGAGCCCCGTTACATTTTCGGCGCCCAGACGCTCGACCAGTGAGCTGTTACGCTTTCTTTAAAGGATGGCTGCCTCTAAGCCAACCTCCTGGCTGTCGTCGCGACTGGACTTCCTTACCCACTGAGCGCTGCTTGGGGACCTTAGCCGGCGGTCTGGACTGTTCCCCTCTCGACCACGGAGCTTAGCCCCCGCGGTCTGACTCCCGCGCCTGCGTCGGCGGCATTCGCGCTTTGGTTGGATTCGGCAGGCTGTGAAACCCCCTAGTCCATCCAGTGGCCTACCACCGCCGCGCTTGCGCGAGGCTAGCCCTAAAGCTATTTCGGAGAGAACGAGCTATCACGGAATTTGATTGGTCTTTCACCCCTTCCCTCGGCTCATCCAAGCCGTTTTCAACCGACACTGGTTCGGGCCTCCATCCGCTGTCACACGGACTTCACCCTGGCCAAGGGCAGATCATCCCGCTTCGCGTCTAGTCCCGGCGACTGCGCGCCCCGTTAGGACTCGCTTTCGCTGCGGCTCGGTATCCCTTAACCTCGCCACCGAGACTAACTAGCCAGCTCATTAAGCAAAAGGCACGCGGTCAGGCCGCCGGCCCCGCCCCCTGACGGGGGCCGGGCCGGCCGCGCCCTCCCGCTGCTTGTAGGCACACGGTTTCAGGCACTGTTTCACTCCCCTAGCAGGGGTCCTTTTCACCTTTCCCTCACGGTACTGGTCCACTATCGGTCGAGAGCGAGTGTTTAGCCTTGCCGGATGGTCCCGGCAGCTTCCCGCAAGGTTTCCCGTGCCCCGCGGTACTCAGGATACCCCCGGACGGCGCGCCCGCCTTTCGCCTACGAGGCTGTCACTCCCTCTGGCCGGCCTTTCCAGGCCGTTCGGCTAGGCCCGCGCGCCCCCCTGTCGGGGGTCCTACAACCCCGCCCGACCCCGCGAGGGGACGGCCGGTTTGGGCTGTTCCGCGTTCGCTCGCCGCTACTAGCGGAATCACTGTTGTTTTCTTTTCCTCCGGGTACTGAGATGGTTCACTTCCCCGGGTTCGCCCCGCCGCGCTATGTGTTCCCGCGACGGTGGCGGGAGTTGCGCTCCCGCCGGGTTTCCCCATTCGGACACCCCCGGATCTCCGCTTGCTGGCAGCTCCCCGAGGCTTTTCGCAGCTGGCCGCGTCCTTCTTCGCCTGCTCTCGCCTAGGCATCCCCCGTGCGCCCTTAGTAGCTTGCCCGCAGGGCCTGCCCCGGAACGGCTCCCGCCGCCCCTTCCGGGCTCGCCCCGCTATCTGCATTATCTAATTCAGACGCCTCCTCGGACGGCGCGCCTCGCGACGCGCCCCCCGGCGATTGCCTATTTCCACCTTCCCTCTCCTGTCTCTCAACGATCCCCCCCGGGCCTGCCCGGTGGGCGCGGCTGGACTTGAACCAGCGGCCTCATCCTTATCAGGGATGCGCTCTGACCGGCTGAGCTACGCGCCCCCCCGGTGGAGCTGGCCGGGCTCGAACCGGCGACCTCCCGGATGCAAACCGGACGCTCTCCCAGCTGAGCTACAGCCCCGCCCCGCGGGACTGGTCGGACGTCGGCGCGGGGCTGCGCCCCGCGCCCTGGCACGGTTCCGTCTGCGGATCCCCAGCGCGAGCTGGCCGGACCGGCGCTGGGGGGGCGCCCCGGGCGCGCTTGGCGCGCCCGGCGCCCCCCGTGTTGCTCGCTTAGAAAGGAGGTGATCCAGCCGCAGGTTCTCCTACGGCTACCTTGTTACGACTTCACCCCAATCATGCACCATACCGTCGGCCGCTGCCCCCGCCGGTAAACCGGCGGTTGGCCCGCGGACTTCTAGTACAGCCCACTTTCGTGATGTGACGGGCGGTGTGTACAAGGCCCGGGAACGTATTCACGGCGCCGTTCTGATGCGCCATTACTAGCGATTCCAGCTTCATGCAGGCGAGTTGCAGCCTGCAATCCGAACTAGGGGCGGCTTTGTGGGATTCGCTCCGCCTCGCGGCTTCGCTGCCCGTTGTACCGCCCATTGTAGCACGTGTGTAGCCCTGGACATAAAGGCCATGCTGACTTGACGTCATCCCCGCCTTCCTCCAGCTTGTCGCTGGCGGTCTCCCGCGAGTCCCATGATTGGCAACGCGGGACGAGGGTTGCGCTCGTTGCGGGACTTAACCCAACATCTCACGACACGAGCTGACGACAGCCATGCAGCACCTCTGCGACAGCCCCCGAAAGGGCAGTGCCGTCTCCGGCACCTCCCGCCGCAGTTCAAGCCCAGGTAAGGTTCCTCGCGTTGCGTCGAATTAAACCACATGCTCCACCGCTTGTGCGGGCCCCCGTCAATTCCTTTGAGTTTCAGCCTTGCGACCGTACTCCCCAGGCGGCACACTTAACGCGTTAGCTCCGGCACGGACCCAGTGAAGAGCCCACACCAAGTGTGCATCGTTTAGGGCGTGGACTACCAGGGTATCTAATCCTGTTCGCTCCCCACGCTTTCGAGTCTCAGCGTCAGTCGCGGCCCGGAAGGCCGTCTTCACCTCCGGCATTCCTCCTGATCTCTACGCATTCCACCGCTACACCAGGAATTCTGCCTTCCCCTGCCGCACTCTAGCCGGCCAGTTTCGCCCGCACCCTCCCGGTTGAGCCGGGAGATTTCACACGCGACACGGCCCGCCGCCTACACTCGCTTTACGCCCAGTGATTCCGAACAACGCTTGGGGCCCACGTATTACCGCGGCTGCTGGCACGTGGTTTGCCGCCCCTGCTTCTGCGGGTACCTTCTCACTAGTCCCCGCTGAAAGACCTTTACGACCCGAGGGCCTTCCTCGGTCACGCGGCGTCGCTGGATCAGGGTTCCCCCCAGTGTCCAAAATTCCCCACTGCTGCCTCCCGCAGGAGTCTGGCCCGTGTCTCAGTGCCAGTGTGGCCGTGTGCCCTCTCAGGCCGGCTATCGATCGTCGCCTTGGTAGGCCGTTACCCCACCAACCAGCTAATCGTCCGCGGGCCCCTCCTCGAGCGCCAAAGCGCTTTCCCCGCGGCCCTTTACGGCCGCGGGCGCATGCGGTATTAGCCCCGGTTTCCCGGGGTTATCCCCCACTCGAGGGCAGGTCACCCACGTGTTACTCACCCGTCCGCCACTTTACTCACCCCCGAAGGGGCTTTCTCGTTCGACTTGCATGTGTTAGGCGCGCCGCCAGCGTTGATTCTGAGCCGGGATCAAACTCTCGACGAATGCTTCTCAGCCCGCTTCAGGCCACCCGTAGGGCGACCGCGGGCCGATTCTGCCGAGTCTCGCCGATCCAATCCTCCACTCGGAATCCAACGGTTCCGTACTGCACGTCCGACCGATCTGTCAACGATCCGCGCCGGCGGTCCTGACCCTTCCGGGCCGAACCCCCAGCACAGCCCCGCGCTCGGGCCTTTCGCCCGGGCGCGCACGGCCCCGGCTCGCTTCCGCTCGCCCGAACCGCCGCTATGGGTTCACTCTACCACACCCCGCGCCCCCCTCGCAAGCTCCGCTTCGCGGCCACTGCTAAACTCTATGGCGGCATGACCAGACCAGCTATGACGGCGGCCGCGATCGCGGCCGCCCTGATCCTCGCTGCGCCCGTGACGGCGCAGCTCCTCGCAGCCCGCCAGAGCTCCTTCGCGGTCGGGCATCACCACCTCAACGTCACCGACATCGAGGCGCACAAGCGATTCTGGGGCGATCTGCTCGGGGGGCAAATGGCCCAGCTGGGGCCCGCCGACGTCGTCAAACTTCCCAACACCCTGCTGTTCCTGCGCCAGCAAGAACCGAGCGGGGAGAGCGACGGCAGCACGGTCAACCATCTTGGCTTCAAGGTTCCGGACTTGCACGGCCTAGTGCCGAGGCTGAAGGCGGCTGGCCACGCTATCGTCACCACTCAGGTGGTGTCCGGGGCGACCTCCGACGTCCACTACAACGAGGGACAGGACGTGTACATGGCTTTCGTCAAGGCCCCCGACGGCGTGCGCGTCGAGCTGATGGAGGACAAGAGCCTAGACGGAACCGACAGCCACCACATCCACATCTTCACCGAGGACGACGCGGCCACGCAGGCTTGGTACGTGGAACACTTCGGCGGGAAGCCCGGTACGAGGGGGCCGTTCCGCAAGGCGGACATTCCGGGGATCGAGCTGACGTTCGCGAAGGCGAGCCCCTCCCCGGCGGGGACCAAGGGCCGCGCGGTCGACCACATTGGGTTCGAGGTTGACGGGCTGGAGGCCTTCTGCGAGAAGCTGGAGGCGGCGGGAGTGCGCTTCGACACGCCATTCCGGAGAGTGGAGCGCATCGGGCTTTCGGTCGCCTTCCTGACAGATCCATGGGGCACCTACATCGAGCTCACGGAGGGGCTGGACGACTTCGAGTAGGGATGGCGGGCACGGCTCGCCAAGGGGCCTCAAGGGCGCGAGTTGCGCCGCCCCGCGCTGCGGTCGGCTACAGACCGGGCACGGAAGGTGCATTCCGACGGCGACCGGCTGGGGTTGGGGACCGCCGTCCGTCGCCGGATCCTGGTGGCCCCGGGCCGAGGCGCGAGACAGACGTGCCGACCGGGCCCCGGGTGCTCCGCTGTGACGACTGGCCGGGACTGGACAACCCCGGGCCGGCGAACAGCTGGCGAACTGGCGGGTCGCCGGGATCGATCAGGCCGCCGGTACCCGAGGGCCAACCCGGAATCCAGAACGGTCAGTCAAGCGTCGGCCGGTGGTCGGCCACGGTCCGGGCCGCTGCTCAGCGGGACGAGAGATGGACCGGGGTGCCCTCTGCCAATACTGCCGCTTCGCCTGCCAGCCCCGGGCGGGCGCTGGCTCTTGCTAGGATAGGATTCTTCGCTGAAGACGACTGAATCAAGGAGCAAGACGACATGGCATTCTCAGTCCCCGACCTACCCTACGACTTTGGAGCGCTCGAGCCTCACATTGACGCCCGCACGATGGAGATCCATCACGACAGGCACCACGCGGTTTACGTGGCCAACCTGAACAACGCCGTGCAGGGAACGCCCATGGCCGACATGGACGTTGACGCTCTCGTGAGCGATTCGTCCGCGATCGCGAACCCCGCCATCCGCAACCACGGCGGTGGGCACGCAAACCACTCCCTCTTCTGGACGGTGATGAGCCCGTCCGGGGGCGGCCAGCCTTCCGGGGATCTCGCCGAGGCGATCGATGCCGCCTTTGGGAGCTTCGCCGGATTCCAGGGCAAGTTCTCAGCCGCCGCTGCCACCCGTTTCGGAAGCGGATGGGCCTGGCTCAGCGTAGACGGCGGAAACCTCACGGTGGAGTCCACGCCCAACCAAGACTCACCGCTGATGGAGGGTCGCACCCCAATTCTCGGCATAGACGTATGGGAACACGCCTACTACCTCCGCTACCAGAACCGCCGGCCCGACTACATCTCGGCGTTCTACAACGTCATTGACTGGGACGCCGTCGCCGCGCGCTTCGACGCGGCAGCTTAGGCCCTGGCACCTCTTCTGCCCGGGGGTGCGTGCCGAGGGAACCGTTCTGGGCGCATCGCCCGGGCGAGTGTCCAGGTCTGACCCTCGAGCAGCTCTTCCGCCACCAGTTCTCCCGTGAGGGGCGCCAGCAGGACGCCCTTGCGAAAGTGCCCGGCCGCCACGTAGGTGCGCCCGCCGCCCGGGATGCGGCCGATGACTGGCTGGAGATCTGCGCAGCGCGGCCTGAAGCCTGACCACCGTGCGGTGAATCGCGCATCGCGCAAGCCCGGGAATCGATCCCGCCAGTCGCGCACGATGTCGCGCGCGACGGCAGGGCTGACACCGCGAGCGAACCCGACGTCCTCCTCCGAGCCGCCGCCGGCCAGATGGCCGCTCCGCAACTGCCAGTAGTAGTAGCGATCACCGACGACGACTGTCCGAAGCGTCCGGGCGGGACGTGCCTCGGTCGCGAGCAGGATCCCCCGTACCGGGCGGATCGGCGGGGACCATCCCAGCAGCCGTGTCACGAGCGGTGTCCAAGCACCGGCCGTGACAACGACCGATCCCGCCGCGATGCTCGCGGTCCGGGTCTTGACGACGGGCCCCTCGGCGGTCACATCCTCGACCTCCTGACCCGGGCAAATCCGCACGCCCTCCCGGCGCAGCGCGCGGCTGACCCCCGCGGCGAGCTTCAACGGGTGAATCGACCCGTCACCGGGGAAATGCAGCGCCGGCCCGTCGTGGCGCAGCTGTTGCTCGACCCGCATGAGCTCGTCCCGGGCGAGCAATTCCGCTCGGAATCCCGCCTGCCTCGTCTGGCGCACGCGCTCGGCAGCGGCCGTTGCGGCGTCCTCGCGGACCGGAACAACCAGGCCGCTGGGCATGTGGTCGCACTCGAATTCGGACCGCAAGGCCGCGTGGAGGTCCGCCGCGCGCCGGACAACCTGCGGACTCCCCGCCGCCAAACACTCGTGCCCCGGCCACAGGCCACCCGCGTTCGCACCGCTCGCCTCCCCGCAGACCGTCCCGCGGTCAAGGACAACGACGGTCCCTGCGTTCCGGCGCCGGAGCGAAAGGGCCGTGCACAGGCCGACGAGGCCGGCCCCTACGACTACGATGTCCGCGCTGGAGGGAGGAGCATCCGCCGCGAGCAGGCTGTCGCGCTCCGACGGGGAGATTGTCCGGGACCAAACCGTATCCCGCAACCGCCCATGTTATCGCCTATCGGTTGTCTCGAGAGTGAGCGCGCCGACCGCGCTAACTCTTGGACTGCGGCAGTCCAAGTCCCGGAAGGCTCGCAAGCGCGGCCCTCACCCGCCCGAAGGCGATCCGCTCCTGCTCGAGCCGAACACCCAGTCCGAGGCGGTCGCGGCGCAGATCGTCGTACAGCTGCCACTCGTCGGGAGTCAGCCTGGTGAGCTCGGCCATTGTCTGGGATCGTTCCCGGACCCACAGCGGGCGGAAAGCCAAGAGCGTCTCGCGATCCATGAGCAACGACTCAGCGTGTGGGAACACGCCCCGCAGGGCGTCGAGAATTGCAAGACCGTGCGTGTCGATGTCTCCCCAGTAGTGCAAGCGGCAAGCTTTCAGCCACGGGATCTTGCCCAGCTCGTCGAAGCCGTATCCGGAGCCGAAGATTGCCACCGTTCCCTCCAAGAGCGGGAGCGACAGGAAGTTGATCTCGTTCTCGACGACGATTGCCCGCCACGCCGGGCACTCCAAGCGCGCGAAGGTCTCCGCCCGCAGAGTGATGTCCTGGCCGTCCTCACCGTCCGCCCACGGCAGCAACGCGCACCTGCTGTCGAGAATCCGGGCCCGCACACGAACCGGCTTGGCCCGGAACCCATAGCGCGCCGCGAATTGGGCAGCCCCTCTCTTGGACCGGTCAACGGCGCTCTCGGGCAACGACCGGTCCAGCAATTCCGCCAGCACGCCGCGGTGGCGCTCGACAAACTTGGTGTCAACCCCCGGCACGTCCATCTCCCGGACGTACACACCGGGGCGGCCCCGCTGTTGCAGCCAGTCGACCACTCCGAGGAGGCCCTCCCAATCACCGCGCAGCTTCAAGGCACGGACTGGCTTGCGGGCAAGCCAGCCCAGGAGAGCCGGCTGCCGGCGGCGGGTCAACTCGACAAGCTCCCGGAAGTGCCGAACACCCGAGCGCTGACCGATGAGCGACGCGGCACCCTCGACACTGTCGACCCAAGCCTCGCTGGGTACGTCGTTGACTCCCAGCGAACGGTGCGAGACCTTGCGCCACTCCAATCGCACATGCTTCGGGGGCAATGTCTTGAGAGAGGCGATCCACGCCTGCACGTCCCCGAACCGCCGTCCCATCTCGCCGGATGTCGGCCGTTTGAGAACAAGCCGCTTCGGGAAGCCGGGCTCGCCCGTCGCCAAGCCGCTGAGCACCGATCCGCGCTGCCAGAGCCTGCGCACCTGTTCCCTGATGTCCTTGGGAGTCGTCCAGTGGCCTCGCCCACGGTGCGCTGTCATGCCCGGGTATCCGCCGCAGCCCCAAGCGACCGGACGCCGGGTGGGTCGAGGGCATCCTCAAGGCCCCAGCCGCTCGGGCCGACCTCCCGACCCGCGATGCCCCGGCCAGCCCTACGCAATGGTCACGGCGCCGGGATCGGTCACCGAACCGAACTCCTGCCCTTCCAACGGAACTTCGCCCAGCGAGAGCGCGGATTCTTTGGCGCGGCGCTTTTCGTCATTGTATTGCTCGATGCTCAGGTTGCGGATCCTGGAGTGCCGGCCATTATGGATGTCCACGAACCCGACACACTGCACGAACGGCTCAATCACGTGGATCTTCTGCAGCGGAGTCGCGATCAATACCTGCAGGTGGAGGCGTGAGAAGAGATTGAGGGCAAACCGCGCCGATTCGTCGGAGCCGCGGCCGAAGGCCTCGTCGATCACCACGAACCGAAAGGAGCGCGCCCGGTTCGGGCCCGACTCGAGCCCGAACTGGTACATCAAGCTGGCGGCCAGAATCGTGTAGGCAAGCTTCTCCTTCTGCCCGCCCGACTTGCCCGACGAATCGGAGTAGTGCTCGTACTCGCTGTTATCCTCCCGGTGCCGCTCGCTGGCGGCGAAGCCGAACCAGTTGCGGACATCGGTCACCTTGGCTGTCCACCGGCTATCAATGTCCGTCCGTCCCTCGCGGCCCCGGAATCGCTCGATGATCTGCTTGACTGCCTCGAATTTTTCCTCCGAGTACAACTCGTCACTCGCGCCGCTGAGCGTTCCCTGCAGGCATTCCCTCAGATCGGCGCGAAATGCGCGAACCTCCTGGTCGGGCACGTACTGGTGCTCGATCTTGATGTAGCGGCCCGGATTGTACTCGATCCCCTCCAGCGACTTGTTGATGCGCGTGATCCGGTCCCTGATCAACGTCCGCTCCCGCTCAAGCCTGGATTGGAAGCTCGCGACCTCTCGGATGGTGTTCTCGTTCAGCAGCCGCTTGAAACGATCCTCGAAAGCCGGAAGGCCGTCATTCTCCAGACTCGCGAGCTTCTTCCTGTACTCAGGGGCCGACGCGGGATCGTCGTCGACGTCCCTCGTGTCCAGGGGATACGTCCGGTTGAACTCAAGCATCCGCTTCGTCATGGAGCGCCTGGTCTTCTCCAACTTGGGCCGCTCGCTATTCAGCAGGTCCCGGATCCGGCCGAACACCCGTTTGGCCCACGTCTCGATCGTGGCAAGGGTCAGGCCGCGCCGGCCGGAGATCTCCTCGAGCATCGATCCCAGCTGGGCGTATGACTCCTTAGCGACCTCCAAGTCAGCCGCGTCGAGGACGGAGCGGGCTTCGGCCTGACTAGCGCCCAGCGCCTCGCGGCGATTCTCACACCCGCCGATCTTCCGGTGTGTGGCGCCGCAAAGCCCGTCTGCCTTGTCAAAGTTCCGGCGGGCGCGGGTGAGCTCTTCGCGCAGAACCGCGAGCTTGTCGGATGCAGCCTCGAGCTTGGCCCGTTGCCGCTTGAGCGACTCCACCTCGCTCGCGGCCGACTGCCAGTCGATCTCATCGTGCGACGAAAAAGCCCGGAGTTGGTGGAGGCGCCTTTGAATGCCAGCTTGCCTGCTCCCTACCTCTTTGACCCGAGTCTCGCGGTCAATCAGTTCTGCGATCGTGGCCTCGTGTTCCCGGAGTTCTTCCCGAAGGGCCTTGATCTTGGCCTCGTTGCTCCAACCGAGGACGTATTGCGTCCGGTCTCCAATGCTGTGGCGGTCATCCTTCTCGTGGTGCACCCCGGACTTGACCTGCCCGGCCCGGGTGATCGCTCTGGCCTCCTTGAGGAATCGCCCGTGGTCGGAGCAGCAGACCAGGTCGAACCGGCGGGCGAGTTCCACGGTTAGCCATTCGAAGTGGCGCGAGTCCGACTTCATGGAGAGCTTCCTCAGCAGCGAGTTAGGGCGAATGTCCGGGCGCAGCTTCGGCTTAGCCTTGACTCGGAAGTAGGCCAAGCGGTCACCCATGTCTGTGCTTTCCGCAGCCTCGGCAACCTGCGCATACCGCCCTTCCGGGACCAGCAGTGACAGCGCGAAGCCTCGCAGCGCCCGCTCTGCGGCCCCCTCCCAGTCGCGCGCGTCTTCGCGGACGGCAATCAACTCACCGGCGAACGGGAACGGCGAACCCGAGAGTCCGATGGACCGGCACAGCCGTTCTCTCATGCGCAGCTGTTCCGCGGGAATGTTGGTTCGCCTCGACTCGAGGCTCTTGATCTCGGCCTTGAGGCTGTCGCGGGCTTGCTCGGCCTCATTCAGCGGCACTTGGAGCTTCATCTGCTCGTTCACGCACCGCTCCTCGACAGAGACCGACTCGTCAAGACGATCGCGAAGTCGCTTGCGCGTCGCGGCAAATGAGGCAGGATCCGCCGGAACGCTCTCGTCGAAGTGCGACAACAGCCGCGTGTATTTCTCAGCCCTGACGCGGCGCCGGTGCACCTCCACCTCTGTCGCGGAGATTTGCTGGTCGAGCTGGTTGAGGCGGGCCCCTCCGCTTGTCTCGATGTCAGACTTCAATGACTCGATCGTCTCCTGGTGGGTCTTTCGCTCCTCCCGCAGCCGGACGTATGTCGCCTGGAGGCTGGCAATCTGGTCGTCGACCGATTGGATCTCCTTGGCAAGCAGTTCCTCCCGCAACCCGGCAAAGTATGGCTCGTGAGCGTCCTCGCAACGCCCCAGCGCGGCGATCTCGGATTCAAGCTGGGCGTGTCGGTCCGCCAGCTCAACGATCGGCTTCAAGGCCTTGATCTGGCTCTTCGCCTTCAGCACGGCTCCGTGGGCGCGGCTCAGGTCATCGAAATGGCGGACGAGAGAATTGATCCGCCGGGTCGCGTCAAAGCGCTCCAACATGTGCATGCGGACGAAGCTGGTGAGATTGCCGACCGATTTCATGGACACGGTCTGGTGGAAGAGGTCGAGCGCTTGCTCGTTGTGAATGCCCAAGCGCCGCCGAAACCAAGCGCCGTACTTGGGATAGCTCCGCCAGATACTGCCGCCGCTCCGCTTCAGCCGCTTCCGCAGGTCGCGGGGGTTGCTCCCAAAACCGCCGAAGTCGCCCTCGATGGAACGCGCGCGACCGTCCCCCTCCCACCCGACGTAGAACCTGCGGGGCTGGCGTCCCGGTCGTGTGCCGTCCCAGAAGACGACAGCCAAGGTCACGCCCTGGTTAGACTCCGCATTCCTGAACACGCCCAGAATCACGGAATAACTGCCCTCCCCGCGCAGCGCGACCGGGCGGGCCGACGACTCAGAGTAATCCGCCCTCTCAGTCTTGAAATACCCGAGCACGTAGGAGCGGAGAGTGCGCTCGCGCGCTGCGGCCCCGGCCGCCTTGTTGTAGGCAGCCCTTTGAGGCGGCAGCAGCAGCGTCGTCAGCGCATCGACGAGAGTGGACTTCCCGGTTCCGATGTCCCCCGTCAGCAAGCCGTTGCGACCATCGAGCTTCAGCGACCAGACATTCTCGTGAAACGTGCCCCAGTTGAGCACCTCCAACCGGTCCAGGCGAAACCCCGTGACAGCATCGTCACCGATGTAGTCGAACGTGTACTGCAATTCAATCCCCGTCCCCCTCCGTTGCCGCCTGGCGCTTCGCCACCTCCTCGGAGAGCCTGGCCTCCAGCCGGGCCAGCCACTCAGTGTTGACAAACTCCTTGAGGATACGCTCGACCTCGTACGAAGGCTGGGCGCCCGGCGTTGCATGCCTCATCTTGCGCAGGTAGCCGAGGTCGACGATGCGATTGATGAATCCGTTGACCCGTCTCCTCTGCTTCTGCTCGTTCCCAGTCTCGGGAAGGTACAGCTTGACGAGATCGATGATCTCGTCGCGGGTCAGGACGAGGCGCGTGCCGCTTCCAGTCGCGTCAAACTCGGCGAGCCTCTTGCGGAGCAGGCCAAGGATCAGGCTGACGTAGTACGACAGCTGGTGCCGGGTGATCAGCGTGGGAAGCCTTGCCTCCGTGTCGCCGTCATCGCGAGGGGGCGAGCGAAGGTACGCGTAGCCCTCGCCCTCGTTCACCTCGAGTTGCAGGTTCAGCGTGCTGAAGTAGTCCCGCACCTGCGGCTCCTCCCGCGTCAGCGCACTCCAGAGGGACTCGCCGTCCCTCCTGTACAGCGCGCCCTTGAGCAGGCGAATCGCTACGTGCGACAGCGTGACCTGAGGTCGAGACCTGCTTCGGGGGCGGGACATTACGCTCATGCGACAAAGATCACTTCCGGTATCCGCGCCGCGCGCAAGACCGGCTCACCGTCCGGCCCCTGAGCCCTCCAGGTCACGGTCTCTTGCCTCGCCTCGCTGACGGCAGCGTCGAGGGGCTCCACGAGCTCCAGATAAGCGACCAGTTCGGCAAGGCCATGCTGCAGCGGTCGCAACTCGCAGACCTCCCGGAGCGTCACCTGGCTGCGGGACTGCAGCAAGCGCCTCACGTTCTCGGCGAGCGCGTCCCGGTCAATGACAACCTGATGGTAGAGCACCGAAACGTCGACGTTCTCGTCCCCGGCCTCCAGTTTCACCGCCCTGATGGACGGAGTCTTGGCAGGGGTATGGAGTGGGTGCTCCATCGGCAGCATCATGCGTGCAGCGGTACCCTCGATTTCGGCCAATCGCCGGCGATCCTTGGGCGGCGAGTCTCGCAAGGCCAAGGCGCACTTCTCAATCCGTTGGAGGAGTTCCATGATACGGCGGTTCTCGAGCTGGGCGCGGTCATCGACGAAGCGGCGCAACTGGCCGGAGAGCTGGCGTACGGTCCGCTGCGTTTGCTCCCCAGCCTCCGTCCATTCGTGGTGCATCTTGCCCGCGCGGTCATCCGGTTCCATCTTTCGGATCGCCGGCAGGCCGAGGACTTGTTGCAGCAGCCGCTCGAACTGATCGGTCCTGCTGTCGGACATCAGGAAATCCCAGAAGGCCCCGAAGCTGCGGCCCTGATCGGACTCGGCAATCTCGTGACGCCGGCTGAAGGAAGCGTCGAGCACATCACCCTTGGTTCCCGGGCCCTTGGCGACGTTCTCGCGGAACTGTCGCTCGAGAGTGCGGAAGTTCTGCTCAACCTCTCTGAAGTCGGCAAGCAGCTCGCGAGAGACCTGCATCACCTGCTGGAAGCGATCCTGAATCGCGGTGTCGTCCATCGGCTGGATCTCGCCTCGCTCAGCTCGATCGATCTCGGCGTCGATCTCCCGCCGGCGCCTCTTGAGCTCCTCGATCCTCTCGGCCGGGTCGGCCTCGGCGCCCGATCGGATCTGGCGCAACAGGTCGAACACGGTCCTCAGCCGCGATTCGGTGCCCACGAACGCGCGCTCGGCCAGCGTTCCGAGCCACGCGATGGCTTTCTCGGCCGCCGGGGTCAGGTCAAAGTGCGGCTCGTCGGAGCCCTCCTGGTAGAACTTCCTGAGCCACGCCCGGTCCGGTCCGGTCCAATCGTCGAGGTACTCGGCGGCCTTCTTGGGAAACTTGCCCTCCCCGAGAAGCTGCCTTAGCCCGAACAGCTCGTCCTCGAGCCTCTCGGCCAGGGTGCTCTCGGGCAGCACGCGATTGTTGTGCTCGATGAAGGCCCTGTACAGGAACCCCGCGACCAGCGACGCATGGTCCGACCTCAGCAGGCGCCAGGCGGGATTCCGCTGTCGCAAGATCTCCAGCGTTTCGTAGGCAAAGTCCATCGCTGCCGGGGCAATGCTCCCGCTCCCGGTCCGGCGGCGCCCGCGAAGGCGGGCGGAGGATCACGTGCTTGGCAGGCCGCAAGGCCGCCCCGGGGCGGCAAACCCAAGCCCGTGCTGCCCGCTCCACCGACGCCAGATTGCCGGAATGCGGCGCCGACCGATTGCTTACAGTCTATCCCTCGTCAGGCACCGGCGTGCTTTCGGCTGACACCTTGGAGAATCGCATCCGCTCGCCGTCCGCTTCGACCCGAACGGTGTCGTTCTCGGCAAATCGCCCTTCCAAGAGTTCCAACGCGAGGGGGTCCTGGATCAGGCGCTGGATTGCACGCTTCATGGGACGCGCGCCGTAGCGCGGCTCGTAGCCCCGGGCCTCGATCAGCCGTCTTGCGCTTGGCGTGACCACCAAGCCGATCTGCCGCTCCGCGAGCAGCTCACGGACGCGACCGATCTGCAGGTCAACGATGCGGCGCAGGTGCTCGGGCTGGAGCGAGTGGAACACGATGATGTCGTCGATTCGGTTGAGAAACTCCGGCCTGAAGGAGCGGCGAAGTGCATCGAGCAACGCGTTCCGCACGTCCCCCTCGTCGGGATTGCCGGAATCGCTGAGCGAGAAGCCGATCGGACCGGCGCCGTAGATCTCGTCGGACCCGATGTTGGACGTCATCACGATGACCGCGTTCGCGAAGCTCACCGTGCGGCCCTTTCCGTCGGTGAGGCGGCCGTCCTCCAACACTTGCAGGAGAATGTTGAAAACATCCGGGTGAGCCTTCTCGATCTCGTCCAAGAGAATCACCGAGTACGGCGAGCGCCGCACGTGCTCGGTCAGTTGCCCGCCCTCGTCATGGCCGACGTACCCCGGGGGAGCGCCGATCATGCGTGACACCGCGTGACGCTCCATGTACTCTGACATGTCCACGCGGACCATGGCCTTGGGCGAGTCAAACAGGAACTCTGCAAGCGCGCGCGCCAGTTCGGTCTTGCCCACGCCGGTCGGGCCCAGGAAGATGAACGTGCCGATCGGGCGGTCCGGATCGCTGAGACCGGCCCGGCCGCGACGGATCGCGTTGGACACGAGGGAGACCGCGTTGTTCTGGCCCACTACCCTCTCCTGCAGCGAATTCTCCATCGCCACCAGCTTTGCGACCTCGCCTTGCAGCATCTTGGCGACCGGTATCCCGGTCCACTTGGCGACGATCGAGGCGATGTCCTCCTCGGCAACTTCGCCCTTGGACAGGGGCGTGTCTGCGGTGGAGGACTCCAGCCGGCTCTCGGCCTCGGCGAGTTCGCGCTTAGCGCTGACTAACCGCCCGTAGCGAATCTCGGCCGCCGCCGCGAGATTCCCGCCGCGGGTGAGCGCTTCCTGCTCGGCCCGCAAACGCTCCAATTCCTTCTTCTTGGAGCGCACAGCGCGGATCAGGCCCTTCTCCGTCTCCCACCGTTCCCGCTTCAGGGCGGACTCGCCGCGCAGCCGCTCGAGCTCGCTCTCAATCTCTGCCAACCGCGCGGCGGACCGCCGGTCAGGCTCCTTCCTGAGAGCCTCGCGCTCGATTTCGATCTGCACGATCTTGCGCTCCTGGCGGTCCACTTCCTCCGGCACGGTGTCGATCTGCATCCGGAGCGTTGCCCCGGCCTCGTCGATCAGGTCGATGGCCTTGTCCGGCAGGAACCGGTCGCTGATATAGCGGTGAGACAGCGTGGCCGCCGCCACCAAGGCCGCGTCCCGGTACCGCACCGAGTGGTGGATCTCGTACGTTTCCCGCAAGCCCCTGAGAATCGAGACGGTGTCCTCGACCGATGGCTCCTGAACCAGCACCTGCTGGAAGCGCCGCTCAAGTGCGGCGTCCTTCTCAACGTGCTTCTTGTACTCGTTGAGGGTGGTCGCGCCGATGCAGCGCAGGCGGCCGCGCGCGAGGGCAGGCTTGAGCATGTTGGCGGCGTCGATCGAGCCTTCCCCGGCACCGGCGCCGACAAGCGTGTGGAGCTCGTCGATGAAGCACACAATTCCGCCGTCTGAGCTCTCGATCTCGCGCAGGACGGCCTTGAGGCGCTCCTCGAACTCCCCCCGGTAGCGCGTTCCCGCGATCATCGAGGCCAAGTCCAGCGACACCAGGCGCGTGTTCTTCAGAGTCTCCGGGACGTCCCCCTTCGCGATGCGCTGGGCAAGCCCCTCTGCGATGGCCGTCTTGCCAACTCCGGGCTCGCCGATCAGTACCGGATTGTTCTTGGTGCGGCGTGTCAGGACTTGGATCACTCGCCGGCATTCCTCGCCGCGACCGATGACCGGGTCCAACCGGCCGGCGTCCGCCTCGGCGGTCAGGTCGACCGCGTACCGCTCAAGCGCTTGGTACTTGCCCTCGGGATTGGCATCGGTGACCCGCTGGGAGCCGCGGACCGCCGCCAAGGCCTGCAACAGCGCCTCCCGGGTCGCGCCGCACTCGTTGAGCAGCTTGCTGGCCTGGTCCCCCTTCTGGGCGCTGATCGCGAGCAAGAGGTGCTCCGTCGAGACATAGTCATCCTTGAAGCGACCGGCCTCTCGCTGTGCAGTCCCGAGCACCCGCTGCAGGGCCGCGTTCAGTTGAGTGGCGGGCTCGGCCCCGCGCACGGAGGGCCTCGAGGCAAGCATCCGCCGTGCCCGCTCCCTCAACGTGCCCGGGTTGATTCCGACCTTCGAAATGACGGCCGGCACAACCCCCTCCTGGTCCGCGACGAGGGCCGAGAACAAGTGCAGCGGCTCGAGCGCCTGGTGGCCCGCGTCCGAAGCGATCGCTTGCGCGCGCTGGATTGCCTCACGGGCCTTCTCGGTGAACTTATCGAACGAAATCATCACGAACTCCTGGGACATCTGCGATTGCGGGGGGCGGGGGCCGCTGGCCCCCGCCCGGGTTCGGGCATTCAGTTGACGGGAATCTGCCGGGACGTGTCGACCGGCTCCTGCTTCGGAACGGTCAGGGTGAGCACGCCGTCCTCGTAGGTGGCCGTGATCCCCTCCTCGTCCGCCTGGCCGGGCAGCCGGAACGAACGCCGGAAGGCGCCGAACAAACGCTCCCGACCGTGCGGGCAGTCCTCGCCGGCCTCGTGGGTCCGCTCGCCGCGGATGCTGAGGATCCCGTCGTCGAGGCGCACCTCGATGTCTTTCTGGTTCACGCCGGGGATGTCGCCGTGCAGGATGTACGCGGTCTCCGTCTCGCGGGTGTCGAAGCGCGGAGTCCAGCCCTGGCGCACAGTCGGCGTGGCGAAGAACCTGTCGAAGTCCCTCCACGGGGTGAGCGCGTTGCGCAGCATAAGAGTCATGTCGTTTCTCCTTTCTCGTGATCACGCCTTCGGTGATCACTCTATACGACGTAACTATAGCACACTAAGTTTCGTTTAAAAACTAGATATCAAAAAATATGAGTCAATCATTATCAGGTTATCTTCTATGTATGCGCGGCTCTGCGGCTTGAGGCACGTCTCGACGGTAAGGAGCTGCCAGTCGGACAGGCAAGGCACCGGCAAGCCCGTCTTGCATAGCAGAAGGTGCTCGGAACATCGCCCCGAGGCAGTGAGGATGGCCCTGCGGCTCATCCCAGTCAGAGTGTCGCCGGGGTGCACGCCCCGGCCTTGTTTGAGCGGACGCGGAGCGCTTCCCTCGCTCGTACGGCTAGGCCAGGATCTTGTGGACGACCTTGCCGTGAACGTCGGTGAGCCGGAAGTCCCGCCCTTGAGAGCGATACGTGAGCTTGCGGTGGTCGATCCCGAACAGGTGCAGGATCGTGGCGTGCAGATCGTGCACTTGCACCACATCTTCCACGGCGTTGTAGCCCAGCTCATCGGTGGCACCGTGGCTGTGGCCGCCCTTGATGCCACCGCCGGCAAGCCACATCGAGAAGCCCTTGATGTGATGGTCGCGGCCCAAGAGGCTTGGATCCTGGCCCTGTGACATTGGCGTACGCCCGAATTCCCCGCCCCAGACGATCAGCGTGTCGTCGAACATGCCTCGCTGCTTGAGGTCGCGCACGAGCGCCGCCGTGCCCTGATCGACGTACGAGCAGCTCTTCGGCAAACCGGCGCGGATCTCGTTGTGATGGTCCCAGCCACGGTGATACAAGTGGATGAACCGCACCCCGCGCTCGGCCATGCGCCTCGCCAGCAGGCAGTTGGCGTTGAATGTCCCGTCCCCGCCCTGCGTGCCGTACATCTCCATGATGTGCTGGGGCTCGTCAGAGAAGTCCACCAGCTCCGGGACGCTCATCTGCATCCGGAACGCCAGCTCGTACTGGGCGACCCGCGTCGCGATCTCCGGATCGCTGGTCCACCGCTGCTGCAGGCCGTTGAGCTTGCCGACCGCGTCGATCAGCTCTCCCTGCATGGCCCGGCTGACGCCCCCCGGATTGCGGACGTAATTGACCGGATCGCCGGTGGAGTGGAACTTGACGCCCTGGTAGATGCTCGGCAGGAAGCCGCTGTGCCACTGGCGGGCGGCGATCGGCTGGCTCTGGGAGCCACCCTCGGAGGTCAGGACGACAAAGCCCGGCAGGTCCTCGGACTCGCTTCCGATCCCGTACAGCAGCCACGATCCCATGCTGGGCCGGCCCGGAAGCCGGAAGCCAGTGTTCATGAAGGTGTGCGCCGTGTCGTGGTTGATCTGCTCGGTTTGCAGCGAACGCACGATGCAGATGTCGTCGGCGATCGACCCAATCCCCGGAAGCAGGGATGTCATGTGCTGCCCGCTCGACCCGTAGCGCTTGAACGGGTGTTGGGGCCCCAAGATGCGCAACTCCTTGCCCTGCAGCTGCGCAATCTGCTGGCCCTCGGTGAACGAGGCGGGCATCGGCTGCCCGTCCCGCTTGGCCAGGTCCGGCTTGTGGTCGAACAGTTCAAGATGGGCCGGACCGCCCGCCATGCAGAGGAAAATGACGCGCTTCACCTTGGCCGCCGCGTCCGGAAAGCCGGGCACGCCGGGCTGGGTCGCCAGCAGGCGCGGCTCCAGCAGCGAGGCCAGGGCGACCGAGCCAAGCCCCATCGACGCTCGGCCGAGAAAAGCCCGCCTGGTCTGACGAAGGTCGAAGTCTCGAGGTGCCATCACCGTCCCTCAATAGCGCATCAGGAACTCGTGCTTGTTGAACAGCGCCCGTGCCACGCTCGTCCACGCCGCGAGCTCAGTCTCGGGAATGCCGCCGGGGTTCGGGGTGATCCCCGTAGCGAGCAGAGTCCTAGCAGCCCCCGGCTCGCTCTCGAACTGCCGGCGCTGGCCCTCCAACAGGCGGCGCAGCACCGCAACCTCCGCCGGGCGCGCGGGCCGCGCAAAGCTCTCACGCACGGCGAAGCGGATGCGCGCATCCGCCCTTCGCCCGCCTTCCCGCAGGATTCGGGAGGCGAAGACTCGCGCAGCTTCGACGTAGCTCGGGTCGTTCAACAGCGCCAGCGACTGCAGAGGCGTGTTGGAGCTGGCGCGCTGGGTCGCGCACTCTTCCCGGGCGGGGGCGTCGAAGGCCATCAGCGAGGGATGGACGTACTGGCGCTGCCAGTGCGTGTAGAGCCCGCGGCGAAACTGGTTGCCGTCCATGTCGGCGGCATAGACGCGCTTCGGAAAGTTCAGGTCCTTGTAATAGCCGGGAGGCTGGTACGGCTTGACGCTCGGACCGCCCATGGCAAGGTTCAACAGCCCGCTCACCGCAAGCGCGCTGTCGCGGAGGAACTCCGCGTCGAGCCGGAGCATCGCCTGCCGGCCGTGCAGGCGGTTGGACGGATCCGCCGCCAGCAGCTCCTCTGACGGCTCGCTGGAGCGCTTGTACGCATCCGACATCACCATCGTGCGGATCATGTGGCGCACGTCCCACCCGCTCTCGACGAATTCGACCGCCAGCCAGTCCAGAAGCTCCTGGTTGGGGGGCGGCTCTCCCTGCGAGCCTAGGTCGTCCAGCACTTTCGAGAGTCCCGTCCCGAAGAGCACTCTCCACAGCCGGTTGACGAATACTCGAGCGGTGAGCGGGTTGTCCGGGCTGGTGACCCATTCCGCGAGGTCAAGCCTGGTGAGACGCCCCCCGGAATCTGCCAAGGGCCCGAGAAAGCCCGGAACCTGAGGGGCCACCATCTCCCCCGACCTGTCCATCCAGTTGCCGCGCGGCAGGACGCGAACCTCCCGCGGCCGGTCCACGGCCTTCGCGACAAGAGACTCGTGCGCCCCGTCACGGAGCCGTTTCAGGCGCCGCTCGAGACGCCGGATCTCCCGCCAGTGGGAGTTGCCGCCCGTGATCCGGCCGAAAGCCTCCCGCAAGGCCGCGGACTGCGCCTCGCTGCGATCGCCGCCGGCCAGCAAGGCTGCCCGCAATTCACCCGTCGGCGGCAATTCCGGGAGTGGCGAGTCGGTCGCGAGCAGGCGGAAACGTGCCGGCAGTCCCGCCGCGGATCGCGGGTTGGCAATCAGCGAGATCTCAAGCTTCTCGCCCGCGCGCACCGTCAGGGGCCTCTCTAGCGCAAATACAGCCCTGCGGGCGCTGTCCTCGCCCCACTTCGAGCCCCAGCCCGTGTGGTAATTGCCGTCGAGAACATCTCTCAGCATCGAGCCGGGGACCTCGCGGTCGGGCAGCAGGCCCGGGAACGACAGCTTCAAGGGCCAGGCGTGCCGTCCCAGCAGCCGTGCCTCGAACTCGCTGACATAGAAGGAATCGAAGTCGCCGGTCGGGAACAGCTCCAGCGCAAGGGCCGTCAGTGTGCCCTCCTCGAGAGGCACTTCCACGCGCTGGATCGCCTCGCGCGGCTTGCTGTCACCCGTCAGCGTCAGACGGATCACGGCGCCGGGCTGCTCCACAAGCTCGAAACGGCCGCACTGGTCGAAGTCCGGGTGCTCGCAGTCACCCCATGCCCGCGCGGGGTCCAGGGCCCTCCAGCGCGTCAGGCCCTCGCGCAACTCTCCGGCGAGGGACTCGACCGCCTCGGCGCCCGCGGGCAACTTGTCCTCTCCCAACATCCGCAGCTCGGCAAGCCGGCGCTCGATCTCGTCCGCTCTCTCGCGCTGGACCGGCGGCAGCAAGCGCAGGCTGGATCCCCAGCTGCCCTGGCCGGAGAAGACGCCACGCTCCTCGATGTCGGCGAAGAAGGCCGCCATCGAGTAGAAGTCGCGGGCCAGGAACGGGTCGAACTTGTGGTCGTGGCACTCGGCGCACCCCAGCGTGGACCCGAGCCACACCACAGAGATGTTGCGGACGCGATCGGACGCGTATTTCGCCAAGTACTCCTCTGCCTGTGCGCCGCCCTCGTTGGTCATGCGGCTCAGCCGGTTGTAGCCGCTCGCCACGAGCTGCCAAGGCGTCGGCGAGTCGAGCAGATCGCCCGCCAGTTGCTCGCGCGTCATGACGTCGAACGGCTTGTTCTCGTTGAACGCTCGCACGATGTAATCGCGGAACGGATAGACGTTGACCGGCAGGTCCCCGTGATAGCCGGTTGTGTCCGCGTAGCGCACCAAGTCCAACCAGTGGACCGCCATGCGCTCGCCGTGGCGCGGCGAACGCAGCAGGGATTCCACGAGAGCCCCGTACGCATCCGGCGCGTCGCTGCGGGCGAAGGCCTCCGCAACGGCGGGATCGGGCGGCAGGCCCGTCAGGTCCAGCGCCAGCCGCCGGGCCAGCGTGCGACGATCCGCGAGTGCGACGGGATCCAGCCCGCGCTCCGCGAGCTCTCGATTGACCAAGTGGTCAATGCCCGCAGACCCCGCTGGAGCGTCGGCACGGACCGGCTTGATGTAGGCCCAATGCTCCTGGTACTCGGCGCCCTGCTCCACCCACGCGGCGATCAGATCCTTCTGCCGGTCAGTGAGCCGCTTGTCGGTGGCTACGGGCGGCATCACCAAAGCCGGGTTCGCCTGTCGGACGCGCTGCACCAGCCTGCTTCCCGCGGCATCGCGCGGCTGGATCACGCCCCTGCTCAGCGCATCCTCGCGGCGGTCAAGCCGCAGGTCGGCTTGCCGCGCGTTGCCGTCGGGCCCGTGACAGGCGAAGCAATTCTCCGACAGGATGGGCCGGATGTCCCTGTTGAACTCGACCCGTGCGGCGGCGATTCCGGCCGGCGCGGCGGCCGCAAGCACTGCCGATCCGGCGACGATGGCAATCATCAGCTGCATGGGTCTGTCCGGCTGGCTCGCGCAGAACTCCCGCTGGCCGAGGCCCGAACGGTGCGCCGCCGACTATTGCAGCATATATCGGCCCAGCGCGGAGGCTCGCAACCGGCTCGGCGGGACACCGGCGCCGACAGGCACAAAGGGAACCGGCTAGAAAGCCGGCGGCGGCCGCGGGACGAGGTTCTTGACGGGAAGCGTGACCGTGTTGCTGATAAACAGGACCTGGGCGATCCACAGCGGGGTCGCCGGATTGTCCGCCAGATCGGTGTTGGTCCTCAGGTTGACCTGGTAAACGCCCACCGAGCCCTCGAGCAGGCCGACGAACTCGACCTGAGCCGTCCGGCCGCCAAACTGGGAAGAGACAAAGTCCTGGGCGACCAGCGGAACGTTGGCCACCGTGCCGGGAGCCGTCGGCTGGCCCGTCTTGATCGATTCCTGGCTGTCGGTGAGCCCAAGGCCAGTGCCGAAGACGATGACCAGCTCGCCCGGCACCACCGGATTCTCGGGCGTGACGAGCGAGTACGGCTCGTTGCCGCAGCAGAGGTGCGATCCCCTCGCCGAGAGGGTCAGAAGCACCTCGGCCTCAGTGCGCTCGTTGACGTCCGGAGTCGCCGGATCGTCGTCCGGCACCTCCGTTCCCTGAGCCGCGTAATTGATCGAGTTGCCCTGCTTGCCGGGCTCGCGAGCCCTCAGGACCACGACAGGTGGCGTGTTGCCGTCCTCGAGGAAACCGTTCTCGCGATTGGTCTCTACGCCAATGCCTCCATCGCTCTGCACCTCGAAGCCGTAGGGAATCTCGTTCCCGTCCGACCCCAGTGAGCGGGCGACGATCTGCAGCCTGACCGAGCCGACCTGTTGCAGCGCACGGGCCGTGACCTCGGGATCGCCCACTCCCGAGTTGACCAACCTCACCAGCACGTTGCGCATGATTCTCAGCGCCTGCACCGGGTCCGCAACATCCTCCTCGGACAGGGTGTGCCGGTAAGAGCGGTCGCGGACCGTCACCGTCACCGTGTCACCCGCCTTGGGCTCGCCCAAGAATTCGAGATCCGCGCGAGCCGAGAAGAAACCCACCGTGCCGGCGGCCGCGACGACCTCCGCATCCCCGTCGCCCGCGTTGATCAGCCGTATGAACTGGTCTCGGATCTGCTCGGGACTCTCATCCCCCGGGGACGTGTACGCGTAGACTCGGCCGTTGATGACAACCCTGCCCTCGGCGCCCTCCTGCGTCAGCTGGCGGTTCTCGGTGGCGTCGTTGGCCGGGTCGTCATCCCTCGGACGGTCGGGAAGGGTTACCGCCACCGTCCCCTCCGCGACCCCGTCGGCGTGCACGGCTACCGCCCGCCGCGGCTCGGGGCCGTCAAAGGCGAAGAGCCCCGGAGCGGCGCGCACGGACTGGCTGGCTCGAGCCGCGGAGACCCGGACTGTGCCGTCAGGCATCGTGCGCCGCACGTGGAAGCTGTGGCCAGTCCCCTCGAGCTCCCAGGGAAGCTGAAAGTTGACCTGGCCGGGCGAGACCATCACGATCGGCGAGAGGCGTCCATTCGCCAGGACCTGCACTCCGCCGAGCTGGTTGGGAAGCGGCCCGGCAGGCTCGCCCGCGAAGGGATCTTGGTCGACGGGGCGGTCGGCCCGCTCCGTTCCCGACGCCAAGTCCCGGCCGAAGATCGACGCGATCGTGCCGGGCGGAAGGTCGCGCGCGTCCGAGCCGCCCGTCAGGCGCGACCCGGATGTTCTGGCGTCCAGCTCCGTTCCGGCGTTGCGCAGCTCCACCGATGTCCAGTTTCCCGTGGGCCCCTCTCGCTTGGCGCGCAGGTTGGCGCGATACGTGACCGTCCCCTGCGCCAGCGTCGCGCCCGAGACCTCGGTGGTCGTCGGCGACCCGGGGGTGATGCTGATCGAGAATGGCAGGCTGTTGCCGACCGGTCCGACATTCCGGTGCACGAGTTCCAGGGTCTCGATTTGGTCGATCTTCCGCTCGACGATCACCTCGGGATCTTGCGCTCGGTCGACGAGGAAGTTCAGGCGATCCACGAAGCGCTCCGGTATGTCTCCCTCCGGAACGACATAGGAGTACTTCCTGCCGTTGATGTCGAGCGTCAGCTCGTCCCCCGCTCGCACCGATCCACCGAAGCGGATCGTCCCGTTCGCGTGTCGCCCAACGCCGAGCCCCGGGGCGGCCGTCACGGGAAGGTCGGGATTGGAGTTGATCAGCGCCACGACTGCGTCCCGCACGTCCTCGGCCGTCTGGCCCTCCGCCGTGGTGTAGAAGGTCTCCATGCCGTTCAGCGTGATCTTGAGCTCCTCGCCCCCCTGCAGCACCGGCGTTTGCCGGGACTCGTCCTCGGGCGTGTCGGAGATGTCAACCGGCAAAGGCTGGTCAAACTCTAGATGGCCGTGGCTGTGAATGCTCACCGCCGCGGCGTTGCGGACGCCGTTGAGGTCGATCATCGGCTCGCCGGGCGTGAAGACGAGCACGCGCCGCGTGAAGGGGTCGGTGACGTAGAGGTTCAGCCCGTCAAAGGCCATCGACGCCGGCGAGCGAACGCTCCCCGGACCCTCGGACTCGGTCAGCTGCACGAAGTTGGGCTGGCCGATCACCAAGTCAGCCGCCTTGCCGTGCGTCGAGGGAACGCTGTCAT
This sequence comes from Bryobacterales bacterium, assembly GCA_963666225.3. Classification (GTDB taxonomy): domain Bacteria; phylum Acidobacteriota; class Terriglobia; order Bryobacterales; family UBA6623; genus VXMF01. The sequence goes on from CAXXRK020000006.1 coordinate 1,202,028, forward strand.
AGACCAAGATGCGGTCATTGCCGCCGTCCGCCACGAAGAGCTTCTCGCGGACCATCATGGCGAAGCGCGGGAAATTGAGCGTCGACTCGCAGCGCCGCGGGTACCGCGCCACGTCCGGGTCGATCTCCCCGCTGAGCGGGGGCAGGGACACGGTGACGGGCACGTTCGTGGGCAGCGTCTCGTTCTCGCTGCGGCTTCCGTCGTCGTCCAGCGGCCCCAGCGGCGCGCACAGCGCCTCGGAATTGTTGGGGGCCCCGGACGCGAAGTCCGGCTGGCCGATCACGATGTCGGCCGGCGCGTAGCTCTGCGAGGGGATCGAGTTGTAGACCAGCACACGGCTAAAGCCAAGGTCCGCGATGAACATGCGATTGCCGAACACCGTCACGCTGACCGGATCGAGCAGGCGCTTGTCATCAGGGTCGTAGACGCCCTCCCTGAGATCGGGGGCGTGGCGCGTCTCTAGGTCAGGCTGGCCGATCACCAAGTCGGGCGAGGCGGCATTCGACGTGGGAATCGAGTTCCAGATCAGCACGCGGCTGTTCTGGGTGTCCGCCACGTAAAGCCGGCCGGAATCGAGCCAGACGCCCTGGGGGCCGCGCATCCCGCCCGCGGAAGTGGCCGGGGTAAATCCCGTGAAGTCCTCCTGGCCCAGGACCGTGTCCGGGGGCGTACCGCTCACGGTCGGAATGCGGTGCCACAGCAGCACCCGGTTGTTGTTGGTGTCGGCCACCGCTAGGCGCACGCCGTCGCTGTGCACCGCGGAGGGGTTGTTCAGGCCGGCGACTTCCGGCAAATCGGACGGATCCGTGCTGTCAAAATTGGGCTGGCCCAGTACCGTGTCCGGCCGTCCGACGCAGGCTGGGCACGACGAGTCCTGCGGTGGGATCTCGTCCGGCGGCAGGACGAAGCCGCTGACGTTCTCGTAAATCAAGATGCGGTTGCTGACTGGCAAGGCCCCGAGACGATTGCCGTCGGCGACAAACAGGCGATCTGCGGCATACGCCACGGATTGGGCAGCTCCCAGGACCGTCCGGCTCGGGGTGGGATTCTGGCGCGTGAAGGATTCCTGGCCAATCATCAGGCGGGCACCCTGATTGGTGACCCACCGCGGCTCGGAGGATTCGGATTGGGCCGCGGAAGGTGCCGTCAGCGCCAAAGTGACGCATGCGGCCGCAAGCGGCGCTCGGAAGCGGTGCATTCTCATCCTCTAACTGCGCTCAAACGCCCTTCACCAGCCCGCCGTCGATCATCAGCGAATTGCCCGTGACATAGCTCGCCCTCTCGGAGCACAAGAACGCCACGACCGCCGCGAACTCCTCGGGCTTGCCGACGCGGCGCAGGGCGGTCTGGCCGGCGATCCGGTCGATCATCTCGTCAAGATCCACTCCCGCCAGGTCCGCCTTGCGCCGCGCGATGCTCAGCAGGCGGTCGGTGGCGATCAGCCCCGGCCCGACGTTGTTGAACAGAATGTTGTCCGGCCCGTACTCCGCTGCCAGCGTCTTGAGCATGCCAACCACGCTGGCGCGGACGCCGTTGGAAAGGATCAGGCCCTCGATCGGCTGCCGGACCGAGGTCGAGGTCAGCGACACGACGCGACCCCAGCGCTGGGCGCGCATGTCCGGCAGCACGGCCCGGATCAGCGCCCAAGTGCTGAAGAAGTTCAGCCTGAAGGCACCCAGCCACTCGGCGGCGCCGAAGTCCTCGAAACGACCGGGCGGCGGGCCGCCGGCATTGGCGACCGCGATGCTTACCGGGCCGAGCGTCTCGCGGGATTCCCGCACGAACGCCTCCAGCGCCTCGCGGTCGGACACGTCCACGGACGCGCCCACGACCTTGGCGGACGTGGCCGACCGAATGGCCTCCGCCGCCTCCCCGATCGCATCCAAGTCGCGCGAGCAGATCGCCAGCTGGCAGCCCTCGGCCGCCAACGCCTCGGCGATCGCGCGCCCCATACCCCGGCTGGCGGCCGTGACCACCGCCGTGCGTCCTCGAATTCCCAGATCCATGGCGTGTTCCAGTTATCGCGGTTGGCTGCGAGTCGGCCGCGTGGGGCGCATGGCGGTCTTGAGCTCGGCGCTTGCTCTCAGTTAGGTACGCTTCAGGGCCCGGAAGGGTTCCGCAGGTAGGCGTCGTCGCCCCGCAGCCAGTCCTCGCGGACCGGCTGGAAGATGTCCATCGCCAAGGAGTCCTCGAGTGCCACGACGCGGTGCGGCTCGTGGGGCGGGATCTCGACGACCTCGCCCTCCCTGACCGTGAGCTCGCGGCCGGGGAACTCGAACTGCAGCGACCCCGCGAGCACATGCGTGATCTGCTCGTTCTCGTGGCTGTGGCGCGGAACAACGGCTCCCTTCTTGAGGTGAATTCGTGCCGTGGTCATGCGCTCGCTGTGAATCACGCGCCGCGATGCGAACTCGTTGAGCCGTTCCAGCTCGACACGGTCCCAGCAGTGCAGTTTCATGCGAAAACGCCCTCCGCGGAGCGGGCGGCCTCTAGCCCCCACGCCGTTCCATTATACCGGCGGCCCGGCGGGCGGCCTGCGATAGAATGGCGGGACGCCCGCATGGAACAGGCCAAGGACATCCTGCCGCGGCTGTTCCAAGGGTTGCCGGATGCGCCCGAGTTCAGGCTGGAACTGGTGCGGGCCTACTGGCCGGAAGTCGTCGGCCCGCTGATGGCGGCCAATTGCAGGCCGCGCAAGCTGCGGGGCTCCGAGCTCGTGGTGGAGATCGCCGACCTTTCCTGGATGGAAGAGTTCTGGCCCCTGCGCGGCCAGGCGCTGGCCCTGCTGCGGCGAGAGTTTCCATCGGCAGGCGTGGAGTCGGTCCGCGCGGTGCTGGCCGGCGAGGAAGGGCCGGCGCCGGGGCGAGGGCGCCACCGGAGGCGGGCAAGATGAGAATCACGCCGGACGAGGTGCGCCACATAGCGGCCCTCGCGAATCTGCGGCTCAGCGACGAGGACACCGAGCTCTACGCCCGGGACCTCGAGCAGATCCTGGCCTATGTCGACCAACTCAACGAGCTGGACACGACCGGGGTCGAGCCGATGGCGCAGGTGCTGCACGAGGGCAACGCGGCGCCGCTGCGCCCCGACGCGCCGGGACCGAGCTTCGACCAGAAAACGGCACTGCGCTGCGCGCCGCTCAAGGGCGCGGGCCACTTCAAGGTGCCGCGCGTCATCGAGCGTTGAGGGCTTCCATGCATTCGTACCGCGATCTCACGGCCGCCCAGATCCACGGAGCCCTGACCGCCGGCCGGTTCAGCGCGACCGAGCTGGCGGGCGAGGCGCTGCGTCTCGCCCGCGAGGAGAACGAGCGGTCCGGCGTGTTTCTCGGCTTCACCGAGGAGCGAGCCCTCGCCGCGGCCCGCAGGGTGGACCAGCGGATCGCCGCCGGGGAGAGGATCGGCCCGCTCGCAGGCGTGCCGGTCGCCGTCAAGGACGTGATCATGACCAAGGGAGAGCGGACCAGCTGCGCCTCCCTGGCGCTCGAGAGCTTCGTCGCCCCCTATGACGCAACGGCGGTCGGCGCGATCGAGCGCGCGGGAGCCGTGATCATCGGCAAGACCAACTGCGACGAGTTCGCCATGGGCTCCTCCAACGAGAACTCCGCATTCTTCCCAGCGCGCAACCCGGCGGATCCGGGCCGGGTCCCCGGCGGGTCCAGCGGCGGCTCTGCAGCAGCGGTCGCGGGCGGGTATGCGCCGCTCTCGTTGGGCTCGGACACCGGCGGTTCGATCCGCCAGCCGGCGTCGTTCTGCGGGGTTGTCGGCATCATGCCGACCTACGGGCGCGTGTCGCGCTACGGGCTGGTCGCGTTCGCGAGCTCGCTGGACCACATCGGGCCGTTCGCGCGGTCTGTCGGGGACGCGGCGCTCTTGCTGGGCGCGATCGCCGGACCGGATCCGATGGACTCGACCGCTGCCAGCGCGCCAGTCCCGGACTACGCCGCCGATCTCAGCGCTGACGTTCGCAGGCTGCGCCTCGGGATTCCGAGCGAGTACTTCGGGGATGGGCTGGAGCCCGAGGTGGGCGACCTCGTACACGCCGCGATCGGAAAACTTGCCGATCTGGGATGCGAGCCGGTGGAGATCAGCCTGCCCCACACGCGCTACGCGATCGCCAGCTACTACCTCATCTGCACGGCCGAGGCAAGCTCGAACCTAGCCCGGTATGACGGCGTGCGCTACTCGCGCCGCGCGCCGCGGGCTTCGCTGCGGGACATGTACCGGGACTCGCGGGCCGAGAGCTTCGGCCCGGAGGTCAAGCGGCGCATCATCCTGGGCACCTACGTGCTCAGTTCCGGGTATTACGACGCGTACTACAAGAAGGCGCAAGAGGTGCGGGCGTTGGTCGCGCGCGACTTCGCGGAGGCATTCGGGGGCGTCGACGCGATCGTCACCCCGGTCTCCCCATTCCCGGCCTTCGCGCTCGGGGAAAAGACCAGCGATCCGCTGCAAATGTACCTGTCGGACATTTTCACCATCACAGGCAGCCTGGCTGGCATCGCGGGCATGAGCGTGCCGTGCGGCCGCACTCCGGCCGGCCTCCCGGTGGGCTTGCAGATCTTGGCGAATCACTTTCGCGAGCAGACCATGCTGGATGTGGGCCACGCGTTCGAGCGCGCGGGCGGGTTCCACGGCGCCTAGCACGGACCGCGGCGGTTCTCGCGCCCGGCGCCCGGACGCACCGGGAGGAAATCTCGGGCATGGGTTAGGATGTGGCCGTGATTCGCAGCATCATCGGCGCCAGTGTTATCTCTGCCGTGCTCGTCGCGGCCCTGGCAGCCCAGGACCGGCCACGGCCACGCAATCTCGCCCCAGGGTGGGCCTCGCTCTTCAACGGCACGGACCTCGAAGGCTGGCGCAAGGTCGGCGAGGAGCGCTGGGAGGTCGTGGACGGGGCAATCCTCGGCCAGGGAATCACCGATGCCTACGGTTACCTGGCCACGACTCGCAGCTACCGTGACTTCCACCTCTCCCTGCGCTTCAAGTGCGAGGCGGACGGCAACAGCGGCGTGTACATCCACACCGAGTTCGAGGGTGACTCCACCCGCATCGTGGCGGGGAGACAGATCGAGATCGACCGCACCTTGGGACGCCACACGGGCGGCATCTACGGCGACGGCAGGGGCTGGATCGCCTGGCCGTCACCGCAGTACGAGACCGTGATCCGGTCCTACGACTGGAACGACATGCTGATCGAGGTCGAGGGCAACCACTACGTGGTGCACTTGAACGGCATCAGGGTGCTCGACTTCACCTACCCCTCCCCCGGGGCCGAGCAGGGCGTCATCGCCCTGCAGTTGCACTCCGGCGGCGAGGGCCGCATGCGATTCAAGGACATTTACGTGCGCGACCTGGGCGGCGACCGGTGAGGACGCGCCGCCCGGCTGGCCCCTGATCCGCTGCAAGGCGCCGTCAGGCCAGGATTGCGTCGATCAACTCGCCGTGGACATCGGTCAGCCGCATGTCCCTCCCGCTGTAGCGGTAGGTCAGCCGCTTGTGGTCCAAGCCCAGCAGGTGCAGCATCGTCGCGTGCAGGTCGTGCATGTGCACCTTGTCCTCGACCGCGAAGTAGCCGTACTCGTCGGTGGCCCCGTGCCGCATCCCGCCGCGCACGCCCCCACCTGCCAGCCACATCGTGTAGCCGAAGGGATTGTGATCCCGGCCGGTCCGGTCGTTGAACTCGCCGTCGTTCGTCTGCGCCGTGGGCGTGCGGCCGAACTCACCGCCCCAAAGGACCAGAGTGGTGTCGAGCAGGCCTCGCCCCTTGAGGTCCTTCAGCAGCCCCGCGATCGGCTTGTCTGTCGCCAGAGCGTTGATTCGATGGCCCGACTTCAGGTTCTGGTGCTGATCCCAGCGATCCTGGCCCTTGCGGGCCGGGGTTAGCAGCTCGACGAAGCGGACGCCCCGCTCCACCATGCGCCTGGCCAAGAGGCACTGCCTGCCGAACTCCGCCGTGTGGTCCTCGTCGAGACCGTACATGCCCTTCGTAATCTCGGACTCCCCGCTGATGTCCAGCAGCTCCGGAACGGCGCTCTGCATGCGAAACGCCAGTTCGTAGTTGGCGATCGTCGCCTCGATCTCGCTGACGCTTCCCAAGCGCTCCACCACACCGCGGTTGAGCCTTCGGATCAGGTCCAGCTTGGGCACTTGCTGGCCCGGATCCCCCTCCAGCGGCACGATGTCCGCGATCGGGTGCTCCCCGCGCCGGAACAGCGTGCCTTGGTACGAGGCCGGCAAGAATCCGCTCCCGAAGCAGTCCATGCCCCCCGGGGGGATCAGGCCACTGTCGAGAACGATGAACCCCGGCAGGTCGTCGCACTCGCTGCCCAAGCCGTAAGTAACCCAGGCGCCCATGGACGGCCGCCCCTGGAAGCCCGAACCTGTGTGCACGAAGTAGTTCCCGGCCGTGTGCTCCGAGTGATCGGCCACCATCGAGTTGATGACGCACAGGTCGTCGGCGCACTGCGCCACGTGCGGGAACAGATCACTGACCCAAAGGCCGGACTGCCCGTGCCGCGCGAACTCGAAGGGCGACCCGAAGACCCTGTCGGTGATGTTGAAGACCGTCGTCGGCAGCTCCGGCATCTTGATCGGCTGCCCGTGCTCCGCGCGCAGGCGCGGCTTGGGGTCGAAGCTGTCCATCTGGCCCGGCCCGCCGTCCATGTACAGGAAAATCACGCTCTTGGCGCGCGCGGGGAAGTGTGGCGGTCGCACGGCCATCGGAGCAGTCGCCCGGTCGGGAGCCGCGGTCGCGCGATCACGCGCAACCATCGCCGCGAGCGCCATGCCACCGAAGCCTGCCGAACTGCGCGCCAGCCAGTGCCTGCGGGTCATCGCCCAATTATCGTATGGCAACCCGCGCTCGGCGGCAATCGGCGGCGCGACGGGCGCTGGGAGGGGACCCGCGCCATACAATGGACTGCATGGTCTGGAACGTGCTGGTCCTGCCGGGAGACGGCATCGGTCCCGAAGTCACCCGCGAGGCGGTCCGCGTGCTCGAGACCGCCGCCGCGCGGTGGGGCCACACGCCCCGCCTCGGCGAAGCGCTGCTGGGCGGCGCTGCCATCCACGCGACAGGCACGCCCTTCCCCGACCGCACCAGAGAGCTCGCTCTGGAGTCCGACGCCACCCTGCTGGGCGCCGTCGGACTGCCGGAATTTGACAGCCTGCCGCCGTCGGAACGGCCCGAGAAGGGACTGCTGGGATTGCGCAAGGCGCTCGACGTGTACGCTAACCTGCGCCCCATTCGCTGCTGCGAGAGCCTGATCGAGTCTTCGCCGCTGAAGAACGAGATCGTGCGCGGCACGGACATCCTGATCGTGCGCGAGCTGACCGGGGGCCTCTACTTCGGCCAGCCGCGGGGCATCGAGGGCAGCGGGCCTCAGGAGACAGCCCTCAACTCGATGGTGTACGCACGGTCGGAGATCGAACGCGTGGCGCGCATGTCCTTCGAACTGGCACGCCAGCGCCACGGCCGGCTGACCTCGGTCGACAAGGCGAACGTGCTGGAAAACTCGCAACTGTGGAGAGGGGTCGTGAGCGAGCTCGCGGGGGAGTATCCCGACGTCGAGCTGGACCACATGCTGGTGGACAACTGCGCGATGCAGCTGTTGCTGCGGCCGTCATCGTTTGACGTGGTCGTCACCGAGAACCTGTTCGGCGACATCCTCAGCGACGAGGCCTCGGTGCTCGCCGGGTCGATCGGCATGCTGCCGTCGGCGTCGATCGGCGACCGATTGCCGAGCGGCGCCTGGCGGGGACTGTACGAACCCGTGCACGGCTCCGCTCCCGACATCGCCGGGCAGGGGCGTGCCAACCCCCTGGCGGCCATCGGATCGGTGGCGGCAATGCTGAAGTACACGTTCGGGCTGGACGAGGAATCCGCGGCCATCGAGCGCGCGATGGACGAGGTGCTGGACAGCGGCAGGGTCACGGCAGACCTGAAACCGACGGGCGAGCCGGCCTCGACCCAGGACGTGGGCAGGGCCGTGTGCGCTGCGATCCGGTAGCGAGCCTGGCCCGCGGACCTGTCTGGTAAGGTCGGAGGTCGCGAGCAGCCGAGGGCTCAGGGCGCCGGAACGGAGAGTGGAGCAATGGCCGGGAAGAACAACACGGGCACGCCGGCGGGGCCGGACATGCCCCGCGTCACCGCGGGATTCGGGCTGTCGCTCTTGGCGCTGGCGGCCGGGATGGCCGCGCTGACAGGTCCGGCAAGCCTGGCAACGCTGGTACCGGCGGGTTTCGGCGCCGTGCTGCTCGGTCTCGGCGGCCTGGCGGTGGCAAGGCCCGACAGCCGCAAGCACGCCATGCACGCCGCGGCGGCCGCAGCCCTGCTCGGGCTCTTGGGAACCGGCCGCGCGGCGGTGGAGGTCGCGACCGGGGTGGTCTCCGGCGCGCCCGGCGGCCCCGCCGGGGACCAGTACGCCGGATTGGCAGCGCCGGTTCTGGCCAGTTTCCTCTGGCTGTGCGTCCGGTCGTTCCGGCAAGCGCGGCAGGCGCGCGACTCGGCCTGAGGCCCGCGCCTCAGATGTCCAGATTCGTCACGTTGAGGGCGTTGTCCCCGATAAACTTGCGCCGGGCCTCAACGTTCTCCCCCATCAGGGTGGTGAAGATCTTGTCGCTCTCGACCAAGTCGTCGATGCGCACCTGCAAGAGGCTGCGCTTCTCCGCCGTCATGGTCGTGTGCCACAGCTGGTCAGCGTTCATCTCCCCGAGCCCCTTGTAGCGCTGCACCGACGCGTCCTTCATCGCAAGCTGCTTGAGGTGGTCCAGCAGTTCCAACGGGTCGTTGATGGTGCTGGTGGAGCGCTTGGTGCTGACCACGAACGGCGGACGGTTGCGGTCCCGTAGATCCCGCGCCAAGCCTCGCAGGCGGCGGTACTCCGGCAGCGCTGCCAAGTCCAGGTTGATCTCCCCTGACGCCTCGGAGCCGTCGCGAAAGTTGATCGCCCAGGCCGAGTGCTCCTCGTCCTCCCCGAGCTCCGCCTCCAGCCCAGCGGCGCGCAGCATTTCCGCGGCCAGCTCGATCGTCCCGCGATCCCGGAATTGCTCCTTGGAATCCAGTGGCGCGCCCGGATTGCCGAGCACGCCGACAGCCGCCTCGCTCCGCAGTCTGCGAAGCAGCGTGCGGTGCATCCGGGAATAGCTCTCCATGTCGGCCATGTACTGGCGCAGGGCGGCCTTCCGCAGCACCATGCCCGGAGACCCGTTGCTGCCCAGCTGCACGCTGACCCCGTCGCAGGCCATCTCGAGAATGCTGCTGGCCAGCTCCGCGTCGCTCTTGATGTATGTCTCCTTCTTGCCGCGCTTGATGCGATAGAGCGGGGGCTGGGCAATGTACACGCGGCCGTTCGCGATCAGGCTGGACATCTGGCGGTAGAAGAACGTCAGCAGCAGCGTCCGGATGTGAGAGCCGTCCACGTCCGCGTCCGTCATCAGGATCACCTTGTGATAGCGCAGCTTCTCCTCGTTGAAGTCATCCCCGATGCCCGTCCCCAGCGCGGTGATCATCGCCCTGATCTCCTCGTGGGACAGCATCCTGTCCGCGCGCGCCTTCTCGACGTTGAGGATCTTCCCCTTCAGGGGCAGGATGGCCTGATAGCGGCGGTCACGCCCCTGCTTGGCCGTGCCACCGGCCGACTCGCCCTCGACGATGAACAGCTCGGCCCGCTCCGGATTCCGCTCTTGGCAATCGGCCAGCTTGCCCGGCAGGCCGGCCGAGTCAAGCGCCCCCTTGCGCCGGGTCAGGTCGCGCGCCTTGCGGGCAGCGTCCCGCGCGCGCGACGCATCGATCGCCTTGCTCACGATTCCCTTGGCAACCGCCGGATTGCGCTCGAAGAACTCCCCCAGGTGGTCGTTGACCGATGACATGATCTGCCCCTGGATGTCGCTGTTGAGCTTGCCCTTGGTCTGCCCCTCGAACTGGGGCTGGGGCAGCTTCACGCTGATCACCGCGGTCAGCCCCTCCCGAACGTCGTCCCCGGACAGCCCTCCCTTGAGCTTCTTGACCAGATTGGCGTTCTTGGCATAGGTGTTGACCGACCGCGTCAGGGCGGAGCGAAAGCCTGCCAGGTGCGTGCCGCCGTCCACCGTGTTGATCGTGTTGGCGAACGAGAACATGTTCTCCTGATAGGTGTCGTTGTACTGCAGTGCGATGTCGCACGAGACGACGCCCCCGGGAAACGGGCGCTCGTCGTGGAACGAGATCGGCTCCGGGTGCAGCGTCTGCTTGCCGCGGTTGAGATACTCGACAAACTCCGCGAGACCGCCCACGAACTGAAACTCCTGCGGCTCCCGTTCCGTGCGCTCGTCCGTGAGCACGATCTTCAGGCCTGCGTTGAGGAATGCCATCTCGCGCAGGCGCTTCGCCAGCACCTCGTGCTTGAAGGCGGCGGTCGTGAAAATCTCCGTGTCCGGCAGGAAAGTGATGCGCGTGCCCCTCTTCCGGGATCGTCCGGTGCGCTGCAAGGGCGATAGCGGCTTGCCACGCTCGTACTCCTGTGCCCACGCGTGACCGCCACGCCAGATCTCCATCTTGAGCGACTCGGAGAGCGCGTTGACACAGCTCACTCCCACTCCGTGCAAGCCCCCGGAGACCTTGTAGCTGTTCGCGTCGAACTTTCCGCCGGCGTGCAGCTTCGTCATCACCACCTCGGCCGCCGAGATGCCCTCGGTGGAGTGCAGGCCGACGGGAATGCCCCGCCCGTTGTCCTGGATTGTGACCGAGTTGTCGATGTGGATCGTGACCTGGAGAAGGTCGCAGTGCCCTGCCAGCGCCTCGTCGACGGCGTTGTCCACGACCTCGTAGACCAAGTGATGCAGCCCCAAGTCGCCCGTCGAGCCGATATACATCGCGGGACGCTTTCGGACACCCTCGAGGCCTTCCAGGACGCGAATGTTGTCGGCCGTGTACTCGCTCGCCGGGGTTGTTGCTGTTAACGCCATCTCTGCGGCCTTGTCGCCTCCTGCGCCGGTCCCGCCCTAGAGGCGGACCGGCATGATCACGTAGCGGTAGTCCGTGTCCGGGTCGGGGCCGGGATCCTCCAACTGGACAGGACCGCGGGAATGTCCAAGACGCATCCGAACCTTCGGCCCCCTGCACATCTCGGTGAAGTCCAGGACATACCCCCCGTTGATCCCGACTGCCGCGGGCTCGCCGTCATACTCGACTTCGATGGTCTCCTCGGTCGTGTCCGCCCGAGACGTGTCCTTGAGGAAGTGGGGCTGGAGCTTGACCTCCCCGGGAAGAATGTCGAAGCGCACAGCCTTCGACCGCCGCTCGGAAAAGACGGAAACCCGCCGCAAGGCACTCGCCAGCTGGGCGCGGTCAACCTCCACCTCCCCCGAGAACGCGGCCGGCATCACACGCTGGTAGTCGGGGAACTTGTTGGGCATCGTCTGGCACACCAGGCGACGCTGACCGCACTCGAATGAGACCATTCTGTCCTTGGATGCGACCTTGACCACGGGCGGATCCTCGCCGGTTGCGCCGCTGGCGACGAGGATTCCGTCCAGGGCCAGCATGGCCCTGCGACCGACGACGGCCGAGAAGGGCTCCTGCAACCCGTCGACTGGATCGGTGCGGGAGTACACGGCTAGCCGGTGCCCGTCCGTGGCGACGACCCGCACCTTCTCCGGCTCCAAGGTCAGCAGCCCTCCGGGGACCGTCAGGGTCGAGGCTTCCTTCGGGACGGAGCTAATCGTGGAGCGGAGACCGGTGTGAAGGGTGTCCGACGGAAGGCTCCAGCGATCCGCCGGCACGTGGGGGAAGCCACCCTCGATGCGGAGGTTGGATCCCAAGGCCTCGGCGGGGATGGTGGGCGTCTGCGCGTTGGCCTTGAGCCTCAGGATGTTCATGCGCAGGTCGTTGTTCTCCGTCACTGTCAGCCGGACGCTGGCGTCCTCCGGAACCAGCTCCAGGTACGAGAGCGGGAGCTTGACGCGAGCGACCGCGGATCCGTCTTCAGCCACGTCTGCGTCGCACGCGCAGCGAAGCCACATCTCCCCCCCGTGCGCAGTCAGGGTCAGCGCTCCGTCCGCAGCTTCGTAACGGACCAAGTCGCGATCGGCCCTGTCGCCGGAAATCACCGACTGCACCAACCGCATCTCGGCGACCAAGGCCTGGACGCCAATCGTAAGTTCCATGTCTCGACTGCCCCTCTTCCGCCCAGCGCCGTCGCGTTCCCGAATCACGCGGGTCGCTGTGGCCGCCGCTGCCCAGAGAAGCGCGAGACGCCGGCTCGGCAACCTCGGGATTCAATTGAACTGGCGGAAGGGCCGCGCCCGACGCCCGTCCGGAGGCTTGGAATCGCTCCCCGTGCCTGCTAGCTTCCTACCAGTATAGTACGGTTCCGGCGTGCGGTGGGGCGACTTGTCGCGGTGCGGCGGTCCAATGTGCGCGCTGCGGCGGCGCGAACTAGGCGCGGATCGGCATGACGACATAGCGCAGCAGCCGGTCGCCGCGCCCGCGCTCCACGCGAAACTCTGCCGGTAGCTTCGGGTCCCGCAGGTTGACTGTGACCGTGTCGCTCTCACAGACATCCAAGAAATCGAGGATGTAGCGGGCATTGAATCCGACGTTGAACGAAGACGAGTCGTGGTCCACCGGCAGTGTCTCCCGTCCGATTCCCGCCATGGCGTCCCGCGCGGTGAGCCTTAGCTCGCCGTCCTCAAGCAGGAAAGCCACAGCCCCGGACTGGGACGGGGAAAACTTGGCGACCCTGTTCAGAGTCGCGCGCAGTTCCGCGCTGCTGAACTCGCGAACGATCCCGACCTTATCGGGGAGCACGCGCTGGTAGTCGGGAAACTTGGCAACGCTGAGACGCGTGGACAGGGTCCGCGGCCCGGCCCGGAAGTACGCGAGATTCTTCTCAACTGCGATCTCCACCCGCTCGTCGCCCGTGTCCTCGCCCGCGATGGCGCTCAGCATCTTGTCGAGATTCACAAGACCCTTGCGCTGGATCAGGCAGCGGGTCTCGCCGGTCAGCTGCACGCCATCGAGGCGCTGCTTGTACACCGACAGGCGGTGGGAGTCCGTAGTGGCCACCTCGATGCCGTCCGAGGAGATTTGCAGCAAGCCGTGGCCGTAGACCTGCGCACCGCGTTCCTTGGAAACAGAGATCAGTGTCTGGCGGATAGCCCGGGCAAGATCTCGCGCCGCCAAGGTGGCCGTCACCTTCTCGGGCATCTGCCGGACCTCGGGAAATGACCAAGGGCTCTGGCCTTGCAACCGGGTCTTCGAAGCGTCGCACGAGATGTTGAGCAAGTCGCCGGCCCTGCCTACGAGCCGGACGTCCCGGCTAGCGTCGAGCAGCCGGACGTACTCGTGCATCGAGGTGATGGGCACCGCTGCGGACCCCTCCGCGATCACGTCGGCGGAACACGAGGTCACCAGCATCCTCTCGAGGTCGCTGACGACCAATTCGAGCCGGGCGCCCTTCGCCCTGAGCAACACACATGCTCCGATCGGCACCGTCGTCTTCGGATCTCTCAAGCCAGTGGCGAGTGCGAGCTCGGCCGATAGGTCCCCCACGTTGGCGCTTGCCTCGAGATACGGTGCGGTACCTTGATCTTCCATGTGCTTCCTCCGATCCACCTGTGAACGGTTCCAGAGAGAACCCGAATTCACAAACTAGAGTCTTTCCCATTATTGGCCTTTCGTAGTAGTAGGGCCGGTGGAAATGTGGAAACTGGCCCGAAGATGCGGCTGAATGGGCCTTTGGGCCGCCAGCAGGTGTGGATGACCTTGCGATTTGTCCACAGCGATCGGGTCGGCGACCGCCCTTCAACAGGCGGCCCACAGGCTGTCCAACGAGTCCGCTGTGGAAACCGCCAGCGGTGCTAGGCTGGTCCGGTGGACCAGTTGGCGGTCGGGGACCGAGCACCGGACTTTAGCGCGCCGGTGAGCGGCGGCGGCACCGTTCGCCTCAGCCAGCTTCGCGGCGGCACGGTCGTGCTGTACTTCTATCCGCGGGACGGGACAGCGGGATGTACGCGCGAAGCCTGCGACTTCCGGGACGCGCGGGATGACTTCGCGGCCGTCGGTTGCACGATCCTGGGCGTCAGCGCTGACTCGGTCTGGTCCCACGAGAAGTTCCGCGCACGTCACGGCCTGCCGTTCCAGCTCGTCTGCGACCGGGACCACGCAATTTGCGAGGCGTACGGGGTCTGGCGCGAGAAAGTGCTCTTCGGGCGCAGGTACAAGGGCACAGTCCGGACCACGTTCGTCATTGACGGGCATGGCATGATCCGGGCGGTGTTCGACAGGGTGCGGGTGCGGGGCCACGTCGCCCGAGTGCTCCAATCCGTGGCCGGGGAGCGGCCGTTATAATATCCACTGCGTGGATTCCGCACTGGAACAAAAGCGCCGGGCGCTCTTCGAGCTCTTGGATGGCATGGGCGACGTGATGGTTGCCTATTCCGGGGGTGCGGACTCGGCCTATCTGGCTTGGGCCGCGCGCGAAGTCTTGGGACGGGGCGCCCTGGCGGTGACCGCGGAGTCGGCCTCCATGCCCGAGTCACACATGCGGTACGCGGCCGATTTCGCGGGCCAGTTCGAAATCCGGCACCGAGTCATCCGGACGCGCGAATTCGACAACCCCGAGTACACCCGGAACGACTCGAACCGCTGCTACCACTGCAAGGACGAGCTCTTCATCCGCATGGGCGAGCTGGGCGAGGAGCTCGGCGTGGCCACCATCGCCTACGGCGTGAACGCGGATGACACTCTGGACTTCCGCCCCGGCCACCAGGCCGCCCGCAAGCACGAGGTGCGGGCCCCCTTGCTAGAGGCCGGTCTGGAGAAGGCCGAGATCCGGGAACTTTCCCGGCATGCCGGCCTGCCAACCTGGGACCGGCCCGCCGCGGCCTGCCTTAGCTCCCGCATCCCGTACGGCACGGAGGTAACGCCGGAGAGCCTCAAGCGGATCGAGCGCGCCGAGGAGGAGCTGGGGCGGCTCGGCTTTCGAGTCTTTCGCGTCCGGCACCACGGCCCGCTCGCACGCGTCGAGGTTGGGCCCGGCGAGCTTGCCAGAGCCTTGACGGTCGAGATGGCCGGACGGGTTGACAGAGCGCTGCGGGGTGTGGGCTACCAGTACGTCGCCCTCGACTTGGCAGGCTATCGCCAAGGTTCCCTGAACGAGGTTCTGCCGGCCGCGCCAGCCTCCGCGTTTCCCATTCTCAGCTGAGCCGCACGGCCCGGTTCCCGGCCGCACGCCTCGGCTTCCTTCCCGCCGGGTATCTCCGCAGTCTGCCACGCGGTGGATGGCCGACCCTGTTGGCAAACCTCGGGCGAGCTGGCCATCGGAACGCAGTTCTTACAAGATATTGCGGATGAAAGGAGTTGCGGCACTATATATGGTGGATCGCAGCATTCTGACGGCGCCAATGGCGCCGGCGGCCAGGCCACACACGCAGAGCCGTCTCTACATTGGGCGTCCCACCTTGCGGGCGGGCGGCGGAGCGGCCGGTGATCACCGGGTGCGAACCATCGCCTGTCTCTGACCTCGGAGCCATTGCTATTAGTGCTATCTCTTTCCATGAATCCTCGGCGCATGCTCGGATCGTGTGCCGATGCGGTGTTATTTCATCCCGTGGTAGAGAGAAAACCTCCGAAGCTTGATACCTCTCGCGCCAGAATGCAAGGCATTCACGCTTGGAACAATTCACATGGCCGCTGGTTAATGCCAGAGTGGATTCCGGTTTACGACAATTGTATAGGGCCGGTTTTAGTCAGGAATATGGCTTGCGTTCAACGGCCTTGGGGTTGCCTCTTCCGGGGACGCTTGGTAGACTAATCTGCGTAAGAGGGCAGTCGGGACAGCTTCGGCTTCGCACTCTCGAGTCGGATGAATCGTCCCGTGAAATACGGGATTTGTTGGGGGGGCGGATGAACTACTGGAGCCAGGTCAAAGAGGAGATCCGGGACGGAAGCACCTTGACGTCGCAGCAGTACGCGCACTGGGTCGACCCTGTCAGGTACAGTCACGTGTCCCAAGACGGCACGCTGCACGTGGACGCTCCCAACGAGAACGTCAAGGCGTGGCTGGAGACCGCGTGCAGGCCGCGGATCTTGGAAGCCATCCAGCGGCTGGGCCTTGACGTCGTCGGGTACGAGGTCGAAGTGGAGCCGCCGGTGGCCGAGCCGACACAGGGGGTGCTGGACTTTGGCTCGGGCCTTGGACAGTTCAACCCCAAGTACACGTTCGGGAGGTATGTCGTGGGGGCTTGCAACGAATTCGCGCACGCCGCCTCGCAGGCGGTCGTCAGCAGTCCGGCCAGGGCCTACAATCCGCTGTTTCTGTACTCTGGCGTCGGGATGGGAAAGACGCACCTGCTACACGCGATCGGCCATTCGATCCAGATTGCAAAGTCAGATTACAATGTAGTGTACACTTCTGCGGAAGAGTTCATGAATGAGATGATTAGTGCAATTCGATGCAATAACATGACGAATTTCCATTCTAGGTACAGAATGGCGGACATGTTGTTGGTTGACGATGTTCAGATTCTCGGATCAAAGGAGCGGACGCAGGAGGAGTTTTTTCACACCTTCAACGTGTTGCACAACCGTGGCAGGCAGATCGTGATCACGAGCGACTCTGCCCCGAGCCGGATTCCTGGCTTGGTTGCGCGGCTCAGGTCAAGGTTCTCGTGGGGCCTGCTGGCGGACATCCAGCCGCCCGATCTGGAGACCAAGATGGCAATCTTGGATACCAAGTCCCGGGAGGCGGGAGCCCCCCTGGCGGCGGATGTGTGCAGCTACGTCGCCTCGCACCAGAAATCGAACATCCGGGAGTTGGAAGGGCTCCTGAACCGGCTCATGGCCCGGGCCAAGTTTACGAACAGCCAGGTCACGGTCTCCATGGCCCGGCAAGTGCTTGGCAGTCCGCGCTTCCCGCACCAGAATGCCATCAGCATTGATGCCATCAAGGAGAGTGTTGCCATGCGGTACGGCATCAGCCCGGAGAATCTGGCCGAGCGGGGCAACGCTAGGGAAATCACACATCCCCGCCAAGTGGCTATGTATTTGGTGCGGAAACTAACCAAGAGCGCGTTGGCAGAGATCGGAAGATCCTTCGGAAAACATCACACAACCGTCTTGCATTCAATCCGCAAGGTTAAGGGCGAGATGAAGTCGAATGAAACCACTCGGCTCGAGGTGGAAGGCTTGCTAGCCACGCTCAAACGATAGAGGTAGGAACACATTCTTGGCGATATTGTCCCGGATACTGAGACCTTAATCAAGCTGCTTGTTTGCGCAGCGACGGCTTGCGGTTCTCCCGCTTCGCTGCCTCTTGCCCAGAATTCTGGTCACCGGCAGACCTGAGCAAGGCTTTACCGGTAGTCCGCCTATAGCGGGGGATAGGTGACACTCAAGAGGCATCAGTCGCCAGATCCGTCAAGAGAATCATCGGAACGGTCCAAGACGACCGGCCTCAGCACGGCCGGCCTTGCCGGGCTGGACCCCGAGCCGGCCCGCAGTCAAGGCAAAGATCTGGACAGCCATTGTTGGCCTATGTCCAGACGTCTGTTGCCACTTGCCCGGCAGACTGCGCCTCAGTTCCGCGGCTTCGCGCGGCCGGGGGAAGTTGCGGGCGCGGTGGCCTTGGTGACCCCCGGCCCGACGGGGCGCCCGGCGAGCTGGGCGCGGACGCTCAGGGGACGGTCAGGATGTTCTCCGTCGAACGTTTCGCCCGGTCTGGCCCCACGCTGATATCGGCGACAGCGCGGTATTGCCCCGGCTGGCTCGGCGAGTGGGCGCAGAGCTGGTTCTCCCGCTCCGTGCGCGGTATGTCCGCCCAATCGGCGCTCGCGTCAGAGCGGGTCTGCCAGTGAGAGGAGTGCACCTCATAGCGGACTCCGTTGATCGTTGCGCCGGACAGGCTGATGCAGTTGCCGGCCCTCAGGAATTGGAATTGGACGGAGTCGGCCGTCACTCGCCATCCTTCGAGCGGTTCGTAGCTCGTCGGAGCCCCGTCGCCGCCCGGCACGTCCGCGGGCGATGGCGGCGGACCGGTCCCACCAGGGCTGCAGATTGCCTCCAGAGCGCCGGGCGGCGAAAGGTCCGGGGAGGCGGAGACCTTGATCAGCGCCAATGGGTATCCCCAGTCGAACACTTCGCTGGGAAATCCGCCGCAGCCGTGGACCCCCGCGTGGACGTGGACGAATCCCTCCGGGGAGGGCCCGATCGAGCAGGTCCCAAGACGCGACCGGCTCGGGCAGGGAGCGGGAACCTCCGAGCACAGCTCGGTGTTTCGCTCCGAGCCGGCGTCCCAGCCGTTCGTTCTCAGCACGGCCTCCCCTTCGCAGGGGATCGCCAAGCCGCTGGCGGCCACGAACCCGTCATTGGTCATCTCGATCATTGACGCCAGCGAGACGAGGCGGTGCTCGGAGTCGAACTTGACCTGGATCGAGGCACTGTTCCCCGGTCGGACGAAGGCGGCCAGCCTCACCACGTCGAGCACCTCGGGCTCGGCCCGGACTCTGTTCTGCAGGCCGGCCGTGGCCCCCAGCTCGGCCAGCCTCTGCAGCTCGGGACTGGCTGGCTGCCCGCTCACGAACAGCGGGGGCGCTTCCGGACCGTGGCTGTAGACCACGGCCGGGGTGAGGATCTGCCCCTTCGCAAGGTTCACGATGGTCACTGTCGCCACGGCGGGAGGCGGAGTCTCGGCCGTGACGCTTGGCTGGCCGCTCGCGATAGCCGCGTAGAGCGAGATGGCCGCGAGGCCCGTCACGATTCGGTGCACCTTCATTCTGCTGTGACTGTAGCACTGCAATCTGCGATGCAGTATCGGACTGGGTGTCCGGTAGACTTGGATCCGGGCGATGGCGGCAATGGTGGCAGGAATCGGCGGCGGGCCTTGCCCGCGTGCTCCGGCGATGGGCTGGACGGTCCGGATGGCCCTGCTGGTCTTCGCCGGGTGGCTGGCCGCTTGTCAGGGGCCTTCGGCCACGCCGCCCGGCAGTTCTGTGGAAGTCGTGGAACGGGACGGCGGCTACCTCTTCCGCGAAGCTGGCCGGCCCGTGCTCTTCTACCAGTTGAAGCCGAAGTCGATGGATGGGGAGCACCAGCGGTCTAACTACGTCCATCCTCTGCACGGCCTCGACGGCGAAATTCTCACCGAGGATTTTCCAGCGGATCACCGCCATCACCGGGGCGTTTACTGGACCTGGCACCAAGTGCTGGTGGGAGAGGTCCGCGCGGGCGACCCGTGGCTGGCGCGGGACTTCTCCTGGAACTTGGTCGATGCGACGGTGCTGGAGGGCAAGG
Organism: Bryobacterales bacterium; assembly: GCA_963666225.3. GTDB lineage: Bacteria > Acidobacteriota > Terriglobia > Bryobacterales > UBA6623 > VXMF01. The sequence goes on from CAXXRK020000006.1 coordinate 1,221,300, forward strand.
GCGGGCTGCGAGTCACCCATCGATGGCACTCGCCGAACTTTGCTGGCGGAGCGGAGCCGATCGCCGAGGAGGTCGCCGAGGTGATTGCCCGCCCTGAGAGCGGCGGTGTGCGGTTGGTGGACTTTGACATACGACTGGTGGCACTGCAGCCGGGCGTCCGGGTGGGGGGCTCGGAGGATGACAAGGGCTATGGCGGCTTCTCCGTGCGGGTCCGGATGTTGGAAGGGCTGGAGTTCACCGGGGCCGGAGGCGCGGTTCGCCCGGAGCGCACCCCGATGACGATCGGTGACTGGGTCGACTTTTCCGGGGTGTTCCCGCCGCTTGAAGCCGCGAGCGGCGTTGCCGTCTTGGTGCACCCGGATTCGGCGGGCTATCCTCAGCCGTGGATCTTGCGGTCCGCCGAGACGCCAAGCATGCAGAACCCGGTCTGGCCCGGAAGTGCTGCCGTCGCGTTGCCCAGCGCTGGCCCGCCCGTCCGGCTGCGCTACCGGCTCGTCGTTCACCGGGGGACCGCGTCGCAAGTGGACTTGGACGGGCTCTTGAAGGCGTACGCCGAGACTGGCACCAGCGACTCCGGCTGAGAGACTGGGGCTGCTGCTGGGCCTGCCGTGCTTCAGGTGCTGGCGATTCCCGATTCGGCCGTCCAGACAACCTTCCCGCCGACGATCGTGGCGACGGGACCGCCGCGGAATCGCCAGCCGTCGAATGGGGAATTCTTGCTCTTCGACAGCGTCTCTCCCACGTCGTAGCGCCATTCGCGTTCCGAGGAGAAGACCGTGATGTCCGCGCGACCGCCCACAGCCAAAGTGCCCCGTTCCAGCTGCAGGCATGCGCTGGCTGAGTCCGTGAACATGCTGACAAGGCGGGGCAGGCTGACCGTGCCCGTGTGATAGAGCGCGTTCAGCGAGAGGCCAAGCGCAGTCTCGAGTCCCGTGATGCCGAACGGGCAGCGCTCAAACTCCTGCATCTTGGTGTGGCCCGTGTGCGGAGCGTGGTCCGTGGCGATGCAGTCGATCGTGCCGTCTTGCAAGCCCTCGATCGCGGCGTCGATGTCGCGCTGCGTTCGCAGCGGCGGGCGCATCTTGTAGTTGGAGTCGAAACCGGGAATGTCCTCGTCGGTCAGCGCGAAGTGATGCGGCGTGACCTCGGCGGTGACCGGCAAGCCGAGCCGCTTCGCCTGGCGCACCATTTCCACGGAGGCTGCCGTGGAAATGTGCGCGATGTGCACAGCGGCGCCGGTGTCCGCGGACAGGATCAGATCCCGCGCCACCATCACTTCCTCCGCGCAGCCAGGAATGCCGCCCAGCCCGAGCCGCATGCTCTGCACTCCCTCGTGAATGTCGCCGCCCGCGCTCAGGTTCAGGTCCTCGCAGTGGTCGATGACCGGTAGTCCGAAGGACGCCGCGTACTTCATCGCCCGGCGCATGAGCCCAGAGTCCATCACGGGCAGGCCGTCGTCGCTGATCGCTACCGCGCCGGCCGCTCGCATAGCTCCGATGTCGGCGAGGCGCTTTCCGGCGCTTCCCTTCGAGATGGCGCCGATGGGGTGCACGTTGACCGCTGCCGTATGACGCGCGCGGTTGACGATGAAACCCGTGACCTGGGCCGAATCGTTGACCGGGATCGTGTTGGGCATGCAGCAGACCGTGGTGAATCCGCCGGCGGCTGCCGCCCGGGTGCCCGTCTCGATGGTCTCAGCATGCTCAATCCCGGGCTCTCGGAGGTGCACGTGAATGTCAACGAAGCCCGGGGCCACCACGAGGCCAGACGCGTCGAGCACGCGCTTTGCCGACGCTTGGATCGACCGCCCCATCGCCGCGACCCGGCCGTCCCTGACGAGGACATCCGCCCGCTTGTCCACGCCCTCGGAAGGGACGATCAGGCGTCCGTTGCGGATCAGCAGGCTCATTCGGAACCTTCCGTCTTCCCCGAGCAAGCCCACTCCAGGACGGCCATGCGGATGGCGACGCCGTTCTCGACCTGGCTCAGGATCATCGATCGCTGCGAGTCAGCCACTTCGCTCGAGATTTCCCGGCCGCGATTGATGGGGCCGGGGTGCAGCACGATGGCGTCCGGCCGGGCGAGTGCCACATGCTCCAGGGTCAGCCCGTAATACCGGTAGTACTCGTTCTTGGGAACACTTCGACGTTCTGGCGCTCGAGTTGGACGCGCAGCATCATGATCACGTCGGCGTCTCGCACGGCCTCGCGCATGTCATACGTCAGGCGCACGCCCCTCGCCAGTTGGGGAAGGTTGCGGGGGACGGTCGTGGCCGGGCCGCAGGCGACGATGTCAGCGCCAAACTTGGACAGCAGGTGAATGTTGGAACGCGCCACGCGCGAGTGCGAGATATCGCCGATGATCGCGACGCGCAGGCCCTCCAGCGTCCCCTTGACCTCGTGGATCGTGAGGGCGTCCAGCAGGGCCTGCGTGGGGTGCTCGTGGCGCCCGTCGCCGGCATTCACCATCGGCGTGGCCAAGAACCGGGACAGGAAGTGCGGCGCCCCGGACGCGGAGTGCCGCATGATAATCGCGTCTGGGTTCATCGCCGAGAGGGTGTTCAGAGTGTCCACCAGGGACTCTCCCTTGGAGAGGCTGGTCGTTTGGGCCTGGATGCCGATGTTGTCCGCCCCGAGGCGCTTCGCGGCGATCTCGAAGCTCGTCCGGGTGCGCGTGGAGGGCTCGAAGAACAGGTTGACGATCAGCCGGCCACTGAGCGTTTGCAGCTTGGTGTTGCGCGGCAGGCGCTTGTAGTGCCTGCCCCTCTCGAGCAGGTGCTCGATGTCCGGCCTCGGAATCGCCTCGATTCCCAGCAGGTTTCGCGGATTGGGACGTGCGCTGGGCAATGGACGGTCTGGGTCTCCGCGCTCAGACAATGATAACGGCCCGCGAGCTATCGCGGAGCGGCAATGGCCTCGGCAACCCTGTCCAGAGTGCGGCGGGTCGCGCTGCTGGCCAGGCCTGACTGGTTGGCGTACGCCGAAAACGCGGCAGTGGTGCCGCTGGCCGTTCGGGCGTAGCCGGAAAGAGCGGTGACGTGCGTCATCGACCCAGTCTTTGCCCGGATGCGCCCGCGCGCTGGAGATCTCCTGAACCGCCAGTCGAGGGTGCCGTCTTCTCCGGCGATCGGAAGGCTGTCGGCGAAGGTATCCCGGTGCGCCGAGTGCCACATGTGCTCCAGAACGGCCACCGTTCCGCGCGGGCTGAGAAGGTTGTGGCGAGACAGTCCCGACCCGTCCCGGAGGAAGAACTCGAGAGTGCCCACGCCGGCCTGTGCGAGGAATCTGGCCAGGCTGTCGACGGCCGCTTCTTGGGAGCCGATCCCCGCCTCAAGCAGCGCCACCTCGCGCAGGAGCATCTCGGCGTGAAGGTTCTCACTCTGCTTGTTGACCACGCGGACCGCGTCGGCGACAGAGGCCGAGTCGAGACGCGCCAGTTCCTTCTCCGCGCGACGCTCGGAGGGTCGTCCAGAGCGAAGGCTCTCAAGCCTGTCGGGCGTGCGGTGGCGGGTGGCGGCCCTTCCGCTCACGCGGATGCCCTCGTCTTCAAGTGCCCGCTTGAAAGCGGAGGCGGCATAGAGCGCCGGGTCCTCCGCCGCGAGTGCAAGCGTGCGGCCCCTGGACTGGGCCGGGATCAAACCGCTCAGGATCACCTCTCCGGGCTGCAGGCCGCGACGGGCGCTGAGCGTGCGGGACACGAACCGCTGGGAGGACGTGCGGGTGCGGTTGACGAGGCGGAAGTGGGAGAGGTCGGGAATCCGGGAAACCCTGGCTGGAGCGCCGGGGCTTCCGGGAGTGATGCGAACCTGGACGAGGTTGTCGTTGAACGCCAGGGCGGTCGCCCGGCTTCCGTACGCTTGCAGCGTGTCCCGCCAGGACCATCCTGGCGGGTAGCGCTGCCACACGTACCGCGTGTCGTCACCGATCACGTTGCCGGAGACCGCGCGCACGCCGGCAGCCCGCACTTGGCGCGCCAGTTCGCGGAGCGGCGCCAGCCTGTCGGCTCCGTGCACGGGTCGGTCTGCCTGCGGCAGGACCCGGGAGGACAGATTCGGGTCGCCGCCCCCGACGAGGCGGAGATCCCCCGCGAGCTGCCCGTCCTCGCCGATCGTTCCGTCCGCGACAACCGTGGTGACAAAGCGGTGTTCGGTGCCCAGCCTGGAGAGGGCCAGAGCTGTTGTCAGCAGCTTGACGTTCGATGCGGGCGCGAAGAGCTTGGCCGCGTTGCGTTCGTAGATGGCAGCTCCGGTGTCGAGATCGCGGGCCAGGATTCCCCAGTGCGTGTGGGCTGCCGACGATTCCCCGAGGATTGCGTCGATGCGCTGCGCGACCGTTGGAGCATTGGTCGCCTGTCCCGGCGCAAGACCGGTGGCGAGCGCCAGCGCCGCGACGGTTGCCGCCGCCCTAGCCGACCAGGCGTGCGGCATCCTTGGCGAAGTAAGTCAGTATGAAATCGGCACCTGCCCGCTTGATGCACGTCAGGCTTTCCACGATCGTCCTGTCGCGGTCGAGCCAGCCGTTGCCGGCCGCAGCCTGTAGCATCGCGTACTCGCCGCTGACCTGATAGGCAGCAGTTGGCAGTCCGAAGGCGCGCTTGGCATGCCAGAGCACGTCCAAGTAGGGCATCGCCGGCTTCACCATCACCATGTCGGCGCCTTCCTCGATGTCAGAACGGATCTCGCGCATCGCCTCCCGGTGATTGGCCGGATCCATCTGGTATCCCCGACGGTCCCCGAATTGCGGGGCGGACTGGGCAGCGTCGCGAAACGGACCGTAGAATGCCGAGCAGTACTTCGCGGCGTATGACAGGATCGGAACCTGTTCGAAGCCGTTCGTGTCCAGCGCCGACCGGATCGCCGCCACACGGCCGTCCATCATGTCGGAAGGGGCGATCACGTGCGCGCCGGCGCGGGCCTGGGAGACCGCGGCGCGGGCCAGCAGGCCGAGCGTCTGGTCATTGTCCACGTCCCCGTGGCGCACGACGCCGCAATGGCCATGGTCGGTGTATTCGCAGAGGCACGTGTCCGCGATGAGCAGCAGGCCCGGAATTTCTCGGCGCAGCGCGCGCAAGGCGCGCTGGACGATACCGTCGTCGTCGTATCCTTGGCGGCCCGCGGAATCCTTGCTCTCCGGGATGCCGAACAGAATCACGGCCGGGATCCCCAGGCTGCGCACCTTGCGGCATTCCTCGACCACCTGGTCCACGGAGAGGTTGCAGATGCCGGGCATCGAGGGTACGGGCGCCCGGATCCCCTCGCCGGGGCATGCGAAGAGGGGGTAGACGAAGTCCTCGGGAGACAGCCGTGTCTCTCGGGCGAGAGTGCGCAAGGGGGCGCTGGCGCGAAGCCGGCGTGGCCGGTGAACAGGGAACGCCAAGGCACCATCTTACCGGCCGGCGGTCCCGCCGCGAGTGTCTGGTATTCTCAACGGGAGCCGTGCCCGACCGGAGTCCGGGAGGGCGCGGGGATTGGGTCAGATACTCATGTCCGGGCATTCGAAATGGTCGACGATCAAGCACAAGAAGGCGGCCGCGGACGCAAAGCGCGGCAAGGTTTTCACGAGGCTGATCCGGGAGATTCAGGTAGCGGCACGCGAGGGCGGGGCCGACGAGGACTCCAATCCGCGGCTGCGGACGGCCATCGCGGCCGCAAAGTCCCAGTCGATGCCGGGCGGCAACATCAAGCGGGCCATCCAAAGGGGCAGCGGCCAACTGGAGGGGGAGACCTACATCGAGGTCACGTTCGAGGGCTACGCTCCGGCCGGAGTGGCTGTCATGGTCGAGGCAGTGACCGACAACCGCAATCGCACGGTCGCGGAATTGCGGCACATTTTCGCGAAGAACGGCGGCAACCTCGGAGAGAATGGCTGTGTTGCTTGGATGTTCCGGCAGCGCAGTCTGGTCGCGGTTGCCAAGGTCGCCGCGGGCGAGGATGACCTGATGGAGATCGCGCTCATGGCCGGCGCCGACGACCTGCGCGACGAGGGCGACCACTGGATTGTGGACTCCCCGCCGCGCGATCACGGGGCTGTCGTCTCAGCCTTGGACGAGGCGGGGATTGATCCGGTCTCCGCGGAGGTTGCCCGGGTGCCGGACTCGACGGTGCGCGTCACCGGCAAGCAGGCCGGCAGGGTGATCCGCATGATCGAGAGGCTGGAGGAGCAGGACGACGTCCAGAGTGTTTCCTCCAACTTTGACATCGACGAGAAGGAACTGGCCGCGCTGACCGCGTGAGCCGCCAGGGCCTTGCGGATCTTGGGGGTGGATTGTGGCTCCCGGGTCACTGGCTACGGGGTGATCGAGGCCGCCGGTCGGCGGATCGAGGCGGTCGCCCACGGTGCCATCAGGCTTCCTCACGGCCGTCCGCTGGCAGACCGCCTGGTCTTGGTTGGGGAAGGCTTGGAGGGAGTTCTGAGGGAGTTCGAACCGTCCGAGGCTGCGTTCGAGGACGTCTTCACGTACAAGAACGCGCGCAGCGCGCTCGTGCTGGCGCAGGTGCGCGGTGCGGCTATGCTGAGTGTTGCGCGGACTGGGGTCGAGGTCGCGAGTTACAGCCCCGCCGAGGTCAAGGGCTGTGTCACGGGCCACGGTGCGGCTGGGAAGCGTCAGGTCCGCCGCATGGTCAAGCGGCTGCTGGGAATTGGGGGCGACATCCGGCCCCTCGACGCCTCCGACGCGCTGGCGGTGGCGTACTGCCACGCAACGCGACGCGCGGCGGCATTCCACGGGGTCCCGGATGATGCTGGCTAGATCGCTGACGCTGGCGGTGCTCGCCGCCAGCGCGGTATTCGGGCAGGATGCGATCCATTTCGAGCGGGACTTTCCCGGTGCCGTTCCGTCGCAGTTTGCGGTGCGGCTTGCCGCGGACGGCAGCGCTCGCTACTCGGAGGAAGGCGAGGAGCCGCTTGAGTTCAGCGTCGGAGCGGCGGAGTCCGGGCGGCTGTTCGCCTGGGCGGAGGACTTGGGGCGGTTTGCCAAGCCGCTGGCGAGCAAGCGGCGCGTGGCCTCGACCGGCAAGAAGCGGCTGCGCTACGAGTCGGAGGGGACGGTGGTTGGAGAGGCGGTGTTTGACTACTCGGACGTGCGCACCGCTCGCGAGCTGGTTTCTTGGTTCGTGCGACTCGCGGAGACCCAGCAGCACATCCGGTCATTGGAGCGCGCGTTGCGGTTCGACCGGCTGGGAGTGAACGACGCCCTCGTCTCGGCCGAGGGTGCCTTCGATGGGAACAGGTTGGCGGCGCCCACGCTGCTGGTGCCCATCCTCGAGCAGATCTCCACGCACGGAAGGCTGGTGCACCTGGCGCGGGCCCGGGCCGCGGGATTGGTCGAGCGTATCCGCGCCGCGGACCCCGCAGCTCGCTGATCCGGGCGCTTCAGTCGCCCATGACGCGGTCGTAGATCGCGGAAAGCTCGTCAGCAGAGCGATAGGCGATCTCGATGCGGCCTTTCTCGGGCGTTCCGCGCAGGCGGACCGGCGCTTGCAGGACTCGTTCGAGCTCTTCGACGGCCGCGGTCACGTTGGGGTCCACGGTCGGTGGAACGCGCGGCTTGGGAGGTTTGATGAGGACGCGGACGGCTGCCTCGACTTGACGGACTGACATTCCCTGTTCGACCGCGCGATTGGCGAGCGCCTCTCGCTGCGGGTCCGCTGGCAGCGGGAGCAGGGCGCGCGCGTGGCCCATCCGGAGTTTGCCGTCGCGCACGAGACCGAGCACGGAGGCCGGAAGCCTGAGCAGGCGCAAGTGGTTGGCCACCGACGAGCGGCTCATCCCCGTTCGCTCCGCCAGTTGTTCCTGCACGAGGCGCAGTTCGCTCAGCATGCGCTCCAGTGCCATGGCGACTTCGACGGGATTGAGGTCTTGGCGCTGGACATTCTCGATCAGCGTGACTTCGAGGAGCCGCTCCTCGGGAATCTGGCGCAAGATCGCGGGGACGGTGTCCAGACCCGCGATGCGGCACGCGCGCAGGCGGCGCTCGCCGACGATCAGGGTGAACCGCTCTCCGGCGGGGCGCACCAAAACTGGCTGCAGCACGCCGTCGGCCTGGATCGACGCTGCGAGCTGCGCGAGGGCATCGGCGTCGAAGCGGCGCCTGGGCTGCACGGGGCTCGGATCGATCTTCGCAACCGGGATTTCGGCGATCTGGCCCGGCGCGGGCGGGGCGGGCGGGGGCGTGGAGGGCAGCAGGGCGTTGAGACCCCTGCCCAGCGCCCGTCGGGGTGGGGCGGGGACAGTGGGCGTGGTTGGGTCAGGCGGCATTTTGGTAGGGGGGCGGAGTCTGGCGGGCGCGCTCCAGTATCTCGCGGGCAAGGGCGAGATAAGAGACCGCGCCCTTGGAGGACAGGGCGTACTGGACTGCGGGGATCCCGTGGCTGGCAGCCTCGGCAAGCTTGATATTGCGCGGGATGACCGTTTGCAGGACGGCCGGGCCAAAGTGCTGGCGCAGCTCGCGGGCGACCTGCTGGGCCAGGGTCGTACGGCCGTCGAACATCGTGAAGACGAGGCCTTCCAGGAGCAACCGCGGATTGAGGGACGAGCGGATTGATTCCATGGTCTGCAACAGGGCCGAGACTCCCTCCATCGCGAAGTACTCGCACTGCATGGGGATCAGCAATCGGTCGGCGGCGACCAGGGCGTTGACCGTGAGCAGGTCCAGGGATGGCGGGCAGTCCAGCAGGACGAAGTCGTATGCCTCGCTGAAACGCTCTCGCTGGCGCTTTAGCAGTTCGTGGCGTTCTGGCACGGACGCCAGCTCGATGTTGGCGCCCGCGAGGTGTCGGCTGGAGGGGACCAAGTCCAAGCCCGAGAAAGCAGTGCGGCGCACGGCGTCTTCGATCGCCGCGCGACCGATGAGCACGTCGTACAGGACCGCTCGAGTGTCGTCCGGCTGGTAGCCCAAGCCGCTCGACGAGTTTGCCTGGGGGTCGGCGTCGACCAGTAGCACGTGGCAGTCGGCGGTGGCCAGCGAAGCGCCGAGATTGATGGCGGTCGTAGTCTTGCCGACGCCCCCCTTTTGGTTAGCTATGGCGATCCAGGCGGGCACGCTAGGCCTGAGTCCAGACTATCAGACGGTGTGCGAGAGCCGGCCGCGCACGATCGTTTCACGTGAAACAACCGGGCGGCGGGCCGGGCGGGCGGGACTGGCAGTGACCTTCCTCGGCGCGGAGGGGATCGGTGACAGGGCACCAACAGCGTGATTCCAGGGGAGCGTCCGGCGCGGGAGAGCGTGCGTTCCGGAATGTTTCACGTGAAACATTCCCACTGCCGGGCCCGCCCAATCCACAGCCGCATCTCGCGACCCCAGGGCAGTGGCCGTCCGTCCCACGGTCCGAATGGCCCGTCCGGTGGCTGGCGGGTTCCGAGAATCGCAACCGCGCTCACGCGCGAGCGCAGGTCTCGCAGGACGCTCGTCGGCGAGACGGCGCGGAGCAGGGCCCACTCTGCCCGGTCCGGCCATTCTGACAGGCGAGTGTCCCGCACGTCCACGTTGGGCAGTCCTACCGCGGCTTCCATCAAGAACGCAGCCTTCCTGCGATTGGACTCCACCAGCGTCACCGCCGTGCCGGGCCGCAGGATTGCGAATGGGATCCCGGGAAAACCGGCCCCGGAGCCGACGTCGACGGCGCTGGCGAGCGGCGGAAGCTCCCGGTGGAGGAAGGCGGCCTCCCCGTAGTGCCGCCGGGCCGCGCGGGCCGGGTCCATCACGGTGGTGAGGTTGATCCGCCGCCCCCACTTGCGCAGCAGCTCATAGTGCAGCCGCATGGCCCTTGCAGCCGTTGCGTCCGCGCTGACGCCAACCTCGGCCAGCACCTCGTCGAGCGCCCGGGCGAACGTCACGTCCCCAGGTGCATGTCGAGGATTGAGATCGCGGCAGGCGTCACGCCGGGAATCCGACTAGCCTGCCCTAGTGTTCGCGGCCGCACGCGCTCCATCTTCTCCACGACCTCGTTCGACAGGCCCGCCAGTCCCCGGTAGCGGAACTGCTCCGGAATTCCGCGCGACTCCGCACGCCTCAACCGCTCGATCTGCCTGCGCTGCTGGTCGAGGTAGCCGGAATACTTGAAGTCCGTCTCAACCGCTGCCATGTCAGCCTTGCGCAAACCGGCCGTCAGGCGGTCGGGGATAACCCTCAGAAGGTGCCGCAGGCGAACTTCGGGGCGCCGCAGGAGGCGGCCCAGGCTGATGCGCGACGAGGGCGGCTGAATGGAGTCGTACAGCGCGCTGCCGAGCGGCGGCCTGCGCTCGGCCAGAAACGCCACCAGGGCGTCGAGCGCGTCCCGCCTCCGCTCGAAGGCTCGCCAGTGGGCGTCCCCGACCGTGCCCGCCCGCCGGCCGACCGGCGTCAGCCGGCGGTCGGCGTTGTCAATGCGCAGGTGCAGCCGGAACTCGGCGCGCGACGTGAACATCCGGTAGGGCTCGTCAGTTCCCTTGGTCACCAGATCGTCGATCAGGATTCCGATGTATGCCTCGGTGCGCGCGAGCAGGACCGGCGACCGGCCCTGCAGTGCCCGTGCGGCGTTGATGCCCGCCATCAGGCCTTGGCAGGCAGCCTCCTCGTAGCCGGTGGTGCCATTGATCTGGCCTGCCAGGTACAGCCCCGGGAGACGCTTGGTCTCCAAGCTTGGGTGCAGCTCGGTGGCGTCGACCGCGTCGTACTCGATCGCGTAGCCGGGCCGGATCATCCCGGCCCGCTCCAGCCCCGGGACGGACGCCACCATCTCGCGCTGGACATCGATGGGCATGCTCGTCGACAGACCGTTGACGTATACCTCGTTCGTGTCGAGGCCCTCCGGTTCCAGGAATATCTGGTGACGGCGCCGGTGCGGGAACTTGACGACCTTGTCCTCGATCGACGGGCAGTAGCGCGGTCCGACGCCCTCAATCTGGCCGCTGTACAGAGGCGAGCGCCGCAAGCTCTCCCGCAGAACCCGCCGGGTTCGCTCCGTCGTGTAAGTGATGTGGCAGTTGACCTGCTCGCGGTCGATCCGTTCCGTGCGGAACGAGAACGGCGTCGGATCCCGGTCTCCCGGTTGCGCCTCGCACGCGTCCCAGTCGATCGTCCGGCCGTCCAGCCGTGGCGGCGTGCCGGTCTTGAGCCGGCAGCAGCGGAGACCCAGACCCCGGAGTTCCTCGCCCAAGAGCACGGCCGCGGGCTCTCCGCTTCGGCCCGCCGGGTAGGTTCGCTCCCCAATGTGCACCAGCCCGTTGAGAAACGTGCCCGTCGTGACGATGACGGCTCCGGCGGGGAGGAGCCGACCGTCGAGCAGCTCGACGCCACGGACGGCGCCGTCGCGCAGGATGAATCGCACGACCTCGGCCTGCTTGATCTCGAGATTCGCCTCGGACTCGACGAGCTGCCGCATGCGGACCCGGTACAGCTTCTTGTCGCACTGGGCCCTGGGCGACCACACTGCCGGCCCGCGGCTTGTGTTCAGGAGGCGAAACTGGATACCGACCTGATCGGTCACCTGGCCCATGACCCCGCCGAGAGCGTCAATCTCGCGCACAAGGTGCCCCTTGGCAATGCCGCCGACGGCCGGGTTGCAGGACATCTGGGCCACAAGATCGAGGTTGAGAGTGACCAAGGCCACTCGCGCGCCGATTCTGGCCGCTGCCACGGCCGCTTCGCACCCGGCGTGCCCGGCCCCGACGACCACGATGTCGTAGCGCTGATCTTGGTCCCCCACGGCAGCGGGGCTCCCTAGAGCCCTGCTGCTATTCTAGGCAGTCACGCTCCGGCCGCCTTGGCCGCAGAGCGCAGCGGTCTTTCAATGAGAGCGTTGGTAATTGGTAGCGGGGGCCGCGAGCACGCCATTGCTTGGCGGATGTCACAGGACTCGGTAATCCGGCGGGTGGATTTGGCACCCGGCAACGCGGGAGCACTGCCGGACGTGCCCTGCGTGCCGTGCAATGCTCTCGATCCGTCCGAGGTCGCGAGCCTCGCGGAATACCTCGGAGCGGACCTCACGGTCGTCGGCCCGGAGGCCCCGTTGGCGGCCGGCTTGGCGGACCACTTGTTGGCACGCGGCATTCCGGTAGTGGGCCCCACTCGCGACGCGGCACGCTTGGAGGCGAGCAAGGCCTTTGCGAAGCAGATCTGCCGCGAGGCGGGCCTGCCCACCGCCGAGTCCGTGCTGTTGGAGAATGTGCGCGAGATTGGCAAGACGGTGGGAAGGTTTGGCTATCCGGTCGCTCTCAAGGCTGACGGGCTGGCGGCTGGCAAGGGGGTTGTCATCGCTCGGGACGAGGCCGAGGCCCGGTCAGTCGCCTCGGAAATGCTGGCCGGGAAGTTGGCGGGGGCGGCCGGGCGGCGCATCGTTGTCGAGCGGTTCCTGAGAGGCGTCGAGGTCAGCTTCATGGTCCTGACTGACGGCGACGACTTTCGCCCCCTGCCGGTCACTCGGGACCACAAGCGTGCCTTGGACGGGGATAGGGGTCCCAACACCGGTGGAATGGGCGCCTACTCGGATGACGGCATCATCGACAGCGCCATGAGCGACCGTATCATTGACACGATCGTAGAGCCGGTGCTGGCGTGCATGCGGACTCGCGGAACTCCGTTCCAAGGCTTTCTCTACTGCGGGTTGATGCTGACCGGTGACGGCCCGCAGGTGCTCGAGTTCAATGTACGGCTGGGTGACCCCGAGACGCAGCCCCTGCTCTACCGGCTCGAGGGGGATTTCAGCGAATTGTTGTACAGCGCGGCCCGGGGATCCTTGGATGTTTCGCTGGTGGGCACGGCCAACCACTCGACGGCCTGCGTCGTGATGGCCTCGGGTGGGTATCCCGGGCAGTATGCAACGGGATTCCCGGTGACGGGCCTGCGTGCCGCTGAGAAGCTGGGCGCGAAGGTGTTTCATGCCGGGACGCGCTTAGACGGGGGCGTTCCCGTGACGTCAGGCGGCCGCGTGCTGGCGGCCACGGCCAAGGGGGACAGCCTGGCCGAGGCATTGGAGACCGCGTATGCCGGCGTAAGGGCGATCCACTTCGAAGGCGCGCACTATCGCGAGGACATCGGGCACAGTGGCCTGCGCCCGGGCGGGGCGGGCAATGGGGGCATGCAGTAGGATGCGCATCGGTCTGGTGGGAACGGGGGCGATCGCCCACAAGCACGCCGAGAGTTATGAGGCGATCGGTTACGATCTCGTGGCCTGCTCAAACCGGGGCCGCGCCAAGGGCGAGGCTTACGCGGCCTTGCACGGGTGCGAGTTCGTGCCAAGCTGGCAGGAGCTGTGTGCTCGGGAAGACATCGCAATCATCGATGTCTGCACGTTTCCGGACTCGCACCTCGACATCTGCCGGTGGGCGGCGGAGTGCGGGAAGCACGTCTTGCTGCAGAAGCCGATGGCGCTCTCATTGGACGATTGCGAGGCGATGACTGCCCTCTGCGCGCGGCGCGGCGTGCGCTTGGGGGTTGTCAGCCAGCACCGGTTCGACGACTGCTCGATCTTCCTGAAGAAGGCCATCGAGGACGGGCGCCTAGGGCGGTTGCTTCAGGTTGACGGGTACGTCAAGTGGCACCGGACGCAGAGCTACTACGATCCGCAGGGAAAGGGCACCTGGGCGGTAGAGGGCGGCGGTGCCCTCGTCAACCAGGGTATCCACACGGCGGACGTGATGCAGTACTTGGCCGGGCCCGTCCGCCGCGTGTACGCGCACTGGCAACTTGCCGCCGCGCACGTGATGGAGAGCGAGGACCTGGTCAACGCGGTCCTTGAGTACGAGAGTGGCGCGGGCGGCGTTCTGCAGGCGGCGACGGCCACCTGGCCCGGATATCCCGAGCGCATCGAGTTGCACGGAACCAAGGGCACGGCGATCATCACCGGGGACCAGCTCACTGCGTGGGACGTGGATGGGGACCCGGGCGACGACGCCCCCCTGGCCGCAGGCGTCGATTCCGGGGCGGCGGATCCGATGGCGATCTCGATCGAAAACTTGCAGCGGCAATTCCGAGACTTCGGGGCCTCGGTGGAATCTGGAGGCCGGCCACTGGTGGACGGAGAGGAGGGCCTGGCCGCGTTGCGGCTGGTGCTCGGAGTCTATGAGTCCGCGCGGTCCGGGGCGCCGGCGGACTTGCTCTGATCGCGTCTGGGCCCGCCCGGCCTGCTAACCTTTGGAGTTCAGATGCCGCTAGGGATGAAACTTCCTGGAATCGAGAAGCTCGAGGCGCAGATCTGCGCCATTGAGTCCGAACTGCGCGACAAGTTGCCGGGCGAGATTCGAAAGGCCCGCGAACTCGGCGATCTCAGGGAGAACGCAGAGTACCAGTCCGCCAAGGAGCGACAGGGATTGCTGAACGCACAGCTGGCGAACCTGACCGGACGGCTTGCCAAGCTGAGGCTGATCGATGTCTCGAGGATACCCCAGGACGCGGCCGGCCTGGGGTCCACGGTGGTCGTGTACGACGAGACTCAGGACTCGGAGGTCACCTACGAGCTGGTCACGTCCGAGGAGTCGGACGTGCCGGCAGGTCGCATTTCCACCACAGCGCCGATCGGGCGGGCGCTGGTCGGGAAGCGCGAGGGTGACTCCGCGACAGCGAGGACCCCGCGGGGAATCCGCGAACTCGTGGTCCTCAGCCTCCGAACGTTTCACGAGAAGCGGGGAGCGTAGCCGGCACCTATGTCGCTCACTGGGGCGATTGGCCGGGGTTTGGGCCGGGTCCTGATGGCCCTGGTGCGGCTGCTCACGCTCAGCGGCGTGCATCCGAACGCGCTCACCCTGATCGGCCTTGTCGTGAACGGGGCGGCGGCTTGGACCTTGGCGCGCGGGGAGTTTCTGTACGGTGGCTTGGTGATCCTGTGCGCGGCGGTCTTCGACCTGACTGACGGGGCTGTAGCGCGGAACTCCAATAGGGTCACGCCGTTTGGAGGATTCCTGGATTCCGTGATGGACCGCTATTCGGACTTGGTCCTGCTCACCGGACTGCTGGTGCATTACGCGCGGATTGACCGCTTCAGTTACATCGTTCTGACGGCGGTCGTGATGACGGGAACGGTGCTGGTCAGCTACAGCCGGGCACGTTCGGAGAACCTGATACCAAGCTGCAAGGTCGGATTCATGGAGCGGCCCGAGCGGATCGTGCTGCTGATCATCGGGGCATTGTTCGACCGGATGGCTGCTGTTCTTTGGGTAATGGCCGTGCTGTCAAACCTGACAGTCGTTCACCGGATCGCGCACACGTGGCGCGTGAGCCGCGCGGAGTGGCTCGCGGCGAAACGCGCAACGCCCGAGACTGCGGCGGGGTAACCCTTCCGACCACGGGAGGAGGAGGCCCGCAGGTAGCGAGAAAACCCCTTTCGACGGTAGGTCGTATTCGCTGTCGTCCGGTCATCCATTGGGGCACCGCTGAGCCGGGATTGAGAGACTTGGTGCCTGACCCAAGTTCGTCACTTGGTGACGTGCTGCCGTGGGACAGGAGCGCGGATCTTCCTAGGAGAGCGAAGCTAAGCTCAAGGCAGCAAGAGTCTTGAAGGTCGACCCCTGGTATCCAGAGCAGCATGAAAAGCAAAAAAGCAGACATAGAACAGAAATAAACAGGCATGTAGGGTCGGAGCGCCCGATTGGCCTCCAGAACCCCAGTTGACTACACAGGCGGCTAGCCGTCGTGGGCCTCAGCCTCACTTGGCACTACGCTTTGCGACGTTTTCACCTTCCCGGTCGGCATGCGGCGGCAGTACAACCGAGGCTTCAGATCGGCGGCTTGAGCGATCCGCGCTGACCCGGGTGTCGGTCGCACGTCTTGGCGATTCGTGATCTGCGTTCCGTCCGTCGCCCACACTGTCGCTGTCACTCGCGTCCAGTCCCGCGACTCTTCTCGGATCGACCGCCAGCTCAACCGGATCCCGTGTCCCCGCAAAGGCGCGCGGATCAGATGTACACGGCGTGGTACGCCAGCACCGGGATGAACATGTGGGCCGCCACCCGCTGGTTCAACCGCTCGTACAGCGGCCTCAAGCGCAAACTCGATTTCAGTTCGCGAAACGTCGCCTCCGCTGCGGTCTGTGTCGAGTATGTGCGCAGCACTCGCTCGGCTTCCAAGCCTGCGTGGCTGGTGCGCAGCATGTAGCCTCCGGCCCCAGCGTCGACTGCGGCATGCTTCGGCGCCTGCTGGCCCTCCACCGCTGCCGCTGCATGCGCCTGCGCTAGCTCTTCCACCCCTTGTCCGGACCGTTTCGCGGGGCAGAACATTGTTCGTCGCCACAGGACAGAGAAGATGCAGGTCCTCAGGCTTGCATCGAAGGCTCAGACCGCAAAAGCTAGGTACGTTGATTCGGTGCCTACTGATGCCCGCTAATCGAGAAGTTGCGGCAGGCACGGTGGCGATCGTGGGAGCGCTGTGAATCACAAGGCAGGTCCATCGACACGCGGGCGGGGCCGACCGCAGAGCACCATGGGCAAGAAATCGGACAGACATCGATTGAGAACGGGGAGGACTGCCATGGATTCTGAAGAATACATCCAGGGCAGGCTTGATCACCAGATTGACTGGTACGCCAAGAGGAGCCAGTCGGCGCAAGCACGATTCAAGTGGATCCGCGGTTGTGAGATCGTCGTTGCAGCGGCCATACCTGTGCTGGTTGCCACTGGCGATTGGGACTGGGCTGGTCCGGTCGTTGCGGTCCTCGGGGCAGTCTTGTTGATCTGTTCGGGATTTCAGAGTCTTGGACAGTATCAAGGCACATGGATCAAGTACAAGACGAGCAGCGAACTGCTCATACGCGAGAAGTTGCTCTTCCTCACGCACGCGCCTCCCTGCGACTCTAACGGACCATTCAAGTTGCTCGTAGACCGAATCGAAGGGCTGCTGGCAAGTGAGCACGTGACGTGGGGTCCGGAGACGCGGTCGCCAGCCACTCGTTCAGCTCCCAAACCCTTACGAGCGGTCCCCTCACTTCGAACGCATGCATCGGGCTATAGTCGGAGCGTCGCCCGAGAGGGCGTCGGCGCCTGCAAGACCCTAGCGCTGAGGAGTTCCAGACCCGCAGCGATGGGCCATAGATCGGGGCTACCTTTGAGCCCGGTGCGATTCTTCACGCTCGTGGCAGGCGTCGCAGTCTGAATCCCTGCGAGGTCCAGTGGCCCGAAGGTGGGTCTAGGTGTGCCCGCGCTTGGCTTGGTTCACGGCAAAGACCACTGAGACGGACGATCCCCCGGCGACGGTGCTCGCTCGCGTGTCAGGGTGGTGCCTGAGGTCGTGCTGCCGCCCGACGCTCTCCATCCCAACCAAGCATCGGAGCTGGGCCGAGCAGGAATGCCACGGGTTTCGGCTCCTCGGCCGCGCTGTTCCTTTTTCCCCGAAGGACGCGAGATCGGTAGCCGAACACCATTGGTCCGTGGTAGCGCCACCGCGTGGCTTCAGGCGCCTGCCGCTCCACTTGCCGCACGTCGCCTGTGCTGGACCGCGTCGGGCGTCTGTGACACGCTGCCTTCCGCCGGCTCCAAGCGCGTGGGCGCCTATCTTCCCACCTGCTCGTGCCTTGGGGCCAGCTTGGCCCCGCCGTAACGATCGGCAGAGTCTTCCAAGCAGAACCGAGTCCATCCTGGTATGGCTGTGATAGACTCCGAATCTTCCGGGTCGGCCGCGGTGAAGGGGCCGGGCCGGGCCTCCAGATTCCCAGACGATGCTCCTCACGATGGAGAAGCGCCTGAGGAAGGCGCTGTCGGACCGGATCGAGACACTCTATGCCTTGAACGTCGAGGTGGTCGTTGAATTGCCGCGGATGGCTGGCCACGGGGACTTGGCGACGCCCGTCTGCTTCAGCTTGGCAGGGCACTTGCGTCGGGCTCCGCGGCTGATCGCGGCCGAGCTGGCAGCCGCGTTGGACTCTGTCGACGGGATCGAGTCGGCGGAGGCCGCTGGCGCTGGCTATGTCAATGTGCGCTTTGACCGCGCCGCCTACGCCGCTCGCGTTATCGCCGGCGCCGAAGAGTTGCCCGTTTCGGGCGGCAAGGTCATCGTTGAGCACACCAACATCAACCCGAACAAGGCGGCCCACATCGGCCACTTGCGTAACGCCGTGCTCGGCGACACGCTTGTGCGGCTGCTGCGTCACTTGGGCCGTCCGGTGGAAGTTCAGAACTACATAGACAACACCGGCGTGCAGGTCGCCGACGTCGTTGCCGGGCTCTCCTTCATAGAGGGCAAGGCCGCCACCGAAGTTGAGGCTATGGCGGTCGACCCTGAGATCCGTTTCGACCACTACTGCTGGGATCTCTACGCGCGGGTCTCGGAGCGCTTTGCGGCTAAGGATCAGGAGGCGCTGGGCTGGCGCGCCAAGACGCTCCACGCGCTGGAGTCCGGGGACGGGGAGTTGGCGTCGATGGGCAACGCCGTCGCTAATTCTGTGGTTCGGTGCCACTTGGCCACGATGCGCCGGATTGGCGTGTCCTACGATGTCCTGCCGAGGGAGAGCGAAATCCTCAAGGCACGGTTTTGGGCCGCGGCGTTCGAGCTCCTAAAGGATCGCGGAGTGATCCGATTGGAAGAGTCGGGCCGGAACGCGGGCTGCTGGGTCATGCCGGCCGACCAGTCTGCGGACGGTGGCGAGCCGGTGCCGTCAGCGCCAGACGCGTCGGAGGATGCGGTGGATCCGGACAAGGTCATCGTGCGCTCGAACGGGACAGTCACATACGTGGGCAAGGACATCGCGTATCAACTGTGGAAGCTTGGATTGATCGAGGGAAGGGATTTCGCATACCGCCGCATGGCGACGGGGGCTTCCGGGACTGTCTGGGTGACGGCGGAGGGCGAGTCGCCGCCAGAGTCGCCGGTGTTCGGGCATGGCGAGGAAGTCTACAACGTCATCGATGTTCGCCAGTCTTACTTGCAGGATGTGGTGCGCACCGCCGTTGGCGCGCTGGGATTCGAGCGGGAGGCCGAGGCGAGCGTGCACTTCGCCTACGAGATGGTCGCGCTCTCCCCGCGGTGCTGCGCCGAACTGGGCATAGAACTCAGCGCCCCGGACCGGGCAAAGCCGTATGTAGAGGTATCCGGGCGCAAAGGGCTGGGAGTGAAGGCGGATGACCTGCTTGACTTGCTGGCTGAGACGGCGCTGGACGAGGTTCGCAGCCGGCAGCAGGACATGGGGGACGATGAGCGGCGCGCCATCGCGGAGCAGATCGCGGTGGGGGCGCTGCGCTACTTCATGCTGCGGTTCACGCGCAACACAGTTATCGCTTTCGACTTCCAGGAGGCGCTCGCGTTCGAGGGAGAGACCGGACCCTACCTGCAATACGCAGCCGTGCGTGCCGGAAACATCTTGCGCAAGCACCGGAGGACGGCCGAGAAACGGTCCCAGCCGTCGCGAGATGAGTTGCGGCGTCACTTGCGGGACGACCGGCTGTGGCAACTGGTGCTCGCGATGTCAATGTCCCGCTGGACGGCGTCACGGGCGGTGGAGTCCGGAGAGCCGGCGCACCTAGCGCGCAGCGCGTTTCAGGCGGCCCAAGCGTTTAACAACTTCTACCACCAGACGCACATACTCAACGAGAAGGACCCGGGCCGGAAGCGCGTGCTCGTGGCGATTGTCGAGTTGGCGTTGCGAGAGCTGGGGGAACTGATGGGCCTGATGGGAATGCCGGTGCCGGCGAGGATGTGAGCGGCACAGGACCGATGTCCGGGCCGTGCGCGACGAGGTCCGTCCCGCCGCGGACCCGTGCCATCGTGGATCTGGGGGCGGTCTGCCAGAATTACCGGCGCTTGGCAGCGATGGCCGGGCCGGCCGTGGAACTGATGTGCGTCGTCAAAGCCGACGCATACGGCCACGGAGCCATTGAGGTGAGCCGTGCGCTTGTGGCATCGGGCGCGCGCCAATTCGCCGTGGCGACCCTTGAGGAGGCGATTTGGCTGGGCGAGGCAGGGCTGGACCAGCCCCTCGCCGTGCTGTACGGCTTGGGAGCCGGGGAGGAACGGGAGGCCGCACAGCGGGATGTGAGTCCCATGATCAACTCCCTTGGGCAGCTGGAGCGATGGAAACGGGAGGCCCGACGGCTCGGCCGGCGGCTGCGATGCCAATTGATGCTGAATACCGGCCTCAACCGCCTGGGGTTGGATTTGGAAGGAACGTCACCGGCCGCGATCGAAGCGGTCGGCCAAGCGGCCGATTGGCTCGATGTCGAGGGCGTTGCGACCCACTACGCTGCGCCGGAGAACTTCCGTTCGGACCAGACGGCCCGCCAGGTTGCGCGGTTCCGCCGCCAGTTGCGTGCGCTGCGTGCGGAGGGCTTGGCGCCGGCTCACGTGCACACCGCTGCGAGTGCCACCATCGTGCACAGGCGGGCGGACCGCCAGGTGCGGGCCGGTTGCACCATGGCGCGGCCGGGCCTGGCATTGTACGGCTACGTTATTTGCGCTCTGGGAAGAGCCGAGAGCAGCGATGCGGGGCTGAGACCGGCGCTGGAATGGCGCGCCCGGCTGATCGGGCTGCACGACGTGGCCCGAGGTGCGTCAGTGGGGTACTCGTCGGCGTTCGTCGCGCCGCGGGCGATGCGCGTTGGAGTGCTCTCGGTCGGATTCGCGGATGGCCTCGACCGCCGTCTGGCAAATCGCGCGAATGCGCTGCTCAAGGGGGTGCCGTGTCCCATCGTAGGAGCAATCAGCATGGACCTGACGGTCATTGATGTCACCGATGCCGCGAACCCCGTGGAAGGGGATGAAGCGGTGCTGATCGGCCGTCGGTGGCAAACGGCGCAAGGTGTTTCCGATCTGATCGGAAGCGTGCCGTACGAGGTACTGTGCGGGATTTCCTCCCGCGTGAGCCGGGAGTACACGTCAAGGGGCCAGCCAGAAACCGGGCGCTGAGGTCGGTTTCGCGGTCACCGGAACGAAGTTCTTCCGGCTTGGGCGGTTGGGCCCTAGTTCCAAGTCTCGCCGTCGAGCTCCCGACCCACGTTTCTGGCGGTGAGCAACAGACACCGACACGCGCGCATGGGTGCTTCGCTCATCACCGCGAAGATCCCCGCGAAGCGGTGGTCAGGGCCCGGCGCTTGCCCGCGAGCCGAGCTTGGAGCATGTCGTGACGGCAAACGCAGTGTGCGCTGTCGATTCGATCCGGGACGCTCCCTACTGTCCGATCACCAGCGCCACCTCATTGCTCGGCATGCCGTCAGCCGAGACCGTCAGGAAACCCTGCCCGGGGCGCGTCGTGGATGGAATTTCGACTTCGACGACATAGGTCCCGACATAGCCGGGCGCGAGTTGGGACGCCACCACTCGCGCGGCCACCCCGTTGACCGTGGCGGCGAGCCGTGCAACCGGTGCGGGAGGGTTGGACTGCGGGGACTCGAGACCTGCCGGCCAGGTTGGCTCGACAGCCCCAAGCCCAGCCATCATTGCGAGCACGCTGGAACCGGGGGCGGCCGGCTTGGCCCACCCTATGACGGAGCCGCTGCGGGCGTCGAGCACCAACGGGTCCCCGCCCACCACGAAGATCGCAGGCGAGGCCTCTCTCAATGGCAGGTCCAGCTCGTGCAGCGCGCTCGCGGACTGCAACTGAAGCTGCACTGTGCGTCCCTGAACCGTGAACGGCAGTTGCACCTGCGTGCGTCCGCGGGAGGTGTGCAGGACAGGCGCAGACTGGCCACTGGCACGAACTGAGCGGGCTTCGACACCAAGGATCGTCAGCAGACCTCCCGGCGCCGCCGGCCGATGGGCCAGGTCGGCCGCGCTGAGGGCCTGCAGGGCTTGGCGGACGGCCGGCGTGTGCGCCCAGTGAATGCCATGCCCGGCCAGGGCGATGTAGAGACGCCCTCGCCGGCGGTCGACCGCCAAGTCCGTGACGGTCCGGGACGGAAGATTTCCCGTGATGTCAGTCCAGGGGGAGGGGGGCAGGGGCATTGTGAAATCCGCCCGCGATGAGAACACCCCGTGCGACCCCGCGACGTAGAGAGCTCCCGTTTCGGGGTGGCCGATGACGCTCGTCCATCGCCCCTCTGGCAAGTCCGCGCTGACATCGATCCAGAGATTCCCGCCGTCCGAGGACCGCAACACCCGGCTGCCGACGATCGCCGCCACGAATTGGCCAAGGTGGGGGTCAGCCCACAGGCTCGTGACCGGGCCGTCGGATGGGTCGTCCCATGCCATCTTCCAAGTGGACCCTTGATCCAGGGACAGCCAGATTCGCCCATCGGAAGTCCCGGCCCAGATCGCACGCTCAACGCTCGTGGCCGTGATTGCGAGATCGGCGCAATCGGAGCCGGGCCGGCATCCGGTCAGGTCTGGGGAAATTGGTCGGCCGTCCCTCCAAACGCGGCGACCGAGGGAGTAACTGTCCGGCAGCAGGCTTGGGACGCCGGCATTGACGGAATCGGCCGACAGGTGGCCAGAGTCGGGATTCCTGCCTCTCAGGCTCCAAGCTGGGGGACCCGCAAGTCGGGCAAGTGCGAGGGTTCCGAGATGCGATGACAGTTCGGGGGCACCACCGGCTTGGCTGTTGAGAAATCGGGCCCGCGGAAAATTGGGCAACCGCGAGTTTAGGCTGGCCCAGGTGACGCCGGCGTCTTGGGACTTCCACAGGCCGTGCGAGTTCCCGACGACGATCAACTCGGCGTCGGTCGGCGAGATTGCCAGCGACGACTGCCAAGGGCCGATCACAGACCTGCCTTCCGAGAGGGTGAGGTTCGTCCAGCTGAGCCCACCATCGTCGGAGCGGTACAGGTGGCGAGCCAGCCTGTAGGAGACTCCGGCTCTGTACGGGTTGCGGACGATCGTGGTTGTGCCGCCAGGGCTGGGCGTGGCTTCCAGCGACGCGCGGAACTCGCTGGCGGCATCGGGATCCGGGGCCCAAGTGAAACCCTCGTCCGCACTGGACCAGACACCGCCGGTCGGAAGCGACACAAGAAGGCGCCCACCGCCGGCAGAGAACCATGTGTCCTGAGCCGGCGCGCCGGCCGGCCCGGCCAGTCCCGCGGCGATGCCCGTGCCGCCGATGCGACGCCATGCCGTCTCGGCGGCGAGCGGGGTGCCCAGAGCTACGGTCGACAGGAGCAGAGCCCCTAGAGCGTGCTGAGCCATGTTTCCTCGCATGCGATGGGCGTTGGCCTGCGCACGCCACTTACTCTTCAGGCTAACGGACGCGGCACGCTACCGGCACTGCGGCGCTATGCGTGGCGTGATCGGGACACTCGCGGCTACCCCTCGGCTGGCGAAGTCATCAGCGGATGCCCGAGCGTGTCCCCGTTGGCCTCAAACCCGTCCCGGTCCACGTCAACGAAGATTGGGTTCGTGTAGGCGACGGGGTGCATCTGCCCGTTCGGGTCAAGGCCCCAGCCCTGCTCCAGGTCCGAACTCTCTCCGATCGCCACCACGATCAGGTGCGCATCGCGCTGCAGTTCGACACGGATCGTCTCGTCGAAGTTCAGGACACCGTCCCGAAACATGTCCGGATTACCCGACCGTCGGAAGTCGTACGCCTCGGGCTGGCGCCCATTGACCAGCACTTGGACGCGATCGATCTCCAGCCAGTTCGGAGTCTGAACACGCACGCGAAGGTCAACATGCCCCTCCGCGATGACCGTGGAGCCAATCGGCTGACCGTCCGCTGTCGTGACCGCCAGAAACGGTCCGTTCGTGATCATCATTCGGCCAGCCTTCGAGTTCGCGATGATCTCGGCCGGCTCAATCTCAGCTGGCTCGTCGGTGGAGCTCGGCACGTAGGTCCGCCAGCCGCCAACGCCATTGCCGAAGATCCGGTGCGCGTCGCTCACGGCAACGCACCAGACCCGTCGTCCTTGGTTCAGCATCTGCAGCCACCCGAACGTGCGGTTCGCACCGCTGCGCGTCCTGTAGCGCGGGTCCAGGTTGAGAATCTCCGCGCTCCACACCTCGGCGGCGTCGATCAGGCTCTCAAAGCCCACGAAACCGCCGTCCTGCTCACCGTCCCGGTCACGGTCAAAGAAGACCGTGCCGACGTCGGGATGATTGGCCTGCACCCAGCGGTCCGGGCCCCCTCCGAAGTGCCCGAGATCGGTACGGGCGTTCGCGCCCGGATCGATCCGGGAGCCTCCGTCCAGGGTCGGCGTGCCCCAGTTGCGAAGCGTGACCGCGTTGATGCGGGGATCGTAATGCCAGAGCGGGGCACCCCCGTTCTGCGCCATCGGGTCCGGCCGGAGGGGAAACGCGTTGAAGTGCTGACCGCTCCCGGTCAGCTCGATGCCCGGAACGGTCTTGATGCGCCCCGACAGGCCGAGCGTCTCGATCTGCGAGGACCAATCGTACAGGCGCTGATGCTCGGTGGTGGGCGCGAACTCCAGATGCTCCGCGGCGAAGTTGATGATGCGATCCCGCGTGTTGCAGTAGTTGTCGCCGCTGGGAGTGGAATGCGCGTGATAGTCAGTGCTGATCCAGCCGTTGGTGTCAACCGTCCGCGCCAGAGCCACGTCCACTTGGACGGTCTCGCCCGGCGCCACCGTGACGCGCCGCTCCGCGAGGTCGAATTCCGGCCCTCGGGTGACTCGCAACAGATAGTTGCCGGGCGGCACCTGCTGGAAGACGGTGCCGTCATGGGTCTGGTACTGGTGGTTGTTCCCGTGCGCTCGGTAGTCCGTGCCGAAGTTTGGCGTCTCCGTCCCGTCGACGCCCACGAACTGCACCTTGGCAGGTGACGGGTCGCCATTCCCGTCGCGAATTGCGATGCGGACCGCGGAGGCCGCGCCCACCCCTAGGTCGAGGCGGGTGGTTTGCCCGGCCCGGACATCGATCGTGCGCTCCAGCGAGGGACGACCGATATCGTGGAACCGCATGTCGTAGCTGCCTGGCGGCAGCCGGAACTGCACGCTACCCTCGGCGTCCGGATAATGCGGGACCCACTGGCCGTCCAGCGAGACGCGGATCGCGCCGCGCACGGCCGGCTCGCCCGCGGGGCCCTTGGCACTACCCTCGACAGCGCCAGTCCTGCCTCGCGCAGCCGCCAGTTTGCCGTACGCCGCCAGGGGCGAATCGCCGACCGCAACGCGGATGGCGAACGACCGCTCCTCGCCGGGCTGCAGCGTGACCTCGCCGGGCAGGGACGCGCCGTCCGCGGACTGGACAGCATAGCCCCGTTTGTCGAACGCGTCAATGCTGTCGCCGATCATCACACCGCCAACGACCTGCTCGCCCTCTAGCCCCTTCCACGTCGGGGCCGGGGCGACCGAGATGGGCCCGTCCGATTGGTTGGCGTAGGTGGACGTGACTAGCAGGAACTCCCAGCCTGGCTCCAACCGGTACTCGTGGCGAGTCCGAAGGCCGCCGCCGATCGCGGCCGTGCGAACCGCCTCGAGGACGGCAGCGCCGGAGGCGCCTTCGTCGACTACGGTCACCCGCGACAGGTAGCCGGACTCGCCTCCGGGGCGGAGCGCCGTCAACTGGTCATTAGCGCCGTCGCGCAGGTCTAGGTCGTACAGGCAGCCTTGCAGCACTGCCCCGTAGTCGGTCGTCATGTTGGCCCTGCGAAACGGTTGGGAGCCCGACACGAGGGCGTGAATCCGGCCATTTCGCAGCACGAAGTCGCCCGGCAGCCCGTCCGCTTCCTTGCCGGTCGGCATTTCGCCGACGGTACCGGGGGCGATCTGGAACACTTCGGCACGCTCGCGCTGGCCGCTCAGGGCAAGGGCGAGCAATAGCAGGAAGAGGGAGGCAAGGATCGGGCGGAGATTCATTCGATTGCAGCGTTCGGGCCACGAGAGAATCGCCCGAGCGCGATCAAAGGGTAGCAGCCGAACCCGCCCTCGGACGGGAACCGGGTCGCTCGCCGATCACCCCGATAGGCTTGGGGACGACAAGCTAGCGGAGGGCGAATGCCTCCGATTGGACGACCGCCACGATCAGGTCCCGGAAGCCATCCCGGCGGTCCACGGCGCGGCTCCCGATGCGACCGGCGGCGAGACGGTCCCCAAACCCTGGCGTGCGGCCCGTGCCGTATGCCAGCAGTTTTTCCGCCAGGCAGGTGGCGAAGTCACCGGCTCGGCTCGCTACGTACCGCCTCAGGTCGGCGACACCCTCCAGCCGGGAGCCGTCGGGCAGCAGGCCCGTCGTATCCACCGGGGGCCCCGTCACCGTCCCTTGGCCAACGCTTGCGTAGAAGTCCTCGGTGAGTGCCGCCTGGCCGTCCGCCGGTTTGGTGTAGGACGGGTAGTGCTCTCTCCAACGGCCCACAGGATCGAAACTCTCCAGAGCCATCCCGATGGGATCGATCTCCGAGTGACAGCTCGCGCACGCCGGGTCCGCGGCGTGCGCGGCCAGCTGTTCGCGGATGGAGCCGGCCCCACGGGTGTCGGGAGCGATGGCGGGCACGTTCGGCGGCGGTGCTCCGGGCGGTCGCCCGAGAATGTTCTCCAAGACCCACACGCCGCGCGGCACTGGATTGGTGTCCACGCCGTTCGCGGTCGCCATCATCACCGCTCCCAGGCCCAGGAGACCGCTGTGGCGGTCTTCCGGATCGAGCGCGACCCGCCGCATGTGGTTGCCCTCCAGCGCCGTCCCGTAGATCTTGTTGTGCCGCGCGCTGCGGTAGGTGAAGCCGGGGTTGATGAACGTCTCCAGCGGCAGGTTGTTTCGGAGGATGTCCGCGAAGAGCATCTCAACCTCCGCAATCAGCGCCTCGCGGTCCGGGTCGAAGAACTTGAGCAGCCGGGGGTCGGGCATGATCCCGGCCAACAGCCTCGTGGACAGCCATTGGCCAGTAAAGCTGCGCACGAAGCGGTCGCTCTCGCGGGAGGCAAGCAGCCGGTCGACCTCTGCGGCAAGCGTTTCGGGCTCCGCGAGCGCTCCGCGAGCCGCCAGGGTCCGCAAGGGCGCGTCCGGCGGCCCGGATGTCAGAAAGTAGCTCAGCCGGCTCGCCAGCGCGAAGTGGTCCAGCGGTCCCGGGCGCGGGCCGCGGAAGAGGAATTCGGGCGAGATCAGCGCGCGACGAATGGCCAGGCGCAATCCGTCCTCCAGTCGCGCCCCCGGAGTCGTGGCCGCGTGAGAAAGTGCCAAGGACGCGTAGGACCGGACCTCCCGGGGCTGTGGTGGCCGGCGAAAAGCGGCGGAGAGAAAAGCCTCCAGCACCAGGCGGGCCCGTTCCTCGTCGCCCGTGGCGGCGGCCCCCGGGGCCAGAAAGCTCTCGGCCCGGACTCGGCGGGCTCGGGCGGGTCCGTCCTCCACCAGCCTCAGCGGGCCCACGACCTCAATGCCCGTAACGTCAACGGCCGGGCCGAACCGCATCATCTCCTCGTGCACAAAGGCCTTGATCCAGTTGTGCGGGGCCTCGGACAAGCCTCCACCCCAATGCTCGGGAAGGCTGTCCAGGCGGGGGTCGGAGAGATCCAGATCGCCGCTGTCCATGAGGGCCCTTGTGGCCTCGTAGACCTGCACCTGGGTTGTTCCCCGAGCGCCGCCCTTGTAGCGCAACATCGCGGCGTAGTACAGGCGGTCTCGCTTCAGTCGATCCCCGAGGAAACGCGGCGAGTAGTCGCGGCGGGGAAGATCGGAGTATGCCGGCCCGTCCTCCCAGCGCACCCCAAAGATCTCACCGGCGTAGAGCTCCGCCTCGGCGACAAGCGTGCTTGGCGCTTCAGGCCCGGCAGGCACCTTGAATTCCGCGATCCTCCGCAAGTCCCCGAAAGGCGCGTAGAAGTCCTCCGTCTTCTGGCGCGCGTAGAGGCCCAGCGTCACGCCGTGCTCCCGGGGAGCGTAGAACATCCGTTCGTTCTCGAACACGTTCGCTTCGAGCGAGATCCGGTACACGCCGCTCTCGGTCACCTCGAATCGCGAGGGCCACGCCCCGGCGCTGGCCATGTTCCGCGACGACACGATGCGGAATGCCCGGCCCTCCACGGCACGCCCGGCGCTGGAGTCGAAAGCGACCGATGACAGAGCATAGGTCTTCGGGTCGGCACGCATTTCCCGGGGGGCCCGGGGCAGCACCTCAACGGCGATCTGTGCCGCCATGTCGACGTACTGCTCCATCAGAGGCGCGGACATTGTCAGGCCCTTGGCGAGATTGTCGAAGCCGCCCGGCGAGCTGTCGGCTGGGAACGAGGCGGGCAGTTCGAAGCCCGGCATTCCGAACAAAGTCCGCACGGTGTTCTCGTACTCGGCTCGATTGAGCCTGCGGGGAATTGACGCGGCTGGCCCTGAGTTCGCCAGCAGGCGTCCCTCAACCCACGCCACGGCTCGGCCTCGCTCGGCCGGAGCTATCGGCGGGGCTCCATCCGGGGGCATCCGCGATTCGGCCAGGGCCGCGTGCACACGCTCCCAGAGGCTCGCTTGGTCCCGCTCCTGCCAGTCGACGCCGAAGACGGCAAGATTCACGGCCGCTTGGGGACTAGGGCCCGAGTGGCAGGCGACGCAGCGAGCCTCGAGCAATCCGGCAATGGAAGCGGGTATCGGCTCGGCCCCGCCTGGCACGGCGATGACCGCGGCGAGCACTGGCATGGCCAGCCCGAGCCGCGTGCGGGAAGACGTCATCCCAGCTGTTCGCCGAGGCCCGAGCGAGCACTGGCGAAGCGCTCGACCTCAATCCCGAAGCCTTGCATGAGCGTGAGGTACAAGTCCCCGAGCAGCCTTGGGGCCGCCGCGTCGCGCTCGTAATGGAGATGCCGGCCGTGGCGGAGACCTCCACCGGCGACCAGCGTCGGCAGGTTGCTGTTGTCATGGGTGTTCGCGTTGCCCATCCCGCTGCCGAACAGCACTGCCGTGGTGTCGAGCAGTGGTCGGCCATCGGCGTCCGAGGCGCGCTCCAACACACCCAGCAGGCCCCCCAAGCGCTTCACGTGCTCAGCGCCGACCATGGTGTACTCGGCGATGCGCCGCGGATCATTGCCGTGATGCGACAGGCCGTGATACCCGGCGCTGAGGTTGCGGCCCCGGATGTTGAAGACTTGGCTCCAGCCGGGAATCACGAAACTCAGCACTCTGGTCGAGTCCGTTGTCAGCGCCAGCCCGATCAGGTCGTACATGATGGACTCGCACTCCAGTGCGAGATTGGGGGCAACGGGGTCGAACTCCGGCAAAGCGTAGTCCACGGTTGGGACTGGCCGGTCAAGCCACTGGGCCTGCTTGTGCAGGCGGCGCTCCACGCCCCGGACTGAGGCAAAGTACTCGCCGAGTTTCTCGCGGTCCGCGGCGTTCGAATCCCTCTCGAGGGCACGGGCCTCCGCGACGGCACCGTCCAGCACGCTGCGGTTGGTCTTGATCAGGTAACGGACCTGTTCCTTGTCCGCTCCGGACTGGAACAGCTTGCCGTACAGCACGCTCGGGCGGCCGATCATCGGAAGCGCGACGCCCTCGCCAGTGAAGCTGAGCCGCGCTTCGTGGGGCGGATTGCCGCAGGTCACTTGGAGCGAGTCGAAACGTGTGCGATCCCCGACATGCCCGGCCACCAGTTGGTCGACCGAGACACTGCCACCGGCAGATCCGGTCAGCCACGCCTGCCAGCCGTGATGCCCGTTTCGACCGCGGTGGTCAAGGCCCGACAGGATCGTGAACTTCTCCCGGAAGGCATTCGCCGGAGCGAGCGCCGGTGGCATCTCATATGAGATGCCCGTGGTTTGCGGGAAGAAGTGGGGCTGGTAAAAGCCGAGGTAGGTGCCCACGCACACCAGTCGCTCCAACCGAGGTCGTGGCTGGCTGGCAGCTCGGGCCGACCGGGCGGCAAAGCGCCCCAGCATCGGCAGCGCGATGCTCGCTCCCAGACCATGGAGGAATCTGCGCCGGTCTGGCCGCATCCTGCAATTATCGTACGACGGATACCCGGCCGATTGCCAGCGGGCCCGCACCGCTGCGCGCTGCCCGTTGCGAATACCATGGTTGGCGAAGGTCCCCATGAGAGCACTTGTCCCAATCCTCCTTTCCGCCGCACTGTACCCAGCGGCCCTAGACGGCCAGAAAGTTGTGGTCGTCGGCCAGTCCAGCGAACTGGTGGCCGAGCTCGAGAGCGGCAAGCCCGACAGCATCACGATCGCGCACGTGACAGACCGCGGCGAGGGAGATGCCAACCTGCTGCGCGAGGTGGCTGACGCGGACGCGATCATCGGCAACCCCACCCTGGCTGTCGTACGTGCCGCCAAGCGGCTGCGTTGGGTCCAGATCACGAGCGCTGGCGTGAAGCCGTACCTGTACCCCGAGTTGGTCGACAGCGAGGTGGTGATGACGAACGCGCAGACTCTCTCGTCGGCAGCGATCGCCGACCACGCGTTCGCGATGCTGTTGGCGCTCACGCGGAAGCTGAACCACTTCATCCCGGACAGGGTGAACGAGACTTGGCGCGGGGGGAACTACGGGCTTGTCGAGCTTGAGGGAATGACCGCACTGGTCATCGGGACCGGGGGAATCGGGTCCAACGTGGCTTGGCGCGCGAAGGCCTTCGGAATGCGCGTGATCGGAGTTGACCCGGAGGAATTCCCCCCGCGGCCCAGTTTCGACCTAATGCTGTACCCCGACCGCCTGGGCGAGGCAGTCCCGCAAGCTGACGTGATCTTCGTGTGCGCGCCGCACACCAGGGACAGCGAGGGGATGCTGGGGCCCGCCGAGTTTGAGACGATGCGCCGCGGGAGCTACTTCATCGCCGTCTCTCGCGGAAAGCTCTACGACATGGGCGCGCTCGTGCGAGCTCTCGACAGCAAGCGCCTCGCGGGGGCGGGTGTGGACGTTACCGACCCAGAGCCACTCCCACAGGGCCACCCGCTCTGGAAGTTCGACAACGCGATCATCACGCCGCACGTCGCGACTCAGGGTCGGCTCGGGGGCGACTTGCGGGTCAAGGTCTACCGCGAGAACATCGCCCGCTTCAGCGCGGGCGAGGCCCTGCGCAATGTCGTGGACATGAAGAAGGAGTACTGAGGTGCCCGGCGCCCGGAGATGGCAGAAATCCCGTTGCGGGTGGTGCTCAGGAGACCCGCGGCATCTGGGCTGAAGGGACCGCGGTCGCTACGGCTGGTGTCCTTCCTCCGACACCTGCACCGTCAGGCCATTGGGATCCTTGAAGTACGTGCGGTCTTCCCGCCGGGTTGACTCGATCCCGTTCCGGGCGAGCTGGTCGCGCACAGTGTCCGGGTCATAGTCCTCGACCGAGAAGCAGAAGTGGTCGACCATGCCCGAACGACGTCCCTGGAAGAGCGCTAGGAAGTTCTCGCCCATGCCCAAGAACGCCGACGACACCGAGCGGCTGACGACCTTGAGCCCCATCAGGCCTTGGTACCACTCCACCGAGCGCCCAATGTCGCCCACGCGCAAGGCCAGGTGGTTCACGTCCACGCCCCTCAGGATCGCCTCGGGTTCGGGATCTTCGCGGTATGCCGCGTCAACCTCGTCCTGGCGGCGCATCCTCTCGGAGAGGTGGGCCTGAATGCCGTCCGGGTCGAGCACGGCCCAAATGCCGGGGGCTCTCTCGAACGGCGCGTAGCCGTGGCGGCTGAGGGTGTCGCCGGCCGCAGCTTCGTCCAAACCGTCCACTCCCGGCGAGAAGTGGTTCAGGCCGGCCTGTTCCCCTTTGAAGAGCGCGAGATAGTTCCGTCGCAGCCCGCGCATCTGGCCGCGCTCGCCCATGTCGCTGATGAGGCGCGTACCAAGCAGGCGGGCGTAGAACTCGGCCGCTTTCCCGACGTCCGGCACGGTCAGCGCCAAGTGGTTGATCGATGTCGCGGAGAACAGGCCGGCCGCGCCTGGAAGGCTCCGGGCGAGCAGCGTTCCTCCCACGCCGGCAAACAGGGATCTGCGGGTAATGTTCACAGGGCCTCCTCACAGCCATCGCTGGCTTCCACCTAGCATAGAGTGGGGCCAGTCGACCGAGCCGACAATGGGTCGCCGAGCGCACCTGCCGGCGAGTTCCCGGCCCGGGCGTGGCACGCTGCCGGTTCTGTCGGCGAGTGAGGCCAGCGCGGTTTGTTACGTTGTGTCCCGAACCGAAGACAGGGTGATGTGAAGCTGGCCATTCCGATCGCGCTTGCCCTCGGTCTGCTCGCCGTGTCGGCGTGGGGACAGGCGCCAGCCGTTGATTTCCCCGCGGACGTAGAGCCGATTCTCCGCCAGCGCTGCCAAGGGTGCCACGGCGAGACAGCCCGGTCAGGGGGCCTTCGGCTGGACAATCCCTCCGCTGCGAGGAAGGGGGGCAATTCCGGAATCGCGATCCGGCCCGGTGACAGCGCGGGGAGCCTTCTGATCCGCATGCTGACCAGGCCAGAAGCGGAAGGCGGTCCGATGCCTCTCGGCGCGGCCCCGCTCTCCCCCGGGCAGATTCGCAAGCTGCGTGCATGGATCGACCAAGGTGCGGAGTGGCCCGAAGCGTCGGCCGGGGCCGGGAACGACGGACCAGTCACGGGTCACTGGGCATATCGGCGCCCAACCCGGCCCCGGGCTCCGGCTGTCCGCGACCAAGGCTGGACACGCAACCCGATCGACAGTTTCGTCAAGGCGCGGCTGGAGACCGAGGGAATCAGCCCCTCGCCAGAGGCAGACCGCGACACGCTGCTTCGCCGGATCAGCCTCGACCTGACCGGGCTGCCCCCCGAGTTCGGCCAGATTGGGCAATCCCGCGACGCTGAGACCTACGCGCAGTCTGTGGAGCGCCTGCTGGCATCGCCCCACTATGGCGAGATGCAGGCGTTGCACTGGCTTGACCAGGCGCGGTTCGGCGAGAGTGACGGATATCAGGCGGACTATATCCGGCCCTTCGCCTGGCGCTGGCGCCACTGGGTGATCGAAGCCTTCAATCGGAACCTCGGGTTTGACCGGTTCACCGTCGAGCAGATGGCGGGAGACCTGCTGCCGGGAGCTTCCTTGGAGCAGCGGGTGGCGACCGGGTTCCACCGCAACGCGCTGCACAATCGCGAGGGCGGGTTTCCGATCGAGATGGACCGGGTCGAACGGACGGTGGAGCGCACGAGCGCAGTGGCAACCGTGTGGCTCGGCCTGACCGCCGGGTGCGCGCGATGCCATGACCACAAATTCGACCCCATTTCGCAGCGGGACTTCTACGGCCTGTACGCGTTCTTCAACACGGCGGTCGAAGTGGACATTGACGCGCCGATGGCCGGGGAGCTGGAGGTGTACGGGCAGCGACGGCCCGAATTCGAGCGGCGTCGCGACGAACTGCTCGCCCGCTACAGGATTCCCGAGCTCCAAGCCTACTGGGAGCGGATGATTCTCGCGGCGGCGGAGGGAACGGACGCAACACTCGAGCCGATTTGGAAGATTCTGTGGGACCTGCTGCTCTTCGAGCTTGACGGCGGGACCGAGACCGTCCGCACGCCAGTGCGGGCGCGGAATTCCAAGCAGCAAGACCGGCTGTCCGCGTACTTCGTGAAGAATGTCGCGGGCGGTTACGACTTCCAAGCGCCGCCGGGTTACGAGGCCTTGAACTTTGCCGAGCTCAAGGAGAAATTCAAGGAACTCGAGGCATCTTTCCCAGCTTTGACCCAAGCGTACGCGATGGCCAGCAATCCTAGCCCGCCTCCGACGCGCATCCTCGTTCGCGGGGACTACCGCCGACCGGGGGCCCCGGTGTCGCCGGCCACCCCGGAAGTGTTGCCGGCGCTGCACACCGATGCGCCCGACCGGCTTGCGCTGGGGCGCTGGCTGGTGTCCCGGGAGAACCCACTGACCGCTCGGGTCGCGGTCAACCGCGTGTGGCAGCAATTCTTCGGTTCTGGCTTGGTGTCGACACCCGACGATTTCGGCAGTCGGGGCGCGTCTCCGAGCCACCCGCAGCTGCTCGACTGGCTGGCAGTCGAGCTCATGGACAGCGGCTGGGACCTCAAGGCGCTTCATCGCCTGATCGTGACCTCCGCCACGTACCGGCAGTCGTCCGACCTGCGGGCTGACCTGGCCCGGCTCGACCCGACGAACCGTCTGCTGGCCCGGCAGTCCCGCCTTCGACTGCCGGCCGAGGTCATCCGCGACTCCGCGCTCGCCGCGGCCGGAAGCCTTGACCGGCGGGTCGGGGGTCCGAGCGTGCGGCCGTACTTGCCGGAGGGTGCCACCGAGATCGGGTTCGGCAACTTTGTGCAGTGGCCGCAAAGCGTCGGAGCGGACAACTTCCGCAGGGGCCTCTACATCTTTCGCCAGCGCACCTTGCCGTACCCGCAGTTGGAAACCTTCGATGCTCCCGACACGGTGCAAGTTGCCTGCAAGCGGGACCAGTCCACGACACCGCTGCAAGCGCTGGCACTGCTCAACGACCCTGTGTTCACGGAGGCCGCGGAGCATCTGGCGACCCGCGCTGCCCGGGAAGCTGGCCCGGCGGCGGAGGACCGGATCCGCCAGCTCTTCAGGCTGTGCTTGGCGCGTGACCCGAGTGCCGCCGAAGCCGGCAGGCTGTTGGAGTATTACCGCGCGCAGCGCGACATCTTCGCCCGCGGCGCGACCTCGGCGAGCGAGGGCAGAGAGGGCGAAGCCGGCAACCAAGCCGCGCGGCGAGCCTGGACAGCGGTTTCCAGCGTTCTGCTCAATTTGTCGGAGTTCTTGACAAGGACATGAGGGGCAAGCAAAGATCCGCGCGTGCGGGCGCCTCCGGCACCGGGGCCTTCCAGCGCGGCAGCCGGCGTGTGCCAACCCCGGCCGCGCGCCGGGACAGCGATCCCGGGCGAATCCTTGGGACTCGGCGGAGCTTCCTCGCCGAGACCGGGTGCGGGCTGGGAGCGATCGCGCTGGCGCACCTGCTTGCCGAAGACGGCCTTGCCGCGGATCCCGCCGCGCACCTGCCGCGCGGCACGCACCACGCTCCGAGCGCGAGGAACGTGATCTTCCTGTTTCAGGCGGGCGGTCCTAGCCAGTTGGACCTGCTTGACCCCAAGCCGGCGATGCGCCGGTGGGATGGCCAGCCGCTGCCCGCGTCGCTATCGGCCGATCTTGAACTCGCGTTCATCCGGCCCGACTCCAAGATCTGGGCCAGTCCCCGGGAATTCTCGAGACACGGCCAGAGCGGCGCGGCATTCTCGGACCTGCTGCCTTTCACGGCCCAATGCGCGGACGATATCTGTGTCGCGCGGTCCATGACGACCGATCAGATCAACCATCACACCGGGCAGCTGATGATGGCATGCGGAACGCCGTTCGTGGGGCATCCCTCGATGGGCGCGTGGGTACTGTACGGCCTGGGGAGCGAGTCGCGAGACCTTCCCGGGTTTGTCGTGCTCAACTCGGGCAGCGGTGCCGACGCCGGCAGCGGGCTCTGGTCCAGCGGCTTCCTGCCCTCGAACCTGCAGGGCGTGCCGTTCCGCAGTCAGGGCGATCCCGTCCTCCACCTGTCCAATCCGCCCGGGTATAGCCGGGCCTCGCAGCGCGCGCGCCTCGACGTGCTGCGGGATCTGAACGAGATGCACCGGTCCTCGAGCGGCGACCCGGAGGTGGGGGCTCGCATCGCCGCGTACGAGCTAGCGTTCCGGATGCAGGTCGCGGCGCCCGAGCTGCTGGACTTTTCCGGCGAGTCCCGGGCAACCCTCGATGCCTATGGCTTGGAAGACGAGCCCGGGCCCGGATTTGCCAGGAATTGCCTGCTGGCGCGGCGCTTCGTGGAGCGCGGCGTGCGGTTCGTTCAGCTGATCCATGCCAGCTGGGACCACCATGCGGAACTGAAGAAGGGCATCGAGAAAGAGAGCTTGGCAACAGACAGGGCCTCTGCCGCTCTGGTCCGCGATCTGAAGGAGAGGGGCCTGCTCGACTCGACGCTCGTGGTCTGGGGCGGCGAGTTCGGCCGCACGCCGATGGTGGAGGACCGCACGCCCAGCCGCGAGGAGAGCCGTGGCCGGGACCATCACCGGCTTGCATTCAGCATGTGGCTGGCCGGCGGGGGCATCCGTTCCGGACAGACGGTTGGTCGCACGGATGACCTCGGCCTGCGCGTCGCCGAGGATCCGGTTGCGGTCAATGATCTGCAGGCAACCTTGCTCCACTGTCTGGGTCTGGACCACACCCGGCTGACGTTCCGCCACCACGGGCGGGACTTCCGCCTGACCGATGTGCGCGGCAACGTAATCCGGAAGCTTCTGGCATAGGGGCTTGGCCCTCCGGGACCGGCCTATGATCAAGGGCACGATGAGACGCGCATTGGCGGCCGTGGCCACGCTGGGGGCGAGCATGGGGCTCGTAACGGCGGCCCAGCCCAACTTTGTCGTGATCCTGAGTGACGACCAGAGCTGGGTCGGCTCGTCAGTGCCGATGGACCCGGCGGATGCGAGGTCGCGCAGTGACTACCTGCGCACGCCGTCACTCGAGAGACTGGCGCGTCGCGGAATGACATTCACTGACGGCTACGCCCCGGCTCCATTCTGTTGCCCGACCCGACGCAGCTTGCAGGTCGGCCAGACGCCGGCGCGGCACATCTACCAACGCGACCAAGCCGGCTGGACCGCCGACTATCGCAGGCGCATCAACATCCCGGCGGTCCTCAAGGCTGCCGATCCCCGCTACCGGCTGGCGCATTTCGGGAAATGGGACCATCGATTCGACACCCCGACCCCGGAAGACATGGGATATGACGTCAGCGACGGATACACGAGCAACTCCACGGGGGGCGCGAGAGGGACGGGCGGCCCGGCTGCGCGCGACGACCCGAAGCTGATCGACCAAATCACCGACCGGGCCTGCCGGTTTCTCGAGGAGCAGGCGAAATCCGGCGATCCGTTCTACCTTCAGGTCTCGCACTACGCGGTGCATCTCGACATTTTTTACAAGGAGCAGACCTACGGCCGAGTCCTCCAGTGGCGACCGGGAAGGAGGCACTATTTCCCGCCATTCGCCGCCATGACTCTGGACACGGACACTGCCATCGGTCGCTTGCTGGATTGTGTGGACAGCCTTGGGCTGGCTGACAGCACGTATCTCGTCTTCATGTCGGACAACGGCGGGCGGGCAACACTGCCCGGTGCCGGCGATCCGCCCGTGCCGCGCAACAGTCCGCTCCGCGGTGCCAAGGGATCGATGTACGAAGGCGGCATCCGCGTCCCATTCTTCGTCACGGGCCCAGGAGTCAAGGCGGGCAGCGTGAATCGCACCCCCGTGACGGGCCTCGACATCCTGCCGACATTGGCCGATCTGGCCGGATACGCGGGCACGCTGCCAGAGTCCGTGGACGGCGGCAGTCTCAGGGGCGTTCTCGGCGGCGGGGGCAGTGTGCCGAGAGAACGGGACATTCTGGTGTTTCACCAAGCGGTCGCGCGGCGCGCCCAGTCGGCGCTGCGCCTCGGCGCCTGGAAGATTGTCAAGGCGTGGGAGTCCGGCCAGGTAGAGCTCTTCGATCTCGCCGAGGATGTCGGCGAATCGCGGAATCTGGCGCGGCGGCGGCCGGGGCTGGTCCGCACGCTTGAGGCCAGACTGGACGAATTTCTGGCTCAGGTCGGCGCCGAGACCCGGCGAACGCAGGACTGAGGCGGGAATTCCAGCCGCTGAGCTCTGCCTTAGTCGTGCGTGCCTTGGAGGACTGTCGCTGAGAACGAGTTGGACCGGGCGAGGGCTCGGAGCCCAGCTCCGAAAGGCCCCGCGCTCGAGGGTGGCGCTTGCGATCCCTCTGGCCGGTGAACCCCAAGGCCAGCCCCATCGCTGACAGCAGCGCCAGATCCGACCGAATGGAAGCCACGGCTGGGCGTTTGCGGCATGATGTTGCGACGGGTCGGTCTTGGGCCCACAGCCGGACTCGCGCTTGGCCAATCAGGCTTACACCAGTGGGGGGCGCGAGTGACCCGTGTTTACGGGAACGGAGTGCGCATCACGCAGGATGCAATCCGAGGGTTGCGGCTCGCTGCTCCCGATTCCGTCGAGCGTTGCAACTGGCAGGTCCGATCGCAGGCGCTCAATGCCGATTCATCCGACCGCGCCAAGCAGACCGCTGCCTTGTCGTACCGCCGGTACCTCAGGGAGTCGACTGGCGCGGGCCGTCACTCTCGCCCTGATTGGCGCAGAGACTCCCCGCCACAGCTGATTCCACAAGCCTTCGGACTCACTTCTCGCGGATGGCGACAACTGGCCAAGTCACTGCTGAGAGCGGTCGTGGCGGGCGGAGGACGGGTGCCATGTGGCATGTGTGAACTGCTCCGGGTCTTCCACCACCAAGAACTGCCCCATCATCCCGTTGTCCTCATGTTCCATGATGTGGCAGTGATACATGTAAGGAACTTGCGGATCGGCATAGCCCTCGAATCGCATAATGATCCGCACGAGGTCACCGGTGGGCACGAGCACCGTGTCTTTCCACCCAAGGTCGGCACCAGTCGGCGGTTGGCCATTGCGCTCAAGGATTTGAAACTGGACAAGGTGCACGTGGAAGGGATGCGGCTGGCCCCCACGATTTTCCACATCCCAGATCTCGATGTCGCCCAACCTGACGACCTCGTCAATTCTTCCCATATCCATGATCTTCCCGTTGATCGGCGGCCCCACGCCGCCGCCCCGTCCGCCCTGTCTCCCTCGTCCGCCCCGCCCGACTCGCAAAGGGCCCCCGAGAACCATCGGACGGGTCTTGGCAGCCTGTGAGGGGTCGATGCGGGGAATCGTGTTGAGTCGCCCCGGAAGGGAGTGAGAATCGCGGGTTGCCGGTTGGGGAACGAACTTCAGCAACTCCAGGTGCCCCGAGCCAATTCCACCGAAGACATCGGCGACCGTCTCCAAGAATCTGCCATCTGGGTAGCTCTTCAGAACCACTTCGGCGCCATCGCTGAAATCGACCAAGATTTCTGCTCGCTCACCAGGGGCGAGGATCACACGGTCAGTCGGCAGCGGCGCATCGAGGAATCCACCGTCCGTCGCGATCTGGTGAAACACCCGTTCATCCTCAAAGCCGACGTGATAGATGCGCGCATTCGAACCATTCAGGAGTCGAAACCGAATTAGACGTGACTCAACCGAAAGGAACGGATTCCACGTTCCGTTGACCAGCATGGTGTTTCCGTAGACGGCGCCTTGGGTCACAGCGAAGCGGAACTCCCCGTTGGGGCCGAATTGTCGGTCTTGGATCACAAGCGGGAAATCGTCGACGCCGTAGGTCTTGGGCAGGTCCAGCTTGGCGCTGGTCTCGTCATCGATCCACATCAGCCCGGAAACCCCGCGATAGACTTGGCGCCCCGTGGCACCGTGAGGATGTGGGTGGTACCACAGTGGAGCGGCTTGCTGATTGACCCGAAAGCTCGCCGTCCAAGATGCTCCGGGCTCGATTCTTTGGTGCGGCGTGCCGTCCATGCGGGCGGGAACGTGCATTCCGTGCCAGTGCATCGTTGTCATCTCAGCCAGGTTGTTCTGGACGATCAATTCGACATTCTCGCCTCGGCGGAGCCTGACTGTCGGTCCTAGGTATGGACCGTTAACACCGGCCGTCTGGGTCTGCACGCCGGGCAAGAACTCCTGCAGGCCTTCCGCAACGGTCAGGCGGAACTCGCGGCGTCCATCCACCACCGTGCCAAACAGTTGATCGGGAATCCGCAATCGCCGGTCAAAGGACAGGCGACCGTTGGCGGTGCGGACAAAGACTAGCCAGTAGCAAGCCAGTCCGGATACGAAGACAGCCGCCAAGAGTCCGGCGGTGATCTGTCGCGATCGCCGAAACGCGGGCTCTCGTGCCCATGTCTTCAGTCTGCTCGGGACGAGACTCCGATTTGCCAAGGCTGCTCCCTCTATTGCCGGTCGCTCCCGCCAGGGTCAACCCGGTGCGGTGTTGCGGCGTTCCATCCCGCGAACGCCCAACCCTGCCGGAGCAGGCGGGCCGATCTGGCGCATGCGCCTCCCCCAGGACGTGTTCTGATGAGATGGCGACCGCTGGGACCCCGAAGTAACAGCAGTCGGGCGGGCCTCTGGCCAGCGGGCGGTCTCCAGGGAAGGGCAGGACCGCCAGAATCTGGCCCTTCCTTCCGGGGACGGGCATGCCGCGGGTAGCCCGGCAATGCTGGACGTCGGGTAGAAGCGAGAGTGGGGCGGCGGTTTCCGTCGGGCCAGCGCAGATCACCTGACCCGGCAGGGTGTCACCGCTCTTGGCCTTTTCGTCCAAGGGCCAACCGGAGGCTGGAACGTGCGCTGCATCCCCGCATCCGAAGATTCCCGCCGGCGACAGCCATGATTTCTTGGAACTTTCCCACTCTCGTGGAAAGCTGCTGCTTGCAGCGGTGTGGATCTCTGGACATGGGTGGCGTAACGGGCTCGGACGGTCTGGTTCCTGCCTACCAAGCGCCAGCCGCTGCCCGGACGCGCACCTGATGGCGCGATTGGAACAGGCAATATGGCGCTGAGAGGATCAATGGGCAAACGGTCAAGCAGGCCAATCGGCAGCCCGCCATGAGCGTGAACTGGTCTCTCGAACCCACCGGTGAGGGCAAGGGCGAATCTCGAAGTTCAGGGCCGGAATATCTCGAAGGAAAGCTCAGTTCTGATCTCGCGCTGGCCAACAGGGCAGGGTGGGTCGTGTACGATACAGCAGTCGGAGTGAGGACGCCACCGTGACTCGGCGTGGGTGCAGCGCTAGCACCGGAACTGGTCGATCGCAGCTGTTTGCGGGATTGCTCCATGCGGGCCGTGCGTTGGGCCTGACAGCGCTCGTTGCCGCGGTCCCCGCGGGCAGCCAAGCGGTTGACCGGCGGGTCTTCTTGGACGACCACTGCCGGGCCTGCCATTCCGGCGAGTCGCCCGCCGGCGGATTGAGCTTGGCGGCGCTGGATCCGGCTGATCCCCCAGCGCAACCGGACGCTTGGGAACGGGTCATCCAAAGGCTGGCCGCGGGGGAGATGCCCCCGGCCGGTGCCCCTCGGCCAGCTCCGGCCGTTTCCGAGGCTTTCTTCGAGGGACTGGCTGCGGAGCTTGACGCCGCAGCCGCGGCACAGCCCCACGCGGGCCGGACCGTGATCCGCCGCCTGAACCGCGCGGAGTACGCCAACGCTATCCGCGACATTCTGGCCCTGGAATTGCCGATCGCAAGCCAGCTTCCCCCGGACGGGCAGGCTTCTGGCTTCGACAACATTGGCGACGCTCTCTCCATGTCACCCCTGCTGCTCGAGGGCTACCTCAAGGCGGCGCGGCGCGTGAGCCAGCTCGCCACCGGAACCGCGGAGCCCTCGCCTGTAGTCGAGATCTTCCCCGCCACCGGAAACCAAGCGGCGTGGCTCGGGGCGGGCTTCCCGTACGGCACACGCGGGGGAATCCGCGTTCGGCACCATTTTCCCCACAGCGGCGAGTACGAACTGCGAGCCTTCCTCGAGAAGGAGAGCCTGACGCCCACGGAGGGCGTTCGGCTCTTCCGCACGCGGGAGCGATTGGAAGCCGGTCCGCATGTTGTGCTGGTCACGTTCCCCGACGAGTTTGCCGCTCGCGAGGGACCTGTCTCCGACGTTGGAGGTCCGGGCGGCCGAGCTCTTGGCGGCCCGCTGGATCTGCTCGGCACGGCGATCCGGCCCACGGTCGAGTTCCGGGTCGACGGCAACCGCGCCAGACTCTTCGACATCGCGGGCATGACATCCGGCGAATCGGCCTTCGACGGCCTGCCCGGGCCTCCCGTTCTGGGGCGGATCGAGATCGCGGGGCCCTTCGATCCCGGACCGGTCGCGGAAACGCCCAGCCGCAAGCGGCTCTTCACCTGCCAACCCGAGCGACCGGAGGACGAGCCGGCGTGCGCGTCCGAGATCCTGTCCACCGTTGCCCGCCGAGCCTATCGCCGGGACGTCGGCGACGGGGATGTGCGGCCGCTTATGGCTGCATTCAGCGAAGCTCGTGGCAATGCTACTTTCGAGGCGTCGGTCGCGGCCGCGCTGCGAGAGGTCCTGCTGGCGCCGGACTTCCTGTTCCGGCTGGAGTTCGACTCTGCGGGCGCCACCCCAGGCGCTCCATACGAGGTGTCGGACTTCGAGCTCGCCTCGCGCATCTCCTTCTTCCTTTGGAGCAGTGTCCCCGATGACCCGCTGCTCGACGCCGCCTCGGCGGGCAATCTCAGAGAGCCAGCGGTGCTCGACCGTCAGGTGGCCCGCATGCTGGCAGACCGTCGTGCGGTCACGCTGGTAGACAATTTCGCGGCACAATGGCTCGGGCTGCGAAAGCTCTCGAACTTCGTGCCGGACCGCGAGGTGTATCCGCAATTCGGCTCCGCGCTCAAGGCGGCACTGGCCGAGGAGACGCGCCTCTTCCTCCGCAACCTGATCCGGACCAACGGTAGCGTCTTGGACATTGTCGGGGCGGACTACACCTACCTGAACGAGATGCTTGCCCGCCACTACGGGATAGACGGGGTGGTCGGACCCGGATTTCGCCGGGTACGACTGCCAGCCGCCACAGGCCGGGGCGGGTTGCTGGGGCAGGGAAGCGTGCTGATGCTGACTTCCCACGCTGCCCGCACATCGCCCGTGCTGCGCGGAACTTGGATCCTGGGCAACTTGCTGAATTCCCCGCCACCGCCGCCGCCGGCGGACGTGCCACCCTTGGAGCAGAGCGCAGGGGACGGGGCCAAGCTCACCGCCAAGCAGCAACTGGCCCGTCACAGGGCCGACCCAGCCTGCGCGTCTTGCCACGCCCGGATCGATCCGCTGGGATTCGCGCTCGAGAACTTCGACGTCCTGGGCCGCTGGCGGTCCGAAGACCAGGGTAGTCCGGTCGACGCGTCCGGCAAGCTGGCATCGGGAGACATCATCAAGGGCCCGCAGGGGTTGAAGCGCCTCTTGCTGGCCCGCCCGGAGCGCTTCGCGCACGCCTCGGCCGAGCGGCTGCTGACCTATGCTCTGGGTCGCGAGCTCGACTCGCGCGACCAACCGACCGTGCGCGCCATCCTGCGCCGGGCGGAAGCTCGGGGCTACCGGTTCGGCGATCTCGTGCTGGCCGTGATCCGGAGCGTTCCGTTCCAGATGCGGGAGGCTACCGCCGGATAGAGGGGGCAACCATGTTCATCACCAAGAAGCACCTGCCGCGCCGGACATTCCTGCGCGGGGCGGGCACGAGTCTCGCGCTCCCACTGCTGGACGCGATGATTCCCGCGATGACCGCGCAGCGTCTCACGGCGGCCGCGCCCGTCAGGCGCCTGGGCTTCGTCTACTTTCCGCTGGGAGTCGACCGTGACCGCTGGCACCCGGCGGGGCAGGGGACGGACTACCGGGCATCGGAGGCGCTGGCACCGCTCGCCGCGCACCGCGGCAAGTTCACGGTCTTGAGCGGTCTCTCCTCGGATCCGGACCGCTCC
Source organism: Bryobacterales bacterium (assembly GCA_963666225.3). Classification (GTDB taxonomy): domain Bacteria; phylum Acidobacteriota; class Terriglobia; order Bryobacterales; family UBA6623; genus VXMF01. The sequence goes on from CAXXRK020000006.1 coordinate 1,264,387, forward strand.
AAGGCGGGCTTCCACGACAGGGCTATGGCGTCGTTCATGACGGGCTGCGAGCCCACCGAAGGCAAGGTGCACGTCGGCATCTCCGTCGACCAAGTGGCCGCGAAGTCCCTCGGAAAGGAGACCCCGTTCGCATCGCTGGAACTCGCCACCGAGGACACCGGGAGATTGCCGGGACCGGTCTTCAAGAGCGCGACGAACCCGCTGCCCTTTGAGAAGAACCCGCGCTTCGTGTTCGAGCGGCTGTTCGGCGAGGGGGGCCGGATCGATCCGGAGGCCGTCCGCGAGCGCGATGCCGCGGACCGGAGCGCTCTGAGCTCCGTGGCGGGCCGAATTGCGGAATTGCGGTCCGTCGTGGGCGCCGAGGACCGCCGCAAGCTCGACCAGTACTTCGAGTCGATCGGGGATGTCGAGCGTCGCATCGAGGTGGCCATGAAGAAGCCCCCCGTGGACCTGCCAGCGACACCGCGACCGCCGGGAATTCCCGACAATTGGCCCGAGCACGTGAGGCTGATGTTCGATTTGCAGACACTCGCGCTCCAAGCTGACCTGACCCGCGTCTGGACCTTCCTCTACGGACGGGAGGCCACGTCGATGAACTTCCCGCACTTGGACATTTCGATGGGGCACCACGAGATCTCCCATCACAACTTCGAGCGGGACAAACTCGATGCCCTAGCCAAGATCAACGTGGACCAGTGCGAGCTGCTCGCCTACTTCCTTGGCAAGCTCGACGCCCTCGAGGAGGGCGACGGCACGCTGCTGGACCACGCGCTGGTCATGTACGCCAGCAGCCTCAGCGTGCCGACGAGCCACAGCCAGCGCAACCTGCCGGTTCTTCTGGCCGGAGGAGCCGCCGGGCGCGTGCCGGGCGGCAGGCATCTCGTCTTCCCGGGCGACAGGACCCCTCTCACCAACCTGTACCTGACGATGCTCGACAAGGTGGGCGTCCCGACCGAGAGGCTTGGCGACAGCACGGGTCGGCTCAACCGGGTGGAGGTGTAGCGGGATGGCGTTGGCCAAGATTGGCCGGTTCACAGCCCCGGTTGGCGCGCTGGCCTTTGCGATCGCCGCGTTTGCCGTCACCGGAGAGCCGTTGGTCGATGCCGCCCACGATGACGACCTCCAAGGGGTGACAACACTGCTAGCTCAAGGAGCGGACCCGAACGCCGTGGCGGAGGATGGCTCGACCGCTCTTGCCTGGGCAACGATCCGAGCGAACGGGGAGATGGCGCGGCTCTTGCTGAACGCCGGGGCAGACCCCAGCCTGGCCAACGCCCTGGGCGTTTCCCCGCTCGCCCTGGCGGTGGAGAACGGCGCCTCGGGCATCGTGCGGCAGTTGCTGGACCGGGGGGCGAGTCCGAGCGCGGCGCGCGGAAGCGGCGAGACACCGCTGATGACGGCGATCCGCCTTGGCCAGACCGAGGTCGTCGAACTGCTGCTTGAGACCGGCGCTGACCCGAACGTCAGCGAGGGGCATTTCGGGCAGACCGCGCTAATGTGGGCAGCGGGCAACCCGGCCGCGGTCCGAGCCCTGCTCGGCCGCGGAGCCGACCTGCACACGACCACCAAGGCTTGGGACGTCCGGTACACAGTCTACATTCCGACCAGTTTCACGCTCGGAAAGACGGGAATTCCGTGGAACTCCGACGGAGCATACTCGGCCGGCCAGGGCGGCCATAGCGCGCTGTTCTTCGCGGTGAGGCGGCTGGATCTCGAGTCAGTCCGCATGCTCATCGAAGCTGGCGCCGATGCCGCAGGACGTGCGGCGGACGGAACATCGACGGCACTCGCCGCGCTGTACAACTGGGTCCCCCCAGAGGGTGCCTTCCAGCCGGGCCAGGGAGCTCCGGCTCGCGCGGGCAGCTCCCAGCGCTTCGCGCCCAGTCTGGCCTTGGCGGAAATGCTCCTTGACCATGGGGCTTCCCCGACAGCCGCCGACGCGGCAGGCTACACGCCGCTTCACGCGGCCGCGCTGTCCGTTGCCTGGGTGAGCCGCCCGCGGGACGCGCGGTCAGACGGCGTTTACCGGACGCTGCCCGCCCTGCTGACGATCGACACGCCTCCCGACCCGGCACCGTTCAGCGCCGCAGCCGCGCTCGGCATGGTTCGCCGGCTGTTGGAAGCAGGCGCGGATCCCAACCAGCAGACGAACTACCCGACACCGGGGCCCGACGGGGACGTGAGGATCAATCCCTCGCCACCGGGGTCTTCCGCGCTTCACATCGCCGCGAACTCCGGCAGCTTGGACCTTGTCCGGACCTTGTGCGATGCGGGGGCCGATCCGAACCTGGTGCGGAATGACGGCCACACGCCGTTCTCCGTTGCCGTCGTGGCCCGGGACATGTCGGTGATCGAGGAGTTGATCCGTCGCGGGGCGGACTTGGAGGCTCGGTACGACCCCGATGATCGCTATCCCGACCCCGACAGGGCCATCAGCCTGTCTCGGCAGGGCCAGACCATCGCGCACATCGCGGCCGGTAACCGCTCTCCGGAGGTGATCGCGTACCTGCACTCCAAGGGAGCGCCAGTAGACTGGGAGAACGACCAAGGCGAGACACCCCTCGATATCGCGGACCACCAGGAGAGATTCCAAGAGTCGCTGCTGCGCCAGAACACCGATGGGGATCCCGAGAAGCTGGCAAAGGTCGTCCGGCCTACCGAGACCACGGACGCGATCAGGGGCCTGCTGGGCCCGGCAGCCGCGGCGGACGGTTCCCAGAATCGTTGAACGGACCCAACAGGGGAAGACCTCAGACCTCCGGCTCGAGGTTCCAGCCAAACCCCGGACCGTCCGACGGACGCGTGTAGATCCCTTCCGGGCCGCGCGTCAGGCTGTTGTCCTGTTCGTATCTCTCGTACACCACGGCCGGACCGCCCGGGGGTGGCATGAACATTTCCGCCCACGGGGCATTGGGAGTCGCGTAGATGAAGTGCACGGCATCCCGTTGCCCGCCTCCGTGAGGGATCACCGGGATGTCATGGGCAGCCCCCAGATGGGCGATCTTGACAAGTTCGCTCATCCCACCGCACCAGTGGATGTCTGGCTGCCAGATCTCCGCGCCGTCCACGCGCAGCAGCTGCCGGAATCCGTAGCGGGTGTAGACATGCTCGCCTGTGACGATCCTTGTCGAGGCGATCTTGCGTCGCAGGCGGCCGAACCCCTCGTAGTCATCCGGGGGCAGGGCCTCCTCGATCCAGTAGACGTTGTACGGCTCGAAGGCTTCGGCGAGCTCGATCGTGTAACGCTCGGTCAGAGCCATCCAGCAGTCCATCATCACGTCGCCGTCCTCGCCGACCGCGGCCCGGGCGCGCTTGACGAGCTCGACATTCTTCCGGATGCCGTCCCTGCCGTCGGCAGGGCCGTGCGGCAACGCAAGCTTGAGACGCTTGTACCCGAACTCGACATGCTGCTCGATGTCGTTGCCCGTGCAGTAGGACGGGATGCGCGGGTGGACGCGGCCGCCGAGGAGCCGCCAGACCGGGGCGTCCCAGACCTTGCCCGCAATGTCCCAAAGGGCGATGTCGACCCCGGAGATGGCATTGATCACCGTTCCCTTGCGACCGTAGGACATCGTGGCCCGCCACATGATGTCCCAAAGCCTCTCTATGTCGAGCGGGTTCTCGCCCATCAGCAGCCTCGTCAGGTGATCCTCGACGATCACGCCGCCGCCTGGGCCCCCAGGGCCGTAACCGGTGACGCCCTTGTTCGTCGAGATCTCGACCCAGAAGCTCGCGGCCCGAGGGCCCGTGGACCGGAACAAGCTGCGCATGGGTTTGTACTTGGGGTAGATGGAAACCGGGTTGGCGACCTCGACTTGGTTCGTCGACCACGAGCCCGGCGCTGGCTGGTAGCTTGGCACGGGGCGCTTGGGACGCATCACCACCAGCCGTATTCCCGTGATCCGAAGATCGTCCTCGACCTTCGCGAATGAGGGGAACCGGAGCGCCGCGAGGGCGGGCGCTCCCACTTCCAAGAACTGTCGCCGATTCATGCCAAGTTTCTCCTCTCGCAGTTGGACCAAGGCGCGTCCGCCGGCCGATCTCTGACCGACTGGCCAGGCCCTCTCGCGTCCAAAGGCTACCACTCGTGTCGGGCGACACGGCGGGGAGGGAACCAGCCAGATGTCTGGGAGCGGTGCGTGCGGCGAGTGTTGGCCCGTGACCGAGGGTTAGGGCTTTCGGCGATTACACGGGTTCTGGGCAGACTCATCGCGAACTTCGCTCGGTCGGACTCCGCACTACACTGGTCTACAGTTCCCTCCCGGCGGGGATGCTGCGCGCAGTCCACGTCCGAGTGGACAATTACACCCGGTAACGGGTGTCGTGCCGCGTGCCAGTCTCATTCTGACCGACTCTCGCCGGATTCCGACACAAGAGAGTATTCCCTTGGGGTAAGCATTCACTCCGGGGAGTATTTGGGGCCTGGGAGACTGGCCCTCGCGAGGACCAAGGGAGGGAAGGTGCGGCCCGCAGGTGCAGGGTGGGCTCGCTCGCCGCGTTGGGGCTCCAGCCTGAGAAGGTGGGCGAGTGTCGTAGGGAAACTCGCGAGTTGGCCTCAGCGGGGAGTCAAGCTGCGCGCGGGACAGGGCTGTCGGGTGCGGGAGCGAGTGCTGCCGCTGGCGGCTCGTTGGCCGGAGTCCAGCAGCGTAAGGGAGGTGCGCGGAGTTCCTCCATGCGCTGCTCGTCCATCTCTCACGGGAGCCATGGGGACAGGTCCGATGGGGCCTGGCCCCGGTTGCGCGCATAGGCATCCAGCCAATCCTGCGGGCACCGGTACGGGTTCAGCCCAGCCACTCTCGCTGTCTGCAGCACGCTGAGCAGGCGCCCCGCCGTCTTGGCCCTGGCCGGTCCGCCGGGCCCGAAGCGCCGCTGGCGCGAGATCACGGGCCCGCGCAAGGTCCACTCCGAGCGGTTGTTGTCCATGGGAATCCCCGGATCCTCGAGAAACACGCTGGGACCCTCCTGATGCTGGATCAAGGACGCCGTGGCTTTGCCCTGCGCTGCCACTTGGGCCAGCTCCGCGCCGGTCCGGCCAGCGCTTGGCTGCAAGCCTTCCAGCAGCTCATAGCGGGCGACCAGGCGCTGCCACGCTTGCAGCGCGTCGTCGAAGAGTTCCCCGAAGCTGGCTTCCAGGCTTGCCTGCGCAGCCGCGCAGTCCTCGGCCTGGCCCTGCAAGGGCAGGTCGGGCTGTCAGGCCCTGCGACGCAGGCGCGCCCAGTGGAACACTGCCCCGATCCGCTCGAGCCCATCCCTGGCCCACGGCTGCAGTTCCGGAAAGCCGGCTGCCCCGTAACGGCGAGACATCGGACGGATGGGAGCTGCATCCTTGGTCCTTAGCTGGCCCCAGCGCACACCGCTGCGGGGCTGAATGTCAGGGCTTCTAGGTAGAGGGGTGGACATTTTGAGCTGATTCTGTCATAGTGGGCCTTGGTGGCTGGCCTCCAGATGGCAACAACGGTGCAAGACGCGCACTATGACCTGCGCGCTGTTTGCGTGCGCCCGACTCGCGGCGGCTGCGAGCACCGACGTTGGGACCGGCTGGTGGCCGCCCACCACTACCTGTCCTTCCAGCGCATGTTCGGACGTGCCTTGCGGCATGTCGCAACCCTGGACGGGACTTGGCTGGCGCTGCTGGGATGGCAACCCGGAGCGCTGCGCGTGGCCGTGCGCGACCGCTGGATCGGCTGGTCGCTGCAGCAGAAGCTGCGCCGCCTGCATCTGATCGCCCAGAATGTGCGCTTCGTGATCCTGCCCGCCGCTGCCGGGCGCAAGAATCTGGCATCGAGGGTCTTGGGCCTCAGCCTGCGCCGCTTGTCGGGAGACATCTTGGCCGAACATGGGTATCCGGCGCTGCTCGCGGAAACCTTCGTGGACCGGGCGCTGCACAGGGGCACGTGCTACCGCGCCGCGAACTGGCAGCCGCTGGGGTTCACCAGCGGGGCCCCACGGCCCGCTGGCGGCATCATGGCCAGCCCAAGCAAGTGCTGGTGTACCCCTTGGCCCGTAACGTGCAGGCGCGTTTGCGCCAGCCCGAGCAGGAGCCCTGCTGGGGCGGTCCCGCCAAGCGGCCGCCGGCTCCGGCCGCGGTGCTGCGCAGCCTGCTCGAGCGCCTGCAGCAGGAGCCGCACTGCCGCCCGGCCGGCGGCCGCCGCTATGCGCTGGCCAGTCTGCTGTGCCTGGCCGCGAGTGCGCACATGGCCGGCTACCGCGGCGTGACGGCCTACTCGCGTTATGCCACCCTGCTCAGCCAGCGGCAGCGGCAGGCCGCCGGCTGCTGGTGCAACATGCGGCTACAACGCTACGCCGCTCCGGTGCCGAGCACGTTCTACCAAGCCTTGGTCCGGCTGCCGCCGGAGGTGTTCGAGGGGGCCGTCGAGCACGCCTCGCTGGGGCTGCAGGCCCACTCGCAGCCGGCCGTGCCGGAGCGCAGCGCGCAGGGGCTGGGCGAGCGCGCGGCAGCGGCCGCCGGCCGCGGGCAGGGCCCAAGGTGAGATTCTGGCCGGGCGCAAGCGGGGACACCGCGCGGGAGCGGGAGCAGGCGCAGGAATTGGAACGCTTGGAGCAGCACTGCGCGGCCCTGCTCGAGAAGGTGGAAAGCGCACGGCAGGAGAGCGGGGAATTCCGCCGACGGTCGCAGCGCAGCCAGGCCGAGCTGGAGCGGACGCGGACTGAGCTGGAGCGGACGCGGGCCGAGCTGGAGCGGACGCGGACTGAGCTGCAGCAAGCCCACACAACGATCGGCAATCTGAAGCTGCTCGTGGCAGACCTGCAGAAGACCTTGTTCGGGCGCAAGAGCGAGAAGCCGTCGGATCCCGGGCCCGAGCCGAAAGCGGACCCCAAGCCGTCGCCCGGGCCGGGGGACAGCCCTGACAAGCCTGACAAGCCTGACAAGGCCGGCAAGGGGCGCAAGCAGAAGGCCGCCAAGCGCAAGCGGGGACGCCAGCCCGGATCGGCCACTCCGCCGCGTCGGGACCGCTCCCGCCTGCCAAAGATTCCCGAGCCCTTGGAGCTGCCCGAGCACGAGCGCCGCTGCGCGCAGTGCGACACGCCCTTCGTGCGCTGCGGGACCAAGTCCAGCAAGATCTTCGAGATGCACTTGGCTGCGCTCGCCCGCGAGATTGAGCGCCAGTGCTACGAGCCGGGCTGCGCATGCGCACCGCCGGGACGCTTGGTTGCGCCCCCCGCGCCACGGCTGTGGAGCGGCACCCAGCTGGGGACCAGCGTGTGGGCCTGGAGCGTGGTCCAAGTTTTCCACATGCATCGCCCGCAGGCCGCGGTGGCGCGCGAGCTGGATGCCATCGGGTTGGGCATGGCCCCGGCGACGCTGGCGCGAGGCCTGCAGAGGCTCGCCCTACTGGTGCAGCCCTTGGAGCAGGCCATCGCCGAGCGTCTGGGACAGGCTCGGGTGGTGCAGGCCGACGAAACCTCCTGGCCGGTGCAGAACATTGAGGGCCAGGACAACGCCAAGCAGCCCCCGGCATCCGGCGCCAGACCCAAGCACTGGCTGTGGATGGTCTGCTGCGAGGATGCCGTCTGGATGCGCATCCTGCCGACGCGCGGGCTGCCCTCGGGCCGCGCACTGCTGGGCAAGCTGGGCCAAGGCAAGCTGCTGACGCTCGTGTGCGACTGCTGGAGTGTCTATCCGGCCTTCGCCAAGCGCTCCGAGAATGTCCGGCTGCAGTTCTGCTGGGCTCATCAGCGCCGACACTACTGCCGGGTGGAAGCCGGCTTTCCGGAACTGGAGCCGTGGGCCACGGACTGGCTCGAGCGGATCGGGGAAGTGTTCCACTTGGCGCACCTGCGTCGCAGGGCCTGGCAGCCCGAACTGCCCTTACAGGACCAGGCCGAGGACTTCGAGGCTGCGCAGGCAAGCCTGAAAGCCAGCCTCGGGAAACTCTTCGACGACGCGGTGCAAGAGTGGAGGAGCCTGGTTGCGCGCTATGAAATGCTGATCGCCGTGCCAAGCGGTGGCCGGACCGGCGCGGAGCTGGCCCAGGTGGAAGCGCGGGGCAAAGCCACGGCGTCCCTGATCCTGCACAAGGCGGGGCTCAGCGTGTTCCTCGAGGACCCGGCGATTCCCATGGACAACAATTACGCGGAGCGGACCTTGCGCGGACCCGTGATCTCGCGCCGGCTGAGCTTCGGGTCCGGCGGTCCGGCCGGGGCCGAGACGGCGGGGCGCCTGCTCAGCGTGCTGCAGACAGCGAGAGTGGCGGGGCTGAACCCGTACCGCTACATGCTGGATTGGCTGGATGCCTGTGCGCGCAACCGGGGCCAAGCCCCATCGGAACTGTCCCCATGGCTCCCGTGGGAGATGGACGAGCAGCGCATCGAGGAACTCCGCGCACCTCCCATCCGCTGGTGGACCCCGGCCAACGGGCCGCCAGCGGCAGCGCCGGCTGACGCACCCGACAGCACTTTCCCGCCCGCAGCTTAACTCCCCGCTGAGGCCAGCTCGCGAGTGTCGCTACGTCACTCGCCCACCTTCTCAGGCTGGAGCCTGAACGCGGCGAGCGAGGCCACTCTGCACCTGCGGGCCGCACCTTCACCTATCCGCGCCTTCCCCTGCCTTTGGCCCTCGCGAGGGCCAGCCTCCCAGGCCCCAAAATACTCCCCGGAGTGAATGCTTACCCCTTGGGCTAGGAAATAGTTGATCGATCGATTGAGAGTTGATCTTGAACAGGGGACCCTTTTCAGTGACCCTTCCATGACGGTTCCGCTTGATTAGGTGATCCATCGAAATCTCTCCCTGTTCGATAAGGATTCCGAATTGAGATCGAACTGGAGTTTTCGTGTGCAAGACCCTAGTAAACCTAAAATACTCATGTCCTCCATATTGGATGGATCTGGCTCTCACCCAGAATGTCTCACGATGCTTCTCTGAGAGTTGATTCTGCAGATCTTGTAATAGCCAAGAAGCGAATGCTCCGTACTTGCGTTGATGAGAGACCTCATGCAGAATCCCACGCTGAACCCACAGCGACAGGCCTTGAGAATTCGGAGCCAGAGCACTGACAGTACAATAGAGCCTATAATCGTCGGTACCGGCGTAACCGAACGTCTCCAAGATTTGACGGCTGCTCTTAAACTTGCTGATTTCCGAATTCGGAACTTTCGCAAAAAGGGTCCGTCTAGTCTCTCCTGTGTTGGCTCTCCGATACGATTTCAATTCAATTCCCTTGTAGTCAGGCTGCTTGCTAGAGTTAATCGCAATTCCAAGGCAACTCTCAAGAGTTCGCCCAACAGCGGTGGGTGCCTGCGTGTCCATGACCGAACGGACCAGACCGGACGATGCAATCCTCTGCAATCTCTGCAAGAGTTCCTGCGAGACCGTCATTGACCCCTCCATTATCGATAGGATTGTGTGGCGGAGGGGGCCGTCTTCTTCTCGGTCAAGCACTTCATCCATGGCGTCTCGTGATATATTGACCACACAGATTCGGTCACCGTGCCTCATTAGAAGTAACATTTCATCTGGATCGGCAAATTGAGCAAGTCTAGTGAACCAAATGCGAGGGTCTCCGTCCTTCGTCTTAGGTCGGTATAGGGAAGCCTTCGACGGAATTTCATTCCAAACGGATAGTAGCTTTGCCTCAATCCGGACACCGTGACTGGCGGCTCCTTTCCCCTGAATTGCGTAATCGTGAATCCCATTCCTCAAAAGGAATCTTCGGACCGACTTCGTTGCATCCATGATCGATTTACTCAGACCAGTGCGCGTGGGCTGGATCAAGGTGCAGTCAACTGAGGCCTCTTTCAGGCGCATAATGCTACGACGCTCGCTCTCGCTCAGCGTCCGAGGGCGTCGTCAAGGATCGCACGGAAGTGCTGTCCAACCTGCTGGGCAAGCCCTACGGGAACAGCGTTTCCGATCTGCGTGTATTTGGGAACTTCGCGGTCAAATAGTCCAATCTGAGGATTTCCAGCCCGTCGCAGGCCGCCTGTAGTGCGCTTGCCAGCAAACTCGTACCAATCCGGAAATAGTTGAAGCCGGGCCCATTCGCGCACAGTGAGAATCCGAGGCTGGGAGAAGTGAACGTAGTCATCTGGCAAAGAAGTAGCAGTGATATTAGGCCCTCTATCTCCCCAACGCCGCTTCAGAACCCGCTGCGAAAACCTTCGCGTCTTGTATTCTTCCGGGATCACACCGTCGTGCTTGAGCATGTGGTCAAATTTGGCCACGACCCGCTGGCGATGCTTGCTGTATTCCTGATCGGTCAAGCGCACCCTGCGTTTTGGATCCCAACATGGTGCCGAGCGAAGAGAGACTTGAATTGATGTCGTCGGGCGATTCGGATAGGTAGTCGTTTGGAATTTGCCACTCTGAAACGATCCGGCACGGAGGATCTGCGGAATTCTGGGATCAACGAGATCTCCAAGTAAATCCAAGAGGTCAGGAAATGAGTTGGGCGTTTGACGCGGCAAGAATCCACATTTGATTGCGTCATCTGAATACGGGCTAGGATCCAGAAAAGAGCAATGTGAAATGATGTCCTTGCGGACGCCAACCAAGAGAACTCGCGGTCGATTCTGAGGAACACCGTAGTCTTTTGCATAAACAAGAGACCAGCGTACTTGGTACCCGGGTATAGCCTTGAACTCTTGTTTGACCTCGGTCCAGATTCGACGTCTACCATTCTTGGACCATCGAGCAGTAAGGATACCTCGAACGTTCTCGAAGAAAAAAATTCGTGGCCGTAGGTGACGGGTAAGCATTCACTCCGGGGAGTATTTTGGGGCCTGGGAGGCTGGCCCTCGCGAGGGCCAAAGGCAGGGGAAGGCGCGG
>CAXXRK020000007.1:0-94475 GCA_963666225.3 Bryobacterales bacterium
GGCCAACGGGCCGCCAGCGGCAGCGCCGGCTGACGCACCCGACAGCACTTTCCCGCCCGCAGCTTAACTCCCCGCTGAGGCCAGCTCGCGAGTGTCGCTACGTCACTCGCCCACCTTCTCAGGCTGGAGCCTGAACGCGGCGAGCGAGGCCACTCTGCACCTGCGGGCCGCACCTTCACCTATCCGCGCCTTCCCCTGCCTTTGGCCCTCGCGAGGGCCAGCCTCCCAGGCCCCAAAATACTCCCCGGAGTGAATGCTTACAACGGTTCAATCCAAGACTCCATGCTCTAGAAGAACCCTCCCCATGGCCAAACACCTGATAGATTTGCGCATCCCGCCACGGAATCACCGTACCTATCTTGTGTCAAGTGCATAATCACGGATTGAAGAGGCCACCGGGTTGGCCGAGGGTTGCGCGCAGCGGCCACGGAGTCGACCAGGGGACTCGCCAGTGTTGGCAAGGGCGTGCCACGGCCGCGCGCCGGAGCCGCGATCGAGGCGTGTGGCAACGCCACGTCCGGTCCCGAACCCGAGCCGAGCTGAGTCTGAGAACTCCAGATCCAGCGCGGGTCTCGCAGGCCAGCCGAGGCCGTGGCGATCATCGACCGGGATACGGGCTCGTTACCGTCCGGTTCGTGTCAGGCCCCGGCTGAACACGGGCATGACTTGGCCGGAGCGTGACCGGGCAGAGCTACACGACGAAGCGGCGAACCGACGATCTGCCAGCCTGGTGCCAACCCAAGCTGCCTCTCAAACCGCTAAAGAGACCGTTCTCAAATAGTATTCTTAACAGAGAACTCTTACCGTGTTATGCACGATCTGCCACCCTCTCTCAGGCACTCCTCATGCATAATCCGGGCTAGGCTCGGAACTAGGTTGGCCGGGGTCCCCTCTCTCGCTCGCGGTGGCTGCCCGTTCCGATTCTCGCCGAGAGGCAACATTTTCTCGGCCCGGTCGTAGAGAGACGGCAATCGGGTGTCGGCGGCTATTGCCCCAGCGAGGTGCGGAGCGGATAGGGCCGGCGGTGTCGCAGCCGCGATCCTGTCACGGACCGGACGGCGCCACCCAAGGCGCGGCCGCATGGAAACGCTGCTCGCCCGCTCGTGAGCGACAAAGGATTGGCTGGCGCGCGTTTCCCTCCCGCGACGGTGAGCAGGGGTTGGTCTGCCCCTTGGGCTACGACCCTCTCCGGCTCCGGTACGTTGCCGGGGGCCATCGACCGTTGCGGACGGGCAGGAGATCATCCACAGGTCGACGCGCTGTCGCTGTCGGGCGGCTTTGCAGGGTTCCAGGGCAGCGGTGGTACCACAGCACTGGCGCGGCTCTCCCGCGACTCGGACAACCCGCCGCGATGGGCGGAAGGCGCCCACTCTGCCAGGTGATCCGGGAGGTCAACGTCCTCCTTCGGCACCGTGAGACGGTGATTCTGGCAAGCCGTCACGTACGGGGGTGCTATCCATCTGGCCGAGAGGAGCGCACTGTGCGTCGATGACGCGCCATTGCCGAGGAGGTCGCGATTCGCCTGCCAGAACGCCATGCAGACTAGTCGGGTGGTCCCGGTCGACCGCGCTGCTAGGCGATCCTGCACGGCCCGCAAGTCTTGTGCCCGCTGCGGGACTGGGGCCAGATCGGCAGATTTCGCTCCAGCATGCGGGAGCGAGGTAACCCAACGTGGTCGTTGCGGCGTCTTTCTTGTTAGCCTCTAGCCATGTCTACGATTGCATCCACCAACCTGCGAACCGTTCTAGGAGTGCTGGTCGCACTTGCCGTGATCGCGGTGCCGTTGTTCGGTGCCGGATTCTGGGACAAGAAGACCTTCACCCAGTGGAACGAAAAGGAGCTCCGCAAAATCTATACGGACTCTCCGTGGGCCAAGCGGGTCGCCGTCCAGCTCGCGAATCCGATGACAGCTTTCAGCACCGGCGGTGGCGGCGGGGGAGGGCGTCGCGCCGGCGCCGGTGGCGGCGGTGGCGGCGGTGGCGCTCCGGGCGGTGGCGGCGGTGGCCGCGGCGGTGCCCGGATGCCTGGCGGTGGTGGCGCGGGAGCCCCGCAGGGCCCACCGCCCCTGAATCTCACAGTGCGATTCGATGAGGCCGCCCCGATCAGGGCCGCGAAGGTCAAGTTCAACATGGGCGAGAGCACCGAGCTCACTCCGCAGATGCAGCAGTACGTGGATTCCGCGCAGGAATACTACGTGGTCGCGGTCGAGGGTTTGCCCCAGATGATGGCGCGGTTCGAGGAGACGCCCGAGCTCTTGGCGACCAGCGCCCGGCTGCGCCGCAAGGGTAAGCAGGACATTATGCCGGCCACAGTGGAGGTTGAGCCCCAGAACCGCACGGTCCGCTTCAAGTACTTCTTCACCCGCGACGATCCCATCGTGCTGGCTGACCGAGAGGTCGAGTTCTTCATGAAGCTGGAGCGCCCCCAGATGGGCGGTGGCCAGCAGGGAAGGCGTCCGGGTGGTCAGCGCGGGGCGCAAGGTCAGCAGCGCCAGGGTCAGGGTGGTCAGCGCGGAGCGCAAGGTCAGCAGCGCCAGGGTCAGGGTGGTCAGCGCCAAGCTCAGGGCCAGCGCCAGCAGGGTCAGGGTCAGCGCCAGGGTGCTGCCGCCGGTGGGCGGGGCGGTGGCATGGCCATGGGGATCTTCGGCAAGGAGATCAAGCGCAAGTTCCGCCTCAAGGACATGGTGTACAAGGGCGACTTGGCGCTCTAGCCGCTCAGCTCAGTCCCGGGTGGTTCGGCCATCTCAGCCGGTCAGTCGGGGCCGTCGGCCACAAGGCGTGGCTGGCCCGTGATCGCCGCGACTGGGGGGCCCGAAAGGGCCCGTCGCACCGAGTCGAGGCGGAATGCGCCACAGCCAACCAGCCAACGCAGCGGTTGCGTCCGACCGGGCACGCGCGATTCGACGGGCAGGGTCTTGCGCTCAGGCAGCGTTCGGTTCGCCATTGCGGGACGCTCCGGTAGGTCTACGAGTTGTCGCCTCCTACGGCCGTCACCCGGTGAGCGGCCCGACCGATCTGGGCACGCGTCACTCCGTGTGGCTCGGCCGATGGATGCTTGACCGATCCGTTGGAGACACGTTCGCGTCACAACCTACCGCTCGCCGTCGTGCCCAGGGTGCCGGGAGGGGCACTCGGACATCCGCTATGGCCAAAGGTGGGGGTCGCTAGACGCGGGAGAGCTCGATCGTGCGCTGCGCGGTGTCAACCCCCGTCACACGGAAGGAATGGATCGAGCCGGGCGTCATCGGTTCCTCGCCAGTGGCGGGGCCAGGTGCCTGCGCGCTTGGTGGGCCCGGCGTCCGATTCTCGGGGCCTTTCCAAGCGGTCTCCAGCATCGACTTCAACGAGCCGACGTCCGATGTCTGGTCCAAGGTTGTGGTCTGCGATCCCACGTCGCGAGCCGGGACCCTGCAAACGCCGGTGATTCCATCGCCGATTTCGACAGTCGCGGTGCCATCTTCCACGTGGAGAACCCGTCCAGTAACAGTCTCTCCCACTGCCACCTGGGACAGTGCGAGCTCTTGTTCGGAAGGCTCTAGCTGTTTCATCCCGACCTTGAGGCGGCGCCTGGCCACGTCGATCTCCAGGATCTTGACCCGGATCTGCTGACCCTCGCGCAACACCTCAGCCGGGCTGTTGAGGCGCCGTTCGGAAGTGATGTCCGAAATGTGCAGCAGGCCGTCCACCCCGTCTGTGATGCCAACAAAGGCTCCGAAGTGTACGATCTTCCGGACCGTGCCGACAGTCGTGCTGTTGACCGGGTGTTCCTCTCCGATTCGTTGCCAGGGGTCTCCGAGCGCTGCCTTCAGGCTCAGACCGATGCGCCGTCTCTTGACGTCGATGCTCTTGATGAGCACCTTGACGGTCTCTCCCACGACCAGCACATCCTCCGGATGACGGATCCGCCGGTTGTAGGCCATGTCCGAGATGTGCACCAATCCTTCGACGTTCGGGACCACCTCGACGAAGGCCCCGAAGTGCTTGAGTTTTGTGACCCGCCCCTCCACTACCTCGTCAACCGAGATCTGGTCCTTGACTTGGCTCCAGGGTTCTGGCTGCAATTGCTTGAGACCGACGCCGACGCGCTGCAAAGCACGGTCGACTTTGAGGATCTTGACCTGCAAGCGCTGTCCCACGCGCAGCTCTTCCGAAGGGTCCTTCACGTGGCGCCAAGCAATGTCGCTGACATGTAGCAGCCCGTCGATGCTGCCCAGGTCTACAAAGGCGCCGAATTCCCGAAGGTTGCGCACAGTGCCGTCGACAACTTGGCCGACCTCCATACTCATCAAGGCCTCAGCCCTGGATCTCTTCCGCTCCTCCATGAGCACCGCGCGGCGGTCGAGGACCACATTGCGGTCCGCTTGGTCGAGCTGGACGATCATCGCGTGGACATCTGTCCCAACCAAGCCCTCCAAGCCCTCCTGCGTACGCTCGCCGGAGCGCGAGGCTGGCATGAACGCCCTCACGCCCACATCCACGGAAAGTCCGCCCTTGGTGGTGCTGATGACCCTGCCCACGATGGGCCTGCCCGAGTTGAAGGCGGCTTCGAGCTGCATCCAGCCCCCTGGTCTCTGGGTCGTGAGGCTGCTCAGCAGCAGGTGGCCTTGGCGGGACCGCCCGGTGACGACTACCTCGATGGTGTCCCCAACGTCGGGCTGGTCTTCTTCGCTCTGACGGCTGGGCTCGTACGGCAGGAATGCCTCTGCCTTTTGGCCAATGTCCACAAAGACGCCGTCATGGCGACGGCTGACCACTGTCCCGTTGGCCAGCGACTCCATGAATCCGCGCCTGTCACGACGCCCACGAGTGTCGGATGTCTTGATGATCTGGTCGTAGCCCAGGTCATCTGGGATTTCTACGTCGTCCTCGTCGTCAAAGTCGTCCTCGTCCGCTGGCTCTCCCGGCATTGCCGGCATAGCGGGCATTGATGGAGCGCCGTGGGAAGCGACTACCGCGGGATCCCGCGGCTCGCCTTCGTTGATGCTGTCGGAGGGATCCCCCAGGCCGCTATCCACGGGCGCCTCTGGCGGAGGCTCTTGCGACCGATCCGCGGCGGGCACCGCCGCGGAGGGCGGCCCTGGCAGCTCTGGTACGTCGGAACTCACTCGCTTCTCCTAACCCATCCATTGTTCCACACCCGGCCGCTCGCTTCGTTCGGACCGCCTTTCGGGCCAAGCAGAGAAGATTCGCCGCTCATGCCGTCACGCGCTTGCTGGCGATTCTGCCGCTGTCAGAGCCAGGCGTGGAAAGCTCCCCGGCCTGCGTAGCTAGCGCGGGCTCCAAGCCGAGCCTCGATTTCGAGGAGCCGGTTGTACTTGGCTACCCGATCGCTCCGGCAGGTGGAGCCAGTCTTGATCTGGCCCCCGCCGCAAGCGACCGCCAGATCCGCGATGGTAGTGTCCGAGGTTTCCCCGGACCGGTGGGAAACGACAAATGTGTAGTCGTTCTCGGAGGCCATCCGGATGCAGTCCAGCGTCTCCGTCAGCGTTCCGATCTGGTTCAGCTTGATCAGGATCGAATTCCCGAGGCCATTCCGTATCCCCGACTCGAAGATCCTGGGATTCGTCACGAACAGGTCGTCGCCGACCATCTGCAGCCCGTCGCCGAGACGCTCGGTGCCCTCTTTCCACCCAGCGTCGTCAATCTCCGAGAAGCCGTCCTCCAGCGAGATCAGCGGGTACCGGCCCGCCCAGTCCTGCCACATCGATGTCATCGCCGAAGGGTCGCGACGACTGCCGTCGGACTGGTCGAACACGTACATCCCGTCACTGAAGAACTCGCTGGCCGCCGCGTCCAGCCCGATGAACATTTCCGTGCCTGGCCTGTAGCCGGCCTTCTCGATCGCTGCCACCAGAAGTTCCATCGGCTCTTCGTTGGACTTCAACTGGGGGGCAAACCCTCCCTCGTCTCCGACCGCGGTGCTATATCCCTTGGACTTGAGCACCCCCTTCAGCGTGTGGAAGGTCTCGGCAGCGGCCCGGAGGGCATCACGGAACGTGGGCAGCCCCAACGGCAAGACCATGAACTCCTGGATGTCGACGTTGTTGTCGGCGTGCTGGCCTCCGTTGAGAATGTTGAACATCGGCACCGGCAGCGTGTAACGGTCGCGCTTTGCCAGGTGCTCGAACAGGGGGACTCCCGCCTCCGCCGAACTCGCGCGCGCCACCGCGAGCGAGGCGCCGAGGATGGCGTTGGCTCCCAGCCGTCCCTTGTTGTGAGTACCGTCCAGATCGGTCAGGTGTGCGTCAATCGCTCGCTGATCACCGGCGTCCATGCCAGCCAGCGCCCCGTTGATCTCGGTCCGAACATTCTCGACGGCCTGCAGCACGCCCTTGCCGCCGTAGCGGGTCGCGTCACCGTCCCTGAGCTCCACCGCCTCGTTCATGCCCGTCGAGGCGCCCGATGGAACCTTGGCTGATGCTCTGGCCCCGGATCGGAGCTCGCAGGTCGCTTGCAGCGTAGGGTTGCCGCGCGAATCTAGGACTTCGAGTGCGCTGAGACGAGCGATTGCTGACATGAGGCTTTACGTGCGGGAAGGGCGGACTAGTCGCCGCCAGACACCTTGCCGAGCCGGCCCAAGCCGGTAGAGATCCAGCGTAGCACGGAGACGGGATTCGGCGAAATTGTCAGATCCAGCCGTGGTTCGAGCCATGGCGGGCCGTTGCAGTGACAGTCACGCTGGACGGACGGGCGTGCGGATCGCATTCCTAGACAACGCCACCAATGAGTTATTCGCGCCACGGAGCGAAGGGCCAGGTTTCAAGTCGATTGCCGGAAATTCGGCCGAGCGATCCAATTCCGGCACTGCATGTTCCCGTGTTCAATGTCTTCGCTTGCAGTGACTGTTAGGTCACCCTTGATGCAGTTGCACTCTTACGCTCTGAATCTTCTCATTGATGCACATATTCGGATCTGGGCCCACGCATTTAGTACCTATTAGTGCGTGTAATGCGAGCAATCTGATCAAGGGATTTGCCTTTCGTTTTGGAATCTCTTGTGGCCAATTCAATGGCACTCATCACGTCTCTCATGTGATATGTAGTGATGTTTCTTGGGTTATATCTGGCCGTGCTGAATAATTATCGATGGGTCACCGGAGTCCTTCCATTAGAGCCAAGGGAGTGGCACTGGCCCATGGGTCCACCGGCATCCGTCTGTGCAGAAAGGAATTCAGGCAGTTGCACTGAGCCTCGATCCCCGGGTGGCGGTCGAAGAGGGCGTCTGCAGAGTGCCAGTTCTGGCACCGTTCCTGATCGTCACGATGGCAAGTGAATCCGCAAGACTTGCACGCAGACCGGCCAACGCAGGGACAGCACCTGATAGCCCAATCCCCAGCGATCAGGGGGCGGCCAGATCTCGCGGTCGCGTGGCCGTCGGCGATCAGAGTCCCAAGTGAGCCCTAGCATACTTCAAGCACTCGACATTGTTGGCTTCTTCCGTACTCACACGCTCGGCCTCAGGTAGCTGGGCGACGCGTGGAAGTGGCCTTCCGTTTTTTCGGACGGCACTCAGCGTCGCCGCCAGGTCGCGGCCCGGAACCCTCCCCAGCGTTGCCCAATAGTCTTCGCGCAGGCACGGCACGTGCAGCGGATCCCGGGTGATCATCTCCAGCGTGAATCGGACATCAGGTCGAGCGGCCCTGATCGTCTCGACAATCGCTCTCAAGTCCAGGCAGCCCGTGCCAAACGGCACTTCGGCGAGCAGGAAGCCGTCTTCGTGGGGCTCTAGGCCCATGTCCTTGAGGTGCACGGAGTTTGCGTACGGCGCGAAGGCGCGCGCGACTTCCATCGGGTTCTCGAGAAGCGCCAGATTGTTGCCCGTGTCGATGGTCACACCGATCGCTTCGCTCTGTATGCGTTCCAACCCCTTGAGCAACTCGTCGATACGCCAGTCCTTGTGGTTCTCGATTGCGAGCCGCACTCCGTGACGCTTCAGGACGGGCTCGGCCCGCACCAACGACTTCCAGCTGTCTTTCGCGAACTGCTGCCAGTCGTCGAGCGTCTTGAACGTCTCGTACCTCCGCCCGCCGAGCATGACCGTTCGAATCACGGTGGCACCCGCCGCGCGAGCCGCGCGAACCGTGCGCTCGAACTGTGCCAGGCCCCCGGCGTCGTCTTGGGGCAACCGAGCCGAGACTTCAACGTACATGCCGTACTGGGCGGGTAAGCATTCACTCCGGGGAGTATTTGGGGCCTGGGAGACTGGCCCTCGCGAGGACCAAGGGAGGGAAGGTGCGGCCCGCAGGTGCAGGGTGGGCTCGCTCGCCGCGTTCGGGCTCCAGCCTGAGAAGGTGGGCGAGTGTCGTAGGGAAACTCGCGAGTTGGCCTCAGCGGGGAGTCAAGCTGCGCGCGGGACAGGGCTGTCGGGTGCGGGAGCGAGTGCTGCCGCTGGCGGCTCGTTGGCCGGAGTCCAGCAGCGTATGGGAGGTGCGCGGAGTTCCTCCATGCGCTGCTCGTCCATCTCTCACGGGAGCCATGGGGACAGGTCCGATGGGGCCTGGCCCCGGTTGCGCGCATAGGCATCCAGCCAATCCTGCGGGCACCGGTACGGGTTCAGCCCA
Source organism: Bryobacterales bacterium (assembly GCA_963666225.3). GTDB lineage: Bacteria > Acidobacteriota > Terriglobia > Bryobacterales > UBA6623 > VXMF01. The sequence continues at coordinate 8,560 of CAXXRK020000007.1, forward strand.
GCCACTCTCGCTGTCTGCAGCACGCTGAGCAGGCGCCCCGCCGTCTTGGCCCTGGCCGGTCCGCCGGGCCCGAAGCGCCGCTGGCGCGAGATCACGGGCCCGCGCAAGGTCCACTCCGAGCGGTTGTTGTCCATGGGAATCCCCGGATCCTCGAGAAACACGCTGGGACCCTCCTGATGCTGGATCAAGGACGCCGTGGGGTTGCCCTGCGCTGCCACTTGGGCCAGTTCCGCGCCGGTCCGGCCACCGCTTGGCTGCAAGCCTTCCAGCAGCTCATAGCGGGCGACCAGGCGCTGCCACGCTTGCAGCGCGTCGTCGAAGAGTTCCCCGAAGCTGGCTTCCAGGCTTGCCTGCGCAGCCGCGCAGTCCTCGGCCTGGCCCTGCAAGGGCAGGTCGGGCTGTCAGGCCCTGCGACGCAGGCGCGCCAAGTGGAACACTTCCCCGATCCGCTCGAGCCCATCCCTGGCCCACGGCTGCAGTTCCGGAAAGCCGGCTGCCCCGTAACGGCGAGACATCGGACGGATGGGAGCTGCATCCTTGGTCCTTCGGTGGCCCCAGCGCACACCGCTGCGGGGCTGAATGTCAGTGCTTCCAGATAGAGGGGTGGACATTTCCTGCTGATTCTGTCATAGTGGGCCTTGGTGGCTGGCCTTCAGATGGCAACAACGGTGCAAGACGCGCACTTTGACCTGCGCGCTGTTTGCGTGCGCCCGACGCGCGGCGGCTGCGAGCACCGACGTTGGGACCGGCTGGTGGCCGCCCACCACTACCTGTCCTTCCAGCGCATGTTCGGACGTGCCTTGCGGCATGTCGCAACCCTGGACGGGACTTGGCTGGCGCTGCTGGGATGGCAACCCGGAGCGCTGCGCGTGGCCGTGCGCGACCGCTGGATCGGCTGGTCGCTGCAGCAGAAGCTGCGCCGCCTGCATCTGATCGCCCAGAATGTGCGCTTCGTGATCCTGCCCGCCGCTGCCGGGCGCAAGCACCTGGCATCGAGGGTCTTGGGCCTCAGCCTGCGCCGCTTGTCGGGAGACATCTTGGCCGCACATGGGTATCCGGCGCTGCTCGCGGAAACCTTCGTGGACCGCGCGCTGCACAGGGGCACGTGCTACCGCGCCGCGAACTGGCAGCCGCTGGGGTTCACCAGCGGCTATGGCCGCCAGCGGGGCCCCACGGCCCGCTGGCGGCATCATGGCCAGCCCAAGCAAGTGCTGGTGTACCCCTTGGCCCGTAACGTGCAGGCGCGTTTGCGCCAGCCCGAGCAGGAGCCCTGCTGGGGCGGTCCCGCCAAGCGGCCGCCGGCTCCGGCCGCGGTGCTGCGCAGCCTGCTCGAGCGCCTGCAGCAGGAGCCGCACTGCCGCCCGGCCGGCGGCCGCCGCTATGCGCTGGCCAGCCTGCTGTGCCTGGCCGCGAGTGCGCACATGGCCGGCTACCGCGGCGTGACGGCCTACTCGCGGTATGCCACCCTGCTCAGCCAGCGGCAGCGGCAGGCCGCCGGCTGCTGGTGCAACATGCGGCTACAACGCTACGCCGCTCCGGTGCCGAGCACGTTCTACCAAGCCTTGGTCCGGCTGCCGCCGGAGGTGTTCGAGGGGGCCGTCGAGCACGCCTCGCTGGGGCTGCAGGCCCACTCGCAGCCGGCCGTGCCGGAGCGCAGCGCGCAGGGGCTGGGCGAGCGCGCGGCAGCGGCCGCCGGCCGCGGGCAGGGCCCAAGGTGAGATTCTGGCCGGGCGCAAGCGGGGACACCGCGCGGGAGCGGGAGCAGGCGCAGGAATTGGAACGCTTGGAGCAGCACTGCGCGGCCCTGCTCGAGAAGGTGGAAAGCGCACGGCAGGAGAGCGGGGAATTCCGCCGACGGTCGCAGCGCAGCCAGGCCGAGCTGGAGCGGACGCGGACTGAGCTGGAGCGGACGCGGGCCGAGCTGGAGCGGACGCGGACTGAGCTGGAGCGGACGCGGACTGAGCTGCAGCAAGCCCACACAACGATCGGCAATCTGAAGCTGCTCGTGGCAGACCTGCAGAAGACCTTGTTCGGGCGCAAGAGCGAGAAGCCGTCGGATCCCGGGCCCGAGCCGAAAGCGGACCCCAAGCCGCCGCCCGGGCCGGGGGACAGCCCTGACAAGCCTGACAAGCCTGACAAGGCCGGCAAGGGGCGCAAGCAGAAGGCCGCCAAGCGCAAGCGGGGACGCCAGCCCGGATCGGCCACTCCGCCGCGTCGGGACCGCTCCCGCCTGCCAAAGATTCCCGAGCCCTTGGAGCTGCCCGAGCACGAGCGCCGCTGCGCGCAGTGCGACACGCCCTTCGTGCGCTGCGGGACCAAGTCCAGCAAGATCTTCGAGATGCACTTGGCTGCGCTCGCCCGCGAGATTGAGCGCCAGTGCTACGAGCCGGGCTGCGCATGCGCACCGCCGGGACGCCTCGTTGCGCCCCCCGCGCCACGGCTGTGGAGCGGCACCCAGCTGGGGACCAGCGTGTGGGCCTGGAGCGTGGTCCAAGTTTTCCACATGCATCGCCCGCAGGCCGCGGTGGCGCGCGAGCTGGATGCCATCGGGTTGGGCATGGCCCCGGCGACGCTGGCGCAAGGCCTGCAGAGGCTCGCCCGGCTGGTGCAACCCTTGGAGCAGGCCATCGCCGAGCGTCTGGGACAGGCTCGGGTGGTGCAGGCCGACGAAACCTCCTGGCCGGTGCAGAACATTGAGGGCAAGGAGAACGCCAAGCAGCCCCCGGCATCCGGCGCCAGGCCCAAGCACTGGCTGTGGATGGTCTGCTGCGAGGATGCCGTCTGGATGCGCATCCTGCCGACGCGCGGGCTGCCCTCGGGCCGCGAACTGCTGGGCAAGCTGGGCCAAGGCAAGCTGCTGACGCTCGTGTGCGACGGCTGGAGTGTCTATCCGGCCTTCGCCAAGCGCTCCGAGAATGTCCGGCTGCAGTTCTGCTGGGCTCATCAGCGCCGACACTACTGCCGGGTGGAAGCCGGCTTTCCGGAACTGGAGCCGTGGGCCACGGACTGGCTCGAGCGGATCGGGGAAGTGTTCCACTTGGCGCACCTGCGTCGCAGGGCCTGGCAGCCCGAACTGCCCTTAGAGCACCAGGCCGAGGACTTCGAGGCTGCGCAGGCAAGCCTGAAAGCCAGCCTCGGGAAACTCTTCGACGACGCGGTGCAAGAGTGGAGGAGCCTGGTTGCGCGCTATGAAATGCTGATCGCCGTGCCAAGCGGTGGCCGGACCGGCGCGGAGCTGGCCCAGGTGGAAGCGCGGGGCAAAGCCACGGCGTCCCTGATCCTGCACAAGGCGGGGCTCAGCGTGTTCCTCGAAGATCCGGCGATTCCCATGGACAACAATTACGCGGAGCGGACCTTGCGCGGACCCGTGATCTCGCGCCGGCTGAGCTTCGGGTCCGGCGGTCCGGCCGGGGCCGAGACGGCGGGGCGCCTGCTCAGCGTGCTGCAGACAGCGAGAGTGGCGGGGCTGAACCCGTACCGCTACATGCTGGATTGGCTGGATGCCTGTGCGCGCAACCGGGGCCAAGCCCCATCGGAACTGTCCCCATGGCTCCCGTGGGAGATGGACGAGCAGCGCATCGAGGAACTCCGCGCACCTCCCATCCGCTGGTGGACCCCGGCCAACGGGCCGCCAGCGGCAGCGCCGGCTGACGCACCCGACAGCACTTTCCCGCCCGCAGCTTAACTCCCCGCTGAGGCCAGCTCGCGAGTGTCGCTACGTCACTCGCCCACCTTCTCAGGCTGGAGCCTGAACGCGGCGAGCGAGGCCACTCTGCACCTGCGGGCCGCACCTTCACCTATCCGCGCCTTCCCCTGCCTTTGGCCCTCGCGAGGGCCAGCCTCCCAGGCCCCAAAATACTCCCCGGAGTGAATGCTTACCTGGGCGGCTTGGTCGCGCAGGCGAGAGCAATAGTCCTCCGACAAGGACGCAAGGGGCGCTTGTTCCGGCGGCTCCCAATCCGTGGCAGTGATCCAAGAATCTTAGGGTCTCGGTGAACCGCTCTGAAGCGTCGCGCCCTCTGTCTGCGATGGATCGCTGCATGTACGCCGCTGTCCCGACTCCCATTCGGAACTGGGGTGTGCCGGCGACAGTTGGCAGCGCGGCGGCAACAAGGCCGAGGCTGGATTGCAGCAGTTCTCTGCGCTGGGGATCCATGGCGGTCAGTCTCTCACACGTGAGCGTCAGTGTCCGGTCGCCCGGGCTGTCATTTGCAAGGCCATTCTTCGGCAACCGGGCTGCTCCAGGCCTTTGCTCGGGCACGGCTGCCTACACTTGACCCAACGTTCCCTCCGACGCATTCCGGGCCCCGCTCTTGCAGCGCGCATCAGCGCGATCCGCTCAGGACCCGCTGGTACTTGACGAATGGGGTGACCTCGCCGATCCGGTCGTAAAGCCGCCGTGCAACGGTGTTGAAGGTTTGCGTCGTCCAGTAGACGGCCGGGCAACCAGCCGCATCCGCCGCTGCGTAGACGGCTTCGACCAGAGCGCGCCCGACGCCGGTTCCGCGTTGCGGTTTGTCGACGAACAGATCTTGCAAGTAGCACACATCCTCGACGCTCCAGCAGTGACGGTGGAAAAGGTAGTGTGCGATTCCAATGACTCGGCCGCCGCGCGTCGCAACGAGGCACCTGTACTCGTTCGGCTCTCCGGAGAGCATGCGCGAGAAGGTCGTTCGGTACACGATTTCCGGCACCGAGGTCTCGTAGAACTCGAGGTACAGAGTCCACAGCCGCTCCCAGTCAGGCTCGTCCGCGGCGGCAAGGGGGCGCACGCTCAACTCAGCCACGGGTTCACCCTACCAGCGGCCGGCGCTTCCGGACGCTGCTCACCGCTTGCGCGGGCCGCCACTCGCGGGCCGGGGCCGGGTACATCGAGGCCCAGTGCTCGGGCACCGCCGGAGGGAATCAGCAGGTCCCCGGCAGAGCGCTCAGAGCGCCGAGAATCGGCGAGTGCCACCCGGGCAGGCCGTCGGGTACCTCGAGGCATCGGGGCCGCCGCTGGGCCCGCTATGCCGAGGCCCCAGGAAGGGCAATTCCCCTTAGAATCAGCCACACGGAGGCGAAGGCCGCATGACCGCCCTGCAAGACCTCGACCGGCTGCTGGCCGACCCGAACCGGCACGCGGTGCTGCCCCGCGAGGTGGCAGGCAGCCCCTCGGCCGTGCATCGGGCCCTGAGGAAGCGCTGCGACGACCGCACCCTGCAGCGCGTCGGCACCGGGATTTACGCGCGCAGCGCCTCCAAGCTGTTCGACGTGGTCCCCGAGATCCTCCCCAAGCTGGGCTACGAGATCCTCCCGGTGCCCCAGATCACCAACCGGAACTTCAAGCACGGCGGCAGCGTGTGGCGCATCGACCGGCCCTGCCGCCGGCTGATCGTCAAGCACGGCGTCAAGGCCGTGTTCGAGTCCCCGCGCGGAAAGTCTTACAAGGCGAGGCTGTTCAAGATGCCCCCCATCCATGAGCCGCCCTCGCGGCGGGAGATTGAGGTCCACTTCTCCTCCTATGACCGCTGCCACTCCTATGCCCGCGCCGAGAAGGACCTGATCGTCAAGAAAGCACTCCGAGCGTGGCAGGGCTTCCGCCACCCGGACGCGACGCTGGCGCTCGACGGCGCCACCTGCCTGACCGTCTACTGCAACCTGCGGAACCGCTTCTCCGAGGACATCGACATGCGTGTCATCCTGGCGGACGAGCTGGAGCACGGGCCGGCCGATCGGCGCATCGCCGCGTTCCGCGAGGTCAGCGGGGCCTTCGCGGAGCACGTGCACAAGACCCTGCCGTTTCTGAAGCCAACCCGCAAGGGGCGGTTTCGCCGGCGAGACGGCCGCTACGAGAGCCACATCTTCGACTACGAGGGGCGGATGCCCCACAAGCGCGTGGTCGAAGGCCTGAAGCTGGAGCTGGCGCAGAAGCCCAACCGGCTGCCGCTGTTCCACGTGCGGGCGCTGGGAGGGGGAACGGTCCAGGTGATAAGCCCCATGGAGACGTCCATGGGGAAATGGCAGGCCGTCTGCGAGCGGCTTCCGGGCCGTGCCCGGATCTACCCGGAGCTGATCCGCCACCCCTGGGACTTGGGCAGCATGAGCGCGACGCTGGAGATGGGTGCCAGCCACCCGGCCCCCGATCTCGCCAAGATGATCGGGGAGCGGCGCGGGCCAGCCGTCTCGGCGGCGCTGCGCGAGCTGTACGATCCGGCCTGGCAGGCCGCCTTCGATGACTATGCCCACCGGATGGCCACCCGGCCCATCTCGGACTTCCTCTATTCGTACGCCGACCCCCCGTGGAGCACGGTGAGAAGCAACGTTGCGCTAGTCGCCCTAGACATGGATCTGGTCCCGGTTCGTGACCGCCGCGAGGTGCTGGAGATGGTCGAGGGGCGGTGGGCGCCCCGCCAGCCGGGCCTCCCGCGCGATCGAGGGGGAGGGAACAGCCGCTAGAGCCCGGAGCGACCGGCTGGGCCCGTCTGGGCCGCCTATTCGGCCCTGATGGATCCGGGACCACTCGCGACACATCTCGGCCAATGAGGCCCCGAATGGCGCAGCAGAGAATCGGCAGGCCCCCGCCAGAGCGCTCAGAGCTCCGAAAGTCGGCGAGCGACACCCGGGCAGGCCGTTGCACCCCGCAGCATCAGCGCCGCCACTGGGTCGAGGAAGCGGGCACCTGTGGGGCCTCGGACGGCCCTACGTAACGCCGCGTGTGCGACGGTGCTCTGTGCGACCATGGCCTCTCTACGGCCCGGCGCTCCGGGCTGGGAAATACGGGGGTGATCTGACGTGACTCGGGATCGGAACGGAGCTTGGGCCCGCGCGAGCGTGGCTTTCGCCGTGCTGGGGGTGATGTTTGCGGGGATCTCAGGGGCGGCTGCAGATCCCGACTTGATCCTTCACACCGGCAAGATCGTCACCGTGGACGGTGACTTCTCGATAGCCGAGTCGGTGGCAGTCCGCGACGGGAGGATCGTTGCAGTTGGTGCCAATGCCGAAGTGCGGGCCATGGCCGGCGTCGAGACGCAAATGGTCGATCTGCGCGGGAGAACGGTCCTGCCAGGACTGATTGACACTCACACGCACCCGCTCGGAGCGGCGATGTATGAGTTCGATCACGAGGTCCCGTCGATGGAGACGATCGCCGATGTCCTGGACTACTTTCGCCAGCGGGCCAAGGTCGTGCCCGAGGGGGAGTGGATCCGACTGCAGCAAGTCTTCATAACGCGCCTGCGGGAGCAACGGTACCCCACGAGGGCAGAGCTAGACGAGGCAGCGCCCAACCACGCGGCCTACTTTCGGACGGGCCCTGACGCATCCCTCAACAGCCTTGCGCTCAGGCTGAGCGGAATTGACCGGGACTTCCGCGTGCCGCAGGGCGTCTTGGGCCGCATTGAGCGCGACGCCGGAGGGCAACCCACCGGAATCATCCGCAGCGGAGCGCACTTGATCAAGTTTCGCGAGAGTCAGAGAAGCCCCTCGCGGGCTGACCGTCTACGGCGATTGCGCGCGCTCTTGGCCGCGTACAACAAGGTGGGCCTGACGAGCATTGCCGACCGAAACGCGAGCGCGGAGGCGATCGATCTTTACGAGGAACTCCTCGGCCAGGGTCAGCTGACCGCGAGGGTGTTCGCCAGCTATGCCGTGAACGCCCAAGCTCCACTTGAGGACATCGAGGCGACGATTGCCAAGTTGGTCAGGCACCCTCGTCACCGCTACGGGCCGATGCTGTGGGTGCGCGGTGTCAAGTTCTTCATGGACGGCGGAATGCTCACCGGCAGCGCCTACATGCGGGAGCCATGGGGCGTGAGCGAAGTCTACTCCATCACCGACCCGGCCTATCGGGGCCTGCGGTTCGTCCAGCCGGGCAAGGCATACGCGATCACGCGCCTGGCCTTGGCCAGCGGCCTGCAGCCTACGGCACACAGTGTTGGTGACGGTGCCGTTCACGCCCTCATCGATGCCTACGCCGAGGTGAACGACGAGTTCCGAATCCGCGACATGCGGCCCAGCATCACCCACTCCAACTTCATGAGCCCGGAGGCAATCCGGCGCATGGCCGAGATCGGCATCGTGGCAGACTTGCAGCCGGCTTGGCTGGAGCGAGACGGCGCGACGCTGATCAAGCAGTTTGGCGAGGCGAGGCTGCGGTACTTTCAGCCATACGCCAGCTTGAGGGCGGCCAGCGTCGTCGTTGGCGGGGGGTCGGACCACATGCAAAAAGTTGGCAGCATGCGGTCCATCAACCCGTATAACCCCTTCTTTGGGATGTGGATCACGCTGACACGCCAGCCGCGATGGTCGGACACCGTGATGCAGCCAGAGCAGCGGCTCTCCCGCGAGGACGCGATTCGGCTCTACACGGCCAACAATGCCTTCATCACCTTCACCGAGACCGAGAAGGGTTCGCTGGAACCGGGCAAGCTGGCGGACCTGATCGTGCTTGACCGAGACATCCTGGAGTGTCCGGTGGATGAGGTCAAAGAAATCAAGGTCGAGAGCACGTATCTAGGCGGCCAGCTGGTCTATTCCCGGCCGGTCGGTAACTGACAGCTTCGAGCGGCTAATCCGGCAAGCCGCTCTGGTGTGGCTGGCACGCCTGGGTGGCGTTCCCGGGCCGTTCGCGGCCCGCGGATTGCACGCTCTGGTGTAGCCTAAGGGGCGAGGTGCCCGGTACTGCAGTTCGTGGCGTGACCGTGGTGGCAGCGCTGGTCCTGTGCGCCGGCAACGGCCCGGCGGCTTCCGCGGACGAGTTCTTCGAGTCCAAGGTGCGGCCTCTTCTCGCGGCCAAGTGCCACGCTTGCCACGCCGCTTCTGAAATGGGCGGCCTGCGGCTTGATTCCCGTTCGCGCGCTCTGAAGGGTGGCTCTCGAGGGCCGGCAATCGTTCCCGGGGATGCCGCTGGCAGTCTGCTGGTCGCAGCTGTCCGGCGGTCCCATCCAGAGGTTCGGATGCCTCCGACCGAGGCCTTGGAAGAGTCTGAGATCGCCGTCTTGGAGCGGTGGGTCGACCTCGGAGCGAACTGGCCACAGTCCGTTCCCCAGATCTCGGACGCAGCGGTGATCCCCGAGCGGGCTCGCGCCTTCTGGGCGTTTCGACCAGCCCGCCGCTCCGCTGTCCCTGGCTCGGAATCCAATTCTCCCATCGATGCCTTCGTGGGACGCAAGATGCGGGCCGAGGGGCTGGAGCCTGCCCCGTCCGCGGACAAGCGGACTCTGATCCGGAGAGCGAGCCTCAGCGTTCTCGGCCTGCCCCCGACACCGGCTGAGACCGACGCGTTTCTGGCAGATAACTCGCCGGGGGCCTACGCGCGGTTGGTTGACCGCCTGCTCGCCTCCCCACGCTATGGGGAACGCATGGCAAGGAGGTGGCTGGATCTGGCACGGTACGGCGATGGCCAGTCCGCGGCCTACGCAGACACGCCGCTCGAGAACGCATGGCGGTATCGCGACTGGGTGGTCGACGCATTCAACCGGGACCTTCCCTACGACCGCTTCGTCGTGTGCCAGCTCGCGGCGGACATGTTGCCCGAGGCGGACCGACAGGGGAACCGCGCGGCGCTTGGCTTTCACGCGTTGCGGGACCGCGATGACGACCGGGTGGACGTGACAGGAAGGGCTTTCCTCGGGCTCACGGTCGGCTGCGCGCAATGCCACGACCACAAGTTTGATCCGATTCCTCAGTCGGACTTCTACGCGCTGCAGGGCGCGTTCGACAGCACTGAGCCGTACAAGCACCCGCTCGCTTCGGCTGAGCAGGTTCAGGCCTACGAAGCTGCGAAGAAGCGCGTCCAGGAGCGGAAGCTGGCGATCGATGGGTTCCTAGAGCGGGAGCGCGACCAGTTGATCGGTGTCCTCATGCAGCGCACTGCGGACTACCTCATGGCCAGCCACAGTGTCCGTGTTCGGGGGGACGACCCGCAGCAGGTCGCGGACAAGAGCGGCCTGGACCTGCAGACTCTGGAGCGCTGGACGGCCTACCTCGACGCGCGCCCGCACCAGCACAAGTTCTTGGAAGACTGGCACGACGTGGCGGACCGAGAGGGCACGCCGAGCGAGTTGCGTTGGGCGGCCGACAGTTTCCAGTCGACCCTGCTGTCGATTCACGCCGAGAAGCTGGCGGTGGACGACAGGAACTACGTCAAGCTGGGCGGGGCCGATGGTGCCAGGACGCAGCGCACGCTGCTCAACACCAACCTCGAGTTTCTCCAGCCGGAGCGCTATTACCTCTGGCGGGACATGGCGACCCCGCCCGTCAAGAGGCGGGGCCTGCCGTTCGTGGGCGGCGTCTATCACTACGGGCCGGACGGGATCGAGAGGTTCCTCTCGGGGGTGTGGCGTGATCATCTTGCATCGCAGAAGGCCGACCTCGACCGACTGCGGGCGGCGGTGCCACCGCCGTACCCGTTCCTGCATGCCTACCGTGACCGATCCGCGCCCAAGGATGCGCGCATCGCAATCCGCGGGGACCAGAAGAATCTCGGTGCCTCGGTCCCGAGGCGGTTTCTGTCGGTTCTCACCAGCGGGGAGCCCGCGCGGTTTGAGCGGGGCAGTGGCCGGTTGGAGCTAGCGCGTGCCATCGCCTCGGCGGACAATCCGCTGACTGCGCGCGTCTTTGCGAATCGCCTTTGGCAGTGGCGATTCGGTCGAGGGATCGTTGCAACGCCGAGCAACTTCGGCCAGCTCGGGGAACGGCCCAGCCATCCGGACCTGCTGGACTGGCTCGCCGCGGAATTCGTCGGATCTGGTTGGTCGGTGAAGCGACTCGACAGGGCGATCCTGCTCTCAGACGCATTTCGTCGCAGCTCTTCGGTGCATTCCGAGAGCTACGAGAGGGATTCGGACAACCGCCTGCTCTGGCGATTCGATCCTGTCCCGCGCCTGGACGCGGAGACGCTTCGTGACTCCCTGCTGGCGGTCTCCGGTCGGCTCGACCTGAGGGTGGGCGGGCCTCCCGGGGCACTCTCTGACGACTATCCGCGCCGGGCACTGTATGGAACCGTGGACCGCACGAGTCCAGATCCCGGGCTTGCGCTGTTCGACTTTCCCGACTCGAAGGCCCACTCGGCCCGGCGGGACGTGACGGTCGGCCCGCTGCAGCGCCTGTACTACCTGAACAACCCGTTCTTCATCCGGCAGTCGGCCAGATTGGCGGAGAGGCTGGCGGGAGAACCCTCGGCCGGCTTGGACGCGCGTGTCCGGCGTGCGTACGCGCTGGCGCTCGGCCGTCCGCCGCAGCCGCACGAGGTTGAGAACGCCCGGGAATACTTGGCGACCGACACTTGGGAGCGATATTGCCAAGCCTTGCTCGCTTCCAGCGAATTCCTCACTGTCAGGTGATGACCATGCCACTCACGCGAAGGGATGCGATCACGATGATGGGGGCCGGCTTCGGCACCGTCGGCCTGGCCGACGGCCTTTGGGCCGCGACCGGACGGGAGCCGCCCCGCGCACCGCGCGCGCGGCGCGTCATCTTCCTCTACTTGAACGGCGGGCTCTCGCACGTCGACAGCTTCGATCCCAAACCAGCGTTGGCCAAGTTTGACGGCCAGCCCATGCCGGGGCCCAAGGTCAAGACTGACCGGGCCTCTGGCGGCCTCATGAAGTCGCCCTTCGAGTTTCGGCGGCATGGCGAGTCGGGCCTCGAGGTCAGCGAGATCTTTCCCCGCGTGGGATCGCGGATCGACGACATCCTTGTCGTGCGGTCCATGTGGTCGGAGAGTGTCAACCACTTGCCGTCGATGCTCATGATGAACACCGGGCACGCCTTGCGCGGCGGTTCGCGGCCGTCCTTCGGCTCGTGGGTTGTGTACGGGCTGGGCACGGAGAATCGCAACCTGCCGGGGTTCGTCGTCCTGTGTCCGGGCACGCCCGTCGGCGCCTCCCGAAACTGGTCCTCGTCCTTCCTGCCGACGGAGTTCCAAGGTGCCCTGCTGCGGAACAACGCCAAGACGCCCGACGAGGTCATCCGCAACATCGCCAACGCCAGCTACACCCCCGACGAACAGCGCCGCCAGTTGGAATTGCTCGACAGGATGGACTCTTCGTTCTTGGACCGTGTCGGCTTCGAGCCGCGCCTGGAGGCCAACATCAGAGCCATGGAGACTGCGTTCCGGATGCAGGCGGAGGCTCCGGGGATCTTCGACCTGGGCCGCGAGCCGGACCATGTGCGCCGTCGGTACGGCGACGGGGACTTCGGGCGCGGGTGCCTGATGGCTCTTCGTCTGGCCGAGGCCGGGGTGCGGGTGGTCCAGGTGTACTACGGGGACGGTCAGCCCTGGGACAGCCACGACGACATCATGACCCAGAAAAACCACGCCGATCGCTCCGACGCGCCGATCGCCGCATTGCTCGAGGACCTCAAGCTGCGGGGCATGCTAGACGACACGCTCGTGATCGTGGGCAGCGAGTTTGGCAGAACGCCGATGGTCCAGAACTCGGGGACCGAGAAGGTCGGTCGGGGCCGCGACCACAACCCTCCCGGATACTCGATTCTTCTGGCCGGTGGGGGCATTCAGGGCGGTCAGGCCTACGGCGCCACGGACGACTTCGGCTACAAGGCCGAGGTGAATCCCGTAACGCCCCACGACCTGCATGCGACGGCTCTCCACCTGCTTGGCCTAGATCACACCAAGCTGACCTATCGTCACAGCGGCCGTGACTTCCGGCTGACCGACATTCACGGGACCGTCATCCGAGAGTGGCTGGCATAGGCAGCCGGGACAGACTTGGGGGACAGGCCGTCCCGGCCCCGCTGTTGCGGCCGTCTCAGAAGTAGAGCTTGAGTCCGAGTTGCATCTCGCGGTGTGAGTTGCCCGCGTTGACCACGCCAAAGCCGGACTGGCCGACCTGGTCCCGAGGGTTGTTCAGTTCGGGCGTGTTGAAGCTGTTGAACGTCTCGAAGCGGAATTGCATGCGGAGTCGCTCGGTGATCTGGGTGTTCTTTGACACCGCGATGTTGAAGATGTGCGGCGTTCCCGGGCCGAGCGTTCCTGGAACCTTGCGGCCGGCGTTGCCGAGCGTGTACTGGGCGGGCACTTCAAACCCAGCCTCGTTCGTCCACAAGATCCCGCGCCGCCCGCCGGTTGCCGGCTCGCCGCGGCTCGGGTGATCCGGGTTCCCCACAAGGTTGGCATACAGGGTCGCGTCCGCGGCATTGTCACCCTTCACGTCGCGAGCACCGTTGAGCACCGTGACGCCGAACGGCGAACCGCTCTGGAATGTGTAGATCGCTGACACCTGCCACCCTCCCAGCACCACGTTCGCGGGCCCTTTGAGGCCGAACCGCTTGCCGCTGCCGAACGGAAGCTCGTACACAGGGCTGAACACGATCCTGTGCGGCGAATGGTTGCCCGACAGAGACCACTCGTTGGCGAAGTTGTGGACGTTCTGGAACCAGTCGTGGTCGCCGAGCGATGCGGCATCCTCCCCGACGAATGGCGCATTGTCATACCAGCGGGAGAAAGTGTAAAGGAAGATGTATCCCATGCCGCGGTTGAAGCGGCGCTCCGTCTTGAAGCTGATGGCCTGATAGTCGGACTTGAAGAAGTTGGGATTGTTCATGCGAATCTGGCCGGTGCCCCCGTATTGGGTGAACGGCTTGAGCAGCCGCTGGGTCTGAGATCCGAACTCGTTCAAGCCCACCCGGTGAAGGTTCTCGGGGTGGATCTGGTTCACGTTCATCCGCCGCAGGTTGACCTTCTTCGCAAACTTCGCGTAGTACCGGACTTCGAACAGTTGCTCGCCCGCTTGGTGTTGGAATGTCAGGTTCCAGTCAAACGCGTATGGCGTGCGGTGGTTGATGTCCACGAAGTCGACACGCCCCTGCACGAACTTCGTCCCGCGCGTGCCAAAGTTGTGGTCCAGGTCGGAATCGCTGGGGATTTGCAGGAACGTTGCCGGCATGCCGTCGCGCAGCAGGGGCACCTGTCCTCCCGTGAGGTTGCCGGCCCCGCCGAATCCCTGACTGCCGGTCTGGAGCACGTTTCCGTCGTAGTTGCCGCCGAACATCACCGCGAAGCCGCCCCGGATCACGGTGTTAGTGCCCCCTCCCGGCTTGTGAGCGAAGCCAAAGCGCGGGCCGAAGTTGTTCCGGTCCGGCCGGACAGGGTTTCTCGGGAATCCGTCACGGCCAGCGAAGAAGAACGCCCCGGTCTGCCCGGGGCTGATCCCGTTCGTCCCGGCGGCCGGCAGGGGCAGGCCCGGATCCCACCCCGTGACGCGGTCCGCTACCTCGGTGTAGGGAGTCTCGTACTCGTACCGCAAGCCCAGATTGAGGGTTAGTTCCCCGTTCACGCGCCAGTCGTCTTGGAAGAACACGGCCACGTAGGCCGAGCGGCGGCCGAACGAGGGGTTCGCTTGCACCCGGGCCCTGTCTGGCTGTCCGAGGAGAAAGGATGCCAGATCAGCGCCAGTGCCCGGAATCACGCTGCCCTCCGCGGTCAATCCCCGCGTGTCCGTGTTGGCGAAGTCCAGAACGCCGGAGGCCGACTGCCGGCCCAGTTCGCTTCCCTGGTACCTGCGGTAGTCAACGCCGAACTTCAGGGTCTGCGAACCGGCCACCTTTGTGAAGTGCCCGGTGTACTCGAAGTTGGTGAACGCAAACAGGCGCTGCTGGCCGCCGCCCTGCCCGATGCTGGTGAAGCCGGGGTTGCCGCCGATGTTGAAGCGCGGGAAGGAATCCGGGCCCACGCCCGACAGCCCGATCTGCGAAGCGAGATCCTCGTCAAGGTTGAAACCCTGGATGTGGTTGCGATAGCGGAAGAATCCGCCAGTGGCGGTCATGAAGAATGTCGGCGAGAAGAGCTTCGTGTGTGACAGGAGGATGTTCTGCTGTCGCTGTGGCCGCCTGATGGAGTTAGGATCGGCTAGGCCCCAATCGGGGGATGGGAGGTTGTCATCCGTGACAGGCATGAACAGGTTGTAGCGGAACGTCAGCTTGTCGCTCGGCCCCAACTCGTGGTCGACCCGCACGGTGTGGCTCGTGCGCCGCAGCTCTCTCGGAAGGTTGCTCACCCAGTTCCCCTCGTTCGAGATGTCCACGGCGGAGCGATTCGGTGACGGCAGGTAGGAGAGGGCCGCTTGCGCGACGGGATCCAGGCGGGAGGCCGGGATCACGTTGTTGGCGAACTGCGTCTCGCCGCCGCGAGCGTTCGCAGTCTGCGGATCGAAGACGGTTCGCAACTGTCCGTTCGACTGCAGCATGGTTGAGAGGTCCCCGGTCCTCCAAGCTGGCAGGCCTACGCTCCGAACCCGAAGGTCCTCCAAGTTCTGGACCGTGATGTCGTAGTTGTAGAAGAAGAACGTGCGGTTCTTCGCGATCGGGCCACCGATCGTCGCGCCGGGAACGTTCCGGCGGAGCTTGGTCTTGCTCCGCGCGTCCCAGCCTCTGGCATTCAGCTCATCATTGCGCAGGAACCAGTACGCCGAGCCGTGGAACTCGTTCGTGCCGGATTTTGTGGTCGCGTTCATGAACCCGGCGGCCGACCGCCCATACTCGGCGGTCGGCGCGTTAGCCTCGACCCGGACCTCAGAGATCGCGTCCACCGGTGGGCTCAGCTCGGTGATCGTGGCCCCGATCCCGGTCCGGCTGTTGACGACTCCGTCGATGAACACGCCGGCCGCCCTAGTGCGCCCTCCGGCAATCGTCACATCACCGCCGCCGGCGCGGTTGCTGTTCCGCATCCGCTGCGCCCCGGGCGTGAGATCGATCAGGTCGAAGACTTCCCGGTTGACCAGCGGGAGTTCCAAGACGCGCTTGTTCTCGACAACCGCCGCCAGTGAGCCTCGAGATGTCTCCACGAGCGGGCTCGCGGCCTCGACGGTGACCGTCTCGGTCAGGGCCCCGACCTCGAGGACGGCGTCGTACGTGAGCACGCTGCCAACTTCCAGCCGGAGACCCTCCGCTAACTGCGACTGGAAGCCATCGGACTCCATCCGGATCGAATATGTTCCGGGGAGGATGTTGGGCAGGTAGTACGTTCCATCACCTTGTGTCTCGACGATGTTCGCCGATCCTTGGTCTTGGTTGGTGACCTCAACCTGAACCCCCGGAATCACCGCGCCGGTGTTGTCGGTCACCGTTCCGAGGACGGTTCCCAATGTTTGGCCTGGGATGGCCGGGTGCAGCGCTATCAGGATCCCAAGGAGTGCCGCAAGCCAAGTCGCTCGTTTTGATTGCATCGATTCCCTCCGTGTGGTTGACCGCTGCTCTTCTGCTCTTCGTGCAGAAGTGTAGCCCACCACCGGTCGTCTCGCAACCGCGGCGGCTGGTTCGGCTGTCGCCGAGTCACTGGCCGTGCTGCAGATTCCCGAGCAAAACGAATATGATTCTCGGGCAAAACGAACACGCCGAGGGAGGGTGGAGAGCGGGGGTCCGCCGGGGCTGCCGGGAGTGGCAGGAAGCAGGCGGGCAGTCAGACGCGCGAGGAAGGGTGTTCCCCTCTATGCGAGGGAGGACCCATGGCCAGAGCAAGAACTGGAATCGTACAGGTCACAGGAATCATGCGACTGCGGCAAGAGCGAGGGTTTACGCAGCGCGAGATGGCCCGGTCGTGCAAGGTGGGGTGGGGACGGTGAACAGGGTCCTGCGCGGCTTGGCGCGTGCGTGGTGAGCGGCAGGTTATTTGGACAGCAGGGAGGCAGTTCTTCTCAGACTGCGTGGACAGCGGATCCGCACAGGTTTCCATTTGGTGCGCAACAGACCGTGGTCGCAACAATCCCGGTCCACCGTCCATGACCGCCTTCCCGGCTGCAACCGCCACTTCTTTCCTGCACTAGCTTGATTTGCAGTAGCAGGGCCTTCCGTAACAGGGGTCTAGGGAGGATACTGTTGAGCGGAGGGAGCAGAGCATGGCGGGAGTGTTGGACTGGCTGCGAGGGCCGAGGCATCGCGTGACTCGTAGGGGGTGGTTCCGAGGCGGGGGTCTGGCGACCTTGGCGGGCGCGTTGGCGGGGAAGAGCCGGGTTCAGGGAGCTCTCGAGATAGGGCCCGGAATCTACGACTCGGTTGGCGTCAAGCCGGTGATCAACTGCAAGGGCACTTTCACCGTCATTAGCGGTTCTCTGGTTTTCTCCGAGGTCCGGCAGGCGATGGCCGAGGCGTCCAAGCATTTCGTCCACATCGACGAGCTGATGGAGGCCGTAGGCGCGCGGATTGCCGAGATCACCGGGGCCGAGTCCGCAATTGTCACCACCGGCTGTGCCGCCGCTCTGTCCCATGCAACGGCTGGCGTGATCGCCGGTGGTGATCCGGAGAAGATCCAGCGCCTCCCGGAATTGGGTGGCCTCAAGAAAGAGGTCGTCGCTCCAGACTATTCCCGGAACGTCTATGACCACGCGATTCGCATGGTCGGCGTTGACATGGTCACGGTCTCCGGCCTCGATGAGATGCGGGCGGCTATCGGGCCGCAGACGGCGATGGTGATGGTCCTCGCTTGCCCGAGCGACACCGGCGACTTCGGGCTGGAGCCGATCGCCAACCTTGCCCACGAGCGCGGTATTCCGGTGTTGGTGGATGCCGCCGCCGAGGGGCTCACGATCCCGAACATCCACCTCAAGCGCGGCGCCGATCTCGTGGCGTACAGCGGTGGCAAGGCCCTGAGGGGGCCCCAGAGTGCGGGATTGCTCATTGGGCGCAGAGACCTGGTGCGGGCCGCTTGGACAAACTCGGCCCCCCACCATTCCGCGGGGCGCGCCATGAAGGTGGGCAAGGAGGATGCGATGGGCATGCTCGCGGCGGTCGAGAAGTGGGTGCAGCGGGACCACGACGCCGAGTGGAGGACTTGGACCGCTTGGCTGGGCGAAATCGCGGATCGCGTCACCAGTGTTGACGGGGTGACGGCGCACATGCTGGAGCCGGTCGGTCTGTCCAATCACTCGCCGCGGCTGGAAGTGCGGTGGGACGGCGATCGTCTCGGGATCTACGGGGCTGATCTTGAGAGGGAACTCTGGTCTCATGACCCTCGCATCGTCTTAGCGCGGGGTTCGGGCACGCGCCGGGTGGGTGGCCCGTCATCGGTGACTGTGATGCCGTGGCAAATGTCCCCGGGCGAGGCTTCAATCGTGGCCGAGGCGCTGCGGGCTCATTTGGCGACGCCCCCTGATCGCTCGTTCGTCGATTCTGGCGATCCGCCCGCCGACATAGGTGGGGCGTGGGACGTGGACATCCGCTTCGTCGGCTCGCCGGCGCGGCATGCCTTCTTCATCGAGCAGGACGGTGACGAGTTGCGCGGCTCCCACCGCGGGGATCGCACTGGCGGGGACCTCACAGGCTGGGTCGAGGGTGGCCGTGTCCACCTGGCAAGCCGCCACCGCTGGGAAGGCTCCGCGTTTCGCTTCTCCTTTGACGGCGCTATCAGGCAAGGCCGCATCGACGGTGTGGTCGACATGGGGGAATACTTCACGGCCGACTTCAGCGCCACCCGCCACGAGTACTTGGGCCCGCCCCGGCCTTCGCTTCCACAGAAGAACGTCTGAGCGGCACCGGATGAAGAGGGCGCCCCGTATCGCCGTCGGCGGCATCCTGCACGAGTCAAACACGTTCAGCCCCCGGCTGACACACCTGCCGGACTTCGAGATTGGCGCTACCCGTCGCGGCCGTCAGATCGAGGCTGAATTCGCCGAGGCGGCGCACGAGGTGGGCGGGTTCTTCGCCGGCGCGCGTGAGCACGGGCTCATGCTGGTACCCACGTTGGTGGCCAACGCCACTCCCTCCGGGACAGTCTCCGATGGCGCGTTCGACGCGCTGACAGCCGAACTCGCCCAGCGGCTCTCCCGGCGTGGCGCCCTGGATGGCCTGCTGTTGGCGCTGCACGGCGCGATGGTCGCCGAGAGTTATCCCGACGCTGACGCGGAAGTCTTGCGCAGGCTCCGCAGCGAGGTGGGCCCGGACCTTCCCATCGTGGTGACGCACGACGCACACGCGAACATCACGCCAGAAGAGATAGAACTGTCATCCGCGCTGGTGACCTACAAGGAAGTGCCGCATGTTGACCAGCGTGTCTGCGGACGGCAGGCGACGGGGATCATGGCCCGCATTCTCGCCTGCGGTCTGCGCCCCGCCCAAGCGATCCAGAAGCCACCGATGCTCTACAGCATCTTGTTCCATGACACCCGGACCCCGCCCATGTTGCCCCTCGTGGAGGAGCTCAAGCGTGTCGAGAGGGCTGACAGCCGGGTGCTCGCCGCGAGTGCCGCCGTCGGGTACCAGTACGCCGATGTCCCGCAGATGGGCCCGAGCATCGTGGTCGTGACGGACGGGGATCAGAGACTGGCCGATCGCGAGGCGGCCCGGCTTGCTAGCCTCATGTGGGAACACCGGCGGCAGATGTCGGTCGAGCTTCCAAGAGCTGCCGAAGCCGTGAGCCAGGCCATCCGGAAGGGCCCCCGGCCAGTGATCCTCGTCGATTTGGGCGACAACATAGGTGGCGGGTCGGCTGGTGACGGAACAGTCCTGCTGCGGGAGCTAATCCGGCAGGGGGCTTCGTCGTTCGTCGTGCCAATCTTCGACCCCGACGCGGCCAGCGACGCCTGCGCAATTGGTGTCGGCGGCTTGTTCGACCGGGAAGTCGGAGGCACTACGGATGGAATGCACGGTGGCCCCGTGCGCGTTCGGGGCAGGGTCAAGCTGCTCTACGACGGGAAGTATGTCGAGACCGAAGCGCGACACGGGGGAATGCGCTATCTCGACCAGGGACTGACAGCCGTCGTCGAGACTACGCGCCCGGCCCCGCCCGACGCCGGGCTGGTCCTGCTGAACAGCCGCCGACACCCGCCGTTCAGCCTGGGACAGCTGACCAGCGCCGGGATCGCGCCAGCGACGCTGGCGATCATCGTGGTCAAAGCGGCGGTGGCGTTTCGGGCCGCCTACGAGCGCGTGGCCGGCAGGATCATTCCGGTCGATACTCAGGGTCTGACCGCGGTGAATCCCCGACACTTCACTTACCGGCACGCACGTCCGGACCTCTGGACTCTTGGTTCAGATATCGACAACTCGCCCAAGCGCTCAATCAATTGAGCGCCGATTCCCCACGGGGCCAGACCTCCGACACGTCTTTCCCAACCAAGGACCTGAAGTCCGTCAAACCCGAACTCGCCCCGGCAGTCGGCGCGGGAGCCGGACCGTCCGAATTCGGATCAGTGCAGATGGACCGCTGCTGATGACAGAGCCGGGCCGGTAGTGCCGATGCCCGGATCAACTGGCCGGTCGCGAGGCTCTCACTTGCCGATATAGACCGGAACGGCGGATGGCGAGGCTCTTTTTCCTCACAACAAGTCCTGCCCGGGTGACGCAGTCCGAAGGCCCATCTCTGACGCGGCCGAGGCACAGCGCACATCGTAGGCGACGAAGACCGGATCCAGCGGGGCCAGTCGCAGGGCTGAAGCGACTTGGAGTGCGTCGAGCGCGCGGAGACTCGACGCCTCGAGTGTGGCAGCGCGCTCAAGCACGGCCTCGTCGGGGACAATCAAGTCCAAGCTCTTCATGAGGTGGCGCGCCCGGGCAACTTGGCCCGGGTCCCGGCGGCCAACGGCGCGGACCACCTCGACGATCGCGAGCTGGCTTCCGACAACCTTGGAGTAACCCCGCAGGTGCTCTGCCAAGACTGCTGACTCAGGCTCGTTCACGATCAGCTTTACCAGAGCCGAAGAGTCGCAGAAGGCGATCCTCAAAGTCGGTCCTCCCGCACTGCACTCAGACGCCGGGTAGTCGTCCTGTCGGCGTCGACCTCGCCCTTCGGCGGTTCGAACGCCCACTTGGGGCGCGAGGGCGGAACCACCGCGCCACTATCCACGAGCCGTTGCCACGCCCTGTCGGCACCATCGAGCGGCTTCAAGGTTGCCACGGGCCTGCCACGGTCCGTCACGGTCAGGACCTGACCGATCTTGACCCTGGCAAGGTACACGCTAAGGTTCTGGCGTAATTCCCGGATGCCCACATGCTCCATGTAGCACATGATACTACATAGCGGAGTGCCCGCGCTTACCTGAACACGGTAGAGACGCGTCGTGGCTGTCCTCTGGTCGGAGGCTCAGTAGAAAATTAAATTCGAAATTCGCCTCTTCCGCAGATTCTGTGGGTTAGTGGCATCCAACCTGACCCGGACAAGCGGCTGGTGAGCAGCCACCTGCGGGACCGGCAGGCAGCTCCTTGCAGGCCTCCGCTACCCCAGCCTGTTGCTTCCAGCAGTAGTGCCTCCCGCCCCCTCGACGCCCCTCTGCGGGCCCCGCCGAAGGCCGCCCCGGCTGCGGCGCGGGCCTCCGTTTGTGCAACCATGGTGCCACCCGCAGGAGGTGCTGTGAAGTTCCGCACGATTCTCAACTACATCCACAAAATCCCCGGGTTCGTGTACGCCCAGATCCGCCTCTTGGAGAACGAGCGAGGGGACGGCCGGGTGGAAGTCGAGGTCCGGCCTCGCGCCGGCTGCAAACCCGTCTGCTCCGTCTGCGGCATGCCCGGCCCCGGCTACGACCGCCTCCGGACCCGCCGTTTCCAGTTCGTCCCCCTTTATGGCCTGCCTGTCTACTTCCAATACGCCATGCGTCTCGTCAACTGTACTTGGTGCGGTAAGGTCAAGGTCGAACGAGTGCCTTGGGCTGACGGCAAGCGCCCCGTCACCAAGGCCTTCAGCTGGACCCTCGCCGGCTGGGCCCGGCGCCGCTCCTGGCAGGAGACCGCCCAGATCTTCGGCGTCTCCTGGGATCGTGTCCGCCGCTCCGTCTCCATGGCTGTCGACTGGGGCCGCGCCCGGGTCGACCTCTCCGACGTCAAAACCATCGGCGTCGACGAGATCGCCTGGCACAAGGGACACCGGTACTTGACCCTCGTTTACCAGATCGACCAAGGCTGCCGCCCCCCTGGTGTCCAAATAATCTGCCCCTCAACATGGGTCGGCGAGCACCGCCGCATCAAGACCCTCGAAGCCTTCTTCGACTGGTTCGGCCAGCTCCGCTCCTCGCAGCTGCAAGTCGTCTGCTCCGACATGTGGAAAGCCTACCTGTCCGTCACCCGCAGACGGGCTGAGAACGCCGTGCGTGTTTTGGACCGCTTTCACATCATGCAGAAACGCTCCAAGGCCATCGACAAAGTGCGCGCCGCCGAGGCCCGCCGGCTCAAGGCCGCCGGCTCCCGGCCGTTGCTCAAGAACGCCCGCTGGCTGCTGCTCAAATGGCTCCGTAACCTCTCAGCAAAGCAAGTCCCCCGCCTCGAGGAAATCCTCCGACACAACCTCAACACCGTGCGGGCCTAGCTCCTCAAGGAGGAGTTTCAGCAGTTATTCGCCCTAGATACGCCTGAACAGGCGGCCAAATTCCTCAAACGTTGGCGAAAACGCGTCCAACGCTCCCGGATAAAGCCCCTGATCGGGTTCGCCAACATGCTCCAGAACCACCAGCCCCTCGTCCTCAACTGGTTCTCCACCGGCAAGCAGCACTCCTCCGGGGCCGTCGAGGGTATGCACCTCAAAGCCAAACTCGCCCTCCGCAAAGCCTTCGGCTTCCGCTCCTACCAGAACTACGAGCTCGCCCTCTACCACACCCTCGGCCACCTGCCCGCAACCCGACGACGCCCACAGATTTTGCGGATGAGCCGAAAATTCCAATTGTCGTCGGGGAAAAAGTAATTGTCGTCTGACAGGTCTTGGTCGTTGGCCGCCGGAGATTGCTGGGGAGATCGAAGCATCGATGGGCTACCTGCGACCCTCGGTCCAGTGGGCTCAGCTCGACCGTGATGACCGCAGGAATGGTGTGAGCCCCGCCCCGTGCGGACCGACTGAGCGATCTTGGCAAGGGCTGCGGCCTGCTTCGCAGGCGAGATCGGCTCAAGCTCGCCAGTATCTTTCGATTCGCGACAGTGCTACGGGGCATCCACCCGATCACCCGCACTCGCAGGCAGGTCCGCTTCTGGCACGTACCGGTGGTCACCCGCCAACCCGCAGCCAGCCCGCGCGAGGCGCTCAGTATGCCGGGTCTTGAGAAGCCATCCGCGCCAACCAGCTGTGGACGGACCAAAGCAATCGGCCCGCCATCAGCCCAGGCGGTACTTCTCGATCGCGTCCATGTCGAGCGAGACTCCGAGACCGGGTGCGCGCGGGACTTCGTAGAACCCGTCCTGCACCGCGAATGGCTCCAACATCAGGTCGTCCTCCAGCACATGCGTAATGCTGATGGCGTACTCGATGCCGGGAAACGCCGCCGTTTGATGCGCTTGGAAGACTTGGTTGACGCCGCTACAGATGCTGTGCTCCACCCAGAGTGGAATGCGGGTTGTCTCGGCCATTAGGGCCCGGCGCACCAGGGTGCGGCCCATCGGCTTGCCGACCACGAAGGCATCCACCAAGCCGTCCCTGATATAGGGCATGGGGTCGGATGGCATGTGCTCAGTCACCATGAGCGCTGTCTCGCCACGCAATCTGCGGTAATCCTCGATCCGCTCCTTCCGAAACGGGGACTCGATCGCGAAGTAGTTGTGAAATGCCGCCAGTCGCTCGCAGAAATGCAGCGTCCGGCCCACCGACCCCCACCAAGCGTTCGCGTCTACCCAGACTCGCATGTCTTTCGGGATCACCTCGCAAATCGCCGCCGCCTGCTCGATTGGGTCTTCCCAAGGCCGGGCCTTGACCTTGTGCACGCGGTAGCCGAGGTCGGCGCCGCGCTTGGCCTCGGAAGCCATGAGATCCGGTGGGAAACATTGGCTCCACCAAGTCTGCTGAATGCGTCGTCGCGGACTCGTCGCGAACAGCCGCGCCACTGGAAGTTCAGTGGCTTGGCCGATCAAGTCGTACAGAGCGACCAGAATTCCGCCCAGCCGGTCATCGAGCAGGCGCTGCCACGGGCTCGTGCCGACTAGGGACTCCAAAATCTCACGGGCGACGTCGGCCGGCATGTCGGCGTCCCCGACGCCCGTCAGGCCGTCGCTCGTGAACAGCCGGACGATGGCCGGTTCGTAGTGCGTCTGGAAGCGCCCTTGGCGGAAGAAACTCCGCTGCCAGGCTTCGCGGACGCGGACATCCATCGGCACGCGCGTCGGGATCAGTTCGTAACCGGTGATGATCTGCGAGGAGGCGCGGGTTGCCAGCGCGGCCGTCGCCAGCGCGCCGGTGCGCAGCAGGTCGCGCCGGCTGGTCAACGAGCGCACGGCGCCTACTTTCGCGCCGTCACTGTGATCTCGATGCGCGCCTTGCCGACGAGGCTGGCGACAGCGACAGTCGTGCGAGCTGGCGGGTCCTGTTTGAAGTACTGCGTGTAGACGGAGTTCATCCGCCGGAACAGCGAGATATCGGTCAGATAGACCTTCACGTCAACCGCGTCGGCGTAGTCGTAACCAGCCGCTCTGAGAATCAGGCCGATCCGCTTGAAGGTCTGGTGGACCTCCGCCTCAAATTCCGCCGGGTATTCGCCGGTCTTGAGGTCCGAGCCGGTCTGGCCGGCGCAATAGAGCGTCTCGTCCACCAATACGCCCGGGCTGAACGGCATGCCTTCGCGAAATTCGGGCGGATAGATGATGCGCCTCTCGGCGGCGGCGGAAAACGTTGCGGTCACCAGCAGGGCAAGGGCGAGCAGTCTCGGAACGGGCATGGGCATCATTTCCTGAGCATGGATTTTACCCCGCGCTGGGGTTGGAGGCACTGTTGGTCCGAGCCGCCGGTCTTGGCGAGCCTCGGGAAGTGCATGGCGGGCCGCCCGCCAGCCTCTGGCGGGGCGCGCTCGGAGGGGGCGAGCCGGTGGTCCGCGTCTTGGGGCAAACCACCGGTCGCTGTGGTCAGCATTTCCCCTGATAACATCGAACCGTGGCCTTCGTTACTGTCGAGGAGGCGCTCGCCGAGCTCCGCGGCGGTCGCATGGTCGTGGTAGTTGACGACACTGACAGGGAGAACGAGGGGGACCTCACGATTTGCGCGGAACACGCCACGCCGGAGGCCATCAACTTCATGGCCACTCATGGGAGGGGCCTGATCTGCCTGGCAATGACCGAGGAGCGATTGGACGAGCTCTCGATCCCATTGGTGTCGCAGCGCAACACCTCAATGTTCGGAACGGCATTCAGCGAGCCGATTGACGCCGCCACCGGGGTGACGACCGGGATTTCCGCGGCGGACCGGGCCCGGACCATTCAGATGGCGGTCGCCCCCGGCACCCGGTCCGCCGACCTTGCCCGGCCGGGCCATGTGCAGACCCTGCGGGCCCGACGCGGCGGCGTGTTGGTTCGTGCCGGCCAGACGGAGGCGGCGGTGGACTTGGCACGCCTCGCCGGCACCGCACCGGCGGGCGTGATCTGCGAGGTGATGAAGGACGACGGCACCATGGCCCGTGTTCCGGACCTATTGGCCTTCTGCTCGCGGCATGGGCTGAAGATGCTGAAGGTGGCCAGTCTGATCCGTTACAGGCTCGAGCACGAGCAGTGTGTTCGGCAGACAGCTGAGGGAGTGGCCGACACCGACTTTGGGCTCTTCCGCGCGATTGCCTACGGCACGGACCTCGACGGGGAGGTGCACGTGGCGCTGGTCCAGGGAAGTCCCGCCAGCGCCGATGCCTGCTTGGTGCGGATGCACTCCCACGACTTGTTCGGGGATGTGTTCGGGGCGAGGGCCAACCCCGGATACCGGCACGTGCAGGATTCGCTGAGGATGATCTCGGATGAAGGGTGCGGCGTCTTGGTCTACCTGCACCACCGGGCGCTCGGATTCGGGGTCGAGGGACCGTCGGATGCCGTGCGCCGAATCGTGCCGCATCCCCAGCTGGCTCGGTCAGTGCCCGACGCCGGGCGGTCCAGGCTGCAGTACCGGGTCGGCCTGGGCGCGCAAATACTGAAAGATCTCGGCTTGCGGAGAATCCGGCTCCTGACCAACCGGCCGCGCCGGGTGGCCGGCCTTGAGGGCTTTGGGATTGAGATCGTGGACCAGATTCCGATTCGCCCCGGCGTCCCAGCCTAGGGCGACCCTTCCTCGAGCAGGCGCAGTTCTTCGGCGACGCCGCGGGTCAGCATTTGCTTGCGCTCGCGCTCCACGATCAGCTTGTGAATCTCGCGCTCCTGCCTGGCTTCCTTGGCCTTGCCCAGTCGCTGGTAGACGCGCGCCAGCCGGTAATGGGGCTTCGAGGACGAGGGGTTCAGGTCGGCGGCCCGTCGCAGATGCTCGGCTGCCAGGCCGAAGTTGCGCCGCTTCTCGAGCAGCACCCCAAGTTCGTAGTGAGACTCCCAGAAGCCGTCCTCGCGCTTGATCGACTCGCGCAAGAGGGACTCGATGGCTGCCATGGCGTCTTGGTCACGCCGCGTGCCCAGCTGGGCGAGCAGGGTCTGACCGTACAGGAAGGGCCCGAAATGATTCTTGGAGTGCTGCTCGTGGAAGATCCGCATCCGCTCGCCGATCTCCTCCAGACGGTCGGAAGCGTGCTGCAGCAAGCGGCCCAAGAAGGCATGGGGCTGCTCAAGCTGCGGGGCAAGTTCCGCGGCGCGCAAGAAGTGACCGACGGCCGCCCTAAAGTCGCGTTGGCCATAGGCCGCGATGCCCAGACCGATCTCCAGGGCGGGGCTCTTGTCGAAGTACTCGCGGCCCGTCGAGAAGGCCCCGACGGCCGCCTCGAAGTCCTGTTGACGCAGATGAAAATACCCCAGGTCGTAGTGCATCGACTCGTCGTAGGAGTCCGCGTCCACGGCCATCCGCAGGTATCGGAGGCCCTTCTCGGGTTCCCCGGCCATCGTGTGCGCCTTCCCGAGAAGATTCAGAAGGGCGGCGGGCTTGTCCACCTCCAGGGCGTCCTCGCCCAGTGCGGCGGCCCGGCGCGGCATGTCCGCCCGCATGTAGAGGGAGACGGCGCGCACGAACGCGTCCACGCTGTTTCCAGTCTTGCGCGCGAATCGCTCCTCCCACTCGCCAGCCCGTGCCCAGTCCTGATAGTCCGAGTAGAACATCGCGAGTGCATGCTGGATGACGGGGTTGTCCGCCCCGGTCCGCTCGGCCTCGGCCGCGTGTCTGGCCGCCTCGGCGTGCAAATTGAGCTGTTGATAGGTGTGTGCCAGCCCGATCCAAGCCCTCGCGTCGTCAGGGGCCGTCTCGACGGCGCGCTCCAGAAGCCTCTGGGCCGTGGGGATGTCCCGTCCTTGGATGGCCATGAGGCCCCGCTGGATGAGCGCCTCGGCCGGGGGGCCCCCGTTCTGTGCGCGGGAAGCCGAGGGCCACGCGAACCAGACGACAGCCGCGAAGGCGAGCGCAAGTCCGCGTGCAGTCATCAAGCCTCAATATACCGACACGCCGGTTTCTCCCGTTTGAATTGCGCGCTCCGCAGTTCGCTACACTGCTTGCGATGAACTGGCGAGCAGTGGTCGCGGTGCTGGCAGTCTTCGCCCTGGGGGGTTGCTCCGGCGGCGCCTCCACGGACTCCCCGAACATTCTCTTCGCGATTTGGGACGACGTCTCCTACCCGCATGTTTCCGCGGTGGGCTCCCAGATGGTCAGCACGCCCGCGTTCGATCGGGTGGCCTCGGAGGGTGCCTTGTTCCGGAACGCGTACGCTCCGGCCCCGGGTTGTAGCCCCACGCGCGCCGCCTTCCTCACGGGCAGGCACATCTGGATGATCGAGCAGGCTGGCACGCACGCGAGCTCGTTTCCAGCCAGGTACGTCTCGTATCAGGACCTGCTCGAAGCGTCCGGGTACGCGATCGGCTACACCGGCAAGCCCTGGGGCCCCGGACGCTGGGAGAAGTCCGGCCGAGCGCGCAACCCCGTCGGACCGGCGTATCAGGAGCGGACGCTTGACCCGCCTTACGGGGGAATGCGGAATAACGACTATGCCGGCAACTTCGAGGCCTTCTTCGAGTCCAAGCAGCCCGGCCAGCCGTTCAGCTTCTGGGTTGGCGGAAGCGAGGCACACCGCGCGTTCGAGCAGGGATCGTGGCAACGTGCCGGCAAGCGCCTTGAGGATGCGGAAGTCCCGCCGTTCTTGCCCGACACCGAGGTGATTCGCGGCGACTTGCTGGACTATGCCGTGGAGATCGAGTGGTTCGACTCCCATATCGGGAGGATCTTGGATTACCTCGGATCGAAGGGCGAGCTGGACAACACGGTGGTGATCTTCACATCGGACAACGGCATGGCATTCCCGCGCGCCAAGGCGAATCTGTACGACTACGGGATCCACATGCCGCTGGCCGTGCGCTGGCCGGGGGCCGGAGTTCGCGGGCGCGCCATTGACGACTTGGTGCAGTTTGTCGACCTCACGGCCACGATCCTCGACTTCGCAGGGGTGGCGCACCCAGGGGGCGAGTCGGCGCTGGCCGGCCGCTCGATTCGGCCGATCCTCGAGTCTTCCGAGAGCGGGCTCGTCGATGGCAGCCGCACGCGCGCATTCTCGGGGCGCGAGCGCCACTCGTCCTCGCGCTGGAACAATCTGACCTATCCCCAGCGCGCGATGCGCACGCCCGAGCATCTGTACATCCGCAACTTCAAGCCACTGAGGTGGCCCGCCGGTGCTCCCCAGAAGTACGAGTCCCCCGGAGGCGATCTCGGCCCGATGCACGGCGGGTACCACGACATTGACGCGTCCCCGACGCTCACCGCCCTGATCGAGGGCAGGGAAGAGGGCGCGATCGGGGAGTACTTGGACCTGGCCGTCGGCAAGCGGCCGGCCGAGGAGCTGTTCGACATCCGCGCCGACCCGGGTTGCCTCGACAATCTGGCCGCCGATCCCGAGCATTCGGAATTACTCGAGACGCTGAGGGGAGAGCTCGACGACTACCTAGCCAGCACGGGGGATCCCCGGGCCACCGGCAATGGGCAGATCTGGGAGGAATATGTCCGGTACTCTTCGATTCGGACATTCCCGCGACCGCCTGAGGCGGGTGCCGATTACTAGCCCAAAGGGGCCCGCAGGGGTCGGCGAACTCCCCGTCGCAGCGGACCTCAGCTCATTCTGGCGTGCCCGTCGCGTGCTCTGGATACCCGCGCGCGGATCCCGGCGGCGAATCGGCGATTTCGCCAGCGATCCTGCGAGGCGCTGATCTGGCCGCGGGATCAACCGCGCGGGTGGTCCGATCAATCCAGCCACCGGGGGTGTCCGTGGCTCGCGGCGAGCGCTCGATCTGCTACGTCAGACCCAGTACAGAAGCCGGATGGCTACGCGCAAGACCGGCCAGAAGATCTGGCCAAACACGTACCACGCCAAGACGAGGCCCAAGAAGCCCAGAGAGCCGTCACGGGTGAGCTCGAACCATCGCCGAGCCGTATTTTCCGGCATCGCCAGCGTGATCACGGTGTTCCCGTCAAGGGGGTGCACCGGCAGCAGGTTGAACGTCATCAGCAGCAGGTTCTGGGTGAACATGATGCTGATGAACTGGGCAATCGCCGCGAAATCACCCTCGCCTTCGATCACGGAGAAGAACGAGATTGACGCCGGAATGCTGAACGCTCCGACCGCCAAGCCCACATTGATCGCCACAGCCGCCAGCAGGGCCAGCCCCAGGTTTGCGAGGGGGCCCGCCAGCGCCATCAGCGCGGCTCTGCGCGGATAGCGATGCTCCCATATCGGGTTGTAGGGTGCGGAGGCCCAGCCAAGCATCCACTGGCTCAGGGCGAAAGAGATCATTGGAACCGCCACCGTGCCCAGCGGTTCCCGAGTGATGTGTGGCACAGGATTCAGGGTCAGCTGACCACCGCTGCTCGCAGTGTCGTCCCCTCCCCAGAGGGCAGCGAGCGCATGTGCCGACTCGTGACATGTCAGCGACAGCAGGAAGGCCACGTACCAAAGCCCCCCGAGGGCTAGCGTCTGCGGATCCATGAGCGATGCCATTCCTTCAGGTGGGAAGTGCTCCCAGTCGACCCGGCTGGCGCTCGGTCCATCCACACCGTGTCGAGAGGTGCCTGCGGGGAGGCAATGCCTGACACGTGCTCGCGCGCCGTCACGGGCGACTCACCCGCTGCTCGGACGATGTGTGCACAACGGGCTGGGACAGTCGACTGGCCGGTTCCACCAGTTCCCGTACACGCTTGGTGATCCGGCATCGCAGCAACGTTCGGGACCCGCCGTTCCGGGAGGGATGCTCCCGTCAGGCGGCTCAGCGAGAGCGCCCAGCCTCCTGAATCCGGGCTAGCTCTGCCAGCAGAGCGCTCGTGACAGCCGGTCGGGCGGTGGCCAAATTGCGACGCTCCCCGGGGTCCTCGCTGAGGAGGTAGAGTTGCATCTGGCTGTGCTCGGACGGATCGAGCGCGCGCCCTGCTGGGGAGGAGAATCCGCCGCTGCCGGTCCCGAGTATCAGCTTCCAAGGTCCCTTGCGGATCGCGAACACTCCCCGATGACTGCTGTGCACGACCTCCGCTCTGGCGTGCTGGCCCTCCCCGAAGAGCAGGGGGCCGAGGGTGAAGCTGTCTTCGCCAGCATTCGCCGGCAGATCCACTCCCAAGATCTCGGCAACCGTGGAGAATACGTCCGTCAGGCACACGGCGCGGTCAGAGGTCGCCCCGGCCGGAACGTGCCCGTCCCACCGAATGATGAAAGGGACCCGGTGGCCAGCTTCCCATGCATCGGCCTTAAGGCCGCGCCAAGGAGCGTTCGGAACGTGCGAGTAGAGCTCGGTCACGGTCGAGGTTGCCCCGACGGTTCCAATCCCGCTCCGCGCCGGCGAGCCGTTGTCGGAGCTGAAGATCACCACTGTGTTCTTGATCGCCCCCGCCCGTTCGAGCAATGTGACGACCCGGCCAAGGATCGAGTCCATCTGGTGGACCCAGTCGCCATACGGCCCGGCGTGGCTCTTCCCTCGATTCCGCGCGTTGGGCACGATGGGGGTGTGCGGTCCCAAGAGGGGCATGTACAGGAAGAATGGCGTGTCCGGATCGGCGGTGCGCTCTTCCAGCCATTCCAACGCGCGCGCCGTGATGGTCGGCTGTGCTGCCCAGAAGTCCCAGCCCGGCATCATCGGGCCGCCCCGTTGGCTCTTGTGCACTGGCATGCGCTCGGTCGGAATTCCGAGCAGGCGGTCATTCTCGATAAACGCGTACGGGGGAAAATTGGGCACGTCGTCGCCGAAGTAGTAGTCGAAGCCGCGTGTCACCGGGCCTTCGCGAATCGGCGAGGAAAAGTCGATCCTACGGCCGTAAGCCTGGTAGTCCCGGCCAACGTTGACGTCGTCCAATTCGCCAGAGAGGTAGCCGCCCCCCTCGAGCGGCCAGTCCCAACCGAGGTGCCACTTGCCGATGCAAGCCGTGCGGTACCCCTCGGTCTGGAGCATCTTCCCCAGTGTGAGCCGCCCGGGATGGATCACGGGCCCTCCCCAGCTGTTCACGATCCCCGTCGGCAGCCTCGAGCGCCAGGGGTACCTGCCGGTCAGCAGGCCGTAGCGCGACGGCGTGCACACCGATGATGCCGAGTGCGCGTCGGTGAACTTCATGCCCCGCGCGGCGAGTTCGTCGATGTGGGGGGTCGGCACTCTGGAGCGCGGGTTGTATGCCCGCGGGTCCCCGTAGCCCATGTCGTCCGCAAACACGATCACGATGTTGGGCCTCTGGCCCTCGGCGGGGCAGACGGCGGCGAAGGCCAAGCCTGCCAGGACAAGAACGACCGGCATCACTGGATCTTCCTCCGGCGCGGTGGACGTGCGGACTGGGCGAGGCGTCCCGAGCCCTGCGAGCTGAGCCCCATCAGGCTTGCACGAACAGCTTCTGGAGCTGGGCCACGACCGCGGGCTTCGAAGCGGCGATGTTCTCGGTCTCCAGCGGGTCTGCTTCCCGGTCGAACAATCGGACGCGATCGGCGCCGAAACCCTCGACTAGCTTGTAGCGGGCATCCTGCACGAATCGCCACGGCCCGCCCCCGATCCTCAGCGCCGACCGGGAATACTCGCGGTGGTTGTCCCGGGCCCCTTCCAGAATCGGGCGCAACGACTGACCGTCCTGCCATTCCAGCGCGCTCGCCTCTCCGTAGTCGAGGAAGGTCGCCGTCAGGTCGATCAAGCTCGCCATGGCGTCGCTGGTCCTGCCCCCGGAAATGCCAGGACCCGCAAAGCACAAGGGCACGCCGGCCGATGGTTGATAGGGGACGCTCTTGCCCCACCATCCGTGATCGCCGAGCATCTCCCCGTGGTCGCTGGAATAGACGATCACCGTATTCTCGAACTCCCCCCGCTGCCTGACCTCCTCGACAAACACCCCCAGCCAGCGGTCGATATTCTCGACCATCGCGGAATAGTTCTGCCGAATGCGGACGTGCTGCTCCGGAGGTAGCGGCCCATCATACTGGCTGGGCTGGGCAAAGCCATCGATGACTCGGGCCGGCCCGCGGTAGGCCTCTGCCATGGATTGTGTGATGTCCATCGGGGGGTGGGGCCCGACAAAATTGAGCACCAGGTGCCAGGGCTTGCCCTCCGGCGACCTGCGCAAGAGCTCGAGTCCGTTGCGAGCGATCCAGTTGTCGCAGTAGGCCTGGTCAGGGACCGGAACCGGGTCGGTCGCGCCCCACCATGTTTCCCGGCGCAGCAGGTCATCGAGTGCTTCGCCGGGCTGGCTGCGATCCAGCGAGTTCCACTTGACCTCTCCCAGCCGGCCGATCTCCGCGGCCCACATCGCCCCCAAGGGCGGGTCCAAGGAGTCCAGGAAGGCATAGTACGGATCTTTCGGGCCTGCGGGCTCGCTGCCATATGCGGTTGCACCGCCGCCCTTGCCGCCATTGTCGATCATGTCCGAGAAGCCCCACGGCTCCATGGACACCCGGCCGTCCAGCCCCCACCAGCGGTCATTCTTGTGCAGGTCCAGTTTCCCGCAGCCCATCACGTGATAGCCGCTGTCCCGGAGGGCTCGGTAGTAGGTGCGCCGGTCCAGGGGGAAATTCGCCCTGTTGCCCACGACTCCGCACCGCTCATAGACACTGCCGGATGCTAGGCAGGCCCTCGATGGCCCGCAAACCGGCGAGTCGACGACAGTGTTCGGGAAATCCACGCCGCGGGCTCGCAGCTCGGCGAGATGGGGCGTTGGGACCGGCACGCCGGGATTCCACTGCACCCAGTCAAAGCGGTGTTGGTCGGGGAAGAAGAACAGGAAATTGGGCCGCCCCATCGCGCGGGGCCCCGGCAGCGACGCGCAGGCGGCCATCCCGGCGACGCCCGCTCCAGATGCCAAGAAGTCCCTTCGTCCGAGTCGCACCTTGCGGCCAGTGTACAGCGCACAGGGTTCGCTCCGCCAGTCTCCACCCGCCGCTCCGCGTTGCGGGACCACTGCGACAGCGCGAGCTCGACCGGTCAGTTCCCAGCGCTGACTGCCGCTCGGGATGGCCGGGCCCGGGGGCGGCCCGGGTGTGCCCGGTTGGACGGCCGTCGAACGGATGGAGCGCAGTCCGGGCCCGCGATATGATCCATGGCTGTGATTGAGCGGACCGTCCTCGCGATCGCCACGCTGGCAAGCGCGGCCTATTTTGCCATCGCTGTGAAGCGACGCCTCGCCCCTATGTTCGAGGCCAAGGAGCGGAACCTGCCCTTCGATCGGATCGGGCACCGGATCTGGGCGGTGTTTTGCGAGGTTCTGCTGCAGACTCGCGTGCTCCGGGAACGGCCCGTGCCGGGCTTGCTCCACGCGTTGGTGATGTGGGGCTTCTTCGCATTCGCCTGGGTTACTGTCGAGCACTTCGCGACCGGTCTCCGTGGCTACGAGCACTCCGGAGAGCCCGGCTGGTACGCCGATTTCGCCGCCGGCTGGGCGGTTGCCGTCCTGGTTGGTATAGCGGGGCTGGGCGTCCGCCGCTTCGCGATCCGGCCGAGCGCTCTGGGCCCGCGGCTGTCCGGCACATCCGCATTGGTCGCGGCGCACATCGTGGTGCTGATGGCCACCTACCTGCTGGACTGGACGGCGCTGGATCCCCCGTCACTGGCTTGGCGGGTGAACTGGTGGGTGCACACGGCCTCCATCCTTGGGATGCTTTGGCTAATTCCGAACTCGAAGCACCTGCACTTGGTCCTGGCGCCCGTGTCCATCTTCTTCCGCGGTTCAGGCACCAGTGCCATGCGACCGCTGCGCGAGGAGGATGACGACGACTTCGGCATGCTCTCGTTCGCCGATCTTTCCAGCAAGGACGTGCTTGACGTGCATTCCTGCGTCGAGTGCGGGCGTTGCACCGACAGATGTCCGGCCAATCTGATCGGCGGTTCGCTGGATCCCAAGCAGATCGTGCTGCAGCTGCAGCAAGGCTTGGAAGCCGGCGGTGACGTGATCGCGGGTGACCGCGCCATGGTTGCACGGGGCGCGGCGTGGATCAGTGAGGACGACCTCTTCCAATGCTTCACGTGCGGCGCTTGCGAGGAGGCCTGCCCGGTGGGCATCGAGCATGTCGGCCTCAAGATCCTAGACCTGCGGCGCGGGCTCGTGAGCGAGGGCCGCACGCACAATCCCAAGCTGGCGGACATGTTCACCACCATGGAGCGCTCGCCGCACAATCCTTGGGGCGCGTCACAGCTAACTCGGTCCAAGCTGGTCGCCAGCGCTGGCTTGCCCGTCTGCGAACCGTCCACGGAATGGCTCCTGTGGATCGGGTGCGGGTGCAGCTACGACCCGCACGGGCAGGATGTCGTCCGAGCAATGCAGCGGATCCTGACGGCGGCGGGGCAATCTTGGGGGGTCCTCTCAGCCGAGACGTGCTGTGGCGAGCCAGCGCGCCGTGCCGGGAACGAGTACCTCTACTGGGAGCTTTCCCAGCGCGTGATCTCGGACCTGCGCGCGAAGGGCGTCCGCAAGATCGTCACCTGTGATCCGCACTGCGCCCGGATGTTCGATTCCGATTACCGCCAGCAGCCGGAGTTCTCGGAATTGGGCATCCAAGTCGTGCACCACACAGAGCTGCTCGCCACGCTCGTGGGATCGCTTGACCTGCGGGGCGGGGCCGGGACGGTCACCCTGCACGACCCGTGCTACTCGGCGCGCGGCCGTGGGGTCGTGGACCAGCCCCGCGATGTGCTGCGCGCAGTCGGCGCCGATCTCCGCGAAATGTCGAGCCATGGCGAGCGGACGCTCTGCTGCGGGGCGGGAGGTGCGCAGCTGTTCATCGCCGACGACAGCGTGGAACTCCCGGGAGGCCGCGCCAACCATCGGCGTTTCGAAGAGGCCCGCGAGACGGGGGCGGACACGATCGCCGTCGCGTGCCCGTACTGCCCGATCATGCTTTCGGACGCCGCCGGGCACGCTGGAAACAGCGACGTCCGGGTGGCGGACGTCGCGGAATTGGTCGCGGAGCGGCTGGTGCTGCCCGATTCCTCCGATCCTGCCCCTAGCGGTTGAACAGGAACGAGTTCGAGTTCACCAGCGCCCACAGCAGGTCTTGCGCCTGGGCCGCCCTACCCGTGCCGCTGCTGAGGTAGGTCAGTGCCTGGTCCAGCTCTTGCGGGGTTGGAGCCCGGCTAAAGGCCGAGAGGTAGAGCTCCTCGATCAGCTCGCCGTCGCTCCGCCCGGCCAAGATTGCGTTGGCGATGCGACCGTCCGGGTGGGCGATCGCGTCGGCTAGCGTGGGGCCGTTCACGAGGCTCATGGCCAGGGGCAGGCTCAGGTCGTTGCGACGCTCGCACTCGCACGAGGACTCGCGGTCGGGGCGGCCGAACATGCTCAGGAAGCCGCCCGTGTCCACGTGCGGGTCGGGCAGCTGCTGTGCCGTGAAGTCCTCCGGCACGTCCGGGAAGTCCGGCCTTGCGCCGGTGGCGATCGTCACCGCGTCCAGCAGGGACTCGGCGGGAAGCCGGCGGGGCACGAAGTGCGAGAAATTCACCTCGTCGCCCGCGTTCCAGTCGTTCGTTTCCATCGAGGCCTGGTACGTGCGCGAACTGACGATCGTGCGGATCAGGTGTCGCAGGTCGAAGCCGCTGGCTATGAAGTCGGCCTCGAGCGCCTCCAGCAGCGCCGGGTTGATCGGCGGGTTCGAGTTGCGAATGTCGTCGACGGGCTCGATGATGCCCCGGCCGAAGAAGTAGCTCCAGACACGGTTCACGATTGCCTTGGCGAAGTAGGGGTTCTTGTCCGACGTCAGCCACAGCGCCATCGCCTCCCGGCTGTCGGCCAGCGACCCGATTTCCGGCATTCCGGCCGAGGCGAGCAGATACTCGGGCTCGACCGCCTTGTTCGTCGTCGGATGCCGGACCTCGGCGTCGTCCCCCCGCAGGTACACAATTTGCTCGTCGCTGTCAAAGCCCGGCTTCATGCCCACCGCGGCGAAGAACGCCGCCATCTGGAAGTACTGGTTCTGCGTCCAGCGCTCGAACGGGTGGTCGTGGCACTGGGCGCAGACCATCCGGACCCCCATGAAGAGCTGCGTGGTGGTCTCCATCGCCAGCTTGGGGTCGTCGTTGACGCGGAAGAAGTTGGACGCGGGTGTCTGGTAAGTGCTGCCCACCGACGTCAGCAGTTCCCGCACGAAGTCGTCGTAGGGCTGGTTGTACGCGATCGCGTCCCGGATCCACTGGCGGAAGGCCCACATGCCCTTCTCCCCCAGGTGCTTGCGGTTGGACTGGAGCAGGTCACCCCATTTCAGGGCCCAGTGGTCGACGAAGGAATCGCTCCCCACCAGCTCGTCGATCAGCCGGGTCCGCTTGGCCCGGGCCGAGTCGGGATCGTCGATGAACGCCCGCGCCTGCTCGGGGGTTGGCGGGATTCCCGTCAGGTCTAGGTACAGACGGCGCACGAGAGTGGCGTCGCCCGCCAGCTCGGATGGCTGGATGTGCAGCCGCTTGAGCTTCGCGTCGATGTGCTCGTCAATGAAATTGTGGGCCGCGACCTGCTTCCACTCGAAGCCGGGGGCGGGGTTGAGCACGGTCAGGGGGACCGTCTCGAACTTGCCCTCGTACCGCACCAGAATGGCCGCTTCGCCGATGCGCTCGCCCAGGATCGCACCCGAATCCTCGACGCTCGCGGTGCTGTTCGAGTTGCTCTCCACGACGGCGAGGCTCGACACGTCCCGAGTCGAACCGTCCCCGTAACGCGCCGTGACTTGCAGCCGGGCGCGCTCGCCCGGACGGTCGAGGAATACTGAGGCTGGCTTGACATCCAGCGCCGCCACGCTGTCCAGCGCCGGATCGCCGAAAGGGGCTCCCTGCGAAATCCACTCGACGATCGTGTTGTACGCGTCCGAGTCGCGCTCGAAGCGAAGGCCGCCCTCGTGGGGCACCTGCATGCTGGGCTTGGAGACCATCAGGCTGGCGCCGGGGACCGCCCGGTTGAACCGGCGTCCGGACACCTCTAGCAGCAGTGCCCGGTAGTCGAACTCCGCGTCGTAGCCGCGCAGCGACAGCTTGAATCCGTTCTTGCCCTTAGCGCTGCCGTGGCAGGCTCCCGCCGTGCAGCCGGTGTTGTTCAGGATCGGCATCACGTCGCGCAGGAACGTGAGGCGCTCTTGGTCCCTCTCGGCGGCGTCTGCTGGCAGGCCGAACGCCAGAAAGGCGAGCGCACAGGTCAGGACAATAGCTCGGTTCATCACAATATCTCTCCTTGCCGGATGCTTGCCCCATTATCCACGGCTATCCGCCGGAGTGGACGCTGAGCACCCCTTCTACGGGAGCGATGTTGTACGGGACCGCTTCCTTGTCCCGGCCGGCCAAGACCGATTTTGGGACCACCTCGACCAAATAGTCGCCGCTCTCTACGCTCGTGGAAGCCCTGCACGCTAGCGAGTAGGTCGCAGGGCTGCCGCTGACGGTGAGCGCGTCGCAGGAGGTGCCCGCCGGGAGGTTGGCAGCCTCCAGCATGACCTCAGAGTCGAAGTCGGGCTGCCGGGAAAAGCTCCCGGTGATCTCGAACTCCCCGCCCGGAGCGGCCGTGACCGGGCCGTTGGGCGCTCCGATCTCGTAGCCCTGGACGACGTCGACCGTGATGGCCCGGGAGAAGATCTCGTGCGTGACGCCTTCGTGCCGGACCCGTCCTCGCAGGACAATGTCGAAGAGCATCGCGGGAGTGCCCATGGTTGTGTTCATTTCCAGCAAGCCCTGCTTGTCGCCCGGCTTGACCTTCACCGATCCGAGGATCCGCAGGTTGGCCACTCCCGGGGCGTTGACCAGGCTGACTGCGTCCACGGCCTGCGTTCCAGGGGCGTGAGTGCTGAAAGTCCACCGGATGTCGTGGTTCTGGCCTTGGATCAGCCGCAGGGAGCGCCCGGACAGGACTTCGATGGTCGCCGGCGGCGGAGCGACGACATTTCCATCAATGCGCCCGTCAGGCCCCGGTATCCGAACTGGCCGCTGGCCCGTTCCGGCGACGGGCGTCACGACGGCGGATGTCAGCACGGGACGGCGGATGGCGCTGCCGTCCGAAGCTTCGCCCACCGCGTGCAACTTCAGGGCGGCATGGCCCAGCACGGCTTCCTCGGTGGCCGAGAACATCACCCTGCCGCTGAGGGATTGCCTCTGCGTCGTCATTCCGCCAAACTCGGCCGGAATGTTGCCGCCCTCGGCGGTAACGCCCGGGGGCAGGTTCTCCGCGACGATCCGAACAGGGCCTTCGTAGCCGCGCCGGTCCATCGTGAAGGCCAAGCTGGTCGCCCCGCCCGCGGGAATGTTCAGCTGGGTGTCGTCCAGCCGAACGATGAAGTCCGCCGGTTGGCGGTGTGCAACGATCCGGTACCCGTAGCCCGGACCGCCGCGCTCCAAGAGGTCCTGCACGTCGATGCGCAGGCCGGTGACTCCGTCCGGCACGGTGAGGGCGAGCGCCGGGTCGCCAAACGTCTCGGCGCGGACCGAGATGTTGGAGAGCAGTTCCTCTGGCGGCTGGTCGCCGGCCGATCCGAGCTTGGTGCCGGCCTGGTCGCTGACCGTGAGCAGCGTGTACAGCTGCGATGTCCCCAGCACCCCGGCCTGAGTCTCGACCATCCACTGCTCGCCCGGCTGGACGTCGAGCAGGTAAGAGTCCACCTCGCCCGCCCGCTCGATCCGGCCGTTGACCACGGTCGACGGGGTCAGGCGTCTGGCCCGCCCAAGCGCCTGTTCCAGAGTCTCGGGATGGTTGCCGCGCAGGAACGGGATCGGCAGGCCGCCACGCCCGTCCGGCAACCTCACGGTGTCGCCCGCTGTGGCGACGCGCTCCGGCTCTGGGAGGGTTCCACCGGCCAGTTCCACCTCGACGGGCTCGCCGGCCTGCCAGCCCAGCGGGAATACCGCCTCGGCGTACTCGAGCGGGCCCGCCACCAGTCGGTAGAAGTTAAGCCTCTGTTCGCTGAATCGCGCGTCGTGAACTTCCAGCACGTACTCGCCGGCTTTCGCGGACTCGACTCTCACCCTCGCGTCGCCCCGGATCCCAGGCGAGTCATCGGCACGCGTGACAAGGCGCCCGTCGGGGTCGATCACGGCGAGCACTGGATCCACGGCTGACCCGAGCCGCCTTGCCTCCACCTCGAATGTGACGCTCTGGCCGGCCGCCAGGCGCACCCGGTACCGGTCACGGTCCGCGCCCGTGAGTGTGCCGTTGACCACTGCCGGGATCCCGATCGCCTCGGCGCCGTCGCGGGTGTCGTTCCTGGGGGCGCGGTCCTCGACCGACTCGAGCTCGGATACTTCCGGAAACGTCGAAACGCTGAACAGCCAGGCGTTGGTGCGCCCCCCGTCGGTCTCGACCGTGATCGGATACGCCCCGGGCACGGCGTCGGGGGCGATCTCGAGCAGGAAATGGCGCCCGCTGGAATTCGCCGTGAGCTCGGCCAGCGATCCCGGGACTGCGGAGTGCACCCGGATCTTGCCGGCCAGGCCGCTGCCATCCAGCACCAAACGCACCGCGGAACCGCGCTGGCCGCCCGGCGGGCTCACAGATGTCAGCCTTGGACCCGCGGCCACGGGCATCGCGAGCAGTGCGCCCAGACACCCGCACGCGAGCAGGTTCCGGCCAAACTTCGGCATGGCGTCAGCCAGCGTTCCCGGCGTCCGGCGCGCCGGACGCCTCCGCCGTGTCGACCGGCACCGGCACGAACTGCCTGATCTGCTCGCCGCTGGAGGAGTCGAAAATGCGCACCACCCCATCGAAGCCGCCCGTGGCTAGCCGATCGCCGCTCGGGTGGAAAGCGACCACGAACGTGCCACCCTCTCGCACTTCGCACGTTGCCAGCCTGCTCCCGCTCTCGGAATCGTAGACGGGCACCTGCTGGGCAACCCCTGCGACGACGATTCGCGAGCCGTCGGGGGAGAAGGCGAGCGCGAAGATCTGCCCGGACTGTTCCTCGAATTTGCGCACCAGCGTGGAATCGTCCGCGATCTTCAGCGCCCGTGGCCGGTCCATGGTGTAGAGGTACGGGACGCGGTCCTCGCCGCCGATCAGGACATAGTCCCTCCTGGGGTGGCGCGCGATCGCGTAGAGCTTGTCGCGGAGAAAGTTGACATTCTCCAGGAACGCACCGCTGGCGCCCTCGGCGAGCTTGGCCGCGCGGTCTCGGCCCACGGACACGATGCGCTTGCCATCGATGCCGAAAACGGACTGCAGCACCCAGTCCTCGTGATGGCCGGCTTGGAACAGCACCTCGCCCGATTGGAGCTCGACCACCCTGATGGCCTTGTCCGCGGCGCCGAAGACGGCGCGCGTGCCGTCCGGGGAGATGTCGCCGGCGAAGAGCGTGTCGGGGGTGGCCATCACCGAATGCTCCAAGGTGCGCGTCTCCAGGTCCCACACCTGGACTTCGCCGAAACGCGCCGGCGTTCCGCCAATGGCCACCAGGCGCTTGCCGTCCGGCGAGAAGTGGACTGAGTGAATCTTGTCGGACCGGCCCAGCAGGCGAGCCTCGATTGCGGAACCGTCCGATCGGTGCAGCAGCACTTCCTTGAAGCCCCCCACGGCCAGCAAGCTTCCGTCGGGCGAGAATGCCATGCCCGTGATCGCCGGGGCCTGTTCGTAACGCGGGGGATCGGTCGGGGCTTGAGGCGCCCGCGCCTCCGCGGGGGTGTCGTCGACGGCCCCTTCTCGCACCCACCGCGTCAGCAGGTCCACCGAGTCCGGGGCGAGCTCGGCGCCCCCCATGGGCATGCGCGGCTCCAGCCTGCCCGTCACGAGGCCGATCAGTGGGCTGCGGTCCGGCGCTCCCTTGGTGATCGAGCTGCCGTGCTTGCTGCCGCCTCGCAAGACACCTTCGTAATTCGTCAGGTCCAAGCCGCTCAGCTGGTTCGCCGGCTGGTGGCAGCCGGAACAGTGGACCTGCAGAACCTCCCGCACATCTTGGTAGAAGCTGACCGGGTCCGCGGCGGCCAGCGTCGCGGCGGCCAGTGTCGCCACTGCGGCAAGGTGGGGCAGTCTCATCGGTGTGCGCTCGGCGACCATTGTAACGATGCCGGATCGCCGGCGCGACATGGCGGACGGTCCGAGAGCTCGATGCGGTCACGTTTATAATGCGAGAGGTGCGTGGGTCGTGCCGGGGGCGATTCTTTGAGAGGGATGTCTTGCTTCTTGACGGGGCTTGGATTGGGGGGCATCGTCGGCCTGTTGTTCGCCCCGAAGTCGGGAACTGCGACGCGCGAAGACCTGCTTACCGCGGCTGACAGCGCGATGGCGAATGGCCTTGAGACGCTCGACGCGCAGCGCCAGAGATTGGCAGGGGCCGTCGACGCTGGCGTGTCCGCATACCGCGCCGCCATGGGCGATCGTGACTAGCAAGCCCGGCATCGGGCCGCTCGTAGGGAGCTTGCCGGACCAGCAATGACCGAATCGCAACTCTACGTGTTTCTCGCGTTTGCGGTCGTCGTCGTCGCCCTTGCGATGCTGGTAATCGCCTATTGCGGGTATCAGGCCTTGATGTCTCTGCGGCGGATGGAACGGCGGTCGGAGGAGTTCTTCGACCAGTGGATGCCAGTGGCGCAGGACGCAGGCCGTTTTCTGGAGCACTTCAGCATCCAGTCCGGAGAGTTGCTGGCGCGCCTGAACGAGCTTACGGCCCGGTTGCAAGAGCAGTCGCTCCAGGTTGATTCCGCCGTGCGGAGCATCTCGGTTGCAGCGCGGCGCAACGCGCAAACTTTGGATACGGGCCTGCGCCAGCTGTTGCGTCGGATTGACGGTGCGGCCCAGGCCATCGAGAATGGCGTCAGAGCGCCGGTTCGGCAGCTTCGCGCTGTTGGGATCGGAGTGTCCGCGGCGATGCGCTCGCTGTTGCCCCGACGCTCCCGGACGGCGCCGGACCGAATTTCCGCGGACGAGGAGATGTTCCTGTAGTCCGCAGTTCGACAACGTACAGACATTGGAGAGATTGCCGTGAAGCCGAAGGATCAAGCGGGCGGGGAGCAGCGCAGCTTCCGCGTCGCACTGTTGGGGACGAAGTTCATGGGCAAGGCCCACAGCCAGGCCTATCGCAACGTGAACATGTACTTCGCAGACGCGCCGCGCGTCGAGCGAGTCGTGATCTGCGGGCGCAACCCGGACGACACCGAGCAGGCGCGAGACAAGTTCGGGTGGCAGGAAGCTTCCACGGACTGGAGGGCCGTCGTGGCCCGCGATGACATTGACATCGTGGACATCTCGACGCCTGGCCACCTGCACGCCGAGATGGCGCTGGCCGCCGCGCAAGCGGGCAAGCACATTGTCTGCGAGAAGCCGCTTGCGAACACGCTGGCCGAGGCGCGCGAGATGTTGGCCGGGGTCGAGGCCGCCGGTGTCCGGCACCTTGTGATGCACAACTACCGCCGCGTTCCGGCCGTCGCTCTCGCGAAGCGGATGGTGGAGGATGGCCGCATCGGCCAGATCTATCACTTCCGAGCGCGCTACCTCCAGGATTGGGCCCTGATTCCCGGTCTTGAGCTGGTCTGGCGGTTCGATGCGAAGCTGGCAGGGAGCGGAGCCCTCGGGGATCTGGGTGCCCATGTGATCGATCTTGGGCGTCACCTTTGCGGGGAGATCTCGGAGCTCGCCGCGACCTCAGAGACCTTCATCAAGCAGCGGCCGGTGTCCGCTGGGTCCAGCGCGATGCGCGATGTCACCGTTGACGATGCCGCCGCGCTGTGCGTCCGCTTCGAGAACGGCGCGATCGGGACCATCGAGGCTTCCCGGTTCGCCCCTGGCAGGAAGAATCACAACACCTTCGAGATCAACGGCAGCAAGGGCTCGATCACGTTCGACCTTGAGAATCTGAACAACCTGCGCTATTACTCGGCGGACGACACGCCGGACGCCCAGGGTTTCCACGAGATCATCGCCTGTTCGCTCGGCAAGCACCCGTACGCCGACAACTGGTGGTTCGATGGCCATCTGCTCGGCTATGAGCACAGCTTCACGCACACTCTCTATGACTGGTTGCGGGCGGTCGCCTCAGGAGAACCGTTGCGGCCGGACTTTGCGGACGGCGTTCGCAACCAGGAAGTACTGGATGCCGCCGAGCGCGCCTCCCGGAGCAGACGCTGGGAGACGGTAGCGTAGGCCGCGCGGACAGGCCGGTCTTCGCCGCCGCAGCTCCCGGGTCCTGGCCCCAATCGGCGGCCTCGGGACGCATGGGAAAGCGTCTGGCCGGCGC
Source organism: Bryobacterales bacterium (assembly GCA_963666225.3). Classification (GTDB taxonomy): domain Bacteria; phylum Acidobacteriota; class Terriglobia; order Bryobacterales; family UBA6623; genus VXMF01. Next base: position 51,951 of record CAXXRK020000007.1, read on the forward strand.
GGGCGCGTATGGGCCGAACGGAAATTGAGGCCAAGCATCCGACCGGTCGTGTGTGGGTTCGATCATTTCGGCTGATTCCGCGCCGACAATCGTCACCACTTCGTTTCCCGTCTGGACTCGTTCGCAGGAGTTCCATCGGACTCTTGCGAGCGTTGCCACCTTGGAATGCGGTGGCGTTCCCCGCACCGCCGGGGGCACGCGTTGGCTCAGGGCCCCGCCCCGGCTTGGCCACCTGACGCAGTCTCGGACCGGGCAAAGCCGAGGCTGGGCGTCCCCACGAGCTTCATTCGGAGCAACTGCCCGTTGGCTTCGGGGACGGCGGCTGCAGCCCACATGGCCGTGACGAGCGCGCCGGTCAGGGACTGCGCTCTGGGCTGCCGCATCGGAAGCCTCCCATGTGCTCGGCGCTCGGGCGGGCCGATGCGGCATTGATTGCGAGGGGGGCCATGTTCCGGGTCCGAGCGAGAGCCATGGATCCCGGCGGTTGGCGGTTGGAATCAGCGACCCGCGCGGGGGGGGGGGGGGGGGGGGGGGGGGGGGGACTCCCTACCGTTTGTCAAGGGTAAAAAGCGGCGGTTTCGGGCTGGTCTGATGGCAGGGCCATGAAGGGTTCGCGGGAGGCCGTGAGGGGTCACTTGGATTGCGAGATTGGAGAGGTGGAGCGTGGCAGGCGGGGGCCAGCCCCCGCACCTGCGGAGTTCTCTCGGGCATGGGGGAATCTATCGACAGGGAGCGGGTAGCAGCGGGTGCCGGCAGTGAAGGGTCAAGCCCCCCCGGCATGCCTAATAGCGGGGTTTACCGTAGGCCGGCACCTGCGGGATGACCTGTCGATGAGTTCCCAGGCGTGTATTCCTCGGCGGGCTGCTCTCTAGCAGGGCCCGCGTCGGCTTTCCAGACTGGCTGCAATGATAGTCGGCCGTCAGGCGGTGGCGGTGGCGTGGGCCGGGTCAAAGAGCGTGCCCGCTCGGAGCATGGCGCAGCTAACGCCCAGCAGCCGGTCGGCGACCGTGCGCAGGGCGCGGCCGTGCGTGTGGCCTCGAGCGCGCAAGGCTCGGTACTTGGCGCCGCTGGTGGGGTCGTGCTGGACTGCGACGCGGCTCCAGTGATACACGGCGTTCACCAAGCGCGGCTGGGAGGCCCGCCGTCGCAGCACTCGCCTGGCCTTGCCCGAGCGCTTGGTGACCGGGGCCACGCCGCACAGGCAGCGCAGGGCTTGGTAGTCTCTTTCATGGAGGGGGCCTGAGGCCTCTGCAAGCAGCGTGGCGAGGACGGTTCGCCCGACGCCCGGGAGTGACGCGAGGATCTCCACGTCACGCTGCTCCCGCGGCTGCCCCGTGGCACGCTCCTGGTCGCCCCCCAGCTTTGAGACCAGGGAACCGATGCGGCGGTCTGCAGTTCGAGCCTGCTCGTTGAGCATGCCAAGTTGCTGCGCCAGGATGTCGCAGTGCGCCCTGGCGGCGACGGCGACGCCTGGCGCTGTGTAAACGGGCTTTTTGCGGAGCGTGGCGAGGACCGACTTGGCGTCAAAGCGCCGCAAGCGGTGTTTCCTGAGGAGCGTGGTGACGCGGCAGGGCCGGATCCGCCGGGCGTCGGCCGGCGTGGGGACGAGTTTCCAGAGGGCCAGCGCCCAGTCCGCGGACAGGTCAGGTTTGATTGCGAGGAATTGGGGGTAGTAGCGCCACAGCTGCTCGCGCAGTTGGTTGGCGAGGCGGTTGCGCTGCTTGGTGAGGTTGTCGGCCACGCGCGACCATTCACGCAGTTCGACGACGCAGGGGTCGAGGGGCTGCAGCTCGCGGAGGCAGTGGGGGTCGGTGCGCACGGCATCGGCGAGGACCCGTGCGTCACGGCGGTCGTCCTTGGCCCCGGAGGGCGAGAAGCGGTCCCGGAAGCGGTCCAGCTGCTTGGGGTTGATGGAGTGCACGGCGAAGCCGCGATCCAGCAGGCTGTCGACGATGGGGCCGTGAGGGATCTCAATGGCAACCCTGACTTGCGCGGCATTGTGCTCGCTGCGCTCCAAGATCCACTCGGCGAGCCGGCTCAGGCCGGTGCCGGAATGCTCGAACTGCCTCTCGGCGAGGACAGCGCCCTGGGCGTCCAGCAGGCACGCTTGGTGCAACTGGGAGCCCCAGTCAACGCCGGCGAAGAAGGCCGGCTTGGGATGTAGTGTCAATGGTGGATTCTCCTTTCGATGTGATTCAGAGTCGCCGCGACATTCGACCAGTCCCTGTATTGGTGCTCAAAGGCACAGACTCCCTACGGGGTGTAAGTCACGGCACTCACCCGGGGCACAGGTCCCCCCCAGGCGCTCGAAGCAGCAGGGGGCGTTAGGTTGCTCCCGGAGAGTTGACTCGTCAAGACAAGACGCGAGACGAAGGCCGACGACCGTCGTGAGCGGAGGGCTAGCTAGGCCCGGCCGCGGGGTCAGTGAGTCACGCCAAGAAAATGCACGCTTCCCGCCCCAGGGATCACGCCGCCGCTGGTCCTCGTCTGGCATCCCCTAAAAGATACAGGGGGCTGTTCCGAAGTTGCGTTCGGCCGGCAGTCCGCACTGCTATGGCTTGGCCCGGATCTCCTCGTCGCGCTCGACAACCTTCAAGATCACGTAGGTCACAGACTCGCCTTCGGCGAGGTCCCACTGGTGAGGGGTCTTGACCGGGATGTTGATCAGGCCGCCCTTCCGCGCCTTGACGCGCCGCGGGTTATCGAGGCGCGGGGCCCTCCACTCCCCCGGACGGCCATCCGCCTGAATCGCGCCGACCATCGTGCCACCGAGCAGCAGCGTGCCCGTCCCTTCGAGCATGATGTAGAAGTCTGCTTTCTGGTCGTGGGACTCCGCCCAGCTGTTCCCGCCCCGGTGCAGGATCGAGATGTAGTGGTTCCGGTCCGAAGACTCGGGCAGGGGTGTCCATCCGCCGACGCCTCCCGAGACGCCTTGGCGGTAGACCTCGCCCGTTTGATTCGGGTTCTCCCTGAGCAGCTCGGTGAGCCTCTGGTGATGGGCCGCGAGATCCCTTGCCGTCAGGTGGAGAACTTCAGGGCCTCCAAACTTCGAGATGAAGAAGTCGGCCGCAGATCCGTACGCGGAATCCGAGCCGGGGTAGTGCAGGTGGTTCTCGACGCCGGCAGCGTCGAGGTGCCGCTTGATCTCAATGCCGAAGTTGACGTGGTGGACCATCCACCCGGTCGCCGCGTCGCCCTCGGGCACCGCGTCACCCGGTGCCATGCGATAGCTGAGAAACGTCGGCGGGTCGTCGGACGAGACCAGCGAGACAGCGGAGATCTCGCGGGCGATCGCAGCTTGGGCAGCGCGATCGCTAGTCCCGAAGATCGCGGCCGGATCTCGGTGGGGCTCGACATACCCGGGGATATTGGCCAGCCACCAGTCAAAGTCGATCGTGGTCTGGCCCCTCAGTGGCGCGACCGCGGCAAGCCGGGTTGATTCCCTGAACACGGGATCGGCGCTGGCGGGATCGGCATGGTCGTCGTGGTACGCCAGCCACATGCACAGCTGAGCCCCTGCCGAACCGCCGAAGGCGCCGATCCTGCCCTTGTCGATGTTCCACTCCTTCGCCTTGGACCGAATGGTCTGCAGCGCACGCTGGGCATCTGCGTGCGCCGCGGGCAACGGGGATTGGTTGGCGAGCCGGTAGTTGATCGCCGCGACCGAGACTCCGGCGGCTAGCAGCTGTCTCAGCGTGCCCCGGTTAACGCTGCCCTTGTCACCCCCCGTGAATCCTCCTCCGTGGATGTAGACCACCAACGGGGTGGGAGCCGAGGACGAAGCCCGATACAGGTCGAGCACTTGCCGTTCGTGGCTGCCGTACGCGAAGTCCGAAACAGTCGGCTCTGCCGCGGGGTTCCGTGGTCGTGCCTGGGAAGCAAGCGGGTGGCTGGCAAGCAGCAAGCCGCAGACAAGGGCAAGGACGGAGATCGTGAAACGGGTCATGCAGGTTCGGTCCCTTCAGGTCCTGATTCTACGCAGCGCCGTCCGGGACTGTGGGCTTTCTCGCGGACGTTTGCACCGATCGCGGCTAGCGCGCGGAGCTCCGGAGATTGACGCGATCGGATCACCTCTGTCCGATGGCGGGCCTGGGGCGCGCGCCGGTGCCGCCTCGGAGGAGCCAGCCCCGCCGGGGCAATGTCTGAGCGTTGCCCCTGGAGCCTAGCTCGGAGGCCCGCCCATGCACCCCAGTTATCGGAAGGGTTTAATAAGGGAGATTCACAGATGGCAAATTAAAGTTACTGTGGGCATATAGACTTGGGCAAGCGGTCCGAGACGTGGGCCAAGTCGTAGGTTTGAGCTGCGGTTCCGGGATCCAGCCGGACCGTCCGTGGTTGTTGGGGCCGTTTGCCGCCCTGCGGTCTCGCCAACGCGCGGAGGGGCGCGCCCGTCTGGATCCGGGGGTGCAGCGGGGTGCGTGCGAGGGATGGCCTCGGTTCCCGCCCGCTTCTGGTGGGCGTGCTGTAATAGACAATTGCGGGTCGCCACTTGGAACGTGAACGGCCTGCGTGCGCGCCGCGACTATGTTCTGCACTGGCTGCGAGCGAGGCAGCCTGACGTCGTGGGGCTCCAAGAACTCAAGCTGCAAGACGAGCAGTTTCCGACGGACGCATTCTTGGCGGAGGGCTACCAAGCGCTGGTGCTCGGACAGAAGGCTTGGAACGGAGTTGCAATCTTGAGCAGGGAGTCAGCCAAGTTGCGACAGGTCGGACTGCCCGGCCAGGCCGATCTCGGTTCCCGGCTGCTCACCGCGGACGTTGGGGGGCTTCGATTCACGACCGTCTATGTCCCCAACGGCAAGCGGCTGTCGCATCCCGATTTCAAGCGTAAGCTGGCGTGGCTCGACTCGCTCGCTCGGTACGTCGCGGACAGCCATGCCCGCAATGAGCACGCAGTGCTGTGCGGCGATTTCAACGTCGTGCCGGAAGCAATCGACTCGTGGAACGAGGAGCGGTTCGCGGGAACGATTTTCCACACAGAATCCGAACGGGCGCGGCTTGCGTATCTGCTTGAGGGGGGCTTGGCCGATCTCTACCGGCGGCGGCACCCAGACAAGCGGATGTTCTCGTGGTGGGATTACCGTGCCGGCTCGTTCTACCGCAACAGGGGCCTGAGGATCGACTTCCTGCTCGGAACGCCGTCGGTTGCCGACCGGCTAGGGGACGCTCTGATCGACCGCGACTATCGCAAGAAGATTTCCGGACTGACCGCATCCGATCACGCCCCGGTGATTGCAGACCTAGATTGAGCGGCAGCCAACTGTGGGACTTGGACCAATGAAGGATCAACGCAAACAGATCACCGCGGGCAGGGCTCTGCCGGCCTTGCTAGCGACGGCGCTTCTGGCGCTGGTCCCGGCGGGCGCGCTGGGACAGGAAGACCAATCCCAGCAGAGGCGAAGCCCCCGCGTCGAGTTCGAGCGCTTCGCCATCGGCGTGCGCCTCGGCTACCAGATCACGGCTCAGATCACGGAGGGCAGGAATGAGCAGACGAGCACTTCCACCAACCCGCCCACCAAGTTCACGGCCACTTCCGAGCCACAGCAGGACAACTGGGGCCTTGGTGCCGGCGTTCAGGTCAACCTGCTGCCCCGCTGGGGCGTCACCGCCGACCTGATCGCGCACAGCATTCGCTTCAAGACCGGCACCCGGATCGAGCGCAATCAGACGGCCACGCGCTCCGCCCAGCTGCTCACCAGTGAGTTCCTCGTCACTGAGGCGAACCACTGGGACATCCCAGTGACCGTGCGGTACTACCTCAACGGTCCGCGCCAGCGCGCCCGCCCGTTCTTTTCCGGCGGTGTCGCCATGCGCATGGTGCGCAATGCCACGGCGCGGCGCGAGATCGGCAATCTGGACGGTGGCGAGAGCGAGTTTGTCGACGTCACGCCGGACGTGGCGAGCGACAGGTCGATGGGCCTGGTAGGCGGGATCGGCTTTGAGTTGATCGACGATGTCAACCTCAAGCTGAGTGTCGAGGGCCGCTACATGCGCTGGCAGGAGAAGAGCTTCGAAATTGGCCTTGCGAACACGCTGCGCAATCACGTAGAGATCGTTCTAGGGCTGTCGTTCTAGGCACGGCGAGCCGGCCTGCTCCGCGCGGCCAGCGGCCGGGAGGTGGAAATGCCCAACAGGCTTGCTGGCGAGACCAGCCCGTATCTGCTGCAACACGCACAAAACCCGGTTGATTGGTTCCCCTGGGGCGAGGAGGCGCTGGCCCTGGCGCGGCGCGAGGGCCGGCTGATCTTTCTCAGCATCGGGTACTCCGCCTGTCACTGGTGCCATGTCATGGAGCACGAGTCGTTCGAGGATCCCGGCGTGGCGGAGGAGTTGAACCGCTCCTTCGTCTCGATCAAGGTTGACCGCGAGGAGCGGCCCGACATTGACGAGATCTACATGGCGGCCACCATGCTGTTCTCTGGCGGGCACGGCGGGTGGCCGATGAGCGTCTTCCTGACGCCGGACTTGGAGCCTGTCTTCGCCGGGACCTACTTTCCCCCGCGTGACGCGCACGGCCGCCCGGGCTTCATGACCGTGCTCCGCTACCTGTCCGAGCGCTGGAGCGCCGATCGCGGAGCGCTCGTCGCCGATGCGGGGCGTGCGGCCGATGCGGTCCGGTCACTGATGGTGCCCCAGAGCCAGCCCTCCGCGCTGCCCGGCGGGGAATACACCGAGCGGGCCGCCTCCGCCATCCACCGCGCCTTCGACCACTCTAGCGGGGGCATTGCCAGCCAGGGGAACAAGTTTCCCCAGAGCCTGTCGCTCCAATTACTGCTCAGGGCATTCCAGACGACCGGAGAGGCACGTTTTCGCGAGGCCGTGGAACTGACCATCGAGCACATGTCCCAGGGGGGCATCTACGACCACCTGGGCGGGGGACTGCATCGCTACGCCACGGATCCGGAGTGGCTCGTCCCGCACTTCGAGAAGATGCTCTACGACCAAGCCCTGGTGGTGCTGGCCATTCTGGACGCATGGCAGGCATCCGGTGATGACGGGCGTCGCCGGCTCTTCGCGGCCAGAGTGCGGGGAATCTGCGACTACGTCCTCCGGGAACTGACCAGCCCCGATGGTGCCTTCTACAGCAGCGAGGATGCCGACAGCGAGGGGCAGGAGGGGAAGTTCTACGTCTGGACCCGCGCTGAGGTGGAGAGTGCCCTGAACGCGCGGGACGCCGCGCTGTTCTGCTCGCACTACGATGTCTCAGAGCACGGCAATTGGATGCATCCCGGGGATGCCCACGTGCCGCACGGGCCGAAGAATGTGCTCCAAGTCGTGCGGGAAGCGGACATCTTGGCACGTCTCGACGGCGTTGCCGTCGAGGCGGTGCGCGGCAGTCTGGAGCGCGCGCGCCGGACCCTGTTCGAACGGCGCGAGCGGCGCCCCCGGCCGGCATTGGACGACAAGGTGCTCACGGGTTGGAACGGCCTCATGGTCGCAGCCTTGGCCCGCGCCGCCGCCGTGCTTGACGAGCCGCGCTACGGCGAGGCAGCCGTGAAGGCCGCCGATTTCATCCTGCGGGAAGTGTCGCGGGACGGACGCTTGCTCACCACTCACAGCCGGGGCCGGTCGCACCTCGCGGCCTATAGCACCGATTACGCCTTCATGGTTTGGGGGCTGGTCAGCGCTTACGAGTGGGACGCGGACCCGCGCCACCTGCTGGATGCGGAGCGTCTCACGGACACGCTCGTCGAGCATTACTGGGATGCCGACGGGGGCGGCTTCTTCCTGACTCCATCGGACCACGAGCCATTGCTCGTTCGCTCGAAGACATCGCACGACGGGGCGACACCGTCCGCAAACTCGGTCATGGCGCTCGCGCTGCAACCGCTCGCAGTGCTCTTGGATCGCCCGGACTATCGCCAGAAGGCAGGCGTGATATTGGAGGCGTTCCTTGACTCCTCGGCTCGCTCCGTCTTCCAGCAGGAGCTGCTCTGCTGCGCGCTGGACGCTTGGCACAGGGGCTGGGACGAGATCGTCCTCGTCGGCCCCGATTCCGACCCCCGGATGCGGGCCATGCTGGCCCAAGTCCACGGCCGCTACCTTCCGAACAAGGTGGTCGTTCGGGAGGCCCGCCCAGACCTGCCGGGATCCGGCCGCATAGGGCCGCTCGCAGGCAAGGACCCCGTGAACGGCCTTCCAACGGTCTACTTCTGTCGCGACGGAGCCTGTCAGTTGCCCATCACCGATCCGGAGCGGCTGTTTCGGGCGGACTGAAGCGTGCCGCCACCGGGGGACCGCCCGCAGCGGCAAGGGGCCGGCACGCACACCGACGGGGAAGCCGAGCGCGGCGGCGATCGCCCCGCCGCGGAAATTCCGGTGACGATCCGTGCGGCGCGGCATGGGGAAATGCCCCTGATTCGCAAGCTCATAGCCCTGTTTCCCCGCGAGCTGCTCCAGGCGCAGCTACCGCGGATTTCCTCATTCTTCGTCGCCGCGCGTGGCGGAGCGATTGTCGGCTGCTGTGCCCTCGAGGTGTATTCCGAGCGCTTGGCCGAAGTGCGGAGTCTGGCCGTGCGGCCGGACTGCGCGGGGCGGGGGATTGGCGGGCTGCTGGTGAGGGCCTGCCTCGGGCGAGCCCGGCAGCGGGGTGTCCGGCAGCTGTTGGCCGTCACGAGCGAGCCGTCCTTCTTCGAGAATCACGGGTTCACGGTGCACGCGGGCTGGAAGACCGCGGTATTCGCTGACGTGTCCTCCGGTGACCAGGGTCCGGGTCGCGGGCAGGCTTGAGTCGGCGCTGTCGGCGCTGTGCAACCATAAGGGGCAACCGAGAGGGAGTTGCCGGGCGCAATGACTTGGAATCGCGTGACCGTCTGGGGCGGGCTGTTGGGCGCCGCGATCGTCGCGGGCGCGATCATCGGCTACAACTGGGGGGCCACACCCCGTCTTGACGGCCACATCACGGACGTGCGGACGCTCGGGATGGATGCTTACAACTCGGTGGCAATCGTCAACATCATGGCGGTCAATACGTCCAATCGCGAGTTGGCGATCAACTTCCGCGAGGTCGATGTCACGGACGAGGCTGGCGCCGTACGGCGCGGGCGGATTCTCAGCGTGTTCGACATCGAGCAGCTTTTCAAGTACTACCCGGCGCTGGGAGGGATGCGAGACGAGCCTCTCTTGGCCAACCGGTACGTCGCGCCCGGCGAGACATTGCGCGGATTGGTTGCCGCGCGCTTCGACATGCCCAAGCACATCCTTGACATGCGAGAGGCCATTGTGTTCCGCACGGTCGACAACCGGAATCGCAGCGTGGAGCTGAGGCCCGAATAGCGGGCCGACTGACCAGCCGTGTACAGCGACGTTCTGCTGGACCACTTCCGCAATCCCCGGCGGGTTGGATCGCTCGAGCCGCCCGCCGTGACGGTCGAGGTGGAGAATCCGGTGTGCGGAGACATCTTGAGGCTCTCGGCAATCGCCGAGGGCGGATTCGTGCGTGACACGCGGTTCCGGGTGAGAGGCTGCACGGCATCGATCGCCGCTGGGTCGGTCCTCGCAGAGATGCTCGTCGGGCGCTCGCTCTCCCGACTGCGGCAAATCAGCGCCAGTGACGTCGAGCGGGAGCTGGACGGGCTTCCGAACGAGTCCAAGCATGCCGCGCGGCTGGCCGTTGACGCAGCCGCCGCTCTGGCGGTTCGCCTGGCTTGACGCGGCCCGTGACGGGCCGCCGGCCGGTCCGGGCTATGCCGGGGCGCGCCGCTCTCGGAAGATCCCCACGAAGAGTGCCAGCACCAGGGCCGACAGTGCCGCCGGCAGGGCCCAGACGGCCTGCCAGTCGATCAGCCGCTGCGCCTTATCCAGCACAGCGGACTGGTCCGCCCGCACGCTGTCGATCTCCTCGGGCGGAGCGCCGGCTTCCTCCAGCCTTGCGATTTGAGAGCCAATCTCTTGGATCTCCTCGCTCATCGCGAAGGCCTCGGGCGGTGTGTTGGCTTCTTCCCAGACGCCGGCGACACGGGCTCCCACGAGCATCCCCAAGCCCAGGGTGAACAGCACCAGCATGCCCTGCGCCTGCGCCCGGATCTGAGGACGGGCCGCCATGTCCGTGTAGATCTGGCCGGTCACGAAGAGAAAGTCGTAGCAGATGCCGTGCAGGATGATCCCCGCGTACATCATCCAGATCACGGCGTCTGCCGTGCCCAGTGCAAACAGCGCGTAGCGCAGGACCCAGGCCAGCATGCCGATCGCCAGCATCCACTTCACGCCGAGACGCCGGAAGAAGAGTGGCATCAGCACCATGAAGAGAATTTCCGACACTTGGCCGTAGCTCATCGCCTGTGTGACATCCGAGATTCCGGCCAGCTGGACAGCCTTCGCGGCCAGTTGGAAGTAGAACGCCAGCGGGATGCAGATCAGGAACGTGCTGACCATGAAGATGGCGAACGAACGCTTGCGGAACAATTCGAACGCGTCCGCTCCGGCAAGTTCCCGCAGGGTCGTGCTCTTGCCCTTCGACGGTGGCGGTGTGTGGGGGAGGGTCAGGCAGTAGAGCCCCATCAGAATCCCGGCGCCGCCGGTCAGCTGGAACATTTCGAGCTGGTCTCCCCAGCCGATCCAGGCCAGCAGGAAACCCGCCACGATCCAGCCAACCGTGCCAAACACCCGGATCAGCGGGAACTGCTTCTGAGAGTCGCTGACGTGATGCAGGGCGAGCGAGTTGGTGAGTGCCAGAGTCGGGAAGTAGCAAAGGGTGTGCCCTAGGAAGATCCAGTTGATTGTGCTCGGGGAAGCCGGAGCCGCCGGGTCCATCATCTCGGCTGCCAGGAACATGAAGCCCGCGCCCAGGATGTGCAGCCCGCACAGCATTCGCTCGGTGGCGAAGAACCGGTCGGCCACCATGCCGACGAAGAATGGCGACAGGATGCAAGCGAGCGGGCCTACCGCGTAGGTCCATCCCAGATCACCCCCGCTAAAGCCAATCTTGACTAGGTACAGCGGCGCGCCCACGTACCAAGCCCCCCAGACGAAAAACTGGAAGAACATCATGACGCAGAGTCGCGCCCCAGAGCTGCCGTGCATCGCCTCATTGTAGGGATGCGCGGGGGCTTGCCTCAGCGGAGTCCCGTTTGCGGCACTCTCGCGTGGCCCCGGAAGAGGTGGGCGTTTCTTGAAGCGTGCGAGCCACGGGCGGACGGCGTTCCGGTTCCGTAAGATGAGCCCATGCAGCGTGCCGGTCGCCCTCCTTCGAGTTTGGCCGTGGACAAGCTCTACCAGTACGCGCTCCGGGCCCTGGGGCGCAGGCCGCACACGGCCGCCGAGCTCCGGGCGAAGCTGCAACGGCGCTGCGTGGACGGGTCAGACGTGGAAGAGGTGCTCGACCGGCTGCGGGCCCAGAGCTATGTGGACGACAACCAAGTTGCCGAGGCGCACTCTGAGTACCGCCGCGACCAATCCGGCCTCGGGCGTCGCCGCGTGCTCAGCGAGTTGCTGCGGCGGGGCGTGGACGAGGGCACTGCCCAGAGAGCCGTGGCCGAGGCCTACCGTGGCACGGATGAGGTGCAGCTTGCGCGCAGGTTTCTCCGCCGCAAGCTTGGCAAGCCGCTGGGGCACGTCACGGTGGACGGCCGGCGCGAGCTGGGCCGGCTGTTCCGGGCCCTTGCCCGCGCCGGGTTCGGCCCGACCGTGTCATCGCAGGCACTGGCCGGCGTTTCCGCGGACCCTGAGCTGCTGGAGGCGTTCTCCGACGCATGCGTCCCCGAGTGACGCCCGCCTGCCCAGGGACGGCTTCCGCCTGTTAGCGTCACGGATGCCCCAGGTCTGAGACATGCTCGTCGCGGGGATCATGAGCGGGACGTCGGTTGACGGGATCGACGTCGCGATTGCCGAGATCGGCTGGAGGGGGGGCTCGCTGGATGTCGGGACCACCCGGTTCTGCGAGATCCCGTTTCCGCGCGGCATCCGGGAGCAAGTGCTCGCCGTGTCGGACGCGCGGGTCACGACGGGCCGCATCAGCCAGGTCCACTACTTGCTGGGCCGCGTCTTCGCCGACGCCCTGCTCGAGGCGCTTCGGAGATCCCGCATCGCGCCCCAGGACTTGGACCTTGTGGGATGCCATGGCCAGACCGTGTATCACCAGGGAACTCCGAGCCTCATCTGCGGTCACAGAGTCTCCAGCACGCTCCAGCTCGGGGAGGCCGCCTGCATCGCCCGGGCCGTCGGCAGGCCCGTCGTCTCAGATTTCCGGGCCGGTGACATCGCGGCCGGGGGCCAGGGCGCGCCGATCGTTCCCTTGGTCGATTACGCCCTTCTCCGGCACGCCAGACTGCACCGTGTAGCGCTCAACATCGGCGGGATCGCGAACCTGACGGGATTGCCGGCCGGTGGCGGTCCCGGAGATGTCTTCGCCTTCGACACCGGTCCGGGCAATATGATCTTGGATCAGGTCGCGGAGGCAGTGACGGGTGGGGCCCAACGCTACGACCGGGATGGGCGAATGGCCCTGGGCGGAAGACCCGACTTGGAGCTGTTGGAAGAGTTGCTCGGCGATCCTTGGTACTCCCTGAGTCCACCCAAGAGCACGGGTCGCGAGCGTTACGGTGAGGCATTCGTGCGACCGTTGCTGGAGCGTGGCATTCCCCCGGAGCGGCTGATGGCGACCCTCGCGCAGGTCACAGTTCGCACGATCATCATTGCCATAGAGCGGTTCGTGATGCCTGCCATGGGTCTTGACGAGTTGCTGGTGTCGGGCGGGGGGTGGCGCAATCCCGCACTGATCGTCCCCTTGCGGGCGGGCCTTCCCGGCGTGCGCGTCCGGGGAACGGACGAGCTCGGAATCGGCACCGACGCCAAGGAAGCCCTGGCGATCGCCGTGATCGCCCATGAGACCTTCCACGGCCGACCGGCGAACATTCCTTCGGCGACAGGCGCGGCGGTGCCGGCGATCTTGGGCAAGGTCACGCGGGCGTGATGCGGGCAGAAGCCGCTGGCGCTACGGGCCGGCTGGCCGTCCGCCAAGCGCCAGTCTGGCCTCGCCAAGGGCGGCGCCGGCTTGGCGATCATCAGGGTTCCAGGCCAGCACGGCAATCAGGGCCCTGACCGCTATTTCGGCCCTGCCGTGGCGGAGGGCGAGCATTCCCAGCGCGCGCTGTGCGGGCACCATGCTGGGCGCCAGACTCGTCGCTTTCTCGAAGGCTTCCAGCGCCGCTTTCCAGGCTTCCGCGTCGGCCAGCGCCAGGCCCATTTCGAAGTGGGCCTCGGCACGGTCCGGGTTTAGCTCCAGGCAGTGCCCGAGCACTTCGATCGCCGCTTCCCTGTCTGACCCCAGCTGTCGCAGCGCGGATCCCAGCCGCAACTGGGCATCCTCGAAATCGGGGCTCGCCTCGGTCGCCTCGCGCAGCACGGCAACTGCCGCGGCGAAGTCGCCGTGCTCCAGCAACTGCCGTCCTTGCTGCTCCATCAGGATGGATTGCCTCCGCTTCGCGGCCCGGTCCGCCACGACCACTGATCGCTGCGAACTGGCTCGCGCGTCTTCGGGCCGACCGGCGCGCTGGTAGGCCTGGGCCAGATTGCGATGCGCCTTGACAAGGCTGCCGTCGATCCGGACCGCTTCCTCGAATTCCCGGATGGCGCCAGAAAGGTCGCCGATGCGCAGGAGCACAGTTCCGAGCGTGTTGCGCGTGTCCCCATCTCGCGGGGCGGCGGCGAGCGTGGCGCGCAGTTCTCTCGCCGCCCCTGCGAGGTCTTCCTGCCGCTGGAGGCTGACGCCAAGCGCGCGGCGGGCATCGGCGTAGTCCGGGCGGAGGTCCAGGGCGGCCCTGAACTGTTCCGCGGCTTCTGCGAGCGCGCCCGCCTTCGACAGCGCCAAGCCCAAGTTGTAGCGTGCCTCCGGGGATTGCGGAGCGAGCCCGACCGCCCTTTCCAGCGTGAGCGTTGCTTCTCCGGCCAGTTCTAGTTCCGCGAGAACTGTGCCCAGTGCCACCATCGCCCTTGCGTTATCCGGGTCCGCCTCGACCGCTGCCCTGAGGTGCTCGGCTGCCTCCTCGGCCCGGGCTTCGCGCTGCAGCAAGACTCCGAGGTTGTAACGTGCCTCCGCAAAGTCCGGGGCTTGGTCCAGCACAACTCGCAGCATCCGCTCCGCTCCTCGCGAGTCTCCCCGCTTGCTCAGCGCCGCGCTCAGCATGTAGCGAGCGGGCAGCATGCCCGGGCTCGCTCGGAGAGATTCGTGATAGGAGTCAATCGCAGCCGCTCCGCTTCCGCGGCGGTCCAAGGCCATGGCCCGGTGGAAGTGCGCTTCCGCAAAGTCCGGATCAATCTCCACCGCTTGCTCGAAGTGGGAAAGGGCTTCCTCGAGTCGGCCGCGATCCGCCTGTACCTGGCCGATCGCCAGATGGGATCGCTTGTCTGACGGGTCAGCTTGGAGGGCCGCGAACAATTGGCCAAGAGCCGCCTGAGGGCTCCCTTGCTCGATGTAGCGCAGCCCTCGCTCTCGGAACGCAGCGGCGGATTCCGCACCGGCCGAGCCCTGGGCGGCAGCTGCCGCGACAGCGAGAAGACCCGTGCCGGCCGCGCGCCAAAGCTGCCGCGCGCGGAAGAGTCGAGCTGCCGGCAGCGCAGTCTCAATCCCCATCCCTGCGTGTCCGGCGGGTCCCGGCTTATGGCGAGCCCTCGCGCACGATCCGCAGCAGGCCGCGTTTCGCGAACTCTTGGCGATCTTGCTCCTTCTGCTGGCTGACCAGCGCGAGCAGTTCTCGGGCTCGCACCGCGTTCCCTCGCCTGCGGTGTGCCAGCGCTAGCTGGTAGGTAGCGGACACGTCGGACGGATCAATCTCCCGGGCTTGTTCCAAGTGCCGGATCGCCTCGTCGAACCGGCCCTGGTCGGCCAGGATCTTGCCCATGAGTAGGTGCGACTGGAACATCCTCGGCTCCAGTGCGATCGATCTGCGCAGCGCGCCGACAGCTTCGGCCCCTTCCGGCGATCCGGGGTCGATCCCCGAGCGCTGCAGCGCCTCGGCCAGAAACCAGTGCACCAAGTGGTCATCGCCAGCCACTTTGCTCTGCTCCCGCAGCACTCTGACCGCGTCCGGGACGCGGTCCTGCTGCATCAGGATCAGTCCGAGAGCCACGCCGGGAAGGCTCCGCTCGGGGTCCAGCTCCGCGGCTCGCGCGAATGACCGCTCCGCATCCGCGAATCGGCCCTTCATCGCCAGAGCAACGCCGCGCTGTATGTGCAGGCGGGGAGAGCCCACCAAGCGGTCGACGGCAATGTCCGCGATTTCAAGCCCCAGGTCGAAATTCTCGTGCTCGAGGCAGAGTGCGACGAGATCCACGTAGTTCGATCCATCTGACGGTCGCAGTTCGATCGCGTCTCGAAGGGCATTGTAGGCTTGCTCGGTTGCCCCGACTGCCTCGTAGGACCGCGACACAAGGTTCATGAGCTCGGCTTCGCGGTGCCCCTCGGCGATCAGGTGCTCGGCGACCCTTGCCGCCTCTCCGTGCTGGCCATCCCGCGCAAGGGCCAGAACCCGGTTAAACCCAACCTGATATGGCCCGGCCTCGGCACCGCGGCTGCGCTGAAACGCAACCGCGGCTGCTCCGAAAGCCTCCAGCGTTGCCAGCTGGAGGCCGGCCTCGTAATGAAGGTCGGGACTGGCCGCCGCCGGCAGCCGCTTGAGGGCCGACAGCGCCTTGTCCGGATGGCCGCTGCCGGCCAGGGCTCTGGCGTACTTGACCAGCAGGGCCGGGTCGCGAATCACGACATCGCCCGCAAGCGCGAAGTGGCGCGCCGCATCCCCGAAGCGCGACTCGCGAAGGGCGATCTGCGCAAGCCCCGCGTTGGCGAGCTGGGCCCCTCCCTGCGTGGCGCTGAGGCGCTCGAGATACGGCGCCGCGGATGCAGGCGAATCCCCCGCGAGCAGGCTTAGGGCCAGATTCTTCAGCGCGGACCCATATGACGGATCAATGTCAAGCGCCCTGCGGAACGCCGCTTCTGCCTGGGCCCGCTCGCCCGCGGAGGACAAAGCCACGCCCAGTGCATTCGCGAGTCGGGAATTGTCCGGGATCGCCTCGGCAAGCTCGTGGAGAACTTCCGCGGCTTCGCCCCAGTGCCCTTGACGCATCAGCGCCTCAGCCCGGCGATACTCTGCCTGGGGGGAAGTGTCGCCCTGCGCATTGGTGACGGCGAGCGCAGTCACAAAGAACGCGGTCCCGGCCGCCAGCCGTGAAAGTGTCCCGCGCGGCACCGGTGGCACGTGCATGGCCTCTGGCACTAGCTTACAGCCCCGTAACGACCTCCGCGGAGTCTCCCGGCCACCGAAGTCGGCAACTAGAGCACGGATCCGCCACGATTTTGCCCCCAGAGAGGGCCGCGATTGCGGATAATGAGGAACCCACGCTGGGGCAGGGCTGGCGACGCTCCCATTCGGCGGTCGCCGTGGACAGGTTAAGGAGGTATTTCAATGTCACGCACAACTCGACAGAAAAGGACTGGTCCCCGGACACTTCCGCCCGGCATTAGCGCCATCGCTCGCGCCACGGGCGTCCTCCTGCTTTCTGCTCTGTGCCTGCCGGCACAGTTCAGCAGCATCCTTGAGGGCACGATCACCGATCCTGCCTCTGCCGTGATTCCCGGTGTCGAGGTCGTGATCGAGGACGCCGCCACAGGTTCGGTCCGCAACACCGTCACATCCAGCGTAGGTCGCTACCGCGCCACGGCGCTGGCCGCGAGCACGTACAGGGTCACCGTCCGGGCCGATGGATTCCAGACATACGTTCAGGAGAGCGTGACGCTGGAGGTTGATCAGACCACCACGCTCAACATGTCGCTCGAGCTCGGAGCCACGACTGAGACGGTCAGCGTGACTTCGGCGCCGCCATTGATCGAGACCGGAGAGGCCAAGGTGTCTGGCCAGATTCAGCAGCGGGAGGTGGCCGACCTGCCCCTCGTGGGGCGGAATTTCATGACGCTCGTGGTTCTCACGCCGGGAGTCGTGGGACTGCCGTCGGGCGGCGGCCAAGCGTACGCCCAGGCGACGGGCGATATTTTCTCCGCTGAGTACGGCGTCAATCTCAGCGGCAATGGGCAGCGCGCCGAGTCCAACAGCTTCAACGTGGACGGCGCGTCGGTCAACGCAAGCCCGCGCGGCGGGGTTGTCAACTTCAACCCGAATGCCGACTCCGTCCAAGAACTCCGGGTGTCGGTCAACAACTTCTCCGCCGAGTACGGAAGGAACTCCTCGGTGCTGGTGAACGTCGTGACCAAGTCCGGGACGAATGACGTGCACGGCACGGTGGGTTGGTACCACACCAACAACAAGCTTCAGGCACCCAACCGTTTCCAGAGCGCGGGCGTCCCCGTGTTCCGGCGCAACGAGGCCAACTGGAGCCTCGGCGCGCCCATCGTCAAGAATCGCACCTTTGCCTTCGGATCGATGGACATCCTCCGGTCCGGCGTAGGTGCCGGTTTCAGCCGCACCGTTGTGAGCCGGGAGTTTGCCAGCCTCGTGCAGGAACGCTACCCGAGTAACCTCTCGGGCACGATCATGGGTGACTTCCCGGACATTCTGGTCGGCAAGAGCGTGAACCAGACAGCCGGAGACCTGCTCGGGGCCAACTGCAGCGGCACAACTCCGGTTGACACGCCGATCGGGGCGTTGCCGTGCAACTTCCCCGTCACCGATCGCGGGGCATTCGCCCGGACCCTGCCACGCGACGGCATTCAGTGGACTGCCCGCATCGATCACAACTTCAACGAGAGCAAGGATCGCATCTACGGCAGCGTCGCGCGCACCGTGACCAATCAGGTGCTCTTCGGCAACCCGTCTGTGTATCCGGCGTTCACGCAGATGCAGACCGAGTGGACTGCGTTCGCCAACCTCAACTGGACCCGGATTGCGTCCCCCAACCTGATCAACGAGGCCTCGTGGTCGTGGCAGCACGCCGAGGGCGACGCGCCGATCGGGCGCGGCGAGATCCCGGCCATCAGCGTCCCCGGCATCGAGGGCTACGGCCAGGGCTTCTCCGACGCGGTGTTCATCCAGAACAACCAGCAGTGGCGGAACGTCACGACTTGGAACAAGGGCTCGCACTCGTTCAAGTTCGGCGGCAACTTCAACTGTGACAGCGGGTGTCCCGGGGCCGGCGCGCTCTTCGCAGCGGTCTGGGAACGCCCCAACTACGGCTTCAACAGTCTTTGGGACTTTGCCCTGGACGACCCCTTCTCCCACGGGAATATCGGGTTTGACCCAGAGACCGGCGATGCGCGCGGCTTTGACTTCAGGCCGAGGTTCACCAACTGGGGCTTCTTCATCAACGACGACTGGAAGGTCCGTCCCAACCTGACCGTCACGTGGGGCGTGCGCTGGGAGGCATTTCCCACCCCGACCGACCTCGACGACATCTTCGTCGGGGCAAACTTCCGCGGAGGCAGCAACTTCACCGAGAGGATTGCCGATGTCGGCGTTCGCAAAGGGCCACCGTTGCAGTCGACCGACATGAACAATATCGCCCCGCGCTTGGGGATCGCCTGGGATCCCACCGGTGCAGGGAAGATGTCGATCCGGGCCGGTAGCGGCGTCTTCTACGACCGCCCTGGCGGGCAGTTCTACCGGGACTGTTGCACGAGCCTCCCGATCTTCGCGGTGGCCAACATCAACAAGCAGACCGACGCCAAGCCCGTGTACGGGCTTAGCAGCACGCTAGAGTCGCCTTGGAACTTCCCGCGCCCGCCCAATCTCCAGGTGGGCCTGGACGAGCGCGGCGGCCTGATTGGGGTCCCGGCGTCGATCCAAATCTGGGAGCCCCACCTCAAGAATCAGTACGCGATCAACTGGTTCGGCGGCATCCAGTACTCGCTCGCCCGGGACTGGGCCGTGGAGATGAACTATGTGGGCTCGCAGGGCACGAAGCTCTACCAGAACTACGAGGTCAACCGATTCGCGGGAGACCTGCTGGACGGCCGGCTGGACCGGCTCAATCCCAGCTTCGGGGGCATCGCCTATGGCCAGAACAACGGCAAGTCCTATTACCACGGCATGAACGCCAGCGTGAAGAAGCGCTTCTCGCAGGGACTGCTCTTCCAAGGGGCCTACACCTTTGGCAAGGCGATCGACACGGGCAGCAGCTTCTCGGGAGAGAACTTGGTCGAGCTGACCGAGATGCGGTTCAACCGCGGTCGCTCTCGCTTCGATGTCCGGCAGAAGTACGCGATGAGCCTGATCTTTGACATTCCGTCGCCGCGGCAGGCTGGCGTCGCGAGGGCCATCCTCGGGAACTGGCAGGTTGGCGTGACGACGATCTTGCAGAGCGGGTCGCCGTTCAACATCTCTTGCGGGCTGCCGTTCCAACCGATATTCGACGCCGGGGGAAATCTGGTCGGGAACAACGGCTGCGACTTCAATGCCGACGGCTTGAACAATGACCGTCCCGACACCCCGTCGTTCGGCGAGTCCCTCGGAGGCGCCAGCAAGGACGCCTACATCGACGGGCTGTTCAAGGCGGGAGACTTTCCGAAGCCTCAGACGGTCCGGCCGGGAAGCCTGCCGCGGAACGCGTATGACAACCCGGGCTACAACAACACCGATCTCAACTTGCTGCGCCAGATTCCGTTCCCCATGCTGGGCGAGGCCGGGCGCATCGACATCCGCGCGGAGTTCTTCAACGTGTTCAACGTGGAAAACCTCGGCTCGGTCAACGGCTCGCTGCAGAGCGGCAACTTCGGGCGTGTCACGAACACTTTCAGCGCGAGGAGCGTGCAGTTCGGGATCAAGGTAGTCTTCTAACGGGGGCCGGGGCCGGCCTTCGAGGCCCGCGCCGGCCGCCATCGGCGGATGCTGTCCCATGGCGCGTGTCCCTCGCCCGCATCTCTTGGTCCTGGGCTTTGCGGCTGTGGCCGGTCCCGCGGCCGGGCCGGCCGCAGCGGCGGAAGCGCCGCGCGCGGCCCCGCCGGAGTTCAGGGATGTCACAGTGGAGGCCGGCATCGGCTTCGTTCACGAGAACGCCGCTTCTCCCGACAAATTCCTCATCGAGACCATGGGAGGGGGCGCCGCTTGGCTGGACTTTGACGGGGATGGCTGGCTGGACCTGTACCTGACCAACAGTGCCCCGACCGAGGCCTTCCGGCCACGCGGGCCATTGGGCGGGATTCTTTACCGCAATCTCGGGGATGGCCGGTTCGAGGACGTTTCCGAGCTTGCTGGCGTCAGCGCGCACGGCCTCTTCGCCATGGGAGTGGCGGTCGGCGACTACGACAACGACGGCGACCCGGACCTGGCGGTGACCGGCCATGGCCGGTCAGTGCTCTTCCGGAACGAGGGCCACTCGACGTTCGCCGATGTCACCGGCGAGGCCGGGGTGGGCAATGTCGGCGCGTGGGGCACCAGTGCCGCTTGGTTCGACTTCGACCGGGACGGCCTGCTCGACCTTGTAGTGGCCAATTACCTCGACTGGACCGCGGAGAACAATCTGCGATGCGGGGATCCAAGGCCGGGATATCGCGCGTACTGTCATCCGAACAAGTACCGCGGCCAGCGCCCGACTCTCTACCGCAATCTCGGGGATGGCCGCTTCTTGGACGTTTCCTCCTCGTCCAGCCTCGGGGCCAAAGCGGGCAACGGCCTCGGCGTGATCTGCTTCGACTTCGACCTGGATGGCTGGACGGATGTCTTCATCGCGAACGATTCCATGGAGAACTTTCTGTTCCGCAACCTCGGCGACGGGACCTTCGAGGAGATGGCCTTCCTGGCAGGCGTGGCATTGGGGGAGAACGGCCAGGCGGAGGCCGGCATGGGAGTGGCCGCCGGCGACTACGACAATGACGGCTGGCCGGACCTGTACGTCACGCACCTTGACTATGAGTTCGACCGGTTGTACCGCAACGAAGGCGGCGGCGAGTTCTCGGATGCCACGTTTCGGGCCGGCATCGGCTACAAGACGTTTGACGTGAGCGGTTTCGGGACGCGGTTCGCCGACTTGGACAACGACGGCTGGCAGGACTTGTTCGTCGCCAACGGCCACGTTCTGGACAACGTCGATCTGTTTCACGAGGGCACACAGTATGCCGAGCCCAAGCTGCTGTTCCGCAACAGGGGCGGGAAGTTCGAGGAGGAAGCAGCAGCCCACGGGGCGGCACTTGCAGGCCCCCGCGTGAGCAGGGCTGCCGCGTTCGCCGACTACGACAACGACGGCGACGTGGACGTGATCGTTGCGAACAATGGCCAGCCGCCCCAGTTGCTCCGCAACGACGGGGGAAATCGCCGGAGCTGGCTGCAGGTGCGCCTGGTGGGCGGCGGTTCGAACCGGGACGGCGTTGGCGCCGTCGTGACTGTCGCGTCGGCGGGCCGGACTCAGGTGATGCAGCGCACGGGAGGGGGGAGTTACCAGAGTGCGCACGACCCCCGGCTCCATTTCGGGCTCGGGGATGCGTCGGTGGCGGAGCGGGTCGAGGTCCGCTGGCCCAGCGGCACCGTCGACCGTCTCTCAGCGGTGCCGGTTGATTCGGTCCTGACCGTCACGGAGGGGGCCTCCGGGCCCTCGGGGAGCGCCAAGCTGGCCCGGCGCTGACCGCGGTCGCGTCCCGACACGCTGGCGTCGCCAAACCCCGCGGGCACGGCTGGCTCACTCGAGCAGTCGCATCGTGAACCCGGTCTCGTCAAGGGTCATCCGGAACAGCAGGGGCTGGCGTCCCTCTGTCCGGCCGAAGAACGCCGACACGGCATGCGCCGCTTGCGGCCCGCTCACCGACACGTGCACCTCGTCCACCAGTTGTCGCTCGCCCTCCCAAACCAGCCAGCGTTCCTGTGCGTGTTCGAGGCGAACGCCGTAGCCCGCGCCGAAGTGCACGGTGCCCTCGGCTGGGATCCTTCCCGCGGCAAGCTCGGACCGCAGGAAATAGACGAACGCTAAGGCGTCCCGGGCGCAGTTTCCAGCCCGGGCAGTGCCCGGTCGTTCCTCGCCAGCCCGCTCGAGGTTGGTGCGCTCGACAGTATCTCCCGAGAATCGGAGCAGCTCGCTGGCGCGTCGGTTGCCGTGGCGGATGTGCTTCTCGAACCGTTGCGAGCACAGCTGGCCATCCGTCTCGGAGATAAACCGGTCATCAATCTCAAGCTTGGGGTGGCTGGCGCGCACGGTGGCCTCGAACCGCCATCCGGGGTCAAGGAACCGTGCCTCAAACTCGGCGACGCCAGCGCTCAGCCCGCTCGGCCAGTCCAGCGAGAACTGCAGGAACTCCCCATGGGTGAAGCCCTCTGCCAGCGGCTGGGCCTGTGCGACACTCGCGCCCGCAAGCCCCAGCCACAGCGCCGCCAAAGCGAGCGCTGGCGGCGGGTCATGCCTCGGTTTGCACGAGGATGTCACCGCCGTTGTCCAGATCGCGCGCGGCTGGCGTCACGATCGTGCTCTTGGAAATGTAGATCTTGGCGCCGCTGTGCCTCGCCTTGCGCATGTCCCCTTCGCACACGAAGCTCACCGGCCGGATCTTGGGGGCGGGCGGAGGTGGGCTGGGTTGGACGTCGGTCGCGGGCTTGGCCGCATCCGGGACATGCGGCGTGGCGGCCTTGGCCTTCGCGCGCCGGGCGAGGAAGCGGTCCACGACCGCGGAGACGGTCCCGTCTCCGCCGGGTGCCGCGCTCTGTGCCGGTGGGTGCCCGCCCCCCCGGCTTGCCAAGTATTGGTCCACGCGTTTCGCGACGGGGCTCTGGCCAGACGCGGCGGCCCCCGGCGTTCCCGGTCCCCCACTGAAGTCGCTGCCGCCCGCGACGGCTGCGAAATAGCGCTTTGCCTCCTCGCTGACGAAAGCCTCCTCTGGGGCCCGCAGGTACCGGGCGATTCGCTTGACGTGGAACAGATGGGTCGGCCCGACGTTGTCACCCGTCGAATTGCCCGCGATCGCGCCGCAGCCAAGCGTCATCGACGGCTGTACGCCGGTGGTGATCCCGGTCGAGCCCTGCGGTGCTGGCGTGTTCACGAGGACCCGGAATGCGGGAGCCCTGCGGCCGTATTCCCGAATGCGGTTCTCGTCCTCGGAGTAGATCACGCAGGTGTGGCCCCGCCCGCCAAAGTTGAGCACGGAGACGCACGCGTCGACAGCCTGGTCAAAGTCGTCCACAAAGTAGACCGAGAGCACGGGAGAGAGCTTCTCCGCGGACAGCGGGTGTTCTCGCCCAACGCCGGCGATTTCCACGGCTAGGATGCTGGCTGAGCCGGAGATCTCGAACCCGGCCATCTTCGCGATTTTCTGAGGCGACTGCCCCACGCACTCGGGCCGGATGCGAAACTCGGGCGTGATCAGCAGGTTTGCCAGCGCCCGGCCTTGCTCGGCTTCGCAGATGTGGGCCCTGTTGGCTCGTAGAGCCGCCCAGACGCGGTCGCTGTGGCGCCGATTCGTGACCAGCGTCTGCTCGCTTGAGCAGACGGTCCCGAAGTCGAACTGCTTGCCCTCCACGATCGATCCGACCGCCGACTCGATGTCCGCGGAGTCGTCGACGAGCACGGGCACGTTCCCCCCGCCGACCCCTAGGGCTGGCTTGCCGCTGGAGTAGGCCGCCTTCACGATGCCCGCCCCTCCGGTTGAGAGGATGATCCCCACCCGTCTGTGGCGCATCAGCTCGTTCGTCCCGGGAATCGTTGCCTCGTTGACGCACTGGATCAAGCCCTCCGGGGCACCGGCCGCCTCTGCCGCTTCGGCCACCACCCGGGCTGCCTCGCAGGTGCACTTGCGGGCCCTCGGGTGCGGGCTGATCACGATCGCATTGCCTGCCTTGACTGCGATCAGGGCCTTGAAGAAGGCCGTGGATGTCGGGTTCGTGGTCGGCAGCACGGCTGCGACCACTCCCACCGGCACGGCCATCTCGGTGATGCCCTCTTCCGGGAGCTCTCTCAAGACCCCGATGGTTCTCAGGGGGGCGATCTTCTGGTGCAGCAGGTCGCAGTTCAGGAGGTTCTTCGCGATCTTGTCCCGAACGTTCCCGTACTTGGTCTCCTCGACCGCCATGCGGGCAAGCCGCTCGGAGTTCTCGCGCGCGGCCTGCGCCATGCTGGCCACGATCGAGTCGACCTGCTCTTGGGTAGCGCCGCTGAACGCCTGGAATGCCTTGTGGGCGGCCGCTACCTTGGAGCGGACCTCTTGGATCGAGCGCAGATCTTTGTCTTCGAGCATCGCGCTCAACTAGCCGTCGGCCCCGGCCGGTAGCACTTGCGCGACATCGGGGTAAGGGGCGGGTATGACGTGCACGCTGACCAGCTCGCCGACGCGGCGCGCCGCGGCGGCTCCCGCGTCGGTGGCCGCCTTCACGGCGCCTATATCCCCTCGGCAGGTGACGGTCACGTGGCCGGCCCCAATCATCCGCCGACCCTCAAGGGTCACGGAGGCTGCCTTGACCATCGCGTCCGACGCCTCGACCGAAGACACCATGCCACAAGTCTCGATCATTCCCAATGCATCCATGCCGCCCGCCTTCCAGCCTCAGGCTCACCGTATCACAGATGGGCGCCGCGGCCCGGATGCTACCGTCTGCCGGTCGCAACTGGAGCCGGCAAGCTACCGCAACAACAGGCAGACTGGGGCGTCGATCGCAATCTCCTGCCCGGTGGGTGCCAGCCCTCCGGTGAGGGCGTCGACCTTGAAGACCGCGATGTTGTCCGAGTTCTGATTCGCGGCCAGCAGGTACTCGCCGCTTGTGTCGAAGGCGAAATTCCGAGGCCAGTTGCCGTTCGTCGAGACGTGGCCGAGGCCCGTGACCAGGCCGCTGTCCCCGTCCGCTTCGAAAATCGCGATCGAGTCGTGGCCGCGGTTCGATGCGTACACGAATCGTCCCGACCGGTCCGTGTGGATTTCCGCGGTGTAGTTTTCGCCGTCGAAGCCTTCCGGAAGCGTGGTGACTGTCTGGATGACTTCCAAAGTGCCCGCTTGGCCGTCAAGCGCGAAGACCGACACGGTCGAGGCAAGCTCGTTCAGTCCGTAGGCAAACTTGCCGGACGGATGCGGGGCAAAGTGTCTCGGCCCTGAGCCACCCTCGACCCGCACGTGGGACGGGACATGCGGCGACAGCGTCCCGGCTTTGGCATCGGAACGATAGACCTTGACCTGATCCAGTCCAAGGTCCGAGAAGAACGCGAAGCGGCCGTCCGGGGAGAAGTCCGCCGAGTGAGCGTGGGGACCCCGCTGGCGTTCGTGGACGCTGCTGCCCTCGTGCTGGAAGAATGACGCGGCGCTTCCCAGCGTGCCATCTTCTCGAACCGGGAACGAAGCGACGCTGCCCCCCTTGTAGTTGGCGACGATCAGCATCCTGCCCGTCGGGTCGATGCCCAGGTGGCACGGCCACCCGCCCCGAGAGGAGACCTCGTTGAGTTCCTCGAGGGCTCCGCTCGCGGGGTCGATCCGGAACGCGACCACTGACCCGCTGCCGTCGGAGTCGTAATCGTCCGTCTCGCTGACGGCGTACAGGCGGTCACCGGCGGGATGCAGCGCCAGGAACGAGGGGTCTCTCATCTCTGCGACCAGGCCGATCGGTTCCGCCGACGCGCTGGCAGGGTCAAAGCGGTAGGCATAAATCCCGGCGCTGGTTTCGCGCGTGTAGGTCCCGACGTACAGCAGCTGGGAGGTGGACTCCGCTTCGGGCATTGGCGGGTGGTCGGTCGAGCAGGATGCGGCCAAGGCGGCAAGCAGGGCAGTGACGACGGCTGTTCGCATCGCTCGTACCAACAGATCCTACACGCAGCGGGCACTGGGCATTCATTCGGCCCGAGCCGTCCCCAGCCTCCTCACGTATGGCGGCGGAACGAGGAGCGTGCAGGAGCGGTTGCTGAGGCTAACGTGCGCTGGCAGCCAGCCAGCGGACTCGCCATCGAGCTGCACGGGGATGGCGTCGGTGCCGGCCGGAACGAGCCGCACCGAGCGGCGTCGGTCCAGGCTTACTCCGGGCCACCGTGGCAGGCAGC
The DNA here is from genome assembly GCA_963666225.3 of Bryobacterales bacterium. Classification (GTDB taxonomy): domain Bacteria; phylum Acidobacteriota; class Terriglobia; order Bryobacterales; family UBA6623; genus VXMF01. Next base: position 77,823 of record CAXXRK020000007.1, read on the forward strand.
GGAGAGCGGCAGCCATCAGGCAGCCCACGATCCTCGAGCGACTCGCACCGAGGACTTGCAGGACCTGCAAGTCTTGCGCGAGCAGGTGGGCATCGGGCGTGAGCACCATGCGCCCGCCGTACATCCGGCTCTTGGAAGCCACCCCCAGTGCGGCGGGGGACTGGCGGCCTCGGCGATGGGATCTTCCACCCGCACTGCGGCAAGGGGCTTGCTCAGGAGCCCCGCGCCCGCCAACGCGAACTCTGCCTCGCCAAGCCAGCGCTTCCGGCGGTCGGACGTCCGCATGACAACCGACGCGTCAAAGCCCGCGCCACACATCAGCAGGAAGTAGCGCGATGTGCCCGTCCGCTCGAAGTGGGCTTGGCCCAGTTGCACGGAGCATGCCTGCAGCTGGGGCAGAGCGGCCGCTGCGCGCACCGGGCTCAGTGGAAGGCCAACTTCGTGCGCGAGGACGTTCGCCGTTCCGGCCGGAAGCACGAGCAGGGCAGGGGATTCGAGGCCTGCGATTCCCTGTAGGACCTCATTTACGGTTCCATCGCCGCTGAGGATTGCGAGCAAGTCGCAATCGACGGCGGCCGCTCGCCGCGCAAGTTGGCCAGCGTGTCCCGGGTGGCTGGTCGAGACCATTTCGACAGACTCCGCGGAGCGGGCGAGCGCGTCACGGATCTTGCGGCGGGTCCTGCGTCTCAAGCCTTTGCCTGAGGCCGGGTTGTAGATGCAGACTGCCGTTCGAAACCGCACTGGGCCCCTATACTATTCACGATGGTCGGGCACTCCGCACGGGGCGCTCCGGACGAGGCCGATCGCGAGCGCGCAGGCTGGCTGCGGGCGGAAATCGCGCGCCACGAGCACCTATACTACGTTCGCGACAGCCCGGAAATCACGGATGCCGAGTTCGACCGGCTCATGCGCGAGTTGCAAGGGTTGGAGCGCCGCCATCCGCAGTTGGTCACCGCCACCTCGCCCTCTCAGCGAGTGGGGGGAGCGCCGCGGGAGGCTGCCGAGAAGGCCGCGCACTCCTCCTCGCTGCTGAGCTTGGAGAACGCTCTCGACGACGGTGAACTGGCCGAGTTCGACCGTCGCGCCCGCGAACGTGCGGGCCTGGCCGTGCTCACCTACGTGGGCGAGCTGAAGTTCGACGGGGCATCACTCGCCGTGCGGTATGAGGACGGCCGCCTTGCGCTGGCCCTCACCCGCGGGGACGGCCGGGAGGGGGAGGTCGTGACGCCGAACGCGCGGACCATCCGATCGCTGCCCTTGGCGGTTCCTGAGCGGCAGATCCGAGAGTGCGGCATGGCCCCGAGCTTCGAAGTGCGCGGAGAGGTTGTGATGCCCAAGGCATCCTTCGAACGTCTCAACGCTGAGCGCCGGGCTGCTGGCGAGCCGCAGTATGCCAATCCGCGCAACGCGGCCGCCGGCACCTTGCGCATGCTCGACTCTTCGGTCACCGCGCGCCGGCGTTTGGACTTCTTCGGATACATGCTGCTCGAGGCCGGCGCCGAGGCAATGCCAACGCACTGGCGATCCCTCGAGACCCTGGATTCCTTGGGGTTCAAGGTGGATTCCGGACGGTCAAGGCTGGTCGGGCTTGACGCGCTGAAAGTCTTTCGGGACGAGCGCTTGGCCGCCCGCGAGTCGCTGCCTTACGAGATCGATGGTGTGGTGTTCAAGGTGGACCAAGCCGCGCACAGAAGGCTCCTCGGGGCGACGGCCAAGGCTCCCCGGTGGGCGGTGGCCTCCAAGCCGAGCGCGCAGCAGGCCGAGACCGTCGTGGAGGGCATCGACACTCAAGTCGGCAGGACAGGGGCAATCACGCCCCGCGCTCTGCTGCGACCCGTACAGGTCGGGGGCGTGACCGTCTCCCGCGCAACGTTGCACAACGAAGATGAGATCGAGCGACTGGGCCTGCAGATCGGGGACAGCGTTCTGGTGGAGCGCAGCGGGGACGTGATTCCCAAAGTCGTGCGCGTCACGCGCAGGGCGCCCGGCCGCGTGCAGTTCGTCATGCCGAGGCAGTGCCCCGCATGCGGCGCCGCCGTGGAGCGCCCCGGGGAAGAAGTCGTGGTGCGATGTTTGAATAACAGCTGCGCGGCCCGCCTGACGAGCTCGATCCTGCACTACGCGTCGCGGGCCGCCATGGACATCGACGGCATTGGCGAGCAGATTGCCCGCGAGCTCGTGGCGCTGGAGTTGGTCCGAGATATCGCCGACCTGTATGACCTCGGCGAGGCTGATCTCGCTTCCCTGGAGAAGGACTCGGCGATGACCGAGTCCGAGGCCCAGGACTTGGTGGCTTCAATCGCCAGGGCCACGCGAGAGGCTGGCCTCGACCGGTTGTTGCTGGCGCTGCAGATCAAGTACGTGGGCAAAGTTACCGCCGCAGCATTGGGCGGTCGCTTCCGGACGGCCGGGGAACTGGCCCGCGCGAGCTCGCGGGAGCTGCGATCCGTGAAGAAGGTCACCGCACCGGCGGCGGCCGCAGTCCGGGCAAGTCTGGCCAACCCGGACACCGCCAGCCTGCTCGCGGCGTTGCACGCTGTCGGGATGGATTGCTGCGCGCCGCCAGATGGCGGCTGGCCGCCGCCACCCGCGGAGGCCACTGCCGAGAGCGACGGGGTCTGGTCGAGTGAGAAGACGATCGTCGCGTTTGCTTTCGCCTTGGGGCTGAGGGGTCTGGGGGGGATCGCGATCACGCAGTTGTGGGAGTCGGGAACGGTTCGCGACCCGGTGGACTTGCTCTCGCTTGGGCCGGAGCAGCTAATCGGTCTGGGCGCGACCCGGCTCGGGGCCAAGTCCGCCCGCAAGATCCTCAAAGCGCTGGACCGCAGCAGGCGGGCACCTTTGGGCAGGCTGCTATTCGGGCTTGGAATCCGGCACGTGGGGGCGCGAACCGCGTCTTTGCTCGCCCGACACTTTCCCGAGTTGGACGCCATAGCAGCGGCCGGGACCGAAGATCTGGAGAGCGTGCCAGAGGTTGGCCCTCACATCGCGGCCAGCATCCGGGGCTTCTTCGCATCGGACCGCAACCAGCGGCTTGTGGAGCGCCTGCGGGGCTTCGGGCTGAACTTCGCCGGCGAGGCCTCCGCTGCATCGGAGGGGCAGCCCTTGTCCGGGACCGTGTTCGTTCTCACCGGAACTCTTCCCAGCATGAAGCGAGGTGTCGCCAAGGCCGTGATCGAGAGCTTGGGGGGGAAGGTCACCGGCGCGGTGAGCCGCAAGACCAGCTATCTTGTCGCGGGTGAGAGGGCCGGGTCGAAGTTGGCGAAGGCGGAGTCGTTGGATGTGCCCGTGCTCGACGAGAGCGGGCTGAGGGCGCTGGTCGGTTCGGACTGGCCGGAATGAGCCGGGGGGCCGCCTGAGATGAGCCTGGCAGTCGAAGTTCTCTTTGTCTGGCTCCCGATCGCGGGTTCCGTCTCTTTCGTGGCCTGGTTCTGGGCCCGGATGCGCCGGGAAGGATTCGCGCCCTTGCAGGTGCTGATTGATCGGCGATTCCTGATCGTGTTCCTGTACACCGGAGCGCTGCTTGCGATCTATCTCTCGACATTCCAGTTCTTCTATGTGGGCTTGTCCTGACCCGGGCGCGGAGTGGCTGCTTCGGCCGGGCTACCGGTAGAGGCGCTCGAGGCGAAAGGTTTGGAATCGTCGCGCCCGGTCCTCCTCGTCCGAGTCATTCGGCCTTCGGACCGGAATGTCGGCTCCGCTGACCGAGTCCCGGGCAGCCGCTCGCTCCCGGGTGACCGCGAGCTCGTCGCCCTCCAGTGCCGCTCGAAATTGGTAGACGACAACGTTGATCTGGTTTCCCGCCTGTTCCATCGCCTCGACATCAAACGCGATCCCGGCATCGGAGACGCTGCCTTGCGTGATCGCGTCACTGAAGCCGCTGTCGTTGTAGACCTTGCCCCGCAGCACCGATCCTGCGTGGTGAAGCCGGAACGCGACATCCCTGGCGGGAGAGCGCCCATTCTGGGGGATCGTTCCGATCCATGTTCCGGTCAAGTTCTCAGGGGCCGGATTCTCACCCGCCAGGGCCAGCGTGACGCCGAGGACTGCGAGTGCGCAGGCGCGGAGGCTATGCATGCAGCAGGCCGCGCAGCGGCATCGTGCTGTCGGCGAATCGTTCCACCGGTGCCCCGAATGCGTCGAGCATCGCCACGTAGAGGTTCGCGAGGGGGTGGTCCTCCGGGTAGACGAGGTGCTGTCCGGTGTCTACGCGCCCGCCTCCCCGGCCGCCTAGCAGGATCGGGAGCTTGTGCGGGTCGTGCTTCTGGCCGTCCGAGAGCGCCGACGCAAACAGCACCATCGAGTTGTCCAAGACGCTGGACTCCCCTTCGCGCATGTTTCCGAGTCGCTCCAGCAAGTACGCGAACTGCTCCACATGCCAGCGGTTGATGATCTTGTACTGGTCGAGCTTTTCCTTCTGACCGCCGTGGTGCGACACCTCGTGGTGTCCGGACGAGACCCCGTCGAGAAATCGGAAGCTGACGTTGCTCACCGCGTTGCCGAACATGAACGTCGCAATCCTCGTCATGTCAGCCTGGAAGGCGATCGCGATCATGTCCAGCATCAGGCGCACATGCTCCTGATGGCTGGCGGGCCGGTCGGTCGGGGCGTGGGCGGGATCGATCGGAGCGAGAGGCTGCCAGTCGTTTTGCTCGCGGTTCGCTGACCGCTCGATGCGTGCCTCGATGGACCGGACCGACGAGAGATACTCGTCGAGCCTCGCCTTGTCCGAGTGCCCGAGGGTGCCGCGCAGCCGCTTGGCGTCCCTGAGCACTCTGTCCAGTAAGAGCGAGTCCAGCTTGGCCTCCGACACCTGCGGGCCGCTGGCGGCCCGGAATAGCCGCTCGTAGGCCGCCCGCGGGTTCAGTTCCCGGGCGAGTGGCATGGTCGGGGTTGCCCAGGAGACATGGGAGCCGTAGACGCGGGTGTATCCGACCACCGCGTCGTTCCCGACGGCGACTGGCGTCACGCCCAGCTCCAACGACGGCAGTGGCGTCAGGTGCCCTCGGGCCTTGGCGGCAACTTGGTCGAACGACACGCCATTGCGCAGGTCGGCCCCTTGGGTTTTCTTGATCCGGGAACAGGTCAGGATCGATGTTTCCTTGACATAGTGGCCGTCACCGTCCTTGGCCTGCTCGTTCCAAAGGTTCGTCAACACGTTGACGTGCTGCCGCATGTCTGTGAGGGGGGCCAAGCTGGGAGGCAGCTCAAAGGTTCTGCCAGCGCTTGCCGGCGTCCAGGTCTCGGGATAAGCGCCATTCGGCATGTAGAGCGCTGCCACCCGGACCGGGCTCTCGGCGCGGCCGCCCCGATTACCTGAGGCAGCTATTGCCTCCAGCCATGGCAGGGCCAGCGCGACGCCACTGCCCCGGAGGAGTGCGCGTCTGGAAATACGAGATGTCCGAACTGTCGTCATCTGGCTTGCCCCCACCTACCCGGCGTCAGTCGGGACCGAGCCGAGGCGCTCCGCCATTGGCGCTTCGGGCCCGTCCCAACGGGATGTCCCGCTTGCTCCGCGCCGCGTCAGGCAAGTGCCCGCAGCGGAGAGTGTGTGCCGGTTACACCCAACAGGATAGACCAGATCGGGGAATCCGCGCCCCGTGTGCTCGCGCTAGATCGTAGCTAGAACGGAGGGGGGTTAGTCGTGTCGAACAGCAGTAGTGCGATTTGGTCTGCGCATGCTGAAGCCGGGCACAGCCGATTGGTTGCGCGAGGCTCTCCGGAAGCAAACGCTCTCGCGGGCGGCCTTGGCACGCCAGCTGTGTGAGCTGGACGGCTGGCGCAACCGGAAAGATGAGCTGTGTGCGGCCTTGGCTCGCAAGGGCCTGCTAAGGCTGGCGGCGGAGCTAGGTCTGCCCTTGCTGGAGTGCCTGGCGTTCGACGCCGCTACGGCCTGGCAGGTCTCCTCGCCGGCGCGCTACGCGCGGGATGCGCCGCGGACACCGGTGGGCGAAGTGTTGACCTGGGACGAGATTAAGGTCCTGTGGGCCCTGGTGCGGGCGGACGATCTGTGGCCGGGGGCCGAGCGGGACTGCGCGCCACCGAGCGACATCCGGACCTGAGTGATGTGGCTGGCGATGACGACCGGCTTCCTGCCCTCGAAGCGCCGACCCCTGCCGGGCGACACCGTGCTCTGGCGGGCCCGCGCCGATTTGGGGCACTCTGTGCGGGTCGAGCAGAAGCGGCCGGAGCCGATCCTCATCAGGCCCGATTTCGCGGAGCCGCCGAACGCAGCCCGGTCGCAGGCCATGGAGTCCCGGTAGCGCCAAGCCGGAAAGCTCGGGCCTAGCGCGACAGCTCGCGGCGAACCACAGGGGCCTTCACCGGGGGGGCAAAGCCGGAGAACGTCCGCCAGTCCGTCTGGAGCCGGTGTGGGGTCGGCCAGTCTGTTGGCTGAACCCCGCACCCACCCATGGTTTGGCCGCAGTCGCCGGCCATCGGAGGCGCTGGCGTCCAAGGGACAGCGGCCGCCCACTCCCCCGTCCAATCTTTCCGAGGACGGCGGCTTGAAGCACGCCCAGAACGCCTCTGGGCACTAGACTCGTCTGCACCGCTGCTGCCATCCTCCAGACTTGGCCCACCGCCCCGGGGACTTTCATAGATTCGGCCAGGCTAACTTCAACTCGCAACTGAAAGTAAGAGTCAAAGACGCTTCCGCGCTAGCTCTGCCCAGCATGATCGTGCCGGTTCCCGTGCTACCGTCCAGTTACTCTCTGGCGGGGCCAGCCCACGGACTGTGGATCTCGAAAAACGCTGACGATTGAAGGGCCGATGCCCACCCGTGCCCGGCAGCGAACCTTGCCGGTCGTCGAGGCTCAGGCGACCGGGCCCAATGCCAACCGAGCGGTCTCGGGGCCATCCTCTGCTGGCAGTTGCGGTTCGATGGTGGTCCGCAGGGCTCGTTTCGCGATTCACCGCATAATCATCGAGGCCGGGCGGCGGTGCTACCCTGCCCTTTGACGCCGACGCGGTCCTGACTTGTAGCGGCGGCGAGCATCACCAACCCACCATGGATCCGGCAGTCAACCTTGGCAAGCCCAAAGACGAGAAGTCACGCAACACCATTGACAAGCCGCACGACGCTCTCTTCCAAGGGCTGCTCTCGGACCCGCTGCGCTCGCAGTCCGTGCTGCAGGCGCACCTGGAGCGGTGGACGCTGGAGCTGCTGGCCGACGAATTGCCAGTGCCGCTGGACCCCAGCTTCGTGGACCAGGCCTTGCGTCGGAGCCAGAGCGACAAGCTGCTACAGGTGACGCTCAAGGATGGCGAGCCGGGCTACGTGTATGCCCTGCTGGAGCACAAGTCCTATCCGGACGCAGGTACGGCGCTGCAGATCTCAACGTACAAGAGCCGTATCTGGGAACGGTACGCCCAAGGCCGAGCGAGCAGGCTCCGGGCGCTGCCGACGATCATCCCTGTCGTGTTCTATCACGGGGAAGAGGAGTGGACGGCACCGATGTCGATTCGGGAAATGCTGCGGACCCGGGACGAACGGTCGCGGAAACTGGAGCCAGCGCTTGGGTATTATCTGCGGGACTTGAGAAGGATTCCAGCGGAGCAACTGGCATCCGACCGGGCAGCGCGGGCGGGTTTGATCGCGCTGCGCCACTCGCATGCGCGCAGCCAGGACGAGCGGCTGCGGGAACTGCCCGAAGTAGTGGCCGGGCCACGGTCGGGATCGGAGTACGAGAAGCAGGTTTTCATGTATCTTATGAACATCTGGGGCATCGCGTCCGAAACGCTGGGAGACGTTGCGGAAGTAGTCAAACCGAGGAGGGGTAAGGCCGTGGTTGGACAGATCGTGCAGGAACTCATTGATCGGGGCAAGGCGCAGGGGTTGACGCAAGGGCTGATCAAGGGCGAGGCCAAGGGGCTGATCAAGGGCGAGGCCAAGGGCGAGGCCAGGGGGCTGATCAAGGGCGAGGCCAAGGGGCTGATCAAGGGCGAGGCCAAGGGCCTGGCTGGTGCCTTGACACGACTCTTGGAGCGTCGGTTCGGCATGCTGCCGCGTGCAGTCCGTAGGTGGATCGCAACGGCCCCGGCGAGTGAGCTGGACGCTCGGTTCATCGACTCCTTGGACGCCAAGTCTCTCGCCGAGGTGTTTCCGGGGCTTGATTGGAACTGAGGAATCCGCTGGTCGCGAGCCGCCCGGAGGTTCGCCTTGATCTGCACCAGGTCGGACCACAATGCTAACCGCGCGTGGGTTTTCAGGTTGTCCCGGCGAGTACGCGGCGCGCCGGAGTCAACCCGGGAAATTGGAAATACTGACGGTCCCAGGACAGTCGGCCGCGAGAGAGCGAACCAGCGTCTGAGCGCCGGCCGGAGGCACGGGTTGCCTCTGCGGCCACTTGCCCCGCATTGGAAGTGAACTTGCTCTCGCAAGCCGGCAAGTGCCTGCGATGCTCGGGAAAGTGCGGCACATGACCGGCCACTGCAATGCCCGATTACTCCCGGAATGGCTCGCTCAGCACGATTCCGCGGATCAGGGACCAAGCCTCGTAGTTGTTCCGGGCTACCTCGTCCACGATCGTCTCGGTCGCGCAGGTGTCTGCCGGTACCAGCCCCCGTCCCAGCGCGTAGCCCAGCATCCGCCGGGCAAGGTTCCGAACGAATAGGCGCTTGCGGGCTAGGAGCACTTGCTTGAGTCCGCCCGGCCCATCGAACTCGGTCCCGTCGGGGAGTCGGCCAGAAGTGTCGATTGGGCCGCCTGCGTCCGTTTCCCGCCAGCGGCCAAGGACGTCGTAAGCCTCGAGAGCGAAGCCGAGCGGGTCGATCCGATCGTGGCACCCGGCGCATGAGGGGCTGCGGCTGTGCGCGGCGAGTACCTCCCTGGCGCCCCGGCCCGCCCGGGCATGCTCGGGGGCGTCGAGTTCTGGCACGTCCGGTGGCGGTGGAGGCGGCGGCGTGCCGAGGATGGAGTCCAAGACCCACACACCGCGCAGCACGGGGCTGGTTCGATGGGCGTGCGACGCAAGAGCGGCGACCGCCGGCATGCTCAGCAGGCCTCCCCGGTCGACACCTTCGGGGAGCGGCATCCAGTTCGGGTTCTTGCCGTCCTGCTCCTTCTTCATGGGCAGCCCGAGATGCTCGATCAGACCTCGCGTCAAGATCGTGCCGTCGGAGTCCAGAAAGTCCAGCAGCGACCGATTCTCGCGAAAGATCTCGCGAAAGAAGAAGACCGGTTGCAGCCGAATGTCACCCCGCAGTTCCGCGCTCGATGCGAACTCCGGGAACAGTTCGGGATCTGGACTGTCAGGCCCTTCGAGCCCTCTCGTTCTCAGCCACTGCTCCGTGAACCGGGTCGCGAATTCCAGAGCCCGGTCATCGCGGAGCATCCGGGGCACCAATCGCGCCAAGACATGCGGATCGTCCATCCGCCCGTCCGCCGCCACGTCGAGCAGCAACTCGTCCGGGGGTGCACGACACGATTCTGACTTTCTCGGATTCTCCCTGAGGCGGATCGCACGACCTAGGAGGAGGGACGTGTGGGTACGGGGTGATCGCAGAGGAGTCTTGTAGAGCAAGCAGTGCCTCGGAAAAGGTAGCGAGAGCGGCTTTCTTGGTGAGTGGACCTGTGCCTCAGGCGGGTCCGGTGATGAGCTCTGGGTGTCAGCTTGGGGCCTTCCCGAAGGGATAGCTGTCGGCTCAGTAGCTCCGGATGCAACTCAGCGGCGAGCACCTAGCGGAGCGCTGTCGCCTGGGCAGCAGCCGGTCTGGGCTGTCTGCCGCTGCACTGCTGAAACTGTACACTTGACTCCTTGTCTGTTAGCGGTATACACTAACAAACACAGGACGTCCCGTGCCCGCCCCACCCGACTCATCAAATCTTCAGAAACGCCGACAGGCGTTGCTCGCAAGACTCGGCGCATTGGGCGACCTGCGCCCCGGCTCCCTCGTGCAGAACTACCGCCGTTGTGGCAAGTCCACCTGTTTCTGTGCCGACAAGCAGAAGCCCGGTCACGGGCCCTACTGGCTGCTCACCCGCTCCGTCAACGGCAAAACCCGCAGCCAGTCCATCCCGGCCTCTCAAGTCAAGCAGACTCAAGCACAGATCGCAGAGTGCCAGCGTCTGCGGCGTCTGGTTGCGGAACTGATCGACGTCAGTGACGAACTGTGCCGCTCGCGGCTCGGCAAGGGCACCAGTGCCGTAAAAAAAAAGCCTGCGCGCAAGCCTTCGCCCCGGCGCTCGAAGCCGAAATCGACCGCTTCGTAGCCCCCGGCTCTGTGGACGAGATCGACCTCGAGGCGTTCGAAGGGCACGTGCGGCAGCAAGCTCTGCAGTTGGCAGCACGGGCGGTCGAGAGGCGGCTCAACGCCGACCACTCCGACGGCGAGCAGCGGCCCTGCAAGTGCCGTTGTGGTCAGCCCGCCCGCTACGCGGGCCGCTTTCCCAAGACGTTTGAGACGGCTTTGGGGCCCTTGCAACTGCGGCGGGCCTACTATCACTGCCAGCAGTGCGGTACGGGCTACTACCCGCGAGACGCAGCCTTGGGCCTGCAAGCCACCAGCCTGTCGCCGGCAGTCACGCGCATGACAGGCTCGGCAGCCGTGTTGGCCAGTTTCCAAAGGGCCTCGGAACTGCTGTCCGAGGTGGGCGGCGTCAGGGTCAATGCCAAGCGCGTGGAGCGTGTCGCTGAGGCGCTCGGTCGCGAGATCGCAGCCGCCGAGAGCGCGGCTGTGTTCGACTGCGAACCCCCTGCTGCACCCACGATGTACCTCGGCATCGACGGAACCGGGGTGCCGATGCGCCCCACGGAAGTGGCCGGGCGCAGCGGCAAGCAGGCCGACGGCTCGGCTGTCACGCGTGAGGCCAAGGTGATCGTGATCTGGACAGCGGAACAGTACGACGAAGACGGCCGTGCGGCCTGCGATGCCGGCTCGGCAACCTACTCGGCCGCGATCGACAGCGCGGCCACGCGCGACACCGATCCGGAGCAGTCCGCCTTTGCCCGTCGAGTATGGCGGGAAGCCCAGCGGCGTGGCTTCCGACAAGCCTCACGCCGCGTCATCCTCGGTGATGGTGCCAAGTGGATTTGGCGAGTGGCCTCCGAATTGTTCCCGGGTGCCATCCAGATCGTTGACTTCTACCACGTAGCCGAACGACTTTGGGAGGTTGCCAAGGACCTGCTGCGAGACGATCGGGCAGCGGTTGAGACTTGGGCCGAGGCTCGCTGCTCGGAACTCAGGGAGGGGTTCCTCGACACTTTGCTGGCAACGCTGAAGGCTCATGCCAGCCATAGCAAGAAGGCTGCCGAATGCATGGCGTACATCGAGGCCAACCGCGAGCGCATGCGCTACGCGGACTTCCGAGCACAAGGACTGCAGATTGGTTCCGGGGTTGTAGAGGCGGGCTGCAAGAGTGTTGTCGCAGTACGGCTCAAACAGGCTGGCATGCGCTGGAGCAAGGACGGTGCGGAGGGCATCCTGGCATTGCGCGCTTGCATCCTGGGCGGGCGCTATGAAGACTTCTGGGCATGGCGCTCGGAATCACAGCACGCAACTGCCGCCTGACCATAGAGAGCCGAATCTTCCCACCACACCCCGGCCGAACGTTCCCGAACGATCAGAATGCGATGGGTCGTGTTCTCCCGCCTTGCACCCGCTCTCCAAGATCAGTTGGACTTCAACCCACCGGTATACCGGGAAAATCAAAACCTTGTCGTGCACCCCTCGTCCGGCATCGTGCCCCAAAGGAAGTAAGACAGGCGTGACGCGAGCGCGTACTGCCTCAGGTGCGGATCTCCGGCAAGGCTCGGCAGGTGGAACACGAACGCGGGCGACACCAGCACGCTCTCCAGCGCGAAGAAGATGGCCGGCTCGAAATCCAGCCCCCGCCGTCGGGCTTTGCGGAAGAGCGCGACGTACGATCCGACCGTCGCTGCCGGCACGGGACGCCGGAATGCCCGGGGCAAGAAACCCGCCAACACTCGCCGAGCTGCCTCGGGCTCGCTGACGCCGTCACCGGGGTACGCGACGAACAGCCGCCTCCGGGACTTGAACTCCTTTGAGGCAACGTCGGCCAAGAACTTTGCAACCTCGAGATACTTCTCCGCTAGGAGCGGGGAGACGAAGAGCGTCTCGGCGGCATTGTCAAAGCCCTCGCCCCCGGGCCCGTCCTCGGGGAACATTTCCCTGACATCCACTTGGATGTCGAACAGATCGCGAACCGTGGCGCTGTACTCGTCACGGTTCAGCCTTCGCAGCCGCGCCGGAACTGGCCTCAGACCTGCGGAGCACTCGCGGCTCCTCCATGTAGCGTCGAGCCACTCCAAGAACCGAGTTCGCTCGTCCGCGGGAGGCTTCGTGGCGCCGTCCGGCGGCATCTCGTTGTTTGAGACTCTGGATGCGATGGAGATCCATGCGTCGGGCTGCTCGCTGAAGGAGCCGATGCCCGACAGGATGTCCGTTCGAAAGCCGGACGCGGCTGACTCGCCGCTGTGGCACGCGGCGCACCTCCGGTCCAGAAACGCGCGCGCTTCGCCAAACCCGTAACCGGGGCTTGCCCGCAGGTCGAGGCCGGCGCCGATGGTCAGGGCGCAGGCAAGCGCCAGCAGCTGGTTCCGGGCGCCCTCTTGAGCCAAGCCCGTCATCCCCGATTGCGTTGATGCGCGCGCAACGACACGGCGGGCACTGCTTGGTCTCCCAGCGTTGCGGCCAGTGACGGCTGAGAAGCGCCAGCTGGCCACTGGGACTCAGGCCGAAATGTGTGACGCGTGACCGGAACGAGCCTCGCCATCGCCGGAAGCCTCAGTCCGCTCGGAGGCTCCATTATAGAGTCGCGCTGGCCCGAAAGGGTCGCCGAACGGTCGCCCGGCAGAATTGCGCAGCCGCCCTCGGCGCGATCTCCGATGCCGGGATCCGATCTGGATCCCGGCAGTCTCGGACGGGCACAATCGCAGAGCGCCGTTGCTCCCGGTGCAGTGGCTATTCCGGCACAGCACCGGGAAGCCGGATGCAGACAGCCCGGACACAGCGATCAGCGGGCAGGTGCCATTCGCGAAGCGGTCACACGCCCCCCGAGCGATGCCACGGGTCTGTCGGCGACTATCGGTATTGCCGGTGTACAGCCAGCAGCCGTCCCTGCACTTGGACGTCCGCCGCGGGAACGACGATCGGGTCCATCTGCATGTTCGCCGGTTGCAGCCGGACCATCGCGCCCTCCTGGTAGAAGCGCTTCAGTGTCGTCTCCGCGCCCATGACCAGGGCCACTACGATCTCCCCGTTGTTCGCCCGCTCCGTCTTCTCGATCAGAACGAAGTCGCCGTCGAGGATGTGGTCCTCGATCATCGACTCGCCGCTCACCCGCAAGGCAAAGACGTCGCTGGACTCCAGGAACGGTGCGAAAGACAGCGATTCGTGCCCCTCGTACGTTTCCAATGGCCGGCCCGCCGCAATTTCGCCCACCAGTCGGGTCTCGAGGTGCGCGCCCCCGTGGAATTCAGCGAGCTTGCGGCGATTGGACTGCAACTCCTCGTAGTACTTGTCCCTGATCTCGAGCGCCCGGCTCTTGTTGTGTTCCCGCTTGACGTACCCCTTTTCTCCCAAGACGATAAGGTGCCTGTGCACCGTGGCCACGGAGGAGAGGTTCATGCTCCGGGTGATCTCCTCGAAACTCGGGCTGTAGTGGTTCTCCGCGATGAACCGTGCCACGAAGTCGAGTACTTCTTTCTGTTTTCTGGTTAGAGCCACGATTACTCCTTTCTTCGGAATTCATTCTATCACAATACATGCGCACGCGCAGGTCCATTGGCAGATGCGCCATGTTCTGTTCCGCGCTGGTGCGCTAGAATGTCGTTTCTCATGGATCTCTCGGCGATTCAGAGGCAAATTCGGGCCCACGGGCATTCTGGCTGGTTGTTGTTCGACCACCACGTGCGCGACCCGATCGCTTACCGTGTGCTCGGGCTCGATTCCAGTGACCACGTCTCGCGCCGCTGGTACTACCTGATACCCGCTGCAGGGGATCCGGTCAAGCTCGTCCACGCCATCGAGGATGCCCGCCTCGACTCGCTCCCTGGCTCGAAGCGGGCCTACTCCAGCTGGCAGTCCCATCACGCGCGCCTGGCCGAGATGCTGGGCGGGATGCGGACGGTCGCGATGCAGTACTCGCCGCAGTGCATGATTCCGGTCGTCTCGCTCGTAGACGCCGGGACGGTGGACCTCGTGCGATCTCTGGGCGTGGAGGTCGTCAGCTCCGCGGCACTCGTGCAGCACTTCGAGGCGCGCTGGACGGCGCGCCAGCGCGACGGACATTGGGAGGCGGGAAGGCGGGTGGACACGGTGCTGCGACAAGCCTTCCGCCGCATCCGCGAAGAGATCGACACCGTTGGCGCGAGCAGCGAGTATTCGATCGCCCAGTTCATCCTGGATCGATTCGAGGCGAGCGGCTTGGTCACCTCCAGCGCGCCCATTGTGGCCGTGAACGCGAGCAGCGGCGATCCACACTATGGCCCCACGCGCGATCGCTCCCGCCCCATCCGGCAGGGCGACTTTGTGCTGATCGACCTTTGGGCGAAACTGGACAGTCCGGGCTCGGTCTACTACGACATCACCTGGACCGGCTATTGCGGCGACCGGCCCCCGGAGCGCATCCAGAAGGTGTTTGACATCGTGGTCGCGGCACGGGACGCGGCCCTTCGCGCGGCGGACTCCGCTGTGCGCGGGGGTACGCCGATCGCCGGCTGGGAGATCGATGCCGCCGGGAGGGCAGTGATCGATGCTGCCGGCTATGGGGAGATGTTCGTGCACAGACTCGGTCACTCCATCGGCGAAGAGGTGCACGGCAACGGGGCCAACATGGACAACCTTGAAATGCGGGACGACCGGCCGCTGATCCCCGACACTTGCTTTTCGATCGAGCCGGGGATCTACCTGCCAGAGTTCGGCGTTCGCAGCGAGATCGACTGCTTCGTCAGTTCCGACCGCGCTGCCGCGACTGGCAGCGTGCAGGCAGAGATCGTGCGGATCTGATCGCGCGGCTACTCCGCGCCAGTCTCGACCCATTCCCGGGTGCGGCCCGACTCGATCACCGCGTCGCACACCTTCTGAGTCTGCAGCGCGCAGCGGAAGTCTGGCTGGGTCGGCTCGCCCGACTCGACGCCCGCAACAAAGTCTGCGATCGCGTTCAGGAACGTGTGCTCGTAGCCGATGGTCGTCCCCGGCACCCAGTACTTGTCCATGTACGGATGCTCGGAGTTCGTCACGTGAATCTTGCGCCAGCCCGTGAGGTGGTCTTCGACCTTCTTGCCGGACTGCGCCTGCAGGTACTCGAAGAAATGCAGGTACTCGGGGTCCTCCAGGTCGAAGAACACCGAGCCGTCGGCACCGTTGAGCTCCAGCGTGTTGTAGTTCTTGCGGCCGCGCGCGTAGCGCGTGGACTCGAAGGTCCCCATCGAGCCGTTGGCGAACTCTGCCAGGAACATGCACGCATCGTCGATGCCCACCGGCTGGACCTGGCCGGTGTCCGCGTGGACGCGCTCTCTGACGAATGTGCGGGTGCTGGCCACGACTCTGGCGATCGGACCATTCAGCCACATCGCCGAGTCGATGGAGTGCGCGAGCAGGTCGCCGGTAACTCCCGACCCGGCAACGTCGACATCGAGCCGCCATGTGCCCGCGCCGCCCTGGGGAACATTCTCGGAGATCGTCCAATCCTGCAGGTACGTGGCCCGGTAATGGAACGGCTTGCCGACACGGCCCTCGTCCACGATCTGTTTCGCGAGCGAGATGGCCGGAACGCGCCGGTAGTTGTACCAGACCATGTTCGGCACGCCAGCCTTCTCGACCGCCTCGACCATCCGCTCCGCCTCGCCGACGTCCATCGCGAGGGGCTTCTCGCAGCAGATCATCTTTCCCGCCCCAGCGGCCGCTAGGACGATGTCGAGGTGAAGGTGATTGGGCGTGCAAACATCGACCAAGTCCACGTCGCCCGCCGTCGCGACGTCGCGCCAATCGGTGTGGACGCGCTCGTAACCCCAGTTGTCGGCGAAACTTTGGGCCTTCGCTTGATCGCGGGCCGCGACGGCCTTGAGCACTGGTCGGTGCTCGACAGGGAAGAAGTCGTTGAGACGCTTGTAGGCGTTGGAGTGGGCGCGGCCCATGAAGCCGTAGCCGATCATCCCGATGCGGAGCTGCTTTGCCATGTTTCTCGAAGTCCTCTGATCGAAGTCGGTGAATTAGCGACGCTCTGGCGGGCGCGCGGAGCGACCAAACGGGTCGCGACGCTTACTGGTCCCGCCTAGGGAGTCCAATGTAGCACCCAGATCCGGTCGGTCGTCAACCTCGCGGGCAGGGTGCCACATTATTGCAACGCATAACTGCCGCGCTTTCTTGGAGCGATGAGCGGCGAGGGTCCAAGGCCCGCAGAACAGGGCTTCCGCTCGAAGGAAGGGGGCAGGCAGAGACGGGGCGGATGGAGTCGTTCCAATCCTTGCCAAGCAGGGGGCGTAAGGGGCGGAGGTGGGGGTGGCGAGCGGTGAGGCGGCGGGCAGCAAGCTCGCCAGGGGGGCGTTATCGAAGCCGCAGAGGAGGCCGCAGGGTGGGAGCGGGAGGAGCCGCCGGCTGCCCATGCCCCATTTGTCAAGATCGGGGCTCCTTTCCTGATGCGGTTTGAGGCGGTTCAAAGTGGTCCTTGAGTTCGTACGCCTCGGCCAT
>CAXXRK020000008.1:0-765695 GCA_963666225.3 Bryobacterales bacterium
CCGGGTTGGGCGCGGGGGACCACAGGGCGCGCGCAGCGCGCTGAGAGAGCCCCTGTGGCGGAAGGCTGGCGGCTGGACGCCCGGCATCGGTTCGCTGCGCGTGCCGAGCAGCAGCCCGCCGTTGCATGCGGCACACGCCCGGCTGCCGGCTGCCCGGCAGCCGTTCCATGCGGGTCCCCGCTGGCAGGGTGCTGCTCACCGCGGCACCACCTGGAAGCGATCCTCGAAGAGGATGGCGAATCCCGGCGCGCCTGGTGCCAGTACGGGGGAGGTCTCTTCCACTTGCGCTCCACCTTGCGCAGGGCCATGTAGATCAGCTTGCTGGCGGCTTTGTCGCTGGGGAAGTGCCCTCGCACGACCACGGCCCGCCGCACACAGCTGTTGAGGCTCTCGATGGCGTTGGTGGTGTAGACGGCCTTGCGCACCGGCTCGGTGAATGAGAAGAAGGGCTCCACTTGCTCCCAGTGGCGGTGCCACAGGCGGCCGATGGCGGGGTATTTCCGTCCGAGCTCGCTGTCCTCGAACGCCTCCAGCGCCTGCAGGCCGGCTACGGCGCTGTCGGCGCGGTAGATCTGCTTCAGGGACCGGCTGAGCTGCTGGCGTTCCTGGTAGCAGACCTGCAGCAGGGAGTTGCGCAGCAGATGCACCACACAGGTCTGCACGAGCGCCTGGGGGAAGACGGCCTCGATGGCCGCGGGAAACCCGTTGAGGGCGTCCGTGACGGCGATCAGCACGTCCTTTACGCCCCGTAGTTGCAATTCCTTCAGCACTTTGAGCCAGAATTTGGCACCTTCCTGTTGCTGGATCCACAGTCCCAGCAACTGCTTGCGGCCTGAGCAGTCCACCCCGAGGGCCAGGAAGACAGGCTTGTTGGTGACCGCTCCGTCCTGGCGGATCTTGACCCAGATGGCGTCCAGGAACAGCAGGGCATAGACCTCGTTGAGCGGTCGGTCCTGCCACTCGCGGAGCTCCTCGTGCACCTCGTCGGTGATCTTGGAAATCAGTTCCGGGGAGACGTCGACGTCGTACCGGGCGGCCAGCTGGTCGCGGATCTCACGCATGCTGAGTCCGGAGGAGAACAGACTCAGGACGAGCTGGTCAAAGCCCTCGAGGCGGCGGCACCAGGGTTCGATGAGCTGGGGCCGGAAGGAGCCTTGGCGATCACGGGGGACGGCAAGCAGCATGCTGCCGTGCTCGGTGTGGACGGTCTTGCGATTGTGGCCGTTGCGGGTGTTGGGGTCCTCGCAGTGGTCGAGGTGGTAGGCCATTTCGGCTTGCAGGGCCCGCTCGGCGAGTTTCCTGTAGAGCTCGAGGATCACAGAGGGCTCGCGGAGGACCTGAGCCGGGTCGCGGCCGTCGAGGAAGGCGTCGATCGCCTCATCGGAGAGTTCCGGGGCGCGGCGGGGCTCGCCGGGCGGCACAGGCTGGCTGGTGGGATTGAGGAGGTTCATCTTACGCTTCATAACATACCTGCTTTCGTTTGTTTCGACCAGACCCTTGGCAGGGGCCCGGTCCGGCCGGCTCCCTCCCTCCCCGGGCCCCTGCCAAGGGTCTGCCCCGGGGCGGGTCCATACACGGGATTTCTGACACTCCCTCCGGAGCTACTGAGCCGACAGCTATCCCTTCGGGAAGGCCCCAAGCTGACACCCAAAGCTCATCACCGGACCCGCCTGAGGCACAGGTCCACTCACCAATAAAGCCGCTCTCGCTACCTTTTCCGAGGCACTGCTTGCTCTACAAGACTCCTCTGCGATCACCCCGTACCCACACGTCCCTCCTCCTAGGTCGTGCGATCCGCCTCAGGGAGAATCCGAGAAAGTCAGAATCGTGTCGTGCACCCCTCTCGGCGCCTGCTATCTTGGGACGCGGCACGGCGTGCCGACCCGCATGGCGCAGCCAGAACGCTATCCCGCCGGCCCGATCGCGTTCCCGGTCACACCGTGGGGGCCCGGCCTCGAACTTGACGAGGGGGCGCTGCGCGCCCATGCCGCGCGGTTGCTGGACAGCGGCATCGAAGCGCTGACATTCTGCGGCAGCAACGGCGAGTTTCACGCCCTGGGCTCGGACGAGTACCGCCGCATCTGCGAGGTCGCCGGGGATGTCGCGCGCGGTCGGGCCTACCTGATCTTCGGCGTTGGTCGCAGCTGGCGGGCGGCCCGTCGCCAAGCCCGGATGGCGCGCCGGGCCGGTGCTGACGCGATCATGTGCATCGCGCCGTTCACGGGCGACATGAACGAGCCGGGCCTCGCCGCGTACTATGCGGCCGTTGCCGAAGAGGCCGGCATCAGCGTGATCCTCTACCAGACGAAGTGGAGTGGAACGCTGTCCTTGCGCCTCTTGGAACGCCTCGCGCCCGTGGACAACATCCGCATGGTCAAGGACGAGAACGGCGATCTGTCGCACTATCTGGCGGTGCGCCGGGCATTCGGCGATCGCTTCCGGTGGATCAACGGGATGGCGGAACCCTTCGTGCCCAGCTATTGGCAGCTGGGCGTCGAGACGTTCACGTCAGGACTCGCGTGCTTCATGCCCGAGGTCGCGCTGCGCGTTCAGAGCTTGGCGCGGAGGGGTGACTTCGGAGCCGTGAACGCGACCCTTGACGAGCTGGTGCTGCCGATGTACGAGCTGCGCAACCGCCGGCCGGGGTACAAAGTGTCGATGATCAAGGCGGCCATGGCCCTGGCGGGCATGCCGGTTGGGGGTGTGCGGCCGCCGCTGGTCCCGATGCGTGCCGCGGATCACAGGGACTTGGAAGGGCTGATGGCGCGGCATGGGCTGCTCGCGGGCTAGGGCTGTGCGGTCGCGACGCGAAGGGCGGGCCTCCGCGGCGCTCTTGGCAGGGGTTGCCCTGGCCGCCGGCACCCTGTGGGCGCAGCCTGCCGACCCCTTGCCCGGTCCTCCCCGGCGCCAGATAGCGCCGGTGATGAGTCATGTGCACGCGGACTGGCTCACGCGTCCGGAACGTGCCAAGGAGGAGCAGCCCGACCGGCTAGTGAGAGCGCTGCGCATTCCGGAGGGTGCCACCGTGGTGGACATCGGCGCCGGAGTCGGCTACTTCACATGGAGGCTTGCCGAGGCTGTGGGCCCGCGCGGACGGGTGATTGCAACCGACATCCAGCCGGAAATGCTCGCCATGCTCGCCGCCAACATGCGGGAGCGCAACGTTGAGAACGTCACGGCGGTCCTGGCCACTGAGGAGGACCCCGGGCTGCCGGTCAATGGCGCGGATCTCGTGCTGCTGGTGGATGTCTACCACGAGCTGTCGCGGCCAAGGCTGAACTTGGAGCGCATCCGCACCGCCCTGAAGCCCGGCGGCCGGCTGGTGCTAGTCGAGTACCGCAAGGAGCCCTGGATCCCAATCCACCCCCTGCACAAGATGAGCGTGGCCGAGGTGCGTGCGGAGGTCGAGCCGGCCGGCTTCGAGTTCGGGCAAGTGCTGGGCTTTCTCCCGACCCAGGACGTGATCATCTTCACGCCCAGCGACTAGCGGGCTGCTCCGGCCAGGGGGCAGGGCCATTCCTTTCTCGTAGAGCGTGGTTGAGGGGTGGCACGATCGCATTCTGGCGGTGACGGTCGCGATGTGCGCCGACGGATGATGTTGTTCTTCAGTAGTGGCTATTCTGTTGTGACTATGGCATACTGGGGGCATGCAGGCGCTGCCACAGGCCTGTCGTGACTTGGACTTGCGCGCCATTCAAGTGCGCCCGACCCACGGGGCCGAAGAACACCGCCGTTGGGACCGCTTGGTCGCCCAGCACCACTACTTGTCCTTCCGGGCCCTGTTCGGCAAGGCGCTGCGCCATGTCTTCTTCCTGAACTCGACTTGGATCGCCCTGCTCGGCTGGCAGGCCGCCGCCTTGAGAGTTGGCGTCAGAGACCGCTGGATCGGCTGGTCCCGGCAGCAGAAGCGCCGCCGTCTGCACTTGATCTCCCAAAACTCCAGATTTGTGATCCTGCCCGGCTTTCATCGTCCCAACCTGTGCTCGCGCGTGCTCGGCCTGAGCCTGCGGCGCCTCTCGCAAGACATGCGCGCCGCGCATGCATCGGATCTCTTGCTCGCGGAGTCCTTTGTCGACACCTCGAAGTTTGCCGGCACCTGTTACCGCGCTGCGAACTGGCGCTCGCTGGGCTTCACCAGCGGTTATGCGCGCCAGCCTGGAGGCAAGCCGCTGTGGCGGCATCATGGCCAACCGAAGGAGGTTTTCGTGTACGAACTGCAACCCAACGCCAGCGAGACCCTGCGCTCAGAGCAGCTCGATGTGGCCTTGCAGGGCCCCGAGCGCAGTGCGCCCCCCGACGTTCCGCAACTGCGGAGCATGTATGAGTTTCTCAGCACGATCCCGGATTACCGCAGTGCGCGCGGCAAGCGCTACGACCTCAGGACCGTGCTGACGCTGGCACTGGCGGCACGACTGGCTGGCTACCGTGGCGTGACGGCCTTGGCACAGTTCGCTGCGCTGCTGGACCAAGACCAGCGCAAGGCCTTGTCCTGCTTCTTCAGTCCCACCAAGCAGTGCTACACGACCCCCAACACCACGACTTTCCACAACATCCTGTCCAAGCTGGATCCCGACACGCTCGACGATGCCGTGGAAGCTTGGGCCCAGCAGCAGAGCCAGCAGGCGCAGCACGCGCCGCAGCCCGCCGGCGGGCAGGGCGGCGCGTGCACCCAAGATTTCTTTGCCCAGCCGGCGGTGTGCATGGATGGCAAGGATGTGCGGGGAGCCTCGAAGCAGACCGAGGGCGGTCGCCGCATGTTGTTCGCGGCTGTGGAACAGGACACCGGCCTGGTGCTGGGCCAGCTCGAGATCGACAGCAAGAGCAATGAGATTCCGGCCCTGCGCGAGTTGGCTGG
The DNA here is from genome assembly GCA_963666225.3 of Bryobacterales bacterium. Classification (GTDB taxonomy): domain Bacteria; phylum Acidobacteriota; class Terriglobia; order Bryobacterales; family UBA6623; genus VXMF01. The sequence goes on from CAXXRK020000008.1 coordinate 4,856, forward strand.
CGAGCTGGATCTGGCCGGGCGCATCGTCACCGTCGATGCGCTGCACTGTCAGCAGCAGATGGCGCGCTGTCTGCAGCAGTGCCAAGCGCATTACCTGGTCACCGCCGTGAAGGACAACCAACCAACGATGGCACAACAGTTGCGCGAGATGGACTTCAGTGACTGCCCGATGATCGAGACGCGCGACAAGCTGCACGGGCGCAGCGAGCGCCGCCGTTACTGGGTCCAGGATCTCAGCGGGTCGCAATGGGACGGGAAGGTCAATCTCTACGGGCGCCAGCAGGCGATCCGCATCGAGCGCCAGCGCTGCCGGCGGCGCCGGGCCAAGGCCGGCAAGATGAGCATCGAAGTTAGCTATGCCTTGACCTCGCTGTCGAGCGAGCAGGCCAGCCCGGAACAGCTTGCGAGCCTGATCCGCAAGCACTGGCACATCGAGAATCGTTTGCACTATGTGAGAGACGTGACCTACGACGAAGACCGTTGCCGCGTCTACGTGCGCGACCTGCCGCGAAATCTGGCCACTTTGAGCAACACGGCAATCTCAATCATCCGCTGCCGCACACGCTTCCGCTACGTGCCGGTGGCCAACCGGCATTTCGCAGCCCGCCAGCAGGAGGCTCTCGATCTGTTGCTGATACCACCGAAGAGCTAGCCGATGCAACCTTGGCGGCAGCAGGCAGCGACGCGCCAGACGAGGCGCTGGGTTACCCCTGTGTCGTTAGGGCCCTCTCAGGCGGGATCGTCTCACGGTCCACACGCCCCTGACAAAGCGCCGGACCACACCACTGTCGTCCTTGTGCGAAGACCGTGCTCACTGCTCGAATCAAGTGCCCAGATCACCCGCACCCAACCCTCACGGATCTGGCCGGCACCTCCACACAAGCACCAAAACAAGCATTCACTCCAGCAAGCGCCCTAACCTTCCGAAAACGGAATGTGCCTGGGCCAGGGGGCCCCACGCCCGGCGGGCCGGCCCGTCACTCATGGGGCCGGGCGAACACCTTGGCAAACTGAGGGCTGTCGATGACTTGTTGGAGGTCCGGGTCCCGCCGAGCCCGGACTCGAAGGCTCGAGTCGATCTCGATTGCCCTTCCGAGGTCTTTGCTGGCCAGGTTCTTGTTCCCGCGCAAGGCCCGGGCGACACACTTCAAGTAGTACAGCTCTCCGTGAGTGGGATCCTTGGCCAAGCCCCTGTTGACGACCCGCACTGCGTCGGTGAGCTTCCCGCAGTTGATCAGGTGAACGCCCCGGTGGTAGTGGTCATCGACGGTTTCCAGCCGCGCGTGGCGCTTCGCGTTGCGATTCTCGCAGATCGCCACGTAGACTCCCGCTCGGTGTCTGAGGCCCGGGTCCGGGCCGGCCTGTGCCCTTGCCATCCACCGGCGGGCCGCGGCGAACTTGCGACCGTGGAAAAATTGCGAGCCGCGTTCGAACAGATGCCGCTGGCGGGCCTCCAGGACGGTCGCGTCGACCGGGCGCTTGGCGCGGCCCATTCGCTGCTTCGTCCCTCTGGCCATCGACGGCTTGTGCGAGCTCCGGTCTGGCGAGACCGGGCGCTGTTCTGGCAAGTTGGAGGCGACCGATCCCACGGAGTTTATATCAGATCGCCGCTTCCGCCGCAAGCCCCGTGCTAGGCTGGCGTCCCATGAGGGCTGGTCAGGGGTCCGCGATTGGCCACCTGCAGGAGGAGATCGTCGCCTGCCGCCGGTGCGAGCGCCTGGTCGCCCACTGCCGGGCGATCGCAGTCGCCAAGCGGCGAGCCTACCGGGATTGGGACTACTGGGGAAGGCCCGTTCCCTCTTTCGGCGATCCGGACGCCCGTTTGGTGCTGGTGGGGCTCGCGCCGGGCGCCCATGGGGCAAACCGCACCGGGAGAGTGTTCACCGGGGACAGTTCGGGCGACTTCTTGTACCGGGCGCTCTTCGAGGCGGGCTTCGCCTCGCAGCCGGGCTCCCTCCGGCGTGGCGACGGCCAAGCCCTGCGGGACTGCTACATCTGTTGCGCCGTGCGCTGCGCTCCGCCGAAGAACCGGCCCACCTCGAGCGAGTCCGCCTCGTGCCTGCCCTTCCTCGTGCGGGAGCTCGAACTGATGCGGCGCCTGCGCGTCGCCGTCCCGCTGGGACACTTCGCCCACCGGGCGCTGCTGGCCGCTTTGCGCGCGCGGGGGGCGACCCTGCGGGCGAAGGACATTCCGTTCCGCCACGGACGGCGCCATTCGCTGCCCGCAGGGTTTCCCGACATCGTCTGCAGCTACCATCCCAGCCAGCAGAACACACGGACCGGTCGGCTCACGCCGGTCATGATGCGCGACGTGTTCCGGACAGTTCGCGGGATCTTGGAGGGCTGGAACGGGAGACCTCTCCCGCCCGAAGGGAAGAAATATTAATTTTTGGAAAAGTGCAACCACTCGCCAGTGGTTACGTCTATACTCTAGTAGGGCGGCGGCGCATACTGAGCCCAACTGGGTCGGATGAGGACTGGCCCGACCGTCAGCAAACCCGCTCAGGGCCGCCGATAAGGAGGGAAGGCAATGGTATCCCAGGACAAGCTATCTGTGCGTCAGCACCTGCTCGCCAAGTTGGCGGAGCTTGACGGCCGTGACGGTCGGGAGGGCTTGGTTCGCGAGCGTTGCAACGACCCGATGGACCAGGTGCAGGCGCGGTTCGAGATGGACCTCGCGATCAGCGCGATCAACAAGGACTGGCAGACCAGACGGTCGGTCGAAGCGGCGTTGAAGCTGCTCGAGCTCGACGAGTACGGCCTTTGCCAGGACTGCGGCGTAGCGATCAACCCTAAGCGTCTCGAGGCGATCCCGTGGACAACCCTCTGCGTTTTCTGCCAGGAGGCGCGCGACAGACCCGGAGCCGGGGTGAGGACGAGGTACCGCCGGGCTGCCTGAGCCCAATTTAGTCACGGTGCGCGGCTAACCGCGCCCGCCGAGCGCACACTTCTCGCCGAGGGTTGCGCCGCGATTGGAAGACTTGGCGAAATCGCCGCCGGTCGGCGGCAAGGAGAGAAGCCATGCAAGCCCAGAGTAAGCCATCCGTGCGCCAGCACCTGCTGGCGAAGCTCGGTCAGCTTCACCGGCGCGAGAGCCGCGACGAGCTCGTCCTCGAGCGTTGCAACGACCCGATGGACCGGGTGCAGGCGCGGTTCGAGATGGATCTCGCGATCAGCGCGATCAACAAGGACTGGCAGACGCGGCAGTCGGTCGAGGCGGCGCTGGAGCTGCTCGAGCTGGACGAGTACGGCATTTGCCAGGAGTGCGGCGGCGTGATCAACCCGAAACGCCTCGAGGCAATTCCGTGGACGACTCTGTGCGTGGACTGCCAAGAGAAGCGTGACAGCTCCGGCTTCACCCCGGCGAAGAGGTTCCGCCGGGTCGCCTGACCGCTGATCCATTCCGTTCCGGGGCCGCAGACGGGGCTCGCCCGCGCGGCGAGTCCCTCGCGGACCCCCTTTTTCCGTTCGATTTTCAGGGAGAGAAGAAATGCAAACCCAAGAAGAAATGCAAACCAGAAACAAACCACCAGTGCGCCAGCGGTTGCTGGCGAAGCTGGACGAGCTCGACCGTCGCAGCAATCCCGAGGGGCTCGTCCTCGAGCGTTGCAACGACCCGATGGACCGGGTGCAGGCGCGGTTCGAGATGGATCTCGCGATCAGCGCGATCAACAAGGACTGGCAGACGCGACAGTCGGTCGAGGCGGCGCTGGAGCTGCTCGAGCTGGACGAGTACGGCATTTGCCAGGAGTGCGGCGCAGTGATCAACCCGAACCGTCTCGAGGCGATCCCGTGGACAACCCTGTGCATTTACTGCCAGGACGAGTCGGACAGTTCCCCGCGCCCCGCGGTGCGGAGATATCGGCGGGCCGCCTGACCTTGAGCGGTCCGGGTTGGTGCCAAGGCACTGTTCTGCCAAGGGCCGTGGGAGCACTGCGGCCAGTCCGTGGCAGGCCGGGGGCGCTGCGCCCCCGGCTCGCCCGCCGGGACAGCTGACAACTGTCCTTCGGCCGCGATCCGAAGGGTGACTAGAGCGGGCTGGCCGTCCAGCGCAACGCTGGATCCGGCTGGATCCGAGACATACGGACCCGCCACTTCTTGCGCGGGCTTTGGCCAGCGGTTCAGCCAGCACTCTGGAAGCACCGCCGTCGGCCCGCTGCCCACCTTCGCCCCGCTGTCACAAGCCGGGACCTCGGCGGGTTCTAGCGACCGAGCGTGCGGGTTGTCAGCGAACAAGCAGACACCGTCCGATCATTCTGACCGGACGGCGCGAGGGAAATCTGTCTCCGGGGCAGGCGAGCTTCCCAGCGGCGACCTGCAACTCCGTCCAGACACGCAGGTTGGGCGCACAGACCGGACGGGCGCTACCCGAAGTATCCGGGCTCGCTCCCGGGTCTCCACTTGATGTTGCAGCCAGCGCTGGGGATCTGCTGATCGCTCGGAGCCTCGCCCGCGAGCACTGCCTCTATCGCGGCGCGCAAGTCCCTGCCGTCGACTGGGATGCCATTGCCCGGGCGGCTCGCATCCAGGCGGCCTCGGTACGCCAGCCGGCGGGAACCGTCGAACAAGAAGAAGTCCGGAGTGCAGGCTGCCGTGTAGCGCTTGGCGACATCCTGTGACTCGTCGTAGAGGTATGGGAACGAGAACCCCAGGCGGTCGGCCATTGCCTTGAGCCGGTCGGGAGCGTCCTGCGGATGCGTCCGCGTGCTGTTCGACGAGATGGCGACGATCCCGAGGCTGCCGGGCGCGTCGTAATCCCTGCCCAAGCGGGCCAGCTCGTCTTCGACGTGGATCACGAACGGGCAGTGGGCGCAGATGAACATCACCAGCAGGCCCTGGCGGCCCTCGGCTGCCTGGTCCAAGCGGCAGGTCTGCCCGGAGGCGGTGTCGGGCAGGTCGAAATCAGGCGCTGGGGTGCCCAGCGGGAGCATTGTGGATTGCGTCAGGGACACGTCCCAATTATAATCCCGGCCGTCAGCGGACCCGGAATCGATAGCGGTGCAGCGCCTCTTCGCCGCCCACCAGATCCCGAACGCGCAACATCACGGTGTACTGGCCGGGCGACATTCCCGGGCCAAGGTCGAATTCAAGCCTTCCGGGCAGCCAGAGCCGGGGATAGTACGGACTCCCGTGTTCTGCCCCCGTCTCGAACTCGAACATTCGCCGTTCCTGCGGGTCCGCCACCCATGCGTCCGACTCGACTTGGAACGTGTTGTCGGCCCGAGTCTCGTAGCCGGTGATGAAGAACTCCGCCCGCACGCAGTCCCCGGCGGCAAACGCGGCGTCGGGCATGGGATCGCCTCCCTCCGACCGCACGAAGCGGAAGTTTCTGACTTGCAACTCGCCGGCCGATTGGACGCGGTCCCCGTCGACCCGCACCGGGAGCCGTGCGGCCACGCTGGTCTTCCCGATCTCGTCCCGCACCTCGATGTCGATGATGTACGTGCCGCCGCCGGCGTGCTTGGGAATCCTCGGCGAGTAGCGCATGACGGGCATCCAGTCTTTGTCCTGCGGCGCCAGCGTGACGTCGACCTTGCCCGCCTCGGCCATGAAGAATCGCCTTCCGTCCGGGTCGCGAGCCCGCACCTCGTACTCGAGACTCACGCGCTCCGATTCCCCGATGCCGTATCCCCGCACCTGGAAGTAGACGTGCACTGTCTCGCCGGGCAGGAATCGGCTGTCGGCCGGGATTGCGTAGCCGTCCCGGCTGTCCAAGAGGCTCAAGTTGACAAGGCTCAGCCCGTTGCCTGTGTCTTCCGCTGTGCTGGCCTCCTGCGCCGGCACTGCCGCTGCCAGCGCTAGCAGCGCCGCCGCTCCGCAGGCCGCGCGCCAATCAGCCCCTGCCCACATCGTTCACGCCGAAGGCCCCCGCACCTCATGGTACGTCCGATTCACGAGCAGTCTGGCGCCGCCTGCGCGACAATACTGGAGGTATGGCCAGTCAGAATCCTCAGGGCCGCTCGCGGCGCGCTTTTCTCCAAGGGACCGCCACGGCGGGGGCGGCGACGCTCCTGCGCGCCGCTGGCGGGGAGGTCAAGGTGGGGCTCGTAGGCTGTGGCGGGCGCGGCACCGGTGCCGCGGCTCAAGCGCTGCAGGCCGATGACCTCGCCATCTTGACCGCGGTCGCTGACGTCGACCAAGGGCGCATTGCCCGCTGTCTGGAGCAAGTGGAGGGGCGCCACGCCGGCCGCGGCAAGGTGCGCGTTCCCAAAGCGCGGCAATTCTTGGGGCTTGACGCCTATCAGGGCGTCATCGACAGCGGGGTCGACGTCGTGCTGCTGGCGACGCCCCCGGGCTTCCGACCGTCCCACCTCAAGGCCTGCATCGACGCTGGCAAGCATGTTTTCTGCGAGAAGCCGATGGCGGTTGACGTGCCCGGCGTGCGGTCGGTGATGAAGTCCGTGCGTCTCGCCGAAGAGCGGAGCCTGTCCCTCGTGGCTGGCTTCTGCTGGCGCTACAACAACATGATCGTCGAGGCCATGGACCGAGTGCTCTCGGGCGAGATCGGCGAAATCGTTGCCTACTATGCGACCTTCTACACCAATCCGGTCAAACCCATGCCGCCGGCTTACGAGCGTCCGGTAGGAATGAGCGACGTGGAGTGGCAGATCCGAAACTGGTACAACTTCGTCTGGCTCTCCGGGGACGGGATCGTGGAACAGTCCGTGCACAGTGCGGACAAGATTGCGTGGGCCATGGGCGACAAGCCGCCGGAGAGCTGCGTGGCGGTCGGCGGTCGCCAGATCCCGGCGCACGACGGTAACATCTTCGACCACATCGAGGTGAACTACCTTTATCCGGACGGCGTGCGTGCGTTCTTGGGTTGCCGCCAGATCGCCGGGTGCCACAGGGAGAACGCAGACTACGTGTTGGGCACCAAGGGGCGTCTCACGATCGGTCGCGGGTTGATGCCGCGCATCGAGGGGGAAAACCCATGGGTCTTCCGCGGCAAGCAGCGCAACATGTACCAAGAGGAGCACGACGTGCTCTTCCGCGCGATTCGGCGCGGCGAGCCGGTCAACGACGGCGTGCGCATGGCCAGCAGCACGCAGCTCGCGATACTCGGCCGGATGTCCGCCTACACGGGCGAGGAGTTGGCCTGGGAGCAGGGGATGCAGTCCACCGAGAGGCACTTCCCCCGGCGACTGCGTTGGAACATGCCGCACGACGTCCGCCCCCTCGCCCGGCCCGGGATCACCAAGTTCGCGTAGCCGTGCTAGCGCTCGCCCTGCTGGGCATTGCCAGCGGTGCTCTGGCTGTGGCGCAGGACGGGGAGGCACTGGCGCTGCTACGAGAGCGGTGCCTGCCCTGCCACAGTGCGTCGAACCCGCTCGGAGGGCTGAGCCTGGCCACGCGCGACGCCACGCTGCGGGGCGGCGACAGGGGCCCGGTGATTTTGGCCGGGACCCCCGAGGCCAGCAGTCTGCTGGCGCGCATGCGCCTGGCGCCCGGGGTGCCCGGTGCCATGCCGCCCGCGGGCCCTCCCGCCACGGATGGCGAGCTGGCGGCCGTGCTGGCATGGATCGAGGCTGGCGCGCCTTGGACCGAGGGCCAGCCCGCCGGATCGCGGCGGCCTCCGCCGCCGGGCGGCGATCCGGAGCTGGAACTTGTCCGTCAGATCCACGCGTTCGTGCTGGCTACTTCCCGCGCTGGGAATGACAGCCCCGCGGCGGTCTACGAGCAGCCCGTTCCGGGCGGCGGCGAGTCGCTGCGCATGGTGCCGATCCCGGCCGGAGAGTTCACCATGGGGACTCCGCGCGGTGAGGCTGGCCGGGCAGACGACGAGGGCCCGCAGGTCCGAGTCAGCCTGGACGCCTTCTGGATGGGCGCGCGCGAGGTCAGCTGGGAGGCGTTCCGTCCGTTCATGCTGCGGGAGGCCGCGGGCCGCAGGGACCCGGAGCCCCTGGCACGCGCGGTCTCCAGCCCAACGCCCCCGTACATGGAAATGAGCTTTGGCATGGGCATCACTGGCTATCCGGCGATCAGCATGACCCAGCACGCGGCGAGCAAGTACGCGCAGTGGCTCACGGCCAAGACAGGGCGGTACTACCGGCTGCCGACCGAGGCCGAGTGGGAGTACGCCTGCAGGGCGGGCAGTCAAGCCGCCTATTCGTTCGGGGATGATCCGGCCGGGCTGGACGGCGCGGCATGGTACTGGGAGAACAGCGGTGCCCAGTACGCCCCGGTGGGAGCGAAGAGCCCGAACGCCTGGGGCCTTCACGACATGCACGGGAATGTCCTGGAGTGGACACTCGACGGTTACCGGCCGCGCTATGCCGGTGAAGGGGTCCTGTCGAACCCGTGGGTGCCGGCCGAGAGTCTCTACCCGCGCGTCGCGCGTGGCGGGTCTTGGATGGACGATCCGCCGGCGCTTCGCTGCGGCGCTAGGCGCGCGTCATCGCCAGATTGGAAGATGCAGGATCCGCAGCTGCCGAAGAGCATTTGGTACCACACCGATGCGCAATGGCTGGGCTTTCGCCTCGTCCGTCCGTCCCGGGTGCCTGGCCCGGAGGAGATGCATGCCCGCTGGGATTCGGCCGCCGGTGCGCGCTAGGCGCGCCGACTGTCTGGTGGCAGCGACCCTGCTGCTGGCCTGCCCGGCCTCCGGGAGTCCGGGACTGGAGGCTCGGCGGCTGGTCGCGGAGGAGCCCCATGCCGGGACCCTGGTCCGCATCGAGGCGTGTTTTCCATCCGGCGTGAACCCGCCCGGCGCGTTCCGCGCGGCGTTTGACCGCGTCGCAGAGATCGAGCGCTGCCTGTCGAGCTACTTGGAGCACTCCGAGCTCCGGCGCCTCGAACCGCTCGCCTGGCGCCACGCCGTGCCCGTGTCGCCGGACTTGGGCTCGGTGCTGGCAATGGCCCTGAAGCTCGCGCGCGACAGCCAGGGCGCCTTTGACCCCACCTTGGGCCGCGTGACCCGACTGCTCAGGGCCTTTGGATGGGGCCGCCAGGGCCCCGAGCCTGCGACCCTCCGCGCCGCTCTCCGGCATACGGGCTGGCGTCACGTCGAGCTTGGCGCGCGCGGCCGGGCGGTGTTCATCGGCAAGCGTGGCATCACCCTAGACTTGGGAGGGGTCGCGAAGGGCTACATCGCGGACCAGGCGCTCGCTGAGCTGGCGCGGCTCGGGATCGACCGCGCGATCGTGTCTGTGGGGGGGGACGTTGCGGTTGGCGAGGCCCCTCCGGGCGACCCGGGCTGGAGGGTTGCGCTGGATGCCGCCGGCGGGCCAGGAACTCCGGAGCGGACTTTGGTGCTGCGCAAGGCTGGGGTCTCCACTTCGGGCAGCCGCGAGCGGTATTACTTGTCGGACGGACGGCGGTGCTCGCACATCGCCGAGACGGAAGGCGACACCTGCGGCACTGCGGAGTTGGCGGTCAGCGTCGTTGCCGCCGACGCTGCGACGGCCGACGGCTTGGCCACCGCTCTTGCCGCCATGGGCCCGGCCAAGGGCCGGGCGCTGTTGGGGCGCCACCCGCGAGTTCGGGCCTATTGGGTGCCGGAAGGTGGGTCGGACGCGCCGACGGGTGCCCGCGTTCCCGCCCGCGGGTTTTCCCAGAGGTAGATCCCGCCTAGCAGCCCCGCGAGGTTGGGGACGAACGTCACGTTTGCGTCCAGGCCAGCGCGCGATGCCTTGCGGGAGTTGCCCCCGCCGATGAAGAGCCTGTCGAAGTTGAACGCGGATTCGAGCTGCGCCACGGCCGCGCGCAAGTGGCGCGACCATTTTCGCCGACCTCTGCGCTTCAAAGCGGCATTCCCGAGATAGTCCTCGTACGTGCGATTGTTGCGATACACGTGGTGGGCAATCTCCAAGTTCGGCACGAGCGTCCCATCCAGGTACAGGCTTGACCCGAGGCCGGTTCCCAGCGTGAGCACCATCTCGAGGCCGTTGCCGGCGATCACTGCCAGGCCCTGGATGTCTGCGTCGTTCGCCACGCGCGTCGGCTTGCCGGTATGCTCGCCGAGGGCCCTTGCCAGGTCGAAGCCGATCCAGTCCGGGTGCAGGTTAGCCGCTGTGAGCGTGGTTCCGGCGCGGACCACGCCCGGAAATCCGGCCGCCACGCGGTCGAACGGGGGCTGGCAGCCGATGATCTGGGCGAGAACCGACAAGACTCTCTCAGGGGTCGGCTCGTCCGGTGTTGGCCTCCGGACCTTGCGATTGACGGGCTCGCCCGTGGGGTCCAGCACTAATGCTTTCAGGCCGGAACCGCCTATGTCGATGGCCAAAGTGCGGAGACTCGATGACAGATCCGGCTTTCCCATGCGGTCCGCTGCCGCTCTGATTCTATCAGCCACCCTTGCTTGCGCGGACAGTTCTCCGCCGTGTCCGCTGCCGCCGCCCGGGCGCAGCCAGTGTTCCAAGGGACCCGGCGCAGCCCTACATATAATGGGAACCCGGCTTGCGCCTTGTATCCGCGACTGGACGCGGGAAGGCCCGCAGCCGGCGGGAGGGCCTGGCAGTTGCACTGGATCGAATATCTCCGGCCGAGCACTCTGGACGAGTGCTTGGACGCTTTCGCCGAGCACGGTGCCAACGCCCGCGGCTTGGCGGGCGGCACGGACCTGCTGGTGCAAATGCGCGCCGGTCGCCGAACGAACGCGGTCGTGATCGACCTCAAGGCTGTTCCCGAGCTCAACGAGCTGAGCTGCGACTCCGCCAGCGGACTGACGCTCGGAGCGGCAGTTCCCTGCTACCGAATCTACGGGGACAGGGCCGTTTGCGAGTTGTACCCGGGCTTGATTGACAGCGTCTCGATGATCGGCGGCACCCAGATCCAAGGGCGCGCGTCGGTGGGCGGCAACCTTTGCAATGCCTCCCCGAGCGCCGATGTCATTCCCGCGCTGATTGCGCTGAGGGCCACCTGCCTGATCGCGTCGGCGGACGGCCGGCGGACGGTGCCGGTCGAGGATTTCTGCACAGCGCCGGGTCGCAATGTGATGCGCCATTCTGAGGTGCTGGTCTCCCTGCACCTGCCACCGCCCGGGCCGGGTTCGGGAGCCGCCTACCTGCGATTCATCCCACGCAACGAGATGGACATCGCCGTCGCGGGAGCCGGTGTCTCGGTTGTCCTGGACGGCGGCACCTTCACTGCCGCCAGGGTCGGACTGGCGGCGGTTGCCCCGACCCCGCTGTTGGTGCGGGAGGCGGGGGAAGCCCTCTGCGGCTGCCGGGTTTCCCGAGCCGCGCTCGAGGCAGCCGGGGAAGCCGCGCGGGCCGCGGCCAGCCCGATCAGCGACATGCGAGGCACGGCGGAATACCGGCGCAATCTTTGCGCGGTGCTGACACGTCGCGCCTTGGAAACCGCCGTCAATAGAGCGGGCGGGGTGCTTGACTAGGGAGGCAGCGACCGCCATGAGCTCGATCCATGTTCAGACCACGATCAACGGCGATGCCGCCGAGTTTCTTTGCGAGCCGCGGCAGTCACTGCTCGAGGCCCTGCGGGACATTCTGCGACTTACCGGGACCAAGGAGGGCTGCAACGATGGCAACTGCGGGGCCTGCACCGTCGAAATGGACGGCCGCATCGTGCCTGCTTGTCTGGTTCTCGGAGCCGAGGCCGAGGGCGCTGAGATCCTGACCGTCGAAGGGATTGCCCGGGGCGGCGCGCTGGACGCGGTGCAGAGGGCTTTCCTGGAAGGGGCTGCGCTGCAGTGCGGGGTCTGCACTCCCGGATTCATCGTGGCCGCCAAGGCGCTGCTGGATTTGAACGCAGACCCGACCGAAGCTGAAATCCGGCTATGGCTGGCGAACAACCTGTGTCGCTGCACGGGTTACGACAAGATCGTGCGCTCCGTTCAGGCGGCGGCGGCGAACAGGCGAGAGGAGGCCGCGACATGACGACATCCACACTGGACCCGGCCCGGGGCGCCGGCGACGGGGAAGCCCCGTCCCGGAACGGATCCGGCACCCCCCGCGACTACGAGCCGAACATGGTTCTGGCGACACGGCACTTCGATGTCGTCGGCACTCGCCCGGTGCGCCACGACGGTGCCGACAAGGTGACGGGCCGGGCCATGTACGGGGCCGATCTCACCTTGCCGGACACGCTCCACGGGGCCGTCCTGCGCAGCCCGCATGCCCACGCCCGAATCCTATCCGTCGAGACTTCCAAGGCGTTAGCGATGCCCGGCGTCCGAGCCGTGGTCACCGCGGATGACCTGCCCCCCGCCGAGGACAAGCTTGTCGATGTGGGGGAGGGCGATACCCGCCTAGCCTACGTGCACGGCAACATCCTGGCTAGTGGCAAGACCCTGTACCAGGGCCATGCGGTCGCGGCGGTGGCCGCGCGCAACGCGCATATCGCGGAACAGGCGGCCGCGGCCATCGAGGTCGAGTACGAGCCGCTGGACTCTTCGATGACCGCCCCGGAGGCGATGGCCGACGGTGCCGAGTTGCTCCACCCCGACCTGTGCACGCGGGAATTCGGCAAACCGACCGAGACGCCGTCCAATGTCGCCGAGCACTTTCAATGGTCCCTCGGGGACGTCGAGGAAGGCTTCCGCCAGTCCAGCGTGGTCAAAGAGGCAACGTTCGACACGGCGACCGTGCACCAGGGGTACATCGAGCCTCACAACGTCACGGCGCTGTGGAACCACGATGGCCGCCTGCACATTTGGTGCTCCACCCAGGGTGCCTTTGTCGTCCGCGACGTGACGGCGAAAGTGCTTGAGATCCCGGTCTCGAACATCAAGGTGACGCCGATGGAGATCGGGGGCGGATTCGGCGGCAAGATTCCGGTCTACTTGGAGCCCGTGGCCGCTCTGCTATCGCGCAAGACCGGCCGGCCGGTCAAGATCGTGATGACCCGGGAGGATGTCCTCACGGCCACGGGGCCCACCGCAGGCTCCCACGTCACCGTGAAGATCGGGGCCAGCGCTGACGGCAAGCTGCGGGCCATGGAGGCCACCCTTGCTTACGAGGCGGGAGCGTATCCGGGCTCGTTCGTGGTCCCCGGGGGCATGTGCGTGTTCGCCGCTTACGATTGCGCCAACGTCTCGGTCGACTGCTACGACGTCGTGGTCAACAAGCCAAGCTCGGCGGCCTACAGGGCTCCGGGCGCGCCCCAGGCGGCTTTCGCCACGGAGCAGGTGATCGACGACATCGCGCGGGAGCTGGGGCTCGATCCAGTCGAACTTCGCCTTCGCAACCGTGCCAGGGAGGGCTCGCGGCGCGTCGACGGGCCGAAGTACCGCCGGATCGGCTGCGAGCAAGTCCTGCGGGCCGTGCAGGACCACCCCCACTATTCCGCCCCGCTCGGCGGGCCCAACCGAGGTCGCGGGGTGGCCGTCGGTTTCTGGTTCAACGTCGGGCTGGAGTCCAGTTGCACGCTGCACGTGAGCGCCGATGGCAATGTCCACTTGGTCGAGGGGTCCACGGACATCGGGGGCACGCGCACTTCCATCGCGATGCAGGCCGCCGAGGTATTGGGCGTCTCCGCGGGCGCAATCCTGCCGGAGGTGGTTGACACCGACTCGGTCGGCTTCACGTCCGTCACCGGCGGCAGCCGCACGACGTTCGCCACCGGCTGGGCCGCTCACGATGCGGCTCAGAAGATCGTGGCAGAGATGCGCTCGAGGGCCGCAAAGCTGTGGGGCGTCGAGCCAGACGCGGTTGAGCACTGCAAGGGTGTCTATTCCTGCAACGGCAACAGCATCTCGTTCCGGGATCTGGCCGCGAACGCCAGCCGGACAGGGGGGCCGATCAGCGCGACGGCGACGGCGAAGCCGCGCGGTGTGGGGGGCTCTTTCTCGGCCAACATAGTCGACGTGGAAGTCGACCCCGAGACGGGCAAGGTTTCGATTCTGCGCTTCACGGCGGTGCAGGACGTCGGCAAGGCGGTCCACCCGAGCTATGTCGAAGGCCAGATGCAGGGTGGCTCTGTGCAGGGCATCGGATGGGCACTCAATGAGGAGTACTTCATGGGTGCCGACGGCAGGATGCAGAACAGCACGCTGTTGGACTACCGCATGCCGACGTCGCTCGACCTGCCGATGATCGACACCTGCATCGTCGAGGTGGCCAACCCGGGCCACCCGTTCGGCGTGCGCGGTGTCGGGGAGGCGAACATCGTCCCGCCCCCCGCTGCCATCGCCAACGCAGTCCGCGACGCGGTGGGAGTCCGGATGCGGCGATTGCCCATGAGCCCGCCGGCAGTCTGGGCGGCCGTCTCGGAGGCCAGCGCCAGCGGCGACTAGCGCACTTGGAGTCGCGACGCTGGCGGCAACCGCTGTCAAGTGCACGGAGGATAGTTGGGACATGAGCAACGTTTTGATCCAGACCGACATACCGGATCTGCCGCTGATTTCGAGGGGCAAGGTCCGGGATCTATACGCGATCGGTGACGACCGACTGCTGATGGTTGCGAGCGATCGCATCTCGGCGTTCGACGTCGTCCTGCCCACGGCAATCCCGCGCAAGGGCAAAGTGCTGACCAAGCTCTCGGTGTTCTGGCTCGAATTTCTCCGCGACTTGGTCGGGACGCACTTCATCACGGCCGATGTCAGCGAGTACCCGTCACCGCTGTACAGGTATCGCGACCAGCTGGAGGGCCGCTCGATGCTGGTCCGGCGGCTTGAGATGTTCCCCATCGAATGTGTCGTGCGCGGGTACATCGTGGGATCCGGGTGGAAGGACTACGGGCGCACGGGAGGGGTCTGCGGCATCCCTCTCCCGGAGGGGCTCCAAGAGTGCGCCAAGCTACCCGACCCGATCTTCACTCCCGCGACCAAGGCCACCGAAGGGCACGACGAGAACATCTCGTTTGAGAGAGCCGCGGAGATCGTGGGGCACGACGCGGCGGCCAAGCTCCGAGACCTGACGATCACCATTTACGAACGGGCGTCGCAGCACGGGCTTGCGAAGGGGCTGATCCTGGCCGACACCAAGTTTGAGTTTGGGATGCTTGACGGCCAGATTGTGCTGGCCGACGAAGTGCTGACGCCCGACTCGTCGCGCTACTGGCCGCTGGATCGGTACCGGCCGGGCCGGTCCCAGCCGTCGTTTGACAAGCAGTACGTGAGGGACTACCTGGAGCAGGTCAACTTCGACAAGCGGCCGCCCGGTCCGGAGCTGGCCCCGGACGTGGTCGAGAACACCACGCGCAAGTACGTGGAAGCCTACGAGACGATCACCGGCAAGAAGCTGTAGCGGCCTGCGAGCCGCGAGCCGGCAACGGGGCCCCACCCGGGAATCGCCGGCGGGCCGGTTCGCCGCTCTTGCCTTGCGCTCCGGGCTAGTGCCGCCCGCCGCGGCCCGCCGGCCAGTCGCGCTTGGAACGGGATTCGGGGGCGTGGCGGTGCTAGAATCCTTGGAATGACAAGCGAGCCAATCGCGCCGACTCGCCGTCGTGCCATCAAGGCAGCGGCGAGTTTCGGCATCCTTTCGAGCGCCACGCGCATCGGCGCCGCGGCCGAGGCAGAAAACGCCAAGGGCCGCCTGAACCAGTCTGTCTGCAAATGGTGCTACCGCGGCATGACCCTCGAGGACCTGTGCGAGCACGCCGCGAAGATGGGGATCGTCTCGGTTGAGTTGCTCGGCAAGGACCAATGGCCAACCCTTGAGAAGTACGGCCTGACCTGTGCCGTCGGCAATGGGATCTGCTCGATCCGCGACGGGACGAACCGGGTCGAGAATCACGCCAGCATCGAGGCCAAGGCCCGTGACCTCATCTCCGCTGCCAGCAAAGCGGGCGTGCCGAACCTGATCGTCTTCTCCGGCAATCGCGGGGGCATGTCCGACGAGGAGGCGTGGGATAACTCCGCCGTCGTCCTCAACCGCATCAAGGCCCAGGCCGAAGACGAGGGCGTGACGATTCTGATGGAACTGCTGAACTCCAAGGTCAACCACCCCGACTACCACTGCGACACGACCCCTTGGGGCGTGGAACTGATGAAGCGGGTCGAGTCGCCGCGGATGAAGCTGCTCTACGACATCTATCACATGCAGATCATGGAAGGCGACGTGATCCGCATGATCCGGGAAAACTCAGACTATATCGCGCACTTCCACACCGGCGGGAATCCGGGCCGCAATGAGATCGACGACACGCAGGAGCTGAACTACAAGGCCATCTCCAGGGCGGTTGCCGATCTGGGCTTCGAGGGCTACTTCGCGCACGAGTTCATCCCCAAGCGCGATCCGATGACGTCTCTGCGGGAAGCCGTGGAACTCTGCACCGTCTGACAGCCCGCGCAGCGCCTCGAGGCCATCAGACCACTGGCTGGGAATTTTCAGCACCTGAGGGAGCGGCTGGCCCTGTGGCGCGAGCTTCTCGAGTCGCGCGGCGCTTTGGGCACGCGCATGGACCACCAGGCTTGGCCGCTGCCAGACTCAACCCGACGTTGATCGAGGCCTGCGAGCCGGAGATGGTGATTCCAACGGTGCCGGCGACCCCGAGTGCTCCCGACCCGCCAGCACCGTGCGGTCGCTGAATTCCGGTCATTGGCGGAGCGACCCCAGAGCTAGCGCAAGAGATCTAGGGCCTGAGGTGGCGGGGAGCGTCCACTGATCGCGGGCCGCGACACCCGGTCGCTTGAGTATGATGGCTGCATGGAACAGCTGTCGGGCCTGAACCGCCGGGACTTTTTCCGGGCTGGCACATCCGGGGCGCTGGCCCTGGCGCTCAAGGCGAAGGCCAGCGCCGCCAGGTCGAGCGACAAGGGAGAATGGCGCAACCGGGTGCCCGGGATGGCCTACCGCCGACTGGGCCGCACCGGCTACATGGTCTCGGAAGTCGTGTGCGGCGGGAATACGATCGCCCCCGACAACTATCGGCACGTGGAAGAGGCGATCGAGCGCGGCCTCAACTACATCGACACCGCGCCTGCCTACGGCGGGGGCCAGAGCGAGCTGGGCTACGCGAAGGTGATCGCGGGGGCGAAGCGCGAACGCGTGTTCCTCAACACCAAGGTCAGCGTCTGGGCATCGAACCGGAACGAGCTGCTGCGCACGATCTTCGCCAGTCTCCCCGATTCCGAGCAGCGCAAGTTCGAGGCCAAGGTGGAGGAGGAGCTGGAGCGCCGCCAGGCTATCGATCCGGATCACATCTGTCACTACTTCGGGGGCCAGGAGAGGGCGCTTCGACAGGCCATTCTGAGCAATGTGATGGAACCGGTCCACGGGCACCGTATAGACCGGCCCGCCGAGTACGGCGAGCGCGTGATCCGCTCAGTCGAGGACAGCCTGCGGGCGCTGGGGACCGACTATCTGGATCTGCTGATGGTCCCGCATGGCGCCAACAGCGCCTACGAGGTGACCGCCTTCCCGGAGATCTTCGAGGCCTTCGAGAAGCTCCGCAGCTCGGGCAAGGTTCGGCACTTTGCCGTCTCCTCGCACAGCGACCCCGGGGGCGTGCTGGAGGGGGCTGTCCAGTCGGGGCAGTACTCGGCCGCGATGGTCGCCTACAACATTGTCAACCACCGGTTTGTCGACAAGGCGCTGGACAAGGCCCGGGAGGCAGACGTGGGCGTCATCGCGATGAAGGTGGCGCGGCCTTGCCACCACGGCCGGAACAACGGCCTGCCCGACGACCCCCGCCGCGTGGCGATGATCGAGAAAGCGATCCCGGGAGATCTGAAGGTCCCTCAGAAGTGCTACCTGTGGGTGCTGCGGGACGATCGTGTCGCGGCCGTCAACTCCGACATGAAGAACTCGGCAATGGTGGCCGACAATCTGCCCTTGGCTGCCGAGAAACGTGCCTGAGACCGCCGGCCTACGGGCGTAACGGCGCGCAGACTTGACGCTCGAGGGCCCGCGCTAGCCCCAAATGCCAGCCCGGCGGACTCGCCGCCCAGCTCTTGCGCTCAGCGGATCACTGGGCCTTCGACATCCAGCAGGATATTCGCGCAGAGATCGTTGCCGAAGGTCTCCCAGTCTGAGAAGCTCCAAGCGATTCGCTTGTCTCGCGTGACTTCGAAGATTTGCCGCGTGTCGCCCTCGGCGTGAGTGTTGGTCACCACGACATTCCCGTTTGGCAGTGCGTGCAGCTGCGTGACCCAGAACAGCCGAATCCCGGGAATCTCGCCACTTGAGAGACTCCAGGCGACTTCCCCGCCTGGCGTGACCTCGAGCACGCGGTTGTTGTTGCCACCCCCGATCAGGGTGTTGCCTCCCGGGAGCCTGTACGCCGAATAGACGTCCGTGCCATGGCCCCGGTGCGTGGGCGTGGCGGGCCCCGCGAGTTCGAGGCGGAATTCCCAGACGATCCGGCCGTCACGGGCATATTCGCGCACGGTACCGTCGTTCTCCTGGGCGACCAGATAGGTGTCGTCCGGCGTTATGCGCACCAGGCGGGTGTCCTTGTGCCAGTGTGGATTCTCGACCTGCAGCGGGATTTCGTGCTGCACGGCCCCGTCGCGATCGACCTCGACCAGTCGCCGGTTGCCACTCTCTGCGATCATCGTCAGGCCATTCTCCAAGCGTTGGAAGGCATGGATCTCGACCCGCTCGACAGCATCGTCCCGCGGCTCTGACCGCCACCGCCAGACAACCTCCTTCTCCGGAGACAGCTCGACAATCGTGTCGGCCGCGGTTGGCACCAGCAGGTTGCCATTGGCCAACAGGTGCATGTCGTGGGCAACCGTCCCGTTCGGCCAGGACCACTCGACCGCGCCGTCGCGGCCGACGATCGCCACCTGCCCGCGATCTTGCGCCATGACCCGGTGTGCCAGGGGGGCTACCCTCGGGGCTGGCTTGGAGCATGCCGCGGTGAACAGCGGAGCCGCCAAGCCCGCCCGCAGGACCTGTCTTCGATTCATGGGAACGCCTCCCTCCGGTCGCGGGAGCCCACAGGGCAAGCTGGGGCCGGCTCGCGAGAAATCTGGCTGGGCGACCGCTAGATGAACTCGTACTCGCCCGGGCGCGGCAGCTCCGGAACGGCATGCTTGCCTTCCAGGCTCGGATTGTCCGGGATCAGGTTCTGCTTGGACTGCATCGCCATGTCCCATGTGACCTCGATACCGGCGTACGCCGATTCCCGCCCCATGATTGCCGTCATCGTTGAGTACGCCACGGGCAGGGCGAAGTTCTTGTAGGGGCCCGATCCGTTGATGGACTTGACCATGTCGATGTGCTCCTGCACGTAGGGGCTGGTCTGGGACGGCGTTCCCAGATCGCGCACCGTGGACCGCCCACGGGTCCCGACCACCAGTTCGTTCACGCGACGGACGCGGCGTTCCGGGTATTGGCGGCAATGGCTGGCCATGCGCACACCGTTGGCGTACTCGAAGTCCGCGTATACGTGGTCGTAAATATTGCCGTAGAGCTTCTCCTGCGGACGCCAGATAGCCCCGCCCGAGGCCACGACGCTGACCGGGTGCGTGTCCCCCATCACCCAGTTGATGACGTCGATGTTGTGCAAGTGCTGCTCCACGATCTGATCGCCGCAGATCCAAACGTGCGAGTACCAGGCGCGCTGCTGCCAAGCCAGTGACTCCGCGTCAAGCTTGTCCTCGAAGTCTGCCCCCTTGACCACGGGCCCGGAAATCCAGTTCGCGTAGGTCGCGACGACGTCGCCAATCTCCCCGTCTTGGATTCGCCCGACGGATTCCACGTACTCCTTCTGGGAGCGGCGCTGGGCGCCAATCATCACCGTCAGCTTCTTCTGCTCGGTCTCCTTGGCTAGGCGGATCACGTTCTGCGCCCCCATCATGTCCGTGGCGAGGGGCTTTTCCGCGAACACGTGCTTGTTCGCGTTGACCGCGTACTCAAAGTGCAGCGGGCGCCACCCGGGGGGCGTGTGCAGGAAGACCACGTCCACGCCCGAGTCGACCACCTTCTTGTATGCGTCGTAGCCCAGGTAGCGGTTCTCCGGCGCAACCTTGATCTGCTGCTTGACCTCGGGCTCGAACTCGTCGGAGTCCCTGAGGCGCCGCAACGAGCGCTCCAGCTGGTCCTCGAACAGGTCGCCCATCACGTGCAGCTCGTATTGCGGATTGCCGCGAATGGCCTCCGCGACACCACGCGTGCCACGCCCGCCGCACCCGACGATTCCGATGGAGAGCTTTTCGCCGTCCTGCGCCCGAAGACCGGGCGGGCGGATGACCTGCAGGCCCGCCGCCGCTGTGGCGGCTCCCGCCGACCCTTGCATGAAGCTGCGACGTGTGACGCTTGACGCCTCAGCGTGAGGCTGCTGTGTTTCCCGCATGTTTGAACACTCCTCCATTCGCGACAATCCCCATCGACCGCCGGACCCCGTATGCGCCGGCGGATGCGCGATTGCCCATTGTACCCGCAGGCCCGGCCATTCGAGCGGTGCGATGCCGCAGGCTCACACTTCGCGAATCTGGTCCGCCATCACGAAGAATTGAAAGCGCTCTGGCGGCAGCGACGCCTCGTCACTTCCCGAGCTTCCGGCCCACTTGGCGAACGCCGTGCGCCCCAGGCTCGACCGCAGCAGCAGGAGAAACTTCTCCGAGAAGAACTCCAGCGGCGGCGGGTGGCGGAAGGTGAGCCGGTAACCCATGGCATCCTCGAGCTCAATCCCGTCGTCAGTGGCCCGTTTGTCCTCGAGCAGCGTGACGAAGCTCGACCGGCCCGCATGCGGCCAGACGTCCGGGCGCAGCAATCGCCGCAGAACGGGACGGGCCTCGAAGCTGATCTCGCACTGTTGGATCCACTCCAGCACGGATTCGCCCCAGACCCAGTGGTGGACGAACTGCTTGTACTCGGCGATCAGGTTTGCCGCGAGGCCGAAGCGCGCACACTCGAGCCTGTTCTCAGCGTCGAGCGCGTCCTGGGCAAGGCCCGGGATTAGGGACTCCGAGTCCACGATACTGCCGGCGACGTACACAAGTTCTCGGAACTCGTCCATCCTCGGGCCAGAGCGCAGCACGAGCGGCGGGAGTTCGAAGGCGCTGTCTCCGGGAATCTCAACGTACTTCCTGTCGTTCAGGACTCTGACCATTGCCGCCTCCTCCCAAGCCCGGCTCGCCTTGGCAGGGCTGGCCGTATTGTAGTGGCCCGCGGCAATCCTTGGGGAGAGTTCGCGTCTACGGTCGCGCGAACGCCAGCGCCCGGTCGACGAACTCGTCGCTGGATCCCAGCCAGGTGGCTGCATCCTCGAGACTGTCCCAGTCGACGGAAACGCCTGTCAGTGCTCGCAACGCGTCGATCAGGTCCACTCTTGCGGCCCGGGCCTCCAAGCTGGCCCGGCGCACCAGAGCTACCGCCTCTCGGCGGGGCATTGCCTCCGAGAGGGCGGCGGCGGCGGCCTCGGCCAAGAGGCCCCGGCCGCAGCCGTCGATGTTGTCCCGCATGCGGCCGGCGTCGAAACGCATCTCGGAGACGGCCTCGCCGGCCAGCCGCAGCCCCGCCGCCGTTTGGGACGCCATCTGCGGCAGCGTCAGCCACTCCAGGCTCCACGCGCTGCCGCCGCGCTCGTGATCGTGCACCAGCGCGTGGTGCATCGTAGCCAGCAGGCCGGCGTTTGCGCGGGCCAGGGTTACCAGAGTCTCGGCCCGGACCGGGTTGGACTTCTGGGGCATCACGCTCGAACTCCCGACGCTGCCGTCGGACGCCTCGGCAACCTCGGACTGGCTGAGCAGGGCGAGGTCCGTCCCGATCTTGCCCAGCGCTCCGGAGACCATCGAGAGCCATCCGGCCAATTCCGCGAAACCGTCCCGCTGGACGTGCCACGGCATGGGTGGCACTCCCAGCCCCAGGCCACGGCCCAGCTCTTCCAGCACCCGGACGCCCTTGGAGCCGAGGCCGCTCAGCGTGCCGGCCGCCCCGCCGAGTTGGACCACCAGCACGCGCGGCGCCATCTCGGCCAGCCTTTGGCGGTGCCGAGCGAGCGGCAACAGCCACCCGGCCAGTTTCAGGCCGAGCGTGATCGGCACGGCCTGCTGGTGCCGGGTCCGGCCTGCCATGACGGTGCGCCTGTGATCGGCGGCCGCCGTGGCGAGTCTCCTCACCAAGTCGCCCAACTGGCGGTCAAATCGCCTCAAGAGCGGGGCCAGCCGCAGGACTAGCGCCGTGTCCACAGCGTCCTGCGCGGTCGCGCCCAAATGGACGAAGCCCGCGTGCGGCCCCGCCGCGTCGCGCAGCTGGGCCACCAGCGCAGCCACCGGATGGCCGGACGCTGCCGATCCTTCGCCAAGGCGGTCCCAGTCTGGTCGCAGCTTGGCTGCCGCCGCCGCGATTCCCTCGGCCGCGACAGCGGGAATGACGCCAGCCCGTCCCTCGGCACCCGCGAGCGCGGCCTCAAAGTCGAGCAGCGCGCGGACCGCCGCGCGGTCGGAGAACAGGGCCGAGGCCTCGCCATCGGACACGAGGGGGCCGAGCAGCGCCGACGCATGCGGGGAATCTGTCACGCAGCGCACCCCGCCGTTGACGGCTCACGCGTCAAAGAAGACAGTCTCCCCATCGCCTTGGAGCACGATGTCGAAGTCGTAGGTCGCTTCTCCCCCGCGGCGCCGCGCGATCAAGGTGGGACGCCTGTCGGCCGCTACCGACGAGAGCACGGGATCGCCCGCGTTCGCCGCCGGCTCATCGGAGAAGTAGGCGCGCGTGAACGCGTGGTTCAGCATTCCGCGCGCGAAGACCGCCAAGTGCAAGTGCGGGGCCAAGCCCGGCCCGGTGCTGCCTGGCTTCACAGTCTGGAACCGGAACAGTCCCGACCCATCCGTGCCGCATCGGCCATAGCCCCGAAATTTCCCATCGCAGCGGAACTCCCCCTCGCTGCCGGCCTGCCAAAGCTCGACCATACCGTCGGACACCGGCTTCCCCGTGCCATCCAGCAGCTTGCCCCGCACGCGGATCAGCGCGCCCGGGACCGGATCTTCCGCCAAGACCCATCCCAACGGGGGGCGGTAGTCGCGCGACGGTGCAGTCAGGGCGTGCGAGAAGAACGGGCCGATGGTCTGTGACGGTGTCTGGCCGAGCATGCCCCTCAGCTCTCCCAAGGCGTGGACAGCGGCCCGCGCAAGACGATGTCGAAGCTGTACCCCAGCGCCCACTCGGGCTCTGTCAGGCTCTGGGAGAACCGAGCCACCAGTCTCTTGCGCGCCGCTCGGTTCTCGGTGGCGTTGAAGATTGGGTCCAGCGGGAGCAGGGGATCGCCCGGGAAGTACATCTGCGTGACCAGGCGCTGGGCGAAGGCGTCGGCAATCACCGAGAAGTGGATGTGTGCCGGTCGCCAGGCATTGGGATGGTTGCGCCACGGATAGGCCCCTGGCCGAATGGTGGTGAAGCGGTACCGGCCGCTGGCGTCCGTGAGCGCGTGGCCAGCGCCGAGAAAATTCGGATCCAGCGGGGCGTCGTGCTGGTCCCGCTCGTGGGCATACCTTCCTGCGGCGTTCGCCTGCCAGATTTCCACGAGCGCCCCGCGCAGCGCTCGGCCGCGCTCGTCCAGCACGCGGCCCGAGACGACAATCCGCTCCCCGATCGCCGCCCCGGCGCTGGCGCCGTTGCGGGTCAGGTCCGCATCCGCCTCTCGCACATCGGGGGCGCGGAAGCTCGGTCCAGCGATCTCACCGCCGTCGGCGGGCAGTGGCAGCGGTGGCAGTGCTTGTGCCCGGTGCAGGGTTGAGCCGTAGGCCGCATGCAGCTGGCGCGGGTGGGAGTCCCAGTCGCGCGGGTTGAGCGCCGATTTCCGGGTCATGGGAGATCCGCTTCCGGCTCTCTCGACGCCAGTGCCCGCTTGGCCGCCGCAAAGGCCCGATTCGCGGCTGGGACGCCGGCGTAAGCCGCGACATGCAGCAGGGCCTCCTTGATCTCAGAAGGCTGGGCTCCGGTGTTGCGGGCTGCCCGCACGTGCATCTGCAACTCCTCGGTGTGCCCAAGTGCCGCCAGCAGGGCAATCGTGACCAAGCTCCGGGTTCGCAGGTCCAGTCCGGGGCGTGCCCAGACGGAACCCCAGGCACCCTCGGTGATCAGGGCCTGGAACGCGGCGTCAAAGTCCGTCTTGCGCGCTTCGGCAGCATCGACATGTCGGTCGCCGAGAACCTGCCGCCGGAGCAGCATTCCGCGCGCGGACTTGCTCTCACCCGCCAAGCCGGCCCCCCATGAACTCGCGCAGGATCCCCGCGAACTGGCCCGGCTGCTCGACCGGGGTCAGGTGGCCCGCTCCCGGGAGTTCCACATACGCGGCGTCGACGAGCTGGCCGGCCAGGGCCCGGACCGCCGCCGGCGGCGTCGAGAGGTCCTCGGAGCCGCAGACGCACACGGCCGGAACGGTGACGCGGGCCAGCGACGGCCGAAGATCCGCGTCGCGCAGCGCGGCGCACGATCCCAGATAGCCCTCCAGCGGCGCGCGCGCGAGCAAGTTTGCCCAACCCGCGGCATCCGTCGCCCGATCGCGCAAGAACGGGGGCCCGAACCAACGGTCCATGACGTCGGCCGCGATCGACTCCAGGCCCAAGTCCGCGGCCAGGCGCATGCGCCCCGTCCAGAACGCGCGCGTCCCGATCACGGCAGCCGTGTCGGCCAGCACGAGCCCGCGAGCCAGCGCGGGCTGCCGGGAGACCGCCTCGAGGGCGATCATGCCGCCGATCGACAGGCCGCAGAGCACGGTCGGTCCCCAATCCAAGGCCTCAAGCAGGCCGGCCAAGTCCCCGGCATGGTCCCCGATGCGGTAGGGGCCCGGCGGACTGTCGCTCAAGCCTTGGCCGCGCTGGTCGTAGCGCAGGCACCGGCAGTCGCCGGCGATGCGGTCCACCAAGCCGTCCCAGATGCGCCCGTCGGTCCCGAGGGAGTTCAGCAGCACCGCGCTCGGAGCACCGGCAGGCCCGTCAACGCGGTAGTGGAGGGTGATGCCCCCGACCGTTGCGAATGCCATTGCGCAGCTAGCCCCCGTTGACAGATTAGTGCGCGTACGCAACACTAGTCAAGTTCACGGTATGGGACGGTTCGCCGAGTCGCTGGGAATCCGCCTCCGGCGAGCCTACCAATCCCTCCACCGGCGGGCAAACAGCGAGCTGCGCCGCCAGTTCGGGGTCACCGCCGACCAGTTCGTGGTGCTCAGCCTGCTGGCGGAGCGGGACGGCACCAGCCAGCGCGAGCTGTGTGACAGGTGTTACTCAGACCCCAGCACGATGGGGGCTTTGGTGCGCCTGATGGAACAGCGGGGATGGGTCTTGCGGTCCGTTGACCCGAATGACCGCCGTGCCCGGCTTGTTCGCCTGACGCTCGCCGGCCGCAGCATGCAGACAGATCTGTGGCAAGCCGCGGCGGCGAGCTTTCACCGAGACCTCTGGGGGATTCCCCGCAGCCCTGAGGAGGAGCGGCAAATCCTGAACCTGCTGGACCGCATCGTGGCGGCCATGGAGAGCGGCGCGGATTCCGGCCCGCAGCGATGACGGAGTTCCGACTGGCGCTCGCGGCCGCGGAAGATCCCTACCCGACTTACCGCGAACTGCGCGACCGGGATCCAGCGCACCATTCTCGGCTGGAGGGCATCTGGGTTCTGACCCGGTATGAGGACGTTGCCCGCGCCCTGGTCGACTGGCGGACTTGGTCGTCGCAGCGCCGCGGAAACTTGGTCAACGACATGCCAGGGCGGATTGGGCGGACGCTGGGCACCACGGACCCGCCCGCGCACCGCTTCGCGCGCGGCTTGGTCGAACGGGCCTTCACGCGGGGAAGGGTCGAGGGTCTCGGTCCCGGCATCCGGCGATTGGCCCGAAAGCTTGCCCGTCGGGCTAGCGAGTCCCGGGCCGCGGAGATGGTGGCGGACATCTCGGCGCCGCTCAACGCGGCCATCCTAGGCTCCATGTTCGGCGTGCCCGAGGAGGACTTTCTGCTCCTGCGGCGCTGGTTGGATGACTTCTTCCTGCGCGAGAGCGCGGCCAATGGCGGCGAGCCGCCCCAAGACCGGGCCATGCGCAAGCTGGGGGAGTACTTGGACGCGCTCGCCGGCGAGCGCCTCGCGCGACCGTCCGCCGACCTGATGAGCGCGATGCTGGCCGCCGAGAGCGACGGCCGCCGGCTGACCCGCGAGCAGGTCGTCATCACCACGATGACGTTCCTGACGGCCGGTTTCGAGTCGACGAACAATCTGTTCACCAATCTGGCTCACGCCCTTGCGCTGCACCCCGGTGTTTACGCGCGGCTCCGGGCCGAGCCGCGTCTCGCCCCGGCGTTTGTCGAGGAGGGGATGCGCTGGGATGCCGCCGCTCAGGGCTTCGTCCGCAGCCCGACAAAGGATGTCCGCCTGCACGGCAGGACCATCCCTCGGGGCGCGCAGGTGTTGCTGCACATCGGATCGGCGAACCGTGACGAGCGCAAGTTCGCGGATCCAGACAGTTTCCGGCTCGACCGCTCGAGCAACCGTCACTTGGGGCTTGGCAAGGGTGTGCACTTTTGCGTCGGAGCGCCGCTGGCCAGGAGGATGGCATGCTCGCTGTTCGCCGAGCTTGTCTCGGCCAGCCGTCATTGGGAAGTTGACCGCCGGGGCGCGCGGCGAGTGACCACACCGAACTTTCGCGGCTTCGCAGTGCTGCCGCTGTCGATTTGAGGGACGCCTGATGCGACACGGGCACCCTCGCTGGCCGCTGCTGGTCGCCTTGGCTGGGTGTGCCCTGTTCCAGAACTTCTGGCTGTGGTCCGATCATCGGCTTGTCGCCGGCATCCCGTCCAACCTGGCTTACCATCTCTCGCTGTGCGTCGTGGCGGCGGCAGCCCTTGCGGCTGTCGTGCGATGGGGCTGGCCGGGCGGCCTGGACGGATGACTCGCTGAGATGGTCCTCGCAGTTCTGGCCGCGTACCTCTCGATGGTTCTCGGCCTTGGCCTCTTCGGCCACCGGCTCTTCCGCGGGACCGGCGAGGATTACTTCCTCGCAAGCCGTTCGATCGGACCGTTCGTGCTGGTCATGACGCTACTCGGCACGAACATGACGGCCTACACCATCCTCGGGGCGTCGGGCGAGGCCTACCAGCGGGGGATCATCGTGTTCGCGCTGATGGGTTCGAGCACGGCGCTGCTGGTCCCGTTCCAGATCTATTACCTCGGGATCCGGTCCTGGCAGCTTGGCAGGCGTCACGGGCACGTCACCCAAGTCCAGCTCGTGCGCCAGCGATACGGGTCGGACAGCCTCGGGCTGCTGCTGTTCGCGGTTGTCGTGGCGCTTATGCTTCCGTACCTGCTGATCGGCGTCAAGGGTGCCGGTGACGCCCTCTCGATTCTCACGGGCGGGCCCGGCGCGGGCCTGCCGGGGTGGATCGGCAGTCTGGCCGTCTGCGCCGTGACGTACGTCTACGTCAGCTACGGAGGGATGCGCAGCACGTCGTGGGTGAACGCCTTGCAGACAACGGTCTTCCTGCTTTTCGGCGTCGGGGCCTACGTTGCCGTCATGTCGGAGTTCGGCGGCTTGGAGTCCGCGATGGAGCGCTTGCGCTCCGACCATCCGGGCATGGCGAGCTTCGGGTCGGACCGCTACGCGGCGTTGCAGATGGGATCGTTCATGCTGCTGCCCTTGTGCACCGGTGCCTTCCCGCACCTGTACAGCCACTGGCTGTCCGCGCGGAGTGCCCGCTCGTTCCGCCTGGCCATCGTCGCTTACCCGTTGCTGGTCGCGGCGACCTGGTTTCCTTCCGTGACGATGGGTGCCGTCGGCCGGCTTCAGTTCGAACCGCCGCTGGACGGCCCGGTGCTCGTCAAGCTGATCGTGGCCAATACCGGCGAGATCGTCGCCGGCTGTCTGGCTGCCGGCGTGTTCGCGGCGATCATGTCGTCGCTAGACTCGCAGATTCTCTCGCTCGGAGCCATGTTCACGCACGACGTGGTGCGCCACTACGGGCTTGGCGGCAAGCTGGGCCCGGCCCGCCAGGTTTGGTTCGGTCGGCTATTCGTGCTGGCGTTCCTAGCCGCGGCGTTCGTGTGCTCCCTGTTTGTGTCCCAGTCCATCTTCGCCCTGGGCACATGGGCTCTGACGGGATTCGCGGGGCTGCTGCCCGTGCTCGCGGCCACCCTGTTCTGGGATCGCGCGACCGCTGCGGGCGCGGCGGCCTCGATCTTCGTCACGGCCGGGCTCTGGGCGTGGTTCTTCTGGGATTCCCTCTCCGTGCACGGGCCGTATTCGATCGGTGGCACGGGTTTGATGCCGGTCGGCGTGATCGTGCCCATGGCGGCACTGGCGTTGGTGGTCGGATCCCTGCTTACCCGCCCTCCGCTCGCCGCCTCCGGCCGGCCCCCAGACTTGGCCCCGGCTCAGCAGAGTTTACAAGATCATTAATCGCCCGACCGTGCGAACGGCGCGCCGGCGTGGTATGTTGCGACCGGTTGAGAGTGGGTGGCGTGCTTTTCGGCGAGAAGAGCTTGCGCCCGTGCGCACGGTCGTGCAATGGGAGGGCAGGATGAATCGCATTAGTGTCGGCGCGTTGCTGGCGGTCGCGTTGGCGGCGCCGCTCGCGGCCCAGGTCAGTCTTGCCACGGTGACCGGTTTGATCTCAGACGAGGCGCAGGCCGTGATCCCCGGCGCGAGTGTCACGATTCGGAACGTTGACACCGGGATCGAGGCAAAGGCCGAGACGAACGAGTCTGGCTACTACACGGTGATCAGCTTGCAACCCGGGCCGTACGAGCTCGAGGTGTCGTCAGACGGCTTTGCGCGGTTCGTTCGCTCGGACTTCAGTCTGGAGACTGGCCAGAACGTCCGCATGGACGCAGAGTTGAGCATCGGCGCGGTGACCGAGTCGGTCACAGTCTCCTCGGCCGCCCCGACCATCAATCTGGAACGCGGCACGGTCAAGGGTGACGTGATCGTCTACGAGGAGATCCAGGATCTGCCGCTGCTCGGGCGGGACTTCACGGAACTGGCCTTCTTGGTGCCGGGCGTCATGCCGCGCGGGCGCGGCCAGGGGTCTTTCGCCTCGGTGAACGGAGCGCGGCAGGACCAGACAAACTTCTACGTCGATGGCGTCAGCAACCGCAACCCGGTCAACGGGGGCGCACAAGTGCGCCCGCCGCTGGACGCGGTGGAGGAGTTTCGCGTTGTCACCTCCGGATTCTCGGCCGAGTACGGTGGGTTTTCTGGGGGCATCATCGGGATCACGATGCGCTCAGGGACCAACGCCCTGCACGGTTCCGTGTTCGAGTACCTGCGCAACGAGGTGCTTGACGCGAGGGGCTTCTTCGACGAGGAGCGTCTGAGGCTCCGCCGCAATCAATTCGGGGGCACGCTGGGAGGCCCGATCGTGCGCAACAAGACCTTCTTTCTCGCCAGCTACGAGGGGCGGGTGCAGTCCATCGCGCGGACGCGCCTCGGCAACGTCCCCACCGGGCTTGAGCGCGCCGGAGACTTCTCCCAGTCGCTCGACCTCGCCACCGGGACCGCGTCGGGGGAGCTGCGGCCCGTGTACCTTAACGACCCCGGCCGGGGCGGGGCCTGCAACCGGCGCGTGCAACGGGGATGCTTTCCGGACAACACAATTCCGGCATCTCAGATCGACCCGGCCGCCCAGCGGCTGATCGACTTCTACCCGCTCCCCAACCGCGACAACATTCGATTCAACAACATCTCGGCAGCGGTCGACGACGACGACTGGCACCAGGTCGTCTTCAAGGTCGACCAGACATTCTCCGCCAAGGACAACTTTTCCGTCAGCTACCAGAAGCGCTTCAACAATACCGAGAATCCGTTCGGCGGGAGCGCGCTCGCAATCTGGGGCAACGAGGGCATTGATCGCCGCGACCTGATCTCGCTGCGTCACACGCACACATTCTCGCCGACCTTGGTGCTGGAGCTGTCCGGCGGCTTCAGCCACCGCGACAACTTCACCTACTCGCTGGCGGCGGACGACGATCCGGCCACGCTCGGCCTCCCGCTGCCGGAGGACGTTCCCGAGCATCTCACGGGTCTCCCGCGTGTCACGCTGCAGGGTTACTGGCCGCTGGGCCAGGGCGCCAACACGCCGAACGAGCAAGGCGTTTGGGACATCCAAGCCTCGGGCCGCCTCTCATGGATCCGCCAGAAGCACACCATACGGACGGGTTTCGACACGTCCAGGGCCTATTTTGACCGGCCCCAGTGGAACAACGTGCGCGGCTCGTTCAGGTTTGGAAGGCGGTTCACCCGCCACACGGTGGGCGATCTGTTGCTGGGGCGCCTTCAGCGTGTGAACCGGCGCGTGCAGACCACGTTCAACGAATTGCGCGCCTTCGGGTTCGGGCTGTTCCTCAACGACGACTGGAAGGTGACCCGGGACCTGACGCTCAACCTCGGGCTGCGCTACGAGGTCGAGATGCCGCCATACGACACCGGCGACCGGTTGTCCAACTACCATCCCGGCCTGAACAAGGTCGTGCTGGCCGGCGACTCGGGGATACCGGACCTGGCAGGCCTGCTCGATGACCAGGGTCTGGCCGACCGCACCGTGCTCGCAGCGGACATCGGTTTGCCGCGGTCCCTGATCGACCCGGACTACAACAACTTTTCCCCCCGCGTGGGGTTCGCGTGGCGACCTTTCGGCGACAACCGGAATGTTGTCCGGGGCGGTTATGGCGTCTTCTACCAGGGTTTCCTGCTCGGCCCCGTGCGCAACCAGCTAGCCGGGGTGTTCCCGTTCACATTCCAAGAGACCTTCAACTCGGGCGGAAATGCCCGCATTCCGCCGCCGACGTTGCAGAACCCGTTCCCCACGGGCAGGGCCCGGGTGCAAGGGGGCGGCATCCAAAACGTGAACGGGTTCGACTTGGACCCGCCGACCGCGTACCTGCAATCGTGGAATTTCACCGTCGAGAGGGATCTCGGCGGGGGGCAGGCTCTGGAAATCGGCTACGTGGGTTCGAAGGGGAGCCATCTTCAGCGGCAGTACGACTACAACCAGCCGATACGGGACCCGGATCTGGCTGAGGAGGGGGCCAATGGGAACCTCATCTTTCCGAGGCGCATCGACGGCTTCAACCGCATCAATTACACCTCCTTCGGATCCAACTCGACCTACCATGCCTTGCAGGCATCGCTCCGGAGACGGAGCCGCGCCGGTCTCTTCTACCGGTTCAACTACACGTTCGGCAAGTCGATTGACGACGCTTCCTCTGCGATTGACAACAGTGGCACGGGTGCCACCGGTGCGGCGGACACGCTGAACCTGCGCTTGGACCGGGGCCGTTCGAACTTCGACCAGCGCCACGCCGTCACGGTCGCCGGGCGCTACGAACTGCCCTTTGGCAATGGCAGGCGCTTCTTGGCGAGCATGCGCGGCGTCCCTCAGGCGCTGCTGGGAGGCTGGCAGCTGTCGTCAACGACCACGGCGTACTCCGGCCAGCCGTTCACCGTCCGGACGGCGAACGTCGACGTGAACGCGGGCGAGTCGGTGCGGCCGAATCGCGTCGGCCACGGGTTCCTCGGAACCAACGCGTTCCCCGGTCGCAAGGGTGTCGATTTTCCATGGTTCGACCTGTCGGCGTTCGAGCGCGTGCCCTGTATCGGTACCGAGAACCGCAACGGAATCGAGTGCGTGGAGAGCGCCCACGGCTTCGAGCCGTTCCAAGTTGGCAACGCCGGGCGCAACATTCTCGACGTGCCCGCGCGGATCAACCTGAACCTGAGCCTGCAGAAAAACTTCCTGCTCGAGGGCCGCCGTCGCCTGCAGGTGCGCATGGACGCCTTCAACGCCCTGAACGTCACCCAGCTGGTGGCGCCGAACGCGCAGTTCGACGCACTGCAGGGAGGCTTCATCATCCGAGCTCGGGCACCGCGAATCTTGCAGGCATCGCTGTCCTATCGGTTCTGATCCCTGCTACAGTACACGCGGTCGCAGTGCGGCCGAGAGGGGGGTATTGCCAATGCGCCATGTATGTCTCTGCGCAGTCGTGCTTGGAAGTTTCGCGGTCGTTGAGGCCCAAGAGCCGAGCGCGGTTCAAGGGCCGGCGCCCCAGACCTCGCTAAGAGGTGCCGTGCCCGGGGTCACCTTGGCGGAGGCGCCGAGCGCCGTCGCGCAGGGCGGCCTGTTGGCAATTCTCGGCGACGGCCTCGCACAGGCGCACACCGTGGCGGGGGCGACCCCGCTTCCCCGCTTCTTGGAGGACCCGGCGGTCGAAGTCTTGGTCAACGGCGCCCCCGTGCCGCTGTACTTCGTCTCGCCGGGACAGATCAACGCTCAGGTTCCGTGGGATGCCGAGCTCGGGTCCGCGAGTGTAACCGTGCGCCGGGCCGGTGTCGAGGGGACGGCCATGAGCGTGCAGATCGTGCCGGCCCGGCCAGAGCTGTTCACGGCCCCCGGGTCGCTCTCACTGGTCATCATGGAGCGGACGGCAGCGACACCGTGGGCCCGCGCCTAGACGGCTCGGGCATTCCGAGCGAGGGTGGGGCGCCCCCTCCGACGGTGGCCCCGGGCGAGCAGGTGACGATTTTCGCGGTTGGCCTCGGCGCGCCCGAAGCCCCGCCCGAAGGTGGCACGCTGGGCGCTGGGTTGGCCCCGGCCCTGCCGCAGCGGGCGTATCTCGACGGTGTCGCGCTGGCGATCTCCTCCGTGCAGCTGTCCGAGACCAGTGTTGGCGTCTACGAGCTGACCTTCCAGCTGCCGGAATCCGCGCAGCCTGGGGGCGTGCTGAGCTGGTATTCCGGCAACAGCGGGGCGCGAGCCCTGCTCGGATCACGCCGGGCTCCGGAACCGGTCTACATCGAAGCAACCCCGGACATGGCAACTGCCGCCCATCTCGACATGTCGGCGCTCAATCCTCACGCCGTCGCTGTCAGCGGAGCGCTCGACATCTTCGGTGACTTCTGCTATTCCGACGTGCACCTGCTCGATTTCCGACGCGAGAGTGTCACGGCCGTGGAGCAATGCTTGCTGCCGTCGAACCCGCTGGCACCGGCGGAGAGCGATTACTGGCCCTTCGAGGCAGCGAAACAAACGCCGGTCTTGGCGGCGCTCGCCGTGCCGGAGGGCGATCCTGGAGAGGGCCAGACGAACCGGCTGCTGCTGGTTGACACGGCCTCCGCAGAAGGCGTGCAGATTGTCACGCTGGAGCAGGGGGCGGACAGGCTCCAGCCGGCGTTCGGGAACAATCCGCAGTTGCGGCTGCACCGTTCGGGCGGGGTTGGCGTCGCCTTGGTCAGCCCCGCGGGCGAGCCGGCGGGCGAGGATTCGACGCCCGCGCCGCTTCCCGACCCGCTCGAGGCCGAAGGACGGTCGGTGCCGCTGGCGCAAGGCGCCTCACTGCCGGGATCCGGGGGCTACCGCATGCGGTTCCTGGGCCCGGGCCCGGATTCGGAGGCCACCGGGCCTCTGGCGGTGCTCTTCGACCCGCTTGCCAAGGTGGCCTTTCAGGCCCCGTTTCCCGAAGGATGGGCGCCCATCTCGCCGCCCCGCCGGACGAACAACCAAGGCGTGGAAGTGGGCAACGCGCTCGGCCCGGCCGTGGCGGGCCCGGGCTCCGCGGACTCGATCTTCGGCGTCGTGCGGTCCACGGACGGCATGCAGGACGGCGTGATCGCGTTCCGGGTCACACTGCCGGAGCCGCCGGAACAGCCCCCGTCGGGCGATTCCGGACCGACCCTGCCGGAGGCTTTCGCGGTCGAAGTGACCGTGACGCCCTTCCCGGATGGCTCGTTTGCCGCCAACTGTCACCCTCTGGTGCGCTGGCTCCCGGTGGGGCTGACCGGGACACTTGCGCTTGTGGGCGCCGGCGAGCCCTTCGGACAGTTCGCGTCACCGCGGGACAATCGGATCTGCGCCGGCGACCGGCTGATTTTGGTCGACACCGAGTCCGTCTCAGTCAGGGCCGTGGAGGCTTCTGGGCCGCTGGACCAGAGTGCCAAGGGCGCGTTGAATTCGTATCTTTACTTCGCGGACGGGGGTCGGGACGTGGCGTTGCGGGCACCGACCAGCGTGCATGTCTTCGACGGCGGCAGCGACTCGTTCTCGGAGATCGCATTGCCCGAAGGCACGGGCATCACCCTGACCAACCCGCTTCACGTGCAACAGTTCGCGGCCACCGGCCGGATCGTGGCACTCGCGACAGGCGGACCAGTGCGGACTAATCCCCGCGGAATCACGGCAGCCCCGTTCCCCGGCAATCGCGGGTTGGTGATCGTGGACCTTCCCGCTGGCACCGCGACCAACCTGCCGCTCCCCGACAGCGCTCGGAATCTCCTGCCGGGACCCACCCAGCTGTTCCGGCGAGGGCGGCGGACATTTGGCGCGCAGCCTACGCTGGGGCGCGCATTCGCGATCGCGCGGATGCGGGGTGGCGGGCCCGGAAATCCCGCCCAGTCTGGGCTGATCCTATGGGATCTTGGGACTGGCACGGGCGCGGCTGTGCCCCTCCCGGAAAACGGGCACACCGTCGGATTTCCCGTCGGGCAGCAAGCGGCCCAGCGAGCGGCGCGGCTGTGGGACTTCAGGCCCGGGAGCGGCGCAATCAGCTACGGCGTTCTCGACAGCGGTGGCCAGCTCGTGGCGATCGGCAACCTCGGGCCATAGGGCTGTCCGGCCGTCAGTTGACGCCGCACATGCCGCCCATGCACGCGGGGGCGCCGCAACGCTCAGCCGCCGGCGTCGCGCACGCCTCGGGCGAGGGCTGGGCAGAGCCGGCCGCGAACCGGGAGTAGACTTTCTCGATCGCATCGCTGCCGCAGCCACAGCTGTCGGGCTCGGATTTGGATCCCATCACCAGCGCTTCGAACCGGGTGTCGCAGTCGTCGCACTTGTACTCGTAGATCGGCATGACCCATCCATTCTAGCCGTCGGTTCCGACGGCCAGTGCCTTTCGCAGCGAGGCCCTGAGTTCCGCCAGCCGGTCCGGCAGTCCGCGCGCGCGGACAGAGGGGCGCATGAGTGCCCGCACGGCGCCGCTCGCCGTTCTCCGCAGTCGCACGGGAGTCAGCGGGGCTCCGGCGCGCTCCGCCGCCGCAAGGGCCTCGTACCGAAGGCGGGCCCGAGACTGGACGCCGTCAGGGCGGCTCTGCGAAATGCTGACCACGGACAGTCCGTCTGCGAGCGCAGACTCGATGGTCGCTTGCAGGTCAATGCCGGCGGCCTCGGTTCGCGTGACAGCCGGGGCTACCAGAGGATCGAGCAGAAAGGCTTCGGAGGGGGAGAGGTCCGCGAAGGTCGTCCGGTCCGCGAAGACGAACCGCGACCGAGCCAGCGAAGCGACCGTCAGGGCGTCCAACCTAGTCGCTCGTTCCAGCATGAAGACACTCGGCGCCGATGCCCGGAGCGCGCCCTCACTGCCGTGGCCTGCGAGGCTGCCCGCGATCTTGGCCCCCACTCTGACCGGATGTCGCGCTGGGACGGGGCCCGGTGCCAGTCGCGCCACCATCCCAAGGCATGCCGCAACCGTCGCGGCCGCTCCGCGTCTCACGGCAGACCCAACGTGCCCGGCGCCCGCGGCGATGGCAGCGGACAGGCTGCGCAGCGTGCCACGGGCCCAGACGCGCGCCAATTGGAGCCACGTTGGCGCGGCCGACCCGCTCGCAATACGGCCGCTCTCGTAGTCCGCGCGAATTGCCGAGCGCTGAATCTTCCCGCTCGAGGTCTTCGGGACCCTCGCGGGTGGCACGAGCAGCACATCGTCGGGCGGAACGCCCACGCGCCTCGAAACGGCCTCGGTTACGGCGGTCGCGAGCTGGCCGTGCCTCGGCGGGCTCAGCCTCGTCTCCGCGACAACTACCAGCTTTTCCGTGCCGCTCGCGGGATCGATCGAGCCAAATGCCGCGACACAGCCCTTCCGCACGCCGTCCGCCTCCCACGAGGCCATCTCGACATCTTGGGGGATGATGTTGCGGCCGCCCTTGATGATGCAGTCCTTCAATCGGCCCGTGACGTAGATCTCGCCGTTCGCCAGGTAGCCTAGGTCCCCGGAGTCCATCCAGCCATCTCTGTCGAGAACTGCGGCAGTGGCGGCCCGGTTGCGGAAGTAGCCGTCTGTCCGGGACGGTCCGCGGAACACGATCCGCCCGCGCGCGCGGGCGGGCATGTCTTGGCCACCATCGTCAACAATGCGGACCTCGTGGCCGGGAAGGGGCCTGCCGTTGCTGACAAACTCCAGCGTGTCCGACGGCGCGCCCGGCAAGGCCGGGCGCGCCCGGCCCTCGGTCTCGTACGCGTCGCGGTCGATCGTGTCGACGAGCGGACCGCGCCAGAAGGGGGGATAAGTCAGCGCTACCGACGACTCCGCGAGTCCGTAGAACGGCATGAAGCTGCGAGAGTCGAACCCCCACGGCGCGAAGCGGCAGGCGAAGCGGCGCAGAGTGGCCGGAAGCACCGGCTCGCCCGCGTTGATGGCAACCCGCCAGGGTGCCAGGTCCACTCCGTCGAGGGCATCGTCGGCGATCTTTCGCACGCACAGCTCGAACGAGAAGTTCGGGGCCGGGCAGAGGGAGCCCCGGGAGTCGCTCAGCGCCCAGAGCCAGCGCTCGGGCCGCACCAAGAAGTCGAGGGGCGACAAGACCGTGATCGGCAGCCCGTGGTACAGGCTGAACAGCCACGACCCGATCAGGCCCATGTCGTGGTAGAGCGGGAGCCAAGTGACAACCGCGTCGCTTGGCCGGACCTCGACGGCAAAGCCGATCCCCTTGATGTTCTCCAACACGTTGGAGTGCGTGAGCATGACGCCCTTCGGGTCGCCCGTGCTGCCCGAGGTGTACTGGATGAAGCAGGTCTCCGCCGGCGTCACGCTGGGCGCCTGCATGCCGCGGCCCCTGCCGGCAAGCTCTCCGGCGCCGAGCAGCTCTCTCAATGACGGCAGTCGGCCGCGCAGCGCATTGGCCACGGTCCGGACACGGTCAAACGTGATCAGGAAGCGGACCGCGGCATTGCGGAGGATGCGCGATTGGCGCTCGATGTAACTCTCGATCTGACTGGCCCGCATCGGCGGGTAGATCGGGACCGCGATTCCCCCGGCCAGCATCACCCCCAGGAACGAGCTGAAGAACTCGGCACCGGTCGGAAGCATGATCGCGACGGTCTCGCCGCGCCGCAGGCCGGATGCGGCGAGGCCAGCGGCCACACGCGACGCCCCGTCCAGAAGGTCCGCGTGCGAGATGTCCCGCCCACCATCGCCATCCAGCAGGTGGATGTGGACGCGCGCAGGGTCGCGCTCGGCCTGTCGCCACAGCACGTCCGCGATGGTTGGAGCCTCGGCTGGCGGGGCGTGGGCCCCGCGCGCTGGCTGGCGGATCGTCCAGCGACCGTCTTTGGGCGAGGGTGCCACCCCTCCCGACTTGGCGATGCGCGCCCAATCCGCCGGAGTCCGCGCCGAGCGCACACCCTCCTCGGGCAGCCGGACGCCAAGGGTCCGCTCCAGGCGCACGAGGAGCTCGACCCGCTCTAGGCTCCCGAGTCCGAGCTCGCCATCGAGGGAGTTCCGAAGCGCCGCGCGATCCGCCAGTTCTTCTGAGCCAAGTTCGCGCAACAGGCCCCGGACCGTTCCGAGAACAGCCGCCTCGACCTGTCGGCGGGACATTGTGGCGGGCTCAGGCATCCGGCTCCTCTAGCCTATCCCGGGCGTCCGGCCGGGGTGCGAACATGGAGACCATGGAACCATGGCTGGCGCGGATTCGCGTGTATCCGATCAAGTCGTTGGATCCCCGCGAGGTGGAGAGCGTCCGCCTCGCAGCGGGCCAAAGCTTGGCGGGGGATCGGGAATACGCGCTCTTCGGCACCGACGGGCGCTTCGTGAACGCCAAGCGCCTGGGGCCCGCGCTGTTGGGGATCCGGGCTCAGTATTCCTCGGACGGCGGGGAGGTGGCCCTTGCCGCGGGCGGGAGCCGCGCACGATTCAGCCTGACGGCCGAGAGACCGGCGCTCGCGGCGTGGTTCTCGCGACGGTTGGGGCGGCCGGTGAAGGTGCGGAAGAACTCGCTTGGGGGGTACCCGGACGATACCGAAGCGTCGGGCCCCACGGTCGTAGGGACTGCTTCCCTGCGCTCGGTGGCCGACCACTTCGGGCTCAGATTGGAGGAAGTGCGGCGCCGTTTTCGGGCAAACTTGGAAATTGAGGGCTTGGAACCCTTCGGTGAAGACCTGCTCTACGGGGCGCCGGGAACCCCGTGCCGTTTTCGCTTGGGGGAGGTGGAAATGCTGGGGACGAACCCCTGCCGGCGCTGCTCCGTGCCAACGCGCGATTCGCACGGGCGTGACCTGCCAGCCTCGCTGAGCGCCAGCAGTTTCGCGGCATACCGCCGTCGGCACGCGCACCCCGGGTCCAAGCTGCACCGCTACCCGGGCGCGTACCGTCTGGCGGTGAACACGCGCTTGGCGGGGGGGCAGGCGAACGGGCGCCTCCGAGTCGGCGACAGGTTGAGATCGTCATCCTGACGTTCGCTGGCACGTTTCGGTCGGGTTTACCATCCGACGGGAGCGGGCGAGCCGGCCCCGGGCAGCTGCGACGCGACTTCCCAACCGTTGCCCGGACTCGCCGCCGGACAGGCCGCGGGGGCCCGGCTGCCCTCTCCGATTCTCGGCGGTCGCCCGTACCGAGGGCTGGGCCCAACGCCCAATCGGGCCAGACCGCCGCCGCCGCGCGTCACAAGGGAAGGAGCGGGGCGCGCTACACTGGCCGTTCGGCCCGATGCGTATTCTGTTCGTGGGCGACATTTTGGGACGCCCCGGGCGGCGGGCACTGCGGTCCAAGCTTGCTGGGCTCTGCCACCGCGAGAGCATTGACCTAGCGGTGGCCAATTGCGAGAACGCCGCGGGCGGCTTCGGGGTCACGCCGAAGATTGCGGCACTCCTGCTCGCCAGCGGTTTGGACGTGCTCACTTCCGGCAATCACATCTGGGACAAGAAGGAGATCTTGCCGTTCATCGAGACGGAGCCGCGGTTGCTCCGGCCCGACAACTATCCCGACGCTCCGGGCACTGGAGTCTATGTTGGCCACAGTGACGGCGGGATTCGGTTTGCCGTCGTCAACCTTCAGGGACGGGTCTACCTTCCGTCCATCGATTGCCCGTTCCGACGGGCGGACAGGGTCCTGGCGCAGCTGGATCCGGATGTTCGGATCCGTATCGTGGACTTCCACGCCGAGGTGACCAGCGAGAAGAACGCCATGGCGGTCTATCTCGATGGGCGGGTGACGGCGGTCGTCGGAACCCACACGCACGTGCAAACGGCCGACGCGCGCGTCCTGCCCGGGGGCACCGCGTTCATCACGGACGTGGGGATGACCGGTCCCCACTCCTCGGTCATTGGGATGGCGCCGGACGCAGCGTTGCGGCGATTTCTGACCGGAATGCCGGCGCGGTTCAAGCCCGCCAAAGGCCCTGTCCAGCTCAACGCTGTTGTCATCGAGGTCAACGAGGGCAGCGGGAGCGCGGTCGACATCCGACGGATCTCGGAAGTTTCCGCCTAGTTCCGGACCGGAGTTACCACGCCGGGGGGCATGGCTGGCTGCTGGTGTCTTCGCGCGAGTCCGCCTCCGCATGCTGCAGACGACCGACGTGGAGCGGTTGCGTGACGAACTGCCACGGGACGGCTGGCGCAATCCTAACGGGCCACTCTGCCAGATTTGCGCCCGCAAGGGCGTGTCGCGACCAGCGCGGACGCCGAACCTGCCATTGCCGAAGCCTCGACGCAGCGGCGCCGGCAACGGTCCCGCGCCGGCTGGCCGCGCCGCCGGGCGAGCTGCCCCTGCAGTTGGCCGGGACCTTCGAAGAGGATCGCCACCGGAGCTCCGAATTCCGGGAATTGGCCAACAAGTAGTGTCTCTGCCCTGGCCGGTTCTAGGGCGATTCTTGGGGGCAATGCCCCGATGCATTACTATATTGTGCGCGTGAGGCGTCACACAGCCCATCAAATGGATATGACTTCTTAGCCGAAAGCAGAGCCATACTGCCCGTGGCCAGACCGAGCGAACTCCGTGAAGCCAGCCTTGTAGTCTCGAGTCATGGATCGTATCGTCTGCCTGTCCCGATTCATGCCCGCTCATGGTCCACCTAGGAATCAGGGATGTTCAATGGCACTCCCCGCAACCTCATCACCTATGGCTCGCACCCCTGGCAAGAGTCCGGTCCCTCAATGCCCCGAAGTCGGGAGAGGCGTGCGATGCGAGCGAGGGTGAATGGCGAGGGACTGCTGCTGTCGCACGGGCGCCGTCGTTCGTCTCCGGGCAACATCCGGTCTTGGCCGGAGCGGAAGGTCCGGTTACGGCCATGGGAGCGTCGGCCACTGCCAGGCCTAAGAGCGTTCGTGCGGGATTGGAGGAGGGCGCAGAGTGGCGGGCCCGACGGTCCCATGGGAAACGTGACGCTGCCGCTAGGAGAGTCAACTGGCCTCACTCCCACCGGTCCATCGACCGCTCGCTCCGGCCCGACGTGGACCACCGCGGGCGCAGGCACATGCGGATCTCTTCTCGCAGGCTTGGACCAGTCTGGACCGACGCGTACGATCTGATTCTCGCGCTAGGGTTTCCGCGTGAGGGCGGGTCTATAATGGAACCTTCGCAGGTTCCGTTGCGTGAATCCCCGAAAGACGCTGCTGCGGAAAGTCGGCCGGGCGATCGCAGACTTCCGCATGATCCGCGAGGGTGACCGGATCGCCGTCGGAGTGTCCGGGGGGAAGGACTCGCTGGCCCTCGCTGACGCGCTGAAGGAGTTGTGCCGGCGTTCGCCCGTTCACTTCTCGCTCGAGGCATTCACGGTCGAGCAGGGCAAGTTCGTCGGTCCACTAGACCACCTTGCCGATGTCTTCGGCAAGCGCGGAATTCGCTGGACCTATTATGTGGACCGAGCCTCGCTGCAGTTGCTGGAAGACCAGCCCGGTCACGGGTGTGACACTTGCAGCCGCTTTCGGCGGCGAGCGGTCTACGACGTGGCTGCGCGCCTGGGTTGCAATGTCGTGGCGCTGGGCCACACGGCCGACGATCTCTGCGAGGCGCTGTTGCGCAACTCCCTATTCACAGGTCGGCTCAGCGCCCTGCCCGCGGTCACGTGGTCCCGTTCCGGTGAGTTTCGATTGATACGGCCACTGGTCTACGTCCCCGAGACCGTGACCGAAGCGTACGCGGAAGCGGCGGGCCTTCCGGTCACCCCGTGCGTTTGCTCGGACCGGGCCGGGACCGTGCGCGAGAAGCTGCGCGCCTTTCTGGCCGACTTGCGGGGCCATAATCCACACGTGCTCCAGAACCTGCTGGCGGCCATGGGGCGCATCGACACGGACCGGCTCTTGGACCGTCGGTTCGTGGACACATCGTGGGAAGGCGGGGCACGACCGGAGCCCGATTCCGAGCTGTACCCCGTGGACGGCATTGTCGCCGTGTCAAAGTCCCCCAAGGGCGCGCCAGACCGGGCGCTCCCCGATCACGGTGGGTAGAACGCTCGGCCAGCATGCAAGTCGTCCGGCAACGATCGTGGCGGGATCCCCGGCTGACGGGAGCCCAGCCTCGGCCTAGCAGGGCCTAGGCGTCAGGCCGTCATTCGATGGTAGACCGCCGAAGGGACCTTCCACCGGACGCTTCCCGGGCGGATGCCGTTCGCGCAGGGATCGCGATCCTGGCGCTGCTCTTCGTGTTCCTCGCGGGAATTCGGGGGCTTGGAGACGGCTTCAAGCTGCTCGGCGGCGACCTCCTGCAGGCATTCTTCACCGCAACGGAGAACCCATTCATAGCGCTGATGGTGGGAGTGCTCACCACGACGCTGGTCCAGAGCTCCTCGGTGACCACGTCGATGGTCGTGGGCTTGGTGGCCGCTCCGGAGAACCCGCTTCCTCTCGCGAACGCCGTGCCGATGATCATGGGGGCCAACATTGGCACCACCGTCACGAACACCATCGTCTCGATCGCGCACATGGGCCGACCAGACGAGTTCCGGCGGGCGTTCGCGGTCGCCACTTGCCACGACTTCTTCAATTTTCTCTCGGTGCTCGTGCTGCTTCCCGCCGAGATTGCCACGGGCTTTCTCTCGAAGATGGCCTCGGCACTGGCGGATCGCCTGCCAGCCTTCGGGGGTGGCGACATTGACAGCCCGGTTGCGGCTGCCCTCAAGCTAGTGTTAGCTCCGGTCCGGGCGGGGGCGGAGTGGACCTTCGAAGCGCCGCAAGGCCAGGGGGCTCTGCTGGTGCTGGTCAGCGGGGCGCTGATCTTTGGGTCCCTGATGCTGATTGTTCGAGCGCTGCATTCGGCCTTGCTGTCCAAGGCCGAGCGCATGGTCCGAGCGGCCCTGGGCAGTTCGGCGGCGGTCGCGATCCTGATCGGCTGTGCCCTCACCGCGATGGTCCAGTCGAGCTCGATCACCACCTCGCTGCTGGTGCCCCTGGCGGCCGTAGGCGTGATCACGTTGCCGCAGGCGTTTCCCGTCACCATCGGGGCAAACTTGGGGACAACCATCACCGCGCTGCTGGCATCGCTTGCTGTGTCCGGGCCCAACGCGCAGGCGGGAGTGGAAATCGCCCTGACCCACTTGGGCTTCAACGTTGCCGGCACACTGTTGATTTACCCTTGGCGGTCTGCGCGCAACCTCGTGCTGGCTGGCGTGGAGCGCTTCGCGACTCTAGCATCAGAGTCGCGGCTGCTCGCTGTGGCGTACCTGCTGGTCCTGTTCTACGGGCTCCCTGCCTTGGCCGCCGCGCTCTTCTAGGCCCGGCGGTCGGGCCTCGCACTTGGGGCACTGCTGTGTCTTCGATGGGATGCCTGATGAGGGGCTGGGGCAGGGTGATCCGCGGGGCGGGTCTCGAGTGCTCGAAGAGCGTGAGGCACCGCTCCGCTCCAGGTCGCGGGTTTGGCGGGGGCCAGTCGGCCGGGGATGCCATTCCGGTCGGAAACGGCGGAAGTGCCCGGCCCTGTCACCCGGACTGCCACAGGGCGTACAATCCTTGTCGGCAGTCTCGGACCTATGCCCCGTCGCGCGATCATCTTGGCAG
Source organism: Bryobacterales bacterium (assembly GCA_963666225.3). Classification (GTDB taxonomy): domain Bacteria; phylum Acidobacteriota; class Terriglobia; order Bryobacterales; family UBA6623; genus VXMF01. The sequence continues at coordinate 47,596 of CAXXRK020000008.1, forward strand.
TCTTCGCAGCTGGGCTGATCATCGCTTCCTGCGTGGCCCGGGATGCTTCCTTGGCGGTGACCGTTCGCGACGCCGCGAATGGCGAGCCGACGCCGGTCCGGGTGCGGCTGACCGACACTGAGGGCAACCCGCCCGCGACACTGGCTGCGTCAACCTTGGCCCAGTCTGCGTTCGGCCCGCCGCCCCAAGCGGTGGCCGTCATGTGGGGGCGTTCCGACCGTGCCGAGGGCTACGCCCTGCAGCCGGACGGGTCATTCTACGTCGACGGTGCGTTCGATGCCCGCCTTCCGGCCGGGCGCTACCGAATCGAACTCTCGAAGGGTTACGAGTACACCGTCCAAAGCCACGAGATCGATGTTCCGGCCGGTCGGCGCGTCCACGTCTCCTATGACTTGGAGCGCTGGATTGACATGCCCGCGCTCGGTTGGTACTCCTCCGACGACCACATTCACATCCGCCGGTCCCCGCGCGAAGATCCCTCCATCCTACGCTGGGTCGCGGCTGAGGACATCCATGTCGGCCACATCTTGCAGATGGGAGATTTCTGGCACTACGTGTTCTCCCAGTACGCGTGGGGCGATGCCGGCCGGTACCGAGAAGGCTCCACCATTCTGTCCTCGGGGCAGGAGGAGCCGCGAACACCGGAATTCGGCCACACGATCTCCTTGGGCGCGGATGACTTCGTGCGATTCCGGGATGACTACTACTCCTACGGGCGGGTCTTCGATCGCGTACACGAGCTGGGCGGGATCAGCGGGTTTGCGCACCAGGGAATGTCGTTCCACGGCTATCGCGGAATGACGGTCACCATGCTGGCGGGTCAGCTCGACTTTCTGGAGCTAGCCCAGTTCTGCGTGCCGGACGGCCCGATCCACACTGAGCACTACTATCGCTTCCTCGACTTGGGATTCCGGCTGACTGCCCTGGCCGGGTCGGACTTCCCGTGGTGCGGCCGAGGCGAGCGCGGGGATCCCAACCGTTTCGGCCAGATCGGGGACGCGCGCTTCTACGCGTATGTCGGCGAGGACTTCACGTTCGAGAACTGGCTTGCCGCGGTCAAGGCTGGCCACACATTCGCCACCACCGGGCCAATCATCGATCTGAGGGTGAACGAACGGCTGCCGGGCAGCCAGCTGGGCGTGGCCCGAGGGGCGAAGCTGACAGTCACGGCGACGGCGCTGGGCGATGGAGAGCGGATCATGCTGAGAGATCTCGAGGTCGTCGCGCACGGCGAGCCGGTGCGCCGGGCCGTTGCCCAGGGGGACGGGCAGAAAGAACTCGCGCTGGACTTCGAGATGGAGGTGGATCGTGGCACCTGGATCGCCGCGAGGGCATCCGCCGGTCCCGGCTTCGTCGCCCACACCACCCCCGTCTACGTCACCGTCGATGGCGGAGGTTTCCACAATCCGGAGTCGTTGCGGGACAACATTGGTCGCTGCGAGCAGGACCTTGCGGAGCTCGAACGGGAGTTGCGGAGTCCGGGGACTCAGCTGGACAGCGAGGCTTGGCGACACGCGGAGAGCCTGCGCGCTCAGATCCGCGAGGCTGCCAGAGCTCTGCGGGACCTCTCGGACCGTCTTGGCGTATGACGTGGGTCGCCCCGGGGGCTTGATGGGACCGATGTATCGCCGTGACCTGCTCCGGGCGGCGCTCTGCGGAATCGGCGCGGAGGCACATGCCCAGGATGTGCACCGCCACATTCGCGATCTGGCCGGCCGGGCGAGCCTGCGGATGCAGTTCGACGGATCGACCGGGGATGAGTGCCGGCTTTGGCAGCGGCGCTTCTCGGCCAAGTTGCGCGAGCTCCTCGGGGACTTCCGCCCCCCTCTCGAATGGGAGGTCCAGACCGATGCGACGGTCCGATTCGCAGATCACGTGCGCACCTCGCTCAGGTTGCGAGCGCGCGGCTTGGCGGCTGTGCCGGTGCACCTGCTGACGCCTCGCGGCGCGTGGGCTGGCAGCCGGCCGGGAATCGTGGCATTGCACGGCCACGGGCCGTTCGGCCACGACGCGGTCGCCGGGATAGACGGCTCTTCCGAGCGCAAGGAGAACATCGCGACTGCGAACTATGACTACGGCCGGCAGTTGGTGCGGCAGGGCTACGCCGTGGTTGCACCGTGCCTGGCTCCGTTCGGAGCGCGGCTTGACGGGCTGGGGGCGTACGGGGGCGGTGACCCGTGCGCCGTCACCTTTGTGAGAATGCAGCTGCTCGGCCTGAACCTGATGACAGAAAACCTGCGCGACGCGCTGTGGGCCATGGAGTTCTTGGCACGCCAGGACGGCGTCGATCGCAGCCGCATTGGCTGCGTTGGCCTCTCTTACGGCGGCAGGATGACGATGCTGGCCGCTGCCGTGGAGGGCCGCATACGGGTCGCGGTGGTCTCGGGAGCGCTCAATGTGATGCAGGAGCGCATCGAAGGGCGCTACAGCTGCGGCGCTCAGGTAATTCCGGGCCTGCTGGAATTCGGCGATGTGCCGGAGATTGCCGGCTTGATTGCCCCCCGGCCAGCCGTCTGGGAAGTCGGCCGGCGGGACCCTCTGATGGTGAAGGAGTGGATACCCGGCGCATGGGCGCGCATCCAGCGCCCCTACCGAGCGCTCGGCGCGGCCGGTTCGCTCGTGATGGACTCGTTTGACGGCTCGCACCGGTGGAACGGAGAGCGAGCCGCACCGTTGCTGGCCAGCGCGCTGCGCCCCTGACGGAGTCTGGCGTTGATCGCTGTCGCTGGTCCCAGCCTTCCGGCTACGGCAGTTCCGGGCTCTCTCACACCCTCACGGTGCGCCTGTCCGCGAGGCTGTACCGCTGGTGCCACTCCGACTCTGCCCCGCCACCGTATCGGGACGTCTCGACATCGACGACATAGGGCCGGCCTTCCCGGAGCGCCTCGACGCCGCGTCTGAGAGCTGGCTCCAGTTCGGAGGACTCGTTGACCTTCTCTCCCGAGACACCTTGGCTCTTGGCCAGTTCGACGAAGCTGATGTCCGGATCGCCCAGGTACATTCCGGTGTACTGGCCGCTCTTCGCCATCTTGCCGCCATAGCGGTAGTACGCGCCTCGCACGGTCTGGTAATTGCGGTTGTTGGAGACGACCGTCAGGACCGGGATCTCGTAGCGGGCTTGGGTCCAGAACCCCGCAGCGCTGTACATCACTGATCCGTCGCCAATGGAGCAGATCACTTGGCGGTCCGGCGCGGCGAGCTTCGCCCCTGCAGCGGCGCCGATTGCCCAGCCCAGGCCATTGCCCGTGTTGGCGACGCGCATCATGTCCCCGTCGCGATGGCCGAACGGGAACGCGCCAAACTTGGCCGTCAAGTTTTCCGGCACGATGATCGCGTTGGAATCCGCGACTTTGGCGATCATTGCCCCCAGCTCGTCCGGATGGACCGGCCCTTGGCCGAAGTTCGCCAAGGCAGCGGCCTCCGCCTTGGCGCGGGCCTCGCGGGTGTGGGCGGCGAGCGCCTCCGCGCGTGGCTGTGCAATCTTCCTTCGGCGCGCAGCGGTGGTCAGGGAATCGATCGCGTCGTTGAGGTCCCGGAGGCCCTCCCTCGGCGTGCCGGCAAGCGCCAGATCTGTCGGATAGTTGCGGCTGATCGCGTCACCGTTCGCGGTGAGCCGGACGAACTTCGCACCGAGCGGCGCCTCGGGACCGCTGGGAACGACGCGGCCGCCAAAGTCGGGGGCACCGACGCTGAGGATCAGGTCGGCGCCGGCGACCATCTTGTGCTTCTGGCTGAAACGGCCCAGGTTCTGGGGGTGGCGCGCGGGGAAGTTGTCGTAGCCCTGGCCTTGGTTGGTGACCGCAATCCCGAGCTTCTCGGCCAGCGTGATGAGCTGGTCACACCCCTGTGTCTTCCAGACCTCGTCACCCGCGACCAATACGGGCCGCTTCGCGGCCACCAGCTCCTTGGCGGCCCTCTCGACGAGATCGGCCGCCGGTCGCATGCGGAACTCCGGCATGAACCGGCCACCGGGAAGGACCCGGGCCTCCACGTCACGCGTCTCCAGCGCGTGGTGCGCCATTGCCAGATATGTCGGGCCGCCCGGCGGGGCTGTGGCGACCTTGAAGGCTCTGCGCAGCATCAGCGCCAGGCTCCGCGCGTCCCGGGACTCCCAAGAGATCTTCGTGAACTGTCGGTTGATCTCCTTTTGGTCGAAGCCGGGGCGAGGCGCAAGTCCGGCATCGTCGCTCCACAGCTCGTTGTCGTTCAGGCCTGCCGTGACCACCAGCGCGGAGCCGTCCTTGGCCGCGTTGTACATCTGCCCGGCGGCCTGCGCCGTTCCCGCGATGACGTGAATGTTGACGAATCCCGGCTTGCCGGACGTCCGGTGGTAGCCGTCCGCCAGCGAGATCACAATGCCCTCGTGCAGGCCCATGATCAGCTGCGTGTGATCTTGTCCGAGGAAGGCGTCGAAGAATCCCACCTCGAACGAGCCAGGATTCGTGAACAAGTACTCGACGCCAGCGGCCTTCATCTGGGCCACGACGATCTCCCCTCCGGTCCCGGTCACCGTGCTCGCCCCTTCGCCGCTCTCGGACGCCTCCAGCGGCGCGACGAGCGACCGCGCCGCCGCGGCCGTGAAGCCGAGACCGGCAAGGGCCTCCAAGAGCCCGCGGCGGGAAAGGTCCTGGTTCAGATAGCTGGCAACAAGGCGGCGCATAGTATTCCTCCTACGGATAGGTGCACACTGATCGTAGACTATTCGGGCTGGCACGCGACACCGTGCGGGGCGCGCGCGCAAAATGGCGCGGAGGGAGGGGCCGGCCAATCTGCCGACGCGGCACGGCATTCTTGCTTGTCGCGGCGGTTCGCTGCCGGGATGCCACGAGCCGTGGCATCTGACCGGTCTCCCACAGTCCGGAAACCCTTTCGTGGCGACTCTTTGAGGAGACGCTCGCCCGGGATTCGCTATGCGTCTCGAACCGTCGCCGCCCAAGTCACGATGCCGGCGTTCGGTCGGTCGTGTCGGTCAGTCCCGCGACGGCGCACTCCGACCAGCAGCGACAAGTCCATCGAGCCGTGCCTTGAGCCGCTCGACAATCTCGGGACGCTCGAAATAGAGATTCCGAGTCTCGCCCGGATCGACGGAGAGGTCGTACAGTTGGGCCGGCGCATCTGGCGCGCCATCGTCCAGCGCGTATCCCGCCAACTCCGGCCGCTCGTAGTCGTTTCCGCCCGAGCCGGAATGGTCGAGGTACTTCCACGGCCCTTCCCGGATCGCGAGGGCGAGTCGGTTCGTTTGGTGAAGCGTGTGATCCCGGACCGGCGCTCCGCTATCTGTCCCGGTCAGAACCTTGGAGAAGTCGAAGCTATCCTCCGCGGAATCCAGCGGTAGGCGGTAGCCGGTCAGGCCGGCGACAGTTGCCACAAGGTCGGTCAGATTGAACGTCTGGGCGCTAACTGCCCCGGCTGGCACCACTCCCGGCCAGCGGGCGATCATCGGCACTCGGTGCCCTCCTTCCCACTGGTCCCGTTTCACGCCGCGCCACGGTCGGGCCCCGTCGTGACCGTGGTCGGTCCGCATGTGGTAGGTCGTCAGGACTTCCGGGCCATTGTCACTGGTGAACAGCACGAGTGTGTCCTCGGCAAGGCCAAGGCGGTCAAGTGTGGCCATCAGTCTCCCGACGATGGCGTCCATCTCGCTCAGAAAGTCGCCATGGGGCCCGGCCGAGCTGCTGCCCTTGAAGTCGGGGGCAGCGAACGATGGCAGGTGCACCGCCTGCATGGAGTGGAACAGAAAGAACGGGCGCTCGGGCGACTCGGATGCGTGCCGCTCCAGGAACGCAACGCTGTGCTCCAGGAATTCGAGGTCGACACGCTCCAAGTCATAGTCGGCCGCGATCAGCCCCCTCCGGTTGTCACGAGCGTAGGGATGCTTCGGCAACGGTCCCTTGTCAAGCAGTCGAGTTGGCGGGAGGGGGACCCGGTCACCCTCGATCCACGCGTACATCCAATCCGTGGTCGGGCAGGCCACCGTGCCGAAGAACTCGTCGAAGCCGCGATGCAGAGGCCCGTCCGGGATCGGTCTCGAGAAGTCCACCCTGCGCACGCGCTCCACGGCCGCAGCGGCCCGCTGGTCGGGTGTGGTCTCCGGAAGCTCTAGCTCGTCGACCGGCCGCCCGTCAGCGTCGAGAAACGTCATTCCCAAGTGCCACTTTCCGACCATTGCGGTGGCGTAGCCCAGATCGCGAAGCATGTGGGGCAGGGTGAGGCGTCCAGCCTCAATCAGGCAGGGCCCTTGGACCCCCGTGAAGACTCCGGGCATTCCATTTCGAAACGGCATGCGACCGGTCAGGATGCCGAACCGCGTCGGCGTGCAGACCGTGGAAGGACTGTGCGCGTCCGAGAATCGCAAGCCCTGGCGGGCCAAGAGGTCAAGGCTCGGCGTTGGCACGCGGGTCTCGGGATTGTAGGCCCCCGTGTCGCCGTAACCCAAGTCGTCGGCCAGAATCAGCAGGACATTTGGCAGGCGTTCGGGATCGGGCGACTGCCCGCATCCCCAGCCCAGGCCAATCGCGGCCAGAGCGAGGGCGACCCGCAGAGTGAGCCGGCGATCAGCTGGCCCCATCGCCGGTCAGCCGACCCGCGGGGCCGTCTCTGTGACCTCTTCGATGTCCGGATCGAAGTAGAGCACCTTGCCTCGGCGCAGAGCCATGACGCCCATCGAGATCGTGACTTGGGCGCGATATGCCGTGTCTGCGTCCAAGCGCGGCTTCTCCCGGGTGCGCACGCACTCGAGAAAGTTCTTCATGTGGGCGTCCCGCCCGCGGTCCTCAACCTTGATCTGGACGTTCTCCGTGCCGTACTTGTCGACAAACGAGTCCTGGTAGATGGGTTCCGACTCCACGGTGATGTAGTCTGTGCGGCCCTCGAAACGGCCATGCTCGACCATCACGATCGTCCCCTCGTGCCCTCGGATCAGGCCCGGGATATGCCGCGAATTGGCCATTGACGAGCTGAGCACCAGAGAATGGCCCCGCGCGAAGTCCGCCAGAAGGTTCATCGTGTCCGGGACTTCCCGGTCCCCGGGCGCGTTGAAGACATACTTGCCCCCGGACGCGGTCACCCGATAGGGGAATTGGGGCTCGCCCCAGCAGATGTTCAGAGGCGCCACTACGTGGTAGAAAAGGTCGGTCGCGACGCCCCCGGAGTAGTCCCAGTACTTCCGAAAGCGGAAGAACCGGTGGGGGTCCCACTCGCGCTTCTGGGCGGGCCCCAGCCACATCTCCCAGTCAACGTAGTTGACGCCCTGACCGTGCGGGCCGGCGTCCGGCTCGATCACCCAGCCGCGGCCCCGCTCCGGCGTCCAGTTCCACTCGCCCCGCAGGGAATTTCTGTGGTAGGAACCCTGGCTTGAGATGAGCTTGCCGATCATCCCGTCCTGAATGGCCTTGCGGGCCTTCCACCACTGGTCTGCCGAGGTCGTCTGAGACCCCACTTGCAGCACGGCTCCGGTCTGCTCGACCTTTCGCGCAACCGCCTTGGCCTCCTCGATCGTGTGGGTCATGGGCTTCTCGAGGTAGACGTCAAGACCGGCCTCCATGGCTTCGATCGCCATGGTCCCGTGCCAGTGGTCCGGGGTCGCGATCACGACCGCGTCGATCTCCGGCCGCGCCAACACCTCGCGGTAGTCCAGGGACGAGAACTCAGCCTTGCTGTTCTCCTGCGCGAGGCGGCGTCGCTTCTCGTAGACGTCGCAGACGGCGGCAATGCGGAAGTTCTGACCGCCCTCGATCATCGAGAGCATCAGCCGCTGCAGACTGCTGCCTCGACCCCCGACACCAATCTGCGCGACGTTGATCCGGTCGTTGGCCCCAACCACCCGTCTGGAGGACGCAGCGTCCTGGCCCTTCGCGGCGGTTGCCGCCAGGGCGCCAGCGGCGGTCGCCGACCCCCGCAGGAAATCTCGACGGTTGACTGCGTTCGCTCGTGCCTTTTGGGCCATTGGCCGAATTGTATCAGAGCGTCCCAGGGCAATTGAGGCTCTCGCGAAGCGATAGAGCGCGACGGGGTGCCGCCCCAGAAGAACGGCCAGTAAGGCCGCGGTTGCGGCGGGCTCCGCTGCGCTACGGCCCCGGCCAACGCGCCAGTGGCGTGAGTGGCCCGGCTCAGGCCTCGATCTGGAGCATGCCCCAACCTGATCAACCATGCGAGAGCCCCTTGTCACTGGCAGCGTCACCTAGCATCAGGGACGCGCACGAAGCGCTAGGCGCGAGATCGCACTCGCCCGGAACCAAGTGGCTCGAGCGAACCTCTCCGCGATTGCATCGGACAAGGCGCCCATCGACTCGCCGACCATCTCGCACGAGCTGGTTGAGATCCCCCGCGGGCGCAAGCCTCGCTTCACTGCCCACTCTTTGTACTGAGGGGAGCAAAAGTAATTGCCGTCTGAGGTGTCACGCCAAGATGTACTTGCAGTCCTCCTGGTCAAAGAATTTCTGAACGACTTGAGGGGCCTTCCTGAGCTGGGCGATCGCATCCGTGAGGAGGTCCTTTAATTCCGACTGGGTCTTGAACACCTGTTGGCCAACCCTGCGCTTCACCCAAGCCCACAACAGCTCCACCGGATTCAGATGCGGAGAGTAAACCGGCAGGAAGAACAACTCGACCTGCTCGTTACCCGCTGATTCTGCTAAGAACTCCTTCACAACGCGCGCCGTATGGATGCTGCAGTTGTCGACTACTACGTAGATCGGCTGCTCTTGCTCCGCTTGGATTGTCTGCAAGAACTCAATGAAACTCACCGCCTTGGAATTCTTCGACTGAATGCGGAAGTGAATCTGACCGTCTGGCGTGATGGCCGCGAACATGTTCCAGCGAAACCTCTTGCCGGTGTCGACCACGACAGGGGTCTTGCCACGCATGCCCCAAGTCCGTCCGACATGGTAGTCCGCTCGCATCCCGGCTTCGTCCGCGAACAGGATCACAGCGCCGTTCCGGCGTGCTTTCGCCTTCAATTCAGGGTATGTCTTGTCAAGCCACGCCTTCACGTCGCCGATGCTGCGGAGATACGAGCGGAACTTGGGCTTCTGGGGTGTCAGGCCCAGGCGCTTGAGAGTGCGACGCACAGTCCAGACACTGACTTTGACGCCGAACTTGTCGAGGACGGCCTGTCGCACGCGGGCCGCCGTCCAATAGGCGAACGAGAACTTCATCTGCTGGGGGGTCTTATCACGGACAGTGACGAGCACCCACTGCACGATTTCGTCGCTCAGGATGCGCGGACGGCCAGAACGTGGCTTCTCTTCCAAGGCCCCAAAGCCATCTGCCCCGACCTTGACAAGCCAAGTATTGATGGTCGCTTGAGTGACAGAGAAGAGGGTGGACAGAAGGGGAATCTGGAGTCCCCCCTGAACCAGCGCAACGACTCTCTTTCTGGTGGCGACCTTTTCTAAGAGTGGGACCGTTCTAAAGTCCTGCTTAAAGCTTAGCTTCATAATCCGATAATACCATGCTCAGCACACGGTTCGCAAGCCTATTTGAGGTGGAATAGAGTGCTAGAATGCCAGGAAATGACTTCTGCTCCCCTCAGTAACAGTGCCCAGTAGCCACCATCCATTGGGGCTGCTCTGGGCTCTCCCGGCGCTCAGAGTGCCGTCCTGGCTGCGGAATCTCAGACCGGGTTGGGGTAGGCTCCGAGCCATCGGGCTCCCGCGGGCCGTGGTATCTTCCATGGATCCCTGCCTGCCAGCCTCAGGGCCAGAGCGCGGGCGAGTTTTCTAGGGCAGCACGATGTCCGGACGCAACCAGCAGCTGGTCGGCGCGGCGCAGGCGTACTTCGCCGATCTACGGAAGATTCGCGCATCGGGGGGCGCGACGGGGGAACGCTCGTACTACCAGGCGCTGGCGGGTCTGTTGGGCACGGTCGGAGCCACGCTCCGGCCCAACGTCTTCTGCGTGCCCGAACTGGCGGATCAAGGGGCCGGCCATCCGGATTTCGGCCTGTACACGGCGACACAAGACCGAAAGGGTCAACCGCGGCGGGGTCAGGTTCCCGAGCGCGGCGTCGTCGAGGTCAAGGGCGCTAGTGACGATGCCTGGTTGACTGCCAAGTCCGATCAGGTGACCCGCTATAGGCAATGGTACCGCCTGGTACTGGTCACGAATCTGCGGGACTTTGTCTTGGTTGGGGCGGACAGCGTGGGCAGTCCGGCAAAGCTCGAAGCTTTTCGGCTGGCCGAGAACGCAGATGACTTCTGGCGCAACGTGGAGACGCCTGGCGCCTTCGCCCGAAAGGTCGGTGCAGGCCTCGGCGAGTACCTAGCCCGTGCGCTCTCGCACCAGGCTGCCCTGGCCGAGCCGAGAGACTTGGCGGAGTTGCTGGCTTCCTACGCCCGAGACGGCTTGACCCGCGTCGAAGCGGCCGGGAACGTTCCATCCCTTGTGGCCGTCCGGTCGGCGCTGGAGGAAGCGCTCGGGATTCGGTTCGAGGGCGATCGCGGGGACCGCTTCTTCCGTTCCACCCTGGTTCAGACGCTCTTCTACGGGGTGTTTTCCGCGTGGGTCCTTTGGTCCCGGCACGACCAGAGGAAGAATGGCCCGCTGTTCGCAGGTCATTACAGTCCAGCTCAGTTCAGGTGGCGCGAGGCGATCTGGCACCTGAGGGCGCCGGTGCTGCGGGCCTTGTTCCAGCAGTTGGCTGATCCGGGACGATTGATGCAACTCCGATTGGTGGAAGTGCTGGACTGGGTCTCGGTGGCGCTCGACCGCGTGGACCGGCCGGCGTTCTTCTCGCGGTTCGACGAGGGCGAAGCGGTGCCGTACTTCTACGAACCGTTCCTCAAAGCCTTCGATCCGGGCCTCCGGAAGCAATTGGGCGTGTGGTACACGCCGACCGAGGTAGTCCAATACATGGTCGCCCGGGTGGACAAGGCGCTGAAGGACGATCTCGGCATCGCGACGGGGTTGGCGTCACGCAACGTCTATGTGCTGGACCCGTGCTGCGGGACGGGGGCCTATCTGGCGGAAGTGCTTCGCCGCATCGCCCTCAATCTTGGGAAGCAGGGCCTCGGGGCGCTCGCCGGGCCAGAGGTCAGGAGCGCGGCAACCGAACGAGTGTTCGGGTTCGAGATCATGCCCGCGCCGTTCGTGGTGGCGCACTTGCAGGTCGACCTCACCATGCAGGAATTGGGCGCGCCGCTGGCGACGGATGGATCGGAGCGCGCCGGAGTGTTTCTGACGAACGCGCTGACCGCCTGGGAGCCGCGAACGACCCAGCCGTTGCCGTTCCCGGAGCTCGGCGAGGAACGGGATCTCGCGGAATCGGTAAAGCAGGACACCCCGATCCTGGTGATCATCGGAAACCCGCCCTACAACGGCTTCGCCGGCATGGCTGTGGACGAGGAACGCGAACTCTCGCAAGCCTACCGCACGACGCAGCGAGTACGGCAGCCCAAGGGCCAGGGTCTGAACGATCTGTACGTACGATTCTTCCGCATGGCGGAGCGGCGCATCGCAGAGAAGACGGGCCAAGGTGTGGTCTGCTTCATCTCCAACTACTCGTGGCTTGACGGACTGTCCTTCACCGGAATGCGCGAGCGCTACCTCGAAGCGTTCGACGCGATCCGGATCGACTGCCTGAACGGCGACAAGTACAAGACGGGCAAGGTCGCGCCGGATGGCTCGCCCGACCCGAGCATCTTCTCTACGGAGGGAGATCCGGTCGGAATCCAAGTGGGCACGGCCATCGCAACGCTCGTGCGCAAGGCGGACCACGAGCCCGCCCATTCGGTAGGCTTCCGGAACCTGTGGGGGCAGTCCAAACCAGCAGAGTTAACCGCCACTGCGGAGGCGGAACCGGACACGCTGTACACCGAGTTCGCACCGGTGCTGCCGCTGGGCCTGCCCTTCGCGGAGGCTGCGGTGAGCGCCGAGTGGTTCGATTGGCCTGCGCTGCCCGACCTGTTCCCGGTCTCCTTTCCGGGCGTCAAGACGAGTCGCGACGGCTTTCTCGTGGACACGGACCTTGACCGGCTCCGGAAACGCGTCGGCGAATACTTCGACTCGGCTCTGAGCCATGCGGAAATCGCGAAGCGTTACCCAAGGATCATGAAATCCACCGCACGGTTCGATGCCCGCGCAACGCGCGACGCCCTGCTGCTCCGCGGCGGTCCGGACGAGGCGGGATTCGTCCGCTTCGCTTACCGGCCGTTCGACACGCGGTGGCTGTATTGGGAGAAGGACACAAAGCTGCTCGACGAGAAGCGCGCCAACTATATGCCGCATGTGTTCGAGGGGAACATGTGGCTGGAAGCTCGCGAGCGGGAAGCCAGAGAGGACTTCTCGCGCGGAACCCTGGTCAGCGCCCTGGCGGACAACTTTGGTAACGGGCTCTCAAGCTGGTGCCCGGCTTGGTTGCTTGAAAGCGGACTGCCATCTGACGGGCGCAGAGGAAGGCGTGCGAACCTTACTGATCGCGCGGAACGGTATCTCACAGCGCTCGGTCTCGCTGTCGAAGACCTGTTCCACCACGTTCTGGCCACGCTGCACGATCCGGCGTATCGAGACGCCAACGCGGGGGCACTGCGTATGGAGTGGCCGCGCATCCCACTGCCGGGCTGGCCCGACGGCAAGGCGGAGGGATCGTCTCAAGCGCTCGCTCGGTCTGCGGCGCACGGGAGGACGCTGGCCGCGCTGCTCGACACGGCCCTGCCCGTAACAAGCGTGGTTCGCGAGCACTTGCGGCCTGAGATTGCTGTGCCCAGCACGGTCGCGGGCCTCTACATGGCGGGCGGGGACTTCGCTGTGACGGCGGGCTGGGGCCGCTTCGGACCGGGCAACGCCGTTATGCCTGGAAGGGGACGCGTCGTCGAACGTGCCTATCGCCCTGAGGAGCGCGGCGCGTTTGCGGACCAGGGGTCCGTACTTGGCCCGACGACCTTCGATGTGTACCTCAACCGGGAAGCCTTCTGGCGCAACCTTCCCTCGGCCGTATGGAACTACAGACTCGGAGGCTACCAAGTGCTCAAGAAGTGGCTGTCGTACCGGGAGCACAAGGTCTTGGGCAGGAGACTGCGTCCCGACGAAGTTCAGCACTTCACCGACACGGCGCGTCGCATTGGTGCGCTACTGGTGGCGTCGGCCAAAGGACCTGGTACGAGTGCGCACGGATGAAGAAGCTTGTCCGCGCGGTCCCCGACATCCCAGCTGTGCCTCCTGCGCTGGCCGGCGCAAGGGCTCCCGTGCGGATCTTGATCGAGCACTCGTTGCGCGTGACCGGCTCGACGACCTTCGGAGCGGCCACGCCATGATTCCGGGACACCAGGCAGGCGATCTGGCCGAACAGTTCATGGCGCGACTGGACCAAGACACCGATCAGCATTGCTGACGTCAGCGGATGAGCCACCGGACTTGCCCTGTGACGGGCATTGCGCTCGGCCCACTCTGAGACTCGCGACAGGCCGCGGTCTCCGCCCTGTCGGACAGCGTGCGTCGGCCTGAGCGCGGGGTTACGGGCGGATTGCCGCACGCCTGGCCTTCCGCCTCTTGGCCGCGGTGCGTGGGTGCCTTGCGACTCAGTTGCTCGCATCGCTTGCGGCGCGGCTTTCCGCGATGAGTCAAGTACAGGGTGACCGGGGTCACCCTCTTGCCCCGTGATGATGGCCTTGTCACTGGACCTGGACCGGCCGGTTCACTCTTCGAACAGATTCCCGACGGGTCCGGCGAGTCTCGCGCGCAATTCTGCGGGCAAACGCCCGGCCCGGCGGATTCGCGGGGGCCAGCCAGTGGGGCAAGGCCATGAGGCCCCGGTCTCCGTCGGTGCCCTGGCACCCGCGCTGTGCGCTACAATCCGACCAGCGCCCTCGCGACCCTCACATTCTGTACGGCGTGAGTCCCGCGGGCCCTTGTGGCGCGCGCTCGAGATGAGGCTGCCCAGCCCGACTGCGCTCCGCGTGGGTGCCATCGTGGCAGCCGCCCTGCAGGCAGGTAGTGTTCTTGCCGCGGTCGGCGATCGTTCCTTGGTGCCCGCCTTGCGCGAGGCATGCTCGCAGTGCCACGGGCAGGCCGGCACAGCACACGCAGGCGTGGACTTGCTTGGAATGACCCAGGCGGAGGACTTCGCGGCGCAGCCGGAACTGGTCCAACGGCTGGTCAAGGTGCTCGATGCCGGTGTGATGCCTCCGCCGGGAGCGCCGCGTCTCGCGAGAACTGCTCGCGAGAGCATTCTCGCCGAGCTCAGGTCCATGCTTCCAGAGCCCGCCGTGCCGAACGGTGCGTCGTTCCACGTGCCTGTGCGCCGCATGAATCGGTTCCAGTACGCCAATGCTGTCCAAGATCTGTTCGACCTGCGAGTCGAGGTTTTCGCGCTTCCCGAGCGGATGTTGCGTGACTATGGCTACTTCCGCCCAGAGACCGGAAAGATGCCCGACGACCTCAAGGCGGGCAGCCGCCCCCTCGGGAAGTCCCAGTTGATCGGAAAGCGCCTGGCCGGGGTTACCCCGTTTCCCCAAGACCTGCGCGCCGAGCACGGCTACGACAATCGCGCGGACCACCTGTCCCTGTCGCCGCTGCTGCTGGAGTCCTTCCTGAAGTTGTCCGCGGCGGTTGTCGAGAGCCCAGACTTCAATGCACTGACGAGCGGGTCTTGGGACTGGCTATTCAGGCCGCCCGCCGATGGGCGGAACCCGCGCGCGACCGTTCGGCAGGCACTGCGCAGGTTCCTCTCCCTCGCTTTCCGCCGCCCGGTGGACGAGCCGACACTGGACCGTTATTCCGACTTTGCGCTCGCCAAGATCGATGCCGGCGAGCCCTACGCCGGGGGGATGAGGGCGGCTGTCTCGGCTGCGCTGGCTTCACCGCGATTCCTGTACCTTCATGACGGAGCTCCGGGCAGGGCAGCCGACAGCTTCGGCCTCGCATCCCGGCTGTCCTTCTTTCTTTGGGGCAGCATCCCCGACCAGAGGCTGCTCGACCTTGCAGCGAGCGGCGAGCTGGCCGCGCCCGAGACGCTGGCGTCAGAGGTGGACCGCCTGCTCCGGGACGTTCGCCTCAAGAGGTTCTGTGACAGCTTCGCGTCCCAGTGGCTGCAGCTCGAGCGAATCGTGTCAGCCGTTCCGGACGCCGATCTCTTCCCTGACTTCTACTTTGCCAAGTATCGAGCAAGCATGCACATGATGCTCGAGCCCCTCCTCCTTTTTGAAACCGTGCTGATCGAGAACCGGCCGATCCTCGATCTCGTGGATTCTGACTTCAGCTATCGCAGCGAACTCTTGGAGTCTTGGTACGTGGACGGCACCCGCTCCGACAAAGTCCCGCCGGTGGCGATTCCGTTCCGCCGGGTCTCGCTCACTGACCGGCGACAGGGCGGCGTGATCACCACGGCTGCCGTCATGACCATGACGTCGGGACCGCGCGAGACGAGGCCGATCACGCGCGGGGCGTGGATCGCCGGCGTGGTCTTCAACGACCCACCGGATCCCCCGCCGCCTGAGGTAACGCCACTCGCCGAGGCCCCGGACGCGGAGGCCCAAGCGGCGATGACGCTCCGGGAGCGGCTCGAGGCGCACCGCTCCCGACCGGACTGCGCGAGTTGCCATGCGCAGATTGACCCCCTTGGTTTCGCTCTCGAGAACTACGGGCCGACGGGCGCGTGGAGGGACCGGTACGAGAATGGAAGGCGTGTGGACGCCGGCGGCGTGCTCCTCGGGCGGCACGTATTCCAGGACATCGTTGAGTTCAAGGACGGAATCCTGGCGGAGAAGGACCGCTTCGCGCGCGCCTTCGCGGCACACTTGCTCGAATTCGCCCTAGGGAGGGAGCTGACCGCCGGCGACGACCCCGCCCTTGACGAGATTGTCCGGGCCTCCGCACCGTCGGGGTATCGGATGCGGGAAATGATCAAGCGAGTTGTCCTCAGCGCTCCCTTCCGCGCTGGGCCGACTGGCACGGAGGTGAGCATTGGCACGCACTAACGCCCTTTCCTGCACGCGAAGCACCAGCAGGCGCACCTTCCTTCGCGGTGCCGGGGGTGCGGCCCTGGCCCTGCCGTGGCTGGAGAGCTTGGCGGCCACACGTGAGGCACCGTCCAGCCCGCCGCTGAGGATGGCGTTCTTCTACGTGCCGATCGGTGTCGTCCGGCGCGGGTTCTTCCCGGGCGAGACTCACGCCGGCCTGCCGGCGTTCAACGGCGATCACAACGCGATCACCGAGACCAAGACGCCGGTCGGCTCGCATGCGATCCGGCTCACGCCCACGCTCGAGCCGCTGGCCGGCATCCGGCACAAGGCGGCGTTGGTGACCGGGCTGGACCGGACTCACCAGATCGGCACGGATGTCCACGCCCAGTGCGCATCGTGCTTCCTTAGCAGCGCGGCCCCGTTCAGCGTCCCGACCTCGGCTTGGCCGCTGCAGCGGACGTTGGATCACGTCGTCGCGGACACGGTCGGGTACCGGACGCCGTTCAGGACGCTCGAGCTGAGTTGCAACAGCCACCGGGACAATCTGGAATCCATCTATTTCGACAACATCTCGTGGTACGGGACAGGTCACGTGGCACCTTCGATCCGCGACCCGAGGAAGGCCTACCGACGCCTGTTCAGCACGCACGAGACTCGGAGGTTCCGCAACATCACGGACTTGGTGCTCGAGGATGCCCGCACGCTGGACGGGAGGCTGGGGCAGCAGGACCGCCACAAGTTCAGCGAGTTCTTCGACTCGATCCGGGCCCTTGAGGAGCGCATGGACAAGCTCGAGGCGATGAAGGGGCAGCTCGAGACGGCGAGACTCCCAGAACCCTCCGATGCCCACCTGCCGCGTGGCGAGTACATCCGCTTGATGGGTGACCTGATGGTGGTGGCGTTGCAGACCGGGCTGACCCGGGTCGCGACGCTGATGGTCGCACCCGAGCGCTGGAACACACCGTTCACGTTCGAGGGCCTCTTCGACAAGCCGGTCAGCCACCACCTGATGTCCCACCAGCAGACCGTCTACGGGGAAGAGGTGCTCCAGATCGACCGCTTCCACATGGCGCAGTTCGCGTACATCTTGGAGCGGATGGACGCCATCGAGGAGGCTGGCGGGACCACGCTTCTCGACAACTCGATCGTCACCTACGGCTCGGGGTTGGGGGACGGGGCGACTCACCAGTACACCGATCTGCCGATCATCGTGGCCGGACAGGGCGGCGGCCGGCTCAAGCAGGGCCAGCACTTGCACTGTGCGGACGGCACGCCGCTTGCCAACCTGTGGCTGACCCAGGCGCGCATTCTCGGGTGCCGGTTGGACCGGTTCGCTGACAGCACCGGGGTCATTTCTCGGCTCTTGGCCTGACAACCTTGCGCACTGACGTGGTGACCCGGTCGCGGGCACTGCCCGGTGTGCACACTCGGAACAGCCTTGGCATGAGGGCCTGGCCGGTCTCGGACAGACCGGGGAGGAGTCAATGATCGCTTTCCAAGAGTGGCTCGAGACGAACCTTGGCTTGAGCCCTGCTGTTCTGGAACTGGGCTTGCTTCCGCTGCTCGCGGCGGCTGTCACGTGGGCAGTGTTCAGCCTCGCAGTCAGCTTGATCGGTCGCCACGTCCGGGATGCCTCGAGGCGTGCCAAGCTCCGGACCTTGGCGGTCTACGGCGCGATTGCGCTGGGCGCCGTGCTGTTCAGCAGTATCTGGCTGGCAGGAGTCCGGCGTCTCGCAAGCCTGCTGGAGGCCAAGTCACCGGCCGAGATCGAGAGCCTTCAGGCATACCTCGACGGGTGTCTGTACGCGGTCCTCGCCACGGGTGCCATGGTGTTGGCGGTTCGCTTCGTGCGCAGAGCCGAGCAGGTCGTCTCCCAGCGGGTGGGGCGATGGGCTGCCCACGGGGACGCGATTCGGCTGCGAGGCTTAGAGCTCATCAGCCGCGAGCGCGCGGCGCAGTCGGCGGTTGTTCTCGCGCGATCTGTTAGGACCGTCACACTGCTGTTCCTGGCATACGTCTACATCCCGCTCGTGATGAGCTTCTTCCCGGCGACCGCGCCTTACGGCGCCCAGCTGTTCCAATATGTCGCCGGGCCTGCCGCCAGAGTGCTCGCGGCGGTGGTCGGCTACTTGCCCAACCTCCTGTACCTGGTGGTTGTGCTGGTGGTCGTGCGGTACTCGCTGAAGCTTCTCAGGTTCTTGCTTGACGCCTTGGGGAGCGGGGCGCTGGTCCTTGGTTGGTTCGAGCCGGAATGGGCCCAGCCAACGTACAAGCTCATCAGGGCGTTGGTCGCTGTATTCACCTTGATGATTGTCTTCCCGTATCTCCCGGGGGCGGGGTCGGAGTTCTTCCAGGGCTTCTCGCTGTTCGTGGGAGCTCTGGTCACGATCGGGTCGAGTGTCGCGATCGGAAACCTCGTCTCTGGTGTGATTCTCACCTACACGGGCTCGTTCCGCATCGGGGACCGGGTCCGGATTGGCGAAGCGGTCGGTGACGTCGTGGCAAAGACGCTGTTCGTGACACGCCTGCGAACCGTCCAGAACGAGGAGGTCACCGTTCCCAACGGAAAGGTGCTGGGCGGCGAGGTCGTCAACTACAGCAAGGCGGCGGCAAAGGGCGAGCTCGGCCTGGTCATTCAGGTCGGGCTTGGTTACGACGTGCATTGGGCCCGGATCGAGACCCTCTTGAAAAAGGCGGCGTCGATCACGCCAGGGATTGTCCCCAGCCCCCCGTCAGTGGTCTGGCCGGCCAGTCTGGGCGACTTCGCGGTCGTCTACGAGTTGCGGGTGTTTACCGACAAGGCCGCGCAGATGGCGTCCATCTCCGCGGCCCTTCGCCGCAACGTTCTGGATGTCATTCACGGGGCCGGGGTCGAGATCATGACGCCGGCCGTCGAAGCCCACCGACGGGGCGACATGGCGGCGATCCCGCCCGAAAGCGGCGCGCCACCCGGCGAGATCGTCTGACGCAAGCTCGCGACCCCGAGCATCAGCTGCCCGTCGGGACTTCGAACGGGCAGATTCGGCACCGGTGCGCCGCTTGGGAACGGCTTCTTCCCACGCGTCCCCGGCCGGTTCGTTGCGGGGGAGCTGCCTGCGAGGGGCAGCACCAAGCGAAAGTGCGATTGTCACCGTCCCTCAGCGCGGGGCGTCTCCCGCAGGGTGCTCACGGCGGGTAGCCCGAAGCCTGGGGAGGCAGCCTCGACACCGGAAACGATCGCGTCTGCCAGCGCCTCTGCGCCCAGCGCGCCCAGCGTTCCCAGCAACGGAGTGTCAACGGCTGTGCCGCCCGTTCCCAGCGCGAACACCGTGTCGCCATCGAAAGGCATGTGCGCCGGGCGGATCGCCCGGGCCAACCCGTCGTGCGCCATCTGCGCGACCTTCGATGCCTGGGCCTTCGTCCAGTCCACGTTCGCGGCGACCACTGCCAGCGTCGTGTTTCCCGCTGGCTGGCCGCGCTGCCCCCCTTTGCCGGAGCGCAGCTGGCTGACGGCATCCGCGAATCCATTGCCGTCCTCCCGGCGCGCGCCGGCCACGATTTCGCCGGAGCCGGGATCGACCACATCGCCCAGCGCGTTCACAGCCGCCAAGGCCCCGACGACTATGCCACCGGGCATCTCGATTGATGCTGACCCCAGCCCGCCGCGCATGGCCCGTGCCCGTCCGAACAACTTGCCTACCGTCGCTCCCGCTCCGGCCCCCGCGCTGCCGATTGGCACCGGGTCACGGGACGCGACCTCCGCCGCCAGTCGGCCTTCCCGGGGGCCCGGTCGCACCGTGGGGTCGCCGACTCCGAGGTCGAATAGGATCGCCGCGGGCACGATCGGCACCACCGAGGCACCCGCACGGAACCCGATGCCCCGCTCTTCGAGGTGGCGCATCACGCCGTCCGCGACTGCCAGCCCGTAAGCGCTGCCGCCCGCGAGCACCACCGCGTGAACCCGCTGAACGCTCATCGCGGGTTCCAGCAAGGCCGCCTCGCGGGTGCCGGGCCCGCCCCCTCGCACGTCCACGCCGGCCACGGCGCCGCGATCGGCCAGAACCACGGTGCAGCCCGTTGAGCCTGATTCGTGCGTCCAGTGACCCACGCGGATTCCGGGCACGGCGGTCAAGGTCTTGTTGGATTGGGAGGCCGCCATCACGGTCATCGCCGGAACCAGGGGGGGCACTGCGAGCCAGCGCAGAACGTCGCGTCGTGAGGCTGGCGCGGCGTCCCTGCGCATGTCGCCATTATCGGGGACGCCAGACCGTCGCTGGGCGGAGGGCGGATTCCGCCAAGGTCGTTATAATGCCGACCGATGAGCCTCCCGCGCTTGATCCCGATTCGGAGGGAATTCCCCGATCGCTCCCTTGCGGACGTGTACGGAGCCGTCCGCGAAGCCATGGCAGACGCCGATTGGGTGCGGCGCGTCCCGGCCGGCAGTCGCATCGCCGTCGGCGTGGGCAGCCGGGGGATCGCGAATCTGAGCCCCATCGTCAAGGGTGTCGTGGACGCTTGGCGCGACCGTGGCGTCCGCCCCTTCGTGATCCCCGTCATGGGCAGCCACGGCGGCGGGACGGCCGAGGGCCAGCGCGAGGTGCTGGTGCATTACGGGATCACCGATCGCGCCTTGGGCGTTCCCGTGGTGAGCTCCCTCGACGTTGTGCCGGTCGGGGAGTCGACCAGTGGAATCGCCGTCTCTCTGGACCGGGAGGCCTGGGAGGCCGACGGAGTCATGCTTTGCAGCCGCGTGAAGTGGCACACGGGCTTCGACGGCAAGCTCGAGAGTGGCATTCACAAGATGATGGCTATCGGTCTGGGCAAGTGGGAGGGCGCCAAGCGGTACCACATGTGGGCCGTCCGGCTCGGCTTGGAGCAGGTCATCAGAGAGGTCGGCCAGGTCATGCTGCAGACCGGGCGCATGCTTGGCGGTCTCGCAATCTTGGAGGATGCCAATCACGCCACGGCCGAGGTGCACGCCGTGGGGGCGGCCAACATGGTGGCCCGCGAGGAGGAGTTGCTGGCCCGCGTGAAACAGTGGAAGGCGGACCTGCCGTCGCCTGCGTTCGACCTGTTGGTCGTCGACGAGATTGGCAAGAACATCTCCGGCTCGGGCATGGACACAAAGGTCATCAACCGCTCGTGGATGGGCCGCAATTGCTGGTCCGGGCTGCCGAGCATCCAGCGCATCTACGCTCGCAGCCTGACACCCCACGGTGGCGGCAACGCCGTTGGCATCGGCCTCTGCGACGTGATTCACGACCGCCTGTTCGACGGCGTGGATTTCGCCCAGACCTGGATCAATTCCTTCACTGCCTCCAGCACGATCGGCTGCATGTGCCCGCCGCACTTCCCGACTGACCGCGAGTGCATCGAGCGCATCCTGGCCACCTGCGGACGGGCCGCCCTTGCCGAGTGCAGCGTCGTGTGGATTCGCAACACGATGGAAATGGCCCGGATGCGCGTCAGCGAGGACATCTACGACAGCATGCGGGATGATCCAAGCGTCACGGCGGCTGGCCCGCCCGCGCCGTTGGAATTCGACGCAGCCGGTCAACTTGTGGGCAGTTCTGCCCTGGCGGTGGCAGCCTGAGCCTTGGGGCAACCCGATAGACTGGAGTCTCGGGTCTGCGCACTCGAATGCCCATCGCCACGAAATCCCGGCCGTCCCGCACGGAGCTGTTCTCGCTTGTCGCTTCCGACATCCGCCATGTCGAGCGAGTGATCGCGCTGGACACCATTTGCTGCGAGGACGCCGTCACCAGCATCAGCGCGCACCTCAGCGCCAGCGGCGGGAAGCGCCTGCGCCCGGCCCTGCTGCTGCTGGCCGCCCGGGCGTGCGGCGAGCTGAGCGAGAGGCCGATCCGCATGGCGGCCGTGATGGAGATCATCCACGCGGCCACTCTCGTGCATGACGATGTGATCGACAGTGCCGAGGTGCGGCGGGGAAAGCCGTCGACCAATCAGCTCTGGGGGAACCAGATCAGCGTGCTGGCCGGCGATTGGCTATACATGCAGGCCTTCTCTCTGGCGTTGCGCGAGCGCATCTTCGGCGTGCTGGACATCCTGACGGACCTGACCAAGATGATGGTCGAGGGCGAGCTGATGCAGGCCGAGCTGATCGGCCGCTTGGATGTCACCGAGGCCGAGAACCACGACCTGATGCACCGCAAGACCGCCTGTCTGTTCGCGGCTTGCAGCCGTCTGGGCGCTCTGCTCGCGGGCCAGCCCGAAGAGACCCAGGAGCGTCTGCGGGCATATGGCTGGAATCTGGGCATGGCATTCCAGCTCATCGACGACGTGCTGGACTTCGAGGCCAGCGAGGCGGTGCTCGGCAAGCCGGTCGGCAATGACCTGCGGGAGGGCAAGGTGACGCTCCCGCTGATCTTGGCGCTGCGGTCGTGCGCCCCGGCAGAGCGCCGCCAGATCCAAGCCGTCGTCCGCGACGGGGGCTACGGCTCAGTTCCGGCCGTGCG
Organism: Bryobacterales bacterium; assembly: GCA_963666225.3. GTDB lineage: Bacteria > Acidobacteriota > Terriglobia > Bryobacterales > UBA6623 > VXMF01. The sequence continues at coordinate 69,947 of CAXXRK020000008.1, forward strand.
CATTCTCGAGATACTCGAGCGGCACGGGGCTATCGCCGAGGTGCGCGCGCGGGCCTCGAGTTTCTGCGCGGCTGCGCGCGAGAATCTTCGCGAACTTCCGCGGACGCCCTACCGCGAGGCGCTCGCCCTAGCGGCGGGCCCGTGGCTGGTGGGCAGGGCCAGCTGAGGCCGAACTCCCGCGTTAGGCGAACAGTTCCTCCACTGGGGAGTACGCATCCTCGTCGGAGACGGGGATGTAGTAGAAGCCGCGCTTCAGGGGGTCGTCGTAGCGGACGGTCGTCCAGTCGATTCCCATCGCGGAGTAGATCGTGGCCTCGATGTCCTCGGGGCGGATGTCCCGGTCGCGGGACCAGCCGGGCTCGACGGTGAACGCTCCCGGGCCGCGGCCGCCCCGGTCACTGGTAGCCCCGATCACGCGCCCTCCCTGAACGCCGCCGCCGGCGAGCAGGAAGAACATCTGGAGATAGTGGTCTCGGCCGTTGCGGTTGTTCGAGAGCGGACCCGGCGTGCGGCCGAATTCGCCGCACACCACCACCAGTGTCTCGGCGAGTTTCCCCGAGGCGTCCAAGTCCTCGAGCAGCGCGGCGTACGCCGGGTCAAAGATGCTCGTCTGCCGGTAGATGTTGCCGTTCGGCGACACGGCGGGATTGCTGTTGTAGATGTCGCTGTGGTGATCCCAGCCGCCTATGTCGATCTGAATGAAGCGCGTGCCCTGGTCTTGCTCGACAATCTTGCGGGCGGTGAGGACGGCGTTTCCGAAGCCGGTCTGCCCGTAACGCCTGCTCTCGTCTTCGGTGAACTTGAAGGCGGCCTCCACGGTGGGATTGAACATCAGCCGGCGCGCGCCCTCGTACAGCTCGCCCATCCCGGCCACGTGCGTGCCGAGCGGGGATCCTTCCTCCCGCAACGGGCCGTCCATCCGTTTCAGGAGCTGCCAGCGGTCCCGGAAAACCTGCTCTCCGTCTCCGTGCGTGGCGCTCGCCAGCCCGGAAGCGTTCGGGGCCGTGCGGAACGGGCCGTACTCGACCGGGAAATACCCCGGCCCCGGAGCGTTGTTCGCGTTCAGTGCCACGAACGCGGGGAAGGCTTGGTCCACGCGCCGATACGGGTCCCTCTCGATAGCCACGATGCTCCGACGTGCGGGGCGATCCGACCGGTCGCCGACGTCGGGTTGCGGCCGATCTGCATCCAAGTCTGGGCCAGGGGGTGTGCCCGCGCCCAGGCTTGGCCAGAGCGCACGATCGCGAACTTGTCGAGCACTCGCGACGTGTTGCCGAGCAGGCCCATCGGAAGGGTCACATCGCCGAAGCTCTCCGGCCGGAAGTCACTGGGCGTGATGCCATTGACGTGCTTGAAGTCGAACGTGTCCACGTGACTGGGCGCCCCGCGCAGGAAGATGAAGATGACCTGCTTGGCGCTGCCGCGCGGCGTCACCGCCCCTTGGGTCGTTGTCTCGCCGCCGGATGGCCGGCCCGCCAGGAAGAACCCTCCCAGCCCTGTCAGGGTGTCCCGGAAGAAGCTCCGGCGCGTGGCGTGGGGGCGCTCGAAGAAGCAACGGTGCACCGGCTGGCGCCGCTTCACTACCCTGTCGAATCTCTGTCGCTCTGTCATGGTGCTCGTCCCGGGCTCATCAGTAGTTGAACAGGAAATCCGTCTTGTTGAACAGCGCCCACATCAGGTTTGACGCCCTCTCGGTGCGGTCTCCTTCCTGCAGGTACTCGACCGCGGAGGCCGTTTCCTCCCCGGTCGGCGGGCGGCTCAGGACCCGGAGGTACAGACTCGCGACCAGGCCGTCGTCCGGGAGTCCGAGGGACTCGGCGAGCGTTGGGCTTGACCGAACGCGGTTAATCACCATCCGGTTGTTCATCAGGTTCAGCGCCTGCAGCGGGCTGCCCGCCAAGCTGCGCCGGGTTTCCTCGCGATCCCCCGGCGTGAATGACCGCAGCAGCAATCGCGCGGCAACGGCGTTGGCCGACCTGCCTTGGGGCAGGCCGTTGACATCCGGAAACTGCATCGCGAACCGAATCCCGCGGAATGTGCGCGAGACTGAGTACGATGGCAGTTGCTGGCTGGCGACGGAGATCGCGTCATGCACTTGCTCGGCGCTGAGCCTCTTGGCGTGGTGCCGCACGAAGTACGCCTCGTCCAGGGGCGTGAAGACCCCGTCATAGCGCGACGACCGCTGGTAGGCCCTCGAGGCCACGATTTCGCGCATCAGCCACTGCAGGTCGAAGTCATTCTCCCGGAACTCGGAGGCGAGCCATTGGAGCAGCCGTGGGTGAGAGGGCTGCAGTTCCCAGCCATCTGGGGGCGCCGTGCCGGGGTCGATGCGCGCTAGGTCGAACTGGTCCGCGGGCTCCACGATGCCCCGCGAGAAGAACTCCCGCCAGATGTAGTTGACGGCGGCGCGGGCAAACTGAGGGTCTCCGGTGAGATACGCCCCGAGCTGCTCCCGCAGGCGTGATCCCGGATTCGCGATCCCGTCCGACTCGAACGGATACCGCGGCTGCACGTAGCGCTCGAAGTATACGCGGTCTGGACGGTTTCCGCCTTCGGTCTGGGCCAGGTACTCGCCGGCGGTGTCGCCGAATCGCGTGACCTGCTGGCGGCCCTCCTCGAGGTCCGTGATCCTGTAGTAGTTCGCCGGCGCGTTGCCGTTGCCGTTCGGCCTCTTGACAAGGTTGCGCCCCGCAACGCGCCAAGCCTGGTAGCGCGGGATGTCGGAGAAGAAGGCCGCGATGCCCCAGAGCTCGAGGCGGGTCGCGCCAGCCCCCCAGGCGGAGAGTGGCTCGAGGTGACCGGCGCCGTCGTGGCACAGGATGCAGTCGCTGGCGCTGATGCCGAGGAAGTCCCTCGCCGTGAAGAACGCCAGGGAGTCGTACGTGTCCTGGATCGGTCCGCCCGTGGTGCGGCCCCCGACCACCCACCCGACCGGCGAGGCCTTGACGGGATTGCCGGCTAGGTCCAGGTAGGTCTGCTCGTATTGCTGATATGACGTGTAGCGTGGCGGGTAGGTCCGGCCGTCGCTGACCCCTTCGGCCGCGAGCATCTCTTGGGCGAGCGTGTCGTATGGCTTGTTCTCGCGCAGGGACTCCAGCAGAAACATGTGGAACGAGTCGCGGCCCCACTGATACCGGTTCACTTGCGCCGTCCGGATCGTGTTGCGGAACAGGTCGCCGAGGAATAGCGCCCATCGGTCCGCCCATTCCGGCGCTTCCAGCAGCCGGTCGATGAGCTCGGCACGCTTATCGGGCGATGGGTCAGAGAGGAACGCGAGAACCTCGTCCTTGGTGGGAATCCGGCCGGTCAGGTCCAATCGGGCCCGTCGCAGGAATTCGACATCCGTCGTCAGTTCCGCCAGCGGCTTGCTGGCGGCATCGGCGGCCCGCTCGATGCACTCGTCGATGCCGGCGCAGCCGGCCGCGGCGCCGTCGACGCTCCCAGGGGAATTTAGGGTGGGCGTGGCGGCTTTGTGGATCCGTCGCGGGAGCGCCTGCAACACGGCGGCGGTTTGCCGGGCTCGCTTCTCCGCCGCCCTGAGCTGGCTTGCGAGGCTTGCGATGGTCGCATGGTCGCGAGGCCCCAGATATGTGCAACCGCCGTGGTCCGGGAATGATCCGTCGGGCGCTTCCCAGTCCAGGTCAGTCTCGGCCTGGCCCGCACCGCCGATGACCACGATCGCCAAAGCGACGCGGATCACCGCTTTGATCCCCGTTTCACCGATCATCGCCGAAATACCTCCAGTGTGCATCGTAGCACCTTGCCCGGCGGATCGCAGCGCCCGTCTGGCGTCGTTACCCGCGCGGCGCGCAGATGTTGGCAGTCCTCCAGTTCCAAGCTTGCAGGGCGGCACATTGATTGAGACGTGCCCGAAGCCTGGAGGGTTGCGAGGGGATGAGCAAGTACCCGCGCGGATGCGCGCGAGACCTGCGACCCTCGGCACTCCGCGCACGCGGGCAGAGGCAAGAATTGACCTGGTCGTCCGCACGGTTCGCCCCTTAGGGACGACAGCTTGCCCTATCATGAGAATCGTTAGGGCGCGTTGGCTCGGGAGCCGCGTCCGGAATTGGTGAATCACACTCAGTTGCAGCTTGCGGCGCTCGCGCTGTCGTTGGCCCTTGGGGGGGGCTCCGTCGCCCGTGCCCAAGAGGCCGCGCCGCTTGTCGATCCGAGGAGCGTTGCCCCGTACGTCCCAACGCCTTGGCATGTGGTCGACCAGATGATCGAGGTCGCAGAGGTTTCGCGGGACGACTTGGTCTACGACCTGGGTTCGGGCGACGGTCGGATCCTGCTCCGGGCGGCCAAGCAGCGCGGGGCTCGCGGCGTCGGCTTCGAGATCAACCCCGTCCTGGTGGACGAGGCGCGCGCGGCGCTCAGCGCTGCCGGTGTTCAGGATCGCGTCGAGATTTATCAGCGGGACATCTTCGATGCCGACCTCCGGCCCGCCACTGTGGTGACCCTGTTCTTGATCACGGCAGCCCACCGCCAGTTGCGGCCGAAGCTGCTCGAGGAGTTGCGCCCCGGGACGCGAATCGCGTGCTACCGGTGGGAGATCCCCGACTGGAATCCTTCCAAGACGGTCACCGTCTCCGTTAGCGGCTCGGCCCACCCGGTTTACCTCTACGTGGTGGGCAGTCACCGCTGATCCGCGGGCATTCTCGGCCCGCCCCTCCGATTGGTGCTATAGAAAAAGAGCGTCAGGAGCGCCATGCCCGCCCGTTCTAAACCCGCTACCTCAAAGTCCCGGCCCCAAGCTGCCAAGCGGCGGTCCCAAGCCGGGAAGCCCTCGCCTGCGTCGTCCACGTCGCTGGTGATCGTCGAGTCCCCGACCAAGGCGCGGACGATCGCCAGGTACCTGCCCAAGGATTTCACCGTCAAGGCCTCGGTGGGGCACGTTCGCGACCTTCCGAACAGCGCCACGGAAGTGCCGGCCAAGTACAAGAAGCAGGGCTGGGGCCGGCTGGGCGTCAACGTGGAGCAGGACTTTGAACCCCTCTATGTCGTTCCGAAGGACAAGCGAAAGCTCGTCAAGGAGATCAAGGACGCGGTCAAGGGCGCCGGGCGGATCTACTTCGCGACCGACGAGGATCGCGAGGGCGAGTCCATCAGCTGGCACCTCCTCCAGCTTCTGCGGCCCGCCGTGCCGTACCAGCGCCTGGTTTTCCACGAGATCACCAAGACTGCCATCCAGAAGGCGCTCGAAGCCCCGCGGGACATCAACGACCACTTGGTCAGCGCCCAGGAGACCCGCCGCATTGTCGACCGCTTGTTCGGATACCAGATCAGCCCGCTGCTTTGGAAGAAGATGGCGCCCAGGCTGAGCGCGGGTCGCGTGCAGAGCGTGGCAGTGAGGTTCATGGTGGAGCGCGAGCGCGAGCGTCAGAAGTTCACCGAGGCGCGCTATTGGGGCATGAAGGCCCGGTTCTCCAAGGACGGCACGGAATTTGGCGGGGACTTGGTGGAAGTTGGCGGGCGCCGCATCGCAACTGGGAAGGACTTCGATCCGGACACTGGCAAGCTCAGGCAGCCGCAGCGCAAGATCAGGGCGCTGCCGCTGTTGCTGGACGGAGACCGGGCTGGGGAAGTCTTGGCCCACGTGCAGTCCTCGCCGGCACGGGTCGCCAGCGTCGTCCACAAGCCGTTCAAATCCTCGCCACAGGCGCCATACGTGACAAGCACGCTGCAGCAGGACGGCAATCGCCAGCTGCGGCTTCCGGCTCGCCAGACCATGCGGCTTGCCCAGCGTCTGTACGAGAGCGGATTCATCACATACATGCGCACGGACTCGACGGTCCTGTCGGACGAGGCCCGGCTCGCCGCCGCCGACCTCGTCCGCGATCATTTCGGCGAGGAATACCTCGCCAAGGGGGTGCGCCACTATCGGAACACGGTCAAGAATGCTCAGGAGGCGCACGAGGCGATCCGTCCCGCCGGTCGCCATTTCCGGCCGGTTGCCGAGGTGCGCAAGCGGCTCGGCCCCAGCGAGGCGCGCCTTTACGAGATGATCTGGCGGCGCACCTTGGCCAGCCAGATGAAGGATGCCAAGGGCACCAACTCAACGGTGTTGCTCGACGTCGCGGAGGCTCGATTCAGGGCCACTGGCAAGACGATCCAGTTCGCGGGCTACATGAGGGCCTACACCGTCGAGCAGCGGCTGCTGCCCGCCATGGACGAGGGCGACGCGCTGGCCGTCCTGTCCGCGGAGACTTCGGCCCGTCGCACGCGACCGCCCCGGCGCTACACGGAGGCCTCGCTCATCCAGAAGCTCGAGCAGAAGGGGATCGGCCGTCCCAGCACTTGGGCGAGCATCGTGGATCTGGTGCAGCACCGCTCCTACGCGTTCAAGCGGGACCGGACGCTGGTCCCCACGTTCACTGCGATGGCGGTGGTCGGACTGCTGGAGAAGCACTTCAAGCGCCTGACGGAGTACGCGTTCACCGCGCGCTTGGAGAACCAGCTCGACGCCATCGCGAGGGGCGAGCTCGGACGGCTGGAGTACTTGAAGGGTTTCTACTTCGGGAACGGCTACCGGGGCTTGCAGGCACTGCTGGAGGCGGGCGACAAGATGATCGACCCGCGCGATGTGTGCGGGCTGCCGATTGGCGACGGGGATGACGGAGCCCCTATCGAGGTCCGCATTGGCAAGTGGGGGCCGTTCCTCAGGTGGGGCGACCGCCGCTGCGGCCTGCCCGAGGAGCTGGCCCCGGACGAGCTCGACACGGAGAGGGCCCGCGACTTGCTCGAAGCGGACGCGCGCGCGAAGTTGCCGATGGGCCAAGATCCCGCCACGGGCCGCAACGTCTACCTCAAGCAGGGGCGATTCGGTCCTTACGTGCAGCTCGGGGAGAACGATCAGGAGGGCGGCCCGAAGCGGTCCTCGCTCCTGAAGGGGATGGCGTCCGAAGAGGTTAACCTCGACCTTGCCCTGAAGCTGCTATCCCTTCCGAGGACACTGGGGCCTGACCCTGACAGCGGCACCGATGTGGTGGCGATGAACGGCCGCTACGGGCCGTTCGTGCGGTGCGCCAAAGAAATCCGCTCGATACCGGCCGGGACGAGCGTGTTCGAGATCACGCTGCGGGAAGCGGTGCACCTGCTCCGCCAGGAAAAGCCGAAGCGAGGGGCAAGGCAGGCTGCCCCTCCGATCAAGACGCTGGGACCGCACCCCGAGACACAGGCCGAGGTCCGCGTCCTCTCAGGGCGCTACGGCCCGTATGTGACGGACGGAAAGCTGAACGCCTCGATTCCCAAGGGCTCTGAGCCCGCCGCGGTCACGATGGAGGAAGCCGTGAGCCTTCTCAAGCGCCGGGCCGAGCGGGTCGCCGCCAATCGAAAAAGGCCAAAGAGGCCAAAGAAGAAGCGCAGCCGGCGCAAGGCGCGCTCCTAGGCCCGGGCCGGCGATGAATCTGCTGGCCGTTGACACGGCGCGCCGGCATGGCAGCCTTGCCCTGCTGCGCGACGGGAGGGTCGCCGCCACGGCGAGCTTGGGGGTCGCCCCCGGCTTCTCGGAGGTGCTCTTTGACGCCGTTCTGGGCCTGTTGCGCGCCGAGTCTTTGGAAGTGTCCGGCATCGACGGATTCGCGGCCGCCACCGGTCCGGGCTCATTCACGGGGATCCGCGTCGGAGTGGTCGCCATGAAGGCGCTGGCCGAGGCGGGGGGGAAGCCCTTGGTCGGGATTTCCAGCCTCCGGGCGCTGGCCGCCGCGGCGGATTGCCGAGGGCCGCGCGCGGCACTGCTGGACGCGCGCCGCGGCCAGCTGTTCGGCGGCTGGTTCGGCCCGGAGGCCGAGGCTCTCGGGCCCGAAGTGGTTGGCTCTTGGGACGAGCTCTGGCCGCGGCTCGAAGCCTTCGGCGGTCCCATCGTGGTCAACGACGGAGCCCTGTTCGCCCCCGGCGGGGCCGCGGACGGGGCCCCGGAAGAGCGCCGCCTGGCCGGACCGCGGCAGCTAGCCGCCAGCGTGGCGGGCGTGGCCGCCGCGGATATCGCGAGAGGGCTCGGGCGGCGGCCGGAAGAGGTCGAGGCGAATTACATCCGCAGGGCGGGCGCCCGGTTGCCGGCTGTCACGCGCTGATAGGTGTTCTCCAAGAATCCCCGCACCAGGGGCGTCTGCTCGCCGGCCTCCAGCAGGAACGCGTCATGCCCGTAACCGGACTCGATCTCCACATACGCGACATCCCGGTTCCGCGACCGCAGCGCGCGCACAATCGCTTGGGACTGGTAGCTCGGGTAGAGCCAGTCGGAGGTGAAGCTGAGGACCAGGAACCGGCTGTGCCCGCGCTCGAAGCACGTCCCCAGCGAACTTGAGGCCTCTGAGATGTCGAACGTGTCCATGGCCCGGGTGATGACGAGGTACGAGTTGGCGTCGAAACGGGTGACGAATTGCCCGCCCCTGTACCGCAGGTAGCTCTCCACCTCGAACAGGTCGCCCTGGTCTGCCAGCTTGCGCCGCCTGCGGCCGAACTTGTCCCGCATTGAGATGTCGCTCATGTAGGTGATGTGACCGACCATGCGGGCTACGGCCAGGCCGCGCTCCGGCCCGACGCTCCCGTAGTAGTCGCCGTGGTGGAAGTCCGGATCCGCGAGGATCGCCTGCCTGCCAACCTCGTTGAACGCGATCTGCTGCGCGGAGTGGCGGTGCGTCGTGGCGATCGGCATCACGGAGGCCACCCCGTCCGGGTAGGCCACGGCCCACTGCAGCGCCTGCATGCCCCCCATCGAGCCTCCCGAGACGCTGAGCAGCCGATCGATGCCCATCGACTCGGTCAGCATCTTCTGGAGCCGGACCATGTCCGCGATCGAGACCTGCGGAAAGCCGGAGCCGTACGGCCGGCCGGTCGCGGGGTTGACGCTGCTGGGTCCGGTCGTGCCGGCGCAGCCGCCCAGGACGTTGGAGGAGACTACGAAGAACCGGTCCGTGTCGAAGGCCTTTCCGGGCCCGATCATACTGTCCCACCAGCCCCGCTGCTTTCTGTCGGGGCTGAAACCTGCCGCGTGCGCGTCGCCGGAGAAAGCGTGCAGGACTAGCACGGCATTGGCGCGCTCGGAGTCAAGCTCACCGTAGGTCTCGAAGGCAACGTCCACGGGAGCGAGGGCCCGGCCGCAATCGAGGTCAATGCCCTCGAACCTCCGGACTGCCTTCGCCACCCTCACCTAGATTGCTCAGTCCTAACCACTATAGGCACAGGTTGCGGCCGACGAGGGGCCGTTCGCCGGAGCTCAATGCTGGCCCGCGCACTCGGCGGTTATGATGGAACCGGGGTCGGCGGGCCCGCTATTGGGCCCTTGCCGTCCCGCATAAGCCGCGTCAGGCGCGGTCAAGTCGCACCCCGGGGGGCCGGCTCGCTCCGCGCGCCCCGAATTCTCGGAGATTCCAGCCAAGCCCATGCCAACAGCCCTAGATTCCAGCACCCTCGACGGCTTGAGAGACAAGGCCACCAGAATGCGCATCCACTCGGTGCGCTCCACAACCGCGGCGGGAAGCGGACATCCCACCACCTGCACGTCGGCCGCGGAGATCATGGCAGCGCTGTTCTTCGACGCCATGCGCTACGACCCGGCGGACCCGGGCAGCGAGGCGAATGACGTGTTCATCCTCTCGAAGGGCCATGCCGCGCCGGTCCTCTACGCGGCTTGGTCCGAGGTGGGTTACATCCCCGAGGAAGAACTGCTGCAGCTGCGCAAGATCGACTCCGACCTTGAGGGGCACCCGCCGACCACGCTCCCATTCGTCGACGTGGCGACCGGTTCGCTCGGCCAGGGGCTTAGCGTCGGCGTGGGCATGGCCCACGCATGCCGGCTTGACGGGACATCCCGCCGGGTCTGGGTCCTGCTCGGAGACGGCGAGATCGCAGAGGGAGCGGTGTGGGAGGCGGCCTCCATGGCCGCCAACGACGGGCTCGGAAACCTGATCGCCACCGTTGACGTGAATCGTTTCGGCCAGAGTGCCCCGACCATGCTGGAGCACGACATGGGCGCGTACCGCGCGCGCTGGGAAGCGTTCGGCTGGAACGCGATCGAGGTCGACGGGCATGACGTCGCAGCCTTGGTGGCAGCATACGCGACTGCCCGCGAGAGCGCGGACAAGCCGACCGTGGTGTTGGCGAGGACGTTCAAGGGACGCGGCATCCCCTGCGCGGAGGACAAGGATGGGTGGCATGGGAAGCCGATCCCGGCGGGCCAGATGGCCGACGAAACCCTCGCCTCGCTCGAGTCGCAGCTGACCGGCGCCGACTTTGAGTGGCGCCCGAACCTGCCTCCGGCCTCGAACGGTTCCGCGCCGGCTGCGGGCGCGCCGGCACCGCCACCTTACGCCCCGGGCGGCTCAGTCGTGGCCACCCGTAACGCGTACGGAGCGGCCCTCGAAGCCCTTGCCCGGACGGACCAAAGGATCGTGGGTGTCGACGGCGACGTCGGCAACTCGACATTCACCACCGACATTGCCAAGACAGATCCGAGCCGTCTCTTCCAGTGCTACATCGCCGAGCAGAACTTGGTCGGGGTCGCGATGGGCCTGGCATGCCGGGGCAAGATCGCGTTCGCGTCGAGCTTCGCCTGCTTCTTGGCGCGGGCCTATGACTTCATGCGGCTGGCGGCAATCAGCGCGACCAACGTCAAACTCGTGGGCACGCACGCGGGTGTCTCCATCGGAGAGGACGGACCGTCGCAGATGGGGCTGGAAGATCTGGCCATGGCCTGCGCCCAGCCGAACTACACCGTGTTCTACCCCACCGATGCCACGAGCGCTTGGAGGGCGGTGCAACTGGCGGCGGCGGTCGAAGGGCCGGTCTACATCCGCACCAGCCGTCCCAAGACGGCGATCCTCTACGAAGCCGACGAGCCGTTCGAGATCGGAATGTCGAAGGTCCTGCGGTCCAGCGACAGCGACGATATCGCGATCGTCGCGGCCGGTGTGACGCTCTACGAGGCGCTTGACGCCGCGGACCAGCTCGCGGCGGAGGGCATCAACGCCCGCGTGATCGATCTGTTCAGTGTCAAGCCGATCGACCGCGACACCTTGGTGGCGGCATCCCGGGCCTGCGATGGCCGCGTGTTGACCGTCGAGGACCATTACGCCCATGGCGGGATCGGCAGCGCCGTGCTGGCGGCCTTGGCTGACGAACCCGCATCCGTGCGCCGTCTCGCCGTGCGCGCCATCGCGCGCAGCGGAAAGTCAGCCGAGTTGCTCGATCGCTTCGGCATCTCGGCCCGCCGGATCGCCGAGGCCGCGCGCGAGATCGCGGGGTAGGGACGGCCGGCACCGCCCGGAGGCCTTGTCGGTGGGCGGATTCAGCTGCCCGCGGGACACGCGTTCCGGAAGTGCGGGCAGTGCCTGCACCGAGGCCCTTCTCGCAGCGGGAAGCTCTGCGCGCTCTGGGCGCTGAAGAACCGCCCGACCTGCTCCTTGGCACTCGCCAACGCCGCCGTGCCGATGTCAATGTCAACGGCCACGCCCGGTCGCAGATAGAAGACTACCGCGCGATCGGCCGCTCGCCCGGCATTGTCGAGACCCGCCGCGTAGAGTTGCAGCTGCGTGGCGTGCTCGAGGGCGGCCTGGTCGAGGTGCGACCGGCTTCGGCGATCCGTCTTGTAGTCCACCAAGACCCGTCCGTGACTGTCCTCGAATAGCAGATCGATCGTGCCCCGCAGCACGTGGCTGCCAATGCTGAACACAAAGGCCGCCTCGCGCTCGGCGCTCCACGCCGATGCCGCCCGCCTGCCCAGCTCGTGTCGGTCGAAGTGCCGGGCCAGCTTGCGCACCGCCGGCGTGGCACCCTCGGTCTCGCCGGCCAAGAACTCGTGCACCTGCGTTCCCAGTTCCGAAGGGCTGGGGGTTCCCCGGCGTGTCTTGGCGCCGGGCTGGGGCCGACCGTGGGCGCGGCCTGCCTGCGAGCCCCAGTCCTCCGAGGCGAGACCGAGTTGCCGGGACAGGTAGTACTTGCGGGGGCACTCGGCGAAGAGCGCCACGGACGTGACGGCGGCGGCATAGTCGGCCTGCGCGGTTGCCTCGCGGGGCCGGAGCAAGTCGCCGCGCCGGGCTGGGACTGGTCCGCGCCCGGCGGCCGTTCGCGTGAGCGGTCCCGTGGTCTTGCGGTACAGGAACCGGAGATCGCCCGCCGTGCGATCCTCTAGTTCCCCGCTGGACTGTGACCGGAGCTTCACGCCCAGACCGCTGGCGATCCCCCGCATCCAGCCCGACATCTGCGGCATGCCGGCGAACGAGGCGCTGAGGATCAGATGCTCCTCGGCCCTGGTCATGGCGACGTACAGCAGCCGTTCCTCCTCATGGTCCTCCCTCCGCCGCAGGTCGGCGTCGATCCGCGCGTAGGCGGCATCCGGCCGGCGGTCCCCATCCGAGGATGTCCATCGAGCGCCGATCCCGTGTGTTCCCGAGAACAGCATCCCCGGTCGGTGTCGCCAGACTCGCCTTTGCAGCGACACGAGAGCCACGACGGGGAATTCCAGCCCCTTTGCTGCGTGCATTGTCAACACCTGCACCGAGTCCGGCTCGCTCGCGGCCTGCGCGAATTCCGTCGGGGGCTGTTCCTGCAGTGCTCGGTCGAGAGTCGCGGACACGGCGTCGAGGTCAAGCACGCCGCGTGCATGCTGCAACCCGATCCAGTCCAGCATCTGGTCGACCCGGGCGGCTGCCATGTCACCGTCCTCTGTCGTCTCGAGCAGTGACCGATATCCGCAATCTGCCATCGCCCGCACTAGCAGCTGGCGCGCCGGCACAATTCCGCGGTCTTCCCGGCAGAGGTCGAACCGCGCGCGGAAGCGCTCCAGCCGGGATGCGGTGGCCGGGTCAAGGCCACCCCAGTCGGCGTCCGGCCTCAGGGCGTCAGCCAGATTTTGGTGGGCCATCCGGAGTTGCAGCAGGGCCGAGTCGCTGATCGCGCAGAACGGCGACTTGAGCACGGCCGCCAGGCTGATCTCGTCCCTCGGGTTGCGCAGGGCCCGGAGGAAGGCCGCAAGCTCGGCGGTGACCGGGGCGGCGAACAGCCCGCGGCTCGCGGAGGCCACGCAGGGAATTCCCTCGCGGCGGAATGCCTGGGCGATCGCGCTGGCCGTGGCGTGCGTGCGGGCTAGCACTGCCGCGTCCCCCCAGCGCATGGGCCGGGCCCCGCCCGGATTCGTGCGGTCTGCCACCTGGAGCGATCCGCGCAGAGTCCGCAGCCGCTCGGCGAGCGCGGTCCCTTCGTGGCTCGCCGGTCCGGGTCCCGCCTTCTCCGCGACCAGCAGCTCCACGCACGGCTCGCGCTTGGGCGGGAACCGGCCAGCGGCCTGCAATCGGTGGCGGTCGATCCCTCGCCCTTGTCCGCCGGGCAGGACCCGGTGCACCGCGGCCAAGATCTCGGGCCGGCTGCGGAAGTTGTCCAGCAGTTCCACCACCTCCCCGCCGGCCTGCTCGACGCGCTCGCGGTAGTTCTGGAACACCTCCCGGACGGCGTGCCGGAACCCATAGATCGACTGGTTGATGTCCCCGGCCACGAATCGCACCGGGCGCTGCGGGCCGTGGGCCTGCAGCAACCCCTCGATCAGCCCGATTTGGAGCGGGTTCGTGTCCTGGAACTCATCGATCAACACATGTTCGTAGGCCAGCTGTGGCGCATTCTCGGAGCACAGCAGCTCGGCGGCCATTGCCAGCGTGTCGTCAAAGTCCATGCGGCCGCTGGCGTGCTTGGCAGCCGAGAACTGGCGCAGCGTTCTCCGCGCGGCTGCCAGCAGCCATGCGCGGGCCGCGCGGTTGGAAGAACTGGCGGCCGCCGTCAGGCAGGCCGGCAGGAGATCGTCCTTGACGCGGGCGACGAGGGGCTTGAGCTTTCCCCGCTTGTGATATCCGGACACCTCGCCTTGCGCGCGCGCCACGAGCGGGGCTAGCTTGGACGGATCGAGGCGGGCCGTCTCGGACAACTCCGAAACCGTGGCCAGCAAGCCCGGCGCGTCCTTCGCCCGGGCCAGTTCCATCAGCGCAGTCGCCAATTCTCTGGCGGGTCCCGTCGGCCTGGGGCTGCCGAGGAACGGGCGGCGACCATGGCTTCGGACCTGGGCCACGAGCGCGGCCAAGTCATCTTGGATCGCCCCGACCTCGTCTGCTCGCTGCCGCGAAGGGCTGGCGGCATATGCCGCCAAGAACTTGCCCAGCCGGGGGTCAGACTTGCGGAACGCCCAGTCGAGCGTGTCACCGACGGCGTCCTCCAAGAGCTTGCGAGCGTCCCCCGGGTCGAGCATCTCGAATCCCGGATCAACGCCGGCCAGGGGCGCATGTTCCCTCAAGAGGCGATTGCAGAACGCGTCGATGGTCGAAACGTGCACGGCCGCCAGTCTGTCGCGGACCCCTTCCGTTCCGGAAGCCTCGCTGACCAGCCGGGCGTGCATCTCCAGGGCGGCCTTCTCGGTGAAGGTGATGGCCAAGATTCGCTCCGGCTCGACCGATCGCTCCAATACCAGCCAGCGGACCCGCTCCACCAGCACGCGCGTCTTGCCCGATCCGGGGCCGGCGATCACGCAAATGTCACCCCGCTGCCAGCTCTGCACCGCCCGCCGCTGGGGCTCGGTGAGGCGCATCACCGAACGCCTGGCTCGTCGTCTGGCGGAGCGGTGCCACCCTTCCACGCGACGCGGCAGACCGGCTTGAACCGGCACCACCGGTCGCAGAAGCCGACGTCCCGGGGCAGCGCTTCGATCCTGCCCCTGAGCACGTCCCCGACGGTCTCCCCGGCCCCCTGCGTGGCATCGACCAGCAACCTCCGCAGATCTTGCCGGCGGAGCGGCTTGAGGTCGCCGCTTCCCCCGACGCTAGCCCCGGCAACGCTCGTCCCGTCCCGAAGCCCCACAAGGAGCATGCCCGCGGGCTCGACCCCCCGACTCTGTTCCAGTGCCGCCAGGTACAGGGCGAGCTGCAGCTCCTCGCCGGCAAGGTTCTGGCTGAGCAGCCTCTTGACGGAGCCTGACCGCGCGTACTTGTAGTCGGTCACCACGCAGTCTCGGCCGGGGTTGACGTCGTAGCGGTCGATGCGGCACTGCACTCGAGGCTGCGGTTGGGCGTCTCCCACGCGCAGCTCGACCTGTTCCTCGAATCGCGCCACCGAGTTCGACGGAACGGCCATGGCGGCCACAGGCCGTCCCGCGAATCGCTCGAGATCCTTGCGCACGGCCAGCCGGATGCGCTCTGTGCGGAAGTCTGCCTCCAGGTGCAGTTCCCGGAGTGCGGACTCGAAGGCCTTGTCGAGCAGGCCCCCGATCGGTCCCAAGCCACGGTTCCAGCGGTCGATCGTCGAGTGCACGATCTTCCCGACGACTCGCCCGTCGAGCCGCTCAGCGGGCTCCGGAGGCCTTCCGCGCAGGTCAAGGGTGTTCGCCGAGAAGTAGAGATACGGGCACTGCCGGTAGTCCCGAATCCCGGAAACGTTAAAGCTGGCGTTTCGTGCCGAGACCGAGTCCAGCAGAGCTGGCCGAAGGCTGCGGGCCCGCTTCGGCGATCCGCTTGACCGCCCGCATCCGACAGCAACGGGGGGACAGTCGCGCGGCTGTTCGCCGAGGGCGGCAAGGAACGGCGACATCCGCAGCTCCCGGCCCGAGTCGTCATGGCGTGGATAGCTCAGAACCTGTTGCTCGGTAGCTCGCGATGACGCGACCTCGAAGCGGCGGCGTTCTTCCTCGGCGTGCTGCGCGCTCGTTCGAATCCCGACGCCGAGCGCTTGGAGCCGCTGGCGTTCGCCGTCGGCGAAGAAGACATCCTGCGCCCGGGGCCGCGGGAACCAGCCGTCGGCCAGTCCGCAGGCAAATGCGACGGGCACTGACCACTGGCGTGCCTCGCCGACCGGCAGTATGTGCACGACGTCGAAGCGCTCGTCGGGGGTGCGCACGCTGGTTGCCCGGAGCACGTCCTCGACGGCGTCCACGAACGCCGCCAGGGAGGGGCGCTTGCGCCCCTTGAACTCCGGCATGGAGACCGCTTCCCCGACGGCCGATCGGAGGGCTCTCCTGGCTGCCAGAGTGCCCCGCCAGTCCAGAGTCCTGCGAAGCGATCCCGGAACGACAGGGGGCCGCAGGGCCTGCAGCCGGTCCAGCATGTCGAGGCACTCCCGCTCCCAGCGCTTGGCGCCGAATCGCTTCCGGTGCCAGTCTCGGCAGGGTCGAAGCTGTGCGAGCAGCTCGGCGACGCTCGGAAAACCGTCCGCGTTGCTTTCCAAGAATTCGAGCCCCGATCCCGGGAGGCACTCTCGCACCGCGAAGTCAAACGCGTCGGCCTCGGCCAGAGCCCCCACCGGCGACAGCGGGGAGGTGATGGCCTCCAAGCACTCCTCGGCCGGAAACTGCCTGTGAATCACTCGGAGCCATGCGACGAAGTGCCGTGTGACGCCATGCGACGAAGCGCGCTCCCGGTGCCAGAACCGGTGAGGGATCTTGAGCGACTCGAAGACCTCGCGCAGCAGGTCGGCATATCGATCCGGCGACCGGAGGACGACGGCGTGATCCCGCATCGGGCGGCCGCTGCTCAGAATGCGCCTCGCGACCTCCAGCACCTCGCCGCGCGGGGACGGCGCTGCGACGATCTCCCTGCGGACCCCCTCTTTGGCAAGCGATGGCGGCAGCACGACTTGAGAGGCGCTTCGGGGGTAGTGCGCCAGGCCCTCCGGCATGGCGATTGCGAATTCCTCCGCTTGCTCCTCCAGCGCGTAGAGCAACTCCTCTTGCTGCCGCGTGAACTGGTAGAAGCCATCCACGTAGACGGTCCTGACGGAGTCGAGGCCGCGCTCGCGAACGATCGAGGCCGCAGCCGCGATCCGCTGGTTCGGGTGCACGCGTCCCTCGTCCGAGAGCGTTTCCTCATACTCGCGAAAGACTCGAAGAAAAGCGGTCTGCTGCGTGCCGCGCACCGCGGGCTCGAGCTGGTAACTGTCCGCCCCGCCTGCCCATAACTCCCGCATTAGGGCCGCGATGCGACCGCGAAGCCTCGACGATCCTGCCCATTTGCGCAGCCACCGGGACGCGGAGCGCGCCAGAACCTGCGCCAGCAGCCGGTCCTCCCACGCTGGCGTGCCGTCCAGCATGTCCGGGGCCTGCTGCCCCACGAATTCAGACATCGTGGTCACGGCGCTGGTCGGGGGCATCAGGCCGCGGCGCGCCAGCGTGCTGAGCAGGTGGGCCCGCATGCTGGCGGTCGGGACCAGCACCAGGACTTCGTGTCCCCTCCCCGCGCGGATTGCCCGGTCCACGCCGGTCAGGATCCGTTCTGTCTTGCCGCTGCCGGGTGGGCCGATCAGTAGCACGCGTGCTTCTCCGGCCTCTCTATGGCGGGCCCGTGCGCCGATATTCTCACAAGCCCCGGGAAATGCGGGGAATGTCTCGGCCCCGCCGGGGCCGCAACCATTGCCGCCGGGCAGATCCTACCACCGCGGGGGCCCTGTGGGACAATGGGGCCAAGCCGGCGGCCTTGGACGTCATCGGTTGACCATGCCTGCCGATTTGGTCGTGCGCTCGCTGCGCAAGGAGTACCGCCACCCCTCCGGTTCGCTGCCCGTTCTGCGTGGGCTGTCCTTGGCGATTCGGCCCGGCGGGGCGCTGGCTGTCATGGGCCCCTCGGGATCGGGAAAGAGCACGCTGTTGTACATTCTCGGGACATTGGAGACGCCCACGAGCGGGAGCGTCACGATCTGCGGGGAGGATCCCTTCGCGCTTGGCCCGGAGGCTCTGGCGGCCTTTCGGAACCGGCGCATCGGATTCGTCCTGCAAGACCACCACCTCTTGCCGCAGTGTTCAAGCTTGGAGAACGTGCTGCTGCCCACCCTCGCAGGTCCATCCCGGCCGGAGGCCGCTGACCGGGCCCGCGAGCTACTCCGGCGGGTCGGTCTCGCGGACCGGAGGGACCGCCTGCCGTCCGAGCTGTCAGGCGGTGAACGCCAGCGCGTCGCCATTGCGCGGGCGCTGATCAACACGCCGCCCGTGATCCTCGCGGACGAGCCGACGGGCAATTTGGACCGGGCCAGCGCGGACCGGGTGGGCGACCTGCTGCTGGAGCTTCAGGACGAGCACGACGCAATGCTGATCACGGTCACTCACAGCGCGGACCTAGCAGCGCGTTTCCCGGCCCGGGCGGATCTCGTGGACGGCCGTCTTAGCACCACTTCCTGAGAGCGATCCGCCACTCGCGGGGGAGAGGAATCAAATCATGGAGAACGTCAAGGTTCTGGGCCTGATCCTGGCCGGGGGCAAGGGAACCCGCCTGTATCCGCTCACGAAGGAACGCAGCAAGCCCGCCGTCCCGTTTGGGGGGAAGTACAGGATCATCGACTTTGTGCTGAGCAACTTCATCAATTCGGGCATTTACTCGATCTACGTGCTAACTCAGTTCAAGAGCCAGTCCCTGTTGCAGCACATGCGCAATGCGTGGCAGTTTGCCGAACTGCTGAACAGCCAGTTCATCCTGCCGGTGCCCGCTCAGATGCGCAAGGGCGAGCAGTGGTACCGGGGCACCTCGGACGCGATCTACCAGAACATCCACCTCCTCGAGCTGTCCCGGCCAGAACTGGTGGCCGTGTTCGGCGCCGACCACATCTACTTCATGGACATCCGCCAGATGATCCAGCACCACCGGGCGTCCAGCGCTCTCGGCACTGTCGCGGCTCTGCCCATCCCAGTTGCTGAGGCCGCGCGCTTCGGGACCATGGAGATCGACGCCGATTGGCGCATCCTGCGGTTCTTCGAGAAGGTTTCAGACCCGCCTGAGATTCCCGGTCGCCCCGGCTGGTGTCTGGCGTCGATGGGGAACTACATATTCGAGCCAGAGGCGCTGATGGGCTCGCTCCGGCGCGACGCGGCGCGGTCCGACAGTTC
This sequence comes from Bryobacterales bacterium, assembly GCA_963666225.3. Lineage (GTDB taxonomy): Bacteria > Acidobacteriota > Terriglobia > Bryobacterales > UBA6623 > VXMF01. The sequence continues at coordinate 88,785 of CAXXRK020000008.1, forward strand.
CCACGACTTTGGCCAAACCATCCTGCCCAGGATGGTGCAGCGGCATCCGATCTACGCGTACGACTTCCTCACCAACAGGGTGCCGGGAGTGGCGCCCAGGCACCATGGCTACTGGCGTGACGTCGGGACCATCGAGGCGTACTACGGCGCCAACATGGACCTGCGATCGATCAAGCCCAAGCTCGTGCTGGACAACCGCCGGTGGCCGCTGCGCACGGCGGAGTACCCGAGCGGGCCCGCGAGGTACTGCACGGACGAGCAGGGCAGGCGTTGCGAAGTGGTCGACTCCGTGGTTTCGGAGGGCTGTGTTCTGTATGGCGCGGCCGTCCGCAACTCCGTTCTGGGCCGGAACGTGCACCTTGAGTCCGGTGTCTGCGTGGACGACGCGATTGTCATGGCCCGCTGCCACATTGGCGAGGGTGCCAAGATTCGCCGGGCGATCGTATCCAAGAACGCGACGATCCCGCCAGGCATCCGGATCGGCTATGACGCGGAGGAAGACCGCGGCCGGTATCGGATCTCGGAGACAGGGATTGTGCTCGTGGAAGGCATGCGGACCGCGATCCCCGTTAACCCCGCGGTGATCTGACGCTTGGCTCCAACCTTCCGTCCGAACGCGCGAGCGACCCGAGGATTTCGGGGATCCGGGCTGCCAGGGCACCCTTCGTCAGGACCTCGTCGAACCCTGCTTGTCGGGCCGCTTCGAGTCGTTCTCCGTGAACATGGCTGGCAAAGGCGATCATGCGAGGCAGGGCGGTTTGCTTCCCGGCCTTGAGCTCGAGAGCCACGCCGACGGCATCGATCGTCGCAGCGTCCAAGTCGGCGACGATCAGGTCCGGTCCGCAACGGGCGCCCTCCAGCAGGGCGTCACGGGTGGCCGCGAATTGGACCGCGATTCCTAGCCGCGCGGCAGGGGCGGACAGCTTCGAGCCGAAGAACAGGTCCGGCACCGCCGCCAAGACGCGCTTGCCGGCGCTGCCGCCGCTGCGGAGAGGCGCAACCATTCCTCTGATAGTCTGAGTCTAGCAAGGAATATGCCGTCCAAGAGGCTCTTCACAATCGCCCACAGTCCCGACGCGGACGATGCCTTCATGTTTTTCGGGTTGGCCACTGGGCGCGTCCGCTCGAATCTGCTCGAGTTCCGGCATGTTCTGAAGGACATCCAGAGCCTGAACCAAGATGCCCATGCCGGGCGGTACGAGATGACGGCTATCTCGTACCACGCCTACCCGTACGTGGCAGACCGGTATGTCCTGACCGCCGCTGGCTCCAGCGTTGGGGATGGGTACGGGCCGGTCGTGGTCTCCGGCACGGACTTGGAAACCTTGGCCGGCCGCCGGGTGGCTGTGCCGGGGATGCAGACGACGGCCTACCTGGCCCTCAAGCTCTACGAGCCGGACATCGAGCCCGTCGTCGTCGATTTCGACAAGATCGTGGACTCCGTCAGCCAGGGCAGCGTGGATGCGGGCGTCGTGATCCACGAGGGACAGCTGACATTCTCGGCCGCGGGATTGCGCAGGGTCGTCGACCTGGGTGAGTGGTGGAAGCGGACACAGGGGTTGCCGCTGCCGCTGGGCTGCAACTGCATCCGGCGCGATCTTCCCCGAGCGGTCCAAGAAGAGGCCAGAGCGAAGCTGGCCGAGACGATTCGGCACTCGCTGGACCACCGTTCGGAGGCTTTGGAGTACGCGTTGCAGTTCTCGCGCGGTCTTGACCCAGGGCTCGCGGACCGCTTCGTGGGGATGTACGTCAACGAACACACCACGGACATGGCGCCGGAAGTGCTGAGCGCGGGACAGCGCCTGCTCGACATGGGTCACGCGGCGGGGCTGATACCGCGGAGCGTACGGCTGGAATACGTTTGACGCGGAGTCTCGGGAGAAAGGCGGAGAAATGGCGGACGCCACAGCGCGCAGGGTAACGGTGGTCCTAGTCCTCGCTTGCGGGCTTGGCTTGGCACAGGGCGGTTTGGAATCCCCCGACCCTGCCGAACGGATCAAGGCGGTTGGCGAACTGCGCTCGTCCGGTGACGCGTACTTGCACTTGGATGCCTTGAGCGGGATGCTGTCCGACGCTTCGGGGCCTGTGCGCCGAGCGGCCATCGAGGCCCTGATTGACTTGGGCGGCGATCAGGTGCGACCTCCGCTGGCGGTGGCGACGCGTGATCCGCTGCCCGACTTGCAGATCATGGCAGTGGAAGGCTTGGTGGACACATACGTGCCCGACTATGTCCGCACGGGCCGGCTGGCGGCTGTGAAGTCGATGACGTCTTCTCTAAGGTCGCGCCTCTCGAATCCGACGCCTGTTGTGGTGCCTGCCTACGTCACCGTGGACGGGGAGGTTGCCCGGGCAATCGGCGCGGTCGTGCGAGAGGGCCGCAACCCTGACGCGCGGGCCACCGCGGCGCGGGCGCTGGGAGTTCTCAGGGCCGGCCAGGAGCGCGAGGCGCTCCTGGCGGGCATTCGCTCGCGGGATCCTTCGGTCGTGATCCAGAGCACGGTCGCGTTCAAGAAGATCGGGGACCCGAGCGTCGGAGACGATCTCGTGTTCTTGCTGCGCGATCCCGAGCGATCGGTCCAAGAGGCGGCTTGCGAGGCCCTTGGACAGCTGCGCACGGTCGTGGCCATTCCGGCATTGATCCGGGTCATCCAAGAGGCCAAGCGTGCCACGACGCGCGCGAAGGCGCTGGAAGCATTGGCCAAGATTCCCGACAAGGGCGGGCGCGACCGATTTCTTCAGTACTTGGAGCACCGGGACAAGATGATGCGCCGTGCCGCGGCCGAAGGGTTGGGGCGCATCGGCGATCCGGCGGATCGCGCCCGCGTCAGCCAGCGACTGTCGAGGGAAAAGGCGGGCAGCGCGCGGCTCGCTCTGGCGTTCGCGGCCGTGCGCCTTGGCGACTCGGCGCCGCTTGAGCACCTTCTCCGAGGTCTCAACTCGGCGGTGCACCGTTTCGAGGCACGCGCCCTCTTGGAGGAGCTGGCGCGTGACGCCGCTGTGCGCGAGAAGCTCTATTCGCCCCTGCTCTCAGGTACGAACGACCAGCGGCAGCACCTGGCCCACGTGATGGGCGTCAGCGGTTCCGAGGACAGTCTGCCGCACTTGGAAACGCTCGTGGACGACTCCCGGCCGGATGTGGCGCTGGCGGCGATCGAAGCCGTGCGGTTGCTGAGGGCTCGGTTGTAGGCAGGCTTGCGGCGGGCGAGCCGACCCGTTCCTTGGGATTTGGGATCGCTCGTACAGTGCACCGCCCAGGCCGAGTCGACGCCAATTCCAGCACGCGACGCGCCAAGAGCCGGTGATCGAACGGGCGGCACGGGTGCATCCCGGCGGAAGTTGCGGGTCGTGGGATAGGCCTTCAGCGAGGGGCCCGGACCCGGTAGATCCGGCTTGTCTCCAAGGCCTGCCCGACCGAGTCCACCACTGGTTCGATCACCACCTAGAGGCGCTTGGGACTCACCTCTCCTGTGAGCCCTTGGCAATTCCAATGACTTGGAGCGAACGCTCAGTGTCGGAGCTCGCGCCAGCGCTGGCCAGCTCGGCTACTGCCCCTGCTCGGCCTCCCGCCGGTAGCGGTTGGCGGATGACAGCGTGTAATTGCGAACGGGAGCGTTCAGCGTTCGCTCGGAGATGATCTCGAGAGCGTCGGCTATCAGCCGCTTCGCGGCACGGTTCTCGGGCTGCAGGCGGATGACGTGGCGCAGCAGCTGCGCCGCGCCCAGCGCGTCACCCGCAGACAGGGCCGACCGGGCTTTCGCCTCGAGCTGGCTGACATCGCCAGCCAGCTCCGCCATGCGCTCGGACTGGCGCTGCGGGCTCTCCCGGTGAAGCGACAGCGCGTCGCCGTCGAACCAGCCCAAGTCCTGCGCGTACAGGTCTCGCACGGTTCCCTCGACGGACCCGTAGTACTCGCCCAGAAAGTCAAGCTCCGCGAAGTGTTCCGGAAGCCGGGCGTGCTGCACTAGCTCGTCCGGAGTCATGAACTGCGAGAGGCCCTCCAATGTGCGGTCGAGCACCCACTGCATCGCGTCGCGGTAGTTGGTCAAGACTTGCTTGGCATCGTTCAGGATCGGCGTCGTGTGCCCGCCGACGACGTGCAGTGGATCCTCTCCGACCATCTTGTCGATGCTCGCGATCCAGTCCCTCAGCGAACGCCTCGCCGTGCCTCGCAGCGGGTACACGTTGGGCCAGGACTGGTAGAAGTTGTCCCCCGCGAAGACGACGCGCTGGCCGGGCAGCCAGACGTAGAGCTGGTCGGCCGTCTCACCGGGCGCTGCCACCAGCTCCAGATCGAGTCCCGCGATCTCCAGCGCCTTGCGATCCTCGGAGAAACGGTGGGTCGGCTCCACCCGCCCGCCGGGCGGTCCCGCCCGCCGGGCCGCAGGCCGCCTCAGGCCGTCGCTCATCATGTTCCCGGCCGGCCGGCGGTCGGGCGGGATCGCGACGCCGATCCCGATGCGTTGCTCCAGCGGAAGATCGAACCCTTGCGTGTTGGACGGCCGCATCCCGCCGGCCAAGCCCTTGCTCCGTACGAGGGCCTGCTCGGAGCCGTAGTTCTGGCGAGCCCAGACTTGGATGTCCAAGCCGGGCTCGTAGAATGCCGGCGCGCCGCCGGTGTGGTCGCCGTGGCCGTGCGTGTAGATGATCGCCCGCACTGGCAGCTGCGTGACCTCTCGAAAGGCATCCCGCACACGCATCGCGGCACTGGGCATCTGGCCGGGATCGACGATGACCACGCCGTCGTCGCCGACGATCATCGAGTTGGCGGAGACCTGATAGCCGATCGCCGTGTAGACGTTCTCGGCGACCCGGATGACCGCCGGCTCGAACATCTTGTTGCGCTCCAGGAGGCGCTTCGTTGCCGGGCTGGGCTGGGCGGCCAGCGGACCGGTCAGAACTGCGATGGCCAAGCCGCCGCACACTGAGGCAATGCGTGGGTTCATGCCTGTAAGTGACGAAGCACGCCGGCCAGGGGTCATGCCTGAGCCCGGGGCAGGGCCGCGGTCAGCGGCGCCGCTGCTTCTGCTGGCCTACGCGCACCTTCCTGAGGGAGGCTTTCTGGGTTTCCCAAGCCTTCCAGTCGAAGCGCCTGGCGGCACCCTTGAGGTACGCCTGCACGTCCGCTCCCTTGGGCAGCACGGCCACGACCGTGGCTCTCTCGCCCGTGCCCGGCCTGAAGATGGAATACTTGCGCGTGTTCGGGATCGCCATGGCTGTCCAGACCCGATGATAGCAGCCGGTGCGCCGCTCGCCTAGCGCTAGATCGGAGTTACCTCTTGCTTTCAGCTGCGAGTTGAACTTGGCCTGGCCGAATCTGTGAGAGTCCCCGGGGCGGTGGGCCAAGTCTGGAGGATGGCAGCACCGGTGCGGACGAGTCTAGTGCCCAGCGGCGTCTTGGGCGTGCCTCAGTCCGCCGTCTTCGGGGGGATTGGACGGGCGAGTGGGCGGCCGCTGTCCCTTGGTCGCCTGCGTCTCCCATGGCCGGCGACTGCGGCCAAGCCATGGGGCGGTGCGGGGTTCAGCCAACAGACTGGCCGACTCCGCACCGGCTGCAGACGGACTGGCGGACGTTCTCCGGGCTTTGCCCCCCGGTGAGGGCCCCAGTGGTTCGCCGCGAGCTCTCCGGCTTGGCGCTACGCGGACTCCATGGCCTGCGGCCGGGCTGCGCTCGGCGGCTCCGCGAAGACGGGCCTGCTGGGCCCGGGCCGCTCCTGCTCATACTGCACCAAGGGCCCCAAATCGGCGCAGGCCCGCCAGAGCACGGCGTCGCCCGGCAGGGGTCGGCGCTTCGAGGGCCGGAAGCCGGTCGTCATCGACCCAGGTCCGGATATCGTCCGGTGTCGCGCGGTCCCCGGCCCCAAATCGTGCGCCAGCACCCGGGTCCACAGGACCGTGATCTCGTCCTAGGTCAACACTTCGTCCACCGGCGTCTGCGGCGCATCGCGCGCGTAGCTCGCCAGCGAGGAGACCTGCCAGGCCGTGACGGCGTCGAACGCCAGGCACTTGCACAGCGATTCGGCCGTGTGCAGGCGCCGGTCCTGGATGCGCGCGTCGCTCTTGAGCACCTTGAACGGTTACGCTTCACAATGCACCTCCATTGTCGTACAGCGCCTTGTGCGGGCGGTGCCTGTTGGAGAATCGGGACCTGCAAGGCGGTTCGATTCTGCTCTTGCCTCGACGCAGTCCGGAGGGCCATGCCCGTCACACCCGAGGTGGGCCTGAGGCTGCAAGGAGGCGGACGCCCCCTCCTTGTGCTGCCATATCGGCGGGAATGGCGGCCCTGACACGCTGAATTCGCCCGCGAAGCGCCCCAGCGCTCCCTCTGGGACCCGGAACGGGCTGCGGTGTGGCTCCGCAGCCCAAGCAGAGCACCGGCCCGCCCGCCCGCGGCAGTCGCAGCGTCGACGCTTCCAGAGCGTGCCATGCCACCGCGGCCAGGGCGTCCCGCCAAGCATGGCAAATTGGCAGCTGCGGGCCTGGCTCGGAGCGGCTGGCTCCAGTGCGCCAGCACCTCTTACGTCGTGGGAATGCCTCCGGGCGGCGGTTTCGGCCCCCCTGCCGGCCTGCTCCCCAGCTCCCGGCACTGAGAATGGACCGGCGGCAGCCGCTGCCAGCCGGCCAGGGCCGGCAGGGTGCCCGCCAGTGCGCCCCAGCAGGCACTTTGCATCGTGAGAAACTGGCGGCCGGCCGACAGGACGGCTCGCGGAGTGCCCCGTCCCGCGCCGGCAAAGCGGCCCCCTCGCTTGCCCGCTCCTCCCCAGCGCTCGCATCAGCCGCTCTCCTCAGCCGCACCCGGCAAGCCTGGCAACAGCGGCTGCGGCACGCTGTCCAACCGCACGTACAAGCCCCTCTCCGCGCCCCGCACCACGCGCAGCGCCGGCAGCGAGCCGGCCCGAACTCGGGACCAGAGCGTCTGGCGCGACACCCCCAGTGCCCGCGCCGCCTCCCCGGCCCGCACGTAGCCCTCCGGGACCACCTCGCGAAACTTCGCCCTCACCCTCGCGTCCAGCCGCACCCGCAAGGCGCCCTCCGGCCCCGACCGCTCGGCCGGCACCCAACCCTGCTCAATCCAGCGGTACAGCGAGGACACCGACACTCCCAGCTCCCGCGCCGCTGCCGGCACCGACACCGGCTCCGGACCGCCGGCCGGTTTGCGCGGGCAGCCGGGGATGCCGTACTGCCTCCGCACGGCCGCCACCCGTTGCCACGTGAACTCCAGACCGCGAGCGGTGCGCAGCCCTCTCCGCCGCAACTCCGCGGCCACCTCGCGGTCGTAATCAAACCGCGCCAGGCGCCGCACCAGCTCCACGGTCGCTGCCGGCGTGCGCTCGGGCCGTGGCATGGGCTGCAACCCCAGCTCCCGCTCGTCGATCCAGCCCCCTCGCCAGCGCAGCAGCACTCCTAGCTTGCCCGCCTCGCGGTCCGCTGTCAGCACCACTTCCTCCAGCACCGCCCGCAGCAGCCGCTTGCGGTCCCGCCAAGTGGTCGCCGCGTCTTCCCACACCGCCCGCAGGTCCTCGCAGCACCGCGCCAGCTCCTCCCGCTCCTCCGGTGACACGCTGGCCGGCTCGCCCTGCCGCGCCGCCTGCAGATCCTTCCGCGCTCCCGCCAAGGCCTCCTGCGCCCGCTCCAGCGCTTGCTGCGCCCGCTCCCAGTCCCGCGCCAGCGTCCGCTTCACCCGCCGGAACTCCGGCTCCACCTCCAAGTACTCCTTGCGCGCCTTGCGCTCGTCCCACTGCTTGCGCTCCACTTCCCGCCGGTACCCCAGCAGCCGCCGCCGCTCCTCCTTGTCCCGCTGCCGTTCCGCCTCCAGGGCAGCCTCCGCCGCTGCCGGCCCCAGCCCATCCAGCACGATCTCCGCCACCAGCCGGTCCAGCCGCACGCCCCCCAGATACTGGCAGCCCCCCTCGCCGTCCAGACTGGGCTCGCAGCGGTACTGCACCGCGTTCGCGTAACGCACTGTCAACTGCCGCCCGCAGCTGCCGCAGGTGGCCAGCCCCTGCAGCAGAGCCCGCCCTTCCCGCGCCGCCCCCCGTCCGCCCTGCCCCACTGCGTTCCCCGCCAGCCGCGCCTGGATCGACAGCCACTCCTCCCACTCCACGTAGCCCTGATGGTGCTTCGTCAGCAACACCCGCCACTCCTCCATCGGCAGCTTGCGCCTCGTCTTCTGCTCCCGACCCCGCTCGTCCAGCTGCAGCCTGGTGCGCGTTCTGCCCCACGCGTACGCCCCGCCCATGGCCGGGTTCCGCAGCACGTTCCACACCCGCGAGTAGGTCGCCTCGCGCCACTCCAAGCCGCGCTCGTCCAGATGCCGCGTCGGCAGCTTCATCCCCTCCGCCCGCAGCTGCCGCGCCACTTGCAGGGCCGTCCCCAGCTCCCGGAATCGCTGGAACACCTCGCCCACCGCTTCGCGCACGTCCCGGTCCGGATCCTTGCGCAGCCGCTTGCCGTCCACGACGAAGCCCGTCGGCACGTGGTGGTACAGCTCGCCGCGCCGCGCCTTGCTCAGCATCCCCTTGTCCAGGCGCGCCTTGATCTTGTGTAGCTCCGCCTCCGACAGCGTGCCGTGAATGCCCAGCACGAAACTGTCGTCCCCGCTGTTGGCGTCGTACACCCCTTCGTCCGTCACCAGCAACGTCTCCGTGGCCCGCAGCCAGCGCAGCAGCTTGAACCAGTCCGCCCCGTTGCGCGCGAAGCGCGAGGCATCCAACCCGAACACCGCTCCAGCCCGCCCTCGCGCCACGCTCTGCAGCAGCCGCGCGAACCCCGCGCGCTGCACTTCCCCTGATCCCGAGCAGCCCAGATCCTCGTCGATCGTCTCGATGCGCTCCCGCGGCCAGCCCAGCTGCTCCGCCCGCTCCCGCAGCTCGTATTGCAGCCGCGTCGACTCCCGGTTCTTCAGCACTTGCCCCGGCGTCGACTGGCGCACGTACACCAACGCCAGCCGCTCAAGATGCCGCGCCCGGATCAGCGTCTCCCGCTTCATCGCTCAACTCCCGCGCTCGCGCCCGCAGCAGCATCCGCGCCAGCTGCTCCACCGCTTCCCGCCGCGCCCCGGCCGGCAGACTCCGCCAGCGAGCCTGCCGCTCCTCGTGCTCCAGCAACGCCAGCAGCCGGCCCTCCAGCCCCGCTGCCGGCCCCTTCTCGGTCTCTCGCATGGCGCCTCCGCAAGGCTCCCACCAGCGTACGCAAGGCGCGCAGGTGAGACACGCGCAGGCGCACGCACTGGGCGCCCTCCGGCGGCGGCTGCAGCGTGGTCCAAGCAGCGGGGAAGGAGCGCCGACGACCGTCGGGCAGCTCAACGTACAGCCACAGCTGGCCGCTGGGACGCCTCCGACTGGACAGGATCTTGAGCGGCCAGCCGTCGAACGGGTGCCCCCTGCGGCAAAACCGCGCCTGCTCCGGACGAGAATCGTGGAATGGAGTAGTATGACGCCCCTCTGAAGAACTCCTCAATGCTCCAGCGCGCCTCGTACCAGCGCACGATGCGCTTCGCCCAGCCCTTGCTCAACGCGCCCGCCGTGCTCAGCAGGAACCACTCCAGCGGATCCTCTCCCGGCTGCGCATTGGTCTGCTCGACATGCACCAGCCAGGCTTCCACCCCCGCCTCGCCCCGCTTGCGGAGCGCCTCCGGCGGCTGCAGCTCGACCGGCCCGATGCTCACCCGGGTCTCCACCTTGCGCCGCTTGCGGGCCCGCTTGCCCCCCTGCGAGAGCAGCCAGAACTTGTGCCGGAAGCGCACCCTTTGCCGAAAGTCGGCCTGCATGGGGATCGAGCGCAGAATCAGCGACCGCAGGCTCGGGTCCCACACATTGACCTTGCGCCGCCGGCCCACGTGCACGCGCACCAGCAGCTCCACGTTCTCTTCGCCGGCCTGCTCGCGCCGCTCCCGCTCCTGGAACCGTTCGTAGATGCCGCTCTCGCGGTCGCCCACCACCACGATGCGCTGGCCGGGGCAGGCCCGGCCCAGTTCGAAACCCTGCCGCAGCCCCCGCAACCAGCGCCGGCTCTCCTTCTCGCGCTCGTCCGGCGGCTCCTGCAGCGGCCGGCCCCAGACCTCCAGGCCGCTCACCCCCAGCGGCCGGCCGCCCTGCGTGTAGGCCACCGACGCATGCACGCGCAGTCCCCGCGAACTGTCGCTGCGCTGCTTCAGTGGCCCCAGACCGCTCGTGCACTTGCCCAGCCCGGTGTAGTTCAGCGTGGTCGTGTCCTGCACCAGCAGCACCGTGCCCTTCAGCAGGTGGCAGCGGTCCACCATCAGGCACATTCCGTTTTCGGAAGGTTAGGGCGCTTGCTGGAGTGAATGCTTGTTTTGGTGCTTGTGTGGAGGTGCCGGCCAGATCCGTGAGGGTTGGGTGCGGGTGATCTGGGCACTTGATTCGAGCAGTGAGCACGGTCTTCGCACAAGGACGACAGTGGTGTGGTCCGGCGCTTTGTCAGGGGCGTGTGGACCGTGAGACGATCCCGCCTGAGAGGGCCCTAACGACACAGGGGTAACCCAGCGCCTCGTCTGGCGCGTCGCTGCCTGCTGCCGCCAAGGTTGCATCGGCTAGCTCTTCGGTGGTATCAGCAACAGATCGAGAGCCTCCTGCTGGCGGGCTGCGAAATGCCGGTTGGCCACCGGCACGTAGCGGAAGCGTGTGCGGCAGCGGATGATTGAGATTGCCGTGTTGCTCAAAGTGGCCAGATTTCGCGGCAGGTCGCGCACGTAGACGCGGCAACGGTCTTCGTCGTAGGTCACGTCTCTCACATAGTGCAAACGATTCTCGATGTGCCAGTGCTTGCGGATCAGGCTCGCAAGCTGTTCCGGGCTGGCCTGCTCGCTCGACAGCGAGGTCAAGGCATAGCTAACTTCGATGCTCATCTTGCCGGCCTTGGCCCGGCGCCGCCGGCAGCGCTGGCGCTCGATGCGGATCGCCTGCTGGCGCCCGTAGAGATTGACCTTCCCGTCCCATTGCGACCCGCTGAGATCCTGGACCCAGTAACGGCGGCGCTCGCTGCGCCCGTGCAGCTTGTCGCGCGTCTCGATCATCGGGCAGTCACTGAAGTCCATCTCGCGCAACTGTTGTGCCATCGTTGGTTGGTTGTCCTTCACGGCGGTGACCAGGTAATGCGCTTGGCACTGCTGCAGACAGCGCGCCATCTGCTGCTGACAGTGCAGCGCATCGACGGTGACGATGCGCCCGGCCAGATCCAGCTCGCCAGCCAACTCGCGCAGGGCCGGAATCTCATTGCTCTTGCTGTCGATCTCGAGCTGGCCCAGCACCAGGCCGGTGTCCTGTTCCACAGCCGCGAACAACATGCGGCGACCGCCCTCGGTCTGCTTCGAGGCTCCCCGCACATCCTTGCCATCCATGCACACCGCCGGCTGGGCAAAGAAATCTTGGGTGCACGCGCCGCCCTGCCCGCCGGCGGGCTGCGGCGCGTGCTGCGCCTGCTGGCTCTGCTGCTGGGCCCAAGCTTCCACGGCATCGTCGAGCGTGTCGGGATCCAGCTTGGACAGGATGTTGTGGAAAGTCGTGGTGTTGGGGGTCGTGTAGCACTGCTTGGTGGGACTGAAGAAGCAGGACAAGGCCTTGCGCTGGTCTTGGTCCAGCAGCGCAGCGAACTGTGCCAAGGCCGTCACGCCACGGTAGCCAGCCAGTCGTGCCGCCAGTGCCAGCGTCAGCACGGTCCTGAGGTCGTAGCGCTTGCCGCGCGCACTGCGGTAATCCGGGATCGTGCTGAGAAACTCATACATGCTCCGCAGTTGCGGAACGTCGGGGGGCGCACTGCGCTCGGGGCCCTGCAAGGCCACATCGAGCTGCTCTGAGCGCAGGGTCTCGCTGGCGTTGGGTTGCAGTTCGTACACGAAAACCTCCTTCGGTTGGCCATGATGCCGCCACAGCGGCTTGCCTCCAGGCTGGCGCGCATAACCGCTGGTGAAGCCCAGCGAGCGCCAGTTCGCAGCGCGGTAACAGGTGCCGGCAAACTTCGAGGTGTCGACAAAGGACTCCGCGAGCAAGAGATCCGATGCATGCGCGGCGCGCATGTCTTGCGAGAGGCGCCGCAGGCTCAGGCCGAGCACGCGCGAGCACAGGTTGGGACGATGAAAGCCGGGCAGGATCACAAATCTGGAGTTTTGGGAGATCAAGTGCAGACGGCGGCGCTTCTGCTGCCGGGACCAGCCGATCCAGCGGTCTCTGACGCCAACTCTCAAGGCGGCGGCCTGCCAGCCGAGCAGGGCGATCCAAGTCGAGTTCAGGAAGAAGACATGGCGCAGCGCCTTGCCGAACAGGGCCCGGAAGGACAAGTAGTGGTGCTGGGCGACCAAGCGGTCCCAACGGCGGTGTTCTTCGGCCCCGTGGGTCGGGCGCACTTGAATGGCGCGCAAGTCCAAGTCACGACAGGCCTGTGGCAGCGCCTGCATGCCCCCAGTATGCCATAGTCACAACAGAATAGCCACTACTGAAGAACAACATCATCCGTCGGCGCACATCGCGACCGTCACCGCCAGAATGCGATCGTGCCACCCCTCAACCACGCTCTACGAGAAAGGAATGGCCCTGGGTCCACCATGGCCTCCCGGTGCGGCGCCAGAATGTGCTCCATGGAGACCCTCCGATTGCGCAGGAAGCGATAGGCGGCCTGCTGGTCCTTGCCCCGCGGGAAGATCTCCGGCAGGCACTTGCCCGGCCGCTGCTCCCAGGCCCCGCCCATGGCCTTGAGCCGTTCCCGCAGGCGCCGGTCCGGCAAATCCGAGCGCTCGAACTCGCGCCCGGACCAGTGCGCCGCCTCGCTGTCGAAGTCCAGCCTCGGGAAGCCACCCAGCACCAGCCGCGCCGGCTGCCGGAGGACACGCTCCCAGTCCGGCACCAGCGCCCTGACCCAGACGTGCTTGCGATTGCGCTCCGGCTCGCGGAAGTCCGGCCTGGCCCGCTGCGCCCGCGAGGGCTCCTTGGCCCCCCGCCGCAGGCCCCCCGTTTCACCCAGGCACTCAAAGCCCGCCGCCTTGTAGCACGTCGCCCGCCGGTGCTGCTCGACACAGGTCTCAACCGCCACCGGTGCGCTCCCGTGCAGCCGCTGCCAGTCGCGGCCCAAGCGCCGCAGCGCCAGGCCCAGCGCGTGGCTGGCGAGGTTCTTGACAACCACTCCGGAGCGCACCAGGAAACGGTCGTTGGAGACGAGCTTGGGCAGGTTCCGCCGGCGCGTCCGCTCGTCCCAGCCCAGATGCTGGTCGCGCGGCCCCAGGCGCATCGGCGCGGCCACGAAGCTGACCACCCCCACGTCCTGGCCCCCGGCCCGGATGCCGTACACCAGCCGGCAACCCGGTGCGCTCCCGCGCCCCAGCGGATGTTCCGCAGCCAGCAGATCCCCATAGTGCCGACGCAGCTTGACCGAGTCGGCCGGGCGCAGGCTGACCGCTCCCAGCTCCCCCAGCGAGCACTGCAGCCGGACCGGCGGGAAGCCCCGCGGCGCCCGGCGCCGCGAGCGCGGCCGACAGCCCCCCGCCGCGCGCCGCGCCGGCGGCAAGGGCAGACCTAGCTCCGCCGCCAGCCCTGGCAGGCCCTTGCGAGCCGAGGCCGCACACAGCTCCCCTTTCCGGTTGCGCCAGCCATCCAGCTCACACAGCTGGCGTGCCAAGGCCGCGCGCGAGAGCGTGCCCTCCCGCAGAGCGCCGCGCAACCAATCGGCTGTGCTCGGCTTCAGCATGCGCAGACCAATTCGCACTACTGCTGTTCTACACGACTAGGCCCCGCTGTGTCAACTACGATGCAGCGCTAGGCCGCTCGCTACTCGGCCGGCTCGCCGTCCAGCCGAGGCGTGGGGCCGTGGAAGTAGCCCACCCTGTGGCGCAGTCTCAGGCGCTCGTAGGGAACGGTGACCTCGATCCGGTGGTAGATGCCCCGCTCGTTCAGGTTGTTGGGGCGATAGCTGAGGCGATACTGGCTGCGGATGTCCTCGCCGATGCGAATGATCGACTCTTGGACGCCGCTCGTGGTTCGCGGGCTGTAGGCACGCCCGCCGGTACCCTTGGCGAGGATTTCCAAGGGATTGTCGAAGATCAGGTTCTTGACGCCCCGGACGAGGTCGATCACGATCGGGATCATGTTGGGTGTGACGCTGTAGCGGGCCTGCTGCTGGGCTGTCGGGGTGTCCGGCGTGCCGGGCATCCGCGGCCGCACGACGATGCCGGCCGGAATGTTGGGCGGGCGGACTACGGGCTTGCGGCGCAGCCGGGCCGAAAGCGTCGACAGCCGCACCGGGTAGACCGCGATGTTGTACAGCTGCGCGGTGCGAAGGCTCTCGCCAAGTCCGATCCGGCTGCCGTTGTTCTGGGATTCCGAGATCACCACGATGATCTTGCGGTGGTTGTCAGGCCGCCTTAGGAGCAGCCGGATGGCGCTGTACGTCGCGTCCGCCAGCGCCACCGCCGAGGTCCCGATGCGCATCCCCTTGAGGCCCTTGTCGAGCTTGAGCGTGTCGTTCGTGAAGTCCACCAGCAACTTGACGCGGCTGTCAAAGGTCATCAAGGCCGCCTCGCCGTGCTCGCCGAGGACCAACTCCGTGAACAGATAGGCGGTCTTGCGGATGTCGCCCAAGATTCCCTCCACCCGATCACTGGTCTGCACGCAGATGACCATCGAGATTGGCAGGAAGCTGACATCAAAGCCCACGATCGACTGCTCCGAGTCGTTGTCAAGAATCGTGAAATCCTCCAGGATCATGTCATGGACGTACTGGTTCTTCGGGCCCAGAACGGTCACCGGCACGGTGACCTCGTCAATCTCCTCCAGAAAAATCGCCGGCTGGTCAGACTCGAACAGCGTCTCGGGGTCGAATAGATCGGTCGTCTCCTGCGCCACGGCCGGACCGCCGCACGCGGCGGCAAAGATCGCCGCAAGGCCAATCCTGGCGAGCGTCATTGGGCCCGCCGGCAGCGGTGGGCCTGCGCCGGGTGCCTCAGTCCCGGGCATACGTCCCGCTCTTTCCGCCGGTCTTCTCGAGCAGCACGATCTCGCTGATCTCAATACCCTTGTCCATCGCCTTGCACATGTCGTACACCGTCAGCGCGGCCACGGCCACCGCGGTCATGGCCTCCATCTCGACGCCGGTCGGCGCGAGCGTTGCCACGCTCGAGGTGATCCGCACCCCGCCCGGGCCTGCTTCCGCGGCCACGTCGGCGTGGGTGAGAGGCAATGGGTGGCACAGGGGGATCAGCTCGGCTGTCCGCTTGGCAGCTTGGATCCCCGCGATGCGGGCCACTTGCAGGGCGTCACCCTTCGGGTTCTCTGGCAGTGCGGCCAGGACCTCGGGGCGCATGCGGACCATGCCGGACGCGCGCGCCGAGCGGCGCGTCGCCGGCTTGGCGCCGACATCCACCATCCGGGCCGCGCCGGACTCGTCGAAATGCGTCAGGCGGCTCACAGCGGCATCACTCGGACCGGGTCTCCCGCCTCCCACTCGGATCGGTCGTCGGTCGCCACGACCAGACAATTGGCGCGCGCGAACGCTGCCACGTCGCCCGAGCCTCCGCCCCGGTCGATGCGCACAGTCGTTCCCGCGTAGCTGCCCTCCAGCCGTGCCCCCAGGAAGCGTGTTAGCACGGGCTTGTGCCGGAAGCCCTCGGCCAGCGGAACCTCCGAGAAGGGCATCGGGGAATCGCTCGCTCCCGCCAAGAGGTCGACCGCGACCGATGCGAACACCTCGAAGGTGACCATCGTGGACAGCGGGTTGCCCGGCAGCCCGAAGACCGGCGTCTCTCCGCAGCGAGCGAACACGAGCGGCTTTCCGGGCTGGATGCGCACCTTGGTGAAGAAAAGTTCGGCCCCCTGGTCCGTCAGGACCTCCTCGACGACATCATGCTTGCCCATCGAGACTCCGCCCGAGAGCAAGAGCAGGTCACTCTCGAGGCCTCGGACGACAAGCCGGCGGGTTGCCGCGACGGTGTCGCGAGCGATGGGCAGGATTTCGGGCACGGCGCCCCGGCGGCGCACCTGAGCGGCCAGGGAGTGTGCGTTGGAGTTTCGGATCTGGTGGCTGGCCGGCTCCGCGTCGATTGGCAGGACCTCGTCCCCCGTGGACAGGATCGCCACGCGCGGGCGCCGGAACACCTGGACTTCCGAGTGGCCGACCGTCGCGAGCAGGGCGATGACCGCGTACGAGATGCGGGTCCCGGCCGTCATCACCCGCTGCCCCCGCCGGACTTCGCTGCCAGCGATGATCAGATTCCGCCCCGAAGCGATCGGCCGCGAGAGCGTGACCCGCCCGCCCCGCCGCTCCGAGTACTCCACCATCACAACCGCGTCGGCATTGCGCGGTCCCGGGGCACCGGTCATGATCTCCACCGCCTCGCCCCGCTCGAGGCTGAAGGGCGACGGCACGCCGGCCGGCGTCTCGCCAATCACGTCCAAGGTTGCGGGGACGGATTGCACGTCCTCGGCAATCACCGCGTAGCCGTCACGCGCCGACCGGTCAAACGGGGGGTAGTCCCGGTCCGAGAAGACATCGACCGCTAGGACTCTGCCCGCTGCGTCGTCCAGCGGAATCGTCTCGACCGCTGGTCTGGCCGCTTGATCGCGAACGCGGTCGAAGACCACGGCGCGGGCTTGGTCAAAGCGCAGCGGCTGCATCGCGAGGTTTCGGGGGCACGGCGCCCCTAGCAAGTTTCGCACAGGGTCCGGGCAAAGTTCCGGGACCCGGCTGGCCGGTCCTCGGGGGCATGCCGCGACCGCGGCTATCGGCTAGGTCGCCATCATCTCGTCCCACGTGACCTCCGCCCTGCGGTCGATTGCCATCTGGCCCAGGAGCGCCGTCAGCGTGCTCTCGGCTCCGCGGACGCCAGTGTTGTCCGGCCGTCCGTCCGAGATTCGGCCGAAGAACTCCGCCAAGGCGTCGATCGTGATGTCATGCGGCGAGCGCGCTTCGACCGTGTCGTTCCGGCCTCGATAGTGCTTCCAGTACCCCCGCGCCGTCTCGACGACGCCATCTTGGCAGAAGTACCGCTCGTAGACCTCTCGGTAGAAGGAGGGCGACAGATAGGACCCGACCAGATTGGCCTGCACGTTGCCGGGATAGTCGAAGGTCACGTTGAGGTGGTCCAGAAGGTCCCCCTGCTTCATGACCGACCGGCCGCCAGTTCCGATCGCCTTGTCCGGATGGGAACCGACAAACCAGTTCATCGCGTCGATGTTGTGGCAGAACGTCTCGGTGATGATCTCGCCATAGGTCGATCGCCAGCGCTTCCACTGGGCGAGCCGCTCCGCGTCGTTCTCGGGCGGCGCCAGGGCGGGCTCATTGCCGGTCATGCCGCTCTTTAGGAAGTGGGAGTGGACTAGGTTGATGCGGCCGATCTGTCCGGAGTCGATCAGCCGCTTGGCCTCGTGGTAGACCATGCCGTGCCGCTGCTGGAACCCGAATGTGATGTTCAGGTGTCGCGGGGCCGCGTCCGCCAGGCGCATCACACGTTTCACCCCTGCGAGATCCGCCGCGGCGGGCTTCTCGATGTAGATGTGCTTACCGGCCCGGATCGCGGCCTCGAAATGGTCCGGGTGCATGTAGACGGGTGTCGCGATGATGACCGCGTCCACGTCGCTCGCCAGCACTTCTTCCATGTCCCTGTGGATCCGGATGCCGTCCAGCGACACGCGCTCGCGGGCCCTGCGGATCGAGTCCTCGGAGACCTCCGCCGCCGAGACGACCTTGGCCTGGGGCATGGACGCGATGTGGCGGGCGTGGCTGCTTCCGCGCCCGCCCAGGCCGATGATCCCGACGGTCACCGCCGAATTTGCGGCCGTCGCCGCGGCCGAGACGGAAAGCGCTGTGGCCGATTTGATCAGGCCTCGCCTGGTGATCGCTCTAGGGTGCATCGGCATTTCTCCTCCATCAGAGTATAGTGGCCCAGCCCGCGCTCGGGACCAAGGCGCAGCCGCGGCCACGGGTCGTTTCCGCGACAGGCTGGCCTGGCATTGTTTGGTATCCTGAACCATCCGGCGGGACTTCCCGGCGGGCAGGGTGGTGGTGTTGGCCGAGGGCAAGCTAGGCATCACGGATTCCCGCACGCGGTCTCGGTACGAGCTGCCGATCAGCTCGTCAACGGTCCGCGCCATGGATCTGAGGCAGATTCGCGCGCATCCCGGCGAGTTCGGGATGCTCAGCTACGATCCGGGCTATACCAACACCGCTGCCTGCACGAGCCGGATCGCGTACATAGACGGCGCTCGCGGCGTGCTGCGATACCGGGGATATCCCATCGAGGAACTGGCCCGCCACTGCACCTACACCGAAGTCGCGCACCTCTTGGTTCGCGGCCACCTTCCGACTGGCGAAGAGCTGGGCCGGTGGGACGCCGAGCTGGCCGCCGAGATGCACCTGCCGCCGGGTTTGCCGGACCTGATCGAGACTTTTCCGGCGGGTGCCCATCCGATGGCCATGCTGGCCAGCACGATTGCAGCGCTGGGGACCTATTTCCCCGATGCCCGAGAGTTCTCGAGCGCCACCGAGCGCCGCCGCCAGCAGTTGCGGCTACTTGCCAAGATGCCCGTGATTGCCGCGCTGATCTACCGTCGGACGCTGCGCTACGCGCGCACCGAGCCGCGCCCTGACTTGGGGTACTCGGGCAACTTCATCCACATGATCTGGGAAGGCACGAGCAGGCAGCTCGGGCCCCGGGATCTCGGCGTGCTCGCCAGCGCTCTGGACTCGCTCCTGATCCTGCACGCCGAGCACGAGCAGAACTGTTCGACCTCCGCCATGCGCCAGGTCGCCAGCTCCAACGCCGATCCCTACGTTGCCGTCGCCGCCGCCGTGGGGGCGCTGTCCGGCCCTTTGCATGGCGGCGCGAACGAGCGGGTGCTGCAGATGCTGGACGAGATCGGGTCCACGGCCGGCATCGCGAAGTTCATGGAAAGCGTCAGGTCCGGGAAGCGCCGCCTGATGGGCTTTGGCCACCGCGTCTACAAGAACTACGACCCGCGGGCGCGCGTGTTGCAGGATGTGGCCGCCGACGTCTTCGAGACGACCGGCACGAATCCGAAGATCGCGCTCGCGACCGAGCTTGAGCGCATCGCGTTGAACGAGGAGTATTTCAAGCGGCGGAAGCTCTACCCGAACGTGGACTTCTATTCCGGGATCATCTACGAGGCCATGGGCTTTTCGCCGGAAATGTTCACCGTGCTCTTCGCCCTCGGCCGGATCGTGGGATGGCTGGCCCATTGGGACGAGTTCATGGTCGACCCGGAGCGCCGCATTTCCCGGCCCCGCCAGATCTACAAGGGCCCCGGCAAGACGGCGTTCGTGCCGATCTCCGAACGCGGTGCGGCCTAGGCCCGGGAGCGATTCCCGGGATCGGCCGGCGCGTCCTCTTCCCAGGGCAGCGCCCCGTCACAGCGGTCCCGGTAGTAGTGCCCGAGGGTTGCGGCGCCCGCCACGACCCGGGCGGGCAGGCGCTGCATCGTGCCACCGTCCAAGATCGATGCATGGTATGGGTGCGCCTGGCCGATCGATGTCCAGGCCTCGCGGGCGGCTCCGGCCGGTCCCGGGGCGAACGAGGCGGCGATCGACTGCCGACTGACCGGCTTGCGCAGGCCTTGGTAGAACCACTGTTGCAGCGCGATCTCGCCCAGCGGCGGGTCGCCGCGTGGCCCGGGCGTCGCGCGCAGGGTCGCGACAAGCATCTCGTCCAGCGACGTGCCGGTCGAGAAGCCCCCGTAAGACCCGTGCGCTTGGAACAGCGAGGTCCCGCCTCGCTGGACGCTGCACAGGAAGCGATTGGCGCCGATCTGCACGTGGGACGCCCCGCCTTTCGTGGGGTACCCGAGCACCTCGCGCCCGAACTCGGATCCGTCGAGGGCAGCGGCAAGGTGCGACACCGCGTACCATGCGGGCCTGCCCTCGATCGCGCAGCGCGCGAACAGCCACGCCTGGTCCAGTTTGGGGTCCCGCAGTCCGCGGATCGTCATCACGCGCACCGCCCCGCTCGGGTCGGCCCTGCACGGCGGCGGGATCCAGGCGCTGAGATTGCCGGCGTCGGTGACGCAGTCAACGCTGGCGACCAGAATGTCCGGTAGGACCAGCTCGCTGCGGGCACCCATCTCCTCCCGCTTGTCCGCGCCCGTCCAGCGGCTCTCGCCGGTCCCGCCGTAGTTCCGAAGCGCGAACGGTTCCAATGCCAGCGCGCCCACTTCTTGCACGAAGCGGGACGGCCGGTCGGGCCGGAGGGCCAGCGCGACCGCTGCGGTCGGGCCGATAGCCCCGAACTGGCCAAGCCACCCGTCGAGCCGCCCGCTGACCTGCACGCCGGCCATGTCCAGGGCGGCTGGAGGCGCCGCGTCCGGTGCTTCCAGCGAGCACAGCTGAGCGTTGCCTGTCACCAGCCGGTCGGCCGTCCAGTCCGGGGAGAGCGCGTGTCGAAATGTGGCCCACCGGGGCGTCGGGGCCGCCGGTTTGCCCGTCGTCGACGCCGGCGACACGAGCGCCGAGAAGCTGAGGCGGCCGGCTAACGTGACCGCCCACCTGTTGCCGCCTGCGACGACTTCGCCCGGGAGAGTCGGCAGGTGGAACGCCTCCCGCGCCCGCTGGCGGTCCCGCGCGCTTGGCGTCCAGATCGCGACCGGCATCAGGCACGGCTGCCCGCGGAGGGCGGCACGCAACCCGAGGGAGCACACCGGGCCGTGGGCCGTCTCCCGGAACTCCACCACCACGCCTGGCTCGGCCGGGGCACGTAGCGGCTGCGGGAGGTCGGGAGGTCTGTCGGCGCCGAACTCTAGCCGAAGGCCGCGGTGGGCCCCCAGCTGCCGTGGTCGGGCGCCCAGCGAGGCTGGGATCGCCAAGCCGCCGGCAAGAAACCTCCTGCGACCCAGCACCGAACCATTGTGCAGCAGGTAGCTGTCGCCAGGCTGGCGTGGCCCGGGCCATTGGCGGGGGGGATCGTGTATTCTGAGTCTCAGGGCGGCCATTCGGCGCCCGCGGGCGGCAGGCGGCCGTGTCGAGGTCCAGTGCCGACGTAGCTCAGTAGGTTAGAGCGCCTGATTGTGGATCAGGAGGCCGATGGTTCGAATCCATCCGTCGGTACCACCGCGCCGCTCGCTCGCGGCAGAGGTTACGCGCTGGGCACCCCCAGCAGGGTCATCGCGGCCTTGACAATACCGAACAGACCCTCCCCGGCGACAAGGCCGGACGCCACGGCAAAGCTGAGCTTGCGGGCCCCGCCCGGGCTGGCCCGCCGCCAGATCACGAGCGCGAGCGACCCGAAAAAGATCACGAGGGAGAAGAAGGCCTGCACGATGAAGGCGATCCCCACGGCCAGGCCGCTCGGCAGGTAGGGCGCGACTCCGGGCACCTTGCGAAGGCAGGCCAGGAGGGCGCCGAACACCGCCCCGGCCACGACTGCCGCCCCCGAATTTGGCGGGAGGGCCCCCAACCCCTGGGTTAGCAATTCGGCCATCGACTTCCATGAGAATGCCGCCGGCGCGGGCAGCTGCTCGCCCCCCAGTGGGTACGCTCCTGTCACCAGGAGATAGGCGGGAATGCAGAACACAACGCCGGCCGCGATGCCCCAAAGCTGGGCAACGAACTGGCGGCGGGGCGAGGCGCCGAGGAGACGTCCGGTCTTGAGGTCCTGCATCATGTCGGCGGCCTGAGACGCCCCGGCGCCCGTGATCGCAGCGGCCATCAGGTTCGTGCCGATGCTGCCGGGCGCCAAGCCGCCGTATGCCAGCTGCGTCACCTTTCCCATGCCGCCCACGGGGTTGATGTCGGTCTCGCCCGTTGATCGGACGGCCACCGCCGCGAGGACGAAGGACAGCACCAGCGCCAGCAGTGTGAGGTAGAACGGGATTTCGAACAGTGCCCACGCGGCGAGGGTCGTGCCCGCCGCGGCGACTGCCAGGCCATTGCGCCACCAAGGGTTCGGGATCCGGTCGGGACCGGCATCGGCGCCGCCCAGGCCCCCGGCTCCCCGGAAGGTGCGCACGAACGTCCGCCAGTTCAGGGCCAGCGCGGTCAGCGATTCCGAGACCATGATCGCGACACCCGGCCAAAGCAGCCACCCACGCGGGCCGTCGGTGTAGCTCATCACGTCTCCCGGGGCCCAGCCGTTGGTCTGCACCCACGGCCCGGCGATGCCCCATGCCACCACTGCCCCCAGCGCCAGGCTGGCCCCCACCCGCGGGCCGATCAGGATGCCCGCCCCGAACAGCATCGGCCCCACATAGAGCCGGAACCCCCAAGCCGCGGCCAGGCCGAGAGCGGCGCTGCCGAGCAGATCGGCGGGTGGCATCTCCAGTGCCGGGTAGAAGTACGTCAGGAGGGTGAAGCCCCCGGCGACCGCACCCGCCCACAGCAGCGCGCGTGCCTTGTCGACCGCTTCCCGCGCCTTGGCGAACATCGCGAGGATGGTCTCGGCGGTCGCAGTGCCGGTGGGGAATCGGAGCTTGTCGACATCGATCATCTGGCGGCGCAGCGGCACCGCGAAGAAGACGCCCAGATAGGCAACCGAGAGGCTCCACGCGAACAGCCCCGGCAGCGGTATCTCGAAGCCGAGCAGCTGCATCGCGGGGACGGCGGCCAGCAGGCCCGCGGCGGAAGCCATCGTGCCCGCGGCGGAGCCGGAAGTCTGCGTGATGTTGCACTCCAGCACTGACAGCGACCGGCCCATGGCCATGAACAGCGCGAAGCCGAGGATGGCCGCGATCAGCGAGCCACCGAAGGACCAGCCGATCTTGAGGCCCATGTAGATGTTCATGCAGGAGACCACGCCGCCCAGCGCGCAGCCTGCGATCACAGACCGGACCGTGAGCTGGCGCTCGTCCGAGGCGGGAGAGTAAATCTGGTCGGACGTCCTCGGCGAAGATCCGCGCTGAGACTCGCTTGTCGGCATCTCGATTGACCTTACTACGAGCCGCAGGAATGCCCGCGGGCGGGCTGCTCGCCATGACGCCTCCGTCGCACAATCCGGCAAGCCACGCTCGCCGCGTGGCCCTGCTACGATTGGCATTTGTCGCCCCAGCCGGAGTTCAGCGATCTCACTGTCGGGGAGTTCGCGGAGTCCTGCCAGAACCTGTTGGTTCCGGTCGGGCCCTCTTATTCCTACTTCTCGGTGGGATCCCTCGGGGAGCGCGAGGCCGACCGGCTCGTCTTCCATCCCATTGACGCGCTGCCGCCCGCGGTCGCGAAGCACTTGCCCAACCTCGGCTTGGTGCTGGTGCCTCACCTGGCCCGGCCAGAGGGTGGGGCGGAGCGGCCCCAAGACCTCCGGGTCAGCTTTCAGGCACCGGTTGAAAGCGCCCGTCAAAGTGCCGTGACCGTGGAGGCCGGCCCGAGGAGCCTGCTCTTCCTGCCGGTCGGCGGCGATGACACCTACGACGCGCACCTAGACCTGTACGGCGAATTGGCACGGCAGCTCCAAGAGCGCATGGGGGCCGAGCTGTCCGAGCCGTTCAACGGCCTGCTCGAGAGGGAATTGGCCAAGAACGTCAAGGGCGAGGTGGACCGCGACGCGTGGGCGGCCAAGCAGGCGGCGCTAGGGTCTGGGAAGCGGCGATCCGGCAGCGCGCGCCGGGCGGACTATTTTTCGATCGCCCTGCGGCGCACGTTGTCGCTGTACCTGCATGGCCTCTGCTGCGACATCACGGTCGAGGATGGGCCGCGGCAGCTTCCCACCCCATACATGCGCCGGCGTCTGCTCCAGCTGTGCGATCGGCTCCCGCCTCCCGACGGCGTCCCGCTGTTTCCCGGGGACAGACCTGCAGCGGCGGGGCTCTGACGCCCCCGTGCCCGTCTGAGCCGTGGCACCCGGCGCGGCGGATACCGACCGGCTTGAGAGCGTCCTTTCCCGCCCTGCTGGCGAGGATGTCGCCGCGATGGGGCGGCTGGCCGGAGACATCGTGGTGCTCGGGGTCGCCGGCAAGATGGGCCCGACTTTGGCGCGCCTCGCCTACCGCGCGTCGCAGGCGGCCGGTTCCCGGCGCGCCGTGGTTGGAGTCTCGCGCTTCTCGGATCCGGCGGTGCGGGGGCGCCTTGACAGCTGGGGGATCCGCACGATCCGCGCGGACCTGCTTTCGAGAGCCGACCTGCGGCGCCTTCCCGACGCCCCGAACGTGGTCCTGATGGCCGGCCGGAAGTTTGGCACGAGCGGCCGGCCCGGGCGCACTTGGGCCAGCAACGCCTACTTGCCGGCACTCGTCGCCGAACGTTACCGGACCTCGAGGATCGTGGCGTTCTCCAGCGGCAACGTCTACCCGCTGAGCCCTGCGGGCGGTGCGGGGCCGGACGAGGGTTCGCCCGTGGGGCCCGTCGGGGAGTACGCCCAGTCTGTCCTCGGACGCGAGAGGATCATGGAGCACTTCAGCGCCGAGCACGGAACGCGGGTTGCGATCATGCGCCTGAACTACGCCGTCGAGCCGCGCTACGGCGTCCTGCGCGACATCGCCGACCGGGTTCGGGGCAGCACCGAAGTGCACCTCGCAATGGGCCATGTGAACGTGATCTGGCAGCGGGACGCGAACTCGGTCGCGCTGCGCCTGCTGCAGCGCGCCGCCTGTCCGCCCGTGGTGTTGAACGTGACCGGGCCCGAGACGCTGAGCGTGCGTGAGCTGGCCGGGATGTTCGGCCGCGCGTTCGGCGTGACGCCGGCGTTCAGCGGCAGGGAGGGGGATTGCGCGCTGCTCAGCGATGCGTCGCGCTGCCACGCAATGTTCCCGGGGCCGCGCACCACAGTCGACCAGATGGTGGCGCGCATCTCGCGCTGGATGCTCAGGGGCGGTTCCAGCCTGGGCAAGCCGACCCACTTCGAGGAGCGGGCTGGCCGCTTCTGAGAGACCGCCCCGGGGCTATTGGCCGCCCGGCGGCAGGCTGATGATCTCGGATCGGCAGCGCTGCGCCTCGCGATGGGCCACTTCCATGGACTGCTCGAGGTGGTCCGCCAGCTGGCGGATGTATTGTTTGATCAACGCTATGCCGTCAGCATTCCGATTGCGCGCCGAGTCGAGCAGGTCCGCGACGGCGCTGTTGTGGTACCGCCGCACGGCCTCGGAGACGGAGCTCATCAGCGACTCGACCCGGTCCAGCCACAGGAAGGTGTCCACCGCATAGGTAAGTCGCTCGGGCTCCCGGGAGAGCGCCTCGGCCGCGAGCTTGACATGGCCCATCTCCTCGAGCAGCGCGGCGTGCTGCTCTGAGTACACTTCCGACGCCCCTTTGGCGATCCAGTCCTCGGGTCGCAGGGCATCGGCGACCCTCTTGGCCGTTGCCACGCTCTTGACAATGTCAGCGGCCAGCTCCTCGACCTGCCAGCGGGGGATCATCCCGGGTTCCTGCGCCGCCACGGTCGTGGCGACCGCGATTAGGAGGACCGGCAATCTTGCCATGCGCACGCCCCAATGTACCCGAGCATCGCGCAGAGCGTCGCCCGTGATGACGCCGTCCCGCCGGGATCTGGCATTCTATGGGGGTTGGCGGTCCCGCGGATGCACACCCCCCGGCTGATGTGGATCGCGAGCGTGGCGCTGCTCCCGCTCGCGTTCGCGCAGCGGCCCGACGGTCTCGAGCACTTCGAGAGATTCGTCCGCCCGCTGCTGGCCGAGAGGTGCTACGCCTGCCACAGCGGCGGCAACGTCGTCATGGGCGGGCTGGAGCTGGACTCGAAGGAGGGCGTGCTGCGAGGGGGCGGTCGCGGCCCCGCGATCCGTCCCGGCGATCCGGGCGGGAGCCTGCTGGTCCGCGCGATTTCCTACGAGTCCGTCGATCTGCGAATGCCCCCGACCGGGAAGCTGTCCGCCGAGGAGGTCGCCCGCATCGAGGAGTGGATCAGCATGGGTGCCCCCGATCCGCGGCATTCGGAGGCTGTCGTGGAGGAGCCTGCCCCGGATCTGCTGGACGGCCGGGATTTCTGGAGTTTTCGCCCCGTGGGGCGTCCTGAGCCGCCCCCCGTGCGGAACGGCCAATGGGCGCGCACCGGAACGGATCGCTTCATCCTCGCAGGGCTGGAGGAGGCCGGCCTGCGCCCGCCCGCCGAGGCGGACCGGGGAACGCTGCTGCGCCGGGTGACCTTTGATCTGACCGGTCTCCCGCCGTCGCCCCGAGACATCGAGCGGTTCAAGGCCGACACCGCCCCAGGGGCGTTCGAGCGAGTCGTTGACAGGCTGCTCGAGTCGCCGCACTACGGGGAGCGGTGGGGGAGGCACTGGTTGGACCTCGTGCGTTGGGCCGAGACCAACGGCCATGAGTTTGACAACAACAAGCTTGACGCTTGGCGCTATCGCGACTACGTCATCGAGGCTTTCAATGCGGACCTTCCGTACGATCGGTTCGTGGCGGAGCAGATCGCGGGAGACCTGCTCCCGCCGCGCATGTCGGCCGACGGGTCGCACTTCTCAAGCCCGATCGCCTCCGGCGCGTATTGGCTCTGGGAAGTGCTCAATTCCCCCACGGACTCGGTGAAGGCCAGGGCGGACCAGGTCGACAACCAGATCGACGTGCTCTTCAAGGCGACCCAGGGCCTGACGGTGGCCTGCGCGCGCTGCCACGACCACAAGTTCGACCCCATCCCCACCGCGGACTACTACTCGATCTTCGGAATTCTCTCTTCGACCCACATGGCCGAGGTGTGCATCGACTCCCCCGCGCGGGCCCGCCAGATTGCCGAGGCGGCTGGCCGCGTGCAAGCTCTCGATGCCAGCATCGGCGGCCTGCTTGAGCCGGGCCGGGCGCGTTCCGCGAGCGGGCTCGCGGGCCGATTGATGGCAGCTGCCCGGGAAATCGGTGCCGAGGCCGCGGGCCCGCTTGCCGACGAACTCGGCTCCGCGCTGGATGAGCCGTCGCACCCGCTGCACCCGTTCGCGCGGGTTGCGACCGAGCTGTCCGCGGCCGATCCCTCCCCGTTCTCGGAGGTCCTCGCCGGCATTCGGTCAGAGATGGACGGGTGGCTGGCGCGGGGTGACAGGCGGCACGCGCTTTGGAAGGAACGCGACGACACAATCTTCGAGGACTTTGAGAACGGGTTCGGCCAATGGACCGTCAGCGGCGCGGCCTTCGGCGACGCCCCCGTCCGGTCCGCCCCGCCCTCGGTAGCGCTAGCGGGCCATGCGGGCCAGTCTTTGGCTGCCTCCTTCGCGGCCAAGAGCCTGACCGGGTCCCTGACGACCGAGAAGTTCCGCATGCCGGCGCGCTTCGTCCACGTGAGGATGGCCGGGCCGCAGTACGGGCGGGGCCTGAAGGAGGACGCTCCGGCGCGCGTCACGGTGATCGCGGACGAGCACAAGTCCGGCCATGCGATGCCCGACGGGAGTGGCCGGCTGCAGTGGCACACGATCGCCATGACCAAGGAGCGGGGTCGGATCTGTGCGATCGAGATCGTGGACCGTGATCGCGAGACGGGCCTCGCGGTGGACCAGATCGTGTTCTCCTCGAGCCCGGAGCCGCCGCCGATTGCTGGCGAGGTGGATCCGCGCATCGCGGCCCTGCTCGATCAGGGGAGCCTTGGGTCGCTCGGGGATCTGGCGGAGGCCTACGAGGCGCTCGCCGCCGACCTAGGACGGAGGGGAGGCCGCGACCCGCGGGAGCGGGCGCTGCTCTCAGGGTTGCTGGGGCACGTCCGGGCGGAGGACGCGCGCGACCACCTCGATCCTCAGGCGTTGGAGCTGTTCCGGGAGTTGTCGGCGCGACGGGACGAAGCCGACCGCGCGGTGCCGCCAT
The DNA here is from genome assembly GCA_963666225.3 of Bryobacterales bacterium. GTDB lineage: Bacteria > Acidobacteriota > Terriglobia > Bryobacterales > UBA6623 > VXMF01. Next base: position 116,457 of record CAXXRK020000008.1, read on the forward strand.
CGACGTACGCGATGACCAGCCGCGACTGGCAGCCGGCGGATTCCCCCATTCACCTCCGCGGCAACCACAAGACGCCCGGCCGCTTGGCGCCGCGGCAGTTCCTGCAAGTGGTGGCCGGGACAGCCCAAGAGCCGGTGCGGGATGGCTCGGGCCGCTTGGAGCTGGCGCGTTGGGTGGCCAGCCAGGACAATCCGCTCACGCCGAGGGTGATGGCCAACCGTGTCTGGCACCACCACTTCGGGACTGGGATCGTCGCCAGCACGGACAACTTCGGGCGCATGGGGCAGGCGCCCAGCCACCCGGAGTTGCTGGACTTCTTGGCCGGGCACCTCGTGGACTCCGGCTGGTCCGTCAAGGCACTGCACAGGGAGATCGTGCATTCCAGCGCGTACCGCGCGACGAGCGAGCCGCCGAGCGGGGCGCCAGCGGTCGACCCTTCCAACCGGCTCCTGTCGCACTTCCCCGTCCGGCGGCTCGAGGCCGAGGCGATCCGGGACAGCGTGCTGGCGGTGTCCGGCTCGATTGACCTCGCTGTCGGAGGCCCGGGCATCGCGCCGCACATCAGCGTCTACCAAGACGGGCGGGGCAAGCCTCGGTCCGGGCCGCTCGACGGGCTTGGCCGTCGGAGCGTGTACCTCCAAGTGAGGCGCAATTTCCTGCCGCCCCTGTTCTTGGCCTTCGACTATCCGCTGCCGATCTCCACGGAGGGGCGCAGGGGAGTCTCGGCCGTCGCGTCGCAAGCCCTGCTCATGCTCAACAACGAGTTCGTGAACGAGCAGGCGCGGTTGTGGGCCGATCGCTCCCTGCGGGCGGAGGCTGCTCCGGACGAGCGCATCCGGAACATGTACCTTACGGCCTTCGGCCGGCCACCCGCCGATTCCGAGACGGGCGACATTCTGGCGTTCATCTCCGACAGGGAGCGGGCCCATGGCGGCGACCATCGGCGGGCATGGGCCGACCTCGCGCACGCTCTCTTTAACACCGCCGAGTTTCTGTTCGTGCGATGAGCCTGATCGCCGGTTTCGCTATCCTTGGTTGAGCCGGGAATCCCAACATGTTGCGCACACTGGTAGCTGCCCTTCTCCTCGTCGCCGCGGGTGTCGCCGAGCCCGGGCACAACAGCCTGACCCAGGCCGAGAAGCTGGAGGGGTGGCAACTCCTGTTCGACGGCTCGACGCCAACTGGCTGGGAGGGCTTTCAGGGAACTGCGTTCCCGCACCAGTCGTGGGCGATCGAGGAGGGCACGCTGCGCACGCTGGCCGACAACAGCGGCGGCGACATCGTCACGGCCGGCGAATTCGAGAACTTCGAACTGGCCTTCGACTGGAAGCTCGTGCGGGGCGGGAACAGCGGCGTGAAGTACTTGGTGCAGAAGGCATGGGCCAGTCCTGGCTACCGACCTCACCTCAGTCCCGAGGCCAAGCGGCGCTCCATGCTGAGGGCGACCGGCCCGGAGTACCAGCTGTTGGACGACGGCAACCTGAACCCCCGGCGGACCGGGTGGGAGTATTCCAGCACCGGGTCGCTCTACCTGCTGTACAAGCCGGCGCCGGAGAAGCCCGTCCTCCCGCCCGGGGAGTGGAACACGTCCCGGATCGTCGTTCGCGGAACCCACGCAGAGCACTGGCTCAACGGCGTGAAGCTCCTCGAGTACGAGTTCAACTCGCCCGACATGCTCGAGCGGGTAGAGCGGACCAAGTTCAAGCGGGTGCCGGGTTTCGGCTTCAAGGGTCCCGGTCACATAGCGCTCACGCACCACAACCACCCGGTGTGGTACCGCAACATCAAGGTGCGCCCGCTGACCGGCCCGCTCGTCAGCCAATACCTGCCGGGCCGGCTGTTCGACCCCGACGGCTTGATCCCGCCACCGCCGCGCCTCCCGCCGCCCGGCGATCCTTCCGCGGGGGCGGGGAGCGGTCCCTGACGCTGGCCGCCGCTGATCGCCACCGGCCGTCGGGGCGCGCCTAGCCCGGGACGAGCGGGGCGCCTTGCCCGTACAGTGAGTCTAGAGACCCTTTCCGCCGCGCGACGGCGCCAGGGCCGCCTTGCCATGCCCAGTTTCCGCACACCCGCCGTCGCAGCCATCGCGCTGCTCGCCAGTTCCGTCCTCTTTGCCGACACGGTCACCCTCCGCAACGGGGACCGCCTGACCGGGTCGGTGCAGCGGCTGGCGGACGGAACGCTGGTCTTCCAGTCGGAATTGGCGGGCACGGTGACGATCCCCTGGGAGGATGTCGAGGCGCTCGAGGCTCCCGCCACTTTCTCGGTACTGATCCACACGGGCGAGCGCCTGGACGGTCAGGTTTCCCGGGACGGTGCCAGGACGAGCGTAACGCCCGCGGAGGGCGACCCGCGGGTGGTGCCTTCGTCCGCCGTTTCCCGGGTTGCCCGAGGGGGGCGGCAGTCCGGCATGCGGAGGCTCGTGCGGGCCCTTGACGGTTCCGCCGACGTTGGCTACAGCGTTGCTCGCGGGAACCAGTCCCAGACGCAGTCATCCGCCAGCGCGTCGGCCGAGTACACGTCGGCCGAGTACGCGTTTTCCGGGCGTTTGAACTCGCTCTTCGCCCGTCAGGATGACTCCAGGTCCCAGAGCCGGCACGCACTCACCGCTCGCCTGGACCGCTATTTGAGCGGCCGGAGCTTCTCGTACGCCCGGGCGGGCCTGGAACGCAACGAGCGCCGCAGGCTCGACCTGCGCGCGCGCGGCGGGGGAGGGATCGGGATCAACCTCCGGCGGGGACGCAGGACGAGCCTGTCCCTGCTGGGCGGTCTGGACTTTGTCCACGAGCACCTGCGGCTCCAGACCAACCGGTCAAAGGTTGAGTCGCGCCTTGGGATGGAGTGGTCCACGATGCTGCTGGGAGTCGCTCGCTTGGAAAGCGAGGTCAGCGTGAACCCGAACCTGCTGGACTGGGGGCATGTGCGCCTGGAGTATGACGGGACTCTCCGGATTCCGATCGGAGGGCGGTTCACCTACTCGCTGAGCCTGTTCAACCGATTCGACACCCGCCCGGCGGAAACCGTGGCGCGCAACGACTACGGCCTCGTCAGCGGCTTCGGGCTGCTGTTCTAGGCCGTTCCCGGCCGGCGGCCGGCGGCGGCTCATCCGTGGGCGGGCACGGTCCGGGCGGAGTGCACGGAAACTCGCACCTGAGTGGCCCGCCCGCCCTCTGCCTCGACCACCTCGGCCGTGGCTCCGTCGACCTGAACCGTGTCCCCGACGCGCGCCAGCCGGTCCAGCCGGACGACCAGCAGCCCGGACAGCGTGTCCACGTCCGGGGAGCTGAGGCGCAGGCTGAGCTCGCGATTGACGGTCAAGAGCGGCACGTGGCCCATGACGCGGTAAACGCCCTCGCCCTCCTCGACGATCTCCGGGGCCTCGGCGTCGAACTCGTCCTGGACGGACCCGACGATCTGCTCAACGACATTCTCCATGGTCACGATTCCGACCACCGACCCGTACTCGTCGCTGACCAGCGCCATGTGCCGGTGCGTGCGCTGCATCTGCCGCAGGAGCGAGCTGATGGGGAGCGTCTCCGGCACACGGTCCATCTTGCGCATGACGTCCAGCAGGTCCAGTCCGTCGCCGGGGGCCGCCCCGACGAGGTCCTTGATGTGCACCAGCCCCTCGACGCTGTCCAACGAGCCGTCGCACAGCGGGAAGCGCGTGTGCCGCGACCGCTTCGCCAGTTCGAGGCACTCGCCCGGGGACCGGTTCAGGTCCAGGAACACGACTTCGCCCCTTGGCACCATGACCTGCCGGGTGAGCATGTCGTCGAAGCGGAAGACGGCGCTCAGCAGCTGGAGTTCCGACGCGCTCAGCTCGCCGTGCTCCTTCCCCAGCCGTATGTTGGCCCGGATCTCGTCCTCGGTGATGGCTGGGACTCCCCGAGTGCCCTTGAACAGGTTGGCGAAGCCCTGGGTCAGCCGGACCGCCGGGGACAAGCAGCGCTCGATGACCGTCAGCGGCCACACGATCCGGCGCCACAGGCTGCGCCAGTAGGTCGCTCCCAGTGTCTTCGGGAGCACCTCTCCGACGAACAGAATCCCGACCACCAGGCCGGCAGAAATCGCCGGCACCCACTCGGCTCCCAGCAGTCTGGAGGCGAGCATGCCGCAGAGAGTCGCCCCCGCCGTGTTGGCGATGGTGTTGAGGATCAGGATCGCGGAGGTCGGCCTGGCGATGTCCCGCTTCATCTCGATCATCCGCTCGGCAGACTTGCGGTGCCTGCCGCGCGCGCGCTCGGCCTCCAGGGCGGCGGTGCGCGTGGAGTAGAGGGATGCCTCCAAGAGCGAGCAGAAGCCCGACACCAGCACCGTGATCGCGGCGCAAACGGCCAGCAGTGTCATGGCCAGCGCTGCCCCTGGCCCAGCGGCACCGGCCGCGGCGGGGAGCCCGTACTTCGAGGATCGGGGTCCGGTTCAGAGGTCATGCTTGATGCGCGACCCTCCGTCAAACGCCCGCGGGGGTTGCCCAGTGGGTGCGGTAGGCGCGCTTGACGTACAGGTTGGCGTGGGGGTCGCCCACGATTGTCTCCGTCTCTTGGTCGAAGGCCAGCGTGCGCCCGGTACGGGCAACGATGTTCGCGAGATGGCAGTGGATCGCCGAGATGTGACCGACCGAGATGTCAGCGCGAGGCAACGCCCGGCTGCGCACGCAGTCCAGGAAGTTACGCATGTGATCGTCCGCCTCGTCGTCCGCGTCGTTGTGCTCCACGAGCCTGCCCCCATTGTCGTACAGTTTGTATCCCCACCGGCGGTCCCAGCGCCCGATGTGCACGGTGCCGTCCGTTCCGTACACAGCGACGCCGTTGTCTTGGCCTTCCATCGGGTACGGCGTCCAGATCCGCATCTCCCAGATGAGGGCCTTGCGCCCATGGCGGAAGGTCACGTTCATCGTGTCCGGCGTCTGCTGGTCGTCCTCGAAGAAGACCTTCCCGCCCATGCCGCTGGCTGACTCTGGCCAGTCCACGCCCATCGCCCATCGCGCGATGTCGATCTGGTGCGCGCCGTCATTACCGGCATCCCCGGTCCCGAAGTGCCAGTGCCAGTGCCACTTGTAGTGGAAGCGGTTCTCGTTGAAGGGGATCCAGGGGGCCGGGCCCAGCCAGGTCTCGTAATCCACGCCCGGAGGGATGGGCGAGTTGGGCTTGTGGCCAATGTCGTCGCGCAGCTGAATGTTCCAAGCCTTGGCCATCAAGATCTTGCCCAGCTGGCCTGAGTGCGCGATCTCGATCGCCTTGCGCGTGGACGGGCGGCTCCGGGCCTGGGTCCCGACCTGGACGATCCGTCCGTTCCGGCGGGCTGCGTCGACCATCAGCCGCCCCTCGCGGATGTTGTGGGACGCCGGTTTCTCGACATACACGTCCTTGCCCGCGTCACAGGCGAGGATGGTCGCCGGGGCGTGCCAGTGGTCCGGCGTTGCCACCACGACGGCGTCGACGTCTTGGGAGTCCAGCACGCGCCGCATGTCGCCCGTCGTGGCTGGCTCCGGGTGGCCCGCCTCTTGCAGCACGCGCGCGGCGCGCTCGAGTGATGCCTGGTCCGCGTCGCAGAGATAGGCGACGCGGACGCCGGGCACGGCGCTGAACGTTTGCAGCAGGCCGCGCCCCCGGCCCCCCAAGCCGATCATTCCCAAAGAGACGGTGTCGCTGGCCGGCACGGCGCGGGCTTGCCCCGCGGCCAGTCCCGCAGTCGCTGTTCCGAAGAACGTGCGCCGATTCATGGCTCCTCCTAGGCCGGGCCAGTCGCCAAGGCACTCCCATCGTTGGCAAGGGCTGCCGGGCACGACCGGGCTTGCCGGCCATTATAGGATTGCACGCTTGCCCGCCTGGACGCGTTCAGGCCCCACGGGAGCCGGTGATATGCTGAAGGCAGGGCTGGGCGATTAGCTCAATTGGGAGAGCGCCGCGTTCGCAATGCGGAGGTTGTGGGTTCAAGTCCCATATCGTCCACCATCTGCCCTGCACCGCGGGGTCGCAGCCCGCTGGCATCCCGGGACCCAAGATCCGCGCCGGTGCCGGGGTGCGCGAATAGCCCCGTCCACGTCCCGCCATCTCGGTTGCCCCCAAGCACGACCGCCCGGGATCTCTCCGCAGATCGCGTGCGAAGGCCACAAGGCGCTATGCACGGGGCCAATATCCGCCGTTGGCGAACGTTTCTGCCCTTAATATGGCCATTCCTGACTCTCCATAATATTGTCAGGGTTCAATTTGCGGGCGCGTGGTGGGCGACCGCGCTCACCGGTCTCCGGTGCCGAAGCCCCTTTGCGATGCCGCGGGCATTCCGCTCGCCCCCGCGACGCTCTCCGGGGCGAGCGGGAGAATGGTCCGGCTGCGTGGCCTCGCCCTCTGGCGGCCCAGCGGTCATCGTTCGCTTCCTGCGGCGCTCTTGGCTGCCGCTGACCACGCTCCGCCTCCGTCGTGGATCGGGATGGCGGCGCGCAGACCGGCCTGGAAAGGGCGCGCCGTGCCTGAGCTGGCAGTGGGCGCTTTGGAGACAGAATGGGCGCCCGGCGACCGCGTGGCGGGGAAGCTCAATCGTGCAGTGCAGTGCCCCTTGCCACGTGCGGGCAATGGCCGGCGATCGGGCCCAAGCCGGGAACCTCTCCAGTGATCCCTCCGCGCCAGGTCGCCTGGGCGCTTCCGACAGCGACGCCAAAGACCGCCTCTTGACCGTCGCGTGGCGGCCGGCGAATGTTCCGCCCTGGCCTCGCAATCGGGCTCGGGAGGCGGGTCACCGGTGCTTCGATCTGGCCCGGCGGAACGCTTTGGCCAACAGGGGTGGAATTCGCAGGCCATTGCGTGCAACAATCGACAGTAGCTATGCGTGGACGGCACATGATGACTTGGAGACTTCGTTCGGCCCCGGCCAATGCCTTACGGCTTGCACTGGGGACATCGGCGCTGTTGTGCGCGGCGGCGGCCGTGTCGAGCGCCCAGACCTCCGTGGCTGTGGTCAACTTTCAGGAAGCGCTGTTGGCCACAGCGGACATGACGAAAGAATCAGCGGCCCTCGAGGGCAAGTACCGGACGCGTCAGGAGGAGCTGACGGCCCTCGGCCAAGAATTGCAGGACATCCAGGTCAAGCTACAGACGGCCACGGGAGCTGAGGCGCAACGGCTGCAGGAGGAGGGCCAGCGCAAGCAGGTCAGGGCCCAGCGGCTCAACGAAGACCTGCAGTCTGACGTGGAATTCGACCGCCAGAACATCCTTGCCGGGGCCAGCGTTCGCATGCGCGAGGTAATCAACGAGCTTCGGGTGGAGCGCGAGATCGATCTGATCGTGGACAGTGGCGGCGTGCTTGCGAACGATGCGCTGATCGATCTCACCGCGGAGGCGACGCGGGCCTACGACGCGAAGCACCCCGCGGACTGACGCGCCCGCGGTGCCGCCCATGGATTACCTCGACAGCTATGGCAGCAGCGGCATCGTAGCCGAGCGTTTCGCGAAGGGGCTGCTGATCGCCGCGGTCGTCGTCTCCATGCTGGGCGGCACCTACTACGTCTTCTTCCGCAACTGGCGCGAGGAGGGCCAAGCGCGGCAATTCTTCGAACTGCTGCAGGCTCACGAGTACGGGCAGGCCTACGGCCTGTGGGGCTGCTCTGTCGAAGAGCCCTGCCGCTACTACCCGTACGGCGAGTTCCTCGAGGACTGGGGGCCCGAAGCGCCGTACGGCCAGCTCGACAGCTTCCAGATCGGCCGCACGTATACCCAGCCGGGCGGCGTGATCCTGCGCTACTCGATCAACGGGAGGCCAGGTGCCCCACTTTGGGTCGAGCTGGATCCGCCCGTGATCAACTTTGCCCCCTGACCGGCAAGCTGGGCCGGGCCCTCAGCGAATGCGCACAAGTTCCCGCCAGAGCGCGCGGTAGTACGCCAGGTAGCGTTCCGGCTCGCAGCTCTGCGGTGTCTCGGCCAGCGTGTAGCGGTCGTAGCCGATCCCGTCAAGCAGGCGGAACAGCTCCCGGTGGGGGTAGTCCGGCAAGTCCCGCAAGTGCACGTTGCGGATGAATCGCTGCAGCAGCGAGAAGGCGTGACCGATCGAGCCGTCCCGAATGTCGGTGGGATTGCAGTTCCAGCAGATCCCCACCGCGGGGTGCGAGCAGCGGTCCATGATCTCACGCATGACTTCCGGCTCGCTCGTCCCGCGCCCGTGGACTTCCACCCAAATCTCGACGCCGTACCCCTGCGCGTGCTCCCCGCACGTGGCGAGCGCCTCGCCGATCCTGCGCACGGTGACGGCGCGCGGCACGCCTTCCGGCAGGCCGTTCGGCCGCACCTTGACGCCCCAGCAGCCCAGATCGTGAGCCAGCTCGACGAAGCGTGCCGTGCGCTCGACGTTCGCGCTCCGCTCGGCCGCGTCGGGTGACTGGAACTCGCAGGCCGATCCCAGGCTGAGTAGGCGCACCGCGCTGCTCTCGAACCTGCGGCGAACGCGCTCCGCCCGCGCCGGCTCCATGCCCGGCTCGACCCCGTGCCCGTGCGTGCTGCGCAGCTCGACGGCCTCGAATCTGGCTGCCTCCAGGCGTCGGATGATGGTCTCGACGTCCCAGTCACGGGCAACGTTGTAGGTGACCAGTCCAAGTCTCATCGCAATTCCCACTCCTTGCCCCGGCGTCTCCCTGAGAAGTGATTCCGGGACTCCGACATTGTCCCAGAATGCGCCGTTTCGTGTTCTCAATCCCGCCCGGAAGTGGTCTCCGAATCCAATCCTTGCGTATCATCTTCCACTGACCCACAACATATAGTATTCTGGGGATGTGTAACTCGCATCATATTGATACTTGCAAAGCGCACTGGCAAGCAGTCGCAATCCTCATTGACAACCGCCGCAGGTTAGGCGGATACTTGTGTGGTCAGATGTGGCCGAAAGGTGGCCAAAGTGGTCAGTTTGGGTTATCATCGTCGGCGAGGGTAGCGCGCAATGTTTTGGGGCGTCGAGAGTGGCAGCGTCGATGAGAAAGGCAGGCTCAAGCTGCCCGCCCCTGTTCGCCGGCTCATCAAGCAGCGCTATCCGCGGCCCGGGGTCGGGGATGGCCTGCCGGTGAAGGACGTGTTTGTGACCAGCCTTGACGGTCGAGAGGTGAAGGTGTTTCCGACTCGCGAGTGGGGCAAGGTTGCCGACCAGCTCTCGGGGAGGGACGGAACATCGGCCAGTGCCCCCGATGGCGTGCGCAACAACCGACTTTTGGCGAACGCCATGCACTACGGACGCGGCGAAAATTTGGACAGACAGGGAAGACTGCTGCTCCCGCTTCCGCTGCGGCAGCGCCGGGACATTTCGGGCCCCGTGAAGATCCAGTGGAGGATCCATCACCTCATCGTGATGGCGGAGGCCGATTACAACGCATTCATCAAGTCCAACGAGCTCACGGACGAGGACATGAGCTACGCGGCAAACCTGGGGCTTTGATCATGGTGACTGCGGAACATCACCCGGTAATGGCGCGAGAGGTGTCGGACTTGTTGCTCGGGCCACAGCCGACCACCGGCGGGGCGTACTGCGACTGCACGGTCGGGGCCGGCGGCCATGCGCGCCGCATTCTCCGGGGCGACCCGGCGCGAGCGCTGATCGCCATGGACCGGGACGGGGACGCGATCGCGCGCTGCCGGAGCCGGCTGCGGGAGTTCGGCGCTCGCGTTCGCTTCCACCACGGTGGATTCTCGGGGATCCGCGAGGCCTGCCGGGGATCGCGGCCACTGGCCGGGATCGTGGCCGACCTCGGTTTGTCGCGCCTGCAGCTCGACGACGACGCGCGCGGCTTCAGCCTGCGGTTGCGGGGCCCGCTCGACATGCGGTTCGACCGGCGCCAGCGGCTTCGGGCGGAACGGTTGGTCAACCGCGGCAGCGAACGCGAGCTGGCCGATCTGCTGTTCCGGCTGGCGGACGAGCGCCACAGCAGGCGCATTGCCCGGGCCGTCGTGCGTGCGAGGCCCGTTCGGGACACGTCGCACCTGGCCGGAATTGTCGCCGCGGTCGTGGCGCGGCGCGGCCGTCGGCGGATCCACCCGGCGACCAAGACGTTTCAAGCACTGCGGATGGCGGTCAACGACGAGCTTGGCGAGCTCGAGTCGTTGCTGGCCGCCGCGCCGGCCTTGCTGGCCGTCGGGGCGCGATTCGTGGTGATCAGTTTTCACAGCGGCGAGGACCGCCTGGTGAAGCGCAGCTTCCGGCAGTTCCGCGGCATGGGCGTCTACACGCTCCTGTCGCGCCGGCCGGTTCGCCCCTCCTCCGAGGAGGTGAGCCGCAGCCCTGCCAGTCGCAGCGCCCGGCTGCGGGCAGCGCAGCGCACACGGGAGCCGCTGGCTAGTTGACAAGGATCGGTGAACAAGTGGAGAAGGAACGCACCCAAGTGATGCCGCCGGCTCGGCCGACAAATGATGTGCCGGCTCCGGGAGGCCCAGCAACCCCGCGCGAGCACGTGCTCGCGCCCGGCGGCATCACCCATAACGGTGACACTCTTGCGGCCGGCATGTCAATGGAGGGCGCGCTGCTGTATCGCAAAGCGATCGACAACAGCGGCGTTCATTACGAGGTTGACCCGCGAGACCGTCCCGCGCTGGCGAGACATGTCAGCTGGGGCTTGTTCGCGGTATTCGTGCTGCTGGTGCTTTCCGGCCCGCGACTGTGGGTCCGTCAGTGGGGCTACCGGCAGGAGCAGCTGGCCCAGCGCATGGAGCAGCTGACGGTGGTCCGTGACCAGTTGAAGGTGCAGCGCGGGCGATTGCAGGACCTGCGCCGGATCGCCGCGCTCGCCGAGGTGGACGGCTTGGCGGCGACCGAGTCCGACCGGTACAACTGGACGGCCCAGCGGCCGGTTGCGAATCCACCGTCAGACACGGCCGTGGCGAGACTGTTCGGATCTGATGGGCGATGACCGCACCTGGGCCATCGACGGGGCACCGGGCGAGGCCGCCCGCAGCGGGCTCTGCCCGCTTCGCGCCGACCCGCGCCCGGGTGGGTCGACTGGTCGCCAGCGGGGTTAAGGACGCGGGTCACCCCGTCCCGCCGGGGGCCGGCCGGCGGTTAGCTTGGCTGGCCGGTTTCGGAGCCCTGTGGTGCTTGGTCCTGCTCGGCCGCTTGGTCGAGCTGCAGGTCGTCAGGCACGAGACCCTGGCGGCCAAGGGGGCGCGGCAGCACGCAGCGACGGTCGAGGTCGAGCCGCTCCGGGGTGGCCTGCTGGACCGCGCTGGCCGGGAACTAGCCCTGAGCACTCCGGTGGAGTCAATCGGGATCTTCTCGGATCAAGTGCGCGACCCGCGCGCCGCGGCGGCTGATCTGGCCGAGGCCACGGGCGTGGACGCCGAGGATCTGCGGTCACGCATCGAGAAGGGAGGGTTCCAGTGGGTCAAGCGGCTCGCGGGACTGGCTGACACGGAACGCGCGCGGGCGCTCGGCCGCTCCGACCTGCACTTCGAGACTGAGCGCCGGCGGTTTTACCCGCACGGTTCGGTCGCGGCCCACGTGCTGGGGACGGTGGGGATCGACCACCACGGCCAGAGCGGCCTTGAGCACCGGTTCGAGAAGGAGCTCCGGGGCACCCCCGGCCTGGCGGTCTGGTTCTATGACGCGCGGCAGGAGCGGTACGGCAGGCAGCACCTGCGCCCCGCTATCGGGGGCAAGGACTTGCTGCTCACCCTGGACTTGGACATCCAGGCCGTGGCGGACATGGAATTGGAGCGAGCGATCCGCGAGACAAAGTCCGAGGCCGGGACGGTGGTCTTGATGGAGCCCCGGACCGGGGATGTGGTCGCCATGTCGAGTTGGCCCAGGTTCGATCCCAACAGTTTGAGCCGGACCCCCGAAGACCTGCTCAACCACAGGGACTTCGCCACCAGCCGCTTGGTCGAGCCCGGGTCGACCTTCAAGGTGCTGACGGCGACTGCAGCCTTGGAGGAGGGTCTGATCGATCTGTCGGAGACCTTCGATTGCGAAATGGGCGCGACCTATGTCGGGAGGCGCAGGATCCGGGACCATCACCCTTACGGGATGATGACAATGCCGCAGGTGATCATCAAGTCGAGCAACGTGGGGATCATCAAGATCGGCTACCGCCTCGGCGAGGAGAGGATGCACAGCTACGTGCGCCGTTTCGGGTTCGGCCGGCCGACGCAGATTGGCCTGCCCGGTGAAGCGCACGGGCTGGTACGACCGGTCGATCGCTGGACCTACTCCTCTCTGGCATCGCTCGCGATGGGACAGGAAGTCGGCGTCACGGCTATCCAAATGGCGCGCCTGTTTGCCGCCGTGGCAAACGGGGGCCTAGCGGTCCAGCCCCGCATCGTGCGCGGGTTTCGCGATCACGAGGGCCGCGAGGCCGAGCTTGCCCCGGATCCGCCCCAGCGCGTGGTCAGCGCCAAGACGGCGGCGACAATGCGCTCGATCCTGAAGTCCGTCGTGAAGGAGGGAACCGGCAGACGCGCCGCCATCCCGGGGTACACGGTCGGCGGGAAGACCGGCACGGCCCAGATGATCAACCCAGTGTCGCGCTCGTACCGGGACGGGGTGTACATGGCGAGCTTCTGCGGCTTTGCCCCTGTCGAGAATCCGGCACTGGTAGGGGTGGCGATGGTCTACAACCCGCGAGGCCAGCACTACTATGGCGGGCTCGTCGCGGCCCCGCTGTTCTCGACCGTGGTGCGCTCCGCGCTGCGATTGATGGGAGTGCCGCCGACACAGCTGCCCGAGCGCCGGCCGCGTCCCGCGCGGCCCGAAGCCGACCGGGTCCTGGTCGATTTCATCGAGGGCCGCGTGGGCGAGCCGGACGATTCGGTGTTCCAGGATCCCGCCCAGCCCGACGGCACCGCCGCCCAGCCCGGGATCGATGCCGAGCCGGCGTGGGAGCTTCCGCCTGCCAGGCCGAGCGGTCCGGAACCGCGCCGCCAGCCGGCCCTGCCAGACCCGGACGGGGGTTCGCCCAGGGGAGTCGAAGCGATTGCCGCGGCTCCCGAGCCCTTGCCCGGAACCCTCGCGTCGGGAATGGCGGGCGGGCGTCCGTCCCGCGCTCTCGGAACGGGGGGCGCATAGGGAGATGACGCTTGACTCGATGCTGGAAGGGGTGGGCGTCGGGCCCGTTCCAGCCTTGGACATTTCCGGGCTGCAGTACGACTCGCGGAGGATCCGGCCGGGCGAGGCTTTCTTCGCCTTCCCGGGCGAGCGCGCGGACGGGCATTCGTTCGTCGGCCGCGCAATGCGCGGCGGGGCAGCCGCGGTTGTCAGCGAGCGGCCGGCGCCGGACGGGCTAGCAGGGCGCTGGGCCCGTGTCCGGCACGGTCGCCGGGCGCTCGCGATGGCGAGCCTGCGATTCTTCTCGCGGCCAGATCGCGCGCTCAGCGTGACAGCCGTGACCGGCACCAATGGCAAGACCACCACGGCCCACCTGATCGACGCGCTGCTGCGGGCCAGTGGCAAGACCACCTCGCTGCTGGGCACGATCGAGCACCGCGTAGGGAGCCGTTCGGCGCGGGCGCTGAACACGACGCCGGAGTCGTTGGACATCGTGCGTTCCATGGCCGAGCTGCGGGGGATCGGGGGGAGCCACTCGACGATGGAGGCGTCATCCCACGGGCTCGCGCTTGCCAGGGTCTACGGCATCGAGTTTCACACGGCCGTGTTCACGAATCTGACTCCGGACCATCTAGACTTTCACGGGGACATGGGCTCCTATCGGGCGGCAAAGCGGCGGCTGTTCGAGGGTGCCGGGGCGCGCCCGCCGCTGCATGCGGTCGCCAACGCGGACGACGAGGCGGGCCGCGAGATTTTGGGACTCGGGCTGTCGATGACGCTGTCCTACGGGCGCCGCGGTTGCGGCGACGTGCGGGCAGAACGTGTCGAGACGGACTCTCGGGGCGTGCGGTTCGACGTTTCCTGCCCGGCGGGTCGGCTGCGGGTCGAGTCCCCGCTGCCGGGCGACTGGAACGTTGACAACCTGCTGGCGGCGATAGCCGCGGGCCTTTGCCATGGCCTCGGTCCCGCGCAGATCGAGACGGCGCTGCGGTCGGTTCGTCCCGTCCCGGGCCGCTTTGAGCCGGTGGCTTGCGGGCAGCCATTCCTGGTTGCCGTCGACTATGCCCACACCGAGGATGCGCTGCGACGTCTGGTCGCGACCGCGCGGGCCATTGCCGACGCCGGCGATCCGCGCGGTCGCGTGCTGGTTGCGTTCGGGTGCGGCGGGGACCGCGACCGGTCCAAGCGCGCCCCGATGGGGCGCGTCGCCCGCGGGGCAGACTTTGCGGTGCTGACCTCGGACAACCCGCGCAGCGAGGATCCGCTGGCCATCATTTCCGAGATTGCCGAGGGCCTGCGGGGCTCCCGGGCGGGCTGGACTTGTGAGCCGGACCGCTTCGCCGCGATCCAGCTCGTGTTGGCGGAGGCCCGTCCCGGGGACGTGGTGCTGATCGCGGGCAAGGGGCACGAGACCACCCAGACGGGTGCCGCGGGAACGGTCAGATTCGACGACCGCGATGCCGTGCGCGACGCGCTCGGCCGCATGGGGCACGGCTGCTGATGACGCTCGCGCTGGCCCAAGTGTGCGACTGGCTCGGAGCCGCGCGATCCGCCGGCCCCGAGAGCGTGCGCGGCTACTCCATCGACTCGCGAACCGTCCGTGCGGGCGAGCTGTTCTTCGCGATCCGCGGGCCCTCCCGGGATGGCCACGACTTCGTTCCCGATGCGCTTGCCCGGGGCGCGGCCGCGGCGGTCGTCCGCGAGGCGCACCCCGGCGCTGGTCCGCTGGTCCGCGTGGCGGACACGGCGGCCGCGCTGTCCCGCCTGGCGGCGCGGGCCCGGAGTGCTTGGGGCCGGCCTGTGGTGGCAGTTACCGGAAGCGCGGGGAAGACGACGACCAAGGACGTGGCCGCGTCGCTGCTCGGGGCTGTCATGCGGGTGGCGAAGTCGGAGGGGAACCTGAACAACCAGTACGGCTTGCCGCTGTCGCTGCTGCGGGTGCCCGCCGAGGCCCGGGCGGCCGTTGTCGAGATCGGCATCAACCATCCCGGGGAAATGGCGCCCTTGGCGGCTGTCGCCGCCCCGGACGTGGCGGTCGTCACGAACGTCGGCACCGCGCACGTGGGGAACTTCGGCTCTCCCGACGGAATCGCGGCCGAGAAGGGCCGCCTTGTCGAGGCGCTGCCGTCGACCGGCACGGCCGTGCTCAACGCGGATGACGCTCGGGTGGCAAGGTTCCGGGATCGGACGCGCGCGCGCGTGGTCACGTACGGGGTCACGGCGGACGCCGACGTGCGCGCGGAGGCGGTCAAGGCGTCGGAATCCGGAGGGGTGCGATTCCGGGTCGGCGGGTGCCGGCTGCAGTCGCCGCTGCCGGGCCGTCACAACGTCTACAACGTGCTGGCCGCGATCGGGGTTGCGCGCGCGATGGGCGTTGCGGCATCGCGGCTGCGGGCGGCTGTCGCGGCCCTGCGGCCCGGACGGATGCGGGGCGAAGTGCGCCGGCTCGCCGGCGTCACGGTCATTGACGACTGCTACAACGCTAGCCCGACCGCGGTTCGGGCCATGCTAGACGTGCTTCGCGGCGCCAAGGCCATGCGCCGCATAGCCGTCCTCGGCGAAATGCGCGAGCTGGGCTCCCACTCGGCACAGCTGCACCGTCAAGTGGGGGAAGCCTTGGCCGCCGCGGGGGTGGACTACCTGATCGCCGTTGGCGGCGATGCCGCCGAGATCGCGGCGGCCGCGAGCGTGCCTTCGGAGTTTCACGACTCCCCGCGCGCGGCCGGGGCGGCGCTCGCCGCGGGGTTGCGGCCCGGTGACGCGGTCCTGTTCAAGGCGTCGCGGGGCGTGGGCCTGGAGGCGGCCCGTGATGTCGCGATCCGCAGTCTTGCGGTTGCTGCCAGCAAGGGAGCGTAGGCCGGATGGTATACGAGCTCCTCGCCGATCTTGCCGCCGAGCACGGCCCCTTGCGGGTCTTCGGCTACATCACCGTCCGCGCGGCACTGGCCAACCTCACGGCCCTGGGCATCGGGCTGGCCGTCGGCCCGTGGCTCATCCGCCGTTTGCGAACGTCGCATGTGGAGCAGTTCATCCGGGAGGAGGGCCCGGCCTCGCACCACAGCAAGGCCGGCACGCCAACGATGGGCGGAATCCTGATCTGCCTGGCCACGATCGTTCCCACGCTGCTCTGGGCGGACTTGGGCAATGCGTATGTCTGCATCGCCATCCTGGCGATGTTGGGATTCGGGCTGGTCGGCCTGGCGGACGACTGGATCAAGGTTTCCCGGCGACGGAGCCGCGGCCTGTCGTCGGCCGCCAAGATGGGGTTCCAGATTCTCATGACACTGCTGGTTGGACTCGCCCTGATCTGGCTCAGCCACAGGGGCGAGTACTCGACGCTGTTGACGGTTCCGTTCTTCAAGGAGATCCGCCCGGACCTGGTGATTGGCAGCCTGCTCGGCCACCCGCTGCTGGTGCCGGCGGCCTACTCGCTGTTCTTGGGATTCCTGTTCTTGGTGCTGGTCGGCACCAGCAATGCCGTGAACCTGACCGACGGGCTGGACGGGCTGGCGATCGGCCTGACCGTGATTTGCGCGGGCGCTCTCGGGGCGCTGGCTTACGTGGCGGGACACTCGGAGATCTCGGGCTACCTCGATGTGCCGAACGTTCCGCAGGCAGGCGAGCTGACGATCTTCTGCGGGTCTCTGGTAGGTGCCAGCTTGGCGTTCCTGTGGTACAACTCGCACCCCGCGCAGCTGTTCATGGGCGACGTGGGATCGCTGAGCTTGGGGGGCGCCATGGGCACGGTCGCGGTGCTGGCCAAGCAGGAGATCGTGCTGTTGTTCGTCGGCGGCGTTTTCGTGGCGGAGACGCTCTCCGTGATCGCCCAAGTCGCCGGCTTCAAGCTCACCGGCAAGCGCGTCCTGCGGATGTCGCCGTTGCACCACCACTTCGAGCAGCTGGGCTGGCCGGAGTCCAAGGTGATCGTGCGATTTTGGATCGTCGGCCTTGCGTGGGCCCTGCTCGGGCTGAGCACGCTGAAACTGCGATGACACTGAGGGGCACAAGGGCACTCGTGCTGGGGCTGGGCAAGTCCGGCTTGGCGGCCGTGCGGTTCCTGCTGGCGCGCGGCGCTGTCGTCGCGGCGGCGGATGTCCGGCCGGGGGAGGAGCTGTCGGAAGCTGTCGGAGCCTTGGCGGACCTGCCGGTGACCTTGCATCTCGGGGGTCACCCGGACTCCCTGTTGGCGCGCCACGAGCTGATCGTCCCCTCCCCGGGAGTGCCGTGGGCCCTGCCCGGACTGCGCCGTGCCCGCTGGCGCGGGGCGAGGGTCTGTGGCGAGCTGGAGCTCGCCGCCGGGGTGTTGCGCGGCCGGGTGATTGGGATCACCGGCACCAACGGAAAGACAACCACGGCTTCCTTGGCGGACCACGTGCTGCGTGCCACCGGCGTGCCCGGCCGGCTCGCCGGGAACATCGGCACCCCGGTCTTGGACATCGCGCCGGCCTCGCGCGCCGGGGACTGGACAGTCTTGGAACTGTCCAGCTTCCAGCTCGAGGCGTCGTCATCGTTCCGCTGCGACGTCGCCGCGGTGCTGAACGTGACCCCGGATCACCTGGACCGGCACGGGGACTTTCCGAGCTATGCGGCCGCGAAGGCGCGCATCCTGCGCAACCAGCGCGCCGGGGATGTGGCCGTTCTGAACGCGGGCGATCCCGAATGCCGGAAGATGGAGCGCGCTGCCCGGGGCGCCGTCGTCCGCTTTGACCGCTCGTGCGCCCCGAGGGTCGACGCCTGTGCGGCCGGGGGCCGGATCCGCTTCCGTGGCAGGGACATGGGCGACGCGAAGCTCCCGATCAAGGGGGCCCACAATCTCGAGAACGCGCTGGCCGCGGTCTCGGCGTGTTCGGTGGCAGGCCTCTCTCCCGGCGAGATCGGGCGCGCTCTGCGCACCTTCCGGCCCGTCGAACACCGCATGGAGCGGGTCGCCGCTGTGGCCGGGGTGAGCTACTACAACGATTCCAAGGCGACCAACGTTGCCGCCGCGGCAAAGGCCTGCGCATCGTTCCGCGACGGGCTGTGGGCCATCTTGGGGGGCTATGACAAGGGGTCTGACTATGCGCCCCTTGGGCCGGTGCTGCGCGGTCGCGTCCGCGAGGCACTGTTGATCGGGGACGCGGCGCGCCTGATTGGCGGCCAGATCGGGTCGTGCGTGCCCACCCAGCAGTGCGGGACGCTGCGGCGCGCGGTCGAGCACGCGGCGCGCAACGCGCGGGCCGGCGACACGGTCTTGCTCGCGCCGGCGTGCGCGAGCTTCGATCAGTACGAGAACTACGAGCAGCGGGGCCGAGACTTTCGCCGGATCGTGGCGGGGCTGGGAGGCTGACATGCCGATGATGCTCCGCTATGACCGCGTGCTGATCTGGACGACCATCTCGCTCGTGGCTGTCGGCCTGAGCATGGTGTACAGCACCACCGCTGGGTCGGGCACGGCGGGTTCGCTCTACATCTCGAAGCAGCTGATCGCCGCGACGCTCGGGGTCATCGCGCTGTACGCGCTGATGTTCGTCGAGCGCAACCGGCTAAGGGATCCGCGCGTGGTCTACGGGGCTCTGGCCGGGACCGCGGCTCTGCTCGTGGTTGCGGCCATAGCGGGCGAGGGTGCCAACACCCGGCGCTTCCTGCGGACCGGCTTGATTTCCCTGCAGCCGTCGGAATTGGCCAAGCCGGCCGTGATCATTTACCTGGCGTATTACTTGGAGCGGTATCGGTCCCGCATCCAAGACCCCAGGGTTTTCTGCGGCGTGCTGCCCGTCCTGGCGCTGCTTTGCGGGCTGATCCTGCTGGGCCGGGATTTCGGATCCGCCGCCAGCCTCCTGATCCTGGCCGCCGTGATGCTGTTCGTCGCCGGGATCCCGTACCGCTGGTTCGCGATCGGAGCGCTGCCCGTCGTTCCACTGGCGTACTGGCTCGTATGGCTGGAGCCGTATCGCCGGCAGCGGATCTTCGCCTTCCTGGACCCCGAGGCCGACCCTCTCGGGAGCGGTTTCCAAATCCTGCAATCGCAGATCGCCATCGGCTCGGGCGGAATTCTCGGGAAGGGATGGATGGCCGGCAAGCAGAAAATGCTGTTCTTGCCCGAGGCGCACACGGACTTCATCTTCGCCATGGTGGGCGAGGAGTTCGGCTTGGTGGGCGCCGGGATACTGGTGGCGGCCTTCGCCGTCCTCACATGGCGGGGCCTGCGGTGCGCGGGGAACGCTTCTGACCGGTTCAGCTTCTATCTCGCGGTGGGGGTCACGGGGATGATTGCCACACAGGCGATGCTCAACATGGGCGTCGTCCTCGGGCTGCTTCCGACAAAGGGCATGCCGCTGCCCTTCGTCAGTTACGGGGGTTCGTCCCTGATAGTCGTTCTCGGGAGTTGCGGAATGCTGCTCTCGGTCGGCAGATCGGAGCATGCGTGACTGCGGCGGGCAAAGCCATGCGGGTGCTGATCGCGGCCGGTGGCACGGGGGGACATGTCATCCCGGGGCTCGAGGTTGGGCGCGAGCTGCGCAGCTTGGGCTGGGAGTGCATCTTCGTCGGCACGGAGCGGGGATTCGAGACGCGCATGGTCCCGGCCGCTGGTTTCGAGCTGTGCCTGGTTCCGAGCGGCTCGCTCAAGGCAGTCTCGCTGCGACGGCGGCTGCGGACGCTGCTGGGAGCGCCAGCGGCCATCGCTGCCGCTGTCCGGCTGGTGCGCTGCCGCCGTCCCGCCGCGGCGCTGAGCCTTGGCGGGTACGCTGCCGGCCCACTGGTCATGGCCTGCGCTCTTCTGGACGTGCCGCTGGTCGTGCTCGAGCCCAACGCCAGCCCCGGCTTGGCCAACCGGCTCGCGGCGCCGGTGGCGCGACGGGCGCTGGTTTGCCACCCGCGCGCGGGGGCGTACTTCCGGCCCGCTTCGTGCCAGCTCGCGCGGCTGCCCGTTCGCAGGGGCTTCTTCGAGCGGCTGCCCAGGGCGGCCGGCTCGCCCTTCACGGTCCTTGTCCTCGGGGGCAGCCAAGGCGCGACGAGCCTGAACCGGGCGGCGATCGGGGCGGTCCGCGCATGGCGCGCGCGGGGCCGGCCCGTGCCGCGACTGGTGCACCAGACCGGTTCCCGGGATCTGGACGGAGTTCGGGCAGCGTACCGGGAGGCCGGGGTAGAGGCCGAGACGTCGGCCTTTTTCGATGACATGCCAGAACGGGTCGGCGCAGCCGACTTGGTGATCTGCCGGGCCGGGGCTTCGGCCATCGCGGAGCTCTGCGCGGCGGGCAAGCCGTCCGTGCTGGTGCCGTTCCCACACGCTGCCGACGACCACCAGCGCGCCAACGGCCAGGTCGTGGCGGACGCGGGCGGCGCCATGCTGGTCGCCGATGCCGAGTGGACCGGCGATCGCATGGCGCGAGTCGTGGAGACCCTCGCCTCGGACCGCGTGCGCCTGTCAGCCATGTCCGCGGCGCTGGACGGACTGTCGCCGCGGGGGGCCGCGGAGACTGTGGCCGCGGCGGTGATCACGGCCGCAGGCAGAATGCAGGGAGGTACTTAGACATGCTGTTCAAGACGGAGACATTTCGCCAGCGCCGGCTTCACTTCATCGGAATCGGCGGGATCGGAATGAGCGGCATCGCGGAGATCTTGCTCAACTTGGGCTACAGGGTCACGGGCTCGGACTTGCAAGAGTCTGCGGCCGTGAGCCGACTGCGCGAGCTGGGCGCGACGATTCAGGTCGGCCATGCGGGGCACCACTTGGGCGATGCCGAGGCGGTTGTCACGAGTGCCGCGATTCCCGGCAACAATCCGGAGCTTGCCGAGGCCCGCAAGCGCAAGCTGCCGGTGATTGCTCGCGGCGAGCTGCTCGCGGAGCTAATGCGGGTCAAGTACGGCGTCGCTGTCGCCGGCAGTCACGGCAAGACCACCACGTCTTCGATGTGCGCCGCCATTCTCGGGGCCGGAGGATTGGACCCGACCGTCGTGATCGGAGGGCGGGTGGCCTCGATCGGTTCGAACGCACGCTTGGGGAACAGCGACTATCTGCTGGTGGAGGCCGACGAGTCGGACGGTTCATTCCTGGCCTTGGACCCGATCATCGGGGTCGTCACCAACATTGACCGCGAGCACATGGACCATTACGGCTCCACGGAGGCCCTGCTGGGAGCCTTCGAGACATTCTGCAACGGCGTGCCATTCTACGGGGCCGCCGTGATTTGCGTGGACGACCCCATGGCGCGATACCTGTCGGAGCGGATCCGTCGCCGCTGTCTCACGTACGGTCTCGAGTCTGTGTCGCCCGAGGCCGAGTTTGCCGCAAGCCAAGTGGAGCATGGCCGGGCCGGGGTGTCTTTCGCGCTCTCGCGGGCCGGCGTGCCGCAGGGCCGGTTCCGCGTACAGGGGGTCGGGGCTCACACCGTCCGCAATGCCACGGCGGCAATCGCCGTCGGGGCAGAGCTGGGCATTGAGATGGACCGTATCCGCGCGGGCCTTTCCGACTTCCGGGGAGTGGATCGCCGATTTCAGACCCGCGGCGTGGAGTGCGGCGTCACCGTGATCGACGACTACGGCCACCATCCCACGGAGATTGTCGCTACGCTGGAGGCCGCCGCGCACTGCGGGTTCAGTCGTGTCAATGTGATCTTCCAGCCTCACCGCTACACGCGCACGGAAGACTTGGAAGGCGAGTTCGCGCGCTGTTTCGACCGCTGTGACCGTCTTTGGGTGGTCGACATCTATTCGGCCGGAGAGGTGCCGATTTCTGGAGTCTCGAGCCCGGCTCTCGTCCGGCGGATCCGCGGCGCGGGCCACCCGCAGGTCAAGTATTGCGCGACGATGGGGGAGGCCGCGCGACGGGCAGCGGCAACGGTTCACGATGGCGAGGCTGTGATCACCTTCGGGGCTGGGAACGTCTGGATGGCCGGCGAGGAGCTGCTGGGCAGGCTGCGGGCAGGGCCCTCCCGCCAGCAGCGTGCGGAACAGCTGGCGGGGGCCAAACGGAGGGGTGGCACTGCATGAAGCGTCAACCGGCAAAGGGCAAGGCATCCAAGCGGTCCGGCGCTCCCGGCAGCCCCACTGGGGCGGCGCGGCACGAGCGCGACGAACCCGCGCGTCCCCGCAGAGGCGTGCTGGTGGCGGGCCTACTGGCAGCCCTGGTGGCCGGGGCGGCTCTGTTTCACGCTCTGCTGATGGGATCGGCGGCGTTCCGGCTTGACGGGGACGCGGGCGCGCTGCGGATTGTCGGTGTCACGCCCGGCTACGAGGACGAGGCAGCGGCGGTTTTCGCCGAGGATATGGGCCGGAGCATCCTGGGCGTGGACATAGCCGCGCGGAGGCGGCAGCTGCGACTCTTGCCCTGGGTCCGCGATGCCCGGGTCTTGAGAGTGTGGCCAGCCAGCCTGCGGGTCGAGATCGAGGAGCGCGTGCCGATCGCCCTTCTGTCGCTCTCTGACAGCCGCTTGGTGCGCATGATCGACCGCGACGGCATGATCCTCGAGCACCGCGGTGGGAACACTAGGGGACTGCCTTTCATCACCGGCATCGGCGACAGTATGGGCTTGCAGGAACGCCGCGAGCGGATCGACCTGTACCGCCGAGTCATGGACGCCTTCGAGACCCGCAACCGTGCTTCGGACGTTCAGGCGGTGAACTTGGCCGATTCCAGCAATGCCGTCGTTCGGGTCAAGCACCGGGGGCAGACGTTGGACATGCAGATGGGGAACGTCAACCTAGCGCATCGATTGGATGTGTTCTTGAACTACATTGACGCTTGGCACTTCGAGTATGGTCGGCTCGAGTCGGTGGACCTGCGCTTTGAGCGGCAGGTCGCGGTCCGTCCCAAGGACGGACCAGGGGGTAGCGGATGACGGACCGGCCAGATACATTTGTCGGGCTCGACATGGCCGGGGCGCTCGCGCGCTGCTTGGTGGGCGTGCGCCAGCCGGCAGGTCTGACTTATCTGGCTTGTGGCTCGATGCCATCCCTGAGGTGGGATGCGGAGGGTCAGCGCCATTCGGAGCTCACAGGGGAAGCGCTGCGCGAGGTAGTCTGCGAAGTTGAGCGTGCCGCGGGGCTGACGGTGTTCTCAGCGGTCGTCGGGACGTGCGGGCAGCGTGTCGAGAGCCAGCTCGTCCGCTCGGGGATTGACCTCGGATCCGAACCTAGGGCCGTGACCATGGATGACATCCGCTTGGTCCTCGAGAAAGCGGAAGGTGGCGTCCGTGGCACCAGTTCCACGGTCTTGCAGCTCATTCCGCTGGAGTTCGTAGCGGGAGATCGGGCCGGACTGGTCAATCCGCTTGGTATGACGACAAGCCAGCTGGAGACCTATGTCCGGGTGATTGAGACCGACCGGCAGAGCTTTGGAGAGGTGAATGCCGCTGTCAAGCGTGCCGGCCTTCGGGTGGAAGAGTGCATCTTGGGCGGATTCGCGGCGGCCTATGCGACGCTTGAGGAGCGAGACTTGGCAGAGGGTGTTGCCAATCTGGACTTCGGCGGGTTCAGCGCCGGCCTGACCGCCTATGTGGGCCGCACTTTGCGACTGGCAGTCGGGCTCCCGATCGGTCGGAATGACTTGGTCCGCGACGTGATGACGACATTTGGCACGGACGCCTCGGTGGCCTCGTCGCTGATTTCCCAGCTCGGCCGCGTCGAGTACGACACCGCGAAGCAGTTCTCGTCCATCTTCGTTCCCGGCCCCGACCCGACGGACCCGGTGGGCTCGGGCGGGCTCCGATCCTGGAGCCTGCTGATCAAGGTGATCACGCGCCGGGTGGACGACTGCTTTCAGCACCTGCGATCGGAGTTTCGCCGCGCGCAGCTGGGCAAGGCCGACGTCCGCACACTGGTGCTGACTGGGGATCTGGCCGGTCTGCCCGGTATCGCGCGGGCGGCGATGATGGCCACTGGCCTGCGCACACGCGTCGGCGTTCCGAAGGGCCTGCTGGACTTGCCGGCCGAGCTGCGCAGCCCTGCTTGGGCTAGTGCCGTCGGCTTGGTGCTGTACGCGAACCGTCTCGCAGGCGACGGGCCGGCCGGCACGACGTCGGCCGATTTTGAGGAGAACGCAGTAACCCTTAGGGAGCAAGTGCAATGAACGAGAGCGAGATGGCCAACGAGGCCGCCAGCGCCGATCAACGGGAGGCCGAGAGTGGCCCAAAGTTCACATTGGAAGAGGTGTCCTCCTCTCGTTTGCGTGTCAAGGTGATCGGAATCGGAGGTTGTGGCTCGAACGTGGTGGACTCGATCGTGGCGAGCGGTGTCCAGACTGTTGAGCTTGTCGCCCTGAACACGGACCGGCAGGCGCTGGAGGCTAGCCGGGCGCCGGTCAAGCTGGAGATCGGCGCCCGGCTGACGATGGGTCACGGGACGGGTTCCAACCCCGACTTGGGACGGCAGGCCGCTCTCGATGACACCGAGGAATTGGGTAGCCTGCTCAGCGAGACGGACATCGTATTCCTGATCGCGGGCATGGGCGGCGGCACCGGCACCGGGGCCACTCCGGTGATCGCGTCGCTGGCGAAGCAGCTGAGCGTGCTGACGATCGCATTTGTCGTCACGCCGTTCGAGTTCGAGGGTCACAGGAGGCAGCAGATTGCCGAGGACGGTCTCCAAAGCGTCGTCGAGCAGGCGGATACCGGGATCACGGTTCCGAATGATAGGTTGCTGGACTGGGTGGACGCAGAGACCGAAGTGTCGGACGGCTTCCGAATTGCTCATCGGGTGATCGAGCGCGTCTTGACGAGTGTCACGGCGATCCTGAACAGCAGAGGCATCCTGAATGTCGACTTCGCTCACATTCAGCAGATCTTCCAGGACGGCGGGACGAGCATAGTCGGATACGGGGCGGCAACCGGGTCGGACGCGGCTGTGAAGGCCGTGCGGGCTGCGATGGCACACCCCCTGATGGCCGTGGACTCGCTTTCCGCTGCGAGCAACGTCTTGGTGAACCTGCGAGTGCCCAAGGGCTTCGGAATGCTTGACTGCACCGAGGCACTGCGCATCGTGCAGGCCGAGGCGCTGGCGGATGCCAACCTGCTGGTCGGGATTATTGCTTCCGGGGCCGAGGATGGAGCCGTGGAGGCCCTCCTGGTGGGTTCGGGAGTGCACTCCGACGACTTCGGGATGCGGGTTCAGTCCGTAGACAGTGCTAGCCCGGACGAGACGGACGGCGAGCGGGACTGGCGCTCGGAACTCGCGATCGAGCTCGGGGCGACGACACAGGGCGAGGTGCCCGACACGGTTCCCGTCCCAACAGTCGGGGACGGCGTCGCGCCGGAGCCGACAATCCAACAGAGCGCCCCGCCCGACACGGCACCACCGCCAGCGCCCGAGCCTCGCGACGAGCGGGAGTACATGCCGCCGCCACAGGAGCTAGGTGGGGACGATACCGTGAGCGACCGCTCACCGCGGAAGGGGTCATTTTTCGGGCGTCGCCTGATCTTCCCCAGGTCGTCCGACCGCTAGCCTGAACTTCACGAGGTGGGCCGGGTAGGATTCCACCGATCTCGGGGCAATCGAGAATGAATTGGACCTGGTAGTCAGGCAAGTCAAGACAGCTGTCGGTAGCTGGCGTTTCTGTCAGATGAGACGCGTTCCGGCGTCGTATCGCGACTTTCCTGCCCGTCTAGTGGCCTGATGCATGAAATCTGGGGTTTCTATGGGTGCTCGCCACGGTTCACTGATGGACCACCTGCCAGCACTCTGCGAGGCAATTCCCCAGTCAGTGCCCACGCCCATGGCCCCCTTCAACCTGGCTTTTGACTGGAAACACTCTTGTCTGGGTCGACACCGAGCAGTTCCAGGGCCCTGGCCTGCAAGGGCGAGGCTCTGGCCACCAGCGGAAACTCGTGGTCTTCGTCTGCCGGCAGCGTCACGAAGTTCAGCGTCAGTGTCTTGAGATGCTCCAGCAGTGTCGCCAGGCTCTGCACCGGCAGACCGTCCGGGGTCTGCTTGCTGTCCGCCTTGGCCTCCGCGGACGCCGAGACTCGCGCCGGCTCGACGGGTGACTTCCGGCGCTGCCGGGCCGCCTCCCGATCAGCGTCCTCGAACAGCAGCGCTGCCAGTTTGCGCCGCAGGTGCCATTCCACGTAGTACGCCAGCATGCACAGGAACACGTGCCCGCGCACATGCTCCTCGTCATAGACATGCACCGGCCGCAGTTGCAGGCGCTCGGTCTTGAGGTTGCGAAAGGCCCGCTCGACGCGCGCCAAGCGCTTGTAGGCTGCCACCGCCTCTGCGGCTGCCAGCTTGTCCTGCGGCACGCTGGTGCGCACCACGTAGATCCCGTCCAGCGCTCCCTCCGCCTCAATGCTGTTCTGCTTGCGCTCCCAGGTCAACTCGCTGTCGCTGACTTGGATCCGGAAGTGTTTCTCGACCATTTTGCGGTTGGCCTCGCGGCCCACGCGACGGTCGATGGCTTCCTTGCCACCCTTCCTCAGGACCGGGCTCGAACGGCGCCGCACCATCCCGGCGATGCGTTCCAAGATCTGCTCGGTGGCGCGCAGCAGGCTCTCGCGCTTGCGGGCCCGCTCGGCCTTCAGGCGCGGGTTGAGGCAGACCAGCAGACGCTCGCCGGGGAAGTCCGGGCTGTGGATTTCAGCCACTTGGTCGGGCACCAGCTCGCCAGGGCGCAGCGGGGCCGTGCGGTCTGGTTGCGGGTCGTCGGGGTCGGGCCTGGGCTGCTTGAGCAGGGTGCGCAGGTCAGCGGTCTTGAGCGCCGAGACCCAGTCCAGGCTGGCCGGCTGGAGGTCCTCACGAATGCGCGCGGTGGTCAGCATGCCGCGATCTCCGGCCAAAGCGACACGGTCCATGCCGAACTCTTGGCGGACGGTCCGCACCAGCGTGGCGACGGTGCTGGGATCGGCGGTGTTGCCTGGGAAGACCTCGACGGCGACGGGGCAGCCGTCGGCGGCGCACAGCAGGCCGCAGACCAGCTGGCGCTTGCCGCGCTTGCCGTCGCGGTTGTAGCCGAAGGCGGCCAGCGGGCAGCACTGGCCTTCGAAGTAGGAGGAGGTGACGTCATACAGCAGCAGCGAGGCATCGCGCAGGTGACGGCGTGCCATGGAGCGCTGGATCCAAGGCTGTCTGCGGCGCAGCCAGTCGAGGTTGGCGAGCAGCTCGTTGCCGGAGACGGGGCCGAGATCGAGCAAGGCACCGAGGCTGGAGCCAGCAGAGTCAGGGGACAGGAAGCGAGCCGTGGCGAGCTTGGAGGCGGGGAACAGGACGCGCGCGACGACGCAGGCGAGGGCCAGATCGCGTTGGCGGGAGCGGGAGCGGTGCAGCAGTCGAGGCAGGCCCAGCTGACGGCAGAGACCCAGGACGGCGGCGACATGGCCGTGGGGCAGGGAGCGTCGGATGGTGACGGCCTGGTCAAGGCTGTCGAAGACAACGCCACCTTTGAGGACGGAGCGGATGCTGGCGATAGCGGCCGGGGGCAGTTTGGAGATGTTGGCCAGCGTCTTGCGGCGGATGCGCTTGCCGTCGCGCCAGGCTTGGCGGATGAGGACAGCCGGGGGGCTGCTGCGGTTGGGGATCTTCTCAACGTAGATGGCCATGGTGGTTACGTGGAAACAGCCTCGTTCCCACGCGTTCAGTATACAGGCCTCAAATGGGGCTGTCAAGCCCAGATATGGGCAGAAATACGGCAGATAGGGTCTAGGCGGGAATAGTCCGCTCGGCACTTACATGGAAACAAATATCCACCCTCTCTCCTTATATATGCAAAAGTGAAGTTGGCTCATCCGCAAAATCTGTGGGCGTCGTCGGGTGCGGGCAGGTGGCCGAGGGTGTGGTAGAGGGCGAGCTCGTAGTTCTGGTAGGAGCGGAAGCCGAAGGCTTTGCGGAGGGCGAGTTTGGCTTTGAGGTTCATACCCTCGACGGCCCCGGAGGAGTGCTGCTTGCCGGTGGAGAACCAGTTGAGGACGAGGGGCTGGTGTTTCTGGAGCATGTTGGCGAACCCGATTAGGGGCTTTATCCGGGAGCGTTGGACGCGTTTTCGCCAACGTTTGAGGAAGTTAGCCGCATGTTTAGGCGTATCCCGGGCGAAGAACTGCTGAAACTCCTCCTTGAGGAGGTAGGCCCGCACGGTGTTGAGGTTGTGTTGGAGGATTTCCTCGAGGCGGGGGACTTGCTTTGCTGAGAGGTTACGGCGCCATTTGAGCAGCAGCCAGCGGGCGTTCTTGAGCAACGGCCGGGAGCCGGCGGCCTTGAGCCGGCGGGCCTCGGCGGCGCGCACTTTGTCGATGGCCTTGGAGCGTTTCTGCATGATGTGCAAGCGGTCCAAGACACGCACGGCGTTCTCGGCCCGTCTGCGGGTGACGGACAGGTAGGCTCTCCGGTTGCACAAACGGAGGCCCGCGCCGCAGCCAAGGCGGCCTTCGGCGGGGCCCGCAGAGGGGCGTCGAGGGGGCGGGAGGCACTACTGCTGGAAGAAACAGGCTGGGGCAGCCGGAGGCCTGCAGGGAGCTGCCTGCCGGGCCCGCAGGTGGCTGCTCACCAGCCGGCTGTCCGGGTCGGTTTGGATGCCACTAACCCACAGAATCTGCGGAAGAGGCGTGAAGTTCAGTCTAGTCGGCCGCGCCTGATTGCCCTTGCGCCGCGAAGCCCGTGTCCCGGACCAAGACGCGTTCCGCGGAGCGCGACACGACCTCGAGAATCCTCGTCGTGAACATCCGCCCTTGCTTCGTGCGGACTACGATGCGGCGCCCGGCGAGTTCGGGAGGCAGGATGCCGGGCGCGTCGTGGCGGGACCCCCAGGAGCCGCCGGGAAGGCGGGAGGGGATCCAGCCGGGCAGCGCGCGGCCGGTAGGGGAGCCTTCCCTGGCACTGCTTGGCAAGCCTTGATCTTGCCTGGGCTGCACATGGCGCGCGCGCCCGCCGCGAACCCCATAATGAGGGCATGCGGCGCGAGCGCGGCCTGGAGTCCTTCGCCCGGACGATCGCCAACCCCGGCTACGACGACAGCGATCGCTACGCGGCGCTGATGCACCAGCTGCCCCGCCAGTTCCACAGCCTGGCGCCGGCGGATCAGGCCGCTACCCTGCTCGAGGCCCCGCCTCTCACCGGCACGAAGTGGGACGCGCTGCTGGCGGCCGTCGCCGAGCACGTCGCGCGGCTGCACGGCCACGCGGTTCCGGAGTGGTGCAACGAGCCGGAGCGCTTCCTCGACATCCCGTGGGTGATCTCGACCAACGCGGTGGTCGCCCGGGACTCCGTCCTGTACGCGCCGGGAGCGTTCATCCGCCACGGCGCGCTGCCGGACCCGGCCGACCTCGACGCCCGGGGCGGGGAGACGCGGGAGTGGATTCCGGGCCGCCCCCAGTGGGTGATTCCGGAAAACCAGCCGGACGAGGGCCGCCCCTGAGCGCCGACGGCATGCCTGGATCCCGACCCCGCGGCCGCCCGCTCGACCGCGCAACCCTCCAGCGCGCCTTCTCGTCGCTGGCAAGGCACCTGGCAGCCCGGGGCGTGAGGGCGCATATCTACGTAGCGGGCAGCGCGCCGCTGGTGCTCGCGCACCGCCGCAGCCGGACCACCCTGGACGTGGACGCGCTGGCAATCGACCCCCGCGGGCCGGTGCTGGAGGCCGTCCGCGAAGTGGCCCGCGAGCAGGGCCTTCCGGACGACTGGCTGAACGACCAGATCCGCTTCGTTCCGATCCTGCCGCCGCGCCGGGACGCGCGGGCGGAAGTGCTGTTCGACTCGGAATCCCTGGTGGTGACCGGGGCCTCGCCCGCGCATATTCTCGCCATGAAGGTCCGCGCCGCCCGGAAGCGTGACCTGGAGGACATCAAGCTGCTGGCCCGCGAGCTCGGCATCACAACAATGCGAGAGGTCCGCGAGATCCACCGCGCGGTGTACCCGCACGACGGGATCCCGTGGCGCCAGGCCGGTCGAGTCGAACAGTGCCTCGAGGAGCTGCGCCATGAACGGGAGCGATCCGCAGCCCCCCGCCGAAGAAGCGATCGCGGCACCGGCTACGGGCGCTGACCCCCGGCCGCCAGCAGCCGCGCCCGGTGCTGGCAGCAAGAACCCCCGGAATCGTCCCGGGTTGCGAGGAACTCCCCGCCCGGGCGTGTGCCGCTAGCGGCTGGGGCCGCTGCCCCTCCCCGGCCCCCGCGCCGCTCGGCGCGGGCCGGGCGGAAGCGCGAGGCCGAAGCGGCGAGGCCTCGCTGGCCGTGACGCTGCGGCGGCGCGGGCCCCGGGGACCCGCATAAGCGTTAAATTGTTTGGCAGCTAATCAAAATACAACGCCAACTGCGGCTTGCGTTTCCGAGGAGCATCGGCAAGTTGCTCGGAAATCGCGTTCCAGTCGCTGAGTGTCGCAGACAATGACAGGGACGGTTCGATAGCTCGTGTGACTTGATGCAGCATGAACTGGAAGTCACGCCACGCACTGGGTGGTCGGTGTCTCTGCCAAGCGGTATCCCCAGGGGGAAATGGCGCGTGCGTGGGCGATCAGTTTTTCCACCAGCAGAGCCACGAATAGCTTGCCGTAGAGCCAAGCCTTCGCGCTCTCGTCGCCATGCTTGGGCAGATGCCCGAGTTGCGCCAGCGACTTGAAGCGCTTGAACACCAGTTCGACCTGCCAGCGGGTGCGGTACCACTCCAGTATGTCCGTCGCCGAGAATTCCGCGGCGGGGAAGGTGGTGAAGACGATCACGTACTTGGCGAACTCCAGGGTTTGCGGCTGCAGCTGCGTGCCCTTCTTGGAAGCCTGCCGGCGCAGGCTCTTGTGCGCGATCCGAATCGCCTCCTGCGTCTTGCGGAGCGCGCACACGCGCCCGGCCACCGCTGCGCCCTGCCGGCCGGCCGCCCGGACCTCCCACGAGCGGACCGCTCCGGCGTGCCGGACCGCCTTGACAGCCCCCAGCAGGCAGGGCGATTCGGTTTTCGACTCCTACGCAGGACTTGGCTGACGGGGCGCGTGAAGGCCTTCCGGCGACTGGCGTGAGCAGCGCTGGTGGACGGTTCCACTATCAAGGGGTGGACATTCTTTTCTAAATGTGGCACACTGGTTGGCATGGAGTCGCTGCCAGCGCCCTGTCAGGACTTGGACCTGCGCGCCATTGAGGTGCGCCCGACCCACGGTGCCGCACAACATCGGCAATGGGACCGCTTGGTTGCTCGCCACCACTACCTCTCGTTTCGGGCCCTCTTCGGCAAGGCTGTGCGCCATGTCGCAGTCCTGAACTCGACTTGGATTGCGCTGCTGGGCTGGCAGGCCGCCGCCTTGAAGGTCACTGCCAGAGATCGCTGGATCGGCTGGTCCCCGCAGCAGAAGCTGCGGCGCCTGCACCTGATCTCGCAGAATTCCAGATTCTTGATCCTGCCTGGCTTCCATTGTCCGAATCTGGCCTCCCGCGTGCTCGCCCTGAGCCTGCGACGGCTGTCGCAGGACATGCGCGCAGCGCATGGCTCGCAGGTCTTGCTCGCAGAGACATTCGTGGATCGAGCGCGCTACAAAGGCACCTGCTACCGCGCCGCGAACTGGCAGTCGCTGGGCTTCACCAGCGGTTATGCCCGCCGGCCGGGGGTCACGCCGCGCTGGCAACGTCATGGTCAACCCAAAGAGGTCTTCGTATATCCAATGCAACCCAACGCCGCCCAAACCCTGCGCTCACAGCAGCTTGATCCCGGCTTGCAGGGCCCCCAGCGCAGTGCGCCCCCCGACAGTCCGCAACTGCGGAGCATGTATGAGTTTCTCGGCACGATCCCGGATTACCGCGGCACCCACGGCAGACGCTACCAGCTCAGGACGGTGGTGGCGCTGGCACTGGCGGCCCGACTTGCCGGCTACCGTGGCGTGACGGCCTTCGCGCAGTTCGCTGCGTTGCTGGACCAAGACCAGCGCCAGAGCTTGGAGTGCTTCTTCAGTTCCACCAAGCAGCGCTACACGACTCCCAACACCACGACTTTCCATACCATCTTGGCCACGCTCCCGCCCGACACGCTCGACGACGCCGTGGCAGCTTGGGCTCAGCAGCAGGGCCAGCAGCAGCAGGACGCGCCGCAGCCTGCCTGCGGGCAGGGCGGCGCGAGCACCCAAGATGTGTTTGCCAAGCCGCCGGTGTGCATGGATGGCAAGGATGTGCGGGGAGCCTCGAAGCAGACCGACGGCGGTCGCCGCATGTTGTTCGCGGCCGTGGAACAGGACACCGGCGTGGTGCTGGGCCAGATCGAGATCGACAGCAAGACCAATGAGATTCCGGCCCTGCCCAAGTTGGCTGGCAAGCTGGATCTGGCCGGGCGCATCGTCACCGTCGATGCGCTGCACTGTCAGCAGAAGATGGCGCGCTACCTGCAGCAGTGCCAAGCCCATTACCTGGTCACCGCCGTGCAGGACAACCAACCAACGATGGCACAACAGTTGCGCGAGATGGACTTCAGTGACTGCCCGATGATCGAGACGCGCGACAAGCTGCACGGGCGCATCGAGCGCCGCCGTTACTGGGTCCAGGATCTCAGCGGGTCGCAATGGGACGGGAAGGTCAATCTCCACGGGCGCCAGCAGGCGATCCGCATCGAGCGCCAGCGCTGCCGGCGGCGCCGGGGCAAGGCCGGCAAGATGAGCATCGAAGTCAGCTATGCCTTGACCTCGCTGTCGAGCGAGCAGGCCAGCCCGGAACAGCTTGCGAGCCTGATCCGCAAGCACTGGCACATCGAGAATCGCTTGCACTATGTGCGCGACGTGACCTATGACGAAGACCGTTGCCGGGTCTACGTGCGCGACTTGCCGCGCAATCTGGCCTGTTTGAGCAACACGGCGATCTCGCTCATCCGCTGCCGCACACGCTTCCGATACGTGCCCGTGGCCAACCGGCATTTCGCAGCCCGCCAGCAGGAGGCGCTCGATCTGCTGCTGATACCACCGCAGAGCTAGTCGATGCAACCTTGGCGACCGCACACAGCGACGCGCCTGACTAGGCGCTGGGCTACCCCTGCGCTGTTAGAGCCTTCTCAGGCGGGATTGCCTGTCTTTCCACACGCCCCTGACAAAGCGCTCGGCCACACCTGTGTCGACCTTGCGCCAAGACCGTGCTCACTGCTCGAATCAAGTGCCCAGATCACCCGCACCCGCCCTTCACGGCGCTGGCTCGCACCTCCACAAGAGCCAAAACATGGATTGACTCCAGCAAGCCTCCTAACGCTCCTAAAACGGAATGTGCCTGCCCCCCAGCAGGTCGAACGGCCGACCCTGCACTGTGCGCAACGGCAGCGCCGAGGTGTTCACCCGTACCGTGACCCGACCCCCGGCGTCCGCTACATGGCGTATGCCCCGGAAGGTCGAATAGCCCCGGTCCGCCAGCAGGTAATCGCCCGAGCGGATCGGGAAATGCACGAAGCTCTCGCCCGTTCCGCGACCCTTCGTCGCCGTCAGCTTGAAGAAGTCGCAGGCCAGCGCCGGCAGGCGCACGCTGTAATGCACGCGCCACAGCGACCCCGTCTTGCCCGGTTCCTTGACTGTCGTCGCGTCAATCGCCCGCACTTGGAAGCCGGCGCTGGCCGACAGCTCCACGCCCCGCTCCCGGAACAGCTCGACGCACAGCGCGCGCAACCAAGCCTGCGACTTCCTCAGCCGATGCCACAAAGCCACGGCCGAGAGTTCGGCCAGCTGCGCCTTCCTAGCGCGCACCGCGGTCTCCTTCAGCGAGTACCCGCAGCCGAGATGAATCAACAGCACCCGCAGCAGGTTCTCCGCAGACTTGTCCTTGCGCAGCCCCTTCAATGCCCCCGTAACGACCGCTAGGTCCCGCCAATTGCCGGGCAGGAACGATACCAGCAGACCCCAATCCTCACTCATCCCTGATGGAAGTCTCTTTGCAGCGTCCACACTTCTAGCATACACTGCCGAATTCAAACAATTTAACGCTTATGCCGGGGACCCGCTCCCTGGCCCGGACGCGGCCCACGGCGTGGGAGCGATCGTCGGGATCGTCCAGCGCGGCCGCGCTGAGGCGCACGGCCCGCTCGCCCGGGCGGAGCCCGCCGGCGAAGCGGCGCGCAGGGCCTCGGCGGAAGTGCGCGCCTCGACCCGCTGCGTCCCGAGACAGGTGCGGTCGCGATTACCCCCGTCGACCTCCGCGGAGACGTCGTATTTGCGCCAGCCGCGCCGGGGCCCGCGCCGCAGGTCCCGCTCGACCAGCCGCTCCGCCCAGCAGAGGCCGTAGTCCATGCCCCGGAAGCAATTGCCGCGCACCACGCCCAGCTCGGCGCCCTGCGGGTCCAGGACCCGGTTCCGGCCCTTCTCCTCGTCGTGCTCGAGGCGGTAGGCCCGGCCCACCGGGCGGGCCTCGGCGTCCACGGGCTGCAGCACCCGCGCCGTCACGACGGGGCGCTCCCTGAAGACCGTCCGCTCCGGCCCGATCCGGAAGCGCGCCAGCCCGGCCCCCTCCCCGCGCCGCCGCATGTGGCCCGCCGCGTGCGGCGTCGCCCAGCCCCAGGCCCAGTTGCCCGAGCTGGCAACCGGGCCTCCCCGCGGGTCCTTGAGGTCGTGGCGGCCGCCGAGCTCGTCGTACTCGAGGCGGTAGGGGGCGCCCAGCGGGCGGTTGGCGGCATCCACGGGCTGCAGCTCTCGGACGGTCACCTCGACAGCCTTGCTGGCCACCGGCTCGGGCGGCCCGAACCGGACTCCGTCGAGGGGAGGGGCGGAGGCCTCGCCGCGCGCCGCCCGGCGGCCGCTGCGGTCTGCGATCGGCATGCCGAGAGCGTAAGCCAGAGTGCCGCTCCTGTCGAGCCTCCGGGGCGCTGCGGGCGCGCGGATCGCCCAGTACGAAGGGCCGGCCGGCGCCGGCGGCGCGCCTGCGAGGCCGCTCGAAAAGGGCGCTTTTCGAGCGGCTATGATAGGCGGCATGATGCAAGTTCGCGTTCTGGCGCTGGCAGCAGCGCTCGCTGGGCCAGAGCCTGGTTCCGCCGGAGACGCCGGCGTCGACCACGTTCTCGTTCCGGGTCGTGCAGGACATCTACCCGAACGCCTCCTCGCTGCCGGACGGGAGGATCTACCTCACCACCGGCATGCTGGCCCACGTCGAGAACGAGGCGCAGCTGGCCATGGTTCTGGGCCACGAGATTGGCCACGTGGCCGAGGAGCACGCGCTGGAGTCGCTGCGCAGGCAGCGCTCCGGCCAGCAGCGCAACATGGAGTGCCTATGGTTTCGTGGACTGTTTAGCGTGCGGCAGGACGATCAGCCTCTGAGTGATTTCAACATGATGGCGGGCCAGGACGAGAAAGTCAAGAGTGAGTGGACTGGTGGCCCGGTAGAGGCAGGGAGCCACATCGGTGTTGAGCAGTGGCTGCTATAGTGCCGTTCGGCCGGTGAAGCGCAAGCGGGCTCTGCTGGGGAGCAACCCGCGGAGGCATAGCTGGCTAAAGAACTCGTCGAAATGATGATTCAGCGGGGGGTGTCACATGCTGGCCCCCCCGCACACAGCGATTGCTCGCCTCTCTGAGCTGACGGAGCGGCGAGCGCGACCGATCGCTGGGGATCGCCTGGTTGGTGACGCTCGCTCAGTGTCGTCCGGAGGGACACGGTGAGGGCCCCATCGGCAGCACATCGTATTTCCAGTACTGCACACAACCGATGCAGACGGGCTGGCTGGCACCGGCCAAGGATCAGCAATGGGAACTGGCCGCGGTCGCCGCAGCGAGCAGGAGCGCAAGCCGACGCTGGTGGCCTTGCGCAAAGCCGTGAGAGACAGAGATTCGAGGTTGGCACCGGCGCTGCCGGAATGGAAGACACGCCAGGCACGGCAGCCTGGATGCTGATTCTCATCAGAGTGTACACGGATTCTCATCCAGAGTGAACCCGCCGGGGGCCGCTCGGAGTGGAGCGGAGTGTGCGTCGCGCCGGGGCGGCCAGCTGGGCAGCGGCAGTCCATTTGGCCACCGAGCGGCTGACTGCCGAACGCGTCGGATTGGAGCGGGAGCGCAAGGCCGCGGCCGAGGCATGGACCGCGGCCACCACCCTGGCGGACCGCTCGCTGGCCACCGAGGCTGGTCGCCGACAGCGGCGCTGCCAAGAGTTTCAGGCCCAGCTCGCGGAGGGCGAAACGCAGTTGGCAACCGTGCGTGGCGAGGTTCTCGAGGATCTGGACCAGGCCCCGGCGGGACAAACTTGCCGCCTGCGAGCAAGCCGCCAGCCTGTGCGGTGCGCTGGTGGCCCACCAAGCGCAGACTGGGTTGATGCTGGCCAGCCGCTCGTCAGCCTCACCCGCGGGCTAGCGCTCCCGTGTAGCCACAAATCGGGCTGACAACGTGCCGACGGCAGCAGTGGTGCGCCTCCGCGAGGATCAATCGAGTGCGCCGATTGCAATTGGGACTGGACAACTGCAAGGCGTTTTTGCTACACAATACTGAGTGCGGGCGCAGTCGCAAATCCAGCGGACCTTGGGCCGTCCCGAGGCTGTGGACAGGATCGCTGGCATTCTCTCGAACGAGCAGTTTCCGAGTCGCAGGGCGCTGGGGCGTCGCATCTGCGCAGAGTATGATTTCCGGGATCCGCTGGGCCGCTGGCAGTTGGCGGGTTGCCTGAAAGCTCTCAACGTGCTGGCCAAGCGCAGCGAGCGCATCGTTCTGCCGCAGCCCCAGAAGGGTGTCGCGCGGGGGCGGAAGCCCTACCGTCTGGTCTCGGGGGTGGGCTTGGCCAAGGACGTGCCGCTGCGCTTGGAGCAAGTGCGGGAGCTGTCGGTGCGACGCGTGGACGGGGACCGGGAGAGAGCGGTCTGGAACACGCTGATCGAGCACGAGCACCGGCAGGGGATGACGATCTTCGCCGGGGCCCAGATGCGCTACCTGGTGCATTCGGCGCACGGCTGGCTGGGAGCGCTGGGGTTCGCCGCGGCGGCACTGCGACTGGCGGTGCGCGAGCACTGGATGGCGTGGAGCGACGAGCAGCGGCGGCAGCATCTGCGGCGGGTGGTGGGGCTGAGTCGGTTCCTGATCCGGGGCGGCTGCTGCAACTTGGCGAGCCATGTGCTGGGGCAGGTGCTGCGGCGCTTGCCACCGGACTGGCGGCAGCGCTACGGATACCGCCCTTGGGTGGTGGAGACGTTCGTGGAGCAGGGGCAGCGCGGGACGAGTCTGCAGGCGGCGAACTTCGTGCGGCTGGGGATGACGGCGGGACGGGGACGGCAGGACCGGCGCAAGCGCCGCGCGGCGGGGCGCAAGACCGTGCTGGTGTACGCATGGGATTGCGACTGGCGGACGCAGCTGGGTGTGGGGTGGGTGGATCCGGCACCGCGGCTGGAGCCGGGCGCGGGTTTGGACAGCGAGAGTTGGGCCAGCCAAGAGTTCGGAGGGGCAATGCTGGGAGACAAGCGACTGACGAAGCGACTGGTGCATAGCGCGCAACTGCTGGCCCGGCAACCGGGAGTTTCGATCGCCAGGAGCGCCTTGGGCAAGGGCCGGAATGCCTCGGTGGACGGGTATTACCGGCTGATCGAGAAGCCCGCGGGCAGCGCGGTGAGGGTGCAGAGCCTGCTGGCTCCGCATCGGGCGCGGACGATCGAGCGCATGCGGGGCCAGCGGACGGTGCTGTGCCTGCAGGACGGCAGCGACCTGCGCTACGCGCGGCGGCCGGGGTGCGAGGGGCTGGAGGTGATCGGACGCAACCAGACGCGGAGCAAGACGCAGGGGATGCATCTGCAGCTGACGCTGGCGGTGACGTGCGAGGGGCTGCCGCTGGGCGTGCTGCGCTGCGGCTTCGGGACGCCGACCAAGCAGCAGGGGGGCAAGAGCCGGCGCTGGATTGACGGATACCGGGACATCGCGAAGGCCGCGCAGGAACTGACGCGGAGGACGCAACTGATCTCGGTGATGGACCGGGAAGCCGATTTCTTCGACCTGTTCCGGGAGCGGGAGCGGGACGGGCGGGTGGAGATCCTAGTGCGGGCCAAGCACGACCGGAAGCTGTGCGCGCAGGGGAGCAAGCTGTTCGCGACGATGGCGGGCGGGCAGGCCGACGGGAGCATGCAGGTGCAGGTGGAAGGCTTGACCGAGCGGCCGAAAGCGAGTCGCAAGCGGGCCCGAGCGGCGCGCCGCAAACGGCTGGCGAGCTGCGAGCTGCGCTATCGCCGGCTGGAGTTGCCGGCCACGGGCCAGGGTGGGCCGCCGGTGACGATGTGGGGGGTGCATCTGGTGGAGGTGGACCCGCCGGCGGACGAGAAGCCGGTGCAATGGTACTTGCTGACCAGTCTGGAAGTACTGAGGGGAGCAAAAGTAATTGCCGTCTGAGGTGTCACGCCAAGATGTACTTGCAGTCCTCCTGGTCAAAGAATTTCTGAACGACTTGAGGGGCCTTCCTGAGCTGGGCGATCGCATCCGTGAGGAGGTCCTTTAATTCCGACTGGGTCTTGAACACCTGTTGGCCAACCCTGCGCTTCACCCAAGCCCACAACAGCTCCACCGGATTCAGATGCGGAGAGTAAACCGGCAGGAAGAACAACTCGACCTGCTCGTTACCCGCTGATTCTGCTAAGAACTCCTTCACAACGCGCGCCGTATGGATGCTGCAGTTGTCGACTACTACGTAGATCGGCTTCTCTTGCTCCGCTTGGATTGTCTGCAAGAACTCAATGAAACTCACCGCCTTGGAATTCTTCGACTGAATGCGGAAGTGAATCTGACCGTCTGGCGTGATGGCCGCGAACATGTTCCAGCGAAACCTCTTGCCGGTGTCGACCACGACAGGGGTCTTGCCACGCATGCCCCAAGTCCGTCCGACATGGTAGTCCGCTCGCATCCCGGCTTCGTCCGCGAACAGGATCACAGCGCCGTTCCGGCGTGCTTTCGCCTTCAATTCAGGGTATGTCTTGTCAAGCCACGCCTTCACGTCGCCGATGCTGCGGAGATACGAGCGGAACTTTGGCTTCTGGGGTGTCAGGCCCAGGCGCTTGAGAGTGCGACGCACAGTCCAGACACTGACTTTGACGCCGAACTTGTCGAGGACGGCCTGTCGCACGCGGGCCGCCGTCCAATAGGCGAACGAGAACTTCATCTGCTGGGGGGTCTTATCACGGACAGTGACGAGCACCCACTGCACGATTTCGTCGCTCAGGATGCGCGGACGGCCAGAACGTGGCTTCTCTTCCAAGGCCCCAAAGCCATCTGCCCCGACCTTGACAAGCCAAGTATTGATGGTCGCTTGAGTGACAGAGAAGAGGGTGGACAGAAGGGGAATCTGGAGTCCACCCTGAACCAGCGCAACGACTCTCTTTCTGGTGGCGACCTTTTCTAAGAGTGGGACCGTTCTAAAGTCCTGCTTAAAGCTTAGCTTCATAATCCGATAATACCATGCTCAGCACACGGTTCGCAAGCCTATTTGAGGTGGAATAGAGTGCTAGAATGCCAGGAAATGACTTCTGCTCCCCTCAGTAACCTGCGCGGAGAGCGCGGAGAGGGTGGTGGGACATTACCTGCAGAGGTGGCGGATCGAGGATTACTTCCGGGTACTGAAGACGGGCTGCGGGGCGCAGCGGTCTGCGTTCCGGAACGCGGTGCGCTTGCAGCGGGACGTGGCGATCAAGAGCGTGATCGCGTGGCGGCTGATGGTGCTGACGCTGCTGGGGCGGCAAGTGCCCGAACTGGGAGCGGACCTGCTGTTCACGGTGGAAGAGCTGGCGTTCCTGCACGACTATGCTCGCGAGCACGAATACCCACGGCCGAACAGCCTGGGAGCGGCCATTCGACTGGTAGCGCATTTCGGAGGACATCGGGACCGGCGGCACGACCATCCGGCCGGTCACCAGACGATCTGGCGAGGCTACAACCGGCTGACGACGGCGACCGTAGGGCATATCGTCTGCTCCAAATGGGGAGCGGCCCGCCACGAGGAGAGTTGACGGAAATCGCGTTGTCCTGTCCTAATTGTGGCTACACGGGAGCGCTAGCTCACGGTGGAAAAATGCCCGCGGCTGGGTGTGAGCCCACCCTCCGGGTCGGGGGCACGTCAAGGGCGGGTGTTGCGCAAGGCCGGCTGGGCGTGGGCCCAGGCCACCCTGTTCTCCGCGGGCCGAGCCGCGCGCACACTGGAGCCGGACGCGCACAATCCCCGCCTCGGCGGGATCGTGCTTGCGAGCCCCCGAGTGCTGGGCCCGAGCGTTTGTCTCCAAGCCACTTGGAAACATGCTCCAGCCACGCGCTCGCAGCGGTTACTTCCAATGGCACATCCGCGCTAGACCATGTGCTGTAGCAAGCCTTTGCTGTCGTAGCACCCCCTACATTTCGATGGATTCTTTCCATGCCCAGACAAACCCCGGGGGTTTGGGGGCTGGCCCCCACGACGGTCCCCGCCTGATCGCCGTGGGCGGCGCGTGCGAGCATCGCGCATCTGGCTTAGCTCCGAGTCCGCCGGGTTGCTGCCCAAGCGTCCTCGAACTCGTGCGGCGAGAGGCAGCCCAGCGCGGAGTGCCGGCGGCGGCGGGTGTAGAATCCTGCAACGAATTTGAAGATTTCGGTTGTGGCTTCTGCGCGCGTCTCGAATGGGGTGCGGCGCAGCAGTTCGCATTCGAGGGTGGCGAAAAAACTCTCGGCCATCGCGTTGTCGTAGCAACTTCCGACGGCACCCATCGACTGCAGCACGCCGGCCTGTTCGCAGCGCGAGGTGAAGGCCACCGCGGTGTACTGGCTGCCATGGTCGGAATGGAAGATGACGCCCTTTGCGCCCCGGGTCTCGAGCGCCATCTCCAGCGCGGTGCGCGTCAAGTCGGCAGTCTGGCGCGCGGCCATGGCCCAGCCCACGACCTTGCGGCTGAACACGTCGATCACGATCGCCAAGAACAGGAACCCCTCCTGCGTGTCCACGTAGGTGCTGTCGGCCACCCACAGCCGGTTGGGCTCGGTGGCCTCGAATTGCCGCTTGACCCGGTCCGGCACCGGTTCTGCGTGGGGGTCCGCCCGCGTCGTGCTCCGCGGGCGGCGCCGGTGCACACCCTGCAGGCCCAGCGAGCGCATCAGCCGCTCCACCCGCTGCCGCGACACCGCGCGGCCCTCCGCCCGCAGCGTCGCGTGCACCCGCCGCCCGCCGTAGGTCCCGCCCGACTCTTCGTGGATCTCGGCGATCCTTGCGCCCAACGCTTGGTTCTCCACCCCCCGCCGACTCGGTGGCCGCCGGTGCCATGCATGGTACCCGCTGGCGGAGACCCCCAGCACCCGGCACATCATGGCTGTCGGATACTGACCCTGGTACCCTCTTGAGAACTCGAAGACCCTGACGGCATCGAACCGGTCTCCCGAGCGAATCAGGCTGCGGCCTTTGCCAAGATTTCCCGCTCCATTCGCACCCGCCGCAGCTCACGCCGCAATTCCCGGAGCTCTTTGCGCTCCGCGGTCGTCAGCCCGTCCTTGCGCTGACCGCTGTCGATCTGTGCCTGCTTCACCTACCGTCGCAACGAGTCCTGCGACACCTCAAACTCCTCGGCGACCTCCCGCAGGCGCCGTCCACCCGCCAAGAACACCTTCACCACCTGTGCCCGAAACTCCTTCGGGTAGGCCTTCACATACCGTTGGCTCATCGCTGGGGCCCTCCTGTTACCCCGCCACTACAGTGCCGCATCTCCTCGAAAAACCGCACCTCTCAGGTGTCCACGAAATCGCAGGCACTCCATCTTGACCTTCCAGCGAAACTGACGCTGATGCCGGTAGGTTGTTCCGAACTGCCCCCCGAGGGCTCTCCACGGCACCAGCGTCTCCTTCTTGAGCGTGGTGACGCGGTAGGTGAGCCAAGCGTAAAGGTCGAGCGTGAGCGGGGAGCGCCGGAGCTTGCGAACGAGCGCCCGGTCAAGCGGCACCGCGTGGTCGCGAGCCAGCTGGAAGAAGCGCTCCCCCAACACGATGACCAGCCGTCCGGGCCCGGGCTGGGCCCAGCGGTCGACCACGGGGACGCTGGCACCTTGGCGCCGGTCCCAGTTCTTGTAGATGAAGGTGGTCTGGCACAGTCTGGCGAGTTGGTCCCGAGCCCGCTTGGAATCCCCGCGACGCCCCCCGCGATTTCCGATGCCCATCTGCCGCAGGAAGTCGTTGACCGTCGTGCCGAGGACCAAGAGGCGCTGGCGCGAGCGCACCGCTCGCGTGGCGAGATCGATCAGAATGAGGCGGGGGTAGGTGCCGTACGGCAGGCCCGCGTCGGACGGGGCCAGTAGCGTCAGCCGGGTCTTGCCACTGCGAAGCGAGTACTCGGAGCCGCCGACTTGGCGGTGCGGCAGTGTGTGGCACACGAGAAACTCGGGTATGTAGAGGACGACCTGGTGCCTTGGAGGCTTCGCCGGGAGGGTGTGTGTAGCTTCGGCGACGGTGCGAGTCGGCGCTGGAGCGAGTTCGTAGTCGATGCCGGTCGCTAGGTGCTTGTCCCGAAGGGCCCGGGCTACCTTGACCAAGGCCGGGTGAGCCCGGGCCTCGGCAAGGTCTTCCTCGCAGCCGACGAGGAGCACTACTCTTCCCTCACCGTCTACCGCCACCGCCCTCTGGCGATAGAGGAACTGTCTATGCGGGGGGGCCATACCGCCCGACTCGACAGCCTCCACGGCAAGCGCGTAGGACTTCTGCGCCTCCTGCTTGGCACCTTGTTTCTTTGACGAGTGTTGCAAGGCAGCCTCCTGGCTGCCCGGCCCCCCGCCGCGCCGAGTGGAATGACCCGTTCCCTGTATCGCAAAGCCATTGAATATAGTGTTTTCTGTAGAACTCACGCTCGTTGCGGATGCCGACGAATGTTGATGTGGTC
This sequence comes from Bryobacterales bacterium, assembly GCA_963666225.3. Classification (GTDB taxonomy): domain Bacteria; phylum Acidobacteriota; class Terriglobia; order Bryobacterales; family UBA6623; genus VXMF01. The sequence continues at coordinate 159,131 of CAXXRK020000008.1, forward strand.
CCCTTGGGCACGAGCTCACTGTCTGCCTCTCATCATGCACACGATCTTGATTCAACCCGCCGCGCATGCACTTCTTACACCAGTCCGGATGACAGCCTGTAGCAGAAGTCCCGGACGAATCCCATGGCTCCGGGCCGACGCCCGACTTGGCGCGCTTCGGACCCTTCGCGCCGGTATCTTCCGTCCCTGGCAGGTGTGGCACCCGGGCCCCCTGACACCTGCGACAGACCGCCAGAGACTCCGGCGTGCCGAAACAGCCGAGAGGTGCTATAAGGGTCTGCATGGACCGACGTGGCTTTCTGACGACATCCTCGGCTGCGGGCTTGGCCGCCGGCGCGGCCGCCGCTCAGGACGATCAATCCGAGAATCAGATCTTTGAGCTCCGCTGTTACCGGCTGCGCAACTCCAAGGCCGACCAGTTCGGTCGCCTCACGGCATTCCTTGGCGATGAACACCTGCCGATGACCAAGCGCGTCGGCTTCGTGCAGGGCTACTTCCGGGTCACGCTGGGGGAGTTCACGCCCCGGGTGTACACGCTCGCGGCGTACGACTCTCTGGCGGACATGGGCGAGAAGATGGCGGCCAAGCGGGCCGACGCCGCCTATCAGAAGGCGGCCACGGAGTTCGGGTCCGCGGACCAGCCGGCCTTCGACCGAGTCGAGAGCTGGCTCTTGCGGGCGTTCGACGGGATGCAGACCATCGAGGTTCCCGCCACGCCGGACCAGGGCCGTGTCTACGATCTGCGCATCTACGAGCAGGAGACGGCCCGTGACACTCAGGAGAAGATGCGCATGTTCAACGAATCCGAGATTCAAATCTTCCGTGATTGCGGCATCGGCCCGCTGTTCTTCGGCGAGACGATCGTCGGCTCACACATGCCCAGCCTGATGTATATGTCGTTCTACGCGGACATGGATGCCCGATCGGAGGCGTGGTCCACATTTGGCAACAGCGACGGCTGGAACGAGATCAAGAACAGGCCCGGATGGGGCAACGCGGACATCGTGTCCACCGTGTCGAACATTCACCTGGCCGGCCTGCCCTTCTCGCCGATTCGCTAGCGCCACCCGCGCGCTCCGTCCCGCTTAGAATGGCCTGAGTGCGACGTAGAGCATTTCTCAAATCTGCCCCGGCCATGGCCGGCTTGGCCAGTTGGCGGTGCTCGGACACGGGTGAGCGGCCAAACATCCTTTGGATTCTTGCGGAGGATTTCTCGCCCGACTTGGGCTGCTACGGGAATCCCTTGGTCCGGACGCCGAACTTGGACGCCTTGGCTGCGGAGGGGGTCCGCTACACGCAGTGCATCTGCACCGCCCCGGTGTGTTCGGCGGCGCGATCGGCCCTGATGACCGGCATGTTCCAGACATCCATCGGGGCCCACAACCACCGCAGCCACCGTGACAGGCCCTACGATCTTCCCGACGGCGTCCCGACCGTGACCGATCTGTTCCGGGCTGGTGGTTATTTCACCGCGAACTGCACGAGGCCGGCAGATGGCCTGAGGGTCGGGGGCAAGACGGACTTCAACTTCCGCGCGGAGCGACCGTTCGACGGTCAGGATTGGAGCGAGCGCCCGCCGGGTGCACCCTTCTACGCGCAGGTCAACTTTCCCGAGACGCATCGCAAGTTCCGACGGTTCGATCCCGCGCCCGTTGATCCCGGCGAAGTGGACTTGGCCCCGTACTACCCGGACCACCCGGTAGTGAGAGAGGACATCGCCCTATACCTCGACACAGCCCAGCACTTGGACGTCAAGGTCGGCGAGGTCTTGCAGCGCCTCAAGGACGAGGGGCTGTACGACAGCACGGCCGTGCTGTTCTTCGGTGACCACGGCCAAGCCTTGCACCGCGGGAAGCAATGGCTCTACGAGCAGGGGATCCTGATCCCCCTGATCGTCCGCATTCCCGAGCGGTTCCGGCCGGCGGGCTTCGAGCCGGGCACCGTGAGCGACCGGCTGATGCAGCACATCGACATCACGGCGACATCGCTGAGCCTCGCCGGGATTTCCCCGCCCCCCTCCATGCAGGGGCGGGTGTTCGCAGGGCCGGAGGCAGTCGCCGAGGCGGAGCTCGCGTTCTCGGCCAGGGACCGCTGTGACGAGACCGTGGACCGCATCCGATGTGTGCGCGACAAGCGCTGGAAGCTGATCCGCAACTTCTTGCCCGAGCGCCCCTACGCCCAGCGCAACCATTACAAGGACACCAGTTACCCGGCGCTGCAGGTATTGCGACAGCTGCAAGCCGAGGGTGCGCTGGACGGGCCGCCCGCCCGCTGGATGGAGCCGACCCGGGAGGAGTTCGAGCTCTACGACTTGGAGTCGGACCCACACGAGGTTAGGAATCTGGCCGCAGATCCGAATCACGCCGGGACACTTCGGCGCATGGGCGCCGCGCTGGACGCGTGGATCGAGGAATCGGGCGATCGGGGGGCTGTGCTAGAGGATCCAATCCCGGCAGAGTATTCGCGGCGCACCATGGCGCGGGGCTGGTACACCAACAGCGGATCCATATTGGTCTCGGGACGCGATCTGCGGCTCGATCTGGAAGGGCAGGGCCGCAGACCGCCCGAGGTGATCGTCCCGTGGGTCGCTGAGGGCGGGCCACTGCGACTGGAACTTGACCTCCGTAGCGAGGACCCGCTGCAGCTGAGCGTGAGGTGGGGGACACCGGCGGCGATGGGGGGCCAGGCCGAGCGTCCAGCGAGCCTCGCCGGCGGGGGTGCTTCCGAGACCGTGGTCGCCGAGTTCGACTGCGATGGGTGGCTCGCTTGGTTCTCGTTGCGCTTCGGGCCGGGGCGCTCCGCCGTGCGCTGCCGGCGAGCCCGCTTGGTGCGGGGCGGGGAAGGTGGCGCGCTTGTGAGGGAGTGGGCCTTTGCCTGACCTCGCCGCCCCGGCAAGCTGACCAACGCGAGCCTCGCCCGGCCGTTTCGCAGCGGGCTGTCCAGCGCCCCGGTTTTGCCTCGCACAGCTCGCCAAGCTTCGTCGGAGCCAAGTCAGAGGCTTGTCCGGCCAGCCAACCCGGACAAAGGCCAGCGAGCCATCTCCCGCCTGACGCCCCCCTGTCCTTCGGCAACCTCCGCCCCCCGCCTGAGCGACGGAGAAGGGCCGGCCTCCCTCATGCGGGACTCAGTGAATGGGGGCTAGGAAAGGCAAAAGGAAAAGGGCCGCGCCGGCGAGGCGCGGCCCTTGGCAGTGCGGCTCGAAGCGCCGCCCGGGGCTTACCAGCCCAGGCGGAGTCCGAACCGGAAGAAGCGTTCGTCGATGCCCTCCCGGCCGGTGTTGCGGATCCGGTTGAGAATCATGAAGTTGCTCGATGTCACACTCCGGCCGTTAGGACGCTCGAAGTGCGGGGTGTTCGTCATGTTGAACCCTTCCGCCCGGAACTGCAGCTGGAACTTCTCCGAGAGCTGGAACTTGCGGAAGATGCCGAGGTCAAGGTTGAACAGCCCCGGGCCGCGGACGTTGTTCGGACCGCAGGTACCGAAGCGCGCGCCGGTCGGCTGCCCGAACGCGCTCGGGTGAATCCACAGGCCGTTGCTGCCCTCCTTGAGGTAGGTCGGTTCCCCGACGCAATCGGCAATCTGGCCCGACCCCGCCGCGTTGAGCTCTGAGGCGTTGGCCGTGACTGAGAAGGGCGTCCCGGTATAGGCGCTGAGCAGCCCGTTGATCTGCCACCCGCCGAGGATCTTTCCGAGCGGGCTGTCGGCCAAGATCGACTTCCCCGGGCCGAATGGCACGTCGTAGATCGCTGTCATCTGGAAGTTCTGCCGAACGTCTTGGTTGAGGTCTCCGTACGTGCGGCCGTAGAAGCGGGGGATCCGGAAGAACCCCGGGCCGTCCCCGGAATCTTCGTCGGTAAAGCCCCGGCCGTGCGCCCAGGTGTAGGCGAGATTCACCTGAAGGCCGTCCGTAAAGCGCCGTTGCAGCTTGGCCTGCAGGGCGTCGTACTTCGCCGTACCGAGGCTTCCGAACAGCACCGTGCCCGCGGCTCGTCCGAACTTCTTCACAAGCTGGCGCCCCGCGTTGCCCTCGCCGAGGTCGCCCCAGTTCTGCTCGAGGCCCGCCAGTTGGTTGACCGACCGGGTGGCCACGTAGCCCGCGGTCCCGATCCAGTTGCCGAACCGACGTTCCAACGTGAGGTTCCAAGACTGGATGTAACCCCGGGTCAGGTTGTTCGTGTCCATGGTCCGCACGACCGTGTTCGAGGGCATGCGCAACACTCCGTCGCCCAGGCTCGGCTCGGTCACGCTGGCAATGCCCCGCCGCAGAGTCGTCGAGAAGCCGAAGCTGTTCAGCAGTGGCGGGCCATCCTTGGCCATGATCGGGTAGTTCGTGCGGAGTGGACGGGCCCAGTTGAACGGGTCGACGGTGACGCCGTACCCGATGCGCAGGACCGTTTCATCGTCCAAGCGGTAGGCCAGCCCCACGCGGGGCACCACGTTGTTCTTGCCGATGTCGATGCCGCAATCGGTGGGAATGGCGCCCACGCCGCAGGCCCAGATCGTGTCGTTGTCGAAGTCATAGCGCTCCAGTCCCCGGACTTCGCGCGTCGGGAAGGGGAATATTTCGTACCGCAGCCCATACGTCAGGGTGAGCTTAGGCGTCACCTGCCAGCGGTCGCGAACGTAAAAGCTGAGCAGTCGGGTGCGGGTGAAGTAGCCGTTCTCGTCGAACTGCCAGATCTTGCCTGCGTCCTGGGGCATTCCGAGCAGCCACGCGGCGTGGGAGTTGAAGTCATTGCCGCTTGGCCCGCCTCGCAGCTCGGTCGTGTTCTGCCGGAAGCGGAACTCGCCCGAGGCCGCCCCCGTGCCGCCGGAGAATTCAGGCTGGTTGTGGTCCAGGTCCTGCAGGTAAATGTCCGTGCCGAAGCGGATGTTGTGCGTCCCCTTCGTCCAGTTGGCGTTGAACACGAACTGGTTCTGCGGGTCAGAGCGGTAGTACGGCATGAAGCTGTTGGACATGCCCAGACCCTCGAAGCCGTCGATCCGCAGCCGCGGCCAGCCTCCGTCGATGAACCGGCTGGATTGCAAGCCGGGAACGCCCAGCACGCTCCAGCCCAGATTCTCGTCCAGTCGCTGTTGTTCGACATTCGTGTCGACGAGGGTGTACCCGTAGTAGCCGTCGATCAGGAAGTTCGGGGAAAGGACGTGCGTCAGGGAGATCGTGCCGGAGTACGTGTTGCCAAAGCCCGAGCCGGGGTTCGAGTTGGTCGGGTGCAGCCGGTTGCCGCCGAACTGGCCCAGGGTCTGGCCGTTCGTCATGCGGTAGTCCAGGAAGCTGAACCGGATGAAGCCGGTCGTTTGGGGGGACAGGTTGAAGTTCGTCTTTGCGTCGACGGTGTCGCGGAAGAACGTCGTGGAACCGTCCGCGCGATAGTTCTGGGTCAGGCCCAGGCCGCCCCTGCCGGCTTGGTTGGGGCTGGGAAATGACGAGTCGTGAATCATCGCCGCCACGCCCGAGTCGATGCGTGACATCGGGACCATGTTGCCGGGGAATGGCGCGCGGTCGCGCGCGTAGTCTCCGGCGTTCTGGTCCTGGTTGCCCGTGAGCGGGTCGAAGATCGGCGTCGGGGAGCCCGTCAGATCCCCGAAGCGCATCGCCTGGGTCGGCATGTCGATGAACCGCTGCGCGAACTGCGACTCGTAGCTGCCCTCGTAGCTCAAGAAGTAGAACCACTTGTTGCGCTTGATTGGCCCGCCGATCGTGCCGCCGAACTGGTTGTTGATGTACTTCGGCTTCGCGGAGCTGCGGTTGCTGAAGTAGAGGTAGGCCTTGATGTTCTGGTTCATGTGGTACTCGAACGCCGACCCGTGCACGTCGTTCGTGCCGGACTTGATCTGCAGGTTGATCGCAGCCCCGCCGGCCAGGCCCTGCTCGGCGTCGAATGAGTTCGTCACAACGTTGACGTTCTCGATCGACTCCAAGGCCGGGTTGTACCCCGTCATGTGGGGCACCCAGATGTTGGTCGAGGACGCGCCGTCAATGCGCGTGTTGTTGTTCGACCGGCTGGTCCCGTTTACGGAGAACCGCACCGCGCGGCTGGGGTTGGTCGGCACGGAGTGCGCGTTCTGCGGCGGCGAGAAGCCGGGCAGGGTCACGAACAGCATCTGGTAGTTTCGTCCGAGAGGGACTGGGATGTTTCGGAGCGTCGTCTCCGTGACCTCTTGGCGCACTTCGGCCCGGTCCGTCTGCAGGGTCGCCGCAGAGGCTTCGACCGTGACCACCTCTGTCACCTGGCCGATCTCGAGCTGGGCGTTGACGCGGGTCACGTTGTTCTGCGCAACGACGACGCCGGTCGTCGTGAAGGCTTGGAATCCTTCGGAACGCACCGTGATCATGTAGTTGCCGGTGTTGACCGTCGGAAAGCTGTAGTTGCCGGCGACACCCGTCGTGGTGTTGCGGACTTGGCCGGTGCCCTCGTTCTCGAGCGTCACCTCGGCGCCGACGATCGCCGCGTCCGTCGTGTCCGTGACAAGCCCGTCAACGCCACCTTGGATCAGCTGGGCCGTGGCTGGCGGTGAGAGCGCCGTGCAAAGTACAAGCAAAGCGCAGGCGGCCCAGAATGCCGCCGTCTCGTGCCTGCGGGGTTGGGGGTGCGGTGTATGCATGCAGTGTCCTCCTTGGGGGCATATTGCCGGTTGGCCAAAGCTCGTCCCGGACCGTTCGGCCCGACAGGAGCGGCTGCCCACTCGGTATACGAAGTTGTTACGTTTGTGCGGAGTATGGGCCCCACCTCACGGGGCACCAAAGACCGCCAAGAATTTTACTGAGGGGAGCAGAAGTCATTTCCTGGCATTCTAGCACTCTATTCCACCTCAAATAGGCTTGCGAACCGTGTGCTGAGCATGGTATTATCGGATTATGAAGCTAAGCTTTAAGCAGGACTTTAGAACGGTCCCACTCTTAGAAAAGGTCGCCACCAGAAAGAGAGTCGTTGCGCTGGTTCAGGGGGGACTCCAGATTCCCCTTCTGTCCACCCTCTTCTCTGTCACTCAAGCGACCATCAATACTTGGCTTGTCAAGGTCGGGGCAGATGGCTTTGGGGCCTTGGAAGAGAAGCCACGTTCTGGCCGTCCGCGCATCCTGAGCGACGAAATCGTGCAGTGGGTGCTCGTCACTGTCCGTGATAAGACCCCCCAGCAGATGAAGTTCTCGTTCGCCTATTGGACGGCGGCCCGCGTGCGACAGGCCGTCCTCGACAAGTTCGGCGTCAAAGTCAGTGTCTGGACTGTGCGTCGCACTCTCAAGCGCCTGGGCCTGACACCCCAGAAGCCCAAGTTCCGCTCGTATCTCCGCAGCATCGGCGACGTGAAGGCGTGGCTTGACAAGACATACCCTGAATTGAAGGCGAAAGCACGCCGGAACGGCGCTGTGATCCTGTTCGCGGACGAAGCCGGGATGCGAGCGGACTACCATGTCGGACGGACTTGGGGCATGCGTGGCAAGACCCCTGTCGTGGTCGACACCGGCAAGAGGTTTCGCTGGAACATGTTCGCGGCCATCACGCCAGACGGTCAGATTCACTTCCGCATTCAGTCGAAGAATTCCAAGGCGGTGAGTTTCATTGAGTTCTTGCAGACAATCCAAGCGGAGCAAGAGCAGCCGATCTACGTAGTAGTCGACAACTGCAGCATCCATACGGCGCGCGTTGTGAAGGAGTTCTTAGCAGAATCAGCGGGTAACGAGCAGGTCGAGTTGTTCTTCCTGCCGGTTTACTCTCCGCATCTGAATCCGGTGGAGCTGTTGTGGGCTTGGGTGAAGCGCAGGGTTGGCCAACAGGTGTTCAAGACCCAGTCGGAATTAAAGGACCTCCTCACGGATGCGATCGCCCAGCTCAGGAAGGCCCCTCAAGTCGTTCAGAAATTCTTTGACCAGGAGGACTGCAAGTACATCTTGGCGTGACACCTCAGACGGCAATTACTTTTGCTCCCCTCAGTAACATTCTCTTACTTGCCGTGCTAATTCCGGTCCGGCCACCGAGTTGCCGGGCTGCTGGGGCCAAGCCCTGACCAGTGCGCTGGCTGCGAGGGTGCTGGCCTGCGCCATATGCGCTCGCGCGAACTATATGCCGCACGACCGTCGGACGGCCGCCTCTGCCATCCGGCTCCCTCTTCGGTATGCAAGGCAATGCTGGGATTCAAGAAGCGACCGGGCGTGCCCGGACCCGCCTCCACAGGTGCCAGGCGCACCACCACACGGCGAGGCCCGCCGCGATCGCGCCGGCGCCTGCCACAATGGCCGCCCAGGGCATTTGGTAGCGCCGAAGCATCTCGAACCGCTCGAACGTCCAGTGCCAAGCCTCGTGGGCGGCGACTGCCGAGATGACGATGACCCACAGCCGCTCGCCTCCGGGGCCTCTGAGGACGACTGCCAGCGCGGCCAGCATGACGCAAAGCACGGCCAGCTGGCCAAGCTCCACGCCGACGTTGAAGGCCAGCAGGGAGGTCACCAGGTGAGAGCCGGCGAATTGCAAAGTATCCGAGAGGGCGAACGAGAAGCCGAACCCGTGCACGAGTCCGAACGCCAGCGCCACCAACCAGCGGTGGCTTGCAAAGCCGGCAATGTTCTCCACTGCCATGTAGAAGATTGAGACGGCGATCAGCGTCTCTACAAACGGCGGAAACCAGAGTGCGCCCGGAACGTATCCCAGGGCGCTAGCCACGAGGGTGACCGAGTGCGCCAGTGTAAAGGCGGTCACGATCAGGGCGAGCCTCTTGAAGTTTCTGAGCGGGAGCACTAGGCACAGCAGGAACAGCAGATGGTCCGGGCCGCTGAGGATGTGTGCCACGCCGAGGCGCGTGAACTGTGCGGCGGCTTGTGCCCAGCTTGGATCGAGGGCTACGTGGCCGTGGCTGCCGGACAGCGCGTACGCGCGTTCCGCACCGTCAGGCAGCTTGAACACAAGCGCGGTGGTCACTCGCTCCCCTAGGTGCCCCAGGCCGGAGCGCAGCGAGAACGCCGACCGATCCGAGGCGATCGCGTAGCGCAGCAGGACGTCCAGGAAGACTTGGTCCCAGACCAAGTTCTCCGAGTTTTCCGGCTTGGCTCGCGCCAGATGGGCCAGCGCACCGTCAAGCGACGAGAGCGACCGATCGGACGGGAGTGACACCTGCGTGGCCGCGACAGCGGGCGGGGCCACGCGGGCGCCATCCTCGAAAACCTCCACGAACGGGGCGATCCATTGCTTGGCGAGGTCCTCCAGTTGGGGCTCCAGGGTCTCGATGTCCAAGTATCCCGGGCCGAATTCGGGCACCTCCACGTCCCTGATTGCGCCCATCGGAACCCGGACTACGACGAGGAACTCGCCGCCTCTCGCCTCGGCGAGCATGCGTACCGAGACCTGGCTGGGAATCTGATGGGCCGCGAGATGCCCGCAGGCCGAGACAGCCAAGCCGGTCAGGGCTCCCAGCCTTGCCATCCACCGTGCCTGAGTGGCCCCCCGCATCTACTAAGCAGTATGATGGCGGGCACGATGGCATCACGTTTTCGACCTGCGCTCCATGCGATCCTCGTCCTCTCCGTCCTCGCGGGCTGCTCGGCGCCGCCCGCCGACGAGGCTGTGGCCGAAGGGCCAATGGCCCCCCGCTTCGAGGTCGATCCACTCTGGCCCAAGCCCCTGCCGAACCATTGGCTGCTGGGAACCGTGATCGGCGTCGACGTGGACGCTGAGGACAACGTCTGGATCGTCCACCGCGGAAGCTCGCTCGAGTCGAAGGAGCTCTACGCAACGTGGGACCCGCCAGCTTCCGAGTGTTGCTTCGCCGCGCCCCCCGTGCTTGCCTTCAACCAGAATGGCGAGCTGATCCACCACTGGGGCGGTGCCGGGGAGGGTTACGACTGGCCGGCGTCCAACCACGGCGTCGACGTCGACCACAAGGGCAACGTCTGGATCGGGGGCAATGGCCGTGGCCAGTCCAGGGCCGCGGCAGCCTTGCCGCACCACGAAGACGCCATGGGAAAGGGGCGCGTCCACGACAGCATGGTCCTCAAGTTCACCAAGACCGGGGATTTCCTCATGCAGATCGGCAAGCCATTCATGGGCGAGGGCAGCCATGACCCGAAGAACTTCAAGCTTCCCGCGAAGACACTGGTCGATCCCAACACAAACGAACTGTACGTGGCTGATGGCTACGGCAACCGTCGCGTGATCGTCCTGGACGCGGACACGGGCGAGTTCAAGCGTCAATGGGGAGCCTACGGCAACGAGCCCGACGACACGCAGCTGTCCGCGTACGAGCCCGGTGACAAGCCCGACCAGTTCCGCACCCCGGTCCACGGCATCGCGCTTTCCGATGACGGGCATGTATATGTCTGCGATCGCACCAACGACCGCCTCCAAGCTTTCACGGTCGACGGCGAGTTCGTGAACGAAACGTGGATCGAGCCCGACACCCTCGGTGACGGGTCAGCCTTTGACGTGGCCATTTCACGGGATCCGGGCCAGAAGTACCTCTACGTGGCCGACGGCGCCAACCAGCGGGTACACATTCTGGAGCGCGAGTCCTTGCAGTGGCTGACGAGCTTCGGCGACGGCGGGCGCCAGCCGGGCCAGTTCTACGCGGTGCACAGCGTGGCGACCGACTCGATGGGGAATCTCTACACGACCGAGACCTATCGCGGCCAGCGCGTTCAGCGCTTCCTGTACAAGGGGCTCGCGCCGGTCACGGGGGAGGATCAGGGGACCGTTTGGCCCAGCGACTGAGGCCTGCCACCGCGACGGCCGCCTGAAACTCGCCACGGTCGCGGGGCGTAACTCTGAAGCAGGCGGCACGGCCGGGAACAGTGCGCCCGATGGACACGCCCTCTACAAGACTGCTCGACGCGGCGCGGGACGATCCGGCTGGATTCGAGGGAATCGTCAACGCCACGCAGGGCTTGGTGTTCAGCATCGCTCTGGGATTTTTCCGCAACCGGCAGATTGCCGAAGACGTCTCGCAGGAGGCTTACCTCGCACTGTTCCGGAATTTGCACAAGCTCAGGTCCGACCTGCACGTCGTGAATTGGCTGCGTCAGGCCACGACCCGCAAGTGCATCGACTACTCGCGGCGCATACGTCACAGGCCGTTCTTCGATCTGGCTGCGGTGGACGAGCCCCGAGTCCCGCCCGCCGAGCCCGACCCTCTGCTCGCGAGTGAGCTCGGCCGCAGGGTCGCCGAGCTGCCGCCAAAGATGCGCATGGTGGTGATCTTGCGATTTCAGGAAGACCTGAAGCTTCGCGAGATCGCCGAGACGCTGGAAATGAACGTGAACACCGTCAAGACCCAGCTGCGCCGGGCCCTGATCCGCTTGCGGCCGAGAGTCGAGCATCTCAGGCAGGAGGTCTCGTATGTATCGACCAGTCGATGACCCAGGCCTGGAGCGGGAACTCAGGCGCCTCTTGGCGCGAGCGCGGCCGCCCGCGGGATTCCGGGCGCGTGTGATGCGCCGCATCCGCGACGAGGGCGAGGATCGCGCTCCTCGGAAGTTTGGTCTTTGGTGGCTACAGCTGGCTCTGCTCCGGCGGGGCGCGTTGGCGCTGGCGGTCTGCGCGTGTTGCGTGCTCCTGCTGGCAGTGCTGGCCATCCCCGACCCGTCCGACCACCGGGCGAGCGAGGACAGGGCAGCGACCGTCGCGGAGCGAGAGCTCGCGGAAGTCCTGCAGCTGGCGGGCAGCCAGTGGGTGCGGGCCCAGAATGTCGCCTTCGGCCCCGACGAGGAGATTTCCGATGACTGAGAAGAATGCCCCCCGAGCCAGGCGTTCCGCCGTGGCAATGGCAATGGCGGCCGCGCTGTTGTTGGCTGTCGCAGCATCCTTGCCGGCGCAGGAGCGGTCCGACGGAGCGGCATTGGAATTCGCCGGCTTGGAGGATAAGGCGGACGAGGTGGTCAAGGTCAATCTCTGGGGGCGTTCGCTGGAGCAGGCGAAGCGCCTGCTCGGCCTGCGCAAGAACGTGACCGGCCCCGTGCGCGGCTTCTTGGCCGGACTCCGGGGTGTCTACCGCCGCACGTACCGATTCCGGGGGGCCCAGCCCAGCGAGGAGGACGTGCGACCCGTTCACGAGCGGCTGTCGGACGACGGGTGGGTGCCGATGATCGAGACATCCGACCGACGGCGCCCGGAGTCGCTCGCCGTGTACTCCTACTACGAGGACGAGGAGCTTGCCGGCATGACGGTCGTCTCGAGCGAGCCCGGGGAAGTGACCGTCCTCAAGATTCTGGGTCCTGTCGATCTGGACGCACTCTCGCAGATTGGCCGGGGGTTGGGCCTGCCGCTGATGAATCTGGCAACGTCCGAGCTGCCCCCCGCCGGGGATCCGCCGGCAGACGAGTGAGGCTCACTCCTCGAGCTGGCCTTCCGGGCTGAGACGCCTGACCTCGCCGAACCCGAGCTCTCGGACGCCGCTCTCGATCCGGTCCAGATCACCCACGACGATCCAGAGCATGCGGTCCGGATGCACGATCTTGCGGGCCGCCGCGCCGATCTCCTCGAGACCCAAGGCGCGAATCCGGGCCGCGTACGTTCCGATGTAGTCCTGCGGCAGGTCGTAGGTCAGGTTCCGGGCTAGGGCTCCCAGCACGGAGCGCTTGGTCTCGTACTGACCCGCGAGGCGCAGCGTGCGGTTGCGCTGGGCTTTCGCGAGCTCGTCCGCCTCCGGGGGGCGCTCGCCGAGGATGTCGCGCAGTTCCCGGTCCATCTCGACCATCGACTCCTTGGTCTTGTCGGTCTGTACGGGTGCGTACGCCATGAACATGCGCTGGCCAACAGCGTCGACCAGCGCGCTGCGTGCCCCGTAGCTCCAGTGCTTGTCCTCCCGGAGGTTCATGTTGATGCGCGATGTGAACGATCCTCCCAGGATGGCGTTCATGGTCTCGATGGCAGCTTCGTCCGGGTTATTGGTCGGGGGTGCGGGCAGCCCGGCGATCAGGACAGACTGCTGCGAGCCGGGCTTGTCGACCAAGTACACCACCCGGCTCTCCGGAGCGGGGATGTCCGCGATCTTGGTTGGTGTCGCATCGCCGGTAACCGTCCAGCCGCCGAAGCGCTCCTCCAGCATCGGCTTGATCGTGTCCAGGGGTATGTCGCCCACCACGACCAGCGTTGAGCTCTCCGGTCGGTACCAGCGCCGGTGGAAGGCCACCACGTCATCGCGGGTGAGCGCGGTCACCGACTGCACGCTCCCACTCCCGGTCATCGGTCCCGAGTAGGCATGCCCCTCGCCATACAGCAGGCCGGGCAACAGGCGCAGGCCCACCGTGAACGGCCGAGCCATCTCCTGCTGGATGCCGGCGACCTGCAGGCGCTTGAGGCGCTCCAGCTCTTCCGGCGGGAACGACGGGCGGAGCGCCACTTCGGCGAACAGGTCCAGCGATTCGGCCAGGTTCTCGGTCAGCGCCGACAGCGATAGTCCCGAGACGTCGAGCGTGGCGGAGGTGTTGATCCGCGCCCCGAGGCGCGCGGCCTCGTCGCTGATCTCGAGGGCCGAGAGTGACTCGGTGCCCTGATAGACCATCTGCGCGGTAAGCCTGGCCAGCCCGCGCGTCGCCGCGTCGTCGGCGGAGAAGCCTGCCCGGACCATCAGGGACATCTCAACCGTCGGCACGGTTGCAACCGCGGCGTGGACAACCCTCAGGCCATTGCTGAGCTCGGTCTCGGTGGTGTCGGGAAAGCGAAACTCGGGGAAGCCCTCCGCTTCGGGTAGCTTGGAGCGGTCCGCCCGCCCCTCGCTCACGGTGCGGTCGGGCAGAGGGTGGATCTCGAGCACGTAAACCCCGTCCGAGAGAAACTCCCGCGCCGTGTCCCGGACCTCCGCCGCGGTTGCCCCGGCAACCCACGCGACCGTTTGCTTGTAGTGGGAGGCGTTGCCGGCGTACACCTCGTTGCGGGCGAGAATGTCGGACTTGCCCCCGAACCCGCCGATGCGCTCGGCTCCGCGCACAAAGCTGGCCCGGTGTGCCGTCTTCGCCCTCTCGAGCTCGTCCTGCGTTGGCCCGTCCTCCAAGAACGCCGCGAGCTCCTCGTCGAGGGCAGTTTCCACCTCCGCCAGATCGCCGCCGGGCTGGGCGGTCGCCTGCAGTGTGACCTGCCCCGCGATCTCCATCGGATACACGTAAGCCGTCGCGTTGGTGGCGATCTGGTCCTCGTAGACCAGCCGCTTGTAGAGGCGCGAGCTCTTGCCAGCGGCCAGCACGTCGGTCGCGAGGTCCAGCAGCACGGCCTCCCGGGTGCCCCATCCGGGCACGTTCCAGACCTTCATCACCCGTGATTGCGGCACTCGGTCCTGCACCGTCTGGCGATGCTCCCCGGTCATGCGAGCGATCCACGCTCGCTGTCGCGGCACGGGCGGGCCTGCAGGTATGTCGCCGAAGTATTTCCGCACCAGTTCAAGCGCCTCCTCCGGCGAGACGTCGCCGGCGATGGAGACGACAGCGTTGGCGGCCCCGTAGTACTGCTTGAACCATTCGTGGACGTCCTCAAGCGTGGCTGCGTCAAGGTCCTCCATCTCGCCGATGACCGTCCAAGAGTACGGGTGGCCCTGCGGGAAGCTGTTCTTGGTGATCAGGTCATACGCGATGGCGTAAGGCTGGTTCTCCCCCTGGCGCTTCTCGTTCTGCACAACGCCTCGCTGCTCGTCAAGCTTGGCCTGGTCGATGGCCCCCAGCAGGTGGCCCATGCGGTCAGACTCCATCCACAGAGCCAAGTCCAGCGCGGGGCGCGGGACATTCTGGAAGTAGTTGGTGCGATCGTGGTTCGTCGTCCCGTTGAGGCTGGTCGCGCCCACGCGCTCGAGCGCTTGGAAGTAGTCGTCGTTGAAGTGCTCCGAGCCGTTGAACATCAGGTGCTCGAACAGGTGGGCAAATCCGGTCTTGCCGGGCCTCTCGTTCTTCGAGCCGACGTGGTACCACACGTTCACGGCCACGACAGGGGCCTTCCGGTCCTCGTGAACCAAGAGCGTGAGCCCGTTCTCAAGGACGAATTTCGAGTACGGGATGTCGACCTGTGCCTTCGCGGGCAGCGCTTGCAGACAGGTCAGGCACGCCAAGCTGGCGAGCAATAAGAGCGGTAGTTTCTGGGTGACGGCAACTTCCATGGATTCCTCGGATGCGTGTTGGCGACCGGCGACGGTCACGGGAGCAGCGGCGAGCGGCCTCGGGCCTCGCCAGTCCAACGGCTGAGTATCGCACGCCCTTCGCGGCGTCAATTCTCGACGCGATAGTTGGGCGCTTCGGTGGTGATCAGCACGTCGTGGACATGGGCTTCGCGCAGGCCGGCCGGGGAGATGCGGATGAACTGCGTCTGGGTCCGCATGGCCTCGACGTTCGCGCAGCCGCAGTAGCCCATTCCGGCCCTGAGCCCCCCGGCAAGCTGGTGCAGCAGGTCTCCGAGTGCTCCCTTGTGGGGCACGCGGCCCTCGACACCTTCCGGGACGAGCTTGCCCTCGGGCTCGGATTGGTCGTAGCGGTCGCTGCCCTGCTGCATCGCCCCCAGCGAGCCCATGCCCCGGTAGGTCTTGTAGGTCCGCCCTTGGTAGAGCACCGTCTGGCCCGGGCTCTCGTCCGTACCGGCGAGCAGGCTGCCGATCATGACCGAGTGCGCGCCGGCGGCGATCGCCTTGGAAATGTCGCCGGAATACTTGATCCCCCCGTCGGCGATGATTGGCACGTCCGAGTCTGCCGCTGCCGTGACGCAGTCCGAAATGGCCGCGATCTGGGGAACTCCGGCACCGGAGACAATGCGGGTCGTGCAGATCGACCCCGGCCCGATTCCGACCTTGACGGCGTCCACGTCGAGCCGCGCTAGGTCACGGACCGCCTGTCCGGTGGCGACATTGCCCGCCACGAGTTGGACGTCCGGCAGGGCTCGCCGCAGAGAGCGCAGCGCGGTGGCGACGCCCCGCGTGTGGCCGTGGGCCGTGTCCACGACGATGATGTCCGCCCGCTTGGCGCACAGCTCTTGGGCGCGCTCGAGGAAGTCCCCGCGCGCTCCGACGGCCGCGCCGACCCTCAGCCGTCCGTGATCATCCTTGGACGCGTTCGGGTAGCGGCGCTTCTTCTGGATGTCCTTGACCGTGATGAGGCCCTTCAGTTCACCCGACTCGTCCACCACCGGGAGCTTCTCGATCCGATGGCGGTGGAGCAGGCGCTCGGCCTCCTCCAGCGTCGTGCCGACCGGCACGGTGATAAGCCTAGTCCGGGTCATCAGCTCGGAAACTCTTAGATCCAAGCGTCGCTCGAAGCGCAGGTCGCGATTCGTGAGAATGCCCACCAGCTTTCCGTCCCGGGTTACCGGGACGCCCGAGATTCGGTAGTGCGACATCAGGTCCAGCGCGTCGCGGATGTGGCTCTCCGGCGAGATCGTGATGGGGTCCACGATCATCCCGGACTCGCTGCGCTTCACCTTGTCGACTTCCTCGGCTTGGCGCTCGATCGACATGTTGCGGTGCACGATTCCCAAGCCGCCGTGCCGTGCCATGCCGATCGCCAGCCGGGACTCCGTCACGGTGTCCATGGCGGCGCTGACGATGGGGAGGTTGACCGAGATCGCCCTGGTCACCCGGGTGCGCGTGTCGACCTCGGAAGGCAACACTTCGCTGTAAGCCGGGAGCAGCAGGACGTCGTCGAAGGTGAGGGCCAGACGGGGCGACTCCGAGACCATGCAACATGTTAACCCGCGATTCTGCGCGGGAATCCGGCCTTCGGCGTGAGGCCTCAGACGACTGTGCCGAATCGCCGGGAGACCCTGGGCGATTCGTCTCGGTGTCCGCGCTCCGCACGCCTGACAAGCGGCTCCCGACCAAGGCGTGCGGGACCTCGGGACTAGAATGGGCGCTGTGACTCGCAACTGTTACCGCAAGGGCTTCACTCCACTGCCGTGCTTGGTGGCGGCCTTGGTGGCCGCCCAGCTTGGCGCGGCTGCGACCAGGGTGGGCTTCATCGGCTTGCGACACGGCCACAGCTGGCGGCAGCTCGCCGAAATCTCCAGCATTGAGGAGGCGCAATTCGTCGGCGTCGCGGAGTCTATCCCGGGCATCGTCGAGGAGGCCCGAAGAGTCCAGCCCGCGGCCCGCTTCTACGCCGATTACGCAGAGTTCGTCCGAAAGGAGCGGCCGGAGGTCGTGTGGGCCTTCGTGGAGAACAATCGGCATCTCGAGATCGTCGAGCATCTCGCGCCGCTCGGCGTCCACGTCATCTTCGAGAAGCCGCTGGCGGGCAGCTTCGAGCATGCGTTGCGGATCCGGGAACTTGCCGACGAACACGGGATCTCGGTGATGACCAACTACCAGATGGCGTGGTGGCCGTCGAATCACGAGCAGCGTCGGCTGGCCGCGTCGGGCGCAATCGGCGACGTCTGGCGCCTGCATGGCGTGGTCGGCAACGGCGGGCCGGCACCGCGCGACTTGCGGAGAAAGGTGTTCTTCGACTGGCTGACGGATCCCGTCGCCAACGGTGGCGGGGCGCTGGTTGACTTTGGCATCTACGGTGCCGTCTGGGCCGCTTGGCACCTCGGACTGCCGGGGCGGGTCTACGCGACGGTCAGTCGCCTCCAGCCCGAGCGGTTTCCCAAGGTCGAGGACAACGCAGTGCTAGTGCTCACCTACCCCAAGGGCGTGGGAATCTTCGAGGCCAGCTGGGATCTGCCGCGGGGTCACCAGCAGCTTGAGATTTTCGGGCGCAGTGGCACGCTCTCCTTGGTCAGGGATTCCCTCACGCGGAGTGCCCGCCGGGGCGGGCCTGAGCCCGTCGAGAGTCCCGAGCTCCCGGCGACCGCGAGGCACCCCGTGAGGCACATGATCGACCGCATCAGCCGGGGCGAGCCGCTGGGGCACATCGTGGCGCTGGATGTGAACGTGGCGGCGGTGCAGATCTTGGAAGCTGCGAAGCGCTCGGCCAAGAGCGGGCGCGCCATCTCGCTCCCCCTTCCCGAAGCCTCGGGGCGCTGACCTCGAGAATCGGTAACTTCGTTACGTTCGGTCCCAATTGGGGCCCCGTGGAGCGAGTCACCGCCGAGGCGGGCAAGTCCAATGTTCAGCCGGCCGGTCTGGGCACTGACTGCCGGTCATAGAGGGGCCTGAATGCGATCTGGCGTGGTGCTGATGCCAGGAAGCTAAGCGAGTCAACGCCCATGACCCTGCCCGGGCCAGTTTACTTGGCTGGCGCCGTTTCGGCCGCCACGCGCGCCTCGAACTCCTGCAGACGGCGGCGGAGCTCTTCGATGATCGCTGGATTGTCTGCGGCGACGTTGTAACGCTCCGAGTGGTCCACGTCCAGTTGGAACAGCTCGTCCCCGTCGACCGTGCGCAGCTTCCAAGGGCCGACCCGGATTCCCTGCACCCCGGCTCCGCGGTGGTACACGAACTCTCGCCGCGGAGACTGTCGCGTCTGGCCGGACCACAAGCGTGAGAGATCGAAGCCGTCGGAGCCCTCCGGCACGCTCGCCCCGGCGGCGGACAACAGCGTCGCGTAGACGTCGAGCGTCGCGGCCATCTCGGCCGTGACCGAGCCGGCGGGAACCGTGCCTGGCCACCGAACGATGAACGGCACGCGAACGCCGCCCTCGTAGGTGGTGTGCTTGGCGCCGCGCAGCGGCCCGGGCGAGCCCGCGTGCCAGGGGACGACGCCCCCGGACAGCATACGGTCCGGCAGGTCGAGCCAGGGGCCGTTGTCACTGGTGAAGATGACGATCGTGTTCCCGGCCTGGCCCGTCTCGTCCAGCGCTCCCATGATCGTGCCCGCCGACCAGTCGATGGCCTCGATGACATCCCCGAAGAGCCCCGCGCGGGAGCGGCCCCGGAATCGTCCCGCCGTGCGCAGCGGGAGGTGCGGCATGCTGTACGCGAGGTACGCGAAGAACGGCTCTTCGGACCGCTCGCGGATCACGTCCACGACTTCCTGAGTGTAGCGGATCGTCAGCTCATCCTGGTCGACGGGTTCCCGGATGGGCTCGGAGCCGCGGTACAGCCACAGCGGCTCGTCTGTCTGGACCCACGGGCGGATCATGTCGTTGGAGTACGGGAGGCCAAACCAGCTGTCAAAGCCCTTGCCGGTCGGCAAGGACTCGGGCCGGGCGTAGCCCAGGTGCCACTTGCCGGCCATTGCCGTTCGATATCCGGCTGTCTTCAGGCCCTGGGCCAGCGTCGTCAGCTCGGATGGCATCCCACCGTCGCCTCCGACCGAGGTGCGCCCGACCCGCGCCCGGCTGGGGTAGCGCCCAAGCATGAGCTGCGTGCGCGCCGGAACGCAGGACGGCGCGGAATAGAAGGCTGTCATCCGCAGCCCCTGGTCCGCCAGCCGGTCAAGGTTTGGCGTGCGGATCGTGGGGCTCCCGAACACCCCCAAGTCGCCGTAGCCGAGATCGTCGGCGAAGAGCAGCACGATGTTCGGGGCCCCGTGCATCACCGCGGCCAGTGCCAATGTGGCTACCAATATGGAAAGTCCGCGGGCCATGGCCGCCATTATGCACCCTCCGGAGCCGCCGCAACGTTGTCGATCAACCTGACCGTCCCGAGGAAGGCGGCGGCCGCGATCCGCACCGGCCCGGCAATCGTCCGCACGGGTTCCAAGGTCTCCGGATCCACGATCTCGAAGTAGTCCGCCCGGATCAGGCGTTCATTCGCCAGTGCCTCGGTGGCCCGCGCGACAATCACGGCGGCATCGGACGTTCCCTCGCTGACGGCGGCTGCCGCGGCGCGCAGTTCCCGAGCGATGGCGGGGGCCGCCGCGCGCTGCTCGCGGGTCAGGAGCGAGTTGCGCGAGCTGAGGGCAAGCCCGTCCGGCTCGCGGACGGTCCCGACAGCGGCGATCCGCACGGGAAGGCAAGCGTCCTCGACAAGCCGCCTGACAATGACCAGCTGCTGGTAGTCCTTCTCGCCGAAATATGCAACGTCCGGCTGGACGACGTTGAGCAGCTTCAGCACGACCGTCGCAACCCCCCGGAAATGCCCGGGCCGGCTGGCCCCGCACAGACCGCTCGCAAGCGCCCCGGCTTCGACCGTGATCGCGGGAGGCCGGGGGTACATCTCATCCGGCGCGGGTGCGAAGACGAGGTCAGCACCGTGCCGGTCGCAAAGTTCCAGATCACGGTCCAAGGTCCGCGGATAGTTGCCGAGGTCGTCCCGCCGGTCGAACTGCAGCGGGTTGACGAAGATCGTGACCACAACCCGCCCGCATTCGGAACGGGCGCGGTCGATCAGCTCGAGGTGCGCGCGGTGCAGGGCGCCCATGGTGGGCACACAGCCGACCGTCAGCCCTCGGCGCCTGAAGCCCGCGATTCGCTCCCGCAGCGGCGCGATCCGCGCGACGCACTCCGCGCCCACTCCGGTCACTCCCCAGGGCGGGTCCCGACGGCGCGGGTTCGGGCAGCGGGAAACTGTCCCTCGCGGACCTCTCGCACGTAGTCCCGCGCGGCGGCCGTCAGGTGATCGCCGAGCGTCGCGAATCGCTTCACGAACGGCGGGGTGAACTCGTCATACAGGCCGAACGCGTCGTGGCTGACCAACACCTGACCGTCGCACTGCGGGCCTGCCCCGATGCCAATCGTCGGGATCCGCAGGGCGGCGGTCACTTCCGCCGCCACCTCGTGCGGGATCGACTCGAGCACGATCGCGAAAGATCCCGCTGCCTCGAGGGCGCGCGCGCTCTCGAGCAGCTTGCGCGCTTCGTCCGGCCGGCGAGCCTGCTTGCGAAACCCTCCCAGTTGGCGGACATATTGCGGCGTGAGCCCGACATGCCCCATCACCGGAATCCCGGCCTCTGCCAGTCGCTGGACAACCTCGAGGACTTGGAAGCCGCCCTCGACTTTGACGCCGCCCGCCTCCCCCTCGCGCACCAGTCGGCCCGCGGCGCGGACCGCGTCGGCCGTGCCGGTGTGAC
This sequence comes from Bryobacterales bacterium, assembly GCA_963666225.3. Classification (GTDB taxonomy): domain Bacteria; phylum Acidobacteriota; class Terriglobia; order Bryobacterales; family UBA6623; genus VXMF01. The sequence continues at coordinate 179,976 of CAXXRK020000008.1, forward strand.
ATGTCAGGAAGGGCATGTCCGCAACCACGAGCGCCCGCGAGACGGCGTTGGTGACCGCGGCTGTGTGGTGCACCATCGCGTCCAGCGTCACGCCCAGGGTGTTCTTGTGCCCGAGCACGACCATGCCCAGGGAATCTCCCACCAGCAGCACGTCCACGCCGGCCCGGTCCAGGCACCGGGCCATGGAAAAGTCGTAGGCCGTCAGCATCGCGATCCGCTCGCCGCGATCCTTCATGCGCCTCAGGTCGGGCGCCGCGACCTCAGCTTTGGAGTGCCTCAAGGTTGCCTTCCGTGATCCAAGGCTGCCAGTACAGCGTTCGCCTCTGCCTCTCCGAGCCCCGCGCGGAGCGCGATGTCGACCAAGCGCGCGCTGAGCGCGACATATAGGTCGGCAAGCGGCTCGGACACATCCCTAACGGCCTCCACGTGCCGGCCGACGGTGGTTGCATCCCCGCGGGCCACCGGGCCTGCCAGCGCCAGCCGCGTACCCATTGTAATGGCGTTGCCGACGCTCGCGGTCACCAGCGGTCCCAGAGCCGCGTGGGCACGTTCGCGCCCGATCCCGGAGGCCCGTAAGGCCTCGAGGCTCGCGTCGAGTACGCCCACCGCGCAATTGCTGGCCAGCACGGCGGCGGCGTGGTACAGGGGCAGCTTGCGCTCCGCGACGCGCATCGGCGTGCAGCCGATGGCGCGGGCCAGCCGGTGGCACCACTTCAGCGCCGGCCCTTCGCCGCAAACGCCGACGGTTGCCCCGGGCAGCCGCCGTACCGCGGACGGTGCGTCCGGGCAGGTCTGGAGCGGGTGGAACGTGGCGGCCGAGACGGTCGCTTCCCGTGGCAGCCCAAGGTCTGAAGGCCCGAGGGCCCCGCACGTCTGCAGCACGACCCGCGCCCCGTCCCCCGCCAGCTGGCCGGCAACTGCGGGCACCGCACCGTCAGGCACTGCGATCACGGCGCAGTCTGCAGCCGTCGCGAGTTCCGCCGCCGAGACCGCCCGAGCGCCGCTGCCGGCGAACTCGGCCGCTCTATGAGCATTCGTTCTGGAGGCCACCAAGACGCGGAAGCGAGGAACGAGCAAGCGGGCGAGGGCTTGGCCCACACTGCCAGCCCCGACAATGCCTACCGTCCGGGGCGAATCCATGGCAAACCCCGATTCGCTCCCTCCCGGCCGTCACGAGCGATCCGGGCGATTCTCCCTGAGATAGGTGGCGATCGACTTGAGCGCGGTGCCGGGCTGGAATACGGCGGAGACGCCGAGTTCCCTAAGCGTCCGGATATCCGCGTCCGGGATGATGCCGCCCACGATCACCCGGACGTCCGATGCACCGGCTTGCCCGAGCAGCTCCAGAACGCGGGGCACGATCGCCATGTGCGCCCCGGACAGGATCGACAGCCCGATAAATTCAACGTCCTCCTGAAGGGCGGCGCTCACGATCTGCTCGGGGGTCTGCCGAAGCCCGGTATAGATCACCTCCATGCCTGCGTCGCGAAGGGCGCGCGCGATGATCTTGGCCCCCCGGTCGTGCCCGTCGAGCCCGGGCTTGGCGATGAGCACGCGAATCGGGGGGACGGCCGTGCCTCGATCCATCGCTGATCATCATAGAGCGCCGGCACTTCTCTGCCGGGCAATGTCTTGGGGCGTGTCCCCCCCTGGGTCCCGCGTCGCCGCCGGAAGTCCGAATAAGATGGTGGTCAGTGCCGGATTTTCCGAAGATCGGACGGATCGATCGCTACGAGCCGGAATTGGACAGCTTGATTCCGCCAGGAACGGAAATCGAGCTCCTCGAGGTCGGATTCGCTTGGCCCGAGGGCCCCGTCTGGGTCCCCCGAGAAGGCCATCTGCTGTTCTCCGACATACCGCGCAATGCGATATTCCGGTGGAACGAGGCCTCCGGCGCGAGGATCTGGATGCAGCCTTCCGGCTACACCGGCGTCGCGTACTATGGCAAAGAGCCGGGCTCCAACGGTCTGACGCTCGACCCAGAAGGGCGCCTGCTGGCTTGCGAGCATGGCGACCGCCGGGTCTCCCGGCTTGAGCACGGCGGCGGCAAGCGCACCATCGTCGACTCTTACGCAGACCGTCGGCTGAACTCGCCCAACGACTTGGTGCTGGCTCCGAACGGGGACCTGTACTTCACGGATCCCGCGTACGGCCTTCATCGCCGCTACGAGGATCCCACTCGCGAACTTCCGTTCTGCGGGGTGTACTTGCTGAGGCCTGCCGAGCAGGTGCCCGTTCTGCTGATCGACGAGCTCGAGAATCCCAACGGACTGGCGTTCAGCGCCGACGGGCGAAGCCTGTATGTCACCCAGTCGAACCCGGGCGCCGCCGTTGTCATGCGCTACCCGCTACTCGGCGACGGCACGCTGGGGTCCGGGCGGGTGCTCATGGACCTTACCGCCCAGGTGCGCCACGCCCATGGGCTGCCGGACGGGATCAAGGTGGACTTGGACGGCAACGTCTTCACCACCGGGCCCGGCGGGGTGTGGGTCGCGACGGCCAGCGGCCATGCGCTGGGGCGCATTGTCACCGGCAGGCGTGTCGCAAACCTCTGCTGGGGCGACGACGGCGGCACGCTTTACCTGTGCTCGGACGACTTCCTGTGCCGCGTCCGCACGGCCACGCGGGGCCCGATGCCCGGCCCGCCCGCCTGATCCGGCCGCTCGGCTCAGAGCGCCGGGCGGATCGCGCTGATCCCGCGCTTGCCCAACGCCTCGCAGAGTTCCTCGAAGTGCGCGTCGTCGCGGTAGGTGCCGATGATGGCCCCTCCCGAGCCCGCGAACTTGGCGGTCGCACCCGCGGCTCGCGCGGTCTCCACCATCATTCGGTTCTCTGGGCTGAGCTCGGCGACTTCCGCTCGCAGGTCGAAGTTGGCGTCAATCAGCTCTCCGAACCGCTCCGCGTCCCCGGAGAGGATCGCCCGCCGCCCCTCGTCCGCCATCCTTGCCCATTCCTCCATCGCCTGCCGGACCCGCGGGTCGCCGGAATCGTAGCGTCTGCGGAGACTGTTGTGAAACACCTCGGTCCCCTCGCTCAGGGTGGTCCGGTAGGCCACGTACAGGTTAGGCAGCGCGGAGGAGTCCATCACCTCGTATTCCCCGTACCCCCTGGACTCCATCAGGCGCCGGTCGAAGTCCATGTACACCAACCCCTCGTAGACCTGCACGACGCGGTCTTGCAGCCCGGCCGAGACGCCCAGCTCCTTGGTCTCGGTCTCGAGGACGAGATTGGCCTGCACGTAAGGGGGGATCGTGACGTCGAAGAACTGCATCAGGGCCCGCAGCGCCGAGGTGATGATCGCCGAGGAGCCTCCCAGCCCTAGGCGAAGCGGAATGTCCGATTCGTACTCGATCGTGAAGTTCCGGTCATGGAGCCGGATCCCGCGCCGCGCGCAATAGTCGCTGAAGCGCATCAGCAGGGCGCGCAGGATGCGGATTCCGCCGTAATATCCCCGCCAGCGGGTCTGGTCCCGCAAGTGCTGCAGGTTCTCCCAGATCGGAATGTCGGATGCCGACGGTCGGATCTCTAGCCGCGCGCTTGGGTACAGAATCGTCCGGGAGCGGAAGTTGCGAAGGGTCAGAGCGATCGTCTTGCCGAAGTATCCGTCAGATGGGTTCCCCAGAACCCCCGCACGGGCATGGGCACGCGTCTCGATCACCGGGTCCCTATTGCGGGGCGGAAACTGGGCGGGCCGCCCGCGCTTGCGGCATCAGCAGCCAGCCGAGCACGTACGCCGCGACGCCCGGGAACAGCGGCGGCAGGATGGCCGCGAGCGCCCAGATGATGCGGACCATCACGACGTCCTTGCCGAAGTAAGCCGCGCACCCGCTACAGACTCCGGCGATCTTGCGATTCTCCGGCTGGCGGGTGCACACCCGGGGTGTGTCCGCCCCAGGCTCGCCCGTGGTCGACCGGCCGCAGTTCCTGCAGAAAGAGTCATCCTCCTCAAGCTCGAAACCGCACTGGCCGCAGAACATGGCCTGCTACGAGACTAGCGGACGCGGCCGGAGCGGGCAAGCGGCAGCATGCCGGCCTTGCTTCCGCCATCGAGGCCCCGCGGAATCGCGCGCCGCCCAGCTCGCTCGTTCGCTTCCCGGAGACGGCTCACTGCAGATTGTTCGGCAGGATACTGGGCGTCCTGCCCGCTTGGGCGACAAGCTCGTGAAGTAGCGCCGATGCCTGTTCGACGGGCCAGATGTCCGCGATGGAAATGGGCGTCCGGCCGCCCTCGTCGATCGGGTCCAGGTCCGCCCCGCGCTCGGCGAGAAAGCGGATGATCTCGCAGATCGCTTCTGGAACTGGCGCCATTGAGGCCGGGATTAATGCCAAGTGCATCACGGTGCGACCGATGGTCGTTGTGGCGCTGACATCGCCGTCAAGGCTGTACGCGTACCGGAGGGTTTCGATGCTGGAACTGCGCGCCGCCCGCATGAGCAGGTTCTCGCCGTCCTGCGCGCGTGCTCTCGGATCGGCGCCGGCGCTGACCAATCGCCGCATCACCTCCAGATGCCCGCCCGTGGCCGCGGCCAACAGCGCGGTGTCCTCTCCGCTGGAACTGCGAATGCTGCGGCTCGACGATTCCGTGGCGACGCGCTCGGTGCGAAGGTTGGGATCCGCGCCCGCCGACAGCAACACCTCGACGGCCTCCAGATGGCCGGCCCGCGCTGCGGTGTACAGCGCTGTCCGCCCCGAGTTGTCACGCCCGTTCTGATCCGCTCCGGCCTCGAGCAGGAGCTTGAGCGCGTCGAAGTTCCCGCGGGAGGCCGCGATGTTCGGTGGCAGGCTGCCGTCGTAGGCCCGCGGGCTTGGGGCCGCGTTCGCGGCCACCAGCAGGCGCAGCGCTTCCAGATTGCCCTCGCTGACCGCGAACGTCAGCGCGGTGAAGCCCGCGTCCGAGGCGACGTTCACGTCCGCCCCCGCTTCGATAAGAGCCTTGACAGTGGCCGCAGAGCCCGCGGACGCCGCCCACATGAGGGCTGTCTGACCGCGGCTGGATTCCTTTGCGTCCGGGTCCGCGCCGAGCCGCAGCATCGTGCGCACCGGCTCCTCGAGACCGGTGCCCGCCGCCAGCATCAGGGGCGTCTCACCATTCCAGCGCCTGACCCGCGGATCCGCGCCGGCGCCAAGCAGCAGCGCGGCCATCGGGCCGTCGCCGTTGGCGCAGGCCAAGGTTAGCGGCGTGTCGCCGTGGATGTCGGAAGTGTTCGCGCGCGCGCCTGCCTCGACCAGTTGTCTCGCTGCCTCGATGTCTTGGTAGTGCGACGCCCACGCCAGAGCCGTCGAGCCATCGGCCGTCGGCGAGTCCAACGCCGCCCCTTGGCGCACCAGTCGCGTCACAGCCGACGCGTCGCGTCGCTGGACCGCTTCCAACAGGCGCAGGTCTTCCGCGCCGGCCGTCGCGCCGATTGCCAGGGCGCACAGCAGTGCCAAGTGCCCCGTCAGCCGACCCTCCCTTGCCGGCATGCCCGTGCCCTATGCGTAGCTCAGGGCTTCGAGCCTGCCGGTGCTGTCCCCGAGCATTTCGGTCGGGACGCCGGCGATGTCGAGCATGCTCAGCAGCAGGTTGCTCATCGGCGTCTCGCGCGGGAACCGCAGGTGCCTGCCTCCCCGGATCTGGCCGCCGCCACCGCCCGCCAGCAGCACGGGCAAATCGTGGTGCAGGTGCTTGTTGCCGTCGGAGATCGAGCTTCCGTAGACCAGCATGGAGTTGTCCAAGAGCGAGCCCTCGACATCGGGAGTGGAGCGCATTCGCTCTAGCATGTAGCCAAACATGCTCACGTGATGCTGGTTGATGCGGATCGTCTTCTGGATCTTCTCGGGGTCGTTGGAGTGGTGCGTGACGGCGTGGTGCGCGTCAGGAACGCCGATTCCCGGGTAGCTGCGCCACGTGCCCTCGCGCCCCATCATGAAAGTCGTCACGCGCGTGAGGTCGGCTTGGAACGCGAGCACTTGCAGGTCGATCATCAGCTTGGCGTGGTCAGTGAAGTTGTCGGGCACGCCGCCTGGGCGGTGCATGGTGGGCAGGTGCCTGCCACCGTCGGCCTCGGCCCGCCCGATGCGGCGCTCCAAGTCGCGGACAGCCTCGGCGTACTCGTCGAGCTTGCGTCGGTCCGCCATGCCCAGCTCGCCCTGCAGCCGGGCCAGGTCCTCTCGCACGAAGTCTAGGATCGTGCGCTGCTCGCGCAGCCTGGCGAGGCGCTCGGCCGGGTCCGTGCTCGAGCCATCGCCGAACAGGCGCTCGAACAGTCGTCGCGGATTGTCCTCGACCGGGTTCGGCGTGGTCGGCGTGCGCCACGAAATCGTGTTCGTGTAGGCGCAGCTGTACCCCGAATCGCACCCACCCGCGACGCTCGGCTCCTCGATGCCGGTCTCGAGCGATGCGATCTGGGTGTGCTGGCCCAGCGCGCGGGCGGCGATCTGGTCTGCCGACACTCCTGCCCGGATGCCGGCCGCCTCGGTCTTTACCGGTCGCGCTCCGGTCAGGAAGGTCGCGCCAGCGCGCGCGTGGTCACCGGGCCCGTCGCCGCCCGGCCGGCCGTTGAGGTGCGCGAGGCCGCTCAGGGCCGTGATGTGCTCGCGGTAGGGTTCCAAGGAGCCGTTGATCTCGCTGAACTCGAACTCTCGGCCCTCGCCCTTGGGGGTCCACTCGCCCTTGAGGTCGATGATGCCGTTGGGAACGTACACAAAGCCCATCCGCAGCGCGCGGCTGCCCGAGACTGCCCTCGGAGCGGCCATTGCGGGCCTCATCGCGTCCAGCCACGGCAGGGCCAGCGTCACCCCCATGCCTCTGAGCAGCGCTCGGCGCGGCAGGGATTTCTTGGTCAGGAATGTCATCCGGGTCCCCTCCTCATCTGGAACGGCATGCTCTGGACCACTGCCACGGTCATGTCGGCAAGTCCGTGGCCAGCGCTTGCCGACGCGCGCACGATGGACCGAACCGCAGGTCTATCGTAATACTCGAGCCCCCGGCCGAGGGCGTAGGTGAGCAGTTTCTCGGCCACGGTCCGCACGAATTCGTCCCGCAACGTGCCCGTCAGGGCTTCGCGCAGCTCGTCCGGGCCCGTGAACCGCACCCCGCCCGGCAGTTCGCCGGACGCGTCGATCGGTACCCCGCCGTCATTGTCGCGCCACCTGCCGATGGCGTCGAAGTTTTCCAGGGCGAACCCGATCGGATCCATGCGCACGTGGCAGCCGGAGCAACTGGGGCTCTGGCTGTGAAGGCTCATCAGCTGGCGCAGCGTCAGTTCTTCGCCGCTGGGAGCCGCGTCTTCCAGCTCGGGAATGTCCGGCGGCGGCGGTGGCGGCGGCATTCCGAACAGGTTCTCCAGCACCCACTTTCCACGGATCACAACCGAGGTGCGGTTCGGGTAGGAGGTGACGGACAGCACGCTTGCCTGGCCAAGCAGGCCGCCCCGGCGTGGGTCCGGCAAGGCCACGCGGCGGAACTGCGCTCCGCGCACCCCGTCAATACCGTAGTGTCGCGCGAGCCGCTCGTTCAGGAACGTTCGGTCCGAGTCCAGCAATCGCAGGACGCTGCCGTTGCGGCGCACAATGTCGGCCACGAACAGTTCGGTCTCGCGCCGCATCGCACGTCGCAGGTCCGAGTCAAATTCCGGGAACAGCTTCTCGTCGGGCTTGAGCTGGGCCACCTTGCGCAACTCGAGCCATTGGCCGGCGAAGTTTTCCACTAGAGACCGGGCCTTGGGATCGTCCAGCATCCGGCGTGTCTGGCGCTCGAGTTCCGCACTGTCGCCCAGCCGTCCTCGCTCCGCGGCTGCCAGCAGTGCCTCGTCCGGAATGCTGCTCCACAGGAAGAACGACATCCGCGAGGCGAGCGAGAACCCGTCAAGGCGGTAAGGCTCCCCGTCGGCCACTCCCGGCGGATCCGGCTCGACGCGGAACAGAAAGCTGGGGGAGACAAGGATGGCGCGGATGGCGCGCTCGATGCCGGCCTCGAATCCGGCATCGGAGCGTCCGGTCTCGAAGATTGCCATGAGGGCGCTGGTGTCCTCGGCCCTGACCGGGCGGCGATAGGCTTGCCGGGCCAAGCGGCGCAGGATGGCACGGGCGCAGGGCCGCTCCTCCGCGGGGCCCTGGGGTTGGCAGCTGAAGATTCTGCGGCGGCTCGGGGTCACGCCCGGACCGGTCGGGTTGAACGGCCCCTCGACGGCGATGCTCTGCACGCGGAACGGAGTCGCCCCGTCCGGTAGGTTCACCAAGGCTAGGCGTTGGCCGTCAATGCGCATGTCGAGCGGCGGGTGGGAAACCTTGTGATCCGCGTCGGGGGCTGGACCGGTTCGCTCGGCGCGAGCCGAACCGCCCGGGAAGAACACCGAGAGGGTGTGCAGGCCCGCATCCACCCTGAGACGGGCCTCTCCACGCTCGTCGTCGGTGCGGGACTCGGCGCGCTCCACGACCGCAGAGATCGAGTAATCGCCGTCGGCGGGGAAGTAGTAACGGATCGCGGCTCCCCTCGTCGCTCCCGGCGGCATTGCGGCGCGCGAGGCCGGGGCATGCCCCGCATTGGAAAATCCGACCTCCCTGTCACGCACGAAGACATCCCGGCGCGACTCCTGCCACGACTGGCCCACCGCGAGCTGGCTCACCCAGCGGGCGGCCACCATGTAGCGCTCCAGCAGGGCCGGCGACAGCGACAGGACGTCCGCGATGTTGTCGAAGCCGTATCCGGAGTCGTCAACCGGGAGCAGGTCCCGGACGTCCACTTCTAGGTCGAGCAGGTCGCGGATGGCATTGGAGTACTCGGCGCGGTTCAAACGGTGAGGGGGCGGCCGGCCGGGATCGGGCCGCTCAACCGCCGCCGCGTCGAGCTCGCGCTCGATTCTGCCGGCGAATCCTGCTCGGACAGCCGCGTCCGGGGACGGCATTCCGGGCGGCGGCATCTCCCCGGATGCGACCTTTCGCAGTACGCGTTCCCAGATCTCGGGCTGAGTGCCCGCTGTGCCCGCGTCTAAACCCTGCAGGGACAGGCCAGCCGTGCCAGCAGCGTCGTTGTGGCAGGTGAGGCAGTAGCGCTCGGTGAACTGGTCGCCCGCGACCTGGGCGGCAAGCGTTCCGCAAGTCGCGCCGACTATCGCGACAAGCTTTGTCAGGCGCACCTTCACAATCGTACCCGGGTCGCGCCAGTGACTGTGCCTGGCAAGCTCTCAAGCGGCCACCAAGGCGCCATGTGCCGAGGCTCAATCCTGGCGAAGGCTGCCCGAAACGCCGGGCAGTCCGCGGAGGGGGCCTTCCCGGTTTGCCCGCGATCACTGGGCGGCCATCGGCCGGTCCAAAGGGCCAGCGTTGGGGGCGGGGTGGTCCCGGAGTTAGCCGACTGGGCCTCGTGCCCAAGCCGGCCCATATCGGGTGAGCGGTTGTGCTTGCGATTCCGTGCCCCGAGCGGATCAGCCAGTTGTGGCAGCCGGTCCCATCCGACTCGGGCAGATCGTCACGTGCCGCGCTCCCTTGCCAAGCAGGTAGGCCCTTAGGGCCAAGTCCACCTCTGCGATGGCTCCCGCACGGGCGCGGGCGGCGCTGAATCGGCGGAACCCGTCCGCAAGCCCCCGTTCCTGCGCTTGGGAGACACGCTTCTGCGGCACGCTTCGTTCTCCGGCCGGGAATCTTCCGTGGAAGACCCTCTTGGACTGGGGTGCGACGCCGCGCTCTGGGCCATCTGCGCGGTTTCATATGCCCGGCAGTGCGCCTCGGTGTCGTTCCTCCTGGCGTCCCGACATCCACCGGGGGGACCGGCTGCGCCGGTACAATGTTGCCAGCCGCGATGCACGAGACACAGATCGCAGCGACGCTCGGACGGCGCGATTTCCTGCGCAGCGCTGCGGGGGGCGTCGGGATTGCCGCCTTGGCGGAATTGCTCGCGGCGGACGGTCTGACCGCGGCCCGGCCGCTCGCGCCCAAGGCGCCGCACTTTGCGCCCAAGGCCAAGAGCGTGATCTTCATGTTCATGGAGGGTGGCCCCAGCCAGTACGAACTGTTCGATCCCAAGCCGGGGCTGGAACGCTGGGACGGGCGCTCCCTGCCAGGATCGATCACCAAGGATCTGACGCTGGCCTTCATCAAGCCGACGGCAAAGGTGATGGCCAGCCGCTACGGATTCGCGCCCATGGGCGAGTGTGGCATGGAACTTTCCGAGCTGGTCCCGCACTTGGGCTCGGTCGCGGACGACATTTGTCTCGTGCGGTCGATGCGGTCCGACGCGTTCAACCACCACCCCGGCCAGTTGTTGCTCTTCACCGGTGCCACCGTCCCTGGCCGGCCGACGCTGGGGTCTTGGCTCCTTTACGGCCTGGGAAGCGAGTCCGAGAATCTGCCCGGGTTCGTCGTCCTGACTTCGGGGAAGGGCACATCTGGCGGCACCACGAACTTTTCCTCCGGCTTCATGCCGTCCCACTATCAGGGCACCCTGTTCCGGAATCAGGGAGATCCGATCCTGTACCTGTCGAATCCGCCCGGCGTGACCCGCGACGCGCAGGCCGAGACGATCAGTTTTGTCAACGACATGAACCGGATGCGGTACGACCACACCGGGGACGAGGAGATCGCCTCGCGGATCAACGCCTACGAGCTGGCGTTTCGGATGCAGGCGGAGGCCCCCGATCTGGTCGACCTCTCGGACGAGTCCCCTGAGACGCTGGCGATGTACGGTGTCGAGAGTGACAACGAGCACCGCCGGCAGTACGCCACCAACTGTCTGCTTGCCCGCCGGCTGGTGGAGCGCGGAGTGCGCACTGTGCTCATGATGGACGCCTCGTGGGATGACCACACCTACCTGAACACAAAGCTGCCCCAGCGCATGCAGGAGACCGATCGGCCGACGGCCGCGCTTATCCGGGACTTGAAGCGGCGCGGCTTGCTGGACGAGACATTGGTCGTTTGGGGCGGCGAGTTCGGTCGGACTCCGATGGTCGAGATCCGCAAGCCGGAAGAGGCCGCGAACGCTGGGCGGGACCACCAGCCGACCGCGTACTCGATGTGGATGGCGGGCGGGGGCATCAGGCCTGGCCATGTGCACGGGGCCACGGACGAGCTCTGCCTGAACATAACCAAGGATCCCGTTCACGTCCACGACCTGCAGGCGACCATCTTGGACCTGATGGGCTTTGATCACGAGCAGTTCACGTACCGGTTCATGGGTCGGGACTTCCGTCTCACCGACGTGAGCGGCAGCGTACAGCGCGGACTTCTGGCATAGCAGCGCCCGACAGGCAGGCCCGGCCGCACGGGCACCGTTACCACTCACTGGCACTCCGGCCGGTCTCGGGGTGCGGCTCACCACCAAGCATTAGCACCGTTCGATATGATGGCTGACGGGGGTATGTAAACTATGCGAATTCTGCAGCTTCTGTGCCTCGCAGTGCTTTCCGCGGCGCTGTCGGGGCTTCATGGCCAAGCCAACCTCGCCACCGTCACGGGGATCGTGACGGACGAGACCGAGGGGGCGATTCCGGGGGCGATGGTCACGGTGCTCAACACTGGCACCAACATCGAGCGCCAGATCTCGACCAACGAGGTCGGGAACTATGTAGTGCCGAACCTGCCTCCGGGCGAGTACGAGCTGACGGTGCAGTCAGACGGCTTCCGCACGTTCGTGCAGCGGCAGATAGTGTTGCAGACTGGCCAGACGCTTCGCACTGACGTGAAGCTAGAGATCGGCCAGCTGACCGAGTCGGTCACCGTCGATGCCCAGCTGATCACACTGAACACGGAGAACGGCATCATCAAGGGCGACGTGATCGTCCAGGAGGAGATCCAAGAGTTGCCGCTCGCCGGCCGCGACTTCACGGATCTCGCCTTCTTCGTCCCTGGCGTCGTGCCCAAGGCGCAGGGCGGCCAGGGGTCCTTTGCCAACATCAACGGCGCGCGGGCCTCGAACACCAACTTCTACGTCGACGGGTTTGACAACCGCAACGCCCGCGGAGCGGCGGCTCAGGTGCGGCCGAACATCGATGCTCTTCAGGAATTCAAGATGGAGGTGTCGGGCTACTCGGCCGAGTACGGCCGCATGGCGGGTGGCATTCTCAACATGTCGCTGCGCTCCGGCACGAATGACCTCCACGGGAACGTCAACTACTTCCTGCGGAACGATGTTCTCGATGCTCGGGGATTCTTCGAGGCGGACAAGAACAAGCTCCGCCGGAACCAGTACGCTGGCACGCTGACCGGCCCGATCATCAGGAACAAGACCTTTTTCCTCGTGAGCTACGAGGGCCTGCGCCAAATTCTCGACATCACCCGCCTGACCCGCGTCGCGACAGAGCTGGAGCGGGCCGGCGACTTCTCCGACTCGCTGAACTTCCAGAACCGGCCCCTGTTCCTTCGGGACCGTCTGGCAAGAGGGGCCTGTAACGCGAGGGTCAGCCGCTCATGCTTCCCGAACAACGTCTTGCCGGCCTCGCGCATGGACCCGATCGGGCTCGCCATCCAGAGCGAATACCCCTTGCAGAACCTCGCCGCGGGCGCAACGGGCTTCAACTACCGCACGAGCCCGCCCGACAACGACAAGTGGGACAGCTACATCACGAAGGTTGACCACAAGATGGGCGACCACTCGCTGGCGTTCCGCTACCAGATCCGCTACAACCGCGTCCAGAACCGCTTTGCCGGCGGCAGTGACCTCGGGAGGTTCGGGGCCCAGAATTCGGACAACCGCTCGCTGGGCGGCCTGGACTACACGCACATGTTCTCGCCCACGTTCATCATGGAGCTGCGCGGCGGCTTCAGCCGCAACTCGGCCTACAACCGGGGCTACTTTCCCGGGGAGAACATCGCCGGACAGCTGGGCCTGCCGAACCTGATCCCCGACAGCGAGTCCGCCAACCTGCCAGAGCTCTTGGACTGGCCTAGGTTCGTCGTCGCCAACCATGCCCAGATCGGCACCGGGGCCAACCAGCCCGTGCAGTTCCACGTGACCGACTGGCAGGAAGGCATCAAGTTCAGCTGGGTGGTCCGCAGCCACACGATCAAATTCGGCTTCAACAACAACTTCGTGCAGTTCAACCAGCCGTTCTTCAACAACCAGCGTGGGACCTACCGCTTCATGGGACGCCGGACGGGGTCGCCCATCGCCGACATGCAGCTCGGCTGGATCCACAACGTCAACCGGCAGCTCGGCTTCAACCGCAACTACTGGCGCCAGCACGCGATGGGGGCGTTCATCAACGACGATTGGAAGGCCACCAGAAATCTGACCCTGAATCTGGGACTGCGCTGGGAGGTGAACCGCGCGCCGTCCGACAAGTATGACCGGCTCGGCGTGTACGACGTGCATTCTGAGAAGCTGATCTTGGCGAGCGACCAGAACGCGCCGAGCAATTACTCGGATCTGCTGGAACTTACGGGCCTCTCCGACGTGATTACGACGGCCTCGGCAGCGGGTCGGCCGCGGTCCGTCATCAAGACCGACTGGAACAACTTCTCGCCGCGCCTGGGCTTTGCCTACCGGCTCACCGACAGCACGGTCTTGCGGGGCGGGTACGGAGTCTTCCTCGCGGGTGACATCCTGAACAACCTCCGCAACAACCTCTCGAACCAGTTCCCGTTCGCGGTCGTGCAGAATTTTGTCGGCCTCAACGGTCGGCCGAACACCGTCTCGCTGCAGAATCCGTTCCCGGACGCGCGCGCGCGGCTCGCCGGCACGACGAGCGTTCGCGGTTACGACATCGACCCCAGCACGGGATACCTGCAGTCGTGGAATTTCACCATTGAGCGGGCCCTGTTCGGAGACACAACCATCGAGATGGACTACCGCGGCTCGAAGGGCACGCACCTGATCCGCCGCTATGACTACAACCAGCCCTACCGGACGGCGAACAATTTCGTGGCTGGGGAGGGTTTCACGCGGCCAATCGGGGAGTGGAACGCGATCCAGATTTTCGATACCGGCTCGAACTCCAACTACAACGCGTTCAACGTGTCGTGGCGCAAGCGCAGCCGGGGAGGCCTGTTCTGGCGGGTCAATTACTCGTACTCCAAGACCATTGACGATGCGTCCCAGGCGAATGGCCAGTCCGAGGGCGGTTTCCCGCAGGCCCTGGATTCCCGCAACCTGCGCCTGGACCGCGCCCGCAGCGACTGGGACCGCCGGCACGTCTTCACCACCGTGGGCAACTACAACCTTCCGTTCGGCAAGCGCCGGCGGTGGGGCAAGAGTTGGACCGGCGTGACCAACGCCCTGCTTGGTGGCTGGCAGCTCTCGGGCACCGGATCGATCTACAGCGGCTCCCCTCTGACCGTCACAACGGCCAATCCAGCGCTCAATCTGGGCGAGTCGCAACGCCCGAACCGTCTCGCTGACGGGTGGGTCGCGCGTGACAGCCAGGCCGGCAAGAAGGGCGTCGACTTCCCGTGGTATGACTTGAACGCCTTCAGCGCCGTGCCGCAGTGTCTCGAACTGGAGACGGATGTGTTCGACTGCAGCGCGCAGGAAGGTGGCTTCTCCCCGTTCGCATTCGGGAATTCGGGCCGCAACATTCTTGACGGGCCGGGACTGGCGTCATTCAACGCTGCGCTCTCGAAGAACTTTGTCCCCAGGGAAGGGCACCGCCTGCAACTGCGCATCGAGACCTTCAACATCTTCAACCGGACGAACTTCATCATTCAGCGCGAGATGAAGCCGTTCAACGCGCCCACCGGCGGTTTGCTCAGCGCGGTTGGGAACATCGGGCGTGGCGGAGGGCCGCGTGTGTGGCAATACGCCATCAAGTATCGCTTCTAGTGGCGGTCAGTTAAGTCCCTCGGTCGCGGGGGAGTCGGCGGGACCGGACGCCGACTCCCCCGCGGATCTGCCGTCGTAGCCGTTACCGGTATGCGAACGGTCTCCATGCTGGGCGTGGCGGCTGTTCCGCAAGCCCCTGCCACCGGCCATCTGGACTGCTCCGATCACGGGATCTCCGCAAGGGCGCTTCAGCCACCCGGTGACATCCGGGAGTTCGTCGAATGCGCCGCCCACGTGGCACGGGCGAAGAGGCGAACACTGCCGCTGAGTCAGCGGGGCACTGCGACCGTTCTCCCGGCGCGGCGGCCGCGTCCGAGTTCCACCGCATCCAGCCGTGGCATGACCGGACGGGGCCGTTGGCGTGCCGAGCTGGCTGATGCCGGATCGCCCGTCGCTTGACTGCTGCGATGTCGTCTGTGGCGGACGGCCGGAAGCTCTCTCGACGTTCCCCCCGACTCAGGCCGTGCGCGTGGCCGCCGAGTTCGGCGGCACGGCCAGCCCGGCCAACTTTTGGCCCGAGACGCAGTCTGGCCGGGGCCCCAGCCATGTGTGCGGATCAGGCGCCCATGCTCGCGCCTACCAAGCCGCGACCGCGCCATCCTTGCGGGGGTCGCTTCCTCCGATGAGCACTCCGCGCTCCCAGTCAATCTGGATCGCCTGATATCCACCCATCGCGCCCGCGGTGCGGACTTGGTGGCCCATCGCCTCTAGCTGACCGGCAACCCCTGGCGGGAACCCCGGTTCCAGTCCCACGCCGCCCGACGAGCTGTGGCTTGCCCGCGGGGCCTCGCCGGCTTCTTGCACATTCATCCCAAACTCCAGCATGTTCAGCAGCACTTGCACATGGCCCTGAGGCTGGAGGTCACCGCCCATAACGCCGAATGATAGCCAGGGCTTGCCGTCCTTGAACGCCATCGCGGGAATGATCGTGTGGTACGGGCGCTTGCGGCCCTCGATGCGGTTGGGGTGGTCGCTGTCCAGCGAGAACAGCGCGCCACGGTTCTGGAGCAGGATGCCCGTGCCGGGAACGACAATGCCCGACCCGAAGGCATGGAAGATGCTGTTGATGAAGGAGACCGCGTTGCGGTCCTTGTCGACCACGGTGAAATAGACCGTGTCACCCTCTCCCTCGAACCATCGGACGGGACCGTCAATGCCGGTGCTGACCTCG
The DNA here is from genome assembly GCA_963666225.3 of Bryobacterales bacterium. GTDB lineage: Bacteria > Acidobacteriota > Terriglobia > Bryobacterales > UBA6623 > VXMF01. Next base: position 195,878 of record CAXXRK020000008.1, read on the forward strand.
GTCGCGGCGCGCTTGGGGTTGATGCGCCTGCGCTGCTCCCCCGCATAGTCCTTGGAAGTGATCCTTGGCACGGGAAGTCTGGCCCGGGTCGGGTCTGCCAGCCACGCCTCGAGATCGGCGAAGGCAAGGCGCTTGGCCTCGACGAACAGGTGGACGTACGGCGCCGTGTTGTGCCCCTTGGACTCCAAGTCAAACCCTTCGAGAATGTTGAGCATTTCGAGGGCTGCCATCCCTTGGCCGTTCGGCGGGAGTTCGTAAATGCGGTGGCCCTTGTAGGTCGCGCTGATCGGTTCTACCCAGTCCGAGGCTTGCGCTGCCAAATCGTCGGCGGTGACTGGCCAGTCAAGCTCATTCAGGCGCGTGACCATCCTGCGCGCGATCTCCCCCTTGTAGAAGGCGTCGCGACCGCCCTCCGCGATCTGGCGGTAGGTCCACGCGAGGCCCTCATTGACGAACACATCGCCATGTTCCGGAGGCTTCCCGTCGACGAAGTAAGCGTCGGTGAAATTGGGGCGATCAGCGAACGACTCACCGCTTGACGCCCAGTTCTCGGCAAAGATCTCCGAGACAGGGAAGCCTTCCTCCGCGTACTGGATGGCGGGCTCGAGAACTTGGGCCAGCGACATGGTGCCGAAGCGGTCCAGTATGGTTGCCCAGCCGTCGACCGCGCCCGGGACTGTCACCGAGGACGCCCCGTGGAGGGGGATCCGGTCGAGACCGCGTTCCTTGAAGTAATCGACACTTGCCGCTGCCGGTGAGAAGCCGCTCGCGTTCAGCCCGGCCAGCTGGCCAGTCTCGGCCATGTAGACCAGTGCGAACACATCGCCGCCAGGGCCGGTCATCATTGGCGCCACCAGGCCCAGAACTGCCGCGGTGGCCACGGCGGAATCCACCGCGTTGCCGCCCTGGCGCAGAATGTGGAGACCCGCTTGTGCCGCAAGCGGTTGGCTGGCTGCGACCATCCCGTTGCGCGCGACCACCGCTGACCGCCCGGCGGTCGGGATCGGCCGGACGGAGCCCGCGGACAGGACCGGGAGTGTGAGGAGCATGAGCAGGCAAACTTGCAGTCGTGTCATGGGATTCGACAGGCGGGCATGATGATATCAGAGTCGTCCGTGCTCACCAGCGGAAATCGGCTGGGGGCTCGGCGCGCCGGCATCACCTTTTCCATCGCGGTGGGCGGGCCTGTCGGTCCCCGGGTGGCGTCTCCGGGCTCGACGGCTCCGCCGTCTGCGGCGCTGAAGCCGGCGGCGCTCGCTCAGCGGAAATCCTTGACGCAACGCATGCCCAGATTGGGAGTCCGCTGGCTCGGCCGGACCCAGTTCCGGAATTGCACTGTGATCCGGTTCGGGCCGTCGGACCACGCGCCTCCTCGCACGATCTTGTAGAGGCCTGTCTCCGGCCCTTGCGGGTTGTCCGTCGCGCCGCGCTCGTAGTATGTGCGCTCAAACCAATCTTGGCACCACTCGGCCGCATTGCCGGCCATGTCGTGCAGGCCGAAGCCGTTGGGCGGGAACTGCCCGACCGGGCCCGGTCCTTCAGGGGTTGAGTAGCGCGCGACCCCTCGGTCCGGGGCCTTGTCCCCCCAGGGATATTTCTTCCGGTCCAGGCCGCCCCGCGCTGCTTTTTCCCACTCGGCTTCGGTCGGCAGGCGCTTGCCACGCCATTCGCAGTAAGCTTTGGCGTCTCCCCAGTCGACGTTGTGGACCGGATGGTCGGCCAGCGTCTCGGGCATCTCCCCGCCCAGCCAGTGATAGGGGGCCTTGCGACCGGTATCCTCGACAAACTCGCCGTAGGCCGCGTGCGTGACTTCTCGGGCGTCCATCCAGAACGCGTCAAGGCGCACTGCGCGCGCCGGCGTGTCGTCGCGCAGGATCAGCGGCCGCATGCCCGTCTCGTCATCGGGCGTCGCAAACGCGCGCCCCATGGTGAATTCCCCCTCCGGGATCAGCACCATGCCCTCTGGAGCTTTCGGCGGCGTGTCCTCGCCGCCCGCGGCGAAGAGCAGTGCACCTGTCCCCAGCGCCGCCAGCAAGCGCTTGCCAGCTGCCCGGATCAGGCGAACAGGGGTGCGATCTCGTCTGGGACGCACGGCTCGGTCGCTCCCAAGGGGTCGATCAAACGGTAGACCCGCTTCGACGGAGTGTTGGTGACTTCCTTGCGCCAATCGATGCCCAAAGCCGAGTACACGCTGGCCACGATGTTCTCGGTCTTGGGCTGCATCGAGTAGTCCCAGCCTGTATCGACGACACGCTCGCCCGTCGCGTCCGTGCGGCCGATGATCCGGCCTCCCTGCACGCCACCGCCGGCGAACAGGCCGATGTAGGCCTCGTTGTAGTGGTGGCGTCCCCCGACTCCGTTGAGCGCCCCGGGGACGCGGCCGAACTCCGTCGGCACTACGACGATCGTCTCGTCGAGAAGCGTCTTGTCCGGATCTCTCGGGGAGGGCTCGGAGGACAGGTCGCCGATCAGGGTCGCGAGCGCCTGGTCGAGCTTGTTGCAGTGCTTGTAGTGATTCGAGGATGCCCCGTGGTCGTAGATGCGCTTGTGGTGATCCCAGCCCCCGTGCTTGACGTGCACGTAGCGCGTGCCCGCGTCCGCCATGACGAGATTGCGCGCCAGCAGGCACCCGCGCCCGACGTCGTTGTCGCCGTAACGCCGCTTCTCACCGTCGGACATTTCCAAGGCCTGAGGCCACCGGGAATCGCCCAGCACGTGGAAGGCCTCTTCCTGGAACGACCGGAACGCGCTCATCTGTGGCCCGCGGTCCCCCATTTCCCGCCGCACGGCGCGCTCGAGGTCTCCCAGCAGCCGATATCTCTCCTCTAGCAGTCGCAGCGCTTCGCCCGAGGCTGCCACGCTGCCGGCACCCGCGCCCGCGTCGATGTCAAGGCCCGAGAAGCGCGGGTGGTACAGACCGCTCGGCAGGGCCAGATTTCCGAGATTGCAGCTGACGAATGTCGGGAAGGTGTCGCCCTCCCGGCGCTGGTCGTGCAGTTCGGCCGCGACCACTGTGCCCACCGGCGGGATTTCTGCCGCTTGGGCGGGGTTGAGCGGCCGGCCCGCGCGCGTGTAGTACTCGCCCCGGAAGTGCACCACCTCGTGCGACTTGAGCGACCGCACGATGGCCACCCGGTCCATCATCTCCGAGAGGTTGGGGAACAGCCGGCGGGACAGGTACAGGCCGGGACGCACCTCGCGAACGTCGAAATCGGCCTGCGTGCCAGCGTCCTCCTTGAAGTCGAACGTGTCCACGTGGCTGATGGCGCCGGCTGCCTCGACCACGATTGCGAAGCGGGCCGTGCCGCGCGGGTTGGAGCGGCCATTCGCTCGCGCCTTGGCCGGCCACAGGCCGTCGCCCACGATGCCGCCCAATAGGCTGCCCGCTCCCAGCCGCAGCGTGTCGCGCCGCGTGGGTGTCAAGTCTCGAACTGTGCGCATCGCCGTTACCCTTCCTCGCTCGTCAGGCCATCAATAGTTGAACAGGAACTCCGGCTTGTTCAGCAGGGCCCACTGCAAGTTCTCCGCCCCTTGGCTCAGGTCGCCGCTGAGGGCACCGAGCGCCACGTCCATCTCGCCCGGGATCGGCCTCCGGGACAGCGTGGAGAGGTACAGCCGCTCCACGATAGCCCGCCTCACCGCAGCCTCCGTCTGGGAGGCCGCCGGCTCGCTGCCGGTGGCCGCCTTCCAAGCGGCGGCTGCCACGACCCGGTCAGCGTCCGCTCCATTCAGCAGCGTCGCCACGCGGCCGGCACCGTCCGACTGGACGCGGTCGAGCACAGTGCGGGAGTTCATCATCAGCATCGCCTGCAGCGAGGAGCCGGGTGCCCGCTCGGGGAACTGGTCGCGGCTCTGCTGTCCGAACGCCCGCAGAAACTCGCTCACCTCGCCGCTGACGTATGCGGGATCCAGCAGCTGCCGCACCATTCCCACCGGCTCTTGGGTCTTGTTGGAGTAGTCGCCCGGCACGGCTGTCGCCGTGACCAGCGCGTCGTGGAGTTGCACGGAAGTGAGCATTTTGACGTTGCGCCGCGCGAAGTAGCGCGAATACCCGGGCTTCCATTCGCCGGGGAACTGCGAGGAAAGCTGGTAGGCGCTGGAACTCACGATCGTGCGCACCAAGTGCTTGAAGCTGAAGTTGCTGCTCTGGAAATCGCGCGCCAGATCGTCGAGCAGGTGCGGATGCGAGGGCTGCACGGCCGATTCGCCCGGCATGTCGGCCCGGGGGTAGTAGCGTGCCAGGTCGAAGCCGTCCACTGGTTCCACGATCCCGACGCCCATCAGTTCGGCCCAGATGCGGTTGGCAGTTGCCCGCGCAAACTGGATGTGGCCGGTGAGCAGCCTCGCCAGAGCGTCGCGCGGCATCTCGCCAAGCTCCGGGGCCCGGTCGTCCAGGATGAACTTGGGCTCGTTGGAGCCTCCGGTCCGCGGCACCCTGACAATGCTCTCGCTGAGGGTGGGGTAGCCCGGCTCGACATCGTCCACCGTGTACTCGGTGTTCGCCTGGAAGCCGTTCTCCCAGTTCATGATCATCCGCGTGCGGCCGAAGAAGGCCGCTTGGCGGAAGAAGTCCTCGCGCGTCTTGCCCGTCAGGTACAGGTTGACCTGCTCCAGGTGGTTGGCGCCGTCGTGGCATGAGATGCAGGCCAGGTTGAGGCCCATCAGGACCTTGCCGTAGGTGATCGTGAACTCGTCAATCGAGTCCGCGCGGTTGACAAGGTCGTGGGCGTCCTTCTCGTCGGGGTCGTCCTTGGCCTTGACAAAATCGCGCGCGAAGTACAGCGCTCCTGGCGACGAGTGGCTGCTCTTGGCGCCGTGGGTGAGCAGGTCGGTCACCACGTCCGCGTACGAGCGGTCCAGCGTGAGCCATTCGCGCGTCCAGTAGCGGAAGAGGTTCTTCCCGTGGCCCATCCGGTTGCCTGCGCGGAACAGATCCTCGAAGTAGTATGACCAGCGCTCGATGAACTCTTGGCTCTCGACCAGCCGGTCGATCAGGCGGTCCCGCTTGTCGGGCCCCGCGTCGCGCTCGAACTCGAGCACCTCTTCCAAGGTCGGGATCCGGCCGATCAGGTCCAGGCTGGCCCGCCGCAGGAACTCGCCGTCACCAGCGAGCCCGGCATGCGGCACGCCGTCCGCCTCCATCTTGGAGAACAGCGCCTCGTCGATGAAGTTGCGGCGCTGCACGGGCCCCGCGACCGGTTCGGCGGGGCGCAGGCCGGACACCTGCGCCGTGACCTGGTCCGCCACGGACGACGCCGACGGGGCGGCATCGTCCATTGCTCGGTGCGCGCGCTCCGCTCGGGCAGCTGCCTCTGGGGTTAGCGGAGGGGTGTCGGTGGGTGCGGCCTGAGCCGCCATTGAGCAGGCTAGACCGGCGACCGCGGCCCAAGCCGCGGCCTTCGCGCGATCCCTGCCCCCGCCGATGAACACTGCCATTGCCCTCGCTGTCATTGCCGTCTCCAGTATCCCCCGACCGCTCCTAGAAAATGACCTTCAGCGCGACTTGGAAGACGCGGGCGTCCCTGGCGTTCACGATCGTTCCGAAGGTTGCGGACCGGTTCAGCCCGTCGGCTCCGGCCACGAATCGCGTGTTCACGCCATTGCGGGCACCGAGATTGACCTTGTTCATGAAGTTGAAGGCCTCAGCCCGGAACTGAACGTTGACCCGCTCGCCGATGTAGGTGTCCTTGATCAGCGAGAGGTCGAAGTTCAAGATGCCCGGGGCTCGGACGTCCGGCAGGACGCGGCCCACGTTGCCGAAGGTGAAGTCGGGCGGGTTGACGAACGCTGACGTGTCGAACCAGCGCTCGGCCGTGGGGTTGTTCACCTTGGCGCTCTGGCCCGTGGAGTGCGGCCGGTTTGCCTGAAAGTTGCTCGCTCCGCGGACGATCAGGGGAAGGCCGTCCTGCATCGTGCCGATCGAGTTGATCTGCCAGCCTCCGATCAGCTTGTTGAGGGCGCCGCCGCCGCTCTTGCCGAATGGGAGCTGGTACAGCAGGCTGATGACGGCTCGCTTGGCCACGTCGGTCGGGTCGGTGGAGCGTTCGGCGTGGCGGTTGTACAGCCCATTCTGGAAGCTGTTCTCGTTGGTCTGCTCCACCAGCCCGAAATCTACCGGCACCTGGGTGGAGTCGCTGATCTTCTTTCCGCCAGTGAACGCGAAGTGCAGCATCAGGCCGTCCGAGAGCGGTCGCTTGAGGTTGATCTGCAGCTGGTGCGACAGGTAGTTGCCTAGGCGGGGATTCAGGACACTGACACTGGTGAAGTGCGGGAATGCTCTCAGGGACTGCTCACGCGTGATCCTTGCCCCTCCCAAGCCGCCGCGAACGAGTCCCATGTTGGGATTCGGCACGCGGTCGAAGAGGCTCTGCCCCAGCTGCGAGCGCAACTCCGGCGACAGCTGGTTGAGGTTGTAGCCATTCGCCGAGAAGTGGCTTCCCTTGTTTCCCGCGTAGGCGATATCGACGAACCAGTTCCCCATCTGATGCTGCAGCGACGCATTCCATTGCTGGGTCATTGGGGTTGTGGCGTCGGGCTCGCGGAGGCTGACGCTCTGCCCGAGGCGACCCGCCGGTCCCGCCGATGCGCCGGGCGACTCTAGGAATGGCCCGGGGAAGCCGGCGGAGAACTGGAAGGCCGCCTCGTCCCTCGTCTGGGGCACATAGTTGGTGCGGGTGCGGGAGAAGAGGTTGATGTCCCCAGTGAAGCGCCGGAAGAAGATCGACGGGTAGTAGATGCCGTACCCTCCGCGGAACACCGTCTTGCCCTCGCCGGTGAGATCGTAGGCGAATCCGAGCCGTGGCGCGAAGTCGTTGTAGTCCTCCTGCATGAACGTGCGGGGCTGGCCGTCCACACCGGCATAGACGGTGCAGCCTTGCAGCCCGGACGTGGGCTCGGTGCAGTTGGGGTCAAAGTTGATCTGCCCGTTGTTGCGCTCGTAGGGCTTCTGCTGGAAGTCCCACCGCAGGCCCAGGTTCACCGTCAGCCTGGAGGTCACCCTCCAGTCGTCTTGCACGAAGGCGCTCCAGTTGAACGCGTGCCATGAGTTGCCCAAGATGCGATCGATGCCGGCCGAAGACACGTCACCTGTGAGGAACTGGGCGAGGCTGAAGCCCGTGCCCGCGGGTGTTTGCGGATTGGTTGTCAGGCCGGTGAACCGGTAGAAGCCTGACAGCGCACCACCTTGGCGGTTGCCGCCGTACAGGTCCCGTGCGTTCAGTCCGATCTTCAGGGTGTGGTTGCCCCTGATGTGGGTCACCATGTTCTGGATGTCCCAGTTGAGCGAGGTCCGCTTGCCCAGGGCGCCTCCGCCGATTCGCGGGTAGGGGCTGACGTTGATGTCGGGCACCTGATCCGCCGGCACGCTGTCCGGCAGGCCGATCTTCTGGGCATAGCCCAGATACCTGCCCACGGTCTCGAAGGTGAACCGTTGGCGGCTCGTTCCCACGCGGAGATTGTTGATCAGCGTCGGCGAGAACGTGTGCGTGTCAGAGATCACGAAGTTGCGGTTGGTCTGGTCGTCCTCCCGGCTCCGGCCGACGTTGGGGTCCGTGAACGGGTTGTTGCTGAACGGTTGGTGCCGTGCCGAGGTGTAGCGGGCGAACATCGAGTTCTTCTCGCTGAAGCGGTGGTCGATCTTCAGGTTCCACTGGGACCAGTTCACGCTGCGCCTGACGGCCCACTGGAAGTTCTGGCTGAACGTGAAGGGGTTCGACGGAGCCCTGTTGGGCGCTGGGTACCACGGAAGGACGTTCCGGGACGCGGGATCGAAGTTGGCCGACGGCACCTGGTTGTTGGGATACGGGTCCCGCACGGATCCGCCACCGCTGGGATTCGCGCGGGTCGTGGCCGGATCGAACAGGGGTATCGAGTCTCCCTTTGCCGTGCGCAACTCGGAAAAGTCGCCCTGGAGAAAGTCCGGCACGGGTACGTTCAGGATGGACGGGCTGCTGCGCCTCAAGCGGTACTCCTCCCAATTGAAGAATCCGAACGTTCGGTTCTTGATGATCGGACCACCGACAGCCGCGCCGTACTGGTTGTAACGGAGCGGAAGTCTCCTGCGTGCGAAGGTGTTCCTCGCATCCATGGCGTCATTGCGCAGGAACTCGTACACGCTTCCGTGGATTTGATTCGTGCCGGAGCGGGAAACCAGATTGATCGCCCCGCCAGCCGTGAACCCGTACTCGGAGGACATCGTGCCGCTTTGGACCTTGAACTCCTCCACTGCGTCGACCGCGATGGGGACGCCGACCTCGCCCACGTAGCTGAGGATGTTGTTGTTGCCGTCGAGCATTTGGGCGTTCATCGAGTTCGGGCTGCCGTTGATCGAGACGGAGGACAGCTGGATCCCGCGATCGCCAAAGCCCGAGTTGGTGGGCCCTGCGTTCGAGACCACGCCCGCCGTCAGCATCGCCAGCGCCAGAGCTCCTCGGCCGTTTAGGGGCAGGTCGGAAACCCGCTTTCTCTCGATCACTTCGCCGATGGTCGCGCCGCCCGTGTCCACGAGCGGTGCCTGTCCGATGACCTCGACGATCTCGGTCACCTGCCCGATCTCCAAGGTGACGTCCACCGCTGCGTTCTGCCCCACCTGCAGCGTGATGCCCGAGCGGACGCTGCGGCGAAAGCCATCGGCCTCCACTGCGACCTGATACTCGCCGACCGCCATGCCCGGTGCGACGTAGAGCCCGCTCTCGTTCGATGAGGTGCTGAACTCCGCGTTCGTCGATGTGTGCACGACGGACACTTGGGCGCCGGGTATGACCGCGCCCTGCTGGTCCGTGACGACGCCGGAGATTGTGCCGGTGCTCTGCTGGGCCCACGCGGCCACGACGGCAAAGCACGCTAGGAACGCGAGCCGAAGCCCGCCAACTGGTAATCTCACTGAATCCTCCTGCGATCTGTGATTCCAGATCACTCCTAGCGTACACGAGGAATCGCTTGTAGGTCAAGTCTTGGGCGGAGCCCAGGTGCAGGGCCCCGTTCTTCCCCGATCTCCCGATCTGTCGCGCACCGGACCAGCACGGCGCGGTCACACAAGCCTGCGAGTGCGGGTTGACCGCGGAGCGGGCACCAAGGGCAGGCGGTGCCTGCAAGCTTGACGTTTGCCCAGAGCGTGCCGCTGGCAGGTCAGGGTGGGTGCGATCCTCGGGAAGACCTTGCGGAATTGGGAGACGGCGACCCGGTCTTCGACCACGAGAGCGACATCGCTCGGTGTGCATTCAGTCGGGCGGTGGTTCTGAGCGATCGTGCGGTTCGTCTGGCGGCCGCGAGACGTGGGGTGGCAGGGGATTGCCGAGCAGGGATCGGAATATCTCGGATATGTGGCGTGCGTCAAGGGCTTGGAGCGTGGATCTGCATCCTTGCTCCCAGCGGGTCAGCCAACCTGCCTAGACCACAGCATTCACCGGGACATCGCCCACGCGCCCCCTCACCAATTGAGCTTTGCCGCGGCAGCGGAAAAGGACTTGGCCCTGGCGCTGAGCCCCGAAGGAGACGGCACAACGCGGCAAGTATTAGGGGGATCACCGGAAGGACCGGGTATTGCACCTGCGAGGCCAAGAGCAACCTGGGGTCACGGCACGCGCCGGGCGTCGGGCACCGAAGTCTTGATCGTCCGCCCCCGGCCTGCGGGCTGGGGCCGTTGTGAGTGCGCGACCCGGCCCGGGACTCAAATCCTGGCGGGCAAGGTCGCGCGGTTCTCCGGCCAACGTCGTGGTCATCCGCCGGGCAAATGGAAGATGGCTTCCCGCGTGCTCGCGGATGCCAGATTCTTGGCCGCGATCGCCCGTTGGGCCGGCGGGCCAGCGCGGCGCTCTCTGATCACCGCCCTGTCTCCGCAGGGCTGGCGGTGCTCACGATCTCGCGCGTATGTCGCCGAGAAGTGCGAGCTTGGACCTCTCCACGTGGGCCGCGAGCACCCTCGAGAGGTCCGGCGCCGAGCGCGCGCGCAGGGCTCGGATCATTTCCCGGTGCTCTCGCTGGGCTTGGGGGACTCTCGCCGCCCAGTCCTGGTTGGAGACGTGAATGCTCGCGATCGTCAGGTGGGCGTTCAACTGCTTGTACATGTGGTACAGCTTCTCGTTCCCTGAGAGGCCGACAAGGAGCAGATGGAATTCCCAGTTGAGCCGATCGTGCCGCCTCATCCCGGCAGATCCGTTCTCTGCGAATTCGTCCATCTGTCGCACCAGATCCTCGAGGTCTACCAAGTCCTGCTTGCGGACATGGTCGATTGCAGTCTCGGCCGCGAGCTGGTCGAGCGCGCGCCTGATGTCGAACGTCTCGGCCACGTCTCTCTCGTTGACCTCCCGGACGTACGACCCGCTCCTAGCCCGGATGTCGACCAGCCCTTCCTCGCCGAGCCGGTCGATTGCCGTGCGCACGGGCATCTGGCTGATCTGCAGGCTCTTGGCCAGTTCGCGGATGGATAGGCGCTGCCCGGGCTGGTACCGGTGGTCGAGAATCGCCCGGAGCACCTCCGCATACACCTGGTCTGAGATTCGGCGGCGTTCGACAGGTCGACCGAGCCGTCCGCGGGCGGCGGCGCTGGCATTGGATTGCATCGGTCGGCTGGCGGGGATCTCCCGCTCGTTGGATACGGTTGGCGTCGAGCTCGAACCGGGGCGCAACCAGCGCCGCCTCGGCGGCGCGCGTTCAATCGTTCGAGTGCGCAGAGCAAACAGCTTGTATGCGGGATGCGCTCGCCCATCATTCTAGCCGCCCGCCCGGACACGCCTGCGGATCCGCGCCTCTTGGCTTGCCATAATGAGCCCCGACCGTGATTTCCCGCACACTCCTCGCGCTGCTCGCCTGCGGTGGCACTTTTGCCGCCCAGGGCCAGCGGCCCAATATCCTGTTCGCAATCTCGGACGACCAGTCCGCGATGCACGCCGGCGCGTACGGCGACACCGCCACGCTCACGCCCGCGTTCGACCGCGTCGCCCGGGAGGGGGTGCTGTTCAACTTCGCCTTCACAGCGGCGCCTTCGTGCGCCCCCTCCCGCAGCGCGATTCTGACCGGGCGCAACATCTGGGAGTTGGAGGAGGGCGGCATCCTGCTCGGCGTGCTGCGCTCCAAGTTCACGGTATTCACGCTCCTGCTGGAAGATGCCGGCTACCAGCTCGGCGCCACGGGCAAGACCTGGGGCCCCGGACGCATGGAGGGTTGGGATCGCGAGGTCTTCGGGGAGGCATTCGGCGCGCGCACGCTCTCGGAAGCGGACCGTCGGCCGGGCCTCAACCCGCTGGATTACGCCGCCAACTTCGAGGATTTCCTCGCTCGGCGGGACCGCGGCCAGCCTTTCTTCTTCTGGCTCGGGACATCCGAGCCGCACCAGCGCTACGACATCGGCGCTTGGAAGCGCGCGGGCAAGGATCTGGCGGACGCCCGGCTGCCAGGCGCCCTGCCGGATCGCCCGGAGGTGCGCGGCGAGATCCTTGACTACGGGGTCGAGATCGAGCACTTCGACCGGCACCTGGGCAGGGCGTTGGCAATGCTCGAGTCGGAAGGCGAACTGGAGAACACGCTGGTGGTCGTCACCAGCGACCACGGCAATCCGCTGCCGCGCTCGAAGTGCAACCTGTACGACTCCGGGATTCAGGTCCCGCTCGCCATGCGCCTGCCCGGCAAGATCCCGCCCGGCCGCCGGGTGGACGATCTGGCGAGCTTGGTCGATATCGCGCCGACCCTGCTGAACGCCGCGTCAGTCGGCATCCCCGAGGTCATGTCCGGCCGCAGCCTGTGGCAGGTCGCCCAGTCGGAGCGGGGCGGTCTGGTGGACCCGTCGCGCGACTTTGTGGTGGCGGCCTTCGAACGTCACACGATCGCCCGCCGCGGCGGCGTGGGGTATCCGATGCGCGCGATCCGCACGCACAGGCACGCCTACATCCGCAATTACGAGCCAGACCGCTGGCCGGCCGGGGATCCGGACTACAACGCTCCCCCGCAGGGCTTCTTCGGGGACGTTGACCGCGGTGCTACCAAGTCGTTCCTGATGGCGAACGCGCTGGACGGGGAGATCCGGCCGTACTACTTGCTGGCCTTTGGCCGCCGGCCGGCCGAGGAGCTCTACGACCTTGAGCGAGACCCGCACCAGTTGCGCAATATAGCCGACGATCCGGCCATGACGCAGGTCAAGCAGGAACTGCTGTGGCGCTTGGAAGCCTACCTCCGAGCGCACGGCGACCCGCGGCAGCGTGGCGACACCGCGTGGGACGGGTACCCCTTCACGAACCCGTGGAGGCTGCTCGACAACCCGCGATGGAAGCTCGAGGGCCTGCCCTCGCCGCTCCCGTAGGCCGCCCGCGCGGCCGGTTGCGTAGAATTGCCGCATGCGCGGCCAGCCCTTGTTGACCCTTCCGCTGGCGGTGCTGCTGGCGGCCTGCACGCCGGCCCCCGACGCGGGAAGCCCCGGCCGGCCCAATGTCTTGCTCTTCGTTAGCGACACCCATCGCTGGGGCGCGATGTCCTTCTCCCAGACGCCGCAGGTCCGGACCCCGAATCTCGAGCGATTGGCCTCAGAGGGCGTCTCGCTGGATCGCCACTATGTCAACCTGCCGATCTGCACGCCGTTCCGCGCAATCCTGATGACGGGCCGCTGGCCCTACCAGCAAGGATTGATGGCGAACCACATGTCCCTCGCCGAGCGGGTCGACATGCCGGAGGGCCAGCAAGGGCTCGGCACGGTTGCATGGGCGTTCAGGGACGCGGGCTACGCCACGGCGCATTTCGGCAAGTGGCACTTGGGCGGGCGCGACGCGCGACCGTTCGGGTTTGACCGCTCGATCGTCTGGGGCGGCACCAACAATCACAGGGAGTCGCGCTACTCGGTTGACGGCGGTGACTGGACGGTCTGGACAGGGCTGTCCAACTCGACCGCCACCACCGCGCAGGCCCTGGAGTGGGTCGCGGAGACGGCGGCCAACGGCCGGCCGCTGTTCGCGGTGATCTCGGTCAACCCCCCGCACGGCCCCTTCCATGACGCCCCCGAGGACATGCAGGCGCTCTACCCGGATGAGCGGGCACTCCCCTTCCACGCTCTGGACATCACGCGCGATTTTGCCCAGCACCGGGACTACCACGCCCTGATCAGCGGCATGGACCGCGACGTGGGGCAGGTGCTCCACCGGCTGGACACTCTGGGCCTCGCGGAGTCCACGATTCTGGCCTACACGTCGGACCACGGAGGGATGACGGGCATCGACGGCGTGGCCTACGGGCAGAAGCGCCATCCCAACGACGAGTCCGCGAGGATCCCGTTCCTGGTGCGCTGGCCGGGCCACCTGCCGGAGGGTGCGCGGATCCCGGCGCCCACCTCGACGATCGACGTCTTTCCGACGCTGGTCTCGCTGGCCGGGCTGTCGCAGGCTGGCTTGGGGCCTTCCGCCGGCTATGTCGCCAGCCTGCCGGGAACGGACCTGTCGGCCCTGCTGCGCGGGGAGCCGGGCGCGCCGCGCCCCGACTCGGTCTTTCTGGCGCATCCGTCGAACATGAACAATGCGGGCAGCCGCCACGAGATCGTCTGGCGGGCCGTGGTGACGGAAGGCTACACCTACGCGGTCACCGAGCAGGGCGAGCACCGCCTTTGGGCTAACACGGGCGGGTACCAGGACACCGACCTGCTCGGTGATCCGGGGCATGCCGAGATCCGCAAGCGGCTGTGGCAAAGGCTTGATCGCTGGATGGACGAGGCCGAGCGGCCGTACTACGACAACTGGTTCCAGCGCGCCGCCGAGAGCGAGGTGGCAGCGTGGAACGCCGAGCACGGCTTGGAGGCCAAGGGGGCGGATCGCGAGGCGGGCCGGCCCGCGGTTTTCGACATGCGGGCATCGCGGCCGGAGTGAGAGCCCGGCCCGCCAGCGGGGTGGTATTCTGGGGTTTTCGCCGCGGCTGTGCCAGTCCGGCCGGCGGTGCCCGCCACTCGGGCATACCGATCCATTGAGGAGTTGAGTCTGTGCGCACGCCTGTTGTCGCTGGTAATTGGAAGATGCACAAGACGGTCGCCGAGGCGGTTGCCTTCGTGGAGGCCGTCACGCCCGTGGCCAGCAAGGTCGCGGATCGCGAGATCGTGATCGCCCCGGCATTCCCCGCGCTCGCGGCGGTGGCGGCCGCCGCCCGGGGGAGCGGAATCCAGGTCAGCGGGCAGAACCTGCACTGGGAGTCCAGCGGGGCATACACCGGGGAGGTCTCGGCGGACATGCTCGTGGCGGCCGGCTGTTCTCACGTGATCATCGGCCACAGCGAGCGCCGCGAGCACTTCGGGGAGACGGACGGGACGGTCTACCTGAGGGTCCAGGCGGCCTTGCAGGCAGGGCTAACGCCGATCGTCTGCGTCGGGGAGACCTTGGAGCAGCGCGAGGCGGGCAACACCGCGGCAGTGCTGCGCGAGCAGTGGACCGCCGGCGTGGGAGGCTTGGAGGCTGGGCAGTTCGCGCGGCTGATCATCGCCTACGAGCCGGTGTGGGCGATCGGGACGGGCCGGACTGCCACGCCCCAGATTGCCGAGGCGGCCCACGGCCAGATCCGGGGCTTCGCGGCGGAGCGCTTCGGCACGGGCATCGCGGAGAGCGTCCGCATCCTGTACGGGGGGAGCGTGAATCCCTCGAACTTTGCCGGGCTGCTGGAGTGCCCGAACATTGACGGCGGCTTGGTGGGCGGCGCCAGCTTGGCCGCGGACTCATTCTCGGGCCTGCTGGTCGCATAGAGGGCGGTCCCGGGTCATAATGGAGGCGAGATGGTCATTCTGCTGACAATCATGCACATCGTGGTGAGCTTCTTCCTGATCATCGTCGTGCTGCTGCAGAGCGGCAAGGCGGCCGATCTGGCGGGTGCCTTTGGCGGCATGGGCTCCCAGACGGCGTTCGGGCCGCGCGGGGCTGCCACCGTGCTCTCGAAGGCGACGACCACGGCGGCGGTGCTCTTCATGCTGATCTCGATTGTGCTCGGAATTTGGCAGGGCCGGGTCACGGGCGGGCAGTCCGTGATCGATCGGACTGGCGTGGGATCGGAAGAGCCCGCTCAGGAGCAAGCCCCGGCCGTGCCGCCGGTGGCAGTGCCGGACGCTGCCACAGACCAGACCGGGGCAGAGGAGAGCGGCCAGTAGCTTGCACCCGGCGGTCGCGAGCATGCGGAGGTGGCGGAACTGGCAGACGCGCTAGCTTGAGGTGCTAGTGGGAGCAATCCCTTGGGGGTTCGAGTCCCCCTCTCCGCACCAGCCCCCGGGCGTTCGGGGCTGGCGTGCCCTGCCCACGCCCCAGATCTCTTGCCTGTTGTCTGGCATGTTTCGTGGACAGGCTAGTGACCTGTCAAGGCAAGATCCGCAGACAGCGAGACTGTAATTGTCCGCATGCTTTGGCACTGGTTGTTTGCCAGCCCACGCTTCGCTGGCGTTGGTTGGTGTCCGTCGCCCAAGCGGCGATCTCCGTCTCAGAGTTTCCGTGATGGGGTAACTGCGCGTGTCCGCCTGCGTTGGGTTCGGCTCTTGGAGGGCTTGTGCGGTACGGGCTGGCCACGCTCCGCTCTGGCCCGTGCCCGCGATGATGCGGGTAGTTCGACGGACGCCACAGTGCCATCATTGCTCGCACGTCGGTGGTGCGTGACGTCCTTCGTCTGCTCTGTGAGCGAACTCTGCCCCTGAGGCGCACAGGCGGCCGAAGGCCAACAAGGAAGCCGACGATTCGGCCCTCTCCAGCGCATGCCATACTCAAGCGCGCGTGCGCTTCTTCAACACCGAAACACCGAGGGCGAGGTCGTTCCGGAGGACCACTACTGCATTCCTCCCTTGGAACGCGTGGATCTCGATGAGATTGTCACCCTGATCCAGCGCAAGAAGTGCTTCATCCTCCACGCGCCTCGCCAGACTGGCAAGACGAGCGTTCTCGCCACTCTCGCCGACCACCTTAACGCGACGCGCCGCTTCCGCTGCGTGTACGTCAATGTCGAACCCGCCCAGTCCGCCCGCCAAGATGTCAGTGCTGGCATGCGGACGATTCTGGGAACCATCGCCGACGGGGCTGTGATGACCACGGGCGAGGAGCTGGTGGAAGAGATCTGGCCCAGCGCCTTGGCTGCTGCTGGCCCTCACTTGGCGCTCAAGCGAGTCTTGGCCCGATGGGCGGCGGCCGACTCGAAGCCCGTGATTCTGTTCCTAGACGAGATTGACGCCTTGATCGGGGACACGCTGATTTCCGTGCTCCGCCAGTTGCGCGCCGGTTATCGCGACCGACCGCGCTGGTTCCCCCAGAGTGTCGTCCTGTGCGGCGTGCGGGACATCCGCGACTACCGCATCTTCTCGGCATCAGAGGGCTTCAACGTCACGGGGGCAGCGCGTTCAACATCAAGGCCAAGTCCCTCCGACTTGGGGACTTCTGCCGGGACGAAGTGCGCTCCCTGCTCCTTCAGCACACTGGCGAGACGGGCCAGCAGTTCGAGCCCACCGCGATCAACCGCATCTGGGAACTGACCAAAGGCCAGCCCTGGCTGATCAACGCCCTCGCCTACGAGACCTGCTTCGAGCACAAGCGAGGCCGTGACCGTAGTCGGTCGGTGACGGCCGCCGCCATTGACCAGGCCAAGGAGACGCTCATCCTCAACCGGGTCACGCACCTTCACCAGCTCGCCGACAAGCTCCGCGAGTCGCGCGTCCGTCGAGTGATCCTGCCGATGATTGGGGGAACAGCCCAGGCCGACTACTCGAGCGGCGACCTTGAGTACGTCCGCGACCTCGGCCTCGTCGCGCTCACTGGCCCGGTCAAGATGGCCAACCCGATCTATGCCGAAGTTATCCCGCGGGAATTGACGGCGGCCCAAGAGTCTGAGCTTGAGAACATTGTCTCCCC
This sequence comes from Bryobacterales bacterium, assembly GCA_963666225.3. Lineage (GTDB taxonomy): Bacteria > Acidobacteriota > Terriglobia > Bryobacterales > UBA6623 > VXMF01. Next base: position 212,710 of record CAXXRK020000008.1, read on the forward strand.
GCAGTGGTACATCAAGCGGGACGGCAGCTTGGACGTGGGGGAGTTGCTGTCCGGGTTCCAGGACTACTTCCGCGAGCATTCCGAGTCGTGGGTGGAGCGGTACGGACACAGGGAGGCCGGCCCCCAGCTGGTCCTGCACGGCTACCTGCACCGGGTTGTCAAGAGCGGCGGACGGGTCACGCGGGAGTACGCCGTAGCCCGCGGACGCTCGGACCTGGTCATCGAATGGCCCCGGCCGGGCCGCACACTGGCCTCCGGCCCCCTCAAGTACGTCATTGAGTGCAAGGTGGTTGGCGCAAGGGCAGGCTTGGAGAGCACGATCGGCGAGGGGCTGGGGCAGACGGCCTGGTACATGGACCGCTGTGGTGCGGAATCGGGGCATCTGGTGGTCTTCGACATGCGTCCGGAGAAGTCTTGGGAGGAGCGGGCATTTCGTAGGGTTCCCGAGGACGGTGCCCCGCCGATCACGGTGTGGGGCATGTGACCAGAACCTCCGAGCGATCTCGCTACGACCCACGAAGCCAGACTCGGATAGCGACACATGCGATGGTGCGACGGCATCTGCGGTCCGCAAGGCCTTCGCAATGCAACGTTGAGTGACTGCTTGACCGTGCCCTGGCAATGAGACGACCTCACCCCGTGCCTCCGGGCTCGGGGCCGGTCTCCGGGACGCATCGCGCGCTTTGGCGGCAATGGGGCGTGTGATCTCGGTCTCGATTTCGTATATTGTTTGTCAAACCTGCTTGAAGCAGTCGATATGTGTTATAAAAATAAAACACAGTACGAAAATGATGGCTGCGGATCCGCAACCCATGAACATCCACGAGCTCAGGGCGCTCATCCAAGAACACGGCTTCGGGCATACACTGCCGAAGCCGGGCAAGCGTCCCTATCCGCCCCTGCCGAGTGGGATTGTGGAGTTCGACGAGCGGCTCGGGGGCGGGTTTCCGCGCGGTGTGATCAGCGAGGTCACCGGGCCGTGCTCCTCGGGGCGGACGGGGCTTCTCTTGGAGGCGCTGGCCCAGTCCACCCAAGCGCGGGAGCTCGCGGTCTTCGTGGATGCAACGGACTCCCTCGACCAGCGCTCGGCACAGCGGGCCGGGGTTGTGCTGGACCGGCTGCTCTGGGTTCGTTGCGGCCGCGGCCCCGGCTCGGCCGGGAGTCCCGGTCCGCGCGGGCTCGCATGCGCGGACGCCGCTTGGCGGGCGGCGAATTTGGTGGTTTCTGGCGGTGGCTTCGGGCTGGTGGCGGTTGATCTGGGAGGACTCCCGAGGCATGGTCTGAGCGCTTGGCAGAGGAGGCCATGGTTGCGCCTGAAGCAGGGGCTGGAGGGGTCTTCGACGGCGCTGGTGGTGCTCGCGGAAGTGCCACTGGCGGGCAGTGCCGCGGGCATGGTCCTCAAGATGCGGCGCGAGGGCACGCAGTGGCAGGGCGTGCTGGGAACTGCGCGCGTCCGCATGGATGTCGTCCGTGACAGGACGCATGGCCCGGAAGCGAGGGCATGACGGCCGTTGGCTCGCGCCGGAAAACGCGCGCGTCCCGCTTGCATGCCGCGCTGCACGTGCCCGACTTTCCCGTGGCCGTGCTGCAGGCCGCGGAGCCCTCCCGGCAGCCGGCCGTGGTGGCGTGCGGCCGGTCGCCGAAGCGGTTCGTGTATTCCGCCAGCGCGGCGGCGCGGCAACGCGGGGTGTCCGACGGGATGGCCCTGACCGCGGCCCGGGCGCGCTACGACGCGGCCGGGGCGCCCCGGCCGCTGCGGGTGTTCGAGCGGGACGGGCGCGCCGAGAGCCGGGCACGGGAGAGGTTGCTGGATCTGGCGCTTGCGGCGACGCCAAGGTTCGAACAGGTCGAGCCGGGCCTGCTGGCGCTCGATTTCAGCGGCCTGCGGACCCCCTATGCCGCAGCGGAGGAACTGCTGGCCGGGGTTTCCCGGCTGGGTCTCCGAGCCAGTGTCGGCGTTTCCGAGAGCTACTTCGTCTCCCTTTGCGCTGCGCGCACCAGGGGCGGTATCACCCACGTGTACCCGGGACAGGAGGCCGGCTTCTTGCGGCCTCTGCCGCTGGACATGCTGCCGCTAGACAGCCGGGAGGCCAAGACCCTCGACCGGTGGGGGGTGCGCACGATGGGGGAGCTGGCGCAGCTTCCCGAGGCGGAGCTTGTCGGGCGCTTCGGGGGCCACCTGTCCCTTGCCTGGCGGCTGGCCCGCGGCAAGGGAGACTTGGAGCTGCGGCCCTGCCAGCCGCCGGAGCGGCTGGAGCTGGCCGAGGACTTCGATTGGGACGTCACGGATCTGGAGCAGCTGGGCGCCGCGATGGCCGGGCTCCTCAAGCGGCTCTGCCAGAAGCTGCACGGCCTTGACCGGGCCGTCCAGAGGCTGACGACCCGGCTGCGGCTGGTTGGCGGCGAGCTTTGCGAGCGCAGCATCGACCTGCCGCACCCCCTCGGCGATGCCCGGGCCCTGCTGGAGCTGGCGCGGACCGACCTGGCGGCGCGCCCGCCCGGAGGGGCGGTCGAGAGCGTGCGGATATGCGTCCAGCCCGCCGCGCGGCGATATGTCCAGCAGTCGCTGTTCGGAGCCGACTTGCCAAGCCCGCAGCGCTTGGCGGTGACGCTTGCGAGACTGGCGGGCATCGTGGGCCAGGAACGGGTTGGCGCTCCGGTCGTCCCGGACACCTATCGGTCGGGGGTCGCTGCCCTGGTCGCCTTCCGGCCGAAGTCGGGGACTGCGAGGCAATGTCCCGGGGGACCGGACCTCGGCGCTGCCGGCCTGGCGGGGGCGCGGGGCGCCCGGAAACGCCATGCTGCGGGCGTGGTGCGGAGGTCCCTCGCGTTCCGCTGCTTCCGGCCGTCGCGCCCTGCGCTGGTAACGCTGGCCGCGAAGCGGCCGGCGAGCGTCGAGGCGCGGGACGTGCGCGGGGATGTCACGGCGTGCGCCGGGCCTTGGAGGGTTTCAGGCGAGTGGTGGACGGCGGACGGCTGGCATTACCAAGAATGGGACATCGAGGTAGCGGGCCGCCTGTACCGTGCGTGCTGCCAGCCGGCGAGCGGGGAGTGGTTCCTTGCCGGAGAGTATGACTGAGCCGGGCCGGCTCGCCGCCGGCCGTCCTGCCCGGGGGTGAGGGCCGTGTACGCCGAGCTGCACAGCGCGTCCGGCTTCAGCTTTCTGGAGGGCGCGTCGGATCCGGAAGATTTGGTCTCGGCGGCTGCGAACCTCGGTTGCGGAGCGCTGGCGCTGTGCGACCGCGACTCGGTTTCCGGCGCGCCGAGACTGTTCCAGGCCGCCCGCGCGGCAGGGGTGCGGCCCTTGGTGGGCTGCGAGATCTCGCTGGAGCAGGCGGAAGTGCCGCCCCGCACCCCGAATGCGGTTCTGGACCGCAGGCTGGCCGTGTTGGTCGAGAGCCGGGAGGGTTACCGCAACCTGTGCCGACTGCTCACCCGTATGAACCTTCGCGCGCCGAAGGGGCAGGGACGGGCCCGCTGGCAGGACATCGAGGAGCACTCCGGGGGCTTGGTCGCCTTGTTGCACGACTTGCGCGACGAGGACCCGGTGCGGGGCATCTTCGGCCCGGGGCGCGTCTATGTGGAGCTGCAGCGCCACATGATCCGCGAGCAGGAGCGGGACAACCAGGCGCGCATCGAGCTCGCAAGGGCATTCGGCCTGCCGCTGGTGGCCACGAACGGCGTGCGCTATGACGCGGCACGGCACAAGCCGCTGCACGACGCCCTGACCTGCCTGCGGTTCAAGCGCAAGCTGGACACTGCCGGGCGGCTGCTGGACGCCAACGCGGAACGCCGCGTCAAATCTCCCGACGAGATGGGGGCGCTTTTCCCGGACGTTCCCGAGGCCGTGGCGAACACCGCCGAGTTGGCCCAGCGGCTGGCCTTCACGCTGGAGGACTTGGGGTATCAGTTCCCGCGGTACCCGCTTCCGCCGGGCGAGACAGAGGTCTCGGTGCTCCGGCGCGAGACGTTGCGCGGGGCGTCCGAGCGCTACCGCGGGACACCGCACCGGGCCCGCGCGCTGCGGCAGATCGAGCGCGAGCTCGCGGTGATCTCCAAGCTCGGGCTTGCGGGCTACTTCCTGGTCGTGTGGGACATCTCGGAGTTCGCCCGCAAGAGCGAAATCCTGTGCCAGGGGCGCGGCTCGGCTGCCAACTCCGCCGTTTGCTACTCGCTGGGCATCACCGCGGTCGACCCCGTCGGCATGGATCTGCTCTTCGAGCGGTTCCTGTCCGAGGAGCGCGGCGAGTGGCCGGACATCGATCTCGACCTGCCGTCCGGCGAGCAGCGGGAGCGCGTGATCCAGCACGTCTACCGGCGGTACGGACAGCGCGGTGCCGCCATGACCGCCAATGTCATCACCTATCGCGGGCGCAGTGCGGCGCGCGAGATGGGCAAGGTGCTGGGCTTTCCGGGAGAGGTGATCGGGCGGCTCGCGAAGGCCATCAGCGGGTTTGAGTATTCGGACGGCCACGATCACCTGCTGGTGCAGGCGCGGGAGGCCGGGTTGGACCTTGGCGACGCGCGCGTCTCTCACTGGCTGCGGCTGTGCCTTGACATTCGGGGCCTGCCGCGCCATTTGGGCCAGCATTCCGGCGGGATGGTCATCTGCGCCGGCGAGCTCGACTCCGTGGTGCCGCTCGAGCGCGCCCGGATGCCGGGCCGTGTCGTCGTGCAATGGGACAAGGAGGACTGTGCCGACCTGGGGATCATCAAGGTTGATCTGCTGGGTCTGGGGATGATGGCGGTCCTGGAGGAGTCTGCCGAGACTATCCGCGCGCGCGGCGGGTCGTTCGATCTGGCACGGATCCCGCCGGACGACCCGGAGACGTACCGGATGATCCGGAAGGCCGACACGGTGGGGGTTTTCCAGATCGAGAGCCGGGCACAGATGGCCACACTGCCCCGGATCCGGCCGTCCAAGTTCTACGACCTGGTGGTCGAGGTGGCGATCATCCGCCCCGGGCCGATCACCGGGAACATGGTGCATCCATACATCAACCGTCGCTTGGGCCGCGAGCCGGTGCGCTATCCCCACCCCTCGCTCGAGCCCATCCTGAAGCGCACGCTGGGCGTTCCGCTCTTTCAGGAGCAGCTGCTGCGCATTGCGATGACAGCGGCCGGTTTCACGGGCGGGCAGGCAGAGCAGCTGCGGCGGGCGATGGGCTTCAAGCGGTCCGAGGAGCGCATGGCCGAACTCGAAGGCCGCCTGCGGCGGGGCCTGTCCCGCAACGGCATAGAGGGTGACGCGGCGGACGAGATCGTGCGGTCGATCTCGTCCTTCGCCCTGTACGGCTTTCCCGAGTCGCACTCCGCGAGCTTCGCGCTGCTGGCTTACGCCAGCGCGTACCTCAAGGCGCACTTTCCGGCCGAGTTCCTGGCCGCGCTGCTCAACTGCCAGCCCATGGGCTTCTATTCCCCTGCGGTGCTGGTGAAGGATGCGCAGCGCCACGGCGTGCGGGTGTTGCCGATCGACGTCAACCTGTCCGGCGTGCGCTGCGTGCCGGTCGATGCCCCCGCGAGGGTTGCGCTGCCTCCGGGAACGCCGGCCACGCAGGTTCGGCTGGGCCTGATGTACGTCAGGGACTTGACGGCCGAAGCGGCGGCGGAGATTGCCGGGTCGCGCGCGCGGCACGGGGCGTTCCGCAGCATCGGGGACTTAGCGCGGAGGGTCTCGCTGAAGAAGGTCGAACTGGACATGCTGGCCGAGATCGGGGCGTTGAACTCGCTGGGGCGGAGCATTCACCGTCGCGAGGCTCTGTGGCAGGTGGAGGGGGCTTGGCGGCCAACGGGGCCACTGTTCGAGTCCCAGGCGCGCGACGCACCGGCACCTGGGCCGCTGGTGCCCATGACGCCCATGGAGCGCATCGAGGCCGACTACCGCGGCGCGGGTCTGACGGTTGGCAAGCATCCGATGCACTATCTGCGGCCGGAGGTCACCGGGTTGGGAGCTCTGTCATCGCAACAGCTCGAGGCCGCCCCGAATGGCAGCCGCGTGCGGGTGGCCGGGGCGGTGATCACGCGCCAGCGACCCGGAACGGCCAAGGGGTTCTGCTTCATCACGCTCGAGGACGAGGCAGGTGTCGCGAACCTTATCTTGGCGCCGCGGCTGTTCGAGGCCCATCGGCATCTCGCGATGGCCGAGCCCTTCCTGCTGGCCGAGGGCGTCCTGCAGATTGCTGACGGGACCGTGGCCGTGAAGGTGGACCGCCTCCGGGCGCTGCGCACTGTGGCCCCAAGCGCGCGGTCGCATGATTTTCGCTGAGGCACATCTCGGGCGTGCCCCAGTGGACACGTCGTCCGGGCTCACCGCCATGGGCACATGGGCACCACTGCTTCGTGCCCACCAGGCCGTACAGCTGGGCCTTGGAGCCGGAAGCTGACCGCCCTCGCACTGGAGCTCGCTCAGGGGAGGGGGTGGACCTGCTGAGTTGCTGCCCGGACGGTGCCGCCATACCCGCATGCGGTTTACTATGAGCGAAGGTGCGGGAGAATAGCGGCGGATCACAGTTTCGAGCCCTGCTCAGGGTGTCCCAGAGCGATCTGGCGGTCGAGACGTCGCCTTGGGGGGCCTCGACCTCGCCGCGGGACGCTCCGAGAGTCGGCCTGTGCTGTCTCGCACCCTCTAGCTCAACGTTCGCGATTCACATGACCGCGGCTAGGCTGCCTCCGTGGCGGCCCAGTCAGTGTTGGCATTGACCAGTTGACCATGACTAATGAACAGAATCCCGTCGCGATCCTGAAATTTACTGGGGGGGCGATTCCAAGATGGACTGTTCTGCCTGACTGCTGCCAGAGAGCTGGAGCGATTTCAAGAGGCAGTGCTTGAGACAGCCAAAGTTCAATGGCGAGAATCTAATCCAGACAGATCGGAACTTCCCGCCGGGTTTTCTGACCGAGTGGTAAGCGTTCGAGAGGCGCGTGGCGGAGGGGCGTCGTCTAGCGGTTCAGGATCGCTTTCCAGTTCGGGCAGAGAGGCTTGACGAAGATGTTCTTCACCGGTTTTGCGTACTCGTGACGAGTGTCTAGCTTGCCGCGGCCTTGGGTCTGTCCGACGAGGGTCCAATTGGCTGCCCGGTAGCAGGTCCCGGCGAATCGGGGTGTCTCACAGAAGGTCTCCAGCAGGACTGGGCAGGTCTTGTAGCAGTCTTGCCAGTCTCGGGACAATTGACTTTCGACACATGCCAGCAGGTGCGAGGCTAGGCATGGGAGACGAATCCAAGGTAGGATCAGGAACCGGGCGTGATTCACCACCCGCTGCAGGTTGCGCTCGCGGGTGGCCGGACTCCAACCGATGAAGCGGTCCCGCGGGGCCGGGGCGGTCTTCCAAGCGGCAGCACCGAAGCCCAGCAAGCCCAGCAACTGGCCGTCAGCCGCCTTTACGAAGTAGCGCAACTGGGCCCCCGGCAAGCGCTTGTGCCCGAGGTAGTGGTAGCGCTCGACGAACTCGTTCCATAGACGACTGCGTGGATCGCGCGGGCGCAGGCAGTCCAGCCGGAGCGGGCGCACCTGCGCCAGCCGGGCGGGCAACAGTTCCGGGCGGGGCGGGTCGCTGGCCGGGGTGGGCTCGGGCTTGCGCGCGGGTGCGGGCCCGCGCCGCGCCGCTGGCAGGCGGAGCAGTCCGTCGCGCTGCATCCGGAGCAGCGCGACCCGCGCGCTGACCTCCTTGAGCCCGCCGTCGGGCTTGCGCCAGTTCAAGGCCCGGCAGACTGCCTGGGACAGGGCCGTGCGCGACAGGCGTGGCCGGCGTTGATCGATCAGCCCCCGGATCAGTTCCAGCTCGCTGGCCGCAAACCGCCGGCCACAGTAGCGCGCGCTCACGGGCCCCGGCTACGACCGCCTCCGGACCCGCCGTTTCCAGTTCGTCCCCCTTTATGGCCTGCCTGTCTATTTCCTATACGCCATGCGTCGCGTCAACTGTACTTGGTGCGGTAAGGTCAAGGTCGAACGAGTGCCTTGGGCTGACGGCAAGCGCCCCGTCACCAAGGCCTTCAGCTGGACCCTCGCCGGCTGGGCCCGGCGCCTCTCCTGGCAGGAGAGCGCCCAGATCTTCGGCGTCTCCTGGGATCGTGTCCGCCGCTCCGTCTCCATGGCTGTCGACTGGGGCCGCGCCCGGGTCGACCTCTCCGACGTCAAAACCATCGGCGTGACCGTGTCAGAAATCCCGTGTATGCGATTGGCCAGTGTAGCGCAGCGGGAGGGATCGCGTCCAGCGAGGCCAGCGCTTTTTGCGGCCGGGTTGGGCGCGGGGGACCACAGGGCGCGCGCAGCGCGCTGAGAGAGCCCCAGTGGCGGAAGGCTGGCGGCTGGACGCCCGGCATCGGTTCGCTGCGCGTGCCGAGCAGCAGCCCGCGTTGCATGCGGCACACGCCCGGCGGGCGGCTGCCCGGCAGCCGTTCCATGCGGGTCCCCGCTGGCAGGGTGCTGCTCACCGCGGCACCACCTGGAAGCGATCCTCGAAGAGGATGGCGAACTCCCGGCGCGCCTGGTGCCAGTACGGGGGAGGTCTCTTCCACTTGCGCTCCACCTTGCGCAGGGCCATGTAGATCAGCTTGCTGGCGGCTTTGTCGCTGGGGAAGTGCCCTCGCACGACCACGGCCCGCCGCACACAGCTGTTGAGGCTCTCGATGGCGTTGGTGGTGTAGACGGCCTTGCGCACCGGCTCGGTGAATGAGAAGAAGGGCTCCACTTGCTCCCAGTGGCGGTGCCACAGGCGGCCGATGGCGGGGTATTTCCGTCCGAGCTCGCTGTCCTCGAACGCCTCCAGCGCCTGCAGGCCGGCTACGGCGCTGTCGGCGCGGTAGATCTGCTTCAGGGACCGGCTGAGCTGCTGGCGTTCCTGGTAGCAGACCTGCAGCAGGGAGTTGCGCAGCAGATGCACCACACAGGTCTGCACGAGCGCCTGGGGGAAGACGGCCTCGATGGCCGCGGGAAACCCGTTGAGGGCGTCCGTGACGGCGATCAGCACGTCCTTTACGCCCCGTTGTTGCAATTCCTTCAGCACTTTGAGCCAGAATTTGGCACCTTCCTGTTGCTGGATCCACAGTCCCAGCAACTGCTTGCGGCCTGAGCAGTCCACCCCGAGGGCCAGGAAGACAGGCTTGTTGGTGACCGCACCGTCCTGGCGGATCTTGACCCAGATGGCGTCCAGGAACAGCAGGGCATAGACCTCGTTGAGCGGCCGGTTCTGCCACTCGCGGAGCTCCTCGTGCACCTCGTCGGTGATCTTGGAAATCAGTTCCGGGGAGACGTCGACGTCGTACCGGGCGGCCAGCTGGTCGCGGATCTCGCGCATGCTGAGTCCGGAGGAGAACAGACTCAGGACGAGCTGGTCAAAGCCCTCGAGGCGGCGGCACCAGGGTTCGATGAGCTGGGGCCGGAAGGAGCCTTGGCGATCGCGGGGGACGGCAAGCAGCATGCTGCCGTGCTCGGTGTGGACGGTCTTGCGATTGTGGCCGTTGCGGGTGTTGGGGACCTCGCAGTGGTCGAGGTGGTAGGCCATTTCGGCTTGGAGGGCCCGCTCGGCGAGTTTCCTGTAGAGCTCGAGGATCACAGAGGGCTCGCGGAGGACCTGAGCCGGGTCGCGGCCGTCGAGGAAGGCGTCGATCGCCGGGCGGCACAGGCTGGCTGGTGGGATTGAGGAGGTTCATCTTACGCTTCATAACATACCTGCTTTCGTTTGTTTCGACCAGACCCTTGGCAGGGGCCCGGTCCGGCCGGCTCCCTCCCTCCCCGGGCCCCTGCCAAGGGTCTGCCCCGGGGCGGGTCCATACACGGGATTTCTGACACTCCCCAATCAAAAAGGCAAAGATCTGGACATCCATTGTTGGCCCATGTCTGGAAGTCTGAGACATGAACCAAGTATTCGTTGATTCTGCATACTGGATTGCGTTAATGCTGACAAGTGTGGGCAGTTGGCGACGGGGCGCTGCGAGCCTTCGCGGGCCGGGCTAGAGCCGAACGCCCATCTCGTCCCAAGTGACCATGCGGCGCTGGTAAATGGCCTCCCGGCCCATGATGCCCGTGAGGGCCGCGGTGGCGGCGACCTCGATGTCGGCGCTTGGAGTGCCGTTTTCGCGGATCGCGCGCACGAAGTCATCGTGCGCGGCCACGGTCAGGTCGATCCGGTTCTCGTCACGGTGCTCAACGGGCTCCGCACTGCCGTGGATGTCGTAGAACGTCCAGACGCCGTAATCGATCTCGATCGCTCCCTTCTCCCCGTACACCACGAACCACTGGCCGTTCGGAAGCTTCCTCATCGCCCTCGGATGGAGGTACAGCTGGCTGTAGTCGAGGTGCATGTCGTTCCGATAGACGTACTCGACACTGAAGCCGTCCATCATGACCGAGCCCGCCGGAACGCGTTCCGGCAGATACCGCTTGCCGTGGCCAAACACGCGCTCGGGGCGACTTCCGGCCAGCCAGTTGCAAACATCGAGATTGTGGACCGCGTTCTCCACGATGAGATCGCCCGAGGCCCGCACATCGTCGTACCAGCCCGGGAAGCGTCGCTGTTGCCCGCTGTCGGACTCGCTCCGATCTTCCGGCCTTGTGGGCGAGCTGTGACGCTGGGCCTTGATCACGAAGGGCTCGCCGATCAGGCCCGTCCGGTGGATCTGGCGCACGACGTCCCGGATGTGCGGAGAGTTGCGCAGCTGCTGGCCGATCTGAAACACGGCTGGCGAGTCGCGAGCGGCGTCGAGAACCGTCTGGACTTGGTCGGCCGTGATCCCCAGCGGCTTCTCGCAGTAGACATGCTTGCCGGCCTTGAGGGCCGCGGAGGCCATCTCCGCGTGCAGGTTGCAGGGTGTGGCGATGACGACGGCGTCGATCTCGGGCCGGCGCAAGAGCTCCCGGTAGTCGCTGTAGGACCGCGGGGTGTCGGCTGCGGCAGCGCTTTGCGCCGCGTCGCGGGCCGTCGGATCGATGTCGCACACAGCGTCGATAGCTGCGTCGCTGCGTGCCGCGATCCGAGTCAAGTGGGCGCTGCCACGCTTGCCCACACCGATCATTCCGAAGCGCAGAGTCGGGCCCTTCGCCCGCGCCGCAACCGTTGCTGTGGCGGCCGCACCCAAGTTTCGAGGTCGGCGAATTAGACGTCTACATATAGCGGGGCGGATTTTTTCATACACTACATGTAGTGGTCACCTTGCATTCCTTTACTTTTGCAGTCACTACGCTTTGTTGCGATTTTGCCTCCTGGCCCTCCTTGTCAGCTGCGCTCTCCCCGGCCTGGCTGAGGTCGATTCCCAGCAACTGCCGATGCCTCCGGAATGCGACTCCCGCGGCGGCCGCGATGCGCGCCTGGGCACTGTTCGGGTCCACATCCTGGCGCTGGCTCCACACCTTGCCCGCTGCCGTGCGCATCGTCGTCGTCAGCCGCACCCACGTCCCCATCCGGTCGCGAATCGACTTCCAGCTGTAGCGGATGCCGCTACCGCTCAGTTCCCGCCGCAGCGCATGCACCACGTGGTACGCCAAGACCGTGATGAACAGGTGTCCCGACACCCGTCGCTGCAGTTGGTGATGCATCGGCCTCAACCCGAGATCCTGCTGCATCGCTCTGAAGCAAGACTCAATCTCCGCCAGCCGGAAGTATTCCCCCACGATCCGAGTGTCATCCCAGTCAACTCGACTGGTGCGCATCAGACTCGTTCCCCGCTGCAGCTCCCGCCGCCGATAGCGCTCGCTGCGCTCCCAATGCACCGCCGAGGCCCGCTTGCCCAGCTTGGCCTTGCCCTTCTTCGGCTGCACCACCTCCCGCTCCACTCGAACCGTGTATTGGCTCGCGACGAGCGTGTACTTGCTCTCTAAGCGGCCCACCTTGCGCAACACTCTGTCGTAGCTCTTCAGGCGCCGCGGAATCGTCAGTCCTTCGTGCAGCGACCGCAGCTCAGCCTCGTATCGCTCCCGAGTCCGCCGCAGCATCTCGCGCTCGTCGCGGTCCCGCGCCGGACTCCAGACGCACAAGCGCGCTTCTCTTGGCTTGTCTTGGCCGGCCTCGGCGGCCCGCCCAGGGCCGTCACTCTCGCTGCGCGCCTCCGACAACCGCCAAACCTTCAACTGCTCCCCGCCGGCGCTGGTCCAGCGGCTGTCCGGCTCGCGCTCCGGCGGTGCCTCCCGCCGCCGGTCCATGGTGATCCAGTGCAGACCCTGCTCCCTGAGCCACTCCAAATTGCCCGCACTCACGATCCCGGCGTCGAAAATCACCGTCGGCCGCTCCTGGCCGCCCAGCCGCAGGCTCTTGACCGCCGCTTGCAGGGTCGTCGACTCGCCCACGTTGCCCTTCAACACCTCGGATCGGCGCGGAAAGCCCTCCCCGTCCAGCAGCAACGCCAAGGTCACCAGGGGCGCGTCATGGCGCTTCTGCTTGCTGCGCCCGCGGGCCGCCAGAGCGTGGCGCGGCCGGCCGGTATGGAAGGTGTTCGTGAGGTCGTAGAAGACGATTCTGGGCTCCAAGCCGAACAGCTTGCGCTCGCGATCGAACAGCCCGGTCTCGATCGCCTCATGCTGCTCCCAGAGAGCGTCCGCAGCGGCATACAGGGCATCCTTGGCCAAGTCGCCGGGTCGCAAGCCGAGCAGTTCGCCCAGGGCCGAGTCGTGCTGCAGCCAGCGCAGCGTCTCGCGCTCGGAGGCTGGGTGCAGGGCACGGGCGAGGATCTGGGCCAACCCCAGGCGCACGTGACGCGGCCGCAGATCGCAGGCCGCCAGGCAGTCCCGCAGGGCGAGCTGTTGGGCTTGCGCGCAGAGCAGGCGCGCGGCGCCGACCTCGCGCACCTGGGTGTGGCGCAGGCTGGAGGGCAGCACTTGGACCGGCTGCTCGCCGGGAACGTCCGGGGCCGGGTCGTCGAGGACGCGGAAACCAATGTCGAAGTCGGCCTTCAGCAGGCGCTGTCGGACGAGGGGCATGGCGGCCTCGGCCTCGCTGCGGATGGCCTGTTCGAGTTGCGGATCGTCGCAGGACTCGGGCGGGAAGGGCAGGTCCGGCTGGGCGGCCAGCAGGTTGCGGATCTGGGCAGCCAGCAGCTTCCAGTGGGACTTGGGGACGCGGTCCTCGAGGCCGGCGCGGAAATACGCCAGCACGACTTGGCGGACTTTGCCGGGCGCAATGCGGGTGGAATGGACCAGTCGGTAGGAGACGCCGTGGTTGGAGCCCTTGGAGCGGGTCAGGACACGGCGTACGAACACGGGGCCATTGTACCACCGAATGCCGCACTGCCCCTCCATGTGGTCATCTAGTGGTCAGCACTTTTTACCCCCCAGCCGAAAGTGGTCGGAATGACCCTGAAACGGGCCAAAAAACGGGGCAAAGTGGTCCAGTCTGCCCTGAAATCAGCCCAATTCGGGCACACAGTGGTCGGTCCAGACTAGTGCCGTCGCGATTCTGGCCGGAGAGCCTCAAAAACCTCGAAACTTGGGCGCAGCTTGGAGAAAACGGCGGCGTGCTAGCGCTGCGTCGGTCATTGGTGGCTGCCCAGGGGCCCGCGCGTCGATCGCCATGGTCGAAAGCCGGGCGTATCCTGTTTTCTTGGTCTTCAGGGGCGGGTCACCCGCTTGACGCCCGTGTTGATTCTACGCACGTTGGGACGCGGGATGTAGGAGGCGAGGGATGCGGCCAGCGGCAACCATCGGATCCGTGGGCACGCTTGCGGTTCTGCTAGTCGCGGCCACGACCGCCGTTGGACGGCCGGACCGAGACGGATTCGTGTCCCTGATGCCGGTGAGAGACCTCGGCGAGCATTGGACCGTTGAGGGCTCGGCCCCCGGCACCTGGACACTTCGGGGCGGTGTCATTGCCTGCACCGGCCAGCCCAATGGGTTCTTGCGCAGCAAGGAATGCTACAGGGACTTCGTCTTCCGCGCCGAGTGGCGTTTCCAACGCGAGGGCTGGAAGGAGAAGCCGCCCAAGTACCCGAACGCCGGCTATTTCATCAACGCTGGCGAAGTCGAGCGGGACTGGCCGAAGTCCTTGGAGATTCAGGGCCACTACGGCGAGGCTGGCAGCCTGTTCGGTGTCCGTGGCGGCAAGGTCAGCGGTGCCCATCGCGGACCGGTCACCGAGAACCGTCGCCCGTTCGGCGAGTGGGAGAGCATCGAGATCACCGCGCTCGACGGGGTTGTCAGCGTGAAGCTGAACGGGACGAAGATGAACGAGGGCCGGGACATCGAGCCTGCGGAGGGCAGTATCTGCCTGCAGTCCGAGGGTTGGCCCGTGCTCTACCGAAACGTGACGGTCCGCGCGCTGGACTGACGGGACTTGTTGCCCGAGCCGTCGTTCTCCCGCCGCGGCTCACGCGCTTGGGGAATGCCCCGCTCTCAGAGCGTCTCCTCGAAGAACGAGATCACCGTCTCGGGATGGGTCGCGTGCCCGCCGTCGTGTATGTGGTAGCGGAAGGCTTCTTCCCGACCCAGGGCCCTGTACTGTCGCTCGAAGATGGACTTGTAGTAGCGCTCGTGCTGGCCGTGGGACCCCTTGTCCGTCGGCCCGCCGTGGCCGGAGAGCAGGGGCCGCGGAGCGAAAGGGATCATCAGCAGGTTGCGGTCCCCCAAGCGGAACGATCCCGGGATCACGTGGCACAGATCCGTCGCGCCGGAAAAGTCGCCGGGGCCGGTCTCGTCCGAAAGGTAGACCGTCTTCGTGCTGTACTCGGCGACTGCCCGGATGCGATCGTTGAGCAGCGCAGTCTGAATGGCCAGCCATCCGCCAAGCGAGACGCCAGTGGCGCCCATGCGCGCCGCGTCGACCCGTGGATGGGCGGCGAGCATCTCGACGGCGGCGAGCGTGGCCATGAGCTGGACGGCACGAACGGGCGATCCCATCGCCAGCCGGAACCCCGCGATCTCCCGCTCGTCAACCCCGGCCCAGCCGTCTCGCGACAGATAGCCGCTGTCAACTTTCTCGACCGCCACGGAGGCGAACCCAGCGCGGGCCAACCGCGCGCAAATGCCCCGCTGATAGCTCTCCTCGCCAAGAACCAGATCGTGCAACGGGTGCTCGCCGTGGCCAGGCAATGCTGCCACGGCCGGGTAGGGGCCATTTCCCGGCGGCAGGCAGATCACGGCGGGGACTTCGAGGCCGGTGTCGCCGAGCTTGATCACGTGGGCTTCCATCTCGACGCCGCCTTGCCGGATCCGGGCGACCGCTCGATCGCTGAACAGGTGGCTGATCGGGCTGCGCTTGCCCTCGGGCGATCGCACGGCCCAATCCTCAAGCCCCAGCGCCCTCTCGAACTCGGAGACAATCTCTCGGCGGAACTCGGCGAAGCGTTCGGGCTCCAACGGGAAATCCGAGGCCTTGTACTTGCGCAGTGCGCGGAACTCGCCGATCAGGGCCTCCACGGACGGCCGCAACTCCCGTCCGAAGACCTCCCGCAGAGGATCGGGAGCCTGCGCACCGGCTGGCACGGGGGCTGCGACCAGCAACACAGGGGCGAGGACTCTCAATCGGCTCCGCATGGCGCCCACAGGTTACGCCACGCGCCCCATGTCGCCTCCCGGCCTGCCGCCCGAGGGTGCCGGGTGACCCGGTTCGCGGACAACGTGGCCGGCCGGCATGACCCGAGGGCCGCACTACAATGGCCGGCAAGCATGCAACGTCTGATTTGGATTCCCTTGGCCCTGGTTGCGCTCGGTTGTTC
The DNA here is from genome assembly GCA_963666225.3 of Bryobacterales bacterium. GTDB lineage: Bacteria > Acidobacteriota > Terriglobia > Bryobacterales > UBA6623 > VXMF01. Next base: position 228,348 of record CAXXRK020000008.1, read on the forward strand.
CACCGCCGAGCCAGACGGCGCGAGTTCCCCGCCGAACATCGTGCTCGTCGTCGCAGACGATCTCGGCTACAACGATCTCGGTGCCTACGCCTCTCAGGTAATCCGCACACCGAACATCGACGCCCTAGCGGCGGGCGGCGTCCGCGCGACGGACGGCTATGTCTCCGCCGCGGTGTGCAGCCCTTCCCGAGCCGGGCTCTACACGGGGCGGTACCAATCTAGGTTTGGGTACGAGTTCAACACCTCCGGCCGTGACACGACGGTCGGCCTGCCCACCGACCAGCGCACCCTTGCCGACATGCTCCGGGACGCCGGCTATGCCACGGGGCTGATCGGCAAGTGGCACCTCGGCAAGTCCGAGCAGCACCACCCTCTGAGCAGGGGCTTTGACGAGTACTTCGGCGTCCTTGCGGGCGGGACATCGTACATCGACTCCCGCAAGGATGGCGTCCAGTCCTGGCCGGCGGCCAACGCCCCCACCGGTCGGGGCGCTGGAAACGCGATCTTTGACGGCTTCGAGCAGGTGGAGGTCGAGGCCTACCTGACGGATGTGTTCGCCGAGCGGGCCGTGGACTTCGTGCGCAGCCACGCCGACCGGCCATTCTTCCTGATGCTCACGCCGAACGCACCCCACACGCCCCTGCAGGCAACGGCGGAATACGCAGAGCGATACGCCGAGGTTGAGCCCCCAGGCAAGCGCATCTTCGCGGCGATGGTTTCTTCCGTCGATGACTATGTCGGGGATGTCGTGGCCGAGCTGCAGTCGCACGGGCTGCTGGAGAACACCCTGATCGTGTTCACTTCTGACAACGGTTGCGTGAAATATCTCTCGCAGGACGTGTGCTCCAACGACCCGTTGCGCGGGTCGAAGCGCTTCCACCTCGAAGGCGGCATTCGAGTGCCGTTCATCTTCCACTGGCCCGCTGGCCTGCCCTCCGGCGTGACCTACCAGCACCCGATGATCTCCCTGGACCTGTACTCCACGTTTGCCGCCGCTGCAGGCGCCGCCGAGACGGCCCAAGACAGCGTCAATCTTCTTCCCCACTTGCGCGGGGAGACGGCTGAGCCGCCCCACGAATTCCTCTTCTGGCGCTTCCAGCCCAACATCGCCGTGCGCTGGGGGAACTGGAAGCTCTGGAGGGTGAACAAGACGGATCTGGCCGAGAGCGACATGACCGTGGGGGGCAAGCGGTTGCCACAGGTGGACTATCCCGGGGATTCACCCCACGGCCAGCTGACCGTGCTCTACGATCTGTCGGCCGACATCGGTGAACGGTCCAACGTGGCAGAGCAGCATCCTGACGTGGTTGCGCGCCTCGAAGCCGAGCTTGCCTCTTGGAGCGAGGGACTGGCCGAGCCGACGTGGCCTAGCAACGGTCCACGCTCTACGATCTGGATGGCCAGATGATCCAGTTGTACTTCTGACGGTGCCAGTCAAGATGGGCGGGAAACTGCGTGGAACATCCTTGGCTTGGCCGGCGGGGCGCTCGGCCGGGACGCTCCGGGGCCTGCGGATTGGTGCCGTCGCGCTCTTGGTGGCGGCCGTGAGCGCGGCACAACTCTCTATACGCGTCGAGCGCCCGCTTGACGCCCCCATCATCACCCCGGATTCCCACCCGAGCATCGGGGATAACATCCAAGGGCCATCCCTGATCCGCGTTCCGGACTGGGTCGCCGCCCCGCTGGGTCGCTACTACCTGTACTTTGCCGACCACAAGGGCAGGTACATCCGCCTGGCCTATGCCGACGACCTGCTCGGGCCGTGGAAGATCCACCCGCCCGGGAGCTTGCAGATCGAACGCTCACAATTCCCGAGCGAACCGCCGGACGTGTCTGACGAGGCGCTCCGGCGGGAAGCTGACCGTCGCGCAGCCGATCCGGGGGCCGGGCCCCTCCCGCACTCGCTCCGGCTGGAGATGACCGCGCCGCACATTGCTTCGCCCGATGTCCACGTGGACCGCGAGAATCGTCGCATCGTGATGTACTTTCACGGGCTCGACGGCCCCGGCCGCCAGGTCACCCGCGTGGCACTCTCCGACGACGGGATCGACTTCCGGGCCCTGCCTGAGATCTTGGGCCGTTCCTACCTGCGCACGTTCGAGCGAGACGGCGTTACCTACGGGATCGCGATGCCGGGTCAGGTCTACCGGTCGGAGGACGGCCTCTCGGGCTTCGAGGCCGGGCCGGTGCTGTTCAATCCCGACATGCGGCACTGCGCGCTGCTCGTTCGGGGCGACCGGCTGCACGTTTTCTGGACGCAGGTGGGCCAGGCCCCCGAGCGCATCCTGCTCAGCACGATCGACCTCGCCCAGCCCTGGAGCCGGTGGAAGGAGTCCTCTCCGGTCGAGGTAATGCGCCCCGAGCGCCACTGGGAGGGGGCCGGCACGCCGGTCGAGTCTTCCATCCGGAGCGTGGCCTACGGTCCGGTCAACCAGCTCAGAGACCCGGCCATCTTCGAAGAGGGCGGCCGCGTATACCTGCTCTACGCCGTGGCGGGCGAGAGCGGCATCGGAATCGCCGAGCTGCACATCGAGGACTGATTCCCGGGCAGCGTCAGCGGATTACCGTCTGCGCGGGAAACGGCGGGGCTTCGTAGAACTCCTCGTTGACCGCGATGCCCAGCCCGGGCTCGTCCGAGACGGTGTAGGCCCCGTCACGGAAGTCGTAGCCCCGTGCGGTGATGGCCGGGCAGGTTGACCGGTCGTCCTCGGCCCCGGCAATGCTCTCCTGCGTCTTCGCCAAGTGCAAGCTCATGTACAGGCCCACCTGCGCGCCCCAATTGTGCGGCACGGCGCGAATCCCGGCCCCAGTTGCCATGCGCGCCATTTCGCAGCAGTCGAGCAGGCCGCCCGTCCGAATGTCCATCTGCATCACGTCGATCACCGGCTCGGGCTCCAGGAAGGGCCCGAATTCTGAGACCTCGCGCACGCTCTCGCCATCGGCGATCGGGGTCGTGATGCCGGCCCGCTCCATCTTCTGGCGCAGTTCCGAGTAGAGCCCGACATCCTCGAAGTACGCCTCCTCCAGCCAGTCGACCCGTTGCTCCTTGGTTCGGTCTAGGAACTGCCATGCGAGGCTGGGGTCGCTGGCGTAGGCGTTGTTCGCATCCACCAGAAGCTTGCGCCCGGAGCCAATCGCGGACCGTACGCTTCGGACAACCTCGACATCCCGGTCAAGGCCTTCCGCCTTTCGCATCCACTTGTGCCCCCGTCCGATCTTGAGCTTGACCCCCAGATAGCCGCTCCGGGATGCCTCGACAGCCTCGTCGACGACGGCTTGGACGCCCCTCCCGCGATACCAGAGGTCGCTGAAGTAGAGGGTGCCGTCGTATACCTCGACGGTGTCGCGGACGGAATCTCCCAAGAGTTGCCAGCACGGCACGCCGCGCAGCTTGCCGATCAGGTCGCAGAGCGGCCCGTCCAGGTGCTTGTAGCGGGTCAGGAGGGCATCGAACGCCGCGGATCTGCCCCAGATCCGGCCATCGCGGAACTCATACGCGGATTCTGGGTCGGCTCCGACTAGCGACCGCACCTCCCGCACGAAGGTCGAGTCGGGCATCGTGTAGCCCATCACGCCGACTCCCTCGACCCCCGCGTCCGTCGCGATTCGCACGAGCACGTTCGAGTAGCTCGTGCCCTTGGGCGCGTCGTCCTGCGAATTCATCGCGACGAACTTGTGGAAGTTGCCCTGAATGCCGGACAGGGTGATCTGCGTGATCGCGGGCCTCGCGGCCCGTGCCGCGACTTTGCCGGCCGCGCCGGCGGTCGCCGCCAGAAAGGTACGTCTCGTGCTGGACAATGGTCTCTCCCCTCCTGCCCGGCCGCGGCCCTCGCGGTCGATTCCCGCTTGGCCCGCCGGTTTGCGCCCGTCGCCGCCGGGCGGCGAAGCGCCCCACGCGGCCCCGGAACCGCTCATTCCACGGGCCTGCCCGCCGCCCGCGCCATGTCGACGATCGCGTCCATGACCACGTCCTGCACCGCGGGCGTGAAGAGCCCGTAGTCTGTGTAGAGCCCGCGCGTTTCGTACCCGCCCTCTCGCAGGATGCGATCCGTGGGCAAGTACCCGAACACGTCGTTGTTATACCCGCTGACCCACAGCCCAAACGGCCCGAGCCGCTCTTCCGCCAGCCGCACGTAGTCCACGACCGTCTCGCCGCTGTACGCGACCAGTGTCAGGTCCTTCCCGAACTGCCACAGTGCGAATGGGGCGGGGTAGGTCTTTAGCAGGGCGCGCCCCCTGTTCAGACGGTCCAGGGCACCGCTCGTGAAGAACCGGCGGTAGGAGCGGGCTCCTTCCTGCATCCGCTCGATCTGCTGCCGGGTGTGGCTCTCCAAGGGCAGCTCGACAGACCGGAACTGGGTCGCGAGAGGGCCGCGAACGGGCTCCAGCTCTCCCTCCAACACGCTCGTCACGACGCCGGCCAACTCGCGCCCGTGCTGGCGTGCGAGCTCGAGCGTGCCGCGGGGATAGGGGTTTGCGTCACCGGCGCAGCCCGTCATGAACATCGCCTGCACGCCGGGGAGCCGCCCTTGGACCTCGATCTGGGCAATTCCCGCGTAGTCACCGCTGACCTTCAAGTTCCCGCCGGTGAGCGTGGTGCAGTGGGATGCCGCGCCGAACACGACGCCGCGCAATTCGCCGTTCTGGCCGTCGATCCTCAGGACGGGAACCGTGCGGTCGGCCGGCCCGCTGGCATTGGTCCCCAGGATCACGCCGTCAGGGGTGAACTCGCGCCGGTTCATGACAAACTTGGCCACGCCGCGGCCCCAAGAAAGCTTGGCAGGGCGCATCTCCCGCAGCGATCTGCTGGCGATGTCGACGATGCGCGAGTCCAGGCCTTCGATGTATCGGTCGATCCGCTCCCGGGTCTCTCCCGAGGCTCTGGTCAACAGCGAGCCCGCCACGAGCGGCCCGGCGTGTGTGTGCGAAGCGTTCAAGATCACCCGCTCGCGGGGAATTCCGGCGGTCTTGGCCAGCCGTGCGCAGATCGCCGCGGATCGCTCGGCCGTGAATCCCAGCAGGTCTGCGGTGATCAGCAGGGCCTTGGTTCCCCTGGCATCTTCAAGGGCCATAGCCTTGGTGTAGAGCCGGTCGGCGACTGACTCGAAGGGCTCTTCCCTCGCGGCATAGCCCGCCATCGGAATGGCCGAGTCCGGTGTGATGTCAGCCATGGCCAGGCCGACCCTCCAGTCCGCCAGCTGTGCCGCTGCCCCGGCGGGTAGCAGCAGCAGTACCGCGACCAACAACCGCATCGGGCATGAGTATACCCATGCCCGAGACACTGGCTGCCCCTTCGTGCCGGAAGCGGTCAGACGCGGACCGCCCGGCCCGTCGCCGCTGACGTGACAGCCGCGTCCGCGAGCATGAGTGCCCGCCGGCCGTCCTCGAAGCCCGGGCTCGGAGCGGTGCCGGCCTGCACGGCTCGCACGAAGGCGTCGATCTCCCGCACGTACGACTCCCGGTAGCGCTCGATGAAGAAATGGTGCAGGCGCTCGCGCCGGCCAGTGCCGTCGGGCCCGAACCGTTCGAGACTCGTCGGCGTGGGGTTGCCCGAGACGAGCATGCCGGCATCTCCGAACACCTCGATGCGCTGGTCGTACCCGTAGCTGCAGCGGCGCGAGCAGTTGATGTGGCACAGCGCGCCGGACGCCATCCGCATCGTCACCATGGCGGTGTCCACATCGCCGGCCTTGCCGATCGCGGGATCCACCAGCACGCTCCCCATCGCCGCGACCTCGACCGGCTCTTCGCCCATGAGGAACCGCGCAATGTCGAAGTCGTGGATCATCATGTCCCGGTACAGCCCCCCGGACACCCGGATGTAGTCCAGAGGCGGGGGAGAAGGGTCGCGGCTGGAGATTACCGCGAGTTCGGGCTTGCCGATCTCGCCGCCCTCGATCGCCGACCGCAGCCCGGAATGGCCGGGGTCGAAGCGGCGGTTGAACCCGATCTGCACGGGCATGCCGCTGGCGGCGACCAGCTCCCGGCAGCGGTCGACCTCCCGGATGTCGAGGTGGATGGGCTTCTCGCACAGCACCGCCTTGCCGGCCCGTACCGACTGCCCGATCAGATCGCAGTGCGTGTCTGTCGACGTGGCGATCAGCACGGCGTCGACCGCCGCGCTGCCGAGCAGCGCGTCAACGGTGGGAAACGCTCGGCTGCCCGTCTCCCCGGCCGCCCCCCTTGCGGCGGCCCCGTCGATGTCATAGACCCCTTCCAGGCCGACGCCCGGGTGGGCCGCGAGATTCCGCGCGTGCATCCGGCCGATCCGGCCGGCGCCCAACAATCCGAAGCCAAGCATGCTGTCCCCCTTACGCCTCCCGCTCTGCCCACTGCGGCGCCGCGGCCAGTGGCCGCGGCTGGTGCAGCCTCAGGAATCGCTCCGCCTCGGCCTCGGCGGCCGTCTTGCCGCGCCGCAGGCGCCGCTCGTGGCTCGCCCGCACGAAGGCCGTGAAGAGCGGTTGTGGCTCGAGCGGCTTTGACTTGAATTCCGGGTGGAACTGGCATCCCAAGAACCACGGATGGCCCGGCAACTCGCAGATTTCCACATAGCCCAGTTCGGGCGTCTCCCCGGTGATGCGCATCCCGTGCGCGGTGACGATGCCCTCGAACTCTGGGCGGTTGAACTCGTACCTGTGCCGGTGGCGCTCGCTGACCCGATCGCCGCCGTACGCTGCGTGGGCGAAGCTCCCCTCGGTGAGCTTGCACGGCCACGCGCCGAGACGCATCGTCCCGCCCAGATCTTCGACCCCCTTCAGTTCCCGGAGCTTGAGAAACGCTCGCGCGGGGGCCTCGGGGTCAAACTCCGTCGAGTGGGCGCCCTCCATCCCGCAGACATTTCTCAAGAACTCGATGACCATGGTCTGCATGCCCAGACAGATCCCGAAGTACGGGACGTCGTTCTCGCGGGCGAACCGGATCGTCTCGATCATGCCGTCGATGCCTCTGGCGCCAAATCCTCCCGGGACCAAGATCCCGTCGTAGTTGCCGAGCAGGCGCTGGCAGTTCTCCGCCGACACGCTCTCGGCCTCGATCCAGTGGATGCGGGTCTGCCAGCCCTGGACCAGCCCCCCGTGGAGCAGGGCTTCCTTCAGGCTCTTGTACGAGTCCTCGTAGTCGACGTACTTTCCCACGACGGCGATGTCGACCGAGTCCGAGGGGTGGCGCAGGCTCTTCAGCATTCGCTTCCACGGACCGAGGTTCGCGGGCCCGGCCTCGAGGGCCAGCCGGTCGAGCACGATCTGGTCGACCCCCTGCTCGGAGAACTCGACGGGCACTTGATAGACCGTGTCGACGTCCCGCGCCGCGATGACGGCGTCCTCGTCGACATCGCAGAACAGCGAGATCTTCTGGCGAAGCTGCCGGGAAAGGCCTGTCTCGGTGCGGCAGATCAAGATGTCTGGCTGGATTCCGAGCGCGCGGAGCTCCTTCACGCTGTGCTGGGTGGGCTTGGTCTTGAGCTCCCCGGCCGCGGCGATGTATGGCACAAGCGTCACGTGCACGTAGATGCAGCCTGTGCGGCCGACGTGCTGCCGCATCTGGCGGATGGCCTCCACGAACGGAAGGGACTCGATGTCGCCGATCGTGCCCCCGATCTCGGTCAGGACGACATCGATGCCCTCCGTGCCGACCCTCTCGATCTGCTCCCGGATCGCGCCGGTCACGTGCGGGATCACCTGCACGGTCCGGCCCAGATAGTCCCCCCGGCGCTCCCGCGCCAAGATTCGCTCGTAGATGCTGCCGCTGGTGGCGTTGTTCGCGCGGGTTAGGTTCGCGTGCGTGAATCGCTCGTAATGGCCGAGGTCCAGATCTGTCTCGGCGCCGTCGTCGGTGACGAACACCTCCCCGTGCTGGAAGGGGCTCATCGTGCCCGGATCAATGTTCAGGTAGGGGTCAAGCTTCTGCAGCGTGACCTTGAGGCCGCGGCTCTCGAGCAAATTCCCGATCGATGCGGCGGCGATTCCCTTGCCCAGCGAGGACACGACCCCGCCTGTGATGAATACGTACTTGGGGCGGGCCACTAGCGTTCCGCCTCCGGCGTTCCCCGTGGCAAAGATCAGCCTATCACGCCGCGTCGGAGTCCTCACATGGGGCGCCGGCCCGCCGCGAGGCCCATTGGACGCGGCCTGGGCCGGGCGACCGCGCATGGGCGGTAACACGCCCGGAGCGGGCATCGGGACCATGTTAAACCAACATGCATACATGACGATTAGATATTGAATATATTACACAAATTCCGATACACACTGCGAAACGAAACTTGGTTCGCGACGCGGGACACATGATCTCACTGCAGATGTAACTCGGTGCTATCCTTGTAACGCCAAAGAGAATGTAGGCTAGGGTGCCCAACGATCAGTCGAGGGAGGCGTTTTCCATCTGGCAGCGGCGACGCAGCCTGCGCGCCTTGACCGCGCTATTGGGAGTTGTCGCGCTGCTGCTGGCACCGGGGGCGTCGGTCGCGGACGCGGATCTGGACAGCCCGGGCGAGGAGGTTGCCCCTGCCTTCAGCCGTCGGGACATCATCAAGGTCGATGTCGAGCTGGCGCTCATCAACGTCACCGTCACGGATCCCATCGGGCGCATGGTGACCGGTCTGGACAAGGACCACTTCATTGTCAAGGAGGACAGCAAGCCCCAGCTGATCCGGCAGTTCGGGGCCGAGGAGGCGCCGCTCTCTCTGGCTGTCGTGTTCGACGCGTCGGGGAGCATGGGCTACAAGATGACGAAGGCGCGCGAGGCCGTGGCCGAGTTCTTCAAGACGGTCAACCCGGAGGATGAGTTTTTCCTCGTGCAGTTCAACAATCGACCGGAGATGATGACTGGCTTCACGCGCAGCCTCGAAGAGATCCAGAGCCGCCTGACATTCGTGCGCTCCAAGGGCCGCACGGCCCTGTTGGACGCGATCTATCTCGCCCTGAGCCAGATGAAGGAGGCGAAGAACACGCAGAAGGCGCTGCTCGTGATTTCTGACGGGGGCGACAACTCGAGCCGCTACACGCCGAGGGAGATCAAGCGCACTGTCCGAGAGTCCGACGTCCAGATCTATGCGATCGGGATCTACGAGCCCTACGCGACCCGTGGCCGGACGCCCGAGGAGGCGGCCGGGCCGGGTCTGCTCACAGAGATCGCCGAGTCGACGGGGGGCCGGCAGTTCGCGGTGCAGAATGTGAATGAGTTGCCCGACATTGCGGAGAAGATCGGGATCGAGCTGCGCAACCAGTACGTCCTCGGGTACGTCCCAGAGAATACGCAGAAGGACGGCAAGTGGCGCCGGGTCAAGGTTGAGATCAAGAAGATCCGCGGCATGCCGGAACTGCGTCCGTACTACCGCAATGGTTACTATGCGCCCACCCGCTAGGCGTCTCCCGCGCGTGACGGCGCATTGGGCCACCGGTCTGTCCGTCTTGGTGGCGGTCGTCGCTTGGCCCGCCGCGGCACCGGCGCAGTCGGGTGGCTGCGACCCGGGGGTGACCTTCTGTGTCGAGACCCAGCGGGTGGTGCTGCACGTGTCGGTCGTGGACCGCCAGGACCGGTTCGTGACCGACCTCGTCCGGGAGGCGTTCGCGGTGACCGAGGACGACCGGCCGCAGACGCTGACCTACTTCAGGCAGGAGGACGTGCCGGTCTCGATCGGGCTGGTGATCGACAACTCGGGCAGCATGCGCGAGCGTCGCCGGCAGGTGAACGCGGCCGCGCTGGAGTTCGTCAAGGCATCCAACCCCGACGACGAGGTCTTCATCGTGAACTTCAACGACGAGGCCTACCTTGACCAGGACTTCACCAGCGACATCGCACTGCTGCAGGACGCGCTGCAACAGATCGACAGCCGTGGCGGCACGGCGCTTTACGACGCGACGAGCATCTCGGTGGAACACCTGCTGAAGGAGGGGAACAAGCGGTACAACAAGCGCGCCTTGCTGGTCATCACGGACGGTGAGGACACCTCGAGCCGCATGGAGCTGGAGATCTTGGTCCGCAAGTTGCAGAGCACGGACGTGATCATTTACGGTATCGGCATCCTGACGGATGAGGAGCGACGGGCCGCGAGGCGTGCGGAGCGCAACTTGCGCAACATCACGCGCCCCACGGGCGGACCGGCGTATTTCCCGCTCTCCTTCGATGAGGTGGAGCCACTGGCCAAACGGATCGCCGCCGACATCCGCAACCAGTACATCATCGAGTACAACCGTCCTCAGGACAAGGCGGCCGGTTACCGGCGGATCAAGATCGGGCTCAAGGGCAAGGCCCGCAGCAACAAGGCACGGTACCGGCCCGGATATTACGCGGACTGAGCACGCTTGGCGATGGTGGGCTGGCTGGCCGCGCTGCGCCTGCTCTGGCAGTCCGGACGCGGCCACCGCCTCAGGCCTTGGCGCAGCCCGTACCTGCGGTGGCGGATCGAGACCTACTCTGGCCTGGCGGCCGAGCGGGTGGACGCCGCGGCGTTCCTGAGGTTTGCCTGGCGGGAGCGGGCAACCCTGGTGCGCTACCTGCGGTGGGCCGGTCAAATGCGGTCCGGCCAGGTCCTGCCGGCTACGCGATCCCGACGGACTGCAGGGCGGTGACCGCCGCCACGTAGTAGATGTCTTCCACCGAACAGCCGCGGGAGAGGTCGTTCGCCGGCTTGTTGAGGCCTTGCAGGAACGGGCCCAGCGACTGGGCCCCGCCAAGCCTCTCGCCCAGCTTGAAGCCAATGTTCGCGGCGTTGAGGTCGGGGAAGATCAGGACGTTGGCACGCCCCGCCACGGGCGAGCCGGGCGCCTTCGAGGCGCCGACCGCGGGCAGCAGCGCGGCGTCCGCCTGCAGCTCGCCGTCCACCTTCAGGGCGGGGTCGCGCTCGCGGACCACGCGCAGGGCCTCGATCACCTTGTCCGCCATGGCGTGCCGCGCGCTCCCCTTCGTCGAGAACGACAGCAGGGCGACATAGGGCTCGGCCTTGAGCAGCGCCCGGCAGTTGCTCGCGGTCGCGATGGCGATGTCCGCCAGCTGGCTGGGGTTTGGGTCCGGGACGACGGCCGGGTCGGCGAATACCATCACGCCGTCAGACCCGAATCGCCGGTCCGGGTGCAGCTGGACCATGAAGCTCGACACCAGCTTGTACCCGGGGCGGACACCGACGCACTCGAGCAGGGCTCGGAGCGTTTGCGCGGTCGTATTCTTCGCGCCCCCGACCAGCCCGTCCACGTCGCCGTTCTCAAGCATGAGCGCCGCGTAGTGCAGGGGGCGCTTCGCGACGGCCTGTGCCTCGGAGAGGGTCACGCCCCGGGACCGGCGCCGCTCGTGGTAGATCTGGGCGTAGCGCTGATTCTTGCCCGATGTCTCGGGGTGGGAGCAGACCACCCCCGGCGCGCACCCCGTGTCAGTAGTGACGAGCACGGGCTGCACGACCCTGTCCCTTGCGAGCCGGGCGCAGGCCTCGCGCACCCTGGGGTCGTCGCCTTCGGGGAAGGCGATCCGGCGCGGATGGGCGCGCGCCCGCTCGACCAGTCTGGCGAGGTAGTCGCCCATGCCTATGATCGTAGCCGCTCTGGTGTCGGTGCCGCCCGGCCACCGACACCGCGGCCGGCCTCGCCGCAAGCGGTGCGCCTCGAGCGGCCGGAGTGGCCATTCCTCGAGCTTCGCTACCGGCCACGGCCCAAGCCCGGACCTGCCCGTCGAATTGGCGGGGGTCTGCAGAGGGGCAGGTCTAGTGCTCGGGCCGCCGATCCGGGTCCGATGCCCTGCGACGGGGTGTGCTGGACCCGCTCCGGTTCACCGCCGAGAGGTCGAGGGAAACGCGTCGGCGCCGGCTAGGGCCGCTAACGCATCGATCACTCCCGTCGCGCCAGTCGACTGCGTGGGTCGCCCCGACGTGCTGCGGATGTCGGTGGGCACGATCGAGATCCCAAGGCTCGCCATCGCGGCCGTGATTCCCGGCAGGGCCTCTGGGTTCCGGTCATCGGCAGGCCTCACCGCGGTCTGGCGTGGTGCAGGTGCCAGGGCGCACGGGGTGGAATCCACCGTCAAATCCGAGACGCGCGCCAACGCCTGGCTCGAATCGACCGGCCTGACAACCGACCGGCCTCAGTCTCAGTCCGCCCTCCCGGCGGTCGGCCGCGCTGCCGCGCCCGGTCGCCGCTGCCCCCGCGACCACCGACGGTTCCGAGAGCACTGACCGCAGGTTGGCTGCCAGCGGCCCCCCGACAGCGTGGCCCACGCCAATGCCCCCATCGCCGCCAGCAGCAGCCCGAAGCCCATCCCGCGCCCCGCTCCCTAGCGCGAGAGGAAGGGCGGGTTCATCCGCGAGAATTCAAACTCGAGCGGGTCCTTGCCGGTCGCTTCCAGCTGTTTGACGCACTCTTGGACCGATTCGCCGATCGCCTCGATCCGCTGCAGTGCCAAGTTCTTGGGCGTGTAGATCTGCACTGCGACCACCTTGCCCACCACCGCCTCTCGGGTTGCCAGATCGAGCCGGTCGACGGGAAGGCCGACCAAGTCCTGAAGGTTGGAGGAAACTGCCATCTGATTCCCATTATTCCAGCCCGCGTCCGAGGCGGGCAATGGGCGTGCGGATCCCCGGCCCTGGGAGCCGGAACGGGTACGCGCGCGCAAAGCCGCATAATGGTCCCCGATGGCCAGTCGCCCCTCCGTCTGGATGCTGGCATATCTGGGCCTTCTTGCCGCCGCGAGCGTCTGGTTCGCCGACAGCGCGTGGCGCAGCGTGACCGGCTATCGGAGCCAGTACGCTCTTGACCGTGAATTCGAAGCGGGCCCCGCGCTGGCGGAGCGGGCCGTGCTAGTGGTCATGGACGGCCTGCGGGCCGACCGGGCAGCGGAGCTTCCCAGCTATCGGGCCCTCGCCGCGCGAGGAACGTCCGGAACGATGCGCGTGACCGTGCCGTCCCTCTCGAATCCCGCGCGGGCCGCCTTGGTCACCGGAGCCTGGCCCGAGGTGAGCGGCGTGACCACCAACGCTCTCGGCGGCCCGGTCCCGGTTCAGTCGCTGATCAGCCTGGCCCGAGACCGCGGGATGCAGGTCGCCATTTCCGGGTTTGGATTCTGGTCCCGGGCGTTTGGACCCGATCTGGACTTGCGCCGGCCGCCGGCCGCGCTTAAGGACCTCGGCCCGCACGGCCTGGCCGAGTGGCAGGCCGCGGCGTGCGCCGATGCGCTGGACCACTTCACGACGGCCGGGGCGCAGCTGCACGTCATCGGGCTTCTGGCGGCAGACGAGGCGGGCCATGAGTTCGGTGGGGCGTCGGACGGATATCGAGAGGTGACCGGCGCGGTCGACTCTTGCCTTGGGAGGATCGTGGAAGCGGCCGGGCCAGAAACCGTTGTCGCCGCTGTCTCAGACCACGGCCACATCCACCGGTGGGGGCACGGCGGGCACGGCGGCCTCGAGCCCGAGGTCATGACCGCCCCCTTCGCGATGGCAGGCCCGGCGGTCGCGGCCGGCGCGGTTCTGCGCGTAGAGATTGTCGACATCGCGCCAACGCTCGCCACATTGCTCGGCCTGCCGATCCCGGCCAACAGCCAAGGCAGGGTGCTGGTGGAGGCTCTCGACATGCCTGAGAGCGAGCGGTCCGGCTTGCGGCAGCGCGAGACGGCCCAGCGGGCCGCATTGAAGGCACACTTGCCCGATCGGGATGCCGCCCTAGACGAGCAGCGCTCGCGTCGGCTGCCGTGGGTGCTCTTTGCCGCGGCGTGGCTCTTGGCCGTGGCTGTGGCAGCTGCCCGCGGCCAGGACCGAGCTAGCCTTGCGCTCGCGGCCGCCGTCTTCGCGCTGGCATACGGCGCGCTCTTCCACGGCTTGCAGCTCGGCACGTCGATCAGTGCCGCGGTCCGTCAGGAATACCTGAACAGCTTTCTGGGCCGCAACGTGCTCGCCGCGGCCCTCGCATCTGCGGCGGCCTCCCTGTTCTTGCTCCGGCGTCTTGGCGGGGGGCGCGAGACCGCGGCCCGTCTCGGCGTGGTCCTGACCGCTGCTTTGGGCATGGCGGTCGCGGCGGTGCACGCGCTGTATGGCCTCCGAGTGGACGGATTCATGCTGGAACTCGGGCCAGGCTTCAAGGCCTACCTGCTCCTGTTCGCGATCGTCGGCGTTTCGCTGGGAGCGATCGGCGTCTCGCTTGCCATGCGCTGGCTGCCGTCGGCTTGGAGCGCTCGGTCGTGACGCGCCGCGTGCGGCGGCGGTCGCGGGCCTACCGCAAGCCCCAGACCTTCACTGTTGCCGAGCTTTCCTCGGAGATCAAGAAGCTGTTGGCAGGCCAGTTCCCCGACGTCCGCGTCAAGGGGGAGATCACAAACTGCAAGCAGTGGCGGAGCGGCCACTGGTACTTCACGCTCAAGGACGAGAAGGCCCAGCTATCCTGCGTTTGCTTCCGGGGGCGCGCCCGCTTGCTCACGACGCTGCCCGAGCACGGTCTGGCCGTCGTTGCCCACGGCAGCATCGGCGTCTACGAGGGGCGCGGCGTCTACCAGCTGGTCGTTGACTGGATCGAGCCTCTCGGGACGGGCGCGCTGCAGGCGCGTTTCGAACGGCTCAAAGCCAAGCTCAAGGCCGAGGGGCTCTTCGACACAGACCGCAAGCGGCCATTGCCGCGGCTGCCGCGACGGATCGGCCTAGTAACCTCGCCCACCGGGGCCGTCATCGCCGACATGCTGAAAGTCTTGGAGCGACGGCACCCGGGCCTGCACATCCGGCTGTACCCGACCTTGGTTCAGGGTGCCAGCGCTGCTCCCCGGATCGCGGAGGGGATTCGCCACTTCGGTGGCGGGGACTGGGCAGAGGTGACCATCGCCGGCCGGGGTGGCGGGTCGTTGGAGGACCTGTGGCCCTTCAACGAGGAAGTCGTGGCCCGGGCGATCGCCGCCTCCTCGGTCCCGGTGATCTCGGCCGTCGGTCACGAGACCGACTACACGATCGCCGACTTCGTCGCGGACCTGCGGGCACCCACGCCGTCCGCGGCCGCCGAGTTGGTCGTGCCCGAAGCTGCCGCCCTGCTGGAGGGACTGGGCGAAGCGCGGGCCAGGCTTGACCGGGCGATGATGGCCCGCCTGTCGCGGCTCGAAGCGCGTGTGCTTGAGAGCAGTCTCCACCGCGTTGCCCGCAATGTCGAGCACCGGCTCGGGACGGAGGGCCAGCGATTGGACGATCTCGGGGGGCGGATGCGGGATGCTCAGCGCGGGCGACTGGCCAAGCTGCGTGAGTTACTGGAAGTCGGCGATAGGAAGCTCGCGCGACTGGACGTCCGCGTGAAGCTGGCGCGCCATGCCGCTCGTTTGGCGGAACTCTCGCAGCGCGTCGTGCCCGCGATGCGGGCGATGCTGCGGCAGCGCGGACACCGCCTCGAGCTGCTGGAGGGGCGGATCCAAAGCCTGAGCCCTGTCGCGATCTTGGAGCGGGGGTACGCGATCGTTCGCACGCCGCAAGGCTCGATCGTTCGAAGGGTCGGCGAGGTGGAACTCGGCGACACTGTGGCCGTACGCCTCCATGACGGAGAACTGGCTGCAAAGGTGGCGGGGAAAACCCCGCACAATCGCCCGGAGTGAGGCGGTGACGGTCCCGCCGATGCTCGCCAAGGTTGCCGGGGTCGCTAGAATGGGCCAGTGATTCGGCTGTCAGCGGCAGCGATCCTGACGGCGGCCCAGTTGCTGGCCGTGACACCGGAGGCGGAATTCTTCGAGTCGCGGGTCCGGCCCGTGCTCTCCGCGCGCTGCTACGGGTGTCACGCCGAGAACGCCACGGCCGGCCTGCGCGTGGACTCCCGGGAAGGCCTGCTCAAGGGGGGGCGCTCGGGTCCGGCCGTCATTCCCGGAAATCCCGGGGACAGCATCCTGCTGCACGCGCTAGGCGGTGTCAAGGGCCGCATGGGAATGCCGCCCGGTGGAGACCGGGTCGAGGACCACGCCGTCCGGGACTTGGAGCGCTGGATTGAGATGGGCGCGCCCTGGCCGCTGTCTCGCGCCGAGTTTTTCCGCGCCCGGGTCAAACCCGTGCTGGATGCCAAGTGCCTCGGGTGCCACACGTCCGAGCCGCAGGGCGGGCTGCGGATGGACTCCCGCGAGGCGCTGCTCGCGGGCGGGAAGTCCGGCCCGGCGATCGTTCCGGGCGATCCCGGCGCAAGCCTCCTGGTCCGGGCCCTCAGTAGCGCGCGGCCGGCGCTGAGAATGCCCCCGTCGGGTCCCTTGCCCGCGAACGAGGCGGAGGACTTGGCCCGCTGGATCGCCGACGGTGCCGTCTGGGACCGAGCTCCTGCCGGGCCCGGCCCCTACGAGATCAGCGCCGAACATCGGCAGCACTGGGCATTCCAGCCATTGCGGGCCGACTTTGTCCCGTCGGTGGCCGATGTTCCCCCGGGCGGCAACGCAGTGGACCGGTTCGTGCTCGCGCGGCTGCGGCGCGAGCGTTTGGAGCGGTCCGGACCAGCCTCGAGACGCACGCTGATCCGGCGGCTGTCCCATGACCTGACCGGCATGCCCCCGAGCGCGGCGGAGGTGGACGCGTTCTTGGCCGACAGCACCCCCGGTGCCTACGGCGAACTGGTCGAGCGATTGCTCGCATCGCCGCGATACGGCGAGCGGTGGGGGCGGCACTGGCTCGACCTCGTGCGCTATGCCGACACTGCGGGCGATTCGGGCGACTTTCCCGTCCCGGAGGCCTACAAGTACCGCAACTACGTGATCGACTCGGTGCAGGCCGACAAGCCCTACGACATGTTCGTGAGGGAGCAGATTGCGGGTGATCTGCTGGAGTCCGGCACCGATGCGGAGCGCTGGGAGCGGATCGTCGCAACCGGCTATCTGGCGATTTCCAGGCGCATCGGGGTCAGCCCGCACCGCCTCAGGCACATAACGCTGGAGGACACCATCGACAATCTGGGGAAGACCTTTCTAGGGCTGAGCGTTCAGTGCGCGCGGTGCCATGACCACAAGTTCGACCCCATTCCGACCGCCGACTACTACGCGCTGTACGGCATCTTGGACAGTTCAGCCTTTTCGCAACCCGGTGCGGAGCACCTGCCCTACCGCAGCAACTTCGTGTATCGGGTCGGCCGGGAGCGCGCGCGAGAGGCCATGGCCTCCTATGAGAGGGGCATCACCGAGTGGAATGACCGCGAGCGCGAGAAATTCCGCGAGTACCAAGCCTTTCAGAACAGGCTGATCACGACGCCCGGCAGGTCGCGCGCGGTTGTCTGGGCCGAGCTCCAAGAGCTGCGTGCGGAACGCGCCGTCTTTGCGCGTACCGAGCCCCCGCTCGAGACGGCGTACGCGGTCACCGAGGGGAACCCCTCGGATTCTGTGATTCACGTAGCGGGTGATCCAAAGTCGCCCGGGCCGGCGGTGCGGCGCGGTTTCCTGCAAATCCTCGGAGGGGCGAAGGTCCCCGAGGGGCATGGCGGCAGCGGGCGTCGGCTGCTCGCCGACTGGATTGCGGACCCGGACAACCCGCTCACCGCCCGGGTCATGGTCAACCGTATCTGGCACCACCACTTCGGGCGGGGCCTTGTGGCGACGACGAGTGACTTCGGGGTGCGCGGGACGCCTCCGACCCACCCTGGGCTTCTGGATTACCTGGCGCGTTACTTCATTGACAGCGGTTGGTCCGTCAAGGCGGTCCACAGGTTGATCGTCCAATCCCGGACATATCGGCAGGCCAGCCGGGAGATTGCCGCCAACACGTCGCGGGATCCGGAAAACCTGCTCCTTTGGCGCTTCAACCGGCGCCGGCTGGACGCCGAGCAGATCCGAGACTCAATCTTGGAGTTCAGCGGCGACTTGGACCTCTCCCGCGGCGGTCGGCATCCGTTCCCCCACCGCAGGACGTACTTCTACCGCCAGCACGAGCCCTTCTCGGAGTTCTTCCCCACCAATCGCCGCTCGGTCTACATCATGCAGCCCCGGATTCAGAAGCATCCCTATCTGGACCTGTTCGACGGGCCGGACGGCAACCTGCCGTTCAGCGAGCGTAAGTCGACCACGACGACCCTGCAGGCGCTGTACCTGATGAACTCGGGCTTTCTCCATGCGCAGACCCAGGCCATGGCCGAGCGCTTCACGGCCCGGACCCGGACCCGCGGCGAGTTCTTGGACCATGCGTCTCGCTCGATCTTCGGGCGGCCTGCCAACGCTGGCGACCAAGCGGCCGCCGCGGCGTACTACGCGGCAGCTGCGGGCGGGGAGCAGCGGAAGCGCGCAGGTCTGCTGCGGGCGATGCTTGCCAGCAACGAGTTCCTCTACGTCGACTGACCGCTGGGGCCGGGCCCGGACCGCTCAGATCGTTGGCAAGACCCACGGTTCGCGGTACGCGCGGGAGAGCAGGCGGTTCGCTTCGCGGTCATCTCCGAAGGTCTCGGTGTCCGGGTCGAAGCGCAGCTTGCGGTCCGTGCGCCAGGCGATATTGCCGAGGTGGATCAGGCCCGACGCGCGATGGCCGATCTCGATGTCGCAGGCCGGCCGGCGATCGTCCCTGATCGCGGCCAGCATGTCCCGCTTGTGCCGCACGTCGTCGTCCTGCTTGGCACTGGCTCCCTTGGCCACGACTCGGCCGCTCTCGTCGAACGCCCGCCAGCTGCCGTTTCCGATCACCACGTACCCGTTCTCGCCGTAGACTGCGGCACCCTCTGCCTCGCCCTCCATGGGAGTGGGCTGCCAGTTGCGCATTTCGTACATCAGGGTGGCCTCCGGGTAGTCCCACGTGACCACAAGCGTGTCCGGCCATTGCTGCGCATCGTCGAAGAAATGCTTGCCTCCGCTCGCGGCGACCTTGGTCGGCCAGGCGGGAAGTTGTTTCCCCATGGCCTCGAACGCCGCTGCCAGGCCGCGCCGTGCGTAGTCCACGCGATGGACGCCGTCATTGCCGAGGTCCCCGGTGCCGTAGTCGAAGAACCACCGCCAGCGGCCGTGGAACCGGTTCCGGTTGAACGGCCGCTTGGGAGCGGGCCCGAGCCAGGTGTCGTAGTCGACCCCGTCGGGCACGGGCTCGTCCTGCGGATGCCCGATCCCTTTCTGCCGCGCGCTCTCCCAGCCCTTGGCAAAGACCGCCTTGCCGAGTGCGCCGCCGCGGATGTATTCGCAGGCCTCCTCGTAGTTGCGCCCGCTCCGTGACTGGATCCCGACCTGAACGACCCGGCCGAATCGGCGGGCGGCGTGAAGCATCGCACGTCCCTCGGCGAGGTTGTGCCCGGCCGGCTTTTCCACGTACACGTGCTTGCCCGCCTGGCAGGCCAGAATCGTCGGGATCGCGTGCCAGTGGGTCGGGGTTCCCATCACGACGATGTCAATGTCGGGGTCGTCAAGCAGGCGCCGAAAATCGGTCTCCACGCCCGGCTCGCTGCCCTGTCTGGAGGCGACCGAGGAGACGGCTTCGTCGAACAGGCGCCGGTCCACGTCGCAGACGGTCTTGACCCGCGCCTCGGGCAGTTCGGCAAAGCCGCGCAGCAGCTGGCGGCCCCGGCCTCGAAAGCCCATCATCGCGACCGTGAACCGCTCGTTGGGACTCCTGGCCGTCAGGAATGCGGGCGCGGCGGCGGCCGCGGCGCTGAGCACGAATGAGCGTCGAGATTGCATGGTTCTGGACTCCGCTGACACCGTAGCGCGAAACCGGCACTCCTGTCCATCCGGGCAGGGGCGGGCGAGGCTGGCGTTACGGCCGCTGGGGGCCGGTTACGTCCCACCATCTCCCGCCGTTCGTCGTCTTGAGGACGCCGCCTTCGCCGCCGTAGTACAGGGTCGGGGGGGCGGTCTTGTCGTCGAACACCAGCGTCCAAGTTCGGTTGGACCACTGCAGGCCCGCCGGCTCGAAGCTGAGCCCGCCATCGAGACTGCGGAAGACGCCCTTGGTCGTGCCGGCGTAGACGTGGTCGGGCTGGGCAGGGTCCACCGCCAGTGCCAAGATTCGCCGCGCGAGCGGAGCCCGTGACGGATTCCAGGTCTTGCCGCCGTCTGAGGAGCGGAAAATCCCCGCCGGGTCGGTCGCGGCGTAGAGGGTGTCGGGGTCCGTGGGATCGATGGCGATTGCCCGCACGTCGATGTCGTAAAGCCCCGCGGGGTCGGCTGACCAAGACTTGGCGCCGTCGGCGGAGACGTAGACGCCGTGCCACGTGCCGGCGTAGATCACGCCCGGGCGCTTCGCGTGGGCCGCCAGGCATCGCACGGTCTTGTCGATCAGGCCCCGGTTAGCCTCGGTCCAGGTGGCCGCGCTGTCTTTGGTCTTGAAGACGCCGCTTCCGTCCGTGGCCGCGTAGAGTGTTCGCGGGTCCGTGGGATCCGCCAGCAGGGCACGAATGCGCCCGTCGGAGAGGCCAGCGCTGGAACGGGTCCAAGTCTTCGCCCCGTCCTCAGACTTGTACACCCCCATCTCGAATGTGCCGGCATAGACAACGTCCGGATCGGTCGGACCGAGCACGATCGCGCGGGGCGAGAGCGCTTCCAGGCCAGTTGACGGCCAGCCGTCCTTGCCTCCGGAGGTTGTCTTGCAGAGGCCCCTCGCCGCGCCGACGAAAATCGTCCCGTGCTCGGAAGGGTGCAGGGCGATCGCTTGGGTCTCGCCACCCCCCGGCGAGCCCATCTGGCCAAGAGCCACGGTGTGCGCCACGAGTGGCACTAGGGCCCAGGCCAGCGCTCTCATCAATCGTCTTCCCCGCTGTCCCATGGGAACGAGTATCTCGGCGCAAGGGCAAAGCGGTCCAGGCCGATCTTGAGCGTGACTCCGGTTCCCGGCTCCATCCGGACTTCGAAGCAGCGTCCGTTCACGGCTGTGGTCCGCTGTTGGTTGGAGCGCGCCCTGGGCGGCGCGGAGCCTCTCACCCAACCCTCCGCGGCGGCGTCGTGAGTGACCTCCACAATGCGGTGTTCGCCGTACGCGCCGCCTTGGACCGCGACCGAGCGGGCCTCGAAGATGTTGGTGTTGATCAGTTCCACGGTCACGGAGTCGTACGCTATCGCCGACACGAGCGCCGCGACACCTTGGGGCAGGCCCGCCTGCCTGCGGCCTAGGTCGAAGTACCGAAGATAGGAGTGCAGCATTTCGCCGCGCTTGTGCACCGGGATGCCGGCGATCGTGAGCCGCACGAGGTTGTCCGTCGGCATGGGCTCCAGCGAGAGCCAGTGCGCGTCGAACCAAGTCTCTGGGTCACCGTGCTCGTTGAGAACTCTCGCGAGCCTTCCCTGGGCAAACTCCAGGTCGCGCCGCATCGCCTCGATCGGGTATTGCGGGTTCTCCCCGCTGACGAAGTATGCCCACCCGAGGTCGGGGTCGCTCAGACCGCCCCGCTGGCGCTCCAACTCGCCCAAGCGGCGCACCTGCGCCCAATCCCGCGCTGACTGCGAGATCAGCCAGAGCTGGACATAGGGCGAGCGCATCTCCGGCGCGAAGTGGTGCCACCCTCGGCGAGTGTCGTAGCGAATCGGGACCGTCCAATTGCCGTCTCTCGTCTCCCCCCTGGACCGGATCACTCGTGCTTGCCCGCGGGGCAGCTCCAGCCAGCGGTGCTGGCCGGTGAGCAGTACCGCAACCTTGGCGGCGGTCAGTGTCGCCAGCACGATGTCCGTTCCGCCTCGGGGCCACTTCCAGCCGTAGTACCCGCCCCACCAGTTGCCCTCGGTGTACTCGCCGATGTTGCCGCTCAGGCCGACATTGTCCGGCGTGATGCCGCCGTTCGCCTCGGTAAGTTCGGTCCACTTTCCCACGTAGTCCACGATCCACTTCCTGTACTTGTCGTCCCCGGTGTAGAGGTACGCATTGGCGATCATCGGCGCGGCGGTCAGGTTGATGGGCACGTCACCCTTGGCCATCCGATCGCTCATGGTCTTGACGATGCGCCCGAATTGGTCGTCCTCTGCCTGGTCGTTGATCCACCCGGTTGGCGAGGTCACCGAGGGAATGTCGTCAAAGGGCAGGTGGTAGTAGACGAGGTTCGCGTTGGTCGGAATCCAGTCCCGCTTGGTCCACTCCATCTTGGGCCCGCGGCTGCCGTTCATCGACGCCCGCATCAGGCGCATCGCCGGGTCGTAGTTCGGCGCTTCCGGGTCATCCCCGGTGTACATCGCGGCAAACCGGACGGACCGGTCCCGGAATATCTCGTCATGCGGGTCGGCCATGCCCAGCGGGTAGAACGAGACGTATCCCTCGCCGTGGTGCATCCAGTCCCAGTTGCTGTCGAATTCGCGGTAGATCTGGCCGTACCGGGTGAATTGGCGCGTGATCCCCTCCCAGATGTGGCGGTGGAGCGTGTCCAGATCCTTCGAGCCTCCCAGCACGTGGTGCAGCGAGAATCCCCGGAAGCCTTCGTAGGCGTCGTCGGAGGAGTTCATCCCGCCCTCGTAGCGCTCCTTCCACCGGAGCGTCCCGTCGGGGAGCGCGTAGGCCTTGGCGAACTCCAGTCCGGCGCGGTCGAGCGTCTCGATCAGGTGCCGCTGTAGCACCGCCCATGCTGGCGCGGCGCGTGGGACCTCTGCCCGCACAACGGGCAGACCCGACGGGGCATCGGCGGTGGCCGCCGCTGAGCCGGCGCCGAGGGCAGCGAGCACGAGGATCGCGCTGACAGTCGTCCTGATATGGGGCTCGCATCCCGAGGACATCATTTCGGCCGCCCGTAACCCTACCACGGGCACGTTGCGGTTCGTGAATCGCTAGGCCGGACGAAGCGGTGTTGCCGAACCTGTCCTGGAGAGAAGTCGGGAACACTTCCCAGAGAATTCCGGCTTGCAACTGGCACAGCTTGAGTTCGATCGGGGCGAGAGTCCCGAGGCCATGAGCCTTGGCCGGGCATTGAAGCCAGCCTGTGCGCCCTCCGTCAACGAACTGCGGCGAGAATGC
Source organism: Bryobacterales bacterium (assembly GCA_963666225.3). Lineage (GTDB taxonomy): Bacteria > Acidobacteriota > Terriglobia > Bryobacterales > UBA6623 > VXMF01. The sequence continues at coordinate 251,152 of CAXXRK020000008.1, forward strand.
CCATGCTCGAACGCGGTCGAGGAAGGTGTACGAGTGTGTGCGATGCCAGCGGACGAGCGCTCGAGATCACGCGTTCGATGGCTCGGCCCGTCAGCACTGGATCTGCGGCGGGACCGTTGGGGGCCCGCCCAGCGGGAAGTAGCCGAATGCTTGCTGTGAAACAGGCCAGGCGCGGGCTCCCGGACCTCTCGGGGACTCAGACTGCGCCGCCTGCGACGAGCGTGAAGAATCCCACCGAGCCCAAAGGCAGCCCCGGTCTATGGCCCATGGCTGCGGGTCTGGAACTCTTCAGCGCTGGAATCTTGTAGGCGCCGACGCCCTCTCGGGCGGCGCTCCGACCATAGCCATGTTTCATGGGTTCGGGGTGAGCGGACCGCTCATGAGGGTTTGGACCAGTTGCTCCGGGGGCAAGTGGCGCCGCCCGCTCTATCGCCCGGCGCGCGCGAGGTCGGCAGCCAGGTCCCGGAGGCCGATCACCTCGAGGTCTTCGCCTCGCCTGTAGCGGTCGCGGCCGGGGTAGACCACGAAGGACCTGTCCGGTGAGAGATCCCTCTTCGCATTGTGGAAGCCCTTAGTCAGAGACGGAGCTAGGCTGCGCTTTGCTTCCACCACCCAGCGCTTTCCGTTCGGCAAGTCGAGGACCAAATCGGCTTCCGCGCCGGCGATGGTCCTATAGAAACTCGCCTGAGTCCGTTCCGGAGCGGTGGCCAGCAGGTTCTCGATGACAAACCCTTCCCAGCTCTGGCCCACGACCGGATGGCCGGCGAGTGCCTCGAAAGTGTCAATGGACAGCAGGGCGTGGACCAGGCCGCTGTCCCGGACGTACACCTTTGGAGACTTGACCAGGCGCTTTCGTGTGTTGGCGCGGAGGGGAGGGAGGCGGCGGACCAGCAGCAGGCCGGCAAGGACGTCGATGTAGCGGGTCACGGTCTGGTAGCTGGTTCCCAGCGCCCTCGCGAGGCGGGACGCGTTTAGGACACTTCCTTGGCAGTGCGCCAGCATCGTCCACAAGCGCTCCAGCGCGGCGGGTGGCAGGCGAGGCCCGTAGGCGGCCACGTCTCGCTCCAGATAGGTCCTGATGAAGTGCTGCCTGAGCTTGAAGCTAATTCCGTCGCTCTGTGCCAGAAAGCTGTCCGGAAACCCGCCGCGGAGCCAGAGCCGGACGGTGGACCGGTCCCCGGATCCGGCTTCGAGTATGTCCAGCGGTCCCAACTCCACATAAGCGATTCGCCCGGCAAGGCTCTCGCCGGACTGGCGCAGCAGATCTGCAGAGGCCGAGCCGAGGATCAGGAACCGACCGATGCCAAGGCCTCTCCGTCGGCCTCGGTCGATGATGCCCCGCAAGTCGCTGAACAGGTCGGGCACTCGGTGGACCTCGTCCAGAATGACCAAGCGGCGATCGCAGCTGTCCAGGAACATCCTCGGTTCCTCAAGCTTGCGCCGGTCGGTACGGTCTTCCAAGTCCAGGTAGACTGCGTCGGTGCGATCCCCGATGGCCCGCGCCAGAGTCGTCTTGCCAGCTTGCCTCGGCCCGATGATCGCGACCGCGGCTTGGAACGAGAGGGCGTCCGTAACGACCTCGCTCATGCGTCGAGCGATCATCCTTGTATTTTATCCATAGTGTGGGTAAAATACAAGGAACTCTCGGAGATCCGGGCGAATGGGGACTAGGGCGCAGTGCGGTGCGCAAGGGTTGGGGCGCTCCACGGCTAGTGCTCCAGCCCCGCAGCCTGCCGGTCCTGTTCTCTGGATGGCCGGGCCACTTAGATTCCCATCCTCTGGTGCATCGCCAGTTTGGAACATCTTTTCGCCGGAGTTCTCTCGGCTCCCCCAACTCCGGTCTTAAACGAGCCTGGTTTGACTCTGGCCACCGTGGAGGCGCAGGTGCGAGGGGCCCCGTCAGGCATTGAGAGCGCCTTCAACGCTTGGCAAGCGGTTCCTGTGCCAGAATTCAACTGGAGTGCGCCATTTTTGCCGGGCTGGCCCGATCGTTTCGGAACGCCACTACTGCATACCCCCGCTTGAGCGGGTAGATCTGGCCGAGATTCTGTTCCTGATCCGGCAGATGGAGTACTTTGTCTTGCGCGCGCCTCGTCAGACGGGGAAGACCTCGACCCTCCTCGCCCTGGCGAAGCGGTTGAACGCCTCAGGGGAGTATCGGTGCGTCTATATGAACGTCGAGACCGGGCAGTCTGCCAGGGAGGACGTGGGCCGTGCCATCGCGGCAGTGCTCTCCGAGATGGACTCCCGAGCCAGGGAAATGGTGCAGGACGATTCCGTGAACACGATCTGGTCCACCATCCCGGAGACCACCGGCCCTGACTCCGCACTGAAGGAAGTCTTGGTCCGTTGGTCATTGGCGGACCGCAAACCACTGATCCTGTTGATCGACGAAATTGACAGCCTGATCGGGGACTCACTCATCTCCGTGCTGCGCCAGTTGCGTTCGGCCTATGACAGACGCCCGCGGAGGTTCCCACAGAGCATCATCCTCTGCGGCGTTCGGGATGTCCGCGACTACCGAATCCGCTCCAGCCGCGAGAACGCAGTTGTACTCGGTGGCAGTGCGTTCAACATCAAGTGCGAGTCGTTGCGCTTGGGTGACTTCAGCGAGGATGAGGTGCGGAAATTGCTGGGCCAGCACGAGGCCCAGACCGGCCAAGCCTTCACGGAGGCTGCCAGGGCACGGATCTGGCAACTGACTTGTGGTCAGCCGTGGCTAGTCAATGCCTTGGCCTATCACGCTTGCTTCAAGGACAAAGCGGGTCGGGACCGCACGCGGCCGATCGATGCCTATGCGATCGACAGCGCGAAGGAGGCGCTCATCTTGGATCGCGTCACGCACTTGGACCAGCTGGCGGACAAGCTGCGGGAGGATCGGGTCCGGCGGGTCATTGAGCCCTTGCTCGCAAGCTCTGATGTGGCCGTTGATCTGCCGCAAGACGACATTGAGTACGTGTCCGATCTCGGCTTGGTGCGCGTTGACGGCACGTGTCGGATCGCCAACCCGATCTATGCCGAGGTCGTTCCGAGAGAGCTGACCTACTCGACGGAGCGCACGCTCGCCCAGCGGACTGTATGGTACGTGCGACCGGACGGAAGCCTTGATGTGTGGGCTCTGCTGAAGGCGTTTCAGGAGTATTTCCGACGGAACGGGGAACACTGGACGGAACGTTTCGCCTACCGGGAGGCCGGGCCCCAACTGCTCCTGCAGGCGTTCCTGCAGCGGGTCGTCAACGCCGGAGGCCGGATCGAGAGGGAGTATGCTCTGGGGCGCGGCCGGGTCGACCTGCTGGTCCGATGGCCGGTGCGAAGACGCCGGGATCCGACCCAAGCGCACAAGCACGCGATCGAGTGCAAGGTGCTCGGTGAGGGACGTGGACTCGAACGGCTCGTCAATGAGGGACTCAGGCAGACCGCCGCCTATATGGACCGCTGCGGGGCGGAGTCAGGGCACTTGGTGGTGTTCGACCGCCGGGCGGGGAAGTCGTGGGACGAGCGGCTGTTCCGCCGAGAGCAGGAATTCGAGGACAAGGAGATCACCGTCTGGGGCATGTGACTCCGGCACTGGTGTCCGACCGATTGGGCCAGCGCATGTGGGACCCGACCATGCAGGGTGTCAGGAATCGCGCGTCCGTCAGGTCAGGGAGTGCAGGACCTGGCGGTTCCGACCAAGCGGCAAGAATCGTCCGAATCTTGCGAGACCGCCTCGGGGCTACGTGCCCGATACGGTGATGGCCCGCCCTCCGCCCGCCTCTTCCCGGCGGAACATGGGTTCGGACCACGTGCGGCCCGTGCGCAAGTCGAATAAACCCGAGGGCCCCACTTGTGCCCCGGTAGCGTCCACGTACGTCGCCGACTGCGGGATGCCCTCGGTCACGACGCCCTCCAAGCCTCGTCCAGGCCTCACCACCTTGCACTCGATCACATAGCGCACCTCGCAACCGTCTGGTAGGTGCGGGAACACAAGCAGGTCCGTGCGCCGCCGGCCCTGTCAAACGACAAAATGAAGAGCGTTTTTTGGTCAGCGGTGCGGCAGAAGGACGTTCGCCTAGAGCCAGAGGGGCTCAGTGCCGCACCGCTGGCTAAAGAACGTGTTGAACTGAGCCGCCGGCCGGGGCTTCGCTAGGGGGTTTTAATGGCTCCCTTGGCTCGCTGCGGTTCCCGTCGTGCGCTGAAAGGCTCGGGAGAAGGGACCCAACGAGGGCCGGATCGGGCTTCGAATGGGATGCCTCGGCCTTCATAAGGAGCATTTGTGGGTCTTGGGGCGGTCGTGGAAGGTATCGCGATGCGTGCGGGCACAGCGCTGCCTGACCACTCGCGGAGCGGTCCAAGAAATGGGGGCTGGGACGACGGTCGCGGTTCATGAGGTGTCATCGAGGTCCGGGGGCGCTTCACCCGCGAGGAAGGACTGGGCAACCAACATCACGCCTTCGCCACACTCGGGGCACTGTCGCAGCGATTCGCCCAGCTGCTGCTCATAGCGCTGCTCGTAGGGGAGCGGTACGCCGTCGGCAGGATCGGGCTCCGGCATCTCGAGCAGCTTGCGGCACTCTTGCAGGCGCTGCTTGCGAAAGCGCGGGGCGAGCAGGCCGTAATAGCGGATGCGGTGGAAGCGAGGGGGAACGATGTGCATCAGGAAGCGCCGCATGAACTCTGGCGCCTCCAGCTGTAGGACCTTCTGCTTGCTCTGATTGCGGTAGTCCCGCCAGTGGAAGCGCACGACACCGTTGTCGATGGAGAGCAGGCGGTGGTTGGTGATGGCAATGCGATGGGTGTAGCGGGCCAGGTAGTCGAGAACACGGGCAGGGCCGCCGAAGGGGCGCTTGGAGTAGACCACCCAGGGCTTGCGTCGCAGGGACTGCAGCAGGTTCTGGAAGGCCTCGCGGTCAGCGAGTTCGGCGATCGGCCCGGAGAAGCGCAGCTGCTGTGTGTCGAAGGCACGCTGCAGTTGCTGCAGGAACAGGGTTCGAAAGCGGCTCGAGAGCACGCGTACCGGAAGCAGGAAGCCGGGACGGCAGGAGATCCAGCGGTCCCCTTGGGGGGAGAGGCCGCCCCCGGTGACCACGCAGTGGAGGTGCGGATGGAACTGGAGTTGCTGGCCCCAGGTGTGCAGGATGGCGAGGAAGCCGATCTTGGCACCGAGATGCTGGGGGTCGGCCGCGATCCCGGTGAGGGTGGCGGAGGCCGCCCGGAAGAGGATGTTGCAGAGTGCGACGCGGTTCTGGAGGGCGATAGCGGCCAGTTGGCTGGGCAGGGTGAACACGAGATGGAAGTACTCGCAGTGCAGCAGCTCGGCCTGGCGGGCGTCGAGCCAGCGGGTGCGGGCCGCCCACTGGCATTGGGGGCAATTGCGGTTCCGGCAGGAGCGGTAGTGCACCCGCTGGTGTTGGCAGGTGTTGCAGACCTCGACTTGGCCGCCGCAAGCCGCCGTGCGGCAGATCTCGATGGCCCTGATGACGGCCCGCTGCAGGGGGGTGACGGCGCTGCCGCGCCGCTCAAGGTAGCGCTTCCCGTAAACGGCGGAAGATGTCCGCAACCCCCAGTCGGGGGGCCTTCACGCGGCGCTGCTGCCGGCGGGGTGGGCCTGCAGGTCGGGCAACAGGTCCAAGGGGCTGCGGGTTGCGCTGAGCTTGCAGGCGGCCAGATGCAGGTAGCCCGCGGTGGTGGCGAGACTGCGGTGGCCCAGCAGGAGCTGGATGGTGCGCAGGTCGGTGTCACTCTCGAGCAGGTGCACAGCGAATCCGTGACGCAGCGAGTGCGGGCTGAGGCGCTTGGACAGGCCGGAGCGCAGCAAGGCGCGCCGGAAGGCGTCAGGGGCGGCACCGGTGCCGATGTGACGGCCCGCCACACGACCCGGGAACAGCCACTTGCCTGCTGGGCGGGTACGGCGCCAGTACTCGCGCAAGACCTCCAAGAGGCGGGGTGAGAGCATCACACAACGGTCATTGGCACCCTTGCCGTGCTCGATGCGCAAGACCATGCGCTGGCTGTCGATGTGGGCGGGACGCAGGCTGACGGCCTCCGAGATGCGCAGGCCGGCAGCGTAGCAAGCCGTGAAGATGGCGTGGTGCATGGGCGAGGCAATGGAGTGCAGGAGGGTCGCCACCTGCCCGACGGACGGGACAACGGGCTGTTTCTTGGGCTGCTTCGGAACGGGGATGACATCGTTGCAATTCCAGTCACGCTGGAGGGTGACGCGGAACAGAAAGCGGAGTGCCGACACGGCGATGCCGAGGGTGCTGGGACTGAGCTGGCGCTCCTGGATGAGGAACACCTGGTAGCTGCGAATTTCCTCGCGGCCGAGGAGGTGCGGCGAGCGGCCAAAGTGCTTGGCGAAGCGCGCCACGTGCCCGATGTACAGGTCTTGGGTCCTGGCCGCGAGATTGCGAACTTGCATGTCCTCGGACATGCGTTGTCGGAGTGGTGTCATGAAGAGCCTCCCTTCGAGTCGGAACGTAGTCAGGAACACTGCGGAACTGCAGTGCGCCACTATCATCCCGAAAAGGGCCTTCCCAAGCAGGGAAGCAGAGCACTGAGGGGAACGGCCCACACTGCCGCGGCGCGCTGCACAGGCGAGCGCCTAACGCTATGACGACGCTCCCGCGAAGCGGGTTAGTTCAATTACTTTTTACTTTTTTCCCCGAAGACAATTAGAATTTTCGCCTCCTCCGCACAAAGTGTGGGGCCGATGATGGGTGAACATGGCTTGGTGGGCGGTACGTTGCGTTCCACCAACAGCCGTTCGTAGTCGATGTTTGGATCGCGAGGGAAGAACGGAGCCAACCGAATCCCGGTCATCGTCTCGGTGGACTACGGACCCGCGAGGCCCCAATTCCGGGCCAGCAGGTCGGCCAGCACCTCTGCGTCCGAATGGTCGGCGGGCCACCCGTAAGCGGCGGCCACGGATGCGTCCAGCCGGGCATGCGCGTCGGCAAGCCACTGCGGCCGGGCGTTGTAGAGGTCGGTCAGAGTCCGTTTCTTGAGCGCCTTCGCCGTCGCCGCGTCGCGCGGCACCGCACGCCGGGGGTATCCGGGCACGGGTTCCCTAACCCACTCGACCCACTCGGGTGGGTTGAGCCAGCCGTCGCGGAGTTCGACGAGCTTCCGCGCCGCCGAGGCGATGGCCTGCGCCCGTGGATCATTGAGATAGTCGGTCGCGGGCACGTCCGGTCCGAGCCCTTTCGGAAACGGAAACGTCTCGAAGGTGGTGGTGGTGGTGTAGCGGGGACGGTCTTCCAAGCTGGTGCCTTTGCGAAGCGACCACACCTCGTGGAAGCGGCTGTGCAGGATTCCGAACGTGGTGTCGTCGTCGCGGGCGATGACGATGACGGTGTTGGAGGGACAGATCCGGGTATCGAGCCAGTCGAATACCCGGTGCTTGGCCACAAGGGGCGTGGCGATGTAGCGCGACAGCCCCGAGAGGGCATCCCACATGTGCGGCCTCGGTCGGAGATGTCGCCACCAAGTGAGACGGTAGGCCTCGCGACGATTCCGTTGCCGCATCGGGTGGACGTGCTCTTGCGCGTGCTGGAAGGGCGCTTCGTAGAGGGCGGCGTCTCCTTCCCTCATGGTCCAACCGAAGTCGATGATCCACTTGTCGGCGGAGCGCCGGGTGACCGCCATGCCGTTCATCCACGGCTTGAGCACGTCCGAGTTCGGACGGCCGTTCGGATTCGAGGGCTCCCGCAGCCAGCTTCGGGCGAGGTCGCCGGGAATGTCGAACGGCCCCCCCTTGGTGTCGCCCATGAAGGCCACCCCGCGATTGGGGGCAAGCCGTCGGGCCTTCGTCAGGTCCGCTCCTGCCTTCCCCTCCGTTGCCGCCGTCAGGTCCGTGTAGATGGCATCCACCGCTTGGTCGTCCAGCCGGAGTTCCTTGAGTTCGTCGTCCGATGTCGCGAAGCAGACCAGAGAGACGCGCACGGCAGCGCCGGCGATCACCCATGGCTCGTCGCTCCACGCGTCGAAGATTGCCCGTCCCTCCGTCGCCCTCTCCAGCGCTTGGCGGTTCGCTCCGCCACGGATCGAGTTGGTCGCGACCAGTCCGACCCGCTTCGAGGCCCCACGGCCCAGATGCTCTCCGGCCTTCATGAACCAGTAGCAGACCAGATCGGCCTCGCGCGGCACCCGGCCCTCGTAGGCGCTGAACATCGCGGAGACATGCTCCTCGCCGAGGTTGGCGATGAGTCGCTTGCCGCCCAGGAACGGGGGGTTGCCGATGATCGCGTCCGCGTAAGCATTCACTCCGGGGAGTATTTGGGGCCTGGGAGACTGGCCCTCGCGAGGACCAAGGGAGGGAAGGTGCGGCCCGCAGGTGCAGGGTGGGCTCGCTCGCCGCGTTGGGGCTCCAGCCTGAGAAGGTGGGCGAGTGTCGTAGGGAAACTCGCGAGTTGGCCTCAGCGGGGAGTCAAGCTGCGCGCGGGACAGTGCTGTCGGGTGCGGGAGCGAGTGCTGCCGCTGGCGGCTCGTTGGCCGGAGTCCAGCAGCGTAAGGGAGGTGCGCGGAGTTCCTCCATGCGCTGCTCGTCCATCTCTCACGGGAGCCATGGGGACAGGTCCGATGGGGCCTGGCCCCGGTTGCGCGCATAGGCATCCAGCCAATCCTGCGGGCACCGGTACGGGTTCAGCCCAGCCACTCTCGCTGTCTGCAGCACGCTGAGCAGGCGCCCCGCCGTCTTGGCCCTGGCCGGTCCGCCGGGCCCGAAGCGCCGCTGGCGCGAGATCACGGGCCCGCGCAAGGTCCACTCCGAGCGGTTGTTGTCTATGGGAATCCCCGGATCCTCGAGAAACACGCTGGGACCCTCCTGATGCTGGATCAAGGACGCCGTGGCTTTGCCCTGCGCTGCCACTTGGGCCAGCTCCGCGCCGGTCCGGCCAGCGCTTGGCTGCAAGCCTTCCAGCAGCTCATAGCGGGCGACCAGGCGCTGCCACGCTTGCAGCGCGTCGTCGAAGAGTTCCCCGAAGCTGGCTTCCAGGCTTGCCTGCGCAGCCGCGCAGTCCTCGGCCTGGCCCTGCAAGGGCAGGTCGGGCTGTCAGGCCCTGCGACGCAGGCGCGCCCAGTGGAACACTGCCCCGATCCGCTCGAGCCCATCCCTGGCCCACGGCTGCAGTTCCGGAAAGCCGGCTGCCCCGTAACGGCGAGACATCGGACGGATGGGAGCTGCATCCTTGGTCCTTAGCTGGCCCCAGCGCACACCGCTGCGGGGCTGAATGTCAGGGCTTCTAGGTAGAGGGGTGGACATTTTGAGCTGATTCTGTCATAGTGGGCCTTGGTGGCTGGCCTCCAGATGGCAACAACGGTGCAAGACGCGCACTATGACCTGCGCGCTGTTTGCGTGCGCCCGACTCGCGGCGGCTGCGAGCACCGACGTTGGGACCGGCTGGTGGCCGCCCACCACTACCTGTCCTTCCAGCGCATGTTCGGACGTGCCTTGCGGCATGTCGCAACCCTGGACGGGACTTGGCTGGCGCTGCTGGGATGGCAACCCGGAGCGCTGCGCGTGGCCGTGCGCGACCGCTGGATCGGCTGGTCGCTGCAGCAGAAGCTGCGCCGCCTGCATCTGATCGCCCAGAATGTGCGCTTCGTGATCCTGCCCGCCGCTGCCGGGCGCAAGCACCTGGCATCGAGGGTCTTGGGCCTCAGCCTGCGCCGCTTGTCGGGAGACATCTTGGCCGAACATGGGTATCCGGCGCTGCTCGCGGAAACCTTCGTGGACCGGGCGCTGCACAGGGGCACGTGCTACCGCGCCGCGAACTGGCAGCCGCTGGGGTTCACCAGCGGCTATGGCCGCCAGCGGGGCCCCACGGCCCGCTGGCGGCATCATGGCCAGCCCAAGCAAGTGCTGGTGTACCCCTTGGCCCGTAACGTGCAGGCGCGTTTGCGCCAGCCCGAGCAGGAGCCCTGCTGGGGCGGTCCCGCCAAGCGGCCGCCGGCTCCGGCCGCGGTGCTGCGCAGCCTGCTCGAGCGCCTGCAGCAGGAGCCGCACTGCCGCCCGGCCGGCGGCCGCCGCTATGCGCTGGCCAGTCTGCTGTGCCTGGCCGCGAGTGCGCACATGGCCGGCTACCGCGGCGTGACGGCCTACTCGCGTTATGCCACCCTGCTCAGCCAGCGGCAGCGGCGGGCCGCCGGCTGCTGGTTCAACATGCGGCTACAACGCTACGCCGCTCCGGTGCCGAGCACGTTCTACCAAGCCTTGGTCCGGCTGCCGCCGGAGGTGTTCGAGGGGGCCGTCGAGCACGCCTCGCTGGGGCTGCAGGCCCACTCGCAGCCGGCCGTGCCGGAGCGCAGCGCGCAGGGGCTGGGCGAGCGCGCGGCAGCGGCCGCCGGCCGCGGGAAGGGCCCAAGGTGAGATTCTGGCCGGGCGCAAGCGGGGACACCGCGCGGGAGCGGGAGCAGGCGCAGGAATTGGAACGCTTGGAGCAGCACTGCGCGGCCCTGCTCGAGAAGGTGGAAAGCGCACGGCAGGAGAGCGGGGAATTCCGCCGACGGTCGCAGCGCAGCCAGGCCGAGCTGGAGCGGACGCGGACTGAGCTGGAGCGGACGCGGGCCGAGCTGGAGCGGACGCGGACTGAGCTGGAGCGGACGCGGGCCGAGCTGGAGCGGACGCGGGCCGAGCTGGAGCGGACGCGGACTGAGCTGCAGCAAGCCCACACAACGATCGGCAATCTGAAGCTGCTCGTGGCAGACCTGCAGAAGACCTTGTTCGGGCGCAAGAGCGAGAAGCCGTCGGATCCCGGGCCCGAGCCGAAAGCGGACCCCAAGCCGTCGCCCGGGCCGGGGGACAGCCCTGACAAGCCTGACAAGCCTGACAAGGCCGGCAAGGGGCGCAAGCAGAAGGCCGCCAAGCGCAAGCGGGGACGCCAGCCCGGATCGGCCACTCCGCCGCGTCGGGACCGCTCCCGCCTGCCAAAGATTCCCGAGCCCTTGGAGCTGCCCGAGCACGAGCGCCGCTGCGCGCAGTGCGACACGCCCTTCGTGCGCTGCGGGACCAAGTCCAGCAAGATCTTCGAGATGCACTTGGCTGCGCTCGCCCGCGAGATTGAGCGCCAGTGCTACGAGCCGGGCTGCGCATGCGCACCGCCGGGACGCTTGGTTGCGCCCCCCGCGCCACGGCTGTGGAGCGGCACCCAGCTGGGGACCAGCGTGTGGGCCTGGAGCGTGGTCCAAGTTTTCCACATGCATCGCCCGCAGGCCGCGGTGGCGCGCGAGCTGGATGCCATCGGGTTGGGCATGGCCCCGGCGACGCTGGCGCGAGGCCTGCAGAGGCTCGCCCTACTGGTGCAGCCCTTGGAGCAGGCCATCGCCGAGCGTCTGGGACAGGCTCGGGTGGTGCAGGCCGACGAAACCTCCTGGCCGGTGCAGAACATTGAGGGCCAGGACAACGCCAAGCAGCCCCCGGCATCCGGCGCCAGACCCAAGCACTGGCTGTGGATGGTCTGCTGCGAGGATGCCGTCTGGATGCGCATCCTGCCGACGCGCGGGCTGCCCTCGGGCCGCGCACTGCTGGGCAAGCTGGGCCAAGGCAAGCTGCTGACGCTCGTGTGCGACTGCTGGAGTGTCTATCCGGCCTTCGCCAAGCGCTCCGAGAATGTCCGGCTGCAGTTCTGCTGGGCTCATCAGCGCCGACACTACTGCCGGGTGGAAGCCGGCTTTCCGGAACTGGAGCCGTGGGCCACGGACTGGCTCGAGCGGATCGGGGAAGTGTTCCACTTGGCGCACCTGCGTCGCAGGGCCTGGCAGCCCGAACTGCCCTTAGAGGACCAGGCCGAGGACTTCGAGGCTGCGCAGGCAAGCCTGAAAGCCAGCCTCGGGAAACTCTTCGACGACGCGCTGCAAGAGTGGAGGAGCCTGGTTGCGCGCTATGAAATGCTGATCGCCGTGCCAAGCGGTGGCCGGACCGGCGCGGAGCTGGCCCAGGTGGAAGCGCGGGGCAAAGCCACGGCGTCCCTGATCCTGCACAAGGCGGGGCTCAGCGTGTTCCTCGAGGCCCCGGCGATTCCCATGGACAACAATTACGCGGAGCGGACCTTGCGCGGACCCGTGATCTCGCGCCGGCTGAGCTTCGGGTCCGGCGGTCCGGCCGGGGCCGAGACGGCGGGGCGCCTGCTCAGCGTGCTGCAGACAGCGAGAGTGGCGGGGCTGAACCCGTACCGCTACATGCTGGATTGGCTGGATGCCTGTGCGCGCAACCGGGGCCAAGCCCCATCGGAACTGTCCCCATGGCTCCCGTGGGAGATGGACGAGCAGCGCATCGAGGAACTCCGCGCACCTCCCATCCGCTGGTGGACCCCGGCCAACGGGCCGCCAGCGGCAGCGCCGGCTGACGCACCCGACAGCACTTTCCCGCCCGCAGCTTAACTCCCCGCTGAGGCCAGCTCGCGAGTGTCGCTACGTCACTCGCCCACCTTCTCAGGCTGGAGCCTGAACGCGGCGAGCGAGGCCACTCTGCACCTGCGGGCCGCACCTTCACCTATCCGCGCCTTCCCCTGCCTTTGGCCCTCGCGAGGGCCAGCCTCCCAGGCCCCAAAATACTCCCCGGAGTGAATGCTTACGCGTCCGCTTCGGGCCACTCCGGCTCTCCACCCTCCGGGGCCAGGATCGCATCGCGGCATTCGATGGTTTCCAAGGGATCGAGGATCGGATTCCGCGAACCCGGAAACCCGTTGCGACGCATCCACTGGATCTCTCCGATCCACACCGACACGCGGGCCAGTTCAGCCGCGTAGGCGTTCAACTCTATGCCCTTCACGTTCGCAGGACCGACCGACGGGAAGGCGCGCTGGAGCCCCGTCGCCTCCGCTTCCAATTGCACCCGGTGTTCTAGGTCGTGTAGGGCGTGAAGTGCCAAATAAAGGAAGTTGCCGGACCCGCAGGCAGGATCAAGTACGGTGAACCTTCGCAGCCGCTCCAGGAACGCACTGAGCGTATTCTCCGCCTGCTTGCGGTGGCGCGTCTCCACACCTTTTGACTTGGCTGCGTTCGCGCGCTCGAAGCTCTTGGCTATCCGGGCCTTCACGGTGTCCCACTCGGCCAGCAGGGGACGAACGACCACCGGGTCGATGATCCGCATGATCTTGTCCCGGTCCGTGTAGTGCGCCCCGAGCTGAGTGCGCTTGTCGGGGTCGAGGCCCCGCTCGAACAGCGTGCCCAGGATCGAGGGATCGATGTTCGACCAGTCGAGTCCAGACGCCCTCAGGGTCGTCTCGATCTGGGCCTTGTTCATAGGGAGGGTCGCGTCATCCTCGAAGAGCCCGCCGTTGAACCATTCCACAGTCTCGAACCCTACCCGGCCACCAACGGACATCGCCCCGAACAGATCGCGGGCCAGCATCGCGAACGCATCGGGCTGCTGGCGCGCGTGTTCGAGCATGCGAGTGAACATGGCATTGGGGAGCAGTCCCACGTCCTCGGCGAACATGGAGAACACGAGGCGGTTGACGAAGTGGGCCACCTCCTGCGGGGCGTGGCCCTGGTCCCGGAGCGACTGCGCGAGCTGCGCGAAGGTCTCGGCGGCCCGTTCCGTGAGCGTCTGTCGGGTCTCCTCTGGCCGTAGCCGCTCGGGATCGGACATCGCCCACTTGAGCTTGTCCCGGACGGCCCCGTCCGCGAGATCGTCCAGCCCGAACTCGTGCGTCTTGCTCACGGAGTTCGTCCAGTTCGTCCGGAACCGGAACTGGAGCATGTCGGAGACGATGAGGAGCGGCGGATTCTCCAGCGCGAGTGCGTACTGCCTCAACTGGTCGAACGCGGCGTCAAGGTCCGCATGCTTCCCCTTGTACTCCCAAGCGAAGCAGTGGCGCTTCCACACGTCCGCCCAGCCTCTTCCACCAGAGTCCTTGAGGGCTCCGCGCTCGAAGCAGTAGTGGTCGCCCTTCGGGTCGGCCTCCGCTGGCGTGGGCTCGTCGAGCAGGCGGCACAAGTCGATGAAGTGCTCCTGCGCTGCGGAGCGCTCCTTCAGCTCCGAGGCATGCCACTTCGCAATGAATTCGTTCGGGGTCACCGTTCTCCCGGTGTCGAAGGGTCCTTGCCGACCATGTACCTACCTTCGTCGCCCGACCGGGCGTATGTCTATGCTCGGCAGCCAGCGGATCTGCATGTCAGCCGAATCTTACACCAGCAATGTACAACGACAATGAAATTTGCCTCCTCCGCACAATGTGTGGGTCCGATGATGGGTGAGCATGGCCTGGTGGGCGGTACGTGGGCTCGCGTCCAGTAGCTGCTCTTCCTTCCAGCAGTAGCTGCTCTTCCTTCTTGCAGTAGCTGTTTGCCCGCATCGGCTGAGCTGCGGAGTCTGCGCCAAGGAGGCCGCATGCTCACCAACCACAGACCCCTCATCCTCAACTGGTTCCGCACCGGACGCTGCCACTCCTCCGGCGCCGTCGAGGGCCTCAACCTCAAAGCCAAACTCACGCTCCGCCGCGCCTTCGGCTTCCGCACCTACGACGCCTGCCAGCTCGCCCTCTACCATACGCTCGGTCACCTTCCCCAGCCCCCCGACGCCCATGAATTCTGCGGATGAGCCGAATTTTCCAGTTTGAGATACCTGCACCGGACCCTCGGTGTTGCAGCGGCGCTCCACAGCCCGAGTGTGCCTAGGCAGGCTCTTCGGAGTGTCACCCTGTCTCGACAGATCGTTTCCGGCTTGGTCTGTGGTCCCAGACAAAGTGCAGGCGTCTCTCGGCCTGTTGCGCCGTGCGGTACGTCCTGCGGTCCGGCCTCGGGAGAGTGTCCAAGAATTGTGTCCGGCAGCATCCCGGATTGAGCGCGGCGCTTCGGCCTTCATTGGCAGCCCCGGCCAGCATGAGGCCCAGAGCGACCGATCCCTCACAGAAGCAGCGGTGGGACGGATCTAGTGAGGTGACCGGCGGTCAGCTTTGTCTCGTCCGCCCTTGCGTCTCTTAGATTATTACGATGCTGTACAATCATCATTAGCAGAATAAGAAACAAGTGTTGTGGATTTCAAGCGAGAACAGGTCAGAATCCTCCTCGATCGCCTGCGGGAGCCCCCGCGCGCGATCATCGTCATTGAGGGCCCCCGCCAGACAGGCAAGACCACTCTTGCCCGGCAGGCTCTGCGCGAGTGTCCGTTGCCATGCCGGTACTTGGCAATGGACGCGCCAGCGCCCGATGCGCCGGGCGGCTGGGGGGACGGTGTCTCGAGACCGGGGACTGTGAGGGGGGCGAGATCCCCCCGCGATCTCGTACGGGAGTGGAGGCTCGCCAGGGAACGGGCGGATCGCTCACCCAACGGTTTCGTCCTCGTTCTTGACGAGATTCAAGTGATTCCCCAGTGGTCGCGCACGGTCAAGGGGTTGTGGGATGAGGATCGCCGGGCCGCGCGGCAACTGCATGTGGTGCTGCTCGGTTCTGCCCCGTTGCCGATTCAGGCGCAGCTCAACGAGAGCCTCGCGGGGCGGTTCGAGACCATCCCCGTGACCCAATGGTCTTTCGGGGAGACTCGCAAGGCGTTTCGCCAAGAGCTTGATCAGTACTTGTTCTACGGCGGGTATCCCGGCGCTCTAGCCTTGGCAGGGAGCCCGGACCGCTGGCAGGACTTCGTTCGGCAGTCCTTAATTCGGACCAGCATCGGTCGTGACGTGGTCGCGATGACCAGCGTTCGCAATCCGGCGCTGCTTCAGAGGCTTTTCCGGGTCGGCTCTGCCTACTCCGGCCAGATTCTGTCCTACACCAAGCTGGTCGGTCACCTCACCCAGCGCGGCAATATCGCGACCGTCCAAAAGTACTTGGACCTCTTGGAGGTCGCGGGCCTGCTCGTGGGGTTGCCAGCGTACAGTAAGCGCGCCCAGCTGGATCGACGCTCCAGCCCAAAGCTCATTGCGCTGGATCCGGCCTTCCTGACGGTGGGGTCCGGGTACTCATTCGAGCAAGCGGTCTTGGATCGAAGTTTCTGGGGCCGCATTGTCGAGAGCGCCGTGGGCTCCCACCTCGTCAACACCGCGACCTCGCGGATCCATGTGTCGTACTGGAGGCAGAAGTCGGCTGAGGTGGACTTCGTGCTGAAGCAGGGACCGCAAACGATCGGGATCGAGGTCAAGAGCGGCAGGCAGAGGCGTAGCGTCCGGGGGCTTGGGTCCTTTCGCGCAAGGGTGTCGGATGCCAGGAGTCTCGTCGTGGGGACCGGCGGGACCTCGCTTGGCAAATTTCTCAGCCTGCCCGCTGCCCACTGGTTTGGGAACCGATGAGCGTCATTGTCCCAGCCGTCTGCACTGACATCACGGGAACCAATCGCCGCGACACTACCGGCTGGTCCGCCGAGCCCTGTCCGCTGGCGAGCTTCCGAGAGGCACCTGCGTATGTGCTGCTCGGCGATCCTGGCTCCGGGAAGACAACCGCTTTCAGGGAGGAAGCGAAGCTGCAAGGCGCACAGTTCGTCACAGCTCGCGATTTCGTGGCATTTGACCTAGGCAACCATCCTGAGTGGCGCGACGAGACTCTCTTCATCGACGGGCTAGATGAGGTAAGGGCCCAGCAGGGATCGTACGTGGTCCCGTTTGATAAGGTCCGCCGCCGGCTGGACGTACTGCGACCGACACGGTTTCGGATCTCGTGCCGGTCGTCAGACTGGCTGGGGGGCAGCGATTGGAAACATCTCAACCAAGTTGCCACGAATGGCGTGGTGAGAGTTCTGCGTCTGGAACCGCTGTCCCGGCAGAGCATCGTTAGGGTACTCGCCAGTAGGCGTGACGTTGGGGATGTCCGGCAGTTCTTGGATCGTGCCCAAGAGCTCGGCCTTGACGGCATGCTGTCGAATCCCCAGATGCTTGACTTTATGGTGCGAAGTGGAGCCCAAGACTGGCAGGACGGGAATCGGGCCGAGATTTTCTTGCGGGTTTGCCGCGATAGTGTCGTGGAACGGAACATCGAGCACGAGCAAATGGCACTTCTAGGCCGTTCTACTCTGTTCGTCGATGAGACCGTAGAGCTCGCGGGGCATCTGTTGGCCTTCCAGCTCTTGTCTGGTGCCGCAGGGTTTTCCCTCCGCCGCTCGCAAGCCAGCGACCCTTACCCGAGCCCAGAAATCGCCGGAGCAGCGTCGCCCGAAAAGGTAACAGCCGTCCTGAAGACCAAGCTCTTTCGGAGCGCCAGCGGCACTACAAGGGACACACGGGTGCCAGTGCACCAATCTGTCGGCGAGTTCTTGGCGGCGAGGCACCTTGCCAGAGCGATCAAGCAGGGACTGCCCGTCAAGCGTCTTCTCGCGCTCCTTATGGGATGCGCAACCAGAGTGCCGACAGTCCACCGAAGCCTTGCGGGCTGGCTAGCCTCATTCATCCCCGCTGTTAGAGACATCCTGATCCAACGCGACCCCGTGACCCTTCTCCATGGAAGTCTGGATGGCTTCACCCACGATCAGAAAGTTGAGCTGCTGGCCAGCCTAGAACAGGAACGGGATGCAATCGTTCTCCAGCGTGAGGTCGAAACAATTTGTTACGCAGCGACTGCCGCCCTTGCTACAGAAGACATGGAGGGCCACCTCGAAGACATTCTATGTCGCGAAGGCCGCTCGGAAACGGACCAAACTCTCGTCTACTTGGTACTGCGAGTTCTGAGTCAGGCCTCGAGGCGGCACCGCTGGCGTAGAGTTTTCTCGCGTGTCCTTCGGGATGAGAGCCTCTGGCCAATCAGCCGTGTCCTTGCGCTCCGCGGCGTTGCCGGGTCGCTCTTGGAGGCTGGAGAAACGCTGGCGCTGGACACTCTGCTCGACGACGTTAGGAACGGTCAGATCACGGACGAGGACGGGTTTCTCTTGGATGCATTGCTGGCCATGCTGTACCCCGAAGACCTGGGCCCGGCGAGGATCTGGGATTGCCTGCCAGAAAATCGCGATGGTGCCGCTCAGGTTCCGGAGTTTTGGACTCTGCACTTCCCCAGGCACACGCGAGAACAGGACCTGCCTGCCTTGCTGGACGGGTTGCACGGGCGGTCCGAGGACCTGTACCGGCGCTTAGAGCATTGGACGCTCGGGGATGTCGTGCTGAGACTCGTGGCTCGGGGAATTGAAGCCCATGGCGATCAGGTGTCCATCAAGTGTCTCTACAACTGGCTCTCGGCCGGAAGCGCCGTACTTGACTCGGCCTATGTCGTTGGGCGTGACAGTGCCTCGAGGCGGGTCCGGGCGTGGCTTGAGCCACGCGACAGCGTGTACAAGGCGTTGGTCCTCGAGGGTCTGGCGCGGCCCGCCGACTGGAACGATGCCTACTTCCATTTCGGCGTTCACGTTGAGAAGGCTCTGTTCGATGCCCGCGTACCCAAGGACTTTGGTCTGTGGTGCTTGGGACAGGTCGATCGTGCCGAAGTCTCAGGCAGGCAGGCCGAGATTCTCTTCCAGTGGGCGGTCCGGGCTGCCAAGAACAAGGAGGGAGCCGAGGGCCTGACATTGGAGGCCCTGCTTGGCATGGCCAGAGGGCGCGAGCCGTTTCGAGAGATCTTGGAACGGCTGATGCCTTTGGTCAGTTCGCCGGCCGAGGCGTCCGACGCCTCCAGCAAAGCAACTACGACGCGACCGCAATTGGTCCAGGAACGTGTCGAGGCAGTGCGCTCCTCATGCTCAGAATTGCACCAGAATCGTGCCTCACCGGGCCTCTTGTATGATCTCGCCCGGTCCTATTTCGGAGGATCGTGGGAGGTTGAGGACAGCAGCAGCCGGAATCGCCTGAGCAAATTCTTTCGAGGCGAGGACAACTTGTTCGAGGCCGCTCTTGCCGGTCTCAGGGGCGTTCCCGCACGTGCAGATCTGCCAACTGCCGACGAGATCATTCGCTTGGCTGCGGAAGAGGATCGGATCTACCTGTTAAGCCTTCCGTTGATGGCGGGCATGGCCGAGCGTGCCCGGGACGGTTCCCCCTCTCGGTTGGCAACCAACGATGCCATCGGTCGGTCTGCGCTTGCATCCTACTTCCACATCGCTTACCAATCCGAGCCTCCCGCTTGGTACCACGGCCTTCTCCAGGAGCGTCCCGCAACGGTCGCCGGCGTTCTTCTCCAGTACTGCAGGGCAATGTTTCGATACCGCCGCGTCCCTTCCGCCGAAACGGTTGGATTACTGTCCCTCCGGGGACATGGAGATGTGGCACGACAAATCTGCCTGCTGGTGCTGCGCGGGTTTCCCCTGCGGTGCAATCGCGAGCACATCGCAATTCTGGACCGTCTTCTCGGCGTGGCGCTTAGACTCGCCGACAGCGCTGAGTTCAGCCAGCTCGTTACCAAGAAGCTCTCGCGGCGAAGTATGACCGTAGCTCAGCGGGGACGGTGGCTCATTGCGGGCCTGATTGCGGATCCGCGCGCGTTTGGGGAGCAGTTGAGCAGCTATGTCGGGAAGCGGGCCGACAGGACGGCCGGCTTGGCCGAATTCTGGAGGTATGAGGGCTCGACTGGACTGCAGCGCTCCAGCCAGCGGGCACGGCTGGCTTCCGGGTTGATCCGACTCTTTGGGCGATGGTCCGGTCCTGAGACAAGCACGGAGTTCGGATGGGTGGGACCGGAAGCGATGGCTGCAGACGCCGTTCTCCTTCTGCTCCGCGACCTGCGGACTTCATCGGATCCAGAGTCTGGCGCCGTACTGCGCGAACTTGTCGACCATCCAGAACTCGGTCTTTGGCAGGCGACCATCAACAAGATCAGCAGCGAGCGACTGGCGTTGCGTATTGACCGGCAGCACCGCCCCCCGAAGCCCGAAAAGCTTCGGGACGCATTGCGGGACGGCCCGCCCGCCAATGCGCCGGACCTGATGGCTCTCGTGGGGGACCGAATCGACCAGGTCGGCCGTCAACTGAGAAGTCGTAACACCGACTCTTACCGAAAGTTCTGGAACGAAGATCAGAATCGCAGGCTCACCTCCCCTAAGCACGAGGAGACTTGTCGCGACGCGTTCTTGGAAGAGTTGAACGTTCTGCTGCCCAAGGGCTTCGAGACGGAGCCAGAGGCCACTTACTTCGACAGAAAGCGGGCCGGCATTCGCGTTTCCTCAGGCTGTCTTCAGGTCCCGGTCGAGATGAAGAAGCACGTTCGCATGAGTGCGCCCCGCCACGCCCGAAGCCTGCGGGATCAGCTGGTCGGGCAATACGCAAACCGCTCGACGAACGAAGAGACGGCGGGCTACGGCTTCTACGTCATCCTCTGGTTTGGTCTTGAGGGCGACCGGCAAGACCCCCGGGCATTGAGGTGCGAGGTTCTCAAGGAGGCGCTCAAGCTGCTTTCCCCGGACGAGCTGGAGAAGATTCACGTGCATGTATTGGATGTCAGCGATCCGCGGGCCGAGTAATGCGTCCGTCACGTGCCGACCTCGGCCAGCCCACGTATCCCGGAGCGCGCGCCGTGCCCGGTGTGTCCAACTTGCCGTATGCCCGTGTCGGGCGGACGGTCACCCCGGTTGTCGGGCGCGGCGGTAGAATCGAACGAACTTTGGACACCGCTATGCATCGCATCACACTCCTCGCCGCAATTCTCGCCAGCGCCACCCTCGCACCGATCGCGGAGGGCCAGTCGCCCGTGCGCTGGAAGATTCACGACATGACCCGGCCCGCGCCCGCGAAGGTCACCGCAAGCCCTCAGTTGTCGGTGCCGCCGCCGTCGGATGCCGTCGTGCTCTTCGATGGAACTGACCTATCGAATTGGAGAGCGGCCGACGGCGGCCCGGCCAAATGGGTGATCAGGGACGGCAACCTAGCCGCCGTTCCCGGCGGCGGGCCGATCTTCTCCAGAGACGGGTTCGGAGACGTGCAGCTGCATCTGGAGTGGGCAGCTCCCACGCCCGCGCGCGGCTCGGGGCAGGGCAGGGGGAACAGTGGCGTGTTCCTGATGGCCAAGTACGAGATCCAAGTGCTCGACTCCTACGACAATGTGACCTACACCGACGGACAGGCCGCCGCCGTGTACGGACAGTTCCCTCCCTTGGCCAACGCCAGCCGGCCGGCCGGCGAGTGGCAGGCCTATGACATCGTGTTCAGAAGGCCCCGGTTTCGCCCGGACGGGTCGGTTGCGCGGCCCGCCAGGGTGACCGTGCTCCACAACGGCGTCTTGGTGCAGGACAACAGCGAGATCTGGGGGCCAACCTCGTGGCTGCAACACCTGCCGTACGAATCCCACCCGGACCGCCTGCCGTTGCAGCTCCAAGATCACGGCAACCCCGTCCTGTATCGCAACATCTGGCTGCGGGAGTTGGAGGAGGAGCCCCGGCGCGGCCCACAGCGGCACCAGACCAAGCCGATCATGACGATGACCCCGGAAATGCTCGACCGCTACGTCGGGAAGTTCCGGGATGGCTCGCCCTTGCCGGTGAGCATCACTCGGGATGCCGGCTCGCTATGGATCAAGTTCGGCCTCTTGCCCCCGCTCGAACTCCTGCCGCACTCGCCGACCGAGTTTTCGTTACGCTGGACCGCCGCCACCGTCAAGTTCGACCTAGATGCCGATGGCCGTCCCACGGCAATGGTGTTTCACATCGGCGGCGCCCAACGGCCGGCCACACGGGCTTCGGACTGACGCCGGTCCGCACCTCGCGGGCGCCAGCCGCCCTTCCCGCGATTTTCCCCGAACTCTGCTACGGTGGCGGTGCGAGCCCGCGGGTGGCGTTGTCCCACGGGCAGGTCCGCGGGACTCTCCCGCGCCGCTAGGCGGATCGCCCTTCCACCATGACCACTCGAACATCTCTTCTCGCCTGTGTGCTCGCTTTGGGCCTGGCAGCCTGCAGCCCGCAGGCTCAGGACGCCCCGGTCCGGCCGCCGAATTTCGTCATCCTCTTCGCCGACGACCAAGGATACGGCGATCTGGGAGTGTTCGGGGCCACTGACTTCCAGACCCCGCGAATCGACCAAATGGCCGCCGAGGGAATGCGGTTCACGGACTTCTACGCCCAGCCAGTCTGCGGCCCGTCCCGCACCGCGCTGCTGACGGGCAGCTATCCGATCAGGGTTGCCGAGTACGGCAACGAGAAGAACATCTTCCCGTACGTCCACGAGAAGGAAATCCTGCTGCCCCGCGTGCTGCAGGAGGCTGGCTACGCCACCGGAATGGTTGGAAAGATCGACATCACCAAACGGCGGCAAGGCTTCAAGCCAGAGCTCAACCCGGTCCGCCGCGGGTTCGATTCTTGGTTCGGCGTGGTTGGCGCCAACGACAGCGGGGAGGTCCACTGGGTGTATCGCGACGAGGATCGCATTCAGGAGTCGGCCGGCGTCGACGACTTGACCCGGCGTTACACCGACGAGGCCCTCGCCTTCATCCGAGAGAACCGCGACCGCCCGTTCTTCCTCTACGTGGCGCACACGATGGCGCACGTCGTGCTGGGTGTCACAGAACCGTTCCGCGGGCGCTCTGAGCGCGGGCTGTACGGCGACGTGATCGAAGAGCTGGATGCGAGCACCGGCGAGATTCTTGACCTGCTGGGGGAGCTTGGGCTCGACCAGGACACGATCGTGGTGTACACGTCCGACAACGGCCCTTGGAGCAATCACGCCTTGCCTCAGTACACCGCCGCGATCGAGGAACATGCGGGTTCCGCCGGGCCGCTTCGCGGCGCGAAGGCCACCACGTGGGAGGGTGGCATCCGAGTGCCGACCGTCATGTGGGGGCCGGGCCACATTCCTGCCGGGACCGTCTCCTCGGAGATTGCCACGAACATGGATCTGCTGCCCACGTTCATCGGGATGGCCGGAGCCGAGCTACCCGGAGACCGCGTGCTGGACGGACGGGACATAGGTCCGCTCATGCGCGGAGATCCGGGTGCCGCCAGCCCTCACGAGGCCTTCTACTACTACAGGGAGACCCACTTGGATGCCGTCCGCAGCGGCCCTTGGAAGCTGGTGTTTCCGCGGCCCGGGCGCGACGAGTCAGAGTGGCTGCTGTCGAAGGGCGGCGCGTTCCTTGGGGAACTGCTCGAGCCTGTCACCGAGCTTTCCCTGTACAACCTGGAGTCTGACATCGGGGAGACCACCAATGTCGCCGCCGAGCACGCCGATGTTGTCGAGCGCCTGACCGCACTCGCGGACGTGGCGCGTGAGGAGCTTGGTGACTACGACCGCATGGGGTCGGGCGTGAGATTCTTCGAGGACGGGCCGAGATGGCCGCGCCGCCAAGAGTGGATGCAGTAGACGGTCGACGAACGGCCTGATCTCGGACGTTCTCTCGGCTCCCGGCGACGGGGAAGGCTGATCGTATCGGGCATGGCGGTTCAGGCCTGCTCGCGGCCCAGCGCTACCCCCTCCCACCGGGCGACGACGGCGGGGGCGGCGCAGTGGCTTGCCACGTTCACAGTGGTCCGCACGGGATCGATCAACGCGTCGATCCCAAGCAGCACAGCCAATCCTTCCGCGGGCAGCCCGTGGCTCTCGAAGATGGCCGCCAAGATCACAAAGTTGGCTCGCGGCACTCCCGCAACTCCCTTGCTCGTCAGCTTGAGCGTGAGCAGGATCACGGCCTGCTGCCCCATGCTCAGGTCGATTCCCGAAGCTTGGGCGATGAACAGCGTTGCCATTGCCAGGTGGATTGTGCTTCCGTTGAGGTTGAGGCTCAGGCTCAGGGGCGCGACCACTCCCACGATCCGGCGAGGGACGCCGAAACGCTCGAGATTCTCCAGAGTCTGCGGCAGCGCCGCCGCGCTCGAAGTCGTGGCAAACCCAATCACGAGAGGCGCCCGGGCGCAGCGCGCAAATGCTCGCAGAGGAACGCCGCTGAGCATGAGGCCGCCTGCCAGCACAAACGCGAGGAATCCGCCCTGCACGGCCCAGGCGGTCGCGGTGAAGGCCACCAGGCCTCCCAGGAGTCCATCGGCGCCCCCGGCCGCAAGGCTCGCAGCGGCTGCGAATACAGCCGGTGGTGCCAGCCACATGACGTAGTCCGTGTAGCGGAAGGCGACCGTCGACAGGGCGTCCGCGAATCCGATAATCGGCCGGGCCTTCTCGCCGACCGAGAGGCACGCGATTCCGAACAGAAAGCAGAAGACGACGATCTGCAGGACATCTCCCCGCGCCATTGCGTCCACGATGCTGGCCGGGATGGCGGCCTCGAGCGTCTCGGCCAGGCTCGCCTCGCTGGCTGCCCTGTCTGCCGCGGACTCTAACCGAAAGCCCGCTCCTGGATCTGCCGACATGACGGCGAACCAGCCGGCCAGCAGGGCGACGGTCGTCGCCGTCTCGAATACGATCGCGGACTTCCAGCCCAGCCGTCCGAGCGCTCCCATGCTGCCGGCACCGCCGATGGCCCGCAAGAGCACGCCCACCAGGACCGGCGCGATGATCGACCGGATCAGGCGCAGGAAGATCGCGCTCAGAAACTCAAGCCTTGCCGCGAACTCGGGCCAAAGCGTGCCGACGCCCGCGCCGGCCGTCATGGCCAGCAGCATCCACGCAGTGAGGGAAATGCCGCGAAGCCACCGCAATGTGCCGATCAGCCTACCAGCCCACGCCCGGTCCCCAGGCGGCTCTTCGGGACAGGTGAGTTGCGCGCCCGGCCGCTCTAGGACGGGGGCATCTCGTCGGCGGACGGCCCGTACATGCCGGGCACGAGTATGTCGTTCATCCGCAAGTAAACGCCCAGCTGCGCCCGGTGGTGGATCAAGTGGTTGAGGATCATGGACTTGTAGACGGCGATCCGCGGCATCGTGAAGATCTCGTCACCACCGCTGAGCAGTGTCCACGGGGTCATCATCTGCTCGTCTGACAGCTTGCTCACCGCAGCTGACAGGTCGGCGACATTCTTGTCGAAGCCCGTCATCAACTCCGCGACGCTGCCGACAACCGTGGGTTCCATCGCCGGCCCATCGGTCGGGTTGATGTCCAAGCTGTCGACCTGAGCCGTGTAAACGCCCCACATGGCCATGTCCGAGATGTGGCCGCTGAGCTCCTTGGTCGTCATGGACTTGGGATGGGGCCGGTACGGGAAGATTTCGTCCGTCACCCGTTCGAGCATCTTGCGGGTCATGGCCATCTCCTGCTCGAATTCTCCCAAGAACTGCTCGGCGACCGTCATACGTCCATCGTACCGACTTGGCCGCGGTCGTCCCGGCGCCGCTGGCGGCCGATCTCGAACAGCGCGACTCCCGCCGCTACCGAGACATTGAGCGACGGGACGGCACCGGCCATCGGAATGCTCACCAGAAAGTCGCAGCGCCGCTTGATCGTCACGCGCAACCCGTGGCTCTCGCCCCCCAGCACGAGTGCGCATCGGTCGTTGTACTCCACCCGGTCGTAGGCCGTGCCGCCGCCGGCGTCCAGACCGTATGCCCAAAAGCCGGCCGACTTGATCGCGTCAATCGCGCGCCCCAGATTCTTGACCCGCACCACTGGCACGGACTCCACCGCGCCGGCCGCAGCCTTGGATGTCGCCTCTCCAAGGCCTGCCGAGCGCCGCTCGGGCAGCACGACCGCCCCCGCGCCCGCTGCATCCGCGGTGCGGATGATCGCTCCGAGATTCCGAGGGTCCTGGACTTGGTCCAGCACGACCAGGGCGCGCCCGTCGGGCAGCCCGTCCAGCGTTTCCGTCAAATCGGCGTACCGCCCTGCCGCCGCCAGAGCCACGATTCCTTGGTGCGCGGACGTACCCGCGGCGCGCTGAATCGCCGATCGCGTCTCGAAACGCACGGGAATGCTGCGCCGGCGGCACTCGTCGACGAGGCCTTGGAGTCTGGCGTTGAGACGGCCGCGCGCCACGATGACGCGCTCCAGCTCCTCCGCGTGGCGGTCCGCGGCTCGCAGCGCCGCCGCGACGGCGTGAATACCCACCAAGCGACGCATTCCCAGCCGCCTATAATAGGGCTTCCCGCCGTCAGGCACCCTTCCCCAACGCCAATCTAAATGTTGCGATTCGTCACCGCCGGCGAGTCTCACGGCGAGACTCTCGTCGCGACCCTGCTCGGCATGCCCGCCGGTGTTCCGGTGGACTTGCGCCGGGTGAACCGCGACCTTTGGCGCCGCCAGCAGGGCTATGGCCGCGGCGGTCGAATGAAGATCGAGTCCGACCGGGCCCGCGTGGTCTCCGGCGTCCGCCACGGCCGGACCATCGGATCGCCCGTCGCCATCCTGCTGGAGAATCGGGACTGGAAGAACTGGCGGGAGACGCTGCCCATCGAGGACTACGAGGGGTCTGGCAAACACGCCCGACCGGTCAATCGTCCCCGCCCGGGTCATGCGGACCTGGCCGGGTGCATCAAGTACAACTATCCAGAGGCGCGATATGTCCTCGAGCGGGCCAGCGCCAGGGAGACCACGTCCCGCGTGGCCGTCGGTGGATTCGCGAAGCTGTTGCTCGCGGAGTTCGGGATCCAAGTGCTGAGCCATGTCGTCGCCGTCGGGGAGGCTCGGCTCGAGCGGCCCGTCGCGTGGGAAGAGCTGGTCGCGCTCGAGCGCAAGGACGAAGTACTGCTGAACTGCGTCGATCCTGAGGTGGAGCAGCGCATGAAGGGCGCCGTAGACAACGCTTACAGGACCGGCGACACCCGCGGCGGTGTCTTCGAGGTCGTTGTGCACGGCGCGCCGGTCGGGCTGGGCTCCCACACCAGCTGGGACACGAAGCTTGACGGCAGGCTGGCCCAGGCAATCGTGTCCATGCAGGCCGTGAAGGGTGTTGAGGTCGGTTCGGCGGCACTTCAGGCCGCCTCCCCCGGGTCGAAGGTGCAGGACACGATCCACTACGACAAGCCCGGGCGGCGTTTCACCCGCGGCTCGAACCGGGCTGGCGGCCTCGAGGGCGGCATCACGAATGGTCAGGACGTCGTGGTGCGTGGCTATCTCAAGCCCATCTCCACGCTGAGGCGGCCTCTGGAGTCGGTGGACCTGACCACGCGCGAGCCGGCGAAGGCTGCCTACGAGCGCTCCGACGTCGCGGTCGTTCCGGCCGCGGGGGTCATCGGCGAGGCGATGGTGGCGATCACTGTTGCGAGAGCGTTCTTGGAGAAGTTCGGGGGCGACTCCCTAGGCGAGGTCCGTCGCAACTACGATGGGTATCTCGCCCAGGTGCGCCGCTTCTGATGGCGCGTGAGCGCCATGCGGCCGCGTCGGCCGATCGCGAGAGGTTGCGCTCGGTGCTGCTCGAGCGCTCGGTGCTGCGTGGCGACTTTGTGCTCGCCTCCGGAAAGCGCAGCAGCGTCTACGTGGACTGCCGCCTGACGACGCTGCACTCGCAGGCGATGCCCCTGATCGGGCGTCTCATCTTGCAGCGCATGCGCGCGAGGGGCTGGAGCGCCCAGGCGGTGGGCGGGCTGACGATGGGCGCCGATCCCCTCGCATGCGCCGTTGCGCGCGAATCTCTCGGCACTGGCCGGCCCATCGACGCCTTCGTGGTCCGCAAGGCAGGCAAGGGCCACGGCCGGAAGCGCTACGTCGAGGGACTCGCGGAGGCGCGGGACGTGCGGTGCGTCGTGCTAGAGGACGTCTGCACGACCGGCGGCTCGGCCCTGCAGGCGGTCAGTCGGGCCCGTGACGCCGGCATGCGCGTTCTCGGCGTGTGCTGCATGGTCGACCGCGAGCAGGGGGGGGAGGCCGCTCTCGCGGCCGCTGGCCTGCAGCTGGACGCGCTGTTCACACTGCGCGAGCTCCTCGAAAACTAAGGGCCGCGCCGCCTCGGGCGCACATTTCGGCGCGTGCCCAGTTCCGCGTGCTGGTATGATGGTGCCCGCACGGCGATCGATCGTCTGGCAGCGCCCGCCGCTCGGTGGCCGGTCCGGCCAACCGCATGTTTGAGCGCTACACCGAGAAGGCCCGGCGTGTCATATTCTTCGCACGCTACGAGGCCAGCCAGTTCGGCAGCCCCTACATCGAGACCGAGCACCTCCTGCTCGGCCTGATCCGCGAGGACAAAGCCCTCGCCAATCGCTTCCTCCGGTCCCACGCGGCCGTTGACTCGATCCGCAAGCAGATCGAGGCGCACACCACCATCCGGGAGAAAGTGTCGACCTCGGTCGACCTGCCGCTCAGCCACGAGTGCAAGCGGGTGCTGGCCTACGCAGCCGAGGAGGCCGAGCGCCTCTCGCACAAGCACATCGGTACCGAGCATCTCCTGCTCGGCTTGCTGCGCGAGGAGAAATGCTTCGCGGCCGAGATTCTCCACGAGCGGGGCTTGCGCCTCTCGACGATCCGCGAGGAGCTGGCGCGCGTCCAATCGGAGAAGTTGTTCCCACAGCGCCCCAAGGAGAGCACGACTCTCGCCGAGTTCAGCCGCGACCTGACGCTCGAGGCTGCCGAGGGGAAGCTCGACCCGCTGATCGGGCGCGACAGCGAAATGGAGCGGGCCGTGCAGATTCTCTGCCGTCGCACCAAGAACAACCCAGTGCTGATCGGGGAGCCGGGCGTCGGGAAGACAGCCATCGTCGAAGGCTTGGCGCAGCGGATCGCCAGCGGCGTCGCGCTGCCCTTCCTTGCCCAGAAGCGAATCCTCGCCCTCGACCTGTCGCTGATCGTCGCTGGCACCAAGTACCGGGGGCAGTTCGAAGAGCGTCTCAAGACGATCATGAAGGAGCTCACCGAGAACCGCAACGCGATCGTCTTCATCGACGAGCTCCACACGCTCGTCGGCGCTGGCTCGGCGGAGGGGTCGCTGGACGCCGCGAACATTCTCAAGCCCGCTCTGTCGCGCGGCGAGATCCAGTGCATCGGGGCCACCACCCCCACGGAGTTTCGCAGGTTCATCGAGCGCGACCGCTCGCTCGAGCGGCGCTTCCAAGCCGTGAAGGTTCACCCGCCGACCGAGGACGAGGCGGTGGCGATCTTGCTGGGGATCAAGGACCGCTACGAGAAGTTCCACGCGGTCACGTACAGCGACGAGGCGGTGGAGGTGGCGGTTCGCAGCTCGATCCGCTACATACCGGACCGCTTCCTGCCGGACAAGGCGATCGATCTGCTGGACGAGGCCGGGGCGCGCGTCAAGCTTGAGCGGACCAAGATGTCCGACGAGG
The DNA here is from genome assembly GCA_963666225.3 of Bryobacterales bacterium. GTDB lineage: Bacteria > Acidobacteriota > Terriglobia > Bryobacterales > UBA6623 > VXMF01. Next base: position 280,058 of record CAXXRK020000008.1, read on the forward strand.
CCGCGGAGATCCACAAGCGCATCAAGTACATCGTCCACCGCATGGAGAACGCCATCGCCAAGCACGAGTTTGAGAAGGCGAGGTTCTACTCGGACGAGGAGCGCAAGGAGCGCGAGAACCTCAGGCGGCTGCAAAAGGAGCAGGAGGCGGAGCAGGCGGCCGCGATCACAGTGGAGCGAGACGACATCGAGGAGGTTGTCGCGCGCTGGACGGGCGTGCCGATGACCGCCATCAAGGAAGAGGAGATGGGCCGTCTGTTGCGCTTGGAGGAAGACCTGCACCGGCGCATCGTGAGCCAGGACAATGCCATCTCGGCGCTTGCCCGGGCCATCCGCCGGTCGCGCGCCGGCCTCAAGCCCGTTAACCGGCCATCTGGGTCATTCCTGTTCTTGGGCCCGACTGGAGTCGGCAAGACGGAATTAGCCCGCGCCCTTTCCGAGTGCCTGTTCGGCAGCGAGCAGTCACTGATCCGCTTCGACATGTCCGAGTTCATGGAGAAGCACTCGGTCTCGAAGCTGATCGGCTCGCCCCCCGGTTACGTCGGGTATGAGGAGGGCGGCCAGCTGACCGAGCGCGTGCGGCGCGCGCCATACTCGATCATCCTGCTGGACGAGATCGAGAAGGCGCATCCCGACCTCTACAGCATCTTGCTCCAGGTCTTCGAGGACGGCCAGTTGACCGACGGGCTGGGCAACACGGTTGACTTCAAGAACACGATCGTTGTGATGACGTCCAACATTGGCGCCAGATATCTGCAGGCTTCGAAGCCGATGGGGTTTCACGGCTCTGGCCCGGGGATGACTGCCGCCAGTGCCGAGCGGGAGGTGCGCAGCGAGGTGAAACGCATCTTCAACCCGGAGTTTCTAAACCGGATTGACGAGACGATCATCTTCCACTCGCTCAGCGATGACGATCTTCGCCAGATCATCCAGATGCTCGTTGGAGAGATCAACTTGATCCTGCTGAGCAAGGGGTTGCAGATCCGGCTCAATGACGACGCTGCTCAGTACATCTTGGACGAGACGGTCGGCGACCGCAGCTATGGCGCGCGTCCGCTGCGCCGAGCACTGCAGCGATTCATCGAGGATCCCCTCTCCGAGGCGCTGATCCAGAAACAACTGCCGCGCCCGGCCGAGATCGAGATCTACTGCGGCTCCAACGGGCTGTACTACCGTCAGGTCGACCTGCCAGAGGCCGAGGGGGTCGCCGAGCCGGAGCCTGTCGCGGTGGCCTTGGAAACCGGCAGCCTGCTGTACGCGTTCTGAGCCCGGTTGCGCCGAGCCCGCTCCGCGAGGAACGTTGGCCCAGATCCGCGGGTCCCCATCCCACGGCAGTTCCCCGAAGCGGCGCCGCGCGGGTTACATCTTGGGATAGAGTTCCTTGAGCGCTGGGTAGAGGCGCCCGAACAGCCGGTAGCGCCCGCGGTACTTCTCGGCCAGCTCGGGGTCGGGGCGTTCGCGGGCAACCTCGCAGATCGTCGCGTCGCAGGCTTCCTCCACGGACCCGTACTGCCCCGTTCCGACCATCGCGAGCAGTGCCGCGCCGTACGCGGAGCCCTCCTGCGTCTCCAGCGTGGCAATGGGCTTGCCGAACGCCCCGGCGAGGATTTGGCGCCACAGCGCCGACTGGGAGCCGCCTCCGGATGCCCGCACGGCCGAGACTTTCGCCCCGAGGCCCTCGATGATTCCCAGGCAGTCCTTGAGGCTGAATGCGACGCCCTCGAGGATGGCGCGCGCCAGATGGGCGCGGGTGTGCTTCGCGGTGAGTCCGATCCAGCCTCCCCGCGCGAACGCGTCCAGATGCGGCGTCCGCTCGCCCATCAGGTAGGGCAGCCAGAATAGCCCCTCGGCTCCGGCCTCGATCTTGGCCGCTGCCCGGGTCAGCAGATCGTACGCCTCGACACCTCTCGTCTCGGCTTCGGCGGCGAGGTCGGCGCAGAGCTGGTTTCGGAACCACTGCAAGCTCAGCCCGGCGCCCTGCGTGACGCCCATCACGTGCCACTTGCCCGGAACGGCGTGGCAGAACGTGTGCACCCGCCCGTCCGGGTCGTAGGCCGCCCGCTCGAGATGCGAGAACACCACCCCGGATGTCCCCAGCGTGCACGACACCAGGCCTGCCCGCACGATGCCGTTCCCGACGGCGCTGGCTGCCTGATCGCCAGCGCCCCCGACAACCGGTGTCCCGGCCCGCAGCCCGGTAGCGGCCGCGGCGGCGCGAGACACCCGTCCCGTTTCCTCGGGAGACTCGACGACATCCGGCAGGATGGCGGGATCGATCCCGAGCCTCTCGATCAGCGGCCGGGCCCAGCGGCGGCGGACAACGTCGAACATCGCCGTGCCGGACGCGTCCGACACATCGCTGGCGTATTCTCCGGTCAGGCAGAATCGGATGTAGTCCTTCGGTAGCAGCGCGCGGCGCACTCGCTCGAAGCTGCGCGGGTCATGGTCCCGCACCCAGAGCAGCTTCGGGGCCGTGAAGCCGGTCAGGACCGGGTTCGCGGTCTGCTCCAGGACCATTGCCCGGCCGGCCCTCTCATTGATCCAGTCGACCTGCTCCTGGCTGCGCTGGTCGCACCAGATCAGGGCGGGGCGGACCACTTCGTCTCGTGCGTCGAGCAAGGTCAAACCGTGCATCTGGCCTGAAAGGCCGACCCCGGCTATGTCCCCGCCATTCACCGCTGCCTTCCGCAGCACGCGCCGGACGGCTCTTCGGGACGCGCTCCACCAGTCTTGGGGCCGCTGCTCGGCCCAGAGCGGCTGGAGCATCAGGATGTCCTCGTGGGCGGCCGTCACCCCTGCGGCAACTCGGCCGTCCGGTCGCACGAGCAGCGCGCGGCTGCCCCCGGTTCCGACGTCAATCCCCAGCCAGTACTGCATGTTCATCCTCCCTCGGATCGCCCTCGGACTCGCGCGGGCTGCGCTGCAAGTTTCGCCACCTCCGCGCGAAGCCGGCTCGTCAGCTCGATCGCGCTCTCCGCTCGTCCGGTGCCAGTCAGGATCGGCGCGCCGATCCGCAGCTCCACCGGTCCGGGCCGGAGATGGTACGACCCGGGGGGCAGTATCGCTTGCGTCCCCGCGATCGCCACCGGGACCAGCGGCACGCCGGACTGGATCGCGATGTGCGCCGCCCCGGTCTTGAACCTTCTGGCCTGCGGCCCCCGCCGTCGGCCGCCCTCCGGGAATACCAGGATCGAGCGCCCGGCGCGCACCTTCTTGGCCGCGTGGGCAATGTTGGCGGCCGCCCGTCGCGGGTTCTTGCGGTCAACGGGCAGATGGCCGGCTCGGTTCAGGTGCCATCCGATGAACGGAATGCGCCACAGGCCGGCCCGTGCCAAGATTCGGAACGGCACTGGCATGAAGCCGAACATCAGGGGCGTGTCGATCAGGCTGAAGTGGTTGGATGCGAAGACGCAGGGTTGGGCGCCGGCCAGCCCGGACCCGTCGCGCACGCGCACGCGCACCAAGAACACCGCCATCAGCATGCGGCCCCAGGCCCGCGCGATGCGGTGCTGTACCCGGCCCGTGCTGTCGGTCAGGGATGACAGCAGCGAGAGCAGTCCCATCACGCTGGTGATTCCCAGAAGCATCGGGATCATCCAGCACACCGAGCGCAGCAGGCTGAGCGTCTCCCGGCGGGGTCGCAACTCCCGATTCTATCCGAGGAGTTCTCGCGCCTCGCCCACCAGAAAGATCGATCCGGCGACGACAACCCAGCCGTCCTTGGGAGTGATCCCCCTGGCTCTGCGCAACGCCTCGCCCGCGTTGCTGGCAATCTCCGGGCTGGGGTGGTGATGCCCGGCAACCCGCAGCAGTGCCGCCGGGGTGGCCGCCCGCGCAACTCGCGACTTGGTGAGGATCACGCGGCTTGCCAGAGGGAACAGCTGGGCTGCCACCTCATCGATGGCTTTGTCCCGGGAAGACCCGTACACCAGGGTTAGCTGTCTCCCGGCAGCCTCGCGCCGCAGGAACCCCGCCAGGGCTCGCGCGCCCCCGGGGTTGTGGGCCGCGTCCAGCAGCACGGCTGGTCGGTTCCCCAGAAACTCAAGGCGCCCCGGCCACCTGGCCCTTGCGACCCCCGCCGCGATCCGGGCGGGTGGCACTCCGATCCGGTCCAGAGCTGCGACAGCCGTGAGTGCATTCTCGACTTGGTGCTCGCCGCGGATTCCCAGCTCGACGCTAACGCTCGTCCGCGGCCCCTCCGCCGTGAAGCTCCAGATGCCGTTGCTGGCCCCCTTGGCTGTCAGCCGCCACTCGGCCTGCACGTCGGTCACGTCTGTGCCGGCCTTGGCAGAGCACCGCAGCAGAGTCGCGCGCGCCTCTGAGGTCTGGACTCCGATCACCGCCGGCCGGCCGGGCTTCAAGATGCCCGCTTTCTCGGTCGCGATCTGCGGGAGTCCCAGTCCGAGGAACCGGTCATGGTCTCGGCCGATCCGCGTGATCACGGCCAGATGGGGCTCGACCACGTTGCTGGCATCCAGCCGGCCTCCCAAGCCTGTCTCGACGATGCGCCAGCGCGCCCCGGATTGGGCGAACAGTTCCAGAGCAACGGCCGTGGCGGACTCGAAGAACGTGGGATGCCACGACCTTCCGAGCCGTGCCACGATCCTCTCGTTGGCCCGTCGGACTGGCTCGATCGCGGCGGCGAGGGCGTGGTCTGAGACCGGTCGGCCGTTGGCGCGGTATCGCTCGTTGATCCGCGAGAGGTGCGGAGATGTGTACAGCCCGGTGCTCTGGCCGTGCGCCCTCAGGCCGCTCTCAATCATTGCCGCCGTCGAACCCTTGCCGTTCGTGCCGGCGATGTGGATGATCCCCGCCGCCCGCTCGGGGTGACCGAGCTCCGAGACGAGCGCCCGCATCCGGTCCAGTCCGAAATGCTCCCGGCGGATCGCCCCGACCAGCGAGAGCAGATAGCGGACGGACGGGTGGGCCGGTTCCATCCCCCCGGGGCCTAGCCGGCCGGGCTGCCGAAGAACGTGAGGGCGCCCGCGATGTACCGCCTTAGCTCGGGCCTCGGCACGACAGCGTCCAGCATGCCGTGGTGCAAAAGGAACTCGGATCGCTGGAAACCCTTCGGAAGCTTCTGGCGGATCGTCTGCTCGATCACCCGCGGCCCGGCAAACCCGATCAACGCCCCCGGCTCGGCGATGTTGAGGTCGCCGAGCATAGCGAAGCTGGCCGTCACGCCGCCCGTGGTGGGGTCGGTCAGCAAGCTGATGTAGGGCACTCTGGCGCGGTCCAGCTTGTGCAGGGCCGCCGAGACCTTGGCCATCTGCACGAGGCTTACCATGCCCTCCATCATGCGTGCCCCGCCCGAGGCCGACACGATCACGAGCGGGCGCCGCTCTTCGAGTGCTCGTTCGGCCGCCAGCGTCAGCTTCTCTCCCACGACCGCGCCCATGCTGCCCCCGATGAAGCGATACTCCATCGCGCTGATCACGACCGGGCGCCCGTGAAGCGTCCCGGTGGCACAGATCACCGCATCGCTCAGCCCCGTGATCCGCTTGGCATGGGCCAATCGGTCCTCGTACGACTTGCGGTCGTGGAATTGCAGGGCGTTTGTGGACCGGAGATCCCCGCCGAACGCCTCCCATGCTCCGTCATCGAAGAGCAGTTCCAGGCGCTTGCGCGCGGAAATCTTGAAGTGAAACCCGCACTCGGCGCAGACCATCAACTGCGCTTCGAGATCCTTCTTCCAGATCGGCGTCGAGCAGGCATCGCACTTGATCCAAAGGCCCTCGGTGCGGACCCTGGTGGCATCGACCCTGCGGCGAAATAGGGGCATTGAGATGCCTAGCCCGGGTCCGTCCTAGCCAGGGCAGCCTTGATTCTACCCCTCGTGACGGGTCCCAGAGGTCCTCCGGTCCGCGCAGGCTCACGATGTCAGGCCGCTTGGCCGTCGAACAGGGATCGCTGCGCGGGTATGTTCGCGGCCCTCCCGCACGCCCGGTCGGGCGCTTGCGAGCCCAGCCCGTGCCGCGCCCGGATCGCTCCGACGCGGGCGTCGAGCCACTTGCGGTACGCGGGCGACGTGTACGCCCCTCGCCAGTAGTGCTCGCGGTAGCGTGTCGCCAAGCCTGGGTACTCGCGGTCCAGGAACGGCATCATCCGCTCGCGAGCGTCCGGGCGGAGAAATAGCGGGTGCGCGTGCCAGTACAGGGCGTCAGCCCGCTTCGCGGCACGCGCCACTCCCTCGAGCGCCTCCCAAGAGTCCGTCAGCAGCGGCAGCACCGGGGCGCTGAACACCCCGGCGTCGATGCCACGCCAGCGCAGCTGCCGCAGGGCCTCGATGCGGCGCTCCGGGACGACCGAGCGCGGCTCCAACTTCCGCGCCAGCGTTCCGTCTGTGGTGGTCACCGTGATGTTCACGCAGAGGTCGTTGCTCAACGCGATCTGGCCGAGCAAGTCCAGGTCGCGGAGAATCAGGTCCGACTTGGTCGTGATACCGATCGAGTGGCCCGAGAAACGGCTGAAGGCCTCCAGAATGCCCCGGGTCGTCCCGAAGCGCCGCTCGGCGGGCTGGTAGGGGTCCGTGCTCGTGCCGACGGCAATTGGCCCGCTCACGCCCCTGGCAAGCTCCGCGCTGAGGAGTTGCTTGGCGTTCTCCTTGGAGAAGACCAAAGAGTCGAAGTCGGAGGGGTCCTCGATGCCGAGATACTTGTGGGTGTAGCCCGCGTAGCAGTAGTGGCAGCCGATCTCGCACCCGCGGTACGGATTGACGGTCCAGCGGAAGGGCATCCGGGCGCTGGAACAACGGTTCAGGATGCTCTTCGACGGTAGGCTGCGGTACTCCACGGCCCGCTTTAGGCCCAGCCTTCTGCCGCTGGCCGCTTGGGCGGCGATGCCGGTCTCAGGGCGATTGTGCACGAACATGCTTCTATTATCGTCTTATATTCGCATTAGTCAACCCAGTGAGGGGGGGAATATTTCGGGAATTATATACATGAGTACCCAAATACGACGATGCCAGTTTGACAAGATGGGTACTTTGCTGTGAAATTCTCCTGCCTCTGAGACAGATCTCCCCCTACCCCGTCCAGTCAGGTTGCCCGGACGGGCTCTTCGTATTCGCTGGTCACCTCACGCGTAGTCGCCAAGACTCGCTGAGGCCCCGATTGCGACAGCAAGGGTGGCGGGGATGCGCAGGGTGCGGTCGGCGGTGCTGTTAGCCTTTGCGCCGTATCCTTGTCCGCAGTTCGTCCAAGAAGTTGTAGCGGAGCAGGTTTCTGATCCAGCGCGGTGCGTTGCGCTGCACGTGCAGCTTCCGGTAATCGATCTTCGGATCTAGGTAGGCGTGGTCGTTGCGCAGGACCGCGTAGATCACCCGTAGCAGCTTGTGCCCGGTGGCTACGATCGCGCGCTTGTATCCGCGCCGGGCTGTGAGTGTCTTGGCATAGCCGTGGAACTGGCAGTTGCGCGTGCGTGCAGCGGCGTGGGCGCACTCGACCAAGGTCACCCGCAGGGCGGCGTTCCCCCTGCGGATGTGCCCAGAACGGCGCTTGCCGGCACTCTCGTTGTTGCCCGGGCAGATGCCGGCCCACGCGGTCAGCTGATCCGGACTGCCGAAGGTGGCTTGTGGATCGGGCCCGATTTCGGCCAAGATCGCGTGCGCGCTGGTCCGTCGGATGCCTGGGATCGTCTCCAGCAACCGCAGCTGTCGGCGATAATCGCTGAACGTGTCGTCCACGCGCCGGTTCAGTTCGTTGATGCTCTGGTCGAGCTGGTCGCAACGCTGCAGCATCTGCCGCACGCGCCACAGCGCATGCGGGTCCAGGCTGGCCTCCAAGGTCTTCGCCAACTCGGCCAGCTTGGGCCGCACGTGGGGGGTCAGCTCAGCCCGGATTTGCTCCCACGTCTGGCCCGCGACCAGTCCGTCGAGAATCTTGCGACCGTTCACCCCGAAGATGTCCGTCAGCACGCCGCCAAGCCGCAAGCCATCGCGGTCGATCGTCTTGTGGATCCGCAACCGCAGCCGCCCCCGATCGTTGACCAGCGTGCGCCGATAGCGGCACATCTGGCGCATTTCCGAGAATTCCGGCGGTGGCACGAAGCTTGCCTGCGCGAGACCGAACTGACAGATGCGCGCCAGCCACATGCTGTCGGCAAGGTCGGTCTTACGACCCTTGATTTGTTTCACCTGCTGGGCGTGCACCAGGCGCGGCGTGATGCCGCCTGCCTCGAGCACGCGGTAGGGCCGCTCCCAGTAGACCCCCGTGCCCTCCATCGCGGCGCCTCCCACGTGGTGCTCGGTGAGCCAAGCTACCATCTCGCGCAACCCTTGCGGATGCGTGGGAAACTCCTGCGTGAGCGCCGCGGGAAGGGCGTGGGCCTCCTGGCACAGCCGCAAGCTGACCGTGAGTTGCAGCTTGTGCACATCGATGCCCGCCGCACGCGGTTCCACGACATGCATCTCATCCAGCGTTGGGACGATTTGTTGCATAGTGTATGCTCCTTTCTGGCGGAAGCGAGGGCCGAGCCGGTAGGGACAACGCGCCACTCGGGCGGGGTCTATTTGCTGTTCGTCCACACCCTTGATGCAAGGGCGGGAACGATTCGGGGCTCGACGCGGCACAGCCGGGTCAGTTTGGATTCCGGGGACAAAGCCACCAGTGTGATTTGCGACCACATCTCGCTTCCTCCCGGACAATTGAACTACAGCGGGCGGTCCGCGGGGACCTCGGCTGTTGGCCGGCGGGACTGCCCGCCTAGCGGATCTGGAATTTCATGGCCTCGGGGTGAGCAGTCCGCTCATGAGGGTTGGAGAGGAACACCTCCAGGCCCGCGCGGTGCCGGATCAGGGACTGCAGCGCTCCCAGCCCGCAAACTGGAACAGCGCATCGCTCCCGGCCTGCAGTTGCTTCTGCGGCCTCCCGAACTCCTCCGACTGGCCCTCCAGGGCGCGTTCCCGATCCCACACGGCCAGCCGTTCCCTGTTCAGCCGGTACAGCTTCGCGATGCGCTCCACGATCCTCTCCACCCAGGCCTGCAGATCCGGTCTCGAACGCCCCAGACTCACAAAGTCGCGCCGGCTGTGGACCCAGCAGATCGCGAGCTCGAACTGCCCCGCGTGCTCCCGCGCCAGCTTCACATACGCTGAGTAGCGGTCGCACACCAGCACCATTTTCCGCGCCTGCCCCAGCCCGCCGAACAGCTTCGCCGCCGCCGCCGCGCTGCGCGAGGGATCCACCAGAAAGCGGACCGCCGTCTGCGTCCAGCACACCCACAGCCAGCAGCGCGCGTTCTCGCCCCGTTCGGCCCTCACATGCACGACCCACGAAGTCTCGTCCCCGTGCACCACCAGCGCCTGTTGCTGGTAGACCCCGATCGCCGTCACCAGCGGCTCGAACCAGGTCAGCAGATGGTGCACATGTCCCAGCAGCGTGCCCGCCGGCAGGCGCACCCCGCAGTCCTGCCACTCCCGCTCGAAGGCCCGCACCGGGCGCTGCTGCCAGTACACCTGCACCACGAACGTCACCCACACGCTCAGCCCGTAGCTGGAGCCCCGGAACAGGGCCGGCGGCAGCGGCGCGATCGCTTGCGGCACTGGCTGGCCCTGGCGCTGAGCACACTGGCAGCTCGCCCGGTAGCGCGGTCGCCGGATCCGCCGCGTGTGCCCGCGCACCTCAATCTCGATCCGTTCGCTGATTTCCTCCCCGTTGCGGCTGTAGGGCTTGCCGCACTCCGGACACTCACAACTGCCCTCCTCGGGCTCGTGGATCTCCTCCCGCACCGTCAGTTCGGACCGGTCCACCCGCGTGTTGGCCGTCCCTCCGCGCTGCCCGCCCCGCTTGCGGGGCTCCTGCTCCTTGCCCGCTTCCCCCGCCGGTTTCCGCCCCGCCTCCCCCGGACCCTCGGTCTTCGGCGGTGGCTCGTGGTTTCCGCCCTTGGGCTTGAGCTTCTCGCTGCGCTTGCCGAACGGGGACTTCAACAGATCCGCGTTGCGCTGCTGGAGGCCGGCGTAGTCGCACTCCAACTGCAAGTACCGCTCCCGGAGCTCCCGGAGCTCCCGGCCTTGCTCCCGTAGCGCTGCCTTGTGCGCCTTCGATTCCGCCTTCAGCTTCTCGATCCGCTCCTTCGCCCGGGCGTGCTGGCTCCGCCAATAGTTCGCTGCCCTCCGCAGCTCGAACCGTGGCTGCCTCTCCGGCCCGCCGGCTGCCCCCACTCCGTTGGCGCTCGACCCGCTCCGGGCCGTTTCCCCCTGCGCTGCCAACTGCATATTCGTAGCCTGCCATGAACACAAAAGTAGTGTCCAGCGTTTTGGGAAAGTTTTCTTGCCGACTTTCCACGACCGCTCCAACTCATTTCACGGCCCGGTCGAACGGTTACCATTTGGCGGCCCCAAATCCGCGGTTTTCGGAATTTGCGTGGATTTTCGTCCTGACTGGGCCAGTTTCCCGTCCCTGATATGAGACGGTTGCTCTACCGTGAGGACGTAAAGAGTATACTGTCTCAATATGGCCCGTCGCTCCCCCGATCTGCTCGTTCCCTTGCTGGCTTCGAACTCCCCTGTCACCCTCGATCAACTCCAGCAGGCCCTGCACGCCTGGTGTATGTCATATTATTTGGCAGACAGACGGGCTTTCTTGTCAGATTAGATGATTCCAGCTAGGGGAACTTTCTCATTCAATGTGACAAATCCATAGGCGTGGGTGAGTCGGGCGGCAGGTTTGCGGGCATGCGTCGGAGGTGCTGCGCGGCAGTCCTGCCTGCGGCTGCGTGCGGGCAGGGCCGGGAGCCGGGCGAGGGCTGCTACGGGAGGTGGGCAGGGCGGAGGCGACTTGGCGGAAGTGGTTCAGAATGGAGTCGAGGAAATGAAGGTTCGCAACGGTGGCCACACCCTATGATTCAAAACAGAGTCGGCCAAGTCAAGTCCTCCCACAAGCTGGCCCCTTGCTGCCCGTTCCGCACCGGCAGGCGAGGTAAGAAAGCCAAATTTAGAATCCGCTGGTGGTGGGCAGCACCACATTCGGCCAATGATAGGCTGTTGACGCATGGTGGCCGGGGACGATGAATGTGCAGATCCGGAATGGGCCAGGCGAACAGGGAACCGACAGATCAGATGGGCCTTTTCGCGTACGCCATTTGCGGCGCCATGAGGCGTCTGATGATCGACTGATTGGCGTCGGCGGTTCAGATCCGGGCATGGCACTCGCAGCGGCCGCGGTCCCGAGTGCGCGGGCCGAAGTCCTTGCCGGGATTTGCGCTCGAATGGTGTTGGCGATCCTGGCTGCTCACGCCTGGGCACAGGAGCCGGCACCGGACGCGTTGTCTCACCGGGAGCGAGGCAGAAGCTTCGCAGCAGCCGGCGAACTTGATCAGGCCATCGCTGAATTCCATGCGGCACTGCGGCTGAATCCGCGGTCGTACGAGATCCGCAACTACCTTGGGGCGTGTTGGGTGGCCAAGAACGAGATGGAGGCTGCTATCCGCGAGTTTCGGGAGGCCCTGCAACTCAACCCCGGCTACAGCGTCGCACGGTCGAACCTGGGTGCAGCCTTGCTGAGGGCCGGGGAACCTCACGCGGCGGCAGCCGAACTGCGCCTTGCAGCCGGAGCCGAGCCGCTCTCGCCCGAGACCCATTACCGCTTGGGCCTTGCCCTTTCCTCGACGGGGAACCAACATGGCGCTCGTTCCGCACTCGAGCGAGCGGTCGACCTCGACCCGGATTTCGGACAGGCGCTGAATGACCTGGGCATCGTGCTGATGCGACTCGGCGATCCGGGAGGAGCCGAGCGGAGATTTCGCCAGGCCACGGCCGCCAAGCCCGGTTATTCGGAAGCGCACTACAACCTCGGCCGGGCCCTCAGCAACAAGGGCGCCCCCAGGTTGGCAATCGCGACGTTCCAAGCCGCGCTCCTGGCCGACCCGACCCACGTCGGCGCGCGCGTCCAGCTGGGAACCGCCCTGCTGGCCGAGGGAGAGGCCGAGAGTGCGATTCGGGAGCTGCGTAAGGCCCTCAGCTTCGACGCGAACCTTCCGGACGCCCGTTTCCAACTCGGTTTGGCGCTTCGCCAGAAAGAGGATCGATCACGAGCCATCGTCGAGTTCCAGAAGGCCATTGCGCTCAGGCCCGGCTTCGTCGAGGCTCGAAACGCTCTTGGGGCTGCGTGGGCTGAAACGGCAAGGCTTCAGGAAGCGATTCAAGAGTTTCGGGCTGCGCTCCGATTGGACCCGGCCAGCTTCGATGGGCACTACAACCTCGGCTTGGCCCTGCTCATGTCTTCGGAGGTCGACCGGGCTCTGCCTGAGTTGCAGGCGGCGGCCGATATTCGGCCCACGGAGGCGAGAGTCCACTTTCGGCTCGGTTCGGCGTGGGAGCAGACCGGGGACTACGAGCGGGCCGTTGCTGCATTCCGCACGACCTTGCGCCTTGATCCCAGCTATCCTGGCGTTCACTACAAGCTGGGCCGCGTCCTCTATAGAAGAGGGGATCGAGAACGGGCCGCGGAACACTTCAAGATCGAGACCAGCCTGAGGAAGCGGCGGGAGCTTCGGGACGCGGCCGAAACGCAGATGCTCCTCGCCATCGGCAGAGGGGTCGAAGCCATGGCCGAACACGACGCCGAAACCGCCGTGCGGGAATTCCGCTCCGCAGTCCGGATAGTTCCGGACTCGGCCGAGGCGCACAATCATCTTGGTGTGAGCCTGGCCCGCACTGGAGATGTCGCCGGAGCCATTGCCGCGTTTCAGACGGCAATCGAGCTGGAGCCGGATCAGTCTCCTGCCTACAACAATCTGGGCGGCCTTCTGTCTGCAACGTCCGACCTGGACTCTGCCGCGAGCCAATTCGAGGAAGCGTTGCGGCTCCAAGCCGATTTTGCAGAGGCCCATTTCAACCTAGGAGTCCTGCTTATGCGGCAGGGTGATCGGGACCGTGGCCGGATCGAATTCGAGAAGGCCCGGCAACTCGACCCCGACCTGGAGCCGCCAGAGGATCTGGGGCGCCTGCTACTGCCGTGACCTTGCGCCGTCTAGCGGCTCAAAGGGCCGTTTGTGCGCGGTCTCGGGTTCCTTGGCCTTGATCTCCTCGGACCGAGCATGCGCCGCCTCGGCCTGGCCTTGATTTCCCATACTCTCGTGCACCCGGGCGAGTAAGAGGTAGAGATCGCGGCCACCTTCGTCCCGGGCATCCAGCAAATGCTCGAGTTCCGCAAGCGCTTCCCGATAGCGCCCCAACTGGACTAGGCTCTCGGCGATCCCCCTGGAAGCATGCAAGTCTCCTGGAGCCTCGCGGCGCGCCCTCCTGTACCGGGACATTGCGGCCTCGTGTTCGCCCCGCTCGAGCAGGCAATCCGCCAACGCTCCATGCGCTGCCGCAAGAGATGGATCCAGGCGAAGCGCTTTTTCGAAGTGGGGCCGGGCCTGATCGCACCGGCCCAGTCCGGCCAGCTGCTCGCCCACGGCGAGATGAGCACCCGCGTCAAGGGGATTCGCGCGCAGGGCATCGCGGGCTACATCCAGACCCTCGGAGAACTGCGAGTCTTCCCGGTAGGCATCAATCAGCAGATGCCGGACCCTGGAGTCGCCGGGAGCGACGCGCCTCGCAATCAGGAGAGTTTCGATCGCCTCGTCCAGATACCGGCCCTGCATGTACTGCTGACCAAGCAGAGCCAGGACCCTGACGTTGTTGGGACGCATGTCGTTGGCGACCCGAAGCCTTTCGATGGCTGCCCTGTTGCGCCCCTGACTCACGTAGAGGAACGCCAGGCTGCTGTTGGCCTCGAATGAGGAGGGCCTCAGCGCAATTGCGTTGCCGAGGTGGCTCTCGGCCTCGGCATGGCGTCCGAGCCTCAGGTAGGCGAGTCCCAGATTCAACTGGCCGTCGAAAGCACCTGGCAGCATCGAGACGGCCAACCGCAGCGGCCGGACTGCCGCCTCGTCGAATCCGCCTTCGCCCAGAGCCCTGCCAACCTGCAGCAGGATCTCTGGATCCTCCTCCGATCCGGCCAGCAGCTCATCTCTCAACTGCTTCACTTCGAGATGCCTCTTGTCCTGAATCGCGAGGTCAAGCGCGAGCAGCTTCCGGATGGCCCACTGGTCCGCCGCCTTCAGGCGCTTTGACGTGTCGAATTCCTCCTGAGCCTCGCTGCGTCGGTTCAGTTGGAGGAAAATCCGTCCCAACTGGTAGTGCAGCGCTCCGTCAAGCGGCTTTTGCCGAAGAGCCAGCTGCGTGGCCTCCAAGGCCTTCTGAGTCTCTCCCGCTCGGAGGTAGGCCTTCGCGACCTGCTGATGGGTGTCGTAGACGGGACTGCCGGAATCGACAACTGCCTCGTAGAGTTCGGTGGCGCGTTCGGTCTGTCCGCGAGAGGCCGCGATGCGGCCCAGAAAGTACATCGTGTACGCGTTCTCCGGGGCGAGTTCCAACGCCCGCTCGAATGCAAGAGCCGCCTTATCGGGATTGCCGCTGCTCCAGAGGGCGTAGCCCAGGTAGTGATGAATGCCAGCCTCGCCAGGTGCCAAGTCTGCCGCTCTTTGCAGGAGGGGAACTGCTTGGCCCGGCTTTTGGGACTCAATCAGTGCCGAGGCCCGTGTTGCGGCGATCCGGCCTAGGATGTAGCGCGTATCAGGATTTCCGGGAGACAGCTCCAAGGCCCGTTCAAGCTCCACCGCAGCTGCGTCGGCCTGGCCGATTCTCCACAGCGCGTATCCGAGAGAGTGCCGGACGACAGCGTTGTCCGCGTCCAATTCCACGGCTCTTCGAAGGACGGGCAGGGCGACGGCCGGCTGATCCTTTTCGATCAGAAGAAGGGCGTCCTGAACGAGGCCCTCTACCGTCTCGGCACCCGCGGCTGCAGCGGCCAGAAGGGCCATGCCCAGCGACAAAACGTCGATGAAGGTGCGCGCGGCCACTCGTCTGGCTGGAGCAGTGCTGCCGCCTGACAACAAGGAACGAAGCAGTGCTCCCCGCAACGGATGTTAACAGACACTCCTGAAGGTCAGATGACAGCCGTTCGGCAGGGCCGGGCCCAGGCACATGGCTGGAACGGTGTACGGGCAAGGGCGTTGGGGGGGCGCCTCATTTTCCTGCAGCTCCTTTGGAGACGGTCTGAATTGGTCGCCGACGGGAATCTCCTGCAGGACCTTCCCATGCGATCCTTCCGATTCCAGCGAGGAGGCACCCTCTGGCTTCGGTCTGGCCCGTTTCGGGTCTGAGAAGTGACTCGGCCCCGGTTCAGTCAGCGGGTTTTCCACATGATGCACCCGATGATTCTGCGACGACATGGACCTGATTGACGGCCGTCTCGGAAAGCGATTGTGTTGTTCCGCTCGGCCACCGGATCTCGATGCCCCTCACGGCAGCCGTCCGGCCCAACCCGAAGAACACGCGTCCGTCGTTCGAGGACAGATAGCTGGAGGTGCGCGTCGCCGTCGCATACTGCTTGGTACCGTCCGTGGCGGTGAGGACCACGCGGGCAGCGATGCCGTCCCGGTTGCTGGGGCAGCCTTGAAGCTGGAGTCCGATCCAACGGTGCCCGGCCCTCTCCCAGCTCATGTTTCTGGCGAAGTAGGCTGGCCCATCCACGTTGGCCACGATGATGTCCAAATCACCGTCGTTGTCCATATCGCCCACGGCCGAGCCCCTGCTTGCCCATGGGCGGTCGAAGATCGGACCGCCGTGACGTGAGATGTCGTCAAACCGGCCGTCTGCGTAGCGGAGAAGCAGCGGTTGCTGCCGGTAGCGGAGGTGCGGTCGCGACACCTCAATGTTGTCCATGACGTGGCCATTGGCCAGAAACAGGTCACGCCGCCCGTCGTTGTCAAAGTCGAAGACGCCAAGACCCCATCCGGTGTAAGGCTGGGTCAAACGGCCCAGCTCTGTCGAGCCGGTCTCGTAGTTGAACTGGCCGTCACCCCGGTTGCGGAAGAACGCGAACTGCTCTTCTGAAAGCGTGGTGGTGACAATATCAGGGAATCCGTCGTTGTCGACATCCGCGAAACCGGCACCCATGCCGGAGAAATCGTTCCCGTCATCGTCGAATGCCACGCCGGCAAGCAGCGAGACTTCGCTGAAAGTGCCGTCGCCCTGATTGCGGAAAAGGAACTGCTGAAGCTGATCGTTCGCGACGGAGATGTCCGTCCATCCGTCGTTGTCGTAGTCTGCGAACGCGACACCGAGAGCCTTGCCGCTGGAGCCATGGATTCCGGATTCCTCGCTGAGATCGCTGAAGGTGCCATCACCGTTGTTGCGGAACAGGTATTGCGCGATCGGCTCGAACACGTCGGGATGGCAATACGAGCGGCCCGCTTCGGTCCGCGTGCCACAGCGGTGATCCTGCCCGAAATCCCAGACCACGTAGCGGCAGACGAAGAGATCGAGATGGCCGTCGCGGTCGTAGTCGAAGAATCCCGCGCTGGTTGCCCAGCCTTCGGCATGCATTCCGGCTCTCTCAGTGACATCCGTGAATCTACGTCCCAGGTCATTCCGATAGAGGGTCACGGCCGGATGGGGGCCTGTGCCAAGCTTGGTCACCGCCAGATCCGGATAGCCGTCGTTGTCGTAGTCGCCGACAGCTGCGCCCATGCTGTACCCTCGGCCCTCCAAGCCGTATTCGCGTGTGACATCGCTGAAGGTGCCGTTTCCCTTGTTGCGGAACAGGCGGTTCCAGAATTCGGGTCCGGTCTTGCCGGGTTCCCGGCCGCTGGGATGTGAGTGTTCGAGTGCGGCCCCGTTCGTGAAGAACACGTCCATCCAGCCGTCGCGGTCGACGTCGAGTATTGCCACGCCGCCTGCCATCGTCTCCGGGAGGTATTTCCGGTCGGTCTTCGAAGCGCGATGGCGGAATTGGAGGCCGGAGCTTTCGGTGGCATTGACGAAGAGCGGGTGCGATGGCACTTCCGCGCTACAGGCGAGCCTCGCCGCGACAAGAACGATGACACTGAGAAGCGAGGCCGTGCCCACGCCGCGATTATACGAGCGAGACCACCTCGTTCGACTCCCGGCAACCGGCCCCGAAACCATGTCGGCCTCCCGTCCGAGGCCGGCGGCCGGTCCCTACCCGGGAGGCTCGGGAAGCGCGAACGCAACGTAGGAGCCCCCTGACGGATTGCCCCACTTCCCGCCGCCCGCAGCGATCACAACGAACTCGCGGCCGTTGACCTCGTACACGGCCGGAGTCGCATTGCCGGCCGCGGGGAGCAGTGCCTCCCACAGGGGTTCTCCCGTGGTCTTGTCAAATGCGCGGAACTTGCGATCGTGGTTGGTCGCGCCGATGAACAAGACACCGCCGGCAGTGACTACGGGGCCTCCGTAGTTTTCGCTGCCGGTGTTGCGCAGGCCCTGCGCGGCCAGCTCTGGAAACTCGCCGAGAGGAATCTTCCAGACGATTTCGCCCCTGTTGAGGTCAATCGCATTCAGCGTTCCCCACGGAGGCTCCACGGCGGGATAGCCGTCTGGGTCCAGGAACTTGTTGTAGCCGTCGTGCTTGTACTTGAGGTCCATGGGCGAGGGGGCCGGCACGTCGATCTCCTGATCGTTCCCGGAGACGAGAAAGGACGTCAGCGCCTGAACCGCCGTGCCCGACAAGTTGGCGAATGCCGGCATTCGGCCGCCGCCATTCCGGATGAATCGCGAGATCTCGCGCGAGCTGAGCTTGTCGGCAATGGCGACGAGGGAGGGAAACTCCGGAGGCGTGCCACGCAGGTCCGTTCCATGGCAGCTGGCACAGTATTCCTCGTACAGGCTGCGGGAGGTGGATCCGGTTTGCAGCTGTGCACGCTTGACGAGCCGGAGGATCCAAGGCATTTCGTTGGCGTTGACGTAGAGGATGCCGGTGGAGGGGTCGAACGCTCCGCCGCCCCATTCGCCGCCACCGTCGAATCCCGGAAACAGAATGGTGCCTTGGAGAGAGGGCGGCGTGAACTGATCGCCGCTGAGCACTCCCCGGAAGCGCTCGAGGACGCTCTGGTGTGCTTCCGGAGTCCGCTTCGTGATCATGTCCTCCGTGAAGACCTGGCGGGAAAACGGCGGGGGTCGCAGCGGCAAGGGCTGGGTCGCTGCGAGTTCCTCTCCCTCGACATCGGATTCGGGAACGTTACGGTACTCAATCGGGAAGACCGGGTCGCCGGTGTCCCTTTGGAAGACGAACACGTGACCGGACTTCGTGATCTGGGCGACGGCATCGGTGGAAGCCCCTTCGCGATTGATGGTCACGAGGCGCGGAGGAGCAGGGAAGTCGCGGTCCCAGACGTCATGCTTGACTGCCTGAAAGTGCCAGACTCGCGCGCCGGTGTCCGCCCTCAGGGCAATCAGAGAGTTTGCGAACAGGTTGTCTCCCTTGCGGTTGGCACCGTAGAAATCGAATGCCGCCGAACCAGTCGGAGCAAACACCAGGCCGCGCTCCTCATCCAAGGCCATCCCAGCCCAATTGTTCGCCGCCCCGCTGTATTTCCACGCGTCACTCGGCCAGGTCTCGTGTCCGAATTCGCCGGGACGGGGAATGGTATGGAAGCTCCAGCGCAACTGCCCGGTGCGGACGTCGTAGGCCCGGATGTCGCCGGGAGGTGCGGGAAGTGCTTCACTGACGATGCTCCCGAGGATGAGCAGGTCGCGGTAGACCACACCGGGAGTGTTCACGGAGATGGAGACGGTCTCAAGGTCGCGCCCAAGGCCGTATCGAAGATCGACCCGCCCCGCGTCGCCGAAGTCTTGAACTGGCTTCCCGGTCCGAGGGTCCACGGCAAGGAGGAAGTGGTCGTAAACGAAGAACAGCCTCTCGAGCCTTCCATCGCTCCACCAGGTGACGCCGCGGTTGCGGCGCATGCGGTCAGACATCTGGCCTCCGCTCGGGTCGAAGCTCCATCGCAGTACCCCCGTGGATGCATCAAGAGCTATGAGGCGGAGGCGGGGAGTGGTGGCGAACAGCACCCCATCGATGACGATCGGGTTGCATTGCAGCTCTGAGCCTGGAAACGCATCGCCGGTGTCGAAGCTCCAAGCAACCTCCAGCTGGTGGACGTTTTCGCGGTTGATCTGATCCAGCGTGGAGTACTGGATGTTCTCAGGGCCGCCGCCATAGGCTCTCCAGCCGCGATAGGACCGACCAAGCTCCGGGCTGCATGCGGCTGTCAACAGCAGCGTGAGGGCCAGCGCGGACGCCACAGGCGCCAATCGGGACGTGACCGAGACGGAGGCTGGGGGAAGAGGGGTGGTGCGGCTCGCGGCCGGCCGGCTCGGTCCGCGGACGGCCCGCGCTCGCCCATTCACCATGTGGCGGGACGCCGGGAGCGGAACTTGGCCAGGCGGGGCACCGACACCATCCCCTGCCCCGGGATGCTTTGAGATCTCACCCCCCGGTGCCAAGGGAGGACTTCCCGGGCAGGAACACGGGTCGACATCCGCGCCGAACAAGAGCGCAACAGGACGGCCCGTCCCCTTGGCAAGCCGTTCCGGGAACGCACGGCAGGTTGCAGCGCACTGCACCTGCCGGTCGCGGTCTGAACCATTGCGTGCGTCCATCGATTGGTGACGATCCCTGCTGCGAAGTTTCGCACAGTTGGCAGCATCCCGAACCCAGGCAGCCGCGCAGACGCCGGCGGCCCAATCCGGGAGTCAGAAAAGCAACTTCAGAGCCAACTGTATCTGTCGGGCCGCATTCTGCGTTGCAAGAATGCGACCGAAGTTGGGATTCCGCGTGAACGATCCGGAACTGGGGCTGGCCAGGTTCACCGTGTTGAAGGCGTTGAAGAACTCGGTGCGGAACTGGAGCGTCAGCTTCTCTCCGGGCAACGCGAAGTTCTTGAAGAAGATGATGTCCCAATTCGCGAGCATCGGACCCCTCTCCGTGTTGCGGCCCAGATTCCCGAACTTGTACTGCTCCGGCAAGGCGAAGGCTTCCGGGTTGAGCCATCCCTCGGTCTTGTCCCCGGAGCTTCGCACTCTTGCGGACTTGTCCAGGACTCGGTCCGGGCGCTGAAACGAGCCGAAACCGATGTTGGCCCGGTCGAAGTCGATCGTGACGTTGACGGGCGGACCGGTGTTATACCTTGTGATCCCGCTCACCGCCCAGCCGCCCAGGACGCCGTTCACGAAACCGGACGCATCCGAGAGGAACTGCTTTCCCTTGCCGAACGGCAGCTCGTACAGGTAGCTGCCGGTGAATACGTGACGGTAATCGGCGAATCCACTCGCACGATCCCCCCTTAGGTTGCGTTGATCTTGCGGGAAGCTCTGCGTGCTGTTCCCGCTACCTCCGACATCAATGTGGTGGCCCCAAGCGTAGGACCCGAGGAACTGCAGACCGCTTGAGAAGCGCTTTTCGAGTTTCGCTTGAAGCGAGTGATAGTTGGAAGTCGCCTTATTCTCTCCCACGATCATGAAGGTGTTGTTAATCGGAAAGGGTCGCGGATTTTCCTGGCCTTCCGGGCAGGGCGTGGGCGGACAGCCCACCACACCAGGCCCCGGAGGCGGAAGATTCTGGAACGAAAAGATCGGCACCTTCGTGCCCTTGCTCCCGACATAACCGACTTCAAGCATGAGTTCGTCGGCGAGTTCCCGCTGCACTCCAACATTCCATTGCTGGGTGTAGCCAAACCGATCCTTGCGGTCCGCGGACCAGAGCAGGCTCGGCGTCGTGCCCGGAGTGACGGACGTGTCAGCCGAGAACATCGTGTCGATGGGCGTCAGGTCGGCTCCGCGATTGAGCACGCTGACACCCTCGCTCAGCGCATAGGGCCACTGGCCCCGATGGGCCTGCAGCTCCCAAAGGTAGTTGTGGATGAAGAAAACGCCGTACCCGGCCCGCACGGTGGTCTTGTCATCGGGAGTGAACGCCAGGCCTACGCGAGGCGCGAAATTGTTGTAGTCGGGCTCGCGGATCGTGGGGATCGAATTCGAGGGCTCGCCTGTCACCGGGTTGACGCCGGCCCAGATGAACTTGCCGTCGTGCCTGTCGAACTGGGACAGACGATCGTTTCTTTCCCGAGGCAGTTCGGTGTATTCGTATCGGAGTCCCAGATTGAGGATCAGTCGCGGAGCCACCCGGAAGTCGTCGTTGACATAGAAGTGGTACATGTTCCAGGTGCTGTCCATGGCCGTGTCGCCCAGCCTTCGATTTCCCCCATCCGGCAGGCCCAGAAGGAATGACGCCAGCGAGGACCCCGTGCTAACCGCGTTCTGGGGATCTGCCGTTGCGAAACGCGTGAACGTGAAACCGGTCTCGTTGAGGTTGTCGTGAATGCCCCAGATGTTGTCAATGCTGAATCCCACCTTGATCGTGTGTCTTCCCCTGACGTGCGAAACCTTGAAAAGGTACTGCATGTCGTTGGTCGGCGAGAGGGTTCCGGACGAAAACGTGCCGGTCAAGTCCTCGCCCAGCGTCAGGGCTGGAAACAGAGGATGGGACGGACTCTTGACGATCACGCCCTGCAGCGGGTGCTGCTGAAGGAAGGCAGCGGCTCCCGGACCGGGATTGGAAGCCGCTTGCAGGACTCCAGTGCGGTTGAAGCCAACCTTGGCGTCGATCACGGTGGTCGGGGTCGGCACATAGGTCCCGCTGACAACTGCATTGTGGAACCGCTGGGACGTGATCGTCGCCATTGAAGGCAATCCCTGCGGGACGGCCTCCTGAGCGATGGAGGGCGAATAGCGCAAGAAGAAACTCAGATCGTCGGTCGCCCGGTAGTCGCCGCGCATGTTCAGCTGGTATTGGTCCAGCTGGCGGGGATTGGTGTTCACTATGTTGCTGCCGCCCGGCACATCCGTGTCCGGAAAGACGATATCCGCCCAGGCCGCGGTGGCGGAGTGGATTCGATTCGGGCAGATGACGTTGGGGGTCCCGTTGCAGGCGAGTCGATCCCGGATGACCAGGCCGGTGGCAGGGTCGAGTCGACTGGTAGCGGGATCAAAGATGGGTTCCAGATCCTGTAGGTCGCCGCCCAACTGGGCCCGCGTGGGGACAGTCGCGAGCAGCGTCGACGCTCGACGGACCTTGTACCCCTCGTAGTTGAACAGCCAGAACGCCTTGTTCCTACCGTCGTAGACTCCCGGGATCTTCACCGGACCACCCAGCACCATTCCCCACTGGTTCTGACGAAACGCGGGCTTGCCCGCACCGCGCGCGTTCCGGAAGAAGTCGTTGGCGTCAAGCTTGTCGTTGCGGAGGAACTCGAAGAACGAACCGTGAAGTTCATTGGTTCCCGACTTGAGGGCCACGGCAACGTTGGCCCCGGCACCCGAGCCGAATTCCGCAGACGTGATATTCGTCTGTACCCTGAATTCCCGGATAGCGTCGATGGAAGGCTCAGTGCCGAATGCCTTGAAGAACAGATCGTTGTTCTGAACGCCGTCCAACGTGAAGTTGTTTACGTCCGGGCTGTTGCCGCTGACGCTGAAGTTGTGCCCGCCTGAAATGGCAAAGAGCTTGCCCCGGGGGACGGATCCGGGAACCAGCAGAATCAGGTCCGTGTAGCTTCGGCCGTTCAGCGGCAGGCTGACCACGCTGTCGTTGTTGACAACGGTCCCCACGGTCGCATCGGCAGTGTCCAGCAGCGGGGTTGCCGCGACCACCTCCACGGTTTCGGTGACCGCGCCCAGTTCCAACACCACGTTGACGCTCACGGCCCGGGTCACTTGCAGTTCGACGCCGGTGATCTCGGTCGCTTGGAAGCCGTCCTGCTCCGCCCTCACCGAGTAGACTCCAGGCAGGAGCGAGGGGACTCTGTAACCCCCGTCCTGGCCTGTCTGCACCTCCCGGCTGACACCTGTCTCCTCGTTGGTCACGGTCACCGCTGCGGCAGGGATGGCAGCGGCCGACTGGTCCGTCACAGTGCCGAGAATCGTGCCGAACGACGTCTGTCCAGACAGCAGGGAAGGGGCTAACAGCACCGTGAGGCACAGGAGGAGGGGACGGGCTCCAATAATTGCTAGATCGTCTCTCATGGTTCCTCCGTGTCGGTCAGATGCTTCGGCGTCCAGGGCGGCGCACTCTCGAGACCTACCTGTCTCGCACCAGAATCAACGACCGAATCAACTGCTGTCGGCCACGATCATCCTGAATGTCCATCTCAGCCCAAGGCCTGGGGGCCTCGGTTTGAGACGAAAGCCGCGAACGGCAGGACTCGAAGCAACTGGCCACAGTCTACGCGGACCGGAACTGTGTGTCAAGGCATCCGGGCACCGGCGATGCCTCCGAGCAGATCCACGGGACGCGACAGATGTGGGTGCCGGTTTCCAACGCCTTGAACACAGTAAGCCGGGTTGGACGAGCGTCGTGTCGAGTTGGGTAGAGGCTCTAGCCCGATCCGCCGGGCCAAGGGCTGGAAGAGGCGGCGCTAAGTCCTTGCGGGTCAGGCAGATGGCCCCGCATTTGGGTACTCATGTATATAATCCCCAATATTTCGTGCGCCGTGCTAAGGCACTGGCTCCCAGCGGGTGCGAAGCCCGCCCGGCTAACTGTCGCTCCAGCCGGAAGCCGTCGGAGCGGGTCATGGAGGTAACGACATGGACTGAAGCACTCCGACGTGACGGGCCGCCTTTTGGGCGGCTCAGCGAGCACGCAGGCCGCAACGCGAGTGAACGCCGAGCAGGCCTCGAAAAGCATAATGCGGAGGCCGACCCGCCGCTATATCGGGGAAGGCAGCCAGCGTCCGGGAAGCGAGCGACGCGAGCACCGGGCGTCTCCGCCGGGGTATTGGCGGCAGCATGCGTGCAAGAGGGAGACGGAGGCAACACGGGAAGCCCTGTCGGTGGCGTGCACGCGCCAACCGGACTCCCGCGAGGGACAGGCCGGGCCGGTCAGGGTGGCGGAGAGGCCCGTAGTACCGGGGAAGCCGGGTAATGCCGGTGGAGGGAAGGGGCCTCAGTTCGAGAGCGATGCAGGAAGGAGGACAGGACCGATGGAGACTGGCGCGAGCCTATTAGCTCCGGAAAAGTTCGGAGACTCCAGAGCGCATCACCTGCGCAAGCGAAGGAAGACCCGGACCACCGCGCGCAGCAGTGGCCGGGAGAACTGGCACGCGCCGTTGACGCATAGGCGGACCAGCGGCTCAGCCAGTGGCTGTGTCGGAAGCACCAGGCGAAGTCGGGCCACCCCGTGCGGTACCCGAGCGAGAGGCTGAGGATTGACTTCGGCCTCGTGCGCCTGCCAGTGCGGACGGCCAGCTTTCCGTGGGCGAAGGCATGATCTCGTCCGAGAGCCGGATGCTGGAAATTGGCATGTCCGGTTCGATGAGCGGGGAGAGGAGACGTAGTTAAGCGGGAAGGTCAGTGAGGCACCTACAGATGGCGAAAGCCGTAGGAACACCCCTAAAACAGCTACTGCTTCCTTGCTAAGGCCAACGCGCCTCTCCTCGACTCTACACCAGAATCCCGAGATTCGGGGTGCGTTTACCCCGCTGTCACTAGTGATCGGCCCCACGGCCCCCAGCTCTCGCGGACTGGCGGGGGCAAGGGCGCGGACTGGAGCGGCTCAGGCGGCTTCGCGGAGGATGGACAGCATTCGCCGCAACGGCTCGGCGGCGCCCCACAGCAGCTGGTCACCGACGGTGAAGGCTCCGACGTACCTGCGCCCCATGCTCAGGCGGCGCAGCCTTCCGACCCGCACTTCCAGCGTGTTCGCCACCATCGCCGGGGTGAGTTCCCGCAATGTGGCGGCCTGAGTATTCTCGACCAGCCGGACCCAGTCGTTGCCCGAGAGCAGCGCGGATTCCACCTCCGGCAGCGGGATGTCGCGGTTCAGCCTGATGCACAGCGCCTGGGCGTGGCAACGGAGTGCGTCGATCCGGCAGCAGATGCCGTCGATCTTCAGCGGGGCTGACGCTCCCAGAATCCTCCCCGCCTCGACGCCGGCCTTCCACTCCTCGCGTGTCTGCCCGTTCTCGACCGCGCGGTCAATCCATGGCAGGACGCTGCACGCGAGGGGCGCGCCGATCTCCTCGGTCGGGAAGGACTCGTCCCGCTGGGCATCCGTCAGGGCCGCCCCAATCTCCACGCTCGATGCTCCGCGGAGGCGGGCCCCGCATTCCCCGAGGTGTCGGACTTGGCGGGCAAGCTCGGCCAGCCTGCGCGCGCCGGCCCCCGAAATGGCCTGATAGGTCATCGTGCTAACCCAATCGACCCATCCGGCACGAATCAGTCCGCCGATCGCCATCAGGAGCAGGCTCACCGTGCAATTTGCGCCGACGAAGGTTCTGCAGCCCCCTGCCAACCGCTCTCGGATGAGGTCACCGTTCACCGGATCGAGGACCAAGGTCGCGTCACCCCTGAGGCGAAGAGTCGATGCCGCGTCCAGCCAGTAGCCATCCCATCCGGTGGCGCGCAATTCGCCGAAGACTTCCGTGGTGTACCCACCTCCCTGGCAGGACAGAACGACGTCGCAGCCGGCCAGGCTGCGGATGTCACGGGCGTCTCTCAGCCGGGCGTTCGCCCCTCCTTCCGGAGCCGCTCCGCCGGGATTCGAGGTGCTGAAGAAGTGCACCTCGATGCCGGCGAAATCGCCCTCGTCGCGCATCCGGTCCAACAGCACGCTGCCGACCATTCCGCGCCAGCCGACGAATCCAATCTTCAGCACAGTGATGGAACCTTCCCGCGATGCCGCGGTCGAGAATGCAGCGAGCGCCGTAGCGAAGCAGCTAATCGCCGGGAGCGTCTTGCGCTCCCGATTCCCGCCAGGCGGAGATCTTGAGATGCTGGCACACCCAGCAAAGCCAGTCGGAGCGCTCTGTGGCCCCCGCCGACCGGCACACCCGGCATGGTTTCTGCTTGGGTTTCGTCACGCGGAACACCCAGTCCTGTGAAATGCCCAGAAGTTGCGGCTCAACCGCGGTTCTGGGCGGGCTGGAAACCTGACGTGTCTTGGCTGCAGGCATCGGGGCGGGCTCTCCCGCTATCACTATAACCCCGGCCAGCGGCGCTCGCCGGAGACAAGACGCCCATGCCCGCAGGCATGCGTCAAGAACTGCCTGCCGCGACGAAGCATGGCGGCAAGTTGCTCCCGCGGGCCAGCAGCATCGAGCTCATAATCTCGGCCGAGGTGCTCGGGAAGGACCTGGAACCGGGGTGGTGCGCTCGATTCCGGAAGCGCAGGGCAGGTTGGTGGGATCGCGGGACCAACGCAAGGCTCTGGAGTTGTTGGGGGAATGGACGCCGCTGACGATCGCCCGGCTAGGCGTCGATTCGAACATATCGCAGGGCCGGGAGACGGTGCTAGTGTCGCGGAGATCGGGTACGATGCCGACGTGGCTGAAGGGGAGCTAGGCTGCGGGCCGGGTGCCTTGGGAGATTGTCGACCTGACGATCGACTGCGGCGACGCCGGCGAGTTCACGGTAATCCCGCGCACTCGATGGCCGGGAGTCGGGTTTCCGGCCAGTCTTCGCAGAGATTGCATCCGAGCGGGAATAGAATGGTTGCGTGTCGCGCAGCACTTTGTTGGCCGGGATGTTATTGGGATGCGCGGTAGCGGCGGCTCAGGTGCAGGAATTCCGGATCCACGTCGAAGACGCGGTGTTGCAGGATCTCCGGCACCGGCTCGAGCGCGCCCGGCTGCCAGACCAGATTCCAGGCTCCGGCTGGCAGTACGGGACTGACCGCGACTACATGGCGGGGCTACTGCGCTATTGGCGGTCCGACTATGACTGGCGCTCTCATGAAGCGCGCCTGAACGAATTGCCCCACTTTAAGGCCGAGATCGACGGGATCGACCTGCACTTCGTGCACGTCCGGTCCAAGGAGCCGGGGGCGTTGCCGCTTGTGATCACCCACGGCTGGCCGGGCTCGGTGTACGAGTTCATGGACGTGATCGGGCCTCTCACCGATCCTGTTGCCCACGGCGGGGATGCCGCGGATGCGTTCCACCTCGTCTTGCCATCCATGCCCGGATACGCATTCTCGAGCCCGTCACGGCATCCCGGCATGGGGGTCGACTCGGTCGCAGGGGTGATCGCCAAGTTGATGGAGCGGCTGGGCTATGGCCGATACGCCGCGCAGGGAGGGGACTGGGGTTCCGCGGTTGCTGCGTGGCTGGCGCGCGACAACCCTGACCGTCTAGTCGGCATCCACCTCAACATGGTGGGCGGAGGCCCTCCGGAAGGTTTGGCCGACCCCGAGGCTGGCATCCCAGACTGGGAACTTGACCGTCACAGGGAACGTGCGGAATGGTGGCGGGGGGAGAACGCCTACGGCAACATTCAAGGAACGAAGCCTCTGACTCTCGCCTATGCCCTCAACGATTCGCCGGTCGGTTTGGCCGCGTGGATTGTCGAGAAGTTTCGGGCATGGAGCGACTGCGGGGGCGACGTCGAGTCGCGCTTCACCAAGGACCAGCTGTTGACGAACATCATGCTGTACTGGGTCACCGGAAGCATGCCCTCGGCGGTCCGGCTCTACTACGAGTCGAGGCGCAGCGGGCGGAGGGCCGCGCGGGTCGAGGTCCCGACGGCCGTCGCGGTGTTCCCCGGCGAGATTTTCTTCTCCCCCCGCAAGTGGGTCGAGAGCCGGTACAACGTCGCCCAGTGGACCGAAATGCCCCGTGGCGGACACTTCGCCGCGATGGAAGAGCCCGAGCTCTATGTGGAGGACGTTGCAAAGTTCTTCCGCGGCTTGCGCTAGGTCGTATCGACAGCGCCGGAGGCTTGCGCCAGAGACCGCTTGGGCAGAGGGCGCGCGAACCCAGGCCGCGTACGGCACGTCAGCATCGATGCTGACGACTCAGGGCGGCGGCAGGGTCGACAATCGGGTTGTGTTCAGCCCGGAGAAGACGCGCCAGGCAAACGCCATCGCCCCGGGCACATCCCTCAAGACCTTTGAGAACACTGGTCTCCGTAACGTGAACTGAGGCCGCAATCTGGTCTTGCGCCGGCAATGGCCAGCCCGGTCACCGTTGCGAACTCGTCGCCAATTCTCCGAGTCGCGACTGAATCTCCTCTTCGGGAATCCAGCGACCGCGCGCCATCACGCCAACCCGGTCGGCCAACCTTGAGGCATCGTCAAGCGGGTTCTCGCTCACCAGCAACAAATCGGCGCGGGTGCCGACAGCAACCCGACCAAACTCGTCAGTGCGGAAGTGCTCGGCTGCGTTGCGCGTGGCCGATACGAGGATTTCGTAAGGCGTCAGACCGGCTGAGGCCATGATCTCGATCTCGCGGTGGATCGAGAATCCCGGGACGTTGAACACCTGTGGCGCGTCGGTGCCGAACACGATGCGGGCGCCCTCGTCCTGCAGTGCCTTGAGGACCCTCTTGCGCGTCTCGATCACGCGGGAGGCCGCCTCGGGGTTGAGGCGGGCGCGCCGCTCGGCCTGTGACTCCGCCCACCGCTCAACAGTCTCGCGCGGCAGGTACTTCAGCTCGTCCTGGCTCGTGTAGGTCTCGACCGGGACATCGGCGTTGAATGTTTCCCAGAGTGCCATGGTTGGCACGACCGAGGCCTCGGCAACCTTGGTTGCCCCCACCACAGCCGGTATGAGTGCCTCGTCCAAGTGCAGACCCAGATCGCGGCCCCGCCTGTCCGCCTCAGCTGAGTGCATCGGGGAGTCGTCCGGCACGAGGGCTTCCAAGTAGTTGTCAAGGTGGTCGATGCTCCGCTGTCCGGCGGAGAGGGCATGCAGCAGGCCCACATCGTTCGGAACATGGCCGCCGAAGGAGATGCCGGCCCTATTGGCCTCGTCTGCGATGGCATCGTAGAGGTCAACGCTGAGTCCCTCGAGGATTTTCAGGAGGTCATACCCGGCCTCTGTCTGGGCCACGACGCGCTGACGGGCGGTCTCGGCGGTCAAGTCCGCCGCGGCTCGGAATGCCGGGCCCGCGGCGTAAACCGTGGGTCCGAGCCGGCTTCCGGACTCGATCTCGTCGCGCAGCTGCAGGTGGGACGGGTTGCCGAGCATTCCCCGGACGGTTGTCACCCCGTTCGAGAGGAACAGGAACAGGATCCGGTCGACCTCTTCCGGAGGGGTGCCTTCCGCCGGCAGGTGAGCGTGCATCTCCGTGAGGCCGGGCAGCAGGTACATGCCCTGCCCATCCACAATCTCCGCTCCGCGCGGCGGGTTGAACTCGCTCGACGGCGCGATCTCGGTGACACGGCCCAGCGAGGTCACCACGGTGTGGTCTTCGAGGATGCGCTCGCTGTCCATTGGCAGCACGCTGACGCCCACGAACGCGACCGTGCCCTCTGGCGCTGTTTGGCATCCTCCGATCGCAAGCAGGGCAAGCAGGGTTGCAACCGATCTCATGAGTACCTCCTGGCCGGTCCTTGGCCGGGGGCCAAGGCGACGCATCTCCAGATTATGAGCGATACCGACGAGACTGGGGTTGCAAGAGGGGCACGGGTGGGGCCCAAGGCTCGCTGGCTCGCCCGCAGGTCTCCACGCTCAGAGGACGGAACCCGCCGGCGACACGGCCAGTGTCGCTGGGCCGGTCCCGAGAGTGCGGACACTGCTGGACGACTCCGTGGGCCGGTCTTGACCCGCTCTTGGCCCCGAGGGTAGCCGAGCGAGCCGCGTTCCTTCCGAACGCAGGAATGGCTCGCCCGACAACCCTGGCCATCGTTCGAGGCGCCGCTCGCCGAGCGGGCCGCCGGCTTGCCAAGCGTGCTCCGGGGTGCGCCGTAACGCCGCTGGCCAGAATACCTCCGGGGGGCTCTTCGGCGAAGATCTCCAGCCCTCCCAGGCGAGCATCGGCCGGTGCCGGGGTGCCGCAACTGGCGCCGGCATCGGTAGCGCGGCACGACCTCGGCATTGGTTATCCTAGTCTCTTGATGGGCTCGAGAAATTTGATTCCAGTAGGCAACGGACAGGGCTTCCGACGGTATTGCGCTCCTGACCTGTTGTCCGGATTTCTGGTCTTCCTGATCGCACTGCCGCTTTGCCTCGGTATCTCCTTGGCGTGCGGGTACCCCGCGATCGCAGGAATCTTCACCGCGATCATCGGCGGGGTGGTCGGCACGGTCTTCAGCAACTCGGAGCTGACGATCAAGGGGCCGGCGGCTGGCCTCATCGTCATTGCCATCGGGTGCGTGACGGACTTCGGCTTCACTGGTGGCCGCGATCCTGCCGCGGACATGGAGGCCTATCGCTTGGCACTCGGCGTTGGCGTCGTGGCGGGTGTGATTCAGATCCTCTTCGGCGTGTTCCGGACCGGCATTCTCGGCGAGTTCTTCCCGCCAGCGGCCGTGCACGGGCTGCTCGCCTCGATCGGCGTGATCATCTTCGCCAAGCAGCTGCCCGTCACTCTGGGACTCGGCTCGGAGGGGACACCGCTCGAGCTTCTCGCCCGCATTCCCAGCTATTTCGTGGATATGCATCCCCAAGTCGGCCTGATCGGCATTATCAGCTTGGTGATCATGTTCGGATACCCGTTCCTTAAGATACCGGGCCTGAGGGCCATACCGGCGCCACTGGTGGTCTTGGTGGTCACCGTGCCGATGGGGATCCATTACGGCCTGGAGTCGGGCTTTCTCGTGTCCGTGCCCTTCAACATGTTCGGGGCGCTGACCTTTCCGGACTTCTCCGGCGTCGCGACCGGGACCGGCGTCAAATACATCATCCTGTTCTCGCTGATCGGAAGCTTGGAGTCGCTGCTGAGTGCCAAGGCGGTGGACCAGATCGATCCGTACCGCCGGAAGACGAACTACGACGCTGACCTGCTGGCGATCGGAGTCGGGAACACAGCCTCCGCGTTCGTGGGCGGGCTGCCCATGATTTCCGAGATCGTCCGGAGCAAGGCGAATATCGACAACGGGGCGAAGACGCGCTTCGCAAACATGTACCACGCCATGTTCCTGCTGCTGTTCGTGGCGCTCGCCCCGGCGCTGATCAACCAGATCCCGCTGGCCGCGCTTGGTGCGATGCTTGTGTTCACCGGTTTCCGGCTGGCCTCGCCCAAGGAGTTCGTGCACATGTACCACGTGGGTCGCGAACAGCTGGTGATCTTCGTGGCCACGATCGTCGGAGTGCTGGCCACCGACCTGCTGATGGGGATCGGTATCGGCATCTTGGTCAAGGTTCTGATCCACCTCGTCAGCGGCGTTCCTATCGCCTCGCTCTTCCGCCTCCAGGTCGCGGTCGACCGTTCTGGCGACGTCGCCACCGTGCGAGTGAGGGACTCCGCCGTGTTCTCGACCTGGATTGGCCTCAAGCGCCGAATCGAAGGGCTCAAGGACGAGCAACCCGTGGCCGTCGACCTCTCTGGGACTTCCGTCGTTGACCACACCGTGATGGAGCGGTTGCTGGAGATGAAGAAGGAGTTCGAAGAGGACGGGGCACATCTCGAGATCCAAGGGCTCGACGAGCATCGCGCCGTCTCGGACGATCCGGCCTCAGCCCGGCGCAGGAAGCCCTGACCCGCCTCTGATCTCGATGAATCCCGAAGACCGTCAAGCGCTGCGCGAGCAGGTCAGTGCCGCCGCCCGTCCGGCCGCCCAGATCTGGCCGCTCAAGACTTTCGCTTACCGGAATCCTGTCCGTGGCTATGAGGACCTGCCATTCGACGAGGCGATCCGGGAAGCGGCTGGCGTGATTGGCGGGGCGGGTTTCCTCGCCAACGACGAGTACCGCCAGATCCGCCGCCAGGGCCGAATCCGGGACGTGCACCTACGCCGGGCGCTGCGCCGCGCGGGTCTTCCGGCCGAGTCGCCCCCGGTCTCCGTGGAAGGACGGTCGATCGGGGCGGACGAGGTTCTCTGGGCACACCTGACCGAGGGCGTCGAAGTGCCGGAACGTTCCGTGCTCGAGTGGCAGGCAAGAGCTGAGGGGCGGGCGGCCCTGCTCGAGGCGGCGGCGACGGTCTGCGAGACATCGGGCCTCGACTTGGCCGGGGCGCGCGACGGGGCTGACCTGCCCGCGGAGCAAACGCTCAGCGACTGGGTTGGATCTCTCGCCGGATCGTCGCTCGTGGACACGATCAACGACGAGATGATCAAGTGGTCGGCTGCGTTCCTGGACGAGGGCATGGCCGGGTGGGGCATGCCGTCCCGCTCGAAAGGCTTATACGGCAGTTGGCGAGAGCTGGCGCCGCGAGACCGGTCCGGGCGGTTTCTCGGGATTCCCCGGTTCGCCGAGAAGATCCGCGCTCTGCCCGCCACGCCCGAAGAGGCGATCGCGGCAGGCTTGGAGAGGCTGGGAATCCCGCCCGAGCGCCGGCAGGCATACCAAGCGCGTATGGTTGCCCAGCTTCCTGGCTGGGCCGGCTTCATTCGCTGGCGGAGCGAGAACCCGCAGTACCCGAGCCAGAGCCATCACCCGGCCGATTTGGTGGAGTACCTCGCCGTGCGGATGTTCTACGAGGTTGAGCTTGTCGCATCCGCCTGTCTCCGGGAACTGAGAGTGCCGGGCACCCTTCCGGGCATCCGGGGCTACGCGCTTGCTCATGGAACAGCGCCGGTCGGGGCGGGGGCCCACGATGCTGCTACCGGCCGGCTCTACCAGCTCGCCGTGCGCCTTGGCCTTAGCCCGGGCCAGGTCCGATCGCTGACTGGGGCTGGGGCAGTGAGGCTCTTGGAATGGCTCGACCGGTTTCCCGAAGACCGTCATGGCCCGGTGTGGCTGGCCGCCTACGAAGAGTCGTACGCGGAACGGCTCCTGGTCCGGATCGGCGGCCATCAGGGACAGGTGTCAGCGCCCTCTGGGCGTCCGCTGGCACAGTTGATCTTCTGCATCGACGCCCGCTCTGAGCCGTTCCGCAGCCAGATCGAGGCGCAGGGCGCGTACGAGACTTTCGGATACGCGGGCTTCTTCGGGGTTCCGATCAGCCACCAAGCGTTTGACAGCCCTGATCGCCTTGCGCTGTGCCCAGTGCTGCTCAAGCCCGGACGAGCTGTCGACGAAGAGCCGCGGCCCGACGAGTCGGCACCCTTGGAGCGTTACGCGTCCGGAAGCCGCTGGAGGCGTTTGGGCGACGACCTGTTCCACGACCTCAAGCAGAATCCCGTCGGCGGATACATGCTGGTCGACGCGCTAGGCTTCCTGTTCAGCATCGGACTGCTGGGCAAGACGCTCTTCCAACGGCCCTACGCCCGCGTCCGCGAGTGGCTGAGGCGTCGCTTCCGGAGCGAGCTTCGGACGCACCTGCCGCTCGACAGGGTTGACAGCGACACCCTTGGCCCGGCGGGCTTCACGCTCGAGGAGCGGGCGGGGTTCGTCGGCGGAGGCTTGCGGATGATCGGTCTGACGCAGAACTTGGGCCGGCTGGTCATCGTTTGCGGGCACGGTTCCGTCTCCGAGAACAATCCCTACGCGGCCGCGTACAACTGCGGCGCTTGCGGCGGTGCGCACGGCGATCCGAACGCGCGCGCGTTCACGGCCATGGCGAATGATCCCGAGGTGCGGGAGGCGCTCGCGGCGGACGGCCTCGAGATACCCGACGACGTGCGGTTCGTGGCCGGCAAGCACGACACCGCCACGGACCGGGTCAGCTTCTACGATCTGGCCGACCTGCCCGAGAGCCATGCCGAGGACCTGCGCAGGCTCGGTCGGGCGCTGGCAGAGGCCGGCGGGGCTCAGGCCCGGGAGCGCATCGCGAGGTTGCCGGGTGCGCCGAGAGGGATGGTGCCCCGGAAAGCGACCCAGCACGCCGAGAGCCGGAGCGTCGATTGGGCGAACCCGCGACCGGAGTGGGGGCTTTCGAGCAATGCGGCATTCCTGATTGGCCGGCGGGCGCTGACCAAGGGACTGGACTTGGAATCCAGGGTGTTCCTTCACTCGTACGCCCCTTCGACCGACGGCGATGGCGGGATTCTGGAGCGCATCATGACCGCGCCCCTGATCGTGGGCGAGTGGATCAACATGGAGTACTATTTCTCGTCCGTGGACCCGTGGGTCTACGGTAGCGGCAGCAAGGTGATCCACAACGTTGTCGGCGGCGTGGGGGTTATGCTGGGAAGTCACGGGGACCTGCAAGGGGGGCTTCCGCTGCAGGGCGTGCTGGATGGCTCGCGGCGATACCACGAGCCGATGCGCCTGCTGGCGATCATTGAGGCGCCGACCGAGCGGATTTCCCAAATCATCCGGAAGCACGCAGTGCTCCAGGACTTGTTCCACAACCAGTGGGTGAATCTGGTCGCGTTCGATCCCGCATCGGGCGAGTTTCATCGCTACGGCACGGACGGACGATGGAGCGGGGTGTCCCTGGGGCAGGCAGCCTAGATCCATGAGGAACCGTCAAACCAAGCGGCTCGCCTTCTGGACCTTGGTGCTGTTCCTTCTCTGGCTGCTGCTGTCCGAGAGCTTCAGGCCGGCTCACATGGCGGTGGGCATGGCAAGCGCTCTGCTCGTGGCCTTGGCGAGCAAGGCGGGGTCGGCATCGAGGGTTTACGGCGTCCGCTGGTCGCGCGCAATCCTGTACTTCCCCTGGCTGTTCGGCCGGATCTTTCTCAGCGGCCTGCACCTGTCCTACCTCATCCTTCATCCCCGTCTGCCGATCAAGCCACAGCTGTTCCGCCACCGCGTCCGGCTTGGGAACGACGAGGCCGTGATGCTGATGGGCAACTCGATCACGCTAACGCCGGGAACGGTCACGGTAGAGGCGGACTCGGAGGGCCTCATCGTGCACGCGATGGACGAAGAGTCGACGCTGGACGTCGTGACCGGTCGACTGGAGCGCAAGGTGAAGGCAGTCTTCAGCCAAGAGGAGGACGGGGCGTGAATCTCCTCCTCGTCCTGAATCTGATCGCCATTCTGATCGTTATGTACCTGTACCGGGTGATTCGGGGGCCGACGCTCTACGACCGCGTGCTGGGCCTGAACGGGATCTCCACAAAGGCCATCATTCTCCTGATCGTGATCGGGACTGTATACGAACGGGTCGAGATGTTCGTCGATATCTCGACAGGCTACGCGCTGCTCAACCTGATCGGCACGCTGGCCGTGGCGCAGTATCTCGAGCAGCGGGGAAGACCCTAGATGTCGATGCTCGTGACAGCGCTGATCGCGATTGGGCTGTTCTTCCTGATTGTGGCTGCGGTGGGGATGGTTCGCCTTCCCGACGTCTTCACCCGCTCGCATGCGGTCGCGCTCACAGACGCTCTGGGCGCGTTCTTTCTGCTGGTGGGACTTGCCGTTTATCACGGAATCAGCACCAACACGTTCCGGATCTTGGTCGTGCTCGGTTTGCTCCTCCTCGTGAACCCGGTCATCTCGCACGTGACCGTCCGAGCCGCGCTGCGCACCGGCGAGAAGCCGGTAGGGGACGACCGCCGTTGACCTACTCATTCGAGCTACCGCTGCTGGTGCTGCTGGTCCTGACGGCCGGCGGCGCGATCATCGTGAAGGACCTGATCAGCGCCGTGCTGCTGCTGGGGTCCTACAGCTTTTTCTTGGCGCTGATCTGGGCTTGGCTCGGGGCTGCCGACGTGGCATTCGTCGAGGCAGTGGTCGGAGCGG
Source organism: Bryobacterales bacterium (assembly GCA_963666225.3). Classification (GTDB taxonomy): domain Bacteria; phylum Acidobacteriota; class Terriglobia; order Bryobacterales; family UBA6623; genus VXMF01. Next base: position 315,358 of record CAXXRK020000008.1, read on the forward strand.
GCCTTGCCACCGTATTCTTCCTGCTCACGCTGTTCCGCACAGATCCCAAGGACACACGCATCCGGCGGCCCAGGCCGCCTGCCATCGCCGTCATCGCCTTGCCCCTGCTCGGCCTGATGCTGCTGTACGCGGCCAACGACCTGCCGAGCTTCGGAGATCCCGCGTCCCCGGCGAGCACCCACGTGTCGCCGCACTACCTTGAGAACAGCGTGGCTGACACTCTCACCCCCAACGTGGTGACTTCCGTCCTGATGGACTATCGAGTTCTCGACACGCTGATCGAGACCGTGGTGGTGTTCACCTCCGGCATCGCGTGCTGGCTGATCGTGAGGAGGGATCCCGAATGATCGGAACGCCGCTGGACAGCCTGATCGCGCGCCGCGCGGGCTCGCTCTTGGTGCCCGTGCTGCAGCTCTTCGCGCTCTACGTGCTGTTCTTCGGCCAGTATGGCCCGGGTGGCGGCTTCGTTGCGGGAGTGATGATCGCGGGGAGTCTCGTTCTCGGGCTGCTCGTCTCGGGCGGCGAGGGCTTGGCGGCAAAAAGGGCCCGGAGCTTGGTCCTTGGCGATGGAATGGGGCTGCTCATCCTCGTCGCGGTTGGGGGGCTCTGCCTGATTGGCGGCGGGCAGTTCCTGAACTACTCGGAGGCTCCGATCCCGGGACTGGCCGATGCGAGCCGTCGCTACGCCGGCATCCTGCTAACCCAGGTGGGGGTTGCGCTCGACGTGGCTGTGGCGGCGGTCTCGATCGTCTTCAGCCTGTCCAGCCGGGGGGCGGAGGGAGCTGGAGATGTCTGAGTTCTTCGGCGCCGCGCTCACTCGGCCAAACCTCGTCGCATTTGTGGTTCTCTTGCTTTGGGGCCTGTACATCGCCCTCGCCCACCACAATCTGGTCAAGAAGCTGATCGGGCTCTATCTAGTGCAAACGAGCGTGATTTTCTTTCTTGTGACCACGGGGGCCAAGAACGGCGCGACTGTGCCGGTGATCCTCGAAGGCGCGGCCCCGGTCACTGCGGACGCCTACGTCAACCCGTTGCCGCAAGTCTTGACGCTGACCGCGGTTGTCGTGCAGATCGCAACGCTCGGCGTCTCGCTGGGCTTGGTCTCGCGGATCTATCGCCGGTTCGGAAGTCTTGACGAGGACCGGATCTTGGACAAACTGGGATGAGCGAACACCTTCCAGCGCTGGTCTTCCTTGTACCGCTGACCACGGCGATCTGCATGCCGTTGGTCGGTCACTTGAGGAAGAGCGTCTGCGGGCCGCTGGCCTTCGTGGCTGTGGCGCTGATGGCGGTGTTGTCCGTTGCGAGCCTCTGGAGCATCGTTTCCGGGGGCGAGGTGCGTTACTCGTTTGGCGGTTGGGTGCCTCCCATCGGCATCGAGTGGCTCGCGGATTCCTTGGCGGGAGTGATGATCGCCGCCTTGAGCGGCCTCGCGGTCGTATGCCTGCTCTACGGCACCGCAGTTGGAGGGGACACGCACGGCAAGCGCGCGGTTCCGTACTACACGATTGTGCTGCTCCTCGTGGCCGGGCTCTCGGGCGTTGTGTACGCGGGCGATCTGTTCAACATCTTCGTGTTCCTTGAGGTCGTGTCCCTGTCCGCGTATGCGTTGGTTGCCGTGCCGGGCGGCCGTGCCCTTGTCTCGGCATTCCGGTACCTGTTGATGGGGACTCTAGGAACCGCCTTCTACCTGTTGGGCGTCGGCTACTTCTACGCCGCCACCGGCGCGCTGAACATTGCCGACCTCGCGCAGAGAGTGCCAGACCTGCTCGGTTCCAAGGCGGTCATGGCCGGCCTGATCTTCATGTTCGTCGGGCTCGCGATCAAGATCGCGCTGATGCCCCTCCACGGGTGGCTGCCGGACGCGTACAGTCACGGACCGACGGCAGCCGTCCCGCTGCTGCTGGCTTGGTCACCAAGGTCGCGCTGCTCGTCTGGGTTCGCATCCTCTTCTGGGTCGTTGGCGCCGGGGAGGCGCAACAGGCCACTGGAATCTTCGCCGTGGTATCGACCTTGGGAATCGTCGCGTCCGTTGGCGGGGGGTGTATCGCGCTGCGCCAGCGGAACTTGAAGCGCATGTTCGCCTACGCAGGGATCTCGCATGTCGGAGTGGTCCTGATTGGGATCGGCCAGGCCAATCTGACCGGGCTGGCCGGCGGCGTCTACTATCTGCTGAACGATGCGGTGATGCAGTGCGCCCTCTTCGCGCTGGCAGGGTTCCTCGCTCAGCGGTACGGGGTGCGTACGCTTGAAGAGGCTGGCCGGGCCAGCATTCGCAGCCCGTGGGTGACAGGAACATTCGTGATCGTCGCGCTCGGAATGGTCGGACTTCCCCCGACCGGCGGTTTCTTCGGGAAGCTGCGCATTCTCTTCGGAGCCGTCGAGGCAGGCAACTACATCGCGGCTGCGGCCATAGTGATCACAACGCTGGTGACCTTGGGCTATTTCGCCCAAGTGCTGGAGTGCCTCTTCCGCCGCGAGGGCGGGGCTGCTCCCGATCCGGGGCCAGAGAGCGCGCCTTGGGCCATCCGTGCCAGCATGGCCTCGCTGGCAGTCGCGATTTTGGGGCTGGGCGTTTGGAACAACCCGATCGTGACAGCGATCATCGATGCGATCGGAGGTCGTGCGCTGTGACAGGCCGACGAGATCGGCTCCCGCTTGGGATGGGAGCACGCTAGCATGTCGCCCTATCTCTTGATCCCGGCCCTGCCCCTCTTGGGGGCCTTGGCGCTCGCGCTGGGAGGCCGTCGCTTGGGCGAGCGCAGCCACCGAGTCGGGATCCTGGCCGTCGCCGGGTCGTTCGGCCTCTCGGTCGCAGCGCTGGTGGAAGTCGCGCGACACGGCCCGATCAGCATTCCGGTCTATCGATTGCTTGACGTGGGGAGCCTGACGGTCGATGTCGGCCTTTATGTCGACCAGCTGGCTGTGCTGCTGTTGCCGCTGGTCACCGGCGTCAGCTTCGTGGTGCATGTCTATTCGTCGCGGTACATGATCGGAGACCCGCGGTACCGGCGTTTCTTCGCCGTAATGGGCCTGTTCACTTTCGCCATGGCAATGCTGGTGATGAGCAGCAACCTGCTCGTCACGTACATGTGCTGGGAGGTCATGGGGATTTGCTCGTACCTGCTGATCTCGCACTGGGCCGGGCGGCTTGCTGCTGGCCGGGCCGCGACCAAGGCATTCCTCGTGAACGCCGTTGCCGACGTGGGGCTGGGATTCGGCGTGGTGTTGACCTTCGCGACGTACGGAACGCTCGACATTCAGGAGATTCTGTCCAAGGCGTCGTCGATGGACGGGCAAACCCTCGGATTTCTCGGTCTTGAGATCCAGAGGAATACGCTGATCGTGCTCTGTCTGCTGAGCGGCGCGATCGGCAAGTCGGCCCAGGTTCCGATGCACGTGTGGCTGCCATTCGCCATGGAAGCGCCGACCCCGGTCTCGGCTCTGATCCACGCCGCGACGATGGTGAATGCCGGGCCGTTTCTGCTCGTCAGGATGGCACCCCTGCTCCTGCTGGCGCCGGCCGCGATGATTGTCATCGCCGTCATCGGCGCGATTACCGCGCTCTACGGAGCGCTGGTCTCCCTGACGCAGAGCGACATCAAGAAGCTCCTGGCCTACTCGACGATCAGCCAGATCGGCTTCATGGTCTTCGCCTGCGGAGTGGGCGCCTTCGGCGCCGCCGTGTTCCACCTGCTGGCGCACGGGTTTCTCAAGGGGTTCCTCTTTCTCTCGACCGGGGATGCACTGGCCGCGACGGCTGCTCACGGCCACGGTGGGCGCTCCGTGCGCGGGGCGCGCCTGAGATCGCTGGCGCTCGGAGCGCTGGCGCTGGCTTGCGTGCCCCCGCTCGTGCTCTTCACGGGCCCGTACGAGCGCGTCTGGAGTGCCCAGCAGATCCCGTCGGCCGGCGTCGCCTTCTGGGCAGTCGGGCTGGCGACGGTCTTCCTGACGGCGCTTTACGCGTTCCGCGGCGTGGTGACACTGTTCGGGGGCTCCGTGGGACGGTCCCTGCGTGTCCGGCCCCGCCTGTCCTCAATCGCGCACGTGCCGGGCTTGGCGGTTGTCGCAATTCTAGTGGCAGCGTTTCTGGGCGGGCTGTGGTCGCTGTTCAGCGACTTCTTGGGTCCGGGGCTGCCGGGGGGGCCGCCGGCGGACGTGCCTTCTGGCCTAACGCCGCGGCTGGCTTGGCCGCTGGCGGCGGCGGTTGCCGGGTGGGGATTCGCGTACTACCGCCACGTCAGGCCGGCTTCGGTTCCTCTGACGCAACGGGGGTGGGCGAAGACGGCTTATGTGCTGCTGCTGAACAAGCTGTACTTCGACGAGATACACAGCGCCCTGGCTGTGCGGCCGATCCTGAGGTTGTCCCGGTGGCTGTGGCGCGACCTGGATCTGCGCCTGATCGATCGAGCCGTGCACGGTCTCGCAACCTTCGTGACGTCTGGTGCGCAGTGGCTGGCGCGGACGGCCGAGACCGCGCTGATCGAGCGCGCGCCTCACGTCCTGGCTTCGGGCCTGGTGAGCAGTTCGGGATGGCTCTGGCGCACCATCGACCAGCGAGGGACGGACGAGGCGCTGGAGCGAGTTGGCCGGCTTGCGGACGAAACGGGCGAGATGCTACAAGTGATTGGGCCGAGGACGCTGCGTGACCACTTGGTGATCGTCGTGTGCTGGCTGGCGCTGGGAATCGGGCTGACGTACTGGCTCATCATCTAGGGGCGGCATGGGCGTTTCAGGCAACGCCGGATCAACACGGAGCTTCAAGTGACCTCACTTCTCACAGACCACCTGCTCAGTTCGCTGATAGCGGTTCCTTTCCTTGGCATCGTTGCCATCCTGCTGGTTCGCCGCCAAGCTTGGGCCCGTTGGTGCGCGCTTGCAAGCACGCTTGTCACCTTCGGGCTGGCTCTCTGGCTGTGGGCGGGATTTGACCCGGCAACTCCCGGGATGCAATTTGTGGAGCGGGCTGAGTGGACGCCGACGATCAACAGTCAGTACGCCGTCGGCGTCGACGGTATCAGCCTTGTGATGGTCTTGCTGACGGCACTGCTCGCGCCCTTGTGCGTTCTCGCGTCCTGGTCGTCGATCGAGCGCAGGGTCAAAGCCTTCATGAGCTTGGTGTTGCTCGTGGAGGGCTCCATGATGGTCGTATTCACGGCCATGGACCTGTTCCTGTTCTTCATGCTTTGGGAAGTCACGATGATTCCCATGTATTTCATGATTATTCTCTGGGGCGGTCCGGACCGGATTCGCGCCGGGATCAAATTCGTGATTTACAGCCTGACCGGAAGCCTGCTCTTGCTGGTCGGGATCATTGGCCTGTACCTGGAGGCCAACCGGAGCTTCGACCTGCAAGCGATCATCGCCACCGGGATTCCAAGCGACGCCCAGAATTGGATCTTTGCCGCTCTGTTCCTCGGTTTCGCCATCAAGCTGCCGATGATCCCCTTCCACTCGTGGCTGCCTGACGCGCACTCGGAGGCGCCCACTGCGGGCAGCGTCATTCTGGCCGGCGTGCTCCTGAAGATGGGGGGCTACGGGTTTCTTCGGATCTGCCTGCCAGCGCTACCGGAAGGATCTGCCACCTTCGCTCCGGTGATTCTTTGGCTGTCGATTGCCGGGATCGTGTACGGCGGTTGTCTCGCGCTTGCGCAGTCCGATCTCAAGAAGCTCGTCGCCTACTCTTCGATTTCCCACATGGGCTTCGTGACCTTGGGGATCTTCGTCTTCAACGGGCAGGGGATCCAGGGCGCGGTGATGCAGATGTTCGCTCACGGCGCCTCGACCGGAGCCATGTTCCTCGCGGTCGGCCTGCTCTACGATCGGACCCACAGCCGGATGATCAGTGACTACGGCGGGCTGCACAGCTCGATGCCCCGCTTCGTCGTCTTGCTGTCTGTCTTCGCGATCGCGTCGTTCGGGCTGCCGGGGACGGGGAACTTCGTGGGCGAGTTCTTGGTCTTGGTGGGCACGTCCTACGTGAGCATGCTCAAGGTGTTGCTCGCGATGGGCGGAATCGTGCTGGCCGCGGCATACATGCTCTGGATGTTGCAGCGGGTTGCCCTCGGGCAGCCGCGGACACCGGGGGGGGCGCTGCTGCCTGACCTAGGAGCCCGGGAAATGCTCACGTTGGCGCCGCTCGTGATTGTCGTCTTCGGCGTCGGCTTGTTCCCGGGCGTGCTGACGGAGGTCCTTGAGTTGACTGTCAATGGCCTTGTCGAGCAGGCGCTGGCGGGCATGGCGGGGTCACCGCCGAGCTGAGCGAAGCTGGCACAGGTCGGGCCTTCGGCGGCTCGGTGACGGGACTGCGAGGGACCGTGTCCCAAGCAGCATCCCAGCGTGCACGCCATAGCTCTCCGCCCATCCGCTGGCGTGCCAAGAGCGGCGAACACAGAATCAGACTCGTCCGTCATTCGCACTGCGTTGCCCGTGCGGCCGTGTGACCGAGGCTTGCCGATGACGCGTTCGCAGGACGCGTGGGGGATTGTGGCGGAGTGCCGATGTCCCTGACTGGGAGGATTCGCTCCCGATCAATCCTCGGGCTCCCCGAGGTTCTTGACCATGTACTCATGATACGGTCCGCGCAGGAAGCCCAAGAAGACCTCGTTCACAAATTTGAGCGCCTTGCTCACGGCGTAGTCCCAATCAGCGTCGAGAGATTCCACGGACAGGGTCACGGAGCCCTTGCGGTTGCGGCTCTTCACGCGGAGTCTCTCGGGCGCGATGCGCCGGTGTTCGGGCAGTTCGGCGTCGCACCGTCCTTTGACGAACCTGCGCAGATCCTTGTACATCGGCTCCTTCGCGGGCAGGTTCGGCAGGACGTCCCGGAATTCCAATCTGCTGCGGTCGGCATTGAAGACCAAGCGGAACGGGCGCTCCCGCAGCCAGACGAATGAGAACGCTAGCTGGCCGCGCAGCCTCCGCACGGAGAACGAGCGGAAGGTCCCGTGGCTGGCGCGGGAGCGCAACAGCCGGCACACGGCCTCCTCTGCGGGATGCTCCAGATGCATCAGTGGTAGTAGGCCATGCAACCCGGCTCGACCTTCTGCAGGAGTCCGGGCGGGTAGTCGCGAGCACTCCAGAATTCCTTGATCGCCTGGCAGTTGATGACGGTTGAGAGGCGCTCCCGGGCCGCGGCCTCGTAGCTCCGGGCCAGCGCGGGCGCGAAGTCCTCGGCCTTGGCCACGTACTCGCCCCGTGCTCCGAGGGCCTCGCCGATCTTCTCGTATCGGAGGTTCTCCTGGAACAGGTACATGTGCTGAGCCTTAGCGGTGTTGCTCCGGCCACCGCTCTGTCCCGTGCGCCACACGCCCCAGGCATTGTTGTTGTAGACCACCACGATCGCCGGGATGCGGTACTTGCTCAGCGTCTCGATCTCCATTCCCGAGTAGGCGAAGCCGGCGTCGCCCGTCACCGCCAGCACGGGCGCTCCCCGGTACGGCGACTGCGGGCCGGTTCCCTGCAAGACGGCCGCGCCGGCCCCGACGGTGTAGCCCACGTCCGGCCCGATCGCGCCGTACTGGTACGCGCCGTTGCAAATCTGGCCCGGCCGGAACGCGCGCAGCCTCCTGCGCGTGTAGCGGGCTATGCCGTAGCCGCCGGACACGACTGTCGTCTGGTCCTTTGGCAAGTCACCGTCGTACAGCAGGTCGCCGATGGCCTTGGCGATCACGGCCGGATGGACGCAGCCGGCGTCAGCGCTGTACTTGAGGCCAAGCCTGTAGTGCTCGTCGTTCTCGGTGTCAAAGGATGCCCGAGCCGCCGCGAGCTCGTCCCTCCACGCCGGGCGCCGCTTCGGCGGGAGGGCCTCGGCGAGGGCTTCGAGCGCGGCCTTCTCGCAGCTCACGATTCCGAGGTCGACGGGCAGGTTCCGCCCGATGTCCGACGCGTCAGGGTCGATGCGGATGTAGGTGGCGTCAGGGTCGAAGGAATACTCGCCCACGTTGGGCATGCAATACTGGCCCGCCAGCACGACCAAGTCCGCGCTGAGCAGGGCGTCAGGCGCCGTGTTGGCCGAGAGCGGGTGCTCGTCTCCGAAGTGGCCTCTGCTCGGGCCCGACTCCACAACGGCGATGTCGCCCTTCTCGGCCACGGTTCGGAGAGCCTCCCATGCCTTGCTGTAGAACACGCCCGCGCTTGCGACGATGATCGGCCGCTCCGCCTTGCCGATCAGGTCCGCGGCCTTCGCGATCTCCTTTGGCGACGGGTGCGGCTTGGACTCTGTCCGGTACTTGGACCGGTCATGGAAGAAGCGCAGGTCCTCCGGGCTGTCGAACCGCTGGCGGGCGACCTCTCCGGGGAAGTCCAGGTGGACTGGGCGCGGAACGCCGGTCTTGAGCTGGCGAAACGCGTAGCCCGCGTACTCGTGCACACGCTCGGGGTTGATCAGCCGCTTGCCGTACTTCTTCATGCCCTCGGTGGTCGGCTGCTGATAGACCCGCTGGATGCCGTGCTCGGTATCCTCGAGCCCGATGGTCATGTTGCTGGCCAGCACCAAGAGGGGAGTGCGGGCAGCGTTCGCGGCGGCGACGGACATGATCATGTTGGTGAAGCCAGGGCCCTCAGTGCCCGATGCGGCGGCGACCTCCCCCGTCACGCGCGTGAAGCCGTCGGCGGCGGAGCACATCATTCCCTCGGTCCTGCCGCCGTAGCAGGCGATGCCCTCGGAGGCGATGGCGTTGATTACCGCGTAGTTCCCGGGGGCGCAGAAAAGGGCCGCAAGACCTTCGTCCTTGCAGGCCTTCGCGAAGACCTGGGCGCCGGTCATGGGAAAGTCCGCGGGCTTCGCGGTCTCTCCGAGACTGTCCGGAACTTCCCGCGGGACCTTGATCGCATCGCCCTGGGGGTCGATGGCGGCGCTCGCGGCACTTCCCGCGGCGGCCGCCGCGGCGGCCGCACCCTTGGCTACGAACCGTCGGCGCGACACGGAGGTCCGCTGGATGGGTTTCTTGGCTGGCATCTTCTGTTGCTCCCCTCGATCTCGCACGCGGCCGATGGCCCCTGCCGATCTAGCCGGGGATAGGGACCGCGCCACGTGCCGCCCACTATTCTGCACAACAGGCGACCGGATGCGCACTGCCGTTGGCGGGCTCGAGCACCGGATGCCGCCGGAAGCCGCGACGTAAACTGGACCCGTGAAGATCGCGACCACTGCCATCCTTGCGGGACTGCTCGTCGCAGGTTGCGGGGAGGAGCCCGCTCTGGATGCTTCCGCAGATCCGTTCGCGGGCTATGACCTTGTCGACCTGAGCCACGCGTTCGACGCTGACACAGTCTACTGGCCGACAGGGCAGCCGTTCCGCCATGACCGCACGGCATGGGGGTCGCAGCCCGCCGGTTTCTGGTACAGCGCGTACGACCTCGCCATGAGCGAGCACACCGGGACGCACCTTGACGCACCCGTGCACTTTGCCGAGGGCGGGCGGCCGGTGGGCGCGATCGCTCTGGAAGACCTCACAGGCCCGGTCGCGGTGGTGGACATCGGCCCGCAGAGCCAATCGGACGCCGCGTATGCCGCGACCGTAGGGGACTTGGACCGTCACGAGGCCCAGCATGGCGAGCTTCTCCCTGGCATGATCGTTCTCTTCCGGACGGGATGGAGCCAGCGCTGGCCGGACACCCTGAGCTACCTGGGAGACGACACGCCTGGCAGGGCCGACAGGCTTGAATTCCCGGGGATTGCCCCCGAGACTGCCAGGTTCCTTGCCGAACGGGGCATCGCAGCGGTCGGGATTGACACTGCCAGCATCGATCCTGGCGCCTCCGAGGATTTTCCGAGCCATCAGATCTTGGCCGGCGCGTCGATCCCAGCACTGGAGAATCTCACCCGTCTCGAGCTGCTCCCGGAACGGGGCGCTCATGTGCTGGCGTTCCCGATGAAGATCGAGGAGGGGTCGGGAGCGCCGTGCCGTGTAGCGGCGCTAGTGCCGCGCGACTGACCGGCCGTCGACTTCAGCGCCCTTGCCGGTCGGGACCGATGCTGCGGATGTAGTGCACCAGTTCCCAGACTTGGTTCTCCGCCAGCTTGTCTCGGAAGGGGGGCATCTCGTGACCCGCGCCGTCCCGGATCGAGACGAACAGCTCGCCGTCGGAAGATCCGTAGCGCCAATCTGACGGGTCCCTGAGGCTTGGGGCTTCGAAGTCCGGATTGGCCTGAGCCCGCCCGTCAGCACCGTGGCAGTACTGGCAGAGCCGCAAGTATGTCTTGCGCCCCTCGCGCACGATTTCCGCAGTGCGAGCCACCGGATTCTCCAAGGCACGGGCTTGGTGGGCGGGAAGCCGGCCGTCCTTGCCCGATCCGACCGTTGGGAGCAGAGTGGCGACCAGCAGCGCAGCGAGGGCGCAAGCTCGGCTGCGCCAGTCTTCTTCGAAAGCCACGACCTGCCCCCTATGTTGTGCCACCACAAGTACGAGGCCACAACCTATAGGGGTCAAGAGCCTTGCCGTGCGATCGGTGCAACGTGGGAAAGGTGCCGGAGGGGTCTATTTAGGGGTCTTTGGTTGAGGATTTAGTGTGCGTTGGTGGGCTTGGCCCCTCCGGCTGCAATTACTATACCAAATACCATAGGCGAGTGCAAGCGAATCTACAATTTTTTGTACAACTGCCCCGACCGGCGTTCCGGAGACTCTCGCGCGGGACCCGCTTGGCATGCCATCCAGCGTCAGTCCGACGCCTCGGCGGCCTCAGGCAGCGGTCAGTGCGACCGGGCGGATGGGTGAGCCGGTGGCGCCCGGGATGCGCAGCGGGGCCGCGACGAAGATAAACTCGTGGATCGCGGCCGACGAGATCCTCTCGAGGTCGAGTGCCTCGATGATGTGGATCCCGCGCTCGACGAGCAGGTGGACGTGCACGGGCATATCCCGGGCCGGAAGAAACTCGAAGGCGACCGTGTCCGATCCGCCTGCGAAGACTCCCTTGGAACTCAGCCACTGCGCCGCTTCGAGGTTCACGCCCGGGCAGCGCAGGCTGTTGATGTACCGTCCTGCGTCGTTCCAGTAGCGGCCCCATCCCGTGCGCACCAGGGCGATGTCGCCCGGGCCGGGACAAACGCCCGCTTGCCGCGACACGCGCTCCAAGCACTCGGCATCGACCACGAAGTCAGGACGCAGGGCATCGGTACCCTCGGCCGCGGCCACGTCCAGCAGGACACAGCGGCGCATGATCGGGCCAATCGTGTCCACATGGTGCTCGGCGATACCTTGAGTGTGGGATTGGCTGCGTGCGGCGTCCACACCGCCGAAGAGCTTTCCTCGCAGCGAAAAGTGGCAGAGGGCGTCGATATGCGTGCCTACGTGCCCGCCAAGGGCGAGAGAGTCGGCCGCAGCGCTGACGCCGTGGAGGACGCTCTGCCCGTGGGCCTTGCTCAGTCCGTACAGGAACGGCGGATGATTCGGGTGGTGGGGCATGCCGACGTAGTACGGCTGGGCGAGGTCGATCACCCTTGCCGAGTCGAGCGCCGCCAGCAATTCTCGCATCGCCCCGCATTCTAGCCGCCGGGCCGTGGATCCGCTCATGAACCTCCAGACAGTCCCAAGATGCCGAGCCAGGAGTCCCAGGCGGGGCTCACCGTGATATTCTCAGGGTTAATCGCCACGGTCCCACTCGCATCGAATCCCGCGGCGCACTCTCGGCTGGTCATGAATTGCAGCTTTAGCGGAAGGCCCGTGCCGGCTGACAAGCTGTTCCTGCTGTACTATCCGCCGGCCGCCGCCCACGAGCCGTGGGACAAGTCCTTCTTTGCCGCGGCGCGGGCGCGTGAAGCGCTCGCTGAGGCGGCCAAATGCCTGGAGGCGTTCTTTTGGCGTTATGTCGCGACTCGGGGCGTGCTCTCTGGCCTGGGTTTGTTCCTGGCCGGGGCCGCGTCGCTGGCTGCGTGGGCATACTTCGCCGTAACCGGGTGGGGGGACCTAGGATTCTTCGCACGTTACGCGCCCCCGGCGGCGGGGCTAGTGGTAACGCTGGTCGGAAGGGCCAGGCTGCGGGCATTCTTGGCACGCTGGCGGCTATGGCGGGAAGGTGGTCGAGCCACGGTCGCGAAGGAGCTCGAAGCGATCGGGCGCGTAACGGCCGACATGCCGAGCGATCCGGATGCCGAGGAGGCGGCGGCCATCATGCGCCGTCAGTTCCCAGACACGATGTCAGACATCGTGTTCTGGGGTAGGAACTTCCGGGCCTTCACGTACATGGACTTCGTGCTGACGCCAAAGATGCGCCATCCGGCTGACCTGCGGGAGCTGCCCACGGAGCACAGCCTCTACCGAGATGCCTACTACGTGGGTGAGGTCGTGTACGACAACCCCAGGATGTTCCAAAGGGACCGACGGACCGTCGCAGACCCACGCTTCATCGGTAGCGGCGGTAGGCGAGGCGTCATCTAGCCGCAGCATTTGGACCGACGCTTCCTACCCACTCAAGACACAACCCGAACCGGCCAGTGCGTCGCACGCTTGGCGGAGGAGTGAGAGGATTCTCTTGCGATCAGGCTATCTTGGGCGGCCGGCCTTCGAATAGGCGATAAGCGATATCACCGCGGTTTGAGCGTGGAGGAAAGTGATTCGCAAACCCCCTCTCAATCCCTTCGTCAGGTCACGGAGTCGGCAGCGATACTTCCAAATCGCAGGGAATTATATACGTGAGTTCCGAAGGCAGAAGATCTGGTTAGGACTTCTGGGGGAAGATTTCTGTGATACATGAAACTAAGTCCTCCATTCGGCGATTCACTTGCTATGTCTGTACCGCTCAGAGGTGCATCTAGCCCAAGAGTCAGCCGATGGCTCGTCGGTGGAATACGATGCCTACAGGATGGCCGCCTCTCTGACCCTTCCGGCGGACCAGTTTGACCCCTTGGTCCGGGAGTGGTTTGAGGGCCGGTTCGAAGGTCCGACGGAGCCGCAGTGTGCGGGTTGGAAGGCGATTGGCTCCGGCAGCGACACGCTCGTGTCTGCTCCGACTGGATCGGGCAAGACTTTGGCGGCGTTTCTGGTATGTCTTGACGGCTTGGTGCGGCGGGCCCGTGAGGGAGCGTTGGAGGATCGTACCGAAGCGGTCTATGTATCGCCCCTGAAGGCACTCAGCAGCGACATCGCCAAGAACCTTGAGTCTCCCTTGGCCGAGATTCGCGCATTAGCCAAGCAGCGGGGCATCGCTCTCCAGCCGATCAGGACGGCTGTCCGCACGGGGGACACTCCTCCTTATGAGCGTCAGAAGATGTTGCGGATGCCACCCCACATCCTAGTGACCACCCCGGAGTCGCTATTCATCCTCCTCACGGCCGAGAAGAGCCGCAGGATGCTTAGGACGGCCAAGGTGCTGGTCATCGATGAGATCCACGCTGTGGCAGGTAGCAAGCGCGGGTCCCACTTGGCCCTCACGCTGGCCCGGTTGGACAGGCTGTGCGGAGAGGAGAGCGGTCGCCGACTCCAGAGGATCGGATTGTCGGCAACCGTTCGGCCGATGCGGGAAGTCGCGAGCTTCCTTATTGGAGTGAGCGGTGGCCGAGATTGCAAGATTGTCCAATTCGGACACCGGCGAAGGCTCGACCTGTCTGTCGTCGTGCCGCAGGAACCACTGGGGGCCGTGGCGTCCAACGAGCAGTGGGAGGAGACCTACGACACGCTGGCGCGATTGGTCCTGGACCATCGAACCACACTGATCTTCGTCAACACCCGCAGGCTGTCGGAGCGCGTCGCACACCGGCTGGTGGAGCGCTTGGGTTCGGAGGCCGTGCTGCCGCATCACGGCAGTCTGTCCCGGAAGCTCCGGGTGGAGGCGGAGGACCAGCTGAAGAACGGGCGACTCCGGGCCGTCGTGGCCACGGCTTCGTTGGAGCTGGGAATCGATGTTGGCAGCGTGGACTTGGTATGCCAAGTCGGCTCTACTCGGTCGATCTCCGTGGCGCTGCAGCGCATCGGGCGATCGGGCCATTGGGTCGGAGCCACGTCGAAGGGCCGGATCTTCCCCATGACTCGAGATGGGCTGGTGGAATGCGCGGCCTTGGTCTGCGCAATCAAGAGGGGGGACTTGGACCGGCTAGAGATTCCCGAAGCGCCTTTGGACTTGCTGGCCCAGCAGATGGTGGCTGCGGTGGCCTGCGAGGAGCTGGGAGAGGACGATCTGTTCGCACTGGCTAGGGACGCGTATCCCTACCGCTCCCTCAGCCGGAAGGACTACGACGAAGTGCTGGGGATGCTATCTGACGGTATCGCCACGTCCCGCGGGCGTCGAGGGGCCTACATCCACAGAGACCGAGTGCATGGACGGCTTCGGCCTAGGCGGGGCGCACGGCTTGCGGCGATCACTTCAGGCGGAGCGATTCCGGACACTGCCCAGTACCGTGTGGTGGCGGAGCCGGAAGGTGCCACCGTGGGGATGGTTGACGAGGACTTCGCAGTCGAGAGCAGCATCGGGGACGTATTCTTGCTGGGCACGACCTCTTGGCGGATCCGGCGGGTGGAGTCCGGCCGGCTTCGCGTGGAGGATGCTCACGCCGCCGCGCCGACAGTGCCGTTCTGGCTAGGAGAGGCTCCGGGACGAACGGCGGAACTGTCAGCCCACGTATCGGCCCTGAGAGACCGAGTGGGCAGCTTGGAGGACGACCAAGATGACTTGGGCCGGAGGAGAGCGGCCGATCTGCTCACGAAGGAATGCGGTCTGGATGAGGCGGGAGCGTCGCAAGTAGTGGACTATGTCGCGGCTGGCCGCAGGGCGCTGGGAGCCATTCCCACGGGCGAGCGGATCGTGGCCGAGCGGTTCTTTGACGAGGCCGGCGGGATGCAGCTTGTGATCCACTCCCCTCTCGGCGTCCGCATCAACCGGGCTTGGGGCCTCGCCTTGCGCAAGCGGTTCTGCCGGTCTTTCAACATGGAGTTGCAAGCGGCGGCCACCGACGACGGGATCCTCATCTCCTTGATGGAGCAGCACTCGTTCCCCCTGGACATGGTGTTTGAGTTCCTGCAGGGAGCGATGTTGGAGCATGTGTTGACGCAGGCCCTGTTGGACTCGCCGATGTTCACGGCGAGGTGGCGGTGGAATGCGGCCCGTGCGCTGGCCATACTGCGGTTTGCGGGTGGGAGGAAGGTGCCGCCTCCGATCCAGCGCATGCGTTCTGACGACTTGCTGGCCGCCGTCTTTCCAGATCAGGCAGCTTGTGCCGAGAACCTCTCGGGAGAGATCCGGATTCCCGATCATCCGCTGGTGCGGGAGACGATCGGCAATTGCCTGCAGGAGGCAATGGACTTGAACGGCTTGGCGTCAGTGCTGGAGTCGATTCGATCCGGCGCGATCCGGACCGGGGTTCGGGAGACGCCTGAGCCGTCGCCGTTCTGCCACGAGATCCTCAACGCCAATCCCTACGCGTTCTTGGATGACGCCCCCTTGGAGGAGCGTCGGGCGAGGGCGGTGCAGATGCGGCGGTCGCTGGGCGGGGGGGCGCTTGCCTCGGCTGGTGCTCTGGACCAGCGAGTGATCGAGGATGTGGAGCGCTCTGTCTGGCCGGTTGTCCGTGATCCGGAAGAACTCCATGATGCTCTGTTGACGCTGACGGCCGTTCCGGCTCTTGCAGAGTGGGCGGGGCACTTCGCGGCCTTGACGGGTCAGGACCGCGCGACTGCGCTGCGCGTAGGAAGCGTCCATCTATGGGTGTCGGCCGAGCGGCTGGAACTGGCGTCCCGGATCTATCCTGGCGCCGGAGCCGAGCCTGAAATAGCTGCTGTGCCGGCCGACAAGCGGCTTCCGGAAGGAAGGGAAGGCTGCGTTGCAGAAATGCTCCGCGGGTGGTTCGACTGCATCGGCCCCAAGACGGCCGGAGCCTTGGCGTCCGACCTGCAACTGCCGGAATCAGTCGTGCTTGCCGCTTTGGCTCGGCTTGAGGGCGAGGGCGTGATTCTTCGCGGCCGATTCAGGAATCATTACGAGTCGGGAGATGCGGAGTGGTGCCACCGGAGCCTGCTGGCGAGGATACACCGGCAGACTCTGGGGCGGTTGCGGCGCGAGATCGAGCCGGCTTCCAGCGCTGACATCATGCGGTTCTTGCTGCGCTGGCAGCATGTCACCTCTTCTAGGAGGCTTCACGGCGCTGACGGCACGCTCCAGGTCATCAAGCAGCTCCAAGGCCTCGAGATTCCGGCGGCGGCTTGGGAGGCACAGATCTTGCCGAAGAGGGTCAAGGGCTACAAGGCGGAATACTTGGACCGACTGTGTCTGGCGGGCGAAGTGATTTGGGGCCGGATGTCGCCGCATCCGGCCTTTGCGCGCCCGCCCGCTGGGGCGGCCTCTGGACCCAACGTCCGGAGTCGCAGGGTGCGGCCAACACGCTCGGCGCCTGTGGCTCTCGTCCTTCGGGAGGACGCCGAATGGATGCTGCCGCTGCTGCAGCACGATCAGGCCGAAGGCGCGGAGGCGAAGATCACGGCGGCCGGCCGAGAAGTGCTGGAAGGTCTACGGGAGCGTGGCGCCTGCTTCTTCTGGGACTTGGCTAGGAGGACGGGCAGGCTGCCCAGCGAAGTTGAGGACGCACTGTGGGAGCTGACGGCGGCCGGCATGGTGACCGCGGATGGATTCGACAATCTCCGAGCGCTGATCGACCCCAAGCGTCGGAATGCGGTCGGACGGCGAGGAATTCACCGCCCCCGCCATGTCCCGGGACGTTGGACGCTGCAGTCGGAGGCCCTGACCGGCTGTGCGGAGGTCGAAGCGGGGCAGCAGATTGAGGCTTTGGCGAAGCAGCTTCTGGCGAGGTGGGGCGTCGTGTACAGGGACCTGGTCCGCCGCGAGCTCTTCCTTCCCCACTGGCGGGACGTGCTGAGCGTTCTGCGCCGCATGGAGGCGCGAGGCGAGATCCGGGGAGGGAGGTTTGCGGTGGCGTACTGCGGCGAGCAGTTCGCGCTGCCGGAGGCCTTGGACTTGCTGCGGGCGGTGCGGCGGGAGCAGGAGGATGCAGAAGTGATCGAACTCGGCGCTGCCGATCCGCTCAACCTCACCGGTGTGGTCCTGCCGGGGCCGCGCCGCCCAACCGGCTCGTCGGAGATGCTGCGGCTTCGCGGGGGTGTTGTCGAGCAAGCCCGCTCGATGCTGGGATTGGTTCCGACTGCGGCGGCTGGCGTTGGCGCAGGCTGATTACTGGGGTCGGCCGACTGCTGCTCAGCCGGCCCCATCGGACTGGCAAACGCGGACGAATCCGCCCTCCATCCGGTAGCGCTGGTACTCGTAGACGGTGATGTTGGCGTCTCTCCGGCTGTTCCAGTTGAGACCGGCTTTGCCGACGGACCCTTCGGTCGCCAGGGCGGTCTGCCGGGACAGCTCGAACGAGCCTCCGGCCCAGATCTTGCCGGTGACAGGCCGCACGCCTTCGGCGCGCAGCCCGTTCTGGCGTGGCGGCTGTTGTGCCGTGCGTTGAAATTCCTTCGGTCGGCCTCCATGAGGATGCTGTACTGCCCCTCCCGCCTGGGAAGCGAGGGCCGGCGTGCATGCTGTAGTTGCCGAAGGTTCGCGAGACGCGTCTCGGACAGGACCTCAGGGTCTTGCAGCTGTATCCCTATCGCCCCAGTCGGCCGACTACCCCGCTGGGGTCTGGACGATTCATCCCGGGAAGCCAAGCCGCGACAGACAGCCGCGCCGCACCTCGGGAAGACCGGTGCAGACATCTGCCCCGATCGTTCCATGACCCACCGGGGGCCGCTGTGCCCCGACCGTCAACCTCGTCCCGCCCGAAGACTGTCAAGCGGATGGGCCCGGCTGCCCAGGGGAAACTCGACCGGACCACCCCGAAGCTGCGAGGCGTACACCCCCTGGGTCATTTCGACCGTCCAGCGACCGTCGACCTCGCTGCAGGCGGGCTTGGCATCCCTCTCGATCGCTGCCAGCAGGTCCTCGACCATGAGAGCGTTGGCTGTCAGATGCCGGACGTCCCCGAAGTCGCGATGTTCCACTGCCATCAGCTCCCAGTCCCGGCTGTCCCTCGGCACCCAAGCCGGGTTGCGCAGGATGTATGCCTCCGAGTCCGGGCCGTAAATCTCGTTCGGGAGGAAAATTCGGCCTTTGGCCCCGTAGATGTGCGTGCCGAACCGCCACGGGTGTGTCTGGCTGGATTGATTCGTGGAGAAGTAGGCATGCCGGCCCGCTCCGAACGAGAACATGGCCGACATCTGGCGCCCGGCGATCGGACCGATCGGCTCTGTGGGCTTGCGGAGATGGTCGAAGGACAGCTCTTCCCCGCTGGACGTCACGTGCGCGAAGACCCACTCGGGATCGCCAAGGACCGCCCTGGTCATATCAAAGATGTGCGAGCCGAGCACGACAATGTCCTCACCGCCCGCGCGGTGGTCCTCCTTGCCGCGGCCCCGCACCTCGTGGATCTCCCCGATTTCCCCTGCCTCGATCAGATCAAGTGCCTTCACCGTGAACGGCGAACATCGCATCTGGTGCGCGAGCTGCACCTTCACTCCTGCCTTGCGAATGGCCGCGACCATCTTGTCAGCATCCTCGAGGTTGCCAGCGAAGGGCTTTTCCAGATACATGTGGCAGCCAGCCTCGGCGGCCGCCGTGACCATCTGTAGGCGCTGGTCGGTATGCCGGGGACAAATGCTGACAATGTCCGGCCTCTCGACTGCCAGCATCTCGCGGTAGTCGGCATAAGCGTTCGCCGCTCCCGTGCGCGTCTGAGCCATCGCCCGGCCGCTGTCATCAGGATCGGCCACCGCCACGACCGCTGTCTGCGGGAACGCCGGCCAGACATCTCCGATGCCGTGCCCGTAGCCACCGCGGCCAGTGTGGGCTATGACCCCAACCCGGTAGCGCGGGGCGGCCTTGGCCGCCACCGCCAATGCCGCCGATCTCGCGAGAAAGTCCCTGCGCCGCATGGCCTGACTATATCAGCGCGCAGGTCGCCGAAATGCTATTCGATGGCCTCGGAGAGCTCTTGGCCACCAGCGACCCAGCCCTCGATTCCGCCGACCTGGATCTCGTTCTCAAAGCCGTTCTCGCGAAGTATGGCCGCCGCACGGGAGGCCCTTCCACCGCGCCGTCAATAGGCCACGATGGGTTTGTCCATCGGCACCTCCGCCAGGCGATTCTCCAGCTCGTCGATCGGGATGTGCGTGTAGCCTGCGATCACCCCGTCCTCTTGCAGTTCCTCTGGCGTCCGCACGTCCAGGAGGAAGATGTCCTCTCCGGCCGCCATGCGCTCAGCCACGCTCGCGGCATCCAATTCCGTTGGTTCCGCGGGCATCTCCGCCGCTTCCTCCGCTTGGGCCGAATCGGCCGCTTCCTCGCCCTCGCCGTCGGCACCGCCGCACGCAAGTGCGACCACCGCCGCCAAGGCCGCCAGCCATCTCAGGTCGCTCATTTCAATTCTCCCCTTTGTTCCATCCCTGCGCAGACGCGGCCGGAATGCGCCGGACCAAGTCCGCTAGCTCGACCCTGCTCTCCGCCCCGATCGTGAAACAGTCAATGCAGTCTAAGGCCAGCGCATGCTGCAGCGCCTCGTCCACGCGGTTGCGCAGCACACCCTCTCCCAGGATCTTCATGCCGATGACGCCCTTGCCCGCCGCCTTGATCTTGCACAACTCCTCGATCACCGTGGCTGGATCCGCGTCCATGCGGGCCCCGACCGCATTGATGCGGGCCAGGTCGACGTCGATGAATTCCTGCTTGTGGACCTGTCTCAGGGCGGGCAGCGAGTGACAGGAGATGCCCCGCGACTTGACGATGCCTTTCTGCTTGTACTCGTTGATGACATCCATCGCACCGCGACGCTGGGTCGGCCAGTCCTCTTCCTGCACGGCGTGGAGCAGCAGTAGGTCAATGTAGTCCGTTCCCAACTCGCGCCGGAACCGCTCGATGTCGTCGCGCATGCCCTTTGCTGTCTTGGACGTCGACTTCGTCATGATCACGACTTTCTCGCGTGGGATGTACTGCAGCGCATTCCGCAGATGGGGATGGCTGCCGTAGCCGTCCGCCGTGTCCCAGAAGGTGACTCCGTTATCAAAGCCGAACTGGTACAGCTCCGTGAGGCCCTTCACGCCCAGCTGGCGAGTCTGGTTGGACGCACCGCGAAAGCCGCTCGTGCCCGTGCCCATCGCCAGCCGTGACGGTCGCAGGCCGTCCGGCCCCAGCGTCGTTACGTCAAAGGCATAGCGGCGGGAGGGGCTTTCTGAGTAACCCGCCGGAGCGCCGAGAAGCCCATTCGGCACGGCGCTGGCCGAGGCTCCGACCGCGAGCGAGCACCGGATAAAGTCCCTGCGTAGCATTCTGCGCATCCCGCCCACAGGCTAGCACAGCCGGTCGTAGTCCCGTCTCTCCCGTGAATGACTGGGAGAGTCCCCGCGGGCGCAAGCTCAGGGTCGGTTCAACGTCCAGTCGTACTCGTAGTCCAGCGCACCGTCGAAGCCTTCCAGCAGTTCCGCGAGTTCGCCCTCGGCGTATTCGAGGAGGTGCTCCAACACGCCGTCCTCGCTATCGCCGAAGTCCTCCTTGTACCAGTCATAGATGCTTGAGACAACCACAAAGTCCTCGTCGACGAAGTCCACTCCGCGCACATCGTTCACGTACGAGCGGGCTCCCGCCTCCAGCAGCTCCTCTGTGTTCGCGGCCGTGAAAGCGGTCGGGCCCAGGTTGGGACAGCTGTAGCTGGCGCAGTTCACCCCGTAGTGCACGCGGTTGTCGTTCCAGATCGGGCGTAGGATGCCATTCTCGATGTTGTTCAAGGTCAGGTCCTCGCCCGCGACCTTCGCGTAGGGATCGTCCCATGGGCCGGGAAAGACGAGCCCCGCCAACCAGCGCTTGCTGCGGATGCTCCGGATCGAGTCGACCGGATAGTTGTCGCTCACGATCTTGACCGTCAGCGCGTTGTAGAAGTTGATCCAGTACGCCTGCTGCTCCGCCCGCGAGTAGGTGCGCGGATCGACCGATTCCAAGTAGTCGACATACTTGCCGAGCTTGCTCCGGTTGCCGGAGCTGGAGTTCAAGCCCCCGTAGTCGAAGCGGTTGACGCCTTCGCTGTCCGTGTGCAGGTATGCGTCGAGCAACTCCTGCCACGCGGCGTGGTTGATCTGGTCAGTGTTCGATTCGTCGCTCGCATCCCAGAATGGGATGAGCTTGGCCTTGTTGAACTGGGCGCTGGCACCAGTCACGGCCAGGGCCATCCCTAGCCCGATCGCGACCGCGCGCCATTTCCACGCCGCTGTTGCAGCACTCTGAATTCTCGATGCACTCATGATGGTCTCCTGGAGGCTTGCTGGTCGGCCGCGTGGCTTGCTGGCGGACGCAGGGGAGCGGCCCGCAAGCGGGCAATTGTGGTGAGGATTCCCCGACTGGCGCCGACGACGCCCTTGAAGGTGCCGCCGATCTTGGATTTCCCGTGCCGTCGACGATGCGTGTCTACGGGAACTTCCGTCATCTGCAGCCCGTGCTGGATGGCCTTGATCTGCATCTCCACCGTCCAGCCGTAGGCCTCGTCCCGCATGTCAAGACGGGCGAGCGCCTGCGCGCGGATCGCGCGGAAGGGCCCCAAGTCCGAGATGTGCTTTCCCCAGAGCAGGCGAATCAGCAGCGCCGCCGTGCGGTTCCCGGCGATCTGGGCGGCTGACAGAGCGCCCGGCTCGCAAGCGCCCAGCACGCGCGAGCCGATCACGAGGTCCGCCCCGTTCGCGATGCCATCCAGCAGTCCCAGGGCTTGGCGGACGTCGAAGGCCTGGTCCCCGTCCACGAAAACGACGGCATCAACCGGTCGCAGCGCGAGCAGGGCTGAGAGGCAGGCCATCCCGTAGCCAGCCTTCGGTTCAAGTACGACCCGCGCGCCGGCCTCAAGCGCGCGGCGCGCGGTCGCATCGGAGGATCGGTTGTCGCAAACCACGACATCGTCGACGACAGCCGTGCCCGCAAGACCGTGGAGCCCGCGCAGCGACTCGACCACCGCCCCGATGTTCTCGGCCTCGTTGTGCGCTGGGATCACCGCGCCGACCCTCAGCTGCCCGTACATCGGGGGCCATGGGCTCGCCGCACACGCCCTCGCCATGCACCGATCCCGGCGGCGGCCAGCACAGCGCCGAATTCCAGCGCCCGCGCCCAAGCGGGCTGGCCGTACGGCTGCAGGCTTGCATCTTCCAGATTGAGGCCCGTCACGTAGCTGAGGGATAGGGTCACAGACGCGGTCCATGCCCAGAGACTGGGGTAAATCGCGGCGAATGGCAGCAGCCATAGCAAGTACCAAGCGTTGATCACGGGCGATACCACCAGCAGTGCCCCGTACAGCAGGTCACCCCTCGGCGGATACTCGCCCTCGCCGCGAGCGCATTTCAGATAGTACCGCAGGGCTAGCCCGCAGGCTGCCGCTGCCAGGACCAGCCGCGCGCCGAGCGGGCCGGCGACGGCCGACACCGGCCCGTAGAGGGCCGAGTTGAACTCCCATTCCCGGGCAAACACCCGCAGGGACTCCACATCGGTGCCGCCCGTGAGTGCGAAGGGCGCGTAGACGCCCGCCAGCGTGGCGATCCACACGGCCCAGTGACGCGCCTTGGATCGCGCCAGCACGAACGGCGCGACCACCAGCGCGAAGATCTTCGCGCCGCACGCAAGCCCGAGGCAGACGGCCGCCGAGGGCCAGCGCCGGCCCTTTGCGAGCACAATCGCGGCCAGCAGCAGCGCGACCCCGATGCCATCGGGATGGGCGGTGAACGCGACTTCCTTGACCACCAGCGGGCACCAGGCATAGAGCAGCACGTTCCGCGCCGGCGCGAGGCGCGCCAGCAACGCCACAATCCCCAGGTCGACCAAGATCAGGACCAACTGCAGGGCACCGACGCTGGCGGGCCGGAGCCAATAGGAGAGCGCGAAGATGCCTTGCGTCGTGGGTCCGTAGATGGTTGGGAGGTCGGGGTTGTTGACGCCGCTCAACACGTCTTGGAAGGTGTCCGGAACGCTTGGGTCGTCGAAGAAGTCCTCCGGTGACGCGCCGTACGGCGAGCCGGTGGTGGCGAAGCGAAAGCCGTCCCACAGGTAGCGGAAGTAGTCGTCCTCGTAGATCGGCCCCCCGACGAGCCCGCAAAGGCGGAACACGACGGCCCAGCCGACCATGGCTGCGACCGGGAGAGGGGCGGTTGTCCTGCCGAACCGCCAGAAGAGTACGAAGGCCGGGACGGCCGCCACGGCCATGGCGGCCAAGAACAGGTGCAGCGGAGGCTCGGCGGACGGCCGCGCCAGCCATGCCAGCGCTCCGTAGCTCGCAGCGCAGGTTAGGCCCCCGGCATGAAGCCAGATCCGACCAATTTCCTTCACACGGTCTGCAGGCACCTTCCCAGCCCCCGCGACGCTCTGCACGCTGTCGCGGGCAGATTCCCGACGGGGCTGCCCGCGAGCCTGGCCTAATCTAATCGCTCGCAGTAATCCGCAGGTTGCGGAAGTGAGCGATGGTGGAGCCCTCCATCCAAAGTGCGACCGCGCCGCGGGCGTCGGCTCCGGACTTGACGTCATTCACGATCAGCGTTGGCTGCTCGGCCCCGTTGACGTGGATGTGCGCCTTCTCTCCGTCGACGACGATCTTGATCGGAATCCACCTGCCGGGAACGATGTCGGCGTAGGTCTCGTACCGGCTGGGGGTCTCGTTGCGGAAGCGGAACCAGGTCCACTCGGGATGCGAGATGTACTGCACCGTGTGGTTGCGCCGCTCCTGATCGTCGGCACGGGCGTTGGTCGGCCTGAGGTAGAAGCAATCGTAGGTCTTGTTGTCGGGCTGCAGCCGCCAGGCCACGCCAACGAAGCCCCGGGCGCCACCTTGCGCGCCCGGACCGGGCTGCCCCGACAACTCCAGCTCAATCGTGCCGTTGCCGAAGTCGGAGCCCTTGACAATCGCCAGATGGCCTGCGTGGTGTCTCGCCCCTTGCCTGCGCCGCCGCAATGGCTTCCTGCCTGGCCTTGGCCGCGGCGCGCACGATCTCGGGATCTGCCGTGATCTTGATGCCCTTGTGACTCTCCAGTGTGTCGGGCGCGGCGATCACGTTCACCAGTTCCAGACCTTCGCCGGACTCTAAGGCCAGCTCTTGGGCGGGCGCCGCTAACCATGATCCAGCGGCCAGAGTCCCGACCGTCAGCAAAGCGGCCAGCGACAGCCACCGCCGAGGCATCGCAGCGACGCCCGGCATCATCACTCGCTCCAAGGCGGCGTAATGCCGCTAACACGGGCGTAAGCGATCGCCTGGCCTAGGTGCTCGCTCAGATGGTTGAGCGCGAAGCTCTGGGCGCCGCGCGTGGTAGTGTCCTGCCCGAAGAGGCGCATTGCCTTCTCGGCATCTCCGCCCACGTTCCCGAAGGCTCCCGCGATGTGCTCGAACGCTGCCTTTAGGTGCGCCACGATTTCCGCCTTGTCGGTGGTCGACTTTTCCAGCCCGCGGACGTCCAGGCCTTCCGGCGGCATTGAGCCGAAGGACCGCGCCACGAAATAGTTCGCGACGCTGACGTGCAGGAAGAGCTCTGCAGTTGACCGGACGCCCTCCGCCGGGCGATAGGTCAACTTGTCGGCCGGGGTGGCCTCGGCCAACCCCACAAATTTTTCCATCAGTGTGTTCAGGCGGCCCTTCGCCTCCTCGGCGAAGGCATGGTTGTCGGCGAATGCCATCGGCGCAGCCAGCATTGCGACCAAGCACAGCCCGGCTGCCCGACGAGAAAATCCAATCATGATTCGTTTCTCCTGTATGAGTCCTGTTGTGGGTGTTTGGGAACAGGCGCACGCCCGCACCCAGTTTCGGGACTGCGCCTAATTTACTTAGGCTTACACATCGCATCAGAGGTTACATCCCGGCCTTCGGACCGTCACGTCAGCCGTAGCCGATCTCCGACGGGGACTCGGTGATCGCGCCACAGTGGACGCAAACCTCGCTTCCGCAGCTCGGGCAGATCTCGGACGGGACACTTCCTCGGGGGCATCTCGGGCAGTACGCATCCGCCGACCGCCCCGCTGTGCCTTGAGGGGGCTCGGGGAGCGGGGCGCGGCAGTCGCCGCAGTTCCGGCCGTCCCGCAAGATTCGCTGGCCGGCGGAGTCCTCGGGCTTGGCCGATTCTGCCAAACGCGCTCCCATGAAGGCACTCCGCGGTCACCTGCGGGGCTGGTCCGATTCTACAGGGAGCTGGAGCTCCGGCACCCCCCCCGAACTCCCCGCTGGGCGTCGCCCCGAGGCGGGCCGTTACGACCGGAAGAGTCCACGGTCACTGGTCGCCCGAAATGCCTAGTTTCACATTGCGCGGATTTTGGCAATCATCAGCTTGCTTAACTAAGAAATCAATACTTTCATCATATTCTTTCTGTGTTAATTAGCTCGTCTATTCCGTATCTTGCTAAAGCCCGCTGATAACATATTGGAATCATGCGCGAGCGATTCCTTACCGCCTGCGCCGGGCAGCGTTCCGACTGCACTCCGGTGTGGTTCATGCGGCAGGCCGGCCGGTACATGGCCGAGTACCGCAAGTTGCGGCAGAGTCATCCGATCTTGGAGATCTGCAAGTCGCCAAGGCTCGCGGGAGAGGTCACCTGCCAGCCGATCGAAGCGCTGGATGTGGATGCCGCCATCATCTTTGCCGACATTCTGCTCCCAGTGGAGCCGATGGGCCTGGGGCTCGACTTCGTCCCCGGCGTGGGCCCGGTCATTTCGAGGCCCGTCCAAGGGCCCGCCGACGTGAACCGGATCGCGACGGATCGCGCGGCCGATCTCGGGTACGTGGCCGAGGCAATCCGGACTGCGAGGTCCATGCTGGCCGACCGCGTGCCTCTGATCGGTTTCGTCGGGGCTCCGTTCACCTTGGCGAGCTACATGATCGAGGGCGGGCCGTCCCGGCACTACGCGGCCACCAAGCGGCTGATGTGGGGCGATCCGGGGGCGTGGGCAGAGCTCATGCGTCGCATCGTCGAGGTACTCGCGGAATACGGGGCTTCGCAGGTCGTTGCGGGCGCGAGCGCCATGCAGGTGTTCGACAGCTGGTCCGGCGCACTGGCTCCCGCGGACTACGAGCGATCCGTTCTGCCGCATTCGCGCGAGCTGATCGGCAGGCTGCGTGCCACTGGCGTTCCCGTGATCCACTTCGGGACCGGGAATTCCGGATTCCTGGACTCGTTCCACCGGGCTGGCGGAGACGTGCTGGGGGTCGACTGGCGCATCGACCTCGCCCGGGCGTGGGACTGGGTCGGCAATGGCACACCGGTGCAGGGAAACTTGGATCCGATCGCACTGCTCGCCCCCCTTCCGCAGTTGCGTTCGCGTGTCCGGGCCGTTCTCGACGCCGCCGCGGGGCGTCCCGGCCACATCTTCAACCTGGGGCACGGGATCATTCCCCAGACCCCGGTCGAGCATGTCCGGGCGGTGGTCGAGATGGTCCGGGAGTACAGCGCCGAGCGGGAGGCATGCGCCCCGTAGCCGTTGTCGGGGGCGGAATCTCCGGTCTGGCCGCTGCCCATTACTTGCTCGGCCACGGCCTAGTCCCGGTGGTCGTGGAACGCCGGGATCGCCTCGGGGGGGTCATCCGAACCGACCGGTTCGGGACGTGCCTGGCAGAGGCCGGTCCGGACAGCTGGCTGGCCGAGAAGCGCCGAATGCTCGGGTTGGTGGACGAACTGGGGCTGGCGGGCGAAGTCATCGGTTCCCGCGACGGGGCACGGCGGACGTTCGTCGTGGTCGACGGCCGTCTTGTGGCGTTGCCCAGGAGCATGCGCCTGCTGGCCCCCGCCAATCCTGCCGAGCTGCTCTCCACGGGACTGTTCGGCCCCATCGCCAAGGCGCGCATGGCGTTGGAGTGGCTCCGTCGGCCAATGCGGCAACCGGAGCGCTCGGTCGCCGACTTCGTTCTGGACCACTTCGGCGAGCAGGCGTTGGAGCGCCTTGCCCAACCCCTGCTGGCTGGTGTGTACGGCGCCGCTCCGGAAGAGCTGTCGGCCGATTTCGTCATCCCGCGCTTCGTGGAGTACGAGCGTCGCCACGGCAGCATCCTGAGAGGCGTCTTCAAGAATCGCGGACGCGGGCCGCGCCGCTCCCTGTTTCAGACCTTGCGCGGCGGCATGGAGTCGCTCGTGGCGGCGCTTCGGCGCCGGCTGGACCCTTCCTGTCGGTTCGTAAGGGGCGAGGTCCGATCCCTGCGGTGGGATCGGGACTCTTGGCTCTTGGGGCTGGCGGGGGGAGAGATCGAGGCGAGCGCGGTCATCCTGGCGATCCCGGCCTGTGACGCTGCCCCGATTCTCCGCTCGCTCGATCCGCGCTTGGCGCAACTCGTGGGTCAGATCCCGTACAAGTCCTCGGTCGTGGCCGGGCTGGTCTACGCGGCGGGAGGCTTCGAACACCCGCTTGACGGCTTCGGCCTGTTGGTGCCGCGAACGGAACGCGCCTCGCTCGCCGCGTGCACGTGGGTCAACACCAAGTTCAGCGACCGGGCAGGGGCTGGCAAGGTGCTGCTGCGCGCCTTCCTGAGCGGTGCCCCGGCCGAAGCTGCCCTGGTCCGCAAGGATGGCGCGACGATTGCCCGGGCGCACCGGGAACTGGCCCGTTGGATGGGACTGGCCGCCGAGCCGGAGGCCGCGCGAGCCTACCGCTGGCCACGGGCCATGCCCGCGTACCGAGTCGGGCACCGCTCCTTGGTGGAACGCATTGGCGCAGTCCTCCAAGGGCACCCTGGCCTGCACCTCGCGGGCAACGGTTACGACGGGCTCGGAATTCCTGACTGCGTGCGGCGCAGCCGGCGCGTTGCCAGCGTTATTGCAGCTCGGCCGGGCTCGCTCCGGACTCCGAGCGGCGAATCGCCATGATCGTCATGTCGTCGGCTTGCGGCGAATTGCCGGCGAACCGCGCGACTTCCGCGTGGATCGCGCCGACCAGCCGCTCCGCGGACAGCCCGGCGGCGGCTTCCGCGGCCGCCACCAGGCGATCCTCCCCAAACTCCTCCAAGCGGTGGTTCATCGCCTCGCTGAAGCCGTCGCTGTAGACCACCAGGGTCTGGCCGGGCAACAGTTCCGCCTCGCCGCTCTCGTAGGGGAATCCCGCCAGCACGCCCAGCACTGGGCCGCCCTCCTCTAGCTGCAAGGGTTTGCGGCCCCCGGGCACCACTATGGGGGGGTTGTGGCCGGCGTTGCAGAATTGCAGGCGATGGGTCTCGGTGTCCAGCACGCCGTAGAACATCGTGACGAACTTGTCTGAGTCAGTGCTGGCGTGCAGCATGTCGTTCGACCGCGAGACACACGCCGCAACGTCCGGGGACAGGCGGCTCTGGCTACGGATCGTCGCTTGGACGTTCGACATGAGGAGCGCCGCCGTGATGCCCTTGCCGGACACGTCCGCCAGGCAGATGCCGAGGCGGTTCCCGCCCAACTCGAGGAAGTCGTAGTAGTCGCCACCGACGCGTTTTGCCGACTCGGAGAGCCCCGCGATGCTGTACCCGTCCCGCCGCGGCGGCTCGCGAGGCAGCAGTTTCCGCTGGATGTCCCGCGCCAGCCGGAGTTCCTCCTGCAGCAGCACGAGCGCCTTCTCCTCCTCCATGAGCCGGGCATTCTCCACCACCTGCGCCGATTGGGTGGCAATGATGCTGAGCAGCCGCCGGTCGCCCCCGCTGAATCCGGCGCTTCCCTCCTTGTTGAACACGTTCAGCACGCCGATCAGCCGGCCTTTCAGCACCATCGGGACGCACAGCAGCGACTGGATGCCATCGCCGCCAGCGCCGGCCCGAAAGCGTGCCTCCGACGCCAGATCGTTGACCACCAGGGGCTTCTGGTTCTTGAGCATCCAGCCGGTGATCTGGTCGCTGAGGCGCATCGGAATCGCGCTGTCGGCGTCTCGGTCAACCTTGCGGACCATCGTCTTCAGCGCTGAGCCGGCCTCGGGCTTGTCGAGCAGCAAGACGGCGCCCTGCTGCACCTTGAGGTGCTTGACGCATTTCTGGACGATCAGGTCCACCGTTGCGTCGAGCGAAGAGGCGGACGAGACCGCGGTGGAGACTTCGTTAAGGATCGACAGCTCCTGCAGGGCTGCCTTGAGTCGCCGGTTCTCGGCCCGCAGGCGCTCCAGCGCGCGACGTGTTGGAAGCATCGTTCTTGTTTTCTCCGCCCCGTTGCCGGTCAGTCCCGCTCGACCAGTTCCAGAAGCACCCCCCCGGCGTCGCGGGGGTGCACGAAGACGTAGCGGTATCCCTCCGCACCGGTCTGGGCCCCGTCGCCGAGAAGCTTCCGCCCGGACGCCTTCAGGGCTCGCATGGCAGCGTCCAAATCGTCGACCTGCAGTGCTAGGTGGTGCATGCCCTCCCCGCGGCGATCGAGGAAGCGGGCGACGGCCGACTCTGGTGCCGTGGGCTGCAACAGCTCGATGCGGCTGTCCCCCGCAGGGAGCATGGCCACCTCGACTGCTTCGTGCTCGACCAGGCTCCGGTGCGCGGGCTCGCACCCGGCGGCCTCGCGGTAAATCCCCAAGGCGCGATCGATGGAGTGGACGGCGATGCCCACGTGGTCAATCTTCATTCCGCCCATCTCTCTCGGAGGTCTCGCATCGTCTCCCGAAGGTATCGGTACGGGTTCAGAGTGCCGGCCGCAATCAACTCGGCGGCTCGGCCGAGATTCACCCCGGACCGCGCGGCCAGCAGCGTCTCCAGCCCGCGACCGATCCGGCCTCGCAGAAAGCGTTCCCAATATACAGCCTCGGGCTGGCGCCTATCGGTCACCCGCAAGGCTGCGAGAAGCTCCGCCACGCCCTCGCCCCGCAGCGCGCACGTGCGCATGACGGCCGGCCGGAGTTGCCCCTCCGGGATCAGCGAGACCATCGCCAGCAGCTCGCGTTCGAGGTCTTCGGCTCCCGGGCGGTCGGCCTTGTTAACCGCGAACAGGTCCGCGATTTCCATGATCCCGGCCTTGGCTGCCTGGATGTCATCCCCCAGCGAAGGGGCCAGCACGACGACGACCGTTCCGGCCAGTTGCACGATGTCCACCTCGCTCTGCCCAACGCCGGCAGTCTCGACCACCACCGCGCCAAGCCCGGCGCACTCCAGCAGGGCCAGGGCGCCATCCACGGCGGGTGCCAGGCCGCCCAATTGCCCGCGCGACGCCATTGAGCGGATGAAGACGCCGGGGTCGGCGTGGTGCCGCTGCATGCGGACTCGGTCGCCCAGAACGGCACCGCCGCTGAACGGGCTGCTGGGGTCGATGGCCAAAATCCCGACCTTTTCCCCGGCACGGCGCAGCTCTGTGGCGAGAGAGTCCACCAGCGTGCTCTTGCCAACACCGGGCGGGCCGGTGATTCCCACCCGCAGCGCTCTGCGCCTGGAAGGGTGCAGGGCCGCAAGCACCTCTTCCCCGGCTTCGAGTCCGTTCTCGACCAGAGTCAACCCTCTGGCTAGCGCCCGGGCGTCCCCACGCCGGATTCGCTCGGCCAGTCGCTGCAAGTCGCCCTTCGCCGGCGCGAGCGGAGCACCGCCCGCGGGAAGTCCGATTGTATTAGGCCCGAGGCGGCCGGAATGCACTCTTGGCGGGTGGCGGGCAGGCTATGGGCCTGGACCAGGGCGGAGAAGCGGCCGGGGAGTGGCGGGTACACTGAAATCGGCGCCGATGGCTGGACGGGTGGCCAAGAATTGCGCGGTCGTGGCGGAGAAGCCATCCGTGGCCCGGGACATTGCCCGCGCTCTCGGGGCGCGAAGAAGGGGCGGCGGCTTCTTCTCCGGCAACGGCCTGATCGTGACCTGGGCCGTCGGCCATCTGGCCCGGATCGCCGAGCCTCACGAGATCAACCCTTCGTGGAAGGTCTGGAGCCGCGAGGCCCTCCCCATGCTTCCCTCGGAATGGCCGCTGGTTGTCGACGAGGAGCGCGCGGACCAGTTCGGTGTGATCAAGAAGATCCTGACCAGCCCGAAGGTGGGGCGGGTCGTGTCCGCCACCGATGCCGGCCGGGAAGGCGAGCTGATCTTCCGGCAGATCTACGATCTCTCCGCGTCGTCCAAGCCTGTGGACCGGCTGTGGATCTCATCGCTGACGCCCGCGGCGATTCGGGCGGGGTTCGAGAGGCTGCGACCGGCCAGCGACTTTGACGGACTGGCCGACGCTGCCCGGGCCCGCAGCCGGGCCGACTGGCTGGTGGGCCTCAATCTCACGAGGTTCTACACGATTGGCTCGCGCCGCGGGAGCGACTCCGGCGTCCTCTCGGTGGGGCGGGTGCAGACTCCCACGCTGGCGATGCTCGTCGATCGCGAGATCGCGATCCGGGACTTCGTCCCCGAGGACTACTTGGAGGTGCGCGCCGACTTCGAGGCTTCCGAGGGCCGGCGCTATCGCGGCGTCTACTTCAAGATCGAGAAGGGCAAGCGCCAGCACCGGCTGGCGGCCGACGGCAAGGAGGCCGAACAGATCGTCAAGCGGGCCAAGTCGGGTCGCGCGGACATCGAGTCTGTCAAGCGGTCGCTCCGCCGGGTGCCCCCGCCCCTGCTGTACGACCTGACAGAACTCCAACGGGACGCCAACAGGCTTTACGGCTTCAGCGCCGAGCGGACGCTGTCGCTCGCCCAAGCCCTCTACGAAAAGCGCAAGGCGATCACCTATCCGCGCACCGACAGCCGACACCTCTCGACGGAGGTCGCCGGCCAACTCGGCCGGATCGCGCAAACGGCGATGGCCCGTTACGATTCCGCGCTGATTGCCGAGGGGACCGGCGACCGCCCCCTGGGCAAGCGTTTCGTGGATGACAAGAAGGTCACCGATCACCACGCGATCATTCCCACGGGATCGGGCGGCTCTCCTCCGAAAGGCTCGCCCGAGGCGAAGCTGCTCGACTTGGTCCAACGGCGCCTGCTGCAGGCTTGGCACCGCCCCTATCGCTACTCGTCGACGACCGTGGTCACCCGCGTTGTGCAGCGCAGCCACGCCGACCGGTACTTGTCCCAGGGAACATCCGTGGAGGACCCCGGGTGGAAGGTCTTGGAGGTCAAGGCCAAGTCCAAGCGGAGCGCCAAGCCCAAGAAAAAGCTGCCCGGCGGGCTCAAGCGGGGCGAGCGGGTGCAGGTTTTGGGGGCCAAGGCGGTGAAGAAGACGACGAAGCCGCCGAAGCGCTTCACCGATGCGACCTTGCTTACGGCGATGGAGTCGGCCGGCAAGGCGCTTGACGATCGAGCACTCTCGGACGCCATGAGGGAGCGCGGGATCGGCACGCCGGCCACGCGGGCCCAGATCATCGAGACGCTGTTGAAGCGGTCGTACATCGAGCGGGTTAAGAACGCGCTGCGGGCCACGCCCCACGGGATTCGACTGGTAGAGCACGTGCACCCGAAGGTCCGCAGTCCGGAAATGACCGGCGAATGGGAGGCAAAGCTGCGCGGGATCGAGCGCGGGAACGGTGAGTTCGAGCCCTTCATGCGCGGGATCGAGGACTTCGTGCGCGACGTGGTCGGAAGCTCCGTCCAGTCTCCGCCTGGGAGCCTGAGCGCTCCGCCGGTGGCCGCGGTCGAACCCGCCGGCGATGCACCCCCACACCCCGCGGACGGTGACGCCCCGCACCTGTCGGTAGCCCAGAGCGTCGCCGGTCCTCCCCCGTCTGGTCCTCCCCCGTCTGGCCCTCCCCCTGGCGGGCAACCTGAACGGGGTCCAGCGAACGGCCGGCCTCGGATCTCCGGGGGCATCCTTCCGGGACGACAAGTCGCCCCTGACCGGGCGGCCCAGCCGGCGAGGTCCAGTGTCCCGGCCAAGGTCAACGTTTCCAAGGCAGAGATGAGGGCGCTGTTGCGGGACCGGTTCGGCCACCCGAGCTTCCGGCCGAACCAAGAATCGATATGCCGCGAGGTCATCAGCGGGCGGGACGTGCTCTTGGTGATGCCGACCGGCGCGGGGAAGTCCCTCTGCTACCAGCTTCCCGGCATCGCCCGCGGGAAGACGACCATCGTGATCAGTCCGCTGATCGCCCTGATGGAGGACCAAACATCCAAACTCCGTGCCTTGGGTATCCGGGCCGAGCGGATCCACTCAGGTCTTGACCGGATGAACTCGAGGCGAGTCTGCGTCGAGTACAAGCGCGGCGAGCTCGATTTCCTCTTTATCGCGCCCGAGCGGTTCTCGGTTCCGGGCTTTCCCGAACTGCTGTCGAAGTTCAAGCCGGGCTTGGTCGCGATCGACGAGGCGCACTGCATCTCGATGTGGGGCCACGACTTTCGGCCCGACTACCGCCGCCTGCGCGAGCGCGTGCCGATGCTGCGCCCCGCTCCCGTCATCGCCCTAACCGCGACCGCCACGAAGCGCGTGCAGGGCGACATCATCGAGCAGCTTGGCCTCGACTCCTGCAAGCGGTCGATTCACGGCTTTCGGCGGGACAACTTGGAGATCGAGCACGTGGAGCTGGTGCCGTCGCTGCGGCTTCCCGCACTTGGCCGCCTGATGCTGTCTAAGGAGCGCCGCCCCGCGATTGTGTACGCTCCGACGCGGGCCGCGGCGGAGGAGCAGGCGGCCCTGCTTCGAGAGGCGATGCCCGCGGAGGCCTACCACGCCGGAATGCCCGCGGACGACAGGGACAGGGTGCAGTCGGCGTTTCTGGGCGGGGATCTGGAGGTCGTCGTCGCCACGATCGCCTTCGGAATGGGCATCGACAAGGCGGACGTGCGCACCGTCGTCCACACCGCGATGCCAGGCTCGGTCGAGGGCTACTACCAAGAGATCGGGCGGGCCGGCCGGGATGGGCTGCCGTCGAAGGCGATCCTGATGTGGTCCTGGGCGGACCGGAAGACGCACGAGTTCTTCCTCAATCGCGATTATCCCGAACCGGGCCTGCTTGACCAGCTCTACAGTTCGCTGTCGCAGCGGCCCGTGCCTCTGTCGGAGGTCATCGACTCGTTTCCCGAGGAACGTGACAAGTCAGAGAGGGTCGCCGAGAAGCTTTGGATGCACGGCGGGCTGACCGTCACTCCGGACGAAACGGCCGTGCGGGGCGAGCAGGCTTGGCGCGAGAGCTACGAACAGCAGCGGGACTTCAAGCTTCGGCAGATCGAGCTCATGACGGACCTTACAAGGTCCCGGGAGTGCCGCATGCTGGACTT
Source organism: Bryobacterales bacterium (assembly GCA_963666225.3). Classification (GTDB taxonomy): domain Bacteria; phylum Acidobacteriota; class Terriglobia; order Bryobacterales; family UBA6623; genus VXMF01. The sequence continues at coordinate 349,370 of CAXXRK020000008.1, forward strand.
GGTCCGGCACTTCGACGATCTCGAGGACTCGCTGCAGCCGTGCGGCCACTGTGACAACTGCGACTCCGGGATCTGTCAGGTGAACCGCTTTCGGAAGCCCACCCGTGCCGAGACCTCGACTCTGGCCGAGATCCGGCGGGCCCTGCTCGAGCGCGACGCCCAATCAACGGGGAAACTTTACCGCGACCAAATCGAGTCGACCGGCCTCAAGCGGCGGGACTACGAGCGACTTCTCAGCGCTCTCGCAAGAGCGGGCATGGTGGAGATCGTGCCGGATGAGTTCTACACGGCCAAGGGCAGGCTGATCAAGTTCGCACGCGTGGCGCTGACGCCCTCCGGCCGCAGTGCGCGCAGCTTCGCGGGCCAGGTCACGCTTCCGCAAGAGCAGGCCGGCTTGAAGAAACCGTCCAAGAGCAAGCGCGCGGCGAAGCCTGCCCGCGGCAAGGCCCGAGGCCGCCCCAAGCAGCTCGAACTGGGGAGCTCCGATGACGGGGGGCGCGCGACGGCCCTGATTGCCAGTGCGCTGCGCGCTTGGCGCAAGGACGAGGCCCGCCGGACGGGCAAGCCGGCGTTCACCATCCTGCGGGACCGCTCCTTGGAAGAGCTCTCTCTGTTGCAGCCCTCGAACGAGGCAGAGCTGTTGAAAATCTACGGCATCGGTCCCGCCATAGCGAAGCGATTCGGCCAGCAGATCCTCCGCGTGATCCGGGCCAGCAAGCCGTGACTGCCAGCAGCCGGTCAGCTGCCCCCTGGCACTCGGTCATACAATTGACGAAGATCCTGCGGTTGGGCCTCTAGCCCGAGTCGACGAAGGATCGGGATCTCCGATGGCGGAACGCTGTAGCTGTGGAAGCATCCTCCCCGCGAGGGCCTCCTTTTGCCCCAACTGCGGCCGTCCCCTTGTGCCCGGGCTTGGCGAGGTGTCGCAAGCACCGGCTCCGGAACCGGTCGTTGAGAGTGCCCCCAGATCGGCAAGTCTGGCTGACTGCTTGCGTGCCGCGGTGCTCCCCGCCGCCTGCGCGGTCTTCCTGCGGTTTGCGCTCGGACTGGCAAGCCCATCGATTGCACTGCTGGCATTTGGCGCCGTGTTGCCCGCGGGAGGCGCCGCCGTGTGGCGTCTGACGCAGCGCGCGGTTCCGGTCCGGTCCGTATGGCAGGGGTTCGGAGTGGGCGCTCTGACCGGCCTGGTCTGTTTTCTGCCCAGCTTGCTCGTGCAAATTGCCACGTTTTCCGCGCAGGGGCGCGATGCGATGTTGGAGGCGTTCCGCCGACAGCAGGAGGGCTCGCCGATGGGGAGCGCGCTAGTATCGGTCTTGGAGGACCCCACCATGTTCGCAATGGTGATTGCGGCCGGCCTTTTCGTGGAGGCCTGCTCCTTGGCCGTGGTTGCTGGCGCGGGCGGAGCGCTGGCCGCGTGGACACAGACCCGGGCCCCTGCCTGAGGCACTGGTCGCCACGCTCTCGTTCGCTGGGATATACTCGCTGCGTGGATCAGGCGGTGGCCACTGACGATTTCACCCGTTCCGATGTCCGCCGGATCTTGGGGATCAGCGGCGTAACCCTGCGGTCGTGGGAACGGGCCGGGCTCGCGGAGGCCAAGGAGCGCTACGCGTTCTCAGACTTGGTCACGTTCAGGACGCTCCAAGGGCTGCGGCAGAGCAAGATCCCGGTGCGGCGGATTCGCGAGGCCCTTGAGCGGCTGCGCCTTCGGCTCGAGTCGGTCGACCGCCCGCTCGACGAGCTCAAGATCGAGTCGGATGGCCGGAGCATCGCGGTGGTGCTCCCGGGGGAGACTCTGGACGCGATCACCGGGCAGCTCTTGTTCCGGTTTGATGTGGGGGACTTGCGAACGATCACCGAGATGCGCACCGACACCGTTGATATCGGTCGCACCGACTTTGGGACGTACGCTCAGGAGTGTTTTGACCGCGCCCTCGGCCTGGAGCGCAACGGTGCCCCGGACTCAGAAGTGATCAGCTGGTACCGGCGGGCGATGGAGAGCGACCCCACCGCGGTGGGAGCGCTGATCAATCTCGGCGCGGCGCAGGTTCGAAGCGGCGAGCCGGATTCCGCCGCGCGGTGCTTTCGGAGCGCAGTGCGCCTGTGCCCCGACAATCCGATCGCCCATTTCAACTTGGCGGCGGTCCGGGAGAGCCAAGGGCGGACCGATGAGGCCGTGCACCACTACGCGGTGGCGCTGCGGTGTGATCCCAACTATGCGGACGCGCACTTCAACTTGGCGCAGATCAGCCAGGAGTGCGGCCTCCTCGACGAGGCTGCCCGCCACTGGGCAGCCTACGTGGACTTGGACCCGTCGAGCGTCTGGGCCAATATCGGTCGGTCCAAGCTTGAGTCGCTCCAGCGCGCGGGGCACGGGTAGCCAAGGCCGGCCCGGTGCGCGGCTGCCTTCGGCGGCGGGTCCTCTGCTCGTGTCGTCAGAAGCCTCCAGCCGTTGATCGGCGGGCCCGCCGGCGGTTGGACGCGCCAGTGGCCAGATCTGTGGGTTCTTCGGACGTGGCCCCAGCCGCTCGTGGGCCTTTTCCGGGGTGAGGGGCGGGCCAAGCCCGAGCGCGGTGATGCCGGGATCAGTCGCGGACTATAATTCCGCAAGCTGCTCTTGAGCCGCCCGCACAGCCCGAGACCGCCCCCTCTGGGCAGTAGGAGTCGGGATGGTGGTGGATGATGAACGCGCTGCCGTCCTCGTCGAACAGCGACAGCGGCCCCTCTGACAGGCTGATCCGGTTGGTGACCGTCATGAGCAGGCCCCGTCCGTTCTCGTTGACCTGCAGGTTGATCAGATCTCCCGAATGAAACGGGTGGTTGCCGTCGGGGTTTGGGTTGCTGTGGGGACCCGGGTCGAAGTGGCCCCCCGCAGACCCGCACGGTGTGCAGCTGGCAGTCTCGTGGATGTGGACGGCATGGTTGCCCGCCAATAGGCCGCTCCAGACGCGAACCATGACGTCCACCTGCTTGACGCCCTCCTTGGAAGGCCTCTCCCGCAGATATCCCAGTCCCACGGCATACCGACCGTTATCGCAAGTGCTGATGGACGCCCGGGCGACAATCTCGCCTTGTTTGGACGCGGCGTCGGAATCGACCGGCCCCTCCGACAAGGCGAGCGGCATGTTGACGGAAAGCGCGACTCCGATGGCTAGCAGCCTTGCACCTGGAAAATTGGTTCGCATCCGATTCCACGCCCCGGCGGCCACAGTTTACCCAATGGCTCGCATATTCGGTCACGGTGCCGGGCCACGAGGGCGGCAGGCGCACCGTTCCCCGCTGGATCGTCCGAGGACGGGGTCTTTCCGGGGCTGCCGGTCGCGCACATGAGCGCCGACAGCAATCTCTTCTACAGAGCAGGGGCCTTCTCGGCAGAATGTGCGGGCGAGCCTCAGGTCGCGTCCCAATAGGGGCAGAGGTCGACGGTCGTCGCGCCGGAGTTGTGACATTGCCGTAGTGCGGCCGGTCATTGGCTTTGCGTGGCCGGCGCCACTCGACGGCCTCGGTCAAGGCTCTCGCAGACGGCTCCCATCTCCGGGACCTCGCGGACGCCCGATTCGTTTCGCGGTCGCGCATCCCAGCCCGCGCGATGATCTGTCACCCCGTCGCCATGCCCCCTTCCGGGGCGAGCGCGGTCAAGGGCGGACCTTCGGGACGGCAATGCGGCTGCCAGAGGACCCGTGCTCGCAACGCTCTCGCCCGCATCGGCAGGCGGAAGCTGACGTTCCGGGGCGCGGATTGCCCTTCGGAGCGGCAGTGCCCAATGTCCTCGGCTACCATCGAATCCATGGATCGGGTGATTGCCGATGTGCGTGCGCTGACATTCGACATGTTCGGCACGGTGCTGGACTTGAGGGGCCCTCTCCTGCCGGCACTGCGGGACCTGCTTGCCGCGGCTCGATCGCCCGTGGACGCGTTCTCTCTGTGGGACGCGTGGAGGGTGCGCCAGCGGATCGAGCAGCATCAGGACACCATCCTGATGCTGGGGCATACCGGCTATCTGGATTCGGCCCGTCGAGCCTTGCTCCACACGCTGAGGAGGTTTCGGGTCCCGCATGGGAGGGCCGAAGTGCTGGAGGTGATCACCGCCTTCGAACGCCTCAAGGCATTCGACGACGTGGGGCCCGGGCTTTCCCGGCTTGGGGAGCACTACTCCCTCGTTGCGCTCTCGAACGGGGAGCTGCCACTGGTGGAGCACCTCGCGGGCCAGATGCCCGACGTCACCTTTGATCGGTTCCTGTCGGCGGCGAAGGTGGGACGCTTCAAGCCTCATCCTTCGGTCTACCGGACGGCGGCGCTTGACCTGGATCGCGAGCCGGGGGAGATCATGATGGTCGCCGCGCACAGCTTCGACGTCCTCGGCGCCCGCGCCTGTGGCTACCGCGGCGCCTACGTGAACCGATACCGCCTCCCTTACGAGGAATCGCCGCTAGTGCCCGACCTAGAGGTGCGGGACTTTAACGAGCTCGCCGACCAGCTGCTGCCGTAACGCCGCCGGGCACCGCGTTGGGGCCCGATCACCGCCGGGCCCTGATGTGGCCGAGGCCCGGTGCCGGTCGATCTGCGTCTATTCTGTTGGCGTGGGGAACCTTCAGGCCGCCCGTGAGATCTGGGAGCGGCACGCGGGGACCCTCGTCCCGCTGATCATTGCCGCGACCGCGATCCCGCTGGTGGCTGCTTGGGTGCCTCCGAATCGCTGGTACGGGTTCAGGACCCCGCTGTCGATGTCCTCTCCCGAAGCTTGGTACGCGTCGAACCGGGTCCTCGGCATGTACATGCTGGGGTCGCAGGTGATTGCCGTGCTCTCAAGGTCCAAGATCCAAGCGTGGCTGGCCGCGCGGCGGCCCTGCGACGAGACCGCCGTCGGCGTCACATGGGCCTGCGCCATGGCACTGCTCGCAGTGTTGGCCAGCGTTGCGCACGTGTACTCGCGGGCTTGAGTCCGATCGACGCGCTCAGGTCACCCCGCGACCAGTCTGGAGGCCAGGTTGTTGTGCCCTCCCACATCCGTCAGCCGGAACTGCCGGCCTTGGAACGGATACGTGAGTCGGACATGGTCCAGTCCCAGCAGCGTCAGGATGGTCGCGTGCAGATCGTGGACATGCACGCGATCCTCGACGGCGTTCAGCCCGATCTCGTCCGTCGCGCCGATGGCCTTCCCGCCGCGTATGCCGCCGCCCGCCATCCAGACGCTGAAGCCGTACGGGTTGTGGTCCCGGCCGGCGTTGTTGCGGGCGCCTCCCTCGGAACCGTCCGTGAACGGCGTGCGCCCGAAGTCCCCGCCCCAGACCACAAGGGTCTGCTCGAGCAGGCCGCGGCCCTTGAGATCCTGCAGCAGGCCCGCGATCGGACGGTCCACCTGGGCTGCCATCGTCTCGTGGTTGTAGTCGATCTGGTTGTGACCGTCCCACCCGGGGCTTCCTCCGCTGTTTCCGCCGCCGGAGTACAGCTGGACGAAGCGCACCCCGCGCTCGACCATGCGGCGCGCGAGCAGGCACTGCTTGCCGAAAGGGCGCGTGACCGCGGAATCCAGCCCGTAGAGCGCCTTGGTCGCGCCCGTTTCGGACGAGATGTCGGCCACCTCGGGGGCCGAGGCTTGCATCCGGAACGCGAGCTCGTAGGCCGTCATCCGGGCCTCGAGGTCCGTGTCTTCGCCGCGTCGCGCCAGATGTTGCCGGTTGAACCATTCCAGCTTGTCCATCAGCAGCCTCTGTCGCTGCGGGTCGGCCGGCTCGGAGCGGCGGATGTTGAGGATCGGCGGGCCCTCGCTGCGCAGCACTGTCCCCTGGTACATCGCCGGCAGGAAGCCGGACCCGTAGGCGGGCGATCCCGACTTGATCCCGCCGTCGAGCATCACCACGTACGCCGGGAGATTCTCGCTCTCCGAGCCGAGTCCGTACACGATCCAAGACCCAAGGCTGGGACGCCCGACTTGGGCCCACCCGGTGTTCATCCAGTTCTGTCCGGTGATGTGCGTGAATCCGTCGTGGTAGCACGAGCGGATGACCGCCAGATCATCCGCGTGCCGGGCGACTCGCGGGAACAGATCCGAGACAGGCAGGCCTGAGCGGCCGTGCCGGCCGAACCGGCGGGGTGTTCCCAGCAGCGGGACCCGGTCCATCTTGGTGAACTGAAAATCACGGCTGCGGAACGACTCCGGGACGGGTTGGCCGTCAAGCTCCTGCAGGGCGGGCTTGGGGTCGAACGTGTCGACGTGGCTGGGGCCGCCATGCATGAAGAGGAAGATCACGCTGCGCGCCTTGGCCGGCAGCGGGGGGCGCTTGGCCGCGAAGGGGTTGGAGCGCGCCGCGGACCCACCGTCTGCTGCGAGCAGGCAGGAAGCGGCGAGACCACCGAAGCCGAGGCCAGCCCGCTCAAGAAACTGGCGGCGTGACCCGCACGCCGCGCGATGCTTGGACATCATGGTCTGCCTCTCAGTCGATGTAGACGAACTCGTTCAGGTTGAACAGCATCAGCGCGAATTCCCGGGCGCCGGCCCGCGCCAGCATTTCCGCGGCATGCTCGCGCTCTGTGGGCGTTGGGGGTCGCGAGAGTGCCAGCATCCAAGCCCGCCCGACCTGTGCGCCAGCATCTCCGGCGTCCGCGATGCGGGCCGCCAGCGATTCCGCCGAACGCAGCATGAAATCGCTGTTGAGAAGGGTCAGGGCCTGTGGCGCCACGGTGGTCACCGCCCTGCGCCCGCAGCTCACCGCTGGATCCGGCACGTCGAACGTCTTGAACATCGGGTACGGGAACTGGCGCTTGGCGTAGACGTACACACTTCGGCGGTTGTGGTCGGCAGGATTCAGGGATTCCGGCCAGGCGTCGAGATTCCACATCCCCAGCCGCTCTTCCTCCGAGAGCGGCGGGAGCACGGGCCGGCCGCCCATCTTCGGGTTGAGCGTGCCGGCGACCAGAAGCACTGCGTCGCGCAAGCCCTCCGCGTCAAGCCTGCGCCGGTCCATGCGCCACAGCAGCCGATTGCCCGGGTCCCTCTGCAAGTTCCGGGCATCCGCGGCCGATGCCATCCGGTAGGCGCTGGAGAGCATGATCTGGCGGTGCATGGCCTTCACGCTCCAACCGTTGCCGACGAATTCCGCCGCCAGCCAGTCCAGCAGGTCCGGATGGGAAGGGCGGTCGCCCTGCCTGCCGAAGTTGTTGGGCGTGCCGACGATGCCACGTCCGAAATGCCCCTGCCAGATACGGTTGACCATCACCCTCGCCAGCAGCGGGTGGCGCTGGTCGGTCAGCCATTCTGCCAACGCCCTCCTGTCGCCGGCGGTTCGCGGCTTGGCGTGCGCTCCTAGAGCGGCGGGCAAGCCCGCGGTGACATCCTCGCCGGCAGACTTCCAGTCGCCTCGGTGGGTCATGCGCACCGGGTAGCGCACCTCGGCGCTGCCCAGCACAGTGGCGGTTGGGAGTTCGAAGTTGGCTCTCGACGCGGCCTCGCCCAGCTTGCTGACCAAGGTGCGCCTGCGGTCGCGTTCCTGCTGTGTGTAGGGCAGTTCGGGCACGCGGCCGCCGGGGTTCTCCCGGAGTCCCGCCTCAGTCAGGGCCCGTTCCAGAACGGCCGCCTTGGCCTGTTGCGCGGCGGTTCGCTTGGCCCGCGATACGCGGAACGCCGCGACGGTCTCCGCGTCGAACCCTTCGGCGATGGAATCCTCGAGGCGCTTGCTAACGGTCGATTCAAGAGCCTTGATGGCGTTCTGGTACTCGAAGACTTTCAACTGCCGGGGATAGGCCGAGTAATACCCTAGCTCCGACATCTTGTGCTGAGCGGGGACACGGCGGATCTCACTGCCGGCGAAGAACGCCATCAGGCGGTGGTACTCGCGCTGGCTGATGGGGTCGAACTTGTGGTCGTGGCAACGGGCGCACCCCAAAGTGAGCCCGAGGAAGGCCTCGCCGGTCACGTCGACAGAATCGACGAGCCATTCGTACCGCAACTGGTGGCCGTTCAGTGCCGCCTCGTGGTACACCGTGCCGATGGTGTACATCCCCGTGCCGATACGGGCGTCCAGATTGCGCAGCTTCTCCTCGGGGACGTCGTACGAGCCGCGCAGTTCGATATCGTCGGGCCAAATCTGGTCCGCCGCCAGCTGCTCCTGCACGAAGCGGTCGAAGGGCTTGTCGTCGTTGAAGGACTTGATGACGTAGTCCCGGTAGCGCCACGCGTCTGGGAAGTAGATGTCGGTCTCGAATCCGCCGCTATCGGCATAGCGCACCACGTCCAGCCATAGCCGGCCCCAGCGCTCGCCGTAGCGCTTGGATTCCAAGAGGCGGTCGACTAACGCCTCGAAGGCCTCCGGGGACTCGTCCCGGACGAAGGCCTCGACATCCGCCGGCTCGGGCGGAAGGCCGTGCAGGTCGTAGGTCGCGCGGCGAACCAGCGTCCGCCTGTCGGCATCGGCGACGGGAATCAGCTCCCGCGAGTGCAGCGTTCTGGCTATGAAACGATCGACCGGCGTTCTGGACCAGCCCGTCGGGTCGGGCGGAACATCCGGGCGCTTGACGGGTTCGAAGGACCACCAATCGTCCGCCGCGGCGGCCACTTGGTCGCTCGGCCATTCTGCCCCCGCATCGATCCACCGCTTGAGCAGGGCGACGTCCTCGCGGGGCAACGGGTCGGATTCCAGAGGCATTGCCAGATCGCCTTCTTGTCCCACCGCTTGGTAGAGCAGGCTGGCCTCCGCGTTCCCCGGAATGATCGCCGGCCCGCGCGATCCCCCTCTTAGCAATCCTTCGCGCGTCCGGATGTCGAGGCCGGCGATTTGCGCCTGGCCATGGCAGCCGCCGCAGCGATCCATCAGCACTCCCATGGCATCGCCGGGGGTGGCGGCAAAGCCATCGGTCGAAGCCGCCAAGAGGGCGACCAGCGTTGCGAGCAGTGGCATGGCGGGGGTTTGCCGTGACGACGATCCGAGTATAGCCCCGATCTCGCGAGCGTTGGGGCCAGTGCGGCAGCGGCGTGCGCCGTCTCGGGACTCCGCGCGAACATGGGCCGGATTCCTTCGCACGCGCTCCGCCCCCGGCCCGTTCGCCGGGCTCATCACATTGCTGTAGCATGTCTCAGGGTCGGCAGGGGGAACCGTTGGGCGTGTCGATGCAGGCTGAGCACGATGTCGTCGTCGTGGGGAGCGGCGCTTCCGGCGGCATGGCAGCGTGGAACCTTGCCCGCAAGGGCATCAAGGTATTGCTGCTGGACGCGGGCGGTCGCTTCGACCGGGCCGACTTCTGGACCCACGTCAAGCCGTGGGAGCGGCGCCTGAGGCGAAGGCGGGGCGAGCGCCCGCCGCCGTTCTTCCTGGACCCAGCCGAGCAGCCGTACGACAGTGATCCCGAGCGGCCGTTCTCCCTCACCCGCGTCTGGGGCATCGGCGGCAAGACCAACGTCTGGGGTCGCCTCTCGCTGCGTTACTCCGACCTGAACCTCAGCGAGCCGGCCCGTGACGGGTGGGAGATTCCATGGCCGGTCACCTACGCCGAGATCGCGCCCTACTATGACCGCGTTGAGCGCCTGATCGGGGTCTGCGGTGGCACCGAGGACTTGCCCTGGCTGCCCGGCAGCCGACACTACCAGCCCCCGCCTGCGGCCCGCTGTGGCGAGCGCCTGATCGCCAAGGCCGCCGCCGTCTCCGACCGCCCGGCGGTTGCGACGCGGCTGGCTGTCCGCACGGAAAACTCCGGCGGCGTCCCCAAGTGCCACTACTGCGGAGCGTGCGGTGAGGGTTGCGACACGGCCAGCTTCTTCAACTCCGCGGACCACCTGATTCCCCCGGCCTTGGCGACCGGGAATCTCGAGATCGTCGAGAACGCTGTCGTCGCGCGCATCTTCGCTGACGACGAGGGCCGGGCCAGCGCCGTGCAGTACTTTCACCGACGGTCGGGCGAGGAGCGGGTCGTTCCGGCGCGGAGGGTTGTGCTCGGGGCCGGCTGCGTGGATTCCACGCGCATCCTGCTCAATTCGACGTCGCGGCACTTCCCGGACGGTCTCGGCAACGCCTCAGGATCGCTGGGGCGATATCTCTGCGAGCAGGTCCGCATCAACGTCCACGGCTTCGCGCCACAGTTGTACGGGGCCCCCACCTCGAACGATGACGGCATCAGTGGCGGCCACGTGTATTTCCCCAGGAATGACGACCCGGACGGGACGCGCGACTACCTGCGGGGCTTCGGGATCGAACTGTGGGACATCGGCTGCATGCCGAACGCTTCCTACGCCAAGCGCATGCCCGGGTTCGGGGCCGGCTTCAAGCGCGAAGTCAAGCGGCGCTATCCGGCGCGAATCGAGCTGCACCCGTTCGGAGAAGTGCTGCCCCGGCCGTCCAACCGCATCACCGTTGACCCCCGCCACGCCGATCGTTACGGCGTTCCGGTCGCCCGCATCGACTACGACATCGGGGACAACGAGCGCCGCATGGTGTCCGCGATGTACGACAAGGTCGAGGAGATCTTGCACGCCATGCGCGCCGAGGTCCTGCCGTACGAGCGGGGCGAGATCGATGCCTTCGGGAGCGCGATCCACGAGCACGGCACGTGCCGGATGGGCGCCGATCCGGACCGGTCGATGCTGGACTCTTTCTGCCGGATGCACCACGTGCTCAACGTGCTGGTTGTGGACGGCTCGGCGTTTCCCACGGCGTCGGAGAAGAATCCGACGCTGACGATTCTGGCCCTGAGCTGGCGGGCAACCGACAGGCTGGCCGAGCGGATGCGCTCTGGCGAGGCCTGAACGCTCAGGACCGGCGCCACGGGCCTCGTCCACTGGCCGGTGTGGTAGCCTCCGAATCGGGAGCCCGATGGATCTCAGAGGCACGGTCAGGCCGCACGCGCCGGCCATGCTGGCGCGAATTCCCGCCGCTCTGGCAGTGCTTGCCGCGACATTGGGGGCCGCTCCGAGGTCCCAGGACTTGAACGCCAGCCTTTCCGGGCGCATTCGTCCCCTTCTGGAGACCTATTGCGAGCGTTGCCACGGCACTGGGACGAGCACCGCTGGCATCGATTTCAGCGTGTTCCAAGACCACGCCGCGGTGCTGCGCGACCGCGGCGTCTGGGAACGCGCGCTGCGCGTTCTGCGGGAGGGCGAGATGCCGCCGGAGGGCCCGCAGCCGACCGTCGAGGAGCGGCAGGAGCTGGTCTTCTGGATCGATGATGCCATCAACAATCTCGACTGGAGTTCGCTGCGAAATCCCGGCTCGGTCACCATTCCCCGGCTGAACCGGACCGAGTACGACAACACGGTACGCGACTTGACCGGTCTCGACTTGCGGCCGGCTGCTGCGTTTCCGGCGGACGGTCAGGGCGAGAGCGGTTTCAGGAACGACCGGGACGGCCTCTTCGTCGCGCCGGTCTTGGCGGAGAAGTTCTTGCGGGCATCGGCCGACATTGCCGCCGAGCTTGTCGCCACCCGGCAGGCGCGGGACACGCTCAGCGCCCGATTCGAGATTGAGGACTTCCTGCGCACCGAGACGAATCACGAGTTCACCGAGTACGGGCTTGATCTGCGCAACTTCCAGCAAACGGTCTACCGCTATGTCACGTTCCCGCGCTTTGGCCGGTATCGCTTCCGCGTGCGCGCATGGGGCGAGTCGCCCGTGAAGGGACGCCTGCCGGGCGTGACGCTGCGGGTCGGCGGCCGGCTGGCCGGGCAGGCACAAGTGGCCGCGGATCCCCAGTCTCCCCAGGTCTACGAGTTCTCGGCCACTGTCCCGCGCGGCAGCCAGCGAGTCTCCCTGCACTGGTTCAACCCCCGTACCGAGCGCTCCAACGACCACAACCGCCGCTTGGCGGCTGAGACGCAGCGCCAGCGCGCCGCGGCGAAGGCAGAGGGCAAGAAGCCCCCGCCAGCGCAGGTCATCCTCTCCTTGGACTGGGTCGAGATCCGGGAGGACCTTCTGCCCGGCCAGGACGGCTCGCTCGTGTGGGCCGGGGCGCCCGGCCCGGGGACGGTTGCGCCCGATGCTGCCCGCGCGGTGATCGCGACCTTTGCGGCGCGGGCCTTCCGGCGCCCAGCCCGGCCAGCCGAGGTATCCCGGCTGTTCAAGTTCTACGAGGCGGCCTCGGAGCGAGGCGAGCCCTTCGACCGCGCGGTTGGCGTCGCATTGCGGGCAACGCTTGCCTCGCCGAGCTTCCTGTTCCGGGCCGAGAAGGCCCCCAGCCCGGGAGGCGAGCGACCGCTGGACGACTATGAGCTGGCCAGCCGGCTGTCCTACTTCCTGTGGATGTCGATGCCGGACGCGGAACTCACGGCTCTGGCCCGCGATGGCAAGCTGCGCGACCCCGGGATCCTCCGGGCGCAGGCGCGGCGCATGGTGCTCGACCCGCGATCGGAGTCGTTCGTGGAGACCTTCTTCGGCCAGTGGCTGGGCTACGCGGAGCTGGGAGGGAGCATCAAGCCTGACGACGTCGAGTTTCCGGAGTTCATCCCGGCACTGGGGGAGGCCATGCTGGCGGAGACGCGCCTGTTCTTCGGGCGCATCGTCCGCGAGGATCGCAGCCTGCTGGAGGTCTTGGATTCGGGCTATGGCTATCTGAACGAGGAACTGGCCCGCCACTACGGGATTGAGGGCGTTGTCGGCCCAGAGATGCGGCTGGTCGAGTTCGAGGGCTCTCAGCGGGGCGGCGTGCTGGGGCTCGGCGCGGTCTTGGCGGCCACTTCGCTCCCGACCCGGACGAGTCCGGTGGTCCGCGGCAAATGGGTGCTGGAGACAATGCTTGGCCAGGACCTTCCGCCGCCGCTGCCCGATGCGGGCGATCTGCCCGAGGGAGGCGCCTCGTCGGAGGGACTCACGCTGCGGCAGGTCTTCGAGCAGCACCGGAACGAGCCACGCTGCGCCGTCTGCCACGACCGGATCGACCCGATCGGTTTCGGCCTCGAGAATTATGACGCCATCGGCCGGTGGCGGGACACAGACAACGGCCAGCCCGTGGACGCGACTGGCACGCTGCCGGGCGGGTTGCGGTTTGAGGGCCCTTCCGGCTTGCGGGAAATCCTGCTCGGACGGCGCGAGGAGTTCGCGCGCATGGTGAGCGAGCGCATGCTGGGCTTCGCTTTGGGACGGGACTTGGAGTACTACGACCGGCCCGCCGTGGACCGGATCACGCTAGCCCTGATCCGTGGCGCGTACCGCCCGTCGGAACTGATCGGCGCGATCGTGGAGAGTTCCCCGTTCCGCTATCGGGCCAGCCCGGAGGCGCCGGACCCAGGACCAGGGGCCGGGTCCGCCGCGGTTGCGGGCCGTCCCGGTCAGCCGTCGCCGTAGTCAGCGCCCTCCAGGCTTCTCGCGCACGAGGCGTCCCACTGTGCAAGTTCCTCGCGCATGCTCGCGGCGATCTCCGGCAGTTCGCCGGCAAGGTTGTGCCGCTCTCCGGGATCCACCGCGAGGTCGAACAGCATGTCCTCGCCGGTGCGCTCATCATCCAGATAGGACAGAAACTTGAACCGGTCGCCGATCAGCGCGTGGTTGGGCGAGCCCATCCTGCTCGCCACCCCGCGATCCCCGCCATCCGGACATTGAAAGGCGATCTTGGCCCTGCGCGAGTGCGTGCTGTCCTCGACCAGCGGCATCAGGCTGACGCCGTCCAGCGGGCGGATCGGCGGGCCTGCTTCCATGCCTACGGCCGCGGCCACGGTCGGCACGTAGTCGCTGGTGGAGCAGGGCACTTGTGTGGAGCGCCCGGCCGCGACCCGACCGGGCCACTCCAAGATCCCGGGCACGCGCAGGCCGCCCTCGAAGAGGCTCCGCTTGCGCCCGCGGAGCCCGCCGCTGGAGCCGCGATTCTTGCGGCCTTGCGGCGTGCGTCCTTCCGGTCCGTTGTCGCTGCAGTACCACAGCATCGTGTTGTCAGCCACTCCGAGCTGGCGCAACTCTTCCCGCAATCGGCCCACCTGCTCGTCGAGCGCGGTGATGCACCCGTAGTAGTGCTGCTCCCCCTCGCTGAAATCGGCATACATGTCGCGGTGGCGCGGGCCCGCGAAGACCGGGCTGTGAGGGGTGTGGAACCAGATCACCGCGAAGAACGGCGCGCCGCTCTGAGCGGCCTTGCGCACGAAAGGGACCGCCCGGTCCATGATCACCCGCGAGTCGTCACCGCCCAGATTCTCCGTCGCGAACTGCCCGGGCCCGGTCCAGTACTTGGACGGGAATGCCTGATCGACCATCGGATTCCAAGTCGGCATTTGGACCTCCGCCGAGAAGCACTCGTCAAATCCATGCTCCCAGGGCGGGGCGTAGTGCTCCGGCTGTCGGCCTCCCCGGCGACCGTCGGGCTGGTCGTTGGTCAGTGTCCCGAGGTGCCACTTGCCGAAGTGCCCTGTCGAGTAGCCAAGCTCCCGCAGCATCTCGGCCAGCGTGACCTCCCCGCCCCGCACGTGGCCAGCATTCGCGGTAATCACCCCGTAGCGGTAGGGGTGGCGGCCGGTCAGTGCGCTGCCCCGTGTGGGCGAGCAGACTGGGGCACCGGAGTAGAAGCGGTCGAAGCGCAATCCGGCCCTGCTCATGCTGTCCAGATTGGGCGTTTGCAGGTACGGGTGGCCGTTGTAGCCGGTGTCCCCCCAGCCTTGGTCATCCGCCATGAAAAGGATGACGTTGGGCGGACCGGGCGCTGCCGTCGCCCTGTGGGGGCGGCAAGCCGCCATCGGCAGGGCCGCCGCGCCCAAGAGTCCCCTCAGTGCTTGCCGTCGGTCTAGTTCCCTTGCCATTGCGCGTCTCCCCGCGATCCTCGTTCCCTCAGTGCCGATACCCACACAGGTCAGGGCTTCGCCTCGGCGAAGCAGAAAAGGCGGCTTGCGGTGCGGACGAACAGCCTCCCGTCGGCTATCGCCGGCGTGGCGTACACGTCCTCGCCCAGATCATTCGTCCGCAGCACTTGCCACTCACCCCCTGCCGCGAGCACGGCCACGCGGCCGGCATCGCTCGCCATGTAGACTTTGCCGTCCCCGGCCACGGGCGAAGAGTAGAAGCCGTCGATCGCTTCGCGGAGCCTGCCCTGCTTCAGGACCGTCCCGGTGATCGGGTCCAGAGTGGTCACGATTCCGCCGTTGCGCACGAGGTAGAGCACGTCCCTGTAAAGAATCGGCGATGACACCTCGGGCAGCGACTTCTGGTAGCGCCACAGCAGATGGGACCGCGTGATGTCACCCCTGCCGCCGAGCCGGACCGCCATGCAGGAGTTCTCCGAAATCCTGCGGGCCCGGTAGTGGGCCCAGTCGCGAGCGTCCATCGTGCCGTTCTGGTTGCGGTCGTGCATTTCCCAACTGTTGGGGTGCCAGTCTTCACGCAGCTCTGCCCTGCTCAGCTCTCCGTCCGCGTTCGCGTCGAATCGGCCGCTGACCTCGTCCCACCCGGGAAGCTCGAGCCGCGCGGCGGGCTCGCCACCCACCGCCCAGCCGTTGAAGAAGAGCCGGTCTCCCTCGACGACCGGCCCGGACTTGACCTGGTATGACAGGCCATCCAGCCGCCACAGCTCGTCTCCGTCCGTCGAATACCCGGTCATGCGGTACGAGCCGGGAACGACGATCACTGTGCCGCCATCCTTGGGCCGGTGCACGACCGGGGTGGAGAAGCTGTGCACGGCGTCCGGGCGCGGGCGCTTCCAAAGGATCTCGCCGTTGGACGGGTCAACGGCGAGGAGGTAGGCACCCAAGTCTTGATCGCAGACTAAGATCAGCTTGCCGTCCGCCAAGATCGGCGAGGCGCCCATGCCGTGGTAGTTGGCAAACGGGCCGAGCGGCAGAGTCCAGCGCTCGGTCCCGTCACTGCCGTAGGAGACCAGGCCGAAGCCCCCGAAGAAGGCGTACACGTTCTTGCCGTCTGTCACGGGCGTGGATGCCGCCTCGTCATTCAGCCGGTGCAGCCTCTCCAGCCGCCGAGCAGGCGCGGCCCGCCTCCAGCGTTCGCGGCCCGTTGCCCGGTCAAGGCCGATCGTCAGCAGTTGCCCGTCCTCGTGGGCGGTCAGGAAAATCTTGTCTTCGGTCAGTACGGGCGAGGACTTTCCGCGTGGCAGCGGGGTTGCCCAGACAACGTTTGTCCGCGGCCCGAATGTGACGGGCAGCGGCCCCTCGTCCGCGACTCCCGAGCCATTGGGGCCCCTGAAGCGCGTCCAGCCCGACGGCGAGGCGAGGGCGGGCAGCAGCAGTGCGCATGCGAGCAGAAAGCCGCGCGGCATGGATCAAGCCTAAACGATCGTCAGCGGTGGCCCGCCCGCAAACGCCAGCCGAATCCCGCCAGGGAGGCACGGAGGGACCACACTGGCGCAGGATGACCCAGCCGGGGGCGAGCAAGTCGCGACGGGCCTAGACGGAAGTTCCAGCCTCGGGGCCTTGATCAAGGAGGGTGGCGGTGCTCGCTAGGGCCGCTTCGAGCCGATCCAAGTGCTCCGCATCAGCAGCACCCCTCGATTTGGGCCGAAGCCCGGGGTCCGTTCTCGACACGTGTTCTGTGGCAGAAATTGGGAAATGCCAGGGAAAATATGACGCATGTGACAAAAAGTCATGGCCACAAAGCTGCCGCTGCGATCGATTGACTGAAGGCTTTCCCCCGCTGTCCAGCCCACTTCCCGACCCGCTAAACCCGACCTCGGAGATGGGCCTACCCCTGCAACGTTGTTCCCATGTAAATGCCCATCTCCGGCCCTTGCCTTGTCAAACGCTCTCTGATAGCCCCGTTTGGGCCTTGGATACCACTTCAGACCCTCTCAAATACCTCAGACCCGTCTTTTCCTCTTCCCGATTCCCACTTGACACCGGCCCTCTCCATTGCTACCATGTTCCCATGTATGTGGACGTTGTCCCCAACCGCAGCTCGCCCCCGGCCGTGCTCCTTCGCGAAGGCTGGCGCGAGGGCAAGCGCGTCCGCAAGCGCACCATCGCCAACCTCTCCTCTTGGCCAGCCGAAAAGGTCCGCACCCTCCGCAAGCTCCTGCGCAACGAACCCCTCGTCAGCCCCGACGAGTTGTTCACCATCGTCCGCAGCCGGCCCCACGGCCATGTCCAACTCGTCCTCTCCGCCTTGCGCAAGCTCAAGCTGCCCGCTCTGCTCGACCGTCGCAACTCCCGCCAGCGCCGCTGCGTGCTGGCCATGATTGCCCAGCGCCTGCTCTGCCCGGCCTCCAAGCTCGCCACCACCCGCCTGTGGCACTGCTCCACTCTGGCCGAGGATCTCGGCGTCTCCGACGCCAGTCAGGAACACCTCTACGCGGCCCTGGACTGGCTCCTCGAACGCCAGCCCGCCATCCAGCGCCGCCTCGCCAGGCGCCACCTCCGCGAGGACGCCCATGTCCTGTATGACGTCTCCTCCAGCTACTACGAGGGCCGCTGCTGCCCCTTGGCGCAATTCGGCTACAACCGCGACGGCAAACGCGGCACGCGCTCGGTGGTCTACGGCCTGCTCGCCGACCGCCACGGGCGCCCCATTGCAATCCAAGCCTATGCCGGCAACACCTCCGACCCCAGCACCGTCCCTGACCAGGTCCAGACCCTGCGCGAGCGCTTCGGCCTGCAGCGTCTGGTGCTCGTGGGTGATCGCGGCATGCTCACCGCCGCGCGCATCCGGGACCTGCGCCGGCACCCCGGCCTGGGCTGGATCTCTGCCTTGCGGCACCACGACCTGCGCCGGCTCGTGCAGCACGGCTGCCTGCAGCCGAGCCTCTTTGACGAGCGCAATCTGGCCACCATCTGTTCGCCGCTGTTCCCCGCAGAGCAGCTCGTGGTGTGCTGCAACCCGCTGCTGGCCGCGCGCCGCCGCACGCGCCGCGAACGACTGCTGAAGGCCACCGAGGAGGGCTTGGGGCGCATTCAGCGCGAGGTCCAGCGGCGCACCAAGAAGCTGCTGACGAAGGACCGGATCGGGGTCAAGGTGGGCCGCGCGGTGGACCGCCACAAGATGGCGAAGCACTTCCGGATGACGATCGAGGACAACCTGCTGGAGTACTCGCGGGACGCGGAGAGCATCGAGCGCGAGCGGCAGCTGGACGGTTTGTACATCGTGCGCACGAGCCAGACGGAGATGGAACCGGAGGAGGCGGTGCGCAGCTACAAGCAGCTCACGCGGGTGGAGCAGGCCTTCCGCTGCTTGCAGTCGGTGGACCTGCACGTTCGGCCGATCCATCACCGCAAGGAGGAGCGAGTGCGGGCGCACTTGCTGTTGTGCATGCTGGCGTACTACGTGGAGTGGCACCTGCGGGTGGCGCTGGCGGAGTTGCTGTACCAGCACGAGGATCTGGAGGGCTGGCAGGCGGAACGGGACGCGGTGCAGGCGGCGAAAGCGCCGCAGGAGTTGCGCCGGAAGAAGAGCCGCGGCAGCAGCGAGGGGGGCCTGCCGCTGCACAGTTTCAAGACGTTGATGGCGGAGATGGGGACGCGAGCGCGGAACGAGTGCCGGGTGAGCAGGGATCCGGCGGGGCCCTTGGTGACACGGGTGACAGAAGCGACGGAGTTGCAGCAACGGGTGTTCGAGTTGTGGCGAGTGTTCCCAGTACAGAACACGGCGACAGAGTCGGGGAAAGGTGCTCGAGAAGGAGCGGGAGAAGGCTCGGAAGGGCTAGCTGCGGAGGGGGGCGGGGGCAGTTAGGGTGAGTGCAACGGGGACCGTGCCGACGCAAAGGGGTCGGTCGGAATCAAGAGCAGAGTCGTTTTTGTTCGTATAGTTATCGTACTTATAATGTGTCCACTATGCACGTAGGCACAAGTTTGAGTGCATGTCGAAACTCTAATCGCGCGTAGGTGCAGACCCCACGGGCGTTGCAACGGATCGCATCTCAGCCTAGGCGAGGGCCACTCGCGGCAGATTCTGACGGTGAAGCCAGGCCACAGCCAAGCGCTAAGGATCACCGGTCACGGCTGGAACTTCGGCCTAGAAGTCGATGCTCACGGTGAACCGGAACGTCCGGCCGTCATTGAGCGTGTTGGTGATGCGGCCGAAGCTGGGTGAGGTCAGGCTGAAGTTGGGATCCGCGAACTGCGGTGTGTTGAAGAAGTTGACCGACTCGGCCCGGAAGGTGAGCCTGGTCTCGGCCTCCACTTCCCAAGTGCGCGAGAGGCTGGCGTTGACGTTCGCGATCTTGCCCCTGCGGAACGTGCGCAGGCCCAGAGTGCCCGCCTGATCTCCAACGCGCTGGAATGCGAATGCCTCTCTGTGGAGAATTTGCCGGGAAGTGTCAGGATTGCCCACGCTCCGACCGAGCAGGGAAGTGTCCAGCAAGTGCGGCCGGTCGCCCATCGCCCCGTCCACGTTCCCAAAGCCAGGGCCGTCCGAGCCGGCCTGCACCGTGAATGGCGTGCCAGTCTTGACCAGGGACACGGTCGACAGCTGCCAGCCCCCGAACAGGCGTCCCGACCAGCCTCCCCCGGCGGGGGTCTCGTAGACCGCCCGCAGCAGCATCGAGTGCGGCTGGTCGAAGAAGCTGAGCGACTTCACGTCCGCATGAATGTTCCGGGCGGTCTGGCTGACCGCGCGCCGGGCGTCTCCGCCGTTCATCGTGTTCGTGTAATCGCTGCCCAGATCGATGGACTTGCTGAACCAATACGCGGCGTCGATCGTGAAGCCCTTCAGGTTGCGGGCGACGAGCGCCACGCGCCCCGCGTCAAAATACGCGCGCGAGGCGTTGTGAAGGCGCAGCACGTCGTTGTAGCGGCTGTCCGCCCGGCGAATGTTCGTGGTGCGCACGGTGACCGGGACATCGGGCGGGCGCTCGCCACGATTCAGGAACCACGCTTGGAAGACCCGGTGCGTGCGGCTCCCGACATATCCCAGCTGCCAGTTCAACGCTCGGGAAAGGCCAAACTCCCAGCTGAAGCTGTACTGGTGGCTGTACGGCTCTACGAGATTGTCCGCGATGTCGAACAGCGTAGACCGCGAACCCGGACGGACATCGGCGAACGCGGCCCCGCTGATGATGTCCACCAGCCGGGGCTGCAGCACGACCAGCCGCACGACGTTGGGTGCGTTGATCCGGAATTGGCTGTAGGTGACGGGGTAGATCTCGCCGTATGACACGCCGTACGCTCCGCGCAGCGTTCCCAGGCCTTTCCCCGGCCGGTACGCGAATCCGAAGCGCGGTGCAAAGTTGTTGCAGTCGCAGTTGTACGGAAGCGTCTCGAACTCGTTGACCTCCCGCGGGGTGGTCACGAACTCGTAGCGCAGCCCCATGCTGAAGGTCAGGGCCTGAGACACCTTCCACTCGTCCGAGACGTAGAACTGGCTCGCCCATTGCCGGAATCCCCGGTGAAAGCTGCCGACGGTTTTGAGCAGCCGCGTCGGTTTGCCGAGGCGGAAGTTGGTGATGGCGTCGTTCCCGAAGTTGTTCGAGAACTGAGTGTTGCCGCGAATTGCCTGCTGCTCGACCCCGTTGAGCTGGATTCTCGCTGCGTGGAACCCCGCCTTGACGTTATGGCCGCCGAATGTCCTCGCCACCTGCCCGGCCATGCGAAAGGTGTTAATCGCGCGATCCACGGGTATTAGCGGAGAGGGCCCTTGGCCGTCAAGCGCATTCGAGACGCCCACGGTCGGGCCGAAATTGTTGGGTTCGGGGATGAGCAGGGAGCCGACGCGGTCAAAGCCGGCAGAGATGTTGGCGACGATGCCGCCGGGAGTGGCACGGGTCCAGGTGATTCGTGGCCGGTGGTTCTTGATCTCGGTGTCGGGGTTCCTCCCGCGAACGAACTGGAACGCGTCCACGCTCTGGGACGTGAACGTATATGCGATGCCCAGCTTGGACCGCTGGTCGAGATCGCGGTCAAGGCGCAGGTTGGCGGAATCGGTGTCAACTCGCTGCGGTGCGTTGGTGTTGAGGGCTCGCGGGTCGATGTCCGTTCGGTTGGGGAGTTCTTTCGGGTAGGCCGAGAGCAGCTGTTCCACCAAGGCCCTGGTCTCGGGATCGGTACGTTCGCCACTGGCGGGATCGATCAGCAGGGGCGTACGCTCGCCCGGCAGCGGGACGAGCACGTTTCCGTTGACCTGCCCGCGGATTCGCTGCTGGGATGCGTTGACCGTGAAACGGGTCTTGCGGGCGAGGGGGCCTGTCAGCCGGAACCCGAAGCGATTCTCATTCGCGGGCTGCACCTCCCCAAACTGGAAGAACGAGCGCGCCGAGAAGGCGCTGTTTCCGTGGGTCCAGAAGAGGTTCCCGTGCAGCCCTTGGCCTCGGGCTGGGGGCAGGTGCAGGCCCGGTCGCGCCCGGCGGCCATACTCCGCGCCGTAGTAGTCCCGGTCGGGCTGGAAGGCTGTCACGATCGTCGCCGTGGCGCCCAGCCGTATGTTCAGCTCCTGGAGGGTATTCGTGTCAACGAGGTTGAACTGAACGTTCTCGTTGCGCCGTGCCTCTCCCGAGCGGGTGTCCTCTTGACCGAGCAGGTTGAGGCTTGTGCGCTGAGCGTCCGCGCCGTCTGCCTGCTCGCCTTCCGTGGCAGGTTCCGAGGATGCCGACTGCGAGGTATCGGCCGGCGCAGTGGCCGGCTTGGCGTCATCGGTGGCAGCTTGCTGTGCGCCTGCGCCCGCAGCCACGGCGAGGGACAGAGCTACGATTGCTCCCCACCGCCGTCGACGGCGGATCCTCCCGTGCCGCTGGTCGCCAGGGCGATCCCACGGACGGGTGTCGAGAACCATCTTTATGGGCGTCACAGAAGGCCTGCAGACAGCCTCTGCTCCTACCCTACGAAGGCGCACGCGCCCGCCCGGGGGTTACCGCCGCAAGCTTGGCGAATGCTCCCCAATGACGGCGTTAGCGACGGTCCAAACTGACCGCTACTCGGGGTGTGCGACCCTGACACAATGAGCGGCTTGCACATGACGGTTCGCCGCTTGTTTGCGCCTGTCTTCGCTCCGGCGCTGCTAGCTTGGGAGCGGGCCGAGTCTGGGGTGGCGTTTCACCCCAGATCCAAAGCCGCAACCGCGGATCCGTACCCGCTGTATGCCCGCATGCGCGAGATCGACCCCGTCCACAGGATGCGACTGGCTGATGGGTGGGTGGTCACACGTTACGAGGATGTCGACACAGTGCTGCAGGACCACGGCCGGTTCTCGAGCGCCTTGCACCAGAAGGTCGCAATCCCCTATCACGCGCGTACCGTCAGCCCGCTGAACTTGGACCCGCCCGCACACACACGCGTGCGGTCACTGGCTTCCGGGCCCTTCACGCAATCCGCCGTGGACGGATTGCGACCTAGGGTCCAGGCATTAGCGGACCGCCTGCTCGACGACCTCGCGGGGAAGCCGCGATTTGACCTGATCTCCTCGATCGCCCATCCGTTGCCGGTGATGGTGATGGCCGAGATGTTGGGCATCCCGGCCGAGGACGTCGACCGGTTCGAGAGGTGGTCCGACATGCTCGTTTCCAGCGTTGACCCATTCATGACGCATGCCGAACAGCGGCGCGCCGACCGGGCAAGGACGGAACTCTCGGCCTACTTCGACACAGTCGTTGACTTGAGGAGGGCTGATCCGCGGGATGACATCATCAGCGTCCTGCTCCAAGCCCGCGAGGAGGGCGACCGGCTTTCCCGGGAAGAGCTGCGCGGGGTTCTGAACATCCTGCTCGTAGCGGGCAACGAGACGACCAAGAATCTGATCGGCAACGGGATGCTGGCACTCCTCAGGCACCCAGGCCAGGCGCGGCGGCTCCGTGAGGACCCGTCGCTGATTTCGACCGCTGTCCAAGAGTTGTTGCGATTTGACGCTCCCGTGCAAATTGACAGCCGGACGGCGGTCCGGGACGTTGAGATCGGCGGGCGGCGCGTACTGGCCGGAGAGAAGATTCTCACTGTGATCGGAGCGGCGAACCGCGATCCGGACGTCTTCCCGGACGCCGACGAACTGGACCTGACCCGGAATGGCGCGCCGCACCTCTCGTTTGGCAGCGGGATCCATCGCTGCTTGGGCGGTCCGCTTGCCGACGTCGAGGCCGAGGTAGCCTTCACCTCGATCTTGGAGCGCTATCCGTCCATGCGGCTCGTGGCGGAGCCGCCACGCGCGGTCAACGCCGTCCTGAGAGGTGCCAAGGAGATCTGGGTCGATGTCCTGTAGCGGGCACGATTCGCGCGGATCTGCCCGCGAACTCGCGCCGTGCGCTACTCTAAACGTGCGCGAGGCGGGTGCCCTCTTGCTTGCCTGAGAGGATCCCGCGGTGAGGCAGCCGGGGCGGTGCGGGTTACCCGCGCTTCGATCCGGCCTCAGGTGAGGAAGGGAAAGCCATGCGGTCGAGGCAGCAGCAAATTTCAAGACGTGCCGTGCTCCGGGGCGTAGGGGCGACGATTGCGCTGCCACTGCTTGAGACCGCGAACGTGGCCCGTGCCGCGACCGCTGGGCGGGGTGCGGCAGCCCCGGTGCGCTTGGTCACACTGTTCCACCCCAACGGCGTTTATCCCCAGAACTGGGACCCGACGGGCTCGGGACGGGACTATCAGTTCTCGCGAATCTTGGAGCCGCTGGCGCCGGTGAAGCGGCATGTCTCGGTGATTTCCAACTTGGGGACCGGAGCCCAGGGGCATGTCGGCGCCACTTCCGCGTTCTTGACCGGAACGCCACTCCACAAGAAGGCTGCCGGCCGCATCAACACGCCTCACATGGGGACTTCGCTGGATCAGTTCGTCGCCGAGCGCTTGGCGGGCAAGACCGGCGTTCCGTCCATCGAGGTCGGGACCGAGCCTCCGCGCTCGGGCGGCGAGAACGGGCTCGCGATCTCGTTTGCCAATACCGTCTCCTGGCGTTCCGACAGCACGAAGGTCGATCCGGAGATTGAGCCTCAGGCGGTCTTCGACCGACTGTTCGGCGTCAGCAAGAAGACCCGTCAACAGCTTGTCGACGATGCGAGCGTGATCGATTACGTCTTGGAGGACGCGCGGGCGATCCGCCGGAACGGCAGTGAGTCGGACCGTCGCAAGCTGGACGAGTTCCTCACATCCGTGCGGGAGGTCGAGGCCCGCATCGCGCGCAACCTGAACCCGTCCACCTCGGAGGCTGACTGGAAGCCGCTCGTGGAGCCGGAGCTGTTCCGGCCGGAGGCGGGAATCCCGGTGACCCGTGACGAGCACATCCGGCAGATGCTGGATCTGATCACGCTGGCGCTGCAGACGGACACGACGCGAGTCGCGACATTCATGATGGCCCACGGCTTCAGCCGGCAGAACTTCACGTTCCTGGACGGCGTGAAGGGGGATCACCATTCGATCTCGCACCACAAGGAAGACCCGGCGTTGACCGAGCCGTACACGATCGTCAGCCGGTGGTACGTGTCACAGCTCGTGCACCTAGTGGAGAAGATGGCAGCCATCGACGAGGGGAACGGCCGGACCCTTCTGGACAACTCGATGATCCTCTACGGGTCGGCCTTGAAGAACGGCAACGGGCACACGACGGACAATCTGCCGATTCTGCTGGCCGGGCGCGGTGGCGGGCAGTTGGACCCGGGCCGCCGGATCGTTCTACCCGAGGAGACGCCCCTTGCGAACCTGCACCTCACCTTGGCGCGGAAGATGGGCGTTTCGGCGGACCGGTTTAACACGAGCACTAGCACCATCACGAGTCTCTGAGGGACCTCTGGAGGGTTGTGGCAGTGAGTCCAGACTGGATCGTGTGTCGGTAGGTCTTGCTTGGCACGAATGCCAACGGATGTGTGCTGATGGTCGGACTTGGATTCCCTAGAACGCAACCCAAGAGCGTAGCCAAATCGCACTCCGCACCCTTCTGTAGAAAGGTCTAATGCAATGAAGATCCCCCCCCCCCCCCCCCCCCCCCCCCCCCCCCCCCCCCCCCCCCCCAAGAGCTTCCCGTGGGAATTACAGTCAGAACCCAGCACCTTTGGCGAGGCGTGTGAACGCCTAGTTCAAAGCAAGAATCCACGGAAGGGGAAGCGCTTCGAAGACCTTCTCATTCAAGTCTTACCCACGGTCCCCGAAACTGAAATTCGCAAGGCGTGGGCTTGGGCAAGCGTTCCAACTGCGATAAGGGCAAACTATTTCCCGAGAATGACTCGTGTCGACACGGGAATTGACATTGTTGCCCAAAGAAACGACGGAGGTATCATTGCAATCCAAGCAAAGTGTTATAACCGCACGGTATCCCTAAACACCAAAGAAGTCCTAAAGTTCATTGCAGCAACCAGCCAAAAAGAAATAGCACAGCGTTGGTTAGTGACAACTGGCCGCTGGACCCGAAACCTAGAAAACACTGTGGATCAGTGTGCATTCATTAACGCACTCTCACAATGGAGTGCAGTACCTCTAGAGCCAGCAAACATCCCAAGACCCCACGAGCTTGACACGTTCCAATCTAAAGCATTTAGGGCTTGTGTCGATGGGTTCCAACATCATACTCGCGGCCAGTTGATTATGGCATGCGGGACCGGAAAAACCCTAGTATCGCAGCGCATTGCAGAAGAAGCAGTTCCGAATAATGGCGTCGCCCTCTTCGCCACTCCAAGCATCGGACTTACCGCACAGAGTCGTCGAGAATGGCTGAGAAATGCCAAGCGTCCGATTCGAACCCTAGTAGTCTGTTCTGACACAAAGGCCGGGCGTGTCTCCACTCACACCGGTCGTGTCACGGAAATTGAAGCACCTGTCACAACCGATCCCATCAAGATTGCTGCCACTGTCAGATCGCTACGACAGAACCAACGTGACACAAATGGATTCTCTGTGATCTTTACTACCTATCAATCAATGGACAAGATCTGTAAGAGTCAAGAGGTCGCTACTACTCCAACACCAATGCTTGACCTTGTGATTGCCGATGAAGCCCATAGAACTGCGGGAATGATTAAGAAATCCGAGACCAAAGTATTCCAGCTTGTGCACCGTCAGCTGCAAGCGCGACGACGCCTATATCAGACTGCCACTCCTCGGATATATTCCCGCAGATCAGTGAAAAAACTCTCTGACGGCCTCGAAATCGAACGTAAGGATGAAACACAGGTTGTTGACATGGGAGATGATCGTATCTATGGTCCCGAGTTCTACCGGCTCTCATTCACCCAAGCCCTTCGTGCTCCACTCGACGAACGTCGGCTCTGCGACTACAAAGTCATCGTTCTCTTCGCGGATTCACCCGTCCAATCCCAACGTCAGGAAAAGATCACCAACACAACTCTTCACACGAGAATCGTTGCGCTCGCCTCCGCCATGGAAGGCTCAATAGGGGTCGGTTTCCAGTCCGGAATCGAGACAAGCCGATTCCAAGTCAATCCACTAAGCAGCGCCATTGCCTTTTGCAACACACTCCGCAATGCCAACGAGGCGAGCAGACTTCTCGCGGACAAGCGACTGGTCAAGTGGATATCGACTCAACGAGACAAGGCTACAGTCAGTCCACGAACGCCCCGGAGCCAGACGGCAGGATATCTAGACGGCAGGAGTAGCGCGGTCGAAAGGTTTGACGAACTCGAGAAACTGAGAACGGCTGTCCAGAACAACATTCGCCATATAACAACGAACGTTAAGGTGCTGTCAGAGGGTATCAATGTCCCCGCGCTCGATGCAATCTGCTTTCTTGAAGAGCGAAACAGCGAAATAGACATCATTCAAGCAGTCGGACGAGTCATGCGAAGACCCTCCCAAGGATCAAAGAAGCTTGGCTTCATCATCGTGCCAGTAGTCATGGATCCGCAGTTGCCATTTGAGGAGACCCTTTCTGAATGGAACGATAACTGGAGGATTCTAGGGCAAGTTCTTCGAAGTCTTCGCGCCCATGATGAAAGAATCACTACCGAGCTCCACAATCGAATAATAATCAACCAACCCAAGTCTCCATCTGGCGGCGGTAACGGTGGCAGCTCCTATCGCAAGTTTTGGAAAAGGCTAGAAGCGGGTGAGTTCAGCTCTCTGATCCCAACTGTGGTTGAAAAGTCAGGTCTATCTCGATCTGTTGACGAAGAAACCAATCTGATTAAGTCAGCCGTACAGAACGCGGCGCGGTCCTTCTTATCTGAAGCTGGTCTCGGACGACGACTTAGACAGCCAACCGGCATTGAGGACGGCTCCCAATCCAATCCCGACCGACGTGCATGCGCCGCCGCCGCATTGGTCCTGACGAATGCAATGCTCCTACACCAACGACTGAACGACGTTTCGAAGGCGGGTGACCGCGTTGCGAAACAACGTGTACCGCTGACACCGTTAGAAAAGATCAAAAAGTCTCCTACACCAGAAGTACACCTCTTGCGCGACTGGCGGACAGTACTAGAGATTGACTACCGACCGATCTTTGGACCGGCCTCTGAAGTTCTGCAAAAGTGTCGAATTGGACAAGTAACTCCGGCCGGCATGCAACAGGGACTCCGTTCCCTAGCCAGAAGCTGCGCGGAAATCGCAGCAGACTACGCACGAATGGGTATGGACCATGCGGGAAAGCTATTTCAAGCGGCTATGGACCATCCCGATGGTGATGGCGCATATTACACCCTCACGCCAGGTGCGATGCTCTTGGCAGAACTCACTTGCGACGCCGTAATGGATGACGATGATCCACGCTGGGCGGACCACAAGTATTGGCAGAATCGCACGATTCTTGATCCTGCGTGCGGGTCGGGAACACTCTTGGTGGCCATAGTGACGGCTGTGAAGCGTCGTGCACTGCTTGCTGGCCGGAGTATAGCTGACATGCAATACATCCACCAATGGCTTGTCGAGGATTGCATTGTTGGCCTTGACATTAACTTGCGGGCAATCCAAATTGCCGCCTGCCAGTTAGCGTTGGGTGCAGCTGGTGGCCAGTTGAAAGGAATGGAATTGTGGACTCTAGTGCGCGGAGCACTTCCGCAACCCAAGAGGGGACTAGCTCAGGAGGTCCGGCTGGGTGCACTCGAGCTGCTTACAACCGATCGAAACGGCAATTACCGTGAGCCATTGTTAAGATCCATCAAACGTGACGACACATGGAGCGGCCAAAAACTAGCACTGAGTGCAAAAGACGAGATGTCTAGGACGTTGCGTCAAAAGCTAAGTAAGACTGCGATATGCATCTCTAATCCACCGTATTCCAATTCGACCAAGGAAGCTCAGCAGATGTCCAAGCCGGTTCGAGATGGCATCAAGACTCGAAAGAAGGCGATCAAGAAATTAATTGAAGCAGACGAGGGTGAATTGGGTGAAATTCTCAGTTCAACTTCGATACGTCCCTGGTTCACAGTTCTCTTGGAAGAGTACGTTGATCCTAGAGTAGGAGTCATAGGTAAAGTCATGCCAATCACAGCCTGTACGAGTATAACGGGCAATGTTGAGCGTAAGTTCTTAGCCGCACAATTTAACCCACGTATTATCATCACCCTCCACGACCCATCAAACCCAAACTGGAGTGTAGACACTGGTTTGGTTGAGAGCATAATGGTTCTAGAGAGGAAGAGGCGATACGCACGTTCCAGACCGACACGATTTGTTTCGCTTCGGCGGCAGCCAAAGAACTCTGAAGATGCCTTGGCAATCAGGTCAGCACTGCGAGGAGACCTCGGTGAATGGGGGAAATCGTGTTACTGGCCTAGTAAGAAGGTTGAGAGTGGAGACTGGTCGCCGGCTGTGTGGTATGATCCAAAACTAGCAGAGGCTGCGGCAATGCTTGAAGATTGTGTTAGATGTGACTCCGATCGGTGGACTCGGATTGGTCGTCACTGGAGAGTGAATACAACAAAGGAAATAGTGGGAAAGAAAAAGTGGAATTGGTGTGAGGAAAATGATGCAGAAGTGTGTGTGGTAAAAAGCGCAGGTGAGCAGGTCCACCGTTACGTCAGCGCAAGAATCGACGGTTTTTCTCGGCGCGCTCCAAAGTATCGGAAGAGCAACAGTGTGCTGAGCACTCTGCTGGACAAGCGTAGTGTGTTTCACATCACGAACACACAAAATGCACGTTCCGGTCGGCTTACGTGCGTGTGCGTTGAACGATTGGCAGCGGGATACACTTGGACGCCAATTCAAGAAATTCGAGCCGAAGACGCACAAGCACTGGCGATTTGGCTCAATTCGACCCTGGGGAGAATCGTAATGCGGCGGTGGACATCGCGTGACATTAATTGGCCGATGTATCAGCCGACAGCGATTGCACAGTTTGTCATCCCAGACGTAACAGGAGACCACAACTCGTGCCGAGAGATTCTTCGATCAGCCTTTGCGAAGACGAAGGGTCTTGAAGTACCACAGTACCGGGACGGACGGGGTGAAGTGCGCGAGATGTGGGATGACGCCGTAGCTAATGCCACTGGGCTGGACCGGGAGTGGATTACCGATTGTGCCTCTAGGCTAAGTAGCGAACCAACTATTGCCGGGAAGTAGGCAGTCGGCTCGGAGCCACCGTGCCTAGGAGCCATGGACAAGCGGACACTCTTCCTACCGCCACAGACGTATCTGCACAGTCCGCCCTGCACGATCGTTCTCAATCTCGGGCTCAGGTCGGTCGTGAATCGCCATTTGCTGTTTCATCAGCAGCCACCCTCGCCCGCGTCGCTCCATCAGGCGCGCAACGACCATCGCGTTCACCATGAGCTCGTTCCTGGATCGAGGCCGCCCCCCGGCTCGGACGCTCGCTGTCGTCATATGGTTGGGAAGAGAGCCCGGGCTAGTGATCAAGACACGGTCCTGCAGCACATCTAGCATGACCGCGGAGCCGATAATGGAATAGTCTCGGTGTACTACGGCGTTGACAAGCGCCTCACGCAGTGCTCTCATCGGCACGAGGGGCACGTCGGTGCGGCGGAGCCCATTGTATTGCTCGCCCCATCCGAGGGCACGGACCCACTCCAGAGATCTCAGAACCTGGTCTTCTAGCCGCCCTCGACTCTCACTAGTCGAAATGACCTCGGTGCCTTGGTGTTTGCCAAGGTATGCAGTGCATCGTACTACGAAATTACGCATCTGGGGATACTCCTGTGGATGCTTGCCGAAGGCCAAAATTCCATAGAGGGTAGGACGCAACACTCGGTCGAACTCAGAGATAACACACCGGTTTTGCAGATCGTCTGTCATGGAGGGCTGTGGCCCGTGTTCTGCTTCGAATCCTAAGGCCCGGAGGTGGTCTATGAATGCCCGAAGATCAATATCATGCTGTTCTGCACTCAGAATCACTTGCTCTTCGGTGATGACGAATCCGAATGAATTGAAGAGTTCTTGAAGTTCGGATGACGAAGGCTCGACACTGCTGCGTGCGCGCCGCACCCAGTAGCGGCCTCTATGGCGCATCGGCTCGAAGGCTCTCTGTCGCGGAACCGAAATCCAATGGACATGTCCTTCAGGTGTATCTAGTCGGCCACATCTGGCGGAGACTGGCATGCTCAGTCCCGATTGAAGCAGACTGGTCAATCGTTCCTGAAGTCTTTCCGGGGACTCAGATACTCCGACGATTTGGCCTTCATCTGAGACTCCAATCGCGATGACACCTCCACGGGAATTCGCGAAAGCGCAGATAGCTCTGCCGATGGGCTTCAGATCTCGAGCATCTCTCTTGAATTCCAATCGATCACTCTCCCCAGCTTGGAGTAGTGCACGAAATTCGATCAGATCCATGCTTTGGTCACCTGACTGGCAACAAGTCTAGATCCTTGCACCAAGAAGCCAACGAGTGCCACTTTGGGACCGCTCGATGAGAAGTGCCACTCTCCAATTGTTTGGACATCGTGCCAAGGCTCCAGATGGCGACCCCGCCCAAGAGCCGCCGTTCCAGTGAGCGTGCGCTGTTGACGGGACAGGCATCTCTTCAAGGGACCCTTCACAGAACAGTGTGCCACAGGGACAGGCTGGCACCAAAGGGTGTTGCCAATCTGGGAGCAATACCGGCGGCATCGTGAGAACCGAGTCTAGATTCCTCAATTGCGAACACATCCGACACGTTGGAGTGGAGGGGTCGCTGACTGCCTGGGCGGTCGTCGGGGGATGCTCGATCTTGTATGGACACCGGAGGTCCCATTGGGGTCACTGTCCGTTTCGAGTGCCGACAGGCGTTGTGGCAAACCGCAGTGCCGGACCTGCCACCGACATCGGTCCGAGATCCGGGAGGAGCTGCGAGCAGCCCCAAGGGCCGCAACATCGTCAGTGATCGCCTGTGTGGTCGTCGGGGTGATCGGCGTCTTCGGTGGCGATGCCCACGCCTGCAAGCTCGCTGGTGTCACTGTCCTTGAGTGCCAGCCATTGGACCAGCACCCCTGTTGCAGGCAGAGCCGGTCGGGGGGCGGCCTTGGCTCTCCTCAAGAGGCGGCCTTCCCACAGCATCGCTCCCAGGATTCCCAGCACTGCCCCGGCCATGGTCGCCTCAAACGTCACGACGCCGGTTGCCCAGCCCGACGTGATGGGCATCCCACCCGTAACCAACGGGTACTCGAGCTGGGCGCGATGCATCAGCAACGTCGCCGAGACTCCCGTGAAGACCGCCGTCGCGACAGCGACTAGGGACATCCGGCTGGCGCGGGTCGGCCGGGGAAGGGCGATCTCCGCTGGCCGTCGCGAGTAGACCTCGATCGCGCCGGCCGGGACGCCCGCTGCCAGCAGCTTGCGCACCGCCGCCGAGGCCGCCCGCGCGTCCTCGAACTCAGCCTGCAGATGCCTCACGCTCATACTCCCAGATTGCGATGATCGGAAACAGCTTCACGAAGATCAGATAGAGCAGCGTCATTCCGGCAAACGTGCCCGCGGTGATCGAGAGCTCGATCCAGCTCGGCACGTAGCTGCCCCAGGCCGCCGGCAAGTGGGGCGCTGAGAGCGGCGGAATGACAATCAAGAACCGCTCCAACCACATGCCCACAAGCACAGCCACTCCGCTGGCAACCACCGTCGACAGGCACCGCAGGCGCTTTGGCCCCAGCAGTGCCAGCGGGATCGCGAAGTTGCAGGCCACCATGAGCCAGAACAGTGCGCCATACACCCCCTGCTCGCGCAGATGGAAGACATCCATCTCGGCTGGCAAGTTGCCGTACCAGACCGTGAGGTGCTCCGAGAACGTGAAGTAGCCCCAGATCAGGCTCATCAGGAGCAGCAGCTTGCCGAGGTTCACGAAGTGGATCTCTCGAAGGTATGCCTGGAGTCCCATCCGTCGGCGCAGCACAGCCATCACGATCACCAGTGCGGCAATTCCGCTGAAGATCGCCCCGACCACGAAGTAGGGCGCGAAGATGGTGTTGTGCCATGTCGGGGTGATCGACATCGAAAAATCGTATGCCACGACCGAGTGCACTGAGACAGCGATCGCCAGAATCACGACCGCCATCAGCTTCATCGCCCGCTCCAGCGCCCGCCACTCGCGCGATGACCCAGTCCATCCCAGCGAGAGCCAGCGGTAGATCTTCCTCTTCGCGCCAGCACTGCCGTCCGCAATCTCGGCCAAGTCCGGTATCAGCGGCAGGTACAGGTAAATCAAGCTGCCAGTCAGGTAGGTCAGGATTGCGGTCAGGTCCCAGAACAGCGGAGACCGGAAATTGGGCCAGAGCAGCTGGTCGTTCGGATACGGAAGCATCCAGTAGAAGAGCCAAGGGCGGCTGATGTGGATCAGGGGGAACAGGCCGCCAATCATCAGGCAGAAGACCGTGATCGCTTCCGCGGCCCGCGTTACCGGGCGGCGCCAATCGGCCCCAGTCAGCCGCAAGATTGCCGAGATGAGCGTTCCGGCGTGGGATATGCCAATCCAAAACACGAAGTTGACGATGTACAGGCCCCAGAACCCGGGCCGCCGCAACCCCGTGCTGCCGAACCCGTTCGCCAGCTGGTATCCCCATGCGACCGCCGCCCACGCCACGACCGCCGCACAGACGCCGACGGCCGCAACGTACCCAGGGCTGGCACCGCTCATCTTGGCCAGCAGGTCGTCGCGAAGCTGGGCGTGATCGGCCCGGCCCGCTTCGTGGGAAGCGCTTGTCATCAATCGGGACAGGCCTATTCAGCCCTTTCGAGATAGAACACGCGAGGCTTGGTGCCCAATTCCGGCAACAGCGTTTCCGCCCTGCGGCTGGCTGCCTGACGCGCGACTCGGCTCTCTGGATCGCTCACGTCTCCGAACACCATCGCTTCGGCCGGGCAGGACTGCACACACGCCGGCTGGACATCACCGTCTTCCAAGTCCCGCCCTTCGGCTGCCGCGTCCAGCTTGGCGCGCTTGATGCGTTGGGCGCAGAACGTGCATTTCTCCACAACTCCCGCAGGCCGCACGGAAACATCGGGATTGAGTTGCAGGTTGAGCGGCTCGGTCCACTCCGGAGCGTGCCAGTTGAAGAAGCGAACCGTGTACGGGCAGTTGTTCGCGCAGTAGCGCGTCCCGATGCAGCGGTTGTAAATCTGCACGTTCAGGCCCTCCGCGTTCTGGTAGGTGGCGTTGACCGGGCAGACTGGCTCGCAAGGCGCCTCGTCGCAGTGCTGGCACATCACCGGCCGGAATCGCACGCGGACGTCCGGGAACTCGCCCTCGTAGTAACGGTCGATCCGGATCCAGTGCTTCGCCCTGCCCATCGCCGCCTGCTTGTCACCCGCGGTCGGCACATTGTTCTCCGAGGCGCACGCCACGACGCAAGCCTCGCACCCCGTGCACCGGTCCAGATCGATCGCCATCGCCCACTGCGGCGATGGCTCCACTGCTTGGCCCGTCCCGGGGCTGGTATTTTCCGGCATCGCTGTCCTCCCGTCAGATCCTGTGCTGCGGTTCGTCCCGGTCTTGGCGGGAAAACTGAATAAGCCGATTCGTGCCGCGGACCTTCTCCAAGCGGACTGGCGTCGGGCCCATTGCCGTCGTGCCCGTCTTCGCGTCCCGAAAATCGCCGATCACCCGCATCGGGTTCGCGCCGCGCCAGGAGGCGTACCGTCCGAAACTTGAGTGCCCTTGGCCCAAGCCCATCGAGACGACGCCCGGGATCGCCGCAGGGTGCACGTAGACCGGTGCTTCCAGGCTTCCGTGGCGGGAATGCACACGCACAGTGTCCCCGTTGGTCACGCCAAGCTCCTCGGCCGTGGCGGGGTCAATTTCCACGGGCAGGTCCCACATGGCACTTGACGTCGGGTCCGGCAACTCTTGAAGCCAGGGACGATTCGCCCCGCCGCCTTCCCCGAATTGCACCGACTCGTACGCTTGGAACACGATTGGCTGCGCCGAGGGCGCGATCTCGAGGTCTCCCAGGTCCGGATCGGCGGGTGGCCCGATGGGCGCCCTCTCGCCCTGCCAGCCGCCACGCTCCAGTGTCTCTGCGACAAACTCATCGGGGGAATCCTCGCGGCTCGACGAGGACGTGGCCGCGTGGACCAGGGTCAGGGCCGCGTCGAGGTCAAGCGTCTCGTACGGTGTGCCCACGGCTTCAGCGAGTTCGGACAGGACCTGCTCGGCCGGGCGCGTGTCGTGGAGCGGAGCGACGAAAGCCGCATTGCACGCGACCGACAAGACGGGGGACGTGGGGGGCACGGACAGCGCCGCGCGCTCGAGCGGGTCGTCATCCGGGAGGATCAGGTCGGCAAATGCGCTCGTGTCGTCCAAGAACGAAGAAAGGCTGATCACCGTGTCGGCGCCCCTTAGGCTGTCCCTGCTGGAAGGGCAGCCGTAGGCCGGGTTTGTCCCATCCACCAGCACGACACTCGCGTCCGCCAGCCGGTCGCGCCAGCGGGCCGAGGTCGGGCGCGGAATGACAGCCTCCGGCAGGGGATTGGGAGTTGGCACTACCGCGCCGGAATCGGGCGCCCGGCCAAGCAAGAGGTTGAGAGCGCTGGCCGCCGCAACCGCATCGCCCGAGTTCTCGCGCACCATCGATGCACCTGCCACAACCACCGGTGCCGTAGACTCTGCCAACTCCGAGGCGATCTCTCGAATCACATCGACCCCGATTCCTGCCCCGGTTGCCGCTCGCTCGATGTCAACGGCCGCGAATTGCCTCGCCACGACTTCCGTGGCTCGTTCGCCACTGCGAACCTGTCCCTGATCAACCAAGGCCTTGCCGATTCCGAGGGCCAAGGCGAGTTCCTCGCCGGGCCAGACTGGCAGCCACCGGTCGGCGTTCCACGCCGTCAGCGAATACCTCGACTCGGCATGGATCAGCCGACCCCGCAAGCCCCGCCGACCATTCCTGAAGTGTGCGTATTGACGAGCGTAGAGCACAGGGGACACCCAGCCGCCCAAGAAATCCGCGCCGATCGAGAGTACCGTCATCGCATCTCGGAGGTCATAGGCCGGCATCGAGTCCCAGCCGAACGCGCGCCGAGCGCCCTCCTTCTCCGGCGCAAAGTCCCCCGTGCCCGTGGCGCAAGCGGGCGGCGCTCCAAGCGCTGTCAGAAATCTCGAAATGTTCGCTGTCCTCAGGTCCATCCTCGGACGGGCCAGGAACAGGACTCGCGAAGCGTCCGCTTCCAGCGCCCCGCGGAGCCGGTCCGCCGCCTCGTCCATGGCAGCGTTCCACGACACAGGTTCGAACCGTCCCTCTCCGCGGGCACCGACCCGCCGCATGGGGCCTCGGAGCCGGTCTGGGTTGTACAGCGATTGCAGGGCGGCATGCCCCCGAGCGCAGAGCCGCCCGCCGCTGATCGGATCGTCACGGTTGCCTTCGAGCTTCTTGATGGCCGCGATCCGTTGCCGGACGCGCTCTCCGTCGACCTCGATCTCTCGCTCCGAGGCCATCACGCGCGCCGTGATGCCGCACCCGGCGCCGCACTCGGCGCACACGCCCGGGTGCCACGTCTCGACTCCGGGCGTGATGCCTTCCTCCGGAACGAGTAGCGGGATAATCTCCTCGGCTCGCCGACCGCAGGCTCCCGTGACCGCACCGCCGGATGCCGTGCCGACGACTCGGAAAAAGTTGCGACGGTCCATCTAGGCTCTCAGTGCGGGTCTCTCAGCGGGCGATCAATAGTGACACGCTAGGCAGTCGTCGGTGGCCGCGTTCTCGCGGTGGCATTGCACGCAGTTCCCCATGCTGTGCTCGACCGCCTTGACCGCCACGGTCATCGTTTCGACCGGCCCGTGGCATTCCGCGCAGGCAATCTCGGCGCGCGCGTGCGGCGCGTGCCGGAACTGGACCGCCGCGTCGGCGGCAAATCGGTAGACCCGGAGCCATGGCACTTCGCGTCCTCGTTCCCAATACCCGGTCAAGCGCACGATCTCGGGAAGCTCCGTGGCGATGAACTGGTGGCACGTCATGCAAGTCCGGATCGATGGAATGCCGGCTGCGTCCCGCGTCTTGGCCCCTGTGTGGCAGTCCGTGCACTGCATCCGCGCCTTTTCGATGTGTGCCGCATGCGAGAACCCGATCGGCTGTTCGGCCACAGCCGCGGCGAGCGGGGCGGCGCAAAGGAAGAGCAGTACCAGCATGTGGGGAGCGGCTGCGAGACTCCAAGGAATCCCAGCATAGCCGAGCCACATGCGGGTGCCGGGAATCCGACAGCCTTGGCGGCAGCTAGGACAGCGGCCAGTCAGCCTCCGGAGCGGCGCCGGGCCCGCCGGTCCATCTCGAGCGCTTCGTCCAGCAGACCCGTGCAGCCGGGCGGGTAATTGATCCCCAGCGCTGCATCCCGCGCGCGGTCAGACATCTTGCCCCATGTCTTCCGCAGGATTCGGATCATCCCGGTCGCGTCCTGTCCGGCTGCGAACGCCTCGAAGTAGTGATCCAGAAATACCAGGCACGCCACGTCCTCCAACAGCTGGGCCCACGGGTCGACGCGGAAGCGCTCCTTGCGGATGATCCCCTGCACCCGCTGCACGGTCTCCTCTTCCACTCCGCAGTCCCGCATGACCTTCCCCGCCGTCTCCGCGTGGAATCGGCCCAGATCGCGGCGCCATCGCAGATAGGCCGTCCTACCCGCGGGGTAGCTGTCGCGCGGAATCTTCCAGCGGCAGATGTGCTGGGCGCGTACTGCCAGCCGGACTTCGGCTGGCGCGTGGGGGTCAAGCCGCTCGAGCCAGGCGGCCATCCGCCGGCCGTACGCCAGCTCCTTCGGAGAACCGTCGATCTCTAGGTTCGGATCTTCGGAATTGGCCGCGTCGAAGCCCTCAATGCAGCACCGCACGGTGCGCTGGTCCAGGCCGCTCATTGCTCGCTCCGCGCGTATTCCCGGCTGGCAATCACCGCAGTCAGGGCAACGGCGGCCGTTTCGCTCCGGAGGATGCCTTCACCCAGGCTCGTCGCCAGGAATCCATGGTCCTGTGCGAGGCTTGCCTCTTCCGCGGTCCAGCCCCCCTCCGGCCCGACCAGCAACGTGGCTGCGCCAGGGCCGCACACGTTTGCCACTGCGTCTGTCCCCGGCTGGGCAAGGATGCGGCGCTCCGACCCGCTCTCGCGAATCGTCAGGTCGATGCCTTGAGGCGATCCCACCGTCGGAGCCGCGAGCCGCCGGGATTGCTGGGCCGCCTCGAACACGATCCTCCGCCAGCGATCCAGGCGCTTTGGCGCAGCTCTCACCAAGCGCGGGTCGCAGCGGGCGGCAACGAGCGGCGTGACGCTGCGGACCCCGAGCTCGGTCAACTTCTCGAGGGCCCACTCGAAGCGCGAAAACTTTATGACAGCCAGTGCCACGTCCAAGCGCGGCGGCCGGATCGCAGGAAGAGCCTCGCCGATCCGAAACGTCACCTCGGTTGGCGAGCAGGCGACCGTCACGGCGCGGAATGCCGTCCGCTGGTCCGAAACCTCAACGGCCTCACCTGGCCGGAGTCTGGCGACCCTCGCCAAGTGGTGAGCCGCCCGCCCGCCGACCGCAGCCTCGGAACCCACGATGCGGTCAACGAATATGCGACGCAGAGCCACTGCCTGACAGAGTAGCCGCGAATGGCCAGTCGCGCTGTGCCCCGCTCCGTGGGTCGCCCTCCGGCAATCATCGGGACCGTGCCCGATCGCCGGACGGTTCGGCGCCGGTGCCGCGCCGCGGTCCGCGCCCGGTCACGGCTCGTCCACGTGGATCGTGACGATGTCCCCGTCGAAATACTGCTGATGCTTGATCGATGACGTGAAGTGGCGCAGCAACCGCAAGGACATGTCCCGCTCGATGTGCGCTTGGGTCGTCGGCTCGCCCAAGAGCGCGATCCTGTCTTGGAGGTTCTCCTTGCCGGACGCCGCGACAAACTCGAGCACAGCCTGACCGTCCCGCTTGCGGGCGCTCAGCCGAAGATGCCGCGGCTCCCCCTCCTCGCGCTCGCCCCGGTCGAGCAGCGTGAGAACCGCTTCCTCCGTAGCCGCGTTGATTCGGTCTGCCATCGGTTCTCCCCACCCGTTACGGCGGGCGAATTTCTTCACAAATGCACTGGTCTCAGACACTGCCGAGTCATCGAGCGGCATCTCGACGCGGCTCCTGCGGGATTGTGTCAGTTCGACGAACACCGTCAGCAGGATCGCGACCAAGCCACCGGCCGTCATCCCATTCTGGAGCGTGCCTCCGGCAAATTCGGAGAAAAACTCGGGGAAGATCACCTGATTCTGGAATCCGACGCCAATCCAGAAGCTCAGCCCGACGATCAGGCCCTTCCGATAGTCGAGGTCGTCCTGAATGACGATCTTCATCCCTAGCACGAACAGCATCGTCAGCAGGACCGTGACGTAGGCTGCCGCTACCGGGCCGGGAATCGCGAGCACCAGCGCGACGACCTTGGGCACGAACGCCATCACAAGGAAGGCGATGCCGATCGCGACACCGACCGCTCGTGACGCGACTCCGGTTAGCTCAGTCACCGAGACGCTGGTGGAATAGGTGGTGTTCGGGACCGTTCCCAGCAGCCCGGACAGAAGGTTGCCGACGCCGTCCGCTGTCACCGCGCCTTGCACAGCGCGATAGTCCACAGCTCTCTGCGACCGCCACGAGACCCCTTGGATCGCGATGGCGTCTCCGATGGTCTCGATGGCGCCCACCAGGGTCACGAACACGAACGCGGGCAACAGTGACCAGAATGTCGCGTCGAAGCTGAGGTCAAATCCTGGCCACTTGACCTCGGGTATGCCAAACCAGCCCGCCTCCGCCACCAGTCTGGTGTCGTAGAGTCCGACCATTGCTGCGACGACCGACCCGCCGATCACTCCGATCACCGGTGCCCAAAGTCGCAGAGCGCCCCGAGCCCGAAGCGCGATGACGATGACCAGGACCAGCGTCGCCACCGTGCTAATTGCGGCATCCGCGTTGGTCGCGCCCTCCGGGATGTCGTTGAGCATGTCGAACATGACCGGCATCACGGTCACCGCGATCAGCATGATCACGGTCCCCCCGATCGCGGGTGTCAGGACGCTCCGGAACAACGAGAGTCGCGAGGACAACGCGAACTGGAACAGGGCGGAAATGGTGACCAGGGTTGCCAGCAGAGCGGGCCCGCCCTGGGCAATCGCGCCGATACAGACCGAAATGAATGCTGCCGACGTGCCCATGAGCAGCACGTAGCCCGCTCCGATCCGGCCGAGGCGCACCGCCTGCATGACCGTCGTCACCCCGCTCACGGTGATGGCCGCGAAGACCGCCCACGCCAGGTAGGCCTCCGACCCTTCGGCGGCCCGGATCACGATGGCGGGGGTCAGCACGATGCCGGCGATCGTGAGGATGGCGAACTGCAGCCCCAGGCCGGCGGTGATCGCCAACGGCGGCTTCTCGTCTGCTTCGTATCGGATCCCCGACCGTTTCTCTCGTTGGTCTCCCGCCATGCTCTACCTCCTACGCTAGGGCAAGCCCGCCCGGACTGTTGGTCGCGGACCGATGACCTGCAGGCCTAGTTCGCGCTGCCTCGCCCGGGCGCCTTCGCATTCCGAGCGGTCCCCGAGACCGCCTCCTACGCTCAGCAACTCTCTTCCAGCACCGTCCGCGCCCGCCGTTCGCCCTGCACGAAGGGCAGCGAAGGGACAGGACTAGACTGGGACATGCGGGCACTGCTCGCAATGGGCACAGTGGAAGACTGCGACGTTTCGCCCCTCAGCCCGTCGGAGCGGGAGACGATCGTTCGCGAAAACCTCTGCCCAAGTTTCTCCGAACTGGTAGGGTGC
Source organism: Bryobacterales bacterium (assembly GCA_963666225.3). Taxonomy (GTDB): domain Bacteria; phylum Acidobacteriota; class Terriglobia; order Bryobacterales; family UBA6623; genus VXMF01. The sequence continues at coordinate 389,243 of CAXXRK020000008.1, forward strand.
GCGTCAACGCCTGAGCTGGAGGCGCATCCCACTTACCAGAGAATACGCCACTGCGCCGAGCGGGTCCTTGGCTCGACCGAGCGCGGCAGTTTTTCCCGCTCGCGTCCCGGCCCGCGCGAGTCGTATCGATTCGTGGCATGGAACCTTGAGCGCGGAATCGAGTTCGAAGGCCAGCTGGAGGCCCTCAAGCGCCACGATTACCTTCGGCGAGCCGATGTCCTGTTGCTGACCGAGACCGACGTGGGAATGGCGCGCTCGGGGAATCGGAACATCGCGCGGGACCTGGCCCGCGAGCTTGAGATGGACTACGCATTCGCGCCCTGCTACCTCAACCTGGCCAAGGGGGCGGGAGTCGAGAGCGAGGTTCCCGGCGAGAACGAGCTCGGATTACACGGCAACGCGATCCTGAGCCGGTACCGGCTGCGCAATCCGCGGCGCGTTCCCATCGGGAACGGGCGGGACAAGATGCGAGGGCGCGAGAAGCGGCTGGGGCAACAGGCCGCCGTCATCGCCGATGTGGATCTGCCCGGCCTGCCGCTCGTCGCGTGCTCGGTCCACCTGGACGCCCAGTCGAAGCAGTCTCACCGGTGCAGCCAGATGAAGCTCGTGATCCGGGGCATGCCCGCCGAGCGGCCCGTCGTCATCGGAGGGGATTGGAACACGACGACTTTCGACTCTTCCAGCGCTGCTCGCGCCATTGCCGGGTACTGGGTGAGGGTGTTCCTCGGCGCGACCAACACGATCGAGAACCACTTCCTGCGGCCCTACAACTATTTCGAAAAGGGGCTCTTCCGGCTTCTGGAGCGGGAAGGCTTCGACTGGCGGAATGCCAATGTCCTTGACGAGCGGACGACATCCTTCGACGTGGAGGACATGAAGACCCACAAGAACCTTCGCGAATGGGTGCCGGCCTGGTGCTTTGACTTCATCCGCTGGGCACTGCGCGAGTACGACGGCAAATGCCCGCTGAAGATCGATTGGTTCGCCGTGCGCGGAGTGGCCGCGGCACGGCCGGTCGTGCTGCACGAGTTTCGGGAAGGCCGCGTTCCTCCGCTGTCGGACCATGACGCGGTCGGGCTGGACATCGCGGCACCCGAGGCGCGGCCCATATAATCGGTCATGCTCGCCGCTGCCGAGGTGTGTGCGCCAGTCGTGCCGGACCAGCTGGAACGAGAGGACCACCGCATCATCTCGGCCCTGATACGGGAGGGTTCCAGCGTGCTCGACCTGGGCTGCGGGGAGGGCGACCTGCTCGCGTGGCTGGCCCACCACAAGGGGGTCCAGGCGCGCGGCGTCGAGATTTCTGCCGGCAAGGTTAGCCAGTGCGTCCAACTCGGCCTCTCCGTGTATCAGGGTGACATCAACCAAGGGCTGGCCGACTACCCGGACGCCTGCTTTGACTACGTGATCCTCAGCCAGACCCTCCAGATCGTGCGGCACCCCCTCGACCTGATCCGCGAGATGCGGCGGGTCGGCCGGCGGGTTGTGGTCGCATTTCCAAACTTTGGGCACTGGTCAGTGCGACTATCACTGTTCGTCACAGGGAGGGCCCCGAGGACGCGGCACCTGCCGTATCGCTGGTTCGACTCCCCGAACATCCGCGTTCTCACCATTCTCGATTTTGAGGAGCTTCTGCGCGCCGAGGGCCTGTGTGCCGAAGAGTCCCGTTTTCTTCGCAGCGGCAGGTCCGTGACCGCATGGCCCAATCTCCGGGCGGATTCGGCTATCTACCTGCTCAGCTAGGGCGGCCGGTTCCTGCCAGCAGCTCCGCCACGGCCCGGGAGACGGCCGCGGGCTCCACTGTGAGAATGCAGCGGGGCTTGTCGAAGGCGTAGCAGCGGTCTCCCGGGCACGGCTTGCAGTCCCACTCCGTCTCGACGACGCGGTGCGGTGTGCGCCAGGGATGCCACGCGGCGGAATCCGAAGAGCCGAAGATAGTGACACACGGGACTCCGAACGCCGATGCCACGTGGGACGGCCCGGAATCATTGCCGACAAACAGCCGGGAACGGGATACAAGCGCTACCAGTTCTGGGAGCGGGAGGCCCTTGCGCACTGTGAACTCTGAGAGGTCTGCGGCCACATCTCTTTCCCCGGGGCCGGCCACGAAGATTGGTTCCAGCCCGTGCCGTGCTCGCAATTCGCCCGCAAGTTCCCGGAAGTGTCCCAGCTTCCAGCGCTTCGTCGCATACGTGGCTCCCGTGTGCAGGATCGCGTAAGGCTGACGGCAAGGCTCGCCCGCTGGCCCCAAGCGAGCCCGCGGCACTTCCGCGACCGAGCCGGCAAGATGGGCGACCGCGGCGGCATGGTGCTCGGCAGTGTGCACACGGGCGTCGCCGGCGCGGCCTAGCACTTCCTGGGCCCTCGGGATACGCACGTTATACGCCCAGCCTTGGCGGAAGTGGGCGAAGCCGGCCCTGAAGCGGGCCCCGGACAGCGCGGTCAGCCAAGCCGCCGTGGTGCCGCCGTGCATGTCCAGGCAAAGTGCGGCGCGCCGGGACCGGATCTCCCGAACCAGACGAAGCTTGTCGCGCAAGCCGGCCTTCGCCGGCACCGTGAGGACACCGTCGATGTCTGGCTGGCCCACGAGCAGGCCGGCGAACCGATCCTCGATGACCACTTGAACATCGGCGCCGGGCAGGGCGCGGCGAAGCAGCGCGAACGCCGGAGTCGCCAGGACGGTGTCGCCCAGAGACCGCAGCCGAACCAATACGACCGACGCGCCCTCGCCGATCCGTGCGAGGACGGGCCTTTGCACGCGGCTGCCGGTCAGGCAGCCCGGTATTCGGCCACGGTGTGCAGCAAGCCCCGTGCCGCCATCTCGATCCGACCGTAGTCCTGTTCCATCAGCCAGCGCTTGTTGACCAAGTCTGAACCGATGGCCACCGCGCTCGCGCCGGCCCGGAAGAAGTCCCCGGCATTCTCGAGGGTTACCCCTCCGGTGGGCACCAGCTGCACCTGCGGCAGGGGTGCCTTGACGGCCCTGATGTAGCTAGGCCCTCCGACAGTTCCGACCGGGAACACCTTGACCATGGTGGCCCCTGCGTTCCAAGCGGTCAGGATTTCGGTCGGCGTCAGCGCGCCAGGGATGACCACGGTCGAGTAGCGGTTGCAGATCTCGATGGTGGGGATGTCGAGCACGGGCGTCACGCAGAACTGGGCCCCGGCCAGCATTGATGCCCGCGCGGTGGTGGCGTCCAGCACGGTGCCAGCCCCGAGGACCAGCGTGTCTCCGAAACGATCGCTGGCCTCTTCAAGCGTGCGCAACGCGCCCGGGACGGTCATTGTGATCTCGAGAATCGAGACACCGGCGTTGTAGATGGCGTCGATAGCCTGCAGCGCATCGCTCGGATCGTCAGTGCGGACGATCGGAATGACCCCAACTTCGAGAATCCTGCTAAGCGTATCCGTGGCTCGCATCGCCGCCTCACCTAAGACGATACGGTACCAAAGGGCCCGCTCCGCGGGCAATCCCGCGTCCGGCGGGGATCAGCCGCGACAGCTGTTCGGCTGGTTCTCCGGGCCGCGAGGGCCGGCTCGGAATCTCGCCGAAGCCTCGTCGCGGGCCACCCGCGGCGGTGTCGGCCAAGCGTCAGGGCCTTGGTGCTGGCCGCATCGGTGTTCCAGCAGTTGGAGCGTGCGAAATCTACCGGCCACTATGAGCCACTCTGCGATCGATAGATCGGATTGCCTTGCATATAAGGTCCTGTCTCTGTCCATATCGAAGTGAAATGCCACTATGGGGGTTGCAGAGCGTCCAACTCGAACATGATTGCAGGACCTCGCGATGATCCGTGCCATCCGAATCGCAGTGTGACAGCAGTCGGCGGGACAGGCTTCGGGGCTCGCTCTCGGCGTCGCTGGCCGAGACACGCCGTCCGGCGCAGCCGGGCGGAAGAGCCGTTGCTGGCAGTCCAAGCTCCACCCGAGCCCCGGCGGTCGGCGTCTCGTCGGTGGTCGGCGGGGTTTGGGCCCGAATCACGCCCTAGACTGGAGAGGGATGGAATACGTCGCATTGGCCGTGGAGGGTGGTCCGCCCGTGCGGCGCAATCCCTATCCGAATTGGCCCCATCTGGCACCGGGTGACCTCGCGCGGATCCGGGAAGTCCTCGAGACTTTCGACTGGGGCGGCAGCTCCTCCGCTGTCAGCGCCTTCGAGCAGTTGTTCGCGCAGTACCACGACGCCACGCACGGGATTGCCGTTTCCAGCGGAACCATGGCCCTGGAGCTGGCCCTCCATGCGATGGGCATCGGCCCCGGGGACGAGGTGGTCGTGCCGGCCCACAGCTTCGTCGCCACGGCCACGGCCGTGTCCCGGGTCGGAGCGTCTCCGGTGTTCGTGGACATCGAGGCCGACACCTACAACATGGACCCGGCGCGGGCAGCCGAGGCAATGACGTCCAGCACCAAGGCGCTGTTGGTCGTGCACTTCGGCGGCGTTGTCGCGGATGTCGACCGGCTCGGTAGCCTAGCGGACCAGCACGGCGTCGCTCTGATCGAGGATGCGGCGCATGCTCACGGTGCAGAGTGGCACGGCACGCGGGCGGGCGGACTTGGCTTGGTCGCGGCGTTCAGCTTCCAGAATTCGAAGGCGATGACCGCCGGGGAGGGTGGCATTCTGACCACCAGCGACCAGACGCTCGCAGCCAGGGCTCGGTCGATCACCAATGCCGGACGGCGGCCTGGCAGAGGCTGGTTCGAGCATTTCGAGCTGGGCACGAACCTGCGGATCACCGGCCTTCAGGCGGCCCTGCTCGCGGGCCAGCTCGAGCGTCTCCAAGACCTGATCCGCATCCGCCAGGAGCGCTTCGAGCGATTCCGGCGGCAACTCGACGGCGTGGACGGGATCGAGTTCCAGCGAGCTCCCGCCGGTGTGACCGTGCAGACGCGCTACATCGTGCCGGGACGGATTGATCCGAGACGGTTCGGGACGACTCGCGACCGGTTCGTCGAGGCAGTTCAGGCCGAGGGTGTCCCGGTGCGGAGCTTCTACCCGCACCCGCTGTATCGCAACCCAGTCTTCAAGGGCCTTGAGCACCGCGCCCTGCAGTGCCCGGTGGCGGAAGGGGCGTGCTTCGATTCGTTCTGGCTGCCGATGCGCCTGTTCATGGGCACCGAGCAGGACGCGACTGACGCCGCGCTCGCCATCGCTAAGGTGCACGCCGCGTTCCAGTCGCGCAAGGGCGCCGCCAGCGTCCGTCTGCCAGTCACCTGAGATTGCCGGGACAGCCAGTCTCAGCCCTCGGGGGGCATCTCGCGGACAACGTGGACCCGGCCAGCCGGCAGCCCTTCCAGGGTCTGGGTCGCCCCGCTCGGCCACGCAACATCGACGGTGACCGCGGTGGCGCCGCCGAGACCGAAGTGCAGCCGGAGGTCGTGCTGGGACAGATAGCTTCCCCCGCTGCGCACCTCCTTCGTCTGGCTTCCCCCGGGCGAGCGGACGGTGACCAAGGCGCCTATCGCGCTGCGGTTCGACCTCGTTCCCACCAGATCCAACAGCAGCCAGCTGCCAGTGGCATCGCCGATCTGGGCCAGCAGGGCGGGGGCCTCGTTCTGGCTGTTGACCAAGACTTCCAGCCGACCGTCCGAATCGGTATCGGCGACCGCCAGCCCGCGCGCTGCCCGCGGCTGCGCGATCGCCGGTCCCGCCCGCCCCGAAATGTTCTCGAAGCGCTCTCCCGACAGGTTGCGGTACAGCACGGCTGGCTGCCTGTAGGTGAGATCTCCGCTCGCCAGCTCTTCTACCTCCGGAAAGACGTGGCCGTTGACCAGCAGGACGTCCTGCCAGCCGTCATTGTCCGCGTCGAGAAACGAACATCCCCACCCGACAAAGCGGGTGTTGACCCCCAGCCCTGCTGCCACGGTCACATCGTCGAAGTCCCCATTGCCCCGGTTGGCGTAGAGCGTAGAGCGCTCGTCCGAGAAGTTGGTCCGGAACAGGTCCGGGTGGCCGTCTCGGTTGAAATCGCCGGCGGCGATCCCCATCCCTGACAGCGCTTCGCCGTGCTCGTCGAACGCCGCGCCCCGCAAGACGCCCTCGTCGCGGAACGTCCCGTCCCGCTGGTTGACGTAGAGGAGCGACGGTGTGCGGTCACAGGCCACGTAAATGTCCGGCCAGCCGTCGCCGTCGAAGTCACCGCTGACGGCCCCGAGGGCGTAGTTGCGGCTGGGGGAGCCGATACCGCTGGATGTCGACACATCCGTGAAGCGCCCGCCGCCGTCATTCCGGAAGAGCTCGTTCCTGGCGAACCCCAAGCCGCGCGGGCCGCAGGCGACGGGCATGTTCCGGTAGAAGCAGTACGGGTTGGCGCCGGGCCCGGGCGTGGTCTCCGGGTCAAACTCCAGATAGCTGGCGACGAACAGGTCCAAGTCTCCGTCCCGGTCCGCGTCTAGGAATGCGCAACCGGTGCTGTAGGACCCGCTGTCGGGGATCGGCACTCGCTCGAATCGCTTCCCGCCGACATTCCGGTACAGGCGGTTCTGCCCCCAGTAGGTGACCAGCAGGTCGGCCCATCCGTCGTTGTCAATATCCCCGGAGCACACGCCCTGGCCCCATCCCTCGCTGGAGAGCCCGGCGCGCTCGGTGACATCCTCAAACTTGCCGTCCCCCCGGTTCCGGTAGAGACGGTTCGACGCGCCTTCGCCTGACACCACGAACGCGTCGGGCCGGCCATCGGCGTCGAAGTCGAGGAATGCGGCCCCGCTGCCCGTGGTCTCGAGTATCCAGCGCTTCTCGCGGTCACCGCCGTTGGGAAATCTTCCAACCAAGCCAGCTTCCGGCGCGATGTCCGCGTAGCGGATGCCCTCGGCGTGCGCCACGGCGGTCACGACCAGCGCCAGCCCGGCGGCCAGCCCGGCGCCGCGATGATTCACGGCGCTTCGCCGATGCGGCGCAGGAAGTCGGCAAACTCTCCGTCCTCGGGCGTTTGCAGGCGGTCGAGAGATTCCTGAATGCGGCGGGCATCCTCCCGGCGGCCCGCATTGCGGAACGCCAGCATCAGGCTGTAGTGGGCGGGCTCACTTTCCGGGTGTAACTCCAAGGCTCGCGTGAGCACGTCGATTGCCTGCCCGTGCCGCTGCAGGCGGGCGTACTCCTTCCCCAGCGAGACCAGTGCTTCGGGAAAGTCACCGTCCAGGGCGACGGCCCGCTCGAAGTGGACCAGCGCCTCCTCAGCCTGCCCAAGGATCTGGAGGATCTGGCCCACTTGGAATTCCGCCACCGCGTCATCAGGGTTGAGGCCGAGTTCCCCGCGAAACTGCTCCAGTGCCTCTTGCAGTGCGCTCGGGTCATGCGATCGCATCAGCAGGGCCCGCCCCAGCCGGTATCGCAGGTTGAGCGTTCCCGGCGCCTTCTCAATCGCCTTGCGATACTCGCTCACGGCCTCGTCGTAGCGGCCTTGGATCTCGAAGATTTCCGCCGAGAGCTGGTTGACCCGAAATGACGCGGGTGCAGCTGCGAACATCTCGGCGACGGCATCGTTCCACCCCTTCAGGTGCAGGCGCGCCGCCTCGTACAGCACGTCCGGATCGTCTGGCAGCAGCTCTTTCGCCTGGGCGAGGGTTGTGAGTGCTGTCTCGAAACGCCTCCCGGCGATTGCGCAGCGCGCGACCGCCAATGAGACGAGCTTCGATGTGTAGTCGTCACTGCGGGTGGAAACAGCCGGTTCGAGGGTTGCCAGCGCCTCGTCGCAGTGCCCCATCGAGGCGCTCACGACCGCTGCGAGCGTGCCCGCGCGCGGATCGGCAGAGTCCTCGAACGACCCGAGGGCTTCGCTGTATTCCCCGGATTCGAAGAGCCGCAAGCCATCCGTGAACGCTTGGTCGCCGCGAACCGCACAGGCCCAGGTCAGGGCCAGCGCAAGTCCGCAAGTATGGATTGGACGTTGCAAAGCCGTGCGTGCCGCGCCCCGAGCGGTCCGCCGCCAGCTGCCAAGCCTGCTTGAGACGCCCGGCTGGCTCTGGGGCCCCGGCAACGGCTAATCGGGCTCGAGAGCCGGATCCAAGAGCAGAATTATAGCCGAGCGTGCAAGCGAGCACGGCCCGATTTGCCTCCGCGGGCCATGCCCTATGCTCGGAAAGGCCTTCGAGCCCCGGCGGTTCGCTCTTACGTTGCCTGAGGGTGGCGAGCACAATCGCGCAACGCGCGCTTTGCCTCTTTCGCCCTGGGCGTCATGCTGCGCTGCAACCTAGGAAGTTCAGCAAGCCAGCCAGGGTCTTGGCGAGAGCGGGATGCTCCCGGCGCTAATGGCCCGCGTCGTCCATCATCAGGTCGAGCTCTCCGAACCGATGCCTGCGACGGTCCTCCAAGTAGCGAAACGCCAGTACTGGCGGGTCGCCCGGCGCGAGGGTGGCGAGCGGCCGTAGGCGGTCCCCGGAATGCAAGCCGATCAGCCCAATGCGCCCCGATTCTAGGATCGCGCGGAAAAGCCGCTCTTCCTCAGCGGGGCTACCCGCGTCGGCGGCGCATAACGCCGCCAGCGCGATCGCGCAGATCATGTGCCGCATGGCCCTCCTTCAGCTTATCCGTGTCGGCGGGATGCCTGTGCCGTTCATGTTCGTCACCTGCGGTCCTCGTTCAAACCGGACCGTCCGGCTTCAGGCCGAGCCATTCCGCGCACGCGAGGAAGATCTCCTCGGGTGCCACGGCGGCACCGTTCCCGTCAAGGGGAAAGTCGGCCGGGGTGATCGCCAGCAGCGCGTCCATGCCGGTCCCGACGAAGACGTACGCGGTATTCCGACGAAACTCGGCGTACTTCTCGCACTCCTGCCAGATGTATTGGTAGTAAACCTCTAGGTCGACGTACGACCCGAGCATGTCCGCCTGCGTCGGAATCGGGTTTGACTCCTCTTGGTCGGCGTAGATCAGTAGGCTGCTGAAGGGCTTGACCTTGTTGCGGATTCCGAACGAAACCAGCAGCAAAGACGGCCGAGCGCGCCGGATCGCCTGCAGCGCGGCCCACTCCACGAACGTGTTGTTGATCAGCAGGGTGCCGTTGCCGTTCAGCAGCACCGACTGCAGGAAGTCCTGCATCACGAGGTCGCGTCCGGCCGCCCGCCGCAGCGCGCCCGGATTCATCCTCTGCAGCCGCTCGCCCAGCTGGCGCGGTCCCGGAATCCGCTGCTCTGTCACCAGTTTGTTGACCTCGCGCATCAGTGTGTTCCGCAGGTCTCCCATGCGGTCGAAGCTCAGCCCCGTCCAGCCGTCGAATGATTGCGCGAGCCGAAGCATCGGGTCCCAGGCCTCCACGACCCACGTGTCAAACCGACTGCTGGACCGCTGCGCTCCGTAAAGGTCGAACAGGGTTGGCCGTCGGGCAATGGCCGGGGCTCCCGTGAGCAGCAGCGGCAGGTAGTCCCTCATCGGAGCGTCCGGGGCGATTGCCAGCGGGACCAGCCTTCCCTTGTCGCGAATGCGGGTCCACATGCGGTCCGGGCCCATCGGAAGCTCGGGAGGTGACACGACGACGGTTAACCGGGGATTCCCCGATCGGGCGACGTCGGCGTCCAGGATCGGGTTGATCTTCACGAAAATGTTGGCGATGGTGGAGCGCCACTCCCGCAGGTGACGATTCCTCTGCAGGAAGTCCACATGTTCGAGCGTGAACTTCGAGCGCCCCCAGATGCCTCCCTCGATGCCCATGCGCCCCTCGATCTCGCGCAGCGGGGCGAAGAGATCTTCGACGGCTTCGGGGCTTGATCGGTCGAGCAGGCCCAGCAGACGCTCGAAGTAGCCCTTTTCGGCGGGGAAGAGCCTGTTCCAGTCCTTGATGCGGTCCAGCGTGTAGACCGAGAACGTAGCCGGAAGGCGGTCCAGCAAACCGCCGTCGAGCAGGCGTCGGATAGTCTGGCTGTAGCTTTGCACCTGAGCTCGCCACGCGCCACGGGCGGCTCGCGGACTGCCGAATCCCATGGTACGTGCCAGAGCCGACATTGCGGGCCCGGCGCCGGTCGCGTTCGCTCACGCTGCGAGAATGGGAACCGTCATGATTCATGTGATCGCGTCCATCCACGTCAAGCAGGGATGCCTCCGGGAGTACGTCGAGGCCTTCAAGCAGAATGTGCCCAACGTGCTCGCCGAGGAGGGCTGCGTTCAGTACACGCCCTGCGTCGACGCGGACACCGGCTGGCCGGCGCAAGCACTCGCCCCCGGGCGAATGGTCGTGGTGGAGCAGTGGGAAAGCATGGATGCCCTGCGCGCCCATTCGGCGGCACCGCACATGGTCGCCTTCCGCGCCAAGGCGGGGCACATGGTGGAGTCCATGAGCCTGCGAGTCGTCACCGAGGCCTGACCAAGCCAGACCACCCCGGGCTCAGGCCGCCTCGTGGATAAGACCCCGCCGCTGGGACTCTTCCTTGATGTCGGCGAGACGGCGTGCGCCCACATACATCAGCGGCGTGTCAGCAGCCGCAACCAGCAGCTTGAACACGTAGCTTGCCACGATGACGGCGCCAATCTCAGACCATGTCCACACACCGTAGAACAGGATCGTCACGACGGCGCAGGTGTCGACCAGCTGGCTGAGCATCGTCGACGCGTTGTTGCGCAACCAGAGGTGGCGGCCACCCGTCAGCCTGCGCCAGAAGTGGTACAGCCGGACATCGACAAACTGCGCCACGAGATAGGCGACGGCGCTGCCGATGATCGCCCGCGCGCTCTGGCCGAAGACTGCTTGGTAGTGTTCCTGGATCGCGTCTGTCTGCAGGTTGGACACGGGCAGTGCCTTGCCGAGCTGCAGCATCAGCAGCATGTACGCCATGACAGCCGCGCCCGTAAGCACAACCGCGTCCGCGTGGCGCTTGCCGTACAGCTCGCTGATCAGGTCTGTGCAGAGGAATGTCACGGGATACGGCAGGACGCCGAGGCTGATCGTCGCGGCGCCGATGATTGGCAGCGGCACGTCGATGAACTTGAAGACGAGAGCATTCGCCAGCACGAAGCTAGCTACGAAGAATCCGGCCAGAATCAGGAAAACCAAGTCGTAGTGCTTCATCGGTCCCGCCTCAGGCGGTAACATCTAGAGTGCCATGCCGAACTTCGAGGGACTGAGCAGGCGTCACGCAATCCGATCGCTGGCCGGCGGCGGGCTGCTGCTGCCCGGCTTGCTCTCGGAGATGCTGGCGAACGATGGTGACCCGCTGGCCCCGCAGGCGCCCCACTTCCCCCCGCGGGCAAAGCATGTCATTTTTCTGTTCATGACCGGGGGAGTCTCGCACGTCGACACCTTCGACCCCAAGCCTTTCCTGCGCGAGCACCACGACCAGCCCAAGAACACCCGTCGCGTCTACAAGGGCGCTGACTGGGAGTTCCGCCGGTATGGCCAGAGCGGGACCGAAGTCAGCGATCTGTTCCCCGAAATCGGCAAGGTGATCGACGAGATCGCGGTCGTGCGATCGATGACCAACATCAACGGCGATCACTTCGGGGCCACTCTGGGGATCCACACGGGGTCCGCCACGTTCAACCGTCCCAGCATTGGCTCATGGGTTAGCTATGGCCTGGGGACCTTCAACAAGAACCTCCCGTCGTTCATGGTGATCGCTCCCAAGATCCCCTACGCCGGGGGGCAAGTCTGGGGCTCTGACTTCCTCCCGGTGCTGCACCAGGGCACGCGCATCATTCCAGGCCAAGAGCCGATCGCCCACATGAAGCGGCGCACCTCCGACCACCAGCAGCGCACCGAACTCGATCTGCTGGAGTACTTCAACCGCCAGCACCTGAAGGGTCGCGAGGACGACTCGAACCTTGGAGCGCGCATCAAGTCGTTTGAGACCGCGTTCGGCATGCAGGCCGAGGCGCCCGAGGCTTTCGACCTCTCCGGCGAGTCCGACGCGACGCTCGGGCTCTACGGGCTGGAAAGGGGCAGCACGCAGGGCTTCGGCTGGCAGTGCATCGTCGCCCGTCGCTTGGTCGAGCGCGGAGTGCGCTTCGTCGAGCTCATTGACGGCGGGACGATGATCGACGAGAACTGGGACACCCACGCCAAGATGGCGTCCTACAACCGGCTGGCGAAGAACGTCGACCAGCCGATCGGCGCGCTGATCCGCGACCTCAAGAGCAGAGGCCTGCTCGAGGAGACCATCGTCGTCTGGACGACCGAGTTCGGGCGGACGCCGACCTGTCCATCCCCGGGGGTTGAGGGCCGCGGGCACCACGCGAAGGTCTACAGTTCATGGCTCGCGGGGGCCGGCATCAAGGGCGGCATCGTGCACGGCGCGAGCGACGAGATCGGCGACTCCATCGCTGAGGATCCGGTCACCGTCCACGATTTCCAAGCGACGATCCTTGACCGGCTCGGTCTCGATCACGAGCGTCTCACGTATCGGCATGCCGGGCGCGATTTCCGCCTGACCGATGTGCACGGGCATGTCGTGAAGGAACTGCTGGCCTGAGCGCCAAGCTGCTTCTGGCCGGCCCGCCGCGGCCATGGCCCGAATTTTGGAGGTGTCGCGCCGAGTGGCTCTCCCGCACGCCGGCCTGGCAGTGAGGCGAGCCCTGTTGGGCGCGCTCGTGGCACTCGTGCCCGTTCTTGGGGCGGGCGTGGATTACGTGGACATTGCCGGCGAAAGCGGGTTCGCGGGGTCGGTCACTTACGGTGCGGCCGGATCGAGCGATTACATCCTGGAGACGACGGGCACCGGAGCGGCCATCTTCGATTTTGACCGCGACGGCGATAACGACGTCGTCGTGGTGAATGGCACCACGTTAGAGCTCGCCAAGGCTGGCCGCAGCCCGGCGACCATGCTCTTCGTCAACGACGGCTCGGGCCGGTTCGAGGAGGCGGCCGCCCGCTCGGGCCTGATCGCGCGCGGCTGGGGGCAGGCCGTCTGCGTCGGCGACCTTGACAACGATGGCTGGGAGGATCTCCTGGTGACCCGCTACGGATCGAGCGCGCTCTACCGCAACCGGCGCGGTCGATTCGAGGATGCCAGCGCGGGCCTCGGGACGATTCCGCGCGCCGCGCGGTGGGGTGCCGGCTGTTCGTTCCTCGACTATGACTCGGACGGCCTGCTCGACATCTTCGTTGCGAGCTACGTGGACTTTGACCCTGATCTCACCCCAGCCCCCGGGGACAGCGGGGCCTGCGAGTGGAAGGGTATTCCCGTGATGTGCGGCCCTAGGGGACTGCCCCGGGCTCGCAACGTGCTTTACCGAAACTTGGGCCGGTGGCAATTCGCCGACGTCTCCGAGGCGGCCGGAATCTTGGAGCCGCGCGGGCGATATGCCCTGGGCGTCGCCGCGGCCGACTTTGACCTCGACGGTGCTGTGGACGTGTACGTTGCCTGCGACATGACACCCAGCCTGCTGTACCGGAACAACGGCGACGGCACCTTTACTGACATCGCCGCGGAGGCCGGCGTCGCCTACAGTGCCGACGGGCAGTTGCAGGCAGGCATGGGGATCGCCGTGGCTGACTATGACGGCAACGGCTATCCGGATATCGCCAAGACCAATTTCTCGGGCGACCTGCCCTCCCTGTACGCCAACGAAGACGGCATCTTCTACGAGGACGTCTCCCGCGAGGCCGGGCTCGGAACCCGCCAGTTGCTCGGGTGGGGTGCCCTGTTCTTGGACGCGGACGAGGATGGGTGGCCCGACCTGCTGCTGGCTAACGGGCATGTGTACCCGGAAGTGGACGCGGCGCCGGTCGGGGAGACCTACGAGCAGCTCACCGTCTTGTACAGGAATCTCGGCGACGGCTCGTTTCGCGACGTCACCGATGTGGCCGGCCCGGCGTTGCAGGTCGGCCGTCCCGCGCGCGGACTAGCCGCCGGCGATCTGGACGGGGACGGGCATCCCGAGGTCGTGGTGGTCAACGTCAACAAGCCCCTCGCTCTGCTGAAGAATCGTGCCGCTCCCGGGAATGCCGCCGTGATCCGCCTGCGTGGCCGGGCGTCGAACCGCAGCGCCATCGGCGCCAGAGTGGAGGTAACCGTCGATGGCCGGACCATGCTGCAGTTCGTGCTGTCCGGCGGGAGCTACTTCTCGCAGAGCGACCTCGCGCTGCACTTCGGTCTCGGCTCCAGCCTCGCCGTCGAGAAACTCCGGGTGGTCTGGCCGCTCGGCAGGGTGCAGGAATGGAGCGGCCTGCCGGCCAACCGTCGCTACATTCTCACCGAGGGGGCTGACCAGTACGAGTCCAGCGCGCTCGCGGGTCGCGGGGACGCCGGCGCGGAACGGTCTGGGGCGCGCTGAGCGTCCCGGCTCAGCGCGTGGCCCGCTGTCTCCGGATCTGTGGCGCAATCTCCGCCTCCCACGCGCGGTAGGTCTCCAGCAGGTCGCTGACCACGCCGGGCTTTGCCGCCGAGAGGTCGCGCTCCTCGGAGATGTCCGAGTCCAGATCGTAGAGTTCGGGATCGCCGCGGTCCGCGAGCAGCTTCCATCGGCCCTTTCGGACAGCCCAACCGTTTGCCGACCCCTTGCCGATCCAATTCCAGAACAGCGCGCCGTGGAGTGGTTCCGCCAGTGGCTCTGGGCCCAATGCTCGCAGGATGTCTCGGCTGTCGAGCGCGAGACCCTTGGGCGCGGCCACTCCCGCGGCGGCGAGGATCGTGGCGAACGCGTCGATCGAGATCACGGGCTCGTCGGACACTGTGCCCGGCGCAATGCGGGGAGGGAACCGGGCCAGGAAGGGCACGCGGATGCCACCCTCGTAGACGCTGTGCTTGAAGCCGCGCAACGCACCGTTGTTCGCGGTCGTGCCCCGAGCGCCGCCATTGTCCGAGAAGAACAGCACAAGCGTGTCCTCCGCAAGGCCAAGGCGGTCCAGAGTGTCGAGAATCTCGCCAACGCCTTCGTCGAGAATCTGAAGCATGGCGAGATACGTGTTACGGTTCGGGTCCGGGTTGCGGTAGCGGCCCACCGTGTCCGCCGGAGCTTGCAACGGGTTGTGCACCGCGTTGTAGGGCACGTATGCGAAGAACGGGCCGTCCCGGTTGCGCTCGATGAACCGCACGGCCTCGCGGGTGATCCTGCGTGTTAGGTAGCCGCTGTCAGCCACTGGCGCGGCGTCGCGGTAGATGGACCGCGCCTCGTCGCTGATCGACAGGTCAAAGTAGTCGTGGCCCCCGTGCCCCAGAAAGCCGTAGAAGCTGCCGAATCCCCGGCGCAGGGGTCGGTACTCGGGCTCGTACCCGAGGTGCCACTTGCCGAACACGCCGGTGGCGAAGCCGCTCGCCCCGAGCACGTCTGCCAGCGTGATCTCGTCCGTGGGAAGCCCCGCGCGCGAATCCCCGGCGGTATAGAACCCGAAGCGCTGGTGGTAGCGGCCCGTCAGCAGCCCGGCGCGCGTCGGCGCGCACACCGGGCAACTGGCGTAGCCGTTGGTGAAGCGGGCACCCTCCGACGCGATGCGGTCAATGTTCGGGGTCGCGACCTCGTCCGGGTGCGGATGGCAGCTGATGTCCGCGAAACCTTGGTCGTCGGAAACGATCAGGACCGCATTGGCACCAGAGACCGGCGCTGGCGTGCCAATCGACACCAGCGCTGCCAGTGCCGCCGTCGCCAGGCCCGTGCCGCGCACCTCAGCCACCGATTGCCCCAGGGCCACCGTCCCGGTCTCGGGGCTTCTCCGACGCCTGCCATTCCGGCCGGGCCCGGCATCGCGCCGCAGCGAGGCAGGGCGGACAGCGCCAGAGTGGCAAGACTCGCTGCATCGTATCTCAGCCCTCGCTGATGCAGAACAGCTCGTCCTCGCTGCGCAGATAGAGCTTGTCATCCACGATCACCGGCGAGGAGATGAAGATCTCGTCTCCCATCTTGTTGACCGCGAGCACTTCGTATTCTGTGCCGAGCTTCAAGACGACCACGTCACCCTGCTCGGTGGCGATGTAGAGCTTGCCGCCAGCTGCCACCGGGGACGCCTTCAGCGAGTAAGTCTCCGGCAGCCGCTGCCGGTGGTAGTGCTGCTGGCCGGTCTTGGCGTCAAAGGCGCTGGCCAGCCCGCGGTCGGTCACGAAGTACAGGATCCCGTCGTGCAGCACGGGGGACGCGGAGTAAGCATTCCCGGTCTGGTTGGTCCACTTGACGTAGTCGCCATTGTCGGTCAGGTCTCCTGTGCCCCCGAGGCGGACGGCCAGCAGGTTCGGGTTGCGGTAACCGGTCATCGCGATGACCATCTCGCCGTCGACATCGATCACCGCGGGGATCGCATTGGGACCCAGTCCCCCCGCCTCCCAGATCAGCTCGCCGGTCTCGAGGTCATAGGTTCGGATGCGCTCTGAACTGGTCACGAGCTGCTCGCGCCCGCCATGGCTGACAACGATCGGCTGCGCCCAGCTGCTGCGCTCCTCGCGGGCGGCCCGCCAGAGCTCCTCTCCGGTCTCCTTCTTCAGCACGACGACGTAGGAATCGCCTTCGTGGTCGTTCTGGATGATCAGCTTGTCCGCGTGCAAGGCTGGCGGAATGCCCTCCCCGAACGCGTTGCGCATGTGGAGAAGCCCGAGGTCTTTCTCCCAGAGCAGGTTGCCGTCCAGGTCGTACGCGTAGATTCCCCGAGAGCCGAAGCTGGCGATCACGATCTTGCCATCCGTGATCGGCGAGTTCGACGCGAAGCTGCCGTAGGCGCGGTGATAGCCCTCGTGGGGCTTCTTCGTGGTCGCGGTCCGCCGCCAGAGCTCCCTCCCGGTCTCCTTGTCGATCGCCAGCACCAGAAAGTCGTACAGCGGGAATTGGCCCTCGCCGTCGTCCTTGTCCGAGATCACAGCCGTTGTCAGGAACATCGTCGAGCCAGAGATGACCGGTGTCGAGTGGCCCTTGCCGGGAATCTTGACGCGCCACTTGACGTTCTCCGAATCCGAGAATCGCAGCGCGGCGTCGCTCTCGGCGACGCCGTTGTTGTGAGGCCCCCGCCACTGCAGCCAAGCCTGCCCTGCGTCCCCGCCGGCGGAGTGCAGAGGGACCGCCGCGAGCAGCAAGACAGCCCCGGTCACTAGGGCTGGGCACAGGCCGGTCCGTCCCGGCCGTTGCAGATGGAATTGAGTTGGTGTTCGCATAGGTGTGATCGTTTCCGGGGGATCCCTCGGGCGATGCCCCCGTGCTCAGGGCCAGAATAGCCCACCGCCTGTGGATTAGGCGTCCGAGAGGGGCGCATGGTTGCGCCGGGCCGAGCCACGCCGGGATCGGATCCACGGCCACGCGACCGACAGGACAGCCGCCGTCAGGAAGACGGCCACGATCGGCCGCGCCATGAGATCGAGCCAGTCCCCCCGGCTGAGGATCAGCGCCCGCCTCAGGTTTGACTCCATCATCGGGCCCAAGATCAGGCCGAGCACGAGCGGGCCCAACGGTATCCTCGCCTTGCGGAACAGAAATCCCGCCAGCCCGGCCACGTACATGGCCCACACATCGGCCACCGCATTGTTGAGCGCGTACGAGCCAACCGTGCCGAACAGGACGATCCCCGCCCAGAGCAGAGGAGGCGGGATGCTCAGCACTCGCGCCAGCGGCTTGGCGCCCAGCAGGCCGATGGCCGTGATCATCACGCAGGCGAACACCAGGAGAAATACGATGGAGAAAACGAAGGACTGGTTGTTCGCGAACAGCAGCGGCCCGGGCTGGATGCCGTGGATCAACAGGGCGCCGATCAGGATCGCCGAGACAGCATCCCCGGGAATGCCGAGGGTCAGCATGGTGGTCATGGCGCCCCCGATGGCCGCGTTGCACGCTGAGCAGCTGGCGGCCAGCCCGCGGAGCGATCCCTTGCCGAACCGTGCCTTGTCCGCCGAAGCGCGGCGTGCTTGCTCCCAGGCGATGACCGAGCCGATGTCGCCTCCTGCCGCGGGGATCGCGCCGACGAGAGTGCCCACGCCCGCTCCGCTCAGCGATGCCCCGGCCATCCCGCGCGCGTCAGCGGCGGAGGGTACGACTCGCCCGATCTCGATCTTGGGCGCGGAGGACCGGGAACGCCGGTCGGCGACCTGCGACAGGACCTCGCCCAAGCCGAACAGCCCGATCATTACGGGCACGAAGGAGATCCCGTCCAAGAATTCAGAGAATCCGAACGTGTAACGCGGATAGGCGGTCATGGGGTCCAGGCCCACCAGCGCGAGGGCCAGCCCCAGACTTCCCGCGAGCATTCCTTGGAGCACCCGGTCGCCCGACACTCCTGCCATCAGGCTGATGCCCAGCAGCGCCAGTCCGAAGTACTCCGCCGGGCCGAACCGGAGCGCGAAGCTGGCGATCGGAAAGGCGAAAAATGCTAGGAACGCTATGCTCGTGAGCTGTCCTGCCGCCGACGCCAGCGCGTTGACTCCCAACGCCAGGCCGGCCCGTCCTTTGCGGGTCAGGGCGTAGCCGTCCCATGAAGTCGCGATCGAGGCCGGCGTTCCGGGCACGTTGATCAGGATCGCGGGGATGCCCCCGGCCGGGATCGCGCCGCAGTAGATCCCCAGGAGCATCGCCAGCCCCTGCTCGGGCGAGACCCAGAACGTTAGCGGCGTGAGCACCGCCACGCCCATCGTTGCCGTCAGCCCGGGCAGCGCCCCGAAGACTGCCCCGAGGGTGACGCCTGCGGCCAGAAAACCCAGCACTTGCCAGTTGAGGACTGCCGCCAAGCCCGCGATCAGCTCGCCCGTCACGCCAAGGTCTCCCGGGGGTCTCGCCCGGCCCCGTGTTCCGTCATTCCAAGCTCACGTTCAGCCCAGCTTCGAATGCGAGGTGCACGAAAGCCACCAAAGCCGCCGCATAGGCCAGCGAGGGCAGCCACCGCTGGCCCAAGAATCGCAGCACCAGCACGAGGAACACGGCCGTCCGCACAAGGAAGAACCCGCTTCCCCACAGCGCCAGATAGCCGCACAGCAGCGCGCCGACGACAGCCACTGCTCTCAGATCCGTGCCGGCTGCTGCCGTGGTCGGCGCCGACCGCAGGCCGCGGAGAGTGAGAGCCGCTGCCAGGACGGCCATCATGGTTCCGATCGCCTGCGGGAAGAAGCCCGCCCCGGGCAGGCCGCCAACGCCGGCCGGGAAGCGGGTCCCGCTGAAGACCAAGCCCAGCCCCGCCAGCAGGAACGCTCCCCCGGCGACCACGTCCTCCCGGGCCACTCAGGGCGCTCCCATCCGCACCAGTCGCGGAACCTGACCCTCGAAAAAGGCCTGTTGCTGCAGGGCGAAGGCGGCGAAGTCGTCCTGCCCGAGGAACAGCGGTTGCATCCCGCGCTCCCGGCACAGCTTGGCCCATTCGGGGCTTGCGAACGCGGCCTCGAAGGCATCGGCGAGCCGGGAGACGCGCTCATCTCCGATGCCCCCCGGCCCGAAGAACCCACTCCATGCGGGCGTGCCGATCGGGTAGCCAAGCTCGTGTGTCGTCGGTATTTCTGGCAGCACGTCGGACCGCGCTTCGTCGAAGACCGCCAACGCGCGCAGGTTGCCGGAGAGCACGTGCGAGATCACCTCTCCCACGCCGGCGATCGCCCCGTCCGAATGCCCACCGATCACGGACACGAGGGCCGGTGTGGAACCCCCAAAGGGCAGGTGGGTGAAACGCGCCTCGGTGCCCTGTTCCATCAGCAGGATGTTGAAGTGCCAGATGGACCCGATGCCGGAATTTGCCATCACGATGCGTCCCGGCTCTGATCTCGCGTCTGCGACGAATTCCCCGAACGTGCGCCAGGGAGCGTCCGCATGCACGACAAGCGCCGGGGCCGTCTTGGACACCAGGCAGATCAGCGACACGTCCGAAGGGCCGATGTCCGCGTATCCCAACGAGCGCACCATGGCGATCTCGACCGGCGCGTGGCCGATCGTGTAGCCGTCTGGAGAGCGCCTCGCCACGAAGGAAAAGGCCAGCGCCCCGCTCGCACCGGGACGGTTCTCGCAAACGATCGGAACGCCGAGCCGGCCCTCCGCCAGCGACGCCATCACCCGCGAGACCGTGTCCGACGTGCCGCCCGGCGCGGCCTGGACGATCAGCTTGATCTCCTTGGCCGGGTATGGGCCCTCGGTTGCTGCACACCCTGCCAGCAGCAGCCAAGCCGACAGGGCCCAAGCGTTGGGTCGGAAGGCCACGAAGCCGCTAGATTGTACCCGACCAACGCCGGCCGATCGGCAGCGGTGGTTGCTGGGGCGTTCGACAGAGCTAACGCACGAATCTTCCGCGACGGCTTGGCTCGCAACGGGAGAAAGGGGCGATAATGCCCCATATGCGCACTGTCTGCCTCGCCGCACGGCGACTCGCGCCGTTCGCGCTCGCTTTCTCGCCCTGTGCCGTTGGCCAGGTTGTGGATGGCGTTGCGCCTGTCGACGCAGTCCCCGCCGTTCCGGTCATCGCCCCAATCTCACTCGAGCAGCCCCTTTGGCAGCTGGTGCTGACCAAGCTAACCTTGGACGCTACCGGCGTTCCGGAGGCGGGCGGGTTGGACGCGGATGCTGTCCTCGTCTCCTCTGCCAGCACATTGTTCGGAGTGGTCTTGGAGGCCGGCGACTTGCAGGACCCCACTGACGAGGGCCTTCGTCCGGCCCATCCCCGGGGTCAGGCCGTGTTCCGGCCGCAGATCGACGCGGCCGGCACGAACCCGTCAGGGGACATGCTGGTTTGGTCCGGCCGCGTCGTCGCGATTGAGCCGGAGCCCGGCGAGACCGGCTCCAATCCCGTGATCGGCCGCGTCACGGTTGCAATCCGCGGCGGGCCCGAAGCTCGCGCGGATGTGTCCTTCACCGACCTCGTAGAACTCGGCACCGGCCAGAAGCGTGACCCGGTCACGTGGCAGGACGTTCCGCTGAGCGGCGGCACACTCGGCACAGAGGGTGAGGGGCTTGGCATCCGGGGCCTGTTCCTCGGCGAGGATCACGCTGAGGTTGGAGGGACCTTCCGGCAGGAGGGCTTCGCCGGTGCGTTCAGTGCCGTCCGTGGCGATCTGCCGCCAGGCCTGCACGGGCCGGCCCCGCCAGTGTTCGAAGGCCCGGTCTCGTCTCTCATGCGACAGCTCATGTCGGGGCCGGACTTGGGATTGACCACAGCCGCGATAGCCCCGGCTGACGGCCGGTCGGACGGGCTCGACTCCCCGGTCGCCAGCGGCGACCCCGTGGAACCGTCGCCGTTCTTCGAAGACCATGTGATCGACGTCTTGGGCATGTCCAGCAGTCCGCTCGACTATTCGGGAAGGTTCCGGACTGCCCTCACGATCGGGCTCGAGAGTCCGGACCAAGTGGCCATCTCGCCCCTCGCTTCGACCGCCGGTCACGGCGCTGGCACCCAATACGCTCGCACCGGCACCGCCTTCGCGGGTGTCACGTTTCAAATCCCGGGCTTCCTGCCGGAACCTCTCGACACTTCCCCGCCCGAGATTCGAAACGGGACCATTGCCAGCTGGGGGTTCAGCACGATTTCTAGCCCCCCGCGGGGCACCGCCAGATGGGAAGGATCGATGATGGCCACTGACACCAGCATGTCGGCAACGCGCGGGAACCACGTCACGGGCAAAGCGCTCGTGACGGTCGGCCTCAATCCCGACCCAGCCATCGACGTGGAGTTCGCGGACGTCAAGGACGTCGACGCCGGCCTTGTCCGCGACGGCATCAAGTGGAGCGGGCTTCCGCTGGGGGAGGGAGTCTTCGCCGTCGCGGGAGACGGCTACTTGCGAGGCGCCTTCTTCGGCCCTCGGTTCGAGGGCGTCTCGGGCATCTTCGAGCGCGACAGCCTGTCCGGGACATTCAACGCATCGCGCACATCCGATGCCTGCCCCGACGCGCCTCACGCCTGTGACAACCGTGGCGTAGACGCCGCCGGGTATGCTGTGCACGCGATCGCCACATTCTCCGCGAGGGTCAGGCTCCAAGACGGCCAACGTGGGATCGAGGCGGTGGCGGCAGTGGAGGACTTGGTGTCCGCGTCGCGCGGGCAGGGCGCACCGGCCGGCACAGTCCAGAAGGGTGAATTTCCCGGCGTGCGGTTCGGGCGACTGTCCGCCGACATCGAGTCGCTGGCCGGCTGGCTCGAGAACGGCTATTTCGCCGCCGCGCTTGTGTACCCCGGAGCTCAGGCGGACGAGCCACGAGGAGACCCGATCGCCTCGGTCGCGATGTTTACCGGGATGGCCAGCCAGTCGACCCCCGCCGACGTGAGTGCCACATGGACTGGCCACATGCTGGCCACCGAGGGCTTCGCCGGGCTTGGGCGGGTTGGGCTCTTCCGCGGCAGCGCGCGGGTCACACTTCGGATGGGGTCCCACGTTGAGGCCAACGTGCGGTTCAGCGGCGTTGCCGACCTGTCCGGGGCCCATGCCAGGCCTGACATGACCTGGCTCGGAATCCCCGTCATCAACGGCTATTTCCATTCCACGAGCGGCCCCGAGTGGCTGCGCGGGCACTTCTTGGGCACGGATCACCAAGAGGTCGGTGGCTCGTTCGACTGGCGTGGCTTGCGGGGCGTCTTCGGGGCAGTCTCGCAAGTGCCCTGAGCGAGGCGAGCCTGTTCCGGGGCGGCATTCGCGCCAGTTTCGGGACTCTGACGGGCGCTACACTGGCACTTGGAAGAGGGATGCGTGCCGATCCGGGCGGTCCTGTTCGACTTCGACGGAACGCTGGCGGACAGCGAGTGGCTCCACCATCAGGCGTGGCTGGAAGCGGTCGCCCCGTGGCGCGTGTCGGTCGGCTGGGCCGACTACAAGAGGCTGCTGGTGGGAAAGAGCGACACGAGCGCTTCTGAGTACTTCTTGAAACTGGCGGGGATCGAACGCACGCCGACCGTCATTCAGGGGGGCCGGGCCCGCAAGCACGCGGCCTATCGCCGGCGATCGGTAGCCGAGCTCTCCGTTGATCCGCTGGTCCGCGAGTGGATGCGCGAGCATTGGCGGCGCGTGCCCTTGGGCGTCGTCTCTTCCAGCGCCGTCCCCGACGTCGTGCCGATCCTCGAGCGACAGGGGGTGGCTGGGTACCTGCGGCTCGTCATCTGCGGGGAGCACGTCGCCCGTTTGAAGCCGGATCCGATGCCGTACTTGATGGCCTTCGAGCAACTGAGCGCAGGGTGGCAAATCTGCGATCCTCGGGAGTGCCTGGTCTTCGAGGATTCCGAGACCGGGCTGCGCGCAGGCCGGCAGGCCGGCGTGACGGTACAGGCTGTGCCTTCTCCGCGTGACTTGCCCGGCCTGTTGGCGGCGTGGACACCCCGCATTCGCACGACCAACCCTAGGGCTCTGGCAAGCCTCGCGTCCCGGGCTGACCGCTCTCCCGGGGTCAGCCCGATGGCGGCAGTTGCTGCGCGTCGTGGACGGCAACCGCGCACAGCGTGATGATCTCGTCCACGCTGAAGCCTTTCTGCAGCACGGCGACCGGCTTGGCCATGCCCATCAAGATCGGCCCCACAGACCGCGCGCCGGCGAACTGGCGCAGCAGCTTGTAGGCGATGTTGGCTGCCGCGAGGTTGGGGAAGACCAGCACGTTCGCCTCGTCCCGCAGCCTTGAGAAAGGGAAGAATTCGCGGGCAATCGCGGGCTTGAGCGCGGTGTCAGCCTGCATTTCGCCGTCGACTGTCAGGCTGGGGTCCCTATCGGCGCACAGCGCAGCCGCCCGGGTGACCTTCGCGGAGTCTGGGTTGCGCGCCGATCCGAAGTTCGAGAATGACAGCAGGGCGACGCGCGGGACAAGGCCCAGTCGTTTGGCGCGGCGGGCCGTGAGCAGGGCGATCTCGGCGAGATCTTCGGGACTGGGGTCGATGTTCACCGTGGGGTCTGCGAAGAGGTAGACCTTTCTCTGGCGAATCATCATGTAGAGCCCGGAGACCTTGCGCACGCCACGTCTCCGGTCGACGATTCGAAGGACCGTGCGCAGCGTCTCGGGATAGTGATGCGTGATCCCGCCGACCATGCAGTCCGCGTCTCCCATGCGCACCATCATGGCGGCCAAGGCGACCCGGTCGTCCAGCATCTCGCGAGCGTCGGCCAAAGTGCAGCCCTTGCGCTGCCGCAGCTCGAACAGCTCCCGGGCGTATTTCTCGCGACCCGGGTACGTCGCCGGGTCCAGAATCTCCCAACCTTGGGTTGGTAGGCGCAGCTTCTCGGCCGTCCCCAAGACGCTCTCACGGTTTCCGAGCAGAATCGGCTTGGCAATGCGCTCCTCCCGCAGCACAAGCGCGGCGTGCAGGATTTTCTCGTGGTCACCCTCGGCCATGACCAAAGCGCGCGGGTCTTCGCGTGCCCGGTCCAGAATCATCTGGAACATCTCTTGGCTGCTGTCCAGCCGCACGGCCAGATTCTGGCGGTAGTCGTCCAAGCCGACTGGCTTCGTCGCCACTCCGCTGCGCATAGCCGCAGCGGCCACTGCGCTCGCCACGGCAGGTGTGACGCGTGGGTCGAACGGCTTGGGGATGATGTACTGCGGGCCGAATCTCAGGTGCTCCGATGTGTAGATGCGCCGCACGGAGTCGGGGACGGCATGCCTGGTGAGGTCGGCCAGGGCATGGACCGCTGCCAGCTTCATCTCCTCGTTGATTGCGGTGGCCTCGGTGTCGAGAGCTCCGCGGAACATCGAGGGGAAGCAGAGGACGTTGTTGACTTGGTTGGGGTGGTCCGACCGACCGGTGGCGATGATCGCGTCCGCGCGGGTCTTGACGGCAAGGTCGTAGCTAATCTCGGGGTCCGGATTGGCCAGGGCGAAGACGATCGGGTTGGGCGCCATTGATCGCAGCATGCCGGGCGACAGCACGTTGGCGCGGGACAGGCCGACGAACACATCGGCCCCGCGCATCGCCTCCTCGAGCGTTCGCAGGCTGGTATCGGCCGCGAAGCGCCGCTTGTAGCGGTTGAGCCCCTCGACCCGCCCCTGGTAGATCACGCCGCGCGAGTCGAGCATCACCAGATTCGAAGGCTGCACTCCCAGCCCTAGGTACAGGCTGGCGCAGGCCACTCCGCTGGCCCCGGCTCCGTTGACCACGACGCGGGCGTCCGACAGGCTCTTCCCCGCTATCTCGGCGGCGTTCAGCAGCGCGGCGCCACTGATGACCGCCGTGCCGTGCTGATCGTCGTGGAACACGGGGATGTTGACGCGCCTGTGCAGCTCCTCCTCAATGCGGAAGCACTCCGGAGCCTTGATGTCCTCGAGATTGATCCCGCCGAACGTCGGCTCCAGAAGCTCGACCAGGCGCACGATCTCGTCCGGGTCGGAGGATGCGACTTCAAGATCGAACACGTCGATGTCGGCGAACCGCTTGAAGAGCACTGCCTTGCCCTCCATGACAGGCTTTCCGGCAAGCGGGCCAATATTCCCGAGTCCGAGCACCGCGGATCCGTTCGAGACGACAGCGACCAGGTTCGAGCGCGAGGTGTACTCGCCAGCCAAGCGCTCGTTCCGCACGATCTCGAGACAGGCTTCGGCGACACCCGGGGAATAGGCGAGGCTGAGATCGATCTGGGTGTCAGACGGCTTGGTCGGCGCGATCGCGATCTTTCCCGGCCGTGGATAACGGTGGTAGTCAAGCGCCGTTCGCCGGTGATCGTTCATGAACCGTTCTTGCCTGGGGGGTCCGTCGCGGGCGGGTGGGCCCAGCCACGCCGGCCATGCGCTGTCCCGCTGTCCGGGGCACCGCGCTGGCAAACGGCCCGGCTTCCTAGGTTAACCTGATTGCACCGATCTCTCGAAAGCTTGGGAGTACGAGAATGCCATCGCCAAGCAAGTCCGTCTCTTGGATCGCGGTTTGCCGCTCGCTGGGGTGTCTTGTCGGCTTGTGTGTCCTGACAGCGTTGCAGCAGTGGACGGGGGGTGTTGTCACGGCAAGCGAAGGCGAGCCCGTTGCCTCGGTCACCGAACTCATGCAGGCAATGGTCATTCCAGCTGCCAGTGCGATCTTCGACGTGCCGAGGAATCCGCCGGCTGATGAGGCTGCGTGGACCAAGGTGCGCGACAGCGCCGTGATGCTCGCGGAGTCGGGAACGCTGCTGATGCGGGCTGGGCGGGCACTTGACTCGGAAGTCTGGGCACAGACCTCGCGAGATCTGGCCGCCGCGGGCGAGGCGGCTTTGCTAGCCGCAAGGGCGAGAGACTTGGATGGCATTTCCGACGCGGGCAACCAGCTCATCGACTCGTGCGAGGTTTGCCACGAGAAGCACTGGGCCCGATAGCCCGGCCTTCCTTGCTCTTCGGGTCTCGCGAGCCCTCCCCGTCCCGACGCCGGAGCGCGTTCTCCTGATAGAGTTGCCTCTGTGAAACGGCTCGGGATTCTGCTCTCTGTCCTGCTCGCGGCTACGGGACCGCCGGCAGTCGCCCAAGTCCCCGACAGCGACGGGCGCAACACGCAAGTCCGGCACACCGACGAGGTGTATTCCATGCGAGAGTACACCGCTGAGGAATGGAACCGTCGCGCGGCCCAGTTGCGCCGCCAAGTCCTGTTCTCGGCAGGCCTGCTTCCACTCCCGGAAAAAAGCCCCTTGAATCCGCGCTTGGGCCAGTGGATCGATCACGACGACCATTCCGTGGTCAGCGTGTTACTTGAGACCTATCCCGGATACTTCCTCGGAGGAAACCTGTATCGCCCGCGTTCGGGGGAGGGCCGGAAGCATCCGGCGGTGGTCTCACCCCACGGGCACTGGCGCTACGGGCGGTTTGAGAACTCCGAGCTCAATTCGGTGCCCAGCCGCGCCATCAACCTGGCGCGCCAAGGCTATGTCGTCTTTGCGTACGACATGGTCGGGTGGAACGACACCATGCAGGCCCCCCACGCCTTCGCCGGTCCGCGGGAAGAGCTCTGGCTGGTGGGAACGCTGGGCTTGCAACTGTGGAACAGCATCCGGGTCGTCGACTATCTGGCCTCCCTGCCCGACGTGGACGCCACCCGAATCGGCGTTACCGGGGCTTCCGGCGGCGCCACGCAGGCATTCCTGCTGGCGGCTGTTGACGATCGCATCGCGTATTCTGCGCCCGTCAACATGGTGTCCTTCCAGATGCAGGGCGGCTCGCCGTGCGAGAACGCCCCGCTGCTGCGAATCGGCACGAACAATGTCGAGCTTGCGGCGGTGTTCGCGCCCAAGCCGCAACTGCTCGTGGCCGCCACTGGGGATTGGACGGTGCACGTCCCCACGCGCGAATTCCCGGCCGTCCAAGGCATCTACCGCATGCTGGGCGCCGCGGGTAACTTTGGCGTCAGCCAGTTCGACTCGCCGCACAATTACCACCGCGAGAGCCGGGAGGCCGTCTATCGGTTCTTCGGGGAGCACATTTTGGGCGAGCCTGATCCGGCGCGGTTCGAAGAGCGGCCCGTCCGCCCCGACCAGCTGAGCTCGCTCTTGTACCTCTGGGGACGCTCGCTGCCCGACGGAGCTGTGGATCTGGATGGCCTGGTCCGGCAGCGCATTGCCGCCGCGGAGGCGGCCACTCTGGCCATGGCGATCCGCCGTGCCGAGTCCCTCGGGCCGGCCCGGGAGGCGTTCCGGGAGCGTTTGGGTCTGTCCGTGATGGCGCAGGTGCCGCCGCCGGGCTCTGTCCGAGATCGGGCGCTCCAAGGCTCCGATCTCTTGATCGGCCGCGCCGAATCGGGAGACAGCATTCCGGCCCGCATGCTTGCCGCCAGCACCTCCCATGATGGAGTGACCTTGCTCGTCGCAGATGGAGGAATCGCCGCCACAGCGGGCTCACCGGAAGGGCGGGTGCTTTCGAGCCGACCCGGCCCACTGCTGGTGATCGAGCCCTTCCAGACTGGTTCCGCCATTGTCGAGCGCGACATTGCCGGCCACGGCAGGAACGCCGAGCGCTACTATCACGTGTTCAATCGCAGCGACGACGCCAACCGAGTTCAGGACATCATCACTGCGGCGGCCTATCTCCGCCAACGCTCCGGTGTATCGTCCGTGCGGGTCGTCGGTGTTGGCAAGGCCGGTCTGTGGGCACTGATCGCCGCGGCGCTCGATCCGGGGATCGGCACCGTGATCGCGGACCTAGCCAAGTTTGACGCGACCAGCGACGCCGCCTATGTGGAGGGGCTGTTCATTCCCGGCCTGCGGCGCGCGGGCGACTTCCGGGCCGTGGCGGTGCTGCTCTCAGGGCATGCCGATGTGCTGTTGCACAATGCTCACCCGGCGTTTCCTGTGTCGTGGTTCCGGGCGGCCTTCGGCGCGGCAGACCGTGGCGAGAGTCTTGCGATCGAGGAGGGACCACTGACAGATGGAGCCCTCCTCGCATGGATCGATCGATGAGATCGGCGACTTGCGAGGATTGCGATGATGGCGGTTGCGTTCCCGCACTGGCGGGAGGCCCGCATTGGGATTCGCGCACGAAGCCATGCTTGAGAACGAACGCGCGGTAGCACGCTCCCGGTCATGGGCAGCCCGGCTTCTGATCCTGGCCGTCGTCGTGGCTGGGGCCGGGGCCTTCGCATTGCTCGAATGGCGTGCAGGTGCCGACCGACCGGTGGAACAGGTCGTCCTGACCGAGGAGGCGCGGAGCTATCTGGGCAGCCTGGATCTGGAAGGTGTCGAGATGGCGGCGATGGACAATGCGTTAGGGCAGACATTGGTCGAGATCACCGGCACCATCCGGAACTCGGGCGAGCGCCAAGTCCGCAGCATCCGCCTCAATTGCGTCTTCTTCGGCGTTCACGGCGTCGAGCTGCACCGAGTCCTGTCCTCGATCGTCCGTCCGTCCGATGGGCTTGCTCCAGGCGGGGAGCGGTCCTTCCGACTGCCCTTCGACGACATTCCCGACGGCTGGAACCAAGTGCTACCCAGCCTGTACATCGCCGAGATCGTCTTCGAGTAGCCTGCCTGCACCAGATTGGGCGGTGGGAACTCGCGACGGCGATAACCCACTAGCCACCCGGGGTAACGCTTGTCCGAAGTCCGAAACCCAGCCGGGCTGCGACCCGCGGCGCTACCTCCGGCGAGGGCTGGGGGTGACGCGATCGGACCGGTCATTCGAGTTCCGACGGGCGCTCCTCTGCGCGCTGGCGGGCGCGGGTCAGCTCTTCGATCTTGTCATCGAAGGCCAAGAAAGCTTCCCGGTTCTCCTCCACCCACAGGTAATCCTCCCCCGTCTTCGAATTCCGCACGCGCACACGCGCGCCGACAGCTTGCATCGAAACGCCCAGCTCTCCGAGAGTCGTGACACCGGCCCTCGACGCGCGGGTGTCTGGGCTCTAGCCCAGATCGCCCCGTCGTGCACGGTCGACAATGTGGTCCGCGGCGCGCTTGGCCAGGGCCATCATCGTCAGCGTGGGGTTCACGCAGCCGGTCGACACGAATGCGGCACCGTCGGTAACGAACAGATTGCCGAGATCGTGGGTTTGGTTCCACCGGTTCAGGACGGACTTGCGAGGGTCATTCCCCATGCGCGCCGCCCCGACCTCATGGGTGGCCCCGCCCGGCCAGCGCGGCGTGGTGATCTTGCGAATGTCCTCGGCACCAGCGGCGCGCAGCATCTCTTCACCCTCGTCCGCCGAGTGCCGGAACAGGCGCATCTCGTTGTCCCCCCAGGTCACGTTCATGCGCAGGGCTGGAATGCCCCACGCGTCTTTGGCATCGGCATCGAGCTCCACGTAATTGTCGTAGCGCGCCAGACACTCGCTCGAAGTTCCGATGGAGAACCGCCAGCAGTCCTCGGTGTTGACCACGGCCCGCTTGAAGTCGGCCCCGAACCCGGGAATTCGGCTGATCGCGGACGGTGAGCCATAGGCAGATGCGTTGCGCATCTGCGCTCCGAACCCTCGGATCATCCCCTCCGTGTGAGGCCGGTCGACATTCATGTAGCGCGGCAGGTAGAGGCCATTGGGCCGCCGCGGGGCCCCCGTCCACTTCGCGCCTTCCCTGACCGGGAGCACACCAGAGACGCCGCCGTACATGTGGTCCATCACGTAGTGGCCTAGGACGCCCGAGGAATTGCAGAAGCCGTCACCGGAATTCAGCAAGATACGGGTCGATTCGAGCGTGGACGCTGACAGGACGACGATCTTCGCGCGGACTTCCCGCGCGGCTCGGAAAAGCCGGTCTAGGTACGCTACCCCGTTGGCCAGGCCGGTGTCCCTGTCCGTCGTCACGTGGGAAACGACGGAATCGGTCATGACCGTGCAGTTGCCCGATCGCTCCGCGTCCGCGATGGTCGTCCACGGGCTGGCGAAGTAGGAGTGGGTCACGCAGCCGTGCTCGCAGGGACCGCACGAGTGGCACGCCTGCCGACCGTTGAGCGGTCGCGTTAGCACGGCGGCCCGGCCGATCGTCACGTGCCGGTCGAACCGCGCGTTGACCTTCTCGCGGAAGTGCAGCTCGCCACAGGTCATTCCCATCGGGGGCTGCATGACACTGTCGGGGAACTGCATCAGCCCCAAGGGCTCTCCGCTGATTCCCACGTATCGCTCGACGGCCTCGTAGTGGGGCACCATCTCCTCGTAGGTGACGGGCCAGTTCTCCCCGTAGCCGTCGTGGCTGGCCGCGGAAAAGTCAAGTTTGGAGAGACGGTAGCTTTGCCTCGCCCACGTCAGGCTCCGCCCGCCGAGCTGCCGGCCGCGGGTCCACTGGAAGGGCTTGTCCTCAGGGTAGGTGTACGGGTTTCGCACATCGTCCACGAACCACTTGTAGTTGGACTCGCGGCAAGCATATTTCATGCTCTGGACCGGCCGATTGCGGCCAATCTCGGGAGAATTGCCCCGATACTTCAGGTCGTACGGCTGCAGGTGCTCGGTGAACTCTGCCTCGGTGGTACGGTGGCCAGCTTCCAGCAGCGCCACCTGCATCCCGGCCTCAGCGAGGACCTTGGCCACCCACCCGCCCGTAGCGCCCGAGCCGACGATCACGGCGTCGAAGACGTTGCCGTCCCTGGTGATGAGCTGCATCGTGATCAGCGGAGCAGGGCCGGGCGCCAGAACTCGGTGGCGCCTGCAGCCAGATGCTCAGTCGCCAAAATACGCGCGGCCAGAAGAGGCCAGCGTGGCGCCTTGGTCCACCTTCCAAGATTCCAGCTGAGCGAAGTCCGAACCAGCCCAACGACCCTGCAGTTCGCTCATCTGCGCCTTGTCCAGCTGCTGGAATGCCTGGGCAGCGGCGACATCGCGATCGACCTGCTCAGGTGTGGTGCAGCCGAGAATGGCGGTAGAGACTGGCAGGGACCAAACGTAGTGGAGGTTCTCCTCGAGCGACGAGATTCCGCGGTCCTGCAGCACGCCCACGCCCAGAGTCTTCATCGCGAGGATGCCTAGGCCGCGGTCAACGGCCGCGGGCAGCGTAGTCCTCTCGAAGCTCAGGTGCCGGTTAGCGCCATCGGTGACGCTGAGGGGCATCAGTACCGTGTCCCAGTCGTACGCCTCCATCATCTTGGACAGCACCCGCGGGTCCATGTGACCGGTGAAGCCCACGTGCCGCACCTTGCCCTGCTGGCGAGCCTTTTCCACCAGTTCCATCGCGCCGCGCGGGGCGAAGACTTGGTTGACGTCCTCCATGTGCATCACGTTGTGAATCTGGTACAGGTCGATGTAGTCGGTCTTGAGGCCTGCCAAGCTCTGATTCAGGTCAAGCTCGCAGTGGCTGTAGGTCCGATTACGGGTCTTCGTGCCGTAAATGATCTTGTCCCGCGGCACGCCCTCCATCGCGATTCCATAGCGCCGCTGGCTGAGACCGTAGGCTCCCGCGGCGGCACTGTCGAAGTAGTTCATCCCCGACTCGTAGCTGTGGCGGATCGTGCGCAAGGCTTCGCCTTCGTCACGGTGCGTGCCAATGCGACCGCCGCCAAGGCCGAGGATTGTGACCTCGAGTCCCGTCTTGCCAAGCTTCCGGCGTGGAATCGGGTCTGCGGCGGATGCTGCCGCTGCCAAACCCAGCCCTGCCGCCGCCTTGACAAATTCCCGTCTGCTCTCTGGCATCGCTGACCTCCTCCGGGGCAAGCCCCTACTCCCAAATAGGGTAGACCATGCGCGGCGAATTCCGGGCAGGGCCGCGCGCCGGGGGTGTCGCCGCCGGCTGCGGGTCCGGGGCAGCCGATCGTGTTCCGCCGCCCGGCCGAGAGGCGGGGGAAGTCAGCGTTCCAGCGTTGCGGGTCGCGGGTTCTCGACGATGCCCACCGCCCGCTGACCGCTTCCCGGAACGCCGCGATCGCCAAGCTCGGCACGGGCCCTCTCGGCAATCGCCGTCAATTCTCGCACCACCTCTGGCCGATCCCCGGCCACGTCGCGACCGCTGGAAGGATCCCCGGTCAGGTCGAACAGCAGCGACCTGCCGCTGTCGTCGGCGCTGAAGTGCGGGTGCCTGGCGCTGGGGGACTGCAGTGGCAGAAAGAGCTTCCAACGACCAGCCCGGACCGCGTGCAGCTCGTCCTGGTGGTAGTACAAGAGTTCCCGGCGGGGCGAGAGTCCCCCGTCGCGGCCCAGTATCGCCGAGCTCACGTCCAGACCGTCGATCACGCGATCTTGCGGGACGCTCGCCCCAGCGAGCGATGCCAGTGTTGGAAGCATGTCGATCAGGCTCATCAGCTCGTCCGACACTGTGGCGCCTGTGATCGTGCCCGGCCACCACGCGATCGCCGGAACACGGAAGCCGCCCTCGGCCGTCGTATAGCCCCGCCCGAACAGGGGCAGGTTGCTCCCGCGAGCCAGGCTGCCCTCCTCGCGGGCCAGGGGAGCGCCATTGTCGGAGGTCCAGAGCACGAACGTGCGCTCGTCCAGTCCTCTCGCGACAAGCCTGTCAAGGATCTGGCCCGCGGACCAGTCGAGCTCCTCGACGGCGTCACCCCACAGGCCGTTGCGGCTCCGCCCGCGGAACCGGTCGCTGGCGAAGGGAACGCGCTCGCTGCCGGGCATCGCGTGGGACAGCAAGAGGAAGAACGGGCGGTCGCGGTTCTGGTCGATGAAGTCCAGCGCTCGCTCGGTGTAGCGTCTTGTCAGCAGGTTGCGGTCCACCGGGGCCTCGATCACCCGCTCTCCATCCATCAGCGGCAGCGGGGGCCATCCGGCCCACTCGGCGCGCCCAGAGTTGCGGCCGCGCTGTTGAGTCATGTCGTCGCTGTAAGGAATGCCGAAGTATGAGTCGAATCCGTGACGCGTCGGGAGAAATGCCGGCTGGTCGCCCAGGTGCCACTTCCCGATGAGGGTCGTCGCGTACCCTCGGTCCCGGAGTACTTCCGCAATCGTCAGCTCTTCCGCGCTCAGGCCGTACGGCGACACCGGGCGGAGCACGTGCTGGTCCCGGGGCGTGTAGTGCAGGCCGACCCGCTGGGCATAGCACCCGGTCATGAAGCTGGCCCGGGAGGGCGTGCACACGCCGGCGCTGGCATAGAAATGGGTCAGCTTGCGACCCTCCCGCGCCATCCGGTTGAGATGCGGAGTGCGGTGCAGCTCGGAACCGAACGGTTCGGTGTCCCCGTAGCCCAAGTTGTCGCACAGCAGGACGACAAAGTTCGGCGGCCGCTCCGGTGTCACGGAGCACGCCGCTGCCAGGGCCGCCAACAGCGCTCCCGCGATCGCCGCGCCAAGGGAGCCACATGCCGCCCCTCGCCTTGCGGCAAGCGCCCGTGGCCGCGGTCCAATGCGCTCCACCTTGGTCCGCTGGTCGTCACCGCTGCCCAAGTCTGTCCGCCGCATCGAGCCGACTCCATCCTACGCCCGCCGGCCTGCTGCGCACGGCCGGTTCGGCCATAATCAGCGAAGTGCAAGAACTCAGCAATTTTGTCGGCGGTGCGTGGGTGCCCGTCTCCGCCGGCGACACGTCGCCTGTGATTGATCCCGCCACTGGCGAGCGGCTCGCGGCCGTTCCGCAAGGGGGCGGCGAGGGCGTTTGCAGCGCTGTGGCCGCCGCGGCGCGCGCTTACCCGGACTGGCGCAACACTCCGGCTGGAGAGCGCATTCAGGTGCTGTTCCGCTTCAAGCAGCTGCTAGAGCGCGACTTCGAGCCCATCGCCCGCGTCGTATCTGTCGAGAACGGCAAGACACTCGACGAGGCTCGGGGCGAACTGCGCCGCGGCATCGAGAACGTCGAGGTCGCATGCGGCATTCCGACCATGATGCAGGGCTACAACTCGGAGGACATCGCCCGGGGCATCGACGAGACCATGATCCGCCAGCCACTCGGTGTCGTCGGCGTCATCACGCCGTTCAACTTCCCGGCCATGATTCCCCTGTGGTTCCTGCCCTATGCGATCGCCTGCGGAAACACCGTCGTGATCAAGCCCTCCGAGAGGGTCCCGCTCGCGATCGGCGAGATCTTGCGGAGATTGGAGCAGGCCGGCCTGCCGCCGGGCGTGGCGAATCTCGCCCATGGCGGCCGGGAGGCTGCCACCGCACTGATCGAGCATCCGGACGTGCGTGCCATCAGCTTCGTCGGGTCCAGCCCGGTGGCGCGGCATGTGTACGCGACCGCCGCGCGTCATGGTAAGCGCGTCCAGTGTC
This sequence comes from Bryobacterales bacterium, assembly GCA_963666225.3. GTDB lineage: Bacteria > Acidobacteriota > Terriglobia > Bryobacterales > UBA6623 > VXMF01. The sequence continues at coordinate 423,523 of CAXXRK020000008.1, forward strand.
AGGGCGGGGCCAAGAACCACGTGGTTGTGATGCCCGACGCCGATCTCGACACCGCTACGCAGATCATCGGCGACAGTGCGTTTGGCTGCGCCGGCCAGCGCTGCTTGGCCGTCTCCGCCGTCGTCACCGTCGGAGATGCGCACCTGCCATTCCGGGAGAGCATCGCCGAGTCCGCCAGCCGTCTCACCGTCGGCCGGGGCATTGACGACGGTGTCGAGATGGGCCCGGTGATCACGGCCGACAGCCGCGGGCGAATCGCGGGAGAGATCGGCAGGGGACTGGCGGACGGGGCGACCGCCGTGCTGGACGGCCGAGACATACTCTTGGAGCGCTACCCCGCCGGGAACTTCGTCGGCCCGACCATTCTCGATGGCGTGGACCCCGGCGGACACCTCGCCCGGACCGAGGTGTTCGGCCCGGTCTTGGGCCTGACGCGGGTGAGGACGCTCGAGGAGGCCATCGCCACGATCGCCGCCAGTCCGTTCGGGAACGCCTCCTCGATCTTCACCGGCAGCGGAGCGGCGGCGCGCAAGTTCCGGTCCGAGGTCACGACCGGAAATGTTGGCGTGAACATCGGCGTCGCCGCGCCCATGGCGTACTTCCCGTTCAGCGGCTGGAAGGACAGCTTCTTCGGCGTTCTGCACGGCCAGGGGCGGGACGCCGTCGAGTTCTACACCGACAAGAAGGTCGTCGTGGAGCGCTGGCCGCAGCAGTGGTCCAGAAAGTTCTGAGCCGTTCCGGCCCTACGGCCGCATTGCCGACGGCGGCACCTCCCAGTAGCGCTCGTGGCAGGCCGTGCAGGCCTCGTAAATTGTCCCGCCGGCGTCGAAGAGCTCGTCCGCGTCCCTGTCCTTGGCGGCCTGCACCGCCAGCGATGCCGCGTCGATCAGCCCCGCGGCGTACTCCAGCCATTTGCCCGAGTCCTTGGCCCGTCCTTCCAGCATCAGCAGGTTGCCAGCCTCCGCGACCGTGAGCGCGCTCTGCATCACGCGCAGCCACTCGTCCTCGTTGCCCGGGCGGATCTCGTGCGTCCCTTCCACCGTGATGATCGTTCCAACCGAGTCCCAAACGAAATCGGCGTGCGGGTAGACCACATCGTGCATGATGTCCTCCACCGTTCCCACCGCCTTGAACGGGGGCCCCCCGGAAGGCTGGCATCCGGCGATCAGCGCCAGTCCAATCGCCGCCAAGCCGACGGCCCGCATCCGCGGCCAATTCGTCGCGATGTCCATTGCTCCACCTCCCCGCGAGCGACAAGCGCCCGCTGAGCCCTGCCATTGACGCGCCAAACGCAGGCAGGCTCGCATTCACCGTAGCGCGAAACGGACCAGCGTCACAGGCGCGCCGCCGGTCGCGGCAATCCGACCGGTGAACCGTCGGCGCTCTGCTACAGTTTGGTATCGTCGCGAGCCGGTCCATAGAGGCCCGCGACGCGCGGCCGGCGGGCCCCGATCTCCGTGTCGTTGCAGACCATTCTGGAATCCCTCGAGGCATCGTCCGCCAGCGTTGCGATCAGGGAGTCCATCCTCTTCTATCCATTCGTCGAGACCACCCACGTACTCACTCTGTGCCTCTTTCTCGGGATGACCTCGACTTGGGACCTGCGCCTGGCCGGCTGTGCCTTGCGCAGCGTTCCCGTATCCCAGGTCGTGAACCGCCTGTTCCCCTGGTCCATCGCCGGATTCGTGGTCATGGTCATCAGCGGCGGCTTGCTGTTCCTCTCGAGTCCGGTGCGGGCCGCCGACAATCCCTTCTTCCAGGTCAAGATGGTGATGATCGCGCTGGCCGGCCTCAACGCGTTCGTGTTCCATCGGACCGTCTTCCGGTGGGTGGAGCATTGGGACAGTGGAGGGGAGATCCCACGCCGCGCGCGCCTTGCCGGCATTGCCTCGCTCGTTCTGTGGGCGATCGTGGTGGTCTGCGGGCGCATGCAGGCCTACAACTGGTTTGACTGACGGGTTTCGGGATGGATCTGCTTCCGCTCTTCGAATGGCTTGAGGCCACCGCCGTGGGGGCCGCGATCCGCGAGTCGCTGTGGCTGTTCCCGGTCATCGAGGCCGTGCACCTGCTCGCCTTGGCCATGATTGGCGGGAACATCCTCGTCGTTGACCTGCGCCTGCTCGGGCTCGGGCTGCGGGGGCAGTCCTCGGCGTCCCTCGCACGCAGCATGCAGCCCTGGCTGATGGGCGGGCTGGCCACGATGGTTCTGACCGGCGTGGCAATGCTCCTCTCGGAAGCCATCAAGTGCTATTACAGCCCGCCGTTCTGGTACAAGATGGGCTTCTTGGCAACGGCGCTGGTATTCACCTTCACGGTCCGAAGGCGTGTCGCCGCCACTCCGGGACCGCGCCAAGGTGCCGTTCTCGGCAGGCTCGTCGCCGTGACTTCGCTGGGACTCTGGTTCGCGGTCGGCTTCTCGGGCCGCTGGATCGCCTTCTACTGAGCGCGCCACTCCGGGCCCGCTCGGGCGGACTAACGCTCGATCGGATCGCGCCCGTCGCGCGGGGCGCCAGTGCCGGAGGATCCCAGGAACAGCTTGCGGCCATCCTCGAACGTAAGGTCGCGACCGTTTGCCTTTTGCGTGCCGTCCTTGGCCTGATAGCCGTCGACCACGATCACGGTCCCCGGCATCAGGGAGGTCTTGGTGAATCCCCGCCGAAAGAGCGTGTTGGGCGTGCCGCCCTCGATCATCCACCGCTCGACCTTGCCTCCGTCGTCGTTGACGTCGATGTGGATCCACGCGTGTGGGTTGATCCACTCCATCTTGACCACCGTGCCCTTGAGGTTGACCGGACGCTTCGCGTCGAACTCCGCGGAAAACGCATGGTGGGCCAGTGCGGCGATGACTCCTGCCAGCGTCCCGACCAGAATGCCCGCCCAAGTTCTGAAGCGCCTGTTTGACATTGCCCTGCTCCTCTCCTCGCTAGCAGTGTGTAGGTTACACGTTCGCGGTCGGCCCGCCCGCGCGATCACTGGCCGTCCCCGCCGGTTTCGTGGCCGCCAGCGCGCTCGCCCTCGCGAGCTCCCTCCAACATGGTGAACATGCTGTAGTTGCCCTCGTGGCAGGCGTACTCGAACATCGGCTCGGCTGTCTTCTTCATCGGGATCACCGCGGTCCATGGCGCCTTGAATGACTCCGGGTCGCTGACGGTGTACTCGTAGAGCACTCGGTCCGGCCCGACCCGGGTGAAACGCTCGGTCAGGGCCATGTTGGCGCCTGAGCCGCGGAACGACGTCTTGTCGGTGAAGTTCCGGGACTCGACCACCAGCGTGTCACCGTCCCAGCGACCGCGCGCATCGCCGCGCCACTGGCGGATGTGTGCCGGGAGATGTCCGCGCCTGTCAAGCGGAACGATCCGGGCGTCGTTCACCATCTCGATCAGCAGCACGGCGTAGCCGGGCGACTGGAAGATGTGGACATTGTTGTTGTACGCGCTCGGCGAGTAGGGCGGACCAGCGTTGAAGCCGAGAATGCAGCGTTCGGCCACGCCACGGTCCACAGGGGTGCGAGGGGGCCTGGCACGGGCCGCGCGCATCGCGGAGTAGCGCTCGCGGCCCTTTGGCGTCAGGGCCGGGATCCGGCCGCTTTCCGGCCGCACGATCAGGGAAGTCCGCCGGTCCTCTGTCAGCTCGTCGCCGTAGTCCCACCAGAACTGGTTGTAGGCGTTCCGTACGTCCTGCTCGGCAGAGATGCCGTCCGAAGCCCGCCTGTCCTTGTCGCGACGGCCCAGCTCGGCGACGCGGAACTCTGCGGCCTCGTCTCCCTCGAAGACCTGCTTGTCCCCGAGCTTGGCGGGGCGCTCGAGCGGCGTGATCGTGCGGAAGTCCCACACGCCCCTCAGGTCGGGCACGCCCCAAGCGGTGCGAGGCGGTGTCCAGGACTGATCGCCGTCCCCGCCGCCATCGGCAGCGGCGAGCGTGAGCGGCACCGCTGTCAGCATCGCGGCGAGCGGCGCAATGAGTGACCGTCGCATCTCAGACCTCCAAGGTCATTCCTCGTCCTTCCGTGTCAGGTGCCCGTACATCATCTCCTCGACGAACTCGACGCACTTGAACTCCAGCAGCTGCATGTTCTCGTCCAAGCGGCGGTACAGGGGCAGCTTGATCTTCCATGGCCGCGTGAAGACCTCAGGGTCCTCGATGGTGGCCTCGTACATCAGGTGGTTTGGCCCGTTGCGCGTGTACCGCTCTTCGACCCTCAGGGATTCCGAGTGAAAGTTCCCGGCGCTGTCAAACCATGTGTCTGGCACGTGATTGGTGACTTCGACCACAAGTGTCTCGCCCTCCCACCGGCCCCGCGAATGGCCCATCCAAGCGTCGCCCGGGTGCTCGAAGTCAGGCCGGTCCATGTAGATCACCCGCGAGGCGCTGGCGAATTCGTAGGCGATCAGGACGTGGTCCGGAGTCTGCACGATCTGGAAGGGGAACGGCATGTACGTGGCCCGGGGAACGCCGGGCATGTAGCACTTCACGACGGGATCGAGCTTCAGCCAGTCCGCCTTGTTCTGCAGCCGTCGCTCCAAAGCCCACGGCTGGTACGGGATCTCACCGCCCTCCACAATGCCCAAACCTGCGGGAATCGCGCCGAGCGCTCCCATGTTCGCCAGCGGCCCTGCCTCTGCTGAGTGGCCCTCGAGGTTCCAGTTGGCGCTCCCGACAGCTTGCCAGATTCCGTTCAGGTTGGGGTTGCCGTCCGGCGTGCGGTCTGCCGGCTGGCCCGGCGCCAAGGTCGGGACACACCAGATGCCGGCAAGCAACAGGAATGCCGCGCGGAGCGGGTTGACAATCGAACCTGAGCGATTTGGTCTGCGCATCGATGGGAAGCCCCTCAGAGGATACTACCGATCCATGCCGCGACGCCAGACCGGCCTGAGGGGCGCTGTCTCCGTCGGCCCTGGCGCGCGGCTCGGGCGGCCAAGATCGCGGTTGTCGGATCGACGGGCGTGCCGGAGGCCCCCGCCAAGCCCCGATCGGGGATATGCTGGTGACGTGGCCTGGCGGCTATCGCGCCAAGCCGCGCGGAACCAGAGTCGCGTCCCTCCGCCGGCCACCCCCAACCACGGGTGTCGAGTGTGCGCCAAATCAGCCTGACTTCACGGATCCTTGCCGCCCTTCTGCTGTTGGCAGCGGTGCCAGCGACTGGCGAGGACAGCGGGGAAGGCCCTCAGCCCGCCGTTCCGGCTGCTGGGCCAGCGGCGTTCCCGGCCGAGACTGGCGATTCGGCGTCGCCGGAATTGGAGGGCGAAGGGAGTCCGCAGCGCTCTGAACGGACCGCTCTGAACCTGCTCGGGGAGGTGGACAGCGAGTCCGGAGAGAGCCGGCGCAACGAGAACGTCCAGCTCACGCTCGTCGACAACAACGTGCTCAAGGAGCTCAACATCCGCATGGGCACCACAGCCACGATCGTCCGGGAGTTCAGCCCGGTACAGGGCTACTTCGGGACTGAGTTCGGGAATCCGCCCACGCGCCCGATCCATGTCGGGCCAGCCCCGGGGCGCCGCCTGCACGCCCGTTTCCACGAGACCCACGGCAACAGCGCCTTCTCGGCGCGTTCGTTCTTCCAAGTGGGCGGCGTGAAGCCGGCCACCCAGAACGACTACGGCGCGCGGATCGCGGTCCCGCTGCCGCTCCAGTCCGCTCTAAGCGCCGATTTTGGCCAGCAGCGCAAGCGCGGGAACGTCAACGGGAACGTGCTCGTGCCCCTGCCCGAGGAGCGGGTCCCGCTCGCCAGGCATCCCGCCCGGCGGGCGATTGTCTCGCGCCTGTTGTCCGCCTATCCAGACGAGGCGCCCAACCGCCCGGACATCAATCCCAGGGCTCACAACACCAACGCTCCGCAGGTGATCAACAACGACATCGCCGGGGGCCGGTACGACCTGCCGCTGGGGCAGGCGGGTCGGCTCGCGGCTGACTATCGGTTCCGAAGGCAAGCCGTCGATGCCTTCCAGCTCGTCGAGGGCCAGAATCCGAACACGACGACCAGTTCCCATGACGGTCGCCTGACTTGGAACCGTTCGTGGTCGTCCTCGACCGTCACCGATTTCAGCTCGCAGTTCCGCCGCACGACTTCCCAGATCGTGCAGGACGAGACAGCGATCGGGCCGTTCTTCTTCATGGGCCGCCTGCTGGAATCGATCGGCGGAACGTCGAGCATCCCGTTCAACCGCGCTCAGAACTTCTTCCGGCAAGCGGGAGCCGTGTCCTGGCGGCGTGGCGACCACAGCCTCGTGGCTGGGTTCGGCCTCACGCGCGAGCAGCTCAACGGGATCGAGAGTTCGGGGCACGCGGGACTGGTGTTGTTCGCGGCAGACTTCGGGCGCGACATGATCACCAACCTGCGGCTGGGCACGCCGAGCCGGGTCTCATGGGCCCTTGGCTCGCCCCACCGCGGATTCCGGCGCTGGCGCATGCAGTACTATCTCGGGGACACGTGGCAGGCGGGCCGGGCCTTGACCCTGAGCATGGGACTGCGGTACGAGCCCCTGACCAGGCCCGTCGAGGTTGACGGGCTCTCGGCTGTTCCCTTCCGGTGCGATTGCAACAACTTCGCACCGAGGTTCGGCTTCGCCTATCGAATGCCGGCCGGCGTGCTTCGAGGGGCGTACGCCACGCACTTTGGCGAAATCTTCACCGCCACCTACACGCAGGAGCGATTCAACCCGCCGCGCAACATTCGTGTCAGCATCGTGGCCCCGGATCTGCTGGACCCGCTGGGCGATCTGTCGCTGGACCCTTCCGGGCCAACGCCTCGTTCCGCCATCATCCAGCTGGACCCCGACCTTGTTGCCCCGTATTCCCACCACTACAACTTCAGCTGGGTTCTAGGCTCGTCGCGTGGCGTGTTCGCCGAGCTGGGCTACCTTGGCACTCGCAGCCACCGCTTGCTGGCGGGATGGATCCTGAATCGCGCAGTTCGGCTCCCGGGGGTCGCGCCCACCACCCGCACGGTGAACGAGCGCCGCCCGGACGAGCGCTACTACGACGTGCGCCGCATCCTGAATGGGTCACGCGCTTACTACGATGCCGCGAAGGCGACAATCGGCATCCGCGGCGTCGGAGGGCTGACGATGGACTGCTCGTACTGGTTGAGCAAGGCCATCGACCTGGGCGCCCACTACGCGAGTACCGCGAGCACGCGCGATGCCTTCTCCGGACGGAGCCAGACCGAGCAGGATGTCCACGGGGATGTGAAGTCGCTGAGCGACTTCGACCAGCCGCACGCCCTTCTGGGCAGGATCAGCTACCGCGTCCCGGCCATTCGGCGCGGTGGCCAAGTGGGGCGGTTGCTCGCAGGCTGGGAGTTCAACTCGGTCGTGCTTGTCAAGACCGGGACTCCGTTCATCCTGTACTCCGGCTCTGACGGCCCGGGGTTCGGGAACGTCGACGGCGCGATGGGCGACCGGCCGTCCATCGTTGACCCGTCGATCCTCGGGCGCAGAATCGACCATCCCGACACGTCGAGGCAGATGTTGCCGAGGTCCGCCTTCGCGTTCGTCGGGCTGCAAGACGCCAGCGGGAACATCGGGCGCAATGTGTTCCGCAAAGATGCGATTCAGAATGTCAACCTGGCCGTGTCCCGCAGCTGGAAGGTTGCCGCGGAGGGGACGCTCACGTTCCGGGCCGAGTCCATCAACGTGTTCAACACGCCGCAGTTCGCCTATCCGGGGAACAACCTGTCCGGCGGGAATTTCGGCCAGATCACGAACACACTCAACGACGGCCGGACCTTCAATCTGGCCATGGTGCTGGCGTTCTGACCTTCAGGGGGCACCCGCGACCGGGCCCACCGCCGCGTCGCCGTTCCGGTTGAGCCCCGCGCAAGGACTCGGCTCCCGGAACGCTCGCGGCGCCACCCTCGCGCTGGGATTTCCGCGTCTTGCGGGACGCCGACCGCCCCGGGCGGGGGAGGGTGCCGCGGTGCGGACCGAGCGCGGGCCTGCGCGACACTAGATTCATGATCGCTCGCTACACGCGCCCCCGGCTCGGGCAAATCTGGTCCGACGAGAACAAGTACGGCCGGTGGCTGGAAGTCGAACTGGTGGCTTCCGAGTCACTCGCCGATCTCGGCGAAGTCCCCAGCGAGGCGGCCACGGCTCTGCGACGTCATGCCGGATTCGACGTTGCTCGCATCGACGCTATCGAGGCGGAGGTTCGGCACGACGTGATTGCCTTCCTAACCTCGGTCTCCGAGAGGATGGCCGACGCCGGAGTGGCCGAGCACTCTCGCTGGCTGCACTACGGCCTGACATCGAACGATGTCGTGGACACCGCGCAGGCGCTCCTGCTGAAGCAGGCCTCCGAGCCGATCACGGAACTGCTGGCCGAGCTGCACTCAATCCTGGGCGAGCGCGCCTTCGAGTTCAAGAATGCGCCCATCGTGGGGCGCACCCATGGCGTTCACGCCGAGCCCACAACGTTCGGCCTCAAGCTGGCGAACTGGTATACGGAGGTCGGGCGGCACATCGGGCGATTCGACGCTGCGTGCGAGCAAATGCGGGTCGGCAAGCTTTCCGGCGCCGTCGGGACCCTCGCGCACATCAGCCCGGAGGCTGAGGCCAAGATCTGCCGGCGGCTGGGTCTCCGGCCCGCTCCGGTCTCGACACAGGTGATCCAGCGTGACCGGCACGCGCACTACCTCTGCACGCTGGCAAACGTCGCGGCGACCATCGAGAAGATCGCCGTCGAGGTCCGGCATTTGCAGCGGACCGAGGTGCGCGAGGCCCAGGAGTACTTCTCCAAGACCCAGAAGGGCAGCTCGGCGATGCCCCACAAGAAGAACCCGATCGTGTCGGAGCAGCTCAGTGGCTTGGCGCGGGTCATCCGCGGCAATGCCATGGTCGCGCTTGAGAATGTGGCCCTGTGGCACGAGCGCGACATCTCGCACAGTTCCGTCGAACGGGTCATCCTCGCCGATTCCACGACTCTGATGGACTACATGCTGGCCAAGACCTGCAATCTCGTGCGCCGGCTCCTGGTTTACCCGGAACGCATGGCCAAGAACTTGGAGTCCAACGGGGGACTCGTGTACTCCGGGCAGCTGCTGCTGGAGATCACGTCCAAGGGAGTGCTGCGAGAGCAGGCCTATCGCTGGGTGCAGCGCAACGCTCTGCGGGCTTGGGAGGAGGATGGCAGCTTCCGGGACCTCGTCGAGGCTGACCCGGACATCTCGGGCCAGCTGGCGGCAGAGGACTACGACCGCGCCTTCTCGCTGGATCGCCAGCTGCGCAACGTGGAGGCCATCTTCGACCGAGTGTTCGATCTCAAGCCAGGGTAGGCCCGGCCGGTCCACCGGCCCGCGCCGTTCCGGCGGCCTTGCCGCCCTCCTCCGAACAGCCGCCCAGGTTGAGTATCCGCCACGGCCTTGCCGCCCGTGCCGGGCGACGGCCAGCGCTCCTCAGCGCTGCCGGCCTCTCGGTTTGAGGCTCAGGGCTTGACCTCCACGCCGGCAAGCTCCTCGAGCATCTTGAACGCTGCGATGATGTCCTCGTCGCCGTGACCGCGTGCGACGCCCGCGCCGAACAGCTCGTGCACCAAGCTTGTGGCCATGAGCGGAACGCCAAGCTCGCGCCCAGATTCCAACATCAGGCCGATGTCCTTCCGCATCCACTTCAGCGGAAACGCAGCCTCGAAGTTGCGGGCGAACACGGCCGGTGCCTTGAACGCGATCAGGCCTGACTTGGCGGCGGAATTGTCCAAGATCTCGAACATCAGGTCCGGCGGCACGCCGGCCTTAGTCGAGAGCACCATGCCCTCCACGAATCCCTGCAGCGTGTTCGCGAGGACAAGATTCTGGGACAGTTTCGCGTGCAGGCCCATCCCCTGCCCGCCACAGTAGTAAAGGTTCGTCCCCATGCACTCGAAATAGGTCCGCACGCTCTCGAAGACCTGCTCGTCGCCGCCGATCATGAAGGTAAGCGTCCCGCTCTGGGCCCCCGGAGTGGAACCCGTGCACGGGCTGTCCAAGTACCGGCAGTCCTTGGCCTCGAACTTGGCCGCGATTCGTCGGGCCGTGCTGGGGCCAATGGTCGAGCAGTCCGCCACGATCGTGCCGGGAGTTGCCCCCGACAGCACCCCGTTCTCGCCCGTGAGCACGGCTTCGGACATCTCCGAGTTGCCCACGCAGAGGAAGACGCAGTCGGCGATTGCGCCGACGCCGGCCGGGCTCTCGCAATACAGTCCCCCCGAGTGCGCCGCCGCGAGATCGCTGGCCTTTGACGTTGTGTGGCTCCACAGGGCCACCTCGTGGTCCGCCGCCAGCAGGTGCTCTGCCATGGGTTTGCCCATCAGGCCCAGACCGATAAAGCCAAGCTTTGCCATAGAACTGCGATTGTATCCAACGGTCCGGGCTGGCCCATGCGGCACCAAGAGCCGCTGGCCGGTGGTCAAAGGTCAGGCGTTGCCCGGCGTGCGGGCGGCCCGGCCATACCGCGCCGCCAGTCTCTGGATCCCGGCCGTGCTCGCAGGTCATCCGTCGTCTCAGCGACGTCCGTCGCCAAAGGTCTCCGCGACGATCTTGGCCATTCTCGATGGCGTCCGTCGCCGTGTCCGGGGCGTCTGGCAGGCGGTCCGAGATTCCCTATAATCGCCCTACCGCCCTATGCCCGACCCAGTCCTGATCAGCAAGCACATCTACCAAGAGGCGGTGGACCATCTGGAGGGCCTGACGGATGTGGACTACCACGACTCCGACGTGAGCCTTGCCGCCAAGGACCTGCGCGCAAGGCTTGAGGGAAAGCGAGGCCTCGTCTGCCAGCTGACGGACCGTGTTGACGCGGGGCTGATGGACGCTGCCGACACCTTGCGCGTCGTTTCCAACGTGGCCGTCGGGTTCGACAACATTGACGTTGCCGCCGCCACGCGGCGCGGGATCATGGTGACCAACACGCCGGGCGTGTTGACCCAGACGACCGCCGACCTGGCCTTCGCCCTGATTCTGGGCGCGGGCCGCCGGCTCGGCGAGGCTGAGCGATACCTGCGGGCTGGGCGGTTCCAGCAGTGGCGCATCGATCTCCTGACCGGCTGGGATGTTTGGGGCGCGACGCTGGGAATCTTCGGGCTCGGAAGGATTGGTCAGGCCGTGGCGCGCCGCGCGCGAGGCTTCGACATGCGCGTGCTGTACTACGACCCCTTCCGCCAGAGCAAGGCAGTGGAGCGCGACCTTGGCGCGGAGTACGTGTCCAAGGACGAAGTCCTGCGGCGATCCGACTTCGTCACGCTACACTGCGCGCTCACATCGGAGACCCACCACCTGATCGGGGACGCCGAGCTGAGCCTGATGAAGCCCACCGCCGTTCTCGTCAACACTTCCCGCGGGCCAGTGGTGGACGAGGGGGCCCTAGCGGACGCGCTCGCCCGGAACCGCATCGCCGCGGCGGGTCTGGACGTCTTCGAGCGCGAGCCCAAGGTCCACCCGAGGCTGATGGAATTGGAGAACGCGCTGATCCTCCCGCACATCGCCAGCGCGTCGGTTGCAACGCGAACCCGCATGTGCTGCATGGCTGCGGAGAACATGGTCGCCGGCTTGTCCGGCGAGCGGCCCCCCAACATCGTCAACCCAGAGGTGCTGGCCTGACGTCCCAGTCGCTGAAGGGGCAACTCCGGAGCCTCTTCGCGGCCGCCCTGGCCGAGTCATCCTTGGAGCGGGTGATGGCCTCGGGGGTCTCCCGGCACGGCCCGACACTCCGCGCGGGGGCCACGGAGACGGACCTAGGCGGGGCTCGGCGCATTTTGGTCGCTGGCATCGGAAAGGCCGCTTTCCCGATGTGGCAGGCTTTGCGGCCGCACCTGCCGGAGGGGAAGGCCAGCGCCGTCGTCGTCGCTCCGGAGGGCTTCGAGCCCGCCCCTGGCGTGCGGTGGTTCTCCGGCGGCCATCCTTATCCCAACGAGCACAGCGATGCCGCCGCGCGGCACCTGCTGCGCCAAGCTTCCCTTCTTGGCCCGGAAGATCTCTTCATCTGCCTGCTGTCGGGCGGCGGCTCGGCGATTTGCGAGGCGCCGTTGGACGACGTGACAACCCTGGCGGAAATGCGGGCGTTGTTCGAAGTGCTGGTGACGTGCGGTGCCGGCATCGTGGACGTGAACATCGTGCGCAAGCACTTGTCCCGGATCAAGGGTGGCCGCTTGGCGGAGGCCGCTTTTCCCGCGCGGCAGCTGACGCTCTACGTCTCGGACGTGCCGCCCGACGCGCCCTCCTCGGTTGCGTCCGGGCCGACCATGCCCGATTCCTCGACTTGCCAGGACGCCTACTCGCAGGCAGAGCGCCACGGCATTACCGCCCGCCTCCCCGCTCGAATCAGGGCGCGCTTCGAGGACCGTAGCCTCGTTGAGACCCCGAAGCCGGGCTCCGAAGTGTTCTCCAAGAGCCAGTGGGCGTGCCTCTCCGACAACGCCGTGGCGCTGGAGAGCTTGGAGAGTCGGTCCCGGCGCCTTGGCTGGCTCGTGGAGCGGGACCTGAGCGTTGACGACCAACCCGTCGACCTTGCGGCCGACACCCTGCTGGACCGACTGGTTCGCCTGGCACGCGCCAATCCGGGCCGGACCGTGGCGGTCAGCACGGGCGGCGAACTGAGCAGTCCCGTGAGGGGAGATGGCATGGGCGGCAGGAACCAGGCGTTCGTGCTGTGGGCGTCCCGCAAGATCGCCGGTCGCGGCATCCGGGCCACCGTGCTCAGCGCCGGCACGGACGGCATTGACGGGAACTCCCCGGCGGCAGGGGCCGTGGCCGACCAGCGGACTGTGCCGCGGGCGCTGCGCATGGGCCTGGACCCGGCGGGCTTCGGGCGCCGGTCCGACTCGTACCACTTCTTCCGCGACCTCGACGATCTGATCATGACCGGACCGACCGGGAACAACGTTCGAGACTTGAGAATGCTCGTGGCCCCGCCAGAGCGATGATCCGCCATCCGCCCGTCGCCCCCCGGACGCGCCTCGGCCCCCGCCGGGGGATCGGTGGTAGCCTGTGCCCTTGGCCGCAGTTGCCGGCCTGTCTGTGGAGATCAGTGAGATGAGTCGAAGCTTAGTCCTCAAAGTGTTGCCGGCCCTCGTCGCGCTGCTGGCCGTGCAGTCTGCCGCGGCCCGCGCGCCCAACCTTGTGCTGATCTTCGTTGACGACCTCGGCTACGCGGACATCGGCCCGTTCGGCTCGCAGCTCCACCGGACACCCAGCTTGGACCGCATGGCGGCGGAAGGGCGCAAGCTGACAAGCTTCTACGTCACCGCTCCCGTGTGCACCCCCTCGCGTGCGTCGCTGCTGACCGGTAGCTATCCCCGGCGGGTCGGGCTCGACGAGAGCGAGAAGGGCCAGTGGGTGCTTTTCCCGGGGAATCAAGAGGGCCTCAGCCCTGACGAGATCACCGTCGCCGAGATGCTTCGGGGCGTTGGCTACAAGACGGCCTGCGTGGGGAAGTGGCATTTGGGCGATCAGCCCGAGTTTCTGCCCACCCGCCACGGCTTTGACAGCTACTTCGGCATCCCGTACTCCAACGACATGGGGCACGACTCGCGTCGCGAGCCGTACCGCTACCCGCCCTTGCCTCTGTTGCGCATGGAACGAGTGGTCGAGCGGGAGCCCGACCAGCGGCTGATCACGAAACGCTACACCGACGACGCGGTCCGCTTCATCGAGGCCAACCAGTCCGAGCCGTTCTTCCTGTACTTGGCCCACACGATGCCCCACTGGCCGCAGTACTCGTCCGAGCGCTTCGCGGGCAAGTCTCGCAACGGGCCGTGGGGCGATTCGGTCGAGGAGATCGATTGGTCCACCGGGGAAATCTTGGCGACGCTCGGGAGGCTGGGGATCGACGGCGAGACGCTGGTGATCTTCACCTCGGACAATGGCGGGGCCACGCGGCACGGAGCTAGCAACGCCCCGTTGCGGGGCGGGAAGGGCACGACGTGGGAGGGCGGGCACCGCGTTTGCTTCCTCGCCCGGTGGCCCGGCCATGTGCCGCCAGCCAGCTCAAGCGACGAATTGGCCATCTCGGTCGACATTCTGCCGACTTTCGCCGCTCTCGCGGGAGCGGAGATGCCCCGGGACCGGGTGATCGACGGCAAGGACATTCGATCCCTGCTGCTTGACGAGCCATCCTCGCCAAGCCCGCACTTGGCGTATTACTACTACTTCATGTCGCACCTCACGGGCGTGCGCAGCGGTCGCTGGAAGCTCCATGTCGCGCGCATGGGCGGGCGTTATCGCGACCGCGGGGCCGCGCCGGTCTCAGAGCTCTACGACTTGCACGCCGACATCGGCGAGTCTCAGGATGTGTCCGCCGAGTACCCGCAGGTTGTCGCGCGGCTGAGCGCGCTGGCAGATGTCGCGCGGGCAGACCTGGGCGACGGAACCCAGGCCGGCCGCAACACAAGGCCTCCGGGCTTCGTGCAGGACGCGGCCACCCTTACCCGGAACCAGGATTAGCCAGCGCCGCCCCGAGCCATTGGCTGCCCCTCAGATTGCCGGGCCCCGGCACGGCGGTTTGGCGGTTGCGGGCCGCGGCTCTCGCCCCGTCAGTCGAAGTGCTCGTCGGCGGGGTCGAATGGCGGGATCGGTATGTTCAGGATGCGCAGGTTGCCCGAGGCGCGGTGCCGGCAGCCCGGCCGGATCATCACCGCCGTCAGCGGCCGGAGCGGGTGGCGCTCGCCGTCAAGCTCGATCTCGCCGTTGCCTTCGAGCACGACGTAAACCTCCGTCATCCCCTTGTGGTAGTGAACTTGCGAATCGGCATGGATGTCGGTCAGGTGGACGCTGGCGACCGCGTTCTCAGCATCCGCGAACGCGCGCCGAGCCTCGCCGCAAGGGCAGTCGACGGGGGCCAGTTCATCGAGCTGGGCTATGCGATACCTGGCCATCTTGCCCACTTTGCGCCTGATCGCTGGCCGGCCGTCTGCGCGCGCCCGTTGCTCGCCAGCCTTCGTTCCACTTACTCCGCGGGCTCGGAATTGTAGCCAGCTCCGACCACCGTGGGCAGACCGTTGGCGTCGACCACTTTGACGAAGCTCACCTTGGGGCGCAACTGCCCGGTCACCGGGTCCGTGAAGTTGTAGTACCAGTACATTTCGCCGAACAGTTCGGCGGCCGCCAGCATGTCTCTCCCGCCAAACAGCGCCAATTGCCCCTCCTTGCCCGAGACCGCATAGCTGGCTTCGTTGCTGCTGAACCTGACAATCCCCGTGGAGGTGTCGATGACAAACACGTAGACTGAGCCGTGATTCCAGCGCGGGTCGCTCTGCAGCACCGGCCCGGCGAACAGCCCGGATGACTCCACCATCCCTGCGGCACAGCGCACGAACTGCTCCAGCTTGGCGTCGCTCGGATTCGCTTCCAAGCTCATGGCGTTCACTTCCGATGCTCGGCACGCCCCGGGAAAGTCGGGCGCGTAGTACCCGGCTCCGAGCGCCACGCGGTCTCCGTTCCAGTCCAGCTTCACCACGTAGGAGGACTTGGGCTCGGCAAGACCCGTCTCGAAGTTCACGAACGCGTAGTGGACCCAGCCACGGTCCACGATCGACAGGCTGCGGTTCAGCTCGAAGAAGTAGTCGTTTCCGAACGAGTCGATCAAAGCGCCCCACAACGAGCCCTCGCGGGCCGGCTCTGGCGGAAAGACATGCGTCAGCGAATTCTCGCCTGAGGTGGCAAGTCCGTCCACGAACAGGTATGTCGGCCCCGACTGCCAGCGCGCGTCCTCGTTGAACGCTCGCCGGGCCTCCTCGGTTCCGTGCTCCATCGCGTACTCAGTCGCGCACTGAACGAAAGCTTGCACGCTCTCGGTGGAACGAACCGCGCTCGCGGACACCCTGTTCGCTGCGCAAGGTGTCACGGGCATTGCCGTGGCACCGTCCAGGTAATAGCCTGACCCGACCAGCAGTGGGACACCCTGCGACACGACCCGCTTGACGAAGCCGACCTTGTTCTCAGGCCTTCCCGCGTCGGGGTTGAACGCTTCGTAGTAAATCTCGGCTTCGCCGAACGCGTGGCCGACGGCCAGCATGTCCCGTCCTCCGAACTGGTCATGCACCGCGTCTCTACGGCCCCACTCGTACAGCGAGCGCCCGTTGACCCGGAATCTGCTGCCCGTCATGATCTGGTTGCCCATCATGTCCAGCACGTACACGTAGACCGAGCCGTCCGACCAGCGCGGGTCGGTCTCGATCTGCTGCTTGGCAAAATAGCCTTCCGACGCCACGACCGCGGCCGCGCACCGCACGAATGCTCGCAAGGCGTCAGAGCTGGGGCTCATCTTGAGCGCCGAGGCATTGACCTCGCCCGTGCCGCAAGTGCCGGGCCAGTCCGGAGCGTACAGCCCCGCGCCGATCATCGCGCGGTCGCCGTTCCAGTCAACCTCGATCACGTACGACCTCTTCGGCGAGTGTCCTCCCGTTTCCGGGTTCTTGAACGAGTAGTACGTCCAGCCGGCGCTGGTGGACTCCATCATGCGGTAAGTCTCGGCGTAGAGATCCGTCCCGAAGTCGTCGATGGACTCGCCCCAGACTTGGCCCTCACGCGAGGGGTCCGGGGGGTATACGTAAATGAAGGCATCCTTGCCGGACTCGGCGATCTCGTCCACGAACACGTAGATGGAGCCATGCTTCCAGCGCTCGTCCTCGTTGAACGCTCGCCGGGCCTCCTCCGGCCCATGGTGGTCAAGGTAGTGCTTCGCGCACTCGACAAAGGCTTGCACGTCGCCCGCGCTGCGGACGGCGCTGGCCGTGACCTCGCGCTCCGAGCATGGGGAGCCACCGTCCGCGAAGCCGGGAACTGCGACAAGACCGGATAATACGCCTATTGCTAGGACCTGCAGAAATCGCATACTGTTGGCTAGTATACTAGCCACTAGCAGGCTTGGTTGTGCGCGGCGATTGGTGTGCCTCGGTTGGGGCCGTGCCAGCTTCCGCACGGCCGCTTCCGGGACGTTCGCCGGTGCGAAGCCACCGTCGACTCGCCCCGAGGTGGTACCATCGCACTGAATGGATCGGTCGGTGCCGGTGTGCCCGGTCCGATTGCCGATTCCCCGCCACGGGAGACAGGAACCATGCCCGCCGCCGAGCTCAGGCCCGTAAACACCAGCGATCAGTGGGGGCACTTGCCCGCCGACATTCGCGCTGAGATCGACGTCTACGAGACCGAATTGCGGCGCGTCCAGCACGGGCTGGTCGGCGAGAACGTCTTCACCGAGTTCCGCTTGCGCCACGGCGTGTACGGCCAGCGCCAGGATCGGGTCCAAATGCAGCGGATCAAGATCCCGATGGGCCGCCTCAGCGCGGACCAGCTGGTCGCCTTGGCGGACGTGGCGGAAGAGTACGCCGTGGGCGTGCTCCACGTGACGACTCGGCAGGACTTTCAGTGCCACTTCGTCGACATCAACGACACCCCCAACTTGATGCGGCGCCTGGCCGAGGTTGGCATCACGACGCGCGAAGCTTGCGGGAACGTGATCCGGAACGTCACCTGCTGCCCATGCGCCGGTGTTTGCACGGACGAGGCGTTCGACGTGGTGCCCCACGCCCATGCCATGACCCATTTCATGCTGCGGCATCCGGACGCGCAGAACTTTGGCCGCAAGTTCAAGATCTCGTACTCGGGCTGCTCGGGCACCGCGTGCGGGCTCGGCCGCATGCACGATATCGGCGCGATCGCGCGGGTTCGCGACGGCCAGCAGGGATTCGAAGTCTTCGTCGGCGGCGGCTTGGGTGCGCTGCCCCACCAGGCCAAGCTGTACAGCGACTTCGTCCCCGCCGTCGAAATGCTGCCCTTGGCGCAGGCTATCTCACGCGTGTTCGCGCGCCTCGGGGAGAAGAAGAACCGCGCCAAGGCGCGGATGAAGTTTCTGATCGCCCGCCAGGGCATCGACGAGTTCCGCAGGCTTGTGGACGAGGAGCGCGCGCGCCTCACGTCCGATCCTAGGTGGGAGGAAGAGCTCAGCCGCGCGATGGCGGCGCTGCGGGACGAACCGCTGAAGCCCCCCTCAGATCTCGCGGAGCAGTCCGCCCCCCGGCCGGGCTTCGACGCTTGGCTCGAGCGCAATGTCCGCCCGCAGCGCCAGCGCGGCTATTCGATGGCCGAGATCTTCCTGCCGCTCGGCGACATCACCTCCGGCCAAGCCCGCCAGTTGGCCCGTGTGTCCCGCAAGTACGTCCGGGACACTTTGCGCACGACGGTCGAGCAAAATCTGGTGCTGCAGTGGGTCTCGAACGCGGATCTTCCGGCGCTCTACGCGGATCTTTCCGCCATCGGGATTGCCCAGACGGGCGCGGGAAGGCTCAAGGACATCGTCGCTTGCCCCGGCACGGATTCCTGCAAGCTCGGGATCACCGCCTCGCGAGGCCTCGCGGCTCACCTGCACAAGCAGTTCCAGAACGGCATGGGTGCCATCGGTGACCGCGCGGATCTCAAGGTCAAGATCAGCGGGTGCTTCAACTCGTGCGGGCAGCACCACATCGCGGACATCGGCTTGTTCGGCTCCGTGCAGCGCAAGAAGAATGCAACCGCGCCAATGTTCCAGATCACGCTCGGTGGGTCGATGCGCAACAACGCCGAGTCCTACGGCTTGGCGATGGGCAAGATCCCGGCCCGCAACGTGGACGGGGCAATCGTCAGGGTGACCGAGTTCTACAGCCGCGAGAAGCGCGGGAACGAGACGCTCAGCGACGTCGTGAAGCGCCTCGGCAAGACGCGCGTGAAGCAGGAACTGGCGGAGTTCATGGTGTTGCCCACCATCGACGAGCGCCCCGACTGTTACCGCGACATCCGCCAGCCGTGGCAGTACCAGCGCTCCATCGGGATCGGCGAGTGCGCGGGGGAAGTGGTCGACCAGGCCGAATTCCTGCTCGAGGACGCGGACCGGATTCACTTCGAGTCCACGCTCGACCTAGAGCAGGAGCGCTACGCGGACGCCTCCAGCAAGGCGTTCGACGCCTGCATGAAGGCCGCAGACGCGCTGCTGTTCACCAAGGGCCTGTGGCTGTCCGACCGCTACGACACCGTCGGCGAGTTCCGGAAGCACTTCTGCGACACCGGGGCCTTTTACAAGCCCTTCGCGGACAACTTCCTGAGAACCGCGGGGGAAGGGCCGAGCGAGGACTCCGAACGCGCGAGGCTGCGCGTGGAAGAGGCGACGCTGTTCATCGAGGCCGCGCAGGGCGTCTACGCCCAGGCCTCGGGCTTCTAGGGCCGGCTGCCTCCAATGCACATCGATCTACAGAGGGTCGACCTGAAACTGCTCTTGGAGGCCCCGGCAGACCCGGACCTCGACCCCTTCCTCGTCATATTCGACCGCTGGCGCAAAGCCCCCGGCCATCCCAGCGATTGGGTAGACCTGGCAGACTACGCTCACATGCCCCACGGCCCGGGGATCTTGATCGCGGGCAAGCGGGACACCTTCTCGGTCAACCTGAACCCGCCCGGCCCCGGCCTGCTCACCAGCGTGCGCGGGGGTTTGGGCGGTAGCTTGGAACAGCGCTTTCGCGAGGCGTTCCGCCGGGCGGCAGAGCTCAACGCTGCCGTGCTCGGGGAGCCCGAGTTCCCCCCCGCCATGGCCCCGATTGAGGGAGCCTGGGAGATCTTCGCCAACGACCGGCTGCAGTGCCCCAACACGGACGGGACGGACCGGTTGCTGCGCGCGCCGCTGGCCGCGGCGCTCGAAGTCCCGCCCGGCGCGATTACCCGCCACTCCGACCCGCTGGGCCGTCTTGGGTACTCCGTCAGGGCTGGATAGGCCGGCCAGCGCCAAGACCCGTACTCCCCGGGGGCGGTGCTATCCTCAGATCTTGGGCTTGGCCAGCCCGCGGCAAGGCCGCTGAAGCCCCCCGCGCGCAGGGCGCGCCATACCCGGAATGTTGACGTTTCAGGAGATTGTGATGCGCCTGAAGGCGTATTGGGCGAGCCAGGGGTGCATCGTCCAAGAGCCCTTCGACTGCGAGGTGGGCGCGGGCACGATGTGCCCCGAGACATTTCTGCGCGTGCTCGGCAGCGAGCCGTACAACGTTGCCTATGTCCAGCCGAGCCGGAGGCCCTCGGACGGGCGCTATGGGGAGAACCCGAACCGGCTCTACAAGCACATGCAGCTCCAGGTCGTCCTCAAGCCGGCTCCCGAGGATGTTGTCGAGCTGTACTTGAAGAGCTTGGAGGAGATCGGGATCGACCTGTCGCAGCACGACTGCAAGCTCGAGGAGGACAACTGGGAGTCGCCGACCCTCGGTGCTTGGGGCGTGGGCTGGCAGGTGATGCTGGACGGGCTGGAAGTGACGCAATTCACCTACTTCCAGCAGTGTGGCGGGCTCGACCTCGACGTTGTGCCCGCCGAGCTCACCTACGGGCTGGAGCGCCTCGCCGCCTTCATTCAGGATGTGGAGAGCATCTACGACATCCGCTGGAATGACCGCTGGACATACTCTGACGTGCGCCTGGCCGACGAGGAGCAGTACTCCACCTACAACTTCGAAGAGGCCGACGTGGACTTCGTGTGGAATGAGTTCCGGCTGCACGAGGCTGAGTGCAAGCGCCTGATGGCCCGCTTCGCGGAGGTCGCCGATCCGTTGGAACGCCGGCGCTTCCCAGTCTTGGCCGCGTTCGACCAGACCCTGAAGTGCTCCCATCTCTTCAACACCCTGCAGGCCCGCGGTGCCATCAGCGTTACCGAGCGGGCGCAGGTGATCCAGCGCGTGCGCAGCCTCGCAGTGGCCGTGGCCAAGGCTTGGGTGGCGCAGCGGGAGACGACGAGGCGCACCGCGTGAGCGAGTTACTGGTGGAAATCGGCACGGAGGAGATTCCGGCGCGGCTGGTCGACGGTGCCGCGTCGGACCTGCGGGAGCGGTTCGCAGTGGCCTTGGATCGGCTGCGCATTGGGCGCAGTGCCCAGATCACGGTGGAGTCCACACCCCGTAGGCTGGCCCTGTTCGCCACCGGGCTGCCCGCGCGGCAGGACGACCGGCGGCAGACGTTGAGGGGGCCCGCTCGGCGCATCGCCTTCGACGCGCAAGGGAACCCCACACGGGCAGCGCTCGGATTCGCGCGCAAGGCTGGCGTGGATGTGTCGGAGCTGGAGTTTGGTGCCGACGGCAAGGTGTTCGTCGATCGCACCATCCGCGGCCGCCACGTGAGAGAACTGTTCTCGGAAACGCTGCCGGGAGTGGTGCTTGGCGTGCGCTTCCCGCGCAGCATGTACTGGACGGGGAAGGGCGGCGCGCGATTCATCCGCCCAATTCGCTGGCTGGTCGCGCTGCTCGAGCGGGAGATCGTGCCCTTCTCGATCGCCGGCGTGGCGGCTGGCGACACCACGTGGGGTCACCGCAGGCTCGGTTCTGGCCCGATCCGCGTACGCGGTTCCGAGGACTACCGGCGCGCCTTGCGCGACAACGGCGTGGTGCTCTCCGGTGAAGAGAGGGCCGGGAAGATCCTCTCGGAGGCGCGCGCAACGCTGCCCCGCGGCCTTCGGCTGCGGGATAACCCTCGGCTGCTGCGGACCCTGGTCAACGAGACCGAGCACCCCACGGCTGTGCTGGGCAGTTTCGACCGGCAGTACTTGGACCTGCCCGAGGAGGTCCTCGAGACCGTGATGCTGGTCCACCAGAAATACTTCGCCGTGCAGAACAGCGACGGGTCGATGGAGAACCGCTTCGTCGCGATCGCGAACTCGGCGGCGGACCGTGGAGGGGTGATCGGGCGCGGGCACGAGCGCGTCCTGTGCGCGCGATTCAACGACGCGCGCTTCTTCTGGAAGTTCGACCAGCGCCGCTCGCTGGCCGAGCGGGTTGACGACCTCGGGGACGTCACGTTTCAAGCGGCTCTCGGCAGCTACCGCGCGAAGACTGACAGCAATCTGGAGATCGCCGCGGGCTTGGCCGAGACCCTGCGCTCAGACAGTGCCACCGTGACGGCCGCGCAGCGCGCGTCGCTGCTGGCCAAGACCGACCTGACCACCGAGATGGTCGGGGAGTTCCCCGAGCTGCAGGGCAAGGTGGGCGGGCTCTACGCGGCTGCCCAGGGGGAGTCTCCCGAAGTCTCGGAAGCGATCTACGATCACTACCTGCCGCTGGGTCCCGCCGGGCCAGTCCCGCGCTCGCCCGCGGGCTGCATCGCGTCGCTCGCCGACAAGCTGGCGACTCTCGGCGGGATGTTCCGGGTGGGGCTGGTCCCGACCGGTTCGAAGGATCCACTTGCCCTTCGAAGGGCCGCTTTCGGCGTCGCGCGGATTGTGATGGAGAAGCGCCTGGAGATCTCCCTGGACCGGCTGGTCTCGCTGGCCCAGGCCGGCGAGCGGGCCGGGCGGTTGCGGGGTTTCCTGCTCGACCGGTTCCGCCACTGGCTGCAAGCGACCGGAGGGTTCGCGCCGGACGTCGTGCAAGCCGTCCTGGCTGCCTCTGATGCGCAGCCCGCCGATATGCGCGCGCGCGCCGAAGCGCTCGCGGAAGTCCGGCACAGCCCCGACTTCGAGGCTCTCGCCGTGAGTTTCAAGCGCATTCGCAACATCCTCGCGCACGCCGGTCTTGACATCGGCGCCGAATTGACGGCCGTCCGGTCAGACCTGCTGGAGGCGGGGGCCGAAGCGGAGCTGCACGGCCAGTTGCAGCCCGTGCTCGCCGCCGTTGCCGAGCTCAACTCTCGGCGGGACTACGGCGCCGCCCTGCGCGCCATCGCGCGGCTGCGCCCTTCGCTGGACCGCTACTTCGACTCCGTGCTGGTGATGGCCGACGACGAGGCCGTGCGCGGCAACCGCCTGGCGTTCCTGGCGGGAATGTTGCGATCGCTCTCGTCAATCGCCGACTTCGCCGAGATGGCCCCCGGCTCTGGCGTCTGAGTTTCGGCGCTCAGCCCGCGGGGTCCCGTTCCGGGACGTACTGGCGCAGGAACCGGCAGCTTTGCCGCAGCGAAAGCTTGCGATCGGCGAGCGAACCTTCATAGGCGCGATCCTCGACTTCAACGCACACCGGCCCGCGATACCCGGCGCATGTCAGGGCGGAGAAGAAGGCGCCCCAGTCAACGTCGCCGAGCCCGGGCAGCTTCGGCGTGTGGAATTGGAGAGGGTAGGCCAAGATTCCCACATCGTCCAGCAAGTGGCGGTCTACCCGGACATCCTTGGCGTGGACGTGGAAGATCCGCTCCGCGAAGTCCCGCAACGGCGCAATGGCGTCCATTTGCATCCAGGTCGGGTGCGACGGGTCATAGTTGAGGCCGAAGGCAGGGCTCGGAATGTCCTCGAACATCCGCCGCCAGATCGCCGGTGAGCAGGCCAGGTTCTTGCCACCCGGCCACTCGTCCCGGGTGAAGATCATCGGGCAGTTCTCGATTCCAATACGCACGCCGAGCCGCTCGGCGTGTGCCACCAAGGGCTTCCAGACAGCTAGGAAGCGCGGCCAGTTCTCCTCCACCGAGAGAGTCCAGTCCCGCCCCACGAAGGTGTTCACGGTCGTCAGGCCGAGCTTGTTCGCGGCCTCGATCACCCGTCTGATGTGCGTTTGGGCCACCTCCGCCTCGCGCTCGTCCGGGGAGAGGGCGTTCGGGTAATAGCCGAGCCCGCTAATCGTGACACCGTGCCGCCCCACGCACTCGCGCACGGAGCCTGCGGCGCCTTCGTCCATGTCGCACACGTCGATGTGCGTGACGCCCGCGTAGCGCCGCTCGGCCTTGCCCGGGGGCCAGCACATCACCTCGACGCAGTCATAGCCCTCCCCGGCCGCTATCCGGCAAACTTCGTCGAGGCTAAGCTCGGGCAGGATCGCGCTCACAAAGCCCAGTTGCATGTTCGTTTCAGGGTACCCGAGTCCGGGGAGCCCGCAGGACCGCGTTGGCGGCTTCCCGGCCACGAGGCGGCAGTGATGTTGGCGAGAGCCCCGCCGCGGTATGCTCGGGCGGCGATGCATGGCTGCCAAGCCTGGCCACGGGGCTCGGACCGGTCATCGCTGATCTGCCGCCGGGCATGGCTCGCCACACTGGCCGCGCCGCTCCCAAGGCTGGCAAGGGCCCAGCAGGCACCTCGGCTTCTGGAGACGATCGGCCACGGGGTCGAACTGTTCGTCGATCGCCACAGGATTGCGTCCGCCCGGGGAGTTGACCTCCGCATGCACCCACCGCGCCGCGCGGAGGTCGCCACATTCTTCGACCGTCCCTGGGAGGGGCCGACCTCGGCTTATGCTTCGGTGTTCGAAGACGGCGGCCGTTATCGGATGTACTACCGCGGCTCGCCGGGAGGTGGGAGCTTCGAGCACGCATGCTATGCCGAGAGCAATGACGGCATTGTCTGGTCCAAGCCGGATCTGGGCCTCGTCGAGTGGCAGGGCTCGCGCCGGAACAACATCGTGCTCGCAGGCCTGGGCACGCACAATTTCACCCCGTTCAAGGACAGTCGCCCGGGAGTTCCCGGGGCCCAGCGATACAAGGCCTTGGGCCGTGGGATCGAGCCCAGGCAGGCGCTATATGCGTTCGTCTCCGAGGACGGGCTGCGCTGGAGGCTGGCTTCGCCCCGCCCGGTGTTCACCGAGGGCCGGTTCGATTCCCAGAATCTGGCGTTCTGGGACTCTGTCCGCGGGAAGTACCGCTGTTACTTCCGCACGCCCTACCGCGGTGTGCGCGGCATCGGCGTCACCGAGTCCGGCAATTTCTTGGATTGGTCGGCACCCCGGCTGATCGAGCTGGATCCGCCCGACGCGGAGCACTTCTACACGAACGCGACCATACCGTACTTCCGGGATCCCGGCTACCGGCTCGCATTCATTCCCGAAGCGCTTCCTGCCGGACCGGCAGCGGCTGGCCGGGCGTGAGACCGCTGGAGTTTCCGACGCCGTCATGCTCAGCAGCCGCGATGGTCTGCGGTTTGACCGCACATTCAGGGAGGCTTGGCTTCGTCCCGGTCGCGACTCCCGCAACTGGGGCGACCGCAGCACGATGCCCGCATGGGGGCTGCTCCACACGGCCGAGGATCAACTGTCGGTCTATGTCGGGGAGCACTATCGGCTGCCGACCGCGGGTCTGAGAAGGGCAACGCTGCGTTTGGACGGCTTCGCTTCGGCGCATGCCGGGCGCCCGGGAGGAAGCTTGGTGACCACGCCGATGCGATTCAGCGGGCACCGGCTGGTCTTGAACTACGCGACATCCGCGGCTGGCTGGTTGCGGGCCACATTCGAGGAGCCCGACGGTCGGGCGCTGCAAGGCTTCGACGCGAGCAGCGCGCCCGCGCTATACGGTGATGCCATTGCGGAGGTGTACGCGTGGAAGCGCGGCAGCGACATTTCAGCGCTTGCCGGAAAGCGCGTGAGACTGCGCTTCGAGCTCGAAGACTGCGACCTTTACTCGTACCGGTTCACCGAATAGTCCGCTCCTTGTTGCAGGCCGGGCCCGATTCTCAGGAAGGGTCGAGTGTTGAGCCAACAGCCGCCGCAACGAACTCATGCCACTCTTGGCCAAGGCGCGCCACTCTTGGGGCCTTCGTCGTCTTGCCCGCCCGCAACCCACTGAGTCGCTCGAGGGGCGACAGTGCCCCGTTCGGTTGTTCCACCGTCCCCGTGCCCATTGCCGGCAAGAGACCTCGGCCTGGCACTGGCCGGGTGGAAGGGGCATTCCTCGCAGGGTCGGGCGCGGGCTCGCGCCTGGCAATTGGGCTCGGCGTCCAGCCTGCGGTGCGACCAATCGCCGGGCTCAGGCCGAGATGGGCGGAAACGCCAGAGTCGCCCAAGTCGGTATACCCTGTAATGCGCGCAGACGGTATGGGATTGCTTCCGGCGTGCCGGCCGGCGACTGGCCGCAGGGCGTTGCTGCATCGCCACGCGCGGCGCGAGGAGGACTCAGGTATGGCCGTCAATCCCGGATTTCCCGAAGCGGTATCGAGCGGGGCGGTGACCGTCATGGATGGCGGCATGGGCCGGGAGCTGATTCGTCGCGGCGTGGCGACCCGCACCGGACTCTGGTCCGCGGCAGCGCTGCTCGATTCGCCAGACGTGGTGCGCGAGGTCCACCTCGACTTCATCGCCGCCGGTGCGCGGATGATCACCACCAACAGCTACTCGTGCATCCCTAGCTATCTCTCGAAGGTTGGCCTCGCAGACCGCTACGCGGACCTAGCCGCGCTCGCCGGCCGATTGGCGCGCGACGCTGCCATCGCGTCGGGCGCCAGCGTCCGGGTCGCCGGTGGCTTGCCGCCGCTCTCGGAGAGCTACCGCCCCGACTTGGTTCCCGGCGCCCCCGACGCCCGCCCGGTCTACGCCGTTTTGGCCAGTGCCCTCGAACCACGGGTCGACCTCTTTCTCTGCGAGACCATGTCCAGCATTGCGGAATCGCGCGTTGCCTGCGAGGCGGCGCTGGCGGCGGCCTCGAAGAGGGGACTCCCGGTGTATGTGTCCTGGACTCTGAGGGACGAGCCCGGGGCCGGATTGCGCAGCGGGGAGAGCGTGTCGCAAGCTTTCAGCGCCCTCGCGGACTTGGATGTCGGGGCCTTCCTGTTCAATTGCACGCACCCGGACGCGATTGAGGCCGCCGTCACGGAGATCGCGGGTCTGACGGACAAGCCTGTTGGCGGCTATCCCAACCGATTCACTGTGCCCGCCGGCTTCACGCTCGACGGGGAAGTCTCCGTCCAAGAGAGGCACGGCTTCGGCACACGGCAGTTCGTGGCCGCTGCTCACCGCTGCATCGCGGCGGGGGCGTCGCTATTCGGGGGGTGCTGCGCGATCGGACCCGGAGATATCGGCGCGCTGACGAAATCCCTCTCGGAAGGTCTCCACGGTTCTACCGTCGCCGACTGAGCGGCCCTAGCGGGTTGCCGCCGGGCCCGTGATACCTTGCAGGGCGTGACGCTCCTTCTCGCCGCATTCGCAGGCCTCTTGGTGCCAGCCCTCGCCGCCCCGCAGCCGAACATCGTGCTGATCATGGCCGATGATCTGGGCTACGGCCACCTCGGATCCTACGGCCAGCAGAAGATCAAGACCCCGAATCTCGACAGTCTCGC
Source organism: Bryobacterales bacterium (assembly GCA_963666225.3). Classification (GTDB taxonomy): domain Bacteria; phylum Acidobacteriota; class Terriglobia; order Bryobacterales; family UBA6623; genus VXMF01. Next base: position 450,450 of record CAXXRK020000008.1, read on the forward strand.
CGCCCAAGGGATGCGATTCACGCACGCCTACGCAGGCTCCACGGTGTGCGCCCCGTCCCGCAGCGTCCTGATGACCGGCCTCCATGGAGGCCACACCCCTGTCAGGGGAAACCTGGGCGATGCCCACATCGCCGACGCCGATATCACGCTCGCCGAAACGCTGAAGCAGGCCGGCTACGCGACTGGGGCTTACGGAAAGTGGGGCCTCGGGCTTGAGGACAGCCCCGGACATCCGCTCAGGCAGGGTTTCGATGACTTTCTGGGCTACCTGCACCAAGTCCACGCCCACTTCTACTATCCGTTCTGGCTCACGCTCAACCACGGACGCATGAATCTCGCGCTGAACCGCAAAGGGGGCCGCGGGCAGTACGCGCACGACCTGATCTTCGATCGGGCCTTGGAATTCATCCGCGAGAATCGCGACGGCCCGTTCTTTTGCTACCTGCCGGTCATCATTCCGCATGTAGAGCTTGCCGTACCCGCGGACTCGCTGAAGGAGTACCTCGGGACGTTTCCCGAGATCGGGGGCGGCCAAGAACCGCGCGTGGGATACATCGTCTCGCCCAACCCGCGTGCCACGTACGCGGCAATGGTGTCCCACCTGGACCGGGACGTGGGCAGGCTTGTCGCATTGCTGCGTGAGTTGGCCATCGAGCGGGACACGGTCGTGATCTTCAACTCGGACAACGGGGCACAGTCTCTATTCGACGTCAGCGAGGATTTCTTTGACGCGTCGGGCGGGCTACGCGGGTACAAGGGCTCGATGTACGAGGGCGGGCTCAGGGTGCCGCAAATCGCCAGCTGGCCGGGGCAGGTGGAGCCGGGGACGGTTAGCGGCCATGTGACCTACTTTCCTGACATGATGCCCACCTTCGCCGAGCTCGCGTCGGTCGACCCGCCGCCGACCGACGGGATCTCGTTCGTTCCGACCATCTTGGGAACGGGGTCGCAGAGAACCCACCAGTGGCTCTACTGGGAACTGATCACGGCTGGCAACCGGCTGCACAGCCAGGCCGCGCGCCAAGGGCGCTGGAAGTTCGTTCGGGGTGCGGCGGATGCGGCGTTGGAACTCTACGACCTCAAGGCGGATCCGGAGGAGGCCACCGACCTCGCATCGCGGCATCCCGAGCAGATCGAGCGATTCGAGCGTTGGCTGCGGGAGAATCGAACCAGCCCCCCCGACCAGCCAGCCCGGTCGAAGGTGACCTACCGGGACTATGTCGAACTGGCGCCCGTGGACCCGGCCACCTTGGGAAGTCGTCGCCGCCCACCCGACTGAGCGAGAGTTGCAGGGCGCCTCGCCCGCCTGTGCGCAGTGCGGCGGGATGGTGCCGAATGGCGCCGACGGTTTCCGGCCACGGTTTGCTAAGATCGAATTTCGCGCCCGCGCCCGCGTGTGCGCTCCTCGTCCACCGCCACCGTTGGAGTAATACCCGGTTCCACAGTATCGGTCCCGAGCAGTGGCGGTCGGGATCCCCGACTAGTGCTGGACGGCCAGCATCCCGGCCCATGGCAGAAAGCGAGCACTGATATGGAAAAGCATGTCTTCTCATTCGGCGGCAGCAAGACCGAGGGAGACAGGTCCATGAAGGACACCCTTGGCGGCAAGGGGGCCAACCTTGCCGAGATGGCCAGCGCGGGGATTCCCGTGCCGCCAGGCTTCACCGTCTCGACGGATGTCTGCAACCTGTACCTTGCCAGTGGCAACCAAGTTCCCGAGGCCGTGGAGTCCGAGATGGCCGAAGCGTTGGCGCGGCTCGAGTCGGCCATGGGCAAGAAGCTGGGCGACCCCAATGATCCGCTGCTAGTGTCGGTCCGCTCCGGCGCGAAATTCTCGATGCCCGGCATGATGGACACCGTCTTGAACCTGGGCCTCAACGACGTTTCGGTCGAGGGGCTCGCGAGGGTGGCCAACAACCGGCGTTTCGCCATGGACTGCTACAGGCGCTTCATCATGATGTTCGGCGACGTGGTGATGGGCGTTTCCAAGGGTGAGTTCGAACGGGTGCTCGAGGGCGTGCTGGAAAAGTCCGGTGTGGAGAACGACACCGAGCTCGACGAGGACCAGATGCAGGCCTGCGTCGATCTCTTCAAGGACCACTACAGCAGCCGGATCGGCGAGGCGTTCCCGCAGGAACCCATCGAACAGCTGAAGCTGGCCCGCGATGCGGTGTTCCGCTCTTGGGACAACCCGCGCGCCAACCATTACCGGCGTATGAATGACATCCCGAACGATCTCGGCACCGCGGTCAACGTTCAGACCATGGTCTACGGGAATCTCGGTCCGACCTCCGCGACCGGTGTCGGATTCACCCGCGATCCCGCCACAGGCGAGGACAAGTTCTACGGCGAGTTCCTGGTCAACGCCCAGGGCGAGGATGTCGTCGCGGGCATCCGCACGCCGCGACCGATCGACGAGCTGCGGGAAATCCTCCCGCAGGCATACGACGAGTTGCGGGCGATCACTGACCGCCTGGAGCGCCACTACTGCGATGTCCAGGACTTCGAGTTCACAGTGCAGCAGGGCAAGCTATACATGCTGCAGACGCGCAGCGGCAAACGCACCGGCGCGGCTGCCGTGAAGTTTGCCGTGGACATGGTGGAAGAAGGGCTGATCTCGGACCGCGAGGCGGTCATGCGGGTCGAGCCCCAGCATCTGGATCAACTGCTCCACCCGATCATCGACGCTTCCTCCAAGGACACGCTCACGGTCCTGACCACCGGGCTGCCGGCATCGCCGGGAGCCGCCGTCGGGCAGCTGGTTTTCTCGGCCGACCAAGCCGTCGAAGAGGCCGAGAAGGGAAGGGATGTGCTGCTCGTGCGTGGCGAGACCACGCCTGAGGACATCCACGGGATGGAAGCGGCGAAGGGCATCCTCACCTCGCGAGGCGGAATGACGTCCCATGCGGCCGTCGTCGCTCGCGGCATGGGATCGCCCTGCGTTGCCGGGGCTGGCGAGGTCTCGGTGGACACCGAGAACCAGCGCATCTCGTGCAACGGGCGCAACCTCGGCGCCGGTGACTGGGTCTCGCTTGACGGCTCCACTGGCGAGGTCTTCGCCGGCAAGGCTGCCACGATCGACCCGGACCCGAAGTCCGGCGATTTCGCGAGATTCATGGAAATTGTCGACAAGCACCGCGTGGCGCGGGTGCGCGCCAACGCGGAGACTCCTAGGGACGCCCGCGCCGCGCGGGAGTTCGGCGCGGAGGGCATCGGCCTGTGCCGCACCGAGCACATGTTCTTCGAGCCTGAGCGCATCGGGCACGTGCGGCGGATGATCCTGGCCGTGGACGCAGAGGAACGCGCGAGCGCGCTTGCCAAGCTGCTCCCGATGCAGCGCCAGGACTTTGTCGAGCTCTTCGAAGTGATGGACGGGTTTCCGGTCATCGTGCGCACTCTTGACCCGCCGCTGCACGAGTTCTTGCCCAAACGGGAGGACCTGATGGTGGAACTTGCCGAGCTGCGCGCTGGCGCCGGAGGCCAGGAGCGCATCTCCGAGGTCTCGGACTTGCTAGGGCGCGTTGAGGAGCTGCACGAGTTCAACCCGATGTTGGGCCACCGCGGCTGCCGGTTGGGCATCACGTTTCCCGAGATCACCCAGATGCAGGCCCGGGCGATCTTCGAGGCCGCCGTCGAGTGCGCCGAGAGGGGGGTGAACGCGATTCCCGAGGTGATGATCCCGCTGGTCGGCAGCCACAAGGAGTTGCAGCACCAGAAGCGGCTCGTGGTCGAGGCCGCCGAGACAGTCTTCCAAGAGGCTGGCCGGTCCGTGCACTACAAGGTTGGCACGATGATCGAGGTGCCGCGAGGTGCCCTGACGGCGGACCAGATCGCACGGCACGCCGAGTTCTTCAGCTTCGGAACCAACGATCTGACCCAGACGACCTTCGGGTTCAGCCGTGACGATTCCGGACCGTTCATCGGGGCCTACCGCGACCAGGGCATCTTCGACGAGGATCCATTCCAAGTGCTCGACAGCGGCGGGGTCGGCCAGCTGATCGAGATCGCACTCGAGAAGGGCCGGGCCACGCGCCCTGGCCTGGAGGTGGGCATCTGCGGGGAGCACGGGGGCGAGCCAAAGTCGGTCGCGTTCTGTGTGCGCGCCGGGCTCGACTACGTGAGCTGTTCTCCGTACCGTGTGCCGATCGCGCGCTTGGCCGCCGCCCAGACCGCGATCTCCGGCTGACGCGGGCCGGTCAGCCCGACATCGACGCCAAGAACTCCTTGTTGTTGGCGGTCTTCGCCAGCCTGGTCAGGAGCAGCTCGGCCGCTTCCACGGTCTGCAGTGCGCCCAGCACCCGTCGCAGCACCCAGACTTTGCCGAGCGTCTGCGGGCCGAGCAGCAGTTCCTCTTTCCGAGTGCCGCTGCGGTTAGTGTCGATCGACGGGAAGATCCGCTTCTCCACCAGCTTGCGGTCCAGGTGGGTCTCCATGTTGCCGGTGCCCTTGAACTCCTCGAAGATCACCTCGTCCATGCGGCTGCCGGTCTCCACCAGGGCCGTCGCCACGATGGTCAGCGAGCCGCCGCCCTCGATGTTGCGGGCGGCCCCGAAGAAACGCTTGGGGCGCTGCAGCGCGTTCGAGTCCACTCCGCCCGAGAGCACCTTGCCCGACGGCGGCGAGATTGTGTTGTAGGCGCGCGCCAGGCGGGTGATCGAGTCCAGCAGGATCACCACGTCCCGCTTGTGCTCCACCAGCCGCTTGGCTTTCTCGATGACCGTCTGGGCTAGGTTCACGTGCCGCGAGGCCGGCTCGTCGAACGTGGAACTGACAACCTCTCCGCGCACCGACCGCTTCATGTCGGTGACCTCCTCCGGCCGCTCGTCGATCAGGAGCACGATCAGGAACGCGTGTGGCTGGTTCGCCATTATCGAGTTGGCGATGGCCTGCAGCAACATCGTCTTTCCGGTTCGGGGCGGGGCGACGATCAGGCCGCGCTGGCCCTTTCCGATGGGCACCAGCAGGTCCATGACGCGCCCGCTCAGGTTCTGGCGGTGAGTCTCGAGCCTAAAGCGCTCCTCCGGGTACAGCGGTGTCAGATTGTCGAACAGGACCTTCGTCTTGGCCGTTTCGGGTTGCTGGTAGTTGACGGCCTTGACGCTGAGAAGCGCGAAGTAGCGCTCGGTTTGCTCCGGCGGCCGCGCGTAGCCGGTCACGGTGTCGCCCTTGCGCAGGCTCCACCGGCGGATCAGGGCCGCGGCCACGTAGGTGTCGTCCGGGCCCGGCTGGTAGTGGTACTCCGGGGAGCGGAGGAAGCCGTAGCCCTCGGGCATGACCTGCAGGACCCCTTGGGTCAGGATCAGGCCGACGCCCTCCGACTTCGCCTGGAGCATGCCGAAGATCAGCTCCTGCTTGCGCAGGCCGGCACGGGTCGGGAGGCCCATCTTCCGTGCCTTCGTGTGGAGCTCGGTGATGCTGAGGGCCTTCAGCGCCGCAACTTCGAGCGGCTGCTTGCCGTCTCGCACCATCGCCGCCACGATCTTCTGGAACTCCGCCTCAATGTCGGGCGCCTTCCTTGTGTCGATGTGGCGGCCGCGACGTCGGCCCCGGCCAGCCGGGTGACGCTGGCGCCGGCGGCGGGGGCCGCGACGTGCTGGGCGGGACTGCTCCCCCCCGGCATCGCGCTGGCGCTTCGCGCCCCTGCGGGACGCGTCGGAGGGACCGCCGCGAAAGCGGCTGCGCCGCCGCCGCGAGGGTTTGGACCGCGGCGACGCTGACCGGTCCTTTTCCGGCTGGGCAGCGGACTTCTTCGCCCGGCCCTTCTGCGCGGGGCGCTCCGGCCGCGGGCTGGATTCAGGGGTCGCTGGTTTTTCTTCCGAGCGTTCGCTGGGTTTCGAAGGCATGCCTATCCGGTTTCGTGTGGGCTGGCCCGGCCAAGGTGCCGAGTGCCGCTAGGACGCGAGGGCCGAGTCGATGACTCGCCAGAGTTGCTTGACGCCCTCTCCCGACACAGCCGAGAAGGGGATGGGAGGGGCGAAAGACTCCTCGATGGAGCGGGCTGACCGCAGACGCGCGCCCTGCTTTAGCTTATCCGATTTCGTCGCCGCGACGCAGAAGGGCTGTTCGTGGAACTCGAGCCACTCCGCCATCCGGCGGTCCAGAACCGTCGGCCCGCGCCTGATGTCAACGAGGAGCACGACCAAACGCAGCGGTTCCCTTGCCACCAGGTATCCCTCCGCGAGGAGCTTCCAGCGGTCCTGCTCGGTCCTCCGGACCCTCGCGTAGCCGTAGCCGGGCAGGTCCACGAAGTAGAGCTTGCGGTTAATCCTGAAGAAGTTGATCGACCGCGTGCGCCCCGGGGTCTGGCTGGTCTTGGCGAGCTTCTTTCTCACCGCGCCCCGCACGCGTTTCCGGTGGCGTAGCAGCATGGTGTTCAGCAGGCTTGACTTGCCCACGTTGCTGCGGCCCACGAAAGCGACCTCCGGCAACCGGTCGCGCGGGAATTGCCGTGGGTCGTGAGCGGTGGCGGCAAGCTCAACGGCCATGCCGGTCCTGGTTCTCAGGCGGTCGGAAGGTCGTCCTGATGGACCACTTGCACGCCGCCGGGGCGGAACGGGTGGCTTGCAAGCCCGGCCAGGGAGTCCACAAGTGCAATTTCGAGCACTTCGTCCATGGTCTCCACGAAGTGCAGCCTCAGCCCTTCGCGGACGTTTTCCGGGATGTCCGGCAAGTCCTTCTCGTTGTCCTTGGGGAGCACCACTTCGCGGATGCCGTGGCGGTTGGCAGCGAGCAACTTCTCCTTCAGGCCGCCAATTGGCAGCACCTTGCCGCGCAGCGTGACCTCTCCGGTCATCGCCAAGTCACCCCGCACCATGACCTTGGTCAGCGCGCTCGCGAGCGCCGTGGTGAGCGTGATGCCCGCGGAAGGCCCGTCCTTGGGGATTGCCCCCTCGGGGACGTGCACGTGGATGTCGAGGTTGCTGTAGAACCCCTTGGGCAGCCCGAAGGCCCTCGCCCGCGACCGGATGTAACTCATGGCCGCTTGCGCGGACTCCTGCATCACGTCTCCGAGCTTTCCGGTCAGCGTCAGCTTTCCCTTGCCGTCCATGAGCGTGGCCTCGATGTGCAGCAGCGTACCGCCCATCTCTGTCCAAGCCAGGCCGACACCCGTCCCGATCTCACTCTTGAGCTCCGCGCCGGGCGTGCGGTACTTGGGAACCTTGAGATAGCCCTTGACCGCCGCGGAATCGATCACCGCCGCGGCGTCCCGCTTCGAGCGGGTGCCGCGCACGACTTCGAGTGCTACCTTGCGGCAAATGTTGCCAATCTCCCGCTCGAGGTTGCGCACACCGGCCTCGCGCGTGTACTGCTCGATGATCGTGTGGATGCCGTCATCGGTGAACTGGATGTGCTTGGTCTCTTTGAGGCCCACATTGGCGATCTGCTTCGCCACCAGGTGACGCTTGGCGATCTCGGTCTTCTCGCCCTCCGTGTAGCCGCTGATGCGAATCACTTCCATGCGGTCAAGTAGCGGCGCTGGCAGCGTGTGCAGGACGTTCGCGGTTGCGATGAAGAACACTTGGCTGAGATCGAACTCCACGTCCAAGTAGTGATCCTGGAAGGCGGAGTTCTGCTCCGGATCCAACACCTCCATCAGGGCGGCCGAGGGGTCGCCGCGGAAGTCGGTCGACATCTTGTCGACCTCGTCGAGCATGAAGACCGGGTTGCGCTTGCCCGCCTTCTTCATCATCTGGATGATCTGGCCAGGCAGCGCGCCGATGTAAGTTCGGCGGTGGCCGCGAACCTCAGCCTCGTCGCGCACGCCCCCCAGTGACAGCCGCACGAACTTGCGACCGGTGGCCCTGGCGATCGATTGCCCCAGCGAGGTCTTGCCGACCCCCGGAGGCCCGGCGAAGCACAGGATGGAGCCCTGCGGTCGGTTGACCAGCCGGCGCACGGCGAGAAATTCGAGGATGCGCTCCTTGACCCGTTCCAGGCCGTAGTGGTCCGCGTTGAGCACCTTCTCGGCGTTTGTCAGATCGCGGATCTCGCGGCTCTTGGCCTTCCACGGAACTGCGAGCAGCCAGTCCAGGTAGTTGTGCGACACGGTGCTCTCGGCGGACATCGTGGGCATGTTCTCGAGCTTTTGGACCTCGGCCAGCGCCTTCTTCTTGGCGTCCCGGGTCATGCCGGCCTTCTGTATGCGGCTTCGGTATTCGTCGAACTCGTTCTTCTCGCCGCGGCCCAGCTCCTTCTGGATGGCCTTGATCTTCTCGTTGAGGTAGTACTCCTTCTGGGCCTTCTCCATCTGCTTCTTCACGCGTGACTGCACCGTGCGGTCCACGGACAGCTTCTCAAGCTCGATGTCGAGCAGGTCCGCGATGCGCGCCAAGCGCTGGACGGGGTCGAAGATTTCCAGCAAGTCCTGCTTTTCGGGAACCGTGAGCGGCAGGTTCGCGCCGATCGTGTCCGACAGCTTCGCAGGGTCGTCTCCCCGCACGGCCGCGATGATCGTCTCGTAGTTGACGGTCGGGCTCTGCTTCACGTACTGCTCGAACACAGTGCTAACGCGGCTCACCAGCGAGTCGATCTCCGGGTCGTCAGTCTCCGGGAACTGGCCAAGCTCGACAACGGCCTGCATGTAACCGGCCTCGATGCGCACGCTGCGCAGCCGGGCGCGTTCGAGCCCCTCGACCAGCACCTTGATGTTGCCGTCCGGGAGCTTCAGGCTCTGGGCGATCGCGACAATCGTGCCGACCTGGTAGACGTCCTCCGGGCTCGGCTCGTCCTCCGACGCGTCGTGCTGCGTCGTGAGGAATATCTTCTTGTCGTGGGCCAGCGCCGCTTCGAGCGCGGCCACGCTTGCGGGCCGGCCGACCACGAACGGGGACATCATGTTGGGGAAGATGACCACGTCCCGGATTGGCATCATCGGGACTCGGAGGCTCGTCCGGCCACCACCGCTGGTTCCCATGACTTCATTCTACGATGCCGGACCGAGATTTCCCGCGGAGGCCTTCGCGGCGGGGCATCGGCCGCCTGTCCGGCCAAGAACGGCGAGTCCGCGGGGCCGGGCGCGGAAGGACGGCGCGGCCGCCCGCGGCGTGGTCAGCCAGCCTTGTCGAGCAGCCGGGCCAGGAACTTCTCGTGGTCCTCGAGGACCATCTGCTCGGTGACGACGAACTTCTTCACCCGGCGCTTGCGGGCCGGCAGGTAGTACATCAGCTCCAGCATGATGTCTTCCATGATCATGCGCAGACCACGGGCGCCAAGCTCGCGCTGCATCGCAAGGCGCGCGATCGCGCGCCGCGCCGCCGGCTCGATCCTGAGCGCGATGTTCTCGTACTCGAAGAGCTTCTGGTACTGCTTGACCAGAGAATTGCGGGGGGCTGTCAGGATTTGGACGAGGTCGTCCTCGTCCAGCGCGCACAGCGTGGCGCAGACCGGCAGCCGGCCGATGAACTCTGGGATGAAGCCAAACTTGATCAGGTCCTGCGGCTGGACCCTGCCCAGCAGGCCCAGATCGGGCTGCACCTTGCCGTCCCGACCGGCCTCGCGGGGCAGTGCCTGGTTGGCCCCGCTTCCGCCCCGGAAGCCCACCACGCGCGCGTCGACGCGGCGTGCGACCATATCGTCCAAGCCCACGAACGCCCCCCCGCAGATGAACAGGATGTTGGTCGTGTCCACGTGCGTGAACTCTTGGTGGGGGTGCTTGCGCCCGCCTTGGGGCGGCACGTTGGCGACCGTGCCTTCCAAGATCTTGAGAAGGGCCTGCTGCACACCCTCGCCAGAGACGTCCCTGGTGACCGAGGGGCTCTCGTCGCGGCGGCTGATCTTGTCAATCTCGTCGATATAGATGATGCCCTTCTGGGCGCGACTGACGTCACCGTTGGCCGCTTGGAGAAGCTTCAGGATGATGTTCTCGACATCTTCCCCGACATATCCCGCCTCGGTCAGGGTCGTGGCGTCGGTGATCGCGAACGGCACGTCCAGAATCTCTGCGAACGTCCGGGCCAGCAGGGTCTTGCCGGTGCCTGTCGGTCCGATCAGCAGGATGTTGGACTTCTGGACCTCGATATCTTGGTCGCCCTTGGCCCCGGGAGCCCGGCGCTGCTCCATGTAGACGCGCTTGTAGTGGTTGTAGACCGCCACAGAGAGGCGCTTCTTGGCGTCTTCCTGGGCGATGACGTAGTCGTCTAGCTTCGTCTTGATCTCGTGGGGCTTGAGCAGCGAGAGCGAGGACTTGCGACTCTTGGGATCTTTGTCCTCGTCCAAGATCGCGCTGCAGATTACGACGCACTCGTCGCAGATGTACGACTTGGGATAATTCCCCGGGGTTGCGATCAGCTTCGAGACGACTTCATGGCTCTTGCGGCAGAAGGAGCATCGCAGCACTCCTTCTGAAGACGATCGCCGCACCAGCCGTGCCTACTTTCCACATTCCATAGATCGGCTTTGGGGTGCTCCGCTTGCTAAGAGCATCGTACCAGACGGGGCCGCTCGGGCTCGGGTGGGGCGGTAGGGTGCCCCCGCGACAGGCTGCGGCGCGCGGTGGGGCGGGGGCTGCAACGCCCAGGGGCAGCGCTAGCGCAGCAGGGACTCGAGCTCGACCCGGGCATCGGTCTGCGCGTCCCGGTACTTGACGATCACCGGGGCGTACAGCGACAGGCCCATCTCGGCACCGTGGCCGCGCTTGATCGGACGTGAGCCCGGCACCACCACCGCGCCCTCCGGAATTACGAGCGGGCTGTCGCTGCCCGCCTTGTGGACAACCCCGCGGACGATGTCGTACACCGGGGTCGAGCGCGTTAGGACCGTCCCGGCTCCGAGCACCGCCGAGCGTTTCACGATCGTGCCCTCGTAGACCCCGCAGTTGCCGCCGACGAGGACGTCGTCCTCGATGATCACCGGAAGGGCCCCCACCGGTTCCAGCACCCCGCCGATCTGGGCAGCCGCGCTGAGGTGGCAATTCTTGCCGATCTGGGCACAGCTCCCGACAAGCGCGTGCGAGTCCACCATCGAGCCGTCATCCACGTATGCGCCCACGTTGATGTACATGGGCGGCATGCAGGTCACGCTCCGGCCGACAAAGCAGCCGTCCCGCAGGCTGGAGCCTCCCGGCACCACCCGCACGCTCTCGTCCAGGGAAAGGCTGCGCGGCGGGTAGGTGGACTTGTCGATGAATCGGAAGCGGCTGCCCTCGTCGGACATGTCGACGCTGCGCCCCAGCCGGAAGCCGACCAGAATTCCACGCTTGACCCACGGGTTCACCCGCCACCCGTGCGAGGCGCCACCGGGATCCGGCTCTGCGGCGCGGATGGCGCCCTCGTTGAGGCCGTCCTTGAACTCGCCAAAGATCTCCAAGTCTTGGTGAGTGTAGGACTCGCGGTTCTGGCCGTAAAGGGCATTGATGCGCGCTTCCAGCATGGGTTTAATCGTACAAGCAGCGCGGCGAAGGGAATCCGGCTTGGGGAGCGTGCCGCCGGTGCTAAACTTGGCCCAGAATCCGGAATGGTCCAGTTCCAGCCGAACACGTATCGCGGCAAGCTGATCATCGTCGAGGGGATCGACGGTTCGGGCAAGTCCACGCAACTCGCGCTTCTCAGCCAATGGCTGCGATCGCTGGGGCTCGTGGTCTCGTTCAGCGAGTGGAACTCCTCCCCGATCGTTCGCGGCACGACGCGCCGGGGCAAGAAGAAGCAGATGTTCACCCCGACGACCTTCAGCCTGATCCACGCCACAGACTTCGCCGACCGCCTTGAGCGCCACATCGTGCCGATGCTCGAGGCTGGGGCCGTGGTCTGCGCCGATCGCTACGCGTACACCGCATTCGCGCGGGATGTGGCTCGCGGGGTGAGTCGCAGCTGGGTGCGAAACCTCTACCGCGTCGCCGTGCAGCCAGACATCGCCTTTTACTTCCGGGTTCCGCTCCAGGTGGCGCTGGACCGCATTCTGGGCGGCCGGGCGGCCCTGAAGTACTACGAGGCCGGCATGGACCTGAATCTCAGCTCGAACATACAAGAGAGCTTCGGCCTGTTCCAGAGCCGGATTCGCAAGGAGTACGAGGCAATGTCGGAAGAGGTGGGATTCCGCGTGATCGACGCCACTGGGTCCATTCAAGACCAGCAGAGGCACGTGCGCGCGGTCGTGAGAGAGCAGATCGGCGAAGCCATCGACCGTGAGATCTTGCGGGTGTCCCGCTAGTCGCCAAGCCATGACTGGTCGAGGAGCATTGCAGTTCTACGAGGATGCCCTGCCCGGGATCGACGCGCGCCACCTGCAGGGAAAGCTGATTGTGATCGAAGGGCCGGACTCCGTCGGGCGCACGACGCAGATCGAGCGCATCCGCAACTGGCTCGAGGCCAGCGGGCATGCCGTCGTCGACACCGGGCTGGCGCGGTCGAGGCTGACCAAGCAGGGAATCCGGGACGCAAAGACGGGCCACACGCTGGGACCGCTGACGATGGGCCTGTTCTACATGGCAGACTTCGCGGATCGGCTCGAGCATGTGATCATTCCGGCGCTGCGCGCTGGATTCGTGGTCGTCACGGACCGGTACTTCTATTCCGTCGTGGCCCGGTCCGTGGCGCGCAACTTGGACTCCGAGTGGCTCGAGCGGGTCGCAGGATGCTCGATCGTGCCCCATGCCGTGTACTACATGCGACCCACGGTCGACGAGATCGTGGCGCGGACGGTCACCGGACACCGCTACTTCGAGTACTGGGAGAGCGGCATGGACGTGCCCTACGGCGCTAACCGGTTCAAGAGCTTCGTGCGCTATCAGGCTCGGCTGATCGAGGTGTTGGACGGATTCGCGGACAAGTACGGCTTCACCACGGTCGACGCGACCCGCTCGCCGGGCCAGATTTTCGACGAGCTGCGCGGACACATTGCCCGGGTGGTTGGGCTCTAGGTCCGCTGACTTTGCGCCCGCTGATCGAGCTGCTGGTCTTCGACCTGGACGGCACGCTGATCGACTCGACGCTGGATCTGGCGCTGTCGGTCAACGCCACTCGCGCCAACGCGGGCCTGGCGCCGCTCGATGTGCCCACGATCTCGTCATACGTCGGCAACGGTGCCGAGATGCTGGTGCGCCGCGCGCTGGGCCCCGCGGCCGGCGAGTCAGACGTGCGCGCCGGGCTGGAGTACTTCCTGCACTACTACTACGTGCACATGCTCGACAACACGCGCCCCTACGACGGAGTGCGGGAGGCGCTCTCCCAATGGCGACAGCGAGGCGTGCCAATGGCCGTCTTGACGAACAAGCCCGAGCGCTTCAGCCGCGACCTTATCGCCGGCTTGGGCTTGGCGGACTGGTTCCTGCGGATCTACGGCGGGAACAGCTTCACCACCAAGAAGCCGGACCCGCATGGCTTGCGAACGATCATGCGGGAATTGGGGAGCGATCCACGGAACACGCTGATGGTCGGCGATAGCTCTGTGGACGTGCTCACCGCGCGGAACGCCGGTTCGCACTGCGCCGGAGTGCTCTACGGCATTCGGCCGGAAGACTTCGAGACCTGCCCCCCGGACATCGAGGTCGCGGACCTGCGCGACCTGAACAGCCACGTTGCACTCGCAGCGACCTCGCGAGCCGGATGAGACGGCTCCTGGGCCGATCCACGATCCCAGTTGGCCATGATTGCCGACCAGCTCCCAATGGATCCGACCCCGCGCTTCGCGCCACCAGTCAAGTCACGACCTTGGCAAGCGCTCGAGCGAATCCGTCATTGCGGACCCAAGTGCCCGTGTTTCTCTGGGCACACCACCCGAGAACTCCCACGTCCTCGTGCACGGGCCGCTCGAACGCTTACGTCATAAGCTGAGCTAGCCGACTCAGAGTCTCAATGGGGGGCTTTTCTGAGCTGCAGTCCTGAAAGACCGGGTGTATCGCGGATTTCAGACGTCTTCTATCGTCGAAACTCATCTCACTATATCATACTCTTGACAAGCTAACCAAATTCTCTCTTGCACCCTGTCCTTGGTCGTAGTTCCAACCGTGTACAGTTCCGCAGTTTTCAACAGATTCACCAAACGTTTGGTAGCAGACTGCAAGGCTTGCGGGTCACAGATCGAGCCCTTATCGAGTCGGCGGGCTAAGCCCACCAGCACAGCATCAGCGACCGCCACATTCAGCGCTCGTTCCGGCCTGAGAACGTCTGGCTTCAAGAGATAGCGGGAAACCAGTTCCATTGTGTTCTCAAATATATGGCGAAATCTCGCGCACAGATCGCCGGACAGATTCCGATTCTTAGCCATAAAGTCGTTCAAGAACGTCTTCATCGGTTGATCATAATTAGCGCTATCTTGATACAGAGAAAGGAATCTCAGGATGATCTCCTCGTCCTTCTTTCTGCGGGTGTTTGAGCGATATATTGCTCGCCAGTGCTCGTTGCTTGCCAATTCTGACAACAGTTCATTGAGCCTACCACGGTAGACACAAGCACGAATTTCTTGAGGTTGTAGAGGACTACTTCCCATATTCAGGCGCTCAAATACGGAACAGACCGAACTCGGGTCATCGCTGGAATGCTCTTGCTGAAAGATGGTTGCATGAACAATGGAATCATCAAGCTCTCTCTTCGATTCTTCCGGGAGCTCTATATGTCTTTCCTAAGAATGGCTTCGAGACGCCAACGAGCCGAAACTCAAGTTCTTCAAGAGTTCCCCAATAGAAATGTCTAAGCGACAGCAAGCGCTGTTGCCCGTCAACTACCATCAACTTACGGGACTCAGGTTCCCTAAAGAAAAATATTCCAGGCACAGGCAGACCTAAGAGCAGCGATTCAACAAAACGGGACGCCTGAGGGCGAGTCCAAACAAACCTGCGTTGAAAAGGCGGCACAAACATCGTATTCCGTTCTAGGCGCTCTACAAGTCCATCGACCGGCATATTGGCCCCATAGCTGGTGATACCGTATCGAAGGGGCTGACAGATCTCGTCGTCGTCTCCGATGGGGTCGTCTACGTCTCGTTCGACGACGTGATGAACGCTCATCGGGCTGCTACTGCCAATCTGCCGGCCGCTGTGTCCGAGAATTTGACATTGACCTGTCGCTGTATCCGCGCCGGGTCGACATCCACCCATTTGCCGTCTTCAAGGTTTCGGCATGGTCGAAGGCGTGCCGGCCGGTCCACGCACGCTCGGTTAACTCGCTCAAGATCGACAGAGAAACCCGCGCCGGGAGCGCAGCCCCGTGCAGAGTTGGGCTCGGCCGACCGCCGCGGGCGGAGCCAGATCAGAGGCTGATTGCGTCCCACGGCTTGCGGGCCTGGCGGCCCAGCATGCGCGATGCCTCTGGATCGTTCGCGAAATCTTCGCTCTTGCCGTTCCATGTGAGCTTCCTGCCTGCGCGGTAGGCGATGTTCCCCAGGTGGGCGACGAGCGAGGACCGGTGACCGGTGACGGCATCACAACGGGGCTTCTCGCCGTCACGGATGCAGCGCACGAAGTGCTCCGCGTGCAGCGCTGACGGCTCGACGCCCGACTCGTGCGCGCGCTTCAGTCGGCTCGCCTCCAGCTCCGCGCCGCCCGCCAGCGAACCGCCGTAGGAGCCCGTCTCGGGAATGATCTCGTAGCCCAGCCTGTCCGCGACCAAGGTTCCGTTGCTGCCGTAGAAGGCCATTCCGTTGGGTCTGTTCTCCGGCCCGCGGGCGCCGTGCAGCGGCATGCCTTGGGTGAGACGCCCGATACTCCCGAACGAGTTGGTGTTGCAGGTCTCGTAGCTGAGCACGAATCCGGGATATTCGAACGTGACCTGCAGCAGGTCTGGCTGGTCGCCCATTCCGCCCACCGCGAAGCGGCCCCCCGCTGCCGAGACGGAGACCGGCTGGTCCGCGCCCATGATCTGGTGCACGGTGTCGAACCGGTGTGTGCCGAAATCCGTGATCCACCCTCCGGCATAGTCGGAGAAGAACCTGTATGTCCTGAGGAACCGCCCCGGGTTGAAGGGCACCCATGGCGCGGGCCCCAGGTAGAAGTCCCAGTCGAGGCCCGGTGGCGGGTCTGAATCGGCCGCATCGCCCGGCCCGGACGGCATGAGATTGGCGTAGTTCCAGACGCGCACGAAATGCACGTCCTTCAGCCCGCCGCTCCGGACCAGTTCGGCCGCTTCGGCAAAGTGTGGCGCGGACCGGTGCTGGGTCCCCGTCAGGAACACTGCCGAGGACTTCGCCGCTGCTTCCGCCATCGCCTGGCCTTCCAGCACGTTGTGGCCGAGTGGCTTCTCGACGTAGACATGCTTGCCGGCTAGGATCGCGTCCACCGCGGGAAGGGCGTGCCAATGGTCGGGAGTCGCGACGTGCACGGCGTCCACGTCCGGGTCATCGATGACCCTCCGGTAGTCCCGGCCGGTCTTGTCCCTACCGCTTCCCAGCGCCTCGCGGGCCGACTCGGCCTGCTTGTCGTAAACGTCGCAAAAGTGGGCGTACTCAACCCCGTCCACTGCCGCCATCTTGCCGGCCACGCTCCGGCCCCGTCCCCCGCAGCCGACCAATGCGATTCGGAGGCGCGAGTTGGCCCCGGCCACGCGGGCTGCCGATGCCGCGGTGAACGTGACCCCGCCAGCGGCTCGCAGAAACTGGCGACGCTCGATACCCGCGGTACCGCCTGATTCTCGGGCTTCGGAATTGGACTGCTCTGGCACCGGCACTTTGGGATCGCTCTCGGGCCCCGGGCCGCCCCCGCCGCAGGTCCGGCCGGACTCGCTGAGCCCCTGATTCTGGGAGTATACCGCCCGGGGGAAGTGTCTGACGGAGCGCCGCGAACGCTGGCGGCTACGAGAATGCCGGTATGCCGGTGATATGAGCCCCGAGGACGAGCGTGTGAATGTTGTGCGTGCCCTCGTAGGTCTTGACGGTCTCAAGGTTGCACATGTGCCGGAAGATCGGGTACTCGTCCGTGATTCCGTTGGCCCCGAGCAGGTCGCGCGCGCGCCGTGCCACTTCGAGCGCCATTTCGGAATTGCCGCGCTTGATCATCGACACGTGCACATGGCTCAGCCGGCCAGCATCCTTGAGACGCGTGGCGTGCAGCGTGAGAAACTGCGCCTTCGTGATCTCTGTGATCATCCACGCCAGCTCGTTCTGCACCAGTTGGTGAGAGGCGATCGGCCGGTCCCCGAACTGTTTGCGCAGGACGGTGTACTGCAGGGCACAGTCGTAGCAGGCCATTGCCGCGCCGATTGTGCCCCACGCGATTCCCAGTCTGGCGTTGGTCAGGCAGGCGAGCGCGGCTTTGAGCCCTTTCCCGCCCGGCAGGACATTCGAGGACGGCACGCGCACGTTCGAGAGGCCGATGCTGGACGTGATCGAGGCCCGCATCGAGAGCTTGTTGTGCAGGTCCACCGCCGTGAAGCCCGGCCGGTCCGTCTCGACCAGGATTCCCTGGATCCTGTCGCTCGCGTCCAGCTTGGCCCACACCACCGCGATATCGGCGACGCTGCCGTTCGTGATCCAGATCTTCTCCCCGTTCAGGACGTAGCCGTCGCCGTCGCGCACCGCGCGCGTCAGCATCCCAGACGGGTTGGACCCGAAGTTCGGCTCCGTCAGCGCAAAGCAGCCCATCGCCTCGCCGCGCTGCATGGCCGGGATCCAGCGCTGCTTCTGCTCCGCCGAGCCATGGGCGTGGATCGCGTACATCGCGAGGCTGCTCTGGACCGACACGAAGCTGCGCAGGGCCGTGTCACCCCGTTCCAGCTCTTGCATGACCAAGCCGTACTCGACCTCGCTGAGCCCCGCGCAGCCGTAGCCCTCCAGATTGGCGCCGAAGAACCCCAGCTCGGCGATCGGTTCCGTCAATTCCGTGGGGAATGTGCCGTCGCGGAAGTGCTTCCTGACGATGGGGATGAACTGGTCCTCGACGAACTGCCGGGTCGTCTGGCGGACCAGCAACTCCTCCTCGCTGAGAAGGGAGTCGAATCGCATGAAGTCCACGCCGCGGAAAGGAAACATCTGTGCTGCTCCGAGTGCCCCATGGTAGCCCCCTGGACGAGGGCGCCAGCGACAGCCGCGGGCCAAGCGTGCGCGCGGGCCAAGCGCCTGTCGGAGCGCTTGCAGCCCGGCCAGGCGGCAGGGGCCACCGCCCGCGGGCCTGCTCGGCCTACGCCTCCGTGACCACGCTTGCCGGCGGGCGGGTTCAGAAGTACCAGAGTAAGTCGGCCCGCGCGCCCAAGCTCCCCGAGCCAAGGGTGAGCGGCACCCGTACCCCCACTTCGTCGAACTGGATCGTGCGCCCTGCCTCCCGGTGGTCCGCGTAGCGGACCTCGCCCCGGATGCCCAGCGGCCCGAATCGCTTCTCCAAGCCGGCGCCAGTGACCCAGCCGTTGAAGATCTCCGAGAATTGATCCACGCCCTGCTGGGGGCCGCCCCCTTCAGCGCAGGCCGACGCATCCAGGCAGCCCTCCCACTCCGCCGCGAAGTGCGCCTTTGTCCTGCGCACCCCGACCAAGAGATACACGCTCGCCCCCGAACCGGTTCCCAAAATGGGGACTCCCGAGCCGACGCGCAGCGTGGCGCCGTAGCTCCGTTCCGGGCGGAATGACCACTCCTCGGGCCACACGTCGCCGATCTGGTCAAACCCGGCCGAGACGCCCGCTCCCCTCAAAGCTCCGCGGAGCGTCCCGCCGTGTCTCAAGAGGTCCCCTTCGAAGCTGAAGTAGAATCCCGTCGGGCGCAGGGCCAGCCTGTACCCCGCCAGAATCCCCGTCCCGTACGACAGGCCGCGCGCGGACGACTCGGAAGTGAACACACTCCCGGGCGTTGCCGACTGATTGTTCTCGGGAGTGCTGTCAACGGTCTTGCTGTAGTCCAGGTCCGCGCTCTGCCCCGCGACACCCGCGCCCACGTAGAGTCCGCCCCTCTGGGCGCGGGCGGGTTCCGGATGGGCCCCCAAATGGATCAATCCCAGGATGAGGCCCAGCGGGACCGAGGGTGCCAGATTGCGCCTGCAGTACATGACTAATGGAATTGTAGTCCAACGGGTCGGCGGGCGACTCCGGAAGCGAGAGCTGGGCCCGGCCCCACGATCGGGCGCGGCCGGTGCCCGGTCCACCACCGTCCCATTCGCGGCTCCGGGGTTGCCGGACCCGCCCGGCGCGGCGCGTGATAGGATCCCGCCGTGGACTTGCGGTCCGTGCAAGCTTGGATCGCCGGGGCGCGTCGGGTCGTGGGCTTCACCGGCGCCGGAGTTTCCACCGAGTCCGGGATCCCGGATTTTCGAAGCCCCGGCGGTGTGTGGGCTCGCAACCGGATTGTCGGCTACGCAGAATTCTTGGAGTCCGAGGATGGCCGGGTGGAATACTGGCGCCAGAAAGTCGCCGCTTGGCCGGCGATGCGCGCCGCCCGCCCAAACGCGGGCCACGCCGCCTTCGTCCATCTGCACCGGCTTGGCAAGCTTTCCGCGCTGATCACGCAGAACATCGACGGCCTTCACCAGGCATCGGGCGTGCCGCCCGGGAAGGTCTGGGAACTGCACGGGACCACCACCGAGGCTGCTTGCCTCTCGTGCGGTGACCGGATTAGTTCCGACGAGGCCTGCGAGCGCGTGGGATCCGGCGAGCGCGCTCCGCGCTGCCACGAGTGCGGCGGCCTGCTCAAGCCGGCCACCATCTCATTCGGCCAGTCGCTTGCCCCGGGCGTGCTGCGTGGCGCCTGCAGCGCGGCCGAGCAGTGCGACGTGCTTCTGGCCGCCGGCTCCTCCTTGGTGGTGGAACCGGCCGCTTCGATCCCCCCGATCGCGAAGCGCTCCGGTGCCCGCCTGGTGATCGTCAACCGTGACCCGACACAGCTGGACACAGATGCCGACGCCGTGGTCCGCGGCGAGCTCGGAGAGATGCTGCCGGCCATCGTGGGGCAGGTTCCCTGACTCCGGCCGCCCCGCCGGGTCTTGCCAAACATGCCAGAGTTGCCCGAGGTCGAGACGGTCCGGCGCACGCTTGCCCCGCATGTCGAGGGCAGGCGGATCGAGTCGGTGATCTTTCACTGGGCCCGCACCTGCGTCGGAGATCCGGCCGAGACGGCGGCGCGGCTGGCCGGCCAGCGCATCGAACGGCTGGACCGCCACGGCAAGTACCTTGTGTTCCGCCTGATCAGGGACGGGGAACCGTCCGTGCTCACCGTGCACTTGCGAATGACGGGGAACCTGCTCCTCAACCGGGAGGCGGGGCGCTACACAAGGGCCGAGATGTTCCTCTCCGGAGGCCCGACCGTGGGCTTTGACGACATGCGCAAGTTCGGTCGGTGGGAGTGGTGCGCCCGGATGCCCGCCCGGCTGGCAGAGCTGGGGCCGGAGCCGCTGGAGATCGGGCCCTCGGAGTTTGCCAAGCTCCTCGCGAGGCGCACGAAGCGGGTCAAGCCGCTCTTGCTGGACCAAGAGTTCCTGCGGGGGATCGGGAATATCTACGCCGACGAGTCGCTGTTCCGCGCTCGCATCCACCCCGAGACGGCCGCGTCGAGCGTTGGGCCGCGCAAGGCGAGGGCGCTTCACAGGGCGGTCCAGCAAGTGCTGCGGGAGGCCATCGAGGCCGGTGGCACGAGCATTTCCAACTACGTTGACAGCCGTGGGTCGCGCGGCCACTTTCAGTTGCGGACGCGGGTGTACAAGAAGCAGGGCGAACCCTGCGCGCGCTGCGGCACACCAGTGAGGCGGATCGTGGTGGCCCAGCGCGGAACGCACATCTGCCCGCGCTGCCAGCGACGTTAGGGGACTCAGGTGAGATTGGCCCGGATCACGCTCCGCCAGATGCGGATGGCCCTCGTGCATCCCTTCGAGACGAGCTTCGGCAAGACCACCGAGCGGCGAATCCTGCTGGTGGAGGTCGAGGACGCCGACGGCGGGACTGGCTGGGGAGAGGTGACCTGCGGGGAGCGTCCGTTCTACAACGAGGAGTGGGTCGACACGGCCTGGCTCGTCCTGGCCGACTTCGCAGCGCCCCGCGTGCTCGGGGTGGAGGTCGA
This sequence comes from Bryobacterales bacterium, assembly GCA_963666225.3. Classification (GTDB taxonomy): domain Bacteria; phylum Acidobacteriota; class Terriglobia; order Bryobacterales; family UBA6623; genus VXMF01. Next base: position 471,345 of record CAXXRK020000008.1, read on the forward strand.
GTCTGCCGCGGAGGTGCCGGGATTGACCGCCGCCGTTCGCGGCCACCGGATGGCGCTGGGCGGCCTCGAGGCGGCGTGCTGGGAATTGGAGGCTCGCAGGCTTGGCAGGCCCCTGTGGCGGCACATCGGAGGGTCGAGGCGCCGGATCGAGTGCGGTGTCTCGATCGGTATCCAAGAGTCGGTGGACACGCTGCTGGCCCTCGTTGACCGGGAGGTCCGGGCGGGTTACAGGCGGGTCAAGATCAAGATCAAGCCGGGCTGGGACGTGGAGGTCGTCCGGCAGGTCCGGCGCAGCTTTCCCGGCATCCGGCTGATGGCGGACGCCAACTCGGCCTACACGCTGGAAGATACCGGGCACCTCGCGGCGCTTGACGAGTTCGGGCTGATGATGGTCGAGCAGCCGCTCGGACATGACGACCTGATCGACCATGCCGAGCTCCAGAGGCACTTGCGGACGCCGCTCTGCCTGGACGAGTGCATCCGCAGCGCGCACCGCGCGGAGCAGGCGATCCGCATCAAGGCCTGCGGCGTGATCAACGTCAAGCTCGGCCGCGTCGGCGGATTTGCCGAGGCGCTGAAGGTTCACCGGACCTGCCGCCAGGCGGGGATTCCGGTCTGGTGCGGCGGAATGCTCGAATCCGGCATCGGCCGTGCGCACAACATAGCGCTCTCGACGCTGGACGGCTTCACCCTGCCGGGGGATGTCTCAGCGTCGAAGCGCTACTGGTCCAGGGACGTGATCACGCCCGAGGTGGAGGTCAGCCCGAACGGGACGATCGACGCGCCCGAGGCCCCGGGCCTCGGCTTCGGGCTTGACCGGGAGCGCATTGACAGCCTGACCGAACGGCGCTTGGAACTGACCTGAGGGCGCCGCTCACTCGCTGGCTGCGTGGCTGACTAGGACGACCGTGACGTTGTCAGGGGCTCCCCGCTTGAGAGTCTCGTCGATCAGCCCGCGCGCCTTGCGCGCCAGCGTCTCACCGGTGCCAAGCACGCGCGAGATGCTCTCCGCTGGCACGAAGCCGTGCAGCCCGTCACTGCTCAGCAGCAGGATGTCCCCCGGCGCAAAGTCGAAGTTCACCCGGTCCGCGCCCACCCGCTCGTCCGCCCCGACGGCCTTGGTGAGCTTGTTCCGGTCGCGGTGGTGCCGGTAGTCGTCCTCGGTGCCCCCGAATGCGTCGGCGAGGTGCCGGAGGAATGAGTGGTCTAGGGTGAGGCGGTCAAGCTTGCCCTCGCGGAAGCGGTAGGCCCTGCTGTCCCCCGCGTTGACGATGTCCACGGCGTCGCCCTGCAGCAGTGCCGCCGTGACGGTCGTTCCCATCCCCCGCAGCAGGGGGTCATTCTCTGACTCGAACCAGATGCGGCGGTTGGCCAGTTCCACGGCATCGTAGATCGTGTCGACACTTAGGCCCGGCCCGGCTTCGCGAGCCGCGTCAATCAGGGTCTCGACCGTGATCTTGGAGGCGCGCTCCCCGCAAGTCTCGCCGCCGAGCCCGTCCGCGATGACAAACACGCCCAGATCGGGCAGCGCATCGCAGCAGTCCTCGTTGTTCGCCCTGACGAGGCCCACGTGAGTCGCTGAGCTGCACTCGTACATCGCTGGCGACCTGACGTTCCGTATGATACCGTCGCGCGGTTCTGGACTCAGCCCGCGCGGTCGTTTCCCGAACCGCCTCGCCCTCCGGTCACGGCCGCCCGAGAGCGGCGACGGTCGCGCGGCACGCTCCGACGGTGACCCGGGTCCCCGGAATCGCGGCCTCCCTCCGCAGGATCGCGAACCCTCGCCCGCGCTCGCCGGGCGTGGGGCTGGCGACGGGAGATGTCAGGGTCCCGACCTTTCGGCCGCCGTACGTGACTGTTCTGTCGTTCGGCGGTTCGGCCGCGTCAAGCTCGACGGCGACCAGCAAGCGGCGCACACGGCCTTGCGAGCGGACACGCTCGACAATCTCCTGGCCCGTGTAGCAACCCTTGTCGAAGGAGACCGCCCCCATCAGCTGGGTCTCGTGGGGGATGCAGGCACCGCCGAAGTCGGGGCCAAACCGAGGCACGCCCCGCAGCACCCTGGCCGTCTCGCAGTCCTGGGCGCTGGCGCGCACTGCGCCGATCCTCTCCAGCCGGCGCTGCAAACCCGGGGCCGCGCTGGGCTCCGTCTCCAGCCAGTAGCCGTCATGGCCCGCGACCGGTGCCCACCTCACGACCACTGACCCGTGCTCGGCGGACCGCAGCGGCCGGGCCGGGGCCGAGGGACAGACGGTGGAGACGACCCGGCCGGCCTCCGGCCCGGCCACCCCCAAGACTGCCGACTGGCCGGAAATGTCCTCCAGCAAGACATCGTCCATGATGATGTAGCTCTCGATGTGGGACGCGAGCCTCTCGCGGACCCCGGGCTCGCAGACGACCAGCACGTCCGTCTCTCGGACGAAGATGTGGCTGTCGGCCTGAATTTTTCCCTGCGGGCTGAGGAAGAATGCGTACGTGCCCTCGCCGGCGGCAAGGTTCTCGACATCGTTGCTGCAGATCGCGTGCAGCAGGCGAGCGCGGTCCTCGCCGGTGGCCCGCAGGCGGCCTTGATCGGACAGGTCCGCCCATGCGGCGCCGGCCTGAAATGCTGCGATGGGTCCCACGGCGGACTTGGTAGCATACCAGCGATGATCCACGAGGTGCTCCCTGTCGGGCCGCTGCAGTGCAACTGCTCGATTCTGGGCGATGAGGAGGCCCGGGACGCCATCGTCGTGGATCCGGGCGACGACATCAGCCGGATCGTCGCGATTCTCGACCGGCACGCCCTGTCCCTGAAGTGGATTGTCGTCACCCACGCCCACCTTGACCACATCGGGGGTGCCGACCAGCTTCGCGCCCTGACCGGGGCGCCCGTCCACATGCACCCCGCCGACCACGCGCTCCTGCCGGGACTCTCGGCCCAGGCCTCGTGGCTCGGAATGCCGGATCCCGGGAAGGTAGACGTAGACGTGTCGCTGGCGGAAGGGGACGTGCTCGGCCCGGCGCGCGTCAGGCTGGACGTGCTGCACACCCCCGGGCACACGCAGGGGAGCGTGAGCCTGCTGTGCGCCGCGGAGCGCAAGCTCCTCGCCGGGGACACGCTGTTTCGCGACTCGATCGGCCGGACGGACCTTCCCGGTGGTGACTACCGCCAGATCTTGGCGTCGATCAAGACCAAGCTGCTGTGCCTCGACGATGACATAGCGGTGACCTGTGGTCACGGTGGGGCAACAACGGTCGGCCGCGAGCGGGAACGGAACTACTTCCTCCGCAACCTCTGAGCGGCCAGGCAGGGCCGGTCCGGCTCAAGGCTAGAATTGGGCTCTATGGCAAAGAAGATCCTGCTGATCACGGGCGACTCGGGCGAGAGTTACGAGGCGCTGTTCGCCGTGCACCGCTTCCAAGAGGCGGGCTACGAGCCCGTCGTCGCGGCCACTTCCGCCCGGCGCCTGCACTTGGTGATGCATGACTTCGAGCCGGGCTGGGACACGTATGTCGAGCGCCAAGGGTACGGGCTGGAGGCGGACATAGCCTTTGGCGACGTCAACGTCGCGGACTTCGCGGCGGTGCTCCTGCTGGGTGGCCGGGCCCCGGAATTCCTGCGCCACATACCGCGGGTCGTGGAGATCGTGAGGGAATTTGCCAGCCAGGACAAGCCGATCTTCTCCATCTGCCACGGGATCCAGATCTTGGTGGCCGCGGACTTGGTCAAGGGCAAGACCGTGACGTGCTACGTCCACGTGCGCTCGGAGGCGGAGCGCGCGGGAGCCCGCTATTCCGAGCGCGAGGCCGTGCGGGACGGCAGAATGGTCAGCGCCCAGACCTGGGAGTCACATCCCGAGTTCTACCGCGAGGTGTTCGCCTGTCTGGGGGGCTGAGGATCGGTCTGGGGCCGGCCGGCGCCAGCCTCCACGACTTGGAACTTGCGGGTGATGGCCTTCCGGCCCCCCCGGCCTACCGGGAGCAGGGCAGCCAGTGTGTAGTCGCCCACCTCCAAGCCCTCTGACCGCAGCGCGGCGAGATAGCGCACGCGGCCCGCATCCGGTTGCGGCACGGTCTGGAACGCCTCGACGGGCAGCGGATCCACGCGCCGCTGGCCTTGGTAGAGTGCCAGCGCCGGGTTGGGCGGGCTGGCGAGCGTCTCGTCGTCCAAGCCGTAGACGTCGTACAGCACGTAGATCGCCCCTCCCCTGGGGAAGGACTTCACGGCGGTTGGGAAGAAGCGGCTCCCGTCCACGAGCAGCACGTCCCTCGCGCTCCGCTCCGCTCGTCGGTCGCTCACGTCCTCGATCCGGCCCGTGAGCAGTAGCGTGCTGGCTTCAACGGCTGGCGTTGTGGGCGGTATCCGGATCTCGGCGCTGTAGCTGCCGAGCGTTCCGGAGAAGTCATCCCGCACGATCACTTTCCAGTCGTAAGTGCCTGCCCCGAGTGACATCTGGGAGCCGTAGTGCAGCCACGAGGCCGGATTCTGCCGCAAGCGCGCAAACGCCTCCGCGTCCACTGTCATGCGGAATTGGCGGTCGTCGATGACCGGGCCGCGCCCTGGGCCCTCGGCCCCGTCAATCGCCGCTGCCCTGGCAATGACGGTCAGCCTGACTTCCGCGGACTCCGACCCGCTCGTTGATGGCAGGTCTCCGGAGTGAATGCCAACGCTGTAGACCAGCGTGGAAGTGCCCGCCGAGTCCCTGAAGAGTTCATAGTCCACCCTGACCGGAAGGTCGGCGTACGGCGTGTCGAACATCAGTGCTTGGTGCATGCGGAGGTTCTTCTGCGAGCGGTTCATGGTCTCGAACGGGCGTTCCTCGTAGTAGCCGCGCTGGTGGCTGACGCGCAGCGAGCCGTTCCCGGCGCGAACCTTCAGTCGGCGAAGGCGCCCCCGCTGTTCGGTGTCCTGCGGGTAGTAGCCGAGCAGGTAGTAGCCGCCCGCCTCGCGCTCGACCACGTCAAAGATCTCGCCGAAGTCGTTGCTGTTCAGCACCGCCCGGCCGCCGGTGCGCCGTGCGAGTTCCCACAGGCCGTCCTGGTTGTCCTGCCTGCGCTCGGCAATGGAATCGAAGAGGATGCCCGAAGTGTCGCCGGAGAGAGCGGTTGGTGACAGGACGGTCTCCGCGTCCCCTCCGGGAGCGGAGGCCGACAGCCCCGAGACGTCGAAGACGAAGAACCGCACCCTTGCCCGGGTGGCCTCGTCCTCGAGTGCCTTCATCACGTCCAAGTTGTCCTCGTCGACGGGCAGGCCGGTCAGGAACAGCACGACCATCTTGCGACCGGGAAAGATGCTCAGGGCCCGGATCAGGTCGATGTACTCGTACATTCGGAGGCGTCGGTACAGCGCTGCCCGGTCAGCGATCTCTTCCAAGTCGTCCTCGAAGTCGTCGTTGAGATCCTCGAGGGCAGCCTCGGCCGCGGCGCTGAACTCGAACTCTCGCGCCAAGTCAACTGCCACTGTGTCCACGAAGTTCGGTCCGGAACGGGCGCGAAGCATCCCGTCAATGCGCGAGCGAAGCTCGCTGTGGTCCGCGGTGAAGGGGGAACCCTCGATCGAGACCAGCAGGCCCGGGCGCACGTTCTGGTCGATGAAGTCGGTGACCGCCGAGTGAATGCGGGTGCGGTCCTCGCGGCGGCCACGGGCGGCGATGTACACGAACGTGCTGCGTCGCAGCTCGTCTGACTCGGACGCCGTCCCTTCGGACGCAGTCCCCACCGCTGCCACGCTTTGGGATGGGAGTGCTGGCGGCACGTGTTGCGGCACGAACTCAAAGGTCGCGATCTCTTGGATCTGGCCATTCTCCGACAGCTGAAAGTCGTCGCGCTCCAGATCGGGAATGACCGTTCCGCGTCGGTCTGTGACCCGCACTTCAAGCTCCATCAGTGCCGCTTCGGCCTCAAAGACCGGCGCCGATGGCCGCTGCCCGCTGGCGAACTGGGGCAATGCGAGGGAGACGACCGCCGCCATCCAGGCGAGGGTCGCCACCGGGCGATGCTGGGACCGGAAGGGCATCAGAGCGCAGCGCGGGCGTGCCTTTGCCTTATTGCGGACTCGTGGTTCGGGCCGGGCGCTACTTGCGAGTGACGGAATCACGGACCTGGAGGACGTCGGTGGCGCAGCCCAACCAGTGCTGGTGGCCAAGGCTTGGCTTGCGGGGCGAACCGCCACTCCACCTTATCTTGACGTAGCTGGCGGATGGTCCGTTGCGTGGTTTCGCTGGCCGGTTGGCCGCGTCGCTAGTCCCGCGTGGCGAGTTCTCGCCGGGCGACCGAGCGGGAGGGCCCCAGCCGCAGCGTCGGCGGCGCTCCACGTGGATCGCCCTCGAGGGTGGCCCGGCCGTCCGGAATCCGCGCGGCGCGGCTCCGCCAGAGAGCGGCCGGTACAGGTGGGGCCGGCGGTGAATGAGCGATCGGATCCCCATCGCCGATCTTTGAATACGCTAGTCCAAGATGGCGCGATTCGGGTTGTTGGCTTGCGGGCTCGCGTTGGCGCTCTCCCCTCTTCTGGGCCAGCGCTCGGGTTCCATCAGGGGCACGGTCACGATGAGGGAGACCGGCGGGCCCATGCACGGCGCGAATGTCGAGCTCGTCGAACTTGGCCGGAGCGCTCTCGCGGATGATGACGGCTCTTTTCGGTTCGACAGCGTGCCCCCCGGAACGTTTCAGGTCGTCGCCCACTTGGACCACATCTTCAGGGAATCGGCGCAAGCGGTTCAGGTTGCCCCTGGCGAGGAAGCATCGGTCAGCCTGATCCTGTCAATCGTCGCTGACCGTCAGGAGATCACGGTCACGGCATCCGATCACCACGAGACAACCTTCGAGGCCTTCCAGAGCATCGAAGCGTTGGACACCTACGAACTGACAACTGTCGCGGCGGAGTCTTTGGGCGAGGCGCTGGACCGCCGCGTTGGCAGTGGGATCGCGAAGCGGGGATTCGGCCCCGCCCATGCGCGGCCAATCATCAGGGGTTTCGATGGTGACAGGGTGCTGGTCATGCAAGACGGCATCAACATGGGCACGCTCGGGTACTCGTCGGGCCATCACGGGGAGAGCGTCCAGATCGGCCAGCTGGCGAGGCTGGAGGTCGTGAAAGGCCCCGCGACACTGCTATACAGCGGTAACGCGATGGGGGGCACCGTCAATGCGGTCAGCCGGCACCACGAGCACGATCGCCACGCCCACCCCGGATTCCGGGGATTCGTGTCCGGGTCAGCGGGCACGACGAACGCGCTCTTAGGGGGCAATGCCGGGTTCGAGGCGGGCACCGGGAGCCTGCTGCTTTGGGGGCATGGCGGAGCTGTGCGGACCGGCGACTACGGAACGCCGGGGCAGGGCACGATTTACAACACCCGGGTGCGAAACGAGAGCGGCGGGGGCGGGATCGGCTGGTTCGGCGAATCGATGTTCTTGACTCTTGGCGCCCAGGTCAGCGGTGGCGACGCGGGCATTCCGTTCGGCGAGGTGTTCCACGAGCACCACGACCACGAGCACCACGACCACGAGCACCACGGCGACGAATCAGCAGGGGAGCAAGCAGGCGAGGAGGAGGGTCACGAAGAGAAAAACGTCGACCGGCTCTCCTTGCAGAGCCAGTGGGAAAACTTTCGGGTGACATGGGGCCTTCAGGACTTGAAGGGCCCGATCGACCGATTCGACCTGAAATTGAACCTCAGCGACTGGAGCCACAACGAACTGGAGGTCTTGAACGACGGCACGGCCAAGATTGGGTCCAGGTACGAGAACGAGCAGTTCAGGTTTCGGGGCGTGTTTCGCCAACAGGAGCATGGGCCATTGTCAGGCCGGTTCGGTGTCTGGGGCGTGCACCGCGTGTATGAAGTCACGGGCGCGGAAGCACTGTCCCCTCCCGTGGACCAGGGAAACTTCGCGCTATTTGCCCTGGAAGAGCTCGAATTCGAGCGAGTCAATCTTCAGTTCGGCGGGCGCGTCGAGGCGCGGCGGTACAACCCCGCACTCCCGGAGCGCGGGGCCCACCACGACCACGGTGACGAGGATGGTGAAGAAGGGGAGGGCGATGGTGAGCACCGCGAGCATCATGCCCCGGATGTGGTGCCGACGACACTTACCGGCCTGTCCCTGGCCGCCGGACTGCATGCCGACGGGTGGTCTGGGGGCGCATTCGTTGCCAACGTCTCGAGGAGCTTCCGGCCGCCATCGCTGGAGGAGCTCTACAACTTCGGCCCACACTTCGGGGAGAGGACCTTCGAGGTCGGGGATCCCGGGCTGTCGCCCGAGGTCGGCCATGGCGTTGACATGTCGCTGCGCCATTCCGGCGGTCGCGTGTCGGGAGAGCTGAATCTCTTCTATTACGGCTTCGAGAACTTTGTCTTTCCCTTCGCGACCGGGGAACTCGTTGACGAGCTGCTGGAGATCGAGTACACCCAGACAGCGGCACGCTTCGCCGGAACTGAGGCCAGCATTGGTCTCGAGCTGAACCGAGCCGTCCGGCTCAATCTGGGCATGGACTACGTTGACGCCAAGAACCCCGACACGGGGACGTACTTGCCTCGTATCCCGCCCCTCAGGGGCACTGTTGGCGTTGAGCTCCGCAGGGGTGGCCTCCGGGTGGCTCCCCGGGTGATCATTGCCGATCGGCAGGCCCGGACATTCACTAAGGAGAGGTCGACCTCGGCGTACACTCTCGTGGACTTGGACGCGGCCTACGTGTTCGCGCCTGTCCACGCGACGCACCAGTTCGCGGTGAACGTGTTCAACATCGGGGACCGCCTGTACCGCAACCATTCGTCCTTCATCAAAGACTTGGCTCCCGAGATCGGACGCGGAGTGCGGTTCTCGTACACCATGCGATTCTTCTGAATCCCAGTGCTGGACTGGCAAGAGCCCAGATTATCTGGCAATAGGGAAGAGAGGTGCTAACCTGAGTGCCTAGCTTGCCGGAGCGGTTCCGGCGCGAGATTGAGCGGGAGTGCGTAGGGGTGGTGGCTGGAAAGGGCTCGCATCGTCAAGACCCCAGTCGTGGGCAAGCTGTGAGTGCCCGGCGCTGATCGCGGAAATGGAAGTCGAGACGTCCTACTTCGGAGACCGACCGCCATTGGGGCAACGTTGTCGCAACCATCCCGTGGGTGCGCCAAGAGAGGCCCGGATGGCTGGCGGCCCCAGTCCAAGACTGTGGAACGTGCCGATGACGCCGAGCATCTGGGCTGGCCCTGATCCGAACGACGTTGCAGGCCTAACCCCCTTGCTCGCCAACAATGCTCCACACTCGGCGGAGTTCGCTCCACGTCTGCGCCGTGGCACTCTCTCGACACACCGCGCACAAGCGGCCTTCGGTGGCTCCATCGAACGGTTGCACGGGTGGGCATGATGGCTCGTCGGCTCGGGACAATGCTCCACGACCTTTCCGAAATCCAGCGCAAGGCCGTCGAATGGGACGACGGTGCGGTGCTCGTTCTGGGCGGTCCGGGCTCCGGCAAGACTCGCGTGCTCACTTGTCGGATCGCTCAACTCTTGCATCAATCCCCGCGGGAGCGTTTCCGAGTGCTAGCTCTGACGTTCACGAACAAGGCAGCCTACGAGATGTCGAGACGGCTGGTCAGTCTGGGTCCCGGGTTAAGAGAGCGGGCTGAGGTCCATACGTTTCACAGTTGGTGCGCGCAGGTCTTGCGCCAACACGGCGCGCATCTCGGAATCAAGCCCGACTTTGCGATCTACTCTCGCACCGGTGACCGCAGAGCCCTCCTTGACGAGATTCTCCGGCGAGAGCTTTGGCGCGGGCGGAGGGACAGCCGTCGTCTGTTGAACACCATCGATGCACTCAAGGGGCGACTGGTCGGCCCAGGACGAGCCGAGGCTTGGCTTGTGGAGAACAAGGGTGTCTCCATCGAGGAGGCCTGTTCCGACGCGCGGGCCTATCGGCTCTACGAGGACGAGCTACGTGAAGCCAACGCGTTGGACTTCAACTCCCTGGTTTTCGAGGCGCACAGGCTTTTGCGGCATCCGGCGCTTGCACGGCAACAACGCCCGCCGTACAAGTACCTGCTCGTCGACGACTTCCAGGACATCACAGGTGCGCAGTACGAGCTTCTGCGGTGCATGGTTGGCAAGACACCGACTCGGGTCTTCGCAGTAGCTGACGACGATCAGACGATCTTCGAGTGGAACGGCGCCAATGTCCGCCGAGTCAGAATTCTGGCTGAGGAGTTTCAGTGCCAGATCGTGCGCCTGCCAACCAACTACCGCTGTTCTCCGCTCATGGTCAAGATCTCGAACCGTCTGATCGAGTACAACACCCGGCGTGGTGCACACAAGCAGCCGGCGAGACCGGAACGGCGGTGTCAAACCCCCGCCAAACAACAAGTCCGCTGTCGGGTATTCGAGTCCGACCGGGACGAAGTGGCCGCCATCGCCAAGGAGATCGCCGATCTGGATGCGGACGACCGTGATCAGACAGTTGTATTGGCTAGGACCCGTGCCCGGGTGGAATCCGTGCGCCGAGCCTTGCAGGCCGAGAATCTGCCGACGGCTGTGCTGACGCGTCGTGACCAGTTCACATCGCCCCAGATGCGCTGGTTAGTCACCTGGTTGCAGCAGATCCAGCGACCGTCCGATCGGCGCAACATGGCCAAGCTGGTCGAAACGTTCGATAGCTTTGCGCCAGTGTCATTGGAGTTCGACGACCTGCGGTCTCGCGCGGCGGCGGAAGGCGCCTCGTATCTCGCCGTATGGTCTGACGCCGCATGCCGGGCCAGGCTGCCGCCGCGATTCGGGGAACTGGCCCGTCACGTGGCGCTACAGGAAGCCGGAGAGGTCACACTGGCGTCGGCAGTTGGACACGTCCTCTGCCAGTTCGAGGTCGACCTTTCTGACGAAGACCTGAAGGAGGACTTGAGCGCCTGGCATCGGTTGTCGAGTGAGAGCGGAACCGCCCTGACATCGGGCTCTCTTGGTCAATTCCTGCAGGAGCTGGAGCTGCAATCCAAAGCACCCGCTGCTGTGCCGGGAGCGGTATGTCTGTCGACCATCCACGGTGTCAAGGGCCCGGAGTTCAACACCGTGTATGTGATCGGTCTGGCAGAGGGAGTCCTTCCCTCTTGGTTTAGCCTCCGGGACCGGAATGGTGTTGCCTCGATGGAAGAGGAGCGTCGCAACTGTTACGTTGCCATCACCCGAGCGAAGCAGCACCTAATCCTGTCAAGAGCTGAGGATTACGAGGGGCGGCGAAGGCAGCCGTCGCGGTTCCTTGCCGAGATGGGCTTCCGCAGCGACGGCTCTCTGTGTGCCTTCGGAGAGCGAACGAACTTGGACAGACGACAGATCACTCGGCCCACTTCAGCCTAGGCGCGGAAGTTGCCAGGCGAGTGGCGACCGCTCAGGCCGCGCTGATCCTGGCGGTCTCCCAGTTGCGGCCCTGGCCGAGCTGTCCGTGCCCACAGTTCCGCTCGCACGGCGTGGCCCGGTCTAGGCACTTGCCCATCCCGCCGGCACTCACGGCGTATCGGCTGCCGTTGCCCGTCAACACCGCATAATGAGACTAGGCCTCGCTCGTCAGGCCGCCTGTCGCTGGCGGGCTGTGGGTTGTCGCGCCGGTCGTGGAGCAGCCATGCTCGTCATGAAATTCGGCGGGACCTCCGTCGCGACACCCTCCGCGGTCCGAAGGGTGTGCTCCCTGGTCGCCGCCCGAGGCGAGCGGCACCCGGTCGTCGTCGTGTCGGCCCTCGGCAAGACCACCGATGAGCTGGAGCGGGCCTCCCGCGAGATCGGTCCCGATGCCACCCGTCGGATCCGAGCCTTGGAAGAGTCAACCCGGGCAACGATCCTCGACGTTCTCGGGGCCGGTCCAGCCCGGCCCGTGTTGAGGCATGCCAGCGCGGTGCTAGCCCGCGCTGAGCGCCTGCGGCGGGCATTGCCCGCCGAGTCCCGCAGGGGGCTCCCCTCCGCGGAGTTGGACGAGCTGCTCGGCTGTGGAGAGCGGATCGCGTGCCATTTCCTTGCCGCAGCGCTGGGCGCGCACGGCGTGCCTGCCGAACCGTTGGATTCCATGGAACTCTTGGTGACCGACCCGCGGCACGGTGGCGCGGCGCCGCTGCACGGCGCAACCAGCGAGCGGCTGTGCGCAGCAGTGCCCCAGCGGGCCGCCGCCGGAGTCGTCCCAGTGCTGGGAGGTTTCATCGCCAGGGCCGAGGACGGCAGCGCGACGACGCTCGGGCGGGGTGGGTCGGATTTGACGGCGACGCTGGCAGGGGCTGCCGTCGGGGCGGAGGAAGTGCAGATCTGGACTGACGTTGACGGTGTGATGACAGCCGACCCGTCTCTGATTCCGACAGCGCGGAGCCTTCCCCTGCTCTCCTTCCAAGAAGCGTCCGAGTTGGCCTACTTCGGAGGGCGGGTACTGCATCCGTCGACGATGCTGCCGGCGATCGACCGGGGAGTGCCCATCCGCGTGCTGAACTCCATGCGTCCCGAGGCGGTAGGGACGCTGATCGTGCGGGACCCGCCGCCGGGACGGGGCGTGGTCAAGTCGGTCGTCTACAAGGAGGGCATCACGCTTGTCGACATCCGCTCCACTCGCATGCTGATGGCCCACGGGTTCATGGCCCGCATCTTCTCGATCTTCGAGCGGCACGAGACATCGGTGGACATGGTCTCAACGTCGGAGGTCAGCGTGTCGCTGACCGTGGACTGCGTGGACCGGCTTCCGAAGGTGCTGGCGGATCTCTCCAAGATTGCCCGCGTAGAGTGCAGGCCCGGCAAGGCAATCGTGTGCGTGGTGGGCGATGGAATTCGTTATACTCCCGGCATCGCGGCGCGGGTGTTCCGAGCCCTTGAAGGTATCCGGATTCGGATGATCTCGCTCGGCGCGTCGAGGGTTAACATCGGTTTCGTGGTGGACGAGCGGAATTTGGCGCCAGCCGTCCGCAATGTCCACGATGAGTTCTTCCCGGCCGCGAGCGGAGGGAAGCCGTGAGCCCGGTGCCCCTGCGACTCGCAATCGTCGGCTACGGCCACATGGGCCGCCTCATCGACAGCATGGCACCCGACCACGGCTTTGAGGTCGTGCTGCGTCTTGACGAGTTCAACAACGAGGACGGGGCAGGGATCACCGCCGACAACTTCGAACGCGTCGACGTTGCGGTCGACTTTTCCATCCCGTCGGTCGTGGCGGAGAATGCCGCGCGCGTGGCTAGCTTCGGTGTTCCGCAGGCCATTGGAACCACGGGGTGGCTGGGCGGGCTCGACCGTGTCCGGGAGGCCGTCCAGAGCAACGGCACGGCGCTGGTGTACGGCGCGAACTTTTCCATCGGCGTGAACGCCTTCTACCGGGTGGTCCAAGAGGCCGCACGGACCTTCGCCGCCCATGGCGAGTACGACGGATTCCTCTACGAGGCGCACCACAAGCGCAAGAAGGACGCCCCGTCCGGGACGGCGCTGCGATTGGTCGAGGCCCTCCGCGAGGCGGGTTACCGGCGCCCCGTGGACGTGGTTGCCCAGCGCAGCGGTTATATGCCGGGAGTGCACGAACTCGGGTTCGACTCAGAGGCGGACACCGTCACGCTGCGGCACACGGCGCGCAGCCGGACGGGCTTCGCGCTGGGGGCGCTCAAGGCGGCGCGCTGGATCGTGGGCCAGCGCGGCGTGTTCGACTTCGCCCGGATCTGGGACCGGCTGGGCTGACCCGTCCCTCCGGCCCCTAGAAGATCAGCTTGACCCCCAGCTGGATCTCCCGGCCGTCCCGGGCCGCAAGGACGCGGCCGAATCCCGGCGTGCCGAAGAAGATGTTGGGGTTCAGGAAGTTTGGTGTGTTGAGCAGGTTGAAGACTTCCGCCCGGAATTGCACGGTCGTGCCGTCGGAAACGCCGAAGTCCTTGGTCAGGGAAAAGTCGACATTTGCCAGTCCGGGCCCTGCGATGATGTTGCGGCCGGCATTCCCGAACGTGCCATAGGATGGCATCGAGAACGCCAGCGGATCGAACCACTGGTGAGGGTCCCGGCGGCCCAGGCTGGGATTCCCGGTCAAGTTCGGCCTGTCACCGGCGCCGAAGCCGTAGCTCGAACGGCCGGTGTTGGAATTGTCCAGCTCGCCCGGCAGGGCGACGGTGTACGGCTGGCCCGACTGCAGGGTGACGATGCCGTTCAGCTGCCAGCCCGCGAGCGCGGCCGCCTTGGCGCCGGTCCAATCTCCGCCGAGGGCGCGGCCCGGCCCGACTGGGAGTTGGTAGACGAAGCTCCCGGTGAACCGGTGGGGCACGTCAAAGCTGGAGCGCGCCCGCTCCGCGGCGACATTGTTGCTGTCCTGGGGGTAGTTCGCGTCACCGGAGGACGCGAAGAAATTGGACGCGTTGTCGATCGACTTCGACCACGTGTACGAGAACAGGCCCGTCAGGCCGCTCTGCAGGCGGCACCGGAACTGCGCCTGCAGGCTGTGGTAGACAGAGTCGAAGCCGGATGCGATCAGATTGATGTCGGAGAGGGTCGGCAGGGGACGGTAGTTTGGCTGTGCCGCCGACGGGGCTGGCTGGTTGATGTCACGAGCGCCGACGAGCTTGGTGCCGCGCGATCCGTTGTACCCCACGCTCACCACGGTGTCGGGGAACAGTTCGGACTCCGCCGTGAAGTTCCACTGCTGCGCGTAGCTGGTGCGCAGGTTGCGGTCGTAGGTGGTCACGCTCGGGGGCACCGGTGCGGCGCCGCCCTCGGGCCAGGGATTCGCGATGGAGAGCGGCGCTTGCGCCGAGGGGAAGAACAGCAGGGCGTTGAAGAATGGCGGGTTGAAGTAGATGCCCTGGCCCGCGGCGAGGTCGGAGAAGTTGTAGTAGACGCCCCAGCCCGCTCGCAGCACGAAGCTGTCCTGCCCGCGCGGCCGGAACGCGAGGCCCACCCGCGGGGCAAGGTTGTTGTAGTCCGCCAAGAAGCCGGAGCGCGGAACGCCGCCTTGCCCGAGCCGTGTGATCTGCATGCTCGCCGTGTCGTAGATCGACGCCGAGTCTTCCTTGTCAAACGCGGGTCTGTGGTACTCGTAACGCAAGCCCAGAGAGACGGTCAGCGATTGGGTCGCCCTAATGTTGGCGCTCGCGAAGGTGCTCGCCCCGCCGGTGCGGGCCGCCTGAAGGTTGTCGCTGCGGGCGCCGACCGTATAGCTCGGCAGGCCAAGCAGCAGGTCTGCAAGGGCGTTGCGGGTGAAGGCTTGGTTCGTGAAGTACAGGCTGCCCCTGGAGAGTACGTTGCGAAACCCGTCCTGGCGGATGCCCTGCCCCTCGAAGCCGAACTGCAACAGGTGTCCCCCACGCGAATAACTGACTGTCTCGAAGTGCTGCCACGTGTGGACTGTGCTGACCTGTGGGTTGTTGAATTCGCCGCCGAGTGAGGAGTAGCCAGTCACTTGGACGAAGCTCAGGCCCAGATCAATGTCCCGGGTGGCCAAGTCCGGCAGGCCAAGCTCCCCATTCAGGCTCTTGCCAGTGTTCTCGTGCAGGGTCTCGTTCGCGATCCGATTGAATCCGAAGCGTCCCTCGATCGTCCAGCGTGTCCCTAGAGTCTGAGCGTGGGACACCATCGTGTTGTGCGCCCGCTGGTCCAAGAGGTTGCCGTACCCCGGGAGCGACGAGAACTGTTGCGCGGCGTAGGGGGCGTGCTGGTCCCGGCTGGCGTAGCTGTGACGCACGGAGAATTGACCGCCATTCCCGTGGATGTCCCCTCGCAGGTCGAACTTATTGGCGGTGTCCTCCCCGACGGGTGCCGCCACGTAGTTCTGGCCTGGCACCGGCCGGTTCGGTAGCGGGTACAGTGCGGCCACGGCCTGGCCCACTGGATGGCTGAAGGGCAGCTGCCCGTTCGGGAACGGCTGCTGTGTGAAGAAGCTGATCGGTTGCGGGCCGGAACTGGCCGAAAAATCCCCCTTGCGCTCGGCGTCCGTCGGCACGTTGGTAGTGCGGGTCTCGGCGCGGTCTTCCCTCAGTCCCTCGAAGTTGCCGAAGAAGAAGGCCCTGTTGCGGACCAACGGGCCGCCCAGCGATCCGCCGAACTGGTGCCGTCGGAGCGTCGGGACCGGATCGGCGGGCTGGCTGAAAAAATTCCTCGCGTCGAATCGATCGTTGCGCAGGAACTCGTACGCCGTGCCGTGGACCTCGTTCGTGCCCTGCTTGATCGCAACGGCAATCTGTCCCCCGCTGTTGCGCCCCAGGCCGGCCTCGGAGTTCGAGGTCTGGATTCGGAACTCCCGCACGGCATCGACCGGCGGGGCAAAGCTGAAGCTGTTGAGGATCGGATCGATCGCGTAGACGCCGTCGTAGAGAAACGAGTTCGCCGATTCGCGGGCCCCGTTCGCTTGTAGCGCGAAGCGCCCTCGCTCGCTCCCGGGCGACCCGACTGCCGCTGGGGTCGCGCCCGGAACTAGCAGCGAGAGTTGCAGGAAGTTCCGGCCGTTCAAGGGCAAGCTGACGATGAATCGGTTGGGAATGACGCTTCCGACCGCCACTTGGGTGGTCTGGAGGGCAGACGACTCGGCGGTGACGGTGATCGCGTCGCTGGCCGTGCCCACCTGGAGGACGAAGCTGGCCTCTGCCTCGCCTCCGATGTAGAGGCTGAGGGGCTCGCTGCCTGCTGGCCTGAAACCGTCCGAGGTGACCTTGACGACGTACGTTCCCGGGTCCAGCCGTGGGACGGCATACCTCCCGCCGGATCCGCTGAGCGCCCGATGGACGGCCCCAGTCTCGGCATGTTCGACGGAAACGGCGGCACGTTCGACCGCAGCTTCAGACTCGTCAAGGATCGTTCCATGAATGCGCCCGTCAACTTGCTGGCACGGGGTGGGCAGCGCCAAGAAGCCCAGAACGAGCGGCGCCACGAACAAGCAGGGTAGTCTCACAATTCCCATCGTATGCAAGTCAAGGCGGACAAACTCCGCTCGGGGTTAGCCTTCTTGGTCGTCCGCCTTCGCATTTCCACGGCGGGCCACAATTCCGTGGCTGCGGGTCTTCCGGCACGGCACGCTCGCGGCCTGCGCGTGCCGTGCCGTGGCAGCCCTCCTCTTACACATGCGTGTGCAGGCGCATCGCAGGGAGTGATTCAGGCGGCTTCTGATCGAATCGAGCACTCCCGATCCGTGACGTCCCCGTCGCCATCACTGGATTCTGCGATTCCCGGCAGTTGATTCCCGCCGAGAAACTGCGCGCGAATCCTTCTGGGGCGGCGTTACGGAGCCGCCTTGAGCTGTTGAGCCACCGTTCCGCGAGCGGTGAGGGGTCGCGAGACCTCGCTGAGCGGCCCAGCCCCATTCTCAGCGATGGGGCTCTGGCCAGCCCGTCCCCGCCGGCGGCGAATTCGGGCCCATGGCGGACTGTTCCGCGCACTCTCCGGCCAGGCCGCTTGATTCCGACCATTCGGTCGCCCGGGGCCTTCGGACGACAGGGCATCAAGCACCGTGTCGGCCGTCTTGGCCTGCCTGCCCGAGGCGTCCCGGCCTGGGCATCGGTTGTCTGCGCGCCGCTTGGCAGCACTAAGGAGCCTAGACTGGGGCCATCATGGACATATTCGAATCTCGGGGTCCCACGCTCGCGGCAGTCGCGCTGGCAGCTTGCGGTGCGGTGTCCGAGGCGCCCCTCGACCCCATACCGGACGGCCTCGTCGTGCTCACTTTTGACGACGGCAACAAGTCAGACATTTCGTTCGTAGCCCCGCGACTGGCCGAGTATGGCTTCGGAGCCTCGTTCTACATCACCGAGGGGCTCGGCTACGCCGCCGATCCGGACAAAGAGCGGTACGTGTCCTGGGAAGACGTGAGGCGACTGCACGATCTCGGTTTCGAGGTCGGCAATCACACAGGCTCGCATCCCAACATGGCGGAGCTGTCTCGGGACGAGATTCGCTCCAACATCGAGGCCATCGAGAATCGCTGCCACGAGCACGGTATCCCGAGGCCGGTGACATTCGTGTATCCCGGATGGCGCCACAATCTCCCGGTCGTGGAAGTGCTGGCTGAGATGGGCTACCGCTTTGCCCGGCGCGGGGTCAGTCCCGAACACCCTGACGGCGGCAGCGGTGCTCGCGGTCGGGCGTACGATCCGGCGGTGGATCACCCGTTGCTAATCCCGACCACCGGCTACGCGGGTCCCGAATGGGGTTTCGAAGACTTGGCATGGGCGGTTGACCAAGCGCGAGACGGCAAGATCGCGGTTCTCACGTTCCACGGGGTGCCCGCCGTCGAGCACCCATGGGTCCACACGGAGCCCTCGGACTTCATCCGATACATGGACTACCTCAGGGAGCGAGGGTGCACAGTCATAGGATTGCGGGACCTCGAGCGTTATGTCGACCCCGCGAGTGGTCCGTCCGAGCCATATGCCCCAATACACCAGCGCTTGGAAGACGCTGGCTCACGGCCGTTGGGTTAGCGCCGCCTGCACCCGCGCCCCAGCGCTAGCGCCTGCTCGGACGGGGATCTGGCCTGAGTGGCCGGGATGCGGCTCGGCAACCCGCCAGGTGGCGATTGGCCGCGATGACCGGCGGTCTCGACCGTTCTGAGCCAGGTCCAAGCTGGTAGAGCTTCGGCCTCCCGGTGCCATAGAATGGGCACTTGCCCCGCTTGGTCGCGACACTCATCGCTCTCGGGGTCACTCTGAGCGGTCAGGACTTCTTCCCCCTCGAAGATGTCCGAGCTGGCCAGCGCGCCACGGCTCGCACCGTTTTCTCCGGGACTCAAGTCGAGGAGTTCGACGTTGAGATTCTCGGTGTGCTGAAGAACTTCTCGGGGGCCCGGCGATCTGCCATTTTCGGGCGCCTGTCGGGGGGGCCGCTGGCTCGCACCGGCGTGATGGCCGGGATGAGCGGTAGCCCTGTGTACATCGACGGGCGTTTGGCCGGTGCGGTGGCCTTCATGTTCCCGTTCTCGACAGAGCCGCTAGCCGGCATCCGGCCGATCGAGGACATGGTCGCCGGGCACGGCGACGGCGAGACCGTGGCCGGGAGGGTCGCGGTGAACCCGCTGGACGCATGGCGGGAAGTGGCGGGACTACCACGGGAGGGGCCCGAGCCGATTTCCGACCCGGGGGGGCGTTTCTTGCCCATCGCCACTCCCGTGGCGCTGGCCGGTTTCGGCGAGCGGGTCCTTGACGAATTCTCGGAAGATTTCCGGCGACTCGGGCTCCGACCGGTCCAAGGTGCGGGCGGGACGGCGGCCGAAGAGGTCGACGGTCCGCTGGGTCCGGGCTCGATGATCAGCGTCGGCCTGGTCCGGGGCGACATGACATTTTCCGCGTCGGGCACGGTCACCCACGTGGACGGCGATCGGCTGTTCGCGTTCGGTCACCGCTTCCTCTCCGCCGGGACGACGCAGCTGCCGATGATGCGCGCGTCCGTGATGGCGCTGGTGCCGAACCTCAGCGCGTCTTTCAAGCTCAGCAGCAGCGGGCCGGTCATCGGCACTGTCTCGCTGGACAGGGATTCTGGGATCGTGGGCGAGCTGGGTGCCGGTCCGGCGATGGTGCCTTGCACGGTCACCATCCGACCTAGCGGAGGGCCCGCGACCCGGTATGCGATCGAACTCGTGCGGGATGACCAGCTAACGCCGTTTCTGTTGCAGATCGCCCTGTTCTCGGCCGTTGACGTTGCGCACCGGTCCATCGGGCCGCTGACCGTGCGCGTGAGGGGCGGCGTAGAGTTCGGGGATGGACTGCCGAGCCTAGTGCTGGACGACATCTACACCGGGACAGGCGGTGTGGCGCAGGCGGCGGCGCTCTCGACCGCCGCGCCGCTGTCCTACCTGTTGCAGGTGGGCCATCCGGGTGTCGAGATGGAGTCGATAGACGTTGAGATCGAGTCTGCCCCCTCGCTGCAGAGGACGGACTTGGTCCGGGGCTGGCTCTCGAAGCAGCAGGTCCGGCCCGGGGAGACGCTGAAGGTGCACTTCACGGCCAAAGGGCCCGACGGAAAGGAGCAGTTGCGCTCCGCCGAGTTTCCCGTGCCGCAGTCTCTGAAGGCTGGCGTGGTCGAGGTCACGCTGGGCGACGCGTTCACGGCGAACCTCCAGCGCTGGCGCGGATTGTTCGCCGGTCGCAAGGCGCGGGACGCCACGGCCACGATTCGTTTTCTCAACGGGCTCCGAGGCAGCGACCAGGCGTACCTGCGTGTCTGGCAGCGGCGGAGATCGCTCTGGCTCCATGCCGACAAACTTGAGAGCCCCCCGGCATCCGTAAGGGCCGTGCTCGCGACGACCGCGGGTCGCGCGGGCGGGGCTCTGGACGACCTGTCCAACACCGTGGAAGAGATCAGGGTTGGGGGTTTCGGCGGAGTGGTCCAGGGCCGGATGAGCCTTCGTTTCGTGGTGACGGGGGGTTAAGTGCGAGTCAGCGCGTGTTCCCGGGGGTTAGCCATTCTCACCGTCGCCTCAGCTCTTGCCGCACAGGCAGCCTCAACCCAGCACTGGGAAATCTCGAGCTACGGAGACTATCTAGCGGGCACGTTCAAAGACCTTGCATTGGACCGCGGAGGCGTGCTCCGCGTGGCCCCGCCACTCTCGGTCGTTCACGAGTCGGACCAAGCGGTCGTCTGGTCAGTCGTCAGGGCAGGCGACGGAACGGTTTACTTCGGGACGGGTCATCAGGGGGCGGTGTTCCGCGTTCCGCCCGAGGGCGAGGCGGCACAGTTCTGGAAGTCCCCGGAGATCGAAGTGTTCGCGCTGGCGGTCGGGCCAGATGGCGCGCTCTACGCGGGCAGCTCTCCGAACGGCAAGGTCTACAAGATTTCCGCCGACGGAAAGTCCTCGGTGCATTTCGATCCCAAGGAGCAATACATCTGGTCGCTCGTGTTCGACAGCGATGGCCAGCTCGTGGTGGGAACCGGCAGCGTTGGGAAGCTCTATCGGGTGGACCAGAGCGGAAACGGCGAGGTGTGGGCAGAGACTGGCCAGCGCCATGTCATGAGCCTTGCCGTGGACGCCAAGGGCAATGTTCTGGCCGGCACGGACCCCGAGGGCATCCTGTACCGGATTGGACCCGGCAGCGACATATTCGCCGTGCACGACTCAGACCTGCCCGAGGTGCGTTCTGTCAGCGTTGGTAGCGATGGGGAGATTTATTTTGGCGTGATGGGCGGAGGAATGGACCGCATCCTCCAATCCGTCCAAGCCATCGGACGGGCTGCCCCAACGGCAGGGGGCGTGGCGGTGGCCCCCCAGACAGTGCAAGTGGCATCCCCGCAGGTGAGCGCAAGCGTCCGTTACGCGCAGCCACAGGTCGTGTATTCCGGAGAGCGGTCGGCGGTGATGCGCATCGTCGAGGGGCAGGCGGTTGAGAAGATCTGGACATCGAACGACCAGCAGCTCTTGGGCCTTGCATTGCAGCGGGACACGCGCCGCGTTCTCTTCGCGACTGACCGGGCGGGCCGGATCTATGAATCGGGGCCAGACCGGCGGCACCGCCTCGTCACACAGACCGGTCAGTCCCAGCTGACGACGCTCCTTGCTGCCGAGGATGGAGTCCTTGCAGCGTCTGGCAACGGCGGCACGCTTTTCCGTCTCGGCCTCAAGCCAGCCCCCGAGGGGGTCTTCGAGGCCGCGCCGCGGGACACGGGGGGAGTCTCAGCTTGGGGCCAGCTTGCCTGGCGCGCCACAGTCCCCGAGGGGTCCGGAGTCGAGGTTCGCACGCGCAGCGGGAACACGGCCAGGCCTGGGACTGGTTGGAGTGATTGGTCGGCAGCGCTCGCCGATCCGGACGGCTCGGCTGTCCGCTCGCCAGCTGCCCGGTTCTTGCAGTGGCAGGCCACCATCAGGGGTGCGGCAACGCTGGACCGCGTGACGGTGCACTACCTGCCACAGAACTCGGCACCGGTGGTCAAGTCTCTGAACGTCGTTCCCGAGAGCAGTTCCGGCAAAGACTCCAGCGGGGGCGGGGCCTCTTCGACCAGCAGTTACAGCATCACCGTCTCCGCTTCGGGCGAGTCGTCTCCGCCAACTCAGAACTCGTCGGCGAGCACTCCGACCACGGTGCGCACCCTGGCGATCGTTTGGTCGGCCGAAGACCCCGACGGGGACAAGCTGCGTGCGGAAGTCTCGTTCCGGGGGGAAGGCGAGAGCCGGTGGAAGACGATCGAGGAGGATCTTCCGGGGCCCAAGTTTGCCGTGGAGAGCGATTCCCTTGCGGACGGAGTGTACGAATTCCGGGTCAGGGTGGACGACGGGCTCGTCAACTCCAGCGAGCGCGTCCTGACAGGCGAGCGGGTGAGCAGGCTTGTCCTAGTCGACCAGACTCCGCCAACGATCACCAACCTTGAGCCCGGGGAGGGAACTGTGCGATTCCGGGCGAGCGACGCGGCGTCCGAGATTCGCTCCGCGGAGTATTCAGTCGATGCTGGCGACTGGCACCCCATCCTTTCGGGTGACGGGATTCTCGACAGCCGCGAGGAGGAGTTCAGCATCCGACTGGAAGACATGGGACAGGCGGAGCACTTGGTGGTCCTGCGAGTGCGTGACCGGGCGGGGAACACGGGGCTCGGGAAGGCCCTCGTTCTTGGGGGAGGCCGGTAGCCGCGAGCGTCGCGGGCGTTCCGCGACGACAGCGCTCCCTGCGCGGGGTCTCGCGGACAGTCGTCGAGGGTGTAGCCAGCCAGGCGGGAGCGAAGCCGCGCCTCGGACATCAGGCCGTTCTCCGGCCATGCGGCCCGGGAGTGTGCTAGAACATTGACCATTCTCAATGGGCGAGACTCTTGCGATCATTCTGGCCGCGATCGCTCTGCTGCGACAGCGTTCGCTCTCCAAGCGACTGGAATTGTTGCGGCGTCGCTTCGACGCCCTCGTTCTCGAGACTGAACCTAGCCTCGCTCCGCCCGCAGCGCCATCCGCCCCAGGCCGAGAACGCAAGGCCGCCCGGGTGGAGGATTCCGGTCCGCGCCCAGCTAGGCCCACCCTTCTGCTCGATCGTCTCCGGTCCAGGAGACATAAAGAGGCGGCCCGCGCTCCGTCGCAGGGCGCCAAGCCGGGCTGGATGGTGTGGCTCGGCGGAGTCTGCGTCGCGCTGGCCGGCATCTTCCTTGTCAAGTACTCGATCGACCAGGGGCTCTTGACGCCCTGGGCCAGGGTGGCGCTGGCCACTTGCAGCGGGCTCGCTATGCATGCGCTGGCCGAGTGGACGATCCGCAAGACCGGACGGGGCCATCCCGCGCTGGCGGCATTGGCGGCTGCGGGGAGCCTCACCCTGAGCGCCGCCGCGCTGGCGGCGCTCCACCTGTACGGCCTGGTCCCGGCGCTCGTCGCGTTCTTCTTCTTGGCCGTCGTCTCGATGGCGACGACCATCTTGGCCGTGCGGCACGGCACCGTGCTTGCCGCGCTCGGGCTGGTCGGATGCTACTTGGTGCCCTTTCTCGTCGGTGGGGATGGTGGCCGAATCGTCGAGGTGCTGGCCTACTGCCTCATCGTGAGCGCGGCTGTGCTGCTCCTGATCCGTTACGCGTATCGCGCATGGCTCTGGTGGGGGGTCGTGTTCGGATCGCTCCTCTGGTGGCTGGGCTCGATGGGCCTGGACGCAGCGGATGGCTTCCGCGGGCCGTACCTTGGCCTGCTCGCGGCCGCGCTACTCTACCTCCCCGCCGTCGATTGGTGGCCGAAGTTGGGCGAGATCGCCCGCAACGCTTCCGCGCTCAAGCCGGGCTGGCGGCCGTTGGCGCCAGCGGCGGCCGGCTTGCGGGTCGCGGCGAACACGCCCCTGCGTGCCGGCCTGCTGGCGCTGGTGGCGGCCCACGGATTCTCGATCGCCGTAGAGCCGTTCTCGGCCTCAGCCGCGGTGGGCTGGGTGCCGCTGGTCCTCGTCCTGTTCGCAGCGGCGCGCCTTGGCGGCAAGTTCGTTTGGCTCCCTTGGGTATCGCTTGCGGCGCAAGCCTTCGGGTGGATGGCGACCGGACTGTCTGGATGGACTGGTCGAGAATTCAGGCTCGTTTGGGAGTCGGGCCACGATACGGCCGGAACCGGGTTCCTCATATACGCCGCGTCCAGTGCGGCGATCTACGCGGCACTGGCGAGCTGGAATCTCCGTGCCGTCCATTCTCAACCGGTGTGGGCTTCGCTCGCGGTAGCCTCGCCGGCGTGCTGGCTGGCCGTTGCCTACGCGCTCGCCACGGACCTCGCGATATCGAGTGAGTGGGCTGTCGCTGGTGTGACGCTCGGCCTGCTGTACACGGCCGCGGGTTGGATTCTGTGGCGCCTGTCGCTGGGGAAGCTCGCGACTTGGACCATCCTCGGCTGCTCAGCCTCGTACTCGCTCGCTGCCGCAATGCTGTTCCAGGAGGCCGGCCTGACGGTGGCGCTGGCGGCCCAGGCGGTTCCGCTGACATGGCTTGCGGCGAGGCACGGCACCTCGAATGTTGCGTGGATGACGAAGGCGGTGCTGGCGACGCTGGTGATTCGTCTGACTCTCAATCCGTGGCTTCCCGCTTACGCCCCAGGCCCAGGCTGGACGCTCTGGACATACGGTGCCTCGACCCTCTTCTGCATGCTCGCGACCCCTCTGGCAAGTTCCCTGCCGAAACTGCGGCGTTGGATCGAGGCTGTCTCGGCCCATCTCTTGGTGTTGACTTGCTGGGCCGTGACGCGAGACTTGCTCTACGACGGCGAGGTCTTTTCCGGTGAGTACGGGCTGACCGAAGCCTCGATCAACACCGCGGTGTGGGCGTCGTTGGGGCTTGTCTATCACTGGCGGTCTAGGACCGGAGAGCACGTGGCCGCTGTGTACCGCTGGGTGTCGCGGATTCTGTTGGCAATGTCCGTGGCGAGCTATGTCAGTGTGCTGTTGCCGCTCAACCCGGTCCTGACGCTTGAGCCGGTTTCCGGCACGAGGGTCTGGAATGTGTTGCTCTTGGCATACGGGGCCCCAGTGCTATTGGCATACCTGACCAACCGGCACCACGAAGGCCGGGCCGCGCGCTGGGCCGGGAAAATTGCAGCGGCCTCCCTGTTCGTGTTCGTGACTGTCGAGATCCGGCACCTGTGGCAGGGCAGTCTTGAGGCAATCTCCCCGGCCTCCGACGGAGAGATGGCGACGTACTCGCTAGTCTGGGTCTCGATGGCTGTCGCCGCTGTCCTCGCCGGATGGATGCGATACGGACCGGGTGTTTACCGGGGGGGGCTGGCCCTGCTCATTTTCACGATCTGCAAGGTTTTTCTCGTTGACATGTCCGGGCTGACCGGACTGCTTCGCGCGGCCTCGTTCATGGGGCTTGGCCTGAGTCTGCTGGGACTGGCCTACTTGCACCAGAGGTTCGGCACGGCAGATTCCGAGCCCGGCAGCGACTGAGTCCGGACGCCTGCCCGCGGGGCGCCCAAGGCGAGCGGGCTCAGCCGCTCGTGTCGCGCGGCTCCCGCAATCGACTAGGCTTGGAAAGCTCGGGCCACCGGAGCGGCCCATGGCTCAGCGGAAGGCCACCGTGGGGCAGAAACGTCGCTCCGAGAAATAAGTCTGCGTCCGGGCCGGCGGCATCGCGGGTGCCCGAGTCCGGATCGGTTGGTCAGGAGGGCTCGGTTCTCGGGCCGTTGCCCTTGCTCGCTCTCCGCCGCCCGGCGGCTTGGCCTCGCGCGGGGCCAAGCCGCAGCGGGGACTCCGTCCGAAGAGACGGCATCCACGGGTAAGGAATCGACAGCTCCGGCAATTCTGTCTCTCATCACCATGTGCCGAACGACGTGGCCAAGGAAATGAGAGGGCCAGTCAGATGTGGCCGGCGAGAAGCGGGGATCGCTGGTCGTGGCCGATGTTGGCCTTTCTTGGCAGACGACGCCGAGGGGGACTGCAGCGTCCACCTCACAGCTCCAGCCGTTCTGAGGCGGATCCATGGCAGTCAATTGCCCTTGGCGCTGCGCATCGCCAAGCGACACGGAAATGGTCCGCAGAGCTCTGGCAATCGCCCGTGTTCAGATCCAGGCGGAGGCCTGGCCCGCTCGGGCTAGTCTCGCCCGAGGTCCAAGCCGAGATCGGGGAACACTTCGCAAAGGGACTCTGCTCCCAGCGAGACCGTGAACCAATCGTCCAGCTCACTGGTCCGGGCCGTGGCGATCCGTCTTCGAACCGTTCCGGGAAGCCGATCGAATCGAGACTCCAAGAGCCGCGTCAGGGCACAAGCCAGTCCCTTAGCCTCGCCCTTGGCCTCGCCCTTGGCCAGCCCCCTGGCCTCGCCTCGATCAAGGATCTCCTGCAGAACCTGTCCAACCACGGTCTTTCCCCTCCCCGGCTTGGCTTGCTCCGCCACTTCCGCCAGCGTCTGCGCCGCAACTTGCCATACGCCCAAGAAGATACACGAAGACCGGCTTCTCGTACTGCGATCCCGACCGCGGTCCGGCCACGACCTCCGGCAACGCACTCAACCGTGTCTCCTGTTGCTCATCGGCATACGGGGCCCCGTGCTGTTGGCATTCCTCACCAACCGGTACCACGAAGGCCGGGCCGCGCGCTGGGCCGGGAAAATTGCAGCGGCCTCCCTATTCGTGTTCGTGACTGTCGAGATCCGGCACCTGTGGCAGGACAGTCTTGAGGCAATCTCCCTGGCCTCCGACGGAGAGATGGCGACGTACTCGCTAGTCTGAGTCTCGATGGCTGTCGCCGCTGTCCTCGCCGGATGGATGCGTTACGGACCGGGGGGGCATGGCCCTGCTCATCCTCACGATCTGCAAGGTTGTCCTCGTTCACATGTCCGGGCTGACCGGACTGCTTCGCGCGGCGTTGTTCATGGGGCTTGGCCTGAGCCTGCTGGGACTGGCCTACTTGCACCAGAGGTTCGGCACGGCAGATTCCGAGCCCGGCAGCGACTGAGTCCGGGCGCCTGCCCGTGGGGCGCCCAAGGCGAGCGGGCCCAGCCAGTGGTGTCGCGCGGATTCCGCAACGGACTAGGCTCGGAAAGTTCGGGCCACCGGAGCGGCCCATGGCTCAGCGGAAGGCCACCGTGGGGCAGGAACGACGCTCCGAGAAATGAGTCTGCGTCCGGGCCGGCGGCATCGCGGGTGCCCGAGTCCGGATCGGTTGGTCAGGAGGGCTCAGTTCTCGGGCAGTTGCCCTTGCTCGCTTCCCGCCGCCCGGCGGCTTGGCCTCGCGCGGGGCCAAGCCGCAGCGGGAACACCGTCCGAAGGACGGCATCCACGGGTAAGGAATCGACAGCTCCGGCAATTCTGTCTCTGATCACCATGTGCCGAGCGACGCGGTCGAGCAAGTGAGAGGGCCAGTCAGATGTGGCCGGCGAGGAGCGGGCATGGCTGGTCGTGGCCGATGTCGGCCATTCCTGACAGACGACGCCGTGGGGGACTGCAGCGTCCACCTCACAGCTCCAGCCGTTCTGAGGCTGATCCATGGCAGTCAATTGCGGCGCTGCCCATCCCTAAGCGTCACGGAAATGGCCCGCAGAGACCTGGCAATCGCCCGTGTTCAGATCCAGGCGGAGGTCTGGCCCGCTCGGGCTAGTCTCGCCCGAGGTCCAAGCCGAGATCGGGGAACACTTCGCAAAGGGACTCTGCTCCCAGCGAGACTGTGAACCAATCGTCCAGCTCACTGGTCCGGGCCGTGGCGATCCGCCTTCGAACCGGTCCGGGAAGCCGATCGAATCGAGACTCCAAGAGCCGCGTCAGGGCACAAGCCAGTCCCTTAGCCTCGCCCTTGATCAGTCCCTTGGCCAGCCCCCTGGCCTCGCCTCGATCAAGGATCTCCTGCAGAACCTGTCCAACCACGGCCTTTCCCCTCCTTGGCTTGGCTTGCTCCGCCACTTCCGCCAGCGTCTGCGCCAGAACTTGCCATACGCCCAAGAAGATACACGAAGACCGGTTTCTCGTACTGCGATCCCGACCGCGGTCCGGCCACGACCTCCGGCAGCGCACTCAGCCGTGCCTCCTGTTGCTCATCGGCATACGGGCCCCCGTGCTGTTGGCATTCCTCACCAACCGGAACCACGATGGCCGGGACGCGCGCTGGGCCGGGAGAATTGCAGCGGCCTCCCTATTCGTGTTCGTGACTGTCGAGATCCGGCACCTGTGGCAGGACAGTCTTGAGGCAATCTCCCCGGCCTCCGACGGAGAGATGGCGACGTACTCGCTAGTCTGAGTCTCGATGGCTGTCGCCGCTGTCCTCGCCGGATGGATGCGTTACGGACCGGGGGGACATGACCCTGCTCATCCTCACGATCTGCAAGGTTGTCCTCGTTGACATGTCCGGGCTGACCGGACTGCTTCGCGCGGCCTCGTTCATGGGGCTTGGCCTGAGTCTGCTGGGACCGGCCTACTTGCACCAGAGGTTCGGCACGGCAGATTCCGAGCCCGGCAGCGACTGAGTCCGGGCGCTTGCCCGCGGGGCGCCCAAGGCGATCGGGCTCAGCCGCTCGTGTCGCGCGGCTCCCGCAATGGACTAGGCTTGGAAAGCTCGGGCCACCGGAGCGGCCCTTGGTTCAGCGGAAGGCCACCGTGGGGCAGAATCGTCGCTCCGAGAAATGATACTGGGTCCAGGCCGGCGGCATCGCGGGTGCCCGAGTTCGGATCGGTTGGTCAGGAGGGCTCGGTCCTCGGGCAGTTGCCCTTGCTCGCTTCCCGCCGCCCGAAGAGACGACATCCACGGGTAAGGGATCGACAGCTCCGGCAATTCTGTCTCTGATCACCATGTGCCGAACGACGTGGCCGAGCAAATGAGAGGGCCAGATGTGGCCGGCGAGGAGCGGGGATGGCTGGTCGTGGCCGATGTCGGCCATTCCTGGCAGACGACGCCGTGGGGGACTGCAGCGTCCACCTCACAGCTCCAGCCGTTCTGAGGCGGATCCTTGGCAGTCAATTGTCCTTGGCGCTGCCCATCGCCAAGCGTCACGGAAATGGTCCGCAGAGCTCTGGCAATCGCCCGTGTCCAGATCCAGGCGGAGGCCTGGTCCGCTCGGGCTAGTCTCGCCCGAGGTCCAAGCCGAGATCGGGGAACACTTCGCGAAGGGACTCTGCTCCCAGCGAGACAGTGAACCAAGCGTCCGGCTCACTGGTCCGGGCCGTGGCGATCCGTCTTAGAACCGTTCCGGGAAGCCGATCGAATCGAGACTCCAAGAGCCGCGTCAGGGCACAAGCCAGTCCCTTGACCAGTCCCTTGGCCTCGCCCTTGACCAATCCCTTGACCAGTCCTTTGGCCTCACCTCGATCAAGGATCTCCTGCAGAACCTGTCCAACCACGGCCTTTCCCCTCCCCGGCTTGGCTTGCTCCGCCACTTCCGCCAGCGTCTGCGCCGGAACTTGCCATACGCCCATAAGATACACGAAGACCTGCCTCTCGTACTCCGATCCCGACCGCGGTCCGGCCACGACTTCCGGCAGCGCGCTCAACCGTGCCTCCTGGCTGCCGTGCGAGTGGCGCAGCGCGACCAGGCCCGCTCGAGTCGCTGCGTCCGATGCCAACTGCTCCGCCGGTATTGTCCGCAGGTCTCTCAGGTAATACCCAAACTCCGGCTCCAGATCCCGCAGCCCCCCGTGCCCGGTCGCCAGCATCTCCCGGATCGACCACGGCGCGCCCCAATCTTGCGCCCCGTGATAGAACACCACCGGAATGATGCTTGGCAGCGCTCGCAGCTTGCTCGCCACTTTCCCCGCGTACCGCTCCCAGATGCGCACCTTGTACTTCCACACCTGCAGCGCCGTGCCCGCGACCGGGTAGGACTTGTGCTCGAGCAAAGCGTACACGAATCCGGGCTCGCCGTCTTTCAGCCGCACTTGCAAGAGCTTGTCGCTCTGGCTCCGGCGCAGATCTTCGTCCACGAAGCTCGTGTCCAAGGGCACCGGTGGCTCGTCGGCCAGCATCTCGGTCATCCACGGCTCTAGGTGCGCCCGCAGCACCGACTGCGAGCGCTGCGGATCCGAGAGCAGTCCTTGGAAGATGGCGTCGTGTGGCTTGTCAATGTTGAGCGGCATAATCGGTCGGTGATGGTCGCAGCCACGGCGGGCGGGGGCCGTGACTCCAAGGACTGGCAGAGTAGCACTGGATCCATATTCCGCAGACTTGGCGGTGGAACACCGAACCTCCACTGCGCACAAGAATCATGGCCCTGTCGCTAGTTGCGCCGGGGAGCCGCGAGAACGAAGGTGGGTCCGGATTAATAATGCGAGCGCGTTTCTGGGCGGCCGGACCGCCTTCGGCGATGAACCCGGGTCGGAACTGCCATGGGTTCGAAGTAAGCATTCACTCCGGGGAGTATTTGGGGCCTGGGAGACTGGCCCTCGCGAGGACCAAGGGAGGGAAGGTGCGGCCCGCAGGTGCAGGGTGGGCTCGCTCGCCGCGTTCGGGCTCCAGCCTGAGAAGGTGGGCGAGTGTCGTAGGGAAACTCGCGAGTTGGCCTCAGCGGGGAGTCAAGCTGCGCGCGGGACAGGGCTGTCGGGTGCGGGAGCGAGTGCTGCCGCTGGCGGCTCGTTGGCCGGAGTCCAGCAGCGTATGGGAGGTGCGCGGAGTTCCTCCATGCGCTGCTCGTCCATCTCTCACGGGAGCCATGGGGACAGGTCCGATGGGGCCTGGCCCCGGTTGCGCGCATAGGCATCCAGCCAATCCTGCGGGCACCGGTACGGGTTCAGCCCAGCCACTCTCGCTGTCTGCAGCACGCTGAGCAGGCGCCCCGCCGTCTTGGCCCTGGCCGGTCCGCCGGGCCCGAAGCGCCGCTGGCGCGAGATCACGGGCCCGCGCAAGGTCCACTCCGAGCGGTTGTTGTCCATGGGAATCCCCGGATCCTCGAGAAACACGCTGGGACCCTCCTGATGCTGGATCAAGGACGCCGTGGGGTTGCCCTGCGCTGCCACTTGGGCCAGTTCCGCGCCGGTCCGGCCACCGCTTGGCTGCAAGCCTTCCAGCAGCTCATAGCGGGCGACCAGGCGCTGCCACGCTTGCAGCGCGTCGTCGAAGAGTTCCCCGAAGCTGGCTTCCAGGCTTGCCTGCGCAGCCGCGAAGTCCTCGGCCTGGCCCTGCAAGGGCAGGTCGGGCTGTCAGGCCCTGCGACGCAGGCGCGCCAAGTGGAACACTTCCCCGATCCGCTCGAGCCCATCCCTGGCCCACGGCTGCAGTTCCGGAAAGCCGGCTGCCCCGTAACGGCGAGACATCGGACGGATGGGAGCTGCATCCTTGGTCCTTCGGTGGCCCCAGCGCACACCGCTGCGGGGCTGAATGTCAGTGCTTCCAGATAGAGGGGTGGACATTTCCTGCTGATTCTGTCATAGTGGGCCTTGGTGGCTGGCCTTCAGATGGCAACAACGGTGCAAGACGCGCACTTTGACCTGCGCGCTGTTTGCGTGCGCCCGACGCGCGGCGGCTGCGAGCACCGACGTTGGGACCGGCTGGTGGCCGCCCACCACTACCTGTCCTTCCAGCGCATGTTCGGACGTGCCTTGCGGCATGTCGCAACCCTGGACGGGACTTGGCTGGCGCTGCTGGGATGGCAACCCGGAGCGCTGCGCGTGGCCGTGCGCGACCGCTGGATCGGCTGGTCGCTGCAGCAGAAGCTGCGCCGCCTGCATCTGATCGCCCAGAATGTGCGCTTCGTGATCCTGCCCGCCGCTGCCGGGCGCAAGCACCTGGCATCGAGGGTCTTGGGCCTCAGCCTGCGCCGCTTGTCGGGAGACATCTTGGCCGCACATGGGTATCCGGCGCTGCTCGCGGAAACCTTCGTGGACCGCGCGCTGCACAGGGGCACGTGCTACCGCGCCGCGAACTGGCAGCCGCTGGGGTTCACCAGCGGCTATGGCCGCCAGCGGGGCCCCACGGCCCGCTGGCGGCATCATGGCCAGCCCAAGCAAGTGCTGGTGTACCCCTTGGCCCGTAACGTGCAGGCGCGTTTGCGCCAGCCCGAGCAGGAGCCCTGCTGGGGCGGTCCCGCCAAGCGGCCGCCGGCTCCGGCCGCGGTGCTGCGCAGCCTGCTCGAGCGCCTGCAGCAGGAGCCGCACTGCCGCCCGGCCGGCGGCCGCCGCTATGCGCTGGCCAGCCTGCTGTGCCTGGCCGCGAGTGCGCACATGGCCGGCTACCGCGGCGTGACGGCCTACTCGCGGTATGCCACCCTGCTCAGCCAGCGGCAGCGGCAGGCCGCCGGCTGCTGGTGCAACATGCGGCTACAACGCTACGCCGCTCCGGTGCCGAGCACGTTCTACCAAGCCTTGGTCCGGCTGCCGCCGGAGGTGTTCGAGGGGGCCGTCGAGCACGCCTCGCTGGGGCTGCAGGCCCACTCGCAGCCGGCCGTGCCGGAGCGCAGCGCGCAGGGGCTGGGCGAGCGCGCGGCAGCGGCCGCCGGCCGCGGGCAGGGCCCAAGGTGAGATTCTGGCCGGGCGCAAGCGGGGACACCGCGCGGGAGCGGGAGCAGGCGCAGGAATTGGAACGCTTGGAGCAGCACTGCGCGGCCCTGCTCGAGAAGGTGGAAAGCGCACGGCAGGAGAGCGGGGAATTCCGCCGACGGTCGCAGCGCAGCCAGGCCGAGCTGGAGCGGACGCGGACTGAGCTGGAGCGGACGCGGGCCGAGCTGGAGCGGACGCGGACTGAGCTGCAGCAAGCCCACACAACGATCGGCAATCTGAAGCTGCTCGTGGCAGACCTGCAGAAGACCTTGTTCGGGCGCAAGAGCGAGAAGCCGTCGGATCCCGGGCCCGAGCCGAAAGCGGACCCCAAGCCGCCGCCCGGGCCGGGGGACAGCCCTGACAAGCCTGACAAGCCTGACAAGGCCGGCAAGGGGCGCAAGCAGAAGGCCGCCAAGCGCAAGCGGGGACGCCAGCCCGGATCGGCCACTCCGCCGCGTCGGGACCGCTCCCGCCTGCCAAAGATTCCCGAGCCCTTGGAGCTGCCCGAGCACGAGCGCCGCTGCGCGCAGTGCGACACGCCCTTCGTGCGCTGCGGGACCAAGTCCAGCAAGATCTTCGAGATGCACTTGGCTGCGCTCGCCCGCGAGATTGAGCGCCAGTGCTACGAGCCGGGCTGCGCATGCGCACCGCCGGGACGCCTCGTTGCGCCCCCCGCGCCACGGCTGTGGAGCGGCACCCAGCTGGGGACCAGCGTGTGGGCCTGGAGCGTGGTCCAAGTTTTCCACATGCATCGCCCGCAGGCCGCGGTGGCGCGCGAGCTGGATGCCATCGGGTTGGGCATGGCCCCGGCGACGCTGGCGCAAGGCCTGCAGAGGCTCGCCCGGCTGGTGCAACCCTTGGAGCAGGCCATCGCCGAGCGTCTGGGACAGGCTCGGGTGGTGCAGGCCGACGAAACCTCCTGGCCGGTGCAGAACATTGAGGGCAAGGAGAACGCCAAGCAGCCCCCGGCATCCGGCGCCAGGCCCAAGCACTGGCTGTGGATGGTCTGCTGCGAGGATGCCGTCTGGATGCGCATCCTGCCGACGCGCGGGCTGCCCTCGGGCCGCGAACTGCTGGGCAAGCTGGGCCAAGGCAAGCTGCTGACGCTCGTGTGCGACGGCTGGAGTGTCTATCCGGCCTTCGCCAAGCGCTCCGAGAATGTCCGGCTGCAGTTCTGCTGGGCTCATCAGCGCCGACACTACTGCCGGGTGGAAGCCGGCTTTCCGGAACTGGAGCCGTGGGCCACGGACTGGCTCGAGCGGATCGGGGAAGTGTTCCACTTGGCGCACCTGCGTCGCAGGGCCTGGCAGCCCGAACTGCCCTTAGAGCACCAGGCCGAGGACTTCGAGGCTGCGCAGGCAAGCCTGAAAGCCAGCCTCGGGAAACTCTTCGACGACGCGGTGCAAGAGTGGAGGAGCCTGGTTGCGCGCTATGAAATGCTGATCGCCGTGCCAAGCGGTGGCCGGACCGGCGCGGAGCTGGCCCAGGTGGAAGCGCGGGGCAAAGCCACGGCGTCCCTGATCCTGCACAAGGCGGGGCTCAGCGTGTTCCTCGAAGATCCGGCGATTCCCATGGACAACAATTACGCGGAGCGGACCTTGCGCGGACCCGTGATCTCGCGCCGGCTGAGCTTCGGGTCCGGCGGTCCGGCCGGGGCCGAGACGGCGGGGCGCCTGCTCAGCGTGCTGCAGACAGCGAGAGTGGCGGGGCTGAACCCGTACCGCTACATGCTGGATTGGCTGGATGCCTGTGCGCGCAACCGGGGCCAAGCCCCATCGGAACTGTCCCCATGGCTCCCGTGGGAGATGGACGAGCAGCGCATCGAGGAACTCCGCGCACCTCCCATCCGCTGGTGGACCCCGGCCAACGGGCCGCCAGCGGCAGCGCCGGCTGACGCACCCGACAGCACTTTCCCGCCCGCAGCTTAACTCCCCGCTGAGGCCAGCTCGCGAGTGTCGCTACGTCACTCGCCCACCTTCTCAGGCTGGAGCCTGAACGCGGCGAGCGAGGCCACTCTGCACCTGCGGGCCGCACCTTCACCTATCCGCGCCTTCCCCTGCCTTTGGCCCTCGCGAGGGCCAGCCTCCCAGGCCCCAAAATACTCCCCGGAGTGAATGCTTACGGTTCGAATTTGGCGAGGCACGGGAACGTCCAGCGGCCGGAAGCTTGCGCACCTTCCCACTCCTCCGGCGGGCTGGCAGCCGCGCGGGCGCACGTCACCATTCGAGCGCGCCCTTGCGGCTCCGATCCTCGCTGCCCGAAGCAATGCGACTGCGCTTGCGTCCTGAATCGCTGCACCCGCCCGGCGGAGAGCGGGCCTAGAACGAATACTTCAGGGAGAACTGGCCGATCCGACCAGCACCTGCGCCCGTGATGCGGCCGAGTCGCCGATCGGTCGCGCTGCCCCGCCTGGGCAGGCCGAAGTTGGGACGGTTCGGGAGGTTGAAGAAGTCCACGCGGAAGTCCACGGTGTGTCCTTCAGCGATCGCGAATCTCTTCCTCAGCGAGATGTCCAGATTGATCAGTCCGGGGCCCTGCAGGATGTTGCGCCCGGAGTTCCCGTATGAGCCGGCAGGGGCCAGTGCGAATGCCTCCTTGTTGAACCATTCGAAGATCTTCTCGCCCCGGCTGCGGTTGGACGGCAGATGAGGGTTGCCCACAATCTCCGAACGGTCGTGGCGGACGGCGGTCAGCGACCGGTCCCTGCCCGCATCTACGTGAAACGGGCGCCCCTCCTGCATGGTGAAAATTGATCCGAGCTCCCAGCCGCCGAGCACGCTCTTCGCCCAGCCGCTGCGTGGCCCCGGGATCTCATACAGAAACGAGCTGACCATCCGCTGCTGGATGTCGAAGTCGCCCCGGCCGCGCTCGGCCGCCCGGTTGTTCGGATCTTGAAGGCCGTTTTGCGTGACGGTCGCGAATGCGGCGCTGGTGAGCACCTCGTCGATCGCCCGGCCGTTGGTGTAGGCCACTTGGAAGGTCAGTCCGCGGCTGAACCTTCGCTGAACTTGCAGTTGCAGGCTGTTGTACGTCGACGACGCACCGCTGTTGAGCTGGCCGATGCTCCCGAATCCTTGGTGAATCCGCCGTGCGTCCGTGTTGCTCGCGCTTGCGCCGTCCCCAAAGACTGCCCGGTTCTGTTCGCGGTTGTACGTCAGGTTCCGGCCGGTGTTCCCCACGTACGCGATCTCGACCATCATGTTCTCCCCGACCTGTTGCTGCAGTGTCAGGTTGTACGTCTGCATGTACGGGTTGCGCAACCCGGGCGCAAAGGCCTTGGGCATCGTGACGGGGAACACAAAGTTCGGGTCGTTCGGGTCAAACACGAACGGGAACGGGTTGAGCCGGCCCCGGAACGGCGCTGACAGGGCGTAGGGCTGGTTGATGTCGACCGAAGCGCCAAACGGCTGCAAGGCCTGCACACCCCCGGCCATTTCCGCCGTCAGTGGGTCGAAGGACACGCCGTAGCTTGTGCGGACCGAGGTCCGGCCATCGCCGAACACGTCCCATGCGATGCCGAAGCGCGGGGCGATGTTCAGCAGGTTGTCTTGGTAGGGGAACTGCCCGTCCGAGAGCCAGAGAAGCCCTGCCGGGGCGTTCGGGATGAACGACGACTGGGCCCCCGGGACCAGCGCCGTCTGCTGGTTCTGCTGCTCTTCCCACCGCGGGAAGAACTCATTGCGAACGCCAAGCGTCATCGTCACGTTCCGGTGCACCTTGAAGCTGTCCTGGAAGAACATGCCCGTCTGGATGTAGCGGTGGTCGAATTCGATCGGCGACGCCTGCCGCACCCTTCTGGCCCGCCCGGTGAGGAAGTCCGCCATCGGCAGGCCGGTTCGATTGCCGGTGAACTGCCACTCGCTGCCGGTGGCGCGGTTGTCGCGGTATAGGAATTGATTGCGCTGGGTGTCGATGCCCCACTTGAAGTTGTGGTTGCCCTTGAGCAGGCTCATGTTCCATGACAGTGCGTAGTTCTGGGAAAGCCGCTGGCGGTGGCGGCCCGGGCCGAGTTGGAAGCGGTTGGTCACGGTGGCCAGCGGACGACTCTTCACAACGCCGCCGGCATGGTTGAAGTCCGACGCACCGAAATCCGCCAGATCGTCGTCGAACGGAATGCTCTCCTGATAGTTGAACCGGGTGTAGGTCAACCGGACCGTGTTGACCAGTGTTGGGGTGATTAGGTGCGTGTCTTCCAGCGTGTAGGTTTGCATGCGGTTGAATCGTGGATTCGGGCCATAGTTGACGAAGTCCGCGTTCCGCAAGGGATCGGCCCCTTCGTTGTGGTCGTAGAACAGCCGGAAGTTGATCTTGTTTCGAGCCGTGATGTTGTGATCGACGCGGGTTAGGTATTGGTTGTCGTCGCTCGGCTGGCTGACCTGCGTGACAAAGCTCCCGTCCGGCCGATCCGGCAGGGGCACCCAGCCGTCGAGCATGAATGCAGCGACCGGATCGATCAGGTTGGCGGGCACCATGTTGTTCGGGAACGGCTGGCCCGAGTCCGCGTTCTTGATCGGGTCGGCGCCGGCGAAGTTGCCCAGGCGCTCCTCGGCGGTCGCCGGGAATGCAGTCTTCAGCCGGTCTTCGCGGATCCGCTGCCCTTGGTAGGTGAACTGGAAGAACGACTTGTCCTTGCTGATCGGGCCTCCGAGGGTCCCGCCGAACTGGTTGAATCGGAGTTTCGGGACCGTTCGGGAGAAGAAGTTCCGCGCGTCCAGGGCATCGTTGCGCAAGAAGTGCCACACGCTACCGTGAAACTGGTTCGTGCCGGACCGGGTCACCGCGCTGATCACGCTGAAACCGCGGCCGTGCTCGGCTGTGACCCCGGTGGTCGAGACGCGGAATTCCTGAACGGCGTCGGGCGGGGGCAGGATCAGCCCTTGCCCGCGGTGGAAGTAGCTCATCGAACCGCCGTCAAGCAGGTAGTTCACAGAGAAGTGGCGACCTCCGTTGATGTTCATGGCCTGCTGCCCGAAGGAAGGCCGGATCGTGGTGCTCACCCGCTGGACGCCAGGGACCAGGCGCACGAGGTCAAGCGGGTTCCGGCCGTTCAGCGGAAGGTCCTTGATTCGTCGGTCGTCGACCGTCATGCCGATCTGTGTCGAGCGCGTGTCGACCTGCGGCGCTTGGCTCGTGATGGTCACGGTCTCGGTAATCTGGCCCAATTCCAGGACAAAGTCCACCCGCAAGCTTTGCAGTGCCGAGAGCGCGATGCCGGGGCGCTGGGCCGTCCGGAAACCCTCGGACCGGACCGTCGCCGAGTACGTGCCGACCTGCAGTTGCGTCGCGAGGTAGTCGCCCGTCGGCCCCGACTCGACCACTTTCACCTCTCCGGTATTCTCGTTCGTAAAAGTTACCTCGACTCCCGGAATGGCGGCTCCGGTGGGGTCCATCACCGCACCGGCGATCTCGCCGGCCGTCGATTGGCCGAATGCGGCCGTCGCTGTAAGCACTAGAAGCGCTGCAATGCTTCTCATAAGGTTGGCCTCCTTGGACTGCCAGTTTCCGAGAGCTGCGCCGTGACCCCAAACCCGGCCCCCGCTCCGGCCCCCGCGGCGCCTACAGTCTACCCCTATCCGCCAATCGTCCAACGTGCCAGTCACAGCCCTGCCCCAATTCCATTGGGGGCGTGACCGGGCCAGCCAGTCCGGCACCCGAAGGAGCGAAAGGTGTCCGGCCGCCGCCGCGCCCTCGGCGTGCTAGGCCAGCCTCGCGACGTTGCTCATCGGGCCGTTCAGCGAGCCACGCCCACCGCGGGGCCGGACACCACCGCCCAGCTGAAGGCCGGATGAACAGCGTCCGGCGGCCTGAAGTGGCACGCTCTGCGCACCCGTCCGGTATCCCGGTATCCTCGTGGTCTAGCTGCGTCTATGCAGGGCACGATATCAGACCACGCCTCGGCGGACATGCCGAAGCCCGACCCGTTGGGCTGGGACTTCGAGGACATTCCCACCCCGAAACTTGCCTGCCCCCCAGTGAGGTCACTTCCTCGGAACACCGAGGGCCGTGACCTGATCATCGGAGACATCCACGGTCAGCGCAGGACCCTTGAGCGCTTGCTCGAAACGGTGGGCTATGCCCCTGACCGGGGCGACCGGGTCCTGTTGCTTGGGGACGTGATTGACCGCGGGCCCGATTCCCCCGGCATGCTGCCCTGGCTGCAACGCGACGGTGTCCACTGCATCCGGGGGAACCACGAGGACCTGATGATTGCGGCACTTGGCGGCGACAAGGACATGGAAGAGCTTTGGGTCCGTAAGAATGGCGGCGAATGGGCCGAGGCCCTTGACAGCGACCAGCGAGACCAGTGGCGCGAAGCCCTGGACTCGCTTCCGATCGCTTTGGAAGTGGACGGGGCGCAGGGAACCTATGTCCTGGTTCACGCGGAGATTTCGGAGACGACGCCGTGGTGGGCGACCAAGGCGTGGATCGAGCGGGGAAACCGTGATGCGCTGATCCGTGCCATTTGGGCGAAGTGGAGGGTCGGAAACCCTTTTCGCAACGACACCGGCGTTCCGGACGTATGGCGCACATTTCACGGGCACGTGGCCCTGAAGGACTTTGTTCAAGTCGGAAACATGCGCTGGATTGACAGGGGGGCGGGACACGCGGCCGAGTATGCCCTGGCCGGACTCGCATGTGTCGCCATAGGCCCGGACGGCTGGGAACAGGAACCCGCGCTGGTTCGCGTGCGGGACGTCGAGGACTGCTACGGCTGAGTGCATCCCGGAATGCTGACAAGTCGGCCGGGCGGTTCCGGTCCGGGGTCTGGGAGACCGCAGCGCCTCGCGGGATTGGACGGGCGATTCTCCAGGGCCGTGACCATCGAGCCCGGCTGGAAGATCGCGACCCTGCGGTTGTCGCGCCGGCCGGACGCTCCCGTCACGTTCACGATGGACCGGGGTAACGGCTTCCGGCCAGACTTGCGCACGACGCTCGAGATGCGCCGCGAGTCAGGCTAGGTGCTGCGCCGGGTGAGGAACGCGGACATCAGCCGGGCGCAGCGGGCGCGAGGCTTGAGTGCGTTGGCTGCGCACTGGCGCGGTTGGCGGCTGGATTGGGCAGCCAATTGCCGGGGTCGTCTCGGCCGGGCCTGCTTTCTCGTCTACACGGGGCGGATATTCTGCTGGCGGCGATACCGGGCCCGCCTTGGCCGGCGTCGATCAGCTTCCTGACGCGGGCGCCTTGGAGGCCCCGGCCCGGAGTCGAGCGGTCCTCGCAGGTCGAATCAAGCCCGCGACGCGGATCCGGACAGCGATGGCGGGGACCGCGGCTCCGGTCTGTCCGGCATCTTGGCTGCGAACCTCTGTGCTTGCCCATTGGCGCCCGGCAATCGTTACCCAACTGTTACACTGCACCTGCCCAACGGGCGGCCCCGGTTGGTATCTTGTAGTTGCCGCGTTGGACTGGGCGCCCGGTTCCGCCCTGACCGCCCCAGCCGCACTCCCTAAGAAAGGCGCACAGACCTACACGTGAGAAATCCCCAAAGCGTCCCGTCGTTCGAGCCTGGCGATCGGTCCCGCCTCAACACCACAACCGTCGTCGCTCTGGCGCTGTTCCACGCCGGTGCCGTGGCCGCGCTGTTTTTCTTCACTTGGACCAACTTGGTCGTTGCGGCGGTTCTCTATTGGATTTCGATGAGCTGGGGCATCGGCATGGGCTACCACCGTTTGCACACGCACCGGGGTTACACAGTTCCCAAGCCGTTGGAGTACTTCCTGGCCGTCTGTGGGACGCTCGCCTTGGAGGGCGGCCCGATCTACTGGGTTTCCGCGCATCGCTGCCACCACCAGCACTCTGACACCGACGCCGATCCCCACACGCCCCGCCACGGCGGGTTCTGGGCGCACATGGGCTGGATCCTGTTCGGGCAGACGCTGCACTCCAACACTTCGCTCGCCGACCGCTACGCCCCGGACTTGGCGAAGGAGCGCTTCTATAAGGTGCTGAGCGCTTGGCACTGGGTGCCTTTGACGGTTCTGGGCCTGCTGGTCCTGATCTTCGGCGGGGTCGGCATGATGCTCTGGGCCATACCCTTGCGCGTCGTGGCCGGCCTGCACGCCACTTGGCTCGTCAACTCGGCGACGCATATGTGGGGCCGGCGGCGGTTCGATACGACCGACGATTCGAAGAATCTTTGGTGGGTTGCGCTGATCTCCTTTGGCGAGGGCTGGCACAACAACCACCACGCGCACCCGGTCTCGGCGAGGCATGGCATCGCTTGGTACGAGCTGGACCTGACGTACTGGCAGATCCGGCTGCTTGAGAAACTGGGAATCGCCAAGGCGGTGTACGCGCCAAGTCTGTCGGACATCGAAGATGCCGAGGCGAAGAAGGCGGCGAGTCAGCCGCTGCGGGCCGCCGCGTAGGTCCGTTTCGGCCCGTCGCGCGCGAGCCAGGCCCGTTTGGCCCTTGCTTGCGAGGCGCTCACCCCTGCCGGGTGCCAGCCTTGGCATAGGTTGCTACGCTGGCGCCATGAGACTCCTGCTCGCAGCACTGCTGGTGACCCACGCCCTTCCGGCCGCTTCGACCCGCACCTTGGCGGGCACCGGCACCTCCGGGGCTGCCGGTGACGGCGGTCCCGCCGTCGAAGCCCAGGTTGGCAATCCGTACGGGCTGACGCTGGGGCCCGACGGTGCCCTCTATGTGTGTGAGATCGACACTGACCGGATCCGGCGGATCGATATGTCGGACGGCAGCATCTCGACCGTCGCTGGTACCGGAGAGGCCGGGTATTCGGGCGACGGCGGCCCGGCCACCGATGCACGCCTCGACGACCCGTACGAGGTCCGCTTCGACGCGCATGGCCACATGTACTTTGTCGAGATGCTAAACGCCGTGGTCCGCCGGGTTGACGCTCGCACCGGGGCGATCTCGACGGTTGCCGGTACCGGAGAGATGGGATTCTCCGGTGACGGCGGTCCCGCAGTCGATGCCACTTTCAGCCGGCCGCACTCCATCGCGCTCGACGGCCGGGGAGGGCTCTATATCGCCGATATCGGAAACCATCGCGTCCGCCGCGTGGACCTGACGAGCGGCCTCGTCACGACCTTCGCGGGCACCGGCGAGCGGATGCCAACCCCGGACGGCGCCCCGCTCGAAGGCACGCCACTCAATGGCCCGCGGGCGCTCGCATTCGCGCCCGGCGGTGACTTGTACATCGCGCTGCGCGAGGGCAATGCCGTCTATCGGCTCGACATCGAGTCCAAACGCCTCCACCATGTCGCGGGCACCGGCGACAAGGGTTACACCGGGGACGGCGGGCCGGCCCGCGCCGCAACCTTGGCGGGTCCCAAGGGCATCGAGGTGGGCCCGGACTTGGCGGTCTACGTGGCCGACACCGAGAACCACGCAATCCGTCGGATCGACACCGTGGCTGGCACCATTGCAACGGTGGCCGGGGACGGAACCGTCCACGACGGCCCGGACGGCGACCCGCTGTCCTGCGGGCTGGCGCGCCCGCACGGCGTCTATGTCGGGTCCGATGGCAGCGTCTACATCGGCGACAGCGAGAATCACCGCGTGCGCGTGGTTCGCCGGTGACGCTTGCGGCGGGCCTTGCGCCGCCGAACCGGTGATGGGCCCCCCATCTCGGCCCTCGCGGCCTCCAGAATCCCGTTGACGAACGCGGTCGACCGCTCGCCGTCGTAGCGCTTGCCGATCTCGAGCGCCTCGTCAATTACGACCACCGCCGGCGTCTCGCCGGAGCGCATCTCGCAGATCGCGAGTCGCAGCAGCTGCCGCACCACCCGCGCGAGGCGTTCCGGCGCCCATCGCTTAGATGCGTGGCGCGCGATGATCTCGTCCAGCGCGTCCTTGGATCCGGCCACGTCCAGGAACAGCCGCTCGGCGAACCGGTCCACGGGCACGGGCGAGTCGTCTGCGAGCCATTCGAAGTAGTCGCGCACCACCTCGCCCGGCTTCGCCCCGCCGGTGTCCCACTGGTAGGTCATTTGCAGCGCGCGCTCGCGCGACCGTCGACGGGACGCCATCCAATTCTCCCCCTCGGGCGCGGTTACAGCGACCGGATCTCTGCCAGCAGCCGTGCCATCTCGACGGCCGCGACCCCGGCATGGTACCCGGAATTGTGCTTTCCCGCGCCCGAGCGCTCCCGCGCTTGGTCCTCGGTATCGCAGGTTAGGACGCCGAAGATTGCCGGAACGCCCGTCTCGGGACCGACCCGCACGATGGACTGGACGGCGCCGTGGGACACCCACTGGTAGTGGTCCGTCTCGCCACGGATCACCGCGCCGATGCAGATCAGGGCGTCGTAGTCGCCAGTCTCGGCCAAGGCTCGGGCGGCCGTCGCCAGTTCCAGCGATCCCGGGACGCGCGCGATCCGCACGCGATCCGGATCGCCGCCAAAATCCCTTACCGCTTCCAGCGCTCCCCGCAGCAGGCGCTCGGTGATCGCACCGTTGAACCGCGACACAACGCAGGCCAGTCGCAGGCCTTCCGCCGCCAAGGCCTCGGCCGGCGGGCTGATCTCGGCTCCTCGCATGTGATGCCGGCTTCCTTCGATCGGGAAAGGCTGCGCGCGGAGAATCGCGGCTCTCAGCGACGCAGTTCTTCCGGAACGCGCTCCCGGTCGTGCTGCTCGAAGCGCAGGGTCCACTCCAGCGGAACGGAGACGGGCAAGTAGCAGACCTTGTCGTCGCACGCCTGGTAGCGCAGCGAGCCGCGGATCGTCAGCAAATCTCCCCGCACCAAGTCGCCAAGCTCCGCCGCTTGGCCCACCATCACGTCGCGCACGGCTAGGAACGATCTCTCGAAGACCGGAACGCGCTCGTCAATCGCCGGGAGGTGCAGCACCTGTGCATCCGGGTATTCGGGATCGAAGTGCCGCAGGCCTTCCGCGGCGTCCATGCTCCACGAGATCGGAATGTATCCCTCCACCTCGGGCGAGTAGACGTGCATGCGGTCATTGAGGTCAATGTCGAGCCCGAGAGCGAGTCGATTGCCGCCGCGCACGACCTCGTCGCTCGCCCACGTGGTCACTCTGAGGTGGGACGTGCGGGTAGACTTGCGCGCCGCGCCGGACTCCGCGCCCAGTTGCCGCACCAGCACCCGCCCAGCGGTGAAGCGGTCGCGGTAATTCTCCTCGTGGAATCGTTCCAGAACCCGGCGGTCAGGGCCGAT
Organism: Bryobacterales bacterium; assembly: GCA_963666225.3. Taxonomy (GTDB): domain Bacteria; phylum Acidobacteriota; class Terriglobia; order Bryobacterales; family UBA6623; genus VXMF01. Next base: position 514,720 of record CAXXRK020000008.1, read on the forward strand.
CAGCAGCTCGACCGGGTGCGGAATGCCATAGAACTGGTGAGATGTCGGGACTTCCTCGTTGAGCACGCCGAAGGCTCGGATCACCTCGGAGTCCGGGTCGGACAGCAGCGGGAAGCCGATTCCGGCGCGCTCCGCGAAGTGGCGCAGGGCCTCCGGCCGGTCGTTGCTCAGGCCCGCCATCTTGAACCCTCGCTCCTCGAACGAGGCGCGCTTTCGCTCCAGCTGCACGAGCTGGCCCTTGCAGAACGGTCACCAGTCCGCCGAGCGGAAGAACAGCAGCAAGAGGCCCCGCTCCCCCGAGAGGCTCGCGAAATCTCGCGAGGCGCCTGTGTGGTCTGCCGTCTCAAACGCCGGCACGGTTTCGCCGACCGCCGGTCCCGGGGCTGCGTCCGCAGGGACGGCCGCCACCCCTGCCAGCCCTAGGATCAGAGTCGCCATGGCCGCCGCGCGGCGCAGGTCACCGGTCCTCATAGACCTCTCTAGTGTAAGGGACCCGTCCCGGGCCAGTGGCGAGAGAAGGCCCCCCGCGTCACGCTGGCCGGACATGATCGATGGGCCAGTGGGCTGGGCCCGTGCCCCGCTCGGATCACCGGCCGTGGCCTTGGCCGCCGCGGCGACGGCGAGCGACCCGGGCCACTCCGACGCGCTGCAACCGCCAGCGATCGGCGCAGCATCCCTCTTGGCGACGTCTGGTCGGCCCGCGCCCGGGAGAGCATGGCTCCATTGCCGAACTGGCTCGCCCCGCCGTTCAAGGCCGATGGCCGGGAGGCCGTCCTGCTTTCATATAGAATCGATACTTTGAGTCGCGAGTCACCCTGATGGGCGCTTGCGCGCCTCTCCGGCCCCGTGTGCTTGGTCTCGGCAGGAGTGCGCGCCCCTGGCCGTCGGCAAGCCCTCGAACACAGACTGTCCGCAATGGCAACCCAAGTCGTCGAGATCCAAGACCAGACGGTCGTGCCCCGCGACCTGCTGAGGCATTACTACGAGAAGCTCCTGCAGTGCTTCTACGTTGAGGAACGCGCCAAGCTCTTCGTCAAGCAAGGCAAGGTGGCCTTCTATGCTTCCACGCGCGGCCACGAGCAGGTCCAGGTCGGGGTGCCGATGCTCATGCGGCCAGGCCACGATTGGTTCTACACCTACTACCGCGAGAAGAGCGTCGCGGTCACGCTTGGGATGCCCTACAAGGACATCTTCTTGGGCCTACTCAGCCGAGAGGGCGACCCGAACTCCGAGGGCGTCAACATGCCCGAGCAATGGTCCTCCCAGGAGCTCAAGCTGGTTGCGCAGAGCGCGTGCACCGGTACGCAGTACTTGCCGGCCGTGGGGGCCGCCAGGGCGATGCTCTACGACGGTTCGGATGCCATCGTCTACGCCTCCTCGGGGGAGGGTGCCACCAGCGAGGGCGAATTCTTCGAGTCCCTCAACTGGGCACACCGCGAGCGCCTGCCGATCCTCTTCGTCGTCCAGAACAACGGCTATGCCATCAGCGTTCCCCAGCGGTACCAGACCGCCTCGATGGTCCACCGCATTGCCGAGGGCTTCGGGCTGCCCGCGCATCACCTCGACGCGACTTCCAGCCTGGACCCGCTCTACGACCTGGTGCCAGGGGTGATCGCCGACATTCGCGACGGCAAGGGCCCGGCCCTGATCGAGTTTGACGTGGTCCGCTTGGACCACCACTCCTCTTCCGACGACCAGCGGAAGTACCGGACTCAGGACGAGCTGGAGGCGGCACTGGCCCGCGACCCCGTGCTGAAGGCCGAGCAGCAGGTCCTGGACGGGGGCATCTTCACCGAGAGCGAGGTCCGGGATCTCAGGGCCAGCACCAAGGCCGAGGTGGACAAGGCTGGCGAGGAGGCCGACAGCCACCCGTATCCCCAGCACTACGACATCGCCCAGCACGTCTTCTCGCCCGACATCCCGGTCACCGAGGAGACTGAGCCCAACTTTGTCAACCCGCGCGTCTCGATGGTTCAGGCGATCAACGCCGGCCTCTGCGAGGAAATGCGGCGCAACCCGAAAATCTACATGTGGGGCGAGGACATCCAGGATCCCAAGGGGGGCGTCTTCGGCGTCACCAAGGGGATCACTGACGAGTTTGGAGAGGCGCGCTGCGTGAATTCCGCCCTCGCGGAGGCGTCGATTCTCGGCATCGCGGGCGGCATGGCCACGGCCGGGTACATGCCGGTCGTCGAGATCCAGTTCGCTGACTACATCTGGCCGGCCTTCATGCAGATGCGCGACGAGATCGCGCCCATGCGCTGGCGCAGCGCCGGCGCTTGGGGCTGCCCGATGGTCTGCCGGGTGGCCGTTGGCGGGTACATCAAGGGCGGCCCCTGGCACTCCGCCAATATCGAGGCCTTCTTCGCCAACGTACCGGGCTGGTACGTGATCTACCCCTCGTGCGCGCAGGACGCCAAGGGGCTCATCAAGACCGCCGCTCGCATGTCCGACCCGGTCTTGTTCCTCGAGCACAAGGGCCTGTACCGGGCGATGGCCGCTCGCACGCCCGAGCCGGACGAGCACTACCTAATCCCCTTCGGGAAGGCGCGCACGAGACGCCCCGGGACCGACCTCACCGTCGTCACGTGGGGCTACACCGTGCACCATGCCGCGGCCGCCGCGAACGCGATGGAGGCCGAGGGCATCGCCTCCGTCGAGGTGATCGACCTTCGGAGCATCATCCCGTGGGACAAGCAGGCGGTGTTTGACAGCGTCCGGCGCACCAACCGCGCCCTGGTCGCCCATGAGGACAGCCTGACGATGGGTTTCGGCGCCGAAGTGGCCGCTGAGATCACGCGCCACTGCTTCGACCACTTGGACGCTCCGGTCAGCCGCGTCGGCGCTCTGGACTGCTTCGTTCCCTCCGCCGTCAACCTCGAGCGCCAAGCGCTGCCCTCAGAGCAGACCGTGCGCGCGGCGATGGAGCAGTTGGTCCGCTACTGAGCGGGGCACGGATGTGGCCAAGGCACGGGTGCGACGGGCCGTCCAAGCGGCGAGGCTTGGCCCTGTGCTGGCTCGCGGCCGTCCTCTGGCTGGCCTGCGGGGCCTCGCCCGGCGACGCGCCCCCGCCGTCTGCCGCACAGCTGCCGACCACCCCGGTGACACTGCCGGACGGCGCGGTGATCCGGGCCGAGCTGGCCGTCACGCCCGAAGAGCAGGCGCGCGGCCTGATGTATCGCTCCGAGCTTCCGCCAGACCGCGGCATGCTGTTTGTCGGAACCCGCTCCTCGCGCAGATCCTTCTGGATGTTCCGCTGCCTGATCCCGCTCGACATCGTGTGGATGGATGGCGCGCACCGCATCGTCGAGCTTGTTCGCAACGTGCCCCCGTGCACATCCGCGGAACCGTCCGCCTGCCCGTCCTACGGGGGCACGGGTAATTCTGTGTACGTCTTGGAACTGGCCGCCGGCCAGGCCGATCACCACGGCCTGCGCCTCGGGGACAGGCTCGAATTCTAGGATGTAACCGTCTGAAAGGGAGAATCGCCAACTACAGTCGGGGTAGTCTGGGCGAGAGTTGAACTGCGAGACATGTCTAAAGCAAAAATCATAGCCTTCCTTATTGGCATCGGCCTTGTGTACCTGGTGGGCTCGCGGGTCTACGAGGCGAACCAGTCGGCCTCCGCGCCCGCCAAGAAGAAGGCTGGCCGCGTGATCAACGTCGACGTCACACAGGCGCGCATCGGCCCGATCCGAGAGGAGCTCCTGCTGACCGGGTCCCTCAAGCCGAAGGAGACCGTGGACGTCAACCCCAAGATCACCGGCCGCATCGAGCGGATCCACTATCTGGTCGGGGACCGCGTGGCGGCGGGCGATGTCCTGGCTGAGCTGGAGGCCGACGAGCTCCGGCAGCAGGTGATGCGCTCGGAGGCGTCCCGCGCGGTGGCCGCGGCGAACGTGAGTTCCCGCGAGGCCCAGCAGGCCAACGCGCAGGCTGCCCTTGACAGGGCCCAGCTGCTCTTTGACCAAGACCTGCTCTCCCCGCAGGAGTTCGAGCAGTCCCTAACGTCCCTGGATGTGCTCAAGGCAGAGGTGGAGCTCGCCGAAGCGCAGCTGCAACAGGCCCAGGCGGAGCTGAACGAGCTCAGGATCCGGCTCGAGGGCTCTAAGGTCTACTCTCCGATGCACGCGGTGGTGTCCGAGCGGTTTGTCGACCCCGGGGCGCTCGTGACGCCCAACACGCCGATGCTGCAGGTCGTAAACCTCTCGACGATGGTCACCCGTGGCAACGTGCCCGAGCGCTACGTGGAGAATCTCGCGGTTGGCAGCCTGACCGAGGTGAACGTCGACGCCATTCCCGGCCAGCAGTTCGAGGGCCGCGTGGCGCGCATCGCCCCGGTCCTGGACGCGGCCACCCGCAGCGCGGTGATCGAGATCGACATCGCGAACGCCTCGCACGTGCTCAAGGCGGAGATGTTCGCCCGGATCACGCTGGATCTGGGCTCGACGCGTGAGGCCACCCTGATCCCGCGCGACGGCTTGGTGTACCGGGGGCAGCAGCCCGGAGTCTACATCGTGCCCGAGCAGGCCGACCGGCCCATCTTTCGCGTCATTGAGACCGGCCTGACCCGCGAGGGCCAGGTGGAGGTGCTCGCGAACCTTGACCCCGGGACGCGCATCGTCGGCCGCGGGGCCACGATGCTGCGTGACGGAGACCGCATCACGACCGGCGGCGGCGGCCCCCGCGGGCCGGGTGGCGCGGGCGGACCGGCGGGCGCCGCGGCCAAGAAAGGCGCCAGTTAGCCGGTGATTCCGGCCGCGACGGCCCCCGCTGCCCCGCCGGGGGCTCTAGAATCGAAGCGAGGGGTCGTCGGCGTCACATGAACTTCAACCTATCCACCGCATCGATCCACCGGCCGGTCACCGTTCTGATGGCTTGCCTGGTCGCCATGTTGCTGGGGGCTGTGGCCTTTGTCAACATCCCCGTCGATCTGATGCCGGAGATCGTCTACCCCACGATCAGCGTTCGGGCCGAGTACGAGGGCGTTGCCCCCGAGGAGATGGAAACGCTTGTCGTGCGCCCGCTCGAGGAGGCGTTCTCCTCGGCGCCCAGGGTCAAGGAAATCTCCAGCTCGGTCTACGAGGGGCTCTGCTACGTGCGGGTCGGTTTCGACTACGGGGTCGACATCGACGAGGCCGCCAACGAGCTCCGCACGCGCCTCGACCGCCGCCGGCGGTACCTGCCCGACGACATGGACGCGCCGAGCATGTACAAGTACGACTCCTCGCAGTACCCGATCATGTACTTGGCGGTCTCCGCGGACAACATGGACGCCAAGGAGCTGCGCCACTTCGTCGAGAAGCAGATCCAGCCCCGCTTGGAGCGCGTGCCGGGAGTGGCCGCCTTCTCGGTGCGCGGCGGCCTGCGGCGCGAGATCCAGGTCAGCTTGGACTTGAAGAAACTGCGGGCTCTTGAGCTGTCCATCCCGTGGGTCGTCCAGGCGCTGCGGAACGAGAACATGAACCGTCCCGCCGGGCCGATCGACGAGGGGCGGTTCGAGGTATTGCTGCGCACGCGCGGCGAGTTCCGGAGCTTGGGCGAGATACGGAACGTGGTCCTGACCACGCGGGCCGGGATCCCCGTCCACGTCCGGGACATCGCGACCGTCGTTGACGGGGCCGAGGAGTCGGATTATTTCGTCAGCGTGGACGGAGAGCCGGGCGTGCGGATGTACGTCTACAAGCAAGCCCTGTCGAACACCGTGGAAGTCTCCGACGGCCTCTGGGCCGAGGTGGACCGCATTCACCGGGCCTTCCCGAACGTCCGGATCGACAAGACCCGGGACAGCGCGGACTTCATCCGGGCCTCGATCTACAACGTGCAGCGCTCCATGCTCCAGGGTGCCGGGTTGGCTGTGTTCGTGCTCCTCTTCTTCCTGCGCAGCCTGTCTAGCACGCTGGTCATCGGCGTCGCGATTCCCATCTCCGTGATCGCGACGTTCGCCCTGATGTTCTTCAACGGCTTCACGCTCAACACGGTTTCCTTCGGCGGTTTGGCGCTGGGCGTCGGGATGCTCGTCGACAACGCGATCGTCGTGCTGGAGAACGTCTATCGGCACCGCGAGGACGGGAAGGTGGCGCTGCAGGCTGCCATCGACGGCAGCCGGGAGGTGTCGACGGCCATCACGGCCTCGACGTTCACCACCGTGGCCGTCTTCGTGCCAGTGCTGTTCATCGGCGGGATCGCGGCGCAGACGTTCCGGCAGCTGGCGTACGTCGTCAGCTTCTCCCTGCTTTGCTCGCTCGCCGTGGCGCTGATGGTCGTTCCCGGCCTGTGCGCCAAGCTGGCCAGCACCGGCCGCGGCGAGCGCGGCCGGCTCGGTGCCTGGAACCGGCGTTCCCGTCTGTGGCAGCGGGACATGGCGGCCTCGTACGGGAGCGCGCTCCAGTGGTCCCTGGGGCACCGCTTGGTCGTCGTCATGTCCGCGGCCGTTCTCTTCGGGGGCTCTGTCTGGCTCGTGCCCTACCTTGGCGTCGAGCTGCAGCCCGAGGTGGACGAGGGCGAGGTCCGGGTCAACGTCGAGCTCGAGCCCGGGACGCGCATCGAGGTGACCGATTCCGTGATGCAGCGGCTGCGCGTGATCGCGCAGGAGACGGCCCCCGAGATCACCACGGCCATGGTGACCGCCGGTGGCAGCTCTCGGAGCAGCGGCTCTGGGGCTCACCTGGGCGAGCTGCGGCTGAACCTCATTCCCAAGACGGAGCGCCAGCGCTCTGCCAGGGACATCGCCAACAACCTCCGGGAAGTGCTGAACGTCGAGTCGGGGGCACTGATCCGCACCCGGGTGTCCGGCGGCATGTTCCGCAGCCGCGGCAGCGACGACAACGACGATCGGCTCTCCGTCGAGATCCGCGGTCACAACATGGACACCGCGACCCAGCTCGCGGAAACCATCCGGGAGGTGATGGCCGTCATTCCCGGGATCGCGGAGCCCACGATCAGCCAGCGCCCGGGAATGCCCGAGATGCTCGTGGAGGTCGACCGGCTCAAGGCGGCGAACATGGGCCTGAACGTGTCCGACATCGCGCTCACGCTCGAGACTGCGATCGGCGGCACCCGGAGCTCGATGTACCGCCGCGAGGGGGACGAGTTCAACATCTTGGTCCGCCTGCGCGAGGCGGACCGCCTGGACTTGGCCAATGTCGGGCGCATACCGCTCTCCACGCCGCTGGGCACCACGATCACGGCCGGAAGCGTCATCGAGCTCCGCCGCCAGGAGGGGCCGACTTTCATCAGCCGCGTCAATCAGGAGCGGCGACTGTTCGTCAGCGGCGCGATCGCCGACCGGGATCTCGGCAGCGTGGTCAGGGATCTGGCCGCCGAGCTCTCCGCCATGCCCATGCCGGAGGGCTTCGCCGTCGAGTACGGCGGGGAGTACGAGGAGCAGCAGGAGACCTTCCGCGATCTCTTCTTTGCCTCCGTGCTGGCCCTGATCTTGGTCTACATGGTGATGGCCGCGCAGTTCGAGTCCCTCAAGGACCCGTTCATCGTGCTCTTCTCCGTGCCCCTCGCCGCCGTGGGCGTAGTGCTCATCCTGCTGATGACCGAGACGACCTTCAGCCAGCAGGCGTTCCTGGGGGTGATCGTCCTGCTGGGGATCGTTGTTAACAACGCCATTGTGCTCGTCGACTACACCAACCTGCTGCGCCGTGACCACGGAATCGGGCTCCGCCGCGCGGTCGTCACGGCCGGGATCCGCAGGATGCGGCCGATCATGATGACGACCGTCACGACCATCCTGGGTCTCGCGCCGATGGCTCTGGGCTTGGGAGAGGGGTCCGAGCTGCAGGCCCCGATGGCACGGGTGGTGATCGGTGGCCTCGTGACGTCGACACTGATCACGCTGGTGTTCATCCCGGTGATCTACGTGGCGCTCGAGGAGGGCGTCGCGCGCCGGCGGCGCCCGGTCGTCGCGGCGCCGGCACCGGCACCCGCGGGCGATTAGGGGCGGGCCGTAACTAGGGACCGGCGGTGTGCGCCATACCATTTGTTGCCGGGCTGCGTCCCAGGGGAAGGGCCCGCGAGAAGCGGGCCGTGCGAGGTGTACTGAATGAGCCTTCCTGAGTTCTCGATCAAGCGTCCCGTCACGGTTTTGATGGCCGTGATGGTTTGCCTGTTGCTGGGGGCGATCGCGTTCACCGAGATTCCGGTGGACCTGATGCCCGAGGTCAACTTTCCAACCCTGAGCATCACCACCGACTACGAGGGCGTCGGTCCCGAGGAGATCGAGACCTTGATCAGCCGCCCGCTGGAACAGATCGTGTCAGCCGCGCCGGCCGTCGAACGCGTCACCTCCACCTCTAGCGAGGGGCGCTCCTCGGTGCGCATCGAGTTCATCTACGGAACTGACATCGAGGTGGCGGCCGACGAGGTGCGCTCGCGCCTCGACCGCGGGCGCCGGTCGCTGCCGGACGACATCGAGCCGCCCACGATCTTCAAGTTCGACGTCACCCAGTTCCCGATCATGTTCCTCACCGTCGCGACCGAGGGCATGGACGCGCGCCAGCTGCGCACCTTCACCGAGAAGAGCCTGCTGTACCGGTTCGAGCGCATCAAGGGCGTGGGCCAGGTGCGCGTCGGCGGCGGGCTGCGGCGCGAGATCCACATCGACCTCAACCTCGACAAGCTGCGCGCCCTCGACCTCTCCGTCGCACAGGTCGTCAACACCGTGCGCAACGAGAATCTCAACCGCCCCGTCGGGCCGGTCAGGGAGGGCCGTTTCGACATCCTGCTGCGCACCAGCGGTGAGTTCGAGAGCGTGAGGCAAATCCTCGACGTGGCACTCATTTCCCGCAACGGCGTTCCGATCTACGTGCGCGACATAGCGGATGTGGACGATTCCCACCCGGACATCCGGCACTATGTGGGCGTCAACGGCAAGGACGCGCTCCGGCTGATCATGTTCAAGCAGTCCGGGTCCAACACCGTCAAGGTCTCCGACGCCGTGTGGACGGAGGTGGACGCGATCCATGCCGATTACCCGAGCATCCGCATCGACAAGACGATGGACACGGCCGACTTTATCAACGCGGCGATCCGCAACGTGCAGTCCGCGGCCGCGGTCGGGGGCGTGCTGGCCGTCGTCGTCCTGCTCCTGTTCCTGCGAAGCCTGACCAGCACGATGATCATCGGCGTCGCGATCCCGATCTCGGTGGTCGCGACCTTCGCGCTGATGTACTTCAACGGGTTCACCCTGAACACGGTCTCATTCGGCGGCCTGGCCCTGGGGGTGGGCATGCTCGTGGACAACGCGATCGTGGTCTTGGAGAACATCTACCGCCACCGCGAGGCGGGAAAGCCGCCCATGAAGGCGGCGCTCGTTGGCAGCCGGGAAGTGGCCATGGCCATCACCGCCTCGACGTTCACGACGATCGCCGTGTTCGTGCCGGTGCTCTTCATCGGCGGCTACGCTGCCCAGCAGTTCCAGCAGCTGGCCTACGTCGTGAGCTTCTCGCTGCTGTGCTCGCTGGCGGTGGCCCTGACCGTCGTTCCCGCGCTGTGCTCGCGCCGCCAGGGGACCGCCACGTCGAGCCTTCGTGTCGCGCAGCACGCCGAGCGGGCCATGGCCGGCCTCTCCTCGGCGTACGCGAACCTGATCCACTGGTCGCTGCGCCACCGATTGACCGTCACCGGCGTCGCCGCCGGATCGCTGGCCTGCGCCATCTTCCTGTGGCCCTACATCGGGATTGAGCTCGAGCCGCAGGTGGACGAGGGGCAGATCCGGATCAATTTCGAGGGTGAGCCCGGCACCCGGGCCGAGGTCACCAAGGAAATCGTCGACCGCATGGAGGCGATCGTCATGGAGGACGTCCCGGAGGTGGAATACATCATGACCGAGGCGGGCAGTGACAGCCCCTTCCGGTCGATCGCGACGCACGTCGGCGAGCTGCGGATCACCCTCGCCGACCAGGGCACCCGCGCCAGGAGCGCCCGGGAGATCACGAACATGCTGCGGCCCAAGCTGATGGCGGTCGCGCCGGGCCTGCAGGTCCGCACGCGGATCTCCAGTGGCAACTTCGGCCGGCGCCGCGGGGGCGGCGGGAGTGGCGACGACCGCCTGTTGGTGACCATCCGGGGCTACTCGCCCGACACCACCGCGGCACTGGCGCTGCAGGTGCGTGATGCCATGCTGTCCGTCGACGGCGTGGCCGAGGCCGAGGTCAGCCGCCGGCCCGGAACCCCCGAGATGCTCGTCCGCGTCGACCGCCTCAAGGCGGCCAGCATGGGAATGTCAGTCGCAGAGGTGGCCGACACGCTCGAGACCGCCGTCGGCGGCCGCCGCTCGACGTTCTACCGCGAGGAGGGCGACGAGTACGACATCGTCGTACGGCTGCGCGAGCAGGATCGCCTGCAGCTGTCCCAGGTGGGCCGCATCCCACTGCGAACCCCCGCGGGAGAGCTGATCCATGCCGACGATGTGGTGCACCTGAACCGCCAGGAGGGTCCCACCGAGATCAGCCGCGAGGACCAGGAGCGCATCGTCTACGTCTCGGGCACCATCGCGGATCGCGACTTGGGCGCGATCATCGGCGACCTGCGCGCCGGCGTCGCGCAGATCGCGCGCCCCGACGGGTACGAGATCCGCTTCGGAGGCGAGTGGCAAGACCAGCAGGAATCCTTCCGGGAGCTCACGTTCGCCGCGATTCTCGCCTTGCTGCTCGTCTACATGGTGATGGCCTCGCAGTTCGAGTCCCTGCGGGACCCGTTCATCATCCTGTTCTCGATCCCCCTGGCCGCCTTCGGCGTTGTCCTGATGCTTGTCATCACCAACACCACCTTCAACATGCAGGGCTTCTTGGGGGTGATCGTGCTCGTGGGCATCGTCGTCAACAACGCGATCGTGCTGATCGACTACACGAACCAGCTGCGCCGCGAGCACGGAAAGGGCATCATCGAGGCTGCGGTGCTGGCGGGCAGCCGCCGGCTGCGGCCGATCCTGATGACGACCGTGACGACCGTGCTGGGCCTCACCCCCATGGCCCTCGGCATCGGCGAGGGGTCGGAGTTGCAAGTGCCCATGGCGCGCGTGGTGATCGGCGGCCTGCTGACCTCGACGCTGATCACGCTGGTGTTCATCCCGGTCGTCTATGCCACCCTGGAGGAGCTGAGCGTGCGCATACGCCACGGCCGGGGAGTGCCGGCCAGGCCGCTGCAGCCGGTCGAGGGAGACTGACAGCCGTCGTCCGGTTGTGTACCATGGAAAGCGCACCCCACCTTGCGGGGATTGAGCACTAGAATCGAGGAGAGAACACCATGAGGACCATCCGCATCGCCAGCGTGACGCTGGCCGCATTCTTGCTGGCCGCCACCGCGCTGCCGGCCGCCACTCTGTCCGGCAACGAGCTGCGCGGGAGCTACATCGAGTCGCGCAACGCAGAAATCTACGCCTCCCACTGTTTCGCGAACAGCGAGGTCGGCATCATGGGAGACTTGGCCGTGATGGCCTGGGACATTGAGCAGGGCAGCTTCCGGGGCGTCTCGCTCGCCGGAACGCGCGTCGTTGCGGTGGTCAACGCCAGTTCCACCATTGGCAACCCCTTCGGCGATCCACTGCCCGCCAAGGCCATGCTCGTCTTCGACGACGACACGACCGTGCTGCAGCGCGGGGCCCTCGCGGCCTTCGTGAAGGAGCAGGCCGGGGATCTGGCCGCAAACGTCGTGCACACGGACACCGCGCCGGTGGAGATCGACTTCCACGGCAGCATCCATGACCGCGTGGCCACGCTGCGCGCGGGCGACATTGTCTCTCTCGAGACCCGCGAGATCCGCGGGAGCGACTCGCTTTGCCACTTGGACGACATCTACTACCAGCCCTTGGTCAGCTTGGACCACGCCATGCCGGCGTTTGCCATCGAGCAATCCTTCCGCGGCGACGGTCTGGGCCACCAGATGCGCGAGTACAAGCGGTCCAGCGCATACCTGGGGACGTTCGCCGTCAGCGGCAGCTAGAGCCTAGGTCGCTTCCCTGCGGGCCGCCCGCGTGGCGGCCCCGGGGTTCAACCGCGGTGGCGCGCCCTTGACGGCCGCGTCGCCGCTTTTTCCCCGGACCCGGCGGGCGTTCCGCCGGGCGGGGCATTGAGGATTAGCGCCGTGGCGCGCCGGAGGGAATTTCGATGCGGCTCATGATCTCGGCGGCGCTCGTCGCCGCAATCGCTCTCGCGCCGGCCGGACTGGCCCAGAAATACACGTCCGCGGCGGGCGCCGCGCTGCCGGACTCCGTGCCCGCGGAGACGGCGGCGCTGGTCAGCGACGCCGGGGTGGCCGTCCAGGCTGCCGGCACCGTGGTCGCCCGATTCTGGATGCGGACCGCGCCGTTCGAGGGCTCGGCGGCGGCGGGCTTCGGCGTGCGCTTCGACAACATCCCGGAGGGCGCCTTCCTCGGCGTCGTCGAGTTCCCCGAGAAGGGGTCGGACTACCGCGAGCAGTCCGTGCCGCCCGGGATCTACACGATCCGCTTCGGCCTGCACCCCGAGGACGGGAACCACATGGGAGTGGCCCCCAGCCGCGACTTCGGCCTGCTGGCGCCGGTCGCCAAGGACCTGGAGGTCTCGCGCAATTACGACTTCGACGGGATTGTGGAGCTCAGCGCCGATGTCGGCAACCCGCACCCCACCGTGGCGCGTCTCCAGTTGCCCGAGGGCGATTCCGGCCCCAATCTGTGGGAGAACGACTACGGTCATTGGGTGCTGGACCTGCCGGCCGCCGGCACGGTGGTCGGCATCGTGGTCGAGGGACACGCCGAGGAGTAGCCGCCCCCCCTCCGGCCGGCCCGGGTGTGGTACAATCTTGGTTGTGCCCGGGTGTGGCGGTCCTTGCGGTCCGCTGGCGGGTGGCCCTGTGGCCGCGCGTCCTTGACGACCGGTAGGGCGAAGCGTATGATGGATTGAAGGATTCGTGTGGGCGAGCGTTTACGTCGCCCGGCATAGCTGGGGGCGGAGCGCGGTTCGCTGCGATTGTCGTTTCGGCCGTGGCGGCGCGTCGGGTGTTGCGCCCGCGGCGAACTGGAGGCAAGCAAGGGCCCCGGAGCGGGGCACGGGGGAGGATGCTCCCCGCGATCCGAAACCCAAGGGGTCTGATTGGCCCCGTGTGGTGCGTGGAGCGGGGCAGTAACGGAGAGTTGCGGATACGCGGAGGCGCGCCTAGGGCGCGCCGGTTGCGTGGCGCGGGCAACGCCCGCGAGGGGAGAGCAGGATCGTGCCGACATTCAGCCAGCTGGTGCGCAAGGGGCGCAAGGCGCCGAAGTTCAAGACTTCCTCGCCGGCCCTGCAGAAGTGCCCCCAGCGCCGGGGCGTCTGCACGCGGGTCTACACCGTCACGCCCAAGAAGCCCAACTCGGCGCTGCGCAAGGTGGCGCGCGTGCGGCTGACCAACGGCATCGAGGTCACCACGTACATTCCGGGCGTGGGCCACAACTTGCAGGAGCACTCGATCGTGCTCATCCGCGGTGGGCGCGTCAAGGATCTCCCGGGAGTGCGTTACCACGTCGTGCGCGGGGCACTGGATGCCTCCGGCGTGTCCGACCGTCGCCAGGCCCGCAGCAAGTACGGTGCCAAGCGCCCCAAGAAGTGAGATAAGGAGCGCCCGAAGCCATGCCGCGCAGGAGAGAGGTCCCGGTCAGGACCCCAGTGCCCGACCCCGTCTACAACTCGACCTTGGTGTCCAAGTTCATCAACTGCATGATGTGGAGCGGCAAGAAGTCCGTGTCCGAGCGCATCTTCTACGGCGCGATGGACAAGATCCGCCGCATCACCGGTGAGGATCCGCTGCCGATCTTCAAGCGCGCGGTCGAGAACGCCAAGCCGGTGGTCGAGGTCAAGTCGCGGCGCGTGGGGGGCGCGAACTACCAGGTGCCGATCGAGGTTCGTCCGGCCCGGAGGCAGTCCTTGGCGCTGCGCTGGCTGATTGGCAACGCCCGCTCGCGGAGCGAGCACCGCATGGCTGACCGCCTCGGCAGCGAGCTGCTGGACGCCGCGCGGGGGCGCGGCACGACCATCAAGAGGAAGGACGACGTGCACCGGATGGCCGAGGCCAACAAGGCCTTCGCCCATTTCCGCTGGTAGCCGGGCAATTCGGAGGGATGCTTCACATGCGACGGGCCGTACCGATCCAGCGTTACCGCAACATTGGCATCGCCGCGCACATCGACGCGGGCAAGACCACCACCACGGAGCGCATCCTCTACTACACCGGGCGGCTGCACCGCATGGGCGAGGTCCACGACGGCACCGCCACCATGGACTACATGGAGCAGGAGCAGGAGCGCGGCATCACCATCACCTCTGCCGCCACGACCTGCTTCTGGCGGGACCACCAGGTCAACATCATCGACACGCCGGGCCACGTGGACTTCACGGCGGAGGTCGAGCGCTCGCTGCGCGTGCTTGACGGCGCGATCGCCATTTTTGACGCCGTGGCCGGCGTCCAGCCCCAGTCGGAGACGGTCTGGCGCCAGGCGGACAAGTACCGCGTCCCGCGGCTGGCCTTCATCAACAAGATGGACCGCGTGGGCGCCAACTTCGACTACGCCGTCCAGACCATCGTCGACCGCCTCAAGGGCAACCCGGTCCCCATCCAGTTGCCGATCGGTTCCGAGGACCGCCTGCGCGGCGTCGTCGATCTGGTGGAGATGCGCGGCATCTTCTGGACGGAGGGCACCCTCGGCGTCGAGTACGAGGTCGGCGAGATTCCGCCCGAGATGCTCGCGGAAGCGCTCGACCGCCGCGAGAAGATGGTCGAGCGCATCGCGGAAGAGGACGACGAGCTCTTCGAGCTCTACGTCGAGGGCGGGGAGATCGGCGAGGATGCGCTGCGCGCGGCGATTCGGCGCGCGACCGCGGCCATGCGCGTCACCCCCGTGCTGTGCGGGTCGGCCTTCAAGTACAAGGGGATCCAGCGACTGCTCGACGCGGTGGTCGACTATCTGCCAGCGCCGGTTGACGTGCCGCCGATTCAGGGCGCCGACATCGACAGTGGCGAGCCGGTCGAGCGCGAGACGCGCGACACGGCGCCGTTCTCGGCACTCGTGTTCAAGATTCTCACGGACCCCTACGTGGGCCAGCTGGCCTTCCTGCGGGTCTACTCGGGGGCGTTCCGGGCCGGGGGCACCGTGTACAACGTTTCCAAGCGCCGCAAAGAGCGCGTGGGGCGGCTGCTGCGCATGCACGCCGACAAACGCGAGGACATCTCGTCCGGCATGGCTGGAGACATCCTGGCGGTCGTCGGCCTCAAGACCGTCCAGACCGGTGACACGATCTGCGACCCGCGCCAGCCGATCGTTCTGGAGCAGATCGAGTTTCCGGATCCCGTGCTGTCGCTGGCCGTCGAGCCCAAGACCAAGGCGGACCAGCAGAAGATCGGGATGGCCCTCACGAAGCTCTCGCAGGAGGATCCGACCTTTCAGGTGCGGTCCGACCCGGACACCGGCCAGACAATCCTGTCGGGGATGGGCGAGCTCCACTTGGAGATCTTGGTGGACCGCCTGCTGCGCGAGTTTCAGGTGGCCGCTGACATTGGCCGCCCGCAGGTCACCTACCGCGAGACCATCCGGAAGGTCGCATGGGGCGAGGGCCGCTTCGTGCGGCAGACCGGCGGGCGCGGGCAGTACGGGCACTGCAAGGTTCGGGTCGAGCCGCTGGAGAGCGGCGAGGTCGAGTTCGAGAGCAAGATCTTCGGGGGCTCGATCCCCCGCGAGTACGTCTCCGCCGTCGAGACCGGCGTGCGCGAGGCCCTCGCGAACGGTCAGCTGGCGGGGTACGAGACGGTCGGGGCGCGTGTCGTCCTGCTCGACGGATCCACCCACGATGTGGACTCCTCGGAGCTGGCATTCAAGATCGCCGGGTCGCTGGCTTGGAAGGACGCCGCACGCCGGGCCAGCCCGGTCCTGCTCGAGCCGGTGATGGCGATCGAGGTGGTCGCGCCCGAGGAGTACGTCGGCGACGTGATGGCGGACATCAACGCCCGCCGCGGGCGGATCGAGGGCATGGACCTGCGTGGCTCCACCCACGTCATCCGCGGATGCGTGCCGCTGGCGGAGATGTTCGGCTACGCGACAGACCTGCGGTCCAGGACACAGGGTCGCGGCAGCCACACGATGCACCTGCACGAGTACGAGCTGGCACCTCCCGCCGTGCAGGAGGAGATTGTCGGGAGGATGGTCGGCAGGGTTGCGCGCTAGGCGCGCGGGCCGGCCCGGATCAGGAGTGGGTAGCGATGGCAAAGCAGAAGTTTGACCGTTCGAAGCCGCACGTGAACGTGGGCACGATCGGGCACATTGACCACGGCAAGACGACGCTGACGGCGGCGATCACCCGCGTGCTGGCGAAGCACGACCCGAGCAACGAGGTGCGCTCGTTCGACTCGATCGACAACGCGCCCGAGGAGCGCGAGCGGGGGATCACGATCGCGACGGCGCACGTGGAGTACCAGACGGCGAACCGGCACTATGCCCACGTGGACTGCCCGGGGCACGCGGACTACATCAAGAACATGATCACGGGCGCGGCGCAGATGGACGGCGCGATCCTGGTGGTGGCGGCGACGGACGGCCCGATGCCGCAGACGCGGGAGCACATCCTGCTGGCGCGGCAGGTCGGGGTGCCGTACATCGTGGTGGCGCTGAACAAGGTCGACATGGTGGACGACGAGGAGCTGCTGGAACTGGTCGATCTCGAGGTGCGCGAGTTGCTCTCGGAGTACGACTTTCCGGGGGACGACGTGCCGGTGGTGCAGGTGTCGGCGCTGAGCGCGCTGGACGGGGATTCGGCGGCGGAGCCGGCGATTGACGAGCTGATGCAGGCCGTGGACGACTACATCCCGACGCCGGCGCGGGACATTGACCGCCCGTTCCTGATGCCGATCGAGGACATTTTCTCGATCTCGGGGCGCGGGACGGTGGTGACGGGCCGCGTGGAGCGCGGCCAGGTGCGGGTCGGGAACGAGATGGAGTTCTTGGGGATCCGGCCGACGCACCGCAAGGTGATCACGGGCGTGGAGATGTTCAAGAAGCTGCTGGACGAGGGGCAGGCCGGGGACAACGTCGGGCTGCTCGTGCGCGGGCTTGGGAAGGACGAGGTCGAGCGCGGCCAGGTGGTGGCGCAGCCGGGGACGATCACGCCGCACACGCGGTTCAAGGGCCAGGTGTACGTGCTGAAGAAGCAGGAGGGCGGGCGGCACACGCCGTTCTTCGACGGGTACCGGCCGCAGTTCTACTTCCGCACGACCGACGTGACGGGGGTGGCGCGGCTGCCGGAGGGCACCGAGATGGTGATGCCGGGGGACAACGTGGAGCTCGACGTGGAGCTGATCCAGCCGATCGCGATGGAGCAGGGCCTGCGCTTCGCGATTCGCGAGGGCGGCCGCACGATCGGCGCCGGCACCGTCTCGAGCATCGTGGAGTGAGGGCGGTCCGCCCGGGAAGGCAGCGAGAGCGATGGCTAAGGAAAGAATTCGAATCCGCCTGAAGGCGTACGACTATCGCGTGCTCGACCAGTCGACCGGGGAGATCGTGGACACTGCGGGCCGCACGGGAGCACAGGTCGCCGGGCCGATCCCACTGCCGACCGTCAAGAACAAGTTCACCGTGCTCCGCTCGGTGCACACCGACAAGCGCTCCCGCGAACAGTTCGAGATCCGCACTCACAAGCGGCTCTTGGACATCCTCGAGCCCACTCAGGACACGGTCGATGCGCTGATGCGGCTCGATCTGCCGGCGGGCGTCGACGTCGAGATCAAGGCATTCGGCGGGTGAGGGCCGCGGGGCAAGCGAGATCGCGGGGGAGCATTCAGCAATGGCGCCGGGAATTCTAGGGAAAAAGGTCGGGATGACGCAGCTCTTCGACGAGGAGGGGCTGGTCGTTCCGGTGACCGTGCTGCAGGCGGGCCCGTGCGTCGTCGTCCAGCGCAAGCACGCGGCCCGGGACGGGTACGAGGCCATCCAGATCGGGCTCGTGGACTTCACGCGCGAAAAGCTGGTCCGCAAGCCGCAGCGCGGACACTTCTCCAAGGCCGGCGTGGCGCCGATGCGATTCCTGCGCGAGTTCCGGCTCCCCGAGGGTGCCGAGTACAAGCCGGGCGACCGCATCCTCGCCGATGATTTCCGCCCTCGGGAACGGGTCAGCGTGACCGGGACCAGCAAGGGCAAGGGTTTCCAGGGAGTGGTCAAGCGCTACGGCTTCCGGGGCGGCCGCGCCTCGCACGGCTCGATGTTCCACCGCGCGCCCGGCTCCATCGGCCAGAGCGCCTGGCCGTCGCGGGTGTTCAAGGGGCGGCGCCTTCCGGGCCAGATGGGCAACCAGCGGGTTACCGTGCAGGGTCTGGAGATCGTCGAGGTCCACCCGGAGGACAACGTGATCCTGGTCCGTGGCGCGGTGCCCGGGCCGAACGGCGGATTTGTGCAGATCCGCAGGGGAAGGTGAGCGGCGATGCCGACAGTCAGCGTCGTGGATCTGAACAACGAAGAGGTGGGCTCCGTCGACCTCTCCGACGCCGTGTTCGGCGTGGCCCCGAACGAGGCGCTCGTGCACCAGGTCGTGGTGGCCCACCTCGCGAACCGGCGGGCCGGCACTCACAAGGTCAAGGGCCGCGGCGAGGTGGCGGGCTCGGGCCGCAAGCCTTGGCGCCAGAAGGGCACCGGGCGCGCCCGGGCCGGATCCCGCAGTTCGCCCATATGGCGCGGAGGGGGCACGGTCCACGGTCCACAGCCGCGCAGCTACGGTCAGCGCGTGCCCCGCAAGATGATCGTTGCCGCGCTGCGCTCGGCGCTCTCGGCACGCCTCGGAGAGAGCTGCATCACGGTCGTGCGCGACTTGGGTCTCGAGACCCACAAGACGCGCGACTTTCACGCCGCGCTGCAGGCGCTGGGCGTTGGCAGGAACGTCCTGGTGGTTGAGACCGACCCTGACCAGAACCTGCTGCTGTCCAGTCGCAACCTGCCCGAGGTGAGCTTGGCTACCATCGCGAAGCTCAACGCATACGTCGTGCTCAAGCACCGGCGGATCCTGATGTCGGAGCGCGCCGCGCGCGCCTGCAGCGAGGTGCTCGCATGAGTCCCTACCAAGTCATTCTCAGCCCGCTGATCACCGAGAAGACGGAGATGGAGCGCATGGAGCGGGGCACTCTTTGCTTCCGTGTCCACGTCAAGGCCACCAAGACGGACGTCAAGCATGCCGTCCGCGCCATCTTCAACGTCGATGTGGATTCCGTGCGCACGGCCAAGTACATTGGCAAGATGCGCCGGCGCGGGCGCTTCCAGGGCCGTCGGCCCGACTGGAAGAAGGCGTACGTCAAGCTCAAGGCCGGTCAGAAGACCGTCGAGTACACGCAGATCTAGGGAGCCGCGAGCGATGGGCATCAAGACGTACAACCCGAGGACCCCGACCCGGCGGTTCCAGACGACCACCACGCGGGAGGAGCTCACCCGCGACCGGCCGGAAAAGGCGCTCACCAAGGGGCTCCGCAAGCATGGGGGCCGCAACAACAAGGGCCGCATTTGCGTCCGCTTCCGGGGCGGCGGCACGAAGCGCCGCTACCGCCAGATCGACTTCAAGCGCAACAAGCCCGGCATCCCGGCCAAGGTCGCCTCGGTCGAGTACGACCCGAATCGCTCGGCCAACATCGCCCTGCTGCACTACGTGGACGGCGAGAAGCGCTACATCCTGCAGCCCGTCGGGCTCAAGGTCGGCATGCGGGTCGAGTCCGGGGAAAGTGCGGACATCCTGGTGGGCAACGCCCTGCCGCTGCGGCGTATCCCGCCGGGCACGCTGGTCCACAACGTCGAGCTCAAGCCGGGCAAGGGCGGGCAGATGGCCCGCGCTGCGGGGGCCGAGATCCGGCTCGTCTCGCGAGAGGGCGGCCACGCCCTGCTGCGCCTGCCCTCCGGGGAGGTGCGCCGGGTGCTGGAGAATTGCATGGCGACAGTGGGCCGCGTGGGCAACGTGGACCACGGCAACGTGTCGCTGGGCAAGGCCGGCCGCAAGCGCTGGCTGGGAAGGCGCCCGCACAACCGCGGCGTGACGATGAACCCGGTTGACCACCCGCACGGCGGCGGCGAGGGCCGCACGTCCGGCGGTCGCCACCCGGTCACTCCCTGGGGCCAGCCGACCCGCGGGTACAAGACGCGCCGCAACCCGCGAACCGACCGCTACATCGTCCTGCGGCGCGGGAGCAAGAAGAAGAGGTAGGGGCATGGGTCGATCTCTGAAGAAGGGTCCGTTCTACGACGAGCACCTGCACCGCAAGGTGGAGGCTCTGAACAAGTCCCGCCAGAAGCGCGTGATCAAGACTTGGTCCCGCCGTTCGACGGTTCTGCCGGAATGGGTCAGCCACACGATCGCGGTGCACAACGGCCGCAAGTTCATCCCGGTGTTCATCACCGAGAACATGGTCGGGCACAAGCTCGGCGAGTTCGCCATGACGCGCACTTTCCGCGGCCACGCGGGCAGCGCGAAGGGCAGGCGGAGGTAGCGCCGTGGAAGCCGTAGCCAAGTGGAACTACGTGCGCATCTCGCCGCGCAAGGTGCGCCTGGTGGCCGACCTCGTGCGCGGCCTGATGGCCGAGGAGGCGATCGATGTCCTGATGCGCACGAACAAGAAGGCCGCCGGCATGATCCTCAAGGTGCTGCAGTCAGCGGTGGCAAACGCCGATGACCGGGGCCTTGACACGGACCTGCTGTCGGTCGGCGATATCTACGTCAACGACGGCCCGCGCCTGAAGCGCATGCGGGCCTCGGCCCGCGGGCGGGCGGCTCCGTACAAGCACCGCATGGCGCACATCGTGGTGCGGCTGACCGACGAGAGAGAGCAGGAGGGCGCGGCCTGACCGGGGCGCGGGATTGGCGAAATGGGTCAGAAAGTTCACCCCTACGGGTTCAGGCTGGGCTACACCAAGGTGTGGCGGTCGCGGTGGTTCGCCCAGAAGGGCTACGCGGACCTCGTCAACGAGGACATCGCCCTCAAGGAGATGCTCCGCAAGCGCCTGAAGTCGGCCGGGGTCAGCTCGATCGAGCTGGACCGCCCGGGCAGCCGGCTGCGCATCGCGATCCGCGCCGCGCGGCCCGGCATCATCATCGGGAAGAAAGGGTCCGAGATCGAGAAGCTCAAAGTCGAGCTCCAAGACCGCACCCGTCGCGATGTGTACATCGACATCCAGGAAGTTCACCGGCCAGAGCTTGACGCCCAGTTGGTCTCGGAGTCCGTCGCGATCCAGATCGAGAAGCGGGTCAACTTCAGGCGCGCGATGCGCAAGGCTGTCGAGTTCGCCCAGCGCTTCGGATGCAAGGGCATCAAGGTCTGGGTGGCCGGCCGCCTCAACGGCAAGATGATCGCGCGCAGCGAGTGGCACCTGCGCGGCAGGCTGCCGCTGCAGACCCTGCGGGCCGACATTGACTACGGCTTCAGCGAGGCCAACACCACCTACGGTGTGCTGGGCGTGAAGTGCTGGATCTACAAAGGCGAGATCATCGACCCGCGCGGCGCCGCCGTGCGCAAGACGGGTCGCGAGGATCCCGCGCCGGCCCGCCGCCGCGAGGCCCGCTCGCAGGCACAGAGGGAGCGCGAGCGCTTGCGCCGTCCGGCGTCGGCGCCGCCCGCCTCCCGGCCCGACCGCGCGGTCGAGCCGCGTCCGGCGTCCGGCTCCGCGTTCCAGCCGCCGCTGGCGAGGCCGAAGGGAACCAAGGGGGAGTAGCGCAATGCTGATGCCCAAGAAGACCCGCTACCGCAAGGTCCACCGCGGCAATCGTCGCGGGAAGGCCTGGCGCGGATCCGGCCTCGACTTCGGCGACTTCGGCCTGAAGGCGCTCAGGGCAGCTTGGATCACGGACCGCCAGATCGAGGCCGCGCGCATCGCGATCAGCCGCCACGTCAAGCGCGGCGGCAAGCTCTGGATCCGCATTTTCCCGGACAAGCCCATCACGAAGAAGCCGGCCGAGACGCGCATGGGCAAGGGCAAGGGCGCCCCCGAGCAGTGGGTCGCCGTCGTCAAGCCTGGCCGCATGATGTTCGAAATCGAGGGAGTGGAGGAAGCGGTCGCGCGCCGCGCCATGCACCTGGCGGCGCAAAAACTGCCGATTCCCGTCAAGTTCGTCAGCCGCTTCGGGGGGGAGTTGCTGTGAGGCCCGAGGAGATTCGCGCCATGAACCTCGACGAGCTCGAGCGCGAGGAGCGCGACGCGCGCGAGCAGCTGTTCCGGCTGCGATTCCAGATCTCGATGGGCCAGACCGACAGCGTCCGCAAGTTCCGCGCCACGCGCAAGGACTTGGCCCGCATCCTCACGATCGCCGCCCAGAAGCGGCGCGAGCAGGGGAACACCGATGCCTGACACGCACAAGAACCGCAAAACCGGCGTGGTCGTCTCGACCAAGGCGGCCAAGACCATCGTCGTAGAGGTCAGCCGCCGCGTCCAGCACCCGCTGTACCGCCGCTACATCACGCGCAAGAAGAAGTTCATGGCGCACGACGAGACCGGCGTCGCCAACATGGGTGACCGCGTGCGCATCGTCGAGTGCCGGCCGCTCTCCAAGCGCAAGCGCTGGAGGCTCGAGGAAGTCGTGCTCAAGTCGCGCCGCGTCGACATCAAGGTGCGGCGCCGGCGGCGTGCCCGGCAGGGCGGGGGGCAAGCAAGATGATCGGCATGCAGACTCGGCTCGCCGTGGCCGACAACTCCGGGGCGCGGCGCCTGATGTGCATCCTGCCCCGCGGGGGGTCGACCGGCCGCAAGGCCGGGTTGGGGGACATCGTGATGGCCTCCGTCAAGGAGGCCGTCCCGGACTCTAGCATTCGGAAGGGCACCGTCGTGCGCGCGGTGGTCGTCCGCATGCGGAAGGAGACGCGCCGGAGGGATGGCACCTACATCCGTTTCGACGAGAACGCGGCCGTGCTGGTGGACGACGCCGGCGAGCCGGTCGGCACGCGCGTTTTCGGCCCGGTGGCTCGCGAGTTGCGCGAGAAGCGGTACATGAAGATCGTGTCGCTCGCTCCGGAGGTGCTCTGATGCCCTACGGGAAGCGCGGCCGGCGGAACCGTCCCGCTCGGTACAAGACCAAGATCAAGAGGAACGACATCGTGACGGTGATCGCGGGCGGCAGCAAGCACGTCCAGGGGCGTGTGCTGGAAGTTAACCGCAAGCGCGGGAAGCTGATGGTGGAGGGCGCGGCCATGGTCAAGAAGCACGTCCGGCCCAATCCCCAGAAGCAGATCAAGGGCGGCGTGGCCTCCCGGCACTCGATGATCGACTTCTCCAACGTCAAGCTGGTGGACGACTGATGGCTGCACTGCGTCTGCGCGAAAAATACCAGGGCGAGGTCATGGCGGGCCTGACCAAGGAGTTCGGCTACAGCTCGCCCATGGCCGTGCCGCGGTTGGTTGCCATCAAGCTCAACGTCGGCATTGGCAAGATGATCCTGCAAAAGCAGGTCACTGGCCACAGGGGCAGGCAGCCCAAGGCAGCCAAGGCCAAGCAGGGCGGCCGTCGCGTGCCGGTCAACCGCCGCATCGTGGACGGCACTGTGGAGGAGCTGGCGGCGATCACTGGCCAGAAGCCAATCGTCACGCTGTCGAAGCGTCCGATTGCCGGCTTCAACCTCCGCGCCGGCGTGCCGGTCGGGTGCGCCGTCACTCTGCGCGGGACGCGCATGTGGGAGTTCTTGGACCGACTGCTCGCGGTGGCCCTGCCGCGCGTGCGCGACTTTCAGGGGGTCTCGCCAAAGCTGGACGGGCGTGGCAATTACACGCTCGGGATCCAGGAGCACACGATATTCCCCGAGATCGACTACACGAAGGTTGACGTCATGAAGGGGATGAACGTGACAATGGTCACGACGGCCCGCACGGACCGAGAGGGGCACATGCTGCTGAAGCTGCTGGGCATGCCCTTCCGGGCGGCATAGGGGAGGCATCGCTAGCACAATGGCCACGAAGGCAAAGATCGCGCGCGAGCGCAAGAAGCTGCGCTTCCGGGTGCGCTACCGCAACCGCTGTCGCCGCTGCGGCCGGCCGCGCGGGTACATGCGAAAGTTCGAACTGTGCCGCATCTGCTTCCGGGAGCTTGCCCTTCAGGGCGAGCTGCCGGGGGTGGTCAAGAGCAGCTGGTAGGGGGAGCGATGCTCACAGATCCAATCGCCGACATGCTGACCAGGATCCGCAACGGCATGGGAGCGCGGCATCCGAAGGTCGACATCCCGGGCTCGAACGTCAAGATCGAACTGGCCCGCATCCTCAAGCAGGAGGGCTACGTCGCCAACTACCGCGTGGCGACGGACGGCAACAAGCGCACGCTGAAGGTGTACTTGAAGTACCGGCCCGACCGGACTCCGGTGATCACCAAGATGACGCGCATCTCCAAGCCTGGCCGTCGCGTCTATGTTGATTCCAAGAACATTCCCCGCGTGCTCGGCGGGCTGGGCGTGTGCATCTTGACGACTTCCAAGGGGGTTGTCACCGGCGGCGAGGCCAAGAAGCGGCGAGTCGGGGGCGAGGTCCTGTGCGAAATCTACTGACCTTGGGGGGAGTGGCGCAATGTCGAGGATAGGCAAACTGCCGATCGCCGTCCCGGACGGAGTCTCGGTCGCGATCCAGCCCGGGACGGTCTCGGTGTCGGGTCCCAAGGGACGCCTGAGCGTGCCCGTGCCCGACGGCATCGCGGCCCGTCTTGACGGCGGGAGTCTGCGAATCAGCTGCGAGGACCCGGCGCGCACGGCCATGCAGGGTCTGACCCGCTCGTTGGCCAACAATTGCGTCACAGGCGTGACCAAGGGCTTCAGCAAGCGCTTGGAGATCGTCGGCGTCGGCTACCGGGTCAACCAGTCCGGACGCGTGCTGACATTCCAGCTGGGGTACTCCCACCCCATCGAGGTGCTGCTTCCGGACGGCATCGATGCGAAGGTGCAGGGCAACAACAAGATCGAGATCTCGGGCATTGACAAGCAGGCGGTCGGCCAAGTCGCCGCCAACATCCGGGGGCTGCGCAAGCCCGACCCGTACAAGCAGAAGGGTGTGCGGTACGAGGGCGAGAAGTTGCGCAGCAAGGAAGGCAAGAGCGGCAGCGCTGCCTAGCGCTGACGGAGGAAAGCGATCATGGTCTCCCCCACAAGGAGAAAAGAGCGCCGGCTGCGCGTGCACATGCGCATCCGCAAGCGTCTGCACGGAACTGCCGCGCGCCCGAGGTTGGCGGTGTTCCGCTCCCTGAGGCACATCTACGCCCAGGTGATCGACGACGACGCGCGCTGCACGCTGGTGGCGGCGTCGACGGTTGGCAGCGATTTCCCGGCATACGGGGGGAACGTGGCCGCCGCCGCCCGGGTGGGGCAGATCGTGGCTGACCGCGCGAGCGAGGCGGGCATCGAGCAGTTGATCTTCGACCGCGGGGGCCACACCTTCAAGGGGCGCGTGCGGGCCTTGGCCAAGGCTGTGCAGGACGCCGGGTTGCTCCCGCCCACGCGCGAGAGGCGTCCGCGGAATCGCGGGCAGGGCCGCAAGTAGGCGGGACGGGTGGCAATCATGGAACGCAGCAGTAGCATCGAGCAGTCAGACTTGAACCTGACGGACGAGGTCGTGGAGATCAACCGCGTGACCAAGGTCGTCAAGGGCGGCAAGAACCTGAGCTTTTCCGCGCTCGTCGTGGTGGGCGACCCGGAGAAGCACGTGGTCGGCTACGCGAACGGCAAGGCCAAGGAGGTGCCTTCGGCGATCCGCAAGGGCATCGAGAAGGCCAAGAAGAACCTGATCCAGGTCAACGTGCTGGGCCCCACGATCCCCCACGAGGTGCTCGGGGTCTTTGGAGCCGGGCGCGTGCTGCTCAAGCCCGCCCGCGAGGGCAAGGGCAAGATTGCGGGCGGCGCGGTGCGCAAGGTGATCGAGGCGGCCGGTATCCAGAACGTGCTCACCAAGTGCATCGGATCCCGCAACCCGCACAACGTGATCAAGGCCACCTTCGACGGTCTGAGCCAGTTGCGCAGCCGGGAGGAGATCGCCCGCCTGCGCGGCAAGGACCCGTCCGAGATCGGGAAGGCTGTCTGATGTCGAGACCGATGATCAAGATCCGGCTCAGGCGGAGCACGATCGGCGTGCCGGCCAAGCTCAAGCGGGTCGTCGCCGGTCTGGGCCTGCGCCGCATCAATCAGGTCGTGGAGCGTCCCGACGACCCCGCGACACATGGCATGGTGGCCAAAGTGCCACACTTGGTGGAAGTCGTCGAGTAGGCGGAGTGCAGCGATGAAACTCAGCAATTTGCGGCCCGCGCCGGGATCCCGGCGCAAGCGCAAGCGCCGCGGCCGCGGACCGGGCTCCGGGCTGGGCGTGACGGCGGGGCGGGGCGCGAAAGGCCAGCGCTCGCGGTCTGGTTACAGCGGCCGGCGCGGCTTTGAGGGCGGTCAGATGCCGCTCGTGCGCAAGGTGCCCAAACGGGGCTTCACCAATCCAAACCGCAAGGTGTACGCCGTGCTCAACGTCTCCCGGATCGAGGAACTCTCCGGCGACGAGTTCACGCCGGCCGGCCTGTTGGCGTCCGGCGTTGTCAGCCGGCTGCGGGACGGGCTCAAGATCCTCGGGAATGGCGAGATCACGCGGCCGGTCACGGTGACGGCCCACAAGTTCTCCGCAACGGCCCGCGAGAAGATCGAGCGGGCGGGCGGAAGGGCAGTCCTGGCCGGGCGAGCGGCCGGGCGGGAACGGGCAGACTCATGAAGTGGCTCGAGGCCAGCCTCAACGTCTTCCGCATTCCGGACCTGCGCCGTCGCGTGCTGTTCACGCTGTCGATGCTGGCGGTATACCGGGTGGGGGGCCACATCCCCACGCCGGGTGTCAACACGGAGGAGTTGCAGCGCATCTTCGAGGCCGCGCGCGGAACCGCGCTCGGGTTTCTGGACCTGTTCTCCGGCGGCCAGCTGAGCCAGCTGACGATCTTCGCGCTGGGGATCATGCCATACATCACGGCGTCGATCATCCTGCAGTTGCTCACGGTGGCGGTCCCGACGCTCGAGCGGTTGCAAAAGGAGGGCGAGCTGGGCCGCCGCAAGATCACCCAGTGGACGCGCTACCTGACGATCGGGATCAGCATCGTGCAGTCCTTCGCTTACGCGCAGCTGGTGGTGCAGCAGGGCTTGGCCTACGACCCGGGCTGGGGCTTCCGGCTGATGACGATCCTGACCCTGACCACCGGTACCGCGTTCATCATGTGGCTCGGCGAGCAGATCACCGAGCGCGGCATCGGCAACGGCATGTCGCTGATCATCTTCGCGGGCATCGTGGTCGGTTTGCCGGGGGCGGTGCAGAACATCTACGAGAACGTGTTCGTGACCGGCCAGTGGAACGTGCTGGCAGCCGTCGTGATCTTGGTGGCGATGGTGCTCGTCGTCGGATTCATCGTCTTCGTCGAGCGGGGCGAGCGGCGGATCCCGGTGCAGTACGCCCGCCGCATTGTTGGCCGGCGAGTGATGGGCGGGCAGTCCACGCACTTGCCACTGAAGGTCAACGCCGGCGGGGTGATCCCGGTGATCTTCGCCTCGTCGATCTTGTCCCTGCCGCAGACGCTGACGCTGATGTTTGCCGAGAGCCCGGTGCTCTCGCGCCTGCTGGAGACGGTGCGCCCGGGCGAGCCGCTCTACGAGCTGATCTACGTCGTGGGCATCGTCTTCTTCTGCTTCTTCTACGTTTCGATCATCTTCAACCCCAACGAGGTGGCCGACAACATGCGCAAGTACGGCGGCTTCATTCCCGGCATCCGCTCGGGCAAGCCCAGCGCGGACTACATCAACGAGATCCTGACCAAGCTGACCTTGGTCGGCGGTTTGTACCTTGCCACGATCTCGCTGATCCCGGACTTGATGCTGCACGGCGCGAAGATCCACCACCTGCCGCTGATCGGAAACTGGGCCGACGCCAACGTGCCGCGCTGGCTGTTGGACGGGCTGAACGTGAACTTCTACTTCGGCGGGACCTCCCTGTTGATCGTGGTGGGGGTGGCGATGGACACGGTCAACCAGATCGAGTCCCAGCTGTTGATGCGCCACTACGAGGGCTTCACGCCGCGGGCCGGCCGCATCCGTGGGAGGCGATCCTTTGCATAGCTCTCGCTGGCGGCTCCCGGGCCTTCGCATGGGCCGTGCCTCCCGGATTGTCCGCAAGAGCCCGACGGAGATCGAGTGCATGCATGCGAGCGGGCAGCTGGTGGGGCGCATCTTGCGCTCCATGCGCGAGCGTGTCCGTCCCGGGATCACGACGATGGACCTCGAGCGCCACGCCGTGAGCATGATCCGGCGGGCAGGGGCGAGCGCGGCCTTCAAGGGCTACATGGTGCCCCAGGTCAACCGGAGGTTCCCGACCGCCCTTTGCACGTCGGTGAACGACGAGATCGTGCACGGGATTCCCTCGCGGAACTGCTACCTGCGGGACGGCGACATCATAAAGGTGGACTGCGGAGTTCTGCTCGACGGCTACTACGGAGACTCGGCCACCACGATTCCGGTGGGAACTGTCTCCGACGAGGCCCGGCGGCTGCTGCGCGTGACCCGAGAGGCACTGGCCCTGGCGATCCGGCGGGCTGTGCCCGGCGGACGGCTGCTCGACATTGCCAAGGTCGTTCAGGGGCACGTGGAGGGTGCCGGATTCTCGGTTGTGAGGGAGTTTGCGGGCCATGGCATTGGCCGGCAGCTGCACGAGGACCCGGAGGTGCCGAATCACATCAAGCCGCGCCCAAAGGTCAAGAACGTGCGGCTGCGGGAGGGCATGGTCTTGGCGATCGAGCCCATGGTCGTGGCAGGGGGTCCTAGGATCAGAATTCTCCGGGACCACTTCACGGCGGTGACCGACGACGGGTCGATCGCGGCCCACTACGAGCACTGCGTGGCGATCACGGCGGCCGGGCCCCGGCTGCTGACCGAGGTCTGAGAGAGCCATGGAAATCGCGACCCAGCCCGCCGCGGCGGGCACCAGCGCGCGGGAGTCCGCGCAGGCCTCGGGCACCGTGCTCGAGGAGCTTCCCAGCCTGCTGTACCGAGTGCGGCTCGACAGCGGGCAGGTCGTCTCGGCCTCCGCGACGGGCCGGCACGGCCTGGCATTCCTGCGGCTCCTGCCGGGTGACCGCGTGCGGGTGCGAGTGGCCGAGCGCGACGCGACGAGGGCGAGGATTTTGGAGAGGATGGAGCGATGAAGGTACGGGCATCGGTCAAGAAGCTTTGCAAGAACTGCAAGATCATCCGCAGGCACGGGATCTTGCGAGTGATCTGCAGTAATCCGAGGCACAAGCAGCGCCAGGGCTAGGCGCGGGAGGACAGAAATGGCACGACTGCAAGGTGTGGACATACCGGACAACAAGCGGGCCGAGGTGTCGCTGACGTACCTGTACGGGATCGGCTTCACGCGGGCGCGGTCATTGCTGTACCGTGCCGGGATTGACTTCGGCAAGCGCATGGGCGACCTGGACGATCGTGAGATCACGGCGCTGCGCAGGCTGCTCGAAGAGGAAGGCGGCGTGGAGGGCGACCTGCGCAAGGAGGTCCAGCTCAACATCCGGCGCCTGATGGAGATCGGCTGCTACCGCGGCCTGCGGCACCGTCGCGGGCTGCCGGTGCGCGGCCAGCGGACGCATACCAACGCGCGCAGCCGCAAGGGCGCCCGCCGCGGACAGATCGCCAACAAGAAGAAGGCGAAGAAGTAGCCGCGCGGGAGGGGGAACTGATGGCCAAACCGAAGGGCAAGCGCAAGAAGCGCTTCAAGAGTCGCCAGAAGAAGAACGTGCCGATTGCCATCGTGCACGTCAAGGCGTCATTCAACAACACCATCGTGACGTTCACCGACCTGGATGGCCGCACGATCGCCTGGTCCAGTGCCGGGTCGCTGGGCTTCCGCGGATCCCAGAAGGGGACTCCGTTCGCGGCTCAGCAGGCCAGCCTTACGGCGGCCAACCGGGCCAAGGAGCACGGCGTGGGCCGCGTGGCCGTGCGGGTGAAGGGTCCCGGGGGCGGGCGCGAGTCGGCGATCCGCGCACTGGCGACGGCCGGCATCCAGGTCACGCACATCAAGGATGTCACGCCCATTCCGCACAACGGCTGCCGGCCGCCGAAGAAGCGCCGGGTCTGAGGAACAGGGAGGAATCGCATGGCGAGGAATCGAGGACCCGTGCTCCGGCGCTCCCGGCGCTTGGGCATGGCGCTGGATCCGAAGTCTGAGCGCTTGCTGGACAAGCGGCCATACCCGCCGGGCCAGCATGGCAAGACGCAGAGGCGGCCGCGCAAGATGATGGGCTACGCCCTTCAGCTGCGGGAGAAGCAGCGCGCGCGCTTCATGTATGATGTATTAGAGCGCCAGTTCCGCAGGTACTACAAGCGCGCGGCCAAGCAGCCCGGCGTTGTGGGAGACAACCTGCTGAGCATTCTCGAGAGGCGCTTGGACAACGTAGTCTTCCGTCTCGGCTTCGCGGTCTCGCGGCGTCAGGCAAGGCAGATTGTCAACCACGGCCACGTGAAGGTCAATTCCGTCAAGGTTGACATCCCGTCGTACCAGGTGCAGTCCGGGGACACGGTCGAAGTCCGGAAGCGGAGCCGGGAACACGGCGGCATCCGGCTCGCGCTGGAGGCGCCCGTGTTGGCGGGGCCGCCGGCGTGGTTGGAGCGGTCCACCGAGGAGCTGAGCGGGCGCGTCTTGGCCGACCCGACCAAGGAGGACTTGGAGAGTACGCAGATCGACGCTCAGTTGATCGTCGAGCTGTACTCCCGGTAGCGCCCGGCCCGCCCGGCGCGCAGTGCGAAACAGAGGCAATCATCACATGTTGTGGAAAGGTTTCCAGAGACCGAAGAAGCTGTCCGTGAACTCGGACACGCTCACGGAGACGTACGGCAGCTTCAGCGCGCAGCCCTTCGAGCGAGGGTTTGGAACGACGATCGGGAACTCCCTGCGCCGGGCTCTGCTGAGCTCGATCGAGGGGGCGGCGATCTCCGCCGTCAGGCTCGCGGGAGTCTCCCACGAGTTCAGCCCGATCCCGGGAGTTGTTGAGGACGCCACCGACATCATCCTGAATCTGAAGAAGATCCCGTTCAAGCTGCACGGCGATGGGCCTCGGATGATCCGCTTGCGGGTCACCGAGCCCGGCGAAGTCGCGAGCGGTGCCATCGAGGTGGATTCCGACGTCGAGATTCTGGACCCCGCGGTGCACATCGCCACGGTCAGCCACGACACCGTCCTGGACATCGAGATGCGCGTCAAGGTGGGCCGCGGGTACGTCTCGGCGGAGAACAACTTTGACGAGGATCTGGCCGTGGGCTTCATCCCGATCGACTCTGTCCACTCCCCGGTGCAGCGGGTGAAGTATCGGGTGGAGACGGCGCGCCTCGGGCAGACCACCGACTTCGAGCGGCTCGAGATGGAGCTGTGGACCAACGGTGCCGTCAACCCGCAGGACGCGATCGGACTGGCGGCGAAGCTGCTCAACGACCACATGCAGGTCTTCATCAACTTCGAGGATGACCTGGGCGCCGAGGAGCCCCTGCCCGTGCTGGAGGGCGAGCTGGCAGCCGAGCGGTTCAACATGTCGATCGAGGAGCTCGACATGTCGGTGCGCTCGTTCAACTGCCTCAAGAACGCCAACATCCAGACGGTGGGCGACTTGGTGACCCGCACCGAGAGCGACATGATGAACGTCAAGAATTTTGGGCGCAAGTCGCTGACAGAGCTGAGCGAGATCTTGCAGGTGCTGGGGTTGGGCTTTGGCATGCTGCAGGACGAGCGGGGACGCTTGGTGCACAGGCACCCGGTCGAACCCCAGGACTAGGCGGGGGCTAGTGACATGAGGCATAGGAAGGGCGGCTACAAGCTGCAGCGCAACCCGTCAGCGCGGCGTGCACTGTTGCGAGGGCTGGCGACCAGCGTTATCCTGCACGAGCGAATCGAGACCACCGTGACGCGGGCGAAGGCGGTCCGGCCGTCGGTCGAGCGCATGATCACCCTGGCCAAACGGGACAATCTGCACGCGCGCCGGCAGGCGGCGGCCTTCCTGTACGGCCCCGAGGCTGTTCAGAAGCTGTTCGACTCACTCGGGCCGCGCTTTGCGGACCGTCCGGGGGGCTACACCCGGATCCTGCGTCTTGGCCCGCGGAGCGGCGACGGAGCCGAGACTGCGATTCTGGAATTGCTCGGCACCTCGATCGAGAAGACCCTGGCGCAGAAGTACTCCCGGCGCGAGTCGCGCATTGACCGCGAGTCGGAGGAGACCGACGCCGAGGGCGCCGGATCGCGAGACGAGTAGCGCGCTCAGTGTTACGGGCGTTGCGCCGTAGCGCCGGCCCGGCCGGCCGGTGCGCCTTGGCGGCTCTGGCGCTGCTGGCTGCCCAGGCCTGCCGCACCGCGGCGGACCAGACGGCGGCCTCGGTGGACGGGGAGCCCATCACCTACGCGGAGATCGAGCGCTACGAGTGGCTCAGCCGCGACCAGTGGGTCGGCGCCGAAGAGTCCCACCGGCCGCCGGGATGGCGCTTGGGCGCGCTCCGCGAGCTGATCGACCAGCGGATCTTGGTCCGTCGGGCCCGCGTGCAGGGGCTCCAGCCGTCGGATGCTGAGGTGGACGGGGCGGTGCAGCGCCGGAGGACGGGCTTGGGGACCGACGAGGCCGGGCTGTCGCGAATCCTCGAGTCTCGGGGAATCACGACGGAGCAGTTCCGGGCGCACCTACGCAACGGCCTCGCGATCGAGCGGCTCGTGAGCCAGGAGGCCGATTCCAAGGTGCGGGTGAGCGTTGAGGAGATGCGCGCCTACTACGACGCGAACGTCGGCGCTTTCTCCGTGTACGAGCTCCAGCTGCGCCTGGCGCAGATCTTGGTCGACGAGGCGGTCGTATCGCCGATACCGAACCTGCGCAACGACGACGTGACCGGGCGGGCCGCGGCTCGGGAGAAGATTCGCTGGATCGCCGACCAATTGCGGGACGGGGCCAGTTTCGAGCAGCTTGCGCGGGACTATTCCGAGGATCCCTTGTACGCCGCGACTGGAGGTGACATGGGTTACGTCCCTCTGTCCGCGATGGACGAGACCGACATCCGGCTGCGCCGCGCGGTCAACGCGCTTGAGGTCGGCGAGAACTCTGCCATCGTCGAGACTGGCGGAGAGTACCGCATCGTGCGCTTGGTCTCCATCGAGGAGCCGGGCCAGCGGAGCTTCGACAGCCCGGACGTGCAGGACGCGATCCGCGCGGTGCTCCGGAACCGCAAGGAGCAGCTGCTGCGCGAGGCCGTCTACGAGGTGGAGCGCAACCGGTCCAAGATCCGCAACTACTTGGCGGAGCGAATCGTGGCCGATCCGGACGCCGAGCGGTGAGCGCGTGGCGGGGTGAGATATATTCGATGACACGTGCACGTGGCCGACGGCATCCTTCCGGCCTCTGGCTGCGCCGCCGCGCTTGCGGGCAGTGCCGCGTGGTTGGGCCTGAGCTGTCGCGGGGTCGAAGTGCCGGTGGCCTCGCGGATGGGCCTTGCCGCCGCGGCGACATTCGTGGTCTCCACGATCCAGTTCCCGCTGATGGGCGTTCCGCTGCACCTGGGGATGTTCGGCCTATTGGGCATCCTGCTCGGGCGGCGGGCGTTCCCCGCCCTGGTCGCGAGCCTGCTGTTCCAAGCCTTGCTGCTCCAGCACGGGGGTCTGGTCTCGCTGGGGGTCAACGCCCTGAACATGGGCGCGGGAACGCTGGCTGGCTGGGCGTCCTGGAACTTGCGGGCCGTGCCGGCGCGGGTCCGCGCGGCAACCGCGGGCTTTTTCGGCTCGTTCGTGCCGGTGCTCCTGCTGGCCTGGGAGTTCGAGATGGCGAGTTACGGCCACGGTCTGTACGCGGTGGCCGCCGCGCTGGCGGCGTTGGCAGCCGTGGAGGCGGCCGTCACCGTGCTCGCGGTCGGCTTTTTCGAACGGGCACGTCCGGATCTGCTGGCATCCGCCTGACGCGGGCCGCCCTGGGCGCCGCGCTCGTGCTTGCCGGGCTGTTGCCCGTGCCCTTGGCGGGGCACTCGCTGCAGGCGGAGATCGATTCCGGATCGCAGGGGACGGTTGCCGTTCGCTATGGCTACGGCGGCGGCG
The DNA here is from genome assembly GCA_963666225.3 of Bryobacterales bacterium. Lineage (GTDB taxonomy): Bacteria > Acidobacteriota > Terriglobia > Bryobacterales > UBA6623 > VXMF01. The sequence continues at coordinate 548,764 of CAXXRK020000008.1, forward strand.
GCCCAGCCTCGGCCGAGGTAATGCTGGTCTCGCCGGCGGACCCGACCCGCTACCACCGAGTCTTGCGGACTGACTCGCAGGGTGTGGTGCGTTTCGTGCCGGACACGCCCGGGCTTTGGAGGTTGGTGGCGGATGACGGCCTCGGGCACCGCGCCGAACTGGAGATCCGGGTGGGCCCGGAAGGCACGGTGGACGCGGTCGAGCGGCGTGGCGGCGGATCGCGACTGGTCTGGGGCCTGGGCTGCCTGGCGGGGCTTCTGCTGGGTTGGCTGGGCTGGCGGTGGAGGAAGGCCGGGCGTGCAAACGTTTGACGCGTTCCTCGCGGCCCCGCGCTCGCCACTCGCCGGTGTGGACCCGTTGGTGAAGCTTTGCGCCGTGCTGGCCACGGTCGGGACGATCGCCACGTTCCCGGCCCCGCCGGGTTGGCGGCAGGTCGCGGTTGGCGCGGTGCTGGCGGCGCTTTGGGGGATCGCGCGCGTGCCGGCGGGCTACGTCCTTCGGAGGATCGCGGCTGCGACTCCGTTCATTGCCCTGGCGGCGTCCCTGCCGCTGTTTGCGGGCGCTCCTGACGCCGCGGCCACCGCCGCGGCGGTCGGCTTCAAGGCATACTCGGCCATCGCGCTGCTCTCGATCTTGGCCGCGACCACGCCAGTCGAGGACATTCTCGAGTCGCTGTGCCGCTTGGGTGTTCCGCGGGCGTTCGCGCTGACCGCCGTCCTGATGAACCGCTACTTGTTCGTTCTGCTGGAGGAGTGGCAGGGGATCGCGAGGGCTCGGGAGTGCCGCACCGGGGGCCGGGTCGCTGTGGGCCGCACCCGCCTGTGGGCCAATCAGGCGGCGATGGTCTTCCTGCGGGGCTGGGACCGCTCTGGACGGGTTGCGCAGGCGCTGGCCACCCGTGGCTTCAGGGGGAAGTTTCCGCGAATGGGGCGCTCCGGGCCCAACTTGGCGGAGGTTGCGCTGGGGGCTTTGCTGCCGGCGGCGGTGCTGCTGCTACGCGTTGCCTAGGCTCAGCGGACGGGCCCAGATGTTCCGGTAGCGCACGGGATTGCCGTGCGCCTGCAGCAGGATGCCGAGCTTGGGCTCGTGGGGCACATACTCGCTGACCCGCCGGTGGCGCATCGGCCCTAGCAATTCGCGGCGGTGGTGCAGCAGCACGCCGTTGTGGAGCACCGTCGCGAAGGCCGGCCGCTGCAGCTTGTCCGCCTCAAAACGGGGGGCTTCGAAGATGATGTCGTACGATTGCCACTCGCCCGGGCGGCGGGAAGCGTTCACCAAGGGCGGGAACTGGCCGTAGATCGCGCCGGCTTGACCGTCCGCATAGCTGATGTTGTCGTAAGAGTCGAGAATCTGCACCTCGTACAGGCCCATGATCAGCACGCCGCTGTTGCCCCGTCCTTGGCTGCTCCCGCTCGGCTCGGGCGGCGCGGCCCACTCGATGTGCAACTGGATGTCCGAGAATCGCTGCTTGGTGATGTGACCGCCCGTTCCGGGCATTACCTGCATGTAGCCGTTCTCGACAGTCCAGGCCGGGGGGAGCGTCTTGCCCCGTTTGCGCTGCTCCCAGTTGGACATGTCGGAGCCGTCGAACAGGACGACCGCGTCGGACGGCGGGCGCCCGGGCGAGTCCGGCGTGCTCTCTGTTCCCGGCTCGACGATTCTGGGACGCGGTCGCGCGTCGTCATGCACGCGCCAGCGTTTGCCGGGCAGGAAGGGCGTGTCCGTGTAGCCAGTGGGGGCCGGTTTGTCGGCACTGGCAACGGTCGACGGCAGGGCAATTGCAGGGGTGAGAAGGAAGGAACGTCGTTTCATCGCGCGATTCAGGGGTGGTGACCATCTTACACCGGGATAGCGCTCCGCAGGGCGGCCGGCCCGCGGCAGGTGGCCCCGCGAGACGTTCCCGCCGCTGGATGGAGCTGCCTCAGCCCGCAGCGGGGCCCGGGCAAACTTGCTAGACTCCGAACTTGCGGCAATCGCGCAACGCGGCCGACTCGCTCGTGACGGTGTTCTCCTCCCGGAGTCACCTCGCGACCGTCGAGGCCGAGATCATCCAAGGCCTGCTCGATTCGGCCGGCATTCCCTGCTGGCTGGCCCGTGAGAACGTGATCCAGCAGCCAGTCGGGAATGTGCTCGTCAAAGTTCTCGAGTCATCCGCCGAGGAAGCCCGCTCGATCCTGCGGGACGCGGTCGAGGCTGCCGCTGGGGGTGACGAATGAGCAACTTCTTCCCACGGCTGGCCGTTGTGGCCGCCGCCGTCGCAACACTCGTCGGGTGCGGCGCCCCGCCACCTCCGCCACCGCCCCGCCTGGTCGTGGTGGTGGCCGTTGACCAGCTCCGCACTGACTATCTCGAGCGCTTCCGGGAGCACTACACGGGAGGGCTTGGGAGGCTCTTGGATCGCGGCGCCTATTTCCACGAAGCTGCGTATCGCCACTCCAGCACGGTCACCGGCGCCGGGCACGCGACGGTGGCCACTGGTCTGCACCCTGCCACCCATGGAATCGTGGGCAACAGCTGGCACGAGCCGGGCATTGGCAGCGTCTATTGCGCGGACGGCGAGGGCCACGCCGCCGTTGGCGGGCCCGGCAGCGCTGCTTCCCCGCGGAAGCTGCTCGCCGACACGCTGGGTGACCGCCTCAAGCGCAGCCATCCGGAATCCAGGGTCTTCTCGCTGTCCACCAAGGATCGCAGCGCCGTGCTGACGGGCGGGCGCCTGGCGGACGGGGCGTTCTGGTATGGGTCGGACTGCGGCTGTCTGATCTCCTCCTCCTACTACGGGGACCGGCTCCCGGAATGGCTGGAGCGGTTCAACGCCCGCAAGCCCGGCGCGTCGTACGCCGGGCGCGAATGGGACCGGCTGCTCGGCGAGCCCGGCCTGTACGAGGAGCTGGCCCGCGCTGACGAATTCCCCGGCGAGCGCAACGGCGACGGCGTGGTGTTCCCCCACCGGCTTCCTTCCGACGGCGCTGAGTCGCGGCTGACGTCGACTCCATTCTCGGACGAGATCACGCTGGACGCCGCGCGGGCTCTGCTGGAATCCGGGCTAATCGGCACCGATGACGTTCCCGACATCCTGTGGCTTGGCCTCTCCGCCACGGACGCCGTGGGGCACCGCTACGGGCCCTTCAGCCAGGAGGCGATGGACAACAATCTGCGGCTTGACCGGCGGCTGGGCGAATTCTTCGAGGTCGTAGACACAGTCGTGGGCGAAGGCCGTGCGGTCTTCGCGCTGACGGCTGATCACGGCGCGATCCCGCTGGTCGAGCACTTGAGGGCCAACGGTGACCTAGATGCTCGCCGGGTCGACACGTCCGCCCTCTGGGACCGGGCTTCCGCGGCCCTCGCGGAGTGCGGGTCGGGGCCGCGCTCGGAAGTCGTCGCCGTCGCGAGCGGGAGGGCCCTGCAGTGGAACGAAGCGGCGCTGGAGGAGCGCGGGGTGTCCCGTGAGACGGCCAGCGCCTGCGCTCAGCGGTGGCTGGCGGCGCAGCCGTCCGTCTCCGCGGCGTTCACCGCCGAGGAGCTGGCCGCCGCGCCAAGCGGCAGCGTCGCGGCGCTGTTCCGCAATTCCTACCGGGAGGGCCGTTCCCCCCACGTGCAGCTGCACTTCGAGCCGAGCGCGTACCCGGGCGGGCCTGCCGGGACCGGCCACGGCAGCGCGCACCCCTATGACCGCCGTGTTCCGGTGGTGCTCGCGGGCGCTGGGATCGTGCCCGGGCGTCACGCCTCCGAAGCTGGCCCGGAGGACCTCGCGCCCACGCTGGCCGTCCTGCTGGGCCTCGAGCCCGCCGTCGAGAGCGACACCCGCGTGTTGCGCGAGGCGCTGGGCGCCGGACCTCGGTGAAGCCGTCTCCAGCGGGCGGGAAGGGAACTCGCTGGCCTTCGGAGCGGACCAGCTACCGCGATCGGCTGACCGGGGCGCTCGTGCACCGCATCACCAGCGACCCCTCGATCAGCCATCCCACCTACTTTCTGCAGTGCTCTTTCAGCGCGGACCAGAGCCGCCTGCTGTTCACGGGCTACCGGACCGGGACCGCCCAGCTGTACGACGCGGGATTTCCGGACGGCGCGATCCGCCAGCTGACCGACGGACCGGCCGTGCACCCTTTCTCGGCGCTGCTGGCTCCTGACGGGTCCGTGGCGTTCGTGAGGGGGGGCAGCATCTGGCGGCTGGACCCAGCCAGCCTGCGCGAGACACTGATCGCCGAGAGCGGCGGCCAGCTCGGGGAATGCTCGCTCAGTCCGCGCGGGACATGGTATGTGGCCGCCTGCAAGCGGCCCACTGGTTGGGGCCTGCTGGTCGGGACCGTGGACGGCGTTCGTGGCCGCTTCATCGAATTTCCGCGACCGGTGATCCATCCCCAGTTCAACCCTGTGAACCCGGAGTGGATCGAATTCGCGGCCGACCCTGCCCCGCGGATGCACCGCGTGCGGCGGGACGGGACGCGCCTTGAGTGCCTTTACCAGCACGGCAACGGAGAGTTCGTCGTGCACGAGACCTTTCTGGGCCACAGCGAGGACCTCGTGTTCACCGTGTGGCCGTTCGCCCTGCGGCGCATTGACTGGTGCACGCGCGAGATCTCCACGATCAGCGAGTTCAACGCGTGGCACGTCACGCCCAACCGCGCCGGGACGCTTGTGCTGTGCGACACCGCGCACCCCGACATCGGCATTCAGCTGGTCGATGTTTCCACAGGGCGCAGGACGCCCGTTTGCCAGTCACGCGCGAGTTCCCGGGGCACCCAGTGGAAGCAGTCGCGCTACGCCCTGGCCGCTGACTGGGAACCCGCCCGTCGGACCGCGGACCGGGACCGCTCGCTGAGCTGGATGGAAATGGCGGCTGACACGGTCTACGGGCCGCAGTGGACACACCCGCACCCGTCCTTCTCGAGGGACGAGACGATGGCCGTGTTCGCGAGCGACGTGACGGGATGCACCCAGGTCTACGTGGCGGAAATCCCCGGTTCCACCGCCGTGCCGCCGACCAGCGCGTGAAAGTTCTCGGCGGTCTGCCGGGCGACTTCTTCCAGCGTCGTGTCCCGGACACTTGCCAGCGTGCGCGCCGTCTCGACGACGAATCGCGGCTCGTTGCGCCGGATCTTGCGGTACGGTGCTGGGGTCAGGTACGGTGCGTCCGTCTCGACCAGCAACCGGTCCGACGGCACCTGGCTCGCGGTGGCGCGCAGGTCTGCCGAGCGCGGGAAGGTGACGATTCCCGAGAATGACAGCGTGAATCCCATCTGCAGGCAGCGCAGGGCGTGCTCCGCCGTGCCAGTGAAGCAGTGCATGATGCCGCCGATGCCGTCAGGGCCATTCCTTTCTCGTAGAGCGTGGTTGAGGGGTGGCACGATCGCATTCTGGCGGTGACGGTCGCGATGTGCGCCGACGGATGATGTTGTTCTTCAGTAGTGGCTATTCTGTTGTGACTATGGCATACTGGGGGCATGCAGGCGCTGCCACAGGCCTGTCGTGACTTGGACTTGCGCGCCATTCAAGTGCGCCCGACCCACGGGGCCGAAGAACACCGCCGTTGGGACCGCTTGGTCGCCCAGCACCACTACTTGTCCTTCCGGGCCCTGTTCGGCAAGGCGCTGCGCCATGTCTTCTTCCTGAACTCGACTTGGATCGCCCTGCTCGGCTGGCAGGCCGCCGCCTTGAGAGTTGGCGTCAGAGACCGCTGGATCGGCTGGTCCCGGCAGCAGAAGCGCCGCCGTCTGCACTTGATCTCCCAAAACTCCAGATTTGTGATCCTGCCCGGCTTTCATCGTCCCAACCTGTGCTCGCGCGTGCTCGGCCTGAGCCTGCGGCGCCTCTCGCAAGACATGCGCGCCGCGCATGCATCGGATCTCTTGCTCGCGGAGTCCTTTGTCGACACCTCGAAGTTTGCCGGCACCTGTTACCGCGCTGCGAACTGGCGCTCGCTGGGCTTCACCAGCGGTTATGCGCGCCAGCCTGGAGGCAAGCCGCTGTGGCGGCATCATGGCCAACCGAAGGAGGTTTTCGTGTACGAACTGCAACCCAACGCCAGCGAGACCCTGCGCTCAGAGCAGCTCGATGTGGCCTTGCAGGGCCCCGAGCGCAGTGCGCCCCCCGACGTTCCGCAACTGCGGAGCATGTATGAGTTTCTCAGCACGATCCCGGATTACCGCAGTGCGCGCGGCAAGCGCTACGACCTCAGGACCGTGCTGACGCTGGCACTGGCGGCACGACTGGCTGGCTACCGTGGCGTGACGGCCTTGGCACAGTTCGCTGCGCTGCTGGACCAAGACCAGCGCAAGGCCTTGTCCTGCTTCTTCAGTCCCACCAAGCAGTGCTACACGACCCCCAACACCACGACTTTCCACAACATCCTGTCCAAGCTGGATCCCGACACGCTCGACGATGCCGTGGAAGCTTGGGCCCAGCAGCAGAGCCAGCAGGCGCAGCACGCGCCGCAGCCCGCCGGCGGGCAGGGCGGCGCGTGCACCCAAGATTTCTTTGCCCAGCCGGCGGTGTGCATGGATGGCAAGGATGTGCGGGGAGCCTCGAAGCAGACCGAGGGCGGTCGCCGCATGTTGTTCGCGGCTGTGGAACAGGACACCGGCCTGGTGCTGGGCCAGCTCGAGATCGACAGCAAGAGCAATGAGATTCCGGCCCTGCGCGAGTTGGCTGGCGAGCTGGATCTGGCCGGGCGCATCGTCACCGTCGATGCGCTGCACTGTCAGCAGCAGATGGCGCGCTGTCTGCAGCAGTGCCAAGCGCATTACCTGGTCACCGCCGTGAAGGACAACCAACCAACGATGGCACAACAGTTGCGCGAGATGGACTTCAGTGACTGCCCGATGATCGAGACGCGCGACAAGCTGCACGGGCGCAGCGAGCGCCGCCGTTACTGGGTCCAGGATCTCAGCGGGTCGCAATGGGACGGGAAGGTCAATCTCTACGGGCGCCAGCAGGCGATCCGCATCGAGCGCCAGCGCTGCCGGCGGCGCCGGGCCAAGGCCGGCAAGATGAGCATCGAAGTTAGCTATGCCTTGACCTCGCTGTCGAGCGAGCAGGCCAGCCCGGAACAGCTTGCGAGCCTGATCCGCAAGCACTGGCACATCGAGAATCGTTTGCACTATGTGAGAGACGTGACCTACGACGAAGACCGTTGCCGCGTCTACGTGCGCGACCTGCCGCGAAATCTGGCCACTTTGAGCAACACGGCAATCTCAATCATCCGCTGCCGCACACGCTTCCGCTACGTGCCGGTGGCCAACCGGCATTTCGCAGCCCGCCAGCAGGAGGCTCTCGATCTGTTGCTGATACCACCGAAGAGCTAGCCGATGCAACCTTGGCGGCAGCAGGCAGCGACGCGCCAGACGAGGCGCTGGGTTACCCCTGTGTCGTTAGGGCCCTCTCAGGCGGGATCGTCTCACGGTCCACACGCCCCTGACAAAGCGCCGGACCACACCACTGTCGTCCTTGTGCGAAGACCGTGCTCACTGCTCGAATCAAGTGCCCAGATCACCCGCACCCAACCCTCACGGATCTGGCCGGCACCTCCACACAAGCACCAAAACAAGCATTCACTCCAGCAAGCGCCCTAACCTTCCGAAAACGGAATGTGCCTGCCGATGCCGTTGCCCGCCCAGTGGGTCGACAGCAGGTCGAGCGTGTCGTCCCACGCGTCGCGGGTGTGAATCGTGACCGGCTTGCCGTGGGCGGCCGCGATCTCCATCTGCCGCAGGAACACTTGGCGCTGCACGTCCGGCAGCGGGCGCGGGTAGTGGTAGTCGAGCCCGATCTCGCCCACGGCGAGGACCTCCGGATGCCGGCACAGAGAGTCGAGATCCCGTGCCGCCGAGTCGTCGAACCGGGCGGCATGGTGCGGGTGCACGCCTACCGTGGCCCCCACGTCCGGGTACCTCTCGGCGATTCGGACGGCGGCTTCCAGATCCGGAGGTCCGTCCCCGGTTCCGATGGCCAGCATGAAGCTCACGCCCGCGGCCCGGGCTCGCTCGATCACGGCTGCGCGGTCAGCCTCGAAGGCGGGACCGTCCAGATGGCAGTGGGAATCGACGAGCACGCGAGGCTCTCAGCCCAGCCGGGACCCCGGCTGGGTGGCTTCGTCGAACTCCGCCAAGTGCGGCGCGCCGTCCGGCAGGGACGCCGCGACCAGCATTCCATGCGAGACAAGGCCCATCATCTTGCGCGGTCTCAGATTGGCGACAACCGCGATGCGCCGGCCCACCAGTTGCTCTGGCGAGTGGCTCTCGGCGATGCCGGCCAGGATGGTTCGCGGCTCGCTCTCGCCGATGTCCACCGTGAGCTGCAACAGCTTGCTTGACTTCTTGACCCGCACGGCCCTGCGGACGAGCCCGACCCGCATGTCAACCTTTGCGAAGTCCCCGATCTCTATCTCCGGGGTGTCGACGGTCACCGCTTGCACCCGGCCCATCATGGCCGCCTGGCGGTCGAGCGCGTCCCGCTCGAGCTCTTCCATCCTGGCGACCGCCTTCTTGACGTCGACCCTCGGGTAGACGATCCGCTGCTTGCCGATCGCGGCGCCCAGGTCCATGCCTCCCCAGCGCAGGCTGTCCAGTCGCTGGTCGCGGACGGCGCCCGGCAGGCCTAGGGCCTTCCAAATTGCCTGAGATCCCTCCGGCAGCACAGGTGCCGTCAGAACCGCCGCGACCCGCAGGGTCTCGGCGCAATTGTAGAGCGTTGCCCGCAGTTGCAGCATGGACTCCGGATCGTCGCGCCGGGCAAGATCCCACGGGCGGTGCTCGACGATGTACTTGTCCGCGCGGCCGAGCAGTGACCAGACGGCCTCGAGGGCGTGGGAGAAAGCGTACTGCTCGTAATGGCCCACGGCGCGCCCGATGCATCGGGCACCGAGCGCCGCCAGACCGCCGTCGTCACCGTCGCCGGGATCGGGGACACGCCCGCCGCAATAGCGCGAGATCATGGACACCGTGCGGCTAGCAAGGTTGCCCAGCCCGTTGGCCAGGTCGGCGTTGTAACGGCGTGACAGCGCCTCATGGGAGAAATTCCCGTCCTGCCCGAACACGATCTCGCGCAACAGGTAGTAGCGGAGCCCGTCCGCGCCGATGACTTGCTTGATCGGGAGGGCTCTGACGATGTTTCCCTTGGTCTTGGACATCTTGCCGCCTTGGAAGATGAGCCAGCCGTGCGCCCAGATCTGCCGGGGCAGGGGCAGGCCTGCCGCCATCAAGAACGCCGGCCAGTACACGGCGTGAAAGCGCACGATCTCCTTGCCCACCAGCTGTACGTCGGCCGGCCAGAGGCGGCCGTACTCGCCCGGGCCGTCGGGATCGGCGAATCCGATAGCGCTGATGTACGTCGTCAAAGCGTCGAACCAGACGTAAAAGACGTGCTCGGGGTCATCCGGCAGTGGGATGCCCCACCGCAGCGAGGAACGGCTGATCGACAGATCCTTGAGCCCGGACCGCACGAATGCCAGCACCTCGTTGCGGCGGGTCTCCGGGCGGATAAAGTCGGGCTGCGACTCGTAGAGGTCGATCAGCGGCTGCTGGAACTGCGACAGCCGGAAGAAGTAGTTCTCCTCGGTGACAGTCGTGATCAGCTCCGGGTCCGCTTCGGCCGCCTCTTCTTCCGAGACGAACGCCTCGTCCCCGATGTGGTACTTGCCCGTGTAGCTCCCCTTGTAGATGGCCCCATTCCGGCGGCAGCGGCGGAACACCTCGCGGACGGCTAGCGCGTGCCGCGGATCGGTCGTGCGCCGGAAAAAGTCAACCTCGAGTCCCAGTTCCTCCCATTCCTCGCGGAACGCCGCCGAGATTCGATCGGTGAACTGCAGCGGCTCCAAGCCCGCCGCCGCCGCTGCCCGCTCGACCTTCTGCCCGTGCTCGTCCGATCCCGTCACCAAGTGGGCGTCGTCCCCGAGCATGCCCCTGACGCGCTTGATCGTGTCCGCCACGATCGTGGTGTAGGCGTGGCCAATGTGGGGCGCCGCGTTGACGTAGTAGATCGGCGTGGACAGGTAAAACTTCGGCATGGGGGGCCTCCCCCAATTCTGGCACGCCGCGCCCCCGCGGCGGCTCACCCGGCAGTTCGGAGATAGGCCCGCCGCGCCAGGTCCCAGACATGCTGGAACGGCACCCCGTTGTCGCGGGCGAGTTTGCGGCAGTCCTCGTACTCCGGCGCGCAGCTCGGCCCCGCGGCGTGCCGCTCGGTGACCTTGACGCGCACGGTTCCGTACGGGGTCTCCACTTGCTCCCAAGAACGGGGCAAGAGCCGGCGGCGCGCCGCGGTCTCGCGGATGCCAAGCGTCGAGGTCTCCGCCAGCATCAGGTCGCCCAACCTTGCCCGGTCCTCTGGCCGGGCCAGGACCGAGAGGCGGAAGCCAGGGCGGTTCTTCTTCATCTGGACGGGGATCAGGGTGACATCCAGCGCGCCGGACGCCAGCAGGCGCTCCATCGCAAATCCCGCCATTTCCGGCGTCATGTCGTCAATGTCCGCTTCCAAGGCCCAAATGCTCTCCGCGGGTGTGTCGGCCTCCGCGGACTCTCCGACCAAGATCCGCAGCAGGTTGGGCAGGCCGTCCAACTGTCGCGAGCCAGCGCCGTACCCGCTGCGCTCGATGCGCATCGAGGGTACCGGTCCGAAGCGCTCCGCCAGCGTCACTGCCAGCGCCGCGCCCGTCGGCGTGGTCAGTTCCACGGCGGGCCCCTGTGCGTAGGTCGGGATGCCCTCGACCAGCCGGGCCGTAGCCGGGGCCGGGACAGGCATCGTGCCGTGGGCGGCTTGAACCGTGCCGCTGCCGAGATTGAGGGCCGAGCACAGCACGCGCTCGATTCCCAGCCGGTGCAGGCCGCAGCACGCTCCCACGATGTCGGCGATGGAGTCCAGCGCCCCGACCTCGTGGAAGTGCACGCGCTCCAAGGGAATCCGGTGCGCTCTGGCCTCAACCTCGCCGAGGCGCTGGAACACCCGCAACGAGTCACGCTTGGCGGGCTCGCCGACGCCCGATGCGGAGATCATGCGCTTGATCGTGGACAGCGAGCGATGGTGGTGGTGCTCGGCGGCGTGCACGTGCACCTTCGTTCCGGCCAGGCCGCACCTCTTGGTCGGCTCCGCGCTCACCGAGAGGCCGCCGATATCCAGCCGGTCCAGATCTGCCTGCAGTTGATCGATCGCCAGCCCGCAGTCGACCAGGGCCCCCAGCAGCATGTCTCCCGAGATTCCCGAGAAGCAGTCCAGATAGCAAATTCGCACAGGGCCCGCAGCCGTGACGGCTGCGCCCAGACTATCACGCCCCGATCAGCCCGCTGCCCTCCGGTCCGCGACGAGTTCGAGAAACGCCTGTGACGCTTGCGAGAGCACCTTGGCGGCGGGGTAGACCAGCCTGATCTTGCGCTCCATCACCAACTCTCGCACCGCGATCTCTCGCAGCGCTCCGCTGCTCAGCTGTCGCTCGACGCACATCTTGGGAAGGAACGTCACGCCTAGGTTGCGCTGGACCAGGATGCGCATGGTCTCAATCGTGGGCATCTCCACCTGCATGTTGAGCGGGACTTGGTGTCGGCGGAAGGTCTCGATGACCCGCGCGCGGTAGGGGGAGACCACGTTGTGGCCGATGAAGATCTCATTGCTCAGCTCCTTGATGCTGACCCGCCGCCGGTTCGCAAGCCGGTGCGACGGCGAGACGACGAACGCCAGGCGGTCGTCGTAGAGCGGCTCGACGCGCAGCCTGGGATCGCCGGGGTCGTAGCTGATAGCCCCCAGCTCGAGCTCGCCGTCCAGAGCTGCCCGCGGGATCTGGCTGGAGAGGCTGCGCCGCAACTCGACGCGGATTCCCGGGTGCTCGCGGCGGTACGCCTCCACGTGCCCGAGCAGGTACAGCGCGGTCGACTCGTTGGCTCCCACCGTCAGCTTCCCGCTGCGGCGGTCCCGCAGGTCCGAGAGCGCGACCCGCATGTCACGCTCCAGGGCGAAGAACTTGCGGCCATAACTGGCGACGCGGCGGCCAGCGTCCGTCAGGCTGGCACGGCGCCCCGAGCGGTCCACGAGCAGCACTCCCAGGTCCTTCTCGAGGCGCTTGAGGGCCAGGGAGACGCCTGGCTGCGAGCGGTGCAGCTTCTGGCCGGCACGCGTAAAGCTGCCCTCGCGCGCGATCGCTTCGAATACCTTGAGCAGAGCGAGGTCCATATGCAGGACTAATGATAATCCTAAGAATTATTAATTTGCCTTATTGGGCGCCGATGGGGTATACCGATACGGTTAGACAGGAGGGCGCGATGACCGAGCGAGTCCACATTTTCGACACGACACTGAGGGATGGCGAGCAGTCCCCGGGGTGCAGCATGACGACACCGGAGAAGCTGCTGGTGGCCCGGCACTTGGTCGAGATGGGAACGGACGTCATCGAGGCCGGGTTCCCGATCGCCTCGGAGGGCGATTTCCTGGCCGTGCGAGCGATCTGCCGGGAGTATCCCGGAGCGCACCTGGCGGCGTTGGCGCGCTCCGTCCCCTTGGACATCGAGCGGGCGGCGGCCTCGCTGGACGGTCACGCCCGCCCGCGCATTCACTGCTTCATCGCCACCAGCGAGATCCACCTGAAGTACAAGTTCAAGAAGTCGCGGCAGCAGGTCTTGGAAGAGGCGGTGGCCGGCGTGGAGCTCGCGCGCCGCTTCGTGGACGATGTCGAGTTCTCGGCAGAGGACGCCACTCGCACCGACATGGACTACCTGTGCCAGGTGTGCGAGGCAGCGGTTGACGCTGGGGCCAGCGTGGTCAACATCCCCGACACCGTGGGCTACATGACCCCTGATGACTACGCGGAGAAGATCGAGCGCGTCGTGCGGGCGGTAGGCGACCGGGCCGAGGTGAGCGTGCACACGCACGACGACCTGGGCTTGGCCGTGGCAAACGCGATCGCCGCGCTGCACGCGGGCGCCCGCCAGATCGAGTGTGCCCTCAACGGGATCGGCGAGCGGGCGGGCAACTGTTCGCTGGAAGAGGTGGTCGCGATCACGCGCGTGCGGCCGGACCGCGTTCCGTTCCACTGCGGGATTGACGCCGGGCGCTTGTACGGTGCCAGCCGCGCCCTGGCACGGTGCATCACGTTTGATCCGCAGCCGAACAAGGCGATTGTGGGGCGCAACGCGTTCGCCCACGAGGCAGGCATCCACCAGGACGGATACCTGAAGCACCGCACGACGTACGAGATCATGACTCCCGAGTCCGTGGGCGTGCCCTCCTCGCAACTGATCTTGGGCAAGCACAGCGGGCGGCACGCGCTGCGGCAGCGGGTGGAGGACCTCGGCTTCGGACGCTTGGACAAGGCCAGCCTGCACGCGGTGTACGAGGCGTTCACGAGTCTCGCTGACGCCCGCAAGGGGCTGACGGATGACGATATCGCGGAACTGGTCACGCGGCTGGGTATTGAGCGCACCGGAGCGGTGACCGCGGCGTCGTGGAGCCCTCCCCCGTCACGCTCGCTGTAACCCGCGCAACCCGCATAGCGTCTCTATCACTTGCAGGTCCCTGTGGCCTGATAGGCTGGTCTGTACGCTGCAAATCATGGCCGACCGCCCTTGTGGCGGCATTCTCGGCCCGGAGGCTCCATGGCTCGTTTTCCAATGCAATCTGTCGCTGTCCTGCTGAGTGCTGTGATGGCGCTCGCGCCCTGCGCTCGCGCGCAGGACAGCGCGATTCAGATCCGCGTCCTTTCCGGCGAGGGCGGGATCAACAACATCAACCGCAACGTGGCCGTCGAGCCGGAACTGGAGGTCGTCGACATGACCGGCAAGCCAGTGGCGAAGGCGGCGGTCACGCTGCGCGCCCCGGCTTCGGGGCCGAGTGTCACCTTTTTCGGGGCGTCTCGCGTCACGACCGTCACCACTGACGACCAGGGCCGGGTGAGAGTGTCCGGGATGTTGCCCAACACGACCGAGGGCACGTTCCAAATCGAGGTTGAGGCAGAGTTCAACAACGCGACCGCCGGCACGGTGATCACGCAGTCGAACGCTGTCGCCCCGGGCGAGCCGAGGCCCAAGCGGCGGGGGATTGGTTGGAGGGCGATCGCGGCGATCAGCGCCGCCGCAACGGTGGGGATCGTCGCCGCGGCGCTGCGATCTGGAAACGAGGGCACGTCCACACCCACCGCCATCTCAATCGGCTCTGTCTCTGTTGGGGCGCCACGGTAACGGGCGCTGAGGCACCGAGTTGCACGAACCGCAAGTTCCACGAAAGGCGAGGCGATGAAGACGTTTCAAACTGTGACCGCGGCCCTGTTGCTGGCAGCGGGCTTGGGAGCGCCGCTCGGCGCGCAGATCCTTGTCGAGACAGAGGGTATCACTGACCCGTCCAACTTGGGTAGCACGGTTGTGCTGAACGCCGAGGCCATCGGCGACCGGGTGGCGAGGCGGATTACCGTGACCTTCCAGGAAGGTCCGCTGACGCTGAGGACCATACGGATCAACGGCTCCAACGAGTTCAGCTACGAGCTGGACAGCCTGACGCGCGTGCCGGCCGCCATCCGGGGCGACCTCAAGGCCGACATGTTCCTCATCTACCAGCCCCGCACGCCAGGACCGGCGCGGGCGACGCTGGAGTTCACCGTCCGTCTAGACGAGGTGCCGGAGGGTGCCCCGCAGGATCGGCTGTACTCCATTCCTCTCGTGGGCCAGGTGCCTGATTTCACGCTGAGCTACACGGTGCCGGGGCGGTCGAAGGCCACCGTCCAGCCGGAGGGCTCGGTCACCTTTGGCAACCGGCCCGTCACCGTGACGACCGAAGCGACGGTGACGCTGGTGAACACGGGCAGTGCACCGGGAACGATCAACGCCCTTTCCATCGACGGGCCGGCGTTCTCCCTCCTGGCGCCGCCAGTGTTTCCCGCGCGCGTCGAGCCTGGGGCCGTGCTCAGCCTGCAACTGGGGTTCACCCCGGGGACGACGGGGAATTTCACCTCGAACCTGCTCGTGGACGCGGGCCTGATCCAGAACCGCTATTCGCTGCTCGGCGTGGGCGGTGACGAGCTCAGCTACAGCCTGCTGCGCTATCGCCCCGGCTCGGATACCGGCCAGTTGTCCACCATCCGCTCCGGCGTGCCGATTGTCTTCGGGCAGAGCGCCCGGAGCGTTGAGCTGATCGGCACGAACCGGATGCAGAGTTCCGTGCTGCTCGAGACGATCCGCGCGCGCGGCCCCTTCGCCGTGAGGGGCATTCCACCCGTGCCGACCAGCCTGGGGCCGGGCGAGAGCATCCGTCTCGCCATCGAGCCCTTGGCCGCGACGGAAGGCCAGACCACGGGCGAACTGGTGATCGACGACGCTGTGTTCCCGCTCGAGCTCAACCTGCCACCGCTGCGCAACGTGCGCCTCACGACGCTGGGCCGTCTGTTGAGCCCGGGGGAGCAGGTCAGCCTGGGGGTCGCGCTCGCTGTCCCCTATCCGGTCGACATCCGGGGATCGCTGCGCTTGGAGCTCGATTCCCTCGAAGCCGCGAGCGACCCCGCCCTGCAATGGGCGGCCGGGGGGCGCGAGGTGCCCTTCAGCATTCCGGCCGGGCAGACTAGGGCTGTCTTCGCGGGCAACAGCAGCGAGGCGTCGTTCCAGGCCTCGACCGTATCGGGCACTGTCAGGGTATTGGCGAGTTTCGCAGCCGAGGCGTGGGGCATCGACATCACGCCACCGGCGCAGCCGACGCTGGAATTCACGGTGCGGTTGCAGCCCCTTCCGGAGGTCCGGTTCAGCCGGGGGTCCGGGCAGGTTGGGGCCGGAGACGCGGTCGCCCTGGGGCTCGCCATCGCTTCAGCGTATCCGGAGGGCATCACGGGCGTCCTCAGGCTGGCCTTTGACGCGACAGACCTTGACGGCGCTCCCGGCTCTTGGCAGGGAGTCCGGCAGGTCGGTTTCACGATCCCTCAAGGCTCCACGTCAGCCGTCTTTGGCGGCACCAGCGATCGCACGACCTTCTCGGCGCCTGCGGCATCCGGGACATTGACGATCAACGCCCACTTCCAGGCGGACGAGTCGGGGTCTGACCTCACGCCGGATCCGACGCCAGAGTTGAAACTCACGGTCACCAAGGCGACGCTTCCCGAGGTGAGCTTTTCGCGCGAGGGGGGCGCGGCCCGAGCGGGCGAGAGCGTCAGCCTTGGCTTGGCGCTGGCCGAAGGCTACCGGGATGCCCTGGTCGGGACCTTGCATCTGTCCTTCGCGGCGTCCGACGTGGACGGGGCGAGCGGGCCGTGGGCCGGCGCGGGCCGACAGGTCAGCTTCACCATTCCGGCCGGCAGCCTGAGTGCTCAGTTTGGCGGGCGGGGGACCCGCACGGAGTTCACGATGCCGGCCGCCGAGGGGCGCTTGACCGTCACGGCCCGATTCCAGACCGAGGATGGCGGGGCGGACGTCACGCCGGACCCGGCCCCGGAGCTGGCATTTGATGTCGGGATCGCTTCGATCCCGCAGTTGCGGTTCACGACTGGCGGCGGGGACGTCACCGCCGGGTCAGGGATGGAACTCGGCCTGAGCCTGTCCGACGCTTACGCGGAGACACTGGCGGGCACGCTCACGCTGGCCTTTGCCGCAGCGGACGTGGACGGGGCGAGCGGGCCGTGGGCCGGCGCGGGCCGGCAGGTTGCGTTCCGCATCCCTGCGGGTTCGACCGCCGCGGAGTTCGGAGGCGCCGGCAACTTGGCGACCGAGTTCACGCTGCCGTCCGCGGAGGGGCGCCTGACGGTGACGGCTCGGCTCCGGCTCGAAGATGCCGGGGCGGACGTGACGCCTGACCCGGCCCCGCAGGTGGCGTTCGACGTGACGGTTGCCGCCTTGCCGAGCGTGAGCTTCTCGCACGAGGGGGGGGCGGTCTCCGCCGGAACCTCGATGGACCTGGGGCTCAGCCTTGCGGCGCCGTACGGCGAGGATCTCGCGGGGGCGCTGACCTTGGCCTTTGCCGCAGCGGACGTGGACGGGGCGAGCGGGCCGTGGGCCGGCGCCGGTCGCCGGGTTGCGTTCCGCATTCCGGCGGGTTCGACCGCCGCGGAGTTCGGAGGCGCCGGCAACATGGCGACGGAGTTCACGCTGCCGTCCGCGGAGGGCCGCCTGTCCGTCACGGCGACCCTGCGAACCGAGAGCGGGGGAGTGGACGTGACCCCGGACCCAGCGCCGGAAGTGGCCTTCAGCGTGGAAGTTGCCTCGCTGCCGGCCGTGAGCTTCTCGCACGAGGGTGGCGAGATGGCTCCGGGCGCGGGTGTAGTCCTCGGCCTGAGCTTGGCCGAGCCCTACTCCGAGACCTTGGCGGGTACGTTGGCGATGGCTTTCGCCGCCGGCGACGTGGACGGGGCGAGCGGGCCGTGGGCCGGTGCGGGCCGGCAGGTTGCGTTCCGCATTCCGGCGGGTTCGACCGCCGCCGAGTTTGGCGCCGCGAGCAACACGGTGACCGAGTTCGCACTGCCGTCGGCCAAGGGTCGCGTGACCGTGACGGCGCGCTTGCGGACCGAGGACAGCGGCGTGGACCTCACCCCGGACCCAGCGCCGGAGGTGGCCTTCAGCATTGAGGTTGCCCAGTTGCCGGGCGTGACCTTCTCCCGGGATTCTGGATCGGTCATGCCGGGAGCGACCGTGGATCTGGGCCTCAGCTTGGCGGAAGCGTACCCGGCCGACATTTCCGGGTCGTTGGCCCTGGCTTTCGCTCCGGCCGACGCGGGAGGTTCGGCCGGAGGGTGGTCCGGTGCCGGCCGGCAGGTGGCCTTCACGATTCCGGAAGGCACCACGGAAGCGCAATTCGGAGGTGGCGGCACTGCGACCCAAGTCACGACACCGACCGTTTCCGGGTACCTCACGGTGCATGCGCGGTTCCGCATTGACGATGGCGGCGTGGACATCACACCGGCCTCTGTGCCGGAGTTGGAGCTGACGGTCGAGGCGCCCGCTCTGCCGCCGGTGTCCTTCTCGCATCAGGGCGGTACCGTCGACCCGGCGGCCCAGGTCGAGTTGCAGGTCAGCTTGGAGTCGCCATACGCGTCCGACATCGTCGGCGGCCTGGTGCTGACGGTCGAGACTCGCGCGTTCACCCAAGATCCGAGCGTTCAATGGGCGACTGGAGGGCGCCAGGCATGGTTCACCATCCCGGCCGGCTCGACCGCCGCAGTCTTCACGGGATTGTCCACGGTGAACGCATTCCAGACCGGAACGGTCGCCGGAGAAATCGTGATGCGGGCCCAGTTCTTCGCCGTGCCTGACGGGATTGCCAAGACGCGGCTCGAGCAAGCCGCGACCTCGTCGGCGGACATCACGCCAGACGTGATCCCCGAGGTGCGGTTCGGCGTGATGGAATCAGCGCCGGTGCTGCAGCGGATCGCCCTGGGGCAGACCGGACAGGGCGGGTTCGGCCTGCAGGTGACCGGCTACGTGACGAACAGAATGGTGGACAGCATGACCTTCGCGTTCACGGGGGCCACGGGAACGGCACTATCCACCAAGGAGCTGGTCGCGGACGTTTCCGACGCGATGCGGACGTACTTTGGCGGGAATCAGTCCACGGCTGCGGGCGGGAACTTTACCGCAACGATCGCCTTCTCGATGGACGAGGGCGTGTTCGAAGATCTCGCCGCCGTCTCCGTGACGGCCTCCAACGCGCTCGGCACGTCGAATGCCGTGTCTCTGGCGCTGAACGACTAGATGGCGCGCACGGGGAGTGACCGGCCCGCTGGTCGGTCGCTCCCGCGGTTTGCCGCGGCCCGGCGGCGGCACTGATTGACAGCTTGCCGGCGACCAAGCCCCGCACTAGGTTTGCCCCCAGTCCCACCGGGCACCTCCACTTGGGCCACGCGGCTCACATGCTGTACGTGTGGGGCATCGCGGAGCTGCAGGGCGGGGAGGTGCTGCTGCGGATCGAGGACCACGACGGCCAGAGGAGCCGCCCGGAGTATGAGGCGTCGGCGTTGCGAGATCTGGAATGGCTCGGGTTCGAGCCCGCGAACGACTTGAAGACCGCCCCGAGCCGCTTCCGCCAGAGCGACTGCGGGCAGCGCTACGATGGCGCGCTGGCCCGTCTGAGAGAGGTCGGGAACGTCTATCGCTGCACGTGCACCCGCCGGCAGCTGGCACGCGCGGTCGAACCGCTGCCCTCGGGGGAGAGGCCCTATCCGGGAACTTGCCGCCACGCGCGGCATCCGGAGAGCGCCGCGCACGCGCTGCGCCTGCGGTGGGAGTCCGGCGTGCCGGCCGAGTCCTTCGATGACGGCTTTCAGGGCCACTGCAGCCAAGAGCCCCGGCGGCAGTGCGGGGATCTGGTGCTGCGAGACCGGGTGGGGCACTGGACGTACCAGTTCGCAGTCACCGTCGACGACGTTCGCCACGGTATCGACTTCGTTGTGCGAGGGCTTGACCTGCTGGAGTCCACGGGCCGCCAGTTGCGGCTCGGGCGCATGCTGGGCGCGGACCGGGCGCCGAGATACTTCCACCACCCGCTGCTGGTCGACGACCTCGGCCGGAAGCTTGGGAAGCGTCACGGGGCAGCCCCGATCCGGGCCTTGCGCGCCAGCGGCGTTGCCCCCGCCGCGGTTCTCGGGCTGGCTGCCCGCGGGGCATCACTGCGGCCGGCGGGCGCGCATGTCCGGCCCGCCGACGCCGGAGGCCTGGTCCGTGCCGCGCTCTCCCGGTCGCCTCTCGACGGCCGGGGGGCGAGTTCTGAGAAACGCGGCGCGGGCGCGATCACGCCCGTGCGGGGGCCTTCGTCGGGGCGGATGACATCCGCACGCTGACAAGGTCGCAGATACTGCGGATCCGTTCGTAGGTTTGCCAGCCGAGGCGCGCCGCCAGAGAGTCCTCGGATCCCGCTGCCGCGAGCATTCGTTGGGTGCCAGGCAGCGCCTGCTCGGCCCGAGACTGCAGTGGCAGCGTGGTTGTGAGAATCAGGCCTCGGTTGTTGAGGTAGCAGTACTTGATCAGCGCCGCCGTTGTGTCGATTCCCCAATCGGTCACCCGTCGCTCCCCGACCGCGTCGATCATGAGCACGTCCGTGCGCAGGATGGAGCGCGCAATTCTGTGTCCGATCTCCGCCGACCGGGAGCCCGCATGGCTGCGGGCGGCCAAGGCCTGCATCAGGCCCTGATAGTCAAAGTACAGGCAGTCCAAGCCCTTGTCCGCGATCAGCTTGAGCGTTGCCACCCCGATCTCGCTGGCCCGGTGCACGTCGTCGCCATGCAAGAGCAGGCCCCTCGATTTCCCGGCCGGGAATTGATCGGCAAACCTTCGCGCCCTTCTGACGACGTCATGTGCCTTGTTATAGCTCGGGCTGTCAAGCCTGTAGGACGGGAACTCCATCGTGGCGAACGAGAGCCCGGCCAAGCGCGGCGGCAGGCCCAGCTTGGCGTACCTCGACTCCTGGGCCCGGTCCGCGTGGCAATCGCAGCGACGAGCCACGGTCGTGCCGCGCTCGGCGACGCGGATCCACCCGGTGTCCTCGCAGTGCTCGCACATATCTCCGCTGGCGCTCTCTCAATCCTATTCGATACCGATCAAGAGGTCACCCGCCCCCACCGAATCGCCGGCCCTCACGGCGACGGAACGCACCCTGCCCTCGGAGGGAGCACGCAGTTCGTTCTGCATCTTCATCGCCTCGATCACGAGCAGTCCCTGGCCGTTCGTGACGGCGTCGCCCTGGGCGACATGGACGGCGACAATCCGGCCCGGCATTGGCGCCCGGACTTCCCGACCCCCTCCGGAGTCCGCACCCGCGCCGTCACGGGGCAGCCGCCTCGGGTCGGCCACTCGGATCTCGAGCGTTGCCCCGGCGACGCGGGCTGTCAGGCATCCTTGAGGTCCGCGAGTGATCGACACCAGGTGTTGCCGCCCGTCGATCAGGACTGAGTATTGGCCTTGGCCGACCGCGGCGACATCTGTCGTGGACCGCACCCCTTCGGCCTCGCACTCGCCGGGCCCGGCACGCAGTTCGAGCGGTTGGCCGTCGACCGAGAGCTCGAACTTCTTCATCCGTGCCAGCCCCGATTGGCGAGCAATGCCTCGCGGCCGATTCGGCCCCAGCGCGAACCTGCGGTCCGCCGGCCAGCGGGGGAGCGCACCGCTCTGTCCGAAGTCCGATTGACGGCTGCCACCACGGCCGCGAGGCGAGCGGTGGGCGAGACTTCAGGCGCTGGGAGCGTGCCGCCCAGCTCTCTCCGCAGAAAGCCCGTGTCGATGTCGCCGGCCTTGAAGCTCGGACTCTCCACCAAGGTCCGGAACAGGTCCAGCGTCGTCGCGATGCCCTCCACCGACGCCTCCGCCAGAGCTGCCCGCAGGCGTGCGATCGCCCTTTCCCGGGTCGGGGCCCAAGCGCAGAGCTTGGCAATCAGCGGGTCGTACTCGACCGGCACCGTCCAGCCTGATTCGGCGCCGCCGTCTACCCTGATGCCGGGGCCATGAGGCATGTTCATGCGCGTGATGCGGCCGGGACAGGGCAGGAAGCCGGCACGGGGATCCTCCGCGTAGACCCGGCACTCGATCGCGTGCCCTCTGGGCACCACATCCGTTTGAGAGACTTCCAGCCGTCTCCCAGCCGCGATGAGGATCTGCTGGCGCACAAGGTCAATGCCGGTGACCAGTTCCGTGACCGGGTGTTCGACCTGCAAGCGCGTGTTCATCTCGAGAAAGTAGAACCGGTGCTCGGCGTCCATCAGGAACTCGACAGTCCCGGCGTTGCAGTAGGACACGGCTCTGGCCGCGGCGATCGCAGCGGCGTACAGTTCGTGCCGGACTTGGGGCCGCCGGGTGACCAGCGGTGACGGGGATTCCTCCAGGACCTTCTGGTGGCGCCGCTGCAGGCTGCACTCCCGCTCGCCCAGGTGGATGATCCCGCCGTGCTCGTCGGCGAGGACCTGCACCTCGACATGCCGGGGGCGCACGATGGCCTTCTCGAGGTACACCGCGGGATCGGAGAAGGCCTTCAGGGCTTCCCCGCTCGCCTGCTCCCAAGCGGCCCGTAACCGCTCCGGACGCTTCACCAGGCGCATCCCCTTCCCGCCGCCACCGGCCGCAGCCTTGAGCATCACCGGGTATCCCAGCCGGGCCGCGGCCGAGGCTGCATCGCCCGGGTCGCTGGCGGCTGTGAGCGTGCCCGGGACAACGGGAACTCCGGCCGACGACATGATCTCGCGGGCGCGCGTCTTGATCCCCATCTCGCGGATGGCGCTGGCCGGAGGGCCGATGAACTTGATGCCTGCGCTCTGGCACGCTCGGGCAAACTCGGCGTTCTCGCTCAGAAAGCCGTAGCCGGGATGGATTCCGTCCGCGCCACAGCGCGCGGCGGTGTCCAAGATCCGGCCAATGTTGAGGTAGCTCTCTCGGGCGGGCGCCGCGCCCACCCGGTAGGCCTCGTCGGCGAGCCGCACATGCGGTGCCTTGCGGTCCGCGTCGGAGAACACTGCCACCGCCGGGATCCCCATTTCGCGGCAGGCACGGATGACCCGCACGGCGATCTCCCCGCGGTTGGCGATCAGAATCTTGCGGAACACGGCCAAGTCCCGGGTCGCGGCATCACGGCGTAAGCGCCCCTGCCCGCCGGTCAGTTCAGGTACAGGAAAGCGTTGAGGTTGAACATCGCAAGCGCGAACTCGCGCACCGGTCCGGACTCTAGGAACTCCTTGGCGAGCGCGGCCTCCCGCTCCGACGGCTCTCGCCCGGTGGTGAGGCGGTACGCCCGCATGATGATGCGGTCGGGGTCCGGGCCGGACTCCCGGGCCAGCCGGTCCGCGAACCGGTCCGCGAGCGCGTTGGAGGTCGTCCCGTTCAGCAGTTCCAATGCCTGCGGGGCGTGAGTGCTGGACTCGCGGCGGGCACAGCTGGTCAGCAGCGCTGGCTGGTCGAACACTTCCATGAAAGGCAGGCGCAGGTTCCGCTTTGCTATCAGGTAGACCGATCTCCGCCAGTGCTGCGCCGTGTCCTTGGCCACTCGCCACTGGGTGGGGTCGTATAGCAGGTCGACCAGCTCCGACTCCACGGGCAGCATCACGCTCTTGCCCCCGTACTCAAGGTTCAGCGTGTCCGCAGCGACGAGCATCGCGTCGCGCACCTCTTCGGCGCTCAGCCGCCTTTGCGGACCGCGCCAAAGCAGCCGGTTGCCAGGGTCGCGCTCCAGCGCCGCGGCCCGATGGGCCGGGTTCTTCGACGACTGGCGGTACGTCTTGCTCGTGAGCACGATGCGGTGCAAGCGCTTGAGGCTCCATCCCGACGCGACCAGTTCGTTCGCCAAGTGGTCGAGCAGTCCCGGATGGCTCGGACGACCGCCCATGAAGCCGAAGTCGTTCGGCGTGCTCACGATCCCGGTGCCGAAGTACGCCTGCCAGACTCGGTTTGCCGCGACTCGCGCGGTGAGCGGGTGATCCGGCGAGGACAGCCAGTCGGCGAGATGGGTCCGCGGATGTTCCACTGCTGGCGGGAGCGTGGGGGCATCCTCGGGCAGCAGGACTCCCGGCGGGCGCGGGTTGACGGCTTGGCCGGGCTTGGAGTGGTCGCCACGGTGCAGCAGGTGTACCTCCGCGCCCTTTTCCATTTCGTTTCGGATTGTTGCCAGTGTGGGCGGTGCCGGCGGGAGGCTGGCCTCGAGCTCGTCATGCCTCTGCAGAAGCTGCTGGCGCTCCTCCCCCTCGGCCAGCTTGATCCTGCCCCGCAGGGACTTCATCTCGCCGGCGATCTTCTTGGTCTCGTCCTGCCACTCCTCGACCGTCGCGTTCCCCTCGAAGACGTCGTTCGCCTCTTTCGAAGCGCCGAAATAGGCCTGCAGCCGGTAGTAGTCGATCTGGCGGATCGGGTCGAACATGTGGTCGTGGCAGCGGGCGCAGCCCACGGTGAGTCCGAGGAAGGCCGAGCCCACAATGTCGGTGCGCTCGGTTAGCACTTCGTTGCGGCTCGACGCGACCTCCTGATTGCCGGCATTGCGGCGCACGGGGCCCAGCCGGTTGAATCCCGCCGCCGCCAGAAGCTCGCGCGCTGCCGGAGATTCCCGCGGATCTCCTGCGCCCTCGTCGCCTGCCAGCTGGTCCCGCATGAAGCGGTCGTAGGGCCGGTCTCGGTTGAGCGACTCGATCACAAAGTCCCGGTAGCGCCACATCCCGGGGAGGTAGCGGTCGTACTCAAACCCTTCGGTCTCCGCGAATCGCACCACGTCGAGCCACAGTTGGGCAGCGCGCTCCCCGAACCGCGGACTGGCCAGCAGGCGGTCCACCAAGCGTTCCCACGCATCTGGCGCCGTGTCCGCGAGGGCCTCCTCCAGCTGGCTAGCCGTCGGCGGCAGCCCGGTGGCGTCGAAGTAGGCCCGGCGCACCAGGGTTGCCCTGTCAGCCTGGGCGGCAGGGCGCAGCCCGACCGCTTCCAGACCGTTCCAGACGAATGCGTCCACCGGGCTCTCGACCCACCCGGAGTCCGCGTCCGGAGGGGCCGCGGACTGGCGAGCCTGGAAGGACCAGAACGAGCGCTCAGCCTCGCTGTACTCGGCGGCGCCAAGCGCCGCCGCCAGCGTTACGGTCAGCGCCAGACATCTCATCGCCCGCAACATCTTCATCCTCGGCACCAAGATTGTATCCAAGTCGCCCTTTGGGCCACCCGGGCTGGTGGCCAGAGTCAGGCCTTCACTGTGTCGAGGCTCTTGCCGGACCCGAGCAACGTTGCCACCCAGCGGGTCTCTGGGTAGTGTTCGAGGGCGTACTTCAAGCTGATCGTCAGGGGTGGCGAGAGCAGCATCCCGATTGGTCCGAGGAGGAAGCCCCAGAACACCAGGGAGACGAATACCACCAGCGGGGACAGGCCCACGCGGTCTCCCATCAGCTTGGGCTCCAGAATGCTGCCGAACACGAGGTTGATCGCCACGTAGCCCAGTGCCGCGACAAGGGCCGTGCCTGGGCCGTGCTGCATGAGGGCGATCAGCACTGCGGGAATCGCGGCAACCACCGAACCTATGTTCGGCACGTAGTTCAGCATGAACGCCAGCAGTCCCCAGAATGGCGCGTAGTCGACGCCAAGGATCAGAAGCCACAGAAAGGCCAGCAGTCCGGTCGCGACGCTCGTCAGTGTCTTGACCGCGATGTAGTCTTGGACCGACTGGGCAAAGGCCTGCAGCTTGGCCCAATTCGTCGAAGATGGGCGCACAAGCACGCGGATCTTGACGGTCAGGTCGAAGGACTCGAAGAGCATGAAGGCCACTGTCAAAGCGACCAGCAGCGTTTTCGTGAAGACGCTGCCGAATTGCACCAGAGTGGTGCCAGCCATGCCTGCGACGGCCCGCAGAATCTCTTGCAGATCGAACTGGTCGCGGAGATTGACGTAGCCCTCTTCCAAGCCGACACTCGACAGTAGCTGCTCCATCATGAACAGGCCCCGCCCCCAGCGGTCCTGAAACTCAGCCTGGTACGTCGGGAATTTCTCGGCAAACTCGCTCAGGGATGCGGCTGACAGCGTTGCCAAGAGTGCCAGAGCCCCGCACATTCCGGCGATCATGATCAGCACGGAAAGGGTGCGCGGAACCCTGTGGCGGTGCATCCAGTGAACCGGCCGACCCGTGAGGATGGCGAGGAACAGCGCGAGCAGGAATGGAACCACGATCGGCGCGGCGGCTTTCAGGCCGGCCAGCACTAAGATCACACCCGCTGCTACGAGCAGCACCGACGCAAAGCTACGGGTGCCCTCTTCAAACATCGCTAAGCCCACGCGCTCCCAC
The DNA here is from genome assembly GCA_963666225.3 of Bryobacterales bacterium. Taxonomy (GTDB): domain Bacteria; phylum Acidobacteriota; class Terriglobia; order Bryobacterales; family UBA6623; genus VXMF01. The sequence goes on from CAXXRK020000008.1 coordinate 574,426, forward strand.
GGGCACCGCCCGAAACGCATGCGGGCACGCTGGGAGAAGCCCCTACAGCATAGCGCGGGGGTCGATTCGCAGATCGCCCACAGCTTCCCGAGACTTCGCCTGGCCAGCCTGGCGCGGGGGCAGGCTGAGAGTTGCCCAACCCGGGCGGGCGTCCATGTGGCGGCGTTGCCCGCCCCAATTCGGGCGAGTGCCCCTCGCGGGGCGCTCCGCCCGCGCGGCCAGCGTCGCTTACACTAGCAGGTCAGCCACCATGGAGCCATCGAGCAAGAAATTCTTCGGGCCCTGGATCATCGCGAGCTGCTTCGTCACGTTCGGCTTGTCCACAGGATTCCCGTACTACAACATCGCCTTCTTCTTTGATTACTTCCGCGACGGCCACGCGTGGACGCAAGTCTTGGTCACCACCGGCGCGCCGATCGCAGTGCTGCTGACGATCTGGATCGGTCCCGTGATCGTTCCGCGGGTCTCCCCTCGCCTGCTGATCCTGGTCGGCACATTCCTGACCTTCCTTTCGTTCCAGTGGTTCGGAAGGCTCGGGGGCAGCCAGTACGAGTACTACGCGGCGTGGTGCCTGTACATGACCGGCTACTTTCTTTCCGGGCCGATCCCGCACCAGATCATCATTTCCAACTGGTACACGCGTCGGCGCGGGATGGCGATGGGCATCACTTACGTGGGCGTGGCCGTGATCGGCGCGCTGTGCAATCGCCTAGCGCCGTTCCTCACCGCGGGTGCCAGGGACCGGGACTTGGCCCCGGAGTGGCTGCAGGCGCTGTTCGAGAACTTCACAACCAACACCGGAACCTACACCGACGCGCTGCAGTTGCTCAGCTTCTTGATGATCATCGTTTGGCCGCTCTCGATCCTCGTCATCCGGGATCGCCCCGAAGACAAGGGGCAGGTCGCGGACGGGGACGCGAGCGCCGCCGTGCAGGAAGCGGCGAGCGCGGCCGATGCCGCGCGCGAGGAGCGCGTGATGAGCTTCAACGAGCTCTCCAAGCACCGAGCATTCTGGCTCCTGCTGGTTGGCAGTGCGGCGTCGATCGGATCGATCGCCGCGGTGAACTTCCTCATGAAGTTCGTGTACGAGGAGCAGGGCTTCACAGACCAAACCGCCAGGGACCAGATATGGGCGGACGCTTCGTTCACCTATCTGATGTCGAGCATCCTCGGGCGGCTCATCGCCGGCTGGCTGGCGGACAAGCTGCCTCGCAAGTACGTGATGCTCACGACGTACGCGGTGGTCGCCCTCGCGATACCGCTGTTATTCCTGGTCACCCCGGACCAGGCCGGCATGGTGTACGTGTTCGCGATCGTGTTCGGTTTCGCCATGGGCGCGGATTACATGCTGATCCCGCTGATGGCGGCCGACCTGTTCGGCCTCAGGACGCTGGGCAAGGCTATGTCCGCCATCCTGCCGAGCGACACCATCCTGCAGTTCTGGACCCCGCGCCTGATTGCCTCGCTGGCCGGCCGCTTGGCGGGCTACTCCCAGGCCCTTTGGGCCGTGTTTGGCCTCGCAGCGCTGGGCGCGTTGGCGATCGGGCTGCTGCCGCGCAAGCGAGATTCCTAGGCCAGGCTCGCCGGCATCAGGCCCCTGTGCTCCCCGGGCTGTCGCCGCCCAAGCCGGGGGCGCAGCCCGAGCAATCCAAGCCCGCCCCGCGCCTCTATCGGCACGTTTCCCTGAACGGCGATTCCGACGGTGGGCTCGCTTGAGCGCCGGCGCTTGATCTCGAGCCCTCGCCCGCTGGTCCGCGGCTAGGCAGGCCGATACAGGGCCCGCTGGGCACACCTGGTCGGAAGGCGCTCCTGCCCGCTCGGGGATGAGCCCGATTGCAGGCTGCCCCCTCCAGGCGGAATAGGGCTGTGTTTCAGGCCTCGGGGATTGCCGCTCAGCCGGCCCGATTCACCGACTGGATCCGGATGGGGTCGACTGGCACGTCGCCATGGCCGTTCTTCGTGGTTGTCTGTGCCTTGGCGACCTCGTCCACGACCTCCATGCCCTCCACTACCTTGCCAAACACGCAGTAGCCCCAGCCGTCCCGGGCGTTCTCCTTGTCTAGGAACTGGTTTGTGCGGTGGTTGATGAAGAACTGCGCCGTCGCGCTGTGCGGGTTGGGTGTCCGCGCCATCGCGATCGAATACCTCGTGTTCGCCATGGCGCCCGACTCGTTCTGGATCGGTTCGCGGGTCTGTTTCTCGGTCATGTTCGGCAGGAATCCGCCGCCTTGAATCATGAAGTTTGGGATCACACGGTGAAAGATCGTGCCGTCATAGAATCCGTCGTCCACGTATTGGAGAAAGTTGGCCACGGTCTGGGGGGCACGGTCGGGATAGAGTTCCAGCACCAGGGTGCCTAGGTCCGTGACCACCCGGACGCGGGGTGTGCCAGTCAGCTCGACGGGCGGTTCGGGTTCGGTTTCAGGTTGCATTGCGCTCTCCGGCTCGGGTTCTGGCTCCGGCTCCGGCTCGACGGGAGGCGGAGGAATTGTAGCGTCCGCCGGCTCGGCCGGTGCCGATTCCGGGGGTGGCTCACCGCCCCCGCAGCCCGCTAGGAACAGAGCCGCGACGGCGACGAAGATGGCGAAGAAGTGCTTCCTGTCCATGGCCGGTTCTCCTGACAGCCGCCCTGAGAGAGGGCGTGCCGGAAGCCTCAGTGTACCCCAGTGCGCGGACCTTGCGCGGCTGTCTCAGACCGTCGTGCCGCCACAGCTCGAGCCCGCGCCTGCTGTGCAGCCGTAGCAGTGCTGTCGAGTCTCAATCTGCCGGCCCGAGAGCCCTTCAATGTCGAAGTCCCTGATGTGGCGGGGCTTCCCGAAGCCGACCTCCAAGTCCAGCATCTGGTTGAAGTCGCAATCGTAGAGGCGCCCGTCCCAGCCCACCGAGATCATCGTGCGGCACATCACGCCCTCGGCGGCCCCGGGGTTGAACGCCGTGACCAACTTCTGCATGTATCGCTCGTAATTACCGCTGCGGACCAGGAACTCCAAGTACCGGCTGATGGGCATGTTGGTGATCGCGAACAGCGAGTTGAACTCGATCTGGTGGCGCGCGCGCAACTCGCGGCGGAAATCGGACTCGAGTGCGGCCTGGTCCGGCGGCAGGAATGCGCCGGTGGGGTTGTAGACCAAGTCCAACTCCAGACCGCTGCCGGGCATCCCGTATCCCAGCGCGTTGAGCAGGCGCAGGCCTGCGACTGACTTGTCAAACACGCCCCTTCCGCGCTGGGCATCCGTGCGAGAGCTGAGAAAGTAGGGCAAGCTGGCGATCACGCGCACTCGGTGGCGCGCCAGGAAACCGGCCAAGTCCCGCTGGGACGGCAGCGTCAGGACGGTCAGGTTGCAGCGGTCCGTGACTGCGCACCCCAAGTCCCGCACGCGCTCCACGAAGTCGCGGAAACACGGGTTCAGCTCGGGGGCGCCCCCGGTGATGTCAACCTCCGGCTGCCCGATCTTCCGGATTGCGCCCAGGCACAGCTCGAAGGTCTCCGGGGCCATGTTCTCCTCAGTCCGGTCCGGTCCCGCGTCCACATGGCAGTGCTTGCATGTCTGGTTGCAAAGCTTGCCGACGTTGACTTGCACGACTTCGATGCCGTTGGCCACGAGCGGCCCTAGGCCAGTGTCTGCAAGCGCCTGGTCAAAGGGCTTCGCTGCTCCCGGAAGCGGTCCGGACTGAAGCACGCGGAGTTGTTCAGCGGTCGACGCGAGCGGGTGCTGGCTGGACTGGAGGGTTGCCAGCATGGCCGTCACATGCTGACCTTGTCGGCGATCTTGCGCATTTGCAGTCCGTGCACCAGGGCAGAGCCCCCCTTGATCGCTGATGCCACGTGGACGGCCTCGGTCATCTGTTCCAAGTTGGAGCCCTGTTCGAGACATCCCTGTGTGTAGGCGTCAATGCAATAGGGGCACTGCACGGCGTGAGCCACGGCAAGCGCGATCAGGCTCTTCTCGCGCTTGCTCAGCGCGCCGGCCTCGAAGACCGCGCCGTACCAAGAGCTGAACTTGTCCCACAGTTCCGGAGCCTCCGTGCCCATTTCCGCGAAACGAGGCAGGTCGGCCTCGTCGTAGTAGTCCGCCATGCCGGGCTTCCTCCTCGAGAAGTTGACGCGCTCGGCGCCAAGCCTTTACGAGTATATGCGCTTCGTTGCCCGGGGCTGGGGGGCAGGCTCGCGTGCTACGCTAGCCGCTGGCATGCGAGTGGCGTTGGGCTGCGGAATGATCCTTCTAGGGCTGGTGCCCGTGATTGCCTCGGCCGAGGTGCCCGACGGCTTCGAGCGGATCTTCAACGGGAGCAATCTGGCCGGCTGGCACGCAAGTCTCACGAATCACCACGGAAACACGCGGGAGTGGCGCGTCTACGAGGGGGCTCTCGTCGGAAAGCAGGACCGTGCCGGGAACGGGGGCATCCTGCTGACAGACCGGCGCTACGGCGACTTTGAGCTGTACTTGGAGGTCCGGCCGGACTTCGGGTGTGACGGCGGTGTCTTCTTGCGGTCCACAGCAAGCGGGCAGGCCTACCAGGTGATGCTGGACTACCTCGAGGGCGGCAATGTCGGCGGAATCTACGGAGAACGGCTGGACGGTGTCGCCACGCAACGCTCTCAGGGCTGGCAGAAGGTTTGGAACAAAGATGCTTGGAACGCCCTCAGAGTGCGCATTCGCGGCGAGGCTCCGCGCATCGAGGTTTGGCTGAACGGCACTCTCGTCACGGACTTCGCCGACACCGAGAACCGGCTCCCCTCCGGGGCGGTGGCGGGGAGCGTTGCCGTCCAAGTTCACGGCGGTGACCGCTGCGAGCCGGGTTTGGAGCACCGCTTCCGCAACATAGCCGTGCGCGAGCTCTAGGCGCCGGCGGCGCGGCGGGAGCGGGCCGCGACCAAGCCCGCGGCGAGCCACCCAAGCTCCATGCAGACGGCCCAAAGGCGCATTGCCACCGCTGTTGCCATAGCCGTGCCCAGCGCCATCGAGCGTGAGAGCAAGAGGCCCAAGATCCCTTCCCGGACTCCTATGCCGGCCGGGGCGACCATTGTCAGCAGGGCCGTCACCCAAGCCAGCGGATAGCTGGCGGCCACATGCGCGAACGCTTCGCCTTCCACGGTCGGGAGCAGGCCCCGCGCAAAGCATGCCATGCCAGCCGCGAGCATCACCCAAGCGCAGACATACATCGCCCAGATCCCGAGCATCTGGGCCGCGCCCACCTCCAGCTTTCCGATGGACTGCTTGAGAAGCGCCGCAAGCCGCCCAGCCCAAGCGTTGAACACCGGAGGGTAGACAGCGGTCAGCGCGACTAGGGGAAAGACCAGCAAGACCGACTTCTGCCAGGGACTCAGCAGTGTCGGCGCGGTGGCCGCCAGCCACGCGGCCGGTACGAGCGCCGCCAGCGCGGCCAGCGTCAGATCCAGCAGGGTCGCCGCCAGGCAAGCCGCCGGGCTGACGCCGAATCTGCGCATCAGGTAGACGCGCGCCGCGAACTGCCAAATTCCCCCGGGCACATACCGGCTTAGCTCCGACTTGCGGTAGGCCAAGTACACGTCCCAGTACGGGACGCGATGCTCGAACCCGCGCAGCAGTTGCGTCCACCCGAGTGGCCGTGCCAAGTGCCAGGCCGAGCCCAAGCACAGAGACGCTCCCAGCCAGCCCGGGCTGACGGTCCAGCTTTCCGCTCGCACCTGCTCCCAGTTGCCGTGGATCATCGTCCCGACGAAGTAGGCCAGCACGAGCGGGACTGCTGCTTTGAGAAGCGGTACCGCGCGCTCAGTCACGCGCTTGCTCAACCTCCGGAAGCTCCGGCTTGCGACCGACGGCCTGGCAGTGCAGCAGGAACTCCGCCACCCATCCCGCGGCTATCAGAACCGGCGCACAGACCACCAGCGCCGCGCCCAGCGCCTCGGCGGCGAATGCCGCCAGACCGGGCAGGAATCTTCCCGCTGAAAGCAGCAGCAGGAAGATGCCACTGACGCCGGCCGCAATGGCCAGCAGCCCAAAGCCGTGCGCGGGCCGGTCCTTGTAGCGCGTGCGCAGCAGGACAGTTCCGAGGTCAGCGAATCCCTTGGCCATACGGCTCAGGCCGTACTTCGACCGGCCGTGCACGCGCGGGCGGTGGCGCACCTCAACCTCCGCGACCGAGAATCCGGCGTCGGCCGCGAACACGGGAATGAACCGGTGCTGGTCGCCGTGAATCCGGAGTCGCTTCACGACCTCTGACCGGTAGCACTTGAAGCCGCAGTTCATGTCGCGCAGCTGCAAGCCCGTGGCGTGTCGCATCACAAAGTTGAACACTCTCGACGCCGCCACTTTGTGCAGGGGGTCATGGCGCACCCGCTTCCAGCCCGACACTAGGTCATGGCCCTCGGCGAGTTTGGAGAGGAACTTGGGGATCTCGGCCGGATCGTCCTGCAGGTCGCCGTCAAGCGTGAAAACGACCGGCGCCTTGCAGCGTGCGAATCCTGCCATCAAGGCGGCGGACTTGCCGCTTCGGACGCGAAGCTTGACCACCCGGACACGGTCAGGGTCGTGAATTCCGAGCAGTCTCGGCCATGTGCGGTCCGTGCTCCCGTCATCCACAAAGATGACCTCGTGGGCTTCGGGCAGTGCCTGGCGCAGCTGGCGCGCGAGCTCTTCGACGCTCCCCTCTTCGTTATGCATGGGCACGACGACAGAGATTTCCGGGGTGCCTAGCATCGCAGCCTGCAGATCGCCGATCATAGCGACTCGGCCGCGGGAGCGGCAAGACACTCCGGTCAGCGTTTCTTCTCCGAGGGTCGCGGCAGCGCTCTTGATGGGACAGGCATTGACCCGAATTTGCGGCGCGGCGAAAGGACCGCGCCATCCGATTCCACACCACGGCGTGGCTTGCGAGACTTGGCTGGGCCACCGTCGCCGATGACTGGTGGTACTGGGCGGACTGCAAGACCGGCGAGAGCCGAATCGGCCGGATCGCGGCCAATCCGCGATTTAGCGTGCCACAACAACAGCTTGCATGGCAGGTGACCAATGCGCTTGACCGTGCGAACAGGCCTCACTACGACTTGGAGGTGGCAACGCGAGCCCTGCCGCCGCCGGCGTGACGGTCGCATCTTGAGAATGCGACACTTGAGGTCTTCGACGAACCTTCGTTATGTGGGCGGCGCCGAGGCAGTCTGCGCCGTGGCGGCGGAGGTCCGCCACATTCGCCATGGGGACGGGCCGGAAGAAGTCTACGACCGCGAAGACCACGCCCGCGAGTGGCACAACATTGCCGGCCGCCCGACGCACGCAGAGACAAGAGAACGCTTGGCTGCTCACCGGCCCGAGGTCAGTGGAATGGGCCTACGACCACAACAAGTACTTGACCGATCCCAGCGAGCGGGACCTGTGAGCGTGAAATGAATCGCAAGCAAGTCCACAGAGCGATCCCGTTCGGGGGCCTTGCCTTGGCGCTGGCCGCGGCATTTGCCTTCCCGGCAACATCTCTCGCCGTCACAAACGGGACGAAGCCGAACATCGTGGTCATCTTCGTTGACGATCTGGGCTACGGCGACATCGGCCCGTTCGGCTCGACCACCAACAAGACCCCCCATCTCGACCGAATGGCGGCGGAAGGCGTGGTCCTCCGCCAGTTCTACGTCTCGAACACCAATTGCACGCCGTCACGCGCGGCCTTGATGACCGGGACATTCGCTCATCGGATCGGCATGGACGGCGATGTGCTGTTCCCGGGCGAGCGGCGCGGTCTCAACCCCAGTGAGACGACCATCGCGGAGGTCATGCAGCAAGCGGGTTACGCCACAGGTGCTTTCGGCAAGTGGCATCTTGGCGATCAGCCGGAGCACTTGCCCCTTGAGCACGGCTTCGACGAATTCTTCGGAATTCCGTATTCGAACGACATGTGGCCGGGAAACCTCAGGGGCCATCGTCACACCAAGAAGCCCTACACGCCGTTGCCCGTCATCCGGAACGACGATGTGGTCGCGTACGTGGCCGACGGCCCGGACCAATCGCTGCTTGCCGAGGCCGTCACGGACGCGGCGATCGAGTTCATCCGCGGACATCGGGCCGAGCCGTTCTTTCTCTACCTGCCCCACGCCTACGTTCATCGGCCGCGATACGCACGGCCGGAGATAGCGAAGCGGGCCGGGGGAAACGTCAACCGGGCTGTCGTCGAGGAGGTCGACGACAGCGTGGGTCGGGTACTCGACACAGTGCGGTCGCTCGGCCTCGAGGAGAAGACCCTGGTGATCTTCACGTCGGACAATGGCGGCGCCGGCGGCATGAGCATGGGGCCTCTGCGCGGTGGGAAAGGCGGTCCCAAGTACGAGGGCCACATGCGCGAGCCGACGATCACGTGGTGGCCAGGGACGATTCCGGCCGGCCGGGAGACGGCTGAGATCGTCACCGCTGTCGATATCCTGCCGTCACTGGCGGCGCTCGTGGGTGCGGACCTGCCCGATCGCCAAATCGACGGAGAAGACGCACTCGACGTTCTGCTGGGCAATCCGGTCGCGCGGTCGCCGCACAAGGTCCTGTTCTACGAGGACGAGGGCGTCCGCCGAGGGAATTGGAAGCTTGTCCGAGGAGCCAGGCGACGATTCGAGCTCTACGACCTAGACCGAGACGTCGGCGAGACGAACGACCTGTCGCGAGAGCATCCTGCGCGGGTGAACGAGTTGCGCGCCCTGCTGGAGCAGCACGCGGCGGAAGTCGCCGCCAACAGCCGACCGGCGGGCGAGAGTGAGACGGCCCGTCCCCTTATTGCAGAGCCTGGAAATCTCCCCAAGCTGCGGGAGCTCGTCGGCATTGACGACTTTGTGGCCGTACCCGAACGCTTGTGAAGGAGGATGCACCCTTGCCGCACGTGATCCGTACTCGCACCACCCGCTCAATTCCCGCACTGCTGGCACTGGCAGCTCTCCCCGTTCTCTGCCAGGCCCAGCAGAGTCCCAACGTGGTCGTGCTTCTGACGGACGATCAAGGCTACGGCGATCTCTCCGTCCACGGGAACCCGGTGCTCAAGACCCCGAACTTGGACAAATTTCACTCGCAGAGCGTTCGGTTCACCGACTTTCACGCCGCTCCCATGTGTACGCCTACACGCAGCCAGCTGCTCACGGGACGGGACGCGATCGACAACGGCGCATCGTTTGTCTGCATGGGACGCTCGCTGATGCGCCAAGAGCTGCCGACCATGGCCGACATCTTCCAAGACGCTGGCTACGTAACGGGGCACTTCGGGAAGTGGCATCTGGGGGACAATTACCCGTTCCGGCCCCAGGACCGCGGCTTTCAGGAGACGGTCCACCACGGGGCTTGGGGCATCACCTCGCTCGCCGACTATTTCGGCAACGATTATTTCAACGACCACTACCGCCACAACGGGCGCGTCGAACAGTACACCGGCTATTGCACAGACGTCTGGTTCGAAGAGGCAATGTCCTGGATTCGCCGGCAGGCCCGAGGTGAGAAGCCCTTCTTGGTCTACCTCCCCACCAACGCTCCGCACGTGCCACTGTGGGCGCCGCAGCGGTACATCGATCCATATTTGGGCAAGGTCGAATCCCGTGTCGCGAAGTTTTTCGGGATGATCGCGAATATCGACGAGAACGTCGGCCGGCTGATGCGGCTGCTGGACGAACTGGGAATCGCTGGCGACACGGTCTTCGTGTTCACGGGCGATAACGGGACCGCGCAGGGCGAATCCGTCTTCAACGCCGGAATGCGGGGCAAGAAGCGTTCGCTCTACGAGGGCGGACACCGGGTGCCGCTGTTCCTTCGCTGGGGGGCGGGCGAAATCGGCGCGCCCCGGGACATCGATGCGCTGGCCCACGTGCAGGACGTCCTGCCGACGCTTCTCGATCTCACCGGAGTTCGCGCCCCTGCAGAGGCTGCTTTCGACGGTGTCAGCCTTGTGCCGTTGTTGAAGGGAAGCCAGCAAGACCTGAGTCGGCGCATGCTGGTCGTCCAGTACGGCGCACTCTTCGAGAAGGATCGCGACGCTGCGGTGATGTGGAACAAGTGGCGCCTGGTCAACGGAACGGAGCTGTACGACGTCGGCAAGGACCCAGCACAGACGAGCGATGTGGCAGGTGACTACCCCGGCACCGTCGCCAAGATGCGAGCGCACTACGACGAGTGGTGGGACGAGCTGATGCCCGCAGCCAACGCATATCAGCCAATCGTTGTCGGCGCTGAGGCGGAGAACCCTGCCCGGCTGAGCGCCGCGGACTGGAACGGCGTCTACTGTGACAACCCACGCTGTGTGCGAGGGGGCCAGGAGCTATCGGGTCCCTGGCGCATTCGGGTCGCGGAGCCCGGACGCTACCGCTTCTCGCTGCGCCGCTGGCCGAAGGAGTCCGGGCTTGCCCTGCGGGATCCGGCAGCACCGCTCCAAGGCGAATACGGTGACTTGATCGCCGGCAAGGCGTTGCCGATCGCAGAGGCTCGGCTGCAGGTGGGCGACTCGGAATTGCACAAGCGAGTGCACCCGGACGATGCTGAGGCCGCGTTCGAGGCCGGGCTGGAGCCGGGCGACATGCAACTCCAGGGCTGGTTCTTGGACGAAGCCGGCGACTTGCTGGCCGGCGCCTACTACTTGGAGGTCGAGCGCGTTGTCCGCGCGGCTCAATCCACGGACTCCGCCTCGCTGTGTCCCCCGTCCGATTCTTCCTGCCTCCAGCCGCAGAAGTAGCCGATCCGCACTCTGGCGTCAAAGATCCGACCAGCAGGCTGGCCCTATGGGCGCTCACTTCCGCAATGGCCGGAATCCTCTTCGCGCACGACCCGATTCTGATGCACGGGGCTGAGCGGGAGACTCTCGAGACTCGGCAGCTCGCGGCGTATCGTCACTTGACGCACGAGGCGCGATTTGACAATTGAGCCCCGGATGCGCGAGCGTGGAAGCTGAGGTTGCATGGAAGTCAAGAGAATCTCACCCGACGAAGCCAAGGCCCTGCTCGAGGCCGGAGAGGGGTATGTGTACCTGGACGTCCGATCGGTCCCGGAGTTTGAGATGGGCCATGCGCCGGGTGCGAAGAACATCCCGTTGCTGCACCGCACGGCCACTGGGATGGTCCCCAACTCGGATTTCGTCGAGGTGTGCGACCGGGCGCTCGGGAAGGATGCCAAGATCATCACGGCCTGCCTGGTCGGCGGGCGTTCGCTGCGGGCGGCGCAGATCCTGCAGGCCCACGGATTCTCGAGCGTTCTGGACATGCGAGGGGGATTCAACGGTGAGTCCGACCCCATGGGGCGAGTCGTCTACCCAGGCTGGTTCCGCCGTGGCTTCCCGGTGACTGTCGAAGCCTCGGAAGACGAGACCTACCAAGGCCTCTCGCAGCCCTGACCGCAGGCGGCTGGGCGCTTACCAGTCGATTGAATCGCCCGGATCCAGTTCCACGACATTCACTGGGGAGTGCGCCCCGAGTTCGGAGCGCAGCCTCGCGGCTGTCCCGGTCAGCAGCGGGAAGGTCTTGTAGTGCATCGGGATCACCGTCCGTGGCTGGAGAAATTCGCACGCCAGCGACGCCTCCCGCGGTCCCATCGTGAAGAGATCCCCGATTGGAAGCATCGCCAGCACGGGGCCGTAGAGCCGCTTGATCAGCTCCATGTCGCTGAAGACGTTCGTGTCGCCCGCGTGGTAGAAGGCACGACCGTCTGGTTGGCGCACCACGAAGCCGGCCGGCTCCCCGCCGTATGTGATCGTCGCGCCTTCGATGATCGAGCTGCTGTGCTGCGCCTGGGTCATCGAGATACGGACTCCCAGGGTGTTGTAGCAGCCGCCCTTGTTCATCGAGGTCACGCGCTGGAAGCCCTTGATGCCCAGCCAGTTCGCGATCTCCCAGTTGCAAACGATCTCGGGCTCAAACTCCTCGGCGATGGAGCGCAGGTCCGTCAGGTCCAGGTGGTCGGCGTGCCCGTGGGTGATCAGCACCAAGTCGGCGGTCGGCACTTGGTAGCCTTTCGGGCGGGACGGGTTGCCCGCCAGCCAAGGGTCGATCAGGATGGCGGGACCGCCATCCACCGCGACGTGAAATGCCGAGTGGCCGATCCACGTGATTCTAGTCATCGGACCTGTCTCCTCTCGATTCGCCAGGGCTGGCCCGCGAAGGGAGTCACTCCACTTCGCGGGGCGCCGTGTAGCCCCTCCGCGCGATAATCTCGTACTTGATGCGCTTATTCTTGTTGCCCGTGATGCGCAGTTCCTTATTGGTGGCTGGGTCGACGAGCCGCACCGTGATCTTGCGGAATGTGCCGTCCCTCTTCGTGTTCGACGGCTCGTAGACCGCCGTGTACTGATTGCGCATGAGGTAATTGAGCGACTGGAAGATCGTTGGGAATTGGCCGTAGAAGCGTGGGAAGAACGAAAACCCGCCGGTCTCCTTCGTGAATGTCCGCAGTTGGTTGTCCGCCTGCAGCCAGCCGATCCGCGTGGCACCGCCGACCATGCCGTACGAGTCGAGCATTTCCTTCAGCATCTGCCCCAGACCGATCGCGTGCACTGTGACGCCGGCCTCTTGGACGATTCTCCGGGCCTGGCCGAAGTTGAGCCTGCTGAACGTGTCCTCGCCGCTGGACAGCAGTACCACGCACTTGCGCCCCTCGATCTCCGACATGCGCTGGACAGTGTCCGTCAGCGCGTCGAACAGGTTGGACTCGCGGTAGGCGGCGATCCGCAGCCGTTGCAACGCGTTGTTGATCTCCCGGCGGTCTTGCGTGAAGTCCGCCAGAATCTCCGGCCGGAGGTCGTAAGCGATCACCGCGACCCAGTCCTCCGGGCGCAGCGTCTCGACAAAGCCATAGGTCGCAGTCAGCGTCTGGTACCAAGTCTCGGACCAATACTGCTGCCAGCGGTTGCTGAACTCGATCAACAGGGCCACGGTGGCCGGAGCTTGGGTCTGGCCGATGCTGACCATCTTCTGCGGCACACCGTCCTCGAGGATTTGAAAGTTGCCCGGCGGGATTCCGGGGATGAACTGTCCCTTGTTGTCCATTACGGCAATGTCCACGGTCACGGCGTTGGTATCGGCCGTGAACAGCGGTTGGTTGTCCGGCACCCTTTGCGGTGCGCGGTTCACAACGGGCGGCAAGTTGGTCGGGGAATCGGGGACTCCCCCGGGTCCCGGCGGAATCCCCGGCCGTCGGGGGGCGTCCGGGATTGGCCTCCGTGGCTGCGTGCCGATCGGGCCTTGGCTCCGGGCCAGGTCCGTCCCCGCCGCCAGCAGCGCGGTCGCGCCCAGCAGAGCGACAATGGCGCGCGTCCGGCGCCTGCGGTTCTTCAACATCGTCCAGCCCCTCCCGCCGACCACCTGCCGGTCGGCCCCCTCATGGTAAACCCGGCCACGTTGGACAGGGGGCGGTTGCGCCTAGTCGGCCGTCTTGAGCTTGAAGTTGTAGATTAGCTCCTTGCGGCTGTCGAAGCTCGACACCGTGCGCGTCTTGCTCTGGCGACCCTCAGCCAGCGCCTTCAGCTCATAGTCAACGTTTGGGTCAAGCCCGTGAAAGTAATAGTCTCCGTTCTCGTTGGTGTGGAAGGATTTCACCTCGAGCGTCCGCGAATGCTTCAGCTGCACGATTCCGCGGATGCCCTCCTCGTGGTCGTCCATGACCTGCCCGGTGACCGAGCGGGTCGGGTCCTCCTTGGGCTTTTTCTTGAAACCTGTGAACTGCGCGGCCACCGCCGGCACACAGCCCAAGACCGTCGTCGCGAGAATGCTCCGTCGCGTGTGTCGCATATGATGTCCCCTCCCTATCGTCAGGCTTCCCCGCCAACGGCTCATCGACTCTTCCCGCGACGCCCCAAGATGAGATTCGCCGTAGACTTGTCCACGCCCCAAACCCTGACGGTGCGCTCTGCCCGGGCAAACTTAGGAGCGGTGGCCGAGACGACGAACGTGGCATCGCCAGCCGGGACGCGGATGTGGTATTCGCCGCGATGGTTCGTGACCGATCGGTACTTCTTCTTCGGGCGTGCCTGGTCAAAGGCGACGATGCGGGCGCCTTGCAGGGCCAAATGGGATTCGTTGAAGACGGTCCCGAACAGAACTGCGTGCGGCGCTGATCCGCGCCCAGACTGAGCCCGCAGATTGCCGGCGCTGAGACCGGCGGCCCAGACCAAGGCGATCAGATCCCGTCTTTCCATCCGGTATCCGTTGATGGTGGCGCGCCCCCTGAGAATGATCGTACCCGATCTTGGCTGAGATCGCTGGCGGGGCACCAGTGTCCTCGCCGGCCGGGAACCATCGGGCACGACGGCCACGCCTGGTGCCGCCGTGCAGGGCGGGCTACCGGTCGCGCAAGATGCGGGTTGGCTCATTCCGATCTCGCGATGGAGAACTTGTATCGTGGAAATTGGCCATGGCGCGGCACAGCGCGGCACGACACATAGCGTTGGCGCTGATGGCGGCGACAGCCGTCTGGGCTCAAGTCACGGTCACAGTGGTCGACCCTTCCGGCGCCCGCGTTCCGGGCGTGGTGGTAGAGCTTCTCGACGATTCGGGAGAGGCCATCGCGCACGCCCGCACATCGGCCGTCGGAGTCGCGAATTTCGCCGGGACGGGCGCGACGGTCGCTGTCCGCGCGGCCGGCTTCCCGCCAGCCGTGGTCGATCTGAGCGGTCGGTCCGGGACGATCGTGGAGCTTGAGCTTGCCGTGGGGCTGGCGGTCCTGGATGTTGTCGACGAGATGCCCGTCGGGCCCGCCGTTGCCACGGAGGTGGTGCAGCCAGAGCGGATCGTGAAGCCGGACCTCGTGGAGGCCCTGAGGGAGTCCGGGACGGTCCGCGTGTTGCGCCGCGGCGGCACGAACTTCGAGCCCATCGTGCAGGGCCTGCGGGAAACGCAAGTGGCAATGGTGGTGGACGACACGAGGACGTTCGCCGCCGGTCCCGCCAGAATGGACTCGGAGCTGAGCCATGTCGCCCCGAGCACTGTCGGCACCGTCGCGGTCGTGACCGGGCCGTACGCCCTGACCGCGGGAGCCGGGGGCATGGCGGCGATCGTTGTGCGCTCGGTTCCAATCCCCCGCCAGCCTGGCTGGAGGGTCTCTGGCCGCGGCGGCATCGGTTGGGAGAGCAACGGTTCCGGGCGGGTCGGGCGGTCGCGGGTCGACGCGGGGAGCTCGACGTTCGGCTTGCGCTTGAACGCCAGTGGCAGCCTCCAGGACGACTACCGGGCTGGTGGCGCGGCACCCGCCCAGCTCGTGCCGGCCGACGCTTCGTCGCACCAGTTCGGCGCTCGGCTGCGCCTCAACCCGGCCGAGTCGCACGAACTCACCGCGAGTGGTCTCTACGACGAGCAGACCGGCGTCGATTTTCCCGGTCGACTGCTCACCGCCGAGCACTTTATCTTGCGCGCGTGGTCCGGCGCGTACCGGGTGGACCGGTCCGACGGGACCTTCAGGGGGGCCAAGTTCACTGCGTACTCGAACAGGAAGAGCCATCGCATGAGCAATCGAGGGAAGCCGACCGCGATGGACATGCCAGGGCGCATGCCGCCATTCGCCCTGGACGTCTCGCTCCCGACGGAATCGGACACCAGCGGCATGGCCGGTCGCGTGCTGCTCTCTCCCGGCGCCGGGTGGGGCGTCACGGCAGGGTTTGACCACTTCGACCTCAGCCAGGACGCGCAGCGCTTCATCGCCCGCGCGCGGGACCGCAGGCTGCTCTTCAGCGACAACGTGTGGGCGGGCGTGTCCCAGCGCAACACGGGCCTGTACGCGCAGGCCGAGCGCGACTTCGACGGGGGCGGCGTTTGGGCCGCTCTGCGCCTTGACAGGGAGCGCTCGGACGCCGGTCGCCCCAGCAGCTTCTACCGCGAGAACGCGAGCCCCGGAGACCTCAGCGTGAGCCGGTCCAGTCCCAGCTTCAGCGTCGCCGCGCGGCGCGACATCGCCGGTGGCCTGACGGTTGCTGGGGGCATGGGCCGGGTGGCTCGTATTCCCAACGCGCTGGAGCGCTATTCCGACCGATTCCCCAGCACGCGGTTCCAAGTCGCGGCGGAATTCATGGGCAGTCCAGCGATCCTTCCCGAGAAGAGCTTGCAAGGGGACCTGAGCTTGCAGTGGAAGGCCGGGCGGTTCCGGGTGGATGCGGGGGGCTTCGTGCGCTCCATCGCGGACTACATCACGATCGCGCCAGCGCCCGGATTGCCGAAGCGCCTTCCTCTGAGCCCCCCCGTCGTGTACCGCTACGTGAACGGCGATAGCGCGCTCTTCCGGGGCTGGAATCTGGGAGCGCGGTGGATCTCGGAGCGGATTCAGGTCAGGGCCCGGGCGTCGAAGGTCTTGGCCGATGATCGCGAGCGGCGAGAGCCCGTGCTTGGAATCCCGCCGCTGGAGATGGACGGCTCGGTGCGGTACGTGGCTCGGGGAACGCGCCTGTGGGCCGAGTTTGGCGTCCGCCACGCCTGGAATCAGGGCCGCGTCGCGACAGCCAGGCTCGAGACGCCCTCCCCGGGATTTACCCTGTATCGCGCGCGCCTCGGCGCGAGTCTTGGCGGCAACACCACCGCGTACCTCGGAGCTTCAAACCTCGGCAATGC
This sequence comes from Bryobacterales bacterium, assembly GCA_963666225.3. Lineage (GTDB taxonomy): Bacteria > Acidobacteriota > Terriglobia > Bryobacterales > UBA6623 > VXMF01. The sequence continues at coordinate 590,936 of CAXXRK020000008.1, forward strand.
GGCATACGCGGAGCACGTCAACTCCCTGAATCCCTTCACCCGCCAGCGAGTTGCGGAGATGGGACGCTCCGTGGCGGCCGGCTTGACCGTCACTTGGTGACGGGCGCGTCTCAGTCGCGCGGTCAGACGGTGGGCTTGCGGCCGTACTTCTTGTTGAAGCGCTCGATGCGGCCTTCGGAGTCGACCAGCTTGCGCTTGCCCGTGTAAAACGGGTGCGAGTGCGACGAGATTGCAAGGTCGTACAGCGGGTACTTCTTCCCGTCAACGACCGTGGTCTTGTCCGTCTTGGCCGTCGATCGCGTGATCCACTGATGCTTGGTCGTCACATCGCGGAACACAACCTCGCGGTAGTTGCTTGGATGGATGCCCGTTCTCATCTGCTAACCCCTGCCAGCGGTCCCCGTCGGGCACCACCAATCCCAATCATAGCGAACTCACGGCCCGCGCCGCTCGTCGTCGGTCTCCGAGGATGCCGGCCTGAGGCTTGAAAGCAGGACCTTGCCGCCGCTGGCAGCGATCACATGCGCCGGAGCGCCGCCGATGGCAGCCTCGATGCGGGCCCGGTCGGCCGCGTACGTTGCCACGTAGACGGGGGTCGCGCTGGCCCATAGTCCCGGAAGGTCGCGGTCGGAGACGAACACATCCGGGGCCCCGGGTGCGTTGGACCCGTACTCGATGTTGTTGCGGCGACCGTTCAGCAGCAACACGTCCCGGTCCGCGTAGAACGCCAGCGAGGAGAAGGCGTAGTACTCGTAGTCGAGCACGAGCGTTCCCGCCGGGCTTGCCAAGTACGCGTCGGCGAGGGGTCTGGACGAGAGGTAGGGGTCGAACGCCTGCATTGCCCAGTGGGCGCTCAGGAACAGCGAGACAGAGGAGACGGCGAGAGTTGCCGCGGCCCGACCCGGCGGCAGGAGCCAGCCGGCGGCGGCGGCGATCGCGAATGCGACTGTCGCCGCCAAGAGCGGCCCGCGCAGGTAGGCGAACGCGCCAACCGTGAGATCTTGGAAGTGACCCAGCGAGAGCGTGTACGCGTCTGGATTGCTCGTTAAGGCAGAGGAGATGTCCCCTCCTTCGGCAGGCGCGCCCGTCACCGCCAAGAGCCCAGCGGCGAGCGCCAATGCGGCGAGAAAAGCCGTGGACGCCACCCGCACGGCCCGCCGCAGCTGGCCACCGTCAGTCGCCACGCTCCCCAGCAGGAGCATTGCCGGCGCATACGCAGGGAGCGTGTAGTACTCCTGGGTTGTGGAGGCCGAGAAGAATGCCAGCGTGAACCCGCAGGCGCAGGCCATCATCAGTCGCGTGCGTCCGGCCCTCTCCGAGGCGTCGAAGCTCAGCCGGCGCAGGCCGGCCATCAGGCCGGTCCACGGGAACAGCCACACGAGGTGGCTCGCCCAGAACCAGGCGAGGTTGACGCGTCCGAAGTCCGGCGGGTGTCGAGTTCCCAGGTAGCGCAGCAAGTGCTCGTTGACGAAGTAGCGCCAGAAGAACCCGCGATACAGGCCGGGGCCACTGTCCAGCGCCAGGTCGAAGTGCGGCGGATGTCGCAGAATGGCCGCCAGGTGCCATGGCCCAGCGACGATCGCCGCCGCGGCGGCAGCGCCGGGGAGTCCGAGTCGAGTCCAAGAGTCGCGGGACCGCCATTGCCCGCTGATCGCCATGAACGCTGCCAGCGCGCCCAGTGGGAGCACAGCGCCGACCAGACCCTTGAACAGCAGGCCTGCCCCGAGGCAAAGGCCGGCGAGCGGGCCCCACGGGCGCAAGCCCGCGCGCGGATCTTCCAGCGCCCGAAGGAAGCAGGCAAGCGCGGCCAGAGTGGTGCAGGCCACGTACACGTCGGGCATTCGGGCGCGGGTGAATAGGAAGAGCCCGCAGCACGTTGCCAGGCCCGCGCCCGCGATCAGCCCCGCCCGGGCACCCAACGCCCAGCGTCCCACCGACCACGCCAGAAGGCACAGCGACATCGCCGCCAACGCTGCCGGCAGGCGTGCTGCCCAGTCGGCCTCCCCGAACACGGCGAAGGACAGAGCCATCGCCCACACCTGCCCGGGGGGCTTGTCGAAGTACGGCACGCCGTTGAGCCGCGCGGTCACCCAGTCGCCGGATTCGAGCATCGTGCGGGCGATCTGGGCGTACGCGGCGTCCACGTCGTCGAGCAGAGATGGAGGGCTGCCGACCGTGCCCAGGAAAACGACGCCCGCCACGGCCAGCACGGCCCATGCGTGCCAGAGTCCGTCAGGGGGGCGGGCGCGCGATCGTCCAAGCTTGGAATCCGTCTCCGGGGTCGGTGCCCGGGACGGTCGCGAATGCCCGGCGGGCCGACCAGGCCGGCCGCCGGGCGGTCGCGGCTCTGACGACATCCTCGTTCTCCTCCGGCTCCAGCGAGCACGTGGCGTAGACGGCCAGGCCGCCCGGTGCCACGACATCCAGGGCATTGTCCAGTATCCGCGTCTGGCGCGCCTGCAGGTCTGCCAGATCGTCGCGTTGCAGGCGCCACTTGATCTCCGGGTTGCGCGCCAGCGTGCCGGTCCCAGAGCACGGCGCGTCAACCAAGACCCGCGCGAATGACCGGTCGAACGGCAGGGGTCGCTCCGCATCCAGGGCAACCATGCGAATCCCCGCGGCCCCCAGTCGCCGCATGATCTCGAGCCGGGCCAGTCGCCTGTCGCCGGCAACGACCGCGCCTGACTCCGCCAGTTGGCAAGCCTTGCCACCTGGCGCGGCGCAAACATCGAGCACCGTGCCTGGCGCGCCACGCGTCAGCAGAGCGGCGGCCCTCTGGGAATTGATGTCGCGGAAAGCGATGGGCACGCCCGCGGCGGCGCCCGCGGCGGTCACGTTTCCGCGCGCCAGGCGGAATGCTCGCGGCAGGCCGGCTGGCTCGGCCCGCAGTCCCGCAGACTTCAGCCGATTCAGGACGCGGTCCGGCGCCGCTGGCGGCGGGATGCGGAAGTACGTCCCGGGCTTCCGCAGGTTGGACATCAACAGCCGGGCGCAGCGGTCGGCACCCAAGGCCTTGCGCCAGCGTGCGACGAGCCACGGCGGATGGCTCAGCGACGCGGCCCGCTCGGGGCCGGGAGCGTCCGGTAGGTTCCGCAGTACCGCGTTGACAAGGCCCGCGGCCGAGCGCTTGCGGGCGCGCTTGACAAGGCTCACCGTCTCTGACACAGCTGCATGGTCGGGCACGCCGCGCATGTGGCGCAGCTGGTACGCGCCGAGCCGCAAAGCCACCAAGACCTCAGGGTCGAGGCCAGTCGGCTTCCGGCGGGCCGCCTCTTCGAGCAGATGGTCAAGCTCCCCCTGTCGTCGCAGGCAGCCGAGCACTGCTTCGGTGACGAAGGCGTGCCTTGCCCGGCTGGTCCGCATTGTGCGCCGCGAGTGCAGCAGCGCATCCGCGAACGCCCCATCGCGCTCGACGCGCAGCAGGATCCCGAACGCGGCCCACCGTGCTGCTGCGCGCGCCATTGCGGGCACCATACCAGAGCTCTGAATCCTCGCCGGCGTGATAGAATGCCCAATCCCTGCCAGGGCGGGCCGCGCGAGCGGGCCCGGGCGCATGGATGGTCGCGGAAGTTGAGGTCCGGATCGAGAGCGACCCTCGCCGCCTGCGATTCGTTCGGGCAGTCGTAGGGCGGTCCTGCCGCGCTCTCGGCGCCGGCGACGAGGCCGCGGAGGCACTCGTGCTGGCGGTCAACGAGGCTGTCGCGAACGTGATGCGCCACGCGTACGGAGGCGATGTCGACCAGCCGATCCGCATCCGGTGCCGCCGTGCGGGCGATATGGTCGAGGTGTTGATCTGCGACCATGGTAAGAGTGGGGATGTGCTGTCCGAGCGGATCGATCCGCCAGACGAGCTGCGAAGCGGGGGGAGGGGGCTCTTCCTGATCCGCTCGCTGGTCGACGAGTTCGAGTTTCGCAGCAAGGACGGCTCGAATCGGATGCACTTGCGTAAGCGCGTGCCAGTACTGGCCGGCGGCGGGTAAGAGATGCGGATCGGAGCGCGATGAGAGTCGACACCGTGCACTTCGGAGATGTCGCCGTCGTGCGTGTGGAGGGTGACGCGGACATGGCGACATCCCCTGAGCTACGGGAGGCCGTGTTTGACGTGATCGGCGCCAGAGCGGGGGGCACGGTTGTGGTGAACCTCTCCGGTGTGCCGTACATCGACAGTTCCGCCGTTGCGACGCTCATCGAGTGTCTGCGAGAGGCCTCGAGCGGCAGTGTCCGCTTCCGACTCGCGGGTCTCAACGACGGCCCGCTGAAGGTGCTGCGGCTGACGCGGCTGGTCGATGTGTTCGAAGTGCACGATTCGGAGGAATCAGCCATCCGGGCCTGAGCGCTCCGCTTGACTTGAGGGCGATGCAGGTCCTGGACTCTGTCGGGCGTTACTCGATCCGCCAAGCCGAGTACATCGGGGGACTGACGATCCAATTCTGGCGCGGTTTGCGCTACTCGGTCCGCTCGCACCCGTTCGGGCGTCGCGGTTTGCGATGGAAGAGGGTCGTCGGGCAAATGGCGGAGATTGGGGTGAGCTCGCTGCCAGTCCTTTGCCTCGTCTCCGGAGCCACAGGCCTGATCATGGCCCTTCAGGGCGGCGCGGAGCTGCGCAAGTTCGGCGCGATGGAGGCGGTCATCAATCTGGTCGGCACGACGATGACCCGCGAGCTGGGCCCGCTCATCGCGGCCATCGTGGTCATCGGCCGGTCTGGCTCGGCCATGTCGGCCGAAGTGGCCACCATGGCGGTCACCGAGGAGCTTGACGCGCTGCGGGCGATGGCGTTGGACCCGATTGACTTCGTGCTGGTCCCGAAGTACCTGGGAATGCTCGTCATGTTGCCCTGCCTGACGGTGATGGCCGTGTTCTCGGGCATCTTGGCGGGCGGCGTCTTTGCCTACTTCACGCTAGACCTAACCCTGCTGCAGTACTTTCAGCGCAGTGCCGAGATCCTGCTGATGCGAGACATCGTCAGCGGGCTTGTCAAGGCCGTCGTGTTCGCGACGGTGATCGTGCACGTCAGCTGTCTCGAGGGTTTCCAGGTCCGGGGAGGCCCGGTTGGGGTGGGTCGAGCGACGACCAACGCCGTCGTGAAGTCCATATTCTTGGTCGTCCTTGCAGATCTGATCTGCACGGCATTCTTCTACTTTTTCTGGCGCTGAGATCGATGGCTCCAAAGGTTCCCGGGCGCCTGACTCCGGGGGAGCACGACCACGGGCCCATCATTCAGGTGCGCGATCTGAAGGCGGGCTACGGGGACAGGGTCGTGCTCGACGGGGTTAACCTCGACATCCTTCGCGGCGAGACGATGGTGATCCTGGGCGGCTCCGGCTCGGGCAAGAGCACGCTCCTGCGGCACTTGGAAGGGCTGCAACAGCCCTTGGGCGGCTCTGTGCGCATCTGCGGCATCGACCTCGCCCAAGCGAGCGACGAGCAGCTGTTTGCGCTGCGGCGCATGATGGGCGTATCGTTCCAGAGCGCGGCCATGTTCAACTCGATGACCGTTGGCGAGAACGTTGCGTTGCCGCTGCTGGAGCACACTGATCTGGCGGAGTCCACGATCCAGCTGATGACTAGGATGAAGTTGCAGCAGGTAGGGCTGGGCGGGGTGGAGGAGCTCTACCCCACGCAGCTCTCCGGCGGGATGCGCAAGCGTGCCTCGCTGGCGCGAGCTCTCGCGCTGGATCCTGAGATTCTGCTCTTCGACGAGCCCTCGGCGGGTCTTGACCCGGTGATCGCGGCTGGCTTGGACGAGTTGATCCTCGATCTCAAGGGCACGTTCCGCATTACCATCATTGTTGTGACCCACGCCCTGGCCAGCGCGTTTCGCATCGCTGACCGCCTCTGCATGCTGTACGAGGGGAGAATGCTGGCAGTCGGCACGGTCGACGAGATTCGGAACCATGCCCATCCGCGCATCCACCAGTTCGTCAACAGGGTCCCCGAAGACCCGGAGCCGGCATCCCACCGGTACATCACGGGTTTCTGAGTGACGAACGAAGCCAAGGTCGGATCGGTCGTCCTGCTGTGCCTGACGATCTTCGTGGTGACGTTCCTGACCGTCGCCAACGTGCAGCTGACCGGGGAGTCGATCCGCTATCGGACCTACTTCTCGTACATTGGCGGACTTGACGAGGGTGGCATGGTGCGTTTCGGGGGCCGCAAGGCGGGAACGATCCGCGCGCTCCAGCCGTGGTCCGAGGACATGACCAAGACGGAGGTCGTCTTTGACCTGCGGGCCAACATTCCGCTCAATGAGGCGTCCGTTGCCACCATCGCCAGCTTGAACGCTCTGGGCCAGAACTACTTGGAGATCGAGCCCGGCTCGATCGACGCGGGCCGCATCCCGCCAGGCGGTGCCGTGGCGTCCCGCGAAGCGCTGACATTCTCTGACCTCACGACCAAGGTGGCAGAGGTGGCTGACTCGGCCACGCTCGTGCTGACACGCGTGGAGAGCAAGTTCACCATGGTCGCGGACGACATGCACGTGCTGCTGCTGAACTTGCAGCAGCTGACCGGCGAGGCGAACCAGCGGGACGTGGCGGCCATGCTGGGGAACACCAACCGCTTCTTGGAGACGCAGTCGCCCAAGATCGACCGCGTGACGACGCAGGTCAGCGAAGTCCTCGAGAAAGTTGACAGCCTGACGGACGATCTGTCGCGGTTGGCGCGCGACGCCGACACGACCGTCGTCAACCTCAACCGGACGGTTGACGAGACGCGCGAGCCTCTGCGGAACGGGCTGGACGAGTTATCGGCCACTCTTGGGTCGACCCAGCAAGTCTTGGATGACGCGCGGGCCCTGCTGTTGGTCAACGAGGGCAACGTGACGGCAATTGTCGAGAACTTCCGGTCCGCCTCCGAGGACATCGCCGCCTTGAGCGCGGAATTGCGGCAGCGGCCGTGGACGTTGCTGCGGGTCAAGCCCAAGCCCGACCGCGCCGTCCCCCCGGTCGGCCCCGTCCCGCGCCAGTCGCGATAGCGCGTGGCGGTTGACCTCGACGCCGGGACAGCTGTCAGCATTCTTGCCGCCCGCGGGATCGTCTCAGGCCGGGCCACCGCGCGCCTTCTGGGAGGCGGAGTCTCCAACATCGTCGTGCTCGTGCAGGACGGGCAGCGACGCTTCGTCGTCAAGCAGTCTCTGCGTCGCCTCCGGGTGCGGGACAAGTGGCTCGCGGACCGCTCGCGGATCGTCCGCGAGTGGCGCGTCATGCAGGGGCTGGCCGCGGTGCTTCCGCCCGGCCGCCTGCCGCCCTTGCTCTTCTTGGACGAGGGGAACTTCCTGTACGCCATGCGCGCGGCGCGAGCTGGCTGCGCGGATTGGAAGACCGACCTGCTGGCCGGTCGCTGCGCGCCGGGCGTTGCGCGCCGGGTCGGGGCAACGCTGGGGCTGATGGTGCGCGAGACTTGGCGGGCGCCCCAGTTCGGGGCGCCGTTCGCCGATCAGTCAGCGTTCAGGCAATTGCGGACCGAGCCGTACTACCTCACGGTGGCAACCCGCCATCCCCGGATCTCCCGCGCAGTTCGGCAATGGATCCGCGAGTCAGCGGAACGGAGAGTGGCGGTGGTCCACGGGGACTGGAGCCCGAAGAACGTGCTGGTCGACGACGGGGCGATCACGTGCATTGACTTCGAGTGCGCGCACTTCGGCGACCCCAGTTACGATGCCGGATTTCTGGTCAATCACCTAATTCTCAAGAGTTTTCGCCGGCCGGGACGGTCGCAAGCCTATCTGTCGCTGGCGCGCTTGGCGTTCTGCTGGACGCTGGCGATGCTGCCGGCCGAGGCCTTGGAGTGGTTCGAGCGGGCCAGCATGCGGCACTTGGCCTTCCTGATGCTGGCCCGGGTGGACGGGAAGTCACCCGTCGAGTACCTGCGGCACCCTGAGGTCGTAGACCGGGTTCGCCGCCTCGCCCTAAGATTGATTGATGAGCGCCCGGCTTCGCTTGCGGCCGTGCTGTCCCGGGTTCGCGAGCGACTGCTCGGAATGCGGAGTGCTACTGGACCGCTTTGATCGCTTCCAGCGTCTGGGCAGCTTGGGCCTGCATCGGGTTAGGCACGCGAGCCGCCTCGCCCATCCATCTCGTCGCCTGCGCGATGTTATCCCCCGCGATGTCCAGCTTCACGTAGCAGAAGCCCAGCATGTAGGAAAGGATGCCGTAGCGCTGCCCGCCCTCGGCCCTGACCACGTCAACCGTCTGCAGCAGGTGTCTGCGCGAGTTGCGCCAGGAGCCCTTCTGGAAGTCGCTGGTGCCCATCACGTACTGGGCCAGCGCCGTGTAGCGCTTCTTCGACGCTTCCCAAGCCTCGGGTGCCGTCCCTTCGGGGGCCGGCTTTTCCTCCATCAGCGCGACGAGCTCCTCGGAGCGGGCGTTAGCCGTGTCGTGGTTCTGCTGGCTTAGGGCGTACTCCGCCAGAAAGTAGACGTACTGCTCGTTGCCGGGATTGTTCGCGAGGGCGCGCTCCGTGGCCATGACCATTGCGGCGTTGTCTCCGGCCTGTTGGTAGGCGATCACGTACTTGTCGTCCAGCCCTACCGCGTACTGGCTGTCGGGGTAGATCTCCTTGAGCAGGTCCATGAACTGAACCTGTTCCGCCGGCGGGCTCTGGGTCATGCCCACGCTCACCGCCCACTCCGTGTACTGCAACACGCCGTTTGCGTAGTCGACGGCGCTGGCGTGCAGCATCTCCTCGTCTTCCGTGGGGTCGTCGGGCTCCGGTTTCGCCGCCTCCGCCTCAGCCAACGGCTTGGTCAGCTTCAGGCCGGCGGCCAGTTCCGCCCACTGCTGCGAGTTGAGCAGCGCCTGATTCTGGTTGTGGCGCACTTCGAGATCGTTGGGAACATACTCGACCAGGCGCTGGCCGACCTCGGCGGCCTTGTCCCACTGTTGGCCCTGCGTGTAAAGCCCTTGCAACTGCAGCAGCACGTATCCGAGATAGGTGCTCTCGGGGAATTCTCCGAGGAAGCGCTCCAAGATGGCGGTGCGCTCTTGGGCATCCTCCGCGATTCCCGCCGATGTCAGCACGGAACCCTCGGGGGACGAGGAGTCAATCTCGACATCGCGGATTTCCAACTCTTGCGCGAGGGCACCGGCGCAGAGCAGCGCGCACAGGAATAGGGCAGTGAATGCTTTCATCATTTGGCTCCGTTGATACAACATCATATTGCCTAGCGGCTCGCGGAATCAAGACTGGGCCTCGGGACCCGGCTCCAGGCCAGTCGCCGCGCGGGCGCGGGGGCTCGCTCGCGCGGTACCAACGTCGCGCCCGCCCGGCCCAAACAGGCCTCGACCCATCCGCACTCCGTCACGGTGTCGAAGGGAAACCCGCATGCCGGGAGCCCCACAAGCCAGAGCCTGCCGGACCGTCTCACGGAGAATCGGTGGTCATGGCCCGTGACGATCGCTCGTACGCCTCCGCGCAACCGAGCGACGTCCTCCAACTCGCCGAAGTCTTGGCAGCCCTCGCTTGACGATTCCCCGGGGTGGTGCACGAAGAGCACCGCCGTCGCGTGCGGCGCGGCGGAGAGCTCGCTCTCGAGCCAGCCGAGCTGGGCGCGCCCTATCCGTCCTCCGACCTGCCCCCTGCCGGCCAGCGAGTCCAGGGCGATCAGCCGCAGCGGGGGTTGTTCAACGACCGCGGTCACCCGGGCTGGCCCGGGCCAACGCACGGCGCCAAGCAGAGAGAGCATGGTGGTTCGGCGGTCGTGGTTGCCGGGAACCAGTACCAAAGGGGCCCGTTTGGCCAGCGGCTGCAGCAGGCTGGCAAGCCGCGCGTAGTCTCCGGCCGCGCCCTCGGCCCAGGCCAGATCGCCATTGACCAAGACTCCCGACGGCGCCCATGCCCCGACCTCGCTGACGATCCTCTCGAGCTGGCGCGCCGGCCGGTAGCCATTCCGGCCGGCGGACGCGTCCGCCGCGATGTGTGTGTCCGACAGCCAGGCCCAGCGGGCGTTGCGAGTCTCTGGCAGCCGCCACCGGAAGCACAGCCCGCACCGCGTTCGCTCCGGCACGGGCGGGCCGCCAGGCCCGAGGATCACTCGGCAGCGGGCCGCTGCCTAGCGCCCGAGAATGTCGAAGGTGGTTGTGCCTGGGACGCGCACCTTCTCGTAGGCCTTGACCCACTCGTCATGGGCCGGGTGTTTGGCATAGACGGCCAGAGCTTCTCCGTCGTCCATCTCCATGCAAACCCCCGACTGCCGCTTCCTGGGGGTGTCCTGATTGCGGCCGTACTGGTTCAGCGGGCGCCGGAGCTTGCCCACCCAGACCCGCGTGAGGCCCTCGATCTTGCCGGGCAGCTCGTTCGTGGCCTTCATGAATGCGGCCCAGTCGGCGTCCGACGCACCTTCGATCTCCGTGAACGCGAAGCAGTGCATTAGCGCCTTCTCGCCGGCCACAGCGGGCGCGGGGGTCAAGGCCAGCGCGGCCATCGCAAGCAACAGGGGGAGTGTCAACCGTCTCATGCCTGAATCATACCGCAGCACGCGGTCCGTCTCGGCGTCCGCTCAGGGCGGCGCGGCGCGGTTACACTGGCAGGCGTGTCGCGCCTGTTGCTCACCCTTCTTGCGCTCGGCTCCGCGTGCCTGGCCGCGACGCGGCCGAATGTTCTGTTCATTTACACGGACGACCAGGCAGCTTGGGCACTGGGCCTATCCGGGCACGCGCATGCCTCCACGCCCAACATGGACAAGCTGTTCCGCCGCGGGGCGCACCTCCCGAACTCGTTCACGGTAACGCCGGTTTGCTCGCCTTCGCGGGCAAGCCTGATCGCGAGCCGCTACGGGAGCGAAGTCGGCCTGACCGATTGGATCAACCCCCGGCGGGAACCTTTCCTGGGGCTTCCCGACGATCTTGTGACCTGGCCGCAGCTGTTGCGGGACGCGGGCTACCGCACTGGCCTTGTGGGCAAGTGGCACCTGGGGTCGTTGGACTCCCAACACCCCACCAAGCGCGGCTACGAGTTTTTCATGGGGTTCCGGGGCGGGGGCACAACGCCTGCGGATCCCGTGCTCGAGAAGGGTGGCGAGCAGCGCCGGTTCGAGGGCCTGACCGCGGACATCCTGACCGACGAGGCATTGGAGTATCTTGACCGCGTCGCGGCGGGCGAAGGAGCCCCCTTCCTGCTGTCGCTACACTACCGAGCCCCGCACGCGCGCTGGCTGCCGGTCGCGGCGTCGGACTGGGCTCCGTTCGACGGCCTCAACCCGATCATTCCCAACCCAGGGTTCCCGTACCTGGACGCGACGCGCTTGCGGCGCATGACCCTTGAGTACTTGGCGAGCACGAAGAGCGTCGACCGCAACATCGGCCGAGTGCTGGCACGGTTGGACGAGCTCGGCATCGCGGGGTCGACGCTGATTGTCTACACGAGCGACCACGGCTACAACATGGGCCACAGCGGCGTGTGGCACAAGGGCAACGGGCACTATGTCCTGACCCGCAATCCGCCAGCCTCGGCCAACATACCCGACGGCCAGCGTCCCAACATGTGGGATCGCTCCATCCGCGTGCCGACAGCCGTGGTCTGGCCCGGCGAGATCCCCGCAGGGACGGTCGTGGAGGGCACGGTCTCGAATCTTGATTGGTTGCCCACCTTGGCGGCCGCCGCCGGCGCCGAAGTCCCTGAGGGCACGCCGGTGCGCGGCCGGAACATGCTGCCACTGCTCCGCGGGGAGCCTGTCCAGTGGGATGACGAGCTCTACGGGGAGTACTCGACGCACCACCAGTCCCGGACGCACATGCGCATGCTGCGCACACCGAGGTGGAAGCTTGTCCGCGACTTCCTGAACCCCGAGCGAGACGAGCTGTACGACTTGGCGGCGGATCCCGGGGAGGCGGCCAACCTCATCCGGCAACCGCGCGCAGGCCGCGTTCTGGCGAGGCTGCACGCTCGATTGGTGGCACGGATGCGGGCCGTGGGAGAGCGCTTGGCCCCGAACTAGCGCGAGCTGGGACCGGTCGCTCGCAGGGAGGACACGCAATGGCGATTCGCAAGGGAGCCCCGTCCGGACCGGGGTGCCGGGATGCTGGCCTGCTCGGCACTATTCGGACCGGCATTGGTGGCCCGGCAAGGGCTGGGCGCCATGGCCGCGCCAGCCGCCACGGTCTCGTGGCTCGGCAGCGGCCCGCCGTGTGACAAGTCTGGCGTTAGACTATGTTGGCCTTTCCGACACGCGGCGTATCGGAGCCCACGAGGATAACCGACGCTGATTCCGAGGGATCGCTAATCCGCCCGTGGGAGCGACAGCAAGGCCGCAAGATCGGCACGAATCCGGAGCAGCGGCGTTTGAAAGAAAAGATCAATGTCCGCGAGGGCCAGATCCTGACCGGTCCCTCGTTCAGCGACCCGATGCTGGTGGAGACGGTGCGGCAGAACGGGAGCAGTGTCTGGCAAGGTCGGCTTGGTCGGCCAGCGTTCCGGGCGGTTCCTTCGGGTGACGCTGACGGCAGAGGACCTTTCGGGGCTGACGATCACCGATTGGACGGACGTGAAGGCGATGACCGGCCCGATGGCGGCGGATGGGGCGAGCCGGGCGGGGGTTGGCCGGCATGAATGAGCCCGTGCCGTCCACCGGCGAGGCCGCCCGGTACGAGACGGTCTTCGGCGAGGTGTCAGAAATCGGAGAAGCCGCCCGGCGGGTGGCAGCCCGCTCGGTCAACGCCGCGATGGCTGCCACTTACTGGTTGATCGGACGGCACATGGCCGAATTCGAACAGGAGGGCAGGACTCGGGCGGAGTACTGCGAGCAGACCGTAGAGCGGCTCGCGGCCGACCTCCCGGCGCGCCACGGCCGGGGCCACTCGGTCCGCAATGTTTGGCAGATGCGCGCGTTCTATCTCGCATGGCCAATTCTGCAGACAGCGTCTGCAGAATCGTTGCTCAACACCATCCGGTCACGGTTTCCGCTCCCGTGGTCCGCCTACGTGAGGCTGCTCTCGGTGCGGAACGAGCGCGCCCGTGCCTTCTATGGGACAGGAGCGCTCCGAGGCGGCTGGACTGTCCGCCAGCTGGACCGCGACTTCCTGAACCCCGAGCGAGACGAGCTGTACGACTTGGCGGCGGATCCCGGGGAGGCGGCCAACCTCATCCGGCAACCGCGCGCAGGCCGCGTTCTGGCGAGGCTGCACGCTCGATTGGTGGCACGGATGCGGGCCGTGGGAGACCGCTTGGCCCCGAACTAGCGCGAGCGGCGATCATTCGCTCGCAGGGAGGACACTCAATGGCGATTCGCAAGGGAGCCCCGTCCGGACCGGGGCGCCGGGAACTGCTGGCCTACTCGGCACTATTCGGACCCGCATTCGTGGCCCGGCAAGGGCTGGGCGCCGTGGCCGCGCCAGCCGCCACGGCCCAAGTGGCGACCCGTCGCGAGCCGGCGCGGGGCATGCTCAAGTCGATCAACCTTTGGGCATTCCCATACCCGGATCAGTGGACCTTGCAGGAATGCGTCCAGATCGCGGCAGACGCCGGCTTCGACGCCGTCGAGGTCAACTTCAGTCTGGAGGGCGAATTCTCGGCCGAGTCCTCGGACGACGAGATCCGCTCGATCGGACGCATGGCTGAGCGCGCCGGGATTGCCATCAGCGGCGTGTGCTCGTTCCTGTTCTGGCCCTATTCGATGACCCATCCGGAAGAGGAGCGCCGGAATCGAGGCTTGGCGCTCGCGGAACGCATGGTCGATGCTGCCAGGCTGTTGGGGACCAGCAATCTTCTGGTCGTGCCCGGGGCGGTCTACGCGCCGTGGCTCGAGGACTCCATCCCGGTGCCGAACGACGAGTGCGAGCGGCTGGCCAAGGAAGCGGTTCGCCGGCTGATTCCGAGGGCGCGCGAGGCCGGGGTCTCGGTCAATATCGAGAACATCTTCGCCAACGGATTCCTCTTCAGCCCACAGGAGATGGCCGGGTTCGTCGACAGCTTCGAGAGCGACACGGTCGGCGTGCACTTCGACACTGGCAACATCATGCAGTACCAGTTCCCCGAGCACTGGATCCCGATTCTGGGCAAGCGCATCCGGAACATTCACCTCAAGGAATGGGACAAGCGGACGCACGAGTTCAATCTCAACACCTTCCGGACGCTGCTCGACGGCACGACGAACTGGCCGGCGGTGATTGACGCGCTGGAGGGAATTGGCTACGAGGGTTACCTCACCTTCGAGTACTTCCACCCCCACCAGCACTACCCGGAGGCCCTCGTGTACCAAACGTCCGACGCTCTTGACCGCATTCTTCGGCGCAAGGGCTGAAGGTTGTCCCCAGGCCTCGCCGGGGGCTCTCGCAAGCGTGGCGGCGCGGTCACCGGCCGTCGGTCATAATCGTCTCTTCGAGGGACGTATGCCATCTGACGGGCCAATGGTGCTGACGATCATGGACGGGTGGGGGCACAACCCGGATCCGGCCAACAATGCGGTTGCCATCGCGCGCACGCCGACTTTCGACCGCCTTTGGGACTCATACCCCCACACGCTGATCCGCACCGACGGTCCCTTCGTGGGACTGCCCGCTGGCCAGATGGGCAACAGCGAGGTGGGCCACCTGAACGTCGGTTCGGGCCGGATCGTGCAGATGGACATCACGCGGATCGACGAATTGGTCCGGAGCGGCCGGCTCGGGGCGAGCCCGGTGCTGCAGGATGCCTTCCGACACGCGCGCGGCAGGGCACTCCACCTTCTCGGCTTGGTCAGCGACGGTGGGGTTCACTCCCAGGCGGCGCATTTGGACGCGCTTCTAGAGTGCTGCCTTGACGCGGGGCTGGAGCGGGTGTACGTGCACGCCTTCACGGATGGCCGGGACACGCCGCCCACCAGCGGAGCGGGCTTCGTCGAAGCCCTGATTGGGCGGATGCGCGAGTTGGGGTGCGGTCGGCTCGCGACGGTGTGCGGCAGGTACTATGCGATGGATCGCGACCGTCGCTGGGAGCGCACAGCGAGGGCCTACCGCGCGCTCGTGGCCGGTGCGGGCGCACGGGCGAGCGACCCGCTGGAGGCGGTGCGCGCCTCGTATGCGGCTGGCATCACCGACGAGTTCATCAAGCCCGTCGTGGTCACAGGGGCCGACGGATCCCCGGTCGCGACCATCCAAGACGGGGACTCGGTCGTGTTCTTCAACTTCCGTTCCGACCGGGCGCGCCAGCTGACGCTGGCGCTCAACGACGAGACGCTCGCCGGGGTGGAGCGCGAGTCGATGCCCCGGTCGCTGCACTATGCCACCATGACGCGCTACGAGCAGCGGTACCCCTACCCCGTGGTCTTGGAGCCGCAGTTCCCCGACCGAACGTTGGCAGAGGTCTGCGCCGACCATGGCTGGGGCAACCTGAGGGTCGCCGAGACCGAGAAGTACCCCCACGTGACGTACTTCTTCAACGGGGGGCGCGAGAAGCCCTACCCGGGCGAGGATCGCGAGATGGTGCCCTCGCCCAAGGTCGCCACCTACGACCTTCAGCCGGAAATGAGCGCCGGTGGGGTTTGCGACGCGGTCGTGCGGAGCATCGACGAGGGTTCCCACGAGTTGGTCATCGTGAATTTTGCCAACGGCGACATGGTGGGTCACACGGGCGTGCTGTCGGCCGCCGTGACGGCTTGCGAGACGGTTGACGCCTGCCTGGGGCGCATCGAGGCGGCCCTGAAGCGCCGCGGCGGCCAGTGGATCGTGACCGCGGATCACGGCAACGCGGACCTCATGGTGGATCCCGTGACCGGGGCGCCGCACACCTATCACACGACCTTTCCGGTGCCGCTCGTGTTGGTCGGCGAGTATTCCGGGCGTCTGCGTCTGGCGGGAGGTGGGTCGCTACGCGACATAGCCCCGACTATCCTGGCCTGTCTGGGCGCCGGGCAGCCGCAGGAGATGACGGGCCGTGACCTGCGCGAGGATGTCTGAGAGAGCGTGTCCGAGCCACGCGAGGCGCTGATCCGGGCGGCTGGGGGCGTAGTCTGGGAGAACCCCCGCCGTCGTCGGCTGGCGGTCGTGTTTCGGGACCGGTACGTGGCCGACGAGTGCTGCCTGCCGAAGGGCAAGCTGGACCCGGGAGAGGGCTGGGAAGAGGCTGCCCAGAGGGAAGTCCTCGAAGAGGCCGGCTGCGACGCGCGGATTCTGCGCATCGCGGATGTGCTGCCCTACTCGGTCTCTGGCGTTTCGAAGGTCGTCGTGTACTTCGAGATGGTGGCTCTTTGGACGGGCCAGGTGCAGGACCCGGACGAGGTCACGCGGGTTGAATGGATGCCGGTTGACCGGGCGCTCTCAGCCCTGACGCACATGGGGGAGCGACGCGTTGTGCGCGAATGCCTCGCGCGGGAAGCCGTGGATTCCTAACGGCCCCGGGGCGGGATTCTACCGCGCCCTTGCCAGCCTCGCCGGTTGCGTGCGGCCAGCAGCTGTTCGTACGCCTGCTGCTGCTCAGGCCTCAGCACAGCCATCACCTGATCCTCCCGGTCACTGTTGATGGCGTCGAACTCGGGCTCCATCGCCTCGCGCACGGCCGCGAACCGCTGCGAAGTCTCGTCCAGAATGCTCTCGACCTGCTCCCGCTGGACATCGTCGAGGTCCAGTCGCTCATCTAGCTCATTCAGGAGCCATTGCTTGTACTCACCGGGAGCGAGCCGCCGACCCCGGATCCGCAAGAACGCGGCCCACCAAGAGCCACCGGCGCCCGCCAGTGCTCCTACGCCGAACGCGGAAGCCAAGGCCAGCGTGGCGCGACGGCGCCCCTGAAGTTCTGTCATTCTCCCGGCCAAGCCGCCATCCACACTACGCGGTCATGCTCGTCCAGCGAGTCCAGCATCAACACGTCCACGTAGTTCGAAGAGCGCATCACGGCATCGTCGCTGCGCTCGGACTCCACCCAAAGGGTGAGGCTGACGATCGCCGCCGCGACCAGGGCGCAGGCGGCGGCGCTCGGAGCCCACCGGCTGAGCCACGTGATCCATCCGTCCTCGCGCCTGGCCCGCGCGTCAATTCTCGCCCAGACTTCGGCCACGAAGGTGGGGCTCCACTCGTCTTCCGGTTCCGGTGCGCCGTCCGTCCAGATCTGCGCAGCAGCCACCAGCGATGGCTCCTGGCCACGCCAAGGCGTCGCGGCTCGGCAGGCCGCGAACAGACCCTCCAAGGCGCTGTATCGGCTCGTTCTCATCGCTCATGCCCTCCTGTCTGCCCAGTTCGCTCCTTCGATTCCGCCACGAATGCCTGATAAGCCTTGAGCGCTCGCTTGCGCGCCCTGAACAGGCGCACTTTGAGCACGTTTGTGCTCACATGATATATGCCACTGAGTTCTTTGAGCGAAAGGCCCAAGATCTCTTTGGACGTCAGTAGCTTCCGGTCCGCCTCGGAAACCCTGCTGAGCACCACGTCCAGCAGTTCGCGTGCTGCCTGTTTCTGGTCGTCCTCGATGGATTTCCGCTTGCCAAGCGCCGCGTCGATCGCTACGACCTGCTCTTCCTTGAGGTCGGCCATCCGGGAAACGATATTCCGCCGCTTGCGGCGGAGGTGGTCGTAACAGGCGTTGATGGTCAGCCGGTACAGCCACGGTTCGAATACGCGCGAGGAGCGCAATTGCTTCAGCGACCTGTGAAGGCGAATGAACACCTCTTGGCCAACGTCCTCGACATCCTCGCTCTGACCGATGACCCGGTAAACCGTGCCGAGGATGCGTTTCCGGTAGACCCGCAGGATCTCGCCGAACGCCATTTCGTCGCCGGCCTGGGCCTTCTCGATGAGCTCGGGATCAACCAGCATTCAGCTGCCGCAACCTGCGCTCGCACCAACGTTCTGTCGTATTCCTCCTGACCGTTAGAGGCGCAGTTGCTGCCCTTCAGGTTACGACAGGCTATGCCAGCCGCATTCCAGGGGGGCCGAGGCGGCTGGCCAGAGTTCGCCCCCTGATCTCAGGCGCAGCGGCGCCACTGCTTGGAGCCGGACTGCGAAACCATGCAGATGCGCGGCTCCGAGACGAGTTGGGGCGGGCTGCCGATGCCCCACTAATGACACTTGACAAATGGGTCGCTGTTGTGGCATTCCTTGAGCATGTTGGATCAACATTGCATCGCCGCGACCCTGACCACTGCGACGGCGGTGGCGACCGTGCAGGTCCTGCTGGCTGAGGCTGGCGATGCCAGCCGCACCGAGATCGCCCGCCGCGTATGCCGCGAGTTCGGCTTCCGCGACAGCCGCGGCCGGTTGCAGATGGCGAGTTGCCAGAAGGCCTTGCGCAGCCTGCACGCGGCCGGCCGCATCCAGTTGCCCGCGCCGCGCCACGGGGGCGCGCCCCGCTGCCGACCGCGCCGGCTGGGACAGCCGCTGCCCACGCCGGCCGCCGTCCCGGCCTCCGCCGGGGCGGTGCAGGGGCTGCGCCTGACCGAGGTCCGCACCCCGCTCCAGCGCCGCACTTGGAACGAGCTCGTCGCCAGCGAGCATCCGCAGGGCGCGGTGCTGCATGTGGGCGCGCAATTGCGCTACCTGATCGAGTCCGAGCACGGCCTGCTGGGAGCGCTCGGCTTCGCCGCCTCGGCCCTGGCCGTCGCCGCCCGCGACGAGTGGATCGGCTGGTCGCCCGCGCTGCGACGCAAGCGGCTGCACCGCGTGGTCGCTCTCAGCCGCTTCCTGATCCGCCCCTCCGTGCAGTGCCGCTGTCTCGCCTCCAAGGTGCTCTCCATGGCCCTGCGCCAGCTGCCGTCCGACTTCCGGCTCCGCTACGGCTACCGGCCGGCCCTGGTGGAGACGTTCGTGGACACCCAGAGCCACGCCGGCACCTGTTTCCGGGCCGCCAATTGGACGCCGGTGGGGCAGACCGCGGGCCGCGGGCGCTTTGCGCCCCCCGGCCAGCACGTGCCGGTGAAGTCCATCTTCCTCTACCCCCTGCGGCGCGACTTCCGCGCCGTGCTCGGCGCCGACGCCCCGCCTCCCGAGCAGGCGCTGGGGCCGGCCCAGGGCCTCGCTCTCGACCAGTTCGCGCACAATGAGATGGGTGGGGCCCAGCTGGGCGACCTCCGCTTGTCAAAGAGGCTGGTGCGGACCACCAACATGCAGGCCGCCGCTCCCACCCTGTCGATCCCCGAGGCGGCCCAAGGCGACCGCGGCCAGGTCAAGGGCCACTACCGCTTCATCGACCAGCCGAAGAAGTCGGCGGTGACGCCGGAGAACATCCTCGCGCCGCACCGCGCGCGCACGTTGCGGCGCCTGCAGGGCGAGCGCGTGGCGCTCTGCCTGCAGGACGGCACCGATCTCAACTTCGCCGCGCATCCCGGCTGCGCGGGCCTGGGGCTGATCGGCAAGAACAAGAAGTCGAAGGGCACCCTCGGCCTGCACATGCACTCGACGCTGGCGGTGAGCACGGCGGGCGTGCCGCTGGGCGTGCCCCTGATCCAGTACGACGCCCCGGACGGCAAGGCGCAGCGCGGCAAGCCGCTCGAAGAGCGCAAGACGTTCCGCTGGATCCGCGGCCTGCGGGACTGCGCCGAGATGGCCGCCCAGCTGGGCGGCACGCGCCTGGTGTCGGTCATGGACCGCGAGGCGGACGTGTTCGCGCTGTTCGCCGAGCAGCGCCGGCTGCGTCGCGTCGACCTGCTGGTGCGCGCCAAGTGCAACCGCACGCAGGGCAAGGGCCGGCCCAAGCTGTTCGACAGCATCCGCGCGCAGCCGGCGCAGGGCAAGCTGAAGATCGAGGTGGCACGGAGCTCGGCGCGGCGCAGCACCCGCAAGCAGGCGGCCAGCCCGTTGCGCGAGGCGCGCACGGCGCGGGCGCAGCTGCGCTGGAAGACGGTCGAGTTGCGGGACCCGGCCGGCAAGCAGGGCCCGTTGCGGCTGCAGTTGGTGCATGTGTGGGAAAAGGAGGCCCCGGCCGGGGTCGAGGCGCTGGAGTGGTTCCTGCTGACGACGCTGGAGGTGAGCTCGCAGGCCGCTGCGGAGCGGATGCTGCACTGGTACGGGCTGCGCTGGCGCATCGAGGACTGGCACCGCATCCTGAAGTCGGGCTGCAAGGTGCAGTACCTCGGGCACCGCACGGGGCAGCGCATCGAGCGGGCGGTCACGATCAAGGCGGTCATTGCCTGGCGGCTGGCAGCGATGACCTTGCTGGGGCGCGAGACGCCCGAGATGCCGGCGGAGGTGTTGTTCACGCAAGTCCAGATCCGAGTGCTGCGGCACTTCGCAGCCCGTCGCAGGCTGGCCACGCCGGGCAACCTGGGGCTGGCCGTGCGGACGATGGCGATCCTGGGCGGCTACCTGTATCGCAAGAACGGCCCGCCGCCCGGCCATCAGAAAATCTGGTCAGGCTGGACCCGCTTGACCATCATGGCCGAGGCGTACGAACTCAAGGACCACTTTGAACCGCCTCAAACCGCATCAGGAAAGGAGCCCCGATCTTGACAAATGGGGCATGGGCAGGGGGCGGGTGCTCGCGCACGCACTGCGGGTCTCGAAGGCTCGGCGGCCTCCGGTTGACCGCGCGGCCGCCGTTCGCGCCGAGACCCTTGAACGCTTGCTCGGCGTGTGCTATCCTTGCCGCGCGTCGGGCCTCTGATGATCCGGCCGCGCCGAACAGCACCACGTTGACCAAATGCTGAGCGCACGCGCGCGTGATGAGGTTCACGGGGTTGCGTCCTTCGCGTTGCCCCGTTCGGGGCTCTGGTGTTCCCAGCAGCTGGGCGAGACCGGCCGCGGACCGACGTCGTCCCAATCAGTGGCCAGGTCGCGCCGGTCAGGCCTGTGTTCGGTGATCCGGCTGATGCCCAGGTCGATCGCAGCCCTTTGGTTCAGGGGATATTCGTTCCTGATGGCCAGGCAAGTGCCATCCTTGGCCGTGCCGGCCGCTGGTCCGCCGGAAGCCCGCGGTGCGACGCGGCCGAACCGCGCGGACAGTGGGGATGGCCAGTTGGCGGCGAGGATCCGGCGCGCGCCGTGCCGTGCCGGCTGGCCGTGGCCGAAGGCCGGAGTGGTGGTCGTCCTGGCCTGCGCGTGCTCGACCGTCTCGTTGCCGCCCCTGCCCGAGCCCAATCTTGTTGGGGCTGCCGAGCCGGTCCAGGCTCAGCTTCGAGCCAAGGGGGAAAGAGCCCGGAGCGATCCCTCGAACGCTGCGGCTGTCGGCGAGCTCGGAGAGGCGCTGTACGCGTTCGGCCAGCTCGAAGCAGCGGCGGAGTGTTTCCGGCGATCCCGGCTCTTAGCTCCGTCCAGCTTCCGATGGGCATACCTGCTCGGCGTGTCCGAGGCTGCGCTCGGGAGAACGGAGGCGGCTCGTCTCGCACTTGAGGACGGGGTGTCGATGCGGCCGGGTGACTTGGCGGCCGGAATCCGGCTGGCCGATCTGCTCGAGCAGTCCGGCGACAGTTCGGCGGCAATGGCCGTGCTCCGGGAATGCCTGGAAGCGTCCCCTTCGAGCGCGGCAGCCCATTACCGGGCAGGCCGCCTGCTTGCGGCGCAGCGGCCGGACCGGGCGATCGCTCACCTGGAAGCTGCACTCGCGGCGGAGCCGGACTACAGGGAGGCGCTGTACACGCTTGCCAGCGCATATCGCGCGATGGGCAGGGGCGACGAGGCCGACGAGCAGTTCCGGCTCTACGAAAGGGCGGATCCAACCCAGCGTCGCCACTACCCGGATCCACTGATCGACTTGATGGACTCGATTCGGTCCTCGAGCGCGCAAGCGATCTTCACCAAAGGGCACGGCTTGCAGCGGAGCGGTGACTTCGACGGCGCGCGCGCAGCCTATGACAGGGCGCTCGAGATCGATCCGGGCTTCGTCCAAGCTAACGTAAACTTGGTGACTATCTTTGGCCAGTTGGGAGACCATGAGTCAGCCCGGCTGCACTACGAACGGGCGGTGTCTCTTGACCCAGGGATTGCCGAGGCCCACTACAACTACGGCGTGTCCCTCCATTTCTCTGGAGATTTTCGGGGTGCGGCGGATGCCTTCCGGAAGGCGCTGGAGCTCAATGGTCAAAATGCCGACGCTCACGGCAATCTGGCGACTTCGCTCGAACAGCTGGGTCACGGCGCGGAGGCCGAGAAGCACTACGGGCTGGCGTTGCGGCACGACCCGTCGCATCCCATGGCCAACTTTCACAGCGGTCGGAGACTCGCCGACCGCGGCCGTTACCGTGACGCGGTCCCCTATCTGGAGCGGGCCTTGCGTGTCGAGACCACTGGCTCAGCCCTGCACGGCTATGTGCTGGCGCTCGTGCATCGCCAGCTCGGGCAGCACGATCGCGCGCGTGCGGCGGCCGAGGCGGCCCTGAGTCAGGCGCAGGCCCGCAATCAGGCGCAGCTCGCGGCAAAGATCCGCTCAGAACTCTTGCCGTGAGGCGGATGTCTCTCGGCGGCCCGGCCCGGCCCTCGCCACTTGCCGCCTCGCGTTCGTCGATCTGGGCCCGGTGGCTCCCGGCAATGATCGTGGCACTTGCCGGGTGCGGGCCAGCCTTCGAGACCGCGGAGGGGCCAGCCCCGCTCTTCCGTGAGTGCGCACAAGAGACCGGGCTGGAGTTTCGGCACTTCAACGGTGCCAGCGGAGACTTCTACCTTCCAGAAATCATGGGGCCCGGCGTAGCGTTGCTGGACTATGACCTGGACGGCGATCTGGACGTCTACCTGTTGCAGGGCACGACACTGGGGAAGGTGCCGGAGACAGGTCCCACTCACGGCGCCGCTGGGGGCAACCGGCTGTTTGAGAACCGTGTCATTCCGGACGGCACGCTGCGGTTCGTAGACGCAACCGCGGGAAGCGGGCTGGGCGTCGACACCTATGCCATGGGCGTCGCGGTCGGCGACTACGACGGAGACGGGGCCCCGGACATTTACCTGACGAGCGTCGGAACGAACCAGCTGTTCCGCAACAACGGCGATGGGACCTTCGACGCGATCGATGGCCCGCAGGACACCCGCTGGAGCACGTCGGCGACATTCTCGGACTACGACGCCGACGGCGACTTGGATCTATTCTTCACGAACTTCGTGGACTTCTCGCGGCAGAACAACAAGGAATGCTCCGCGCCTACCGGTGAGCGTGACTACTGCGTGCCCACTGTCTACAGCCCTGTCCCGGACCGGCTGTTCAGGAACGATGGCGGTCAGTTCGCGGACGTGACCGCCCCGTCAGGGCTTGACTGGGCGTTCGGGAATGGGCTCGGTGCCATCGCAGCGGACTTGACCGCGGATGGGCTGACGGACCTTTACGTTGCGAACGACACGACGGAGAATCAACTCTGGGTGAACTCTGGCGACGGGCGATTCTCCGATCGCGCCATGCAGCTCGGCACGGCGGTGAACGCCGACGGCAGGGTCGAGGCGGGAATGGGCGTCGTCGCGGCCGACTTTGACGCGGACAGCGATACCGACCTGCTGATGACCCACAACGCTCAGGAGACCAACACCCTGTACCTCAACGACGGCGGCGCGTCGTTTCGCGATGCGACGAACAGCCTCGGCCTCGGCACTTCGAGCCTGCCCTACACAGGGTTCGGGGTCGCTTGGGCCGATTTTGACCAGGACGGCGCGCTGGACCTGTTCGTCGCGAACGGGGCTGTCGCTGTCATGGAGTCGCAAAGGGGATCCAAGTTCCCGTTCGTCCAGGACAACGTCTTCTACCGGGGGCGCGGGGGTCAGTTCGATCCACTGCCCGGGCCTCGCGTCTGGGGCTCGGTCGAGGCGCAGGCCAGCCGGGGCCTCGCGACCGGAGATCTCGACATTGACGGGGACACGGACGTCGTTGTCGCCAATTGCAACGGGCCTGCGCGGCTGTACCTGAATCAATCATCCGCGGAGGACTGGGTCCGGGTCCGCTTGCAGGGAAACAGCGGCAACTCCTTCGGACTGGGCGCTCGGGTGGGGCTGTGCCTCAAGGACGGCACTTGCCTGTGGCGCCGCGTGCACCGAGACGGCAGCTACCTCAGCTCCAGCGAGCCTGTCGCGGAGTTCACAGCGATCGGACAGGCGTCCCTCAGCCACGTTGAGGTCCGATGGCCGGGCAGTGCGGTCGAGAAGTACCCCCCACCCGAGATTGGGAGCGCGGTGTCGTTGCGGCAAGGCGCTGGGACCGCCCTGCGCTGACCGGTCATCCCCGAATGCCCCGGCTGGACGGTCGGCGCCGGCTTGCTGCCGAGAGCCATGACTCGGGATGGGCACTGGTCAACCGGTGGGGGTGGGGCAGCAGCGGCCTGCGCCGGAGCGTCGCGGCGGCCTCCCACGGTCGCGGGCGATGGCCCCCGCGGGAATCTGGATCCAAAGACAGAACCGCCCGTCCCCAATGCGCGAGGACGGGCGGTGTTGGCAGTCAGGCCAGGCAGCGGCTAGAAGATGAACTTGATGCCCAGCTGCAGATTGCGCGGCGTGGCCGCACTGCTGATGATGCCGAAGTTTGGATTGCCGACTCGGGTGTTCGGCGAGCCGAATTGCGGCGTGTTGGTGAAGTTGAACGCTTCGAAGCGGAATTGGGCCGAGTACTTCTCGCCGAACTGAAAGCTCTTGTACATCGAGAAGTCCCACTGGCTACGGCCAGGGATGCGAAGGATCCCCTTGCCGGCGTTGCCGAATGCCAACGGCGCGTTGGCCACGAAAGCGTTCGGATTCCACCAGAGGGCAGGACTTTGGTTCGCAACGTTCACGTCTTGGCCGGCCACGACGTCCGGCCGGTCCAGGTGATTGAGGTCGTTGATGTTGGAACGGCTCGCTCCCTGCACGCCGGGAGTCGCTGGCGTTCCACCGGTGAGCGTCACGATGGAGCCGATCGACCAGCCGGCGAGCAAGGTCCTCTTCACGCCCGTGGCACCCCTCAGGAAGGGCAACTCATAGACGATGCTCCCGATCAGCCGGTGACGGATGTCCTGCGGAGTGGGGCCCCGCTCGTGGCTGAGGTCCAACACATCCTTGACGATCCTCGCGTTCTCGCCCGGAGCTCCGCCCGAGCCGGGGATTGAGCGCCAGTCGCCGATCGCGTGTGACCAAGAGTAGGACACGATGTAGGTCATGCCCTGCGAGTAGCGCTTCTCCAGCTTGGTCTGCAGCCCGTGGTACAGGGAGTTCCACCGGAATGAGTGCATGTTGGACCGGCCCAGAGTGATGAAACCTCCGGGCTCGCTGCCTGGGAATTCCACGTCGCCGCGCCGGGCAGTGGGCACGAAGGCCGCCCGCCACGGGCGCCGTTCGTTGATGGGGCCGGTCGGCGGGATCACCTTCTTCGTGACGGGGTCGTACACGTACGCGCCCGGCCTCGGAACGTTCTCGTCCCAGCGGCCCATCATGTGGTTCATCTTGTTGCCGAAGTAGCCGATCTCCCAGAGTGTGTCCCCGGGCAGGGAGTACTGGAGGTTGAAGTTCCAGTTCTGGGCCATCGGCCAGTCGGGTTCGGGCTCCCAGCCGGACATCTCGACAGCGATCGCATTCTCGGCGCTGATCGTGTTCGCGGGCAGACCGTTCCGGAAGGGGTATTGCGCCGGATTGCTCGGATCCGCCGACAGGCCCACCTTGAAGTGGAACGGTGGCTGTGTCTCTTTGTACTCCCCGCCGCCAGTGTTCGAAAACGTTCCGTAGAAGATGCCATAGGCCATGCGAAAGACTGTCTTCTCGGTGATCTTGTAGGCGATTCCCAGCCGTGGTGCGAAGTTCAGCGCGTCCGGCTTGGTCAGACGCCGCGATGTGCCGTCAACGCCGGGCACCTTGATCACCCCTTGGGTAACGCTGCCGGTGTAGTTCGTGACAGCGTCTGGGTGGACGTATTCCGGCCAGCGACGGTCATTGTCGGGCCGGGAAGTGCCGGGGTCGAAGTACCCGATGCCGTCGCGCGTCTCCAAGAATGGCGGATTGTACTCGTAGCGTAGGCCGAGGTTTAGGGTCAGCCTGTCGTTGACCTTCCAGTCGTCCTGGGCGTAGAAGTGCTGGTACGGGGCCCGCATGTTCATGTAGATCGTGTTGGATCCGCGCAGGCCGTTGGACGTTCCCAGCAGGAAATCGGCAAATCCGTCGCCACCCGCCCCGAACGGCATGTCGCGCGTGAACTGTCTCGGGAAGGCCACCCGGCCCAGCGCGAGCTGGGGGTTCACGATGCCCGACTGCATGAAGAAGATCTGCGCGCCGAACTTGACTGCATGGTTACCGCGGGTCCAGCTGTTGTCGACCGAGACCTGCCGGGTCTGGGACTGGATCAGGTTCGGTGCCCAGTTCGAGTTCCCCAACTGCTGCCAGCCGCCGATTTCCAGAATGGCGAGGCCGCGGAGGTCCGTGTCGAAACCGGGAAGGCCCAGTTCCTTGTTAATGTTCCCGGGCACGTCGTCATGAATCTCGGCATCGGTGTCCAGATAGTTCCACCCGAGTCTGATGTTGGAGATCAGTGTCGGACTCCAGATGCGGTTCCACCCAAAGGCGGCGTTGTTGCTGGTCACGTCAAGAGAATTTCCGCCCGGGGCGAGAGTGCCGAAACTGCCCGAGGGCGGCAGGGCGGGCCTGCTGCCGCGAAGCTGCTGCTGGGCGCTCCAGCGGGCGAACAGATTGTCCTTGTCGGAGAGGTTGTGGTCCCAGCGGATGTCCCACTTGCTGAAGTCTTGGTTCCGGGGGGGCTGGAAGGTGTGGTTGTTCCGCAGGCCGCCAACTTGCGGGTCCGGGTAGAAGTCCTTCGCGACCGCGGCGAGCCCGTCCATCCGGGCCGCGGGAATGATCTGGTTCGGAAATGGCGCCCTCGAGTTCGAGATATCGCCCTCAGCCGTGAACGGATCGTAGATGGTCCTTCCCGTCACGTCCGCGAACTCGCCGGTGAAGTCACCCTGGCGCATGGCCACCGACGGAACGGTCCGCACGAAGGTGTCCGACTCGCGAATGTCCGTCAGCTCCAAGTCCCCGAACAGGAACGACCGGTTTCGCTTGATCGGGCCTCCGATCGCAAAGCCGTACTGCTTGCGCCCGAACTGGGGCTTCTCCGCGTTTGGGTTGGCGAAGTAGTGCCGGGCATCCATCACCTCGTCGCGCATGAAGTAGAATCCCGTGCCGTGCAACTCGTTCGTGCCCGACTTGATCGCCAGCGAGACGATTCCGGAGGATGACTTGCCATACTCGGCCGAGAAGCCGTTCGTGATGACCTTGAACTCTGCCACCGCGTCGACCGAAGGCTTCACGGTTTCCTTCTGTGCGCCTTGGGACGCAATTGACTGGTTGTTGTTGTCAACGCCGTCGATCATGAAGTTGACCTCTGTGCCGCGTTGGCCACCGATCGAGATGCCTTGGCCGCGGGACACGACGGTGCCCGCGGAAATCACCGCGAGTTGCAGGTAGTCGCGGCCGTTCAGCGGGAGGTCTACGATCTGGCGATTCTCGATCACTGTGCCGGCCGAGCTCTCAGTCGTCTGCAGCAGCGGCGCGGCCGCCTCGACCTCGATGACCTCCGTCACCGCTCCAATCTCTAGCGCGACGTTGAGTTCGCGGACGTCTCCGATCGAGAGCGTGACGCCCGATCCGGAGTACGTCTTGAAGCCGTCCGACTCGACCAGAATGATGTAGTTTCCGATCCGAAGCGGGTTGGATCGGTAGTTTCCGGTCTCATTCGTCTGGGTCACCGACTCGATCCCAGTCTCGAGATGACTGAAAGTGACGGCGACCCCGGGAATCACCGCGCCCGTCGTGTCGGTCACAGTGCCGACGATCAGCGCGGTATCCGCCTGTTGGGCACTGGCAAACGGCGCCAGTGCCAGAGAAAATGCAAGCAATGCGATAGTTAAGTGTTTGCCTCTCATAAGGCAGGTGTCCTCCTCGCGAGTCCCTCTGGTTGCGTCGGCTGTTAACTACACACTTCGCAGCAGCCGACCAGCATGCGAGCGTTCTTGCGATCATAGCACCCCCGGAGCGGTTCGATGTATATGACTTGCCCCTTCAGTTCGGGACGCAGCGAGGGGGCCTCAACGCAGGCAACAAATGCGAGAGGGCAGAGGATCGAGTGCGCCAGCTTGCCGGTTCGGTCGTGTCCGCGGCTAGTGTTTCGAACGCTAAAGAATTCTATGTAACTGGCCGATTGTTTTGCACTGGTTGCCTAAGGGGGTGGCATGGCAAGACCGGTCTCAGTGATCGAGACCACTCCGGAGGAACGGAAAGAGCTCGAGCGGCGGGTGCGGGCGACCACCACTGCCCAGAGGGACTGTCTGCGTGCGCGCATCGTTCTTCTGCGCGCCGAGGGTCATTCCTTGCGAGCTGTTGCCACCAGGCTGGGTGTCAGCGTACCGACCGTGGGCAAGTGGTCGAAACGCTTTGACGTGGACGGTCTGGGAGGGTTGAACGATCAGCCGGGGCGCGGGGCCAAGCGCTCGATTTCGGACAGCATGGTCAAGCGGATCATCGAAATGGTCGCTCAGGCACGGTCGGATCGGCAGCGCTGGAGCACGCGCACGGCGGCTGCGGCTGTGGCGGTTTCCTCCGACACGGTGTCTCGGATTTGGCGCAAGCAAGGCCTCAAGCCACAGATAACCCGAACGTTCAAGGATTCCAGCGACAGGCGCTTCGAGGAGAAGTTGTGGGATGTGATCGCGCTCTACCTTGACCCGCCAGAGCGGGCGCTGGTGCTTTGCTGTGACGAGAAGGCCCAGTGCCAAGGCTTGGAGCGGACGCAGCCGTGCCTGCCGCTGGGAGTCGGGCACATCCGCACTCGGACCCACGACTACACTCGGCACGGCACGATCACGCTCTTCGCAGCGCTGAACTATCTGGATGGCAAGCTGATCTGCCGCGCCGAGAAAGAGAACACGCACGTGGAGTGGTTGCGGTTTCTCAAGCAGATTGAGCGCGAGACGCCGAAGGACTTGGACCTACACCTGCTCGCGGACAACTGCAGCACCCACCAGCACGCGAAGGTGAAGGCTTGGCTGGCGAGGCGCAAACGCTTCCACATGCACTTCGTGCCGACTTCCAGTTCGTGGATGAACTTGGTGGAACGCTTCTTTGCGGACTTGACCAGCGATTGCGTGCGAGCGGGCAGCTTCAAGGGCGTGGCGCAGTTAGTACAAGCAATCGCAGTCTACTTGGCGGAGCGCAACGCGAACCCGAAGCCATTTCGCTGGAAAGCAGGGGGGAAGCAGCTCCTCGCCAAGATCCAGCGGGCACGAGAGGCCCTGCGGCAGCAAGCGGCGCAGATGTCGCCAGGTTGAGTCAATTATTTGTCGTGCGCCACGCTAGTCTCGCGAAGACTGCAGTCTCGCGAAGACTGCGGCCACTGGCTCTCCAACCGCCGGCCTCGGCGGGCCGCCGCGCATCGCCGGTCCGGTGTCGGCATGCCAGCCGGCCTAGAACATGCCCGCGAGGTCCTTCAGGCGCAGCCGGCCGGAGTAGACCGCCATCCCTAGGGCGGCGTGCACGCCCATGCCCAGCAGTGTGCGCACCTCGTCCAGCGATGCGATCCCCCCTGCAGCCGTGATCTCGAGCCCAGTGGATGCCCGAAGACGGCGGTACCACTCCAAGTCCGTGCCCTGCATCGTGCCCTCGTTGTCGACGTACGTGCAAAGGACGGCCCCGCAGTATGGCTCCAGCTGGGAAATGACGCTCTCGGCGCGGACATTGGTCGACTCCCTCCAGCCCCTTACGACGACGCGGCCGTTCATCGAGTCCAGCGAGACGATCACCCGCTCGGGCCCCACCACGCTTCCGAGCTGTTCGAGAAAGGCGATGTCCGGCCCGTCCGGCCCGAACGCCGCTGTGCCCACGATCACCCGCTCCGCGCCGCAGGCGACCATTTCGGCGGCGCGGTCCGCGGATCGGACGCCGCCCCCGACCCACGTGCGGGCCTGTCCCGCGATGCGCTGGACGATCGGGAGATTCGACCCTTGGCCGATCGCTTGGTCAAGGTCGATCACCTGCACGACTGGGAAGCGCGCGAATCGTTCCAGCATTGCCTCGGGAGACTCGGCCTCGAGCGCCTTCTCGCGGCCCCTGACAAGCTGGACGACCTTGCCGCCCATCAGGTCGATGCACGGAATGACGATCGCGGGTTTCCCGGTCGTTACGCGCGCCATTGCCGGAAATCCTCGTTCAGCTCGGGGAGCCCTCGGTCAGCAGCCGGACCGGGATTCCCTCGGCTGCCAGCAGTTGCTTCAGGCCATCGGATGTGTACGTGCCGTAATGGAAGATCGAGGCCGCGAGGGCCGCGTCCGCACGTCCCTCGGTGAGCACTCGCACGAAGTCCCGCGGCTTGCCACCGCCGCCGCTCGCGATTACCGGGACGTGGGTCGCGTCGGATATCGCCCGCGTGAGTTCGCAGTCAAAGCCCGCCTGCGTTCCGTCCGCGTCCATCGAGGTGAGCAGGATCTCCCCGGCCCCGAGCGATTCCCCTTCGCTGGCCCACTCTACCGCGTCGATGCCCATGTCGCGGCGACCGCCGTACGTGTTGACATGCCAGCGCCCCGGGCCCACCCGCCTGGCGTCAATCGCCAGCACGACCGCCTGAGCCCCGAACTCGTCGGAGAGTTCCCGGAGCAGCTCGGGGCGCTCGACAGCCGCGGTGTTCACGGAGACCTTGTCGGCGCCGACCATGAGGATCTTGCGCGCGTCCTTGACTGCCCGGATGCCGCCGCCAACGGTGAGCGGGATGAACACCTTTCTCGACGTGTGCTCCACGACGTCCGCCATCGTGTCGCGGTGGTCGCTGGAAGCCGTGATGTCCAGGAAGACCAACTCGTCCGCACCGTCGCTGTTGTAGCGCTCGCTGAGCTCGACCGGGTCGCCGGCATCGCGCAGGCCGACGAAGTTGATGCCCTTCACGACCCGGCCGCCGGTAACGTCCAGGCAGGGGATGATGCGCTTGGTCAGCACGGCTGGACTTCCAAGAAGTTGCGCACGATCCGTTGCCCCAGTGGCCCGGACTTCTCCGGGTGGAACTGGACGCCGAATGTGTTGCCACGCTCCAGGGCGGCGCAGAAGTCGAGACCCGCGTAGTGGCACTTGGCCGCCGTGTTGTCACCCGCGTCCCGGATGGGCACGTAGTAGCTGTTGGCGAAATAGACGTAGGGCCGCGGCCCTACGCCCCTTAGCAGCCGGGAGGATGGCTTGACACTCAGGCAGTTCCATCCCATGTGTGGCACGCGGGCCTGCTTGGGGAACCGCGTGACCCGGCCGGGATAGATTCCCAGCCCTTCCTCGTCCGCCTCTTCGCTGCTGTCGAACAGTGCTTGCAAGCCCAGGCAGATCCCCAGGAACGGGACGCCGGCCGCGATGCGGCCGCACAGTCCGGCACGGGCGCCCAGACGGTCCAGCGACCGCAACAGCTGGCCATAGTTGCCCACTCCCGGCAGGATGATGCGCTCCGCGCTCGCCAGCCTGGAGGGGTCGCCGACAATCTCGAAGTCCGCGCCGATGCTTTCCAGAGTGTTGGACACCGAGCGCAGGTTTCCGGCGCCATAGTCGAATACCGCCGTCATGTCAGACCCCCCGCTGGAGCACGCCCTTCGTGCTCGGAAGCTGGTCCTTGAGCCGATCGTCCGTGGCGCAGGCGAAGCGCATCGCCTTGGCCCAGCACTTGAAGAGCGCCTCGATGCGGTGATGGCTCGACCGTCCATAGAGTACGCGCAGGTGCAGGTTCGCGCCGCAGTGCACGGCGAATCCGTCGAAGAAATCGTGGAGCAGCTCGGCCTGCAGATCGCCGACCAGCCGGAAGCGGCAGGGCGCATGGTACACGAGGGCCGGGCGGCCGCCCAGGTCGACCGCAGCCGCCGCGAGCGTCTCGTCCATGGGCATCAGGAAATACCCGCTTCGCAGGATGCCCATGCGCGATCCCAGCGCCTCGGAGAAAGCCTGCCCCAGCACGATCCCGCAATCCTCCACCGTGTGGTGCTGGTCCACGTCCAGATCTCCGGTAGCTGCCAGATCCAGGTCAAACCCCCCGTGCTTGGCGAAAGATTCGAGCATGTGGTCCAGGAAGCGAATGCCCGTGCCGATGGTGTACTGGCCGCTGCCATCAAGGGTCAGGGCGGCGCGGATCTGCGTTTCCCGCGTGTTGCGGCTCACCTCCGCCATGCGCGGCCGGCTCATTCGAGCACCCCCTCCAGTTCGTTGACGCTTTCCAAGACGGCTGCCGCGCCGCGCCGTTCGAAGAGCGCGCGGGTCTCTTCGTGCCGGGGCATGTCGGGCGAGGCGATGCCGACGAAGGGCACTCCGGCCGCGATTGCGGATCGCTGGTCGTCCACGTTGTCACCCACGTACACCATGTCCGTTCCGGGAACCTGTCGGCCAATCTCGATCAGACCGGCGGGCGCGGGCTTGAGATCGGGGACCACTTCGTGGGTGATGACCGGATCGAAGCGAACGTCACTCGCGAATCGGCTCAAGGAGTGCATGGCCGACTCAGTGCCGCGGCCTGTGAAGATCGCCAGCCGCCGAGAGCCGGACAGGCGTTCCAGAAGGCCGTCAGCCACAAGCCAGCGCTCGTCGCGGATGAAGCCGTCGCCGTCCCGGCCCCAGTACAGCTCGCGCCCGAAGTTCGAGACCGCCCTGGCACTCACGCTCACGCCCGCCTCGCGGATGACCGTCATGGCTATGTCCGCGTCGTTGTTATACCCGCCGCCGTTCTTGATGCGGACGATGTCCTCCTGCGTGACCTTGACCCCGCAGTAGTGCCGGACAGTCTCGATGAGCGCTCGTCGGAACGTCTGCGACGGATCCACCAGCACCCCGTCCATGTCAAAGACCAGCACGTCGGCCCTCACCGCGCCAGCACCTCGCGGAATGCCGACAGGAAGTTCACGGTCTCCCGGAGCGGCCCCACCGTGACCCGTGCGGTTCCAGGCATGTGCGCGGACTGGTCCCGGATCAGGATTCCCCGCTCCGACAGGGCGTCACAGCGCCGCCGGCAGCCCTTGCCGAGCTCGAACAGCACGAAATTCCCACGGCTTGGCCAGTACCGCACGCCGAGCTCTTCCAAGGCATCGCACAGCAGGTCTCGCGCGCTCACAACCCTCCGCACGTATTCGCGGACGTACGCATCGTCCTCCATCGCCGCAAGCGCGCAGCGCACCGCCAGCGAGTTTACGCCGTAAGGGGACTGGCCCTTCCTGACCACTGCGATGTTCCGGCGCTGCGACGCGGCCACGCCGACTCGCATGCCTGCCATGCCATACGCCTTGGAGAATGTGCGCGCGACGAAGAGGTTCGGCCATTCTTCGATGAGGTCCAGCATGGTCTCCCCGTGGAAGTCGAAGTACGCCTCGTCCACCAGTACGGCGCACCGGTCCGCGGCGGCGAGAATTCTCACTACGTCATCCCGGGTCGCGACTCCCCCGGTCGGGTTGTTGGGCGTGGCGATGCAAATCGCCCGTGTCCGGGGACCGATCGCGGCCACGATCTCGTCCGCGGGGAACGCCAGCTCTCGTCCGCGGTAGTGGACCGTCACGGGCACGCCGCCGACCAGCTGCGTGTAGAACTGGAACATTGCGAACGAGGGCCTCGCCATGACCACTTCGTCGCCCGGGTCGACGTAGGCGTGGAGGATACCGTTGATGACCTCGTCTGTCCCCGCACCGATCGTGACTTGGTCGGCGCCCACGCCTAGGTGCGCCCCCAAGCGCTCGAGCATCTTGGCGTACTCCGGGTAGGTCGCGATGAAGCCTCTCGTCGCGGCCTCCCGGACAGTCTCGAGCACTTGTGGAGAGCAGCCGCTGACGTTCTCGTTGAAGTCCAGGCGCAGCTTCTCGGACCGACCCTCCAGCGGCGGGTTGTAGGGCGCCATTTCGCGCACGGCCGCTCGGGGCGTGGGTGCCCTAACCAAGCTGGTCGCTCCTGAGCGCGCCGGTCCGGACCTCGATCGACCGCGCGTGGCCCTCCAGCCCCTCGGCCCGCGCCAGCGCCGTGATGGTCGGCCCCAGTTCTCGCAGGCCGCGCTCTTGGATGCGCTGCACCGAGATGACCTTGACAAAGTCAAGCACACTCAGCCCGCCCCGCAAGCGGGCTTGGCCGTTGGTCGGCAGCACGTGATTCGGCCCAGTCGCGTAGTCGCCCGCGGCCTCCGGGGTCCATTCTCCGACGAACACGCTCCCGGCATGTTGGATCTCTTCGAGCGGAACGTCCTCGCTCACCGAGAGGTGCTCGGGCGCGATGCGGTTCGCAATCGCACAGGCCTCGTCCAGGCTATCGGTGATCACCGCGGCGCTGTTGGCGCGGATGGCTGCGGCCGCCGTGCCGGCGGTGGGCAGCGTCTCGACCTGCACTTCCACCTCTTCGGCCACCCTCTCGGCCAGGTCTCGGGACGGCGTGAGCAGGATGGCGGCGGCATCCGCGTCGTGTTCCGCCTGCGCCAGCATGTCCGCCGCCAGGGACCGAGGCTTCGCGCGCTCAAAGATCAGCACGGTCTCGGTGGGCCCTGCGACAAAGTCAATCCCCGCCTCGCCGGCCAGCAGCCTCTTGGCAGCCGCCACGTAGGCGTTGCCCGGACCCACGATTCGATCCACGCGCGGGATCGACTCGGTCCCGAGTGCGAGTGCCGCGATCGCCTGCGCGCCGCCCACCGCGTACAGCTCCGAAATGCCCAGCATGCCCGCGGTTCCCAGCATTTGGGCATGCGGACGGGGGGACGCCACGGCAATGCGTCCCACGCCGGCCACTCCGGCGGGCACGGCGGTCATGACAAGCGTCGAGAGGAGCGGGTAGCGCCCGCCGGGGATGTACGCACCGGCGGACTCGATCGGCCGCACCAGCTGGCCAACCTCGATTCCCGGCCCTGCCTGACTCATCCACTCCGCGGGCATCTGGCGCCTCGCGAAGTCCCGGACACGAGCGCTGGCCGTCTCCACGGCGCGAGCCAAGGTAGGGGGGAGGGAAGCCGCCGCCGAGCGAAGCGCACGCGGCTCGACCCGCGCGGATTGCGCCCGCAATCCGTCCAAGCGGCGGGCGTGCTCCAAGAGCGCCGCGTCACCGCGCTGCCGGACGGACTCCAAGATCGGCCCCACGACCTGATCGACGCGCTCCTGCCTCCGGGCCCGGGCTTCCAGCAACTCTTCGATCGCCGCAGTGTCGCGGCTGCGGACAACGCGCAGCATGGGTCGCGCCTAAGCGTTCACCGCCTACGATCCGTAGGTGGCGCGCGGGTCGTAGGTGGGCTCTTCCGACACCTTCCACGCGCCGTCCTCGAAGCGTCGGTAGAAGCAGCTCCGGTATCCGGCGTGGCACACTCCCGGTCCGATTGCCTCGGCATGGATCAGGAGCGTGTCAAGGTCGCAGTCCACTTCCATGCGCTTCACGAGCAGCGAATTCCCCGAAGTCTCGCCCTTGGTCCAGAGCGTGTTGCGGGTCCGGCTGTGAAACGTGACCTTGCCCGTGGAGACGGTCTTCTCGAATGCCTGCGGATTCATGAAGCCCAGCATGAGAACGCGCCCGTCCTCGTGGTCTTGCACAATCGTTGGCAGCAGTCCGCCACACTTCTCAAAGTCCAGGTCCATATCGGCCCTCCGGGATCTGGCCCTGACGACCGCCGGGTGCGGGGCAGGGGGCCAAAGTGATGCCTGTGGGTTGCGCCAAGACGGCGCCTCGCAGCCACTGACAGTTCCAGCGTATCAGCCAGCGCTCCGCCGCGCGCCCGCGCTACTCTCGCCAGAATCAGGGCGTCATGGTCACCAACACCGTGTAGAGTTCCAGCCTCCCGGCGATCATGTCGAAGCAGAGCACCCACTTGGCCAGCGCTGGCAGGTCCGCGTAGTTGTCGGTCGGGCCGACGTCGGCCAGATCCGGCCCGACGTTGAAAATGCACGCGGCGACCGCCGAGATGGCGGTGAACACGTCGCCCCCCACAGCTGCCAAGGCGTGGCAGGACAGGAAATTCGCAGCGCTGCGCGTCCTTCTCGCCGATCGTTACCTGATGCCCTTCACGGACCAGGCGGGCGGCGATCAGAGCTGCGCCTTGCCGCCTCCCGTGAGCAGAATGCCCACCGTGCCTCTGTTTCACGGCCCGGCCGCAAGCAGGCATTGCCACTCCTCCGCGGTCGCGAGCAGTCCTGCCTCTTGCCCCGTCCCCACAGCCAGCTGCAAGCCCAAGGGGAGTTGTCCGCATCCGACGGGCATCGGAATCGAGACCGCGGGGGCGCCGAGCGCCGTGAAGGGCGCGTTGCAGCAGGGATCGCCGCTAGACAGCAGCGTGCGTGGGGCCGGTCCCGGAGCTGCCGGCGTGGCCACGATCGGGTGTTCCGAGCTCCAGGATGCGTAATCGGCCCGGCATGTCGCGATCGTTGCCAATGCGTCACGGTAGCGGGACCGAGGGATGCGCAGTCCTTGGTCCAGCAGGCTTGCCATTTTTTCTCCCACGCGGCTTCCAAACTTCCGGTAGTGCGCCCCGTGCTCGCGCGCGGCTTCGGAGGCCATGACGGTGAGCAGTGCCTCCGGAAGGCGGTCGAAAAAAGACGGCCGCGGGACCCTCCTGACCGCCACTCCCGCCGTGGCGAGAGTGCTGATCGCATCCTCGAAAGCTGTCGCCATGGCCGGCTGCAGACTGCCCGAAGGGGGCCATTCGATGACCGTCGCGCGCTTTTCGGCATGACCGCGGGAATCAAATCCGAGCCCGAGCCAGGCGACTCGAAGGTCACCGGCCGTGGCCGCGAATATCCCGGCGTGGTCCAGCGTGGGCGCAAATGGCATCACGCCCTCCAGCGGCAGCAGGCCGTGCCCTGGCTTGAAGCCGGCGATTCCGCAGAACGACGCCGGCCGCAGCACCGAACCCTGCGTCTGGCTTCCGACCGCGAGCGGGACCATGCCCGCGGCCACCGCCGCCGCGGATCCGCTGGAAGAGCCCCCGGGCGTGTGGGCGGGATGGCACGGGTTGCGGGTGGGCCCGGTGTCGAAGTAGGCGAACGCGGTTGTCACCGTCTTGCCGATCACCACGCACCCGGCGTCCTTGAGCATGGCCACGAGCGCAGAGTCCCTGCCGGGCATGCGGCGTCTCAACGTCGGTGTTCCCCACTCCGTCCGCAGCCCGGCGGTGTCGAAGATGTCCTTGATCCCCACGGGCATCCCGTGGAGGGGGCTCAGCGGCCCCTGTGCCTCCAACTGTTTGGTTAGGCTGGCCGCGTCCTCCCCGGCCCGCGGATTCAAGCGGACCCAAGCCTCGATGCTCCCGTCACGCGCATCGATGGCTTCCAAGGAGGCGCTTACCAGCTCTGCTGGCGAGAGCCTGCCCGCGCGGCCGAGCCGCTCCAAATGCACAAGTGAGCACGGGAACCGAGCGCTGGCATCCTGCCAGTTCTTGCTGGGTGGCTGACGGCCCACGCCGAGCCCCGCGCTCGGGTCGTGGCCACCCTCGGGTCGGGTCACATCCGCATTGTGGCACTTGTCGGCAAACTGGCCGCCGGTCCCGGCCGCTCTGGAGCGCCCAGTCCGGGGAGGCCGCCGGAAAACAACGCAGGGCGAACACTTGTCAGGGCCATTGATCCGGGCGGTTAGCCGGTGCTCGCAGAGCCTCGCGGCTGGCAGGCCGGCGGGGGCCTCTCCCCGAGCTAGCTTCAGCGGGAGGGCTTCGCAAGCCGTTCCCGGTGCGGTCAGGCAAGGCCCTTGAAGCCTTGTCGCGGCGTCGCTCCGTCGTGACTGCCGGTGGCGGTCGCCCCAGCGATCGCGGCGGCCCTGATGTCTTGATCGAAAGAGTCCCTCCGAGGGCACGCCGGCCCACCGCTGGTCGGGCGTTGTCCCCAAAAGCCGCGGCCCCAGCTCGCAATTCCGAACCAGTTTCAGCGTCGATGTTGAGGTTCGCTTCCGCGCTCGTGAGCGTAACTGTCGTCGCTAGCGGCGCCTCTCGCAGGTGCAGCTCCGGCCGGGAGGTCTGAGAAACCAATCGGAGTCGAACAGCGTGGTCTCTGGTCCACATCTCCGAGTACAATGGCGAACGGCCAGCCATGGAACAGACCGAACCGAAACCGTCGTTTGAGGACGGGCTCAAGCAGCTCGACGAGATTGTCCGCAAGCTAGAGGGCGACGACCTGTCGTTGGAAGACTCGATCAAGCTCTTCGAGAGCGGCGTAAGCCTGAGCCAGCGCTGCCGCAAGCAGCTTGAGCAGGCCGAGACTAGGGTCGAGGTGTTGATGAAGGACGGCGGAGGAAAGCCCGAGCCGCGACCGTTCGAGCGTGGCGCCGAGGATCCGTTCTAGTCGGTGAAGCGCAAGTTCGCGCAATACGTTCGGGAGAGGCAGCAGCGAGTTAATCGCGCCCTTCACGAATTGCTGCCGCCGGCGGATGCACCTCCGGCCACGATCCACGCCGCGATGCGCCACAGCGTCTTCGCCGGGGGCAAGCGAATCCGACCAATCCTGATGATCGCCGCCGCCGAGGCGCGGGGGGCCGGCTCGGGAATCGCAACCGTGGGTGCGGCTATCGAGTGCATCCACACATACTCGCTGGTCCACGACGACCTTCCGGCCCTCGATGACGACGACCTGCGCCGGGGAAAGCCCACCTGTCATAAGGTCTACGGGGAGGCCGTCGCAATCCTCGCGGGCGACGCATTGCTAACTCTTGGCCTCGGGACTCTGGCAGCCCCGGAACCCCGTTCTGACCCGGAAGGCTCCGTCTCCAGGCTCAGGACGCGGATTGCGGGGGAGATGCTGGCTGCGATCGGGACCGTGGACGGAATGATCGGGGGTCAGGTGGCGGACATCGAGGCGGAGCGCGCCGAGCCCACCCCCGAGCTTGTGGGCTACATCCACAGGGCCAAGACGGCGGCACTGATCCGGGCGTCCGTCGTGATCGGCTCACTCCATCGGGAGTCTTTCGACCCGGAACCCGCGCTGCACAGCGGCCTGAGATCCTACGGCGAGCAGATCGGGCTCGCATTCCAGATCGTCGATGACATTCTGGACGTAGTCTCCTCGTCGGGCCAGCTTGGCAAGACCGCTGGCAAGGACGAGCGCCAGGACAAGGCCACGTTCCCGGCACTCTACGGGGTCCGGGGATCGCGACAGAGGGCCCAGCGGTGCTTGGAGCAGGCACTGGAGGCGCTGGATGTCTTCGGAGGCGAGGCTTGGGCGCTTCGGGAGATCGCCCGCTGGGTCGTGTCAAGGGTGCACTGAGCGGGCAGCCCCCGGCCGGCGCTGCCCAGTCCCGGCGTCGCGCCTCGCCGCGTCGTACTCAACGCTCACCAAGAACAGGCCGCGGCCCGGAACGGCAGGGCCGGCCGCGCCTCGGTCCAGTGCGCCGATGATGTGACCGATCTCGTTCGGAGCCAGATTGCCCCGTCCGACCTCCATCAAGGTGCCGACGATGGTCCGGACCATGCGGTACAGAAAGCCAGACCCCCGCACCCGGTACACAAGCACGCTCCCTTCCCGCTTCAGCGACGAGGAGAACACGGTTCTGCGAGTATGCTCCACTGGCTGCTTGGAATTTGAGGCGAACGACCGGAAATCGTGTGTTCCCTCCAACTGCGGGGCGGCGGCGGCCATGGCACCTTCGACCAGCGGGTACGGATGCCACAGCACGTAGCGCGCCTCGAACGGAGAGCATGCCGAGGCCCGCTGGATGCGGTACTCGTACGTCTTCGCCACTGCGTGGTGGCGCGCGTGGAACCCTTCCGCGACGGGCACCGCGGCATTCGCCCGGATTGACCGTGGCAACACCCGGTTCAGGGCTTTGAGCAGCCCGCCCGCGGGAATCGGGATGCTCAACTGGCAGGATGCGACCTGGCCGAGAGCGTGGACGCCCACGTCGGTGCGACCAGAGCCGACCACCCGCACCGGCTTGCCCTCGATGCGGCCCAGCGCCCGCTCCAGCGCTCCCTGCACGGTGGGGCGCCTCGGTTGGACCTGCCAGCCCGCGTAGTCGGATCCGTCGTAAGCTAGAGTTAGTTTCCAGGTCCGGTCGGGAGCCGCCATTCCTTGCAGCCTAGCGCTTGCCGGGGGCGGTGGCGTCCGTTGCTCCTCGTAACCAAGCGATGCCCCGAATCGTCTTAGATTTATCCGCCGGGCTTGTTGCCTTGGGCGGTTGTGAGTCCCTTACCGCACGTCCAATGAAAACATCCACCGGCTGGCCCCTGCTGCTGCTGGCGGCAGCGATGGCCCTGCTGCCACTTGCCAGTGCCCAAACGATCCGCAATCGAGCGATCGACTACAGCGTCGCGGAGTCTAGTTGGCCGCCGCTGGTCAACATCTTCAAGGCCCCCGATGTGCCGGAGGTTTCACTCCGCAACTCGGACCGCCTCGAGAATCTCATGCAGGAGGCAAAGCTCTACCTGAGCCTGTCGGACGCAATCGCCCTCGCGATCGAGAACAACCTTGACATCGCTTGGTCGCGCTATGGCCCCCAAAGTGCTGCGAACGACCTGATGCGCGCCAAGTCGGGCTCCCAGCTCCGCGGTGTGCAGAACCAGATCAGCGTACTCTCGACTGGTCTTGGAGGCGTCGCCAGGGCGGCTCCGCAGGGCCAGGCGACGGGCATCACCCAGAGGGCGGGAGGCGGTGGCGGCGTAGGGGGCGCCGGCGGTGGCGGAGCGGCGGACATTGGTGACGCGAGCACGTTCTTCGGCACCCAGGCGGTGAACTTGGACCCGTCGATCTTCAGCAACGTAGACTGGGGCCACTTCTCAAACCCGCAGACCAGCAACTTCGTGACGGGCACCAACACGCTCGTCCGCGAGATCAGCAACAGCCAGGTCGGGCTGCGGCAGGGATTCGCGTCCGGGGCCACTGCGGCCCTGGTGTGGTCAAACTCCCGCAGCGAGACGAACAGCCTTCGCACCAACTTCAACCCCGCACTAACGAGTGCCTTGACCCTGCGCCTGACCCAGCCCCTGCTGCAAGGCTTCGGCGTGGCCGTCAACACGCGCAACATCAAGGTCGCCAACAATAACAATGAGATCTCGAACCTGCAGTTCAAGCTGCAGGTAGAGGAGGTCGTTTCGCGAGTGGCGAGTCTCTACTGGGGACTCGTGTCGCTGCGGGCGCAGGTAGAGAGCCAGGTGCAGAATCTGGAGTTGGCCAGAAAGCTCTACCGGGACAACAAGATCCGCGTCGAAGTCGGCACTTTGGCCCCCATTGAGATCATCCGCGCCGAGGCCGAGGTGGCCGCGCGCGAGGCTGACCTCACTGCGGCGCAGACCGAGGTCCAGCTGCAGGAGACCATAATCAAGGACGCCCTCAGCGTGAACGGAATCGCGAGTCCGACACTGGAGCACGCGGAGATTGTCCCCACCGAGGACATCGTGGTCAACGTCGACGAGGAGCTGGAGCCGCTTCCCGTGCTGAGCCAGGTGGCCCTCGCGGCGCGTGCCGACGTCGAGCAGAACCGGATCCGGCTGCAGAACACGGAGCTGGGCCTGATCGGCGTCAAGAACGGGATGCTTCCGAGCGCGGACCTGACCGTTGACCTGACCAACAACGCTCTCGCCGGCTCTGAGAACCCCCTGTTTCTTCCGAGCCCCGGTCAGCCTGCGGGGATTTCCGACTTCTTCCTAGGGGGACTTACGAATGCCGGCGGTCAGCTCTTCCGGCGGAATTTCCCCGACTACCAGATTCGCCTACAGGTCAACATTCCGCTGAAGAATCGCCAGGCCCGGGCTGACTACACAGCGGCACTGCTCGAGAAGCGGCAGCAGGAGTTGCGCTTCGTGCAGCTGGAGAACGCTGTGCGCACCGAGGTCCAGTCGGCGATGATCCAGGTAAGGCAGGCCCGTGCGCGCTATGCGGCGGCCTCCAAGTCGGTCCAGTTGCAGGAGCAGACATTGGACGCAGAGCAGAAGAAATACAATCT
Source organism: Bryobacterales bacterium (assembly GCA_963666225.3). Classification (GTDB taxonomy): domain Bacteria; phylum Acidobacteriota; class Terriglobia; order Bryobacterales; family UBA6623; genus VXMF01. Next base: position 632,573 of record CAXXRK020000008.1, read on the forward strand.
CGGCGCTTCGACGATCTTTCAGGTTGTGCAGGCCCAGCGCGACCTGGCGACGGCCCGGACGAGCCTGATCGCGACCCAGAACGAGTTCGCGAATGCGCGAATCACTCTGGACCGCGCCACGGGGCACATGCTGACGGCGCACCACATCTCAATCGCGGAGGCCTACGAGGGAGTCGTTGCCAAGCGTCCGGATCCGCTGCCCCTGGCGCCCCAGTAGGCCGGCGGTGGGGAGAGCCGGGCAGTCCGGCGAGGGCGTGGCTGGGCCGGGGCCACGGAGGGAAGCACATGGCGGATCCGAAATATGACGTGATCGTCGTCGGGGCTGGTGCCGGAGGCGGCACGATGACCCGCGTTCTGGCTGACCAAGGCATCAAGGTCGCTCTCGTCGAGGCCGGTCCGATGCTTGACCCGCAGAAGGAGTTCAAGACCCACAAGTGGCTCCACGACTACGGCCACCGCGGTACCGAGCACGGTGGCAAGGCCTACTTCGGCAAGGGGCAGGCCTACGGTTTCTTGCGGACCATCAACGGCGGCTGGGAGCTTGACGGCGAGCCCTACACCTCGGCACCGGGCACGAGATTCGACTGGTTTCGCTCGCGCATTGTCGGGGGACGCACCAACCACTACGGGCGGATGTCATTCCGGTTCTCGGATCTCGACTTCAAGCCCTACTCGCGCGACGGGATTGGGTGGGACTGGCCCTTCTCGTACGAAGACTTGGCACCGTGGTATGACCGGGCCGAGGAGTTCATCGGCGTCACGGGAACGGCGGAGGGCATTCGCAGCGCGCCAGACGGAAAGTTCCACACGCCCCCGGAGCCCAAGGCGCACGAGCGCCTGATGCGCGTCGCGGGCAAGGGCCTCGGAATTCCGTTCATCGCCAACCGGCGGGCTGTCATCACGCGCTCGATCAACGGGCGGGCGGCGTGCCACTATTGCGGGCAGTGCGGTCGGGGATGCCTCACCGAGTCGAACTACTCCGCGGCGCAGGTTGACATTTTCCCGGCCGTGAAGACTGGGAACGTAACGCTGATTACCGATGCGATGGTCCGCGAGGTTGAGGTCGACTCGGAAGGCTTGGCGCGGGGGGTGGTCTACGTTGACAAGGCCGGCCGCGTTGAGCGGCGTCTGGAGGCCCGCGCGGTCGTGCTGGCCGCTTCGGCGTGCGAGACCGCGCGGCTCATGCTGAACTCCAAGTCGAAGCACTTCCCGGACGGGATCGCGAACGGCTCGGGCTTGGTGGGCCGCTACTTGATGGACACCGTTGGTTTCAGTTTGCTAGGGACGTTTCCCGCCTTGGAGAACATGCCGCGCTATGACACCGATGGCTTCGGCGGCGCGCATCTGTACGCGCCTTGGTGGCTCTGGGATGGCCACGGCAAGCTGGACTTCCCTCGTGGTTACCACATCGAGATGTGGGGCGGATTCGGCATGCCGGAGGCGGGCAGCTTTACTCCCATCGCGCGCCATGCCGGGTACGGGGCAGAGCTCAAGCGCCTCGCCCGCCAAATGTACGGATGCCTGATCGGGCTCTCTGGGCGCGGCGAGATGATCCCGAACAACCAGACGTACATGGACATCGATCCCGACACCGTAGACCGCTGGGGCATTCCGGTGCCCCGGTTCCATTTTTCGTTCAGCGACTACGAGTGGCGTCAGGCCCGCCACATGGAGCGCACGTTTCGGGCGCTGATCGAGGCAGCCGGCGGGAAGGTGCTGGGGATCGCCAATCCCGAGCGCGAGAATCCCGGCATCGCCGTGCCGGGTTCGATCATCCATGAGGTTGGCACGGCGCGAATGGGGGACAGGCCAGGCGCCTCCGTGCTGAATCAGTACTGTCAGGCCCATGAAGTGCGCAATCTGTTCGTGGCCGACGGGGCGAGCTTCGTCAGCAACCCTGACAAGAATCCCACGCTGACGATCAACGCGCTCTCGTGGAGAACGGCCGAGTACCTGTCCGAGGAGCTGAGGAAGGGCAATGTCTAGAACAACGGGATTCGTCCGGGTGGATTCCCTGTCGCGGCGAGGGGCGATTCGGCGCATCGCCCTCGCGCTGACGGCGGCCGGCTTGCCCGGCGGAATGGACCGCGCCGACGCCGCAGACGTCCACGAGGCGGTCGAGGAAGAGCGGACCTTTGCGGGCGAGTACCGCGTCAAGTACTTCAACGGCCACGAGTTCAAGACTCTTGAGCGGCTCTCCGAGTTGATCGTTCCAGAAGATGAGGGTGGTCCCAGCGGGCGCGAGGGTGGTGCCCCGGAGTTCATCGACCTGCTGGCCAGCCAGAACCGTGAGCTGGCCCGAATTTTCAGCGGGGGCATCCTTTGGCTCGACCACACCGCGCGCGAACTGCACGGTCACGCATTCGTCGAGTGCAGCCACGAGCAGCAAACAGGCCTGCTCGACGCTCTCGTGGAGGCCGAGCGAACGGACACCGGTTCTAACACCGCTCGGGAAACGGGTGAGTACGCACGGTTCTCTGTGTTTGGAGTGAGGCGACCCTCAGGTCTGCGGGGCGGGTTGGAATTCTTTGACTGGGCTCGGCGTTTGATCGTGGACGCGTATTACACGAGCCCCGCGGGCATCAAGGACCTGGGCTTCGTGGGGAACGCCTCTCACTCGGAGTACCGGGTATCTCCCGAAGCAATAGCCCACGTCGTCGAGCGGGGCCCGTTTGACGAGATCTGATCTCTGACTTTAGGCCCGCCGCGGATCGGGGCGAGAGTGAAGACGTACGCTTCACCTGCGAGATTCGGCTCGAGGGCGCGTGCAGCCGGGCGATGCATCCTTGCCGTCGCGGCGGTTAGCCTCCCTGTGGGCGGTCAGCCGGTCACAGGCGATGCGCCGGATCGGGTCGTGCAGCTGGTCCAGGACGCAAGCCGCGCTCTGCAGTCGGGCAACGCCGCAATCTTGCTGGGCAGCTTCGACCGGCGGGCCTACGCGGACTACGACGGACTTCGCGAGCAGGTCACAGCCTTGGTGCGCCAGAGGCGAATCTCCTCTTCCGTCGCGGTGAGAGCGGTCACGGGCGGACCGCGCGAGTGGGTAGTTCGAGTCGACTGGCAGTTGGAGTTGACGCCAAGGATTGACCCGGGACCGGTGGAACGCAGGCAGGAACGGGTGCAGCTCCGCGTCAGCCTCAGGTGTGAAAGGTGGAGGATTGCGCACTTGGATCCAATTGATTTCTTCTTTGCGGTCGTAGACGACTGACCGCCCGAGATGGGGCCTCTCTCTGGCCGTTCGCGCGAGTCAACCTGCTTCGGCGGGTCGGCGCCACCCAACGTGCCGTCTGTCCTTGAGCGGTCTCTGCCCCGGAGCTCGTTGCCCCTCCGCCCCGGTCCGCCCGCCATCCGCCCAACTCTGGCGCTTTGCCATCGTCTGCATCCGCTTGGGAAACCGGTGCCAACCGGCCGGTGGCCCGCTCCGGCGTCGCCACGAGGGCCGTCAGATCGCGAACATCAAGGGCTTTTCCGCTTCGGCATCCTTGACCGAGATGCGCAACGGTCGGCTGAAGTTGACCATGTAGCCCCCGTGGAGGGGGTTGTGCCTGCCCGGCTGGATCTCGCCTGACTCCGAGATCGCGCGGGCTAGCAGGCTGTAGTCGCCGGGACGCGGCGGTGTCCACTCAGTCCGCCATCGGGTCCACGTGTAGCGTCGTTGCGGGCCGACCAGCGTGGCCCGCTTCCATGACTCCCCGCCGTCACAGCTAACCTCGACCGCGGAAACCGGCTCGGGACCGGCCCACGCGACACCCTCGATCAGGCGTGAGCCCATCGGGAAGCGCTCGCGATGGCGCGGTCGGGTGATCTCGGATTTTGGCAGCATCGTGCCGACCCCATCGTCGCTGAGGCCCCTCACGCTCCTGCGCTTGACCGTGTACATGGTGCTCTGAAAGAAGCCACGGAACGGCTCGGAGACCACACGGATGGCCCTAAGCCACTTGACCGACGCAACGCCGTACCAGCCGGGCACGACAAGCCGTGCGGGAAATCCGTGCTCCTGCGGGAGGATTTCTCCGTTCATGCGGAGAGCGATGAGCGGGTCGGGGTGGAGCGCCAGATCGAGCGGAACGCTCCTCGCGAAGCGCAGCTCCTCGTCGGCGCCCGCTTCCTTGCCGGTGTCGGCCCCCTCGAACACAACCTCCAGAGCTCCGTCCCTGATCCCGGCGGCTTCCAGCAGAGCTCTCACCGGCACTCCGGTCCATTCGGCGTTCGCCACGGCTCCGGCTCCCCACTGTACGCCCGGAGGGTTGCTGTCCAGAAATGACCGGCCATTGCCGGCGCACTCAAGGGTCACCGCCAGACTTCTCTGTTCCATCTGGTTGAGGCGGTCCCAGGTGAGCTTTGACTGCCGGTCCACGCATCCGGTGATGTTCAGTTGCCAGACCGACGGGTCGATCACGGGATCGTCGAGTAAGCATTCACTCCGGGGAGTATTTTGGGGCCTGGGAGGCTGGCCCTCGCGAGGGCCAAAGGCAGGGGAAGGCGCGGATAGGTGAAGGTGCGGCCCGCAGGTGCAGAGTGGCCTCGCTCGCCGCGTTCAGGCTCCAGCCTGAGAAGGTGGGCGAGTGACGTAGCGACACTCGCGAGCTGGCCTCAGCGGGGAGTTAAGCTGCGGGCGGGAAAGTGCTGTCGGGTGCGTCAGCCGGCGCTGCCGCTGGCGGCCCGTTGGCCGGGGTCCACCAGCGGATGGGAGGTGCGCGGAGTTCCTCGATGCGCTGCTCGTCCATCTCCCACGGGAGCCATGGAGACAGGTCCGATGGGGCTTGGCCCCGGTTGCGCGCACAGGCATCCAGCCAATCCAGCATGTAGCGGTACGGGTTCAGCCCCGCCACTCTCGCTGTCTGCAGCACGCTGAGCAGGCGCCCCGCCGTCTCGGCCCCGGCCGGACCGCCGGACCCGAAGCTCAGCCGGCGCGAGATCACGGGTCCGCGCAAGGTCCGCTCCGCGTAATTGTTGTCCATGGGAATCGCCGGGTCCTCGAGGAACACGCTGAGCCCCGCCTTGTGCAGGATCAGGGACGCCGTGGCTTTGCCCCGCGCTTCCACCTGGGCCAGCTCCGCGCCGGTCCGGCCACCGCTTGGCACGGCGATCAGCATTTCATAGCGCGCAACCAGGCTCCTCCACTCTTGCACCGCGTCGTCGAAGAGTTTCCCGAGGCTGGCTTTCAGGCTTGCCTGCGCAGCCTCGAAGTCCTCGGCCTGGTGCTCTAAGGGCAGTGCGGGCTGCCAGGCCCTGCGACGCAGGTGCGCCAAGTGGAACACTTCCCCGATCCGCTCGAGCCAGTCCGTGGCCCACGGCTCCAGTTCCGGAAAGCCGGCTTCCACCCGGCAGTAGTGTCGGCGCTGATGAGCCCAGCAGAACTGCAGCCGGACATTCTCGGAGCGCTTGGCGAAGGCCGGATAGACACTCCAGCAGTCGCACACGAGCGTCAGCAGCTTGCCTTGGCCCAGCTTGCCCAGCAGTTCGCGGCCCGAGGGCAGCCCGCGCGTCGGCAGGATGCGCATCCAGACGGCATCCTCGCAGCAGACCATCCACAGCCAGTGCTTGGGCCTGGCGCCGGATGCCGGGGGCTGCTTGGCGTTGTCCTGGCCCTCAATGTTCTGCACCGGCCAGGAGGTTTCGTCGGCCTGCACCACCCGAGCCTGTCCCAGACGCTCGGCGATGGCCTGCTCCAAGGGTTGCACCAGCCGGGCGAGCCTCTGCAGGCCTTGCGCCAGCGTCGCCGGTGCCATGCCCAACCCGATGGCATCCAGCTCGCGCGCCACCGCGGCCTGCGGGCGATGCATGTGGAAAACTTGGACCACGCTCCAGGCCCACACGCTGGTCCCCAGCTGGGTGCCGCTCCACAGCCGTGGCGCGGGGGGCGCAACGAGGCGTCCCGGCGGTGCGCAGGCGCAGCCCGGCTCGTAGCACTGGCGCTCAATCTCGCGGGCGAGCGCAGCCAAGTGCATCTCGAAGATCTTGCTGGACTTGGTCCCGCAGCGCACGAAGGGCGTGTCGCACTGCGCGCAGCGGCGCTCGTGCTCGGGCAGCTCCAAGGGCTCGGGAATCTTTGGCAGGCGGGAGCGGTCCCGACGCGGCGGAGTGGCCGATCCGGGCTGGCGTCCCCGCTTGCGCTTGGCGGCCTTCTGCTTGCGCCCCTTGCCGGCCTTGTCAGGCTTGTCAGGCTTGTCAGGGCTGTCCCCCGGCCCGGGCGGCGGCTTGGGGTCCGCTTTCGGCTCGGGCCCGGGATCCGACGGCTTCTCGCTCTTGCGCCCGAACAAGGTCTTCTGCAGGTCTGCCACGAGCAGCTTCAGATTGCCGATCGTTGTGTGGGCTTGCTGCAGCTCAGTCCGCGTCCGCTCCAGCTCGGCCCGCGTCCGCTCCAGCTCAGTCCGCGTCCGCTCCAGCTCGGCCTGGCTGCGCTGCGACCGTCGGCGGAATTCCCCGCTCTCCTGCCGTGCGCTTTCCACCTTCTCGAGCAGGGCCGCGCAGTGCTGCTCCAAGCGTTCCAATTCCTGCGCCTGCTCCCGCTCCCGCGCGGTGTCCCCGCTTGCGCCCGGCCAGAATCTCACCTTGGGCCCTTCCCGCGGCCGGCGGCCGCTGCCGCGCGCTCGCCCAGCCCCTGCGCGCTGCGCTCCGGCACGGCCGGCTGCGAGTGGGCCTGCAGCCCCAGCGAGGCGTGCTCGACGGCCCCCTCGAACACCTCCGGCGGCAGCCGGACCAAGGCTTGGTAGAACGTGCTCGGCACCGGAGCGGCGTAGCGTTGTAGCCGCATGTTGCACCAGCAGCCGGCGGCCTGCCGCTGCCGCTGGCTGAGCAGGGTGGCATACCGCGAGTAGGCCGTCACGCCGCGGTAGCCGGCCATGTGCGCACTCGCGGCCAGGCACAGCAGGCTGGCCAGCGCATAGCGGCGGCCGCCGGCCGGGCGGCAGTGCGGCTCCTGCTGCAGGCGCTCGAGCAGGCTGCGCAGCACCGCGGCCGGAGCCGGCGGCCGCTTGGCGGGACCGCCCCAGCAGGGCTCCTGCTCGGGCTGGCGCAAACGCGCCTGCACGTTACGGGCCAAGGGGTACACCAGCACTTGCTTGGGCTGGCCATGATGCCGCCAGCGGGCCGTGGGGCCCCGCTGGCGGCCATAGCCGCTGGTGAACCCCAGCGGCTGCCAGTTCGCGGCGCGGTAGCACGTGCCCCTGTGCAGCGCGCGGTCCACGAAGGTTTCCGCGAGCAGCGCCGGATACCCATGTGCGGCCAAGATGTCTCCCGACAAGCGGCGCAGGCTGAGGCCCAAGACCCTCGATGCCAGGTGCTTGCGCCCGGCAGCGGCGGGCAGGATCACGAAGCGCACATTCTGGGCGATCAGATGCAGGCGGCGCAGCTTCTGCTGCAGCGACCAGCCGATCCAGCGGTCGCGCACGGCCACGCGCAGCGCTCCGGGTTGCCATCCCAGCAGCGCCAGCCAAGTCCCGTCCAGGGTTGCGACATGCCGCAAGGCACGTCCGAACATGCGCTGGAAGGACAGGTAGTGGTGGGCGGCCACCAGCCGGTCCCAACGTCGGTGCTCGCAGCCGCCGCGCGTCGGGCGCACGCAAACAGCGCGCAGGTCAAAGTGCGCGTCTTGCACCGTTGTTGCCATCTGAAGGCCAGCCACCAAGGCCCACTATGACAGAATCAGCAGGAAATGTCCACCCCTCTATCTGGAAGCACTGACATTCAGCCCCGCAGCGGTGTGCGCTGGGGCCACCGAAGGACCAAGGATGCAGCTCCCATCCGTCCGATGTCTCGCCGTTACGGGGCAGCCGGCTTTCCGGAACTGCAGCCGTGGGCCAGGGATGGGCTCGAGCGGATCGGGGAAGTGTTCCACTGGGCGCGCCTGCGTCGCAGGGCCTGACAGCCCGACCTGCCCTTGCAGGGCCAGGCCGAGGACTGCGCGGCTGCGCAGGCAAGCCTGGAAGCCAGCTTCGGGGAACTCTTCGACGACGCGCTGCAAGCGTGGCAGCGCCTGGTCGCCCGCTATGAGCTGCTGGAAGGCTTGCAGCCAAGCGCTGGCCGGACCGGCGCGGAGCTGGCCCAAGTGGCAGCGCAGGGCAAAGCCACGGCGTCCTTGATCCAGCATCAGGAGGGTCCCAGCGTGTTTCTCGAGGATCCGGGGATTCCCATGGACCACAACCGCTCGGAGTGGACCTTGCGCGGGCCCGTGATCTCGCGCCAGCGGCGCTTCGGGCCCGGCGGACCGGCCAGGGCCAAGACGGCGGGGCGCCTGCTCAGCGTGCTGCAGACAGCGAGAGTGGCTGGGCTGAACCCGTACCGGTGCCCGCAGGATTGGCTGGATGCCTATGCGCGCAACCGGGGCCAGGCCCCATCGGACCTGTCCCCATGGCTCCCGTGAGAGATGGACGAGCAGCGCATGGAGGAACTCCGCGCACCTCCCTTACGCTGCTGGACTCCGGCCAACGAGCCGCCAGCGGCAGCACTCGCTCCCGCACCCGACAGCCCTGTCCCGCGCGCAGCTTGACTCCCCGCTGAGGCCAACTCGCGAGTTTCCCTACGACACTCGCCCACCTTCTCAGGCTGGAGCCCCAACGCGGCGAGCGAGCCCACCCTGCACCTGCGGGCCGCACCTTCCCTCCCTTGGTCCTCGCGAGGGCCAGTCTCCCAGGCCCCAAATACTCCCCGGAGTGAATGCTTACATCGTCGAAATGGTTGCGCACGTAGAACTGGGCGTTCGGAGTGATCCAACTTCGGAACGCCTCGATGGGCGTCTCGCTGTTCTCGGGAGCGCTTGTGATCACCAAGCGGTCGCTGGTCTTCATGCCCGAATTGTACTCCGTTTGGGATGCAATATCTACCGTCCGCAATCACCCGATTGTCGATGGACTTTGTAGAGTTCGCAACATTGCCACAGCGTACCCGAGCAGGTTGCGACGGCATTCCCACCGATTGCGATCCATTCTGTATGCACGGATTTGTCAGTTCTAGGATCGGAGCTACATTCGGCTATATTGGGGTCACTTAGGTCGCCCTATTTTCCGTTTCCCAATCGGATCGGAGCACAAGAAAGAATGGGCGACATTCGATTGCAAGTTTCGTCTCTAGAGCACGGCCACAGCAAGAAACGCGTCACGGATCCGCTTTGAGTTAGCGCAACCTCGATTGCTCGGATCTCGCCCGTTGCCCAGAAACCAGCGAGTGTTATGCCGGTGTTAGGCACCGCTCAGCGCCTCACGGGCACGCGTCACCACTTCAGAGTCCCGCTCCGCGGGACCCAACAGGTAATACGTCGAGACGGCCAGCATGTGCGGCTGCCACGCGGGACTGACCAGAGAGAAATCCTCGAAGATGGCTGCCGCGTACTTGAACCGGTGCGATTCTTCGGCCTTCCGGAACAGGAGGCTGCGCGACATCCGGAAAAAGTCCGTCAGGTCAGGGCGATTCATCGCGTAGCCGATTGCTGCGCGCGCGGCTCTGTCGGCATTCGCCCCGAGATCCTGCAGAATCGCCCTCGCATCGACTCCTCCGTCACTGGCCGAATTGGACGGTTCCAGCTTCGTGAGATCCAAGTCCCTCAACCGATCGTCCTTCGACATGTAGTTTGCGAATTGGCCCATCCACCCAACCGCTTGGAGCAAGAGGTAGAGACGCGTCTCGGCGTTGCCCGACATCCGGAACGCGTAGTGGAGAGCATTCGCCGAGGTCACGCAGTGAACGCCCAGAATCCCCGGCTGTCTCAGCATGAGGTCACCGGCTGCGAGGTGAATGCCGTCCCAAGCGTCCCGACAGTTCGCCTCCCCGCGTTTCAGCATGGTCGCGACCTCAGTGCTCGCCACGACCGGTGTGCCAGTGCGCACCGTCTGCGCCACGGCGCGTGCCCTCGACGGGTCGGCCGAATCGCCCGAAGTCCAGCTTGGGCGCAGATCCGGAAGCAGCTTTCGCGCGGTCTCCGCGTTTGGCGCGTGGCACTGGTCCTCGAAACCGTAGCCATTCATCCGGCGGTCAGTCCCGAAATCCAGCAGTCCAAGGATCAGGGACCGCAATGCCGGTTCCGCGTGTCGCCAGCCAATCGCCTGCAATGTGCGCCAGGCACTGGCGGTAAAGATCGCCTTATGACCGATGTTGCGGTAGTCTCGGGCCCCGTAACGCCACAGTCCGTCGATGACCTCGTGCCCGCCCTTGGCGCGGGCAAGCGCTGTGATTGCACGGTCCGCGCGTTCCTCGTCCCACGATTCCATGGCTGTGTGGAGTTCCGCCCAGGCATTGTCCGCAGACGGAAGGGGACCCTTGGGCTCTCGGAGCAAGAAGTCATCCTCGTCCGCGTCCCGCTGTTGCGACTCCTTGAAGTAGTCGAGAGCCCAGAGCAGTGGCAGCAGCCGCTCGCGCTCGGGAGCGTCGAGGCTCAGGTGGTTCGCCGCATGCAGCACGAAAACACAGTGGAACTTGAAACCTGGGGGCTGGGGGCTGACATTTCGGATCCCGGCCAGGAACAAGGCTGACAGCAGCTCCCGGTATGACAGGCCCGCATTCAGCCGCTTCGCGACAATCTCGATGCAATCGTCGCGAGGCGTGTCCTCGATCAGGCGGACGATCGGCTCGATGTCGGCACCGAACCGGACCATGTCGGACGCTACCTTCCGGTCGGCGGCGGAAAGGGCCCAGGGCGTTCCGAGGGAGCCCAGGGCAATCGGCCCGGCACCCGCGAGACTCCTGATTGCTTGGCGTCGGTCCATGGGACTTGCTCTTCCGATCATCAGCCCCTTCATGGAACCACACGCGGGGCTCGGCTTGGACCGTCTGGCCCAGAATGAGCTGGCGATGGGGGCCGCCGGAGGAGGGGCGATGCCCGCGTGCGTCTCAGCGCGGAGCCGACCCGAACGCCTCGCGCGGTCGCAGGGGATTGCCGGAGTCGTAGACGCCGATCCAGTGGTTTGTGAAACGCAGCCCGTCCTGCGGACGCACCGCGGGCATGTGGCAAGACGAGCACGCGCGGCCAGTGTCCTGCCGACAGACCGGGGCGGGAGGCCTGCCGGTCTCGTGACAGTCGACGCACAGTCCCGCGGTGCGAGCCGTCTCCCTTGACAGCGGCCCGTGCGGATCATGGCATCTCATGCACGCCAGCGGCTCGCCGCTCGGCTCGACACAGGCGCTGCGCGAGAGATAGACGGGTTGGTGTCGCACGTTCCACGGGTCGGTCCAGTCGATGACCTGCCCTGATGACGCCGGAGGCCGGTGGCAGTCGCCGCAGTATTCCAAGAGCTTGCCGCCCGTCATGCGGGCCGGATTCCTGATGGCCGCGCTCGCGAGGTCCGGATCGCCGGATGTGACCGCCTCGACATGGCCGCGGCCCGGACCGTGGCAAGCCTCGCACCGGACTCCCAGCTCGTTTGGCTGCAGCGAGAAGCTGTCCCCGAGCGCCAGCGGTCCCGTCGAGTGGCACTGAAAGCAGCGCATGATCGACGGTTCAGCCCCGAATGTCTCGTAGTACACACCCAGCGCACCCTCGGCTCCGCGGGATGGATCGTCGCGGTGCCCGGGAGTCCTTCCCAGCGAGCCACTGGACGAGTAGTAGCTGAGATGATGCTCCACGTAACGCCCCTCGTCAATCTGACCGACGAACGTCACTGCCTGTTCTCCCGCCCCGAAGGCCCATTCGAGCAACGCGCCGATTCGCTCTCCGGTCGCCGCGACCTCGACATGAAGGCCACTCTTGCCGGCGCGGTACGAGTACTCAGCACCCCCGGCACGTGCCACCGATCCACCGGGCAGGAACGATGCCGCGGCCGGATGGTTGGCCACGCGGTGCAGCGAGAGTGCGTGGCCGCTGGTCGACTGCCGCGCGGCCTGATCCTCGTGGCACGCCGCGCACGACTCCGCTCCCAAATACGACTCCGGAGATTGGTCAAAGACGTCCAGAGGCTGGCCAGCCAGCGGAATCACCGCCGCAGCGAACCACGGCAGCGTTCGTCTCAGCGCTCGTCTTCCAGCCATCAGCACGCTGCCAACGTATCGTAGGGACTATGGTACGCCGGACGCGACAGCGACCGAGCCCAGGGCTGCGCGACCTGTCCCGGGCTCGGTCCCGATCGGTCGGAGCGGCATTGGCGGCCCTTTCGTACCTCGCACTGGCAGGAGTGCCCGGCGCTCCCGGCGCCGAGGAAGTGGTGGATGGCCGGCCCCGCACGGTTTGGGCCGACAGCCAGACCAACGCGCTTGGCGCTCCCTCGCCGGATGGTCGATTGCTCTCCTTCGTGGACGCTGGGGGGAACCTCGCTGTCAGAAACCTTGCCCACGGAACGACGAGGGCCCTCACCGGCGATGCCGGCGGTCCGCCACCAGGGCAGTTCGCCTATTTCTCGGTCTTTTCTCGGGACAGCGCCCAAGTCGCCTACGCATGGTTCAACGAGGATCGGTTCTACGAGCTGAGGATCGTCGGGATGGACGGCTCGGCGCCGCGCACGCTATACCGCAATCAAGAGGCCGGCTTTGTCCAGCCCACGGCCTTCTCCCCGGACGGCCGCCAGATCCTCACCTTGCTGTTCCGCCGGGACAATGTCAGCCAGATCGCGCTCGTGTCGACGGTCGACGGCAGCGCCCGCGTCCTGCGATCCTTGGACTGGTTCTATCCGAAGAAGGTCGACCTTTCGCCGGATGGGCGCTTTGTGGTGTACGACTCGATCCCCGCCGGCGACTCGACCGCGCGGGATGTCCATCTGCTTGCGGTGGACGGGTCGGCCCATGGCCCTCTCACCGAAAGTCCCGCCAACGATCTGTACCCGCTTTGGACACCGGACGGGAGGGCGGTCGTGTTCGGCAGCGACCGCGCCGGGCAGATGGATGCGTGGTCGGTGCGCGTGGAGCGCGGCCGGCCGGCCGGCGCTCCCAGGCTCGTTCACCGGGGGCTCGGACGAGCGCTGCCGATGGCCTTCACGAGTGACGGCACGCTCTTCTACGGGCTGAGAGCGGGGGGCAGCGATGTTTACCTTGGAAGGTTCGATCCGTCCACCGGCGCGCTCGCGGGGCCCGCGAGCGCCTTGCCGAGCCGCTTCGCCGGATCGAACCGGAACCCTGAGTGGTCGCCGGACGGTCGTTTCCTCGCATACCTCTCGAGAGTCGGCACGGAAAACTACGGGCAGGAACACCGGGTGGTCACCGTGCGCGAGCTCGGCCCGGGCTTGGAGACCGTGCACGCGCCGCGCCTCACGTTCATCGAGCGGGTCAGGTGGTCGCCCGATGGGCGCGCACTCCTGCTCAGCGGGGGGGACGCCCAGGGCCGGGCGGGCCTCTTCGTGACGGATCTGACCACGGGCGAGACAGCCCAGGCCGTTGTCGAACGAGGCGGGGACTTTCGCGGCCTGGAGGGCGACTGGTCGGCGGATGGCGGGAGCATCTTCTTCGCCCAGCGCACCGGGCCGTCCCGCTTCGTGATTCGGTCGCATTCCCTCGTTTCCGGGCGGCGGGAAGACGTCTACCACCCCCCGCCGGGCCGGGCGGTCATCCGTGCGCTCCGCCGTGGGCCCGACACGGCCCGTCTCGCGTACATCCTGGCAGCCGGACCCGCGGGCGGCGGCCAGTCAGTCGAAGTCTTGGACGTCGACACCGGACGGGCGAGCACCGTGCTGCGCTCACAATACGGCGAGATTTCCGGGGTGGAATGGCTCGGGCCTGCCGGAGACCTGCTGGTCAGCGCGGAGTCGGCCGGGGGGCCCAGTCTGTGGGCGGTGAACGCGCGAGAAGCGGCGCCGGCGCGCTTGGAAGCCCCGTGGAAGGCTCCCGGTCCCGTCCGGGTGAGCCCGGACGGCCGTTCCGTGGCGTTCTCCAGCGAGGAATCCGCGGAAGAGGTCCGGTCAGTCCAAATTCCGGCGACGGCTCGCTGAGCACGCCGTCCGTTCCCTCGGCGGTGGACGCGGGCGGGTCGCCCCGCCCGCGGTCCCCGGACAGCTACCAGATGAAGCGGCCGCTGTACTGCCACTCGCGGCCGAAGTGCGTGCGCACCTTGCTCGCCACGCGGCCGAAGTTCCCGTTGTTGACGTCCGTGGTCGGGTTCGCCCCCATGAAGCTGTTCGTGAGGTTGTAGGACTCCATGCGGAACTCAAACTCCAGCCTCTCCGAGATGCGCGTCCGCTTGGCGAACACCATGTCGAGGTTGGAGAAGCGCGGCCCGTGGACGCCGGCGTAGCTCCACGGATTCGACCGCCGCGTGAAGGGCGCCAGGTTCGAGAACGCGTCCGTGTTGAACATCCTCTCCCGGGTCGGGTTGGAAATAGCGGGGTCGCCGCTGACCTGCAGGCCTCCGAACCGGAGCAGCTCGCCTCCGACATAGGTGTACAGCCAGCTGAGTTGCCACCCGCCGATGATCTTTTGCGCCGCGCCGGAGAGGTTCGCTCCCACGGGCTTGTTCCGGCCGATTGGCAGTTCGTAGATGCCTGCCAGCGTGAACTTGTGCCGGCCCCGGAGGTCGTCTTGGAAAGTGAAGCGCTGGTCGATCTCGTCGACTTCGTCGTAGAAGTCCTGGTTTCGAGCTCTGTGGAAGTTGTAGCCCATGATCATGTTGAAGCCGTTGGAGAACGGCCGCTGCACCTGCAACTGCAGCGAGTTATAGCGCTCCCGCCTGCCCGGGAATACGTGCTCCGTGATCCCATTGCTGAGGAAGTGGGGGTACGGGGTGAGCAGGTCCCTGACGCGGATGTTCCGACGGTTGGCCAGCGGCCCCGGCATGATCTCCTGGGGCAACCCGTAGAACGGGTTGGGGGTGGAATTGTTGATCTCCGTGCCGTGCTGGAAGCCAATGCGCGGATCCAGCAGGTTGCGCCGACGGTCGAAGGGCTGGTTGCTGCCGAAGTTCATGAAGTAGGTCGCGTCCAGAACGATGCGGTTGAAGATCTCCCGCTGCAACGAGAAGTTGAAGCGGTCGTTGATGCCCGCCGACCAGTTCTGGTGGAAATACCGCGCCTCGTTCGACCCAAGGGTGGCGAAGCGCCCGAAACGCTGGCCGAACGGCTCCGGCAGGGGGTTGGGGTGGGCCCCGCCGCTCGGGAAGGGATCGGCAAAGTAGGCACGGGGCGTGCCGTTGATCGACGAGAGGGGACTGCCCTCGATCTCATAGCCGGGATAGGGGGTGCTGCCGAGGATGTCGAGACCCCTGTCAGAGGCTCCACCGCCCTTCTCCTGGATTGGCGGCGTCGCATATCTCGAGTAGCCAATCCGCAGGGCAGTCTTGGAGTTCAGCCGGACCGCGAGACCCGCCCGCGGGAGGAACAGATTGGTCTGGGCATTCCAGGCGTACGGGCTGCTGGAGTCCGTGAACACCCAAGCGCCGACCAGATCGAGAGGAGTCGTCCGCATGGCCATGACGCTCGCCGGAATCTCCCCCATCGCGGACGCGAGTTCGGGGAGCCCTTGGTTGAAGTCGAGGTATCGCGAGAGCCGGTGCTCGGGATCCCTCATCGGGGTCTCGTACTCGTAACGCAGGCCCAAATTCAGCGTGACGCGCGAGTTCAGCTTGAAGTCGTCGTGGACGAAGAATCCGAACACGTCGATCCTTGGGCGGTTGACCGCCACCGTCCTCGCCCTGCTCCAGTTTCCGTCCTGCATGACCCCCATCAGCATCGAGGCCCAAGCGTGCCCCAACTCCCCGGTGTTTGGACGGTTGGCTGTGTCGGCCGTCGGGTTTGCGTTGAACCGGAACCGCATGCCGCGCGGCCGCGCGGCCAGGACGAGCTGTTTCCGGTACTGGCTGCCCACCTTGACGTAGTGGCGGCCCATCTGCTTCGAGACCTTGGCCTCAAGGTTCCACGTCGACGGCTCTTGGAACCAGAATCCTGAGCGTCCGAACGATGTGGTCCCGTCGGCATCCACCCGGATCTCCGGAAAATGAACCGCCGGAATGTCGCGCACGTGCGACGAGTACCACGGGCTGTTCGGCCACAGCTCAGCCAGCCCGGCCTCGCCGATCTCCGCCTGCGGCGTGTAGAACGAGTCTGTGATCTTGGACCACGACCCGCGCATGTTGAACACGGTCGTCGGCGATATCGTCCACACGACGTCTCCGGATGCCTGCACGCTGTTGCGGGCGCTGCCCTGGCGGCGCTGGGCCACCGAGCCGGAGTAGTCGGGCTCGCTTTGGGTCGTGTGGAAGCGGCTGATGCGCCCGAAGACCTTGACGTTGTCGCTGACGTTGTAGTCTGTCCGGTTCGTGAGGTTCCAGTAGTCGAACGTGATCGGGAAGACGAGGCGGAAGTTGTTGGCCCCGGACGCGTTGTCACCAGGATTGTTTGGCTGCCAGGTCTTGTCCAAGACGCGCAGCGACGTCGCGTCAATCCGGCTTGACGGGATCTGGTTGTTGGGGAACTGCGACCGGTTGTTGCCGTCGGCGTCAGTCGTGATCGGGTCGAAGATCGAGCGAAGCCCGCCGTTGCGGTTCAGGCTGCTGGAAAAATCGCCACCGCGCTCGGCGGGCCGGGGCAGTGTGAGGTTGACCGTGGTGGGAGAGCGCACGTCCTGCGCCTCGTAGGCAAAGTAGTTGAACACCTTGTTCCTGACGATCGGGTTCCCGGAGCTAACTCCCCATACGCTCCGCCGCACGACGCTCTTCTGCGATGTGAGGGCGTTGGGCCGCGCGTTAAAGACCGGGTTGCGCCCGAAGTAGTAGGCAGTTCCGTGCCAGTCGTTCGTGCCGCTCTTCATTTGCACGGAGACGATCCCACCCGCGCTGTGGCCATACTCGGCGTCGGTAGCGTTCTGCTGAACGTTGACCTCAGACACCGCGTCCATGGGCGGCGTGTAGACGCCCTTCGCCCCGACGAGCTGGGGAACGCCGTCCATCAGCACGTTGTTGCGAGTGGCCGTGTTGCCCCCGACGTCCAATTGGCTCATCGCCCAGTGATGGTAGGGAGCGTTCTCCGCGCCGCCCCGGTAGTTGACGGCCGGGTCCAGTGCCGCAAGCATGTACGGGTTGCGGTTCAGCAGCGGCAACTCCTGCGACATCTTGGTGTCCAGCGTGGTCTCCATCGTCGTCGTGGTGAACTGCACGGCGACGGGCGCCTCCTCGACGGTCACTGTTTCGGTGATCGCACCGAGTTCCAAGTGCGCGTCAACCGTGATGTCGGCCCGGGTCTGGACCAAGATGTTCTGCTGCTGGAAGGATCGAAAACCTTCCGACTCGACTGTGATCGTGTAAGTGCCGGGAATCAAGAAGTCGAACAGATACTGACCCGCCGCGCTGGTCTGCGCCGTGGACGAGACGTTGGTGTTGTCGTTGGACAACGTGACGTTCGCACCCGGAATCACAGCGCCCGATGCGTCGGCGACCGTCCCGCCGATCTTGCCTCGCAAGTCCTGCGCGGGCGCGACTTGCAGCGCCACGACCAGCGCCAAAGCTAGCGCCGCGAGAAGTAAAGAGTGTCTAGTCATCAATCCCCTCCTGATCAACCCAACGCTCGAATCGCGTTGGCCAAAGCCCAGCTAAATGGTATCAGACGCCGACGCTCGAAGGCACCGCGGGCGCACTTGCGCCCGCGCCGGAAGGGAGGGTTCCGCCGTGCCGGGCGACTACCGCCATGATGATCACGGTTCTCGACTCTTCGGAACGTCAGGGCAGGGCAAGCAGGGCCGCTCGGATCTCAGCGACGAACGGATCCTGAGGGCCGTATGCTCTGGACAGGATCTCCGCTGATCGCTCGAACGCATCCTTGGCGGCAGCGGTGTCGCCAAGAGAGTGCCGCAGATGGCCGAGATTGTAAAGCGTTTCCCCAACGTCGGGATGGTTCGGGCCGAGCGCCCCCTCTTGAACCGCAAGCGCCCGCTGGTACAGGGGGCCTGCCTGTCGAATCTCACCGCGGAGATGGAGCACCCCAGCCAGGCCAACCAGCGACAGCGCGACGTCAGGGTGGGAGGGCCCTAGCTCCCGCTCGCGGATCGCGAGCGCCTTGGAGAAGAACGGCTCCGCCTCGTCCAGGCGCCCTGACTCGCGCAGCACGGAACCATAGCAGTCGTACGCTTCGGCGAGCTCGACGGGGAAGGCTTCCCCGGCACCTTCAAGCAGGCTGATGGCTTCTACAAGTGCTCGCCTGGCGGCGCCGGGATTGCCGAGCACACCCTCAAGCCGGCCAAGGTCCGTCAATGCCAGCCCGCGCGATGCCGACGGGACGCGCCAAATCGCCAGCGCCTCGCGATAGTGTGTCCCGGCTTCGCCGAGGCGGCCCAGCAATTCGAAGATCTCGCCAAGACGGTTGTGGAGTCTCGCGGAGGCGTCGTGCCGGGGCCCGTACGCAGCTCGAATCGTGGCCAGAGAGCGTTCCAGCAGGGTTGCTGCCTCGTCCACCCGACCTCTTGCCGCAAGAGTGCTGGCTAGGTTGGCGCTCGCAGCAGCGCTCGCCGGATGGCCGTCTCCGTATTCGTCGACATGGGCCTGTGAGGACCTTCGGTACGCGTCCTCTGCCTCGGCCAGTTCCCCGCGCGACTCCAGCAAGAGGCCCAGATCATTGAACGCCGTCGCGCGCGCAAGCCGGTCCTCGGCTGGCAAGGGAGCGCCCGCTTCGAAGTGTTCCAGAGCCTCCAGGTATGCTTGCCGAGCGCCGTCCCCGTCTCCGGCATCCTCCCTGAGCGTGGCGATTCGCAGCAACACCCTCGCAGTCGGCCCGCCGGGCTCCGCGCGCTCCAGAGACCGACGGAAAAATCCCGCGGCCTCGGCGTTCCGTCCGAGAGCGGCCAGGGCTTCGCCCAGTTCGACCATTGGATCCGGTCCCGTCGGGTTGGCCGGGCCCTGAATGTCCAGCGCTTTCCTGAGCAGCGGCTCAGCGGCCGCGGAATTGCCATGGGCCCGGAGCAGCGCTCCCAGGCGAACCAAGCTCGCGACCGTGTCCGGATGGTCGGGCCCGGAATCCCGCAGTCGCCGCTCGTAGGCCTCTCGGTAGAGCGACTCGAAGGGAGCGAGCCCCTTGTCCGAGGCATCAGCCCCCAAGAGCACCGCTCCGGACACGGCTGCTAACGCCGCAATCCGCCGCGGGCCCGTGTTCACCGGCGTCACCAGCCAATCCCGGTCGCATACTACCCTAGCCAGTGGAGATGCGCGTCTTGGTGACGCCCCGTAGCTGCATACTGCCATGGATCGGCGCGCTGGGCGCGGGCCTGTGGGCGCTGCCTGCGTCCGAGCTGCAATTCCAAGACCGCACTGCCATGTCCGGTGTGCGGTTCAGGCACCATGCCAGTCCCACGCCCAACAAGCACCTCATCGAAGCGATGGGTGGCGGCGTCGCGCTGCTGGACTTCGATAACGACGGCTTTCTCGACATTTTCTTCGTCAACGGCGGCGCTCTCTCCCAGCGCGAGGCCGGGCTTGCCGTTGACCGGTCCGGGCCCGAGCTCCACGACCGGCTGTATCGCAGCCGCGATGGCCTCTCGTTCGAAGACGTGACCCAAGCGGTCGGTGTCAGCGCTGCGACCAAGGGCATCTACGGCATGGGAGCGGCCACTGGGGACTATGACAATGACGGCCATGTCGACCTGTTCGTGACCGGGTACGGTGGGACCATCCTGTACCGCAACCTTGCTGGCAGGGCCTTCGAGGATCGCACGGAGGCTGCCGGGGCCAATGTCCCGGGTTGGTCGGCGAGCGCGGGGTTCTTTGACGCGGACCACGATGGGGACTTGGATCTCTTTGTTACCCGCTATCTTGACTGGACCCTCGAGACGAGCCGGCCGTGCGGAGAGAAGATATCCGTCTACTGTTCCCCTCGGGAGTACCCGGCCGTTCCGAGCGTCCTGCTGCGCAACGACGGTGACGGCACCTTCACGGACGTCTCCGCTGAATGGGGAATCCTCCGCTCGCCGGGCAAGGCGCTCGGCGTCGCATTCAACGACGGTGATGCGGACGGACTGCCGGATGTCGTCGTCGCCAACGACTCGACCGCCCAGCAGCTCTTCCTGAACCGCGGGCGAGACGGATTCCTGGAACAGGCGTTGGAAGCGGGCTTGGCGTACAACGAGGATGGCGGGTCGTTCGCCGGGATGGGAGTGGATTTCGAGGACTACGACAACGACGGGCGTCCGGACGTTCTCGTCACGGCACTGGCCAAGGAGTTGTATCCCCTGTTTCGGAACGAGGGGGACGGAACCTTCGGGTACGTCACTCGCCAGACTGGCCTTGCCGAGATCACAGCAGGGCTCTCGGGATGGGGCGTCAAGCTAGCCGATTTTGACCACGACGGATGGAAGGACCTGTTCGCGGCGCAAAGCCACGTGTTGGACAACGTCGGAGCCTTGGAGCCCGGGATTGATTACCTGCAGCCGCCGCTGATTGCGCTCAACCGGGAGGGCCGCTTCGTCGACATCGGCGACACGGCGGGTGCCGCGTTCCAGGCCAGCATCGCTGGCAGGGGAACGGCTTTCGGAGACCTCGACAACGACGGTGACGTTGATCTCGTCGTCGGCGTGCTCAACGATCGCCCCAAGCTGCTCTACTCGAACGCTTCGGCGGGGGGCAACCATTGGCTCCAAGTCCGGCTGACTGGCGGCCAGGCGAGTGCTCGCGACGGGCAGGGGGCGGGGGTGAGTCTTTGGACGGCGTCCGGTGGGGAGCAGGTGCGCTACTCGACGACGGCGGGAGGGTACCTGTCCGCGAATGACCCGCGTCTCCATTTTGGACTCGGTTCCGAGGAGACTGTAGCTAGGATCGCGGTTCGCTGGCCCGGAGGCTCTCGGCAGGAGTTGACCGGAATCGGAGCCGACCAGATGGTTGAGATCCGGGAGCCGACACGTTGACAGCCCGTCTCTTCGGCTTGGGAATCCTTGCCGCTTCTTTGGCCGCGCAGGTGCTTGGCCCGGTCGCTGACCATGTGCGGCGCGGCGTGGCTGCGCGCGAGGCTGGGCGGCTCGGCGAAGCGCGCGATGAGCTGGAGGCGGCGGTGCGGGGAGCGCCGGCACTGGCAGAGGCGCATCTGTACTTGGGCTTGGTGCTGCACGAGAGCGGAGACTTTTCGGCGGCCGTCGGCTCGCTCGAAAGGGCACTTGCGCTCAAGCCCGGCATTCCGGGGGCAGGGGAGCTGCTTGGGTTCGACCTGCTGGTGTTAGGCCGCGCGGCGGAGGCAATCCCACACCTCGAAGGCGCACGTCAAGAGAACCCGGGCAATTGGCAGGTGCGTAAATGGCTCGGGAGAGCCCATTTAGAGGCCGGAGACGCCGGTGTGGCCCTCGAGCACCTGACGGAGGTTCAAACGGCCGCGGCTGCGGATCCCGAACTGCTCTATCTCATCGGCAAGGTGTACTCCGAGCTCGCCTTGCAGGCCCAGGCACGGTTATTGACGGCTGCTCCAGAGTCTCCGTACGCGCACCTTGCAACCGCCGAGGACCATGACTTGAACGGTCGAGCAGAAGAGGCGCTCTCGGCATATCGGAAGGCGCTGTCGGGCGACCAAGCGCTGCCTGGCGCGCTGCGAGCGCTCGGGGATCTGGAGCTGGGCCGGGGCAGGCCCAGAGCGGCCGCGGCCGCCTACCGGCGAGCGCTTGAGATCCAGCCGGGAAGCCCGTCACTGCACTTGCGCCTCGGAGAGGCTCTGCTCGCGCTCGGCCACGCCGAGGAAGCCCTACCGCACCTGGAATCCGCGGCCCGTGCTGATGCGGGGTGTCCGACGGCGCTGGAAGCTCTCGGCAAGGCGTTGCTTGACCTTGGGCGGTTGGGCGAGGCCCGCGCGGCCTTGGCCCGCGCGCTCGCCGGACCGGTCGACGAGCAGCGGCGCATGAAGGTGCACTACCAGTTGGCCCGTGTCAGCCGTAGGCTCGGTGACACAAAGGCCGCGGCTGCGCACTTGCGGGAGTTCAGCGCTCTGCGGGCTAGCCTGACCGCGGGAGACAAGTAGCGAGCCGGCCCGGCAGGGGTTGCAGGGCTGGGACGCGGGCTCTACGGTCCCAACCCTTCCTGAACGGCCCCCGTCAGCGCTCTCATGAAGGCGGCTAGAGCAGCCTTCTCGGAGTTCGTCAGGTCCAGCCTGCGGATCTCACGGTCGAGGTAGGGGTTCGGCGTGCCGCCGTCGTTGTAGTCGTCGACCACGTCTTGGAGGGTCGCGATGCTCCCGTCGTGCATGTAGGGCGCCGTCTGCGCGACATTCCGCAAAGTGGGGGTCTTGAACGCCCCTCGGTCACTCTCTCGCCCAGAGACGGCAAAGCGGCCCTCGTCCCCGAAGCGGCCCTCCACATAGCCCACGCCGGTGTTGTGGAACCGCTCGTCGGTCAGGTTCGGGCCGAGATGGCAGGTCACGCAGTTGCCCTTTCCGCGGAACACCTCCAGGCCGAGACGCTCCGTGTCGCTGAGAGCCTCAGTGGCACCCGCCAGATAGCGGTCGTAGGGGGAATTCCCGGACATGATCGTGCGGACGTACGACGCGAGGGCTCGCGCCAGATCGTTCCGTTCCGGAGCCCTGCCAAAGGCCTCTCGAAACTCCCTGCCGTAGCTCGGATCCGCTGACAGGCGCGCCACGGCCTCGGAGAGTTCGAGGTCCATTTCCAAGGGGTTGGTGACCGGCTGGAGCACCTGTTCCTCCAACGAGGGAATCCGACCGTCCCAAAAGAAGGTGCGCCCGTAGCCTCGGTTGAGCAGCTTCGGGACCCTGCGGGGCCCCACTTGGCCGAACACTCCCACCGCCGTGGGCCGGTCGTCCGTGAACGATCTCTCCGGCTCATGGCAGTCCGCGCACGAGATTGACCGGTCAGCCGAGAGCATCGGGTCGAAGAACAGCTTTCGTCCCAGCGCGGCCTTCGCCAGAGTGAGGGGGTTATCCGCGGGCACGGGCATGAAGGCGTCCAAGCCCAGTGGCGGGCGCAGTGGGGACGCCGCCGCCAACAAGGGGACGATCAGAAACGGGAGCAGCGCTGCGGTGATCGACGGCCGTTTGGCCATGCCACTGCTGATGATACGTGCTCTGACAATGGGCGGCCCGACTCCGAGAGGGCGCTCGATCCTTGCGTGCCGCACCGGGGTGGCTCCGTGACCGGGGGCAGCTCCGAAGGGCACCCTTGGGCGCCCGGATTCGCGTCGGCCGGACATTGGTCCTGGCCTGCGCACAGGTGGCGATGGCCTTGGTGGGCAGTTGACCCGCTGGCGAACCCGTCGGAACCAAGCGTCCCTCGTTCTCCCAGGTTGCGCCGCGACCTCTCGGCTGATGGTCCGCGATGGCGGTTGCTGAGGGTGCGTCTAGAGTCTGGCTCATTGTGAGTTGGAGTGGCGGCTGATCGTGAGCCAGGAACCGGTCCAGAAGTGCGTTGCCACATCGGCTGGCGATGCCTTCTCATGTCGGCCGAGCATGCGAGCCAACACGGGCAGACTGGCAGCCGGTCTGTCGCCAAAGGCGCGGCCTGGCCGGACCAGCGGAGGCTCCGGAGGCCCGTATACTGGTGCTCATGCCAAACAGTGACCTTGCGAGAGCGTTCCCCACAAGCCTTGGGGCCACCTCATTGGCAGCCCAAGCCATCGGCCAAGACGACAGCGGTCGCGGGATTCCGACGCGCCGCCTCGGGCGGACGGGCGAGCAAGTGTCCATTCTCTGTCTCGGCGGCGCTCACCTCGGCCGGGCGGCGCAGGACGACGGTGAGCCGGCGGCTCTGAAGCTGGCCCACGCCGCTCTCGACAACGGCGTCTTCTTCTGGGACAACGCGTGGGCCTACCACGATGGCTACGCCGAAGAGTTCATGGGACGGGCGCTAGAGGGGCGCCGCGACGAAGTCTTCCTGATGACGAAGAACTCGGGGCGTGACGAGAAGTTCGCAATGCAATGCCTCGATGACAGCTTGCGGCGCATGCGGACGGACCGCATCGACCTCTGGCAGTTCCACGAGATCAATTACGACAACGATCCCGAATGGGTCTTCGACCGGGGCGGGCTCAAGGTTGCGCTCGAGGCCCAGAAGGCCGGCAAAGTGCGTTACATCGGCTTTACGGGGCACAAGCACCCCAGCATCCATCTCAGGATGCTGGCCAAGAGCTACGAATGGGCGTCTTCGCAGATGCCCATCAATCCGATGGACCACTTCTACCGGTCGTTCCAGAACGAGGTCGTCCCGATGTGCTTGGCGAAGGACGTGGGCGTCATCGGGATGAAGACGCTTGGCGGTGGGCCTCGCTTGGCGGAGATCCCGACCACCACCAAGGTCACGGCTGAGATGTGCGTGCGTTGGGCGCTGAGCGAGCCGGTGGCATCGATCGTTCGTGGCTACCTGACGATGGAGCAGCTGATGGCGGACGTCAAGATCGCCCGGGAGTTCGAGCCGATCAGCGGTGAGGAGCGCCGCGAGATCATGGCGCTCGCTGCCCCCGAGGCTGGCGATGGCCGACACGAGCACTTCAAGTCCACGCAGCGCTACGACAGCTCGATTTATCGCAAGATGCACGGCTTCTCAGCCTGAGCCCAGCGTTGCCCGCAAGTCGCGCTCGCGCTCAGCGGGATGGGCTGGTTGGTCCCGCCAGCTCCCGTTCGATGGCCCATTCGGTACCGCCTCACCGTCACCCCGCCCCGGCGATGCCGTCTTGCCCGTGCGTGGGCCCGCCTTCGTGCCTCGTCAGGCAGCGGTCCAGCACGTACGGTCGCGCGACGTGCCGGCAGCGTAGGAACAAGACCGCGTACAATTGATCCAACAGGGGCGCCGATCGAGGGCC
This sequence comes from Bryobacterales bacterium, assembly GCA_963666225.3. GTDB lineage: Bacteria > Acidobacteriota > Terriglobia > Bryobacterales > UBA6623 > VXMF01. Next base: position 657,183 of record CAXXRK020000008.1, read on the forward strand.
CGTGGGACGGTGAGCATGAGGGCAGAGCTCTTCGGCACTGACGGGATTCGCGGGCGGGCGGGAGAGAGCCCGCTGGATGATCGCACCGTGTTCGCCGTCGGGCGGGCCTTGGCCGACCACACTGCCAACAATGGTTGCGCAAGGGTGCTGATCGGCATGGACACGCGGGAGTCAGGGCCCTCCATCGCGCGCCTGCTCGCTGGGGGCCTGCTGGCCGGCGGCGCCGTTCCCGAGTTTGCCGGGGTGTTGCCCACGCCAGCCGTCGCCTTCGCCACCAGACAGGCGGGCTATGCCCTTGGCGTGGTGGTCTCAGCGTCCCACAATCCGCACCGCGACAACGGCATCAAGGTCTTCGGCCCGTCCGGGTACAAGCTGCCGGATGCCCACGAGGCCTCGATCGAGGTCCGTGTCGCGGGCTTGTTGTCACGGCGGCTGCATCCCCGCCCGGGCGATCCCGGCGACGCGACGGGCGTCGCGGACGACTACGCGAATCATCTGGTCCGAGCCTTTCCCATGCACCCCCGGGCCCGTCGGCTGCGGTGCGTGTTCGACTGCGCGAACGGGGCCGCCTCGGACGTTGCGCCGGTAGTCGCGGAGCGGGCCGGATGCTCGGCGACCTTCATTGCGCGCGAGCCGAACGGCACCAACATCAACCTTGATTGCGGCGCACTGCACTTGGACGGCCTTGCTCGCCGGGTGGTGCAGAGCGGGGCGGACTTCGGCGTGGCAATGGACGGGGACGCGGACCGTTGCCTGTTGGTTGACGAGCGGGGTCGCGTTCTCGACGGAGACAACCTGCTCCTGCTGGCCGCCACCGCGCTAAGGGCGCGAGGGCAGTTGCGGGGCAACGTCGCGGTCGCGACTGTGATGTCGAACCTCGCGCTCGACCTTGCGCTCGCGGATCGTGACATCGAACTGGTGCGCACGCCCGTCGGAGATCGCCACGTGACCCAGGCCATGCTGGAGCGCCGCGCGGCTGTCGGCGGCGAGCAGTCAGGCCATCTGGTCTTCGGCGACCACTCGACGACTGGGGACGGCCTGCTGACCTTTCTCTTCATGCTCGGCCTGCTGGCCGAGGAAGGTGTGCCGTGCAGTGGCCTGCGCGCTAGGATGAAGCCCTTTCCGCAGCGGCTGGTCAACGTCAGGGTGCGCTCCAAGCCCCCCCTCGACGGCCTTCCGGAGATCTGCTCCGAGATAGAGGATCGCGAGCTGGAGCTGGCCGGTCGCGGGAGAGTTCTGATTCGCTACTCCGGGACGGAGCCGGTGGTGCGAGTGATGGTGGAGGCCGAGCGCAAGCGGGACGTGGTCCGCCACAGCACGCAGCTCGCGAGACTGCTCGAGCAGCGTCTCGGGCACTGATGGCAGCGTTGTCCGGATTGCCCGGACCGTCGCTTAGCCGGCAGGTCGCAGCACCTTCCGCGGCTTGCTGCCGTCCGGCGGGCCGATGATGCCCGCGGCCTCCATCGCGTCCAAGATGCGCGCCGCGCGCCCATAGCCAATCCTGAGGCGCCGCTGCAAGGTCGACGTGGAGGCCTTGCCCATTTCCATCACCAGCTTGACCGCGTCGTCGTAGAGCGCGTCCACGGCGCCATCCGCGGCCGATGCGTCCGATGGCCGCTTCTCCCCGGCCGGTTCCCTGAGAAAATCAGTTTCGTAGTCCGGGGCCGCTTGTGACTTCCAGTGGGAGACCACCTTCGTGATCTCGTCCTCGGTGACCAGCGGGCCGTGCAGTCTCTTCATGCGGGCCGTGCCCGGCGGCAGGAACAGCATGTCGCCCTTGCCCAGCAGCGATTCCGCGCCCATCGAGTCCAGAATGGTTCGAGAGTCCACCCGGGTCGCGACCAGGAAGGAGAGCCTCGCCGGGATATTCGCCTTGATCAGGCCCGTGATGACGTCGACGCTCGGTCTCTGCGTGGCGAGCAACAGGTGAATTCCGACGGCCCGGGACATCTGTGCCAGCCGCTGGATCGCCTCCTCGACCTTCCGGCCTGCGAGCATCATCAGGTCTGCCAGCTCGTCGACGACCACGACGATGTACGGGAGCGGTTCAAGCTGATCCTCGCCGTCGCCAACCGTCCCGATCGGCTGGCGTTCCACGATGGCGTTGAACTGGCTGATGTTCCGGGCGCCATGCTTGGCCAGCAGTTGTAGCCGTCGCTCCATCTCGCGGGTCGCGTTGATGAGCGCGTGCGTCGCTTCCTTCATGTCCGTGATGACCGGGGTTAGCAAGTGTGGGATATCCCTGTAGAAGGTCAGTTCCACCGTCTTGGGGTCGATCAGGATCAAGCGAACGTCCTTGGGCGTCGCGCGCAGCAGCAGCGACATGATCAGGGCGTTCACCATGACGCTCTTGCCGGACCCGGTCTGTCCCGCGACCAGCAGGTGCGGCATCGATGCCAGATCCGCGCAATGGATCTTTCCGTTGATGTCCTTGCCAAGCGCGAACGTGAGCATCGACTTCGACTCGTCGAACGCTCGCGACTCCGCGGTTTCCCGGAACGAGATCAGCTCTCGCTTGCGGTTGGGGACCTCGATGCCGACGGTGGACTTGCCCGGGATCCGCTCCATGAGGATCGACTCGACCTTGAGCGCCATGCACATGTCTTCCGAGAGGCCCACAATCTTGGTGAGCTTGATGCCGCGGTCCGGCTTGTACTCGAAGGTCGTGACAACCGGGCCGGGATTGATCTGGCTCACATCCCCTCGGACGCCGAATTCTTCGAACTTCGCGACGATCCGCTGCCCGGTGGCCTGCAGTTCTTGCGCGTCATAGGCGAGCGTTGGGGGCACGTGCTTGAGCAGTGCCTTCGCGGGAAGGGGATACGTTGGGTTGGCGCCGCGCGAAGCGCGACGCTCCCGAAGCGGGGCTCGGACCCCTGCGCGCGGCGGGCCGCCCGCGGCTCCCAGCACGGTGCCGTCCCGCTCGTTCGGCTTCAGCCTGTGGGCCGGTGGCACGACCGGCGGCGGTTTGGGGGTGGAGTTCGCGGGTGGCGTCAAGACCGCGGGCCGCTCTGCCAGTGTCTTGTCCGTGTCCAGTTGCCAAGTTCCCGTGATCGTCCGGCTCGCGGCTTCCGGCTCCGGTTTGGAGGGTTTCTCTTCGGCATCGGCCGGGTGTTCGACCACGCGACCGCCTGCCACGATGAAGCCTCCAACGGCGGCCACGGCGACCAGCGCGAGCAGGGCGCCCCCAAAGTTGAGCGTTCCGAGGGCCATCCTAGTCAGGACCAGGCCGACGGTGCCACCCGGATAGATCGTCGAGTCCCAGCGGTCGGGGAGGGCCCGGCCCAAGGGAGCCCACGCAAGCTGCAGGGCGCAGCAAAGGACGACCAGCAGGAGCGATGCGCCTGCCATGGTCCAGACCAGCCGGTCGCTCCGGGTGCGCCGCAGCGTTCGGATTCCCGACCAAGCCAGCGCGAGCGGGAGGGCGAAACTGGCAAGCCCGAGGGATTGCAGCGCCACGTCCGCGAAATAGGCGCCCGGGATGCCCATCCAGTTGCGGGGCTGGTCCAAGGAGCTCGCCACGTTCAGCGAGGGGTCCAGCGGGGAGTACGATCCCAGGCCAAGCAGCATTCCTACGGCCGCGAGCAGCATGAGCACTCCCGCCATTTCAGCGAGGCGAAGGTCGCGAAATACCAACTTGATCGTCATCTGCTCATCCGCCAAATCCCCCGCTCGCGAGGACTATCACGATCATCCCAAACGCCACGCGATAGTAGACGAAAGGCGCGAGGCTGGCAGTGCGGAGGTATCGCAGGAACGCGGCGATGACCACGTATCCGGCGAGGGCGCTCACCGCGATTCCCACCGCTAGGGGCCAGGGCTCGGACAGTGCAGGCGCGGGCGCGGTCAGTACGTCCACTCCCGTCTTGAGCGACGCGCCGAGGACAACGGGCGTCGCCAGCAGGAAGGACAGCCGAGCGGCGGCATCGCGTCGCAGGCCGAGAAGCAGCCCGGCTGCGATCGTGACCCCGGACCGCGATGTGCCCGGGACCAGTGCCAGCGCCTGCGCGCATCCGATCGCCAACAGGCCTCCCAGCGAGAGCGTTCCCAGATTCCCTCCGCTGCTGCCGCGGCGGTCGGCCAGCCAGAGCACGATCCCCACTCCGATCAGCATTGAGCCGATGACCGGCGGCTGGCGAAAGTGATCTTCGATGAGGCCTTGGAACAGGAGCCCGGCCACCGCGGCCGGAACGGTCGCGAGCGCTAGGTGCCAGAGGAGTCTCGGGTTCCCGTCCAAGTCTGCGACGTGTGCGGAGTTCCGCCCCCGGGCGAACCCGTCCCCGATCGCGTTCGCCACGATGCGGGCCCATGTACCCGCAAAGTACGCCACGAGTGCCAGCAGCGTCCCGAAATGCAGGGCAACGTCGAACGCCAGTCCCGGATCTTCCCATCCCAGCAGCCAGCGGGTCAGCACCAAGTGTGCCGAGCTGCTGACCGGCAGAAATTCCGTCGCCGCCTGCACGAGCGCGAGGAACGCGGCTTGGAGGACGCTCATCGCGACAGGAGCGCCGATTTGGCAGCGGGCCGGGCCCTCAAGCGGCTTGCTCTGGCGCGTGCGCCTCGAACGGGCTGCGAAGATCCCCCGCCGCGGTGAAGGGCAAGCCCCGCAAGGGCCCGGCCACTGCAACGCCCGGGACGGATTCCAAGGACGGCAGCAAGTTCTCGCTGGCCAGCATGTTGGACAGGTCCAGTGTGTTGCGGATCCACAGGATCGTGCAGTCCGAGGTGTCGATCTTCCCGCAGGTGGGAAGGATCCGCTCTAGGCACTCCCGGTCGGTGGAGAAGTGCGGGGGCAGGAAGGATGGGGAGGTGACCGAGGCGGTAAGCGCGTTGATCCAGGTCGCCTGAAAGTCTACCTGCCGCACCAGGCGCTTGTGGACAATGTCCGCGAATCCCATGCCGATGGCGTTGCCGTATGTGTTCCCGGAAAGGTTGCGAATGTAGATTCGCTGGACTGAGGGCACGCCCTGCCAGCTGTTGGGGCCCGCCGGGCCTCCCCGGTTGACAACTCTGGTGTCCATCCCCGCACCGCTGATGTCCTTGCCAATCTCGTCCAGGACGAGCAGGTCGACGTCCTTCGTGGGAAGGTTCGGTTTCCACCGCTTCACGCGGCTGAGGAGCCGCTCCTCGCGCTCTGCCAAGCCGTCGCCGGCCAGGGCGTGCACTTCGGCAGTGTCGTGATAGGCATCCTCCAGGATTGCCAGACCGCCCAGCATCTTGCCGGTGCCCAGCACCGTGGCCCCGACGCTCCGGATGACCTGCTCCATTCCGATGCGCAGCGCCCAGCTGTGGTAGCGCTTGGCGCCCTCCCATTTGCCGAGGCCGATCGCCATCATCTTGTGGATGCCGCTCTCGAGCCCACCTTCGAAGTCCGTGTGCCACTTGACGCGCCCGCAGAGCATCACGCCGTCACTCTCGAAGGCCCGGCGGTCCATCGAAACCTCGATGCCCTCCGGAGTCTGGCCGAGTCCGACGACTTCCAGCGAGCTCTCCACGGGCGCGCCCATCGTTGCCTCGTCAATGCCATAATGCGCCAGAACGCTGGCCTGCCCTTCCGCCGTGGCCGCTCCGTGGCTGCCCATCACGGGCACGATGAAGGGCCGCACGCCGCGCGACTTCCAGAAGTCGACGACACCCTTGGCGATACGGTCGATGTTGCGGATTCCGCGGCTGCCCACACCGACGGCGATGCGCTTGCCCGGCGGCACGCGCTGCGCCCACTCGGCCCGCCGCATCTCCTCGCGCACGGCAAGGCCGACATTCTCGAGGGCCCGACCGGGAAACGACTGAACGATCGGGGCCATCCGGATATCAGTCATCGTGGTCCTTCCAGTCCGCGGCGCCCCTCAGATCATCCGCTGCATCGATTGCAGGTACTGCTGGATCCTCGCCGTGTATCGCACCACCAGTCCCGCGTCGCTGTATTCCCGCAACTTTTCCTGCTCGAAGTACTCGAACAGGCGCGTCCGCTCTTCCTGCAGGAGCTCTTCCCGTAGGGCACCGCGGTCCAGCGCTAGGGAGGCCTCGTCGGCCGATTGCAACTCGACCGCGCGGAACACTACCCAGAGATCTCCGACCGCCACCGGGCCCTGCACCTCGCCCCCGACCTTGGCGAAGACAGCCTCGCCAAGCGCTGTGATCGGGCCCAACTCGGCGATCTCGCCGTCCCGCTTGACAAACTCCGTCGTGACCACTTCGGCACCGGACTGCGCGGCCGCTTGAGGCAAGCCGCCCTCCGAATCGGTGGCCGCTTGGGCGAGCTCTTCCGCTCTCTGGCGGGCGATGGTCGCGGACTCGGTGTCGACGTAGTCGGCTCGGACCGTCTCCCGAACCTCCTCAAACTCGGCGTCTCTCGCCAGCACCGGTTCCGAGACCCAGCCGACATATACAGTGTCTTGCTCGGCCGATGTGAACACCTGGCCGGAGGGCTGGTTGAAGACAGCCTCCACAAGACCGGTGGCCCGCGGCAGCCCTTCCGGCAGCCCGTCCCGGGTGAACGGCGGGAATTCCTGGAATGGGAGGCCGAGTTCCGAAGCGACCCGCGAGAGTTGCCCGCCGGACTGTTCGGCCGCGGCCATCGCCCGCTCGATGAGCGCGTACCGCTCTCCTTGGGACCGCTCAGCGCGCAAGTCGTCGCGAATCACGTCGCGCACCTCATCGAGTGGCTTGACGCTCGGCGGCTGCCGGGCGTCGAGACGGATCAGATGATAGCCGAACTCGGACTTGACTGGTTCCGGTGACAGATCGCCCAGGTTCTCGATCGCGAATCCAGCCTCCTCGAATGCGGGATCCATCATGCCCCGGCTAACCCACCCCAGATCGCCGCCGTTGTCCGAGTTTCCGGGATCTTCGGAGTGCTCGCGGGCCAGAGCCTCGAACTCCGCCCCTCCGCGCAGCTCTTCGAGCACAGCATCGGCATCCCTCCGCGCCTGCTCCTGCTCCGCTTCGGTCTTTTCGAGCGTCATGAAGAGGATGTGGCTCAGCCTGACGCGCGCCGGATCCTCGAAACGGTACAGGTTCTGGCTGTAGTACAGTTCCAACTCGGTATCTGTGATTTCTTGCTCGCTGGCTCCGCTGTCGGGGCTGATCGTGATCAGCTGCAGCGGCCGGCGTTCGGGGTGGCGGTAGCGAAGCTTGCTCGCTTCGAAGTACTCGCCCAGTTGCTCCTCGGTCGGAGAGACCTCGGATCTCACGCTGGTGGCATCCACCGCTGACCACTCAATGCGGACGGCGTCATTGCGTTCATGAAAGCGCAGCTTGATCTCGTCCTCGGTCACGCTCACGCTGTCGGTGACCAGCTGCCGGAGGTTTTGCGAGATGGCGATCTGCCGCAGCAGGTCGCGCTCGAATTCCGGGACAGTCCGGCGAAACTGCTGCCGGACGAAGCGCTGGTAGGCGTCACTGCCGATGTACTCGCCCCCTGGGAACAGCACGTCCGGCAGTTGCTCCCGGATCCATCTCGCCAGCTGGGCATCGGTGGGGACCAACCCGAGCGCGGAGGCCTCCGCGAGCAGCACCCGCTGGGAGATGAGCGAGTCGATCGTACCGCCGGCGATCATCGAGATGGCTTCGGGCGGGACGTTGTTAGCGCGGTGCTCGCGGAGTTCCAGCTCGACATCCCCGGTTGTGACGGGCACCCCGTCGACTTCTGCCAGGACGTCGGCCGCCCCAGGCCCAGCGGGCCCGAAGACATTCGGCACGAGCGTGATGATCATCGATCCGGCCACTAGGAAGAGGATGATCCCCATCGTCCAGCGCAGGACCTTGCCTTGGTTTTGGAAAAGCTTCAGCATTCTCTGATGAGGGGGTGCGAGCACCCCGTTTGCGACATGGCTCGCAACGAGCGTTGGAGGGACGAGCCGGCCCGCCCGGAAAGCCGGGGGCCCAGCCCGCTTGGATTGTACTATGGCGGCTCTCAGGGGCCGGGGACGGCGTCCTTTGCATATCGCAGACCGATGCCTCCGGGAACGGGAAACTGCGAGGGCCCGTCGGCGACGGGGAACACTCGGCTCCCGTCGTAGACGTAGCTCCGCTGCCAGAGCATTCCACCCCGGTCGGTCAAGACTCGGAAACTCACCTCGGCGCTTGAGCCGTCCTGGGCCTGATCGAGCACGGAAACCGGCAAGTAACCCTTCAATCCGGTCTCGTTCCGGATCAGCCTGTACCGGCCCAGCCGGGCATCCCACCGGAAGACGCGCAACACGTCAAAGTCATGTTCTTGGCCCATGCGGCTCGACTGTGCGAATAGCCATGCCGGCTTGGCACGGTCCACTGGCCCGGGGTCCCGGCGACGCAGTTGGAAGTGCGCCACGATCGCGCGCCCATCCGCCAGCACCGCAACGTCGAGGGGGATGTCGGCATAGGCCATGTTCTCGAGCAGCCAACCCGTCTGGCCGATCTGGCGGAGCCTCACTAAGTACCAGTAATCGACGTCGGTTGCCACCGTTGAGCCTGGCCGGGCCCCCTCGGTCTCGGGCAGGCGGTCGACGAGAGTCCGGTCCAAGACCATGAATCCCTCGTCCTTGTCGAGCTGGAAGAATGTCGGGGCCCAGCGGTATGGCTCGGTGTGGACATTGAGCGTGTCCCACGCCCTAGCCGCGCCCTGCCCGGGCAGCGTCGACGTGGCCCAAGTCAGCCTCTCCAGGCTGTCGCGGGTATCCGCATCCAGCAGATGGCTGCGGGCGACCCATCCCTCGTGCCCGTCCTCGGTGGCCACAAGTGCGAATGTGCGGTGTTCCCTGACGATCCTGACCTTGGCGTCAAAGCGGAGCAGCCGTTCCGCGGGTGTCTCGGGCTTCAAGTCCGGGAAGACTTCGGCCTCGTGGCGCGCATAGTACAGATCGGCAGGCTCTTCCGGGCCATCCATCCAGCACGCTTCCAGCACAAGCAGGCCGGCGGCCACGGCGGCGAGCCACGCCCTCGCCGCCGTCACGGGCTGCCGCGCGGTCATCGCGCGAAGGCCGATTCTCGGCTTGGCGCCTCCGGTCCGTCGAGGCGGACGAGGCGCCGCGCCAAGCCCGTCCGCCCCGTGCGGAGGGTCATGACCGAGTTGACCCCCAGTTCGAGCAGGTACTCGCGGGCTCTCGAGAATCCCCAGCCGACCTGCCGTGCGTCGTGACTGTCGTCGCCGAAGCAGAACGGCACGCCGGCATCCCGCGCGAGTCGCACTAGCCAAGGGGAAGGGTAGGGGTTCGCCAGCCCTTTCCGCAGGCCGGCCGTGTTGAGGTCAAGAATGCACCCGTGGGCCTTGGCTGCGGCGACCGCAGCTTGGGCGGCCCGCCTGGCCCGGGGACAGTGCCGTTCGGCCCCTCTTGGCGCGTGCAGCTTGGGCAGGTCCAAGTGGCCCACGACTTGCGGGCGAAGCTCCTCGATCATCGCCCTTACGGAGCAATAGTACCGCTCCAGGAACGCATCCATGCCGCCACAAGCGTCCACGGCGGCCCGGTAGCGGGCGGCGTTCTCGTCGATCGGGATCTCTGCCACGTGGTGCACGGAGCCGACCATGTAGTCGAAGTCGTGCTCGGCCATCAATGCTCGCATGTGCGCGGCGTAGCCGGGAAGCGGGACTGCCTCCGTCTCGAAGCCCCGCAGCACGTCCAGCCTGTCGGCGAACTCCCTCTTCAGCTCTCGCGAGGCCCGTGCGTAAGCCTCGAACTCGCGGGCTAGGCGCTCGACCGTGTAGCCCTTTGCCCGTTCCGAGTCGTACAGGAACCGGCAATCCCGGCGCGGTGCGTGCTCGGTGATGCCGTACGCGTGGAATCCCACCTGGACGGCTCGCTCGAGCGTGGCGCGCAGCGTCCCGCGGGCATGTTCGCAGAATTCGCCGCTATGGCCGCCGTGGAGCGAGACCATCCAAGCAGGGGACAGAGTGGACACGATCCCTCCCGCCTATTGTGGCCCTGGGGCCCTGCTCCGAATCGCTCCGCTGCTGGGGCCGCGCCGACTCAAGGAGACCGGCGAAAGGCCGGTTGGTTGGCGAACAGTTCCATCTCCATCTCGAGCGTCCCGCCGGATCCCGCACCCAGCTCCACGCGCAACCGGGTGCTTGCGTCTGTGAACGTCTCGTCCCGCGCGCGGACGAGCCCGAAGCGGTGCTCGCCGTATGCCCCGGCCTGGATCACGACGCGGCGGGGCTTGTCCGGGTCAAGGTTCACCAGCCGTACCCTCACGCTGGTGCGGGAAATCTTGTCCACCAGTGCCGCCACTTTGCCGGGAAGGCCCGCTCGCGAGCGGTCAGGGTCGTAATAGAACAGACGGCTGTGCAGGATATTCCCGGCGCGCCCCGGATGGTTCGCCCCCATCGCGAGGCGGGCCAGCGCCCCGACGACCGCCGGATTGAACCGCTGGGAGTAGTCCGACGGGCGTTCGTAGTCGACCGATTGGTCGGACCGCATGCCCCGGCGCCGGGCCTCCACCGTCGCGCGGTCCGCTTCGAGTGCTTCGAGCGGGTAGTTCGGATGATTCCCGTCCAAGTATCGAATCCAGGGGTCGTCGGCAAGACCCTCCAGCCCCGTCCGGTCGAAAGTGAACAGGTACACGTCCCGTTGCACGTCCAAGTGCTGGTCAGGGGTGTAGCCGTAGAAGCCCTGGTGACCGTGCTTGCGGGGAAGCAGGACTTGCCCGTTGTCGACGCGCCTCGCCTCGTAGAGGTTGATGATCTGTTGTCGCAACGGTTCCACGAATTCGCGATCTCCGGTGAGCAAGGCCGCGATGCCGAAGGCGATGCGCGGCCCGCGGATGAAGTAGTTGCGCCCGCTGGACTGTGGCCAGAAGTCCCATCCGAACACGCCCCCGTACCATTTCCCGCCCCACTCGCCGCCGATGCTGCCGTCCAGGCCGATATTGGTCGGGATGTTCCCGCCATTCCGCTCGACGCGCTCGCGCCATGCGCCGGCATACTCGACTGCCCAGTCGCGATAGTGCCGTTCACCGGTCAGGGCGAATGCGTTGAAGCCGAGCGCGGTGGCGCAGAGATTCAGCGGGTGGTCGCCACGAATGTTCGCGGCGGTCGCGTACCGGCTCAGTCGCTCGGGGTCCCCTTCCACCGGGCGGCCGCCCCAGTCCATTTCCGTCGCTGGGGTCAGCTTGGCGCCCCGACTGCCGTTGTGGAGGCTCTTGATGATCTTCACATCGGGGTCGTAGTTGTCGGCGTTCGGATCGTCGCCGGTGTAGAAGTCGGCGAATCGCCGCACTCTTGCCCGGTAGGTCTCGTCGTCCGGGCGGGCTAGCCCGTACATGTGGAACGCAGCAAGTGCCTCGCCGGTGTGCTCCCAGTCAAAGGACGTGACGAACTCCCTCCAATACATCCCGTCTTTCGCCATCTCGATGCCGGGAGCCTTGGCCTCCGTGTACTGCCGGATGTGACCTTCCCACGCCTTCCTGTACAGGTCGAGGACGGAGTCGTCCCCTCCGATCGCGTGCAGCAGGGTCCATCCTCCGAAGTTCTCCATCGCGTCATCGGGACCGTCGTTCCCTCCCCAGCGCTCGACGCACTTCAGGAAGCCCCGCTCGTCGACATAGCGGTCGAAGAACTCCCTCGTTCCGGCGGAGGCCTCCTCCAGCAATGCGCGCTGGGCCACGGCCCAGGCGGGTGGCTCGGCTGGGTCGTCCAGCACGACCGTCGGCTGTGCCGCCAGTGCAACTGCGGCCACCGCGAGCAGCGCCGAGACCCGCCCGAAGTTCGCCAGGCTGGTTTGGGTCTTGCCCTTTGCGGGGGAGTCCTCGCCGCCCTCAAGCTCTGCAGCATTGGTCTGGTGTCTAGGTTCGGTCACGCCTCGCAGATCTTACCCAGTGGTCTGCCAAGACGGAAGTTCGGACAGAGATATTGAAACGTGCGTCGGCGACGGTCACTTGCCATTCCTCGCCCCTCGCTGACGTTGGTCGACTTGGCACCTCCAAGCGCCAATTTCCGCTCGCAACGTGGTGAGTCCCCGGATAGACCGCCCCTGCGGGCGCTCTCGCGCCACCGCGCTGCATAAACATTCTTCGTGCGTCGTGGATTCGGGCGCGCAAGGCGGCTGCACGGGGCCCAATGGATGGTGTCACCGCAAGGTCGGGAAGTGCGCGAAGTCCGAGTCAGTGGTTGGCAGAGTGCATCCGCGCTCGATTGCTCCGCTCATCCGCACAAGGGCCCCCTGTCCAGTGCTCGTCCCTTGCCAGGGCAGCTGGAGGCGCGCGCAAGCCTCCGGTTAGTGCCGCCACTGCAAGGGCATGACAGTAGGCCCAGTCACTTGCAGGCGGCGGGGAGTCGGCCAGTCTGCTGGCTGAACCTCGCACCGACCCATGGCTTGGCCGCAGTCCTGAGTTCCGGTCATCGAGGGACCTAAGTGCGATCTGGTGTGGTGCAAGTGTCAGGACGCACGGAGTAGCATTCACTGTACAGAGGAACCGCTGGGTCGTAATCGATCGGACCTCGGGTCATTGCTACTCGTAACGTGACGTATAGTTGTCGGTTGTAGCGCATCGTGGCGCTGGACCAATGTGATAGGTGGGCCACCGAACCCGTCGGGGCAGCTAACTGACAGTGTCCACTCGAGGGCGTGCCGATGGGCGCTTCGGGCCCAGCAGCGGGTGTCCGCGATCCCCGCCGAACTAGGCAGACGTGGGTACGCGCCGCCGTGGCGGCAGCCGCGGTGAGCAAACTCGACGCGGTGAGCCGCGAGAGCTTGGAGCGCTTCCGCCCGTCGCGGTGGAGAGACCCCAGCCGTTCCGGAACGGGCCTGCCGGCACGTCGTCGGCAGCCAGCAAATGGCAGGTTGTACTCTCCGGCGCACGATGAAACACAAGCGCCGGTTCCAACTGCCGACAGGGTGGCTTAGCCGAGGCCACTGGACGCCTCCTGATGCCCACCTCCAACCTCGACGAACCGGCTCCCGGAGACGCCAAATTGGACATCGCTACTTAGCCCATGTCCGGAAGTCGGTGCCCAGACGCTGCTTCCATCTCTCGCGGCCGACCGTTCTGGGACCTTCAGTATTTCCCCGGTTGACTCCGGCGCGCCGCGCACTCGCCGGGACAGTCTGGAAACCCACGCCCGGTTAGCATTGGGGTCCGACCTGGTGCAGATCGAGGCGAACCTCCGGCCGGCTCGCGGCCAGCGGATTCCTCAGTTCCAATCAAGCCCCGGAAACACCTCGGCGAGGGACTTGGCGTCCAAGGAGTCGCTGAACCGAGCGTCCAGCTCACTCGCCGGGGCCGTTGCGATCCACCTACGGACTGCACGCGGCAGCATGCCGAATCGACGCTCCAAGAGTCGTGTCAAGGCACCAGCCAGCCCTTTGGCCTCGCCCTTGATCAGCCCCTTGGCCTCGCCCTTGGCCTCGCCCTTGATCAGCCCCTTGGCCTCGCCCTTGGCCTCGCCCTTGAGCAGCCCCTGAGCCAGCCCCTGAGCCTTGCCCCGATCAATGAGTTCCTGCACGATCTGTCCAACCACGGCCTTACCCCTCCTCGGTTTGACTACTTCCGCAACGTCTCCCAGCGTTTCGGACGCGATGCCCCAGATGTTCATAAGATACATGAAAACCTGCTTCTCGTACTCCGATCCCGACCGTGGCCCGGCCACTACTTCGGGCAGTTCCCGCAGCCGCTCGTCCTGGCTGCGCGCATGCGAGTGGCGCAGCGCGATCAAACCCGCCCGCGCTGCCCGGTCGGATGCCAGTTGCTCCGCTGGAATCCTTCTCAAGTCCCTCAGATAATACCCAAACGCTGGCTCCAGTTTCCGCGACCGTTCGTCCCGGGTCCGCAGCATTTCCCGAATCGACATCGGTGCCGTCCACTCCTCTTCCCCGTGATAGAACACGACAGGGATGATCGTCGGCAGCGCCCGGAGCCTGCTCGCTCGGCCTTGGGCGTACCGTTCCCAGATACGGCTCTTGTACGTTGAGATCTGCAGCGCCGTACCTGCGTCCGGATAGGACTTGTGCTCCAGCAGGGCATACACGTAGCCTGGCGCGCCATCCTTGAGCGTCACCTGTAGCAGCTTGTCGCTCTGGCTCCGACGCAAGGCCTCGTCCACGAAGCTGGGGTCCAGCGGCACTGGCAATTCGTCGGCCAGCAGCTCCAGCGTCCACCGCTCCAGGTGCGCATGCAGCACGGACTGCGAGCGCAGCGGGTCCGAGAGCAGCCCTTGGAACAGGGCGTCGTGCGGCTTGTCAATGGTGTTGCGTGGCTTCTCGTCTTTGGGCTTGCCAGGGTTGACTGCCGAATCCATGGTGGGTTGGTGATGCTCGCCGCCGCTACAAGTCAGGACCGCGTCGGCGTCAAGGGGCAGGGTAGCACCGCCGCGCGGCCTCGATGATTATCCGGTGAATCGCGAAACAAGCCCTGCGGACAACCATCAAACCGCAACTGCCAGCAGAGGATGGCCCCGAGACGGCTGCGTCGGCATAGGGCCCGGTCGCCTGAGCCCTGACGACCGCCGAGGTTCGCTGCCGGGCACGGGTGGGCATCGGCCCTTCAATCGTCAGCGCCTCTCAAGAGCCCCAGTCCGCGGGCTGGCCCCGCCAGAGAGTGGCAGGACGGTAGCACGGGAACCGGCACGATCATGCTGGCAGAGCTAGCGCGGAAGCGTAGTTGACTTTTACTTTCAGTTGCGAGTTGAATCTTCTGTTCGTACCGCACAGAGTGCTCCAAATCGGCGCAGGCCCGCCAGAGCACGGCGTCGCCCGGCAGGGGGTCGGCGCTTCGAGGGCAGGTAGCCGGTCGTCATCGCCAGCCACACCACCCAGGCCCGGATGTCGCTCGGTGGCGCGCGGTCCCGCGCGGCCCCCGGCCACAGATCGTCCGCCCGCACCAGGGCCCACAGGACCTTGATCTCGTCCCAGGTCAACACTTCGTCCACCGGCGTCTGCGGCGCACCCCGCGCGTAGCGCGCCAGCGAGGAGACCCTTGGGCAGGTTCCGGCGGCGGGCGCGCTCGTCCTAGCCCAGAGGCTGGTCGAGCGGCCCCAAGCGCATCGGCGCGGCCACGAAGCTGACCACCCCGACGTCCTGACCCCCGGCTCGGACGCCGTACACCAGCCGGCAACCCGGTGCGCGCCCGCGCCCCAGCGGATGTTCCCCAGCCAGCAGATCCCCATAGTGCTGACGCAGCTTGACCGTGTCGGCCGGGGGCAGGCTGACCGCTCCCAGCTCCTTTAGCGAGCACCGCAGCCGGACCGGCGGGAAGCCCCGCGGCACCCGGCGCCGCGAGCGCGGCCGGCAGCCCCCCGCCGGGCGCCGCGCCGGCGGCAAGGGCAGACCTAGCTCCGCCGCCAGCCTTGGCAGGCCCTTGCGAGCCGAGGCTGCACACAGCTCACCTTTCCGGTTGTGCCAGCCGTCCAGTTCATACAGCTGGCGTGCCAAGGCCGCCCGCGAGAGCGTGCCCTTCCGCAGAGCCTCGCGCAACCAATCGGCTGTGCCCAGCTTCAGCATGCGAAGACCAATTCGCAATATTGATGTTCTACACGAATAACCCCCTCTGTCTCAACTTCGGTGTAGCGCTAGGCGGCGGAGCCCGCGGTCCGAGACCTTGGTGTACGCTGGGTTTCGGCGATGTTCGGCAGCATTGAGCGCAAGCGACTGGAGCGGCAGCGCCGCAAGGACGGACGGCTGCCCCCCGGCCAGTCGTTGACGCTGAAGTGGCCCGTGCTGCATGCCGGAGGGGTCCCGGAGTTTGACCCCGCCACTTGGAGCTTCGTTGTCGGTGGCATGGTCGAGTGTCCCTTCGATCTCACGTGGGAACAGTTCCAGTCGCTCCCCCGCACCCGTGTGGAGGCTGACTTTCACTGCGTGACGACTTGGAGCAAGTTCGACAACACGTGGGAAGGCGTCTCGATGCGCACCATCGTCGACCGCGCCCGCCCGTTGGAGCGGGCCCGTTACGTGATCCAGCACTGTGACGGCGGGTACACCACCAACACGCCACTCGAGGACCTGGTGAGTGACAACGTCCTGCTGGCCGACACTCACAGTCCGGAACCGCTCACGCCGGAGCACGGGGCGCCGCTGCGCATGGTTGTGCCACACCTCTACGCGTGGAAGAGCGCCAAGTGGATCCGGGGCTTGGAGTTCGTGGCGCACGACCGCGCCGGGTTTTGGGAACAGCGAGGCTATCACATGTACGGCGACCCGTTCCGCGAGGAGCGCTTCCGCTAGGCCCGGGACATGGCTTGTTGCCTGCGCGGCCTGTTCCGGCGGCGCCAGCAGCGGCCCGCCCCCTCGCTGCGCGGGCGGCCCGCCATTCGGCGCGAGAAAGGCTACGCCGCTGACAGCGGATATGTCTACCAGTACACCTACGAGGGCTACCGGCCAGCCTCTCGGTCCGGCAGATCGGGACGCGACTACGTATTCCGCTGCACCTCGGCCCCCCCGGCGCACATTGCTGTCACTGTCTTCGCCCCGGACGAGAGCTTTGCCGCTTGGGAGCGGGACCAGAGTCGCAATCTAAACGATGTAGAGCGGTACGCAATCGTCAAGATGCATCTGTTCGAGACCTTCGACAGCTCCCCTCACTTGGTCGCAGACGAGGTGCGGGACATTGACGAGCGGGATGTCGACCGGCATGTAGAGACCTTGGATCTGTGAGCGCGGGCCGGTCGTACAATGTGCCCATGAAATCGTTGGCCGCCTGCATGATGGCTGCGTTCGCGAGCTTTGCGTGCTCTGGCGGGCCGATGGCGGACGAGCGGTTCGTCACGCTGGCAAACGAGTACGTCGAAGAGTTCTCGGAGCGATTTCCCGAGACTGCTACGTCGCTTGGCGACCACCGGTATGACGGTCGGCTGAGCGACTATTCCGGCGCGGCCGTGGCCTCGGATCTCGAGTGGAACCGGGCATTCTTGAATCGCCTGCGGGAAATTGACCCCTCGCGCCTGAGCGTTGCCAATGCCGTGGACTACGAGATCCTCGCCAATCACCTTGAGTACAGCGCTTGGTCCACCGAGGTATCGCGGGAGCACGAGTGGAACGCGATGCGCTACGGCGTCGGTGACGCCCTCTATGCCCTGCTGGCGCGCGACTTCGCCCCGCTGGAAGACCGCCTCGAGGACCTGAACCGGCGACTCGCGGGAATTCCGGCCGTCGTGGCCGCGGCCAAGGCAAACCTGTCCGATCCAACGCTCGTGCACACTGAGACGGCGATACGCCAGAACGAGGGCACGGTGGCACTCCTGCTAGCGGGTCTTGACGACTTCTTGGCGCAAGTCCCCGGGATGGCGGAACGGATGGCCCCCGCGCGCGACGCGGCGATCCGCGCCTTGGAAGTGTACGGCGAGTGGCTCCGCACCGACCTGGCGCCCCGTGCAACCCGGTCCTTCCGCATCGGTGAGGCCAAGTTTCGCTCCAAGCTGGCCTACACGCTGCACTCGGACCTTGCGATGGAAGAGATACTGGAACGCGCCCAGCTTCGGCTGGAGGAACTCCAGGCCGAGATGTGGAGCACCGCGCTGGAGGTGCTGCGCGAACTGTCGCCCGAGGACCGGCCCGCCGCGGCCCGGGCGATCCCCGAGGCTCCCAGCCCGGAGCAGCGGGGCGAGTTGATCCGCGCTGTGCTCAGCCTGCTCGCCGACGAGCATCCCACCGACGATTCGATCGTCGGCGATGCGAAGCGGGCGCTCGCCGAAGTGACGGCATTCACCCGCGAGAGGGGGCTTGTCGGCATGCCGGCGGAGCCGATCGAAGTGATCGTGATGCCTGAGTTTCGGCGGGGCGTTTCCACCGCCTACTGCGACGCGCCCGGACCGCTTGAAGAGAATGGCGAGACGTTCTACGCGATTTCGCCGACGCCAGCGGACTGGAGTGAGCGCCGCAAGCTCTCCTTCTACCGCGAGTACAACGATTACATGCTCCAAGACCTGACGGTCCACGAGGCCGTTCCCGGCCACTACTTGCAACTGTCGCACTCGAACCGCCTCGACGCTCCCACGCTGGTACGCTCGATTTTCTCGTCGGGGACGTTCGTGGAGGGATGGGCGGTCTACTCCGAGCAGGTGATGGTGGAGCACGGGTACGGCGGGCCCCGATTCAAGCTTCAGCAGCTAAAGATGCTCACCCGGGCAGTGATCAACGCGATCCTTGACCAGAAGATTCATGCCGGTTCGATGACCGAGTCCGAGGCCATGGACCTCATGATGGGCCAGGGATACCAGGAGGAGGGCGAGGCCGCGGGCAAGTGGATCCGCGCCCAGCTCACATCCGCGCAGCTGTCGACCTACTTCGTGGGCATCAGCGAGCACAACGACATGCGGGACGCGTGGGTGCAGCGTCACGGGCCGATCGAAGACTGGCGCGAGTACCACGACCGCTTACTCTCCTTCGGCTCGCCGCCGCCAAAGTTTGTGCGCGGTCTGCTGGGCCTGTAGCGGCATGCGTCGCGGCTGGGCCGGTTCCGGATGCCGCTGCCCGCCCGCCAGTGGCCGGGCCCTCGCCGTGCTGCTCGCTTGCACGCTCCTCGGCACTGCGTGCTCGGTCCGAAAATTTGCAGTGCGGCAGGTTGGCAGCGCGCTCTCGTCGGGCACGTCAACCTTTGAGACCGACCCCGACCCGGACTTGGTCGGCGAGGCACTTCCATTCAGCCTCAAGATGGTCGAGAGCCTCCTGGCGATCACTCCCAACCACCGCGGGCTGCTGCTCACGGCAGCCAAGGGTTTCAGCCTCTATGCGCTGGCGTATGTCGACACCCCGGGCGAGATGATCGCGGACGAGGACTTCCGCCAGGGCAAGGCACTCCGCGAGCGGGCCGCGCGGCTCTACATGCGTGGGCTGGCGTTCGCGACGCGCGCGCTGGAACGCGCCTATCCCGGGATCGGGGACCAATTCAGGAGCGATCCGGTCCGGGCAGCGTCGCGTGTGCGGAAGAGGCACGTTGACATCCTCTACTGGTCCGCGGCTGCGCTGGGTCTGGCCATCTCGACCGCACCCACGGACGCCGCTTTGGTGGTGCGGCTGTCGGAAGTCGAGGCCATGCTGGACCGGGCCATGCGATTGGACGAGGGTTGGGACCTGGGTTCCCTCCACGAGTTTCGGCTAAGGCTGGAAGGGGCCAAGCCCGGAGGCGGTGACGCGGAAGTCATGCAGGGCAGCTTCGAGAGGGCGCTGGCCCTCTCAGCCGGAGAGCGCGCGGGCCTGTTCGTGGCGTACGCCGAAGTGCGGGCGATTCCCGCCCAGGACCGGGAGTTGTTCGAAGACCTGCTGGAGCGCGCCCTGGCGGTGGACGTGGATGCCCGCGCGGAGTACCGCCTGCTGAACGCGCTTGCGCACCGCCGGGCGGAATGGCTGTTGGCCAAGGTGGACGACCTCTTCTTCTGACGTCGGCCAAGGTGCGCGCCTGCGTGCCGTGGCCGACGCCGGGTTTGCGCACAAGACAGCGCGGTCGGTTCCAGCGACTCGCCCTGCGCCGTGGACACTCAAACGCTGAGCGGGCGCATTCGGATCAGCAGGAATGCGGAAACTATTCCCACTGCCCAGTAGAGCGTTGCGTGCACCGCTTGGCCGTAGAGCGTTGTTCCCGTCGCGAACAGGAATGAATACGTGGCCAACGCTGCCAAGCCGGCCGCAGTGATCGGTCGCACAAGGCACTCCTCGGATTGCGCTTCGCCGCCCGTTCTCAGGGCACGTCGAACCGGGCCCCAGCCCGGGCCGGCCGGCCGGATCTTCAGGTAGAAGGCCATTAGCGTGTCCGGCGCCGTTCCCGGGCCAAGCATCGCGAACGGGAGCCAGCAGACCGTGGTCACCGCGACCCCGGCCAGAAGCTGTTGCCAGCTGTCCAGGCCGCCCCCAAGGGCCGGCATCAGCAGCGCCACCGTGAAGGATGCGACCATCGCTACCAGCTCGCTGACAGCGTTGACACGCCACCAGAACCAGCGCAACAGGTAGATCAGCCCCGTGCCCGCTCCGATCTGCAGCAGGATCTGGAAGCCTCTGAGCGCGCTGTCGAGAGTGAAAGACACCGTGCAGGCAACGGCCATCAGGACGACGGTGCAGAGCCTGCCCACCCAGACGGTCCGGCGGTCGCTGGCCGCCGGGTTGACGAACCGTCGGTAGACATCGTTGACGAGGATTGAGGAGCCCCAGTTCAGCGAAGTGGAAATCGTTGACATGTACGCCGCCGCGAGTGACGTGACCACCAGCCCCAACAGCCCTGGTGGCAGGAATGTCAGCATCGCCGGATACGCCAGATCGTTGCGCACGATCGTCTCGGGGACGTTCGGGAACTGACGCTGGAGGTCGTCCAGCTCGGGAAAAACAACGATCGAGGCCAGCGCCACCAAGATCCACGGCCAGGGTCGCACCGCGTAATGCAGCACGTTGAACGCCAGCGTGGCCGCCAGCGCGTGGCGCTCGTCCCGCGCCGACAGCATGCGCTGCACGAGATATCCTCCCCCGCCCGGTTCCGATCCGGGGTAGTACGCCGCCCACCATTGGACGAGCAACGGGACCAGAAAGATCGGGGCCAAGTCTCCCCAGCCGGACGTCTCGAACGAGGGCCAGAAAGCTGTGCGCTCTTGGACGGCTTCGTGTCCCAACAGGCCCTGCAACCCGCCGACCTGGGGCATGCGCAAGATGTAGGCGGTGGCGGCCACGGAGCCGACCATCGCCATGCAGAACTGGGCCATGTCGGTGAGCAGCACGCCGCGCAACCCCCCGAGCGCGCTGTATACGAGGGTGACGAACGCGACCAAGGTCACCGTCGTCACCGGACCCCAGCCGAACAGGACAGTGCCGATCTTGATTGCGGCCAGCGTCACGGAGGCCATGATCACCACGTTGAAGACCAAGCCCAGATAGACACCGCGGAACACTCGCAGAAAGGCCGCGGTCTTCCCCGAGTAGCGCAGTTCGTAGAACTCGACATCGGTGAGAGTTCCGGATCTTCGCCATAGCTTGGCGTACAGGAACACCGTGAGCATGCCCGAGAGCAGCATGGACCACCATGTCCAGTTCCCGACGACGCCATCCCGCCGCACGATGTCCGTGACCAAGTTCGGGGTGTCAGTCGAGAAGGTGGTAGCCACCATTGAGACGCCGAGCAGCCACCACGGCTGGCTGCGGCCGGCCAAGAAAAATGCCGAGAAATCGCTGCCTGCGACGCGCGACACGCGCAGGCCGATCCACAGCGAGAACGCCAGAAAGCTGGCTAGGATCATCCAATCCGGTGTGGTCAGGTGCATGACTCAGCGCACGCGGCAACCTGCCGATGCCGTCACGTCCCCTGAAGGCCTCACTCCGCGCAATTCTCTCTCCGCCGCTTGGCGTCGGCAAGCCGGGCTAAGCGGGAAAGCCAGACCGGCCGAATGGCTTCCTTCAGGCCCGCTCTACCGCTTTCTTCAGGCCTCTGACCGACCGCTCGCTGGCGGCGGCCTTGCTGCCATCGATCGTGTAGTGTGTCTCGAGGGAAACAGAGCCAGCATAACCGTCCCGTGCAAGCGCCCTGAGCTGGCCAACGTGGTCAAACTCGCCGTCCCCGACGCCGCACCACTCAACGCCGTCCTGTGTGCGGCGATAGTCGCGGAAGTGCACGTGCCAGATTCTGTCTGCCGCGAGCATGTCGTACCCCTCGGGGAACGGCTTTGCATCACCAGCGCGGGCTGCGTTGTTCGGGTCCCAGGTCAGTCCGAGAGCGGGAGACTGGACGGCGGCCAGCAGGTCTGCGGAGTGCCTGGCTTGCTCGACATAGCTGCCGGCAACATTCTCGACGGCCAGCCGGAAACCGGCCCGTTCGGCCCGTTCGGCCGATTCAGCCACCAGCTCGTAGATCCTGGGGTAAGCCGCAGCGTTAGGACTGCCTCCCTTGGGATAGGTGAACGCGAAGGTCCGGACCAGGCTCGTTCCCAGAACCTGCGCGCGCTCGAATGCTCGGTCCAGCAGGTCCCATTGGGCTTGCAGGGCTTCGCTGGCTTTCGGCAAGGGCTTCTTGAAGAAGCCCGTGTCGAGGATCACGAGCCGGATCCCGGCATCGTCCAGCATCGACTTCGCCTCGCGGATTCTGTCCATCGGCTGGGAGGTGTTGTACTTGCCCCAGATGCCGCGAATCTCGCAGTGGCGCAGACCATGACGGGTAAGGAACGCCAAGGCCGTGGCAAGGTCGTCATCGATCTCGTCTGTGGTCACAGCCAGCTGGAAATCGTGTCTCGCGGACGACGCTGACGCTCTTGCCGCGGCAAGGGGCAAGAGTCCAGAACTCCCGCCCAGAAAGGTGCGCCTGGTCAGTCGGTCCATGGTTCCGCGATTATATCGGTTGGACGGCATGCGGGGAGTCGCTGAGATTTTCTTGCGGCGTGGGATGGAGTTCCTCGCGGGCACCGGAGCGTGCTTAGCCGGTTGGTCGGTGGTGAGGGCGATTCCGCCCGGGTGCGGTTGGCTGTTGGTCGTCTTGGGCGCGGCCGAGCCTGACGGTGGGACTCATGCCACGGGGGTTGCTCTCGACTTTGGCGCGGCGTCGTGGCTCCACGCCACGCGGGAGTATGGTTCGCTGCTCGCGAACGTGGCAGTTCTCTCGGCCGCGATCTGGCTTTCCCTCCGGTTGTGGGGCGGGTGGGCGCTGGCGGCCACGTGCACCGCCACTCTGGTCTCCATGCCGCTTTGCGTGGAACTGGTCCGGCTGGGCCTGCAGGGGCGCGGCACAATTGCCGGCTTCGCGCAGGCTTCTGGCCTCTCGCTCGCAATGCCGGGGGCCCGCTGGGGGCTGGCTGGCGCGGGTGTTGTCGCGGTGGTTATCCTTCTGCGTCGTGGCGTTCGTCGCTCGCGGTGCGAGGCTTGGAGCGGGCTGGGCCTTCCGGCGGTGACGGTGGGCTTGATCCTCGGCATTCCGGGTACCCCCGCGAGAGGCTTCGGCGATGCGTCGGCGATCTACGTGGCGGCGGCTTTGGCGATTGCGGTCGCGCTTCCGGTCAGGGCCTCGCCAAGGCCGGGTCTGGCCATCCGGCCGCTGTTCGCGTCGTCGGTATTCGCAGTCGGCGTGCTCGTGGCGGCCTTGCCCGTCTCGCCAACACGAGCAGCAGAGCGAGTCGAGTGGGCTGAGATCGCGTCTGCCGGTTGGCGATTGCGCTTCGATGCGCGCGCGTTCGGCCCTGCACAGCGGGCGGAATGGCTGGCCGGGGCAGACGAGCGACTGGAGAAAGCGCGGCGACGACTGGGTCTGCCGGTCGCCGGCGAGCCCTTAGGCCTCAGAGTCGTCTCTTCAGAGGAGGCCATGGCATCGCTCGTTGCCCGAGGGCGACGCGCGGAGAGCTACGCGCTCGAGGCCCCGGGCGGGCCGGTTCTGATCGCGGCTCCGGGTCTGGTGCCAGAGGATCCGCGCGCCGAGGCCCTTCTGGCGATGGGCCAAGCTTGGGGAACCGCGACGGTGCCTTCTGTGGCGCGGGCTCTTGCTCGCTACGCCGCGGGTCCTGCTGGCGGGGAAAGCCTCGCTGTCTCGGCCGCCCGGATTGCGTGCGAAGAGCGGCAGTACTCGGCAAGGGAGGTGTTCGGGGTCGACGGCGAGTACCTCTCGCCGCTGGTCCGCGACGCGGTTGGAGGGGCGTGGGTTGAGCGTGCAGTGCGGCACCACGGGACCGGGGTGCTGGCGCAGTTGCACGGCGCGTCGCTTGCGGACTCGATCGCGCTCTGCGAGGACTGTGTCCCCCCTTGCATCGAGAGCCTTGGCAGGCAGGCCGGCCCCAGGGAATTGCCGGCGTACGTGAAGGGAATCTCGTTCTCGCACGAAGGCCGGCACGGACGCGGCTACGGCAGCGCGGCCGCTCAGCGGCAGCTGAGGACCATTCGCGAGCTGGGCGCAAATGCCGTGGCGCTAGTTCCCTATGCGTTCACGCCGGCACCGGAGCGGGCAGAGATTCGGTTCCGGACGCTTGAGACGGATGCCCGTGTCGCACGGTCCGGGAACGTTGCGCGGGACCTGGGGCTCGCCGTCATGCTGAAGCCTCACCTCTGGGCTGGCCGTCGGTTTCACGGCGACATCTCTTTCTCCAGCCCGGGCAGGTTCGCCGAGTGGTTCGCGGATTATCGCCGCTGGATCCTGCACCATGCCCGGCTCGCGGAGCGCGAGGGGTTCGAGCTGTTCTCGGTCGGCAACGAACTCGCCGGGTTGACCGGCCACGCTAGCGCCTGGAGATCCCTGATTGCCGATGTGCGCAGGGTTTACCGAGGCCCCCTGACTTACGGCGCGCACTGGGAGGGAGAGCTGGAACGGGTGGAGTTCTGGGACGCGCTGGACTACATCGGGGTGAACTTCTACTTTCCGCTCGCCGCCCCGGGGCGGCCACCGGCGGCGGACTCGCCGGAGCTGGCGCAGGCAGCGGCGCGCATCGAACGCGTGCGGGACCGTTTCGGCAGGCCCGTAATGTTCACCGAGGTGGGATTTCCCGCCCTCGCGACTGCCGCGGCGCGGCCTTGGGAGGAGAACGGCAGCCCGTTGGATCTGGAGCTCCAAGCGGCGTGCTACGCGATCTGGATGGAGGCGTTCGCGAGCCGGCCCGGGGTCAGGGGCATGTATTGGTGGAAGTGGCCCAGCGACGGCCAAGCCGGCCCGTTCGACACGTCCCACCGGCCCCTCGGAAAGCCCGCCATGAAGGTGTTGCGCGATTGCTTCGCGAGGCTGTGACCGGAAGCCGCAAGGCCGGCGCACCGCGGGCCATCATGAACCTCCCAAGCTTGGCGGCTTGGGGTTGATCCGGGATCCTAGGTCCGCTGTGCTATGCTTGGCGCTCAAGGAGTTATCTCTGCCCGGCTGCACCACGCGAACGGGCATGTGGGTATTCTCTGGAGCGAATTGATGCGTCCTCGCAGTTCCGGGCATAACATTTTCTTCGGCAACTTGCCGACATGGGTAACGGCCGACGATATCCGGTCCTGGCTGGAGAGCAGTGACTTGGTGTGCGATGCCGTTCGCGTGATCAGGGACTTCGAGACACAGGAATCCAAGGGCTACGCATTCGTCGAGGCTCCTAACGACGAGGAGATGCACGCCATCATCCGCCGCTTCAACCGCGCGCCGATCGACGGCAAACTCTTGCGTGCCAAGGCCGCGCATCCGAAGGGCGATCGGTCCAAACGCCCGCGGCCGCGGGCACGCGGACCTCGGCGCCCGTTCGACCGCTCCCCCCGACCGCACAGGGGTGCTCGCGACAGCAAGGTCGGCTCGTTTGGGGAAGCGCTCCGCAAGGCTCAGCGAGGGGCCAAGTAGCGATCGGTCGGCACTCCTCCGGCGCTGCCGCTTGGGCTCGCCGCTGGCGACACCCGTTCCTCGGTCCGCCGGTCTTCGGCGATTTGGCGTCAGGCGATAGGTCGTTTCTGGTACTGCCTTGGCGCCCCCGGATCGTTCCGGCCGTCCCCTTCGTAGCCGGGATCGCGTGGAACTGGGTCCGGTAGGACCGTTTCCTTCCGAGGGTCGAAGCCCAGCTGACGTCCCGACCGGTATGAGTCCACGCCCAGCCGGATCGCGACCATCACCTGATAGCCGAAATGCGCGTCGAAGACCGGCTTCTGGCGCGTTCGGACGCATCGCAGGAAGTCCAGCATGTGGTCGGTGCGGGCAGTTTGCTGGTCTAGGTTGTCAACGCTGACTTCGACGGTGGCCGACCCGGTGCGACGGCGGAATCGCTCCGCGTAGAGCCTCTCCGGCGTGGCGCGAACCAGTCCGGGCCGGAGCGAGATGGCTGCCATCTGCCCGAAGAAGGCCGGGCCGTGAAGCGTGTTGGAAGCTTGGGACCCGCTCGTGCCCACCAGATTGATCAGGAAGTCCTCGTACTCAATCGTCGTCGAGTAGGTGTCTGGCACTTCGCGGTTGCGAAACAGGTAGATTCCGCCGAGGGCGCTCACCCGCACGGGGAACCGCGGCCCTAGCGCGAACAGCAAGGGCGCCAGCCGGTGATACAGGAAGTCAGTTCCGATTCCGCCCGAGAAGTCCCAGTACTTGCGCCATCGGAAGAATCGCTCGCCGCTGAACGGCTGGGCGGGGGCGTCGCCCAGGAACCGTTCCCAGTCGACGGTCTGCGGATTGGCCTCCTCGTCGACGTAGTACTGCCAGACGCCCCTAGCGTGGTTGGAGGAGTAGCTCGACTGGGCCATCAGGACGGGACCGGTGAGCCCCTCGGCGATCATCCGGCGGGCCTCGGCGTAGGCCGGGTCCGAGACCCACTGGCTGCCCACCTGCAGCACTCGGCCCGTCTCTCGAGTCACTGCCGCGATCGCCTTGGCTTCCTCGATCGTCTTCGACATCGGCTTCTCGAGGTATACGTCCTTGCCTGCCCGCATGGCGTCGATCGCCATCCGCGCATGCCAGTGGTCGGGGGTTGCGACAACCACTGCATCCACGTCATCTCTGGCAAGCAGGTCCTCGTACGCGTGGTGCACGTCGGCATCGCCGAGGCCAATCAGCTCCTTGGCCCGGAACTTGGCCCGCTCGTAGATGTCGCAGGCCGCGACGACATTCAGGATCCCGTCCCGCCGCATCATTGGCAAGAGACGCCGCTGCAGGTGACGGGTGCCGATGTTCCCAACGCCGATGATCCCGACCCCGATCCGATCACTGGCACCGAGGACCCGCCCAGCGGTCACAGCGGCAGCGCTACCGAGGAACGCTCTTCGGGCCAACTTCATGTGGGGCATCGGTCGCTCATTCTGGCACACCTTCCGTCGCGAGGGAAGGGGTCAGAGCGAGCGGAGCATCCTCTTGGCCTTCTCGTAGCCTGGAAACTCTCGCTCTTCAGCCTGAAACGCGGCTGTGTGCACGCAGCGGCGATGTCCGCGGATCTCCGTGGGGTGCTTGATGTGGAGCATCTCGTGGAATAGGACGTACTCGAGTGCTAGCTCCGGCGTGTCCTGCCGGTCAAAGATGCGGCTGATGACGATCACGTCGTGGGCCGGATCGTAATGGCCCAGTCTGCGCCGAGCGGCGACCGGGCTCCATCCGAGCCCCGGCTTACGAAGCTTTCCGGCGAAATACCGAGTGTTCAGGCGGTCGAACACAGCGTCGAGATCATGGACCGCGCCGGCGGCGGGCAGTACCCGCTTTCGCCCCCGCTTTCGGCGGCACTCCAGCATCGAGTCCTGAACGGCTGGCGTGAGAGTCCAGCGCCGGAAGCGGTTCCGGGCGTCCTTGGGAATCTTGAGCCCATACAGCTTGGCGATCAGGACTTTGGCGAGCGCCGACAGCACCGCGGGTGGTGCGTCCTGCAACATGTCGCTGAGGTGAACCTCCACCGTGGCGGTCTCGGGCTTGCCCTTGATCGTCGAGCGCAAGCTGGCGAACGGACGGAAGCGCAGGCGAAACGCCGGAGGCTCTATCCCGGGCCTCAACCTCCGGAACTGTCTCACGAAGATCTCCTCGTTGTCAGTCGTTTGAGTGGGCTGCGGTGTCGCCGGCTTAGGTGCCGGCGACAGATTCCGCCGACTTGCGATCCAGCGGAGCAAGCGGTGCTTGCTCCATCCGAAGGTCACGGTCAGTCTGCCCGTTCCACGCCACCCAGACCGGCGTTCGCATCTGCCTCGCAACAGGTCACGGCATCTCTGGAATCGGTACCCGCAACCCCCAGCGCCGGTCGGGTCGGAGGGGCCGGGAAGTGCCGCAGGTACGAGTCGGCGGTCAGCGGTCCGCGCCCTGGCTGGAGCATTCTCCGCGCGGCTCGCGCCGATTGCCACGGTGCACTGCTTACGTGACGGCCAGCGGTCCACCAAGCCCGAGAGCCAGCCAACCGTCCTCCCGCGCCGACCCTACTGGGCGGCACTGAGGCGCTCTTGCACGTACTCTTCGTACCGTCGAAGCACCAGAATGTGAAACGCGGGCTGGGTAAACTCCTCGATCGCGTACAAGTAGCCCTTTGACCGCAGCTGGTACAGCACGTTGCGCACCCACGACTGCTGCGACCGGGTCATCTCCCGCTTGGAGATGTCGAGACAGGCGCCGGTTAGGTGTGCCGATGCCTTCGGGCCCGTCGACGCCGCCGCGTTAGAGTTGCGGCGAGCCAGCTGCCGCTGGTAGCTGACCGTCCGGACGAGGCTTGTCACCCTCAACGGCCGTCCGAACCGTGCCCGGAACTGGCTGGCAAGACGAGTCAGGAGAAGGTGAGCCCAAGGGCGAAGGTAGCGATAGTCCACTGGCACGGCGTGAAGGTAATAGTCGCGTGTGCGGTCCTTGACGGGCACCAGCAGCTGCAGCCGAGTCCAGCGCTGGAGCATCTGCTTGTCCTGCATCCGGCTCAGGTGGTCCTCGTCGGCCAGCTTGTTCTGCTCGGCTTGCGAGGACGTCGTGGCGCGCAGGCTTGGCTCAGCCTGGCCGACAACTGCCACGACCAGACCAATTACGATCAGGAATGGTCTAACCACGCTTTGACCATATCACAGGACCACGCCGGGGCTCCTGAGCGCGCGGTGGGCCAAGCGACCATCAAGCCGTGTTGCGTCCGCCACGTCCTCGTAGCCGTGCGTCGCAGCCATGGGTCCCTGCGACTGCAGGTCGCCTCGGCCAGCAGAACCGCACATGCGTCCGACCCCCACGGAGATGCCTACGTGCCGGATGTGACGCTGCTGCACACTCATCGTGGCGCGGCTCTGGTCGCGCCCGGCCTTCGGCTCGGCCTGGACCAGGCCCCAGAAGCCGTTTCGGTCCGAACAAGCGATCCTGATCTCCAAACGCACATGAGATGGTCTCCCGTCCCCCCCGGTTCATGATGCAGGCTATGTCGCTGGCCGAGCCCCAGAGTCTGAGCGGTGCCAACAAGACCCAAACGCTAGACTCCCGCGCCGCGCCAACATCGCCCAGTCCCAGACTCCCGGACATCAGAGTTCTGGACAAGGGCTAAGTAGCGATGTCCAAATTGTCGTCCGCGGGAGCCGGATCTTCGAGGTTGAATGTGGGCCTCAGGAGGCGTCCGGTGGCCTCGGCTAATCCACCCTGTCGGCAGTTGGAAACGGCGTTCGTGTGCCATCGTGCGCCGGAGAGCACAACCTGCTAACTGCTGGCTGCCGACGACGGGCCGGCAGGACCCTTCCGGAACGGCTGGGGTTTCTCCGCCGCGACGGGCGGAAGCGCTTTTAACTCGCGGCTAACCGCGTCGAGTTTGCTCATCGCGGCTGCCGCCACGGCGGCGCGTACCCACGCCTGCCTAGTTCGGCTGGAATCACGGACACCTGCCGCTGAGCCCGAAGAGTCCATCGGCACGCCCGCGGTGGACATTGTCAGCTAGCTGCTGCGACGGGTTCAGTGGCCTACGTATGACACCGGTCCAGCGCCACCACGAAGCCAAGATGCGCTATAACCGAAAAGAACAAGACACTTTTTGAGTACCAATGACCCACGATCCGATCAATCACAACCTACCGGTTCCTCTGTACAGTGAATGCTACTCAGTGCGTCTTGACATCTGCACCACACCAGATCGCACTTAGGTCCCTCGATGACCGGAACTCAGGGCCTGGGCAGCGGAATGCCGCTGCCCCCCCTACCAGTAGTACAGGCTCAACGTCTTGCGCCGCTCGTGTGATGCCATTGATGGGTCAAGCGACTGACACGTTCCATATGTCACCGACTCCCGCTATGAGTGGATCTCCGGTGGACCCTTGCCCAAGTCTGCCGATGACCGGAACTTTGCTCCCAGTGCACGATCTTCTCCGCACTGCCATGCCCCACCTAAACAATATCTCCCTAACCGTGAAAAACTCACCCTATCTCATCACAGCCCTCTCGAACGCTTACCAAAATACCAGTCCATGAACCATCGGCAATTCCAGCTAAGCGCTGTTGTCTATTGATTTCAAACCGCAACCACCGAATATAGTCGGTTAGCTGGTCGAATTGAGTTTCGTTCGCACCTGCTCCAGGCGCGTCAGGTTTTACCTTACCTGGTGCCTTGACTTCCACTACCAAATTGTGATCACTCACAAGTATATCGGCTTCTCTAGTCGGTAGATTTTGACGGGCAACTGGTTGGGCAACAATCACGCCTCTGGAGAATACGCGAAAAAACTAGCCAATGCTGCTTCAACAGGCTTTTCGCGTCCGTGAGACATCCTTGCTTCATTGAGGTGCTGTAGCGCGCGGCTGTGGTGAAGCGTGATTGTCACAACTTGGCTACTCCAGAACTCAGAGTCTAGAGCAATACGGCCTATTGTAGCGCCCCTCACTGCCCCGTGCCCATCACGCACGACGGGCCTTGCCAAACGGATTGCGGCTACAGCAGAACTGGAGCAAGTTCGAGCAGATTCTGACCGGCCAGATGCTCGGTCATCGCGAGAGCCTTGGGCGTGTGCAGGCGATCGCAGCTATGGCTGGCGCCGCCACCCCCACTGAGGTTGCTCGCCACATCTCCCCTGAGTCTAGGTTCCTCGACTCATGGAAGCGTCCTCAAGTCACCTCGTGCCCGAAAGTCCTTCGCTCCGGCAGTGCGGTAGCACCCGAGGATGCTGGTGTGCTCGAGCTGCTCGGGATGGACAGTGGTAGCGCTAAGCTGGCCAGCCTCGGGCCGGAACCAAACCGGGGGGATTGCCAGACGGTCTCTAGTGGGGTCATGAGTTCGACAGGCGCTCCGTCGATCTGAGCCTCGCTCGACCATCTTCGCAAGAACCGAAGCGAGGCCGATCTGAGGCGCAATAGCAGGATGCACTATCGGCATCACGGTTGGCGGGACCGCGGGCTTCGGTTCGCCCGCTGGTGCTCGCGTCGTGCTCTGCCAGGCCTCGCCCTCGGCGGTTTCGTTCCGATCCGCTGGAACGCATCTCTTCCGATGCCAACCTGAATGTGGTCCAGCAGAGCTCGCTCGAGGGCATCCGTGCGGTTTGGTCTCTCACCGGCTAGGTCCCGCAACTCTCGGGAATCCGACGTAACGTCGTACAGGGACGCGCGGTTCTCCCGCCACGAGTAGAGGAGTTTGAGGTTTCCAGCAATGAGAGCTGCCTGCGGTCCGGGATCCCGCCCGCGGGCGTCCTCGAAGAAGAATACGATCCGGTCGATCGGCCGGTCCACCCCGGACTTGCACGCGCCGAGGAGCAACTGCTTCCAACTGCCGCCCTCGACCTGGGGCGGAATGGTCGCATCGAGACTGGCGAGGTCGAGGACCGTGGGCAAGATGTCGTACCCGACGACAGGGGTGTCACAGTAGGTTCCCGGCTCGACACCGGGCCCGCGCACCAGTAGCGGCACGCGCAGGCCGCCCTCGGTCACGTTCGTCTTGCCGCCCCGCAAGTACCGTGTCGGGCCACCGTTGTCGGACATGTACACCACGTAGGTCGTGTCCCGAATCCCGAGCTCATCGATTCTCGCCAGTGTCATCCCTACAGCTCTGTCGAGGTCATCCGCCATCGCTGCACGAGTCGGATCGCGGTGGAGCCGTCCTGGCGGTCGCTTTCTCCAGGCCTCGAGAGTCTCCGGTAGCGCCTGGTTGGTGGAGTGCACGGCGTAATGCCACAACTGGAGGTAGAACGGACGGCCCGCGGCCACGCTCTCCTCCATGAACCGGTTACCCTTGTCGGTCACTTCGAACATGCGCTTCGGATCCCGGGGATCGCTGGATTCCCCGTCTTGGTTCTGGGTGATCCGGCCGTCATCACTGTCGAACCCGAGCTCTGCTTGGGTCTGGTGGAGCTGCCACTTGCCGAAGGTCGCCGTCCGGTAGGCCGGATTGCCCTTCCGGAGGAGGTTGGCGAGGGACTGACGTGGCCGGCCGCGGTGGCGCGCGGCGGTTCGCTTGTCGGGCGCGTTCAGGCTCGTGGTTGTGCGCCCGAAGGTAATGGCGTACCGGGAGGGCTCGCACTTCGGGGCTGCGGCGTAGGCCCGGGAAAAGGTCATGCCCTCTTGCCCGAGCCTGTCGATTGTCGGCGTCCGGTGATAGTCGCTGCTTGATTCTGGCAGTTCACGGATCATGCGCCTTGACAGGCCATTCCACGCTTGGTCGTCCGAAAGGATGAACACGAAGTTCGGAGCCGCCGCCGCGGAAGCCGCGGAAATGGCCAGAACGGACCACAGAATGGTCACTTGCAGTCTTCAGAGCACCGAGATCGGACAGTCGTCTTGTACACAACATGGCCAGCTTCGGGCGCTGCCTCGTCCACGCTGGCCCGGACGAGTTCGATCTGCGCCGATTCCGTAGAGACCCTCACGCGAACATGCCCCGGTCCACCGACGATGTCCGCCCCCGAGTAGATAGCGGCGCTATCCCGGGGCGCGCCGAGGCGGTCCAGGCCGGGCTGTGGCACCAACAGGTAGACAATCCCGTCCAGCTCTTCCGCGGCGAACATGTGGTCGTGACCGTGAAACACAACGGACACGCCGGCTTCGACGAGCACGCGATGAATTGGCCGGTCCCAGCCGGGCCGGTGCTGGTCAAACTCGTAGGCTCCGCCAGCTCCTTGGCCGCCCCATTCGTAGAGGGTGGCGGCGGCTTTGCCGCCCCGGGACGCGCGTGTGACGCCGCCCACCAAGTGGTGCACGAAGACGAACTTGAATCGCGCTGTGCTCGCGCGTAGCGTCGTTTCCAGCCAGCGGTACTGTTGCTGCCCCAATGTGTGCACCCAGTTGTCGCGCCGGCCGCCGCGGCGGACGGTGGCCCAGAATGGGTCCAGCGCGACAAACAGCGCGTCGCCCCATTCCCACGCGTAATGGTTGCCGCGCGCCAGGCCGTCCGAGGGCGTGGTGAAATAGGCCTCTCGCCGCTGCCGGGCCCATTCGCCCATGCTCCCGCGACCGCGGCCCTCGCCATCGTGGTTGCCGGAAACGAGGAAGACTGGCGCAACCCTGCCGATCAGGCCGAGATAGTACCGCTGTGCGAGGTACTGCTCCAGTGCCTCGCGGTAGTCCGCACGTCGCTTATCGGTCATGAACGTGTCGCCGAGGTCAATGTGGAAGTCGGGCTTCGCCGCGGCTGCCTGCCTCAGGGACGCTCTGTACAGATTCGTGTCCGTGCGATTGTCGAGATGCGAGTCGGCTTGCACCGTGAATACGAACGGCTCGCCGGGCTCGCGGCCGGTGCGAAACCGATGTTCTGGCGACGGCACGAGCGGTCTTTCGGTGGCTGGCCGCCACAGCCAGCGGTAGTAATACCCGGCATTTGGCTCGAGGCGCTCGAGCTGCACCTCGCGTGGCTCGCCGGCATTCAGGCGGATCAACGCTGTGCGCCCGGTATACGCCCCGGGACGAGTCCCGAACTCGAAGCGACCCTCAAGCGTTTCGTACGCCAGAACGCTGGCCGTGACCGAAGTGCCAGTTGGATTGCCGAGGACTATGTCGTACGGTCGGCTTGGAACTTGGGTCTGGAATTCATCGACAGAAGTCGGGCGCGCCCGCCGACCCTCGCGAGTGTCCCGCGGGAGTTCTTGGGCCGAAAGGGAATTGGTGGTCCCAGACAGCGAGAGCCCGCCCGAGACTTCGACGAGGGACCAAGCGGTCAGCGCCAGACAACAGCGAAGCGCGGCTCTCGCGCCGACGGTCGCGGCCTGTGCCAGTCTGTTCGCCCGGTCGTCCCAGCAGTGCCGCAGGGAATGGTCTGCAAACCTCACGGCTCTTGGCTGGCCCGTCGGCGCCGGTCTTTGGCTTGCCAGCCCGGGCGCTCTTCGTGTCCCCATGGCTCGCTGCGCACTGGGAGTTCGACCGCGCCAGATCATGCTGTCAGGACCGGTGGGCTCCCGGACGACCGTTCTCCACGACATACTCGGCCAACGTTTCGCGCGGGGCTCCCCGCCGAGTTACCGACTCGAGCACCCGGTACCGAGCCGTGAAGAGTTTCGGCGTGAGGTCGCACTTGACGTACCCGCGCTGGGCATTGTGCATCCTGACGAAGGGGTTGTCCCGCATCACGCCCTCCGCGTACTGCCGGTTCGGCCCGCCGTCACCGCCGGAGCTGATCGAGGTTCCGACGAATTCGGTGGCGACGATCGCCGACGTTGGGTCGTCAAAGTCCACCAGCAGGTCATTGACCCAGTTGGTGTGAATGTCTCCTGTCAGCACGACCGGATTGCGGACAGAGCTCTCGCCGAAGAGTCGCAGCACATTGTTCCGTGCCGTGTCATAACCCGACCACTGGTCCATGCTGCGCGTGACGCCCTCCCCGGCAAGCCGGTCCACGCGCGCCATCATGATCTGTTGGGGCAGGACGTTCCAAACCGACGCTGAGGCTCGCAACTCCGCTCCGAGCCACTTCTCCTGCGTATCGCCGAGCAGTGTTGCCCGCGGATCCGCGATCCCGTCGCAAAGTGGCTTGGTGCGGTCTCCGCACGGCTGGTCGGAACGGTACTGGCGCGTATCCAGCACCGCGAACTTCGCAAGCCGTCCGAATTCGAGGCTCCGGTAGAGCTGCATCGAGGCACCGCGCGGCAACTGCGCGGCCCTCAGCGGCATGTGCTCGTAATAGGCTTGGTACGCGGATGCTCGCCGCTCTAGGAAAGCCTCCCGCTGGACATCCGGCTCTTCCGAAATGTCCGCGGCGTAGTTGTTGTCGACCTCGTGGTCGTCCCAAGTCACGATCCAGGGGCAGGCAGCGTGCGCGTCCTGTAGGTCGCGATCGGTCTTGTAGAGGGCGTAGCGATTCCGGTAGTCCACGATCGAGGCCAACTCGCCGCCCTGGTGGGCTCGGACCCGCGGATTCGACCGGCCTTCGTAGATGTAGTCCCCAAGGTGGAAGACAAGGTCGGGACTCTCCGCCGCCATGTGCTCGTAGGCTGTGTAATACCCAGTCTCGAAGTGCTGGCACGAGGCGAATGCGAAGCTCAGCTGGCCAGCTGGGGAATCGGCGGCCGGCATCGTCCGCGCGCGTCCAACGGGGCTCTCGTCGTCACCGGCGCCGAAGCGGTACCAGTACCACCGGTCCGGGGCGAGGCCGTGGACCTCAACATGGACGGAATGGGCGAGTCGCGGGTCTGCGACGGATGTGCCTGACTGGACCACTCTCCGAAATCCCTCATCCGCCGCAACTTCCCAGCGCACGTCAATTGCCTCGTCGGGCAGACCTCCACCGGCGAGAGGCTCGACCGCGAGCCGGGTCCACAGGACGAAGCCATCATGGGCCGGGTCGCCTGACGCGACGCCGAGCGTAAACGGATTGGAGCGAAACACGGGTTTGCGCCCCTGTGCTCCGGCCCTCAGGGCCAGCAAGGGGATCGCTGAGAGTGAAAGGATCGAACGCCGGGTGCAAGCCACGCACTCATGCTACACAGACTTGCACGGCGCGGTCGCTCCCATCGAGAAATCCCGTGGCCCATATGCTTTAGATGAGCCCACCTGTCTCGCCCGAGTTCCGTGACCGCCATGACCCTGGGACGCAAGCGCGTGCCCGCGCTTGTGCCGCGCGTCCGCGCTGTAGCCCTCGCACTGGGCTCGCTTCCCGCTCTGTGGGGACAGCCGGGGTGGGTGGCCGAGACTTCGCACTTCCGGGTGGTCGTCTCCCCAGCCGATGGTATCGGGCCCGAGGAGGCACGGCAGGCCGGTGATGCGCTGGAATCCTTCCGTAGCATTCTTTCCGCCAACGGGGTGGGGGTCCCCATGCGCTCCGACGGTCCGCTCGAGGTCTTGGTCGTGCCGAACAAGGTCGACCTGCACGCCCTCCTGCGCGAGTCTCCGGAGTCCCGCACGCGTGGCATCACTGTCCGCGGCATGGAGCGTGACTATGCTGTCGTGCCTTGGCACGGGATTCCCGGCCCTCGGGTCACACTGGCGCACGAGTACGCCCACCAGTTTGACCGCCCCGGATGGCCGCTCTGGTTTAGGGAGGGACGGGCGGTGTACCTTGCCCGCGAGTCGGTCGCCGCCTCGGATGCGGCCGCGCGGCTCTCCCTGATTGACGCGCTCGATACCGCTGACTGGCTGGACTGGGAAAGGTTGATGTCCGCTCAAAGGGGCGACGCTATCGCATCGGACCGCCTATTCCAGGCCCAGGCGTGGCTGATGGTCCACTGGCTGGCCCGGGAACGGCCGGACTGGTCCCCTCCCGACCCGTCAGGTGCGGAGCGGCTCTTGGCAACTTTGGGGCCGCAAGGCGTCGCAGACACCTTGCGCGGGCACCTGTTCGGGTTGCTACGCGCCGAGTTTGCCCCCGCGCTACCCGTCTTGCCGCCCGTGGGGGACACGCTCGTCCGCGAGGCGGAGGCCTGGGAAGTTCCGCTGTTCGTGGCCGAGGTTCGCAGGGAGCTCAGGCACTTCGATCTGGCAGAGCTCGCGCTCCGCGAGATCGTGCGGCGTCACCCGGACCAGCCGCGAGCGCACGCGGCGCTGGGCAGCCTGCTGGTTCTGCTCGACGATTCCGAGTCGGCCGAGCGAGCCTTGGGGCGGGCCTTGGAACTCGGCGACGGGCGCGCGCGAACCGCGTATCGCTACGCCCAGCTGATGATGCGGCCCGGGGAGGATACCCGGGCGAGATCGACGATAGCGCTGACCGCTGCCCTGCGGGCCGTGCGGCGCGGCCCGGCCGATCCCAGCCACCGGCTGGCGCTGGCCCACGCGAGAATGCTCGCCGAGCAGTGGAGTGCCGTCTTCTCTGATTTGCGGGCCCTGGCCAGATTGCCCGGTTGGCGGGCGCGTGCCGAGCGAGAGGCAGCAGAAGCCCGCCGCCGGCGGGTCCAGTCGCTGCGCGCCGTACAGGCTCCCCGGCCGGAGTTAGCGCCAATCCGACCCGTTCCCGTGGCCTTGCCCCGCAGGCCTGATCCTTGGAGGGAAAGGCCGGCGCGCGTGGCCGCGGCCCCTGCGCGGCGCCACTGGCCCCCCCGCGGAACGTGGTTGATCCACGGGCGGATCGCATGGGTGGACTGCTCGGGCGGGACGCGCACGGTGATCGTTCACTCGCCATTCGGCCGCTACGCGCTGGTGGAGAATCCGGACCGTCCCCCGGCCTTGTTCAACCGCCCCTTCCGTGCCAGGGCGATCCCGTGCGAGACGCGCGGGTACGCCGTCGCCGTGGCCTACAGGCGGTTTCCCGCCGGGGGAGAGCACCACGGAGAGCTGGCCGGGATCCGATTCTGAGGCGCGACGCTACATAATGCCGTAGCGTGCGAACGCTTCGACGCTTGACATGCCGCCCTCGATTGCCCGCCGCACGGTCTGCTCCCCGCGCACCTTCTCGAGGGCGTTCGCGAAGGTTTCTTCCTCCGCCGCCCGCGGGACGACGCACACGCCGTCGCGGTCGCCGACCACGATGTCCCCGGGCTGAATCCGGACCTGACCGATCTGGACTGGTGTCCTGAAGTCCGCGGTCCACCCACGGGCCCGCATGTCTTGGGCGTAGGAACCGACGCCAAAGACGGGGAATCCCTGCCGCGCAATGCCGTCGGAGTCGCGGTAGTACCCCTCCACCACGGCCCCGGCTGCTCCGAGCGCGCGCGCCCGGACGGTCATCAGCTCTCCCCAGAGCGCGAATTCTGTTCCGGGTGCCGCGCAGACGTACACCTCGCCGGGCCGGAGAGCGTCCAGCGCCTCCATCATGCGCCCGAAAGGCTTCACGTCAAGCGCTTCCCGGACCGGACCGGGCAACCGCTCTGTTAGCACCGTCATGGCCCGGCCGACCACCCGCATGTCCCGGTCCAGCGGGGTGATCGACGGTGGCAAGAATTGGGCAGTCAGGCCCATCTCATCCATCACGTCCCCGACGACGGCGGAGAAGAGCTCGCCCTCGATCAGGTCGAAGAGCTGCTCGTCCGACTTCCAGCCCTGCGCCACGCTAGCTGGCTCCCGTTCCGGCATCCGCTCGCCCGGCAGGGGACATCGCCAGTTCCGGCCCGTACTGCTGGATCCGGTCCATCACCAGCCGGGCCCGTCGCACGCGCTCGCGGGACAGCAGGATCGCGGTGGCCTCGATGTGCGTTCCGCTGGGGTAGATGTCAGGCGCGTTTCTCAGGCCCAGCTTCACGTACAGGGGCGCGCCGACGCGCACAAAGTCTGGCACCTCGTAGTGCCGCACGAAGCCGCCGATGTTGTCGGGCGCCTCCACGTACAGGTCGATCGGTGCGTCGATCGCCTTCCGGATCGCCCCCAGCTGTGCGAGTGTTAGGTCCGACGGCACGTTGACCGTCGTGGCGCCGAGGTCTTCCAGCAGGCGGGCTGAGCAAGGATTGGCCGGCGCCATCATCACCGAGGTCTTGAGGATCAGGTCCGGCGGTAGATCCCCCGATCGCTTCAAGCGCCCCATGATTTGCAACAGGCCGATGTCGGACACCAGAATGCTGCGGATCCCCAGCCTCACTGCGCGCCGCGCATCCTCGAGTGCGTACACCAGCTGGTTGCTGCCCCGCAGGCTCAGGCCCAAGGACTTTCCGCCGGGGGCGTACGCTTGCGCTCCGATGTCAAAGGTGCCCCTCGGCCCGATGAAGAGGTTGACCTCGATGCGCGCACGGTTCCCAAGTGCCACCATCTCCCGGATCTCGTCGTCGACGAGCATCATGATCCCGCTGCCCTGGCTCACGCGGTGCACGGGGACACCCCGCGCCCGGGCTTCGTCGAGCACCGCCCGAAGCGCGGCCGGCCCTTCCGTGCTGGGAATCTCGATGCGGAACTGTCCGCCATCCTCGAAGCGCTTGGGCGAAGATTGCGGCAGGCCGTCTTCGATGGGCAGGCCGAGACTGGCGAGCGCCTCGCGGCTCCGGTCCATCGTCACGGGGCCAGATCTCTCACGACCAGCCCTGTGCGGTCCAAGTGGGGAAACATCGCTTCGGCACGGCAGCCGGCCCCTTCGAACTTCTGGGCAACCGCGTGCACGGCATCCTCACGGCCCGTATCGTACAGCACCAGCACGGCCGGTCCGGCCCCGCTCAGCGCGCATCCGAGCAGACCGTCCCGCCGCAGGCGCAGAATTTCGCCCAGCCCGGGAACGTGCGCCTCACGGTACGGCTGGTGGAGGCGGTCCTCGAGCGCCACCGGGAACGCCTCGCGACTTCCCTTCAGGAGGGCGGCGACCAGCAAGGTTGCCCGTTGGATGTTGAAGACTGCGTCGGAGCGGCTGTACGTGTCGGGCAGCGTGGCCCTCATGCGAGGGGTTGAGAGTCCAAAATCGGGGCAGACGACTGCCACGGAGAAGGCTCGCGGCACTT
Source organism: Bryobacterales bacterium (assembly GCA_963666225.3). Lineage (GTDB taxonomy): Bacteria > Acidobacteriota > Terriglobia > Bryobacterales > UBA6623 > VXMF01. The sequence continues at coordinate 696,152 of CAXXRK020000008.1, forward strand.
CGAGACGGACCGCTCGGGTGATGCCGTCCGCGCCGATCGCCGCGGTGGTGACCGAGCCCAGAACGGCGGCGGCCACGTTGTCGGGATGACCCTCGATGCGCGCGGCCTCGTCCAGCAGGCGGTGCTCGTCCCAGCCGAGGGCGAGCATCCGATCCGCAAGCACGACGCCCACAACTAGTGCTGCCGCACTGGATCCGAATCCCTTGCCGACCGGGATTTCGTTGTCGATCTCAAGCTCGATCGGGGGCAGGCGGAGACCCTGCGCCGCCGCGACCTGCCGGCCCGTGGCCAGGATCAAGTTCTCAGCCCCCGTAGGGATGGAGTCACTGTCGCGGCCCCGGACCACGACCGAGTCCTCGGTAGCGGGGCCGAACCTGCAGGTCAGGTACAGGCCGAGAGCCAGGCCAAGAGTGTCGAAGCCAGGTCCCAAGTTCGCGCTAGAGGCCGGAACGCGAACCTCTGCCCGGCCGCGCATTCCCGAATCATAGCGCAGCGCCCCGAGATCGCATCAGCCCGCCCCACGGCCTCAGTCGAAGGCTACGAAGTAGGCCAATGTCGCCAGTGAGATCAACGCCCAGGTGGCCCACTGCGGCTCCCAGCGGTGGCCGCTCGCCGTCTGCCGCCGGGCGGAAGCGGCGACCGCGGCCCGGGTGCGCTCCTGCCACCCCTGCCCCAGGCCCTTGAAGGACGCTCCCGTCCGGCAGCTCGCGAGTGTCAAGCCTCGAATGGCGTTCTCGCTCGCGGGTCCGGCGACCCACGTGTGGATTGCCATCACCGCCGCGGTCACGGTGACGGCCCAGAGGTAGCTCCACCACACGCCCGTCAGCTCTTCGGGCAGCGGCCAGCCGAAGCGCTCGCCGAACATCGAGACGAGGCCGCAAGCCACTCCCGCCAGCATTCCGGCCATTCCGGATGCCCTGCCGGCCCGGGACAGCACGCCGACCGCGAAGACCGTCCCGAGGGGCACGACCGCAACGCTCGAAAGCCGCAGGTAGAACGAGACCATGCCCTGCTCCAAGAAGGGGACGTAGGCGAAGGAAACCGCGATGCAGAGTGCCGCGGCTACCCGGCTGGCCGCCAGACTGTCGCGTTCGCTGGCACGGGGGGCTATGAACCGGGAGAACAGGTCCCTCGCGAAGACCGCGCCGAGGGCCGAGCCGATTGAATCGTAGGTGGACAGGCAGGCCGCGAGCACCCCGGCCAAGACAACGCCCGCGAGGACGCCATCCACGTGCCCGGAAAACAGGCGCGGAAAGGCATCATCGACTCGGCTGAGCTCGGGATACACTCCACGCGCGAGGATCCCCATTGAGACGTTGCACCACATGACGGCAATCAGCGCCGCAGATGCCAGTGCCGCGGCTGCCCGCATGTTCCTCTCGCTCCGGCAGGCCAGAAGCCGCATCGACTGGGAGTGGTTCACGATGCAGTAGGCGACATGGGACGTGATCCACCCGAACAGCACCAGCGCCAAAGGGGCACCCGGGCCCGAAAGGCCCGCGTAGGTCAGCATTCGTCGCGGGAGGTCGGGGTCCGCCGCCATCAAGCTGCCCTCGAGCCCGCTCCAGCCACCGATCCCGCGCCACGTGATCCACCACAGCAACCCCGAGCTGACCACGATCGCGATTGTCTGCATGGAGTCCGTCGCAACCACAGCGCGCAGGCCACCCAGCGCGGTGTACCAGGCCGCCAAGGCGGCGAGGCCGATCACCAGCCACCAGGCTGCATCGCCCCACCCGGTGAGGAGGCTAAGGAGCAAGAACAGCGAGTACGCCATGTTGCCCATCACGTGTGTTCGCTGCTGAATCTGAACAAGCGCGCCCACCACACGCATCCCGGGACCGAATCTCGCCTCCAAGTACTCGGCGTTCGTGAAGAACCCGGACCGATAGATGGGTACGAGGATGACGCTCGTGGCCAGCAGCCAGCCTGCAGGGAGGCCAATCCACCAGGTGGCGAGGTACGACACGCCGTAGGTGTACGCCCCGCCCACAACGGCGACAAAGTCGCCGCTGTCGATCGCCGTCGCGAACAGCGACAGGCCGGCGGCAGCCCACCCGAGCTGGCGGGCCGCCAGCTGCCAGTCCGTCACGTTTCGCGGGCGCTTCGACCGTCGCCATCCCGTGAAGGCGATCGCGGCGTTGATGCCCAGCGCCAGCGCCCAGCCAATCGCTGACATGCGACGCGCCGGCCTAGCGCCCGGTCAGCGCTGAGACAAACCGCTCCGCCTCGCGCCGGTGGGCTCGTATCGCGCTCTCGGTCGATCCGAAGCCCGGTGGGCCGTCCGCCCGGTCCCAGTGTCCCCAGCGGTCGCGTCCCCGGACGAGCGCCGCGGTCTGGCCTGCCAAGGTGGGGCGGGCGTCCGGCGTCACGTAGCGCGCGGCGAATCCCACTCGCGACCCTGCCGAGCGGTTGGGCCCGGAGCCGTGAATGGCGCGCACGTGGTGCAGGGACATCTCTCCCGCCCGCAGCTCGACATCGACCACGCAATCCTCGTCGTAGTCAACCTCGACCACTTGTCCGCGCGTGAGCATATTGTCCGCGCCGAATGTGTCCCGGTGGGGCTGGATCTCAAGGCGGTGGGAGCCGGGCACGACACGCATGCAGCCGTTCTCCACTGTGCTGTCCGTCAGCGCGATCCATGCCGTCGTCACGGCCCCTCCCTCCAAACCCCAGTACGTCCCGTCCTGGTGCATGGTGACGTGTCCCGGATCACGGGCGCGCTTGGGAAACACGGACGCGGACCACAGAAGGATGTCCGGGCCCAAGACGGACTCGACCGCATCCAACACTCCCGGGCGCGTCGATAGTTCCCAGGCCCAGTCGAAGAACCGGTGAACTTGGGGTAATTGAGCGGGCTTGTCGCCTCCCCCGGCCGCCTTCTCGGCCGAGCGGTAGGCATCGAGGTAGGCGGCCGCCCGACGGGCGCTCAGCACTGTGACGGGGAATGCCAGCCCGGTCTCAAGATACTGTCTCCGGAGGCTCGCGCTGAGTTCCATGCCGCAGGCCGCTACCAGGCCCGCCCCATGATACAGTCGCGGCCGCGACGCGCGAGGGGCCTGATCGTACAATCGTTCGCTTGGCGGACGGGGCGCTCACACTGGATGTCGGCTGTGGCCGCAACAGGCTGCCCGGCGCGATCGGGATCGATCGGTTGCCCGGAACGGCGGCCGATGTGATCGCCGACATCGATGCAGGGCTCCCTTTCGCTGAAGGAAGCTTCCGGCGCGTGAGCATGGTGCACGTCATCGAGCACGTCGCAAGCGTCGTCCATGCCATCGAGGAGGCCCACCGGGTATTGGCCCCGGGGGGCGTGCTGTGCATCGTGACACCCCACTATTCCGACGCGAGCTCCTTCGCCGACCCAACCCACCGGTGGCACTTGAGCTCATTCTCGATGCGGTACTTCACGCGGGCTGGCGGATTCGCGTACTACTCCGGGGCGCGCTTCCGGCTTGTGCGGCTCGAAGTGTGCCTTCTCCGCTTCTGGCGCCTGCTGGGCTTCGAGTTCGCCGTCAACCGCTGGCGGCCGTGCCGCCGGTTCTGGGAGTACTACCTGTGCTTCGTCATCCGGGGGAAGGTGCTGACGTTCGAACTGGAGGCTCTCAAGTAGTCGCCTGGGCGAGCTGTCGGGATTTGCTCCAGACGCCTGCGCGAGCCGGGCGCCGCGCATATCCTCGCTGGCGCTCGGGCCTTCCGGGCCGGTCCGCTCACGTGTCCGAGCTCGCGCGGACGGTAGAATTCCCGACTCTGGCACCGTGTTATTCTCCGGAAAGTGGAACTTGCAGAGGTGTACGAAGCTCTGGGACGCGAGCGCTCGTGCGCCCTCGTCAAGTCCGTGGCGATGGGCGCGATCCGCAGGTTCGGCGTGTACCGGGCCATCAAGGTCCGCTCACGGCTGCGAACCCTGAACCGCCAGAAGCTGCGGGCCATCGCTCCCCGGCTCTGGGGTCGCATCCAAGCCGGGGACACGGGTCTGGCGCGAGACCTGTCCCAAGCCGTGCTGGTGTCGAACATTCCAGTCATGGTGGCTGTGCTTGACCTGCTCGGCATCAAGCACGACGGGAGCGGGTTCTTCGACAAGGACGGGGACTACCGGGACAAGTTCACGGATGGATGGGAGGCGAGGGTTTCCGAGCACTGCAAGGGTCGCTTCGACGATGACCTCGTGCTCCTGTACATCAACCACCTGGGATGGGAGGCCGGCGTTCTGGATTCGCCCTATCTGGGCGAGCCCCGCGGGAACGGATCCGCCGAGAATGGATAGCGTGCGCTGCCGGAGGGGCCCTCTGGGAGCCGCCGGGGGGCACCTGGCCCAGCGGGAGGACCAACCATGAGTAGACGGAAACTCGGAATCTTGACTGGCGGGGGGGACGTGCCCGGCCTCAACGCAGCGATTCGGTCGGCGGTGGTGTCCGCTGACGAGCGCGGCATCGATATCCTCGGCATCCGCCGCGGCTGGCAGGGCCTGACGCACGTGCACGCGGCCGATGGCGCCGATCCGGACTACTTGCAGCCGCTCGATCTCGCGAATACCCGAACGGTCGCCCGCCAGGGTGGGACATTCCTGCACTCCACGCGGACGCAGCCCTCGCGCATGAAGGTCTCCGCCGTGCCCGACCGCCTGGCGGGGCGGCTGGGATCTCTCAGGGAGGTTGGCCCCGGCATCGTTGATTTCACGCCGGTGGTGCTGGAGAACTTGGAATCGCTCGGGTTGGACGCGCTCATCGCCATCGGCGGCGACGACACGTTGAGTTACGCCCGGCGCTTGCATCTCGAGGGCTTTCCGGTAGTCTGCATCCCGAAGACGATGGACAACGACGTTCCCAATACCGAGTACTGCATCGGGTTCTCCACGGCCATGACTCGGGCCGTGGACGCCATTGCTCGTCAGCGCACTACGATCGGATCGCACGAGCGGATCGGGATCTTTCGCATTTTCGGACGGGATGCGGGCTTCACCGCGCTGTACTCGGCCCTCGCGGCCGGCATCCGCTGCTGTATTCCGGAGCACGTCTTCGAGCTGGAGCACCTGCTCGAAGTCCTGCGGTGCGACAAGCGCGACAATCCCAGCGACTACGCCCTCGTGGTCCTCTCTGAGGGGGCCACGTGGCATGGTCGCACGGTCCAGGAATACGGGGAGCCTGACGCATACGGCCACCGCAAGAAGATGAGCGTCGGCGAGGCCCTCAGCCAAGAGGTCAAGGGTCGCCTCGGCGAGGGAACCGTTGTCAGCGACCTCACCTACGACCTGCGCGGCGGTCCGCCCGACTTCATTGACCGAATCGTCGCCAAGACCTTTGGGAGCATGGCGGTCGAGTGCGTCGCCGACTTTGGATCGGGCCACATGATGGCAGTCCAGAGAGGCTGCTACGTGGATGCTGAGATCCCCGGCGCGGAGGGCAAGTCCCGCTGCGTCGACGTCGACTCGATGTACGACACCGAGCGATTCCTGCCTAAGGCCGACAAGAAGATCGGTTCTCCGATCTTCCTGAGCCGGTTGTAGGGCCGGCCTAACCCGAACCCGGGAACGGCCGAGGCGCGCGGGCTCTCAGGCCCACTTCAGCGCGCGTTGGCGGAACAGCCAGACATACCCGGCGATCAGGATTGCCAAGAAGACCAGCATCTCTACGAGGCCGAACAGCGCAAGCTGGTCATACTGGATCGCCCAAGGCAGCAGGAAGATCGTCTCGACATCGAAGATCACAAACAGGATTGCCACTAGGTAGAAACGGATCGAGTACCGCCCGCGAGTGTCGTCTTCGGGTGGAATGCCGCACTCGTAGGGCTCCAGCTTCACGCCGCTCGGCGCGCTGGGACGGATCAGCTTCGCGACGATCAGGGTCACGACAGGAAAAGCCATCGCTATCCCGATAAAGATCAGGATCGGAATGTAGCCCCGCGGCATGCCCCAAGAGTACCACGGCGCTGGGGGAACTGATCGCTGCCGCAGTGCACCTTTGGCACCGGTGGGCCTGCCCTGCCGCTAGCGTGGCGCGGCGGCAATTCTGGAGCCGAACATCGTCCGGTCAGGGACTTGCGCGACGCATGTTCAGCGTCCGCTCGGACGGACGGCTAGGGTCGGCAGTCAGGCCCGCGGAGTGCGAACGGGGCCAGCGCGGGGTCTCAGCGGGAAGCTTGGCGCGGTGCGATTGGCCTGGCCCCGGCGCCAGCTGGCTGGATCCGACAGGCGGCCAGGCTCGGGCGTCCAGCTTGCCGTGCTACTCCGCCTGCTCGCTGCGCGCGGTCACCCCTCATTCCCTCCCAAGCTCACTGCCATGGCGTCCGCTTTGCATTGCTTCGGACACTCTCCCGCGACCGGAGCGCTCGCCTTCTTCTTGGGTGAGTCCACACGGGTCGCCAGGCGCGGACGCGATCCAGAAAATGTGCGCTTCCGGCATCGCACGGGCACAAACGGACCAGCATTGCGGTACGCTACAGGCGCACCACCACAGGACCGCGCGATCCAGACCACTGGGCTCCCAAGTGGACCATGAGGGCCGTTCCCGTCGGAAAGGACTCTCAAAATGAACCCTCGACCATCCCCGCCACTCCTTCTCTTAGCCACGTTGCTGCTCGTCACAGTCGTGCCGGCCAGTGCCCAGACCGCCTACGGAACGATCCTTGGCGTGATTACGGACGCCACCTCAGCAGCCATTCCCGGCGCCGAAGTGCGAGTCACCAATCAAGGCACCAACGTGTCGAGCGACGTGTCCACCGGTGCGGACGGTGGATACGCCGTGACCCGCCTCATTCCGGGACTGTACCGCGTGGAGGTGACCTTCGAGGGCTTCAAGAAGGCCGCCTCGCCTGAACTTACCCTCCTCGTCAACCAGAACCTGCGCTTCGACGCCGCTCTGGAGCCGGGCACCGTCGAGACCGTGGTCGAGGTCACCGCCGCCGGAACGCTGATCGAGACCGACACCAGTAGCGTCGGCAAGTTCGTCGAGAACAAGCAGATCGTCGATCTGCCGATGGTGAGCCGGAACTTCACCGATCTGATCGTCCTCAGCCCCGCGACCGTCACTGACGGCGGAGGTGCGCTGAACAACGAGCAGAACTCCTTCCGCACCCGGCTATCCGGAGGAGGATCGTTCATTGGTGGCGGCCGGGGGGCCGACAACGTCTACATGATCGACGGGGTCGAGAACAACGATCCCGGTTTCCAGACACCCTCGATCACGCCGCCGATCGACGCGATTCGGGAGTTCCGCCTGATGAACAAGAACTACAGCGCCGAGTTCGGAGGCGGCTCTGCCCAGATCAACATCGCCATCAAGTCCGGGACGAACGAGATTCACGGCACCGTCTACGAGTTCTTGCGCAACGACGTGCTGAACGCCAGAAACTTCTTCTCGGAACGTGACCCGATCACCGGGCGTTCGAAGCCGCAGTTGCGCTACAACCAGTTCGGAGCGAGCGTCGGCGGGCCGGTTGCCAAGAACCGGCTCTTCTATTTCTTCAACTACGAGGGCACTCGCGTGCGCACATTCGCCCCGCAGGCATCGCGCTATCCCACTAGGGCTCAGCTTGACGGGGACTTCTCCAATGACCTGCCGATCACGGACCACCTCACGGGCGAGCCGTTCCCCGGCAACCGGATCCCCAGCAGCCGGATCAGCGGGAAGAGTCGAGATCTGCTGTTCCTCTTTCCGGAGCCCAATGTGACCACAGGCGTCGGCTTCAACACGGTCAGCACGCTCAGCAGCCCCGAGAATGTGGATCAGTACCACGGTCGGACCGACTGGGTCGCATCCCAGAAGGACACTCTGTTCATTCGAGCCTCGTTCAGCGACCAAGACATCCTCAGGCCATCGCAGAGGCTGCTCGGAGGAACGCTGGACCAGCAGAAGGGACGCAACATCGCCCTAGCGTGGACCCGCGTGTTCTCGCCCCAGTGGCTCAACGAGGTCCGCCTCGGTTTCAGCCGGCCCATCAGCCTCCGTGCCCAAGAGGGGGCCTTCGACGAGGATGTCGCCGGATCTCTATTCCGGGGGACCGACACTGCCCCGGTCACCTTCGGAGCACCGGCGATCGGGCTGACCGAGTACGGTGGCGTTGGCAGCACGGGGAACGGGCCGCTCAACTACCTGACCAACTCGTGGAGCTTGGTGAACGGCGTCAGCTACACCACTGGCAAGCACCAGATCAAGGTCGGCATCGACTTCCGCGACTTCCTGTTCAAAGAGGTCAACGCCTTCAGGCCCCGGGGCTACGTGGGCTTCACTGGCCTCTTCACCCAAGGTCCAGACAACGCCACAGGGAACGCCGTCGCTGACTTCGTGCTCGGCCTGCCATTCTCGGCCGCCGTCAACCAGGGGGAGTTCACCAGCTGGTTTCATGCCCAGGTGTACAACCTCTACGTGCAGGAGGCTTGGACGGTCAGCCCGAAGCTCACCATCAACCTCGGTCTGCGTTACGAGTACCGGACGCCGTTGGTCGAGGAGCTCGACCGGGTTTCGATCTTTGATCCCGAGCACCCCGGGGGCCGGATGCTCACGCCCAACCAGGCCGTCGTGGATCGACTCAACACACCCCTCATCGCAGGCGGGGTGGCCCGAGGGCTCATCGATCCCGACACGAACAACCTGGCCCCCAGGATCGGCCTGGCTTTCCGGCCCTTCCGCGACAACCGGACCGTCGTCAGGGCGGGCTACGGCGTCTTCTACTCCACGTTCGAATTCAACGAGTACATCTTCTCCGTGTTGAACGTCCCGTGGCAGAAGACATCGGCGGTGAACGCTTCGCTTGACAGCCCGATTGACTTCGACAACCTCTTCCCGACAGCCGACACCCCCGTCCCCATCGCCGGCTCGATCTCCTCCTTGACCCTCGACCGCGGAAACCGAACCCCGTACGTGCAGCAGTGGAACTTCAACATCCAGCGGGAACTCGGGCAGAACTGGGTTCTGGAGCTGGGCTACCTAGGCTCCAAGTCCACCAAGCTGGCGACGCGGAGCGTCATATCCCAAGGCCGGCTCGTGCGGCCCGGCCCGGATCCGGAGGTCGAGTTCCCTTACGACAACTTCGCGTTCATCCTGATCGACCGCACCGAGGGCATCTCCAACTACCACGCCGGATTCGTCCGGCTAGAGAAGCGCTTCCGCGACGGCTTCTACCTCAGCGCGCACCACACCTGGAGCAAGGGCCTCAGCCTGGCATCCAGCGCTTGCTCGGTCGGCAACGATGCCTGCCTGGGACGTCAGAATGTCTGGAACCTGCGGGCCGATTATGGCCCGAATTCCTACGACGTCACCCACCGCTTCGTTTTCAGCGGCATCTGGGAGATCCCCTTCGGGAGGGGCAAGACGTTTGGTGCGAACATCTCCCCCGCCGCCGATGCCATTCTGGGCGGCTGGCAGCTGAACACGATCTTTCAGGTGCAGTCCGGATTCCCGTTCAGCGTCACGGCGCGGGATGTTTCGGGGACCCGGTCCAGCTTCTTCCCGAGGGCGAATCTGATCGGAGACGCGAACACGTCGGATCGGGAGGATCCGAACCGGGCCTTCAACCGCTTCGCGTTCGAGCAGCCCAGCGAGGGGACTTTCGGCAACAGCGGCCGCAACATCCTCCGTGGCGAGGGGCTGAACAACGTGGACCTGTCGCTCTTCAAGAACGCGCGCATCACCGAAAGGCTCACGGCGCAAGTCCGGGCGGAATTATTCAACGCATTCAATCACACGCAGTTCGGCCCGTTCCCGGGAACTGCCTTCAGCTTGGACGCCACGTCTCAGTTTGGCGTCTACAGGACCGTCCAGCAAGATGCGAGAATCATTCAGCTCGGCCTGAAGTTCATCTTCTAGCCCGGCAAGTCTGGAAGATCGCATCAGGAAGCTTGCAGTGAGTCCCGCCGTGTGGCAGATCGGGGTGTCGGGCGGGGTTCCCGGATCCACGGGCGAGAATGAAGAGCCCCCGCGTCCAGGGCGGGATTTGATGGCAGCGGGCAGAGCCTCAGCACCGTCGGCCGACGCCAGCAATTTGGTGGACCGGAGGCCTTTCTTGGTAATCGGAGCGCTGCCAGTACTCGCCCTCTCCTCCCTGACGCTTCTGCCGACGGCGCATGCCGCTCCCGACAGCCCCCCGCCGGGTACCGCTGCAACACCCCGGGTTGACTACGAAGAGCAGGTGCAGCCGATTTTCAGCGAGCGTTGCGAGTCCTGCCACGGCCCGGCCCTGCAGACCAGCGGCTTGCGGCTCGATCGACGCGGAGACGCGTTGCGCGGCGGCTACAACGGCCCGGCGATCCGGCCACACGATGCTGCGGCGAGCCCTTTGGTTCGACGGGTGGCGTCGTCCCGGGACGGGTTCCGGATGCCTCCGGCTGGGCAGCGCCTGACCGACCGCGAAGTCGACACGCTTCGCACGTGGATAGACCAAGGCGCACCATGGCCGCCATCCCCGGACGCGGACGACCCGAGGACAGCTGCCGTGGCGAGCAAGCATTGGTCGTTCCGGCCTGTCGAGCGCCCGGCACCCCCGCAGGTCCGGCCGCGGGAGTGGGCTCGGAACGACATCGACAGGTTCGTGCTGGCCAAGCTCGAGCGGAAGGGGATCGAGCCGTCAGGACCGGCCGAGAGGACCACCTTGCTGCGGCGCGTGAGCATTGACCTGACCGGCCTGCCGCCGTCGCCAGCTGACGCGGCCGAGTTCTTGGACGACCCCTCCCCCGGCGCTTACGAACGGTTGGTGGACCGGCTGCTGGACTCTGACCACTACGGGGAGAAGTGGGCGCGGCACTGGCTGGATCTGGCGCGGTACGCCGACAGTGACGGGTACACCCAGGACCTGGCGCGGCCGGCAGCATGGCGCTGGCGGAACTGGGTCATCGATGCCCTCAACGCAGACATGCCGTTCGATCGGTTCACGACATTGCAGCTCGCGGCCGACCTCTTGAGAAATCCGTCGTCTGACGACTTGGCGGCCACGGGCTTTCACCGCAACACGCTGCGCAATCGGGAGGGCGGCACGATCTACGCTCAGTCGCGATTTGAGGAGACCATCGATCGCGCCAACACGGTTGCGACAACCTGGCTCGGGCTGACGGTGGAGTGCGCCCAATGCCATGACCACAAGTACGACCCGATAACCCAGAGAGACTTCTACTCGCTCTACGCCTTTTTTGACAACGTGCAAGACTTGCACATTGACGCACCGCTGCCCGGCGAGATGGGCCCGTATCTGAGCCACCGAACCGAGTACCTCGCCCGGCGGCGGGCCTTGCTGGAGGAACACCGCGTTCCCCAACTGCAGCCCGAGTGGGAACGGCAGATGAAGGTCGCGGCCGCCAACCCTGGTGATCGCACCGACTGGGATCTCTGCTACGACGTGCTGTACCAGATGACCGACGGCGGCTGGGAAGTGCTGTACAAGCGCCCGGAGGAGCGAACCTACCGCGAGAGCGAGGCCCTGACCGGGTACTTCATCGACTGGTACCGGACTGTCGTTTCAGAGGAGCGCATCAAGGAACTGCGGTTCGCGGAACTCAGCAAGCAGCTGAAGGACCTGAAGGCCTCCTATCCGCAGTTGAGCGAGGCGCGGGTCATCCGCGAACGTCGCGAACCGGCGCGGACGCACCTGCGCCTTCGCGGCCAGTGGAACGCGAAGGGAGTCGAGGTCCAGCCGAACGCACCCGCGTTTCTCCCGAGTCTGCGGGCGCCGGTCCGTGCCACGCGATTGGACTTGGCCGAATGGCTCGTCTCCCCTGGCAATCCGCTCACAGCCCGCGTGGCCGTCAACCGGATGTGGCAGGAGTTCTTCGGCCGCGGCATCGTCCGCACATCGGAAGACTTCGGCACGCAGGGAGATCGCCCCTCCCATCCGGAATTGCTCGACTGGCTCGCCGCCGAGTTCGTCGCCGGTGGCTGGCGGATCAAGCACATGCACAAGCTGATCGTGATGTCCGCTGCCTACCGCCAGTCGTCTCGCGCGCGGCCTCACCTCGAGGCCAAAGACCCGCACAACGCTTGGCTGGCCAGGCAGAACCGCTTGCGTCTGCCGTCTGAGACCCTGAGGGACTCGGCCCTCGCCGTGAGCGGCCTGCTCTCCCCTAAGATCGGCGGCTCGAGCGTCTACCCGCCGCAGCCAGCGGGCGTGACTGACATCACCTACGACTGGGACACCGTCAGGTGGAAGGAGAGCACCGGCCCCGACCGCTATCGGAGGGGCCTCTACACGTTTTTCCTGCGCACTTCGCCGTATCCGCAGATGATGCTCTTCGACGCGCCCGATTCGCATCGGGCGGCGAGCCGTCGCCAGCGATCGAACACTCCGCTGCAGGCCCTCGGGCTCCTCAACGACGAAGTCTTCTTCGAAGCGGCCCGGGGCTTGGCGCGGCGGGCTGCCGGCCGCTTGGGCGAAGGCTGGCGGGAGCGGCTGGAGCGGATGTACAGACTGGCCCTGTCCCGACTCCCGTCGGAGTCTGAGATCGCAGCTCTGGGACGATCCTACGAGCATCTTGTCCGCTTGTTCCGGCAATCGCCGCCAGAAGAGTGGCACGTTTCGGATCACCACTCGGACAGGCGGACAGCGGCTGAACGCTCGGCCTGGATCGGAATTGCGCGCATCCTGATGAACACCGACGAGTTCATCACGAGGGAATGACCAACCGTCGGCGCCGTTCGGTGCCGTCGGAATGTCGAGAGATTAGCACCGCTTCGTTCGCGCGGGGCGTTCCACGTGGCCGCGTTGGTGTTCCCAGCCCGCAAGGGACCACCCATCCGAAGACGCAATCGCGCCATCCTGACCACGGGGAGCCATGGCACCGTAGCGAGTCCACCACCAGACCCGCACTGAGCGGACCGCTCTCGGCATCGGAACCGGGTCAGAGCGCATTGGGCCGCTCGCGGAGAATCGCCAAATCGGCGACCGCCAAGGCTGTAATGCAGCCATCCGCTCTGTAGGGGACGGGTGTCCGACAGACAAGGGAGAGATGAGCTCGGTTGAGCAGGCTGACCGGCTTCCGGGTTGGTTGCCTCAGCAGCGGGTGGCCTTCATGACGTTGATTGCAAACGCCGCCGCCAGGCCGGCCGAGACGGCCGCCGCCGGTTCCGCCCTCACCGCCGGGCTCAGCGATGCGGCCGCCTCGCTCGCCCCCGCGGGCTTCGCGCTGGACTCGATGACGGACACGGCGCTCGCCAGCACCCTCGCGGCACTCGCCGTTGACGGGGCCGCCCCCAGCACCTGCCAGCAGGCGGCGGCCGCCGCGGCGAAAGCCGCCGCCATCCTCGGCGTCGACAGCCCGCGCGGGCCCAAGACGGCAGCCGTGTTCAGCGGCATCTCCAGGACTTGCCGCGACCGTGGCCGCGGGCAGGGCGATCCCCTGACAGCCGATGCCGCCGCCATCCTCGCGACCGCGAAGCTGCCGAGGAACGCGGCCGGGGCATGGAGAAGGCCGGGACGGTCGCCAAGCGGGGCGGCGTCGATATCGCGATTGCCGGCCTGCCGTTCCACGCGGGGCTCCGGCACTCCGAGGCCGCCGCGCTCAGGTGGGGCGATGTCGCGGACGCCCCCCGCACCCCCGGCGCCCCGCTGGTCACCGTCCGGGCGTCCAAGACCAGCCAGGATGGCCGCCGGGCCGACGTGCGCATGGTGAAGGGCGGGTTCGCGGCCGAGATTCGCAACCTCCGGCCCGCCGGCGCCGGGGACGGCGATCCAGTCCTGGGCGGCCTCTCTGCCGCCGCCGTCGCCCGCCGTCTGCAGGTCGCGGCGAATGCCGCGAATGTCCCGGGCCGGATCACCGGGCACATCGGGCGCGTGGGCCTCGCGAGCGAGCTCGTCGCGCGCGGCGCCAGCACGGCCGACCTGGAGTTCGCCAAAATGGACCGGGATGACCGTGGTGGAGCTCCAGAATGCATCGGTTTGCTCGTGGTTCGAGCGTTGAATTATCTATAATAATCACCTTGATCGCTATTAATAAGAGTATATGCACCTGTTTCAGTGATGTGAAGACCGGAACGTGAGAATAGATGTCCGCATCTGACCGGCCCCATTTTGCGAGATCCGAAGTGTAGGGACCTCTTCTATGTCTAATCTTGGTATGTTCGTTGCATGTTCGCTAGTCGGTCTGCCGTAATAGTGGCAAGCAGCATGTATGTCCGCCGCACACATACCGGATCGTCCAAGCACGGCTCACGCTTCTCCCATCGACTCTGCGAGTCCGCGCGGTCAGGCTCCCAGGTCCGCCAGGTCACGCTCCCCAACCTCGGTGCTACCTTCCCCCTCCCCAAGCGCCGCTGGAGCGCATTCGCCACCCTCGTGCAGGGCCTCGATTCAGGCACCACGCCCCTCTTCGATCCGGACCCCGAGCTGCTCAAGCTGGCCCAGCGCACCGCCAGCCGTCTACGGCGCCGGCGCCACTCTCGCTCCGGCAACCGCGCTGTCGGCGGTGAGCCCGTCGCCACCGTCCTGCTGCACTCCCTCCACCATCCGCCAACTCGCTCTGTCGGGGGCGAGCGCGTCGCCCTCGCCGCGCTGCACTCGCTGCGGTTCTCCGACATCCTCCGCCAGCTGGGATTCTCCCAGCACGAGGCCTCGCTGGCCACCGCACTCGTGCTCGCCCGCATGTTGCACCCTTCCTCCGAACGCGAGGCCAGCCGCTGGCTGAACCGAGCCAGCTCGGCTGCGACCCGCAGAGCCCCCCCGCTCTCAACTCGCTGTACCGCATCGGCGACCGCCTCTGGCAATCTCGCGCGAGTTTGGAGACGGCGCTCGCCGGGCGCGAGCGCACGCTCTTCGAGGGCCGGCGCCGGGCGCTGGCGCTGTACGACCTCACGAATGTGCACACTTTCGGCAAAGCCCAGGCCGACCGACAGTTCGGTCGCTCGAAACAGAAGCGCAGCGACTGCCCGCTGGTCACTCCGGCACTGTCCACCGACGAGGCCGGCTTCCCGCTCTACAGCGAGGTGCTGCCGGGCAACGTTTCCGAACCGGGCACCCTCAAAGCGGCCATCCAGCGCCCAAGAGCCCGCTCCCGGACCGACGAGTCGCGGCCAGTGGTGATGATGGAAGCCGGCATTGCTTCGCAAGCCAACCTGGACTGGTTGCGCAAGCGAGGCTACGACTGGATCACGGTGCAGCGTGGCAAGCGCGCCGAGCTGCCCGCGGGCGCCGAGCCGGAGTGCTTCACGACGCGCTGCGGGATGCAGGCCAAGGCCTGGGATGTCTCGCCACCCGGGACCCGGGAGAAGCGCGTGCGCGTCTGGACCCAAGTGCGGCAGGCCAAGGAAGCAGCCATCCAGGAGCGCGCCCGCGAACGGTTCGAGCAGGACCTGCGGAGCCTGCACGCGGGTCTTGAGCGCGCGGGCTGCCTGAAGCAGTACGAGCGGGTGCTGGAGAAGGTCGGGCGCCTGAAGCAGCGCCACAAGCGGGCAGCCCCGCAGTACGAGGTGCGGGTGCAGGCCGCGGCAAAGGGAACCAAGGCAGCCAAGAAGGGGCACGCGGTGGCGGTGCGATGGAAGCTCAATCAGAAGGGGCTCGAGCGCGACCGGCGCGTCGGAACGTACGAGCTGCGGACCAGCTGTGACGGGTGGGGACTGGAGGAGATTGTGCGCACATATTGGCGGTTGGTGGAGATTGAGCAGACGTTCCGCGCGCTGCAATCAGAATTGGGGCTGCGGCCCGTATACCATCGCAAGCCAGAGCGCATCCGGGCGCACCTGTTCGTAGCAGTGCTGGCCTGCCACGCGGTGCATCTGCTGCGACGGCGGTTAGCAGTGGGCGGGATCCACGACAGCTGGACCACGGTCCGACACAAGCTGGAGCACTGGGATCGCGTGACGACCCAGATGCGGACTGTGGACGGACGACTGATCGAGAACTGCCAAGACACTGCGCCCGGGCAAGAGGCTGCCGAGACCGCAAGGGCGGTGGGGGTGGAACCCCAACCGCACCGGAGACAATTCTGAGATGGGATCAGGCCCGTCAGGCAGCCTCACAAATGTAGTGCCATCGCAGGTCTCAAACCACTATATGCTGTGCTACTACAAACTGCACTAACCATATGTTGTGGTCACTTGGCGAACTCCAGCTGAGGAAGCGCTGCGACGACCGCACGCTGCAGCGCGTCGGCACCGGTGATCTACGCGCGCACCGCGTCCAAGCTGTTCGATGTCGTCCCCGAGATCCTCCCCAAGCTGGGCTACGAGATCCTCCCGACACCGCAGATCACCAACTGGAACTTCAAGCACGGCGGCAGCGTGTGGCGTATCGACCGGCCCTTCCGCCGGCTGATCGTCAAGCACGGCGTCAAGGCCGTGTTCGAGTCCCCGCGCGGAAAGTCTTACGAAACGAGGCTGTTGCGAATGACCCCCATGCATGAGCCGCCCTCGCGGCGGGAGATTGAGCTCCGTTTCTCCTCCTATGACCGCTGCCACTCCTATGCCCGTGCCGAGAAGGACCTGATCGTCAAGAAAGCGCTCCGGGCGTGGCCGGGCTTCCGTCACCCAAACGCGACGCTGGCGCTCGACGGCGCCACCTGCCTGGGCGTGTACTGCAACCTGCTGAACCGCTTCTCCGAGGACATCGACATGCGCGTCATCCTGGCGGACGAGCTGGAGCACGGGCCGGACGATCGGCGCAGGGCACCGTTCCGCGAGGTCAGCAGGGCCTTCGCGGCGCACGTGCACGGCCCTGCCGTTTCTCAAACCGCTCCCCCGGAAGGGGCGGTCTCGCCAGCGGGACGGCCGGTTCCAGAGCCACATCTTGGGCTACGAGGGGCGGATGCCCCACGAGCGCGTGAGCGCAGGCCTGAAGCTGGAGCTGGTGCAGCGGCCCAACCGGCTGCCGTTGGACCGCGTGCGGGCGCTGGGAGGGGGCGAGGTTCAGGTCATACGCCCCATGGAGATCTCCATGGGGAAGTGGCAGTCCGTCTGCGACGTCATTCCGGGCCCCGATGCCTACCCGGCGCTGACCCGGCACCCCTGGGACCTGGGCACCATGAGCGTGACGCTCGCCGGGATCGCCCAGTCCCCGCTCCCCGAACTCGCCGAGATGATCGGGGATCTGCGCGGGCCGATCGTCTCGGCCGGGCTGCGCAGCCTGCACAATCCGGCCTGGCAGGCCGCCTTCGATGACTATGCCGAAGCGATGGCCACCCGGCCCATCGCGGGCTTCCTCTATTCGTACGCCGACCCCCGTGGAGCACGGTGAAAAGATAGGGAATTACTGACGTGAGTGCCCAGGATCCAGATGTTGTATACGTTCCGGCAAGGACGCAGCATATGGTACTCGTGTCAGTAATACCCTCTTCAAGCGTCCTCACAATGTCCGCGCGGTCAGGCACAGCACCGGCCGCGATGCGCCGCAGCAGGGGATCGTCGATCCTGCGCAGCATGTCCTGATACTCGTCCGCCGCTTCCACGACGGCTCAGGGCTCCGCTCACAGGGGGACCTAAGCCCTGCCGACCTGCACGAGATCAACGGCGGCCTTCCCGTCACGTAGCGAGTGGATCGTGCCGTCGTCGTCCATAGGGAGAGGGCCTTGCTGGCCACGTTCGCGCAGTGTGGGGAGGCTCGGATCAGGAAGCGCGAGAGGCCGACGATGAGGTGCAGGTGACGCAGGCGGGTGGCGGCGTCCCAGCTCAGCCAGCGGTCGCGCTGGAGCAGGGCCAGCGCCGAGGCAGCGCAGCCGAAGGCGCCCAGGATGCCGTGCTCGGAGACGATCAGGTAGCGCATCTGGGCGCCGACGTGATGCACCGAGCCCCAGTGGCGCGGGACTTCGCCACGCTGCGCAGCGTGCTCTCGACTGCGCGCCAGCAAGGCCGCCATGCGATCGAGGCCCTGCTGACGCCCCCGGACGAGCTGTTCGCCAGCCTGACGTTCTAGCCCGGCCCTCACGCGACCCTCGACGGACTTCCGTTGGCCCCTCTAACCCGATCCGAACTGCAGCTCCACTACCTGGGCAGTTACCCGATCTGGAGGCTTTCGTCTTCCCCCACTGGGATGACCGCCCCGAGGGCGCCCTCGACCTCGCCAAGCTGCTCTCAGCGTTCCAAGCCTACTTCCGGGAGAATTCCGAGGCATGGATCGACCGCTACGGGCACCGCGAGGCCGGCCCGCAGGTCGTCCTGCAGTCCTACCTCCACCGCGTCGTCACCAGTGGCGGCCTCATCACTCGCGAGTACGCCGTCGCCCGCGGGAGCTCCGACCTGGGCACTCACGTCAGTAATTCCCAAAACAAGCTACTGCAAGAAAGAAAGAGGCTGGCTGCTCCGGCCGCAGGTCGCGGGCCGCGCAGGGCACCTCAGCCCCCGCCTCGCCGAGCGGCGGTGTTGCGGATTAATTGGAAAACTGAGACCATCCGCCGTCCACGCAGACTGCACCAAACCGCCCCCTACGCGGCCAAATAATCTGGCGCTCAACAGCTGGCCTTCTTGCGGCGGCTCGGGCCGGCCCGCCCCGGACGGGGGCTGGTCCGGATCGTCCTCGCCGGGCAGCGGCTCGGTATCCTGCGCGCCGTCCGCCGAGCCCACATCGATCACTTCGGTCTTGCGCCCGAACCGATCCCGGCGCAGCTCCTGCAGCTGCGACTCCTTGGCGGCCAGCGCGGCCTCCTTGGCGGCCAGCTCGGCCTGGTAGGCCGCCAGCAGCGCATCCTTGGCGTAATTCTCCGCCGCCCGAGCCTTCTGCTCCGCCGCCAGCTGCTGCTGCAGCGCTGCGCTGCGGGCACAGTTGCATGCCGCTCCCGACGCCTGTGCTGCCACCTTGCTCGCCATGGCCCCGAACCCCTGACTTCCGGACATGGGCTAAGTAGCGATGTCCATTTTGTCGTCTCCGGGAGCCGGCTCGTCGAGGTTGAAGGTGGGCATCAGGAGGCGTCCAGTGGCATCGGCTAAGCCACCCTGTCGGCAGTTGGAACCAGCGCTCGTGTTTCATCGTGCGCCAGAGAGTACAACCTGCCATTTGCTGGCTGCCGACGACCGGCCGGCCCGTTCCGGAACGGCTGGGATCTCTCCACCTTGACGGGCGGAATCGCTCCAAGCTCGTGGCTCGCCGCGTCGGACTTGCTTATCGCGGCTGCCGCCGCGGCGGCGCGTACCGACGTCTGCCTATGTTCGGCGGGGATCGCGGACACCCGCCGCTGGGCCCGAAGCGCCCATCGGCACGCCCCCGAGTGGAC
The DNA here is from genome assembly GCA_963666225.3 of Bryobacterales bacterium. Lineage (GTDB taxonomy): Bacteria > Acidobacteriota > Terriglobia > Bryobacterales > UBA6623 > VXMF01. The sequence continues at coordinate 715,266 of CAXXRK020000008.1, forward strand.
ACTGTCAGTTAGCTGCCCCGACGGGTTCGGTGGCCTACCTATCACATTGGTCCAGCGCCACGACGAAGCCACGATGCGCTACAACCGACAACTACACGTCACTCGATGAGTAGCGATGACCAAAGATCCGATCGATTACGACCCAGCAGTTCCTCTGTACAGTGAATGCTACTCCGTGCGTCCTGACATTTGCACCACACCAAATCGCACTCAGGTCCCTCGATGACCGGAACTCAGGAACCCCTACAGTATAAACCATGCCGCCCGTCCATGTTCACTACGTCACAGCCGCTCATGCGCCGTTCCCTAGGGAACGGCATCGCCAAGACCCGCCCGGTCACCCAGCGCCGCAGCGCCGCACCACCTCTGCCCGCTCCCCGCCTCAGGCACCCGCACCCGGTTCCCAGCACCTGCACCTACGCTGCGTAAGGGAGTACCCAGCGCCCCCCTGACTGAATTCTTACACGCCGAACTTGTCGAAGACGGCCTGTCGCACGCGGCCCGTCGTCCAATAGGCGAACGAGAACTTCATCTGCTGGGGGGTCTTATCACGGACAGTGACGAGCACCCACTGCACGATTTCGTCGCTCAGGATTCGCGGACGGCCAGAACGCGGCTTATCTTCCAAGGTACCAAAGCCATCTGCACCGACCTTGACAAGCCAAGTATTGATGGTCGATTGAGTGACAGAGAAGAGCGTGGCCAGAACGGGAATCTGGAGTCCACACTGAACCAGCGTAACGACTCTCTTTCTGATGGCGACCTTTTCTAAGAGTGGGACCTTTCTGAAGTCCTGCTTAAAGCTTAGCTTCATAATCCGATAATACCATGCTCAGCACACGGTTCGCAAGCGTATTTGACCTGGAATAGAGTGCCAGAATACAAGGAAATGACTTTTGCTCCCCTCAGTACACGCTGGAAGGAATGCGGAAGCTGATGTGCCGGGCAGGATTTCGTCACCTCTCGGTGCGACCGATCCACCCGAAGGCAGACTCGGCCCAGGAAGCCGATTTCCGCCAGCAGTTCCCCGAGAGAGTGGAGTCGGCCGTGAAGGGAGAGGGCGACGGCGCGCCAGTCTCGGAGCCGGAGGAGCCAGCGGCTGAGGAGGCCCAAGTGCAGCCGGCAGAAGAGGAAGCAGCGCCGGAGCAGCCGATCTAGGATTGGTTCCAAGATGAGGCCCGCATCGGACAGAAGGGCATTCTAGACAGTGGACGACGTCCAGTCGCAATGCTAGGCGGGATGGGACTGGCTCTGCTCAACTCCAGAACGAATCGCCTCCATCTTGTAGCGCGAGTGGGTTACCACCGCCGTAAGTTGACCAACATCATATTATGAGATTGGTTTAGTATAATCGTAACTGATCCAGCTCGTATTGAGTGGTCCGAGGGTGCTGTTCGTCTCATAGAGGTTCCGATTTCTCAGATTGCTGGCGGCACACGTTACGTGTTTGGACGTTGGAACTTTCGGCGGCAGTCGAGTACGAGAATTCAATGGCCGGAAGTGTGCGTTGCGTACGGGCGGCAAGATGGATTCATCCGAGGGCCGGCATCCAGAGCTAGGAACCTTGCAGAACGAGTAGGAATCTGCAATTCCAAACTGATAACAACGCCCAATATAGCGTCAGAAGTCGCACGGAAATGGGGCATTGTCGCAAGCACGAACAAGGAAGAATCCGCACTCACAGGCTAATGACTTAGCTCAATTCAGAGTCAGACAGCGTACGGATATGGCGCCTCTTCGCAAGCACAAACTAGTGCTAGAGCGTCGTCAGACGCCGCCCCGGTTCCATGCGTCCTCGTACGCTACGCTAGCCTTCGACGCGGCGGCGACGTACCCCATCAGGCTCGGAATCCCCGGCTCGTAAGCCGGGATCTGCCCGTCGTACACCCGCCAGATGTAGCCGATGTCGCGCAGCTTTTCGCAAGCCTCCATCACCTCTTCCCGGCCTGCGGCACGCCCCGAGCGCTTCAAGGATGCCCCCACGGCCTGATGCACCCGGCCCGGCGCCTGCCTCTCCTCGTCGCCGAACAACGCGGCCACCGCCGCTGCGACCGGCTCCAGTCCCGCCTTCTCCAGCTCCTCGTGGCGCTTGCCATAGAACCGGCGCTGCCTCAGCTGGAACACCGGCAGGAGGCGGCCGACGTCTCCCGCCGATATCGGTTCGGATGGGTTTGGGCAGCCGTCCCAGAGCGTCCTGCCCAACAGCTGCAGGAAGAACGGGTAGCCGCAGCTCTCCCGCACCACGGCATCCAAGGCCTTCGGAGGAATGGACCTGCCGACCGCCTCGAAGGGCACCCGCACGGCGTCCGCCGAGTCCTGAGGCCCGAGACGCCCGATCGGCAGGTCCTCGCACCGGTCCCAGAACGACGCATCCATGGTGTTGAGGTGCCGCGGCAGGTCCGGCGTCCCCGCTAGGATCAGAGTCACCGGGCGGTCCTGCCGCTGCAGCCGCTGCACGATGTTGAGCAAGTCCCCTCCCAGCACTCGGTCCATCCTGTGCGCCTCGTCCAGCGCCAGCAGAAGGGGACGCCGGCAGGCTTTCCGCGTCAGCATCCGCGTTAGCACGCCGTCCTCCGAGTCGCTCATCCGGATCCCGAATCCCGGCACCCTCGCTTCGCGGAACCGGCGCAGTAGTCTCGCCGCCCAGCCTGGTAGCAGGGAAAGCCCGGCGAGCAGCGACTGCTGCGCCTCGCTCTCGCCCATTGAGAGCGAGATCACGCGGATCGCCAAGGACCGCGCATAGCGCACCGCCCACTCCAGCAGCACCGTCTTCCCGTTCCCTCGCGGCCCGTAGAGGACGACATCTGAGTGGTAGGGCCTCCCCTCCCCAAGGGCGTCCAAGTGACTCCTCAGCACGGACCGCTCGCGAGCCCGGCCTGCCATGTACGGCGGCAGCCCACCTCGGCCGGGATCGAACGGGTTCCGTCCCGAGGCGGCCTCCCTTCCTCCTGCATCCAAGAGGCGCATTCCGCATCCATCATAGCCCTGCGGGCACTCGCCAGCTGCGTCCGGCGGAGTAGTGTGGAGACTCCCCAACGACTGTGGTGGGAATGCAAGATCCAGAAGTATAGGCCCCATGGCGATGTCGCTTGGGTACAAGCCGGGAAGAAAGTTGGAGATGCAGCTGCGGTATCCGGCTGGCGATGTCGCCGCCATCCATCACCGGCTGACCGCGATGTCGGATCGGGCACTTGCTTCGAATCGCGTCGAGGCAGGAGTTCCTCTAGTTTATCCTTGAGAAACTCCCACAATTCATAGAAACTCTGACGACGAGCCGAAATGTTTGCGACTCTTTGACCTGCAGTGCGAATCCGACCTCAAGCGATTGGTCTGGGCCGCTCGCGCTCGGCGTTGGCCACCCTGGCGAGACTCAAATCCTGAGGCGCCACAAGCGGATAGGAGCTGACAGTTCTCGATCGTTGTGGCGCGTTCGTGCGATGTCTTCATCCATGGGGGCCTGCGGAGGGAGACGATGCCTGGACCATACCTGGCCAACAGGCGATCACTGTCGCAGAGTTCCGGACATGGGGCGACTTGGACAGTGTGGAGTGAGTTGTTGGATGGCGTTGGCGAAGGCCCAAAGCGGGCAGTCTAGGACACCATGTCGCGTCAAGACACCGATATTAGTGCTCCACACGTAATAAGCAGGTACCCTGACAGAACCGACAGGGGGGGCGGGGAGGAATCGGGCCCTGCAGCACTGGCTAACTTCACGTGTCCTGCGAGCCGCTGCTGGGGAGCGCTCTCATTGGGCTGGGCAGGAGGCGGACGCAGGCACTGAGAGGGTTGAGTTGGCAGGGCCCGGCGGTGTGCCAAGACCGGGCTGGCCCGCCTGCGATTGCCGGTTTGCCGTTGGCCTCGGGCAGTCGCCGCGACCGGGGGCCGCAGGTGCAAGCTGCCCATGCCCCAGTTCTCTGGGGGTTGACAGAAATGGGTCGTTTGTGGCAACTTGGTGGGCATGGTCAATCAAAACTGCGTGGTCCGGACTCTGGGAAGTCGGGAAGCGATCCGATCTCTGCAGGTGTTGCTGGCTGAGGCCGGAACTGTCAGCCGCAGCGAGATCGCCCGCCGCGTCTGTGAGCAATTCGAGTTCGTCGACAGTCTCGGCAGGTCGCAACTGGCCAGCTGTCAGAAGGCCTTGCGCGGCCTGGATGCCAGCGGTCACATCCAGCTCCCAGCTCCCCAACACGGCGGCCGGTGGCCCGGCCAGCCCGCCCGCTTGGGGCAAGCCGTTCCCGAGCCCACCGGCGTGCCCCCCCGTGCCGGTGCCGTCCAAGGCTTGACCCTGACGCTGGTGCAAACCCAGCTCCAGCGCCGCGTCTGGAATGAGATCGTGGCCGCGGAGCATCCGCAGGGTGCGGTCGTGCACGTCGGCGCCCAGCTGCGCTATCTGATCGAGTCCGAGCACGGCATCCTGGGCGCGATCGGCTTCGCGGCCTCGGCTCTGGCACTCGCTGCCCGCGACCAGTGGATCGGCTGGTCGCCCGCCATGCGCCGCAAGCGCCTGCACCGCATCCTCGGCCTGAGTCGGTTCCTGATCCGGCCCAGCGTGCGTTGCCATTGCTTGGCTTCGATGGTGCTCGGGCGCGCCTTGCGCCGCCTGCCGGACGACTTCCGGCGGCGCTACGGCTACCGCCCGGCCCTCGTGGAGACCTTCTGTGAAGCTCGCCGACACGCTGGCACCTGTTTCCGGGCTGCCAACTTTACCCACATTGGCGACACTGCCGGGCGCGGGCGCTTCGCGCCGCGCGGCCAGTGCGTGCCGCACAAGCACATCTTGGTCTACCCGCTGCGCGCGGACTGGCGCAGCGTGCTGGGCACTGTCGAGCCGCTGGGCGCCGGCGAGGGCCTCGGGCTGGACGTCTTCGCCGCCAATGAGTTGGGCGGGGCGCCGCTGGGGGATCTACGATTGTCCAAGAGACTCGTGCGCACCGCTGCGATGCAGGCCGCGGCCCCCAGCGCCTCGATCCCGGGTGCCGCGCAGGGCAACCGGGCGCTGGTGAAGGGCCATTACCGGTTCATCGATCAGCCGTCCACGTCGGCGGTCACGCCCGAGAACATCCTGCACCCGCACCGCGAGCGCACCCTGCGGCGGATGCAGGGCGAGTCGGTGGTGCTGTGTTTGCAGGACGGCACCGACCTGAACTTCGCCGAGCATCCCGGCTGTTCCGGGCTGGGGCTGATTGCCAAGCGGCAGGCCTCGAAGGCCAAGCGGGAGGCTAAGCGCAAGGCCAAGGCCAAGCAGGAGGCTCAGCGCAGGGCGGGGGGCCAAGCCAAGGCTAAGCAGGAGGCCCAGCGCAAAGCGGGGGGCCAGGGTCCCAGTGCCGACAGGCAAGGGACCCTGGGGCTGCACATGCACTCGACGCTGGCGGTGAACACGGAGGGCATCCCACTGGGGGTGCCGCAGATCCAGTTCGAGTCGCCGGATGGCAAGCCGCAGCGTCGCAAGCCGCTCGCAGAACGCAAGACGATGCGCTGGGTGCGGGGTGTGCGGGAGTGTGGCCGCTTGGCGGCCCGCTTAGCGGGCACGCGAGTGGTCTCGGTGATGGACCGCGAAGGGGATGTGTTCGAGTTGTTCGCGGAGGTGCGCCGCCAGCCAAGAGTGGATCTGCTGGTGCGGGCCCGGCACAACCGTTCGCGGGGCAAGGGACGCCTGAAGCTGTTCGACCGCATCCGAGCGCAGGCGGCGCAAGCGAAGTTGAAGATCGACGTGGCGCGCAGTTCGGCCCGGCGCAGCACGCGCAACCAGAAGGCGAAGCGCCTGCGCAAGGCGCGGCAGGCAACCGCGGAATTGCGCTGGAGATCGGTGCAGGTACGCGACCCGAACGGCCGGCGGGAGCCGGTCCGGCTGCAGCTGGTGCATGTCTGGGAGCGCTCGGACCCCGGCGACAGCAAGCCGTTGGAGTGGTATCTGTTGACCACGCTGGAGGTGACCTCGAGTGCCGACGCGGAGCGCGTGCTGGACTGGTACGGGCTACGCTGGCGGATTGAGGACTGGCACCGGATCCTGAAGACGGGCTGCAAGGCGCAGTACTTGGGACACCGCACAGGGGAGCGCATTCAGCGGGCAGTGACGATCAAGGCCGTGATCGCGTGGCGGCTCCAGGCGATGACCCTGCTGGGACGGGAAACACCGGAACTGCCCGCGGAAACGTTCTATACGGAGCTGCAAATGCGGGTGATCCGGCATTTCGCGGCCCGGAGGGGGTTGGCCTCACCGGACAATCTGGGGGTGGCCGTGCGCACGATGGCGATCATGGGTGGCTACCTGTATCGCAAGCGCGGCCCCCCGGCGGGACCGCAGAAGATCTGGGAGGGATGGATCTGTCTGACGCATATGTCCGACGCGTACGAGCTCAGAGATCACTTCGAACGGTCTCGGGCTGACTCAATGGCCGAGCCCTGAATCTGACTTATGGGGCATAGGCAGGGTGCAAGTGGCGCTGGAGCCCCCCTGACGACCCGTCGTCAGCCCAGCACGGCTTGCGCCTGCCGCGACAGGGGTGCAAGCGGTGGGGAGGTGTCCGGGCCTGAACAGTTCCTGCGGTGGCCGCCGTGAGCGGCCCCGACGCCCGCAAACTGTCCTCAACCTGCCGCCGCACGGGGCGGTCATCGACGCACAGGCCCTGTCAGTCGACAGGAGGCTGGGGAGTAGCATCGGCCCGCACCGTCTCCGCCCGCCCATTACCATTGGCAGTTCCATGCAATGCATTCGTCACAGCACACCGCACTCCGTCGCCTTGGCGTGTCTCCTAGCCCTTGCTACCGGCGTCGCCTCTGCTAAGCCCAACATCGTGATCATCCTGGCCGACGACATGGGTTACTCCGACATTGGCTGCTACGGCGGAGAGATCCGCACACCGAACCTCGACCGCTTGGCTACAGTCGGCCTCCGATTCACGCAGTTCTACAACGCGGCCCGGTGCTGTCCAACGCGTGCATCCCTGCTGACTGGCCTCTATGCACACCAAGCCGGCATCGGACATATGACTAGCGAGAACGAGCAGCAGCGCTTCGACTTGGGCTACCCCGGATACCGTGGCTTCCTCAACCGCAGCTGCGTAACGATTGCCGAGGCGCTCCGGCCGGCCGGCTACAAGACGCTGATGGCGGGCAAGTGGCATGTCGGGACGTTCGAGGGGATGTGGCCTGTCGATCGCGGCTTCGATCAATACTTCGGCATCGTCCGTGGCGCGTCCAACTTCTTCCGCCCGGCACCGGACAAGCTGCTCGTTCGCAACCGCGAGCGCATCGTGCCAGACGAGGACTTCTACACCACGGACGCCTTCACCGACCACGCAATCGAGTTCGTCCGCGAGGCCGAGGGCCGCGACAGCCAGCCCTTCTTCTTGTACTTGGCCTACACTGCTCCGCACTGGCCCCTGCATGCGTGGCCAGAAGATGTCCAGCGCTATCGGGGCAAGTACGTCGCCGGCTGGGACGCGGTTCGCGACGCGAGGTTGGAACGGATGGTCTCGATGGGGATCATCGACGAGCGTTGGAGGATGACGGTCCGCGACGCCGTGCCGTGGGAAACGCTCCCGCGGGGCAAGCGAGACGAGATGGACCTGCGGATGGCCATCTACGCCGCTCAGGTCGATCGCATGGACCAGAACATCGGAAGGCTGGTCGGTGCGCTCGAGGATCTCGGCGAGCTGGAGAACACGCTGGTGCTCTTCCTCTCCGACAACGGAGGGTGCGCGGAGGGCGGCATGCTCGGTCGCGGACCGGCGGCTATCCTGCAGACCAAGAACGGCTACAGCCAGTCCTACGGCCAAGCGTGGGCGAACGCCTCGAACACTCCGTTCCGCAAGTACAAGCACTGGGTCCACGAAGGGGGCATCGCGACTCCCCTCGTCGTGCATTGGCCCGCCGGTATCAAGGACAGGGGCCAGTTACGCACCGAGCCCGCACACTTAGGGGACGCGCAAGAATAACACTGGCATTTAGGGACAAAGTGCGGCAGGTCCGACGACGGACCGGTCGAGGGGCCACCGAGGATGTGGGGCCAGGGCCGCTCAGGTGGCCGCTGGCGGCTGGTGTGGTTGTCGGGGTCTGATGTCGTAGTTCCAGTCGGGCAGCTTGTTGCCCTTGGTGATGTTCAGCTCGGCCATTTGCCGGTCGCTGATTTTGACCCCGGTTCGATACTGCTGCTTGACGCGGACCGATTGGACCCGCAGCCCGGTCTTGGTCGTGGTGGTGCGAATGTAGTTCAGCACCGTTTCCCAAGTCTCCAGCGGGCGGCCCGCCCAGTTGCGGCTGATGGCACTGAAGAGACGATGCTCTATGGGGTTCCACTTGCTCGACCCAGAGGGATAGTGAGCGACGGTGACGCGCAGGCCATGGCGGTCGCACAGCTTGGTCTGCAGGAAGTACTTCCAGGCGCGGCAGCGATAGCCGTTGGAGCCGCCGCAGTCCGCCAGGATGACGATGCGGTCGCTGTCGGGATAGCGCTCGAGGCCCTCGGTGCGGCACCAGTGCTCGAGACAGTCGACGGCAAAGGCCGGCGTGTCCTTGGAATCGCCGACGAAGACGGTGCCGCGGTTGGCGAGCAAGTCGTAGAGGCCGTAGGGCACGGCGAGCCCCTTGGCTTGGGAGCGGAAGTCGTGGTCATTGACCTCCTCGGGGGAAGTGCCCCAAGTGGCCCCGGCGTTGCGGAAGCGCCCGACCAGCTCTTTCTTCTTGGTGTCGACACTGAGGATGGGGATGCCCTTGTCGCGGCAGTGTTGGCGCAGCGCGGCGATGCGCTGGAATTGGTCGTCCCGGCCCGGGGGCGAGGCCGCGCTGAGGCTCTTGCGGTTCACATGCAGTGAGTAGCCCAGGGACTTGAGCCACTTGCCGACCGTGGCGGGGCTGACGCTGCTGCCGCAGCGCGACAGCTCGGCGGCCAGCTTGGCCAGTGAGCGGTAGGTCCACAGCAGTCCGCCCATGGGATCGCCGGCCGTTTCGGTGCGGAGAAGTCGCAGCAGCTGTTCGATCATCCAGGGCTTTTTTTTGGGAATTACTTACGTGAGTGCCCAGGATCCAGATGTTGTATGGGTTCCGTCAAGGATCCAGCATATGGTACTCGTGTCGAATCGGAATAGTCTGCATCTATTTGCGGCATGCTGCCGGTCTCACATCGTGCTCGGCGCCCATTCCTCCAGTATCGATGGAACTCAGTCTGGTCTCCATGAGCACATAATCTGTGCCGGGCAGTTCCCCCGTCCCTGGCCCGCCTCTGGTGCTCTAGCAGCCGACCGTCGCGCGCGACAGCTCCAATTCTCAACCCAGGATGCGCCGATCCGCCCCTCGGACATCCCGTGCTGGGCGCCCGCACCCGCCGCGGCTCCCAGCCGGGCCTGCTGCCGCTGGCGGCTCCACACCGCCGGAGCCGCTGGTGCCTCAGGCGGCCGCGGCCCGGCCCGCCAGCATGGCCCAGGTCAGACGCCTGCCCTGCAGCCCCAGCGCCACTTGCCTCATCTGCTCCGCCGTGTCCAGCGGGCGCAGGTTGCTGCGCCCGCAGAACTCCTCCAGGTAGCGATGCAGGTGGCGCACGCTGAGGTGGTGGTAGATCCCGTACAGCCCGCGCTTGAACAGCGCCCAGAATGACTCGATGCCGTTGGTGCTCACCCTGCCGCGCACGTACTCTCCGCGGGAATGGTTCACCGCTGCGTGCTGGAAGCCGTGCAGCGACTGGTAGCTGGAAGAGCTGTCCGTGTACACTTCCGCGCCCGGAGTTGCAATTTTGTTCACGAAGTCTTGCAGTTCTTCCTTGGTAGTGTTCGGCACCACTTGCGCATGCACTCGCCCGCTGGCGCGGTCGCGCCCTCCGACCACCGGCTGCTTGCCGACCGTCCCGCGCCCGGCGTTCAGCTTCTTGCTGGCGTGCTTGTTCTTCTCTTTGCCTCCAATGTAGACCTCGTCCACCTCCACCGGGCCGCCGAACAGGCCGGCGGGTGCGGCCAACCCGGCCCGCACGCGATGGGCCAGATGCCAGGCCGACTTCTGAGTGATGCCCAGCTCGCGGCTCAGTCGCGTGCTGGAGATGCCCTTGATGCTGGTGCACATCAGATAGATGGCCAGGGCCCAGAGGCGGTAGCCGAGCTTGGTGTCGGCCATCACGGTGCCGGTGCGCAGGGAGAAGCGCTTGCGGCAGGCGCGGCAGCGATAGGGCATGGAGGGGTGAGCGCAGCCGGACTGCACGTTGTCAGAGCAGCAATGGGGGCACTCGGGGCCGTGGGGCCAGCGGAGTTCAGCGAACCAGATTGCAGCCGTTCCGTCGTCAGGGAACATCTGGATCACTTCGATCATCGAGATGCCTTTGCGGAACCATTTGCCGGGACTCTTATAGGCCGAACCGTTCTTCCCAATCACTCTATTATTATACACTAAATTCAGTTCACATGCAACCAGATGCTGAGAATGAAATGCGCCAATTATGATCTTGGGTACTCACGTCAGTAATTCCCAAAAGATACGTTGCGCAAGTTGCCCTGGACATGGATCTGGTCCCGCTCCGGGACCGCGGCGAGGTGCTGGAGATGGCCGAGGGGCACTGGCAGCCCCCCGGACAGAGTCCCGACAGCGACCGATCCCAAGCGCCCGGCCGCTAGCTCCTGGGCATCGCGCCCAGAAATGCCCCTCCGGAGCGCCGGGAATCGCACGCGGGGCCTCTCGCAGGCCCCCTTTGGGCAGGGCGGGGGATCCCAGCGCTGGAAGCCCCGCCGGCCAAGCGCGACCGACGGGGCTGGGGTTCCGGGCGCGACCGGGCAGGCACGTCCGGGATCGCGCGGGGATCGGGTACCTCGCGCGACCCCCACAGCATAGCGAGCCCGAGCGCCGGCGGTTCCCCCCGCCCAGGTGCGGATCGCCACCCAGCCAACCTTGATCCCCCGCTTCGCAGGCTTGCGCCGGCTTGCCATCAGTCGGGCTCAAGGTCTGGCATTGGGAGCTCGGAGTCCCTGGCTTTACGCCTAGCCCTCGATCTCGCGGCCCGCGCTTGCCGGTCCCATTCCATCAATCGCCCGCCCGCCCGGTCCAGGCGCTCGACCGTCTCGAACCCCGCGAACTCGCCTTCCGTACCCGTCGTTTCCCGGAGCTCAACACCCCAGCCTGCCCGGCCGTAATTCGCCTTGAGGCACGCCAACAGGCGGCCGCGGCCGCCAGGTTGCCCCAATAGGTGAAGCTCGCAGCTGGCCGCGCCTTTCCACCCCGCAGACGAGACGAATGTGCCGGGTCGGGGCAACCCGGACCAACGATCGAGGAACGAGCCTCCGTCCACAACACACAACACCCCGCAACCGCACCCCCCTGCCTCAAACCGCAGCGCACACACGAATCGCTGCACCGGCCCGGGATAGCGCATCAAACCCCCGAGGGCACAGCTTGCCGCGATCTGCAACAGCCGCTCGGCCTCTGCATTGCTCGGCGCCCCGGCAATATCGCGGATCAGCCCGCCCCAATCGGGCACATCTCGCAACCCCACGAATCCTGGCAAGCCCTCGCAAGCCTCGCGGACATCCCGAATGGCCATCCGCTCGACCTCTCCGAGCTTCTCCGAATCGTCGCGCACGCCGGCCAGATCGCTGACGATCCCCGCCGCCCAAACGCGGGGATCCGCGCCGCCAATCTTGACCACCCGCTTCGCTGTCCCGTCCTTCATCCCTGTCCCCTCGGAGTCGGGCTTGCGCCATTCCCACCGCGAACCCTTCTCAATCCCCGCTCCGCCGGCACTGGCCCCGGACGGCCCCGCCAGCGTGGCCTTCGCCCGCCATGCCCGCTCCAGCAATCTCCGATCCGCGTTCCGCACGCGATCGGCAAGCTCGTACCCGGAGAACTCAAACCCCGCGGCCGTCGTTTCCCGCAACTCGGTGCCCCAGCCCGGCACGCCGTCATTCAACTTGAGGCAAGCCAGCAACCGGGCCTGCCCGGCGGGTTGCCTGGACAGGTGGAGCACGCAGCGGGCCTCGTCTTGCCACGCGGCGGCACCGGCGACCGCGTCAACCCCGGGAAGCCCCCCCTTGTTAATCATCCGGCGCGCCTCTTTGGTGTCGTGCATCACACCGAGCACTCCGCAGTGCCGCCGCCACGCCTCGCGCGACAGCGCGCGCATGAACCCCAACACCCGGGAGGAATCGCCCGACAGCCCCCGAAAGGCGGAGCTCAGCGGGTCGATCACCACCAACGCGGGGCGAATCGCCCCCCACGCGGCGCCCCATGTCCTCCCAATGCTTGCCGACGCTGGCCCGGCCCCAGTCAACCCAGAGAGGCCCGGGGGAGCGCAGCACGTGCAGGCCTTCGGAAGAGAGAGGGCCGCGCGCGCCGCGGATACCGGCGCTTCACGATCGCCCGTATCCGCGCCCCCACGCGGCTCCCGCGCTGCCCGTAGGTCACGTACAGAAAATGGTGCTGAATTTACCGCGCTATTCATATGCCACGCGGCTCCCGCGCTGCCCGTAGGTCACGTACAGGGCCGGGCCGCCGCGCACCGCCAGCCCGCAAGCCGCGCCCGACTCCCCCGCGCCGGCATTGCACCCGGCCAGCATCCAGCGCAGCGCCAGAAAACTCTTGCCGACCCCGCCGGCACCGCCCAGCAGGGCCACACCTCCACGGTCCAGAACAGCCCCGTCCGCGCCCCGATCCCCGCCCTTGCCGGGAGTGTCCCGCCACAGCACGGCCGAAGGGGCCGGGCCATGCCGATGCCCGGCCATCGGCAGGCACCAGACAACCGCGTCACGCAACAGCCGCCCGGCCTCGGCATCGCTCTGCGCCCCGGCGAGATCGCGGATGAGGGGCCCCCAGGCGGGCACGCGCCGAAACCCCATGAACCCGGGCAACGACCCGAGAGCCTCGCGGATATCGCCGACAGCATCCCGCTTCTCCGAATCGTCGCGCGCGTCCGCCAGTGCGCTGACAACCCCCGCCGCCCAGGCGCGGGGATCCGCGCCAGCAATCTTGACCCGCTCCGGACCCTTGCCCTTCACGCCGACACGCCCCGGGCCGCAGCGCGTCCAGGCCCTCGGAGCGCAGCCGCAGCGCGAGCTTGCGCGCATCCCTACGCCCGGCCCTGTCCCGGTCCGCGTGGATCACCGCAGGGCGGGGCGCACCTCGGCCCGGGACCAGTCACCCAGGGAGCCGGGCATCTAGCCCTCGCCCCCATCCCGGGCGCGGAGCGCCGCGAGCTCGTCGTCGAACCCGCGCAGCATCGCGCGCCTGCCGATCAGGCCCATCGCGAGCCCGTGGCGCTCGGACGCCTCCCGCAACCGGTCCATCATGTCGCCCGGCAGGCTCACGGTGACGCGCCCGGTCATGCGCTCGAGCCGCCGGCGCATCGCGCGCGGGGCCTGGGCAGCCCCGGCGGCCGGCGCTGTGCCCCCAATCATGCCGCGATGATAGCAGCACTGCTCGCTTGGCAGCCGCTCCATGTCACCCAATAGCCCCTCGCGGCTCTCGAGCCCCATCGCTCGGGCAATCTCCCTTAGAATCAGCCATATGGGGGCGAAGGCCGCATGACCGCGCTGCAAGACCTTGACCGGCTGCTGGCCGACCCGGGCCGTCACGCGGTGCTGCCCCGCGAGGTGTCGGGCAGCCCCTCGGCCGTGCACCGGGCCCTGCGCAAGCGCTGCGACGACCGCACGCTGCAGCGCGTCGGCACCGGGATCTACGCGCGCAGCGCGTCCAAACTGTTCGACGTGGTCCCGGAGATCCTCCCGAAGCTGGGCTACGACGTCCTCCCGGTGCCACAGATCACCGACCGGAACTTCAAGCACGGCGGCAGCGTGTGGCGCATCGACCGGCCCTGCCGGCGGTTGATCGTCAAGCACGGCGTCAAGGCCGTGTTCGAGTCCCCGCGCGGAAAATTTTACAAAGCGAGGCTGTTCCGAATGCCCCCCATGCACGAGCCGCCATCGCGGCGGGAGACCGAGCTCAACTTCTCCTCCTACGACCGCTGCCACTCCTACGCCCGCGCCGAGAAAGACCTGGTCGTCAGGAAGGCGCTCCGGGCGTGGGAGAGCTTCCGCCACCCGAACGCAACGCTGGCGCTCGGAGGCGGAACCTGCCTGACCGTCTACAGCGGACTGCTGAACCGCTTCTCCGAGGACATCGACATGCGCGTCATCCTGACTGACGAGCTGGAGCGCGGCCGGGACTGGCGGCGCAGGGCGGCGTTCCGCGAGGTCAGCCGGACCTTCGCAGAGCACGTGCACAAGGCCCTGCCGTTTCTGAAGCCGAACAGCCGGAAGAGCCGGTATCGCCGGCGTGACGGCCGGTTCGAGAAGCATATCTTCGACTACGAGGGACGGGCGCCCCACCAGCGCGTGCAGGCAGGCCTGAAGCTGGATCTGGCGCAAGAGCCCAACCAGCTGCCGCTGTCCCCCGTGCGGGCGCTCGGAGGGGGCACGGTTCAAGTCGTGGACCCCGTGGAAACCTCCATGGGGAAGTGGCAGGCAGTCTGCGCGAGGCTTCCGGGCCGTGCCCGGATCCACCCGTCGCTGATCCGCCACCCCTGGGACCTGGGCACCATGAGCTCGTTTCTCCAGGGAATCGCCAGGCACCCGGCCCCCGATCTCGCCGAGATGATCGGGGAGCTCCGCGGGCCGGTCGTCACGGCAGGGTTGCGCAACCTGTACGATCCGGCCTGGCAGGCCGCCTTCGATGACTATGCCGGCGAGATGGCCACCCGGCCCATCTCGGACTCGCTCTATGCATACGCCGACCCCACGTGGCCCACGGTGAGAAGCAACGTTGCGCGAGTCGCCCTCGCCATGGATCTGGTCCCGCTCCAAGATCGCGGCGAAGTGCTGGAGATGGCCGAGGAACGGTGGGAGCCCCCCCGGCCGGGCCACCGGCGCGATCGCTCGCAAGGGCCTGGCCGCTAAACGGCCGAGGCGCCGCTCCCCGCGCCCGTTCCATCCGGCAGGCGGGGAGCGAGACCGCCACCTTGCCGGCGATCCGGGCATCACTCATGCCGGAATGATCCCAGACGCCCCCAAAAGCCCAATTTAAAGATATGCTATAATTGCCATCACTCGACTGCATCTCAAAGCCCACTCGCACGCCACTATGGGTGACGGGAGGGTCAAGTTCCGGTCCGCAGCGGGCTGCCCTGATCCGTGCGCTCTCTGACCTTGGCGCCCGCACCGAACGCTCAGTTCCATATTTCTCCCACGGTGGGCCGACCATGGTGCGCCAGCCGAGAGACTGGGCTCAGCGGGGAGTCCACAAGCGTTCGCAGCGGGCCCGTGTCGCCGAATCGCGGCTCGAGAGCCTTGACGCACTGCATCGCCAATTCCACAGTCGAGCGCGCGCTCGCCCGCCCGCCCGAGCATTCTAGTGCCGGACAGGCACTGGTGGTGAGCCCGGGCAGGTGGGCACCCGTGCCCGGGTGTCCGCGTTAGCGGTCGGCGGGCTGAATGCGGTCGCTGGGCGGTCCCACATGGATGTGCGGTCCCGTCGATTGGCCGGGAATCGCGCTGCGGAACGCGATGTAGGGTATGCCGAGACTCTCGAGCATGTATGTCAGGAAGGACCCCTCTTCCGAGTCCGGGTGCAGGGCGACGTCGATCCTGCCGGTGTGGTCCAGCCCCATCGCCCGGTGCAGGTCGGTGGCTCCGTCCGCGCTCACCGGCGGAGCGTGGCCAAACGTGTGCATGTACATTTCGGCCACATCGTTCAGGGCTTCCATCTCGTACTGGTTGAAGCCTTCGAAGCGGTAGGCCATCTCCTCGCCCTCGAGTTCCTCAAGGTAGGTCTCCGCTGCCGCAATTCGCTGAATCTCGCGGATCAGGTCAGCCCGTTGGGCGGCTAGCTCTGACTGGCGCTCGGCAACCTCAAGGCTATCCTTGGCGACCTGCAGATGCTGGGCTGGCAGCGCGCCCGCCTCTACCCGGGCGGAAATCATCGTGAACTCGTCGCGGGCCAGTCGCAGCAGGCCATCGGCCGCCTCCAACATCGTCTCGATTTCGTCCCGGCGCAGCGAGGCTTTCAGCAGCGTCCGGGTCAGCGTCTCTCGGTACTGCCGCTTGAGGACCGTGTTCTGGGCGTCCACGAGGGCTCGCCGCGGAAGAGCCCCCGCCCTTACAAGGTCGCGGATTCGGCTCATGTCCGGATCCGCCTGAGCTTGCAGGCTCGACGCTACCAGCACCCCCACAAGGAACGCCACCGTGCAGCGGGAGGGTACCATCTCGAATCCATTCTACCGGCGATTCCCGGTCCTGGCGCTCCAGACAGTCGGAGATTGCGGGGCCGGGCGTCCCTAGTCGCTGTTTCGGCTAGCTCCGCGCGGCCGTCATGGCCGCGTGCGGGTTAGAATGGGGCAGTCGCAAGCCCTTGCCCAGGGGCCGCACCGCGCAGATGGAAGACTGGGAAGTCGCCGTCCAGGCCGCTACCGAGCGAAAGGCCATGGACACCGTGGTGCTGGATATCGGGCAGGTCAGCACATTCACAGAGCAGTTCGTGATCTGTCACGGCACGAACTCACGCCAGGTGCAGGCCATCGCAGACTCGGTCGAGACCTCGCTCAAGCGCGAGGGTCGCATCCCTCGCTGCATCGAAGGCTATCGGAATGCCGAGTGGGTCTTGATGGACTACGGCGACATCGTAGTCCACGTGTTCTCGAGGGACAAGCGTTTCTACTACGATTTGGAACGCCTGTGGCGCAGGGCGCCGAGACTGCCCGTGGCCGCCTGAGACTGGGTGGCCCTACCGGCCGCCAAGGCGACGGCGGAGACGCTGGCCGCGCTCGAAGTGTTCGCGCTCGCAGCCCTGCTCGAGCGCGGCACGCAGTTGCTCTATCTCGGCGGCCACACTCCGGAGCGCGGCCTGGATCGGAGCTTGGTTCGTCCTCAGGATTCCTGACCAGACGTCGTGCGAACTGGCGGCCAGCCGGGTCATGTCCCGAAGGCCGGAGCCAGCGAGCTCGATGCGGTCGATCCCGTTGAGCGCGTTGCCGATGGCCGCGGCCAGCGCGGTCGAGATCAGCTGCGGCATGTGCGATGTCCATGCCACCACCGTGTCGTGCTCGTCAGCGCGCATCACAACCTGGCGGCAGCCCATGGAATCCAGCCACTCCCGGAACTGCCGGACCACTGGCGAGTCCGGCATCGTGTCGCCGGTCGGCACCAGGGCGTAGGTCGCGCCATCGAACAGTCCCGCCTCGGCGATCGCCACTCCGCGGCCTTCCTTGCCCGCCATCGGGTGGCCCCCGACAAAGTGCGGCCCACTGCCGAACAGGTCACGGGCGCGACTGACGATGACTGACTTCGTGCTCCCGGCGTCGGTCACCAATGTGCCCGGTCGTGCCAGCCGGCGAACTTGCTCCAATTGCGCGACGATGCGCTCGACGGGCTGCGCCATATAGACCAGATCAGACCGGGGAACCGCTTCCTCGAGTGGCAGGCCTATGTCCACCACCCCCAGCTTGGTCGCTTCCCGTATCGTTGCCGGCGAGCTCACGCCGACGATGCGGCCCCGGAATCCGACTCGTCTGAGGGCCAGAGCGAATGAGCCTCCGATCAGGCCGACCCCGGCAACGGTTACCGTCTGGATGGGCGCCACTGCCCTAAGATTTCCCGCCGCGCTGAATGGCGCGCATCTCATCCATCACCCGTTCGAAGACTCGCACCA
Organism: Bryobacterales bacterium; assembly: GCA_963666225.3. Taxonomy (GTDB): domain Bacteria; phylum Acidobacteriota; class Terriglobia; order Bryobacterales; family UBA6623; genus VXMF01. Next base: position 732,873 of record CAXXRK020000008.1, read on the forward strand.
GGGCATCGTCCGCCAGCGGCCCGCGATTCGCCGCTCGAACGTTCGCCAAGACCTCCCGTTCCCTGCTAGGCTCGACCACCGGGTGGCCGGCCTTCCGCTTCAGCGGCGCCAACCCGAGAACGGCGGCAGCCCTGCGGTTGAGCAGGCTCACCAGTTCGCGGTCCATTCGGTCTACCTCGCTCCGCCAGGCGCTGAGATCTTTCATTGTGTCCGTTTCAGCACAGCTTCTGATACCGCTCCCAAGCCCCGCTTGAGTTCCCGTGCAAGGGCTTCCACCTTGTCCTCCAAGTCGACCGCCTGGCGGTTGTCCGCGATCACCTTCATGAACGCCGTCCCCGCGACCGCCGCGTCCGCGTGCGGAGCGATCTCGCGCATGTGCTCAAAGGTAGAGAGCCCGAAACCCAGCGCCAGGGGTAGCTTCGTCTGGGCGCGGGCCCGTGCCGCCAGCGGGGCTGCGTCGCTAGAAATCTGCTTCTGGATGCCTGTCACGCCAGCCCTTGACACGAGGTACACGAAGCCGCTGCTGAGTCGGGCGATCGCCGCGATGCGTTCAGCGGAAGTCGTCTGGGTTGCCAGAAAAACGCAATCCAGACCCTTCGACCGCATGTGGGCCACATAATGCTCCGATTCCTCGATGGTGAGGTCGGTAAGGAGTGCCCCGTCCACGCCAACCTCCGCCGCATCGGTCGCAAACCGCTCGAAGCCATACCGCAGGATTGGGTTCAAGTAGCTGAACACGACCACCGGGAGGGAAGACTGGACCCGCAATTCGCGGACGACGTCCAGAACGGTGCGAAGGTTCGTTCCCGTACTCAGCGCGTGCTCGCTGGCCCTCTGGATGACCGGGCCGTCGGCGATCGGGTCAGAGAACGGCACCCCCAGCTCGAGGATGTCGACACCCCCTCGCTCCATGGCCAAGATCAAGGGGACCGTCCTGCGAGGCTCGGGGTCTCCGGTGGTGAGATAACCGATCAGCGCCCTCGCTCCGTGAGCATGGGCGCTGGAAATGGCTTGGGCGATGCGGCCCGGCGACTGCTGGGACATCCGTGTCGGCGTGCTCCCCTCAGCGGCCACGACGAAGGACCATTGTACAAGGCGACCGGGAGCGGCTGTTGTATCCTCGTGAACCTGGCACGATGCAGCTTGACCGTCTGCGCGTCACGCGCTACTCCATTCCCCTGGCCCGGCCGGTCAGCGACGCGACCCATGGGACCATCCGAGACTTCGCGCTGGTGGCCGTCCGGGCGGAATCAGGAGGTTCCCACCTAGGCCTCGGCTACACCTACACGGTAGGCTCTTCTGCCGCGTCGTCCATGGAAGCCCTGATCGCGGACGACCTTGCGCCACTGCTGGTCGGGCGGGACCCCCGACGCACAGAGGACGCGTGGAGGCTGATGTGGCGGGCCACCCACTATGCCGGTCGCGGGGGCCCTGCCAGTTTCGCGATATCGGCCGTCGACATGGCGCTGTGGGACCTGAAGGCCAAGGCGCTGTCCGAGCCTCTCTGGCGGCTGCTGGGCGGATCGTCGCCGGTGGTCGCGGCCTATGCGAGTGGGATCGACCTGCATCTTTCCCCGAGCGAACTGGCAAGCCAGGCTCGCAGTTGGCTGGGCATGGGCTTCCGGGCTTTCAAGATGAAGGTCGGCCGCGCCGTTCTCAGGGAGGACTTGGAACGGGTGGAAGCTGTCCGTGCGGCGATCGGCCCAGACTTGCCCCTGATGGTCGACGCCAACATGAAATGGACCGTGGCAGAGGCTCTGCGCGCCTCGCGCAGCTTGGCGGCGTCCGACCCCATGTGGCTGGAAGAGCCCACGGACCCCGCCGATGTCAGGGGTCACGTCAGGATTCAGCAAGAGGGCCCGGTGCCGGTTGCCGCCGGCGAGAATCTCCACACATTGGCGGAGTTCAAGGCGATGATTGCCAACGGGGCGGTTGCGTTCCCCCAGCCCGACGTGACGAACTGCGGGGGCATCACACCTTGGATCAAGGTTGCGCACCTTGCCGAGGCCCACGGACTGCCGGTCACCACGCATGGTGCCCACGACGTGCATGTCAGCCTGCTGGCGGCGGTCCCCAACGCTTCGTTCCTGGAGGTTCACGGCTTCGGCATGGATAGCTTCGTCAAGCACCCGTTGCGGATCTCGGATGGTGTCGTCACCGCTCCCTCCCGCCCGGGCCACGGGGTCGAATTCGACTGGGCGGCGTTGCGCGGCTGCCAGACTCGCAGGTGATGCGCTACCTGCCTTCCGAGGTGCCAAGAGCTATACGGACGGCAGGTGCCGGAATGGCGCTTGCCGTGGCTCTGTTGGGAGCCGCAGCGGCAGCGGGCTTGGGCGGGGCCCTGTCCGCCGCCGGTCCCAGCGTACTGATCCAGGGTGCTGCCCTGATTGACGGCACGGGCCGGCCCGCGCTGGCCAGCGCCGACATCCTTGTCGAGGCGGGGCGGGTGGTTGCGGTTGGCCCGGCGGGCTCGGTGAGCCCCCCGGCGGAAGCCATGCTGGTCGCCGGTGCGGGAAAGACGGTGATGCCCGGCATGGTCAACTTGAGGGGGCTCGTGGGCTTGGTGCGCGGTCCGGAGCAGCCCCCAGATCACTTCAGCCGCGCGACGATTGCCCAGCAGCTGGCGACGTATGCGTCGTATGGCGTGACCACCACGGCAACCCTCGCCCCGCATGCGGAGGTCTTGGCCGAGTTTCGGTCGCGGGCCGATCCGGGCGGCCCTCGCGGTGTTTCCCGCGTGTTGACGCCCCTCCGATCACTCTGCCAGCAGGCGTCGCCGGAGAATAAGGTCACACCGGCGGGGCCCCTCTGCGAGAGCATTCGAGGTCGGCGGCAGGCTCGGGCGGCGGTTGACCGCTTGGCAGGGCAGAATGCGGACTTTGTCGAGCTGTGGATCGGCGTGAGGGATCCGCCGGATGGCAGTGCCCTGCGTGACGCGGAGGCCGCGATCAGGCGTGCCGCCAGACGCGGCCTGCGAGTCTCGGTCGTGACACCGCACTTGGCCGTGGCCCGCGCGGCTCTACGGGCCGGCGCACACATGCTGTCAGCGAGCATCACCGATCGACTGGTTGGCGCCGCATTCGCGGTAGCGATGAAGGCCGCGGGGGCCGTATACGCGCCGGCCCTCGTCTCCGAGCTGGCGCGGTTCGAGTACGGGGACAGGCCCGCATGGATCGACGACCGATACTTGCGGAGATCCTTGGTCCCCGGGGTCTCGGGCTACTTGCGCGGTCCGCTCTTCATGCGACAAGCGCTGGATCCGGACAGGGCCGCCAAGCACGCCCGTTTCCGCACCGCCGTGAGGAACCTGCGCACGCTCGCTGAAAGCGGGGTCAGGATCGGGTTGGCAACCGGTTCAGGACTCCCGAACACGTTCGAGGGCTACGACGAGTATCGGGAGTGCGCGCTGATGCGGAGCGCCGGGATCTCTCCAATGGAAGTGATTCGTGCAGTCTCATCGGGCAGCGCCGCCGCGCTGGGCCTGGATGCAGAGCTGGGCACCGTCCGCCCTGGGGCCCGGGCCGACCTTGTGATCCTTAATGCCGATCCCCGCGCCAACATCCACAATCTGCGGGACTTGCACGCTGTACTCGTAGGAGGAGCCTTGGTGCCGCTGTGACAGGGACGCGGTGCCCGCGTCGGTCAGTCACGCTTTGCCGTCAAAGCCCAGGGCTCTCTCGTGATCTCCTTCCACCCCTCGGGTGGAGCAGTTCCCCGGCCCGGGCCTCTCCGCCCGGCCTTGCCCGGTGCTCCGCCGGCGCCCCTTGCGCGCCGGAGCGCGGGCTCGAGCAGATCAGGCGAGACTGTCGGGGCACGCGGGAACTCGCGCACCATGGCTCGGAGTTCCTCTAGCTTCTCGGGGTGGTCGGCGAGCAAGTTCCTGCTCTCGGTGGGATCCTCGTCAAGCCGGAAGAGGTGTTCCTCCAGTTCCGTGCTGCCGCGCCGGACCGCAGTCACGTACTTCCAAGGGCCGTCGATCACGGCCACGTTGCGGAACACGCCAACCACGTAGGGCGCTTTGCGCGCCAGGGTGGCTCCCCGAGTGATCGCGGGCCAAGCATTGATGCCGTCCAAGGGCTGTCCCCGCCCTGCCTCGATCCCGGTAGCGGCCACGAGCGTTGGTAGCCAGTCGGCAACGGTGATCATCTCGGACACCGTCCTGCCGCCCTCCACTTCGCCGGGCTTCCACACGGTTGCGGGGACGCGAATGCCGCCCTCGAAGACGCCGCCCTTCACACCGCGCAGGGGCGAGTTGTCGGCGCCGAATCGCAGCGATCCGCCATTGTCGCTGCACCAGACGACCACCGTGTCGTCGAGCATCTCCTCGTCCTTGAGGGCTCCAAGAACGCCGCCTACTGCCCGGTCCATCTCCCCGACCATGGTGGCAAAGACTCTGCGGTTGGCGTTGTCGATATCCCGATAGTCGCCCTCCGTTCCCGGCGGTGCTTGGAGTGGGGTGTGCGGGGCATTGAACGCTACGTACAGGAACAGCGGCTTTGCGGGATCGCGCTCGCGGATTACCCGCACGGCCTCCGCCCCGATCAGGGTGGTGCTGTAGCCCTCCTCGGTGAGCGGCTCGCCATTCCTATGCCAGTCAAGGCCGCCCGCCCAAATGTGGGTCCAGTAGTCCACGCCCGGACCCAGATGCCCGTAGGCGCTGTCAAAGCCGCGACTGTGCGGGTGGTCCCTCACGTGGGACATGCCAAGGTGCCACTTTCCGGCGATCGCGGTTTGGTAGCCGGCTGTTCGAAAGATCTGAGAGAGCAGGAGCTCGCTCATCGGGATCGTGCCCTCTCCCTCCATTGGCCTGTCCACGCCATAGCGAAGCGGGTAGCGGCCGGTGAGCAAAGCGGCGCGGGTAGGGCTGCACAGGGGAGTCACGTAGTACCGGTCAAGGTAGACGCCCCGCTCGGCGATCGAGTCGATGTGCGGTGTTCGAATCTCACTCCCGTGGTATCCGACGTCGTTCCGGCCGAGGTCGTCGGCCATCATGAAGACCACGTTCGGAGCTCCGCCCATGCTCGCTGCAACAAGGGCGGCGAGCGTCGCAAGCTTGGCCATTCGCCCGCAGTGCTGGGTGTTCGAGGTCTTGGCGGTCATTCGAGATGCCTCCGGAAGAATTCCAACGTCTTTTGCCACGCCTGCCGAGCCGCGGCAAGGTTCGCGCCGTCCCGGCCCGACTGCTGGCGCAGAAAGCCGTGGCCCGCACCGTCAAACTCGTTCGGCTCGAAGAACTTCCCCATGCGCCGCATTTCGCGGACCGCATCTGGGATCGTCGCGTTGACCCGCGCGTCATCGCCCCCGTAGAGCCCCAGGACGGGTGCCTGAATGCGGGCCAGCATCTTGGCGTCGGGCGAAGATCCGTAGTAGACCACGGCGGCGTCGAGGTTGGCCTCGTTGGCCGCGAACTGGAAGCTGGTCGAACCGCCCCAGCAGAATCCCACCGCCCCGACGTTGCCGTTCGCCGAGGGCAGCGCGAGCGCGTGGCGCGCCACGGCGGAAAGCCTCCGTGTCGTGTCTTCGACCCGCAGGGACCGCACGAGAGCGACTGCTGCCTGGCGGTCCGGAGGCGTGCCGGCGCCGTCCGGGCCGTGCCCGGAGAGCAAGTCCGGGGCGATGGCGATGAATCCCTCCGCCGCAAACTGGTCTGCCACCGCTCGGATCCAGTCCGTCAGGCCGAAGATCTCGTGGATCACCACGACGACCGGCGCGCGAGAGGCACGCTCCGGGTATACGATCCACGAGCGTATCGTGTCCCCCCAGCGATTGGTGGCGGCCCGGCCCTCTTGGACGTCGATCCATTCGCCATGCCGAGGCGACGAATTAAGGGCGGCGACCGCGGACTCCGCGTCTGGCGGAATGGGGGACTCCTGGGCTTCCGCCACTGGTGCCATGGCGGTCAGCGCCAAGGCGAGGGCTAGCAGGACGCGTACGGGCATCGGACGTATTCTCCTGAGCCGGCCGAAAAGATCGCGGCGGTTTCCGCCGGCAACGAAGAGACAGCGTATCACTACCGGCGCCTGCCCACGGTAGGCGTGGCCTTGAACTCACGGTGGCGGAGCCTTCGCAGGTCTCGGGCACACCGGCGAGAGAATCGCACGCAACCTTGCAGTTTGGGAGCCATTCAAACCCGCATCGGACGCGACCCGTGATCGCGGGGCGTCGCAAGCTGCGTGGTCCGATCTGGGACTTCGGGCCGGTCGACTGAGCAGAGCCAGCGCGGAGAAATCGCCGGGCGGCGCTGTGCTATTCTTGCCTGCAGGTGGGTCTCGGCCACGGTGCCGGGCCCGCAGTGACGCGAGTCGCAACCCAGCCGGAATGGCTGTTTTCCTCCAGGCCCGTAGCTCAGTTTTGGTTAGAGCGCTACCTTGACACGGTAGAGGTCAGCGGTTCGAGTCCGCTCGGGCCTACCATCCCGGGTGTGGCGTTCCTCACGCCCCGATCCCCCGGAGATGGCCCGTGATCGCGTCCTTGCACGACTTTGACGTGCGATAGGCGTCCCGTGTCCCCCAGCTGTCCATTTGCATCCAGCCGCGAAATCCACCGTCCAACAGCAGCGAGCACAACTGTTGGATGTCATAGGTTCCGTCACCGCACGCGAGGTGTCTGGAAGTCGCCGCCCGGCCGCCCGGAAGCGGGCGCAGCGTCGAGTCACCGTCGGAGAACTGCACATAGCCCACCCGGTCCACGCCCAGTTCCAGAAGCAGGTCTTGCGGTCTGCCGCGCCCGCCCCCGAGAATGTCGAAGTGTGACGGGTCGAAGATCACCTTGAACGCGTCCATGCCCACTGCGGCGAAGAGCTTGCGGTAGCGCTGGGCAGAGTTCACGATCAGCGGCGGCTCGCCCTCGATCGCCAGAATGATGCCCCGGTCCGCCGCATGGCGGCAAACGGGTCGCACGGTGCCCGCCAAACGCTCGATAACCTCGTCCTCACCGGCGTTGTCCGGCGGCCTCCCGGCCGCCCACAGGCCCATTGCGTCGCAGCCGAATTTGACCGCCATGTCCACCTGACGCGTGAGGCGCGCGGCGTACTCGGACCGCTCGGCAACATCGTCGGAGATCGGATTCACGCCTCGAACACCGCCTTGCAGTGAGAACACGGTCAGTCCATAGGCCTCGACCTTCTGGCGAATCGCGCGGATGCCCCCGTCGTCGTCCGGGTCCGGGTACCCGTCCCGCCACCCGCGCCACAGCTCGATTCCCTCAAAGCCCTCCGATCGCGCGAAGTCGAGGATCTCCTCGTAGACGTATCTTGTGCCGTGGTGCGTCTCCGACGATCCGAAGCCGTTCAGCCCGATTGCGAACCGCCAGTCGGTCGCCTTCGCGCTCCCTTCCGGGGCTCGCCCGGCATCCGGGGCACACCCAAGGCATGCGAGTTGCGCGAGAATTGCCCGTCTTGTCAGGGTCGACATGACGATATAGTGCCACTGCCCAAGTTCGTCACTTCAGATCAAGGCCTAGATCCGCCCTGAACTGACGAACCTGGGCCAAGACTGCCCGAGTTGAGGCGGTCGAGGACTGGCGGGCTCGGCAGGTCGCGTGTGGTCGCCAATTCCGGCATCGGCATGGGTCTAGGCCCGCAAGCGCGGCAGCGTCCGACTTGGCCTGTCAGGTCTGGTCGCTGACTACGACGGAACCTCGACGAACCGGCGAGTGAACTCGTTCCAGGCAAGGCGATAGTCCTCTTCACGGTCGCAGCGGGCGAACGGGGCAACATACTCGATCACCCGCTTGTGGGGCCCGCCGGGAAGGGTGTCGTCAAGGATCTGCCGGGTGACCGTGCCCTCACTGAGGTGGCGGATGTCCTCCCACCCGAGCGATGTAGCTGAAATGGTTCGTTCGGGAGTCGCGAGACCGTAGTTGGTGTCGCCCTTGATCGCCTTGCGAGGCAGACCAACTCCTGTCAGGCCCTTCGAGACCGTGAAGACGATACGGCCATTCATGTCGTACCAAGTGTCGGCCTCGTACTGGCGCATCACGGGGAACTGCACGCGATAGATCGCTAGGAGCTCGTCAAGGGTGAGGCCGAGGGCCATCGAGACCAAGACATCGATCTCGACGAGCGCCTGGCGTCGCTCGTAATCGGTGCGCAGAGCGCAGGTCCGCGACCACGACCGGCTCAGATTGTGGAACAAGTTCGCATTCAGGCGTGGAGTGGACTGCGTCCAACGGTCGTCTTGGTATGCATCGGTCCAGCCAGACTCCCAGAGCTCCCGATAGTGGGTTGTGACAGAACTCAGACATTCCGCCCGGATGTGCATCGCGCGCCGAGAGCGCCTCTCAAAAACCGGCATCGGAAACGATGCCAACAGGGCAAGACTGATTTCCGGAGTTCCAGTGATCTTGACATAGGCATCAAATGGGATTGACAACCCCAGGGCTTGAAAGTCCAGCAAGCTCGATGTATTCCGGAACGCTGTGCCTATCGAGGTATGTACGTAGCTGCTTGCCGGCGGGGCAATGGCCACGTGCAACGTCCGCTCGTTGGCCGGTCCGACCATTCTCCTGTTGACATGGCGATAGTAGTCCGTTATCGGTCTCCCCAACAGTGCACGCTTGCCGTCTCCAAACGTAGCGGTCGGAATCCTCCCGATGAACTCTTCCCGGTCGCAGTCCGGAACGTAGTTGGTCCGCGGCAGATAGTCGTCCGGAATCCACGTGAGGTCGATGCAGTCGTAGTGGCTGCTGAGCCGGCACTTCCTTCGCGGTGTCTTGTACAGCGGGTTGCCGACGAAGAAATGGGGCCCCGAGAGAATCCACTCACGCACGCTGGTCGGAAAGCGCGTCTCGCGCCGGATCGTGCCGTCCCGCACGGCACCCGTCTCATCAAGAATCCTAGGGCTGGCGTACTGCCCCTCCAAGTCGCGGAGCCGCCGCGGCTGGGCCGCGAACTTGCGGATGAACTCCACCAGTTCCACCGAGTGCAGCGCTGGAAGGCGCGCCTCTTCGGGTCGCGTCTCGCTCGCGTCCAGTGCTGCCGCGAAGATCTCCAGCTCCTCCCTGCCTACCTGAACGATCCTCCGCGAATGACCGTTCGTCTCCCATCTGCCGGCGGAATTCTTGATACCTGGAACCGGCCCCTCACCCAAGTGGTCGTGGCACGCGTCCACCGTGGCCGCCGAGTAGAGGTTCGCGATGTGCTCGAACCGCGGTCGCTCGCGTCTGGGCCCGTACACATTGGCGCTGAACCGGGTTTGGTCGTGCACCTCGGGAAAGAGTCTCAGTTCGTTCTGGAACTGGAAGTGGTCCCGCAGCCGTTCATACATCGCCGCTCGCAGCGGGCCTCCCTTGGGATCGTTGTACACCCCCTCCGGATGTAAGAAACCCGCCGCCCCCCTCTCATGGACAAGTCTCCATGCCTGTGGCAGGAAGCACTTGTAGAGATTCGCCTGCACGCCCTTGAGCAACGGATAGTTCTGGGCCGAGTTCAGGTAGTTCTGAGTCGCTTTTGACCAGCCATATTCCGCCAGATACGTCCCGCGCAGGTCGCTCCACCGGTCAATCGCCCCCTCCCGCTCTCGGCGGAGCTGGGGCGCGCGCATCTTGCGCAGACCGATCAGCGGCTCAAAATCGCCGATCACCCCTCGCTCGTCCCACTCGACCTTGACCCAAGGCGGATTCCCGACGACCAGATCGAACCCCTTCCTCGCCCTGCCGTCGGCTCGCGCGCCGTAGAACAGGTCCGCGAAGTGCAGCTCCCAGTGCAGGAAGCGCAACTCCCGCCCCAGACGGTCGGCCATCTCGAGGCGCGGGAACTCTTCAAGCACCTGATCCATGTCAAGCGTGCCAGCCTCGTCCAAGATTCGCCGCGCCAACCCGGCGACATGCTCCGCGTACTCTTCCCCGAACAGGAAGCCCGTGTCATGCGGAGCGATGCCCGGCAGCCGCACATCCGCGGTCAGCACCAGGCCCACCTCGGCAAGGAACTGATCCCGCGTTGGCGGGTCAACGCCCGCCTCGATCGGCCAGTGCCACAGCGAACACCAGTAGTCCATCACCAGCTTGAGCCGCCGGTACGGGCTCGCGGCGAACGCCTCAGTGCCGTATGCACCTTGCCGGCGAATCTGGTCCTTGCGGTCATTGGGAGTGCGCCGCAGGCGCGATTCCCGGCCCCAAACCCCGATGTCGTCAGTGGTCAGCTGACGCTCCTTGGCCAGCTGCTCTGCCGTGAGCGCCCAGAGCTTGTCAACCGCGGCCGACAAGCGCCCCAGATCCTCGATGTCCTCGGCCCCGAACGGCCGGCAGAACTTCCTCTTCCATTGTTTGAGGCGCTTGATCGCGTCCGGCGCGAGTGTTCGCACAAACCTGTCCGTGTACTTCGCCATGCCCGGGTCGGGCAGGAGGAAGTGGTAGACGGTGCCCGGCGGTCGCTGTGGCGACGTCCCCCGACCAACATCGTCAGGCTGCCGGTTGAACCACCGCTCTTTGAGCAACGTCCCGGTTCGAATCTCGTTGGGCCGATACGTTGCCCGGCGGGCCCCGATCAGCGAATTGCCAGCCACCAGTTGGGAGCGGAACCAGGGCACATGCCCGTCCTTGACGATCGAGTTCAGCCACAGCGACACCTCGGCCAGCTCGATCGCCACCGGGTTGAGGTCGGCGCCGAACACGTTCCGGTCCGCGATGAAGTGCCGCACCTTCTGCAACTCCTCGTCGTACCGCTCGCGGGGAACTCGCCGGCCAAGCTCGCCCTGCCGGCGGTCCAAGTACTTCGCCGCCAGCTGGTTGACGGCCTCGTTCAGGAAGGCCGCCGATCCCATCGCCGGCTCGCAGACCGTCAGGTCCAAGATCTCGGCCGCCGGCATGTCGTCCGGGACCAGCTCCCGCAGCGCGTACTTCACCACGACCCGCGTCAGCGACTCCGGCGTGTAGTAGCTCGCCGACTTCTGGCGATCCCGCCCGCGCAGCCGGTACAGAAAGGTCCCCTGCTTGTGCATCAGGTGCTTGCGCTCGCCCCGGCGGTCCGTGTCCCAGACCTTCTCGGCCTCCTCGTACAGGTAGAGATCCGCCTTCGGCGCAAACCATGACTCCTGCAGCGGGTCTGCCTGTTTCTTGGCCGGCTTGAGCTCGTACAGGTCTTCCTTCGCGATGAATCCCCGGAACGACAGCAAAGCCTCGTACACGGCTCCCAGCTGGTTGATCCCCAGCTGGCCGTACGAGATCCGCCCCCGCCGCTTTCCGCGCCCCTTGGCCGGACGCGTCAGCGACAGCAGCCGGATCACGCGCTGCATGACTGCGTCGGACAGATAAGCCTTCGCCAGCAGCGGAGTGCGCCGCTCGTCGAACAGCGCGCTGTCCAGCGGGCGCATCTTGAACGTGCGGCTCAGGTGCTCCTTGCCGAACTCCAGCGGGCCCTGCGTCGCCGGCTTGGGATCGAAGCCCTCCCGAACGAGCCGGAACAGCAACGACAGGCTTTGCTGGATGTGGTTCCGGCCCAGCGCGACCCCGCTCGCCAGCCGCGACATCTCCATGTCCCGCAGCCGCTCCAGGCTGTAGCCCTTGCGGTAGATCTCGCTGTCGATGGGCGCGAAGCCCAGTTCTGGCCGCGCCTCGATGTAGAACAGGAACAGCAGCCGGTACATGTACCGAAGGCACTCCAAGCTCAGGCGCTCCGCGAACTCCGGACCCTGATCCGGCGGCACCTTGCCGTCCTTGCGCATCGACCGCAGCACTTCGTTCCCGACCAGCTCGATCGCCTCCCGCAAGGCGTACTTGAGGTCCGCCGAGACCCCGAAGGCGTGCCGGTGGCTGTTCTCGTCAAGCTCGTCGGCCAGCGCCGTGCCCGACCCGGGGACCAGGGACTCCCGGTGCAAGAGGGCCGCCGTCGCCTGCAGCGTCGGGCGCTCCCGGCGGCCGAGGATCTCGCCCCAGTCGAACCGCATCAGGCGGTTGTGGGACCACTTGGCCCTCTCGATCAGCAGCGTCTGACCGCAGGAGAGCAGCAACACCCAGCGCGGGGCGCGGTCCTGCCGGAACAATCGCCGCGTGATGATGTCAGCCCAAGTCTCGGAGAGCACCGCCTCGTCTGGCGGGGCCTCTCCCCGGAACTGCTCCCTGCGCGGCTTCAGCGTCAGCGGGTCGACATCTTCGGCCTGCGCATCGTAGGCTCCCAACACGACGAGGCGCTGGCCGAGCGAACCCTTGGCGGCCACCAGCACCGGAATCTCGACATCCCCGTCGACGAGCTCGTTGCGGGGATCCCAGCGATACTCCAAGGCTTCCACCTGACGCTGGTGCCATTCCTCTTGCGCTTTGAGCCGACCGGGCGCTCCCGTGCCGGGCTTGTCGAATCGCTCCCGGAACGGGCCATAGTGCTTCCAGAGCGACCGGAGCTTGTCTTCCGGCGATTGCACATCTTCCTCGGAAGAGTCCGCCGCTGCCCGCCAGCGCTTGAGGGTCGGCCGGAGATCCTTAGACAGGATCTCCGCCAGATAGTGGTCGCTGTAGAACTCACGCTCGTTGCGGATGCCGACGAATGTTGATGTGGTCCCCTTGGGCACGAGCTCACTCCCTGCCTCCCATCATGCACACGACCTTGATTCAACCCGCCGTGCTCAGCCTCATCCCAGCCTAAGTTCGTCACTTGGTGGCGTTCTGCCGTGCGAGGGGAGCGCGGATCTTCCTAGGAGGGCGGAGTTGACTTCCGGGCCGCAAGAGTATTGAAGATCGAGTCTTGGCCTCCAGAGCAGCCTTGGTGGCACAACAATAGACAGAAAACAGGAAGAACAGAGGTAATTCAGGTCGGAGCGCCCGATCGGCCTCCAGGGCCCCAGTTCACTGCAATGGCGGCTGGCCGTCATGGGTCTCAGCCTCACTTGGCACTACGGTTTGTGACGTTTCCAGCTCCCCGGTCCGCCTGCGGCGGCGGAAAAGAGTCAAGGCCTAGATCCGCCGTGAACTGACGAACTTGGGACTGGCCGTTCCGGCGTGCCACGGCTCGCCGCCGACGGTGCCGAACGCTGTGTGACGCCGGCCAGGAGGCAGAAAGACTCTTAAGGGCGGCTGACCCATATCGGGCTGCCCCACGCCAGCGAGCCGTCGGCCTGCTCCGCGCGGACGTAGTAGTAGCTTTCGGCCGTGGCGGCGTCGTCCCGGTAGGTGAACTCCGCCTCCCGCGTTCCCGGATTTGCCGTGAAGACGATCTCGTTGTCCCGCACCAGAATGATCCTCTCGATGGGCCCCGTCCCGATCACCCTCGTCCGCACAACTGGCTGGCCCTGCAACGTGATCGCGTCCCCCATGATGGCGTCGCCGATGCGCATGTCAAGGATGATGTTGTCCGTGGCGGCGTAGGTGTGGCGCCGCTTCATCGCGTCAATCAGATCCTGTCGGCCGATCTGTCTGTCGGCCGGTACGAGCACGCAAGCGTAGGAATCATGGGTTCCGACATGGTCCGAGCTGGCCTGCACGCCGATCTTGATGCCCTTGGCCCAGGCTTCCCAAACAAACCCCGCGGGGCGCCACGGCTCGTCGTGGTGGAAGTAGCGCTTGTCCTCGGTCTCGGCCCGCGGGGCGCCCGGGTACTCGTAAGACGCGTGCAGGCTCTGGTAGATCTCCACGATCGGCTCGATCTCCTCGTCACGCTCCCGCCAGTCCGTGCCCTGATTTGTGCCGGACGTGTGCGGCGTGGAAATCCCACCGTAGCGCCTCAGATAGGAAAACAGGATTTCGCCGCTGTTGATGGTCCCGTTGCGCTCCCCGGCTTGGATTGGCATCCAGCGCACGCCGCGCCGCGCGAAGACGGTGTTGCGGTGGCCGTTGGGGTAGGGCAGGCTGCGCTCGGTTCCGTACAGCGGCCAGAATCGGCCCGGAACGCCGAAGATGTCCTCGGATTTCTCGGTTCGCCACCAGTTGTACTCGACGCCCGGCACTCCGTCGCCGCCGTACTGGTGGTCGCCCACCATCATGAAGTCGAACTGTCCTGCCGTCAGCGCGTAGCGGTAAAAGTCGATCAGCCCGCCGTCGCCGATCCCGTCCGACGAGATGTCGGTGTGCCGGTGCAGGTCACCTCGCAGAATGCGGTACTTCTCCCCGGCGACTGAGTACCTGTAGCTGCGGATCGTATCGGTGTCTGATTTCTCGTTAGGGTGCACGGCGACGGCCGTGATCGATGGCTCGCTGAAGGCTTCCAGCCTAGCCACGCCCGATCCCTTCCATGCTCCAAGCTGGGGGTCGATCCGCGCGTAGGTCACATGCGTCGTGCGGGCCGCGGGGCTCGGGCGGTTTATGGGGCGCTCGGGGGACCCAAATGGCCGCCCGTCGCTGGACCACGCGAACCACAGCCGGCCCTCCCCGTCCGGCGTCGCCGCTGCCCAAACGTCGTTCCTCCCATTGGTGGCGTGCAGCTTAGCAGCGGGTGCCCATCCGTTCTCGTCGAGCCGGGTCAGAAACATCTCCCAAATCCCGCCGGCGCCCCAGTTGTTGTCCACCCGCGTCGTCACGCTGGTCAGCGATCGCACCATGGCCCAGACCGTTCCGTGAGCGTCCGCCACCAAGCGCGGCTGTTGGACATAGTCCCGTGAAGAGTCGGGGATTGCGCCCATCAGGTCCGCGGGTTGGCTTACGCGGCTGCCTTCGACGACAGCCACCCGGACCGACCGCGTGCGGTACAGTCCGGCGCCCCCTCCGGGTCGAAAGCGCTGACTGCTCCAGTCCTTCCCCCAGTTCGCCTCGCCGTGATCCCACGCGACCCACAACCGGTCGCTGGCGTCGCTCGCGAGCGAGACATTCGCGTCAAATGTTGGCGACCGCGTGACCTGAAGTGGCGCGTCCCAACCGCTGCCCGCTCTCAGCCGGCGCAGGTAGATGTTGAAGTCCCCCTCGTCATAGCCGTCCCAACCGACCCAGACCGCACCCTTGGAATCCGGCGTGAGATCCGGGGCCCAGCTGTCCGCAACTTGCGACGACAGAATCATCTCCGGGGACCACCCGCCGTCGTCCCAGCGACTGTGCAGTATGACCGAGACGCGCTCCCGAAATCCCTGCCACGCAACGTGCACGGCGCCCGCGCTGTCCGCGGCTGCCCGAACGTACAGGTTGGGGCTTCCGCTGGCGATGCTCTCGACTGGAGACAGGACTCCCTGTTGCAGGGCTCGCGAGAAGAGCCCCCAATCGCCGCTGGGAGACTTGCCGGACCAGACAATGACCACCGTGCCATCGCGGGGTGCGGTGATCGCGGCGCGGAAGTTGTCACCGTAGCCTTCGGGTGTTACCCGCAAAGGGCTTACCCACGAGTTCCCGTCCCGTTTGGCCAGCCACACGGCGTCGCGCTCCGCTTCGTAGGCGATCCACGCAAGCCACACCGTGCCCGAACTGTCGGTGGCCAGAACCGCGTAGTCGTTGTATACCGGGCCTTCGGTAAGGTCGATCGTCGTGGGAATGCGCTCGGCGGAAGCCGTTCCGTCGAGGAATTCCAGAGGCCGGCCGAATGCCAAATCTTGGATTTCGAAGGAGAATTCCCCTTGCACAGTCCGGACCCCGACCCGCGCTGTCTCCGGGGCGTCGAGGGTAGCTACGACGCCGTTGGGGATCATCGCGAACTGACGGGTGTGCACCGGGTCGTAGCCTCTCGGCGTCGTGGAATCGGCGTAGCGCGTCACCCGGTTCGTCAGAAGCCAGCTGTCGTTGCCGGTAATCCGATCGCGGCCCTCAAAGTGAACCCCGCCCAGCCCTGTCACGCGGCCCGTGCTGAGGTGGATGCTGCCGTCCCACCTGCGGGGCGTGTATCGGTCTGTGCCAAACATCAGCCGGACCGTGACCGCCGACTCGTTGGAGGCGGGATCTCGCATCGTTGGAATCTGGCCCACTGCGAGGGGTGCGAGCGCGAGTACGACAGCAGCCCAAGCCGCCGCGATCCCGGACTGTTGGTAGGCGCTACGGCGTGACATCTCGGAGCCAGCTGTCATGCAGGGACTGCAATCGTGCCGTCACATCTGGCCTCTCGGACGCATGGTTCACCGCCTCGGGCCGCTCGTCGGATAGGTTCGCCAGATAAAGCTCGCCCATTTCCCTGCGAGGGGCGTGGGCGGATTCGAGGCCCGTTGTGTCGCGCCCGTTGCCGATCAGCTTCCAGTCGCCCTCGCGAATGGCCCATTGGTCCTGCCACATCCAATGAAAGACTTCGTGTTGCGACGGGGCTTCGGCGGCCCGCAGCACAGGCCACAAGCTCTTGCCATCGATCTCGTAGTCTGGCGGATCGACTCCGCAGAGCTCCAGAACGGTCGGAAAGAAGTCCATGTTCGAGATCGCTTGGTGGCGTGCCTCCCCCTCGGGAATCTTTCCCGGAAGGCTGATGACGGTCGGTACCCTTATGCCACCCTCGAACAAGCTGGCCTTGGCGCCGCGCCAGGGGCCCGTGTTGCCCCCGCCGCCATTGGCACCGTAGTTCACGCCCCAGTTCTCGAACTGCTCGGTCGAGTGGCCGTTGTCGCTCATGAAGATCACGAGCGTGTTATCGCGCTGTCCCCACGTGTCGAGCGCATTGAGGACTTGGCCGATGCGGTCGTCCGTCGTCGTGATCATCGCTGCGTACGACCGCCTAGGCATAGGCATGGAGTCGTACATCTTGCCGAACTTGGGGTCGGCCTGCTCCGGGTAGTGCGGAACGTTGAACGCGCAGTAAAGAAAGAACGGCCGGTCCTTGTTCTCGACAATGAACCTCGTGGCCTCTCGGACGACGAGATCGGGGAAGTAGCGGCCCGTCTCGTCCACCTCGGCGCCGTTGCGGTACAGGTCGTGGAACGGCGGCCGTCGCGGGTTCGAGTGCAGGAACTTGTGCTCGTAGTTGTCTATGAAACCGCCTAGGTGTCCGAAGGCCTCGTCGAACCCTTGGTCCAGCGGCTGGTGTCCGGGCTTGGCGCCGAGATGCCACTTGCCGGCCAGCCCTGTGCGATATCCGTTCTCCCTGAGAACCTCGGCGAGTGTGATTTCGCTGGCGTACATGTTGCGGCCGTTCTCGTCCCGGGGGTGATTGGAGAGCCAGTTGGTGACGCCGCCGCGCTGAGGCACCCGGCCGGTCAGTAGCTGAGAGCGCGACGGGCAGCAGACTGTGTGGGCGTAGGCTTGGGGGAAGCGCACGCCCCGGCGCGCCAGGGCGTCGATGTTCGGCGTATGGATGTCGTCGGACCCGAAGCAACCTGCGTCGAGCGTTCCCTGATCGTCGGTGTAGATGATGACGATGTTCGGCTGACTGGTCTGGCCAAGCGCCCGGCGGCCGCCGCCGACCAGCGCCCCGGCGGCTCCGAGAAAGCGTCGTCGGGTCAGGTACGGCATCGCCCTATGCTACCCCGTCCGCGGCCGATTGCGTCGCGTCCATCTAGGCCTCGATTCCCTGCTCTGCACCGGTCAGCCGGCATGCGAGTGGGGTCAGGAATCGCTCCGCGCTCGCAACATGTCAAGGGCAGCCGAGGTCTGTCCAGTCGCGGGAAATCTGTACAGCTGCTGTGCCACCGCTCCAAGCCTTCACGGTCAACGCGCTGCAACAGGCCGTCATGTACCTGTGTCTCGATGTTCCAGCCAGATCTTGACAAAGCGTAGGCCGGTCACGGACGATGAGTGCTCGGCCAACTCTCGGTCGGATCGGTTCAGTGCGCAGTCTCCGCTTCCTCGCATGGATCCTGCTGGCGCTGGCGGCGCTAGCAGTCGGCGCGAGTTTTCACCCGATGGTGCGCAACGTTGCCCGCGCCATTCGCCCGTCCGAGGCAGTGGACGCGATTCCTCCGGTGGTCCCAGAATTCGCCAGCCCGGCCGTGGTGGTCTTCACGAAGACGAACGGATTCCGGCATGAGGAGGCGATCAGCGAAGGCGTACCGGCACTTGAGGGAATTGCCGCCCGGCGAGGGTGGCCCTTCTATCACACCGAGAATGGTGCGGTCTTTGACGTGCTGCCGTTCGACAGGGTCGCTGCCCTCGTGTGGCTCTGCACGAGCGGGGCGCCGCTGTCCGAGTCCCAGCGATCGGCTGTTCAGGGCTGGGTCGAGAGCGGTGGCGGGTTCGTAGGCATCCATGCCGCGTTGGATGGCTCGCACGCATCGTGGGATTGGTACCACCGCAGCATCATCGGCGCAGACTTCATCGGCCATCCGATACCGCACTACCGCGCGGCGATCCAAGTCGAGAGGCCTGAGCACATCGCGATGCGCGGTTTGCCGGCGCTTTGGAATCGCAAGGACGAGTGGTACTCGTGGGCCAGCAGTGTTCGGGGCGACGCCGGCGTCGAAGTCCTGGCATCACTGGATGAGACCACTTACGACCCGCGCATGAAAATGCTGTGGATCGACCAAGATCTCACGATGGGCGACCACCCGATCATCTGGACGCGGAAGGTCGGTCAAGGGCGAGCCTTTCTCTCGGCGCCCGGCCACACGGGGGAATCCTATCGGGAGCCCGAATATCTTTCCATCCTCGAGCGGGGCATCGCTTGGGCGGGGCGGCTCGGCACTGTGGAGACCGCCAAGCCCCTGTCTGCTGGACAGCGCTGAACTCCGTGGCCCCGTCCGCGACACGGATCAGACCCTCCGTGGGAAGATGTGCCCATGCTTCGTGCACTCTTGATTGTTCCGCTCGCCGTGTCCGTCAGCGCCGCTGACCTGAAGTTTCGCGAGCATACCATCGAGGACTCGCTGCCAGGTGGCTACCAAGTACGGCTCGCAGACATGAATTCCGACGGCCGTGTAGATGTGCTCGGCCTCTCGATGCGGTCGGACACCCTGTATTGGTACGAGAATCCGTCCTGGAGGCGAGAGGCGATCGTCTCCGGGATGGAGACGATGGTGAACCTCGACGTGGCCGACATTGACGGTGACGGCACCCTCGAGATCGCGCTGGGGAGCCACTTCGGCCAGACGGACCGGACTAGCGAGGGGCGGGTGTACATCCTGCGGCGAACCACTGGCGGCACGGGATGGGAAGCGCGAGAGGTTGACCGGCTTCCCACGACCCACCGGCTGAGATTCTTTGACTTGAACAGCGACGGTCGGCCCGAGCTCGTCAATTCGCCCCTGACAGGGCCTGGCTGCGAAGCGCCTCTCTTTGATTGCACGACAGGCTTGGTGTACTACGCCGCGGATGAGTGGCGTCGTCGCTACGTGACAACCGGGCTTGACGGAGTCGTGCACGGCATGCGGGAAGTCGACTGGGATGGCCCGGCCGTCCTCACGGCTTCCATGGGAGGGGTGGACCGCTTCCGACCAACTGGCAGTGGGGGTTGGTCCCGGTCGCGGGTGGCAGACGGCAAGATCGCGCCCCGCCCAGAGTCAGGCGCCAGCGACGTGCGGCTCGGTCGCTCATCGGCCGGTCGCTTCGTTGCCACCATCGAGCCTTGGCACGGCAACGAAGTCGTCGTGTACTGTTGCGACGCGACGGGCTACCTGTCGCGAGAGGTGATTGACACGACATTGGTCGACGGCCACGCGCTAAACGTTGCGGACTTTGACGGCGACGGCCACGACGAGATCCTGGCCGGTTTCCGGGGACAGCCGCACGGCGTGATGACCTATCGCTGGAATGACTCTCGCTGGGACCGCACGCTCGTCGACGCTGGCGACATGGCTGCCGCGAGCTGCGATGTTGCAGATCTCGACGGCGATGGAGACCCTGACTTTGCGTGCATCGGATCCCGCACCGCCAACATCAAGTGGTACGAGAACGTGTCCGGGACACGCTAGGAGCGGAGCAGTCAACGGCTTCGCAGAGAGTCTGTCGTCCAGTATGGTCACTGGCGGCCTCCGAGATCCCCCATCGGTGGCTCTCCCTGCAAGCCTGAAAGAGTTGCACAACTGGTCGTAGGATTCTCTCGGTGGGTCGCCGGCTTCATACCATCTAATCGGTCCGGCATTCCGGTTGTCCGCGGTCAAGCTTCGACCGCCGCCGCTGAGCACGCTTGCTCAACAGAACCGTAATCTGGCCCTACCAGATCGCTGCCGAGGATCGCCGACTGAAGAGCCTGCCAATCCCCACACCGGCCGCGACCAAGGTGCTCGGTTGGGCTGCCTGAACCTATGCGCCTCCGGGGACCCAATCCTCCGTGCCACCCAACCCGTAGTCCTGTCTGGAAGATCAATCACAGACGTTGTTGGGAGTCATATTATTTGGACGTAGAATGGCCCATTTGCGCCAAGCTAAATGGATGTCCAAACCAGATTCAGATCTGCCGCCTCCAAGGAGCCGACCCGTTGATTCTCGTCGATCGGCGCGTGATCTTCGTCACACGATCTTTATGTGTTCGTCCCATGGCTCTCATTTTTCCTAGAGTAGGGCATGTGCGGGGGCACTGTCGCGGCCAAAGAATTTGACTGTTCCATAACCGTAAAGAGTGACTTTCAACGGGCGTCTTGCTATTCGTACGTCTGTTCCAGTCCCCATAACCACCGCACACTGAGTGCCTACAGACCTAGCATCTTGAGCAATCGCGCAAGATCCTTGTCGGAAAAGGCTGCTCTCCGCAAGTCGTCCACCCCGAACCGTCGGGCCAACTGATCAGCTGTTACCCCCTTGCTGTATTTGGGCCACAGTTTCCGAAGAATTTTGAGTTCTGTACTTTTTCTAACTTGCTTTTTCTCATAGCCCTTATGAAGTCTAATGAGCACGCCTTCGAAGCTTGGATTCTGAAAAATAATTGTAAGCATTCACTCCGGGGAGTATTTGGGGCCTGGGAGACTGGCCCTCGCGAGGACCAAGGGAGGGAAGGTGCGGCCCGCAGGTGCAGGGTGGGCTCGCTCGCCGCGTTCGGGCTCCAGCCTGAGAAGGTGGGCGAGTGTCGTAGGGAAACTCGCGAGTTGGCCTCAGCGGGGAGTCAAGCTGCGCGCGGGACAGGGCTGTCGGGTGCGGGAGCGAGTGCTGCCGCTGGCGGCTCGTTGGCCGGAGTCCAGCAGCGTATGGGAGGTGCGCGGAGTTCCTCCATGCGCTGCTCGTCCATCTCTCACGGGAGCCATGGGGACAGGTCCGATGGGGCCTGGCCCCGGTTGCGCGCATAGGCATCCAGCCAATCCTGCGGGCACCGGTACGGGTTCAGCCCAGCCACTCTCGCTGTCTGCAGCACGCTGAGCAGGCGCCCCGCCGTCTTGGCCCTGGCCGGTCTGGAGTGCCTGCGATTTCGTGGACACCTGAGAGGTGCGGTTTTTCGAGGAGATGCGGCACTGTAGTGGCGGGGTAACAGGAGGGCCCCAGCGATGAGCCAACGGTATGTGAAGGCCTACCCGAAGGAGTTTCGGGCACAGGTGGTGAAGGTGTTCTTGGCGGGCGGACGGCGCCTGCGGGAGGTCGCCGAGGAGTTTGAGGTGTCGCAGGACTCGTTGCGACGGTGGGTGAAACAGGCGCAGATCGACAGCGGTCAGCGCAAGGACGGGCTGACGACCGCGGAGCGCAAAGAGCTCCGGGAATTGCGGCGTGAGCTGCGGCGGGTGCGGATGGAGCGGGAAATCTTGGCAAAAGCCGCAGCCTGGTTCGCTCGGGAGACCGGTTCGATGCCGTCAGGGTCTTCGAGTTCGTAAGAGGGTACCAGGGTCAGTATCCGACAGCCATGATGTGCCGGGCGCTGGGGGTCTCCGCCAGCGGGTACCATGCATGGCACCGGCGGCCACCGAGTCGGCGGGTGGTGGAGAACCAAGCGTTGGGCGCAAGGATCGCCGAGATCCACGAAGAGTCGGGCGGGACCTACGGCGGGCGGCGGGTGCACGCGACCCTGCGGGCGGAGGGCCGGGCCGTGTCGCGGCAGCGGGTGGAGCGGCTGATGCGCTCGCTGGGCCTGCAGGGTGTGCACCGGCGCCGCCCGCGGAGCACGACGCGGGCGGACCCCCACGCAGAACCGGTGCCGGACCGGGTCAAGCGGCAATTCGAGGCCACCGAGCCCAACCGGCTGTGGGTGGCCGACAGCACCTACGTGGACACGCAGGAGGGGTTCCTGTTCTTGGCGATCGTGATCGACGTGTTCAGCCGCAAGGTCGTGGGCTGGGCCATGGCCGCGCGCCAGACTGCCGACTTGACGCGCACCGCGCTGGAGATGGCGCTCGAGACCCGGGGCGCAAAGGGCGTCATCTTCCATTCCGACCATGGCAGCCAGTACACCGCGGTGGCCTGCACCTCGCGCTGCGCACAGGCCGGCGTGCTGCAGTCGATGGGTGCCGTCGGAAGTTGCTACGACAACGCGATGGCCGAGAGTTTCTTCGCCACCCTCGAATGCGAACTGCTGCGCCGCACCCCATTCGAGACGCGCGCAGAGGCCACAACCGAAATCTTCAAATTCGTCGAAGGCTTCTACAACCGCCGGCGGCGGCACTCCGCGCTGGGCTACCTCTCGCCGAACGAGTTCGAGGACGCTTGGGCAGCAACCCGGCGGACTCGGAGCTAGGCCAGATGCGCGATGCTCGCACGCGCCGCCCGCGGCGATCAGGCGGGGACCGTCGTGGGGGCCAGCCCCCAAACCCCCGGGGTTTGTCTGGGCATGGAAAGAATCTATCGAAATGTAGGGGGTGCTACGACAGCAAAGGCTTGCTACAGCACATGGTCTAGCGCGGATGTGCCATTGGAAGTAACCGCTGCGAGCGCGTGGCTGGAGCATGTTTCCAAGTGGCTTGGAGGCAAACGCTCGGGCCCAGCACGCGGGGGCTCGCAAGCACGATCCCGCCGAGGCGGGGATTGTGCGCGTCCGGCTCCAGTGTGCGCGCGGCTCGGCCCGCGGAGAACAGGGTGGCCTGGGCCCACGCCCAGCCGGCCTTGCGCAACACCCGCCCTTGACGTGCCCCCGACCCGGAGGGTGGGCTCACACCCAGCCGCGGGCATTTTTCCACCGTGAGCTAGCCCGCGGGTGAGGCTGACGACCGGCTGGCCAGCATCAGCCCAGTCTGCGCTTGGTGGGCCACCAGCGCAGCGCACAGGCTGGCGGCTTGCTCGCAGGCGGCAAGTTTGTCCCGCCGGGGCCTGGTCCAGATCCTCGAGAACCTCGCCACGCACGGTTGCCAACTGCGTTTCGCCCTCCGCGAGCTGGGCCTGAAACTCTTGGCAGCGCCGCTGTCGGCGACCAGCCTCGGTGGCCAGCGAGCGGTCCGCCAGGGTGGTGGCCGCGGTCCATGCCTCGGCCGCGGCCTTGCGCTCCCGCTCCAATCCGACGCGTTCGGCAGTCAGCCGCTCGGTGGCCAAATGGACTGCCGCTGCCCAGCTGGCCGCCCCGGCGCGACGCACACTCCGCTCCACTCCGAGCGGCCCCCGGCGGGTTCACTCTGGATGAGAATCCGTGTGCACTCTGATGAGAATCAGCATCCAGGCCGCCGTGCCTGGCGTGTCTTCCATTCCGGCAGCGCCGGTGCCAACCTCGAATCTCTGTCTCTCACGGCTTTGCGCAAGGCCACCAGCGTCGGCTTGCGCTCCTGCTCGCTGCGGCGACCGCGGCCAGTTCCCATTGCTGATCCTTGGCCGGTGCCAGCCAGCCCGTCTGCATCGGTTGTGTGCAGTACTGGAAATACGATGCGCTGCCGATGGGGCCCTCACCGTGTCCCTCCGGACGACACTGAGCGAGCGTCACCAACCAGGCGATCCACAGCGATCGGTCGCGCTCGCCGCTCCGTCAGCTCAGAGAGGCGAGCAATCGCTGTGTGCGGGGGGGCCAGCAGGGAGTGTCAGAAATCCCGTGTATGGACCCGCCCCGGGGCAGACCCTTGGCAGGGGCCCGGGGAGGGAGGGAGCCGGCCGGACCGGGCCCCTGCCAAGGGTCTGGTCGAAACAAACGAAAGCAGGTATGTTATGAAGCGTAAGATGAACCTCCTCAATCCCACCAGCCAGCCTGTGCCGCCCGGCGAGCCCCGCCGCGCCCCGGAACTCTCCGATGAGGCGATCGACGCCTTCCTCGACGGCCGCGACCCGGCTCAGGTCCTCCGCGAGCCCTCTGTGATCCTCGAGCTCTACAGGAAACTCGCCGAGCGGGCCCTGCAAGCCGAAATGGCCTACCACCTCGACCACTGCGAGGATCCCAACACCCGCAACGGCCACAATCGCAAGACCGTCCACACCGAGCACGGCAGCATGCTCCTTGCCGTCCCCCGTGATCGCCAAGGCTCCTTCCGGCCCCAGCTCATCGAACCCTGGTGCCGCCGCCTCGAGGGCTTTGACCAGCTCGTCCTGAGTCTGTTCTCCTCCGGACTCAGCATGCGTGAGATCCGCGACCAGCTGGCCGCCCGGTACGACGTCGACGTCTCCCCGGAACTGATTTCCAAGATCACCGACGAGGTGCACGAGGAGCTCCGCGAGTGGCAGGACCGACCGCTCAACGAGGTCTATGCCCTGCTGTTCCTGGACGCCATCTGGGTCAAGATCCGCCAGGACGGAGCGGTCACCAACAAGCCTGTCTTCCTGGCCCTCGGGGTGGACTGCTCAGGCCGCAAGCAGTTGCTGGGACTGTGGATCCAGCAACAGGAAGGTGCCAAATTCTGGCTCAAAGTGCTGAAGGAATTGCAACAACGGGGCGTAAAGGACGTGCTGATCGCCGTCACGGACGCCCTCAACGGGTTTCCCGCGGCCATCGAGGCCGTCTTCCCCCAGGCGCTCGTGCAGACCTGTGTGGTGCATCTGCTGCGCAACTCCCTGCTGCAGGTCTGCTACCAGGAACGCCAGCAGCTCAGCCGGTCCCTGAAGCAGATCTACCGCGCCGACAGCGCCGTAGCCGGCCTGCAGGCGCTGGAGGCGTTCGAGGACAGCGAGCTCGGACGGAAATACCCCGCCATCGGCCGCCTGTGGCACCGCCACTGGGAGCAAGTGGAGCCCTTCTTCTCATTCACCGAGCCGGTGCGCAAGGCCGTCTACACCACCAACGCCATCGAGAGCCTCAACAGCTGTGTGCGGCGGGCCGTGGTCGTGCGAGGGCACTTCCCCAGCGACAAAGCCGCCAGCAAGCTGATCTACATGGCCCTGCGCAAGGTGGAGCGCAAGTGGAAGAGACCTCCCCCGTACTGGCACCAGGCGCGCCGGGAGTTCGCCATCCTCTTCGAGGATCGCTTCCAGGTGGTGCCGCGGTGAGCAGCACCCTGCCAGCGGGGACCCGCATGGAACGGCTGCCGGGCAGCCGCCCGCCGGGCGTGTGCCGCATGCAACGCGGGCTGCTGCTCGGCACGCGCAGCGAACCGATGCCGGGCGTCCAGCCGCCAGCCTTCCGCCACTGGGGCTCTCTCAGCGCGCTGCGCGCGCCCTGTGGTCCCCCGCGCCCAACCCGGCCGCAAAAAGCGCTGGCCTCGCTGGACGCGATCCCTCCCGCTGCGCTACACTGGCCAATCGCATACACGGGATTTCTGACACGGTCGGCCAGCATGTGACACCCCCCGCGGAATCATCATTCCGACGAGTTCTTTAGCCAGCTATGCCTCCGCGGGTTGCTCCCCAGCAGAGCCCGCTTGCGCTTCACCGGCCGAACGGCACTATAGCAGCCACTGCTCAACACCGATGCGGCTCCCTGCCTCTACCGGGCCACCAGTCCACTCACTCTTGACTTTCTCGTCCTGGCCCGTCATCATGTTGAAACCACTCAGAGGCTGATCGTCCTGCCGCACGCTAACCAGTCCACGAAACCATAGGCACTCCAGTCCGCCGGGCCCGAAGCGCCGCTGGCGCGAGATCACGGGCCCGCGCAAGGTCCACTCCGAGCGGTTGTTGTCTGTGGGAATCCCCGGATCCTCGAGAAACACGCTGGGACCCTCCTGATGCTGGATCAAGGACGCCGTGGCTTTGCCCTGCGCTGCCACTTGGGCCAGCTCCGCGCCGGTCCGGCCAGCGCTTGGCTGCAAGCCTTCCAGCAGCTCATAGCGGGCGACCAGGCGCTGCCACGCTTGCAGCGCGTCGTCGAAGAGTTCCCCGAAGCTGGCTTCCAGGCTTGCCTGCGCAGCCGCGCAGTCCTCGGCCTGGCCCTGCAAGGGCAGGTCGGGCTGTCAGGCCCTGCGACGCAGGCGCGCCCAGTGGAACACTGCCCCGATCCGCTCGAGCCCATCCCTGGCCCACGGCTGCAGTTCCGGAAAGCCGGCTGCCCCGTAACGGCGAGACATCGGACGGATGGGAGCTGCATCCTTGGTCCTTAGCTGGCCCCAGCGCACACCGCTGCGGGGCTGAATGTCAGGGCTTCTAGGTAGAGGGGTGGACATTTTGAGCTGATTCTGTCATAGTGGGCCTTGGTGGCTGGCCTCCAGATGGCAACAACGGTGCAAGACGCGCACTATGACCTGCGCGCTGTTTGCGTGCGCCCGACTCGCGGCGGCTGCGAGCACCGACGTTGGGACCGGCTGGTGGCCGCCCACCACTACCTGTCCTTCCAGCGCATGTTCGGACGTGCCTTGCGGCATGTCGCAACCCTGGACGGGACTTGGCTGGCGCTGCTGGGATGGCAACCCGGAGCGCTGCGCGTGGCCGTGCGCGACCGCTGGATCGGCTGGTCGCTGCAGCAGAAGCTGCGCCGCCTGCATCTGATCGCCCAGAATGTGCGCTTCGTGATCCTGCCCGCCGCTGCCGGGCGCAAGCACCTGGCATCGAGGGTCTTGGGCCTCAGCCTGCGCCGCTTGTCGGGAGACATCTTGGCCGAACATGGGTATCCGGCGCTGCTCGCGGAAACCTTCGTGGACCGGGCGCTGCACAGGGGCACGTGCTACCGCGCCGCGAACTGGCAGCCGCTGGGGTTCACCAGCGGCTATGGCCGCCAGCGGGGCCCCACGGCCCGCTGGCGGCATCATGGCCAGCCCAAGCAAGTGCTGGTGTACCCCTTGGCCCGTAACGTGCAGGCGCGTTTGCGCCAGCCCGAGCAGGAGCCCTGCTGGGGCGGTCCCGCCAAGCGGCCGCCGGCTCCGGCCGCGGTGCTGCGCAGCCTGCTCGAGCGCCTGCAGCAGGAGCCGCACTGCCGCCCGGCCGGCGGCCGCCGCTATGCGCTGGCCAGTCTGCTGTGCCTGGCCGCGAGTGCGCACATGGCCGGCTACCGCGGCGTGACGGCCTACTCGCGTTATGCCACCCTGCTCAGCCAGCGGCAGCGGCAGGCCGCCGGCTGCTGGTGCAACATGCGGCTACAACGCTACGCCGCTCCGGTGCCGAGCACGTTCTACCAAGCCTTGGTCCGGCTGCCGCCGGAGGTGTTCGAGGGGGCCGTCGAGCACGCCTCGCTGGGGCTGCAGGCCCACTCGCAGCCGGCCGTGCCGGAGCGCAGCGCGCAGGGGCTGGGCGAGCGCGCGGCAGCGGCCGCCGGCCGCGGGAAGGGCCCAAGGTGAGATTCTGGCCGGGCGCAAGCGGGGACACCGCGCGGGAGCGGGAGCAGGCGCAGGAATTGGAACGCTTGGAGCAGCACTGCGCGGCCCTGCTCGAGAAGGTGGAAAGCGCACGGCAGGAGAGCGGGGAATTCCGCCGACGGTCGCAGCGCAGCCAGGCCGAGCTGGAGCGGACGCGGACTGAGCTGGAGCGGACGCGGGCCGAGCTGGAGCGGACGCGGACTGAGCTGCAGCAAGCCCACACAACGATCGGCAATCTGAAGCTGCTCGTGGCAGACCTGCAGAAGACCTTGTTCGGGCGCAAGAGCGAGAAGCCGTCGGATCCCGGGCCCGAGCCGAAAGCGGACCCCAAGCCGCCGCCCGGGCCGGGGGACAGCCCTGACAAGCCTGACAAGCCTGACAAGGCCGGCAAGGGGCGCAAGCAGAAGGCCGCCAAGCGCAAGCGGGGACGCCAGCCCGGATCGGCCACTCCGCCGCGTCGGGACCGCTCCCGCCTGCCAAAGATTCCCGAGCCCTTGGAGCTGCCCGAGCACGAGCGCCGCTGCGCGCAGTGCGACACGCCCTTCGTGCGCTGCGGGACCAAGTCCAGCAAGATCTTCGAGATGCACTTGGCTGCGCTCGCCCGCGAGATTGAGCGCCAGTGCTACGAGCCGGGCTGCGCATGCGCACCGCCGGGACGCTTGGTTGCGCCCCCCGCGCCACGGCTGTGGAGCGGCACCCAGCTGGGGACCAGCGTGTGGGCCTGGAGCGTGGTCCAAGTTTTCCACATGCATCGCCCGCAGGCCGCGGTGGCGCGCGAGCTGGATGCCATCGGGTTGGGCATGGCCCCGGCGACGCTGGCGCGAGGCCTGCAGAGGCTCGCCCTACTGGTGCAGCCCTTGGAGCAGGCCATCGCCGAGCGTCTGGGACAGGCTCGGGTGGTGCAGGCCGACGAAACCTCCTGGCCGGTGCAGAACATTGAGGGCCAGGACAACGCCAAGCAGCCCCCGGCATCCGGCGCCAGACCCAAGCACTGGCTGTGGATGGTCTGCTGCGAGGATGCCGTCTGGATGCGCATCCTGCCGACGCGCGGGCTGCCCTCGGGCCGCGCACTGCTGGGCAAGCTGGGCCAAGGCAAGCTGCTGACGCTCGTGTGCGACTGCTGGAGTGTCTATCCGGCCTTCGCCAAGCGCTCCGAGAATGTCCGGCTGCAGTTCTGCTGGGCTCATCAGCGCCGACACTACTGCCGGGTGGAAGCCGGCTTTCCGGAACTGGAGCCGTGGGCCACGGACTGGCTCGAGCGGATCGGGGAAGTGTTCCACTTGGCGCACCTGCGTCGCAGGGCCTGGCAGCCCGAACTGCCCTTACAGGACCAGGCCGAGGACTTCGAGGCTGCGCAGGCAAGCCTGCAAGCCAGCCTCGGGAAACTCTTCGACGACGCGCTGCAAGAGTGGAGGAGCCTGGTTGCGCGCTATGAAATGCTGATCGCCGTGCCAAGCGGTGGCCGGACCGGCGCGGAGCTGGCCCAGGTGGAAGCGCGGGGCAAAGCCACGGCGTCCCTGATCCTGCACAAGGCGGGGCTCAGCGTGTTCCTCGAGGACCCGGCGATTCCCATGGACAACAATTACGCGGAGCGGACCTTGCGCGGACCCGTGATCTCGCGCCGGCTGAGCTTCGGGTCCGGCGGTCCGGCCGGGGCCGAGACGGCGGGGCGCCTGCTCAGCGTGCTGCAGACAGCGAGAGTGGCGGGGCTGAACCCGTACCGCTACATGCTGGATTGGCTGGATGCCTGTGCGCGCAACCGGGGCCAAGCCCCATCGGAACTGTCCCCATGGCTCCCGTGGGAGATGGACGAGCAGCGCATCGAGGAACTCCGCGCACCTCCCATCCGCTGGTGGACCCCGGCCAACGGGCCGCCAGCGGCAGCGCCGGCTGACGCACCCGACAGCACTTTCCCGCCCGCAGCTTAACTCCCCGCTGAGGCCAGCTCGCGAGTGTCGCTACGTCACTCGCCCACCTTCTCAGGCTGGAGCCTGAACGCGGCGAGCGAGGCCACTCTGCACCTGCGGGCCGCACCTTCACCTATCCGCGCCTTCCCCTGCCTTTGGCCCTCGCGAGGGCCAGCCTCCCAGGCCCCAAAATACTCCCCGGAGTGAATGCTTACAAATAATTGGGAATTACCTGAGTACCCATGCCTAGCCGAGCAAATTTGGTTTTCTTCCACAGTGATGTGGTTGGGAACATAACCCCACCTGAATCAGTGTGTACGATTCCAACTATAGAATCCAATAAGATCCTCCATGTCTCTTGACATGGCATCTCTTTGTTCGGTATAATGGAAGTGTTGTGGCGACTGGGTCCCGGAAAGTGGTTCCGCAAAGGTATCTCCTTGGTAAGCATTCACTCCGGGGAGTATTTGGGGCCTGGGAGACTGGCCCTCGCGAGGACCAAGGGAGGGAAGGTGCGGCCCGCAGGTGCAGGGTGGGCTCGCTCGCCGCGTTCGGGCTCCAGCCTGAGAAGGTGGGCGAGTGTCGTAGGGAAACTCGCGAGTTGGCCTCAGCGGGGAGTCAAGCTGCGCGCGGGACAGGGCTGTCGGGTGCGGGAGCGAGTGCTGCCGCTGGCGGCTCGTTGGCCGGAGTCCAGCAGCGTATGGGAGGTGCGCGGAGTTCCTCCATGCGCTGCTCGTCCATCTCTCACGGGAGCCATGGGGACAGGTCCGATGGGGCCTGGCCCCGGTTGCGCGCATAGGCATCCAGCCAATCCTGCGGGCACCGGTACGGGTTCAGCCCAGCCACTCTCGCTGTCTGCAGCACGCTGAGCAGGCGCCCCGCCGTCTTGGCCCTGGCCGGTCCGCCGGGCCCGAAGCGCCGCTGGCGCGAGATCACGGGCCCGCGCAAGGTCCACTCCGAGCGGTTGTTGTCCATGGGAATCCCCGGATCCTCGAGAAACACGCTGGGACCCTCCTGATGCTGGATCAAGGACGCCGTGGGGTTGCCCTGCGCTGCCACTTGGGCCAGTTCCGCGCCGGTCCGGCCACCGCTTGGCTGCAAGCCTTCCAGCAGCTCATAGCGGGCGACCAGGCGCTGCCACGCTTGCAGCGCGTCGTCGAAGAGTTCCCCGAAGCTGGCTTCCAGGCTTGCCTGCGCAGCCGCGAAGTCCTCGGCCTGGCCCTGCAAGGGCAGGTCGGGCTGTCAGGCCCTGCGACGCAGGCGCGCCAAGTGGAACACTGCCCCGATCCGCTCGAGCCCATCCCTGGCCCACGGCTGCAGTTCCGGAAAGCCGGCTGCCCCGTAACGGCGAGACATCGGACGGATGGGAGCTGAATCCTTGGTCCTTCGGTGGCCCCAGCGCACACCGCTGCGGGGCTGAATGTCAGTGCTTCCAGATAGAGGGGTGGACATTTCCTGCTGATTCTGTCATAGTGGGCCTTGGTGGCTGGCCTTCAGATGGCAACAACGGTGCAAGACGCGCACTTTGACCTGCGCGCTGTTTGCGTGCGCCCGACTCGCGGCGGCTGCGAGCACCGACGTTGGGACCGGCTGGTGGCCGCCCACCACTACCTGTCCTTCCAGCGCATGTTCGGACGTGCCTTGCGGCATGTCGCAACCCTGGACGGGACTTGGCTGGCGCTGCTGGGATGGCAACCCGGAGCGCTGCGCGTGGCCGTGCGCGACCGCTGGATCGGCTGGTCGCTGCAGCAGAAGCTGCGCCGCCTGCATCTGATCGCCCAGAATGTGCGCTTCGTGATCCTGCCCGCCGCTGCCGGGCGCAAGAACCTGGCATCGAGGGTCTTGGGCCTCAGCCTGCGCCGCTTGTCGGGAGACATCTTGGCCGCACATGGGTATCCGGCGCTGCTCGCGGAAACCTTCGTGGACCGCGCGCTGCACAGGGGCACGTGCTACCGCGCCGCGAACTGGCAGCCGCTGGGGTTCACCAGCGGCTATGGCCGCCAGCGGGGCCCCACGGCCCGCTGGCGGCATCATGGCCAGCCCAAGCAAGTGCTGGTGTACCCCTTGGCCCGTAACGTGCAGGCGCGTTTGCGCCAGCCCGAGCAGGAGCCCTGCTGGGGCGGTCCCGCCAAGCGGCCGCCGGCTCCGGCCGCGGTGCTGCGCAGCCTGCTCGAGCGCCTGCAGCAGGAGCCGCACTGCCGCCCGGCCGGCGGCCGCCGCTATGCGCTGGCCAGCCTGCTGTGCCTGGCCGCGAGTGCGCACATGGCCGGCTACCGCGGCGTGACGGCCTACTCGCGGTATGCCACCCTGCTCAGCCAGCGGCAGCGGCAGGCCGCCGGCTGCTGGTTCAACATGCGGCTACAACGCTACGCCGCTCCGGTGCCGAGCACGTTCTACCAAGCCTTGGTCCGGCTGCCGCCGGAGGTGTTCGAGGGGGCCGTCGAGCACGCCTCGCTGGGGCTGCAGGCCCACTCGCAGCCGGCCGTGCCGGAGCGCAGCGCGCAGGGGCTGGGCGAGCGCGCGGCAGCGGCCGCCGGCCGCGGGAAGGGCCCAAGGTGAGATTCTGGCCGGGCGCAAGCAGGGACACCGCGCGGGAGCGGGAGCAGGCGCAGGAATTGGAACGCTTGGAGCAGCACTGCGCGGCCCTGCTCGAGAAGGTGGAAAGCGCACGGCAGGAGAGCGGGGAATTCCGCCGACGGTCGCAGCGCAGCCAGGCCGAGCTGGAGCGGACGCGGACTGAGCTGGAGCGGGGACGCGGGCCGAGCTGGAGCGGACGCGGACTGAGCTGCAGCAAGCCCACACAACGATCGGCAATCTGAAGCTGCTCGTGGCAGACCTGCAGAAGACCTTGTTCGGGCGCAAGAGCGAGAAGCCGTCGGATCCCGGGCCCGAGCCGAAAGCGGACCCCAAGCCGCCGCCCGGGCCGGGGGACAGCCCTGACAAGCCTGACAAGCCTGACAAGGCCGGCAAGGGGCGCAAGCAGAAGGCCGCCAAGCGCAAGCGGGGACGCCAGCCCGGATCGGCCACTCCGCCGCGTCGGGACCGCTCCCGCCTGCCAAAGATTCCCGAGCCCTTGGAGCTGCCCGAGCACGAGCGCCGCTGCGCGCAGTGCGACACGCCCTTCGTGCGCTGCGGGACCAAGTCCAGCAAGATCTTCGAGATGCACTTGGCTGCGCTCGCCCGCGAGATTGAGCGCCAGTGCTACGAGCCGGGCTGCGCCTGCGCACCGCCGGGACGCCTCGTTGCGCCCCCCGCGCCACGGCTGTGGAGCGGCACCCAGCTGGGGACCAGCGTGTGGGCCTGGAGCGTGGTCCAAGTTTTCCACATGCATCGCCCGCAGGCCGCGGTGGCGCGCGAGCTGGATGCCATCGGGTTGGGCATGGCACCGGCGACGCTGGCGCAAGGCCTGCAGAGGCTCGCCCGGCTGGTGCAACCCTTGGAGCAGGCCATCGCCGAGCGTCTGGGACAGGCTCGGGTGGTGCAGGCCGACGAAACCTCCTGGCCGGTGCAGAACATTGAGGGCCAGGACAACGCCAAGCAGCCCCCGGCATCCGGCGCCAGGCCCAAGCACTGGCTGTGGATGGTCTGCTGCGAGGATGCCGTCTGGATGCGCATCCTGCCGACGCGCGGGCTGCCCTCGGGCCGCGCACTGCTGGGCAAGCTGGGCCAAGGCAAGC
>CAXXRK020000009.1:0-709126 GCA_963666225.3 Bryobacterales bacterium
GTTCTTCCAGTCGGGGCGATGACCAGGATTTTCGAATGACGGATGCGAAAGTGACTCTGGCACGGATGCGTCAAGCGGCCTTCCTGTCGTGGACCAGCTCGCGGTAGCGCAGCGGGTCGGTGGTGAGGATGCGCTTCACCGTGTCGCGGAACATGTGCGGATTGTTGCGGTTGTTGAAGCGCCACCTCCATCTCCTCGAGGTAGCGGTCAAGATGCTTGGCGCTGATCGTGTGGAACGCGCCGATGATGGAGCGCTTGAACAGTGACCAGACGCCCTCGATGCTGTTGGTGTGCACGTCCCCGACCACCCATTCCTCGATCGAGTGGTTCACGGTTTCGTGGCGCGTGTTCTCGGTTTCGATGCCGAGGTAGGATTGCAGCTCGTCCGTGTAGAGCGCCTCGGCCTTGTCCGAGACGTTCTTCTCGATGAAGGTGTGGAGCGTGGCCTTGCGGACATTCGGGATGCTCTGCAGGCGCACTTGGCCGCCGCGCTGGATGGCGCCGGCCACCCAGGTCTTGTTCTTGCGGCAGCCCCTGCCGACGTGCTTGCGCTTGCCGCCAATCAGCGTCTCGTCCACTTCGATGACCCCGAACAGTGTGGGGCCGTCGAAGGGATCGTTGCCCATTGCCCCCCGAATGCGGTGGCAGAGATACCAGGCCGTGCGGTAGGATCCGATGCCCAGTGTGCGCTTGAGCTGATTGGCCGAGATCGCCCTTGCGGGACTCCATCATCAGGTGGATGGCGACCAGCCACTTGCGCAGCGGCAGATGGGAATCATGCATGATGGTTCCGGCGGTGACGCTGAACTGGTAGCGGCAGGCGGAGCAGTCCCACTGCGGTCGGGCCGTGAGTTCGCTCACTCTTTCGCGAGCCGCATTGCGGGCAGGACACCTTGCCCCCCCGGCCAGCGCAGTTCCTCCAGGAAGTCGCGGCACTTCTCATCGGTGGTGAAGCGGTCCATCAGGTGCATAAGATTGGAGGGAGAGGTGTCAGGCATGGCAAAGCACTCCAAGCGGAAGCGAAGGCTGCCCCGCAACATTGTCAATCGTCCGGACTCGGAAATCATGGAGCGGATCTTCGGCAAGCGCGTAAAGCGCGAGCTGGACAAGGTGGCTCACCGGTCGGAACGTGTTGCAAAAAAAGGGAATTACTGATCTGAGTTCCCATCCCCTAGATCTTGTAGGATCGGACTTAAATCCACAATATGCGGGATCGGAATTTGACCTGCGTATAATCGTCGGATTACCCTCCAGAAGTGAATGCCAGAGATGCCTTGGCCTAATGCCAAGGCCCGAATCTAGAGAGTTCTCAACTGGATTCCATTGCTGGCGTTCTTGTGCTGCAGCTGAGGTCCGGGCAGGTGCAGAGCTAGGCTGTCGCCGGCACACGCTTGGATGCCTTCAGCATCTTCCAGGTCAGGATCTGTCCATTCAGACCGGCTGCCAAGCGTCGCATTTGGTCCGCCGTGTCTAGGTTGCGCACGTTGCTTCGCCCGCAGAACTCGGCTAGGTAGCGCCGCAAGTGTTTCACGCTCATGTGATGGTAGGTGCCGTACAAGCCGCGCTTGAACATTGCCCAGAACGACTCGATGCCATTGGTATTCACCGCGCCGCGCACATACTCGCCAGCGGAATGGTTGACCGCTGCGTGCTGGAAGCCGTCGAGCGACTTGTAAGACGACGAGCTGTCGGTGTGCACCGCAGCCCCAGGGGCGACAGTAGCTATCACGAAGCCCTGCAACTGGCCCTTGCCCGTGTTGGGCACGGGCCGCGCTTGTACCTTGCCGGTGCCGCGATCGCGGGCCCCGACCACGGGTTGCTTGCCGACAGTCCCGCGTCCGGCGTTGAGCTTCTTGCTGGGGTGCTTGTTGCGTTCCTTGCCGCCGATGAAGACCTCGTCAACCTCCGCGGGCCCTGCGAACAGGCCCTGCGGGCGTCGGAAGCCCGCCCGCAAGCGATGCAGGAGATGCCAAGCCGACTTCTGGGTGATGCGCAGTTCGCGGCTGAGCTTCATGGACGAGATGCCCTTGATGCAGGTCGAGAGCAGATAGATGGCGACGGCCCACTTGCGATAGCCGATCTTGGTGTCCTGCATGACCGAGCCGACCCGCACGGAGAACCGCTTGCGACAGCTGCGGCAACGGTAGGGCATGGAGGGATGGGAGCAGTTGGACTGGACATTGTCAGAGAGGCAATGAGGGCAAGTGGGGCCATTGGGCCAGCGAATTTCTGCAAACCAGAGTTCGGCGGTGTGGTTGTCCGGGAACCTATCCATAACTTCGAACAAGGAGATACCTTTGCGGAACCACTTTCCGGGACCTTTATCAGTTTTTCCATACTTCGCCAGAACACTTCCATTATACCGAACAAAGAGATGCTATGTCAAGAGACTATGGAGGATCTTATTGGATTCTATAGTTGGAATCAGTACACACTGTATTCATCGGTATCTTGGGGTTATGTTCCCAACCACATCACTGTGGAAGAAAACCAAATTTGCTCGGGATTAGCTAGGCTGGGTACTCAGATCAGTAATTCCCCAAAAAAAGGCCCTTCGGCTCATCCAAAGCCATGATATCAAGCCTACCTATCTTGTGTCAAGTGCATAATCACGCTTCAATCGGCCCCTCCTCGGTCTGTCTGCAAAGGAACACAAGAAGCTTACACTACGAGCACATACAGACTGTGCTACAATTGTTCTACGAATCTGCTAGGCAATCCGTCCGCTTTCCCGACCTGATTCCCCGTCGCCAGACCGTCGTGCAGTTCGACGCCACCCAAACCAGCTCCGATGGCGGTGCCGTGCTGCTCAAAGGCTGCGACCAGGCTCTCAATCTCTCGCACTCCCTCGCCAACTGCATCGCCGACCCCCGCACCCCGCAGCGTGTCCAGCACTCCGTCGAAGACCGCATCCGGCAGCGCGTCTTCTCTCTCGCCACTGGCTATGAGGACTGCAACGACGCCGACCGCCTGCGCTCCGATCCCGTCTTCAAGCTGCTCCTCGACCGCGCCCCCGCACAGGACCCCGACCTAGCCTCCCAGCCCACTCTGTCGCGCTTCGAGAACTCCGTCTCTGCCCCGGAACTGCTCAAGATGGGCGCAGCCCTCGCGCGCCAGATCCTGCTCCACCAGCGCCAGCGGCACCGCTCGGCGCGCAGCATCACCATCGACGCCGACCCCACCTGCGATCCTACCCATGGCCAGCAGCAGCAGAGCCTGTGCAACGGCTTCTACGACACCAACTGCTACCTGCCCCAGCTCACTTTCGTGAGCTTTGACAACGACCCCGAACAGTTTGTGGTCGCGGGGGCCTTGTGCCCCGGCACGGCACCGGCCGCCAACGGCTTGCTGCCGGTGCTCAAGCGCCTCGTGCCCTTGCTCGGTGAGCACTTCCCCACGGCCCGCCTGCGCCTGCGCCTCGATGCCGGATTCCAAGACAGTCGCGTGTTGGACTGGGTCGATGCCGAGGGCTTGGAACTCGTGCTCGCGGTGGCGACCAACCCCGTCCTGCAGCGGCACTCCGCGGAACTCGAGCAGCAGGCGCGCAAGGCCTTCGATCAGTGGCAGGCACAGCAGCAGGCCTACGAAGAGCAGCTAGCGCAGCGCCAGCAGGGCCCGCTCGACGGCCAAGAGGTGCCGCAGCCGCCCCCGAGCCCCAAACCAAGGTTTGACGAAGTGTTGTACCGGGCGGGCAGCTGGGGTCGGCGCTGGCGGGTACTGATGAAAGCCGAGATGGTATCGCACCCCGGACGGTCGCCGCGGATGAACGTGCGCTACGTGGCGACCAATGTGCAGGGCTCGGCGCGCGGGATTTACGAGCGGATCTACTGTAAGCGGGGCGACGTGGAGAACCGCATCAAGGGATTGAAGGCCGCGATGGGGCTGGACCGTACCAGCTGTCACCGTTTCTTGGCGAACCAGTTGCGGGTACTGCTGTCGGTGGCAGCCTTCGCGCTGCTGCAGGAACTGCGCGGTCGGGCAGCGGGGACCGCCTTCGCGCGGACGCAGGCGACCGGATTGCAGTTGCACTTGCTCAAGTTGGGTGCGCGAGTACGGCACAGTTCGCGGCGCGTGGTGCTGCACTTGCCCCAAACGGCCCCTGCCGCGAGCGCATGGCTGGCCATCGCCACCAATCTGGGAGCGCTGCTGGGCACCTGAGCGGGCCAGAACCGGTTGGCGAGCGTGGTCCCTGGGCCGCGCTGGGGAGCGGTGCGCAACGATATCGACGCAACCCTTGCGAAGGCTCACCGCTTGCGCCGCACACAGCCGCTGAGAGCCCCTTCCGCGCCAAAGCCCGTTACCAGAGTGGCTCCCGAAGCACGTTCTGGCACGTCAGGACAGTTTGAGACCACCCGAGCGGGCCAGGCAACCAGTTAGTGTGCCTGTCAAGCGTGTGGCACCCTTGCCAACCGTGCCTCGTGAATAATGCGGGCTAAGGGTGAGCGCAGGAATAACTTGTCAGTTTGGTGAGGGGGAGATGGTGTAGTTCCACTTGGGAATGTGTAGGTTGGGCGTGATGTTGACTGTGGCCATTTGCTCGTCGCTGATGCGGATGCCGGTCTTGTACTGCTTGGTGTTGGGTTGGGAAGTAACTTGCAGGCCCGTGCGGGTCGAGGTGGTGGCGATGTAATTGAGGATGTGATCGAGGGACTTGAGCGGGCGACCCGACCAATTGCGGCTGATCTCGCTGAACAGCCTGTGCTCCACTGGATTCCATTTCGAACAGCCTGCTGGATAGTGGGCGACAGCGACTGTGATCCGGTGAACGTTGCAGAAGGAGTGCTGCAGGCAGTATTTCCAAGCACGCGTGCGGTAGCCGTTGCTGCCGCCGCAATCGGCGAGGATGACGAGCGAGGAGGCATCGGGATAGCGTGCGCGGCCGTGGCAGCGCCACCAGGCATCGAGATTGTCGACGGCGAAGGAGGCAGTGTCGCTGGAGATGCCGACCCGCACGAAGCCGCGGTTGGCGAGCGTGTCATAGATGCCGTGGGGGACGGCGAGGCCCTCGGCATGGGAGCGGAAGTCGTGGTCGTTGACAGCCACGGGCTCGGCTTCCCAAGCGACCCCAGGATTGCGGAAGTTGCCGATCAGCTCTTTCTTCTTGGTGTCAATACTGAGAACTGGGGTGTTGTTGCGAGCACAGTCTTGACGCAACTGGGCAATGAACTCGAACTGGGAGTTTCGTTCGGCGGGAGAAGTGGAGGGTAGGCACTTGCGGTTGACCCGCAGGCTGTAGCCCATCTTGCGCAGCAATCTCGCGACGGTGCGTGGGGAGACCGGCAGATTGAGTGCTTCCGTCAGCTGGTCGGCAAGGTTGCGGGTCGTGCGCCGGACCCAGCGCAGGCCGGAGCACGGGTCGCCCGCCGTGTCGTGGCGGAGCAGGTCCGCGAGGTGGGCGGTCACTGCGGGCTTTTTTTTGGGAATTACTGATCTGAGTACCCAGCCTAGCTAATCCCGAGCAAATTTGGTTTTCTTCCACAGTGATGTGGTTGGGAACATAACCCCAAGATACCGATGAATACAGTGTGTACTGATTCCAACTATAGAATCCAATAAGATCCTCCATAGTCTCTTGACATGGCATCTCTTTGTTCGGTATAATGGAAGTGTTATGGCGAAGTATGGAAAAACTGATAAAGGTCCCGGAAAGTGGTTCCGCAAAGGTATCTCCTTGTTCGAAGTTATGGATATGTTCCCGGACAACCACACCGCCGAACTCTGGTTTGCAGAAATTCGCTGGCCCAATGGCCCCACTTGCCCTCATTGCCTCTCTGACAATGTCCAGTCCAACTGCTCCCATCCCTCCATGCCCTACCGTTGCCGCAGCTGTCGCAAGCGGTTCTCCGTGCGGCTCGGCTCGGTCATGCAGGACACCAAGATCGGCTATCGCAAGTGGGCCGTCGCCATCTATCTGCTCTCGACCTGCATCAAGGGCATCTCGTCCATGAAGCTCAGCCGCGAACTGCGCATCACCCAGAAGTCGGCTTGGCATCTCCTGCATCGCTTGCGGGCGGGCTTCCGACGCCCGCAGGGCCTGTTCGCAGGGCCCGCGGAGGTTGACGAGGTCTTCATCGGCGGCAAGGAACGCAACAAGCACCCCAGCAAGAAGCTCAACGCCGGACGCGGGACTGTCGGCAAGCAACCCGTGGTCGGGGCCCGCGATCGCGGCACCGGCAAGGTACAAGCGCGGCCCGTGCCCAACACGGGCAAGGGCCAGTTGCAGGGCTTCGTGATAGCTACTGTCGCCCCTGGGGCTGCGGTGCACACCGACAGCTCGTCGTCTTACAAGTCGCTCGACGGCTTCCAGCACGCAGCGGTCAACCATTCCGCTGGCGAGTATGTGCGCGGCGCGGTGAATACCAATGGCATCGAGTCGTTCTGGGCAATGTTCAAGCGCGGCTTGTACGGCACCTACCATCACATGAGCGTGAAACACTTGCGGCGCTACCTAGCCGAGTTCTGCGGGCGCAGCAACGTGCGCAACCTAGACACGGCGGACCAAATGCGACGCTTGGCAGCCGGCCTGAATGGACAGATCCTGACCTGGAAGATGCTGAAGGCATCCAAGCGTGTGCCGGCGACAGCCTAGCTCTGCACCTGCCCGGACCTCAGCTGCAGCACAAGAACGCCAGCAATGGAATCCAGTTGAGAACTCTCTAGATTCGGGCCTTGGCATTAGGCCAAGGCATCTCTGGCATTCACTTCTGGAGGGTAATCCGACGATTATACGCAGGTCAAATTCCGATCCCACATATTGTGGATTTAAGTCCGATCCTACAAGATCTAGGGGATGGGAACTCAGATCAGTAATTCCCTTTTTTTTTCCAGCGGTTTGCGTCCGCCACCGGGCTTGCGGACCCGGTCGGTCTCGAAGTCCCCGGACAGCAACTGCTTGCGGCCCTTGGCCACGGTGGCCGGAGCCATCCCCAGCTGCGCCGCGACCCGCAGGTCGCCGCCGTGTCCCTGGCGCAGGGACTCCAGACCAGCGTACAGTCGGCGCTGGCGCTCGTCGAGGACGCTCACCAGCGTCGCGGCGGCCAGCTGGACCTGTTGCCCGCCGCCGGCGGGCAGCGGCGGTCCCGCGGTCTCTCCCGCCAGCAGAACCCGCCGAGCCCGCAACTGCTGCCGCTGCCGCTGCCGGGACGGGGAACAGTACAGGAACCGGCCATCGAGTCTCTCCCGCTCCAACCGACCGCTGCGGACCAGCTTGCGCAAGGCATTCTGGACCTTCACTTGGACGAGTTGGCCCAACTCGCGGGCGAAGAGACCCGCAGGCGATCGCTTAACCAAGGTTTCGGCGGTGGCGAGCAGGGTGCCGGCGGCCGAGAACCGAATCTTCCCGTGCGACCACAAGCCATGCTCGTCGAAGGTGGCCAATTCGTCGAGAGTGTAGTACTGGCCGCAATGGGAATAGCTCGAGCGGCAGCCGGCGGCCACCAGCTTGCGGCAGACGGTCCGTCGGCTGGCCGTGCCGAAGGCGAGCATGATCTCCGCCAGCGTGGCGACGGTCTTCTCGCGCAGCAATGCGATGACCGTCCTGGTGGAGAAGGTTTCGATTCTCAAGGGCACCTCCCGTATGGCATCAAGATGACGTAGAGTCGAGGAGAGGCGCGTTGGCCTTAGCAAGGAAGCAGTAGCTGTTTTAGGGGTGTTCCTACGGCTTTCGCCATCTGTAGGTGCCTCACTGACCTTCCCGCTTAACTACGTCTCCTCTCCCCGCTCATCGAACCGGACATGCCAATTTCCAGCATCCGGCTCTCGGACGAGATCATGCCTTCGCCCACGGAAAGCTGGCCGTCCGCACTGGCAGGCGCACGAGGCCGAAGTCAATCCTCAGCCTCTCGCTCGGGTACCGCACGGGGTGGCCCGACTTCGCCTGGTGCTTCCGACACAGCCACTGGCTGAGCCGCTGGTCCGCCTGTGCGTCAACGGCGCGTGCCAGTTCTCCCGGCCACTGCTGCGCGCGGTGGTCCGGGTCTTCCTTCGCTTGCGCAGGTGATGCGCTCTGGAGTCTCCGAACTTTTCCGGAGCTAATAGGCTCGCGCCAGTCTCCATCGGTCCTGTCCTCCTTCCTGCATCGCTCTCGAACTGAGGCCCCTTCCCTCCACCGGCATTACCCGGCTTCCCCGGTACTACGGGCCTCTCCGCCACCCTGACCGGCCCGGCCTGTCCCTCGCGGGAGTCCGGTTGGCGCGTGCACGCCACCGACAGGGCTTCCCGTGTTGCCTCCGTCTCCCTCTTGCACGCATGCTGCCGCCAATACCCCGGCGGAGACGCCCGGTGCTCGCGTCGCTCGCTTCCCGGACGCTGGCTGCCTTCCCCGATATAGCGGCGGGTCGGCCTCCGCATTATGCTTTTCGAGGCCTGCTCGGCGTTCACTCGCGTTGCGGCCTGCGTGCTCGCTGAGCCGCCCAAAAGGCGGCCCGTCACGTCGGAGTGCTTCAGTCCATGTCGTTACCTCCATGACCCGCTCCGACGGCTTCCGGCTGGAGCGACAGTTAGCCGGGCGGGCTTCGCACCCGCTGGGAGCCAGTGCCTTAGCACGGCGCACGCTATAGTCCTCACTATGACATATAAGCGATCACGAGGAGGCGAGCCAGCGGAAAATCATACCAGGATGCGGTCACAACAGGCCTTGACGCACCCATGTCAGGTCGGCAGAGACAGGCCAACAGTACGTTTGGCCCTCCAAGAAGGGTGCTTAATGGCAACTAGAGGGTCAAACTCGATAAGTTATTTCTACGCTGCCCCTAAGACAAGCGAGAATCGCGATCGCAAACTCCGCTGGCTGCAGGGGCACCCCCTCGGGACGTGAGGCGGGCCGCCGTGCATCGCAGCACCTAGGAACAATCTTGTCGGTTGGAGCAGACCCCGCAGGAAGAGGACTCGACCCTGACCGGCCATCAGCATTCAGGCCGCTTGGTGCGTGATATCTTCGAGTCTGCGGAATCATGCGGATCAAACCCCGGCTCTCGCGCGGCCTGCGCGACCTGCTCCCCCCTGCGATGTTGGCCCGCCAGAGGCTGATCGACACCGCCCGGAAGGTCTACGAGTCCTATGGCTTCGCGCCCTTGGAGACGCCCGCAATCGAGTACCTCGACGTCCTGTCCGGCTCGGCGGGGGAGGAGGCGCAACGGTCCATTTTTCGGGTCACCAACCCAGAGGAAGAGGAACTGGGCCTGCGCTTTGACCTGACCGTTCCACTGGCCCGAGTGGTCAGCCAGCACCCGCAAATCGCCTTTCCGTTCAAGCGGTACCAAGTCGCCCAAGTGTGGCGGGCTGACAAGCCGGACCCCGGGCGGTACCGGCAGTTCACACAATTCGACATTGACTCGGTCGGCGCTCCGTGCGGAACGGCCGACACCGAGGTGCTCGCGGCGATTTGCGACTGTCTCGACGCCATCGAAGCAGGGCCCTACCAGGTTCGGTTCTCGAGCAGGGGAATCCTGAACCTGCTGCGGCTCCACGCTGGCATCCCGGCAAGACATGGGACTGACGTGTTCAGAGTGCTCGACAAACTCGCCAAAGTGGGCTGGGAGCGAGTGAGCCGGGAACTGACCTCTGGGTATGTGGACTCCTCCGGGGACTCCATCCGCGGACTCGGACTCGACTCCGACCAAGTTGCGGCGATCGAAGCCTTCCTCGCCATCAAGGGCGCCGACCGCCAAGCGGTGATCGGGGACTTGCGAGCGCTGCTGGCGAACGTGGAGGGGGCCGGCCCGGAACTCGACACAGTAGAGGGAATCTCCGCCGATCTCGACACACTCGGCTATGGCCGCGACCGGGTCGTGCTCGATGTCAGCATCGCGCGCGGCCTGGCCTATTACACCGGCCCGGTGTTCGAGGCGGTCCTGCTCGACGCGCCACAGTTCGGGTCTGTCTTCGGTGGGGGCCGCTACGACGGCCTGGTGTCCCGTTTCGGTGGCCAGCCGATCCCTGCCACCGGCGCTTCAATGGGGGTCGACCGGCTCTTGGCAGCGCTCGAGCACCTCGGGCGCGCCGGCAAGGGCCAAACGCCGGCCCAAGTGCTCGTGACAGTGATGGACCGCAACCTTCGCAGGGAATGCCTCCGTCTCGCATTCGAGCTGCGCCGGGGTGGGGTGCGGACGGACATCCACGTTGGCTCCGGCCGGCTGGGAAAGCAGCTCAAGCGCGCCAACCGCCTGCGCATCCCCTACGCAATCCTGATCGGCGAGAACGAGCTGGCGCGCGGCCTCGTAACGGTCAAGCAAATGTCCGTGGCACGCTCGGAGGGCGCCCAAGTCAAGGATCACGAGTCTTGGAAGGCCGCGCGCTTCGGCCAGATCGAGATTCCGCGCGGGGAAGTTGTCGCAAGGGTGCGCCAGTTGCTCGCCGGAGGCGCCTAGACCGCGCCTTCGGCCCGAAGCCGAGCGACGTCTCGGTCACCGTAGCCCAGCTCGGCCAAGATCTCGTCCGTGTGTTCTCCCAGCGTGGGGGCCCGCCGGTTAACGGTGCCGGGTGTCAATCCGAGTCGGACCGGAGTTGTGACGACTGGCAGGTTACCCGGGACCCCGGGGTAGCTGCCTTCCTCCAGAAATCCGCCACTGGCCACCTGTGGGTCATCCAACGCCTCCTGCGGAGTGTGCACCGGGCCAGCGGGTACCCGGGCATCCTCGAGCGCCGCGAGTGCCTGCTCCGTCGTCCGCAAACTGCACCAGTCAGCCATTCGCGCGCTGAAGATCGCCCCGTGCGCGCCCCGGTCGTCGTCGGTCTGGAAGCGCGCGTCCTCCAACCAGTGGGGCTCGCCGAGCAGGCGGGCCCAGCGCTCAAACATCGGCGTCCCGGTCACGAGGACCATGATGTGCCCATCGCGCGTCGCGAACACGTCCGACGGTGCGTTGAGCTGGCCCCGGTTGCCAGTGGCGACCCGGTCCGGGGCGTTCACCGCCTGCTCGATCAGAGAGGGGCTGGCTGTCGTGAGGGCCGTTCCCAGCAGCGAACCCTGGACCTCCTGGCCACGACCTGTCCGTTCCCGGGCGAGGAGCGCTAGCACAGTGCCGAGCGCGCACAGGGAAGCCGTGCCGAAGTCAACCCAGGGCGAGTATGACTTCATGGGCTCGTCCGGCGACCCGGTGAGGTGCATGTTCCCGCACATCGCCTGGGCCAGGCCGTCAAATCCCAGGCGCGCCGAGTACGGCCCCGTCGCTCCGAAGCAAGTGTTCGAGACCAAGATGACGTCCGAACGGAGCGAGCAGAGCGAG
Organism: Bryobacterales bacterium; assembly: GCA_963666225.3. Lineage (GTDB taxonomy): Bacteria > Acidobacteriota > Terriglobia > Bryobacterales > UBA6623 > VXMF01. Next base: position 11,223 of record CAXXRK020000009.1, read on the forward strand.
CGGTAGTCAAGGCCGAGCTTCCGGAGCGTCCGCTGGGGCATGTTTGCCACGACGATGTCCGCCGTGCCCAGTAGCCGGTCCCGCACTTCCCTGCCTGAGGGCATGGTCGGATTCAGCGTCAGGCAGCGCTTGTTGCGGTTGACCTGGAGGAACATCGCGCCGCTGCGGTCTTCGCCGCTGATCTGGCAGATGAAGCGGTCCTCGCCCCCGCCAACCTTCTCCACGCGGATCACGTCCGCCCCGAAATCGCCCAACAGGGCCGAGCACCATGGTCCGGCGATATACCGCCCAAAGTCGACGACTCGCACACCGTCGAGCACTGCCCCAGATCTGGCCATCGAAGTCTCCTACACCGGAAGGCCGGGCGGCACCCCGGCAACGACTCGCGCCTCGCCACGGGAGCGCCAAGAACGCGCGGCCCATACCCGAACCAGTGGGGGCGGGCGTTCGAGACGATCGTAACCGCCACGTAGACCGGCCGGCAACACCGGACTGCTGGCCCGGTGTCCGAGGTTCAGCGAGGGGTCGCGAAATCACCCGGCGACGCGCGTGGCCTTGGATACTATGGAGAAATCCGCGACCAAGCTAGGGAGCAGTCCGAGTGCTCGCCCCCGGGGGCCGCGGCTCCATCGCAATGAACATCGAGAGATACACCTTCGGCGTGGGCGACCGGTTCGCCCGGCAGGCCCGGCCCCAGCTGCGAGCGTGCATGCTGGCCTCCGAGCGGGGGGTGGAGGTCATTCCAACCTGGAACAAATCCCACCGCGAACACCTCACCGTGGGGACGGAGCCCCCGACGGTGCGGATCGCAGCGGACGAGGCCGTCAGCGAGCTTGGCTGGAAGGGCGCCTACTATGTGGACGCGGACCACATCAACCTCACAACGGTGGACGGCTACCTCGACACCAGCGACTTCTTCACGCTTGACGTGGCCTACGCGATCGGCAAACCCGCCGCGCCCGCCGACATCGACAGGCTGATCGGAGCCCACCCGGAACTTGTCGGCACAATCAACATCGACGGTATCGAGGGAGGCATCACGGCGACGCGGGATGACGTGGCACGCTCTGCGAACCAATACTTGACCGCCGTGCAGGAGGCGGGGAGAATCTACCGGCACATCGAGTCGGCCAAGGGACGGGGGAACTTCATCACCGAGGTGTCGATGGACGAGACCGACGACCCGCAATCCCCGGCCGACCTGCTGGTAATCCTCGCCGCGATCGCGGACGAGGGCATTCCGGTCGAGACGATCGCTCCCAAGTTCACGGGCCGGTTTAACAAGGGAGTGGACTATGTCGGAAACGTGCGGCAGTTCTCGCGTGAGTTCTCCGATGACATCGCCGTGCTAGGCTACGCGGTCGAGCGCTACGGGCTCCCGCCCGGCCTCAAGCTGAGCGTCCACTCCGGATCGGACAAGTTCTCGATCTACGGATCGATCCGGGAGGGAGTGCGCAAGCACGGCGCCGGCGTGCACATCAAGACAGCCGGCACGAACTGGCTGGAGGAGCTGATCGGGCTCGCGGAGGCAGGCGGCGACGGCCTGCGCCTGGCCAAGGAAGTGTACGCCGGGGCGTTCGCCGCGCGAGAGAAGCTGTGCGCGCCATACGCTGCCGTGATCGACATCGACACCCGGCAATTGCCAGCGCCGGCCGACGTGATGCACTGGGAAGCTGAGGAATACACCTCGGCGCTGCGTCACGACCAGTCATGCGCGAACTTCAATCTTCACTTTCGCCAGCTGTTGCACGTGGGATACAAGATCGCCGCCCACATGGGTGACCGGTACCTTGGAATGCTGGCCGAGTGCGAGGAGACCATTTCGAAGAACGTCACTGAGAACCTCTACCGCCGGCACATCGAGCCACTTTTCCTCGCGGGCTAGCAAGAGGAGCACCCGGTGCATCGGTTGGCAGCAGCCGTTCTGAGCCGCGAGGGGCAGCGCTCGCCGCTCCGTCCCGGCGTGCCACGTTTGGGGCCGAAACAACCCGAGCCTCTTCTGGGACCGTCCGATCCGCCTCCGTTCCGCGTGCTGAACGCGCGGGGCAGGGCCCCAATGCTGCTGACGTGCGATCACGCCTCTTGGTCCGTTCCCGCCTCACTTGGGCGCCTGGGCCTCGGAGAGCGAGACCTTCGGCGCCACATCGGCTGGGACCCGGGCGCCGCCGACCTGACACGACAGCTGGCCGAACAGTTCGACGCCCCCGCAATCCTTTCCGGCTACTCGCGGCTGGTCATCGACTGCAACCGGGCGCCGGGCACCGCGGAATCAATTCCGGCCATGAGCGACGGAACGCAAGTTCCCGGCAATTCAGCCTTGAGCCCCGCCGACATCGAGCGGCGCGAGCTGGCCCTGTTCCGGCCGTACCACAGTGCGGTCTCGAGAATGCTCAGCGCCATCCGGAACGGAACGGGCAGGAGGCCCGCGTATGTCGCCGTGCACAGTTTCACGCCGTTTCTCGACGGCTTCGACCGCCCGTGGCACGTGGGCGTACTCTGGGACCGGGACACGCCGCTGGCGCAACCGCTGATCGGGGAACTGCGGCGAGTGCCAGGCCTGAAAGTGGGAGACAACCAGCCCTACTCTGCGAAAAGCGAGTTCGACTATTCCCGCATGCACCACGCCTCCAGGGCCGGCCTGCCATACGTCCTGCTCGAAGTGCGGTCGGACCTGCTCACCGACCGGCCGGGCGTTGACTCCTACGCGTCCTTGATCGCGACGGCGCTTCGCACGGCGCTGTCAACGCTCGGGCAACACTGGCAGGACAGACCGTGACGATCCGCGAACCGTCCTTCACCATCGGAGTCGAGGAGGAGTACCTGCTGGTCGACCGGACTACCCGGGATCTTGTCCACGAGCCGCCGCGGGAGCTGATGGAAGGCCTCGAGGCCCGCCTGGGCACCCACTTCAGCCGCGAGCAGTTGCGGCCACAGGTGGAAGTCGGCACATCAGTGTGCACTTCGCTGCAGCAGGCGCGATCCGAGCTGGCCAATCTGCGACGGGCTGTCGCGGAAATGGCGGCGGAGCACGGGCTGGCACCGATCGCGGCATCTACGCACCCGTTCGGCAGCTGGAAGGAGCAGCGGCGTACGGACAAGCCGCGCTACAGGCTGCTGCAGGAAGACTTGCAGGTCGTGGCCAAGCGGCTGCTGACCTGCGGGATGCACGTGCACATAGGGATCGAGGACGACAGCCTGCGCATCGACACGATGAACCAAGTGTCGTACTTTCTCCCCCATATGCTGGCCCTGAGCACTTCCTCGCCGTTCTGGGAGGGGATCGAGACCGGCCTGCACTCGTACCGACTGTGCGTCTTCGACGAACTGCCCCGCACGGGACTGCCGGAACGCTTCGAGAGCTTTGGCGAGTACAACCGAGCGGTCAACCTGATGGCATCGGCGGGCCTAATCGACGGCGCCAGCATGCTGTGGTGGGACGTGCGTCCGAGCGCCCACTTCCCGACGCTCGAAATGCGCATCACGGACGTTTGCACACTGCTGGATGACGCGGTGTGCTGCGCTGCGTTCTTCCGCTGCGTGTGCCGCATGCTCTACCGTTTGCGGCGCGACAACCTGCGCTGGAGAGTGTACGCACAGATGCTGGTGAGCGAGAATCGCTGGCGCGCGCAGCGCTACGGGATGGACCGCGGGATGGTGGACTTCGGGCGTGGCGAGATCACGCCGTACGCCGACCTCATGGAGGAGCTTGCCCTGATCATCCGCCCCGATGCGGAACACTTCGGCTGTGTCCGGGAAATCGAGCACTTCCGCACCATCCTGCGGCGCGGCACGAGTTCTCACATTCAGGTCGAGACGTACCGATCCTCGCTCAAGCGAGGGGCCTCGCGTGAGCGGGCCCTCCACGAAGTTGTCGACGCCCTCATCGACGCCACCGTCAGCAAGACCTGGGACAGTGCGGAGTAGCCGGGCGTGATCCGGCGTTAACCCCCCTGCGGGCGGGTCCGTCTCGGAGTTAGTCATGGCCCAGGGCGGAGTTGCTCGCGATCCTGGCCGGACAGGAAGGACTGAATCATGCTCCAAAGCATTCTGATCCCCATCGCGTTGTTCGCCATGGTCACGCTCATCGTCTGGTTCGAGAACGTGACCAAGCGGCAGGAACGCCAGCGGCGCGCTGACCTCGTGCGGGCCCTGATCGACCGCTACTCGAGCGCCGGGGAACTCACCGAGGCCCTGAGCGGCGCGGAAGGCCGGGCCTTGGCGCGGGCTCTTCTGCTCGACGGCGGCGAGCGAAAGCCAAAATGGCTGGGGCTGATCGTCCCGGGCACGATCCTGCTCTCGCTCGGCCTAGGCTTTCTCCTGCTGGCCGGACCGGCCGCCCAGTCCCGGGTCTTCGTGATCCCCGGCGTTATCTGCGCCGCGATCGGCGTCGCTCTGCTGGTGTCCGGCTATGTGGCCTGGCGCACTCAGCAAGTCCCGCGCGCCGACGCGGCGCGGTCGGATCCCGACCCGGAAGGCACGCCACGGCTGGACGCGAACCGGTCTGGCGGCGGCAACAACCGCTGAGACGCGTTCCTCCGTGGACAGCCCGCCACCGTCCGGTGAGCTCGGAGAATCGGAGTTCGAGGATCTCTACCGCGAGACCGCCCCCGCGATTCGCGCTTACATCCTGCACCAGTGCAGCGACAGTGACGCGGCCGATGACCTCTGCCAGACCACGTTCGTGAAGTTCATCGAGATCTGCCGCAAGCGCCGGCGGGCGATTCGGGAGCCAAGAGCCTACCTCTACAGGGTCGCGTTCAGCGTCGTCGCAGACCACGGGAGGGCACTCCAGCGAGAGCGGCGGTTCGTGGCGATGTCACGCCACGGGCGTGCGCAGCGGCCACCCGAGCCCCATGCCGAGCGAATCGCGATTCGCGCCGCGCTGGAGGCACTGTCGGACCGGGAGCGGCAGCTGCTCTGGCTGCTCTACGCGGAAGGATGCAAGCACAAGGAGGCAGCGCGCATAATGAACGTCGGAACGGCAAGCGTGAGAGTGATGGCCTTCCGTGCCCGGAGGAAGCTCCTGGCGCGGCTGGAGCGCGCTCCCGGAGGGGGACCCGCGAAACGGTCATGAAACGGACAGGCGACATTGGCATGTTCACCGGAGGAAGGCGGGACCCGCTGGGCGCGGCGCTCCGGGAGATCTACCGCGCGGACATCGATGCCGAGCGGTCGCGGATCGGGGATCCATCTGTTGCGTGGCATCGGGCGCAGGTCAGCGCGCGGCTGGAGAGATCGTTTCGGAGTGACCGGGCCCCGCTGGCCGTGCGATACGCCGCAATCGTAGCGGCGGCGGCCATTCTGGGCTTCTGGTGGGGAGACGCAACAGCGGCCGTCAACGGGATGCTGCTGGACTCGGGGGGCCATCTGGACGGATTCTGGGCTGCGAGAATCTCGGAAATCTTGGTCGGACTGCCCGTCGCGTTCCTGCGAACACTGCTCGGCTAGCGCCCTCGCGTCCGGGCCGTATGATGGGGTTGTCGCGAGACTCGCACATGTCTTTCATCCACGACGACTTCCTGCTCGGCACCGAGACAGCTCGACGGCTCTACCACGATTACGCCGAGGAAGAGCCGATCCTCGACTATCACTGCCACCTTCCCCCGGCAGACATCGCATCCAATCGACAGTTCCGCAACCTCTTCGAGATCTGGCTCGAGGGGGACCACTACAAGTGGCGCGCCATGCGTGCCAACGGCGTTCCCGAAGAACTGTGCACGGGTGACGCCGACCCGCGCGACAAGTTCATGGCGTGGGCCAGGACCATGCCGTACACGCTCCGGAACCCTCTGTACCACTGGAGCCACCTCGAACTGAAGCGACACTTCGGGTTCGACGGGCTGCTGGACGAGTCAACGGCCCCCGAGGTGTGGGGCTTGGCGCGGGAACGTCTCGCGTCCGAGGGCTTGCGCGTGTTCGGGATCCTTCGCCGGTTCGACGTCCGGGCCCTGTGCACCACCGACGACCCGACAGACGATCTGGCACATCACCGGGCGATCGCCAAGTCCGGCCTCGGCACCAAGGTCTGCCCCGCGTTCCGACCCGACATGGCTATGCGGGTCGACGACCCGGCCGTGTTCAACCCGTACGTCGAGAAACTGGCAGTTGCCGATGGCATCGAGATTCGGACGCTGCAGGATTTCAGGGATGCCCTCGAAGGGCGGCACGACTTCTTCCACTCCATGGGCTGCAGGCTGTCGGATCACGGCCTTGACCATGCGTTCGGCGAGTGTCCGTCAACCGCGGAGGCGGCTCGCATCTTCGACGCGGCGAGAGGGGGCAGGGCCGCGGACTCAGCGGAGCGTTCCCGGTTCGCGGCCCACATGATGGTTTACTTCGGGGAACTGGATGCGACTCGCGGCTGGGTAAAGCAGTTGCACCTGGGCGCGAAGCGCAACAACAGCACGCGAGGCTTTCGGCTGGCCGGGCCTGACACCGGTTTCGACTCGATCGGGGACTGGCGGCAAGTGGAAGCGCTGTCCCGCTATATGGACCGGCTGGACCGCGTCGGCTGCCTCCCGCGCATGGTGCTGTACAACAACAACCCGAACGACAACTACACATTCGCCACGATGCTGGGCAACTTCCAAGACGGCATCATCCCGGGCAAGATGCAGTTCGGTTCTGGCTGGTGGTACCTGGACCAGAAGGAGGCAATGGAGTGGCAGTTGAACTGTCTCTCGAATGTGGGCTTGCTCTCACGCTTCATAGGCATGCTCACGGACTCGCGATCCTTCATGTCCTACCCCCGCCACGAGTACTTCCGCCGCGTCCTCTGCAACCTTCTTGGCCGGGAGATGGAGAGCGGCGAGCTGCCCAACGATCAGCGCCTGGTCGGGGCAATGGTGCGCCGGATCTGCTACGCCAACGCCCGGGACTACCTGCGCTTGGAGGGCGTCTGACGCCACAGCGGCGCCGGTTGGGCCCGCTGCGTGCCCCGGGTTGATGATCACGCGGAGACAGTTTGCCGGATCGCTGGCCGGGGCTTCCGCTGCCGGCTGGGCATGCGGCCGGGGTCCGTCGCGCACAGGGCCGGCGAAGCGGGTGATCGTGCTCGCCTTGGACGGCCTTGACCCGACCATCGTTCAAGCGCTCATGGATGCTGGCCGCGCGCCCAACTTCCGCAAGCTCGCCAGAATGGGCTCCTTCCGCCGGCTAGGCACGACTATGCCAGCTCTGAGCCCCGTGGCATGGAGCACATTCATCACCGGCACCGATCCGGGGAGTCACACGATCGGCGACTTCATCATGCGCGATCGGTTCACCTACGAGCCCTACTTTTCCATCTGGGAGTCCGCCCCTCCCGCCCGCACCCTGCGAGTCGGGGACTACGAGATCGCCCTCGGTGGGGCCGGTGCAGTCAACAACCGGCTTGGCGTGCCCTTCTGGACCTACCTCAGCGATGCGGGGATTCCTTCCACCGTGATCAAGATTCCGACCAATTTTCCGGTGGACGAGACGGCGACGCGAGCGCTCAGCGGGATGGGAACACCGGACCTGTCGGACTCCTTCGGGCGATTCAACTACTTCACGACCGATCCGGAAGAGTCGTATCCGGGCCTCACTGGCGGCGTTGTGCACCAAGTGAGGCTCGAGGAGGGCCGGATTGACGCGCGACTAGCCGGGCCCGCGGATACCTTGCGGGCCGACCGCCGCGAGACGACAGCCGGGTTCAGCGTGCACGTGGACGCGGCCAACGACGCCGCCCTCGTCGAGATCCAGGGTCACCGGGCGCTGCTGGAAGTGGGCGAGTACAGCGAATGGATCCCGGTCGAGTTCTCGATGGCCTCCGGGCTGGCGAGCGTCGCAGGCGTGTGCCGCTTCTACCTCAAGCAGGCCCACCCCCACGTGCAGATCTATGTGACGCCCATCAATATCGCCCCGTCGCGGCAATCGATGCCGATCGCGCACCCGGAAGAAGCGGGGGGCGAGATCGCGGCGGCAATCGGGCCGTTCTGGACGAAGGGCCTGCCGGCGGACACGAAGGCGCTCGATTACCGAGTGCTCGACGATGAGGGCTACGTCAAGCAGGCAGAGTTGATCTTGGCGGACCGGCTGCGCCTGTTCGAGCACGAGTGGGGCAGATTCCGCGACGGCCTGTTCTTCTTTTACGTCTCGAGCACCGATCAGGACACGCACATGCTGTGGCGGAACATGGACTCCACGCACCCGATGCACGCTGCCAGCGACGTGCGCTTTTCCGGCTATATCCACCACCTGTACGAGGAAATGGACAAGCTCGTGGGAAGGGTGCTGCCGGCCGCGGGCGACGACACGCTGGTGCTGGTGTGCTCGGATCACGGCTTCGCACCGTTCGGTCGCCAGTTCCACCTCAACTCTTGGCTGCGCCGGGAGGGCTACCTCGCTGTCAAGCAGGAGGCTGCCAGCAAGGAAGCCGCCAGCATGGGGGACATCGACTGGTCCAGGACGGCGGCCTACGGCTGCGGCTTCAACGGCCTGTACGTCAACCGCCTCGGACGTGAAGGGCAAGGCATCATCGGCGACCGGGAGGCGGAGACCCTCGCTGAGCGCCTCGCGCGCGAGCTGGCGGAGATCCGGGACCCGGAAACGGGAGAGCGCCCCGTGCACCGGGTCTACCGGCGGTCCGAGATCTACCCGGGAGAATTTGCAGCCGATCTGCCCGAACTGCTCGTTGGCTACACCCCGGGCTACCGGTCATCCTCGGAGTCCGTCATGGGAGGCAGCGGGAGCGAGATCTTGAACATCAACCCGTGGGCGTGGGCTGGGGACCACTCGATGGCCCGCGACTTGGTGCCGGGATGCCTGTTCAGCAGTCACGCGATCGCGGAGGCCGCGCCCAACATCATCGACCTGCCGACGACCATCCTTGGCTTCTTCGGGCTCCCGCGACCGTTCAGCATGCAGGGCGACGCACTGCTGTAACGGCGGCGCTCACCCTCGCGACAGCTGCTCAGACCTCTCGCTGGCGGCCTCGACCGCCGACAGCAGGGCACCGCGGACGGCGGCGGTCTCCAGCTGCTTCAGCCCGGCAATCGTGGTCCCGGCCGGCGTCGTCACACGGTCCTTGAGCGCCGCCGGATGCCACCCGGTCTCGCTGAGAAGCTTGGCGGAGCCCAGCAGCAATTGGCTGGCGAGCTCCATGGCGAGCGGCGGCGGGAGGCCCTTCTGGACGGCCCCCGCGGCCAGCCCTTCCACGATCAGGCCCACGTAGGCTGGCCCGCTCCCCGTCAGCCCGGTGACAGCGTGCATCTGGCTCTCAGACACAGGGAAGACCTTGCCGACGGAGGAGAAAATCGCCTCCACGAGGCCCATCTGCTCCGGCGTCACTGCCGCGCTGGCCGTCAGCGCGGTGGCGCTCTCCCGGACGAGCATCGCAAGATTCGGCATCGCGCGCACGACCGGATGCTCGGTTCCAAGGTGCGCACGAATCGTCTCGAGGCTCACCCCCGCGGCCACCGAGACCAGCGGACAGCCGGCCCTGAGCGTCGAGCTCACGTCGCGCAACACGGAGGGCACGATGTGCGGCTTGACCGCGATCACGACGAGGTCAGACGCCTCCGGGATTTCCCGGGCTCTGCAGCGCGAGAACTTGTCGCCGATTCTTGCCGCCAGGTCGTCCGTGCGCGCCCGGTCAGGATCGGCGGCCAACACTCTGGTGGCCGCCCCGCCGGAGACTGCCCCCTCGGCCAGAGCCCCACCGAGATTGCCAACTCCGATAATCCCGAGCGTCATGGCCCCAAGTGTACGACGGAGCAGTGAGAGGATCGGCCCGCCGCAATGGCCTGCCGGGCTGTGGACCCGGATCGGTCCGCGCTGCCCCGGGGACCGTTCGAGGGGATCAGCCCGCCAATCGCACAGCGGGCCCGCGGGCGCCAGGAGTGGGAGGCGCCCAGTCAGTCGACGTACTCGAACTCCCAGCCCGCGTGGTCCACCTGGCTGCGAATCCTCCAAGTCAACAGCGCGTCCAACAACTCGCGCTTCTTTTCCTGGGTGGCCGGATCATCCCAGAGGTTGCGCACCTCGTCGGGATCGTCGACCAAGCTGAAGAGCTGCCCGTCCGGCTCGTCGAGGAAGTGCACGAGCTTCCACTCCCTGGTTCGAATCATCGTCTGGTAGTCGTTGGTCGTGAAGTTGACATCCCGGGCGGACTCGCAGAAGACCTGTTCCCTGCCCTCCCAGGGCTTCCCCCGCAGAGCACCGACCAGCGAGGCGGCCTCCATCTTCGACGGGGGTTGCAGGCCCGCCAGCTCCAAGATTGTGGGGCCGAGGTCCAGCAATGAGCACAGCCCTTCCAGCTGCTTCCCACCCTCGAACCGTCGCGGTGACCAGACGATCAGCGGCATGCGCGTGACCGCGTCGTACATGGTCCACTTCTGGCTGTGCCCGTGGTCCGTGAGGCAGTCGCCGTGGTCGGACGTGAAGATGACGACGGAGTTCTCCAAGTAACGGGCTGACTCGAGTGTCTTCATGATCCGCCCCACCTGTTCGTCGATGAGTGTGACGTTCCCGCAATAGTACGCGCGCTGGCGATGGCGGGCTTGCCGGGACGGGTTCCACTGGTGAACCACAGAATCATGGTCCACCTCGCAGTTGTGGTCGATCATTCCGCGGTACGGCGCTGGCTGGTTGTCCAGCTCCTCCTGGGTCACCTCCAACAGCGGCAGGTCCTTGGCCATGTACGGGTCGGAATATCGCTTGGGCGGATCGTACGGCGGATGTGGCCCCGGAAAGCCGATCTCGAGGAACAGGGGCTCCGTCCTGGGGTAGTTCTCCAGCCACCACGTCGCCGTGTTGCCGACGAACGTGTCCGGATGCATGTCCTCGTCAATGGGCCATTCGAACGCGCCCAGCCGCTCCCTGTAGTCCTCCATGGCGCGATACGAGAGGCGTCCCGGCTTCTTCAGGCCGCGGGCCTTCAGCGCTTTGTCCCACTCGTCGAAGAAGTAGCGCCCCTCGAGATGGCGGTCTTTGTTCTCCACCGTGTAGCGCTGTCGGAAGCCGAACAGCTCGTTGTACGGGAAGGTGTGCATCTTGCCGACGTTGATGGTGTTGTACCCCGACTTGCTCAGGAGGTCGACCCAGCAGTGCCGCCAGCGGTCGCCATTTCGCAGCACTCCGTGCGAGTGGGGGTACTGGCCGGTGAACAGGCTCGCCCTGCACGGCGCGCAGGATGCCGCCGGAACGAAGCAATTGGTGAAGGTCACGCCCTCGCGCACCAGACGGTCCAGATGGGGGGTGTCCATGTGGTCGGATCCAAGTGCGCCAATGGTGTCGAACCGCTGCTGGTCGGTGATGATGAGGATGATGTTGGGCCGCGAATCGGGCATGAACACCGTATTCTAGTCTTCCAGCCGGACTTGCGAGCACGGCTGCCGCGAGTCCCGCGGCGGGCGCCGGCGCGCTCGCGGTCAGTCGACGATCGACGAGTAGACCAGCGCCGCGAACTTCTGCCGCAGTTTCAGAGGAGCGCTCGGTCGGGACTGGACCATCAAGACACCGACGACCTCTTCCGCCGGGTCTATCCAGAACAGCGTTCCCTGCGAGCCTCCCCAGTAGTACGATCCGTCCGAGTACGGCAGGCCCGTCAGGGCCCGCTGGAGAACCACCGCGACTCCCAATCCATAGCCAAGGCCGGGCCTGTACTCGGTCCCCGCCTCGAGGTGGTCCTCGGCCATCAGCGCCACAGTCCTCGGCCCCAGCACGCGCTGACCGCCGAGCACGCCCCCGTTGAGCAGCATCTGGCAGAATCGCCAGTAGTCCGCGGCCGTCGTGTGCAAGCCGCTCGCGCCAGAGTGAAAGGTCTTCCGTCGGCCCGCCTCCGGCGGCTCCCTGGACTCTCGGGTGGGATCGTCCTTCCCGTCCACGACGAGCAATGCCCGTCGACCTTGCTTCGACTCGGGCGGCCAGTAGTGGGTGTCTCGCATGCCCAACGGCTCCAAGATCCACTCGCCGACCAGGCTGTCGAGCGGCCTGCCGCTGACCCGCTCGGCCAAGTGGCCGAGAATGTCCAGCGAATCGCCGTAAATCCATTCCGAGCCGGGCTCGGCCTGCAGCGGCAGAGTGGCGAACTCCCGCATGTACTGCTCCATAGTGGGAAACGCGTAAGTCTCCGCTCTCGAGCGGGGATCCCGCGCGCCCGAGGTGTGCGTGAACAGGTGTCGCACCAGCATCGCGCGACCGGCGGGCTGCGGCGGACCGGACTCCCGCGCCACGCGTGCGCCGCGAAACTCCGGCAAGTGCTCGTCAACGCGGTCTCCGAGCGTAATGCTGCCATCTTCCAGCAATCGCAGGGCGACGACTGCCGTGAGGGGTTTGGTGATCGAGGCGACGTCAAATAGGGCGTCCTCGGGCATCCTGTCCTCGACCGACATTCCGAGCCGCCCAGTCGCCCGGTGGTGAACGACCATGCCCTTGCGGGACACCAAGGCCACCAACCCGGCGGCGGCGCCGGACTCCACCAGAGACCCAAGCCAACGATCAATCCGTTCAAGGCGGGTTGCGGACATCCCGACAGACTCGGGCGCCACCATCGGGAATGTCTGAAGGCCTTGCGCGTGTGCCGTGAGGGCGAGTGTGGCGGCCAGCAAGCAGGCGATGCGTCTGAGAAACGGCTGAAGGGGTGGCATCGGCGGGCGCTGGGCCGGGCGCCCACTCCCGCGCTGCTCGGGGCGGTAGGTCATCGTCAGATGGATTGTACGCTCCTGAGACGGGCATTCCGGAGGTAACCATCACGGCCGCGCCATCGCCTCGGGATGGCACCGGCGACCTGAGTGATCGAAGGGTGGCGCATACTTGCAGGTCCGACGGTAGACCGCAACCGCCGGGGCCCATTAACCGGTCTGGCGGGGGGCCGATCCATCCACGTTGGCGGCGATGGACGCACCCTCCACTCTGGGCGCACATCCAAGGTCTCTGCCACAAGCAGTGATGCCACCTACCGCCATGGCGAGGCCCGTGCAATACTCTGCGAGAGGTGGAGCGCTATTTCAACACCGAGGGCCCGATGGTTGAAGAGGACCATTACTGCCTACCGCCGCTCAGCCGAATCGACCGGGAGGGTGTCTTAACCCTGATCCGGCGCAAGAATTACCTCCTACTGCACGCCCCACGCCAGAGCGGAAAGACCTCAACGCTGGTGGCGCTGTCGGACTTGCTGAATGCTTCCAGCCGCTACCGCTGCGCTGTCGTTGACCTGTACGACGGGCAATCTGCCGGGAATGACTTGGAGGGCGGGATCCGGCATGTGCTAGAACGCTGCGCCCGCGCTGCGGAGCAGACTCTGCGGGACACGTCTCTCTACGCCCAGGTCGGACGCGTCATGGCGCACGTTTCGCCGCTGTCCGCGTTGGAACTGTTCCTCAGCCGCTGGGCGGCTTCCGACCCTAGGCCGTTGGTGCTGCTGGTAGACGAGTTCGACGCACTCGCCGACCGGGTCCTGCTGTCGGTGTTGGAGCAATTGCGAATGGGCTACCAGAGTCGCCCGAGAGGGTTCCCGCAGAGCGTCGTGCTGTGCGGCCTGCACAATTTGCGGGACTACGGGGTCCGAGCGCTCCGCGGCATGCGGTCCGCTCCGCGGGCGAGCCCCTTCAACATCGTGGCGAAGTCGCTGCGGCTGGGCGACTTCTCTCCGGAGGAGGTCGAGACACTGCTGAGTCAGCACACCGCGGAGACCGGCCAAGAGTTCGAGACCGAAGCGGTTGAGCGGGTCTGGCAGCTAACCCGGGGGCAGCCTTGGCTGGTGAACGCTCTCGGATTCGAATCCTGCTTCGGGGAGCGCGGCGTGGCCGACCGTACCCGCCCGATCGGTCTGGGCGACATCGAGCGGGCCAAGGAGAGGCTCATCGTTGACCGAGTGACGCACTTGGACCAACTTGCGGCCAAGTTGCGGGAGGGACCCGTGCGACGCGTCATCGAGCCGCTGCTTGCGGGCACGCAAGCACCGACGGGTTTGTCCGAAGAGGACTTGGACTATGTCCGTGACTTGGGCTTGGTGCGCGGGGAGAATCCGGTGGAGATTGCCAATCCGATCTATCGGGAGGTGATCCCGCGACAGCTCGCCAGCACGTTGGAGTCGTACATCCCGAACAGAAAGGGCTGGTACGTGGGGCCCGGCCACCGCTTGGACGTGGTGCTGCTGATGGAAGCGTTCCAAGGCTGGTACCGGGAGAATTCCGAGCACTGGCTGGAGGAAGTCGAGTATAAGGAGGCGGGCCCTCACCTGCTGCTGCAGGGATTCCTGCATCGGGTCGTGAACCGAGGCGGGCAGATCGAGCGGAAGTATGCGCTAGGCCGGGGCCGGACGGACATCCTGATTCGCTGGCCGGAGCAAGAGGGCGGGAGTGCGCTGCAGGGTGAGCGGCATGTGATCGAGTGCAAGACCCTGCGCCCCGGCACGGGCTTGGACAGCGTCGTGCAGGCCGGCCTGCGGCAAACGGCGCGGTACATGGACCGCTGCAAGGCGATTTCCGGGCATTTGGTGGTCTTCGACCGGCGACCGGCCCGGGCATGGCAGGATCGGATCTTTCGGAGAGATCCCGAGCGGTGTGCCGGTCCGCCGATCACGGTCTGGGGAATGTAACGCAACCTGCCTTGAGCCGCGGCAGACGCGTCTCCGGCAATTCTGGAGATTGCCGTGGACCAAGGCGGCGGAGGGGGAGTGCCCGACCGCTCGAACGCGCACGTCGCCGCGAAACTTCAGCGGCCCCCTGACTCTGCCATCCGGTCCAGCGCTTCGCGCGCGCGGCTTGCCGCCTGCTCATAGTCGCTGCCAGCGGCGGCCCGATAGTGCCTCCGGGCCGCGTCTACTTCGCCCGCGGCCAGATAGAGGCCCGCAAGGTTGTAGTGCACGGGGCCGAATCCGGGACTGATCCCGACCGCTTGCCGGTAGAGCGATACGGCCTCGTCATAGCGCCCCGAGGCAACGAGAATCGCGCCCAAGTTGCCATAGGCCTCGACGTACTGCGGCTGTGAGCGAATGCATTCGCGGAGATGACTCGCCGCTTCCTCCGTTCGTCCCGAGTTGGCAAGGACCACGGCCAGATTGCTCAGTGACGGCGCGTGATCCGGGGCGGCACCGATCGCCGCTCTGTAAGCCCATTCGGCACTTTCCACGTTGCCGCGCAGATTCCATGCCAAACCGAGGTTGTGCAGGGCGAAGACATTCGACGGGTCGGCCTCCGCAACACTCTCGAATTCTCGGATCGCGTCAGTCAGCTGTCCGCCCTGCAGCAGCGCGTAGGCGAGATCGTTCCTGCGTCCCAGATCCCCCGGGTTCACCTCGAGTTGTTTCACCAAACCCGCGACCTGGGCCTGCCGCTCCTTGCGCAGGAAGTCGTCCGCCAGAATCGCCCGGTCTGGCCGGCTCTTGGCCCGCACTTGAAACCAGAGGTCCCCCATCTCCTCGGATGACTTCCAGCCGTACGTGATCCTCCGCGGGGGAACATGAGGATTGCGAGGATTGCCGGCTGAGTTGTCATAGGCGAACCGCATGAACACTCGGCTGCCCCTGGGCAGACTGACGGGCACTTCGTACCGGTACTCGTCCTGCCAGTCAAAGCTCCAAGCGTCGATTCGCAGCAGGCTCAGAGTCTCGCCGCCCGGCAGCACGGCCCATCCCTCCATGGATTTGCCGAGGTAGTGCGCATGTGCGTAGACGCTGAGGATTTCGACGTCCACCGGCAGTTCGTAAGAATCCTCGGTGACGTAATCCGCTGTCCCCGCCGGAATGTCGATGTCATTGCGCCCGAGCCTCACCATGAACGGGGTTCGGTCAGGCTCACGGTCAGAGAAGTACAGGCCGAGAGCCGCGCGGATAGACTCTGGCCTGCCAGTCGGAAGCATGTGCAACTCGAGCACCAGGTCACTCCCGGGAAGGATTGGCCATGCCAGCTCCTCGGACCGCATGGCCGGCTGCTTGCCCGGCGTCCACCCGATCCAGTGGCCATCGGCGTCGAATACCTCCCCGGCCGCCAATCCCCCGCTGAAACCGGGCCCGGGGTCGTCGAGGTCCCGCCGCCTGGCGTTCCCGAGCGGGTCGATCATGATCCGGGCGTGATGCACGACGCGCACGTTGCCGGGGCGGAACTCGAATCCCCGCACGTACCGGGTCCGATCAATGGGAAGCGGCAGCACAAAGCTGCGAAACACGTCGGCCCCCTCGGCGGGGATCTCGAACTCCTCCTGCATCTCAAGGATCATGTCGGGGGGACCCATCTGCCAGCCGGACGGCCAAGTCCGCGGGCTGGGGAGATCGGCCGAAGAGCCCCGGGGCCGGCCGGCGCGGATCCAAGCGAGCAAGGTGGCGATCTCGCGATCCGTCAGCCGCCGCTCCCCCTCGAATCGCAAAGGACCGGGCGCGGGAGGCCAAGGGGGCATGTAGCGAGCCTGAACAACAGCCTCTACCAAGTCCGCACGCTTGGCAACGTCGTCGTAAAGGATCAGCGGAAACGGTCCGGGGCCACCCGGCCGATGGCAGCCCCCGCAACGGTCCCAGACAATCGGGGCAACATCTCGGCTGAACGTGGGCTGAGCCCGCGCCGGTCCGGCACAGGCCCCGGCAACCATGACAGCCAACCCTATGCTAGCCGCGAGTCGCCACAGCATGGCCCGATCATAGTCCTCGGGGCGGATGCCCCGAGGAAGCGGTCGGCGGCTCGGACCCGTGCCTAGAAGTCGATGCGCAAGGACAGCTGCGTCTCTCGACCCGGCCTGGTCGATGTGATGCGACCAAAGCCGCCCCGGATTGCGTCCGATCCCCCGCCGCGAGTGTTCGTGTCGAGGCCGGCAAAATTCGTGTGGTTGAAGGCGTTGAACAGGTCCACGCGAAGCTGAATCCGCGTGCCCCCCTCCGTCAGCATGAGATTCTTCGAGAGCGACATGTCCACCTGCCACAGTCCAGGCCCGTAGATTGAGCGCCGGCCCAAAGTGCCGGCCCTGATGGAACGATTGCCACGCGCGTTGCGGGGCACGTTGGAAAACGCAGCGGGGTCCAAGTATTGGTAGCGACCGCCATCCACGGGCGATCCGTACCCGCTCCGGATCGCGGCTGCGTGGCTTGATCCGACAATGTCGGGACGCGCTCCAGGTCCGCTAGACCCCTGCCGAATATTCAAAGGGGTGCCGGTCGCGGCGGTCAGGATGCCCCCGATCTGCCAGCCGCCCAAGACCAGACGACTCGCCGGATTACTGGACCGCATCAGGGGTAGTTCATAGATCCAGTCCGCGACAAACCGGTGGCGAATGTGAAACGGAGTAGGTCCATGATTCTCATTCAGGTCCGAGAGGTCTTGGGGCTCCTCTCCCCCTCCACAGCATGTGTAATCGCCACGGAAATACGAGGTGTTGCTTGCCCAAGTATAGTTCAGATTTCCTTGCAATCCGTTTGAGAACCGCTTCTTCACCGACGTTTGCAGACTGTTATAGTCGCTGTTGTCAGCACTTTGGTAGTAGCGGAACTGCCGCCCGAAACCCGCAACCTCTAGTTGGCCCGTGTCGCGCTGGTTGCGATTGACACCGGGACTGTAGATCAGTTTGAGACCGCGATTGCCGACGTAGGAGACATCCCAAACGACCGTGTCAGAGAGTTGCCTCTGGATGCCGAATGTCCACTGCATGCTGTACGAATTCTCCCAGTTCGGATCCACAGCTGTCCCGGTGACAATGTTGCTTGATGCCACGAGGGGCAGTGCCTGTTCCCGAGTGGCACCGTAGTTGAGATTGAATCGCTGCAACTGGTCCCGGTCCAAGCTTGCTTGCGTGGGAACATCCAAGCCGTTTCGTACAAGTTCCACTGGTCCAGAGAATAGATTGAATGGGATATAGAATACGCCAAACCCGCCACGGACAACTGTCTTGTCGTCCAGCGACCATGCGAGGCCCACCCGTGGTGACCACATGTTGTAGTGCTCTTTCCATACATCCTCGGCAGGAAGGAAAGGCCCGAAGGCCCCATCCCTGTTGAAGAAGCGACCGTCACGCTCAACGGGCACAGTGCCATAGTCCCACCGCACACCCAAGTTGATGGTCAGATCTTGCGATACGCGGAAGTCGTCCTGCAAGAAGAACCCGAAGAAGTTCCGACGGATTTCAAATTCATCCAACCCAAAGTTGAAGAACGCGCTCTCGGGGTTGTTGGCAATGATATCCGCCAACGTGTTGTAACCGAACCGCGGTGTGTCGGCGAGTATTCGACGCGCAAAGTGAACCCTGAACAGTCCGCCAAATTTCATGGAATGACGTCCGCTGGTCTTGGCAAAATTCTGCTCGAATGTCGTCGTCGATCCAGTCTTCGAGAACTGTCTCGCCTGACCAGCATCCGGCAAGCCTGCCCCGTTTACTTTGGCAACATTCAGTGTCAGCAACTGGTCAACGCGGTGCATGTCCGACCGGTTGTAGCCAAAACGGGTCTCAGCTGTCATCGTCGGCGTGATCACGTGATTGAAGGTGGACGCCACATTCTCATTGAGCCCATCATGCACTCGCGGGTTGCCTCTGGCAAGCCGCGGAGTCAGTTGCAGCGGACGGCCCCGCGTATACCGCACCGTTAGCAGGGAGTTGCTGCTGACTTGGTAGTCGCTTCGGATTGAAGCGTGATTATCCTCATTCTGAAGCGCACCGGCTACGCTAGAAAACGCTCTCGCATCGTCCGGATTCTGCGGCGCTTCGGTCGGCAAATGCCACGCATCCCAGTATGCCCTAGATTCGGGAATCGCTCGGGTAATCTCCTCTCGGAATTTCATGGAAGGGACCCACCCGGTCAACGGCCGAAGCTCATTCAGTCGATACCCCTCGAAGGCTCCAAATATGAACACCTTGTTGCGGACGATCGGTCCTCCCAATGAGCCCCCATATTGGTGATAGACACGAGATGTCTTGCGAGCGAGTATGTGGTTGTTGGCGTTCAGCCCGCCAGCTTGGTACTGCTCAAATGCGCTGCCGTGAAACTGGTTCGTGCCACCCTTGGTGATGATGTTGAAATTTCCCGAGGTCGTCTGCGCAATCTCGGCAGAGAAGATATTCTTCGAAATCTCAACTTCCTTGACAGCTTCAACGCTCACGCCCTTGATGAAGTTGAAATTCTGGTAGAGCGAAATCGATGGAAACTCCGAGTCCGGCGCGGCATCAACACCGTCCACGGAAAAGGAGAAGCTGCGCGGGGCCAATCCGTTGATCGACAGGGTGGTGCCATTTCCGGCGGACAGTCCCGTGCCGTTCTGCAGGATGCTGGTGATGTCCCGGCGCCGGAGCGGAAGCTCGTGCACCATGTCCTCGTTGAGGTTCACATCCTGCTCCGCCGTTGCCGTGTTCAGCAAAGGAGCCTCCGCGGTGACGTTCACAATCTCCGTGGTAACGCCGATTTCCAGTACGAAAGTCAGATCGGCCTTCTGTCCCGAGGCCAGGTCCAAGCCGGTCCGCTGGAAGGCCTTGAAACCCTCCGACGTGACGCGGACGGTGTAGCTCCCAACCGTCAGGAACGGGATCGTGAACTCTCCGCGAGCGTCACTGCTGGCAGATTTCGCGATTCCGGTCAGGTCGTTCGTGGCCACGGCCTCGGCGCCTGGAATCACGGCGCCCGTGGGATCCTGGACGCGACCGTAGATTGTCGCCGTTGTCACCTGACCAACGGCTGTGGCCGCGAAGCATGCGATCAAGGCTCCCAGCACTGCGAGGCGCTTCAGCCGATTCATTCCACGTTGCATGACGGGTGGGCCCTCCTCCGACCCCGCAACCGCAGCAAGCGCTATCGACCGTGTGCCGTATCACGCGTAAATTTGTGCCGCCGCTACTTGGTCCGAATGCTACCACGAAAGCTACCCGCGGTCTAGGATCGGACTCGCCCTCGGCTGACCCTGCAAGGGTGCCGCAAGGCATTGAGCGCGGCGGCCCGTCCCGCTACAGAAGCGACCATTTGCTCCGCGGCGGCCATTCCGCGACCCGGGCGAGAGGCCTAGGCCGAGGATTGGCCATCAACTGCGGCCCTGCGCTTGGACGCCCGCCCGGCGCGGGCCGCCACCAACGCGACTAGTGCGCCGAACGCGCCTCTCGCGGACAATCTCGCCGCCCCGCGACACGGCCGTGCCCGGACGTCAGGCAAGCCCCTCCAGCGGGCCCGTGCTGTCGCCGAAGGCCTCGGCGTCCTGCAGGCCCATCCGATGCATCATCGCCAAGTACAGATTGCAAAGCGGCGTGTCGGGCTTGGCGACGATCCTCCGGCCGGGCCGGAGAGTCCCCTTCCCGCGGCCCGCCAGGATCAGCGGCAGGTTGGAGGGATCGTGGCTGTTGCCATTGCTAAGGGACGAGCCGAACATGACCATCGAATTGTCAAGCAGCGTAGACCCGCCCTCGTCCAAGTCCCGCATCCGGCCCAGCAGGTATGCGGCCTGACGCGTGTGCCAGTTGATGATGCGCTCATACTGGGCCCGTCTGTCTGGCTCGTCGCGATGGTGGGAAATCCCGTGGAATGACCCATTGACGCCGTCAAGGAACGAGAAGTCCCTTGCCGTCTGGGCATCGCCGAACATGAAGGTCGCCACGCGGGTAGTGTCAGACCACAGAGCCAGCAGGAGGATGTCAAGCATCAGCTTGGTGTGGTCCTCATGGCTCTCGGGAATCCCCTCCGGGGGCCGGCCAATGTCCAATTCGCCCTCATTGACCCAGCGCGGGCGGGGCTTCAATGTTGCCTGCACACGCCGCTCGACCGAGCGCACAGAGTCCAGGTACTCGTCCAGTTTGAGCTGGTCCCGCCGGCTCCCCTTGCGACGCACGGCCCGCGCCCTGTCGAGGACGACGTCCAGAATGCTCGCCTCGTCCATGCTCTCCGCCGCCGAGACCGCCGGGCCGGAACCCGGGAGGCCGGCCCGGTAGAGCCGGTCAAAGGCCAGCCGCGGCACGATCTCCTTCGCCGCAGGCGTGTGCGGATCGCGCCACGAGATGTGCGAACCCACGATCCGGGCGAATCCGCCACCTATGTTGTCCACACCGGTCCGCGGGTGGTCCAAGCCGAGGTGGACTGCCGGGAGGGGCGTTCGAGTGCCGATGCGGGCCGAGATCACCTGATCTACGGACGTGCCCCCAGTGTCTATGTCACGCCCGGTGGACCGCTCCACGTACCCCCCCGAGAGCCACGCGGGCACCTTCGCCCAGTGGCCGTTACGCCCGACCGCGTTGGAGTTCCATAGGTTCTGGAGCAGGAGGAAGTCGTCCTTGAACGGCGCGAATGCCTCCAGGTGCGGGGTGACCTCGTAGTCTTCCCCATCGCCTGCCGGGTGCCAGTGATCCGGCCTCACGCCGCACGGCATGAACAGGAACGCCACCCGCATGGGCGGCTCGGCCAAGCGTTGCGAGGGGATGCGTTCCGCCGGCGCAAGGGCCTCGAGCCAAGGCAGCGCGAGACTTACCCCCGCCCCTCGGAGCACTGACCGGCGCGACAAAGACTGGACCACGAGACTACTTCACCCTCCCTTCTACGCTAACACCGCGCGCGATCGAGCGGGGCGGCTGGGCCCGCTCGGGCTGAACGTTTCGGAACGGGACGCTCATCGCGATCTGCCGAACGATCGTCCGAGCGCCGTAACCCGAGCCCTTGGCACTGGCGAGAATCGTCTCAACTGCGCACGCGTCCTCATCAACCAAACTCCGCCCCAGGGCGTACCCGAGCAACTTGCGGACAACCTGGCGCAGCACTTCGCCCTGCCTACCGACCAAAACGTCGCGCAACCCTGTCAAACCCGTGAACTCCTCGCCCGACGGGAGCACGCCGGAGGGGTCGATCGGGTTTCCATTGCCGTCAACATCACGCCACCGGCCCAGCCAGTCGTAGTGCTCAAGGCCGAAACCGATCGGATCAATCACGTCATGGCAACTCGCGCACGCCGGCGCGGCGCGGTGTCGCTCTACCAACTCGCGATTCGTCACTCCCCCCGGACTGTCTTCTTCGTGCGCTTCCAGTGCCGGAATGTCGGGAGGCGGCGGCGGGACCGTGGTTCCGAGAAGGGTCTCCAACACCCAGACGCCCCGCAGAATCGGACTGCTCCGGCGGTACTCGGAATTCATCGCCTGCACGGCGGCCAGGCCGAGCAAGCCGCCACGGCGGCCGTCCGTCGTCGAGACCAGCTGGAAGTCGTTGCCACGGGCGACACCCGGCATCCCGATGAACTGCGCGAGCCGCTCGGTGAGGAACGTGTAGTCGGCGGTGACGAATTCGAGAACGCTCCGGTCTTCGGCCAGCATCCGCTGGAATAGGAGGACGGGCTCCGCCCGCATGTCAGTCGCGATCTTGGGCGTGTAGAAGTGCTGGATCTCGTTCAGGGTCGGCGCGACGCGCCCCCCCACGTCCTTGGTCCCCAGCCACTGCCCCATGAACGTCTCCGCGAAGAACTTCGATCGAGGATGGTCGAGGAGCCGGTCGACCTGGCCGGCCAGCACGCTGTTCTCCTGCAAGCGGCCGCTCTCAGCGAGGTGCAAGAGCTCAGCGTCTGGCGTGGATCCCCACAGGAAATAGGACAGGCGGGTGGCTAGCTCGTGGCCCGAAATTGGCCGGGGCACGCCGCCACTGGGGGCCAATTCCGCCCGATACAGGAATTCGGGGGAGACCAGGACTGCCTTCAGCGCCATCCTGACCCCCTCCTCAAATGGGTCGCCACGACCCACGGCGCGGTCGTAGAGCTCAAGGAAGGGCTCGGTGTCGCCCGGATCCACGGGCCTGCGGAACGCACGCCGCAAGAATCTTCGCAGCAGCCGATCGGCCTCGCGCCGCCCAGCGATCCCGGTCTCGCCCGGGTCGCTCCCGAACAGCCGGAAATGTGCGGCCCGCTTGGCCTCGGAGACCCCGGCGGCGTGCTGCTCGATGTCAAGAGTGACAAGCCTGATTGCAGGGCTGGCCGGGACCACCCGGAGAGAAATGGAATGGGTCCCGGAACCGACAGAGATCTGGGCCGTCCTGGAGGTGGCCTCGGCGGCCGACCACTGGAAGCGCATCGAGCCGGCAGGCTCGCCGTCCACAAAGATGTCCACCTCGGGTTGCGTGTCGGGTCTCGGGGACATGACCGCGGCCTTGAGCGAGTAGGAACCTGCGGTGTGGAAGGAAATCGACTCCTCCACCGTGTCGTTGGGCAAGATCTCGACCGAGTCATGGTCGTCCACGAACCGACCGGGAAGCAGGTCACGCGCCACGAACGCGCGCACGAGTGGCGGCGTGACGATGACCGCCTCCAAGACCTGGCTTGCGACCTCGAGGTAGCGTTCGGCAAGCAGCGGGGAGAGAAAGAGAGTCTCGCCGTTGTTGTCAAAACCCTCCCCGCCGGACCCATCGACCGGGAACAGCTCGGCGACCTCGAACCGCAGGCCGAAGAGATCGCTGACCGTGTTCTCGTACTCGGCCCGGTTCAGCCGGCGGATCGTGACCGGCCCGGCGTATAGCCCGACATCGCAGGCTCGCGTCCGCAGCGTGTCCTCGATCCAATCGGCGATTCGCAGCCGGTCGGAGGTAAGCGGCCCTTCTGCCGGAAAGGGAGGCATCGTCCGGTTGCGGAGCTGCATGGCGACGCTGCGCCAGGCTCCGGAGCGGGCCGCCACATCTACCGCCGAGGCAGCTTCGAGAAACGGAAGGCGACTGGTGGACGCCTCGGAGTGGCAAGCGCCGCAGTGCTCCACCAGCTGGGGCCGGATTTCGGAGACGAACGTGTCAGCCGCGAGAATCCGCGCGGCGAAGGCCACACCCGCAAGAAAACCGGCAACTGCCTGCATTCCTCGCACGACGACGACGGGCCCGGCAGCGCGCCGCCGGGCGTGCGAACACCCGCCGGAGCCCAATACAGAGTATACGGCGCGGCCGGTTTGACAGCGGCCACAACCGGTGGTAACTTGTACGTTTCCCGGCCGTGGCGGAGCTTGCCATGACGTCGCTCGGGGGCAACCGCATGTCGGGAAGTTCCAGCCCTTCCAGCCTCAAGCGGACCCCGCTGCACCGCGTGCACCGCGCGGCCAACGCGAGGATGGTGCCCTTCGGGGGCTGGCACATGCCGGTCCAATACTCGGGAATTGTCGCCGAGCACATGGCCGTGAGGACCTCGGTGGGGCTCTTCGATGTGAGCCACATGGGGGAGATTGAGATCCGAGGGCCGCAGGCCGTCGACCTGATCGACTCGGTCTGCTCGAACCGAGCCGCCAACCTGCGGGACGGGCAAGCTCAGTACTCGGGCCTCCTGAACCCCCAGGGCGGGTTTGTCGACGACTTGTTGGTGCACCGCATCGCGGCCGGGCGGTTCCTGCTGTGCGTGAACGCGGGTAACCAAGAAGCGGACTTCGACTGGATCAAGGCGAACAATTCCTTCGATGCCGATGTCCGGTTCGCCAGCAACGACTACGCGCAGCTCGCGATCCAAGGCCCAAACGCTCCGGCGGTCGTCGCCCGGCTGGCCGAGCGCGACGTTTCCGGGGTGCGATACTACTGGTTCGAGCGCTGCAGGTTCGCCGGCGAGCAGGCGTTGGTGGCCCGCACGGGTTACACCGGCGAGGACGGATTCGAGGTGTACGTTGCCCCTTCGGTCGCGGAACGCGTGTGGCAGGCGATCCTTGACGCAGGCGAGGCGAACTCGATCCTGCCCTGCGGGCTCGGGGCCCGCAACACCCTGCGGCTCGAGGCCGCGATGTCCCTTTACGGGCACGAGATTGATGCCTCCACCACGCCCTACGAGGCCGGCCTCGGCTGGATCGTCAAGCTGGGGAAGTTGGAGTTCTGCGGGCGGGATGCGCTGGCCAGGCAGAAGCGCGAGGGCGTCCGGCGTCGGATTGTCGGCTTCGAGATGACCGGCCGGGGCATCGGCCGGGACGGCTATCCGGTCTTGGTCGGAGGGCGCCCGGTGGGGCGCGTCACCAGCGCTTCGCCGGCCCCGGCGCTGGGAAAGCGAATCGGCCTCTGCATGCTGCCGGTCGAGCACACGCGGCTGGGCCAGCCGATCGACATCGAGATAAGGGGGCGTTCCGTGGGCGCGCGGGTCGTCCCTACGCCCTTCTACAAGCGCCCGAGGACATCAGCCTGATGGAATACCAAGACCATTTCCGCTACACCAAAGAGCACGAGTGGGTGCGGATCGAGGGCGAAACGGCGACCGTTGGCATCACCGACCACGCCCAAGACCAGATCGGCGACGTGGTCTTCGTCGAACTTCCGGCCGTCGGGGCGAAGCTGCAGGCCGGAGCGGCCTTTGGCGCTGTCGAGTCGGTCAAGGCAGTCTCAGACATCTACGCGCCGATCAGCGGGGACGTGACGGACGTCAACGAGGCACTGATGGACGCGCCGGAGCGGATTAACGATGACCCGCACGGAGAAGGCTGGCTGGTGCGCATGACCGTGGAAGACACGCTGGACGGCCCCGAGCTGCTGAGTGCGGCGGAGTACGCAGCATACGTGGCGGCCGAGGCGGGCAGCTGACCGGGGCTCCGCGTGCGGTATCTCCCAAAGTCACCCGTCGAGCGCGAGGAGATGCTGGCAGCGTTGGGCATGGAATCCGCGGAGGAACTCTTCGCGGCCATCCCCGATGAACTGCGCCGGACTGCCGGGCTGGACATTCCGCGCGGAATGTCCGAGTTCGAGATCCGCTCCTACTTCGAGCAGAGAGGCAGCGAGGCGGCGGGGGGCTACGCCAGCTTTCTGGGCGCCGGGGCTTACCACCACTACCGGCCGGTGGTGATCGACACGATCGCCACCCGGGGAGAATTCCTCACGGCCTACACGCCCTACCAGGCGGAGATCTCGCAGGGCGTGCTGACGAGCATATTCGAGTTCCAGACGATGATTGCCCAACTCACGGGTATGGAGGTTGCCAACGCGTCGATGTACGACGGGTCCACGGCCGTCCCCGAGGCCGGGATGATGGCCGCCCGCATCACGCGCCGCGGTCGACTGCTCGTGGCCGAGTCACTCCACCCTGAGTATCGGCAAGTGCTGGACACCTATTTCCGGCACCAAGGCCTGACTGCCGAGACGGTTGCGTTCGACCGCGAGACCGGTCGGGTGGACACGGAGGCACTGGCATCCCGGCTCACCGGCGACGTGGCCGGTGTGATTGTGCAATCGCCGAACTTCTTCGGAATTGTCGAGCAGGTCGAGGAACTGGCCTCGCTGGCCCACGGTGCCGGGGCACTGCTCGTCTCGACCTTCTCGGAGGCCGCCTCGCTGGGGATCCTCGAGCCCGCCGCGTCGGCGGACATCGTCGCCGGGGAGCTGCAGTCTTTCGCCCATCCTCCCAGCTACGGGGGGCCCTACGTCGGCGTGCTCGCGACCAAGATGCGCAACATCCGCCAAATGCCGGGGCGCATCGTCGGCGAGACCGTCGACTCGCGCGGGCGGCGCGCTTACTGTCTCACGCTCGCGACGCGCGAGCAGCACATCCGCCGCGCTCGTGCCACGTCCAACATTTGCACGAACCAGGCACTGGTGGCGCTGATGGCAACGGTGTACATGTCCCTGCTCGGAAAGGACGGCCTCAGGGAGCTCGCCGAGCAGAACCTGGCCAAGGCCCATTTTCTCGCCGCGGAATTGCGGGAGTCCGGGGCAATCCCGGTGTTCTCGGGACCCTTCTTCAACGAATTCGCAGTCCGGCCCAGCGGCAGGGTGGCCACGGAGGTCAACCGAGCCGCGCTCGAGGGGGGGATCATCGGCGGCCTCGAGCTTGGCCGCTTCTTCCCCGAGCTCGAGGGAGCGCTGCTGGTCTGCGCCACCGAGACCGTCAAGCGTGACGATATGGCAGCCTATGCCGCGTGCTTCCGGGGAGCCTTGGATGGATAGGGTCCGGCAGCACACCACTCTGAACGAGGGGCTGCTCTTCGAGCGCTCGTCCCCCGGTAAGTCCGGCTGTCAGCTGCCGCCGCTCGACGTTCCCGCAGTCAGCCCCGGGGAGGTCCTCGGGAGCGCCCTGGTCCGCTCGGACATTCCCGGCTTCCCGGAAGTGAGCGAGGTCGAGGTGGTGCGCCACTTCACGCGGCTCTCCAGCTGGAACTACGCCATTGACCTGGGGTTGTACCCGCTCGGATCCTGCACCATGAAGTACAACCCCAGGGTGAACGAGGCCGTCGCGAGAATTGACGGCATCGCAAACGCGCACCCGTACCAGCCGACCAGCCTCTCGCAGGGCCTGCTGGAGATCCAGCGGACGCTGGAGTCGTATCTGGTCGAGATCTGCGGGATGGACGCGGTGACCGTCCAGCCGGCCGCAGGCGCCCACGGCGAACTGACCGGCCTGCTGCTGATCCGCGCCTACCACGAAGCCGCCGGCGATGCCCGGCGGGTGGTGCTAATCCCAGACTCGGCGCACGGCACGAATCCCGCAACCGCCAGCATCGCCGGCTACGATGTGCTCGAAATTCGATCGAACGCTAGCGGCATGATCGACGTGGACCGGTTGAGAGCGGTGGCGGACGACAGCGTCGCCGCGCTGATGGTCACCAATCCGAACACGGTCGGGATCTTCGAGGGTCAGATTCGGGAGGTCGCGGAAGTCTTGCACCGCTGCGGCGCGCAGCTGTACATGGACGGGGCCAATATGAACGCCCTGGCGGGAATCGCCCGCCCGGGGGAATTTGGCGTGGACGTGATGCACCTCAACCTCCACAAGACGTTCTCGACCCCCCATGGCGGAGGGGGACCCGGAGCGGGCCCGGTCGCGGTCCGCGAGCACTTGGAACCGTTCCTGCCCGTGCCCCGCATCCGGGAGAGCCCGGAGCAACTGGAGCTTGACTGGGACCGCCCCAGATCGATCGGCCGGGTGCGGGCGTTCAACGGAAACTTCGGCGTGCTGGTGCGCGCGTTGGCGTACATTCTGGCCCACGGGGGCGACGGCCTGCGCAACGCAACAGTCGACGCTGTGCTGAACGCCAACTACATCCGCAAGGGACTCGAGGACCACTATGACCTCCCGTACGAGGCACCCTCGATGCACGAGTGCGTCTTCAGCGACAGCCGCCAAGCCCGCCATGGCGTGAAGACCGGCGACATCGCGAAGCGGCTCATCGACTACGGCTTCCATCCGTACACGGTTAGCTTTCCGCTGATCGTGAAGGGGGCGCTGATGATCGAGCCCACGGAGACCGAGAGCAAGCGGGAGCTTGACGCCTTTGTCGATGCCATGCAAGCAATCGCAGACGAGGTCGAGCGAGACCCGGATTTGGTCCGCAGCGCTCCCGTCACGACCCGCACAAGCCGGGTTGACGAAACGCGGGCGGCCAGGAAGCCGGTCGTCAGGTGGCAGCCGCGGAAGGGCGAGTAGCGGGGCACGGCTCCGGCGGGTCATCGCGTACCGGGCCTGTCAGCCGGAGATCGTCGGGCATCACCAGCCCGCGCCGGTTGGTGCGATGGCGGCCCCCGCAAGCACTCGGCGGAAGGGCGGCACACCCGAGGGAAGCTCCATCTTGTCGGGGCACTATACTGTTGCGGCACAGTTGCGACTGTTATCGGCCTGAGCCGCTTCGGCTCGCCCGAGGTGAATCCCCATGAAGATCTCTGCCTTCCGCACTCGGTACGCCTGTCCCTCCAAGCTTGCCGACCCCAAGCGCGAGTCCATCGCTGCCAGTCTTGCGAACTTCGTGACCCTGGAGTTGCACACCTCGGACGGCATCACCGGGATCGCATACAGCGGCTTCGTCCCCGCCGAGATGTTGCCTCCGCTCAAAGCCACCCTGGATGCCCTGGCAGACTGCGCCGTCGGAGACAATCCCGCACAGATCGAGGCGATCGGCGCAAAGCTGCTCGACTTGGGCGGATGGGGGGCACCGGCCGGGATGGTGACATCGGCCGTCGCGGCAATCGACGTCGCTCTGTGGGACATTCGCGGAAAGCAGCTGGGGCAGCCCCTATTCCGACTGCTTGGCGGTGGAACGCCCCAAGTGCCTGCTTACGCGAGCGGCTACCTGTGGCGGGACTATGACGCCGCGGCACTCGCCGACACCGGCAGAGACTTGCTCGACAGAGGCTTTCGCGCCATGAAGTTTCGGATGGGCGCGCACGCGGACACTTCCGTCGAGG
This sequence comes from Bryobacterales bacterium, assembly GCA_963666225.3. Taxonomy (GTDB): domain Bacteria; phylum Acidobacteriota; class Terriglobia; order Bryobacterales; family UBA6623; genus VXMF01. The sequence continues at coordinate 40,222 of CAXXRK020000009.1, forward strand.
TGGAACGGATGCGGGCGCTGCGGTCGGCGGTCGGGGACGGCGTCGACCTGATGGTGGACATCAACCAAGGCTGGGATGTGAGCACCTCGATCCGCGTGGGGCGGGAGATGGAAGCCTCGGGGCTCTACTGGCTCGAAGATCCGATTCACCACCAGGACTACGAGGGCCTAGCCCACATCGCAGACTCTCTCGACACCCCCATTGCGACGGGCGAGTATCACTACGGGATCCCCCCGTTCGCCCACATGCTCGAGCGGAGAGCGGTGGACGTCGTCATGGTCGACCTGCTTCGCGCGGGCGGAATCACGCCGTGGATGAAGGTAGCCCACCTAGCGGAAGCCTGGAACCGTCCGGTGGTGAGCCACCTGGCCCCCGAGATCCTCGCCCACTGCGTCGCGGCGGCACCCAACGGTCTGGTCGTGGAGCACATGCCGTGGGCCCTGCCCTTGTTCGCGAACCCCCCGGAGGTCGATCCCGCGGATGGCTGCATCGTTCTGCCGGAACGCCCCGGTCTCGGCTTGGAACTCGATGAGCGCGGGATCCGGCAAATGCAGCCGTAGGCAGGGCTGCGGCCGCGGTCCCCTGTGGGAAGATTGGGCAGGGTGACCACCGTCGCGCGAGTGTTGCTGGCCGCCGTCTGCGCCCTGGCTTCCCTTCCCCCAGTGAACGCGCAGACATCCGGGGAGCGCACTGAGCCGGAAGCGCCCGAGCAGAGTCCCGCAGCCGATCAGCAGGAGGACGGCGACAGGACGGCACTCAACCTTTTGGGCGAGGTTGACTCGGAACAGGGGGAGGGGCGGCGCAACGAGAACGTCCGCATCACGCTCATCGACCAGAACGTGCTCCGCGAGTTGACGGCGCGAATGGGCACAACCGCAACCGTGCCATCCGAACAGCGGATCGATCAGCGATACTTCGCGGCCGAGTTCGGCCAACCCCCAAAGCGCCTTCGCCAGGCATCCGCGGCGGCGGTTTCAGACCTGCACGGGGAATTGCGCTGGATGCATCAGTCCAGCGTGACGAGCGCACGCTCCTTTTTCCAGGCCGGAGGTGTGCGCCCGGCGCACGACAACTCGTACGGCTTCACCGTGGGAGCCGCAGCTTGGAAGGGCGCGTCCGTCGTCGTCGACGGCAATCAAGTCCGATCTCGCGGGAACGTGAACGGAAACGTGCTCGTGCCGACGCCGGAGGAGCGCACGCCTCTGACGGCCGATCTCGGAGAGCGAGCCTTCGTGCAGCGGCTTCTGGACGCGTATCCGAACGAGCTCCCCAACCGGACAGACATCAACCCGCGAGCGCTCAACACCAACGACATTCAGTCCATCAACAACGATCGCGGCGCGATCCGCCTCCGGCAGGATGCCGGCCGTCGCGACCTGCTCGCGCTGCAGTACAGCTTCACGGGTCAAGAGGTGGACGCGTTCCAACTCGTGGGCGGCCAGAACCCCGACACGACGACGCGGAATCACGTGGCGATGGCCACTTGGAGACGCGACTGGTCGCCGAGCACGACCACGAGCTTCAGCTCGGCGTTCGAGCGGGTAGGCAGCCTCTTGGTACCCGAGGAAACCGCCGTCGGCCCGCTTGTGCTGACGGGATTCGTGGTCGAGTTCCTTGGCCCGAGTTCCAACATTCCGATTGATCGATCGCTGAATCGCTTCTCTTACGGCGGATACGCGGAGCACCGGGCAGGGCCGGTGGCCATCACCCTGGGGGCGGAGGCAACCCGCCGTCAGGTGAACGGCTCGGAAGCGGAGAGCCACCGGGGACTGTTCTTCTTTCGGAACGACTTCGGCCGGGACGCGATCACCAACATCCGCCTCGGAACCCCCAGCGTTTACCGGGTCGCGATCGGCAACACGCACCGGGGATTCCGGAACTGGGCGATGCAGTACTTTCTGGGCACTCAGTGGAAGATCGCAGCCCGGCTGACCCTCAGCCTAGGCCTGCGCTACGAGCCGGTCACGGCTCCGACCGAGGCCCGAGGGCTGACAGAGATCCCATTCGACTGTGACTGCAACAACTTCGCGCCGAGAGTTGGCCTGGCCTACGCCTCCGGGAGGCGCATGGGCACAGTGCGCGCATCGTACGGAATCCACTACGGCCAGATCTTCGACGTGACCTACGGCCAGTCCCGCTTCAGCCCACCGCAGAACATCAACATCGCCGTGCAAGTCCCAGACCTGCTCGAGCCGTTGTCGAGGCTGACCGCGTCGGACTTCGACCCGAACGCCCGGTCGACGGTGTTCCAGATGGATCCGGAACTGGCGACACCCTACTCATACCAATACGGCCTCGAATGGGAGCTGCCGTTGGGCGCGGATTGGTCCCTCAGACTCGGCTACGTCGGGAGTCGAACGAACAAGATTCTGACCCTTTGGTACACGAACCGCGCGAGGCCCGTGCCGGGCATACCTCAGACCACGCGGACGGTCAACCAGCGCCGCCCCGACCCGCGGTACTTTGACAACCGCTTCGGCGTGAACAGTTCGCGGGCCTACTTCGACGCGGGCAAGGCCACGCTCAACATCCCCGGCTGGAAGGGCCTGAGCCTTGAGGCGTCGTACTGGTGGAGCAAGGCGATCGATCTCGGCAACGACTTCTCCGGCACTGCGTCCGGCATGTCGGGACGGCTCGGGCGCAGCCAGTCGGAATTCAACTCCCACGCGGAGATGCGGGCGGTGAGCTCGTTTGACCAGCCTCATTCCGCGCTCCTGAGGGCTCAGTGGCATCTGCCCCGGGCACGTTCCGCGGTCGGGTCTGCGCTGGGCGGCTGGCAGCTGAGCGTCGTAGTGCTGGGCAAGTCGGGAACGCCCTTCAACGTCATATCCGGCTCGGATGGCGAGGGGTTCGGAAACGTGGACGGATCACCGAGCGACCGCCCCAACCTGCTGGACGCGTCCGTTCTCGGCCGCTCGGTGGATGATCCGGACACCTCCGCCGAGAGCCTTCCGAGGGACGCTTTCGGATTCATACGCCCCACGGACGAAGCTGGCAGTCTGGGCCGCAACACTTTCCGCAAGGATGGGATTTTCAACGTGAACTTGGCGGTCTCGAAGCGCTGGCCGCTGGTCGGCGACAGCGCCGTCACGCTCCGCGCGGAATCTCTGAATCTGTTCAACCACCCCCAGTTCGCGGAGCCCGGCCCCCAGCTGACATCCCCGAACTTCGGGCAGATCACCAACACGCTCAACGACGGGAGGGCATTCAAGTTCATGCTGCAGCTGTCGTTCTGACGGGTCCGCGGCGTGACAGGCATGCCCAGAATAAATGGTTCCAAGCAATGAGACTCTGCACTTTTGAACACGCCGGCGCCCGGGAGACGGGGATCCTGCGGGATGACAGGATTTTGCCCATCAGCCAAGTGAACGCCAAGCGCGGGGCGGACTTTCCGCTGGGCATGCTGGACCTTATCGGCTCCGGCACAGCGCACGCACTCGACGTTCTGTCACAGGGACTGGATGCAGGGATCCCCCTCAGCGAGGCGCGGCTGCGCCTTCCCTACCGCAATCCTGGCAAGGTGTGGTGCATCGGACTGAACTATCGGTCGCACGCAGAGGACATCAGTGCGGTACAGCCCGAAGAGCCTGGCAGCTTCATGAAGCCCACTTCGTCTCTATTCGAGCCCGGGGGAGCCATCGAACTGCCCCCTGAAGACCTCTCCAGTGATGTGGACGCCGAGGGCGAGCTAGCACTGGTGTTCGGCACGCGATGCCGCGATGTCCCGGTGGACTCGATCCGCGACGTGATCTTCGGGTACACGACGACGCTCGACATGACGGCGCTCGACGTGCTGGCCCGCAACACCCGGTACTTGCAGCGCGCAAAGAGCTTTGACACGTTCTTCTCGTTCGGCCCGGTGATCGTGACGGCGGACGAGGTCGAGGACGTGGACGCGCTCGAGGTCCAGACGATCCACAATTCGCGTGTGTTCTCGCGTGACTTCGTGCACAACATGAAACACCGGCCCTACAGCCTAGCTGCGTTCCACACGCGCGTGATGACGTTCGAGCCCGGCGACATTCTCTCAACGGGCTGCCCGAAGGGTGCTCGAATCCAGCCCGGCGACACAGTGGAGGCGCGCATCGAAGGCGTTGGGCAATTGAAGGCGACGGTGACCAGCCGTCCACCCGCCGGCTGACTGGGGGTGATCAGTCCGCCAGAGGGCGAACGCTCACTTCCCGGAATCGAACGACGGATCCCTCGTCGTGGTTCTGCAGGCCGATATAGCCTTGGTCCGGCCGCGGCCCCCGTTGAGGCTCGTACCACTTGGTGCGCTGAGGCACATCTTGCCCGCCGTCAAACTCGTTCACGAGCTTGCCGTTGACGCTGACACGCGTGAGCTGCCCGCGCAGCTCGATCTCCATGGTGTTCCAGCCGTCGGCGCTGGCCGGGAAGTCTGCAGCCGGGGCCAAGGAATAGATGGAGCCGGTGCGGTGATACTCGTCTCCGGAGTCCTGAATCTGAACTTCGTATCCCCGGTGGACGGCGAACCAAGGGTCGTGAGGTTTCTCGGGACACCGGATGAAGACACCGGCGTTCGAGTCGGGAGACTCCGGCTTGTAGACGACCCGCAGGACGGCGTCGCCGATCGGCTGGCCGTCGAACACGAGCAAACCCATGCCCCCGCTAGTCCTGAGCTCGCCCTCTTCCAACACGAACTCGCCGGGGCCAACATGGCGCCAATCCGTCAGATCAGTTCCGTTGAAGAGCTGCGCGGCCGGGGGCTCGCCCGATCCACAGGCGAGGGCCGCGAGGAGAGCCACGGATGCGAGCAGGGACCTCATCGCGAACACCAGCATAACTGTCGTGCCGCGACTGGGGCGAGTAGCCGCCAACCGGACACCCACGGGGGCAGCCGTCGGGCAACCGCGAACGTCCCGTCCCACACCGACCAAGCGGTAGGCTGTGCGCCACGGCTACAGTCTGGCCGGCAAAGCCTGCCGGCGGCGAATCGAGGAGTCTGCGAGGTGGAGGGGGTCCCGGCGGTCGGGCGTCGACCGTGAAGCGGTTCGGATAGGACGCTGAAGAGTGCGGGTGGGCCAGGGAGCGAAGGGCAAGACCAAAGCTCTCGATGAAGCCCGCAGCCACGTCGCGGAAACGGTTCGAGATCACTTCGGTGAGGACGTAGCCGACCGCGCACTAGCGTTTCAAGAATCCGTCAGCCGTGTCGAGCGCTCTGTTGCGGCGCACGACTGGGCCTCTTGCCAACGCCAAACCAAGCCTGTGAACCGGTCTGCGAATACGCGGACCAAACCCTCATGAGCGGACCGCTCACCCCGAGGCCATGAAATTCCAGTTCCGCTAGGCGGACAGTCTCGCCGCTTGACAGCCAAGGTCCAGGCGGACCGTCCGGTGTAATCCAATTGTCCGCGGAGAAGCGAGACGTGGTCGCGAATTCCACTGGTGGCTTTTTCCCCGGAGTCGAAACTGACCCGGCCGTGCCGTGTCGAGCCCCGAACCTACCGCGTCAGAATTCAGTTGGGTTCACGGGCGTTCAGGACTTGGGAGCGGTCTCGAGAGGGGATGCCAGAGGCGCGGAGGGAGAACTCTTGGCGTCGGTTTCCCAGGCTCGGATGCGGCGTTGCAGGTGGGCGTCGGGCCTAGGGCGATCTAGAGCGGCTCCGCTCCAGCCGGCGTCGGATGGGGCGAGTTCGGCTAAGGCGCGGGGCAGTCCCTCGAGGGTCCCGCAGAGGATCTTGACGTACTGCGGGTCGAGCAGGTTGGCCGTCAGGGCGGCTTGCGCGGGCTGGTCCTGCATGGCCCGGCCGAGGTTGGCATGTCCCAAGCGCCGGCGCAGGCGGCGCTTGGCGCTGGCGAAGAAGTGCTCGGCAGGGTTGTTGGTGCGCTCCACGACCGCCACCAGGCGTCCGCTCTCGTCGTGTGCGACGGGATGCCCGAAGAGCTGGTTGCGATAGCGGTCCAGGTAGCTGAGCACGACGGATTCCGCCGACGGGCCCGTCTTGCCGGCTGGCTGCACGCGCTGGCGAAGCTGCTCGCGGAATTGGGTGACCCGGCTGGCGAGCGATTCCAGCAGCGCGACGCTGTCGGACGGGGAAGGCAGCGGGCGGGGTTCCCGACCGCGCAGCTCGTCGTGGCGCAGGCGCAGGATTGCGCGCAATTCGGCGAACAATGCTTGGCGGTTTTGAATGCGGGCGGCGGTGACGGGCAGGCCGAAGGTGTCCCAAGACAGTGGCTGCAGCAGGTCCCGGACCTGTTCGATCGTGCTTTGCTCGAGCCGCGAGCGCGGACGGGGCAGACGCCTGCGGGCCAGCTCGTCGAACTGTTGGCAGCGCTGGTAGAGATTCCAGTGGGCTAGGCCGAAGGGATAGGGCAGTTGCTTGCGGCCGTCGCCCTGCAGGGTCCACAGCAGCAGGGTCGGCAGGTCTAGCTGGCGGGCGTCTGCTGCGGGCCGGCGGGCCTGTGCTCGCAGCGGCCGCAGCAGGCTGCGCAGGGCGCTGCGGACGCGCAGCTGGGAGCGGGCGCGGTTGAGGGCGGCGTGGTCGGCATCGAGAAGCTTGCGGCCGACGGCGGCGAGGAAATGGAAGTGACACACGAGGTTGACACTGCCGGGCGGAAGGCAGCCGGAGACAGCCTTGGCGATGGCGCTGCCGAGGTCGCGCATGGAGGCGACCGGCTGGCCGAAGGCGGCCAGGGTGGTTTCGATGGCCGGGCGCAATTCGGCAGCATTCTCGGAACGGATGCGGACGGCGTGCAGCACCCAGCGGCGCCATCCGTCGAGGCACAGGAAGAGTCCGCCCCTGCCCTTGTCACAGGTGGCGTCGACGTGCAGGGGGTAGCCATGCGTCATGGCGGCGCGCAGGGCGGGAGCGCGGTGCTGGTGCAGGGCCTGCAGCAGTTGCAGGAAGCGATCGCAGCAGGCGGACAGGGAGCCACTGGAGACAGGGATGCCGCGGGCTGCGAGGTCGGCAGCGATTTCTTGGCGCTGCCGCATGTGGAGGTAGCGCTGCAGTCCGGCCCAAGCGATCAGGTCGTGCCCGAAGCGCTGCCCGGCCGGGGCCAGTTCGGCGAGCTGCTGCGAGAGGAGTGGCGGAGCGGTGCAGCGCGGGCATTGGAGCCGGACTTCCCGGGCTTGCAGCGGACCGGTGGCGAGCGTGGCAAGGGAGCGGGTCTTGGTCTTCTGGACGCGCAGTTCGCCGCTGCAGCCGGGGCAGTGGCGGACGGACGGGAAGAAGTCGATCAGCGGCAGGCCCTGGGGGTGTGCCTGCAGGGCGCGCCGGATGCGCTGCTTGGGCCAAGCGGGCGTCGGGGGGCGGGCCAGCAGCAGGATCAGCAGGCTGCAGGCCCCCCTTTTTCGGCGACCTGCTGGAGGTCGTAACGCTGCAGGACGGCCGTGATCTGATCGAGCCGGATGGGAGGGGAGTGGCCCCGCAAGCAGCGTGCCAGCCGTGCCGGGGATGAGTTCGGGTTGCGGACCAGGGCCAGCAGGACCTCGATCACCAGCGAGGGGTGCAGATCGGAGGCGAGGCCGAGGCGGGCCTCGCGGATGCGGCCGAGGCGGGCCTGACGCTGTCGATCGGCAACTTGCGGATCGGCGGACAGGTAGAGGTGCACGCCATCGCGGCGCTCGCGCCGGATGCGGTCTGTGCGCACAGCGGACAGCAGGCAGGCGTGGGACGACACGTGCAGCAGGGAGCGCAGTTCCTTGTGGGTCCAGCCGGCGTCGGCCTCTTGGACAAGGCGGGTGACGGTGGCGGTCAGGCTGCCGTCGCGCGAGAAGCAAGCGGGATCGAGGCGGAAGAGGCCGAACTGGTCGAAGCGCCGGGGGTCGGCGTGGGTGTAGAAGCGGCCATTGTGGTTGTAGCTGCGCAGGTAGGGGACGGCGCGCAGGTAGCGGGAGGTGGTGGCGGGGGAAGCCCCGTGGAGGGCGGCCTGGAGCTGCGGGAAAGTGAGCGGGTCGGGGCCGGCCAGGGCATCGGCGAGCATCTTGGGGGAGCGTGCGGGCATCGAGATGGAGTATATCCATAAACTCAATGAACTGTCTATACTCCTTTATATGTGGGACAGCAACCCTGCGAAACGCAGTCCGAAATGGTCAGAATCAGGCCAAATGGCGGCTTGAGCACAGCCAAGATGCGAGAGTATGCACAGTGACCGTGGAACCGCCAGCGGGCCCAAGGCGGCCCAAGTCACAGCAGCGGGGAACCGGCGGCGCCGTCGGCCTAGCTAAGCCATAAACGCTCATATGCGCGACTTGTAGTCTTGGAAAGCAGGTACGAGAGCACTCTCTATTTCATTACAAGTAATACTCAGATATTAATGGGGAATTACTGATTTGAGTTCCCATCCCCTAGATCTTGGAGGATCGGACTTAAATCCACAATATGCGGGATCGGAATTTGACCTGCGTATAATCGTCGGATTACCCTCCAGAAGTGAATGCCAGAGATGCCTTGGCCTAATGCCAAGGCCCGAATCTAGAGAGTTCTCAACTGGATTCCATTGCTGGCGTTCTTGTGCTGCAGCTGAGGTCCGGGCAGGTGCAGAGCTAGGCTGTCGCCGGCACACGCTTGGATGCCTTCAGCATCTTCCAGGTCAGGATCTGTCCATTCAGGCCGGCTGCCAAGCGTCGCATTTGGTCCGCCGTGTCTAGGTTGCGCACGTTGCTTCGCCCGCAGAACTCGGCTAGGTAGCGCCGCAAGTGTTTCACGCTCATGTGATGGTAGGTGCCGTACAAGCCGCGCTTGAACATTGCCCAGAACGACTCGATGCCATTGGTATTCACCGCGCCGCGCACATACTCGCCAGCGGAATGGTTGACCGCTGCGTGCTGGAAGCCGTCGAGCGACTTGTAAGACGACGAGCTGTCGGTGTGCACCGCAGCCCCAGGGGCGACAGTAGCGATCACGAAGCCCTGCAACTGGCCCTTGCCCGTGTTGGGCACGGGCCGCGCTTGTACCTTGCCGGTGCCGCGATCGCGGGCCCCGACCACGGGTTGCTTGCCGACAGTCCCGCGTCCGGCGTTGAGCTTCTTGCTGGGGTGCTTGTTGCGTTCCTTGCCGCCGATGAAGACCTCGTCAACCTCCGCGGGCCCTGCGAACAGGCCCTGCGGGCGTCGGAAGCCCGCCCGCAAGCGATGCAGGAGATGCCAAGCCGACTTCTGGGTGATGCGCAGTTCGCGGCTGAGCTTCATGGACGAGATGCCCTTGATGCAGGTCGAGAGCAGATAGATGGCGACGGCCCACTTGCGATAGCCGATCTTGGTGTCCTGCATGACCGAGCCGACCCGCACGGAGAACCGCTTGCGACAGCTGCGGCAACGGTAGGGCATGGAGGGATGGGAGCAGTTGGACTGGACATTGTCAGAGAGGCAATGAGGGCAAGTGGGGCCATTGGGCCAGCGAATTTCTGCAAACCAGAGTTCGGCGGTGTGGTTGTCCGGGAACATATCCATAACTTCGAACAAGGAGATACCTTTGCGGAACCACTTTCCGGGACCTTTATCAGTTTTTCCATACTTCGCCATAACACTTCCATTATACCGAACAAAGAGATGCTATGTCAAGAGACTATGGAGGATCTTATTGGATTCTATAGTCGGAATCAGTACACACTGTATTCATCGGTATCTTGGGGTTATGTTCCCAACCACATCACTGTGGAAGAAAACCAAATTTGCTCGGGATTAGCTAGGCTGGGTACTCAGATCAGTAATTCCCTATTAATGGCGTATTGCGCTCCTGTAGACACAGAACTTCTCTGTCTCTCAGTGGATGCTTCGCAATCCTGCTGGCGAACGAATCTGTCCAGCCTGCCCTGCTGTCCAACCGATTCCTGACGCGGTAGCACGGCAGAGCAGTTCGCCGAGCACCTCACAGGCAACTGGCGCGAGGAGCACCTGTTCAACTTGGAGAACTCGCTGAGCCTGTACGACGCGGTGCAGCAGCGCATCGAGTCCTACGAACAGAAGCTGCAGCAGGAGATCGACAGCCAAGCCTGCGAGGAGTTGCGAGACGAGCAAGTTCCCAAGCACCCCAACCCGCGGAAGGAGAAGGCCATCCGGAGCCGCGGAGAGCAGGCCATGCGCACGAGCCTGTACCGCTACGCGGCCGTTGACCTGACACGCATCGACGGGGTCAGCGCCGGCACCGCCCGCACGGTGGTGACCGAGGTCGGAACGAACCTGTCAGCGTTTCCAAGCGAGAGGCACTTCGTCAGCTGGCTTGGGCTGGCACCCAGCCACGCGGTCTCGGGGGGCAAGACGCTGCCCGGCAAGAAGCGCAGCAAAGGCATGGGAGCGCAGCGCATTTCCAACTCGCTGCGCATGGCGGCAACCTCGCTGATACGATCCCAGTGCGCACTGGGGGCGGCGCTGAGACGCAAGGCGCGACACAAAGGCATGAAGGTGGCGATCTTCGCGACCGCTCGCAAGCTAGCCCAGTTGATCTACCGCATGCTGCACTGGGGTCAGGACTACGTTGACGAAGGCGCAGCTGCCTACGAGGCCCGCTACCGTGAGCGCAATCTGGCCTACGTTAAGAGAAGCGCGAAGGACCTTGGGTACGCCCTCGTTCCTGATGCTGAGCCTTCTGCAACCTAAAGACCGACCGACTCACCACCTGCCGCAGGAGGTATTTCACATCAGCAGCTCCCCCGCGCCCCGCACGGCCCATTCAAGACAGAAATCCCACGAGCCGGCTACGCTAGTGGCTAGGCGGGAGTCCGGCAGCTAAGCCCCCTATCGACATTGGTGCACATGCCCCAACATCAGTCTGGGCCCGAGTTGCCTACCATTCATTGGCGAGGTTCCATTGGGAGCACTCCCCCAGGCCAGATTGCACATTCCGTTGCCACCTCGGGCCGGACTCCCGCCACCGAGCTGTGCTCGGCGCCAGCTCTGAGATAGCGCCACGCGACGCACTGTCAGGTGGGTGGGGGTAGTTGTACGTCCAACCTCCATTTACCGCCGGTTCGGGATTTCAGGCCAGTGCTGACCATGCTCGGAGGGCCGGCCCGCAGGAATAGGCGCCATCCAGGCCCCTATCCGGGACTGGCAATGGAAGCGGGCACCGAAATCCGCGGCGTGCAGCCAACGGCATCACACAGTCTCCACCTCGAACCGCTCCACGTTCCGCGTCCGCTTGCTGAAGTACAGCCCCAGCAGGTGGATCGGCTGGCCCAGCCCCCGGTACTTGTCCGGGTAGCCCCGCCGCTTCATCTGCTCGATGGCCGCTCCCGGCTTGGAATGATCCAGTACCTTGACTTCCAGCAGGTACACCTGCCCATAGGCTTGGACAGCCAGGTCCAGCCGCCCCATGCTGCTGCTGTCCTCAGTCGTCAGCCTCACCGCCGGCAAGCCCTTGAAGAACACCAGCAGCGTGGTGGCGTAATGCGCCTCGTAGTCGGCCAGGCGGCTGGTGTCGTACCACTGGTGCGGGATGCCGGCCAGCACCAAGCGGATCCGCCGCCGCAAGCCCTCGAAGTCCGCTTCCCGCAGGCAGCCGTCCAGCTCGTCGGAATGCGCCTCGCGCCGCGCCTCGCTGCCGACCAGCTCGTCGGCCAGCTTCTCATAGAAGCACTGCCGCACCTCGCGGTTGGGATGCACCAGCCGGTGGAAGGTCTTCCCCCGCCGTTGCGTCGAGCCCCCTAGCGTGAGGTAGCCGGACTGGAACAGCAGCGCCTTGTCGGAGGTGCCCTTGATGTCGAACGCGCCCAGTTCGGACTCGCTCACTTCCACTCCCTCCAGTGAGCCGAGGGTCACGCCGCGCCGGGCTAGCACTTCGATCAGGTGGTGCGGCGTCCCGGTCTCGAACCACCACGGCTTGAACTGGCGTTCGGCGAATAGCAGCAGCAGGTCGAAGGGGTTGTAGACCTTCTCCTCCCCGCCCCAGCTGTAGCCGTTGTACCAGCGCCGGATCCGCTCCCGGTCCAGGCCTTCCAGCTCCGGGCGGAACACGTCGTCGACATCGCGTTCCGTGAAGCCGCAGAGGGTCGAGTAGGCCGGACTCAGTGTGATGTCGCGCAGGTTGTTCGCGCCGGAGAAAAGGCCGACCTTGGAGAATTTGGTGACGCCGGTGAGGAACGAAAAGCGGATGTGCTCGTCGCACTCCTTAAGGTTCGAGTAGAGTGCGCGGAGGTAGTCGCGGTTGGCGCGGGAAAGGTCGGGCGCGTCCAGATTGTCGGTGATGGGCTTGTCGTACTCGTCGACAAGAACCACCACGCGGTGGCCGGAGAGACGGTGCAGCTCCTCCAGCAGCTCTGCAAAGCGGTCGGGCCCTTCGACAGCCTCAAGCTCCGCACCGGAGGAGCGTGCTAGGGAGCGCAGCTGCTTGAGGAGGTTGTTGTGCAGCCCGCCAGGCTTGGTGTAGAGGCCGCCTCCGAAGGACAGGCGCGCGACGGGGCGACAGACGGACCAGTCCCACTGGTCATAGGCCGCCAAGCCGTGGAAGAGTTCCCGGTGGCCCTCGAAGAGTTCCTTGAGCGTGCTGACGAATAGGCTCTTGCCGAAGCGGCGGGGTCGGGACAAGAAGTAGTGCTTGCCTTGCCGGGCGAGTTGGCAGGCGAAGTGGGTCTTATCGACGTAGTAAAGGTTCTCCCGGCAGATCTCGCTGAAGGTCTGGACCCCTGTGGGGAGGCGGTCTCTGGAAGCGGGCTGGCTCACCGGGCAGTTCTCCCGTGGCTTGATTCTAGGGGCTGGGTGGGAGAACTTCCACGAGGCAAGCAAGGAGGATGGCGGTGAGCGGGCGAAGTCGAACGGATGAGACGACAGCGTACGGATGACCGAATGCTCCGAGAGGAGATGGGTGTGTACTGTGCAAGCAACGTGCTCGGGCAACGGAAGTCAGAGCAGAGGCGTGCACTGGCGACGGTCCCCTGCCCCCCCGAGAGCTACTGACCGTTACTTGAGTCACGGCACGAGAGATGGGAATATGTCGCCCTCCACGGTGTACACCGCAGGTGGAAACCTCCTGAGCGGAGGCTTGCACCGGTCAGCACTAGGAGTGAGGTGGTCCTACTTCATTGGACCACTGATCGACATTCTTAAGGTGTACTCCACAACGCTCACTGCTCGTCGATCTGCCTCATTGTAGCAGGGCTTGGACGTGGCTCGAGACCGCTTCCTGCCACCCTCCCGGGCCGCTCCCGGCGTGGTTTCCAAGCCCCGCCCTTCCAACCTTTATCAGGAATCCCTGGCACGCCTCGCCGCCGCGGTGTCGGTGGCTTGCAGCGCTTCTTGCGGCGTGCGACCATCCAGCGCCGAGTGGGGCCTCACCTCGTTGTAGAACGCGATCCACTCGCCGATCACCCGCCGTGCCGCCAGCCCGTCCCGGAGTGCGTGCAGGTATACCGCCTCGTACTTCAGCGAGCGCCACAGCCGCTCGATGAAGATGTTGTCCATGCACCGGCCCCGGCCGTCCATCGACACGCGCACTCCCGCCGCCTCGAGCCGTCCGGTGAAGGCCTCGCTGGTGAACTGGCTGCCCTGGTCGGTGTTGAAGATCTCCGGTCGCGGCCCGCTCCGCAGCGCCTCCTCCAGGGCCTCGGCGCAGAACGCGACGTCCATGGTGTTCGACAGCCGCCATGACAGCACGCTGCGACTGTGCCAGTCCATCACGGCCACCAGGTACAGCAACCCGTGCGCAGTCGGGATGTAGGTGATGTCCGCGCATTCCACCTGATAGGGGTGTTGAATGTCAAGACCCCCCAACAGGTAGGGGTAGATGCGGTGCCCGGGCTGCGGCTCGCTGGTGCGCGGCTTGCGGTAGATCGCCTCCAGGCCCATCCGCCGCATCAGCCGCCGCACGCGGTGCCGGCCGACGACGATCCCCTCCCGCCGCAAGTGGCGACTCATCTGCCGGCTGCCGTAGAAGGGGTATTGCAAGTACAGCTCGTCGATGCGCCGCTGCAGCGCCAGCGTGGCCGCATCGACCGGCTGAGGTCGGTAGTACCAGGACGACCGGCCCACCGCCAGCAGCTGGCACTGCCGGCGCAGGCTCGGTGCCGACGGCTCCGCCCGCACCAGCGCCAGACGCTGCCGGCGACTCAGCGACCGAGCGTTTTTTTTAAGAAATCCCGCTCGACAACCAGTTGCCCGATCTTGGCGTGCAGCGCCTGCGTCTCGGCCTCCGCCTTACGGCGCGCGCCGCCCGGCCCGCGCCGCTCGAACACCTCCTCCAGTCCCTCGCGCGCCTTGCGCTTCCACTGGCTCACCTGGTTCGGATGCACCGCGTGCCGCGCCGCGATCCGTTGCACCGTGCGCTCTTCCCGCAATGCCTCCAGCGCCACCCGCGCCTTGAACTTCGCCGTGAACCGCCGTCTCTTGGCCATCACTCACCTCTCCATTTCCCCTATGGAGTACACCTTAACCGATGGTCTGAAAAACCGGGACCACCTCAGAGAGACTCCGTCGCGCCGGCCGGTATCCAACTCCTCGCTACGAGGCTGCGGGATGCTGCCCCGAACGCGGCCAGACTGCCAGCCTGAATCAGAGTGAGGACTATCTCCCTACTAAGGATCAGGACCTCTCCCTCCAAGACAGTTACGGTGCCATACTCAAGCCGTGGAGCGCTACTTCAACACCGAGGGACCGGTGCAGGCGCAGGATCACTACTGCATCCCGCCCTTGGAGCGCGTCGACTTGGACGAGATCCTGACCTTGGTCGCGCGCAAGAAGTACTTCGTCCTGCACGCCCCCCGTCAGACGGGCAAGACCTCCATGCTCAACGCCCTCGCCGAAGCACTGAGTTCGACCGGCCAGTACCGCTGTGTGTACGTCAATGTCGAGGTGGCCCAGACTGCAGGCGAGATAGTCCCTCAGGCCATGCACACAATCCTCGATCAGTTCGCAGGGCAGGCGAGGAGGATGCTGGGTGACGGCTTCGTTCAGCAAGCCAAGGCTCGGCTTCTGGCCGAGTGCGCTGTTCACAGCGTTCTCGGGGAGATGCTCGCCCAGTGGGCCGAGTCGGACCCCAAGCCGCTGGCGGTGCTCATCGACGAGATCGACACCCTCAGGGGCGACTCGCTGCTGTCTGTCCTACGGCAGTTGCGGGCGGGCTACCACCTGCGGCCGCACGCCTTCCCGCAGAGTGTGATCCTGTGCGGGGTGCGTGATGTCCGCGACTATGTCATCTACTCCAGCTCGGCCGGAGGCAGGGTCAACACCGGCAGTTGCTTCAACATCAAGGCCGAGTCGCTGCGGCTGGGGGACTTCACGGAGCAGGAGATGCGCCAGCTGCTCGGCCAGCACACCGCCGAGACCGGCCAGCAGTTCGAACCACGGGCCTTGGAGCGGATCTGGGAGCTCACGGCGGGCCAGCCCTGGCTGATCAACGCCCTAGGCTACCAAGTTTGCTTCAAAGACAAGGCCGGACGGGACCGCAGCCGCCCGGTGACGGTCTGCGCCGTCGAGCAAGCCAAGGAAGCCCTCATCCTGCAGCGTGTCACCCACCTCGACCAGCTCGCAAACTTGCTCAGCGAGGAGCGCGTCCGCCGGGTGATCCTGCCGATGATCGCCGGGTCTTTCGGAGATCCGTACTCGAAGCGTGACCTCGAGTATGTCCGAGACCTCGGCCTCGTCGCACTCAACAACCCGCCTCGGATGGCCAACCCGATCTACGCCGAAGTCATTCCCCGCGAGCTGACCACGGTCCAGGGAGGCGAACTCCAAGACCTCGTGTCTCCGCACTGGTACATCCAGCCGGACGGCAGCTTGGACCTCAAGGCGCTGCTGGCCGGGTTCCAAGACTACTTCCGCGAGCACTCCGAGTCGTGGCTGGACCGCTACGGACACCGGGAGGCCGGCCCCCAGCTGGTGTTGCACGGCTACCTGCACCGCGTCGTCAACAGCGGCGGACGCATCACGCGGGAGTACGCCGTCGCCCGCGGACGCTCGGACCTGGTCGTCGAATGGCCCCGCCCGGGCCGCCCGCTGGCGGACCGTCCCCTCAAGCACGTCATCGAGTGCAAGGTGGTCGGCGAGAAGAAGAGCTTGGAGAGCACGATTCGCAAGGGCTTGGAGCAGACAGCTTGGTACATGGACCGCTGCGGCGCCGAATCCGGGCATCTGGTGGTCTTCGACCTACGTCTGGACAAGTCGTGGGAGGAGCGGGTGTTCCGCAGGGACCCCGAGCCAGCAGCCCCGCCGATCACGGTGTGGGGACTGTGACCGCCACCGGGTGCACGCCCGTCTCGGAGCCGTCAACACCCGTTTGACGCGGACGGCTTCAAGACCGCTATCAAAGGCCACCGCTCTTCTAGCCTCAGACCTATTCACACCGAGCGACCGAAGAGGGAACCGGCCTGGCGCACGACGCCCACGGCTGCTGTCGTGCAACCAGCCTCACGCAACAGCCCGCCACCCGCCTTCGTGCAGGCCGGGAGCCGCTAGGCTGAACTTCACGAGGTGGGCCGGGTAGGATTCCACCGATTTCGGGGCAATCGAGAATGAATTGGACGTGGTAGTCAGGCAAGTCAAGACAGCTGTCGGTAGCTGGCGTTTCTGTCAGATGAGACGCGTTCCGGCGTCGTATCGCGACTTTCCTGCCCGTCTAGTGGCCTGATGCATGAAATCTGGGGTTTCTATGGGTGCTCGCCACGGTTCACTGATGGACCACCTGCCAGCACTCTGCGAGGCAATTCCCCAGTCAGTGCCCACGCCCATGGCCCCCTTCAACCTGGCTTTTGACTGGAAACACTCTTGTCTGGGTCGACACCGAGCAGTTCCAGGGCCCTGGCCTGCAAGGGCGAGGCTCTGGCCACCAGCGGAAACTCGTGGTCTTCGTCTGCCGGCAGCGTCACGAAGTTCAGCGTCAGTGTCTTGAGATGCTCCAGCAGTGTCGCCAGGCTCTGCACCGGCAGACCGTCCGGGGTCTGCTTGCTGTCCGCCTTGGCCTCCGCGGACGCCGAGACTCGCGCCGGCTCGACGGGTGACTCCCGGCGCTGCCGGGCCGCCTCCCGATCAGCGTCCTCGAACAGCAGCGCTGCCAGTTTGCGCCGCAGGTGCCATTCCACGTAGTACGCCAGCATGCACAGGAACACGTGCCCGCGCACATGCTCCTCGTCATAGACATGCACCGGCCGCAGTTGCAGGCGCTCGGTCTTGAGGTTGCGAAAGGCCCGCTCGACGCGCGCCAAGCGCTTGTAGGCTGCCACCGCCTCTGCGGCTGCCAGCTTGTCCTGCGGCACGCTGGTGCGCACCACGTAGATCCCGTCCAGCGCTCCCTCCGCCTCAATGCTGTCCTGCTTGCGCTCCCAGGTCAACTCGCTGTCGCTGACTTGGATCCGGAAGTGTTTCTCGACCATTTTGCGGTTGGCCTCGCGGCCCACGCGACGGTCGATGGCTTCCTTGCCACCCTTCCTCAGGACCGGGTTCGAACGGCGCCGCACCATCCCGGCGATGCGTTCCAAGATCTGCTCGGTGGCGCGCAGCAGGCTCTCGCGCTTGCGGGCCCGCTCGGCCTTCAGGCGCGGGTTGAGGCAGACCAGCAGACGCTCGCCGGGGAAGTCCGGGCTGTGGATTTCAGCCACTTGGTCGGGCACCAGCTCGCCGGGGCGCAGCGGGGCCCTGAGGTCTGCTTGCGGGTGGTCGGGGTCCGGCCTGGGTTGCTTGAGCAGGGTGCGCAGGTCAGCGGTCTTGAGCGCCGAGACCCAGTCCAGGCTGGCCGGCTGGAGGTCCTCACGAATGCGCGCGGTGGTCAGCATGCCGCGATCTCCGGCCAAAGCGACACGGTCCATGCCGAACTCTTGGCGGACGGTCCGCACCAGCGTGGCGACGGTGCTGGGATCGGCGGTGTTGCCTGGGAAGACCTCGACGGCGACGGGGCAGCCGTCGGCGGCGCACAGCAGGCCGCAGACCAGCTGGCGCTTGCCGCGCTTGCCGTCGCGGTTGTAGCCGAAGGCGGCCAGCGGGCAGCACTGGCCTTCGAAGTAGGAGGAGGTGACGTCATACAGCAGCAGCGAGGCATCGCGCAGGTGACGGCGTGCCATGGAGCGCTGGATCCAAGGCTGTCTGCGGCGCAGCCAGTCGAGGTTGGCGAGCAGCTCGTTGCCGGAGACGGGGCCGAGATCGAGCAAGGCACCGAGGCTGGAGCCAGCAGAGTCAGGGGACAGGAAGCGAGCAGTGGCGAGCTTGGAGGCGGGGAACAGGACGCGAGCGACGACGCCGGCGAGGGCCAGATCGCGTTGGCGGGAGCGGGAGCGGTGCAGCAGTCGAGGCAGGCCCAGCTGACGGCAGAGACCCAGGACGGCGGCGACATGGCCGTGGGGCAGGGAGCGTCGGATGGTGACGGCCTGGTCAAGGCTGTCGAAGACAACGCCACCTTTGAGGACGGAGCGGATGCTGGCGATAGCGGCCGGGGGCAGTTTGGAGATGTTGGCCAGCGTCTTGCGGCGGATGCGCTTGCCGTCGCGCCAGGCTTGGCGGATGAGGACAGCCGGGGGGCTGCTGCGGTTGGGGATCTTCTCAACGTAGATGGCCATGGTGGTTACGTGGAAACAGCCTCGTTCCCACGCGTTCAGTATACAGGCCTCAAATGGGGCTGTCAAGCCCAGATATGGGCAGAAATACGGCAGATAGGGTCTAGGCGGGAATAGTCCGCTCGGCACTTACATGGAAACAAATCTCCACCCTCTCTCCTTATATATGCAAAAGTGAAGTTCAGGCTAGGAGGCCGACAGAGTGTTCGCCGGCCTGTCTGACGGCGCGAAGATCATCATGCCGCTCGAGGACGCGTTCTGGGCCGGCTGCTTCGGATCGCCCCGTGACCGGTTCGGCGTCACTTAGCAGGTCCACCAGTCTCTCCGTGGGCAGTGAGTGCGCCACCCGGACGGGAGTGGTGCTCCGCCGTCGCCCGAGCAATCTCGTGCTAGGCTGAATTCAGGTGGTCTCGTGCGGCTTGCCGGTGCTTGTCCGGCGGCACTTCTTAGAGGCTGATGAGCACATCGTAAGAGAGGTAGGTTTCACTGTGCGTAAGAGAACGAATTTACTGCTGATCGCTGTAGCGGTCATGGTCCTTGTCCCCGTCCATGTCCTTGGGCAATCGCAGGCGACGCTTGTCGGTGCGGTGACGGACCCGACCGGGGCGTCCGTCCCGGGAGCGGATGTCACGGTTGCCAACTTGGACACCGGTTCGGAGAGGGTCGTCCAGACCAACGAGGTGGGGATCTTCAGGGTGTTCCCCCTGAATCCCGGCACGTACAGCGTCATGGCGGCCACCCAGGGCTTCAAGACGCAGATCAGGGACGGCGTCATCCTGCAGGTCTCTGACGTGGTGGAGGTCGACTTCGTGATGGAGCTCGGCGACGTCACGGAGACGATCGAGGTGACCGGGGCGGCCCCGATCATGCAGACGCAGGAGGCGTCGGTCGGCAATGTGGTGAACACGCGTGAGCTGGAACGGTTGCCCGTGAACCAGCGCAACTTCACGCGGCTGATCCTACTAATGCCCGGAACGAGCTCGAGGCGGCGCAGCCAGTCTCGCGGGACGGGCGAGTCCGGCACGCAGCTGTACTCGGTCAACGGCGGCCGTCCTCAGGACAACAACTACATCCTCGACAACATCGATTCCAACATGCAGATGATGAACTCGCCCGGCATCTCGCCGCCCATGGACGCCATCCAGGAGTTCAAGATCGCCACCAACACCGGTTCCGATTTCGCGCGGTCGGCCGGCGCGAACGTGAACATGGTGATCAAGTCCGGCTCGCGAGAGCTGCACGGCACGCTCTACGAGTACTTCCGCAACGCCGAGCTCGACGCGAACGAATTTTTCTTCAACCGGACTCGCACCGCGAGTTCTCCGGAGAAGGTGCCGTTCAACCTGAACCAGTACGGCGCGGCCGTGGGAGGGCCGATCCCCGGCCTCTCGGACAAGATGTTCTGGTTCCTGTCTTGGGAGGGCTTCCGGCGGCGCAGGGGCAGCACGCAGACCTTCTCCACGCCGCCTGCCGACTTCCGGGCAGGCGACTTCTCCCGCGTCGCCTCGCAGGTGTCCCGGCCTGTTGCGGGAGCGATCATCGATCCGCTCACCGGCGATCCCTTCCCGAACGGGACGATCCCGATGGCCCGCCAGAATCCGTCGATCTCGACGGCGCTCCAGCTGACGAATCCCTCAGCCCCGAACCGGCCCGGCGACACAAACAACTTCATCGGGAATCGCAGCCAGTCCAACGACCGGGACCAGCTGCACTGGCGCTGGGACTACAACATGAGTTCCAAGGACACCGTCTACTTCCGGTTCAGCAATCAGAACGCCGATCTGCTGCAGCCCAATTCCAATCCGAACTTCACGAGGAACGGCGGATTCGACGTGTTCAACTACGGCGGCACATGGAACCACATCTTCGGACCGACAACCGTCCTGCAGCTCACCTTCGGGACGAACCAGCCCCACAATCCCGGCATCGGCGTCCATGAGGGCGGATTGACCAGGGCGGACTTCCTTGACAGGACTGGCTTGCAGATGTACCAACGCGACGTATTCGGCGACCCCTTGGTGAGCATGGGGTTCGGCGCCTACAACGCCGGCGGCGGAGCCGGCGGGACCCTGACGGGGGACGAGGTCTACCAGACCTCCGGCAACCTGTCCATGGTCTTGGGGCGGCACAGCCTCAAGTTCGGCGGGCAGTACCACCGCAGGCGCTTCTACACGAACACCTCGAATCCCATGAACGGCAACGGCACGTTCAACGGCCAGCTGAGTGGCTTCCCGATGGCGGACGCCCTGCTGGGCTATCCTTCCTTGATCCGTCGCGGCCAGGGCAACACCCTGACCAACGGCATCGGGCATTTCCTGGTCGGCTTCGTGCAGGACGACTGGCGGCTCAGCCAGAAGCTCACGATCAACCTAGGGCTGATGTACCAGTTCGGCAGCCGCCCCTACGACACCACGGACCGCTTGGGCAACCTGTGGGTGCGACGCGAGCAGACCACCGGCGAGTACTTCGGCACCCTGCTTTGGGCTGCTGAGAACCCGCAGCCGGCACCTCCCGATGGCCGAATCCCGAGCGACGCCGCACGCGTCACCGGGCTGTCCCCGAATATGGGCGGCTGGGGCAGGGCCTTGGTCGGATCCGACTACAACGACATCGCTCCGCGCATGGGAATTGCCTACCAACTGGACGACAAGACTGTGATTCGCACCGGCTTCGGCATCTTCTACAACTCCACGTTCGTCCAGGAGTTGCAGGACTTGCGCAAGTTCTGGCCGTTCACCGTGCAGCAGGTCTTCAGCCCGAACCGCGGCGGCATCGATCTGAGCATCACCGACCAGGGTCCGCCGTTCTCCTCCACGGCCGCGATCGGCGGATGGCCGCAGCAGCCGACGAATCGCTCCCCGTACTCGATGCAGTGGAACTTCTTCATCCAGCGGCAAGTCATGAACGACATGACCTTGGATGTCGGCTATGTCGGATCCGGAACGCGCAAGCAGATCGGCTACTCCCCGTTCAACAACGCCCTGAGTCCCGGGCCGGGCGCGGTCCAGCCGCGGCGGCTGCTGCCTTCGTTCGGTGACCTCGACGGCGGGTCCAACCAATACAACGGCTCCTACAACGCGCTGCAGGTCAAGCTGCAGAAGCGCTTCTCGGCCGGTCTGCAGTTCAACATGAACTACACGTGGCAGAAGGCGCTGGACGGCCAGTCGTCCTTGGCCGAGGTCAAGGTGCAGGATCCGTTCAACCGGCGGCTGGACTACTCGCGATCGAGCTGGGACACCCGTCAGGTGTTCAACTTCTCCTATGTTTACGAACTCCCGATCGGCAAGGGGAGGCAGTTCGGATCAGGGATGAGCGCAGCGGCCGACGCCTTGATCGGCGGCTGGGCGGTGGAAGGCATCACCCGCCTCGAGACGGGCCCTCCGCTCAACATCCAGCTGGGCCAGGACATTGCCAACACGGGCCGCTCGCGACAGCGACCGAACTTGGTGGGCGATCCGAACAACGGTTCGAAGACGCCGGACGCTTGGATGAACGCGGGAGCGTTCGAGGTTCCTACCGACTACACGTTCGGCACGGCGGGGGCGTACATCACTGACGCCGACGGGATCGTGTCGTTCGACGTCACCTTGGCCAAGACCTTCCGCTTAGCGGAGAGCCAGAGGCTGGAGTTCCGAGTGGAGTTCTTCAACCTTCCCAACCACGTCAACTTCGCCCTGCCTCAGGAGAGGATGAACCGGGGCAACTTCAACCGGATCACGAATCAGAGCACGAACCCGCGCCAGATCCAGCTGGCTCTGCGTTACTCGTTCTGATTTCAACTCTTAGCTGACTGGTTTCGAGGCCCCGCGCTTGTTGCGCGGGGCCTCCTGCGTTTGGGGACGGACTGAGCCGCTTGGCAGGTGCGCTTGCTTGGTTGTCGGGACGGTGAGACCTCGCCGCCTCCGCCGAAGAGAGGGATCGGGCGATCGGCGCAGGTTGGTTCGCGGCAGCACGCGTCGCCCAGCAGCGACCGGGCTGGAACGTCCGCCAAGTCCGCCGGCCTTGCAGCGTATCGCCTGGGGGGACTGGACCGGTGTGCCATCGTCAGCCCCAATGGCCATCGCGGCCTCTGGCTGCCGGCGTCGATCGAGGCTCGAGGCTTGCTGGAGACCGAGCCGCTCAGGCCCGCAAGAGACTCCGAGCGATCTGGATCCGGTGGATTTCCGACGTTCCGTCGTAGATGCGCATGACTCGGCAGTCGCGATAGATCCGCTCGACCGGAAGGTCCTTGCAATAGCCGAGGCCCCCGAAGACCTGCACGGCGCGGTCCGCGACGCGTCCGAGCATCTCAGAGGACAAGACCTTGACCATCGAGACTTTGCCCCGGGGGTCAAGGCCCTGGTCGATCTCCCACGCCGTCTCTAGGCACAGGAGCCTGGCTGCGGCGATCTCGATCGCGCTGTCGGCGAGCTGCGCCTGGATCATTTGGAAGTCTCCAATTGGCACTCCGAACTGCCGACGTTCCCTTGCATGCTGAGTCATCATTTCCAGCAGGAGGGTCGCCGTGCCCACCGCTCGCGCGCCAATGTCAAAGAGCCTGACGCGACCGATGGTGCCAAGGATGAGCCGCAAGCCCCGGCCCCGCTCCCCGAGCAAGTGCCTCCTGTCCAGCTTGACCCCGTCGAATGACAACTCGACATGGCTGCCGCCTCGCAACCCCATCATCTGCTGGCTGCGCCCGACCGTGACGCCCTCCATGGACTTGTCGACGAGGAATACTGAAATCCCTCTCGCGCCCGCTTCCGGGTCGGTTCTTGCGGTCACGGCGAAAAAGTCCGCGAAGGCTCCGTCGCTGACGAAGTGCTTGCCGCCGTCCAGCACCCAACCGTCACCGGCAGGTGTCGCAGTGGTCCGGATCCCAGCCGCGTCGGACCCGGCTCCCGGTTCTGTCATCGCGATCGCGCAGGTCCGATCCCCCCGAACCGCGGGAAGCAGCCACTCTTCCCGCTGGGCACCTTGGCACTGCAGGAGCAGCTCGTAAACCGTTCCGAACGCGCGGCGCACCAGAATGTCGCTCGTCCGGCCCATCTCCTGCGCGGCCAGGCACATGTCCATGGCGCTCAGGCCTCCGCCGCCCACATCTTCCGGCATATTCATCGCATAGAAGCCGAGGTCTCGGGACTTCACGAAGATTTCACGGGCCTTCTCCGGCCTTAGGACTCCCTCGGTTTCAACTTGCTCCTCGAGCGGGCTCAGTTCTCTCGCAATGAATTGCCGTAACGTGCTGACCATCAGCCGCGATTCTTCGGAAATGGCAAAGTTCATGAGCGATCCGTCCTCCGGCCCGACCTGTCCTGCGCCCCTCTATCGCCTTCCCAGCTGCGAGCTTGCCCTGCCGCCGATGCACGCTTGCTGTCGGACGCGTTGCCGCTCCCGGGAATAGCAATTCTCGCCAGACAGCCTGATTGGATCGCGCTCGGCACGGCCAGAGCCCCCCCTTGTTCCGCGCCCGCCCAAGTCGTCAACGCACAGCCTTCCGGCTCGGGTTGCCCGCTCGATCAGTGGAGATCCTCCGTCGCGCCACCGTCCACGGCGATCGCCGTTCCCTGAATGTGCCGAGCGTCCGGTGAACAGAGGAAGGCTGCCAACTTGGCAACGTCCTCGGGCGTTCCCAACCGGCGCAATCCCTGCCCGCTGATTGCCCTGGCCCGCACCTCTTCCACTGACAGGTCCAGCCGAGCGGTCCTGGCCTCGAACAGCTCTCGCACCCGCCCGGTCTCCGTCAAGCCCGGATGGATGGCGTTGACGTTGACGCCGTCCCGCTTGCCCCGCGCGGAAAGGCCCTTGCTGAAGTTCGCCATGGCCGCGTTCACCGCGCCGCCGATCAGGAAGTCAGGGTCTGGCGTCCGCGCAAACCCGCCCACGATGTTCACAACGCATCCCTGGCTCTTCGCAAGCTCCGGCCAGCACTGTCTGCTCAGCCGGACGCACGCGTGGAACTTCAGGGCAAAACCGTCCAACCACAGATCGTCAGACTGTTCCAGAAAATCGCCCCCCTTGGTGGCACCGGCACTGTTGACGAGAATGTCCAATCGGCCGAACGCGCGCATGACTGCCGCCCGCACCGCGCTGCAGCCCTCGGATGTTCGGAGGTCCCGAGCGACGGTCTCTACGCGGCGTCCGGTCCTACGGCAAATCTGCTCGCCGGCCCTTGCCAGATTGGCCTCAGTCTTGGCCGCAAGGAGACAATCGCAGCCATTCTGGGCCAGTTCCATCGCGATGGCACGCCCGATTCCGCGGCTGCCTCCCGTGATGACGGCGACCTTATCTTGGAGGGCCCTTGCCATTCCGCAATGCAAGACAATATCATGCATTGGTCGCCGTCGTGTGACGTGCTCTTGCAGCCACGGCGGTTGCTGACGATCCGAGATGCCGAAACCGAGCAACACCGCACTTGTGGCGGGAGCGACGGGCGTCGTGGGAACAGCGGTGGCCTCTCACCTAGCTGGCCTCGATGGTTGGACCGTGCTCGGCGCGTCGCGACGATCTCCAAGCCACCCGGTGGATGGTGTCTCGTACGTGAGTCTTGACCTCGCGGATCCGCAATCTTGTGGCAAGCGGCTGCGATCGTACGCGCCCGTCTCCCACATCTTCTTCTGCGCGCGGGCAACGCACTCCGACCAACCGGTCGAGAGCATTTCGGAGAACCGGCTCCTGCTTGAGAACACCGTCGAGACGGTCGACTGCAGTTCGGCCGAACTGTGCCACGTGCACTTGACCCAGGGCGGGAAGTACTACGGCGTCCACTTGGGACCATTTCCAACTCCGGCCCGCGAGGGTCAGGGGCGATGTTTGGAGCCGAACTTCTATCACGCGCAGCAGGACTACCTCTCGGAGCGCTCCGCGGCAGCCGATTGGACCTGGTCCGCGTCCCGCCCGAACACGCTGCTGCACTACTCCCCGCACATTCCACGCAACATCGTCAGCACGCTCGGAGCCTACGCTGCCATTCGCGCCGAGCTCGGCATGACGCTGGAATTCCCGGGGGCGATCGGGGCGTACAGCGCCCTGACCCAGGTGACGACAGTGCAAGTCTTGGCGAGTGCCGCGGTGCAGATCGCCACTGATCCAGATTGTGCCTGCAAGGCGTTCAACATCACGAATACGGACGTTTTCAGGTGGAGTGCTATCTGGACCGAACTCGCCCGCCGGTTTGGCATACGCCGGGGAAGGGTGCGACGGGCCGTCTTGGCCGAGTCCATGACGGACAAGCAAGAGGTCTGGCGCCGAATCTGCGAGAAACACGACCTGCGACGGACCGCACTGCGCGATGTGGCGAACTGGCCGTTTGCGGACGCCACGCTGGAACGCGACTGGGACGAGATCTTGTGCCACAACCGGGCCCGACGCCACGGATTGGACGGCTGGGACGACAGCATCGCACGTTTCTTCAAGATCCTCGAGGCCTATCGCAGGGACCGCATTTTGCCCTAGGCCCACCCACGGGGGCCGATTGTTCTCATGTCGCGCGCGAAGATCGTACCGGCGAGCGTTGCTGCCAGTCTTGTCCCGGACGGTTGCGCGATAGGCGTCACGGGCGGCGGTGGCGGGCTTGTCGAACCGGACACTCTGCTGGAGGCCATCGAGCGGCGTTTCCTGGACACTGGTTCGCCGAGGGACTTGACGCTCGTTCACGCTCTGGGGCTTGGCGATCGCGACCGCAAGGGCGTCAATCGGTTCGCTCACCCGAGGATGGTGAAGCGGGTGATCGGCGGTCACTGGGTGTGGTCGCCCAAGATGCAGGCAATGGCCCAGGCGGACGAAAT
Organism: Bryobacterales bacterium; assembly: GCA_963666225.3. Taxonomy (GTDB): domain Bacteria; phylum Acidobacteriota; class Terriglobia; order Bryobacterales; family UBA6623; genus VXMF01. The sequence continues at coordinate 66,423 of CAXXRK020000009.1, forward strand.
CGAGGCCTATGTGCTCCCCGCCGGAGTGGTCACCCAACTCATGCGGGAGATCGGCGCGGGACGCCCCGGACTGATCACCCACGTTGGGCTGGGAACGTTCGTCGACCCGCGAGTCGAGGGCGGAAAACTGAACCGCGCCGCTCGCGACGATCTTGTCGAGTTGATCGAGATCGATGGTCGGACCCTGCTGAGATACAAACCGTTCCCGATCGGCGCCGCGTGCATTCGCGGTAGCTTCGCGGACCAAGACGGCAATCTCTGCTTGGACGAGGAGGGGGCCACCCTCGATGCCCTGGTGCTCGCGCTCGCTGCCCGCAATTCCGGCGGACGAGTCCTTGCCCAAGTCCGCGAAGAGGTGCCCTGCGGGTCCATGCCTGCTCGCTCGGTTTGCGTGCCCGGCGCGATGGTCGACGCGGTGATAGTGGACCCGGAGCAGGAGCAGAGCTACGCACCGGGCCTCGATCTGACCGTTTCCGGGTCTGTGCCGGCCATCGGGCGCGCGCCCGCACGCCCCCGACCCGGCCCGCTCGATGCCAGGCAGGTCATAGCGCGCCGGGCAGTCCGGGAACTGTGGTCCGATGCCATCCTGAACTTTGGCTTCGGCATTCCAGACGCGGTCGCCAAGCTGCTGGCCATTCGGGGCAGGGTCGACGATTACTGGCAGACCATCGAGCACGGCACCTACGGCGGCGACCTGCTGGACGGTCGTCTGTTCGGATTCGCACGGAACCCGCGAGCGATGATCGACTCGCCTTCGCAGTTCGACTTCTATAGCGGCGGAGGCTTGGACCTCGCTTTCCTAGGCATGGGAGAGGCCGATGCGGATGGCAACGTCAATGTGTCGAAGCTCCGAGGCGTGCCCGTCGGCCCGGGCGGCTTCATTGACATCGCGCAGAACGCAGCCAAGGTCGTATTCTGCGGGACTTTCGAGACCAAGGGTGTGCGCCTCGAAGTCGGCGACGGGCGTCTGACAATTGCCCGACACGGGACGGTGCGCAAGTTTCCCCGGCAAGTGGCGCAGATCACTTTCGGCGGCAAGCAGGCAGTGCGCAGCGGCCAAGAGGTCATGTATGTGACGGAGAGGGCAGTTTTCCGGCTCACATCCGCCGGGCTCGCCTTGGCGGAACTTGCGCCGGGAGTGGACTTGCGGTCCGACGTGCTTGACCGGATGGGATTCGCACCGCTGATTCCAGAGGCGCCGAAGCGGATGGCCCCGGAGATCTTCTCTGCAGCAGAGGAGGCCTTCCCATGAGACAGCGTCGGGCGCCCGTTCGCCTCGGAATCGTCGGCATCGGGACCATTGGTCGACGGCACCTGCAGGTGGCCAGTGCCGAGAGCTCCTGCCGTGTCATCGCCGTGGCGGACCCGGACACCCGGGTCGCCGCGATTGCAACCGCGGCCGGCCTGCCCCACTACCGCTCGTATACAGCAATGCTGGACAGCGAGCGCCTTGACGGCGTCATCGTCGCGGCCCCGACCCCGATGCACGCAGAGATTGGCGGTGCACTGGTTGCCAGGGGCATCCCGACACTGATGGAGAAGCCCTTCACGGACACTTTGGAATCCGGCCTCAGGCTTGCAGCGGCGGCCGATTCCAGCGGAGTGGCCATCTCGGTGGGACACCATCGCCGGTACGACCCGGCGGTGGCGGACGCTCGAGCCCTTCTGGAGCAAGGGGCAATTGGGCGCTTGATCGGCGTATCGGGGACTTGGGCAGTGCGCAAGCCGGACGCCTACTTCGGCGTCGAGTGGCGATGCCGTCCCGGCGGCGGCCCCGTCCTGATCAACATGATCCACGACATCGACATGTTGCGGCATCTGTGCGGAGAGGTGGTAAGCGTCTATGCGGAGACGACGTCGCGCAACCGCGGCTTGGACATTGAGGACAGCGGGGCAATCCTGCTCCGATTTGCCAGTGGTGCCCTCGGGACAATCTCATTCTCCGATGCGGCCCCGTCCCCTTGGGGCTGGGAGCAGGCAACGGCCGACAATCCCGCGATACCACCGTCTGGCGAGAACTGCTACCGCTTCTTCGGGTCAGCCGGATCCTTCGAGTTCCCGCGCATCCGCGTGTGGCGCCACGAACCAACCGGAGAGCCCGGATGGGGCCGGCCAATCATCCCCGCGGATCGCCAGATCCCGGCCCGGGCCGCACTGCGCGACGAGTTGCGGAACTTCTGCGATGTGATTCGGGGAGAAGCATCCCCGCCAGTAAGCCCCCAGGATGCGCTCGCAACGCTGGCGGCCACGCAGGCGATTCACTTGTCCGCCAGCCAGGGCAAGCCCGTCAAGCCGGCATATCGCAATGACGGGTTCCCCGCCTAGGGCAGGCTCTGGCTGAAGCGCTCCCTTCGACCACCGGTGCCGGTGAGTCTTGCCCGTTCCCGGTTCCAGCCCGAGGGCCAAATCGGCAGAGTCGAAGGGCTCGGGTGTCGGAAGGCTGGTGCGGCGCTCGATGTCCCCAGAGTTCGCCAAGTCCTCGCAGTCAGGCAACCCTCGAGCATTCCGGCCAATGTCCACACGAATTCTCGGTGACCCGCGAAGTCTGAAGATCCGGGAGACTTCTGATCGGCGATTGCGTGCCACACCCTCGTAACCGGCGGGGGCATGCAGGCACATTCCGTTTTAGGAGCGTTAGGAGGCTTGCTGGAGTCAATGAAGAGCGTTTTTTGGTTAACGGTGTGGCAGAACAACGTTTGCCTAGAGCCACAGAGGCTCTGGGCCGCACCGTTGACCAAAGAACGTATTGAACTGACCCGCCGGCTGAGGCGGCCCTAAGGGGGTTTAATGGGCTGCCGGCCTGGCTGTGGTTGCCGTTTCGCGCTGTGGGGGTCGGGACAGGGGAGCCAGAGTGGGCTGCGTCGCGCTTCGAGTGTGCTTGCGCGGGCTTCGCAAGGGGCATTTTCGGTGCTTGGGAGGGTCGCGGAGGGTGGCGCGGTGGATCCGGGCACACTGCTCCCTGACCAGTCGCGAAGCGGTCCAAGAAATGGGGGCTGAGAAGAGTATGGCCTGCGCTCATGAGGTGTCATCCAAGTGCGGGGGGGCATCGCCCGCAAGGAAGGACTGCATAGTCAGCATGACGCCTTCGCCACACTCCGGGCACTTTCGCAGCGATTCGCCCACCTGCTGCTCATAGCGCTCCTCGTAGCCGGGCGGGTCGCTCTCGGCGGGATCGGGCTCCGGCATCTGCAACAGCTTGCGGCACTGTTGCAGATGCTGCTTGCGAAAGCGCGTGTTGAAAGTCACTCTTTACGGTTGGAACATTCACATTATTTGGACACGACAGTGCCCCTGCATATGCGCTACTGCAGGAAGAATGAGGGCCATGGAACGAACGCATAAAGATCGTGTTGCGAATCTCACGCGTCGATCGACGAGAATCACCGGGTCGACTCCCTAGAAGCGGCAGATCTGAATCTGGTTTGGACATCCATCTAATTTGGCGCAAATAGGCCATTCTACGTCCAAATAATCTGCCGCTCAACAGCGCGGGGCGAGCAGGCCGTAATAGCGGATGCGGTGGAAGCGAGGTGGGACGATGTGCATCAGGAAGCGCCGCATGCACTCTGCCGCTGTTAACTGCAGGACCTTGTTCTTGCCCTGGTTGCGGTAGTCCCGCCAGCGGAAGCGCACCACACCGTTGTCGATCGACAGCAGGCGGTGGTTGGCGATCGCGATGCGATGCGTGTAGCGGGCAAGGTGCTCGAGAACACGGGCAGGGCCGCCGAAGGGGCGCTTGGAGTAGACCACCCATGGCTTGCGTCGCAGGGACTGCAGCAGGGACTGGAAGGCGTCGCGGTCAGCGAGTTCGGCGATCGGCCCGGAGAAGCGCAGCTGCTGTTTGTCGAAGGCACGCTGGAGTTGCTTGAGGAACAGGGTCCGAAAGCGGCACGAGAGCACGCGTGCCGGAAGCAGGAAGCCGCGACGGCAGGAGATCCAGCGATCCCCCTGCGGGGAGAGGCCGCCCCCGGTGACCACGCAGTGGAGGTGCGGATGGAACTGGAGTTGCTGGCCCCAGGTGTGCAGGATGGCGAGGAAGCCGATCTTGGCCCCGAGATGCTGGGGGTCGGCCGCGATCCCGGTGAGGGTGGCGGAGACCGCCCGGAAAAGGATGTTGAAGAGTGCGACGCGGTTCTGGAGGGTGAGAGCGGCGAGTTGGCTGGGCAAGGTGCAGACGAGATGGAAGTACTCGCAGTTGAGCAGCTCAGCCTGGCGGGCATCGAGCCAGCGGGTGCGGGCCGCCCACTGGCATTGGGGGCAGGTTGCGGTTGCGACAGGAGCGATAGTGGACCCGCTGGTGGTGGCAGGCGGTGCAGATCTCAACCTGGCCGCCGCAAGCCGCCGTGCGGCAGATCTCGATGGCCTTGATGACGGCCCGCTGCAGGGAGGTGACGGCGCTGCCTCGCCGCTGACGGTAGCGCTTCCCGTAACGGCGGAAGATGTGCGCAACCCCATAAGCGTTAAATTGTTTGAATTCGGCAGTGTATGCTAGAAGTGTGGACGTTGCAAAGAGACTTCCATCAGGGATGAGTGAGGATTGGGGTCTGCTGGTATCGTTCCTGCCCGGCAATTGGCGGGACCTAGCGGTCGTTACGGGGGCATTGAAGGGGCTGCGCAAGGACAAGTCTGCGGAGAACCTGCTGCGGGTGCTGTTGATTCATCTCGGCTGCGGGTACTCGCTGAAGGAGACCGCGGTGCGCGCTAGGAAGGCGCAGCTGGCCGAACTCTCGGCCGTGGCTTTGTGGCATCGGCTGAGGAAGTCGCAGGCTTGGTTGCGCGCGCTGTGCGTCGAGCTGTTCCGGGAGCGGGGCGTGGAGCTGTCGGCCAGCGCCGGCTTCCAAGTGCGGGCGATTGACGCGACGACAGTCAAGGAACCGGGCAAGACGGGGTCGCTGTGGCGCGTGCATTACAGCGTGCGCCTGCCGGCGCTGGCCTGCGACTTCTTCAAGCTGACGGCGACGAAGGGTCGCGGAACGGGCGAGAGCTTCGTGCATTTCCCGATCCGCTCGGGCGATTACCTGCTGGCGGACCGGGGCTATTCGACCTTCCGGGGCATACGCCATGTAGCGGACGCCGGGGGTCGGGTCACGGTACGGGTGAACACCTCGGCGCTGCCGTTGCGCACAGTGCAGGGTCGGCCGTTCGACCTGCTGGGGGCTGTCAAGGCGGTCCGGCACGCCGGAGCGGTCCGCTCGTGGGAGGTCCGGGCGGCCGGCCGGCAGGGCGCAGCGGTGGCCGGGCGCGTGTGCGCGCTCCGCAAGACGCAGGAGGCGATTCGGATCGCGCACAAGAGCCTGCGCCGGCAGGCTTCCAAGAAGGGCACGCAGCTGCAGCCGCAAACCCTGGAGTTCGCCAAGTACGTGATCGTCTTCACCACCTTCCCCGCCGCGGAATTCTCGGCGACGGACATACTGGAGTGGTACCGCACCCGCTGGCAGGTCGAACTGGTGTTCAAGCGCTTCAAGTCGCTGGCGCAACTCGGGCATCTGCCCAAGCATGGCGACGAGAGCGCGAAGGCTTGGCTCTACGGCAAGCTATTCGTGGCTCTGCTGGTGGAAAAACTGATCGCCCACGCACGCGCCATTTCCCCCTGGGGATACCGCTTGGCAGAGACACCGACCACCCAGTGCGTGGCGTGACTTCCAGTTCATGCTGCATCAAGTCACACGAGCTGTCGAACCGTCCCTGTCATTGTCTGCGACACTCAGCGACTGGAACGCGATTTCCGAGCAACTTGCCGATGCTCCTCGGAAACGCAAGCCGCAGTTGGCGTTGTATTTTGATTAGCTGCCAAACAATTTAACGCTTATGGTGCGCAACCCCCAGTCGGGGGGCTTTCATGCGCCGCTGCTGCCGGCGGGGTGGGCCTGCCAGTCGGGCAACATGTCCCAGGGGCTGCGGGTTTCGGTGACCTTGCAGGCGGCGACATGCAGGTAGCCCGCGGTGGTGGCGAGACTGCGGTGGCCCAGCAGGAGCTGGATGGTGCGCAGATCGGTGCCACTCTCGAGCAGCTGCACAGCGAATGCGTGACGCTTATTCCGAGCTCGGAATAAGCGTCATTATTCCGAGTCCCGGATTATTCCGAGTAGGGTCCGCATGATCGGCGGAAGTTCCTGTGTTTTCAATATCGTCTGGGAGGCTATGCCGCTGACAACTCGGAATAATCGTGGCGTGGGCCCCTCTGGCAGAGCCTCTCACATACTGGGGAAGATTTATGTCCATCCAACTCTTCTTCCCCAATCCCGAGAGCCAGGCCAGGGTGCGTGACGGCCCTCTAGCCGACGATATCGACGCATTCTCTGGTTGGCTCGCAGCCGAAGGCTACGCGCCCTTCACGGCCAGGCAGAAACTGCAGTTCGCTGCGGATCTGAGCCGCTGGCTCGCGTCCCGGAAGCTGGCTGTCGATGAGCTCGATGACGATCAGCTCGAGGCCTTCCATGCCGCTCGCGAACCGCAACGGCGGCGACGCGGCGACGCGGCAACCGGCCGCCAATTCCTGGATCTGCTCCGAGCCACCGGGCGCATCCCGCCCCCGCAGCCCGATCCGCCTGGCGATGACCCTCTCGAGCGGATCGTACGGACCTATGAGCGCTTCCTGCTGGACGAGCGCGGCGTCAAGCCGAGCACGGTTGCGAATTACCTGCCCACGGTCCGCCGCTTCCTCGCCGAGCGCTTCGACCGGCGGGAAATCACTCTCGAGCGCCTGTCCGCCCAGGACGCGAATCAGTTCATCCTGCGGGAGGCGCGACGCCTCAGCCGTTCCAGAACCCAGCTGGTCGCCACCATCCTGCGCAGCTTCCTGCGCCATCTGCACCAGCGCGGCGCCATCCCCGCCGATCTTGCCGGAGCGATTCCGCCGGTGAGGAACTGGAGCTTGGCGGGCTTGCCGAAATCACTCCCGCCAGAAGCAGTCGAGTCGATCCTCTGCGGCTGTGACCGCAGCACTGTGGCCGGACGGCGCGACTACGCCATCCTCCTGTTGCTCGCCCGGCTGGGGCTGCGCGGCGGCGAAGCGGCAGCGCTCACGCTCGACGATTTCGACTGGCATGCGGGAACCGTGAGCGTGTTCGGCAAGGGACAGCGACGCGAGCCCCTGCCGCTGCCCTGCGAGGTCGGAGAGGCCGTGGCGGACTACTTGCGCAACGGTCGGCCCGCCTGCTGTCCGACCCGGCGGGTCTTCGTCCGCCTGGATGCGCCGCATCGGGGATTCGCGTCCACCGCGGCCATCGGGGACCTCATGCACCGTGCGCTGGCACGAGCCCAGCTGGACCCGCCCTTCAAGGGGGCCCACCTGCTGCGCCATTCCCTCGCCACCGGGATGCTCCGCAACGGGGCCACGCTGGAGGACATCGGCCAGATCCTGCGCCATCGTCATCCCGAGACCACGCAGATTTACGCGAAAGTCGACCTGGAGTCGCTCCGTACCGTGGCGCCGCCCTGGCCCGGAGGTGCGGCATGCAGGATCTCCCGACGCTTCTCGACGAGTATCTCGCCACGCGGCGCGCCCTCGGGGCCGCCCTCACCGACGTCCAGCACATGCTGCGGAGCTTCCTCGCGTTCCTCCGACAGCAGACGGCCGTCTCCATCACCACGCAGCTCGCCCTGCAATGGGCGACCGAGCCCAGCCAGGCGCAGCCGGCCTGGCACGCGCGACGACTCGGTGTCGTACGCGCCTTCGCGCGTTACGCCAGCGCGGAGGACCCGAGCCACGAGGTTCCTCCCGAGGGACTGCTCACGGCCCGGCATCGTCGCGCAACTCCTTATATCTACAGTGCAAAGGAGATCGCCGACCTGATCGGTGCGGCGCAGCGGCTGCGCGGAAGCACCGGCCTGAGGGCCTGCACCTACTCCACGCTCCTGGCGCTCCTGGCCGTCACCGGGATGCGCTCGTCCGAGCCGCTGCGACTCGACCGGGACGACGTCGATCTCGTCGGCGGCGTGCTGACGGTCCGACACGCCAAGTTCGGCAAGTCCCGCTGCCTGCCCGTTCACGAGTCCACGCGCCAGGCCCTGGCGGACTATGCGCTGCAGCGCGATCGTCTCTGCCCGCATCCCCTCGATCCGGCCTTCTTCCTTTCCGAGCGGGGCACCAGGATCGTGCAGAACACGCTGCAACAGACGTTCGTGCAACTGTCCCGGCAAGTCGGCTTGCGCGAACGGTCGGATTCGCGGGGGCCCCGCTTGCATGATCTGCGGCACCGATTCGCCATCGGAACCCTGCTGCGGTGGCACCGGGAGGGCCTGGACGTCGAGCAGCGAACACCCCGGCTGGCAACCTACCTCGGGCATGTGCATGTCAGCCACACCTACTGGTACCTGACGGCCACCCCCGAACTGCTCCAGGTCGCCGCCCGGCGGCTCGACCGCACCGCCCGGCGGCCCGCATGCAGTCCGCTGCCGAATTCCCTCAGCTGCTGGCGAAGTTCTTCACCGACCGCCTCATGCAGCAGCGCCAGGCCAGTCCGCATACCATTGCCAGCTACCGGGACACCTTCCGCCTGCTGGTCCGGTATGCCCTGCGCAAATTGCGCAAAGCGCCGGCCGCCCTCGAGATCGGCGATCTCGACACGGACTTCCTCGGAGCCTTCCTGACCGATCTCGAGACCGAGCGAGGCAACGGCGCCCGCAGCCGCAACACCCGCCTGGCCGCGATCCGCTCCTTCTTCGGCTACGTCGCGGTGCAGGAGCCCCAGCATGCAGCTCAGGCGCAGCGTGTGCTGGCGATGCCTGCCAAGCGCTACACCCGCCGCCCCGTGGACTTCCTTGACCGCGACGAGATCGAGGCTCTGCTGGAAGTCCCGGACACGCAGACGCGGGCCGGGCGCCGCGACCGCACGCTGCTGCTCGTGGCCGTGCAGACCGGCCTGCGAGCCTCGGAACTGATCCGTCTCCGCTGCGACGATGTGCAGCTCGGCTCGGGAGCCCATGTGCGCTGCCACGGCAAGGGCCGCAAGCAACGCTGCACGCCGTTGCGCCGGGACGCCCTGGCGGCATTGCGAGAGTGGCTGGACGAACTGCCCGCCGCATCCGGCAAGCCTGTCTTCCCGAACCAGCGCGGCGGCGCGCTCAGCCACGACGGGCTCGCCTACGTGGTGGCCAAGCATCTGGCCGTGGCGCGGACCGCCTGCCCGTCGCTGCGGAAGAAGCACGTGACGCCCCATGTGCTGCGTCACACTGCGGCGATGGAGCTGCTGCAGAACGGTGTCGACCGCTCCGTAATCGCGTTGTGGCTCGGTCACGAGTCGGTCGAGACCACCTACATCTACCTGCACGCCGACCTCGCGCTCAAAGAAAAGGCGATGGCTCGCACCACCCCCGGGAACATCCCTCCGAAGCGATACCGCCCCGAAGACGAAGTTCTGGCGTTCCTGAACGCTCTGTGATTATTCCGAGTCCAATGTCCCTCAATGCACGTGCCCCGCCTATCTCCGGCAAGCAACTCGGAATAATCCGGGACTCGGAATAATGACGCAGCGAGTGCGGGCTGAGGCGCTTGGGCCGGCCGGAGCGCAGCCGGCCGCGCCGGAAGGCTGCATGGGCGGACTTGGTGCTGATGTGACGGCCCGCCACGCGACCCGGAAACAGCCACTTGCCTTGCGGACGGGTACGCCGCCAGTACTCGCGCAAGACATCCAAGAGGCGGGGTGAGAGCATCACGTAACGGTCCTTGGCGCCCTTGCCGTGCTCGATGCGCAAGACCATGCGCTGGCTGTCGACGTGGGCGGGACGCAGGCTGACCGCCTCCGAGATGCGCAGGCCGGCGGCGTAGCAAGCCGTGAAGATGGCGTGGCACATGGGAGAGGCGATGCAGTGCAGGAGGGTCGCCACCTGCTCGGCGGACGGCACTACGGGCAGTTTCTTGGGCTGCTTCGGAACGGGGATGACATCGTTGCAGTTCCAGTCACGCTGGAGAGTGACGCGGTACAGGAAGCGGAGTGCCGCGACGGCGATGGCGAGTGTGCTGGGGCTGAGCTGGCGTTTCTGGATGAGGAACACCTGGCAGCTGCGAATCTCCTCGCGGCCGAGGAGATGGGGCGAGCGGCCGAAGTGCTTGGCGAAGCGCTCAACGTGCCCGATGTACAGGCCTTGGGTCCTGACAGCGAGATTGCGAACTTGCATGTCATGGGCCATGCGCTGCCGGAGTGGTGTCATGAAGGACCTCCTTTCGAGTCCGAACGTAGTAAGCCGCACTGCGCAACCGCAGTGCGTCACTATCATTCCGAAAAGGGGTCTTCCCAACTAGGGAAGCAGGGGGCTTAGGGGAGCGGCCTGCACTGCCGCCCAGCACAGGCGAGGGCCTAACGCTATGAGTACCCTCCCGCGAAGCGGGTTAGTTCAATCCATGTTTTGGCTCTTGTGGAGGTGCGAGCCAGCGCCGTGAAGGGCGGGTGCGGGTGATCTGGGCACTTGATTCGAGCAGTGAGCACGGTCTTGGCGCAAGGTCGACACAGGTGTGGCCGAGCGCTTTGTCAGGGGCGTGTGGAAAGACAGGCAATCCCGCCTGAGAAGGCTCTAACAGCGCAGGGGTGTTGAAAGTCACTCTTTACGGTTACGGAACATTCACATTATTTGGACACGACAGTGCCCCTGCATATGCCCTACTGCAGGAAGAATGAGGGCCATGGAGCGAACGCATAAAGATCGTGTTGGAAACCCACGCGTCGATCGACGAGAATCACCGGGTCGACTCCCTAGAAGCGGCAGATCTGAATCTGGTTCAAACATCCATCGTAAGCATTCACTCCGGGGAGTATTTTGGGGCCTGGGAGGCTGGCCCTCGCGAGGGCCAAAGGCAGGGGAAGGCGCGGATAGGTGAAGGTGCGGCCCGCAGGTGCAGAGTGGCCTCGCTCGCCGCGTTCAGGCTCCAGCCTGAGAAGGTGGGCGAGTGACGTAGCGACACTCGCGAGCTGGCCTCAGCGGGGAGTTAAGCTGCGGGCGGGAAAGTGCTGTCGGGTGCGTCAGCCGGCGCTGCCGCTGGCGGCCCGTTGGCCGGGGTCCACCAGCGGATGGGAGGTGCGCGGAGTTCCTCGATGCGCTGCTCGTCCATCTCCCACGGGAGCCATGGGGACAGTTCCGATGGGGCTTGGCCCCGGTTGCGCGCACAGGCATCCAGCCAATCCAGCATGTAGCGGTACGGGTTCAGCCCCGCCACTCTCGCTGTCTGCAGCACGCTGAGCAGGCGCCCCGCCGTCTCGGCCCCGGCCGGACCGCCGGACCCGAAGCTCAGCCGGCGCGAGATCACGGGTCCGCGCAAGGTCCGCTCCGCGTAATTGTTGTCCATGGGAATCGCCGGGTCCTCGAGGAACACGCTGAGCCCCGCCTTGTGCAGGATCAGGGACGCCGTGGCTTTGCCCCGCGCTTCCACCTGGGCCAGCTCCGCGCCGGTCCGGCCACCGCTTGGCACGGCGATCAGCATTTCATAGCGCGCAACCAGGCTCCTCCACTCTTGCACCGCGTCGTCGAAGAGTTTCCCGAGGCTGGCTTTCAGGCTTGCCTGCGCAGCCTCGAAGTCCTCGGCCTGGTCCTGTAAGGGCAGTTCGGGCTGCCAGGCCCTGCGACGCAGGTGCGCCAAGTGGAACACTTCCCCGATCCGCTCGAGCCAGTCCGTGGCCCACGGCTCCAGTTCCGGAAAGCCGGCTTCCACCCGGCAGTAGTGTCGGCGCTGATGAGCCCAGCAGAACTGCAGCCGGACATTCTCGGAGCGCTTGGCGAAGGCCGGATAGACACTCCAGCAGTCGCACACGAGCGTCAGCAGCTTGCCTTGGCCCAGCTTGCCCAGCAGTGCGCGGCCCGAGGGCAGCCCGCGCGTCGGCAGGATGCGCATCCAGACGGCATCCTCGCAGCAGACCATCCACAGCCAGTGCTTGGGCCTGGCGCCGGATGCCGGGGGCTGCTTGGCGTTGTCCTGGCCCTCAATGTTCTGCACCGGCCAGGAGGTTTCGTCGGCCTGCACCACCCGAGCCTGTCCCAGACGCTCGGCGATGGCCTGCTCCAAGGGCTGCACCAGTAGGGCGAGCCTCTGCAGGCCTCGCGCCAGCGTCGCCGGGGCCATGCCCAACCCGATGGCATCCAGCTCGCGCGCCACCGCGGCCTGCGGGCGATGCATGTGGAAAACTTGGACCACGCTCCAGGCCCACACGCTGGTCCCCAGCTGGGTGCCGCTCCACAGCCGTGGCGCGGGGGGCGCAACCAAGCGTCCCGGCGGTGCGCATGCGCAGCCCGGCTCGTAGCACTGGCGCTCAATCTCGCGGGCGAGCGCAGCCAAGTGCATCTCGAAGATCTTGCTGGACTTGGTCCCGCAGCGCACGCAGGGCGTGTCGCACTGCGCGCAGCGGCGCTCGTGCTCGGGCAGCTCCAAGGGCTCGGGAATCTTTGGCAGGCGGGAGCGGTCCCGACGCGGCGGAGTGGCCGATCCGGGCTGGCGTCCCCGCTTGCGCTTGGCGGCCTTCTGCTTGCGCCCCTTGCCGGCCTTGTCAGGCTTGTCAGGCTTGTCAGGGCTGTCCCCCGGCCCGGGCGGCGGCTTGGGGTCCGCTTTCGGCTCGGGCCCGGGATCCGACGGCTTCTCGCTCTTGCGCCCGAACAAGGTCTTCTGCAGGTCTGCCACGAGCAGCTTCAGATTGCCGATCGTTGTGTGGGCTTGCTGCAGCTCAGTCCGCGTCCGCTCCAGCTCGGCCCGCGTCCGCTCCAGCTCGGCCCGCGTCCGCTCCAGCTCAGTCCGCGTCCGCTCCAGCTCGGCCTGGCTGCGCTGCGACCGTCGGCGGAATTCCCCGCTCTCCTGCCGTGCGCTTTCCACCTTCTCGAGCAGGGCCGCGCAGTGCTGCTCCAAGCGTTCCAATTCCTGCGCCTGCTCCCGCTCCCGCGCGGTGTCCCCGCTTGCGCCCGGCCAGAATCTCACCTTGGGCCCTTCCCGCGGCCGGCGGCCGCTGCCGCGCGCTCGCCCAGCCCCTGCGCGCTGCGCTCCGGCACGGCCGGCTGCGAGTGGGCCTGCAGCCCCAGCGAGGCGTGCTCGACGGCCCCCTCGAACACCTCCGGCGGCAGCCGGACCAAGGCTTGGTAGAACGTGCTCGGCACCGGAGCGGCGTAGCGTTGTAGCCGCATGTTGCACCAGCAGCCGGCGGCCTGCCGCTGCCGCTGGCTGAGCAGGGTGGCATAACGCGAGTAGGCCGTCACGCCGCGGTAGCCGGCCATGTGCGCACTCGCGGCCAGGCACAGCAGACTGGCCAGCGCATAGCGGCGGCCGCCGGCCGGGCGGCAGTGCGGCTCCTGCTGCAGGCGCTCGAGCAGGCTGCGCAGCACCGCGGCCGGAGCCGGCGGCCGCTTGGCGGGACCGCCCCAGCAGGGCTCCTGCTCGGGCTGGCGCAAACGCGCCTGCACGTTACGGGCCAAGGGGTACACCAGCACTTGCTTGGGCTGGCCATGATGCCGCCAGCGGGCCGTGGGGCCCCGCTGGCGGCCATAGCCGCTGGTGAACCCCAGCGGCTGCCAGTTCGCGGCGCGGTAGCACGTGCCCCTGTGCAGCGCCCGGTCCACGAAGGTTTCCGCGAGCAGCGCCGGATACCCATGTGCGGCCAAGATGTCTCCCGACAAGCGGCGCAGGCTGAGGCCCAAGACCCTCGATGCCAGGTGCTTGCGCCCGGCAGCGGCGGGCAGGATCACGAAGCGCACATTCTGGGCGATCAGATGCAGGCGGCGCAGCTTCTGCTGCAGCGACCAGCCGATCCAGCGGTCGCGCACGGCCACGCGCAGCGCTCCGGGTTGCCATCCCAGCAGCGCCAGCCAAGTCCCGTCCAGGGTTGCGACATGCCGCAAGGCACGTCCGAACATGCGCTGGAAGGACAGGTAGTGGTGGGCGGCCACCAGCCGGTCCCAACGTCGGTGCTCGCAGCCGCCGCGAGTCGGGCGCACGCAAACAGCGCGCAGGTCAAAGTGCGCGTCTTGCACCGTTGTTGCCATCTGGAGGCCAGCCACCAAGGCCCACTATGACAGAATCAGCTCAAAATGTCCACCCCTCTACCTAGAAGCCCTGACATTCAGCCCCGCAGCGGTGTGCGCTGGGGCCAGCTAAGGACCAAGGATGCAGCTCCCATCCGTCCGCTGTCTCGCCGTTACGGGGCAGCCGGCTTTCCGGAACTGCAGCCGTGGGCCAGGGATGGGCTCGAGCGGATCGGGGCAGTGTTCCACTGGGCGCGCCTGCGTCGCAGGGCCTGACAGCCCGACCTGCCCTTGCAGGGCCAGGCCGAGGACTGCGCGGCTGCGCAGGCAAGCCTGGAAGCCAGCTTCGGGGAACTCTTCGACGACGCGCTGCAAGCGTGGCAGCGCCTGGTCGCCCGCTATGAGCTGCTGGAAGGCTTGCAGCCAAGCGCTGGCCGGACCGGCGCGGAGCTGGCCCAAGTGGCAGCGCAGGGCAAAGCCACGGCGTCCTTGATCCAGCATCAGGAGGGTCCCAGCGTGTTTCTCGAGGATCCGGGGATTCCCATGGACCACAACCGCTCGGAGTGGACCTTGCGCGGGCCCGTGATCTCGCGCCAGCGGCGCTTCGGGCCCGGCGGACCGGCCAGGGCCAAGACGGCGGGGCGCCTGCTCAGCGTGCTGCAGACAGCGAGAGTGGCTGGGCTGAACCCGTACCGGTGCCCGCAGGATTGGCTGGATGCCTATGCGCGCAACCGGGGCCAGGCCCCATCGGACCTGTCCCCATGGCTCCCGTGAGAGATGGACGAGCAGCGCATGGAGGAACTCCGCGCACCTCCCATACGCTGCTGGACTCCGGCCAACGAGCCGCCAGCGGCAGCACTCGCTCACGCACCCGACAGCACTGTCCCGCGCGCAGCTTGACTCCCCGCTGAGGCCAACTCGCGAGTTTCCCTACGACACTCGCCCACCTTCTCAGGCTGGAGCCCCAACGCGGCGAGCGAGCCCACCCTGCACCTGCGGGCCGCACCTTCCCTCCCTTGGTCCTCGCGAGGGCCAGTCTCCCAGGCCCCAAATACTCCCCGGAGTGAATGCTTACCATCCATCTAGTTTGGCGCAAATAGGCCATTCTACGTCCAAATAATCTGCCGCTCAACACCAGGCATCTGGAAACGGGCGGGGAGAACTTTGCTGACCTGGCAGAGGACCTGCAGCGGCTGTGGGATCATCCGAGCGTCACGATGCGGGATCGGAAGCGACTCCTGGCTGCGTTGCTGGAAGAGGGGTTGCTGCGGCAGGACCGGGAGCACCGGCGGTCGCATGTGACGCTGCGCTGGAAGGGCGGGTGGGTCGACGAGATCGAAGTGCCGTGGGGGCGAGGGATCCCCGAGCCCGTGCGGACCGAAGCGGAGACGGTGGATGTGGTGCGCAGGCTGGCGCGGCAATGTCCGGACGCGCAGATCGCGAGGACTCTGAACCGGCTGGGACGGCGGACGGCGACGGGGCTGCGCTTCAATGTGACCCGGGTGCGCGCAGTGCGGAAAGCGCATGGCGTGCAGGCCTATGGGAGGCGCGAAGGAGCGGTCGAACTGTGGAGCGTGAAGGCGGCGGCGGAGGAACTGGGAGCTGCTCACGCCAGTCGCCGGAAGGCCTTCACACGCCCCGTCAGCCAAGTCCTGCGTAGGAGTCGAAAACCGAATCGTCCTGCGTGGGCATGGTCCCGGCGCGATGGATGCCCTGCCCCTCCGACCCGCGGCACATCTTCAGCGCGTTGGGACGGCCGCGTGCGCACCTGCGATGGGCTCAGATTCTGCGGGGTTTGATCTATGGGCCGCACCCGCCATATGCAGGTCGGTCGTGACACCGTGCCCAGGCCGCTCGATGAACCCACTCTGCTCCGAGCCCGCTTCGCTGACCGCAGCGCCGCTAGGGGTTCGGAACCCACTGAAGGATGTGGTCTGCCACGGCGACGAGGGTTGCGGCCTGATTGGTGACCTCGATTTTCGAGACCGACCTGCGGCGGGCCGGATCGATGGCCGCGATCTTGTAAGAGACAGTCACCGTGTCGCCAAGAAACACGGGTTTGATGAATCGAACCCGGTCATAGCCCACCGAAACAGGCGTCTCGGACTCATCGTCCCGGCAGTGGGCGATGGCCAATGACGATGCGGTCGACATGAATCCAACGATCAGCGCACCGTGCGCCATCCGCTTGCCGTAGCTCGACCGCTCCATGTAGGACTGATCGACATGGTTTGGCGCCAAGTCCCCGGTAATGCCGGCGAAGAGATAGACGTCGCTCTCGCTAACCGTCTTGGCAAAGTGAACCTCATGGCCCACCGTGACGGGAAAGTCGGTCATAGGTGCTATTCTACGAACCCGCGATGCGGTCTGGAGGCATCAGGACCGATGCGGCGGTGGCAGTCGTCACGGGGGCCGCCAAGGGGATTGGGTTCGCGATTGCGAGGCGTCTGGAACTTTCCGGGTGCCAGATCTCGGCATGGGACATCAATACTGAGCCGCTGGAGGCGAGGCGGGCGTTCGCGCAGGTTGTCAAGACAGACGTGACCGACGCGAGATCTGTCAGCCGGGCGGTCGACGATACGCTCGCACGCCTCGGGCGCATCGACATCTTGGTCAACAACGCCGGAGTGAATGGCCCGACCGTTCCCGCGTGGGAGTACCCCTTGGACGCTTGGGAGCGGGTGCTGGCCGTGGATCTGACCGGCGTCTTCCTGTGCAGCCGTGCCGTCATCCCCCACATGCGCGAGAGAGGCAGCGGCCGCATCCTCAACGTCTCGTCAGTTGTCGGCAAGGAGGGCAACGCGAAGGCCCCCGCGTACTCGGCGGCGAAGGCCGGCGTGATCGGCTTGACGAAGAGCCTTGCGAAAGATCTTGTCGCAGACGGTGTGCTCGTCAACTGCGTCGCGCCGGCGATGGTCGAGACCGACCTGCTGGCGGAGATGACGGACAAGTACATCGCCATGGTCAGGGCCAAGATCCCCATGGGCCGTCTCTGCACGGTCAGGGAAGTGGCCGACATGGTCGCCTGGCTGGCTGGCCCCGAGTGCACGTTCTGCACCGGGGCCGTGTTCGATCTTTCCGGCGGCCGCTCCACGTACTGAATCGAGGTCCCATTCATGACTGACGAATCGAGACTTGCCATCCACCAGGTCACCTTTCTCCGCCAGTGGTCCTTCCGCGAGTCCATCGAGGGTCTGGCACGCCACGGGATCCGCAAGACGGCGGTGTGGCGCGAGAAGCTTCATGAGGTTGGGGTCACCGAAGGAGCTCGCATTCTCCGGGACAACGGCATCAGCGTGACCGGGCTTTCCGTCGGCGGGCTGGTGACATCCCCGGACAGCGGGGAATGGCAGGCGTCGGTCGATTGGACTCGCCGTGCGATCGAAGAGGCCGCGACGATTGGAGCCGACCATGTGGTCACACTGTCGGGCGGACTCGTGCGGGACTCGCGGGACCTTGACGGGGCGCGCAAGCGGGCGCTCGACGCGATTGCGCAGGTAGTTCCCGAGGCCCGGCAGGCCGGCGTGAAGATCGGGCTGGAACCGCTGCACCCCATGCTGTGCGCGAATCGAGCTGTCCTGTGCACGCTGGGCCAGGCAAACTCTTGGTGCGACGCACTGGGCGACGAGGAAGCCGTCGGAATCGTGGTTGATACGTACGCAGTCTGGTGGGATCCCCAGATGGGCAGAGAAATCGAGGCGGCGGGCGCGAGGATCTGTGCCCTGCACGTGAATGACTGGCTGCCCGACACACGGGACCTGAGACTCGACAGGGGAATGATGGGCGATGGCGTGATTGACATCCCGGCTGTGCGTCGTGCGGTCGAGCGAGCGGGATACGCGGGCCCCTGCGAGGTGGAGATCTTTTCCGAGCGCGACTGGTGGCAGCGAGACCCGAACCACGTTGTGAACGTCATCAAGGCCCGGTTCGAGACACACGTCTAGGGCATTGCCATCTCCGCTGTCCCGAACTGGTCCGCTACCTTGGCCGACAGTGCAGTTGGCGGTGCCCCTGTCGTCGTGCACTGCGGCAATCTTCACGCGGCGGGTCTTGCCATTTCCGTGAAGCGCGCGTTTGAGGCTCCCCCACTGGCCTGGCCGCACCTGCGCATGCCTCGCCGAATCCGCATCTGGGTGAACGCGTGCCGACTCGCAAGTTCATCGCGCTGCTCCGAAGAGTCTGCCCATTCGCCGTTGGGTGCCACGGCGAAGGATTGCCCGCGGTCCATTCTCGGATCGCGGAGACCATGGATCACGCACGACGTCGCCACCGCTCGGAGGCGCCCACCCGTTGCACTGAGCGGGGGCGCTGGATCAACGAAATCAGACTGGCAGCATTCTGGAATCGGAATTCTCGACCGGCGGCCGTGAACCGCTCAGGTCCAGAATCGGGCCGGGGTGTCGAATGCCGGGAATGTGGCATGGCCGTCGCCACGAGCCGCCAGCGGTCATGCCACGCGCTCGGCGCTGTCGATTCCCCGATGGCATCCGGCCCGCCAGAGCGAGGGGGAGTGCCATGCACCGCCATCACCATCGGCATTCGGGTTCGCGCGCTCGCGCGCTGGTAGCATGTGTGCCGTGACAGGCTTGGCGCGGCGCGAATTCATTCTGGGTCTTGCTTCGGTCCCAGCCGCCGCGCAAGCCGTCCATTTCGACGAAGCGGCGATATTCTCAGCGGGGCAGGACGGCTATCACACCTTCAGGATTCCCGCACTGCTGGCGACCCCGACCGGAGCCTTGCTTGCATTTTGCGAGGGGCGCAGGCTGGGCCGCAGCGACAGCGGAGCGATTGACCTTGTCCTCAAACGTTCGCACGACGGCGGGAACACTTGGTCCCCGCTCCAAGTTGTCTGGACCGACGGACGCAACACCTGTGGCAATCCCTGCCCCGTCAACGACTCGCGCAGTGGCCGAATCCTGCTGCCCATGACGTGGAATCGCGGCGACGACCATGGCAGGTCTCTCCACGATGGAACGGGCTCGGACACGCGGCTCGTCTTCCTCACGCACTCTGACGACGACGGCAAGAGCTGGGCGCCCGCCCGCGCGATCACGTCCCAAGCGAAGCATCCGGACTGGTGGTGGTACGCCACAGGTCCCGGAGTGGCGATCCAGCTTCGTGACGAGCGGTACGCGGGCAGGCTGGTTGTTCCGGCGAACCACACATCCGAGCGCAGCGGTTACGCAGCGCATGCCCTGCTCTCCGACGACGGTGGCAGGACATGGTCGCGCAGCTCGGTCATCGCGCCCGCGTGCAACGAGAGCCAAGTCGTCGAGCTCGTCGACGGCCGGCTAATGATGAACTCCCGCACGCAGTCGTTCACGAACGAGGAACGGACGGGTTACCGCGCGGTGTCGTTCAGCGAGGACGGTGGCATGACCTGGACTCCCCCCAAGCCTGATGCGCACCTGGGAGATCCTCGCGTGCAAGCGAGCCTGATACGCCATTCGTGGCCAGGCCCGTCCGGTCGGGGCACCCTGCTGTTCGCAAACCCGGCGCCGCCAGTGTCGATCGAGCCGGGCCAGCGCATCCGCATGACGGTCCGCGCGAGCCTCGACGACGGGCGAACATGGCCCGTGGGCCGGTTGGTCCACGCCGGACCCTCGGCCTACTCAAGCCTGGCGCGGCTCTCAGACTCAAGGGCGGCGTTGCTGTACGAAGCGGGCAAAGATGGCCCCTACGAGGAACTCCGCCTGGCGCGTTTCTCGATCGATTGGCTGGAGAGCGCCGCCGGCTGATGTGATCCCGCCGGCCTGGCGGCCGGCCCCAAGGGCTGGCACGCCTGACTGTGGGACCGGCCGGCGATGAGCTGTCGCGCAACCCCCAGTCCCAGCGGGACCGACCGAACCGTCGTGGTGTCTGGCAGCTGACCGCGGTATCCTGTCAACCAGCCCTGCCGATGGCCTCCCTCGGACGGGGCGCATCTCGAAAATGGAGTCGCGGAGAGACTTTCTGGGGAAGCGGATGCTCGGTGCCGCGGCGCTGGCAGCCGCCGCCAGCACACCCGTGGGGCACCCCGCCGAGCCGGAGGCGAGCGGCATGGTTCGCATCGGCGTCGTGGGCGGGGGATTCGGAACGCAGTTCTACTGGCACGAGCACCCGAATTGCACGGTTGCGGCGGTGACGGACTTGCGGGCGGACCGCCGGGACAGATTGCGCGACACCTATCGCTGCGACACGGTTCACGACTCCTTGGAAGAGATGTTGCGGCAGCCGCAGGATCTGGACGCGGTCGCAGTGTTCAGCGGCGCCCCCGATCATTTCCGGCACGTTTCGATGTGCATGGAACGGGGCCTGCACGTGATCTCCGCCGTGCCGGCGGTCATGGACCTAGAGGAGGCCGAAGGCCTTCGGGACCTCACGGAGCGCACGGGCCTGCGCTACATGATGGCCGAGACGAGCTACTACCGGCAGCCAACGATCTATGCCCGGAACCTGCATTCCGAGGGCGGCTTCGGGGAGATGTTCTACACGGAGCTGGAGTACTACCACGACCGGGGCGACCTTGACGCGCTGCTGACCGACAAGGGCTCGCGATTCTACGAGCCGGACGGCGGTCGTTCGTGGCGCTGGGGTCTGCCACCGATGCACTACCCCACCCACTGCCTCGGGCATCTTGTCGGCGTTACCCGCGAGCGGGTCGACCGCGTGTCGTGCCTTGGGTGGGGCGGTTCGCACGCGTGGCTGGACGAGAACCGCTACCAAAACCCGTTCTGGAGCCAGTCTGCGCTGATGCGGACGGACCAAGGACACATGACCCGCTGCAACGTCTTCTGGCTGGTCGGGGGTCACGGCGAGCGCGCCCGATGGTTTGGCGACCGCGGATCTCTGCACATGTCCATCGGTGGCCTCCACGAGGATGCATGGCTGCCGCGGTCCAGAGCTCTGGACCGGGACGAGCGCGTGCAGATCGTCGACGTTCCCGACTACTGGAAGAGCGACATGCTGCCGCCGAAGATGCGGCACGGCAGCGGACACGACGGCAGCCACGTTTTCTTGGCGGCGGAATTCGTCAACGCGCTGATCGCCGGCCGCGAGCCAGTGATCGATGTCTACGAGGCTCTGGCCATGACCGTGCCGGGCATCGTGGCCCACCAATCCGCGCTCAGGGACGGGGAGCAGCTTCCGGTGCCAAGCTTCGATCGCTCAGCCTGACCGGGCGCGCCGCCTTCCCAGGCACCCGGCAGGGCCCGTGACTGTTGCGATCCCCGTGTCGCGTGCGGCCCCCGGCCAAGGCCTGGCTGGCCACCGCGGGACGGTTCGGCAGGTCGGCGCCATCCGTGCGGGTCACGCAGCGCGCGGGCAGGGACCGACCGCTGTCACAGACATCCCCGCACCGGGGACGGCGGCTCAATCGACGTAGAGGAACTCGTTCGAGCTGATCAACATGTGAGCCAAGCTTTCCACGGCCCGCATCAGCATTCCGTCGCCGCTATCGTTCGCCTGCGAATAGAGACGCTGCCCGGCACCCACGTGCTCCATGGAGATCCGAAGCTCTTCCTCCGTCGGCTCCCGCGCCAGCGCGAGCTTGTAGGTTTCGCGGACCCAGTCGTCCGGCCTTGCCACCGCGCCCGGGGTCGCGGCAAGCGAGCGACGAGCAAGTGCCGCGGCATTCTCCCTCGCAAAGTCGCCGTTCAGGAATGTCAGGGATTGAATCGGCGTGGCCGAGGGCAGGCGCACCGGGCAGGTTGTGTCCATGTTCGGAAAGTCGAACGCCGCCATGAAGGATGCGGACCAGTTCCGGCGGGACAGCAGGTAGACACCCCTTCTCGCGGAACCTTGGGCGACCGGAATCTGGAGCCCGTCGGCACGCGCGTCGAGCATGACGGGCGGTCCCCCAACGCTGGTATCAAGCCGACCGGCGACGGCCAGGACTGCGTCTCGAAGAGCCTCGGCCTCCAGCCGTCTGAGTGGCCGGCGCCACAGTAGCCGGTTCTGCGGGTCTTGCACCGCGGCAACGGCGTGGCGCCGATTGTCGGTTCGCCGCGAGGACTGCTGGTAAGCAGCGGAGAGCATGATCAATCTGTGGAGGCGCTTGACACTCCAGCCATGCCGCGTGAAGTCGACCGCCAGCCAGTCCAGCAGGTCCGGGTGCGATGGCGGTGAGCCTTGGCGGCCAAAGTTGTCCGCCGTGGCCACGATTCCGGCCCCGAAGTGGTGCTGCCAGATGCGATTCACGGCTACACGGGCTGTCACGGGGTTTGCTTCGCCGGTCAACCACTCGGCAAGCGCGAGCCGATACCCACTCGTCTGCCCGGCCCGGCGTGCGGATGGGGTCGCGAGGCACTCGTCTCCCGCAGCGCAGAGAATCTCGAGAAACCCCGATTGCACGGCGGGCCCGGGTGACTCGACACTGCCTCTCTGCAAGAGCCGGATCACCGGCAGCGTCTCGCCGTCCCAGAGCGCCCGGATCTCATGGAGTGCGCCACGCGAGCCATCCAACGCCTCAATCTCACCGCGGAGCCTAGCCAGCCGTTCCCTGTCGGACACTGACATCCCGGCGTCGAGTTCCGGCTCGGCAATCTCGACAGAGGGCCCGAATTTTTCCACCAGGTACGCTTGGACATCGCTGCGCTCGCCCGGGCCCAGTGCAACGGCTTTCTCGAGGTCCGCGCGCACGACGTCCGGCACTGTCAGCAGCTTCTTGGCGAGCAAGCGATCGCGGTACGGCGACCGAATCTTGCCGATCCGCGCTCGGATGGCTTCCACCTCCCGGTCGATGTCGCGGTTGCGCTGGTCGACCCGCCGCCGCTCGGCTGGGGGCACGGTGTGCAGGAGTCGATGCTTCGGCTGGATCCAAGCGGACGGGTTGTACGCGGGGGCCAGCAACGCCAAGAATCGGTAGTAGTCCCGCTGCGGGATGGGATCGAACTTGTGGCTGTGGCAACGGGCGCACGAGAGCGTCAGCCCCATGGCGCTGCGCGACACCTTGTCGACGAGGGCAAACAGCGTGTCATAACGGTCGGCCGGACGATTGGAAATGTCCTCGTCGGTAGCGTCCAGGACCGTCCTCAGGTAACCGGTCGCAACGAGACCCTCAAGCATGGCTGGCGTGTACTCGGTCGCGTTTCGCCAGTCATGCAGCTCGTCCCCGGCCAGTTGTTCGGTCAGGAAGCGATCCCACGGCTTGTCGGCGTTGAAGGCGTCAATCACGTAGTCCCGGTAGCGCCACATCCCCGGGGCCAGAGTGATGTTCTCGGGCCTGTAGTCCTTGCCGGCCGTGTCGACGTAGCCCGCAGCGTCAAGCCAGAACCGGCCCCAGCGCTGTCCGTACTTGGGCGATGCCAGCAGTCGGTCGACCAAGCGCTCGAACGCATCCGGGCGGGAGTCGGCGAGGAAGGCCGAGGCCTCCCCGGGAGTTGGCGGCAGGCCCCACAGGTCGAAGTACGCCCGCCGCAACAGTGCCGGCTTGGGTGCGGGAGAGGCCATGGCAAGCCCGTGGTCGCCGAGCTCTCGGAGGATGAAGGCGTCAATCGGGGTGTGCGCGCGCTGCTGGTCACTCACAGCGGGGGGGCTTGTGGCCTCCGGCCGGCGAAATGCCCAGTGCCTCCGGTCCTCTTCATTGACAGTGGGCGCCTCGGCCGCTGTCAGCGCCCGGTCTCGGGGCGCACCGGTGTCCACCCAGTCCGCGAACTGGCCTTCGTCGATCCACCCGCGGATGAGATCAACCTGCTCTGGCGACAAGGCCTGCGACGAGCCCACCGGTGGCATCGCCCCGCTGGCCAGCTGGCGGATCAGAACGCTCTTGTCCGAGGAGCCCTCGATCACGACTGGGCCTTGCGCGCTGCCGCGGGCCATGGCCGCAAGGCTCGACAGGTCCAGCCCGGCCTGTGCTCCGTCGCCGCTGTGACAGGCCGTGCAGCGCTCGGACAGCAACGGAAGGATCTCTTTCTCGAAGCGCGCGATCTGCCGACTCGCCGCTGCCGGTATCTGATCTCCGGCGTTGGAGCGAGCACCGGTGGCGATCCATCGGCGGACTGTCTCCAGACTGGCCTCCGGCACTTGGCTCTTGAAGGCCGGCGGCGGCATCTCGGACTTGGCCAACTTCCTGAAGAGAACGCTGCCGTCGGGATCCCCCTTGCGAATCACGGGCCCGTTGAAGCCTCCCCGCAACACCGTTCGGGCCGTGCGCAAGTCCAAGCCCATCTCCGGGGAACTCTTGCCGTGGCAGGTAAGGCAATAGGACGAGAAGATCGGCAGCACGTCTTCCTCGAACACGGGAGCGTCCACGGCTGCCACTGCTGGGAGGCATATGTGAGCCGCGAGGCACAATCGCAGGAGAGTGGGCGTCACGCGGCGCGAACCTCGTTCGAGAGCAGGTCCCCGACCACCCGCGCGCCCGTGACTGTGACGTCGGAAGGCGTCTCCAGCCTGCCAGCGTGCGGAAACACGGTCCGCCGGTGGTCCAGGCCGAGCTGGTGCAGAACGGTCGCGGTCATGTCGGGAACGCTGACGCGGTCGACCACCGCCCTGTACCCAAAGTCGTCGGTCTCGCCGTACGCAAAGCCCGGCTTGAATCCGCCACCCGCGAACCAGATGGTGAACGCGTTGCGGTTGTGGTCGCGCCCGCCGTCCCTCTGGGTGGTCGGAAGGCGGCCGAACTCACCCGCCCACATGACGATGGTTTGGTCCAGCAGTCCCCGCCGGTCCAAGTCCGTCACAAGCGCACTGGCGCCCTGGTCCGTCTCGGTGGCGATCACCGGCATGTTCTTGCCGAGCTCGTTGTGGTGGTCCCACGGCTGCGCCGGCTTGGTCGTCACCTGCACGAAGCGCACACCGGCCTCCACCAGCCGCCGGGCCATCAGGCAGCGCAGACCGTAGGGTCCGCGAACCGGGTCGCCAATCCCGTAGAGCTTCCGGGTGGCGGCCGTTTCGCCGCTGATGTCAAGGACGTCGGTCGCTTCGACCTGCATGCGCGCCGCGAGCTCGAAGTTCTTGATCCGGGACTCCAGTTCGGTCTCGCCCGGCCGCCGGTCAAGGTGCAGCCGGTTGATGCGCCCCAGAAAGTCCAGACTCGCGCGCTGCATGCCCGGCGGCAACGGGCGGGACGGCCTCAAGTGGTGGACCGGGGAGCCGGTCGTCGAGAATTCGACCCCTTGGTAGAGCGCGGGCAAGTAGCCATTGGCCCACAACTGGCGGGCCCCGATGGTATAGCCCTTCGGGTCGCGAAGCACGACATAGGCCGGCAAGTTCTGGTTCTCCGTGCCTAGCGCATAGCTGACCCATGCCCCCATCACGGGCCGGCCGGGAAAGATCTTGCACGTGAGCAGCATCGTCAGCCCCTCGAAGTGATTGTTGTGCTCGGTGTGCATGGACCGGACAAAGCAGAGCTTGTCAACGATTCCGGATTGGTGCGGCAAGACCTCGGACACGTCCATTCCGGATTCCCCGTGCTTGCGGAATTCGAACGGCGAGGGCAGAAGCGTGTTCGCATTGCCGGGCTGGTGTATCTCGACACCGTCGGGGTGCGGCTGGCCGGCGTGCTTCGCCAGCATGGGCTTGGGGTCGAAGAGGTCCATCTGGCTCGGACCACCGTTCTGGACCAGTTGGATCACCGCTTTCGCGCGCGCGGGGAAGTGCCCGTCCCGTGGCGCCAGATCGTTGTGGACGGCAGCGGGTTCCGCAGCTGCGTCCCTTGCCAGTAGGTCCGCGAGCGCGACACCGCCGAGCCCCAGCGGGCTGATCTGCAGAAGCTTGCGGCGGGATACCACGGCCATTGGCGGGTTGGGAGTGCCCACGCACAGTCTACGGCACTGCCCTGTCCGCGCGGTCCGCCTCGGTGCCCGCGATCGGCCCGCAAGCGCCGCCCAGTGTCGGGTGCCGCCCCGCAGCGGGGATCGTCGAACGCTTCCGGCGCGGATGCGGGGCGAAGTTTCGTACCCTGTTTCGGGACAGGGCTGCGAGATGTGGAAGCGTCGGGAATTCTTGGCAACGCTGGCCGCGGCCGGCTGCAACGCCCAAGGGCCGTTCCCGAACGGTGCCCAGCCGGTGCTCCACGGGGATATCGGGGCGACGGAGGGCCCGGTGTGGCACCCGAACCGCGGCCTGTACTTTACCGGGAATGGCCACATTACCCGTCGTGCCCCGTCGGGAACCGTCAGCATGTTCCGCGAGAATGCCGGAGCCAACGGTCTTCTCGTCGATCTACGGGGTCGGCTGACGGTGTGCGAAGCGCGGGCCCGCAGAGTTACCCGCGAGGAAACGGACGGCAGCCTCCGGGTATTGGCGGACGAATTCCAGGGCATGCGATTCAACTCGCCGAACGACCTGACCGTGGATTCCAAGGAACGCGTGTATTTCAGCGATCCGCGGTACGGGTCACGGGAAGGGATGGAGCTGAGAGACGCCGACGGCCGCTTGGTCGAAGGCGTCTATCGCATCGACCCCGGGGGCGCTGTGGCGCGCGTGATCACGCACGAGGCGGACCGGCCGAACGGGCTATTGGTGTCACCCGGCGACGAATACCTGTATGTCGCGGACAACAACAACACGGCGGGAGGAGTGCGCAAGCTCTGGCGCTTCCCCCTCGGGGATGACGGATCCGTCAATGGCTCCGAGAGACACCTGATGTTCGACTGGCTCGACGGACGCGGGCCGGACGGCCTCGAAATGGACCGAGAGGGGAGGCTGTTCGTCGCGGCCGGACGCAGCGCTCCGCGCCGGCCCCACGAGTCTGCGGACCAGTTCCGCGGCCAATGGCATTCGTTTAAGAATGGAAGTGAATTCGGTTAAGCGCCGCCGGTTGGCGGTAAGACGGGGTACGATTCAGTCTGCCGTGGGGGGCTCGCGATTCCTCCATTTCGTGCTCGGCCGGCGGGACTGGCGCGGGTAGGAGCGGTCGGGCCGCTCCCGCTGGGGATTGCGTGCCCCGTGCTGCAGCACCCGGTTCAGGGTGTCCCGCAGTTGCGGGGCCTGCAGCAGGAGCCCTTCGAGTTCCCGCTGCACCGCCCCCAGGCTCTGGTTGAAGTTGGCCCGCAGGCGCGCTCGGCCCGCCTCCTCGTCCTGCGACGCGAACTGGCGCTCGCAGTGGCTGGCGAACAGCCGGGCCATCGCAATCAGCGTGAAATGCGCGTACAGCTCCTGCTTCACTGCCTGCTCGCTACGACCGTGAAAGCTCTCGACCTGCAGTAATTGCTTCGAGATCTTGTACAGCTCTTCCACGCTCCAGCGTGCGTGGTATAGGTCGGCCAAGTCCGCCACCGGGTAGAGCTGCGCGTCCAGCAGCGTGGTCCCGAGCACATAGCTGCGGTCGTGGACGGCATACTTCACCAGTCGCAAACGGAGGGGGGCCGTCCCGGCCCGCACCATGCTGACGACTGCGTCACGGCTGCTGGCGGCGACAAAGTCGCACACCTGTCCGTTGGCGTTCCGCTTGAGTCGGAACACGGCCTCCACCTGACGGTCGTTGTGTGCTTGCAGCAGGGCGTAGCTGTAGTAGCCACGATCGTAGACGACGAGGTCGCCTGGACCGAGCGCGGCCAAGTGCCGCTGTGCGGCCCGCCGCTCGTCCTGCTGGGGGAGCAGTGCGAAGTCGCACGGCAAGCGGCGTCGAATCTGGTACAGGCAGCTGAGTAGTCCCTGCGGGTAATGCGCCTGCGGTGCGGGCGGGGCGTAGCCTTCCCGCACCAGTTCCCGGGGCAAGTTGAGCTTGGAGCCGTCGACGGCGAAGGCTCGCAGCCCCTTCCACAGCGTGGAGCGATCCGGGCCGGCATGCCGCAGCACGGCGGCGTGGATGCGCCGGAACACATCCGCGCCCACCTTGGCCCGCGCCACGCACATCGACGAGGCCGCCACCGGGCGGGGCTGTGGCAGCTGCAGGCCCAGCCGCCGGCAGCACTCCCACAGGTCGGCCAAGACCCGGGAGTAACCCTGTCGGCGTGGCGTGCGCACCAAGCGGAACACGAACAGCACCACCAGCAGGGTGTGGATCGACCGCCGCCTGCGCTGCCAGCGTCGGTCGTGCGCGTCGGCAGCCCGCGCCACACCGCCAAGGATGTCCCGCCACATGTCCACGAAGTGGTCCTCGGCCCACGCTCGCGGCGGCGGCCGCGGCGGTGGCCCTTCCACCAGCATGCGCTTCCATTGCGGGTGCAGCGGCAGGACGTAGACCTGCTTGGGCTGCTTGGCCGGGGCCTTGCCGCGCGCTCCGCGCGCCTGCGTTTGCCCGACCAACTGCCAGTTGGCGGCCCGGTAGCAGGCCGCCTGATGCTGTCGCGGATCCACGAAGGTTTCCAGCAGCACGGGCCGCCAGCCATGCCAGCGCTCCCAGTCCCGCGGCAGCTGCCTGGCCGCCAGCCCCAACACATGCGAGGCCAGATTCCCGACCTGTACCCAGGGCAACAGCAGGTAGCGCGCGTTGCGCACCACGAGGTGCAGGCGCTCGTGAAAGTCCTCTCCCTGCCAGCCGATGAAACGGTCGCGGCAGGGCAACCGCCGCGTCGCGAAATCAAACAGCAGGCAGCCCAGCAGTCGGTCCCGCCGGTCGCGCACCCAGAAACGCAGATGCACGCCCAGCGGCTGACGGTAGCCCAGCGGATGGTAGCGCTGCACCCATTGGTTCCACAACGCGACCTCCTCCCGCTCGGTGGCCGTCTCCAGGCGCACCGGGGCGAGCTGCGCCAGGGGCTCGCGCACCGGCGGCTGGGGCGCGGTGCGCTCGTCGAGCTGCATCGGCTTCTGCGGCCCCCGTCCCGGGCCCCGCTTGGAAGGCAGCTGCACAATGTCCCGGCGTTGCAGTTCCTTGAGCACGCGCAGGCCGAAGCCCAGGCGCGTGGCCCCGCCGGGCGTGTGCCAGTCCATCTGCACGCACACGGTGCGCACGAGCTCTGTGCGGCTGAGTTCGGGGAAGAACTTCACGGTCTCCTGGATCTCGGCGATCTGGTGCCGGCTCAGGCGTTCGCCGCAGAACGTGGTGGAAGGCAGATTGCGGATGAGCGGATCCATACGGGGACCGGTAGCAGGGCGGCAATTCCATCAGAGCAGAACCGGAACGCTATGTCAAGCGCTGGCGCGAATCTACCCGAATCCGCCGACCACCCCGCACCAACCCTCCATCTAGTGGTTCTGGTGGGCCTTGCGGGCAAGAATTTACAAACTACGTACTAACGCTTATACGAATGCCATTGGTTCCGCGGCGGGATCTATGTGCTCTCGCCGACTGGAGAGCTGCTGGATTTCGTTGGCATCCCCAAGGACGAGGTGACCAATTGCGCGTTCGGCGGGCCTGACTGGAAGACGCTGTTCATCACCGCCGGAGGCGAGCTCTGGAGCATCCCGACAACCGCCCCGGGCTGGGTGCCCTACCCTCTCGGCGCGGGATAGCGACATGGAAAGGCTGATTCGGGCGGGGAATCCACTGCAGCCACGCGGCGCTATCGCCGCCCGCCGTGGTTGGAGGCGCTAGGCGCTCTCGCGGGCCAGGTCTCCGGGAGCGCTGCGGCCCGCCCTACAAGGACCGACCGGGGCTGCTGCGGTGGGTTGGCATGTGCGTGACGACGACCTGAGCCAGCCCGGAGTCCCAGAAATAGTAGATCCTGAGGCAGTATCGGGGATCGATGCTGGTGCCACGCTTGAGGTGCCAGTCGACGAGCTGGTCTCGCCCCTCCCATTGCAGCTTGTAGCGGTCCTTGCCGCATGGCTCGTTCCTCGTCGCCTCCAAATCAGGGATCCTGCCGCGCAGGTCAGTTCCCCGCCCGTTCAGGCGGCTGTCCCGGTAATCCTCGGCAAGCCACCGCAAACCCCGCGCTGCCTCCTCGACTTTCTCGTATTTTTGGTGCGCCGCCCGGTGCAATTCCCTCTCGACGGCGGGGAGCAGCATCAGCTTGCCTTCCAGCGCCCTGTTGCACCACGAGGCGACATCACTCCAGGACGCTGGCAGCGGCCTGAGCTCCTTGACTTCGGCCTCAAGCCTGTCCACTTTCTTCTGCAACTGATCTCGTGCGCTCTTGAACTCGTCGTTTTCTTCCTCGACCAAGGTGGCCCACTCCGCCTTCTGGCCCAACTCCTTCTCAAGCCGCGACCTCGTCTCCTCAGATTCCTTGAGGTTGCGCCGAACCCTCTCCAGCCGCTCTCTTAGCGCCCGACGCTCTGTCCGACCAAACGTGAGCCAGCCAAAGAGCTTTGCCCCGAACCGTCGCCACCGGGTTCTCGGTATATGAGATCGGGTCTCCGGAGATCCCCTCCCGCCGTCTGGACGGAATCGATCGGAGGGAACCCCGGGCTCCGCGCCGCCCCGGGCGACCGTGTCTTCGGATAGCGCAGCCGGCGCCGCTTTGAAATCGGGCTGAAGTTCCGGCCCCGCGCTCCACTCAACGTCCTGCAGCCACGCGTAGGGGAGCTCTCCGTCAGCGAAACGGTACAAGCCCACACTGGCGCGCGCCGCGAGCCCTTGGAAGATCAGGCGGGCCTTCTCCTTCGCGGGCCTGTTCGCGTCCAGGCCAACGCGAATCAGCCTGTGCGGCCTGGGATTTCCGTCCCGTTCCAATCCGGGCATGTAGATCCTCGCCGCTCCGTTGAAGACGGACAACGATCTCCCGACTCGGTTCTTGAGAATGTATGTCTGCCTTGCCGTCAGGACGTAGACGTCGGCGAGCCCTTCCGTGCTCTTCACTATCAAGTTGGAGCTCAGGTTGATCGCCGATGGCCTCTCGTGGCCCATTCGCGTGCTGATCACGATGATTGGCCGCTTTCGGTCCGGACTCAGCAATCGGTTTGCCAAGGCCCGCGTCTGGTCCTCGGCCCGCGCGACCGTGGCGCCCGCGCTTCCGCCCAAGACGCTGGCGTGCAGGCCGCAGAGCGCCTCGATCGGGTCGCCCAATAGCCTCGAATCACGAATGCCAATCCCGTCCCCGTCCGAGATCTCCGCCAAGAGCCGAAATCCAGCGCGCTTGACCTCTGCGCCCGATACTCGGACGATGGCCTCGGTCAGGATACTGGCCCACGGGCCGCGGTCAGACCGGCGCTTGAACCATCCGGCCCAGAGCTCGGTCTCGCCTTCAGCACGTCGAGCGGTCAGAAACTGCCCTGTCGCGGAATCCGCGCGATACTGGCCGCGTGTCCATGCCGCATCGGGGAGCCGCATGGCGAGCGACGATCCAAACCAGCGCAGAATGGCCTCTCGGACGGCATCCTCCGACCGACCGACGACAGCTCTCTCGATGACGGCCACGACGGTGTAGGCACCCTCGACGGCGGGATCGGCCAATCCGCTGTGGTCCCAGACACCCATTCCAAAGCCTCACCCTAGCAGCCGTCGGCCGTCCACGGGCGCCGCGTATGTCATCCGATCGGTTGGGCCGGCCTGAACCGCTTCGGAACATCCAGTGGGTGATATGTTCCAGAGTTGCCGGAGGCGATCTGCGAACGCTGGCGTCTTGCGTCCAAAGGAGAAAGGTGCGGCTGGGGGAGACTTGAGTCTCGCACTCAGCGGATCTCCTCCAGCACAGCCAGAGCGGCCTCGATCACTTTGGAATCCGCGCCTGGATTGTAGGGGGTGCGCTCGACCTCGTAACCGCCGTGCGCATACTCCTCCGCGGTCGCCACGTAGTCCCCTCCGATGCCGTCCGAGTACCCGCAGAACATCGTGAACTCGAATGGCGAGCCAGACCTGACCGCCTTGCCAATCTCGGCAAACGGCTCACCCGGCATCGAGACAATGGCCAGTTGCCCCACTCGCAGGGCTTGCACCTCGATCTGCCGCGGGGAAGGGTCCGCGCGCCGCGTCCACTGTTCCAGGAGATCCGCGAATCTGCGCACCCGCGCGGCGGTCTGGTGCCGATCCCGGGCACTGGCGTCGGCCGGCATCCCCTCCAGCTGCCGTCGCGCGCGCTCGAGCCTTTCTCGCATGCCCTCGACCTCTGACTCGGAGTAGGTCCGGCGCGGAACGTCGACGACCCTCGACGCAAACCCCAATCTGGCGTCTCTCGGTCCCCGCACCCTCCAGTGCTGCTTGGCCTGATAGGCGGTCGACTCCACGAAGCCCTCGAACGTGGGCACCCTGCGGACTGTCTCAATCTGCATCGCAATGGCCGCGACCTGATGTCCGAGCGTGCGACCCAGCCTGTGGGCGACTGACAGGTCGCCGGTGAAGCCCTCGACTGGGCCCTGGTTGCCGGCAGCGCCCTGGAAGAACAGGGTGAGGGCGCCGGGAAACGCCCGTTCGACGGTGGCGCGCATCATCCCGACCCAATCGGGCGAGATGACCCGATTCTCATAGGCAAGCACCGTGCCGTGGCATGGGAAGTTGGCGATGACCGCCATGCAGCGCCCTTCCCAGTCGTCAATCCGGAACACAATCAGCTCGCGGTCCACGAAGCCGTCCGGGTTCCGGCCAACGGCGGGCGGGCGGTCCCCGGCCGCCCTGACGCGCCGGTTGATGTTGATCGTCCCGAGGCCCGACCCGCCGTGCATGTGCGCGGGCTGGAGCCGACGATCGGCCTCCTCGACGATGCCGGCGATCTTGTCCACGACCGCCAGGCGGTACCGCTCAGCCATGGCGACCAGCGGCGTGAGATCAAGTCCCGGAGGGCCCTTCGCCGGGCTGACCATCACGCCTGCGTGCGTGTGGCTCACCCCGATCCGAATGTGATCGGGCGGGATTCCAGTGCGTCTCGAGGCTTCCTCGATCGCCGGCTCGAGGCCCGCCACCAGAATGCGGTCAACATCGACCATGGCGAACTTCCGCTCCCCGTCCGATAGCACGAGCGCGGTTGCGGTCATCCCCGCGGGATCGATCCCGACCGCTTGGACGTGGGTCTGGGATCCCCAGTTCATCTGGGCCACGCCGACGGGCGGGGTGATGTCAGCCCGCGCCACGCCGGCGAGCAGGCCTGACGGCGGCGAGTCACCCGGACCCTGCTCGACAATGTCAGCCTGGAGCGCGACCGCGGCCAGGATTGGAATGACGGCGGCGAGTGCCCGCCAATGAAACGCCGCGGCACGGCCGCTACAGCTCGGGAAGCGTCTTCGATCCATCATTTTCCAATTGCCTCGCGGGCTGGGCGCCGGTCGGAACGCGCCGCCGTGGAACGTTGCACTGCCAAGTTCCGAGTGCATCGGCACCGAGGGCGCACATCTCCAGAGCAGCGTTGCGACGGTGCACGCGAGCGCGTGCCACACCCCGTCTTGGGACGGGCGCAAGCCGCACCCATGGTAGATGCCACGCTTGCGGTCGGCAACAATCAGAGCGAGCCAGGCCGGGTCACGGCCAGCCACCGGACGTTTCGGTATCCTTGCTTACGGCGAGCCGCCACGCCCTCATGTGGCCGGGGAGCAAAATGCAGCGCCGTGAGTTTCTCCAGACCGTGGCAACCGCGCCGGGGTTAACGCCCGCTGTTGCCAGCGCCGTCCAGCGAAGCTCCGAGAATCTGCCGTGGAACATCCTCGTCGTCGTCTCGGACACTCTTCGAACCGCGTACCTGGGGCCGTACGGCAACGCTCAAGTCCAGACCCCCAACCTTGACCGATTTGCCCGGGAGGCGGCCCCGTTCGAGCGCGCCTACCCGGAAGCGCTGCCAACGATCCCGACCCGCCGGACGCTGCACACGGGACGCCGCGCATTCCCGTTCCGCGGCTACAAGCCGATTCCGTGGGACAACGTGTACCTCCCTGGGTGGCAACCCATGTCCCCGGACGAGGGCACGGTGGCCGAGGCGCTGGACGGGGCTGGCTACCGCTGCGGGTTTGTGTCCGACGTGCCGCACTACTTCGTGCCCGGGCAGAACTTCACGCGCGGATTCCGGCAGTGGGACTTCGTGCGGGGAAACGCGGAGGACCGCTACCGCTCGCCCGCACCGTACGCCCCCGAGAGCGTCAGGGAGCGCTATGACTCAGGCCGGGGGCCGATGCACGTGGCAAACCTGGGCGGGTTCGACCCAGACGAGATGGCGTTCGCGACCCCGCGAACGTTCACGTCCGCGATGCGGTTCTTGGACGAGAACCGCGATGCCGAGCCGTTCTACCTGTACGGCGACACGTTTCACCCCCACGAGAGCTGGGAGGCGCCGCGCAAGTACTACGACATGTACCGCGATCCGAGCTATCGCGGCAAGACTCGGCTGACAGTCCCGTACAGCACGCTCTACCAGCACCCGATTGCCGAAGCGGGCTTGGAGGACATCAAGGCGCACTACTCAGGACTGGTCACGATGGTGGACCACTGGTTCGGCAAGCTGTTGGACAAGCTCGAGGAGATTGGCAGGGCGGACCGGACATTGGTCATGTTTGTCAGCGATCACGGCACGAACTTCGCGGACAACCTGGAAAGGGTGACGGGCAAGCCCGCCGGTGCCCTGTACCCGGGAACCATGCACATTCCGCTCTTGGTCCGACACCCGAACGGTGCCGGCGCCGGCAAGCGCTTCTCGCAGCTGGTCTACACGCTGGACATCCCCGCGACGGTTTGCGCGGCGGCCGGCACCGCCCCCGAGGACGGGGTGGACGGCAAGAGCCTGCTGCCCCTCCTCGAAGGTGGCCATTTCGAGGGGAGGGAGTACCTGACCTGCCGCTACAGCAACTGTGTCTGGTACCTGGACGAGAAGAACTGGTACTTCTCCAACGTCCACTGGGAAAATGCCCGACTGTTCGACCTCGAGGCCAGCGACCCGTTCGGCCAGACGGTGGCTGACCAAGCGCCGGAGAGGATTCGGCTTGCCCAAGCTCGTATCGTTGAGGACGCCGGTGGCGAGCTCCCGAAGTACGCACTGAAGAATACAGACAAGGTCAAGGCACCGTTCATCTAGGAGCGCCCCGGGGCGACAGCGCGTGAGCCGCGAGGCGTCGCCAATGCGGGCAAGCGGGCCGAGCTTGGGCCGGGACCAGCTGTTCGAGGTCCACCGACGGCTGCTAAACCCAGCCCGCGCCGGAAGGAAGCAGCCCGCCCTCGGTTGGCATCGAAGCGGACCGGCTTAGCCGCCCGGGAAGTATAATGTCAGCGTCCGGCGCGTTCGCCGGGCACGTGGGTACAGGAGGCAAGGACTTACATGGCACTACGGATGACACTCGCGCTGCTCGCGGCGATTCTCGTCGCGGCCCCAATGCTCGACGCCCAGACGCAGACGCGGCTGACGGGCACGGTGAGCGATAACACCGGCTCGGTGATTCCCGGGGCCAGAATCACGCTTCTGAACGTGAACACCGGCGTCTCGCAGGAGACCGAGACCAATTCGTCGGGCAGTTACAACTTCCCCTTCGTGGCTGCGGGCCAATATGAGCTGGCCTGCGAATTCGAGGGCTTCAAGACCTACAACCAGTCCGGCATCGCGCTCGAAACCGGCACGGTCAGGGGCGTCGACATCGAGATGGAGCTCGGAGACGTCACCGAGACGATCGAGGTGGAGGCAGCGGCCCCCCTGCTCGAGACCGAGAACTCAACCGTCGGCCAGTTCATCGAGCGTGACACAGTCTTCAACATGCCGCTCGCAAGCCGGCGCAGCGCCTCGCTCGTGCGCCTGCTCGGGAACGTAACGTACCGCAACGAGGGTGGCGCCGAAGCCCTGCCGTTTTTCGCAATGGCCGGGGGCCGCTCCCGCAACCAGATGTGGACCCTGGACGGCACGGTCATTCAGAACATGTCGCTCGGCATCGCCCAGCTCGGCTTGAATCCGCCCGCGGAGTCACTGCAAGAGTTCAAGGCCGAGCAGAGCAACTATTCCGCGGAGTTTGGCCGAGCTGGCGGCGGTTTTATTGTCATGACGACCCGCTCCGGCACCAACAACTTCCACGGCGCGGTCTACGAGTTCTTCCGGAATCAAGCGATTGACACGCGGACGTTCTTCGCGCCCGGCAAGGCACCCCTGCGCTACAACATCTTCGGCGCCTCGGCTGGAGGCCCGATCGTCAAGAACAAGTCCTTCTATTTCCTGAACTACGAGGGAGGCCGGCGGCGGAACGGCGTGACCTATTCCAGTGACGACGTGCCCCATCTTCCCGAGGTCGGCGGGGACTTCTCCAACCGGGCCGGCCTGGCCCTGAACGATCCACTGGCAGCCGGCGAGGTGTTCGCCAACAACGTGATCCCGCAATCCCGGATCGACCCGCTGGGGCGCCAGTTCGCGAGCTGGTACCCAGCGCCCAACCAAGCCGGTGACCTGAGCAAGCCCGCCGCGGACAACTTCGTCAACAATGCGTCGAACGCGCTGACGCAGGACTTCATCACAGCCAAGGTTGACCACAACTTCGGCACCAACGACCGGATCTACAGCCGGTTCCAGTGGTCCAGGAATCCCTCGGTCGTGACGGCCGTCTACCCCAACGCGTTCGCCGACCCGCGCGCCGGAACGCGCGACAACGAGCACACGAACGTCACCGGCAGCTGGATTCACCACTTCTCTCCGACCCTGATCCAAGATGTCAGGATTAACTGGGGACGCCGCCTCCACATCAATCGCTCGGCAGGGCGGTTCTCCGGCAAGAACGGGGAACTGGGCGTGCCCGGAGTGAACCCGGAGGCCTCGGCCCGCATCTCCGTGAACGGGCTCACACCGCTGGGAGCCGGGAACCACGAGCGCATCCAGACGCCGATCGAGACTTGGCAGTTTGTCGACACGTACACCTGGATCCGCGGGAACCACCAGGTGAAGTTCGGTGGGGAGTGGCGCTTCGCCATGAATGTGGACGACTTCAACCAGTCGACGGGCGGGCGCTTCAACTTCGGGAACCGGGCCACCGGGGTCGGGCTTGCCGAACTGTTGCTGGGCCATGTCGGGTCCGGGCAGTTGGTCGACGCGGACATCTTGGAGAGCCGCACCGACTACTACGGATTCTTCGTCCAGGACGACTGGAAGGTTTCCCCGACACTCACGCTGAACCTCGGCCTTCGCTGGGAGCTCGACTCGCCGCGCTGGGAGCGTCAAGACAACCGCCAGAGCGGATTTGACCCCAACGTCATCAATCCCGTCTGCGACTGCCCGGGCGTGGTGACGTTCAGCGGCCGTGACGGGCGGAGCCAGTACGCCCACGACTTCGACGCCAACAATTTCGGCCCCCGGTTCGGCTTCGCGTGGGAAGTCCAGCCCGGCTTCGTCGTGCGCGGCGGGTACGGGATCAACTACAACGGCATGTACGCGCGCGCGGTCCCGTTCACGCTGTTCAACGGATTTAGCAAGAACGGCTCGTTCACGTCGCCGGACGGGGGCTTCACCAGAGCCTTCCGGCTGGCCGACGGCATGCCCGAAGTGGTCAAGGAAGACCTCACTCCGGCTTTCGGAGCGGTCCCGATCGGCAGCCGTCCGCGCCTCGCGCCGGACTTCTTCCAGCAGAACCAGCACAACGGCATGCACCAGCAGTGGAACTTGGGCATTCAGCGGCAACTGCCCGGCAACCTGCTGGGCGAGATCAGCTATATCGGGAACGTCGGGCACAACCTCGGTGGTGCGAACGTCAACATCAACATGATCCCGCTGGTGAACGGCCGCGGCCCGGACAACCAGTCGCAAACTGCGAGACCGTTCCCACAGTTCAACGCCGTCTGGCATGAGAGCCCGGCATGGGGCAACTCGGCGTACCACTCGATGAACGTGAAGGCCGAGAAGCGGTATTCCGGGGGGATGAACTTCCTGGTGAACTACACCTGGTCCAAGTTCCTCGACGATGTGGAGGCAGCCACGGAACTTGGCGGCGAGGTCGGCAACGGCTACACGCACATTGCCCTGCGCCACCTTGACAAGTCGCTGTCCGGCAATGATGTCCGGCATCGGTTCATCAGCAGCATGGTCTACGAGATTCCGCTCGGCTCGGGGCGCCCCGTGGCCATCCAGAACCCGGTCCTTGACGCCATTGCCGGGGGATGGGGCATCGGACTGATCGCCGAATTCCGCAGCGGAGTCCCGTTTGGCGTCGTGGAGAACACCAATCGGTCGAACACGTTCGCGCACGCCCAGCGCCCGAACATTCTCGGCTCGCTCTCCCGCCTCTCGGACTGGAGATCGAACGTGCGCGGCAACAATTACTTCGACCCCAACCTATTCGAGGCGCCCGGCCCGGGCAACATCGGCTCTTCGCCGCGCAACGTGTGCTGCGGCCCTGGCTTCAGCGGTTTCGATCTGTCTGTGCACAAGTGGTTCGACTTCACTGAGCGCCACCGGCTCCAACTGCGCGGCGATTTCTACAATCTCTTCAACCGTCCGCTGTTCGCGAATCCGGAACTGCGCCGCGGTCGCGGCAACTTTGCCCGCGTGAGCAACATCTTGGTCGGATCGAACGGGCGGCTTGCCCAGATCTCGCTACGCTTCGAGTTCTGACGTCAAGGCCGGTGCGGGCCCTTGCGAACCCCACGGGCAGTTCCGGGCACGGTACCCGGCGACTCGACCGGACGTTCGGGGGGCTTCACTGGCACTCGGTGACAACCGGGGCGTGATCAAGCGCGCGGAGCCCCCAGCCCGGTAAGGCGAGAACTTCGCGATCTGGGCAGAGTCGCCTGGGCCGGGAGAACGGACTCGGGGTGAACGCCGCAGTCGCCGGCCTCGACACATCGGCGGCGTTGGCCGCGCGATTCGACTCTGCCTTCGAACTGGCCAGCGGGGCCTTGCTCGCGATCTTCGTCGTTGAGGCTCTGATCAGGATGGGCGCGGTTTCGCCGCGGCTGCGGGACTGCTCCGCCGACGGCTGGGACATGTTCGACCTCACTGTCATCGCCGTCAGCCTAGTACCGGCCACGGGGGACAACTCTCGCCCGGCTCTTCGGCCTGTTGCGGGTTCTGGGGCTCATGGCATCGCTGCCTGCAGCGCAGCTCATTGTCACCACGCTGATCCGCTCCGTGCCCGGGATCTGCAACGTGCCCGCTCTGGTGTCGGTCGTCTTGTACGCCTACTGGGTGGCCGGCTGTCTCCTGTCTTGAGAGCTCAGCCCCACGCACTGGCGCACACTCGGCATCTCACGGCTGTCGCTCCTTCGCCTCGCCACCCTGGACGACTGGGCCGACATCATGCACCCCGTGCGCGACCACTGTGGTGGGTCTAGCTGTACCTCGTGACCGTCGCGGTCTTGGGGGCCTTTGTGATGCTCAATCGGGTTGTCGCAGTGGCGCTCGAGAGCTTGGAGGGTGCCACAGACCACCGTCGGCGCCCAACCCCAACGGGCCCAAGCGACACCGAACTGCTGGCGAAGGTGTCCTAAGCGCCGGAAGCACTAGAGCTGCTGCGAAAGCCGCTGGAGCGGGACTGATGGCTCGAAACCCAATCTCGTCAGCGCTATTCGCAGCGAGCGTGTACGGCGGAGAGTCGCGGATAGTCAGGCGCTCTCGACCACGACGTGATCCTTGGGCACACGGCCGGGACATGCAATCCCATCAGAGGAGCATTCCGGAAAGCGCTGACAGCGCCCGAGCCTGCCGGCTCGGGCGCAATCCGCAATCATCCGACCGCCGCGTGAGCCCAGCTAACGCGGGCCATCGGCACCGGCAATGTTGCTAGAAGCGAATCGACAGTCGCGCGTAGTAGAAACCACCGTTGAACCCGAACGGGGCCGCACGCCTGGAGAACACAAAGATCCCGGGCGTGTCCATGATGACCCGCCCTGACGAATCTTCGAGCCGTCCCCTGCGGGTCTGGCCGACGTGGTTCTGGTCAGGGACCGTGTTCAGCAGGTTCTGCGCTCCGACTGTCAGCTCCGTGTGCTCCCACAGCTTGAAGCCTACGTGCGCATCGGTCACGTACTTGCCACAGAACTGCTGGCGTGACCCGCCGATGGAACTTGGCGAGAAGCCCGAGGCCCCGCAGGGCCGTTCGCCGGAGTTTCCGCCCTCCTGCACCCAGTAGCTGCCAAAGTAGCGCACTGCCGCGCCTAAGCGGAGACGGCGAATGCGGTACTCAGCACTGGCCTGCAGACGGCTGTTCGGCTGCCACTCCGTGAGGATCGAGCGGTCCTGCCCGCCAAAGATGACACTCTCGAGCCCGGCCAGCAACATCGGCGCGCTGACCCCTCCGTCCAGCTCGGTGTTGACCAACATCCCCGAGAATCCGAAGTCAAGAATGCCGCCGTTGCGCCACGCGTGAAGGTGGCTGAACGTGAACTCCATCCCCGACGTGACGGTCGCGGCCGCGTTGGTGAAAAACTGGGCCGCCGTTGCGTTAACCGCGTTAAGGCCAGCGATGGCTTCCGGGATGCCGGCCAGATTGCCCGCCGTGAACGAACCGCTGATGACAATGCGGTCCTCGACCCGGACGCGGAAAGCGTCAGCCGTCAGAGACGTAGTCGGGCTGATGCGCGCGACGATACCGCCGCTAAAGTTGATCGACCGCTCCTGCTTGAGATCTGGAATGCCCAAGGCCTTGGCCACGGAACTGTCGTTGGGATACGTCCCGCGCTCTTGGGCGACAGTTTCCCCAGCATCGTTGGTAACGAACTGCGTGCTCACGTTAGTGAAGTTGAGCTGGTGGAGGGACGGGGCGCGGAAGCCCGAGTTGACGCTTCCGCGCACGGCGAAGGCTGGCGTGAAGTCGTAGCGCAGCGAGAGCTTGCCCGTCAGTGACTGGCCGAAGTCGCTGTAGTTCTCGAAGCGACCCGCCATGCCCAGCTTCAGGCCACTGGCAAAGGCGAACTCCACGTCACTGTACAGGCCCGTGTTCGTCCGGCTGGCGCTGACGTTGCGCTGGAATCCGGGGAAGACCTGGATGCCGGCCGGGGCGGCCACGCAGCCGGACTTGTCCCCGACACTCGGATCGTCCTTGCAGTTCAAGTACGAGAGCGGCTCGCCTTGGCGGATGCCGTACTGATCGCGCCGGACCTCGGCACCGAAGGCCAGATTCGTGGACCGGCCCGCACCCTCGAACTCGCGCGACACGTCGAAGTTGACGGTGGTCTGGTCGAACCGGGGCCCCCCGGCGTCAGCCTGCCTTGGGCTGGCCGTGCCGTAGGTCGCGTTGTTGGAGTTGGTGATCAGAAAGTCGAACTGGTTCCGTCCGTGGTTCATGCTCAGATCAAAGTTCCAGCCTTGGGCCGTCCTGAAGTCCACTCCAGCGGCGAGAGAGAAGTCCGTGATGTCCGTGTTGATCTGGGGCAAGAAGCCGTTCGGATAGAATTCCTTGACGGTGTTGGCCTGATTGGCGCGCCGGTAGAAACCGGTGCTCTGGTTGTCCCGCTGGGTCCAACCGCCGAAGCTGTAGAAGTTGGCGCGCCGGCCGATGGGGATCCCCGCGTTGTAGTAGCCGCTGTACTGCAGGCTGTCCGCGTCGCCGATGCGGAAGTTCTTGCGCTCGAACGTGTACTCGCGCGGATCAAAGCACCTTCCCGGCGTCCCGCTCCCGGAGACGATCGCGTACGGTGCGTCGGCGGCGCAGTCCAACAGCGGATACTGGGTCTGCCCGCTCAGGCCGGCGCGGTTCGTCCGGTACCGATCGCGGGCCTCGAAGGTGAGATTCATGAATCCGCCGCTCTCCGATTCCCATCCCCCGTGCATGCTGAACATGCCCGAGTCACCGTCCCCGGCGTAGGTCTGGCCCCAAGACGTGTCGAGCGCAAAGCCCGGCGTGGACTTGAGCACAATGTTGATCACCCCCGCGATCGCGTCGGAACCGTACTGTGCCGCCGCTCCGTCCCTGAGCACTTCGATCCTCTCGACGGCGGCGATCGGGATGGCGTTCAAATCCGTGCCCGCGGTGCCTCGGCCCACGGATGTGTTGACGTGGAGC
Source organism: Bryobacterales bacterium (assembly GCA_963666225.3). Classification (GTDB taxonomy): domain Bacteria; phylum Acidobacteriota; class Terriglobia; order Bryobacterales; family UBA6623; genus VXMF01. The sequence continues at coordinate 107,979 of CAXXRK020000009.1, forward strand.
AATGCGCTGTTGTGCCGCCGCTTGCCATTGACCAGCACCAACGTCTGGTCCGGGCCGAGGCCTCGCAGCGTTGCCGGGCGCAATGCATCGGTGCCATCACTGATCGTGGAACTGGAGAAGTTGAACGACGGTGCCTGCATTTGGAGTGCCCGGCCCGTCTCGAACTGACCAGTGCTGCGCAGGCGCTCACCGAGGACGAGTTCCACCGGAACGGCCGATTCCAACGGTTGGATGCCCTGTGATCGGGTGCCCACGTTCGCTTCAACGTCGATCACTTCGCTGATGGCTTGCAGCTGCAGTTCGACCGATACGGTGCCCTCGGACTCGGCGATCTCCAAGACTTGGGTCGCGAAGCTGGGCGCGGACACCACCGCCGAGTGCGGTCCGGCGCCTAGGCCGGCGAACGTTGCCGTTCCGCCATCATCAGTTGGAATGCTCCGATCCCCTATCGAGACCGTGGCGTTGGGAACCGGTTGCGAGAATGGATCCACCACCTCAACGCTGAGCGTCTGGCCAATGGCCACGCCCGGCCAGGCGATGGCCCCGACTGCAAGCAAGCGCAGGATTGAACAGCGCAACGGGCCGCGTGCGGCCAAGGCTGCCTCCAGATTGTCACCGCAGTGCGACAAGAAGATTCGACCGTAGCGCCTTATCATGTGTCCAAGATAGTAGCAGCCTCTTCCAACATGAAATGAGCGTGAACGGAGGTCTTGTTTCCAACATGAAATGAGCGTGTGCGCGCCTAGGAGCGTGCACCGGATCGCCAGGCGGGAACCATGGGGGGATGGTGATGCAGGTTGAGACGGACGGGCTGAGAACGCTGGAGGAGGTGGAGGCGTTCGTCAACCGACATGCCGGGGCGGAGATCAAGGCGCCGGGGCGGGCAGCGGCCTACGCACAGATCGGCACGGTGGTGCGGCGGTTCGCGTACTGGAAGCGGAGGCGGGCGGAGCAGGGGCTGCTGCGACGCTACCTGCAGCTGACGACGGGCTTGTCGGAGTCCCAGCTGACGCGACTGGTGGGACGCTACCTACGGGAGGGAGAGTTGCAGGACCGGCGGCGGGGGCCGGCGGAGGGCTTCTGGCGCAAGTACCGGCTGCAGGACATTCTGTTGCTGGCGGAGAGGGACGAGTTGCACGGCACGCTCTCGGGGCCGGCCACGCGCAAGCTGCTGGAGCGGGCATGGAAGGTTTTCGGGGAGCGCCGGTACGAGCGTCTGGCGCAGCTCTCGAACGGCCACCTGTACAACCTGCGGCGGCACAGCTCGTATGAGCGGAGGATGGGATCGAAGACGCGCACGCGGCCGACAACGGTGGCGATCGGGGAGCGACGGCGGCCGCGGCCGGAGGGTCGTCCGGGTTACCTGCGGGTGGACTCGGTGCACCAGGGGGACTTGGGCAGGGTCAAGGGGCTGTATCACGTCAACGTGGTGGACGACGTGACGCAATACGAGTGCGTGGGCACGGTGGAGCGCATCGCGGAGCGCTTCCTGCTGCCGGTGCTGGAGGGCTTGCTGGGGGCCTTCCCGTGCGAGATCCGGGGCTTCCATTCCGACAACGGTTCCGAGTACGTGAACTGCCGGGTGGCGGGCTTGCTGGACAAGCTGCGCATCGAGGAGCGAGGAGTTGCCAAGTCGCGGGCCCGGCGGTGCAACGACAACGCCTTGGCTGAGTCCAAGAACGGCAACGTCATCCGGCGCTACCTGGGCTACGGGCACATCCCGGCGCGGCACGCCGCGAGGCTGCACGCATGCACCTTCGGGGTGCTCTCGCCGTACCTGAACTACCACCGTCCATGCTATTTCCCGCGGGAGCGGGCGGACCGCCGGGGCAAAGTGCGAAAAGTCTACGCATACAACGACATACAGACGCCCTACGAGAAGCTGAAGGGGCTTCCGGAGGCGGCCAGCCGGCTGCGGGCAGGGGTGAGCTTCGAGGCGCTGGACCGGGAGGCGTACGCGCGCACGGACAACGAGGCGGCGCGGGAGTTGAACGCGGCCAGCGACGCGCTGTTCCGGGAGTTGCGGACGGATTGCCGGTAAGGGATTGGCGGCCCGGCCGGGGAGCCGGGCCGCAGACGGCGCGGGGCGGTCTGCGGACGCGGACCGGGGTTCGGCAGCGGTCGAGCAGGGAGTGGCCTGGCCGGGCCGGCCAGGCGGTGCCCGACGACGGGCGTCCAGCGGCCCTGAACAGGCCTGCGCCAGGGCTGGCTGCGAAGCGGGCGCAGGGGGCTGCCGGGCGCAGCTCGCGGTCGAGCAAGGGACACAGTCCTTCCCGTACTGGATGCAGGAACGGGTGCAGGGCTACCGAAACTCCCGGACGCGGCGGCGCGCCCATCTGCTCGGGAGTGGAGGGCAATTTGACGGGCAGCCGCACGGATGCCAAGGTGACAGGGCGGTCGGGGAATGAGCCTGTCAGGGGCTGTCGGGCAGCTCCAGCGGGTCTGCGGCATGCGGATGGCGGGGATCCTCGGGGAACGAGCAATTGGTTTGCATCCTGCCCATGGCCCCGTGAAGAGCTGGCCTTGGTGGCCCACAGTCTGTGGCAGCAGCGCTCGCCACGGACCGACCCGATCGAGGGGGGCGTTCCGGCGCCAGCTCCTCTTCGGCGGAAGAGGATGGCCGGTGCGGGCTTGTCAGCATCGCGAGTGCGACATGGAAGGGTGGGCGAGGCCCAAGGGCCGAGGTGGGGGAACGAGTCAGCACCAAGCGTGATGCGCGTCGGGAGAGGAGGCAGAATCCGCTCCCCAGAATGCAGCATGCCGAGGCGGGGTGAGCGGCTGGCTTCGGTCGCTCCGCTCCCTTCGCCAGCCGCTCACCCCGCCTCGCGACACCCCGCCGGTCGATGCGGTATGATTCCGCCTACCCGCGCCTCTCCACGCTCATTTCTGTATTGGAAAGGACTTTCACCTTGGCCCCAAGGAGTTGGATCTGCTGACCTAGTGGAGGCATTTCGCGTATCAGTGCGCCGGTGCGGAACCGCGCTGTTGGAGCCTCAACTGAGGATCCAACAGCCGGGGACGGCGGCCACGCAAACGCAGCCAGACATCCCTCTCCCTGGATGAATTGCCTGCGTCCCGGTGCACCTTGGCGAGCATCCGATAGCTCGACTCAAGGGTCGGCTCCAAGCGGATGGCCTCTTCCAAGGCAGCCTCAGCCCCGCGCTTGTCGCCAAGTTCCAAGCGAGCGGCGGCCAGCGCGTTGTATTGCAAGGCACGCGCGCGACCGGTCCGAACGGCCGTCTCCAGCAGGCGCAAGCCCTCACGAGGCACTCGGCCCATCACCAGCGCCGTGCCCAATGCGTCAAGCACGGCAACATCTTCGGGAAACTGATCCAAGACGTCCCGCAGTTGTGCGGCCCCACGACGGATCATCTCGAACGAGCCCTGTTCTTGGCCCTGCAGAATATGCGCGATTCCAAGGTTCCGGCGGGCGAGAACCCCCGGAACGGGTTTCCACGGCCGCAATTCCGAGGGCGGGGGCGGGTCCGGCCGCGACGCTGGGCGCCGAGCGATGCGATGGTCCGTGAAGGCGCTGTGGCCGCTGTCGTGAGAACGCCGTCTCGGCATGTGGCATGAGATGCAGTCGCTGCCAAGACCTGCGTGCCCCTCGGAGAGTCCCTCCGCGTGACACTCGACGCATCGCTCGCTGAAGTAGGGCTTGGGATCGGCAGCGGCTTGGTGTGGGTCGTGACAGGTTCCACACCAGAACCGGTCCCCGCTGCCCTGTGCGCACGCGCTGAGCGCAAGCTGCTCCACATGGCTCACGACCTGGAATCGGTCTTCGGCCGCGCCGGCTTCCGGTTGTCCGAGAAAGACGGACCAAGACTGCTCCAATCTCCGGCCCGGCTGGAACGATCCGAAGGTTTGCCCCGGATTGAGCACGCGGATAACGCCACCGAGGTGGCACTGCTCGCACACACTGTCGCGTTCCCGGGGCGACGCGCTGGCCGGATTGAAGATTGAGCCGCGCGCTGGTTCGCGCAAGTGCCGGTCCGGCGGCCCGTGGCAACGCTCACAAGAGATGGCGGGGGGATCCGCAAGGCCATCCTCGTAGGAATTCACAGTTCCCGGCACATGTCTCGGGCGACCCGCGTGGCACCAAAGGCACTCAGGAGTGACGGGCCGGGTGAAGTCCGGCGCGGGATCCCGTTCCATTCCGGGCGCCATGCCCCAGCGCCCAAGTTCCGTGTAGAAAGTGACCGGAGACTGGAACAGGGCATCGCCCGCCCGGACCAAGTACCCGAACGCGGCGTTGCCCGATCCAATGACGAACTCGACCTCGTAGCGAGCGCTGAGCCCTCCCCGCCGGACTTCCTGGACGACGCCATCCCCCGCGGGCGAGACTTGGAAGGTCGTGCCGGAATGCCCGTGCCTGTAGACGCCGGTGGGTTGACCCGCCCAGGGGATCCGCATGGAGCGCCCCATCCCCGTGCCGCGGTATCCCTCGACGATCTCGGAGTGGCACGCTTCGCACTGGCGCGCGTCGGAGGCGGCTGCAACGGAGGCCAGCGCGACCGCCCCATGCGCCAAGATGACCGCCCTCATCGCTCGCACCGGCCTGGCCAGCGGGGGAGTCCCCTGCCGCTCCGGCGGGACCGCCCAGAATCATCGAGCCCATTGCCGCACGCGGGCGGGCGGAAGCTTCCGCCGCCAATCCGCCGAATGGGCCTCAGCGCGTTCCATGAGCCGGGACCGCTCGCTGACCGAGACTCGGGGGAGCGACCGTCGGGCCCAATCCCAGGGGCAAACTCGCAGGGCGGAAGCCCTCTCTTCCACCAGACTGCGGTCGATGGGCGCCTCAAGCCCGCCCCCTACTCATAGTTGACGAAGAATGGCGATGTCCAGGCTATCTCGGGATCGCCGTCCGGGCTCTCCGGATCGCGCTGGAATACCCGGACGTAGTAATACGTCAGGCCGGGACGGGCCTCGGAGTCCTTGAAAGCTAGGGTCGCCCCGACACCCCCGGGACGCTGGGTATAGACATACTTCCCGTTCTTCACAACATCGATGCGCAAGATCTCGTCCTGAGCGGAGACGCTCACGCTGATTTCCGGCGGCGCGGACACACTGGCCGCGAACTCGGCGCCCACCATTCGCCCGGAGGCCGTGGCCTTGACGACTATCTCGTCGCTCGCAGCGTACGTGCGCCGGGCGAGCATGGCGTCGAAGAGCGCTTCGCGAGTCGGCTCTTCGGCCCAGACGGCAGCCCATGAATTGTGGGTCGAACCGTGGTCGCTGAAGGAGACGAAGCCGTACCGATGGCCGCGGTCCAGCGCGTCCTGCGCGAAATGGCCCCGATCGTCCACCTGAGTCCCTCCCCGCTTCTCGCCGTCAAGCGCCCTCCATCGCTCGTAGCTGCCCCTCGCGCCTTGGTAAATCTCGAGGAGGCTGTCCATCGGGGAGGGCGTCCAGTTCCAGTCGGCCAGGGGGCCTGCGGCGAACGTGTGCGGCACGATGACGGTCTTCTGCCCGACCCGCGCCATGGCGTTGTCCCACATCCAATCCCAAAGGACGCGAGGCGCGTTGTCCGGAGCGTCGCGACCCTTGTTGCGATCGATCGGCCTTAGCGGGCCGCCCCGCTTCAGGTACAGCACGTTTCGATGGCCGCCCGGCCGGGCCATGGAGTGCTCGTATGCGTAGAGGCCCCAGAACTTTGGCGCGTGCGTGTACACGTCCACCAGCTTCTGCGCGTACCACCACTGGTAGTCCCGGAGCGAATCGGGCCATCGCCCACCCAGCACTTCGTTGTGGTCGCTCGGCCCGACAAAGTCCAGCTGGGCCGCGTCAAGGGCATAGCGGTACGTGTCCTCGAGGGACCCGTCCACCGCGCTGTGCCCGCGAACATCCGTGTGCCGGTGGCAGTCTCCGAGCAGCAGCGTGTAGTCGGTGCCGCTCGCGGTCATGCGTTCGCGCACACGGGACTCGAATCCCGGGCTGACATCCGGCACGTCCACGTCGGCGAGACCGGGACTCGCGGCTTCGTGCTGGTCAAGGACAGCATGGAAGACGTTGTAGTGCAGGGCGTGGATCTGGCTGGTCGGCAGGTTTTCGGGTGACCTCAGGTCGCTGGCGTAGGCCAAGTGGACGGTTCCGTCCGGAGCCGTGTCAACGCCGGGCCGCTGCGTGTTGCGGCCGGCGCTGTTCTGGAACAGCACCGGGGGCGTCCAGCCCTGCTCGCCGAGACGTGTCGCGTAGACGTGGTACATCTCGTGCGGCTTGCGGACCGTCCAGTGGCGGAAGACCAGCCAGGCGGATCCGCCGCCGTCGAACGCGATCGTTGGCAGTTCGGCGAAACGCGCCATGCGGCCGGTCAGGACTGTGCCCAGGTCGGCTTCCGGGCGCTGGACGCGACCGTTGGCGTAGACCCTCACGCCTAGGCCGCGACGGGCGTGCAGCCCCTCACTGCCGGGCATCGCGCTGGACGTGGAATAGTCCTTGCCCCAGTTCTCCCGCGCCGTGTCGTACGCAATCCACACCCGGTCGGTCGGGTCGACAGCCACGCTGGCATGGAACTCGGCACCTGGACCGGCTGCCACGGCGACGGGACTCCCCGCGCTGGCCCCGTCGAAAGATGCCAAGAATACGTCGTAATTCCCGGCATGGTAGCTGTCCCACGCGATCCACGCCGTTCCGCCGCTGTCAAGGGCGACCGAGGGCTCCCAGTCGTTCGCGCCCGAGCTGGAGATCCTCACTTCCGGGCCCCAGTCATCCGCCGTCCGCCTACGAGCCCAGATCTCGCCCTGCAAGTCACGGAACGTTTGCCACACAAGCGTCACGGCACCGTCGGCGCTAGCCGCCGCGCGGACGTGGAAGTCACTGTGGTCTCCCGATGCGACCATCTCTATCGGTCCCACCGCGCCATCGTTGCCGACCATGGCGCCGAACAAGTCAAAACTGCCCCCGTCTCCGGCTGACCAGAACGCCCTTATCCCTCCGGGCACGGCCACGATGGCCGGCAGGTAGTGATCCCAATGGCCATCCTCGATGGCGACGGGGGCCTCCCACGAGCCGGATGGATTGCGGCGACGGACGAACACAGTGTCCGCGTCGCTACCGTTCCACTCGACATAGGCGGCCCAGACGCTCCCATCCCCGCCGACGGCCAGCGCGGGCCAGTCGGCGGTCTTGCCGGTTGGTGAGACAAGCTGCGCCAGTATTTCGCCCGCGATGTTTGCGGGGGGAAACTCGGCCTGGGCCGGGTCTTCGGATGGCTGGCCGCAGGCTGCCAGAAAACCGGCAAGGACAGCGACAATCGTCTTGTTCATGCGAAGCCGATTGTACGATGCCAATCTCTGCGCGGCCCCCTGAGAGCGGGAGGTCGTGCCCGCCGAGGCAGCTTCCCGGGCCTAGGGACGGTCAGGCGCCCCGGCCTGACCGTCGCCAGACCAGTGCCGTCGCAGCGAGGCCAAGTGCAAACTTGAGCATGTCCAGCCCGGTGTAAGCGTGATGCAGCCGCCAGAAAGCGGACTCAACCGCCGACTGGGAGCCGTCCGCAGCGAAGTCCATCAGCCTGCCCAAACGCACGGTTTCCGGGACCGCGTTCAGGGCAAGGAACGCCGAGATGAGCAGCATCGCGCCAACCGCTGCAACCGCCGCCGTGCCGGCACGTCCCCTCAGCGCAAGCCAAATCGCCGCCAAGCCCACCGGCAGCTGGGCCCATCCCCACCCGGCGAAGAACAGCCGGTTGACCTCGGAGGCCTGGTGCCGCGCGATGTCCCGCAGCGAGCCGGAACGCAGACCGGCCGCGGCTTCGGCCAAGCCCTCGTTCTCCATCGCCGCGACGCGCTCCGCGACGGTGAAGTTGCGGATCGCGGTCTGCCACATGAACACGGTCCCGCAACTCCACGCCCCAAGAGCGAAGACCAGCAGGAGATTCGCGCGCCTCATTGCCCGGGCGCCACGTACTCAGGGGGAGGGGCCGCGCCCTCGCCGAAGAAATAGGCCTCCATCTGCTGGATGATCATTTCCTGGGCCTGCAGCGTGGCCGGGTTCAAGCGGTACTCGTTGATGAGCATCTTCAAGTGCTCGGCCCATTGGGCCCATGCAAGCTTCGACACCCGGTCGTAAATCTTGCGCCCCAGCTCTGAGTCGAACGGGACCTCGTCCAGTCCGGGCAGGTCCCTGCCGAGCTTGACACAGCGCACAATCCTATCGGGCATGTTCAAAGCGTAATACACCGGCCCAAGAGACTCCGAGCGCGACGACGCCGGACCGGACTGCAGCTTGGTCGCATCCACGGTTGGTCGACGCAAGGCTCTCCATACCGATTGGCACCCGGCGGCTCGAGATCCGGACCGGCGACATCACCGCCATTCCCGCCGACGCGATCGGCAATGCCGCCAACGCCCAGCTGAGAGGAGGCACCGGCGTTAACGGCGCCATCCACCGGGCGGGCGGTCCCGCGATCATGAGGGAACTGAACAGCATTCGCCAACACATCGGCCACTGCCTGCCGGGCGCGGCGGAGGTGCTGCGGTCCTGCTACTCGGCCTGCGTGCGACTGGCGGATTCGCACGGGATCGAGTCCCTTACGCTTCCCGCCATCAGCACCGGTGTCTACGGGTACCCCCTCCAAGAAGCGGCGGATGTGGCGGTCTCCGAGATCGTCGCGAGGCTGCGATGCGACACGATCAGTCTGGAGCGAGTCTCATTCGTGCTCTTCGGGGCCGCGCCATTCCGAGCGTTCGCCACTGCCGCGCTGCGGCAGCTGAGCTGATCCGCCGTCCGGCCGGCTCCGCGCTAGCTTCCGAAGTACGATGACCCGCCGGTAAGGTGGCGGCGGCACACCTCCTCGTTGAGGTCGATCCCCAGGCCGGGCCTGTCGGACAGCACATAGTGCCCGTCCTCGTAGAAGGGCCCGTCCCGCTCGATCAGGTCGTCCCAGTGCTCGAGTTCGACCGAGTCCGACTCCAGCGCGACGAAGGACCGGATGGCCGCGCAGGCGTGCGCGTTCGCAACCGTCCCGACCGGCGTGCACATGTTGTGGCAGGCGAAAGTGATGTAGTACTGGTCCGCCCAGTCGGCGATGCGCTTCGTCTCGAGCAGGCCGCCTGCCTTCTGCGGGTCGGGCTGGAGGATGTCAGCAGCCTGCTTCTCGATGAAGGGCCGGAACGTCTGGCGGGTGTAGAGGTTCTCACCGGTACATGTCGGCACATTGCACTCGCTGGTGTAACGGGCCATCGCGTCCGCGTTCTGCGGCGGGATGGGATCCTCGATGAACCACAGGTTCAGATCTTCGACCATCCGGCTGAAGGCCAGCGCGTCGGCATAGTTGTAGTTGAAATGCAGGTCGATGCCAAGGGGGTAGTGCTCGCCGAGCCGTTCGCGGACGGCCTCGAGGATTGCGCGCCACTGCTTCATCTCCAGCGACGAGATGCCCCGGTTCCAAATCTCCCCCCGGTATTGGAAGCTCTCGCCCCGGATGGCCCGGCCCCGGCTCTCCCAGTCCATGTCGAACTTGGTGGCCTGAAAGCCGTAGGCCAGCGACTTCTCAGCCTCGGCCACCCAAGCGGACGGATCGGGAGTCTGTGGCGAACCGGTGTCGTGGTAGATCAGCACGCGGTCTCGGAAACGCCCGCCGAGCAGCACGTAGACGGGAACTCCCAGGATCTTCCCGGCCAAGTCCCACAGGGCGGTCTCGATGCCGCTGATGGCACTCGGCAATGAGCCTGTCCAACTCCCGTGCCCGAGAGTGGCCTCGGCCATCTTCGTGGCCAGATAGTCCACCTGCAGAGGGTCCTCCCCCAGGATCACCTCCTCGAAGGACCGGACATGGCTCAGAATGCCGTCGCGGTTGTAGGACTCCCCGATCCCGAACACGCCAGCGTCCGTCTCCACCTTCACCAGATGCGCGGGGTACTTGATGTGCACCGAGGCCGTCTTGATGCCCGTGATCTTGACCTTTCCGAGCTGGCTCTCCGCGGCTGGCATGGCGCGCAGCACTTGCGGCAAGCCCGGCACCATCGACGCGGCGGCCGCAGCCAATGAGGATTTCACAAGCTGTCTGCGGCTCAGCATGGCAGCATCATACCCAACTGTCCGACGCCTGCTCCCGGCCCGGCGGACCCTTGTCGCGGCGTCGCTGCCGCTCCCTCATCCGCCGGGCCGCGCCAGCGGCCAGCGAGGCCCCACGCGCCCAATTTCGGATGTGTATAATAAATTTTTAGGCGGGCCTAAATATGCCGACCGAGGCAGAAGACAATTGCCTGAAGGCGATCTACCAGGTCGCGGGTGACCGCAACCGGGCCACGACTGCTGCGCTCGCAGACCAGCTGGCGGTCACGCCGGCCTCCGTCACCGGAATGCTCAAGAAGCTCTCCGACGCCGATCCTCCGTGGATCGACTACCAAAAACACCACGGGGCAAGCCTGACCGAGCGCGGCCGCGCACGGGCGCTGGAGATCATCCGCCACCACCGCCTGATCGAGCTGTTTCTGCACCGCATTCTGGGCTACCGGTGGGACGAGGTGCATTGCGAGGCGGAAAAGCTGGAACACGCGATCTCGGAGAGATTCGAGGACCGCATCGCAGCGGTGCTCGGCGACCCGGATTTCGACCCCCACGGCCATCCGATCCCCCGCAAGGACGGCACGATCCCGAGGAGGCTGGACACGAGTCTGATCGATCTCGGCCCGGGCTTGGATGCGCTGGTCTCGCGTGTTTCCGACCAGGACCCGGCGATGCTGCAGTACCTGTCCAGCGTGGGCATTCGGCCGGGCGTGAGCATCCGGGTCATCGAGCGCGGGCCTTTCGACGGGCCGCTGATGCTGCGGATTGGTGACAATCCCACGGTCCGGGCCTTCGGGACGCGGCTGGCGTCGTCGATTCGGGTGCGGGCGGCGGAAGGAGAGGACTGATGACGGAGCTTGCTTTGATCGCTTTGGCGATTGCGATGCCAGCGGCCGCCCTGGCCGGAAAGCTTGCCCCCAGGCTGGGCTTTCCAGGGCACTGGCTCAGGCTGAGGGGTCATCGACGTTTCCGAGCCCGAACGACGCCTTCCAGCGCGGGAGGGACGGAGCGCGCCCAGGGCATCCCTGGGGGGCGGGCAGTTTCCGCACCGCCGGGCGGCGCACTCCGCAGGCTCTCGGCGCTGAGCCTGGGCGAGACCGGAGCGGTGGCTGGATTGGGGCCCGACTGCGGGGGGCTGGCCCGCCGCCGGCTGCTCGACATGGGCCTGACACCGGGTGCGCAGGTCCGAGTGGCGCTTGACAACACATTCGGCGACCCCAGAGCCTTCGAGGTGCGCGGAACGACGATCGCGCTGCGCCGGCGGCAGGCCGATCAGATCTGGATCAGAGCGCGGCGCGGCCCCCGCAACGCGGGTCGCAGGCCATGAGTGCCGATGGCTGCGGTGCCTGCCCAGCGCACGTGCAGATGGCCAAGATGGGGGTCAGTATCGCAGGCAGCGACCATGTCGTCGCGCTAGCGGGCAATCCGAACACTGGCAAGTCCACCATCTTCAACGCACTCACGGGGCTCCGGCAACATGTGGGGAACTGGACCGGCAAGACCGTGACGCGCGCCGAGGGCGCCTTCTCGGTGGAGGGCAAGCGGTACAAGCTGGTCGACCTTCCGGGAACCTACTCCCTGCTCTCGGCATCCCAGGACGAGGAGATCAGCCGCAACTTCCTGCTGTTCGGCCGGCCGGACTGCACGGTCGTGGTCGTGGACGCCACGGCGCTGGAGCGCAACCTGAACCTCGTCCTGCAAGTCTTGGAGATCACCGGCAAGGTCGTGGTCTGCGTCAACCTGATGGACGAGGCGGAGCGCAAGGGCCTGCAAGTGGACGTGCGGAGCCTCGCGCGTGACTTGGGCGTGCCAGCCGTGCCGACCGTGGCCCGTGACAAGCGCGGGCTGGCCCAGCTGGTGTCGGCAGTCTCCGGAGTGATCAGCGGCGAGACGGTGACCGCGCCGCTGCGCGCGACGCCGCCACCCGCCGTTGGCGCCGCCCTCGAACGCTTGGTCCCACTGCTGCGCAAGGCCATCCCCGGCCTCCCGAGCGAGCGGTGGGTGGCCCTCCGACTGCTGGACGGCGACCGCAGGGTGCGGGAGGCCGTGCTCAGCGGCGAACTGGCGGGCCTCGCGGACCGCCAGCGAATACCCGCTCCGGTGGAGACCAGCCGCGTCACGGCCATCGCGGGTGCGCAGTGAGCAAACCGGCAGTCTCGCCGCGCGAAATCGTGAGGCGCGGCGACGCACTCAGAGCGGAGCTCGGCGACGAACTGCGCGACCAGATCGTCGCCGGGCTGTACGACCGGGCCGGGCGGATCGCCGGGCGCTCGGTGCAAGCGGCGGGATCGGGCCATTGGAACCTGGACCAGCGCATCGACCGCGTCGTGACTTCGCGCTGGCTTGGGCTGCCACTGATGATGGCGCTCTTGGGACTAGTCTTCTGGATCACGATACTGGGTGCCAACGTTCCGTCTCAGATGCTGGCAGACGCCCTGTTCAGGGTGGAGGGCGTGGGGGCCGGGTGGTTCTCGGCCATGGGAGCCCCGTGGTGGCTGACAGGCCTGCTCTGGCACGGCGTGTTCCGAGGCTTGGCCTGGGTTGTCAGCGTGATGCTCCCACCGATGGCGATCTTCTTTCCCGCGTTCACGATGCTGGAGGATCTCGGGTATCTTCCGCGCGTCGCCTTCAACCTCGACTGGCTGTTCCGGAAGGCGGGTGCTCACGGCAAGCAGGCGCTGACGATGGCGATGGGCTTCGGCTGCAATGCCGCTGGCGTAACGTCCACCCGCATCATCGACTCGCCCAGAGAGCGGCTGCTGGCGATCCTGACGAACAATTTCGTGCCTTGCAACGGGCGGTTTCCCACGCTCATCATGCTGGCCGTGATCTTTGTCGCAGCGGCCGTCCCGCCCGCCTTCGCGGCGATCGCCGCCGCTGGCTCGGTCATGCTGGTGGTACTGCTTGGCGTGGGGTTCACGCTGGCCGTCTCCTGGGCGCTCTCGAACAGCCTGCTCTCCGGAGAGGCCTCGGCGTTCACGCTCGAGATGCCCCCGTACCGCAGGCCCAACATACTGCGCATCCTGTACACCTCGCTGATCGACCGGACGATCTTCGTGCTGGGGCGGGCCATGCTGACGGCTGCGCCGGCCGGCGCTGTGATCTGGCTCCTGGCCAACGTGCAGGCGGGGGGCGTCAGCCTCGCCGATCGCTCGATCGCTCTCTTGGAACCGCTGGGAATCGCGATCGGACTCGACGGCGTGATCTTGCTTGCGTACGTGATCGCGATACCGGCCAACGAGATCGTGGTGCCGACGATGCTCATGTGCTATTTGGGGGGCACTATGATGGTGGATGTCTCGGCGTACGATCAGATCCGCGCGGTCCTCGTCGACCAGCATGGCTGGACCTTGCTGACCGCTGCGAATCTGATGCTGTTCTCGCTGCTGCACAATCCCTGTGCGACAACCATCCTGACGATCTGGCGCGAGACCCGCAGCGCCAAGTGGACGGCCATCGGCTCTCTGATGCCACTCGGGATCGCCTTCGGGGCGTGCTTTTGCGTGGCGCAGGGGGCGCGGATGCTGTCCTGATGAGCGACTCGGCCGTCACCCTCGCCCCGCCCTCCGCCGGCTTGGAGCGATGGGACCAGTTGCCGCGGTTCGCCGCGATGCTGGACTTGGTGCTCCGGAGCAACCCGTTCTGGCAGCGCCACCTGGGCGGGGTCTCGCCTCCGCGCGGGCCGGACGACTTCAGCCGACTGCCCCTGTCATCGAACAGGGACCTTTCGCTGGACGTCAGCCAACACCCCCCGTACGGCTCCAACCTCACACAACCGTTGCACGCTTACTGCCGGTATCACCAGACCTCCGGGACCGTGGGCCGGCCACTGGCCGTGTTGGACACGCCCGCCAGTTGGACGTGGTGGCTTGACTGCTGGGACGCAGTGCTGAACGCCGCCGGCCTGACGAGCGACGACCGCGCGTTCTTCGCGTTCTCGTTCGCGCCGTTCATCGGATTCTGGTCCGCGTTCGAGGCCGTCTCCCGCAGGGGGACCCTGGCCATTCCGGGCGGTGGCGCGAGCACCGAGAGGCGCCTGCGGATGGTGCACGAGATGCACTGCACGGCGCTGTTCTCGACCCCGACATACGCGCTCAGGATGGCAGCAGCGGCGGAGAGTGTCGGAATCCATCTCGCCGCGGGACCGGTCCGGCGGCTGATCTTGGCCGGCGAGCCCGGGGGTAGCGTGCCGGCCACGCGCCGGCGCATCGAGGATGCCTGGGGCGCGTCGGTGTTCGACCACGCGGGTGCGAGCGAGGTGGGCGCCTACGGCATCCCCTGCCCACGGGGGCGCGGCGTTTTCGTGAACGAGGATGAATTCATCGCGGAGTTCCTGCCCGTCCGCGGTGGCGGGCCGGTCGCGGAGGGTGACACCTGCCAGCTTGTGATCACGAACCTCGGCCGGTCGTGCTGCCCGGTGATCCGCTACCGGACGGGCGATCTCGTCCGGCCGAGAAGGCTCCCGGAGGGGCTACTGCTCAAAGGGGGCATTCTGGGACGGGGAGACCACATGATGCTGGTCCGCGGCGTCAACCTGCACCCCACCGCCATCGAGGAAGCGGTCCGCCGGGTGCACGCCACCGCGGAATTTCGGATCACGGTCGAGAGCGCGGGCGAATTGGACGAGGCACGGGTGGAGGTGGAGGCGTCGAGCGCTGCGTGCCACGCGATCGGCCATGACTTGCGCAACATTTTCGGCGTTCGTATCGAGGTGGAACCGGTCCCGCGGGGGACGCTTCCGCACTGGGAGGCGAAGGCGCGGCGGTTCCGCGACCGGCGCTAGTGACTCCGGACGTGCGGTCCCCGGCGCCGCGAGTTCGCTGCGGGCTCCGTCGCATCGCGCGGTCGGGGCTGGCCGCCACCCTGCTGGTGGCGGCGGGGCTCCGTGAGGCGTCAGCGCACACCAAGCCGAACTTCGTCATCATCGTCGCGGACGATCTGGGATACGGCGACCTTGGCTGCTACGGGAACACCCAGGCGCGGACACCGGCGATCGACCGGATCGCTTCCGATGGTGTCCGGCTCACCGAGTTCTACACGCCGGCCCCGACATGCTCGCCCGCGAGGGCTTCGCTGCTGACCGGGCGCCACCCGCTGCGGACCGGAATCACGCGGGTCTTCGTCCCCAAGGAGGTCCAAGGGCTGCCGGCGGCCGAGCTAACGCTGGCGGAACACCTGCGCGGGGCCGGCTACGCGACGGCGTGCATCGGAAAGTGGCACCTCGGCGGAAGGGCCAAGTACCGTCCGCAGAGGCACGGCTTCGACGAGTTTTTCGGCGTGCTCTACAGCAACAACATGGTCTGGATCGAGCGCTGGCAGTGGCCCCGCATCGAGCTGTTCGACGGCGACCGGTCCATCGAGTCGCCGGCCACCGGGAGCTTCCTGACGCGGCGGTACACCGAGCGGGCGGTCAAGTTCGCGGAGAAGAACGCGGACCGGCCGTTCTTGCTGTACCTGGCGTTCACAATGCCGCACCTCCCGCTCGCGGTTTCCCCGGAGTTCGACGGGCGCTCGGGTAACGGTCTCTACGCGGACGTGATCGAGGAGATCGATGCCAGTGTCGGCTACCTGATGCGCCGACTCGAGAGCTTGGGCATCGGGGATCGCACGTTTGTGTTCCTCACCAGCGATAACGGCCCGTGGACGGGGGGCCCGAGCATGGCGGGCGGCTCCGCCGGCGGCCTCCGGGGCATCAAGGGGACGACCTGGGAGGGTGGCGTCCGGATTCCCCTCGTGGCGAAGGGCCCGGGGCTGGCTCGCAACGGCGCGGTCTTGGAAGGACCAGCCTCCCTGCTGGACTTGTTCCCGACGGTCGGAGCTCTGGCGGGAGTCCCGCCACCTGACGGGCTCGAGCTGGACGGCGCGGACATTGGCGACTTCTTGCGGGGAACACGGGCGGTCCCCCGCCGCACGCTGGTCTTCAGCAACCGCAACAGGGTGAACGCCGTGCGCGAAGGCCCTTGGAAACTGCACCTGCGCGAGCGACCGGTTGACAAGCGAGGAGTCCCGCAGGGATCGGTCCGATTCGACCCGCCGCTGCTGTACCGTCTGAGCGACGATCCCTCGGAGACCGCGGACGTGGCGGCGCAACACCCGCAGGTCGTCGACCGCATGCGGCGGGCAGCCGCTAGTTTCGAGGAAGCAGTGGACCCTCAGTTGCGCCTGCGCCCCTTTGGGCGGGCAATCCTGCGCGGTCTTCTGACTCCCGCGCCATAGCGCGGCTACCGAGCGAAGCAGTACAGTGCGGTGCGCGTCCGCACGAACAAACGCCCGTCCATGATCACGGGCGTGGCCCACACGTCCTCGCCCATCGCATTCGTGCGGATCACCTCCCAGTCGGCTCCGGGCTTGAGCACAGTCACCTGGCCGGTCTCGTCTGCCGTGTAGAGCTTGCCGTCAGCGATCACCGGCGAGGCGAAATAGCGGCCCATCGCATCCCGGAGGCGGCCCTGCTTGAGCACGCTGCCGTCGCCGGCGTCGAGAGCCGTGAGAATCCCCCCGTCCTTGATGAGGTAGACGACACCGTCGTACAGCACGGGCGACGGGACATTGGGCAGGCTCTTGTAGTGCAACCACTGCACTGCCCCCTTGGTCATGTCGCCCTTGCCGCCCAGCCGGATCTTGCGCACGGCGTTGAGGGCCCGTCGCTTGCGGCGGTGGTGCACCCAGTCGCGCTCTTCCATGAATCCCGAGTTGTCGAGGTCCAGATTGCCGAGCCCGTTGCGGACCTGCCGGCCGAAGTGCCCGGACAGTTCGTCCCGGGACAGCATCCCGTCACCGTCCCCGTCGAGAGACGCCAGCATCTCGGAAAACGGCGGCACCTCTTCCTGCTGGCCCAGATCGGCACTGCCGGCCCAGCCCAGCACGTAGGCATAGCCGTTGTCGTCAAGCACGGGCGTTGGCTTGAGCTGCCAAGTCAGGCCCTCGACCCACCACACTTTGTCGCCGCTGGCCAGGTCGTACGCAGCCAACTCGTACGATCCGGCAACCAACACCTGCGTGCCGCCCTGATCGGGCCCGTAGAGAACCGGGGTCGAAAAACCGCGCAGGGAGTAGGGGCGCTCGTTGCGCCACGCCACCTCGCCGGTGGCAGCATCGACGGCCAGGATGAAGGAACCCGTCTCGGAGTCGCACACGTGGATGATCTTGCCCTCCGCGTAGATCGGCGAGGCGCCCATGCCCATGGGATTGTTGAACGGCCCGAGCGGAATGCGCCAGAGTTCATTGCCGTCCGGCCCGTAGGCCACCATGCCGAAGTCTTGGAAGAATGCGAAGACGTTCTCGCCGTCCGTGGCGGCGCTGGGCGACGCAGAATTGTTGGGCGACCGTAGCTTGCCGGAGCGCTCCCGCCGAATGGACCGTCGCCACATGATTCTCCCGGTCTTGCGGTCGAGAGCAAACGTCGTCAGCAGCTCTCCGTCGATTCCGGTGAGGAAGATGCTTTCGCCGCCGAACACGGGCGAGGACAGCCCCTCTGTGACGGGGGTCTTCCAGACCACGTTCGTGCCTGGGCCGAAGTGCTCCGGGATGTTCGCCTCTTGCGACACACCCGCGCCATTGGGCCCCCTGAACCGGTCCCACGCGGAACTCGACGCAAGAGCTGTGCAAACGGCCAGCAAGGCCAGAATCGTGGTACGTCTACCCATACGGCGCAATATATCAGTAACCTTCGCACAGCGGAAATGTCGGGCCGCTGCCTGCCTCGGCCCCGCATCGGATTCCCCCAAGAAGCGCGGTCGACGAATTTGACTCGGACCAGCGTTTCCGGCCCGGCCGCGATCGTGCAACTCAACCCGGGGGAGTGGCTGGGACAGGTTGCTCGGCTCGCCAAAATGCGAGTTCCCCACTCGCGCCAACCAATCGGCCGGACTTCGCCCGGCTGCAGACGGGCGCTCCCGCCAGAGTCACCGCACTTGGAACCGATTCCGGCCGGACAGATCTCGATTCCAGCGCGATGGGTTGTGAGACGCGTCATCAGCGCTTGGCCGTGCGGCTCAGAGCTCGATTCGCTAATCTCTTGGTCGTGTCGAGACCCCAGAGCACCCGGCGTGACCTGATCCGCGCGGTAGCGATCGGAGCCGCCAGCCTGGCCGGCCGAGAGCCGTCCGCAGCGGCAATGGGGGCAACGGTGAAGGAGACGCGGGTGATCAGCAAGCGGCCGGGCCTCTACCATGGCTGGCCGACTCTCGCGCGGCGGTCGAGCGGAGAGCTGATGGTGGTCTGCTCGGGAGGCAGGCAATCCCACGTGTGCCCTTTCGGGTGGGTTGAGATGATGCGGTCCAGAGATGGTGGCAAGTCTTGGAGTTGGCCGCGCGTCCTGATGGACTCGGCCACCGACGACCGCGACGCAGGCCTGTGCGAGACCGGGAGGGGCTCACTGCTGGTAACGACGTTCACCTCTCTCGCGTATACGAATTACCTCAGCCAGGCCAAGCCAGGCGTCGAGGGCCGGTTCGTCAAGTGGACTGAGGAGCGCATCGCCGCTTGGCGGGCCGCGCACGAGCGCATGAGTTCCGCCGATCGCGAAGGCATGCTCGGGACTTGGATGCTCCGATCCACCGATGGGGGCGTGTCGTGGTCGGCCCCGTACAGGGTTCCGGTGAACAGCCCCCACGGGCCCGTCACGCTCTCCGACGGGCGGATCATCTATGCCGGCAAGCGTCTGTGGCACCAAGAACGGCGCATCGGCGTGGCAGACTCGCATGACGACGGCCGGACATGGCGGTGGCTGGCAGAGATCCCGACCCGGCCCGGGGACGACTTTGCCGAGTACCACGAGCTGCACATCGTGGAGGCAGCGAGCGGGCGACTGGTGGTCCATATCCGCAACCACAACAGTGCGAACGCGAGAGAGACGCTGCAGTCAGAGTCGGACGACGGGGGCCGGACGTGGTCCACGCCGCATCCGATCGGCGTTTGGGGGCTGCCGTCCCACTTGCTGGGATTGCGGGACGGTCGGCTGCTCATGAGCTACGGCCACCGACGCGAGCCGTTCGGCAATCAGGCCCGGCTGAGCGAGGATGACGGGAACTCATGGTCCGATCCGATCACCATCTCCGCCGATGGCATGGGCTTCGACCTCGGCTACCCCTCGACGGTTGAGCGAGAGGACGGTTCGCTCGTAACCGTCTGGTACGAGCGCATGGCGGACTCGCCGTACGCTGTGCTGCGACAGGCCATCTGGATCGTATCGGCGTAGGCTCCTGGGCCAATATCTGCCACATCCCGTGCCTGATGTTCCAAGAAGGGCAGCACGATCAATGTCTGACGTGTAGCAACGGAACATTTCAGAGCACAGATGGAGTTCTGTTCCCAATATTCTTCAAAGAAGTGCTGCGTTGCAGTGCAAGTCCGGCGTCACGACTCGCACAGTCCGGCCCAGCCGCGTCGCTCAACGCTGGCGGCCTGGCTGCAGACCTTGGGAAGACCTCCTGAGCACTCGGCCCGGAAGCTCTCCGGTATGCGCGCCATTCGCGAGCACAGCGACTCCGTTGACAATCACGTGGCGCACGCCCTCCGGATACTGGTGCGGGCGCGCAAAGGTTGCCCTGTCGGCCACGGACTCCGGATCGAAGACCACCAGGTCCGCGATGAGCCCCTCGCGAACCATGCCGCGGTCCAAGATTCGCAGCTTCTCCGCATTCATCGAGGTCATCTTGCGAATTGCCTCTGGCAGCGTGAGCGCCCCTTGGTCGCGGACGTACCGGCCCAGCACTCTGGGGAACGTCCCGTACCACCGGGGATGCGGATGCGACGCGGCCGCTGGCCCATCCGGGCTGATGGCCGCCCCGTCAGACCCGACCGATGAGAATGGCGCCTTGAGCGCGCGGAGCATGTCCCGCTCTTCGTGGTGAAAGTAGACGGTCCGGACACGCCCTCCCTCTTCGAGGAGCACGTCGAACAGAACATCGAGCGGATCGCCGCCCCGCGCCTCGATCAGGTCAGCCATGCGCCTGCCCACAAAGGGCGCGTTGGACGGCCGTGTTAACTGGACCAGGAGCATTCGCCCCCAGTCGCCGCCCACGGCCAAGAAGTGGTTGTACCAGTCCTGGCCCGGGTCGAGAATGTCGCGCTTGATCCGCTCCCGCATCGCCGGGGCCCGCAAGCGTTCCAGCATGGCCTCGTTCCCGCCGTCATGGACCCACGGCGGAATGATCGCGCGCAGATCATTCTGACCGGCGGTGTAAGGGTAGACGTTGGCACTAATGTCGAGCCCGCGACGGCGGGCCGACCGGATCATGTCCAAGACTTCGCCCATCCGGCCCCACAGGGCTTGGTCGGCGATCTTGAGGTGGATGATGTCCACGCGGATGCCGGCTTCGGATCCCACACGGATCGCCTCGGCCACGGAGTCGAAGACGCCCCGGCCCTCGTCCCGGATGTGCGTCGAGTAGATGCCGCCGCGCTTGGCGGCAACGCTGGCCAGAGCCACCAATTGGGCCGTGGTCACCAGACTCGACGGAGGCATCAGCAGCGAGTTGGAGAGACCCATCGCCCCCTCGTCCATGGCCTCGGCAACCAAGCGTGCCATTTCCCGGATCTGGCCGTCGTCCGCGGGTTCAAGAGCATTCCCCTTGACGAAGGTCCACACTTGGGTCAGGCCCACGTACGAGCAGATGTTCGCCGCAACCCCGCGCCTCTCGACGTGGTCGAAGTACCCGCCAAGCGTTGTCCACTCCTGCTGGCCCGAGCGAACAGGGCCCGCGGACCCGCCCTCGCCGAGCACCATCGTCGTCACTCCCTGGCGAATCATGCTCTCGCAGCGAGGTTCCTCCAGCAGCGTGAAGTCCGAATGGTTGTGGATGTCGACAAAGCCGGGTGCCACGATCAGGCCCGCCGCATCGATGACCTCTCGACCGGCTGCCTCGGACAGGTCGCCGACCCGCGCGATCCGGTCACCTCTGATGCCGACATCGGCGATGGCCCCGGCGCTTCCTGAACCGTCAACAACCATGCCGCCGCGAATCAGCGTGTCGAACGGCTCCTGCGCTGACCCCTGCCCGTTTCCAACGCCTGCAGCGAGAATGATCGCGAGCCATGTGGCGGCGAATCGGCGGCAGCTAACGGCTGTCATCTTGGGGCACTCGTGCTCGGGCAACTGTGACCCAGTCACCGTGCGGTCCGAGCCAGGGGCGCCCCATCGGGGCGCAGGCACCACTCTACCGACATCGGGGCGGACACATCTGGAGTGGGCTGCCTGCGATTTGGTGGACACCTCGGAGGCACGGCTGCTTGGGGGGATGAGCCACCCTTGCGATACCCGGGGACCCTCGGGACTGCCAAGACGGGACCCGGCACCGGGACCGCCTCGGTCCGCGCGTGGCCCACTCGGCCGCCGCCGGGGGCGTTATCTGAAGGCGGGGCAGTTAGCCCCAGCAACTGCCCCTGACTCCAATCACAGATGCATCCATACCCTCCCGACCAGTCTGCTCACCCCGAACGCATGCACGAGGCGTTAGTCGGAGCATCGCCCGAGAAGATGTCGGAGACTGCAAGACCCTTGCGCTGGCCAGTCCCAGGCCCGTAGCCATGGGCCATGGAACGCGCTGCCCTTGAGCTCGGTGCGATTCTTCACGCGCATGGTAGGCGTCGCTGTCTGAATCCCCGCGCGGCGCAGTAGCTCGCGGGCGAGTTTGTGGGCAAAGAACAGGATCCTAATGCAACGACCGCTAGTCCATGGACCGACACCGACAGGGAACGGAGACCTCGCCGCGCCAGAATCGCCATAGAGTCGTCTTGACTTATAATGATTAGTCGGATGTGTTCCGTGTGTTCTCGGCCTACCGTGACACTGGCGGCGGACACAGAGAGCCTTCGCTCACAGATCTCACCAAGATCCGCCACAACGCTCCAACTGCGGATTCTATGTGAGTCTGCTGTCGACATGCGATCGGGCCAATCCCTCCAGTGCAGTCCGCTGTTTCTGTGGATTGCGCTGCTGGCATTGATCGGTCTCGCTTCGGAACGCGCCGAGAGCCAGCTGGCGGACGGTCACCTTGTCGGCACGATCGTGGACGTGACGGGTTCCTCGATTCCCGGCGCCTCGGTGCGGGCGGAGAATCCCGGGACGGGAGCGGTCTGGGCCCAGGAGAGCGATGCCCTCGGAACGTACCGTTTCAACAACCTTCCCGTTGGGCGATACACGCTCACGGTCGTGGCGGACGGCTTCGCACCAAAGGCCTTCTCGGGGGTCGCGATTGCACTCAACCGCACGACCACGGTCAACGCAGCAGTCGAAGTCGAGCAGGTCGAGACCGAGATTGAGGTCACGGTCGCGACCGCCCACATTGACACGACGTCTTCGTCGGTCAGCGGATCCTTTGATTCCCGCCAAGCCCTGTATAGCCCGAGCGCGGACATCGCGCTGGGCGTCCTCAATCTGTCCCTGCAGGGCGCTGGCGTTGCATCGAGCGGTGGCACAGGGCTTGGCGAAGGCCCTTCGATTGGCGGCCAGCGCCCCCGCAACAACAACTTCATGATCGAGGGAGTGGACAATAACGACAAGAGCGTCACGGGCCGGATCGTCGACGTGCCGAACGAGGCCGTGGTTGAGTTTTCCCTGCAACAGAACCAGTTCGGGGCGGAGTTCGGTCGTTCGACAGGCGGCCAGTTCAACACAGTCATCAAGAGCGGCACAAACCAGGTTCACGGCTCCTTGTACGAGTACTTCACCAACCGCCACCTGAATGCCACGGACGAGTCGAACAGACGCAGGGGCATCACCCAGAACCCACGATTGGACGACAACCGCTTCGGCATGACCGTCGGTGGTCCCGTGCTTCGCAACCGGCTCTTCTACTTCGGCACCCTCGAGCTCAACCCCGTCGGCGTGGCAGCGTCGCCGGCGCGACCATTCTCCTCACCCACCGCTGAGGGCTTCGCGGCTCTGGACCGCGTTCAGGGCATCTCAGCCACCAATCTGGAAGTGTTGAAACGATTTGTGCCCCCGGCCCCGGCCGCCACCAAGGAAACGACTGTGCTGGGCTCCGGCATTCCGATCGGCGTGCTTCCGATCAACGTGCCGGCCTACCAGAACAATCGGTCCCTGCTCGCCAGCGCCGACTACGCGGGGAAGGCCGAAGACCAGCTGCGCTTCCGTTACGTTCGGAACGCAACCGATGCCGTGGACCCCGGCCGCGTGCCAGACTTGCCGACGTTCGCCAGCACGAGCGAGGCCCGCGCCCACCTAGCATCGCTCTCGTACTTCCGCACCCTGTCCAACGCGTGGTTCAGCGAGACGCGGATGGCATACACGCGTTCGGCCAGCGGCTTGCCCGCGGGAGAATTCGAGTTTCCGGGCTTGGACTCGTTTCCGAACATCTCTATCGAGCAAGATCTCGACATCCAGATCGGGCCCTATCTGGCAAGCCCCCAATCGGCCATCCAGAACACCTACCAAGCTGTGACCAACCTGACGTACAACCGCGGTCGTCACACACTGAAGGTTGGCGCGGACGCTCGCCGGAACATCACCTCGGAGCTCTTCGTCCAGAGACAGCGCGGCGACTACAACTACTCCACCCTCGAGCGATACCTGCTGGACCTGAGCCCGGACATCCAAGCCGAGCGCAACACGGGCGGCTCAGTCTACAACGGAAACAACACTGAGTTCTACTCGTATTTCTCCGTCGAGACGAAGGTCCTGCGCAACCTCACCCTGACGCTCGGCCTCCGCCACGAGTTCAAGAGCATACCGTTTGGCGACAAGCTCCAGCGCATCAACGCCGTCTCCAGCGTTCCCGGAGTGCTCGAGTTCCGGGAACCCCGCTCCCAGACTCGAAACTTCGCCCCCAGGGCGGGAATTGCCTACTCCCCCGGCACGGACGGCAACACAGTCATCCGTGCGGGCTTCGGAATCGGGTATGACAGCTACTTCACGAATCTGGGCACGCTGAGCAAGCCTCCCCAGTTGGAGAACACTTTCCGCGGCGACACGACTGTCGACACACCCAATTACCTTGCCAACGGCGGCATTCGCCCGGACCAGCGCCCGGACGAACTCGACGAGGAGTCGGCCCGCTCCCTGACGTCGGCCTTCATCGGTGACCAGCACCTGCCGTACTCGATCCAGTGGAACGTTGGCATTGAGCGGGTCGTGGCCAGGCAGTACACACTCTCGGCGCGGTACCTCGGGACCCGAGGCGTGCGGCTGTTCACGCAGGCGATTCTCCCGCTGGTCGCCCGTGCAAACCCTCAGCGCACCTTGCCGACGTTCTACCAGCGGCCTCCGCAGTCAGAGCTGGACGCGCTGTCCCTGACGCTCTCGGAGATTGACTCCGACCCGATTGCGCTGCCGCGATACACGGATGCAGGCTTCGGACCCTTGGTCTACACCTTCCCGAATCGCGGTAACTCCGTCTACCACGGGCTGGCCCTGGAGGCCAAGCGACGGCTCGCGAAGGGCCTTCAGTTCATTGCCGCCTACACCTGGAGCAAGAATATCGACGACAGCACGGCGGATCTGTTCTCCACGCTGCTGTCGCCCCGACGCCCCCAGGATTTTCACGACATGCGATCCGAGCGCGCGCGATCGTTCCTTGACCGCACTCACCGCTTGACATTCGCCTGGGTCTACGAATTTCCCCGGTTCCGCACTTCCGGAAGCTGGATTCTCAGAAACGTTGCGGCGAACTGGGTGTTCTCCGGAATGTACACGGCCGAGTCGCCACAGTACGCGACGGTGCAGAGCGGCCTTGACTCGAACCGCAATCTGGACGGTGCGACGGATCGCGTCGTCGTCAACCCGGACGGGCAGGACCGCACGGGCAGCGATGTGACCGTGCTGAACAACAGTGACGGGGAAGTGGTCGGGTATCTGGCCAATGACCCGCATGCCCGGTACGTGAAGGCGGGGGCGGGCGTTCACCCGAACGGCGGCAGGAACACCCTTCCGCTACGCGGGATCAACAACTTCGACGTCAGCATCAGCAAGCGCATTCCAATCACGGAGACCCGGGCGCTCGAATTCCGGGGCGCGTTCTACAACGCGCTCAACCACCCGCAGTTCACGCCAGGGTCACTCAATAGTGTCAGATCCGTGTCCTCGAACATCACGAGGAACAACCTAATCCCGGGCCACGCCGTCTTCGACCGCCCGGACCAAGTCTACGACAGCCACTCCCGCGAGGTGCGCCTAGTACTGCGGCTGACATTCTAGTCCGCGCCAGCGACACCAACCGGTCAAGTACGTGGCGCGGTTCCGGGTGACAGAAGCTTTAGTCGGGACAGCGGATCGCGGCCGTCAGGAGCATGCCGTGGATCGCAGAAGCTGCCCGTGCCAAGCAATCTCGAGTGGGCCGGCAGGCCTGGACAATCGGCAGATCCGCGTCAGCCGGCGAGTCCGCCTCTGAGCTCGAGAATCGCAAAATGCGGTGCTACACTGGGCCGCGTCGCGAGCGGGGTGGAGTTCCGGCGAGTGGCGAGGGGAGCGCCAGAACGCCGAGATTCGCTCGTGGGCGAATCTCGGACACGCGCCACCGGTGAGCAAGAAGAACCGAAGCCGAAGCCGGCGCGATCGTCGGCAACGAGCCCAGCAACGCCCTCAGGCGAAGGGCCCCCGCAGGCCCGGCGGCTACTACTGGTTGGCCTTTGCCGCCGTCCTGATCGGACTGGCGGCTTGGATGGCGGTCAGGGAGCCGGACCGAACAGGCAAAGTAGGGCCCCGCCCCGAACCGGCACTCCGGTTCGAGTCCGTCTCCGGGGGCATCGATTTTGTGCTCAACAACGGGACGACCGACGAAAAGCCCATGCCGGATTCCACGCTCGGGGGCGTGGGCCTGCTGGACTGCGATGGAGACGGACTGCTCGACGTATACTTCGCGAACGGGGCCAAGTTCCCGGACCTTGCCAAGACTGGGCCGGAATTCCACAATCGGCTCTACCGGAACCTGGGAGCCCGATCGTTCGAGGACGTCACCCAATCAGCGGGAGTCGCGGGCTCTGGATACAGCATGGGCGTGGCCGCCGCCGATTACGACAACGACAGCCGGACCGATTTGTTCGTGGCCGGGGTCGGGAGCCACACGCTGTACCGGAATGTGGGCGCATGCCGGTTCGAAGACGTGACGGCTTCGGCGGGCCTGCCCGCCACCAAGGCCGACGGTGCGCACTGGGCCGTCGCAGGGGCATGGGTGGACATTGACAACGACGGGCTACTCGACTTGTTCGTGGTCAACTACCTTGACTGGGACTGGGACTCCAACAGGGTGTGCGGCGAGCCGGGCCGCCGCCTCTCCTGCTCGCCAGCGCACTATGACGGATTGCCCAATGCCCTATTCCGGAATCTCGGCGACGGAACCTTCGAGGACGTGAGCGCGCGGACAGGTATTGGCGATCACGTAGGCAAGGGAATGAGCGCGGCGGTGGCGGACTATGACGCCGACGGATTCGCGGACATCTTCGTGACCAATGACTCGGTGCGCAACTTTCTGTTCCGCAACCAGGGCGGCGAGCGATTCGCGGAAGTCGGAGTGCAGGCGGGGATGGCACTGACGTCGGATGGCATCCCGGTCTCAAGCATGGGACTTGACGTTCGCGATCTGAACGTCGACGGATGGCCCGACCTAACGATCACCGCTCTCTCGAACGAGACATTCCCGCTGTTCCTGAACCGTGGCGGCCAGGGGTTCTCGGACGCCACGTACGCCAGCAGGATCGGGCTGGAGTCCATGACGCTGTCGGGGTGGAGCGTGGGCGCGTTCGACTTCGACAACGACGGCGACCGGGACATCTTCACGGCCAATTCCCACGTGAGCGAGAACGTGGGCCTGTACCGCAGCGTGAAGTATCGGCTGCCAAACGCGATCTTCCAGCTCAGCACTGACGGGACCTACCGCAACGTTGCCCCAAATGCCGGACCGGGAATGGTCGCGGAGGCGGCGAATCGGGGGGCTGCCTTCGGTGATCTGGACAATGACGGCCGCATTGACGCGGTGGTCTCGGCGATCGGGTCCAGTGCCGCCGTGCTCTTCAATGCGTCAGAGGCGGGGAACTGGCTGACACTCGAATTGGCCGGGACCGAGAGCAACCGGTCAGGACTTGGGGCACGCGTGCGCCTGACAGACCCGTCGGGACGCGCTCAGCACAGTCACGCCACTACCGCGGTTGGCTACGCCAGCTCTTCTGACGCAAGGGTCCACTTCGGGCTGGGAGACGCGAGTCGGGCGAGCCGGATCGAGATCCGCTGGCCGAGCGGTGCGGTGCAGGAACTGCGCGACGTTCCCGGCGGGCAAGTCTTGACCGTCACCGAGCCTCGCTAGCGGATGCCCGCTACTCCTATAATGGCACCCGACATGCGACAGCCGACGCGCCGAACGTTCTTGTCCTGCCTGGCATCGGCCTCGATTCCGACGTGGCTCGCCCGGTACCGGCGGCTCAGCGCGGCGGACCTCGGCAAGGCAAGGATCACGGACATCAAGACGATGATCCTCCAAGGACCTCGGACCTACACGCTGGTGCGTGTGGACACTGATGCTGGCGTTCATGGCATTGCCGAGGCATACGGATCCCCGGGTCTGGGCATCAAGCAAGAGATCGAGGGCCTCCGGGAACTGTTCGTGGGAAAGGATCCGCTACAGATCGACCGCCTCTACACCGTGTACCGCTACACGGACGGCAGCGCCCACGCGCAGCAGCGGGCGATGAGCGGCATTGAGATGGCGCTTTGGGACTTGGCCGGAAAGCTCCTCAATGTTCCGACACATGCGCTGTTGGGAGGCAAGTTTCGGGAACGGGTGCGCATCTACGACCATTCCCGGCCGGACGACTTCTTCGACAGGGCGGTGCTGCGGGACTGGGCCCAAGAAGTCAGGGAGAGCCCGTCCGGAATCAACATGCACAAGTTCGGCCCCCTTCGGAACAGCCCCGGAATTGACCCGGGACGGGACCCTTCCAACCGGATGCTGTCCAGCTCCGAGCTGCGCGGATTGCGAGAGGGCTTCGAGAACTGCCGGGAAGCCCTTGGCTTCGACCACGACATCCTGATCGGCTGTCATTGGGAGTTCGACCTGCGGAGCGCGATTGACATGGCGGTCGCCCTGGAGGATGTCAAGCCCCGATTCCTCGAGGATCCGCTGCCGGTGGCGTACTCGGAGAGTTGGAGGCGCCTTGCCGAAATGTCCCCGGTGCCGATTTGCACGGGCGAGAATTGGATGCGCCGGGCCGAGGCCCTGCCCTTCGTCGTCAACTCGGCGATCGACATCCTGCACCCGGACTTGCGCAACTCGGGAGGCTTCCTGGAGAACAAGCGCATGGCCGATCTGGCAGATCTCTTCTTCTTGCCAATGGCCAATCACAACACCGGGAGCATCGTCAACGGCATGGCCACCATTCAGTGGGCGTCCTCGATCCGGGATTACTTCGCCTGCGAGACACTGTTCTTCGACGGCGGTTGGATGGACGACGTGATCGTGCACGACGGACCGCTCGCACGGGACGGTTTTGTCGAAGTTCCCAACCGACCGGGCCTCGGGATCGAGCTGGACCCGGACGTGGTCACGGCCCACTTGGCCGAAGGCGAGACGTGGTGGGGCTGAGAGCAGCCCCACCGCCGTCGCCCGGACAGGTGGTCCATCACTTGTAGAACGGAACGCCGTCGAGCCACCGGGGCCCGTATCGGACAGGCACCGACCCAATTTCCAGCGCGCCGAGGTCCGGCGCGTCCCCCGTGAAGCTGTCGTTGACCGTCGGGATCCGCACACCCGCGTCAACGGCGCGACTGCCGGGGCGCAGCCGGAAGTCTAGATCTTCCGCATGATAGACGGCGTGTCGCCTCTCCGCGTCGGGAGGGCGCAGGTCCAGGAAGATGCCAAAGTCGAGCTCCACGCCGTGCTCTTCCTGGCCCGTGGCTGCACGCAGGTCAGCCAGCGTGGCGAACGCCTGCCAGCTGTCAGGCCCGGGATCGTAGAGCGTGGGGCCCCCGGCCGGCGCCCGCCAGCGGTATTGCCGCACAACGCCCGGATTCGGCCGGAAGCCGTTGTAGTCCGAACTGTGCGCCCGGGTGGCATTGGACCATGTCATCACTCCCCGGGCAGGAGTTCCCCGCCCCAAGAATAGGTTGTTGCGGTAGTGCATGTTCGAGGACGGATCGGACGCGACCTGCTCGCCGATGATCGTGTTGTGGTAGGCGAACAGGCCGGCCGCCTTGGCGGAGAACTTGAAGGCCACGCCACTGGGCACGTGGTAGAGGAGGTTGCGGATGAAGTAGGCCGGACCACCGAAGACAGGCTGGGAGCTGTACCCTCCGTGTGCGGCGTTGACGCCCCGATTGTTGTACACGCGAATGTTGTGGACACCGCCGTCGGTCTCGACGAAATCGTCGCCCGACATGTGGATGTCGTTGTTGTGGATGTCGATCGACGAAGCCCGGCGGTGCGGGTCATCCTGAGGTGTGCCGTAGGTGGAAATGCCGATTCCGTCGTGAAAGTAGGCCACGGCGTTGTAGGCGATCACGTGCCCGGGGCCATACACCTTGACAGCGTAGTAGCTCCGAACCTCGTGGGAGCCATAGGGCCCCGCACTGCGCCACAGCGGTCCTGTCCAGCCAACGAGGAGGTTGCGCTGCTCGGCGCGGCCCAGGAAGACATTGTCGGCAATGTAGAAGTCGCGGGAGCCTTCGTACTCCGTCCAGACGCCAAACCCAACGTCCTCGAATCGGCAGTTGCGCACGGTGAGGCCCACCGCGCCGGTCACGTTCTTGTAACCCGCGAAGATGCCAATGTCCGTGCCTCGGAACGTGAGGCCGTCGAAGATGTGGTGCGCCGACGCGGAGACATCGAACAGGCGGTGATTCCCCGCGCCGTCAAACACGACCTCGCCATCCCCGGCGGCCCGGACCGTGATCGGGCGCTCGGGGGTCGCCTTGATCGTGAGCCAGTTGGTGCCGTCGAATGGGGTCATCATCGGGTCGACGTAGTTCAGGCGGTCGTTCCGGTAGAGACCCGCGTGGACAACGATCGTGTCCCCCGGCCGCACGGGACGCTCCCAGACGACGCTCCAATCCCCGAGCCCAGCCCCGTAATAGGCCTGCAGCAGGCTGGTGAAGTGCGGCTCCAGTTTCTCCCCCTCGTGATAGGGGGGATAGACGTGCCGGACCTCGCCGCCGACATAGGGTTGCGGCTCGCTGCGGGTGCGGACCCGCACCAGCCGTGACCTGTCGCCTGTCACGCCGTCGGGATCGGTGAGATCGAATCGGCACTCGTACTCCGTGCCCTCCAGCAGGCCCAGAATGCTCCCGGCGAAGCCGTCCGGAACGGTGTAGTCGAGATGCTCCCGCCTGCGAAAGACCCGCTCTCCGCCAACTCGCACCAACGGCAAGGCTTCCCGCCACTCTCGTTCGCCGACCTTTCGGAACTGCACCGAGACCTCAGCGTCGCGGTTCTGGTCGCCGCTGATGGCCCACTCGAACCCGAGATTGTGAAGCGTCGGGCGCTCAACGGTGAAGCGCCCCGCTTGAGTGACGTCCTGGGCATGCATCGTCACGGCGATGAGACATAGGGGGATCAGCAGGGCTCGCATACCTCATGATTCTAGGCCAGCGGGCCCGCACAGAGGTCTAGTCCCAGCACCGGCGAAGACATGCAGACTGCAGCTTGCTCAACTCGGGCATGTCTGCGTCCCTCGCGGTTGGCGGGCGCTTGAGAGGCTTGCGCAAGCGTGGACCTGAGTGCCTACGCGCGCTGGCCAGCGCCGAGGTGACTCTGGGTGGGAATGCAGAGACGGTGGGCAGGCGTCAAGGGTGCAATGTTAGCTAACGCGTCGCCCACCTGGGCAGGCCGAGTTTCAGGGACGCTCGCGCTCTGAACTGCTGAACCTGCGATGGCAGGCACATTGGACGAGGAGCAGTCCACCTAGCCCAGGATCCGATCGATCGCGGCCGATTCATTCCTCTGTACCGCGAAACTCGCCCCCATAATTCCTGACACTTGCACCCCAACAGGTCGCAGTGAGGACCCTCAATCACCGGAAGTCAGGGCATGACCGGTATATCAAGTCGGGAGGGCGGAATAGGTCGGTGTGTTTCTAGGCTCAAGTCACACCGCGAAAGGCCTTGTCAATCAGACCCTGCAACAATATCAGCAACTAATGTTGGCGCTGGGCCGCCTTGCCAGAGGCAAGGCGGCCCAGGCTCAATTGCAGTCCAATTCTCAGAACATGAACCGCAGTGCGAGCTGGAATTGCCGGTTGGTTCCCCCTCGCGTACCGGTGATTCTGCCAAACGCCCCAGCCCCATGGGTTGAGTTGGGCCGGTTGAATTGTGGTGTGTTGGCTAAGTTGAAGGACTCGATCCGAAACTGCAGCTTTGCACTCTCGGTGATCGGAAAGTCCTTGAACAGCGAAAGATCAACGGTGTTCGTCGGCGGTCCAATGTTGGAGTAATTGCCGAGCGCGCCATAGGTACCCACCGCGGGATCCTGCAGGGCCGATGTGTCGAACCACTGATCCGGCGTCCGGCCCCCAGACGGTGCGGCATTTGGATCCCGACCGGACACCGGGTCAGGCCGAGTCGTACCCGAACATGAGCAGATTGCACGGTTGGTTCCGACGTTGAAATAGTTGCCAGTCTGCAGTGTGAGGATTCCATTCAGCTGCCACCCGCCAACAAGCATTCGCGCGGGCCCACTGAGCTGCGCAGGTGTTGGCAATCTCCAGTTTCCGCTCAGCACGAAGCGGTGTCTTACGTCGAAACTTGCGTGAGAATACTCTAGCGACTGGTGAGGAGTTCTGTTGCCGGGACCACCGGACAGTGTCGTGCCGGTATCAGCAAGTGCGTGACCCCATGTGTAGGACATCAGGAATCCAACGCCGTCCGAGTATCGCTTGTCAAGCTTGGCCGTGAACGCGTTGTAGGCTGACCGACCGTTGCTATTGGTAAAGGTGATCCCGGAATTGACAAACTTGTACGGCCTGCGGGGCAGCGCCGGTTGGTTCGGCCGCGGATCGTTGACCACAGGGTTGCCGTTATAGTTGTCGGTGAGCCGGTTTCCCTTGGAGCCGATATATGCGAGTTCCAAGACCGAGTTCCACCCCAAGTCCCTCTGAAGGTTGAAGTTCCACTTGTTGACCAATGGCCACCGACGCTGTGTGTACAACGCGCGGAAAGAGATCGGCGCTGGAAGCGTGAACGCATTGACCGGAAAGCCATCCGAGAATCGGTTGACGAATGGGTTCCTGTCCGAACCTCGGTTTTTCTCGAACCGTGTTTCTTGGTTGAACGGCACGTTCTCGCCTCGATTTGGATTGCCGCCCTCGTTTTCTTCGGCACCGTAGAAAATGCCGTAGCCGGCCCTTATCACCGTTCCTGGCATGACCTCATAGGCAAGCCCAATCCGCGGAGCGAGGTTGGTCCTGTCCCACTCGGTCAGATAGAGTGAGGCCACTCCGCGCTCAACTTCGACCGAACTGTACTGGGTCGCAAAGTTGGGCGGAAGGGGTGCATCCTGGTCTTTTCCTTGTGGGATCACCAAGGTCGGAACGCTATGGTCATTGCCAAACACGTCCAAGTGTGCCTGTCTGCCGAACTTCTCACCGATCGGTGTCGTGAGTTCATAGCGCACACCCAGATTGATAGTCAGCCTCGAGGTCACCTTCCAGTCATCCTGCACGAAGAAAGAGTAGGCGTCTTTGAACGATGAGATGAAGTTCGCGGTCGTTATGCGCGCCCAGTGAACATCCCCAAGCAACCATGATGCCATGGCATCGCCAGTGTCGTTGAAACCGACTTGGTCCGAGTCCGCACGATTGAAGTCCATCCGTCCCCGCGGAGACGGCACCTGGAAGAACGGAAACCCGATCGGTCTGTACTCCGCTCCGAACTTGAAGGCGTGCGAGCCCTTGTTCCACGAAACGTTCTGGATGAAGTCCCAGACGTTGTTGTACTCCTGTGTCGGAAGCCACTCTGAGCCGCCGACGGTGCTGTAGCCCTGCGGGCCAAGCCGCATCATGCCACCATTGTTCGTCGTGAATGGATTCAGGCCCCCAAAGCCAAGGCCAGAGAACGAATCGGTATCGGCGTTGGACTGAACTCTGGTTGTGATGAGGCGCGAATACGCAACCCGGGATTCCGTGATCAACGAAGGGGACCAAATCTTCGTATAGCTCAGCATGGCTGCTCGGCTCAAGTTCTCTTCGGTCTCGCCGAGGAATCCGCCCGCGTCCAGATCGCCCGGAAGGGGCGGTGACTGAAACTTCTGCTCGTCAATCCAACTAAGGCTGCCAAACAGGCTTGCGCTGTCGGAAATCCTGTGATCGACACGGACATCCCACTGGTGCACGTCACGCGTCGCAGATCGCGCCGTGAAGTAGTTGCTCCCGGGGCGCTGGCCCGCAGCGGTGGGGTTCTGGTTCTCGCCGGGGTACTGCCCGATCAAGTTCGACGCGATTGGGTCAAATCTCGACGCCGGGATCATGTTGTTCGGGAACGGATCCCGAATGACCGCGCCATCCATCTCTCGCTGTGTGCTGCGGTCGAAGATTTGCCCGCGCATCACGTTGCGGCCCAAGTTGTCCTGGCCGAGGATATCCGACGGGGCGAGGACGTGGGAGAAGTCGCCGCTTGCCATCCCGGGACCGGGAACCGTAAGAGTGCTTGACAGGCTCCCATCTCGGATCAGCGTTCCCTGGTAATCGGCGAACCAGAACGTGCGATTCCGGGCGATCGGGCCGCCCACGGCGGCTCCGAACTGGTTCTGCTTGTACGGCTGGCGCGGCTGGCGGTTCCTGTTCAGCTCCCACGTGTTCGCGTTGAGCTCGGAGTTCTGCAGGAACTCGAACACCGTGCCGTGAACCTCGTTGGTGCCCGACTTGATCGTCACGTTCACGACGCCCCCGGCTGCCCGCCCGTACTCGGCGTTGTAGCCGTTGGTCAGGATCTGCATCTCTCCGATCGCCTCCACCGAGGGACCGACCACGTAGGCGGTCTGGTTGATGAAGTCGATCACGTTCACGTTGTTGTCAACGCCGTTCAGCAGGAAGTTGTTCTGCCCGTTCGAGCGAACACCGTTCGCGGAGAATCCGCCGCCCGCGGCATCGCGGGCACCCGGCTCGGCAGGCACGACCGCTGGAACCGTCCGGGCCAAGAAGGCGAACCGCCGCTGGCCGCCTAGTGGCAGTTCGCTGGTCTGCCGGTTCTCGAGCGTGCCGCCCATTTGGGTGGTCTCCGTCTGCAGGGCTGGCGGCGCCGCCGAGACTTCGATGGTTTCGGTAACCTCACCGATCTCAAGGACAAAATTGGCCTGCACGCGACTTGCGGACTGCAAGACGACGCCGGTCTGCACTGAACGCTTGAAGCCTGGCGACTCGCAGGCGATTGTGTAGGTGCCCGGCTTGATCAGCGGCCGGATGTAATTTCCTACGACGTCCGACTCGACGGTGTCCGTCACGCCGGTCGCCTCCTCCGTGATCGTGATCGTAGATCCGGGGATCGCCGCCCCGGACGGGTCAGTGACGGTTCCCAGCAGCGTCCCCATGTCACGCTGGGCCAGCCCAGGCGCGGCTATGAGTGCCACGAGCAGCAGGGCCAAGACGCCCTGCGAACAGCTATTCTTCATGTTCTCCCCTCCCCTTGGAAGTGGACGACGCCGATGCAGCGCGCCCATAGTCCTTCGCTCTACTTGAAGACCGAGCTCGGTCCGCCCAAGCCCACCACCACGATTGTACAAGAATCGCTAGGCTACCCCTTACACCAAACACAAGATCGGCGGGGCCAAACGCTCGGCAGCCCGCGAGTCAAGTGTCTACGCCGTGCACAATGCTTCGACCGCGCCGATGTCGCACATCGGGCTGGTCAGGAGTGGTGCGGCTCGCCCAGCCCTCTGCTCCAAAGTGCCCGTGTGGGGCCCAGCACGGCCAGCATCCCAGCGTGCTGCCACTCTAGCCGTAGCTCGGATCGCGTGGCTGGTCAAGCGTCCTGGCGCAGGAACTCGCTGGCTGCCGAAGCAGCTGATACACTTGCCCAGCGCGAGGCGCACATCAGGCTGAGAACATGCGGTTGCAACAAGGGGCACGACAGACGCTGACGCCTAGAGCCGCCGTTCGTGAGCGCGGCCTTGCTCAACGCCGGGCGGCGGTCGAATACCCAGACTGCGACGGACAGCCGATGGCGAACAACAACCCCCAATTGGAGACGATGGTCTATGCGATTGCCGCGCTGTGGGGCTATTTCCGCGATTGTTCGGACGTGCACGTGCGGGCCGACATGATTCTTTACTACGAGGAGGGCAAACCGACCTCCAGCGTGGCACCCGACCTGTTCGTCGTGCGGGGCATCCGGGAGGCGCCCCAAGACTCGTATCGGTTGTGGGAAGTTGGCGTCGTGCCCCAGTTCGTGATGGAAGTGGCCTCGAAGTCAACCTATCGCCGGGACCGAGACGAGAAGTTCCAGCTTTACGAAGGTCTGGGAATTGGGGAGTACTGGCGGTATGACCCGCAGGGAGGCCTGCTGCAAGCGACGGAAGTGGTTGAACGGCTGAGAGGATGGGAGCTGGATGCGCAAGGAAGGTACAAGGCTGCGCGTCCGCGCGGCGGTGGCGAGTTGCGAAGCAGGGTGTTGGGGCTTGACCTGTGCGTGGTGCAGGACCGACTGCAGTTCTGGGACTACGGACGGCGCCGATTCCTGCCTTGGCCCGCCGAGTCCGAGCGGCTCCTAGAAGAGTCCGAACGGCGGCTGGCGGAAGCTGTTGCGAGGATTGCCGAGCTAGAAAACCCCTTGAACTCTGGCTGACAGCGGGGCGGGCATTCCGACACCGGCGCGCGACCGGGCACCGAGTGATGGATGGAGGCGGCAGAGTCCCAGCGCAGGGATACTTGTCGTTACCGCGTGGCCATTGGCCAAGCCAGTCCCAAGGCTCGCTTCCTCCCGAGCACCATCAAGGGCCCATCCCGCTACACCGCATCTCCGACAGCCAAGTCTCGCGCTCACCGCCCGCGCCTTCCGTGGCCACACTCACGCTCGCAGCGCTCTCGCCCTGGAACATCTTGGGCTTGGTCTAGGGCCGCCCCTTCGGCGACACTGGCGACAATCTGGCCGGTGGCCATCGTCCTTTCCCAACTCTCAGCGTGGCCCGGTCGGTGCGGTTCATCAGTGAGCGGGCGAGACGCCCGGCGCTCCCCGGGAGGACGGCCAGGCCGCCGGTGATGCGAGCTGCAGATAACATAGACGGCGGAGGCCCGACCGAGCCCGGGTCCCAAGTCCGGACCTTGAGAGCATTCACCGAGGATCGGGCGTTCCGACCCTTCCCGTGAAGGCAGGCGGTGCGGGCTGCTGAAGCCCCCGCGCCGGGACAAGGAGACGCCTACCGTGAATCACCAGACCCTCCAGGGAATCGTTCCTGTCCTCCCGACACCGTTTGGCAGTGATCTCTCGCTCGACCTTGGATCCTTGGAGCGGATTGTTCGCTTCTGCGTGGACCGGGGCTTCTGCGCGGTCTGCCTGCCGGCCTATGCGAGCGAATTCTACAAGCTCGACATGCGAGAACGGTATGCCGTCGTGGAGACGGCCGTGAAAACCGCCGGCGGCGGCACTCAGATCATCGCCCAATCCAATCACACCTCCACCACCCACGCCGCCGAGATCGTGAGACGCAACGAAGCCCTCGGGGCCGACATCATTTCAGCGGCCATACCGCGCACGTTTGATATCTCGGAGCGCGACGTTTACGAGTTCGCGGCCGCCGTGCTCGGAGCGACGACTCTGCCGGTCCTGCTACAAGACTTCAATCCCGGCGGGCCTACGATCACCGCTAGCACCGTTCGACGGTTGAACCGCGATTTCCCGCACTTTCGGTACCTCAAGCTGGAGCAGCCCTTGATGGCCCCCGCAGTGGTTGAGATTCTCGAGGCGACCGCCGGGGCGGTGCAGGTGCTGGAGGGCTGGGGCGGCCTTTACCTGCTCGAAGGCGTCGCTGCTGGGATCTGCGGGGCGATGCCCGCGTTGGGCGTGGCCGACGTTCTCCAAGAGGTCTACGAACTTGCCTCCGACGGGGACGCGGATGGCGCCGCCGATCGGTTCGAGGACATCCTTCCGTACCTTGTGTTCAGCCTCCAGAACATGGAGTTGCTGCTGCAGATGGAGAAAGACCTGTTGGTCCGCCGGGGGCTGATGGCTCACCGCGCCGTCCGTCCCACGACCCTGACACTCGATCCAAGCAGCGCCTCCCACGCCGACTTCCTCATCCGTCGCGTTGAGCGGCTGTTCCATCCTTGATTCGCTGCGGCCGATCCCCTCGCCCTCCAGTGGTTCCAGGCGACTGGGCCGGCAGCCAGGCAGTGGCCCGCTGGATCCAGCCGTCCGTAGAATGGATTGGTGGACGACTTGGCTCCCAGCCGTCCGGGGATCGACTCGACTTGCAGGCTTCCGCTGGGCGGGCGCGGAGCGCAGAATGACTGTGGTGCCGAGAGTGACGGCTTCGCAATCCGCTTGGACGGGGTAACCAAGGCGCACGCCCTATTGGCCTACCGGGACCCGGCAGCCGAGCTGGACATCGGGAGCCTGTGCCGGATCGATCTGGCGGAGAGCCGGATCGAGCATGCTCCGAACTGTTCCTGCCCCCATCCGTGGACGCTGACATCGCAGGCCATCGAGACGCCGTCGGCATGACCACTCAACCCCCTGGCTGCCCTGGCAGGTCGCCGAATCCCGTGGTATGGACTGCCAGTCGCTCGCTCTGGGATGCACCATACCCAAGCGACAAGCGTGCACCGCGTGCCAGGCCGGTCACAGAGCCAACGACCGTTCCACTGCCACCGAGTCTCGGGCCGCGCGGCCTGCCATTCCGAATCCCGGAGGCTTGGGGCGAGGCCCCTGCCCCGCTGCTAGAATTCCGTTGGGTCGGTTGACGACCGGTCCGGGGTTGGATTGCCGCCGACTGTCAGCAGGAGCACGCAGTTGGGACGCCCTCGCCCGTGCACGCTCGCAGCGCTGGCCCTCCTCGCGGTGTGCGCTTCGCCACTGGCCGGGAACGCCGCGTGCGAGGATGCGGAGAGCACCATTTCGGCCACCCGCACCGCGCTGGCCAGCGGCGACATCTCAGCCGCGACTCGCGGCTTGGCAACGTTGGCCGCCCGCAACGCCGATTGTGTTCCGGCCATCCTGCTGAGAGCCCAAGTTGCCGCCGCGAGGGGTGCCGCCAGCGAGGCGGAGGAACTCTACAAGCGGGCGTGCGCGCTGGAACCGACACGTCCGGAGCCTTTCTTCGAGCTCGGAGTGTTCTACGACAGCCGCCAGCAACACGGCCGAGCCGCCGAGCAGTTTCGCGCCGCTCTGGACCTGGCCCCTGACGATCCTCAATCCTGGGACTACCTAGGCCTGAGCTTGGAGGCGCTGGGCAACTTTGACGATGCGGGCTCGGCCTATCGCATGGGGCTGGCCCGAAACCGCGGTCCGCGCTTCGACCCCATGCTGCACTACAACTACGGGCGCTACCTGATGAAGCAAGGACGTCTGGCGGAGGCGCGGAAGCACCTAGACCAAGCGGTCAGGCTAGTGCCCGGCACGCGGGCAGTGCACTACGAGCGAGCCAGACTGGCCGAGCGGCTTGGAAACCCGGGCGAGGCCCTGCAGCACGGCAACCGGGCGCTCGGAACACCCGACAGCCGCGGCGTGATCCTCGACATGCAGGTGCACTACCTGCTCTCCAGACTGCACCGGGCATTGGGGAATAACCAGGAGGCCGACAAGTTCGCAGCGCTGACCCGTCGCGGCGAGATTCCCATCGAGGCCCGTAGCCGCTCCGGGCGATAGCCCCCCGGACGGCCGCTCCCCTCCTCGGTTCCGAAGGGCCGCCCCCCGCATCAGGCGTCCAAGGGTCGGTTCCACGCGCGCGCCCCGGACCCTCACTGGCAGACCTGATCGACCTCGGGGTCAGGTCGGTTCCACGCGCGCGCCCCGGACCTCTGCCTGGGAAGAGCGAGACCGTCGGCCTCAAGCCTGCCCGTGCCGCTCGTGCGCGCAACCCGGGAACTCGTCCACGGCCGTGTTGCCCTCGTACTGGAGCTCCTCGTGAATGCCAACTTCCGAAGTGTAGTACCCGTCGATCGTGGCTCGCTTGACGAGCGCGAAGAAACGCTCGGCACCGCTTGCGGGATCTTCCTCGGCCGCGGCGAGGTCTGCGAGGATGTGATTCTGCTGTTCAGGGCTGCAAGCGGCAAATCCCGTTCCGAAGCGCTCATGGCACAGCTCGCCGAGCGCTTCCAGCCCCGATCGCCAACGCAGCTGCACGTCTTCCGAAGCGTCCGCAACTGTCACGTCGATGTAGCGTGCGACAAGCGCTGCCCTCGCCCCGCGCGAGCGCTCGTCGGCGGGCAGGATCAGATCGGAGAGGTCATCGACCAGCGCGAGCTGCCCCGCGCTGAAGAACTCCGGCCTGTATCCGCCCTGCGAGCAGGCTAGCTGCACGAGGCCGCCGGAGGCCGGCAAGACGCCCGCGGCGACGAGCTTCAGCATCGTTCTTCGTTCCATCTCCTGTCACCCCAATTCGTTCCGGCGGAATCGCTCGACGATCCCGTCGGCGGTGCGCCATGAGAGCGCGATGTTGGTCAGCGTCGGGTTCTTCTCGGGATAGGCGGGGAACACCGACGCGTCAGCCACGTACAGATTCGGGAAATCGTGCGCGCGCCCGTCGGTGTCAACCACCGACAAGGCGGGGTCGGGCCCCATCCTGGTCGTGCCAACCCAGTGATTCAGGTCGATGACCAAGTCGGCAACCCCAACTGTTCCCGGTGTCTCGATCACCTCTCCCTCGCCGGCGCGGATGATCTCCTCGCACTTCTCGACCATGTCCCGAGCCATCGCCACGTCCGAGTCGTCGTAGTGTAGGTGGATCCTTGGCAGCGGCATGCCGTACCGATCCGTCCGGGACGGGTCGAGATCGACGAACTTCCCTCCCGAGATGAGTGTGGTGCCCTGCATGTTCATCCCCGCGTGGCCAGCGTTCCACTCGCGTAGCCGCCGTTTGAGCGCAGCGCCGTATCCCGGCGCCGTCCGAATCGCGCGCCGGTTGGACGTCACGCCCGCCCCGCACTGCACCTGATAGGTGCCCTCGAAGTCCGAGCTTGGCTCATCCCAGTACAGCCCGGTCAGCAGCGAGTGGTAGTAGCTTGTGCCGTCGTCGTTGGACGTGTCGCGGCCCGCGAGCTGCGGGAAGAATCCCTTGACGGTCACGCCAAAGTGGCTGGTTAGGTTGCGTCCCACCTGCCCGCTGCTGTTGGCGATGCCCGAGATCAGCAGCAGGCGCGCCGTCTCGACGGCGCTGCAAGAAAGGACCACCGCTTTGGCCTGCAGTTCGCGGACGTCGCCGGAGGCGGTCTGGCACTCGACGCCCAGCACTTCCCCGCCCTCGGGCGACACCCGGACACGGGTGGCCATGGTCTCGGCGAAAACGGTGAGGTTGCCAGTCTCCTCGGCGAGCGGTATAGGCGTGTTCGCGGACGTGTACTTTGCCTCTACCGCGCAACCGGAGCAGTGCCCGCAGTAATGGCACTTCTGGCGGTGCTTCCATTCGGGCCGATCCGGGGGCTGTGTCAGCATGGCCTTGCGCTGAGCCACGAAGGCCATGCGCTCGCCGCGAGCCCTCAGCCGCTCCACCCCGAGCATCAGCTGCCGCTCGGGGCACCGCATCGGCACAGGCTTGAGGAACTCGCCGTCCGGCATGTTCGAGAGCCCGTCATGGTCGCCGTAGACACCCATCAACCGCTCGGCCTTGGAGTAGTACGGCGCCACCTCGTCGTACGAGATCGGCCAGCTCTCGAAGTCCCTCGGGCCGAACCGCAAGGAGTGCCCGGCCCAGCAGATGGACCGCCCGCCGAGCGCCCGAATCTGCCCGTGGCCGGGCCGGTCACCGACGGGCGTGAAATGGTCCCGCAGAAAATTGTCGCGCCAGAAGTTCGGTGCCCGCCGGTCGCGGAATTCGTACGGCCAATGGTGCCCGCTGTAGTCCTGTCCCGCCCGCAACCTGGGGCCAGCCTCCACTAGCGCGACCTTTAGCCCGCCACTGGCGAGGGCGTATGTCGCGATCCCCCCGCCCGGCCCGCTCCCGACCACGATCACGTCAAACTGCTCGTCAGCCACTCTCGACACCTCCCCGCAAGCGTCAGCGGACTCATTCTAGCGGCCGGCTCGGCGAGAGCCACCCACCCGGTGGCAGAGGCAGTCTTCCAAGTCGCCAGACATGCAACCCACGGCGACCAATGCTACCCGGCACCCGGCGGGACGCTCCGATCACCCATGAGCCTGCCCGTCCGAGAGCCCTTGGTCGGGCGCGGGCCGCTCCAGACGCACGCATCGAACGGCTAGACAGCGAGGAATGCGCGGCACTTTGCCGACTCCAAGAAGCCACCAAGGATGCTTCCCGGCCTCGGAGTAGCCGAGACTCGACGTGAAGACTCCATGGGCAGCGGGAATCACGAGGCTCGTGCCGGTTGCTATCCTGAGTCGGCGCGATTCGGGCCGACCGCGGACGTGCGGCAGTAGGGTGTCCTGATCCGCGAGGGCAGGCGGGGACGTCGAGAGATGAACGCTGCACATTGCGAACGGCTGGAAGAGTTCATGGCTGGGTTGGTCCGGCGCAATTCGGGCCAGCCCGAGTTCCACCAAGCGGTCCGCGAGGTGGCCACGAGCCTGATCCCGTTCGTGGAACAGAACCCCCAATACAGCGAGGCCCGCATCCTCGAGCGGCTCACCGAGCCCGACCGGATCATCAGCTTCCGCGTCACATGGCAGGACGATGCGGGGCAGGTCCGGGCCAACCGGGCTTGGCGCGTGCAATTCAGCAACGCGATCGGGCCTTACAAGGGGGGACTCCGCTTTCATCCCTCCGTCACGCAGAGCGTTCTCAAGTTCCTCGGGTTCGAGCAAATCTTCAAGAACAGCCTCACAGGCCTGCCGATGGGCGGTGCCAAGGGCGGGTCGAACTTCAATCCGCGCGGGCGCAGCAACGCGGAAGTGATGCGATTCTGCCAAGCGATGATGCGCGAGTTGCACAGGCACATCGGCGAGCACACCGACGTGCCCGCGGGCGACATCGGCGTCGGGTCTCGCGAGATCGGCTTTCTGTTCGGCCAGTACATGCGCCTGGCCAACCGATTCACCGGCGTGCTGACCGGCAAAGGCCTGGCCTTCGGGGGTAGCCTCGTCCGCACCGAGGCGACGGGATACGGGGCCGTGTATTTTCTCCGACAGATGCTCGCGACCCGCGGCGAGGCCATCGAGGGCAAGACTGCGACGGTTTCTGGCGCCGGAAACGTGGCGCTCTACACGATCGAGAAACTGCTCCAGCTCGGTGCGAGAGTCGTGACAGCGTCAGACTCGGACGGGTTTGTCCATGATCCGGCGGGCATCGACGAGGAGCGCCTCGCATGGCTGAAGGACCTCAAGGAGGTGCGGCGCGGGCGGATCCGGGAATACGCGGAGCACTTCGGGTGTGACTACCACCCAGGGGAGCGACCATGGCGCGTGCCGTGCGACATAGCGATGCCCTGCGCGTGCCAGAATGAGCTGGACGGGAATGATGCCCGGCGGCTGCTTGAC
Source organism: Bryobacterales bacterium (assembly GCA_963666225.3). Lineage (GTDB taxonomy): Bacteria > Acidobacteriota > Terriglobia > Bryobacterales > UBA6623 > VXMF01. The sequence continues at coordinate 150,505 of CAXXRK020000009.1, forward strand.
AGCGGCCTAGTGGCCCTCGCGGAGGGAGCCAACATGCCCTCGACGCTCAAAGCGGTCGACGCATTCCTGCAGGCGAAGATCCTATTCGGCCCGGGCAAGGCCGCCAATGCTGGGGGTGTCGCCGTGTCCGGCCTCGAGCAGAGCCAGAACGCGCTGCGCATCTCATGGTCGAGCGAGGAGGTCGACAGTCGCCTCAAGACGATCATGGGCACGATCCACAGCAAGTGCTGCGCCGACGGCACTGAGCCGGACGGCTTTGTGAACTACGTGCGGGGCGCGAACATCGCCGGATTCCGGAAGGTGGCCGACGCGTTGCTCGCCTACGGCATTGTCTGAACCGGCCCGCCTGCCCGGACGTCCGCGGCATCGCGAGACAAGCAGCGTCACCTTCCGGCCCGAGGCTGCAACCCACGCGAGTTTGGCGAGGGCGCCGGCCCGACAGCATGGACGCGACGGGGCGAGATGCGGCTGATCGGATCGCTACTCAAGCGTCTCAGCCCCCTGCTGGCACGCAGCGGAATCCGGCTTCAGAGCCAGATGGACATCCACCCCGCGTCGCTGTGGCACAATCCCGCCTTCGAGAGGGACACTGGAGGGTTCTTCCCCAGGGGCGGAGCTGGAGACCGGACGATCGAGGCTGGCGACGCCTGGGATCTTGTGCGCCGCGACATGCTCGTCCTCCTGATGCGAGACATCGAGGCGCGCGCCGTGCGGGGTTCTCTGTGCGAGCTTGGCGTCTACCGGGGCGACACCGCGCGCCTGCTGCACCACTACCTGCCAGACAGGCGGCTCCACCTGTTCGACACGTTCTCTGGATTCGACCCCCGCGACACCGAGGCGGAGGCTCGGCTGACGGGAATCACCGTCGACCGCGGCCAGTTCGCCAACACATCGGTCAGGGCCGTCCGGGCCCGCGTCAGCCCGAGAAACTCGAACGTGCTGTTCCATCCGGGAACCTTCCCCGAGAGCTGCGGCGCGACCGTCCGCGCCGAGCGGTTCGCGCTGGTTCACCTTGATGCCGACCTGCACAAACCGACGCAGTCCGGCCTGGAAGTCTTCTATCCCCTGGTGTCCCCGGGTGGGTACCTCGTCGTGCACGACTACAACGCTTGGCAGGGCGCGAGGCGGGCGACTGACGATTTCCTGGCCGACAAGCCCGAGATCGCCGTCCCGATGCCGGACAAGAGCGGGTCGGTAGTGATCGTCAAGCAAGACTAGCCGAACGGCGCAGGTGTGGGATCCCGGACCACGAGGGTGCCAGCCGCACGGTCATGCCACGACTGTCCCTGGCTGTCCCACGCGGCCCACAGCCACCCGAGGCCGAGAAAGGCCGCCGAGAAGATGCTCGCGACGCCTCGCACGACGGCGTCGGGAGCAGTCAGAGGCTGGCCGTCGATCCGCACGATTCGGATCCGGCAGATCATGCCGCCAAGGGTCGACGCCCTTAGAGTCCACATCGCGACGCAGTAGAGCAGGAACACGACCAATGTGAGGCGCAACCCCAGGTCGAGAAAACCGCCCAGCAGCGCGATCGGGACGAAATCCACAACCACCGCGATGATCCGGCTGCCGAATCCCGCCGTCTCGAGTCTGGGCCCTGGCCCCAAAGGTGGAGTCTCAGCGACCTGTCGGCCAGCAAGCTCCCCTGATTCGCCCTCTCGCGGACCAACCTCGCTGGGCAGCGGCGCATTGGACTGCGGCTCGGACGCCGCGGAACCTGCTTCGCCATCTCGCGGACCAACCTCGCCGTGCAGCGGCGCGCTGGGCGGTGGCTCGGCCCCGGCGGAACCGGTCCCGCCGAGTCCGGCGATCCCGCGTTCCCGCTGCAGGGACCCGTGCACGACGACGGTGACGGCGCCCAAGGCGAGGGGTCCCAAGATGACCGGCACTGCCAGTCCAAGCACGGGAATCATGCAGGCAATGCTAAGGATCGCGAATCCGAGCGCGACGGACCGCACTGCGATCCAGCGATCCCCGGCAGACCCTTCAGCGATCACGCGGCCGCCGATCCACCGCGTGCATCCCACCTTTCCAAGGATCAATGCCAGCACTCCCGCGACCCAGAGGAATGGAATGATCGGTATCCCGATCACGGACACGAGCAACAGGATTGTCAGCGGCCCGGCGAGCAGCACTACCAAGCCGCCGACCAAGAAGCACGTGATGGGCCTTGCCGCGAGAGCCTTCGCGCAATTGCCGACCGGCCTCTCGAAGATCAGGGTCATTCCGCACGCGACGAGCGCCGCAAGTCCGAGCAACATCCACATCCAAGGCAGGTCGGGCAGCAGTAGCCGACCCGTCATCGGCCCCCGCACCATCCAGTCTGTAACGGCGGCAAAGGATCCGACGGAGCCTGGAGACATCACAACCTGCTCTCCTCCCGCCTTGAAGCTGGGCGGTGCGTCAAACGATCCGCCCATGACAACCATGTCGCCACGCACGGTCGCCCCCTCTTCTACGGTGGCCCCGCCGCCGATCACTACCGAGTCGCCCCCGACCACCGCTGTGGTGCCAAGCCGCAGACTCCCGCCAAGCACGACCACATCGCTTGCGACCGTCCCGTCGATGACCGCCGACCCTCCCATCACCACAACTTCGTCCGCCGTGTCACCTTCAGCCAGAGAAAAGGAGGTTCCGAACCGAACCTGCTCCCCGGACGAGCCTTCCGGCAGCCCGCCCGGGTCGGGATCCTGAGCGAAAGCAGGCAGCAAGACAACCACCCAGAGCAAAAGCGCAATCGAAAGAGTTCTACGAGAGTTCATGATCGGGCACCTCTTCACCCATCAGTCGCGCCAAGGCGACAACCAGCAACCCGCTCGTCAGTGCCATCAGGCACATCGGAAGCGCCAAATAGAACGCACCGCCGCGGGCCACCAGCCGGATGCACAGAGCGGCTGCCTCGGCCAATGCCGGTGCGTCGAATTCTCCGGGCCCCGGCCAAGCCACGGCCCCGATGGCCGCCAGCACAGCGACCGATGCGGCACACGCCAACCTCAGCCTGGCGGGCCAGGATCGCCAGGGCCGCCGGTGCCACGGCCTTGCCTGCCGGTTCCGGATGCGACCAAGGACGGCTGGCACGAGGGTGTCCGGCGCTCGCGGCGGATCGAGGCCGCGCAGCGCCCGGCGCGCCCAAGCCTCGAGCTCGGCCTGCGTCACGGCCTGCCCCCCATGACGGCTCTCAGCGCCAAACGTCCCCTGTGGATGTCAGTCTTGACCTTCCCGAGGGACACTCCAAGGGCCCGCGCGATTTGCTTGTAGCTCCACTCTTGGAAGTGGAACAGCACCAGCGGCATCCGCTGGTGCGCCGGCAGGCCGCGCAGCGCTTCCTCCAGCGCCGCGCGCTGCTCTGACCGCAACAATTCCCGCTCGGGATTGTTCGGAGCGGTCATCGCCTCCTCCGGGGAGTACCCGCCACCCTCGGCCCGAGAGCGCCACTGGCTGAAGAGCCGCCAGCGCGGCCGGAACCGCGTCAAGTGATTCAGGCAAAGGTTCGTGGCGACCCGGCGCAGCCAGCCCCCCGCGGCGGGCTCGTTCCGAAGAGCGCCGAAGCGCTCGTAGGCGCGCAAGAACACGGTCTGAGCGACGTCTTCAGCCTCCGCGCGGTCTCCCAGCATTCGGATCGCAACCCCGTAGACCATGTCCTGGTGCCTCCGCATGAAGCGCTCAAACTCGGCTGGGTCGATCATTCAGCCCGCTCCGAGCTCGGCCCCATGTATGGTTTAACACTGGAACGGCCCGATAGTTTCAGCCCTGTCCAAGACGGCCCTCCCGCGCAAGCCCGGCGGTGCCGGCGGACCTGCCCGCCGCGTCGCCGTGGGGCCCAATGGCGAGCGCCCGCCACCTTGGCATGCCTGGCTGGACTAAACTTGGTGAAGGATACCCGCGTCCCCCGCCTATGCGAGTGATCGAATGCGCACACTGACCGGCTACCTGCAAGCCTGGACGGCCATCCTTGCTGCGACTGTCGCCCTGTGCCCACCGGCACTCGGCAACGACCCGGCATCCTTGGAGCATTTCGAGAAGAAGATCCGACCTTTGCTGGCCGAGAAGTGCCAGATGTGTCACAACCCGCAGCTCAAGAGCGGTGGCATCGACCTGTCCAGCGGCGAGGGATTCCTCCGAGCACGCAACCAAGCGGCGCTCATTTCCACGGTGGATCCGCCGGCGAGCCGGTTGTTGGCAATCCTGTCCTACAGTGCGCGGGTGAAGATGCCGCCCACCGGCAAGCTTGCCGACGAAGAGCTCGCGGCCGTGCGAGACTGGGTCGAGCGGGGAGCCCACTGGCCGGGCGTGGCGCGGCGCGATGCCCTGATGGCCGATGGCCAGAACGTTGGGTTCACCGATGAGCAGCGGGCGTACTGGGCGTTCCAGCCCGTGACCCGGCCGCGACCCCCGAATGCGGGCGACTCGGCGGACACCGCGATCGACCGGTTTGTCCTGGACCAACTGCGCGCGGCTGGCCTGGAGCGCGCCGAACCGGCGGACAAACTGACGTGGCTCCGAAGGGCGACGTTCGATCTCACGGGCTTGCCGCCCACGCCGGACGAGGCACGCTCCTTTCTCGAGGATGTAACACCGCTGGCGTTCGAGCGCGTCGTGGACCGCCTGCTGGCCTCGCCGCGCTATGGCGAGCGCTGGGGCCGCCATTGGCTGGACGTGGCACGCTACGCGGACTCGACCGGCAACGACGAAGACCACAGATACCCCTACGCCTGGCGGTACCGGGACTACGTGGTCGACTCCTTCAACTCGGACTTACCGTATGACAGTTTCGTACGCGAGCAAATCGCCGGTGACTTGCTTCCGGCCCCCGAGCCCGGCGCGGTCAACCGGCGCGGGATCATCGCCACGGGATTCTTGGCCCTGGGCCCCAAGGCCGTGGCTCAGCAGGACAAGCGGCGCATGCTCTATGACGTGTACGACGAGCAGATCGAGGTGGTCTCCAAGGCCATGCTCGGCCTCACCGTGGCCTGCGCGCGGTGCCACGACCACAAGTTCGACCCGATCCTGACAAGGGACTACTACTCGCTGGCCGGAATCTTCGCGTCCACCCGCAGCTTCCGCGACCCCGAAGCCCATGTCTCGTCACTGCTGTACAAGCCACTCGTGCCCGAGGCCGAATACGAGCAATACCGCTCCGAGCAGCGGGTGATCACCAACAAGCGCATCGAGCTGGACAATCTGGCCGACATCGAGATCGAGGACTATGTGGACGCCAATGCCCACCGGGTGGCGGACTACATGCTGGCCGCTCGCGAGGCCTATGAGGACGGCTCCGACGCCGCCAAGCTAGCGGCGTCGAGAGGACTGGACGAACGACAGCTCGGCAAGTGGATCGAGTACTTGCAGCCCGCGGACACGCCGCGAGCGCAGCTCTCGGGGTGGCGCGAGGCCATGCCCGCCGAGCGCGGCGCAGTCGCCGCGAGCTACCAGGGCCGATTCGAGACGACGCTGGAGGAATGGCACCACACAATCCGGACCTGGCGAGCGTCCGCGATCGAGCTGATTCGCACCGGCACGATGCCCCCCCGGCCGAAGCCGCGCTTCCAAGCTGGCCGCGACCGGTTCTTCTTCGACGTGTACCAAGCGAAGGGCGGCCCGTTCCGCTTCGAAGGCGCGGACCGCGACGCGATCCTGAAGGCGGAGACCGTGGCCACCATCGATGCCCTCAAGGCCGAAGTCGCCGGCTTGAAGGCACGGGCCATCCCGGAACCGCCGATGGCCAACGCGGTCGAGGAGGGGACCCAAGTGGACCAGCGCGTGTTCGTGCGCGGCGACCACACCGTGCTGGGAGACCCGGCGCCAAAGGTGTTCCCCGTGATTCTGGCCGGGGATGGCCAACAGCCGGTCACGGGGGCCAGCGGTCGGCTCGAGCTGGCCGAATGGATCGCATCCCCGGACAACCCCCTGACGGCGCGCGTGATGGTCAACCGCATCTGGCAGAAACACTTTGGGGAAGGGATCGTGCGCACGCCCAACAACTTTGGCAAGCTCGGCGAGCGCCCCACGCACCCGGGCCTGCTTGACTGGCTGGCCTCGGAGTTCGTGCGCGGGGGCTGGTCGGTCAAGCGCGTGCACCGCGAGATCATGCTGTCGGGGGCGTACCGGATGGCCAGCGCGAAGAGCGCGGCGGCCTCGCAAACCGACGCGGGGAATCGCCGGCTCTCGCACTTCAACCGGCGCAGGCTGGACGTCGAGGAACTGCGCGACGGCATGCTGGCGATCGACGGATCCCTAGACCTCGGGATGGGGGGAACGCTGCAGTCTGGATTCGGCACGGACGGCGAGAACTCCAACTCCCGGCTGAGCGTCGATCCCACGACAGTGCCCAGACGGATGGTGTACGTGCCGCTGCGGCGGGCCAACCTTCCAACGCTGCTAAACCTGTTCGACTTCGGGGATGCGGTCACGTCGACGGGCAGGCGTCCCGTGACCAATGTCGCGCCGCAGGCGCTGTTCATGATGAACAGTGGTTTCGTGGCGGAAAGGGCCCGGAACTTGGCGCAGGATCTGCTGGCCGCGGAGGGGTGGGCTGACACCGAGCGCGCCCGCCGCGCACACCTAGCCGTCCTCTCGCGGCGGGCCGGCCCGGCCGAAGTGGACGCCGCGATATCGTACGTCAGCGGCTATGCCGACAGATTCCCGGACGCCAGCCGGCAGGACGCGTGGCAGAGCTACTGCCGGGTGTTGCTGGCATCGAATGAGTTCATGTACCTGGACTGAGGGACCGGGACCGCACGGTGGCGAGCGCTGAGGAAGGACAGCCGAGAGCGATGGCATCAAGAGACACAGCGGGGCACATGGACGCCGTGCGGCCCATGAGCCGCCGGGGGATGCTCCGGGACTCCGCATGCGGTTTCGGGCTGCTGGGCCTGGCAAGCCTGTTCGACGGCAACGCCTCGGCCGCGGATGTGCGCTTCGACGCCGCCAATCCCCTCGCCGCCCGGCCGCCCCACTTCGAGGGCCGTGCCAAGCGGGTGATCTTCCTTTTCATGCACGGCGGCCCCTCGTCGGTCGACACGTTCGACTACAAGCCCTACCTGGCGCGCAACCATGGCCAGCCGCTGCCAATCGAGCGACCGCTGGCGTTCGCCGACGAGGAGGCCGGCCCTCTGATGAAGCCCCTGTGGGAATTCAAGCCGGGCGGCGAGAGCGGGATTCTCGTCAGCGACCTCTTCCCGCACGTCCGCGAGCGCGTCGACGATTTGTGCCTGGTGCACTCAATGGTGGGCGAGGGCGTCGACCACGGTGCCGCGCTGTTGCAGACCTTCACCGGCACGAGCACTTTCACCCGCCCGAGCGTCGGCTCGTGGGTCATCTACGGTCTCGGGACAGAGAACAAGAACCTGCCCGGGTACATCACGATCAAACCGGCGCTGTCCCACGGCGGGGCGAAGAATTGGTCGTCGGCCTTCCTGCCGGGCTCCTTCCAGGGAACGCCCATCGGCCACGCCGGGCTCGACGTGGCCGACATCAAGGGCGAGCCGATCGAGCACCTCGCCTCCAAGGGGGTTTCCCAGGAGCGCCAGCGCTACGAGCTGGACATGTTGCGCAACGTGAACCGCAGGCACGCCGAACTCCGCAAGTTTGACCCGCGCCTGGAGGCGCGCATCCAGTCGTTCGAGCTGGCCTTCCGCATGCAGGTGGAGGCCCCGGAAGCGTTCGAGGTCGATAGCGAGAGCGACGCGACCCGGCGCCTCTACGGGCTTGACGACCCGGTCACCGCGGACTTCGGGTGGCAATGCCTGCTGGCACGGCGCCTGTGCGAGCGCGACGTGCGGTTCGTGCAGTGCACGCACTCCTACAAATGGGACCAGCACTCGGACCTGTTCAACCGGCACACCAAGAACGCAGCCGAGGTCGACAAGCCGATCGCGGGCCTGCTGCAGGATCTCAAAGCCCTCGGAATGCTGGACGACACGCTCGTGATCTGGGCCGGAGAGTTTGGCCGCACGCCCGTCAGCCAGGCCAAGGACGGCCGGGATCACAATCCCTACGGCTACACGATATGGATGGCCGGAGCGGGTTTGAAGAAGGGCTATCAATACGGGGCCACCGACGAGATCGGCTATCACGCCGAGGCGGACCGGATGCACATCCACGACTTCCACGCCACCGTGCTGCACCTGCTCGGCATGGACCACGAGAGGCTCACGTACCGATTCTCCGGCCGCGACTTCCGGCTGACCGACGTGGCGGGCTTGGTGCACCGCGGGATCCTGGCCTAGCGTGCCGTCCCCAGCCAGCAGCACCGCCGCCACGAGCGGCACGCCAGTGCTCGCCGCGCTAGACGCGCCCCAAGAGGCGGATCTGCGCAAGTGCGTGCACTGCGGCCTATGCCTCAACGCGTGTCCGACCTACCGGGAGCTGGGCGTGGAGATGGATTCGCCTCGCGGACGCATCTACCAGATGGTGGAGGTTGCCGAGGGGCGCGCGCCGGTCTCGGACCACTATGTGGAGCACATCGGGCTGTGCCTTGCCTGTCGCGCATGCGAGACCGCCTGTCCGTCCGGTGTTCAGTACGGGCGACTGATCGAGGGCGCGCTGGCACAGATCGAGAACTCTAAGCGCCGAAACTGGCGCGAGCGGCTGGTGCGCTGGCTGGCGTATGACAAGCTGCTGCGCAGCCCGCTGCTGCTCAGGGCGGCCGGGTACGGCCTGCTGCTGTACCAGCGGAGCGGCCTGCCCGAACTGATGCGCTCTTCGGGCGCGCTGGGAACACTCGGACGGCTCGGAGAGCTCGCCGAGCTTGCTCCGGAGGCCCAGTCTCCGTTCTTCTTCTCCAGCGTTGGCAGGGTGTACCCGGCGCAGGGCGAGACCCGGCACCGGGTGGCACTGCTGGCCGGGTGCATGCAGAACATCTTCTTCAGCCGGCTCAACGAAGCAACGGTGCGAGTGCTGCAGCGGAACGGCTGCGAAGTGACCGTGCCGGCCGACCAGACCTGCTGCGGCGCGCTCCAAGTCCACGCCGGGCTCCGAGGGATCGGCCGCGAACAGGCCAAGCGGAACATCCAAGCCCTCGAGGGCGCGGATTTCGAGGCGATCATCACCAACACCGCGGGCTGCGGCTCAGTGCTGAAGGAGTATCCCGACCTGTTCGAGCACGACCCCGAATGGCACCGCCGCGCTCGAGCCTTTTCGTCGAAGATGCGGGACATCAGCGAGTTCCTCGCCGAGATCGACCTGAGCACGAAGTTCAGGCGGGTCGAGCTCCGCATCACGTATCAAGACTCGTGCCACCTGCTGCACGGCCAGAAGGTGTCCGATGCCCCGAGAAAGCTCTTCGCGGCCATCCCCGGGGTGGAACTGCACGAACTGCCCATGAGCGAGATATGCTGCGGGTCCGCCGGTGTCTACAACATCGAGCACACGGACATGTCGATGTCGCTCTTGGAGGACAAGATGCGGATGGTCGGGTTCACAGGTGCCGACATGATCGTCACCGCGAACCCCGGGTGCATGTTGCAACTGCAGGCGGGGACGCGGCGGTTCGGCCCGGATCTGCCGGTCCTGCACGTGGTGGAACTCTTGGACCGCGCCTATTCCGGAACGCCCCCACCGGAAGGCTGAGCTGCGGCCCTCAGCGCCTCAACGCGCGCAGACCCGGCAGGGACCACAGAGTGCCGAGCGCGGATGGCCGGGCTGGCTGCCCCATAAGCGCTAACTTGATTGGCTGATAGGGAAATGACTGTCCACCTGATTGGACCGTTTCCGCGGCGGTTCGGCCAGCGACGCCGAGATCTCGTTCCACTGCGCGATCATTCGTTCTAGAGAAGAGGCGGGTTCGATGGCTCGCGTGACTTGGTTGAGGGCGAACTTGAAGTCAGGCCAAGGGCTGCGAGTGCGATCCTTTCGCCACGTCGTATCCCCAGGGGGAAACGGTCAGCGCGTGGCGGACAAGTTTCTCGACCAGCAGGGCCACCAGCAGCTTGCCGTACAGCCAGGCCTTGGCGCTCTCGTCGTCGGATTTCGGCAGGTGCCCGAGCTGGGCCAGGGACTTGAAACGCTTGAAGACGAGTTCGACCTGCCAGCGCAGGCGGTACCATTCCAAAATCTTGACGGCCGGGAACCGTTCCGGTGGGTACGTGGTGAACAGGATGACATAGCACGCGAAGCGCAGCGTTTCCGGCTGCAGCTGCCGACACTTCTTGGAGGCCTGCCGGCGCAGCTTCCTGTGTGCGACCTCAATCGCCTCGTCGGTCTTGCGCAGCGCGCAGATCCGACCCGGAACGGGCGGCCCGGTCCGAGGCACCGCGCACACCGGCCACACGCCGACGGGCCCGGGCTGTTGCAGACCCTCCACAGACGCCAGCAAGTCAAAAGGCTGCCCTGTGGCGGATTGCAGCACCAGCGACCCGGTGTTCACACGCACGGTCACATGACCGCCAGCCGCCACCACATGCCGGATCCCAACGGCCGTGGAGTAACCACGGTCGGCCAGCACGTAGTCCCCCGGACGGATCGGAAACTGCGTGAACGACTCGCCGCTGCCGGCCCCCTTCGTAGCCGTCAGCTTGAAGAAGTCGCAGCCCAGGGACGGCAGGTTGACGCTGTAGTGCACCCGCCACAGCGATCCGGTCCGGCCAGGCTCCTGCACCGTCGTGGCATCGAACGCCCGCACCTGGAAGCCCCCCTCCGAGGACACCGCCATGCCATGCTCCCGGAACAGCTCCGCGCACAGCGCGTACAGCCAGTCGCGCGATTTCCGCAGCCGCTTCAGCAGCGCCACGTCCGACAGATCCGCCAAGCCCGCCTGGCGCGCACGCAACACCGTCTCGCGCAGGGAATGCCCGCATCCGAGATGGATCAGCAGAGTGCGCAGCAGGTTCTCCGGCGACTTGTCCTTTCGCAGCCCCTTCAGTGCTCCCGTCTCGGCCGCCAGATCCTCCCAGTTGTCCGGAAAGAACGACAGCAGCAGGTCCCAGTCGTCACTCCCAGGTGCCTGCGTTACCGTGCCGTTCATGCCAACACTATAACAAGATGGCCCTTCCACAATCAGGTTAGCGCTTATGGGTGGCTGCCCCCAACCTCAGGCCTGGCCGTCGAGCACTCCGCGCATGTATGAGAAGGATTTTGCCATCCCCATCTGCGGGTGATCGGCAACGACCTCGTACTCCAGCCCGACCACGCCTGAATAGCGGCGCTCCTTGAGCATCTTGAAGATTGCGGCAACCGGCATCTTCCCGTCGCCCACGTCCACGCGGCTCTCCTTCTCGCCGAAGTCGGTCAGATCCTTGACGTGGAAGTCGTAGATCCGGTCCCACGCGCCGTCAATCTCTTCGAGGATGTCGGCGCCAGTCCGAACGGTGTGGCCCACATCCACGCAAAGCCCCATCCGCGGGTCCATGTCCTTGACACGCTTGATCACGTCGCTCGGCGCCGGATAGTACCGGTCCTCGGGGCCGTGGTTGTGGATGGCCATCTTGCGGTCGTACTTGATTGCCAGCTTTTCGATCGCCCCCAGATTCGAGTGCGTCGGGGCGCAGACCATGACCGGCATTCCCGCCGCGACGGCGTACTTGAAGTAGTGCTCGAGCTCGGACGGGTCATCGCTCCGCAGGGAAATATTGCCACCGGCAACGATCTCAAGCCCGGCCTTCTCAAACTCGACGCGAGCGGCCTTCAGCTCGTCCTCGCTGAGGTAGTACGGCATATGGAAGGCCTTGACATTCACGTACTTGACGCCCAGTTCCTTGCAAATCCCGATCGCCGCCGTCCGGCTGAACTTGCGCAACGAGTAGGTCGCGACCGCGAGCTTGAGGTCGTCCCAGTGATGCGGGGCCGCCGATCCGCTCACGCGGGCCGCCGGGGCCGCCGCCGAGACTGTGGATGCGGCTGCCACCGTGCCCAGAAACGAACGCCTAGTCGGAGATTGCATTTGTACCTGATCCCTTCGCTGCCAGAGCCTGAGCTTGACGCAACCGATGGTAGCACGCACGGCCCAACGCCCTCGCGGGGAGTAGGATCTAGAGAGAAGGGGGTCTTGGCGACCCCCCGGGCCGGTAGCACCGGGAGCCACGACCAGCGCGGACGGAGGAAGCATGCAGGGGAACACCCAAGTCATCGAAGATCTCAACGAGGCCCTGAAGGGCGAGTTCACGGCAATCCACCAGTACATCGTTCACGCGGAGATGTGCGACAACTGGGGTTACGGGAAACTGGGCGGATTCATCAAGCAACAGGCGATTGGCGAGATGCGCCACGCGGAGGTGCTGATCGAGCGCATCCTGTTCTTGGAAGGCGTGCCGGGAATGGGAGAGCTCAAGCCGCTGAATGTTGGCCAGAACGTCAAGCAGCAACTGACGAACGACGTGAGCCTCGAGTACGAGGCGGTGGGCATCCTCAACCGGGCGATCAAGAACGCCGTCGACGCGGGCGACAACGTCTCCCGCGAAATCTTCGAGGTGATCCTCAAGGACGAGGAAGAGCACGTGGACTGGCTGGAGTCTCAGCTTCAGGCGATCGACGACATGGGTCTCGCCATCTACCTTTCGCAGCAACTGCCCGATCTCCCCGCCGGCTAGGCGGCAGTGAGAGCGGCGCGGCGGGATTCGGGTCAAGCGTCGCGCGCCCTGACCCCGGCGCTAGTCGTCCCTCCGCGCAGGGAATCAACTGACCTCGTCGCCGGCACGGCACAGAGCCCAGATTCCGCGGTTGGAGCCAAGGTTGGGGCGCGGCCGCCGGTTCCTGTTCGCCAGCAAGTGCGGCAGCGGTGGGCTCCGAATCCAGACTCCCCAGTCAAGCGAATGCGCGCTTGGCAGGACAAGGCGGAGGCGGGGCCAAACCGCACAGTGTCACATCACGCTCGATTGGGCACGCAGGGCGATTCCGGGAACAGACGCGGTTGGCGAGACTGCCGCGGACGGCCCGATCACCGGGAAATGCAGGAGTGCCGATCTGGCCTGGCTCGCCCGTCCCCACATTGACGGTCCTGTCCTGGATGAAGCTGACCCGTTCCCCGTGCTTGGGTCGATCACGACGCGGATGTCATCGATGTGGCCATCGGGAGCGGCTGTCTTGGTCGTCTGTTGTCAAGACCAGAACGCCAGACGAGACACCTACGCCCTCGATCGCCCTGCGGTCAGACAGTCGTCTGCGGGACACCGCAGCACTCACGGCCATCCGCGTTCTCTAACCTTGCCCTGGCCACGGTGCTTCGAACTCATGCATCCATGTCCGAGGGCCCGTGACTCGGAGGGTCGGAGGATTCTCCGAGATGAGTTCGGCTGGGGTGTCTGTCAGGGCGGTGCGGGGCGCAGTCGCTGCGCACGATCATCGAAGTTCTCGCACCCGTTCTCAGGGGTCGACAGTCATCCGCGGCATTCCCCGGAGGAATGCGCGTGGCCGAAGGATGCCCCGAAGCCTTGGTGCCGAATAACAACCCCCGGCGCCGCCGGCCCGGTCCAAGGCAAGCTTCAGCGTTAGGAGCGCCGTGCCGGTCGCATGACCGCAGTCAGAATGGACGTGTCGTCCCCGCGGCTGTGCCAGAATCTCACTCAAGCACGACTTCCAAAAGCTGCCCTAGCAGCGGATAGTACTGCACGCGCACCTTGGTGCCAGTCTGAAGCTCCTCTAGGCGCAAGCGCGACTTGCCGAGCTTGCGGGCCGTTTTCTTGGAGACCTTGATCTGCTCGCGACCGGCAGGCTGCGAGAAGGCCAGATCGACCGTGCCCGCCTTGACCAGCGAGAACTCCACCCGGCGGGTCTGCGTGTCAACCCCCTTGACCGTCCCCTTCGACTTGACAATGTCCAAGACCTTCTCGGGACGAGTGCCCTCCAACGCCCCGTCGGCGTTGTCGTGGACGCCAGGCCGGGTGCTCGAGCTGACGGTCTTCTGCTGCGCCAAGGCCAACGATGCCACGGCTGCCAGCGCCAAAATGAGCCGCACTGCCATCTTCATCCTCCCGATCCTAGCCTTCCCGGCCTGGCAAGCCCTTCCTTCCCTCTCGTCGGCCCGGTCACAGGACGGACCTCAGATAGTTCGCGATCTCGGGCTTGAGCCAGTTCTCCGGCCCGACGTACTTGCGCAACACGCGCCCCTCCCGAGAGACAAGGTAGGACTCGGGATACTTCGCCGTGCCGTATCGCGTGCTCACGGAGCGGTTCGGATCCCGCACTGTGGGGAACGTGACACCCGTGCGATCCAGGAACGCTTCGTAAGCATCGGCATCCTCGTCCACGCTGATCCCGAGCACCACAAACCCCCGGTCGTGGAGATCCTCGTAGATCGCGTTGAGCGACGGTATCTCCTGCACGCAGGGGGGGCACCAAGTTGCCCAGAAGTTGACCAGAACCACCTTGTCCCGGAAATCTGCCAAGCCGAGGCCCACGCCCTGCTCGCCCTCGAGGCTAAACGCGGGAGCCCGGTCGCCGACGCCGACGTCGTAGACCCTCAGGTAGCCCTGGACGCGGAAGACCATGGCGGCTGCCAATGCCAGCGCCAAACCGTACACGACGAGTTCGCGGCTGCTCCATGCCATAATCAGGGGTACAGTTCTACTCTACCCCCGCCGAGCGGAACTGGCCAGCCTTCCTCGCGACCGCGATGCTGATCACCCGCAAGGCCGAGTTCTCGGCATCGCACGTCTGTTCCAGCCCATCCCTCTCGGCCGAGGAGAATCTCCGCCTCTTCGGAGCTGAGAGCCGACCGCACGGGCACGGCCACAACTACGTTGTGGAAGTGACGGTCAGCGGGGACGTTGACGCGGTCCACGGTATGGTCCTCGATCTCAAGGACTTGAAGCAGGTGATCCGGGAGCGTGTCTTGGACGTGTACGACCACAGATTTCTCAACCGCGAGGTCGCCCCTTTCGAGAGAGTCGTGCCGACCGCGGAGAACATTGCGCAGGACATCTGGCGCCGATTGGACCCGGCCATCGATGCAATGGGCGCAAGCCTCCACTCGGTGCGGCTGCACGAGAGCGGGGAACTATTCGTGGAGTACCGGGGAGCGGCCGCCGGATGACGACACTTACGAAGCGGTACCCGTTCTGCGCATCCCACCGCCTGTGCTCCGGCCTGCTGAGCGCAGAGCGCAATCGGCAGATCTTCGGCAAGTGCGCCAATCCCCACGGGCACGGCCACAACTACACGCTCGAGGTCAGCGTACGCGGCGAGCCGGACCCGACGAGCGGCATGACCATGCCGCGCGGCGCTCTGGACCGGTGGGTACAGTCCGCCGTCTTGGAACGGATCGACCACCGCCACCTGAACTCCGAGATCCCGGAATTCGAGAGGCTCGTTCCAACCTCGGAGAACGTGCTGCTCGTTGTGGACGCTTGGCTCCGCGCGGCCTGGCCAGAACACTTCCCGGGCCAGCGGATCCGCCTCGCGGGGCTGCGCCTCGAGGAAACCCCGCGCAACAGCTTTCGCTGCTAGCAGGCAGCGGCACAGCCATCCCATGAATGTCTCGCAAGTTCCCGTCCTACCGCCCCGCGCCGAGAGCGCAGAAGGCGACCCGATCGAGAGTCTGGTCACGCAGATCTTGTCGAATCTGGGAGAGTTCGCCAATCGAGACGGCCTTAAGAACACGCCTAAGCGCGTTGCGCGAGTGCTCCGGGAACTCACCAAGGGGTACGGCCAGGATCCGCACGAAGTGCTCCAGTCAGCGCTATTCGAGGTTTCCTATGACGAGATGGTCATCGTCAAGGACATCGAGGTGTTCTCCCTCTGCGAGCACCATCTGCTGCCGTTCTTCGGGCGCATGCACATTGCCTACATTCCGCAAGCCAAGGTGATCGGGCTGAGCAAGGCCGCCCGCATCGTGGACATCTTTGCCAAGCGACTGCAGATCCAAGAGCGCCTGACGCAGCAGGTGGCGGAGACCATACAAGACGCCATTCTCCCGGCAGGGGTCGGCGTGGTGTGCGAGGCCCAGCACCTTTGCATGATGATGCGGGGCGTGGAGAAGCAGCACTCGGCCACGATCACCAGTTCGATGCTGGGTGTGTTCCGGGACGACCGCAAGACCCGCGAGGAGTTTCTGTCCCTCGTGGCAACGCCGCCCGGCCGGTAGCAGTTCCCGATGCCTGCAAGGCGTCGTTGGCCACCTCGGCGAGGGTCGTTCCAGGAACGCCCTTCGCCACGCTGGGCATCGAGGGCCCAGAGACGGGCACTCCGGGATCCCTCCCGGCGGGACCTCGGCCACACGACATCCGGCCTGAGTGGCCAGGAGTGCCGAGTGCCGCCCTTGCGAGGGCCGGGTCAGCCCGCCGGCCTTGGTATTCTGGCCGGAGCCGGAGTGACGGGGCTGTCCCCCTGACCCACTCTGCGGGGCCAACGGAAGCGAGAGGACACCCAATGAGACCGATGACACGAATGAACAGCGCCCTTCCGTGCGTGTCGCACGGCGTGCTCGCCCTTGGCCTAGCTGCCGGTCTGGCGGTCGCCCAGCCCAATCGACCGGCCCCCGTACAGACACCGGTAGTGCACGATGACCGGCGCGTCACCTTCCGCGTCCGTGCCCCGAACGCCGAATCCGTGCGGCTGAACGCCGCTTGGGCGGGTAGCCAGCCAGAACTGTCGCGAGCCACTGACGGACTCTGGACCGTCACGGTCGGCCCGGTTCCACCGGCGATCTACAGCTACACGTTCCAACTGGACGGCGTCAGAATCCTCGACCCGCACAACACAGCCGTGAAACGGTGGAACGGGGGCAACGCCAGTCTGGTCGAGGTCCCGTCAAGCGATCCGATGCCCTATGATCTCCGCGACGTTCCGCACGGCTCCCTGCATGTCCACTACTACGCTTCGGAGGCAGGGGGCAACCGCCGAAGGCTAGTCGTCTACACGCCGCCGGGCTACGACGCGGACCGGGAGCGGGACTACCCCGTGCTCTACCTCCTGCACGGTTCGGGCGACGACGAGTCGACATGGACCGAGGTTGGCAAGGCAAACCTCATCCTGGACAACCTGATCGCCGACGGCAAGGCGGAGCCGATGCTAGTTGTCATGCCAAATGGCCACCCCGTGCCCTGGAGCATGCGTCGACGCGGCCTGCGATCGGGCAACACGGAGGCGTTCCGAGATGACTTGCTCGGCGCCGCGATGCCCCTGGTGGAGTCGCTGTACCGTGCGAGACTTGGCCGGACGCAGCGGGCCATCGCGGGACTCTCGATGGGAGGCGGCCAAGCCCTGCACTGCGGCACGGGAAACTTGGACCGATTCGCGTGGGTCGGGGCTTTCTCGTCCGGGGCACCGGACCCAGCCGCAGATCCGATTGCCCAGGCCTTCCTGGCTGATCCCGAGCGTGCTAACCGCGAATTGGCACTGCTATGGATCGGGATCGGGCGCGACGACTTCCTCCTCGACCGCAACGAGGCGTACCGAGCTGCGCTGGAGGCAGCGGGCGTGAAACACACCTACCTGCTGACCGACGGGGGGCACAGCTGGCCGGTGTGGCGCGACTATCTCGCGATGCTCGCCCCGATGCTGTTCCGTGAGTGAGCGGTCCATAGGGCCGGGCCTACCGAGGGAGCGAGGGCCTGGAGACAGATCGGCCTTGCTCCCAGCAGAGCGGAAGGGCCAGACCGGGGTCGCGCAACTTGGCCGCTGACACGCGGACCGCCAATTCCGAGCTGCCGGCAGAGTGCTGTTGCGGCGCGGCCCTCCGGGGACTCACGATGGATGCAGATGGCGCACTCAATCACACGCAGGGGATTCGGGCGCAGGCTCGGCTCGGTCGTCGCGGCCGGCGCGTTGCAGGGCTGCGAGCGATCGCGGGCTGCGAGCGGCGAATGGCCGGAGTGGGGCCGGGACGCAGGGGGCTCCCGGTCGAGCCCGCTGGCCCAGATTGACCGAGACAACGTCGAGCATTTGCAGCTCGCTTGGACTCACCATTGCGGCGAGGTGAGCGACGGCTCGACCAACCGGACGCGAACGGCCTACGAGTGCACGCCCCTGATGGCGGACGGGACGCTGTTCGTGACAACTCCCTTCAACCGGGTGCTGGCCTTGAATCCAGAGACCGGAGCCGAGCGGTGGGCCTTCGATCCCGGTCTCGACCTTGGCCGGAGGTACAACCTCTGGGCAAACCGGGGAGTGGCGCTGTGGAGAGGCGGAACGCGGCCCAGAGTGTTGCACGGCACCCTGGACGGTCGGTTGATCGCCCTTGATGCGGCCACGGGTGCACCGTGCGGCGATTTCGGGGATCACGGGCAGGTGGACGTCGGCGTACGCCTAACCTCACCCCCCGCAATCGTCGGCGATCTCGCAGTGATCGGGGGAAATGCCCCGACACTCCGGGCATTCGACGTGCGCAGCGGCAAGCTGGCCTGGATACGCCACAAGGTCCCCGAGGACGACGAAAGGGCACGGCGGACCTGGGCCGGAGATTCTTGGCGGCGTCGGCGGGGCGGCGTGGCCTGGCCACCTCTCAGTTTCGACGAGGAGCAGGCGACCCTCTACGTGCCCACGGACTCGCCCACGTACGACTACTTCGGCGGCGACCGGGCGGGCGCGAATCTCTACTCGAACTGTGTGCTTGCGCTGGATGCGTACTCTGGAGAGTACCGCTGGCACTTTCAGGCCACGCATCACGACATTTGGGACTATGACCTGTGCGCCCAGCCAGTCCTGTGTGACATTCGCCGTCAGGAGCGGACTGTCCCAGCCGTCGTTCAGAGCAGCAAGCAAGGCTTTCTGTACGTTCTCAACCGCGATACGGGGGAGACCCTGTTCCCGGTCGAGGAACGGGCGGTCCCCCAGACCTGCGTTCCCGGCGAGCGGCCAGCCGCCACCCAGCCGATCCCCACGCGGCCAGCCCCGTTCGTGCGGCAGTCAATGTCGATCGAGGAGCTCTCCACGGTCACGCCGGACCACAACGCCTGGGCCCGGGAGTTGGCGGGACGCTATGAGATCGCGCCGCTGTACCACCCGGGGACGGAAGAGGGGGCAATTGTCTTTCCCTGCAATCAGGGCGGAGGAGAGTGGGGCGGCGGTTGCTTCGATGCCGCCACTGGAAGGTTCTTCGTCAATGGCACGAACTTGGCCGACATCATCGTGATGGAGGCGCGTGAGACCAACCCGCCAGGCCGTGCGAGCGGTCGGGAGCTCGTGACTCGCGAGGGCCTCGCGGGATCGGTGACCTATCGCCGCAAGGCAATCGACGTGCGCCAGAACAAGTTCTGGCACCCGGAGACGCTTTGGCCCTGCCAAGAGCCGCCGTGGGGTGTCCTGAGCGCGATAGACTTGGCAACCGGGGAGTACGACTGGCAGGTGCCGCTGGGCGAAGTTCCGGAACTGACCGCAAGGGGGGTTCCCCGGACGGGCACGATCAACATGGGCGGGCCCATCGTCACCGAGGGCGGCCTGCTATTCATCGGCGGCAGCAATGACCGCCGCTTCCGCGCGTTCGACAGCGCCACTGGCGAAGTGCTGTGGGAAGCGGAGCTGGACGGAAGCGGCCATGCCAACCCGATGACCTACCTAGGTCCAGAGTCCGGGCGTCAGTTCGTGGTGATTGCCGCGGGCGGCGGCAACAAGCTCAGCCACAAGTTCACGGATGCGCTGCAGGCCTTTGCGCTGCCCGCCTGAGCGGAGACGCGCTCAGGCTGCGGCGGCCGTTCCGGACGACTTGGCCTTCTTGGCAGACTTGGCGGCTTTCACGGCGCCTTTGCCGCCGGCCGCCTTGGAGTCATCCTTCTTAGAGCGACCCTCTTCGCGCCTCTCTGGCTTCTTGCCGCCCTTGCCGTAGTCGGTCACGTACCATCCGGAACCCTTGAACTGGATCGCCGGCGCCGCGAGGAGCTTCTTTACGCGCCCACCGCATCCGGGTTCCCCGTTGGTGCCGTGCACGGTCACGAGCGGATCCGAGAACTTCTGGATGATCTCGAAGCGCTGCCCGCACTCAAGGCACTCATACTCGTAAAGCGGCATGTTGGGAATGGGAGCGACCTCGTCCCGGAGTCTCGCGGCAGCGTGTTCGCCTTCCGGCATTCTAGCGCAGGGCGCCGCGGCCGAGAACGCTCAAGCCAAACCGGCGCTCGGGGCACCGGGCTGAGCTTGGCACATCGATCCCAGCCGGGCTCCGTTTGCACCGCCCGTCGTCACCGCGCTAGACCTTCCACGGGCACGCCTCCATCACCCGCAATCCCGGCCTTCGCGCATCACTGCCCGCCATGCAAGCGGCGCGGGGACCCGAACGCAACCGGCATGTCACCGGTAGAGTCTAATCGGAAGGGGGCCGAGGACCGCTAGCTTCGAGTTCTCGCTGCCGCGAAGGAGATCCCATGAAACCGATGCTTGCCCTGCTCGCCGTGTTCACTCTTGCGACGGCTCCCGGTCAAGAGCCCGTACCAACACCCCGGGACAGCGCAGACATCCCGCAACGCTCGAAGGACCAGACTGTCGTCATCCCTTCAGGGACGCGCATCCCGCTCGTGATGGTCAACAGCGTCAGTTCGAGGCACGCGCAACCCGGTGATGCCGTGTACCTGCAATGCGCGTACCCGGTCGTTGTCGACGGGCGAGTGGTCATTCCCGCGGGCACGAACGTGTCGGGCGCGGTGCGGCGGGCCTCACGCCCGGGTCGCGTCAAGGGTCGCGGCACGCTCACCATCGAGGCCCAACAAATGATCCTTCCGAACGGCGTGATCCGAGACCTCACAGGCCGCCCTTCCGCGCTGGACGGGCGGTCACCGGAGAATCTTGACCGGGAGTCCGGCACGGTCAAGTCTCCGGGCACGAAGGGAGAGGACACCGAGGACATCGCCAAGACGACCGCGGCCGGCGCGACGATCGGTGTCATCGCGGGATCGGCCGCGCGGCGCCCCGGGACGGGCCTGGGCGCCGGGTCCATTGCCGGCGCAGGCATCGGCCTGGCGACGGTTCTGCTCACCAGAGGTCCCGATGCCGTCTTGGCGCGCGGCACGCATGTCGAAATGCTCTTGGAGCGCGACGTGCGTTTCACGGAGGCAGAGTTGGCCATGGACCGCCAGGGATTGGGCTCGCAGCCCGCTGTCGGGACCGAACCCTCCGTCGAGCGCAACCGACCGCCGCGTCGCAGGCTCGGACGCCGCAACTTCCCCCTGTAGGCTTGCCGGAGGAACTGCCGGCGACGTCCGCACTTGGTCTCAATGCCAGCCGTCAGAGTCCCGGCGAGCGGCGAGATAGGTGGGGAGCCGAGACATCCTGAGGCTCGCTCACATTGACTTAGCCGAGGTAGCGCGAGCGGGCGTAGTCGGGCGGAGGCCGTTCCAGTCGGTGGGCGTTCGCCGGGTCCGTGGTCAGACAGAGGCGAAGGGTGTAGGCTTGCAGCCTGCGGTCTCCCTCGCCCGTGGTCCCGGGCAGGAATCTTCGGGTGTTGTGGTCTTGATAGATTACGCCGGCGTGCAACTCGTTGAACTCCCGGCGACTCCCCCTTCCGAGGCGGTAGCGAGCCCCCGCGAACGCCGCCAAGTTCCCTTCGTAGCTGGCGTCTATTAAGACGGTTGCGCGAACGTCACCGACTTGCCCCGTCGCTCGGTCGACCACTCGCAGAGCGGTGAGCCGCCTTCCGGCGCGGGTCACCTCGTCAAGCGTGCGATTTCGGTGGACGGACACACCGGCGTCCTCCACCATCCGGTCGAAGACGCCCTCGGCAACGGAGGGCTCGTAGTATTACCCGTCCGGCGCCAGGCTGACGTTTTCAGACTCCGGGCCATACCTCTCGACATAGTGGTCCGTGACACGGCCCACGAACTCCCGGAACTCGCCGCCGATGGCTTCGCGATTTTCGATGACCGACTTGCCGAGGCCGCTGGCCGTCATGCCGCCGATGTGGGGATGGTGCTCAATCAGGGCGACGGACCGGACCAGCGGCGCCGCGGCAACCGCGGCCGAGATCCCGCCCGGCGTGCCGCCGTAAATGACGATGTCGTAGCTCTGCGCTGTCAGGGCGAGCGCCGCGAGGAAGAGTCCGGCAGGTAATCTCATGGCTCCAACTCGAAGTCGGAAATCCTAAACCTAGCGGAATCTGTGGGCAATGGGTGGGTACTGAATGCTTACCCCAAGGCCAGCAGGATCGCCGTCAAAGCCACCGACGACCTAGGCGACGACGTTGAGAAGGCGTTCTGAGTGGGATCAATGGGTATCGCTCGTGCACCTGCCAGCATCGGACGGGCGGTCACGGTCGCTCAATCTCGGCCGCCTCGAACGCGGCGGCCATCCGCTCGTAGCAGACCCGGGTCGTGTCGATGGGCTGATAGTCGAGGGCCCTGTGAATTTGCGCGCTGACCTCGACGTTGGCATACCCGGAGTACCCCAGCCTGACCAGCTGGGCGCAAAGCTGGCCATAGTCCGTCTCGCCCTCGCCCGGCAGCAGGAAACGGTGCGTCCCATCCTCGCGAGCGGCATCCTTCAGGTGTAGGTAGGGACTGACGGGAATCAACGCTTCCATGGAAGGCACGAGCTCCAGGCCAGCCAGCCAGAGGTGACTGTAGTCGAAGGTGCACCGAAAGTGAGGGCTGGCAACCTGGTCGATAAGCCACAGGCTCCGCTGCACATCGTTCACGGCGTTCCCGACATGCGGCTTGAAGCAGATCACGGTGTCCCCGTCGGCAGCCACGCCAGCCAAGTCGCCAATCTCGTCGACCATCTGGTGCTTGACCGCCTCCCAGTCAGCGGGCCTCCGGCCAAGCACGGTCTCAAAGAGCGGAGGGCTGCCGGGGGCGATGTGCCGTCCAAGCTCCACTGCCCGGAGCAGCCGCTCGCGATTCCGCGCGGGTGGATGCTCGGCATCCGCGAACCGCAGGTTCTCGAGCAAGGCGGGGACGGCTAGGTCCAGCTCCGCGAGCATGGCCCGCATCCGTCCCCTGTCGCCCCGTGTGAGACGCTCCGGGTCGGTCGGCCACCCGGGCATCAGAGCAATCTCGACGCCGTCGTAGCCGGTCCGGGCGACCAGTTCTAGGGAATCCTCCCAATTCAGCATCCTCAGGCCATAGGTGCCAAAGCTGAGACCGATCGTGCGACCGGCACCGCGAACCAGCGGCGCGCCGGCCAGAGCGCAGAGGAATTCCCGTCGCCGCAATTTTCCGGACATCGCGTCCGACCTCACCGATTCCCGCTGCCCGCTCCGACGGCCCCGTCCGGCCTAGGCATCATCCGCCAAGGTACGGCGGCCGGTTGGACGCCTCGCTGAGGTCTCGCTTCCAGTCCTCGAGACCCGCTCCGGCAATCATGCCGGCGCGCTCACGAATCGAGGCAAGTTCGGCCCCCTCGAGTCTCTCGAACTCCCGAGCGATGCGCACGTCGTCCTCGATCTGGCCGATCGTCGTGCAGCCCACCGCCAAGCAGTGGATCGGCAGGCTGAGGACGTACTGGATGCACTGCCTCACGCTCAGCGATTGCAGGAGCTTCGCGTTCGCCAGACTCTTCATGCCCTGAATCCCCAAGCCGCGTCGCACGGCCTCGGGAAGGACGATGCGCTCAAAGCTGAGGTAGGACGGATCGGCCGGGTTGAGCGGCATCAAGATCGTGTCATAGTCGTCGTAGCGCTCGAGCATCGCCATGTGCACGTGCGGATCCCTGTGCCCCGTGAATCCGATGAAACGAGCCTTGCCCGCACGCTTTGCGGCCTCGAATGCCTCAATGGCGCCGCCAGGGCCGAAGATCTGGTCGACCTCCTCCATCTCGCCAACCGCATGAATCTGCCAGAGGTCAACGTAATCGGTCTTGAGGCGCTCCAAAGACAGGTGGAGTTCCTTCTCAGCCCCCTCCCCGGTGCGCGCCGTGCTCTTCGTCGTGATGAAGACATCCTTGCGAACATCGCGAAGAGCCTCACCAAACACGACTTCCGAGCGCCCGTCCCAATAACCGTGCGCGTTGTCAAAGTAGTTGATCCCCAAGTCGTAGGCTCGGCGAGTGATCGCCTTGGCCTCCTCGAACGTGCACAGGGGGAACCGGCCGCCGGCCTGCCCAATGACCGTCAGGCTCTCACCCGTCCGCCCGAAGACCCGAGTTGGCACGTCCCCCCTCTGGCCCGCGCCGGCGCTGGCAGCGACCGCCAAGGTGGGAACGCCCGCCAAGAATTTCCGTCGATTCATCCACATCCCTCCGGGCCGATGATACCACCGAGCGACGAGCATCTGGGGCAGGCTACCCGTTCAGACGCGGGTGTGCGCAGAGCTTGTGCACGATTCGGGGACAGGCACTTGGGGCATCGAGAACGGCTGACGATTCCACTTCGCCGCGCAAGCTCAGGCCGACCGCGGGACAGGCCCGCGCGCCCGTTCGATTCGCCCGCGGACACTGACAGCGGCCCAATCGGGGCCACCTACCGGCGAGCGCGCTGGAACTGGATGTCCGGCCGCACAATGCAGCCACGCCGTTCCGGTTGATCCCGGTCGGCCGAGAGCGGGGCTGCGACGGGACGATCGATCTACGGGGCCGACCCCTCGCTTCAGTCCTCGAGCTCCTCGCCCGGTTCCGGGAGCCAGCAGCTTCCCACGAGGCCGATGGCGTACACGGCGGTCCCAACGACGCCGCAGGCGAACGCCAGCTTGACGAACGGCGTGTCCCCGGGTGCGAAGGTCGCGAATTGCGTCGTCACGTAAGCCGCAAACGTGCCCAGCATGCGACCTCCGATGTTTGCGGCGAAGGATTCGCCGGTGCCCCGGAGGCGTGTCGGATAGACCCTGGGCAGGTAGTTGCCCCAAAAGCTGAACTGCGCAACGGTGACAAGCCCAGCGACGAACATGCCGATCTGGAGCATGTGAAGGTCGTTCGTGGCCGCGTAGAAGAAAACCAGCGGGAACACGACGAGGCCGCTGATCTGGAAGCCCCGCAGCAGGTTCCTGCGCGACAGGATTGCGACCACGAGGATCGCGATCAGAACCCGGCCGGCAACGCCGCCGACTTCCTGCGCCCCTTGGACGACGGCTACCAACTGCTGCTGGACGGTGCCGTCGACGTCACCGATCAGACCCGGAACGATGCGCGGCACGTGCTGGATGGCACCGAACGCCGCGCCATAGCTGCACGCCACCAGAACCGTGGTCACGATGGTCGTCCGCCGGTAGCGCGGCGCGAAGATCTCCGAGATGCGGGGCCGCGCCAACTTTCCCTCGGCGCGCTTCTTGGCCCACATCGGCGACTCCGGCAGGAAGGGACGGATCACGATCAGCGGTATCGCCGGAATCAATCCCGAGATCAGGGTGTAGCGCCACGCCTCGTGCCCGCCGTAGATGGCCGGAAGCGACTCGCCGTAGGTGACTGCCAAGTAGTACGCTCCGGTGACCATCAGGCCCCCGATCGAACTGAACGCCTGGGTCCAGCCGAGAACGGCCTCGCGCTTCGTGCGGTCCTCGAACAGTTCCGCCAGCCAGGCAATCGCCGCGACAAATTCCACCGAGACGCCAATGAAGGTGGTGCAGCGGAAGAAGAGCAGCATCTCGACGCTGGTGGAGAACCCGGCCGCGGCCGCCGAGCCGGCGTAGAGCAGAATGCTCCAGACCAAGACGGTCCGGCGCCCCAGACGGTCCGTGAGCCACCCGCCCAAGAGGCCGAAGACTCCTCCGAAGACAGCCGGCACGTAGAACAGCAGGCCGACCCAGTGGTTGAACTCCGCGCTCCCCGGAGGTGCCGACGCGAGCTCCAGCAGAGCCGGACGCACGATCAGCGGGAGCATCAGCAGCTCGTAGATGTCAAACGCGAATCCGAGGGACGCCACGAAGCAGATGAGCCACTGTGTCGTCGTGAGTCGGGGAATCTTCATTGGGGTATAGCCTACAGGTTTGCGGCCGTGCTTAGAATGCCAGGGCCTCCGGGCTCATGCCGCCGCAGCCCCCCTCGCGGAAGGGGCGGGAGCAGTGTCCGGTGTAACAGCCCGACCCGCTGAATGCCCGCGGCGGTCTGGGCCCGACGAAACTGATCCACTCGCGGACCTTATCCCTCACCTGGGACGCCGAGGCGTCTTGCCGAGCGATCATGTACTGGCTCAGGCCCCAAATTGTCCTCGATATGTTGCACGGGCAGCAGCACGTGTAGGCACTGTTGTCCGAGCAGCACGGGGCGGGAATCGAGCCCAGGGCCTCCTTCTTGACATCCTCCTGCGCGGGCGTCAGCGAGATCTCTTCGTACCACCGCATGAACTGCCGGGTCTGGCCCCGCACGTCGCGAAAGGCGATCTCCTCCGACCGTCCCGGACGGAGACTCGCGGCGAAGACCCCGGCGCAGGCTGCGAGGAAGGCTCGGCGGTCGGAGTGCATTTCGCCCATGGTAAACCACGGCCCCGACGACGGCGCGACCTCGCGGGTCGCTATGCTCGGATCTGGGGGAATTTGATGGGCGCACACAGAACCGAAGCGACGCGCGTTGCGGTGGTCACCGGAGCGGGCAGCGGAGTGGGTCGCCAGACATCTCTGGCCCTGCTGGCGGACGGATTTGAGGTCGCGCTGCTTGGGCGGCGCAGGGCGGCGTTGGAAGCGACCGCTGCCCTCGCCAGGGACGGCCGAGCCCTGATCGTGCCAGCCGACGTGACGCAGGAGGGGAGCGTGCGCGCTGCGTTCGCGGAGATCGAGGCCAGCCTCGGCCGTGTCGACGTGCTGTTCAACAACGCCGGGACGAACGTCCCTCCCGCTCCGGTGGAAGACCTGACGCTGGCCCAGTGGCAGAGCGTCGTCGACACCAACCTGACTGGGATCTTCCTGTGCACGCGGGAAGCGCTGCGGATCATGAAGGCCCAGGACCCCAAGGGGGGCCGCATTATCAACAACGGGTCGATCTCGGCACAGGTTCCGCGCCCGCTGTCAGCGCCCTACACCGCGACCAAGCACGCCGTGACGGGTTTCACCAAGTCAGTCGCACTGGACGGCCGGGCGCACGGGATCGCGTGCGGCCAGATCGACATTGGCAATGCCGCGACACCCATGACGGCCCGCATGGCGTCCGGGGTGCTGCAGGCTGACTTCTCGACAGCTCCGGAGCCGACCATCGATCCGGACCATATCGCCCGGGCCGTGCTCTACATGGCCAGCCTGCCGCTGGACGCCAACGTGCTGACGATCACCGTCATGGCCACCGAGATGCCCTTCGTCGGCCGCGGGTAGCGCCCGGCGCGACCGCGGCAGGCCTCAGTCGTAGTCCATCCCGGCCAAGCTGCGCTCGACGCTGCGCTGCCAACGCTCCATCTCCGCGAGCATCCGGCGGACCCGGGCCGGATCGCGACCCGCGAGGTCGACCCGCTCCCGCGGGTCCAGCAAGAGGTCGTACAGCTCGGGAGCCTCGAATCTGGACCGCACGAGCTTGTAGCGGCCGTCCATCCAAGCCGCGACGCCGCCGAAATCCGCCGTCTTCGCCACCGGGTGCCGGAAGTTCACAAAGTCAATCCCCGGATTGCGAGTCGTCGGGGTTGTCCCGCGCGTGAGCTCCGGCGCCATCCAGCGCGGATTGCCGGCCTCGGCACGCCGGTCATACCTCCAGAAGCCGATCGGCGCGGGCCTGGCCTGCATGCCGGACCCAAGGATCAGGGGGCTGAGGTCCGTGCCGTCGAGCGGGCGCCCCGGGTCCGGGTGGGCCACCCCGGCCAACGCCAGCAAGGTGGCAAAGATGTCCGTGGTGACGGCCGGAATGTCGGTCTGCCTCGGGACCGTGACCCTCGCGGGCCATTCGATGACGCCCGGCACCCGCAGGCCCCCCTCGTAGAGGGCGCCCTTGCTGCCGCGCCAGCCGCCGTTGTGGAGCCACGCTCTTTGGTCCGC
The DNA here is from genome assembly GCA_963666225.3 of Bryobacterales bacterium. Classification (GTDB taxonomy): domain Bacteria; phylum Acidobacteriota; class Terriglobia; order Bryobacterales; family UBA6623; genus VXMF01. The sequence goes on from CAXXRK020000009.1 coordinate 178,179, forward strand.
AGGGATCCCCTCGCGGGTGATGCCATTGTCCGACGTGAACCACACGAGCGTGTCGCGCGCCACGCCTAGATCGCGCAGCCCCGCCCGAAACTCCCCCAGTGCCCGGTCCATCGCCGTGATCTCGGCAAATCTTCGGGCGAGGTCGCGCCCGGGAACGTCGGCGTAGCGCTGGATGTCCTCGTGCAGCGCCCGGTACGGGCTGTGGGGCGACCCGAACCACAGCGTCACGAAGAACGGGTCGTCACCTTCCTCGCGGACCGCCCGGATGAACTCCAGCGCCGCGTCCACGCAGATCTTGGAACTCTCCCCAAAGACCGTGTCGGGCGGGCCCCCGTTACGGCTCAAGGGAGGGTGCATCTCGAAGAAGTTGTCATGCGCGAGATACTCCTCGTAGCCCATGCGCCCAGGGCTCGTCGGCGAGTCCGACTTGACGGCTCCCACGTGCCACTTTCCGAAGTGGCCCGTGCGATAGCCGGCGGCGCGCAGGATCTGGGCGATCGTGATCTCCTCCGGCCGAGTGGTGTGGTTCGGGGCGAACACCCCGGACCGGTTAGGGTGTCTCCCGGTGAGGATGGAAGCCCTCGTGGGAGAGCAATTCGGGGCTGCCGCGTAGAACCGGTCAAAGCGCAGCCCGGTGGCGGCCATCTCGTCAAGGACCGGCGTGATCAGGTAGGGGTGGCGGTTGTAGCCGGTCTCGCCCCAGCCCTGATCGTCGGCCATCGCGAGGACGACGCTGGGCCCCTGCCCCACGGCCGGAAGCGCCGCGGCGAGAGCCGCCGCCACCAGCAGGAGGGACCACACCGCCCAATCTGGCGCGGGTGCTGCAAAGCCCCCCGATCGCTGGAAGGCTGGCCGCTGCGGCGGCCATGGCCCGCTAGTCAAGGGGCCGGACCCGGGCGTAGTAGGCGCCCGTCAAATCCCCTCCATCCGCTCCGCGAAACCAACCCTGCAGGGTGTTTCGCCCCGCGGCCAGCGAGACCTCGAATCGAACGCCAGCCGCGCCCTCTTCCGCGGCCGAGGCGCTGGGCTGCCCGCCGTTCACGCTGAGCGCGGCGGCCCGAATCGGCAGCGCCTTGCCAGGCGTGATCAGGACGCCTCCGATCGTGGCGCCCGGCCCGGCACGGACGAGACCTCGGTCCATGTGGAACGGCCATCGCCGCAGCTCCACCTCGTACTCGCCCGCCGCCTCGGCCTCGAGCTGCCACACGCCGCCCCGGGCCGGCCCGCACGTCTCCGCCACCCTCGTGCGATTCTCGCAGTCCACCTCGATCCAGCCGTTCGAGGTCAGGTCAGTGAACGTGCCGGGTTCGGAGCGGACCACCAGCGGCTCGACCTCTTCGACCGAAGCCGAGATCTGGTCCCAGTACGCCTCGTAGTGGTCGCGCATCGCCCCGAGCACCTCCGGGTGCTCCCCGGCCACGTTGGACACCTGCCCGGGATCTTCGCGGATGTCGTAGAGCTCCGACTCGCCGACGAGCCGCCAGTCGTTCCAGAGCACCGCCGCATCCCCGTACTTGGTGGGCCGGTGGCGGCCGCCGTACTGCACGATGATCTTGCGGTCTGGCCTCTCGGCCGTGGGCGAGCGCAACAGCGATGCCAAGCTTGCGCCGTCCAACGACGCATCTGGCGGCAAGGGCAGACCCGCCAAGTCGGCCAAGGTCGGGAGCACGTCCGTCACGTGGGACGCGTAGTCGATCTCGCGCGGGTCTCCGAGCCCCCCGCCGGGCCACCGCACGAAGCAGATCGCGCGATGCCCGCCGTCGTAGGCGCTTCCCTTCTTGCCGCGCATGCCGGCATTGAAGACCGCCTCCCCTTTGGCCGTCCCGTTGTCGTTCATGAAGACAAGGATTGTGTTCTCCCTCAGGCCTCGCCCTTCCAGCCATCGGTCGAGGCGGGCCACGTTCTCGTCAATGATCGTGATCAGGCCGAAGAAGTGCGCGAGCAGGGGGTCGTCTACCTGCTGGCCATAGCGCTGGTAGTGGCTGGCGAGCGCGTTGAAGGGATAGTGCGGCGTGTTGAGCGCCAGATACGTGAAAAACGGCCGGCCGGCGTCGGCCTGGTCGCCCATCCATTCCATCGCGGCGTCGAACCAAGTCGCCGTGCAGAACCGGTCTGAGTGGCGCACTTCCTCCTGGTCGAAGTAGCGCGTGTAGTAGTAGTCGTTGTCGTACTCGATCTCCGAGGCGAAGCCCCAGCCCTTGTGCCAAACCGCGCGCTGGAACCCGCGATCGAGCGGGCGGTGCGGGTAGGTGTCGCCAAGGTGCCACTTTCCGAAGAGACCCGTCGCGTAGCCACCGTCGGCAAAGACCTCGGGCATCGTCGGAACGTCCCGCCGCATCAGATTGCGCGCGGCGGGTACCATCCCGGCCTTGTTCCGCAGAGCATAGAGGCCGGTCATGAGCTCACCCCTAGTCGGCGTGCAGACGGCCGCGACGTGGAAGTCGGTCAGGCGAATGCTCTCGTCGTGCAGCCTGTCAAGGTTTGGCGTCTCGAGGATGGGATTCCCGTGGGCCGACATGTCCCCGTACCCCTGATCATCCGTGAGAATGATGATCACATTGGGCTTGGCGCCTCCGTCCGAGGGTCCTGGCGCGCAGGCCGGAAGGAGTGCCGAAACCACCACCCCGCAGGCCAAGCTCGCGGTCCAGTTACGAAAGATGCGAATGTTTGCCAAGCTCCCCATGTACGCTTCCGGGCCCATTTTACTGACACGTCGGAGAGGGTTCCGCCGACGCTGCCCGGCGCATCTTCGGGCGAGTGAGGCGGGGCTGTTTCGGGGCGAGGGGGTGAGCGCCTCGCACCGAGCCGGAGAACGCCGATCGGCGGTGGAGCGGAACGGCTGGCATGGGCCGGGCCAATTCTCTTGCCGCCAAGCGTACGCCCAGTGACCAGGCAATCGTGGTCAGACGGCCGAGTGGACATGGGGGGAGGCTGCTGTCTCGCCAAGCACACCGGAGTGCGGCGCAGGCCAGCCTGCCGCACTTGGTGGCGACCTTCCCGTGGGTGGCTTCCGCGAGCATCTGCCACGCCTGCATCACGGTCAATGGCCGATGGAGGCTGGCCGCTCAACTTCGGGAGGGGGACCCCGGCCAGCAAGAGCCAAGCTTGGGCGTCCGCGCGGGCAGCAGGCCCATGCCACCGGTCCCTGACTGGGAAACCGGCCTCGAGAGACACCGCGCCGTTACAGAACCATCCGCGGCGTTTGCCGCGAGAGATGACGGCCCACCATAACGACCGTCAAGCGCTTCGATGCTCGGTCTCGACGGGACGAGCAACGGCTGGGCTGGAGCGGGAGACGGGGATCGAACCCGTGACATTCAGCTTGGGAAGCTGACGTTCTACCTCTGAACTACTCCCGCTTCAGGCCGCCAGTCTAGCACGATCAGGCGCTGTCGCGCCCGTCGAGAACCGGGCTGGGCGTGGCGCCCGGTCCCGCCTACGGCTGACTGTGACCGAGCCGATCCCCTACAATCGCGGCTAACCATGCTGAGTGTGTTCTCCGCGCCATCCCGCTACACGCAGGGACCAGACGCGACGAAGTCCTTGGGTGCCGAGATGAAGGCCCTCGGGCTTCCGGGTCCCGCCCTGATCTTGGCCGGTGGCAGCGCGGTCGCCCAGCTGTCCGGGATCTGGCGGGCCGCGTTCGGCGACTCCGGTATAGCCCACACCGTCGAGCCCTTCGGCGGGGAGTGCAGCCACCGCGAGATCGAGCGCGTCAAGGCCGTCGCGCAAGCGTCGAGCGCGGGCACGATTGTCGGCGCCGGCGGCGGGAAGGTGCTCGACACCGCGCGCGCCGTGGCCGCGGAGCTGGACCTTCCGGTCGTGAACTGCCCAACGGTCGCGTCGAGCGACGCCCCGTGCTCGGCTCTGTCCGTGCTCTACGACGACAACCACGCCGTCGTGGACTTCCGGATCTACGGGCGCAACCCAGACCTGGTCCTGGTCGACACCACCGTGATCGCCAACGCCCCGCCTAGACTGCTCGCAGCGGGGATGGGGGACGCGCTCGCCACGGTGTTCGAGGCTCGCACCTGCGTCGAGGGGAGGGTGCGGAACATGCGCGGAGGCGCTTCCACCCAGAGCGCGCTAGCACTGGCCGAGCTCTGCTACCGGACACTGCTGGAGGACGGGCGCACGGCTATGGACGCGGCGTCGAACCGGGCGGTGAGCCCGGCCCTCGAGCGGCTCGTGGAGGCCAACACGCTGCTGTCCGGCCTGGGATTCGAATCGTCCGGACTAGCCGCGGCCCACTCCGTCCACAACGGCCTGACGGCGGTGAGCGGGACGCAGCCCTACTACCACGGCGAGAAGGTCGCCTTCGGGACGTTGACCCAGCTCGTGCTGGAAGGCAAGCCCACGGCACTGATCGAGGAGGTCCTCGGATTCTCGACCTCGGTCGGCCTGCCGGTCACGCTGGAGGGCGTGGGCCTGCCCGGTTGCAGCGAGCCGGACCTGGACCGCATCTCGAAGCGCGCGGTGGCGCCGGGAGAGACGATCCACAACGAGCCGTTCGAAGTGACACCTCGTGCCGTCCGGCACGCAATCCTCGCGGCCGACGCAATCGGCAGGCGCTGGAAGCTCGACCGAGGCCGGTAACGGCCGCCGCGCCGGCAGCGGCTAGCGCTCGATCTGCTCGGTTTCCTTGACCCAGCCGCCAATCGCGGCGTGGGCTTCCTTGATCCGGATCACGTCACCGTCCATGAAGGTGACAAACACGATCTCGCCGGGGGGCTTGCCGTAGATCCAGTCCTCGGTCTCGAGCCCGTCCTTGAAATCTCTCACCTTCTTGTCGGGCAAGCCCTTGGAGAGGATCACCATTTCCTTGTCCATGCCTTCGATGACATCGTTGCGCTCGATCGCCTCGCGGTACTTGACGTCGATTGTGTCGAGGTAGAGCTCGGTCGCGGTCCGCTGCTCGAAGTCCAGCACGGGCTTGAGCATCTCCTTGATCTCGGACGCGGACCGGGCGGGAACGGGGCCCGGGAAGACCAGGGCCAGCTTCGTCCCTCCCGGGGCGTGCGTGACCTGATTGGCCCCCAGGGTCGTGCCGCGGGAACTGGCGCCCGCCACCTGGATGCGGTGCCACCAGCGGCGCCCGCCGCTGATCCCGTAGTTGATCTGCAATACGAGGCGCTTGTCGTCAAAGGTCACGGCCGTGATCTGCAAGAGATCGCCCATCCTCGCGGCCGGGCCGAACTTCTGCATCGCCTCGCGCCACCGCTCCCTGTCGTACTGGCCGGTCGGACGCAGCGGCAGGGCCTTCTTGGACCTTGGGATCAGCACCTTTGCGGTGCCGTACTCGGCACTCAGCTCACGGATCAGCTCGGCGCGCTGGGCCGACGTCAGCCTCTCCTGCTTCGCCGCCAGCGGGGCTACCGCCAGCAGGGCCGTTCCGACCAGAGACGCCAGCAAGGCCCTGGCGGCCGTCAATGCCGCCTTGCCAGAACGGGCGGGCTTGGACGCTCCCGCCCGGAACGAAGCCAACAGCGGCAGCCAGCGTGACGATCCCGAAGGATGCCATGAGCCCGCCCTCGAATCCATACTCGCCGCCCGTCAGCCAAGCCGGGCTTCCCAGGCTCAGGCTCAAGGCTGTCAGTCTCATTGTAATTCCAGAAAGGTTCACGCCGAGGGCGGCCATGCAGAGATTCCAGCCCAGATGGAGGCCAATCGCGAGCCAGAGTGAACGGCGCCACGCCACGGCGAGCCCGAAGACCGCCCCGAAGAGGACTGTGTTGCACTGTGCCAGAACGGTCACTCCCGGATTCGCCCCGTGCAAGAGCCCGAAGCCGACAGACGTCGCCACCACGGCCCCCGCGGGAGTCAAGGCGCGCGCCAACAACTGCAGCGCCAGCCCGCGCGTGAAGAACTCCTCGCCGAACGCGCCGGCTACGAGCAGTGCCGTGCCGCCCAGCCACCAGTCCCGCCAGTCGAACCGTACGCCCTCCGGGTCGAATGGGACGTACTCACCGAGGCCACTGGCGAGTGTAGCCAGCACGAGCAGGCCGCAGGCGCACACCGCCGCGACAAAGCCCCAGCCCAAGCCTGGCAGGCCCCCGCGAGCCAGGCCAATGCCGTCCCAAGTCAGTCCGGGCACTGCCCGGACCGCCAAGGCGGTCACGGCGAGGCTGCCGAGCGCGAGCGGCACGGCGCTGAGCAGAACGGGATTCGAGGTCAGCGAGGCCAGCGCCCAGCCGACCATCCAAGCGCACACGACCGTGGCCAAGATGGCCAGACAGGCCAAGGCAAGGTTCCAGGCGCGATGCCGCGCACCGGCCAGGGAGAACTCCATGCCGCGCGCCTTCCACACTACTAGCCGGACACCCGTGAGGGCAAGGCGGTCCGCGGGATGCGATCGACGCCGGACATTGACACCCGGGGCCGCGCACTCTATGCTGGGATCTAACGGACAAATATGGCGAACCACAAGTCTGCGCTCAAGCGCATCCGTCAGACGGCCCGCAGGACCGCCCGCAACCGGGCGGCCAAGAGCCAGCTCCGCACAAAGCTCCGGCACTTCCGGGAGGCCTTGGCCAGCGGGGAGGGAGCCGTGGCGTCCGACCTTGTCAGCTCAACCGTGGGCATGGTGGATCGCTCGGTCCGCAAGGGCGTGCTGCACCGGAACAAGGGAAACCGTCTGAAGTCTCAGATCATGACCGCGGCCAACAAGGCCGCCAGTGGCAGTCCGTAGCGGGTCTAGCAGGAGCTGGGAAGGCTCGCCTCAGCTCGTCAATTCCATCACGAGGCGCTCCATGACGATGCGGTCGTCGGGGCGCGGGCTGCGCAGGCCCCTATCGGCCTCGAACAGCGCCACAAGCGCCCGCCGAAGATCCTTGGCCGTGTAGCGCCTCGCGACGCGGTGGATCTGGGCTGCTCGCGCCTGCCAGACGTTGATGCCGACGCGCGCCAGGCGCTGCCGGATCTGGGCTGGGCTCCGTGCGCCAGCCTCCTTGGCGGCGAGGGCTTGGCGAAGCAGGGAGGCGAGGGTGCTTACCTGCAGGCCCCAATACATCCCCGCCTTTGCCATCGTGTCCAACACGTCGAGGGCCTTGGTGCGGTCACGGTCCGCGATGGCGTCCGAGAACTCGAACATGCCCCGCTGTCGCGCCTCCGGCACTAGCAGCGAGATGTCGGCCGCTGTGATCTCACGCTCGCCGCCCGCGAACAGTTGCAGTTTCTCGATCTCGCTCTCCAAGCGGTAGGCATCCGCTCCGAGCGCTTCCACCAGTTCCCTGAGTACGGCTCTCGAAATCCGGAGCTTCATCCGCTTCGCCAAGATCTCGCCTACATAGACGGCATCGGCCTCGCGGAGAGCCCTGAAGTCCACGCGCTCCGGGACTGCCGCGAAGAGCTTCGAGACCCGTTGGAGCCGGCCCTTGCCGCCCCAGTCTTCCCACGCGTGGCCCGCGACATCAAAGACGACCACCGTGTCTTCCATCGGCTCCCGAAAGTACGCGGCCAGCCGGGCCTTGTCCTGCTTGCCAGCACGCCCTCTGGAGAACCGCAGGGCACCGTCCGCGTTGCGAGCCAGAAGCAGGCGGGGCCCGCCAAACAGGGGCGGAGAGTCAGCCTCGTCAAGCACGTCCCCGAGCCTGTCCGACTTCAGATCCAAGTTGATCAAGAACCCGGCGTCGCCAGCGGGCCCGAGAATCCGCTCGCGCAAGAAGCTGACGCACCGGCTGCGGTAGAATGGCTCCGCACCGAGGAAGAGATACCCGGCCGCCAGTCGGCCCTTGCGCTTGAGGTGCAGGCTGAGCTCTCGAGGGCTCACGACTTTCAACCCTAGCACTCGAGTCGTCGGGTGCGATCAGGAGCGCCCCATGTACATCGCCAGACTGCTCGTCGCGACCCTTGCCGTCGCCGCCGCCCTCTCCGCGGCCGACTCGGCGAGTTTCGCGGCTATGGTAAGCCGCCAGTACCGCGTCACGCCGAACCTAACCTACAAAGTCGCCAGCAACGCCGACCAGCGAGTCGACGTCTACGCCCGACGCGACAGCGACCAAGCCCGGCCGACCGTGATCTACATTCACGGCGGCGGCTGGGTTGGCGGGTCGAAGGAGGGCAGCGTGCTGTCCATCGCGCCGTACTTGGAGATGGGATTCAACGTGGTTAACGTGGCGTACCGGCTGGGTCGCGTGGCGCGGGCGCCCGCAGCGGTGGAGGACTGCCGCTGCGCCCTGCGCTGGGTGTACCGCAACGCGGAAACGTACGGTTTCGACACGTCCAAGCTGATCGTGACCGGCCACTCGGCCGGGGGGCACCTCTCGCTCACCACGGGAATGCTGGAGGCAAGGGCTGGCTTCGATGCCGAGTGCCCCTCGCGACACAATCCCGCCGTCGCGGCGGTGATCAACTGGTACGGCATCACCGACGTGGCCGACCTGATGGCCGGCAAGCCCAACCAGCAGGCTTACGCCGTCGCATGGCTCGGAAGCCAGCGAGACCGTAAGGAGATTGCCGATTCGGTATCGCCGGTCCACCAAGTCCGGGAGGACCTTCCGCCGATCCTCACGATTCACGGCGATGCCGACCGGGTCGTGCCGTACTCTCACGCCGTTGAGTTCCACAAGCGGCTCGAAGCGGCTGGCGCGGACAACGAGCTGCTCACGATCCCGGGCGGGGGCCACGGCGGCTTCTCCGCGGACGAGACTTCGCTGATCGACGGGACGATCAGGGCGTTCCTAGCCAAGCACGGGTTGATGCCGTAGCCGGCAGGGCCGCGTCAACGGCCGGCGGCAGACCGCAGGTAGGCGTCCACATATTCGCGCAGCCGAGCGCGCAGGCGGCGCATCACGGGCCACTCGGTCGCCGACAAGGCGCGACCGTCGATGTGGCTGACCGGCACCAGTTCCCGCGTTGACGAGGTGATGAAGACCTCGTCAGCGGCGTAAATGTCCCCCAGTGTCAGGACCCGCTCCTCGACAGCATCCCCAAGTTCCGCGAGCATGACCTCGCGGGTTACGCCGGGCAGCGGTCCGCTCGCGAGGGGCGGGGTCTGGGTGACCCCGTCTCGTACCGCGAAGATGTTGGCCGACGTGCACTCGGCGACTTCGCCGCGCTCGTTCAGCAGGAGCGCGTCCGACATGCCCCGCCGACGGGCACTCTCGAAGAGGGTGAGGTTGTGGGCCCACGAGGCGGTCTTGGTTCCCGCGAAAGGCGAGTCCGCGTGACGCCCGTGTGCCTGCAGGCCGAGCTTGACGGCCGCGGGCTCACTCGAGAGGTCGGTCGTGAAGGCGATCAGGTCCGACTGCCTGCCGGAGCCCGGCCCCTCGAAGACCCCTCCGCGGCTGCGGATCACGTTCAGCCGCATCTTGGACTCGGGACAGCGATTGACGACGACCAGATCGATCAGCAGGGACCTTACCCGCGCCGGGTCGGGCGGGAGGTCGACGTGGAGCAGCGCGGCGTCCCGCGTCATCCTTGCCCAGTGCCGCTCGAACGCGAACGGCACCCCGCGGTAAATCCGGAAGGTCGTGAACACGCCCCACCCGGTCAGGAGCCCCACCTGCCCGGTGCGCAACACCGCCGCGTCACTCGGGATCAAGTCTTCGTTGTACAGGACGAGGCCGTGGATCACAGCTCCATTATGGGGCGAGGGAGGATGGTGAGGGAACGGGCATGGCCAACTCCACCAGTCTGGCCCGGCAGGGATCAAGCGCACAAGGGGGCCTGGAGGGATTGCAGACTGAGGACGGCCGCGCTAGGAAGCGGCCTGCCGACTGCGACTAGAGACTAGAGTAGCCCGCGGGTGGGCAGGTGTGCCCGCGATTGGCCTGCAGCACAGCAAACTCGACGCGGTTGGCCGCGAGCTTGAAGCAATTCTGCCGGTCGCGGCGGAGATGCCCCGATGGATCACTTCTGCAGACTCGTCGACAATGAAGAGCGTTTTTTGGTCAGCGGTGCGGCAGAAGGACGTTCGCCTAGAGCCAGAGGGGCTCAGAGCCGCACCGCTGGCTAAAGAACGTGTTGAACTGAGCCGCCGGCCGGGGCTTCGCTAGGGGGTTTTAATGGCTCCCTTGGCTCGCTGCGGTTCCCGTCGTGCGCTGAAAGGCTCGGGAGAAGGGACCCAACGAGGGCCGGATCGGGCTTCGAATGGGATGCCTCGGCCTTCATCAGGAGCATTTGTGGGTCTTGGGGCGGTCGTGGAAGGTGTCGCGATGCGTCCGGGCACACCGCTGCCTGACCACTCGCGGAGCGGTCCAAGAAATACAACGCTCGCGCGAAGCGGGTTAGTTCAATATCCATTGTGATTGTCGTCAAGCCCGATCAAGACGGCTCTTCGGGTCGCGAATGTCCCGAGCTGGATTGTGAGGGATGCTTCAGGATTCAGTTCGGCACCCGCGGACTGTCGGTGGCCACCGTTCGCCAGGAGTTGCTCGCATGATCCGGGTTCCAGTGAAGCCGGAGCTCCTGCGCTGGGCGCGCCGTCGTGCCGCGCTCGGCCGTAGCGAGTTCCCTGCCCGGTTCAAGAAGCTTCCGGAGTGGGAGGCGGGTCGCCTGCAGCCCACGCTGAGACAGATGGAAGCGTTCGCTCGCAAGGTGCATGTGCCCGTCGGAACCCTGCTGCTCGATCAGCCGCCCGAAGAATCCGTCCCGATTCCAGACTGCCGGACGGTCGGCAGTGGACCCCCTCCGCGGCCCAGCCCCAATCTGTTGTCCACTGGCCCCGTTGGTCTTTGTGAATGGCCGGGACGCCAAGACCGCCCAGATGTTCACGCTGGCCCATGAACTGGCGCACCTCTGGCTCGGGACTTCCGCGCTATCCAACCCGCCGTCACCTTCCCTTCGGGGCATCAGGAAAGAGGAGATCTGGTGCAGTGCGGTTGCGGCCGAATTGCTGGTGCCGCTGGCGGGCATCGAGCGGGAGATACGGCCCCGCGGGCGTCTGGATGAGGCGACGATGCGGCTCTCTCGCCACTACAAAGTGAGCCCGCTTGTGGTCCTCCGGCGGTTGCTCGACCTAGCGTGGATTGATCACGAACGCTACGACGCATCGTGGAACCGCGAAGTCGCCCGGCACGAGTCGGGTCAGCAATCGGGGGGCGGAAAGTCCTAGGGAACCGCCTTTGCTCGGCTCAGCAAGCCCTTTTCGCTGACACCCTGGAGGGTAGGACCCGATACACGGACGCGTTTCGCATGTTGGGGGTTCGCAATCCGGCCACGCTTGACCGAATGGCCAGCGAGTTGGGGCTGAGAGCGTGAAGCTGCACCTCATCGACACGGAGTAAGCGTTTGAGAGGGCCGTGATCCCACCCTGCGCCGTCTCCGGGTGCACGATCTCCTCCGCACCGCCATGCCCAGCCTGAACAAGATCCTCCTAACCGTGGAGGTAAGCATTCACTCCGGGGAGTATTTTGGGGCCTGGGAGGCTGGCCCTCGCGAGGGCCAAAGGCAGGGGAAGGCGCGGATAGGTGAAGGTGCGGCCCGCAGGTGCAGAGTGGCCTCGCTCGCCGCGTTCAGGCTCCAGCCTGAGAAGGTGGGCGAGTGACGTAGCGACACTCGCGAGCTGGCCTCAGCGGGGAGTTAAGCTGCGGGCGGGAAAGTGCTGTCGGGTGCGTCAGCCGGCGCTGCCGCTGGCGGCCCGTTGGCCGGGGTCCACCAGCGGATGGGAGGTGCGCGGAGTTCCTCGATGCGCTGCTCGTCCATCTCCCACGGGAGCCATGGAGACAGGTCCGATGGGGCTTGGCCCCGGTTGCGCGCACAGGCATCCAGCCAATCCAGCATGTAGCGGTACGGGTTCAGCCCCGCCACTCTCGCTGTCTGCAGCACGCTGAGCAGGCGCCCCGCCGTCTCGGCCCCGGCCGGACCGCCGGACCCGAAGCTCAGCCGGCGCGAGATCACGGGTCCGCGCAAGGTCCGCTCCGCGTAATTGTTGTCCATGGGAATCGCCGGGTCCTCGAGGAACACGCTGAGCCCCGCCTTGTGCAGGATCAGGGACGCCGTGGCTTTGCCCCGCGCTTCCACCTGGGCCAGCTCCGCGCCGGTCCGGCCACCGCTTGGCACGGCGATCAGCATTTCATAGCGCGCAACCAGGCTCCTCCACTCTTGCACCGCGTCGTCGAAGAGTTTCCCGAGGCTGGCTTTCAGGCTTGCCTGCGCAGCCTCGAAGTCCTCGGCCTGGTGCTCTAAGGGCAGTTCGGGCTGCCAGGCCCTGCGACGCAGGTGCGCCAAGTGGAACACTTCCCCGATCCGCTCGAGCCAGTCCGTGGCCCACGGCTCCAGTTCCGGAAAGCCGGCTTCCACCCGGCAGTAGTGTCGGCGCTGATGAGCCCAGCAGAACTGCAGCCGGACATTCTCGGAGCGCTTGGCGAAGGCCGGATAGACACTCCAGCAGTCGCACACGAGCGTCAGCAGCTTGCCTTGGCCCAGCTTGCCCAGCAGTTCGCGGCCCGAGGGCAGCCCGCGCGTCGGCAGGATGCGCATCCAGACGGCATCCTCGCAGCAGACCATCCACAGCCAGTGCTTGGGCCTGGCGCCGGATGCCGGGGGCTGCTTGGCGTTGTCCTGGCCCTCAATGTTCTGCACCGGCCAGGAGGTTTCGTCGGCCTGCACCACCCGAGCCTGTCCCAGACGCTCGGCGATGGCCTGCTCCAAGGGTTGCACCAGCCGGGCGAGCCTCTGCAGGCCTTGCGCCAGCGTCGCCGGTGCCATGCCCAACCCGATGGCATCCAGCTCGCGCGCCACCGCGGCCTGCGGGCGATGCATGTGGAAAACTTGGACCACGCTCCAGGCCCACACGCTGGTCCCCAGCTGGGTGCCGCTCCACAGCCGTGGCGCGGGGGGCGCAACGAGGCGTCCCGGCGGTGCGCAGGCGCAGCCCGGCTCGTAGCACTGGCGCTCAATCTCGCGGGCGAGCGCAGCCAAGTGCATCTCGAAGATCTTGCTGGACTTGGTCCCGCAGCGCACGAAGGGCGTGTCGCACTGCGCGCAGCGGCGCTCGTGCTCGGGCAGCTCCAAGGGCTCGGGAATCTTTGGCAGGCGGGAGCGGTCCCGACGCGGCGGAGTGGCCGATCCGGGCTGGCGTCCCCGCTTGCGCTTGGCGGCCTTCTGCTTGCGCCCCTTGCCGGCCTTGTCAGGCTTGTCAGGCTTGTCAGGGCTGTCCCCCGGCCCGGGCGGCGGCTTGGGGTCCGCTTTCGGCTCGGGCCCGGGATCCGACGGCTTCTCGCTCTTGCGCCCGAACAAGGTCTTCTGCAGGTCTGCCACGAGCAGCTTCAGATTGCCGATCGTTGTGTGGGCTTGCTGCAGCTCAGTCCGCGTCCGCTCCAGCTCGGCCCGCGTCCGCTCCAGCTCAGTCCGCGTCCGCTCCAGCTCGGCCTGGCTGCGCTGCGACCGTCGGCGGAATTCCCCGCTCTCCTGCCGTGCGCTTTCCACCTTCTCGAGCAGGGCCGCGCAGTGCTGCTCCAAGCGTTCCAATTCCTGCGCCTGCTCCCGCTCCCGCGCGGTGTCCCCGCTTGCGCCCGGCCAGAATCTCACCTTGGGCCCTTCCCGCGGCCGGCGGCCGCTGCCGCGCGCTCGCCCAGCCCCTGCGCGCTGCGCTCCGGCACGGCCGGCTGCGAGTGGGCCTGCAGCCCCAGCGAGGCGTGCTCGACGGCCCCCTCGAACACCTCCGGCGGCAGCCGGACCAAGGCTTGGTAGAACGTGCTCGGCACCGGAGCGGCGTAGCGTTGTAGCCGCATGTTGCACCAGCAGCCGGCGGCCTGCCGCTGCCGCTGGCTGAGCAGGGTGGCATACCGCGAGTAGGCCGTCACGCCGCGGTAGCCGGCCATGTGCGCACTCGCGGCCAGGCACAGCAGGCTGGCCAGCGCATAGCGGCGGCCGCCGGCCGGGCGGCAGTGCGGCTCCTGCTGCAGGCGCTCGAGCAGGCTGCGCAGCACCGCGGCCGGAGCCGGCGGCCGCTTGGCGGGACCGCCCCAGCAGGGCTCCTGCTCGGGCTGGCGCAAACGCGCCTGCACGTTACGGGCCAAGGGGTACACCAGCACTTGCTTGGGCTGGCCATGATGCCGCCAGCGGGCCGTGGGGCCCCGCTGGCGGCCATAGCCGCTGGTGAACCCCAGCGGCTGCCAGTTCGCGGCGCGGTAGCACGTGCCCCTGTGCAGCGCGCGGTCCACGAAGGTTTCCGCGAGCAGCGCCGGATACCCATGTGCGGCCAAGATGTCTCCCGACAAGCGGCGCAGGCTGAGGCCCAAGACCCTCGATGCCAGGTGCTTGCGCCCGGCAGCGGCGGGCAGGATCACGAAGCGCACATTCTGGGCGATCAGATGCAGGCGGCGCAGCTTCTGCTGCAGCGACCAGCCGATCCAGCGGTCGCGCACGGCCACGCGCAGCGCTCCGGGTTGCCATCCCAGCAGCGCCAGCCAAGTCCCGTCCAGGGTTGCGACATGCCGCAAGGCACGTCCGAACATGCGCTGGAAGGACAGGTAGTGGTGGGCGGCCACCAGCCGGTCCCAACGTCGGTGCTCGCAGCCGCCGCGCGTCGGGCGCACGCAAACAGCGCGCAGGTCAAAGTGCGCGTCTTGCACCGTTGTTGCCATCTGAAGGCCAGCCACCAAGGCCCACTATGACAGAATCAGCAGGAAATGTCCACCCCTCTATCTGGAAGCACTGACATTCAGCCCCGCAGCGGTGTGCGCTGGGGCCAGCTAAGGACCAAGGATGCAGCTCCCATCCGTCCGATGTCTCGCCGTTACGGGGCAGCCGGCTTTCCGGAACTGCAGCCGTGGGCCAGGGATGGGCTCGAGCGGATCGGGGAAGTGTTCCACTTGGCGCGCCTGCGTCGCAGGGCCTGACAGCCCGACCTGCCCTTGCAGGGCCAGGCCGAGGACTTCGCGGCTGCGCAGGCAAGCCTGGAAGCCAGCTTCGGGGAACTCTTCGACGACGCGCTGCAAGCGTGGCAGCGCCTGGTCGCCCGCTATGAGGTGCTGGAAGGCTTGCAGCCAAGCGGTGGCCGGACCGGCGCGGAACTGGCCCAAGTGGCAGCGCAGGGCAACCCCACGGCGTCCTTGATCCAGCATCAGGAGGGTCCCAGCGTGTTTCTCGAGGATCCGGGGATTCCCATGGACAACAACCGCTCGGAGTGGACCTTGCGCGGGCCCGTGATCTCGCGCCAGCGGCGCTTCGGGCCCGGCGGACCGGCCAGGGCCAAGACGGCGGGGTGCCTGCTCAGCGTGCTGCAGACAGCGAGAGTGGCTGGGCTGAACCCGTACCGGTGCCCGCAGGATTGGCTGGATGCCTATGCGCGCAACCGGGGCCAGGCCCCATCGGACCTGTCCCCATGGCTCCCGTGAGAGATGGACGAGCAGCGCATGGAGGAACTCCGCGCACCTCCCATACGCTGCTGGACTCCGGCCAACGAGCCGCCAGCGGCAGCACTCGCTCACGCACCCGACAGCACTGTCCCGCGCGCAGCTTGACTCCCCGCTGAGGCCAACTCGCGAGTTTCCCTACGACACTCGCCCACCTTCTCAGGCTGGAGCCCCAACGCGGCGAGCGAGCCCACCCTGCACCTGCGGGCCGCACCTTCCCTCCCTTGGTCCTCGCGAGGGCCAGTCTCCTAGGCCCCAAATACTCCCCGGAGTGAATGCTTACCCGTGGAGACATTGCCCGCTCCCATCACAGCCCTCTCGAACGCTTACCAAGAAGTGATGCGGTTGGGCTAAGCGAAGATCTCGTCGACGACTCGCCCCTTGCCGTCTTCGGTGACGTAGACCGGTCGCTTCTCGACCATGAAATGGTCGTCAGGCGCGATGCCGAGGGCGTGGTAAATGGTCGCGTGGAGATCCTCCACCGGGACCGGGTTCTCCACGGTCTTGCAGGGTCTTTCGTCCGCGGTCCTGCCGTAGGCGAATCCTCTCTTCACGCCTCCGCCGAACAGCAGGACAGAGCCGGCGTCGGTGAAGTGGCGGTGCATTCCGTAGTGCCCGGGCTCGGCCATCACATCGGTCCGCGCGATGGCCTGGTCCCGAACCTCCTTGCCAACCTTGCCCTCCGTGATGGCGTCGCGACCGAACTCGCTGGCCAAGACGATGAGTGTGCGGTCCAACAGACCCCGTTCTTCCAGGTCGAGCACGAGTTGGGCGACCGGCGCGTCGATGGTGCGCTTCATTTGCGCCGCACGCTGGTGGCCGTTCTGGTGTGAATCCCAGTACCGGAACGGAACATACTCGCTCGTCACTTCGACGTAGCGCGCCCCGGCTTCGACCAGGCGGCGCGCCAGCAGGCAGCCTTGCCCGAAGCGACTCGTGTTGTACGTGTCATAACTCTCCTTCGGCTCGAGGGACAGGTCAAAGGCCTGGGCCGACGGCGAGGTGAGCAGCCGGTGTGCAGCGTCGATGGACGCGAGCATGGATTCGCGCTGGAAGTCGCCCGAGAACTGATAGGCCGGCTGACGCTCCAAGAGCCTCTTTAGCAGCTGCTCCCGAGCCCGGAACCGGTCTGGCCCCAACCCCTTCGGCGGCCTGACGGACGAGGCTGCGTCGGCGGGATCAGCGACCAAGAACGGCCCGTGCTGCGTGCCGAGAAACCCGGCCGTGTGAAACGCCTTGAGGGCGGCCGCCTCGGCGCCGATCTCCAGATTCTGGCCGATCGAGATGAACGGCGGAACGGTCGCCACCTTCGGGCCCAGAAGCTTCGCGATCACCGCGCCAATGTGCGGGACGGCCATCGCCTGGGGCGGAACGTAACCCGTGTGCCAGTGGTACTGGTGGCGCGAATGCAGGATGAAGCCGAGGTCGGCGGCCTGGAACGTGCGAATGACCGTTCCCCGGTCCATGACCCCTGCCACGCGCTCAAGGCCCTTCGAGATCTTGATGTCGTCCACAGCAGTACTGATTGCGGGAAACGTGCTCAGCACCTTCTCTGCGGCCAGCCCCGGTTCGAAGGGTGTGTAGCGCTTCGGGTCGAAGGTCTCGGTCTGGGCCATACCGCCCGCCATCCACAGCACGATCACCGAGTCCGCCGTCGCGCCGCGCTCGGCGGACCGCGCGACTTGGGGTGCGCCGCCGGCCAGTGCGGCGAGCATGGCCGAGGCGCTCACGCCCGCTCCCATGAAGCCGCGGCGGGTGATTTGATTGACGATTTGCTTCTCTTCGCTGTTCATCTGCGCAACCATGTCAGCCCTCCCCGTCAACGAATGAACTGGAACTCCGGCGTCATCAACACCGCCCAAAGCAGGTCGGCAAGGCCCTCCGGTGAGGGAGGGCCCGAACCGTTGCCAGCGCTCAGCACAGCCTCGGCAATCTCGCGCTCTTGGTGCGACGGCGCTCGGCCCAGCATGTGCCAGTAGACCCGATCAGTAGCTTCAGAGATCGAGGTGAGCTTCGCCGGAGGCGGCAGGGGCGTCCCCGGCTTGGGCGGGGTCAGGCGATCGAGGCTGGGCTCTGCGTCGAACACGTAGAAGCGTGCGTTGGCAGTCTCACCCACTTGGAACTGGCCCACGCCCTCGAATCCCGCGACCCCGGCCATTCTGGTGAATCGCCTTTCGGAAACATCGTACGAGAGCACGGACGGGAATCGGACGCGGACCGCTTCGTCGTAGGCTGTCTCGCCGAACACCGCAGGCCCTCCACCTTCCCGGAGGGCTCCCGGCTCCTCGGGCCGTAGGGCTGACAGCGGGACGGTACCGCTCGGCCCGCTCAGCCGCACGTCCGCCCAAACGGGCCGCGCCTTGTCGGGCGCCGTCGAGAGCGTGTCCTCAATGATGAAGAAGAGCTTGTCGGCGCCCGAGATGTCGGCTTCGAACGTCGCGTAGCCTCGGGCACCGAAGCCGCTGCGCACCTGATTGCCCGCCAACTTCGTGGGCTTCGGAGGCAGGACACCGAGCATTGCGCGGGCGCCGCGCAGCAGCCATCGGGTGAGGAGCTCACCATTTGCGAGCTCCACCATCTGCATCGTTGTGGAGCTCGTATCGCGCGTGGAAAAGACTTGGTCGCGCGCCGGCCGCCCGAGCGCGCGCGTGAGATTGCTGGCCGGCATGCGCCACTCGCGGGTGAACGATCCTTCGGGGATCGATGTGTCAGGCTCGTTGCGGCGGCTGCTGCCTCCCGATCTTGGGGCTCTGACCAGGGCCGCGCCGTCCTCCGGAATGCCCGAAATCGAAAGGCGGATCGCCTCGTCCGAGGGCAGTTCGGTCGGATCTTGGGCCATTACGAACGTCTGGACGACACGCCATTCGCCTGTTACCGTGCCCACCGCGTCGGCGAACTGCTCCGCGGTGAGCCGCCGCAGCTGCGGACCGCGGAATGAGTATTGGGCCGCTTCTCCGGAGGTCCGACGAACAGAAGGCAGCTGGTAGGCCCTTGAGGTAATGATGGTGCCGATCAAATGCCGCAGGTCGTAGCCATTCGACACGAAGTCGCTCGCTAGCCAGTCCAGCAGTTCCGGGCTCCACGGCTGGCCGTCCATGTCGTCGACGTCTTCGACGATTCCGCGCCCAACGAGCTTCTCGAAGACGCGGTTCACAATCGTGCGGGGCAGGCGGCCGTTCCGCGGATCGGTGAAGATGGCTGCCGCCGTCGCTCTGCGGGCTCCGGGGCTGGTCCCGGGATTCGGACGATCGAGTTCGCCATAGAGGAATGCCGCCGTCACGTGCTCGTCCTGCGGAGCATCGCACCGGTATAGCCGAAGCCGCTCCTCATCGGAGAAGTAGGCCGCTAGGCCATAGGCGTCCTTGAGCTTCCAGCGACTGATGAAGCTGTCGTGGCAGGAGTTGCACTTCAGGTTGACGCCCAAGAAGACCTGCGCAGTATTCTGCGCGGCCTGCATTGCCTGTGTTTGCCCGGCGCTCACCGCACCGCGCCAGTTAACCCCCATCAAGAAGCCGTCGGGATCACCGTTCCTCGCGGGGTTGACCAGCTTTCGAACCATCCGGTCATAGCCCATGTTGGTCATGAGCGCATGCAGCAGCCACGAACTGATGCTCCTTCGGCCGGCGTTCTCGGAGTAGTAGTTCACACCCTCGTCGTTGCGCAGGAGGTCGTTCCAGTACGAGATCCAGTGCTCGGCGTAGTGGCGGTCGTGCTGTAGCAGCCGCTCGACCAGCTCCCCGCGCTTCCCGGACGAGCCGTCCGTCAGGAAGGACTGAAGCTCGGACGAGCTGGGCAGCAGTCCCCAGATGTCGAGGAAGGCACGACGGGCGAAGACGGCGTCGGGGACGAGGCCGGGTGGCTCGAGCCCTTGACGCGCGAGATAGCGGGCAACAATGCGGTCGTCAGGCCGGTCCCAACCGTCCCAAACGGCGTCCGGCACGGTCGGACGCTCCAGAGAGAGCTTGGGCTCCCAAGGCGCGGGCGCGGGCTGGGCCGCAGGCGCAGGCCTAGCACCCTCGTCGATCCAAGCCCGCAAGATATCAACCTGCGCGTCACCAAGGACGCCGCCGAGCGGCATCTGTGGCTCGATTTTTCCGAGAAGCCTTGCAATGATCAGGCTGTCGGCACTCTGGCCGGGCCTAACGGCAGGTCCGCTACGCCCCCCGGCCAGCACATCGTCGTACGTCGCGAGAGCGAGGCCGCCCGAGCGTTTCTCTTGGTCGTGACAGGCCAGACAGTGCGTGGCCAGGATCGGGTGGACTTGGTCGCGGTAATCGACGCGGCCGGCAGGGGCCTGGGCTGCAGCGATAGCCTGCAGGAGCAGGAACAGGCCCAAGGATGCTGCCGAGAATCGCACAGCGGAAGAACACGGCCGACGCACGTTGCCCAAGTCTTGGCCGCGGAGCTTGGTTCCCATCAATCTCATTAGTGCTGTGCGGGAGACCGGCCTGTTCTTGGC
The DNA here is from genome assembly GCA_963666225.3 of Bryobacterales bacterium. Classification (GTDB taxonomy): domain Bacteria; phylum Acidobacteriota; class Terriglobia; order Bryobacterales; family UBA6623; genus VXMF01. The sequence goes on from CAXXRK020000009.1 coordinate 197,937, forward strand.
TCCCCGGTTCGGGGCATCACGAGGATACCAACTGGTTCCCTGCCGTCACGGCTGCACCGACTTCGGATCTGGTGCCAGCGCACACCGTCGGCGGCGTCTTCCGAGCTGACTCGGCCGCGTCAGGGCAGCCCGGAGAGGACCACCAATGCCCAGAGTTCCGGACATGGGCAAAATATCGATGTCCAAGTTGTCGTCCCCGGGAGCCGGTTCTTCGAGGTTGAATGTGAACCTCAGGAGGCGTCCGGTGGCCTCGGCTGATTCGCCCGGTCGGCAGTTGGAACCGGCGTTCGTGTACCATCGCGCGCCGGAGAGTACAACCTGCCATCTGCTGGCTGCCTACGACGGGCCGGCAGGACCCTTCCGGAACGGCTGGGGTTTCTCCGCCGCTACGGGTGGAATCGCTTCTAGCTCGCGGCTAACCGCGTCGAGTTTGCTCATCGCGGCTATCGGCCACGGCGGCGCGCACCTACGCCTGCCTAGTTCGGCTGGGATCGCGGACACCCGCCGCTGGGCCCGAAGCGTCCATCGGCACGCCCTCGGTGGACACTGTCAGTTAGCTGCCGCGACGCGTTCGATGGTCTACCTATGACTCCGGTCCAGCGTCACGACGAAGCCAAGATGCGCTATGACCGACAACTATCCGTCACTCTACGAGTAGCAATGACCCAAGCTCCGATCGATTACGGCACGGCGGTTCCTCTGTACAGTGAATGCTACTCCCTGCGTCCTGACATCCACACCACACCGGATCGCACTCAGGTTCCTCGATGACCGGAACTCACGGTCGTGCGCCGGGCCAGGGCAGGCTGCGAACTGATGCGCATGGCATCCGCCCCTTCCATGCAGTGCGCTTCCACTGGCTCACAGTGCGCCCTGTAGTGGAGGCAGTCTCCTACAACCTACATGCGCTACAGGGGATGGATGCGGCCGGGGCCCGGACACCGCCCCAGTGTGGGAGGAGCCTGGTCGCCCCAGCCATGAGGGCCGCAGGCCCCCACGCTGCTGGCCCATGGGGCGGCCCTGTCGGAGGCAGCAACTCGACACCGGCCTAGAGGTATAATCGCCTCGGTCGGTACTTCAGAGAAGCGGCGAAATCCACCTTATTCTTGACGGCCAGTTGTCTAAACAACCCGGACCACCCCAGACAGCGTGAAGATGCAAGAGATGTAGAGGTCGGGCAGGATGCTGACATATCTGGAGGCGTGCGCCCAAGAGTACCAAGCTAAGCTGCGGGCCGAGGGACAAGTCAAGGGACTTGTCAAGGGACGGGCCGAGGTTCTAGACGAGAACAAGATCAGTGTTTGCAAGCGTGCCGAGCGAAGATTCGGGGCCGTCGCCGCGACCGACCTAGCGAGGTGGATCGAGGGCATCGAAGACGGCGCTCGGCTGTGGGAGATCGTCGATCTGATTTTCGACTGCGAAGACGCTTCCGAGTTTGCCGCAAGGTTGCGCCAGATCGCATAGTTGGTGCCAGCCCCGCTGGAATGCATCATCCCTCCAGACTGAGTTCCGGCCATCGAGGGGCCTGAGTGCGATCTGGTGTGGTCTCAACCTTGATGAACCGGCCCTTGAGGACGACAATTTGGGCATCGCTATTCAGCCCATGTCCGGAACTCTGGGCTAGGGCCACCCAGATCCCGACAACTTGGATGCAGAGCTGCAATGCAGCATCCGAGACTGAGGGGCCAAGCGTGCGACCCACCCGCCAAGTCCTACCGCTTGCCCCGCCAAGGCTTGACGGCTGTCACACCCAACCGAAATTTGATGCTGTAGAGTAGCACTATGATCGTACATCGAAGTCGGGGATACGCTTGGTTCTAGAAATAAGGGGGTTTAGTAGACACCATCACAGCAGGTCGCAACCGACGCTTTGTGAACTGTTGGTCAACCCACAAATTTTACGGAGGAAGATCAAACGTAGGAATGAAGCATGCCAGACCGTGTGATCTTGCCCCTTGGGCTCCGTCCGGTGGATGTGGAAGCCCGCGCCTGCCATCGGCTCTGGCTCCGGTACTCGGACGGAACAAGCGGCGAAGTCGATCTTTCCGACCTGGCGGGCAAGGGGGTCTTCAATGCCTGGAACGACCACGCGTTCTTCAAGGCTGTGCGGCTCGACGGACACGGCGGCATTGTGTGGAGCGAGGAGTTGGAGCTGTGCGGGGATGCGCTGTATCTGAGGTTGCGTGGACTGAAGGAGGGAGGAAGCAGTCCGAATCTAGACAGTGGACCCAACGGAAGCGTACAAACGGGAGACTCCATGCCTGAATTGTGCAGATTTTATGGCATCGTGAGACCGTGTCAGAAATCCCGTGTATGCGATTGGCCAGTGTAGCGCAGCGGGAGGGATCGCGTCCAGCGAGGCCAGCGCTTTTTGCGGCCGGGTTGGGCGCGGGGGACCACAGGGCGCGCGCAGCGCGCTGAGAGAGCCCCAGTGGCGGAAGGCTGGCGGCTGGACGCCCGGCATCGGTTCGCTGCGCGTGCCGAGCAGCAGCCCGCGTTGCATGCGGCACACGCCCGGCGGCCGGCTGCCCGGCAGCCGTTCCATGCGGGTTCCCGCTGGCAGGGTGCTGCTCACCGCGGCACCACCTGGAAGCGATCCTCGAAGAGGATGGCGAACTCCCGGCGCGCCTGGTGCCAGTACGGGGGAGGTCTCTTCCACTTGCGCTCCACCTTGCGCAGGGCCATGTAGATCAGCTTGCTGGCGGCTTTGTCGCTGGGGAAGTGCCCTCGCACGACCACGGCCCGCCGCACACAGCTGTTGAGGCTCTCGATGGCGTTGGTGGTGTAGACGGCCTTGCGCACCGGCTCGGTGAATGAGAAGAAGGGCTCCACTTGCTCCCAGTGGCGGTGCCACAGGCGGCCGATGGCGGGGTATTTCCGTCCGAGCTCGCTGTCCTCGAACGCCTCCAGCGCCTGCAGGCCGGCTACGGCGCTGTCGGCGCGGTAGATCTGCTTCAGGGAGCGGCTGAGCTGCTGGCGTTCCTGGTAGCAGACCTGCAGCAGGGAGTTGCGCAGCAGATGCACCACACAGGTCTGCACGAGAGCCTGGGGGAAGACGGCCTCGATGGCCGCGGGAAACCCGTTGAGGGCGTCCGTGACGGCGATCAGTACGTCCTTTACGCCCCGTTGTTGCAATTCCTTCAGCACTTTGAGCCAGAATTTGGCACCTTCCTGTTGCTGGATCCACAGTCCCAGCAACTGCTTGCGGCCTGAGCAGTCCACCCCGAGGGCCAGGAAGACAGGCTTGTTGGTGACCGCTCCGTCCTGGCGGATCTTGACCCAGATGGCGTCCAGGAACAGCAGGGCATAGACCTCGTTGAGCGGTCGGTTCTGCCACTCGCGGAGCTCCTCGTGCACCTCGTCGGTGATCTTGGAAATCAGTTCCGGGGAGACGTCGACGTCGTACCGGGCGGCCAGCTGGTCGCGGATCTCGCGCATGCTGAGTCCGGAGGAGAACAGACTCAGGACGAGCTGGTCAAAGCCCTCGAGGCGGCGGCACCAGGGTTCGATGAGCTGGGGCCGGAAGGAGCCTTGGCGATCGCGGGGGACGGCAAGCAGCATGCTGCCGTGCTCGGTGTGGACGGTCTTGCGATTGTGGCCGTTGCGGGTGTTGGGGTCCTCGCAGTGGTCGAGGTGGTAGACCATTTCGGCTTGGAGGGCCCGCTCGGCGAGTTTCCTGTAGAGCTCGAGGATCACAGAGGGCTCGCGGAGGACCTGAGCCGGGTCGCGGCCGTCGAGGAAGGCGTCGATCGCCTCATCGGAGAGTTCCGGGGCGCGGCGGGGCTCGCCGGGCGGCACAGGCTGGCTGGTGGGATTGAGGAGGTTCATCTTACGCTTCATAACATACCTGCTTTCGTTTGTTTCGACCAGACCCTTGGCAGGGGCCCGGTCCGGCCGGCTCCCTCCCTCCCCGGGCCCCTGCCAAGGGTCTGCCCCGGGGCGGGTCCATACACGGGATTTCTGACACTCCCCATCGTGATTCAGATGTTCCATGCCGACCACGGACGGCCTCATTTTCATGCGCGGTACGGCGACGCTAGAGCGTCCTTCGACATCAAGACACTGGGACTGCTGCGTGGAGAGATGCCTCCTCGCGCCCGGTTGCTTGTGATCGAGTGGGCCTCGCTGCACCAGGACGCCCTACTGGAGGCATGGCATCGGTCGGCCCGTCATGAACCACCCGGAAAGATCGCCCCGCTGAAGTAGAGCGAAGATAACGACGGCCCTGCTTTGCTTATCGTCGACCAACTCGTGAAGGTTCTGCCAATTGTGCCTGAAAGCCACTGCGTGTCAGCGTTCGTACTGCTATCACGCTCGGCACCGTTCCCTGGTAGCCGAACGAACGATTGATCGGCCTGCCTCTCGCTGCTCCGGGCGACAGCCAGAGCGCCGGTTGGGTTTTTCGTCAAGACCGTGACGGCGACTCGGTGGGCCGTCTGGCGCCCTACGATGCGTAGAACAGGCTGAGCCGGGCCACGCCCAGCGCTTCGAGCGTCTTGCGCCGCATGAAGCCCCGTTCCAAGGAAGCCAGCTGCTCGGCGCTCAGCTTGCGACGGTACGGCCGCACTTGGTAGTCAAACTCGCTTCTGATGGCCAGCACGCGGTCCGCACTCAGCGAGATCGTCCCGACCGCGTAAAGGCGGTCCTCCAGCGTGGCGAGGCGCCGCTCCACGACTTCCAGATCCCCCAGTTTGCCCCCGGTCGCCTGCTCGGAGAGCTCTCGGAGTGCCCGCTCCGTCTCCGCGAACAGCTCCGCGCTGGGACCCTGCCGGGCCACCAGCCGGGCCAGCTGGTCAGCACGCCCGTCGAAGAAGGACCCCAAGTCGCCCGCTGGCAAGGCCTGTCCTGCGATCGCCGGACGGGGAGACTGTCCCCGCGCCAGATTCCGTGCAGCGGCCAGAACTTCCTGCGTGCAGAAGGCGAGGCCGTTAACGGTCGAGTATCTGCCCCGCTTGCGGGAGTGAAACTTCTGGAATGTCCGGTCGATGCCCTTCAAGACGGCCTCAAGCGGCACCCCTGCGTCCTTCCAGGACTCCACCAGCACCCAGTCCAGTGGCGACATCGTGAACATGCCGCTATCTCGCGCAGTCCTGAAGTGGTCCTCGACCTCGGACAGATAGCTGAACCACCAGCGCGGCATTGGCTCCGACCCTCACATGTGGATGGCGTTGAAGACCATCTTGAAAGTGGCATTCGACTGCCCCCGGTACTGGGGCCTAATGCCGAACAGCACCACGCGCCCGCTGCCCACTTGCACGTCCAGCACGGCGGCGCGGCCCGCCAGCCTAGCCTCTCCGAGCAACCAGCCCGACGCGAGCACTCGCCCAGTGGGGAAGGTCAGGGCAGCGCGCACTCCGGAGTCGGGCTGGCGACCGACCCGGAATACGGGGCCGCGCTCGAACCACGCCGCCTCGCGCCGCCTCATCCCGGCGCAGAGCGGGTGGGACAAGTCGGCTTCCACGTTCACCAAGGTTCCCGGGCCGAAGAACTCCCGCCTTCCCAGACCCCGCACCGAGTTCTCGACCGGCAACCCCAGCCGGTTGGCAGCATACCCGGCCGCGCGGTTGAAGGCAATCAACGTCCCGCCCGCTTCCACGAACCGTTCCAGACCCGCCACGCCGTCATCGCCGATCCCACCCCGAAACTCGGGGGGAATCTCCGCGGCGGCGGCATGATCCTCATGCCCGAAGCCCTCTTCCAACGTCGCAGGCTCGGCATCGGGAAGGATCAAGACGTCGAAGCTCTCCGACAGTTCCGAGGCCAAGTCGGCGTTGCCCACGAGACTATGCGGAACGCTGTAGCGCTCGAGCAGCCATCGGGTCCAGCCCGCGTCGATGATGGGCACATGGCCCGAGTACAGACCGACCCGCGGCATCTCCAGCGGCGGGTGGTCCGCCGCGACCGCCTCGCTGGCCTCGAAGGCAACCCCGTGCTCGCCTGCGATGCGCTCGAGATGCACGCGTGAGGCACTGTCCGCACGAACGAGGAACGCGCCGTCTGACAAGCGGCGGTGAACCGGAACCCCCTCAGCCAGCAGGAGGTGTGCGGCCAGCCAGGCCAGGCCCTGGTTGGCGGAAAACGAGACGTCGGGCACCTCCGGAAGGTGCCCGGACGGCTGGGCCACCGTTTCGGCCAGCGTCAGGTCAAGCTCGGCCGCGCCGTCTAGGGGCATCACATCGACGCCCATCAGCAGCGGAAGGCTGTGCGCGGTCGCATCGTAAGGCGTGACGGGCGGTCCGCCGGGATAGGCCTGCGAGCCTGGATACTCCGAAGTCTCCAATAGCGTGTTGGCATACCCACCGTAAGGCTGGCTGAGTCGTACAACGTGGTCTCCGGCCCGGACTTGGACGTCACCGACCTCGGCGTCCTGCAGTACTCGCTCGATCTCCACATCCCCTCGCTGCAGCGTCCGCAAGAGCCGGACCGCGGAATGCCGGTCGTGCTGCGCTTGCGGGATCAGGAAGGCGCGCCCCTCACCCCGGCTGATGACCCTCTGACCGATCTTGCGAAAATTCCGCAACAAGTCTGTGCGACGGCTGGCAGCGGTGTACAGGACAGACTCGAACGCGACCAGTTGGTAGCCCAAGATGTCGGCCAGGCGCCACTCGCCGCCCTTCCAAGGCTCCAGGAAATTCCAACTGCTGCGGACGGCGCTGTAGTTGCGGCCCCCGGTGTCCAGTTCGCTGGGCGTGATCGTCAACGGAGAGGCGAAGCGGGCCGCGGCGCTCTCGCTCAAGATGCGCAGGGCGCCGTGGTAGCTCTGGTAATGGCGGGCCGGCGAGAAGTAGTCGTAGATTCCGTTGACCAGCACACCCCTCTTCCCGGCCGCGGTGAGGTCCACCGCTATCGCCGTTCCGAAGGCGTTGGTCTGCTGCACAATCAGCGGATCGATGTTGGGGTCGATCGGGTCCACCCACGGCGGCACGAACATGCGCGCCCCCCTGGGGCTCATCTCGTGCACATCGAGGACGACCTGCGGACGCCAGCGGTTGTAAACGCCCTCGACGACGAGCTGGGTCTCCCGCTGGGTAAGGATGTACCAGTCGCGGTTGATGTCGTGGCCAGCGTACCGATGGTAGAGCGTGCTCATGGGCGCTCCCTCGAAAGGGCCGCCCACCCAGCGCGAGTACCAGTCCCGGACCTTGTCGATTCCGTCCGGGTTCAGAGACGGCATCAGCAACAGGACGGTGTTCTCCAAGATCAAGCGGTTGCGCGGGGTGTCGCGGGTGATCAGGTCATGCGCGAATTGGACGGCCGTCATTGTGGAGGCAACTTCGGTCGAGTGGATCGAGCACGTGATCGCCACCACCGGCTTGCCTTCCTGAACGAGGGCCTCGGCGTCGGCCCCGTCAATCAGGCGCGGGTCAGCGAGCTTCTGCACCAGTTCCCGGTAGTGATCGAGGCGTTCGATGTTTCCGGGATCCGAAATGATCGCCACGATCATCGGGCGACCCTCTGTCGTCTGGCCGATCCTGTCCACCCGCACGCTGTCACTGGCCGCATCCAAGCGCAGAAAGTACTCCAAGACGCCGGACCACGACACCAAATGGCGGTCCTCGCCCATCCGATACCCGAAGTACTCTTCCGGCGAGGGCACTTCCGCCTGCAGAGCGCCTGCGAACAGAAACAACGCCAAGAACCACATGGCTCGTATCCCTAGTTTGCAGCATTCGGGGCCGCGCGAATCAGCCAATCCGCGCACGGGCAGCCCGCGGACCTTCCCGCTGCGCGGTGCAACGACCGAATGCAGATTCCCGGCACGCGTGGGCGTTCCCTTGGAGATCAAAACCCGACCGGCACGGGCACGATTATCCTACGGTTCCCGTCAATCTCGACGAGCTCGGCCGCGCCCTCGGAAAGGGACACATCCCCGACGCCTTGGAAACTTGCCGGGATCCGGGCGAGGAAGCCAACATACGACCGCGTCTTGCTGTCGGATGCATCCAAGAAGTCAACGATCGGCCGATCGAAGATTCGCGCCTTCCGGACCAAGTCTTCGAAAGGCCTATGGAGACCGGTCGTTCCAAACTCCAGCCCTCTCGCCAGCGGCCTCCCGTCCTCCGACCGACGCCAGATGTTGAGCCACGGGTAATCAGCGGTGCGCCAGAGGTAGCCGATCAGCAGCCCTTTGGCAGCGTTGGAAGCGGTCACCCATCCAATCTCCCCATCCACCACGAAGGAGACCACGGCCGGGCTGTGGTCACCCTCCAGACGGCGCAGGTCCACGGATTGGCCGTCCTTGAGGGCGAATGGCCAGTGCACAGCCGGCTTCTCGGGACTCGGCATCGGCCCTCCCTGTGCGAAACCCTTGCCGGCGTTCGAGTCCACAACCACCGTCTCGTCCAAGAACGGCGGGCCGAGAGTGGGATGCTGGACCATGTTGTACACGCGCCCGAGGCGGTTGCGATTCGTTACAGTCTCGACCGCGCGGAACCAAGCAGCGTCGGGCGCGAGCTCGACCAGCCGCTGGACGCGCAGCCCTGCCATGGGCAGGTCGGCGCTCATTTGAACGGCAGTGCGCTCCTCCCGGGTTACCGTCCAGGCTACTTTGGATGCCTCACCATGGGCGGGCATGCCGTTGCCCGCTTCGCTCTCGGAGGGCAGCCCCCAGCGATCCAAGCACAGGAAATGGCTCATCGACCGGGGCTGCCCGGCCGGCCCGGAATTAGCCCACCGCAGCGGGTTCAGGTCATGCCCCTTCATGCGGAAGCTGACGATCGAGCCGCCAAGAATGTCGAGGACAAGCTGGGACCGACTCCCCTCAAGCACGACGGATCTCCGTCCGTCAACGAGCTGCTCCGCGAGCAGGGCGGAGCTCGCAAGCCACGCGGCGAGTAACAATTGCACAGAACGCACGAAGCAGTCCACCTGGCCCGGGGGAGCCCGGTTGATGATATCGCGCCCCGGCCGGGGCGCGAAGGTGCAAGGCGCCCGGCCCGAGTAGGTGTGGCGGAGTAACGTGCCGAACCATCGCGGCCAGCATGCGACCATGGCTCCCATGAAGACGCCCGCTGACCGTTGCACACCGTCTGGCCGCAGTTTCCTGCCGACGATGCTCGGATGCTGGCTGGCCCTGGGCGCCATCCAGACCATTGCGGTTCGCCCCGCCATGGCCCAGAGTGCCGGCCGGAGCGAGGCGCAACTGGTGCGGCGGGGCTACGACAGCCATGCCACCCAGGCACGCCGAGAGTATCTGGTCTACTTGCCAACCGGGTATCACACCGAGCACGGGAAACTGTGGCCGGTCATCCTATTCCTCCACGGCTACGGGGAGCGAGGGGACGCGGCCGGAGATCTCGAGAGCGTGCTCCTGAGTTCCGGTCATCGAGGGGCCTGAGTGCGATCTGGTGTGGTGCAGATGCCAGGACGCACGGAGCAGCATTCACTGTACAAAGAAACCGCTGGATCGTAATCGATCGGATCTTGGGTCATTGCTACTCATAGAGTGACGTACAGTTGTCGGTTGTAACGCATCGTGGCTTCGTCGTGGCGCTGGACCAATGTCATAGGTAGGCCACCGAACCCGTCGCGGCAGCTAACTGACATTGTCCACCCGAGGGCGTGCCGATGGGCGCTTCGGGCCCAGCGGCAGGTGTCCGCGATCCCCGCCGAACTAGGCAGACGTGGGTACGCGCCGCCGTGACGGCAGCCGCGATGAGCAAACTCGTCGCGGTGAGCCGCGAGCTTGGAGCGATTCCGCCCATTGCGGTGGAGAGACCCTAGCCGTTCCGGAACGGGCCTGCCGGCCCGTCGTCGGCAGCCAGCAAATGGCAGGTTGTACTCTCGGCCGCACGATGAAACACGAGCGCCGGTTTCAACCGCCGACAGGGTCGCTAGGCCGAGGCCGCTGGACGCCTATTGATGCCCACCTTCAACCTTAGCGAACCGGCTTTCGGAGACTACAAATTGGACATCGCCACTTAGCCCGTGTCCGGAAGTCAGAGTGAAGTAACGGCTACCCGACCGGATACGGGACAGCCCGGGGGGGCGCCCGGGCAATCCTTGCTGCGACGCCGAAGAAACGTAAGGGCTGGCATTATATCAGCGGCTAGGATCGCATGGTGCCGAGGTGCACCGGCCCAACCGTCGGGCAGCGTGGGGCGCTCGTGTAACCGTTGGCCTGCAGCTTGGCGATCGCCAGGTCTCGCGGGCCGCGCGAGATCATCCTCTCGCCGTAGTTCGAGCGGCCGCGGCCGACCTCGTACCCAACCGTTAGCGTCGCCAAGTCGACAAGCGCGACCGGTCGGCTTCAAGTGTCACCAAGGCCGGCCTCGATTCCCGGGGGTTCCCAGTGTCGCTCCCTGTCGGAGTGGCGGCTCGCGGTGACCAGCTCGCGGCAGGCGCGAGGGGGGCGTCACCCACGGCTTCCGAGTCGACTGCGAAGCGCGCTCAGCTCTCGCTCCGCTTCGGCCGCCCTGGCCTCAGCCTTCCTGCGCGTCGCGGCCTCTTCGTCCGCCCTGGCCTGCAGCTCTTCCGCTCTAGCCTGCAGCTCTTCCGCCCTGGCCTGCAGCTCTTCCGCTCTAGCCTGCAGCTTGTGGGACCTCTCGTAGGGCTGGCCGGTCTTCGGGTTGATGACGGCCAGCGTCCGGCCGTCGACTAGGATGTCGGTGTTCAGCTCCTTGCTGCGGAGGCCGACCCGCGAGGTCTGCTTCTCCCAGGCCTCGCCTCCGGGCTGCAGCCGGTAGCGCTTCAAGGGAGGATCGGACTCCCGGGCGAACGGATCGAACACGAAGTACTCCGGGATGCCGATCTTCAGATACTTCGCCTTCTTCTCCCTCAGCTCCGCCGCGGTGTTCTTGGGCGAAACGACTTCCAAGGCGAAATCCGGCGGCCGGCCCTCCTCCGCGAGCAGGTACGACTTACGTTCCGGCGGTCTGAAGACCGGAGCTCGCGGGCCCTCCCACGCCAGCGCGGAGGTCGGTCTGATCTCAGCCGCGGGGCCTTTCGCCAGCATGACGTCCGGGGCGACCGTCACGGTCGTGCCCTCGTCCTTGTAAACAATGAACACGTCGACCGCCAGCACGTTGTCGCGTGTCTCGAGCCAGTTGCAGTGCCGCGCGATGGCGTCCCGCACGTGGTAGGCGATCACGTCGTGAGACAGGTTCTGAGACAAGCGGCGACCATCCTCTTCGTAGTCCACTCCATGCACGGGGATCTCTCCGGCATAGATCCCGCCTCGCTTGGGCGGCGGCGGCCGGACCGGCCGCCGCGGCGCGGCGGGCGGAGGCTGCGGAGCGGGCGTGGGCGGCGGAGCGGGCTCGACATGCTGCCGGATGATTCCGCCCCTCGCCATGTCACTGGCGGCCCTTGAACCGCCGGGCCTCATACTAGCACGGCGGCTTCCTCGGCCTTCGCCACTCGGCGAAGTCCTCGGATCGACGGTCAGCGGTCGCGGGGCTCGGAGCGGCTCCCGTGCGGGTGACGGGGACGCGCGGGGATGGGTGGAATGGTGGCGGGGCGGGGCCCGGTCGCAGTTCGACGTCGGCGAGGATGTCTCCGGAGGACTCTCGTGCGGCGAGCCGGCCGGGCCGCTCAGCCGGATCGGAGGGCTGCCCGGCGGGCGGAGCCACAGACCTCAGGATCTCTGAGTCTCTGAGTTCCGGTCATCAAGGGACCTAAGTGCGATCTGATGTGGTGCAAGTGTCAGGACGCACGGAGTGGCATTCACTGTACAGAGGAACTGCTGGGTCGTAATCGATCGGATCTTGGGTCATTGCTACTCGTATAGTGACGTATAGTTGTCGGTTGTAGCGCATAGTGGCTTCGTCGTGGCGCTGGACCAATGTGATAGGTAGGCCACCGAACCCGTCGGGGCAGCTAACTGACAGTGTCCACTCAAGGGCGTACCGATGGGCGCTTCGGGCCTAGCAGCGGGTGTCCGCGATCCCCGCCGAACTAGGCAGACGTGGGTACGCGCCGCCGTGGCGGCAGCCGCGGTGAACAAACTCGACGCGGTGAGCCGCGAGCTTGGAGCGATTCCACCCGTCGCGGTGGAGAGACCCCAGCCGTTCCGGAACGGGCCTGCCGGCCCGTCGTCGACAGCCAGCAAATGGCAGGTTGTACTCTCCGGCGCACGATGAAACACAAGCGCCGGTTCCAACTGCCGACAGGGTGGCTTAGCCGAGGCCACTGGACGCCTCTTGATGCCCACCTTCAACCTCGACGAACCAGCTCCCGGTGACGACAAATTGGACATCGCTACTTAGCCCATGTCCGGAAGTCAGGTGCTCGTGCACGGCCCTGTCGCAGAAGCGTGGATTCAGGGTCGCGACCTGCCCTTCATCATGATCTCGCCGCAGATGCCCATCTTCGAGACACCGCGGCCCAACCCCGCTGCGGATATCCCGCGGCGCACTCCGACGGAACCGCCACCGCCCCGCCGTCGCGGTCGCCGGCCGGGGGTGCCGATGGCCAGGGACCCCACCTCCGACGCCGGGGAATTCTCCCTGGGCCGGTTCACGAACAGTTGGAACAAGATGCAGGCAGAAGTGCTCTTGATGGTGGACTCCACGCTGGAAGAGTTTCGGGCGGACGCGGACCGCGTCTATCTCACGGGCCTCAGCTTCGGCGGCATGGGCACTTGGCACTTGGCGATCGAGCACCCGGACCGCTGGACGGCGATCGCCCCGATCTGCGGTCCGGGCGATCCCACGCGTGTTGGGCGCCTCGCCGACTCTGGAACTCCGGTGTGGGCGTTCCAGGGTGGCCGAGATGCGGTCGTGCGACCTGAGTGGGTGCTGGAAACGGTCAGATCGCTGGAAGCCGCAGGTCACGACCAAGTGCGGTTCACGGTGCACGAGGATCTGGGCCACAACGCATGGACCCGTGTCTACGAGGGCTGGGACCTATACGCGTGGTTCCTCTCCCATCGGCGCTCTGACTGACCTACGGCGCGGAGACGCTGGCGGTCCTCCGGTCGGAGGCTCAGCAGCAAATTCTAATTGTCGTCCGGGAAAACAGTAATTCGTCGTCTGACACACGGAAGCCTGGCAGTGGCGCGGACGGGACCGTCGAACGTGTCGGCGGCACCCCGTTACCGCCCGATCAGGCCATCTCCGCCTCGACTAGCGCCACGTTTCGGGTCTCGGCGCTGAATTCCACGCCCACAAGGTGGACGGCCTTGCCCGTGCCGCTGTACCGGTCGGCATAGCCGCGGGCCTTGAGCTGCTGTAGCGCAGTTCCGGGACCGGCCTGCTCCCGCACCTTGAACTCGAACAGCAGAATCCTCGCACGAGTGTGTACGGCCAAGTCCAGCCGGCCCGCGCCGCTGGTCTCCTCAGGGCGAGCGTCAAGACCGAATCCGTTGAGGAGTGAGTAGAAGACGCTTGCGTAGTATCCCTCGTAGGAGGCGATTCTGTTGCGCCGGTGCCAGTCATGGGGAATGCTGGCAAAAAATGGGAATTACTGATCTGAGTTCCCATCCCCTAGATCTTGTAGGATCGGACTTAAATCCACAATATGTGGGATCGGAATTTGACCTGCGTATAATCGTCGGATTACCCTCCAGAAGTGAATGCCAGAGATGCCTTGGCCTAATGCCAAGGCCCGAATCTAGAGAGTTCTCAACTGGATTCCATTGCTGGCGTTCTTGTGCTGCAGCTGAGGTCCGGGCAGGTGCAGAGCTAGGCTGTCGCCGGCACACGCTTGGATGCCTTCAGCATCTTCCAGGTCAGGATCTGTCCATTCAGGCCGGCTGCCAAGCGTCGCATTTGGTCCGCCGTGTCTAGGTTGCGCACGTTGCTTCGCCCGCAGAACTCGGCTAGGTAGCGCCGCAAGTGTTTCACGCTCATGTGATGGTAGGTGCCGTACAAGCCGCGCTTGAACATTGCCCAGAACGACTCGATGCCATTGGTATTCACCGCGCCGCGCACATACTCGCCAGCGGAATGGTTGACCGCTGCGTGCTGGAAGCCGTCGAGCGACTTGTAAGACGACGAGCTGTCGGTGTGCACCGCAGCCCCAGGGGCGACAGTAGCTATCACGAAGCCCTGCAACTGGCCCTTGCCCGTGTTGGGCACGGGCCGCGCTTGTACCTTGCCGGTGCCGCGATCGCGGGCCCCGACCACGGGTTGCTTGCCGACAGTCCCGCGTCCGGCGTTGAGCTTCTTGCTGGGGTGCTTGTTGCGTTCCTTGCCGCCGATGAAGACCTCGTCAACCTCCGCGGGCCCTGCGAACAGGCCCTGCGGGCGTCGGAAGCCCGCCCGCAAGCGATGCAGGAGATGCCAAGCCGACTTCTGGGTGATGCGCAGTTCGCGGCTGAGCTTCATGGACGAGATGCCCTTGATGCAGGTCGAGAGCAGATAGATGGCGACGGCCCACTTGCGATAGCCGATCTTGGTGTCCTGCATGACCGAGCCGACCCGCACGGAGAACCGCTTGCGACAGCTGCGGCAACGGTAGGGCATGGAGGGATGGGAGCAGTTGGACTGGACATTGTCAGAGAGGCAATGAGGGCAAGTGGGGCCATTGGGCCAGCGAATTTCTGCAAACCAGAGTTCGGCGGTGTGGTTGTCCGGGAACCTATCCATAACTTCGAACAAGGAGATACCTTTGCGGAACCACTTTCCGGGACCTTTATCAGTTTTTCCATACTTCGCCATAACACTTCCATTATACCGAACAAAGAGATGCCATGTCAAGAGACTATGGAGGATCTTATTGGATTCTATAGTCGGAATCAGTACACACTGTATTCATCGGTATCTTGGGGTTATGTTCCCAACCACATCACTGTGGAAGAAAACCAAATTTGCTCGGGATTAGCTAGGCTGGGTACTCAGATCAGTAATTCCCCAAAAAATGCGCGCAGCGCCCGTTCCATCTCCTCAAAGTCCGCCAGACGAACGTGCTTGGCGACGAGCTTGCCTTGCATGTCGTGCTTGCCGGACAAGCCGGGAACGAGACCTCCCAGAAGGGACCGGTTGAGGCTAACCCGGACCTCGCGATTCGGGTACTGGAGGCGGTAGAACCAGTCTCCCTGCTCGTCCTCATAGGATTCGGCCAGCGTGAGGTAGCCGGTCTGGAACAGCAAAGCCTCGGTCGAGATCCCGTCGATGTCGAACGCGGAGAGGAGGTCCTCATCGGCGTGCATTCGGCTTAGCTCAGGGGTCGGCACGCCGCGTCTCACAAGGGTCTTGACGAGGAAGTCCGGCGTGCCTGTCTGGTGCCACCAGTGCTTGAACCTGCGATCTTCAAACAGCAGGAGGATGTCAAAGGGGTTGTAGACCGTCTCGTCACCGGCCCAACTGTAGCCGTTGTACCACTCGCGGATCTTATCCCGGTCGAGACCTGGCAGCTCGGGGGCGAACACGGTGTCGAGGTCGCGGTCGGTGTATCCACAGATGGAGGAGTAGGCGGGATTGAGAGTGATATCGCGCAGGTTGTTGAGACCCGAGAAGAGGCTAGCCTTGGAAAACTTGGTCACGCCAGTGAACAAAGAGAAGCGCACGCTGGGGTCACAGCTCTTTACGACCGAGTACAAGCCCCGGAGGTAGTCGCGGTGTGCAGAGGCAAGGTCGGCCTGTTGCAGGGCATCCACGATCGGCTTGTCGTACTCATCCACGAGGACGACCACGCGCCGTCCGGAGCGGTGGTGCAGCGTGTGTATCAGGTGCCGGAGCCGGCCGGCCGCCGAGGAGTGCCGACGCTCGACCCCATGCTCCGTTTCCAAGTCAATCAGCTGATCGCAGACATCCGTGTCGAGATTGCCCGGGACTGTGGCGATGACCTGCGACATGTCAAGCAACAGCACGCAGTGACGAACGGACCAGTCCCAGATTCGATAGGCCGCAAGTCCCTCGAACAGCCCTCGGTCGCCCTCGACGAGCGCCCTGACTGTGCTCAAGAAGAGGCTCTTACCGAAGCGCCTGGGGCGGGCGAGGAATACGTGCTTGCTCTGTCGCAACAGCCGGACCGCAAAGTTGGTCTTGTCAACGTAGTAGAGGCGTTCCTTCCTGATCTCGCCGAAGGTCTGGATACCGGTCGGCAGGCGCGCTCTGGGCCCGTGACGATTGCGTTGCGTCGGCTTCATCGGCCGCGAGTCGATTGTAGCCCGACATCACGCATCAGGCTGGCGCTGGGCCCCAGTTGGCGCTCGCCCCGCCCTGAGTCGGAGTTGCCGGAACGACGAACAGAGCGGCTGTTGGCTATTGGCGTCGCAGGCACCGCGGGGCAGCGCGACTTGGCTGCGGTGGACTCTTCGCTGGCGGTTGCCTGTCGGAAGCGGGGGCGGTCTCGCTTGCGGCTGGGGCCTCTGGCCCCGCACTGGAAACACAGCGCTCAATAGAATGAGAGCGGTGGGACGCGGGTCTTGCAGAACGGCGCTGCTCTGCCTCTTGGCGGCTGCATGGTCCCACGCCGGGACGTTCGAGGCAGACGTCCGCCCTCTGTTAGCCCAGCACTGCCTCCCGTGCCACGGGCCCCAGATGCAGATGGCGGATCTGCGATTCGACCGCTTCGCAAGCGAGTCCGAAGCGCTACGGTTCCCGGCAGTGTGGACCGACGTGCTCCGGATGACCCGCGAGCGCAAGATGCCACCACCGGGTAGTCCGCGGCCCAGCGATGGGCAGATCGAGGCCTTGGCGGCGTGGGTCCTGGACAACCGCGAGGCAATGGAGCGGCACAGATCTGACCCCGCCAGGCCAATCACGGCCCGACGCCTCAACCGGGCCGAGTACAACAACACCGTCAGAGACCTGTTGGACCTAGACCTGCGGCCGGCAGACTCGTTCCCGGTCGACGACTCTGGCTACGGGTTCGACAACATCGCGGACGTCCTGTCGGTCTCGCCCCTTCTGACGGAGAAGTATGTCGACGCCGCGTCGCGGCTCGCGGTCGAGGCAATCTGGTCCGAGCCCCGGATCGCGCAACCGAGCCGGTTCCGAATCGCGGCCGCGCGCGATCCCGACAATCCCGCCGCGATTGGGCGGGTCTCCCGATTCACCGAGGACGGCTCAATCCGGCTCAGGTTCGACTTTCCCGCGACCGGCTCCTACGAGTTCGCGTTCGGGGCAGTGGATCGCCGGCAGCGGTCCGAGGACAACTCGCGCTACTTGCCAGACATGGAACCGCCACCGCCTCGGCTGATGACGATGCTCCTGGACGGCAAGCGCATGGCGACCAAGGCGGTCGAGGCGGCCCAGTACTTTGACCGCACCGAACGCGTCACCCACCGAATCGCCGCCGGACCGAAGGACATCTGGCTCGGCTTCATCGACCACGTGGGGCAGCCGATGGATCCGAACGCCGCGTTCTCCCAGAGAAGGCTCTGGGTGGACTACCTCCAGATCAGCGGACCGTTCGACGCCGACCCGGTGCCACTGCCCGCGAGTCACCGCCGGATCGTGACCTGCCGGCCCGAGGGGGAGGAGCCTTGGAAGCCGTGTGCGGAACGCATCATAAGGCGCTTGGCGACGCGTGCATTCCGGCGCCCACCCACCGCCCGCGAGCTTGCCAGGCTGGAGCGGCTCGCAGTCAATTCGACGAGATCTGGAGAGAGTTTCGAGGGCATGCTCCAGACCGTGTTGGAAGCGATCCTTGTCTCGCCCGAGTTTCTGTTTCGCATCGAGTCCCGAGGGCGATCGCCGGCGGCGGACGAGGCGGGGCCGGTCGGCGACTTTGATCTGGCGTCCCGCCTGTCCTATTTCCTGTGGAGCACCATGCCCGATGCCGCTCTGTTCGAAGCGGCGGCAGCCAGCCGGCTGCGAGAGCCCCGGGAGCTGGCGAGGCAGGTGCGCCGCATGCTGGCCGACGACCGGGCAGCCGCCCTGGTCGATAACTTCGGCGGCCAGTGGCTGCAGCTGCGCAATCTGGCGAACGCCAAGCCCGATGCAGATCTCTTCCCGTCGTTCAGTGAGGAATTGCGCGGATCGATGCTCCGAGAATCCAAGCTGTTCTTCGAGAGCATCCTGCGCGAAGATCGCAGCATCCTCGAGTTTCTCGACAGTGACTTCACGTTCGTGAACGATGTGCTGGCGGACCACTACGGGATCGGCGGCGTGACGGGGCCTGCATTCCGCCGCGTCGAATTGGCGGGCGAACAGCGCGGTGGTCTGCTGGGCCAGGCTTCGATCCTCACAGTCTCCTCGTACCCCACCCGCACCTCGCCAGTACAGCGCGGACTGTGGGTCATGGAGACGATCTTGGGGCAGACGCCACCCCCGCCACCACCCGACGTCCCCGAACTCGAGGTGCGCGACGGGCAGCTTCACGGCACGCTGCGCGAGCAGCTCGAGCAGCACAGGGCCGACCCCGGCTGCATGTCCTGCCATCTGGTGATGGACACGCTCGGCTTCGGCCTTGAGAATTACGACCCGGTCGGGCGCTGGCGCACAACTGACGGAGGTCTCGAAGTGGATGCCTCCGGTGAGCTTCCGGGCGGGCGGAAGTTCGACTCACCCGGGCAGTTGCGGACGACCCTGCGAGACACCGAGGCGCGGTCCTTCTTGAGGACGTTCGCGAAGAAGCTGCTCACCTACGCGCTGGGACGCGGTGTCGACCGCCACGACAACCGCGCTGTCGACACAATCGTCGAGCGTTCCGAGGCCGCCGGCTATCGCATCGGAGCGATCGTGGAAGCGGTTGTGACGAGCGGACCGTTCTTGCTGAATTCCGCCCAGCAGCGCCGGCCGAACCAGGCCGCGGACTGACAGGCGCCCCCAGCAGCGTGGCCAGTGCGAGGCGATGGCCGACCATCCGCCCCTGACACGCCGGGGCAACGCTGGGCCGTGGCCCGCCCTGTCTGCCGAGCTGTCCCAGAACTGTCCCGGGCCGCCACCGGTGCAGCCGCGCCCAAGTCTCGAGCTCGGCGAATTAGACGTCTACATATAGTCGGGCCGATTTTTTTCATGCACTATATGTAGTGGGCACCTTGCATTCCTTTACTTGTGCAG
This sequence comes from Bryobacterales bacterium, assembly GCA_963666225.3. GTDB lineage: Bacteria > Acidobacteriota > Terriglobia > Bryobacterales > UBA6623 > VXMF01. The sequence goes on from CAXXRK020000009.1 coordinate 216,827, forward strand.
TCACTACGCTTTGTTGCGATTTTGCCTCCTAGCCCTCCTTGTCAGCTACGCTCTCCCCGGCCTGGCTGAGGTCGATTCCCAGCAACTGCCGATGCCTCCGGAATGCGACTCCCGCGGCGGCCGCGATGCGCGCCTGGGCACTGTTCGGGTCCACATCCTGGCGCTGGGCTCCACACCTTGCCCGCTGCCGTGCGCATCGTCGTCGTCAGCCGCACCCACGTCCCCATCCGATCGCGAATCGACTTCCAGCTGTAGCGGATGCCGCTGCCGCTCAGTTCCCGCCGCAGCGCATGCACCACGTGGTACGCCAAGACCGTGATGAACTAGGTGTCCCGACACCCGTCGCTGCAGTTGGTGATGCATCGGCCTCAACCCGAGATCCTGCTGCATCGCTCTGAAACAAGACTCAATCTCCGCCAGCCGGAAGTATCCCCCCACGATCCGAGTGTCATCCCAGTCAACTCGACTGGTGCGCATCAGACTCGTTCCCCGCTGCAGCTGTTGAACGGCACATTCAATGGACGTAGAATGGCCCATTTGTGCCATATTAACCACCTCATGTGCTACCCTGAGCCCGTCGGGTTGGCTTCACGCTAGGTTCCAAGCCAGCCTCCCCGGGGACCGTTCCCGCGGTCCCCGGGGGCTTCTTCGGTGTGAATTCCGCCAGGATCGGATCCTCGCGGTGAACTTTCCGGACGATCCGTCCGAGTCTCTTGCGCCGTGCGAGGTTCCACGGCGCGTAGTGACGCTCCGTGGTCGCCAGGGACACAGCGAACATGTCCCGCAGGCGGTGCGGATGGAAGCCCGCGACGCCGGCGTCCTCGGCCACCTGTTTCAGGCGCTGGCGCCAGTACTTCGCCACGGTGGCGGGCTCGCTGCGCCCGGTCCAGAAGTAGTGCTCCCTGCCCGGCTTCCGGACGGCGTCGAGGGCGGCGGCCACCTTGGCCGGCAGCGCCACCGTGACCAGCTCCCCGGTCTTGGCGCGGCGCAGGACGAGGTCCCCGTCGTTCTGGACCGCGTCGCGGCTGAGCGTCGCGGCGTCCCCGATCGCGAGGCCGGAGTAGCGCAGCAGCAGGATCAGGGTCTGCTCCCTCGGCTTGCGCTTCGACGCCTGCAGGAGCGCCCGCACCTCGCTCGGCTCCAGCGGATTGGTGGGCCGCGAGTCGGACTTGGGCGCGCGCATGTCCTGCACGGGCGACTCCCTGATCCACCGCTCGCGGAGTGCGTGGGCGAAGAACGCCTTCAGCTGGACGAGCCGCACCGCCTGCGTGCTGTAGGCCCAGTTCCACCCCTCGCGCCAGCGGCGCATCGCCGCGCTGTCCAGGTCCTCCAGGGACGACACGCCGAGCAGCGCCGCATGGGACCGCAGCATCCGGAACAGGCTGCGGTAGTTGCGCCTCGTGCCCTTGCTCAGGTTGCGCGCCTTCAGGTCGCGCATGTAGGCCCGGCACGCCTCCCCGACCGTCATGCGGCTTTCCCGCTCTCGGGCGCGATCTCGTACGGGTCGCGGAACTTCGCCGGATCCCCTCCCGGGAACCAGCGGTACAGGGTTCCGACGTGGCAGCCCAGCCGGCGGGCCACCGCCCTCCGGCTCAGTCCGCCGTCCCGCAGCAGCGCCTTGGCCGTGCGGACCTTCTCCGGATCGGCGAAGATCCTGGGCTTCCCCCAGCGGCGCCCGATGCGCTTGGCGGCGGCGTAGGCGGCCCTGCTGCGCTCGGAGTTCCTGGCCGCCTCGAACTCGGCCATCGCTCCCCAGATCTGGTAGGCGAAGCGGCCGGCCGCGGTCGTCGTGTCGATGCCCTCCTTGAGGGACCGCAGCTCGACTCCGCGCCCGGCGAGCTCGGTGCCGAGACGGATCAGCTCGGAGAGGCTGCGGGCCAGCCGGTCCAGCGCCCAGACCACGAGCACGTCGTCCTGGCGGAGGACCTCCAGCGCCGTCTCCAGCTGCAGCCGGCGTGGGCTGCGGGCGCGCGCCTTGTCGGTGTAGATCCGCTCGCAGCCGGCGCGCTGCAGCGCGTCGAGCTGCAGCTCGGGGTGGAGCGCCTTTTATGTTAAAAGGTATGGCCACTGGCGGTGGGGACGACGGGAAGGTGGGGCCCGCCCACTTGATAGTCCCGGCCTTCGGGGCTCCTCAGGGGCGGACAGTCGCGCCCGTGTTACAGGCCCTGCCAGTCTTGATTTCCCCCTCGCCTCGCGACGGGGGGTTCCTCCGGGGCGCACGGCCGTGCGCCCCGGAGGGCAACGGGTCGGACCGTGGATGCCTTGGACCCTCAAGTCCAGCTCCCCTGAACCATAGCTTGGTCGGCCCGTTGCAGCAATTCCTGCGCGCCCTGAACGGAAGCGTGGGTTCAGACCCGAATTGTAAAAGGACAGGAACGTAGGAATGAACACTTTGTCAACCACCGTAGTCGCAGGCATTGACGTCGGCAAGTCCAAGCTCGACGCCCATCTCCTGCACGCCAAACACGACCGCCAGTTCAACAACGACACGGCCGGCCGCCGGACCCTGCGCGACTGGCTGCGCCAAAACGGCGTCCAGCGGGCCGTCTTCGAACCCACCGGCCGCTATCACCGCCCACTCCACCAGTGCCTCTTTGACTCCGGCATGGAGACGGTCCTGGTCAACCCGCTGCGCTCGCGGCGCTTCGCCGAGGCCATCGGCAACTTCGCCAAGACGGACCGCGTGGATGCTGCCATGCTGGCCCGATTCGGCACCCTCGACAACCTCACTGCGAGCTCCCCTGCACCGCAGCAGCTGCAGAGATTGAGCGACCTGCTCGCCGTTCGGCATCGAGGACGCCAGCTTCTCAAGCATCTGGACGCCCTGCGCAAGCTGCAGTCCGAACTTGGCACCGATTCCGAGGTGCCCATGACGGCGATCACAGCCTTGCAGGAGGACATTGACAACTGCGACCGGGCAATGCGGGCTTGCGTTGCCAGCGACGACGAGCTGTCACGCCGTGCCTCCATCATTGAGTCCATTCCCGGCCTGGGGCCTGTCAACGCAGCCTCCTTGTGCGCCGACATGCCGGAACTCGGCACGCTCGGTCGGCGCCAGGCCGCCTCCCTCTTGGGCGTCGCGCCGTTCGCCTCCGACTCTGGCGGTCACCACGGCAAGCGTGCCATTCGCGGAGGCCGTGCCGCCTGTTCTACATGGCGGCCATGTCGGCAAGGACTTGGGAACCGGGCTCCAAGAGTCTTTACAATCGCCTCGTCGCTCGGGGCAAGCACCACAAGGTGGCCATGGTGGCGGTCATGCGCCGACTCATCGGCCTGGTTGACACGCTGTTGCGCGAAGACCGCATGTGGCAGACCGAGGCCCCCTCCCGCCCGATGGAGACCGCTGCGTGAACTTTCCCCTCCGCTCTTGGGCAAAGGGTCGTGCCTGGCCAGATTCGTCACAGCCAGCAAGCGTCCCAGTACCCTGCCAACGTAGCGAAAACGAGATGATGCTGATGAGTCTCCAGCCCCCCAAGATCCTTCCCTTGCGTCGCCTCAGCCCTTGACAAACGACACGGAAGCTATGGTTTCGTGGACTGTTTAGCGTGCGGCAGGACGATCAGCCTCTGAGTGGTTTCAACATGATGACGGGCCAGGACGAGAAAGTCAAGAGTGAGTGGACTGGTGGCCCGGTAGAGGCAGGGAGCCGCATCGGTGTTGAGCAGAGGCTGCTATGGTGCCGTTCGGCCGGTGAAGCGCAAGCGGGCTCTGCTGGGGAGCAACCCGCGGAGGCATAGCTGGCTAAAGAACTCGTCGAAATGATGATTCAGCGGGGGGTGTCACATGCTGGCCCCCCCGCACACAGCGATTGCTCGCCTCTCTGAGCTGACGGAGCGGCGAGCGCGACCGATCGCTGGGGATCGCCTGGTTGGTGACGCTCGCTCAGTGTCGTCCGGAGGGACACGGTAAGGGCCCCATCGGCAGCACATCGTATTTCCAGTACTGCACACAACCGATGCAGACGGGCTGGCTGGCACCGGCCAAGGATCAGCAATGGGAACTGGCCGCGGTCGCCGCAGCGAGCAGGAGCGCAAGCCGACGCTGGTGGCCTTGCGCAAAGCCGTGAGAGACAGAGATTCGAGGTTGGCACCGGCGCTGCCGGAATGGAAGACACGCCAGGCACGGCAGCCTGGATGCTGATTCTCATCAGAGTGTACACGGATTCTCATCCAGAGTGAACCCGCCGGGGGCCGCTCGGAGTGGAGCGGAGTGTGCGTCGCGCCGGGGCGGCCAGCTGGGCAGCGGCAGTCCATTTGGCCACCGAGCGGCTGACTGCCGAACGCGTCGGATTGGAGCGGGAGCGCAAGGCCGCGGGCGAGGCATGGACCGCGGCCACCACTCTGGCGGACCGCTCGCTGGCCACCGAGGCTGGTCGCCGACAGCGGCGCTGCCAAGAGTTGCAGGCCCAGCTCGCGGAGGGCGAAACGCAGTTGGCAACCGTGCGTGGCGAGGTTCTCGAGGATCTGGACCAGGCCCCGGCGGGACAAACTTGCCGCCTGCGAGCAAGCCGCCAGCCTGTGCGGTGCGCTGGTGGCCCACCAAGCGCAGACTGGGCTGATGCTGGCCAGCCGGTCGTCAGCCTCACCCGCGGGCTAGCTCACGGTGGAAAAATGCCCGCGGCTGGGTGTGAGCCCACCCTCCGGGTCGGGGGCACGTCAAGCGCGGGTGTTGCGCAAGGCCGGCTGGGCGTGGGCCCAGGCCACCCTGTTCTCCGCGGGCCGAGCCGCGCGCACACTGGAGCCGGACGCGCACAATCCCCGCCTCGGCGGGATCGTGCTTGCGAGCCCCCGAGTGCTGGGCCCGAGCGTTTGCCTCCAAGCCACTTGGAAACATGCTCCAGCCACGCGCTCGCAGCGGTTACTTCCAATGGCACATCCGCGCTAGACCATGTGCTGTCGCAAGCCTTTGCTGTCGTAGCACCCCCTACATTTCGATAGATTCTTTCCATGCCCAGACAAACCCCGGGGGTTTGGGGGCTGGCCCCCACGACGGTCCCCGCCTGATCGCCGTGGGCGGCGCGTGCGAGCATCGCGCATCTGGCTTAGCTCCGAGTCCGCCGGGTTGCTGCCCAAGCGTCCTCGAACTCGTTCGGCGAGAGGCAGCCCAGCGCGGAGTGCCGGCGGCGGCGGGTGTAGAAGCCTGCAACGAATTTGAAGATTTCGGTTGTGGCTTCTGCGCGCGTCTCGAATGGGGTGCGGCGCAGCAGTTCGCATTCGAGGGTGGCGAAAAAACTCTCGGCCATCGCGTTGTCGTAGCAACTTCCGACGGCACCCATCGACTGCAGCACGCCGGCCTGTGCGCAGCGCGAGGTGCAGGCCACCGCGGTGTACTGGCTGCCATGGTCGGAATGGAAGATGACGCCCTTTGCGCCCCGGGTCTCGAGCGCCATCTCCAGCGCGGTGCGCGTCAAGTCGGCAGTCTGGCGCGCGGCCATGGCCCAACCCACGACCTTGCGGCTGAACACGTCGATCACGATCGCCAAGAACAGGAACCCCTCCTGCGTGTCCACGTAGGTGCTGTCGGCCACCCACAGCCGGTTGGGCTCGGTGGCCTCGAATTGCCGCTTGACCCGGTCCGGCACCGGTTCTGCGTGGGGGTCCGCCCGCGTCGTGCTCCGCGGGCGGCGCCGGTGCACACCCTGCAGGCCCAGCGAGCGCATCAGCCGCTCCACCCGCTGCCGCGACACCGCGCGGCCCTCCGCCCGCAGCGTCGCATGCACCCGCCGCCCGCCGTAGGTCCCGCCCGACTCTTCGTGAATCTCGGCGATCCGGGTGCCCAACGCTTGGTGCTCCACCCCCCTGTATCTTTTAGGGGATGCCAGACGAGGACCAGCGGCGGCGTGATCCCTGGGGCGGGAAGCGTGCATTTTCTTGGCGTGACTCACTGACCCCGCGGCCGGGCCTAGCTAGCCCTCCGCTCACGACGGTCGTCGGCCTTCGTCTCGCGTCTTGTCTTGACGAGTCAACTCTCCGGGAGCAACCTAACGCCCCCTGCTGCTTCGAGCGCCTGGGGGGGACCTGTGCCCCGGGTGAGTGCCGTGACTTACACCCCGTAGGGAGTCTGTGCCTTTGAGCACCAATACAGGGACTGGTCGAATGTCGCGGCGACTCTGAATCACATCGAAAGGAGAATCCACCATTGACACTACATCCCAAGCCGGCCTTCTTCGCCGGCGTTGACTGGGGCTCCCAGTTGCACCAAGCGTGCCTGCTGGACGCCCAGGGCGCTGTCCTCGCCGAGAGGCAGTTCGAGCATTCCGGCACCGGCCTGAGCCGGCTCGCCGAGTGGATCTTGGAGCGCAGCGAGCACAATGCCGCGCAAGTCAGGGTTGCCATTGAGATCCCTCACGGCCCCATCGTCGACAGCCTGCTGGATCGCGGCTTCGCCGTGCACTCCATCAACCCCAAGCAGCTGGACCGCTTCCGGGACCGCTTCTCGCCCTCCGGGGCCAAGGACGACCGCCGTGACGCACGGGTCCTCGCCGATGCCGTGCGCACCGACCCCCACTGCCTCCGCGAGCTGCAGCCCCTCGACCCCTGCGTCGTCGAACTGCGTGAATGGTCGCGCGTGGCCGACAACCTCACCAAGCAGCGCAACCGCCTCGCCAACCAACTGCGCGAGCAGCTGTGGCGCTACTACCCCCAATTCCTCGCAATCAAACCTGACCTGTCCGCGGACTGGGCGCTGGCCCTCTGGAAACTCGTCCCCACGCCGGCCGACGCCCGGCGGATCCGGCCCTGCCGCGTCACCACGCTCCTCAGGAAACACCGCTTGCGGCGCTTTGACGCCAAGTCGGTCCTCGCCACGCTCCGCAAAAAGCCCGTTTACACAGCGCCAGGCGTCGCCGTCGCCGCCAGGGCGCACTGCGACATCCTGGCGCAGCAACTTGGCATGCTCAACGAGCAGGCTCGAACTGCAGACCGCCGCATCGGTTCCCTGGTCTCAAAGCTGGGGGGCGACCAGGAGCGTGCCACGGGGCAGCCGCGGGAGCAGCGTGACGTGGAGATCCTCGCGTCACTCCCGGGCGTCGGGCGAACCGTCCTCGCCACGCTGCTTGCAGAGGCCTCAGGCCCCCTCCATGAAAGAGACTACCAAGCCCTGCGCTGCCTGTGCGGCGTGGCCCCGGTCACCAAGCGCTCGGGCAAGGCCAGGCGAGTGCTGCGACGGCGGGCCTCCCAGCCGCGCTTGGTGAACGCCGTGTATCACTGGAGCCGCGTCGCAGTCCAGCACGACCCCACCAGCGGCGCCAAGTACCGAGCCTTGCGCGCTCGAGGCCACACGCACGGCCGCGCCCTGCGCACGGTCGCCGACCGGCTGCTGGGCGTTAGCTGCGCCATGCTCCGAGCGGGCACGCTCTTTGACCCGGCCCACGCCACCGCCACCGCCTGACGGCCGACTATCATTGCAGCCAGTCTGGAAAGCCGACGCGGGCCCTGCTAGAGAGCAGCCCGCCGAGGAATACACGCCTGGGAACTCATCGACAGGTCATCCCGCAGGTGCCGGCCTACGGTAAACCCCGCTATTAGGCATGCCGGGGGGGCTTGACCCTTCACTGCCGGCACCCGCTGCTACCCGCTCCCTGTCGATAGATTCCCCCATGCCCGAGAGAACTCCGCAGGTGCGGGGGCTGGCCCCCGCCTGCCACGCTCCACCTCTCCAATCTCGCAATCCAAGTGACCCCTCACGGCCTCCCGCGAACCCTTCATGGCCCTGCCATCAGACCAGCCCGAAACCGCCGCTTTTTACCCTTGACAAACGGTAGGGAGTCCCCCCCCCCCCCCCCCCCCCCCCGCCGACTCGGTGGCCGCCGGTGCCATGCATGGCACCCGCTGGCGGAGACCCCCAGCACCCGGCACATCATGGCTGTCGGATACTGACCCTGGTACCCGCTTGAGAACTCGAAGACCCTGACGGCATCGAACCGGTCTCCCGAGCGAACCAGGCTGCGGCCTTTGCCAAGATTTCCCGCTCCATTCGCACCCGCCGCAGCTCACGCCGCAATTCCCGGAGCGCTTTGCGCTCCGCGGTCGTCAGCCCGTCCTTGCGCTGACCGCTGTCGATCTGTGCCTGCTTCACCCACCGTCGCAACGAGTCCTGCGACACCTCAAACTCCTCGGCGACCTCCCGCAGGCGCCGTCCGCCCGCCAAGAACACCTTCACCACCTGTGCCCGAAACTCCTTCGGGTAGGCCTTCACATACCGTTGGCTCATCGCTGGGGCCCTCCTGTTACCCCGCCACTACAGTGCCGCATCTCCTCGAAAAACCGCACCTCTCAGGTGTCCACGAAATCGCAGGCACTCCAGGGTGCTGGTCGACGGTGGAGACTCGTGCGTAGCCGACGATCATCGCTATAGGCACCATGCCAGCACAGCGGGGAGGAGAAACGCAAGCGACGGTAATAGTGGCGCCGAAACGTCGAAGCGGTGGGCCTTTCGCACCCGCTTCGGCGACGTCGAAATAGGCATCCCTATTGCGACGGCTCCCAGGCGGCTCAATCCGGTCGGATCGGCTACAATGCGGACGTGCCGGGCCTGGCGTCAGCGCGGGAGTCGGCCGCGGCGGCCGCCGGCGGGCGGCGCGAGCGGCCGTTGTACGACGAGGACTTCTGGAGCTGGACGCAGGAGCAGGCTGGGGCGCTGCGCCGCCGCGACCTCGACGCGATCGACTGGGAGAACGTGATCGAGGAGATCGAGACCTTGGGACGCAGCGAACAGCGCGGGTGGACATCGCTCTGCGGGAACATCATCGAGCACCTGCTGAAGATGGAGCACAGTCCGCAGGAGGAAAACCTCAGCCACTGGCGGGCGGAGATCGTCGGCTGGCGCGCGCAGATGTGCAAGAGACTGAAGCGCGCCGACGGCTTGAGGGGCAAGCTCGACGAGATGCTGGACGACGCTTGGGAAGACGGGCGGGCGGATGCCATCGACAAGCTGGTCGACCATGCCCATCCCACCAGCTGGGCGGCCGAGAAGGCCCTGCGGCGGAGCTGGGAGCAGGAGCTGCCCGAGGAGCGCCCGTACGCCCTTGAGGACATCGCCGGCTACAACCCCCGGGACAGGGACAAGAAGGCCCAGCCGGACAACGGCGTCTGGCCCGCCGCCGTGGCGCACAGGATGAACGAGGAGCTGGGGTGGGACTACCCGGTCCGCTACCGCGCCCGCTCGCCCGGCGCCGGCCGCTGGCGCTGAGAGCGCGGCCTCCCGCTCGCCGAAAGGCGACCAAGCACAGGCGGCGCGCGCGCCGGGGAGAAGATCCGTGAGGGCAACGGGAACCCGCGCGTACCGCGGACCCTCCGAATGCGGCCTTCGGATATGACAACGCAACTACGAGCTTTCGCCGATTGCTCGGATTCGCAGGCGGCCAGCGGCAACGGCGCAACGAAGACATGGGTTCGTTGGTCCTCACGTTGTCTATGACGAGGGACTGGCACTGCAACGTGGCCAGGGTTTTGCAGCCAGCGCGGGGCAAGATGACGGTCGAATTCGCAACCTAGCGATGGCTGGCGGAGACCGGAGGGGACCAGCCGCAACACGGCCTGCCCACAATTGACTCTGCAAGCTGTAACTAGCCTTTCAGATCCGTTGGAGCCCGGATTGCCGCGAATCTATCCCGAGGTGTCACGGTTCACTGAACGTCCTTCACGTCCACAGCTCGGATGCGAGACATTTCGTGCAGGTGGGGTGTAAGCGTTCGAGAGGCGCGTGGAGGAGGGGCGTCGTCTAGCGGTTCAGGATCGCTTTCCAGTCCGGGCAGAGAGGCTTGACGAAGATGTTCTTCACCGGTTTTGCGTACTCGTGACGAGTGTCTAGCTTGCCGCGGCCTTGGGTCTGTCCGACGAGGGTCCAATTGGCTGCCCGGTAGCAGGTCCCGGCGAATCGGGGTGTCTCACAGAAGGTCTCCAGCAGGACTGGGCAGGTCTTGTAGCGGTCCTGCCAGTCTCGGGACAATTGACGCTCGACACATGCCAGCAGGTGCGAGGCTAGGCATGGGAGACGAATCCAAGGTAGGATCAGGAACCGGGCGTGATTCACCACCCGTTGCAGGTTGCGCTCGCGGGTGGCCGGACTCCAACCGATGAAGCGGTCCCGCGGGGCGGTCTTCCAAGCGGCAGCACCGAAGCCCAGCAAGCCCAGCAACTGGCCGTCAGCCGCCTTTGCGAAGTAGCGCAACTGGGCCCCCGGCAAGCGCTTGTGCCCGAGGTAGTGGTAGCGCTCGACGAACTCGTTCCATAGACGACTGCGTGGATCGCGCGGGCGCAGGCAGTCCAGTCGGAGCGGGCGCACCCTGCCCATGCCCCATTTGTCAAGATCGGGGCTCCTTTCCTGATGCGGTTTGAGGCGGTTCAAAGTGGTCCTTGAGTTCGTACGCCTCGGCCATGATGGTCAAGCGGGTCCAGCCTGACCAGATTTTCTGATGGCCGGGCGGCGGGCCGTTCTTGCGATACAGGTAGCCGCCCAGGATCGCCATCGTCCGCACGGCCAGCCCCAGGTTGCCCGGCGTGGCCAGCCTGCGACGGGCTGCGAAGTGCCGCAGCACTCGGATCTGGACTTGCGTGAACAACACCTCCGCCGGCATCTCGGGCGTCTCGCGCCCCAGCAAGGTCATCGCTGCCAGCCGCCAGGCAATGACCGCCTTGATCGTGACCGCCCGCTCGATGCGCTGCCCCGTGCGGTGCCCGAGGTACTGCACCTTGCAGCCCGACTTCAGGATGCGGTGCCAGTCCTCGATGCGCCAGCGCAGCCCGTACCAGTGCAGCATCCGCTCCGCAGCGGCCTGCGAGCTCACCTCCAGCGTCGTCAGCAGGAACCACTCCAGCGCCTCGACCCCGGCCGGGGCCTCCTTTTCCCACACATGCACCAACTGCAGCCGCAACGGGCCCTGCTTGCCGGCCGGGTCCCGCAACTCGACCGTCTTCCAGCGCAGCTGCGCCCGCGCCGTGCGCGCCTCGCGCAACGGGCTGGCCGCCTGCTTGCGGGTGCTGCGCCGCGCCGAGCTCCGTGCCACCTCGATCTTCAGCTTGCCCTGCGCCGGCTGCGCGCGGATGCTGTCGAACAGCTTGGGCCGGCCCTTGCCCTGCGTGCGGTTGCACTTGGCCCGCACCAGCAAGTCGACGCGGCCCAGCCGGCGCTGCTCGGCGAACAGCGCGAACACGTCCGCCTCGCGGTCCATGACCGACACCAGGCGCGTGCCGCCCAGCTGGGCGGCGATCTCGGCGCAGTCCCGCAGGCCGCGGATCCAGCGGAACGTCTTGCGCTCTTCGAGCGGCTTGCCGCGCTGCGCCTTGCCGTCCGGGGCGTCGTACTGGATCAGGGGCACGCCCAGCGGCACGCCCGCCGTGCTCACCGCCAGCGTCGAGTGCATGTGCAGGCCGAGGGTGCCCTTCGACTTCTTGTTCTTGCCGATCAGCCCCAGGCCCGCGCAGCCGGGATGCGCGGCGAAGTTGAGATCGGTGCCGTCCTGCAGGCAGAGCGCCACGCGCTCGCCCTGCAGGCGCCGCAACGTGCGCGCGCGGTGCGGCGCGAGGATGTTCTCCGGCGTCACCGCCGACTTCTTCGGCTGATCGATGAAGCGGTAGTGGCCCTTGACCTGGCCGCGGTCGCCTTGGGCCGCCTCGGGGATCGACAGGGTGGGAGCGGCGGCCTGCATGTTGGTGGTCCGCACCAGCCTCTTTGACAAGCGGAGGTCGCCCAGCTGGGCCCCACCCATCTCATTGTGCGCGAACTGGTCGAGAGCGAGGCCCTGGGCCGGCCCCAGCGCCTGCTCGGGAGGCGGGGCGTCGGCGCCGAGCACGGCGCGGAAGTCGCGCCGCAGGGGGTAGAGGAAGATGGACTTCACCGGCACGTGCTGGCCGGGGGGCGCAAAGCGCCCGCGGCCCGCGGTCTCCCCCACCGGCGTCCAATTGGCGGCCCGGAAACAGGTGCCGGCGTGGCTCTGGGTGTCCACGAACGTCTCCACCAGGGCCGGCCGGTAGCCGTAGCGGAGCCGGAAGTCGGACGGCAGCTGGCGCAGGGCCATGGAGAGCACCTTGGAGGCGAGACAGCGGCACTGCACGGAGGGGCGGATCAGGAAGCGGCTGAGAGCGACCACGCGGTGCAGCCGCTTGCGTCGCAGCGCGGGCGACCAGCCGATCCACTCGTCGCGGGCGGCGACGGCCAGGGCCGAGGCGGCGAGTCCGAGCGCGCCCAGCAGGCCGTGCTCGGACTCGATCAGGTAGCGCAATTGCGCGCCCACATGCAGCACCGCGCCCTGCGGATGCTCGCTGGCGACGAGTTCGTTCCAGGTGCGGCGCTGGAGCGGGGTGCGGACCTCGGTCAGGCGCAGCCCCTGCACCGCCCCGGCGGAGGCCGGGACGGCGGCCGGCGTGGGCAGCGGCTGTCCCAGCCGGCGCGGTCGGCAGCGGGGCGCGCCCCCGTGGCGCGGCGCGGGCAACTGGATGCGGCCGGCCGCGTGCAGGCTGCGCAAGGCCTTCTGGCAACTCGCCATCTGCAACCGGCCGCGGCTGTCGCGGAAGCCGAACTCGCGGCATACGCGGCGGGCGATCTCGGTGCGGCTGGCATCGCCAGCCTCGGCCAGCAGGACCTGCACGGTCGCCACCGCCGTCGCAGTGGCCAGGGTCGCGGCGATGCAATGTTGATCCAACATGCCCAAGGAATGCCACAACAGCGACCCATTTGTCAACTGTCATTAGTGGGGCATCGGCAGGGCGCACCTGCGCCAGCCGGGCGGGCAACAGTTCCGGGCGGGGCGGGTCGCTGGTCGGGGTGGGCTCGGGCTTGCGCGCGGGTGCGGGCCCGCGCCGCGCCGCTGGACAGGCGGAGCAGCGCGACCCGCGCGCTGACCTGCTTGAGCCCGCCGTCGGGCTTGCGCCAGTGCGAGGCCCGGCAGACTGCCTGGGACAGGGCCGTGCGCGACAGGCGTGGCTGGCGTTGATCGATCAGCCCCCGGATCAGTTCCAGCTCGCTGGCCGCAAACCGCCGGCCACAGTAGCGCGCGCTCACGGGCCCCGGCTCCGGCCCGCCGGGCCAGCTTGCAGCGTCTCTCTGCGTTCCGGCGTAAAGCCCCAGGGCAACCAGGCGTCCGCGTCGGGGACCACCTTCCCGGGCCCAATCCGCGCACACTCGCCCAGATAGGCTGTCAGCCACTGCGTCAGGCTAACGCCCCCCATCGCCAGCGTCCCGAACACCGATAGCAGCGTGCCTTGCAGCTTTGCCCCGACCTTGCTGTGCGATCCGTAGGAAAGCTTGCGCCCCACCACCGGCCGCCGCAGCACTCTCTCGGCAGCATTGTTGTCCAACGGCACTCCCGGTTTCTGCAAGAAAATCTCGAGGCCCGGCTGATGCTTGAGCAGTGATCGCTGCGGCTTCAGCCGCGGGTCTGGAGTGCCTGCGATTTCGTGGACACCTAAGAGGTGCGGTTTTTTGAGGAGATGCGGCACTGTAGTGGCGGGGTAGCAGGAGGGCCCCAGCGATGAGCCAACGGTATGTGAAGGCCTACCCGAAGGAGTTTCGGCACAGGTGGTGAAGGTGTTCCTGGCGGGCGGACGGCGCCTGCGGGCTGCCGATGCCCCATAAGTCCACATCAGGGCTCCTTCCGAGAGGCAGTTTGAGGCGGTTCAAAGTGGTCCTTAAGTTCGTACGCTGCGCCCATGATGGTCAAAATAGTCCACCCCTCCCAGATTTTTTGATGCCCGGGTGGTGGGCCGTTCTTGCGGTACAGATAGCCACCCAGGATCGCCATGGTGCGCACCGCCAGCCCCAGGTTGCCGGGCGCAGCCAGGCGCCGCCGGGCGGCGAAGTGTCACATCACGCGGATCTGGACTCGCGTGAAAAACACCTCCACCGGCAGCTCGGGCGTCTCGCGCCCCAGCAGGGTCATCGCCGCCAGCCGCCAGGCGATGACCGCCTTGATCGTCACCGCCCGCTCGATGCGCTCCCCGCGGCGGTGCCCCAGGTGCTCCACCTTGCAGCCCGACTTGAGAATGCGGTGCCAGTCCTCGATGCGCCAGCGCAGCCGGTACCATTCCAGCACCTGCTGCGCGTCGGCTAGCGACCGCACCTCCAGCGTCGTCAGCAGGAACCACTCCAGAGCCTCGGTCCCGGCCGGGGCCGACTGCTCGCACACATGCACCAGTTGCAGCCGCACGGGGGCCTCCGCGCCCGCCGGATCCCTCAGCTCGACCGTCTTGAAGCGCAGTTGCACGCACGCCCGGCGCGCCTCGCGCAGCTTGCGCTTTTTCTGCTGGCGCGTGCTCCGGCGCGCCGCACTCCGCTGCACATTGGAGTGCCTGCGATTTCGTGGACACCTGAGAGGTGCGGTTTTTCGAGGAGATGCGGCACTGTAGTGGCGGGGTAACAGGAGGGCCCCAGCGATGAGCCAACGGTATGTGAAGGCCTACCCGAAGGAGTTTCGGGCACAGGTGGTGAAGGTGTTCTTGGCGGGCGGACGGCGCCTGCGGGAGGTCGCCGAGGAGTTTGAGGTGTCGCAGGACTCGTTGCGACGGTGGGTGAAACAGGCGCAGATCGACAGCGGTCAGCGCAAGGACGGGCTGACGACCGCGGAGCGCAAAGAGCTCCGGGAATTGCGGCGTGAGCTGCGGCGGGTGCGGATGGAGCGGGAAATCTTGGCAAAAGCCGCAGCCTGGTTCGCTCGGGAGACCGGTTCGATGCCGTCAGGGTCTTCGAGTTCGTAAGAGGGTACCAGGGTCAGTATCCGACAGCCATGATGTGCCGGGCGCTGGGGGTCTCCGCCAGCGGGTACCATGCATGGCACCGGCGGCCACCGAGTCGGCGGGTGGTGGAGAACCAAGCGTTGGGCACACGGATCGCCGAGATCCACGAAGAGTCGGGCGGGACCTGCGGCGGGCGACGGGTGCATGCGACCCTGCGGGCGGAGGGCCGCGGCGTGTCGCGGCAGCGGGTGGAGCGGCTGATGCGCTCGCTGGGCCTGCAGGGTGTGCACCGGCGCCGCCCGCGGAGCACGACGCGGGCGGACCCCCACGCAGAACCGGTGCCGGACCGGGTCAAGCGGCAATTCGAGTTTTGGCCGGAGAGCCTCAAGAACCTCGAAACTTGGGCGCGGCCACGATGCCGAAGGCGGCCGCGATCGTGACTCCCACGAATTCCGCGGCTGCCAACGACGCGAGACACGGCTCAGCCGGGCCGGGCAGACTGGCCGCCCTTCGAGCACGGACGCGTGCAAGCTGCGCGGGACCCGCCGTTCCAGCTGCCTTAGCGAGGATCAGTCGGCAAGCCTCTCCTCGGGGGCGTGGCCCATGCCTCGGAAGTGCGTCGTCAGAATGTCGTAGCCGAAGTCCCCGTCGAACTCCCTCCAAACCGAATGGCTGTGATTGCTCTGGTTCTGGGTGTTCGCGTACTCGATCAGGAAGGTCGGTGACTGGATCCGGTAGTAGTTCCCGGCCAAGTGCCGGTTCTCGGTGGTCTTGCTGCCAATCACGATCGGTTTCGCGGCGGGCCGCTCAATGTCACCCGCCCATCCGAAGAACAGCTCGTCCTTCGGAGTGGACGTGGCAGCCTTCATCCGCTGGGACGCGATCTCGGCCGGCATGACGCTGGCGTACTCCCAGATCAGCCCGAGCAAGCTGTCGTACTGGTCGTCGCTCATGCCCGAGGCTGGCAAGCCCCGGGGATCCCCGTCCAGCGCCGCTCGCTTGTCCGCCATCGTGACGATGTCGTAGGGGGCTTGCTTCTCAAAGATCGCGATCTCCTGCTTGGACGGCTCGAGGGATTTGAGGAATGCCCGCGCGAGGTCCTCCTCGCGCTCCAAGGCGCGCATCCCCTTGTGGAGCCCCTGCGGCACCTCGTGCGGGTTTGCGCCCAGGAACGTTGGACTGCTGGCGACAAGCTTGCCGTCGCGGATCGCGTAGTGCAAGGAAACATGGTGCCCCTCGACCCGCCATCCCCAGTCACCCGTCAGAGAAGGCGTGCCGAAGATCGTGAAGTGAAACCTCTCGGTGTCCCTGTAACCGGTGCGGTCGTCTTCGATGGCGCGCACAATCTCCTCGAGCGCCATGACGTTCATCGTCTTGACGAAACCAGCGTGTCCAAGCCCCGTGCTCAGGAGGGAGTAAGCGAAGTGGAGCTGCTTCGGGTCCATCTGCTTGAAGGTGACCCCGTTGCGGACGTACCCGTACTCCTCGGCGAATCCGGGCTCCGGGAAGTAGTGCCAGTTCGTCCGCTCTGGCGAGGCCATCGGGAAGACAGTCCCCATTCGCTGCATTCGGTCAAGGGACTCTAACAGGCGATTGGCTGCGTCAACCATCAGCCTCTCAGTCTTGGCTGTTTCATAGGCCGCCGCGACCGCCAGCGAAAACAGGGCGAGAAGAATGGCGCGTGTGGTCTTGGATCGTGTCATGCGAGGGTTCGTCGGTGGGCTCCGTTCGCATGAGATTATATCCGCGCCCCGGGCCGGGATGTACGGGAAGCGTGGCGGGCGCAGGTTCGAGACCGATCGCCGGCGAGCGGGAGTGCGCCTGAGCGCGGTTCCCGGGCCGCACCGTTCTTCCGTGCAAAACCCCGGGCCCCAGAGCGCGCCGGCCCGCGGCCCGGGTGCTCGGCGCCCCCAGAACGCCGCTTGAGGCGGCAGCGTCCAACTGGCGCCAGGCGCCCGATTCTGGGATGGCAGTCAGCGAGCCCGGCAACGCCGCTGGAGTTCCGGGCAGCGAGCGTGAACGGTCACGACCCGACCCGGGCCTACCAAAAGAACTTGAGCTGGAATCGGAATGTGCGGCCGTCGTTCAGCGTGTTGTTGATCTGTCCAAAGTTGGGCGACGTGAGAGTCTTGCCCGGCTCGGCAAACTGCGGCGTGTTGAAGAAGTTGATCGACTCGGCCCGGAACTCCAGCGATGTGTCGCTGCCCAGAGCGAAGCGCCTTGAGAGGGATGCGTTCACATTCGCGATCTTCCCCTTGCGGAACGTGTTGCGACCCAGGCTCCCGGCCTGCTCCGCCGGGGCGTTGATGTACCGGAAGGCACTCGCTGGCAGCAGCGTTTCGGAGGTGTCAGGGGAGCCAACCACGCGCCCCAGGACGGCCGGGTCAAGCAGCATCGGCCGGTCACCGCTCCGACCGTCAACGTTACCCCACCCGGGGCCGTCCGATCCCGATTCCACGGTGAACGGAGTGCCGGACTTGAGCAGGCCGACTGCTGAGAGGCTCCATCCTCCGAAGAGTCTCCCGGCCCAGCCCGACCGACGCGCCGGCAGCGTGTAACTCCCCTGCACGAGAACCGCGTGCGGCTGGTCGAAGTCGCTGAGACCCTTGAGATCGCGGTGCGACTCGTGCTCGAGCTGTGACACCGCGACCCTGGCATCCGGGCCCGACGCGGTGTTCGTGTAGGAGCCTCCGAGGTCGAGTGACTTGCTCAGCCAGTACGAGACGTTAAGGGACAGGCCGCGCCAGCCAGGGGTGGTCAGCGTGACACGCCCCGCGTCAAAATACGCCCGAGAACCATTGTGGACGAAGAGATGCTCGAAGATGCTCTGGTCGGCACGCCGCGCGTTCACGTTGGACACAGTGGAGATGATTCCCGGCACTTCGCGCCCGCGGTTGAGGAAGTAGGTGATGATCAGCTTGTGCGCTCGACTGCCCACGTAGCCTAGCTGCAGCCTCCAGTCGGCCCCAAGCTCGGTTTCCCATCCCAGACTGTACTGGTGCGCGTACGGCACGGCCAAGTCCGGCCCGGGCCCGATGAGGCTTGAGCGCGCGCCGGGATCGCGCTTGGAGTGGTCCAGCAAGGACCGGTAGGTCGCGAGCTCAGGCGTGAGGATCACCGAGGTCACGGTGTGGGGCGCGTTCAGGCGGTCCTGGCCGTAGGTCACCGGGAAGATCTCGCCGTAGTGAGCCCCGTACGCACCGCGCACGACGCCAGCCTTGCCGGGCAGCCTCCACGCAAATCCGAATGAGCCGGCGAGATTGTTGAGGTCCGAGTCCATCGTGAGCTCGCTGCGGCCGGTCACGTCGACCGGTCGAGTGAACGGCTCGTAGCGGAGTCCCATGTGCAGCGTAAGGCGCTGGCTGACGCGCCAGCGGTCCCCGACGAAGAAGGAGTTGTGCCAGTTGCGGAATCCGCGGTACGTCGATCCCAGCGAGGCGATCAGCCGGCTGGGCCGGCCAAGGCGCACGTTCGTGATGGCGTCATTTCCGAAGTTTGGCCGGAAGGCCAAGATTCCGCGAGCCCCGTCTGGTTCCTCGCCGTTGTACTGCAGCCTGGTCAGCGCGAATCCGGCGGTCACCTCATGCCGCCCCATGGAGCGTCGCAAGGTTGCCGCGTACCGGAAGCGATTCTGGGCGCGGTCGATCGGAATGATCGGGTACGGCCCCAGAATGGAGAGCGCCCTGCCGATCATGATCGGTCCGAGGGCCCCCTCGGCGGGCAGCAGGAGCGATCCCAGCCGGTCCAGCCCGACCGAGACTTGCAACGTGGTTGCCGGCGAGAACGACCGGCTCCACGTCAGCCGGGACGAGTGGGAACGATTGTCGGTGTCGGGATTCTGTCCCACGACGAGCTGGAACGCATCCACGTTCTGCGCTGTCCAGGCATGGCGCAGGGCCAGTTTGCCGCCCAAGGGCCCGGTCCGGTCCAGCTGAATCCGGGCAGAGTCGGTATTAATGCGCTGGATGCTGTTGGTGTTCAACGCTCGGGCCGCTATGTCGGGGCGGTTCGGGGGCTCTGCGGGATACGCTCCTAGGATTCTCTCGACGGCCAAACGTGTGGACGGATCGCGGGCGAGCGGGGTCCGCTCGGAGGGCAGCGGCACGAGCACGTTGCCGTTGACGTTGCCACGGATCTTGTTCTGAGAGGCAGACAACGTCAGCCCGCCGAGCGGCCCCGCCGGCAGGCTGGCGCTCGCGCCGTAGAAGTTCTCCCGAGCCGGCCTCACAGAGCCTACCTGGAAGAACGAGCGGGCAGAGAAGACGCTGTTGTTGTGCCGCCAGAACGCGTTGCCGTGGAAATCCGAGGCTGGCGCGGGTGGTGCATGCACGGGCACGCTCGGAGGCTTTCCATACTCCGCGCCGAAGTAGCCGCGGTCCACGGCGAACTCGCCGACAAGCGTGGCTGTCGTGCCGAGGCGAATGTTGAGCTCTTTCAGAGCATTGTTGTCAACGAGGTTGAACTGAACGTTCTCGTTGCGTCGGCTCTCGCCGGACTCGGACGAGGTCTCGCCGAGCAGGTTGATCTCGGTCCTGCTCGCCCGTTCCTGGCCCGCCTGCCCGGATTCCGGGCTGTCGGCCGCCTCACCGGCCGGGCCGACCGGCCCGGAGGCGGGGGACTCTTCGGCTCCATCCTGGGCCGAAACGGTCGCAGCCAGGCAAAGCACTGCCAGAGCGCCTGCGACGGATCGAAGCCAGACCATGTGGCCCCTCAATGCTATCAGCCAACCGGCGGAAACCAAGGCGGGTCCGGCGGCGGGAAAGCGAGCAGGTCAACCGCGCCCTGCTGGGCTGATGGCACTGATGGCCAGCCGCCCGGTGACCGCCAGCAGTGGCAATTTCGCTGCGACGTGTCAGGCACAGCCGGAGATTGCGATCCCGCAGGCTGCGACGCGGACAACCATGCGCGCATCGGAGCGGTCTGCGCCGTGTCGGAGCCGTTGCCCCGACATTGCCGACCACCGGTTCTTGGTCCCTTGCAGGCATGGTTGACCCCGCAAAGACCGAGGGCGCCCAAGATGCGGCGTGGTTGGCAGGTCCGACATCGGCATGAGTCTGGGCCCGCAAGCACGGCAGCATCCGAATTGGCCTGTCTGGTCTGGTCGCCGATTACGACGGAACCTCTCCGAACCGGCGAGTGAACTCGTCCCAGGCAAGGCGATAGTCCTCTTCACGGTCGCAGCGGGCGAACGGGGAAACATACTCGATCACCCGCTTGTGGGGCCCACCGGGAAGGGTGTCGTCAAGGATCTGCCGGGTGACCGTGCCCTCACTGAAGTGGCGGATGTCCTCCCAACCGAGGGATGTGGCTGGAATGGTCCGTTCGGGGGTCGCGAGACCGTAGTTGGTGTCGCCCTTGATCGCCTTGCGAGGCAGACCAACTCCCGGCAGTCCCTTGGAGACCGTGAAGACGATACGGCCATTCATGTCGTACCAAGTGTCGGCCTCGTACTGGCGCATCACTGGGAACTGCACGCGATAGATCGCCAAGAGCTCGTCAAGGGTGAGGCCGAGGGCCATCGAGACCAAGACATCGATCTCGACGAGCGCCTGTCGGCGCTCGTAGTCAGTGCGCAAGGCGCAGGTCCGGGTCCACGATCGGCTCAGATTGCGAAAGAAGCTCGGATTCAGGCGTGGAGTGGCCTTCGTCCACCGATCGTCTTGGCAGGCTGGGGTCCAGACCGCCTCCCAGAGTTCGCGGTAGTGACTTGTTGCAGAATTCAGGGAAGCGGCTCGCAGGTGGGCGGCTGTGCGAAGTCCGTCAGTGTACGCCGGCATTGGAAAGGATGCGAGAACGATTGGGTGAAGATTTACCGTTCCGACAATCTTCAGGTATGCATCGAGTGCCAATGAGAGGCAGGCTGTGTGCAAGTCCAACATTCTCGCCGTGTCGGAAAATGCCGTTCCGACTGCGGCATGGACGTACCCGACTTCACGGGGAACAATCGCAACGCTGAGAGTCCGCTCGCTGGCAGGTCCCACCATTGCGCGGTTCACCTGGCGATAGTAGTCCGTAGTCCGTTGCGGCACCGACTCACGCTTGCCGCCACCAAACGCAACGGTCGGTGTCCGTCTTAGGTATTCGGCCGCGTCGCAGTCCGGAACGTAGTTGGTCCGCGGCAGATAGTCGTCCGGAATCCACGTGAGGTCGATGCAGTCGTAGTGGCTGCTGAGCCGGCACTTCCTTCGCGGTGTCTTGTACAGCGGGTTGCCGACGAAGAAATGGGGCCCCGAGAGAATCCACTCGCCCGGGCCACTCGGAAAGCGCGTCTCGCGCCGGATCGTGCCGTCCCGCACGGCATTGGTCTCATGAAACATCGACGTGCTGGCGTACTGCCCCTCCAAGTCGCGGAGCCGCCGCGGCTGGGCCGCGAACTTGCGGATGAACTCCACCAGTTCCACCGAGTGCAGCGCTGGAAGGCGCGCCTCTTCGGGTCGCGTCTCGCTCGCGTCCAGTGCTGCCGCGAAGATCTCCAGCTCCTCCCTGCCTACCTGAACGATCCTCCGCGAATGACCGTTCGTCTCCCATCTGCCGGCGGAATTCTTGATACCTGGAACCGGCCCCTCACCCAAGTGGTCGTGACACGCGTCCACCGTGGCCGCCGAGTATAGGTTCGCGATGTGCCCGAACCGCGGTCGCTCGCGTCTGGACCCGTACACATTGGCGCTGAACCGGGTGTGGTGGTGCACCTCGGGAAACAGCCTCAGTTCGTTCTGGAACTGGAAGTGCCCCCGCAGCCGCTCATACATCGCCGCTCGCAGCCGGCCTCCGTTGGGATCGTCGTACACCCCCTCCGGATGTAAGAAACCCGCCGCCCCCCGCTCATGGACGAGTCTCCATGCTTGAGGCAGGAAGCACTTGTAGAGATTCGTCTGCACGCCCTTGAGTAAGGGATAGTTCTGGGCCGCGTTCAGGTAGCTCTGCGTCGTCGCTGCCCAGCCATATTCCGCCAAATACGTCCCGCGCAGGTCGCTCCACCGGTCGAACGCCTCCTCCCGCTCTTGGCGGAGCTGGGGGGCGCGCATCTTGCGCAGGCCGATCAGCGGCTCAAAATCGCCGATCACCCCTCGCTCATCCCACTCGACCTTGACCCACGGCGGATTCCCGACGACCAGATCGAACCCCTTCCTCGCCCGGCCGTCGGCTCGCGCGCCGTAGAACAGGTCCGCGAACTGAAGCTCCCAGTGCAGGAAGCGCAACTCCCGCCCCAGACGGTCGGCCATCCCGAGGCGCGGGAACTCTCCAAGCACTTGATCCATGTCAAGCGTGCCAGCCTCGTCCAAGATTCGCCGCGCCAACCCGGCGACATGCTCCGCGTACTCTTCCCCGAACAGGAAGCCCGTGTCATGCGGAGCGATGCCCGGCAGCCGCACATCCGCGGTCAGCACCAGGCCCACCTCGGCAAGGAACTGATCCCGCGTTGGCGGGTCAACCTCCGCCTCGATGGGCCAGTGCCACAGCGAACACCAGTAGTCCATCACCAGCTTGAGCCGCCGGTACGGGCTCGCGGCGAACGCCTCGGTGCCGTATGCACCTTGCCGCCGAATCTGGTCCTTGCGGTCGTTGGGAGTGCGCCGCAGGCGCGATTCCCGGCCCCAGACCCCGATGTCGTCAGTGGTCAGCTGACGCTCCTTGGCCAGCTGCTCCGCCGTGAGCGCCCAGAGCTTGTCCACCGCGTCCGACAAGCGCTCCAGATCCTCGATGTCGCTGTCCTTGAATGGCTGGCAGAACTTCTTCTTCCATCCCTTCAATCGCTTGATCGCGTCGGGCGCGAGCGTCCGCACGAACTTGTCCGTGTAGTTCGCCATGCCCGGGTCGGGCAGGAGGAAGTGGTAGACGGTGCCCGGCGGCCGCTGTGGCGACGTCCCCCGACCAACGTCGTCAGGCTGCCGGCTAAACCACTGCTCCCTTCTCGACCTCCCGGTTCGAATCTCGTCGGGCCGATACGTGGCCCGGCGGGCCCCGACCAGCGAGTTCCCTGCCACCAGTTGGGACCGAAACCAGGGCACATGCCCGTCCTTGACGATCGAGTTCAGCCACAGCGACATCTCGGCCAGCTCGATCGCCACCGGGTTGAGGTCGGCGCCGAACACGTTCCGGTCCGCGATGAAGTGCCGCACCTTCTGCAACTCCTCGTCGTACCGCTCGCGGGAACCCGCCGGCCAAGCTCGCCCTGCCGGCGGTCCAAGTACTTCGCCGCCAGCTGGTTGACGGCCTCGTTCAGGAATGCCGCCGATCCCATCGCCGGCTCGCAGACCGTCAGGTCCAAGATCTCGACCGCCGGCATGTCGTCCGGGACCAGCTCCCGCAGCGCGTACTTCACCACGACTCGCGTCAGCGACTCCGGCGTGTAGTAGCTCGCCGACTTCTGGCGATCCCGCCCGCGCAGCCGGTACAGAAAAGTCCCCCTCTCGTGCATCAGGTGCTCCCGCACGTCCCGGCGGTCTGTGTCCCAGACTTTCTCGTCCTCCTCGTACAGGTACAGATCCGCCTTCGGCGCAAACCATGACTCCTGCAGCGGGTCTGCCTGTTTCTTGGCCGGCTTGAGCTCGTACAGGTCTTCCTTCGCGATGAATCCCCGGAACGACAACAAAGCCTCGTACACGGCTCCCAGCTGGTTGATCCCCAGCTGGCCGTACGAGATCCGCCCCCGCCGCTTTCCGCGCCCCTTGGCCGGACGCGTCAGCGACAGCAGCCGGATCACCCGCTGCATGACTGCGTCGGACAGGTAAGCCTTCGCCAGCAGCGGAGTGCGCCGCTCGTCGAACAGCGCGCTGTCCAGCGGGCGCATTTTGAACGTGCGGCTCAGGTGCTCCTTGCCGAACTCCAGCGGGCCCTGCGTCGCCGGCTTGGGATCGAAGCCCTCCCGAACGAGCCGGAACAGCGACGTCAGGCTCTGCTGGATGTGGTTCCGGCCCAGCGCGACCCCGCTCGCCAACCGCGACATCTCCATGTCCCGCAGACGCTCCAGGCTGTAACCCTTGCGGTAGATCTCGCTGTCGATGGGCGCGAAGCCCAGTTCTGGCCGCGCCTCGATGTAGAACAGGAACAGCAGCCGGTACATGTACCGCAGGCACTCCAAGCTCAGGCGCTCCGCGAACTCCGGATCTTGATCCGGCGGCACCTTGCCGTCCTTACGCATCGACCGCAGCACTTCGTTCCCGACCAGCTCGACCGCCTCCCGCAAGGCATACTTGAGGTCCGCCGAGACCCCGAAGGCGTGCCGGTGGCTGTTCTCGTCAAGCTCGTCGGCCAGCGCCGTGCCCGATCCGGGGATCAGGGACTCCCGGTGCAAGAGGGCCGCCGTCGCCTGCAGCGTCGGGCGCTCCCGGCGGCCGAGGATCTCGCCCCAGTCGAACCGCATCAGGCGGTTGTGGGACCACTTGGCCCTCTCGATCAGCAGCGTCTGACCGCAGGAGAGCAGCAACACCCAGCGCGGGGCGCGGTCCTGCCGGAACAATCGCCGCGTGATGATGTCAGCCCAAGTCTCGGAGAGCACCGCCTCGTCTGGCGGGGCCTCTCCCCGAAACTGCTCCCTGCGCGGCTTCAGCGTTAGCGGGTCGACATCTTCGGCCTGCGCATCGTAGACTCCCAACACGACGAGGCGCTGGCCGAGCGAACCCTTGGCGGCCACCAGCACCGGAATCTCGACATCCCCGTCGACGAGCTCGTTGCGGGGATCCCAGCGATACTCCAAGGCTTCCACCTGACGCCGGTGCCATTCCTCCTGCGCCTTGAGCCGACCGCGCACTCCCGTGCCGGGCTTGTCGAATCGCTCCCGGAACGGGCCATAGTGCTTCCAGAGCGACCGGAGCCTGTCTTCCGGCGATTGCACATCCTCCCCGGAAGAGTCCGCCGCTGCCAGCCAGCGCTTGAGCGTGGGCCGGAGATCCTTCGACAGGATCTCCGCCAGATAGTGATCGCTGTAGAACTCACGCTCGTTGCGGATGCCGACGAACGTTGATGTGGTCCCCTTGGGCACGAGCTCACTCCCTGCCTCTCATCATGCACACGACTACCCCGCCGTGATCAGCCTCCATCCCATCCCAAGTTCGTCACTTGGTGGCGTTCTGCCGTGCAAAGGGAGCGTGGATCGTCCTAGGAGGGCGGACTTAAGTTCAAGGCCGCAAGAGTCTTGGAGATCGAGTCTTGGCCTCCAGAGCAGCCATGGTGCCATAACAAGAGACAGGAAACAGCAAGAAAATAGGTAATTCAGGTCGGAGCGCCCGATCGACCTCCAGGGCCCCAGTTCACTGCAATGGCGGCTGGCCGTCCTGGGTCTCAGCCTCACTTGGCACTACGGTTTGTGACGTTTCCAGCTTCCCGGCCCGCATGCGGCGGCGGTACAACCGAGGCTGCAGTTCGGCGGCCCGGGCGATCCGCGCTGCCTCTGGCGCAACCTGGCGCCAGAGCGGCTCGGGGACGGGGTAGGCGGTGCCGAGGTTGAGCAGGGTCTTCCGGCGATGCCCGTTCAGGCCCTCTAGCCACACAAGTCAAGGCTTAGATCCGCCGTGAACTGACGAACTTGGGCAAGGCTCTTCCTGGGAGCTCGTTGCGGTTGAGCATCAACTCTTGTGTGTTCTCCCCTGTTGATAGGGTTAAGCCGATCTGCAAACCAGTTGCAGATCGGAGCGGCTTCGTGAACGGCGATTTCTCAAGCCGTTAGATTCCACACCCGCTCCTCTGTACGGCAAACGAGATTATTGCATTCGCATTGCATCTAGACTTGAATCGGCGAGTCATTGCATGCACAGTCCATGGCAACCGTTGGGTTGATACGCGGGGCCTACGAACATCGATTGATCAGAATATTCGACTTTCCTGCATATGGATGCGGATTATTGCAAAATCATGGGGGTATATCGGATAGAGTTTGAAATCACTCCGACCGTTGGCAGTAGCGTCCAGGACCGGGCTCTCTCGGTCTGGCCCAACACCGCACTGTTCGCACCTAGTTGCAAGAGCGTTGGATAGATCCCGAGGTGGGGAATGCGAGGGCGGTTGCGCGACAACGGTCCGATTCCCTTCTGAGTGCAACGCTCCGCGCCGGTTTCCGGGCCTGCGGAGAACGGGACCACACGCCCCTGCACTCTCGGCTTGCGAGTCGGAGCCTCCTGCTCTAGTCGCCGTCGGGACGCCAGCTTGACGGAACTCCGCACTTGCACCATCCGCCGGACTCCCTCCCGTCAGGACGCGCCTTGCGAGATGGCTCGGGTAGGATCTGCATGCTCTCCGGCCGGCCCGGGCGGCCGGGCGCTCGAGACGGTCCGGGCTGCACTACGCTGCGGAGGACGAGAGCGCGATCCCGCTCTACATTTGCGCAGGGCACCGAGCAGTGGCCGTCGGCAGCCACTCTCTGAGCCCGGTCGCTGACCGGTCTCGGCGGCGGGCAAACCATTCCTCCCCGGTCCATGCACTCGCCCGTCACTCCGTCGTGGTGTACAGGCCCTAAGTGCCAACGTGTTGCATCTAGAGATGGTGAACGACGACTGCGGGTTCAGTGTATTGCTTCGGCGGCTCGGTGGGCCGCCTGTCTTGTTGACAACGGTTTGCATCTAGTGGTAGTCTAGGGATTATGGCGGGACACGCAATCGCATCGAGCTTGGCACGGGTAGCCGTGCTGGCACCTCTGCTCGCCATGGTCGGCGGATCGCTCCACGGGCGGCTCCTCGAAGGCGAGGTGACTGGGCCGGACGGCTATCCGCTCGCTGGCGTGACGGTGAGAGTCGTCGGATCCGCGATGGCTGCCCAGTCGGACCATCTGGGGCGATATCGGCTGCCCGCGGCCCCTGACGGGTCGCTCACGCTGAGGGTGGTCGCCAACAACTTCGCTCCCCTCGAGATACAAGTGCGGCCTGAGACATCCGAACTCGCCGTGCAGCTGACGGAACTCAAGAGCAACGCCACATCCATCGAAGTGATTGCCACGGCCCAAGACCTACGGACGGCGATTCCCGGTGCTCTGCAGGTATTGGGCCGCGAGGACTTGGCCGCTGCCAAGCCCGTTGATACGAACGAGGCACTCCGCCAGGTGCCAGGAGTCACCGTGCGCGAGGACTCCGGGCCGGTGGCGATGCGCCTCAACATCGGGATTCGCGGCCTCAACCCGAACCGCAGTCGCAAGGTCCTGATGCTTGAGGATGGCATCCCGATCGCCCTGGCACCGTATGGCGAGCCCGACATGTACTACTCTCCGCCCATCGAGCGAATGAGTCGGGTCGAGGTCCTCAAGGGCAGCGGGCAGATTGCACACGGCCCCCAGACAGTCGGGGGAGTGATCAATTTCGTGACGCCGGACCCCCCGTCGAAGTTCCACGGCGAGCTAGACTTGGAGGGCGGCCAGAGGGGTGTCTTCATCGGCCAAGGATCTCTCGGCTCGAGCAATCGGGACCAGTCGATCGGCTGGATTGCAAACTACTTGCACAAGCAGGGGGACGGGTGGCGTCAGTTCTACTTCGACATTGAAGACTTCCAGCTGAAGCTCAATCTCCGCCCAAGCGACCGCCACTCGCTTGCGGTCAAGGCCGGACTGTACGACGAGAGATCGAACTCGACCTACTTGGGCCTCACGACGCCGATGTTCCTTCAGGACCCCGGCCAGAATCCCGTTCCCTCGGACACCCTCGATGTGGAACGCCGCTCCGGGATGCTGTCGCACGCGTTCACGGCAAGCCCGAGAACAGTCCTGAGCAGCCAGGTTTTTCTGTACACGACCAAGCGATTCTGGGGGAGACAAGACTTCGACCGAGGCGACCGTGGACGGGCGTATCTCGGTGTGACAGGTGATCCCAGCGTCCCGGGCGGCGCGATCTACCTCCGGAACTCAGCCGGAAACCGGAATCGGAGCTTCGACGTGTACGGTGCGCAGTCTAGCCTGGGGCTGGAACACAGTCTGGGCCGCCTAGATGTGGGAGCACGGTACGTTCACGAGCGCGCGCGCGACCAGCGCGTCAACGGGGACCGGTTCGACGCAAGAACGGGCGTGATCCGCGACGACGAGTTCCGGTACGGTCGCGCGGTCGCAGGGTACGCGCAAAATCGGTTCAAGCTCGGCTCGCGAGTCATCCTGACGCCTGGCGTTCGATTAGTGGACTATGTCCAAGAGCGCCACATCACCCGCAAGAGGACGGGCGGCGTTCCGGGAAACGTCGACATTCGCAAGAGCAACGGAGTTCTGACGGCCATACCCGGGCTGGGCCTCTCGGTTCGGGCGATCGGAGACGTGACTGTCTTTGCGGGGGTCCACCGAGGCTTCGCGCCCCCCGGAACGAAAGTGGCCATCAACAGCGACGGCGAGAATCTCGATCTGGACGCGGAACTGTCGTGGAATTACGAGGCTGGCGTGCGGCTGGGGGGCGGGCACGCCGTGTCCGGTGAGTTCACCTACTTTCGCATGGACTTCTCGAACCAAGTGATCACAGCGGCAGAGTCCGGAGGGGCGACTACCACCTTGACCAACGGGGGGACGACGCTGCACCAAGGGTTCGAGAGCACTGCCAGGGTGCACTGGGACAGGGTGGCGAACTTGGGGCGGTGGCGATTCCACACGAGCATCCGTCAAATGTACCTGCCGACGGCCAGATTCACGAAGAACAACCTGTACAGCGGGAACCGGCTTCCGTACGCTCCGAGGAACACGTTCGGGGTCCTCTCGGGATTGAGACAGGTCCGGGGCCTGAACGTGCAATTCGAGCTCAACGTCATCGGCAGCCAGTTCGCGGACAACAATCAAACGCTGGCTCCTCGGCCGGACGGCACGCTGGGGCAAATCCCGGGCTACCGGATCGCGAACTTGGCGGTCGGGTACGAATTCCGGGGCGAGAGATGGATGTTCGAACCCTACTTCACAGTCAAGAACGCGCTTGACGAGCGCTACATCGCCTCCCGGGCGCCCCAGGGAATCCAGCCGGGCATGTTCCGGCAGGCGAACGGTGGCCTCCGGATCCACTTCTAGCCCAGGCCTCCCATCCTCGAGAACCCCGCACGCGTCTGCGCCTAACGCACGGGCCCGGAATCTGGGTGCGGACTGGCGCGGGAAGCTGGCGATGATCCCGGGTCCGGTATTTGGCGGATGCTCTTTCGCCGTTCCGGTGGCGCCAAGCAGACCGGTGCCGCCCGAGGGAAGGCTGGCGTACCTCAGGTCAACCGGTCGGGACCGACTTGTCGGCTGCGCGCACTTGCGAAGTTCGGCAACTCTCGGATCTTCGGACCGGATTTGAGACACGCCTGGCTCCGGTGCCGCAGTCTCGGCTCGCACAACTGCACAACCCACGGTTGGTCAACGAGCAAGGCACCAAAGGCCGTCAACGCACCGACGATCGGCCGTGTGTCGTTGGTCATGAGCCCGAGCCGGCACTCGGCATCTGCACGCTGCTCCCGGCCGCAGGCCCTCCCCCGGAGATCGAGCCCGAGCTATCCCACCACCACCGTGGCAGCGGCGGTGGCCCGGCGGGCAGCGGCTGGGACCGCCTAGCCTGCGAGAACACCCGCGACAACCGCTGTCGACCGCGAAAGGGTGCCGAAGCAGCCCTCGGTCGCAGCCTGGAGGAGGGGGTAACTCGGCTTCCCTGCCCCGCGTGCCAAGCCATGCCAACACCCTTCCGGTGCTAGCGCACGTGCGGGTCGGCCGATACTTGCGCCATGGTCTTGCGCCGGATCATCTTCCCGGCGATCCGAGTACTCGGAGGCGGCCGTCAGCCACCCGAAACCTGCTCCCGCTGGCCTGCAGCGAGACGGCTCAGAACACCCTCACCACCCCGCCCTCGGCACGGTAGCGCTGGTACTGGTAGAGGGTCAGGTTCGAGATCCGATTCTCGCGGATCAGAGAGATCGACGGCGAGAAGCCCATGAACTGGATCTTCCGGTTGTACAGAGCCAATCGCGAGAACCAAAGCCTTGTCTCCGGCGGCTCCGGGCTGAACAGGAAGTTCGGCTGCTCGAAGTTCGTCATGAACACCTGCTGCGCCAGGGTCATCGAGAATCCCAGCGGGAGGTCATAAGTGCCCATCACCCCCACCCAGCGCGAACGGTGGCGCGTGGAGATCCGATCCGTGTTCTCGTGGCCGGCGCCACCCATGAACCGGATGCTCAGCGCCGGGAACAGCGAGTAGGACGCGAAGCCCTGGCTGTTCCAGCTCATGCCCGGCTTGCCGATCGGCCCCTCCGTGGACGTCGCAGTCTGGCGAGAGCCCTCGAGGCTGCCACCAACCCACAGCTTGCGGGTCACCAAGCGGACTCCCTCGAGGCGCAAGCCGTACTGACGGCTGTACGGCCTCCCATTAACCCCGCGGCTGTCAGCCTGGAACAGCATGCTCATCTGGCCCTTGCTCGTGATGAACCGGGGACCGGCATAGACGCTGTAGTTGTGGTCATCCCATTCCCCGCCCGAGTAATCGCGGCGAAAAATGGTCCCGCCTACCCTGAGGCGCACCGCCGAAGCCGGGATGAACTTGAACTTGGGGAGCGGCTTCTGAATCTCCGCCCCGAACGCTCCGACGACTCCGATCCCGCTCGTCGCCCGGGCCTCGTCATTGAGCTGAAAGGGCAGGCCGAATATGTTCACCGTCTGGGCGGACGTCGACGTGTTGACGTTCGTGTCCGGCGCGATGGCCAACGAGAGGTTCCCGCTCGCGCGCTTTCGCGCGCGGCAAACCTGGATGTACCGGCGCACGTTCAGGGCAACCTGCGGGGGAACGTTCGTTCCGAGCACTCGCAGGAAGTGCTGCTCCGCGGCCCAGCAGTCGTCTCCCAGCAAGTGCTTCACCAGATTCCCCGGGGGCGCCAGGCACCTGCCGCGGGAGAACAGCGCGCGGCCCAGTTCGAGGCGCACGCGCAAAAGGGACGGCTCCTTGACCAGCATGCCCCTGAATGCGCGCACGGCGACGTCAAAAAGTTCGCGAGGCCCACCGGACCGGGCTGAGGCCCCGGCGGCCGCGGCGGCCTCGGCGGCGGCCAATGCCGCCAGGCCGAGAGCGAACGTGGCCTGGTTCGAGTCTGGCCGGGCATCGGCTATCGGCCGGATCCCCTCGTATGCCTCCCCTACGCGGCCCATGTTCATTAGCCTCTCGGAGGCAGCCACGGCCGCGGCCACCTGATCGTCAGTCGGCGCGTTCGGATCCGCCGGAAAGGCTGGCGAGGCGATCAGCGCCAGAAGAAGCAGCGGGATCGCCACGCGCGCTGGACGCGCCCTCGCCGAACCCAGCTGGCCGGAGGCCGAGCGGCCACTCGCCCCCGGGGCCGGGCTTTCCCCGGCGTCTGAATGGATAGTCACGGTCCTTCTCCTCTTGGCCCAAGAGCGCCCGCCGGTCAACCGGCACACATCCTGTAGGGCCACATGCCGCTTCGAACTACTAGTATCACCCCGAACGGTTCCGAATGGGAGACCCCGACACGGTCAGGGCAGCGATCAACGCCGAGCGGGCCGGCTGACACGGTCCGCAGAGCGCAAGCGACTCATTACCAATTTAGACGCACCGAGCCGAAGATTCGTGACGGCGAACGATGAGACGGGCCGCTGGGGCCCAGGATTCCGCCAGGGGTGTTGCCGACCGGGTAAAACTGCACAGATGTGGCCGTCGAAAATTGCACACTCTTTGGTCTGGAGCGGGCCTGGCGATCTTGCGTCACCATTGAACGGAGGGGGCGCAGCCTGATGGAGCTGCACCTCGGCTACGAGAGCTGCGACCGGTACCCGCTCGAAGTGTCGGTGGACGGCCCTGCCGACAACATGGCGCGCTACCGCATCGGGGACAAGATGATGAAGCGGGCGGACAAGGGGCGGACCCTGAGGGTCAACGCCCACGTGAAGCTTGGCGGGATGCCCCCCGAGGCGCACCGCTACGTGGTCAACGGCCGCCCGCCCTGGGGTGGTTCAGGGACCGCTACCACGTCAAGACGCACAAGGGCAGCGGGATCGTCAACGACCCGAACGGATGGTTCGAGGATCCCCGGGATCTGGTCGAGGCCCTCCGGCGCGTCGTGCACGTCAGCGTTGAGGCCGTGCGCATTGTCGAGCGCCTGCCGGACCCGTTCGGGTAGCCGGTGGGCGCCGACTGGCATCTCGCGGCTCTGAGACACGGTGTCATGCGCCAAGTCCAAATCGGCCGCGGGCGCATCGGGGCCGCATCACTGCCCCACGGGCTCGGCGCAGATTCTCGAGCAATGCGAACCGCGCACCTCAAGCCCCACCTCCCGCTAGACTGGGCATAATGCCGCCCGCAGGGCAACCGGCGACCATCCCGCCGGAGTTCTTGGAGCATGTGAACCGCTGGGCACAGCGCCAGCCGGACCCGGTCTCGGTGATCCTCTTCGGCTCCCGTGCCCGCGGAGACCACGGCCCGGAGTCCGACTGGGACATCGCGCTCGTGTTCGAGGGAGAGTGTCCGTCGCTGGACGGCCTCCCCCGCACCCTCGGGGACCGCGGCATCGACTGGGCGCCGATCGAGCTTTCCCATGCGATGCGCCGGCTGAACGTTTGCGGCCTGCCGCATGCCGTGGCGGCGGACGGTCGCTGCCTGCGCGGCGATCCGCTGCCCCGTCCGGAGAGGAGCGACATGAACCTTCGACACGCCTGGGATAACTTGGCCGAAGCTCACGGTGCAATGCGCCGCGGAATGGTCGCCCTGACCGACTACTGGATCCTGCCCGCGCGCCTGCGGTGGGGCTACGACACGGCGGTGGCGCGGCATGGGGCCATGGCAGGAGAGCTGCTGTGCAAGGCCGTGATGAACATGAGAGGCATGGAACCGCAGCGGTCCCATTCGGTGGCTGAACTGTGCGACGACCTGCAGCGGGAGTTTCCGGGCGATCCGCTGCTGGCCTTGCTGCGAGACTGCGACGGACAGACCGAGAAGGCGCACGTGAATGTCTAC
Source organism: Bryobacterales bacterium (assembly GCA_963666225.3). Taxonomy (GTDB): domain Bacteria; phylum Acidobacteriota; class Terriglobia; order Bryobacterales; family UBA6623; genus VXMF01. Next base: position 249,366 of record CAXXRK020000009.1, read on the forward strand.
GCCGAGATGGAGTTCGGGCGAGAGGATGTGGACCTCTCCGCACGCCGGCTGGCCGCGGCGCTGCGCGCATCAGGGGAGGTGCTGGCTGCGGCGTGTGATGTTTCCTTTGCCCGCGAAGGGACGAGGAGGATGGAATATGTGGCTTGGCACAGAGCGCAAGTCTGCGCCCAAATGGACGACCTGCGTGCCACTGACTGCCCCCGAAATATCGTGGGTGTGATCCAAGCCGGGATCGACGCGTGGCCGGACACCCCGGAGCTGTGGAATCTCCTGGCAGCCCCTCCCGCGGGGCGGACTCCGGAGAGCGCAGGCAGTGGATGGGAGCCGCAGGAGCGCTAGGCTCGCGCAAGGCGAAGCGCGCACCTCAAGCTCCACCTCCCGCTAGACTGGGCCTAATGCCGCACGCAGGGCAACCGGCGACCGTCCCGGGGGAGTTTCTACAGACCGTGAACCGCTGGGCACAACGCCAGCCGGACCCGGTCTCGGTGATCCTCTTCGGCTCCCGTGCCCGCGGAGACCACGGCCCGGAGTCCGACTGGGACATCGCGCTCGTGTTCGAGGGAGAGTGCCCGTCGCTGGACGGCCTCCCCCGCACCCTCGGGAACCGCGGCATCGACTGGACGCCGATCGAGCTTTCCCATGCGATGCGCCGGCTGAACGTTTGCGGCCTGCCGCATGCCGTGGCGGCGGACGGTCGCTGCCTGCGCGGCGATCCGCTGCCCCGTCCGGAGAGGAGCGACATGAACCTTCGACACGCCTGGGATAACTTGGCCCAAACCCACGGTGACATGGCCGGCGGAATGTTCGCCCTGACTAACTACTGGATCCTGCCCCCGCACCAGCGGTGGGGCTTCGACACGGGGGTGGCGCGGCATGGGGCCATGGCAGGAGAGCTGCTGTGCAAGGCCGTGATGAACATGAGAGGCATGGAACCGCGGCGGTCCCATTCAGTGGCTGAACTGTGCGATGCCATGCAGCGGGAGTTTCCGGGCGATCCGCTGCTGCCGCTTCTGCGAGACTGCGATGGACAGACCGAGAAGGCGCACGTGAATGTCTACGCCGAGATGGAGCCCGAGCGAGAGGATGTGGACCTCTCCGCACGCCGGCTGGCTGCGGCGCTGCGCGCATCAGGGGATGTGCTGGCTGCGGCGTGTGATCTTTCCTTTTCCCGCGAAGGGAGGAGTGGGATGGAACATGTCGCTTTGCGCAGAGCGCTAATCTGCGCCCAAATGGACGACCTGCGTGCCACTGACTGCCCCCGGAATATCCGGGGTGTGATCCAAGCCGGGATCGACGCGTGGCCGGATACTCAGGAGCTGTGGTATCTACTGGAAGCCCCTCCCCTGGGGCGGACTCCGGAGAGCGCAGGCAGGGGATGGGAGCCGCCGGGGCGCTAGGCTCGCGCAAAGCGAAGCGCCCCCGCGCCGGAGAGCGCTCGGGGCGCGGGTCCGGGCGTCACCACCGGGCAGGGGTGACGGTGATCAGGTCCTTGGACCGCGTCCGGATGCTGATTGTCGCCAAGCACTCGTCCGCGGCGATCTCGGCCAACTCGGCAAGCTCTGCGACCGTTCCGGTCTTGCCGAACAGCCGGTCATGGGCGACCTCGACCGGGCGCGTTTTCTTGTGATTCCAGGCGACCGCCGTGTTACGGCCCCAGCACTCGGAAACGTCCGTGATCATCGCTGGCTCATCGTTGTTGCACGTGTTTTCCATGTTGTCACGTCCTACGGTGAATCTAGGTGCGCTTGCACCCGACGGTTCGATACCTCCAGGAGCAGCCCGCTCACCGCGTTCTGGCCGCTCGCGAACGCGTCGTTCCATTCCTCCAGCGTGATCGTGCAACCCTCGACCAGGTCAGGATCGTCCAAGAAGGCGAGCACGTCCGACTGCCCGTTGACGACTTCCCCCGCGTCTGTCTCGCACGCGATCTCCAGCGTCATGCGCGCGTCAGGGCGCATCTCCGGAAATTCGTCATGCGCGGCGCGTTCGATTGCCCCGCCAGCGCTCCACTTGCGCGCCTCGAGGTCGAGCTCGGCTTGCTCATTCATTGCCTTCCTCCCCTTGTCTGCTTTCTGACGTTCGCCCTCATGGCCCGGTCCCGGGCCGCCTCGAAGAGGCCGATCACGTCTTGCGCGTCCCGGGCGATGGCGTCGTTGAAGTGCGGCGGCGTGGCGCTTCGCACGTTGTCGCCGATCTCGGTCCTGACCGCATCGATGCAACCACTGGCCAGAGACCTCTGGAACCGCCGCCCAGCGCCTTGAAGGGTGTCGTGCACGCGTGCACGGCCCGCCCGGCGTCGGCAAGACCCACTTGGCGATCAGTCTGGCCATCACCGCCGCCGAGAGCGGGCGCCGGGTCTACTACGGCACGCTGACCGACCTCATCGACTCGCTCGAAGAGGCCCAAGCCGCCGGCCGCCTCAACCGCCGGCTCAAGACTCTGACCCACCCGGCGCTCTTGGTCGTGGACGAGATCGGCTACCTCCCGGTCATTCGCAGCGGCGCCATCCTCTTCTTCCAACTCGTCAACCGGCGCTACGAGCACGCTTCGACCGTGGTCACCTCCAAGAAGGGCTTCGAGCAGTGGGGCGAGATCCTGCACGACGAGGTCATGGCCGCTGCCCTGCTGGACCGGCTGCTGCACCGCTGCTACATCGTCAACATCCGGGGCAACAGCTGCCGGATGCGACGCCATATGGAGCTCTCCAAGGCCATCCACCCAACGGCCTCCCGCGCCGTCTCCGCGGAGCACGCCGGGAATGGGGGAGCAGGGTCATGATGGGTGTCTCGACTCCATCGGGAGCCCCCGCTCCGGTCGCTCCGCCCCCTCCGCGGCGGCTCCCGAAGAGTGTGCAATTTGCAATTGTCAGAAGTGTGCGATTTTCGACGGTGATTGACAAAGGGGGCCACGCCGGCAGAGCCAGAGCGGCCACGAGTATCCGATGCGGGGATGGAGACAGTTCCCGCCCCTCAGCGCAAACACCTTCTCTCAGGCTGCCTGTCCCGGCCGGCATCGGCGATCACGGACGGGTCGGCGCTTGCCCGGGGGACCATTTCAGGCACTGGCGCCGCCAGTGCCTTGCGGAACCTCTCTGGCAGGCCCCGCGGGAGTTCTTGGCGTGCCCCGTCCCGCTCGACAGCGGCATGGTTCCGCTCCCATGAGCGGCCCAACACGTAGTCGCTCATGTCCTGGGCATCCTTGCTGGCCCGGAAGATCTCGCCGGGGTCTTTCCGCAGGCGATCCACCCACGCTCCGACATATGCCGCGGACCTGGACGGGTCGTGCCCGAGTCCAGCCGATCCCCGGTGATCATCGAGCTAATCTCCGCACGCAGCTCCTCCCGGGCATAGGCCGCTGATTGGGGCCCCTCGGCTCGCCAGCGTCCGGCGGAGGCGGTCTGGATGGCCCGTCCAGTGCCCCATCTCGTGCAGCGCTGACTGGTAATAGCCGGGGGCCGTGCGGAACTGGTGCTTGAAGGGCAGCGTGATGCGGTCGAGCGTCATGTCGTAGTTCGGCACCGGGAGACGTGCTCGATCCAGGCCCCGGACTTCTCGATCACCGCGTCTGCCTCGTCGTGCCGATTCCATTCGTGGCCGCCCGGGGCACGGGCCGGCCGCGGCGGAAGCCCCCGTGCCTGATTGGCGTTGAACACTGTGTAGCGATCTGCCTATGCCCCATAAGTCAGATTCAGGGCTCGGCCATTGAGTCAGCCCGAGACCGTTCGAAGTGATCTCTGAGCTCGTAGGCGTCGGACATATGCGTCAGACGGATCTTCTGCGGTCCCGCCGGGGGTCCGCGCTTGGATACAGGGCCACCCATGATCGCCATCGTGCCCGGGCCCAGATTGTCCGGCGAGGCCAACCCCCGCCGGGCCGATCACCCGTATTTGCAGCTCCGATAAAGAACGCTTCAGTTCCGGTGCGTCCCAGCAGGGTCATCTGGAGCCGCCACGCGATCACGGCCTTGATCGTCACCGCCCGCTGAATGCGCTCCGCTGTGCGGTGTCCCAAGTACTCGGCAGCCCGTCTTCAGGATCCGGGCCAGTCCTCAATGCCAGCGTAGCCCGTACCAGTCCAGCACGCGCTCCGCGTCGGCACTTGAGGTCACCTCCCAACGGCTTGCTCGGGGTCCGAGCGCTCCCATGCACCAACTGCAGCCGGACCGGCTACCTGCACCGACCTCCAGCGCAATTCCGCGGTTGCCTGCCGCGCCTTGCGCAGGCGCTTCGCCTTCTGGTTGCGCGTCTGCGCCGGGCCGAACTGCGCGCCACGTCAATCACTTCGCTTGCGCCGCCTCTCGGATGCGGTCGAACAGCTTCAGGCGTCCCTTGCCCCGCGCGGTTGTGCCGGGGCACCGCAGATCCACTCCTGGCTGGCGGCGACCTCCGCGAACAACTCGAACACATCCCCTTCCGGTCCATCACCGAGACCACTCGCGTGCCCGCCAAGCGGGCCGCCAAGCGGCCACACTCCCGCACACCCCGCACCCAGCGCATCGTCTTGCGCTCGGCAGCCTTGCGACGCTCGGCTTGACGAACTGGATCTGCACCCCCAGCGGACCGTGTTCACCGAGCGTCGTGTGCATGTGCAGCCCCAGGGTCCCTTGCCTGTCGGCACTGGGACTGGCCCCTCGCTTTGCCCTTGGCCGCCTGCTTAGCCTTGGCCTTGCCCCCCGCTTTGCGCTTAGCCTCCTGCTTGGCTTTGGCCTTGCGAGCCTCCTGCTAATCTCCGCTTGGCAATCAGCCCCAGCCCGGAACAGCCGGGATGCTCGGCGAAGTTCAAGTCCGTGCCGTCCTGCAAGCACAGCACCACCGGCGGGCATCCGCCGCAGGGTGCGCTCGCGGTGCGGGTGCAGGATGTTCTCGGGCGTGACCGCCGAGCTGGACGGCTTCGATGAACCGGTAATGGCCCCTCGGCGGGATCGATCCCATCGCAACGCGTCAATCGCAGATCCCCCAGCGGCGGCCCAACTCATTCGAAGGTCCAACCCGGCCCAGCGGCTCAACAGTGCCCGCACGCTGCGCCATCGCGTGCAGCGCTGACTTGTGCGGGCACTGGCCGCGCGGCGCGAATAGCCGGCACAGAAGGTTTCCACGAGGGCCGTGCGGAACTGGTGCTTGAACCGACTCAGGCCGAGGATGCGGTGCAGCGCTGATGCGACCAGCCGCGTCATGTCGTAGTTCGGCACGTTGCAAGACCGCACCCGGGAGACGTGCTCGATCCAGGATGTCGGCCCGGACTTCTTCGATCACCGCGGGTCTGCCTCGTCGTGCCGATTCCATTCGTGGCCGCCCGGGGCACGGGCCGGCCGCGGCGGAAGCCCCCGTGCCTGATTGGCGTTGAACACTGTGTAGCGATAGACGCGCGGGGCGGAAAGACGGCGGACATCGTACGCCGGCTGGCCCTTGGAGTCCAGGATGGGCTTGCCGCTCTTGTCGCGGGCCAGCCGCCGTGCCTCGAACTGCCAGAACAGGACCGGACTGCCCCGCTCCCCCCTCATCACCTGGCCCCCAACTTCGCGGATCTGCCGGTAGGTCCCCCACCGCTCGTCCTTGAACCCCCGCTTGTCGGCTTCGCTCGCAAGGAATAGCGCATTGCTGCCCCGGTATGGCTTGCCGGTCTTGACGTTGTAGGGGAGGGCCTTGGCCCCGGCATCCCACGCCTGCACCCACGGTGCCGTTCCACGCTCTACCTGCTCCACCAGAGACTCGGCAACCTTCTGGAAGTAGTCGTCCAGATTGGCACTTCGTCGGCTAGCCCTACGTGCCATCGGTGGACTCTCGGTCGACCCCGAAAGTGGCCGGGTCGTCGGAGGCCTCGATCGCCTCCAGCTCGTCGGCGCATTCCTCCCGGAAAGCGCCCCACTGCTGGGCTGTCGCGAGGTCTGTCTCAACGATCACGCCCGGCCGCAGCGCCGCGCCGAGACCGGCGCCCGTGGCCTGGCGCACGGGAACGACCCGCCCAAAGGGTGTTCGGAACACCTTCGCGGGCCGGCTCAACGGATGTCCCTCCCCGATCCCGGCGACTTCGGAGCCCGGCCGCGCCGGACCGGGCGGCAATCCCAGCGCCGGCGGGACCAGTCGAACCCCGCCACCCGCAATGCCTCGACGACGCGACGGTGGCCGTCCCGCCGCTCCAGGTGGACAACCAAGTCCACAACGTCGCCGACCAAGTCCTGGACGGCTTCCCACGGCAGGCCGATCCCGGACTGCAGCACGCAAGACGCGCAACGCTTGAGGGCGTTGTAGGCGGAACTGGCGTGCAGGGTCGAGAGCGAGCCGTCGTGCCCGGTGTTCAAGGCCTGCAGCAGATCCCACGCCTCGCCGCCACGGACCTCCCCGACGACGATCCGGTCGGGGCGGTGCCGGAGGGCGGCTCGCACCAAGTCCCGAACGGTGACCTCCCCGACACCGGCGGTCGCCCGGCGAGCCTCGAAGCGCAGGACGTTGCCGTGATGCAGTTGCAACTCCACCGTGTCCTCGACGACAACCAGCCGCTCGCCGTCCGGAATCAGATCCGCGACGGCAGCGAGCAGGGTCGTCTTGCCAGTCCCGGTGCCGCCGCTGACCAGCACGTTCTTCCGGCGCGTCACGGCCCCCGCCAAGGCCGACCGCACGTCTGGCGGAACGCAGCCGGAGCGCACCAGGTCGTCCAGCGTGAGCCTGCGGCGACCGAACTTTCGGATCGTCAGCGCGGGCCCCCCGAAACTGCAGGGCGGAAGCGCTACCGCGATTCGGGAGCCATCCGGCAGCCGGGCGTCCAGCAACGGTTGCTCCTGGCTGACCTCAGCCCCCTGACTGCGCGCGATGGCGATCGCCGCCTGGCAGACCTGGCGGGCTTCGATCGAGACATCCGGCGCCGCTTCCAGTCCGCCGTTGCGCTCTACGTAGACCCCGTCAGGGTTCACCATTACCTCGCTGACCGACTCGTCCTCCAACAGGGCCATCACTGGCCTGAGGAATGGGGCGATCAGCTGGAATCCCGGATGCGCGGCGTAGTCCATGGGCACCTCCCGTAGCGTCGGCCGCCCAGTTTCCGAAGCACACCGGTGCTCAAGGCGAAAACTGAGAACGACAAGACACGCAAATATATAGCGCAGTATAGCTATTTATGGATTGGTTGTCAAGTATAATTCGAATTTTCGTTCTGGTTGTTCGTCGATTGTTCCGAGAAGGCTCGCCCGACCAGCCGGCCGATCGGGCAACCGCCCAGCGAACTCGGCGAATCGGCGGCGAAGGCAACCCTCCCCAAGACGGCGGGCGAGCAGAGCCTCATGGAGCAGTCGCGCCACCGCGGGTTCGGCCCGCGGCGGTACGATGTGACCATCGCTGGTGACGTGTGCGGGGGAGAACGGTGCCTAACGGCTGTCCGGGCGAGGTGGCCGGATCGGCGCAGCGAGGGCCGCGCCAGAGGGGCCCCGCGGGATCTGGCAGAATGAGCCGCCGCGGATTCCTGGGAATGGCGGGGATGCTGGCCAGCACGGCCAAGCCCGCAACCCCCCAACAGCCCTGGCCGGTCGAGCGCGGGCTTGAGATCACGGACGTGCGCGTCGTGCGCACGCGCTCGACGAGCCCACTGCCGTCCTACGAGCCGGACCCGGGATCCTACTGGTCCACGCGCCGGGCGGCCCGGCCGATCGAGATCCACCCCGAGTACACCGGAAGGCGCGGACCGGGGTCCAAGTGGATGCCGGGCCGTGGCCTCGGCCCCGCGATTATCGAGATCAGCACGAACAAGGGACTCAAGGGGTATGGCAGGGGCGGGTCGGCGGCCGGGCCGTTTGTCGAACCCGCGATCAAGCGCCTGCTGGTCGGGAAAAACCCGCTCGACATCGAGCGACTGTGGGACATCATGTGGCGCGCGACGCTGTACTACGGGCGTGCCGGCGCGGTCGTGCACGCCATCAGCGGCGCGGACCTGGCACTGTGGGACCTCGCAGGGAAGGCATTCGGCGTCCCGGCGTACCGCCTGGCCGGCGGGCGGACCTGGGAAAGCTTGCCGTGCTACGCCACCGGCAACGATGTCGAGCAAAGCCTCGAGTTCGGCTACACCAAGGTGAAGCTGGCACTGCAGCACGGCCCCGAGGACGGCCGAGCTGGCCTGGGGCGAAACGTCGAGCATGTGAAGCGCACTCGCGAACTGATGGGCCCGGACGGGGAGATCATGATCGATTGCTGGATGGCGCTGACGGAGGCATACACGCTCCAGCTCGCCGCCGCGCTGGAGCCCTACCGCGTCCACTGGCTGGAAGAAGTGCTCATGCCCGACGAGTACGAGGGCTTCGGACGGCTCAACGAGCAGATCACGTCGACGTTCCTGGCAACCGGCGAGCACGAGTACACCCGGTACGGGTTCGGGCGGCTGGCACACTATCGCGCTGTCGACATCTGGCAGCCGGACATCAACTGGTGCGGCGGAATGAGCGAGATGCGCAAGATCGGGGCGATGGCGCTGGAGCGCGGCATCCCCCTGGTCCCGCATGCCGGTGGCGGGCCGGAGTGCCTGCATTACCTCGCCACGCTTCCCCAGCTGACCTGGGCCGAGACCACGATCCCCGCCCCGGGCGGGCCCGCGGAGGTGTACGAGATGTACGCGGAGCAGCGCCGGATGACGCGCGGTCCCGAGGGAATCCACATCCAGCCGTCGGAAGAGCCGGGCTTCGGCTGGGATTTCGAGGTAGCCGGCTGAGCGAAAGCGCCTCAAGCGGTGCCTGCAAGCACTTGAAGGAGATCACAGTGAACCGTAGAGACTTTCTGCATCTCATCCCCGCAGCCACGATTGCGCCACTGGCGCTCAAGTCCGCGCCGCTGGTGGAAGACGACCTCAGGATCACGGGAGTGCGCCTGGTCACGATGCGCCCCAAGCGACCCGTTCCCAGCTTCGAGCCCGCGCCGGACGCTTGGTCCACGCGCGGCGTTGAGGTGGCCAACCCAGTCTCGATCTATCCGAAGTACAAGCCCATGCGCAGCCTGTTCATGGCCGACGGGCCGCGGGCAGGCAGCTTCTGGGTCGAGGTCGAGACCAACAAGGGAGTCCGGGGCTACGGCCCTGGCGGGCCGGGCGGCGGTGTGATCGTCGAGGATCACCTGACCAAGCTCCTGATGGGCGAGAACCCGCTTGACATCCAGCGATTGTGGGACATCATGTGGCGTTCCACGATGTCGTACGGTCGCAAGGGGGTCACGGTCAACGCAATCTCGGGCGTCGATATCGCGTTGTGGGACATTGCCGGCAAGGTCTACAACGCGCCGGTGTGGCGCCTCTTGGGCGGCCGGGTGCACGACCGGATCCCGTGCTACTGCACGGGCAACGACATCGAGCAGCATGTCGAGTTCGGCTACAAGCGCCTCAAGCTCGCGCTACCGCACGGGCCCGCGGACGGGCGAGAGGGAATCCGGAAGAATGTCGAGCTGGTCAAGCGGGCGCGCGAGGCAGTGGGCGCGGATGGCGACGTGATGATGGACTGCTGGATGGCCCTCACGGAGCGGTACACGCTGGAACTGGCCGAGGCCTTCGAACCCTACAACGTGTTTTGGATCGAGGAAGCCCTGCCACCGGACGACTTCGAGGGCTTTGGCCGGCTCCGCGAGCAAATCACATCCACGCGGATCGTGACGGGGGAGCATGTCTACACGCGGTACGGCTTCCGCCAGCTGTTGCGGGTCAACGGCGCCGAGATCTGGCAGCCGGACATCCACTGGTGCGGCGGGATGAGCGAGCTCGTCAAGATTGCCCACTTGGCGGCCGCCCATGACATCCCCGTGATTCCCCACGGAGGAGGGCAGCGGGACGCCGTGCACTTCATCTATGCCACGCCCAACTCTCCCTGGGCAGAGATGTTCATGCCGGCACCGGGAGGTCCCAGCGTGGTGTACGAGCGCTACGAGGAGGACAACAACCTGACCCGCGGTCCCGAGGGTATCTACACTCGCCCGTCGGACGGGCCGGGTTTCGGGTGGGAGGTTGAACCCGCCGCATGATGTGCTTGGCGCGGGAGATGTCGGCGCCATAATCCGGCAACTATAGCCGATCCTCTGGGCCGCCGGAAGCGCTAGAATCAGCTCTGGGGAGACGCGAGCCGTATGACCGCGCTGCAAGACCTCGACCGGCTGCTGGCCGACCCGAACCGGCACGCGGTGCTGCCCCGCGAGGTGGCGGGCAGCCCCTCGGCCGTGCACCGCGCTCTGAGGAAGCGCTGCGACGACCGCACGCTGCAGCGCGTCGGGACCGGGATCTACGCGCGCAGCTCGTCCAAGCTGTTCGACGTCGTCCCCGAAATCCTGCCAAAGCTGGGCTACACGATCACACCCCCGCGGCAGGTCACCAACACGAACTTCAAGCACGGCGGCAGCTGCTGGCGCATCGACCGGCCCTTCCGCCGGCTGATTATCAAGCACGGCGTCAAGGCCGTGTTCAGATCCCCTCGCGGAAAGCTGTACAAATTGAGGCCATTCCGAATGACAGCCATGCAAGAGCCGCCCGCGCGGCGGGAGACCGAGCTCAACTTCTCCATCTTCGACCGCTGTCACTCGTACGCGCGCGCCGAGAAAGACCTGATCGTCAAGAAGGCGCTGCGGGCGTGGGAGAGCTTTCGCCACCCGGATGCAACCTTGGCGCTCGATGGCGGGACGTGCCTGTCGCTGTATCACGAGCAGGTGAACCGCTTCTCCGAAGACATCGACATGCGCGTCATCCTGCCGGACGAGCTGGAGCACGGCCCGGCGGAGCGGCGCATCGCGGCCTTCCGTGAGATCAGCCGGGCCTTCAAGGAACACGTGCATGCGGCCCTGCCATTCCTCAAGCCGACCCGCAAGGGTCGCTTCCGGCGCCGCGACGGGCGCTTCGAGAGCCACATCCTCGCCTATCAGGGCCGGCTGCCCCACTCGCGCGTGCTCAGCGGCCTGAAGCTAGAGATGGTGGACAAGCCCAACCGGCTGCCGCTGAGCCGCTTGGCGGGCCGAACGGGACGCATGGTCCAGACCGTGGATCCCGTGGAGATATCCATGGGGAAGTGGCAGGCCGTCTGCGAGCGGATTCCGGGCCGCGCAGTGCTGAACCCGGCGCTGATCCGGCACCCCTGGGACCTGGGCGCCATGACGACGATGCTCAGCGCTGCCGCACGGGTCCCGGCCCTCGATCTCGCGGAGATGATCGCGGAGCGCCGCGGCCCAGCCATCACGGCGGCCCTGCGCGAGCTGCACGACCCGGGCTGGGAGGACGCCTTCGCCGACTACTCCGACCTGATGGCCACCCGGCCCATCGCGGACGACTTCTTCCAGTACGCCGACCCCACGTGGCCCACGCTGATAGGGAGGGTGGCGCAAGTCGCCCTGAACATGGACTTGGTCCCGGGTCGGGACCGCGACGAGGCGGAGGAGATGGCCGTGCGTCGGTGGACGCCCCGGCAGCCGGGCCGAACGCGCGAGCGAGGGCGGGGGCACAGCCGCTAGAATCCAGACCGGCAGGCGGGTCAGGGCCGGCAGCTGCGCGAAAGCCCGCACTCCCGTTCCCCCGCTGACAGCAGCGCGAGACACTGGCCGCATGATCGCCGGTGACCGCCCCCCGCCCTGACACAGTGTCTCGTAACACATGGCCGCATGCCGGCACTTGGCGGGACGCCCACCGGAGGGTTCCGCGGCCCTCCATGTCCCCTAACAACGTCCCTCGGAAGCCGTGATCAATCCGCGGGATGCACACCCGTGGGGGCTAACCGGTTTGCACTGGATCGATGGCTCTGTGGAAGCGACTCTTTGACCTGACCGCGACGGAGGGACCGGGAACGGGGGAGCGGTCTTGACGGTTTCGTACCGGTTGGGGCGACAGCTTAGCGGTGTTCCGGGGCTATTCCACGGGTAAGCGTTCGGTCCGGGGCGTGGCCGAGGGGAAGGCTGGCCCCGGCAAGGTGAGACAGGCGGGCAGCAGTGGTCCGTTGGCTTAGTCGGGTGGTCTGCCCGCCCGCCCAGGCCACCGTCACGACCTGATCCCGAAGCCAAGGCGGTTGACGTGATCCGGCTCGGAACGTACCCTAGACAGTGGGTCGGAGTACCCAGTAGGAGCATATGTACCGCCTAGACGCTGACAACACCGTGGAGTTCTGCGACGGATCGCGCCGCCGCGACTTTCTCCACGCGGGAACTCTGAGCTTGCTGGGCCTGGGGATGCCGGAGTTCCTCCAATTGCGCGCCAAGGGAGCGACCGCAGAGACCGGCACCGACATCAACGTCATCATGCTGATGCTGGTAGGCGGGCCATCCCAGCTGGACACATTCGACATGAAGCCGGAGGCCCCGATCGAGATTCGGGGGCCCCACCGGCCCATCAAGACCAATGTCCCGGGCATCGAGATCAGCGAGATCTTCCCGCGCATGGCGCGGCACGCGGACAAGTACGCGCTCTTGCGAGGCTGCTACCACGACGCGGCCGCCGTGCACGCGATGGGCCACCAGCTGTTCCAGACCGGCCGGCTCTCGCTGGGAGGCATGGAGCACCCGCACATCGGATCCGTGGTGGGATACGTCAAGGGGGCCAAGGGTGACCTGCCGCCGCACGTGCTGGTACCCAAGGTCATCGGGCCGACTGGCGGAAACTTCAAGCCCGGCCAGAGCGCTGGGTACCTGGGGAAACGCCACGACCCATTCGTGCTCAACGCCGACCCGTCCGCGGAAGACTTCAAAGTGCCCGACATGCTGCCGCCGCCCTACCTGCCGGCGCTGCGGGTCGACCGTCGCAGGGACTGGCGCAGGATGGTGGACCGGGCCGTCAGCAAGTTCGAGACATCGCAGGACGCGCGCCTCTTGGACTCCACCTTTCACCAGGCGTACACGCTGATGACATCCGAACCCGCGCGAGAGGCGTTCGACTTGCAGCGCGAGAGCGAGGACACGCGTCACCGCTATGGGGGCAACCGCTTCGGGCAGAGCTGCCTGCTCGCCCGTCGGCTCGTCGAGTCCGGCGTGCGCTTCGTGACCGTGAACATGTTCGAGACCGTGTTTGACGAGATCACATGGGACATCCACGGATCGCCGCCTTTCAGCCCGATCAGCGGCTACCGCGACTTGGTGGGCCCGATGTTCGACAACGCGTTCACGTCCCTGATCGAGGACCTCAGCGACCGCGGCATGCTGGACACCACCATGGTGCTGGCCCTGGGCGAGTTTGGCCGGACGCCGAAGGTCAACCCAGCCGGCGGTCGCGACCACTGGCCGCAAGCCTGGTCGATCGTCACCGCGGGGGGCGGGATTCAGGGCGGGCAGGTCATCGGCTCGACCGACAAGATTGGCGGAGCGCCCAAGGATCGCCCCGTGCACCCCTCGGAAATCGTCGCGACGATCTATCACCGCTTGGGGATCGCGCTCGAGACTGAGTTGCCGGCCGCGAACGGTCGCCCCTTGCCGGTCGTGGACCGGGGCGTGGAGCCCATCCGCGAGCTCTTCGCCTAGGATGCTGCCCGAAGTGGCACCCAGGGACAGTGATGCTGACAGACCACCCCGACTCAACGGCGATGGCGGCCGGATGACGGCATTGCGCCTCGTTCTGCTAGGCCTTTCCTTGGGCCTCGCCCTGTGCGCCCAGTCTGCCGCAGAGCTCAAGCTATTGCCCGGCGACGTAGCGCTGCACGGCCCCAACGCGGGCCAGCAGCTGCTCGCCCAGATGACCTCGGCGGGTGTTCAGGTGGACTGGACAGAGAAGGCTGAGTGGGAGTCAGAGAACCCCGAGGTCGCATCGGTGGACGCTGGCGGGCTGGTGCGGACGGTGTCGGACGGCTCGGCGGTCATCGTCGCGCGGGCCGGCGGAGTTGAGGGAAGCGTGCGGCTGCAAGTCACGGGGACACTCGAGGCCTCGCCATGGGGCTTCCGCGAGCACGTGATCCCGGTGCTGACCAAGATGGGCTGCAACTCCGGGTCATGCCACGGAGCGGCGGCTGGCAAGAACGGCCTCAAGCTCACGCTTCGTGGCTACGATCCCGCGGCGGACTACGATGCGCTGACGCGCGAGGCTACGGCCCGCCGGATCTCACTTGCCGAGCCCGCGTCGAGCCTGTTCCTGCTCAAGCCGACGCTGGCGATGGCCCATGGGGGCGGCCGGCGCATCGACGTTCCATCGCTGGAATACCAAGTGCTCTCGGAGTGGATCGCTGGCGGCGCGAGCGGTCCGGCCGCCGGGGACCCGGAGGTCACAGGGCTGGAGGTCTATCCTCGCGAGGCCACCCTGGAGCCCGGCGCGCGCCAGCGGCTGGTGGTCCGGGCGCGGTATTCCGACGGGCGGGTGTCGGACGTTAGCCGATGGGCCCGCTATACGTCCACGAACGCCGCCGTCGCGGAAGTTAGCAGCGACGGCGTGGTGACGATGGTCGGGCACGGGGAAGCGGCAATCACAGTCGCGTACTCGACGAGCGTCCTCTACGCAAGGCTCACCGTGCCTCACGAGAATCAGGTCACCGAGGCAGAGTTCGGCCGACTGAAGGTCAACAATTACATCGATGAGATCGTGCTGGGCAAGCTCCGGAAGCTGCGCATTGCCCCGTCCGAGCTGGCCAGCGACGCGGCCTTCCTGCGGCGAGCCTACCTGGACGCTGCCGGCATCTTGCCGACCCCCGCCGAGGTAGAGGCATTCCTCGCGGACGACTCGCCCGACAGGCGGAAGCGGCTGATCGACCAACTGCTGGAGCGCCCCGAGTACGCCGACTACTGGGCGTACAAGTGGTCAGACCTCCTGCTGCTCTCCACTAATCGCGGCCACCTCGACAGGACGGCGCTCTGGGACTTCTACAACTGGATCCGGGCCAGCGTTGAGCGCAACGAGCCCTGGGACCGCTTCGCGCGGGACATTTTCGCCTCGCGTGGCAGCAGCCGGGAGCACGGGGCCCTCAACTACTTCGTGCTGCACAAGGATCCCATCGAGCTTGCCGAGAACACCACTCAGGCCTTCATGGGCCAAACCCTGACCTGCGCCCGGTGCCACAACCATCCGCTGGAAAAGTGGACCCAGGTGCAGTACTACCGATTCGCGAACCTGTTTGCCCGCATTGGCATCAAGTCCGGGGACGAAGCCGGGGACTCGGTCATTTTCACGAAGGACTTCGGCGACATACCCCACCCCCGAACGGGCGAGCCCCTGCCCCCGACTCCGCTCACGGGAGAAGAGATCCCCCTGGACTCGCCGAAAGACCGAAAGCTGCACTTGGCGGAGTGGCTCACGAGCGGCTCCAACCCCTACTTCGCGCGCAACGTGGTCAGCCGCATCTGGGCCAGTTTCTTCGCGCGAGGGCTCGTGGAGCCCCCCGACGACCTGCGCGCCACGAACCCCTCTTCCAACGAGGAGTTGTTCCAGGCGCTCGTGCTCGACTTTGTCGAGAGCGGACATGACGTGAGACACCTTATCCGCCAGATCATGAATTCCGGCACCTACCAGCGCTCCTCCGTGCCGAACTCATCGAACGAGCGCGACGACCGCTATTACTCCCGATATGTGGTCAAGCGCCTTCCCGCAGAGGTGATCTTGGACGCGATGTCCTCGATCACTGGTGAACCGTCGCTGTTCGAGAGCTACCCTGCCGGCATGCGCGCAATCCAGTTGCCGGACGTGCAGGTGGAGTCCCCGTTCTTGGACTCATTCGGCCGGCCCCCGCGGCTGGTCTGCGATGTGGAGGAGCGCTCGGACGACCCCAGCGTCGCGCAGGCGCTGCACGTGATCAACGGCGAGACGCTCAACGGAAAGCTGCGGGCGGAGGACAACCACGTGGCCGCCCTCGTCGACCTCGGCCTGTCGGATCGGAGGATCGTCGAGCACCTCTTCCTGGCGACCTTCAGCCGGTACCCCAGCGAGTCCGAAGAGCGGCGGGTTCTGGGCGAGTTGCGCGCAGCGCGCGGCGGGCCAGATGTCGGGCCGTCCCGCGATCTGGCCAGTCGAGAGGCTGTCGAAGACCTGATGTGGGCCATGCTGACCACCAAGGAGTTCCTGTTCAATCACTAGCAGGCACACGGTGACCACACTAGACCTTGGCAGGAGACGTCGGCTGCCCGTGTCGCGAGCAGGCATGGCAGCACGGCACCAGCGCCGCCCGTCGCCGCCCAGTCTGGCGGCGCATTCCAAGGCCCGAGTGGCGCGGCTCTCCTTGGCTGCCAGCGCCGGCATCGTCACGCTGTCGGCCACCGCTTCACCGCTGTACGTTTCCGACGTCGCGCCGATTCTGCGACGACACTGTGTCGCGTGCCACTCGGCGACTACCCAGATGGGCGGACTGGCGATGGACTCTTGGGCAGGATTGCAGCAGGGTGGCACGCGCGGCCCCGCGATCGTCGCGGGAGACCCGGAGGCAAGCCCGCTGTACCTGATGGTCGCGGGCAGCATGGAACCCCGGATGCCCTTCTCGGCAGAGCCACTGGGCGCGGCCGAGATTGCCCTCTTGCGCGGGTGGATAGAGGCAGGCGCCGGTGGCCCGCCCCAGGGTGAAGAGCCGGTGCAGGTCGAAGCCGTGCGGCTGCCTGACATCAGGCCGGCCGTCCCGGCCGCGCCGCAAATCTTTTCTGTCGACTACAGCCCGCGGGGAGGGTTGCTGGCAACCGGGCGCCACGGAGGGGTCACCCTCAGGGATGACCGCAGCGGACAGGCCGTGTCGTTGCTTGACGGCCTGGCGGACATCGCCAGAGCCGTCTCGTTCTCCGCGGACGGACTGCTCGTGGCTGGCGGTGGCGGCCATCCGCAGCGGGGCGGGCACGCGAAAGTCTGGCAGCTCCCGGACGGCCGCGAACTGGCCGAGTTCCACGGACACGCCGACACGGTCCAAGCTGTGGCGTTCTCGCCTGACGGCCGCACGCTGGCGACTGGCAGCTACGACAAGGACATCAAGCTGTGGGACGTCGCGTCTGGCCGCGAGCTGCGGACGCTCCGCGACCACATCGACGCGGTCTACGCAGTTGCCTTCACCCCTGACGGCACGCGCCTGGTCTCAGGCTCGGCTGACCGCTCGGTCAAGGTTTGGGACCCGCTCACGGGCGAGCGCCTGTTCACGCTCAGTGACCCGACCGAGGGCATTAACTCCATCGCGGTCCACCCCGGCGGAGCCCGCGTCGCGGCAGCGGGCTATGACCGCACAATCCGCGTGTGGCAGCTGGCCGCGGACGGGGGCACGCTTCTCAACGCCCTGATCGCCCATCGGTCACCCGTGCTCCGGGTCGCCTACTCGCCTGACGGGAGCAGGATCGTGACGGCGGCGGCCGATCGCACCGTGAAAATCTTCGACGGAGAGACCTTGGCGGAACTGGCAAGCCTCGACGACCAGCCCGACTGGGTCATGTCTCTGGCGTTCTCGCCGGACGGGGGCCATCTTGCCGCGGGGCGGTTCGACGGCTCGCTCAGCATCTACGACACCCAAAGCTACCGTGACCGTCTCAACGGTGCGGAAGCAGAGAGGGACTCACCATGAATCGACCAACCACACTCGCTCTAATCGGGCTGATCGTCGCGGGCGGCACGGGACCATCGGCGGGCGCCGATCATCCCACCGGCGACCGCACCACGCCGCCGACGATCGAGTCAATATCCCCCAAGGGCATCTCACGGGGGGCACGGCACACGCTGCAGGTGGAGGGCTACAACCTGCGCGGCGCATCGGCCGTACACTTCGACGACCCCCTGGTTCGGGGGACCGTCGTAGACGTGGCGCGAATGCCGGACGTGCGCGAAGAGCCGCGGCTGGGGGCGGCGGGCTTTGTCTCGACGGTCGACCTAGGGCCCCAACCCGCCCGGTACTTGGCGCGGGTCGAGGTCATCGCCGATGCGAATGCAGAGGTGGCGCCGGTTCGATTCGCGCTCTCGACACAGTTTGGGCTGAGTCCGACGGGCAAGATCCTGATCGAGCCCGACTACCCAGTCGTTTCGGAAGGCGGACCCGAGAGAGACGGCAGCACCGAGGAGACCAGCCGGACGGTTACCCTCCCGGCCATCCTGAGCGGCGTGATCTCCGAGCCCGGCGATGAGGACGTCTTCCGGATCACCGCTGGCGCCGGCCAAGAAGTCGTGTTTGAAGAGACCGGCACACAGGTCGGCTCAGAGATCACTCCCGTCATCGATGTGTTCACGGCGGACGGTATCCCCGTCCGTCTCCGCCGCCAAGGCCAACGGGGCGGCGTCCGTGCCCTTGCCCATCGGTTCGAGCACGCTGGCGACTACGTCGTGCGTGTGAGCGATTACCAGCGGAGCGGGAGCAGCAACCACTTCTACCGGCTCAAGGTTGGCGAGTTCCCGCTCGTGGAGTCGGCCTACCCGCTCGGAGTGCGCCGGGGGGCGACGGCGACGGTCTCGCTCCAGGGAGCGAACTTGGGAAGCGGGGTCGTCTCGGTTCGCGGGGAGCCATCGTGGATGGACGATCACAGGGTCGTCGTGCGGCCGGACACCCCACGGGGCCGCGCCGCCAACAGCGTCAAGCTGGCCCTTGGCGACCATCCCGAGGCGGAGGCCGACGGCGGGAACACTGAGGCCGCCACGGCTCAGACGGTGCAGGTCCCGGTAACGATCAATGGACGGCTGACATCCGGTGCGCACTATTTCCGATTCGCCGCCGAGGCGAACGAGCGAGTGCTGGTGGACGTGACGGCCTCCCAGCTGGGCTCGCCCTTGGACTCGGTCGTTGAGATCCTCAGCGCACGGGGCGAGCCGATCCATTCCGTGACGCTCCGCAGCGTTGCGGTCACCCATGTGGATCTCTTCGACCACACCTCGAAGGAGGCGGAGATCCGCCTTCAGCTCTCGAACGACTTCGACGCGGGCGACTACCTGATGCTCGGCAGCGAGGTAATGCTCGTGACGCGGATGCCGCGACAACCGGACGAGGGCATCGCGCTGGAGTCCTTCCCCCCGATCATTCCGGGACGGCCGACGGGCGCGGCCGTCCGCCTGGCATCGTTCGGCACCAGCCCACAGGCACATGCGAAGGGCACGGCAATGTACAAGGTTCAGGTGCATCCCCCCGGGGCGAAGTTTCCGCCGAACGGCCTGCCGGTTGCCCGGCTCCACTTCCGGAATGACGATGGCCGGTTTCCCCACGGCAAGGACTCCTTCCTGGAATTCACCGCACCGGCGGGAGGCGAGTATGTGGCGCGCATTCAGGACAGCCACGGCCGCAGCGGTACGCAATATGCCTACAGGCTGGCCCTCCGCCCGCCCCGGCCGGACTTCCAGCTGTCATCCGAACCGCGCACCCCCAACGTGCCCCGTGGCGGCCGCTTCCCTTTGCGCGTGACCGCGCTGAGGGAGGACGGGTTTGACGGAGCGATCCGGGTCTCCGCCGGGAATCTGCCGCCCGGGCTCCGCGCCGCTGACACCGTGATCCCGCCGGGACAGATGGTCGCGACCGTCATGCTGGAGGCAGGACCCGACGCGCCAATCGGGGAGTCCTTCCCCCTGGCCATCGAGGGAACGGCGCGGATTGGCGGCAAGGAGGTTTCCAAGCGCGCCAACCAAGCGGACAGGCTGCAGCTTGTCTCGGTTACGCAGCCCCCTGACATCCGGATCACGACAGACACCAGAGAGGTGACTCTCGAGCCCGGGCAAGACGCTCAGATCACCGTCACGGTTGAGCGGAAGAATGGATTTGGGGGACGGGTGCCGGTGGAAGTCTTGAACCTGCCACCTCACACCGATACCCCCGAGGTCGGCCTGAACCGAATCATGGTCACGGAGGAGCTGACGACGCGGACCTTCTCGATCCGCGCGCTGCCCGGCGCACAGCCCTTGGAGCAGATGGTCTACGTCTCGGGAATCATCGAGACTCGCTCTTCCCAGCCGTCCGCCTTCGCGGCGGAACCCATCAGGCTGAGAATCGTCGCGCCGGCGACCGGGTCGAGCGGTGGGGACTAGTCGCCAAGGGATTCGCCAACGTCACCAGCCGTGCCGCGCGGGGCACGCGGGGACGGCCGGGCTGGCGGCGGGGCTTGCTTGAGGCCCCCCCTGGGGTGGTCCTTGGTTGCATAACGCGCCCTCGCCGTCCGCGGTGCGCCGATGGCGCGCCTCTCAACCGACCGGGCAGAAAGCCCGGACCCCGCCGCCGGTCTGCCTCAGCAACCACCGTCGGCGCGATGTGCCCTGCGCCGCCCTGCCGATCTTGGCCGCTGACGCCCCCCCGTGATCGGGAAGTGCGGGGTCATGCCCAAGACGGCGCATCGCGGTATTCCTCCCCGGCGGCCGCAACATGCCCCCGGGAGCCTTCCGACGATCGACCATCGCGGACCGCCAGCACTGCGGCGGGCTGGCTCGCGGATGCCAACCCGAGAATCTGTGGCGACCGCCAGATGGCCTGGCCGTGGGCGCGAGAACCCTAGTCCGCGACCCTCACCAACACTGTCCGGGTTTGCCAAGGTTTCATCGAGAAATCCGCGAGATCGATCGTGCCTTCGGTGAATTCCTCGACCGTGTTCGCAGTTCTGGCCTCGACAATCGAGAGCTCAGTGGTCAGCTGGACACCCGCCGCCGCCATTCCGGAATTCTCCTGAAGCCTGAGCATGTGCCAGCCACGGTGGCGCTCGGCAGGCTTGAACGAGAGCAGCCACACGTTGGGATGGCTGAGCCGGAAGAATCCTCGAGTGGCCGGAATCTCGCCAGTCTGGACGAATCGCGCCCGCAGGGGCAGGTTTGCCTCCGCACCCAGCTTCCTCCACTGACCGGGAGCCTTGGGCTGGATCGCCATTCGGAACCGAAATCGCTGGACGGGAGAACTCCGGGGCTCACCCCGGAAGACTCGCTGAACGCCCTCCTCGCGGGTCTCGACGATCATGTCTTCCCAGCTGACCAGGAAGAGCATGTCCGGGCGGATGCAAAATCCATCCCGATTCGCCAGCGTAACGCCCCAGTCGGGAGCACGCGGCGCGTGAGTGATGGAGAGCGGCGTGTACTGCGGCGAGTCGCTGCCCGGCAGCCGGTCCGCGGGCACCCGGGCCACGAAGCCCGGGCCGTCGATGAAGAAGTCATGCCCGTCCGCGAGCGGGAGGGCAATCCCATAGGCCTGATGATGGGCAGTCTCCTCTCGCAGCACGCTCAGGTCCACGTCAAACGCGAGATCTGCAAAGTCCGCGTCTCGATACGTGGTGAGGACAGTGAGCGGCATGGCCGTCCCCGCGCGCTCGAATCGCACCCGCCGAGACACGGGCCCGTCCGCAACGCTGACCGCCGCCGGACTGACCGGTGCCGGAACGTGTTCCTTGCGGTCAATCGCAAAGTGCAGGCTGCCGAATTCCCGGCCCGTCGGTCGGAGGAGCATTTCCCTGCCAGAGGTCGCTTCGATCACGGAGGTGAGCGTGCCGGAATCATCCCACTTGCCCTCAACCCGAAACTCTCCCTGCACGGCGGGGCCCGGCGAGCCCGCGCGCCGGATCGAATACAGCCGGTAGCCAACGGCGGGCACGTCCCGCGCGAAGAACCTGACGTGCCGTTCAGTGTTCGGTATGTCCTCGCAGGGGGACTCTTCCCCGCTCGCGAGATCGACCGCCACAAGCGGCCCCTCGTGGAACTCCTCGGGCAAGCCCGTGACGACGACCAAGCCGTTCCTGTCCCATGAAAGGCCGTTGTAGACCATGAGTGCGCGCTCCGACCGGAGTTTCGGGAACGGGGCCCCCAGGCGATCCAACGCCTGCCGGAACTGCTGCTCCGTGTTGGAGAATCCGACCAGCGAGAAGACATACTGAGAGGCGTCGTTCCAGTCAGCCCCCCAGCGACTGTGGTAGCCGGGCCATGGACCTCCGCCGGTGGTGTGCTCTTGGAACGTGAGCATGGTCTGCCACGCCTCCGCGATGTCAAGGCGCGGAAAGGTGGAGTCATGGACGATCGAAGCGATCGTCGCCGCGGTTTCGGCGGCCGGCAACAGGCTCGACGCGCGGCGCATCCGGCCGGTGGTCTCGGGCACACGCAGCTTGACGGTCGCCCAATGGCCGGTCGCATCTCCGGATGCGGATGGATGGTCATCCCCGTACTTGCCCTCGATGTAGCGGAAGAACTCCTGCGCGGTGGACATCTTCATCGGCAGCTCGGGATGCTTGCGGTTCCACTCACGGATCCGCTCCAGAACACCGAAAGCGCCGAGCGGGCCGGAATTATCCCCGGTCGCCCTCATCAGCATGTAGGTGTCAAATCGGTAACCGTTCCGTTCCAGCCAGGCCAACCGCCGCGGAACGGCGCGCTCGAAGTCCTCCATCGGAAACTCCGCCCCGAGATTCCAGCGATACCCCTCCATGTAGGAGTCGTAGGAGGACCAGGTCAGGACGCGGCTCCCATCAGGGCCGGTCCAATAGAAGGGGTTCTGCGCGACTCCCAAGCTGTTGCCGCCTCCGATGAACAGGTTGAGGCCGTTCACCAAGTACCGCACTCCGCTCCCGGCAAGCGCACGCGGGAACGACCAGCTAAATCCGGGAACGTCATTCTGGAAGGCCAGATCGCCCTCAATCCCGAACTGCCGCCGCAATCGGTGACCCAGATAGACCAGGCGGTTTGACTCCTCGGATCCCATCAGCCCGCTGTGAAAGTTGCCGAAGGCCACGCCGAGAGCAAGGCGCCCCTCCCTCAGCAGGTCGCCGAGCTCCTCGACCAACTCGGCGTCATCGGTCCGAAGCAGCCACTGCTGCAGCATCCACGCAGATTCGATCGTCCAGCGGAAGTCCGAGTGCTCCCGGGCAAGCCGAATCGCGGTGTCGATGCTGGCCTTGTACTCTCTCGCCACCTCGTCCGGCGGCCGAGTGAACCCGATGTCGAGATGGCTGTGGGATACGACAAAGATCTGGCGTATCGAGCCGGTGCGGCGCTCGGCCGGCAATTCGTAGGCTGGTGGGGCCTGCCCTGAACCGGCAGGAGCGCTGCCGATGGCCACAGCGGCGGCGAGAATTCTCGCGGCGAGCCGGAATGCGCCGGCGGACACTAGCTGGGCCCCCCGGAGCCTCGAACAGTCCCGAAGTCCGGCCACGGTCTCAGAACGAGTAGCGCAAAGCGAACTGGACCTGCCGATTCGACCCGAAACCGGTGAATGGCACGCTGTGCGTCGCCGTGCTCTGCCCGAACGAACCGACGAAGGCAGTGATGGCGTGGGGATTGTTGAACTGCGGCGTGTTGAACACATTGAACATTTCCACGCGGAACTGGACAGTCTGGCCCTCCCGGATTTCGAAGTTCTTGAACAGGGAGAAGTCCCAGTTCAGCGCGGCCGGGCCGTTCAGTATGTTGCGGCCCGCGTTGCCGAGAGTGCCCGGCTGGGGCGCGGTGAACGCGCCGATGTTGAACTGGCGTCCGGGTATGTCCTGGTCCGCTGGATAGAGCGGCTCTCCCGGCACCAAGTCGGGCCGGGTGCTGAAATTGCCGATTCCCAGCGGGTCGCACCAGCAGCCCGGGCTGACGGGCAAGCCGGAGCGCATCACGGTGATTCCGTTGAGCTGCCAGCCATCCCCGATCCACCGGGGAAGCTTGGGCACTCTGGCGAGCTCGTAGGTGTAGTCGAACTGCAGCGCGTGACGCACGTCCATGTCCGCGTCGGCGTACGCCTCGCGCGGGTTTGTGTCGTCTTGGGTGCCGCTGCCCCAAGGGATGCCCCCATCGTCGAGCGCGTGGGACCACGTGTAGTTGACATTGGCCCTGAGCCCCTTGCTGAGCCGCTTTCTCAGGCTCACCTGCAGCGCGTTGTAGGTGGAGGTCAGGTCGTCACGGACCGAGCTGATGTTGGCAAACTTGGCGTAGGGCCGCTCCCCGCCTTGGACGCGGTTCAAATTCACGTTCGTTGTCAGGTGGAGCGCCCGGTTCCCGAGGTACGCGACTTGCAGCATCGTGTCACTGCCGAGCCCCTGCTGCACGTTGAGGTTCCAATGCTGGGTGTAGGCCTGCTTCAGGTCTCTCGGCAGGGCAGTTACGTTCGATCCCGTCGCAAAGTTGAATTCCGACGGCGAGAGAGCCGGGAATCCCTTCAGGCCCTCAACCTCCAAGGAATTGACCGATGCAGTCTGCTGAAAGATGTTGTTCGGAATATTCTGCGCCATCGCGGCGTTCAGACTCGCATGAAAGATCCCGTATCCCATCCGGATCACGGTGTTGTTGGAGGAAAATGGTGCAATCGCGATTCCGACACGTGGGTCAAAATTTCTGGCCGGCGGGTTCAGCACTTTGGTGCCCACCGGATCCAGATCGCCGGTGTTCGGATTGAAATTTGCCATCCTTCCATGCGACTCGGTCGGAGCCGTGTCGTATTGGTAACGCAAGCCAAGGTTGAGAGTGATCTTCTGATTGACTTGGTAGTCATCCTGAATGAAGAGATTGTTGTAGGTGTTACGCATACCGGCACGAGGCTGACCCCAAGTGCTGATAGTCCATGCGGCGTTGCGAGCAAAATCATCCAATGATAGATAGCTTATGTTCATCTGGAAGATTCCCGCTTTGTTGTCTTGATTCCGAATGATTTGGGCACCGATCTTCAACTGATGTTTTCCTTGCACCCAAGACAATGTGTCGAGCCAAGTAAAGGAGTTGTTGGCGACGAGCAGGCCAAAGCCACTCGGACCCACTCCCGCCGATCCGCTCCCCAGCGCGACAATTGGAAAGTTGACAATTTCCTCCGTCTCAGCACTCCGTGGATCAATCCGTACTCGGTTGAATGCGAATCCAACTTCGTTGTAGACTGTCGGGGACAGCACTCGGTTGTACGTCAGTTTGGCCAACTGCAGTCGACCAGGCGCAACTTTCTCTTGGCCACGTGCCACTCCGAAGAAGTCTCCGGTTTCGTTTTGATTGAGGTTGTAGCGAAACTCAATGCTGTCCTTTTCCGATACTTTGTAGTCGATCTTTGCGGACACTGTGTTCTCTTCAAGCCGGTCGGCAACGGCACGGTTATACCAACCCAGCCGTGGCTCGCTCTCGGAAATTGCCCCGTTAGGCAACGGCAGCATTTCAATGGCAGGATTAACGGCAGAATCCACAGTGCTGCGGAATTCAGCGGTCGGCACCAGAGCGTTCTGGACTTTGCCGAGTCGCTGCTGGATCCCTTCGTAGTTGGCGAAGAAAAACACACGATTCCGCACAAGGGGACCGCCCAGAGACGCGCCATACTGATTCAGGCGGAACGGTGGCTTGTCACCCGTGTGATTGAAATAGTTCCGGGAATCAAGTTGCTCGTTACGGAAGTATTCGAACAATGATCCGTGCATCTCATTCGAGCCCGATTTTGTGATCACGTTCACGACACCCCCAAGAGTCTGGCCGAACTCCGCAGAAAAGGAGTTGGTGTAAACCCGGAACTCTTGGATCGACTCGGCACTTGCGCGCGAGATACGGCCTTTGCTCGATCCGTACGTGTTGTCAAGAATGTCAAAGTCAATTCGGCTGGCATCGCCACCATCTAGGAGAAAGCGCAGTCCGCCCTGCTGTCGGAACAGGCTGACGCCATTGAATGCCTGCTTCGTGCCTTGGGTGCGTAGCACGTTGCCGGGCACCAAGTGGAGCAGATCACTGATATTTCGCCCGTTCAGGGGCAGCGCGTCGATCTGCTCAGACTCGACAACCAAGCCGAGGGTCGAGGACGCAGTCTCAACTAAGGGGGCGCGCCCGGTGACAGTCACGGTCTCGGTCACGGAGCCAGGCTCAAGGGTAAAGAGTAGCCGGACACGGTCCGAGACTCGAAGCCGGACGTCCTCTTTCAGCTGGCTCTTGAACCCATCGGCCGAGACCGTGACGCGGTAGGTGCCGACCGGAAGCACCGGTACTAGGAAGTTGCCTTGCGCATCGGTCGCCGACGCGACAGCGCCTCCAGTGCCCTGATTCTCGACCAATACTCGAGCCGAGGCCACCACGGCCCTGCTGGAGTCGAACACAGTCCCCAGCAGACTGCCGGTGTCGAGCTGGGCAAGAGCGGGGATGGCGCCCCAGCATAGAGCCAGAACACTACTCACGATCCATCGAATTCTCATATCCTGACCTCCCACGGTGCTCACTTTACTGAAAACACTCTAGCAAGCGCTGGCTGTGCGCGCAACGAACTTGGCGACCGCGGTGGGCAATAGGTTTCACCATCGCTCGGAGCGCCGCCGTGCGCCGGTGTCGGAGAGTCCGCCACGGTGTTAGTCAGCGTTCAGGTTAGATTGGAGCACGGCAATCTTCGCAACAGCTGGCGCCAGCCGCCGTTCGCCCTCTTCCCCGAGCATGCGTTCGTGGCGTCGCGCTCGCTCGGTCTTGGCAACTTGCTGCTTGGACCCTTCTACGAGCTGCGCGGACTCGACGGGCGAGGGTAGGGAGCGGCGCCGTCGGTCGCTTGCACAGAGTTCCCGACATGGGCTAGATAGCGATGTCCAAATTGTCGTTCTGGGGGGCCGGTTCATCGAGGTTGCGGGTGGGCCTCAGGAGGCATCCGGTGGCCTCGGCCAATCCACCCTGTCGACAGCTGGAGCCGGTGCGCGCATAGCATCGTGGCCCGCAAGCACAACCTGCCGGCTGCCGGCTGCCGAGGACGGGCCGGCACGGCCCGATCCGGATTGGTGGGGCATCTGCACTCCCCAGTCTCCTAGGTGCCCGTACAGCTGGCACTTCTCGGCACGGTCCCAGCGAAGGGGTGACTTCGAGGCCACTTCCATCACGAACTGAGACGCGACGCCGACTTCCCACAGCCGATTCGAATCCTGGGGCGCATCCCGGATGCCCCGCACAACGAAAACGACGGGCGCCACTCTGCACTCGGGGAAGCCCTCCTCGCAGTCAAGATTCCTGTCAGCCCGCACGTGCAGGTCCGAACAATCGCGGAAGTGCGACCTCATCGCGCCGGTCGCATCAGTGGTCGCCAGTATTTTGGGGGTTGTTGATCGCCGAGGGTTGCTGGTCACAGTCTGAGTATTCGACCGCCGCTCGCCGGTGAGAGAGACCCCGCTCAGGAACGGTGGCTCCAAGCGCCAGCGTCTGTCGCGCCACTTTCTTCCGCCGCATGCTCCCCACGACTCAATTGCACCGCGCGCTTGCCGAGTCAAGCAGGGGCCTGGGCGTACAGAGAGTTCCCGGGGCACGATGCTCGACCAGCCGTGCGCGACCCCAACGGGGCAACGCGGGGAAGCTGGCCGGGACGGGCCTCGCACCGGCACTTCACAGGGCGGACGCAGGGGCGCTGCTTGCCCGAGTCTGACGATGACCGGAACTCGGAGGTCACGGCAACGTTGGCTCGCGAATCAACGTCACCCGGTTCAGGGGCACGGATGCGACGGTCTGCTCCGTTCCGCTCGGCCAGGCGATCTCGACGGCCACCGGATCGGTGTGCTGTGCCATCCCAAAGTGGACAGGCCTCAGGCTGGAGGATGCGTAGCCGGCGGCGCTCTTCATCCATCGGGTCTGGCCGAGGACCCTCACGCGCGCTCCAAGGCCCCCGCGGTTCGATGATGTTCCGACCAGCTCCACGGCGAGCCAGTGCCCGGCCGGCTCCGATGAATTGCGCCACAGCGTGGCTGGTTCGCCAAGCTTGCTGACCACCACATCAAGACGTCCGTCGCAGTCGAAATCAGCCACGGCGGCGCCCCGGTGCGCCCCGGGACTTCCGATTTCGACCCCGCGCGCGAACCGACCTCCGAGGTTGGGGAATACTGTGTTGGGTTGCCTGTACTCGAACGGATCGAATTCCGCGATGAGCGGATTCACGTGCGAATTCGCGGTGAAGAGATCCACGTGGCGGTCGTTGTCGAAGTCGGCGAAGACATTCCCCCAGCCGGCGTAGCCCATGGACGCCTTCGCCATGCCGCTGCGTACCGTCGCGTCGCGAAAGCTGCCCCGACCCTCGTTGCGAAACAGCGGAAATGTCTCCTCGTTGAGCGCGGTCACGGACAGATCCGGATCTCCGTCGCCGTCAAAGTCCGCCAAGTCGACCCCCATAGATGCGACGGGCCTTCCTCGATCTAGGAGCGCCACCCCAGCCAAGAGGGCATCCTCGACAAACGATGCTCCCTCTTGGTTCAGGAACAGGAAGTTGGGGAGGTAGTCGTTGGTGACCATGGCATCCTGCCAGCCGTTGCCGTCAAAGTCGGCAAACGCCACGCTCATACCGCGGCCTCGGGATGCGAGCAGGCCGACTTGCTCGCTCACGTCCTGGAACCGCCCCGCTCCGACATTGCGATACAACCGGTTGGAAGTCGGCGTGAAGTTCTTTGGGTGGCAGTAGACTCGCAGACCGCGCTCGCGGTCCCCGCAATACCGGTCCAAGTCTGGCGTCCAGTCGGCATACCGTATGGCCATCAGGTCGAGCAGCCCGTCGCTGTCGAAGTCGAACCATCCCGCCGCGACAAACCATTCGGAGGCGTCGATGCCTGCGCTGGCGGTCACATCGGCGAAAGTGCCGTCGCCGCGGTTGCGGTACAGGATGTTCTGGAACACACCGGCCACGAATAGGTCGACATGCCCGTCGTTGTCATAGTCCGCGGCGGCCGCCCCCATCGAATACCCTTCCCCGCCGACTCGTGCCGCGGTCGTGACATCCGAGAACCTGAAGTTACCCTCGTTTCGGTACAGCCGGTTTCGATATCGGGCATCAGTCTTGCGCATCGAGCGAGGAGCGGCGCCATTCGTGAAGAACAGGTCCGGCCTGCGGTCTCCGTCATAGTCGAAGACCGCCAGCCCGCCAGCCAAGGTCTCGTACGGTCGCTTCGAAGGGGTGGGGCCGTTCTCCAATGTGAAGGCCACGCGGGAGGGTTCAAGTGACTCGAAACGAATCTCAGCCCTCCATGGCGCGGCTCCGATAAGGGCCAAGAGCGCAATCAATAGCCGGGCCACCCAGTGAAGAATGGCCATCCGCGGGCGGGTCACATCCCAAATCGTACCGCCCAGACTCACGGAGTCGGCCTTCAGGACTAAGCGTCGGCACGGCCCAAGGCCACCCGACGTACCGACCCAGGATGGCAGGATCAGTGTGGAAGATGCTAGTGCCCGACGTGATGGTGGGCGTGTCTGAGTCCCGCGTCTTGGGTGCATGGGAGTGAGACGTTGCTGTCTCTTGGGCACCAATGCCGTCCATAGCTGCTGGCAGCAGCCATGCCATGAATCGGCGTGGACGAGGGCCAGCACGCTGGCCTCCTGTCCGTGCCGACTCCAGACCGATTGATGGACGTCCCGCGGGTCTTGCCGCCCCGCTGAGGACTCCCAACGCCGTCTGCGGGCGGCGCTAGGCAGTCACGCGAATGTGGGCCGGCCTGGCTGCAGCCCTGATACCTGATCGTCCGGCCGCACACTAAACTGCCGACGAATCCAATAGGCACTCCAATAGGCTGTTCGGACACCATGACGCGGTGTTCGGCAGACGCCCGCTGCAAGTCGGCGAGGCAGCCTTGCTCTCGACCCGCACTAGCCTCAGCGGGCGGGAGCTGTCTCTGACCGTGCCGGTGGGCGGCGAAATGACCGCCGACTCGGTCACGGCGAAGGCCGGCGGCGAGGTGGTCTGGCGCATTCAGGCGACAAGCGAGGGCAACGACGAGGCGACCCTGCACTCGCCCGGCGGGACGATCGCCAAGAGGCTGGTGGCCTCCCCCGCCTCACGATACGTATCGGCGACCCGTACCGGCAAGTGGTGGGAGCGGCTGCTGTTGGCACCCGGCGAGAGCGGATTCTCTGTCGGCGCGGTGACCGCTGTCTCCGTGGACTACCCTTCTCGCGAGATCGGCTTGGGAGGCCTCAGCGCCCACAGGGTCGTCTGGTTTCTTTGCATCTCGATCTTGACGGGTAAGCATTCAGTCCGGGGAGTATCTTGGGGCCTAGGAGACTGGCCCTCTCGAGGGCCAAGGGAGGGAAGGTGCGGCCCACAGGTGCAGGATGGGCTCGCTCGCCGCGTTTGGGCTCCAGCCTGAGAAGGTGGGCGAGTGTCGCAGGGAAACTCGCGAGTTGGCCTCAGCGGGGAGTCAAGCTGCGCGCGGGACCGTGCTGTCGGGTGCGTGAGCGAGCGCTGCCGCTGGCAGCTCGTTGGCCGCAGTCCAGCAGCGTATGGGAGGTGCGCGGAGTTGCTCCATGCGCTGCTCGTGCATCGCTCACGGGAGCCATGGGGATAGCTCCGATGGGGCCTGGCCCCGGTTGCGCGCATCGGCATCCAGCCAATCCTGCGGGCACCGGTACGGGGGTGGATGTCAGGGCTTCTAGGTAGAGGGGTGAACATTTTGAGCTGATTCTGTCATAGTGGGCCTTGGTCACTGACCTCCAGATGGCAACAACAGTGCAAGACGCGCACTTTGACCTGCGCGCTGTTTGCGTGCGCCCGACTCGCGGCGGCTGCGAGCACCGACGTTGGGACCGGCTGGTGGCCGCCCACCACTACCTGTCCTTCCAGCGCATGTTCGGCCCTGTTTCAGACTAACCATCTGGCCGTCATTCTCTTCCATAATCGAACGTCTCCTGCCTCTCATCCTCTTCAGCTTCCCCCCTCAATGCACGGATCACGGCCGGCCGCGCTAGGTCCTCCTCCGCTATCGCCCAAGGAGCACCCTGGCAAACTTGGCGAGCCGGAAGTATGCGGTCCCGGATCAGCCGCCGGACCAGGTGCTTGCCGACTCTCAGGCGATCCGCGGTCTCCTCCAAGGTAAGTTCGCCGCGCGCGCGGCGGTCTTCCCGCCGATACACCGGAATTGCCCGATGTGCCCGGAATGTTGTCACTCGTGACCTGGTCCAGCGGTGCCCTCGGCCGGTGCGCTTCCCCAGCAGGTTCAACAGCCTGGCGATGTTGGCGTCAGGGATCTGCAGCGCGAGCTTGGGAATCAGGCGCGCCGTCTCAACATCCGTGACAAAGCGATGCTCGCCCCTGCGGTTCTTGCGCACATGCAATTCTGTGTGGTCGCCTCCGCGCCAGTGCATCCGGAGCACAATCCTGGCATCCTCTACGTGGACCACAATCTCTTCGATCACCGCCCGCACGAGCCGCTTGCGTGTCGCGGCCGCGACGTTCTCGCTGTCCCAGACGCGCTTCACGTCCCGGCCTAGTTCGAGGTACTGGGCCCGCATCTCTGGCGTCACCCTCTGCGGCGCGCCGTCGTTGGCTCTCTTCAGCCGCGCCTCGAGCCGGGCCACTTCCGCAAGCCGGTCGTTGTAGCGGTGCTCGAAGTCGTCGGCCACCAGACGGTTTCGCGGGTGCACATTCTCGAGCCGCTGCAGCGCCAGTTCTGCCTCGTATCGGGCCGCTTCCAGGGCCAGCTCTTCCTGCCGCATGGCTTGCTGCTCTTCTTTGCCGCGATCTTCCACGGCCCGCAGCGCCGCCTTCACGCCGTGCGGCTGCAGCGCTTCCACGACGGCCTCTCCGACGGCTTGGTCCACGCGCAGTCCTCCGAACGAGATGCACAGCGCGGTTCCTTGATTCGCCGCCCCCGCCCGGCAAGCGTAGCGCACAACGCGCCCGCCCTTGCCCCCGTAACCCACCGTAATCTTGCGACCGCAGACCGCGCATCGCAGCAGCCCCGCCAGCAGCGCCGCACCGTTGCGCGCCGCGCCCCGGCCGGGGCCCGAGCGATTGGCCGCGATCATCGTTTGGTTCCGCTCATAGGTCTGCCACGAAATGTAACCCTGATGATGCTCGGTGAGCAACACCTTCCACTGCTCTTGCGGCAGCGCCAAGCCGCACCGCACCCGCTTGTGTCCATTCTCGACGCGCGTCTGTCTGCCGGTGCGTCCGTAGGCATAGGCGCCGGCGTAGATTGGATTGCTCAGCAGTGCATGCACTGCTGAATAGATGGGGGCCTTCCAGACGACCCGCCGCCCGCCGGGACCGTAAGGCATGGGGACCCTTGGCAGCTTGAGCCGCGCTTGCAAGAACCACTGCTGGACCGCACGCACAGAGCCCATTTCCCCGAAGCGCCGAAACACCAGGGCGATCGCGTCGCGAATGCGCCGGTCAGGATCGATGGCGATCGCGTCGCGGCCCACCCGCAAGTAGCCGACGGCCACGCACGTGAACAACTCCCCCCGCTCCGCTTTGAGTCGCAGCGCTTCGAGTGAGCGCTGGCGCAAGACGGACAGTTCCATCTCACTGAGTGTGCCCTTCATTCCTTATGTGGGGTACAAGGTTATGTAAGGCAGCAGGCGGAAAGCCCTGCAAGGACGCCTTCTTTCCCAAAACTGTCTAACATAATATTCGGGGTCTGGATTGTCTGACATGGTGTCATCTCCATGCCCTCAGGAGATGGGACATGTTCGAGAATCTATACAAGCATCCAGCGACGATTGCGAAATATCAACATGCGCCCCTGTTGGAGGACCGGGAGCGATATTTGCGCTCCGTGGTTGCCTCAGGTGCGGTTGTCGAGGGCGCACGCCGGGTCGCACGCGCCCAGCTTGTTCTCATGGAGTTGCTGAGCCTGCCTGATGCGGACGTTCCGATCCGGTTGGCGACTGTGGAGAAGGCCGTTCAGGAGTGGTGCCGGAGCGTTCCAGAGGTTTCTGCGGCGAATTTTCGACGTCATGCCCTCCGCTGGCTGCGTTTCCTTGGCTGGCTGGATGAACCTCCCCGCGACACTCATCCGCACGCCCGACATTTGGAGGCCTTCGCGGCCTGGATGCGGGACGAGCGGGGGCTGTCTGAAGCGACCGTTGGCAACTGCCTTTACGAGAGCAACCGTTTCTTTGCCTGGGCAGCACGCCGGAATCTCATGCTTGCCGACATCACGATCGGTGATGTCGACGCATACCTTGCCGAACGGATTGCCGTCGGCGGCCTGCGCCGCACCTCCGCGCGCGCTGCAGCCGAGTGTTTGCGGAGCGTTTTCCGTTTCGCCGAAATGCGGAACTGGTGCCGGCCGGGCATCGCCGGGTGCATCATGCCGCCACTGGCCTATCCCGACCGACCGGTTCCCAAGGGGTTCGATCGGGACGAAGTCGGGAAGCTGCTCGCCACGACTGAGGGTTCGACTCCGGCAGACTTTCGCGACCGTGCAGTGCTGATGATCCTTGCAACCTGCGGGCTCAGGGCTGGTGAGGTCGGCGCGCTGCGCGTCGAAGACGTCGACTGGGAGCGGAGCCTGTTGCGCGTTTTCCGTCCCAAGACCGGCCGAACCGACACTTTCCCGCTGACCCCCTCCATCGGCAATGCGCTGGTGGACTATCTGCTCAAGGTGCGTCCGGATGCGGGACGGGAGCGAGCCTTGTTCCTGACGTTGCAGGCCCCGCTCAGACCACTGACGAGCGGCGCGATAGGGATGATCGTCCGCAGTCGCGCGAACCGCCTGGGCATTACCGGCAAGCGCCTGGGCGCCCATGCACTTCGTCATGCGGCAGCACAGCGGCTGGTCGACGAGTGCTGCGGCCTGAAGACCGTTGGCGATTTCCTCGGCCATTCCAGCCCGAGCGCGACAGCCGCATACGCAACCGTCGATCTCGCCTCGCTTCGCCCGGTCGCCGACATCCGCCTTAAGGAGCTGCTCAATGACACTGCGTGAAGCCGTCGACCGCTACGTTGCGTGGCAGCGCCGGCACGGCGCGAAATTCCGCTCAAGCGCGCAAACCCTCGATACGTTCTGTCGTCAGATCGGTGAGGACAGGGGCTGTGACGCCGTGGCTGAGGATGAAGTCCGTCGCTTCCTTGCCGGCAAGGGAGTGCTCACGAGAACACGTGCGGTCAAGTATGGAACGCTTGCCGGATTCTATAGGTTCGCACTGAGCCGGAGCCACGTGAGCCGCATTCCCATGCCGCCGCGCGAGGCCGAGCCGAGGCGGCCGGAAGTGGCACCGTCATTCATCTTCACCCGCGACGAACTGCGGTGTCTTTTCAAGGCGGCGGGCGGCGGGCGCAGACGTTGCCCGAAGCTCGATGCCGAGACCTTCCGGACCTTCCTGCTCCTGCTCTACGGCGCCGGGCTGCGCTCCGGAGAAGCGCGGCGCCTGACCGTGGCGGACGTGGACCTGGACTCGGCGGTGCTCACGGTGAACGATTCGAAGTTCTACAAGAGCCGACTCGTGCCGGTCGGCGCTGACCTTGCCGGCATGCTTCGCCGTTACGCCGCCACCCGGGCACTGCGCCCGCTCCGCGAGGGAACAGCATCCGCCTTCCTCGCCTGCCGCGACGGGTCGCCGCTGGGCAAGGCCATCGTACGTCACGCTTTTCGCGCGACGCTGCGGGCAGCCGGGATCAGCAACAGCAAACCCGGTTGCCGGGGGGCTTGCCTGCATTCGCTTCGTCACTCCTTCGCCACCCACCGCCTGACCCTCTGGTATCGCGAGGGGGCCGACGTGCAAACCCTGCTGCCGACGCTCTCGACCTATCTCGGCCACGGCAGCGTGGCAGCGACGCAGGTCTATCTGTCGATGACCCCGGAATTGCTCGACGAGGCCAGCTGTCGGTTCGAACGCTACAGCGAACGACAACGAAGCCCGGATGCCGGGCAGCAAGAGAAACGGAGCACACACGATGCCTGAACGCAGCTCTGTGCTTGGCTCATGGATCAAGCGCTTCCTCATCGAGTATCTTCCTGCCGAGCGCAATCTGGCCGTCAATACAGTGAAGAGTTATCGCGACTGCCTGACGCTGCTGTTGCCCTTTGTCGCGCGACGCTGCGGCAGGCCGGTGGAACGCCTCAAGGTCGAGGATCTGTCCGCCGACCGTGTGAGAGCCTTTCTTGGCCACTTGGAAAGAGAGCGGGGCTGCTCGGCGCAGACCCGGAACCAGCGCCTTGCGGCAATCCGGTCCTTCGCCCGCTATGTCTCGGTGCGCGACGTCGCGCTGGTCGAATGGGCCGGCAGCATCCGCGCCATTCCACTCAAGAAAACGGTGCGACGCCGGATCGCCTGGCTCGCGGCAGAAGACATGGAAGCCATGATCGCGGGGACGAACAGACGATCCGCAGGCGGGCTGGTGGAGCATGCCCTCCTGCTGTTCCTCTACAACACGGGGGCGAGAGCCACCGAGGCGGCGGGACTGCAGATCGAGGATCTGCATCTCCCGGAACGCACGGGCGAATCCGCACGAGCAACGATCCATGGCAAGGGAGGAAAGATGCGCGTCACGCCGATGTGGACGAGAACCGCGAAGGCGCTCGCCGCTCTCTCCCGGGACCGTCCGGCCAACTGCCGGACCGTCTTTTGGAGCCGACATCGCAAACCCTATACGCGGCATGGCATCATCGATCTGGTGAAGCGGGCCGCAGCCCGCGTGCCGACACTCGAAGGCAAGAAGATCACACCGCACGTACTGCGGCACACCTGCGCCTGCCACCTGCTGCAGTCCGGCGTGGATATCAATACCATCCGAGCTTGGCTCGGCCACGTATCGCTCGCAACCACCAACGTTTACGCCGAAGTCGATCTAAGAGCAAAGGAAGAGGCGATGAAGTCCACCTCTCCCCATGATGCCGAAGATCCACCGCGATGGAAGACAAAGAAGGGCCTGCTGGAGCTGCTGAAGGCCATCTGAAGGGCAAATATTATGTTAGCCAGTTTTGGGAAAGAAGGCGTCCTTGCAGGGCTTTCCGCCTGCTGCCTTACATAACCTTGTACCCCACATAAGGAATGTTATGTACTGCCCTACATAACATTCCCAAGCGGAGGCGTGCATTGGGTAGGCGCGGATCGTAGACAGCCTCCTCGTCTGCCAACAGGCAGCCCATCAGGCCGCAGAACTCCAGAAGCTTGTGCCAGTCCCGCCCGTTGCGGGCCAGCCGGGAGGCCTCGACCGACAGGATGATCCCGGCCCGCTCGTTGCAGATTGCGGCCAGCAGACGCTCGAACCCGGGGCGTTCCGCGCCACCGCCGCCCGAGCGGCCCTGGTCATCGTCAATCACGGTCACGTCCTGCCAGCCCAATTCTTGTGCCCGCCGCGTCAAGCCATACTGCCGGCGCTGGCTCTCCAGATTGCCGCGCACCTGCTGCATCGTCGATTGACGCACGTAGACATAAGCCCGGCGCCGCAGCTGCTCAGGGCTGATCCGCTTCGGGCCCAGCATCATGGCCTCCCTTGCGTCCCTGTGGCGCCTCCCGTCGAGTCGCCGCCTCCTGAGCTTCCGCAATCGCTCTGGCGAGGGCCGGGATCACCTCGTCGATGGCAGGGCTGTCCAGCACTGGCATCCGTGCCGGCGGCCGGAACAGAGAGCCCGGAAATCCGGGTTGGTGTCTCATGCAAGTCTCCTCCAGTAGTGGCTTCCTCAGCCGAAAGACAATCGTTCACCAGAGTATGCGCATCGCTGAGAGCCCCGACCGACAGTCGTGGGAACTTCCGCAGCGGAGCCACGGCCGAGGCTGGCCGGGTCATCCACTCGGGAATCCCTAACACGCCTCCGTCCGGACCGGTTACGTGGACGAGCGTGCCGTCTGCGCTGCGGCGCCAGCGCACGACGGCGACGCTGCGCCCCACCAGGGGGTGGTGCGGGTAGTGCACCGTCACCACGCCTGGCTGGACGTGAGCATTGTGTCGCCGGGCCGTTCGGACGTGCCTTGCGGCATGTCGCAACCCTGGACGGGACTTGGCTGGCGCTGCTGGGATGGCAACCCGGAGCGCTGCGCGTGGCCGTGCGCGACCGCTGGATCGGCTGGTCGCTGCAGCAGAAGCTGCGCCGCCTGCATCTGATCGCCCAGAATGTCCGCTTCGTGATGCTGCCCGCCGCTGCCGGGCGCAAGAACTTGGCATCGAGGGTCTTGGGCCTCAGCCTGCGCCGCTTATCGGCAGACATCTTGGCCGAACATGGGTATCCGGCGCTGCTCGCGGAAACCTTCGTGGACCGGGCGCTGCACAGGGGCACGTGCTACCGCGCCGCGAACTGGCAGCCGCTGGGGTTCACCAGCGGCTATGGCCGCCAGCGGGGCCCCACGGCTCGCTGGCGGCATCATGGCCAGCCCAAGCAAGTGCTGGTGTACCCCTTGGCCCGTAACGTGCAGGCGCGTTTGCGCCAGCCCGAACAGGAGCCCGACTGGGGTGGTCCTGCCCAGCGGCCGCCGGCTCCGGCCGCGGTGCTGCGCAGCCTTCTCGAGAGCCTGCAGCGGGAGCCGCACTGCCGCCCGGCCGGCGGCCGCCGCTATCCGCTGGCCAGCCTGCTGTGCCTGGCCGCGAGCGCGCACAGGGCCGGCTACCGCGGCGTGACGGCCTACTCGCGGTATGCCACCCTGCTCAGCCAGCGGCAGCGGCAGGCCGCCGGCTGCTTGTTCAACATGCGGCTACAACGCTACGCCGCTCCGGTGCCGAGCACCTTCTACCAAGCCTTGGTCAGGTTGCCGCCGGAGGTTTTCGAGGGGGCCGTCGAGCACGCCTCGCTGGGGCTGCAGGCCCACTCGCAGCCGGCCGTGCCGGAGCGCAGCGCGCAGGGGCTGGGCGAGCGCGCGGCAGCGGCCGCCGGCCGCGGGAAGGGCCCCAGGTGAGATCCCGGCCGGGCGCAAGCGGGGCCACCGCGCGGGAGCGGGCGCAGGCGCAGGAATTGGAACGCTTGGGGCAGCGCAGCCAGGCTGAGCTGGAGCGGACGCAGACTGAGCTGGAGCGGACGCGGACTGAGCTGGAGCAAGCCCACATAACGATCGGCAGGCTGAAGCTGCTCGTGGCAGAGCTGAAGAAGACCTTGTTCGGGCGCAAGAGCGAGAAGCCGTCGGATCCCGGGCCCGAGCCGAAAGCGGATCCCAAGCCGCCGCCCGGGCCGGGGGACAGCCCTGACAAGCCCGGCAAGGGGCGCAAGCAGCAGGCCACCAAGCGCAAGCGGGGACGCCAGCCCGGATCGGCCACTCCGCCGCGTCGGGACCGCTCCCGCCTGCCAAAGATTCCCGAGCACGAGCGCCGCTGCGCGCAGTGCGACACGCCCTTCGTGCGCTGCGGGACCAAGTCCAGCAAGATCTTCGAGATCCACTTGGCTGCGATCGCCCGCGAGATTGAGCGCCAGTGCTACGAGCCGGGCTGCGCATGCGCCCCGCCGGGACGCTTGGTTGCGCCCCCCGCGCCACGGCTGTGGAACGGCACCCAGCTGGGGGCCAGCGTGTGGGCCTGGAGCGTGGTCCAAGTGTTCCACATGCATCGCCCGCAGGCCGCGGTGGCGCGCGAGCTGGATGCCATCGGGTTGGGCATGGCCCCGGCGACGCTGGCGCGAGGCCTGCAGCGGCTCGCCCGGCTGGTGCAACCCTTGGAGCAGGCCATCGCCGAGCGTCTGGGACAGGCGCGGGTGGTGCAGGCCGACGAAACCTCCTGGCCGGTGCAGAACATTGAGGGCAAGCAGAACGCCAAGCAGCCCCCGGCATCCGGCGCCAGGCCCAAGCACTGGCTGTGGATGGTCTGCTGCGAGGATGCCGTCTGGATGCGCATCCTGCCGACGCGCGGGCTGCCCTCGGGCCGCGCACTGCTGGACAAGCTGGGCCAAGGCAAGCTGCTGACGCTCGTGTGCGACTGCTGGAGTGTCTATCCGGCCTTCGCCAAGCGCTCCGAGAATGTCCGGCTGCAGTTCTGTTGGGCTCATCAGCGCCGACACTACTGCCGGGTGGAAGCCGGCTTTCCGGAACTGGAGCCGTGGGCCACGGACTGGCTCGAGCGGATCGGGGAAGTGTTCCACTTGGCGCGCCTGCGTCGCAGGGCCTGGCAGCCCGAACTGCCCTTGGAGCACCAGGCCGAGGACTTCGAGGCTGCGCAGGCAAGCCTGAAAGCCAGTCTCGGGAAACTCTTCGACGACGCGCTGCAAGAGTGGAGGCACCTGGCTGCGCGCTATGCACTGCTGGTAGCCTTACCAAGCGGTGGCCGGACCGGCGCGGAGCTGGCCCAAGTGGAAGCGCAGGGCAGAGCCACGGCGTCCCTGATCCTGCACAAGGCGGGTCTCAGCGTGTTCCTCGAGGATCCGGCGATTCCCATGGACAACAATTACTCGGAGCGGACCTTGCGCGGACCCGTGATCTCGCGCCGGCTGAGCTTCGGGTCCGGCGGTCCGGCCGGGGCCGAGACGGCGGGGCGTCTGCTCAGCGTGCTGCAGACAGCGAAACAGGCTGGGCTGAACCCGTACCGCTACATGCTGGATTGGCTGGATGCCTGTGCGCGCAACCGGGGCCAAGCCCCATCGGACCGGCCCCCATGGCTCCCGTGGGAGATGGACGAGCAGCGCATCGGGGAACTCCGCGCACATCCCATACGCTGGTGGACCCCGGCCAACGGGCCACCAGCGACAGCGCCGGCTGACGCACCCGACAGCACTTTCCTGCACGCAGCTTAACTCCCCGCTGAGGCTAGCTCGCGAGTGTCGCTACGTCACTCGCCCACCTTCTCAGGCTGGAGCCTGAACGCGGCGTGCGAGGCCACTCTGCACCTGCGGGCCGCACCTTCACCTATCCGCGCCTTCCCTCCCTTTGGCCCTCGCGAGGGCCAGTCTCCCAGGCCCCAAATACTCCCCGGACTGAATGCTTACGCGTGGTGGATCGACCGCAAGCTCAAGATCCCAATCCGCGAAGCGCCCGGCCTCTCCCTCGAGGAACTTGAAAAGGTCGCGCAACGGCCGGAGAGCGAACTTCCAGGTTTTGGAGTCTCGCTCCTGCCGATTGCCTTGCCGGTGTTCCTGATCACCGCCAACACAGTCACCAACACGTTCTTCCCCGGAAGCGGCTTGAGTAATCTCACCGCGTTCTTGGGCAATCCCAACCTAGCCCTGATCTTGGCGGCTGCAACCGCGCTCTACGTGCTGGCGTCGCACAAGGGCATGGGCTTGCGCGAACTGGCCAAGCCCACCGAAGAAGCCATCAAGAGCGCCGGTCTGATCATCCTCATCACCGCCGGGGGCGGAGCGTTCGGGCGGATGCTGGTCAAGGCCGAGGTTGGTACGGTGCTCGGCGACTACGCCCAGCAGTTCGGCCTGTCTCTGATGCTGCTGGGATTCGGGATCGCGATGGTCTTCCGTATCGCGCAGGGCTCGGCCACGACCGCCATGATCACTACCTCGGAGATTCTCGCGCCGCTGATCATTGCCAGCCCGCCGGGCCATCACGCGGTCTACATCCTGACAGCCATCGGGTCGGGCTCCATCGTAGGGGGGTGGAT
The DNA here is from genome assembly GCA_963666225.3 of Bryobacterales bacterium. Lineage (GTDB taxonomy): Bacteria > Acidobacteriota > Terriglobia > Bryobacterales > UBA6623 > VXMF01. Next base: position 289,290 of record CAXXRK020000009.1, read on the forward strand.
GAACGATTCCGGTTTCTGGGTCTTCAAGACGATGACCGGATTGACCGAAGTCGAGGCCCTCAAGACCAAGACAGTTTCCCTGTTCGCGCTGGGCGGAGCCGGCTTGCTGGCTTCTTGGCTGGGGGCGGTGTTCTTTCCCTTGGTGTAGGCGGAGATTGCGAGTGGGTCCACCTGCTGGCATCCTCAGACGTAAGCATTCACTCCGGGGAGTATTTTGGGGCCTGGGAGGCTGGCCCTCGCGAGGGCCAAAGGCAGGGGAAGGCGCGGATAGGTGAAGGTGCGGCCCGCAGGTGCAGAGTGGCCTCGCTCGCCGCGTTCAGGCTCCAGCCTGAGAAGGTGGGCGAGTGACGTAGCGACACTCGCGAGCTGGCCTCAGCGGGGAGTTAAGCTGCGGGCGGGAAAGTGCTGTCGGGTGCGTCAGCCGGCGCTGCCGCTGGCGGCCCGTTGGCCGGGGTCCACCAGCGGATGGGAGGTGCGCGGAGTTCCTCGATGCGCTGCTCGTCCATCTCCCACGGGAGCCATGGGGACAGTTCCGATGGGGCTTGGCCCCGGTTGCGCGCACAGGCATCCAGCCAATCCAGCATGTAGCGGTACGGGTTCAGCCCCGCCACTCTCGCTGTCTGCAGCACGCTGAGCAGGCGCCCCGCCGTCTCGGCCCCGGCCGGACCGCCGGACCCGAAGCTCAGCCGGCGCGAGATCACGGGTCCGCGCAAGGTCCGCTCCGCGTAATTGTTGTCCATGGGAATCGCCGGGTCCTCGAGGAACACGCTGAGCCCCGCCTTGTGCAGGATCAGGGACGCCGTGGCTTTGCCCCGCGCTTCCACCTGGGCCAGCTCCGCGCCGGTCCGGCCACCGCTTGGCACGGCGATCAGCATTTCATAGCGCGCAACCAGGCTCCTCCACTCTTGCACCGCGTCGTCGAAGAGTTTCCCGAGGCTGGCTTTCAGGCTTGCCTGCGCAGCCTCGAAGTCCTCGGCCTGGTCCTCTAAGGGCAGTTCGGGCTGCCAGGCCCTGCGACGCAGGTGCGCCAAGTGGAACACTTCCCCGATCCGCTCGAGCCAGTCCGTGGCCCACGGCTCCAGTTCCGGAAAGCCGGCTTCCACCCGGCAGTAGTGTCGGCGCTGATGAGCCCAGCAGAACTGCAGCCGGACATTCTCGGAGCGCTTGGCGAAGGCCGGATAGACACTCCAGCAGTCGCACACGAGCGTCAGCAGCTTGCCTTGGCCCAGCTTGCCCAGCAGTGCGCGGCCCGAGGGCAGCCCGCGCGTCGGCAGGATGCGCATCCAGACGGCATCCTCGCAGCAGACCATCCACAGCCAGTGCTTGGGTCTGGCGCCGGATGCCGGGGGCTGCTTGGCGTTGTCCTGGCCCTCAATGTTCTGCACCGGCCAGGAGGTTTCGTCGGCCTGCACCACCCGAGCCTGTCCCAGACGCTCGGCGATGGCCTGCTCCAAGGGCTGCACCAGTAGGGCGAGCCTCTGCAGGCCTCGCGCCAGCGTCGCCGGGGCCATGCCCAACCCGATGGCATCCAGCTCGCGCGCCACCGCGGCCTGCGGGCGATGCATGTGGAAAACTTGGACCACGCTCCAGGCCCACACGCTGGTCCCCAGCTGGGTGCCGCTCCACAGCCGTGGCGCGGGGGGCGCAACCAAGCGTCCCGGCGGTGCGCATGCGCAGCCCGGCTCGTAGCACTGGCGCTCAATCTCGCGGGCGAGCGCAGCCAAGTGCATCTCGAAGATCTTGCTGGACTTGGTCCCGCAGCGCACGAAGGGCGTGTCGCACTGCGCGCAGCGGCGCTCGTGCTCGGGCAGCTCCAAGGGCTCGGGAATCTTTGGCAGGCGGGAGCGGTCCCGACGCGGCGGAGTGGCCGATCCGGGCTGGCGTCCCCGCTTGCGCTTGGCGGCCTTCTGCTTGCGCCCCTTGCCGGCCTTGTCAGGCTTGTCAGGCTTGTCAGGGCTGTCCCCCGGCCCGGGCGGCGGCTTGGGGTCCGCTTTCGGCTCGGGCCCGGGATCCGACGGCTTCTCGCTCTTGCGCCCGAACAAGGTCTTCTGCAGGTCTGCCACGAGCAGCTTCAGATTGCCGATCGTTGTGTGGGCTTGCTGCAGCTCAGTCCGCGTCCGCTCCAGCTCGGCCCGCGTCCGCTCCAGCTCGGCCCGCGTCCGCTCCAGCTCAGTCCGCGTCCGCTCCAGCTCGGCCTGGCTGCGCTGCGACCGTCGGCGGAATTCCCCGCTCTCCTGCCGTGCGCTTTCCACCTTCTCGAGCAGGGCCGCGCAGTGCTGCTCCAAGCGTTCCAATTCCTGCGCCTGCTCCCGCTCCCGCGCGGTGTCCCCGCTTGCGCCCGGCCAGAATCTCACCTTGGGCCCTGCCCGCGGCCGGCGGCCGCTGCCGCGCGCTCGCCCAGCCCCTGCGCGCTGCGCTCCGGCACGGCCGGCTGCGAGTGGGCCTGCAGCCCCAGCGAGGCGTGCTCGACGGCCCCCTCGAACACCTCCGGCGGCAGCCGGACCAAGGCTTGGTAGAACGTGCTCGGCACCGGAGCGGCGTAGCGTTGTAGCCGCATGTTGCACCAGCAGCCGGCGGCCTGCCGCTGCCGCTGGCTGAGCAGGGTGGCATAACGCGAGTAGGCCGTCACGCCGCGGTAGCCGGCCATGTGCGCACTCGCGGCCAGGCACAGCAGACTGGCCAGCGCATAGCGGCGGCCGCCGGCCGGGCGGCAGTGCGGCTCCTGCTGCAGGCGCTCGAGCAGGCTGCGCAGCACCGCGGCCGGAGCCGGCGGCCGCTTGGCGGGACCGCCCCAGCAGGGCTCCTGCTCGGGCTGGCGCAAACGCGCCTGCACGTTACGGGCCAAGGGGTACACCAGCACTTGCTTGGGCTGGCCATGATGCCGCCAGCGGGCCGTGGGGCCCCGCTGGCGGCCATAGCCGCTGGTGAACCCCAGCGGCTGCCAGTTCGCGGCGCGGTAGCACGTGCCCCTGTGCAGCGCCCGGTCCACGAAGGTTTCCGCGAGCAGCGCCGGATACCCATGTGCGGCCAAGATGTCTCCCGACAAGCGGCGCAGGCTGAGGCCCAAGACCCTCGATGCCAGGTTCTTGCGCCCGGCAGCGGCGGGCAGGATCACGAAGCGCACATTCTGGGCGATCAGATGCAGGCGGCGCAGCTTCTGCTGCAGCGACCAGCCGATCCAGCGGTCGCGCACGGCCACGCGCAGCGCTCCGGGTTGCCATCCCAGCAGCGCCAGCCAAGTCCCGTCCAGGGTTGCGACATGCCGCAAGGCACGTCCGAACATGCGCTGGAAGGACAGGTAGTGGTGGGCGGCCACCAGCCGGTCCCAACGTCGGTGCTCGCAGCCGCCGCGAGTCGGGCGCACGCAAACAGCGCGCAGGTCATAGTGCGCGTCTTGCACCGTTGTTGCCATCTGGAGGCCAGCCACCAAGGCCCACTATGACAGAATCAGCTCAAAATGTCCACCCCTCTACCTAGAAGCCCTGACATTCAGCCCCGCAGCGGTGTGCGCTGGGGCCAGCTAAGGACCAAGGATTCAGCTCCCATCCGTCCGATGTCTCGCCGTTACGGGGCAGCCGGCTTTCCGGAACTGCAGCCGTGGGCCAGGGATGGGCTCGAGCGGATCGGGGCAGTGTTCCACTGGGCGCGCCTGCGTCGCAGGGCCTGACAGCCCGACCTGCCCTTGCAGGGCCAGGCCGAGGACTGCGCGGCTGCGCAGGCAAGCCTGGAAGCCAGCTTCGGGGAACTCTTCGACGACGCGCTGCAAGCGTGGCAGCGCCTGGTCGCCCGCTATGAGCTGCTGGAAGGCTTGCAGCCAAGCGCTGGCCGGACCGGCGCGGAGCTGGCCCAAGTGGCAGCGCAGGGCAAAGCCACGGCGTCCTTGATCCAGCATCAGGAGGGTCCCAGCGTGTTTCTCGAGGATCCGGGGATTCCCATGGACCACAACCGCTCGGAGTGGACCTTGCGCGGGCCCGTGATCTCGCGCCAGCGGCGCTTCGGGCCCGGCGGACCGGCCAGGGCCAAGACGGCGGGGCGCCTGCTCAGCGTGCTGCAGACAGCGAGAGTGGCTGGGCTGAACCCGTACCGGTGCCCGCAGGATTGGCTGGATGCCGATGCGCGCAACCGGGGCCAGGCCCCATCGGACCTGTCCCCATGGCTCCCGTGAGAGATGGACGAGCAGCGCATGGAGGAACTCCGCGCACCTCCCTTACGCTGCTGGACTCCGGCCAACGAGCCGCCAGCGGCAGCACTCGCTCCCGCACCCGACAGCCCTGTCCCGCGCGCAGCTTGACTCCCCGCTGAGGCCAACTCGCGAGTTTCCCTACGACACTCGCCCACCTTCTCAGGCTGGAGCCCCAACGCGGCGAGCGAGCCCACCCTGCACCTGCGGGCCGCACCTTCCCTCCCTTGGTCCTCGCGAGGGCCAGTCTCCCAGGCCCCAAATACTCCCCGGAGTGAATGCTTACCCTCAGACTTGTCCCAATCCGCGGCCAACCCAGCGGGCACGGTGCCCGCAGGGCGTGGAGGGCCTCTTCAACTCAGATTCGGAATTGGCGGCCAGCGCGCCGAATCTCGCCTGCATCCAAGTTCGGGGGGATGCACGCAGGAGACGGTCCGAGCTCGGTCGGCGGAGGTCGAGGTGTCGCAGTGTTCGCAAATTTTCCGTATAATCAGAATTTCAGTAGATCAAGCAAATGGAACTCGCCAAGATCACCGCACGTGGGCAGACGACGATCCCCAAGAGCATCCGTGAATCGGCCAACCTAGCCGACGGCGATGTGATAGCTTTCGAGATCGAGGGCGACCATCTACTGGTTTACAAGGTTGTATCCGGGCGAGATAACTACCTAGTGGGCCTCTCCAAGGGCCTCAGCGAATGGAATTCGCCCGAGGACGAAGAGGCGTGGCGTGAGCTTTGAGTCACTTGAAGTGGTTGTCGTCCCCTTTCCCTTCACAGATCGCCGTGCTGCCAAGCGTCGGCCGGCCTTGATCGTCTCATCGGCAAACTTCAATCGTGCTCATAGACAGTCGATCCTGACCATGATCACCTCTACCGGGAGTGACTGGCCGAGCGACGTAGCGATCCACGACTGGCGGGAAGCCGGCCTCGATATTCCCTGCAAGGTTCGATTCAAACTGTTCACCCTTGATGACAGCTTGATTGTCCGTAAGCTCGGAACGCTGTCGAAACGAGATGGAGCAGTTGTGAGAGAAGCGTTGTGCCGCGTACTAGTGTTCTGTCACAGCATGATCTTTGGGTAGATGGCCTTGAGGTTGCAGCGAGCGTCGTCGATCTTCATCTGCCATTCCACTCCGCGCTGGCGCACGTTGACATCGGTTGACCAAGCCGCGATCTGCGTCTGCAGCTCGCTCAACTCACCAATGCGGCGCCCGCTCAGGCACTGGCGCGTCATCGCGCTCAGCTCGCATTCTGCGACATTCAGCCAACTGCCGTGCTTCGGCGTGTAGCAGAAATCGATCCGTCGCACCAGCTCTCTCGCCCGCTCCGGCTCGAACGCTGCGTAGAACGCCCCCTTTGTGTGCGTGTTCAGATTGTCCAGCACCAGCGTCACTTTCTCGCAGCCGGCGTAACGCCCGTCCAGCAGCTCCGCAACCTCGTAGGCCCAGTCCCTCTTCGTGCGACGCTTGCGGGCCGTCGCCTGCCGCCAGCCGCTCAGCGGCTCGCAGAACATGAATACCGCCGCCGTGCCCGCCCGCTCGTACTCGTAGTCCCTGACTTCCGGACATGGGCTAAGTAGCGATGTCCATTTTGTCGTCTCCGGGAGCCGGCTCGTCGAGGTTGAAGGTGGGCATCAGGAGGCGTCCAGTGGCATCGGCTAAGCCACCCTGTCGGCAGTTGGAACCAGCGCTCGTGTTTCATCGTGCGCCAGAGAGTACAACCTGCCATTTGCTGGCTGCCGACGACCGGCCGGCCCGTTCCGGAACGGCTGGGATCTCTCCACCTTGACGGGCGGAATCGCTCCAAGCTCGTGGCTCGCCGCGTCGGACTTGCTTATCGCGGCTGCCGCCACGGCGGCGCGTACCGACGTCTGCCTATGTTCGGCGGGGATCGCGGACACCCGCCGCTGGGCCCGAAGCGCCCATCGGCACGCCCCCGAGTGGACACTGTCAGTTAGCTGCCCCGACGGGTTCGGTGGCCTACCTATCACATTGGTCCAGCGCCACGACGAAGCCACGATGCGCTACAACCGACAACTACACGTCACTCGATGAGTAGCGATGACCAAAGATCCGATCGATTACGACCCAGCAGTTCCTCTGTACAGTGAATGCTACTCCGTGCGTCCTGACATTTGCACCACACCAAATCGCACTCAGGTCCCTCGATGACCGGAACTCAGGGACCCGGGCGGCGCGAAGCTGTTCGACAAGCTGCGCGCAGCGCCAGCGCAGGCCACGCTCCAGATTCAGGTGGACCGGCAGTCAGCACGGCGAGGCACGCGGCGACAGGGTGCGCGCGGCGCGCCGGGCGGTGGTGGGTCTGCGCTGGCAAACGGTGCGCCTGCCGGCACCGGACACCGACAGCCAAGCGTTGGAAATGCAGGTGGTGCACGTGCGCGAGTACGCGCAGCCCGAGAGTGGGCCGCGCCTGGAGTGGCTGCTGTTGACGACGTGCGCGGTGGACAGCCAGGCAGATGCCGAGCGGGTGCTGGGGTGGTACCGCCAGCGTTGGCGGATCGAGGACTGGCACCGGGTGCTGAAGTCTGGCTGCAAGGTGCAATTGTTGCAGCACCGCAGCGTGGAGCGCATTGAGCGAGCGGTGGCGATCAGGGCTGTGATTGCCTGGCGCTTGATGGTGATGACGCTGGTGGGCCGGCAGACGCCAGAATTGCCGGCAGACTTGCTGTTCACGGAGACTGAGCTGATGGTGCTGCGGGACTTTGCGCGCGACCGGAAGCTGCCAACGCCGGACAACGTCGGCCAGGCAGTGCGCACGATGGCGATGATGGGCGGATACTTGAATCGCAAAGGGGACCCCCCTCCGGGGCACCAGAAGCTTTGGGAGGGCCACATCGATCTGGCTGCTGAGGCGCGCTGCTACGGGCGGATCCTGCGGATGGGAGAGCACAGCCTGGTGATCCGCAAGCTGGCGGCCGAGTAATCCGTCCTGCCCGCCGACACCAGCGAATTGCACCATCCTAGGCCTTGGAAGCAAGGCCCCTTGCAAGAGCTATCTCAAACCCAATCTGGAGCCGCAGGGCCCCATGCGGGAGTTCACAGGGACCAGTGCCGGTGCTGAGTCTGATTCCGAGCCGGACCGGCACCCGACCCGCCCCACTCATGCCGGAGTGTGTGACAAACCGCGTAGGACCCAAGGTATCCTTGCCTCCTCATCCAAGCATCGGTCTCAATTGTGTGTCATAGGCAGGCTGCGTCCATCTGCGGTGCCCGTCCTAGGCATCGGGTTTCGGCAGTACGCGCATGGATCACATGGCACTGGGAGGTCTCCCTCTTCACTGCGAAGAGCACTCAGGGAACCAGCGATCGGAGAAAGACGGCATGGCGCAGTCCGAACTCCTCTCGCGCATCACCGCACGCCCGGACGTCTTTCGGCGGCAAGCCGATTTGCGGGACATGCGGATTTCGGTCGAGTCCGTCCTGAGCCTGCTGGCGCACGGGATGACACCGGATGCCATTGTGGGTGACTATCCCAATCTTGAGCTGGACGACATACGCGCGTGCGCCGCCTCTGACCGCGCAGTTCCGGCGCAGAGTCACTCTCCACGTAAGCATTCACTCCGGGGAGTATTTTGGGGCCTGGGAGGCTGGCCCTCGCGAGGGCCAAAGGCAGGGGAAGGCGCGGATAGGTGAAGGTGCGGCCCGCAGGTGCAGAGTGGCCTCGCTCGCCGCGTTCAGGCTCCAGCCTGAGAAGGTGGGCGAGTGACGTAGCGACACTCGCGAGCTGGCCTCAGCGGGGAGTTAAGCTGCGGGCGGGAAAGTGCTGTCGGGTGCGTCAGCCGGCGCTGCCGCTGGCGGCCCGTTGGCCGGGGTCCACCAGCGGATGGGAGGTGCGCGGAGTTCCTCGATGCGCTGCTCGTCCATCTCCCACGGGAGCCATGGGGACAGCTCCGATGGGGCTTGGCCCCGGTTGCGCGCACAGGCATCCAGCCAATCCAGCATGTAGCGGTACGGGTTCAGCCCCGCCACTCTCGCTGTCTGCAGCACGCTGAGCAGGCGCCTCGCCGTCTCGGCCCCGGCCGGACCGCCGGACCCGAAGCTCAGCCGGCGCGAGATCACGGGTCCGCGCAAGGTCCGCTCCGCGTAATTGTTGTCCATGGGAATCGCCGGGTCCTCGAGGAACACGCTGAGCCCCGCCTTGTGCAGGATCAGGGACGCCGTGGCTTTGCCCCGCGCTTCCACCTGGGCCAGCTCCGCGCCGGTCCGGCCACCGCTTGGCACGGCGATCAGCATTTCATAGCGCGCAACCAGGCTCCTCCACGCTTGCACCGCGTCGTCGAAGAGTTTCCCGAGGCTGGCTTTCAGGCTTGCCTGCGCAGCCTCGAAGTCCTCGGCCTGGTTCTCTAAGGGCAGTGCGGGCTGCCAGGCCCTGCGACGCAGGTGCGCCAAGTGGAACACTTCCCCGATCCGCTCGAGCCAGTCCGTGGCCCACGGCTCCAGTTCCGGAAAGCCGGCTTCCACCCGGCAGTAGTGTCGGCGCTGATGAGCCCAACAGAACTGCAGCCGGACATTCTCGGAGCGCTTGGCGAAGGCCGGATAGACACTCCAGCAGTCGCACACGAGCGTCAGCAGCTTGCCTTGGCCCAGCTTGCCCAGCAGTGCGCGGCCCGAGGGCAGCCCGCGCGTCGGCAGGATGCGCATCCAGACGGCATCCTCGCAGCAGACCATCCACAGCCAGTGCTTGGGCCTGGCGCCGGATGCCGGGGGCTGCTTGGCGTTCTCCTGGCCCTCAATGTTCTGCACCGGCCAGGAGGTTTCGTCGGCCTGCACCACCCGCGCCTGTCCCAGACGCTCGGCGATGGCCACCTCCAAGGGTTGCACCAGCCGGGCGAGCCTCTGCAGGCCTCGCGCCAGCGTCGCCGGGGCCATGCCCAACCCGATGGCATCCAGCTCGCGCGCCACCGCGGCCTGCGGGCGATGCATGTGGAAAACTTGGGGAATTACTGATCTGAGTACCCAGCCTAGCTAATCCCGAGCAAATTTGGTTTTCTTCCACAGTGATGTGGTTGGGAACATAACCCCAAGATACCGATGAATACAGTGTGTACTGATTCCGACTATAGAATCCAATAAGATCCTCCATAGTCTCTTGACATGGCATCTCTTTGTTCGGTATAATGGAAGTGTTATGGCGAAGTATGGAAAAACTGATAAAGGTCCCGGAAAGTGGTTCCGCAAAGGTATCTCCTTGTTCGAAGTTATGGATAGGTTCCCGGACAACCACACCGCCGAACTCTGGTTTGCAGAAATTCGCTGGCCCAATGGCCCCACTTGCCCTCATTGCCTCTCTGACAATGTCCAGTCCAACTGCTCCCATCCCTCCATGCCCTACCGTTGCCGCAGCTGTCGCAAGCGGTTCTCCGTGCGGCTCGGCTCGGTCATGCAGGACACCAAGATCGGCTATCGCAAGTGGGCCGTCGCCATCTATCTGCTCTCGACCTGCATCAAGGGCATCTCGTCCATGAAGCTCAGCCGCGAACTGCGCATCACCCAGAAGTCGGCTTGGCATCTCCTGCATCGCTTGCGGGCGGGCTTCCGACGCCCGCAGGGCCTGTTCGCAGGGCCCGCGGAGGTTGACGAGGTCTTCATCGGCGGCAAGGAACGCAACAAGCACCCCAGCAAGAAGCTCAACGCCGGACGCGGGACTGTCGGCAAGCAACCCGTGGTCGGGGCCCGCGATCGCGGCACCGGCAAGGTACAAGCGCGGCCCGTGCCCAACACGGGCAAGGGCCAGTTGCAGGGCTTCGTGATAGCTACTGTCGCCCCTGGGGCTGCGGTGCACACCGACAGCTCGTCGTCTTACAAGTCGCTCGACGGCTTCCAGCACGCAGCGGTCAACCATTCCGCTGGCGAGTATGTGCGCGGCGCGGTGAATACCAATGGCATCGAGTCGTTCTGGGCAATGTTCAAGCGCGGCTTGTACGGCACCTACCATCACATGAGCGTGAAACACTTGCGGCGCTACCTAGCCGAGTTCTGCGGGCGCAGCAACGTGCGCAACCTAGACACGGCGGACCAAATGCGACGCTTGGCAGCCGGCCTGAATGGACAGATCCTGACCTGGAAGATGCTGAAGGCATCCAAGCGTGTGCCGGCGACAGCCTAGCTCTGCACCTGCCCGGACCTCAGCTGCAGCACAAGAACGCCAGCAATGGAATCCAGTTGAGAACTCTCTAGATTCGGGCCTTGGCATTAGGCCAAGGCATCTCTGGCATTCACTTCTGGAGGGTAATCCGACGATTATACGCAGGTCAAATTCCGATCCCACATATTGTGGATTTAAGTCCGATCCTACAAGATCTAGGGGATGGGAACTCAGATCAGTAATTCCCAAAACTTGGACCACGCTCCAGGCCCACACGCTGGTCCCCAGCTGGATGCCGCTCCACAGCCGTGGCGCGGGGGGCGCGACCAGGCGTCCCGGCGGTGCGCAGGCGCAGCCTGCCGATGCCCCATAACTGGTAGTTGACAAATGAGGGCCTGATATGGCATCACTAGGGCATGGTAGATCAACATTGCATCGCTGCGACGCTTGCCACTGCGACGGCGGTGGCGACCGTGCAGGTCCTGCTGGCCGAGGCAGGCGGCGCGACCCGCACGGAAATCGCGCGCCGCGTATGCCGGGAGTTCGGGTTCCGTGACAGCCGGGGTGGCTTGCAGCTGGCCAGTTGCCAGAAGGCCTTGCGCAGCCTGCATGCCGACGGGTGCATCCGGTTGCCCCCGCCGCGCCACGGCGGGCGCCAGCACTGCCGGCCGCGACGACTGCGCCAGCCGGTGCCCGCGCCCCGGGCGGTCCCGGCCTCGGCCGGGGCGGTGCAGGGGCTGCGCCTGACCGAGGTCACCACCCCGCTCCAGCGCCGCACCTGGAACGAGATCGTGGCCAGCGAGCACCCGCAAGGGGCGGTGCTGCACGTGGGGGCGCAGCTGCGCTACCTGATCGAGTCCGAGCACGGCCTGCTGGGGGCGCTCGGCTTCGCCGCCTCCGCCCTGGCGGTCGCCGCCCGCGACGAGTGGATCGGCTGGACCCCCGCGTTGCGCCGCAAGCGGCTGCACCGGGTGCTGGGTCTGAGTCGCTTTCTGATCCGTCCCGGCGTGCAGTGCCACTGTCTGGCCTCCAAGGTCCTGGGCCTGGCCCTGCGCCGCCTGCCCGCGGACTTCGCCAGCCGCTACGGCTACCGGCCGGCCCTGCTGGAGACGTTCGTGGACGAGCAGCGGCACCCCGGCACCTGCTTCCGGGCCGCCAACTGGACGCGGATCGGCAGCACCGCGGGCCGCGGGCGCTTCGCCCCGCCCGGTCGGCACGTGCCGGTCAAGTCCATCTGGGTCTACCCCCTGCAGCCCGACTTCCGCACCGTGCTGGGGGCCACGGCTGCGCCCCAGGGCGGGCCGCTGGGGCCGGCCGAAGGCCTGGCCTTGGACCAGTTCGCGCACAACGAACTGGGCGGGGCGCCGCTGGGGGATCTACGCTGGTCCAAGCGGCTGGTGCAGACCGCGCAGATGCAGGCCGCAGCTCCCATGGCGTCGATCCCCGCAGCTGCGCAGGGCCACCGCGCCGCAGTCAAGGGCCACTACCGCTTCATCGACCAGCCCAAAGAGTCAGCGGCGACGCCTGAGAACATCCTGGCGCCGCACCGCGAGCGCACGCTGCGGCGCCTGCAGGGCGAGAGCGTGGCGCTGTGCGTGCAGGACGGCACCGATCTGCACTTCGCCGAGCATCCCGGCTGCGCGGGCCTGGGGCTGATTGGCAAGAACGCCAACTCGAAGGGCACCCTGGGACTGCACATGCACTCCACGCTGGCAGTGAGTGAGGCGGGTGTGCCGCTGGGCGTGCCCCTGATCCAGTACGAGGCGCCGGACGGGAAAGCCCAGCGGGGCAAGCCGCTGGAAGCGCGCAAGACCTTCCGCTGGATCCGCGGCCTGCGGGACTGCGCGCAGATGGCGCAGAGCCTGACCGGGACGCGCCTGGTGTCGGTGATGGACCGCGAGGCGGACGTGTTCGCGCTGTTTGCCGAGCAGCGCCGGCTGGGCCGGGTGGACCTGCTGGTGCGGGCCAAGGTCAACCGCTCGCAGGGCAAGCGCCGGCCGAAGCTGTTCGACAGCATGCGGTCGCGGCCCACGCAGGGCGAGTTGGAGATCGATGTGCAGCGGAGTGCGGCGCGCCGGAGCACGCGCCAGCAGAAAAAGCGCAAGCTGCGCGAGGCGCGCCGGGCGTGCGTGCAACTGCGCTTCAAGACGGTCGAGCTGAGGGATCCGGCGGGCGCGGAGGCCCCCGTGCGGCTGCAACTGGTGCATGTGTGCGAGCAGTCGGCCCCGGCCGGGACCGAGGCTCTGGAGTGGTTCCTGCTGACGACGCTGGAGGTGCGGTCGCTAGCCGACGCGCAGCAGGTGCTGGAATGGTACCGGCTGCGCTGGCGCATCGAGGACTGGCACCGCATTCTCAAGTCGGGCTGCAAGGTGGAGTACCTGGGGCACCGCCGCGGGGAGCGCATCGAGCGGGCGGTGACGATCAAGGCGGTCATCGCCTGGCGGCTGGCGGCGATGACCCTGCTGGGGCGCGAGACGCCCGAGCTGCCGGTGGAAGTGTTTTTCACGCGAGTCCAGATCCGCGTGATGCGACACTTCGCTGCCCGGCGGCGCCTGGCTGCGCCCGGCAACCTGGGGCTGGCGGTGCGCACCATGGCGATCCTGGGTGGCTATCTGTACCGCAAGAACGGCCCACCACCCGGGCATCAAAAAATCTGGGAGGGGTGGACTATTTTGACCATCATGGGCGCAGCGTACGAACTTAAGGACCACTTTGAACCGCCTCAAACTGCCTCTCGGAAGGAGCCCTGATGTGGACTTATGGGGCATCGGTAGGGCGCAGCCCGGCTCGTAGCACTGGCGCTCAATCTCGCGGGCGAGCGCAGCCAAGTGCATCTCGAAGATCTTGCTGGACTTGGTCCCGCAGCGCACGAAGGGCGTGTCGCACTGCGCGCAGCGGCGCTCGTGCTCGGGCAGCTCCAAGGGCTCGGGAATCTTTGGCAGGCGGGAGCGGTCCCGACGCGGCGGAGTGGCCGATCCGGGCTGGCGTCCCCGCTTGCGCTTGGCGGCCTTCTGCTTGCGCCCCTTGCCGGGCTTGCCGGCCTTGTCAGGCTTGTCAGAGCTGTCAGGCTTGTCAGGGCTGTCCCCCGGCCCGGGCGGCGGCTTGGGATCCGCTCTCGGCTCGGGCCCGGGATCCGACGGCTTCTCGCTCTTGCGCCCGAACAAGGTCTTCTGCAGCTCTGCCACGAGTAGCTTCAGCCTGCCGATCGTTGTGTGGGCTTGCTGCAGCTCAGTCCGCGTCCGCTCCAGCTCAGTCCGCGTCCGCTCCAGCTCGGCCCGCGTTCGCTCCAGCTCGGCCCGCGTTCGCTCCAGCTCGGCCTGGCTGCGCTGCGACCGTCGGCGGAATTCCCCGCTCTCCTGCCGTGCGCTTTCCACCTTCTCGAGCAGGGCCGCGCAGTGCTGCTCCAAGCGTTCCAATTCCTGCGCCTGCTCCCGCTCCCGCGCGGTGTCCCCGCTTGCGCCCGGCCAGAATCTCACCTTGGGCCCTGCCCGCGGCCGGCGGCCGCTGCCGGGCGCTCGCCCAGCCCCTGCGCGCTGCGCTCCGGCACGGCCGGCTGCGAGTCGGCCTGCAGCCCCAGCGAGGCGTGCTCGACGGCCCCCTCGAACACCTCCGGCGGCAGCCTGACCAAGGCTTGGTAGAACGTGCTCGGCACCGGAGCGGCGTAGCGTTGTAGCCGCATGTTGCACCAGCAGCCGGCGGCCTGCCGCTGCCGCTGGCTGAGCAGGGTGGCATACCGCGAGTAGGCCGTCACGCCGCGGTAGCCGGCCATGTGCGCGCTCGCGGCCAGGCACAGCAGGCTGGCCAGCGGATAGCGGCGGCCGCCGGCCGGGCGGCAGTGCGGCTCCTGCTGCAGGCTCTCGAGCAGGCTGCGCAGCACCGCGGCCGGAGCCGGCGGCCGCTTGGCGGGACCGCCCCAGTGGGGCTCCTGCTCGGGCTGGCGCAAACGCGCCTGCACGTTACTGGCCAAGGGGTACACCAGCACTTGCTTGGGCTGGCCATGATGCCGCCAGCGGGCCGTGGGGCCCCGCTGGCGGCCATAGCCGCTGGTGAACCCCAGCGGCTGCCAGTTCGCGGCGCGGTAGCACGTGCCCCTGTGCAGCGCCCGGTCCACGAAGGTTTCCGCGAGCAGCGCCGGATACCCATGTTCGGCCAAGATGTCTCCCGATAAGCGGCGCAGGCTGAGGCCCAAGACCCTCGATGCCAGGTTCTTGCGCCCGGCAGCGGTGGGCAGAATCACGAAGCGGACATTCTGGGCGATCAGATGCAGGCGGCGCAGCTTCTGCTGCAGCGACCAGCCGATCCAGCGGTCGCGCACGGCCACGCGCAGCGCTCCGGGTTGCCATCCCAGCAGCGCCAGCCAAGTCCCGTCCAGGGTTGCGACATGCCGCAAGGCACGTCCGAACATGCGCTGGAAGGACAGGTAGTGGTGGGCGGCCACCAGCCGGTCCCAACGTCGGTGCTCGCAGCCGCCGCGCGTCGGGCGCACGCAAACAGCGCGCAGGTCATAGTGCGCGTCTTGCACCGTTGTTGCCATCTGGAGGCCAGCCACCAAGGCCCACTATGACAGAATCAGCTCAAAATGTCCACCCCTCTACCTAGAAGCCCTGACATTCAGCCCCGCAGCGGTGTGCGCTGGGGCCACCGAAGGACCAAGGATTCAGCTCCCATCCGTCCGATGTCCCGCCGTTACGGGGAAGCCGGCTTTCCGGAACTGCAGCCGTGGGCCAGGGATGGCTCGAGCGGATCGGGGCAGTGTTCCACTGGGCGCGCCTGCGTCGCAGGGCCTGACAGCCCGACCTGCCCTTGCAGGGCCAGGCCGAGGACTGCGCGGCTGCGCAGGCAAGCCTGAAAGCCAGCTTCGGGGAACTCTTCGACGACGCGCTGCAAGCGTGGCAGCGCCTGGTCGCCCGCTATGAGCTGCTGGAAGGCTTGCAGCCAAGCGGTGGCCGGACCGGCGCGGAGCTGGCCCAAGTGGCAGCGCAGGGCAAAGCCACGGCGTCCTTGATCCAGCATCAGGAGGGTCCCAGCGCGTTCCCGAGGATCCGGGGATTCCCATGGACAACAACCGCTCGGAGTGGACCTTGCGCGGGCCCGTGATCTCGCGCCAGCGGCGCTTCGGGCCCGGCGGACCGACCAGGGCCAAGACGGCGGGGCGCCTGCTCAGCGTGCTGCAGACAGCGAGAGTGGCTGGGCTGAACCCGTACCGGTGCCCGCAGGATTGGCTGGATGCCTATGCGCGCAACCGGGGCCAGGCCCCATCGGACCTGTCCCCATGGCTCCCGTGAGAGATGGACGAGCAGCGCATGGAGGAACTCCGCGCACCTCCCTTACGCTGCTGGACTCCGGCCAACGAGCCGCCAGCGGCAGCACTCGCTCCCGCACCCGACAGCCCTGTCCCGCGCGCAGCTTGACTCCCCGCTGAGGCCAACTCGCGAGTTTCCCTACGACACTCGCCCACCTTCTCAGGCTGGAGCCCCAACGCGGCGAGCGAGCCCACCCTGCACCTGCGGGCCGCACCTTCCCTCCCTTGGTCCTCGCGAGGGCCAGTCTCCCAGGCCCCAAATACTCCCCGGAGTGAATGCTTACCTCTCCACTTAGGCCGGAACCGTGAACACATTCATCCAATTCGAACCAATAGGTCCTCAACAGATCCCGGGGAGAGCCGACCAAGGTCTTCCCGGAAGCTAACACGAATGCAGCCCACCTGTATCCTTGGGCCCTCAACGCATTACAACAACGGCCAGCGCTTCTTCTGGTATTCGAGGAGATCGGGGCCCGCCAGTTCTCTAGTCGCATTGCCGAGTCTCGCAAAAAACACCTTGCGCTTGTCACCCTTGGACATCTTGGCGAATACCGGATTGGTTGCCCGGCTAACATCAACGCGGGCAATCGTCTTCTCGTCGATGGCACAAAACGAAACACTCAGATCGGTAGCGGCGGCGGCACCCATGGAATTGGATGCGAGGTCGATCAGCCAGCGCTCCCATCCATCACGGTTCTTCGAGTGGACGTGAGGAAAATCTAGCTCAATGCCCAGCGGTTTCCCTTGATCATCGACGCCAACCAACAACGTTCCTCCGTCCGAGTTCATAAAGGCGCAGATGGTCTTGACCACAGCCCATTCAATCGACATGTCTTTCTTTTTCGTAATCAAGTTTTGCCGCGCCGTAGATTTGAATTCAACTACTCGGCTCTCGCCCTGGGCAATCAGCGTACGTACACCTTGTTCCACCCTCCGCGGGTCTCTGTCGGAATAGAAGAAAGGACTCTCATCGCTTTCGGCAGTGCGGTTCACGGGCTTGCCCATGGCCTGCTCGATCTGACGCAGCAGACGCTCGAAGCGCCGATTGAAGAACGTTCGGAAATCGTCCTGCCGCAACGCCGTGGCGTTGATGTCGTGGGAATGAAGAATCGCATCCAGTTCCACGGCATCAAGGCCATAGTTTCTTTCGAGTCGTCGCAGGTAGGCGCTAGGTGCGATCCCTCCGATACGTCGACTAGTCTGCGCGTCGATCGCCGTCTTGTTCACCACGCAGTTCACAACCTTGCGGTCGAACCCGTGCAGCTGGCACCATCGTCTCGGAAACACATGGCGGATGTCGATGGAATCTTCGGAATAGGAGTGGACGTTGATTGGTTCGCCGGATCGAAAGTGACGACTGCCGCGCTTCATCTGGAGAGCGTACAAACCCTTGTACGCTGCGCTGTTCCGCGTTCGTAGCATCAGGAGGCGTTCAGCCTGGAATTGTGCGTCTCTAACCGTTCGAGGAAGCTCCGAGCCATTTTCGATTCCTTCAGTCCATAGGACGCAATCCTGTAGGTCGTTTGCGTAACGGGACTGTGTGGGACCTGAGTACATTTCCCCAAAGACGCCACACCAAAACCACTGACGTAGCCGTTCTCGCGCGGAATGTGAACCAGACTTCTGTCCCAAGTAGCCGAAGATTGCTGCAAGTGGGACCAGCTGTGTGGCGTATGGCAGATCGCGGTAGCGAAAGATATGCTCGCGATGGAGGAATGGTACAACGTGCTCTAGGCCCTCCGTTGCACGATCGGCCCAGCGCCGATACTCCTCAAGCGGAAGCCGCAAGACGTCGCGCCGGTTGCCGGATATGGCTGGAGCTGCTTTGTCATCACTTCCGTGCGTCTTGAGATGTTCGAGACGCCGCCCGTACGTGGAGAGCAATGTGACGATCTGAAGAAAATCGGTCTCCTTTACACGCTCGTTGGGCCTTTGACCTCGAAGGAGTGCATGGGCATTGAATCGGCACAAGCGCTCCTCCCAGTCATTACGCAGATTAAAGTCGTCGGCTGCGTATGTCGCAGTCAACAGCTCGAAGACCGTCAACGTGACACCACCGGTGTTGACCTTCTCAAAAACTTGGCAGACCGCTTCTTTGAGCGTGGACTTGGCGAGCGCTATCGTTGGCACGTGGTACTGCGTGAAAGGAGTGATGATCTGCTCATGGAATCGCTTCCACTTTTCCATCCTTGCGTCGTCTAGGTTAGGTGTGGCCTGAAGATAGCGCATTTGCCAGTCAAATACCGCGTTGGCATCAAGCACAATGTCCAGTGGAAACATCTCTGCGGCGACTTCCTGCTCTCTGGTCCGCAGATCGAGATCGATGGAACGACCGAAGTCCTTGCGAACAACGCGGTCCCTCGGCACGCTAAGGATGCCGTCCTCTTCCCTGTCGCACGAAGGATTTGTACAGCCATCGATGCTGGCGTAATAGTGGCGGTACACTTCTTGACCTCTGCGATCCCGTGTTGGAACGGGATCTGGAGACATCAACGCTAGGAACAGCGAAGTCAACCGCTGCTGGCCGTCGAGCAGCAGCACATCTGGCTCCGCCCCATTGGCAGGTTCCGCACCCTCAACCGGTCGGGACCGAAATCGGACATCAGGATTGCCGGTCCTCAGTGTCATCACGGCACCGATGGGATAGGAATGTGAGATCGACGCCAGCAGGCTCTTGATCTGATCGTTGTTCCAAACCCAGCCACGCTGAAAATCTGGCAGTTGTAGCTCGCCGCTTTGTGCCTGCCTGAGCAACTGCGCGAGTGGTACCTCGTCGCTGGTGAATTTCTTTTCCATTCGTCCACCTTGTGACTATTGTTCCGGCAACCGGCTAGTCAAATTCCTCCATCTCGGGATGTATGGGCTCGCTTCGCCACGGTCTTTGTTCTATGGACCACTAAGGTCGAAAACCGTAGCCCTAACTCGGAACGTCCGCGACCAATAACTATACATCAGATGTAAGCATTCAGTCCGGGGAGTCTTGGGGCTGGGGATACTGGCCCTCGCGACGACCAAAGGGAGGGACGGCGCGAATGGGTGAGGGTGCGGCCCGCAAGTGCAGGGTGGCCTCCCTCGCCGCGTTCAGGCTCCAGCCTGAGAGGGTGGGCGAATGACGCAGGGACACTCGCGACCTGGCCTCGGCGCGGAGTCAAGCTGCGCGCGGGAAAGTGGTGCCGGGTGCGCTGGCGCTGGCGGCCCGTTAGCCGGGGCCCACCAGCGTATGGGAGGTGGGCGGAGTTCCTCCATGCGCTGCTCGTCTATCTTCCACCGGAGCCATGGGCACAGATCTGATAGAGCCTGGCCCCAGTTGCGCGCACAGGCATCCAGCCAATCCAGCATGTACCGGTACGGGTTCAGCCCAGCCAGTTGCGCTGTCTGCAGCACGCTGAGCAGGCGCCCCGCCGTCTTGACCCCAGCCGGACCGCCGGACCCGAACCTCAGCCGGCGCGGGATCACGGGCCCGCGCAGGGTCCTCTCCGAGCGGTTGGTGTCAATAAGAATCTGTGGATCCTTAAGAAAGACGCCGAGGCCCTCCTAGGGCAAGATTAGCGACGCCGTGGCTTTGCCCTGCGCTTCCACTTGGGCCAGCTCCGCTTCGGTCCGGCCACCGCTTGGCTGCAAAGCCTCCAGCACCTGACGGCGGGAAGCCAAACGCTGCCACTCTTGCAGCGCGTCGTCGAAGAGTTTCCCGAGGCTGGATTCCAGTCTTGCCTGCGCAGCTGCGAAGTCCCCGGCCTGATCCTGCAAGGGCAATTCGGGCTGCCAAGCTCTGCGACGCAGGCGCGCCACGTCGCACGCTTCCCCGATCCGCTCGAGCCAGTCCCTAGCCCACGGCTTCAGTTCCGGGAAGCAAGTCGCACATCGATCGGATGCGCGCGAACATAGGGCACGCTGACTAGCGCTAGATCGGAGTTGACTCTTGCCTGCAGCTGCGAATTGAACTTAGCCTAGCCGAATCTGCGAGAGACCCCCGGGGGGCTGGGCCAAGTCTGGAGGATGCGACGCGTGGCTGGACACAGGGGAGGGAAGCCCCGTCCCCGGAGACCCGTGGGACCGCTACCACTGGGAGCCGCGGGGCGCCGGTCGGGAGCGCTAGACTGGGCGCAATGGCGGCCCCAAGGCAACCGGCGACCGTCCCGGGGGAGTTTCTCCGGACCGTGAAGCGCTGGGCGCGACGACAGCCGGATCCCGTCTCGGTGATCCTGTTCGGCTCCCGGGCGCGCGGTGACTACGGGCCGGAGTCCGACTGGGACATCGGCCTGGTGTTCGACGGAGAGCCACCGTCACTGGACGGTCTTCCCCTCAGCCTCGAGGACCGTCGCATCGACTGGGCGCCGTTCGAGCATTCCCATGCGATGCGACGGCTGAACGTTTGCGGCCTGCCGCACGCCATGGCGGCCGACGGCGTCTGCCTGCACGGCGATCCGTTGCCGCGCCCAGCGAGGAAAGATGTGAACATTCGAGCTACCTGGGACTACCTGTCCGCGGCCCACGGTCAAATGAGCCAGGGCATGAATGCTCTGGTCAAGTACTGGAACTTATCCCTGCGCTGGCGTTGGGGCTACGATACGGCGGTGGCGGGGAATGGAGCCACGGCCGGCGAGCTGTTGTGCAAGGCCGCGCTGAGCATGAGAGGGCTGGAGCCGAAGCGGTCCCATTTGGTGACTGAACTGTGCGACGACCTGGAGCGGGAGTTCCCGGACGACCCCCTGCTGCCGCTTCTGCGAGACTGTGACGGACAGACCGCGAAGGCGCGCCTGAACATCTACCCCGAGATGGAGTCCGGGCGAGAGGATGTGGACCTCTCCGCACGCCGGCTGGCCGCCGCGCTGCGTGCATCAGGGGCGGTGCTGGCCGCCGCGTGTGAAATTTCGGTCGTACGCGAGGGCAGGGAGTTTTTGGGATTAACGGACGAGCGGAAAGCCGAGATCTGCCACGAAATGGAGCAGTTGCACTCCAACGAGTGCCCCCAGGAAATCCGCCGCGAGATTCAGGCCGGCATCGACGCTTGGCCGGACAGCGATGAGCTGTGGAATTTGCTGATGATGCCTCCCCCGGGGCGAGATCCAGAGAGCGCAGACCGGGGAGGGCGACCACCAGGGCGCTAGGCCGCCTTGACCGGCGACGGCATACGCGGGCTCCGGGCACCTAGCGCTACGTCGGAGTTGACTTTTGCCCTCGGTTGCGAGTTGACCTTGGCCTGGCCGAATCTGCGAGAGTCCCCGGGGCGGTAGGCCAAGTCTGGAGGATGGCAGCACCGGTGCGGACGAGTCTAGTGCCCAGCGGCGTCCTGGGGGCACTCGTTGGAGTGCAACTGTTTCAGGCCGCAGTCCTCGGGGGGATTGGACGGGGCCGCTGACGCCCGGGCGCCAGCGCCTCCCATGGCCGGCGACTGCGGCCAAGCCATGGGTCGGTGCGGGGTTCAGCCAACAGACTGGCCGACCCCGCACCGGCTGCAGACGGACTGGCGGACGTTCTCCGACTTGGCCCCGGTGGTTCGCCGCGAGCTGTCGCGCTGGGCCCGAGCGCTCCGGCTTGGCGCTACCGGGACTCCCCCTGTGTTAACTACGATGTAGCGCTAGGCACGCTGACACGCGCGCCGGCAAAGGTCGGACAATGGCAGTCAACCGGTCCGTCGACCAAGCCCCAGACGCCCACCCGTGGTCACGGCACGGACGGTCGCGGTCTGTGCCACCATGAAGCTGGGCAGGCAATCGATGCTGGGACAGGGCGCCTTCCGCTTACCGGCCGGCTTACCGTCGGCTGCTCTGCTCATCCTTCTGAGTCTTCCGACGTTCGACGCCCCGGCCCAGACGGATCCGAACACCTTAGCGGCATCTGCCCGGCAGGCGATGGCTGAGCAGCGATTCGGCGATGCCGCGGAGATCTATGCCGAGCTTGCCTCAAAGTTTCCGAACGAGCCGACACTGCAGGCAAACCTCGGGATGGCGCTGCACTTCAGCGATCGGGACGCAGAGGCAATCCAGCCCCTCCGAGAAGCTGCAGTGGCAATGCCGGCATCGTTTCCGGCGCAATTCGCGCTCGGAGCGAGCCTGTCGCGACTCGGCCGGCATTCCGAGGCCGTCGGACCCCTCCGGAAAGCCGCATCAGCCAATCCCCGGCACGCTGGTGCCCACGCACTGCTCGCGGAGGCGCTGGAATCGACCGGGGACCGAGCCGAGGCAATCCCAGCTTGGCAAGCCCTCGCCCGCCTAGACGCGAGCAACCCCTTCGCCCACGCCGGCATGGTCCGGTGCTACGAGGACTTGGCAGGGCTGGCCATTGACCAATTGCGGCAAAGTGACCCCGAGTCACCGTACATGCTGCGAATTCTCGGGCAGACAAGGCTGGCGACCGGCCAGTACCCCAGCGCGCTGTACCTGTTCCGTGCGGCACTTGAGCGACAGCCGGGGGTCCGCGCGGTGCACGAGGCGCTGGCCAGAGTGTACGAGGGCGCGGGCAAGCCAGAATGGGCAGCGATCGAACGGGAGAAGACACTGGCCCTGCCTTTAGCGGACTGCGGGCCTTCCCCGTCAGCGGAGTGCAACTTCGCGGATGGCAAGTTCGATCTCGCTCCGCCGGTGGGGGCGGACTCCTCATCCTCGGATCTCTTCTGGGCGGCTAGGTCGTACGCCAGTCTCGCGGAGCGGTCATTCGAGAGGCTTGCCGCCCTTCCGGAGTCGGTCGAGAAACTGACTCTGGTCGCGGACATTCTCGCCTCGCAGGGCCAATACTCCAACGCCGCTGATGCGGCCCGTCGCGCTCTCGAGGTGGGAGGCAGGTCTGGGCTGATGGAGCGGAGGCTTGCGGAGCTGCTGTACCTTGCCGGGCGCACGGCCGAGGCACGCCCACTGTTGGAGCGGTTCCGCCGCGCAGACCCCGAGGACGCTCGGTGGCCGGCCATGCTGGGAAACCTGCTCGCACAGGAGCAAGAGTACGGACAGGCGATTCCGCTCTTGCTGGAATCCCTGGCGCTGACCGACACTCCGGATGCCGTTCGCCTAGACTTGGGCCGTTCGCACCTAGCCCTCGACCAGCCCGAGAAGGCTTTGCCGCACCTGCAGTCCTCTCTTGACCTTGACACAGACGGCAGCGTTCACTATCAACTGGCCCAGGCGTTTCAGCGCTTGGGCATGCGGGAGCAAGCGCGCGAAGCCCTTACGCAATACCAAGCGCTGGATGCCCGCAATCGGCGTCAGACAGAAGCCGGAGCCGCCTTGGAAGTCACCGCACCTGACTAGGCCCGGCTCGCTTGGGAGAGACCCCGCCGGTTCAAGGGCCGCTGGGCGGTCGGTGCAGCGCAAAGGCGAAGATGGCATTCTTGGACACAATCACGACGTACTGGCGGCTACGGTAGGCATACGTCATCGGGGAGGCGCGAATCGTCCCGCCGGTATTGAAGTGCCACAGGACGTCCCCCGTGCGCGCGTCCGCCGCCGCGAAGTTGCCAACGCGGCTGGAGAAAAATACCAAGCCGCCTGCCGTGGTCATGGTCCCGGCATGGTTGATCTCCTGGGCCTCGTCTCCCAAGAACGGCACTTCCCAGCGCTTGGACCCGTCTCGGATGTCGATCGCGCGCAAATATTGCCGCGCTCCCGCGGCCAAGTCGTGATCGATGCTGTGGCCCGTGCGATAGTAGACGCCGCAGCTGTCCCGGGCAATGACATAGAACAGGCCAGTGGCCGGGTTGTAGGACGAGGCGTGCCAGTTTGCGCCGCCGTGAATGTCCGGACAGGCATGAGATCCGCCGACCGAGGGCGCGGCACTCTCGACCAGCACGGGCCTGCCCTGAGGGGAAATCCCGCGCGCCCAAGTCTGCTTGGCGAACGGCACGCCGAGCAAGAATTCCCCGGTGACGCGATCGAGCACGTAGAAGAACGCATTCCGGTTAGCTTGCAGCAGGAGCTTGCGAGGCTTGCCCTGCCACTCGGCGTCGACCAGCACAGGCGTCTCGCTCGCGTCCCAGTCGTGCTCGTCATGCGGCGTGAACTGGTAGTGCCAGGCGAGCGTGCCGTCGGATGGGCGGAGGGCCAGCACGGATGCCGAGAAGAGGTTGTCCCCGGGGCGGCCGCGGCCGTCAAAGTCCTTCGGGCCCGGGTTCCCGGTCGTCCAGTAGATCAGGTCTAGGCTT
This sequence comes from Bryobacterales bacterium, assembly GCA_963666225.3. Lineage (GTDB taxonomy): Bacteria > Acidobacteriota > Terriglobia > Bryobacterales > UBA6623 > VXMF01. Next base: position 313,008 of record CAXXRK020000009.1, read on the forward strand.
GGATCGTAGGTCCCCGTCGTCCAGGGCGCGGCACCGCCGACCTTCCAGACGTCTGTTTCCGGCCACGATTCGGACCCGGGATCGCCGGGCGCGGGCACGGTGTAGAACCTCCACGCTCGTTGCCCGGTCTCCGAGTCAAAGGCGTCCAGAAAGCCCCGCAAACGACCGCTGTCCCCGCCGCGCACGCCGATGAGGACGCGGTTCCGGACTACCAGCGGTGCCGACGTCGCCGCGAAGCAAGGCTGGGTCTCGGTGATGAGCGACTTCCAGAGCATCGCGCCGTTCCGGGCATCCAGCGCCACCAGATGGCAGTCAACGGTGCCCATGTAGAGCCGATTGCCGGAAATGGCGAATCCTCGATTCCAGTTGGGGGGACGGCCGCTGGAACGGGTGGGGTGGGGATAGTCGAATCGCCACAGCGCGCGACCCGTCGTGGCATCGATCGCGAACGCCATCGTGCCACCCGCCGTTGTATACATTACGCCGTCCCTCACCAGCGGCGTTGCCTCGGATCGCAGCGGCACGGGGTGGAATTGGTAGGCCCACTGCACGGTCAGATCCTTCACGTTCTCGGAATTGACCTGGTCGAGAGCGCTGTATCGCTGTCCCGTGTTGTCCCGGTCGTAGCTAAGCCAGTTGTCGGGAGACGAGTGGCGGCCCTCCCGAGGAGCGGCCTCGGATGGCGCGGCCACCACGGCCAGGCAGGCCAGTGCAAGCGATGCGGCCAAGGCTGTCGCGCGCGCCGTGGCTCGAACTGAGTTCGGCGCGACTCGGGCCATGTGACTCATCGGATTGCCGTTGACCTCGGGCGCTTGGAGCACGGGGTGCCAAGCCATCAGTAATTCTGAAACCCGCGCTCGAACGGCACGAACGGGTCACGCTGGCGATCCAAGAACGCCAGCAGGTCTCGGAGCTGATCCGGGCCAAGCCTGCCGGCGTACCCGCTGGGCATTGCCGACTCAGGACTCACACTGATACGGCGGACTTCACCTCGGGACAGCAGGACGTAGGTGCCGTCGGAGATGAGGACCTGCACGCTGAACGTGTCCTCGTTCTTCAACAGGCCTTCGATCGTCCGCCCGTCCTTGGCCTCTAGGAGAACTGTCCGGTACCCCTCTGCCACTTCATGGCTGGGCTCCAGCACGTCGCGGCGGATCTCGTCGGCCTTCTTGCGGGCGGCGATGCTGTCCAACGCAGGTCCCCAGAACCCCCCATCGCCGTCGAGCCGGTGGCACTCCGAGCAGCCAACCGCGCGGAAGATTTCCCGGCCAGCTGACGCATTCCCGGGAAGCTGGGGTTGCAATCCGGGCCGGGCCAAGCTGTGCAGGTAAGCAACGATCTGCCAGACTTCGTCCTGGGCGAGGTCGGGCTGGGGGGGCATCTCGGTCCCGGGAATGCCCTGCACAAGAATCTGGTATAGCTGCCGGTCCGACCCGCCCACGACGCGGCGACTGCGAACCAGGTTTGCCGCCATGCTGCCCCGAGCATCTTGGCCGTGGCACACCGCACACCGATCCAAGTAGAGCTCGCGACCTGCGTCAACGGCCCGCGCATCTCTCGAGACGGGATTCTTGCGAGTGGAAGCGGGGCCAGCCCCGGTCTGTGCCGTAGCAATCGGCGGAACCGTCACGATGGCGACGACCGCGATCCAGATTGCGAGCCGCTGGGCAGTTCGCGGCCTGCAGATTCCTGCGTTCGAAAGGTCCAATGCCCGACCATTCTATAGACCGCGCGGGGAGTTAGCTTCGGCCAGCGGTCAGGCTTGCGGCGGGCGAAGCCTGCCGAAGAAGTCGTCAAGCACCGCTTCGGCGTCGATACTAGTCGCGACTTGGATTGTGTGCCTGCCCGCCTGCCCGGCGTGCCACCGGAGGTCGTGGCCGAGGACAGGGCTCGGAACCGTGCGGAGATCGACCGTTCCCGGTGCGGCCAGCGTCGCGACGGCGGCCATGTCCCATATCGCGAATGGCGCCGTGGACGCGAGCGACACGCCGTCATGTGCAGCATGCTCGCGAACCCTCGTCAGGAGCAAGTCCGCGATTGCTCCCGCCCCTTGAAGGCGGCTCTCGATTGCCGCAGGCGAGATGCTGACCCTCTCCGCAACGCCTTGGGCGGGCACGTGCACGAGGCGAACGCCGGAATTCAGCAAGGTCCGGACGGCGTGGGGATCCTGGCGCAGGTTGAATTCGCTGGCCGTTGGGAAGTCATGCGGCGTGCCACCGAGCCAAACAACGGTGATGCGACTGGCCAAGCCCGGGTCCATCAGCAGCGCACTGGCCGCGTTAGTGGCTGGCCCGATCGATACCAAGTAGCAACCGTCGGGGCGGGCGTTGGCTGTGCGCTCGATGATGTCCCTCGCCGCCGGACTCTTGACGGGCCTGTCGACGGTCCTCAGGACCGTGCGGGCCCCCTGCCGAACTGCCGCGTTGCGCTCCAACCCTAGCGCTCCGAGCACTTCGCCAATCTCCCGATAGCTGCGCCGCATGCCCTGTGCCGTCTTCGTGATGCGAGCGTTCACGAAGGGAGCGGCATATAGGGCCTCGAGCCTCACCGTGTCCGCCGCCATTGCGGCGTAGGCGATCGCGAACTGGTCGTCGAAATAGTTCGCAGCGTCGGTGTCGATCAGCAGGCGGGGCGGAGCAATCCCAGCCCGCTGACCCATGAGCGCCCCGGCGAGAGGCAACACGGGCAGTGCCGTCAGCAATTGTCTGCGGCTGGATCGCCCGCCCGGCCCCACGGGACGGGGCGGGTCATTGGGCCTCGTCGGTCGCACGCGTGACGAGCGTAGCACTTGTCACCGGTCAGCGACAGTCATCGAACACGGCCGGCGGGCGACTCGGCCGCGTCCGGCAAGTGCACCGCGCGACGGGCCCCGTGCGGCTGCCGAAGTTGACGTGGAGCCGGTACAATCTGCACGGAAGGCTCGAGCGAGGAACTGGACGGCGCAGAGTGACGGGCAGTGTCTCACCTCTCATGCACCGTGTACCCTCGTCGAGCAGTTTTCGGTCCGGGGGTAGCTCCGTCCGGGTGGCTGGAGATTCCGTGAATCGATTCGATCCGCCGAGACGGGACGGGCCGGGAATCCGAATCTCGGTCCGGCGGCACCTGCAGCTCGCAGTCGCTCTGCTATCCACCTGGCTGGCCGTGTGCTGGCCTGCACACGCTCAGTCACCGGTGCCGAATCCCTACGGCGCCGGAGAGCGATGGGGCACCCTCCCCGCGGGACGGACCTGGGGTTCCACCAGCGCGATCTACCCACACCGAGACACCCAGGGCAACTACACCGGGAACTTCTGGGTCGCTGAGCGTTGCGCTGGAAGCAATTGCAGGAACAGCGATCTGGATCCGATCTTGCTGTTCGACGGCAACGGAGAGCTGATTCGCAGCTTCGGTGCTGGCATGTTCGTTTGGCCGCATGGGATCCATGCCGACCGCGAAGGCAACGTCTGGGTGACCGACGCCGTCCACACTGACTGCAAGACCGATGACGAGGGCGGCAAGGGACACCAAGTGCACAAGTTCAGCCCACGCGGCGAACTGCTGTTGAGCCTAGGGACCGCGGGCGTGCCCGGCGACGGCCAGAACCTCTTCCGGTGCCCGTCGGACGTGGTGGTGGCGCCGAACGGTGACATCTACGTGGGCGATGGCCACAACCACGGGCACGGCGGGAACAACCGACTCGTCAAGTTCGACAAGTCGGGAACGTTCGTCTCCGCTTGGGGCCGGGAAGGCACTGGACCCGGCGAATTTCGCGGCATCCACGCGCTCGCGATCAACTCTCAGGGACACCTGTTCGTGGGAGACCGGGCCAACCAGAGGATCCAAGTCTTGGACGGCTCAGGCAGGGTCATTGCAGTGTGGAGACAGTTTGGCTCTCCGAGCGGCATCTTCATCGACCCGGATGACCGGATCTACGTCGCTGATTCGGATTCCGGGTTCGCCCCCGACGGTTCGGACAACCCCAGAAACCCCGGGTTTTCCCGCGGCGTGTACATCGGCAACTCCCGCACGGGCGCGCTCGAAGCGTTCATCCCCGACCCGAAACCGGACCCGAGCAGGGTCACGAGCGGCGCCGAGGGGGTTGTCGCGTTCGGAGGGTCTGTCTACGGAGCACAGGTCGGAGGATCGCGGGGCGTGCTGCGATACCAACCGCGGGAATGACCAGCCCCGTCGGAGAACTGCCAGCGATAGCATTCCCGAGTCGGCACTTGGCATGCGGTTCTGCGGTCCGTCGTTGACACATACTGCATCTAGCGGAGTATATACAGACTCGATTCTCCCATGTTAAATCTAACGAATCATATGGGATCCAGACTGGGGAATCGCTTCGCGTCTGCCGCGCCTTGCGAGGGCTGGCAGGAGTGCGTGACCAGATGCCTGGCGCGGCGGCCTGCGCTGCCCGCATAAAGTTGGCCAACGGCCGATAGGGCCAGAATCGTTTGCTGCCCTATCGGCCATCTAGGCCCAGCGGCAGACACTCCGGCGCGTCACCCAACAGCGCCGGCGCACCGGGTTTGTGGCCCACCGGGACCGATGGCCCGTTTGCCAAGGTTCCGAGAGCCCAGACTCGGGCCGGCAGCTTGCGCTGGCGCCCCGTGGCGAGCTCGCATCCCGAACCGGACTCCCGCGCGAGCTCGCTCGGCACATATTGGGCGCCGTCACGTCCGATCGGGGCGGAGAGGCAGCGCGTACGCGCTCAGAAGTCGCCCTCCTTCACGACGGAGGTGTGCTTCCCGATCTTGACAACGTGCTTTGGCGCCACGGGGGCATTGTCCGGCAAGTCCCCGAGTCCCTTCTTTGGCATGAGGGTTGCGAGGCTCTCGAGCTGATTCAGCCTGTTTGGCCGCCTCCTGGGCTCGGACACGGCGCGAAGATTTTCGTTGTAGTAGTCAAACCACGGCAGTTCCTCGTCTGTGTAATCCTCCGCGGTGGGTGGGCGAGTCGGGGGATTCTGCCCCGTCACAGCGCGATACTGCAGGCTGTTGACGATGTGCACAAAGCAAAACCTGGACTTTACCGATCGCTCCCAAACGGCGAAGCCGTAGTCATCTTCGTAGATCTCCTGCCGCATCTTGCCACCCGGGGCAAGCCCCATTTCCCCCAAGGCGTCTGCCACGCTGAGCATGTAGAGTCGAGGAGAGGCGCGTTGGCCTTAGCAAGGAAGCAGTAGCTGTTTTAGGGTTGTTCCTACGGCTTTCGCCACCTGTAGGTGCCTCACTGACCTTCCCGCTTAGCTACGTCTCCTCTCCCCGCTCATCGAACCGGACATGCCAATTTCCAGCATCCGGCTCTCGGACGAGATCATGCCTTCGCCCACGGAAAGCTGGCCGTCCGCACGGTTAGGCGCACGAGGCCGAAGTCTGTCCTCAGCCTCTCGCTCGGGTAGTGCACGGATCTGCCCGACTTCACCTTGTGCTTCCGACACAGCCACTGGCGCAGCCGCTTGCCGCAGGTGCGTCGACGGCGCGTGCCAGTTCTCCCAGCCACTGCTACGCGCGGTGGTCCGGGTCTTCCTTCGCTTGCGCATGGGATGCTCTCTGGAGTCTCCGAACCGTTCCGGAGCTAATAGGCTCGCGCCAGTCTCCACCTGTCCTGTCCCCCTTCCTGCATCGCTCTCGAACTGAGGTCCCTTCCCTCCGCCGGAGTTACCCGGCTTCGTCGGTACTACGGACCTCTCCGCCACCCTGACCGGCCCGGCCTGTCCCTCGCGGGAGTCCGGTTGGCGCGTGCACGCCACCGACAGGGCTTCCCGTGTTGCCTCTGTCTCCCTCTTGCACGCATGCTGTCGCCAATACCCCGGCGGAGACGCCCGGTGCTCGCGTCGCTCGCTTCCCGGACGCTGGCTGCCTTCCCCGAAACAACGGCGGGTCGGCCTCCGCATCATGCTTTTCGAGGCCTGCTCGGCGTTCACTCGCGTTACGGCCTGCGTGCTCGCTGAGCCGCCCAGAAGGCGGCCCGTCACGTCGGAGTGCTTCAGTCCATGTCGTTACCTCCATGACCCGCTCCGACGGCTTCCGGCTGGAGCGACAGTTAGCCGGGCGGGCTTCGCACCCGCTGGGAGCCAGTGCCTTAGCACGGCGCACGTTGCAAGCCACATTAGACGGAGTCACGGAATGCTTCCGCTTCTCGTACTCCTTGGCCTTCATGGGATAGACCACAACTTGGAGACCGCCATGCTCGCCCTTTCCGGTGAGTTGCTCCTCGGCGGTCAGTCCCATCCCCAGAGGCATGGCGACAAACTGCCTGATCACGCCCTTGCCAGCGAAGAAGCCGTCCAGCCAAGGCTGGTCGGGGATCACCACGTAATCTTGCTTCCGGCCTTGGGTGAGCCCGTCATTCCACGGCTCCCCAGTCAGCGCGGACACCTTCCCGGCCGCGATCTTTACCGCCATGGGATAGCCACCCTCGAAGTTGATCCACATGGCTTCCGCCTGGTACATCGGCAGGAACACGCCCCCGTGGCGCTTCCACGACGCGGGCACGCCGCGCAAGTGATCGTCGACATGCTTCAGCGGAAACTCCCCGAGTCCGGGCGGGAGATAGTACTCGCTGTCGTCGTCCGGGATCCGGAGCGTCCTGAAGCAGCTGATGCGACACCTGGCGTCTGGATGCACCTCCGGGAACCGAAATTGCAGCGTGTCGTCTCTTAGTTCAATCATTTCTCCTGTTTCTCCTTTCTCTTGCTCGCCACACGGCGACCAGATCCACTACCAATCGCCATCTCGCACTTCCCGCACAATCCTCAAGACCGCGTGGTCAGGGGCCTCTTTGAGCTGCCGCAGCAGCTCTGCGAACATCGGCGCCCTGCGGATGACAATCTGCTGAAGGTCCCGTGAGACCTTCCCCGCCATGGCCAAGAGCACATCGCAGTCCTCGCCGAGATCTTCCGCAATCCTGCGGATGGCAGCTTCGGACGGAGGCTTTGCCACTCCCCGCTCGATCTTGCTCAGGTACGCAGGCTCGAGGCCGACGCGCCCGGCGACTTGGCGCAGGGAGTAAGAGCGGTCGCTGGCAAGCCGACGCTCGCGGGCGGCGCGAACATGCGATCCGAACGACATAGGTAGTGTGTAGTACATAGTACACACTGCAAGCCGCGAAGTCAAGCGCTGCCCTCGGAAGAGCGCGACCGGGACTGGTCGGCGCGTGGGGCATGGGCGAGCACCCGGGCCGTTCGGTGGCGACAATTCCCAAGTTCGGCCCGCTGCCCGCTGCCCGCGCAAGCCCAGCGGGGCTTAGTCGTAGCGACGGGCCGGACGCTCGGGACCGTGGTCCTCAGTGGCGGGCCAGCTTGTGCGACGATGCACGGGACGGTGACAGTCGAGCGCCCGGTGCGACCCTCAGTGGACCAGCGCGGAGTCGAAGTGCGACCTTCCCCACGGCGAGGGAGGCCGGTGAAACGGGCCTCGCAGAGTCAGCTGTCGCGTTACCTCCGCGCGCTAGGCTTGCTCGCGACATTGGCAGTTCCGGGCTTCGCGCCATCCCAGCAGATCCCCACTGGCCCTCCGGGATCGGCACCCGGCGAATTCGTGAACTCGGAAGCCTGCACGGGGTGCCACGCGGACGTGTATCGGAGCTTCAAGGCCTCGGCGATGGGATCCTCCATGGCTCCCATCGGAGACGAGGACCGCCGCCTCGCAGCATCGTCCGCGCCGGTCGTCGACGCGCGGCTGAACCGCCGGTTCACGGTCGAGGAGCGGCCCGACGGGCTCTATCAGCGGGAGTCGGAGGCCAGCCCGACAGACAAGCCCCCGTTCGACAGCGCACACCGGCTCGCCTACGTCATCGGGTCGGGCGTGAACGGATATTCGTACCTAGTGCGTCGCGGCGATCATCTGGTGCAAGCCCCGGTTTCCTACTACGTGCGAGAAGACGAGTGGGGCCTGTCCCCGGGATACGAACTTGCGAGGCCCGGCGAGGACTACGGCTTCAACCGCACGATTCACGCAGCGTGCCTGCAGTGCCACTCCGGTCGCCCCCTTCCGGCCTCCAGCGGCGAGGGACACTACCAAGACCCGCCATTTGCCGAAGTTGCGATCGGGTGCGAGAACTGCCATGGGCCCGGACGATCCCACGTCGACGCGAGGCTCGCGGACCGCGACTTCGAGGACGGCGAGATAGTGCAGCCGCTCGATCTGCAGCCGCGGCTTGCCGAGAACATCTGCATGAACTGCCACCAAGGAGGCGACGCCAGAATCCTGCAACCCGGGCGCGGGCACTTCGACTTTCGCCCCGGCGAATGGCTCAACGACACGGTCGCAATCCTCAAGCTCCCACCGGACCCAGCGGCCCCGAGGGAGTCAGACTTGCTGGAGCACAACGCATCGATGGCCCTCAGCCGGTGCTTCCTGGCCACGGAGGGCCGCTTGAGCTGCTTCTCGTGCCACGAGATTCACGGCGAGCCCGATGATCGGGCCCGGCACTATCGCGAGAAGTGCTTGGCGTGCCACCAAGACTCCTCTTGCCGCCTGCCACCGGCCGCGAGGCCGTCCAACGACTGCGCGAGCTGTCACATGCCCAAACGAGACATCGCGACGATCTCGCACTCGTCGCTGACCAACCACCGGATTGTCAGGACGCCGGGCCAGGGCCTACCGCCCGAGGCATTCGACCAGACGACACCAGACCTGCACGAGTTCGTCCACGTCAACCGTCCGCCCGGGGGCGGGGCGGACGCCCTGCCCGCGATCGTGAGATTCCAGGCGTTCGGCGAACTGCTGGCAAGGAGGCCGGACTTCTCAGAGCCCTATCTGCGGCTGCTGGCCGAGGTTGCGGAGTCACACGGGGAAGATCCGCTGGTGCTAGCAGCGCTCGGGCGCAAGGCGAAGCTCGAGGGTCGCGGCCCGGAGGCGATCGAGTACTTAAACGACGCAGTCCGAGCCGGTTCCCAGCCGCCGTCGACCTATGCGGACCTTGCCGAGCTCCTGGTGCCGCTAGGCCGCGAGGAGGAAGCTGCGGACGTGCTGCGCCGAGGCGTGGACGCTTGGCCGTTCAATCCGCGCCTTCGCAAGACGCTCGCCCTGCGCTATATCAACCTGAAGCGCTACCGGGAGGCCTCCGAGACGATTCACACCTTTGTGGACCTCTTCCCGGAAGACGACTTCATGCGAGGATTGCTCCGACAGGTCCGGGGTCTCCCGACGGTCCAGTAAGTACCGCAGCCAGCCCCCGGGGGCTGGGCCACGCGTGCCGCTGTCCGGCGAAGGGACGTCGGGCTGTCCCGCCGTGGCGCCGGGTCAGGACAGCGGCGGGCGGCTCGGGAACAATGGCGACCCAGAGCAGCAACCCATCGGTTGCACCGACAGCGTTCGAGGCTGGCGGCTGCATCGCGATCACCGTTCGTGCGGGCTGCCGCGGATGCTTGAACTTTCCCGCGCCCGGTCAAGAGTTGGTATCATTCCGGGCGTATGAGAGCCCGCCCGTGCCCTCAGTGACGGGCTGCCGCGGTGCCTGCATAGGGCATAGCGGACGGGGGGCCATGTTGTCTGATTCGTCCAACGGGGGTATACGTGTCCACTGCAATCCGACCAATTCGGCTTATCGCGCTATTGGCGTTCGTGACCGCTTTCTGCGGCATCGCCGATGCGCAAATCTCCACAGCGACCGTCAACGGAACGGTGCGTGACGCAACCGGGGCTATCGTCCCGGGGGCGGAGGTTGCTATCTCGAACGTCGAGACCGGCGTCGAGCAAGCGACGGTGAGCAACAGCGCCGGCGTTTACCGATTCGCGAATCTCCAGCCGGGACTCTACACGCTGTCGTGCGCGTCCAGCGGGTTCCAGACCTCGGTTGTCAATCCGTTCTCGCTCGTTGTGAACCAGACTGCGACGTTCGACTTCTCGCTCGAGGTGGGATCGGTGACCGAGACGGTTACGGTCGAGGCTTCAGGGGCTCAGCTGCAGGCGTCTTCCGCCGAGCTCGGCTCCGCTGTGACAGAAAAGCAGGTCGTGGACCTACCGCTCAACGGGCGCAACTTCACGAAGCTGCTGGAGCTAACGCCGGGCGTCGCCCCCGTGAGCGTGTCGCAGAACCGGGGTGGATTCACGGCCCGCCCGATCGGGGAGTTCCAGTTCCCGGCGGTGAACGGGCAGACCAATCGGTCCAACCTCTTCATGCTGGACGGTGTCTTCAACCAGGGGGCATTCGTGAGCACCTACGCGGTGCCGCCCATCATCGACACCATCCAAGAGTTCAAGGTCAACGCCCACAACGACGATCCCGAGTTCGGCGGCGCGGTCGGGGGAATCGTCAACGTGGTCACGAAGGGCGGAACGAACGAGTTCCACGGAAACGCTTGGTGGTTCCTGCGCAACGACAAGCTGGACTCCAGAAACTTCTTCCGCCCGACCGTTACACCCCAGAAGTGGAACCAGTTCGGCGGCACACTCGGCGGCCCGGTCATTCGCAACAAGACCTTCTTCATGCTCGGGTACCAAGGCTTCCGGCTGCGCAGACCCAGCGACCGCCTGCTGCGCGTGCCCACGGAGGGAAACCTCGGCGGCGATCTGAGCGACGATCCGAGGCGGATCTACGACCCGTTCACCACGCGCCCGGGAGATGGGGGCGGATTCGCCCGGGACCCGTTCCCCAACAACGCGATACCGGGAGCCAGGCTGAGCGCGACCGCTCTGAGCTGGGCTCGGTCATTCCTGCCCAGTGCCGGCCCAATCATCGCCGCCCCCGATCGGAACGCCCTCGACTCAACACCGGTCCGGCAAAACCAAGAGGAGTACAGCGCAAGGCTGGACCACGTCTTCGACGAGACCGACAGCATATGGTTCCGCTGGAGCGGAACCCTCCAGGACAACGACGTGTCCGGCGGACTGCCCTCCCTGGGCGGGTTTCAGGAATACCGCGCCCGGAACACCGCCGCGAGCTGGGTGCACACGTTCAGCGCGACGACGATCCTCCAAGTCCAAGGCGGCTGGGTAAAGTCCGAGGACAACGCGGGCAACCGTTTCAGGGACCGTGGGGTGCTGGGCCAGCTGGGCTGCGCGTCCACGTTCTGCGGCAGCTTCAACAGCGGCGAGGACCTGATCCCCAACTACAACGTCACGTCGTGGTTCAGCGGGGGCGAGTCCAACACGCTGAACGTGCCATCGAGCTCAATCGTGAACTTCCGGACCAACGTGACCAAGGTGATGGGCAACCACACGCTCAAGTTCGGCGGCGAGGGCAACACGACCGACTTCCAAGCCTTCTACGAAAACCTCAACCAAGCCTTCCGTGTCCAGCAGACCGCGAACCCGCTGGACAATGACGGCGGGATTTCGCTGGCCTCGTTCCTGATCGGCACTCCCGACTCGGCGGGCCGGCGCAACGTGTGGGAAACGCTCCGCCCGGGCGGAACGATGGGGTTCTACGTGATGGACTCTTGGAAGGCCGCCCCACGGCTGACGATCAATCTGGGGCTTCGCTACGACCGCCAGATCCAGCCTCCCTACGGCGAAGAGAAGACAGTGGGCAAGCAGGGCGGCATCGAGACTGGCGCACTGGACCTCCTGAGGGGCATTTACGTCCTCCAGCGCGTGCCGCCGTCGTGCGCGGAGCGCGGTTTCGCCCCGTGCATCCCGACACCGGACGGATCGCTCCCGGAGCATGTCACGTCGGATCCGAGGGGGAAGATCTACCACGACACGACGAAGAACTTCCAGCCGCGTGTAGGCCTCGCGTATCGCATCTCCGACGACACGGTCCTCCGCGCCTCGTACGGGATCTTCTTCGACGAGTGGGCCGCCGTCACGCAGACGGCGCAGAACTACGAGGGGGGCTGGCCGGACGTGGGCCAGCAGCTGGGCAACAATCTCAACCAACCGAGCGGCGCCCAACCGCTGCCGACGATCGACATCACCAACCCGTTCCCGCAGGGGCTATTCCCACCGCCAACACCTTTCACGGGCGTGCTTTGGTACATGGACCCGCACTTCGAGAACCCCTACTCGCAGCAGTGGAACTTCGGCCTACAGCACCAGTTGGACCAGGCCACCGTTATCACAGCCAACTACGTCGGGTCCGCCAGCTCGCGCCTGAATGTCGGCGGCTACTACAACACCGCGCTGGAGCCCGGACCGGGCGCCATCAAGCCTCGCACGCCGCATCCGCACGCCCAGCAGAGCTTCTTTGACCGCAGCTGGGGCAAGAGCAACTACCACGCCTTCCAGTTCCTGCTCGACAAGCGGCTCTCGGGCGGCTTGGCGTACAAAGTGGCCTATACGTGGTCTCGGTCAATGGACCACGGATCCTCGGGCTGGTACGGCGTCGAGGGGTTCGCCGTCCAGAACCCGTACGACCTGCGGGCCGATTACTCCCCGTCCGGCTTTGACATCCCGCACGTGCTGACCGTGAATTGGATCTGGCAGCTTCCATTCGGGGCGAACCGGAGGTGGGATCCGGGCAGCAACGTGGCGAACGCCATTCTCGGAGGCTGGCAGTTCAACGGAATTGCGCTCTTCCGGTCCGGCCAGCCCTACACCATGTGCATCAACGGGGATATCACGAACACTGGCAACACAGGGTGCTACGCAAGGCCGGTCATCAATGGCGCGGTAGAGCTGTCGAACCCGACCACGGACAGGTGGATCAACACCGGCAATGTCGACTGGCCCGACTTCGTGCCCGGCTCAACGATTCGGCAATTTGGCAACTCCGGCCGGCACAACGTGCGCACGGACGGCGTGTCAAACTTTGATCTGTCGCTGTTCAAGCAGTTCCGATTCTCGGAGTCGAAGTACGTGGAGTTCCGCCTCGAGCTCTTCAACGCCTTCAACACTCCGACGTTCGGAACGCCGTCGAGAGTGTTCAACAGTTCGAACTTCGGCGCTGTCACAGGCACTGCCCTGCGGGAGCGCAACATTCAGATGGGCCTGAAGATCGCCTTCTGATCGCGGTCTCCCGGCGGGGAAGGCGTCTCCCTCTCCCTCCCCGTCGCGGAAACGCGCGGGCCAGCATGCTGGCCCACGCCTCCTGTCGCGTTCATTCCCCTCATCCTTCCGACTCTGGTGATGATTTTCCAGGGTCGCGGCGAGTGATTCCCCGGCTGCCAACCAGTGGCCCTGACGCAGGCGTCGCGGAGAACCTGCAGCTTGTGCGATGCACCGAAGCAGGCTTCGGGAACGCTGGCGGAGCGGAGAAGTCGGCATCGCGACTCCCTTCCGCGCCGGGAGGCACGCACCCTCGGGGATCCGACGACACACCTCGAAGACCTCAACCTCAAGACCAAATTCGTGATGAGGAGAGCTGATCGCTGATGCCTGTCAACTCGCCCTCTGCCAGAGCATCGCAGATTTCCTCTAGTCACCCATGGCCCACAGATTCGCCTAGAGCGTGAACAGATTCGTCAGAACCGGCGACAATGGTCAGTGGCAGGCCAACCGCGAAAAGTGGCCGCGCGTAGAAGGACCGAGGACTGCTGAGCCTTCCCGGGCGTGTGCAAGGCTGCGACCGAGCGAGCAGTTGGCGCTTCGACCGGAGCAGTCCAAGCCGGGACGGATTCGAGAATGAGCACATCCAGGGGACTTGCCCGCGGCAAGGCGGACCACGCGGCCCGGTTGCCACCTGCGAAGCCCGGCGAGCCCCTTCCCGGCGGATGTTGATGGCTTCGAGAGGACAGGTCTCAATGCCCGATGGAACAGTCGTCGGCAGCCGGTCCCTGCGACCGGGAGCGAACGACCAGCCTTCAGTCCGACCGGCGCTAACCATGGGCTGGCCGCGCAGCCAAGCTTGGGCGATACCACGGGCCGCGCCGTGGGCTTTGGCCATTTGCGCCTGCGCCGCGCTCCACGGGCAGGACACGGTCGGAACTGGCAGCGTGCGCGGGGTTGTCGTGCTGGCTGACAGTTCTCCGGCCACCTATGCCAGAGTCTGCGTCGCCGGGACTGAGCGCTGCGCGACGAGCGGCCAGGACGGCGAGTTCTCCGCGCTCGACGCGCGGCCCGGTGACTTGCGCCTGCGGGTCACCCTCAGGTCCGGGGAAACCGTCATGAGCGACCCCGTGGAAGTGCGCGCCGGGCTTACGAGCGACGTCGTACTCCAGCTGCCCGAGTCCGAGGCAGCGTTGACCTCGATAACCGTTGGCACGGCGGAATTCGTGGCCCCGGAGCAGGTCGTCAGCTCAGCGCTTCAGGTCCAGAACCACGTGATCGCCAAGAGCGCGGGGGCGCTCCAAGACATTTCCCGCTATGTCTCCTCGCTCCCGGGCGTCGTCACTGGGTCGGCCGATTTTCGCAACGACATCATCGTCCGGGGCGGCAGCCCGCTGGAGAACCTGTTCATCGTCGACAACATCGAGATCCCGAACATCAACAGCTTCGCCAACCTGGCATCGGCGGGAGGCACGGTCAGCCTGCTGGACGTGCAGCTGATCGAGGACGTGACCTTCCTGACCGGGGGGTATCCGGCACCGTACGTCAGCAGGCTCTCGAGCGTGATGCAGGTCACACAGCGAGAAGGCAGCCGGGACGGGCCCCGGGCCCTCGCGACCGTCGCTTACGCAGGCGCGGGCGCGGTGCTGGAGGGACCGTGGGCGGGAGGGCGCGGGTCTTGGCTGGTCTCCGCGCGCCGCAGCTTTCTGGACCTGTTCACTGACGACATTGGCACGGGCGGCGTACCGGTGTACTACTCCTTCACGGGCAAGGCCGTGAGGGACTTTGGAGCCCGCGACCGCGTCTGGGTCACGTCGATCACTGGCATCGACGACATTCGGCTGGGCATCGCGGAGGACTTCGACCCCTCGGATGTCCTCAGCTCCTTCGACATTCGCTACAACGGTCGGCGCAACGCCACCGGCGTCAATTGGCAGCGGATCTTCGGAAGCAAGGGCGTCGGGCTGCTCGGCGTCAGCCAATCCAGCGCTGCGGTCGACTCTACCGTCAAGGATCTGGCACGGCACGGAGTCTTCGGCCCCGGAGCAGACGTGGACCAGATTCTCAGTGCGGGCGCCACGACGTTCCGCCAGGACTCGGCAGAATCGGAGACGACCGTCAAGTATGACCTGACGCTGCGCGCCGGTGGTTCCGGGGAATTGCAGGCAGGCGGGTTCCACAAGCACTTCCGCAATGACTACACAACCCTGTCGCCACTCGGGTACGACGGGCCGTTCACCCTCGTCCCGGACATCAACCCGATCAACCTAAGAGAGCGATTCGGAGCCACGCAGCAGGGGATCTACCTGCAGGGCACGCACCGGCTGGCCGGCCGGGCGCGCCTGACTCTCGGCGGACGCGTGGACCGCTACGGCCAGTTTGGGCAGGCGCACACGCGGATCAGCCCGCGCGCCGGCGTATCGGTGGATCTGGCGGGCGGGCTTGCGTGGAACTCAAGCTGGGGAGTCTACCACCAGCTGCCGCTGTTCCTCTTCTTGGCGGCGTTCCCGGAGAACCGCCTGCTGGCACCAGCCCGCGCGGATCACTGGATCACCGGCTTGTCGTGGATGCCGGGCCGGGGCGTGCGCGTCACGGTCGAGGCGTACGAGAAGCGCTACGCGGACTACGCCGCCTCGACCCAGTTCCCGGCCGTCTCGCTGGCCAACGTGGGCGACACCTTCGATGTCCGCGACATTCTCTACCCCATGGCCAACGGCGGGCGGGGCCGCGCGCGGGGGATCGAGCTGTTCGCCGAAAAGCGCTACGAGGGGAACTGGTTCGGCCAGGTGAACCTAGCCTACTCTCGGTCGCTGCATGCCGGGATCGACGGAGTGATGCGCCCGGGAGCATTTGACCGGCCCTTCGTGTTCAACCTGATCGGCGGCAAGCGCATCGGTCGAAAATGGGACCTGGCCCTGCGGGCCGCCTACCTGACCGGAAGGCCCTACACGCCCTTCCGGGAGGACCTCTCGCAGCAGCAACGGCGTGGGATCTTTGACCTCGCCCGGGTGAACGCCCTGCGTTACAGCCCGTTCTTCACCCTGGACGCGCGGGTGGACCGGGTGTTCCGCGTCCGCGACAAGCGCCTTGTGCTCTATGTCGGCATTCAGAACGTGACCGGCCGGCGAAACGCCACCGGCGTGCTCTGGAACCGGCTCACGAACCGGCCCTCGGTCGGGGACGGGATCGGAACGTTTCCACTGGTGGGCCTTGAGTGGGAACTGTAGCGCAGTCAGAGTCCGGGGCGAGCACCGACCAGACCCGAGATTGCGACAGACCGGCCTTGGAACTTGGAGCTTGACGGCCCCTGCTGGCTGCGCCTTGGAGGCATCCCCGAGGCGCTAATCCCGCCCCTGCCCTGCCCGGAGCCTCGCGATGGTGGCCAGTGACTGCACCACTTCTGGGTCATCCGGCCTGATGCCCGCCGCGCGCCGCAGTTCCGGTTCCGCGCGGTCCAGATCACCGGAACGAGCGTAGATCAGACCGAGATTCTTGTGCAGCAGGAATTCAGTCTTGCAACCGCTGCAAATCGCGATCGCCTCCTTCAGCTGGTCGATGGCCTTCGCGACCTCGCCGGCCTGCAACGACGCCAGCGCGAAGTTCCCCAGCGTGTCGGCTCGGTCCACTGTGCGCCGCTGCGCCTGGGAAGCCTCGAATCTCGCCTGATAGTCCGCCGCGGCCTCGGGATCGTCCCTTCGCGTCTCGCGGAAGAGATTGTAGAGTGCCTCCCTGTGGCCGGGATCGAGCTCGACGGCCCGCTTCCAGTGCCGGACCGCTGCCTCGCGGTTCCCACCCGCCAATTCGACCTGTCCGAGTTCGTAGTGCCCGCGGGCATCTTCCGGCTTGATCGCGAGATACCGCCGCCAGAGGTCTCCAGCCTCAGCACCGTTCTCCAACCTCTGCTCGACCAGCGCTAGGAAATAGAGTGCCTCAGCATGCTTCGGCTGCAATGCCACGGCCTTAGCAAGGTCGGTTCTGGCCTCTTCCGGGCGACCGAGCTGGAATAGCATCCGGCCGCGGTTGAAACGCGGAGCCGGGGACTCCGCCGCCAGTGAGACGGCCTCGCCGAAGGCCCGCAGGGCCTCGTCGGCCTGGTGGGCATCGGCCAGCGCGATCCCGAGGTTGAGGCGCGCCTCAGCAGCCTCGGGATCCAGCTGCACGACCCTTTGCAACGTCCGGACCGAGTCCTCGCCACGGCCAAGCCGCGCTTGGATCATGCCCAGAGCAGTCAACGCCTTCACGCTCCCACCGTCGAGCTCCACGGCTCGGGCGACATGCTCCTCCGCCTCCTCGTACCGCTGCTGGCCGGCCAGCAGCAAGCCGAGGTTGACGTGGGCCTGGCCGTAGTCGGAGTTGTCCTCGATCGCCCGCTGGAAGTGACGTTCCGCTTCTCCGCCCTGCCCCTGTCTCCCGTACATCACTCCCAGATTGTTGTGCGCCTCCGAGTACTGCGGGACGAGGCGGACGGCTTCCAAGAGTGCCCGCTCAGCTTGGGGGAACCAGCCGATGTTCAGGTAGAGCACGCCCAAGTCGTTGTGGGCCCTCTCCATCGCGGGATCCAGCTCGATGGCGCGCTTGAGGGCGTTGAGCTGGTCGCCCCTCGCCCCGAGGGCCGAGTGGGCCAGCGAGATGTCGTAGTGGTAGCGCGCATCGGCAGGGTTCAGGCGGATCGCCTCTCCGTACTCGGCTGCCGCGCGGGAGGGGTCACCGGCATCGAGCGCCGCATTTCCCCTTGATGCCGCGGTTTCGGCTTGGCTGTTCTGCAAGTCCTCGTGCTTCCGGTCTTGGAAGGCGCGCAATTCCGCCCGGGCCTCGTCCTCGGCGCGCTGCGCACGCAGGACGCGGCCTAGCTGGAAGCGAATGTCGGCCGACTCAGGGTCGAGTTCCTTCGCGATCTCAAGGTGAGCGCGGGCCTCGTCGAGCCGCTCCTGGCGGGCGAGCACGAAACCGAGGTTGTAGCGGGTGTCGGAATGTCGGGGCCGCAGTTCCGCGGCGCGCTCCAGTTCCGCCACCGCCTCGGCATACCGGCCCAATCCGCGCAGCGCAATGCCGCGCAGGTGGCACAGCTCGAACTCGTCCACCTCGGCGGGACGGCTCGCAACGTACCGGTCCACTAGCTCGAGCACGTCCTCGTGCCTGTGAAAGTTTGCGAGGGCCTTGGCCGCGGACATGCGCGCGACATGGTGCTCGGGGCTCAGCCCCAAGACCCGGCGGTAGTGGTCAGCGGCGGCGGGAAAGTTCTCGGTGCGAGCGTAGGCGGTCGCAAGGTTGAAGTGGGCGCTTGGGAGGTCCGGGTGCGACTCGACGACCTCCGCCAGGACGGATGTCGCCTCCTCGAAGCGGCCCTCCTCGGCATAGGCCGCACCGATCATCATCGGGATCTCCGCGCTCCCAGAGTCAAGCTCGCGGGCCCGCTCCAAGAGTCCAATAGCCGCCGACGTGCGGCGCTGTTGCATCCGCACCCTCGCCATGCCGAACAGTGCCTGGGCCGAGTCGGGACGGAGGCGCACGGCTTCGGCGACGGGCCCTTCCGCCAGGTCAGCTTCCCTGCGTTCCAGCAGGACGAAACCAAGCGCGAGGTTGGCCTCGAATGAGGCGGGATTCAGCCGCACGGCCTCCCTCAGCTGGGCCGCGGCATCCCGATTGCGGCCCAGCTGCGCCAAGAGCAGCCCGAAGTTGAAGCGCGCTTCCCAGAAGTGGGCGTCCAGCTCGATGGATTTGCTAAAGGCGTCGGACGCGCAATCGGCGAGTCCGGCCTCGGCGAAGGAGCCTCCCAGCGCGTTGTACACCTGGGCCGTCGGGCCCATTGCCACGGCGGCGGCTAGCTCGGGAGGCGGGTCACACCGAGCCTCCGCGACGGCCATGGATGGCGAGACGAGCAGGAGTGCGGAGAGCGCCGCGAGAGCGCGCCAGATCGACGGAGTTGGGAGCACCGCTAGTGAACAATTCTACGGGAGCGACCGGTCCCGCGCGAGAATTTCCCGCCAAGGAACACCTCGGCGCGTGTCTCTGGGGCCATTGCTCGGGGCCCGTGACGGTCACGGCCCCGCACATCTGCCGATACGATCGCCGGGAGATTGGCCAGAGACCAAGTCCGGTTAGGATGCGGCGGTCAGGTGCCGCCCCCCATTCGTGGAAGCGGACCGCCCGCCCGCGAACGGGCCGCAGGGGCGGCCCTCAGCCCAGAACGTCGAACCAAGAGCGCGCGGACGCTCCGACCGGGGCCTTCCAGCCAGCGTCGCGCTGAACGTTCACCCAGACGTGCACGTGGGGCGAGCCACGGAAGTACCACACCATGGCGGGGCTCTCTAGCTTCCAAACATCCCAGACGCCGTCATCACCGAGATCCTGATTGCGGTAGAACGCCATCGAGAGCCGCTCGACCCCACCGTTGGCATCGATCAGTTCCCGGACCTCGTCCCGGTCGGCCTTGCGGAACGGCGAGAGCAGGTCTCCCACCGTCGCGGCGACAAGCTCGCGCTGGTCGGGCGACATCTCGGACACCGGCAGACCGTCCGGCTGCGGCGATGGCTCGACGGTGTGCACGCTCCGCTCGCGTGGAGCGCGGGGCCGGAGGGCAATCTCCCGCTGCTTGCCGTCCAGGGCCTCGAAGACTGCGTTCGCCCGCTTGGCCTGGAACCAGTACACATTGTTGGGATGGGTGGGACTCTCGTAGAAGCGCTCCCCCTGATGGCCATAGAAGATCGGCCCGCCGAAGGCTGCTCCGTCCACCGAGTCCCCGTCACAGCGCGCCGTGCAATGGCGGCCCGTGATCACAAACTCGAACTTCCCGCCGCCAGGCTCGCCGAAGAGGGCCACGGAGAGATTCCGGACGCTGCCAAAATCGTCCTTGACGTGCTGTCGCAGGGACTCCCGGAACTCGGGGGCGTGCAAGTCCATGAAGATTTGCTCGATCATGGCCTGCTGGTCAGGCGTGAAGAAACGCCCCACGCGGGCATCGGTGATGTGCCAGTTGTTCTCAACGCGCGAGCGGAGAGGGCTCTCGAACGGCAGCACGACTGTCTCGCGCTGTTCGGCGGAAAGGCTCCTGTAGAACTGCGCCACGAGCGTCTCGGGCGGGGCAGGCGGTCCGGCGACGGGTGCCCCGGTGACGGCGGCGGCGCCGGCCAGGCCTGCGATCCCCAGAAAGTTTCGACGGTTGAGCGCGTTCGAGCTGTCCATGGCTTCCACCTGCATAGGCCCCGAAACCTCCCGGTTGGTTACGTCCCAGCCGCCGGATTGGCAACGGTCCGCGTCCCCTGCCGCGGAACGGCGCTGATACGATGGGCGCAGTGACCCTCCGGCTCCTAATCATTGCGTGCGCTTCTTGGCTGGCACTGCCAGCGGCGGACAACTGGCCAAACTGGCGCGGCCCCAACCTCAACGGCACCAGTTCCGCGACGGACCTGCCGACCAGTTGGAGCACAACCGAGAACGTCGTCTGGCGCGCGGAACTTCCGAGCTGGGCGGCGGCGACGCCGATCATCTGGGGCGACACGGTCTTCGTGACGTCCGCGGAGGAGGGCTCCAGTCTCAACCGTGACAACGCGGGCCTGCTTGGAGGCGGCGATGCCAGCCATGACCAGCTGTACCTGCTGGCACTCGACCGCAAAACCGGGACCGTTCGCTGGCGACAGTCGCAGGGCCGTGGCAATCGGATCGGCAGGAAGCAGAACATGGCATCGCCATCCCCGGTCACCGAC
Organism: Bryobacterales bacterium; assembly: GCA_963666225.3. Taxonomy (GTDB): domain Bacteria; phylum Acidobacteriota; class Terriglobia; order Bryobacterales; family UBA6623; genus VXMF01. The sequence goes on from CAXXRK020000009.1 coordinate 333,565, forward strand.
GGGTCCCACGTGTGGGTGGCGAACGGGAACGGAGAGCTGCGCTGCTTCGACTTCGAGGGGCGGCTGGAATGGACGCGCGACCTGCAGGGCGACTATGGAGAGTTTGGCGTGCAATTCGGCTACGCGTCCTCTCCGCTGCTGCACGAGGGCGTGCTGTACCTGCAGAACCTGCAGGGCATGTTCACGGACGACCCTTCGTACGTGGTGGCGGTCGACGCCGCCACCGGGGAGACCCTATGGAAGGTGGACCGCCCCACCGACGGCTTGCACGAGACCCCGGACTCCTATTCCACCGCGACCCTCGTGACGGCGGGGAACCGCACCCTCGTGGTCGTCAGCGGTGCCGGGTATGTGACCGGCCACGACCTGCGCACGGGGGCCGAGGTCTGGCGGGGCGGGGGCCTGAATCCGAACAATGCACGCAATTACCGCACGATCGCCTCGGCCTTGGTCGTGGGCGACGTGGTCTTGGCGCCATCGCGGCGCAGGCCGTTCATCGCGTTTCGCGCCGACGGCACCGGCGATGTGACGCTTTCCAAGAAGCTGTGGTCCACGGACTACGGGCCCGACGTGCCAACCCCGACCAGTGACGGAGAGCGGCTCTACATCATCGACGACAGGGGCATCGCGCTTTGCCTGCGAGTCCGGGACGGCGGGGTCGTCTGGGATCGCAGCCGCCTCGAGCCGGGCACTTACAGCGCCTCGCCGCTGCTGGCCGACGGCAAGATCTACGCGATCAGCGAGGAGGGGACGACGACCGTGATGAAGGCTGGCGGAGAGTTCGAGATTCTCGCCGTCAACCGCCTTGAGGACTACACGCTGGCATCACCGGTGGCGGTCGGGAACCAGATCTTCATCCGAACCGCCCAACACCTGTACTGCATCTCGAAACAATAGCCCGGACAGAGGGGAGGGAGGCCCCGGAGAAACACCGGCCGGCCCGATGATCGGCCGCGCCGCTATCCGTTCGAGAACGCGGCCTGGATGGTCGCCGCGATGTGCGCCGCCAGCCGCGCCGACGCCTCCTTGGAATAGTGCACGTTGTCCGGGCGAACGTGCGGGATCGCCCCATTCTCGATGAACGCGTTCAGATCGTCAACAGCCACGCCCTGGCGCTGCATCACCCGCGAGGCGGCATCGTTGTAGCGCGCCACGTCTGCCGGGTAGCGCCCGGCCGCGCCCTCGGGCACGGGCGTCGTGGGCCGCCAGAGCAGTCGCGCGCCGGTGCGCTTGAGACGCCGGACCAACCGTTCCAGATTCGCCTCGTACTGCGCCAGGGTGTGGACCTGTTTGCCTTCGGGCGGGAGTGCCAGGCGGCCATTGCCGTCGACGTGCTTGAGATCGTGGAGACCCCAGTTGAAGTGGATCAGGTCCCAGCCCTCCGTGCCCAGCCAGTCGTCAAGCCGCTCCAACCCACGCGCCGTGTGCGCGCAGTTCTCGGGAGGCCGGTGAACATTCGCCACGCCCTTGAGCGCTGCCCTGAGCGGGAGAGTGTACCCGATCGAGATCGAGTCCCCGATGACCAGCACCCGCGGCAGCCCGTGCTGGTCACGGACCGGGGCGAACTCCGGCCTCTGCGCCTGCTGCGCGGGCGCGGCAACAAGGGCGCATGCTGCCAGCACAGCCCTTGCCCACCGCGGGGCTCCGGTGATGCGCGTGTGTCCCAGCGTTCTCATCGCGTGACCCATGGTACAGCCGCCGCGGCCCGCGGCCGGCTGATAGAATGCGGGCCGTCGGCCCTGCCGACGGTCGCAGTCCTATGACCACCACACGCAGGAGCTTCGTGACCCGTGCCGCCCTGGGCGCCGGTCTCGCAGCCAAGTCTTCGCAGAGCGCGCTGGCGCAGGCCAGCCGCGGGGATACCGTCACTGTCGGGGTCGTCGGACTTCGCGGTCGCGGCCAGCACCACATCCGGGAGTTCACGGCAATGCCCGGTGTCCGGGTCGGCTACGTGTGTGACGTGGACGAACGGCTGTTCGACGAGACCCTCGCACGAGTGGAGGACCTGGCGGGATACCGGCCGCAGACCGAGACCGACATCCGGAGATTGCTCGAGCGGGACGACTTGGACGCGATCTCGGTCGCGACCCCCGATCACTGGCACGCGCTGATGACCATCTGGGGTTGCCAAGCGGGCAAGGACGTGTATTGCGAGAAGCCCTGCTCCTACACGCTCCTCGAGGGTCGCAAGATGGTCGAGGCGGCCCGCAAGTACGGCCGAATGGTGCAAATCGGCCTGCAGCGCAGAAGCAGCCCGAGGGTCCAGTCCGTGGTGCGGTTCGTGAGGGACGGGTCGTTGGGCAAGGCGTACAGGGCCAAGGCAGTCGTCTACCGAGGGCGCATCAGCATCGGCAAGGTCGAGGAGGCCGCCATACCGGAAGGGGTGAACTGGGACCTGTACCTCGGGCCAGCCCGCTACCGCGCCTTTGACCTGAACCGCTTCCACTATGGCTGGCACTTCTTCTGGGACACGTCCACGTCCGAGGTCGGCAACAACGGCGTGCACCAGTTGGACGTTCTCCGATGGGGGTTGGACAAGCAAGTGCACCCGGTCCGGGTGCACTGCACGGGCGGCCAGTTCGTGGAGGACTCGGACTCGGAGGTGCCGAACGTGCAGGTCGGCACGTTCGAGTATGCCGACGGCACGCTTGTCGAGATCGAGGCCACCACGCTGTTCAGCCCTCCGTTCGGCGGAGTCCGCGTCGGCGGCTTCTTCTTCACGGAACGCGGCTACATCGGCTCGGAGGACAACTGGAAGGCTGTCCGCGGCCAGTTCACGCCCCGAGACCGCCCGGACTCGCCATCAGGCGTCTCGTACCGCACGAACAACCTCAGCTTCCCGGAGATTGCGTACCACGAGGGCCCGAGCATTCCCGACGGGGAGGATGCGGGCGTCAACCACTTCCAGAACTTCATCGATTGCGTACGGTCGAGACGCCGGGAGGACCTGGCCTGCGAGGTCGAACAGGGGCACCTCTCGACATCGCTGTGCCATCTGGCAAACATTTCTTTCCGGGTCGGGCGCAAGCTCGAGTTTGACCCGGAAACGGAGACCTTCCCCGGGGACGCGGAGGCCAACCGGCTGCTCACGAGAGAGTACCGGGAGCCATACGGCTTGCCGGACGAGATCTGATTACCCTAGTCGCGACTTGTCCTTGCTCGCCTCGCGCCTTGCCCGCGGCCTGAACCGGGAGCAATTGCGAGCGGTCGCTGCGAGAGGCCCCATCGGGCCCGGCAGCCGTCGCAAGCCGTCCCGTCTGACGACGGCTGGGCCCCGGCCTGCGGAAGGCCCGTTCCGGCTCGGGAACCGCACAGCGAGAGGATGCGACAAGCCCAGTGCCTGACGAGACCCCAGCGGGCGGCCTGCGGTTGCGAGCGGCCCTGAAGCCAGCGTCGCTGGCTCTCGCTCTCGAGAGGCTGGGGCCTCACGCGGGCATCATTGTCGGGTTTGTGCTCGTGGTGGCGATCGGGGCCGCGCTCGCGCCCAGCTTCCTCACTGAGCGGAACGTCCTGAACGTTCTCCGTCAGACGGCCATGCTCGGCGTCGTCACGGTGGGAATGACCTTCGTGATCCTGACAGCGGGCATCGATCTCTCGGTTGGGATGACGCTGAGCCTCTACAGCGTGGTCGCCGTGATGCTCTACGCCAACGGAGAGGGCTACCCGCTGGGCGCTGTGATCCTGATCACCCTGGCGCTGGGGGCTGCCGTCGGCGCATTCAACGCGGCGATCATCATCTGGCGCGGGGTCGCTCCGTTCATCGTGACGCTGGCGATGATGGCGATCGCCAGCGGCGCGGCGCTCACAATCTCGGGCGGCAAGCCGGTCGGCGGGGTCAAGGGCACATACGCGTGGCTGGGGGCCGGGTCTGTGGGCTCCGTGCCCATCCCCGTCGCGATCATGCTCTCAGCATTCGCGGTCGGATGGTTTGTCCTGCGATACACGCCGTTCGGGCGCCACGTCTACGCCATCGGCGGGAACGAGGAGGCCGCCCGCCTTGCCGGGATTCCGGTCGCGCGCGTGAAGCTCTTCACGTACATGATCAGCAATGTCTCAGCCGCCCTGGGAGGCATCGTCTTCAGCGCGCGCGTGACGGTCGGCGATCCGTGGGCCGGGCGGAGCTTGGAACTCGACGCGATCGCCGCGGTCGTCCTGGGCGGCACCAGCCTCTTCGGGGGCGTGGGATCGCTCTGGGGGACGCTGCTGGGCGCGCTGATCATCTCGATGATCAACAATCTCCTGAACCTGCTCAACGTGTCGCCGTACGCCCAGGGCATCGCCAAGGGCGTGATCATCCTGGTCGCGGTCGCGCTGTACAAGCGCAAGGGCGACGCGTGACCCCAGCGCGGGCGGGCCAAGGCCTTTCGCCACAGTCCCGAGCGGCAGGCCGGGCCACGCGCGAGCGCCCGGGGGTCCGGTCCGGCGGGAGCCTCGCGGGAGGAGGCTGTAGCCCCGGCTCGCGGAACCGTCAGGAAGGCCGGAGATCGCGCCGTGCCGCTTGCTGGATTCTGAGTGTGGAGTCGGCCGCGCGGGAGAAGCCAATCCACCGTTCGCGCAGCGGTCGGACGCGGGCAATGGTTCGAAAATCGTGGTCCCTGTGGAGGAGCAGCGCTTCGTTCGCCAGAGATATCTCCCCGATGCAGCAATCTATTGCGGTCCGGACAGTCTTGCCGACCCGGCGGAACTCGTGGTAAATGCGGGCCGCCTCGTACGACATGTTGCCGTCGGCCTCCGCGTAGGACTGGACTTCGAGATCGCTGGCCAACATCCGCCACTCGGCCTCGTGAGCGCGAGGTGTACCATCTCTCGCTTCGTGCGTACCCCAGTGAGCCGCATTGCCTGAGCAATCAGGTCGTCGTCGAGCACAATATTGGTGCGCATGTGCATTCAGTGTACATTCGCTGCGCATAAGACAGACCATGCTCCGTAGTTGACACAGCGGGAGTCCCGGTAGCGCCAAGCCGGAGCGCTCGGGCCCAGCATGAGAGCTCGTGGCGAACCACTGGGGCTCTCACCGGGTGTAGAGTCGAGGAGAGGCGCGTTGGCCTTAGTCAAGAAGCAGTAGCTGTTTTGGGGTTGTTCCTACGGCATTCGCCATCTGTAGGTGCCTCACTGACCTTCCTGCTTAGCCACGTTTCCTCTCCCCGCTCGTCGAACCGGACGTGCCGATTTCCAGCATCCGGCTCTCGGACGAGATCATGTCTTCGCCCACGGGAAGCTGGCCGTCAGCAGTTGCAGGCGCACGAGGCCGAAGTCGTCCCACAGCCTCTCGCTCGGGTAGCGCACGTATCTCCCCGATTGCACCTTGTGCTTCCGACACAGCCACTGGCGCAGCCGCTTGACCGCGTGTGCGTCCACGGCGCAATACGCCGGGCTCACCTGTCCCAACCGGAAGTAGTTCGCCCAGCCGAGCATCGCTCGGTTCAGCCTCGCCACCACCAGTTCCGGGGCCAGCAGCCCGTATCTTGCCCGAGTCAGCTCACTGATCTTGCGGCATATGCTGCGGACGCTCGCCTTGCTCGGGCGCGTGCCTATGTAGGCCCGGCCTGTGCGCGGGCTGTAATTGCGTCCGATGCGGTACCCGAGGAACTCGAACGGCTCCTCCGGCGTGCGCAGGCAGTGGGTCTTCGTCGCATTCAGCGGTAAGCGCAGCTTCCCCATGATCCTTTCGACTGCGGCCCGCATGGCTTCCGCCGGGGCTTTGCCGCAGATCACGAAGTCATCCGCGTAATTCACTATCTCCGCGCCGAACCGCCGGGCCAGGCCCAGCAGCTTCCAACCTAGGAGGAACCGCCGCATGTAGACGTTGCTCAGCAACGGGGAGATCGGAGCGCCTTGCGGCGTCCCCTTCCTTTCCCGGCGCGGCCGGTTCGTGCGGCGCTGGCCGCCCTTGCCGTCGTCCTCTACCACAGCCATCTCCAGCCACAGCTTGATCCAGCCCAGCATCCGCCCGTCGCTAACGCGCCGCGCGATGGACTTGATGAGTTCGGTGTGCGGGATCTCGCCAAAGTAATTCGACAGATCGCCGTCCACGATTTCGCCGTGCCCGGTGTTCACCAGCCGATGCGCGTGACGCACCGCGTCCAGCGCGCTCCGGCCCTCCCTGTAGGCGTACTGTTCCGGTTGCAGGTCCGCTTCGAAGATCGGCGTCAACACCAGCGTGGCCGCCGTCTGCGCTACCCGGTCCCGGATGCACGGTATGCCCAGCGGTCGGAATTTCCCCGGCTGCTTCTTCGGGATCAGCACCTGCCGCACCGCATGCGGTCGGTAGGTGTTCTCCCTCAGCTCTTCCGCCAGTCCTCCGAGCCAGCCGTCCACGCCTCGCTCCTCGATGTGCTGGAACGTCTCGCCGTCCACTCCGCAGGCCCCGCCGTTGCGGCGCACCGCCTGCCACGCGGCAGCCATCACGTCCTCCCGCCACACCTTGTCACTCAGCGTGTAGAACCGAAAGCCCGGATCTCCCTTCGCTTTTACATGTAATGCCTTCTGGAGTCCCCGAACAGTATCTGGAACTTGTAGGCCTTCGCCAGTTTCCATCGGTCCTTTCCCCCTTCCCGCATCGCTCTCGAACTCAGGCCCCTTCCCTCCACCGGAGTTACCCGGCTTCGTCGGTACTACGGGCCTCTCCGCCACCCTGTCCGGCCCGGCCTGTCCCTCGCGGGATGCCGGTTGGCGCGTGCGCGCCACCGTCAGGGCTTCCCGTGTTGCCTCCGTCTCCCTCTTGCACGCATGCTGCCGCCAATACCCCGGCGGAGACGCCCGGTGCTCGCGTCGCTCGCTTCCCGGACGCTGGCTGCCTTCCCCGGAACAACGGCGGGTCGGCCTCCGCATTATCCTTTTCGAGGCCTGCTCGGCGTTCACTCGCGTTGCGGCCTGCGTGCTCGCTGAGCCGCCCAGAAGGCGGCCCGTCACGTCGGAGTGCTTCAGTCCATGTCGTTACCTCCATGACCCGCTCCGACGGCTTCCGGCTGGAGCGACAGTTAGCCGGGCGGGCTTCGCACCCGCTGGGAGCCAGTGCCTTAGCACGGCGCACGCTGACAGGGTGGATTAGCCGAGGCCACCGCACGCCTCCTGAGGCCCACCTTCAACCTCGACGAACTGGCTCCCGGGGACGAAAAAGTGGACATCGCTACTTAGCCCATGTCCGGAACTCTGGTACCACGTGCGCGAGGGCGACCCGACTGAGGAGCTTCGGGGAGATCGAGGTCATCTGGAGGATTCCCGCGTCCCTGCGACCGACCCTGCCTACTCACGTGACGGTGGGAGTTCCCGAACGCGGGGAACGATGCGTGTATGTTGCCAAGATGAGGACCTTCCGCTCACCCCAACCGAGACCCGGCGGGGTGGCGGAGGGGCGATTTCGCCCGACCATGACCCAACCGGAGGTTAATCAGCGGTAAGCATTCACTCCGGGGAGTATTTGGGGCCTGGGAGACTGGCCCTCGCGAGGACCAAGGGAGGGAAGGTGCGGCCCGCAGGTGCAGGGTGGGCTCGCTCGCCGCGTTCGGGCTCCAGCCTGAGAAGGTGGGCGAGTGTCGTAGGGAAACTCGCGAGTTGGCCTCAGCGGGGAGTCAAGCTGCGCGCGGGACAGTGCTGTCGGGTGCGTGAGCGAGTGCTGCCGCTGGCGGCTCGTTGGCCGGAGTCCAGCAGCGTATGGGAGGTGCGCGGAGTTCCTCCATGCGCTGCTCGTCCATCTCTCACGGGAGCCATGGGGACAGGTCCGATGGGGCCTGGCCCTGGTTGCGCGCATAGGCATCCAGCCAATCCTGCGGGCACCGGTACGGGTTCAGCCCAGCCACTCTCGCTGTCTGCAGCACGCTGAGCAGGCGCCCCGCCGTCTTGGCCCTGGTCGGTCCGCCGGGCCCGAAGCGCCGCTGGCGCGAGATGACGGGCCCGCGCAAGGTCCACTCCGAGCGGTTGTTGTCCATGGGAATCCCCGGATCCTCGGGAACGCGCTGGGACCCTCCTGATGCTGGATCAAGGACGCCGTGGCTTTGCCCTGCGCTGCCACTTGGGCCAGCTCCGCGCCGGTCCGGCCACCGCTTGGCTGCAAGCCTTCCAGCACCTCATAGCGGGCGACCAGGCGCTGCCACGCTTGCAGCGCGTCGTCGAAGAGTTCCCCGAAGCTGGCTTCCAAGCTTGCCTGCGCAGCCGCGAAGTCCTCGGCCTGGCCCTGCAAGGGCAGGTCGGGCTGTCAGGCCCTGCGACGCAGGCGCGCCAAGTGGAACACTTCCCCGATCCGCTCGAGCCCATCCCTGGCCCACGGCTGCAGTTCCGGAAAGCCGGCTTCCCCGTAACGGCGGGACATCGGACGGATGGGAGCTGAATCCTTGGTCCTTCGGTGGCCCCAGCGCACACCGCTGCGGGGCTGAATGTCAGGGCTTCTAGGTAGAGGGGTGAACATTTTGAGCTGATTCTGTCATAGTGGGCCTTGGTGGCTGGCCTCCAGATGGCAACAACGGTGCAAGACGCGCACTTTGACCTGCGCGCTGTTTGCGTGCGCCCGACGCGCGGCGGCTGCGAGCACCGACGTTGGGACCGGCTGGTGGCCGCCCACCACTACCTGTCCTTCCAGCGCATGTTCGGACGTGCCTTGCGGCATGTCGCAACCCTGGACGGGACGTGGCTGGCGCTGCTGGGATGGCAACCCGGAGCGCTGCGCGTGGCCGTGCGCGACCGCTGGATCGGCTGGTCGCTGCAGCAGAAGCTGCGCCGCCTGCATCTGATCGCCCAGAATGTCCGCTTCGTGATTCTGCCCACCGCTGCCGGGCGCAAGAACCTGGCATCGAGGGTCTTGGGCCTCAGCCTGCGCCGCTTATCGGGAGACATCTTGGCCGAACATGGGTATCCGGCGCTGCTCGCGGAAACCTTCGTGGACCGGGCGCTGCACAGGGGCACGTGCTACCGCGCCGCGAACTGGCAGCCGCTGGGGTTCACCAGCGGCTATGCCCGCCAGCGGGGCCCCACGGCCCGCTGGCGGCATCATGGCCAGCCCAAGCAAGTGCTGGTGTACCCCTTGGCCAGTAACGTGCAGGCGCGTTTGCGCCAGCCCGAGCAGGAGCCCCACTGGGGCGGTCCCGCCAAGCGGCCGCCGGCTCCGGCCGCGGTGCTGCGCAGCCTGCTCGAGCGCCTGCAGCAGGAGCCGCACTGCCGCCCGGCCGGCGGCCGCCGCTATTCGCTGGCCAGCCTGCTGTGCCTGGCCGCGAGCGCGCACATGGCCGGCTACCGCGGCGTGACGGCCTACTCGCGTTATGCCACCCTGCTCAGCCAGCGGCAGCGGCAGGCCGCCGGCTGCTGGTGCAACATGCGGCTACAACGCTACGCCGCTCCGGTGCCGAGCACGTTCTACCAAGCCTTGGTCCGGCTGCCGCCGGAGGTGTTCGAGGGGGCCGTCGAGCACGCCTCGCTGGGGCTGCAGGCCCACTCGCAGCCGGCCGTGCCGGAGCGCAGCGCGCAGGGGCTGGGCGAGCGCCCGGCAGCGGCCGCCGGCCGCGGGAAGGGCCCAAGGTGAGATTCTGGCCGGGCGCAAGCGGGGACACCGCGCGGGAGCGGGAGCAGGCGCAGGAATTGGAACGCTTGGAGCAGCACTGCGCGGCCCTGCTCGAGAAGGTGGAAAGCGCACGGCAGGAGAGCGGGGAATTCCGCCGACGGTCGCAGCGCAGCCAGGCCGAGCTGGAGCGAACGCGGGCCGAGCTGGAGCGGACGCGGACTGAGCTGGAGCGGACGCGGACTGAGCTGCAGCAAGCCCACACAACGATCGGCAGGCTGAAGCTACTCGTGGCAGAGCTGCAGAAGACCTTGTTCGGGCGCAAGAGCGAGAAGCCGTCGGATCCCGGGCCCGAGCCGAAAGCGGATCCCAAGCCGCCGCCCGGGCCGGGGGACAGCCCTGACAAGCCTGACAGCTCTGACAAGCCTGACAAGGCCGGCAAGCCCGGCAAGGGGCGCAAGCAGAAGGCCGCCAAGCGCAAGCGGGGACGCCAGCCCGGATCGGCCACTCCGCCGCGTCGGGACCGCTCCCGCCTGCCAAAGATTCCCGAGCCCTTGGAGCTGCCCGAGCACGAGCGCCGCTGCGCGCAGTGCGACACGCCCTTCGTGCGCTGCGGGACCAAGTCCAGCAAGATCTTCGAGATGCACTTGGCTGCGCTCGCCCGCGAGATTGAGCGCCAGTGCTACGAGCCGGGCTGCGCCTGCGCACCGCCGGGACGCCTGGTCGCGCCCCCCGCGCCACGGCTGTGGAGCGGCACCCAGCTGGGGACCAGCGTGTGGGCCTGGAGCGTGGTCCAAGTTTTCCACATGCATCGCCCGCAGGCCGCGGTGGCGCGCGAGCTGGATGCCATCGGGTTGGGCATGGCCCCGGCGACGCTGGCGCGAGGCCTGCAGAGGCTCGCCCGGCTGGTGCAACCCTTGGAGCAGGCCATCGTCGAGCGTCTGGGACAGGCTCGAGTGGTGCAGGCCGACGAAACCTCGTGGCCGGTGCAGAACATTGAGGGCAAGGAGAACGCCAAGCAGCCCCCGGCATCCGGCGCCAGGCCCAAGCACTGGCTGTGGATGGTCTGCTGCGAGGATGCCGTCTGGATGCGCATCCTGCCGACGCGCGGGCTGCCCTCGGGCCGCGCACTGCTGGGCAAGCTGGGCCAAGGCAAGCTGCTGACGCTCGTGTGCGACTGCTGGAGTGTCTATCCGGCCTTCGCCAAGCGCTCCGAGCATGTCCGGCTGCAGTTCTGCTGGGCTCATCAGCGCCGACACTACTGCCGGGTGGAAGCCGGCTTTCCGGAACTGGAGCCGTGGGCCACGGACTGGCTCGAGCGGATCGGGGAAGTGTTCCACTTGGCGCACCTGCGTCACAGGGCCTGGCAGCCCGCACTGCCCTTAGAGGACCAGGCCGAGGACTTCGAGGCTGCGCAGGCAAGCCTGCAAGCCAGCCTCGGGAAACTCTTCGACGACGCGGTGCAAGAGTGGAGGAGCCTGGTTGCGCGCTATGAAATGCTGATAGCCGTGCCAAGCGGTGGCCGGACCGGCGCGGAGCTGGCCCAGGTGGAAGCGCGGGGCAAAGCCACGGCGTCCCTGATCCTGCACAAGGCGGGTCTCAGCGTGTTCCTCGAAGATCCGGCGATTCCCATGGACAACAATTACGCGGAGAGGACCTTGCGCGGACCCGTGATCTCGCGCCGGCTGAGCTTCGGGTCCGGCGGTCCGGCCGGGGCCGAGACGGCGGGGCGCCTGCTCAGCGTGCTGCAGACAGCGAAACAGGCTGGGCTGAACCCGTACCGCTACATGCTGGATTGGCTGGATGCCTGTGCGCGCAACCGGGGCCAAGCCCCATCGGAGCTGTCCCCATGGCTCCCGTGGGAGATGGACGAGCAGCGCATCGAGGAACTCCGCGCACCTCCCATACGCTGGTGGACCCCGGCCAACGGGCCGCCAGCGGCAGCGCCGGCTGACGCACCCGACAGCACTTTCCCGCCCGCAGCTTAACTCCCCGCTGAGGCCAGCTCGCGAGTGTCGCTACGTCACTCGCCCACCTTCTCAGGCTGGAGCCTGAACGCGGCGAGCGAGGCCACTCTGCACCTGCGGGCCGCACCTTCACCTATCCGCGCCTTCCCCTGCCTTTGGCCCTCGCGAGGGCCAGTCTCCCAGGCCCCAAAATACTCCCCGGAGTGAATGCTTACAATCAGCGATGAGCGGGTACGATATGAGCGACCCCGTCCTCCACTAGATCCCGTCCATGCCGAAATCCATCACTATCCGAGACTTGTCGCCCTGCGGAGACGGGGCAATAGGGGCTGGCCACTCCCGCCCCGACCGGAGTCCCAGCCAACTCGCTATCGATCTGGACTGGATTCAAGAATCCAAGCGTCTTCGGCAACGGTGCTACGCCCGATGAGTGTCTCCAGCGCCACGCGGATTCGTTTGGCTCTACTCAGCGGCAACCGATGCGCTATGCCCTCATGCCACCGGCTGCTCTCGGAGCTTCGCGGCGACGATGTCGTCTTGGTGGGTGAAGCCGCACACATCGCCGGAGAACACGGGGGAGGGGCGCGGGGCCGCCCGTCGGCTCGCTTTGATCCGACGATGACGAGAGAGCAACGGAACTCGCTAACCAACCTGCTGTACGTCTGCCGGAACTGTCATGTTGAGATCGACGCGCTTCCACACGGAGAGCGGGAGTACCCCGTGAAACGACTTCTTGCGATCAAGGCGGACCACGAAAGCGCGGTTGCGACAGGCATGGAAGAGGCGATGGCCTCCGTGAGCTTTCGCGAACTTGAAGAAGCCACGCAATGGGTCACCGAGGTCCCGCCTCCTCCGCCTGGTCGGGATTTCTCGCGAATACACATCGAGGACAAGATTCAGAAGCACGGTCTGTCGGTGTCCTCCCAGAACCTCATCGGTTCCCATCTCACGGCGACCCGCCAAGTACGCTCGTTCGTTCAGGCCTTGAGCCAAGACGATTCCGCGTTTCCAGACCGTCTAATCTCTGGCTTCCTAGAACACTACTACAAGCTCCGCAAGGACGGCACGTCTTCCGGCGAAGATCTCTTCAATTCGATGTGCATGTTCGCTCGGCGCGGATTCCGCGACTTCAAGACCCAGTACGCCGCTGAGACCGTGTTGGTTTATCTGTTCGAGACCTGCGAGGTCTTCGAGCGATGATCCACCCGACCAAGCACATACCCGCAGAGCAAACCCTGCTCGGAGCCGGGGCCGTGATATTCTCCGAGCTTTCACAGGCGCGCACCGTCACGGGCCTGTGGGAAGCCGTACGTGAGGCCAAGGCGGTAGGGACATTCGAGCGGTTCGTCCTCGCCCTCACAATGCTCTACTCGCTGCGGGCAGTGCGGTTCGAAGGCGGGCTCGTCGTAAGGGGCCCACAATGATCCACGAGATCACCGCCAACAAGGCCTCGTTCCGACCAGTCAGGCTCACGCCCGGCCTGAATGTGGTTTTGGCCGAGCGCGCCGAGGGCTCGTCCAGAAAGGACACGCGCAATGGACTGGGCAAGTCCACCCTGATAGAGATAATCCACTTCTGCTTGGGCGCTATGGTTCGGAGCGGCCGCGGGCTGGCAATCCCGGCGCTTGTAAAATGGGCGTTCACCATGGAGATGTCACTCGGCGACGACCGGATCACCGTCACCAGGGCGCTCGAAACGCCCAACATCGTGACGGTTGCTGGACTGGCAGGAGAATGGCCAGACCTCCCGGACGTCGATTTGATGGGCAAGCGCTCATTCACGCAGAAGCAGTGGCGGGCGTTTCTCGGAAACGCCTTGTTCTCGCTGCCGACACCTGAGGCTCCGAAATACAATCCGTCGTTCCGAAGCCTCGTTTCCTACTTCGTCCGTCGCGGCCACCACGCGTTCGGCGATCCCTTCTCTCACTTCCGAAACCAGAGGATATGGGATGTGCAGCTTCATGTGGCGTTGCTGCTCGGGCTGGAGTGGAACCATGCAGCGCAATGGCAACGGATAAAGGACAGGAACAAAGATCTGATAAGCCTCCGCAAGCTCGTGAACCATGGTGCCGTGCCTTTTGTCGGTGGCAGCATCGGAGAGCTTGAAGCCGAACGCGTCACCCTGTTGCAAGAGATCGAAGAAAGCTCCCGAGGCCTGGCCGACTTCAAGGTTCATCCCCAATACGACTCGATCCAGCAAGAGGCCAATCGGCTCACCGAGGAACTGCACGCGGCCACGAACGCGAACATCCTTACGGCCCGACGCCTCAAGCTCTACAGGCGGGCCATCGAGTCGGAAGAACCTCCTTCGGGGGAATCAGTCGAGCAGGTGTACGAGGAAATGGGAGTGGTTTTCTCTAACTCCGTACTGAGCTCGCTCGCAGAGGCAAGGGAATTCTACGTCCTAGTCGTAAAGGATCGTCGACGCTTCTTGGAGAAAGAGATCTCCCGCCTCGAACGCGCCATGACGGACACGCGCACCAAGATTAGGAAGTTGACGGAGAACCGCGCCGACCTCTTGCAGATACTAACCGAACACGGAGCGCTGACCGAAATGGTGAGGCTGCGTGAGCGCCATGGCGCAAAGTGCGAAGAGCTGGAACATGTGAAGAGGCAGATAAAACATCGGCGCCAGATGGAATCCAATAAGCGTCGGATCGCACGTGACAAGGCCGAACTTGCGGATCTAACTGCCCGCGATCACGAGGAGCGCCGGGACACTTGGGATATCCCCGTCCGACTATTCAATCTCAACTCTCAGGCGCTGTACAGAGTTCCCGGCCACTTGGTGATCGACACCACCGACTCTGGATTCAAGTTCAATATCGAGATCAGCAAGAGCGGGAGCGACGGGATTGGCAAGATGAAAATATTCTGTTTTGACTTGGCAATTCTCGAATTCTGCGCCCGTCGCGACCTGTCCATCGACTTCTTGGTTCACGACAGCGAAATGTACGACGGCGTCGACTCGCGACAACGGGCAGCTGCACTTGAGCGGGCTAGCGACGTTGCTGCGCAGACCGGTACCCAATACATTTGTGCTCTGAACTCTGACATGGTCCCTTACGATGACTTCCGCGAAGGATTCGCCTTTGACGAGCACATTCGGTGCAGGCTAACCGATGGCGAAGCCTCTGGGACACTGCTAGGGATTGTGTTCGATCCGCCAGCGGGATCGTAACGGGAATTCGCCCTCAGCGAGCCGACGGCACGTCGGCCTGTTCGCCACTTCATGCATCAACGGCACGTTCGGCTCCAGTGGACTGCTCCCCGTTTCTAGATCTAGACCGCAGTTCCAGCTGTGATCGGCCATCCACGGGCCTTAGCTGTGCCCTTTCGGCACAGTGGAATCTGTTGCGAATAGCCCTCTCTTGGGCCGAGGTGCGATCCGCTGCCGCGCCCGCAGGGCTAGGCGAGATTGGGCATGCGCAGGCGGCGGCGCTGGTGGGGGTGGCGCCGTACACAGACTTCTGGTCATCGTATGGACTGGCAGTCATCCAGCGTGAAGCAGCGTCTGGGACACAAGTTACATCAATTGCGATAATCATATACGATAGAGCACAATATAGCTCCTGACTGCCTGATATACTCCATGTTCTAGCAAGACAAGTGTTATAAATGGTGAATTCTGCACTCACTCAGGAAGCGGATCGGGATCGCATCGGCTGGGCTGGGTCGCCGGCTGCGGCTAACTAGAAATGTCCCATCTAGGGTCTGTGGCGCTGGCCGCGTCCGAGCCGGATGGTGTGGTGGCGCACTGCGGACCGCAGGCTGCTGTCGGCCCCCGGCGGATGAGCCGGGAGGCTGCGGTTGAGCGGGCTGCTGGCCATGACGCAGCCGGTCGCGACATGTCTGACGACAATGAAGAGCGTTTTTTGGTCAGCGGTGCGGCAGAAGGACGTTCGCCTAGAGCCAGAGGGGCTCAGAGCCGCACCGCTGGCTAAAGAACGTGTTGAACTGAGCCGCCGGCCGGGGCTTCGCTAGGGGGTTTTAATGGCTCCCTTGGCTCGCTGCGGTTCCCGTCGTGCGCTGAAAGGCTCGGGAGAAGGGACCCAACGAGGGCCGGATCGGGCTTCGAATGGGATGCCTCGGCCTTCATCAGGAGCATTTGTGGGTCTTGGGGCGGTCGTGGAAGGTGTCGCGATGCGTCCGGGCACACCGCTGCCTGACCACTCGCGGAGCGGTCCAAGAAATACAACGCTCGCGCGAAGCGGGTTAGTTCAATTAGAACTTTCGTTCAGCAGGGTCGTCGCTGGCGAGCGAGAGGCAGCTCCTCGGCGCGCTCGTAAGACGCGCTTACGGTCCCCGTCCAAGCCAACCGACACCTGACAACAATCTCTTCTGCCGAAGGATTCTGGACAAAGCTAGTTAGCCCATGGTCAGAACTCTGTGGACGCCGATATCACCCTCCGGGAGACGTCGGTTCATCGGACAGGGCCAACCACTCGCTCCGAATGTCTAGAAATTCATCGTCGGAGCGACACACCTCCTCCCAGGCCGTGATGGTCTCTGGGATCACGTTACCTTTCGCTCGATAGTGCTCAAAGAGCCTATACGCTAGTCTCACGGCGGCCCGACGCACCATCAACTTAGCCGATACGTCCAGCGAGCCACTGTGCTCATCGAATCCAGCGTCGCTACTCTCACCGACGGCCGATTCGCTGATCAAACGACTGAGCCCTAGAAGCACATCACTCTCAACAACATCAACGAAGACCCAGGGATGTCTCCTCACAACAGCTCCTACTGAGTCGAGAGTCGCCCACAGAGCTGTCCCGCGCCGCCAGCGAACCATCTGACTAGCTCGGTGCAGCAAGGACATCAGGCCACGGTTGTCCGTCTGTGAAGCCCAGTAATCGGAAACTATGTTCATCGCCTCCAGCGCATCGATGACGGCGTTAGTCTCAGATGACGCCATTTCGTCGGTTATTCGGCTGAGCGCGCTGTCGTCGTCCGACCTGAGCGTGTACGCGCAGGCGATTTCCAACCGAAGCGCAGGCAACTTGTACGCACGACACTCATTCGCCACGCGGGCCACATCACTCCCAATCCCATCGCCAGCGACCGAATCGGGATGTCTCGCAACAATCTCTGCAAGAGTCCTCACAAGGTCCGACAGTAGTCTTCCGAGGGGCTCGACAATGGGTGGGGAGGCCTTGTCGGCCTTGATTCTACGCCAGTGTGCCTTGTCTGCATCCCACCATTGCACCAGTCGATCGATGATCGAGCGGATGTCAGCCCGAGACCAAGTGACGTTCCTTGCTGAGCGAATGTCTCGACACAGGGAGCAGTCTCTTCCAGTAATCTGTGTTCTCGAATCGTTCTGCTGCGCAGGGAATTGTGCTCCGCGCACGTACCTCCGGAAGCATTCAGTCGGCTCGACTCCCGTCGGGTGCGGAAGAGACAGAAACGCACCTCGATAGTAATTGGTTCCGGATGGCAGGCCGTCTCCATCAACTCGACTCCACAACGCTGCAGCAAATCGTTGCGATTCCTCGACGTCCAGCAGCCCGGACGATTGCAATGTTCCGAGCGTAGAAACTGCCCACTTCCGTCCCGCGACATGCTCGGATGAAGCCATCGAAAAGAGGCGTTCAAGAGGCTTGTCACGGATCGTCAATGCATTGGCTTGCAGGCCTACGGAAAGATCAAGGAAGTCGAACGGATTTGGATACTCGCTCTTTTCAATCACTCCGAGGTCAATCAGAATTGGAAATTCCAGAAGTCTTGGAATCATGGTGACGCGCTCACCAGCTGACGAGGACTCAATCAGCCTAGTCACGAGGTGCCTTACTCCCACATACTTCGACCTGTGCTCGGATCGATAGACATCGAGAAGCCAGGCGACAAGTTGCTCCCGATTTGGCCGTGACGATTTGCAACATAGCCGCGACAAGATCTCGGGAACTACGCTCGCTATCAGCGTCCCAAAGTTGGGCTGACGCCGCGGATCTCCGGTTGCGATATCTGCGGCAGCCAGTCGAAGAGAGTCCAAGTAGTGCCTAATAAGACTGTCAACGATCGGCATATCCATTCGTGCAAGTGACAGCCTGTCAAAAACCTCGTCGACCGCTTTCTTGTCGCCAATCCGCACAAGGGTGGCGAGTGCCCAGTACGAAGAGTCCTTGGCGATACGAGTCAGAGTCCCGACGGCGCTCTTCTTGGCGATCTCGAAGCTAGGAATGCGGAACGGCAAGCCAGCGTCCTCTGAAAAGCGAAGGAAGTTGTACGCAATCAAAGCCTCCTTGTTAGGACCAAAGTGGAGTGTCTGTGCAGTTCGTCCGATGTCGAACATAGGCATGCTAGTGAAATCCGACATCGGCGTGGGAGGATGCCGCAGTTGCTGTTCAAACGTCTCGATCTCCTGCCACGGGTCGCATTTATACTGCTTCAGGACGTGCCAGCGTTCTCTGAAGTCGCGGAGCAGTTCCTGAGTGTTCTGTTGGTTGGACGCTATGAGTAGTGATCGCTCCCGAAGCACGTGAAGCAGGCACATCACCAACGACTCTTGGGATACCAACGTGTAGTCAGACGAGGTCGGGGTTAGGTTTAGCTTGCCCCGAATCGTTTCGAGGGACTGTTCCAGAATGCGCTGAGCGTCGCTCAACTCGCCGATTTCAGCGAGTAGTCCAGCCTTTCTCGCAGACCAGAACGGAAGTGCATGGTTCTCCGGCCAATTGACCAGCCGACTCTTGAACTCCTGAATGTTCAGTGCGAACAGTGCTGACAACGCTCGCTCGTAATGGAATTGCGCCGTTAGTTCAGGAGATAAGGTCGGCAAGACCGCCTGAATACTCTGGCATGCTGCCTCCCACTTGTCAGAGAGGCCCTCTTCGCGGTAGTAGCGCATCATCGCCAAGAGGAGATAGTGGCACCGGTGCCTGATGTCGTCCAAGGTGAGCCCTCGTGTGTCAACCTCATTTCCGTCGCGAAACAGTGAGTCAAGCGAACTGCCAGCGGTGGTTGCCCAGTAGCGGTCGACTGTAGTTTCCAATAGGACCGCTACGTGATCGAAAAGTGGGCAGAGGCACTTCTCAAGGCGCCATACCAGTTCAAAGGAGAAATCGAGGTCAAGCGCAGGGGGAAGGTCTGGGGGCAACTTTCGGACGTGAGAGATAGTGTCTAGCCAGAGTGAATCGCGCAAGTCTTCGGGAAGGACCACCCACCCCGGATACCGGCACCGCTGCGATCTCCAGTGTTCGACGATCACACCGGGCTCGCTGGAACCTCTCAACACTGGTTTGTCGTATTTGGTTGCGGGCCACGAAAGCCGGGTGTCGTTGGCTTGACGTAACTGCCAATAGCTGAGAATTCGTTCGAGTGCCAGATAGTGGTCGCCGCCGATATCGGGGCACACGGACATATCGACTGGGGTGATGTTACGGCGTTCGAGCAGCGTCCTCTGGGACGGTGAGAGATTAAGCAATCCAACGAGATACATCTTCGGCGAGTTCTCAAGGCCTAGCTTGTCGTGGATCCATCCCGCCCATTGCAGAAAGTTCGGGTCTTCGCCCGAGAAACCTATTAAACAGAACGTATTTTCCAATAGGGCTTGACGGACTGAGTTCACAAAAGGCGCGAAGTCGTGGGGGTATCGCCGGTAGTCCTCGTCGGTAACGATGAATCGGCCGTCCGACGGCAGGCTGCCATGGAGCTTGACGATCCGTGGTCGGTTAGAGCGGCCCAAGTCGTCGGGCTTGAGCACTAGGTCATATCGTTGCGAGATTACAGAACGGCGGGCTCGTTCGAGGAGCCTGTCGTAGTTCGTGGTGAAGACGTCAGACCAAGGAAGTTCAAGCAGCTTCGTATGGAGCGGTGAAGGCTGATACTTCAAGTCGGGTATCGCGTCCCGTATCATCTGGTCCAAGATGGGTCGGCCGAAGGCAGCCTCCACTTGATGCGCCAGCGCCGGAACCTGAAGGTACGTGTCTTCGGGTCGTGGCGAGTGGCCATGTAGCCTCCGGTAGAAGCGGTTTCCTAGCTGAGCCCAATCTAGGAAGCTTGGCCGAGATCCCGGTGTTGCGGTATTCATGCTGAATCCCGCGCCGACCATGACGGCGGCATGCCCGGAAAGGAGTCGATCCGCGATCGTGTCGAGATACGGACGCAATTCGTCGGGAATCTGCGGAGTTGAAGGTATAGTCATTCGTTTGGGCCTCATATATCAAACTGCTCAGGAACGGAATCGGGCAACGATGTTCTGGTTCCTGAGTAAGGATTCAGTAAGGGGGGCGCTGGGTACTCCCTTACCGAATCGTTACGCAGCGTAGGTGCTGGTTCTGGGGACCGGGTGCGGGTGCCGGTGGCGGGGAGCGGGCAGAGGTGGAGCGGCGATGCGGTGCTGGCTGACCGGGCGGGTCTTGGCGATGCGGTGCCCTTGGGAACGGCGGAGGAGCGACTGTAGCGGAGTGAGCATTGATGGACGGCATATTCTATACTGTAGGGGTTCGGGCTCATGGCGAGCAAGGTGGCAGCGCCGGCGTCGGGAGCGGCATGCAACTGTGCCCGCAGCGGAGCGCTGGAGCAGCAGCTGGCCGCGGATCGGCAGGCTCGGGCGGAGGAGAATTGCGCCAAGGAGGCGCTGCTGGAGGCGTACCAGGCCGATGCTGGCCACCAAGGAGGCGCAGCTGCAGGAGTTGCGCCGGGATCGGTTCGGGCGTAAGAGCGAGGTGATCGATGTGGGCTCGGCGGACGGCGCGCAGCATCCCGAGTCGCTGCCCGGTGAGGACGATCCGGACCAGCCGCCATCCGGGGCGGGCCGGCCCGAGCCGTCGCGAGAGGGCCAGCGCAAGCGCCAGCGCGGGCGGCAGCCGGGGCAGCCCAATCCCGGGCGCACCGACCGCGGGCAGCTGGCGTCCCAGCCCCAGTGTGCCTGCGCCGGCCACAGCGCAGTCTCCCGGGCACCCACTGCGGCAGACACCCCATGGAGCCCCTCACCACCGCGGCCGCGGTGGCTTAGGGCTCGCGCATAAATAACCATTACCATTAGGGTATACATGTATCAGAATATCCCGGCTTGACCACCTAAACTGGCACTCGAGTGCCGCTTCGTGTGGACCATAGCGCTTCCCGTCACCGTTGTGGCTCCCAACATGGGGGCCTGGCCCTGCTGCAAGTGCCCCTTGCCGAGGGTATACATGTATCAGAATGCGCCCGCCCACCTTCCAGCCCCAGCCTCTTGTCTCCCTCCTGCAGCGCCAGCAGGTGGCCTCCATGCCCGAACTCATGGCCGGTCTCGGCACCACATCCCGCCACACCGTCTTGCGCTAGCTCGCCACCCTCGACTACATCAACTCCTATTCCCATCGCCGCGGCTTCTACGCCTTGCGCGAGACCGCCGACTTCGACGCCAGCGGCTTGTGGTCCCATGGCCCCGCCCGCTTCTCCCGGCGCGGCACGCTGCTCAACACCGTCCAAGCCCTCACCACGGATTCCTGCGACGGCCGCACCCCCCGCGAGCTCGATGCCCAGCTTGGCGTCTCCACCAAGGCCGCCTTGCGCAGGCTCATTCAGCTTGGGAAACTGGTCCGCATGCGCACCGATGGCCGGTCGCTGTACTGCGACCCCGACCCCGACCGGTCCCGGCAGCAGTTGCGCCGCCGCCAAGCTGTCAGCGGCACGCCCGCGCCTGCCGCTGACAGCCAGGATCCTGCCGCTCAGCTCGCAACAGCACGTGCGCGCTTCCTCGACGTGCTCGACGAGCGTACGCGGCGCCTGTATGCCGGCCTCCAGTCGCTGCAGTTCGGCCGAGGCGGAGACCGGCGCGTCGCCCAGAGCTTGGGCCTGCACCCCTCCACCGTCCGCCGCGGCCGCCTGCAATTGCTGAGCGGAGACAGTCTCGATCCCGGCCGCGTCCGCAGACCCGGTGGCGGACGCAAGACCTTGGAAAAAAAAAGCCTGCAATCCGGAAATGCCTGAGAGAGTTGCTCCGCAGCGACACCGCCGGAGACCCGATTCACGGTCATCGCTGGTCGCGACGCAGCACCGCCAAGCTCTCGCGCGCTCTCGCCGCACACGGCCATCACGCTTGCGCGCGCAGCGTAGCCCGCCTGCTGCGCGCGATGGGGTACTCCCTGCGCGTCAACCGCAAGCTCATTGCTCCTAGGACTCACCCCCGTCGCGACGAGCAGTTCCGGCACATCGCAGCGCTGCGGTCGGCGCTGGCCCCCACGGTCCCCGCTGTGAGTGTGGATGCCAAGAAGAAGGAGCTCGTCGGTCGCTTCCGCAATCCCGGAACGGCTTGGAGCGACGACTGCGTGGAAGTCTTCGACCACGACTACCCGTCGTGGGCCACCGGCAAGGCTGTCCCTTACGGGATCTACGACCTGCAGGCCAACACCGGCTGGGTCGGCCTAGGCCTGTCCCACGACACTCCCTACTTCGCCGTCGACTGCATCGAGGCCTGGTGGGTTGCCGAGGGTCGCCAGCGCTATCCCGGTGCCGGAGAGCTGCTCGTGTTCGCCGACAGCGGCGGCAGCAACGGCATCAACCCGCATGCCTGGAAGCACGCCCTCCAAGAGCGACTCTGCAATCGCCACAGCCTGACCGTCACCGTGGCGCACTACCCTTCAGGATGCTCGAAATTCAACCCGATCGAACACCGACTCTTCAGCGAGATCAGCAAGAACTGGGCCGGCGTCCCGTTGGACAGTGTCGAGACGATCCTCAACTACATCCGCTCCACCACTACCAAGACCGGCCTGAACGTGAGCGCAGAACTCATCGAAGCCCAATACCAGGCCGGGATCAAGATCACCGCTCAGCAGCTGGCTGAGCTGAACCTGACCCGCGACAACCTACTCCCCCGCCTGAACTACACTATCGCGCCCAATTCATCCTAGAAGTTTGCACTTATTCTTGCGCAAGCCCTTAGGCTGCCTTCCAGAGCACCCACTGGGCGGCCTCCCGGCCGCGCTGGGCAACTTCACAAGCACTACAAGCTCTATGCTGGCACCAATTTCAGGCCTATCAGGCACCCACGCCTAGAGAAAAAAATGGGAATTACTGATCTGAGTACCCAGCCTAGCTAATCCCGAGCAAATTTGGTTTTCTTCCACAGTGAGGTGGTTGGGAACATAACCCCAATATACCGATGAATACAGTGTGTACTGATTCCAACTATAGAATCCAATAAGATCCTCCATAGTCTCTTGACATGGCATCTCGTTGTTCGGTATAATGGAAGTGCTATGGCGAAGTATGGAAAAACTGATAAAGGTCCCGGAAAATGGTTCCGCAAAGGTATCTCCTTGTTCGAAGTTATGGATAGGTTCCCGGACAACCACACCGCCGAACTCTGGTTTGCAGAAATTCGCTGGCCCAATGGCCCCACTTGCCCTCATTGCCTCTCTGACAATGTCCAGTCCAACTGCTCCCATCCCTCCATGCCCTACCGTTGCCGCAGCTGTCGCAAGCGGTTCTCCGTGCGGGTCGGCTCGGTCATGCAGGACACCAAGATCGGCTATCGCAAGTGGGCCGTCGCCATCGATCTGCTCTCGACCTGCATCAAGGGCATCTCGTCCATGAAGCTCAGCCGCGAACTGCGCATCACCCAGAAGTCGGCTTGGCATCTCCTGCATCGCTTGCGGGCGGGCTTCCGACACCCGCAGGGCCTGTTCGCAGGGCCCGCGGAGGTTGACGAGGTCTTCATCGGCGGCAAGGAACGCAACAAGCACGCCAGCAAGAAGCTCAACGCCGGACGCGGGACTGTCGGCAAGCAACCCGTGGTCGGGGCCCGCGATCGCGGCACCGGCAAGGTACAAGCGCGGCCCGTGCCCAACACGGGCAAGGGCCAGTTGCAGGGCTTCGTGATAGCTACTGTCGCCCCTGGGGCTGCGGTGCACACCGACAGCTCGTCGTCTTACAAGTCGCTCGACGGCTTCCAGCACGCAGCGGTCAACCATTCCGCTGGCGAGTATGTGCGCGGCGCGGTGAATACCAATGGCATCGAGTCGTTCTGGGCAATGTTCAAGCGCGGCTTGTACGGCACCTACCATCACATAAGCGTGAAACACTTGCGGCGCTACCTAGCCGAGTTCTGCGGGCGAAGCAACGTGCGCAACCTAGACACGGCGGACCAAATGCGACGCTTGGCAGCCGGCCTGAATGGACAGATCCTGACCTGGAAGATGCTGAAGGCATCCAAGCGTGTGCCGGCGACAGCCTAGCTCTGCACCTGCCCGGACCTCAGCTGCACCACAAGAACGCCAGCAATGGAATCCAGTTGAGAACTCTCTAGATTCGGGCCTTGGCATTAGGCCAAGGCATCTCTGGCATTCCCTTCTGGAGGGTAATCCGACGATTATACGCAGGTCAAGTTCCGATCCCACATATTGTGGATTTGAGTCCGATCCTCCAAGATCTAGGGGATGGGAACTCAAATCAGTAATTCCCGTATTTTGGATGCGAGGAGCAGGTGCGTGGCAGCCACCACCTCTTCGACAAGGAAGATGTAGCGGAGAACGTCAACCTTTGGAGCGACAGATGTTCAAATACGGGATCATGCTTTACTGGAGCATCGAAGACGAGGCTCTCGTCGCCGAGGCCCCCGAGTTGCCCGGATGCACGGCGCAGGGAGCCGATCAGGAGAGCGCGTTTGGGAACGTCAAGGATGCGATGCGATTCTGGATCGACAGTGTGCGGGAGTTGGGGCGGCCCGCCCCGGAGCCCCAAGGCGAGCGCCGGATGCTCGCCTGACTGGTCTCATGCAACGTCATGTTACTTATCCAGCTTCGCGCGGGAAGATAGAACCATCGAGGCCGTTCTGACCGCCCGCGACCCGCTCCCAAGGCGTAGGGTCCGCACCATCGTCGTCGCCGCCCCGCCGTCCGTGCGGGAGGAGCAAGGGAAGTGCGAAACGATGGAGCGTTTCGGCCTCCTCTGCCAGACACCCTCGGCATGAACATGAGACTCCCCCGGGCAGCTTCGCTGGAACACGCAGGTTTCCGGTTCGGGGAGCGTGGCACGCAGAGTTCCCGACACATCATGCTGCACGAGCTGGGCGAACTCCTGGACGCGCTTCCTGCAGGAGCTGGCCGACTCGACTACGCGGCGGCCATCGTCGACGAGAACGTCCTCGGCAAGCCGACGCTGGCCACCCGGCGCGCGACGCGGCAGCGCCTGACCGAACTCTACGCGCTCGATCCCGGTGTGCCGCTCTTCCGGGTCCTGCGTCGGCTCTGGGAGTTCGACCGCCGGCATGCCCGCGGCCGCCCCCTGCTCACATTGCTGGTCGCGCTCGCGCGCGATCCGCTCCTGAGGCTCACGTCAGCGCCCGTGCTGGGGCTCGCCCCAGGCGAGGAACTGGTGAGGGCTGGATTCATCGACGCGATTCGCGCGCGGACCGGCCCACGCTTCAATGACGCCGTGTTGGTCAAGGTGGCACGCAACGCGGCCAGCTCCTGGTCGCAGGCCGGCCACCTCGAAGGGCGGGCTCGCCGTGTGCGCCGCATCGTCGCGCCGACCCCGGCCGCCGTCGCGATGGCGGTTTGGCTGGCCGAGGCGGAGGGGCTCGCGGGGCACGGCCTGATCGACTCGCGCTGGGCCGCTGTTCTGGATCTTCCCGGAGGCGCGCTTCTTCCGCACGCGATGGAGGCTCGGCGCTTGGGCTTGATTCGGCTGAACGTCGCGGGCAAGGTGGTTGACGTGTCCGCGCGAACGCTGGATCCCGGCCCTCCCCCGGATCCCGGCCCTCGCAGAACCCTACCTTCCCCTCAGAAGTCACCCGCACGCCTGGAAACCTCGGTTTGAACCAGATAGCCAAGCTCTCGCAGATCTACCGGCGGCACATCGGCGCGCCATGGCAGCCGACGATGGCTGGAGCGCAGCGTGTGATGATCGTCGTATACGCCAAGGAGCGCGAGCGCGCCATGCGGGCGGGGATCGGGGAGTTCGAGCAGGCAACGCGCGCCGAAGGACACGAGTGGGTCCAGGCCGACGCCACCGGCTGGTTTGCCGAGTGGATGGCTGCCCACGAGTACCGGGACGCCTACTTCGAGGATCCCGAACTGCTGGACGTCTCGCTCGGCAGCGAGTTTCGCGCGTTCGCCATTGAGAAGCTGTCGCGGGTCCTGGACGCGGCGGACGAGAACACCGTGGTCGCCCTGCTCGGCACCGCTTCGCTGTACGGCTTCATGCGCGTCTCCGACCTCATCCATTCTTCCGAGTCGGCGATCCGGGGCCGCCTCGCCGTTTTCTTCCCCGGAATCAAGAACGACAACAACTACCGCCTCCTGGATGCCCGCGACGGCTGGAGCTATCTGGCCCAGCCGATCACCCTGCACGAAGCATGGATACCTTGAACGTGACATCCCTCCCTCGATCCGGAAGTCCACAACCATGAAGATTCACGAACTGCTCGACCGCGATCCCCTGCGCGTCGGCTTGGCCAACAACGGTCAGGCCCGCATCACGGCCGGACAGGACTCCCAGGTCATGCGCGAGTTGCGCGCCGAGTTGGAGACCTTCGTCTGCAAGGGGCAGTTCGCGGACGCGCTTGAGCGCATCCTCGAAGGCTACCTCGCCAAGCTCGACGCCTCTCGCCAGGACGCCGTGTGGGTGAGCGGCTTCTTCGGAAGCGGCAAGTCTCACCTTCTCAAGATGCTCGCCCATCTGTGGGTGAACACCACGTTCGACGACGGCCAGACGGCGCGCGGGCTCGTTGGCGACCGTTTGCCCTCCGGGGTGCGGTACGCCCTTCGCGAGATCGACACCAGAGCCCGGCGGACCGGTCTAGATCCAGTGGCCGCCGCCGGATCGCTGCTCGGGGGCAACGTCGGGCATGTGCGCCTCTCGGTGCTCTCGATCCTGCTCCGCTCGTGCGGGCTGCCCGAACAGTACCCACAGGCGCGGTTCTGCTTCTGGCTGCGGGGCGAGGGCCTGCTTGACCGGGTCCGCACGAGCGTCGAGGCCCAGGGCCGGACGTGGGAGGGCGAACTGAACAACCTCTATGTCAGCCCGGTGATCGCCAAGGCAGTGATGGCGGCGAGCCCCGGGTTCGCCGCGGATCTGAAGGGCGCGCGTCAGCTGCTCGTTGGGCAGTTCCCGCAGCCGAGAGCCGATATCAGCGACCGGCAGTTCGTCGAAGCGGCCGGGCAGGCGCTTGCGCCCGGCGGCGGAGAGATCCCGCTGACCATCGTCGTGCTCGACGAGGTTCAGCAGTACATCAACGAAGATACCGACCGGGCGCAGATCGTCACCGACCTAGCCGAGGCGCTTCAGTCGCAGTTCGACAGCCGCGTGCTCCTCGTCGCGTCGGGCCAGTCGGCGCTTGCCGGGGGCAACGTGGCGCTCCATTGGCTGAAGGATCGCTTTCGGACAACCGTGCAGCTCGCCGATGCGGAGGTGGAGGTCGTGACGCGCGAGGTCCTGCTCCTAAAGAAACCCTCCACCGAGCCCGCCATCCGGGAGATGCTCGAGCGCCACGCGGGCGAAGTGGCGCGCCACCTGCAAGGCACGCGGATGGCTGTGCAAGCCGAGGACAAACAGCTCGAGGTGGGCGACTACCCGTTGCTGCGCACGCGACGCCGGTTCTGGGAGGCTTGCTTCCAGACGACGGACCCCTCCGGCACCAGAAGCCAGCTCCGCTCACAGCTCCGGATCCTGCACGACTCGCTGGGCGGCATCGCCGAGAGGCCGCTCGGCGCGGTGATTCCGGCCAGCGACCTGTTCCGCGCGCTCGCCCAGGATCTGGTCGGCTCGAACGTGCTGCTCAACGAGATCAACACCCGCATCCGCAAGCTCGACGACAGCTCGGCGGAGGGAAGGCTCAAGGCCGATCTTTGCGGTGTCGTATTCCTGATCGGCAAGCTGCCACGCGAGGAAGGCGCCGATCAGGGTGTGCGTGCCGATGCCACCACACTGGCCGATCTGCTCTTGGACAACCTCGGCGGCGACTCGGGCACCTTCAGAATCCGTATTGAGCGAACGCTCAATGCGCTCGCCAACGAAGGCATCCTCATGCGCATGGCCGACGAGTACCGGATCCAGACGCGCGAGGGCGCCGAGTGGGAGCGAGCGTTCCGGGAGGAGCGCACACGGCTGTCCGGGAGCGAGGTGGAGATCGCCGCCCGCCGCGACCATCTGCTGGGTGAAGCCGTCCAGAGTGAATTGAGGGGGGTGCGGCTGTCCCATGGGGAGGCCGGCGTGCCGCGCAAGCTGAGGCCGCACTTCGGAACCGAGGATCCCGCCTCGGCCGAGGGCGGCGGGCGGCGGGAAGCCGTGGCCGCCGTCTGGATCTGGGTGCGGGACGGCTGGTCGTGTTCGGAGGCTGCCGTGCAGGGCGATGCTCGTCGAAAGGGCATGGAGGACGGGACCCTACATGTCCATCTCGCGAAGCGAAGCGCGGACGAGTTCCGGGCGCATATCACGAGTGCCGAGGCCGCGCGCAACGTGCTCGCCACGCGAGGCGTTCCCTCATCGGCGGAGGGACAGGAGGCCCGCGAGAGCATGAAGAGCCGGTTTGCCGGGGCCGAAGCCTCCCGGGACCGCATCGTCGAGGAAATCGTCCGGATGGCTAGGGTCTTTCAGGGCGGTGGAGCGGAGGTCTATGGGGAGGGGCTGCGCGCGAAGGTCGCGGCCGGGGCGGAGTCGTCGCTCGCAAGGCTCTTCCTCCGCTTCATGGACGCGGACCATCGGGGATGGGGCATCGCGCTCAAGCGCATACGCGAGGGAACGGGCACGCCTTTCGGCGCGCTGGGATGGGAGGGAGCCGTCTCGGACCATCCCGTCGCCCGTGAGGTGGCGCTGAAGGTGGGATCGGGTGAGACCGGCGCGGGGGTGCGGCGCGCGCTCGAGGCCGCGCCGTACGGGTGGCCGCGCGACGCAATCGACGCGGCGCTCCTGGCGCTGGTGGCGGACGGACACCTGAAGACCGAGCGGAACGGCCGGCCCGTGCGGGCTGCGGAAATCACGCAACAGTTGACGCCCAGTGTGCGGTTCCTGCCCGAGAAGGTGCGGCTGACGACGGTGCAGAGGCTCCAGATCCGTCAGCTCTTCCAGCGGTTGAAGGTGCGGACACGGAGCGGCGAGGAAGCCGACAGGGCTCCGGCGTTCCTGTCCGAGTGCAGGAAGCTGGCGCATGCGGCCGGGGGTGACCGCCCACTGCCGCCGGTGCCCGACAGGCGGTTCCTGGACGATCTCTCCGGGCTAGCCGGGAGTGAGCAGTTGGAGAAGCTGCTCGCCGAGCGCGAGCGCATCGAGACTGCGTTGGCGCGTTGGAAGGAACTCGCCGAACGAGCGCCGGATCGCAGCGGCGCGTGGGAACTCGCCACCGCGCTCCACCGCCACGCCGATGGCGAGCTTGACGTTGCCGGCGAGGTGGGACGGCAGCTTGACGCGATCCGGGACCGGCGCACCCTGCTCGACGACACGGACCAAGTCCGGCCCTGCGTCACCCGGCTGGCTGACGCGCTGCGCGGAGCGCTGCGCGGACTGCGCGAAGAGTTGAGCGCTTCCGTGGACGCCGCGAACGCGCGCCTCGCCGCCGACGCGACTTGGCGGAAGCTGGCGGCGGACGACCGGGACGAGATCCTGGGGGACACGGGGCTGAGACCGCCGCCAACCCTGCAAGTGGGCACGAACGAGGCGCTCCGCAAGGAACTCGACGCACGCGGACTGGCCGCTTGGCGTTCCGAGATCGATGCCGTCCCGACGCGGGAGAACCGGGCGCTGGCTGCCGCCGCTGAGCGATTGCCGGTCGATGGCCCCGTTAGGGTAAAGCGTGTCCGTGTCAGGCGTGGAACGCTGGCCGACGCGGAGGCCGTGCGGACATGGGTTGCCGACCACGAGAGGAAGCTCAACGAGGCGGTCCTCGAAGGTCCAGTGATCGTGGAATGAGAGTGCATCGCACCTTGGCCAGGCGCTTCGGGACCGGCAATGGGGGAGCGCGCGCCGACTCAAGAACCGAAGGTTGTCCCCCTCACCGATAGGACAGACCAGCGATGGCAATCAGAAGCGAAACATCGGACCAGGTAGCATGACCATCCGCACGCTTCGTCTTGACGGTCTTCTGTCGTTCGCGCCGGGCTCCAACCCGTTTGAGTTCCGACCATTGAACGTGCTGATCGGCCCCAACGGGTCGGGCAAGTCGAATCTGATCGAGGCGCTGGGTCTTCTGGCGGCGACGCCGAACGACTTAGCGGCGGTCGTCCGTAAGGGAGGCGGGTCCCGCGAGTGGCTGTGGAAGGGCGTGCCTCCTGCTGATTCCGCAGAGATCGACGCTGTTCTGGAAAGACGGAACGGCCAAGCCATCGGGTATCGACTGAGGTTTGGGTCAGTGCGGACGCGGTTGGAACTGCTCGACGAAGCCATTGAGGAGGTCGAACGAGATCCGACAAAGGAGGACGTTGACCCCGTTTGCTTCTACTACCGCTTCCAACGCGGACATCCGGTCTTCATCGTCAAGGACGTCAACGGCAAGAGGACAGAAAGACGCCTTGAGCGGCAAGACCTGCTACCAGATCAGTCCGTGCTCGCGCAACGCAAGGATCCAGACCAGTATCCGGAGGTTACCGAGATCGGGACGATATTCTCCAAGATCCAGACTTTCAGCGAGTGGACTTTCGGTCGCGACTCGCCAACTCGCGATCCGCAGCAAGCCGACTTGCCCGAAGGCCTGCTGCTTCCGGATAGCAGCAACCTGAATTTGGTCCTTAACCAGATCGAACTGTCGGGCGATACACGGATCAACGCCTTGCTGCGGCGGTTTTTTCCCAGATTCGAACGCCTCTGGATCGGGCCTGGGGGTCGCACGGTACAGCTCTACCTCTTCGAGTCCGGCTTCAAGGCGCCAATCCCCGCGACCCGCCTCTCGGATGGCACGCTACGGTTTATCGCGCTGCTGGCTGCGCTACTGTCTCCTTCGCCGCCTCCGCTGCTCTGCATCGAGGAACCGGAGCTTGGACTCCACCCCGATGCGGTGGCGCTGTTGGCGGAGGTACTGGTGGAAGCATCACGTCGAATGCAACTCGTAGTGACCACGCACTCTGAAGCCTTGGTTTCTGCTTTGACGGATCAACCAGCGGCGATCGTCGCTTGTGAGCGTCCGGGTGCATCGACGTTGCTTCGACGTTTGGATTCCCAGAAACTGGCCAGTTGGCTTGACGACTACCAGTTGGGGGACCTGTGGCGAATGGGAGAACTAGGGGCCAACCCGTGAATGGTGTCGCATTCTACATGGAAGGTGGGGGGCGCGCTAGCGGCGGCAATGCCGCGCTGCGACGAGGCATGGACTGTTTCTTGCAGCCATTCAAACAGGGGGCTCGAAGACGGTCGTTGTCGTGGAAGCTGGTGCTTTGCGGTTCTAGGCAAGAGACATACCGCCGCTTCGGGAATGCCTGCGCGGATACGGATCCCAACGAGAGGCAGATCCTACTGGTTGATTCGGAAGCGCGTGTAACGCGATCGCCGCGGGAACACTTGCAAGATCAAGATGGCGACCGCTGGGATCTGGGCTTTGCCCGTGATGACATGACTCATCTCATGGTTCAGTTCATGGAGACTTGGATCGTCGCGGACCCGCAGGCGCTGGCCGAATACTACGGTCAGGGCTTCCACGCCATGAGATTGCCTGGGCGGCGGGATCTTGAGAAGGAACCGAAGACAAGCGTCGAGCGCGCGCTCAGGGAAGCTACCAGGAGCACTGGCAAGGGCGTCTATCACAAGATCTGGCACGCCGGCGAGTTGCTGAAGCGGCTCGATCGGACACGAGTTGTGGACCGATGCCGCCATTGCAAGCGACTCTTCGAGGTACTTGACGGCATCATCGAGGCGGCATGACGAACAACGCCGATCACGCTCCACCAACATGAGTGCATCGCTCCCATCCGATCTCCGCACCCGCCTGGGCAAGGTCATCCAGGAGGCGCGTCGCACCGCCGAATCCGGCGCGCGCGATCTGCTCAAGTCCCTCGCCGTGCATCGCTCCAAGCCCTTCGCGTCCATGTCGCTCACCGAGACGGCCCAGCGCAATGCGCTCCGAAACCGGGGCCGCCAAGCCGGTGACAGGACCGACCCGCGCACCGGTGCGCAGCCGATCGTCCGCCTTGCTCACGAGCTCGCATACGAGCACTGGCATCGCATGCTCTTCGCGCGCTTCCTGGCCGAGAACGACCTGCTGATCGCGCCCGAGTACGGGGTGGCGGTCTCGCTCGAGGACCTGCGGGATCTGGCCCGCGAGGGAGGGGCGGACCCCTGGGAGCTGGCGGGCGAATGGGCGCAGGACATGCTCCCCGAGATCTTCACCGCGGGCGACCCCGCGCTCGATATCGCCCTCCCGCCGGAGACCCGCCAAGCCCTCGACGAGTTGATCGAATCGCTTCCCGCAGAGGTCTTCACGGCGCAGGATTCGCTCGGATGGACCTACCAGTATTGGCGCTCCGAGGAGAAGGACCGCGTCAACACGAGCGGCGTGAAGGTCGGCGCCGACGAACTCCCCGCCGTGACCCAGCTCTTTACCGAGCGCTACATGGTGCTCTTCCTGCTGCACAATACCGCGGGCGCATGGTGGGCGGGCAAGATGCTCGCCGCCGACCCCGCGCTCGCAAGCTCCGCACCGGACGAGGCCGCGCTGCGCAAGCGGATGCGGCTCGGGAGTGGCGGCGGATACGACTTCGACTACCTGCGCTGCGTGCGGGCAAGGGCAGAGGCGGACGAGGGCGGCGAGCGGACCGGTCCCTGGCGTCCGGCGGCGGGATCTTTCCAAGACTGGCCGCGGGCGGCGCGCAACCTTCGAATCCTCGATCCCTGCTGCGGCAGCGGGCATTTCTTGGTCGAAGCGTTCGAGCTTCTGGTGGGCCTACGCATTGAGGAGGAGGGACTTGCCGTATCCGCTGCCGTCCAAGCCGTGCTGTCCGACAACATCTTCGGCCTTGAGCTCGACCCGCGCTGCTCCCAGATCGCGGCCTTCAATCTGGCACTGGCGGCATGGCGGATGGCGGGCGGATGGATCGATCTGCCGCCCCTGAGTGTCGCTTGCTGCGGGATCGCTCCGGCGGGGAGTGAAGCCGGTTGGGTGCGCCTCGCGGACGAACTGGAAGGGTTGACCGGGATGGCCGAGGATCCCAACCTGTTCGGCCCGGAACCGTCACTCGCGCGCGGACCGCTTCAAGAAGGGATGGCCGGGCTGCATCGACTCTTCCACCAAGCACGCGAGTTAGGATCGCTGATCGATCCGGAGGCCGCGGGGGACGATCTGTTTCGTGCAGGATATGAGGACCTGAAGAAACTGCTCGAGCGAGCAATTGAGCGTGAACGGCAAGCGAGAAACCGTAACGAACGCGCCGTGGCGGCGGCTGGCATGGCACGTGCGGCCGAGATCCTGACGGGCCGCTACACGCTAGTCGTCACCAACGTGCCGTTCTTGGCCCGGGGGAAGCAGGGCACCCGGCTACGAAAGTTCGCCGAAACCCACCACGGCGACGCGAAGGGCGACATCGCGACGGTCTTCGCCTCGCGGATCTTCCGGTGGCTGGGCGATCACGGCACGCAGGCGCTGGTGACGCCCCAGAACTGGCTCTTCCTGAAGACCTACCGGAAGCTGCGGGAACGGCTGCTCAAGGAACAGACTTGGAATGTGGTGGCGCGGTTGGGCCCGAGAGCATTTGAAACGATCAGCGGCGAGGTGGTCAATGTGGCGCTGGTCGTGCTGTCGGCGGGGGAAGCGGGGCCGGATTGGGAGATGGCGGGCCTGGACGTGTCATCGCCCCGGGGTCAGCGCCCGATCCGGGCAGCGGAGAAGGCCCGGCTGCTGGAGGATGGGGCGGAGGTGGTTGAGTCGGTTCAAGCCGAACAGCTGCAGAACCCGGATGCCGTGGTGCTGATGCGTCCGGTGGGCGACAGGCCGTTGTTGAAGAAGCGGGTCCATGGGTACCAAGGTATTGCGACGGCCGACTATCCCGCATTCGGTAGGTGTTTCTGGGAGGTCTCGCCTAGCGGTGGGGATTGGGCACTCCAACAAAGCACAGTCAAGAGGACCAAGGACTATGGAGGCCGAGAACATGTCGTCCATTGGAACAAAATCACCGAAGTTTCCGAGCGGGAAGTCCCGCCTGGCGGCCGCAAAACGGTACGTTTACAGGGGGAGGGGGATTTGGAACTGTGATGGCATCGCCGTCTCCCAGATCGGCGCACTCCCCGTCACACGCTACACCGGCGAGAAGTTCGACAACAACACCGCCGCGCTCGGCCCGCTGCCGCCCGAACACCTCCCGGCCGTCTGGGCATTCTGCTCATCCCCCGAATACGCCGCCGCCGTGCGCGAATTCGACCAGAAGCTGAATGTCACCAACGCCACCCTCGTCAAAGTCCCCTTCGACCTCGGCCACTGGACCAAGGTCGCCGCCGAGCGGTATCCCAACGGCCTCCCCGAGCCCTATTCCGACGATCCCACGCAGTGGATTTTTCACGGCGATCCGTGCCGGAGCGTCATCTGGGATGAGGACGCCAAGCTCACCGCGCGCGGCCCCGTCCGCTTCGACCACACCGTTCTTCAGGTCGCCGTCTCCCGGCTGCTCGGCTATCGATGGCCCGCCGAGCTCGATTCCGAGATGCGGCTGGCCCCCGAGCAGCGCGCCGTCGTAGAGGGTTGCGGCGCCTACTTCGACCTCGCCGACGAGGACGGCATCGTCTGTCTCTCCCCCGCGCGCGGAGAGGTTAGCGCCGCCGACCGCCTGCGGGCGCTGCTCGTTCGCGCCTACGGCGATCAGTGGTCCGCCGCCACCGAGCGAAGGCTGCTCGTAGCCACGAACCCGAACGGTCGTGCGCCGAGGTCGCTTGAGGTTTGGCTTCGTGACAAGTTCTTCGCCGAGCACTGCAAGCTCTTCCACAACCGCCCCTTCATCTGGCACATCTGGGACGGGCGCACAGACGGCTTCCACGCGCTGGTCAACTACCACCGACTCGCGGGTCCCGGCGGGCAGGGGAGGCGGACGCTCGAATCGCTCGCCTACGCGTACCTGAACGACTGGATCGGGCTCCAGCGGGCCGAACAGCGCGACGGCGTGGCCGGGTCCGACGACCGCCTCGCGCACGCCATGGATCTACAGCAACAGTTGGAGCGGATCCTCAAGGGCGAGCCTCCCTGCGACCTCTTCGTGCGCTGGAAACCGCTTCACGCCCAGCCGATGGGCTGGCAACCGGACCTCGACGATGGCGTACTCCTGAACATCCGTCCCTTCATGCGCGCCGAGCTACGCAAGGGCGGACGCGCCGGGGCCGGAATTCTGCGCATGAAGCCGAACGTCAAGTGGGGCAAGGACCGTGGGAAGGAGCCGGAGGAGCCCCGGCCCCGGGAGAAGTTTCCGTGGTTCTGGGGATGCCCAGGCGGCGGAAGCGCGGAGGGGCGGACGGACTTCGAGGCGTTGGAGGATGCGAAGTTCGATGGGAATCGCTGGAACGACCTGCACTACACGAACTCGGCGAAGCGGCAGGCACGGAACCGACACGCCCGAAGCGGCGCGGAAACGGGGTAGGCCCATGACCATGACTAGAGTCGAGATCGAGTCGCTTCTTGACCGCTTGGAGGATTGCACCGCCGAGGAACTGGAAGACCAGCATGTCGACTTCAAGGAATGGGGACGCGGCACTTCCCGCGAGCAACTCCAAAGAGTGGTCAGGGCCGCCGTATGCATGGCCAACGGCGGGGGTGGCACCGTGGTGTTCGGCGTCGCCGATGGGGTGACGGGACGCAGCAACGCGGTGGTCGGCGTCCCCTACCACGTGGGCACGAATCCGCTGGGGCGGCAAGTATACAACGGCACGGACCCCAAGCTGACGCCGGCGTTCGAGGAGATCGAAGTCCCGGAGGGCACCGGGCGACTGATCGCCATGCATGTCCATCCGGGCATTCCGCCGTATACGGACACCGCAGGGCGGGGGGCGGTCAGGTTGGGGAAGGATTGCCTGCCCCTCACTGGATCGCTGCGACGGCAACTCGACGAGGAATCGGCAGGCAGCGACTACACGGCCGAGACGGTCAATGCTCCGCTCCAAGGCGTCTTCTCGGCGGCCGCCATGGAGGAGCTCAGGGCGGCCGCTCAACGAGAGCACGCATCGGATGCCCTCCTCGAACGCAACGACAAGGATTTGCTGGAAGCAGTCGGAGCAACGGAAGCGGACAGGCCTACGCGGGCCGCCATACTCTTGGCCGGTTCGCGCGCTGCGATGCGCCGTCACGTGCCACGATGCGTTTGGACCTATGTTCGCATGGCTTCGAGCACCGAATACTCGGAGCGGGCCGACGGCAACGACGCGATTCCGGTGGCCGTGGATCGTATGATCGCACGAATCATGGCCCACAATCCCATTGAGACAGTACAAGAAGGCGTCTACCACTACGAGCACCGCACCTATCCGGAAGTGGCGCTTCGCGAGGCCGTGCTCAATGCCTTCTGTCACAGCGACTACCGGATCGCTTCGCCCCGGTTGGTGAAGCAGTACGCCGACCGCATCGAGATCACGAGCCCCGGCGGCTTCCTGGGCGGCGTCACGGCGGAGAACATCCTGCACCACAGGCCAATCACGCGGAACCCTCGTCTCGTGGACGCGCTGGTTCGGCTCAGGCTGGTCAATCGAACCAATCTGGGAACCGAGCGGATGTACCACGCTCTTCTCATTGAGGGAAAGCGGCCGCCGGTCATCGAGGACATCGGGGGTGCCGTGCGCGTGACGTTTCACGCCTCGCGGCTCTCCGTGCCGCTTCACGGCTTCACCGTGGCTGAGAACCGGAGCGGAAGGATTCTCACCGTGGACCATCTTCTGATTCTGAACCGTTTGTCCCGAGACCGGGAAATCGGGTTGGCGGCCGCGGCCCGGTTGTGCCAACGCTCCCAGGAGCAGGCACGCGAAACCCTAGGGGTGATGGAAGCTGACTTCGGATACGTTGAACGCATTGGGTCCGACGAGAGCTGGACTCTGACCCGCGAGCTTCGCCTGCGCATCTTGGACGCCGACGAAGACTCGGAGGACTGGGCCGCGTTGAAGGGCCGCGCACTGCGGGCCATGCGCCGTTGCAGCGAAATCGGAGATCCACCCTTGGCGAATCTGGACGTACGGCGGATAACCGGTCTCGACCGCCATCAGGTCAGGCGCCTCGTCGGTGAGCTCAGAGCCCAGGGGCTCGTCACCCTGAGCGGCCGCGGACGTGGCACACGATACGTTTACGTCGGTCCGCAAGGACCGTCGCAATGAGCGGGGCAGTGCGACGAGAAGCGCGAGCTGGTACCATCGCAGGTGCCCATCCGTCGGCAAGAAACGCGACGCTGCACGCAGTGCGCGTTTCCGTGCGCATTAGGCGGCTGACAATGCGACTACGAAAGCGGCGTTCCCATTCCCCGCGCATTTCTGGCAGAATCGGACCACGAAATGCGGTAGAAATGCGAGAGTCGCATTCTCGCCCGCGTTTCGGCGAGCGGTGACCCCCGTTTTGCGCAGGCTTCCCGTCCCATATGCGCGCCGCCGCCCCCTGATATGCGCGCCGAATGCCGGGGCTTCGCACCGGCACCGCCAACCGTTCGCTCCCCGCTCGGCGAAACACTAATCTACAGCCCATGACCGCGCTCGATCTCCTCGCCGCCGCCATCCGCGCCAAGGCGGGCGTTTCCGGAAGCATGGTGCGTCCCGCCGCCATCCTGTGGACGGACGCCAGCCAGGACTGGCGCCGACTCCTTCCCGCCGCACGTTCGCGCATCCCGGAGCTACTCGTGCTCGGCGACTATTGCCCGGACGACCGCACCGGCCCCGCCATCTGGCTGCGCTGCGTGATCGACGGAACGATTGAGCTCCCGGACGTCCCCGGCGACCGCCCTCCGGCCGTCTACCTGCCGGGAGTCGACCGGGGACAGCTTCGCGCGGGCGAGAACTGTCCCGAACATCTCCGGCCGCTTATCGAGCTCCTGTACCGGGGCGTGTCTTGGCACCACCCCAACGGACGCGACTGGAGTGTGCGTGCGTTTCTCAGGCATCGCTCCGCCGGGGTTCCCGCAGGCCCCGGCCTCGACATCGCGCGCGACTCGGGGACAGGCGAGGCACTGCTGCGCGCCATCGGCGAGGTCGCGCAAACGCCCTTGGACGACCTGCGGGGGCGCCGGCTCGACGCCAACGCGTTCAACCGGATTGCCGGCGTTGAGATCGAGCGCGACATCCTTCGCTGGCTGAGCAATCCGGCAGCGAGCCGCGAAACGATGGGGTGCGCGCGCTGGGACGCCTTCCGCGACGAAGCGCGCCGCAAGCTCCGGTTCGACCCGGAGTCCGGGTCCGATGTGGAGGCCGCTGCGAAGCTCGCTCACGGCAAGGGACGGTGGGGGGATGTGTGGTCGCGTTTCAGTGAGGCTCCACACGCCTTCCAAGGCGTTGCGGGGGTGCTCCGTAGAAGCCGGCCGCAAGGCGAACTCGTACTCGAAGGCCGCGACCGTTGGCCGGATCTCAATGATGAAGACGAGATGTCCGTGCGCGAGGCGCTCGGTCGGTTACCGGGTTTCTCCCATCCCGCCTCCTGCGCGGAGATCGAGCGGCTTGAAGCGGAACACGGCCAGCGGCGCGAATGGGTATGGGCAAAGATGGGCCACTCGACCCTCGCGGCAGTGCTTCGTCCCCTGGCCCGCCTCGCCGAGGCCGTCGGCAAGTCGGTCGGCGGCGCGGTCCCGGACGACATTGCGCGGGTATATGCCAAGCGGGGTTGGCAGGCCGACCGGAGCGCACGCGAAGCTCTCGCGCTTGCCAGCCCCGAGCACGAGGAGTTGATCGCTGACGCAGTTCGCCACCTGACGAGGCCGTGGCTGGACGAATCGGCGCGGGCCTTCCAGGCGGCGATCAGGGATCACCCGCTTCCGTCCGTCCGCACCGGATCGGTCAAGGAAAGCCCCGCCACCGCGTACGCGGCAACCCCCGGTCCCGTCCCTGCCGTTCCCATCTCGCCCGTTGCCGCCACCGAACAGGAGTGTCTCCTCTTCGTCGATGGTCTCCGCTACGAGCTCGGCCGTTGCCTCGTCGAGCGTCTCCGGAAGCGCGGCCTGACCGCAACGGTCCACTCCCGCTGGGCCGCCATCCCGACCGTCACCGCCACCGCCAAACCCGCAGTCACCCCGGTCGCCGACAAGATCGCCGGCGACCGCTTGGGTGCCGACTTCCGGCCGGTCATGCACGGATCGGGCCGCCCCGCATCTGCCGGCACGCTGCGAGAAGCCATGACAGAGCGCGGCTACGGGATCGCTCGCGACGATGCCCTCGATTTCGGCCCTTCGCTCGGTGCCCGCGGCTGGCGTGAGACCGGCCGGATCGACTACCACGGCCACCATCACGAAGCGGCCGAGTTCGCACGACTGGTCGCGGGCGAACTCGACCGGCTCGTGCGCTGTGTCCTCGAACTCATCGAAACCGGATGGACATCCGTCCGTATCGTCACCGATCACGGCTGGCTGCTCCTGCCGGGCGGACTCCCGATGGTCAGGCTTCCGGGGCATCTGACCGAGTCCAAGTGGGCAAGGGCGGCGGTGCTGGCGGGAGAAGCCGGGCCCGACGCTCCGCTGTACCCGTGGCACTGGAACCCGGACGAGCGCTTCGCATCGCCTCCCGGCATCGCCTGTTTCAGCAAGCGGCCGGAATACGCGCACGGGGGCCTGAGCGTGCAGGAGTGCCTGATCCCGGACATCCGCATCAGCGCCAAGGCGGTGGACGGGGGAATGGCGCACGTTGGGCTTCCCCGCACGGTCATCCGATCCGTCTCCTGGCTCCGGATGCGGTGCAATGTGACTGTGGAATGCCCCGGAGAGGGCGCGACTGCCGACCTGCGCCTCGAAAATCCCTCGGGAGAGTCCGTCGCATCGAGGCCGAAGGCCATCGACGCGGACGGATGCGCCAGCCTGATCCTGTCCGACGAGGACCACGAGGACGCCTCGCTGGTTCTCGTTGTCATTGCCTCCGATGGAAGCGTCCTTGCCCACCGCGCGACCCGAAGGGGAGCCCCTCCCGCATGACCAAGCCCACCGAGACCATGTCCGCCGCCGACTTTCGGCTGGACGACCTTGACCACGCGGCCAATGAGGCCTTCCCCGGCTACTTGGTCCGCAAGGACCTCGTGCGCCAGTACGCAAGGCAGTATCCCGTTCCGACGTACGTCGTCGAGTTCCTACTGGGGCGATACTGTGCCAGCGTGGAACCGGCCGAGATCGCCGAGGGACTCGATATCGTGAAGGATCAGCTGGAAGGCCGCACGGTCCGGCCCGCCGAACGCGAGATCTTCAAGTCCCGCGCCCGCGAACAGGGTTCGGTGCGGATGATCGACATTGTGCGCGCGCGCTTGGACGCCAAGAACGACTGCTATCTGGCGGAACTGCCGAGCCTTGGCCTGCGGGACGTGCGGATCGGCACCGGGTTCGTCGTCGAGAACGAGCGCATCCTCGCCGATGGATTCTACGCCGAGGTCACGCTGGAATATGACCCGATCATCGCGCAGGAGAAACAGGGTCGCCCCTTCAGCATCGCCGCCATGCGTCCGATTCAGATGTCGAGTCCATCAGTCCTCGACGTCCTCGCCAAGGGACGGCGGAACTTCGGCACCGAGGAGTGGAAGCGTCTCCTGCTTCGCTCGACCGGACTCGAGCCCGGTGCGCTCGACGAAGGCGCGGTCCGGGTCGCCCTGCTACGGCTGATCCCCTTCGTGGAACGCAACTACAACTTGGTCGAGCTGGGACCGCGCGGCACCGGCAAGAGCCATGTCTACCAGCAATTGTCTCCGTTCTCGCACCTGCTCTCCGGTGGCAAGGCGACGGTCGCCAAGATGTTCGTGAACATGGCGAACGGCCAGCGCGGTCTTGTCTGCCAGTACGACGTGGTCTGTTTCGACGAGGTGGCCGGAGTCTCGTTCGACCAGAAGGACGGCGTCAACATCATGAAGGGCTACATGGCGTCGGGTGAGTTCAGCCGAGGAAAGGAGAGCATTCGCGCCGAGGGGTCGCTGGTCCATGTCGGTAATTTCGACGTTTCGGTCGAGCAGCAGCAGCGGATCGGGCACCTGCTCAGCCCGCTACCGACGCAGATGCGCAACGACACCGCCTTCCACGACCGCATCCACGCATTCGCGCCCGGCTGGGATTTTCCCAAGCTCAATCCCGCCGAGCACCTCACCGATCATTTCGGCCTCGTCAACGACTTCCTGAGCGCCTGCTGGACGAGGCTGCGCGATACGTCCCGGCTACCGATCCTCCAAAACCGCGTCTTCTGGGGCGGCGCGCTTTCGGGCCGCGACATCGAAGCCGTGCACAAGACGATATCGGGCCTGCTCAAGCTGCTGTTCCCCGATCCCGAAATGGAGGTCGAGGACGACGATCTGGAGTGGATGGTCCGTCTCGCCCTCGAATCGCGGCGGCGGGTCAAGGAACAGCAGAAACGCTGCCTCAAAGCCGAGTTTCGCAGCACGCACTTCTCGTACACACTCGGAGTGGGCGGGACGGAGAGCTTTGTGGCGACCCCGGAGTTGCGCAGCGATGAGGCGATCGAAAGCGATCCGCTGCCGCCGGGTCAGGTGTGGGCGATCGGACCGGGCTCGGCGGGGAGCGGGCCGGGACTCTATCGGATCGAGGTGGTGGTGGGAAGGGGAGCCGGGGGCGCGAAGATCCTCAATCATCCGGTGCCGCCGGCCTTTCGCGAGAGCGTGAGCGTGGGCGAGCAGATTCTATATACGGCCGGGAGCGCGCTGGTGGGAGACCGCGACCCGCGCGGCCACCTGTACACGATTCAGATGCGGCCCCGCGACAACGAGCGGTCGGGCGCCGGACTGGGGCTGCCGGTGTTGGCTGCGTTGGTGGGAGGGCTGCTGGAACGCCGGACGCGGGGCGCGACCATCGTTGCCGGACCGCTCAATCTGGGCGGATCGCTGGAGCGCATCGCGGATCCGGTGTCGATTGCCGAGCTGGCGGTCGACAAGCAGGCGACCGTGCTACTCATGCCGGTCGGCGCGAGGCGCGAGTTGATGAACTTGCCGGATGATCTCTGGACGAAAGTGAACATCGAATTCTACCGGGACGCGGAGGACGGCGTGTTCAAGCTGCTAGAATGAGCCGGAACATGCGCACCTTACGTGACTTTCGGTCCCCACCTCTGGCTGAAACTGCGTCTCCTTATGAGGGTATTGCAATGACCATGGCCGAACGCTTCACCGCCATCATCTCTCTCGTAGTGACAGCGCTCATAGCGCTGGCTGATCCCGCGATGGTCTTCGCTCAGCCCGCCTGCAGCGTTGACGATCTCCCCCGGGAGGCCGTCGGCCAAGGTCGGCTCGCGGCTTGGATTGACGGAGAGTGGCAGTTGTTCCCTCAATACGAGGACGGACCCGCGCAGGTCCTTGAGATCGGCGGGCTCCAGAACTTATGTATTGCTTGGGAAGCGCCGCCGTACCATGGTGCCAGCCGACAGATCGTATATGCTAGCACCACGTACAGAGCCGAACAGCCGCTATGGCTCTTCCGCAACAATGCGGGCGCCGGCATTCCGTTCGTCGGCAACCTGCTGGGCGACTGGAACCGCACGCCGGACGCCTCAGGTGTCAATCCCGATAGCGCCTTCAGGGAGTTTCATCGTAGGCGCCCTGGCGATCCATTTGATGCCCCTTGGGACAGCCTCACCGGTTGGCACGACACATCGGCTTGGTTACCTAACGTTGGGAGCTACGACCTGGTGGTCGGTGCCGCAAGCGATGTGCCTGCGCTTCCCTACGGATCGGAGCGGCTAATGATGCTTGCGGCACGTCGTCCACTCACCTCATGGGTGCCGTTTACGACCCGCGCTCCGTCGGAACAGAACGAGCTCCGAATCGCGGTTTCCTATTCGGGCGATCTCGACAGCCTCGGCCCGTATGTCTACCAGTACCTGTTCCAAGTCAGGTAGCTCTGCCCATGCGTATTAAGCAGCAAGCCATCCAAGAAGTACTGAACGCCTTCCTCGGTCTCTTCACTCAACCGTTCGAACAGGACCTTAAGGCTGCCTTGAAGGCCACCACCACCGCGATCATGCTAGCCTTGGGACTCTCGTTCAACGCCGGAATCAGGGCGTCGGGCGAGTTTGTCGTCTCCTGCTTGGTGCTCGCGCTCGTTTGGATACTCGTGACGGCCGTCGTTACCAAGCAGGAAAAAAAGCTGGTGATCGCACGCAATCTCAGCGTCTTGTCCTTTTGGATCGCCGGAACACTGGTGGTCATTCTCGGTGTGGACATCCTTCTTTCTGATCCCCTTGACGGAGCCTTGCGTCGCGTACTCGCAGTGAGCGCACTGCTCCTCCTCATCGCCGTGCACATGTCTCGCAACTTGCCTTTTTGGTCGGCACTGAAGATGACGCTGGCCCTTTGGATCAGTACCAGCATCTTGGCTTGGAGGGCGCTTTGATTGGTCGATGGTAAGCATTCACTCCGGGGAGTATTTTGGGGCCCGGGAGGCTGGCCCTCGCGAGGGCCAAAGGCAGGGGAAGGCGCGGATAGGTGAAGGTGCGGCCCGCAGGTGCAGAGTGGCCTCGCTCGCCGCGTTCAGGCTCCAGCCTGAGAAGGTGGGCGAGTGACGTAGCGACACTCGCGAGCTGGCCTCAGCGGGGAGTTAAGCTGCGTGCGGGAAAGTGCTGTCGGGTGCGTCAGCCGGCGCTGCCGCTGGCGGCCCGTTGGCCGGGGTCCACCAGCGGATGGGAGGTGTGCGGAGTTCCTCGATGCGCTGCTCGTCCATCTCCCACGGGAGCCATGGGGACAGTTCCGATGGGGCTTGGCCCCGGTTGCGCGCACAGGCATCCAGCCAATCCAGCATGTAGCGGTACGGGTTCAGCCCAGCCTGTTTCGCTGTCTGCAGCACGCTGAGCAGGCGCCCCGCCGTCTCGGCCCCGGCCGGACCGCCGGACCCGAAGCTCAGCCGGCGCGAGATCACGGGTCCGCGCAAGGTCCTCTCCGCGTAATTGTTGTCCATGGGAATCGCCGGATCCTCGAGGAACACGCTGAGCCCCGCCTTGTGCAGGATCAGGGACGCCGTGGCTTTGCCCTGCGCTTCCACCTGGGCCAGCTCCGCGCCGGTCCGGCCACCGCTTGGCACGGCTATCAGCATTTCATAGCGCGCAACCAGGCTCCTCCACTCTTGCACCGCGTCGTCGAAGAGTTTCCCGAGGCTGGCTTTCAGGCTTGCCTGCGCAGCCTCGAAGTCCTCGGCCTGGTCCTCTAAGGGCAGTGCGGGCTGCCAGGCCCTGCGACGCAGGTGCGCCAAGTGGAACACTTCCCCGATCCGCTCGAGCCAGTCCGTGGCCCACGGCTCCAGTTCCGGAAAGCCGGCTTCCACCCGGCAGTAGTGTCGGCGCTGATGAGCCCAACAGAACTGCAGCCGGACATTCTCGGAGCGCTTGGCGAAGGCCGGATAGACACTCCAGCCGTCGCACACGAGCGTCAGCAGCTTGCCTTGGCCCAGCTTGCCCAGCAGTGCGCGGCCCGAGGGCAGCCCGCGCGTCGGCAGGATGCGCATCCAGACGGCATCCTCGCAGCAGACCATCCACAGCCAGTGCTTGGGCCTGGCGCCGGATGCCGGGGGCTGCTTGGCGTTCTCCTTGCCCTCACAGTTCTGCACCGGCCAGGAGGTTTCGTCGGCCTGCACCACCCGCGCCTGTCCCAGACGCTCGGCGATGGCCAGCTCCAAGGGTTGCACCAGCCGGGCGAGCCGCTGCAGGCCTCGCGCCAGCGTCGCCGGGGCCATGCCCAACCCGATGGCATCCAGCTCGCGCGCCACCGCGGCCTGCGGGCGATGCATGTGGAAAACTTGGACCACGCTCCAGGCCCACACGCTGGTCCCCAGCTGGGTGCCGCTCCACAGCCGTGGCGCGGGGGGCGCAACCAGCTTCCGTGTCGTTTGTCAAGGGCTGAGGCGACGCAGGGTGCACGACACGATTCTGACTTTCTCGGATTCTCCCTGAGGCGGATCGCACGACCTAGGAGGAGGGACGTGTGGGTACGGGGTGATCGCAGAGGAGTCTTGTAGAGCAAGCAGTGCCTCGGAAAAGGTAGCGAGAGCGGCTTTCTTGGGGAATTACTGATCTGAGTTCCCATCCCCTAGATCTTGTAGGATCGGACTTAAATCCACAATATGTGGGATCGGAATTTGACCTGCGTATAATCGTCGGATTACCCTCCAGAAGTGAATGCCAGAGATGCCTTGGCCTAATGCCAAGGCCCGAATCTAGAGAGTTCTCAACTGGATTCCATTGCTGGCGTTCTTGTGCTGCA
This sequence comes from Bryobacterales bacterium, assembly GCA_963666225.3. Lineage (GTDB taxonomy): Bacteria > Acidobacteriota > Terriglobia > Bryobacterales > UBA6623 > VXMF01. The sequence continues at coordinate 378,248 of CAXXRK020000009.1, forward strand.
GCTGAGGTCCGGGCAGGTGCAGAGCTAGGCTGTCGCCGGCACACGCTTGGATGCCTTCAGCATCTTCCAGGTCAGGATCTGTCCATTCAGGCCGGCTGCCAAGCGTCGCATTTGGTCCGCCGTGTCTAGGTTGCGCACGTTGCTTCGCCCGCAGAACTCGGCTAGGTAGCGCCGCAAGTGTTTCACGCTCATGTGATGGTAGGTGCCGTACAAGCCGCGCTTGAACATTGCCCAGAACGACTCGATGCCATTGGTATTCACCGCGCCGCGCACATACTCGCCAGCGGAATGGTTGACCGCTGCGTGCTGGAAGCCGTCGAGCGACTTGTAAGACGACGAGCTGTCGGTGTGCACCGCAGCCCCTGGGGCGACAGTAGCGATCACGAAGCCCTGCAACTGGCCCTTGCCCGTGTTGGGCACGGGCCGCGCTTGTACCTTGCCGGTGCCGCGATCGCGGGCCCCGACCACGGGTTGCTTGCCGACAGTCCCGCGTCCGGCGTTGAGCTTCTTGCTGGGGTGCTTGTTGCGTTCCTTGCCGCCGATGAAGACCTCGTCAACCTCCGCGGGCCCTGCGAACAGGCCCTGCGGGCGTCGGAAGCCCGCCCGCAAGCGATGCAGGAGATGCCAAGCCGACTTCTGGGTGATGCGCAGTTCGCGGCTGAGCTTCATGGACGAGATGCCCTTGATGCAGGTCGAGAGCAGATAGATGGCGACGGCCCACTTGCGATAGCCGATCTTGGTGTCCTGCATGACCGAGCCGACCCGCACGGAGAACCGCTTGCGACAGCTGCGGCAACGGTAGGGCATGGAGGGATGGGAGCAGTTGGACTGGACATTGTCAGAGAGGCAATGAGGGCAAGTGGGGCCATTGGGCCAGCGAATTTCTGCAAACCAGAGTTCGGCGGTGTGGTTGTCCGGGAACCTATCCATAACTTCGAACAAGGAGATACCTTTGCGGAACCACTTTCCGGGACCTTTATCAGTTTTTCCATACTTCGCCATAACACTTCCATTATACCGAACAAAGAGATGCCATGTCAAGAGACTATGGAGGATCTTATTGGATTCTATAGTCGGAATCAGTACACACTGTATTCATCGGTATCTTGGGGTTATGTTCCCAACCACATCACTGTGGAAGAAAACCAAATTTGCTCGGGATTAGCTAGGCTGGGTACTCAGATCAGTAATTCCCCTTTCTTGGTGAGTGGACCTGTGCCTCAGGCGGGTCCGGTGATGAGCTCTGGGTGTCAGCTTGGGGCCTTCCCGAAGGGATAGCTGTCGGCTCAGTAGCTCCGGATGCAACTCAGCGGCGAGCACCTAGCGGAGCGCTGTCGCCTGGGCAGCAGCCGGTCTGGGCTGTCTGCCGCTGCACTGCTGAAACTGTACACTTGACTCCTTGTCTGTTAGCGGTATACACTAACAAACACAGGACGTCCCGTGCCCGCCCCACCCGACTCATCAAATCTTCAGAAACGCCGACAGGCGTTGCTCGCAAGACTCGGCGCATTGGGCGACCTGCGCCCCGGCTCCCTCGTGCAGAACTACCGCCGTTGTGGCAAGTCCACCTGTTTCTGTGCCGACAAGCAGAAGCCCGGTCACGGGCCCTACTGGCTGCTCACCCGCTCCGTCAACGGCAAAACCCGCAGCCAGTCCATCCCGGCCTCTCAAGTCAAGCAGACTCAAGCACAGATCGCAGAGTGCCAGCGTCTGCGGCGTCTGGTTGCGGAACTGATCGACGTCAGTGACGAACTGTGCCGCTCGCGGCTCGGCAAGGGCACCAGTGCCGTAAAAAAAAAGCCTGCGCGCAAGCCTTCGCCCCGGCGCTCGAAGCCGAAATCGACCGCTTCGTAGCCCCCGGCTCTGTGGACGAGATCGACCTCGAGGCGTTCGAAGGGCACGTGCGGCAGCAAGCTCTGCAGTTGGCAGCACGGGCGGTCGAGAGGCGGCTCAACGCCGACCACTCCGACGGCGAGCAGCGGCCCTGCAAGTGCCGTTGTGGTCAGCCCGCCCGCTACGCGGGCCGCTTTCCCAAGACGTTTGAGACGGCTTTGGGGCCCTTGCAACTGCGGCGGGCCTACTATCACTGCCAGCAGTGCGGTACGGGCTACTACCCGCGAGACGCAGCCTTGGGCCTGCAAGCCACCAGCCTGTCGCCGGCAGTCACGCGCATGACAGGCTCGGCAGCCGTGTTGGCCAGTTTCCAAAGGGCCTCGGAACTGCTGTCCGAGGTGGGCGGCGTCAGGGTCAATGCCAAGCGCGTGGAGCGTGTCGCTGAGGCGCTCGGTCGCGAGATCGCAGCCGCCGAGAGCGCGGCTGTGTTCGACTGCGAACCCCCTGCTGCACCCACGATGTACCTCGGCATCGACGGAACCGGGGTGCCGATGCGCCCCACGGAAGTGGCCGGGCGCAGCGGCAAGCAGGCCGACGGCTCGGCTGTCACGCGTGAGGCCAAGGTGATCGTGATCTGGACAGCGGAACAGTACGACGAAGACGGCCGTGCGGCCTGCGATGCCGGCTCGGCAACCTACTCGGCCGCGATCGACAGCGCGGCCACGCGCGACACCGATCCGGAGCAGTCCGCCTTTGCCCGTCGAGTATGGCGGGAAGCCCAGCGGCGTGGCTTCCGACAAGCCTCACGCCGCGTCATCCTCGGTGATGGTGCCAAGTGGATTTGGCGAGTGGCCTCCGAATTGTTCCCGGGTGCCATCCAGATCGTTGACTTCTACCACGTAGCCGAACGACTTTGGGAGGTTGCCAAGGACCTGCTGCGAGACGATCGGGCAGCGGTTGAGACTTGGGCCGAGGCTCGCTGCTCGGAACTCAGGGAGGGGTTCCTCGACACTTTGCTGGCAACGCTGAAGGCTCATGCCAGCCATAGCAAGAAGGCTGCCGAATGCATGGCGTACATCGAGGCCAACCGCGAGCGCATGCGCTACGCGGACTTCCGAGCACAAGGACTGCAGATTGGTTCCGGGGTTGTAGAGGCGGGCTGCAAGAGTGTTGTCGCAGTACGGCTCAAACAGGCTGGCATGCGCTGGAGCAAGGACGGTGCGGAGGGCATCCTGGCATTGCGCGCTTGCATCCTGGGCGGGCGCTATGAAGACTTCTGGGCATGGCGCTCGGAATCACAGCACGCAACTGCCGCCTGACCATAGAGAGCCGAATCTTCCCACCACACCCCGGCCGAACGTTCCCGAACGATCAGAATGCGATGGGTCGTGTTCTCCCGCCTTGCACCCGCTCTCCAAGATCAGTTGGACTTCAACCCACCGGTATACCGGGAAAATCAAAACCTTGTCGTGCACCCGGCGACGCAAGGGAAGGATCTTGGGGAGCTGGAGACTCATCAGCATCATCTCGTGCTTGCTACCTTGGCAGGGTACTGGGACGCTTGCTGGCTGTGACGAATCTGGCCAGGCGCGGCCCTTTTCCCAAGAGTGGAGGAGAGAGTTCACGCAGCGGTCTCCATCGGGCGGGAGGGGGCCTCGGTCTGCCACATGCGGTCTTCGCGCAACAGCGTGTCAACCAGGCCGATGAGTCGGCGCATGACCGCCACCATGGCCACCTTGTGGTGCTTGCCCCGAGCGACGAGGCGATTGTAAAGACTCTTGGAGCCCGGTTCCCAAATCCTTGCCGACATGGCCGCCATGTATAACAGGCGGCGGGGTTCGGCACGGCCCCCGCGAATGGCACGCCGGCCGTGGTGACCCCCAGAGTCGGAGGCGAACGGCGCGACGCCCAAGAGGGAGGCGGCCTGGCGCCGACCGAGCGTGCCGAGTTCCGGCATATCGGCGCACAAGGAGGCTGCGTTGACGGGCCCCAGGCCGGGAATGAACTCAATGATGGAGGCACGGCGTGACAGCTCGTCGTCGCTGGCAACGCAAGCCCGCATTGCCCGGTCGCAGTTGTCAATGTCCTCCTGCAAAGCTGTGAGCGCCTTGATGGGCACCGCGGAATCGGTGCCAAGTTCGGACTGCAGCTTGCGCAGGGCGTCCAGATGCTTGAGAAGCTGGCGCCGAACGGCGAGCAGGTCGCTCAATCTCTGCAGCTGCTGCGGTGCAGGGGAGCTCCCAGTGAGGTTGTCAAGGGTGCCGAATCGGGCCAGCATGGCAGCATCCACGCGGTCCGTCTTGGCGAAGTTGCCGATGGCCTCGGCGAAGCGCCGCGAGCGCAGCGGGTTGACCAGGACCGTCTCCATGCCGGAGTCAAAGAGGCACTGGTGGAGCGGGCGGTGATAGCGCCCGGTGGGTTCGAAGACGGCCCGCTGGACGCCGTTTTGGCGCAGCCAGTCGCGCAGGATCCGGCGGCCGGCCTCGTCGTTGTTGAACTGGCGGTCGTGTTTGGCGTGCAGGAGATGGGCGTCGAGCTTGGACTTGCCGACGTCAATGCCTGCGACTACGGTGGTTGACAAAGTGTTCATTCCTACGTTCCTGTCCTTTTACAATTCGGGTCTGAACCCACGCTTCCGTTGAGGGCGCGCAGGAATTGCTGCAACGGGCCGACCAAGCTAGTTGTCGGACTTGAGCGTCCAAGGCATCCACGGTCCGACCCGTTGCCCGCCGGTGCGCACGGCCGTGCGCACCGGCGGAACCCCCCGTCGCGAGGCGAGGGGGAAATCAAGACTGGCAGGGCCTGTAACACGGGCGCGACTGTCCGCCCCTGAGGAGCCCCGAAGGCCGGGACTATCAAGTGGGCGGGCCCCATCTTCCCGTCGTCCCCACCGCCAGTGGCCATACCTTTTAACATAAAAGGCACTCCAAGCCCCGGCGCTAGGCAGAGCATCGCCCGCAAGAGCGACGGCGCCTACAAGGCCCTGGCGCTGGCCGGCACGGCCTCGCAGTCACGGGCCATAGAACGGGGCTGCGCTTGCGATCGGTGCGATGCTTCACGCGCGTGGCCGGCGTCGCTGTCTGCATCTCTGCGAGCTGCAGTCGCCCGCGTGTGGAGTAGGTGTGCCCGTGCTGGGCCTGTTGCACAGCAAACTCGACGCGGTTCGCCGCGAGCTTGGAGCGATTCCGACCGTCGCGGCGGAGCAACCCCAGCCGTTCCGGAACAAGCCCGTTGTCGGCGGCCAACAGATGGCAAGTTGTACTGTCAGGCGCACGAGACTACACGAGCGCCGGTTCCAACTGCTGACAGGGTGGATTAGCCGAGACCACCGCACGCCTCCTGAGGCCCACCTTCAACCTCGACGAACTGGCTCCCGGGGACGAAAAAGTGGACATCGCTACTTAGCCCATGTCCGGAACTCTGGGCCAGCACCGCCCCTGATGCACGCAACGCCGCGGCCAGCCGGCGTGCGGAGAGGTCGACATCCTCTCGATCGAATGTCAAGTTGGCATAGAGATTCATGTGCGCCTTCGCGGTCTGGCCGCCGCAGTCCCCCAGTAGCGGCAGCAGAGGGTCGTCCGGGAACGAATCCTCCAAGTCGCCGCACAGTTCAGTCACCAAATGGGACCGCCGCGGTTCCAGCCCTCTCATGCTCAGCGCGGCCTTGCACAACAGCTCACCAGCCGCGGCTCCGTCCCGCGCCACTACCGTGTTGTAGCCCCTGCGCCAGGTCAGGGGCCGGTTCCAGTACCTGACCAGAGCGGTCATGGCGCTGATCATTTGTTCGTGGGCCTCGGCCAAGTTATCCCAAGCATCTTGAATGTTCACATCTTTCCGCTCTGGGCGTGGCAGCGGATCGCCGTGCAGGCAGACGCCGTCGGCCGCCATGGCGTGGGGCAGGCTGCAAACGTTCAGCAGGCGCATCGCATGGGAATGCTCGAACCGCGCCCAGTCGATGCGACGGTCCTCGAGGTAAAGGGGAAGATCGTCCAGCGACGGTGGATCTCCGTCGAACACCAGGCCGATGTCCCAGTCGGACTCCGGCCCGTAGTCCCCGCGCGCCCGGGAGCCGAACAGGATCACCGAGACGGGCTCCGGCTGGCGTTGCGCCCAGCGCTTCACCGTCCGGAGAAACTCTACCGGGACGGTCGCCGGCTGCCTTCCGGCCGCCATTGCGCCCAGTTTAGCGCCCCCGACCGGCGCCCCGCGGCTGCCAGTGGTAGCGGTCCTACGGGTCTCCGGGGACGGGGCTTCCCTCCCCTGTGTCCAGCCACGCGTCGCCGCCAAGTTCCGTGACGCGGCGCTGCAGGCGGCTCCACGCGGCCTGCCCGGCCTCGTCTCCAACTCCGTCCGACGCCAGGCAGGCCTCGACCCGGCCGGCAAGCCAGCGCCGGCCACGCTCCGGCAGCGCTGCCGGACCGACCGGCCAACCGGAGGTGTTGACTGCCCACCTCCCGTAGCAGCCCTCGCCCGGCTCCCGGCCCTGCCCGCGCGCAGCCGCAGGCAGGACTGCCGCGCAGCACCTCCGACGCATGCCCGCAGACCTGCCGCCCGACTCACCCACGCCTATGGATTTGTCACATTGAATGAGAAAGTTCCCCTAGCTGGAATCATCTAATCTGACAAAAAAGCCCGTCTCTCTGCCAAATAATGTGACATACAACACCCGGCCTCGGTCGGCGCTGGGGTGCTCGCGCCCGCGACGCCATGCTTCCCGCCACGCGTCCATCGGGTAGAGCATCGTCGCCATGTAGCCCGCCACCGCCGATTGCCGCGGGTCCCACTCCGCTATCCAGCGCACGGCCGGCGGGAAGGACTTCCAGGGGGGCCACGCGCCGCGCTTGTCGCCCCGCAGGCCCACTTCCACCTAGGGGAGCCGCGCTTGATTCGCGGCGCCCTCTCGCTCTGGAGAAGCCAGCGCGCCTGCCACGGCTTGAGGTCCGCCTGGGAGCGGCTGGCCGGCGGGCGAAAGGGCTCTCAAGGGGCAGTGGCGCGCGGACGGTGCCGCGGTAGTGCGGCCCCCGGGCGGGGAGCCTGCCGTCTTCGTCGTTTCCCAGTGCCTGGCGGACGGATGTGAGCGACCAGCCCCGGTCTCGCAGGAAGCCCGCCACCGTCCTTCCCGGCGGGTCCTGAGAAAGCCACCAGGACTGGTGAGGGTACAGGGACAACAGCCAGGCTAACTCGTCGTGAATAGGCGGTCAGAGTCCGCCGGAGCAAAGGATGAGCCGATTCATGGTTCTCCGTGTTGAACCCCAGACGGCGGGCCGCAGCAGGCCCTAGACGCCGCGACCGTGTCAGAAATCCCGTGTATGCGATTGGCCAGTGTAGCGCAGCGGGAGGGATCGCGTCCAGCGAGGCCAGCGCTTTTTGCGGCCGGGTTGGGCGCGGGGGACCACAGGGCGCGCGCAGCGCGCTGAGAGAGCCCCAGTGGCGGAAGGCTGGCGGCTGGACGCCCGGCATCGGTTCGCTGCGCGTGCCGAGCAGCAGCCCGCGTTGCATGCGGCACACGCCCGGCGGCCGGCTGCCCGGCAGCCGTTCCATGCGGGTTCCCGCTGGCAGGGTGCTGCTCACCGCGGCACCACCTGGAAGCGATCCTCGAAGAGGATGGCGAACTCCCGGCGCGCCTGGTGCCAGTACGGGGGAGGTCTCTTCCACTTGCGCTCCACCTTGCGCAGGGCCATGTAGATCAGCTTGCTGGCGGCTTTGTCGCTGGGGAAGTGCCCTCGCACGACCACGGCCCGCCGCACACAGCTGTTGAGGCTCTCGATGGCGTTGGTGGTGTAGACGGCCTTGCGCACCGGCTCGGTGAATGAGAAGAAGGGCTCCACTTGCTCCCAGTGGCGGTGCCACAGGCGGCCGATGGCGGGGTATTTCCGTCCGAGCTCGCTGTCCTCGAACGCCTCCAGCGCCTGCAGGCCGGCTACGGCGCTGTCGGCGCGGTAGATCTGCTTCAGGGAGCGGCTGAGCTGCTGGCGTTCCTGGTAGCAGACCTGCAGCAGGGAGTTGCGCAGCAGATGCACCACACAGGTCTGCACGAGAGCCTGGGGGAAGACGGCCTCGATGGCCGCGGGAAACCCGTTGAGGGCGTCCGTGACGGCGATCAGCACGTCCTTTACGCCCCGTAGTTGCAATTCCTTCAGGACTTTGAGCCAGAATTTGGCACCTTCCTGTTGCTGGATCCACAGTCCCAGCAACTGCTTGCGGCCTGAGCAGTCCACCCCGAGGGCCAGGAAGACAGGCTTGTTGGTGACCGCTCCGTCCTGGCGGATCTTGACCCAGATGGCGTCCAGGAACAGCAGGGCATAGACCTCGTTGAGCGGTCGGTCCTGCCACTCGCGGAGCTCCTCGTGCACCTCGTCGGTGATCTTGGAAATCAGTTCCGGGGAGACGTCGACGTCGTACCGGGCGGCCAGCTGGTCGCGGATCTCGCGCATGCTGAGTCCGGAGGAGAACAGACTCAGGACGAGCTGGTCAAAGCCCTCGAGGCGGCGGCACCAGGGTTCGATGAGCTGGGGCCGGAAGGAGCCTTGGCGATCGCGGGGGACGGCAAGCAGCATGCTGCCGTGCTCGGTGTGGACGGTCTTGCGATTGTGGCCGTTGCGGGTGTTGGGGTCCTCGCAGTGGTCGAGGTGGTAGGCCATTTCGGCTTGGAGGGCCCGCTCGGCGAGTTTCCTGTAGAGCTCGAGGATCACAGAGGGCTCGCGGAGGACCTGAGCCCGGTCGCGGCCGTCGAGGAAGGCGTCGATCGCCTCATCGGAGAGTTCCGGGGCGCGGCGGGGCTCGCCGGGCGGCACAGGCTGGCTGGTGGGATTGAGGAGGTTCATCTTGCGCTTCATAACATACCTGCTTTCGTTTGTTTCGACCAGACCCTTGGCAGGGGCCCGGTCCGGTCGTGCTCCCTCCCTCCCCGGGCCCCTGCCAAGGGTCTGCCCCGGGGCGGGTCCATACACGGGATTTCTGACACTCCCGACGCCCGCTGGGCACCAACCCGTCCGCACCGCTGCTGCCATCCTCCAGACTTGGCCCAGCGCCCCGAGGCCTCTCACAGATTCGGCTAGGATACGTTCAACTCGCAGCTGCAGGCAAGAGTCAACTCCGATCTAGCGCTAGACCATGCTCCCAGTTCCGGTCAAGGATGGCTTCGAAGTGCCCGTCGGTTCTCAGAGTCGTGTTATTCACTCGGACAAGCAGCCGGACCCGTGCCGTCGACGTCCGCGCGCTCCGACCACGGCAAGCGTAGGACGGGGGCGAACACAGTGAGGCTCGGAGAGAATAGACGGGAGACCCCGTGACTCCTGCCAGAGCAATGACCCGTCGGCAATTCGCAGCGCTCGGGACCGGCGCTGTCGCCGCGCTGGCGCCTGCCGGCTGTGGGCAGAGCGAGGTGCCCGGCCGAGACCAGACGGACGCGCCGTTCGAAGAGAGGCGCTGGACGATCGGATTCAGCAATGCCTCGGAGACCAACACTTGGCGCACAGCCCTGCGCGAGGCCATCGAGGAGGAGGTCGCCAAGCACGGCAATGTCGACCTCCTGATCACCGACGCCAACGACTCGCCGGCAAAGCAGGTCTCGGACTTGGAGGACCTGCTGACCAAGGGAGTAGACGGCCTGATCATCGGCGCGGCGAACCTGTACGTCGCCAACCCGATCTTGGATGAGTGCGAGCGGGAGGGGATTCCTGTGGTCGTCGTCGACCGTATGGTCGCCAGCGAGAAATACGACACCTTCGTGTCGACCGACCACCGCTACGGCGCGGTCAAGGGCCTGACCGCGCTGATCGACATCATCTCAGGCAGCGCCAAGGTCGCGATCATCGAGGGCCTGCCAGGTGCCGGACCGGCGGTGGAGAGGAATGCCGGCTACAGCGAGGTCCTCGCACGGTATCCGGGAATCGACGCGGTCAGGCAGGCCGGCGACTGGTCCCGGGCCAGCGGGCAGAGGGTCATGGAGAACATCATCACCGCCCACCCGGACCTCGACGGCATTCACTTCGACAACGGCGAAATGGCGGTGGGAGGGGTCCAGGCGCTGCGAGCAGCGGGCATTACCGACGACATGCTCAGAGCAAACCGTCCCTGCCTCACTTGGCTCGACGGCTACAACGGGGGCCTGAAGCTGATCAAGGCCGGGCTGGGCAAGTACACGATCCTGCATCCGCCAAGGCTGCACGGCGAGCTCAGCGTGAGTTCCATGATCCGGATCTTTCGAGGGGAGGCGGTTCCCAAGCGACAGCCGATCGCTCTGGACGAGATCACCCGGGAGAACGTGGACCTGTTCGTCGCGATGGACAGACCCGACGATCACTGGACGCGATAGGCCGGGCCGCGCCGCCGGGGGACGGCAGAGACTGCGCGCGAGCGGGAGCTAGGCCCGCTCGGCCCGGGAGGGCAGCCAGTAGGTCTTGTGGAGCTCCTCGCAGTCAGGCCCGCAGAAGACCAGAGTCTGGCCCGACTCTCCGGCGATCCAGAGGTTCTTGGGAATGATCTTCCCGCAAAGCTCGCAATACACCATGGTCTGCTCGTGCCACTGCGCGGGGTTCTTCTTCCAGCGACCCATCCGCCCTCACCTCAGCCCGCGGTCCCGGTCCGAGCTCGCGCACCGCGCCGCCTGGTCGGGCTTTCTACCGATCATTTCCGTAGGAGTCGCGCGCCGCGTCGCGGGAGACCCAGCCCTGGCGGACGTCTCGGCCCACATCCCCCTGGCCCCTTTCCGAGGGTGCGCCATAACCGCCGCCACCGGGCGACCAGATCATCACCTCATCCCCCTCTCTCAGCACGACTCGCGTGAACTTCGAGTCCGAGACGGTCCCGAATGCCTCGGAGAATGTCCGAAAGCGGGCGTCCCCCTTCCTCTTGACGAAAATCCCACCGGAGGCGCCCTTGCCGCCGCCGAACAGCCCCCACGCTTGGGTCTTGGTGCGATCCATCAGGGCGCTGACCGTAATCTCGGGGGCAAGGACGCGCAGAACCCTCGAGCTGCCGAGGCCTCCCCTGAAGCGGCCGGGCCCCCCGGAGTCGGGGCGAAGGCGGTACTCGAGCGTCCTCCAGGGAAACTTGCTCTCCAGCACCTCGACCGGCGTGTTGCGGCAATTCCCGTTCTCGGGACACATGGCCGAGTCCCCGTCGTGGGTTGCGGTGGCGCCCCAGCCGCTGCCGTCGATGTGGTAGTTGGTGTAGTACTCGCCTGTGTCGGGATGCACTCCGGCGAAGAGGAAATTGCAGCCGCTGGCCCCCTCGGCGGCGGCAGCGCGCTCGGGAATTGCCTGGCTCAGGGCCGCCACGACCACATTCTGCAGGTGCGGGTGCGTCTCCGTGTTCCCGCCGACGGAAGGCCCGGGGTGGCGCACGTTGACCACGGTTCCGGGCTTGGTCACGATCCGAATCGGCCGGTAACAGCCCGAGTTCCTTGGGATCTCGTTGCTCGTCAAGTGCAGCAGCCCACTGTACGAGGCGGCCGCCGTCACCACGAATGTGGCGTTCACGGGACCCTTCGCCTGCAGGTCAGACTCCGTCCAGTCGGCGATCACCTCTTCGTCCTTGACCACGAGCTTGAGCCGCAACCACACGGGGCGGTCGGTGACGCCGTCGTCCTCCATGCAGTCGCTCGCGCGATACACGCCGTTCGGAATCTCGTGGATTTCCGCGCGCATCCAGCGCTCGGAATAGTCGAGGAGCCGGTCGCCGGCGTCGGTGAGATACCGCGCTCCGTACCGCTCCAGCAACTCGCGCATGCGGGTTTCCGCGATGCTGAGCGACCCGATCATCGCGTGCAGATCGCCCCAGCTCGTCTTGGGCGTCCGGTGGTTGCTGAGGATGATTTTCCAGACATCCCTCACGTACTCGCCGCGCCGCATGACCTTGACCGGTGGCAATCGCAGCCCTTCTTGGTAGACCTCGGTGGCGTCGGCGGCGAACGATCCGGGGGCCATGCCCCCGATCTCGCCGATATGCGCGATGTTAGCGACGAAACCCCAGAGCTCGCCGCCGAAGAAGACGGGCTTGAGGACCATGTGCTCCGGCATGTGACACTGACCTCTGTAGGGGTCGTTGTGGATCACCACGTCGCCTGGCTCGAAGGCGGCGAGGCCAAGTTCCTCGATGGTCCAGTTGACCGCGTATTGAGCCGAGCCGAGCATGGTGGGGCAGAACTCGGCCTGGCCGATCATCTCCCCGCGCCGGTTGAAGATGACGCACGAGAAGTCCAAGCCCTCGTTGAAGATCGGGGAGTAGCTCGTCCGCATCATCGCCGTGCCCATTTCGCGGCAGATGTTGACGAGGGCGTTGTTGATCACACTCAGGGTGACCGAATCGATGCTGCCCATGCCGACCGCCGCTAGGTCCCCCGGACAGTGATAACGCCGGAACGGCCGACCCGCAACGTGTGCCCGGGATGGAGCAGGATCGTGGAGTCGACTTCCTCGACGACGGCCGGCCCGACCAGCGGAACCTCGGCGGGCAGCTGGTCGCGGCGATACACGGGGCACGCAACCGGCCCGCCACCGGCAAAATCGACCGGCCGCGTCTGGCAGGGCTCCAGTGGTCCGCCAGTCCCGGGGTCCGCCAGGCGGGGCTTGGCAATGCGCCCGATCAGCGTCACGTTCAGGCGGATCAGCTCAATCACCTCGCCGCTGATCGAGTAGCCGTACAACTGCCGGTGCAAGCGGTGGAATTCCGCGAACGCGGTGCCGATGCTCGCGCCGTCCAGGTCAGTGGCCGGCAGCCGCACGTCGTGCTCATAGTTCTGGCCAGCGTAGCGCATGCTGATCGAGCGGTGGACGTCCGGCGTTGCCGCGAACCCTTCCCTGCGCAGCTGCTCCCGAGCGGCGACTTCGAGCTCTCCGAATTGCTCGATGACCTCGGCCGGTTCGACACGGTCGGAGCGATAGTTCGTGCTCCAGACCTTGTCGACGCGAAAGTCGGCCAGGGCGGCGCCGAACGCCGAGCACAGGCCGGGATGCGGGGGGATCACCGCGCGCCTCATTCCCATCTTCCCGAGGATCCCCCCGGCGTGGAGGGGTCCAGCCCCGCCAAACGCGACGAGCGCGAAATCCCTAGGGTCGAGGCCGCGCTCGATCGAGACCAGCCGGATCGCGTTGGCCATGTTCTCGTTGGCCATGTCAATCACGGCGCGGGCGGCCCCGGCAGCGGACAGGCCCAGAGATCCGCCCAACTCCTCGAGAGCGGCTCTGGCACCCTCCGGGTCTAGCGTCATCCGTCCGCCGAGGAAGTAGTCCGGATTCAGCCGGCCGAGCGTCAGGTTCGCGTCGGTCACGGTGACGTTGGTGCCGCCTCGGGCGTAGCAGACCGGGCCCGGCACTGCCCCCGCGCTCTGCGGTCCCACGCGCAGGAACCCCCCCTTGTCGATCCATGCGATGCTGCCGCCACCGGCGCCGATCGCGGTCAGGTCAACGAATGGAGCGCTGATCGGCAGTCCCCACTCAATCTCGTAGTTGGTGACGTAGGACAGCTTGCCGGCCTGAACGACCCCCACGTCGCAGCTGGTCCCCCCCATATCGAGCGTGATCAGGTTCTCCTCGTTGGCGAGCTCGCCGAAAAACTTGCCCCCGATGATCCCGCCGCTCTGGCCGGACAGGATCAGGTTCACCGGCTGGCCCTCGGCGGATCGCGCGGTCGCATGGCCCCCGTTGGACTTCATGATGGCCCACGGGCAGCGCAGCCCCAGGCTGGCCAGGCTCTCCCGAACCGACCCGACATACCGCCGCAAGAGCGGCTTGACGAAGGCGTCCGCCACAACCGTGCTGCCCCGCTCGTACTCCCTCCAGATCGGAGCGATCTCGTGCGAGACGGACACCGCGACTCCCGGGAAGCGACTCTCGAGGAACTCTCTGAGCCGGGCCTCGTGCCCCGGGTTTAGGTAAGAGAACAACAGCGACACCGCCAGGGCCGAGTCCTCGGGCCGGTGACCACGGAGGCGCCCCGCGATGGCGCGCCCCAGCTCGTCCATCGCCGCCGCCGTCAGCGGGACGGCTATCTTGCCCTTGGCGTCGACGCGCTCCCGCACACCGAGGCAGTCCCGCCGCTCTACGAACGGAAGCGGTTTGGTCCACTCGTAGGAATAGTGGTACTTGCGGTTCATTCTCTGGATGTACAGGACATCCTCGAACCCCTCGGTCGTGACGTACACCACGTGTGCACCCTCGCGCTGGATGAGCGCGTTGGTGGCGACAGTCGTGCCCAAGATCAGGAAGCCGATGCTCTCCGGAGGGAGGCCCGACTGATTGACCGCTCCCACGATCCCCTCGAGTGGCCGGCCCGGCGACGAGGGCCACTTGGAGGCCACCAGTTCGCCAGAGTCGTCGTGCAGGCCCACGAAGTCCGTGAACGTGCCTCCGGTGTCGATTCCGCACCGAACGCGCCCGCGGGGATTCATGGCAAGCGACCAATCATAGCGCCCCCGGCCGATCGATTTTGTAGCCGGCTCGAGCAGCGTTCGGGCCCGCGCTAGGTGGCAAGCCGCAGCACATCCTCCTCGGTTGCCTCCGCAGCGGACAGCTGTGCCGCCAGCTTTCCCTTGTTCATCACGAGGATCCGGCTGCACAGGGACAGCAGCTCCGGAATCTCCGACGAGACCAGCAGGACGGCGGCCCCGCGCCGTGCCAGGCCCGCCACAATCCGGTGAATCTGCCCCTTGGCGCCAATATCGACGCCAACCGTCGGCTCGTCCAAGAGAAAGACGCTCGCATCGGTGCCGAGCCACTTCGCGAGTGCCACCTTCTGCTGGTTCCCCCCGCTGAGCATTGCCGCTGGCTGCCAGCGCCCTCTCGCGCGGATGCGCAGTCTTGCAATCATGCTGTCGGCGAAGCGATTCTCGCTGCGCAGTCTCAGAATTCCTGCGCTGGCGAATCGGGAAATGATCCCCAATGTCAGGTTCCAACCAACCGGCTGGTCGAGAATCAGCCCTTCCCGGCGGCGGTCCTTGGAGAGGTAGGCGACACCCCGCGCCAGCGAGCGGGCCGGCGTCTGGGGACCTCCGGACCTCCCGCGGACGAGAATCCGGCCGCGGTCAACCGATGTTGCCCCGAAGATCGCCTTGCAGAGGTCGGTCCGACCGGCCCCCACCAAGCCTGCCAGTCCCACGATTTCCCCGGCATGCAACGCGAAGCCGACGTTTTCGAACGATCCCGCCTTCGCCAGGCCGTCTACGCGCAGAAGCTCGCGGCCCGGCCGGGACACGCTTGCAGCGCCGCTGTCGGCCAGATCCTCTCCGACCATCCGGCGGATGAGAAACGAGGGGGCGATGTTGGCACTCAGGGCGTAAGTGCCGACGACGCGGCCATCCTTGAGGACTGTGGCGCGATCCGCGATCTCGAACACCTCGCGCAACCGGTGGGAGACATAGACGATCGCCGCCCCTCGGGCCCTTAGCCGGCGGAGGATCGCGAACAGCCTCGCAAGTTCGGCGTGGCCCAGAACCGCGGATGGCTCGTCCATGATCAGGACCCGTGCCGAGACCGAGAGCGCGCGGGCGATCTGGACCACCTGCTGGCTGGCAATGTCCAGATCACCGGCCCGGCAGCGCACGTCGAGGGCGAAGTCGAGACGCTCGACCAGCCGGCTGGCATCCCGGCACAGCCTCGCCCGATCGACCAGGCCCAGTCGGGTCTTGGGGAGCCTTCCAAGGAATATGTTCTCGGCGACCGTCAGGTCGGCGATCAGGTCCGACTGCTGGTGAACGATCGATATCCCGATCCGCAATGCCCGGTGGGGACTATCGACGCGGATGACGGCGCCGTCCAAGCTGATTGCGCCGGAATCCGGCCTAACAGCCCCCGAGATCACTCTCGCCAGGGTTGACTTCCCTGCCCCGTTTTCCCCGAGGAGAGCATGGATCTCTCCGCGCCGCACGCGAAGACTGACGCGATCCAAGGCCGTGGTGGCCCCGAACCTCTTGGTGACATCCAGAATCTCAAGCATCGTGCGTCACATTGCCCAGACGGGCGAACGCTCCCCGAACATCGCCGCCACTGCGCACCACGTTACGCTTCCCGCACGCCGGGCGGCTCTGCACGACCGGGCGTGCGGGCTGTGCGAGACAGGACCGCGCCACGGGTGCCGAGTGGCTCGCGCACGGCCCGGTCCAAAGCTGGGTGCCAGCGGTCCCGAGGGTGTACACTTCGTCTCTAGCCGCCGATTCTCGTACAGGCCCCGCCGCGGCCTTCTTCCCACCGTGTCTGCGCCCAATCGGCGAGAGTCGCCCACGGACAGCGTCCGGCGCAAGCTGAATCCCCATGCCGCGCAAGTTGCGAGCGATGCACTTCGAGGGCCCGGCCGGACGACTGGAGGCGCTCCTCGAAGAGCCGATGACCGACCGGCCAATCGAGCGGGCTTTCGTCTTCTGCCACCCGCATCCCCTGTACGGGGGCACCATGCACAACAAGGTGGTCTACCGCATGGCAAGGGCGGCACGCCAAGCTGGTGCGACGGTGATGCGCTTCAACTTTCGCGGGGTGGGCACGAGTGCCGGCACATATGACGGTGGACACGGCGAGCGCGACGACCTTCGGTCGGCGATGCGCCACATGCGGGATCGGCATCCGGGAACGCCCCTGATCATCGGAGGCTTCTCGTTCGGCTCGCGCGTCAGCCTTCGCGTAGCCTGCGGAGACCCGGATGTCGCAGGGGTGATCGCTGTTGGGACGCCGACAGACCGGGCGCGCGTTGACTTCTTGAATGACTGCGCGTGCCCCAAGCACTTTGTCCAGAGCACCGGGGACGAATTCGGCTCCCGCGCTAGCATGCAGCGAGCGTTCGACATGGCCGCGCCCCCGAAAGGCATCACCTGGGTCGAAGCGACGGACCACTTCTTCTCGGATGCCCTTGACCCTTTGGAGCGGGCAGTCCGCGGTGCGATTGTCACGGTGGCGTCCCGCTGAAGCCGCGATGAAGTTCGCGATCTTCGGCGCTGGCGCGATCGGCGGCGTCTTGGCAGCGCGGCTTTGGGAGGCCGGCCACGACGTGCGCCTCATCGCGCGGGGGGCCAATCTCGCGGCCCTTCGCTCGGCAGGCCTGCTCGTCCGCAGCGAAGTCTTCGGCGAGCACCGCTATGCCATCCCGGCAACTTCCTCGCCTGCCGAGGTGGGACGGTCGGACTATGTGATTCTCGCGGTCAAGGCCAGCTCGCTCCCAGCGGTGGCTCCCCGCGTGACCGCCCTTCGCGGAACGCGAACCACGTTCGTCTCGATCCAGAATGGCCTTCCCTGGTGGTACTTTCACGGCATCGGCGGCGCGGAGGGGCCTATCGAGGCCGTCGATCCGGGAGGTGTGGTAACGCGGCACATCCCACCGGCGGAGGCAGTGGGCGGGATCGCCTATATTTCAAGCTCGATGCCAGTGCCGGGCATCGTGGAACACTCGTCGGGAGCCAAGGTCCCGCTTGGCGAGCCCTCTGGCGGGCGAACCCGGCGCCTGCTTGACTTGGCAGCGGCCCTGCGGGCGGGCGGGATCAAGGCCCCGGTCCGCGGCGACATCCGGCACGAACTGTGGGTCAAGCTGATGGGAAACGCGGCGTTCAACCCGCTCAGTGTCCTGACGCGGACGACGCTGGCGCAGCTGACCGGTTCCGAGCACGGCTTGCGCCTGATCGAGGACATCATGGACGAGGTCCGGGCGGTGGCTGCCGCCGCTGGTACCCGCATCGCCCTCTCCAACAAGCGCCGGATCGCCGGAGCCCGGGCTGTGGGGCATCACAAGACATCGATGCTGCAGGACTTGGAGCGAGGCCGCAAGCCGGAACTCGACGCACTGCTGGGCGCGGCCATCGAGTTCGCGGAGAGGCTGCGCGTCAGTGTCCCCACCCTCCGGGCCATCGACGCCGCGACCCGGCTCGCCTTCGAACACGCTGCGGGGAATCCGGGCCGGGCAGTGAGCTGAGGCCGAGCGACGAACGCGGTCGCGGAGCAAGGAGAAACATTGAGACCAACCGCAAAGCTGGACTGGTGCCACCGAGAGGTGCGCGAGCTGATCGCGCTCGCGCTCAGGGAAGACATCGGGGACGGCGACATCACGACCCTGGCATGCGTGCCAGCGGAAGCCTGCGCAACCGGCCATTTCTTGGCCAAGGAGCGTCTGGTGCTGGCAGGAGTGCCACTGCTCACACTGCTCTACGGGGAGGACCGGGTCGAACTGCTGCGCGAAGATGGCCAGCAGGTCGACAGCGGACAAGTCTTCGCGAGAGTGAAGGGGCCCAGCCGGAAGCTCCTGACCTATGAGCGGACAGCCCTCAACCTGCTGCAGCGGGCGTGCGGGATCGCGACACTGACGAGGCAATTCGCACGGGAGATCGAGGGCACTGGCTGCACGCTGCTCGACACGCGCAAGACCGGGCCCGGAATGCGCATCATCGCGAAGCTCTCGGTGAGGGCCGGCGGCGGCACGAATCACCGCATGGGCCTATACGACGCGATTCTCGTCAAGAACAATCACATCGCCGCGGCCGGGGGCGTGCGCGCGGCGATCGAGAGGTGCCGCGGCTCGCGACTGCCGGTTGAGGTCGAAGTGCGCGACTTCGAGGAATTGGCCGAGGCCTTGGACTGCGGGTGCGGCCACGTGCTGCTCGACAACTTCACCCCGTCGCAAGTGGCCCAAGCGGTCCGGAGGGTGCGTGGGCGGGCATCGGTCGAGGTCTCGGGGAACGTGGTGCTCGCCACCGTGCGATCATACGCCGAAACCGGGGCGGATTTTGTCTCTGTCGGAGCGCTAACCCACTCCGCGCGCGCAGCTGACATCAGCTTTCGGCTGCAGTGACCGTTCTCGGGCCGTCATCTCGATGCGGGGCAGGTCTCGGGGCCTCACGCCACTGGGCTGCAACTGGCCACAAAGGACCTAGAGGTGCACGACTGCCACCGAACCTGCGGCATCGACGGCATCGCCGAGATGCGGGAATCGTTGGCCGAGCGCCAATCTCCGCGCTGAGAAGCGCGGTTCGCCGCGACATCGAGCCAGCGAGACCGTGGTCAGAGGCTCCCGCGACGGCCATCCCCGCCAGTCAGCCCCGACTGCCCCCGGGCGCCCGCTGCTGACTTGGAACGGACTGCCCGGAGGCCGTAGGTTCGCATTGCAGGCGGTCCGGACGGCCAACAAGAGGCCCCCCAACAGAGGGACCGAACTGGCTCCGCCCAGTCACGCGCACAGCGCCCCGGCGGTGCGGCACGACCAGCACATTCGCGGGCCATCTCCTGGAAAGGCCGCCCGAGGCATGGCCCGGGGGGCGTCGAGAGACCCAATGCCGCGCCGTATAATCTTCGATACAGCGGGCTGGCCGGACCGAAGCCCCAGAAACATGCTGCCGCCCTCGAGACGCTGCGCAGCTGGCGTCGCGTGCCGGCTCTCGCCCCGGCAGATTCCCGGGGTGTGCTCTTCTGAACGGCACCGGAGGCGAACCTTCAACGATGACCTGGAGAACCGGAGCCCGCTCAGACCTCGCCAAGCTCACCGTCGTGCTTGGCAGCCTGTTCGCCCTCGAGACCTATGCCGCGCCTCTCGTGCGCGCCCGCTTCCCCACACTCGCCGAACTGTTGCGCACCGTGCTCACGGTCCCGTTCTTCCGGCTCGGAGAACTCGAGCTCACGGCCCTGCTGTTGGTCAAGTCCTTGGTCCTGCTGGGAGTGATCCACTACGGGACCCGTGCCACGACCAAGTTCGTGCGCAGGCGAGTCTTGGACAACACCGCCCTGGAGGAGGGCCGCAAGTACGCCATTCAGCGCGTGGTCGGCTACGTCGTCTTTACCGTGGGCTCCTTGGCGGCGCTGCAGACGCTCGGGTTGAACCTGAGCAGCCTGACCGTGTTCGGCGGTGCGCTCGGCATCGGCTTGGGATTTGGCTTCCAGTCCATCACGAAGAACTTCGCCGCGGGCCTCGTGCTGCTGATCAACGAGCCCATCAAGGCGGGAGACCGGGTCGATGTGAATGGCATCCAGGGCAACGTCATCTTCATCGGCGCGAGGGGAACGTGGGTCTGCACCAATGACAATGTTGTGATGATCATCCCCAACTCCGACCTGGTGGACGGCATGGTCACGAACCTCACCGCAAATGACCGCACCGTGCGCATCCGGGCACCGTTCGGCGTGTCCTACGGCAGTGACCCCGAGCACGTGCGTGGCGTGGTCGAGAAAGCTGTGCGCGACCACCCCGATCTCGAAGCCAGCCCCCCGCCGAATGTGATCTTTCTGGGCTTCGGGGACAGTTCGCTGGACTTCGAACTGCGCATCTGGACACGCAAGCGGGTCGCCACCCCGAGGGTCATGCGCAGCGAGCTGTACTTTCGAGTCTTTGCCGCGTTCAAGCGCGAGGGCATCGAGATCCCCTTCCCGCAACGGGACCTGCACGTGCGATCGGTCGCGCCCGAGACGGGCCTAGCAGCGAGAGACCGCGCCGTCGCGCCGCCCATGCCCGAAACTCCGGAGGCCAACCCGAATGGCAACTAGCGGCGCAACGCCGGGGCAAGACACTGGCGCAACCGGGCACGGATTTGGCACGGCGCCGGTATTCCTGGCATCGATCAGCACGATTCTGGGGGCGATCCTCTTCCTGCGGTTCGGCTACGCGGTCGGGCACGTGGGCTTGTGGGGCACCCTGATGATCGTCCTCCTGGGGCACATGGTCACGATCCCGACAGTGCTGGCGGTCTCCGAGATCGCCACCAATCGGCGCGTGGCTGGCGGGGGAGCGTACTACATCATCAGCCGCTCCTTCGGCACGAGCATTGGCGGCGCGATCGGAATCGCCTTGTATCTCTCCCAAGCGATCTCGATCGCCTTCTACCTCGTCGCGTTCGCCGAGGCGTTCGACCCCGTGTACCAGTGGGCCGCGTTCACGTACGACCTCAGCCCTGACCCGCGGTGGGTGAGCCTTCCCGCCGCCGTTCTGATGATGCTGCTGATGCTCTCCAAGGGCGCCGACATCGGCGTGCGGGCCCTGTGGGTCGTCTCCGGGGTTCTGGTGGGAGCCATCGCTGCCTTCCTGCTGGGCGAGGCTCCGGCGGCGATGCGGCCGGACGGGATCAACCTGACGTCGCGGATTGACGGCCCGGACTCGTTCGGCATCGTCTTCGCGACCTGTTTCCCGGCCTTCACGGGGATGATCGCCGGCCTCGGCCTTTCGGGCGACCTGAAGAATCCACAGCGCAGCATTCCGCTGGGGACGATCGGCGCAACCGTGACTGGCATGGTCGTGTATGCCCTCGTCGCCGTCAAGCTGGCCCACAGCGCCACTCCCGAGGCACTGGCGGAAGACCAGTTCATCATGGCGCAAATCGCCCTGTGGGGCCCCGCGATCTACTGCGGACTGGGTGCCGCGGCGCTGTCATCGGCGCTGGGCTCGATCCTCGTGGCGCCTCGGACCCTGCAGGCGCTAGCGCGGGACAGGGTTTCGCCGATCCCGCAATTGAACACCTTTCTGGAAGAGGGCCGGGGCAAGAATCAGGAGCCCGTCAACGCCACTCTGATCTCGGGGCTGATCGCCATCTTCTTTGTCGTCATCGGCGACGTGGACTTCATCGCCCAGATCCTGAGCATGTTCTTCATGGTGACCTACGGTGCCCTGTGCGCGGTCTCCTTCTTGGAGTACTTTGCGGGCAACCCCGCCTACCGTCCGACGTTCCGCTCGCGCTGGTACCTGTCCCTGCTGGGGGCCGTGATGTGCGGCCTGCTGATGATCCAGATGAACCCGCTCTACGCGTTGGTCGCGATCCTGCTGATGCTCGCGACCTATCTGGGATTGCGCCGGTCCCGCCGCGGCGAACGCGACCTGGCGGCCATCTTCGAGGGAACGATGTTCCAGCTCACGCGCCGACTCCAGATCACGCTGCAGCAGAACCGCGTCGAACAGTCGTCCGGCGGCTGGCGCCCTTCGATCGTCGCCGTGACGCCGTTCGCGGAGCGCCGGCTGGGCCACTTCGACCTGTTGCGGTGGATCAGCCACCGGCACGGATTCGGGCATTTCATCCAATTCATGCGCGGGGAGTACTCCTTCGCGCAGGAGATCGAAGCCCGGCTGCAGGTCCAGAAGCTCGTCGAGCGCACGGAGGTCAGCCATGCCGGGGTCTTCGTCGACTCCCTGATCTGCCCCTCGTTCCGGATGGCCCTGGCCCAGACGTTGCAGATGCCGGGAATCTCGGGGCTGCCCAACAACTGCCTGCTGCTCGAATTCGACAAGGGCGAGCCGGAAGAGCTCGACGAGATCGTGGACGGAGCGCGGATGGCGATGGACTCGATGTTCAACGTCCTCGTGCTGCGCTCGACGAAGTACCGTTTCGGCTACCGCGCGTCGATCCATCTCTGGGTCACGGAGGAGACGGTCTCCAACGCGCCGCTGATGCTGCTGCTGGCCTACATCATCGTCGGCCACCCCGAGTGGCGGCGGGCGCAGATCCACCTCTTCGCCTGCTTCGAGGAGCGAGACGCCGAGCGGGAAACGAACCGGCTCTCGAACCTGATGAAGGAGGGCCGCCTTCCAATCTCGACGCAGAACGTGACCGCGGTCCCCTACTCAAGCGGTGCGTCGCTGGAGACCGAGGTCTCGCGCAGGTCCTCGAAAGCAGACCTGCTCATCGCAGGCCTAACCGACACGAGGGTGGCCTCGGATGGCGCCCGCGACGCTCTGCTGGGCTACGAGAGCGCGAATGACGTGCTATTCGTGCTCGCCACGGAAGCTGTGACCATCGAGTGACCGGTGGCAGGGCCCGACAACCGGGCGCTAGGGCATCACCCTGGCGTACTTCTGCAGGACCCTGCGGAATGGCTCGCCCGCGTACAGGTTGCCCT
This sequence comes from Bryobacterales bacterium, assembly GCA_963666225.3. Classification (GTDB taxonomy): domain Bacteria; phylum Acidobacteriota; class Terriglobia; order Bryobacterales; family UBA6623; genus VXMF01. The sequence continues at coordinate 400,864 of CAXXRK020000009.1, forward strand.
CATCGTCGGCCGCCACAAACTCGGCACCCGCACCGGCTGTCCTGCGGGGATCCCCCCACGGGAAGCGCACGAAATAGCGCACCCAGCCCAGCTTTGCGTCCCCCACCCGCAGGCCCATCTCCCACCCGGGGTTCTGCACGTCGTCTGACTCAGAGTCGGCCACGAATATGTTGCCGTGGCTGTCGAACGAAATCCCGCTGGGGCGTCCGAACTGCGTCCAGCTCGCCTTGTGGTTGCCATCCTGGTCGAAGATCTGCACGCGGTTGTTCTCGCGGTCCGCGACGAACAGCCGGCCCTCGGTGTCGAACGCCAGCGAGTGCAACACCCGGAACTGCCCAGGCCCGTAGCCCGTCTCGCCCCACTGGCCGATGTACGACCCGTCGGGCGCGTACTTGACGACCCGATTGTTCCCGTCGGCGTAGTGGCCGTCCCCTACGAATACCGTGCCGTCGTCGGCCACGGCCACGTCCGCCGGGGAGCTGAGGTGGCGTGGCCCGTCACCCGCCACCCCGGGCGTGCCAAGCGTCATCAGCACCTCACCCGTGCGGCTGAACTTGACGACCCGGTGACCGCGATCGCCACCCTCTGGCACTCGCGCCGGATTGGCCGCGTCCGTCACCCACACCGCGCCATCCGGCCCGACGGCGATCCCGTGGGGCCAAATGAACATTCCTCCGCCGAAGCTCGTGACCACGTCACCGGTCTTCAGGCTGAACTGCACAACGGCGTCAAGGTCGGAGTCCAGGCATTCGTAGCCGAACTTCTCCGACCCGGCATCGCAGCGGATCACCGCCCACAGGTGCTCGCCGTCCGGGTCTACCACAAGATCTCCCATGGCGCCGGGACCGCGGCCGTCGGGCAGCTTGGCCCAGCCGTCCACCATCCGGTAGGGGTTTGGGTAAGGCTGGGCGCTCGCGATGGCGACGACGCCCGCAAGAAGCAACGCGCGCCAAGACGCCCGCCACGTGTCGGCTGGATTGATCATGAATGCACCCCGCTCGATCCGACGCTCTCGGACGGCTAATCATTATCGCGCAGGCCAGCGGGGCCGCGCCCGAAGCCCAGCCGGCGGCGGGCAACAGCGGCGGTTCCGGAACGACGGTGTCCGCCTGGCCGCGGCCGTCCGGACTGTCGCGTGCTCAGCGCGACCCGATCGCCCAGAGGTGGTCCGCGGTCCGGATGTAGAAGCGCCCCGCCGAGACGGCCATGGACGCCTGCGTGTGCTCGTCGAGACGATTCCGGGCCAATTCGCGAAACTCGGGCCCCGCCTGGATCACAATCGTCTCACCCTCTTCGGAGAGGAAGTAGATCCGCCCTTCGGCCAGTACGGGAGATGCCCAGTGCGTGCCCCCGACCCGCTCCTGCCAGACCACCTCGCCCGTGGTCGCGTCCATGCACGTCGCGATGCCGCTGTCGTGGATGTTGTAGAGCAGCCCAGCGTCGTAGATCATCGACGGAATGTGGGATGCCGAGCGTGTCTGCTCCCAGACAACATCCCCGCCCGGCGCGACCGCCCGGATCGCCGTGGCCTCGAAGCCGGAGATCGAGTACGCCAAGCCGCCCCCGACCACGATCGAAGGGGCGACGCCCTCGCCCTGGGCGTACACCGACCAGAGCCGTTCCCCGGACTCAGGGTCGAAGCCCTGGATCACGTCGCCGGCCGCCGAGACCAGCTGCTGCGCTCCGTCGACCTCCATCAGGTTGGGCGTGACGTGGGCCAGCCGCGAAGGCCCGCGCTTGGCCTCCCAGACCAGTTCTCCCGAAACCTTGTCCAAGGCCCGGATGGCGGCCCCGTCCCAGGGCACTTTCCAGCCCAGTCTCTGATCCCGATGAGTGCGGCTCGAAGGGTCGAACGCCATGATCAGCAGATTCCCGTGCAAGATCGGGGACGCTCCGAGGCCGTGCTCGGAGAAGAACTCGAAGTCCCTGTCCTCCCAGAGAATGTTGCCGCCAAAATCGAGGGCGACGATGCTTCCGTCCGCAAAGACGGCGAAGACGCTTGTGCCGTCGGTGACGGGGGTCGGGGAAGCGTAGGAATTCTGCCGCCTCTTCATCAGAGTCGGCTGGTCAAAGACGTGCGTGTCCCAAAGGACCGCCCCTGTCTTCGCATCGAGCGATAGCACGTGGCACGACCGGCCACCGTCCGTCGCGGTCGTCAGGAAGACGCGGTCCCCCCAGACGATGGGCGATGACCACGCCTCACCGGGCACGGGCGTCTTCCAGAGCACGTGCTGCTCGCGCGACCAGCGCAGCGGAACGCCGGCCTCCGAGGACTCGCCCTGTCTCGACGGCCCGCGGAATCCCGGCCAGTCCTCCGCCTGGGCAACTGGCAAGAGCCACAGGGCCAACGCGAGAATGCGCGCGTGCCAGATCACTGCCAGAGGATATCAACAGGGATGTCCCTGAGCCCTTTCGGCTCCCGTGCAATCCCGCTGGGCAGCGGGGGCCCTGGCTGGCAGCCCCCGGAATCACCCGCCGGAGGCCGGGCCGGCGAATTGGGGGCTCGGCCGGGCAGTCGGCTAGAATCTGGCCATGCGACTCTTGGCCATTGCCGTCGCCACGCTGGCCCTGGCCCAGTGCTCCGGTGCCGCCGATCACCCGTCGGCAAGCTTCGCCAACAGTCTGGTCGAAGCGGAGGTCTACCTCCCCGACCCCGAGAACGGGTACTATCGCGGCACGCGCTTCGACTGGTCGGGAGCGATCCACAGCTTGAAGTACGCGGGCCACGAGTACTTCGGCGAGTGGCAACAGTCCAGCGACCCCTACCTTCATGACCGGATCACGGGTCCCGTGGAGGAGTACCGCACCGATGAGAAGGGCCTCGGGTACGACGACGGCGGCGACCGTTTTTTGCGGATTGGAGTCGGAGTCGTCAGCAAGCCCGCCGAGCAGGACTACCGCTGGAGGCATAGCTACACGGTCATTGACCCCGGCCAGTGGAGCGTCGAGCGGGGGGCGAATTGGATCCAGTTCACCCACGAGGTGGCCGAGCCGACCCTGGGCTACGCCTACCGACTCACGAAACGGCTCACCCTGACGCCGGGCAAGCCGCACCTGGTCATCGACCATGGCCTGGAGAACACCGGCGACAGGAAAATCGAGACGAACGTGTACAACCACAACTTCTTCGTGTTCGACAATCAGCCCACCGGGCCGGACGTGACCGTCACGTTCCCGTTCGAGCTGACGGCCGACCGCGACATGGATGGCTACGCGAGCGTCGACGGCCGACATTTGCGGTATCACCGAGAACTGCCGCCGGACGAGAGCATCTTCACGATGCTCGACGGTTACAGCGACGCGGCGGACGACCATCAGTTCGCCATCGAGCATCGCGGCGCCAAGGCCGGTGTGCGCGTCGTAACCGACCGGCCGCTGGCCCGCCTGCAGTTCTGGTCACCGCGGACCACGGTGTGCCCGGAACCGTTCATTGACTTGACGATCGCTCCCGGACAGGCCGACCGGTGGTCGATCCGCTATGAGTTCTACACGCTGGACTGACCCGCAAATGGCTCGCCAGCGCACCGCCGCGCGGGACGCCCCAGGCACGGTTCTCATGTCCGTGCCGGGCGTTGCGGCGCGTCTCGCGACCGTCTGCGGCCTGATGCTCACGTCGCTGCACGCTGCCTCGGCGGATGTCGAGGCCGAGCTCCAGCGCATGCTGGCAGGCCATCCGGGGGCTGACACCGACCGCGACGGCTCGCTCAGCGAGCAAGAAGCGGCCGATTTCATCTTCAGGACGAGGCAGGGTGGCCGCATGAACCGCGGCCCGGGTATCCGGGACGAGGCCTTGATCAGTGGCTACGAACGGCGATCGCAGGGAGCCATGCCGTACCGTCTCATGCGCCCGCTCCGTACTGAGCCCGGCAAGCGCTACCCGCTGGTTGTGAGCCTGCACGGTTCCGGCGGGGTCGGCGACGACAACCTGAGCAACTTGCGGCATTGGAACGGCGTGATGGCAAGCACGGCTTGGCGTCGCAAGCACCATTCCTTCGTGCTCGTCCCCCAGCGCAAGCCCGGGGGCATCTGGGGCCCGAAGCCCGACGTCCCGGGTGCCAGGGACCTGTACGTCCGAGACGACCTCGGAGCGGTCTTTGAGATCATCGCCACGCTCCAGCGAGAGTTCCCGATCGACGCGGACCGCATCTACGCGCTGGGATCCTCAGGTGGTGGCGCCGGGACATGGAACATCATCGCCGCCCGGCCCCGCATGTTCGCGGCGGCCATCCCAGTGTGCGGCCGGTTCAACCCTGAGTACGCGCCACGGCTGGCGCACCTGCCGATCTGGGTGTTCCACGGAGACGCCGACCCGGTGGTGCCTGTCACCTTCTCGCGCGAAGCTTTCGACGCTCTGCGTGCCGCCGGCGGCGTCGTCAAGTACACCGAGCTGGCCGGTGTCAGGCACCCTTCCTGGATCCAAGCCTTCACCTACGCGGGGGACAATCGGTCGAAGGGATTCGTCACCCTGCACGCGAGCGAAGAGACTGACCGGACCGCCGACGTCTGGGAATGGCTATTCGCGCAGCGCAGGCGCTGACAGGCAGGGCCATTCCTTTCTCGTAGAGCGTGGTTGAGGGGTGGCACGATCGCATTCTGGCGGTGACGGTCGCGATGTGCGCCGACGGATGATGTTGTTCTTCAGTAGTGGCTATTCTGTTGTGACTATGGCATACTGGGGGCATGCAGGCGCTGCCACAGGCCTGTCGTGACTTGGACTTGCGCGCCATTCAAGTGCGCCCGACCCACGGGGCCGAAGAACACCGCCGTTGGGACCGCTTGGTCGCCCAGCACCACTACTTGTCCTTCCGGGCCCTGTTCGGCAAGGCGCTGCGCCATGTCGCCTTCCTGAACTCGACTTGGATCGCCCTGCTCGGCTGGCAGGCCGCCGCCTTGAGAGTTGGCGTCAGAGACCGCTGGATCGGCTGGTCCCGGCAGCAGAAGCGCCGCCGTCTGCACTTGATCTCCCAAAACTCCAGATTTGTGATCCTGCCCGGCTTTCATCGTCCCAACCTGTGCTCGCGCGTGCTCGGCCTGAGCCTGCGGCGCCTCTCGCAAGACATGCGCGCCGCGCATGCATCGGATCTCTTGCTCGCGGAGTCCTTTGTCGACACCTCGAAGTTTGCCGGCACCTGTTACCGCGCTGCGAACTGGCGCTCGCTGGGCTTCACCAGCGGTTATGCGCGCCAGCCTGGAGGCAAGCCGCTGTGGCGGCATCATGGCCAACCGAAGGAGGTTTTCGTGTACGAACTGCAACCCAACGCCAGCGAGACCCTGCGCTCAGAGCAGCTCGATGTGGCCTTGCAGGGCCCCGAGCGCAGTGCGCCCCCCGACGTTCCGCAACTGCGGAGCATGTATGAGTTTCTCAGCACGATCCCGGATTACCGCAGTGCGCGCGGCAAGCGCTACGACCTCAGGACCGTGCTGACGCTGGCACTGGCGGCACGACTGGCTGGCTACCGTGGCGTGACGGCCTTGGCACAGTTCGCTGCGCTGCTGGACCAAGACCAGCGCAAGGCCTTGTCCTGCTTCTTCAGTCCCACCAAGCAGTGCTACACGACCCCCAACACCACGACTTTCCACAACATCCTGTCCAAGCTGGATCCCGACACGCTCGACGATGCCGTGGAAGCTTGGGCCCAGCAGCAGAGCCAGCAGGCGCAGCACGCGCCGCAGCCCGCCGGCGGGCAGGGCGGCGCGTGCACCCAAGATTTCTTTGCCCAGCCGGCGGTGTGCATGGATGGCAAGGATGTGCGGGGAGCCTCGAAGCAGACCGAGGGCGGTCGCCGCATGTTGTTCGCGGCTGTGGAACAGGACACCGGCCTGGTGCTGGGCCAGCTCGAGATCGACAGCAAGAGCAATGAGATTCCGGCCCTGCGCGAGTTGGCTGGCGAGCTGGATCTGGCCGGGCGCATCGTCACCGTCGATGCGCTGCACTGTCAGCAGCAGATGGCGCGCTGTCTGCAGCAGTGCCAAGCGCATTACCTGGTCACCGCCGTGAAGGACAACCAACCAACGATGGCACAACAGTTGCGCGAGATGGACTTCAGTGACTGCCCGATGATCGAGACGCGCGACAAGCTGCACGGGCGCAGCGAGCGCCGCCGTTACTGGGTCCAGGATCTCAGCGGGTCGCAATGGGACGGGAAGGTCAATCTCTACGGGCGCCAGCAGGCGATCCGCATCGAGCGCCAGCGCTGCCGGCGGCGCCGGGCCAAGGCCGGCAAGATGAGCATCGAAGTTAGCTATGCCTTGACCTCGCTGTCGAGCGAGCAGGCCAGCCCGGAACAGCTTGCGAGCCTGATCCGCAAGCACTGGCACATCGAGAATCGTTTGCACTATGTGAGAGACGTGACCTACGACGAAGACCGTTGCCGCGTCTACGTGCGCGACCTGCCGCGAAATCTGGCCACTTTGAGCAACACGGCAATCTCAATCATCCGCTGCCGCACACGCTTCCGCTACGTGCCGGTGGCCAACCGGCATTTCGCAGCCCGCCAGCAGGAGGCTCTCGATCTGTTGCTGATACCACCGAAGAGCTAGCCGATGCAACCTTGGCGGCAGCAGGCAGCGACGCGCCAGACGAGGCGCTGGGTTACCCCTGTGTCGTTAGGGCCCTCTCAGGCGGGATCGTCTCACGGTCCACACGCCCCTGACAAAGCGCCGGACCACACCACTGTCGTCCTTGTGCGAAGACCGTGCTCACTGCTCGAATCAAGTGCCCAGATCACCCGCACCCAACCCTCACGGATCTGGCCGGCACCTCCACACAAGCACCAAAACAAGCATTCACTCCAGCAAGCGCCCTAACCTTCCGAAAACGGAATGTGCCTGCGCTGACAGGGCCGCGCAGCGCCACGACCACAGCCCTGCGCGCCGGCAGGCCGCGGATCAATACCGGACCACTCGCGGCTGGCCCACGTCGGTCGAGAGCGCCAATGTGTCAAAGTTCATCACCATGTGCTCGTGACGAACGTCCCGCATGGCCGGGTCGTCCCAAAGATTGTCAAATTCTCCGGGATCCGACCGCAGGTCGAAGAGCTCTCCGAGCCCGTGTCCGTGGTAGACGACCTGCTTGTACCTCTCGCTGCGCACCATCGTGCCAAAGCTCTGAACCCCGGCGAGCGCCCGGTAGTACTCGCTGCGCACAAACCCGCGATGGTACGCGGGATCGGCATCGCCCGTCAGGATTGGCACCAGTGACCTGCCCTGCATGGGTGAGGTTCCGGACAGGCCTGCCAAGTCCATGAGCGTCGGCGCCAGATCGGTCAGCTCCACGAGTGCCTCGCTCCGCACACCCTTGAGGAACCGTCCGGGGCAGGAGATCACCAGCGGAACGTGCACGAGGCTCTCGTAGAATCGGCACCCCTTCAGCAGCAGGCCGTGATCCCCGAGCGTCTCGCCGTGGTCACTGGTGAAGATCACCACCGTGTTGTCGGCCTCGCCGGTCGCCTCCAGCGCGTCCAGCATGCGGCCGACGTTGTGGTCAATGAGCTCGATCATCGCGTAGTACTTGGCCTGGTAGGCCTTGGCATTGAGGTCCTCTGGCCGCTGCGGCGATCGCTGGAAGTTGATCGCCTTGAGCCGCTCCTGCGCCGCCAGGTCGGACTCGCGGAACAGAGGGCCGGGCATCTCAGACTCCGGGTAGTGATCCAGCCACTCCTGCGGCGGATCGAACGGCGAGTGCGGGTCAAAGCAGTTGAAGCTGAACAGCCACGGTCCGGCGCGCCGCTCGTTCATGAAGTCGATCGCCCGGTCCGCGCACCACGTCGTCTGGTGGTCCTCGGTCGGCATATAGCCAAGCCGGCGGTAAGTCGAGTTGTAGTCCTTGCCACGCGCCTCGAGCCACTCGATATAAGCGTGGCCCTCGGGCCAGTCGTCGTGGGGATGGTGGCTCCAGTGGAACACGCGGTACCCGTCGTCGGCGCGCGGCTCCACGCGTCCCTGCGCCCCGGACAGGTGGAACTTGCCGGCCAGGCCGCAGTCATAGCCGGCGTCGGCCAAGATCTTGGTCACGAGGGGCGCGCCGTCATCCCAGCGGTCATTGCCGTTCATGCACCCGTGCACGGCCGACGGGTACCTGCCCGTGAGAAACCCGGCCCGGCTAGGGGTGCAAATCGGAGATTGGCAGTAAGCGTTGTCAAACGCGACGCCGTTGGCGACGAGCCGGTCCAGATTCGGGGTGCGGATGTGGTCATTCCCCAGCGAGCGGATCGTGTCCCAGCGCTGCTGGTCGGTGCAAATCCAGAGCACGTTCGGAAGCCTGTCAAGGCCTTGCCCCGGCGCGGCCGCAAGCCCCGCCCCGGCGGCACCCACGAATCCCCTGCGCGTCATCTGGCCGGGCACCGCAGCCCAGAGTAGCGCAGTCTCGAACCAGCGATCGCTCCAAGTCGCTGGCGCGATCCCGCGGCCGGAATGCCGACGGCTGCCCAGAGCGCGCCAGACCGGCGCACTCGAATGCGTGCCTGTAATAGAATTAGGCTAAGTGACCTTGCGAGCCCTCGTGGTCTTGGTGCTGTTGGCGTGTCTGGCCACCCCCCAGCAGGCCGAGTTGCTGGACATCGACGGTAATCCAATCCCCGCTGTCGGCAAGCCCGGGGAAGCGCCCACGGTCGTGTATTTCGTCACGAACGACTGCCCGATCTCCAACCGGCTGATGCCGGAAGTCGGCCGGATCTGCGAAGGCGTCGAGGCCAAGCAGGGACGCTGTTTGCTGGCCTACGTGGATGCCTCGCTGAGCGTCAAGGGCGTGCGCGAACACCAGCGAGACTACGGGATCCGCTTGCCGACAGTACTGGACGCGGACCACTCGCTCGTCAGGCTGGCCGGCGCGACTGTGACGCCGGAAGCAGCCGTGTTCGACCGCCGCGGCGAACTGGCCTACCGTGGCCGCATCAACAATCTCTACGCAGCCCTCGGGACGCCGCGCCGCCACCCGACGGAGAACGACTTGCGCGACGCGCTGGACGAAGTGATGGCCGGGAAGGCGGTCACCAAGCCGAGAACGCAAGCAATCGGGTGCTTCATCCCGAGGCTGAGCGTAAACCGGGAGGATTCAGATCGATGAGACTCATGACCATTGCATTCGCGCTGGCATGCCTGCTGGCGCTCTCGCCGCAGCCGCCGGCCCCCGCCGCGGACGCGTCGAGTGGAGGAGCGCTGAACTTCAACTCCCACATCGCCCCAATCGTCCACCAGCGGTGCGCGTCCTGCCACCGCCCCGGCCAAGCCGCGCCATTCTCGCTGCTAACGTACCAGGACGTTGCCAAGCGCGCGGAACTCGTGCGCGCGGTGACCCAGAGCCGCTACATGCCCCCGTGGCACGCGGAACCCGGCCACGGCAAGTTCCAAGGGGAGCGGCGCCTGTCGGACCGAGAAGTGGCCACGCTGGCCGCCTGGGTGGAGGCGGGTGCGCCGGAAGGTCCCGGGCGCGCACCGGAACGGCCCGAATTTCCCGACGGCTGGCTCTTGGGCGATCCCGACCTGATCGTCTCGATGGAACAGCCGTTCACAGTCCCGCCGGATGGCCCGGACATCTACCGGAATTTCCCCGCGCGCGTTCCGACCACGGAAGATCGCTGGATCCGGGCGATCGAGTTCAAGCCTGGGGCGCGCAGCGTTGTGCACCACACCCTGTTTGCCGCGGACACGAGCGGCAAGGCCCGCGAGTACGACGCGCGTGACGACGTTCCGGGATACGCGGGCATGGAGGGCCGGATACCTGGCAAGATCAGCCTTCGCGGCTGGGCCGTCGGCGGCGGGCCGCGCATTTTCCCGGACGTGGCGCCGATGAGGCTTCCAGCCGGCAGTGACTTCATCTTCGAGAGCCACTTCCACCCCTCGGGCAAGGAAGAGTCGGAGGTCTCGACGGTGGCCTTCTACTTCGCGGACAAGCCTGCAGTGAAGAAACAGATCGTTTTCCAACTCCCGCCAAGCTTCGGCTCGGGTGCCGGCATCGACATCGCGCCGGGTGACTCGGAGTACACGATCAGTGAGTCCCTGACGCTGCCGGCAACCATCGAGGTGCACAGCGTCACCCCGCACGCGCACTACGTCGGCAAGCAGTTCAAGGCATGGGCCGAACTGCCGGACGGCAGCGAGGTCCCGCTGATCTGGGTCACGGACTGGGACTTCGCCTGGCAGGACATGTACACCTATGAGAAGCCTGTCGTGCTCCCGGCCGGGACTACCGTGCACGCGCGCATTACCTATGACAACTCCGCGCAGAACCCTCGCAATCCGAGCAACCCTCCGAAGCGAGTTTTCTGGGGCCGTGGCTCGGAGGACGAGATGGGTTCGGTCGTATTCCAAGCACTGGCCCACGACGAGTCAGAGCGCCCGGTGATCGGAGCCGCGATATCCAAGCTGAACAGGCGGCACCGGGAGCAGGCCAAGGCCTACTTCGAGCGCATCAAGGACGAAAAGCGGCAGACGGTTCGGTAGGGCCGAGCCGCACCCAAGAGGCCAAGCCTCGACCGATCAGACCCAGGCGATGTCTCGGTTTTGTCAGTCGACCAAGGCTTGGTACGCGAGCGTCTGGAAGTCCCGGCGGATGTTGAGGTGCGTGTAGGGGCGGACCTGAGTCATCAGAATCCCGATCAGCTGGTCCGAAGGGTCCACCCAGAACACCGTGCAGTACGCGCCACCCCACCCGAAGGTCCCCTCGGCGCTGGGCATCGCGCTCATCCCGAGGTCTGTCGACACGGCATACCCGAGCCCGAATCCCGAACCCTTGCCGCGCAGCCAGATCGGCTTGTCCCCCGTGTGGCTGGAGGTCATCAGGCGGACCGTGCGCGGCCCGAGGATGCGCACGCCGTCGAGTTCGCCCCCGTTCAGCATCATCTGATGGAACCGGAAATAGTCGGTCGTCGTGGAGACCAAGCCGCCGGCGCCGCTGAAGTAGACGTGAGGCTCCCTGACCCACCGGCTGCTCTCGTCGGGCCTCTCCTGCAGCTCGATCTTGCCCTCGGCGTCGGGTCGGTACAGCGCAGCGAACCGCGGGACCTTCGCGCGCGGCAGGTAGAAGTGCGTGTCGGCCATGCCGAGCGGGGCGAAGATCCTCTCGCGTAGGAACGCGTCCAGCGTCATTCCCGAGAGAACCTCGACCAAGCGGCCCACGACGTCCGTCGCGGGACCGTACTCCCAGCGCTCGCCAGGCTCGAAGTTGAGCGGCAGCCGCGCCAGCGCGCTCACGTAGTCCCCGACTGCGTCGCCGGGCTGGCGCTTGGATCGCAGGTCGTTGTACAGGCCGCGCGTCACACCGCGGTAGGGGTTGGGAAGTCCCGCCGTGTGGGTTAGCAACTGCTGGACGGTGATGTTCCGCCGCGCGTTCGTTGTCCTGTACGGCCCGCGTGCCGTGTCCCCCGGCTTCACGGGAAGGGCAACCTCCATGTCTGAGAATTCCGGCAGGTACTTCGAGATGGGATCACGGAGCTGGAAGCGTCCTTCTTCCCACAGCATCATCGCCGCCACGGACGCAATCGGCTTGGTCATCGACGCGATTCGGAAGATCACGTCCTCGGCCATCGGAGCCTGCGCCTCAACGTCCCGGTGTCCGAAGCTCCTGTGGTAGACGACCTTCCCGTGCCGCGCGAGCAGCCCGACCACTCCGGCCACCTCGCCGCGGTCTACATATGCCTGCAAGGCGGCGTCAAGGCGGGAAAGCCGCTCCGCCGAAAAGCCGGCGGATTCCGGCGCGGACACTCGCGGGAGTTCGGCACTCAGGGCCGGGCCCAGCATAAGAGTCGCGACGAGACAGAGAATTCGTGATAACCCGTGATGTGTGAATGGCATCGATACGCTCCTCAGTGAGCGGCGCGTTGTTCCACGGGCACGAGCCCTACCGGTCGCTCAGGGCTCCGAAGCCCGAAGCTGGCACCTTCTCGCGCGCGGCGAGAGCCGCTGTCCGAGCCACCGCTCTGATCCTTCCCTAATCCTCTACCGACCCTCCGGCCGCTGCGACGATGGGCGCGGGGGCGAACGCTGGGCCGATAGTCGCCCAAGTCCGACCTTCGCAGCCATCCCTCACAAGACGAGAGCCCCTAGACCTTGTGCCCGCGCGCGGGCAAACTGCCGCCAAAGTCCTTTCTGCGCCCTGCCGAGCGCAAATCGAACCGACGAACGCAGGGCCTGTGCGCGACGCCCCTGACACGGCGAGAACCATCCAGAAACATCGCCCGCGCACTGGCAGGTGCCACAAGATTACCACCCCCGCGACGGGCGCCTCGGTCGTCTACCGCACAAGTCGCAGCCCCCTACTCAGGCAAGGACTGTCAAGTCGGCAGCAATCCCTCCGCACTCGCCCGCGACACCGTTACCGGCAAGACGCCGAGCCCTTGGCTCTGCGGGCATCGGCGCCCCGTGCAGGGTCACCGTCCTGATTCCGAGGCTCTCGACATCCGCTCGCGGGGCCCAGCCGGGCCCAATTCGGCGGGAGTGTTGTGCTGCATCACGACCTTCCACTCTCCGCCCTGCTTGGTGTAGGTCATCGTATAGCGACCGTGATGGCTGAACTGCTTTCCGTCCCGGGTCCTCACGCTCACGGCGTAGTCGCCCCAAGCGATGCCCGTATTCCCGATCACGCGGTACTGCATATTCTCGGGCTGGAACTGCGCCTCGGCAGTCTTGCCAAAAAACCGCTCCCAGTCGAGCTGGCAGGCTTCCTTGCCTTCCTTCCCCGACGTGGGACCGCAGGCATAGAACGACAGCGCTCGCTCGTGAACATTCTCCAGAAAGCCGTCGATCTGACCGGCATTCAGCGCTGCGACGGCAGCCTCGAAACTCTCCCGCAAGTCCTCGGTGTCACCGGTCTCAGCGACCGACGGCGCGGAGATCAACACCCACGCAGCGGCGAGTACGAACAACCGTACCATTCCCAATCCTCCACTGACGCCACGTCACCGCGGCGCGTCACCCAGAGCCTATCATGGCGCACCGGCAACGAGCACCGGCCCGATCCGTGGTCTCCGCCCGGAACCAACCGTTCGGCGAGTGGACGTGGCCAGAGGCAGCCAAGCTCAACGGCTTCACGCCACTGGCGGCCCACACGGTCGTGCAAGCGTGCGTCTCCCCCGGCGCCCCCTCTCGCGAGCGCTGACGGGGCGTGGGCGCCCGAACCGTCGCGACACCATGCCCGATTCCCTAGAATCCTAGGGGGACACCGATTCGGCGTGAACTCTGCCAGTGCCAGCTGCCGGTTGCCGATCGGCGATGAAGCAACTCAAGGATCGCCGCTATGCCGACAAGTGTCAGGACCTGGGCCAACCGGTGCATTTGCTCGGACCGGAGTTCGGCAGCCGGACGCGAGACTTGGTGCGGTTCGATGTTGAACGGGCCTGAGTGCGCGGTCAGTCTGGAAGCCCGAGCCCAGATGCCGCAGTCGGGTGGACGCCACAGATCCGATGCCAGGGATCAACGGCCCCTGTGCCCAAGATGGCCACGATGAATCGCAGGCGCTTCCTGGGTGGCGGGGCGGTCGCGCTGGTCTCGCGAGCGCTCCCGGCCCAGCGGTACGACCCGGAGCCTCCCAGCCCGGGCCAGACGGCGGGATTCGCCGAGGCGGACATCACGCCGGAAATTGGGATGGAGCGTCCCGGGAACTACGGGAAGGTGCTGCACCGCAGATTCTTCGACCCGTGCAAGGTGCGAGCGGCGGTCGTGAGCCACGGTCGCTCCCGGGTGGCGATCGTTGGCTTGGACGCGCTGGTGATCCCCCGCTCCACCGTCACGGCGGCCCGGGAGCGTATCCACGACCGCTGCGGCATCGAGCCAGGCGCGGTCATGATCGCCGCGTCCCACTCCCACTCGTCCGGCCCGACCGGAATGGTTCAGCCCGGCCAGTACGACCACGCGGATGCACTCGTGCGGCGACTGGCATACCAGCACTCGTCGTGCGCCGATGCCGACTATCTGCGCCTCGTCGAGGACCGCATCGTCAGCGCCGTCTGCCAGGCTGACTCCGCGCGCGTACCGGCGGCGTGCGGGACGGGCACGGGAACCGAGGCGGAAGCAGGCGTCAACCGGCGCTTCCGGATGAAGACCGGCGTCACTTACACGAACCCCCGCCCGGGCAACCCGGGAATCGCGGGGCCCGCCGGGCCGGTTGATCCCGAGGTCGGCGTGCTGGGCGCGTGGGACACCCACGGGAGGCTGTTGGGCTGCATTGTTAACTATGCCTGCCACGCCACCGCGGGACCACCCGGTATCTCGGCCAACTGGGTTTACTGGCTCGAGCGTGTGGTCCGAGGCACCTTCGGACCCGACGTGACGGTCGTCTTCGTGACCGGCGCGAACGGTGACGTGGCACCGGTGGACAACCTGAGCGCTCACCGACGGCCTAGCGGCACCGAGGCGCAGCGTTTCGTCGGAGGCAGAGTCGGGGCCGAGGCCGTGAAGGTGCTCCTGTCGGTGACCGCTGGCGCGGTCGGCCCCCTCGGACATGCGACGACGCTGCTGCGGATTCCGCGCCGGAGCCCGGACCCCGAACGGCTGGAAAGGGCCCGGCGTATCGCCCGCCAGACTCCCGACCCGAGTTCGGCCGAATGGGTCTTCGCCAAGGAGACGGTCTTGCTCGACGCCCTGCTGGCGGTCGAGCCCACCGCGGATGTCGAGATCCAAGCGATCCAGATCGGCCCCTGCGCGCTCGTGTCCAACCCGGCGGAGTACTTCGTGGAATTCGGCCTCCGGATCAAGCGCGAGAGCGCATTCCCAGTCACGATGCCGGTCGAGCTCGCGAACGGCTTCGTCGGCTACGTCCCGACAGAGGAGGCCTTCGGCCCGCATGGCGGCGGCTACGAGACGAGGCTCACAAGCTACAGCAATCTGGAGATCGCCGCCGGCGAGCAGATCGCCGCGGCCTCGAGCGAGCTGCTGTCCCGCATGCAGCCGGGAGCCATGCCGGAACCCCCGCCCCACCGGCCCTTCAGCGGCCCGTGGCTCTACGGGAATGTGCCGCCGCAGCGAGAGTGACCGCGCGCGGACACGAGGCGTGCGCCCGGCCGGATCGGTGTCTCGGCAAGAGTGCGGGCCGGCCGCGGCTCCCCGGCGCTATCCGAGCACGTTGAGGCCGCCATCGTCAAGTTTCGCGGGGCGCAACCAGTAGTTGAACTGGGGAGTCCACTCCTCCGCCGAGACGCCGGCCATCGCCAGAAAGTTCCAGACCGAGCAAAAAATGTCCCCCGGGCCGAAAGCAGCCGAGTTCTTCCGAAGAATCGTCCCTTTCCGAGACTCGTACAGCACCGCTCCCGGCATGTTCTCCACACCCGGACAGGTCGTCTGTTCCCGAATGTACGCCCCGCCTCTGTGCGAGGCCAGCCGGAACCGCCACCCGCGACCGCTCGCGAACCGGCGCTGGACTTCCGGAGGGTCCTTGGACACGAGCACGACAGACATGGCGGACTCGAGGTGCTGCAGCACTCCGTTGATCCCGTCCGCCCACAGCGTGCAGTAACGGCAGCCTTGGCCCATGTTGTGGATGGCGAGCAAGCGATCCCTGCCGCCGAACAACGCGCTCAACTTCACCGACCCGTCAAACGTCTCGAAGCTGTAATCGGGGACCGGCACGCCCGGGGCTTGCTTGCGGGCCGCGTTCAACGCAGCCGTCAGTTCGGCAACCTGTCTCTCCAAGTCCGCGATTCGCTCGTGCTCTGCCGACCCCTCGGATGCATTGCCTTCCATTGGAACCCTCCTATGCCGCGGAACGACCGCTGGCTCTCCCAAAGAGCCCATTCTAGTGGCCGCTCCGGGCACCCGCAGCCCAGCGATCCTCGCGCAACCCCGTTGCTTGCGAGGAATGGGCCGTCAGCGAACGAATTCCACGGCGGTCGAGTCTAGCCAGCAGCGCCGCCCGTCCGGCAGCTCCACACGACACCAGCCGGGGCGCTCCTCGATCACTTCGAACTCGGCGCCCGCGTGGAGCGCCTCGCGGAATGCCGGCTCGTAGCTGGGACCATCCCCCTGGCGGGCGACGGTCTCCGGCATCACGACCACGCCAGCCACTGTCCGTGCAGCGGCGATCGCCTCGAAGGCGAGTGAACCCGCCAACAGGCAGACCACCGCGGCCATGGCGACCGCAATCTCGCGAGGAGCCCACCGTCGCCCGGCCAACCGCAGCAGCAGCACGGCCCAGCACACCAGCCAGGCAACGGCAATCACACGCACTCGCGTGGGCGCGGACCACTCAAAATGCCAGAAGAGCAGGGTCTCGACAGCTTGAGAACCGCTCTCGGGCTCGAGCCGGTCCTGTCGTCGGGAGCGGGAGAATTCCAAGTTCCGGGCCACGTTCGCATCCGACGGGTCGAGACGCTGCGCGCGACGAAAATTCAGGATCGCGCGGCCAATGTCGCCGGCCTGAAAATAGGCGTTGCCCAAGTTGTAGTAGAGCTGGGCGGTCCGGATCTGGTGCTCACTCACGAGCCGCTCATAGCGCAGAATCGCGCGGCGGTACATTTCCGCAGACTCGGCCGAAGCCGAGAGTCGCAGCTCGTTGCCCCTGCGAAACGCCTCGTTCGCCTCGGCAAAGGTTCCCGCCACATCCTGGGCCGCAAGCGCGGCAGCCGCGGCCATCGCGGCAAGTGCCAGCCATACGCGAACAACTCTCACCGCAGGGACTCCTCGACTCGCGCCACCGCGGCGACGGCATCCGCGACCAAACTCTCGAGCCAAGCCGCCGTCAATGAATCACCACCCCCGAAGCGGCTCGCCTCGCATCGCTCGAAGACCGATCGCAGGGACGCAAGGACCGCCGCACGACTGGCCGCCCCGAGGCGGCCCTCCAGCCGGCCCTCGACGTCCGAGTAGGTCCAAGCCCGCGCGCTCGATCCCCCTTCCCCCAGTCGCGCCCCCAGATAGTCCTGCAGCAAGGCCAGCAACTCGGCGGCACCCGCGGCGCCCTGCACGTCTCTGCGTTCCAGGTTGGCGACGGCCTTGCGCCACCGGGCGTGGGGCCCTCGCGCCGGAAGCCTGAGGAGGCCGGGCGAAGTCCGCCACAATCGAACGGCCATGGCCAGGCACCAGACCAGCGGCGGCACGGCCAAGAGTGCCAAACCGACCGGGAGCGGCCCCAGCGGTAGCAGCCAGCGTGACCACGGACCGGGCGGCGCGCGAAGTGCCTCGGCACCGGTGTAGCTGTGGCCGATTCCCGCATCTGCCGACTCAACAGACACCTGGCGCGGCGACGCGCCGACGCCCTCCAAATCATCGGCGGTCACAATCCGCGACGGTGCCACCGTGATCGGAATCGGCTCGCTGCGAGCCACGCGATACGCGCCCAGGCGGGGGTCGAAGTGGGGCAGCTCGACCGGCGGAATGGCCGTGACCGCATCATGCCTGGCCCGCAAAGTCTGCGTGAACACCAGCGCGTCCCCCCGCGCCTCCCCGGCCCCGATGTCGGACGGCACCCTGAAGTCCCTCGCTATCGCCGGCTGCGCGTCGAGCGCGGGAAACGGTGTGGAGCGAAGCACCCGGGCGCCGCTGACCGTCAGACTCAGCGTCATCGGCTGGCCGACCTCGACCGAGGGCGGGCTCGCGGCAGTCACAAGCCGTAGCTCCCCAATCCATCCGTTGAACCCGGCGGGTCGCCCCTCGGCCGGCAACGGCAGCACCTCCAGTCGCGGGCGGTCGGACGGGATCGCCAGCGCCTCAACCGCCGCCCGACCGCCAAAGGCGTCAAAGATCCCACCCCCGAAGAAGTCGTCGAACACGCCTCTCGGGGTGCGGGCGCCGCGCTGCACGGCGCTGAACGTCACCGTCGCCGCCGGGAGATTGTGCGCGCCCGGGCGACGCGGGATCAACACCTTTCGAAAGCGCAGGACTGTGTACTCCCGCCCGTCCAGTTCGCCCCGAACGGTCCAGCCCACCGCGCGGCGGTCGCCGAGCTGAATTCCGATGGGATCCCCCGACCCCGCCGGTCGGTCGTCCTCCGGAGGGTCGAAGACCTCGAAGCGATCATCATCCAGCAGGGGCATCGCAAAGCCGTACTCGCGCACCTCGCGGCCGATGTACCAGTCAACCGTCAACACGACCGGCTGGCCAACATAGGCCCGCGCGTCAGACAGCCGGAGGCGCAGCTTGAAGTCATCGTTCTCCTGGGGCGGAAGGACCCGCACCGAGATCGGCCGTGTGCTGGCCGACTGCCCCTCGACGCTAATCACCAGCGGGGGTATCTCGAGATTTCCCGCGCGCCTGGCTGCCAAGCGGTAGTTGAGGTTGTAGCCGCGACGAACGCTCTGCGTCACACGTCCGTTGACGATGGTGACCGACGTGCTGTTGGACGCTCCCCCGCCAGACTCGCTGACAGCAAAATCCGCCTCGAGAGGGCCGATATCGACTGGGTCAGGGCTGTCACTGCCCTGAATCTGGACTTGGAACAGAAAGGGCTGGCCCACGTACACCTGTTGGCTCTGCACGCCTGCCCGCACGCTCAGAGTGCCGTCCTGGGCAGCGATCGCGGCCGGGAGAACCAGGAACGCCGCGAGCGCCCGTGCGAAGGCCGCCACTTACCAGTCCCTCTCAACCGCGATCACGCCGACTCGCTGCAACTGGCGCTGCTGGCGGTCTTGGCGCTCCTTCGCGAGGATCTGTTCCGCGGTCATCTCTGGCAGGGCGGCGTCAGGATCCGCGGCGGCCTCGCTGCCGGGATCGCCAGCCCGGGCCTGCTCGTCGTTCCCGGGCTGGGCGCCCTCCGCAGCAGCCGCTTGGCGGAGAGCCTCGGCTGCCTCCCGTTGCGACCGCTCGGCCTCGCCAGGCTCGCCTTGAGCGAGGCTCTCTTGCGCCTCGCTCTGGTGCTGGGCGGCATCCTCGAGCCTGTCCTGCGCCTCCTGCCCCGCGTCCTCCGCGAGCTCCCTCGTCCGGTCTTGGAGATCTCCCTGCTGACTCCCCAACTCGCTCTCGCGCTCCCGCTGCTCCGCGCGGGCGTCCTCGCCCGGGCGTCGCTGCCGGTCCTGGCTCTGACGCTGGCTCTGGTCTGCCAAACGCTCCTGCTCCTCGGCGGCCTGCCGGAGAGCCTGCTGCCGGTCTTGCTGGTCTCCCTCTCCAGACTCCCCCTGGCCACCCGGAGACTGCTGGGATGCGCGCTCACGCAGCTCTTCGATCCGTCTCCTGGACAGCTCCAAGTTATGGGCAGAGTCTGCCCTGCCCCGGTCCGCGCGCACGGCGTCTGCGTAGGCCTGCGCCGCCGACTCCAAGAGCCGCAGGGCGGAGCCCGGATTCCCCTCGAACTCCGCCTCTGCCTCCCGGAACCTCGCGTTGCCCAAGCCGTGCAACCCCCCGGACCGCACGCGCCCGAGGCCCTCGCCGGCACTGTCCCGCACAGCTGCCGCGTAGCTGTCCGCAGCTTCGGCGAATTTCCCGGCCCTGTAGAGCGCGTTTGCTCGGTTGAACGCGGCGTAAGCGGATCCGGGCTCCTGCTCCAAGGCCCGGTCGTACGACGAGAGCGCCCCGCTGTAGTCCTCTGCCCGGTAAGACTCGTTGCCGCCGTTGACCAGTCCTCGAACCGAGGCGGCTCCAGCGTCCTGAGCCAGCCCTCCCAGCGCCAGCCAGCACCCCGCCAATAGGGCCGCGCCGCGGGAAGCCCTCTCGCGGAGAGCCAGCTCCAGTGCCAGCAGGATCAGACAACCGAGCAGGAAGAGCTGAAACTTCTCCTCTACCCGCTCCACGGTGCGCGAGCCGTATTCTTGACCCTCCTCCGGCGCGATGAGCCTGGCATAAATGTCACCCAAGTCCACCGTCCCGGTAGCCACGTTCAGATAGGCGCCTCCCGGTGTCGCCTCGGCCATCCTGCGCAGCGTGTCCGCGTCGAGCTTGGACCAGACCTCTTGGCCCTGATGGCGCAAGAACGTGCGACCGCCGGGACCATCCGAGCCCTGCGCTTGCGCCGGGATGCGCTGGCCCAGCCGCTCGTCGCCCAGCCCGACGGCGATCAGCCGAACGCCCTGCTCGCCGGCCTGTGCGGCCGCTTCGACCGGAAAGCTCTCGTGGTCCTCGCCGTCCGTGATGAGCACGATGTCGCGAAAGTTGGTGCGCTTGGCGTCGAACACGTCGGCGACGATCCGCCGCAACGCGTCGCCGATCAGGGAGCCGCCACGCGTGACGCTCCCGGGTGTCACGTCGTCAAGCGCCATCCGGAAGAACCCGTAGTCCACCGTCAAGGGGCACTTGACGACGGTTGACCCGGCGAAGACCGCAAGCGCGACGCGGTCCCCGTCCAAGCGGTCCACGGCATCCCGGATCGCCAGTTTGGCCCGTTCGAGACGGTTCGGGGGCAGGTCCTCGGCGAGCATGCTGCGGGACACGTCGAGCAGGAAGACGACATCCCGGCCGACCTGAGACACGTCCTCGCGAACGGCATTCCACCCCGGCCGGGCGAGTGCCACGACCAGCAGGGCGACGCTGGAGAGGAGCAGCGCGCCCTTGAGGACGCGCCGCGCGGGGTCGGCAAGCGCGGAGCCCGCGACACGGTCGAGCAACCCGTCATGGATGAAGCGCCGCAAGGCGCGCGACCGGCGCCGCGCCGCGAATGCCATCAGCGCCGCGATGGACGGCACCAGCCAGAGCCAGTGCAGCATTCCCACGTCGCCGAATCGGAAGTCGCTCACGGAGCAGTCCTCAACAGTGTTTGACGCAGCAGCGCCTCGATCGATAGCAATGCCAGCGCGGCGAAGGCCCAAGGCGCGAACGCTTCCCGGTAGTCGAGGTAACGCACGACCTCGATCTCGGTCTTCTCGAGCCGATCAATCTCCCCGTGGACTTCGCGCAAGCTCTCGGCGCTGGTGGCCAGCCAGTACTTCCCTCCGGTCTCCTCCGCGATCCCGCGCAATGCGCGATCGTCGAACCCCGGGCGAACCGGGGCGCTCAGCCGCCCGAACGGCGTCTGCAGGCCGCGCTCCTCGCCGACGCCGACCGCGTACACCTTGATGCCCCACTGCGCGCAGAGGCGGGCGGCGTCGCTGACGCTGCGGTCGCCCGCGTTGTTCTCGCCGTCGGTGAGCAGGATGATGACCTTGCTCTTGATCTCGTATTCGCCGCCCTCCACCGGCCGGTCCGCCATGGCATCCTCAGCCTTGCGCAGGCGGGCCGCGGCAAGCGCCACGGCGTCGCCGATGGCCGTGCCGTCCTCGCGCCGGTCCTCGACCAGCTCGACGGTGTCCACCAGCTCCACCAGCGTGTCGTGGGAAAGCGTCAGCGGGCAGACCGAGTCAGCGTACTGGGCGAAGGCCGTCATCCCGATCAGATCGTCGGGGCGGCCTCCCATCTCGCCCTCCAGCGGGTCCACGAATTCGCGGAACACCTGCTTGACGGCATCGAGGCGGGTCACGGCCCGCCCCCCGTACCGAATCCGCTCGCCCATGCTCGAAGAGCGGTCAACGACCATCTGGATGGCGATACCCTGGGAAACGTCGCGCACGCGCTCGGTGCCGTGCTGCGGCCGGGCCAGCGCGATCACGACCGCGGCAAGCGCCAGGGCGCGCAGGACCGCCGGCGCCCGCCGCAACCGCGCGCGCCACGTCGGCGCGATCGTGGCCGCGCGTGCAGCCGTCGGCAATGGCAGCCGCAACCCCTCCCTGAAACGCCACGCGACCAGTGCCGCCAGCGGCACCAGCAGGAGGAACAGCCATGGCGACTCGAAACGGAACACGGCTAGGCTGACAGTTCCATTCTCGCACTCTCGCGATCGCGCGGCCAGCGGGCACGTGGCGCCCCTCACACCCATCCCGAACCTGTCCGGGCCCGGGTTGACACCGCTCGCGAGCTAAGCTACACTGTAGTCAATGGAAACTTGATAGCGATTGCATCAAGTTTCCTGAGCGAGTGTCCGCGTCGGGTGCCGCTCCAACTGATCAATCAAACCGATTCCGTAGGAGGATTCAATTACAATGAGCTTGAGACCCTTGCACGACCGCATCCTCGTCGAGCGGCTCGACGAGGCCGAGCAGCAGTCTAGCGGCGGGATCATCATCCCGGACTCTGCCAAGGAAAAACCTCAGCAGGGCAAGGTCATCGCCGCCGGCAACGGCAAGAAGAAGGACGACGGCACCGTCGTCCCGCTCGATGTCAGCGTCGGCGACACGATCTTGTTCGGCAAGTACACGGGGAATGAAGTCACGGTTGACGACAGCGAGTACATGATCATGCGCGAGGACGAAGTCCTGGCGATCATCAACTAGCGCGCGGCGACCAGAGGAAACGAAGGAGGAACAAGACACGATGCCTGGAAAGAGCATTGTCTACGGAGAGGATTGCCGACAGGCGATCCTAGCGGGTGTGAACAAGCTCGCGGACACCGTTCGGGTCACGCTTGGGCCGAAGGGCCGCAACGTGGTGCTGGAGAAGAAGTTCGGCGGCCCGACTGTCACCAAGGACGGCGTTACGGTGGCCAAGGAGATCGAGCTGCAGGACAGGCTGGAGAACTTGGGCGCCCAGATGGTGCGGGAAGTCGCATCCAAGACCTCGGACGTGGCCGGCGACGGCACGACGACCGCCACCATCCTGGCCCAGTCGATCTACCGCGACGGCCTCAAGAGCGTGGCCGCGGGTGCCAACCCGATGTCCATCAAGCGCGGCATTGAGCGGGCGACCGGCGCGCTTTCGACGCGGTTGCACGAGATGGCCAAGCCCGTCGAGGGCGAGGCTGTCGCGCAGGTGGCCGCGATCTCGGCGAACAACGACCACGCGATCGGCAGCATCATCGCCGAGGCGATGGAGAAGGTCGGCAAGGACGGCGTGATCACCGTCGAGGAGGGCAAGACGATCGACACCGAGCTCGACGTGGTCGAGGGCATGCAATTCGACCGCGGGTACGCCTCCCCGTACTTCGTCACCGACCAAGACTCGATGGAGTGCGTTCTCGAGAACGCCCTGATCCTGATCCACGAGAAGAAGATCAGCTCGATGAAGGACCTGCTGCCTGTGCTGGAGATGATCTCCCGCCAGGGGCGGCCGCTGCTGATCATCTCCGAGGAGACCGAGGGAGAGGCGCTGGCGACGCTGGTGGTCAACAAGCTGCGCGGAACGCTGAACGTGGCGGCGGTGAAGGCGCCGGGCTTTGGCGACCGTCGCAAGGCCATGCTGGAGGACATCGCGATCCTGACCGGCGGCCGGGCACTGATGGAAGAGACCGGAATCAAGCTCGAGGGCGTGCAGCTGCAGGACCTAGGGCAGGCGAGCCGGGTGGTGATCGACAAGGACAACACGACGATCGTGGAAGGCGCCGGCAGCACGCAGGCGATCCAGGGGCGCGTGAAGCAGCTGCGGGCGCAGATCGAGGAGACGACCTCGGACTATGACCGCGAGAAGCTGCAGGAGCGGCTGGCGAAGCTCGTCGGCGGCGTGGCGGTCATCAAGGTCGGCGCGGCCACCGAGACGGAGATGAAGGAGAAGAAGGCGCGCGTGGAGGATGCGATGCACGCCACACGGGCAGCCGTCGAAGAGGGCATCGTGCCGGGCGGCGGAGTCGCCCTGCTGCGGGCTGCCTCAGCACTGACGAACCTTCATGGGGGGGCCGACGAGGACGAGCAGATCGGCGTGAACATCGTGCGCCGGGCGATCGAGTCGCCCCTGCGCTGGATCGCGCAGAACGCTGGCCAGGAGGGAGCCATCGTCGCCGAGCGCGTGCGCGAGGCCACCGACGACAGGTACGGCTACAATGCCGCGACGGACACCTACGGTGACCTGGTCGACGCAGGTGTGATCGATCCGGCGAAGGTCACGCGCACGGCGCTGCAGAACGCAGCTTCGATCTCGAGCCTGATGCTCACGACCGAGGCCACCGTGCACGAGATCCCGGAAAGGAACCCCGCGCCACCGCCTGACCCGCACGGCGGCGGCGGCGAGTTCTAGACTCGCGACCGGCAAGACCCCGGCCCCCTCCCGCACCGGCGCGGGAGGGGGCCTTTCGCGTTTCCGGCCGCCTCTCGGCGCCGTCCGGTAGGCTTGAACTGATGACTGGCCTGTCCGGATGGCGATTGGCTGCGAAGCTCGCGTGGCGCGACCTGCGGTCCACCAAGGCACGATTCCTGTTCGCTCTGCTGTCCATCAGCGTCGGCGTGGCCGCGCTGTCCGGCGTGCGCGGGGCGTGCGCGGCGTTCCAAGAGATGCTGCTCAAGGACGCCCGCATGCTGCTGGCCGCCGACATCAGCATCTCCCTGAGCCGGCAGCCAGAGGACGGCGAGCGGGAAGCGTTGGAAGCGATCGAGGGCCGCGGCGCGGTCGTCACGCGCGTCACCGAGCTGATGACGATGGTGGGGGGCGGCACCCTTCCTCGGCCGCTGGCGGTCAATCTCAAGGCTGTCGACGGCGGCAGCTACCCCTTCTACGGCACGGTCACGCTGTCCCCGGCCCAAGACCTGCGGGAGGCGCTCGCGGATGACGCCCTGCTGGTGTCCCAAGACTTGCTCGTGCGCTTGGGCGCGGAGGTGGGCGACCGGGTGCGGGTGGGGGAGGCGGACTTCCGGATCGCGTCGATCGTGCTCGTCGAGCCTGACCGCATGACGGGCGCCGCGAACTTCGGCCCCCGCGCCATGCTGTCGCAGGCGGCACTCGCGCGGACGGGCCTCGTGCAGTTTGGGAGCCGGGTATCGAACCGTTTCCTGATCCGACTCCCGAGCGAAGGCCTGGGAGTGGACGCTGCCCGGGATCTGCTGCGAGCGGGGATTCCCGAAGGGCGCATCACGGACTTTCGCGAGACGAACCCCAGAATCCAGCGCGGGTTGAACCGCACCACCAGCTTTCTGAGCTTGGTCAGCCTTCTGGCGATGGCGATCGGCGGCTTGGGCGTGGCGATGGTGATCTACGCCCACCTGCAGCAGCGCTTGGACACGATCGCCATCCTGAAGTGTTACGGCGCGACACCGGCCGCCGTGCTCCGGATCTTCACGCTGGAGGCGCTCGTTCTCGGCCTGTTGGGGAGCGGCCTGGGGGTCGGGTTCGGCTCACTGCTCCAAGGCTTGGCGCCGTCGTTCGTCGCGGACTACTTCCCGCAGGCGCCGTCGTTCAGCTGGCAAGCCTGGCCGGCTGTCCAAGCCGCGAGTGTCGGGGTCATCACGGTGCTGATGTTCTCCCTTCCAACGCTGCTCGCCACGCGCAAGGTCCAGCCAGCCCTGATCTTTCGGCGAGACATGGCGTCCCGCTCCGAGGGATCCCGGGGCCGCCGGAAGTGGGTCCCGAAGGTCGCCACCGCAGCGTTGCTGCTGGGAGCGGTGGGCCTCGTCGCCACATGGCTCTCCGACTCACTGCGCCTGGGGGCGTGGTTCGCGGGCGGCGTGGCGCTGAGCGTGGCAGGGCTGGCGGTGACAGCCTCGGCGCTAATGGCAGCCCTCCGGGTGGGGCCCGGCCGACTTCCGTTCCGGCTGCCCGTAACGCTGCGGCACGGGATCGCGAACCTGCACCGGCCCGGCATGCACGCCGAGGTAATCCTTGTGGCGATCGGTGTGGGCGTGACCTTCACCCTTACGGTGTATCTGTTGCAGACAACGGTGCTCGCCCAGCTGTTGCGTGACGCGCCGGAAGACATGCCAAACGTCTACCTGAGCAACATCACGGAAGCCGAGAGCGCGGAGGTCGAGGCTTTCCTGCGCGCCCAGCCAGGCGTGGAAGGGGACGTGATCCTGGTGCCTCGGATTGCTGCCCGTCTGGAATCGGGAGGGCGAGTCTCCGACAGACGCGGAGACAGCGGGGGCAGCTGGCGAGGGCGGCGGACTCGGGACATCACCTGGTCGGACCTGCCGCCACCGGGGTTTGAGACGGTCCGGGGCGCTTGGTGGGATGCGGGCGAGGACGGGAGCGTGGTCTCGGTCAAGCGGGACATGGCTGAGTACATGGGCTTTGACCTCGGAACGCGCATTCGGTGGCAGGCCGGCGGGAGGGAGATCGTCACAACGGTGGTCTCGGTGCACGACTTTGACGGGGAGCCTGACTGGATTTACGACTTCGTCATGAACCGCCAAGCGCTGGCAGGGCTGCCGGCGACCTTCATCGGGGGCGTGCGGGTGGACCCCGCCCACAGCTTGGACGTCACCAGGGCCGCGTTCGAGGCGTTCCCCGGGATGCTATTCATCAATGCGGTGGACTTCTTCGAGACGGTCCAGCAGGTGGTGGACCAGATTGCGATCGTCGTGCGGTTCGTTTCCGGATTCGCAATCCTTGCCGGCGTGATCGTGCTGGCCTCGAGCGTGACCGCGACCCGTTTCCGCAGACTCCGAGAGGCGGCTGTGCTGAAGACGCTGGGTGCCACCCGCGGGAGGCTGGCGCGGATTTTCTCGGTCGAGTTCTTGGTGCTCGGGGCCGTGGCCGGCTTGGCCGGCAGTGCCCTGGCGGCGGCGTACAGCGGCCTTCTGGTATGGGACATCCTCGACTTGGAGGCCGTGATCTCGTGGCCCCCGATCGTGGTAACCGTGGTCGGAAGCGCGCTGCTGGCAACGATCGCCGGCTGGGTGGCAAGCCTCAGGGTGCTGGGCAGCCGGCCCCTTGAGATCCTGCGATACGAGTGACAGTGGGCGGCGCTGGCGAGGAGGACCGGTGTAGATCGGCAGATTATTGGGACGTAGAATGGCCTGTTTGCGTCAAATTTGATGGATGTCCAAACCAGATTCAGATCTCCTCCCTCTAGGAAGTCGACCCGTTGATTCTCGTCGATCGACGTGTGAGCTTCGCAACACGATTCTTATGCGTTTGTCCCATAGCCCTAATTCTTCCTGCAGTAGGGCATATGCAGGGGCACTGTCGTGTCCAAAGGACTTGAATGTTCCATATCCGTAAAGAGTAACTTTCAACACTCACTCTGCACGACCGGGCCATGTCGCGTTGCGTCAACCCTCGCTCGTGCCGCAGTCGCATGATTTCTGTGATCTGTGCCATTCCAGTTCTTGCTCTGGTCCTGACTTCCGGACGTGGGCTAAGTAGCGATGTCCAAGTTGTCGTCTCCGGGAGCCGGTTCGTCGAGGTTGAAGGTGGGCATCAAGAGGCGTCCAGTGGCCTCGGCTAAGCCACCCTGTCGGCAGTTGGAACCGGCGCTTGTGTTTCATCGTGCGCCGGAGAGTACAACCTGCCATTTGCTGGATGCCGACGACGGGCCGGCAGGCCCGTTCCGGAACGGCTGGGGTCTCTCCACCGCGACGGGCGGAATCGCTCCAAGCTCGCGGCTGACCGCGTCGAGTTTGCTCACCGCGGCTGCCGCCACGGCGGCGCGTACCCACGTCTGGCTAGTCCGGCGGGGATCGCGGACACCCGCTGCTGGGCCCGAAGCGCCCATCGGCACGCCCTCGAGTGGCCACTGTCAGTTAGCTGCACCGACGGGTTCGGTGGCCTACCTACTCACATGGGTCCAGCGCCACGACGAAGCCACGATGCGCTACAACCGACAACGATACGTCACTCCACGAGTAGCAATGACCCAAGATCCGATCGATTACGACCCAGCAGTTCCTCTGTACAGTGAATGCTACTCCGAGCGTCCTGACACTTGCACCACACCAGATCGCACTTAGGTTCCTCGATGACCGGAACTCAGTGGTCATGTGTCCCCCCCCCTTATTAGAGGGGAACACCCTTCCGCGCGCGTCTCTCTCCGCCTGCTACTGGCCTCTCCCGGCAGCCCTTGCGGACCCCCGCTCTCAACCTCCCCCGGCGTGTTCGTCTTGCTCGAGAATCAGCGTTCGTTTTGTTCGAGACTCTGCATACTGGCGCTCGGGGCTCTCCGCATTCTCGAACACTTGGCGTAGCGTGGACTGGCGCACGTCCAGGTAGGCGCCGCCCTCGAGGTGGCTTGGCGTTACCTTGCTCCGGGACTCATGCATCGCCTTGCCCCCTTGGGTGGCAGACAGCTGGGCCAAGACCATTGCCACCAAGATGCCGACCATTTCCGCCCGCTGCTGGCCGCGCTCAGCGACCGGCGTGGCCGCCGGCACAGTTTCCGGCGGCGGCAAGGGTGCCAGCGTGGCCAGCCAGCCAGTGACGCCTTGGCGCTGCAGAATCGCGAGACCGCGATGGTCCGGACTGGTTCCGGCGGGCGACAGCGCCTGCGCGCGCAGTCGCTCGTAGGCTTGCGAGCTGTGCGGTTCCGTGTGGACCGCCGACTGGGTCACCTTGGCGGTCACTTTTTCTTGCCCGCGAGCGCGCGCTCGACAGTGCGCCGGTGCACGCCGATCCCGAATCGTGCCCGAACGCGCTCCACCAGCTCGGCAACTCGCAGTTCCGGCTGCTTGGCTCGGGCCTCGCGCAGAAAGGCCACCGCCTTGGCCTTGTGGACGTTGATCGGTTTGGGCATGGATCCTTCCTGAAACCACGGATAAGAGTGTAAACATATTTAAGCGCATCCGAGTGAGCCTGTCAAGCGGCTCTCCGCTGGATCTGTGCGCCGAACTCCGGGCAGAACCGGCTGTTAGAGCGCGTTCATGGCACCAATTCCAAGCCACGCGGGCCCGTGGGTAGGACAAACGTATGGCTCATCCGCAAAATCTGTGGGCGTCGTCGGGTGCGGGCAGGTGGCCGAGGGTGTGGTAGAGGACGAGCTCGTAGTTCTGGTAGGAGCGGAAGCCGAAGGCTTTGCGGAGGGCGAGTTTGGCTTTGAGGTTCATACCCTCGACGGCCCCGGAGGAGAACCAGTTGAGGACGAGGGGCTGGTGGTTCTGGAGCATGTTGGCGAACCCGATTAGGGGCTTAATCCGGGAGCGTTGGACGCGTTTTCGCCAACGTTTGAGGAAGTTGGCCGCCTGTTCAGGCCTATCCAGGGCGAAGAACTGCTGAAACTCCTCCTTGAGGAGGTAGGCCCGCACGGTGTTGAGGTTGTGTTGGAGGATTTCCTCGAGGCGGGGGACTTG
Organism: Bryobacterales bacterium; assembly: GCA_963666225.3. Taxonomy (GTDB): domain Bacteria; phylum Acidobacteriota; class Terriglobia; order Bryobacterales; family UBA6623; genus VXMF01. Next base: position 429,669 of record CAXXRK020000009.1, read on the forward strand.
CTTTGCTGAGAGGTTACGGCGCCATTTGAGCAGCAGCCAGCGGGCGTTCTTGAGCAACGGCCGGGAGCCGGCGGCCTTGAGCCGGCGGGCCTCGGCGGCGCGCACTTTGTCGATGGCCTTGGAGCGTTTCTGCATGCTGTGAAAGCGGTCCAAAACACGCACGGCGTTCTCAGCCCGTCTGCGGGTGACGGACAGGTAGGCTTTCCACATGTCGGAGCAGACGACTTGCAGCTGCGAGGAGCGCAGCTGGCCGAACCAGTCGAAGAAGGCTTCGAGGGTCTTGATGCGGCGGTGCTCGCCGACCCACAGCAGGTGGCGGCAGCCTTGGTCGATCTGGTAAACGAGGGTCAAGTACCGGTGTCCCTTGTGCCAGGCGATCTCGTCGACGCCGATGGTTTTGACGTCGGAGAGGTCGACCCGGGCGCGGCCCCAGTCGACAGCCATGGAGACGGAGCGGCGGACACGATCCCAGGAGACGCCGAAGATCTGGGCGGTCTCCTGCCAGGAGAGGCGCCGGGCCCAGCCGGCGAGGGTTCAGCTGAAGGCCTTGGTGACGGGGCGCTTGCCGTCAGCCCAAGGCACTCGTTCGACCTTGACCTTACCGCACCAAGTACAGGTGACGCGACGCATGGCGTATAGGAAGTAGACAGGCAGGCCATAAAAGGGGACGAACTGGAAACGGCGGGTCCGGAGGCGGTCGTAGCCGGGGCCGGGCATGCCGCAGACGGAGCAGACCGGTTTGCAGCCGGCGCGAGGCCGGACCTCGACTTCCACCCGGCCGTCCCCTCGCTCGTTCTCCAAGAGGCGGATCTGGGCGTACACGAACCCGGGGATTTTGTGGATGTAGTTCAGAATCGTGCGGAACTTCACAGCACCTCCTGCGGGTGGCACCATGGTTGCACAAACGGAGGCCCGCGCCGCAGCCGGGGCGGCCTTCGGCGGGGCCCGCAGAGGGGCGTCGAGGGGGCGGGAGGCACTACTGCTGGAAGCAACAGGCTGGGGCAGCGGAGGCCTGCAAGGAGCTGCCTGCCGGTCCCGCAGGTGGCTGCTCACCAGCCGGTTGTCCGGGTCAGGTTGGATGCCACTAACCCACAGAATCTGCGGAAGAGGCAATTCCAATTCCAATTCTAATTGTCGTTTCACAGCCATCCACCCGACGGCCTCCCGGGCCGTCTTCGCGGAGCACGCCGGGAATGGGGGAGCAAGGTCATGATGGGTGTCTCGACTCCATCGGGAGCCCCCGCTCCGGTCGCTCCGCGGCGGCTCCCGAAGAGTGTGCAATTTTCGACGGTGATTGACAAATGCCGCATCTCCTGAAGAAACCGCACCTCTCAGGTGTCCACTAAATCGCAGGCACTCCATTCGGAGCTGGGGTTCATCGTCCCCTGCCGGGGGCCGCGCGGACGATCCACAGCCGCCGCGCGGGACAGATGCCGGACGCCGCGCTGTTCGCGAAGCCTAGCACCGTCGGTGCTGACGCCTGCGCCTCCAACCCTGCTCGATGGCTCTAAGGACAACTTGAGCGCAGGCTTGAGCATCAGATCCGGCCTCGTGGTGGCTGAGCGGAATTCTGAGCGCTCGGCACACATCCGAGAGCCTCGTGGGATAAATGCCCCATTTGGAGCGCGCTAGACTGACAGTGCATACGAATGGTTGTCGAGGGGGTGGCAGCCGGTGGCGACGGCAGCAAGCCTGTAGAACGCTTCGGTCAAACGATGCGTTGTGAGCGCAGAAAAAACTTGCCTCGGCGACCAGACTGTGCAGATCGTTCCAAATCGTTCCGAAGGTCTGCTCGTGGCGGACGTCCCTCCAACTGAGGCCGTGAACGTGCGTGAATGTGAAGTGACGCGTGGGAGGCCGAATCAGGCTGCGGCGGAGTTCGGCGAGCCGACCATCTCGGACCAACGCCACACCAACGGCGCAGGCGCTGGCCCTTGACGTATTTGCAGTCTCGAAGTCGAGGGCAGCGAAAGTCGGCTGATAGGTGGAATTGCTCATCATGGCAGGTCATCCCCGCGTGTGCGGGGAACGGGACCGAATCAATGATCGCAGGCTCGACAGAAACGGATCATCCCCGCGTGTGCGGAGAACGACTCGCGCCGGGCGCGCAACTCAAGGGGGCGAACGGCTCATCCCCGCGTGTGCGGGGAACGGCCCGGAACGCCCGACGCGTCCGTTTTCCAGACCGGCTCATCCCCGCGTGTGCGGGGAACGGGCGCCCACCGACGCGAGCTCCTCTGCCGACAACGGCTCATCCCCGCGTGTGCGGGGAACGGCTCGGCGTAGCAGTTCGCGCACCCTTCACTGACCGGCTCATCCCCGCGTGTGCGGGGAACGGCTCGGCGTAGCAGTTCGCGCACCCTTCACTGACCGGCTCATCCCCGCGTGTGCGGGGAACGGGCGCCCACCGACGCGAGCTCCTCTGCCGACAACGGCTCATCCCCGCGTGTGCGGGGAACGGTTCGGAAAATCGGCCATTTGGCGCTTTTCCGACGGCTCATCCCCGCGTGTGCGGGGAACGGACCGGCGTAACCGTGCGTGTGACGCCGCCAATCCGGCTCATCCCCGCGTGTGCGGGGAACGGTCAAGATTGGCTCCCTCGATCTGATTCCGAGACGGCTCATCCCCGCGTGTGCGGGGAACGGATCGCCAATCTGCTGAGGAACACTTCCGTCTTCGGCTCATCCCCGCGTGTGCGGGGAACGGGCAAGATTGGCTCCCTCGATCTGATTCCGAGACGGCTCATCCCCGCGTGTGCGGGGAACGGATCGCCAATCTGCTGAGGAACACTTCCGTCTTCGGCTCATCCCCGCGTGTGCGGGGAACGGGAGGCTGCGGGCGGCACCGTGACCCGAGACATCGGCTCATCCCCGCGTGTGCGGGGAACGGTCCTGCAGCGGGTGGTCGGAGGCGAAGAACGCCGGCTCATCCCCGCGTGTGCGGGGAACGGATGAGCTGCATCGTGCTGTGGATCGCCGTGACCGGCTCATCCCCGCGTGTGCGGGGAACGGGCGGCGGCGACCGAGTCCGGCACGTTCTGCGCCGGCTCATCCCCGCGTGTGCGGGGAACGGCTTAACGCGCCCAGTTCCAGCGCTTTCCGCACCGGCTCATCCCCGCGTGTGCGGGGAACGGCCTCTCATCGCCCAGTGCCGGCCTCCAGTCATCGGCTCATCCCCGCGTGTGCGGGGAACGGAGCGCCTCCACGGTCTCGGCGGCCCAGACGGCCGGCTCATCCCCGCGTGTGCGGGGAACGGTATGCCCAGCCACGCTTCAGTGCCGCGTATGTCGGCTCATCCCCGCGTGTGCGGGGAACGGTCCAGGTCAAGCCGTACAGCGGAGAGCCATTCCGGCTCATCCCCGCGTGTGCGGGGAACGGATGTGGTTGGTTTTCATCGTGTTCTCTCCTCTCGGCTCATCCCCGCGTGTGCGGGGAACGGTCTGTGGCAATCACTCCGCCTGTGTCCTCTGTCCGGCTCATCCCCGCGTGTGCGGGGAACGGGCCTGGACGCGCTCCTCCCGCATGAAGAATGCCGGCTCATCCCCGCGTGTGCGGGGAACGGCTCAAGGTGGCGTTAACGCGGCGTACATGTCCCGGCTCATCCCCGCGTGTGCGGGGAACGGGATGCGACGGTCGCGGCAGCGTCTCTCGCCTGCCCGGCTCATCCCCGCGTGTGCGGGGAACGGGCACCTACGCCATGCGCTACTTCTTGAGGGACCGGCTCATCCCCGCGTGTGCGGGGAACGGTGTCAATCTGCTTCATATGTTTCCTCCGCTCCCGGCTCATCCCCGCGTGTGCGGGGAACGGGGCGGGGCTGATTTCCGGGCAGGGGCAGGGGCCGGCTCATCCCCGCGTGTGCGGGGAACGGGTTCAGGTTGAGATCGGACTGAACGCAAGCGACGGCTCATCCCCGCGTGTGCGGGGAACGGCTTGCCCAACACGAAGAACATCGGCCCCGCGTCGGCTCATCCCCGCGTGTGCGGGGAACGGTATGCCCAGCCACGCTTCAGTGCCGCGTATGTCGGCTCATCCCCGCGTGTGCGGGGAACGGTCCAGGTCAAGCCGTACAGCGGAGAGCCATTCCGGCTCATCCCCGCGTGTGCGGGGAACGGATGTGGTTGGTTTTCATCGTGTTCTCTCCTCTCGGCTCATCCCCGCGTGTGCGGGGAACGGTCTGTGGCAATCACTCCGCCTGTGTCCTCTGTCCGGCTCATCCCCGCGTGTGCGGGGAACGGGCCTGGACGCGCTCCTCCCGCATGAAGAATGCCGGCTCATCCCCGCGTGTGCGGGGAACGGCTCAAGGTGGCGTTAACGCGGCGTACATGTCCCGGCTCATCCCCGCGTGTGCGGGGAACGGGATGCGACGGTCGCGGCAGCGTCTCTCGCCTGCCCGGCTCATCCCCGCGTGTGCGGGGAACGGGCACCTACGCCATGCGCTACTTCTTGAGGGACCGGCTCATCCCCGCGTGTGCGGGGAACGGTGTCAATCTGCTTCATATGTTTCCTCCGCTCCCGGCTCATCCCCGCGTGTGCGGGGAACGGGCCTGGAGGCGGCCCACTACTCGTCCCACTCCCGGCTCATCCCCGCGTGTGCGGGGAACGGGATCCTGTGGGCTAAGTGATGCCGGACGCCGCCGGCTCATCCCCGCGTGTGCGGGGAACGGTAAGGCGTCCATCTGTCGCATCTGTGCACGCCCGGCTCATCCCCGCGTGTGCGGGGAACGGAACCGACGGAGCGCCGCCGCGGAGAAATAGGCCGGCTCATCCCCGCGTGTGCGGGGAACGGTGTCAATCTGCTTCATATGTTTCCTCCGCTCCCGGCTCATCCCCGCGTGTGCGGGGAACGGGCCTGGAGGCGGCCCACTACTCGTCCCACTCCCGGCTCATCCCCGCGTGTGCGGGGAACGGGATCCTGTGGGCTAAGTGATGCCGGACGCCGCCGGCTCATCCCCGCGTGTGCGGGGAACGGTAAGGCGTCCATCTGTCGCATCTGTGCACGCCCGGCTCATCCCCGCGTGTGCGGGGAACGGAACCGACGGAGCGCCGCCGCGGAGAAATAGGCCGGCTCATCCCCGCGTGTGCGGGGAACGGTGGACGGACGGCCTGCAGCCGATCATGCGGATCGGCTCATCCCCGCGTGTGCGGGGAACGGTCTGCGAGGCCGGCCAGCGCAGGCGATCACACCGGCTCATCCCCGCGTGTGCGGGGAACGGCTGGGACGTGCTAGAGACCCAGAAGATTCCGGACGGCTCATCCCCGCGTGTGCGGGGAACGGTTCCGCATCAGTGCCAAATGGGCAGAGCCCGCCGGCTCATCCCCGCGTGTGCGGGGAACGGCGCGTGCCAGGCCTCTTCCTTGACCCGTGATGCGGCTCATCCCCGCGTGTGCGGGGAACGGGCAGCGGGTGGGAGCGCTGGGCTCGGTGATCGTCGGCTCATCCCCGCGTGTGCGGGGAACGGTCCTTCGCTCTCTCGGCTTCCAATTGCGCATCCGGCTCATCCCCGCGTGTGCGGGGAACGGTTGGCCGGGAACTCCAAAATTCGGCCCGTGACCGGCTCATCCCCGCGTGTGCGGGGAACGGGTCGTTTGTCGCCCCGATCCCGCGGCACATGTCGGCTCATCCCCGCGTGTGCGGGGAACGGTACGGCGGATCTAGGAACACGGCCACAGGCTTCGGCTCATCCCCGCGTGTGCGGGGAACGGCGTCTCGGACGTCTCGCACGATCTGCGTGCGGCGGCTCATCCCCGCGTGTGCGGGGAACGGGCGATCCTGGGCAGTTCGTTGTCAATGACCTGCGGCTCATCCCCGCGTGTGCGGGGAACGGTCTTAGCGTCGGATCAAATCCAGAAAGCTATTCGCAACTGCTGGATATTTCCCACGAACGCTACCCTCGTACGCCCTGAAGCAGGCTTCAGAAGCTGCCGTTCCAACACACTCCTGCTGCGATCCTCGAAAATGCTCACCCTCCAGCTTACTTCGACGCGCTCATGTCGGATCTTGGTGCGAAGCTCACCAATTTCACGCCGTCAAACTCTGTCGGCATTCTGCGGTTGGTACCCACCGTGTCGAAGTCGAATCCTTGGTCGGTCTGCGCCGACCAACACAACACGGCGTCCCCGTCACCGATTCCCGCTTGGACTTGCGCCCAGATCCGGCCCCGAACGCGAGCCGAGTACCTGCCAACGTAGACGCCCGCACGAACCTCGAGCAACCAAACAGCCAGACGACCTCGCAGGCGATCTGGGGCGTTGTTAACCGCGATGACCAGCATCACCGCTCTGCGCCTCTTGGAACGCCGGTCCCCCAGCCTCGGGCGGAGCCGTCGGCGTGGTGAGTTCGCCGGCCGACAGCACGTCTTCAATGCCGGGAATGATCTTGGCGAGGAGCCCGGTCTTTCGAAAGCTATCCCTACATGCCAACCGAACCGCTCGTTCTACAGGCATCCGAAGCCTTCTCTTCCGGGCAAGGCCAGCAATCCGGAATGCCTCTGGAACTACTGTCGAGAGCTTCCACAGGTCAGCTATGTCGTAGACGAAACTCCGCGGCTTCCCGGAGTGCAAGAACCCGATCGCTGGAGCGTAGCCCGCTGCTAGCACCGCCGCCTCGCTAAGACCGTGCAAGCAGGCAGTGGCTGACGACAGGCATCGGTTCGGCACATCAGCCCTGCCCCAGTCACGCGGATCATACTTTCTCCCTGACCATACGACTCCGTGCCGGCGAGCTAGGAGTCGGTACGCATGCTTCACCCTCTGCCCCTCAATTCCCCTAAGTTGCTCCAGAGTTCGCCCCGGCGGCGGCTCTTGGCCAAACCGGACCGCGTACATCTTCCGGGCGACCTTGATGCGCGCGGTCTCGTCAAGCGCCAGCCGGGCCTGCCACAGCAAGCGGTCAGAACGGGCCCCGCCTGGCTGGCCGGCCGAATAGAGTCGGACGCCAGCCTCGCCAATCCAGGTCACCAAAGTCCCGGTCTGGGCCGCCAGTGCGATGGCCCTGTGGCTGATTCGGGCACCGGGCTCCAGCATTAGGCAGGCGATACCGCCGATCGGCACGTGCGTGCGAACACCGTCCGCGTCGATCGCCACGAACGCACCGTCCTTGACGTCGATTCGCGCATGCTCGACGAAGACTAGCGCCGCACGCTCCTTCAACGGGATTGGCTTGGCCGGTGGAAGCACGGGGTGCGTCATGGCGCCCGTCGGATGAGCATCAGTCCGCAGCCCCAGGCCTTGGCCCTCCCGAAGCCAGAAGTTAGCGCGGCAAGAAACCTGCCTGGATCCGTCACCTCGACTACCCCTCGCAGGTCGAGAATGCCAATCCTCCCTCCTCGGCGTCCCCTTCGTCCGAAGCCAATCGTCGAATAGCCATCCAGTACAGTCACGCCGGGCGCAAACCCCTTGGCTTCACCCTGGCGTTTCATCCATGCATCTGCCGCCCGCTGAGCCACTGGGTCCCGGATGTCCGCCCTCTCTTGGCCGCGCGACACGGACCGCAGGAGGTCCATCACAACATCAACACGCCGGCTTCTTCCTCGTCTGGCCTTCTTTCCCAGCCGACTAACGGCAGCGCGATCCCGGGTAGCGTTGGCCCGCAGCAGAAACTGCAATCGGTCTCCAGCCGTCAGCTGCGGGGCGAAGACCCGAGTCTCTGGCGTGTTGAACAAATCGTTTGCCTGCGGCGGGCGCTGCGAGAGCGTTAAGAAATGGCCCCTCCCGCTATAGCGCCACAGAAAATCTCGCTTGCGGTCCGTGCGATCAGAGAAAAGCGACCAGATCAACCGGTGATGGGCGTCGGCTGCCGTGCTCGGCTCCTTGGGGTCGAGCAGTGGCATCAGCGCAGATGTGGGGGCACTCCTGTTGAGAGAGAGCCTCGAAAGGTAGAGCTTCATCGGCCCCCCACCTCCGTGCGGCCAGGCCGGAGCAAGTGCACCGTCCGCGGACCGAAATGCCAGGCAACACGGTCAAGTGGCTCGTCCCAGCGGGTTTCCTGCCAGCCGCCGCCCAGCGGCTCGTCCGAAGCGACGAGTAGCGGTCGCGCCGGATCAACTGCCAGAAATGGCGGCACAATGATGCCTTCCAAGGCCTCTACGGGGCCGACCGCTTCGACCACCTGCGGAGCCATCGGGGCGGAGAGCGGACAGCTCTTCCGCCCAAGAAAGGGTGTGAAACAAGGCCGTGCAAGCGCCTGTCTCACCTCCTCCGCCCCTTCCCGTCCCCAGAGCGCTACGCCGAAGAAACAGTCGGCGCGATAGTCGCGCCTCGTGATCATCGCCCTGCCCTTGGTGCTAAGCGCCTTCAGGGCGTCCCGTCGTGTGGCAGGCGGCCTCGCCCGCGCGGTCGGACCAGTCTGGACCGTGTGGAAGTCCCGAAATGCCATGCCCCTCGACAGTACCGAGACCGCCGTTCGCCAAGCCGAGAGCGCATCCTGACCTGCCTTGTCGTCCCTCCGGACCCCCATCGCCCCGCCGACCAATCCCAACACAGCAGACCGTGCGGGCCATTCTCCGGACCCTCTTCTCTCGTGCCCGGCCAGGTCTCCAAACGCACCCATAGGTGCGGCCAGGGTGAATACGACAAACTTAGGCATGATTCGCGGCGCCGGCGGCAAATGCCTTAATGGCGGCCAGAGTCCCCAGCCCTTCGGGGACGTTCATCGTTTCCGTGTCCTCGGCGCACGCTCCGTAGGCTGCATCCATCCTGTCCGCGAGATCCTCCAAGGCGCTCACGGAGGCGGCCATGAGGTCGGAACCAGTTACGGGCCTGAAAAAGGCACCGGCCAAGCTCCGTGGCTGCGCAGTGCCCACCTCCGCTCGAATGTAGCCAGCTCGAGTCTGGTGGGCGAAGCTATTGCGCTTGCCCGATGGAGTGGCCGTGGCCAGCGCTTCCGCCAGGGCTCCGGCGGAACGGCTCGCAAGCTCGCGATCTCCAGCTAGATTCTCTACAAGCAAGTCGGCATCGACGCACGCGTACGTATAGAAGACACCCGAACCAAATCCCGCCTCACCCACGAATCCGGCGCCGGCATCCTCGGCAGGCAGCTTGAGGTCGTCAACTGCGGTGTAGTAGTCGTCCTCGACCAAAGCTCTGTGTGTGGTGAGCGCGTGGCTAACTTGGACAGCGGCCTCCCGATTGAACTTGGGGTCGTCGGCTAGCATTCGCCCAAACATCGCCACGTCCGCAGCACCGTCAGCCGCACGCAGAACCAGCTTCTTGAGATCCTTGCCTTTTGGCAGTTTCTCGCCCGCGAGCGCCTTTCGGGCCAGACTTATCGCTTTCGCCCGCTCATCCGGTGAAATGAATGCCAGCTGCCGCGTGCGAATGGCTCCCCTCTTGAAAGCCGCGGAGTCTAGCTTCCCAAAGATATCGGCTACCTGTTTTGCGATCTTGTCCGCCTCCTTCTTGGTTGCACGTTCTCCGATCAACTCGTCCCGCACGACTTCACCAATCCGCTGGGTTCTCTCACCTAGATGACCGCGAAGGGATGTCTGCATGACGTCTGACGTCCGGACAGCTCTCTTGAGAGACTGGCTGGAGATTCTCAGTCTTGGAACACCTCCGTATAACGCCGTCTTCGGTCGCCCCAGATCATCACGATTCGGATTCGATGGCGGGTAGACCGTCAAGTAATGTAGCTGAAGAAAATGACTCATTTCTGGTCCTCCTTTGTGGTCGGAATTGCATGGGTTGCTCTATGGTATTCGAAGCACCATGTCATGCGGGTTTCTTCACCCCACCAGTACAGATCTTTAGCGAGACGCCAGACGTTTGCGCCTCCCTTGATAATCCTCAGTGCCCGGGTCAAGGGGCGCATTAGCTGACGAGGTTCGGTGGCCCGAACAAGGGCGTCGAATCGAAGGCTGCTGAGAGCGGGCGGCTGCGTGCCCCCTCCAAAGCGCACCGCAGCACTCTCACCGAGGTCTTCAGTCACGTGAGCGAGTGCAACAGCGATCAGGGCAAGTCGATCGGGTCCGTGGAAGCGCTGGCGAAGGTCATGGTCCGCAGCGACGAGCCGACGATGCAGGTCGTGGGTAGCCCGAAGTGCTAGCGCGTCAGGCACGCTGCTGGCTCGCCGCAACTGTGCGCGGGCTTGCCTCGCCACCCCGCTATCGCTGGCGATCCAATTCCTCCACCAGTCTTTGCCGACACTGGCCGGTGAGGCAGTCTCTTTCATCCCTGTCACCTCTTCGTTGGCGATGGTGGAGAATCAAGTCCGAGCGGGTCGAAGATCTTCTTTCCGAACGGTCGCCCACCGTTGAATGCCGCAAGCAGCTTCGACCGGGCTGTGATGGCCCTTCTGCGCCGGGTCTCCCTTAAGTCCGGAAGGCCCGGAACAACCTCGCTGTCAAAAATCCGGAGCGCCACAATCCTCATTTCTTTCACCCATTTGATGGGAGAAAATGGAGTTCCGACCGACATCTCTTCCAAGATCTCCTCGAATGGCCCTTGCGTCGCGGTAAAAAACGCCTCAACAGCGCGTTGCCCCGCGCCCGACTTGCGGTCGCCCTCTCCCATCCCTTCCTGCACACAGCAGGCGATCGCGTAACTGACTTGTTCCGCCGCCTCAACTGCCGCTGCCGCGTGATTCTCATCCTCCGGCGACAGTCGAAAAACTGGCTGCTCGGACCAAAGGAAATCAAGGGGATTCATGTTGGCCATCGCCCAGCCAGCCACGATCAGGCTGCAGCGCGCTCCGTCAATATCTCGCAAGTACTGCAATAGGGTCGCTGGACGTAGGCGGTTCTCACTCTCGAGAATCACTCCGCGCCAGTTTCTGTAGCCGAAGTTTCCCGCCTTGGGATGACAGGGTAGCGTCTCAGTTCCCTTCTTGTAGTATGGCGTTAGTGGATGCCTCCATCCCTCGTAGTTCGTGCCGTGTGGCTTTTGGACTACGTGGGTCACGACATTTCCACGGGCGATCAGTGTTAACCGACGAGGCTGCCCGAAAAAGACCTCGGGGTCTGGCCTTGCTGGGCTGTCGCTCATCGGCACAGTTACCATTCCCTTCCCTTTCGGCTTGGATAAGTTTGTCGGCCTCATCCACGGCAGGGCATCAAGCTCTTCCGCGGCAAGGGGCTGCCCGTGGGGGACATTGGCCCATACAAGCGGCCAGAGCCCTTGATGTGGCGGTTTCACAAGCGTCACCAGCGGCCCACCACCCCGCATGGATGTGCGGTTGCCTGCCCCACCTGCAGGAGCAAATGCCTGCAGGGTATACAGCGCCATTGCCGCAAGCGGGAGCGATAGTGACTGATACCGGTCTCCGCGGACCATAAGATCGGCATTCTTCTTTCTCGTGCTCTTCCCTGCACTATCGATGAACAGCATGTCGGGTGACTTTTGCGGTCCCTTCAGACGCTCATAATCCTGCAAAAAGAGCGGGCCTTCGCCGAGAAGAGAGAATGCTGGCGTCAGTGTCTTCAAAGCGCAGCGAAGTGCGCTCGGAGCGGGTGGGTTCGCTCGGTCATCGCTGCCCTGGGGGGGATGCGCCAAGTAGACCATCCCGATCAGCATCTCGAGACACGCCAGATTCAGGTCGGGTCGTGGCCAGTCCAGCCTCAGCACGTCTGACTCGGCGATCTGATCGGGGCGCACAGTGTCACGCCCGGATTTGCGAACTACCGGTATCCACGGGTCCGAGATCAGATTGAGCATGTCTGTGCAGATTATTGAGCGTACACGATCCCTAGAGAGCGGTCGTACCGCAACCCTTCGCAGATCATGCCGTCATCCCTCACTGGCGCCACGCGGATCGTGGACCGCATCCAGCTTGGCCAGTTCTTCCTCACTGCTGCGATCTCGGGCCGATTCTGATCCACCCCTGCGAGCTGCTCGTAGCGGCTGGCGGAGACGTTCACTTCGGACGACTGCCAGCCCCGCGCGCCCTGCCCGGCCCAAGGTCTGAGGACCCCGGACTCCTCCCGTGCGAGTCGTAGAGTTACCTGTGGAATGCCCAGGCGAGTCGGAAACCGATCGTCCTCGAAGACCCGCTGCATCTGGGGCTGGTCGTATCCGTCGTCTGCGTCGATCACCTGGTTGAGCGCCTGCTGTGCCTCGCTCAACTGCTGGCCCGCCGTCTCAAGCTCAGCCTCTTGCAGCGGTTCGGGCAATTCCTGCGGGACGGAACCGTGCACTGCCTCGATCAACTCGCGCAGATCGTGAGGAGTCCGGATTCTGCCGCGATCGAACACAGCTCTCGCCGTGCGCCATTGCTGGTCGTGGGGATATACCGAAGCACCAACGCCAAGAATCCTGTTCAGCCACTTTGAGTCACTCACTCGGTCGGGGTCAGGCGAGACAATGTGCATGACCGGTCCCGAAACCGGACGCTCTTCCGGGGGGCGCAAGTCCATGTGCCGCCAAAGGCGACCTGCCCGCTGGATCAGGGACCCGACCGGTGCTAAGTCGGTGACCATTATATCGAAGTCCAAATCGAGCGACGCTTCAACCACTTGGGTCGCCACCAGAACGCGACCCTCCCTTCCCGCGCCCTGTCGGCCAAAACGCTTTTGCAGGGCGAACTCATGCTTCAGGCGATCCGCCACCGCGAACCGCGCGTGCAACAGATCTGGGTCCGCGCCGACGGCGCGCAGGGCATTCACGGCTGTGATTGCACCGTCCACGGTGTTCCGTATCCACACGCAAGCCGCGCCGCGCTTCGCGCCCTGCATGAGAACGGCAATGGCCGCCGCCTCGTCGTCCAGCCTGCGGATCGCGACGTCACGGCAGGCAGAGGGCGCAGGAGCCGGACGCCAACTGGCAATCTTGCGGCCGATGACGGTCAGCAGCGGATATGCGTCACCCCTCACCGGCGCGGGCCGCCAGAGGCCCAAGCCCCTTTGGAACGACTTCGCGTAGCCATCTCGCATGCTTTTCGGCAATGTCGCCGTCATGATGATCGCTGAACCACCCATCATGGCGTGAAACCGCAGCAGGCGCCGGAGCTGAGCCTCCATGTAGGGATCAAACTCATGCGCTTCGTCAACGATCAGAATTCGGCTGGAGAGCGCGTTCAGCCGCAGAGTGTTGAAGCGAGTCGGCAGTACCGCCATCAGCGCTTGGTCGATGGTGCCGACACCCACATCGGCCAGCAGGACTCGCCGCCGATCATCGGCCAGCCACCTCCCGCAGCTAACGCGCGTACCGGGATCCCCCGCTTCGCGGCCGACAATCTCGCGGAATAGGGGGTTCAGGCGGGCTCTGCGATGGGTTAGCGCGAGAGACGGGCGACCGGTGAAGAGACAGGGCGCGATGCGTTCAAGCCTTGCCAGCATCGCATTTGATGTGGCCATCGTAGGCAGCGCGAAGTAGAAGCCGTCCCCCTTCCTTGCCGCCATCATCCGGGCGGTCAGTATTAGGGCGGCTTCGGTCTTTCCGGAACCAGTGGTGTCCTCGAGCACCGCTAGCAGGGGTCCTCCTGCCAGCGCCACGCGTGCCGCCTCCTCCTGCATCGGTCGGTACTCCGCGGTCTCCGGCAGCACTTTCGCAGCTCCGCCGAGCATCGGTCGGGCCTGATGCAGACCCGCCGCGGAAATCGCTGCTTCCGCGCGCCGGAGGGCCTGCTGCCAGTAACTTCTGACTGGGGTGCCCGCTTCCTGCGGGCCAAACCATTCCGGATTCGAGCCAATCCAGTCGGACAGTACTGTCAGTCCCGAGAGAGCCCACGAAAGCCGCATTGCGTGAAGCTCGGACACGCCGTTCAATGACGCCCCCTGAAACAGCGGAGCAATTGCGACAATCGCATCCTTGGCAGCGACGGTCGCCTCGCACCCTATTTGGCGCCCTTGGTCCCTGTGCTTGCGGTTGTCAAGGTTCTGTGGCGGACCTCCGTGATGGCCGGCAACGGCGGCATATAGGTTTTTTCGAACACCGAGGGTCGCACCGATCACGGCTGCTATCACTTCGTCGTGGTCCCTAAGCAGTCGGTAGCTGTGCTGCCAGTGGCGGAATCCCGAGTACGGCTGGCCACGGAGCATCGCCCGAAACGAGGAGCTGAACTTGCCAAGATCGTGGAGTGCAACCAAGAAGACCGCTGCCTTGTCATGGATGGCACTCCCAGTCAACGACCGACGTGACATCAGGGTGGATGCGACCGCAGCGACATCGAGCATGTGCCAGAGTGTCGGGTGAACGCGGTCTCCGATGGTCTTTCCGGGCCAGGCGCTGATCAACTCTCGGTCCATGAGCTTCGACCCATGCGCTTCGACTCGGGAATGGGATCGATGGGAGACTTCGAAAGGCCGCATTATCGAGTCGAATGCGTCGAATTCAGCCCGTCATCTTACTGGATCCAATCCTCCGGTTCCGCCCCCGCGGGAGACCCTGATGCTGGGCGATCTTGGCTGAAGTTCGCCAAGCGACCACAATATATGGTTAGTACAGTTCGTTACAGCACATCATATTGTGGTTAGAGACCCGCGATGGCACTACATTTGTGAGGCTGGCTGACGGGCCTGATCCCACCTCAGGGCGCGCTGCTTCGGGCGGATCCTGCGGATGGGAGCGCACAGCCTGGTGATCGGCAAGCTGACGCCCGAGTAATCCGCCATGCCCGCCGACACCTGCCAATCGCACCATCCAAGGCCTTGGAGGCAAGGCCTCTTGCAAGCGCTGTCTCAAACCCGATCTGGAGCAGCACCCAAGTTTCGAGCTTGGCGAATTAGACGTCTACATATAGTGGGGCCGATTTCTTTCATGCACTACATGTAGTGGGAACCTTGCATTCCTTTACGTTTGCAGTCACTACGCTTTGTTGCGATTTTGCCTCCTGGCCCTCCTTGTCAGCTGCGCTCTCCCCGGCCTGGCTGAGGTCGATTCCCAGCAACTGCCGATGCCTCCGGAATGCGACTCCCGCGGCGGCCGCGATGCGCGCCTGGGCACTGTTCGGGTCCCCATCCTGGCGCTGGCTCCACACCTTGCCCGCGGCCGTCCGCATCGTCGTCGTCAGCCGCACCCACGTCCCCATCCGATCGCGAATCGACTTCCAGCTGTAGCGGATGCCGCTGCCGCTCAGTTCCCGCCGCAGCGCATGCACCACGTGGTACGCCAAGACCGTGATGAACAGGTGTCCCGACACCCGTCGCTGCAGTTGGTGATGCATCGGCCGCAACCCCAGATCCTGCTTCATCGCTCTGAAACAAGACTCAATCTCCGCCAGCCGGAAGTATTCCCACACGATCCGACTGTCATCCCAGTCAACTCGACTGGTGCGCATCAGGCTCGTTCCCCGCTGCAGCTCCCGCCGCCGATAGCGCTCGCTGCGCTCCCAATGCACCGCCGAGGCCCGCTTGCCCCGCTTGGCCTTGCCCTTCTTCGGCTGCACCACCTCCCGCTCCACACGGACCGTGTATTGGCTCGCGACGAGCGTGTGCTTGCTCTCCAAGCGGCCCACCTTGCGCAACACTTTGTCGTAGCTCTTCAGGCGCCGCGGAATCGTCAGTCCCTCGTGCAGCGACCGCAGCTCGGCCTCGTATCGCTCCCGCGTCCGCCGCAGCATCTCGCGCTCGTCGCGGTCCCGTGCCGGACTCCAGACGCACAAGCGCGCTTCCCTTGCCTTGTCTTGCCCGGCCTGGGCGGCCCGCCCAGGCCCGTCACTCTCGCTGCGCGCCTCCGACAACCGCCAAACCTTCAACTCCTCCCCGCCGGCGCTGGTCCAGCGGCTGTCCGGCTCGCGCTCGGGCGGTGCCTCCCGCCGTCGGTCCATGGTGATCCAGTGCAGACCCTGCTCCCCGAGCCACTGCAAATTGCCCGCACTCACGATCCCGGCGTCGAAAATCACCGTCGGCCGCTCCTGGCCGCCCAGCCGCAGGCTCTTGACCGCCGCTTGCAAAGTCGTCGACTCGCCCACGTTGCCCTTCAGCACCTCGGATCGGCGCGGGAAGCCCTCCCCGTCCAGCAGCAACGCCAAGGTCACCAGGGGCGCGTCATGGCGCTTCTGCTTACTGCGCCCGCGGGCCGCCAGAGCGTGGCGCGGCCGGCCGGTATGGAAGGTGTTCGTGAGGTCGTAGAAGACGATTCTGGGCTCCAAGCCGAACAGCTTGCGCTCGTGATCGAACAGCCTGGTCTCGATCGCCTCATGCTGCTCCCAGAGAGCGTCCGCAGCGGCATACAGGGCATCCTTGGCCAAGTCGCCGGGTCGCAGGCCGAGCAGTTCGCCCAGGGCCGAGTCGTGCTGCAGCCAGCGCAGCGTCTCGCGCTCGGAGGCTGGGTGCAGGGCGCGGGCGAGGATCTGGGCCAGCCCCAGGCGCACGTGACGCGGCCGCAGATCGCAGGCCGCCAGGCAGTCCCGCAGAGCGAGCTGTTGGGCTTGCGCGCAGAGCAGGCGCGCCGCGCCGACCTCGCGCACCTGGGTGTGGCGCAGGCTGGAGGGCAGCACCCGGACCGGCTGCTCGCCGGGAACGTCCGGTGCCGGCGCCGAGTCGGATACCGAGCCAGACCGGCACCCGTCCCGTCCCACCCATGCCGAAGTGTGTGACAAACCGCGTAGGACCCAAAGTATCCTTGCCGCCTCATCCAAGCATCAGCCGCGATTGTGTGTCATAGACAGGCTGCTGCGATGCGCCACGGAAGGCTTGGCGATTGGGCAGGATCAAGGCAAACTCTGGGCTGCCACCGGGTGGACTCGGGCGAGAGAGGGTCGGTCCAGCGGATGGTATTCCACCAGAGTGGAGCGACCGAGGACATTGATGACGCGAATCATCCGCTCGTGCCCGACGTCGTCAGTGACTCGCATCGATTGACCCGGGAGGAACGGCACTGGCTCAGGCACACCGTTGTCGATCGTGACCCGCGAGCCGTAGAGGTGCATCCGACCCAAGTGGTCCCGTCTGGGTTCCAGCCAGCCCTGCAGGCCCGGAATCGAGCCCCCGGACCGCGGGAGAATCAGAGAGCCGCCCCCAGTGAGCGGTGCCAGCTCGACCGATAGCGGTTCTCGGTTCGGAACCCATGCCCGGATCTGCCTCGCGGCATAGCCATGAGCGGCCACAAACACGGTCATCGGAAGGTGTGTCGAATAAAGCTGGACCCAAGCTTCACCGTCCTCGTCCGTCCGTGCACGCTTCCAGCTGTTGTTCGGATACAACAGCAGAAGGCTGGCGTCGGCCAAGGGCTTGCCTTCCGAGCGCACACTGACGATTGGCACACCCCGCGTCGGCGTCAGAGTGGCCCTTGGCAGCGACAGGCTGAGCTCTGCATCATCGATAAGGCGATACGCGGGCTCCGTCCCGGTCAGCTCGAACGTCTTTCGCCGGATCAATGGTACGCCGTCACCGCGCCGCTCCATGAACGACACCCTGTGCTCAGAACCCAGAATGCCCCCGACGGGCAAACGTCCGAGAACGGAAGCTATCACGGTGTTTCGTGTGACCTGACGCGCGCCCATGTTCTCCAGCGTCAGGCTGTTCGGCAGCGATCCGGGCGAATTGATCTGCAAGCGATCCGAGAACATCGAAATGCGGATGCGGCTTTCTCCGATCGTGTAGTCGCGGTGCGCCACCGCATTGACCAACGCCTCGAACACCGCCGTCTGGCTGTACTCTGGCACGTCAATTCGCGCGGGGTCCTTGATCGCCGCGACCCGCATGTGGGTGCGAACGAACTGGGCGGCACGTCTCACTTGACGGTGCAACGGACCCGTGATCTCTGTCGCGTCCTCCTGCCCCGATGAGCGATCCTTTCCGAGGTAAACAGTTGCCGTGATTCCGGCACCGGGCACCCACCGCTCAGGGGTCTTGGTGCAGAGCAAGAGGCCAGCAACAGTTGCCCGCAGCGCGTCACATTCATCCCGTGCAAGCAGGCCCATCTTCCGCAGTGCGGGCTCAGGATCCATTGCCGCTTCCGCGCTCAGCAGCGGTTGCCAGAGCGACCGTTCCAGTGTTGCGAAGGCCGTCCCAGGAACGGTCCGCTCGTCTGGGGAGCGAATCCGGGACTGCCCCCGCCGCTGGGCCAATCGCAGGCTCTCATCGTTCGTCATCTTGCGCTTCGAGGAGCCGACCCGCAGGTAGTTTCCCCCGGGACTGCTGTGCAGCGATTCTCCGCGCGGGATCGCTGCAACCAAGACAAGGTGACCACTTGCGACGAACTGGTGACTGGTCCGTATCCGCACCGCGGGCTCGATCAGGTCACAGCAGATCTGCACTAGCGACGTGTCCAGTTCCATAATTTGGCCGCGAGAGAGCCCTTGGTATTCACCGCAGTCGGTCACGCCGAACAAGATGATGCCACCGTCAGCGTTGGCAAACGCGGCTATCTCGTCGGCCAAACCCTGGCGGGACGGGCCCTTGGGACGATTTCCGGCGAACTCGACTTGCTTGAACTCCCACTGACTGTCCTCACCGGCCATGACCTGCCGCAAAATCTGGTCTTCGGCAATGGGAAGCTTAGGGCTCACCGACGGCATCATACCAAGCCGATCCTCGTCGGCGACCGGCCGCGACACCTCAAGCGCTCAATTCCGCGCAGCGGGGGGAGAGCCTGGGGGTAGGCCGGAATTCCCACAGTCCCGGATGGGCGGACTGGTCGGACACTACGGTTAGCCAGTCGCTCCGGACCTCTAAATACCGACGCTCGCCCCGTTCGCCAGCCAGAGCGACCCTTCGCACTCGACAGTCCGAGGACGGCAGCAACCGACCGGACAACGCCGCCGACCGTCAGCCGTTGCTCCGCGAGATCGATTCCTCTACCGAAGCCGGGCGACGATTCGAAAGATCTCCGGCCGAGGTCCCAATCTCAGGGTGCAGAGACTCCGCCACGTCCGGTTCGTCCACGATCGACACGTTGGAACTGCACGGATGACATCAGCGGCGGGCCATCGATCGTGAGTGGACGGAGCTTGGTGAGATTAGGAAGCGTCCCGACCAGCCGCGAGGCGCTTCCGAACCCTCCCGATGACGCCAGAGCCGAACCGTCGCACAGGCTTGGACTGAGTCTCCGCACCCGAGGCTGCGGCCTTGCGCCGACGGCCAGCGCGACTCGGTCCGGTGCGGTTTCCCGGAGCCTTGCGGGCTGTCACGGTCGGACTGCACCGAACGAAGAGGACCGGAGGCTTGCCCTGCCGCTGCTCCTCGAAAACCTCGAACAGGTCCGGCCGCGAATTGAGGAGCTCCGAGAACTTCTTGAATCCGTAACGCCGCGGATCGAAGGCCGGATCAAGGGTTCGGACGAACGCTCCCACGTTTGCGAGATTCGCGATGCCAGAGTCTCCGGTGGTCGCATCAATACTGTCGGCGATCAGTTTCGTCCAGTCGGCATCGTCGGAGAGATCCCCCTCGCTCTCCTCCTTGGGCGAGTCGGCGGGGGTGAAGTTCTCCGTGTAGACAAACACCTGACAGGCATTGACGAACGACTCGGGAGTCTGGCGACGCCCGACACCCATAACGAAGAAGCCGTGCTCCCTGATCCGAGTCGCGAGGCGGGTAAAGTCGCTGTCGGATGATGCGATGCAGAACCCGTCGACGGTGCCGGAGTGCAGCAAGTCCATCGCATCGATGATCAAGGAGCTGTCCGTCGCATTCTTGCCGGTGGTGTACCGGAACTGCTGGATCGGCTGCACTGCATGGCTTTGAAGATGCTTCTTCCAGCCTGACATTTGGGGGGTCGTCCAGTCCCCATAGACGCGGCGCACCGTTATCGTGCCAAACCTCGCAACTTCCGCCAACATCGGCGAAACCGTCGAGGCCGACGCGTTGTCGCCGTCAATCAACAGGGCAATTCGCAGGAACCGCTCAGCCTCAAACTCCGTATTCTTAGCGTGATTCATCGAGACTCCCTATCTGATCGTGGGTCCAGTATCCATGTAGCGTGTTGGTGGGGACCCCTTGTGCGACCTGCGACACGCGCAGTCCGCAGCTTCGACGGCATGTCACAGGGATGGCTCGCATATCCCCGAGGCACTGCCGGATGCCGGCACGAGAGGGCCATCCAAGCGCTCCATCGCATCGACGCAGGGACAGCCGATGGCAGGGGACGCTTGGGCACTTCCACTTGCAAGAGCGACTGGGTCTGACCCTCATCGGACAGCATCGCGAGCGGACATTCCCCGGAATTGCCATCCACGCGCGAACGGGCGGGCAACGCGAGCCGCGCGAAGACAGAGGTCAGCACCTGCAGGCGTCCTCGCACTTTTCGACCAGGCCGTCGATCTTGCAGTCCTTGTGAGGAATCGGCCGATCACTCTTCAGGATGGCCTGCTCCGCGTAGGCCGGCCTAGCAAGCGCGATCCGCGCGAGGATCGCGAGAGCCGGACGTTGACAGATCGGGGAGCGATCTGCGAACATTGGGGTGAACAGCGTGCTCCTCAGTAGCTCAATGGTAGAGCATCCGGCTGTTAACCGGAGGGTTGTAGGTTCGAGTCCTACCTGAGGAGCCACGGCTGGCACCCTGCGCGGGGTGCCAGCCTTTGCTTCCCGCATTACGGTCGGCAAGCCGTCCGGGAGAGCTGTGATGCCGGTGACGGTGCCCGGTGCGTAGGTCTTGGCAACGTGCGGACCACAAAGGGCACTGCAAGGCGGACGAGTCCGATCACGCCCCTGACGGCCACTGCCGCACCAGGGAGCACCGCGACTGTGGGGCACCCGACCCGACGGCACCTGCACTTGCCACGATCCAGCCAGATCTCCCCGAGAGGCTAGTTGCCCGCTGCCGATTGCCCCGCACGGCCGGACGTCTCGCGCGGCGGCAACATTGACCGCCCCTCCCTTCACGACCATGTCGTCAAACAGGGAGCCACGCCCGTACGTGTGGGCGAGTCTGGACCGGACCGATGCCACAGATCAGGCCTGCTCAAGGAATACCGCCGCGAGCGGGGGAAGGGTCACGCTGCCCGAGCATGGCTGCTCGCGGTGGGGCCGCCGCGTAGCCTTGACCCGTCCGAGATTGCCCCGGTTGGACCCGCCGTAGTATGCGGAGTCGGTGTTCAGCACTTCGTTCCATTCTCCGGCATGCGGCAGGCCAAGGCGGTACCCCTCGCGGACCTCGGGAGTGAAGTTGCAGGCCACGACCATCGTCTCATCCCGTTCCCCGCCCCGTCTCAAGAAGCTGACGACACTCAAGTCCCGCTCCTCGCAGTCCAGCCACGCGAAACCGGCCCCGTCGGAGTCCTTGCGGTGGAGCGCCGGTCGCGACCGGTAGAGCCGGTTCAGGTCCCGGACAAGCCGCTGCACGCCGCGGTGCGAGGGGCGGTCCAAGACCTGCCAGTCCAGCCCGCCGTCGTGGTTCCACTCGTCAGGCTGGCCAAACTCGCTGCCCATGAAGAGCAGCTTCTTGCCCGGATGCCCGTACATGTAGGCGTACACGAGCCGCAGGGTGGCGAATTTCGACCACTCGTCTCCGGGCATCTTGGACAACATCGACCCCTTCCCGTGGACGACCTCGTCGTGTGAGAACGGCAGCACGAAGTTCTCGGCGAACGCGTAGACGATGCTGAACGTGAGCTGGTCATGCCGGTGCCTTCGGTAGATGGGATCCAAGCCCACGTAGTCGAGCGTGTCGTGCATCCACCCGAGATTCCACTTGAAGCCGAAGCCCAGCCCGCCGTGCGACGTGGGCGTCGACACACCCGGCCAAGCGGTTGACTCCTCGGCCACGGTCATCACGGCAGGGTGTCGCCGATACACCTGCTCGTTGAGCCGCCTCAAAAAGTCAACGGCACCCAGATTCTCCTTCCCCCCGTGACGGTTCGGGACCCAATCACCGGCACGGCGGCCATAGTCCAAGTACAACATCGAGGCCACGGCATCCACCCGAATTCCGTCCACGTGGTACTTGTCACACCAGAACAGCGCGCTTGAAATCAGAAAATTCTGCACCTGCGGCTTCGAGTGGTCGAACACGAGCGTGCCCCAGTGCGGGTGCCGGCCCATGCGCGGGTCAGCGTTCTCGTACAGACATGTCCCGTCAAACGTCGCGAGCCCGTGGCCGTCGTCAGGAAAGTGCGCGGGGGCCCAGTCGACGATCACGCCGATACCGTTGCGGTGAAGGCAGTCCACGAAGGCCATCAATTCGCAGGGCTCGCCGAAACGGCTGGTGGGCGCGAAATAGCCCGTCGTCTGGTAGCCCCACGACCCTCCGAACGGGTGTTCCATCACGGGCAGGAGCTCGACATGCGTGAAACCCATCCGGCGGGCGTAAGCCGCCAGATGCCGGGCAAGCCACCCATATCCCGGCCAGCCCTCGCCGCGCCCGCCAGAGCGCATCCAAGAGCCAAGGTGCACCTCGTAGACCGCGATCGGCGCATCAGCGCGGTTGCGGGCAGCGCGGGCAGCCATCCACGCCCCGTCGCCCCACTCGTAACGGTCGATATCGCAGACTTTGGAGGCGGAACGCGGCGGCACCTCCGCGCTGAACGCGCATGGATCCGCCTTCTCGACCCACGAGCCGCCCCTGCTAGGCAGCACGGCGTACTTGTAGAGTGCGCCCTCGTCGATACCCGCAACGAACGCCTCCCATACTCCGCCGCTCCCGGACCGGACCATGGGCGTGCCGGCGACGTCCCAGCCGTTGAAGGAACCGATCACCGAGACCGCGCGAGCGTTCGGGGCCCACACGGCGAAACGCGTGCCATCCCGCCCGTCATGGTTTGCCGCGTGCGCGCCAAGGCTCTCGTAACTCCGGAAGTGCGACCCATCCGCGAGGCGCGCCAGATCCCAGTCAGTCAGAAACATGTGCGCCTTGGCCCGAAGTGTTGCCGCTCTCGGGAGCGGCCCGCCGGCGATTCAGCGCCCGCAACGTCGCGTTGACAGCTGGGTCAGCCAGGATGCGCTCCAAGCCCCAGCGCGCCCTGCGTCTCCAGTTGGGCCGCTCCCTGTCGGTTCCGGGAGTGTTCTGGGGCTCAACCTCGCCGAGCAGGTCCTCAATAGTCACCATGACACACTCGGCATCTGATGCCGCGAGCTCATCGAGGCAAGCGGCCAGCACGGCGCTGGCCGAAGGATCTGGGCCGCTGAGCATGCCGTGCCGTCGGAAATGATCACGCAGTGCTTCCCTCAGCCGCCGACGCTTCTCGAACGCCTCCCTCGCGTGCTCGGGGGTGAGCAGTCCCAGCGCGGCCTGGTCGTCAATGTCCCGCCCATCCCAGAATGCCGCGAACATTGCCGTGTCGTGGGTGTTGACGGACGCGACAGTCTCGCGGCACGGGGCGGTTGGCCCAGTGCGCCGCCCGACATTCACGCTGAACTGGGTCACGTACATACGCCGCAGGCCGTGCTCGCCCATCCGTCGGCGCACGAACCGGGGTACGGTGCCCAGATCCTCGCCGACGACGGCGGTCCCGCTCCGCGCCGCTTCCAGGCAGACGATCGCGTAGAGCTCTCGGGAAGGGTGACACACATATGCCCCCTGATCTCCTTCCGAGCCATCGGGTATCCAAAACATGCGGTGGAGGCCCATGACATGGTCGATCCGCAACATTCCGGCGTGCCGCATGTGGTGCCGAACACAGGCGATGAAATACTCGTGGCCGCTCGCACGGGCCCGGGACGGGTTGATCGGGGCAAACCCCCAATTCTGGCCCTTGCTGAAGAAACGGTCGGGAGGCGCGCCTCCAGCCACGCCAGGCGCGAAGATCCGGGCGTGGCGGTGCCGGTCAAACCCGCGCGGGTGGGTCCCGAGGGGCAAGTCCAAGTAAAGCCCCGGCCCGCGCTCGGACGCGCGCCGGGCGATCCCGCCCAGCTGGGTGTCCGCCGTCCACTGGGCGTACGCGTGGTAGGCGCAATCCGGGTCAGCCCAGTCAAAGCGCGCCGCGGATGGAGCGGACCGCTCCACGCCCCCTCGAAACGCCGCGTACTTGCGGAGTTCCGGGCGCTGCGCAACGTACTCGGCCAACTCCGCGCGCCTGCTCTCCGCAATCCGCGCCAGTGCCGCCTTGAGGGCACGGCGCTTGGACCGCATGCGCTTGCGGTAGTCCACGTGCCGGCCTTTGGCCGGTTCCGTGCCCCCCAGCTCGGGCGACCACTCCGGGATACCGGCCAGATCGACGAACAGCTCGTTCCAGAAGCAGCGGCTGACTGGCGTGTAGGGGCTGGGCGCGAAAGGCTCGTCCAAGAACGTCGCCAAGAGCGGCAGGGTGCCCACGAAGCCGCCGCCTAGGCCCTGCACCCACTCCCGGATGCGGCCGAGGTCCCGAAGAGTGCCCATCCCACCCGAGCGTTCCGAGCGCACAGCGTAGAGCGGCATGAAGATGCCCCAGCCCGGATGCGGACCAGGGCAAGCCCGAGGGGCACTGATCACGAGCGCCGAGCTGCTGGTGCTGGCCACCCGGACATCAAGCCTGTGGTAGCCGAGCGACAGGGGGCCGGGGATAGGCATCTCCAGCACGCGGTAGCCCGTGCCCAAGACCTGCGCATCCCTTCGGGGGCGCAGATCGGCCAGCCGCACGCCCCAACAGTCCGCGGCGCCACCCTCCGTCGTCAGGCATGCCTCGACGGAACCTCCCATCGCCGCCAATGGCAGCCGCAGCGTACATCTCGGCCGCGACCCGGCCCAAACCACAAGGACAGGCTCGACCAAGCGGTCCCAGCGATCCGCGAGCGCCCTTCGGATCTCGTGACGCGCGTCGTCGGGATTTCGGAGCCGAACGCCCAGCCCTGCCAGGATCGCGAGCATCGCGCCGACGTCCGGATGGCAGTCTTGCCGGAATCCGTCCCGATGGGTGGTTTGGACGCCGTGCAGGCGGGCAAGCCTCAGGAGCGCCGGATCATTCACCGACCGACCTCAGGACCGCCATGCTGCTGGGTGCGAGACGATAGCCGCCGAGGGGCGCACGACGGCCACGGCGGGTCATCTCGGCAGTGTCCAGCTCGATGGTCCATCCGCCCGTCGGCAGCTCGAACGCCCGCGTCCTCGGGCACGAGTTGAACAGCAGGAGGTACCCCGACTCCCCGCCGCCCTCCATCCGCGCGCCAAAGCAGCCGGCACCTTCGTGGGTCCAGTCCGAGCCTTCCAGCGGACTGCCATCGGCGGACAACCACTCGATGTCCCCCTGTCGGCCGGCAGCCGCGAGACGGCCGTCGAAGAAGCGATCCCTCCGAAACGCGGGGCTGGACCTGCGGATTCGGGCCAACAGGCGCACGAAACGCCTCAAATCGTCAGCCTCGCCAACTGCCCAGTCCACCCAGCTAACCTCGCTGTCTTGGCAGTACGCGTTGTTGTTGGCGAACTGGGTCCGGCCAAACTCGTCCCCTGCCAACACCATCGGAACGCCCTGCGAAAGGAACAGTGTCGCGAGCAGGTTGCGCCGCTGCCGCTGGCGCAACTCGAGCACGCTGCGGTCAGCGCACGGACCCTCGTGCCCGCAGTTCCAGCTGTTGTTGTTACTCTCACCGTCGCGACCGCCCTCCCCGTTCGCGTCGTTGCGCTTCGCAGTGTAGGAAACCAGGTCGGCCAGCGTGAACCCGTCATGCGCCGTGACGAAGTTAACGCTGGCAAGCGGCGACCGGCCGCGGGCCCCGAACACGTCGCTGCTCCCCGCCACCCGCGTGGCGAATGCCCCGGACAGGCCCCTGTCACCGCGCCAGAAGCGACGCACGTCATCTCGAAACCGACCGTTCCACTCGGCCCACCGGGCCGGGAAGTTGCCCTGCTGGTAGCCATCGCAAGGGTGCAGGTCCCAAGGCTCCGCGATCAGCTTGGCCCCGTCCAGAACGGGGTCTTGGACAATCGCCGCCAGCAGCGCGGCCCTTGGGTCGAATGTGTCCCGAGCCCGCCCGAGGGATGCCGCGAGATCGAATCGAAACCCGTCGATGCCCATCGCCGAGACCCAGTGGCGCAGGCTGTCCATGACCAAGCGCACGACCGCCGGATTCCCGGCGTCCAGGGAGTTGCCGCAGCCGCTGTGGTTCACGTAGCGCGCGCGGTCGTGGTTCCGCAGCTGGTAGTACGAGCGGTTGTCGATCCCGCGCAACGAGAACGTCGGCCCGTCGTGCCCCAGCTCGGCCGAGTGGTTGAATACGACATCCAGGATGACCTCGATCCCGGCGGCATGCAAGCTGCGCACCATGGCGCGAAACTCTCGGATCGCCCCTGCCCCTCCCGCAGCGGCATAGGTCGGCTCCGGTGCCATAAAGCCGAGGGGCTGGTAGCCCCAGTAGTTCCTCAGCCCCATGCGCGCCAAGCGGTGGTCATCAAGGTGGTGTTGGACCGGGAGCAGTTCGACCGCCGTGACTCCCAGCTCGGTCAGATGGCGCACGACCGGTTCCGAGCCGAGGCCCGCGTAGGTGCCCCGCAGCTCAGGCGGAACGAGCGGGTGGCGCTTTGTGAACCCTCGCACGTGCAGCTCGTAGAGCACGGTCTCGGACCAACCTCTCCGGGGATGGTCAAAGTTCCCGTCTGACGCGGCGGCCACGATTCCCAGCGGGGACGATGCGGCATTGCTCAGATCGCTGCGGATCTGGTCGGCCAATTCTGGGGCGGGGAAATTCGGGGCGCGGTAGGAGTAGCACTCCGGCCCCCAGCGGGGGATGCGGCCGATCGCTCGGGCATACGGGTCCAGCAGCACCTTGCAGGGGTCGAACCGATGCCCAGCGGCCAAGTCCCACGGCCCCCGCACGCGATAGCCGTAGGCCTGGCCCGGCCGAACACCGGCAAGCCAGCAATGGAAGACTCCGTCCGTCCGCGCGGCCAGCGGCACTATCTCGGCCGGCTTCGCATCCGCGGGCGAGGCGTAAAGGCACAGGTCAGCGCCCTCGCCATGCTGGGAGAACAGGGCGAAGTTGACGCCTCCGTCGCGGGGAGTGGCGCCCAGCGGATAGGGCTCACCGGGCCTGACCTCCCTCGGCATCGTTGCTTTGGCCGCCGCGCGCATCACGTTCCGAAGCGCGCTCGGGCTGGCCCCGTCGGGGTCACCGGCGCGGCGCCGCCCAGACAGGTCGGAGCAGCCGAGCATGGCTCCCATTATCATGGGAACAGGCCCTTCCAACAGATGTCGGGAGGGACCTCGGCGCATCCTGCTCAGTGTCGGCAGAGCGACTTGCAGGACTTGCGCATCCCCTGCCACCATGGCCCAGGACGCCAGCAGCGCGGGTGGGCGTGGGCAGACCTCGGAACCCATGGCTCAGCGATCCCGCCACGCACCCGCAGCGCGGCCGCACATCATCCACGTCGCTCGCGAGTGTGCAGGGATCTGCGCGGCGGGCGGCGTCGGAGATGTCGTCCTGCAACTGTCGCTGGCCTGCCGAGACGCAGGCTTGGATTGCACGGTTATCCTCCCCGAGTACGGATCGCCGACCGCCCGCAATCGAGCCGCCGTGGAACGGAAGATGGCCCGCCTGCTGGACGCGGACCCGGCGGGGGTTCCCTGCCCCGGCCCGCTGCGCGCAGCCATTCCGATGGCGTACAGCCGGTTTCAGTGGCGGTCCGAGGAGGTGCGCATCGAGCCGCTGCAGTTCCGGGCCGCAACCAACTTCACCATCGCCTCCGTCGTTGCGGATCGCTTCGCCGGCAAAGAGCTCCCCTACACATACACCGCGGCCGAGGCGCGAGCGATCGCCGAGGCGGGCAGGACCGGAGCCATCGTGTGCGGTGCCGAGCCGCCCCCTCCGGACTTCCGGCCGCGGGAGGGCACGGGCCACTTTGACCACTTCGCCATGAACGTGCTCCTGCAAAAGGCCGCCCTGGCGTGGATCGACCGGTTGGAGGGCGAGCTCACCGTTCACTGCCACGATGCGCACACGGCGACCCTTCCCACGATGGCGCGATCCGGCCTGGCCCGCGAGGACCGCCGGTTCGTCGTCACGGCTCACAACTGCGGCGTTGCGTACCGGCAGCGCTGCCCGGATCTCGACTTCGTATCAGCGGTCTGCGACCTGCCGTCAGGGGTTGTGCGCCGGTGCGTGATCGAGGGCGAATTTGACCCGTTCGGCGCCGCCGCCTTGCATGCGGACCAAGTGAACACGGTGAGCGCTGGATACGCCTGGGAAGTGCAATCGGCGCACCTCCCAACGTCGGGCGCCGACCCCGATGTCCGCGGTCTGTCGCAGTTCCTCGCCGATCAAGGCGTCACGCTCTTCGGGATCCCGAACGGGATCGAACCCGCACTCAAGGGCCCCGAGGCCATCGAGCCGGAGATCCGCCCCGGTCGGCTGCACCTCGGCACTTTCCTGTGGAAGCCCAGATTCCGGCAGGCCTTCGCGGAGCGCATCTCGGCCGCCGAGTTAGCCCCGGAGTGGGGGATCCGCCCTGACCACCGCCAGGGATCGCTGGCCGGCCTCGCAGAGGACTCGTGCCTGTTCACGTTCGTCGGTCGGTGGACGCCCCAAAAGGGCGTGGACATCCTTGTCCGCGCCGCGCACGAAGTGCTCGATGCGCATCCGAGAGCCGCCCTGTGCATGCTGGGCGACGGCAACGACGCGTCACTGTCGGACTCCATGGCCCGGCTTGTGTCGGAGCATCCGGGCCGGGCCGTGGTCCTCAGGGGTTTCAGCGAGAGACTTGCGGCGTGGATCTACGCGGCGGGCGATTTCTTCGTGGTCCCGTCCCGTTTCGAGCCTTGCGGGCTGGTCGACATGATCGCCCAGCTGAACGGCAATGTCCCGATCGTCAACCAAGTCGGCGGGCTCGCCAAGGTGGTGGACGGCACGACCGGCCTCGGCTACTTTGCGAGGAATGACCGGGAGAACCTGCGCGGCCTGGTGGGCGCGATGCTCAGGGCCCTTGCGCTGGCCGCGGATCCTTCCAAGCTGGGACGCATGCGAACGGCGGGCAACCTGGCCGTTCGAGCCAAGCACAACTGGCAGGCCGCGTTGCGGCGCTATTTGCCACTCTACGGAATCGAGGCCGGGAGCGAGCCTCCCGCCATTGAGCGCGGTTGACGGAGTCACCGCGGGAAGGCCCATGACCGAAAACATCCAAACAGTCCAGAACGCCCCGTCCGGGCCCCACGCGGACGGCGACGGCACCATCAACCCGACAGTCGCCTACCTCTCGATGGAGGTCGGGCTCGAGTCCGACATTCCGACCTACTCCGGCGGCCTGGGAGTGCTGGCTGGGGACACGCTGCGATCGGCGGCCGACCTAGGCGTGCGCATGGCCGGTGTCACGCTGCTCTACCGCAAGGGCTACTTTCGGCAGACGCTGGACAGTGAGGGCCATCAGGGAGAACACGACGTCACGTGGACTCCCGAGGAGACGCTCGAGCGGACCGGCGTGCGGACAGTCATCGGCTTGGAGGGGCGCCGGGTCACGGTCGGCTGCTGGCGCTATCGCGTCCGCGGGATCACGGGCCATGTCGTGCCGGTCTACCTGCTCGACACCGACTTGGAGTGCAACTCGCGCGAAGACCGGGCGCTGACTCACCGCCTGTACGGCGGCGATGACCGGTACCGGCTGTGCCAAGAGGCCATTCTGGGCATCGCGGGCAGGCAAGTCCTGGCCCAGCTGGGGCATGCCGAGATCGCTGTCTACCACATGAACGAGGGCCACTCCGCTCTGCTCGGGCTGGCCCTGCTGGAATCGCAAGTGCGGTCGCGCGGGGGGACGCGCGTGCGGCGGGCCGATCTGGCGGCCGTCCGGGATCGGTGCGCCTTCACCACCCACACGCCCGTGCCCGCCGGCCATGACCGGTTCCACCGCTCGCTGGTGGAGCGGGTGCTCGGGCGGTCCAGGGCAGATCTGCTGGCATCCTCGGGCGTGCTCGAGGGGGACATGCTGAACATGACCAAGCTGGCATTCGAGTGCTCGCGCTTCGCCAACGGAGTCGCCAGGATCCACCAGTCGGTCTCCCAGGAGATGTTCCCGGATTACCGGGTGCGGGCGGTAACCAACGGGATTCACGCCATGACCTGGGCCGCGCCTTCAATGCGGGCACTGTTCGACAAGCACATCCCGGAATGGCGCGGGGACAGCCTGTACCTGCGCTATGCAACCGCGATCCCAGTGGACGAGATCCTGACCGCGCACGCCGCGGCCAAGCGAGAGATGTTGCAGGCCGTCCGCGAGCACTCGGGCGTTGCCCTGAATCCCGACACTCTCACGATCGGATTTGCCCGCCGGGCCACACCCTACAAGCGCAGCACGCTCCTCTTCCACCATCCCGAGCGGCTGCGGTGGATCGCGCGCAATGTCGGCCGCATCCAGCTGGTCTTCGCAGGCAAGGCCCACCCCCGCGATGGCGGCGGCAAGCACATGATCCACGAAGTGCACGAAGCGGCGAGGGCCCTGGGCGACGACATCCCGGTCGTGTACTTGGAGAACTACGAAATGGACATGGGGAGGATCTTGACGAGCGGCACGGATCTCTGGCTCAACGCGCCCGAGAAGACCCGGGAGGCCTCCGGGACCAGCGGGATGAAGGCGGCGCTCAACGGCGTTCCCAGCCTGAGCGTGCTGGACGGCTGGTGGCTGGAAGGCCACGTGGAAGGCGTCACGGGGTGGTCGGCAGCGACCCACACGGGATCACTGGACGACCGGGCCACCGTGGCCCACGCCTTCTATGACAAGCTCGAGCGAGTCACGGTTCCGCTGTTCTACGAGCGCCCCAAGTCGTACGGGCGGGTCATGCGGTCAGCCATAGCCCTGAACGGCGCGTTCTTCAACACGCGGCGAATGGTGCTGCAATACCTAGCCCACGCCTACGGGCCGCGCGTCGCCGACCGGCCCGCACCCGCATGATCCCGGTGAGCGGTCCGCTCCACTGCCGGCTCGTGCCCTGCTCAGGCGAGGCCGGCCTTCCACCGACGGGCGGGGTCGGCGGGTGTCACGCCAGGCCCCGGCCAAGCCAGGCTTGGGCCGCCGGTTCGGGCCTGGCCACGCTCGAGAGCCTCGCGCTCGGGCCAAAACGGCTACTCTTTGAACCGGGGACCCGTCTTCCTCGCGCTGCCGACCGGCCCGCATCGAAATCCACATGTTGACCCGCCGATCGTTCCTCCGCTCCGCCTCCGGGGTGGCCATCCCGGGAGGCCTCGGCTGCCTGCGCGCGGCCGAGTCAAGGATCGGCGTGCCGCTGCGGATCACCGATCTGGAGGCCTTGATCCTCCGTGACCCGCCGAAGCGGGCTCCGGAGGACTCCTTCGTCTCCATGACGCCCCTCGGCGCAACCACGGGCGGGGTCGGCCTGTGGAACCGGCTGGAGCGCGCCGAGACCGTGCGACAGGGCGGCTACCGGCAGACACTGCTCGTCAAGATCACCACCGATCAGGGCATCGTGGGCTGGGGAGAGTCGCACGCAGTGATGACGCCGCGGGTCGTGAAGACGGCCCTGACGGATCTCTTCCGGCCGATCTTGCTCGGGACCGACGCTCGGCGGATCGAGGCGATCTGGGAGAAGATGTACTCGACACAGCGCTTGCGCGGATACGGCACGGGATACTTCACCCGCGCGATGGCCGGGGTCGACATCGCGCTGTGGGACATCGTGGGACGGGCCGCGGGTTTGCCGGTCTACCAACTCCTCGGCGGCAAATTCCGAGACAGCATCCCCACCTATCAGGGCGTGGGCGGAGGGCCTCCCGAGGAGGTCCGGGAGAACTCCGCAGCGTTGCTGGAACGGGGCTTCCCAAACCAGAAGATGAGCCTTGCCAAGGGTCGCGGGGAACAGGCCCGCGACGTCAACCGCGTGATCGCGGCCGCGGATGTGCTGGCCGGGAAGGGACAGATCTTGGTGGACTCGCTGGCCGGCTACACGCTCGCCGAGGCCAGCCGGGTCGGCCGCGCGCTCGACGAGATCGAGAATCTGGGCTGGTGGGAGGACGTGCTGATGCCGGAAGACTACGGAGCGTACGCCCTTCTGGCGGAGCGCATGGACACGCCCATTTGCGCCGGCGAGCAGTACTCGAACCGCTTCCAGTTCCGGGACCTCTTCGAGCGCCGGGCTTGCGACATTGTCAATCCCGACACGTCGCGGGTCGGGATCACCGAGACGAAGCGCATCGCGATCATGGCCGACGCCTACAACATCCTGTTCTCCCCGCATTCGTCGATGGGCTCGGCGCCATACCGGGCCTCCGCGATCCACCTGTGCGCGGCCACTCCGAACGCGGTCATCCTAGAGGGCGGGGAGTCCTACAAGCGTGCCTTCGGGAACCCCATCCTCAAGACCCCGCTGCCCTACAGGCCGGGCAGTGTCGGCGTCCCGGACGGCCCCGGGCTCGGGTTCGAGTTTGACGAGAAGGAACTGTCGCGGCTTGTCGTCGGATGACTGCGGTCGCCATCCGCTGGGGAGGCGCGCGATGGCTCTGCCTTCCATGGAATCCGGTCCGCCTGCGTATGCTGGGGGAAGCATGCGCCCGCAATGGCGACTAGCCCTCCTTCCAGCCCTGATCGGGGCGCTCCTGCTCGGGCAGGGAACGGCTCGCGGTCAGGGGTCCGCGTCGAGTGGCGCGGTCGCCCAGCCGCGCCGACCGCTCCCCGAGGGCGTGGTGGCGCCACGTGTCGAGTACCGCGAGATGGCCGCCGAGGCTGGCCTCCGTGGCATCGCGGTGTCCGGGTCGCCGACTCACAAGAATTACATCGTCGAGTCCACCGGGAACGGCACCGCGATCTTCGACTACGACCGGGACGGGCTCGCGGACGTCCTGCTGCTCAGCGCGGATCAGTTCGAGCCGGAGGGTGCCGCGCCGCGCCACTACCTCTACCGCAACCTGGGTGGTCTGCGCTTCGAAGATGTCACCGCCGAGA
Organism: Bryobacterales bacterium; assembly: GCA_963666225.3. Lineage (GTDB taxonomy): Bacteria > Acidobacteriota > Terriglobia > Bryobacterales > UBA6623 > VXMF01. Next base: position 462,264 of record CAXXRK020000009.1, read on the forward strand.
CGGGCCTCGAGCATTCGGGATGGGCCCAAGGCGCGTGCGCGGGCGACTTTGACGGCGACGGATTCGAGGACTTGTTCGTCCCCCACTGGGGCCAGAACCGCCTGTACCGGAACGAGGGCGGCGCGCGATTCAGCGAGCAGGCCGCGGACCGCGGGTTGGGGGAAAGCGAGCGTCGCTGGGGAACCGGCTGCGCATTTCTGGACTACGACCGCGACGGCGACCTGGACCTCTTTGTCGCCAACTACCTCCGCCTCGACCCGGAGAAGACTCCCAAGCCCGGCGAGGGCGCCGAGTGCCGCTGGAAGGGCATTCCGGTGCTCTGCGGGCCACGCGGCCTGCCCGGCGAGTCCATGTCGCTCTACCGGAACGACGGCTCCGGGCACTTCAGCGACGTTTCCGCCGAGACCGGTGTCGAGACGGACCGGCTCTACTACGGGTTCACGCCGCTGACGGCCGACTTCGACAACGACGGGTGGGTCGACGTGTACGTCTCCTGCGACTCGACGGCAAGCCTCTTCTTCCACAACCAGGGCGGCAAGTTCGAGGAGATCGGCGTCATCTCCGGCACGGCGTACAACATGGACGGCCAAGAGCAGGCCGGGATGGGCACCACGGCCGGGGACTTCGACCTGGACGGGGATCTGGACATCTTCAAGACCAACTTCTCGAACGACACCCACACGCTGTACCTCAACGAAGGCATGCAGATGTTCATCGACGAGACCGTGTCGACGGGATTGGCGGTCAACACGCAGTTCCTAGGCTGGGGCACGGCGTTCATCGACATCGACCACGATGGGCTACAGGACATTTTCGTTGCTAACGGGCATGTGTACCCGGGCGTGGACCGCGCGGGCGTTGGCGAGACATTCCGCCAGCAGCGGCTAGTGTACTGGAACTACGGCAACGGACGGTTCCACGATCTGAGCCACCTGGCGGGCCCTGGCATCAGCGACCAGCGCGCGTCCCGGGGTCTGGCCGTCGGGGACCTTGACCACGATGGAAGGCTGGAGATCGTGACGGTCAACATGCACGATCACCCGTCCCTGCTCAAGCAGTCGCTCCCCGTCGGGAACGCGCTGCTCGTCGAAGCCCGCACTGAGGCGGGCAGTGCCGCCATCGGTGCCCGCGTCACGGTGCAGACCGGCGCGGCATCGCAGATCGGCGAGATCCGAAGCGGGGGCTACCACATCTCGCAGAGCGACCTGCGCGCGCATTTCGGGCTGGGCGAGCACGCGAAGGCACACGTCACGATCCGCTGGCCCGACGGCACGGAGGAAGAGATCGGCGAGGTGGACGCGAACACGCGAGTCACCGTCGGCATGGGATCCGGAATCCTCAGCGCCGCGCCGCTCACACGCCCGTCCCGGTGATCCGACCGGCACGGGGCCGGCCGGAACAGTCGTACCCGGCTGGCCCAAGGCGTAGACTACTGTACGGGAGACATTCGATGACTTGGCACGCGCCCACCCTCGTCTCGCTCGTCGCGGCGGTTCTCCTCTGCCCCGCCGGGACAGCCGCAGCGGCATCGGTGGACTTTCAGCAGGACGTGCGGCCAATCCTTGCCGACGCCTGCTTCGCTTGCCACGGACCGGACGGCAACACCCGCCAGGCGGGCCTGCGACTGGACACCCGCGAGGGAATGTTCGGGGACCGCGGGGGGTACCGCATCGTAGTCCCCGGCAGCGCCGAGGACAGCCGACTGTACCAGCGCATGAGCCACGAGATCCCGGCGGCCCGGATGCCGCCGGCCAACGCGGAGCGCCGGCCCACCCGGGAGCAGGTCGAGACCGTGCGGCGCTGGATCGACGAAGGGGGCGAGTGGAGCTCGCACTGGGCCTACGGGCCTCCCCGCAGGCCACCGGTGCCAGCGGTCGAACCGGGCGAGCGCAGGGAGAACGAGGTGGACGCGTTCGTGATCCGGCGACTCCGAGAAGCGGGGCTAGAACAGTCCCCGGAAGCCGACAGGCGCACGCTGCTCCGACGCGTGAGCCTGGATCTGACCGGCCTGCCCCCCACGCCCAGCGACATGGATCGGTTCGTGGCGGATCCGTCGCCCGACGCGTACGAGCGCCAAGTCGAGCGCCTCCTCGACTCGCCGCACTACGGGGAGCGGATGGCAATGCAGTGGCTGGACTTGGCGCGGTACGCCGACACGCACGGCTTTCACATCGACGGGCGGAGGGACATGTGGCACTGGCGCGACTGGGTCATCCGGGCTTTCAACGCCAACAAGGCCTTCGACGAGTTCACGATCGAGCAGTTGGCGGGAGACTTGCTGCCAGGGAGCACCGACGAGCAGAAGATCGCGACCGGGTTTAACCGCAATCACATGATCAACCACGAGGGCGGCGCAATCCCGGCCGAGTACCACACCGAGTACGTCGTGGACCGGGTCGAGACGGTATCCACGGTGTGGATGGCAATGACCATGGGATGCGCGCGTTGCCATGACCACAAGTACGACCCCATCACGCAGCGCGAGTTCTACGAGTTCTACGCATTCTTCAACTCGGTCGACGAGCTGGGGCTGGACGGTGTTGACGGTAACGCCGTACCCAAGCTGGATCTGCCGGACGACACCCAGCGGGAAGAGCTGCGCGCCGTGAACGCGGCGATCCGCTCCGTCGAGGCCGACCTGTCCGACGCGCGCATCCGGGACGAGATCGAGGGCTGGGAGCAAGCGGCCCTGCAATCCATCCCCAGAGCCAGCCGCGACGGCCTCGAAGCGCACTACGAGATGGAGGGCGGCTTTTCGGACTCCTCCGGGAACTACCGACACGGCCGCGTCATGCGGGGCGAGCCCCTGTTCTTGTCCGCCAATGCCGGCAAGGGGGCGTCCTTCGACGTCGACACGCACGTCGCGTTCCCGGGAACCGCCTCGATCGATGTCTCGCGCGCGTTCACGCTGGCGTTCTGGATGGGCCACGCCGGCCTCGTGGAAAAGTCGGTGCTGCACAAGATGGATGGCCCCGAAACCCAGCGCGGCCTGGCCCTGACACTCAGCCGGCCGCTGCCGATCCCGGACGCGCTGCGGCGGGATTACGACCTGACCCTGCGGTTGTCCTCGGCGCCCGGAAGCGCGATCGCGGTGCGACCCGCTCAGCCTCTACGGAATGTGGTCGGGGCAGACCACTCCTACCACGTTGCCCTGTCCTACGACGGCTCCGGGCGGGCTTCCGGGGTGCGCCTCTTCCTGAACGGAAAGCCGGCCGAGACGACCGTCCTCGCAGACTCGCTGTCCGGCTCGCCAGCAGCGGGAGCGCCGATCGAGATTGGAGCCGGCCGTTTCGGAGGGCGCTACACCGGTACGCTGGACGACCTGCGGGTGCACTCGCGCGTGCTGGACGTGGCGGAGATCGAGAAGCTATTTGCGCACGAGCCCGTGGCTGCCCTGCTCGCGGCGCCTCACATCGACTGCGCGGCCGTGCTTTCCAGCGCTCCCGAGGCATCGGACGACGACATTTATGCCCCCAAGCCTGACACCGATGTCACCCGCTGCGGCAGCCGCCAGCGCAAGCTGAAGGACTACTACCTGACACACGCGGCTCGGCCGAAGGACCGCGCGCTGCACGCCAGGCTCACCGAGCTCAAGGGGCAGCGCGCCACATTGCAGTCGGACATCGACAACGTGATGGTCATGAGTGAGCTGGCCACACCGCGCGAAACGTTCGTGCTGGGACGGGGTGACTACCGCAACCGCGGCGAGAGGGTGTCGCCATCGACACCGGAATGGCTGGGAGAGTTTCCGGCCACCGCGCCCCGCGACAGGCTGGGACTGGCCCGCTGGATCGCCAGTGGCAACCACCCCCTCACCGCTCGAGTGGCGGTGAACCATTACTGGCAGAAGTATTTCGGCCTAGGGCTCGTGCGCACATCGGAGGATTTCGGGCTCCAAGGGGAGCTGCCGACGCACCCGGGCCTTCTCGACTGGCTGGCCGCGGAGTTTGCCGAAGGTGGCTGGGACATCCGGGCGCTGCAGAAGAAGATTGTGATGTCCGCGACCTATCGCCAGAGTTCGCGGATCACGCCCGGGCTGCTGGCGACTGACCCGGAAAACCGTCTGCTGGCCCGGGGCCCGCGCTACCGCCTGCAAGCCGAGATCGTCCGTGACAACGCGCTTGCGGCGGCGGGACTGCTGGACCCGACGATCGGCGGTCCAAGTGTGTTCCCCTACCAACCCGAGGGGCTGTGGAAGGAAATGGCGTTCGGGGACATGTTCACCGCCCAGGTCTACCGCCCGGGCGCCGGGGCCGATCTGTACCGTCGCAGCATGTACACATTCTGGAAACGGACGATCCCCCCGCCATCGCTGGCGGTGTTCGACGCGCCGGATCGCGAGAAGTGCATCGCCCGGCGATCGCGGACCAACACGCCCCTGCAAGCATTGGTCCTGATGAATGACCCGACATATGTGGAGGCGGCCCGAGCGCTCGCGGCGGAAATGCTGCGAGAAGGGGGCGACGACGCCCGCGGGAGGGTGCGCGCGGGATACGGGCGAGTGCTGGGGCGGCCCCCGTCACACGCGGAGTCGGAACTGCTCGCGAGGTTGGCGCACGAGCAGGCCCTGCGCTACCGGGAGCGCCCAGAGAGCGCTCGCAAGCTGCTGGCGGTGGGTGAGTCACCCGTGGCCGGTGCGCTGGAGCCCTCGGAATTGGCAGCTTGGACCGTAGTGGCAAGCAGCATTCTCAATCTGGACGAAGCCATCAGCAAGGAGTGAGCAAGCCATGCACCCCGAGATCGCACGCAGGCTGACCGTCACGCGGCGCCAGTTCTTCGGCCGCTCGGCAGCGGGCATCGGCCCCGCCGCTCTCGCCTTCCTACTGCGCGACGGCCACGGGGCCACCGTGTCGGAGACGGGCCCGGTCGGCGGCCTGCCGGGCCTTCCGCACTTCGCCCCGCGCGCAAAGCGGGTGATCTACCTGTTCCAATCCGGCGCCCCCTCGCAAATTGACCTCTTCGATCACAAGCCGATGCTGCGCCGTTTCCACGGCGAGGACCTGCCGGACACCGTCCGGGGCGGACAGCGCATAACGGGCATGACGTCCGGCCAAGACCGCCTGCCCGTGGCGGCATCGATCTTCGGCTTCCGACCTCACGGCCAGTCGGGGACCCCTCTGAGCGAACTGCTGCCACACACCGCCAAGATTGTCGACGACATCGCGCTCGTGAGGACCGTGCAGACCGACGCGATCAACCACGACCCAGCGATCACGTTCATCCAGAGCGGGTTTCAGCAGCCCGGGCGGCCTTCGATGGGCTCGTGGGTGAGCTACGGACTCGGCAGCGAGAACGAAGATTTGCCGGGATTCGTGGTCCTAATCTCGCAGGGCAGCAACCTGAACCAATCGCAGCCCCTGTTCTCTCGGCTGTGGGGCTCGGGCTTCTTGCCGTCGCGCTACCAGGGCGTCAAGTTTCGGTCCAGCGGGGATCCCGTGCTGTACCTCTCGAACCCGGGCGGCATTGACGGCGCGGCCCGGCGCGCGATGCTCGACGCAGTCGCGGAGATCAACAGGATGCGGTCGAGCGAATTCGGCGATCCGGAGATCGAGACGCGGATCGCCCAGTACGAGATGGCCTACCGGATGCAGTCATCGGTGCCGGATTTGATGGACCTCACGAGCGAGCCCGAGCACGTCTTCGAACGCTACGGGCCGGATTCCCGCATTCCGGGCACCTACGCCGCGAACTGCCTCCTGGCTCGCCGCCTTGCCGAGCGCGATGTGCGCTTTGTGCAACTGTTCCACCGCGGCTGGGACCAGCACACCGACCTGCCGCGGGACATCCGGCTCCAAGCCCGAGACACGGACCAGCCGTCAGCGGCGCTGATCCTCGACCTGAAGGAGCGCGGGATGCTGGACGACACCCTGGTGATCTGGGGCGGGGAGTTTGGCCGCACGGTGTATTGCCAAGGCAAGCTCAGCGAGACCAACTACGGCCGAGACCACCATCCGAGGTGCTTCTCGATCTGGATGGCGGGGGGAGGCATCAAGGCGGGCATCAGGCACGGTCAGACGGATGACTACTGCTACAACGTCGCCGAGAACCCGGTGCACGTCTACGACCTGCAGGCCACCGTCCTGCACTGCCTCGGCGTAGACCACAGGCGGCTCACGTTCAAGTTCCAGGGCCGCCATTTCCGGCTCACCGACGTGCACGGCGAGGTCATCGAGCCGCTGCTGGCATAGACGGGCCGGACCAAGAGGGATCTCGGACGAGGCGACATAGGTCGACGGCTGTCGCGGCGATCGGTCCTGGCGGTGGCCAGAATGCCCGCGCTCGCGGTTCATGGCTGCGGGGATGGGCGACAAGGCTCGCCACGGCTTGTCCATGCCGCCCGGGAATCGCTCCGAGCACACGCTGGCCCGCGGTGGTTCGACGATGCGAAGCCGAGCCTTTTCGTTCACTGGGGCCTGTACTCTGTGCCCGTCTGGGCAACGCCGACTGGCCCACTGGGAGATCTAGCCCAGCCCGAGACCATTGGGTAGGTGACTCACCAACAATCCGTACGCCGAGTGGTACCTCAGCTCGCTCCGGATCGAGGGGGCACCCACGCGGAAGCACCATCGCGACACCAGCGGAGAGGACTGCGGCTAGGTGGATTCGCCCCAGCGTTCAACGAGGCGGCCGAACGATGGGATCCTACCCGACCCGGCCATGGATGCGTGCAACAGGCGAGACCGCGGATGGCCCTCCTGTGCGCTTCACCGCCAGCCACAGCGCGCTATGCGCGATCGTGCTGGGCCAGCCGACCGGGGCCGAGGTGCGGCTCGAGGTGGAGCCGGAGGCTGCCGGTGTCACCGCGTCAATCATCGGCGATGACCGCCGGGCTGAGGCATCCTACGCGGCCCGAACGCTGACGGTTGCCCTTTCCAAAGCGAATTACATCGATGGCTTGACAGAGCAGCCTGATTCTGCGACAATACGAGTAGAGGACGATTGCAATGGCAGGACGCAAGGCACCCGGGAAATCCCACCGTAAGGGCATCACCTTGATGCAGGTGATGGACATGTTCCCCGACGAGTCGACGGCTGTCCAGTGGTTCGAGAAGCAGGTGTGGGGGCGGGCCGGTCGCTGCTGCGGCCATTGCGGAAGCGTCGAGACCAAGGAGGTGCCCAACGCCAAGCCAATGCCTTACTGGTGCCGGGATTGCCGTTCCTATTTCAGCGTCCGCACGGGCACTCCCCTCGCTCATTCGAGAGTCTGCATTCGCAAGTGGGCCATCGCCATCCACCTGTGCTCCACGAGTCTCAAGGGAGTCTCCAGCATGAAGCTGCATCGCGACCTGGGCGTGACCCAGCGGACGGCATGGTTCATGCTTCACCGGCTGCGCAAAGCGTGGGAAGCGGAATCCGTCGAGTCGTTCGACGGGCCCGTGGAGATGGACGAAACCTATCTCGGTGGCAAGCGCAAGAACATGTCCAAGTCGAAGCGGGAAGGACTCACCGGGCGCGGCCCGGTCGGCAAGGATGCGGTCGTAGGCATCAAGGACCGTGACTCGAACCGCGTGGCTGCCACGCCAATGCCGAGCGTGAATCAGGAATCGGTGGGCGAGATGGTGGGCCGGGAAGTCAGTTCGGAAGCGACCGTCTATACTGACGAGAGCAGCGTGTACAACAAGCTGGACAATCACGAGTCCGTCAACCACAGCGGCAGCGAGTACGTCCGGGGCGAGGCGCACGTCAACGGCATGGAGTCGTTCTGGTCGATGTTCAAGCGCGGCTACTACGGCACGTACCACCGAATGAGCCCGAAGCACCTGCACAGGTACGTGAACGAGTTCGCGGGTCGTCACAACATCCGCGAGCAGGACACGCTCGACCAGATGCACGCGATGGTCGCGGGGCTGGTCGGCAAGCGACTGCTGTACCGGGAACTGGTGGCGTAGGCATGGATTCCGCCCAGAGCTCGTCTCCCTTGCCTGGAAGTTGGCACCCGTGATCGGAGTGGCGATTTTCGTGGCCGTTGTCGCGTTTCGTATCGCCAAGAACGCATAGCGCAAATTCGCTTTGGCTGCGCGAAGTACTTCCCGGCAGCCTTCCCTCCAGCGGATGCGCCTATCAGCCACAGGTATAGGCCTTCTCGGCCTACTGTCTTGCCGCAGCAGAGTTCCACGGCTACGAGGATCGTCAGCAGCCAGTAGCCCCAGATGGACATCACCCGGGCCGATGAGATATTGCCCTGATCATCCTTGAAGACTTGCCAAAAGCCCTTGCTTGTTAACCACTTCGAGGGAGCGACGCCGGAGAGGCTGGCGAAAGCGCTGCTCAAGCCGAAGCTGAAGTCGTCTAGGAAGCGGAAGTATCGCTGGCCGCGAACCGTGAAGGCCAAGACAGCGAAGTAGAATCACTCACCGGATGACCGCAGAATCAGGCTGCTCTGTCAAGCCAACGATGTAATTCCCTATCGATTCTCCTTCATGCCGAACGATCACTACCCAACAGCGTCTTGATTCTCGAGACCAACCGCGTCCTTCTCGCGTCGAAGAACCCGACGAACCCCGTCATTTCTTCAGGAACGGCACCCAATAGATGGTCGCGAACGTGTGCCCGCTGCTGTTCGTCGGGATACGTCCGAGCCAACCACTGGGCTGGCATGGACGCACTCTTTTCCGTGTTCACCGCGCCCCGAAGGAGCTGGAGGTTGCCGATCCGGTTTGCCCGGTCACGGAATCCTTCGATCTTCTGCTCCGGAACTTGTGCATCGCGCAGCCTGCGTTTGCTGAACTGCGCGACAGGGAAGATGTGGTCCACATGAAACAGCTGTCCCGGATCTACGAAGGGGAAGATGAGCGAGAGAAGCGCGAAGACTCGTGGGCTGCGGTACTCCGTGTCAGCGAGTTCTTCGATCTCGTCATCGTTGAACACAAGTTCTCGACCCCGACGAGCCATCTCCTCACCAAGTCTGGCGGCGGGAAATCCATGGGTCGCGTCTTCGCGGATCACGTTCCTCAGCGCTGTGAGCAACGTGTCGAGGCCGCTCCCCCAGACGCCGCTCTTCAGCAGGCTGCGGATCAGCCACGCGCGAATCCTCTCCCGGTCGTCCTCATACCCGCTATGAGTGAGGAATGACTCCGCATGCGTGCTCCGGTGCAGGTAGTAGGCAATGGGGAGAATGGCATTGTGTGCGGTTAGGTTTTCTCGCCTGAATCCGAATCCGGCGATCAGCTGGACTGTCAGAGTTAGCGTCGATTTTACGGACGTCCACTGATTCTCGAGGACCCTCATGTTCTCGCGGTTGAAGTTGTCCACCTTGAATCCCACACTCCCGATGTCGCTGAGCATCAGTCCGGCCTTGAGAACGAAGTCCTTCGAGAAGGAGAAGCCCGATCCGATCCGGTTAAGTGCGTCGACGAGCTTGTGAATCTCCTCGCGAGCATCGTGCTTTTCCCACTGCGCCACCGCGATCGACAGCAGCAGGTCAGAGTGTGAGAGAGGCGTACCACCGTCATTCATGCGTATGAAGATCTGGACGACATCGTCCAAGCTCTGTCTACGCTCCTCGTAGTAGGCCACCACATGGTCCCTGCGGACCACCCTGTGAAGCCGATCAAGCATCTCGTAGGCTTGGTCCACGAACTGCTGATCGAGGCGGTTGTTCAGCCACCGCACCATCGCCGGGCCACCGCCCATCGACAACACATCGCCCACGCGGAACCAGCATTCGGCACCGTCGCCCAGCTCGCCCTCGCGTTGGCGGGGCTCGGTCTCTTGCCGGAAGCTGAAGCGGTACCCTGTCCCCTCCTCCTCGTCCTCATCGGGGTTCGACAGGAGGTCCAGATAAAGATGTCGTTTCGGAAAGGCCCTGGGGTTGTTCCACCACAGTCGCGGCAGCTTCCAAGTCATGCTTCCTCGCAGGCCGACGTTGAGGGCCGTCAGGCGCTGCTGGCCGTCGAGCACTGCGGTAAGTGCCTTGTTCGGCATCGCGGGAAGCGAAGGGCAATGCCGGTCGTCCCGCTGGTGGTAGTCACGCACGAAACCGTAGAAGTTGAACTTGTGGCTCTTCTCCGGAGCCACCTTCCAGTAGAGGAACGTTCCGAAGGGGAACCCCTTCATCAGGCTGTCGAAGAGTCGGCAGATCTGGTCTGCACGCCAGACGAACTCCCTTTGAATCGCGGGCAGCACGAGGTCGTGCTTATGGATTTGGTCGAGCGTCAGCTCAATCGTATGGCCGGTGTGGTACATAGCGGAATGGGTGGTGGTTGGGTGGTTGACGCTTGGGTGCCGTCAGATCGACGAGCCACATTCTGATCCGTAGTGTGAATCCACCGCAGAGTCAGTCAGAAATTCCATGTAGATGACCAACCATTGTAGCGCAGCGGGAGGGATCGCATTTCAGCGCGTCGTGGCTGGGTTGGGCGAGGGGGACCTCAGGTCCCGCGTGGTGCCAGCACGGGGGAGGTCTCTTCCACTTGCGTTCGACCTTGCGCAGGGCCGTGTGGATCAGCTTGCTGGCGGCCCGGTCACATCAGTGATTCCCATACATTGGGCCAAGGACCCCGTCGTGGGCACTACCGCCCCTGCGAACCGCATCACCAAGACCCCCAATGCCTCGGCCTCGTGCCAAGCACGGAGGAGCAGGCCGGTCAATCCGTTCCCCCCGGCCCGTCCGGGATGGCGTCGCTGGCCGGCGCCTCTCCGTCCGCAAGGATCTCCAAGTGCTCCCGAGCCAGCGCTTGCTCCGCCTCCCGGCCGGCCAAGTAGGGCGGGAGCTTCCCAGAGCCGTGCCGACACGAGTTCCGTCCGGTTGCCGAGTCTGGCCGGTGCAAGAGGAGGACGGCCATGGCCGTCCTGACCTATTGCGCCGTCTATCAGACCGGCAGGTACGGCAGCGTCAGCAGCACTCGCTCCAGCTTGCAGACGCCGATCTCCTTGAGAGCAGCATCGAGAACCACTGGTTCCCAGACGCCGCCTAGAGACCGTTTGCGACGAGCTGCCAAGTACGGCCGTGCCGTTAACTAGGCAGAGGTTCAAAGTCAGAGGCGGCCGCACGCGCCACATACTGCATCAAGCTGGGTATACCCGGCTCGTAGCAGGGGCGGCCCTTGTGGTTGACCATCCAGATGTAGCCTATGTCATGAAGCCGGTCGCAGCTCCGCAAGACGGCGTCTGCATCGTTCGCCTCCCCTAGTCGCTCCAAGGCCGCTCTCACGGCTTCCGTGACTGGGCCGGGAGGCATCCTCGCAGCACCATCGAATGCCTCGGCGACGCCCGCCGCGACCTCACGCAGGTTGGCCTTCACTAGCTCCTTGTACCGCAACAAGGAGACGGAGTTCTTCCTCGCCTTGAACCGTGGCCTGACGCGGTCCAAGTCTGCGCAGGTCAGCTGTCGACCACGGTTGCCGCACTCGTTCCACAGCAACTCTCCCCACAGCTGTACGAACAACGGGTATCCGTGGCTCTCCTGTGTGATCCGATGCAGGGCGGGATCCGCAATCGATCTGCCATGCTGCTCCAGCGGGATCCGAATGGCGTCGGCCGAAGCGGCCGCTCAAAGTCGCCCTATGGGCAGTTCCTCGCTCCGCTCCCAGAAGGTAGTCCCCATAGTGTTGAGGTGCTCCGGCAGGCCCGGCGTGCCGGCGAGCAACAGCATCGCGGGAAGACCGCTGTACTGCCAGCGCTGCCCTGCACTGAGCAGGGCCCGGCCAAGCTTCAAGGGTAAAGTGTGCGCCTCGTCGATCGTCACAAGGACAGGCTTCCTGCGCGCCCGCCGCTCAATTGCGGTGACCGCCTTGCTCGGCGACACCTCGCGCCAGTCTACGCCCATCCCTAGGATCGAGAAGCCGCTCACTGCCCGAAGCCACCTAGACAGGCCGGGATGTTTGTGGGTCTCGTTCTCCGCGCCACCGAACTCGCCCAAGCGGATGTCGATCACCGAGATGTTGCGGGTTTCCGCCTGGCGCTTGGACCAGGCCAGTAGGGCCCCCGCGCGCTGCACGGATCATTCAAGCAATAAATACGCTGGCGCAACGCTGGGGTTGTAGCATGAGCGAAGAGGGTCCCGGCAGCAGAGCCCCCAAGAGCATTGGTGCCTCGTGCCCCAAGGCCAGTCTGGGTCCGAGCGAGCGACCATTCACTGGCGAGGCTTGCTTGCAAGTACTCCCCCACATCAGACTTTCAAACGATTGCCACCTCGGGCCGGGGCCTTCCCGTCGTGAGACGGAGGGTGTGCAGTGAAGTAAGAGGAGTAGAGGATGAGTCAGAAGAGCCGCAAGGGGCAGCAGGCTGCCCCGCAGCGAGGTATGCAGAGCATTCGACCGCAGGTCGCCGGGATCGATCTGGGCAGCCGCGAGCACTGGGTGTGCGGTCCGGTCCCAGCCGAGCCCAATCAAGAGCCGAACGTGCGCACGTTTGGCACGACCACGCCACAGTTGCAGGAACTCGCGGACTGGCTGGCGGAGCAAACAGTGGAGTCCGTGGCGATGGAGAGCACCTACGTGTACTGGATACCGCTGCACGCGTTGCTCGAGCAGCGGGGCTTCGAAGTCTTGCTGGTGAACGCGCGGCACCTGAAGCATGTGCCGGGCCGCAAGACGGACATGCTGGACTGTCAGTGGCTGCAACGGCTGCACGCTTGTGGCTTGCTGCGAGGGTCATTCCGGCCCCACGAGTCTGTGACCCGCCTGCGAACACTGCACCGGCAGCTGCAGAACCTCGTGGTACAGCGCTCGCGTTTCGTGCAGTGGATGCAGCAGTCGCTGGACCAGATGAACGTCCAGGTGCACCGCGCGGTGACAGCCATCACGGGGCAGACGGGCATGAAGATCGTGCGCGCGATCGTGCGCGGGGAGCGGGATCCGGAGCAACTGGCAGCCCTGAGGCACAAGCGCTGCAAGCACACGGCAGAGCAGTTCGCCGAGCACCTCACAGGCAACTGGCGCGAGGAGCACCTGTTCAACTTGGAGAACTCGCTGAGCCTGTACGACGCGGTGCAGCAGCGCATCGAGTCCTACGAACAGAAGCTGCAGCAGGAGATCGACAGCCAAGCCTGCGAGGAGTTGCGAGACGAGCAAGTTCCCAAGCACCCCAACCCGCGGGGAAGGAGCAGGCCATCCGGAGCCGCGGAGAGCAGGCCATGCGCACGAGCCTGTACCGCTACGCGGCCGTTGATCTGACACGCATCGACGGGGTCAGCGCCGGCACGGTGGTGACCGAGGTCGGAACGAACCTGTCAGCGTTTCCAAGCGAGAGGCACTTCGTCAGCTGGCTCGGGCTGGCACCCAGCCACGCGGTCTCGGGGGGCAAGACGCTGCCCGGCAAGAAGCGCAGCAAAGGCATGGGAGCGCAGCGCATTTCCAACTCGCTGCGCATGGCGGCAACCTCGCTGATACGATCCCAGTGCGCACTGGGGGCGGCGCTGAGACGCAAGGCGCGACACAAAGGCATGAAGGTGGCGATCTTCGCGACCGCTCGCAAGCTGGCCCAGTTGATCTACCGCATGCTGCACTGGGGTCAGGACTACGTTGACGAAGGCGCAGCTGCCTACGAGACCCGCTACCGTGAGCGCAATCTGGCCTACGTTAAGAGAAGCGCGAAGGACCTTGGGTACGCCCTCGTTCCTGATGCTGAGCCCTCTGCAACCTAAAGACCGACCGACTCACCACCTGCCGCAGGAGGTATTTCACATCAGCAATGCGGTCTTGCCGTTCCCTCTGGGCCCGTGGAGGAGGACAAAGGTACCAGTAGCTGCCGCTTGGGCCAGTCGGGCCAGCCGGTTGCGGAGCAGGCCCTGCTCCAGCTCGCGACCCGCCAAGAATGGCGGAACGGCACCAATTCCGGCGACGAACGGATTCAGCGGCTCTCTTAACGCCTGTCGCTGACCGAACCAAGCCCGCACAATGACTTTATGGTAGACGATCCATAGCCGCAGCAAGGAAACGCTCCTGCTGGGAGCGGACTCCTCGACCGGATGCCACGCGGATCCGCTTGCGATGAACGGATTGATGTCGGTCGTGTCGAGGAACTGACATCCAGCCGCAGGGGCCTGCCCCTAGCGCGTCAGTGGACTACAAAGCGCTTGCCTCCGTATAGCTGGCCGAACTCCTCGCTCGTGAGGCGCACCTCCACTTGGTGGGCGCTGAGCTGCTCGTCCACTGCCTTCGGGTAGTACCCGACTACGTACTCGGTTGCGGCAAGAGTCGAGAGCGAGACTAGGATGCCGAAGCTGATCTAGGAAGCGAAAGTATCGCTGGCCGCGAACCGTGAAGGCCAAGACTGCGAAGTAGAATCACTCACCGGATGATCGCAGAATCAGGCTGCTCTGTCAAGCCATCGATGTAATTCCCTTTCCAAAGGACTTGCCCAAGGGCATGCTCACGCGTTTCGGACCGCTCTCGCGCGAGAACGTAGCGTGGCATCCGGCTGCGCGCCTGACTGGACGGGCAGTGGTGCGACGGCCGCTCAACGGGTCGGGTAATCGATCTCCGCATCGCGCCAGGGCGTTCCGGCGCGGCCGTTGAAGTCGAACACGACGCTGCCAGCCTTGATGGTCATCTCGCACCCGATCCGCCGGTCTCCGGATATTTGCCCGCCACGGACGTCGACATAACCGAACTCTCCCCGGTCCACTCGCAGCAAGGCGATGTCCGCCTCGGCTCCAACTCCGATCTGGCCGAGATCCGGGTGCAAGACCTGGCTCGCCGGGTTCGTCGTCGACTGGCGAACGACCTCAGCGAGCGGGACACCCAACGCGAGGAACTTGGACATCACAGTGACCATGTCGATCATCGCCCCGTTGTGCGAGTTGATGTGCAAGTCTGTCGAAATCGAGTCTGGCCAAAGGCCCTGCCGAACGAGGGGCTCAGCCTGCCGGAAGAAAAAGCTGCCCGCACCGTGCCCGACATCGAACTTAACGCCCCTCCTCCGGGCCTCGTCCAAGTACGGGCGATCGCGGTAGGGACACCGGTTACCCGGCGCCCCCCGCTCAGATCCGTACGTGCCCGGTAAGGCATACGGCTCCTACCTTGAGTGGTTGACGGCGAAACGTCGGTCGGGCCACTCGTGGCGTATCGTCACCTTTGGCCAGAGGTGCTTGCACAGCACGTCCAGCTTCTCCCAGTCCGGGCGGGCCTTTTGCGACCTCCTGCTCAGCACCCACATCCAGTTTTGCTTCAGCGCGTACCGAAACCTGCTCAGCGACCGATAGCTGGTCGGTACCGCGTAGTAGTTCAACCACCCGTTCAGCACCTGTCCCAGCCATGCCCCTGTCTCGATCGGGTCCGCGTGCATGCTCCTCTTCAGTTTCCGCCGCAGGTCTGCCAACTTGCGCTTCATGCGCTTGCCCACTGGCTTCCGTCCTAGCCCGAACTTCCCTTTCCGGGTCCGCCGACAATAATGCGTGAACCCCAGAAAGTCGAACGTCTCTGGCTTGCCTTGCCCTTTCTGTTTGCGGTTCGTCGCTGCGAACCTCCCAAACTCGATCAGCCGGGTCTTGCGCGGGTGCAATCGCATCCCGAACTTCCCCAGCCTCTCTCGCAGGTCTCTGAGAAACCGCTCCGCGTCGGCCCTGCTCTTGAATCCCAGCACGAAATCATCGGCGTACCGCACGATGTACATCTCACACCGGGCCCGCTTGGGCCGCCACACTTTCGCGACCCACAGATCCAGCACGTAATGCAGGTAGATGTTCGCCAGCACCGGTGATACGACTCCCCCGACACAAAAGATAACTTGAATCACTGCTCGGTGTGACCGGTCCCGAGTTGGAGTTGGGGGCAGCAGCGCCACCCGCGCCCGGCAGCTTGATGGAGTGGCGGATGGTGACCTCTCCTTCGTCGACTAGCACTTCCTTGACCAGCGACCTCAGGATTTTCTGGCGTTCGGTGATTTCCAGTGCTTCTGCACCAGTGCGCAAGCGCTCCCGGAATCGATTCAGTGTCTCGACTACGCCCACTTGCCGCTGTTGTTCCTCAGCCGCACTCTCGGCTGCTTCCAGCTCACCTTTCAGCCTCCGCTGCCGTGTGCGGATGGGCGGCATCCGCTCCCGCAACTCGTCCAGTTCGATCAATTCCTCCTGATAGGCCGTCAGCAGCCTGGTTCCGGCCCGCTCCACGCGCTGCAGCTCGCGGTGCAATTCCTGCATCTGGCGCTGCTGGGGGCCGCTCGCGAGCCTGGCCGCCCGCCGTCGCTCCAGCTCCGCTTGCAGCAATCCCGGATTCTCCAGCAACTCCACCAGTGCGTCCCACACCACCTTGTCCAGCCGGTCCTGTCGAATAGGCCGGTTCTTGCACCGCGCCCCGTCTTCGTAGCGCCATCCGTCCGCACCCAGACAGCGGTAGTAGTACAACTTCCGCTTCGTCGTCCGCGTCGACGAGCGGTAATAGGCGTACCCGCACCGCCGGCACACGAGCATGCCCTGCAGCAGGGTCGGCTCCTTGGTCCTGCGCGCCGCGTGCCGCTTGTTCGCCTCCAACTGTTGCTGCGCCATCTCGAATTGCTCTCCGCTCACCAAGGCCGGCACGGGAATCTCGATCCACTGCTCGCGCGGACGCGCAATCCCTGCCACTTGCCCTTGTGCGAACTTCCCCGGAGCCCGCATCGGCCGCGTCACCCTCTGCCGCGGCCCCGTCCCGGTCTTACCGTAACAGGCCCGCCCTCGATAGGCCGGGTTGCGCAGAATGCCCCACACGGTCGAGCGGTCCCAGCGCCGCCCCCCGGTCCGTGTCGGAACCTCCTGCTGCGTCAGCTGGCGGGCGATCGCTCCCAGGCTGACCTGATTGTCCGTATAGGATGCAAATACTTCGCGAACAACTCGCGCCTCTCCCTCCCGAACCTCGTACCGGGCATCCTCGCCCTTGCCACGCTTCACATAGCGATACCCATAGGGTGCCCCCGCCAGCACGCTGACCGACCCGCTGCGCGCCCTGTGCAGCTTGCCCCCTCGGGAGCGCTCCGCGATTTGCGCCCGCTCGTACTCGGCGATCATGCCCTGCACCTGCTGCAACAGGCGCTCCTGCGGCGTCTCGCCCATTGCTGCATCCTTGAACTCGCACACCACCCCGCAGCGCGCGAACTCCTCCAGCAGCAGAATCTGATAGGCATACCGGCGACTGAGCCTGTCCGGTGTTAGCACCAACAAGGCCTCGATGCGGCCTTCCGCCGCCAAATCGCGCACCGCCTCCAGCCCCGGTCGGTCCAACCGGGCACCGCTGTACCCGTCGTCCTCGAACACCCATTCCGCGGGCACGAGGTGCCCCCGTTCACGGGCCAATTCGAGCAGTGCCGCCGTCTGACTGGCAATCGTGCGGCGCTCTCTCTGCCGGTCCGACGACACTCTCGCGTAGATGGCTGCGGTCTTGGCCAAGGTTCAACTCCTGCTGGGACGGGGCGATCCGCTCGTAGACCAGAGCCAGCTTGCGGGGCCCATGTCGGTCCATCCGGTATTCCTGCCGTATAGCCAGAGACGGCTTGTCAGGCATTCGGTTTGCGAGACGCGAGGAACGCTCGCAGGGCTCGCGAGACCAACTCGCTGACCGCCGTTCCGGTGGACTGGGAACACTCGCGCAATCGCCGCACGAGATCCCGTGGCAGCCGCACGGAAAGAACTTGTCTGCTTACTGGGACGGGCAGGGGAGCGGACAGCTTGCGGGCCTCGGCGCAGTAGCGGTAGGCCTGGCGGGTCGAGAGACCCGCCTGATCGGCCAATCGCTGGACGGCCTCTGGCAAGCGAGGGTGGTCCCGCAACAGCGAGCGAGCTAGATTGAGCCGCTCGACCTTTTGGGCATGGCCAACCCGCGCCACAAGACATAAGATACATACCGTACACGTCTATTGTCAACCCGTCCGGGAGTAGCCACAGATCCTTTCGAACACAAAGTTGCCTTTTGTGTTGGGGGAGTCACCACCGATCCCTGCGGCGTCCCCCTGCCTGTGTCGACCTGTTGGCCTTCCTCCAGCACTCCGGCCCTCAGCCATTTCCCGATCAGCCGCAACACCCGCTTGTCCCCAATCCGATGTCCCAGGAACGCCTCTAAGGTGCCCCTGTCGATCTCGTCGAAAAACTTGCGGATGTCGGCGTCTACGATCCAATTGACTCTGAGCCGCTCCACGGTGTACGCCAGCGCATCCAGTGCGTCGTGCGCACTGCGCCCCGGCCGGAACCCATAACTGAACCCGAGAAACTCTGCCTCCCAGATCGGCGTCAGGATGTTGTCCACAACGGCCCGCTGAACGATCTTGTCTTCCAGCGTGGCCACCCCCAGCGGTCGCGTCCCGCCCCCCGGCTTGGGTATATTCACCCGCCGCGTGGGCGTCGCCCGGTACGCTCCTGTGTGCACGCGCCGCGTCAGGTCTGCCAGTCTCTCCGACAGCCCTTCCCCGTACGCTTCCCACGTCACTCCGTCCACACCCGCCGCCGCATCGCGCTTCAGCGCCCAATAGGCCGCTAGCAGGCTGTCCTCGTTCACATGGTGCAGCAGCGCAGTGAGCTTCTCCTTCGGATTCCTTTTTACTGTTTACTGCTTGCCGTATGCGCTCAGCCGCTTGTGACACGCTTCCCCGACTCAGGGTCCGGCGCTTGCTTTGGCCTCCCGCATTCCTCTTGGTCCCGGCCCTTCGCTCCCGCCGGTCCGCCGCGGCTCCCGCCGCCTTGTTCCCAGCGCTCCGCGCTACAAAGACCAGGCCAAACTAATCCAGTTCGCAGTTCTGGGCGGGGAGAGGTTCGAATCGTCCGTCCGGGGCATCCCATGGACGGGCAAGTTGCCAAGGTAGCCTCCACCAGACTGGACGGCGATGGTGATTTGCAGCTGACGGTTGAACTGCGGTCCGGCAAGCGAGTGCGCTTGCCCGTGCGCTGGACGGATTGGGAGGGACCGGTCAGCGAGGAGCGGCGTTTGTTCGGTCAGCTGCGGGAGTATCATGCCTTGCGAGAGCTGGTGACAGCTCTGCAGAGGTCGCGTGGCCAACGGGAGCGGACCAGTCTGGGAGGGGCAGCTGATGGCTCTGCTGGCCCGTCTGGAGTGCGAACAGCTGTGGGAAGATCTGCCCGGTCAAGTGCGCGAGGCAGTGGTGCAGGAACTGGCGCGGGTGATGCTGAAGATAGCGGACAGGAGAGCGGGGCATGAAGCGGGACAAAGCGCTGATACGGCCGACGCACCTTGAGCGCCAGGCGGTCGTGTACGTGCGGCAGTCGACGCAGCAGCAGGTGCTGTCCAACGTCGAGTCGGGGCGCTTGCAGTACGGTCTGAGGGAACTGGCGCTGGAGTGGGGCTGGTCTGAGGGACGCGTCGAGACGATTGATGAAGATCTGGGCGTGAGCGGGTCAGGGACTGAACAGCGCTCGGGATTCAGGAGGCTGCTGATGAAGGTGGCCCAGGAAGAGGTGGGAGTCGTGCTGGGGCTGGACGCGTCGCGCTTGGCTCGCAACACGGCGGACTGGTTCGAGCTGCTGCGCTGGCTGAGGCTGACGGACACGCTGGTTGCGAAGGACGGGCGGGTGTACGACCTCAAGGAGAGCGACAGCCGGCTGGTGCTGGGGATCGAGGGGACGCTGTCAGAGGAAGATCTGTTCCGGATTCAAGGGCGCCTGCGGCAGGGACGGATGAACAAGGCGGCCAGGGGGGAGCTGTACTCACAGGTGCCGCCTGGATTCCAGTTGCGAGGCAAGGAGTTGGTCAAGGACCCCGACGAGCGCGTGCGGAAGGCGATCGAGGCGGTGTTCGCGAGGTTCGAGGAAGCGGGCTCGGCGCGCCAAGCGGCGAAGCGGTTGCAGGCGGAGGGTCAGAAGCTGCCGGGGGGCTCGCGGGGTGAAGAGTGGAAGCCGGCGACCTACCGGCGGGTGCTGCAATTGCTGAGGAACCCAGCGATGGGAGGGATGTACGTATACGGCAGGACGCAAACCAAGGTGCGCGTGGAAGAGCCCGGGAAGGTGCGGAAGGTGGTTGTTCAAGTGCCGCGGGAGGAATGGCTCGTAGAGCTGGGGGAGCACCACGAGGGCTACGTGACACGGCAGCACTGGGAAGCGGTTCAAAAGCGCCTGAGGGACAACAGCTCGGCACAGGGGAGGGGGGCTGCGCGAGAAGGCAGAGCGCTGCTGCAGGGATTGGCGGTGTGCGCGCGTTGCGGGCGGGGGATGCACGTGAAATACGGAAGTTCTGCGCGGTATCTGTGTCCGGGGAAGGACAGCGGATTGGCGCGGGCGGGGTGTTTTTCTGTGAGTGGAGCCAGAGTGGATCAATGGGTGAGCGGGCGGTTCTTGGAAGCGGCGGGGAATGGCGGAGTGCAGGCAGCGCTGCGAGCCGAGAGTGTCCTGCAGGAGCGTGAGACAGGGCGCCTGAGAGGTTACGAGCTGGAGCTGGAGCAGAGGACCTACCGGGCCGCCTTGGCGGAGCGGCGGTACAAGGCGGAAGACCCGGACAACCGGCTGGTGATGCGGTCGCTGGGGGCGGAGTGGGAGGCGGCGCTGGCAGCGCAGGAGAGCGCCCGGACGGAGCTCGAGCGGGCCAGGGAAGCGCAGCAGCCGGGGTTGAGGCAGGGCAAGGCGGTCGAAGTGCTCGCCGAGCTGGGCGCGGACGTGCGGGCACTGTGGGAGTCCGCGCATGTGGACGCGAGGGATCGCAAGCGGCTGCTGGCAACGTTGGTGGATGAAGTGCTGTTGGAGGTGGATCGCGAAGCAGGGCTCATCGAAGTGCTGCTGCGCTGGAAGGGTGGGCTGGTGGAGCGGGCGCAGCTGCCGAAGCCGCGAACGGGCACGCCTTCAGGGTATGACGAGGGGACGGTCGATCTGGTGCGCCGGTTGGCGGCGTTGAAGCCAGACCGGGAGATCGCAGAGCAGCTCAACGCGCAGGGGAAGCGCACACCGCGCGGGCAGGTGTTCACGCGGTCGGTCGTGCAAAAGCTCAGGGTGCGGAACGGGATCGTCGGGACGCCCGCTGCAAGGAGAAGGAGGCCGAAGGAGGGTCCGCTGCTGGGAGTCAGGGATGCGGCCAAGGAATTGGGCACGACCAAGGGGACGCTGTACCGCTGGATCCGGGAAGGGCTTGTGTCGGTAGAGGAGCCGGCGAAGGTCGGGGCCGGGATGCGCGTGCGGCTGACGGCGCAGCTGCGGGAACGCTTTTGCGAGTCGTGCCCTGAGGGGTATGTGCCTGCCGCGCAAGCGAGGCGCGCGATGGGGGTGTCGCGCCAGAGACAGTGGCAACAGATCTGCGAGGGGGCTCTGGAGGCGAAGCAAATCGTGCGCGGTTCGGAGAAGGGGCTGTACGTGAAATGGGACGATCAGCCGTCGCAGGAGCGGTTGCCGTTCGAACCGTCGGAGGAGGATGACGGGGTGGAGCCATGAAGACAACAGCGGGGAGAAGTGCGAGCGCCCGGTCACAGCGGGTCACGCAAGGAGCATGTAAGGCTGGCACAAGAGCCAGAGAGGGGCTGTTCCATGATGTACAGACCTGCAATTCGCGGGCCAAGCGGCCGGGAAAGGCAGTGCGCACGCCCAGAACGGCCGTACGAGACAGTTCGGGGCCCAGACCAAGCCGCCTGGCAGGAACAGCGGGAAACGACTTGGGCTGGTTGGCGGCGGGAAGCGCGCCGCAAGGGCTACCAGGAGGCCCGAGGGCCGAGTTGCACGGCGTAAAGCCGACTGCACTCCTCGGTCCGGCAGCCTCAAACCATCGAATTCCTAGGAAATCCTGCCAAATCGAGCACTTTCAGTGGGGTGCCTTGAGAGGAGTAGTGTGAACCATTCTTTACTATGCCCGGGTCTGACTTCTTCGGGTCGTGCATCCTCGGCTCTGGCTATCTGCCTTCCCTCGGCGGTCCCGACCGCGACGGTCCGGGACAACCCGAAGACCTCCCAGGTCCCGGTATTGGACGTAAGTGTGTGCGTTGAGGTCTTCGACACCGCGAAGCCCGGGCGCCCCTAGTCTTTCCAGGACACCCGGTGTTGCCTTCACCCCAGAAGAAAGGCTCGGCACTCCGGTTGATAAGATTTTCGGTGCTCCATGCTCTGCCCACACCCACCGCTGTCAACGCTTCATCCATGACCTCACGGCCCTGAACGCATGCCTCGCGGAGAAGCATGAATCGACTCATTCTTTGCTCCGGGGGACTCTCACCCCCTGTCCACCACCAGTTTGCCTGGCTGTTCCTTCCGCTCGTTCTCATCCATCAGCGGGGCGGGCCAGCGGTAGAAGTGGGTGCTCATGTCCCCGGGCCGCAGCTTGTCCAGCACCATCGTTCGGTACGGACGGTCGGGCAGGAAGTACCCAAAGTCCACCATCACTGGCAGGCTGGCCAGTTCCGCAGCCTCGATCGCTCGGTCAACCGACAGAAAGTCCGGCTGCCGCCAATGGGCGGACTTAATGCCCACGATCACGTCTGCGTGCTGGCTGGCCACCCGAGCTGTCTGGTCCGGTTGCATGTCGGCCGGGTTCTGCTCAACGTCGTAGTTAACCATCCCCATCCCGACAATGTTCAGCATCGCGAGAACGCGGGTCTTCTTGGCCGCCTCAATGATCCTCCGCCGGAAATCGGGGAACGCCCGCCATCCGACAGTTCCCACGTCAACAGCCGTCGTGACACAGGTACGGGGGCAGGTCGTGTCCGGATCCACGCTGGAAGTCTCTCCGTAGACCGTGCCTGGTGCCGGGAACACATAGAAGTGGGCGTGGATGTCGACCAAGCCCGGTGTTACGTAGAGACCGGAGGCATCTATCACGGTGTCAGCGCGCTCATCCGAGAGCTCTGCCTCCACCGCGGCGACCCGGCCGCCAGCCAGAGCGACGTCGCGGATGCCGTCAATTCCATTGAACGGGTCGATGACATGGCCGCCCTTGAGTAGCAAGTCATACGTCTGGGCTCCGGCCAACCCACCAACCGCCAGCAGGAGACCGGCGGTCCGGGCACAGCGACCGAGATGGCACAGTTTCTTCAAGTTCAGTCCGGAGCCCTTCAAAAGCATCAATCCTAGTTTGCCGGAGTCATGCACGCGTATGGCGCGCACACTCTGGAACATCGTCCCTGCCTCGCGCGCTCCTCGCAAGCTCGACCTTGCCTGGGCCGATCTGTTGGAAGCCAAGGCTGGCGGTCAGCGATCCGACGGGATGTGGGCCTGGCAAGGTCACCTGGTGCGCGGGTCGCGCACAGACCCGCGCCCAGTGGTGCTCCCGAACGACGAAACAATGCAACGTCTGTGGTCATCGATCGCACAACGCCTCGCAGGCAGGCCCGACGCCCGACATAGGACGCGGCCAGGCTCCTCGGGCGCTGTTGCGTCGCGGCCTCCGAAGGATCCGGCCGCGCCCCGGGGCACTCGTGTCGAGAATGTTGCTCCAAAGCCGGACCAAGCTGCTTCCACATCGGCGCCGAGACTCCAATCGGGCTCAGAAGCCGGCCCCAATTGCTGCCCGCAGCGCGGTCACGAAGGCAGTGCAGCGGCCCAGCACCGTCGTACTCGGCCTCCAGTGGACCGGGCTGTAACTCTACGCCACGCAGACGCTCCGGGCCGAGAAATGGCCCCGCAAGCTTCCGCCGCTGCCAACCCGAGACATCGGCCGGACCCGCCAGACAGATCCCCGAGCCTAGCCTCGAGGCGGTAGCCCCACGGCTGAAGGTAGTCCGATGCGGCAATGCAGATCGCCAGACTCGACTAACCAAGGGCGCGTGCCCCGCCCGGCGTTAAGCCGGGCGAGCTGGGGCTCGGCCAGCCTAACGGTGCATTCGCCCCGGGAATATCTCTCGGAGGCGCTCGTGGCGATAGCGAAAGATCCGGTCCAAGTCGGACCGGACGAACAGGCGGTCGGTCAGCCAGCCGCCCAGGGGAGCGTACGTGACCACGTCTTCGGCGATCGTCCCGCCACCCTCTGACCGGAACTTGTGCACATGCCGCCAGTACCTGTACGGCCCCCGCGTCTGACAGTCCGTGAATTGATGCGGAGGAACCCACTCTGTGATCTGGCTCTGCCAGTGAATGGGGATACCGCGGATTCGCAGGCGGTAGTCAATCCGCGTCCCGACCTGCATCCGGATGGGGCCGGGCGTGATCACTTCGAACCGCAGCCAAGCTGGTGTCAGGACTTCAAGGTTGAATGCGTCCGCGAAGAACCGGAACACTTCATCCACCGGCCGTGGCAGTCCGATCTCGGCTTTGAGCTCAAACTCTCGCATCTTGCGAAGATTCTCGGGACTGAACGACACATCGTACCCGATGGGGCAAGGCCATGGCCGATGCCGCTCGCCAGAGCGGATCTGGCGTTTCGCAGCAGCGGATTGTCCGGGTAAGCAGCCGGTGCTGTTACCGTTGGCCGGCCGGTACCGATTGGTGGATCCCTGAGCGCCAGCATCACGGGACATCCCACGGGTCTAAGATGAACTGGCACCGACGCAGGGCGGCGCGGATCTTCGATGGGACAGCGGACAGTGATCAGCCTCCTCTTGGCGGGAATGCTCCTGCCGCTGACAGGCACCGGGGATGTGCGGCTAATTGTCGCCTATCACTCCCAGAGCGGGAACACCGCTGAGATGGCCAACGCCCTCGCTGACGGGGCTCGCGCTGCTGGAGCCGAGGCCCTCGTCAAGAAGATCGGGGAAGTGACCCGAGAGGACCTCGAGGGTGCTGATGGGATCGCCGTCGGATCCCCAGTGCACATGGGCGATGTCGCAGTACCGGTACGGGAGGCGCTTGTGGACTGGGCCTACGGCTTTGGGTTCTGGCGCAGCCGTGGGCTGTCCGGTAAGGCCTGCGCCGTGTTCGCAACTGGGGGCGCCCCGTCGAACGGCAAAGAGTTCACAATGCTGAGCATGGCCCTGAGCCTGTTGCAATACGGGATGGTCTTGGTCACGCCATACGGAGGCTTGGGAGCTTCAGCCACGACCGGAATCCCCGAGTCTGAGAAGGGCGTGGGGGCACACGAGCGCGAAGAGGCGATGAGTCTGGGCCGCCGGCTGGCGGAGATCGCGGGCAGGCTCAAGGAGTAACCCACGGACCCGAGCCTCACTGATTCTCGCGCAACGAGACCCGCAGGCCTGCAAGTCGAAGTCGCAATTCCCCGAGGGTCCGGCCAGTCCAAACTGGCGCCGAGCACCCTTGCCGGCCCACCCTTGCACCGTCCCGCTCAGGCAATTCGACCGGACACCTCGCTCCTCGCCGTAGTGTGAAGAGGGCATCCTCTCCCAGTAGGGTGGCCTGATCCGAGATTTCGCCGGTGGCGAATCAGGGAGGCTCTCGTGTCTCCTAGTCTCCTTCCATCAGGACATACTAGGGCCCCCGCTCGATTGCCCCAATCAGAGCAGAGCCGCTCTGGGCTTCCATCACCAACGTTGATGCCCTGTTGAGTCCCGTGTAGCTCTCGACACGTTCCAAGACGTGCCGCAACTGTCGAGCCACCTCAGGCCCGAACCTGTGCTCAGCAAGGTCAAGCACCCAGGCACGCTGCTGAGCAAGCGCCTTGGTGCGTTCCTCCGCGCGCCCTTCCTGCCGACCCTCGGCCACCAAGTTCGCCCCGATGGTCGCGAAGCCCAAGTCCATGAGCGTCTCGTAGCGCTCGCCTCTCTCCATTGCCTCGATTGTCCCCTCCCATCCGATGATCGGCAAGTCAACGCCGTTGCGGCGAGCCACCAGCTGAAGCCAAGTCGCGAACGGTTCCAGCAAGGCCCTGCGGTCCGCTCTCGCAAACACCCGACACGCCTCCGCAAGAAGAGTCCTCACCTCGTCACGGCTCGAGACCTTCTCTTATGCTATGAACACGACACCGAGTTATTGTTAGGATGACATGCTCACGAGGGATCCATGCCTTCTACTCACCGAACAGAGAATGAATTCCGTTATTTGGATGGCCCCAGCTCACACCCGATGAATACTGGTCACGATCCGGGAAGGACAGGAAGTTCGTGTGATCCGAGATGTGGCGGCTGACGCCCCGCGCTCGAGAGCGTCCGAAGGCCCCGTGAACCGCCGCTCCGTCACCGATCGCTTCCGGCGGGACCGGCCCTTCCCAGAGAGGGTCAGGAGTTCTTGCCCGCGATGCGCAGGGGCTCTCGCAAATCGCCACGCGACCCTTGAGCGCGAGCCAATCAGGGAACGGTGTGCGCCAGGTCCGTGTCCTCGCTCGGAATCGACTACAAGACCCGCTGGAGTGCCGCAATCAGAGCAGAGCCGCTCCGGGTTTCCATCACCAACCTTGATGCCCTGTTGAGTCCCGCGTAGCTCTCGACCCGCTCCAGGACGTGCCGCAACTGTCGAGCCACATCAGGCCCGAACCTGTGTTCAGCAAGGTCAAGCACCCAAGCGCGCTGCTGAGCAAGCACCTTGGTGCGCTCTTCCTGCCGACCCTCGGCCACCAAGTTCGCCCTGATCGTCGCGAAGCCCAAGTCCATGAGCGTCTCGTAGCGCTCGTCTCTCTCCATCGCCTCAATCATCGCATCCCGTCGTTTCTCCATCTGTCCCACCCGGCTGGGAGACAGCAATCCTGAATGGACTGACCCCAGTTAGGAATCGAAGGCTGGGTCGACATCCCGATGGCCGAGACGCCGTATGGGACCCGCAACGCCCGAGGCGTGCCAGAACTGCCGCCGATCCCAATCTCGAGTCTCGGAATCGGCAAGTCATGTGCTCGAGTTCAGACCCGACACTTCGCTGAGCCCTGGGGCTTGACTCACGCAACGAGCGAGCTGCCCCAAGAACACTCCGAAGCCATGCTCACCCCAAGGACGAGAGACCCGGTCCACGCCCAATCGGGCCAGCGGTCAGTAGGCCAGCCGCCAAGAATGTCTGAGCCGAGCGTCGTCCGTCGCGCTGGCCGTCGATCGGAGGCGACAAACATTGCGCCTGAGCCCGGGCGGCGCACCTTGCCGTACGGCGAACCTCACTCGGCGAGCGGGCCTTGGCACCAATCAGACACGGAGACATCCGTGCTCCGAGTGCCCTGAGCCCGTCTCGTTGGTATCCCCCGCGGCGAAGGCACGCAAGCCTGCGACTCGTACGGGTGCACGCGTGCTGAAGGGTGCCGCGGACTGACGGCAATCACGGCCTGGCCGGAGGCACTAGCCGCGAACCGACCGTTCAGTAGACATCTCGGGGCCCGACGGATGAATAGGCCAGCTCCCCTCTCGCCCGCAATTCGCCGGGGAGCAGCGCCCCGTAGAGCGTTTCCAGCACAGGAACGGGCACGCGCTTGCGCCGCCCGACGTGACATATCGCGCCGAGCTGCTCCCGCAATTCAGAGGGGTCACCCCGCTCCAAGTCGCGGTGCATGGAAGCAGTCGTCTCGGCCGGCAGGTTGGTATACGTCGAGATTTGGGGCTTGACGAACCCTTCCGGGATCCGTGCCCCGTCAGCGCGGGCGACTGCCGCAATCTCCTCGCCGGCAGCCTCCAGCACACGGCGCGTCTGGGGCACTCGCAGCAGGGCACCGACCGGCGCCCGGGCAGCGGCGCCAACGGCCCCAATCGTGCACACCATCAGAAGCTTCGTCCACATCGCGGTCCAGATGTCTTCCGAAGCGTCGATCGTCATGCCCGGAACAGTCTCCAGCGTGTCGACCAGCCGTCGTACCCGCCCTGAGGAGCCGCCGGCCATCTCTCCAACCGTGACCGATGGTCCGAGCGTCATGTGCAGGACGCGCCCCGGGGCAATCCGCTCGGCGAAGATCCTGCTGAGGCCCCCCAGAACACCGCCGTGGCCGAGAACAGAGGCCAGCGTCGACGGAGCGTTGACACCGTTCTGCAGTGGCACGAACAGCGTTCCGGGGGACACGACGGCCCGTGCTAGTTCGGCCGCGGCGCGGACCTGCCCCGCCCCACAGGCGAAGAAAACCGCATCCGCCTCGCAATCCTGGCAGCTCGGATCCAGCACTTGGGGCGAAGGCAGATTCAGATCCCCGAGCGGACTGCGCACCGACAGCCCCGCATCCCTGAGTGCGCGCGCGCTGGCCGGCCGCAGCAGGAAGGCCACATCGATGCCCGCATCGGCCATCCGAGCGCCGAAATACCCCCCAACGGCACCGGCCCCCACGAATACGACCCTCACCGAGCCGCCTCCCCCGCTCGACGAAAATTCGTCTCAAGTGCGCTTCCCGGAAGAAGGCTATAATTGCCCATGAGTTCGCCCCACTGGGAGGTGGTGTAACGGTAACACGGCAGACTCTGGATCTGTTTATCGGGGTTCGAATCCCTGCCTCCCAGCCAATTTTGTCCGGTTCCTACGGCGATCAGGCGGAACAATCGGCCTTGCCGGGCCGTCTTCGGTCGTTGGATTCCAAGCCGGACCGGCTGACCTTGGCAGGTAAGGGTCGGTGCAGCAGCTGTCAAGCCGAATCGTCCACGGCGGAGCCCGACCGGGTGGTAGGATGGGCGAGAGGTCGATCAGCCGGCGTAGCTCAGTTGGTAGAGCATCTGATTTGTAATCAGGCGGTCGGGGGTTCGAGTCCTCTCGCCGGCTCCAATCGGGATTGCGGGAGTAACTCAATGGTAGAGTCACAGCCTTCCAAGCTGTTGGTTGCGGGTTCGATCCCCGTCTCCCGCTCCAATCCGGCGGCTGTCACCGGGCCGACGTAGCTCAGCCGGTAGAGCGCGTCCTTGGTAAGGACGAGGTCACGGGTTCGAGTCCCGTCGTCGGCTCCAGCTCACTGGAGCGGCTCCCGGCAGACGCTCACGGGCTCCCGCCGCCCCGCTCTGCCAGGGGGATTGCCACCCGCAGCAAAGTGGCGCAAGCCCCGGCACTCTAGGTTGGACCGTTGCAGATTACTGACAAGCCGGGACGGCGCGGCCCTCGAACCAGAAGCGACGGAATCGGGCCATGCCGCACCGAACCGCCGCTACGGCGATACCAGGTCCGCGAGCTTCTGCGGGGCGAAACCGACCACGAGCGAACCGTCCATGACCGTCAGCGGACGCCGGATCAGGTTGGGGTTCTCCGACATCAGGCGCAACGCCTCCTCCCGCGAGGGTGGGCTCAGCTTCATGCCCATCTGACGGTACACGACGTTCCGCGTGTTGAGGAAATCGAGGTGGTTCCTGGGGCCTATGATCGCGTCGATCTGTTCTGCCGACAGTCCCTTCCCCAGATTCACGAGATCCAACTCGACTCCGTGCTCGGCCAGAAAACTCCTAGCCTTTCGGCAACTCGTTCAACTCGGCTTGTGGTAGAAGCGCGCGATCGCCATGGATCGGCATTGTACCGCGCTACAGTACTCCCAGCATGAAGGTCTCCCCGACTGGCACGTCGCGAGCGGCCGAGCGCATCCTGCTCGTCGAGAGCGGGCCGCGCTCCGATGCGGAGGCACTGATTGACCGGCTCCGCTCCGACGTGGACGCGCAGGCCTCCATCGATGTGTTCACATGCCTGCCCGACCAGCCCCACGGGATGGGGCCGACCGGCCAAGCGTGGCGTTCCTACACGGCGACCACGGCTGCCGAGCGCTGGAAGACGCTTCGCGAGCTGCGGCGCGAGCGTCACAGCATGCTCGCGATCCTGTGCAGCGACAGTCCAATCCTCGCGGGATGGAAGGTGGTGCTCGCCGGACTGCTGCCCGGAAGGATCCTGCTAGCAGACAAGGGCCGCCGCCTGATCACGCTCGACGCCCGGCACTGGCGCGAGGCAGCGGCCCTCGCCGTGTCGCGCAGCGGACTGCGGAACCCGGCGGTCCTGCGCCGGCTGGCTCATGCAGCCGCGCTGCCGTTCACTATCTGCTTCCTGCTGGCGTTCGCCGCCAAGGTTCACATCGGCGCCCTGTTGCGCACCGCGGCCAGCTCATCGGACGACGGCTCGGGCGGGCAGTGACCCGAGCCGCATCACAGCTACCATGAGGCTGATGGGGCTGCCCGCTCGGATCTTGCTGCCGGCAACGCTGGCGGCCTCGGCCCAGCTCGACGCCTATGTCGGACCTGGCGCGGGCTTTGCCTTCGTCGGATCGCTGTTCAGCCTGCTGTTAGCCTTTGCCTCGGGCGCCGTAGCGATCCTCGCGCTGCCAGTCCGCGTCCTAGTACGATCGCTCCGCGGATACCAAGGATACAGGCGGGCCAAGATACGCAAACTCGTGTTCCTCGGCCTTGACGGCCTCGAACCTGAGCTGGTCGAAAGGTTCCTTGCGGCGGGCAAGCTACCCAACTTGGCACGGCTGCAAAAGAGCGGCCGCTACACACGCCTGCGGACGACCTTCCCCGCCCTGTCCCCGGTTGCGTGGGCCACTTTCGCGACGGGGTCCAATCCGGGCAAGCACAACCTGTTCGACTTCCTGAACCGTAACCTGCGCACCTACCTCCCCGAACTGTCGTCATCGCGCGTTCACCAGCCCGCGAGAGTGCTGAAAATCGGGAGATGGCGGTTGCCCCTTAGCAAGCCCTCGGTGGAGATGCGCCGCAAGAGCAGGCCCTTCTGGGCACTCTTGGGCGATCAGATGGTGAGCTCCACCATCTTGCGAGTCCCGATCACGTTCCCGCCCGAGCCGTTCCAAGGGAGGCTGCTGTCGGCAATGTGCACGCCGGACCTGCTGGGCACACAAGGCAGCTTCCAACTGTTCACCACGGCCCCCGGGGCCGGCGCGTTCGAGGAGGCGGGAACGTGCTACCGGCTGCGGGCGGATGAGGGTGCGTTCACGGGGGAGTTGCGCGGGCCCGCTAACACTGTTCGCAGCGATGCGGCCCAGCTGCGAATTCCATTCCGGTTGACGGTGGACCGCGATGCCGGCAGCGGACGGATCGAGCTCGGGGACAGCACGATTGACCTGCAGCCAGGCCGGTTCACTCCGTGGACGCGGCTGACATTCCGGGCCGGGCTGGGAATCAAGCTCACGGGCCTGGCCCAGTTCCGACTCGTGGCTGTCAAGCCCCACGTGCGGCTCTATCTGTCCCCAATCGCGATCGACCCGGATCGCCCGGCGCTTCCGGTGTCTCACCCCTCCTACTACGCCCCTTACCTGTCAAAGCTGCTGGGCGAGTATTCGACGCTGGGGCTGGCCGAGGACACATGGGCGTTGAATGAGCGCGTGCTGGACGAGGATTCCTTCCTGCAGCAGGCCGAGCAGATCTGCGGAGAGCGCGAATCGATGCTGGAATCCGCCCTGCAGCGCACGCGGCGGGGAGTGGTGGCCTGCGTGTTCGACACGCCCGACCGAGTCCAGCACATGTTCTACCGCTACTTGGAACCCGGGCATCCCGCCCATGCGAGCAACGGGAACTCGTTCGACCGGTACTCCGGCACGATTGAGAAGCTCTATGCGCGAATGGACGAAATCGTGGGGCGGACCATGCGGCACGTGGACGAGGACACGGTGCTGTTCGTGCTCTCGGATCACGGATTCAAGTCCTTCCAGCGCGGTGTGAACCTGAACGCGTGGCTGGCCCGGGAGGGATATCTCGCGACCACGGGCATAGAGCCCGACGGCGGGTACTTGCGGGCCATCGACTGGGAGCGCACGCGGGCGTACAGCTTCGGGCTGGCCGGGATCTACCTCAACCTACGCGGCCGCGAGGCACACGGGCTGGTCGAGCCAGCGGACGCCGATGCCCTCAGCCGGGAGATCGCGGGAAAGCTCACGGGGTTGCAGGACCCAGGGCGGGGAGCGACGGCCGTGAACCGCGCCTACCCGAAAGCCGAAATCTATTCGGGGCCGTACGCGCGGGCGGCGCCCGACGTGGTGGTGGGCTACAGCCCCGGGTACCGCAGCTCTTGGGGAGTCGCCCTGGGCAAGGCGAAGGGCCCGTTGTTCGAGGACAACACCAAGGCGTGGAGCGGTGACCACTGCGTCGACCCGCCGCTCGTCCCGGGAGTGTTGTTCTGCAACCGCGACTTTGCCGCTGACAACCCGGGGATCGAGGACTTGGCGCCGACCGCCCTGAGGCTATTCGGGCTGGAGCCCCCCGCACACATGGACGGTCGCGACGTGGAGGTCCAGATACCGGGGCCATGAGCGGCCCAAGGCCGGTGCGCCACCCCGTGAACCCCGAGCGCCACCGAGGATCATCCCAAATGCCATCCTGCCTGAGCATCGTTCTCGTGCCGACCCTGCTGCTCGCCGGCGCAGGCTCCCTGGAGTCCCAAGAGCCGCCGGACTCTGCGTGGCCCGACGGAAAGCTCGCGGCCGTCAGCCTCAGCTTCGACGACACGCGCGACTCCCAGATCGACACGGGGATGCCGCTCTTGGAGCGTTTGGGCACGAAGGCGACGTTCTATGTGATGCCCGGGCGCGTGGAGAGCCGACTCGCGGAATGGCGGCAACTGGCCGAGGCGGGCCACGAGATCGGCAATCACTCCATGCGCCACCCTTGCACCGGAAACTTCGCGTGGTCCCGCGATGCCGCTTTGGAGGATTACGGGCTCGAAGCGATGCGGTCCGAGCTGGCCGAGGCAAACCGCCTGCTGAGACAGATGCTGGGGAGCGAGCCGGCCACGTTCGCGTACCCGTGCGGGCAGAGCTTTGTGGGGCGCGGGAGCGGCACCCGCAGCTACGTGCCGGTGGTGGCAGAGCTGTTCATCGCGGGCCGGGGCTGGCTGGACGAGACCCCAAACTCGCCGCTGTTCCTCGACCTGGCACAAGTGTCCGGCATGTCCATGGACGCCAAGGATGCGGCGGAAGTGTGGTCCGTCGTAGAGAATGCCCGGGAAAGTGGGGCATGGTTGGTGCTGGCGGGGCACGACTTCGGGCAATCCGGGCCGCAGACCACGCGTGTCTCGATGCTCGAACAGCTCGTCCCCCGCCTGAAGGCACCGGAAAGCGGGATTTGGCTGGCCACGGTCGAAGAGGTTGCGCGGTATATCGCGCGGCGGCGGGCCCACTCGGCCAGAGCTGGAAATTGATCCGAGCCGGCGCCTGCAGCTTCGCCGCGGCAGTTCCCAGGCTTGCGATCGCGGGGGCGCGCGCATGCCAGCCGAGCAACTGCGGGCTGATAGGATCACCCTGATGGACGATGGACGACCGCCCCAGCTCGTGATCGTCGGCCGCCAGAACGTCGGAAAGTCGACCCTGTTCAACCGGATCACGGCTTCCCGGCGCGCAA
The DNA here is from genome assembly GCA_963666225.3 of Bryobacterales bacterium. Taxonomy (GTDB): domain Bacteria; phylum Acidobacteriota; class Terriglobia; order Bryobacterales; family UBA6623; genus VXMF01. Next base: position 495,186 of record CAXXRK020000009.1, read on the forward strand.
TCGTGGGCAATCTTCCCGGGATGACCCGGGACCGCATCCGGATGCCGGTGCGCTGGCGCGGCAAGCCATTGGAGCTGACCGACACGGGCGGCGTAATCTTCCGCGCCAAGGGCAAGATCCCGGCCCTCGTCAGCGACCAAGTCGTGCACGCGGTCGGGACGGCGGACCACGTGATCTTCGTGGTAGACGGGCGCACCGAGCTAACGCAGACGGACCACGAGCTGGCAGGCCTGTTGCACCGCAGCGGAAAGCCCGTCAGCATCGCCGTCAACAAGTGCGACACGCCGGCACTGCGATCTCTGGCCGAGCCCTTCAGCGAGCTCGGGTTCCGGGCCTTGTTCCCCATTTCGGCCGAGCACGGTCTCGGCATCGGCAAGCTCATGGCGGCGGCGACGGGCGGTTTTCCGGAGACCGCCGCCGAGGAGACGGCAGGCCGTGCGGGCCGGGGCGAGCGCGGCATCAACATCGCAATTCTGGGACGGCCCAACGTGGGCAAGTCCACGCTTCTGAACCGCCTGATCGGGAGTGAGGCCGCCATCGTCTCGCCAATACCGGGCACGACGCGCGACGCGGTCGACGCGGAGGCGAATCATCGCGGGCAGCGCTTCGTCTTCGTGGACACGGCCGGCATTCGCCGCAAGGGCAAGACGCGCGCGATGGCGGAGAAGCTGAGCGTGGTCATGGCCCGGCGCCATTTGCGGATGGCAGGCGTCGCGCTGCTGCTGGTCGACCCTTCGGAGGGTGTCACGGCGCAAGACGCGCACATCGCGGGCTACATGCACCAAGCGGGCAAGGCGGGCATCATCGTGGCCAACAAGTGGGACATCGCGGAACAGGGCCAGGGTGCGTTCCGGCGCCATGTCAGAGACAAGCTGAAGATGCTGCGCTACGCCCCGGTCGCGTGCGTCTCGGCCCTCACGGGACTGCGCGTGCCGAGCCTGTTCCCGCTGGCGAAGAGAGTCCACAGTTCCGCGGGGCGGCGCATTCGGACCGCGGAGCTGAACCGCTTCCTGAGCGAGCTGGACATGGAACGGGTCACGGTGCCGGGTCGCAAGCCCAAGTTCAGCTACGTCACGCAGGTTGGAGTGCGACCGCCGAAGTTCGTGTTCTTCGGGTCACGCGCGGGGCGCTTTCACTTCGGGCTGGAACGCTACCTCACGAACCAAATCCGGGCACGGTTCGGTTTCGAGGGAACGCCGATCGTAGTGCGACCGCAGACCCCACGGCGCTGAGTCTCGCGCCTGACGGGCGAAGGCAACCCGGCCGAGCGCCGGCGCGGAAGTCTACGAGGCCTGAGCCACGCGCCGCCGGCGGTCAACCCTGGTGCCGCCCAGCTCGGTCTCGGTCTGAATGGGCTTGCGGAAGGAGCTGAAGTCGGTCAAGCCCAGCCCGTTGATGACGTCCGTCACGGACACCGACAGAATCGGCTTGGTCGCCTCCTTCAGGACTTCCACAATCGCGACCGGGGAACTCTCCAGCACCAAGCGCTCGCCGTCGGTGAGCAGGTGCACCTCCTCCGGCCCGGCTGGAACTAGCAGTAGGTGCAAGGCGTCACCGCTCTCGAAATTCGCCAGGACCTTGCGAATCTTCTGCAGCGAAAGGCGCTTGCGGCGGAGACTGACGATGATCCCGACCAGCAAGACCTCCGAGGAGCTGTACAGCCTTCGGCGCCCCTGCTGCACTGGACTGACGACACCCTGCTCGTCCCACCACTGCAACTGCCGCAGGCTCACGCCCGTCATGCGCGCCACTTCCAAGCTGCTGAACTGAGGCGAGGCGGTCGAAACAGTCTCTGCCGGTATGCTCTGAATGGATCTCAATGGAGCCTGCCCCCTTTTCACAGTTCTATGCCAAACGGCCTCGCTACGGTACCACAGGCCGACGCGGAAAGGAATCCCAGCATGCCTAGCCACCGCCCACGAATCGCACGATTTCCACGCTGTCACCGGACTCGATCCGCGTGGACGCCCAATGTGAGCGCGCCACGATGCACCGGTTCCGCTCGACGGCAACGGCGTCCTCGTCAAGACCCAATTCCCGCAGCAATTGCGTCACCGAGCACGCCGCCGCAAGCTGCCAACGCTCGCCGTTGAGCGCGATCGAGACTGCCGCCGCGACCATACCAGAATTATACCCAGAGGGTGCGGGGCACGATTGTTCGGGGCCCGGTCCCAGGGCCCTAGACGGTGATTTCCGGGCGACTCCTGGAAGCATGGCGGGAGTCAGTGCGCCGCTCCCGTAGCGCGCCCGAACCTTGGTCACGGCGCCGGAGGCCGCGCGATCCGGAGAGCCAGGCCCGGCAAGCCTCCGGGCCCGGCTCGGCCGCGCACCGGGGATCGGCTAGGAGCCCGGCGGGCGCTACAATGGGGCCTGACGGGATTGGCCGTCGCGAGTGGTCTCGCCGCGTTGCTGGGCGCGTTGGAGAGGTCGCCGATTCCAGAGTGGCGATAACCGGCGGGTTGAGTCCTGCGGGGAGCAAATGGGCCTGCACAAGATTCGCAAGGGGCTGGACCTGCCAATAGGCGGCCGGCCCGCCCAGCAGATCGGCCCGGCCCCCGCCCCGGCCCGGGTGGCGCTGTTGGCGGAAGACTACGTCGGCATGAAGCCGACGATGCTCGTCGGCGTCGGTGACTCGGTGAGAAGGGGGCAGGCGCTCTTCGAGGACAAGAAGACGCCGGGCGTGCGCTACACCGCCCCGGCGGGCGGCACGGTGGTCGGGATCAACCGCGGCGACCGCCGAGCCCTGCAGTCCGTTGTGATCCGGCTGGATACCGTCGAGCTGGGCGGGGGCGACGATTGCGTGCGGTTCGAAGCCCACACGGGGCGTCACCCGCGGGAGCTCTCGTCCGGGCAGGTGCGCGATCTCTTGGTCGAGTCGGGACTCTGGACAGCGTTGCGGGCCCGTCCTTACGGCCGCGTCCCCCCGATCGACTCGCGACCCAGCTCAGTATTCGTGACAGCGGCGGACAGCGATCCGCTGGCGCCCGACGTGGACGCGGTCATGGCAGGGCGCGAGGCCGACTTTGAGCGCGGGCTTGAGGCGCTGGCGAAGGCGGGCGAGGGAGTGCCGGTCTACGTTTGCAAGCGGCACGGCAGCGCGGTGAGCGCTCGGGAGTCCGGCCCGATCAGGATCGAGGAGTTCCGCGGCCCGCACCCGAGCGGGACGGCGGGCCTGCACATTCACCTGCTCGACCCGGTCGACCGCAACAAGCTGGTCTGGCATCTGGGCTATCAGGACACAGTCGCGATCGGCCGCCTGTTCGCGTCCGGAACGCTGCCCGTCGAGCGAGTCGTGGCGCTTGCCGGCCCGGGCGTGCGGAATCCTCGGCTGGTGCGCACGCGGCTCGGGGCATCGACGTCGGCCCTGACGCGGCGCGAGTTGGTCGACGGCCCCGTCAGGGTGATCTCGGGATCGGTGCTGGCCGGGCGGCGGGCCGAAGGGCCCGTCCTGGGATTCCTCGGTCGGTACGACAGCCAGATCTCGGCGCTGGCCGAGGACAACGGCCGGAAACTGCTGGGCTGGCTGGCACCCGGGTTCAGAACATTCTCGGTGATGCGGCTCTTCGCGAGCTCGTTCCTGCCGGTGAGCCGTTACTCGTTCAGCACGACGACGAACGGCTCTGTGCGCGCCATGGTCCCCGTGGGCGCCTATGAGAAGGTGATGCCGTTGGACATCCTGCCGGCTCCCTTGCTGCGGTCGCTGCTGATGCCCAACCCGGAGCGGGCGGAGGAGCTCGGGGCACTGGAGCTCATCGAGGAGGATCTCGCCCTGTGCTCGTTCGTCTCGCCGGAAAAGGCGGAGTTCGGCCAGCTGCTGCGAGGCGTGCTCACCACGTTGGAGAAGGAGGGATAGGGCGGGGCCCGCCTCCCGAACGTCGCACGACCATGCGCAAGCTGTTGGACTCCCTGGAGAAGCTCTTCGAGCCGGGCGGCCGGCTGGGTCGGTTCTACCCGCTGTTCGAAGCGGCCGACACGTTCCTGTACACGCCCGGTTCGACCACGCGGGGCGCGTCGCACGTGCGCGACGGCATCGATGTCAAGCGCATGATGGTAACCGTCGTCGTCGCCCTGCTGCCGTGCGTGGCGATGGCCCTGTACAACACCGGGTATCAGGCGAACCTCGCTATCTCGCTCGGTGCGCAGCCGCTCGACACCTGGCAGACGCGCGCGCTGGAGACACTGGGCTTCGGAGCCTTCGATCCCGGTGACATTTTGGCCTGCGTGCTGCACGGCGGGCTGTACTACCTCCCGGTGGTGCTGGTGACGTTCGCGGTCGGCGGCAATTGCGAGGCGTTGTTCGCAGTCATCCGCAAGCACGAGATCAACGAGGGCTTCCTCGTCACGGGCATGCTGTTCCCGCTGGTGCTGCCCCCCACGATCCCGCTGTGGCAAGTGGCGCTTGGGATCGCGTTCGGCGTGATCATCGGCAAGGAAATCTTCGGCGGCACGGGCATGAACATCTTCAACCCGGCGCTGATGTCCCGGGCATTCCTGTTCTTCGCCTACCCGGCGCAGATATCCGGCGATCAGGTCTGGATCGCGGCGGACACCACGGTCGACGGCAGCAGCGGGGCAACCTGGCTCGCCCGGTCGGCGGTGGACGGCCAGGCGGCGCTCGCGGACGGCGGCGTGAGCTGGTCGCAGGCCTTTCTGGGACTGGTGCCAGGGTCGATGGGGGAGACTTCTGCACTGGCGTGCCTGCTGGGAGCGCTGGTGCTGGTCGCCACCGGGATCGGCTCTTGGCGCATCATATTGGGAGGGGTGGTTGGCTCCTACCTGATGGTGCAAGGACTAAACGCGCTGGGCTCGACGACGAACCCGCTGATGAACGTTCCCTTCGAATGGCACGTCGTGCTGGGCGGATGGGCGTTCGGTCTGGTCTACATGGCGACCGACCCGGTTTCCTCGGCCCACACGAACAAGGGCCGCTACGCGTATGGATTCTGCATCGGACTGCTCGCAATCCTGATCCGCGTGATCAACCCGGCATACCCTGAGGGGATGATGCTGGCGATCCTCTTCATGAACATGTTCGCCGCGCTGATCGACCACTTCGTGATCCAGGCGAACGTCAAGCGCCGGAGGGCCCGCTATGCGGCATGACGCCCTGTACACTGTGACCTTCTCGGGCGCGGTCTGCATCGTGTGCGCGGTGCTGGTGTCATCGGCGGCGGTCTCGCTCAAGGAGGACCAGCTGCGCAACGCCGCGCTGGACAAGCAGCGAAACGTGCTCTTCGCGGCGGGGCTGGCCGAGCCGGGCGAGAGGCTGGAGGCCGAGGAAGTGCAGCGGCGATTCGAAGGCGTCCGCCAGCGCGTGATCGATCTCGCCACAGGCGAGCCGGCCGAGGTCGACCCGCTGACGTTCGACCAAGCCAAGGCGGCGAAGGATCCGGACACCAGCCGCGAGGCGCCGCCCAACCGGGCATCGGTGAGGCGCATCCCCAACCAAGCGCTGGTCTACGAGGTTGTCGAGGGCGGCGAGACGGCGATGGCAATCCTGCCCATCCAGGGTTACGGCCTGTGGTCGACGCTGTACGGCTTTCTGGCCGTCCAGCGCGATGGCAACACGGTGCAGGGAATCACGTACTACCAGCACGGGGAGACCCCGGGGCTGGGGGGTGAGGTGGACAACCCCAACTGGAAGGCGCTGTGGCCGGGCCGGAAGATCTACGAGGATTCGGGCACGCCCGCCATCCGGGTGATCAAGGGCCGTGCTGGGCCGCCGTCGGAGTCGCCGCACGAGGTGGACGGGCTCACGGGCGCGACGATCACGAGCAACGGCGTGTCGCACATGCTCGCGTTCTGGCTGGGCGAGTCCGGGTTCCAGCCTTACCTGAAAAAGTTCCGGGAGGGGCAGGCCGAATGAAGTCCTCAAGTGCCAAGACGCTGCTCGACCCGCTGTTCGAGAGCAACCCGATCGCGCTGCAAGTGCTGGGAATCTGCTCCGCGCTGGCCGTGACCACCAAGATGGAGACGGCGCTGGTGATGTGCGCGGCGGTGATCAGCGTGCTCGCGCTCTCCAACCTGTCGGTCAGCCTGCTGCGCAATTTCATCCCGAGCAACGTGCGCATCATCGTGCAACTGACGATCATCGCGTCCCTGGTGATCATGACCGACCAGGTGCTGAAGGCCTACATCTACGAGATCAGCAAGCAGCTCTCTGTGTTCGTGGGCCTGATCATCACCAATTGCATCATCATGGGGCGCGCCGAAGCCTACGCCATGCAGAACGGGCCACTTGACAGCCTGCTGGACGGCATCGGCAACGGCCTAGGCTACAGCGCGGTGCTGATGGCGACAGCCTTCCTGCGGGAACTGCTGGCCCAGGGAACCGTGTTCGGGGCGGTGGTGCTACCGAAGGTCCACGACGGCGGCTGGTACAACCCCAACGGGCTGCTCGGCGTGTCGGCCGGGGCCTTCTTCATCATCGGGCTGTTCATCTGGGCCCTGCGAAGCTGGAAGACGGACCAAGTGGAGGCGGAGGGCTGAGGCCGTGGAACAGTACCTGAACCTCGCGATCAAGGCCATTTTCGTCGAGAATCTGGCCCTTGCCTTCTTTCTGGGCATGTGCTCGTTCCTGGCGTGCTCGAAGAAGGTCAACACGGCTCTCGGGCTGGGCGCGGCGGTGATCTTCGTGCAAACCGTCACCGTGCCGGCGAACAACCTGATCTACAACCGCCTTCTGGCCGACGGCGCGATGGCCTGGCTAGCGCCCGACCTGGCATCCTACGACCTGTCATTCCTCGGCTTCTTGTGCTATATCGGCACGATCGCCGCGATGGTCCAGATCGTCGAGATGACGCTCGACCGCTACGTGCCGGCGCTGTACGCGGCTCTGGGCGTGTTCCTGCCCCTGATCGCCGTGAACTGCGCGATCCTGGGAGGCTCGCTGCTGATGGTCGAGCGCACCTACACATTCGAGGAGAGCGTGGTCTTCGGCCTAGGGTCGGGCATCGGCTGGGCGCTGGCCATCGTGGCCCTGGCGTCCATCCGGGAGAGGCTGCAGTACAGCAACATCCCGCTCGGGCTGCGAGGCCTGGGCATGACCTTCATCCTGTCGGGCCTGATGGCGATCGGCTTCATGGCCTTTGGCGGCATCCAGCTCTAGGTGGCGGGCAGAGGGGCGCGGTAGGGGGCGAGCATGATCACGGTTTTGCTGGGCGTCGCGATGTTCACGGGCGTCATCCTGTCGCTGGTGGCGCTGCTGATGGTCGCGAAGCGGCACTTGGTGGCGTCGGGAGAGGTTCGGATCGCGATCAACGACGACCCGGAAAACTCGCTGACGGTGCAGTCCGGGGCCACGTTGCTCAACACGCTGGCGGACAGCAAGATCTTTATCGCCTCGGCCTGCGGCGGCAAGGGCAGCTGCGGCGTGTGCAAGGTCACGGTGTGCGACGGGGGCGGGGCGATGCTGCCCACCGAGGCCAGCCACGTCACGCGGGGCGAGGCGCGCGAGGGCGTCCGGCTGTCGTGCCAGGTCAAGGTCAAGAACGACATGGAGATCCGCGTGCCGGACGAGGTGTTCTCGGTCCGGCGCTGGATCTGCCGCGTGCGGTCGAACGACAACGTCGCGACGTTCATCAAGGAGCTGGTGCTGGAGCTGCCCGAGGGCGAGTCCGTCCCGTTCCGGGCCGGCGGCTACATCCAGATCGCTTGCCCGACCCACACGGTCCACTACAAGGACTTCGAGATTCCGGAGTCCTACAAGCCGGACTGGGACCGCTTCAACCTCTGGCGCTACACGTCGGTGGTGGAGGAGCCCGTCGAGCGGGCGTACTCGATGTCCAACTACCCGGAGGAGCGCGGGGTGATCATGCTCAACGTGCGCGTCGCCAGCCCACCGCCATGGGCGCCCGATGTCCCGCCCGGGATTATGTCGTCGTACATCTTCGGGCTCACAGAGGGCGACGCGGTGGAGATCTCGGGCCCGTTCGGGGAGTTCTTCGCGCGAGAGACGCAGAACGAGATGGTCTTCATCGGGGGCGGCGCAGGGATGGCGCCGATGCGCTCGCACATTTTCGACCAGTTCCGGCGGCTGCGCACCGACCGCAAGGTGACGTTCTGGTATGGGGCGCGCAGCCTGCGGGAGGCGTTCTACACCGAGGACTTCAACATGATCGAGCGCGAGAACTCGAACTTCGAGTGGCACCTGGCGCTGTCGGACCCCCTGGACGAGGACAACTGGGATGGCTACACTGGGTTCATCCACCAAGTGATCTACGACAACTACCTCAAGGAACACCCCGCCCCGGAGGACTGCGAGTACTACATCTGCGGGCCGCCGCCGATGATGACCGCCTGCTTCAAAATGCTCGACAGTCTGGGCGTGGAGCCGGAGAACATCCTATTCGACGACTTCGGTGGCTAGGGGCGTTACCCCGCCCAGCCCCCCGTGGCGCGCGGCACTGGCCATCGCCGCGCTGGCGGGCTGCGCCGCAGGCCCGGAGCCGGTCCAGACCGAAACGCTCGCCGGCGAGGCGATGGGAACGTCGTACCGGGTCACGGTCGCGGGGCTGGCGGGCGGCAATCTGGGCGCGATCGTGCGCGACACGGTCGACCGCGTCGATTCCCTGATGTCGACCTACCGGGACGACTCGGAGGTGTCCAGGCTGAACCGCCACCCGGCGCTGAGCCCAATGCCGGTCTCGGCGGAAACCTTCGAGGTGCTCGCCGCGGCGCGCCGGGCGAGCGATCTGACCGGCGGCGCGTTCGACGTGACGGTGGGTTCTCTGGTGAGCGCCTGGGGTTTCGGGCCGGCCAGCGCGGCGCCAGCGCCAGCGCCGGCGGTCATCCGCCAGCTGCGGGACGCTGGCGGCTGGGACAAGCTCGAGCTGGACGCGGAGCGCCACGCTGTGCGCAAGTTGCACCCCGAGACGACGGTCGACTTGTCGGGCATCGCGAAGGGCTTTGCCGTGGATCTCGTGGCGGGAGCGCTGGAGCGCGAGGGGCACCGCAGCTATCTGGTCGACATTGGCGGCGAGGTGCGCGTCGGGGCGGCGCGAGCTCCGGGCAACCCTTGGCGAGTTGGCGTCGAGCGGCCCCAGAGTGCCGGGAGACGGCCACACCGGATCCTGCCGCTCGCGCGAACGGCTGTCGCGACGTCAGGCAACTATCGCAACTTCCGGGAGCGGGACGGCCGCCGCTTCGGTCACGTGCTGGACCCGCGAACCGGAATGCCTTCGGAGTCTGACGTTGCCTCGGCCTCCGTGCTGGACCCCAGCGCCATGCGGGCGGACGCGCTAGCAACCGCGATGCTGGTGCTGGGCGCCGAGAGCGCGATCAAGCTCGCGGAGCGGGAAGGGCTGGCCGTGCTGCTGCTCGTGCCGGACGGCGACGGGGGCTGGAATGACGTCGAGTCGACCCAGTTTCGTGCGAGAATGGGGCAAGTCGTCCCATGACGATCGTGCTGCTCACCGCCGGGATCATGGCCGGGGCCATGGCGATCATGGCCGTCGGGCTCTTGTCTCGCAACCGGTGCCTGCGCGGATCATGCGGCGGTGAGCCCGTACTGGACGGGCGGGGCGAGCCGCTGAGCTGCGGCGCGTGCCCGCGGCGCGACGACGCGGCGGCCGCGGGTCAGACCACGCTGCCGCCTGTGACGAGCACGACCGAGCCGGTCACGTAGTCCGAGAGCGGGGAGGCGAGGAACAGGACGGGGCCCGCGGCGTCCCGGGGAGTCCCGTACCGCAGCAGCGGAATGTGGGGGAGCGCCGCCTCGCGCATGCGCTGCGGGATGCCGAGGGCGATGCCGGCAGAGGTGGTGTCGCCTTCCTCCTTCGCCTGCGTGAGCCTGGACTCGATGAAGCCGTAGGCGACGGCGTTGCAGCAGATGTTGAACCGGCCCCACTCCTTGGCGATCGTCTTGGTCATGCCGACGATGCCCATCTTGCCGGCTGCGTAGTTGATCTGGCCGGCGTTCCCGGCCACGCCCGACGTCGAGCTGACATTGACGATCTTGCGGCAGGGCGGCCGGCGCCCGGCGGCGATTTCGGCCTTGGCCGACTCGCGCATGAAGGGCGCGGCGGCGCGGACGACCCGGAAGGGTGCCCGCAGGTGCACGTCGAGCATGGCGTCGAACTGCTCGTCGCCCATCTTGTGGATCACGCCGTCCCAGGTGTAGCCCGCGTTGTTGACGAGAATGTCGACCGACCCGAACGATTCGAGGGCGGTGGCCACGAGCCGGTCCGGGGTTCTGGGATCGGTCACGCTGCCGACGCACAGCGCGGCCTCGCCGCCGGCGGCCTTGATCTCGGCGAGAGTCTCCTGGGCTGGCTCGGCGTCAAGGTCATTGACGACCACCCTCGCGCCGTGTTCCGAGAGCATCTTGGCGACTGCCTTTCCAATGCTGCGGCCCGAGCCTGTGACGATCGCCGTCTTGCCAGCGAGCAGTTCCATGTGTTGCGTCCTCCGATCGCGCGCCCGAGGGCTACCTTGCCGGGGGCCAGCGGCGAAGGCGGCCACGGCTGCAGGAAAAGCGCCAGGGCGGGCGCCAATCCAATAGCCTAGCGCGTGCCCGCCCGCGGTTCAGATGGCCCGCGCATCCCGGCCCTGCCGCCACTCGCCCCGGTAGGCCGGAAGCGCCGGAGTGAGCCCAACCGGGCCCTCTCCCCAGCCGGCGGGCCCAGGCTCAACCACGCTCCAGCACGAAGTCGTTCTCGTACATCTCGTACTCGGCCGGCGCCAGGCCGAGACGTTCGTAGACAGCCTTGGCCACTCGGTTGTGCCGGTCAACGTACAGGCGCACGCCGCAAACGCCATGCTCCGAGCCCAGCTCCAAGATCCGCCCGTAGAGTGCCCGGAGGACGCCAGTCCTGCGCCGCTCGGGCACGACGTACACGCTCTGCACCCACCAGAACACGCCGTTGCGCCAGTCGCTCCACTCGTAAGTCACACCGATCTGCCCGACCGGCGTCCCGTCCTGCTCGGCGATCAAGTAGATGCCGAGCGCCCGGTCCCCCAGCAAGCGGCTGACACCTGCCCTCAGTCTGAGGAGATCGAGCTCAACCCCTTCGGACTCAGCGGCCAGAAGGGCGTTGAACTCGACGATTGTCCCCAGATCCGCCTCGCGCGCTTCACGGACCAGCACCGTCCCATCGTATCGCCCGCCCTAAGCCGCGCCGACGGTCGGCTGCGAGTTTGGCGGGACCTCCGCGGAACTCGCGTCTCAGTCCCGGATTGCGCGAGCGCGGTCCGAACCGCCGCCATTCCGAACGAGGGTGAACTTGCCCCAGGAATCTTGAACGGACACCGGCCCCGGACCCGTCGGACACCGTCAGCCCCCCGGCCGGGAAAGGCTCATAGGCTCCGAGTTGTCTCTCACTCGAACATCGCAGCGGGCGTCGCTCACGGCCTTCTTGCCGGAATCGCCCACAATCACAAACCTGCCCGCAAGGGCGCTGACGCTGCGGTTTCCTGGGCCGGTTATCAGAGCCGCGTCCCCGCCGACGGCGCTGACAGCCACCGGTCCAGACCGCTCTCCAGATTGATCGAGACTACGCCCGCCACTGTGACCGGTTCGGGACTGTGCGTGACCTTGACCGCTACGCCACCTGGCGCTTCCACTGCCCGGTCAATCTTCGCGCCGTCGCGCAATCGACGCTGATTGGGGAGGTCCGCCCTGACCGGTACCGGTCAAGGCCTTCCGCCACGTCAGCACACGCCTGACCGGCAGCATTCACCCGACCGGAGCCCCGCGTGCCGTCACGGTCAGCGAGCCGGCCCGATCAGGGGGGAGGCGAGCCAGACCGGTGACAGGCCCACGCCCGAGAGCCGCCAGCGGACGACCGGGCCTTGGTGCGACACTGGTGGCGGATGCACCCTACTGCGCTGCTTCTTCGTCTCGGCCTTCTGCTTGCGATCGGCCTGCTGGTTCCGACCGCGGGGGCCGAGACCCTCACCCTGCTGCACTTGAACGACCTGCACGCCCGGCTACTTCCCGACGATGACGGGCTGGGCGGATTCGCGCACGTGGCCACGGCGATCGCCAGGGAGAGGGACAACGCCGAGCGTTCGATCGTGCTGCACGCCGGCGACATGGTACAGGGGTCTCCAGTCTCGACGCTCTTCAGCGGCACGCCGGTCTACGAAGTGGCAAACGGCCTGGGAATCGACGCGCACTGCCTCGGGAACCACGAGTTCGACTACGGGTGGGAACAGATCGAGAAGTTCAGAGCGGCCTCCGCGGCGCCGATCCTGGCCGCCAATGTGACCGATCAGGACGGCCTGCATCTTGTCCAGCCCTACCAATTGTTGGATGCGGGCGGCCTCAGCGTAGCCGTGATCGGAGCGCTGACGGAGCACCTGCCGCGGCTCATCAAGCCGTCCCAGGCTGGGCGCTGGAGAGCTGCTCCGCTGGTCGAGTCCATCCGGTCGGCGGTCGCGCAGGTGCAAAGCAGGGCTGACCTCATCGTTGTGCTCGGACACCTGTTCGACTACGAGGACGAGCGGGTCCTCCGGCAGGTCCCAGAGGTTGACGTGGTCGTCAGCGGGCACGATCACGGCGGGCTCAACCGAGAGTTGGTCATTGACGGGCGGATTGCCGTCAAGCTCCGGCCGTACGGCCGAGAGTTGGGGCGCCTCGACCTGACGCTGGACGCCGCCAGCGGCACGGTCGTTGCGCACGAGTGGCGACGCATCCCGATTCGGAGCGACATCTTCCCCGCCGACCCGCGCGTGGCCGAACGCGTGAGCCACTGGGAGTCCAAGGTCTCCGACTTGGTGGATGTCCCCGTCGGCCGGTGCTCCAGGAATTTGGGGAGAACCGCGACCAAGGCCCTGATCGAGACAGCCCTGCGAGAGCGCACCGGGGCCGAGCTTGCCTACATGAACCGGGGCGGCGTGCGCGACTCGCTGGTGGCGGGCACGATCAACGCCCGCCACATCTGGAACATCCTGCCCTTCGACAACGAACTCGTCGAAGCCACCGTACTCGGCCGCGACCTGCCCGCCGGCCTCGACGTGTCCGAGGAGATCGTTCCAGACCGGCGATACCGCTTCGTTACCAACGACTATGTCGCAGGCTTGGAAGAATACAGACGCCTCCCGTTCCGCAAGGTCGGAGTTACCCTCCGCGACGCCTTCCTAGACTGGGTCAAGCAGCGCGGGACCGTGCCGTGACCGAGCGGGCTACTGGCCCCGTCGTTCACGGTCATAGGGCGCGCCGGTGCCCGATGAGCCCAGGAAGAACTTGCGGCCATCCTCGAACGTGACGTCGCGCCCGTTGGCGCGATTCGAGCGGTCCTTCGCCTGGTAACCGTCGACAACGACGACCTGCCCGATCTGGATGGTGTCCCGCTTGAGCCCGCGCCGGAGGAGACTGTTGGGCGTGCCGCCCTCGATCATCCAGATCTCCTTCTTCCCGGCATCGTCCGTAACTTCGATGTGGATCCAAGTGTGGGGGTTAACCCATTCCACCCTGACCACGGGCCCCTTCAGCACCAAGGGCCGATTCGGGTCGAACTCCGCCCCGAAGGCATGGTGCGCGATGGCCGGCGCGGCCCATGCGAGCAGGATTGCGCACGTTGCGAGGGCCAGTCCCGGCCATCTCGCGGACTCAACTCGGGTCATCGAAACTCCCTCCCTGCAGTGCTTGCGCCAGCGATCAGTCATCGGTCTTGCCCATCGCCTCTGACTCCAGCACCCTGGCTCCCCGGAGGATACCGCCGAAGGAGTAGTTTGCCTCGTGGCAGGCGTATTCGTACACCCTGGTATCCGTCGCGGGCCAGATGTACTCCCCGCTCCACGGCGCTGTCCAGACCGTCGGATCCTCGACGGTGAAGTTGTAGAGCAAGGTCTTGTCGTCAATGCGCGAGAATCGCTCGACGACGTGGAGATTCCTAGTGGCCCCGGAGAGCGCGGGACGGTCGTTGAAGTTGGTCGTGTCGACGACAAGCGTATCGCCCTCCCAATGCCCGACCGAGTCCCCGAGCCAGCTGCGGACATCCGGGGGGGCGTGCTCGGCGTTCATGCGGACGATGCGGGCATCGTGCACCATTTCGACGAGGATCATCACGTGATCCTCGGTCTGCACGATCCGCTTGAGATTGTTGTAAAGGACGGGCAGCATCGGCGGCCCGCCAGTGGACCCGAAACCGAGCAGGCAGCGCTCCGCCAAGGGCCGCAGCTCGGGATCGTCGTACGGGCCGGGATCAAGGCCAGCCTCGATCCACCAAGCCTGGCCCGTGTTCTTGCGGGACCGCTTACCACGCTCGGCAGCGGCGCGCTTGGCAGCCGGCGTCATCTCGGGACGCCGGCCATCCTTCGGATCGGTGATGATCGAGGTGCGCCACTTGCCGTCGATCTTGAAGGCACCGGCCCCGCGGTCAATCCAGAAAGCGTTGTAACCGCCGACGTTGCCGGCGGCTCCGGGCGATCCGTCACCGCCCTGCGGGGGCGCCCCGCGCTCCGGATCGGTCGCGGCATTGCGACGCGCCAGATATGCCGCCTCCTCGCGCGCGACGACCTGCGCCTCTTCATCGGTCAGAATCAGCTTGTCCCCGAACTGTTGCGGGCGCTGGAGAGGGGTCAGCGTTGCGATGTCATACGTGCCGGACAGGTCCGGGCGCTCGTCTCCGAGCCCGGGCTGCACGACTAGGGCCAACACCCCAATCAAGATCAAGAATCGAGAAGACACAGCGGTTCCTCCTTTGTCCAAGTCTTGCCGGCCACCCCGTGCGCCCAGCGGTCTCGCACCGCGCAAGCGCGCGGTCGTATCGAGCGACCCTCCAGAGGCGGTGCAGCGACTCATCAGGGGTCTCTCTGAAGTGGCCGGCGACGATACTCGCCGTAGAGGAGTTCCTCCACGAACTCGACGCATTTGAAGTCCATCAGGCGCGCGCCCGGCTCCACGCGCCGATAGAGCGGCATGGAAATCTTCCAAGGCCGGGTGAACACTGCCGGATCCTCGATCTCGGCCTCGTACTGGATGTGGTACGGGGACGCGAGCGTGTAGCGCTCGGTCACCCGTAGCTGGTTGCTGTGGTGCGTGCCCGAGCGGTCGAACCAAGTCTGGTCGGTAAACCCAGAGACCTCCACGACCAGTGTGTCGCCTTCCCAGCGTCCGACGGACTGCCCCATCCAGCTGTCGGTCTCAGGCGGGCCGACGTCACGCATGTAGATCTCCCGAACGGCCCCCGCGTACTCGTAAGCGATGAAGACGGAATCGTCGGTCTGGAATATCTGGAACGGAAACGGCATGTAGGTGGCGCGCGGCACGCCCGGCAGGTAGCACTTGACCTCGGGGTCGCGCTCCAGCCAGTGCGCGCGATTCTCGTCACGCTTCTCCGCGGCCTGCGGCTTGTAGGGGACGTGGCCCCCCTCGACGACGCCCATACCACCGGGCACGGCCCCCACGGCCCCCAGCTTGAGAACACCAACGGCTGGCAGTGGACCGTGCGGGCCTTCGCGCAGCATCATGGCCGGGCGGGCCACGTGGCGCTCGACGTCGTAGTGGGCGGTGTTCAGCGCCTGCCAGATGCCGTTCATGTCCGGGTTGCCCCCGGGCAGCCTCGGTGGACTAAAGTTGTTCTGGCCCGGAACGGGCACAGCCAAGAGGGGCAGGGCTAACACAGCCGCCAGCGATCGCAGCACAGCCTAAGCATGATACCGCGATCATCGATCGCGTGATGGCGCAACCAAGCCCCGGACTCGCGGGGATTCCACGGACGTGCCGGGACCTGCACCTGACCCTTCCTCCGCCAGCGGGCGGGCGCGTCGCGGGGAACCGGATCACGGCTCGTCACGGGCCCGTCGCCGCTTGAGATTTCGTACGCTAGGCTAGAGATTCGCCATGGTCAAGACTGAGCGCGAGTTCGCGGCCGACATTGTCCGGGTCGGCAAGCTCGTCTTCGACAAGGGCTGGGTTGCCGCCAACGACGGCAACATCTCGATCCGCCTCGACGACGAGCGCATCATGTGCACGCCCACGGGCGTCTCCAAGGGCATGCTGCGGGTGGACGACATCATCATCGTCGACTACGACGGCAACAAGATCTCGGGGCGGCTTGAGCGCACTTCGGAGATCTTGATGCACCTCAAGATTTACGATCTGCGCGACGACGTGTGCTCGGTGGTGCACGCCCACCCGCCCGTGGCAACCGGATTCGCGGCGGCCGGACGGCCCCTGAACACGGCCCTGCTGCCCGAGGTGATCATCGGCCTGGGCTGCGTACCCTTGGCGGACTACGGGCTGCCGGGAACGGACGCTCTGACAGAGCCGATGCTGCCGCTGATCCCGCAGTACGACGCGCTGCTGCTCGGCAATCACGGGGCCGTCAGCTACGGCAACGATGTTCTGCAGGCCTATTTCCGGATGGAAACGGTGGAGCACTTCGCGAGGATCAACTTCGTGGCGGAGATGCTCGGCGGGGCACGCGCGCTGCCACGCTTGGAAGTCGACAAGCTGTTCGAGTCGCGTGGGCGCTACGGCGTTGCGTCAAACTCGGTGCAGCAGCCGGGCTGCCCGGTCTCGGCGGAAGACTCCACTGGAGCGACACACGGCGGGCAGATCGGCGACAATGGGATCTACGTCACCCGGGACGAGCTGATCCAGCTCTTGGAAGAGGCAATCCGGGCCAAAGGAGGATAGCGATTCATGGGTGAGGCTCTCGGACTGATAGAGACGCGCGGCTTCGTCGCGCTGGTGGAGTCGGCGGACGCTGCCGTCAAGGCGGCCAACGTCACCCTTGTGGGCTGGGAGAAGATCGGCTCCGGTTACGTGACGGTATTGATGCGGGGAGACGTGGCGGCAGTGAAAGCAGCGACAGATGCCGGGGCGGCGGCGGCCCGGCGCGTCGGCGAGCTGATTTCCGTGCATGTGATCCCCAGGCCGCACGGCAATCTGGACCAGATCTTCGCGATCTCGGCGGGCGGTGCCGGCTAGCCCGGCGGCCGGGCCGGTCCAGCGCGCGGGAAGCAGTCCCGGATGATTCTGGCGCGAGTCGTCGGCAATGTGGTGGCCACGCGCAAGGACCCGCGGCTGGAGGGCAAGAAGCTCCTCGTCCTTCAGCAGGTAACCCCGCACGGGGTGGGCAACGAACGCTACGTGGTCGCCCTTGACACGGTGGGCGCGGGCGACCGCGAGACCGTGATCTGCGTCTCGGGAAGCTCGGCGCGAATGGCGTCAGGGATGAAGAACACACCCGTGGACACCGCGGTCGTGGGCATTGTTGACAGCATCGGGCTGCGGCCCGAGGGGGACTGATGCAGCTGGCACGGGTCATCGGCAATCTGTGCGCGACGGTCAAGGACCCGCAACTGTCAGGCAGGAAACTGCTCATTCTCCAGCCGCTCGGAGCGGACGGCTCGGACATTGGAACGCCGCTGGTCGCGGTCGACTCGGTCGGCGCTGGCCCGGGGGAGAGGGTGTACTGGTCGGGGCGGCGGGAGGCGTGCTTGGCGTTCGACCCGCCCATTCCGTCCGACGCGAGCGTCACCGGGATCGTTGACCAGGTGACCGGGCCAGGCCTGTGATCCTGACCCGGGTCATTGGCGAGGTCGTAGCTACCCAGAAGCATCCCTCCCACGAGGGGATCAAGCTGCTGCTGGTGCAGCGGCTAGACCGGTCAGGGGGTCTGCACGGGGCACCCTTCGTGGCCGTCGACGTGCTCGATGCCGGCGAGGGCGACACCGTGCTGCTGACTCTGGACGGGTGGGCCGCCATGACCGCGGTCAAGCGCGGCTGGGCCCCGATCGATGCGGCGGTGATCGCTGTGGTCGACGACGTGCAGTGGCTCGACGGGGAGCCCCCCGGCCCGGTGAGCGCTCCCGGCTGAGCGCGGGCGCGGCGCCCTGCCCTGCTAACATTCACTGTGATGCGGCGAGTGAGCCGTCGCGCGTTTCTTGCGACCGCGACGGCCGCGGCAGCCTCGCGGGGCACGCGGGTTGCCGCGCCGAGGGCGCCCCTTGCGGATGCCCTGACCGGACGGGAGGTGGAGCGCCTCACCGATCCGAGCGTTGTCCACCACCTGCCAGGGCCGAATCACCGCTGTATTTCCCGCAACGGGTCCTTCCTTCTGGTTGCGGCGGAGCACGGCGGAACGCGCCAATTCCACCGATTGGACGTGAAGCGCGAGCGCCTCACGCAGATCACCGCAGGACCGCCGGTGCACCCATACGCGGCGCACCTGCGCCGCAACGACCGTGGCCTGTACTACTTGCAGGGGGCACAGCTGGTCCAGTCGGATCTCGGTGGCGGCGGGATGCGCGTGCTCTACGAGTGTCCCCAAGGGTGGGTTCTGACAGGCGATCTGGACATGTCCGCCAGCGAGCGCTATGCCGCAGTCGTCGAGATGCACTCCGACGACCTGCGGGACTCGCCGAATGCTCAGTTCGAGGCTCAACCGCGCTGCAGGGTCGTGGTGATCGAGATCAGCGCCCGGCAGAGGCAGGGCCCGAGCCGGGTTGTCGCAGAAGAGCGCCGCTGGCTTGGCTCGCCACGGTTCCGCCCGTGGCGCTCGCAGCTGCTGTACGCGCGGGAGGGGCCGTGGAGCCGGGTGCGCCGGCGCCTCCAACTCGTCGGCTTGGACGGTTCAGCGCGCCGCAGCCTCCGAACGTCCCGGGGGGCCGAGCGGACCTGCGGGGCCTACTGGTCCGCGGATGGCTCGCTGCTGCGATTCGCCCACTACCAAGACGGAGCCAAGTGGGCGGCCAGCATACGCAGCTTGCAGCCCGAGACCGGCGCGGAGACGGCTTATGCCCCGTGCTCGGCGTACGAGTGGATGGCGGAGAACGCGGACTCGAGCGCCATCATCGGCGCCAGCCGGCGCCCCGCCGGGCCCAACCTCTACGTGGTGTTCCCCGGCATGGCCCGCGAGATCACGCTCTGCGAGCACCGCAGCAGCCTCAGGCCGTACCCGGTGGCCGGCTCGGACCGCGCCGACCCGCACGCAGCGGTCCCGGCTCCGGCGATCTCTAGCGACAGTTCGCGGGTCTACTTTGTCACGGACTGGGAGGGCAAGCCGGCGGTGTACCGCATGGCGATCGACGATCTGGTGGAGACCACGCAAGGGTGAGCGATCATGGGGACTCTTGAGCGGGGCGACGGGCCGGACGCCGGCCGGGGGAACGACAGAGGGGCGCGGTGACCGGACTTGGGGAACATACCGCGGGCGTGAACTCCGGCGACGCGAGCTCGGGGCTCGCGTTCGCGGACTGCGAACCGCTCATCACCGGCGCCAATGGGTTCGTCGGCAAGGTCCTCATGGCCATGCTGCTGGACCGCTTCCCGGACATCAAGCGATTGCACGTGCTCATCCGCCCGCGCGGAAGCGTTCCCGCCGTTGAGAGGTTTCGGTCCGAGGTGTTGGCATCGCCCGTTCTGGAGCCGTTGATCGCCAAGTTCGGGCGCGACGGAGTGGAGCGGAGAGTCAGGGTGCTGTCCGGAGACGCCGCCGAGCCCGACTTGGGCCTTGGCGGACGCGACCTTCGGGCACTGGCCGGGCGTGTGGGCGTGGTCATCAACTGCGCCGGCCTCGTGGACTTTTTCCCCCCTCTGGACGTGTCCCTGCGGGCGAACGTCAAGTCTGTCCAGCGCGTCGCCAGCCTGTGCGCGCGCCTGCGCGCGCGCCTTGTACACGTCTCGACCTGCTACGTGGCCGGCGTGGACGATGGCCTGGTCGAGGAGACCGAGCCGATCTCTGGTTTCTACCCGCGCCGTGATGGTCCCGGCGACGGGGCTTTCAAGGCGGGCGAAGAGTTGCGGGAGTGCCGCGAACTGGCCCGTTCGGCCGCACGCGGGCTGGAAGGCTCCGCGCGCGCCGAGTCCCTGGCCGAGCTGGGCCGCAGGCGGGCTGCCCGGTGGGGATGGGTCAACACCTACACATTCACGAAGGCCTTGGGAGAGCAGGCACTCGCGGACGAGGCAGAGGTGCCGTACGCGATCGTGCGGCCCGCGATCGTCGAGAGCTCCCTCGAGTACCCATTCCCGGGCTGGATCGAGGGTGGGCGCACGGCGGCACCGCTGGCTCTGATGGCGCTGGGCGGCCTGCTAGACTGGCCGGCGCGGCCGGACCTGAGCCTAGAGATCGTTCCGGTGGATCTCGTGGCCGCAGCGACGATCACAGTGGCCCGCGAGCTCTTGGAGGGGCGAGCCAAGCAGGTCTACCACCTCGCCAGTTCCGACGTGAACCCATACCCCCTGGGGGATCTGATCCGCCTCCTGCACAGTGCCGCGCGGTCGAATGGGGGCGGGATGTCCGGGCCTCCGACCTGGCTGGCGCCGTTTCGGCGACTGCGGTTCCTGACCGCGGCCCAAGCCGAGCGAGGGCGCGCGCGGTTGCGGCGGCGCATCGCTCGCGTCCGGTGGCTGCTGGAGCGTGCCGGGCTTGGCGCCCGGGCAGACCGCCTCCGACCGCTGGAGCTGCAGATCGGCTTCCACGAGGAGACGTTCCGGCAGTACCTGCCGTTCATCCACGACCACGACTACGTGTTTGAGACGGTGAACATCCGCCAGGCCTACGAGGGGCTCGAGCCCGAGTGGAGGGATAGCCTTCCGTGGTGTCCGGAGTGCATCGATTGGCCGCGCTACTGGCTTGAGTGCCAGCTCCCGGGCATTCGCCGCTGGATTCAGCCCGACGCGGTGCGACAATGGGCGTTTAGGCTCTGAGAAGGGCCGGAGAGCCCGTCCAGATGGACCCGGTCGACCTGCGCAGCGACACCGTAACGCGCCCTACTGCAGAGATGCGGCAGGCCATGTCTCACGCGGAGGTTGGGGACGACGTCTTCGGGGAAGATCCGACGGTCAACGACCTCGAGCGCTTGGCGGCCGAGATCACGGGCAAAGAAGCCGCGGTTTTCGTGCCCTCGGGAACGATGGGCAACCAGATCGCGGTGGCCGCGCACACGTCGCCTGGCCGCGAG
The DNA here is from genome assembly GCA_963666225.3 of Bryobacterales bacterium. GTDB lineage: Bacteria > Acidobacteriota > Terriglobia > Bryobacterales > UBA6623 > VXMF01. Next base: position 516,042 of record CAXXRK020000009.1, read on the forward strand.
GTGATCTGCGAGGAACACTCGCACGTGATGCTCTACGAGATGGGCATGCTCGCGCGGTTCTCGGGCTGCCTCGCGCGGTCCGTCCCGTCGTCCGACGGGTGCCTGACTTGGGACTCGATCGGCCCGCGCGTGCGCGGGCCGTCGGACCATTTCCGCGGGACGGGGCTGATCGCACTGGAGAACACTCACAACCAGGCGGGCGGGCGCGTGTACTCTCTGGAACGCCTGCGTGAGATCCAAGCGCGGGCCGGAGAGCGCGGCATTCCGGTCCACATGGACGGGGCGCGGGTGTTCCACGCGGCGGTGGCGCTGGACACCACCGTGGGTGAGATCGCATCCACGGTCGACTCGCTCACGTTCTGCCTGTCGAAGGGGTTGGGAGCACCGGTAGGGTCACTGCTCACGGGGACTGGCGCCTTCATACGCGAGGCCCGCCTGGCGCGCAAGGGACTCGGGGGCGGGATGCGGCAAGCTGGCGTGCTGGCGGCGGCGGGCCGCGTCGCCCTCAAGCGGGGCCCGGCAACCATTCCGGCCGCACATGCCGACGCGAGGTTTCTGGCGGAAACGCTGGCGCGAGTGCCCGGGATCAGGCTGAATGTGGCGGCGGTGGAAACGAACATCATCTTCGCGGACATATCCGGAACGGGACTGTCCAACCGCGATTTTCTCGGGGTACTCCGAGGCTTTGGCGTGCTCGCCCTGGCGACCGGTCCCGGCCGGATCCGAATGGTCACCCACCAAGACGTGGACCGGCACGGCTGCGAGCGCGCTGTTTGGGCGGTGAAGAGCGCGGTCAAGGCGGCAGGTTCCGGCAGCTGACGGCCGATGCATAGGCTTGCGGCCCGCTGGGGATGCCTGCTGGCGATTGCCGCCTCCTGGCTGCCTGCCCAGCAACTGTTCCAGTCCGCGCCGGGGCGCGAGCTGCTGTTCCAGCCGAGCGACCGGGCAGTGCTCGCGGCTGGCAAAGACCGCAACGACCTTCCCTGCCGCGTGATCCCTCAGAATCCGCACCTCGGATTCGACCTGAAGTTCACGGCCGGGTATGTAGTCCAATTGCCGGCCGCGGCCATTTCTGGGGGCGACGACGATCTTCGCGTACTGTTCCGGGTCACGCCTACGGCCGGCCCGGACCGCGAGGCTTCCTATTTCCGGCAGTCGTTCGGAGTCCCGGCCGCCAGGTCGGAGGGCAGGGGGCCGGCGACGTTCCCGGGCCGATTCGTCGTCGGCCCGGGCCAGTATGAGGTCGACTGGCTGATGCGCAATCGCGCGGGCCAAGTCTGCTCGGCCCATTGGAAGGCGAGCGCCCGGTACCCGGCGGCGGTTTCGGCGCTGGCCGCCGCCACACGCCCCAACTCGGTCGCCCCTTTCGCGGAAAGCATGTTCGCCGAGGCCGCTCCGGTGGTGCGGGCATCGGACCGCCAGGGCGGGCTGCACGTCTCGCTGCTGGTTAACCTCTCGCCGCTGGAGCGGGACCGTTTCAAGCTCAGCGATCACGAGCTTGACTGCGTGGTGGGCATGCTGCGCTCGTTGCACGCCGAGCCGAGCTTGGGGCTCTTCAGCCTGACAGCCTTCAATGCCTATGACCGTAGGCTGGTGTACTCGGTGCGAGGCCAGCCGAGGCTGGACTTCGAGGCGCTGGGCGAGGCCATAGAGATGGCGCCGGCCGGAGTGGTGGACGTCGAGGCGCTCGCAGATCCCGGCGGCGAGCAGCGGTTCTTGGCGGAGATGATCTCCGGCGCGATGGTCCCCGCCCCGCGCAGGCCTGACGCGGTCATCATCGTAGGCCCGAAGCTTGACCGCGAGGCGCGATTGGCAGAAGGCGCGCTCAGCCTGTCCGCGCGACCCGCGGTTCTGCACCAGTTCGCGTTCCACCGCTATCGGCAGAGCTATCCGTGGATGGGAGCCATCGAGTCCGCCCTGAAGCCGCACGGCCTGGTCGTGTCGAGCGTGTCGAGGGCGCAGGACTTCGCCCGGGCGTTGGCGGATCTGATGCAAACCTTGCAGGGCGGCCCGCCGTCCCAGGAATAGGCCCGCTGTCCGGCGGGCGGCGGCGGGCATAATGGTGCGATGATGCGCACCTTGGCATGGACCGCACTGGTGGCGGCCCTCACGCTCCCCTCCCTTGCCGCCCAAGCACTTCCGAACATCGTTTGGATCGTGGCCGAGGACCAATCGGACCACTATGGCGCGTTCCGGGAGTCGCTGGCACAGACTCCGAACGTGGACCGGCTTGCGTCCGAAGGCGCGAAGTTCACGCGCGCCTTCGTGACCGCGCCGGTTTGCTCGCCTTCGCGCTCGGCGCTGGTCACGGGCATGTACCAGACGTCGATCGGCGCGCACAACCACCGCAGCGGACGCGGCGAGCGGCGAATCCGGCTGCCGGGGGATGTGGAGACTGTGCCCGCGATCCTGCGCCGGGCGGGATATTTCGTCACGAACGGGACATACCAGGACAACGGTCAGTTGCGGAGAGGCAAGACGGACTACAACTTCGACTACCCGGATGACATCTACGACGGGGCGGATTGGTCCGGGCGGGCGGATGGACAGCCGTTCTTCGCCCAGATCCAGCTGCGCGGCGGCAAGCGGCGAGACCAGCGCACGCTGAGACAACTCGGGGGCGTCCGGACGTCGGGAATCGATCCCTCGAAGGTCAAACTCCCGCCCTACTACCCGGACCATCCTGATGTCCGCAAGGACTGGGCGCAGTACTTGGAATCCGTCGAGCACGTGGACTGGGAGGTGGGGCAAATCGTGGAACGCCTCGAACGCGAGGGTGTGCTCGAGTCCACCGCAGTTTTCTTCCTGACCGACCACGGCGTCAGCCACGCCCGCGGCAAGCAGTTCCTGAACGAGGAGGGGACGAGAGTGCCCTTGGTTGTGCGCGCGCCGGGCATCGTCGAGTCCGGTTCGGTCCGCGAGGACTTGGTGGCGCACATTGACGTGGCTGCCACGTCGGTGGCGTTCGCCGGCATTCCTGTGCCCGCCTGGATGGAAGGCCGGCCCCTGTTCGGTTCCGACGCCGTGGCTAGAGACTACGTGGTCTCGGCGCGTGACCGCTGCGACGAGACAGTGGACCGGATCCGCAGCTTGCGGACGGAGCGGTACCGGTACGTGCGCAACTTCGTGCCAGAGCGCCCGCACCTGCAGGCCAACCGCTACAAGGACAGCAAGGCCGTGCTAAGACTGATGCACGGGCTGCACGCGGAGGGAAGCCTGGCGAAACGGCTCGAGGCGATGTTCTATGCCCCGAGGCCCAGCGAGGAGCTGTACGACCTCAAGGAGGATCCGTGGGAGCTTCGCAACCTTGCGGACTCCGAGGACCACCGCAAAGTGCTGGCCAAGTTGCGGGGCCTGCTCGAGGGCTGGATCAGCGACACCGGCGACAGGGGGCGCGCGTTCGAATCGGCCGCAGAGTACGACTCAGACATGGCGGTGTACCTGAAGGGACGGTCGGGGCCAGATGTCGACACGTTGCGGCGCAACATCGCCGACACCGTCGCATGGCGGGAGACGCGATCCGGCGTGGGGCGCTGAGCGCTGGACCGTGGGCGCGGGAAGTGTAAGATCATGGGCATGGGCCAATTGATCCATACGTCAAAGATTCGCATCTTCCAAGACCAACCGCCCGAGCGGCGCGCCTTCGTCGAGGGCTTCGAGGAGCCCTTAGAGTTCGGGGTGCACGGAGGCATCAAGCACTTCTACCGAATGGAGCCCCGGCGGGACCTGCCAGCGACGCTGGACCACATGGTCGCCGCCGTCGCTGGTTGACTGACCGGCACTCTGTCAGGGGCCCTGGCAGTTCGCAAAATTCCGAACCACCCCGACCGCGTCTCCAGCGATGTCGAGGGTGACATTGAGAATGTGGACGGAGTGATCCGCATCACGCGGATCCGCGTGCACTACAACCTCAAAATCCCGGCCGGGACGCGGGACCGGGCGCAGAGGGCACTCGACACCCACCAGCGAAAGTGCCCGGCGGCGGTGAGCGTGCAAGACTCGATCGCCATCGAGACGAGCGCGGACATCGAGGAGGTCTAGTCCCGGCTGGCGGAGATCAGCCGTCCTTGTCAATGTCGCGGTGCTGGACTCGTGCCGGGCGGCCCAGGTCACCCAGCAGTCTGGCCACCGCTTCGGCGATATAGACGGAGCGGTGCCGGCCTCCGGTGCAGCCGAGGTAGATCGAGATGTAGCTCTTGCCCTCGGCACCGTAGCGTGGCACGACGAACTCCAACAGGCTCATCACCCGGTCTATGAACTCGTGAGTCTCGGGGTAGCCCTCCAAGAAGCGTGCGATCTCGGAATCCGCGCCGGTGAGACCCCGGAGCTCCGGCTCGTAGTGAGGGTTGGGCAGGAACCGGACGTCGAAGACAACGTCGGCGTCAACAGGCGGGCCGTACTTGAAGCCAAAGCTGCCGATGGTCACTCGCAGGTCCGTGCCCTCCCCCGGGCCGCGAAAGATCTCCAGCACCCGGCGACGCAGGTCGTGGACGTTGAAGTGGCTGGTGTCAATCTCGATGTCGGCCAGTGTTCGGATCGGGGCGAGCAGCTCGCGCTCGGCCGGAATGCTCTGGGCAACGGTGGGCATGCCAGCCGGGTGAGGGCGGCGGGTCTCGCTGAACCGGTGCTGCAGCACGGAGTCGGACGCCTCGAGAAAGGTCAGCACGGCAGGGACGCTGGCCCGGATCTCGCGGTACACGCGAGGAAAGCGGTCCAGTCCTTGGCGGTCGCGGATATCGACGACCAAGGCGGCGCGAACGGATGAGTCCGAGAGCGGTCCCGATTCGGCGAACGGGCGCATCAGCTCGACGGGGAGGTTGTCGACTGTGTAATACCCGGCGTCCTCAAGCGCCCGCAGCATGGTGCCCTTGCCGGACCCGCTGAGGCCGGTCACGATCACCAGCCGGGCATGCTGGGCGCGCTCGAAGGCGGCAGGTATGTGGCCCAAGGCTAGTCACCCTGGACGAGCTCGGCATCCCCGTCGCGCCTACGCACCAGGACATTGACACGGCCGCTCGATGCGTCACGGAAGGTGACCAAGTCGTGCCGGCGCTCCTCAAGCAGGAGGAGAGCCTCGTCGGCCGTCATTGGCTTGGGCTCGATCCTGCGGGAGGGCACGATGCGCGGCGAGCGCCTGCGGGGGGCGGGTGGCGGCCTCGGGGCTGGAACGGTACGCCGGATCGAATCTTCCACAACGACGGAGGGCCGGTCGCGCTGGCGGCCCGGCCGATGCATGACGATGATCTTGCGCTTGTGGCGGCGCGCCTGCTTCTCCAGCTTGCCGAGCGCGCTGAGCGCGGCGGCAAAGGGGGTGGGGCCGGTCTGCGTTACCACGAGGGTGTGCCGCTTGGCTCGCAGTGTCACCTCGGCCCCGGACAGGTGCCGCTGGCGGGAGAGGCGGATGTGGGACTCGAGCTCGCCGCGCTTGGTCAAGATTCGCTGGATCTTGACCAGCTTGCGCTCCAGCTTCACACGGTCGCGCTCGGAGAGTGCCGCCCTGAGGCCAGAGTACTCAACTCTCATCTCGTCGCCCCCACACCTGACCGGTGCGGCAGACCAAGAGACTGCGAGACTGCGAACGAGCCCCCGGTGACGCTTGGCAGGTCATAGTGAGCCTATTGTACCAGCGCGCTGGCACAACTGCTCAGAATCTAGAAGCAGGGATCCGGATTTCCACATTTATACGTCACTCGATCCCATGTCTGACATAACTGGCTAGTGTTTGATATTTTTGCACATATTGACCCGCAAACGAGACCCGAGGCACGGCATCCCACAGGGTGGTGCCCTGGCGAGCGCAATCGGTGTTTGGCCGAAGACCGTAGCGGGAGGTGACGGCGATCGGTCGAAGGCGTGGCTGTTGCGAACACCTGAGCAAGGAGGGCAGGACCCGACGGGCTGCCCAGTCCAGCTCGACCGCCGGTAGAGGCTCCCGAGCGCGCAGGCGGCCACTCTCTCGCCCAGCGCTGATTCGGCCCGATCTGATTCCACATCGTTCGACTCCGTTCAGGACAAGGGGGCGTCTTGACACAGGAATCCAGACCCAGAAGGCCTCAGAGAACATAAGGATGGTCGGGGGCGCTCGTCGGTGGTCGCGCAGCGGACACGCCAGTGAACGGCTTCGACCGGTGCTAGGATGCTGAGAATCCCACCCGATGTGGCGCTCACTCCTGCTGACGTACCCCTTCATCCTGGTCTACGTCGCTGTCGTCGTCCCTGTGTTCGTGCCAGTCACGTGGCTCTGCAGGTCCATCCGCCCGATCTACTGGATGGCGCGTTTGGGATGTCGCATCGCCCTGGCCCTGTCCGGAGTTCGCGTCCGCGTTCTGCATCCTGAGCGGGCAACCCAGCACCCCTGCTGCGTCTTCGTCGCCAACCACGTGAGCAACGTCGAGGCCCCGGCCCTGTTCGCGGTGCTCCCGCGCGTGGCGGTCATCATCAAGGCCTCCCTCGGGCGTCTGCCACTGCTGGGCTACACGATGCGCCTGGGCGGATTCATCACGGTCGACCGCCAGGCCAAGGACTCGCGCAGGAAGGCTCTCGAGGATGCAACCCAGACCCTGCGGTCGGGCATCTCGATGATGGTCTTCCCGGAGGGCACACGCAACCCCCGCGGACGATTGCTCCCGTTCCGTCCGGGGCCGTTCCAGATGGCGATCGAGACCGGCGTGCCAGTCGTGCCGATCACGGTGCACAATGCCAGAGGCCTGATGCCCAAAGGGGCGAAGCACCTCCGCGCGGGTGTCGTCACGCTTGCGTTCCACGAACCCCTGCCCACTCAAGAACTGAGCGAATCGGACCGCCTAGCGGTCATGAAGTCCGTCCGAAGCGCGATGCAGGCGGCCCTAGACCTCAATCCGGCCTGAAAACAGCGGATCTGCGCCCCAATCATAGAACATTCGGCAAGAATCCTGATACCGTATAGATTGACGCTCAGCGAAAGGAGAACCTGCATATGCCGCGCTACTTCACACTGCGAGAGGCTGAGGAGATGCTTCCGCTGATCTCTGAGGGGCTCAGGGCCGCGATCGCGGACAAGGAACGCGTCGAGGCCCTCGACCACGCCATGAACGAACTCTCAGCCCGCATCTCCATGGCAGGCGGCACCGAGGTGAACCCGGCGCACGTCGCGCAGCAGCGCCTGCAGCGTGTCTCCCTCGTGAACTCCATAGAGAAACAAGTGTCCGAGATCCAGCGCAGCGGATGTCTCGTGAAGGACCTAGACATGGGGCTGCTGGACTTCCCCGCCCTCGTTGACGGCGTCGAGGTCTACCTGTGCTGGAAACTCGGTGAGCCGAGGATCGAGTGGTGGCACTCGACAGAGGAGGGCTACTCGGGCCGACGCCCGATCATGGACGAGTTCGAGGGCGGCAGCAACTTCCGGCCCAACTGAGTCCGGCCTGGCAGCGGTTCGACCAAGCTACCGGTACGGCAGGTCAGCGCGTTCCCGCCAATCGTCGTCCGTCCGCTCGAACCAGTCCATCGTCAGGTCATCGAGGCGCGCCTGCAAGGCAGCATGGGCCGGGTCTCCGACGAGATTGCGTAGCTGGAACGGATCCTCCCTGTTGTCGTACAGCATCCAAGGCCTGGCCTGCGAACGGGCGTAGGTGTAGCGCTGTGTCCGCACGCCCCGCCACGGCGGATACTCGCCGCGCTCGCTCGGCGTGTAGCTCTGCGCGTAGACAGACCCAGGCAGGTCCCGGCCCGGACTCCCGACCGGGGCTCGCAGAAAGGCCGAGATGTCCAGCCCGGACATTCGCCCCGGCACCGACATGCCCGCGAGGCCCAACAGCGTCGGAACGATGTCGACATGCGAGACCGGAGCGGCCAGCCGCTGGCCTGCCGGAATCCCGGCCGGCCAGTGGACGATTCCGGGGACCTGCAGCGACTCGGCCCACGGCTTGCGCTTGAGGTAGGTGCCCTGGGACCCGAGCATGTCTCCGTGGTCGGACGTGATGGCGATGATGGTGTTCTCGCGCTGGCCGGTCTCCTCAAGCGCTGAGAGAATGCGGCCGATCTCGTCGTCCAGGAACGTGATGGCGGCGTAGTATCCGGCGATGTCTTCGCGACTCCCGATCGTCCGGCCCGGCCGAAACTCGACCGGCCCCTGCCAGTTCTGCCGCATCTGGATTTGGCTTGGATCATAGAGTTCCATGTACTCCGGCGGCGCAACGTAGGGGTTGTGCGGCGGCCCCCACTCGAGAAACGCCAAGAACGGCTGCTCGGAGTCCTGGCGCAGGAAGTCAACGATTTCATCGGTGAACGCGACGGCCGAGAAGCCCTCGATGGGGATCGGCTCCGGGGAGTCGCGGAAGTAGTGCATGTCCCAGTACGAGTGGCTGCAGATGTTGGCCGCCCAATGCCCGAATCCCTGGCGGCGCTCCGGCCTGACAAACCCAGGCATGCGCTTCCCGCCCTCCAAGTGCCACTTGCCGGCGAACGCCGTCCGGTAGCCGTGGGCCCGAGCGACCTCGGCGATGGTCAGCTCCCCGTCGGGCAGCGGCGCGTCGTTGACGTCAACGCCGTGCTCGTGCCCGTATCGCCCGGTGAGCAGCGTTCCGCGGGCCGGGCAGCACACCGGGCAGTTCGCGGTCAAGTTCGTCAGCAGAGCCCCGGAGGACGCCAATGCGTCCATGTTGGGCGTTCGCACATCCACGTTGCCCATCGCACCTAGGTCCATGCCCCGCCACTGGTCGGGCATGAGCACCAGAATGTTGGGCGGACGCGCCTCGGCCGGCGAGCAAGCCGCGCCGGTGGCGCCAGCCGATGCAAGGAATTCCCTCCGCGTTAGCACGGGGGCAAGAATTGCAGGATTCGGCGGTGCCTGTCAAGCTGGCGGCGCGCACCGCGCCCTTCGACCGGTCGGTCCGGCCGCATGTGGCAGCGTGGGGGCAGAAGCGCGGGCCGCGAAAACGGGCGCCCGCTCCTGGGCTCAGTCAGCGTAGTGCCACTGGGTCCCCGCGGGGCCGTCGCGCAGCACGACGCCCCGCTCCGCGAGCGAGTCACGGATCTGGTCAGCCCGGGAATAGTCGCGCGCTCTCCGCGCGGCCGTTCGCGCGGCGACCATCCGCTCCACATCCGCCGCCGGGAGCTGTCCCGTCTGCGCCGGCTCCATCACGTCGAAGATCCGGTCGAAGTCGGCCAGCAGGGCAAGCCCTTCGGCTGCATTGGTCGGCCCGTACTGGCGAGCGTCGATCGCCGAGTTTGCCGCCCGCACGTACTCGAAGACGGCTCCGAGGGCTCCGGCGGTGTTCAGGTCGTCGTCCAGCGCCGCGCGGAATTGCTCGCGAGCAGCCGCGGCGGCGGTCGTCGCGGTCGCGCTGTCCCCACTGGCAAACCCGCCCTCTAGCCTTCTGGCAAAGTTGCGCAAGCGCTCGATCGAAGCCGTCGCACCCCGCAACCCGTCAAACGTGAAGTTGAGCTGCTTCCGGTACGGCGTGCCCACCAACAGATAGCGGATCGCCTCCGGGGAGTGGCCCCGGTCCAGCAGCTCTCGCAATGTGTAGAAGTTGCCCTCCGACTTCGACATCTTCCTGCCGTCCACGAGCAGGTGCTCCGCGTGCACCCAGAAGCGCGCGAATGGTTTGCCGGTCGCGCTCTCGGACTGGGCGATTTCGTTCTCGTGGTGCGGGAACTGCAGGTCGACGCCTCCCGTGTGGATGTCGAACGTCTCGCCGAGATAGGCCATGGCCATCGCGGAACACTCGAGATGCCAGCCCGGCCTGCCGGGGCCAAACGGGCTCTGCCACACTGGCTCCCCCTCGCGGCTGGCCTTCCAGAGCACGAAGTCACGGGCATCGTCCTTGCCATACTCGTCGGAGTCCACCCGCGCGCCAGCCAGAATGTTCCGCGAGTCGAGCCGCGAGAGCTTCCCATACCCGGGAAAGTTCGAGATGCGAAAGTACGTTGAGCCGCCCACCTCGTAGGTGTGACCGGCCGCGTCGATTCGCCTGACAAGGTCGACCATCTCGGCAATGTGCTCGGTCGCCGGCGGCACGACCTCCGGCCGCTCGAGTCGCAGCGTAGCGCAGTCCTCGAAGAACGCCTCGACGTAGCGCTCCGTGTATTCGCCGATCCCCACCCCCGCTGCGGTGGCCGCCGCGATGATCTTGTCCTCCACGTCGGTGATGTTCATCACGTGGCGCAGCTTCCACCCGCACTGCCGCAGGTGTCGCCGCAGGATGTCCTGGAACGCGAAGGTCCGCAGATTCCCGATGTGGACGTAGTTGTAGACCGTGGGCCCGCAGGAATACATGCGGACAGTCCCGCCCTCGGATGGCGAGAAAGTCTCCTCGCTGCGGCTCAGGCTGTTGAAAAGCTTGAATGGCACGGACTGCCCGCCGGAATCGCCATTGTACCGGCGGGCGGAATTCCGTAGACTTCCGCCGCTGTGCCGCCAAGGATGCGGTCGCGCTCGGCACAGCTCAGTCCGCTCGCGAACCGTGAGAAGGCGTCAAACCAGCGTCCGTAGCTCGCGGCCAGCAGGCACATGGGCCAGTCCGACCCGTACATCAGCCGACGAACGCCGAACGCTTCCAGCACTGTCTCGAGATAGGGCACCAGCCGCCCGTACGTCCAGGAGCCCCACTCTGCCTCCGTCACCATCCCCGAGACCTTGCAGTAGACATTCTGGCGCCGGGCCAGATCGCGCAGATGCCGACTCCACGCCCCGAACGAACCGTCGCGGATCCGGGGCTTGCCGATGTGGTCCAGGACGAAGACCTGGCGCGGGTGCCGGTCGACCAAGCGAAGGGTCTGTGGCAGATGGCGCTCGTAGATCAGGATGTCGTATGTCAGGCCGGCCGCGGTCACCGCGCGCAAGCCCTCGCCGAACTCCGCCCGCAGCATGTAGTCGTCGTCGGGCTCGTCCTGCAGCGCGTGGCGGCAGCCGCAGAACTTGGGGTCGGCGGCGAACTCGTCCAAGGCCTGGCCCAGGCCCGGGCCCGCCAGGGGCAGCCAGCCCACGACTGCCGACACTGCGTCCCCGGACCGTGCCTGCTCAAGCAAGAACCGCGACTCGGCGAGGCAATGGCGCGCCTGGACGCAGACGGAGCCGTCCAGGTCGGCCGCGGCGAGCTCGGGCTCCAAGTCCCGTGAAAGGAAATCCCGTCGCAAGGCGCTCATCGAGTCCGACAGCCAGCCGTACTCGGCCGGGTCGTAGCGCCAGAAATGCTGGTGGGCGTCGATCCTCACGGGTGGTCGGAACGGTCTTGGTTCTCCGGCAACCCGCTGGGCCACGCCTTGTTGTGCGCGGAGCCAACCTCGGCCCGGATTTCCTCGAGCAACCCCGGCGGGATCTGCAGATCCAACGCCTCCATGTTGCTCTCCACGTGCGCGGACCGGGACATTCCAACCAGTACGCTCGCCGTGTGCGGGTAGTCGTAGCAGAATTTCAGCGACACCTCGGCCACATCCAACCCGCGCGCCCGACACAGCTTCGCGACGCGCGTGCCGGCTTCCTTCACATCCTGCGAGGCCGAGTGCCAGTCCGGCCAGCCACGCTCGGTGAGAATGCCCAGATGGAGGGGGGACGCATTGATCAGCCCGATTCCCCGCTCCTCGCATACTGGGCGAAGATCGGTGTCCAAGTCGTCCGCCATCAGGTTGTAGCGCGCATAGGTGAGGATCGCGTCAACCGGGAACCTCTCCGCCATGTCCCGCAGAATCCCCAGTTGCAGCCCTGTGATTCCGACATAGCGGCACTTGCCGGCGCGTTGCAGCTCGCGCGCCACCGGCAGAGCCTCCTCCAAGACCTGCTCCCGGTCCACGAATTCCACGTCGTGCATGTGCAGGATGTCGACATAGTCGGTCCTCAGCCGTCGCAGCGACTCGTCAATGCTGTCCCGCACGCGCTGAGCGGAGAAGTCAAACTTGTCCACGTCGTAGCGCCCGCACTTGGTCGCCAGAACGATCTTGTTGCGCCGCGACCCGAGGAACTTCCCCAGGCGCTCCTCCGAGAGGGTGCGCCCGTAATACGGCGACGTGTCGAAGAAGTTGATGCCGAGATCGATCGCCATGTGCACCGACCGTTCCCCTTCCGAGGCGTCAATCTCGCGGAACTCGTTTCCAAGCGGTGAAGCGCCGAACCCCACGACGGAGACGCTGAGGTCGGTTGTGCCTAGCTGGCGGTATTGCATGCGACCGATCGGCTACCCTGCGGTGGTGGCCGGACTGCCAGAATAGCAGCCGGCCATGGCCACGGGCCGACTCCACCGATGGCTGAGTCCCTACCCGCAACAGAGGCGCGCAACCCTCGGTCCGCCGCTATAGACCAGGCTTCGACCGAGGAGGTGCTGGCGCTGATCAACCGCGAGGACGCCGGCGTTTCCCGAGCGGTGCGGGCCGAGGTCCCGCGCATCGCGCGGGCACTGGACGCGATCGTGGAGCAGTGGACGCGCGGCGGGCGCCTGTTCTACTGCGGGGCGGGCACGAGCGGCCGCCTGGCCGTCCTGGACGCCGCCGAGTGCCCGCCGACTTTCGGAACGCCGCCGGGCCGGGTCGTGGCGCTGATCGCCGGCGGCCGGGACGCATTGGTCCGGTCGGTGGAAGGGGCCGAGGACAGCCGCGATGCCGGCCGCCGCGACTTGGCGGCCCATGACTTTTCGGAACGCGACGCCCTCGTGGGAATCGCTGCCAGCGGCACAACCCCCTACGTGCTCGGAGCTGTGGGACTGGCGAACTCGGCAGGGGCCGTCACCGTCGGCCTGAGCTGCAACCCGGCGTCGGACCTCGAGCGCGCCGCCAGCTTCCCGATCACGCCCTCCGTCGGGGCGGAGGTCGTTTCCGGATCCACAAGGATGAAGGCCGGAACGGCGCAGAAGCTGGTCCTGAACATGCTCTCGTCGGGCCTCATGATCCGGACCGGTTGCGTCCTCGGCAACCTCATGGTCAACGTGCAGGTCCGCAACGCGAAGCTGGCGCGCCGAGCGCGCAGGATCGTGGGCGAGGTGTGCGCGTGCGACCCCGGGACCGCCCGCCGGGCGCTTGACCGCACCGGACAGGACGTGAGAGAGGCGATCCTCATGCTACGGCTCGGGCTGGAACCGGCACAGGCCCGCCGGCGGCTCGCGAGCCTCGGCGGCAACCTGCGCGCCGCGCTCGAGGCAGGCAGGCGCCCGGAGCAGGCCAGTCGGCGGAACCCCTGATCGCGCCCCCAGGACGGGTGACCCACGCCTGTGGCCCGCCCTATGGCAGGATGTGAGACAGGGAAGGCCGGCGAAGGGCCTGCCCATAACCAATTCCGCCGAACATTCGTCGTTATGTTATCCAGCGGACTGCGGGCTCGAGATGCCCGCCGAACATCAGTGCCATGACAATCCCGACCCACCTAATGCCTTGGATTCGAGCCGGAGGGATCATCGCAGCGTCCGCCGCGATCACCAGCGCGGCGCTGCTGCTCTACGGTCCCGGCCCGGAGGAGCTGCCCACCGTCCTGGTCGAGCGGAGGGACTTCCTGCAGACGGTAAGCAGCCGCGGCGAGCTCAAGAGCGCCGAGTCCGTGCAGATTCTCGCGCCGCAGACCCCAGACCTGCAGATCGTGGAACTGGCCGAGAATGGCAGGCCGATCAGCGAGGGGGAGATTGTCGTCCGCTTCGACGAGTCGGCCCAGGAGGATCTCCTGATCGAGCGCCAGACCGAGGTGCGCCAGGTGGACAAGGAGATCGACCAGGCGCGGGCCGAGCATGCCATTACCGATGAGCGCAACGAGATGTTCATCATGCAGGCGACCTACAACGTCGAGCGGGCCGACCTTGAGGCGAGCAAGCAGGAAATTCTGGCCGAGATCGAGGCGGAGAAGGCCAAGATTGACGTGGTCATCGCCAAGGGGGAGCTGCAAAAGACGGAAGCCACAGCGGCGGCCAGCGACATCTCGCAGGACGCCGACATCGATCGCCTGATGGAGCGCCGGTCCAAGGCCAACCGCGATCTGGACCTCTCCCGGACCTACCTCGGCAGCATGGTGTTGCGGGCACCGGCCAACGGGATCGTGCACGTGCTGGCGAACAACCGCGCCCAGGGCTCGTTCGGAACGGCCCGGCCGCCGTTTCAGGAGGGTGACACGGTGTGGACCGGCGCGGCCATTGCCGAGATCCCCAACTTGGAATCCCTCCGGGTCGAGTTCCGGGTGGACGAGGTGAACCGCGGCCGCGTGGCAATGGGGCAGCCGACCCGCATCCGGATCGATGCCGTGCCGGACGTAACCCTGTCCGGCTCAGTGAGCTGGCTGAGCCCGATCGCGACGCTGGTGTTCAACAAGCTGCCGCCGGAGAAGAACTTTCCGGCATTCACAGCAATCGACGAACTGGACAGCCGGTTGAGACCGGGGATGAGCGCGACGGTGGAAGTCGTGGTCCAGCGCATCGAGGACGTGCTGATCATCCCGCGCAAGGCATCCGCGCAGGTTGACGGCAGACCGACCGTGTACCTCAAGGTCGGCGCGTCGTACCGGGCCGTGCCCATCGAAGTGGCGGCTACCAATCGCAACGAGCTTGTGGTCGCCTCCGGCTTGGAGGAGGGTGACGAGATCGCCCTAGAACGCCCCGAGGCTAGCACTCGCGGCACCTGATCCCCTTGGAGTGAACAACCATGCCTAAAATGCTGATTCGGATCGCCGTCGTCACAGTGATTGCAGCGCTGATCGCTGGCGGGGCGTACTTCGCCTTGCAGACCGTCCCGGGCGAGAGCAGCGAATTCGCACTCGCCGAGGTGCGCCGCGGTGACTTGGTCGTCAGGACCTACCTCCGCGGTGAGCTGCGGGCGGTCCGCTCGCTCACGCTGACGGCTCCCAACCTCGGCTCGATGTCGCAGATCACGCAGCTCGCGCCGACCGGCTCGCTGGCCAGCCGCGGGGATCTGCTCTTCGAACTGGACGACTCCGAGCGGGTGGCGGCGCTCGAGGACACGCTGCTGTCGGTGGAGCAGATCGAGGAGAACATCAAGAAGGCCGAGGCCGAGCTTGAGATCCGAAAGAGCCAAGACGAGGTCGAGATTGTCCAGGCGAACTTCCAAGTACGGCGGGCAGAGCTGGAAGTCCAGCGCAACGAGCTGCTGGCCGACATCGACGCCCGTAAGAACGAACTCACGCTGGAAGAGGCCCGGCGCCGCAAGCAGAAACTGGAGGCAGACATCGAGAATCGCCTGCGGCAACGAGAGGCGGAGCTGGCCGTGCTGCGCGAGCAGCTGAACAAGGCGCTGATCGACGTTGACCGCGACCGGGGCCGCATCGCCGAAGCCCGGGTGCTGTCGCCGCTGACCGGGCTGGTATCGATCCAGCAGAACCGTTCCGGCGGGCGAGGCGGCTTCGGCCAGTCACTTCCGGAGATACGCGAGGGGGACCAAGTCTACGCCGGAATGCCCGTCGCTCAGCTTCTGGACCTCTCGGAGATGGAACTCATGACCCGCGTCGAGGAGTCCGAGCGCGCCAACCTTCGGGAAGGCCAAGACGTCGTGATCCGCCTCGACGCCCTTTCCGACAAGACCGTGTCGGGCAGGATCAGCCGGCTGGGAACAACCGCTTCGGCCAACATCTTCGCCGGCGAGGCCACCAAGAAGTTTGAGTGCGTGATCGAGATTGACATGCGCGAGCTGCTGGAGAACGTGGGAGCTGAGCGGGAGCGCATCGAGCGCATCATGGCGACCGCGCGCCAGAACGCCGCCGTGGGCTACGGGGCCCAGCGGGGCAGCCAGAGGTCAGGACGCCAAGCGGCGGGCGGGAACGCCCGCGGCGGCGGAGGGGACGCTCCGGCGGGCCAAGCCGGCGGTGCGAGACAGCGCGGCCAGCAGCGCCAAGGCGCCGGTGCCCAAGGCGGCCAAGGGCCAGGCCAGGCGCCCGGTGCCCAAGGTGGTCAGCGTCGCCAACGCGCGGGGCAGAGCGACGGCGACCAAGACGCCCAGGCAGCCGGGCAGGGCCGTGGCGGGCAGAGAGCTAACCAGGGCGGCCAGGGCGGCCAGGACGGCGGCCAAGGTGCGGGACAGGGCGGCCAACGGGCCAGGCAGGCCCGTGGCGGCCAAGGGTTCGACCCTTCCCGCATGTTGAGCCGACTGCCGGAGGAAGTCCGGTCTAAGGTGGAGGCCCTGCTGGACGGGCGCAGCCCCCAGGATCTCAGCGACGAGGAACGGCAGAACCTCACCAAGATCATGCAGGCAGCCCGCGGCGGCCGGGGTGGCGGACAGCGCCAGGGTGGCTTCGGCGGGGCCCCGGGTGGCTTCGGCGGCGCCCCAGGCGGGCTCGGCGGTATCCCCGGTGGCACTGCTGCCGGGCCGGGCGGGTTCGGCGGAGGTGGCCGGGCTGCCGGCGGCGCCACTCGGGCATCCGCTGGCGGGGAGCGGCCGATGGAGTTCAGCGAGGCCGAGCGCCAGGCGGCACAACTGCCAGAGCCTCCCCAAGAGGGGTCCGACGTGGATGTCCTGCTGCGGCCGGGTTTGCTCGCGGACGCAGAGGTGACCGTGGAAACGATCTCGAACACTCTGTACATCCCGTACCAAGCGGTCTTCGAGGAGGGGGTCCAAACCCTCGTCTACGTGCTCGAATCCGGCCAGCTCAGCCCGCGGCGCGTCGAACTGGGCCGCCGGTCTGAATCCCAGATCGCCATCGTGTCTGGCCTGGAGGAGGGTGAGATGATCTCGCTCTACCGTCCGGAGGACGCCTTGCCATCGGCCCCCTCGCAGAGCGAGGAACCGTCCGGCGGCCCCTCGTTCCCGGGCGCCGGCGGGCGCAGGTGAGGGCCCGCGCGTGAAGTTTCAGCTACCCAACGTCCTCCCCGAGCTCCAGATGGGGATCGGGAGCCTGCTGGCGCACAAGCTCCGAACGCTGCTCACGATGCTGGGGATGATCTTCGGTGTGGGAGCCGTCGTGGCGATGCTCTCCATCACCGAGGGCGCGCGCCAGGAAATGATCCGCTACATCGACCTGCTCGGGGTGAACAACATCGTGGTCGAGGCAACCGAGGCCCCGGACCGGGACACGCTGATCTCCGTGCGCGAGATCTCGCCCGGCCTGACATTCCGAGACGCGAGGGCGATCGCGGCGAACACTCCCAACATCGAGACACTCTCGGAGCGCAAGTCCTTCCAGCCCGGCAGCCTGCTGCCCGCGATGGACGGCGATCTTCCCGAGCTGATCGGCGTTCGCCCCAACTACACCGACATTTACAGCATGTCGATGATCGAGGGGCGCTTCTTCACCGAGGACGAACAGGCGCGTTCCGCACCGGTGTGCGTGCTCGGCGAGCGGGCCAAGATCAGCCTGCTGGGCTACGGCCCCGCGGTCGGCAAGTACGTCAAGGTCAACGAGGTCTGGATGCACGTCATCGGGGTGACGGCGCCCCAGGCTACGACCGAGACAGAGGTCGAGGGGCTCGAGGCCGACGACCGCAGCAACGTGATCTTGGCACCTCTGAACTCCGTCATGCGCCGCTTCGAGGACAACAACAGCTACCTCAAGGACGAGATCGACGGCATCTTCATCCGCGTGGACTCTGGGGCGGACCCGATCGAGACATCACAGGTCGTGCGCGCGATCTTGAACACAACTCACAATGGCGCCAGCGATTTCTCCGTTCTCGTGCCGGCCGACCTGCTCGCCCAGCGCGAGCAGCAACAACTGGTGTTCCAGATCGTGATGATCTGCATCGCCGGAATCTCGCTGCTGGTGGGCGGCATTGGAATCATGAACATCATGCTCGCGACAGTCCTCGAGCGGACCCGCGAGATCGGAATCCGACGGGCCATCGGCGCACGGCAGCGCGACATCGTCCGCCAGTTCCTGATCGAGGCGGTGATGATCTCGATCTTGGGCGGGCTGATCGGGATTGCCGCGGGCTTCGGCGGCTCGCGGGCGATCGCGGCGGTGGCCGGTTGGGCCACCGTGGTGACTGTCATCTCCATCGTCGTCTCGTTCGGCGTGTCCGTGTTCATCGGGCTGCTGTTCGGCATTTACCCCGCCATGCAGGCAGCCAAGCTTGACCCAATCGAGGCCATCCGCTATGAGTAGTGCCCTTCGCAAGGCCACAGCCGTCGCAGCCCTGGCGATGGCCGTCCCATCCCTCTTCGCCCAGTTCGCAACCTTCCCCGACGGGGCCTACTTCCGGGAACAGTGGCAGTCCGCGCCCTACGGGGTGGAGGTGGAAGCTGTCTCGAAGCTGGAAGACCACGTCGTCGACGGCAAGGTAGAACTGTCACTCCGGCAATACCTGGAGCTGGTGATGGCGAACCATCCCAGCATCCAGATCGAAATCCTGACGGTCCTGCAGTCGGAGAACAGCATCCAAACCGCGTTCAGCCCGTTCGACCCGAACCTGTCGCTCGACTTCAGCGCGAACCGCTCGACCAACCCCTCGCAGGATGTCCTGCAGGGCGGCTCCGTGATCAGTTCGCTGCGCCAGAACGGCGGCTTCACCTACAGGCAGAACCTCCAGACTGGCACGAACTACCAAGTCTCGTTCTCGGGCCTGAAGAGCGCGAGCAGCAGCTCGTTCCGGACCTTCAACCCGTCCATTCAGGACACGCTGCAAGTGCGCATCGAGCAGCCCCTGCTGCGCGACCGCGGGCGCGCCATCCAGCGCATCCCGATCCTGATCGCCCGCGCGCGCTACGACAACTCGCAGTCGCAGGCGCTGGATCGCGTCATCACACTGATCGCGACGGCCGAGAACCAGTACTGGCAGGTCGTCTCGAACCGCGAGTCGCTCACCGTTCAGGAGAACAACCTCGAGCTGCGGCAGCGCTTCTTGGAGCGCTCGGAGCGCGAGTTGGAACTCGGCGCAATCTCGAGGCTGGACATTTTCCAGCCGCAGCAGAACTTCGCCAACGCGCAGGTCGCGGTGACGCGCGCGATGTACCAGCTGCAGCAGGCCGAGGACCGCCTGCGGCGCCAGATCGGGGCCGACCTGGATCCCGAGATCCGCAACCTCCCGCTAGTGCTGACGGAGTCGGCCGAGCCGCCGATCTACATGCCGAGCTTCGAGCCGGAAGAGACCGTCCGGAAGGCGCTGCTGCTGCGGCCCGAGGTTCGCATGCGGCGCACGCTGCTGGCCATCGACGACTACAACATCAAGCGCGACACGAACGCCCAGCGGCCGGACCTCTCGGTCAACGCCGCCTACAGCGCGACGGGCCTCGGGGGGAACGTCTACGAGGCGTCGCTGCTCGGAGGGGCGGCGCAGCTGATCTCCGCAGGCGGCTTCCCGGCCGCGATGAACCAGCTGCTGCAGTTCGCCTTCCCGACCTACAGCGTGGGCGTCACGCTGGCCCTGCCGCTGCGCAATCGGCGCGCGGCCGTCGCCCTCGCGAACTCCGTGCTGCAGAAGAAGCGCAACATGTACGAGCTGCGCTCGCTCGAGCAGCAAGTCCGGCTCGACGTGCTCAACGCCATCACCGGCGTCGAGCTGAGCAAGGCGGCCATCCAGCAAGCCACGGTGGCCCTGGACTTCTCCCAGAAGCGTCTCGACGCGGAGCAGCGCAAGTACGACCTGGGCGTGAGCACGGCCTTCATCGTGCTTGACGCGCAGGACGACCTGGTCCAGAGCCAAGCGGACCTCCTGCAGGAATCGATCGGGTACCGGCGGGCAATGGTCAGCCTGTTGCAGTCAACCGGCGAACTGCTCGAGGCCCGGGGGGTCCAACTGCGGTTCGACTAGAGAGCCGGGGGCGGTGGCGCGACGCCACGCGTTCCGGACGTACAATGGGACTGCGGGCGGGGCGTGGCGCAGCCTGGTAGCGCGCCTGCTTTGGGAGCAGGAAGTCGGGGGTTCGAATCCCTCCGCCCCGACCAATCCCGGCCCGCCTGACGGCCTTCAGGCGTTGCGCGCGGGCTTGGGGTCGAGATTCTGGCCAATCTCATCGTCGCTCACGGTGGAAGTGCCGATTCCCAGGCTCGGGACACGGAATCCGGCCAGCCATGCGATCGCGTTGACGACCACCTTGCGGTACTCGTCGTTTTGCCAGTTGCGATGGAAGTGCCCGCCGGTGAACCCGAAGCCGCGACCGCCGTCCGGCCGCTCCAATGTCCACAGCATGGCCTCCTGGCGCCCCTTCGCGGCCTGGATGTGAGCGTAGGGCCCCTTCGGATGGACGTATGGGCCGTCACGGACGTCGTCGCTGGGCTTGGAGACGAGGATCGGCGTAAACGTGGCGCCGGCCGCTTCGCTCGGCCCGGTGGCGTCGAATCCGTCGCGAAAGCGCATGTTGAAGTACCACTCGTCCTCCACGGCGAAGGGGCGCACGCCGTTCGCGACGGGATGGTCGGGAAAGCTCTCGAACGAGGGTGTCCAGATCGGGTTGCACGACCACTCGTGCTCGTAGTGGCCGCCGATCCACTCCCGGAACTCCTCGCCGGCCTCCTCAGGCAAGACCTCGACGCCGTAATGCATGCAGCCCAGACCCATCCCGCGGGCAACCTCCCGGCCAACGAGGGACAGCCGCTGGTGACCCCGAAGCGGATGCTTGCGATTGCCGTCCGCATAGATCACCAGCGCGTCCGCGTCCTCCAGGGTCGCCTCGTCGGCAACCCAGCCGTTGTCGTGGCGCTCCACGACGAGGCCCGGCAGCTGTGCCAATCGGCGCTCCAAGATCAGACTGCCGGCCCGAAACTCGTGCATGCCGGGCGGATGGCTCGGACTGCCAGCGACCAGCACCAGCTTTCGGGATCTGCCCTGGGCCGCTCCCAGACTGGAGCTCGCGGCCGGCGCGAACGCGCCGGCAAGCAGGACTTGGAGGAACTGCGATCGGGTCATACCCTGCATCTTAACCACGGAACGGAGGGGTTGCGGGAATCCCGCCGGAACGGGCTGTTACCATCGCATGAATGATCGAGAGTTCGGATATCCGCGTGCTGTCCCTGCTGGCCAGCGCGACCGAGATTGTCTGCGGCCTCGGATTGCGCGGGAGCATGGTCGGCAGATCGCACGAGTGCGACTACCCGGCCAGCGTCGCGGAGCTACCGCAGGCCACGCGCCCGAAGTTCAAGGTGAACGTCCCTAGCCGCGAGATTGACCGGCAGGTCAAGCGACTGGCCGCAGATGCCCGGGCGCTCCCAGCACTGGGGGTGTACGAGGTCCTGCCCGGAATCCTGAGGTCCACGGACCCCACCCACGTGGTCACCCAGGTGC
The DNA here is from genome assembly GCA_963666225.3 of Bryobacterales bacterium. Classification (GTDB taxonomy): domain Bacteria; phylum Acidobacteriota; class Terriglobia; order Bryobacterales; family UBA6623; genus VXMF01. Next base: position 537,149 of record CAXXRK020000009.1, read on the forward strand.
AGTGCGACGTGTGCGCCGTCAGCTTTCGCGACGTCGAGGCGGCCGTGCGCCGGGAGGCGGGCTGCGACCCGCAGATCGTCAGCCTGCGGCCTGACTCGCTCGCCGACATCTGGGGGGACTTCCGGCGCGTCGCCCGCGCTCTGGGAGTCGTCCCGCGCGGGGAGCGGCTGGTTTCCCAGACACGGGGGCGGCTAGAATCGATCTCACGCGTCGCGCGACAGCTTGACCGCCGGCCCTCGGTGGCTGCCATCGAGTGGGCCGATCCCCTGATGGCGGCCGGCAATTGGACGCCCGAGCTGATCCGGATCGCGGGTGGCAAGCCTCTGTTCGGCAGGGATGGCGAGCACTCGCCGTGGCTGGACTTCGAGCAGCTCGCGGCCGCCGATCCCGACACGATCGTGGTGATGCCCTGCGGTTTCGCACTGTCGCGCACGCTGGAGGACACGCGGCAGCTGGCGGCGAAACCGGGCTGGGGCAGCCTCAGGGCCGTGCGGCGCGGCGCGGTCTTCGCGGCGGACGGCAACCAATTCTTCAACAGGCCCGGCCCGAGAGTTGCTGAGTCGGCCGAGATCTTGGCAGAGATCCTCCACCCGGAACACTTCCGCTTCGGCCATCACGGAAGCGCCTGGCTGCGGGTGTCCGAGAGCGGCGAGCCGCTGTAATCCCCGGCCGCCCGGCCCTGACCGTGCGCGCCGCAGGCTACAGGCGAACGCCGGCACTCCTGGCCCGCAACCTCACCTCGACCGACACTTGGTCTCCGTCCCGGATGACGAGCAGCGTCACCGCATCACCCGCCAGCCTGAGCGAGAGCGCTTGCTGCATCTTGCCCCTGTCGGTGATTGCCACGCCGTCCACCTCGACGATGAAGTCCCCGCCCCAGGGAATGCGGTAGTTTCCGACGATGATGTCCCTCCGGGCGCCGCGCAAGCCCGCCTCCTCGGAGGCCGAGCCGGAGGCGACATCGGTCACGAGATAACCAGTGGCGGGCAGGCGCAGGGCCCGCGCCCAGCGCCTGGTGACGAAGAACCCCTCGACGCCGAGCTCTTCCGGCGGCTGGGCGCCGCCCTTGACGAAGCGGAGCAGCGCCTTGGCCCGATTGATCGGCATCGCGAATCCGATGCCGATGTTGCCGCTGGGGCCGTAGATCGCGGTGTTAACGCCGATCACATTGCCGCTCGAGTCGAGCAGCGGGCCACCGCTGTTGCCGGGGTTGATCGCCGCGTCGGTCTGGATCAAGTCCTTCAGCACACCGCTGCGATCTTGGATGGACCGCCCCATGGAGCTGACGACGCCCGTCGTCAGCGTGCCCTCCAATCCGAACGGATTGCCGATCGCCAGCACCTTCTGGCCAACCCGGACGGCGTCCGAGTCACCGAGCCTGAGATGCGGCATCTGCGCGGCGGGCGTGATCTGGATCAGTGCCAGATCGTTGGCGGGGTCAGTAGCGAGCACGCGTGCCCGGTATCGCCCGCCATCGTCGTTCGCGGAAAGCGGGCTGACCTCCAGTTCGGCGCTGCCCCGAATCACGTGGTGATTGGTCAGGATGCGCCCCTCGGCGTCAATCAGAAATCCAGAGCCGGTCGACTCGCTGGGGTACACCTCGAGGAACCAGTTGCGCTGCAGAACGGTGCTGGTGATGTGCACGGTCGCCGGGCTTGCCTCGTCATAGATGTCGATGTTGGCAACCTCGTCCGGCGTCAGCGTGGACTCCGCCTCAGTCCAGAACGGCTCGTCAAAGACCACCGGGACGACCCGGCCCAACTCGGAGGGCCATGTCAGCCAGCCCAAGAGAACGGCCGCCACCAAGGTGGCCAGCACGAGCCCTCGCCCCGCGATGCTGGCGCCAGAACCCATGTCAGCCCCCGCCCCCCCGGCTGGAAGCGTTCCGTAGCCGGGCATAGAGCGCGCGCACCTGGGCCAGTGTCTGCGCCTCGCTGCCGCCGGTGTCGATCACGTGGTGGGCGTATCGCCGCTTTTCCTCCAGCGGGATCTGGCAGCTCAGGCGAGCCTCGGCCTGGGCATCCGTGCCGCTACCCCTGGTAACGAACCGCCGGACTTGGAACTCGCGCGGGCAGGCCGCCAGCACTACGCGGTCATACCGCCGATAGCTCCCGGTCTCGATCATGATGGCCGCTTCCACGATCGCCACGGCCGATGGCGAACTCTTGCCGACACCGTCGAAGAATTCCTCGATCCGGGCAAAGACGCGCGGATGCACGATCGCGTTGAGCCGGTCAAGTTGTTGCGGATCGCCAAATGCGGCTGATGCAAGCTTCCCGCGGTCAATGCCGCCATGCTCGCCCAGAACCCCGGTTCCGAAGGCCCTCACAACCTCGTCCCGCGCGGCCGCGTCCTCGCGCAACACTGCCCTGCCGATCCGGTCCGCGTGGAGCACCGGGCATCCGAGACGGGCGAACTCCCTGGCCGCGAATGTCTTGCCGCTGGCCAGACCGCCGGTCAGGCCAACCCTAAGCATCGGTCCGGCAGACGGGCGCGCTCGGTGGCTGGCCGGGGAGGACTCGAACCTCCACAGCGGGCTCCAAAGGCCCGTGTCCTACCGATTAGACGACCGGCCATCCCCTCCAATGGTCAGCATAGCACCCAAGGCTGGTGGCGAAAATCGCGAGTCGCGCGGTCGCTATTGGTACGTGCCGAGCTCCGACGGAACTTGGCTCAGCAACACCTGATCACCGGCTGCGAGACCCGAGCCGATCAGCGCCTGCGTGTCGCTGGTGTCTGCCACGGTGACCAAACGGCGCGCGTAGCCCGCTTCTGACCGGACCAACACATAGGGCTTGTCATCCGCAGCAGCGCCGCGCACGGCTTCGCGCGGCACGATCACACCGCGGGGCCGGTCAGAGGCCAGCACGTCGACACTCGCAGACAAGTCCGGGAGAATCCGCTCGTCCTTGTCCTCGATCAAGACGCGGAGCGCGATGTGCTTGATAAACGCGCCGGCGCTCCCGCGGGAGAATGGCGACCCGGCAGGGGCCGAGCTCGCGACGGCTCCGATGTCCAGCACACGGCCCCGAAAACGCTCGCCCGGGTATGCGTCGAGCTCAACGAGAGCCTCGTCCCCAATGCGCACGGACTGCGCGTCAGTCTGGTTGACGGCGGCGTTGACCACCATGTTGGCCACGTCCACGATGCGCATGAAGAGCGCCCCCGGATAGATCCGGTCTCCTGCCTTGGACTGCGCGAACTGCTTGTTCAGGAAGAGGGTCTCGCGGACCACCATCCCGTCAATCGGGGCCGTGACGTTGAGCCGAAGCAGATCCCTCTCGTGGCGTTCAAGGTGCAGCAGGTTCTCGCGAACGGTGAGCTCCTCTGCCCTGAAGTCTGCCTGATGAACGCGCTCCTTGATCTGACCCTCGTCCTCAAGCTGCTTCCATGTCGCGCGGGCCTCCTCGGCAATGTTCTTGAGAACCTCTGCTTCGATTTCGGAGCGGACCTCGGCTGTGCGGACGTCAAGAGTTGCCTTGTCGAACTCCGCCCTTGAGGTAACGCGGGCCTGCCGCTCGGTCTCCTTCAAGATCTCTATGTCAGCCGCCTTCTTGCGCAAGTTGGACTCGGCAGCGATCAGGGCGGACTCTCTGTCCTGAATGTGATCCACGAGCCATCGCAGCTCAAACTCCGCGATGGGGTCGCCCCGCCTGACGAGCGCGCCGGAGTCTGCCAACATCGTTAGCGTGACGTCTGCCCTTCCGGCGTCGCGCGGCCCCCGGAGCCTAGGGACCCGAATGGACGCGTACTCGAGAGTTTCCACCGTGCCACCCACGCGCAACACTTTCACCAGCTGCCCGTCCACGGCCGGCGCGAAGCGAGCCTCCGCAACGGCTGCCGACGTGACCGGCCCTTGGTTCGCCGAGGAGTAGGCCCAGACGAGCAGCGCCGTCACGGCGGAGGCAACCACACACAGACCCAAAGTCAGCCCAAAGCTCGGACCGGACGGCTTGCGGGGCCGCGCGGCGGGAGGCTTCGGAACAGCAGCAGGAGTTTCCGTGTCTGGATGCGGTAGTGGGGCGGGAATGGGCATGCAATTGGTCAGGCCGGCGCGCCGGCTGGCTCGGCGGGCACGGCCAACTCATTGATTGTAAACCCAACCGCTGGATAAAGGGGGAAGCGGACCGTCGCCCACCAAGTGTTCAGGCTAGAGAGCGGGGCAACACGCGAAGGGCTCAAGACTCGTACCGGGATCGATTCCCCCGCACTCGGACCGACGGCAGCGCTCAACCAATCTGGTGGCCTTCGGTGGGTCGAGCCAGACAGGCCCTGTGCTGCGGAGCTGCCAGAAGCCGGGGACTGGCTCGTCGGCCGGCCCCAGGCAGGGGCCTGTTGGCTGCGATCGTCCGGCCTCTAACAACGGCAGTGGCACGGCATGATTGCCACGTGCCAACTGGGACACGCCAACGGTTGGAGTGACTGGCCAGCCGCACCAACCGTGGCAGTGTGCGGAGACGAGCGGTCTCGGCGGGCCAACCGCGGCCATCCCGGGGCGAAGGCTCGGAGGGCTACCGCCGCTCCCTTGTGCCCAAGCCCGTTCCGCTACTCCCGCTCGGCCCTCTCGCGGGCGCGAGCGGAAAGCCGGTCAGCCTCGATGGCGTCGCGGTTGAGCAGGACGATGTGCTGGCTCGTCGGTCTGCTCTTGGCTGGGTCTCGGTCAAGGCCGAGCCGACGCATCGTGTAGAAGAGGAAGGCCCTCCGGACGCGAATCGTCACGCGCTCGTGCTTCATCCCGTAGTCGGCCGCGACGACCTTCCGCTGGGACTCTGACAGCCCGGGATGGGGCCCGATGTCCAGCGCGACGTGCTCGTGCCAGTCCTCGTCCTCGTAGGGGTCGTTGGGGCGCTCCCGAGTGTTGCGGACGTCGAGGATTCGGGCCAGCAGGAAGTCCTTGTACTCCTCGTCCCGGTCGCAGTGGGCCCGCACGTGCCAGCGGAATCCGTCCCAGCCAATCGAGTGCGGCGAGATCCACCTCCAGCTTGGGTCGGGGGCGCTCAGCGACTGGTAGCGGACCTCCAGCGACGTTTCCAGCCGCATCGCCTCCAAGACTCCCTGAAGGATTCTGGGGTCCACGACCCTGGTGGGCGCCCGGGTCGTGTCGAAGATCGGCAGGTCCATCGCCCAAGCCTCGCGCTTGTCCAGCACGCCGGCTGAGATCGCGCGCAACTGGTTGAGGTAGCTGTCTGAGTTCGTCTTCAGGTACAGCGGCTTGAACGTGGGCTTCCGGAGATAACTCCTTGCGCTCCGGTTGTAGCGCATGTTGCCGGGTGCAGCCTTGAGATACTGGCTCAAGTCCGTCGAAGCCTGATTGACCGAGACCCCGAAAACCGTCATCAGGTCCATGCGATTGAGCCGTCCCTCAAAGAACAGGCGGAATTCGATGAATTCCATGCGCTTCTTCACGCCCCATCGCATGCCTGTGCCTGGCCTTTTCTTTGCCACTACTGCCTCCTAGTCGTTCCCATTCGAGCGTTTCTGGCTGCGGTACTGCCGTCCCGGCGCCGATATCCGCCACACCACCACCGACGAACCGGCCTGTCTGAGCAGTCCAAGCAGATTCCGGTCTGTCATCGCCCGTAAGTGGGACTAGCCCTGTAAGTATACACCCTCACGTTTCGGACGGCTCACGCAATGTCGCGCGGTGGAGACATGCCCCGCCGCCGTGCTCGCCAAGAGCGACGTGCAAGCCCGAATGGCACTTCGGCGGGGCCGTCCTGCTGATACAATCCGGGCGTGAAGCCGGTCCCCGCGATGATGCTGGCGTGCGCCCTGCTGGGCGGGGTGGCGGTCCGTGGCAGCGGCGCCAATCGGGTCGACTACAACGACGATATCCGCCCCATCCTTTCCGACCGCTGCTACAGTTGCCACGGCCCGGACGCTGGCCAGCGGCAGGCCGGGCTGCGACTTGACAGGGAGACGGGAGCCTTTGCGCCGTCAAGCGCGGGGGAGCCCGTCATCGCCCGGGGCGAGCCTGGCAGGAGCGCGCTCCTGCGCCGAGTCCGCAGCTCGGATCCGGCGGTCAGGATGCCTCCCGCATACCTCGGACACGACCCTCTGCCGGAAGGGGACATTGAGACGCTCGCCCGCTGGATTGAGGAGGGTGCCGACTGGGAGGGCCATTGGGCCTTCGCCCCGCCGAGCCCCCCCGACATTCCGGAAGTTGGGCCTGGCGTCACGCCGCAAGGGGCCATCGACGCACTCGTGGCACGCCGCTTGCGCGCCGAGGGCCTCTCACGATCGCCCCGGGCGGACATTCGCACGCTGGCGCGCCGGGCAGCATTGGACCTGACTGGCCTGCCGCCCGATCCTTCGGAAGGGGACGCGCTGGCGATCGACGATTCCCCGGAAGCCTTCGAAGCCTTCCTCGACCGCCTTCTCGAATCGCCGCGGTTTGGGGAGCACTGGGCTGCGATGTGGCTGGACGCGGCCCGATACGCGGACACGAACGGATACCAGACCGACGGGACGCGGTCTATGTGGCGGTGGCGGGACTGGGTGATTGACGCCTTCAACCGCAATCTGGCCTTCGACCAGTTCACGGTCGAGCAGTTGGCCGGCGACATGCTGCCGGACGCGCGGCTGGACCAGGTGATCGCGTCGGGCTTCAACCGAAACCACCGCACCACGGCCGAGGGTGGGTCGGTCAACGAGGAGTTCCGCGTGGAGTACGTCGCGGACAGGGCCGAGACGACGGCGACCGTGTGGTTGGGGCTGACTGTGGGCTGCGCCCGCTGCCACGACCACAAGTTTGACCCCCTCTCGCAGCGCGAGTACTACCAGTTCTTCGCCTACTTCAACAACGTGCAAGAGAAAGGCATGGTGTGGAATTTCGGCAACGAGGATCCGCTGGTGCGCGCACCGACTCCCGACCAGCGCCAGCGCTGGGACGAGCTGGCGGCGGAACTCGAGGCCGCGCGGCATGCCTGGGACGACATGGGGCCCTCGATCCGGCGGGAGCAGTCCAGCTGGGAGGCCGGCCTGCGGGGCGGGTTCGCGGGCGACCCGGCGCCCTCGAGGGGCCTCGTTGCCCGGGCGCCGTTTGACGGCACGCTGCAAGTGGCCAGCTACACCGGCGGCTCCATCGACGGCTCGGCGCAACCGCAGCCCGTGCCGACCGAGTTCGCGGCAGGGCGGCTAGGACGGGCGGCCACGTTCGACGGCACCCGCTACTCGGACCTTGGAGAGGTCGGAAACTTCAACTATATGGACCCGCTGACTGTCTCGGCGTGGATCCGCCCGGACGGCACGTCCGACGGCTCGATCGTCGCGGCGATGGGGGACAATCCGATCGGCAGCGGCTGGGGCCTCTTCGTGCGCGGCGGGAAGCTTTGGTGGCACATGTCCCAGAGGTGGAGCGACCTCAGCGTGCGTGTCGCCAGCAAGAGGGACATCGACCCCGGCAAGTGGCAGCACGTGCTGCTGACCTATGACGGCCAGCGCAAGGCCAAGGGCCTACGCATGTACATCGACGGAGCCCGCGAGGAGTTTGACGTACTGTTCGACAATTTGGACTGGCCGTCGCGCAGCAACGCATCCCTCAAGGTTGGCGGAGGGGGCGGGCTTGACAACCGCTTTCGCGGGCTGATCGACGAGGTCCGCGTCTATGACCGGGCACTGAGCATCGAGGAATGCCGGGCCCTGGCCTCGGCCGGGCAACTGGCGGATCTGGCGGCAATCCCTCCCGCAGCACGCACCGAGGGGCAAGCGGCCAAGCTTCGGACGGCATTCCTAGACCGGGGCGCACCAGCACCGGTTCGCAAGGCGCTGCTGGAGTTGCGAGAGGCGGAGCGCCAGCACCGGGAGTTCCTCGCCAGCGTCCCCACCGTGATGGTGATGAAGGAGGGGCCCGAGAGGCAGGCTTACCTGCTGGAGCGCGGGCGGTACGACATGCGAGGCGACCCTGTCGATGCCGGCCTTCCCGGGGCAATTCGGGGTTCGGGCGCGCCGCGGGTCGCGAATCGGCTGGAACTCGCCCGGTGGATCGTGAGCCCGGACAACCCGCTCACCGCGCGAGTCACGGTCAACCGCTTCTGGCAGGCGCTTTTCGGCGTCGGGCTGGTCAAGACCGTGGAGGACTTCGGCTCCCAGGGCGAGGCGCCCTCGAATCAAGGGTTGCTGGACTGGCTGGCGGTTCAATTCGTCGATAGTGGCTGGGACGTGAAGGCCCTGCTCAAGACCATCATGCTCAGCGAAACCTACCAGCAGACGTCACGGGTCACCCCCGAACTGATCGACCGTGATCCGGACAACCGGCTGCTCGCGCGGGGTCCCCGGTTCCGGCTGTCGGCGGCGAGCATCCGGGACCAAGCGCTGGCCGTGTCCGGCCTGCTGCAGGAAGAACTCGGGGGCCCGTCCGTGAAGCCTTACCAGCCGCCCGGATTGTGGGAGGAGGTCTCGGACAACGCGTACGAGCCAGGGGAAGGCCACGAACTCTACCGCCGGAGCCTGTACACCTACTGGAAGCGGACGGTGGCCCCGCCATCCATGATGAACTTCGACGCGTCGGACCGGGAAGTGTGCACCGTCCATGTCAAGCGCACGAACACGCCGCTGCAGGCCCTCAACCTGATGAACGACCCGACCTATGTCGAGGCTGCCCGGCACCTTGCGGGGAGGGTCGCCAAGTCTCACGCGGCCAACCCTGCCGGAGCGATCGCCGAGGTGTACCGCAGTGTGCTTGGGCGCCCGCCCAGCCGCGAGGAGGCTCGAGCTGTCGAGGCGCTCTACCGCAGGTACTTCGACGCGTACAGTGGAGACCTATCCGGTGCGGAGGCGTTGCTGAGCACTGGCGACTCCCCGCCGAGCAGCGGCGCGCAACCGCACGTGCTGGCCGCGTACACAGGCGTGGCCAGCCTCGTGCTCAATCTCGACGAGGCCGTGACCAAGCAATGACCGCACCAAATTCCGGCGAGTTAACCCAGACCCGCCGCCACTTCTTCGGCCGCACGGCGACAGGGGTCGGAACGATCGCTCTGGCGCACCTGTTGCGACGGGACCTTCCGGGAAACCATCCGGCGGAGGCCGACAGCACGGGGCTGGCGGGCCTTCCGCACTTTGCGCCGAAGGCGAAACGCATCATATGGCTGTTCCAGTCCGGGGGGCCGTCGCAGATCGAGACCTTCGACCCCAAGCCGGGGCTCGCCAAGCTGCGGGGGCAGGACCTGCCGGAATCGGTGCGCAAGGGCCAGCGGCTGACCACGATGACTGCCCATCAGACCAGCTTCCCGCTCGTCGAATCGGCGTTTGAGTTTCGACGCAGCGGTGAGAGCGGCGCGCAGATCAGCGAACTGCTCCCGAAGACGGCCGAGATCGCGGACGAGCTATGCATCGTGCGGTCCATGCACACGGACGCGATCAACCATGACCCTGCCGTCACCTTCTTGCAGACTGGGGCGCAGATCGCCGGGCGCCCGAGCATGGGAGCCTGGCTGAGCTATGGGCTGGGGAGCGAGTCCAGCGAGCTGCCCGCGTTCGTGGTGATGATCACGCAGGGCACCGGCGGGCAGCCGCTGTACGACCGACTGTGGGGCTCGGGGTTTCTTCCAACCCGCTACCAAGGCGTCAAGTTCAGGTCGGTTGGGGATCCGGTGCTGTACCTCTCAGACCCGGAGGGGATGAACCGTGACCGGCGGCGCGAGTTCTTGGACACGCTCGGGGCGTTGAACCAGCGCCACTTCGAGGACTACGGCGACCCTGAGATAGCGACCCGGATCGCCCAGTACGAGATGGCATTCCGCATGCAGCGGTCCGTGCCCGAGCTCACGAACCTGTCGCAGGAGCCAGAGTCCGTGTTCGAGCTGTACGGGGATGACGCCCGCAAGCCGGGAACGTACGCGTACAACTGCCTTCTCGCTCGGCGGCTGGCCGAGCGCGGAGTGCGCTTCATCCAGCTCTATCACCGGGGCTGGGACCAGCACGGCCAACTGGCGCAGGGCATCCAGCGCCAAGCGCGCGCCACGGACCAAGCCTCGGCCGCGCTGGTCGCAGACCTCAAGCAGCGCGGGTTGCTGGACGACACGCTCGTGGTGTGGGGCGGGGAGTTCGGGCGGACAGTCTATTGCCAGGGAACGCTGACGGAGGCAGAGTACGGGCGGGACCACCATCCCCGCTGTTTCTCAATCTGGCTTGCCGGCGGCGGGATCCGGCCGGGGCAGACGTACGGCTCCACGGACGAGTTCAGCTACAACATCACCGAGAACCCCGTCGATATCCATGACCTCCACGCGACGATGCTGCACTTGCTGGGCGTGGACCACACAAAGCTGACCTTCAAGTTCCAAGGGCGTCGTTTCCGGCTGACAGACGTGCACGGAAACGCCGTCAAGCCGCTGCTGGCCTGACCCGGCGGCGGGAGTCGCCGCGGCCCGGTTCAGCCGCCGGGCCGTTCAGGCCCGAACGAGCAGCCCTCAAGATCGCTGCGCAACTCCTCGAAGTAGGAGTGTGCCGTATGGTCGAACTGCAGGGGCGTTACAGAGACGAATCCACTCTGGACAGTTGCGTAGTCGCTGCCCTCCTGCATGGCCTCGGTCGGGACCTCTTCGTGCAGCCAGAAGTACGGTCGTCCGTGCGGGTCGGGCCGCTCGAGGACGAAGTTGCGGGAGATTTTCCCCGACTGGCAGGTTACCTGCAGCCCGGAGGGACTCCCCCGCGGCACGTTCACATTGAGCACGACGCCGGGAGGCAACCCGTTATCGAGAACCCTGGCCGCGATTGCCGCGGCGACCCGTCCGGCGGGTCGGAAGTCGACGTCGACCCGCTGGTCGACCGACACCGCGATGGCCGGGATCCCGAACCTCGCCCCCTCCGCTGCCGCGCCGACAGTGCCGGAGTAGTGCACATTGTCGCCCATGTTGGGACCGTTGTTAATGCCGGTGACGACTAGATCCGCGCGCGCGTGCAAGAGATGGGTCACGGCAAGCATCACACTGTCAGCCGGAGTGCCGTCAACGCCGTAGCGGTCGCTCCCTTGGCGATGGCAGCGCAGCGGTCGTCGAAGGGTGATCGCCCGGCTGGAAGCGCTCCGCTCGTGAAGGGGCGCGACGATCACGGTGCGCCCCAGTGGGGCCAACGACTGCTCCAGCGCCTTCAGCCCCTCCGCGGCGATGCCATCGTCGTTCGAGAGTAGGAGGAGCGGTCGTTCCGGCGAGTCCAACTTCCAGCTTAGTCGCGGGGCGGACTTGCGGCCGTGGCTGCAAGGAGAGCTCAAGCCCCAGCGACATGCAGACCCATGATGTCGGTGACGGTCTTTGCCTCCGGACCCTTTGACAGGATCTCAATCGAAGTCCCGGTCCGGAACCACTCGTCCGCTTGTCGGGGGCGGCAAAGTGTAGCCACTCGCTGAAGCTGCAGCTCGGCCCCCTGCTTGCTCGCCAAGTCACTGTCTCGACGCTGCTCGTGGCGACGCAGGTGATCTGGGCTCCGGCCGGACCTCGCCATCCGCGATACGCCTCGTGCCTCGTCGTTGACAGGCAGCACGTTTCGCGCGCTCCGTGTCACCGCCTTGACGGGGATCGGTTCGACCGTCTCACAAGGCTGCGGGCCTAGTTCCCTTCCCCGCCGCAGCTCGTCTGGCAACGCCGGACGTACAAGGCGAGAGGCTCCAGCGGTAGTTTCGGGATATCGGGGCCCACGCGTTCGACCGGCTGCGATTCAGGGGGCCAGATGACTGTCCCGGTTGGCTAGTACCAGGGCGGGTCTGAGCGTGCTCGATCGGTGGGGCCGGATGCCGCCACTCGTGTGCGGCAACGCCCTTGCAGTGCCTGAGGGGCCCTTGGACAAACCGGCCACGAGGCCGGACAGCGGGGTGCGGCTGAGGCTGACGCGCACCTCCCGGTTCGCGGACGTCGAATGCCGCCAACCGCAGCACTTACGGAGTGGAGGCGCGGGTGGGAATCGAACCCACGAGTAAAGGTTTTGCAGACCTCTGCCTTACCACTTGGCTACCGCGCCACGGTTGTATGCCCCCTGCAGCCGGCGGTGACATGGAGCGGGAGACGGGACTCGAACCCGCGACATCGACCTTGGCAAGGTCGCACTCTACCAACTGAGTTACTCCCGCCCGGGTTCAGTATACCGCAGGGGCGGCCTCTCGACTGGCGGCCAGAACGGCTGCGATCGCCGCGCTAGAATCCCCGGCGGAGCGTCCAGATCCGTCCGTCAGGGTGTGTCAGCGGAAAGCGCCGCCGGTATAATTGGACCTGCCCCGGGGCCGTCCGCCGAGCACCCGGGCGGCAACCATGGGCAGCGTAAATCTCCGCACGCGGGCACGTCGCAAGCTGCTTGGGGCCCATCGCAGTCTGCGCGAGCTGCGAATGATCGCGCGGGCTCTGGTCGACAGGGACCGCCCGGTGCTCGCGCACATGATTCCCACGCGGCGCTGCAACATCGCCTGCGCCTACTGCAACGAGTACGACCACGTCTCGTCCCCCGTTCCCATCGAAGAGCTCATCGACCGCACGGACCGTCTCGCGGATCTGGGCGTGAGCATCATCACGCTGAGCGGGGGCGAGCCCATGCTACATCCGGAACTCGACGGCCTGATTGCGCACATTCGCGCGCGGGGCATGATCGCCGGCCTCATCACGAACGGTTATCTTCTCGGCCCCGATCGCATCCGCCAACTGAACGACGCTGGGCTGGAATACATTCAAATCAGCATCGACAACGTGCATCCGGACGAGACGTCGATGAAGAGCCTGCGGGTACTCGACAAGAAGCTGGAGATGCTGGCCGAGCACGCCGATTTCGAGGTCAACATCAACTCCGTGGTGGGATCCGGGATCCCCAATCCCGGCGACGCCTACACCGTGGCCATCCGCGCGTTCAGGCTGGGCTTTACCAGCACGGTGGGGGTGATCCACGACGGCGACGGGCAGCTGCGCCCGCTGAGCCTGGCCGAGCGGCGGGTCTACGAGCAGATCAAGCCGCTCTCCAAGCGCGGCTACAGCCGCCTGACGTTCTTTCAGGACAATCTCGTCAACGGCAAGCCGAACCACTGGAACTGCCGAGCCGGAGCACGCTACCTCTATATCTGCGAGGACGGCCTGGTCCACTACTGTTCCCAGCAGCGGGGCGTTCCCGGCGTGCCGTTGGCTGACTACTCCGTCGACGACATCCGGCGGGCCTACCGCACACCCAAGTCGTGTGCTCCGACCTGCACGGTGTCGTGCGTGCACAAGGCCTCGGCAGTCGACTTCTGGCGGGACCCCCAAACACCAATGCCGTCCGCTCAGCCCGGCGTGCTAACCACCGGCGCAAAGTAGGCGACGCTCAGTCGGCGCCCAGCCACTCACACGGCCCTTCTTGGGGGCATGCGAACACTCGCATCCCCGCGGGCCGCCGCTGGCGGGCCCATTCCTGGCCATTCACGACCAGGGCCGTGGACCAAGCCTCGGCATCGATCGCAGTCGGCGCGACCACCGAGACAGCAACCAAGCCCTCCGCGGGCTCTCCGGTCCGCGGATCGAGCACATGGCCGTACCGACGGCCCTCCTCCTGGAAGTACCTCTCGTAGGAGCCCGAAGTGGACAACCCTTGGTCACGAAGCGTGACCGTGGCGGCGGGGCCAGCACCCGCCCGCTGGGCGCGAATGTCGAGCGACCATCCGAGGACATCTGTGGGTGGCGATCCCAGCGCGAAAATGCTGCTGGTTCCGGACCCGACCAGTGCGCGCGAAATCCCGTACTGGCGCAACACGGCCACCGCGCGGTCCACCGCGTAGCCCTTTCCGATCCCGCCCGAGTCCAGCTCCAGACCCGCGCGAGAGAAGCGCACCAAGCCCTTTGCGCGGTCCACCAGCAAGTGACGGTACCCGACGTTCCGCCGCGCGCGCCAGAGTGCCCAGGCACCAGGCATGTTGCCATCGCCCCCGTGAAAGCCCCAAGCCTTCACCAGAGCCCCGACCGTGATGTCGAAGGCGCCATCGCTGGCCTCCGAATACTCCTGGCATCGCAAGAGCAGGTCCGCAAGCTCTCCGGACACGGGGACGGGGGCGTTGGCCGCGCCGGCGTTGACCCGGCTCAGCTCGCTGTCCGGCCGGTAGTTGCTCAGCAGGCGATCAATGCGGCGTGCCTCGTCAAAGGCGGCGGTGATCGCGCCAGCGGCGACGCTCTTGGTGTCGGCGTAGCACGCGATCCGAAACTCGCTGCCCATGATGGACGCGCTGGACTCCAAGCGCTCGATCGCCGCGAGGTTGGAGGCCGCACCCAGGGCAATCGCCATCAACAGCAGCGGCGCCAGCCGGCGCGCGCGCTTGCGATCCCGCTTCTTGATCCTCGTGAGCAGGGTCTCGATCCGCTTGGAGTGCTGGTCAGACAAGTCGAAGGACCAGCGCAGCTCCGGTACATGTCGCATCCTAAGGCTCTTGGCGAGAGCCTTGCGGATGAAGGGCGTGGCGCGCCGGAGCGCGCGCAACGGCTCGTTTCCGGCTTCCTCGGCTATCTCGGGGTCCCAGAACGCCACGTACAACTTTGCGTTCCGCTTGTCGGCCGAGAGCTCGACCTTGCTCACGCGGACGTCGGCGACCCTCGGATCGCGGACCTCGTAGGTCACAATCCGCGACAGCTCCCGCATCAGCGTGCTCTGGGCCCGTGCCAAGATGTGCGACGGCATCAATCTCAGCCATGATTGCACACGGCCCAGGCACGGTGGACACTCGGACACGCCGCCATGTCGGAGGGCGCGCGGCCAGGCTCCAAGCCGCTTGCGACACGACTGACCGAAATGGTACGAACACAGATCAACTCCATGCCGCGCCAAGGGCACCCGAAGCTGATTGGCGGCCGGTGCGAGCAGTGAGACCTCGCAAAGTTAGGGGAACTTGATCGCGGCTCCGACAGGCAGCCCGCTCGCAAAAGCGCGTACCGCGCACGCTTCCTTCCTCGCTGCGTGCTCTCGCCCCGGTCCGCCCAAGCCTTTGCCCGTGAGGCTGCCAGCCCGCTGCCTGGGCTGCGCGCGACCCGACCTGTGCCGATGATCAGCAGGGTCGGCGCCGACGGCCGATAGCGGTTGCAGCATGCATACCAAACGCTCAGATCGAAGGCAGCGTTGTGAGCGGCCAAGAATCATGGACCGGTGCCGCGCCAGGGCGCGACGTACGTCACGGCGCTTTGCCCGCACACGCGGGGATGGACTGGATCGCAACACTCTGTTTGGCACGTCGCTCCAGCTTCACGCACGCAGTCGGATCTCCGATTCGCAGTAGGCCTGCTGCCCAGACACCGCGTGCGATCCCCCGCGATGTGCAATTCTGGGGAGTGCTGGGAGTGGCACCGTGGGCGACCCCGTGACTAACGACACTTTGGCTCTGGCGATAGAGGTTCGCCAGAGCACCGGCGCACTGGCCCCGATCGTCGAGACCATCGACCAAGCTGGCGCGCACATTTCGTGGATCTCTCTGCTCGGCGTTCACCAAGACTCCGAGACCATCGTTGTAGAACTCTGCGACGTTCTGCGTCCGAATGCTCTTGTCGCATCTCTCGACGCCCTCCAGGCCGTGCGCTCGGTCTCGGCGAAAGGCACGCTCGGCCACATCTTCGGGAAGCGCATCGTGATCATCGGGGGCGGCTCGCAAGTGGGCCAAGTCGCGCTCGGCGCCATTTCCGAGGCAGACCGCCACAATCTCCGCGGCGAGCGGATCTCGATTGACACGATCCCCCTGGTCGGCGAGCGCAAGATCGCCGAGGCCGTGCGCGCCACCGCCCGACTCCCACGGGTCGTCGCGGTCGTCCTAGCCGGAGCGCTGATGGGCGGCGAGATCGAGAGGGCCGTGCTCGATGTGCAGGCCAAGCAATTGGTGGTGATCTCGCTCAACATGGCGGGCTCCGTGCCAGACGCCGCGGATCTGGTCGTGACCGATCCGGTGCAGGCCGGAGTGATGGCTGTGATGGCCGTCGCCCATACCGCCAGGTTCGACATCGGCCGCTTGGAGAATCGCCGTTTCTGAGCCCTTTGCCCGCAAGGAACAGAGGACACACAGGCAACATTGCTACACTCGGACATTGACCGCTGAGAACCGCCGCATCGTGCTGGCCGCACGCCCCAAGGGCGTCCCGAAGCTCTCCGACTTCCGGCTCGAAACCGCGCCGATCCCGAAGGTTGGCGACGGGGAGTGTTTGATGCGCGCCCACTACCTCTCTGTGGACCCATACATGCGCGGTCGCATCAGCGGTCGCAAGAGTTACGCGGATCCGGTGGGAATCGGCGAAGTGATCGTCGGCGCCTGCGTCGGCGAGGTGGTCGAGTCACGCAGCGACCGCATCTCGGCCGGCCAGTTCGTAGTCGGACCGGCGGGCTGGCAGGAGCACGCGTGCATCCCAGCCAAGGCGCTGGACGTCGTCGATCCCGATGCCGCCCCGCTCTCCGCCTATCTGGGCGTGCTGGGAATGCCAGGCATGACGGCCTACCACGGCCTGCTCAGGGTCGCCGGCGTCAAGGCCGGCGAGACGGTGTGCGTGTCCGGAGCGGCCGGCGCGGTCGGATCCGCGGTCGGACAGATCGCGCGATTGCGCGGCTGCGAGGCCGTCGGAATCGCGGGAGGCCCGGCCAAGTGCGAATGGGTGGAGAACGAGCTGGGGTTCCGGGCAGCCGTGGACTACAAGGCCGACGACTTCCACAAAGCCCTCCGGGCGGCGACGCCTGACGGTGTCGACGTCTACTTCGACAATGTGGGCGGGCCCGTGACCGACGCCGTCTTCGACCGCCTCAACGTGCGCTCCCGTGTCGCGATCTGCGGACAAATCTCCCAGTACAACGCGGTAGCAGCGCCGATGGGCCCCAGGCTTCTGTGGCAATTCATCACAAAGCGCATCCGGGCCGAGGGCTTTCTGGTCTTCGACTTCGCCGAACACCACGCAGCGGCAATGGCGGCAATGGCGCCGTGGGTCAGATCCGGGGAGTTGCAGTACAAGGAAACGGTCGCCCACGGCCTTGAGAACGCCCCGGCAGCGTTCATCGGCATGCTGGGTGGCGCTAACATCGGAAAACAGGTCGTCAGGCTGCGAGCCTGACCGAGATTACGTCATAGGAGGTTCACAATGACAAGAATTCTGGCAGCGCTGCTACTAGGCCTGCTACTCGCCCCGGCGGCGATTGCCGACCAGCACGACGACAGTTCCGAGCGTGTCTACGAAATGCGCATCTACACGGCCGCGGAGGGCAAGCTTTCTGACCTTCTGGCTCGGTTCCGCAACCACACCAACTATCTGTTCGTCAAGCACGGCATGACGCTGATCGGCTACTGGACTCCCACAGAGGGGGAGGGCGCCGACAACACCCTCGTCTACATCTTGGCCCACGACAGCCGTGAGAAGGCGAAGCAGTCTTGGGAAGGCTTCGTGAATGACCCAGCCTGGAAGGCCGCCGCCGCCGAGTCCCGCGAGGATGGCCGACTGGTCGCCAAGATCGAGAATCAGTGGCTCAAGGCCACGGACTTCTCCCCCCTGAAGTGAGCTCCGAGTCCGCCGGCGTGGCGAACGCCGGGGCAGGGCTGGGGCAGGAATTCCTTCGGGTCGCGCGCAAGGAGCTGGGCCAGGCCTGTATCCGAGTCGGGGACTGCCTCGGGCGGCTATCGCCGGAACAGATCTGGCACCGCGACCATGCAATCGAGAACTCGGTGGGAAACCTCGTCCTGCACCTCGGGGGCAACGTTCGCCAGTGGATCCTCTCCGGCGTGGCCGGGCAGGAGGACCATCGAGACCGGGATTGGGAATTCGCCAACCGGGCCCCGATCTCGGCTGCGGAGCTGCGCTCCGGCCTGGCGGCCGCTGTTGCGGAAGCGGACCACGTCCTGGCGGGGCTCGATCCCGCGACGCTGACAGACGTGCGGGACATTCAGGTGTTCCGGAACGTGACCGTGCTGCACGCGATCATCCATGTCGTCACCCACTTCTGCGGCCACACGGGCCAGATCATCTGGGCGACGAAGCACCTGACGGGTCGAGATCTCGGATACTACTCGTACCTGACCAAGGGCTCCGAGGCGTCCCCAGATCAAACTCCCTGAGCATGTCCGGCGGCGGGGATCGTCCTCGCCGCCGGCACGCCCTACTACAATGAAGCTTGGCACCGGGGACGGTGCCCTAAGAGATGCTCGACACACTTCTGGCAAAGGTTTTCGGCACCAAGCACGAGCGCGAACTCAAGCGGATGAAGCCGCGCATCGAGGAGATTAACGCCCTCGAGCCCGAGATTGACGCGCTGTCCGACGACGAGCTCCAAGCGAAGACCCAGGAATTCAAGGATCGGTTCAAGGAGGGCGAGAGTCTGGACGACCTGCTCCCCGAGGCGTTTGCCGTCTGCCGGGCGGCCTCGCGGCGGGTGACAGGGATGCGGCACTTCGACGTGCAGCTGATCGGGGGCATCGTACTGCACGAGGGCAAGATCGCCGAAATGAAGACCGGCGAGGGCAAGACCCTGACGGCCACCCTAGCGGTGTACCTCAACGCGCTGTCCGGTCGCGGCGTGCATGTCGTCACGGTCAATGACTACCTGGCTGAGCGCGATGCCGAGTGGATGGGGCGCATCTACAAATGGCTGGGGCTCACGGTGGGCGTCATCATCCATGGCCTGAACGACCAGCAGCGCAAGGAGAACTACCGCGCCGACATCACGTACGGCACTAACAACGAGTTCGGGTTCGACTACCTGCGGGACAACATGAAGTTCGACGCTGGCCAGCACGTCCAGCGCGGCCACGACTTCGCCATCGTGGACGAAGTGGACTCAATCCTGGTCGACGAGGCCCGCACGCCGCTGATCATTTCGGGGCCGTCCGAGATCTCGACCGACAAGTACTACGACGCCAACAAGGTGATCCCCAAGCTCGCAAGGGGCGAGACGATCGAGGGCGACGAGCCTGGCCAGCGCACCTACACCGGGGACTACATCCTCGAGGAGAAGCACCGCTCCGCCTGGCTCACTGAGCGCGGCGAGGCCAAGGTCGAGCAGGCGCTGGGGATCTCCAACATCAACGAACTCGCGAACTATGACATCAAGCACGCGGTCGAGCAGGCGCTCAAGGCGTACGCCGTGTTCCAGCGCGACAAGGACTATGTCGTCAAGGAGGGCAAGGTCATCATCGTGGACGAGTTCACCGGCCGCCTGATGCCTGGCCGTCGGTGGTCGGACGGCTTGCATCAGGCTGTCGAGGCCAAGGAGGGGGTCAAGATCGAGCGCGAGAACCAGACCCTCGCGACCGTCACGTTCCAGAACTATTTCCGGATGTACGAGACGCTCTCCGGCATGACGGGGACGGCAGACACCGAAGCCGCGGAGTTCAGCAAGATCTACAACCTCGAGGTTCTGGTGATCCCGACCAATCGCGCGATGGTGCGGGCCGAGCACGAGGACATCGTGTACCGCACCACGAGGGAGAAATGGCGCAACGTCGCGGCGGACATCAAGGAACGACAGAGAGCGGGCCAGCCGGTACTGGTGGGCACGATCTCGATCGAGAAGTCCGAACTGCTCTCGCGCATGCTCAAGCGCAAGCGCGTCCCCCATCAGGTTCTCAACGCGAAGCACCACGAGCGGGAGGCGCGGATCATCGCCCAGGCCGGCCGCAAGGGGTCGGTGACGGTCTCCACTAACATGGCCGGACGCGGCACGGATATCCTTCTTGGCGGCAACCCGGAATTCTTGGCGCGCGAGTCGCTGCGCCGCAAAGGGATCAACCCCGACCACCCGGACAACGTGCTGGTCTGGGAAGCCGCGCTGGAGCAGTTCCAGGCGCAGACCGGCGCCGAGCACGACGACGTGGTGGGTCTTGGAGGACTCTACGTGCTGGGCACGGAGCGCCACGAGTCCCGCCGCATCGACAACCAGCTGCGGGGCAGGTCCGGCCGGCAGGGGGACCCCGGCGAGTCGCGCTTTTACCTTTCCCTGGAAGATGACCTGATGCGCATCTTCGGCGGCCACCGCATGCAAGCCCTGATGCTGAAGCTGGGCATGGAAGAGAACGTGCCCATCGAGTCGCGGCTGATAACCAAGCGCATCGAGGCCGCGCAGAAGGCCGTCGAGACCCAGCACTTCGAGTCCCGCAAGCACGTGCTCGAGTACGACGACGTGATGAACAAACAGCGCGAGGCCGTGTACCGCATGCGGCGCGAGATGCTCACCGGGGAGGACCAGCGCGAGAAAATCCTGGAGCAAGTCGGCGAGAAGATCGGCGCTCTTGTCGAAGATCGCTGCCCGGAACGGGCACATCCCGACACGTACGACATCGCGGGTTTGCAGGACGACATGCTCGCAGTTTTCGGCGAGGATCTGGGCAGCGTGGACGTTTCGGGTCTGGACCGGCAGGGACTGGCCGACGCCTTCACCGAGAAAGTCTGCAAGCGCTACGAGAAGAAGGCTGACGATGTCGGGGTCGAGCGCATGCGCACGGTGGAAAGGGTGGTCATGCTGCAGGTCTTGGACCAGCAGTGGAAGGACCACCTGCTGTCAATGGACCACCTCAAGGAGGGCATCGGCCTTCGGGGGTACGGCCAGAAGAATCCCCTGGTCGAGTACAAGCGGGAGTCATTCCACATCTTCCAGCAGATGCTGGAGACGTTTCACGAGGAATCCCTCAAGCTGCTCTTCCGGCTCACGGTCGCAGACCAAGGCCCGGAGCAGACGCAGGCAGACCGCCCAAAGGCTGCGCCGGTCGCCCCGCCACCCAAACAACAGCGCCGACGGCCGGCGGCGCCCGGAATCAATCGTTTCGCGCGGCGGGCAAGGCGCCGGAACCGTCAGCGGATGCGCCACGCGAACGCAGCTGGAACGAACGAAGACAGCCGTCGCGTCAAGCAGGTCGTCCGCGGGCCCAAAGTGGGACGCAACGCGCCGTGCCCGTGCGGCAGCGGCAAGAAGTTCAAGAAGTGCCACGGTCGTGTTGCGGCGCTGCAGCGGTAGGCCCGTGACGCGCGTCGCGGCCATTCTTCTGGCGGCGGCCCTTCCGGTCTCCGCCAACCTGTTGCACGAGGCCTTGGGACCGTTCGAGCGCCAGGAACCGCGAACGTTTGCCCTGCAAGATCCGGAAGTGATGCGCGAGTTCGGGCTCGAGGAGCACGAAGAGGCCCGATACGAGACTCCCGACGGCCGGTCGGTTGTCGTTCGGGCCATGCAGTTCTACGACGACACCGGAGCCGTTGCGGCGTACGCGTGGCTCAGGCCTGCCGAGGGATTCCCGGTCGAGCGCGGCGAGCGGGCGGTCGAGCTGGGAGACTACACCGTGATCCAGTTCGCGAACTACCTCGTGTCCCTGCGCGGAGACGCGCCCGACGAGGAAGACGTGGAGCTTGCGCTGGCGTTCTTGCCCCGGCCCAAGCCGACGGCGGACCCGCCCGTGCTGCAATACATCCCCGGCGAACTGCTGGTGCCGGGAACCGGGCGCCTGATACTGGGCCCTGTCTCATTGGAGAGGGTCGCCCCGGCGCTCGCCCCGTCCGTGGTCGGATTCCACTTCGGACCGGAGGGTTACTGCGGCCAGTTCCGAACGGTCAGCGGCACGATGCCCCTTTGCGTGTGGAGCTACCCTTCCAACCCGATCGCCCGCGACCGGGCCCAGGCCTTCCAACAGGTGGAGGGGTCCTATGCCAAGCAAGACGGCCCCCTGATCGTGGTCGCGGTGGAACCCGAGTCGGCGGACGAGGCACAGCTGCTGCTGGCAAGGGTCCGTTACCGCGCGGAGGTCACGCAGCACGTCCAAGAGCCCAAGCGTTACGACAGCTTGCGCAATATCGTCCTGGACTCGTTCATACTGTGCGGACTGCTCGCGACGCTGATGGTCCTTGGCGGCGTCCTGGTGGCCGGCACGCGGCGGCTGGCGGGGCGTTTCGCGCCGAACTCGATCCTTGCCGCACCCGAAGGCCCGGACATGCAGCAACTGGGCATCGACCAAGTTGACGCGGTCCGCGACGACTGACCGAACGGGGCTCGGCTCAGGGAGCCGCGCGCATTCCCCGTTTCGCGGCGGCGGCGCGGGTTCGGCGCCTGCTGGCGGCCATGATGCGAAGCTTGCGGTAGTAGGCAGCCGACACCGCCCTAGCGGCCATGCGACCGTAGAGCCACCCCGAGGCCAACACCAGCGCTGCCACAACTGCCGTCAGCACGCCCAGGACGGACGGGGCAATCCGCAGCAGCGCCAGTCCAGCCAATACAGCCAGAGAAGCGTCCGTGACCTTGCCCGTAAGATTCGGCAGCAACCTCACGCCAAAGCGCCGGTAGATCGCCGTCCAACCCGCGATGATGCACACATCCCTGGCGATCACGAGGGCGACGATCCATGCCGGCAACTGGCCGGTGAGCCCGAGCGTGACGAAAGCAGCGCCGATGTACAGCTTGTCGGCAATCGGGTCGATGATCTCCCCGAAGTAGTTCCGAACAGCCAAGGTCCGGCTGCCCCGTCTCGCCAACGACCCGTCGATCATGTCGCAAATGTGCAAGATCGCAACCAGCCAGAACGCGGCGTACCGGTACGATTCAAGCTCCCCAGACCGCCAGATCAGGTAGACCAGGCCCGGCGTGGCACACACTCGAAACAGGCTCAACCCGTTCGCAACGGAAATTAACATCGATGCGAAGGTCTTCGACACGGAACCGATACCATTTTACGACAGTGACCGGAACGGCTCGGAGCGGCACGCGGCAGGACCGTGTCTGCCTAAGTGTCCGTGCGAGGGTAGCGGGACTCACGGCAGACCACGGACGGCGCCGAGCGCGCCTTGGGCTGACAGGGTCGGTCCCACGCACCGCGCTCAGCCCGGCATGCGCGTTGATGGCCACGAAGGGTCGCAGCGGTGGACGACTTGCCCAGAGGGCGTTGACCGTCTATGGAGGCCGATGCTGGGCCAAGGGTGGGGATGCCGGAGATCTCGCGCCCGGCTCGCCCGACAAGGGCAAGCGGGACAGCGAGAACGGGGCCGGAACCGCGGTTAGCCGGGTGAAACCGGCCCCTGTTCACGCGAGGCTGTCTCGCCACGCCGGAACCTTGCGGCGTTCGGTGATAGGGCCACGGTGCGCCGTCCCTTCAGGCGACAGCCAGGGCTCAGCGGACCTACCGCAGTGTTCTCGAGAGTCTGCCAGTGGCTTGACGCAGCGTCAAGACGCCCATTTCCAGCCGTTTCGCGGCGTGCCATCGAGCCGAAGCTCGGGGATCTGGCGCAGCAGCGAGGATGTCGAAGTGCGCCACGGCCCGGATAATCGCAACTTAGAGCAACGGGGGGACGGACTGCCGTCATCCGCTCGCCGTGAGCCGCTTCGAAGAGGTCGACATCGGCCCCTCGGCAGTCTCAAACAGCGCTGGATTTCCTGATCATGGTTCGAAAGGTCACGATTCGAAACTTCAAGCGGTTCTCGAGCGAGTCATTCGAACTGCTTGACTCGGTTGTCCTGGCCGGTCCGAACAACTCAGGCAAGTCAACACTGCTGCAAGCAATCGCCACCTGGAAGTTTGGCTTGAGCTACTGGTCCCAGCGAAGGTCTGGATCGAAGGCCCGCAGGCGAACTGGAGTTCCGATCACCAGGGCCGAACTCTCAACCGTTCCCCTACGGGAGATGAACCTGCTGTGGGAAAGTCGACAAGTCGCCCCTCGAGCCGCCGAGCCCGGGAACAGGAGGTTGATCGAGATATCGGTTAACGGCGAGGCCAGCGACGGCCCATGGGCGTGCGGACTGGAGTTTCAATACACGAACTCGGAAATGCTGTATGTCCGACCGCTGAACGCGAGTAAGTTGGCCAAGGATGAGATTGCTGCGTTCCCTCCGACGGGTGCGAGCGAGTTGAACGTGGTCTCGGTGCCCGCACTCTCCGGCATTAGGCGAGACGAGCCCCGATTCGACCGGGGCTTGCAAGATCTCCTAGTCGGCCAAGGCCGGTCCGGGGAAATTCTGCGGAACCTGCTCCTAGACATCCCCGTGAGCGAATGGGCTGAGTTCGCAGAGCTCCTCCGCGGCTTGTTCGACATCGACCTCATCCGGCCCGCTTATTCCCCGACAGACCCCTACATCATTTGCGAGTACCGGGATCCCAACAGTCGGAGGCCTCTGGACCTCTCCAACGCTGGGAGCGGGACATTGCAGGCGCTGCTCCTGTTTGCGTTCCTGTATGCGCGACCATCGTCTGTCATGCTCCTCGACGAGCCTGATGCCCACCAGCATGTGATCCTGCAACGCCGGGTGTACGGAGAGATCCTCAGACTGTGTCGGAAGCGACACGCTCAGCTGATACTAGCGACCCACTCCGATGTCGTCCTGGATGCGACCGATCCCGCCCGGGTCTACGCTTTCTTCGGCACCTCATCAAGGCCATTGGTCACCAAGATCGCCAGAGACCGCCTTCGCGAGGCAATGAAGCGCCTCACCACCACCGACCTCCTGCAGGGACAGGATGTTGGGGCCGTGCTGTATGTCGAAGGACCGACCGACGTGCCCATCCTAGCGGCATGGGCACGGGTCTTGGACCACCCGGCCAGCGCATTCTTCGACCGACCATTCGTGGTGCAGCTGGGTGGCCGCCGCCTGCGTGAGGCAAACTCCCATTACTTCGCCCTGCGAGCGGCGTTCCCTGAAATGCCAGCAATCTGCCTGTTTGACGGCGATAACCGCGATGATCCTGAATCCGAAGTGACCAAGGCCGGATTGACCGTGCTGCGCTGGAATCGCTACGAGATCGAGAACTACCTGTTGGATCCCGAAGCGATTGCAGCGTTCTGGGACTTTCCGTTGCTCCAAGATCAGATCGAGGCCGCGTTTTGGAAGCAAGTCCCGCGCGGGACAAACCTATTCAGCAACCATGTCGCACTGGCACGAGTCAAGGCCAGCGACGAATTCCTTCTGCCCCTCTTTCGAGAACTTGGGAAGCCGGTCAACAAGCGAGACTTGGTCGGAATCGCGGAAGTGATGGCTCCGTCTCAGATACATCCTGAAGTGATCGACAAGCTCGACAGGTTGGCAGCGACGCTCACGACCAACGCTGCTACGGGCTAACGGCAGAGTCCACAATCTGGAAAGTGGCGGACACTGCCGTTCTCCCGCCAGGATCAGGGGTACGTGTATGTCGACTGGAGCCCGAGCGGAATGCCCAAGGCCCAGTACAGCCCCAGTGCCAAGGACCAGGTGACGAGCAGGGTGATCGAGTAGGGCAACATCAGGGAAGTGACAGTGCCGATGCCCGTGCTCTTCACCCATCGCTGGCAAAAGGCCACCACCAGGGGGAAGTACGGCATCAACGGCGTGACGATGTTGGTCGTGGAGTCCCCCACCCTGTATGCAGCCTGCGTCAGTTCCGGAGAGAGGCCCACCTGCATCAGGACCGGAACGAACACCGGGGCGAGCAGGGCCCACTTGCCTGATGCGGACCCTACAAGCAGATTCACGAACGCGCTCAAGACGATGATGCCCACGATCGTGACCATTCCGGGCAGGCCCAGGGCCTTCAGAAACTCGGCTCCCTCCACCGCGAGGAGCGCACCCAGGTTGGAGTCCGCAAAGGCCGAGGTGAACTGAGCGCAGAAAAAGATCATCGTCAGGTAGTAGCCCATGGTCGACATCGATGTGCTCATGCCCGCGATGATGTCTCGGTGGCTCTTCACGGTGCCAGCGACATACCCATACACCGTCCCGGGTATCAGGAACAGGAGGAAGATCAGCGGGATCATCGACTGCATCAAGGGAGCCGCGAAGGAGCTCAGCTGCCCGTTCGGAGCGCGGAGGGGGGAATCGGGAGGCATCACGGCGAGGAAAAGCGCCAGCACGCCGAGCGCCATGGTTGCGAGGCCAGCCCAGACGCCGGTGCGTTCTTGCCTTGAGAGCGGCTGCGCCTCGTCGCTCTCGGAGTCCGCGCCATCGATCGGAGTTCCACGCAGCCGCGGCTCGATCACACGGTCGGTCAGGATCCAGCCGACCGCGATTACCAGCACGCTCGACACGCTGGTGAACAGCCAGTTGCACAGCGGGTTGACCTCCCGGGTAGAGTCCAAGATTTGCGCTGCGGACTGGGTGAAGCCCTGCAGCAGGGGATCGATGGCGGACGGAATGAAGTTGGCGCTAAACCCGCCCGACACGCCTGCGAACGCGCAGGCGATGCCCGCGAGCGGGTGCCGCCCGGCTGCGTGAAATATGACCCCTCCGAGGGGAATGACCAGCACATAGCCGACATCGGCCGCGGTGTGGCTGATGATTGCGACCAAGAGCAGCATGGGAGACAGCAGGGTCCTAGGCGTCATTGCCACGAGACCTCGCAGCCCGGCACGGATGAATCCGGTATGCTCCGCCACCCCGACTCCCAACAGCGCGACCAAGACGACACCGAGAGGCGCAAATCCCGTGAATACGGGCACCATCTTGGCCAAGAACGCGGCCAAGCTGGGCCCCGAGATCTGATTCTCAACCGTCAGGGTCCTCGCACCGTCCTTGGCGGGCAGCGTGAATTCGTGGCCAGCGAGCAGCCATGACGCGACCCACACCGCGACGAGTGCTAGGACGAAGAGCGCGGCGGGATCGGGCAGGCGGTTGCCCGCTCGCTCAACCCAGAGCAGCGCCCTCTGAACCGCAGTCCTGCGCATCTGGTGGGAGTCGTCCGAAGTTGGCATGGCTAGGTCTGAGCCCCAGTATATTTGCAGCGGACTACGCCTCCGGACGAGCCGCAGAGACTTGGAGTGCGACCGCACCTCCCCAATCCGCGCGAGTCAAGCGGCGGTTGCCCGTCTGCTGGCTTGCTGCGCCGCGATAATCCCGGTGAGGCTCGAGCTCCAGCAACCTGACCGGAAGCTCCAAGCAGCGGGCCTTCCCATACCCTTCGAGGCTTGCTCTCATGGCGATGTCGGTCGGGCCCGGGCCGTCCAGGCGATCCGCAGACACTGCGTCCGACAGTGTTCGATACGGCGCTATCCGCGGAGTGTCTGGGGGTGGGTCGGCATTCCGGCAACGGGCGCCGCGCTCAGCGGAGTGCGGTCACCGCGGCTACCTGACTAGAATGGTGCCGGACCGTTCCCGGCTCACAGACTCTCAGGCTGGGAACGGCTGGGTTCCGCGCTGCCTCAAGTGACTCGATGCGCGTCAATGCTTGCCGCGCTGCTAATGGTCGTAGTCGGTCCCGGGCCCGGTGCTCAAGTCGTAACCCAGCCGCCCGACGCGCGTGAGGGCCTCCCGGGCCGGGACCCCGCTCCGAACTTGTTCCCGGCGCGAGACACCGCCATCGAAGCGGTTGTGCGCACCGCGTTGCTCGCCCGAGGCAAGGCTCAGCGGGACCGGGCGCTGCAGATTCTCGTCCAGCGCGATCGGCCAGACGTGATCCCGGCGTTCATCGCTGTGATGCGGATGCTGCCCGACGAGGACGGCCGACTGCTCGATGCCCTGCAACGGCTTGCCGGAACCGAGTTCCCCCGCGACTGGAAGGCATGGGTCGAATGGCAAGAGGCGCGCCCGGAGATCCGCCCCTACCGCGGGTTTACCGCATTCAAGGCCGAGATTCTCGCTTCGATCGATCCCTCCTTCCGCGACTTTCTCCACCGGGGGATCCGCCACGAGATACGCATCGAGGAGATTGTCTGGGGCGGAGTGAAGAAGGACGGCCTCCCGGCTCTGGTGAACGCCGAACAAGTCGCCGCGTCCGAGGCAGCCTATCTGCACGACGAAGAGACGGTGTTCGGGGTGGGCATCAATGGCGACTACCGGGCGTACCCGATGCGCATCCTCAACTGGCACGAGATGTTCAACGATGTGGTGGGAGGCGTCCCTGTGTCCCTCGCATACTGCACCCTGTGCGGGTCGGGCATTCTCTTCGACACCCGGGTTCCCGGTCGGCGCAAGCCGTTCGTCTTTGGCTCTTCGGGACTCCTGTACCGGTCCAACAAGCTGATGTACGACACCGCGACCAAGTCGCTCTGGAACCAGTTCACCGGGCGACCGGTGGTGGGGAAGCTCGCCCGGTCCGGCATCAAGCTCACAATCCTGCCAGTGGTGATCACGAGATGGCGTGACTGGCTGGCAGCTCACCCGAACACGACAGTGCTGTCCCTCAACACTGGATTCCGTCGGGACTACCGGCCGGGACGAGCCTACGCCGAATACTTCGAGAGCCCTGACCTCATGTTCCCGGTGGTTGTGCGGGACCGCCGTCTCGCCCCGAAAGACCGCATCTTTGTCCTGCGCGACGGCACCAACGAGATGGCCTGGGCCCTGTCTCTGTTCGAGAACGGCTCCGTCGTTCACGACCGGGTGGGTTCGCGGGACGTGGTTCTCATCGGCAACGCTGACACGGAGACGGTCCGGGCCTACGAGTCTGGCGGTCGCACGTTCGCGGACGTGGACGGGGATCCAACCCGCGTCGAGAGCGAAGGGTCGTATTGGACTGTCGCCGAGTCGGCGCTCGTGGGCCCCGCCGGCGAGAGCCTCGCCCGGCTACCCGGCCATGTCGCGTACTGGTTCGCCTGGCAGAGTTTCATGGACGAACGGCCAGCACGACTGGAGTGAGAGCCAGCCATCGCCGAATGACGGTGGTCGCCGTGCCACGGTACCGTGACGATGCCCTTCAGCCTGACCCTGAACAAGAACCCTGACCTAGACTTAAGGGACAAGTGCCACTGGTGAGCCATCCCGAAGGAAAACTGACTGGCACTTGGGAAAGGTCAAGATGACGCCCAGCCACCCCCGACGCCCCAGTTCTCGACAAGCACGCCTCGACGTTCCTCTGGGTGGCCGGCTTGACCCTAGCCCAACTTACTCCGGGCCCGTGGTCACTGAATTCCTGAAGACCTCGGCTTCCTCGGCGACCGTGTCATGAGGTGCCTGCCGCCGCTCACCATCCTCGGCGGATTGGCCATGCTCTCGATTGCCGGCTTCTCGGCAGATGGAACGCCCGCAGCACTCTTTAGCGATTGGTCGCTCGCACTTGAGTCCGGAGAACCGGCATGGATGAGCGTCGCTCGGGAGGACGGGCGCACACAGGTTCACATGAGGGTCTACATTGGCCCCGACGGCCCTTACGCCGCCACCGAGACGAGCAACGGACGCCTCACTTTCCCGCTGAGGCGGAGGCGCATAGCTCGCCAAAGCAACGTTTTCGTCGAGTCTGCCGTGGACATTGGCATCAGGCGCGGGAAGCTTGACGGCGTGATCGTCCGCACATCCACCGACGGCACTGTGAACGAGCGAATCGGCTTCTCGGGAAAGCGGATCCCACCGATGCCAGACGTAGCACCGGATCTGTCCAAGGTCCACTTCGGAATGCCCTTCCCGCTGTTCAACGGCAAAGACCTCCAAGGTTGGCGACCACATGAGTCCGACAAGATCAACGGGTGGAGCGCTCAGGGCGGGGTGCTGGTGAACACCACGACGAAGACCGACTTCAGCCCGACCGGGGACTATGCCAATCTGCGAACGGAAGCCGAGTTTGAGGACTTTTTGGCTCCACATTGAGTTCTTGGTCGAAAAGGATCGCAACAGCGGCATCTACCTTCGCGGAATGTACGAGGCTCAGGTGGTTGATCGTTACAGTCGGATGCAGGGCATCCAAGGGCCGGGAGCGATCTTCGGCCGGATTGCGCCTTCCACGAACGCCGGAAGATCCGGGGGGCAGTGGCAGTCGTACGACCTGACGTTGGTCGATCGGCACGTGACGGTTGTCTTAAATGGGACTACGGTCGTCGACAATCAGCCGATCATCGGTCCCACGGCCGGGGCAATCTACACCGACCCATCCGCGCCGGGGCCAATCTACCTGCAGGGAGACCACACTGCCGTCAAGTACAGGAACATCTACCTGGCCCCGGTCGTGAGCGCACGGTAAGTCTGACTTGGGGCCGCGGTCAAAGAATGGCGCTTTCGCCGGGACTCCTGAACCGGCCCGCTACGGAGCAAAGACAGCCGCGCATGCCGCCCTTCGAGGGCTCCGGAGCTCCGATCGATCGAATCGTTCCCGCGGCTGTGCCCTGCCTGCTTCGGGATCTGGAACGTCACACCCGTCGGGTATGGGTCCCACGGGCGCGGCGCGAAATACAACCCATGTCGATGGGGGCAGCCAATTCTGCCGAGATGAGGAGAATGATCCATGGCCCGATTGAAACTTGTCGGAGTCGTCCACCTCTTGCTGGCGTTGCTCGCGTGCGGGGACCAGGCCGGGCCTGATCGAATGTCGTCCGCCTCCTCCAGCGGGGACCCGGGCACCGCTGCGCTCATTGCCCGAGGAGAGTCCTTGGAGCTGCCGACGGAATGGGAGGCTCCCCCGGGCGACGCGCTCCATCATCACACCGCGGGTTTCGCAAAAATCCTGTGCTCGGCCGTCTTCGTCACAGGGCTGGACGCCGAGTTTGCAGCGGAGAACATCGGTTACTTCACGAGCGACTACGACCAGAGGTCGAAAGTGACGAAGCGCGAAATCGACATCGACGGCAAGATGGTGCACCTGACCCTTCCCGACGACACTGTGCGCACAGCCAAGTACGTCGGCGATCAGGGCTGCGTCACGTTCCCCCTGGGGCAGGACCGGCTCTTCTTCGATCCCGTGGACGTGCCAAGCTCGCTACCCGATCCCAACACGCAACCATGGCCGATGGGAGACCGCCTGCCTGACGAACCGCTGCCGCCGGAACTCGACGACGCGAAGCTCAGGGCTGCCGTCGACGCCGCGTTTGAGCCGACCGACGGGATGACCGCCGCGTTCGTCGTTACCTGGAAAGGACGGCTTGTCTCCGAGCGTTACCGCGAAGGGCTAGACCTCCACACGCCGCTCGAGAGCTGGTCCATGGGCAAGAGCCTGACTGCGACCCTGATGGGCATCCTCATTCAACAGGGCGTCTACGACCTTTGGGAAGCAGCCCCCGTTCCGGAGTGGCAGCGGGATGACGGCGACCCCCGAGCAGAAATCCGCATCGCCGACATCTTGCGGATGTCGAGCGGAATCCGCTGTGTGAACCGCGGCGATCCCGAGTACGACCCTGCAATGGGATACCCCGACCACCTCTATCTCTACACCGGCGGGATGAACTCGTTCCAGTGGGCTGCGACGCGACCGCAGCAGTGGCCGCCGACCACGGTTGGGCGCTATCGCAACTGCGATCCGGTGCTAACGAACTACCTCGTGCGGCTCGGCGTCGAGGGTCGTGGGGAAGCGTACCACTCCTTCCCCCAGCGCGAACTGTTCGACAAGATCGGAATTCGCGACATGGTGATGGAGACCGACCCTTATGGAAACTTCCTGATCCAAGGGTACGAGTTCGGAACGGGACGGGATTGGGCCCGTCTCGGCAACCTGTACCTACAGGACGGTGTCTGGGATGGCGAGCGTGTCCTTCCCGAGGGCTTCGTCGATTTCGTCAGCACGGTGGCGCCCGCTTGGGAGGCCGACGGCCGCCCCATCTACGGCGGCTTCTTCTGGATCAACACCACTGGCACGTATCCAATTCCGACAGACACCTATTACATGGCGGGGGCCGGGAATCAGAAGACGTTCATCATTCCATCCCATGACCTTGTCGTCGTGCGTTTGGGACATTACAAGGGCTCTGGCCCGGGGGACGAGGGCCTCAAGAACGCCCTGCGGCTGCTCATGGAAGCCGTGCCGGAGAACTGATTCTGGCCCGTCGGGGGCAGAACAGGCTCGACCGTGGTGCCCAAGACGCCGCGTCCACAGCCTGTGCCCCCTGGCGTGGGTCTCGGGACAGACTATGCCAACATGTAACAGGCCGTGTAGCCAACGAGTGTCAGACGACAATTAGAATTTTCCACTGAGCCTCCGACCGGAGGACCGCCTTGACCCGCTCCGACTGAGCCGCCAAGGACAGCGTAGTCCTCCACTCCACCCGCTGACCGTCAACCGGGACCTGCCACGCGGATGTGACTCGCGCAGGTTGAGGATTCGTCAGCGCTAGAGCGAACCAACGCGACTTCTGGCTTGCGCATGGAGGCAACGGCGAAACCGACCCGGAGAGACGACTGCCTCCACTGCCGCCTGAGGCAAGAAACTACAACGACCGGACCGGACGGCGAGCAGCACCCTTGCTCCTTTCTGTGGTTGAACCGCCATCCGACCAATCGGAGTGGCTGAGTTGCACCGCTGAGCGGCTAATCCTCAGGAAGTGCGGCTGGTGGCATTCCTCGCCGGAGGAGACCCTGTTGAGCCGCAATCCAAGACGATCGTGATACCGTGTTCCCACCGCATCGGCGACTCAGGGCTCGGGCCGCTCTTTGCTCACATTCGGCAGGTGACTGGATGAACTCATCGGCGACCGAGATTGGCCTGGCTAGTTGCGTTGGCCTTCGCAGCCTCCACGCATCCCTGCGCGCCCGAGGATGGATTCGAGACCAAGCCGCATCGCGCGAGACCGCCGATGTCTACGCTTGGCCGGAAGACGACCGCGAGGCCGCGATTGTTCCGGCCTCGGAGGCGTATTCCGACTACGGGCTGCGAGTCCACCAAATTGCGGATCAGATTGGTCGGATGGAAGGGCGGCCACGGCTGGCTGTGCTCTCCGATCTGTCGCTCGTCGAGTCGGACGTCGTGCGATTACACCTTCCAAACGCCCGTGGTGACCACACCGTCGGACTTAGAGACGGGGCCAGGGTGCTCCAAGAGGCACAGAATCTCCTGCTGGCCGCCGCATGCTCGGCGGTCCGGCCGCAACGGATGTACAGGACGGAACGGGACACGAAAGCGTCGAAGTATCTGGACAGGGTTCGTATGGAGCACACCGTGCCGGGCAGCTTCGTGATCAACCTTCTTTCGCCCGTTGCCCCGGCGCTCAGCGAAGAGGGCAAATTGATGCCCAACGAGCCGTTCGAGCGAACAGTTACGAGAAAGCTCGCCTCCGGCTTGGGCGCGTCACGACGCGCGATGGACAGGGTTAACCGGGGCGTCGCAGACATCAGCGAGTTTGAGGGTGGTCTGGCCGAAGGCATCAGTGCGAATCTGTGCCGGTCGATCGCAAGTCTCACAGTGGCGGGCCAGGGCCTCGAAGTCTCCGTGAGCTGGGCAATGACGGGACCCTTCAAGGAGGATCCTGGAGAGTTCGTGGCGGTCGCATTCAGTCTGGGGGACGTGGATGTGCTGGATGAAGCCGCCCACATCCTTGCTGACCGCCAGGAGCGCATCGGCCAAGAGATTCAGGGCTACGTCTCACGGCTGGCGCGGGACCAGTCGGCTGCCGAAGGGGAGGCCACCATCAAGGCCATTGTTGACGGTACGTTTGTGTCAGTCCGGACCGTATTCGGCGAAGAGGACTACACGAGAATCATCCGTGCGCACGAAGCGCGCCTGAGCGTGTCGCTTGTAGGGGACCTGCTGCGTAAGGGGCAGAGGTGGCACCTCCGGAATCCGCGCGGGATAGCAATCATCGAGGACGACGATTGACCGTCTGCGGTCTCGGATGTCGGTCATCAGAGTTTCTTAACGCTGCTCAACCGATCTGCCACCCACGTCTGGGCACCTGCACGACACGAGATTGCAGTTAGGCCGCGCGATCGCCGACGGTCCGATGCCTAAGTGGTGGCTCGTCAGCGTTTCCGTCGGCGCTTCCGACGACGGTTCCTGGACCGTGACTTGCGGCCCGGACTGCGGTAAGACTTGGCCGCCGCCTTGGCGAGCTTGTCACACCGGTTGTTGTCCGGATGGTCGGCATGTCCTTTGACCCACCGCCAGTGAACCGTGTGCCGCGCTGCGGTCTCTTCCAACTCCACCCAGAGGTCGGCGTTCTTGACTGGAGTCCTCTGGGCCGTGATCCAGCCGTTCCTCTTCCAGTTGCCCACCCACTTGGTGATCCCGTTCTTCACGTACTGGGAGTCCGTCTCCACCGTGACCTCGCACGCGTGCTTGAGAGCAGCAAGTCCCCGAATGACCGCCGTCATCTCCATGCGATTGTTTGTTGTGGCGGAGTCCGCCCCGGACAATTCCTTGCTGTGGCTTCCGTACCGCAGGATCGCGGCCCACCCTCCCGGGCCCGGGTTCCCGAGGCACGAGCCATCCGTGATCAGCCTGACCTGCTTCACTCCCAGATCACCCTCCTTAGAATCGCAGCGTGGACTACGCTGGAAGCGTTGCCGCTGAACCGCAGGTCATTCATGGCCGCATCCTTCGCGATGCGCAGACCGCTGGCGGCGGAACGCGCCACTCCAGAGCGGCTGGCGAAGCGGCGACAAGCCCTGGCTGAGAGTCTCGGGCGCGGCGTTGTCGCGCTCCTTGGCCATTCCGAGGAGGATGGTCAGTCGGGGTTCACCGGATTCCGCCAAGAGAGCAACTTCTACTATCTTACGCAGCACCGCGAGCCCGGAGCGGCGCTCCTGATCGCCCCCGTTGCGCGGCGCCGCCCCTACCTGGAGATCCTGTTCCTGCCCAGAGCCACTGCTGCGTCCACGAAGTGGTCCGGGCCGCGGCTGTCTGCGGCTGAGGCCGGGGACCTCGGATTCCGCGAAGTCATGGACGGCGCAAAGTTCAGCCCGACACTGCTGTCACTGCTCCGAGAGCGCGGCCCGCTCTTCGGGCTGGCCGGCAGCGGCGCGGGGAAGGCCCCCAAGAGCGTGGCACGCCTCAAACAGGCCGCGGGAGGCGAAAGCCCGCGACCGGCCGACCGCCACCTGGCCGAGTTGCGCAGCGTGAAATCCCCGGGTGAGGTGAGGCTGATCCAAGGGGCAGTCGATGCCACCGTCTCCGCGTTCCGGGCGGCGCTGGCGCGAGTCAAGCCCGGCGCCACGGAGCGATCCGTGGCCGCGGAAATCGTGGCAACAGCGTTTCGCGCCGGATGCGACCGGCTGGCATTCCCGCCGATCGTGGCCAGCGGGGCGAACGCGACGGTCCTGCACTACCGAGGAAACTCCGACATCCTCAGTCGGGGGCACGCGGTGTTGATCGACGCGGGTGCGGAGTGCTCCCACTATGCCGCCGACATGGCCCGTACGGCGCCCGTCAGCGGCAGGTTTGACGGTCGGCAGCGAATGCTCTACGGCGTCGTCCGCGATGCCCAGCGGGCTGTGATCGAAGCGGCCCGGCCCGGGGTCCCGGTCTCCACCGGCGCTCGCAGCTTGGAGGCCATAGCCCAGAAGGTCCTGCGGAAGGGCGTGCCCGACGGTGTCGACGCTTGGCTCCCGCATGCGATCGGCCATCACGTGGGACTGGACGTGCACGACCTTGCCCCCCCGCGGGGCACGCTGAAGGAAGGCATGGTGTTGGCAATCGAGCCAGGGCTCTACCTACCCGAGGAAAGCTTGGGAATCCGCATCGAGGACATCGTCGAAATCCGCCGGGACGGATGTCGCGTGCTCAGCGCCGCTCTGCCCCGCGGGGCCCGGGAAATCGAGGCACTCGTCGGGACCGGGTGAATCCACCGCCCCCCGGCCTGCGGGTCCGTCAGCCGTCACATGCGCGCCGGCCAATTCGCCAGCGCGGCCTCGTCCGGCTCGACACCCCACCCTGGCGTGTCCGGCACGACCAGTTCACCGCCCTCGATCGGTGGCTCGGCCGTGAATATTTCCCGATCCCACGCCAGCCGGTCGACGTCGATCTCCATGATGCGCAGATTGGGGACCGCAGCCACGAAGTGGGCATTGATCATCGTGGCCAAGTGCCCGTAGAAGTTGTGCGGAGCCACGTTGACCTCGTACGCCTCGGCACAGGCGGCGACCTTCAGGCTTTGCCAGACCCCATTCCAGATCGCGTCCACGATCGCAACGTCAACGGCCTCGGCCTCGAAGTACGGCAGGAAACTGCGCAGTCCGACAAGCGTCTCGCAAGAGCTAACCGGGCACGCGCTCTGACTCCGGATGTGGTGCAGCGCGCGGGGGTTGGGCGTGTCAATCTCGACCCACAGCAGACCGAAGTCCCGCAGTTCGCGGATCACCTTCAGAAAGCCCTCGGTGGCACAGTTGAAGTTGAGGTCCAGCAAGATGTCCACGCCTGGGCCCGCGCCATCCCTCAGGGCGTCCAGATGAGCGCGGAGGTCTGCTAGGAGCGGGCCATCTATGTTGCGGCCGGGCTCGAACGGCGCACCGAACCCCGGCCTCCAACCCCGTGGCTTGCCCTCCACGTATCGGAACAGGTTGGTCTTCAGCGCCGTGAAGCCGCGCTCGCGGACCTCCACGCCAATCTGGCGAACACCCTCGATGTCCGTGATCGCGGGCGTGTAGTAGCTCGGCTGGTTGATGCGCCACGTCGCGCAGTGAGACCAGTACAGGCGTATCCGGTCACGCACCTTTCCGCCGAAGAGAGCGTGGCACGGTACGCCCAGCCCCTTGGCCTTTGCGTCCAGCAGGGCATTCTCGATCGCGCCGAGAGCCTGGCCGGTCACGCCGCCCGCGGTCGACGGCCGTGCCGAGCAGAACAACTCCGCGTAGATGCGCTCATGGTCGACCGTGCCATGACCGACTACGCGGCCCGCGAACCCTTCGATGGCGGTGGTTACGCCGAGCGATCCGAAGTCTTCGTCGTACTCGCTCCAACCAACAGTCCCCGACGAGTCGGAGACCTTGACGAAGTGATAGTTGCGCCAGCCGGCGTCACAGTGGAGCGTCTCGATTCGCTCAATGGCCATGCGCCGATCATCGTAGCAGCGCCCGCCCGGCGGGACTGGCTATTCCGGGACGCCCCGCTCGAAGACCGAGTCCAAGATTCCCAGCGCCTCGTCGACATGCTCGCGGTCGGTGATGAACGGCGGAAGCATGCGCAACACGTTGCCCGCGGTGCAGTTGATCAGCAGTCCCGCCTCCTGAGCCAACGGAACGAAGCCGGCCCCGGGAACTGAGAGCTCCAGACCGACCATCAAGCCTCTGCCCCGCAGCCCTGAGACAAAGTCGTATCGCTCGGAGAGACCATCGAGCCCCGCCCGCAGATAGGCCGAGATTTCCCTCACGCGCGGCATCAGGTCGGGCAACATGTTCAAGAACTCCCGCGCGACCCGGCAGGCCAGCGCGCCACCCCCGAAGGTGGAGCCGTGCATTCCAGGGCCAAGGGCTGCGGAAGCTTGGTCGGTGCAGATCACAGCGCCGATCGGAAGCCCAGCCCCCATGGGCTTCGCTACCGTCACGACGTCGGGGAGGTAATCCTCGCCCCACTCCTGGAATGCGAATGTCCTTCCCGTCCGTCCCAGCCCGCACTGGATCTCGTCGCAGATCAACAGCGCGCCACGCTCCTTCGCGAGCGCCCGGGCAGCGTGGGCAAACTCGGCCGACACCGAGATGATGCCCCCCTCCCCCAGTATCGGCTCGAAGATGATTCCCGCGGTCTTCTCGCCGACCGCTGCCCTGAGCGCCCCGACATCGTCCGGGGGGACGAACCGGACGCCCGGCACGAGGGGTTCGAACGGCTCGCGGTACTTGGGCTGGCCAGTCACTGAGATCGCACCGAGGGTGCGCCCGCCGAACGAGTTCTCCAGCGCCACGATCTCGGTCTTTTGCTTGTCGATCGCGCGCCCGTGCCCCTTGGCAATCTTGAGCGCCGCCTCAACCGCTTCCGCGCCACTGTTGCAGAAGAATGACCGGTCCAGCCCGCTCAACTCCGCCAGCCGCTGGGCCACTTCCCCCTGCAGGGAGTGGTAGTAGAGGTTGGAGCAGTGCATGAGCTCGCCAGCCTGATCGGTGATGGCTGCCACTACGGCCGGGTGCGAATGCCCCAGGGCCATCACGCCGATGCCGGACATGAAGTCGAGATACTTCCGACCGTCGGCGCCGACCAAGTAAACGCCCTCACCACGGCTCACGACCAGCGGGTAGCGCCCGTAGTTGCGGACCACGTACTTGTGGTCCCTCTCGACGATCTGGCTCGCGCTGGCGCTCGTGTCGGCGTCTGGCATGTGCTCCCAGCCTATCACCCGCCACATTGCCCGTTCCGGCCGCTCCGAGCGCCTCTCAGGCCGGTCCCTACGGTCCCGAGATTGCGGAGCAGCGCCGGTACCGGGACTTCGGGGAAGCCGGGGCCGACGCCCAGGCTTCCCCCGCCTGCGCTGGCTAGTTGACCGGGATCAGCCGCGACGTGTCCACGGGCTCCTGCCTGGGCAGTTCGAGCGTCAGGACGCCACGCTTGTACGACGCCTTGATGGCGTCCTCCTGGACGTCCTCGGGCAGCCTGAAGCGGCGCTCGAACGCTCCCTCGTACCGCTCCTTCCGGTGCAGCTGTCCGCCGGACGCCGCTCGCCCCCGCTCTCCTCTCACGCGGAGCACGCCGTCCTCGACGCGCACCTCGAGATCCTTCTGAGCGACGCCGGGGATGTCCCCCGTCAGTACGTACGCCCCCTCGGTGTTGGCGATGTCGAAGTTCGGCTTCCAGCGCGGCGCCTCAGCGGCCAGACCGAAGAGCCGGTCGAAGTCCCGCCGGATGTCCCGATGGTTGCGAAATAGCAATGCCATGTGGTGTTCCCCTTTCTCACGTGTCACGCGATCACGGTCTTGTGTGATCACGACTCACGCCCTCAGCATACCAAGGTCTCGCTAATTGTCAATAGTGGTACTAATAAAATCTGAGCGGGTTGTTGTCAGGTTTACTTCATGGCGTGATTCAGATCGACACAAGAGAGGTGCTTCGCACAGAGCTGCGACCCTGTCCGGCGGACACCCCGCGCCGGGGCGTTCTGCGGGGCGGCCCCTCCGTCCGATTCGCGGACCGGGGCAGAAAATCCTAGGCTTGCGGGCCGATGAGATCCAGCCGGCGCAACCAGTCCTGCATGCGAGCGGGCCAGCTCGTGACGGGCAGGTCAGTCTTCCGCAGGCCGTACCCGTGACCGCCACTCTCGTATATGTGGAGCTCCGCCGGCACTCCGGCCTGCTTGAGGCGGATGTATAGTTCGGCCACCGCGATCGAGCGGTTCTGGTCGTCGTGCGTGATCACCATGAAGAATGGCGGGCAGTCGGCGGTGATCTGGGCCTGCTCCGGGATCCCGCCGGCATAGATGGGCACGGCGAAGTCCGGGCGGAACGACACGTCGTCAAAGCGGTCGATCGCGCCGTAGAGCCGCTGCGGGACCAATGCCGCGTAACGCACGGGCGTTCCTCCAGCCGAGAAGCCCATGATCCCAATCCGGCCCGGGTCGACGCCGATCTCCTGGGCCCGTCCCCGAACGACGCTCACGGCCCGCTGCCCGTCCTGAGCGGCCGCGAGCCATGGCCGGTCAGGGTCTCGGAACGGAACCCGGTACTTGAGCAGGATCCCGGTGATGCCGATCGAAGTCAGCCATTCGCAGACCTCCGTGCCCTCGAGATCCCACGCGAGAATCCTGTGCCCTCCGCCGGGGGCGACGATCACCGCCGTTCCCGTGTCGGCTTCCGGCCTGGGCTTGTGCACGGTCAGCGTGGGCTTGGAAACATTCGTGATGCGCATGACGCGCCGCCCGGCCACAAGCCTGCCATCAGGGGTCGTGGTGTCATGCTCGGCCCCGAGCTCCCCGGCCTCGTCCGGGGGCTCCGCCGGCCAGAGATCCCATACGACCGGCTCGGCTGCGAGGAGAACTCCTCCCAGAGCGAGCGGCAGGAGCAACGCGACCCTCATGACTGGCATTCCGGGAGACATCTTAACCCCGGCCGCGGCGCGGCGCGAAGAGGTCCGGAGCGGTGTCCGGATGTCCGGCTACGGCGCACCCATCACGACCGGCCTGTCATAACCCGTCATTTCCAAGTAACCGCTGCCACGGACCGGCACGCCGGATCGCCGCCCGGAGTACCGGACCGGGCCCTCCCAGTACACGGGCATCCGGTCGGAATCGCTGACGAGCTCCTGCGCGTCCCGCAGCGGCAGCACATCCAGTTCCAGCCCGATGCTGCGAACTTCCACGGTCCACTCCACGGGGTAGCTCGCGCCGGTCGCGGGGCTCGTCCAGGCGCGGCCCGGCCGCATTGAGAGGTCTGCTGCCTGCAGTGGCACGGTCGAGCCGTCCGGGCGGACGAGAGTGCCGCCCGAGTACGGGGTGTGGCCGCCACCCTTGGCGCGGAGGCCGTACAGCATCAGATCGCTGCCGTCGTCCAGCTGAACGCTCATCCAGTCCCAGCCGGCCAAGTCCTCCGCGAGGCCCGCGGTGAAGAACTCGTGGTCCATCCAGGCCAGCCCCGTCACTTCGAATTCCTCGCCGCTGACCACCAAGCGGCCCGCCGCCCGCATTCTCGTGAATGATGTGTAGTGCGACGCCTGCCCGAATCCGCCGGCCTTGCGGCTCACTCCGTCCTCGCCGTGGATCACCACCGGTTTCGACGGATTCAGGTCGAGTTCCAGCGACGCCTCGGCATCCCCCGCCCACAGCCGCTGCCGCGGCATTCTCGCGTCGCCGGGGAGGAAAGTCGCGCTCCAATTGCCGTTCCAAATGGCCCCCTCCCGCTCGGATGCCCCTGCCAGGCCCGGCCCGGCGCGGTTCAGCCGTTCCCGGAAGTGCAGCCGGCCGGATCGAATGTCGGCGACTGCGAAG
Source organism: Bryobacterales bacterium (assembly GCA_963666225.3). Classification (GTDB taxonomy): domain Bacteria; phylum Acidobacteriota; class Terriglobia; order Bryobacterales; family UBA6623; genus VXMF01. The sequence goes on from CAXXRK020000009.1 coordinate 577,498, forward strand.
TGGGCCACGTATATCTGGTCCAAGGCCCACACCTCGGCGGAGGAGGGACGGGCCCGCGGACGGGCCCGGAAGAAGGTCAGCTCGAAGCCAAACTCCCGGCCCGAAGCGTCGGCGAGATTCCCGGTGTAATACCACCACTCCGCGCCGAATGCCCGATGCTCGAAGTGGTCCCTTGGAAACTGGTACTCGTACCCGGGGCGGGCTTGGTCAAGAGTCGCAGGCAGGGCAACCGGGGCCAGAGCCAGCGCAAGGGCGCCGAGTCTCACAGGGCCCTCCCCGCCCGCCCGGGCCGGGTGTCCGACACCAGGGCCCCATCCCTGAGCGTGAGGATGCGGTCCGCCTCGGCCGCCGTCTCGAGGCTGTGGGTTGCCATTACCACCGTCGCGCCAACGTCGCGGTTAATCGCCCGGAACAGCCGCATGACCCCGCCCGCCGTCTCGGTGTCCAAGTTTCCCATTGGCTCGTCGGCTAGGAGCAGCGCGGGGCGGTGCCCGAGGGCGCGGGCTATTGCAACCCGCTGCATCTGGCCTCCGGACAGCTGGTGCGGCATCCGGCCCGCGAGTTCTGGGATGCCCACCAGCCCCAGCACCTCCTCGGCGCGCTGGCGAACGGCTCGCCGACCGGCCAGCAGCAGGGGAATCTCGACGTTCTCGACGGCGCTGAGCGTGGGGAAGAGGTGGAAGAACTGGAATACGAACCCGACTCGCTCGCGGCGCAGGCGCGTCAGCTCGCCGTCGGAGAGTGTTGCCGTGGCGTGACCGTCCAGGAGCACCTCCCCGGCGGTCGGCGTGTCGACGGCGCCGGCAAGGTTCAGGAACGTGCTCTTCCCAGATCCACTGCGCCCGACCAGGGCCACGAACTCACCCCGGGCAATGTCGAGGCTCACATCCCGGAGCGCCATGACCGCGCCTTGGCCTTGCAAGTACTCCTTCGTCACATCCCTGAATCGCAGCACAGGCACCGAATCCGCGCCGCGACGGTCCGGACCTTGCAAGCCGTCACCCCTCATGCAGAACGCCGATGGGATCGCGCGCGGTCGCAACCCGCGCCGGGTACAGGCCGGCAACCAGGCTGGCCGCGAAGATGGCCGTCATCGCGCCGAGCAACAAGCCCACCGGCCAGTGGAACTGAATCGTCCAGCCAAAGGACTGCTTGTTGACAACCTTGACCAGCACGACGGCCAGAGCGGCCCCCAGCATTGCGCCAGCGGCGTTGGCGAGCAGTCCGAGGAGCCCGGCCTGCGCGAGGACCAGCTGGCGCACCTGCCGCTTGGTCGCGCCCACCACCCGCAGGACGGCCAGCTCGGCTCGACGGTCCACGACAAGCGTCAGGAGCGCCCCCGCCATCCCAAGCACCGCGACGAGCAACGCCACGAATCCGATGGCGTCCGTGATGGCGAACGTGCGGTCGAAAGACGCCGTCGCCAACTGGCGCAACTCCCGGTTGCGAAGCACGAGCAGGCGATAGCCCGCGACGGCACGGTTCACAGCCGCGCGACCGCGTTCGAGGTCCACGCCGTCCTTCAGATAGACCGCGGCCCCGCTCAGCCGGCCGTCTGGGAAATACTCGAGGAATGCGTCCCTGTGGCCGATCAACTGGCCACGCTCGGACGAGTAGTCATGGTAGATCGCGACGACGTCGAATTCTCGGGAACGGTCCCCGAGGGGTAGCGTGAGCGTGTCCCCGGCGCCCACGCCGTGCTTGCTGCCGAACGGCTCGCTGGCAATCACAGCCCCGCCGGCGGCCAGCCGGCGCGAGACCGTCCCGATGCCGGGCCCGTCCAGAATCTTGATGGTCGACCGGCCGCGCTGGATCCCGAAGTCAACCAGCACGAGAGTTGCCGGCAAGCCGCCATAGCGGATGGCATAGCGCCGGACGGGATCGACCAGCCGCACCGAGTCGAGCGCACCGATCGTGGCAACGGCTTGCTCGCTCATCGTGCTGGCATCGCCCTCGCCCGAGGCCAGCTCCGGCTGAACATAGAGATCGGCCCTAAGGCGATCGTCCATCCACACCAGCACGGTCTCGCGCAGGCTACCGACCATGATCCCAACGCTGACCATCATCGCCGTCGCCGTCGCCATGGCAGCGACGATCACGACCGTGCGGGATAGAGATTCCTCCAGGATCTTCGCGCCGATCATCGGGCCAGGCCCAAGCGTGGCGAGGGCCGGGGCGGCCACGGCGCGCAGCCCTGCCCTGGCAACGAATGGGGTTAGCATCGTCGATGCCGCGATCAGGCCGACGGCGCCCGCGAATCCTCCGAGCGGCAGTCGGTCCCAGGCGGGAATGAAGCACAGCAGAATCGCCACGACCGCACAGGCGACGCCACAGACTGCCCACTTCCCCGCGGCCATGCCGGCCGCGTACTCGTGGCGCCCCTTGGCCATGGCCTCCGCTGGACGGACTGACGCGGCCTGGTGGGCCGGCCACCACGCGGAGAGCAGCGCTACCCCGAGGCCGGCGCAGGCGGCCACGGCCACGGTCCCCGGGCGGATGGCAATCTGGGGCGCAACGGCGGAAGCGTAGAGCGAATCGACAGTGCGGCCCATCAGCTCCACCGCTCCGACCGCCAGCACGCGGCCAAGCGCAAAGCCCAGCGCCGTCCCGGCGATGCCAAACATCAGACCCTCGCACAAGAAGCCGGCACGAACCATGCCTGGGGTCATTCCGAGTGCCCTCGCAACGCCGATCAGCGGTCGGCGGCGGACCACGCGAACCGAGATCGAGTTGTAGATCAGGAAAGCGCCCACGATCAGCGCGACATAGCTGATGACCTTCAGGTTCCAGCGGAAGGAGTTCAGCAACTTGCGGTATTCCCTGCTCCGCGCTCCGGCGGCCTCGACATGGGCGGCTTCGGGCAGGGATGCCTCGATCGCCGGCAGCCATCGCTCCACGTCATCAGGGGCCGCGTGCACGTACACGCGGTCGACGCGGCCAGACCGGTCGAGCAACTCTTGGGCGAGGCCGATGTCGACAACGAGCATTCGGCTCTGCAGCCCGCCACCCTCGCTCCCGTCCCGCAGCAGCCCTTGGACCTCGAGAGCCTCGATGCGGTCGTTGACGGCGATCCGGAACGGCTTGCCCGCCTGCAGGCCCAACCCCGCGGACACCCAGGCGAGGCGGGCCTCGCCGGCGGACACGAAGTCGAATTCTGGCAGCGAGACGGCACTCCCCAAGGTCTCGTCCCCGATCAGGTCAACGCCGAACAGGGGGACTCGCTCGCCGCTAGCGACCAGTGTGGCGAAGCCCTCGACACGAGCGGAGAACTGGAGCGGGGCCTCGACGCGCGCCAAGCGTCCGACCGTCGCGTCAGGGAGACCTCCGATCTGGCTGATCTCCAAGCTCGCGTCCCCCTGCAGGGACTCCATCGAAGAGCGGAACGAGCCCGCCGCCGCATCACCGGCCATGTCGATCGCCACGATGACGGCGACACCGGTCGAGACGCACGCGACCGTGAGCAGGCTGCGGAGCGGCTCGCTGATCAGCGGCCTGCCGATCAGCCGGGCCAGCAAGCGTAGTCGGGGCATGGACAGCGGTGGAGGCTAACCGTTGCGGTTGCGGACTGCGAGGCTGCCCGCCGAACTCCCTGAGCCCCGCGCCTTGGTGCAGCCACCCGGGGCCGGCGGCGCTGCCAAGCGATGGAGCCGTGCCCCGGAGATGGTCTCAAGATGCTTATAATACCGGTGGGTCGGGGTGGCTGTCGGCCTCTTCTGGGCTCACAGTCGATTCTTTCGGGGACAGGTTCCGCGCTTCCGGGCTGTCGTTCGCCAGCCTGGACCCCGGCAACGACGGGCGGTGCCAGTGTGTGCTCGGGTAGCCCTGAGCCAAATCCGATCAGCCCCAGACGGCGGGCTATGGGGACCGAACAGGCACAACCGGCTCGCTCCCGGCGCGGGTGCGCGAGGATGGGCGCTGCTGCTTGGGCAGCGGTGGCGCTTACCGCGGCCAGCGCCGCGACACCGACCGCAGACGTGCCGGACTTTGTGGGCGAGATCTACCCGGCGCTCGAGGAGCGCCACTGCAGGACCTGTCACAACGCTTCCGGCGTCGCGTCCGAGACGCGGCTCCACTTTCCAGAAACCGGCGCCAGTGCCGAGACCATCAGAGCGTTCGGGCTGGCCATGGCGAGGCTGGTGGATCGCGGCGATGTCCCCAGTTCACCCCTGCTGGTCAAGCCGACCAACCGCGTCCCGCACACGGGCGGACCCCTGATTGCCCGCGGGAGCGATGCCGAGCGGGCACTCGCAGCTTGGGCCAGTTATCTGGCCACCCGCTCCGCAGACGACACGCTCCCAGCAGGACCCGCGAGGGAGCGGCGCAGCGAGCCGATCCGCCGGCTCACCCACGTCCAGTACGACAACACCGTGCGGGACATTCTGGGAGATCGCACGCGGCCCTCCCGGAGGTTCCCCGCCGAGGACTACGTCCACGGCTTCACCAACCAAGCCTCGGCGCAGGCGATCACTCCCAGTCTGGCGGAGGCGTATGCCCTGGCCGCGGAGCGGCTCGCGCGGAACGCATTCCGGTACGGCGACGAGCTCGGACTCTTGCCGTGCGAGCCGCGCGGCCCCGCAGACCGCGCGTGCGCCGAGGCATTCGCCGCGGAGTTTGGGGCCATTGCCTTCCGGCGGCCGTTGGACCGCGCCGAAGTCGCGCTGTACTCGAAGTTGCTGCTGCGCTGGTCGGGGGATGCGGGCGAATTTGTGCAGGGAGCCGCCGTCACCGTCGAGGCGATGCTCCAGTCCCCACAGTTCCTTTTCTTGGTGCCCCAAGCTGCGGGCAGTCGGGCGAAACAGTTCGAGACTGCCACCAAGCTCTCGTACGCGCTATGGGACGCGCCACCGGACACGGAATTGCGATCGGCGGCCGGCAGCGGCGCTCTCGGCACGCGCGAGCAAGTCGCGGCCCATGCGAGGCGCCTGCTGGCCGACGACCGGGCCGTGGGCGCGATGGACAAGTTCTTCGCCGAGTGGATGAGATTCGACCGGCTCCTGAACTCCGTCAAGGATCGCAACAGGTTCCGGGACTACGGCTCCGAGGTCGCACGGAGCATGACCGAGGAGTCCCGCCGACTGTTCCGGCACCTGGTGTGGAACGATCTGGACTTCCGGGAGTTCTTCACGGCGGAATACACATTCGTCGACGACTTCCTGACCAAGATCTACGGCATGCCCGATCCGGAAGTCCCGTTCGGCAAGACCGCCTACCCCCCTGCCTCCGGGCGTGGCGGGATCTTGGGCCATGGCACATTCCTGGCCCAGACCGGAAAGCCCGTGAGCACATCCCCGACCGAGCGGGGGCTATTCGTGCGGGAGCACTTCCTATGTCAGGCGATCCCGCCGCCCCCGCCGGGGGTTGACGCTTCGCTTCCGCCACTCGCGGTGGGCGCGCGGCCGATGACGGTGCGCGAGACGCTGCAGGAAACGCACGCCGCCGAGGATGTCTGCGCATCGTGCCACAAGCTCGTCGACCCCATCGGGTTTGGATTCGAGCACTTCGACACGGTCGGGGCTTACCGCCAGACCGAGCCTGTGCGAGTGGAGCCGACACCGCAGCAGGAACGCCAAGGGATCGAGGCCTCAACCCATGAGCTGCCGATCGATCCCTCGGGATACATTGCAGGCATCGAAGACTCCGCCTTTGCCTCTCCCCGCGAGGCGGGCCGTGTCCTGGCCCGGGCGCCCGGTTGCCACAGATGCATCGCGAGGCAGCTCTTCCGGTACGTCTTCGGCCGTGCCGAGTCCTCGGCCGATGCGCCGACGATCGAACGCGCCTATAATCGGCTCCAAGGATCGGGCTTCTCCTTCCGGGCGCTTCTTTTGGAGCTAGTGGTCTCGGAAGAGTACCTCGGCCTTGACTGGAGCGGATAGCGGTGGCGACACAACCCTTGGCGCGGCGAGCCTTTCTCCGGGGCCTGACGCTGGGCGGGGCCACGGTGCGCATCGGACTGCCACCGCTGGCGTGCATGTTCAATGGCTCTGGCACTGCGTACGCAGCCCGCACCGAGCGGGAAGGCGGCAGGCCCGAGGCGCGCTTCGTGCTGTGGTTCAACGGCAACGGCATCCCGGAGCGCTACTGGATTCCCCGCGAAGAGGGCCGAGACTACTCCCTCACACCCTGCCTGTCCCCGTTGGCGCGGATGCAGGACGACATTCAGGTGCTCTCGGGACTCGACAATCCCAACGGCCAGACCAGCGGGACGGGCAATGGTCACCAGCGCTCGATGAGCGCGCTCGTCTCGGGCGAGAAGTACACCGGAATCGGGGCTGGCGGCCCGTCCATTGACCAGACGGTGGCAGCCGAAATCGGAGGTGAATCCCGATTCCCGTCGCTCCAGATCGGGGTCTGCCGGGAATCGTTCGGCTCCAGTATGCAGCGGAACATGAGCTGGAGCCAGAAGAACCGCGCGCTGCCCCCAGAAGTCGTGCCGAGGAAGCTGTTCGACCGACTGTTCGGCGAGCTCGACGAAGGCTGGGTGGCCCGCAAGCGCAGCATTCTGGACGTGGTGCGCGCGGAGGCCGGAAAGCTCCAGCGCAGCTTGGGGCGCGAGGACTCACGCCGGATCGACGAGCACCTGACCTCGATCTTTGACATGGAGCGGGCCATATCCGAGTTTCCGCGGGAATACGCGGGCAAGGTTCCCGAGCCGGACGCCGGGGCCGACCCGCTGGACTACCCGCGCATCGCCAAGCTGCAGAGCGACCTGCTGGTGCACGCGCTGGCGTCGCGCCAGACGCGCGTGGCTTCGTACATGCTCACCAAGTGCCAGGGCCTCACCCGCTTTCCGTGGCTCGGCCTGTCCTTTGCCCGGCACCACGAGTACACCCACCTTGGAGGGGCGCACCGACAGCGACAGCAGCAGGTCCTGCGCGACATCTGCCGCTGGCACGTGGAGGAGTTTGCCTATCTGGTGGCGAGGCTCAAGAGCGTTCCTGAGGGCGAGGGAACGCTGCTGGACAACTGTGCCCTGCTGTTCATCCACGAGCACGCCGAGGCCAACGTGCACAAGAACAGCGGTGGTGCCGTGATTCTGGCCGGCCGCGCCGGTCGCCTGAACCCCGGCCACCACACCCGGGTGACCGGCACATTCGGCGACCTGTACCGCACGGTCGCGGCGGAGGTCGGGGCTCCGCTGAGCCACTTCCCGACATCGTACGGGACCATTCCCTCCGTCACAGCCTGAGGCGAAACCGGCGGGAAGGCCGTCAGCGGATCACATCGCGGCCGGGCCCGGCGGCGAGGAAACGGGCAACGCCCTCGTCGCTCGCCCGGGTTCCCGCGAGCGCGATGCGGCGCAGCCGCGGATGGGCCACAAGGGCCTCGAGGCCCGCATCCCCGAAGTCCGTGTAGGAGAGGTCGAGAACGCGGAGCGACGCGAGGTCCGCCAGAGCCCCGCCGGCGCCATCGCCGACCGATGCCACGTGCGCCAGCACGAGCTCCTCGAGGGAACCGAGAGCGCCCAGGCTTGAGATTCCATCCGCCGTCAGCGACGATCGGGTCAGGTTCAGCCTCCGCAAGGAGCCCAGGCGGGACAGATGGACCGCGCCGAAATCCGTCACGCGGATGCCTCCCCGCAGGCGCGGCACGCCGCTGCTGATGGCAAGCACGTATTCCTGGCTCGGCGCCGCGAGATTTAGGGACTCCAACCCGGTCATGGCCGCGATCTCGTCCAAGTTCAAGTCCGTGATGCCCACCGCCCACACCCCGCTGTCCGTCACTTGTGCCCCGCTGAGGTCCAATTCCCTGAGCCGTTTCAGGGCTCGCAGCCCGGCAATTCCCACTTCCCCGATCCGGTTCCCGCCGATGGCCAACGACTCCAGCCGGGGGAGCGCCTCCAGCAATTCCACCGAGGAGTCGGAAATCTCGGTGATGCCCACGTCCAGCGATCGCAAGCCGTGCAGCTCGCTGAGGAACTTGAGGCCGGAATCGCTGATCTTCGTGCCGCGCACGCTGAGATGTTCCAAGCCAGCGGCGGATCGCAAGTTTGAGGCGCCGGCATCCGTGATGTGCTCGCAGAAGAAGAGGTCGAGGCTCGTGAGCGCCGGCAACGAGGCAACCGTGACGAGCGCGTGGTCACTGACGTGGGTCTGGCCCAAACGCAAGGTTTGGAGACTCTCCAAGCCCCTGACCCGCTCCAGGTCCACGTCCGAGATCCAACTGCGGCTCAGGTCAATCTCGGTGATCTCGCCGCCGGCGCCACGGCGGAGCGAGCCGCCAAGCTCGCCCACCCATCGCTCGATGCCGCCGGTCTCGGAACCCGCCCCGCCGCCGATCTGCGCGAGTGCGAGCAGTGCCGCCGCCCGGACAGCAGCCCCCACCGGGCTACCTCCGGCGGGTCGGCTGGGCAGAGTCACGGTCCCAAGCGAGGTCACATCCGGGCAGGGCCGCGCGCAGCTCGCGCGCGCCCGTGTCGCTCACCAACGTGTGGTAGAGGTTGAGCTGCCGCAGCGCCTTGAAGCTGCCCAGCAGCTCCACCGCGCCGTCATCGACGTCAGTGTTGTCGAGGCTCAGGCTCTGCAGCCCGAGGTTCCCGGCGAGCGAGGCCAGCCCCTTCGAGGACACCTTCGTGAAGTCCAGGTTAAGCCGTCGCAATCCGCTCAGCCCGCCGAGGCGCTCCGCTCCTTCATCGTCGAGCCGGGTGTTGGCCAAGTCCAGCTCGGCCAGGCCAGACAGCGCCCCGAGGGCCTCGCCGGCCGCACTGGTGAGGTCGGTAAAGGCAAGTCCCAGCCGGCGCAGCGCCGGCAGGCGCTTCAGGTGCTCAATCCCGGCATCGCCCACCCGCACGCCGGTCAGGCCCAGCTCCGCGAGGCGGTCGAGAGCACCCAGGTGCTCGCATCCGGCATCCGTCAATTGCGTGTAGTCCAGGCGCAAGGTCTCCAAGCTCCGCATCCCCGCGAGTGCTGCAAGGTCGTCATCCCCGACGCCCGTTCCCTTCAAGGACAGCAGCCTCAGCCCGGAGAGGCCTGCCAGGTGTGCCAAGCCCGGGCCGGACACCAGTGACTGGTCCAAGACCAGTTCCTCCAAGAGCGACAGCCGGCCGACATGCTCAAGACCGGCGTCGGTGACCCGAGAATTGGCGATCCTGAGCGACCGCAGCCCAGTGAGGGCACCGAGAGCCCGCATGCCCAGGTCCGACACCTCGGTGGCGCTCAGGTCAAGCTCCCGGATCGAGGCGTGCCTCCCCAGAAGTTCGAGATCGCCGTCGCCGACCGGGGCGGTCCGCAGGGACACCGCGAGAGTTCCGTCGCCGCGATCGGAAACGCTGCCCCCAAGTGCCCGGGCCCACTCCTGCAGCCCCTTGCGGCCCTCCGACAGCGCGGGAGCCGGCACTGCCGCGGGCTGGACCGGAGCGGTGTCGACAAAGAGCACCTCCGCCGTCGGCAGCGCGTCCCGGAGGGCCCGGACCCCCGCAGCCGTGACGCGCGAGTACCGCAAGTCCACCCGGCGCAAGCTTGCGAGCGACGCCAGCACGGGGATCCCGGCGTTCGTCACGCGCGTCCGATAGAGGTTCAAGTCCTGCAGCTGGCCCAATCCCGACAGCGCGGCCAGGCCCGCATCGGTGAGTGCCGCCCCGCGCAAGTTCAGCACGCGCAAGGCCGGCAGGGAAGCGACGTGTGCGATCCCGGCATCCGTCAGCTCCAGATCCGCGAGGTCCAGCTCAGCCAAGCGCGCGAGGTTCGCCAAGGCCGCCAAGCCCGGGTCGGTCACGTACGTGCTCCGCAACCGTAGCGTCCGCAAGCCGGGCAGCTTCGCGATGTTCTCCAGACCCACGTCATTGACATCCGTCTGCGTGACATCCAGCCGCTCGAGGTTCGAGAATGCGTCCAAGTGGGCCCCGGTGATTCGCGTGCCCTTGAGCTGGAGCGAGCGAAGGCCCCTCAGCCCGGTGATCTTCTCGATCGCGTGATCGAAGACGCGGATGCCCTTGAAGACGCTCATGAAGTGATGGCTGACGTGCAACTCCTCCAAGGTCCCCATTTCAGCGATCGCGGCGATCAGGTCGCTGTCGTCAACGTTCCCCAAGGTGCCGCAGCAGACTGGATTCCACATGGTGCCCGGCAATGTCAGGCTGCGCAGCCGCAGCGGCCGCAATCGCTCCAAGTCGCGCGGATGGGCCAGCGTTCCGGTCAGGTTGACGCCTGCTATTGAGAACGCCCCCCTCGGAAGGTCGGCAACGGAGCGGATCTCGCGGCGATCCCCCTCAATCCGAACCTTGCCTCCCTGCGCGAGGATCCAAGCCGCGGCCTCGCGGTCGTCGCGGGAATCTCCGGGCGCGGCCCCGCAGCACATGGCGCCCAACAGGAACGACGTCGCCCAAGTTCCGGCCCTGGCAAGGACGACCATCACGCTCAGCCCCCACCCTGCGCTCGCTCCTGAACCCGGCCCCTTCTGGGGACGCGGCCGCGCGGAACGGCCCGGTCACACCAAGTCATGCCCGGTTCCGCAGACAGAGACATCCAAGCCCAATTTTCGGAACGCCGCGATCTTGGCGCCCAGCGCGAAGCGCGCCGCCGCTGGGTCGGGCGCATAGGCGACCTGTATGTGGTTGGACTTGTGGCGTCCCATCATTCGGTCACGGCTGACGCCCCTCGTGACCGCGTGCATGATGGGCCACTGGGGCGTGGTGATGTCCCATCGTCTCTGCGTTTCCGCCTGGGGAAGCTCGACCACCTCGGCCAGGCCGAGGTCTGCCTTCAGACATCCTTCCTCGATGAATATGCGGCTCCACACAACCTCGCCGGGCTTGCTGACGCCCTTGATCGTGCCTCCTCCCAGCGGGAAATACATCGGCGGCTGGCGCTCGCTGACCGCACCCGCGTAACCTCCGATCAGGTGCTGCGGTGGGACGGATCCGGAAATCTCGAAGACCCACACGAAGCGCTCCTGGCCGTCAACCTCACAGGGCTCTCCGTAACGCAGGTCGTGAAGGGTGGTCTCAGGGTCGAACCCGAGCTCGGTCCACAGCCGATTGGTCACCAAGGCATCGAGACCGGCACACTCGTCCACCTCGTTGAAGTGGGGCATCGCCCGGCCCTCGAACAAAACCCTTCCGTCGTCGCTGAGCGCTGGCGGGCGGTCAACGTTGTTGAGCAGCCCTTCGACGAGATCGGACGCCGGGCAAATGTCCTTCAGGCCCTGCTGGTATTGGATGCCGATCGTGTCACAGCCGAACTCGTCAGCGATGCGCAGCGCGGCAATGTACATCTTGCACTGCGACAGGATCTGCGCATCGGTCAGCTCGGTGGCCTCATCCGTGCCGGTGTCGAAGCGCATTCCCCTGGCGTCGAGCCAGTCCCTGACCGCTTGGGCCTCGGCATCGCTGACGAGCCGCATGGCCGCCCACAGGGCCGACTGGCTGAGTCGCTCCTTGTACACGCCGGTGGGGTTCAGGAGATGGTCGGGAACGATGGCGTTGAACATCCCCATGCAGCCCTCGTCGAAGACGCCCATGATGGCCTTGCGGGTCTGCAATTCGCGCGCAACCTTGTGCCCGGCCAGCATCGCCCGGTGCGGGACGACCAGATCCGCCGCAGGGTGGACATGCGGCGACCGGTGGACCAGCCTCCCGGTCTCGATCCATGTGCGAAGGCCTCCCATAAAGAACTCGTCGGTGAAGTCGTCGCTCCACAGCGTGGAGTACGCGGTGCCAGCCTTGGTCAGGCTTCCGTTGAGGTTGAGCATTCCCACGAGGCCCGGCCACTGGCCGCTCCAGTTCGCGACCGTCAGGATCGGGCCTTGATGAGTCATGAGGCCGGCGAGGATGTGCTGGGAGTACTGCCATACCGCTTCCGCGACGACCAAGGGCGCCTTGGGCTTGATCGACCGAAAAACCTCCAAGCCCCGCTTCTGGCTGTCAATGAAGCCGTGCTGCTTCGACGCGTCGTACTCGTGGGCCCGGCGAACGCTGCCCCCAGCACGCTCGATTGCGGCGGTCAGCCGCCCCTCCATCTCAAGCTGAGCGGGCCAGCACTTCCGGTTCGCCGACAGTCTGAGATCACCGTTGGCGATCAACTGGATTGGGTGAGCCATCTATGGCCTATTCTGCCAGAATCCCCGTCGCTGCGAGGCCGGGCCATGGACCGCGGCGGAACCGATTGCTCCCAAGGGGCGGCCTCCGGAGCCAAGCGAGACCGGCACCGCCGTCCAGTCACGAATTAAACTAGCGAATGTGCACCCCTTGGCAGACAGGCCGCATTCCGGCCGCCAGCGACGAAGGGTGCACAGGATCATCTTCGGCGTCCATACCCCTGCCGGCGCGGCATTCGACATCGGCCTGCTCATCGCCATTCTGCTCAGCGTGGCCTGCGTGGTGCTCGAGAGTGTCCCGGAAATTGAGCGCGATCACGGCAGGGCGCTGCGGATCGCCGAGTGGATCTTCACGGCGATTTTCACGATCGAGTACGCGCTCAGGCTGTGGAGTGTCGCTCACGCCTCCTCCTATGCTCTGAGCTTTCTGGGATTGGTCGACCTGCTGGCACTCCTGCCGACCTACTTCAGCCTGATCCTCACCGGTTCCCAGACGCTTGCGGTCGTCAGGGGTGTCCGCCTTCTAAGGGTTTTCCGGGTGTTGAAGCTCGTGCACTTCGTGCGCGAGGGCTCGGGCCTGATGGCAGCCATCAGGGCCAGTCGCCAGAAGATCGTCGTGTTCGTGTCGGCCATGCTCTGCTTCGCCCTGATCGCCGGAACTCTGATGTACCTGATCGAGGGCCAGGGCTCCGGGTTCACGAGCATCCCGACCAGCGTCTACTGGGCCGTCGTGACGATGACCACGGTCGGCTACGGGGATGTCACCCCCAGCACACCCGTCGGGCGGCTGCTCTCAATGATGCTGATGATCGTCGGATACTCGCTGATCGTGGTGCCGACCGGGATCGTCTCCGCGCAACTCGCGCGATCTGGCGTGCCCCCGCTGGGAGAGCGCCAGCAATGCCCGCAATGCTCCCTGACGGGACATTCGCAGGACGCGAGATACTGCCGGGTCTGCGGGTCGCCCCTGTGACCGGTCCGGGCCCCGCCGCGCGACTCGGGGGGCTGGCCTAGCTCAGGTCGGAACGGCTGGGCCGGAGCTTCGCGAAGTCGGCGCCCGAGATCACGTAGTACCATTCGGCGAAGCGCAACCGCAGCTCCTCGGCCAGCTCGGTGCCCTTGTCGGTATCCCCTTCGTACTGTTTGGCCCGGTCCTCGCTGTAGTCCACGCTGACCATCAGGTAGCGCCGCTCGCCCCCCTGCTCGGACGCCTCGTCACCGCCGGAGGGCTCCGCGCCCCCCCTGGAGATCTCGCCGAAGCGCAAGGTGTAGCGCAGGCCGTGCTTGGACTCGACCAGCAACTCTCCCTCGTTGGAGAGAATCTGGCCCGTGTACGGGTTGGGGAAGAAGCCCTTCCCCTGCAGGGAGCGGAAGTTCGCCATCGTCGGCTGGATGCCCGTGCGCGCCTTCAGGTCGGCGCTGAGACCCTCGGGCTTGGGCTGGACGTCGACGATCCGCAGGTCCGAGAGTGCCTTGGTAAGCTCGCCCATCGCGTCCGTGTCCGGCTCGCGGCCGCCCATCCGCCACTCGTTGTCCTCGTACGTCAGGACCGTCTGCTGGCGATTCTCGATGCGCCCCAGTCTCTCGTTGATCGTGTAGCGATTGATCTGAATCCGCCGCAGGTCGAACGGCGAGACCTTCAGCAGGTCCGTCTCGATCCAGTCTTGGAAGCGCGCCGAGACATCCGCCTCGGTCTTGACCTCGTACGTGCGCTTCTGGCCGGGCACTCGCAGGTAGCGGTATCCGCGCCGGCCCTCGACCTCCCCGCCAACGATGAAGTCGGCGAGCGTGTTGGCGTCCCCGTCAAGGATCTTGACGCGCTTCCCGCGCCCCGCCAGCGAGGCGGCCTCCTGCGCGAGAGGGTCCACCACCGCGTACTGGCCGTGATCCTGCGCCGAGTCCGACACGATGCGGTCCTTGCGGAGCTCCATGAGGGCAGCGGCCGTCGTGGCCAGCCGCTCCTCCGCGTCCGCGGGATAGCTGTGGTGCGAGGGGATCACCCACTTGTTCTCGGCGAACTCCACCTTCAGTGGGGTGGCCGTCGCCGTGGCCTCGTCATAGTCGATCACCTCGATGGCCCGCGGGGCCTGCGGGTCTGTGAAGCCCTCGAAGAACAGCTCGCCCACATCGTCGAAGATTTCGGGGGCGGACCTGCTCGGGTCAACGACCACCGCGAGGGTTGCCACGACCACCGCGGCGGTCACGAAGTAAAGGGTCCTGGTAGTCTCGTTCATTGCTTGCCTGCCTCCACTAGCCGGTGGCGGTCGACGCCAAGCTGCTCGCGCTCGCGCCTCCTGACGGAAACGAACAGGAACAGCGCGAATGCCGGAACGGGCGAGAGCGCCACCGCCAACAGCTTGATGGTGTTCTGGATGGCTCGCACGGCGGCCTCCATGTCGCCGCGGGCCGCTTCGATCAGGCGCTCCTTCTCGTCCTCGATATTGCTGCGCGCGACCGCCAGCCGGCGGTTCTCGATGCGCTCCTGGTTGGAGATCATGATGCGCTTGGTCTGAGCGTCCAGATCGGTGCGATCCCTCAGAGCCTGGACGGCGCTGTCCAAGCGCTCCTGCGCGCCGTTGAGCTTCTCCTCTGCCTCTTGTTCGGCCGAGCGGGTCTGCTCGAGCCGGTCCTCCTCGTATGACCGCGTGCGGGCTTCGACGGTCTCGAGGGTGCGATGCTGGCGCCGCCGCTTGCGCAGCGCGATGAAGGAGTCGTCGCCAGCTAGCCGGTCGACCGCGTTGAGAACGAACGTGACATTGTCGAAGTTGAGATCGCCCATCCCCTGCCTCCGCAGCTCGAAGAACTGTTCGCCGAGCATGTCGGCGTCCGCGATCACGATCGCGTGCACCCCGCCCTCCCCGCTGCCCTCAACGCGCGCGGCCAGAATGTGGCTGTCCTCGTCGGGGTCGTGCGGGACATTGGTGGACAGCTGCGTCCCGAAGATGGACTGCTGGACGAGCCGGAACCACGCGACGGTGCCCGAGTCGGCGCCGGTGCGCAGAAGGGGCGTGAATTCGCTGGCCACGTCGTCCCCCTCGGCGGGGCGCAGCACGCCGGAGTAGAGCAGCACGGCCTCCTGCAAGCCGGACGTGACGGGCTCGTCGGGGTTGAACGCGCGCTCGTACCCGCTGCCCGCCCCGAGGAAGACGACCTCCTGCGGCAAACTCCGGAACGTCGGGTGGGGGTTGTAGTTATCCCACGAGATGCGGTCCGATTCCCACACAACCCCCAGCACCTCCATCAGAGGGCCGGGGTCGGTCGGGACGCGCTGCGGCTGGCCCTGCTGAAATGGGCTCGGCGGCAGCTGGTGCGGCGAGGCGGAGATGTCGAATGCCGGGAGCGGATCGACCACCAGCAGGAGCGGGTTGCCGGCCTTGGCCCATTCCACGAGCCGGTCCATCCCGTCCTGCTGCAGGGTGTTCGGCAGCACGACCAGCAGCACGTCCAAGTCTTCCGGGTAGTCCGCCTCGGCCGGCACCTGCACGACCTCGTACTGCTTCTCCAACTCCGCAACGATCGACCAGCCACGGGCTTGCTGGCGTGTCTGGAAGTCAAACCCGCCGAACAGGTTCACGCCGGTGCGCAGCACCCCCACCTTCTTGCGCTCGGCATTGGCCACGACCCGCACCGACCGCATCAGCTCGTACTCGACGGGCAGGCCTGGATCCATGAACGGGATCACAAACTCCTCCGGCCCGCAGCTGAACACCACGCCGAGAAAGATCTCGTCCGGGCTTCCCTGCGTCTGGTAAACCGGCGGGACCGGGCGGGCGCGGATATCGAACCGCTCGCGGGCCTCGCGGGCCTCCGGCGTGAACGCCTCGGTGGCAATGATGTTCGCGTGGATGCCGCTGCCCCCGCGGGAGTCGAACTCCCGCAGCAGGGACACGATGTTGCTCCGGGTCTGGACGTAGCGGCGGGGGACATCGGGGCTCAGGTATGCCTGGATGAAGACGGGGCGGTCCGGGTCGAGGCCCGCGATCAGCTCCCGAGTGTCCGGCGACAGAGAATGGAGCCGCTCGGCCGTCGCGTCGAGCCGCCCCCCGAGCCGTCCCACGAGAATGGTCACACCGGCCACCGCCACCAGCACGGCTACGCCGCGCACGGCGTAGTGGCGCCCCAGGCGGGGAGCGTCGTCCCCCGTAGCCCAGTGCCGGCGCCCGAGCACGGCGACGTTCAGGTAGAGCATGGCCGCCCCGAAGCCCAGGAAGTAGAGGATTCCCGAGAGGGACATCACTCCGTCGGCAAAGTCGCGAAACTGCTCGACGAAGGACAGGCTCTCGAGTAGCCGGCGGAAAGCGCCGCCGAAGATATTGCCGGCGTGCTCGATGAACACCGGCACGGCGCAGAAGAGCGCTCCGAGAATGTAGGCCACGGTCAGGTTGGAGGCCAGCTGCGAGGCCAGCATGCCCAGGCCCAGCAGCCCGGCGCCCATCAGCCAGTAACCGGCATAGGTCGCGACCAGCAGCCCGAGGTCGGGGCTGCCAAGGATGAGCAAGACGATGACGTGGCTCAGGGAGAACGCAAGCGCCACCGTGTAGACCCCCAGGTAGGCGGCGTACTTGCCGACCGTGATCTCAAGGTCGGTCGCCGGCAGGGTTAGCAGCAGCTCGTCCGTGCCGTGCAATCGCTCCTCAGCCCAAGCCGCCATCGTGAGCGCCGGCACGAGAAAGATCAACAGATAGGGGAAGTAGGCGTTGAGCGGGTCGAGATTGGCCAGATTGCTGGCAAAGAACGCCTCTTGCCAGAAGGCCGCGACCGCGCTCAAGAACACGAACAGGGACAGGAACACGTAGCCCGTGGGGCTGCTGAAGTACGACGTCAGCTCGCGGCGCAGCACTGCGCGCGAGACATGCCACGACTGGATCACTGGACACCTCCCTCGTCACGCTCCGCGACGTCCTGGGCCGGGTTCTCCGACAGTCCCGGGTCGACGGCCTCGCGGCCGTTCGCGGTGTACCGGTAGAAGGCCTGCTCCAATCCGACGGTGCCGGCCATTTCCCGGGGTGTGCCGTCAAACACGACCAAGCCTTCGTTGATGATGATCACGTGGTCCGCCACGGCCTCGACTTCCTGCAGGATGTGCGTTGAGATCAGGACCGTCTTGGCGTCGCTGAGATCCCGGATCAGGTTCCGGACCTCGCGGATCTGATTCGGATCAAGGCCAGCCGTGGGCTCGTCCATGATCAGAATGTCCGGTTCGTGCAACAGCGCCTGCGCCATGCCCACGCGCTGGCGGTAGCCCTTCGACAACTTGTGGATGGCTTTCTCGCGCACCTCCTCGAGGTTGCACTGGCCGATGACCGCCTCCACCCGATCCTCGAGGCGGTCTTCGGGAAGGCCCCGCGCCTCTCCGAAGAACTGCAGCAGTTCCAGAGGCGTCATCTGGGGGTACAGTGGGCCGTTCTCGGGCAGGTAGCCGATCTTGGCGGCGGCGGGAATGCGCTCGGTTGCGACATCGTGGCCGGCAATCCGCGCCGTTCCACTGGTAGCCCTCAGGAAACCCGTGAGGATCTTGAGCGTGGTCGACTTCCCCGCCCCGTTGGGCCCGAGGAACGCGGCCACCTGGCCTTGGGGAACTTGGAACGAAACATCCCGGATCGCGGCGAAGTTCCCGTAGAACTTGCTGATTCGAACCGCTTCGATGGCAGCAGGAAGCTGTGCTTCGGTCATGACTCTCTTAGACTTCTCGTTGGCTGGCGGGGACGGGCCTCACATTGGCGAGCCCGGAACTTCGCCATTACCCAACATAGCCAACGGTCCGTGGTGGATTCAACCTGCGGAGCCCAGACCGCGGCTTGGGGCGGCGAGACACACCACGTCCTCGAGACGCTAGTAGCCCGGCATCCCCAACCCGGCCGTGGCCCGGCGCGGGGCGCTTGGCGTGCTCCAGTCTCATGCCGGGAGGGGCAAGTCTTCGAGGCATCCTCCGAGACTGGCTGCGCCTGCCTCCCGCGTTGGGCGGTGGTCGGTTCAGAGCAAGAGCGGCGCGATCCGGCAGCTCCGGCGGGGCCGGTGCCGAAGCCGGGCCAGGCGGCGGATGCCAACCAAGGCAGGCGTCTGGCATGCCAGAACACTCGATCGTCGCCACAAGCCAGGGAGATGGCAGACCAGGCGGCCAGGCGGGGCACTTGCGCTAAAGGGTCCCGATTTGCGACGCTGTTGGAGGTTGAGATCGTCGCTTGCAGGGGTGGGCCTGCAGCGGGCGATCGTGCGCGAGTTGGCTATTGGCCCCTGGATAGGGTCGAGAGTATCGCGCCAGGGCAGGGTTGGGGAGGAACATATGAATCGCATTAGTACCGCAATGCTGCGGGGACTGAGGATGGTGCTGCCGGTCTTGGTAGCTTGCACGGCGGCTTTCGGCCAAACGCAGACCGCGACCGTCAGCGGAACGGTGACAGACGCGTCCGGTGCCGTGATTCCGGGCGCGGCACTGACGCTCACGAACATTGATCAGAACCGGCCGTGGGAAGGCGAGTCGAACGCTTCGGGCGCGTACGCGTTCCAGCAGATCCCGCCCGGGAGCTACTCCCTCTCGGTTGGCGCGGAGGGCTTCAAGCGCTACGAGCGGAGCCGGTTCGTGCTGCAAGTGGCCCAGGTCGCCCAGATGGACATCGCGCTGGAGGTGGGAGAGGTCACCGAGGTTGTCGAGATTTCGGCGGAAGCCCCGCTCTTGGCCACGGCCACGTCTGATCTCGGAGAGGTTGTCAACTCGCTGACCGCCGAGTCGCTCCCGCTCAATGGTCGGAACGTCCTGCAGCTGATCGGCCTCACGCCCGGGATCAACACGACGCGGAACTTCCGCAATTCGACCAGTGGGAACGGATCGATCTCGGCCGTCGCTTTCTCGGCGAACGGGGGCAGGAACGTCGCAAACTCGATCATGCTCGACGGGTCGTCCCAAGAGGTCATGGGCTTTAACCAGCCCTCCTACATCCCGTCGCCGGACACGCTCCAAGAGTTCAAGGTGCAGACGAACGCCTTCTCTGCCCAGTACGGGCGGACGGCAGGAGCGGTCGTGAACATGGTCACCCGCTCCGGCGGCACGGAATTTCACGGAGTTCTCTACGAATTTCTCCGCAACGACAAGCTCCAGGCCAACAACTGGTTTTCAAACGCCAACGGCCGGGACCGGGCCCCCTTCCGGTTCAACCAGTTCGGGGGAACTCTGGGCGGCCCGCTGACCGGGTCCCGCCAGCGGCTGTTCTTCTTCCAGAGCGTCGAATTCCGTCGCCAGGTGAACCCGGGCTCCGTGACGCAATCCGTGCCGACACGGCTGATGCGGCAGGGCGATTTCAGCGAAGACCGCCGGATCGTCCACGACCCGCTGACAATCGCCGCGGACGGCACCAGAGAGCCGTTCGCCAACAACCTCGTGCCGGTGGCGCGACACAACCCGACCGCGCAGACGCTGATGTCGTACTATCCCGAGCCAACCGCCGGGGGGATCAGGAACAACTTCTTCTCGCAGCTGGGCTCCACGCCGAACACGTGGGACACCTCCACAAAGGTCGACTACCGCGTCAATGACCGCAACAACCTTTTTGTGCGGGTCTCGCTCAACAAGACGCTCAACAACCTGCCGAGCCGCTGGAACAACATTGCCTCGCCGGCCTCGGGCTGGAACGGCTCGATCAACCGGTCTTACACACTGGACGACACCCACCTTTGGAACGGGTGGGTCATGCACGGCAATTACGGCTACTCGTATCACGCGAATCCGAGGCGGTACATCGAGGAGGATGTCACCCAAGCCTCACTGGGCTTGCCGGCGGGGATCGACGGTCAGACCCAGTTCACGGCCTTTCCCCGCGTGCAGGTGCAGGACTTCCAGCAGATGGGGAACAATGCCTTCTGGTACATCGGCAACAAGTTTGAGTCGCACACGTGGGTCGGGGACATGTCCCGCCTATTTGGGGACCACACGATCAAGTTCGGCGGGACGTTCCGGCTGAACCGCGTCTCGAACCACCGCCCGGCCGACCCAGCAGGCTTCTACCAGTTCACGCGCGGATGGACCCGGGAGCGATTCAACCGCGGCAGTCAGGGCAACTCGGTGGCCAGCATGCTGCTGGGCTACTTGAACGGCGGGCGCATCCGGTTCGAGCCCGCGCTGTCGCAACAGACGCCGTATTGGGGCTTCTACATCCAGGATGACTGGCGATTCTCGGATAAGCTCACGATCAACATCGGCCTGCGGTGGGACCAGGACCGGCCGATCACGGAGCGCTACAACCGCGCGAGTTCGTTCGACTTCGGCGCGAACCAGCCGGATCTGGTATTGGACACGCCCGGCTTGGAGCGCGCGGTGGTCGGCGGTTTGCAGTTCGCGGGCGTCGGCGGCAACCCCCGCCATATCAAGAACTACGACAACAACAACTTCGCCCCCCGGATCGGCCTTGCCTACAAGCTCACCGAGAAGCTCGTCATCCGCACTGGCGGCGGTATCTTCTACAACCCGACGACCGGCTTCGGGCCCGGCACGGCAACGGTCGGGGCCGTGAGCTTCAACTCCATTTCCCCGATCGTCGGCAGCCAGGACGGCGGGCGCACCCCATTCACCGATGTCAGCAACCCATTCGCGCTGGGATTCAACGCGCCCACGAACGGGTCTGAGGGGCTGGCCACGTTCCTGGGGCAGGGACCGGCGGCGATCGTGAGGACAGACCGGACACCGTACTCCATCCAATGGAACTTCAACCTCCAGTACGAGCTGCCGGACAGCTGGCTGTTCGACGTCGCCTATGCGGGCAACTCGGGGGTCAAGCTGCTCGGCTCGGGCGTGCAGTTCAACCAGATGCCGAACGAGTACCAGTCTCTCGGCGACCGGCTGAACGACCGGGTGGAGAACCCGTTCTTCGGAGTGATCCCGAGCAACCTGCCGCTGGGGCGCCAGACGATCGCGTACGGCCAGCTGCTGCGGCCCTTCCCGCATTTCTCGGGCGTCAACACGCCGCGCGGTTATGAGTTCAAGTCCAACTACCACGCATTGCAGGTCAAGGTCCGCAAGCGCTACAGCAGCGGCCTGCAGCTCTTGGGCGCGTACACCTGGTCGAAGATGATCGACGACGTCAGCTCGGTGGCGGGCTTTGTCGGCGCTCAGAACCCCGGGTACACCAACCACTACGACAAGCGCCTGGACCGGACACTGTCCGGCTTGGACGTGGCGCACAGGCTGGTGCTCAACTACCAGTACGAGCTGCCGCTGGGGAAGGGGCGCGCGTTGCTGAACCGCGGGGGTTGGGTGAACCAAGTTCTCGGCGGTTGGAACATCAACGGCGTGACCACCTACCAGAGCGGGCTTCCGATGGGGGTCGCCTCGCGATTCAACAATCTCAACGCCTTCGGGGGCCGCCAGACGCCGAATCGCGTGCTCGGCCAGAAGGCGCTCACCGAGGGGCCGGTGGCGGGACGGCTCGGGGGCCGCTTCTCCGACACGCCTTACCTCAACGCGAGCGCGTTCGAGCAGCCGGAGCCCTTCATGTTCGGGAACATGGGGAACTTCCTGCCGGACGCCCGTGAGCCGGCGTACGTGAACTGGGATGTCTCCATCCTGAAGGATTTCCCGTTCAACGAGAGGGTCCGTTTGCAGTTCCGCGCGGAGTTCTTCAACTTCTTCAACCACACGGTGTTCCGGCGGCCGAATACCAGCTTCGGGAACCCCAACTTCGGCAACATCAATGCGGCCGAGGCGGCCCGCATCGGGCAACTCGGCCTCAAGCTGTACTTCTAGAGGGCCAATCAATGGGCCTGTTCCGCCGTGCCCACGGCGGAACAGGCCCTCGGAATGAGTTTGCGCTAGGCCGAATCCGAAGCTCGGCGATGGGTGGGCTTCTTTGCACACCGTTGCCAATCGACCGGTTTGCGGTGCCGCATCCGCGGCCCCCGTCCTCGCAGCAGCCCACTCATTCCGGCGGTCAGGGCCTTCTGGGGGAGCGCGTATTACGGAATTACTTACTGTTCTAGGCCAGCTATCGCGCTTTGCCTCTCTGGCCGAATTGGCCAACTCTCTCCCACTGAATTAGAACCATGTTGTGTAGGTTAGTGCTGAACTCCATGCCCACCAAGTGCACCAACTTGCCGGAAGCGCGGTGCTTGCCGGCGTAGCCCTTCTCTCGGATCTGCTGGAGCGCCTTTCCGGAACCGGTCCTACCGTTGACTACCTTGAACCCGAACAGTACGATCCTCTCGGGAGCGACCACAACAATGTCGATACTGCCCGCGGAGGAGGCTTCCTCGGGGCAAGTGTCGAGCCCGAAACCGCTGAGGAGAGCGAAGAAGGCGGAGGCGTAGTAGCCCACGTAACGCTGGATGTGGTTGTTACGGTGCCAATCGTCAGGGATGCTCGCGAAGAAGGCACGCACAGATAGATCCATGGCCGCGAAGTCAGCCGAGCGGATGTGTCGGACTATGTCGTGGCAGTGCGTGAGACGGCCGTCGGACAAACCATCCACAAGGCTTGACAGCAGGGCCCGATTGAGGCTGACGCGAACCTCGCGGTTGGGGAAACCAAGGATGTAGGAGCGATCGCCGTGCTCGTCTTCGGACCAGGCGGCCAGGGTAAGGTATCCGGTTTGGAACAGCAGGGCCTCGGTGGTGATCTCGTCAATGTCGAAGGAGGACAGCAGCGAATCATCGGCAGACAAGCCTCCGAGACTAGGGGGCGAAATGCCGCGCCGGACCAAGGTGTCGGGCAGGAACCTAGGTGTCCCGGTCTCAAACCACCAAGGCCTGAACCTACGGCTGCCAAACAGCAACAAGATGTCGACGGGATTGTAGAGCCTCTCGTCGCCGCCCCAACTGTAGCCGTTGTACCACCGGTGGATTTTGTCACGGTCGAGACCCTCCAGTTCGGGGCTGAAGACGGTGTCCACGTCTTCGTCGGAATAGCCGCAGATCGAGGAAAACTCGGGCTCGAGTGTGATATCGACGAGATTATTCAGATTGGAGAATAGTATGACTCTTGAGAAGTTCGTAACACCGGTGATAAAGGAGAATCGCAGGTCGGCTTTGCAGCTCTGGACGACTGAATAGAGGCCGCGGAGACGATCGCGGTTAGCACGGGCAAGTTCAGGCTGATCCAGGGCGTCGGTGATGGGCTTGTCGTATTCGTCGACAAGCAGGACGACGCGACGGCCGGAGCGGCGGTGCAGTGTGTGGATCACGTCTTCAAGACGGGCGGCAGGGGTGCGATAGCGGCACTCAATGCCGTGTTCGGTCTCCAAGCGAAGGAGCCTATCCCCGATGTATGCGTCCAAATTTCCGGGAACGGTGGCGTTGACGGTGGAGAATTCAAGCAGAAGCACAGGGTGGCGGACGGACCAGTCCCACCGGTCGTAGGCCACTAGGCCCTTGAACAGCTCGCGATGGCCTTCGAAGAGCTGTTGGAGCATGCTTACAAACAGGCTCTTGCCGAAGCGGCGGGGTCGCGAGAGGAAGAAGTGCTTACCTTGGCTGACGAGGCGCAGCGCGAAGGGCGTCTTGTCGACGTAATAGAGGTTCTCGTGGCGGACCTCGCGGAAGGTCTGAACGCCGGTGGGCAAGCGTGTTCTGCGAAGTGGCTGGGTAAGCATTCACTCCGGGGAGTATTTGGGGCCTGGGAGACTGGCCCTCGCGAGGACCAAGGGAGGGAAGGTGCGGCCCGCAGGTGCAGGGTGGGCTCGCTCGCCGCGTTGGGGCTCCAGCCTGAGAAGGTGGGCGAGTGTCGTAGGGAAACTCGCGAGTTGGCCTCAGCGGGGAGTCAAGCTGCGCGCGGGACAGGGCTGTCGGGTGCGGGAGCGAGTGCTGCCGCTGGCGGCTCGTTGGCCGGAGTCCAGCAGCGTAAGGGAGGTGCGCGGAGTTCCTCCATGCGCTGCTCGTCCATCTCTCACGGGAGCCATGGGGACAGGTCCGATGGGGCCTGGCCCCGGTTGCGCGCATAGGCATCCAGCCAATCCTGCGGGCACCGGTACGGGTTCAGCCCAGCCACTCTCGCTGTCTGCAGCACGCTGAGCAGGCGCCCCGCCGTCTTGGCCCTGGCCGGTCCGCCGGGCCCGAAGCGCCGCTGGCGCGAGATCACGGGCCCGCGCAAGGTCCACTCCGAGCGGTTGTTGTCTATGGGAATCCCCGGATCCTCGAGAAACACGCTGGGACCCTCCTGATGCTGGATCAAGGACGCCGTGGCTTTGCCCTGCGCTGCCACTTGGGCCAGCTCCGCGCCGGTCCGGCCAGCGCTTGGCTGCAAGCCTTCCAGCAGCTCATAGCGGGCGACCAGGCGCTGCCACGCTTGCAGCGCGTCGTCGAAGAGTTCCCCGAAGCTGGCTTCCAGGCTTGCCTGCGCAGCCGCGCAGTCCTCGGCCTGGCCCTGCAAGGGCAGGTCGGGCTGTCAGGCCCTGCGACGCAGGCGCGCCCAGTGGAACACTGCCCCGATCCGCTCGAGCCCATCCCTGGCCCACGGCTGCAGTTCCGGAAAGCCGGCTGCCCCGTAACGGCGAGACATCGGACGGATGGGAGCTGCATCCTTGGTCCTTAGCTGGCCCCAGCGCACACCGCTGCGGGGCTGAATGTCAGGGCTTCTAGGTAGAGGGGTGGACATTTTGAGCTGATTCTGTCATAGTGGGCCTTGGTGGCTGGCCTCCAGATGGCAACAACGGTGCAAGACGCGCACTATGACCTGCGCGCTGTTTGCGTGCGCCCGACTCGCGGCGGCTGCGAGCACCGACGTTGGGACCGGCTGGTGGCCGCCCACCACTACCTGTCCTTCCAGCGCATGTTCGGACGTGCCTTGCGGCATGTCGCAACCCTGGACGGGACTTGGCTGGCGCTGCTGGGATGGCAACCCGGAGCGCTGCGCGTGGCCGTGCGCGACCGCTGGATCGGCTGGTCGCTGCAGCAGAAGCTGCGCCGCCTGCATCTGATCGCCCAGAATGTGCGCTTCGTGATCCTGCCCGCCGCTGCCGGGCGCAAGAACCTGGCATCGAGGGTCTTGGGCCTCAGCCTGCGCCGCTTGTCGGGAGACATCTTGGCCGAACATGGGTATCCGGCGCTGCTCGCGGAAACCTTCGTGGACCGGGCGCTGCACAGGGGCACGTGCTACCGCGCCGCGAACTGGCAGCCGCTGGGGTTCACCAGCGGCTATGGCCGCCAGCGGGGCCCCACGGCCCGCTGGCGGCATCATGGCCAGCCCAAGCAAGTGCTGGTGTACCCCTTGGCCCGTAACGTGCAGGCGCGTTTGCGCCAGCCCGAGCAGGAGCCCTGCTGGGGCGGTCCCGCCAAGCGGCCGCCGGCTCCGGCCGCGGTGCTGCGCAGCCTGCTCGAGCGCCTGCAGCAGGAGCCGCACTGCCGCCCGGCCGGCGGCCGCCGCTATGCGCTGGCCAGTCTGCTGTGCCTGGCCGCGAGTGCGCACATGGCCGGCTACCGCGGCGTGACGGCCTACTCGCGTTATGCCACCCTGCTCAGCCAGCGGCAGCGGCGGGCCGCCGGCTGCTGGTGCAACATGCGGCTACAACGCTACGCCGCTCCGGTGCCGAGCACGTTCTACCAAGCCTTGGTCCGGCTGCCGCCGGAGGTGTTCGAGGGGGCCGTCGAGCACGCCTCGCTGGGGCTGCAGGCCCACTCGCAGCCGGCCGTGCCGGAGCGCAGCGCGCAGGGGCTGGGCGAGCGCGCGGCAGCGGCCGCCGGCCGCGGGAAGGGCCCAAGGTGAGATTCTGGCCGGGCGCAAGCGGGGACACCGCGCGGGAGCGGGAGCAGGCGCAGGAATTGGAACGCTTGGAGCAGCACTGCGCGGCCCTGCTCGAGAAGGTGGAAAGCGCACGGCAGGAGAGCGGGGAATTCCGCCGACGGTCGCAGCGCAGCCAGGCCGAGCTGGAGCGGACGCGGACTGAGCTGGAGCGGACGCGGGCCGAGCTGGAGCGGACGCGGACTGAGCTGGAGCGGACGCGGGCCGAGCTGGAGCGGACGCGGGCCGAGCTGGAGCGGACGCGGACTGAGCTGCAGCAAGCCCACACAACGATCGGCAATCTGAAGCTGCTCGTGGCAGACCTGCAGAAGACCTTGTTCGGGCGCAAGAGCGAGAAGCCGTCGGATCCCGGGCCCGAGCCGAAAGCGGACCCCAAGCCGCCGCCCGGGCCGGGGGACAGCCCTGACAAGCCTGACAAGCCTGACAAGGCCGGCAAGGGGCGCAAGCAGAAGGCCGCCAAGCGCAAGCGGGGACGCCAGCCCGGATCGGCCACTCCGCCGCGTCGGGACCGCTCCCGCCTGCCAAAGATTCCCGAGCCCTTGGAGCTGCCCGAGCACGAGCGCCGCTGCGCGCAGTGCGACACGCCCTTCGTGCGCTGCGGGACCAAGTCCAGCAAGATCTTCGAGATGCACTTGGCTGCGCTCGCCCGCGAGATTGAGCGCCAGTGCTACGAGCCGGGCTGCGCATGCGCACCGCCGGGACGCTTGGTTGCGCCCCCCGCGCCACGGCTGTGGAGCGGCACCCAGCTGGGGACCAGCGTGTGGGCCTGGAGCGTGGTCCAAGTTTTCCACATGCATCGCCCGCAGGCCGCGGTGGCGCGCGAGCTGGATGCCATCGGGTTGGGCATGGCCCCGGCGACGCTGGCGCGAGGCCTGCAGAGGCTCGCCCTACTGGTGCAGCCCTTGGAGCAGGCCATCGCCGAGCGTCTGGGACAGGCGCGGGTGGTGCAGGCCGACGAAACCTCCTGGCCGGTGCAGAACATTGAGGGCCAGGACAACGCCAAGCAGCCCCCGGCATCCGGCGCCAGACCCAAGCACTGGCTGTGGATGGTCTGCTGCGAGGATGCCGTCTGGATGCGCATCCTGCCGACGCGCGGGCTGCCCTCGGGCCGCGCACTGCTGGGCAAGCTGGGCCAAGGCAAGCTGCTGACGCTCGTGTGCGACTGCTGGAGTGTCTATCCGGCCTTCGCCAAGCGCTCCGAGAATGTCCGGCTGCAGTTCTGCTGGGCTCATCAGCGCCGACACTACTGCCGGGTGGAAGCCGGCTTTCCGGAACTGGAGCCGTGGGCCACGGACTGGCTCGAGCGGATCGGGGAAGTGTTCCACTTGGCGCACCTGCGTCGCAGGGCCTGGCAGCCCGAACTGCCCTTACAGGACCAGGCCGAGGACTTCGAGGCTGCGCAGGCAAGCCTGCAAGCCAGCCTCGGGAAACTCTTCGACGACGCGGTGCAAGAGTGGAGGAGCCTGGTTGCGCGCTATGAAATGCTGATCGCCGTGCCAAGCGGTGGCCGGACCGGCGCGGAGCTGGCCCAGGTGGAAGCGCGGGGCAAAGCCACGGCGTCCCTGATCCTGCACAAGGCGGGGCTCAGCGTGTTCCTCGAGGACCCGGCGATTCCCATGGACAACAATTACGCGGAGCGGACCTTGCGCGGACCCGTGATCTCGCGCCGGCTGAGCTTCGGGTCCGGCGGTCCGGCCGGGGCCGAGACGGCGGGGCGCCTGCTCAGCGTGCTGCAGACAGCGAGAGTGGCGGGGCTGAACCCGTACCGCTACATGCTGGATTGGCTGGATGCCTGTGCGCGCAACCGGGGCCAAGCCCCATCGGAACTGTCCCCATGGCTCCCGTGGGAGATGGACGAGCAGCGCATCGAGGAACTCCGCGCACCTCCCATCCGCTGGTGGACCCCGGCCAACGGGCCGCCAGCGGCAGCGCCGGCTGACGCACCCGACAGCACTTTCCCGCCCGCAGCTTAACTCCCCGCTGAGGCCAGCTCGCGAGTGTCGCTACGTCACTCGCCCACCTTCTCAGGCTGGAGCCTGAACGCGGCGAGCGAGGCCACTCTGCACCTGCGGGCCGCACCTTCACCTATCCGCGCCTTCCCCTGCCTTTGGCCCTCGCGAGGGCCAGCCTCCCAGGCCCCAAAATACTCCCCGGAGTGAATGCTTACGTGGCTGGTTCACACGGGCTGGTTCCCAGACCTTGATTCTACGCGACCAGAGGAAGCTATTGGCCCAGCTGTCGACGTGTATGGGGGGCCTGAACCGGCGGAACTTGAACAGACAAGTCGGATCGGAGGTTGCCAGGGCCGATCGCACAGCGTGACCGCAGGACAGTCGGATGCATCCGCACCGAACGGAGGGACGTCAGAGCCTAATTTTCGGTTGCGGTCGAGCCAGCGGGTTGCTGAGGCTCTCAACAGGTTCGGCACTCTACCCTCTGCAGCAACTCGGGGCCGGACCAACGGCTGGCAGTCAAGAGCGGCTGGGCATGGTGGGCCCGCGACAGCGTTGCCGATTGCGTGATTCCAGGCCCACTTGCTGGTGGAAACCGCGTGCGTACGGGTAGCCCCGGGCGCTGCCTGACTGCTAACCGGCTGCGGCTGGAGGTTGTGCCTGTTGGATCCACGGCGCGGGATCATCCTCCGATACGAGCGGATCAAGCGGCAAGCGATCCGGTTGCACTGCCGGCTTGGTCACATGGCCAACGCTGACTGACCGTGATGGACGTATGCACGACGGGTCACCTGACACACGACGAGACCGATCACTCTAATTGACCCGGCGACCGGACGGTGAAAACTCCTCTTGCAACTCTTCGGCCTGCTCCTTGATGCCTCGCAGAGGGTCGTGTTGCCGAAGCCTACCTCTTACGAATTCCGATAGAATTGTCGAGGAAGGTGATTCCTGAATAATTTCAACTGTTCGACTTCTTCCGACTTGCCCAGTCATAGCATCTAGAAACTCCTCCACATCAGCCCGCACTGGCGGTTGATCAACCAGTGGCAATAATTGCAAGAACTCTGAGACATGATCTTCTGCAGATGTTGTATCTCCGGACATGAAATATGCACCTGCTAAGAGTAGATGAAGTTGAAATCTCTCCTCGTCCCATTCCCGTTTGCAGTGGGTCAATCCGAGCATACCAGATTCAATCGCGACGTCTGGTAATTCCATAATTGTTTCCAATTGAGTCTTTGACGTGAGCGCTGTAACAATAGTCAGGACACTGGCGGAGTCGTCAATGCTCGGATCGTAACGCCTAACCACGGCAATGAAATGTTTCAATGCACGCTGATAATGCCCCGAAATCCTGAGAGAAATGGCACAATTACATTGTGCCTTGAGAACTTGACTTCGAATCGCGCGGTCTCTGTGATCTTGGTAGCGATCTACGAATGACTTATACATTTCAATGGACTTGTCAATAAGTCCGAGCTGACCTGTGACCATTGCGGCATTGAATTGTGCCCTAGTCACTAGAGGCAAGATGTTCGGTGTTTCGTCGGACTCGAATAATGCTACCAATTTGTTGTAGACTTCTAATTCCTGCTCTAAGCGCTCCAGTCTCGCTAAGCAATAACCGGAACACAGAAGCATCTTAGCAAGCTCCAAAGACAAGCTACCGTCCGTGAAAAACTCGGACTCGCGTAATACGCCTTCGCAGACATACAGTGCTACCTCGTACATTTCGAACTCACAGAAACTCTCGGCGATACCGACCTTTCCGAGAATGTAGTCGCTATCGCTCATGCTCTGGTCACCCAAACGCGCGTGGCCGGACTCGCCAGCCAGTTCCACACCCGATCCAACTTGTACCTTACCATCCTATCAGTGGCCAGGCGCAGGAATCGCTCCTGCCCGAGCGGCCCGGCGATCTCTCCGGGTCGGACTCCAAGTGCATGCAATCACTCACACCTGCCTGTATTCCAGTGTCGGACCGGCAACAACACGAAGCCTACGGCATGGGAACAGAATTCTTCGCGGACGGAGACCCGGTTGGCCAAGCCGCCAAGAAAATCGATCGCTGACCCGCTATGGGGGCGACGTGTCCCTCGCACACCCCGCCAAGTGGGCATCCCCAACCTCGGGACCAGTGGGAACCCGGAGGACGAGTCAGTCCTAATTCTGCGCTAGTCGCTTGACCGAGTGGGCCCGGCCTCCGTGTACACTGGTCTTCCAATGGCTGTCCAAGTCCCCGGAGGTGCCCCGTGGCGCTGACCCGACGCGTGTTCCTAGGAGCCGGTGCCAGCGCTCTGGCACAAGCCCAGTCGACCGCCCCGAGCGACCGCATCGCGGTCGGCATGATCGGGGTCGGCTCGCGATCGCACGAACTGCTCGAAGCCATCAAGAAGGTCGACGGCACGGAAATCGTCGGAGTCTGCGACGCCTACTCGGGACGCGTCGAGCGTGCGATCGAGCGCACGGGCGGCCGCGCGAAGCAGTATGCCGGATACAAGGAAATCCTCGCGGATCCGTCCGTTGACGCCGTGACCATCGGGACCCCTGACCACTGGCACCGACAGATGGCGATCGAGGCGCTGGAGGCCGGCAAAGACGTCTACTGTGAGAAGCCCCTCACCTATTCCGTCGAGGAGGGCCTCGAAATTGCAGCCGCCGCCGAGGCATGCGGCAAGATCGTCCAGGTAGGCAGCCAGACCGTGAGCAGCGACGCCGCAGCCGAGCTGCGCCGCTGGGTCCAGTCAGGGCGGCTCGGCCAGATCACGATGATCCGGGTGGCCTACAACCGCAACAGCCCGGGAGGGGCCTGGATCTACCCGATCCCGCCCGACGCGTCCCCGGAGAGTGTGGACTGGGAGGCATTCCTCGGACCCGCCACGAGCCGAGAATTCGACCTAGAACGCTTCTTCCGCTGGCGCTGTTACCGGGAGTACTCGGGGGGCATTGCCACGGACCTGTTCGTGCACGCCTGCACGACGATCCACCACATCACCGGAGCGGTCATGCCCAGCGAAGTCTTCGCGTCCGGCGGCCTGTACCGCTGGAAGCAAAGCCGCGACGTTCCGGACACCCTCGGAGCCCTGTTGCGCTACCCGGAGGGCTTCTTGGTGAATCTCAGCTCGACATTCAACAGCAACGCTTTCGGGGGCTACCTGTTCGAAGTGCTGGGCACGGAGGGCTCGGCGCAAGTCGGCCGCCGCAGCCTGACATTCCGGCCCCACCCTTCCTACGACAGCAACGCGTGGATCGTGAGTTCGTGGCCAACCGCGCTGGAGGAACAGTACAATCGCACGCCGCGAGGGCGCGCAGAGAGACAAGGGCCGCCGCGCGTGGAGGACGAGGTCTACAGGGACCGCGGCCCCGACGCGACCGTCGCGCACTTGGCGGACTTCTTCTTCGCGGTCAGACACCGCGGTGCAAACGTGGAGGACGCGTGGGCCGGGCACCACGCGGCTTCGTGCGCCCACTTGATCAACGCTTCGGTTGACAACGCCAGCGCAATCCGCTGGGATTTCGAGAAACACCGCGCGGCAGCGTGATCGCCGAGGGCCGGAAGAGCGCCGCGGCTCGGCCCTCATAGGCTTCTGAGGAGGCATTTCGATGAACGAATCTGGATACGGCTGGCTGTTCTATGCACTGATGACGGTCTCGTGCTGGGGGCTGTACGGAATCTTCCTCCACAGCGGGCAGATCGGCATGGGAGATCCCGTCAACGGGCGCTACAAGGCGTTCCTGTTCGTGGGAATCGCGTACTTCCTAGTGGCCGTGCTGGCGCCGATCGCCGTCTTGCTCGCTTCCGGAGCGGACTGGAACTACCCGGCGCGCGGCATGACCCTGTCGCTGGTGGCGGGCACGGTCGGCGCTATTGGAGCGTTTGGCGTGCTCCTGGCGTTCGGCGCCAAGGGAACCCCCGCGGCCGTGATGTCGATCATCTTCGGCGGAGCGCCGGTCGTCAACGCGGTCGTGGCCATGGCCCTGCACCCCCCCGCCGGCGGAGTCGGCGGTATTCGCTGGCAGTTCTTCGCCGGCATTGCCTGCGCGGCGCTCGGGGGCTGCCTAGTCACCCTGTACCGTCCAAACCCTGCCCCGCCTCCGGCGGCGGTCGCGCTGTCCGCGCCGGACGCCGCCACTCCCAGCGCCGGAGCGCACCGCTAGGACCGGACGGGGCTGGAAGGCCCGTGCCAGTCCTTCCGGCGCTCGCACGGGGAGGCTTTGTAAGGTCGGCGTAAGCATGGCCAACCGCGCTCACCTTGACGGGGGATGGACGCCTTCCCGCGCCATCGTGGGCGGCATCCTGACCGGCCTCGCGAATCTCGTGCCGGGGGTGTCTGGCGGCACGATGCTCTTGGCGGCTGGGGTGTACCCGCAGTGCATCGAAGCCCTGGCTAGGGTCAGCACGCTGCGCCCCGACCGGCGCGCCGTAGCGCTGCTCGCGTTCGTCGCGGTGGCGGCCGGCGCCGTAATCCTGTTCGCGGCTGGGTGGGTCCGCGACTTGGTGGAGGGCCACCGATGGGCCGCCTACAGTCTGTTCCTGGGCGCCACGCTGGGCGGCGCGCCGCTCTTGTGGCGCATGATCGGCCATCCGACCGGCCGGACTTTGGCGGGCTCGCTGGCTGGTTTCGCGGTGATGGTGGCGGCCAGCGGGGCGCCAGCGGACGGCACAGCGGCGGACGGCTCCTCCCCAGTTGTGCTCTTCGCCGTCGGGATGGCAGCGTTCGCAGCGACGCTGTTGCCAGGGTTGTCCGGAGGCTACCTCCTCGTGGTCAGCGGCCAGTACATTCGGATCCTAGGCGCCGTGGACAGCGTCAAGGACGCGATGCTGGGCACGGCCGGGGCTGCGTGGGGGCAGCTGGTCGAAGCAATGACAGTGCTGGTGCCATTCGCGGCGGGCATGCTGGCAGCTCTGGCGGCCATGAGCAGCCTGATCCGCTATCTGCTGGAACGGCAGCGATCCCTGATGCTCGGGTTCCTGCTCGGGCTCCTGCTGGGCGCCGTGATCGGCATCTGGCCATTCCCGGCCCAGTCTCCGGGCTCGCGCTTGGGGATCCCCGGTGCTGCTCAGCTTGCCGGTAGCGTGGCGCTCACCGTGGCCGGTTTCCTGGCAACATTCGCGCTGAGCCGGTTCGAAGGCCGCAAGCCGGCCCGCGATCGCTGACGCGCGACTCAGCGCCGGGGGCGGTGCTGCATGGACCGACCGGTCCCTTGCTGCCACTCTTGCCCTCCGGCAGGGGCCCATCGAGGGATGGCCGAGGGCACCAGATCGGTCGAAGTCCGAGTATCATGTTGCGAGCACGGGCCGCACCTCACTCCGGGCCCTTCGGACAGTTCGATGACAGCACTGCAATTGGTCGGCCCCCAGAGGCTGGAAATGGGCACAATCCCGGATCCCCCCGATCCGGCCCCGGGGGAAGCGCTGGTCCGATTGCGCGCCACGGGCGTTTGCGGCAGCGACATGCACGCCTTCAGCGAGGGGATGATCGCAGGCACGGAGGCCGTGTATCCGTCGATTCTGGGCCACGAGCCGGCCGGCGAGGTGATCGCGGTCGGGGCGGGCGTCACGGACTTGCCGATCGGGTCCAAGGTCGCGGTCGAGCCCTGCGTGGTGCGCGCCGAGTGTGAGTTCACGCTGTCCGGCCGCCATAACCTTGCCCGCAACTTAGAGTTCATGGGCCGCGAACTGCCCGGCGCGCTGCGCGAGTACGCGGTCATGCCCCGCCGCAACTTGGTCCGCGTCCCGGACTCGATGACCTATGCCGACGCCGCCTTCATCGAGCCGCTCGCCGTGCTGCTGCACTCGTTCGAGCTCGCCAGCCTCAGGATGGGCGAATCCGTGGCTGTCATCGGTAGTGGGCCCATCGGGCTGATCGGCGTGGCGCTGGCAAAGGTCTCGGGCGCTTCCGCGATCGTAGCTGCCGACAGGCTTGACCACCGACTGTCGCGGGCAAGGGCCCTCGGTGCCGACGCGGCCGTGGACGTGACGCGGGAATCCCCCGTCGATGCTGTCATGGACCTCACTGGCTGCGGAGCGCACGTGGTCATCGATGCCGCCGGCACGGCCGAGTCGATCAACGCGGCGATCAGATGCCTCCGGCCCGGCGGGCGCCTGGTGCTAGTCGGGATCCCGTCGGAGGCGCTGGTGCCCCTGGACATTTGGAGCGCGCTGGAACTCGAGGCGACCATCCACGTGCAGAAGCGATCGAACGGGAACGACCACGAGGCGCTGGAACTGCTCAAGCGGGGCGCGATTCGGTCCTCCGACATCATCAGCCACAGCTTCCCGCTGGAGCGCGGGCAGGAAGCGTTCGACACGATGCAGGAGTACCGCGACGGGGTGATCAAGCCGCTGATCGAGTGGTAGGCCGGCCTCCCGCCAGCAGGGGCAACCGGGCGGCGCGCTCGCGCCGCACTCCGACGAGGCCGCCTCCATGGACGGCCTCTAAGTCGGACCTCCGGCGATAGCCTAGACTGAAGAAACCATGATCACCTCGATTTCTCGACGAGCGTTCGCGGCGACGGTGGCCGGGGCGCCAGCCCTGCTCTCCGCGCAGGCGTCCGGCAGCAAGGTACAGCTTGGCTGGGCCGGTCTCGGGAACCGCGGAGGCAGGCACATCCGCACGATGATGAAAGTCGCCAAGGAGGATGCCAGCATCAAGGCAATCTGCGACACATTCTCGCCGCGCCTGGCCAAGACCAAAGACGACGTGATCAGCGACCAGGGCACAGCCCCGGAAACCTACGACGACTTCTACGAGATGCTGGCGGATCCGGAGATTGATGCGGTCGTGATCATGACACCGGAGCACCTGCACCGGGACATGGCAATCGCCGCCCTCGAGGCCGGCAAGCACGTCTACTGCGAGAAGCCCCTCTCTCACACGATCGAGGAGGGCTTTGAGATCCTCAAGGCTGTCGAGGCCAGCGGCAAGCTGTTCCAAGTCGGCACGCAAAGACGCAGCTCGAGGCTATACGCCAAGGCCAAAGAGATCTACGATTCCGGCGTGCTCGGCAAAGTCGTGTACGCAAGGGCATTCTGGTACCGCAACAGCCCGCTGACCTCCCCCGCGTGGCGGTACACGATCCCCGCGGACGCCGAGCCCGGCAATACCGACTACGAGAAGTTCCTGGGACCGGCGCGAGCGACGGCGTTCAACAAGCAGCGCTACTTCCAATGGCGGTTGTACTGGGACTACTCAGGCGGGATCTCCACCGATCTGCTGGTGCACCAGACCGACGCGATCCACATGATCACCGGTCGGCACTACTGCGACTCGGTGGTCTGCAACGGTGGAGTCCACTACTGGACGCAGGATGACCGCGAAGTGCCGGACACCGTCACTGCCGGATTCGAGTACGACGACCACTTCCACATCAACTACAGCGCCGCCTTCAGCACTTCCCACTACGGCTACGGCGAGCAGCTATGCGGCAGCGAGGGGGTGATGGAGATCATGAACCTGCGCTACCTCAACGTCTACCCCGAGCAGGCGAGGGGCCTGCCCGAGAGCGTGGTCTCGCGTCCGGAAATGCACTTCGACGCCCGCGAGGACTTCAACGAATCGAACTCGACGAACGATCATTTGAAGAACTTCATCGACGCGATTGCCCACGGCGCAGAGCTGAACTGCCCAGCCCAGCTGGGGCACGAAGCGGCGATCACCGGCCATCTGGCCACGATCGCGCTGCGATCGAACAAGAAGGTTTACTGGAATCAGGCCGAGGGGACCCACCACTTCGGGTAGCCCGGGATCGCGGACGGCACTGGCAGGCTAGTTACGGTCAGCCCTGCCGGTTGCGAAATCCAGTTCAGCCTCGGCGATTCTGTAGTCGTATCCCGCCCGGGCTTGGCCGGTCTCCGCATCCGCGAGTGCGGCCCCAGCGGCGGCCAAGTCAAGCACGCTCGCGAGGCCGTGCCGGTGCCGAGCTCTGGCCAGTCTCTCAGCCGGCCGGGCCTGGCGGAGCGACTTCCCGGCCGAGTCGATGCCTTCGATCGCCGTGGCCAGACGGGCGCGAGCCTCCGCCACCTGGCGGGGGATCGCGCCCAGCAGCTCGTCCCGGACAGCCCGCGCCTTCTCCAGCCCGAGCCGGGTCTCCTCGATGCTCGCTTGCAGCCGACCGCCCGTGAAGAGCGGGAGCCGGATCCCGAACCCGCCGAACAGCAGCCTGCCAAGGGTCAGGTCGGCGAACCGTGTCCAACCGCCGCTGAATAGGCCCATGACTCGCGGATACTTCTCCCGCTCGGCGCGAGCGACCCACGCTTGGGCCGCTCGGATCCTCGCTTCGAGCGCGGCAAGCTCCGGTCTTGACGCGAGAGACTCAGCCACCAGCGACTCGAACGGCCCGGGCAGGGCGACCGACACAGGCCGCTCTTCGAGCGCGTAGCCCCGGGCACTCTCTTCCCCCATGGCCTCGGCCAGGCGGGCCATGGCTCCGTACACTGACTGGGCAGCCGTCGCAAGTTCGAGGCGGGCGCGGGCCAGGGAGGCCTCGGCAGTGACCACATCGAGCCGCGGCACCAGCCCGGACCGGCGGAGCGCCCCGGCCTCGCGCAGGGCGAGTTCCCTCTCCTTGACCCGCTGCTCGGCAAGGGCGGCGTCGCGGGTGGCCCCCAGCGCACTATAGAACGCCCTCTTCACGTTGAGCACCAGTGTCGACCGTTCCGCTCGCAAGGTCTCCTCGAAGTGCTCCACCTCGGCACGCCGCGCTTCGGACTCGAACTTGGACCGCTTGAAGTCCAGAATCTCTTGGAACACGTTTCCAGAGACGGCCATGCCCTCCGGATCCGGCGAAGCTGCCAGGCCGTTGAGTGCAAAGAGGTTCGCGGAGCCCGCCAGCCCAACCTTGGCCAATCCGCCCGCGTCAATCTGTGGCAAGCGAGGGGACCGCGCCTTCTTTAGCCGCGCCTCGGCCGAGTCAACGTCAAGTTGCGCCTGCCGCAGCACAGGATGGTTGGCAAGGGCGGACTGCACAGCCTGCTGCACGGTGAGCTCGGCAGCATCGGCCCCCTCAAGCCCGGCGGGGCCCGGCCAAACGGCCGCTAGCAACAATGCCGCGACGGGCGGGACAAGAGCGCGGGCGATCAATGCCGCACCTCCGGACGAAGGCCCTCCACGTTGACGGAGGTGCCATCCGCGATCGGACCGCGCGCCGTCACGACGATCCTCTCGTCCCCGGCCAGACCCTCGCTGACTTCCAAAATCGCGCCATCCCCGACCGAGGTTCTTACCTCAAGCCGCCGGACTAGACCCCCGACTACGGCATAGACGAAGGTCCCCTCGCCGTCGACGCGGAGAGCCTCAGCGGGAATCGTGAGGACCCCCGACCGGGTGTCCAGGGTCAATCTGGCCCGACCGTACATTCCAGGACGCAGGACTCGCCCCGGATTCGGCAGGTGCATCTCCGCCCGCATGGTCCTCGTGGACGGGTCCAAAGCCCCGGCAAACCGTGTCACTTCCCCGGCGAACGGCCTGCCGGGCATGGAGTCTATGGCTATCGTGGCCGGATCTCCGACCTGCACGAAGGGCACTTCTCGCTCGGGCACGTCGACCCGGATCCGGACCCGATCAAACCGCGCCAGTGTCACGATGCGCTGGACGGCCCTCGAGGAAGTCTCCGCTTGGACCAGAATGCCGGGGTCCACATGCCGCTGTGTGACGACGCCGTCGAACGGCGCCCGGATCTCCGAGAATCCGATCATTGTCCGGAGCCGCTGAGCGGACGCCTCGACGCGCTTGATCGTGCTCTCGATCTCCTTGGCCCGGCTCTGGCCCACCAGAACGGCCGCTCGGGCCAGGTCGCGCTTGGCGCGCGCTTCGTCGAGAGTCTGCGGCGCCACAAGATCTGGCTCGTCGCCTTGGACGGCCTGGATCCGCTCGTGGGTGATCTCACGAAGTTCCAGCTCCGTTCTCGCACGGGCGATCTCCGCCTCCGCAGCCGTGTGCTGGGCCCGCTTCGCCTCGATTTCCGCCTCGGTCTCCCTGAGCTCGTCGACCATTTCGGGCACTTCGACCCGCGCGATGCGCTGGCCGGCCGTGACAGCGTCCCCGATGTCGACCTCTACGCTACCGAGATATCCGCTGACCCTGCTCAGGAGGGTCGCCGTCTCGAACGCCTCCACGCTGGCCGGAAGCTCCACGCTACGCGTCATGTCACGGCGAGTGGGGACCACGACCCGCACATCGACCGAGGTGGCGCTAGAGCTCGCGGTGCCGTTTGCGTCGCGGTCCGCGGCGCCGGCCCCGCACCCAAGCAGTAGGGCACTGGCAGCCAAGGCCAGCAAAGCCGGCCAAGACCGGGCGGGCCCGCTGAGCAGCACCACCGCGCGAGTCGCCGCGGGGGCCAAGTCAGGCCACGTGCGCATCTCGACCTCCGGCGGGACGCTTGAGGACTGCGTACAGGCACGGCACGACCACCAGCGTGAGCGCGGCGGCCCCCAGCACTCCGCCGATGATCGCTCGCGCCAGGGGCACGTTGGCCTCGGCGCCCCGGCCCCCGATCGCCATCGGCATCAGCGCCAGAACCGTCGTGAGCGATGTCATCAGGATCGGGCGCACGCGCACACCCGCAGCCTCGGCGATCGCTCTCCGGACCGGCACGCCCGCCGCCAAACGGCGGTCGGCGTAGTCGACCAAGAGCGTGCTGTAGGCCACGACCAGCCCAACCATCATGATGATGCCCATCGCGGACATCAGGCTCAGCGGATTGCCGCCCGCGAAGAGCACGACACCAACCCCGACAAGTCCCAGAGGCACGGCCAGCAACACGACCAGCGGATCCCGGAACGATCGAAATTGCAGCACCAACACCAAGTACACCAGCACGACCGCGAGCAGGAAGCCCTGCTGGAACTGAGCCAGAGCGTCGCGCATCGTGGCAACCTCGCCGGTGAGGCTGTAGCTGTAACCGGAGTCTGCGAATTCCGGGCCCGAGACCTCGAAGTACGGGCCGCGATCGGACTGACGAGCGACCGGGGCCAAGTCGGGGGATGCCGCCAACGACTCCTCGATCCGCGCGACGACAGAGCCAATGTCATGGCCCGGCCGCACGGCAGCGTACACGTCGACCACCCGAGTGATATTCCGGTGGCTGATGGTTGCAGGGCCAGTCTTGCGGTGCATGGTGACCAGCGAGCGCAGGGCCACCGGCGGCTTGCCCGCCGTACCGCTGACCGGTATGTCCCGCAGGGTTTCGATGGAGTTGAGATCCTGCTCCGAATACTGCGCGCCCATGAAGTAATGGTTGCCGTTCCGCTCGTCGATCCAAAAGGCCGGATCAAATCCAATGCTCGAGTTCGTCGCGGTGACCAGATTCTTCATGACGTCCTCGGTTTCCACGCCAGAGAGCGCCGCCTTGACCCTGTCGATCTCAATGTCCAAGATGGGGTAGTCCATCCTCTGGGCGATGCGCGCGTCGGTGACACCCTCGACCGCTGCAACGCGGTCAGTGAGGAGCGTCGCTATGCGGTGCGACGTCTCCAGATTGCTGCCCGAGACTTGCAAGTGGATCGGAGCTGGCTCGCCTTGGTTGAGGGCAGCCGTGAGCATGCCTCCCGTGTCGAAGGAGAATTCGACATCCCTGAATCGCTCGGAGAGCCTTGCGCGAAGGCGTTCCACGTACTCGAATGTTCCCGGACGCCCGGTCTTGCCCTTCAACTGGACGAGCACGAAGGCGTCCATCGGCCCCGTGTTCGGGGTGTAGGCCGCTGGCCAGTCCATCAGGACTCCGATGTTGGAGATCAGCATGCGAAGGTCCGATTCTGGGTGCCGCTCGGGATCCCACGGGTCGGCAGCCCCGATTTCCTCGACCAGCAGTGCCTCGATCTCTGCCATGCGGGCCTCGGTGTTCTCGATGCGCGTTCCGGAGGGAAGGCGCACCATGATTTGGAACTGGTCGGCGTCAACGGGTGGGAAAAGCTCGGTCCCAGTCGAACGCAGCATCAGGAGCGAAACCCCCAAGAGCCCGGCGGAGCCCGCGATCACGGCCCAGCGGTGGGGCAGGATTCGCCGCACAAGCGTGGAAAATGCGACCGCGAGGCGCGTGCCGCCCCTGTTCGCAGCCTCAGAGGGCGCCGCTCGCAAGACTCTCGCACAGAATGCCGGAACGAGGGTGATCGAGAACAGGAACGAGGCACCCATCGCGAGCGTGGCCGCGATCGCCACCGGGCCGAACAGGTAGCTGGCCATGCCTGTGAGGAATGTCACAGGGAAGAAAACGATGCAGAAGGTCGCTGTGGAGACGAGCACTGGCACGGCCACCTCTGACGCCCCTCGCAGGGCCGCATCGTACGGTTCATCGCCGTCATCGACACGGCGCACGACCGCCTCGACGACGACGATCGCCTGATCGACCAAGATCCCAACGACGAGGGCGAGCCCTCCGATGGTCATCGCGTTCAGGGTCGATCCGATGAAGTACAGGCCAGTGAACGCGGCGAGGATCGCCAGTGGCAGACTTGCGAGGATCAGGAGGGTCGGACGCCAGCGCCGCAAGAACACCACCACAACCAGTGCCGCGAATCCGGCCCCCAGGATTCCCTCCAGCTGCAAAGCTCGCAGCGAGTTGCGGACATATACCGACTGGTCGAGGACGACTTCGATCGACAGGTCGCGGGCCGACGGGTTCATTTCCTTGAGGCGCTGCTGGATCCTCTCGAGGTTGCCCCGGATCGCCTGAACGATCTCGATCGTGTTGGCTCCCGGCTGACGGTAGATGGGAATGTACACCTGACGGCGCCCGTTGATGCGGACGACGTTGGTCTGGATCTGACTGGAGTCGCGAACGTCGGCCACATCGCCCACGAGCACGGGCACGCCGTCCTGCACGGAGAGCGGCATGCGGTTGAGGTCCCGCACTTCGGACGGCATCGAATTGGCGAAGATTTGGTAGTCGAGGTTCCCGGCTTTGAGGTTGCCGGCGGGAATGAACACGCTCTGCCGCTTGAGAGCCCGAACAACGTCCATTGGGCCGAGCCCCCGCGCTTCGAGACGGGTGCGGTCCACGTAAGCCAAGATTCGCCTGAGCTTGCCGCCGTAGACGGCGGGTGCGATCACGCCTTGGATCGACTGGAGACGATTGCGGAGCTCGAAGTATGCGATGTCGTATAGCTCCTTCTCGTTCATGGCGGGGCTAGAAACACTCACGAGGCAAAGCGGAACGGACGCGGTGGGATCGAAGGGCATCACCATCGGCGGAATGGTGCCAGGCGGCAGGTAGAACATGTCGCTGACGGCGTACGACGTGACCTGGCTCATCGCCGTCTCCAAGCTGATCCCCTCGCGGAAGAAGTCCTTCACGACGCACACGCCGAGCATGGCCTTCGCCTCTTGGTGCTCGATGCCGACCGACTGCCCGGTCCAGCGCTCGAGCCGGCTCATGATGTCGCGCTCCATCACCTCAGGCGGCATCCCTGGATAGAAAGTCACGATCTGTACGGCGGGCGTCTTGAAGATCGGCAGCAGGTCAGCCGGCAGCCGCTGCAGCGACACGATCCCTAGGACCAAGGTGGCGAGTGCGGCCACTCCGACGGCGTACGGATTCTTGAGCGCAAATCGGATCATCGACTCGGCTGGCGAGCACCTGCCGCCGCGCCGGACAGTGCCGGCAGAGGCTCGTCAGGAGTGGCGCCGACGCCGCGGGCCTACAGCATACCGACCTTGGCGCAGCCTCGGGACCGGATCACCGGATCCTTTCGCCAGAGGAGTCAGCGTAGAGCGGCGAGTGATCGAGCGGACGACGGGGCGCGCGGTCCAGCGAACCCTCTGGGCCGGTTGACTCTGATCTGCGGTCGTAGCGCTTGATCAGGACCAACATGACGCTCGATGGGGTCTAGTCCTGTGATCAGGGATCGCTGCACCTGCGGCGTGTGCGGTGGTACACCGAACGGTGAGAGCGGGCGGGACAGCCGGCTGTCCCCTGCCTTGGTTTGCCAACTGACTCTGCCAGCATGATCGTGCCGGTTCCCGTGCTACCGTCCAGCCACTCTCTGGCGGGGCCAGCCCGCGGACTGTGGCTCTTGAAAGGCGCTGACGATTGAAGGGCCGATGCCCACCCGTGCCCGGCAGCGAACCTCGGCGGTCGTGAGGGCTCAGGCGACCGGGCCCTATGCCAACGCAGCGGTCTCGGGGCCATCCTCTGCTGGCAGTTGCGGTTTGATGGTTGTCCGCAGGGCTCGTTTCACGATTCACCGCTTAATCATCGAGGCCGGGCGGCGGTGCTACCCTGCCTCTTGACGCCGACGCGGTCCTGACTTGTAGCGGCGGCGAGCATCACCGACCCACCATGGATTCGACAGTCAACCCTGGCAAGCCCAAAGACGAGAAGCCACGCAACACCATTGACAAGCCGCACGACGCCCTGTTCCAAGGGCTGCTCTCGGACCCGCTGCGCTCGCAGTCCGTGCTGCATGCGCACCTGGAGCGGTGGACGCTGGAGCTGCTGGCCGACGAATTGCCAGTGCCGCTGGACCCCAGCTTCGTGGACGAGGCCTTGCGTCGGAGCCAGAGCGACAAGCTGCTACAGGTGACGCTCAAGGATGGCGCGCCAGGCTACGTGTATGCCCTGCTGGAGCACAAGTCCTATCCGGACGCAGGTACGGCGCTGCAGATCTCAACGTACAAGAGCCGTATCTGGGAACGGTACGCCCAAGGCCGAGCGAGCAGGCTCCGGGCGCTGCCGACGATCATCCCTGTCGTGTTCTATCACGGGGAAGAGGAGTGGACGGCACCGATGTCGATTCGGGAAATGCTGCGGACCCGGGACGAACGGTCGCGGAAACTGGAGCCAGCGTTTGGGTATTTTCTGAGAGACTTGAGAAGGATTCCAGCGGAGCAACTGGCATCCGACCGGGCAGCGCGGGCGGGTTTGATCGCGCTGCGCCACTCGCATGCGCGCAGCCAGGACGAGCGGCTGCGGGAACTGCCCGAAGTGGTGGCTGGGCCACGGTCGGGATCGGAGTACGAGAAGCAGGTTTTCATGTATCTTATGAACATCTGGGGCATCGCGTCCGAAACGCTGGGAGACGTTGCGGAAGTAGTCAAACCGAGGAGGGGTAAGGCCGTGGTTGGACAGATCGTGCAGGAACTGATTGATCGGGGCAAGGCTCAGGGGCTGGCTCAGGGGCTGCTCAAGGGCGAGGCCAAGGGTGAGGCTAAGGGGCTGCTCAAGGGCGAGGCCAAGGGGCTGCTCAAGGGCGAGGCCAAGGGGCTGCTCAAGGGCGAGGCCAGGGGCGAGGCCAAAGGGCTGGCTGGTGCCCTGACACGACTCTTGGAGCGTCGGTTCGGCATGCTGCCGCGTGCAGTCCGTAGGTGGATCGCAACGGCCCCGGCCAGTGAGCTGGACGCTCGATTCAGCGACTCCTTGGACGCCAAGTCCCTCGCCGAGGTGTTTCCGGGGCTTGACTTGAACTGAGGAATCCGCTGGCCGCGAGCCGCCCGGGGGGTCGCCTCGATCTGCACCGGGTCGGACCACAATGCTAGCCGGGCGTGGGTTTCCACGTTGTCCCGGCGAGTGCGCGGCGCGCCGGAGTCAACCCGGGAAATACTGAAGGTCCCAGGACGGTCGGCCGCGAGAGATGGAAGCGGCGCCTGAGCACCGGCCGGGCGACTTGAGGAAGATACTGGGTGAACGGCTCGCGTCGGACGTCGCGGCGCGGGCGCTTGATCGTGCTGCGGCACTCGCACGCGCGCGGTTGAAGTCAGGAGAGAGTCGGCGTGCGCTGGCCGAAGTGGTGACACAGACGGCGGTCGGGATCGGAGCTCGAGAAGCGGGTGTTCTTGTGCCTCATGAAGATTTGGGCCGGTGGGCCGAATTCGCTGCGGGACATGATAGAGAACAGTCAAGCCAAGGAAGGTAAGGCCGTGATCGGACCAATTGTCCAGGAACTCATTGATCGGGGCAAGGCGCAGGGGCTGGCGCAGGGGCTGATCAAGGGCGAGGCCAAGGGACTGGCCAAGGGGCTGGCCAGGGGCGAGGCCAAGGGACTGGCTGGTGCCCTGACGCGGCTCTTGGA
Source organism: Bryobacterales bacterium (assembly GCA_963666225.3). Taxonomy (GTDB): domain Bacteria; phylum Acidobacteriota; class Terriglobia; order Bryobacterales; family UBA6623; genus VXMF01. Next base: position 621,206 of record CAXXRK020000009.1, read on the forward strand.
GCATCGTTTCGGCACGCTGCCGCGCGCGGTTCGCAGGTGGATCACATCGGCCCCGGCCAGTGAGCTGGACGCTCGGTTCACTGACTCCCTGGACGCCAAGTCCCTCGCCGAGGTGTTGCCAGAACTAGATCTGGACTGAGGGTACGCCTGACCACGAGCCGCCCAGAAGTCCACATCAGCAGCTCCCCCGCGCCCCGCACGGCCCATTCAAGACAGAAATCCCACGAGCCGGCTACGCTAGTGGCTAGGCGGGAGTCCGGCAGCTAAGCCCCCTATCGACATTGGTGCACATGCCCCAACATCAGTCTGGGCCCGAGTTGCCTACCATTCATTGGCGAGGTTCCATTTGGAGCACTTCCCCAGGCCAGATTGCACATTCCGTTGCCACCTCGGGCCGGACTCCCGCCACCGAGCTGTGCTCGGCGCCAGCTCTGAGATAGCGCCACGCGACGCACTGTCAGGTGGGTGGGGGTAGTTGTACGTCCAACCTCCATTTACCGCCGGTTCGGGATTTCAGGCCAGATCCGCACCGATGTGGATGGGCAAGACTCAGCAGGCGCGGGTCTCCGCGCGGTCTTCAGTGGCAGCGAACTTGCTTGGCGAGGGTTCGAAGACATCTACTGTCCTAGAATCGAACCGCCCCCTTGGCACTTCAGTGTGCGATACGGTTGCCACGGTCCTGTCGAGTCTCCGGAATTGTCGCGTTCACGCTCTGCGCTATGCGGAGCAAACCATTGTTCACGAAGCCGGCGCGCAGGTGCCCGTTGGGCAAGCGCTCACAGTCGCTCTCTGAGGGCTGGCCCTTCAATTCATCACTTGATCATGATCCCCAACTGCGGATGGGGACGGAAGCACGCAGCCGAGGTTGCCTGAGAAGGGCGGAGCCGATGATCGCCAAGACCGTCTGGCAGAACCCGCTTCGTCTGGCGGAATCCTGTAATCGGCGCTCGCGCTCTCGACCGTCGGACTTCTAAACTAGATCCATGATCCACTTACCGGCACTGCGGTGGGGTGAGCCGTACCAGAGCTTGGACAGCAAGCAGACTGTCCACTTCGACACCGGGGAGCCCGTCGCCGAGGTTAGCCAAGTTCTGGCAGCCATGGTGAAGCGCGACCTCAAGCTCGCGCCGCGCGCGCAGGAAGCCCTGCGCGCCGAGCCCCCAGATCGAATCATCGAGCGGCTTAAGGTCGCTGGCGACCTGTTCCAGAAGGCCGAACTGCCGCTGGGGCATTCCAGCCAAACTCCGGATGACTTTCTCCGCCACCAGTCGGCCACCACCGGTCTGCCCGAAACGCTGTGCCGCGCGAACATGGCCAAGATCGTCGGTGTATGCCGGGACATGGGACGCATCATGGACTCGCTGACTCGAGGCTTGGACTTCTCGGTGCTATCCCGCGGCTACGGCTACGACAGTGCCGGGAGGATGCTGAGCTACCATGCCAGCGCTGACGTGCTCGGCGCGGTCCTGCCGAGCAACTCTCCGGGGGTGCACACGCTCTGGCTGCCGGCGATTCCACTCCAAGTGGGGCTGTGCCTCAAGACGGGTTCCCAAGAGCCATGGGCGCCGTTCCGCATGGCGATGGCCATGATCGGGGCCGGCATCCCCAAGGAGGCGATCTCGGTCTACCACGGACAGGCTGTGGGGCAGACCGTGGTCAGGGGCTGCCGGCGGTCCATGGTCTTCGGCGGTCAGGCCACGATCGACCTCTACGCCAGCAACCCGGGGGTCCAAGTCCACGGGCCGGGCTACAGCAAGGTCTTGCTGGGGGAAGACTCGGTCGACCGCTGGCCCGATCACTTGGATCTGATGGTCGACAGCGTGTTCGCCAACAGCGGCCGCAGCTGCATCAACGCTTCTTCGATTTGGGTGCCACGCCACGGCCGCGCAATCGCGGAGGCGATTGCCGAGCGACTGCACACTGTGCGGCCCCGGGATCCGCGAGACCCCGAAGCATCGCTCGCGGCGTTCACGGTCGCCGGCGTGGGCGAGGCCATCTCCGGACTGATCGACAGCCTCTTGGCACAGGGGGGCGCAACCGACGTCACGGCGGAGATGCGACCCGGTCCCCGCGCGGTGACGCGAGAACACTGCTCCTACCTGCTCCCCACCGTCGTGCACTGCGATTCGCCCGACCACCCGATTGCCAACAAGGAGTTCATGTTCCCGTTCGTCAGCGTCGTCGAGTGCCCGGAGGACCAAATGGTCGACCGGATCGGCCCCACGTTGGTGTGCACCGGGATCACACAGGATCCGGCTCTCAGGCGTCGCCTGATCACCTGCCCGTCCATCGACAGGCTTAACATCGGGCCGATCCCCACCGTCCACCTCAACTGGCTGCAACCGCACGAGGGAAACATCGTCGAGTGGCTCTACCAACCGCGAGCGTTCCAGATGGCGTCCTGAGCCTGCCGCAATGCGGGTAGGGAGCGGGCCCGGTGTCCCCGGCCCGGGAGTCGCAGCCCTTGGCTGACAGCGCGCGGCGGGGCAGGCGACGGCGCGCCGTCGCTGACCGGCTGGAGTTCGCGGCTGCGTCAGCGCTGCTTTGGTCCCTGCGGCACCTGCCAATGGCGGTGGCCCTGCCTGTGGCCGAGTGGACCGGTCTTGCCGCTGGCCGTCTAATTGGAAGGTGGAACCGGACGGCGGACGAGAACCTGAGACTGGCCATGCCGCAACTCGACGCTCGCGGCCGGAGATCGGTGCAGCGTGGCGTCCACCGCAACCTTGGCCGTGTCGCGCTGGCGCTTGCCAAGCTTCCGACTTGGCCCCCGGACAAGATCCGGCAGCAAGTGCGCATTCACGGGTTGTCTCACTTCCACGCCGCGCAGGCAAAGGGCAAAGGCGTGCTGCTGCTCACCGCACACCTCGGCAACTGGGAGCTCGGCGCCCTCGCGCACGGGGCGGTGGTATCGCCGATCAGCGTGGTCGTCCGGCCGATCGCGAACCCGTTGGTCGACTCGATGGTCGAGTCCCGACGCCAGTCGTTTGGGAACCGCGTGATCCGCAAGCGCAGCGCGGCGCGGGAAATCTTGCGGGACTTAGCGGCCAACCGAACAGTCGGCATCCTCGCAGACCAGCACGCGTCGCCCGAGGAGGCAGTCGTCGTGGTGTTCTTCGACCGCCCGGCGGCCTCGCACAAAGCTCTCGCCCAGCTGGCCCTCCGGTCTGGGGCGGCCGTGGTGCCGGCGGCCGCCCGCTGGGACGCGGCAAAGCGGCGGCACGTGATCACCTACCGGCCCGAACTCGACCTACAGCGGACCGACGACCCGAACCGTGACGTGAGGGTTAACACTCAGCGGTTCCAGTCGGAAATCGAGAATCTGGTCCGCGAGACTCCCGACCAGTGGCTCTGGATCCATCGCCGCTGGAAAGCATCGGAGCCGGCCCGGCAGACCCTCACCACGACGGCTGGAGACGCGGACGGAGTATACTAGCGTGTGGCCATGGGGGTCTACTTTGGGGGGCGGAGTGTACCCGGGTAAGGCTGCTCGCGCGACGGTGCTCGCGCTGCTTTTCCTAGGCGTCCAAGCTGTCTCCAGCGCGCAGGGGCCCGAGGGCGGGGAAAATGCGGCGGAGGCCCGCGGTCAAGCCTATTACCACTTCGCGCTGGGGCATCTGTACCACCAGTTCGTCCAGCAATTCAGGCGGCCCGAGTACTACGACCGGGCCATTTCCGAATACGAGGCGGCACTCGCGAACGATCCAGACTCGGTGGTCATCCGCCTGGAGATGATGGAGCTCTTCGCGGGCACCAACCGCCTGTCGAAGGCCGTGGAACTGGGGAACGAGGTATTGGAGTCGGACTCCGGAAACGTGGAAGTCCGCAGGCTGCTGGGCGAGATCTTCCGCAACTACTACGGTCGCGACAGACAAGACCCGAACAAGGAATACCTGCGGCAGTCCATCGAGCAGTTCGAGAAGCTCGTGGAGCTCGAGCCCGAAGAGGCTGCCAACTACTTTGACCTGGGGCGGCTGCAGGTGCTCTCGGGTGATCCGTCGGCAGCCACCGAAACGTTGCGGAAGGCGGTCGAGCTGGACGCCGGCAACTTGGACGCGCGTGTGAGCCTAGCCTACCTGCTTCTTGAGCGCGGCCGAATTGACGAGGGAATCGGCGAACTCGAGCAGGTCGTCGAACAGGGGGGATCTAGTCGGCAGCACATCAACGCCCTGGCGGGAGCCTACGAGCAGGCCGGGCGGGCCGAGGACGCGGCGGAGCTGTACGAGCGGCTGATCCGCGAAGGCGGGAACACGCTGCGAGTCCGCCAGAGGCTCGCCGAGAACCTGTTCCGCTCGGGCCAGCTCGAGCGAGCGCTGGGGCTCTATACGGGCTTGGCCCAGGTGGATCCCAAGCAGGCCGAGTACTTCCTGCGAATCGCAATGATTCATCGGGCTCTGGATGACTACGCGGCAGCCTGGGAGGCCTTGGAGCACGCGCGCGATATTGACGCCGGCTCGATGCAGGTGCAGGTCGAAGCGATCGCGATCCTCACGGCCGAAGGCAAGGGTGCCCAAGCGATCGAGCAAATCACCAAACTGCTCGACGGTGGGCGCAAGCGTGAGTACAGCCCGAGCGAACTGCGGCGGCGCCTGATGCTTCTGGAACAGCTTGGAATGCTCCAGCGCGACCAAGGGCAGCCCCAAGCCGCGGTCAAGGCCTTCAACGAGATCGCGAGCCTGGACGAGGACCTGCGGCCCCGCGCGCTCGTGCAAGTGATCGAGACGTGGCGTTCCGAGCGCGACTTCGAGCGTGCTGCGCGTGAAGCGTCACAGGCATCAGGCGAGTTTCCCGAGGACATTCTGCTCGCCAACATGCTCGCGGGCATACTCTCCGATGTCGGCAAGACGAAGCAAGCCGTGAACGCGGCCGAGCGCATGGCCGCCGCGGGCGCTGATCCGATTGACGTGGCCCTGACATTGGCACGTGTCTACCAGAAGGCCCGGCAGTTTGCCAAGGCCAAGCAGCAGATCGACAGGGCCAGCGAGCTGGCCGACAGCGAGGAGGCCCGGATCGGCGTGCTGTTCGCCTACGGCTCGATGCACGAGAGAGCCAAGGAATTTGACAAGGCCGAGGCCCGCTTTCTCGAGTTGCTGGAACTCGCGCCGGATCATTCCGGCACGCTGAACTATCTCGGCTACATGTTCGCGGACCGCGGGCTGCGCCTCGAAGAGGCGCATGACCTGATCCAGCGCGCCCTCGACCTTGAGCCGAACAACGGCGCCTATCTTGACAGCCTCGGCTGGGTCTACTATCACCAGAACAAGCTGGACCTGGCCTTGAAGTTCCTGGAGCGGTCGCTCAAGCAGTACAAGGACGACCCTGTGGTGCACAGCCATCTGGGAGATGTCTACTTCAAGCTGGGGCGCGTCGCCGACGCGAAGCGCCACTGGAACAGGGGCCTTGAGGAATGGCAACGATCCGCCCCGGCCGAGCGCGACCCCGGCGAGGTCGAGACCCTGCGCCGCAAGCTGTCCGAATTGGAAGTCTCGCTTGCCGAGGGAAGCTCGGCCGGGGAGAGCGAGGGCGGCGGCGGGCGCTAACAGGCAGCGTTCGACCGCGAACAGAATTCCCGGCGGTCGGGCCGGGCAAGCCGAAAGGAGAAGTCAGGATGAGGATCTTCATCGACAGCGCAAATCTGGACGAGATACGCAGGGCGGTGTCCTACGGGATCGTGGACGGTGTCACAACCAATCCGTCCCTGATCGCCAAGGAAGGCTACGACCACCACGACCAAATCCGCGCCATCTGCGCGATCGTGGCCGGTGATGTGAGCGCCGAAGTGGTCGCCACCGAGACGGCCGCTATGGTGTCCGAGGGCCGCGAGCTGGCCAAGATTCACGATTCGGTCGTTGTCAAAATCCCGCTGATCCGGGACGGGATCAGGGCCGTGAGCAGACTCGCCGCCGAGGGGATCCGCACCAACGTCACCCTGTGCTTCTCGGCCGTGCAGGCGTTGCTGGCGGCCAAGGCGGGCGCCTACCTGATCAGCCCGTTCATGGGCCGGCTCGACGACATCTCGCACTCGGGGACGGACCTGATCAAGGAAATCGTCACGATTTACGACAACTACGGATTTGCCACGCAGGTGCTGGCGGCGTCGCTGCGCGGGCCGCTACACGCCAAAGACGCGGCACTGGCCGGGGCGCACGTATGCACCTTGCCGTACAAGGCGTTTGATCAGCTCTTCAACCACCCGCTGACAGACATCGGCCTCGAGCAATTCTTGGCCGACCACCGGCGCTCGCTCGTGCCGGCCTAGCGCGACGAGGCACGGACCCTTGCCTGCACGGGCGACAAACGGCCACGGGCGGCCGGCCAGCAATGTTCGCCGCAAGGTGATGCTGGGACTGTTCCTGCTGTCCGTCGTCACCTATCTGGACCGGGTCTGCATCAACTCCGCCGCACCGGAGATGCAGCGAGATCTGAGCCTGTCCAACGCCCAGTGGGGCATCGTCGTGGCGGCGTTCCTCGCGGCTTACGGCATCTTCGAGATTCCCGGTGGATGGCTCGGGGACCGTTTCGGCCCGCGCCTGATCCTGACGCGGATCGTGGTGTGGTGGTCGGGTTTCACGGCCCTGACGGGCATTACGCGCACTTTCGGGCAGCTCGTAATCGTGCGCGCGCTCTTCGGCGCGGGTGAGGCCGGGGCCTATCCCAACGCGTCATGCGTTGTCTCGCGATGGTTCCCCGCGAAGCAGCGGGCCCGGGCGCAGGGGCTGATCTTCATGGCCAGCAGGCTAGGGGGCGCGCTCTCGCCCCTGCTGGTGCTGCCGCTGATCGCTGGCTGGGGCTGGCGCAGCGTGTTCTACGCCTTCAGCCTGCTCGGCGTGTTCTGGTCCGTGTGGTGGTGGCGATTCTTCCGCGACCACCCATCGGACCATCCGGGCGTGAACGCGGGAGAGGTGGCAGCGATCGGAGCGACGCCCCGCGGTTTGGGCCACGCACCGCTCGGTGCCCTGCTGCGCAGCGGCAACTTCTGGGCCATCCTGGGCATGTACCACTTCTTCTGCTACGCGTCGAACTGGTACCTGTTCTGGACGGCAAGCTATCTGTCCACGGAGAAAGGCTGGGAGAGCTCGGAGCTGGCGGCGTACACCGCCCTGCCCTTCGTGCTAGCAGCGGGCGCAAACATCGCCAGCGGTTCGCTGAGCGATCGCCTTGTCCCGAGGATCGGGCTGGTGTGGGGACGCAGGATCGTTGGCATGGCGGGCATTGGGACGGCCGGCGTGCTGATGTTGCTGTCGCTGGTAATCGAAGACCGGGTGGCCGCCAGTCTAGTGCTAGCGCTGGGCTTCGCTGTCTCCGACGTGATGCTGCCCGTGGCCTGGGCGGTCTGCACGGATGTCGGGCGCGAGGCCGCGGGCACAGTCAGCGGGGCCATGAACACCGCCGGCCAGGCTGGGGGCGTGATCATGAGCATCGGCTACGGCGCGCTCATCGACACCTACGGGTGGAACATCCCGCTCGCCCTGATCGCCTGCTGCTGTTTCGTCTCAATGCTGCTGTGGTTTAGGATTGATCCGTCAAAGCCGATCTTCGGGTCGGATGGATGAGCCCGGTCCGCGGCCGTGACGAGTGCGGCCGGTGAGCGCGAGCGGTGAAGGCCTTCCAGGCCGGGGCGACACTGCAGGTGAGAGATGTTCAAGTTTGTGGCGGATCACGTTTGGGCGTTCGATTCGGAGTGGGTTCCGGACGCGGCTGCCGGAAGGGCGCTGTTCGACCTTCCGAGCGACATGCCGGACGGTGATGTCTTCCAGCGCATGTGGGAAGAGGCCGGCGCGGACGATGACAATCCCCGGCCCTTCCTCAAGCTTGTCCAGTGCCGTGTCGTGTCGATAGCGCTCGTGCGCAGGTTCACAGCCCGGGACGGGCAAGTGCGCGTCGAGTTGCGCTCAAGGCCCAGGGACCCGGGCGATCCGGCCAGCAGCAAGGAGGCGGCCATCGTGGGAGGGTTTCTTGACAACGTCGGGCGCTACAAGCCGCAGCTGGTGGGTTTCAACTCGCATGGCTCTGACCTTCCGATCTTGATCCAGAGAGCAATCGTCGGGGGTCTGCGTGCGGCTGATTACTGCCGGCGCCCCGATAAGCCATGGGAGGGCAAGGACTACTTCGCCCGTGGCGGCGATTGGAACATCGATCTGATGCAAGCGATCGGCGGGTTTGGCGCCGCGCGGCCTTCCCTGAGAGAGCTAGCGGCGTTGTCCGGAATCCCGTCGAAGCTTGGCGAATTCGACGGCAGTGACGTTTCCAACGCTTGGCTGGACGGTGACATCGCACAGATTGTCCGCTACAACGAGCAAGACGCCCTGACCACCTACTTGGTGTGGCTGCGGATCGCTCACTTCGGCGGGCACTTCACTCCGAGCCAGTACCGAGCCGAACAAGTGCGTTTGCGGGAAATGCTCGAGCGGAAGGCGGCCGAACCGCAGAACGCGCACATTGCCCAATATCTGAGCGAGTGGGACCGGCTGGGATCGATCGGAGCCTGACGAACTCCCAGCGTCGCGCGGAGCGGCGTCTGGGGTGTAGGGAAATCTCGGAGGATTGGTGCTTGAAGCCGGGCACCCACAGTCCCGCGCCGGGGACAATCCTAGGATCTTCCCCGGCGAGACCGGCCAAACTCCCAGAATCCGCCCTGTCCGCTTCGCGCGGAGAATCGGCCGACGGACTTGACAGTGGGTACACTACTTGAGCCGGGCCGACCACGGCACCCCGTTCCACCGTGCGATGCTCTTGATTGGGCAAGCGACTGCGAGAAGCGGTCAGGTGGCCCCATCAATCATGAAGCACCCCCTATCAACCATCCTCATCGCCATCGCCAGCCTCTTGTGGGCCGGTTGCGCGGGGCCCGCCACCGAGATTTCCGGAGAACTGAAGCAGTGGCACAAGGTCACGCTGACCATAGACGGCCCTGAAGCGTCCGAGGAGGACTCGGCGGATGGTGTGAACACGTTCACGGACTACGCCATGACCGTGCGCTTCGAGCACGAATCCGGCTCGCCTTCCTACGAAGTGCCGGGCTACTTCGCGGCGGACGGCTCCGCGGCAGAGAGCGGCGCGAAGTCTGGGCGTAAGTGGCGTGCGCACCTCTCGCCCGACAGGGAGGGCGCCTGGACCTACGATGTGTCCTTCTCAAGGGGGCCCGAAGTGGCGGTCGGCGGTGACGGCGAGTCGCTCTCGGCGTTCGACGGTGTGACCGGGCAGTTCGTCGTGGGCCCCACCGACAAGGCGGTGCCTGACTTCCGCGCGCGGGGGCGCTTGGAGTACGTCGGGGAGCGCTACTTGCGGTTCGCCGGGGACGGCACGCGCTTTCTCAAGGCCGGGCCAGACGCGCCAGAGACGTTCTTGGCGTACGAGGACTTCGACGGCACATCGACCGAGAACGTCGCGCTGAAGAGCTGGGCGCCGCACGCGGCGGACTGGCGGGACGGCGACCCCACGTGGCAGGACGGCAAGGGCAAAGGCATCATCGGCGCCCTCAACTACCTCGCCGACGAAGGCCTCAACGCATTCTCGTTCTTGCCCTACAACGCTCAGGGCGACGGCGACAATGTCTGGCCGCACTCAGCCCGGCTTGACAAGCTGCATTTCGACGTGTCCAAGCTCGACCAATGGCAGATTGTGTTCGACCACGCCCAGAGTCGCGGCCTCTTCCTGCACTTCAAGCTCCAAGAGAACGAGATGGACGACAATCGCCGGGGACGGCAGAGAAAGCCGGCGGAGATCGCCGCCGCGCTCGACGGTGGAGCGCTCGGCGCGGAGCGCAAGCTGTACCTCCGGGAGCTGGTCGCTCGCTTTGGGCACGCTCTGGCCCTAAATTGGAACCTGGGCGAGGAGAACACCCAAACGACCGAGGAACAGCTAGCGATGGCCGGTTTCATCCGCAGCATCGACCCGTATGACCACTTGACGGTGGTGCACACCTTTCCGCCAGAGCAGGAGCGGGTTTACAGGCCCCTGCTGGGCCAAGAGGAGATGACGGGCGTGTCGCTGCAGAACGGCTGGAAGGCCGCGCACCAGCGGGCCCTGCAGTGGGTGGAAGAGTCCGAGGCAGCCGGGCACCGGTGGGTCGTGGCCAGCGACGAGCAGAACCCGGCGTCTCAAGGCGTCCCGCCTGACCCGGGATACGAAGGCTTCGCCGGGGAGGACGCCTCCGGCAACGCGGTGCACACGCTGCACGACGTGCGCAAGTACACGCTCTGGGGTAACCTCATGGCCGGAGGGGCGGGCGTGGAGTACTACTTCGGCTACCAGCTGCCCCAGAACGACCTGATTGCCGAGGACTTCCGCAGCCGGGACCGCACGTGGGACTACTGTCGGCATGCACTGGCGTTCTTCCAGGGCCAGAACATTCCATTCTGGGATATGCAGAACGCCGATTCTCTCGTCGGAAACGCGGCCAGTGACAACACCCGCTACGCGTTCGCGAAGGCTGGCGAAGTCTACGTCGTGTACTTGCCGGACGGCGGCACGGCGAGCCTGGACCTGGCGGAGGCGTCGGGAACATTCTCCGTGCGCTGGTTTGATCCGCGAAACGGCGGAGACCTCCAAGCCGGTTCGGTCACGGAGGTCGAGGGTGGCTCCCAGCGCAGCCTGGGCACGCCGCCGACCGAGGCCAATCAGGACTGGGTTGTGGTGGTGCGCGGATAGGCTGCCATCGGACACCTCGACGGCTCCCGAGCGCGAGTGCCGACGGCCGTCGACGGCCACACTGAGAGGGTTGCGGCCAGGCGGTTCGAAGCGACGGGGCATGACGCGCCGGCCGGGACCACAGCGCGACTCTAACGCGGACCAGCGATGTCGAACCCTGCATCGTTCCCGCCCTCGAATGCGGGGTGTGGGCGTACAACGATAAGTGACTGCCTACCCACGGCGGGTAGTCCCATGACGCGGTCAACTCCCGCTTCCGCCAGAATGGAGCGCACACGGTGCGACGAGTCCTTCAGGAATTCGATGCCTGTCTTGGAGCTTCATTCGCCTGGCATTAGGGTGCACAAGCTGCAGCTTGCGGTCAGCTCTCGCCGGTTCCGAGCGAATTACGCGGTTCCCGCGGCGCTCACGCAGGAGTTTCCCACGTATCCGCAACGTCTGGGCGGGATGGTTGCTCGGCTGCCGGAGCGCCGAGTAGACGGGCGCCAGCATGGTAGGCACGGGGGTCTGCTGGGGAGCCGGCGGCAGGGGGAGCGCACCTCGTCTCGAGCATGCCCCGGCGTGTCGAACTGATCCAGAGTGGCAAGGCCGACATTGCCGGCAGTCTATGGTTGGCTGCCATTTGTCAGTTGGGTCTCGTGCGGGACAGCCACCTGCCACCGCCGGAATTCTCGGAAATGCACCAGACCTAGAGTTTTCGGCGCACGCTGGTCAACGATCGTGAGCGGCTGCGGCTGCGGGCCCGCAAGACACTCGATCGCGATGGCTTGCGACTCGGCGGCGTGCTATCCGACGTCTTTTCGTCGCCGGTCGCAAGATTCTCGACGGACCAGTCGAGGACCGAACATGGGAGCAGGTCGGGGGCAAGCTTAGGGCACGCGCAGGAATAAGGAAGAGCGCTCTTGGACACAGGCGCGCACGCGGCCTCGTTCACTCCTCGCAGGAACCATCTTCCAATGAACGCTTTGAACTGAGCCGCTAGCCGACGCTATTGCTAGGGGAGTTTGGGCACCCGGACTGAGGCTTGGTCTTCGATCAGTGGGGTGATGGGCCGAGTAGGAGGCTCCGAGACGGGTGCTCGAGCGCTTGCGGGGGAGTCACGAATGCCTTGAAATCGTGGCCGGGAGACTGTCGCTGGCGACCGTCATGAGCTGTCCCGTCATTGGGCCGCGACTGGGCGCGCAAGGTACGAAGTCCCGGGACGCATGGTGCCCTCGCCGCATTCCATTCCGGGCAGGAGGGCACATCCTTAGTTCGAGAATTAGTAGCATTTGATCACGGGCACGTGCTCCGTCCATGCTCCGCTGATTGGGCGAGAGTCAGCTTACTCCGTCCCGCCAGCTCTCCGGACCGGAACCGCGTGGCCTAGACATCTGAGGCATATACGGTGCGTTGGTTTATCTAATTCGGGATGACACCCAAGGGCCGAAGCAATCCCCACCACCGTGCCGGGCCCAAAATTCCCAAGTGGCTGGCCTGAAATCCCGAACCGGCGGTAAATGGAGGTTGGACGTACAACTACCCCCACCCACCTGACAGTGCGTCGCGTGGCGCTATCTCAGAGCTGGCGCCGAGCACAGCTCGGTGGCGGGAGTCCGGCCCGAGGTGGCAACGGAATGTGCAATCTGGCCTGGGGGAGTGCTCCAAATGGAACCTCGCCAATGAATGGTAGGCAACTCGGGCCCAGACTGATGTTGGGGCATGTGCACCAATGTCGATAGGGGGCTTAGCTGCCGGACTCCCGCCTAGCCACTAGCGTAGCCAGCTCGTGGGATTTCTGTCTTGAATGGGCCGTGCGGGGCGCGGGGGAACTGCTGATGAGAAGAGGGGGCCGACAGGCGTCGGCCCCCTCGCCGGAGTACTCAATCTGGCTAGAACGAGTACCTAATCATCAACTGTACCCGCCGAGGCGGTGCGACACTGTTCAGAAGGCCAAACGTGCCGGAGCGGGCATTCTGGTTCACCCGTGTGAAATTGACAGTGTTGAAGAGATTGTAGAAGTCGATTCGCAGCTGCAAGCGCTGGCGCTCACTAGGGTAGAAGTTCTTCTGCACGACAAAGTCGATATTCTTGAATCCCGGTCCGTAGAGAGCGCGCCGCGAGAGGTTTCCAGGGCGGATATTGACTCCCTTGTCATCCGTCGGCGGCAGTGCAAACGAATCGCGGTTCAAGTACTGACGCTGATTGGGTCCCCAGTTGCCCATGATCGCCTGCGCGTGAGTGGTGAGAATGTCCGGTCGGGCCCCGGGATTCGTACTCGTGCTGCTGCTAACCGGAATTGTAAAGCCAGAACGCAACTCCCAGATTCCGCCAACGGTCCACCCGCCAGCGATGTGCTTCGCGGCACCTTCAAGATTCTTGCCAGGCAATTCCCAGAAGAAATCTGTCGTGAACCTGTGACGAAGATGGTACGAAGTTGGCCCTCGGTTGTTCCGCATGTTGAATTGATCTTGAGGGTTCTCACTGCGCCCGCAACACGTCATGTCACCGCGGAAGTGTGCCCAGTTCCAACCGTACGTATAGTTCAGGTTGTACTGGAAACTGTCTGCAAACCGACGTTTCAGGGATGTCTGAAGGCTGTGGTAGCCGGTGGAATCCGCATTCTGGTAATAGCGGAAGTTCTGCCCGAAGCTGCCTTCCAATCCTAAGACTTGGCTCAGCTTCATCGCGCCTGTGTTCGGTACGACTCGATTCCAGTCGGGGCTGTAGATCGTGCGCACGCCACGATTGCCGACATATCCGATCTCCCAGACCGTAGACCGATCCAACTGGCGCTGGATTCCGAAGGAGTACTGAATGCTGTACGGCGGACGCCGCTGAGGTTCCACCGCGCTTCCAGAGATATTGCCACTAGCCTGAGCACCTGCTAGAGCGACTTCATTTGGATCCCCGTACTGCAATCCAAGCTGTTTCGCGAAGTTCTCATCCGCCCTGAGCTCAACTGGGGCGTCGGGCCCATTGGACAGGATCTCAATTGCGCCCGAGAACATATTGTTGGGCATGTAAAAGATTCCAGCCCCTCCACGGAGCACGGTCTTCCCGTCATCATCAAGCGTGTAGGCAAAGCTCAGACGGGGCGAGAACATCTTGTGATACGCATCCCAAGCACTGTCAGCGGGCCGGAACAAGGCGCTTTGGTTGGCAAGCGAAGCACCTGGCTGCCCGAAGGGCCCGTCGCGGTTGAACACGTTTCCGGAAATGCCGTCAACTTGGTCCGAGCGGACAACCGAGGCGTAGTCCCATCGAGCTCCTAGGTTCAGCATGAGCTTGGGTGTCACACGGATATCATCCTGAAAGAAGCCGCCAACGAACCAGCGTTTCCAGAGGAACTTCTGCAGCGCGAAGATGAAGCGAGCCGAAGTGATGTTATTTGCAAGCAGGTCCGCCTGGGTTTCATACGTATACACAGGGGACTCTTCGTTCACGCGCGTCCCACTCATGTGCCGGTACATTCCCCCAAACTTGATGGAGTGCCGGCCGATCGTCTTGGAGAAGTTTTGCGTGAGCGTGGACGTGTGGCCATCCTTGGCAAATACCTCCGCTCCCGGCTCCGACGGATTGCCAAACCCTCGGAGGAACGGGATCTTGTTCGCTGCGAAAGCGACGTCCAAGCGATTGATCGCGTTGACGTTCGTGCCCCAGCGCGTCTCTGATGTCATCGTCGGGCTGATAACCCTGGTCCAAGTAAAGGCGCCATTGTGGTTCTGGCCATCCCACTGCCGACCATTGCCGATCATCGTGCGGGGAATCCGGCGCAGCGGTCTGCCACCCACGTAGCGGAAGGTCAGGAAGTCGTTGCTCGAAGCGTTCCAGTCAATCTTTCCGACGAAGTGATCGTCGGTTCGACTCTCGTCGCCTTGGCCGCCCCAGAAAGTTGTGGGCGACAGGCACGGTGTGTTGGCCGGTAGGTTGCCACACGCTTCATTGCTGGGATCTAAGTTGGGGCCATCGGCCTCGGTCGGCTCTGGCCACAAAGCCAAGTATTCGCTCGCGCCAGGTATGGCCTGCGAAATCCGCTGGCGCATCCCGCTGGACCAAACGTCGCCCGGTACGGGCGTCTTCCCTCCAAAGCGGTATCCCTCGAAGGTTGCGAAGTAGAAGACCTGGTCTTTCACGATCGGGCCGCCGATCGAGCCTCCGTACTGGTGGTAGACCAACGGTGCCTTGCGTCCCACTAGGAAGTTGTTCGCGTGCAGCCCACCGGACTGGTACATCTCGAACAGGCTGCCATGCAGGGAGTTGGTGCCGCTCTTGCTGATCAGGTTGACGTTGCCGGCGATCGTGTGGCTGGTCTCGGCCGAGAAGATGTTCTTCGACGTCTCCACCTCCTGCACCGCCTCCACGCTGATGCCCTTGATGAAGTTGAAGTTCTGGTAGAGCGACATACCGGCGAACTCGGCATCGGGCACTGCGTCGACAGCATCGACTGTCATTGTGAATCCGCGCGGCGCCAAGCCATTGATCGACAGGGTCCAGCCCCCATCGGTCAGCGAAGCGCCGGTGCCCAATGTCAGGATCCCGGTGATGTCCCGATTGATCATCGGGAGCTCAGCCACCTGGTTCTGGTTTAGCGCTATGTCCTGCTCCGCGTTGACGGTGTTCATCAATGGTGCCTCTGAGGTGACAGTCACGGTTTCCGTCGTCGCCCCGATCTCTAAGGCGTAGTCCCGGTTGTGCCGCTGCCCGGATGCCAGCGTCAGGCCAGTCTCCAGGTATGACTTGAAACCGTCTGCCGTGATCGCAAGCGTGTAGGTGCCTGCGGGCAGGAATGTCACGGTGAATTCTCCGCCGGCACCGGTGACCGTCGAATACTCAGCACCCGTGCCCTCGCTTGCGGCCGAGACTTCGGCTGCCGGAATCACCGCGCCCGTGGGATCGATGACCCGACCGTACACCGTGGCAGTTGTCACCTGCGCTTCTGCGATCGGCTGAACGAGCAGCGCGCATGCAGCGACTGAGATCGCTACCGCAAGCCAGATGCTTGATAAATTTTTCGAATGTTGCAATTGCTTCCCTCCCTTACTCCTTGTGTGGGGTGACGGCGAGGCATTCCCACCACGTGGCCCACTCACGTGCCCCATTACTCACGTGCCCCATTGGGGAGTCTAATTGTATCGGTTCCCGTGCGGCACGTCAATCGCACCCCGGCCCTTCCCGCCCGGCCGGCGTCAGCAACGTGATTTTCCGGGCGATCACGCTCTGGATCGCCACCGCCCGCTGCAGCCGCTCCGGTGTCCGGAATCTCTGATCCTCCACCCTGCACCCCGACTTGAGCACTTGGAAGAATCCCTCACCTCCCACCGCTGCCGGTGGGGGCCCACCACTCCCTGCGCTTTCTCGGCGTCGCTCACTTCCAAGGTCGCCAGCAAGCGCCACTCCACCGCCTTCTCGCCCGCCGGCGGGTCGACCTTCACCACGTGCACTCCCGACATCCGCACTGCCTCACCGTTCTTTTTCGTCGCCGGCAACCGCCCTTCCCGGAACCGCAACTCGTACCCCGCCTGGCGATTCGTCCGAGCCCACCCTTGACTTGACTTGGGCCGGGCCGTCAGCCCCGGCACTTCCACTTCCAGATAGTCCTGGGACCCGCGCTGAGGTTCGCGAGCAGCTTGCCCCCAGCTCCCTGCTCCGATCGCCGGTTGTGGTGCGCCCGCACCATCACGTCCACCGGCCCGTGCCTGCGCTGCTCGTCGAACAGTCGCCAGGAATCCGCCTCCCGGTCCATCACCGAGGCCACCCGCGTCCCCAGCGTCAGCTTCCCCGCCGCCGCTGCGATCTCCCGACACCCTTCCATCCACCGCCGCGCCTTGCCCCCGTTTGCCATCCCCAGGTTCCCGAACCCGCACCCCAGCACCCCCAGTGGAAACTCCCGACCGTTCACCGGCAGGGCGGAGTGCCTGCGATTTGGCGGACACCGGAGAGATGCGGCCCATTGAGGAGATGCGGCACTCATGGCAATGGCCACCGAAACGTGCACACGTCTGGCCATTGAAGAATGCACACTTTTCGGGCGCCGCCGCAGAGGGGGCGGAGCGGCCGGAGCGGGGGCTCCCGATGGAGTCGGGACACCCATCATGACCCTGCTCCCCATCCCCGGCGTGCTCCGCGGAGACGGCGCGGGAGGTCGCCGAGGAGTTTGGGGTGTCGCAAGACTCGTTGCGACGGTAGGTGAAGCAGGCGCAGATCGCCAAAGGTCAGCGGAAGGACTAGCTGACCACCGCGGAACGCAAAGACCTTCGAGAATTGCGGCGGGTGCGGATGGATCTAAGAATCTTGGCAAAGGCGGCGGCCCAGTTCGCTCGGGAGCCCGGTTCGATGCAGTCAGGGTCTTCGAGTTCGAAAGAGCGCGCTAGGGCCAGTACCCAACAGCCATGATGTGCCGGGCGCTGGCGGTCTCCGCCAGCGGGTACCATGCATGGACCAAGTCGGCGGGAAGTGGAGAACGGAGCGTTGGGCTCTCGGATCGCCGAGGTTCACGAACGCTCACGACTCGAGCATGATCGGCAGGATCAGCGGGTAGCTCTGCCGACGCGTCTTGCGCGCAAGGTAGCGGCGGCATTCGTCCCGAATCTTGTCCTCCATGTAGCCCGCGCTCGCCTGCTCGCTTGGGCTGCTGGCGCGGACTGCGTCGCGGATGACGGCATGAGCCCCCTTCAACAGCTCCTCGGATCCGTTCGATACCGAGAATCCGCGGTCCAAGATCTCAACGTCCACTTCCCTGCCCGCCTTCCCACCAACGGTGACCACAGGCACGAGTACGCCGAATTCCGACAGCCTCATCCGGTCCCGGACTGCCGCGGTGTCGATGACCTCGCTTCTGGTCCCGGTGTCGATCATCCTGCGGCCCACCGGGACGCGTTCGGGCAAGACGCGGGCACCATCGCCGTCGAGGTGCAGCACCGAGCCGTTCTCGATGATGAACGACCCGGCGAGGTCGTCGCCGCGAACATCGTCGGCCAATGAGCGGTGCTGGGCCAGCTGGCGGTACTCGCCATGGATCGGCACAAAGTAGCGCGGCCGCACCAGGTTGAGGAGCAGTTTGAGCTCCTCGCGGCAAGGGTGCCCGGAAACATGCAGGCCGGGGCACACATCGCCGTAGAGCACTCTCGCGCCGAGACGGTGCAAGTTGTCCACCACGGACAGGATCGGCTTCTCGTTGCCTGGGATCATCTTGGCGCTGAACCCGACGGTGTCCCCTTCCTCGATCTGCGCCCAGCGGTGCTTTCCCATGGCGGCGCGGGTGAGCGAGGAGCGGCGCTCCCCCTGGGAACCGGCAATGAGCGTGACCCTGTCACCGCGGGGGTACGACTCCATCATGCGCGAGTCGACCAGCGTGCCGGCCGGAATCCGCAGGAGGCCCAGATCCGTGGCAATGTTGCACGCGGTCTCAAGGCTGCGACCGACCATGGCCAGCTTGCGCCGATGCTTGACTGCGCGATCCACGACCTGCTGGACGCGGTGGATCGCCGAGGAGAAGCAGGTGAAGAAGAGCGCCTCGTCCGCCGTGGCGAAGATCTCGTCCAAGACGCCGCCCACGCTCCGCTCAGATTCGCTGAATCCGGGCACGTCGGCATTGGTCGAGTCCGCGAGCAGCAGCTCCACGCCCCGCTTGCCATAATCGGCGAACGTCTCGAAGTCGAAGACGCGACCGTCCAGCGGGGTCTGGTCCACCTTGAAGTCACCGGTGTGGAGGACATAGCCGACCGGGGTCGAGATCGCGAGGGCCAAGCACTGCAACGTGCTATGCGTGACGTGAACGCCCTCGACCCCGAAGCACCCGAGTGTCAGACGTTCTCCCGCCTGAATGGTGTTCAGGTGCGCCGGCCGCAGCAGTGTGAACTCGGAGAGCTGCTTTCGGACGAGCCCCAGCGTGAACGCCGTGCCATAGATGGGCACATCGAACTGGTCAAGCAGGTACGGGACGCCGCCGATGTGGTCCAAGTGGCCGTGCGTGAGGACCAGGCCGCGCAGCTTTTCCCGATTGTGCTTCACGTACGACAGATCGGGGACGATCATGTCGATGCCGTGATCGTCCGTGCTGGGAAACAGCACGCCGGCGTCAATCAGGATCATGTCGTCGCCGGACTCGAGTGCCAGCATGTTCATGCCGAACTCGCCGAGCCCGCCGAGCGGGATCACTCTCAGTTCCTTGCCCAACTCCTACACCACGCCAAGATCCAAGCTATCACAGCGGCTCGCACGCGCCAGCCGGGCATCAGACTGGCGATAAGACCGACAGCTGCCGACGCGGCAACGCTCGCGGCGGACATCTCACAGTTCGGCCTCGGCCACCTCGACCTCCATGCGCAGCAGTCCCGCCCCCAGCGTCTTGCCCTGTGCGTCAGTGCGCAGCGACAAGGTCCCCCCGCCGGCGAGCGCCCCGTGCATCAAGAAGTTCAGCGCGCCGATGTTCGGCAGTTCAAACCGCTCGACCGGGCCCTTGCAGAGATGGCCGAAGTGATCCCTGACCCGCTCCGCCGTGACTTCGCGCACCAAGACTGGGTAGTGGCGCGCCTCACGCGCTATGAGACCGATATTCGCGATGTCCCCCTTGTCCCCGGAGCGCGCGTGGGCGATCTCCAGCAGCCGCACGCGCATAGCCCGATTCTAGGCCCCCGTGGGAGGATCCCGTCGGGCGGCCAGCATCCGGAATCCCTCGACCCCGACGCCAAACGCCCTGCCCGACTGCTCCACCCGGGCGCGGATCGCCGCGACGATCTCTCCCTGCACGCTTGGATCGTGCCATTTCTCGAAGCCTTGGGCGAGGCTGATGCGCAGGGCCTCCGGCCGCGTGGTGGCACCCCGAGGCTTTGTCGACCGGACATGCAGGGGGTCGGCGATCACGGAGCGCTCGGTGCAGCCCAGGGCGAAATCGGCCAAGCGGACGGGGTCGCACGGCAGGACGGGTGCCAGCGTGCAATGGACCGCGACCCCCGATTCCGCCAATTCCCGGATGGCGCGCACTCGCGCGGAAATCGGATCGCAGTGGGGCTCGTAGAGACGGCGTATGTCTTCCCTGTCGGTCGTTACGGAGAAGCTGACCCGCAGCCGGGTGCGCCGACCGAGGTCCCGAAGCAGCTCCAGATCCCGCAGGACGAGCACGCCCCGGGTCTGCAGCACGAATGCCTTCGGCGGTTTGTCGCACAGCGCGCGCAGTATGCCGGGCATGGCGCGCACTTGGCGCTCCGACGGCTGGTATGGATCGACCAACGGAGAGCAGTAGATCACCTGCGACGGCGCCAGCTGGCGGCTGAGCAGGGCCGCGGCGTTGGACTTGTGGGTCGTGTGCCGGCCCCAGCGCTGCCAGTCCGCCGGCTTGAGCCCCGCGAAGACGCGCAGCGTCGGGACGTAGCAGTACGTGCACCCGAACAGGCAGTTGCGGGCCGGCGTGAGCGAGTGGGTGAAGCCCGCGTCCGCGATGAATCCGCTCGTGCGGCTCAGGATCGTCCGCACCGGCGCCATCGCGACCCGGGACAAGGCACGGCGGGCCCGGCGCTGGGTGCCGTGCGGTTTCGCCGGGGGCATCGGGGGCCATTCTAGGCGGTCCGGGCGCAGCGGTGGCGATCCCCGAAGCCAGGCCGGGCGGAATGAACTCGGTCAACCGCCGTGTTCGACATCGGACGGCCGAGGGGGCAGAATAGGAAGATTAGGCATCGAGTATCGTGGCGAACACTCAGAATCCCCTGCCTCCGAATCCGCGGCAAGATCTCAGGGGTCTGGAGCACCGCGCGACGCGCCCGTCGGTGAGGCAGGTTCTCACCAAGCCGGTCACCGTCGTGGGCGGCGTGCTCGGACTGACTGTCGTGTTCCTGATCTTCTTCTTGGAGCAGGACCCCTCGGCGCTGAGGCTGGAGATCCCGGACGTCCGGTACGAACTGCTGCGCAACGAGGGCCGCTCTCAAGGCGTGCCCATAGCGATCCGGATCGGTCAGATGATGGTGTTCCAGATCAGCGACCCGATCCAAGGCCCGCAGGGCGCGCAGAGGGCGAAGCAGGTCGTGGAAACCCTCACGTCCGCACTTGCCGAGCTCGCTGAGAACCCTCCGCGCGTGATCACCATCGAGACTGGTTCGGCCGGCGGAATGCCCGCTGTCGTGCAAAAGGAGTTCGAGGATTCGGACACTTCGCTGGAACTCGTGACCGTCACCGAGGATGACATGCTTCTCGTGAAGGCCGACGATTCGAAGCTGCTGGCGCGCATCTGGGCCGAGCGGTTGACGGACACCATGCGCCTGCTGCTGTTCGGGCAGCCCCCCGAGCACTCCCGCCATACGGCCTTTGGCGCCGCTCTCGACACCTTGTACGTGAATGCGATGAACGCCGAGGGCGGCCTCACGACCGCCGTGCTGAGAACGGCCTTCGAGGACCTGCCGCTTGAGCTGCAGCGAGCGTTGACCGAGACGCCCCCGGCCCCGCCGCCCGAACTGTCGGAAGCTTCCCGCGACAGCGGCTGAAGCTGGCCGCGCCACCAGTGCAGGGCGCGCCGGCCCGGCAAGCCAGGCCGGGGCGTGCCACGGACGTTCGCCGCACTGGCTACACTGATCCTCGAGCGATGCACCGGAAGCGCCCCCATCCCCATCCCGCGCGCGTGTCCAGGAGAGACTTGCTCCGGCTTCCGGTCGCGTCTGCGCTGGCGGCACTGCAGGGAGTGCTGGGTCCGGAAGGCACGCTCGCCGCGGCCCAAGGCGAGGTCAAGGCTCTCAACTTGCGCGTGACCGACCTCAGGTCATGGATCGTCAACCACTCCGCGAGCAAGAACTACGTCTTCTGCAAGGTCTACACCAACCAAGGGATCGTGGGCGTCGGCGAGGGCTCCGTCACTTCCAAGGCTGCAACCATGAAGACCGCGATTGACGAGCACCGGCGATATCTTGTCGGGCGGGACCCCGCGGACATCGAGATGCACTGGCAGGCGATGTACCGCTGGCCGCGCTGGCGGGGCGGGCCGATCCTGAACTCTGCAATCAGCGCGGTCGAGATCGCGCTCTGGGACATTCTCGGACAGGCCGTCGGCCAGCCGATCTACCGCCTGCTCGGGGGCAAGGCCCGCGAGCGGGTCCAGATGTACGTGCACCCTGGAGGGGGCCCGACGCCGGCGGCCTATGCCGAGCGCTGGGTCGCCGCCCGCGAGGCTGGCTGGACGGCCGGCAAGGGCGGGTTTATCACGACGCACGATGACGTGATCGAGCCGGTGCGGTCCGTGGGGGATGGGATCGCCAATCTTCGCGCCGTCCGCGAGGCAGTGGGCGAGGCGTTCGCAATCTGCATCGACGTCCACGGCAAGGCCACCCCCACCATGGCGAGTTCGTTCTGCCGCAAGGCCGAGCCGCTGGACCCGTACTTCGTCGAGGAAGCGACGCAGATCGAGGATCTGGAGGAACTGGCCCGCTTGCGCGCGATGACGACGATTCCACTCGCCACCGGCGAACGCCTCTTCACCAAGTACGGCTTTTCCCAGATCTGCCACCGTCACCTTGTCGACTACATCCAGCCTGACGTGGTGCACTGCGGCGGGATCATGGAGATGAAGAAGATCGCTGCCATCGCGGAGGCGAGCAGGATCGAGCTGTGCCCGCACAACCCCCAGAGCGAGGTTTCCACACTCGCGTCCTTGCACGTGGATTTCTCCACGCCGAACTTTGCGATTCAGGAGATCTCCTCGGGCCGGCGCGATCAGTTCTGGGACGACTTCTTCGTTGGCGGCGGTCCCAAGTACGAGGGTGGCTTTGCGTTGCCGCCGGAGGGGGCGGGCCTCGGTGTTACGTTCGACGAGCGTGTCGGGGAACGTCGGCCGTACGTGCCGGTGACACGCCAGCAGCTCCGGTTTCCCGACGGGGGAATCGCCGACCACTGAGTGGAACGCCATCGCGGAATCATCCGCGACTGCAACGCAGTTCCCGGTGCAGGCCGCCGCTCTTGGAGTGACATGGCCATCTACGTCGAGACTGTCCCGAACCGAGACAGCCCCCGGCGGTCTTGGTCCGCGAAGCGTGGCACGAGGGCACGCGGATCCGCCGCAAGACCGTCGCCAACATTTCCAACCTGCCACCGGAGGCCATCTCCAGCATTTGAATAATCCCCAGGGCGGCATCGTCTTCGAGAGCCTTGACCATGCCGTCCAACTGCGACGGTCCTTGCCACTCGGCCATGTGGCTGCTGTGCACCGCCGACGGCTGCCCAATTACACTTGACCGAACGACCGCGGACACGCTTAGGAAGTAACACTGCCGGGAGCCGATCCCTTAGAGGTTTGGCTGATGGCGCAACGAACGGCGCTCCAATCCGAGGCAATTGCTCAGATCGACGCGGATCCGGCGCGAGTTCTCGACGGCAGAATAGCGGGCTGAGGGAGCCGGGCAACTCCATGAATCCGCACTGGCCCGGCCCTGAACCGTCAACCCTTCCTAAGCGCCGCCCGCTTCAGGAGTGCCCTCTGCGCCAGCGCGAGTTCCGGAACGCGCATCGCGCTGCACAAACCCCAGACCAGCGCCACACCGAGGGGGACCGACACAGCCAGCGCCGCGGCACGACCAAGGAATGAGCCCGCGCCGACCCAAGCCTCGGCCGACCCCGCGGCCAACCAGCAGCAGCATCCCATCACAGCCGAGGCGACGCTGATCTTGATGCCTCCAAGCGCGAGGCGCCGACCGTGGATTCCGCCGATCATCGCGCGCATGAAGGCTACCAACAGGACAAAGTTGAGCGTCGCCACGGCCGAGGTCGACAGTGCCAGCGCCCAATGGCCCAGCCCCAGTCTGTCGATGAACACGTGGTTCAGTCCGTAGTTAACGGCAATCGAGACGAGAGCCACGGCCATCGGAACGCGCACCTGGTCGAGAGCGTAGAAGGCGGGGGCGAGAACCTTGGTCGAGGCATACCCGACCAGCCCGAGGCAGTAGAAGGCCAGAGCCAGGGCTGTCTGATCCGTGTCGTGGGCCGAGAACACCCCCCGCTCGTAGACAACGCCCACCAGCGGCCGGCTGAGCACGAACAGGCCGACCGACGAGGGGATCGTCAGCAGGAACACCAAGCCCAGGGAGCGGGCAAGCGTCTCCCTGAACTCGTCGATCCGACCGGCCCCGGCCTCTCTGGAGATGATTGGCAGAGTCGCCGATCCGACGGCCACGCCGAACAGGCCCAGAGGGAGCTGCATGAATCGGAACGCGTACCCGAGCCACGACACCGGACCGTTGATGATCACACCGGTGGCATCGGAAACCCGAGAGGCGAACACGCTGTTAACCATCACGTTGACCTGCACGGCGGCCGCACCGATCGCAGCCGGACCCATGAGGCGCAAGATCTGCAGCACGAGTCGATCCCGCGGGGCGAAGTCAGTCCGGAAACGGAGACCTGTCTTGCGGAGGCTCGGGATCTGGCAGGCATACTGGACGACCCCGCCCAGCAGGGTCCCCAGCGCCATCCCGGCAATGGGCGGAATCCCGAGCCATGGGCCGGCCGAAAAGCCCAGCAGCAGGCCCGCCCCGACCGACGTCAGGTTGAAGAACGTGGACGACAGCGCCGGAATGCCAAAGACCCCGTGGGAGTTCAGCACGCCCATCGCCTTGGCCGCCAGCGCGATGAACAGCAGGAAGGGGGCCAAGATCCGGGTCAGCAGGACCGTGAGCTCGAGCTTGCCCTCGATTTGCGCGTAGCCGGGAAAGATCCAGCGGACCAAGGGCTCGGCGAATGCAATTCCCAGAATGCTGAGAATCGCCATCACGGGAACCAGCAGCGTTGTCAGCCGGTTGGAGATCTGATAGGCCCGACCGGCTCCGTCCTTCGACAGCGCCTGCGAGTAGGTCGTGACGAACGCAGCCGAGAGCGCGCCCTCCGCGAGGAGGTCGCGCAGCAGGTTCTGCATCCGGTAGGAAGCGACGAAGGCGTCGTAGACCATGCCCGCCCCGAACAGCGCAGCGAATGTGACCTCGCGCACGAGGCCCGTGACGCGGCTCAGGAAAACGGCCAAGCTGACGACGCCGGCCTTGCGGACGACCTGGGCATGGGCGGCCTCGGCCTCGCCGGACTGCCCCGAATTGGCGCGGGAGGACCGCATCACCGCAGGCGCGTCGCTCCGCCTAGACTTGGGCGAAAAGGAAGCTCCAGATGTCGGCCCACTCGTCCGCGATCTTGTAGAGCGGCTTGCCGCGGCCATGGCCGGCCGCCTTCTCGTAGCGCAGCAGGATCGGGGCGCCGCCGGAATCCGCCGCCTGCAAGCGCGCCACCATCTTCCTCGCGTGCATCGGGTCCACACGGGAGTCAGAATCCGCCGTGTAGATGAGCGTGGCCGGGTAAGCCGTCCCGTCATGAACGTTGTGGTACGGCGAGTACGCGCGCAGCCACTCGAATTGCTCGGCACTCTCGGCGGTTCCGTACTCCGACACCCACAGCTTGGCCATCCGGAACTGGTCGTAGCGCAGCATGTCGAGCAGAGGAACGCCCGAGACCGCTGCCCGCCACAGATCGGGCCGCTGCGTCAGTGCGGCGCCGACCAACAGCCCGCCGTTGCTGCGACCGTGGATGACAAGCCGTGCGGGATCGACGATGCG
Organism: Bryobacterales bacterium; assembly: GCA_963666225.3. Lineage (GTDB taxonomy): Bacteria > Acidobacteriota > Terriglobia > Bryobacterales > UBA6623 > VXMF01. Next base: position 646,402 of record CAXXRK020000009.1, read on the forward strand.
CTCCCGCTTGAGATACTCGCCGGCCGCGATGAAGTCGTCGAACACGTTCTGCTTGTTCCCGAGCATGCCCGCCCTGTGCCACTCCTCCCCGAACTCGCTGCCCCCGCGCAGGTTCGCGATCGCGAGCACGTGCCCGGCCTCGATCCACGGGAAGATCCATGTCGAGTAACTCGGCGTGAGAGCGATGTTGAAGCCGCCGTAGCCGTACAGCAGTCCGGGAACTGAACCATCTTCCGGCGTCCCGCGCTTGGCGATCAGGAACATGGGTACGCGCGTGCCGTCCGCGCTGGGATAGAACACTTGCCGGACGTCAAACGCGTCGGCGTCGACGGGCGAAGGAACGCCCTGCCAGCGCTCAGGCTGCGTCGCGCCGGCCTCGATGCGAAAGACGGTCGGTGCCCGCACGAACGTGCTGAACGAAAAGAAGGCCTCGTCGCTGGACTGCTTGGAGGTGAAGCTTTCGACTGTCCCCAGCCCGGGTAGCTCGACCTGCCGTTCGTCACTGCCGTCAAGCGCGTACGAGTGGAGCTCGGAATGGGCATCCCGCATGCGCCCGACGAACATCCGGTCTCCGGCAATGCTCGCGAACTCGATGACGGCATCGCTCTCTGGGATCACGGTCTTCCAATTGCGGCGGTCGGGCCGTCGAAGGTCAACCGCGACCACTCGGTAACGGGGCGCCTCTGCGTTCGTGAGGAGGTAGAGGGTGTCCCCGGCTATCTCCCCGACATGGCTTGAGACCCCGTCCTCGGCGATGGTGATCTGCCGGCCGCTCGCACGCTCCCGGACATACAGGTGGTTGCGCCCCCAGCCGAGGAACGTGTCCAGCACGAGGTAGCGCTCGTCATCGCTGAGCACCCCGTCCGGGATGTGCGCCTTGTCCAGTCCGTTCCCGAACACTTCGGGATCCTCGGCATACGGTCGCCCGAGCTTGTGGAGAAAGACGCGACGGTTGTAGAGCTCCTCCCCGGGTCCGATCGAGTCCACGTCGGCTGGGCGGGAGTAGTAGAATCCCGAGCCGTCCCGGAACCACTGGGGGTTGGCGAAGCGGACCTTCGGGAACACGTCGTCCAGCGTGCGACCGGAGTCGACCTCCGAGATGTACATCGTGCTGGTCTCGGTGCCCTCCGTGGACTTGCCGTAGGCCAGCATCCGACCGTCCTTGGACGGGACGTACCAGTCCACGGTGGTCGTGCCATCGTTGCTCATGCCGTTGGGGTCCAGCAGCGCGACATCCTCGCCGTCCGGCCCCTCCCGCATGTACACGACGGGCTGGTCCTGGTCTCCGGCCCGCCGCGAGTAGAAATAGCGACCACCCGCCTCGATCGGCGTCGAGATCGATCCCGAGGAGAGAATCTCCTCCATGCGCGCCCGAATGGTCGAGCGGACGGGCAAGCCGTCGAGGTAGCCGCGGGCGTAGCCCGCTTGCGCATCGATCCAGCGGGTGCTCTCTGGCAATTCGGCGTCCTCGAGCCAGCGGTACGGATCTTGGACGGTCACTCCGTGCAGGACGTCCTCTACCACTCGAACCTCGGACTCGGGAGGCGGTCCCAAGGAGGGGCCTCCGCAGCCGCTGGCAACGGCGACGCAGCAGGCAATAGCGATTCTAGGTGCGCTGGTCGGGACCACCCGCTTATGGTATCCCGCCCATCCTGCGAGCGGAGGCACGCACGGCCGGCTCGGCCGGGGATGGGCAGCCCGTGGCGCGGTGGATCACTGCTCCGGCCAGCGGGGCCTCGGTACGCCCCTTGACGCCGAGGACCGCTCGGCCGGAATTCGCGCCGCCCGCGCGGGCATGGCGTCCAGCACGGCCTGCAACTTGCGGCGGATCGCCCCAGCCGGCCCATCGGACATCGGCAGGGGGGCGCGCTCGCGGGGATCTCTGCGCACATCAAACAGGCTGCCGTCGGAATACAGCTTGAAGCGCTCGTCCCGGACATAGCCAGTCTCCGGGTGCCTGTACGGGTTGTCGAACAGCTGGGCGAAGGGACGTGGAAAGTAGTAGGTGTAGTGCCACTCGCGGACTGGCGCCGTTTCGCCGCGGAGGCGCGGCCAGAAGCTGATGCCGTCAAGTTCCAAGCTATCCGGCAGGGGTAGGTTGGCAGCCTCGGCCAAGGTGGGCAGGAAATCAGCGAAGTCGACCAGATCGTCGATCACCCGCCCGCCATCGATCATTCCGGGCGCGCTGACAACCAAGGGGACGTGCGTGCCCGCGTCCGTCGGCGCCCCCTTGTCGCCCTGGATCGTCACACCTCCAAGGCGTGAGCGGAGCTGGTGGTGGGAACCGTTGTCAGCCGTGAAGACCAACACTGCGCTGCGCCCCAGGCCGAGCGCTGCCAGCCTGTCCTCGAACCTGCCAACCAAATAGTCGACATACGCCACCATGTCCTCGAAGTTACGCTGCTCGTCCTGCGAGTCGCGCTCTCTGGAGTGCGGGGTGGGAGGAAACGGCGAGTGCGGCAGGACCATCGGATAGTAGGCAAAGAACGGCCGGTCCCGATTCGCCTCGATGAAGTCCAGAAGGAAGTCCGCGAATATGTCCGGGCCGTACCGGTCCGGGCCGAGATCCATGATCTCGCCGTCCCTCTCGATGGACGGATCCCAGTACCGGCTTCGGCCGGTGTTCCCCGTGTTCCACAAGCAGTAGGTGTCGAACCCGTGTCCCGCCGGCACTCCGGCGGCGCTATCGCTGCCCTGCAACTGCCACTTGCCGGCGATGGCTGTGGCGTAGCCGGCATTCCGGAAGAGATCCGCCAGTGTGAACTGATCTGGCAGGAGTGCCCCGAAATCGGCATAGTTGCGTGCGTTGCCCATTCCCGTCATGAGGGCCACGCGGCTCGGAGTGCAGAGCGGCGTCGAGTAGCAGTTCGCGAAGCGCACGCCCTCGTGCGCCAATCGGTCGACCCGAGGCGTGGAATACTGCCGGCTCCCGTAGGCGCCAAAGCACTCATAGCCGACATCGTCGGCCAGAATCAACACGACGCTGGGCGCTCGCTCGGCGGCTGGGATGTTCGGCAGCGCGAGGCTAGCAGCGGAGAGGGCAAGCAGAACCCTTGTGACGCGAGCCATGGAATACCGGCCTCAGCGCTACCGCTGGTCTTGTCCCTCGTCTTCGGGAAGCGGCTCCAAGTCGTTAATGTCCTCGAAGATGATCGTCGTCTCGGCCGTGAACCTGCGATAGAGCCGGAACTCCAGCTCGTTGCGCGTCAGTACCCGCCCGGCACGCACGAACGTTTGCGCCTTCAGCGGCAGCAGGAAACTTTCGCCGCTCAGGTCAATGAAGTCGAAGTCAAGGCGCGAGCGCGCCTCTTGCATCGGAAAGCTGCTGGGAATGTCCTCAGCTTCCATCACGATCCGGAGCACTCGGCCGGACTCCTTCCCGACGTACACGAGCCCTGTGAACGCGGGCTTCAAGGAGCGAGTCTTCTCCCCGGGGGCCCCGACGCTCGTGAGGGTCCAGCTTGATCTCGACTGGGGGACTTCGATGTGGAACACGAAGACCGGGTGGCCTCGCAACAGCGAGTGCCGGGCCCAGCGAAACTCCGCAGCCGTCCAGCGGTCAAACAGGCTGGCGAGGGTCGTCCCGAACTCACCCGTGCTGGTCGTGCCCCCAAGGTCGGAGAAATCCTTGCCGGTCGGTCGTCCGTCCACGCTCAGGTTTTCGTAATCTTCCTTGCCCTCGACGTAGCTGACGCGGGTCTTGATCTCGTCCATGGTGAGCCAGTCCATCTCAGTGCCGGTCGGATCAAAGAATCGCCTGGTCACCTGAAGGCAGACATAGTTCGGAAGTTCCCTGGTGTAGCTCTCCGCCAAGCTGCGGGCACGCTCGACAATCTCCCGCTGCGCTTCGGCTGAGGGAGGCGGGGGCTGTGCGGGCCGAGGCCGGCGAGTGGCGGGCGGGGGCGATGGCGGAGACAATCCCCTGGATGACTCTTGGAGCGCCCCGAGAGCCCTCAGCGTTCGGGGCCCAATGCCCAATCCGACAAACTCCTCGACCATCCGGTCGGAAATGGAGAAGCGAACCTTCTGTCGTATCAGGTAGGTCGCAACGTCCCGATCCCTGAGCTTCTGGTCGACCGAGGACTGAATGAACTCGCGCAGCTGGCTGTGGGTCAGCCCTGACTGGGCGGCGAGTGCGGAAGCCACCCAAGCAACCAGCAGCAACCGTGCCGCCATTCGCATGCGCCTATTCTAGCCAGAGCGCACCGGACGCCGGTATGCGCTGACGTGTGACTTGCCGGCTCAGATGGCCAAGCAGGAGCGGCAAGCTCCGGGCTGGGGTGGACGTGCGCGACCTTGCCGGACACTGGCCCGGCCCCGCCATCCCCGAACGACGCACTGGCACGCCGCCCAGGCCAATCGCACCATCTGGCGCGCGGCAGCCCAAGAATTGCCTTGCGGTGTCTTCAAGGCCGTGCCAAGCCCAATTCAGCAACGGGCCAGTGTCGTGCAGCTCGCAGTAGCGGGCATGTCTCGTGTGCCACGGAGATTTGGGGCTCGCCTGCCCTCCTGCACCCGTGGAGAATTTTGGGGCCAGTTTCGCGTCTTCTTGTAAGCCTCTTCCGCAGATTCTGTGGGTTAGTGGCATCCAAACCGACCCGGACAGCCGGCTGGTGAGCAGCCACCTGCGGGCCCGGCAGGCAGCTCCCTGCAGGCCTCCGGCTGCCCCAGCCTGTTTCTTCCAGCAGTAGTGCCTCCCGCCCCCTCGACGCCCCTCTGCGGGCCCCGCCGAAGGCCGCCTTGGCTGCGGCGCGGGCCTCCGTTTGTGCAACCGGAGAGCCTACCTGTCCGTCACCCGCAGACGAGCCGAGAACGCCGTGCGTGTCTTGGACCGCTTGCACATCATGCAGAAACGCTCCAAGGCCATCGACAAAGTGCGCGCCGCCGAGGCCCGCAGTCTCAAGGCCGCCGGCTCCAGGCCGTTGCTCAAGAACGCCCGCTGGCTGCTGCTCAAATGGCGCCGTAACCTCTCAGCAAAGCAAGTCCCCCGCCTCGAGGAAATCCTCCAACACAACCTCAACACCGTGCGGGCCTACCTCCTCAAGGGGGGTTCAGCAGTTCTTCGCCCGGGATACGCCTAAACATGCGGCTAACTTCCTCAAACGTTGGCGAAAACGCGTCCAACGCTCCCGGATAAAGCCCCTAATCGGGTTCGCCAACATGCTCCAGAAACACCAGCCCCTCGTCCTCAACTGGTTCTCCACCGGCAAGCAGCACTCCTCCGGGGCCGTCGAGGGTATGAACCTCAAAGCCAAACTCGCCCTCCGCAAAGCCTTCGGCTTCCGCTCCTACCAGGACTACGAGCTCGCCCTCTACCACACCCTCGGCCACCTGCCCGCACCCGACGACGCCCACAGATTTTGCGGATGAGCCTCTTGTAATTGACAGGTTACGGGTCCGGCGACGCAGTCCGACCCGGCTGGCCGCGAGGACTCCTCGCTTTCCCGGCTGACCGACATGCATAGTCCCGGATCCCTCTTCGGCCGAGCGGTAGCCGGTGCAGCGCCGCCATCCCGAGGACGGTTTTTGCCCCGACCGCGGGGCCCTCAATGCTCGGTCCCGCAAGAGTCACAGTCCCCGACGCTGCCGTAGCCGGGAATCTCACAAGGTAGACCCAGGCCATCGGGCCACTGTCTAGAATGGATCCGAGGGTTCTGAGGACGGTGCGGTACGAAATCGAGGGCGACAACTTGGAGGTGGTGAGGATCCGCCTAGCCCCCGGAGATCACGTCTACGCCGAAGCGGGCAAGATGATCTTCAAGACACCCGGAGTCGAGTGGCGGACCGCGATCAGGGGAAAGGGCCTCGCAGGCAAGCTCCTCGGCGGCCTGAAGAGCAAGCTGGCCGGCGAGTCGCTGTTCTTCACGCACTTCACATGCCCCGCTGGAACTGGCGAGGTGGGCTTTGCCGGAGACTTCCCCGGCCGGATCCGGCCGTTGCACTTGGGACCGGAAGAGTCTGTCCTGGTGCAAAAGGACGGCTTTCTGGCAGCCGACTCCAGCGTGCGGCTCGACATTGCGCTCACCAAGAGGATCGGTGCGGGCATGTTCGGCGGCGAAGGGTTCATCTTGCAGCGGCTGAGGGGGCCTGGCGTGGCGTTCATCCACGCCGGAGGTGATTTTGTGGAGTTCGATCTGGGATCTGGCGAGACGTTGCAGGCCGACACCGGCTCTTTGGTCTGTTTCGACGAGAGCGTGACCTACTCCATCGCAATGGCGGGAGGCATCAAGACCTCACTCTTCGGCGGGGAAGGGCTGTTCCTTGCCACCTTGACGGGCCCTGGCAAGGTCGTGCTCCAATCGCTCACCCTGTCGAGACTGCGGCGAGAGCTGGGGGTGACCGGAGCCGCCGGGGCTCTGTTCCCAAGTGGCTAGCACTGGCAATCCGCGCTCCGGCGAGGCAGCGGGGCCTGCTCTTCGTGCCCCAAGCGCCGCATCGCAGGGGCGAACGGCTGGTCGGGCAAGCTCCCCTCACCGGATCTGGGAAGCGTCAACCGCACATTGCCGCCCTTGGCACGCTTCCCGCCTCGGGCGAAGTAGCGACCCTGACAGCGCCGCACGACCAGGCTGCCCGCACCGGTCCGAGGAGCGCAAGGGTCGCGCGACGACCCTGTTCGCCGCCCGCAACGCGGTCAGAATCCTACGGTCACGCTCGAGAAGCACACGTGCGCCCGGTATCCGCGTGTGCCGGCGAACCGCTCCGCGTACCCGTAGTACTGCCAGCCGAGATTCCATGACCAGTTAGGCGCAATCCGCGCGGAGACCCGGACCTGGGGAGAGTGGTAGCTAACCGGGAACCCCGTGATCAGCAGCGGCCCGTCCAGCCTGAATCCCTCGGCCCCGCCAGCAGTGTCCTTGGTCAGCGAGTACCTAGCCGCCACGCCAAGCCTTCGCCCGACGGTCATGTGCGCGCCAGCGGATGCGACGTGAATGTTCGCGGCATAGGAGGACTCGAGCCGCCCCGGCCCTCCGGGGATCTGAAACAGGTTCAACACACCAGCCGTGACGTCCATCGCGAGGACGGTGTAAGAACCGTCCAGGACAGTCGCCGAATCGGGACTGGCCCAGCTGGCCTGAAAGCCGTGCGACCGGCTTGTTGACCTGTATTCCAAGAGGTCGGCGGGATTGGCATTCGCTCGGCGCCGGAAGAACCCACTCGCCGAGAACAGTCCTCGGGTCCACCGCAGCCGGGCCGATTGCCCGCCAAACCGCCGCTCGCTTGTGGCCGCGATCGGCCTGTCTGCCCGGCCGACCTCGAGGTCCAGCGACGCCCGCAGACCGTTGGCAGGCAACCAGCGCACGCCTGCCAAGCCCGACCGCATCCGGTTGTCCTGCCCCTGCAATTCGCGGCCGAACCCGAAGTCTGGGTAGCGGATTGCATCGCTGGCCTGGGCCCTGCGGTCCGAAGTGCGATAGGCGCCGAAGACAGCAACGGGCCTGAGCGGCCGATAGGTGACTTCGGTCGCATTCGAGAGTCGCCGAATCGCCAAGCGGTCTAGCCGCACGTACTCGTCCAAGAAGTAGATCATCTCGACGACGGCCGCCTGGCCATCCATCCGCATGTTGTGGAACGAGGTGACGTTCGTGACGGTCAGGCGGGGTGATGCGAGGAACGTCGCCGTGAAATCCCCCGACCCGTGGCGCCGGCCAGCATCCCCTACGACGAACAGTTCCCGATAGGCCGCAGGGCTGCCCGCGGCCGAACCCGCGGCTGAGATGCCCTCGAACAGCCGTGAGCCACGGTAGCCACTGCTGTAGACGTAGCGAGCGTCAAACCCCAGACGGCCGTTCCCCCGCGTGCGGAGCGCCACGCTGGAAGTCGGGGAGCGGCCATGGTGCGGATGTGATCGCTCCACGGCGCCCACCGGTTGGACATTGGGCGCAAGCGATGGCAAGCCGGACGCGTCTTGAAAAGCCGCCCTCTCCCGGTACAGATCGACAGAGCGGACGAATGTCAGGGCCAGGCCGGCGAAGCGGGCCGTGAATCCGGCCCGGTAGGCGCTGCTGCGCTGATCAATGTCCTGCCGATAGCGCAGGAAGTTGCGGTCGTCAAAGTTCCCGTCGGCGGGCGCGGCCGACGACGAGGCGAATCCCGGCCCGGTGCGACGGTTGCGGTCCCAGCCGAGCAGCACCTCGAATCGGGAACCCGGAAACGCGGTCAGATCGTGCGACTGGAGCGCGCGGCTGCTGCGGATGCCGTGCTCGCCGCTCCACAGGGCGGGCAGCCGGTTGTGGTAGCTGACCAACCGAGCCTGCATGCCATACCGGAACAGGCCGTCAGCCTCGACGCCGACCGCGTGCACTTGGTATGGGTCGCCCGGGCCGCCTGTCGAGCGCAGCGAGACGCGGTCGATCCGTGCGGAGCGGTCCAGCGAGGTGGCCCGGAAACGCGCGTTGAAGATCCGGAGGCCGTCACCGTAGTTCGGGCCGGCGCGGTACAGGTCGCGGCTCCCCCCGACCTCGGCGAATCGATAGCCAGCCTCCAGCGCGTTTGAGACCTGATAGCCCCCCGCCTCGCGTGAGTGTGCCCCGGGGGAGGCCAGCGGGGCCACCGGCTGCTGGCAGAGGGCGACCGCCGGCGCAAGCGCTGCAAGTCGTGCCAGTCTCATCGGCGAAACAGGTGGTCGGCGTTGGACCCGTGGATGCGCGAGTGGCACAACACGCACTCCCGGAATGCCGGATCGGACAAGTTGTGGAATCCGCGGGTAGGGCCGACGATGCCATCCCCACGGGGCCCAAACCCCGCGATCTCGTTGTGGCACTCGAGGCACATCACAAATACCGCCGGCCGCGCGAGCAGCCGAGGGTTCGTTCCGCCGTGGGGCTCGTGGCAGGACGAGCAGCCCTCGACCCGCAGAGGCGGGTGCTCGAAAACGAACGGCCCGGCCAGGTCGGCATGGCAGGAGAGGCAGGGCTGATCGTTGCCCATCCACTGGGTGACCATTCGCGGTGCATGGCCTGTCCTCCATGTCGCCACGGGAGTGCCGTGAGGGTTGTGGCAGTCGGAACACTCAACCGCTCCCTCGTTCACGCGATGCTTGAACGGCATTTCGAAACGCGCCCGGATGTGGGCATGGCAGCGATAGCAGACATCGCGCTGAAGTCCGGCCAAGAGATGGCCGTCGGAATGGGCGCTGTGGATGGAGTGACAGCTCGCACAGCCCACCTCTGCGGTCGTGTGGGCCGACCGGCGCACATGCATCTTTCCCAGATCGCCGCCGTGGCAAGAGAGGCACCGATCGACAACCAAGCTGGCCGCCATCCCGCCAAACCCGACAATCTTCGCGGTGTCGGCGGAAATGGCGTGCAGAGCACCGGGACCGTGGCAGCCCTCGCAACCACGCCGGCCTTGGGGCTGACCCGCGACTGTCGCGGGATCAAAGTGCGGATTGAGGCGAAAGCGGGCGCTCAGTTCTCCGTGACAGCCCCGACAGACCAGATCGCCGACAAACTGGTTCGCCGCGCCGGCGGCCAGCTGTGCCCCGGCGGAGCCAACAAGGCCCCCGAGAGTGGCCGCCGCCAACACCGCCGCCTGAGCGGCCACTCGGAGTCGGTGTGAGGAAGCGAAGTAACGCACGAAGCCGGGTGTGCGCGAGGCCCGGGCAGCGGAGCGCCAGCGCGCGGCAAGCGGCTGCCAGAGACCGTCGCGGGACCGATCCCGCTGTGGCCTCTTGCCCAGCAGTTCTCGCACAGTACCACGCGGCGGCTCAGCCAGCCAACCACGGCGTGACCCGAATCGGCGGGGCCCGCGCGCCCCTGGCCAGACTGGGCAACCACCCGCCGTGGCAAACAGGGCGATCTGTCGGCAACAAAGGCCGCGCGCGCGTGAATGCAGACGTGCGATGCGAAGCACCCCGGCGCGCGAGACTCGCCGGCGAACCTCGGCGACAGACGCGGCTGCTCACACATCTGCTACAATTGGGAACAGCCCGAGCAGAATTTGGATTGGATTGAGGAAGGAGGCCTGGACCGAGCATGCTACTCGACTCTCAGGCGAAGCGAGATCTCGTCAAGACCTATGGGGCCCACGCAAAGGACGTGGGTTCATCGCAGGTTCAGATCGCAGCTTTGACGCACCGCATTTTGCATCTCACCGAGCATCTCAAGGAGCACCGCAAGGACTTTTCCTCGCGGCGCGGACTGCACAAGATGGTCAGCAGGCGCCGACGCCTGCTGAAGTACCTGAGCAGGAAGAACCCTGGCGAGTATGTGAAAGTCGTCGAGTCATTGGGACTCCGCGGCTAGAGCGAATCCCCGCATAGCCGGCCGTCATCACTTCGGCTGGCGGCGATGGGCATCCGCCCGTCACATCCCCTTACAGTCACCGGTCGCGAGCCCCGGGGCACATGTGGCCCCGAACTCGCGAGCGAGGCTGCCCATACCCTTCTGCAGCGAGGCTAGCGAAGCGCGACCGCCACGGAGGCGGTCGCAGCAGGAGGAACATCAAGAGATGAAACATTTAGTGGAGTTCGAGCTGGACGGCAAGACCGTCTCGCTCGAGACGGGCCGCCTGGCCAAGCAGGCCGGCGGCTCGGTGGTAGTCCGCTGCGGAGACACGCAAGTCCTCGTGGCGGCCACATCGGCGGCAGACCCGCGGGAGAACATCAACTTTTTCCCGCTGACGGTCGACTACCGCGAGTACACGTACGCCGCCGGGCGGTTCCCGGGAGGCTACATCAAGCGCGAAGCGCGCCCGTCAGAGAAGGAAGTCATCACCTGTCGGCTGATTGACAGGCCACTGCGGCCGCTCTTCCCCGAGGGCTTTCGCAACGAGACACAGGTCATCGCCTCCGTGATGTCGGCTGACCCGACTCACGACCCAAGCGTCTACGCCATGCTGGGCGCGTCGGCGGCAATCGCCGTGTCCGACATCCCGGTGGTGCACACGACCGGGTCGGTCCGCATGGCCCGCCTGGCATCCGGCGACTGGGCGCTGAACCCAACCTACGAGCAGCTCGCCGACGCGGACGTCAATCTGACAGTCGCGGCCGCGCGCGAAGGCATCGTGATGGTGGAAGCGGACGGCAAGGAGGCGAGCGAGAGCGGCATGCTCGAAGCGATCCGCCGCGGCCACGAGGCGTGCAAGCAGATGATCGACGCCGTCGAGGAACTGGCGGCCAAGGCCGGGAAGCCCAAGCGCGAGGTGCCCGCACTGGTCGTCGACCAAGCGCTGCGCGACGAGATCGAGGCCAAATGGGGCGAGCAGGCGGAGGAAGCGCTCGACACGAGCACCAAGGACAAACTGGCCAGTTACGCCCAGTTCCGGGCGATCAAGAAGGAAGTCTTGGCGGCGTACGAGGCCGACCCGGAACGGAAGGCGCAAGCCGACAGGTTCTTCGGGCCTTGGCAGGAGAAGCTGTTCCGCAAGCAAGTCTTCGAGCTCGACCGGCGACCCGACCGCCGCGCGCCGGACCAGATCCGGCCGATCACCTGCGAAGTCGGGGAACTCGCCCGAGCGCACGGATCGGCAGTCTTCACCCGCGGGGAGACGCAAGCTCTGGTCTCGACGACGCTCGGCACGAAGGTTGACGGGCAGCGGCAAGAGCGCATCGAGGATGCGGACTACGAGAAGACCTTCATGGTCCACTACAACTTCCCCCCGTTCTGTGTTGGCGAGACCGGCTGGATGCGCGGGCCGGGCCGGCGCGAGATTGGCCACGGATTGCTTGCCGAGCGTGCACTCACGCCCGTTGTCCCGGCTCACGAGGACTTCCCCTATTCGATCCGGCTTGTCAGCGACATCCTCGAGTCCAACGGCTCGAGCTCGATGGCAACGGTCTGCGGCGGGAGCCTGTCCCTGATGGACGCGGGAGTGCCGCTGAAGGCCGCGGTCGCGGGGATTGCCATGGGGCTGGTCTCGCAGGACGATGACTTCACCGTGCTGACGGACATCGCCGGAGCCGAGGACCACTTCGGCGACATGGACTTCAAGGTCGCCGGCACACAGGCCGGCATCACCGCCCTCCAGATGGACATCAAGCAGCCGAACGTGAGCTTGGACGTGCTCGAGAGGGCACTCGAGCAGGCCCGCAAGGCTCGTCTCGAGATCTTGGACACGATGCAGGCAACGATCGACGCCCCGAGGGAGAAGCTGGCCGAGAACGCGCCGCAGATCACGACGATCAAGATCCCGGTAAGCAAGATCCGGGACGTGATCGGCCCTGGCGGAAAGGTCATCAAGGGGCTCGTCGAGGAGACCGGCGCCAAGATTGACGTCGAAGACGACGGGACGGTCAACATCGCTTCGACCGACCGCGCGAAGGGAGAGCTGGCGATCAAGAAGATCAAGGAACTCACGGCAGTTCCGGAGGAAGGCAAGGAGTACCTCGGGACCGTCACCAAGACCACCGACTTCGGGGCCTTCGTCGAGATCTTCAAGGGCACCGAGGGTCTGCTGCACATCAGCGAGATCTCCGAGCGGCACGTCCGCGAGGTCAGTGACGAGTTGAACGTCGGCGACCAGGTCAGGGTGCGCTGCCTGGCAGTGGAGGGGAACCGCATCCGGCTGAGCCGCAGGGCCATCTTGGCGGAACGCCACGGTGGTTCGCCGAGACGGGGTCCGAGCGAGCGCCCGGATCGCGGCCGGCGGCGCGGAGGTCCCCCTCGCGGTGGTGACCGCGGCCGCGGACGGCCACATCGCGGCAGGGACCGTCCGTTCCGCGGCAGGAGAACCTCGAGGCGGGGGCGTCCGCCCGGCGGGAACCGGCGCTAGCGAGCGCGTACGCGCACCCACCGGCACGGTCGCGCTCGTTCGGAGCGCGCCGTGCCGGTCTCGCGTCGCACAATCACCGAATGCGCGCGCCCGCGCCTATAGCGCCGTTGCTCCGCGGGAATGAGCGGGCAGCTGAGAGCAGTGGGCCGCGGGTAGGAGCCAGCGCCGGAGGCGCTCGCCGCGGCCAGTGCGCGGAGACAGCGGCGACGCGTGACGAAGGTGAGAATCCTACGAGCGAGAATCTCCAATCCGCCCGCGCCAGCCCGCAACCTTGAGCCGCTCTTCGAGCACCATGGACTGGCGGAAACCTCGGATCCCGAGCCGAGCAGGGCTGGAGCCGAGCGAGGCACGAGGCGCGAGGCCCACAAGCTCCGACTCCAGCACGGTCGCGCCCATCGCCGCCGCTCTCGCCCTCACAAACTTGATCACGGTGGAAACCGGGGTGGCGAGCGGCCTGGTGATGTTCATGGACACTTGCACGGCACCGCCGGGCTCGGGCCGGAGGCCGAGCGCCTTGACTCCTTGCAGACCGCCGCCGCTCTCGCGAGTCTGGGCGGCGATTCGCCTAGCCTCGACAAGGCCGCAACCGGCCAGCACGACGTTCAGGGCCACCAGCGGCCCGCGCACCCCGACGAAGCACGCCCCGGCTGAGGGGTGCAGCGCCGGGCCGCCAACATCCGGCAGGAACTTCCCCTCGCCGACCAGTTCTGCGAGACGCTCGAAGCCGAACTTGCGCACCGTCTCGAGCCGCTCGCGGCCAGGGTCCAGCGCGGCATTGCCGTAGAAGTAGACCGGAACGGCAAGGGACTGCCAAATCCTGGCGCCCACGGTCCTAGCCTCCTGCACGCACTCGGAACTTGGCAGGGAGCCCAACGGCACGATCGGAACTACGTCCAGCGCGCCCACGCGCGGGTGAGCGCCGCGGTGGTGCCGAAGGTCGATTCTGGCGACCGCGATCTCGGCAATCGCGAGAACTGCGCTGCGGATGGCGGGCAACCCACCCGCAAGTGTCAGCACTGACCGGTTGTGGCCCCCGTCGCTGTGCGTGTCCAGCAGGAAGGCTCCGGCACGGCCCGCGGCGTCTCCCATCTCGCGCAACACTGCCGGCTCGCAGGCCAGCGACACATTCGGGACACATTCCGCCAGCCGTTCCACCGACACCGACACCATTGTCCCGTGATCGTGGCCCGCGCGGCTGGGCGCCCGCCAGAACAGCCGCGTGGCGGGAGAGACCCTGCCCGTCCCAGTGGCCTGCTTGGCGCCAGCCCGGCCTCGAACGGCGCCTGCGAGGGGGCCGGTTGCGCGTGAAACGCGACCTGGGTCGGATACACTCGAACTGAGGTGTCAGACTTCTCGCGCGAGGCCGTGCCAAAGTGGCTGGCAGCAGTGACCGGCGCGGCTTTGCTCGCCGCGATGTACCTCATTTTCCTGTGGGTCCCGACGGAAGCCACCATGGGGCCTGTCCAGCGCATCTTCTACCTGCACGTCCCATCCGCGGCGGTCGCGTTCGCGGGGTTCTTCGTAGGGGGCGGCGCGGCGATCGGCTACCTTTCCAAGCGAAGCCACCGGTTGGACGACCTGTCCGTCGCCTGCAACGAAGTGGGGCTGCTGTTCGCTTGCGTCAATCTGGTCACCGGCTGCCTGTGGGCCAAGCCCATCTGGGGCGTCTACTGGGCATGGGATGCCAGGCTGACGTCGATGCTGCTGCTGGCCCTGATCTACATGGCCTACCTCATCCTGCGGCAATCGATCGAAGAGCCCGGACAGCGGGCTGCAGTCTGCGCAGTGGTGTCTATCTTCGGCATGGTCGACGTCCCGATCGTCTACATGGCGAACCGCTGGTGGCGAACGCAGCACCCGGCCCCGGTGCTGGGCGGCGAGGGTTCGCTGGACCCACGCATGACCTTTGTCCTGTTCTTCTCGATCTTCGCCCTGGGGCTGCTGTTCTGGTGCTTGGTGCGCCAGCGCCGCCACCTCGAGGCCCTGCGCCGGGCATCCGATGCACTTCGGCGAGAAGTCCAAGCTATGGTCTGAACGAGACAGGATGGGAAAAAGGAGCCGGAACGGTGGAACCTAATTTCAAGTGGCTGTGGGCGGCCTTCAGCGTGGCGTGGGCATTGCATGTGGGATACGTTGCGGTACTGTCGGGGCAAACCCGCACGCTCGCGCGGCAGATCGGCGACCTGCAAGCGCAGCTCAAGCGCGGAACCCGGGCCGACCCGGGCCGCGAGGGCTGAATCGCCGGCATTGGCGAAGGGCCGGGTTTCCCGACGCCTCGCCCTCTCGCAGGGCCCGGCCACTCCGGGGCCGGGCAGGGGAGCCTCGGGATCAGGCCTGAGGGTCTGTCAGACAGACTCCGGGACCACCCATGGCTCGCGGTAATCGCGCTTGAGCAGGGTGTTGGCGCCGTAATTGCCCACGAATCTCTCCCGCTCGGGGTCGAACAGCAGCTTGTCCCCTGTCCTGAACGAGACGTTCGCCAAGTGGCACAGGGCTGCGGAGATGTGCCCCTCGAGCACGTCGCAGTTGAGATCGCTGACCCTGCGGCTCATGACCGCCTTGCGGAAGTTCTCAAAGTGCAGCTTCGTCGTGTCGTCGCCAGTGGGCTTCATTGACGGGCCGGGCTCGCGCCTCTCCCCGAGATACGTCTGGTAGCCCCTGTTCCCCACCGTCAGATACCCATCGCTTCCGAAGAACAGGACTCCGATCGTGTTCCGGCCACCGCCGGAATCTTCCAACAGCCCGCACTCTCCGCCCGTGACGAGCCCCCGGACCTCGAACTGCAGCATGCGGTCCCCGTAGTCAAAGGTCGCGTGCTGCGTGTTGGGCGTCTCCTGGTCGTCGTCGTAGACATAGTGGCCGCCGGTCGAATAGGCGTGCCTTGGCAGATGGTCCAGCCCGAGGCCCCAGCGCGCCACGTCCATCTGGTGCACGCCCTGATTGCCGATGTCCCCGTTTCCGAACGCCCAGTGCCAGTGCCAGTTGTAGTGGAACCGGTTCTGCGTGAACTCCCGCGGCTGCGCGGGACCGAGCCAAATGTCGTAGTCCACGCCCGGCGGGACCGGGCTGGCGCTGGCTCCCCCGATTGACTGGCGGCGCTTGAAGCACAACCCCTTGGCCATGTACAGCTCTCCGATCACTCCCTCCCGCAAGCGCTGGACTGCCTCGATCTTGAAGGGCGTCGAGCGCGACTGGTGGCCAACTTGCACGATCCGCTTGTACTTGCGGGCCGCCTCGACCATCTTGCGCCCCTCCCAGATGTTGTGGCTGGCGGGCTTCTCGCAGTAGACGTCCTTGCCCGCCTGCACCGCCCAAATGGTCGAGAGGGCATGCCAGTGGTTGGTCGTGGCGACGGTCACCACGTCGATGTCCTTGTCGGCGAGCATGTCGCGCAGGTCCCGGTATTCCTTGGGGCGCCCTGACTGGTACTGGGTCGTCAGCGTGGCGGCCTGCTCGGCGACGGACTGGTCGATGTCGACGACGGCCGCGACATTCATGCCCGGATTCTCAGCGACCGCGCGAATGTGGGACTTGCCCCGGCCATTGACCCCGATCACGGCAGCCTGCAGGCGGTCATTCGCCCCTGGGACGCGCCCGTATTGGGCGGCTGTCAAGGTGGCAACGGCGGAACCCGTCGCGGACAGGAATTCTCTGCGCTTCATCTTCGCCCGATTGTAGTGGACGGCGCGAGCGAGGCCGCCCGCGGTGCGCGCGCATGCGAGCCGAGACCCGCGGAGGGCCGGGGCCAGCCTCCGCGACTGGTCAGCGCAGGGGCACTTCGTGGTAGTCGAGCGCCCATTCGCGCATGAACCGCACGCGCTCCGGCACGATCCGGTACAGCATGAATTCCGGGTTGTCGATCGTGCCGAGGAAACCGCGAAGAAGCGGATTGGCATCCCAGACCTTGCGCCGCCGCTCGACGTCCGTCACCACCTCAACGGTGCCCTCGATCCGAACCTGGTCGTGCCCATCGTCGAGATAGCAAAGCTCCACGGCGGGATTGGCCGCCAGTTCGCCGGTCTTGTGCGAACTCCGCAATGACGCGACATACACGGTGAAGCCCTCGGTGGCGACGGGCGATACCGGCCGGAGCCGCGGCTTCCCGCGGTCCACGCTGGCGAACATTGGGAATGGCGCGCGGGCCATCGTCGCGCGGGCGTGCTGCGCGAGCTTGCCGACATCGACTGGGGCGGGCACGGGACGCATGCGCGCAGTGTAAGCGGTGCCATGGCCGGGCGCGCTTACAATGGCTTAACTCCCGTGGGCGTGGTGGGCATTATTCTCGCGATCGGCCTCGCGTACGCCCTGTCCTCGTCCCGCAAGTCGGTGCGCCCCGCAGTCCTTGCCTGGGGCCTCGGCCTCCAAGTCCTGCTCGCGACGCTCGTGCTGCGGACGCCGTTCGGAACGGTCTTCGAGGCACTCGGTCGGGGCTTCAATCACTTCGTGCTGCTGTCGGAGGCCGGGACAGGGCTCGTCTTCGGCGATCTTGGGCGCTCGGAGAGCGGGATCGTGTTCGCCTTCCAGATCCTTCCGATCATCATCTTGGTCTCGGCCCTCTCCGCAATCCTGTACCACTTGGGAATCATGCAGCGGGTGGTAGCCGGGCTGGCCTACGTCATGCAGCGGGGGATGCGGGCCAGCGGCGCGGAGTCCCTGAATGTGGCCGCGAACCTGTTCCTCGGGCAGGCCGAGGCACCGCTCACGATCCGGCCGTACCTGAAGCGCCTCACACGGTCGGAGCTGATGACAATCCTGACGAGCGGCATGGCCACCGTCTCCGGCGCCATGCTCGTGGCCTACGTGCAACTCGGTGCCGCCAAGGCCGAGCACCTGCTCGCAGCGGTTGCGATGACGGCTCCCGCTTGCGTGATGCTGGCCAAGATCTTCGAGCCGGAGACCGAGCAGCCCGAGACCATGGGCCGCATACCGACCCAATCGGTGGAGCGGGACGGCAACGTGATCGACGCCGCGGCGCGGGGCACCAGCGAGGGCCTGAACGTGGCCCTGCAGGTCGGCGCCATGGTGCTCGTCTTCGTAGCCCTGGTGGGCATCCTGAACGGGGCGATGGCGGGCATCAAGGGGGCGCTTGGCATCGCCTGGCTGCCGGGAAGCATCCAAGACATCCTGGGGCCGGTGTTCGCCCCTGTCGCCTTCGCGCTCGGCGTGGAGTGGGCCGACGCGGCCACGGTCGGCAACCTGCTGGGCACGCGCATGGTGCTGAACGAGCTGATCAGCTTCGCGGCACTGAGCGAGATCGTCGACACTCTGCACCCGCGCTCGGCTCTGGTCGCCAGCTACGCGCTTTGCGGATTCGCCAATATCGGCTCCGTGGGCATCTTGATCGGCGCGCTGGGGGCGATCCTCCCGGCGCGCCGTCCGGAACTAGCGGCACTCGGCCTGCGGGCGATGCTGGCCGCCACGCTCTCGAACTTCATGACGGCCGCCATAGCCGGCCTGATCGCGTTCACCCCAATCTTCGTCCCATGAGACCCTGCCATGCCAGTTGACACACACACCCTCCTCCTCTTGCTCGCCAGCTTCCTGATCGGCTCGATTCCGTTCGCGGTGGTCGCCATGTGGGGCTCCGGAGTGGACATCCGGACGATCGGGTCGGGCAATCCGGGCTTCAACAACGTCTTGCGGGTCAGCTGGCGCCGTTCGCTGATCTCGCTGTTCGGAGACGTCGGCAAGGGCTTCGTTCCTGTCTGGCTCTTCCACGGCGCCGGGGATCCGGTGAACCTCGCGTGGCTGTACGGGATGGGAGCGGTCTTCGGCCACTGCTACTCCCCGTTCCTGCGCTTCCGAGGCGGCAAGGGAATCGCCACTTCGGCTGGGGCCATGCTGGCGATCTACCCCTCGCTGGCCGTCTGGGCTCTGGCATTTTTCGTCGTCTTCCGCGTACTGGCGGCCAAGTTCAAGGTGAACGAGGGCGGTGCCTGGTCATCGATGCTCTCGTGGGTGTTCTTCACCGGCTTCATCCACTGGCAGCTCGGGCTGCCGCACTCCAAGTACTCCTTGCTGATGACGGTGTTCCTGGTGTGGCTGCATCGCTCGAACATTGTCCGGATCGTCCGCGGCGCTGCCCCTGGGACGGCCTGAAGACCGCTCAAGCCGCTGTCGGCGAGTCTGCTATGCTGCCTGCTTCATGGCGGGAGACAGGTCACACTGGCTGGTCAAGTCCGAGCCGTCCGCCTACGCGTGGGACGACCTCGTGCAGGATGGCTGGACCTACTGGGACGGGGTGCGCAACTACGAGGCCCGGAACAACCTGCGACGCATGGCCAAGGGGGACCTCGTGCTCTACTACCACTCGGTCCGCGGCACGGCAGTTGTGGGGATCGCCGAGGTCATCCGGGAGCATTACCAAGACCCCACGACGGACGACGAGCGCTGGTGCGCGGTGGACATCAAGCCTGTCCGCGCACTCGAGCGACCGGTGAAGCTGAAGGAGATCAAGGGCAACCCCAGCCTGGCGGACATGCAACTCGTGCGGCGGAGCAGGCTGTCCGTGTGCCCGGTCACGGCGGGCGAGTTTCGGACCGTCCTGGCGATGGCCAGCTCGGGCAAGACCTAGCCCGCGGCGGCCCTCGCGACGGCCGGCCCGTCAGTGGATGACCGTGCGGCGACCGCCGTAGAGCCTGCCAGGGACCCTTTCGGACAGCCGGACCTCGACGAGGTGCGGCGACTTCTGCTCGTCGACCTGCGACGGATAGTAGCCGATGACGTACTCGGTCTCGGCCAGCTTGGACAGCGAGCCCAAGATCTCGCGGATGACCTTGCTGTTGATGACCGGCAGGTCATAGCTCCGGCCACCGGTGCGGGGACCGAAGTCAGCGAAGATGGCCTGCAGCTGCTCCTGCGCGGACGCATTCCCGCGCCGTCTCTGTTCGTTGCTCGGGAATCGCCCAGGTCCGTAGAGCGGCACGCCCTTGTTGGGGTTGCCCGGATTGGGCTGCTTGCCGCCTGTCACGCCCGCTGCGCGGCGGGCGATGCGCTCGTGCCCCAAGATCACCGGGTAGACCGGGATCCCGAACGCGTTGGCCGCGCCGGCCGGAAGGTCCGGGCTGAGCTTGGTCGTGCTGAGACCGTCAGAGAAGACGACCATCATCCGGGAGACATTCGGACCACGGCTGGCAGCATCCCTCGCGGTCTGCATGATCGCCTCATAGACGCGGCTGCCGCCGTCCTCGGACGCGAAGGTCTGATCGAGGGCGCGCTGCAGCACATCGAGATCCCGCGTCGGGCCGTTGAACCGCTTCAAGCTGTGCGCGAAGCCATAGACCGAGATCATCACGTCGTCGCGCACGTTCTCGAGCATCGTCTTGCGGATGGTCGTGAAATCCAGAAGGCCAGGCGTCATGACGCTGTAGCTGAAGTCGATCAGAAAGATGATCTCCGTTGGCACGGTGCGCTCGGCCAGCGAGCCGTCGTCCGTGGGCCCCTCCACGAAGGAGATGCTCTGCGGCTGGCCATCCTCGAAGAGCTCAAAGTCGCCAGCGCCGAGCCCGTTGATCGAGCGCCGCTTCTGGTAGACATGCAGGGGGACGAGCACGAGGTTGGACTCTGTGGTGATGACGAAGCCGGTGTCCTCGACCTCGCCGGCAGCATCTTGCCCAGCTACCGGGAACACGAAGATCAGCGCGGCGAGTGCGAGTGCAAAGAGTGCTGACATGGTCCAGTCGGCCCTTTCCGGCCAATCGGACCCTACCACGAATCGGACCGCGGTGCCTGTGCCTGCAGACTGGGAACGGAAGCTCGGGGTTGCGCGGACCGCCGCGGGCCGCCCTGCGACTGAAGCGGCCCGGGCGATACATAGTCGGTTTCGTCGCGGTGTCGGACGGGATCCCGCCCCGCGCGAATCGCCCCGCGCAGCGGACCGAGATGGCGGACGAAGGGACGAGGCCCGCCCCGAACTCTGGCGCGGTCCGGCGGACAGACCCGACGCGCGGCGGCGTGGGCGGAGTAACAGAGCGCCGCGGGCCCCGAGATCTAGCAGAGGGGCGTTCGCGGCCACCGCTTGACCACTGGCAACGGCTCCCGGTCGGTCAAGATGTCTCTAATGTCTTTGATGACCAGTTCGGGCCAGCTAGCACGGTCAACGATCCGGAGAAGGGGGCCGTGGATGACCGCGCTTTTGCTCCTCTTGGCGCAGGTTGCCGGTTCACAGACCGCCAAGGAGCCGGAGTGGTCGACCGTGAACGTCGCGGTGGAGCCCACGGCAAGGCACGAGGCTGGCATGGTGGCCGTGCATGGCAAGGGCTACCTGATGGGCGGGCGCGGAATCAAGCCGGTGGAAGAGTTCGATCCGGCGACCGGTGTCTGGCGGAGGCTCCGGCCAACGCCGCTTGAGATCCACCACTTCCAGCCGACGGCTGTCGGGGGCCTGGTATACGTGATGACCGCGATGACGGGCGAGTATCCCAGCGAGACACCCTTGGACCGGTGGCTTGTGTTCGATCCTCGCGAGGACCGGTGGCAAGCGGGCGGTCCGATCCCGGAGGGTCGCCGTCGCGGTGCCGGCGGCACAGCGGTCCACGACGGCAAGCTGTACGTCGCAGGCGGAATTGTGAACGGGCACACGAGCGGCACGGTTGCCTGGTTCGACGAGCTCGATCCCGACACTGGCCAGTGGCGCGCACTCCCGGAGGCCCCGAGACCGCGTGACCACTGCTCGGCCGCGGTGAGCGATGGCAAGCTGTTCCTGGTTGGCGGTCGCAACACGAGTCATCACGAGCCGGGAGCGTTCACCGCATTCTTCGGCGCCGTGATTCCTGAGGTGGATGTTTACGATTTCGCCAGTGGCGAGTGGTCGACTCTGCGGCAACCGCTGGCCGTTCCGACCACCGCCGGCGGGCTTGTCGCGCTGAACGGCTGGATCTACTACTTTGGCGGCGAGAGTGCGGAGCGCTTCGCGCATTCCGAGACACACCGGATCGACCCGCGGACCGGGGCGGTCGGCCTGACTGCCAGCCTGAACAGGGGCCGACACGGGGGCGGTGTCGCCGTGATCGGAGGCAAGGCCTACATTGCCGCTGGGAGCGGTGGCGGGGGCGGTGGGCCCGAGCTGTCCTCCACAGAAGTGTTCCGACCGGATCGCCGGGCCCTCGGGGCCCGCGGCAACCTGCGCGACCAGGCGGCTGGCCGACAGCACACCCCGGCCAGCCGGAGAACGCCCGCCACGACGCTCGCAAGCTTTCCCTCTCAAGAGCTCACAAGCTGGCACTCTGGCCTCTGGGTTACGATGGAGCCTGAACGGGCCACGTTTGTGGCTGCGAATATTGGGCACTTGCGGGTGCCCTACCGCTTGAGGCAAGTATGAAGACAACCCAGCCGGTCACTCGACGAGACTTCCTGTCCAAGGCCACATCCACTTCGCTCGGAATCACGATCGTTCCAGCGTCCGTACTGGCGAGACCCGCCCCTAGCGACCGCCTGAATTTCGGCCACATCGGCCTTGGCGGGCGTGGGAGGCGGTTTCTGCGCCCCCTCGCCCACGTTGACCAAAAGGTCGTTCCGTGGGAAAACTTGGGCGGGGCGGGAGACCGCTACATGCGGCCCGCACTGTCGACGGCGCTCTGCGACGTGGACTCTGGCCGGCTGGACATGTCGGCAACGATGGTCGGCGGCAAGCCGCGGCTGTTCAAGGACTTTCGCAGTCTGCTGGAACTCAAGGACATCGACGCGGTGTACATCGCCTCTCCGGACCACTGGCACGCGCTGATGACAATCATGGCTTGCCAGGCGGGCAAGGATGTGTACGTCGAGAAGCCGGCGGCCAAGACCGTGGAGGAGGGCCGGGCGATGGTCACGGCCGCCGAGCGGTACGGCCGGGTGGTGCAGGTCGGGTCGCAGGGCCGGTCCCAAGAGGCCGCCTACTACGCAAAGAACTACATCAACAATGGGCAGCTGGGCACCGTGACAGAGGTCAAGTGCTGGCACTACGAGAATCCTCGCGGCACGTGGACCCCGGACGAGGAGCCGCCGCCCGGCTTGGACTACGACAAGTGGATCGGACCTGCGCGGACGGTTCCCTACAACAAAACACGGACCCACGGCAGCTTCCGATGGATGCTCGACTTCGGGGGCGGCCAGATCCGCGACCGCGGCGCGCACGTGATGAGCGTGGCCCAGTGGGTCATGAATGCCGACAACACCGGCCCGGTCAGCGTGGAGGCGACTGGCGAGCCGCACCACGGAGGGATCTACGACTCCCCCAAGCTGATGACGGTCACCTACGAGTTCAAGGACCCTGACTGGACGCTGACCTGGGCCCAGCCGGGCGAGCCATCCCAGGAGTTGGACGCCCGCTACGGTGCCGTCTACTGGGGCGACAAGGGACACCTGACGGTGACGTACGGCGACCGGAACACCACCGACACCGAGCAGAAGGCCAAGGACTACGAGGCACCATGTGACGGCGTGCAGGTCTTCAAGAGCCCCGGGCACGGCGAGAATTTCGAGGACTGCATTCGGACGCGCGAGAAGCCGATCATGGACATTGAGGCGGCGCACCGGGTCTCGATCCTGTGCATCTTGGGGAACATTTCGCTCCGCTTGGGTCGCAAGCTGGACTGGGATCCGGTCAACGAGCGCGTGCGCAACGACGAAGAGGCGAACCGGATGCTGAGCCGCCCGGGTCGCGGCACGTGGCATCTCTAGGCCGGGGCGTAGCGAGAGTGCCATCCGCGGCTGACGGAATGAAGGAGGAGATCGCAATGAGCAAGCCAACGAACGCAGCGCAGCCATCCACGCGCATCTCGGCTGGAGGGATCGCCACGGCGGCGTTCCTCGCAGCGCGGGCCACCCATGCAGCCGAAGCCGAGGACGCATTCTTGGACGGCATCCAGAGCGATGACGAGGACGCCAACTATGCGGCGTGGTCTTCGGCGGGAAGCGTCGATCCGAGCGTCATCCCGGCGCTGGCAAAGCTTCTGGACTCAGACAAGCTCAATGTCCGGCGCGCGGCCGACGAGGCCCTCAAGAACATGGTCCACTCCGTTGGCAAGGTGATCGATGCGGCATCTCTGTCAGCGAACGCGGGACGGCCGGACGATCCGGGCCGAATGGACCGTAGGCAAGCGGTTGTCGTGCAGTTGCACTCCGTGATTTCGGGCGACGGGACCCAGAACTCCCGGGCGCTCGTGATCCGGCACCTGTCCCTTATCGGAACGACTGACGATGTCGGCAAGATCGCACCACTGCTGCGGGACGCGGACTTGCGCGAGGAAGCGGCGTTCTGCCTTGAGCGGATTCCGGGAAAGTCATCCGAGGAAGCGCTCTTGGCCTCCCTCCCGGTGGTGGACGGCGATTTTCGGCCCCGGATCTTGGCTGCGCTTGGCCACAGACAGGCAGACGAGGCGGCCGCAGCGTGCGAGGACGCGATGCGTTCCGACGACCCAACCGAGGCAATGGCCGGGATGAAGGCTTGGGCCCGCATCGGCGCGTCCACCGGCAGTGCACCGGACTTTCCGGAGCAAGCATCGCTAACTGGGTGGCAGATGATCGAGTTTGATGACAGCATGCTCCGCTACGCTGACGCTCAGGCCGATCGTGGCAATCCGGCGAACGCCGAGGAGATCTTCCTCAAGGCGATCGGCCGAGATGAGGAGCACCTGCAGTGCGCCGCGATCATCGGACTCGCCCGCCTTGGGACGGCGGCGGCGGCGGCTGCGATCTTTCCCAAGCTGTCAAGCGACGACAACACTGTCCGGCTAACTGCCCGGCAGGCTTGGTCCAGACTGGCCGGATAGCGCCCCGATCTCCGGGGAGTGGTTCACGAGGGGCCAGAGCCTAGCTTGGTCCCAGTTCGGTGAGCTGCCGGAACTGATCAGCAGGCGATCCCAGCATTCGGGGCAAAGCGATGCCGGCCGAGAGCTAGTCTGTAGCCTCGGGGCAAGAATCGCTTGGGTTGTGTTCGACTGGTTCTGACCACGGTGCATTGGCTTCGGTTTGGGCCCACCTGGCCATGTCCGGCATAAGGAGCAAACTGATGCAGAGGGCACGCGTTCGCGGCGCGGCAGGATCAGTCAGCGCACGCAGCTCGTCTGGGGCCGATGGTGAGAATTGCCGATGGCCTCGCCGACGGTCACTGCATGGCAGTCAAGATTGTCGGGCCATCTCCGATGACGGGGGCGCGTCCAGATTTCAGACTTGACCGCCCGGAGCAGGGCTTCGCTGCCGTATTGTCGGCAGATGCCCATAGAAGACGCAGTGCGTACCACAGCCAACGGCGCTCGGTCCGGAGCGTCCGAATGGGACCGTCAAGCGGCGAGCCGTGCGGTGAAGACTTCCGCCAAAGTCTTGACGTTCCCTTCAAGGCTGGCTTGGCTGTGCTCGACCCGAGCGATACGGTCGCTTACTGCGGTGACATCGGACCTGACCAAGAGCAGGGATTGCTGTAACCGCTCGTCGCGTTCGGCCGTGTCCGCCCGCAGGCGCTCCTCCATCTTGACCATCTCCGCCCGCAGGCGCTCCTCCGACTTGACCAGCTCCGCCCGCACAGTGGCCGTGTCCGCCCGCAGGCGCTCTTCCATCTTGACCATGTCTCGGCGGACCCACGCAAACAGGCCCACTTGGAGGCCCGCCAAGGCAACGCCCACTGATGCTATGGCTAAGGATTCAGGACTCACTTTCCCCTACCCCCCGGCACGCGCAGTATATCAGCAAGACAGTTGGCGGAGTTGACGGCACATCGCTGAGCCAATTGGACGCGAGCGTTCGACGATGGAGGCTGGCGAAGGACGGTGGCGTCGGACCGAGGCACTCGCTTTCGATGCCCGAATGTTCGGTCGGGCCTGCGCGCATCACTCGGCGCTTGCTGGCAAGTCGAGAGTCACACACCTAAGAGGCGGAGAGTGGCACGGCAAGTTCCAGCACCTCGCGGTGGCAAACCTGAGCGAATTGATTGAGACCGAGTGGTCAAGATCGCCGAGGACAGGCAGGCCGCTCACCAGCCCAAGAGCATCGCGACTCAGGGCAGCTATTTCAAATTTGGAATTCAGCACAATTATACACACATGTAGCGAAACTATAGGGCCTATAGCGCGCTGCTGGGTCCCCGAATTCTTGCCCTCCATGACTCGAAGTCCCTTGCTTGCGCACGAGATCCCGGCAGGGGCCACCAACCCGCCCATCCAGACTGAGGCTTGACAGCAATAGAAAAGATGGTTTAAACAGATAGATTGGACAACGTTCTCCAGACCATTGTGCGCTCGCTGCGCTCCACAGCCGATGCGCTCCCGGATGCTCGCAACGGCCCCAACCTTCGTTACACCCTGGCAGACGCCGTGCTCAGCGCCTTCGCCTGCTTTTTCGTGCAGTCTCCCTCCTTCCTCGCTTTCCAGAGAGAGCTGCTGTTTCGCTGGGCCCGCTCGAACTGTCAGACGCTGTTTGGCATCAAGGACATCCCCTGCCCACAGCAGATCCGCAACCTCCTCGACGGTCTCCCGCTAGCCAACTTCGCGCCCCTGTTCTTGCGCATCCTCTCTGACTTGCGCAGCCAGCCGCGCTCTCTGGGCCCCTTCCTGCGCCTCGGCGGACGTGTGCTGGTTGCCCTCGATGGAATCGAGTTCCACCAATCCCGCAAGATCCGCTGCGCACTGTGCTCCTGCCGCCATACCGGCAAGGGCAAGATTCCCCAGTACTTCCACACCATGCTGGCTGCCGTGATCGTCGCCCCCGGCCACAATCGCGCCCTGCCCTTGATGCCCGAATTCGTGCGTCCCCAGGATGATCCCGGCGAGCAGGGCTCGCGCCAATCCCGCAAGCAGGACTGTGAGCTCAACGCCGCCAAGCGCTGGTTCGCGCGCTGGCACGAGCAGTTGCGCGGCTTGCGTCCGGTGTACCTCGGTGATGCCTTGTACTCCAAGCATCCGTTCTGCCGCCAGATCCTGGATGCCGGCGCCGATTTCCTGTTTGTCGTCAAGCCCGGCTCGCATCCGGCCCTGTTCGCCGCCATCGACGGCACCCGCCCGCGTACCACGAACTGGCTGCGGCGCCGCAGCCAGCACGGACGCGGCTGGCGGCAGCAGCGCTACCGCTGGGTGTCGGGCGTGCGCGTGCGCAACAGCACTGACGCGGTCACGGGCACCTGGATCGAGATGCGCATCTGCCAGCGCAGGCCCGATGGTTGGCAGCAAACGTACTACAGCACCTTCTTCACGAGCCTTGCGGTGCGCGGCGAGAACGTCGAGGAAATCGCGCGCTGCGCGAGAGCGCGCTGGAAGGTCGAGAATGAGTGTTTCAATTGCATCGCGCGCCATGGACAGAACTTCAAGCACAATTTCGGCCATGGCAACAAGGGTCTGGCGAATGTGCTCGCGACGCTGAACCTGCTGGCCTTCGCGCTGCACACAGCCCTCGACGGCCTGCCGGGCCGCTGGCAGCAATGCCGTGAGTACCTGCAAACGCGCAGCAAGTTCTTCGCCAAACTACGCTTCTTCACTGAGGAATTCGTCTTCCGCGACTGGCCCAGCCTGTTGGACACGATGCTACACCGGCGAGCACCACCGACTTGGCAATGGGGGGGTTGCACCCCAGCATGAGTATCGGCAGCAGTCAATCACGCTCTGCTACAAGAGCCAGCAGCATCGCTGTGCCCGCTGCCACAAGAGCCCATCGGACAGGGTGTCGCTCTACGGCACCAGTGGCCCTTACAGCCACGACCGCATGCCGAGATGCCCGCGCAATCCTCACCTAACCGAGCAGATCGCTAGCGACAGCACACCTTCCGAACTGCATCGCTCGAGCTACCTGCCATATTTGGAACTGCTGGACTCAGGGGCGCTGATCGAAGCCGCTACACGAATTCGGCGACTCGACAGTTGATACCGCTCAGCACCCGCGCGCTCATAACGTTGACCCTCGCATCGGCCATTGGATGGATGCGCTTGGACTGTCGGCGATCTGGCACGCCGAGGCGAATCTCAGCGGCTCGCGAAGACCACAAGCCCACGAATCGCGCCCGGCGTCAGGCCTTGGCGGGAGGATTGGTTGCGGGGGAGGGATTTGAACCCTCGACCTTTGGGTTATGAGCCCAACGAGCTACCTGACTGCTCCACCCCGCAGTCCAAATGTAGCACGGCGATCGGGCGGAAGTCAACCACCATTGGCCGCGCGTATGCTGGCTTTCCTCCGGCAACCAGCAAACCGTCGTCAGGTACGGGTCGGGGTTGTTGGCGGCTAGACCTTCGGGCAGGTGGACCAGCCGGATCCCAGACCCCCCAGCCCGGGAACGGCGGCACGATGTCGCGACACAGGCGCCATCCACATCCACGCCAGCACTGTGCCTCCATGCCAGAGGGGTGCGCGCCCCCGAGGTGATCGGGGTCGCGAATCTGGCCGACCACGGTCAACGGCCCAGTGGTCGAGGGAACGGACTGAACAATGGGCGGCGTGACGTGAGACGTCGGCTCAAGGCCCCTGACCAAGTCGGGTGTGTCCTCCCGATCGACCTGCCCGAACACCCAAGACCACCATCTCTGGGACTGCAGCACCTCCGTGCTAATTCTGCGCCTCGGAATACTCCGCGCCAACGATGCCTGACGATGCCGGGCTCCGATGCGCAGGCCCTTGCCCAGACATCGCGGTAGGGACACCGGTCACCCGGCGCCCCCCGCTCAGATCCGTACGTGCCCGGTAGGGCATACGGCTCCTACCTTGAGTGGTTGACGGCGAAACGTCGGTCGGACCACTCGTGGCGTATCGTCACCTTTGGCCAGAGACGCTTGCATAGCGCGTCCCGCTTCTCCAGTCCGGGCGGGCCTTTTGCGACCTCCTGCTCAGCGACCGATAGCTGGTCGGTACCGCGTAGTAATGCAACCACCCGTTCAGCACCTGTCCCAGCCACGCCCCTGTCTCGATCGGGTCCGCGTGCATGCGCCGCTTCAGTTTCCGCCGCAGGTCTGCCAACTTGCGCTTCATGCGCTTGCCCACTGGCTTCCGTCCTAGCCCGAACTTCCCTTGCCGGGTCCGCCGACAATAATGCGTGAACCCCAGAAAGTCGAACGTCTCTGGCTTGCCTTGCCCTTTCCGTTTGCGGTTCGTCGCTACGAACCTCCCAAACTCGATCAGCCGGGTCTTGTGCGGGTGCAATCGTAACCCAAACTTCCCCAGCCTCTCTCGCAGGTCTCTGAGAAACCGCTCCGCGTCGGCCCTGCTCTGGAGTCCCAGCACGAAATCATCGGCGTACCGCACGATGTACATCTCACCCCGGGCCCGCTTGGGCCGCCACACTTTCGCGACCCACAGATCCAGCCCGTAGTGCAGGTCGATGTTCGCCAGAACCGGTGATACGACTCCCCCGACACAAAAGATAACTTGAATCACTGCTCGGTGTGACCGGTCCCGAGTTGGAGTTGGGGGCAGCAGCGCCACCCGCGCCCGGCAGCTTGATGGAGTGGCGGATGGTGACCTCTCCTTCGTCGACTAGCACTTCCTTGACCAGCGACCTCAGGATTTTCTGGCGTTCGGTGATTTCCAGTGCTTCTGCACCAGTGCGCAAGCGCTCCCGGAATCGATTCAGTGTCTCGACTACGCCCACTTGCCGCTGTTGTTCCTCAGCCGCACTCTCGGCTGCTTCCAGCTCACCTTTCAGCCTCCGCTGCCGTGTGCGGATGGGCGGCATCCGCTCCCGCAATTCGTCCAGTTCGATCAATTCCTCCTGATAGGCCGTCAGCAGCCTGGTTCCGGCCCGCTCCACGCGCTGCAGCTCGCGGTGCAATTCCTGCATCTGGCGCTGCTGGGGGCCGCTCGCGAGCCTGGCCGCCCGCCGTCGCTCCAGCTCCGCTTGCAGCAATCCCGGATTCTCCAGCAACTCCACCAGTGCGTCCCACACCACCTTGTCCAGCCGGTCCTGTCGAATAGGCCGGTTCTTGCACCGCGCCCCGTCTTCGTAGCGCCATCCGTCCGCACCCAGACAGCGGTAGTAGTACAACTTCCGCTTCGTCGTCCGCGTCGACGAGCGGTAATAGGCGTACCCGCACCGCCGGCACACGAGCATGCCCTGCAGCAGGGTCGGCTCCTTGGTCCTGCGCGCCGCGTGCCGCTTGTTCGCCTCCAACTGTTGCTGCGCCATCTCGAATTGCTCTCCGCTCACCAAGGCCGGCACGGGAATCTCGATCCACTGCTCGCGCGGACGCGCAATCCCTGCCACTTGCCCTTGTGCGAACTTCCCCGGAGCCCGCATCGGCCGCGTCACCCTCTGCCGCGGCCCCGTCCCGGTCTTACCGTAACAGGCCCGCCCTCGATAGGCCGGGTTGCGCAGAATGCCCCACACGGTCGAGCGGTCCCAGCGCCGCCCCCCGGTCCGTGTCGGAACCTCCTGCTGCGTCAGCTGGCGGGCGATCGCTCCCAGGCTGACCTGATTGTCCGTATAGGATGCAAATACTTCGCGAACAACTCGCGCCTCTCCCTCCCGAACCTCGTACCGGGCATCCTCGCCCTTGCCACGCTTCACATAGCGATACCCATAGGGTGCCCCCGCCAGCACGCTGACCGACCCGCTGCGCGCCCTGTGCAGCTTGCCCCCTCGGGAGCGCTCCGCGATTTGCGCCCGCTCGTACTCGGCGATCATGCCCTGCACCTGCTGCAACAGGCGCTCCTGCGGCGTCTCGCCCATTGCTGCATCCTTGAACTCGCACACCACCCCGCAGCGCGCGAACTCCTCCAGCAGCAGAATCTGATAGGCATACCGGCGACTGAGCCTGTCCGGTGTTAGCACCAACAAGGCCTCGATGCGGCCTTCCGCCGCCAAATCGCGCACCGCCTCCAGCCCCGGTCGGTCCAACCGGGCACCGCTGTACCCGTCGTCCTCGAACACCCATTCCGGCGGGCACGAGGTGCCCCCGTTCACGGGCCAATTCGAGCAGTGCCGCCGTCTGACTGGCAATCGTGCGGCGCGCTCTCTGCCGGTCCGACGACACTCTCGCGTAGATGGCTGCGGTCTTGGCCAAGGTTCAACTCCTGCTGGGACGGGGCGATCCGCTCGTAGACCAGAGCCAGCTTGCGGGGCCCATGTCGGTCCATCCGGTATTCCTGCCGTATAGCCAGAGACGGCTTGTCAGGCATTCGGTTTGCGAGACGCGAGGAACGCTCGCAGGGCTCGCGAGACCAACTCGCTGACCGCCGTTCCGGTGGACTGGGAACACTCGCGCAATCGCCGCACGAGATCCCGTGGCAGCCGCACGGAAAGAACTTGTCTGCTTACTGGGACGGGCAGGGGAGCGGACAGCTTGCGGGCCTCGGCGCAGTAGCGGTAGGCCTGGCGGGTCGAGAGACCCGCCTGATCGGCCAATCGCTGGACGGCCTCTGGCAAGCGAGGGTGGTCCCGCAACAGCGAGCGAGCTAGATTGAGCCGCTCGACCTTTTGGGCATGGCCAACCCGCGCCACAAGACATAAGATACATACCGTACACGTCTATTGTCAACCCGTCCGGGAGTAGCCACAGATCCTTTCGAACACAAAGTTGCCTTTTGTGTTGGGGGAGTCACTACCGATCCCTGCGGCGTCCCCCTGCCTGTGTCAACCTGTTGGCCTTCCTCCAGCACTCCGGCCCTCAGCCAATATGGGAACCTCGAAAATATGGGAACCTGTCTCTGGAACCCCTTGAATAGCATGGGGTTGACTCTGGAAAGGTTCCCATAACGTCATTGCGCTGCAACCCCTCC
The DNA here is from genome assembly GCA_963666225.3 of Bryobacterales bacterium. Lineage (GTDB taxonomy): Bacteria > Acidobacteriota > Terriglobia > Bryobacterales > UBA6623 > VXMF01. Next base: position 677,779 of record CAXXRK020000009.1, read on the forward strand.
GAGCATGGCGAGAAGCTCGTCATGCACGCCTTCGAAGGATCCCTTGCGCAGGTTCGGCGCCTGCCGGGCTGCCAGCACGTCGAGCTTGATGGCCGGATCGACCCGCAGGTACATTTCCGTCGACCGCAGGCTGGTGTGGCCGAGCCAGAGGCCGACCTTCCGGATGTCGCCGGTGGCCTCGAGGGTATGGAGTGCGCAGGCATGACGCTTATTCCGAGCTCGGAATAAGCGTCATTATTCCGAGTCCCGGATTATTCCGAGTAGGGTCCGCATGATCGGCGGAAGTTCCTGTGTTTTCAATATCGTCTGGGAGGCTATGCCGCTGACAACTCGGAATAATCGTGGCGTGGGCCCCTCTGGCAGAGCCTCTCACATACTGGGGAAGATTTATGTCCATCCAACTCTTCTTCCCCAATCCCGAGAGCCAGGCCAGGGTGCGTGACGGCCCTCTAGCCGACGATATCGACGCATTCTCTGGTTGGCTCGCAGCCGAAGGCTACGCGCCCTTCACGGCCAGGCAGAAACTGCAGTTCGCTGCGGATCTGAGCCGCTGGCTCGCGTCCCGGAAGCTGGCTGTCGATGAGCTCGATGACGATCAGCTCGAGGCCTTCCATGCCGCTCGCGAACCGCAACGGCGGCGACGCGGCGACGCGGCAACCGGCCGCCAATTCCTGGATCTGCTCCGAGCCACCGGGCGCATCCCGCCCCCGCAGCCCGATCCGCCTGGCGATGACCCTCTCGAGCGGATCGTACGGACCTATGAGCGCTTCCTGCTGGACGAGCGCGGCGTCAAGCCGAGCACGGTTGCGAATTACCTGCCCACGGTCCGCCGCTTCCTCGCCGAGCGCTTCGACCGGCGGGAAATCACTCTCGAGCGCCTGTCCGCCCAGGACGCGAATCAGTTCATCCTGCGGGAGGCGCGACGCCTCAGCCGTTCCAGAACCCAGCTGGTCGCCACCATCCTGCGCAGCTTCCTGCGCCATCTGCACCAGCGCGGCGCCATCCCCGCCGATCTTGCCGGAGCGATTCCGCCGGTGAGGAACTGGAGCTTGGCGGGCTTGCCGAAATCACTCCCGCCAGAAGCAGTCGAGTCGATCCTCTGCGGCTGTGACCGCAGCACTGTGGCCGGACGGCGCGACTACGCCATCCTCCTGTTGCTCGCCCGGCTGGGGCTGCGCGGCGGCGAAGCGGCAGCGCTCACGCTCGACGATTTCGACTGGCATGCGGGAACCGTGAGCGTGTTCGGCAAGGGACAGCGACGCGAGCCCCTGCCGCTGCCCTGCGAGGTCGGAGAGGCCGTGGCGGACTACTTGCGCAACGGTCGGCCCGCCTGCTGTCCGACCCGGCGGGTCTTCGTCCGCCTGGATGCGCCGCATCGGGGATTCGCGTCCACCGCGGCCATCGGGGACCTCATGCACCGTGCGCTGGCACGAGCCCAGCTGGACCCGCCCTTCAAGGGGGCCCACCTGCTGCGCCATTCCCTCGCCACCGGGATGCTCCGCAACGGGGCCACGCTGGAGGACATCGGCCAGATCCTGCGCCATCGTCATCCCGAGACCACGCAGATTTACGCGAAAGTCGACCTGGAGTCGCTCCGTACCGTGGCGCCGCCCTGGCCCGGAGGTGCGGCATGCAGGATCTCCCGACGCTTCTCGACGAGTATCTCGCCACGCGGCGCGCCCTCGGGGCCGCCCTCACCGACGTCCAGCACATGCTGCGGAGCTTCCTCGCGTTCCTCCGACAGCAGACGGCCGTCTCCATCACCACGCAGCTCGCCCTGCAATGGGCGACCGAGCCCAGCCAGGCGCAGCCGGCCTGGCACGCGCGACGACTCGGTGTCGTACGCGCCTTCGCGCGTTACGCCAGCGCGGAGGACCCGAGCCACGAGGTTCCTCCCGAGGGACTGCTCACGGCCCGGCATCGTCGCGCAACTCCTTATATCTACAGTGCAAAGGAGATCGCCGACCTGATCGGTGCGGCGCAGCGGCTGCGCGGAAGCACCGGCCTGAGGGCCTGCACCTACTCCACGCTCCTGGCGCTCCTGGCCGTCACCGGGATGCGCTCGTCCGAGCCGCTGCGACTCGACCGGGACGACGTCGATCTCGTCGGCGGCGTGCTGACGGTCCGACACGCCAAGTTCGGCAAGTCCCGCTGCCTGCCCGTTCACGAGTCCACGCGCCAGGCCCTGGCGGACTATGCGCTGCAGCGCGATCGTCTCTCAGGGCCATTCCTTTCTCGTAGAGCGTGGTTGAGGGGTGGCACGATCGCATTCTGGCGGTGACGGTCGCGATGTGCGCCGACGGATGATGTTGTTCTTCAGTAGTGGCTATTCTGTTGTGACTATGGCATACTGGGGGCATGCAGGCGCTGCCACAGGCCTGTCGTGACTTGGACTTGCGCGCCATTCAAGTGCGCCCGACCCACGGGGCCGAAGAACACCGCCGTTGGGACCGCTTGGTCGCCCAGCACCACTACTTGTCCTTCCGGGCCCTGTTCGGCAAGGCGCTGCGCCATGTCGCCTTCCTGAACTCGACTTGGATCGCCCTGCTCGGCTGGCAGGCCGCCGCCTTGAGAGTTGGCGTCAGAGACCGCTGGATCGGCTGGTCCCGGCAGCAGAAGCGCCGCCGTCTGCACTTGATCTCCCAAAACTCCAGATTTGTGATCCTGCCCGGCTTTCATCGTCCCAACCTGTGCTCGCGCGTGCTCGGCCTGAGCCTGCGGCGCCTCTCGCAAGACATGCGCGCCGCGCATGCATCGGATCTCTTGCTCGCGGAGTCCTTTGTCGACACCTCGAAGTTTGCCGGCACCTGTTACCGCGCTGCGAACTGGCGCTCGCTGGGCTTCACCAGCGGTTATGCGCGCCAGCCTGGAGGCAAGCCGCTGTGGCGGCATCATGGCCAACCGAAGGAGGTTTTCGTGTACGAACTGCAACCCAACGCCAGCGAGACCCTGCGCTCAGAGCAGCTCGATGTGGCCTTGCAGGGCCCCGAGCGCAGTGCGCCCCCCGACGTTCCGCAACTGCGGAGCATGTATGAGTTTCTCAGCACGATCCCGGATTACCGCAGTGCGCGCGGCAAGCGCTACGACCTCAGGACCGTGCTGACGCTGGCACTGGCGGCACGACTGGCTGGCTACCGTGGCGTGACGGCCTTGGCACAGTTCGCTGCGCTGCTGGACCAAGACCAGCGCAAGGCCTTGTCCTGCTTCTTCAGTCCCACCAAGCAGTGCTACACGACCCCCAACACCACGACTTTCCACAACATCCTGTCCAAGCTGGATCCCGACACGCTCGACGATGCCGTGGAAGCTTGGGCCCAGCAGCAGAGCCAGCAGGCGCAGCACGCGCCGCAGCCCGCCGGCGGGCAGGGCGGCGCGTGCACCCAAGATTTCTTTGCCCAGCCGGCGGTGTGCATGGATGGCAAGGATGTGCGGGGAGCCTCGAAGCAGACCGAGGGCGGTCGCCGCATGTTGTTCGCGGCTGTGGAACAGGACACCGGCCTGGTGCTGGGCCAGCTCGAGATCGACAGCAAGAGCAATGAGATTCCGGCCCTGCGCGAGTTGGCTGGCGAGCTGGATCTGGCCGGGCGCATCGTCACCGTCGATGCGCTGCACTGTCAGCAGCAGATGGCGCGCTGTCTGCAGCAGTGCCAAGCGCATTACCTGGTCACCGCCGTGAAGGACAACCAACCAACGATGGCACAACAGTTGCGCGAGATGGACTTCAGTGACTGCCCGATGATCGAGACGCGCGACAAGCTGCACGGGCGCAGCGAGCGCCGCCGTTACTGGGTCCAGGATCTCAGCGGGTCGCAATGGGACGGGAAGGTCAATCTCTACGGGCGCCAGCAGGCGATCCGCATCGAGCGCCAGCGCTGCCGGCGGCGCCGGGCCAAGGCCGGCAAGATGAGCATCGAAGTTAGCTATGCCTTGACCTCGCTGTCGAGCGAGCAGGCCAGCCCGGAACAGCTTGCGAGCCTGATCCGCAAGCACTGGCACATCGAGAATCGTTTGCACTATGTGAGAGACGTGACCTACGACGAAGACCGTTGCCGCGTCTACGTGCGCGACCTGCCGCGAAATCTGGCCACTTTGAGCAACACGGCAATCTCAATCATCCGCTGCCGCACACGCTTCCGCTACGTGCCGGTGGCCAACCGGCATTTCGCAGCCCGCCAGCAGGAGGCTCTCGATCTGTTGCTGATACCACCGAAGAGCTAGCCGATGCAACCTTGGCGGCAGCAGGCAGCGACGCGCCAGACGAGGCGCTGGGTTACCCCTGTGTCGTTAGGGCCCTCTCAGGCGGGATCGTCTCACGGTCCACACGCCCCTGACAAAGCGCCGGACCACACCACTGTCGTCCTTGTGCGAAGACCGTGCTCACTGCTCGAATCAAGTGCCCAGATCACCCGCACCCAACCCTCACGGATCTGGCCGGCACCTCCACACAAGCACCAAAACAAGCATTCACTCCAGCAAGCGCCCTAACCTTCCGAAAACGGAATGTGCCTGGATCGTCTCTGCCCGCATCCCCTCGATCCGGCCTTCTTCCTTTCCGAGCGGGGCACCAGGATCGTGCAGAACACGCTGCAACAGACGTTCGTGCAACTGTCCCGGCAAGTCGGCTTGCGCGAACGGTCGGATTCGCGGGGGCCCCGCTTGCATGATCTGCGGCACCGATTCGCCATCGGAACCCTGCTGCGGTGGCACCGGGAGGGCCTGGACGTCGAGCAGCGAACACCCCGGCTGGCAACCTACCTCGGGCATGTGCATGTCAGCCACACCTACTGGTACCTGACGGCCACCCCCGAACTGCTCCAGGTCGCCGCCCGGCGGCTCGACCGCACCGCCCGGCGGCCCGCATGCAGTCCGCTGCCGAATTCCCTCAGCTGCTGGCGAAGTTCTTCACCGACCGCCTCATGCAGCAGCGCCAGGCCAGTCCGCATACCATTGCCAGCTACCGGGACACCTTCCGCCTGCTGGTCCGGTATGCCCTGCGCAAATTGCGCAAAGCGCCGGCCAACCTCGAGATCGGCGATCTCGACACGGACTTCCTCGGAGCCTTCCTGACCGATCTCGAGACCGAGCGAGGCAACGGCGCCCGCAGCCGCAACACCCGCCTGGCCGCGATCCGCTCCTTCTTCGGCTACGTCGCGGTGCAGGAGCCCCAGCATGCAGCTCAGGCGCAGCGTGTGCTGGCGATGCCTGCCAAGCGCTACACCCGCCGCCCCGTGGACTTCCTTGACCGCGACGAGATCGAGGCTCTGCTGGAAGTCCCGGACACGCAGACGCGGGCCGGGCGCCGCGACCGCACGCTGCTGCTCGTGGCCGTGCAGACCGGCCTGCGAGCCTCGGAACTGATCCGTCTCCGCTGCGACGATGTGCAGCTCGGCTCGGGAGCCCATGTGCGCTGCCACGGCAAGGGCCGCAAGCAACGCTGCACGCCGTTGCGCCGGGACGCCCTGGCGGCATTGCGAGAGTGGCTGGACGAACTGCCCGCCGCATCCGGCAAGCCTGTCTTCCCGAACCAGCGCGGCGGCGCGCTCAGCCACGACGGGCTCGCCTACGTGGTGGCCAAGCATCTGGCCGTGGCGCGGACCGCCTGCCCGTCGCTGCGGAAGAAGCACGTGACGCCCCATGTGCTGCGTCACACTGCGGCGATGGAGCTGCTGCAGAACGGTGTCGACCGCTCCGTAATCGCGTTGTGGCTCGGTCACGAGTCGGTCGAGACCACCTACATCTACCTGCACGCCGACCTCGCGCTCAAAGAAAAGGCGATGGCTCGCACCAACCCCGGGAACATCCCTCCGAAGCGATACCGCCCCGAAGACGAAGTTCTGGCGTTCCTGAACGCTCTGTGATTATTCCGAGTCCAATGTCCCTCAATGCACGTGCCCCGCCTATCTCCGGCAAGCAACTCGGAATAATCCGGGACTCGGAATAATGCCTCAGGGAGTGAGGTGTGACGGTCTTGCCCGCAATCGAAGGGACCGTGCGTGTCGCAGTCTCGGCGTGCAGGGCAAGTCTCTTGGCAAAGCCACGCCGCGTCAGGCCGCGGCCGAAGGCGTTCAGGAAGAGATGCCGGTCGGCGCCGTCCGGTCGGACAGCAAGCCAGGTGCGCAGTGCGGCGCGGGTTTCCTTCCACAGCGGCAGGACGCGCCCGCGGCGGCCCTTGCCCAGGATGCGGATGGAATCGTGTGCAGGCGCCTGCAGGTCGTCCAGGGCCAGGCCGACCAGTTCCGAGACGCGCAGGCCGGCATTGTAGGTCAGGCACAGCATCGCGCGATCGCGCAGACCGGTGAGGGTGTTGGCGGCGGGGGCGTCGAGCAGGGCCCGCACCTCGCCATGGTCGAGATAGTCGACCGGCGGCAGATCGGCCCGTTTCTGGGGCAGGGCCCGCACCTGTGCCGCCAGATCGAGCCATTCCGGGTGTCGGAATTCCAGGTAGCGGAAGAAGGACTTGATCGCGGACAGGCGCGCATTGCGAGTCCGCACGCTGTTGCCCCGGTTCGTCTCGAGGTGATCGAGAAAGGCGAGCAGCGTGGCGGTGTCGAGATGGCCGATCTCCAGCTGGCATGGCCGGACCTTGTGACACTGCGCGGCGAAGACCGCCAGCAGCTTGAAGCTGGCGACATAGCTTGCGATGGTGTGCGGGCTGCTGCCGCGGTCGCGCGGCAGGTGCTCTCGGAGGAAGGCCGCCAGCGGCCCTGCAAGATCACTCATCGCCCCTCCTTTCCGCATGCAGTCGTTCGGTGGCTGCGGACACCTGGTTCAGCAGGACAGGCGTGGCCTCGAGGTACCAGTAGGTCTCGGTGGCGTTGGCATGGCCCAGATAGGTGGACAGCGCGAGCATGTGCCGGCTGATCGCGCTCCGGTCGCCGCGCACGGCGCTCTCCAAAGCACGCACGGCGAAACCGTGCCTCAGGTCATGCAGGCGCGGGCCGGGCTCGCCCGGTCCGGCGCACAGGCCGGTCTGGCGCGCGAGCCGGATGAAAACATGGGTCAGATAGTCCGGGCTGACCGGCCGTCCGCTGGCGAGGACGAAGAGACGGTCGCTGGTGCTGCTGCATCGCAAGCGGATCTCCAGATATCGGTCCAGTGCCGTCCGGACGCTCTCGTGCAGGGGCACGAGTCGCTGCTTGCCGAATTTGGCGTTGCGGATCCGCAGTCCGTCCGGCGTGTCGTCCGCGAGTCGCAGGCCGGTGGCTTCCGCACGGCGCAGGCCGGTGGCCGCGATCAGCCCGAGCATGGCACGAACGCTCACGGGCGTCATGGAGTCGGCGGGCGGCAGTTCCAGCGCCGCATCCATGATCCGGCGGACCTGCGTCCACGACAGCAGGTGTGGCGGCGGGCGGTGACGCGTGGCACGGCCGAGGGCATCGCGGTGGGGGAGTTCGTGCCGCTCGTCCTCGGCGTGCAGGTAGGCGGCCAGCCCGCAGACATCGTGCAGCCGTCGTTGTTTCTGATGCGGCGATGCCGACTGCGACGCCCAGTCGAGAACGGTCTCGACACGAACGAACCGGTCGCCGCGAGCTTCGGCATGCCGGGCAAAGCCGCCCAGCAGCCTCTCCTGGTTCCGGAAGGCCAGGCCCGCAGTCCGCTTGAACGCGACATAGGCCCGAACGTGGTCGGTCAGAGTCATCGGAGTTCTCCCGGCCAGGGCTGCGCCACCGCGAGCAGCATGGGAACATCCACGCGAGCGTAGAGTGCGGTCGTCTTGACGGACTCGTGGCGCAGAAGGGCGCCGACGGCCTCCAGAGAGGCTCCGCTGCGCAGCAGATGGGTGGCCCGCGAGTGCCGGAACAGATACGCGGCCGGGAGGCCGTCGCCGTCGATCCCGGCCCGCTTCATGGCGCGTCGCACAAGGGCGCTGACCGCGCCGCTGGACAGGCGACCGTGCGGAGCCCGGAACTGCGGGAACACCAGCGCGCAAGCGGTTTGCGGCCGTGCTCGCAGGATGTACTCCCTGAGCGCGTCACCGGGCTCCTGCGGCAGTGGCAGTGCCACGCTGCGGCGCGATTTTCCCCGGACCCGGATGAGCGCTTGCTCCCAGTCGACATCGTCCAGCTGCAGGGCGGCAATGTCTCCGGGGCGCAGAGCGAGCCGGTCCAGCAGCAGCAGGACGGCCCGGTCCCGCAACCCGATGGCAGTGGTCCGGTCGCAGCTGGCAATCAGAGCCTCGATGACTTCCGGATCGACATGCCTGGGCAACGGCGCCGCAGTCTTCTTCGGGATGGAGGGGACGGCGCCCGCCAGACCTGGAGGGCACAGCCCCTGGGCCGCCAGGAAACGCAGGTACGAACGCAGGGCGCTGCACTCGACCGGGCTTCCGGAGCCGGATTGCGCACGGTCCAGCACGGCCGTGCGGATCGACACCGCATCATAGGCGCCCGGGTCGTCGCCGAGCCGCGGCAACAGGACTCGCAGGTATCCGGCGTATGCCCGAAGGGTTGTCTCGCGGGCGCCGCGATGCTGGCGCATCCATGCGAGGAAGGCGTCGACATGGAGTCCGCTGCCGGCCTCCGGCACCGGATCCCGCCAGTCCGCAACCACGCCCCGGCGGACCAGGAAGCGGGCAAACCTGGCGAGATTCGCCTGGACTCTGCGGCTTGCGGAGAACGGATGGGCCCGGCCGAGGAACTGCGGATGCTCGCAGGCGCAGTCATGGTCGAGGAACCGCTGCAGAACGTCGCCGTCGATCGCAGCCAGCGTCAGCTCCGAGCGATACAGCCAGACGACGAGGTGCCGACAGCAGCTCCGGAACTCACGAACCGTCGATGCCTGGTAGCCCTGGTCTGTCAAGGTGTCCGCAAATGCTTCCACGAGTTCGCCGTCCGTGACAATCGAGGAGGGCATGGCAGCCTGCCCGCTTTCGAGCAAGTAGCCAAGGAACCGCTGCACGTGCCATGGGGATGGCGCGTCCCGCCGGCTGCGGAACTCGGCCGGGCAGTCGCAGTCGTGGCTCAGAAAGCCGTCAACGCCGCGGATGTCGAAGGCCGCAACGTCTGATTCGTTGATCGTCAGCCAGACGATGAGGTGGCGGGCGGTGCCGATCAGCTTGCGGAAGAGCCTGGCCGTACAGCCCTGCTTGTTCAAATGCGCCTCGTAGGCCGGCAGGACCCGGTCGAGCTGCGCTTGGATGACCCCGGGTAAGGCATGGGGCCGGAAAGGTAAAACCATGATTCATCTCCTGTGGTGGTAAGAAACCAACCGGAGATGACCATACGTTATGGGAACCTTTCCAGAGTCAACCCCATGCTATTCAAGGGGTTCCAGAGACAGGTTCCCATATTTTCGAGGTTCCCATATTGGCTGATATCGGAACGTTCCGATATCAGCCATTTCCCGATCAGCCGCAACACGCGCTTGTCCCCAATCCGATGTCCCAGGAACGCCTCTAAGGTGCCCCTGTCGATCTCGTCGAAAAACTTGCGGATGTCGGCGTCTACGATCCACTTGACTCTGAGCCGCTCCACGGTGTACGCCAGCGCATCCAGTGCGTCGTGCGCACTGCGCCCCGGCCGGAACCCATAACTGAACCCGAGAAACTCTGCCTCCCAGATCGGCGTCAGGATGTTGTCCACAACGGCCCGCTGAACGATCTTGTCTTCCAGCGTGGCCACCCCCAGCGGTCGCGTCCCGCCCCCCGGCTTGGGTATATGCACCCGCCGCGTGGGCGTCGCCCGGTACGCTCCTGTGTGCACGCGCCGCGTCAGGTCTGCCAGTTTCTCCGACAGCCCTTCCCCGTACGCTTCCCACGTCACTCCGTCCACACCCGCCGCCGCATCGCGCTTCAGCGCCCAATAGGCCGCTAGCAGGCTGTCCTCGTTCACATGGTGCAGCAGCGCAGTGAGCTTCTCCTTCGGATTCCTACTTATCGCTTGCCGTATGCGCTCGGCCGCCTGTGACACGCTTCCCCGACTCTGGGTCCGGCGCTTGCTTTGGCCTCCCGCATTCCTCTTGGTCCCGGCCCTTCGCTCCCGCCGGTCCGCCGCGGCTCCCGCCGCCTTGTTCCCAGCGCTCCGCGCTACAAAGACCAGGCCAAACTAATCCAGTTCGCAGTTCTGGGCGGGGAGAGGTTCGAATCGTCCGTCCGGGGCATCCCATGGACGGGCAAGTTGCCAAGGTAGCCTCCACCAGACTGGACGGCGATGGTGATTTGCAGCTGACGGTTGAACTGCGGTCCGGCAAGCGAGTGCGCTTGCCCGTGCGCTGGACGGATTGGGAGGGACCGGTCAGCGAGGAGCGGCGTTTGTTCGGTCAGCTGCGGGAGTATCATGCCTTGCGAGAGCTGGTGACAGCTCTGCAGAGGTCGCGTGGCCAACGGGAGCGGACCAGTCTGGGAGGGGCAGCTGATGGCTCTGCTGGCCCGTCTGGAGTGCGAACAGCTGTGGGAAGATCTGCCCGGTCAAGTGCGCGAGGCAGTGGTGCAGGAACTGGCGCGGGTGATGCTGAAGATAGCGGACAGGAGAGCGGGGCATGAAGCGGGACAAAGCGCTGATACGGCCGACGCACCTTGAGCGCCAGGCGGTCGTGTACGTGCGGCAGTCGACGCAGCAGCAGGTGCTGTCCAACGTCGAGTCGGGGCGCTTGCAGTACGGTCTGAGGGAACTGGCGCTGGAGTGGGGCTGGTCTGAGGGACGCGTCGAGACGATTGATGAAGATCTGGGCGTGAGCGGGTCAGGGACTGAACAGCGCTCGGGATTCAGGAGGCTGCTGATGAAGGTGGCCCAGGAAGAGGTGGGAGTCGTGCTGGGGCTGGACGCGTCGCGCTTGGCTCGCAACACGGCGGACTGGTTCGAGCTGCTGCGCTGGCTGAGGCTGACGGACACGCTGGTTGCGAAGGACGGGCGGGTGTACGACCTCAAGGAGAGCGACAGCCGGCTGGTGCTGGGGATCGAGGGGACGCTGTCAGAGGAAGATCTGTTCCGGATTCAAGGGCGCCTGCGGCAGGGACGGATGAACAAGGCGGCCAGGGGGGAGCTGTACTCACAGGTGCCGCCTGGATTCCAGTTGCGAGGCAAGGAGTTGGTCAAGGACCCCGACGAGCGCGTGCGGAAGGCGATCGAGGCGGTGTTCGCGAGGTTCGAGGAAGCGGGCTCGGCGCGCCAAGCGGCGAAGCGGTTGCAGGCGGAGGGTCAGAAGCTGCCGGGGGGCTCGCGGGGTGAAGAGTGGAAGCCGGCGACCTACCGGCGGGTGCTGCAATTGCTGAGGAACCCAGCGATGGGAGGGATGTACGTATACGGCAGGACGCAAACCAAGGTGCGCGTGGAAGAGCCCGGGAAGGTGCGGAAGGTGGTTGTTCAAGTGCCGCGGGAGGAATGGCTCGTAGAGCTGGGGGAGCACCACGAGGGCTACGTGACACGGCAGCACTGGGAAGCGGTTCAAAAGCGCCTGAGGGACAACAGCTCGGCACAGGGGAGGGGGGCTGCGCGAGAAGGCAGAGCGCTGCTGCAGGGATTGGCGGTGTGCGCGCGTTGCGGGCGGGGGATGCACGTGAAATACGGAAGTTCTGCGCGGTATCTGTGTCCGGGGAAGGACAGCGGATTGGCGCGGGCGGGGTGTTTTTCTGTGAGTGGAGCCAGAGTGGATCAATGGGTGAGCGGGCGGTTCTTGGAAGCGGCGGGGAATGGCGGAGTGCAGGCAGCGCTGCGAGCCGAGAGTGTCCTGCAGGAGCGTGAGACAGGGCGCCTGAGAGGTTACGAGCTGGAGCTGGAGCAGAGGACCTACCGGGCCGCCTTGGCGGAGCGGCGGTACAAGGCGGAAGACCCGGACAACCGGCTGGTGATGCGGTCGCTGGGGGCGGAGTGGGAGGCGGCGCTGGCAGCGCAGGAGAGCGCCCGGACGGAGCTCGAGCGGGCCAGGGAAGCGCAGCAGCCGGGGTTGAGGCAGGGCAAGGCGGTCGAAGTGCTCGCCGAGCTGGGCGCGGACGTGCGGGCACTGTGGGAGTCCGCGCATGTGGACGCGAGGGATCGCAAGCGGCTGCTGGCAACGTTGGTGGATGAAGTGCTGTTGGAGGTGGATCGCGAAGCAGGGCTCATCGAAGTGCTGCTGCGCTGGAAGGGTGGGCTGGTGGAGCGGGCGCAGCTGCCGAAGCCGCGAACGGGCACGCCTTCAGGGTATGACGAGGGGACGGTCGATCTGGTGCGCCGGTTGGCGGCGTTGAAGCCAGACCGGGAGATCGCGGAGCAGCTCAACGCGCAGGGGAAGCGCACACCGCGCGGGCAGGTGTTCACGCGGTCGGTCGTGCAAAAGCTCAGGGTGCGGAACGGGATCGTCGGGACGCCCGCTGCAAGGAGAAGGAGGCCGAAGGAGGGTCCGCTGCTGGGAGTCAGGGATGCGGCCAAGGAATTGGGCACGACCAAGGGGACGCTGTACCGCTGGATCCGGGAAGGGCTTGTGTCGGTAGAGGAGCCGGCGAAGGTCGGGGCCGGGATGCGCGTGCGGCTGACGGCGCAGCTGCGGGAACGCTTTTGCGAGTCGTGCCCTGAGGGGTATGTGCCTGCCGCGCAAGCGAGGCGCGCGATGGGGGTGTCGCGCCAGAGACAGTGGCAACAGATCTGCGAGGGGGCTCTGGAGGCGAAGCAAATCGTGCGCGGTTCGGAGAAGGGGCTGTACGTGAAATGGGACGATCAGCCGTCGCAGGAGCGGTTGCCGTTCGAACCGTCGGAGGAGGATGACGGGGTGGAGCCATGAAGACAACAGCGGGGAGCAGTGCGAGCGCCCGGTCACAGCGGGTCACGCAAGGAGCATGTAAGGCTGGCACAAGAGCCAGAGAGGGGCTGTTCCATGATGTACAGACCTGCAATTCGCGGGCCAAGCGGCCGGGAAAGGCAGTGCGCACGCCCAGAACGGCCGTACGAGACAGTTCGGGGCCCAGACCAAGCCGCCTGGCAGGAACAGCGGGAAACGACTTGGGCTGGTTGGCGGCGGGAAGCGCGCCGCAAGGGCTACCAGGAGGCCCGAGGGCCGAGTTGCACGGCGTAAAGCCGACTGCACTCCTCGGTCCGGCAGCCTCAAACCATCGAATTCCTAGGAAATCCTGCCAAATCGAGCACTTTCAGTGGGGTGCCTTGAGAGGAGTAGTGTGAACCATTCTTTACTATGCCCGGGTCTGACTTCTTCGGATCGTGCATCCTCGGCTTTGGCTATCTGCCTTCCCTCGGCGGTCCCGACCGCGACGGTCCGGGACAACCCGAAGACCTCCCAGGTCCCGGCATTGGACGTAGGTGCGTGCGTTGAGGTCTTGGACACCGCGTAGCCCGGGCGCCCCTAGTCATAGCAGGACACCCGGTGTTGCCTTCACCCACGAAGAAAGGCTCGGCACTCCGGTTAATAGGATTTTCGGTGCTCATTGCTCTGCCCACACCCACCGCTGTCAACGCTTCATCCATGACCTCACGGCCCTGAACGCATGACTCGCGGAGAAGCATGAATCGACTCATTCTTTGCTCCGGGGGACTCTCACCCCCTGTCCACCACCAGTTTGCCTGGCTGTTCCTTCGTTTTCGCTTCGATCAGGGTTCCCCCGCCGATGACAGCGCCGCTGCCGATCGTCACCCCCGAGTGGATCTCCGAGTATTCGCCGACGTGGACCAGCCGGCCAATCCCGACGCCCGGCCAGATCAGGGCCGTCGGGTGGACTCTGGCGCTCGGGTGGGTTCGCGAGCGAGGGTGGCAGCCCGGAGAGCCCGGGGTGTTGGTGACGCCCATGCAGCGATTGTGCCAGATGGCAGAGAGTGGCCGGCGGGCACTCCTGCGCTCAGCGACCGGGGGACCGCGACGGCCGGGCGGGCACTTCTAGCGTCATTTCGGCGGTCTGAGCTCCCGGCTCGACTGTGGCCCAGGCGTCGACGATGTCTCCGGCGCGCACTTGCTCGCCCTCTTCGACACGCGCGCCCTCCATCACTTCGGCTCGATTGCCAATCTGCGCCTCGGTGCCGATGCGCGCATAATCGGCGATGGTCACGTCCTCCCCGATCTCCGCGCGCGAGCGGACTGTCGCGACCGCGCCGATCGTGGTGCGGTCGCCGACCCATGCGCAGCTGCCGACTCGCGCGCTCTCGCCAAGAACGGCGCAAGCTCCGACCCGGGCCTCTGGGTCAACGTGTGCGCCGTCTTCAATCTTCGACTCGCGCGCGACTCGGGCTCTCCAGTCGACCCCGGCGTTCGCGCCGACCGATACCAGCGCGCCAAGGCGGGCCTGGTCGTAGATCTCAGATCCGACGTCGACGGAGCTTCGCGCCCCGACTCTCGCGCCCTCGCCAATCCTCGCGAGCTCCCCGATCTCGGCGTGATCTCCGACCTGGGCTTCCGCGCCGATCTCCGCATCGCCGGCGATTTTCGCCCCGGCCCCCACGGTCACGTCCCGGCCGATCCTCGATTTCTCGCCAATCACCGCGCCTTCCTTGATCACCGCGCGCGCCCCGATCCGTGTCTCGTCCGCGATCACCGCGCCGCGCTCGACCGTGGCGTGCGTGCCGACAGTCGCGCCCTCTCCGATGCTCGCCCCCTTGCCGACGGTCACGCCGTGGCGGACCGTCGCGCCCCATTCGACAGTCGCGCCTTCCGCGATTCGCGCACTTGCGCCGATCTCCGCTTTCTCGCGGATTTTCGCGCCCTCGCCGATTCGCGCTTTCTCTTGGATCACTACCCCTTGGGCAATCTGCGCGCCATCGCCGACGGTGACCTCCGTGCCAATCTCCGCTCTTTCGCCGACGGTGACCTCTTTGCCGACTTTCGCGCCCTCGAGGATCTCGGCGCGATATCCGATCACCGCGCCATCCCAGATCTCGGCATCTTCGCGGACCAGGACGCTGGGGCCGATCTCGGCGCCCTCCCCGACGGTGACCAGTCCGTCAATCCAAGCTCGCTGGCGGATTTTCGCGCCTTCGCCGATATCGGCGCCCCCGCCAATCTCCGCCTTTCTCCCGATCGAGGCGCCCTCGCGGACCATCGCGCCCCCGCCAATCTTGGCCATGTCCCAGATGCGCACCCCGGGTTCGACATCCCCGCCGCCCTCGATCTCCACTCCCGCGCCAATCTTGGTGTTCTCCCAGATGCGCGCGTCGTCGCCGATCACAGTGCCGTCCCCGATCACCGCGCCCTCGCGGATCTTCACGTTCTCGCCGATCTCCACGGCCCCGCGGATCACCGCGGTCGGGTGGATCACCGCAGTCGGGTCAATCAGCCGGTCAACGGTCGGGTCCGGAGTGTCGGGGGATTTGTCAGGGGGCATGTGGCCCATGGTGGCCGATGCCCGTCATTTGGCGGGACGGGGCGCGCTCAGAGCCCGGGGGACTGGGTAGTGTTCCGCGGCTGTTCCACCGTCTGGGACACGGTGACCCGAGCGCCCGGGGCGAGGTCCTTGTCCACCAGCGCGTTCGCGCCAACGACCGCGCCCTCGCCGACATGCGCGCCTTCCGCACCCGCTGCCGCTCATCCTAGACCACAATGTCGGGTCTATCCCCACGCGTGTGGGGGAACCAGTCTGGCATTTAATCGACATGGAATTGCCTCGGGGTCTATCCCCACGCGTGTGGGGGAACCCCGCTGCCCGTGCTATGCTGAAGGCTTGGGAAGACGTGGCAGTTTCGTCGGGCATTGAATGGACTGATCGGACTTGGAATCCGGTGCCTGGGTGCACCAAGGTGAGCCCAGGGTGCAAGCACTGCTACGCCGAACGCATGTCACAGCGACTGCGACATATGGGGCTGGCAAAGTATCGGAAGGGATTCGAAGTCTCGGTGCACCCAGACTCGCTGATGATTCCGCACGGCTGGCGGAAACCTTGCCTGGTGTTCGTCAATTCAATGTCCGACCTCTTCCACGAGGATGTCCCCGATCAATTCATTTTTTCGGTCTTCGACGTGATGAATCGAACCCGCCGCCATACGTATCAAGTGCTTACGAAGCGGCCCATGCGAGCTGTCTCACTGGGCCGGAGACTTCGGTGGACATCGAACATCTGGCTCGGCACCAGTGTGGAGTCGGAGTGGTGGTTGCGGCGAGTGGAGATTCTCCGCGAATCAAACGCTGCGATCAAGTTTCTCTCGCTCGAGCCACTGCTCGGCCCCTTGCCCCAACTGACACTTGACGGGATCGACTGGGTGATCGTCGGGGGGGAGTCGGGCCCCGGAGCTCGGCGGATGAAAGCGGGCTGGGTCCGCGAGATTCTTTCAAGTTGCTTGCAGTCCAGCACGCCGTTCTTCTTCAAGCAATGGGGAGGCGTCAATAAGAAGGGGGCGGGCCGGGTGCTGGACGGTCGAACGTGGGATGAATTTCCGCTGGCCGGCACGGACTCGACAGCCGCTCATCCTAGACCACAATGAGGGGTCTATCCCGGCGCGGTTGGCATCCAACCCCCTAGCGTCCCGGCGGGTCCCAGTCCCGGCCTTCACTCTCAGCATCCCGCCCCAGAGGTGGCATCTCCAGACGCTCCCACAGGTCAGGGATGCTCGGCCCCGCGTTCTTGCCGTCCATAATTCTCCGCAGAGTCTCCGGCGGGCAGACGGTAGCTGCCAGCCAGTCCAATTCGGTCAATACCTCAGCATCCCTGAAACTGAAGGACTCCAATGAAGACCGGCCTTCCACAAGGGTGGAAACGTCAGCCACGGCTGCCGCCACCTCACTTGTCGCTCGCAGCACATTCGCTATGCGCTCTGAAGACACCTCGATGCTCTCTGCGGGATCACCCATGCTCTCGCGAAACGTTCTGTGGTCGAGGTACTCGCCCAAATGTGCCTTCGCTGTCTGGCCGTCGCAGCGCCGCAAAAATGGCAACAGCGGATCGCTGGGGAACGCATTCTCCAAGTCGTCGCACAAGGCCTTCACTGAGTGCGAGCGCCGTGGTTCCACCCCTCTCAGGCTCAGCACGGCCTTGCACAGAAACTCCCCCGCCTTGGAGCTAGATTCCGCAACGAAAGCGTTCTCACCCTCGCGGTCAAAAGCTGCGCGACGCCAATAGCTGGCAAGCTCATTCACGCATCCGCGCGTCTTTCCGTGGGCTGTGGCCACGTAGTACCAAGCGCTGTCGATATTCATGTCATTCCTCTCTGGGCGGGGTAGCGGATCGCCATGCAGGACGATCCCATCCGCTGCGACTGCGCGCGGCAAGCCGCAGACGTTCAGATACCGCACCGCCTTGGATCGCGCCAGCGGCACCCAGTCGATGGTCGTGTCACCGAGGCGGGACAGCATGCCGGACGTCTGAGGACACCTCCCGTCGTACACAAGGGCGATGTCCCAGTCGGACTCAGGTCCGTAATCTCCCCGCGCGCGGGAGCCGAAGAGGATTGCCGAGACCGCGGCTGAGGCTGGTTGGCGCTCGGCCCAGCGATCGATGCTCTCTTGAAGCTCGGGCGGGATGCTGGCCGGCTGGCGGTCAGTCACAACACTGTCGATTGGCATTCGACCCCCTAGCGTCCAAATCCATCCCGGCCGGCGCGGCCTGAATCACGGCCCTGAGGCGGCATCTCCAGACGCTCTCGTAGATCCGAGATGTCCGGCCACATCTCTATCTCAGCTTCCAGCCATCTCCTGGTCTCCGCTGGGCAGTCGGTGCGCCACAGGGCGTCTGCCCGAATGCTGGTCAGCTCTCTTTGCTGCATCACTGTTCGCATGCCTGTCCGTGCTTCCTTCGGGGACGAAAGATCACACAGATCCACCAGCACTTCCCCCGCTGCCCGCAACACTGCGACCATCCGACGCTCGGAGACATCAATGTCCTCGCGCGAATCCCGCATCTCCCAATAACCACCCACATGCGCTTGCTCGCTCCGTCCGTTGCACTCTCGCAGCACATCCACTAGCCGGTCACGAGGAAACTCTCGCTCCAGTGCGTCACATAATTCGTCCACCGAGTGGGACCGCCGTGGCTCCACCCCTCTCATGTGCAGCACAGCCTTGCACAGCATCTCTCCTGCCTTAGCGCTCCCAGCCGCCAGCGTCGCGTCGCCGCTGTCTCGATCACGCAAGCTCCAGTAATCAAGCAAATCCCCCATAGCGCTGAGCATCTGCGCATACGCTTCCCCCAGGGTGTCCCAAGCGCCTTCAATGTTCCTGTCTCTCCTTAGAGGTCGAGGCAGCGGTTCCCCGAACAGGACGATCCCATCCCTTGCGACGGCATGTTGCACGCTGCAAATGTTCAGTCGGCGCAGTGCCCGTGAACGTTGAAGCGGCACCCAGTCGATGTGCGAATCGCCAAGCCAGCCCGGCAGACCTTTCGTCGATGGGCACTCCCCGTCGTACGTCAGGGCGATATCCCAGTCGGACTCGGGTCCGTAATCCCCCCGGGCGCGGGAACCGAAGAGGATTGCCGACACAGGGGCCGGCTGACGCGCAGCCCAGCGGTCTACGCTCTCCTGAAGCTCGGGCGGGATGCTGGCCGGATGGCGGTCAGTCACAACACTGTCGATTGGCATTCGACTCCCCTAACGTCCCGGCGGGTTCCGGCCCCGGCCTTCACTCTCAGCATCCCGACCCTGAGTCGGCGTTTCCAGCCGATCCCAGAGATCCGAGATGTCCGGGCCAGCATTCAGGCCGCCCGCGATCCGCCGCAGGGTCTCCGGAGGGCAGGCAGTTGTTCCCAATCTCTCCAATACGGCAAACAGACGGTATTCCCTGACTGTCAGTTCCTCCAGTGGAGCCCGGCCCTCATCTGGGCTGGAAACGTCAGCCACGGCTCCCGTTACTTCGCCAGCCGCGCGTAGGACGTCGGCCAAGCGATCCGCTGACACGTCGATGCTCTCTGGCAACTCTTCCCTGTCCTCGTACACGCTCACGTGTGCGCTCGCTGTCTGCCCGTCGCAGCGCCGTAGGCACGGCAACAGTGGGTCATCGGGAAACGCGGCCTCCAGCCTGTCGCACAGTTCCGCCACCGAGTGAGAGCGTCGTGGCTCCAGCCCTCTGATATGCATCGCGGCCTTGCAGAGCAACTCCCCGGTCAGCGCGCTGCGCTCCGCGATGGAGCTGTCAAAGCCCTCGCGCCAGTCTTCACGGTCCTCCCAGTAATCAACCAGAGCTGTCAAGCATTGGCGTCTCCTCTTGGCGGCTTCTCGCAGAAGCCTCCAAGCTCCGCGAATATTCATGTCGTTCCTCTCAGGACGGGGCAATGCATCACCGTGCAGGACGATCCCATCCGCTGCCACAGCGTGCTGCACGCTGCAAATGTTGACCTGGCGCAGTGCCTTGGAGCGCTGCATCGGTACCCAATCGATGTGCGAGTCGCCAAGCCATCTTGGCAGCCCCTTCGTTGAGGGGCACTCCCCCTCGTACGTCAGGGCGATATCCCAGTCGGACTCGGGTTCGTAATCCCCCCGGGCGCGAGAACCGAAGAGGATGAAGGAGACCGCGGCAGGGTCTGGTTGGCTGTCGGCCCAGAGATCGATGCTCTCCTGAAGCTCGGGCGGGATGCTGGCTGGCTGTCCCGTCATGATTCGTACCTCAGCCGCGCGACAGCCCCGCGCCCGGCGATCTCTCCGGCGGCATAGCGATTCACCATGCGGCCTGACTTCCAGCGTCCCGCCTGGCAAGCCTCGGAGACGGTCGCGCCCCGGCGGACCATGCTGACGGCAGACCCCACGCGCAGCGAGTGGCCCGAGACGCGCCCGGCCGCCCCGGCTGCCTTCGCGCGGGCCTTGACGATATGGTGCACGGACAGCGGGCTGAGGCCCTGTGGCTGGACGTGCCCGCCCTTGCGGACCCGCCGGAACAGTGGCTCGGCGGACTCGGCTGCGGGGTCAATGCGGGCGGCGGACTGCCATGCGGCGATGCGCTCCATCGTGGGGCGGCCGAGGAACAGGACCGCGCCGTCGCCCTCTTGGCCCGCCGTAGAGCGGCGCATGGCGAGACGGCCGGAGCCGTCGGCCTCGGCGCTAACGTCTCCCGCGCGGAGAGCGGCGCACTCGCTGACGCGCAGCAGGCCGTCGCTCATGACGGCGATGATGGCCGCGTCCCTGAGGCCCCCCACGCCGTTCCCACTGGCGGCGAGGACGGCGCTAGAGTCGGCATCGCGCCACGTCACAGGGGCGGCCTGGCCCCGGCCCCGGCCCTGTGACCGGCGGCGGATCACCTTGAGTGCCTTGGCGGTCAGCGGGCCCTTGGGCGAGGGCCTTCCGGCCTCATCCGCCAGCTTGGCGGCGGCGGACGCGGCAAGCGCCACGGTCGCGGGGGCCAGCCCCCTGGCGTCCAGCGCGGTGAGCGCCATGGCCAGGCCTGCGTCGTCCAGCGTGTCGAGCGTGAGGCTCGCGCTCTCGAGCCGCTTCCATCCGGCGCGGTAGGCCGCGCGGGTGTTGGGCGCGTACGCTCTGGCCGTGAGTTTGGCCGGCCGGCCCCGTCTGGCGGCCTTATCCCGGGGGTGTCGCGCGACATTGTCTTCACTGCTTCGCATAGCTACAATTATTTTATCCTAAAGGGGGGCACCCCTGGGGGCTGTCCGGAGATCTATCCCCGCGCTTGCGGGGGAACCAACGGGAAAGAAACTCGCCCCAAGCGCTCACCCGGTCTATCCCCACGCGTGTGGGGGAATCCCATCGGCAGATTGATACGGCCGCTGGTCGACGCTGACCCGCAGGGGTCCGCGGCAGCGTGGGGGGCGCGCCGCGAAGTGCTGATCGGCCCTGACGTGGTCCACGTGCCCCTCGCGTCGGTGCCGGATACCGTCGAAGCCGCCCGCGAGCGGTACGACCTCGTGCTGCTGGACACGCCGGGCCAGGCCACGGCGTCCAACAAGGCGCTGGCATGTGCCGACCTGGTGCTCGTCCCCTGCCGTCCCACGATTCCGGACATAGAGGTCGCGGCCCGCGCCCACGCCACGGCCAGCCGGGTTGCGGCGGCTGCCGCGTTCGTGGTGGTCCAGGTGCCCGGGCGCGGAGAGAAGCGCGCCCAGGCCACCGACGATGCGCTGTCCGAACTTGGCCCGGTTGCGCCTGTCCGCGTGGGTTTTCGAAACGCCTTCGCCGATGCGATGGCCTTGGGGCTCGGGGTAACCGAGTTCCAGCCGCGCAGCAAAGCCGCGGCCGGGCACCTGGACTACCGGAAGACTCAAGGAGGCGCCGTGAACCCCAGCAATCCCAACAACCCCTTGGCCGCAGCCCTTGCAAGGAAGGGCGTGTCGCAGCAGAGCGCGCCCGAAGCCTCGGCCTCGGCCCGTGAAAAAACAGGTGCCGGTGTATCTCCCGGTTCCGGTGCATGAGTGGCTGCGCCGCTTCGCGTTCGAATCGCGACGCAGCATGCACTCGGTCCTGCTGGAAGGGCTGGACCGGGTTATCCGGGACCACGGGACATCGATCGACGAACTGGTGAAGGGCGGCGAGAATGCGTAGGGTCCGACCTTATCGATTTCGCGAGACGGACACATTTTAATTGGGAATTACTGATCTGAGTTCCCATCCCCTAGATCTTGTAGGATCGGACTTAAATCCACAATATGTGGGATCGGAATTTGACCTGCGTATAATCGTCGGATTACCCTCCAGAAGTGAATGCCAGAGATGCCTTGGCCTAATGCCAAGGCCCGAATCTAGAGAGTTCTCAACTGGATTCCATTGCTGGCGTTCTTGTGCTGCAGCTGAGGTCCGGGCAGGTGCAGAGCTAGGCTGTCGCCGGCACACGCTTGGATGCCTTCAGCATCTTCCAGGTCAGGATCTGTCCATTCAGGCCGGCTGCCAAGCGTCGCATTTGGTCCGCCGTGTCTAGGTTGCGCACGTTGCTGCGCCCGCAGAACTCGGCTAGGTAGCGCCGCAAGTGTTTCACGCTCATGTGATGGTAGGTGCCGTACAAGCCGCGCTTGAACATTGCCCAGAACGACTCGATGCCATTGGTATTCACCGCGCCGCGCACATACTCGCCAGCGGAATGGTTGACCGCTGCGTGCTGGAAGCCGTCGAGCGACTTGTAAGACGACGAGCTGTCGGTGTGCACCGCAGCCCCAGGGGCGACAGTAGCTATCACGAAGCCCTGCAACTGGCCCTTGCCCGTGTTGGGCACGGGCCGCGCTTGTACCTTGCCGGTGCCGCGATCGCGGGCCCCGACCACGGGTTGCTTGCCGACAGTCCCGCGTCCGGCGTTGAGCTTCTTGCTGGGGTGCTTGTTGCGTTCCTTGCCGCCGATGAAGACCTCGTCAACCTCCGCGGGCCCTGCGAACAGGCCCTGCGGGCGTCGGAAGCCCGCCCGCAAGCGATGCAGGAGATGCCAAGCCGACTTCTGGGTGATGCGCAGTTCGCGGCTGAGCTTCATGGACGAGATGCCCTTGATGCAGGTCGAGAGCAGATAGATGGCGACGGCCCACTTGCGATAGCCGATCTTGGTGTCCTGCATGACCGAGCCGAGCCGCACGGAGAACCGCTTGCGACAGCTGCGGCAACGGTAGGGCATGGAGGGATGGGAGCAGTTGGACTGGACATTGTCAGAGAGGCAATGAGGGCAAGTGGGGCCATTGGGCCAGCGAATTTCTGCAAACCAGAGTTCGGCGGTGTGGTTGTCCGGGAACCTATCCATAACTTCGAACAAGGAGATACCTTTGCGGAACCACTTTCCGGGACCTTTATCAGTTTTTCCATACTTCGCCATAACACTTCCATTATACCGAACAAAGAGATGCCATGTCAAGAGACTATGGAGGATCTTATTGGATTCTATAGTCGGAATCAGTACACACTGTATTCATCGGTATCTTGGGGTTATGTTCCCAACCACATCACTGTGGAAGAAAACCAAATTTGCTCGGGATTAGCTAGGCTGGGTACTCAGATCAGTAATTCCCTTTTAATTCTATCCTTTTATGATTGTTTGAAGGCAAGGTCGGTTCAAGTTGAAGGCAGTGGCCATGGCTTCCAGGGCGCTGGTCGCGAACAACGGGTTCGTCTCCGGCGCAGGCCGCAAGAGCGACTGCATGAAGCGGAACATCGGGAGCCGCACATGGTTCAGGCCGGTGAGAAGTTCCTGAAGTGACCCCGAACCAATTCATCGCCAAATGGCGCGCTTCGGAACTGAAGGAGCGCTCCGCGTCGCAGGAGCACTTCCTGGACCTCTGCAGGCTGCTGGGGGAGCCGACCCCGGCAGAGGACGACCCCAGAGGGGAGCGCTACTGCTTCGAGCGCGGCGCCCTCAAGGACTCCGGCCGCAGAGGCTGGGCGGACGTGTGGAAGCGCCACTGCTTCGCCTGGGAGTACAAGGGCAAACACGCCGACCTCGATGCCGCGTTCGACCAGCTGCGGCAGTACGCTCTCGCACTGGAGAATCCGCCGCTTCTGATCGTCTCGGACATGCACCGGTTCCGGATCCGCACGAACTGGACCAATTCGGTCAGCAGGATGTACGAGTTCGAACTCGACGACCTTGCGGACGGCGCCGTGCGCGACAAGCTCAAGTGGGCGATGTCCGAGCCGGAGAAGCTGCGGCCCGGAGAAACCCGTCAGACGCTGACGGAAAGTGCGGCGAAGCACTTCGCGCTGCTGGCCCAGTCGCTCCGCGACCAGGGCCACGCCCCCGAGGACGTGGCGCACTTCGTGAACCGGCTCGTCTTCTGCATGTTCGCCGAAGACGTCGGCCTGCTCCCCAGGAATATGTTCACCCACATGCTGGAGCTGGCGCGGGCTGCCGATGCCCCATAAGTCCACATCAGGGCTCCTTCCGAGAGGCAGTTTGAGGCGGTTCAAAGTGGTCCTTAAGTTCGTACGCTGCGCCCATGATGGTCAAAATAGTCCACCCCTCCCAGATTTTTGCCTCTCCCGCAAAATCTGTGGGTCCTCGGCTATTCGTTCCAGCGGTAGCCTTATTCGTTGCGTTCTCTCTCCCAGACGCGTAGCGGCTGCGGCACTGTGGTTCCAGTTCGGGCACGATAGGTAGTGAGCACGATGCCAGCCGTGCGCCGGGTTTGAGGCTGGCCGCGGCCTGAGCCGCGCTCGGACGCCGACCCCACGAGAGGAAGAAGCGGCGTGGGCCGCTTCTTCAGGAGAGAGCCACATGCAATTGAAGACGCTTCTGAACCGGGTCTACAAGCTGCCCGGTTTCGTGTACGGGAAAATCCGGCTGGTGCCGGCCGGGAAGCAGGGCGGGCGGGATCGTCTGGAGGTGGAGGTGCGCCCGCGAGCCGGTACGAAGGCGCGGTGCTCGGGCTGCGGCAAGCCAGGTCCGGGTTACGACCGCCTGCGACCGCGTCGATTCCAGTTCGTGCCGCTGCTGGGCCTGGCCTGCTACTTCGTCTATGCGATGAGACGCGTGAACTGTGCGCACTGCGGAAAGGTGAAAGTGGAGCGTGTGCCGTGGGCCGAGGGCAAGCGGCAGTCGACCAGGGCCCTGGACTGGTTCCTCGCCAGTTGGGCCAAACATCTCTCCTGGCAGGAGACCGCGAATGCCTTCGCGGTCAGTTGGGACCGGGTCTACCGTGCGGTCGGGATGGCAGTGGCATGGGGCCGGGAACGTGTTTCCCTGGAAGGGATTACCTCCATCGGGGTGGACGAGATCGCGTGGCAGAGCGGACACAAGTACCTGACCTTGGTGTACCAGTTGGACGCTGGCCGGCGACGGCTGCTGTGGGTCGGGAAGCAGCGCAAGATCACGACGCTGGAGAGCTTCCTCACATGGTTCGGAAAGCAACGCGCGGCGCAACTGCAAGTCGTCTGCTCGGACATGTGGAGGGCCTACCTGCGGGTGATCAGGGAGCAGGCCGGCCAGGCTCGGAATGTGCTGGATCGCTTTCACATCATGCAGAAGCTGAGCAAGGCCATCGATGCAGTGCGGGCGGCTGAAGCCAAGCAGCTCAAGGCAGAGGGCAACAAGCCGGTGCTCAAGCATTCGCGCTGGCTGCTGCTCAGGCGCCGGGACGGCCTCAGCGAAGAGCAGGAGCCGAAGTTGGCCGACTTGCTGAAGCTGAATCTGCGCACGGTGCGAGCCTACCTGCTGAAGGAAGACTTGCACTTCCTGTGGGCCTGTCGATCACCGACCCAGGCCAACAAGTTCATCAAGCGCTGGTGTCGGCGCGCGATGCGCTCGAGGATCCAGCCCATGCAGAAGGTGGCCAGGATGCTGCGCAACCACCGGCCACTGGTGCTGAACTGGTTTCGCACCGGACGAGCCTTCTCCTCCGGCGCGGTCGAGGGCATGAACAACAAAGCGAAAGTGGCCATGAGAAAGGCCTATGGATTCAAGTCCTACAAGGCATACGAACTCGCGCTGTATCATACACTTGGCGATCTGCCGGAACATGATCTCGCCCACAGGTTCTGCTGAAGAGCCAGATTTTTTGATGCCCGGGTGGTGGGCCGTTCTTGCGGTACAGATAGCCACCCAGGATCGCCATGGTGCGCACCGCCAGCCCCAGGTTGCCGGGCGCAGCTAGGCGCCGCCGGGCGGCGAAGTGTCGCATCACGCGGATCTGGACTCGCGTGAAAAACACCTCCACCGGCAGCTCGGGCGTCTCGCGCCCCAGCAGGGTCATCGCCGCCAGCCGCCAGGCGATGACCGCCTTGATCGTCACCGCCCGCTCGGTGCGCTCCCCGCGGCGGTGCCCCAGGTACTCCACCTTGCAGCCCGACTTGAGAATGCGGTGCCAGTCCTCGATGCGCCAGCGCAGCCGGTACCATTCCAGCACCTGCTGCGCGTCGGCTAGCGACCGCACCTCCAGCGTCGTCAGCAGGAACCACTCCAGAGCCTCGGTCCCGGCCGGGGCCGACTGCTCGCACACATGCACCAGTTGCAGCCGCACGGGGGCCTCCGCGCCCGCCGGATCCCTCAGCTCGACCGTCTTGAAGCGCAGTTGCACGCACGCCCGGCGCGCCTCGCGCAGCTTGCGCTTTTTCTGCTGGCGCGTGCTCCGGCGCGCCGAACTCCGCTGCACAT
This sequence comes from Bryobacterales bacterium, assembly GCA_963666225.3. Lineage (GTDB taxonomy): Bacteria > Acidobacteriota > Terriglobia > Bryobacterales > UBA6623 > VXMF01. The sequence goes on from CAXXRK020000009.1 coordinate 703,615, forward strand.
CGATCTCTAACTCGCCCTGCGTGGGCCGCGACCGCATGCTGTCGAACAGCTTCGGCCGGCGCTTGCCCTGCGAGCGGTTGACCTTGGCCCGCACCAGCAGGTCCACCCGGCCCAGCCGGCGCTGCTCGGCAAACAGCGCGAACACGTCCGCCTCGCGGTCCATCACCGACACCAGGCGCGTCCCGGTCAGGCTCTGCGCCATCTGCGCGCAGTCCCGCAGGCCGCGGATCCAGCGGAAGGTCTTGCGCGCTTCCAGCGGCTTGCCGCGCTGGGCTTTCCCGTCCGGCGCCTCGTACTGGATCAGGGGCACGCCCAGCGGCACACCCGCCTCACTCACCGCCAGCGTGGAGTGCATGTGCAGTCCCAGGGTGCCCTTCGAGTTGGCGTGCTTGCCAATCAGCCCCAGGCCCGCGCAGCCGGGATGCTCGGCGAAGTGCAGATCGGTGTGGAGTGCCTGCGATTTCGTGGACACCTGAGAGGTGCGGTTTTTCGAGGAGATGCGGCACTGTAGTGGCGGGGTAACAGGAGGGCCCCAGCGATGAGCCAACGGTATGTGAAGGCCTACCCGAAGGAGTTTCGGGCACAGGTGGTGAAGGTGTTCTTGGCGGGCGGACGGCGCCTGCGGGCTGCCGATGCCCCACTAATGACAGTTGACAAATGGGTCGCTGTTGTGGCATTCCTTGGGCATGTTGGATCAACATTGCATCGCCGCGACCCTGGCCACTGCGACGGCGGTGGCGACCGTGCAGGTCCTGCTGGCCGAGGCTGGCGATGCCAGCCGCACCGAGATCGCCCGCCGCGTATGCCGCGAGTTCGGCTTCCGCGACAGCCGCGGCCGGTTGCAGATGGCGAGTTGCCAGAAGGCCTTGCGCAGCCTGCACGCGGCCGGCCGCATCCAGTTGCCCGCGCCGCGCCACGGGGGCGCGCCCCGCTGCCGACCGCGCCGGCTGGGACAGCCGCTGCCCACGCCGGCCGCCGTCCCGGCCTCCGCCGGGGCGGTGCAGGGGCTGCGCCTGACCGAGGTCCGCACCCCGCTCCAGCGCCGCACCTGGAACGAACTCGTCGCCAGCGAGCATCCGCAGGGCGCGGTGCTGCATGTGGGCGCGCAATTGCGCTACCTGATCGAGTCCGAGCACGGCCTGCTGGGCGCGCTCGGCTTCGCCGCCTCGGCCCTGGCCGTCGCCGCCCGCGACGAGTGGATCGGCTGGTCGCCCGCGCTGCGACGCAAGCGGCTGCACCGCGTGGTCGCTCTCAGCCGCTTCCTGATCCGCCCCTCCGTGCAGTGCCGCTGTCTCGCCTCCAAGGTGCTCTCCATGGCCCTGCGCCAGCTGCCGTCCGACTTCCGGCTCCGCTACGGCTACCGGCCGGCCCTGGTGGAGACGTTCGTGGACACCCAGAGCCACGCCGGCACCTGTTTCCGGGCCGCCAATTGGACGCCGGTGGGGGAGACCGCGGGCCGCGGGCGCTTTGCGCCCCCCGGCCAGCACGTGCCGGTGAAGTCCATCTTCCTCTACCCCCTGCGGCGCGACTTCCGCGCCGTGCTCGGCGCCGACGCCCCGCCTCCCGAGCAGGCGCTGGGGCCGGCCCAGGGCCTCGCTCTCGACCAGTTCGCGCACAATGAGATGGGTGGGGCCCAGCTGGGCGACCTCCGCTTGTCAAAGAGGCTGGTGCGGACCACCAACATGCAGGCCGCCGCTCCCACCCTGTCGATCCCCGAGGCGGCCCAAGGCGACCGCGGCCAGGTCAAGGGCCACTACCGCTTCATCGATCAGCCGAAGAAGTCGGCGGTGACGCCGGAGAACATCCTCGCGCCGCACCGCGCGCGCACGTTGCGGCGCCTGCAGGGCGAGCGCGTGGCGCTCTGCCTGCAGGACGGCACCGATCTCAACTTCGCCGCGCATCCCGGCTGCGCGGGCCTGGGGCTGATCGGCAAGAACAAGAAGTCGAAGGGCACCCTCGGCCTGCACATGCACTCGACGCTGGCGGTGAGCACGGCGGGCGTGCCGCTGGGCGTGCCCCTGATCCAGTACGACGCCCCGGACGGCAAGGCGCAGCGCGGCAAGCCGCTCGAAGAGCGCAAGACGTTCCGCTGGATCCGCGGCCTGCGGGACTGCGCCGAGATCGCCGCCCAGCTGGGCGGCACGCGCCTGGTGTCGGTCATGGACCGCGAGGCGGACGTGTTCGCGCTGTTCGCCGAGCAGCGCCGGCTGGGCCGCGTCGACTTGCTGGTGCGGGCCAAGTGCAACCGCACGCAGGGCAAGGGCCGGCCCAAGCTGTTCGACAGCATCCGCGCGCAGCCGGCGCAGGGCAAGCTGAAGATCGAGGTGGCACGGAGCTCGGCGCGGCGCAGCACCCGCAAGCAGGCGGCCAGCCCGTTGCGCGAGGCGCGCACGGCGCGGGCGCAGCTGCGCTGGAAGACGGTCGAGTTGCGGGACCCGGCCGGCAAGCAGGGCCCGTTGCGGCTGCAGTTGGTGCATGTGTGGGAAAAGGAGGCCCCGGCCGGGGTCGAGGCGCTGGAGTGGTTCCTGCTGACGACGCTGGAGGTGAGCTCGCAGGCCGCTGCGGAGCGGATGCTGCACTGGTACGGGCTGCGCTGGCGCATCGAGGACTGGCACCGCATCCTGAAGTCGGGCTGCAAGGTGCAGTACCTCGGGCACCGCACGGGGCAGCGCATCGAGCGGGCGGTCACGATCAAGGCGGTCATTGCCTGGCGGCTGGCAGCGATGACCTTGCTGGGGCGCGAGACGCCCGAGATGCCGGCGGAGGTGTTGTTCACGCAAGTCCAGATCCGAGTGCTGCGGCACTTCGCAGCCCGTCGCAGGCTGGCCACGCCGGGCAACCTGGGGCTGGCCGTGCGGACGATGGCGATCCTGGGCGGCTACCTGTATCGCAAGAACGGCCCGCCGCCCGGCCATCAGAAAATCTGGTCAGGCTGGACCCGCTTGACCATCATGGCCGAGGCGTACGAACTCAAGGACCACTTTGAACCGCCTCAAACCGCATCAGGAAAGGAGCCCCGATCTTGACAAATGGGGCATGGGCAGCCTGCGGGAGGTCGCCGAGGAGTTTGAGGTGTCGCAGGACTCGTTGCGACGGTGGGTGAAACAGGCGCAGATCGACAGCGGTCAGCGCAAGGACGGGCTGACGACCGCGGAGCGCAAAGAGCTCCGGGAATTGCGGCGTGAGCTGCGGCGGGTGCGGATGGAGCGGGAAATCTTGGCAAAAGCCGCAGCCTGGTTCGCTCGGGAGACCGGTTCGATGCCGTCAGGGTCTTCGAGTTCGTAAGAGGGTACCAGGGTCAGTATCCGACAGCCATGATGTGCCGGGCGCTGGGGGTCTCCGCCAGCGGGTACCATGCATGGCACCGGCGGCCACCGAGTCGGCGGGTGGTGGAGAACCAAGCGTTGGGCGCAAGGATCGCCGAGATCCACGAAGAGTCGGGCGGGACCTACGGCGGGCGGCGGGTGCACGCGACCCTGCGGGCGGAGGGCCGGGCCGTGTCGCGGCAGCGGGTGGAGCGGCTGATGCGCTCGCTGGGCCTGCAGGGTGTGCACCGGCGCCGCCCGCGGAGCACGACGCGGGCGGACCCCCACGCAGAACCGGTGCCGGACCGGGTCAAGCGGCAATTCGAGGCCACCGAGCCCAACCGGCTGTGGGTGGCCGACATCACCTACGTGGACACGCAGGAGGGGTTCCTGTTCTTGGCGATCGTGATCGACGTGTTCAGCCGCAAGGTCGTGGGCTGGGCCATGGCCGCGCGCCAGACTGCCGACTTGACGCGCACCGCGCTGGAGATGGCGCTCGAGACCCGGGGCGCAAAGGGCGTCATCTTCCATTCCGACCATGGCAGCCAGTACACCGCGGTGGCCTGCACCTCGCGCTGCGCACAGGCCGGCGTGCTGCAGTCGATGGGTGCCGTCGGAAGTTGCTACGACAACGCGATGGCCGAGAGTTTCTTCGCCACCCTCGAATGCGAACTGCTGCGCCGCACCCCATTCGAGACGCGCGCAGAGGCCACAACCGAAATCTTCAAATTCGTCGAAGGCTTCTACAACCGCCGGCGGCGGCACTCCGCGCTGGGCTACCTCTCGCCGAACGAGTTCGAGGACGCTTGGGCAGCAACCCGGCGGACTCGGAGCTAGGCCAGATGCGCGATGCTCGCACGCGCCGCCCGCGGCGATCAGGCGGGGACCGTCGTGGGGGCCAGCCCCCAAACCCCCGGGGTTTGTCTGGGCATGGAAAGAATCTATCGAAATGTAGGGGGTGCTACGACAGCAAAGGCTTGCGACAGCACATGGTCTAGCGCGGATGTGCCATTGGAAGTAACCGCTGCGAGCGCGTGGCTGGAGCATGTTTCCAAGTGGCTTGGAGGCAAACGCTCGGGCCCAGCACTCGGGGGCTCGCAAGCACGATCCCGCCGAGGCGGGGATTGTGCGCGTCCGGCTCCAGTGTGCGCGCGGCTCGGCCCGCGGAGAACAGGGTGGCCTGGGCCCACGCCCAGCCGGCCTTGCGCAACACCCGCCCTTGACGTGCCCCCGGCCCGGAGGGTGGGCTCACACCCAGCCGCGGGCATTTTTCCACCGTGAGCTAGCCCGCGGGTGAGGCTGACGACCGGCTGGCCAGCATCAGCCCAGTCTGCGCTTGGTGGGGCACCAGCGCACCGCACAGGCTGGCGGCTTGCTCGCAGGCGGCAAGTTTGTCCCGCCGGGGCCTGGTCCAGATCCTCGAGAACCTCGCCACGCACGGTTGCCAACTGCGTTTCGCCCTCCGCGAGCTGGGCCTGAAACTCTTGGCAGCGCCGCTGTCGGCGACCAGCCTCGGTGGCCAGCGAGCGGTCCGCCAGGGTGGTGGCCGCGGTCCATGCCTCGGCCGCGGCCTTGCGCTCCCGCTCCCATCCGACGCGTTCGGCAGTCAGCCGCTCGGTGGCCAAATGGACTGCCGCTGCCCAGCTGGCCGCCCCGGCGCGACGCACACTCCGCTCCACTCCGAGCGGCCCCCGGCGGGTTCACTCTGGATGAGAATCCGTGTACACTCTGATGAGAATCAGCATCCAGGCCGCCGTGCCTGGCGTGTCTTCCATTCCGGCAGCGCCGGTGCCAACCTCGAATCTCTGTCTCTCACGGCTTTGCGCAAGGCCACCAGCGTCGGCTTGCGCTCCTGCTCGCTGCGGCGACCGCGGCCAGTTCCCATTGCTGATCCTTCGCCGGTGCCAGCCAGCCCGTCTGCATCGGTTGTGTGCAGTACTGGAAATACGATGCGCTGCCGATGGGGCCCTCACCGTGTCCCTCCGGACGACACTGAGCGAGCGTCACCAACCAGGCGATCCACAGCGATCGGTCGCGCTCGCCGCTCCGTCAGCTCAGAGAGGCGAGCAATCGCTGTGTGCGGGGGGGCCAGCATGTGACACCCCCCGCGGAATCATCATTTCGACGAGTTCTTTAGCCAGCTATGCCTCCGCGGGTTGCTCCCCAGCAGAGCCCGCTTGCGCTTCACCGGCCGAACGGCACTATAG
>CAXXRK020000010.1:0-18759 GCA_963666225.3 Bryobacterales bacterium
GGCACGCGGATTGAAGTTCCCTCGCCACCGCTGCTGGAGATCGCTCAACTGCAACGATTCCAAGAATGCCCTGGGGTTCTTGATCTCACCCCGGCCCTCCATCAGGAAGCGACCGTCGGGAGTTGTCCAGCTACCTGCTGCCTGCGGAGCGCAGGCACGGACAAGATCAGGGTTCTGCAGTGCGAACCGGTGTGAGAACTGGCCCCCGCGGGAATAGCCGGTCAGCAAGACTCGCTCCCTGACACTGTGCGCCGACCTCACGTCGGAGATGACGGCCTCGAGAAATCTGTCCTCACCGAGGCTGGGAAACCGCACGGATGCAGCGTCTGATTGGTGGAATGTCGGCGTTACCACGATGGCCTTCAAGCCAAGTCGCGCCGCCCAATGCCCATAGCGTCCGACACGCCGGTCGCCTCCATTGCCCCCACCGCCGTGGGCTGCCAGCAAGAGCCAGTACCTGTGGCCCGATTCATAGTCCGAAGGGAGCTGAACAAAGTACTCGCGCTCCCGGCCATCAAACCGGATCGACCTCCGCACGCGCTCGGTCGTCGGGGCACTCTCGGCAAGGAGTCGGCGAACCTCGTCGCGCGCGTCCTGCGCGAGCGCAAGCGGCATGCAGAAAGGCAGGATCGCCGCCACGGCGCCTAGCGCGCCCAACACGCCAGTGCGCGAGATTGCCTGCCCCCTTCCCACGGATCCAGTAGCGAGTGTACTTCGCATCCGACGACGCCATCCAATCCATGGAAGGGTCCGCAACGGAGCGCGACGGTCTGCAGCAGACTGTTCCGCCTGGACGGTCGCCTCAACCCACATGGGAAGCCCGCCGTCCGGTCACTTGGCTGGAGTTCGCCAAGTGACCACAACATATTGTTAGTGCAGTTTGTAGTAGCACAGCATATTGTGGTTTGAGACCCGCGATGGCACTACATTTGTGAGGCTGCCTGACGGGCCTGATCCCATCTCAGAATTGCCTCCGGTGCGGTTGGGGTTCCACCCCCACCGCCCTTGCGATCTCGGCAGCCTCTTGCCCGGGCGTAGTGTCTTGGCAGTTCTCGATCAGTCGTCCGTCCACAGTCCGCATCTGGGTCGTCACGCGATCCCAGTGCTCCAGCTTGTGTCGGACCGTGGTCCAGCTGTCGTGGATCCCGCCCACTGCTAACCGCCGTCGCAGCAGATGCACCGCGTGGCAGGCCAGCACTGCTACGAACAGGTGCGCCCGGATGCGCTCTGGCTTGCGATGGTATACAGGCCGCAGCCCCAATTCTGATTGCAGCGCGCGGAACGTCTGCTCAATCTCCACCAACCGCCAATATGTGCGCACAATCTCCTCCAGTCCCCACGCGTCACAGCTGGTCCGCAGCTCGTACGTTCCGACGCGCCGGTCGCGCTCGAGCCCCTTCTGATTGAGCTTCCATCGCACCGCCACCGCGTGCCCCTTCTTGGCTGCCTTGGTTCCCTTTGCCGCGGCCTGCACCCGCACCTCGTACTGCGGGGCTGCCCGGTTGTGGCGCTGCTTCAGGCGCCCGACCTGCTCCAGCACCCGCTCGTACTGCTTCAGGCAGCCCGCGCGCTGAAGACCCTCGTGCAGGCTCCGCAGGTCCTGCTCGAACCGTTCGCGGGCGCGCTCCTGGATGGCTGCTTCCTTCGCCTGCCGCCCTTGGGTCCAGACGCGCACGCGCTTCTCCCGGGCCCCGGGTCGCGAGACATCCCAGGCCTTGGCCTGCATCCCGCAGCGCGTCGTGAAGCACTCCGGCTCGGCGCCCGCGGGCAGCTCGGCGCGCTTGCCACGCTGGACCGTGATCCAGTCGTAGCCTCGCTTGCGCAACCAGTCCAGGTTGGCTTGCGAGGCAATGCCGGCGTCCATCATCACCACTGGTCGCGACTCGTCGGTCCGGGAGCGGGCTTTTAGGCGCTGGATGGCCGCTTTGAGGGTGCCCGGTTCGGAAACGTTGCCCGGCAGCACCTCGCTGTAGAGCGGGAAGCCGGCCTCGTCGGTGGACAGGGCCAGAGTGACCAGCGGGCAGTCGCTGCGCTTCTGTTTCGAGCGACCGAACTGTCGGTCGGCCTGGGCTTTGCCGAAAGTGTGCACATTCGTGAGGTCGTACAGCGCCAGCGCCGGGCGCCGGCCCTCGAAGAGCGTGCGCTCGCGCCCGGCGAGCGCCGTCTCCAAACTGGCGCGAGATTGCCAGAGGCGGTCCCCGATGCGGTACAGCGAGTTGAGAGCGGGGGGGCTCTGCGTGTCGCAGCCGAGCAGTTCCCAGGCCGAGCTGGCTTGGTTCAGCCAGCGGCTGGCCTCGCGTTCGGAGGAAGGGTGCAACATGCGGGCGAGCACGAGTGCGGTGGCCAGCGAGGCCTCGTGCTGGGAAAATCCCAGCTGGCGGAGGATGTCGGAGAACCGCAGCGAGTGCAGCGCGGCGAGGGCGACGCGCTCGCCCCCGACAGAGCGAGTTGGCGGATGGTGGAGGGAGTGCAGCAGGACGGTGGCGACGGGCTCACCGCCGACAGCGCGGTTGTCGGAGCGAGCGTGGCGCCGGCGCTGTAGACGGCTGGCGGTGCGCTGGGCCAGCTTGAGCAGCTCGGGGTCCGGATCGAAGAGGGGCGTGGTGCCTGTATCGAGGCACTGCACGAGGTTGGCGAATGCGCGCCAGCGGCGCTTGGGGAGGGGGAAGGTAGCACCGAGGTTGAGGAGCGTGACTTGGCGGACCTGGGAGCCTGACCGCACGGACTCGCAGAGTCGATGGGAGAAGCGTGAGCCGTGCTTGGACGATCCGGTATGTGTGCGGCGGACATACATGCTGCTTGCCACTATTACGGCAGACCGACTAGAGAACATGCAGCGAACATACCACACTGAGACATAGAAGATGGCTCTACATTTCGGATCTCGCAAAATGGGGCCGGTCAGATGCGGACATCTATTCTTACGTTCCGGTCTTCACATCACTGAAACAGGTGCGTATACTCTTATCAATAGCGAATACTGTGATTATTATAGATAATTCAACGCTCGAACCACGAGCAAACCGATGCATTCTGGAGCTCCACCACGGTCATCCCGGTCCATTTTGGCGAACTCCAGTTGGGCCACGCGGAGGTCCAGAATTGAGAATTTCGACGGAAGGCCGCATCGCGTCCCGCGTGCCCCAACGCCCCGCTGGCGCCCGAGGGCGGCTCTCACCGCTCTATACTTGCAGTCACCATGGTTGGTCGCCTGACAATAGCGCTCGCGCTTGCCTCAATCGTTGCGATGGCGCAGTTCTCACGCGTGGAATCGGTGGGTGATGACCTGAAGTCCAACGATCTGCCGGACATCGCCGCGGCATCCGGCGGCAGCCTGTGGCTGACGTGGATCTCGCATTCCGGCCGGCGCGACGAAATCGGGCTCCGAGAACACCGCGACGGGGAATGGAGCAATGTGCTCCCAGTCCCGGATGGGAGCGGTGACGTGTGGCTCCCGCAGGTTGGCATGGACTCGGAGGATCGCCCATGGGTGGTTTGGTCCGCCCGCCGGGGCAACAATTGGGACATCTTCGCCCGGAGGTACGATCCGAGGGCCAATTCTTGGGGGGCTTTGGTCCGACTCTCCGACCACCGCTTGCCCGACATCAATCCCCACCTTGCCTCGCGCGACGGCCAGTTGGCCGTGGTCTGGCAGGGCTTCCGCGGCCGCGAGTCCGACATCTTTCTCCGCACGCTGTCGGGGGAGCAGTGGTCCGGGCTGGTCGAGGTCACCGGTCGCCCGGGGAACGACTGGAACCCGGCCGTGGCTCTCGATTCGCGCGGAGTGGCGTGGGTAGCGTACGACAGCTACCGTGGCGGGAACTATGACGTGTTCTTGGCCGGGATGGCTGGCGGAGCGCGCGCCGTCGAGGAGATGGGCGTCGCTGTGAGTCCCCTGTTCGAGGCCCGAGCGTCGGTCGCTGTCGACCCGGATGACCGAGTCTGGGTCGCTTGGGAGAGCGGCGGAGCCAACTGGGGCAAGGACAACGGCTTCAATTACCGTGATAGCCTGCCAGAGTCGAAGACCGAGCTGCCGTGCGGGACGTGCTACGGGCCGGGGATGATGCTCGGGGCGGAGCGGGATGTGCACCTCCGCGCGTTTGCGCAAGGTCGCCTGCAGGCGCCCGCCCAACCCCTGCAATCGGCCTTTCAGGCCGAGGCCGGAAGCTTCGTGTTCCAGCCCCAGGTGCTGATTGACGCCGACGGGATGCCAATGGTGGCGGCAAAGTGCCTTCTCGGAACTGGCCGGACACGCCGTCGCGGGTGGGAATTCCGACTGGCGCGATATGAGGGCGAGTCGTGGTCCGGCGCCCAATCGCTTCCCAACAGCCGTGGCCGCTTGAGCACGTGGCTCAACTACGCGATCGGGACCGACGACGCGCTGTGGCTCACTTGGGCCACGGACAACCGGCATGACGACTACCTCACCCGGCCGGTCCGGTTCGAAGTCTACGCCGCGATGGCCGAAGGTGGGCCCGGGCCCCGGCCGATCGCACTGACCGCTCCGCCCACCACAACGGTGCAGGCGGCTGCGGGCCATGCCGACGAGCCCGGCGACTTGGCGGCGATTCGCAGCTACCGGGCTGAGATTGGCGGTCGCCAAGCGCGGATCGTGCGCGGCGACCTGCATCGGCACACCGAGTTGAGCTTGGATGCGGGGGGCACGATCGACGGCTCCCTGCCCGACTTCTACCGGTACATGATCGACGCTGCCGCGATGGACTTCGGAGCCTCGACGGACCACCAGGGAGGGGCCAACGACTACTGGTGGTGGTACTCGCAGAAGATGTCCGACATGCACCACCTGCCCGGCAACTACGTCAGCATTTTCGGCTTCGAGCGCAGCGTCAACTACCCGATGGGCCATCACAACGTGTTCTACGCCGATCGGAGCGGGGAGGTGATCCCCTTCTTCCTGCAGCGCTGGGTCCCGGGATACTCGCTGCAAGACCAGCCCCTGCGTGGCGCCCAGCCGGGCGTGATCCCCCCGCAGGAACGTGACGAGGACGGCAACGTGGTCGATCCCCGTGTCACGGCCAACGACACGTTGATGCTGTTCGAGCAAGTCCGGCGAATGGGGGGCGTGGCGATCGCGCACACTTCGGCCACCAACCTGGGCACCGATTGGCGGTTCCACGATCCCCAGGCCGCGCCGGTGGTGGAGATCTTCCAGGGCGACCGCACGAGCTATGAGCACGACGGGGCGCCGCTGGCGGCCAAGAGTTCCGCCGGCCGGGACGCGCCGGGCGGCTACCGCCCCGCGGGATTCGTGAACAACGCGCTTGCCAAGGGGTACACATTGGGCACGATCGCGAGTTCCGACCACTACTCCACGCACTATTCCTACGCGATGGTCTACACGAGCGACTTCACGCGCCAGGGGATCCTTGACGCGATCCGCCGCCGCCACACTTACGGCGCGACGGACAACATCATCCTGGAAATGCGGGTGGGCGATGCGTTCATGGGCGAGAGGGTCCGCTCGGCCACGCCCGCCCCCGTCCGGGTCCGGGTGCGTGGCACGGCCACGGTCGACCGAGTGCACATCGTGCGCGACGGTCGCATCGTCCACACACACCGGCCGGAAACGCAAGAGGCAGACTTCGAGTTCGCAGACGCCGGCTTCGGAGAGGGGACGGGCACCCACTACTACTACGTCCGGGTGGAGCAGGCCGACGGCCAAGTCGCTTGGGGCAGTCCCGTTTGGGTGGACTACAGAGAGTGATCGCGCCTCGGTCCCAGCGCGTGGCCACCTTCCGGCGGTCCCCGGTCACCGCGATTGAGGCTTACGGTCCGATATCGGGCGGCGCCTACGGGAAGTCCAGCGAGTGCCAAGCGTTGGACTCGGCGACCGCCAACACCTCGTCCGGCGTGGCAGTGCCCGTGCCTCGCATTCCGACGGTCACGGAGGCCACCAACATGCCGAACCGCACGGCAGGCTCGATCGGCACGCCCGTCGCCAGTGCGACCGCCATTCCTGCCGACATACTGTCACCCGCGCCGCAGACGTCCACGACCCGCGGTGCCGTTGGAGCCTCCAGCAGTCTGCTCTGACCGGCCCGAGCGACCCACGCGCCGCGCTCCGCGGCAGTCACAACCAGCGCCGGCCCGCCGATCAGCGATTGCAGGCGCTCCATGTCGACCGTGCCGAGGACACGCCGGCTCGCAGCCGCGGCTTCGTCTTCGTTCGGCACCATCACGCAGTGCCGGAAGTGCTCGGCACGCGCGCGGGAATCCCCGAGGATTGCCGTCCGCGTGCCATGCCGAGCGGCGTCGCAGAAAGTGTCCCGCAGCACGGGCGTGACGGTCCCACCCTCCGGAGTCTCGGCCTGATCAGCAATGACGACCACGTCGTACAAGTCCCGCACGAACGTGAAACGCTGGGCCAGCCGTCCCTGCAAACCTTCGGGCAACGGTGCGACGTTCACGTGGTCGACCCTCGGGGCGTCCTCTTCCCCCGTGGCAGAATTGATCAACTTCGTGTAGGTAAAGGTAGCCAAGCGGCTGTCCCCGAACAAGTGCGTCGCATCGATCCCACGCTCGGTGAGCGCCGTGCGGAGATCGTGGGATGCGCCGTCAGTCCCCACGGCGCCCAGCACGCTCACGCCCCCCACGCCCAGCGACTGCAGGTTGCAAGCAACCGTTCCGCCGGCGCCCGGCGTGCAGCGAGATGTCACTACGGCGCGACGCGGGATGCCCGTCTCGCGAGACGGCTCGGACAGTGCCGGGTCATACCGGCACCATCGATCAAGGCAAATGTCCCCCACGACGAGAGCCCGGACATGGGAGGCCGATCGGAGAATCCGCGACGGAGTCATGCTTCCGCGCGCGAGCGCAGCGCAAGGACTTCCCTGCGCAGCGCTGGCACGGTGATCCGGTGGTCGCCACGCAGATACAGGCTGTGCCCACCGTCCGCGACCGTCCGCACGAGAATCGTCTTGTGCGGGCGGAAGTAGTACCCCGGGTCGGACTTTGGCAACTCGCTGTGAATGTTCCCCTGGATCGGGACCAGATCGAAGACCGCCGTAGTGAAGTTGGCAATCCGCCGGCCCTCCTGACGGGCCACGTTGCGGGCCATGGCCAGCGCTTTCAGATAGACTTCCGGGCCCATGATGGCCGAGCCGAGGCTGACCATGACCCCGCCCTCGAGCGATTCCACGGCCCGGGTGTAGACCAAGAAGTCTCGGTAGCTGGCCTGGCCGTAGGCGCCACCGTCGCAGTTGGGGTGCTCGTGGGTGATGTCGTAACCGATGCCGACGTGCAGCGTGGCGGGAATGCCCAGTTCATAGGCCGCGGCCAAAATGCTCACATCCCGGTGCGGCAGGCGCTCCTCGATGATGCGCCGCCCGAAGTTCTCGCCCAGCCCGACGCCACGAGCGGCGGCGTCCACGGCCCAGTCGTTGAGGATCCCGGTCTGGTCCCAGAGGCCGAACTCCCCGGTGCAGATGTAGCGAGCGACGCTCTCCGTCGTGGCGCCAATGCGGGCCAGCTCGAAATCGTGGATCCCGCCCGCTCCGTTCATCGCGACATGCGTGAACGCTCCCAGTCGGAGTAGGTCAATGACCTGGCGCGAGACGCCAGACTTGATCACGTGCGCCCCCATCATCAGAATGCGCGCGCTCGAGCTCGCCTTTGCGAGCGCGTCCGCCACCACTTGCAAAGATCGCCGGAGGTCGCGCTCGGGAGTGGCCACCTGATCTTCGAGGGCCAGCAAGTAGCCGAGATCCATGTCGTGGTCGCGCTCGAGGAGGGGCTTGATGCGCAGTTTGGAGCGGTCAAAAACGGGGTACTTCGATTGCATGGTCGCGATCCTCGCTGACTGGTCGCCTGCCCAGCGTCAACCCGGGCCGAACAGCGCCGCCGTCAGTTCATTGTGAGCGTTGAAGTTCGGCACGATCCAGTCCGCGCCAACGCCGGCGAGCCGGTCCCGCTTGACCGGGTCAACGTCGACGCAGTCGGGCTCGTCGGTCGCCACGCCGACTGCCCTGCCCCCGACAGCCTTGACCACCTCGATCTCCACGAAACCGTCCCCAAAGCCGAGCAACTCGGGTCCGGAGACGCCGCTGTCGCGGACGATTCGCTCGACGACGATCTTCTTCGAGAAGCTCTTGTAGTCATCCAGCGCGCCGAACATGCCCCCGGCAAAGTACGAGTCCACCCGCAACAGGGCGGCCTCCTCGCGCATGTAGCGCTGGTCCGTGCCGCTTGCGAGGTAGAGTTTCAGCCCGCGGTCGGAGAGAGAGTCCAGCAACCGCCGGGCCCCTGGCACCATCAGCTCGTCGGGATCGACGCGCCCGGAACGCAAGGCCTCTCGACGGTGCCGGATCTTGTCCATCAGCAGGTCAAGGTACGTCTGCTTGTACTCGACGGGATCCTGCGGCACTCCGCCGCGCTTGGCAATCTGGTCGGCGAACTCGATCATCTGGTAGATCGTCTGGCGACCGGTCAGCTGTCCGACATATCCCTCGACCAGCTCAGTCAGCTCGCGCTCTGTCTCGCCCGTCCCGAGCCCGGCCAAGATCTCGACCATCATCGGCACCATGATGTCCACCCAACCGGCGCGGATCAGAGACAGGGTGCCGTCAAAGTCGAACAACCCCACGCGCGCGCGCCGTGCGCTCGCGGTCGGGTTCAGTGTCTCGAGGCCTGCGGAGTCCAAGGTTCAGTGTTGCAGATGAGCCAAGTGTGCCAAGGGGCCGGCGGCGCGCTGGGCGATCGCGACGCGCGCGCCCGGCGGCCCCTCGCCCAGCACTACGGCCGCTTGATGTCGTAAGCGTAAAGGCGGCCCTGATCGCGGAGGTAGAGAACACCGCCGGAAATCACCGGGAGCGTCCAAGTGGGGAGGTCGCCGGACTCGATCTCGAAGCGCGAGATTTCGCGGTAGTGATCGGGCACGGGGTCCACGAGCCCGACAGTGGCGTTGTCCCCGAGAATGTACAGCTTCCCTTCCGCGTGGATGATCTGCCCCTTGCCCACGGAGCGTGCCTTCCATGCCACCTCGCCGGTCTCGAGGTGCATCGCAGTCAGGATTCGGCCGGAGAACCCATACAAGTAGCCGTCGATCAGGATCGAGCTGGTGTAGTGGTTCCTCATGTCGCGGCTGAAGTAGACCTCGTCGGCACTGACAGCCCCGCCCGACCTATCGAGCCGAAGGAGCGCGCTGCCCGTGCCGTAAGCGGACGAGAGGAAGACGAGATCGTCATGGACAATCGGCGTGGCGATATTGGCCGTCGAGTTGCTGACCGTGGCATAGCGCCATAGCAGCTCGCCGTTGTCAGCCAAGATGCCCACTGCCGCCTCGCCGGTGAAAACTACGTACTGTCGCAATCCGTCCGTCACGGCGACCACCGGTGAAGAGTACCCGGCCTTGTCGCCCTGCGTTCTCCAGAGCTCGCGGCCCGTAACCTTGTCCAACGCGACCACGGACGCCTTGGGACCCCCGGGATTGACGATGACCCTGTCGACGTCCACCAAGGGCGACTCGCTGATCCCCCACCGGATGTTGCGCCCGCCGTACGTCCGCAGAAGGTCCTTCTCCCAGCGTTTCGCCCCGGTGCGAATGTCCGCGCAGAGCAAGTTCCCGTCGCCACCTAGCGCGTAAACCCGGTCGCCGTCCACGGTGGGCGTTCCGCGCGGACCGTCACCGCGACGGTTGGAGTATGGCTTGCCATGGGATGTCTTCCAAACGGTCTCGCCCGTCGTTGCGTCCAGAGCGATCAAGAATTGGTCGCCATCCACTAAGCCTTGCGTGAACAGCCGCCCTTCGGCGACTGCCAGGGAAGAATACCCGGCACCGAGAGAGTCCACCTGCCACAGCAGTCGGGGGCCACCGGCGGGCCAAGCAGCCAGCAGTCCGGTCTCAGGCGACTTCCCATCACGGTTCGGGCCGCGCCATTGGGGCCACTCCGCCTGAACGACGGATGCGACGATCAACGAGAGGGCCAGTGCTGCAGTACGCATCGGTTCGCTCAGACGGCGCTATCCATCGTGCCGGGAAGCGTGGACAGCTTGGATCCCATTATCGCAATGTGCGACTGAATCCACGACATCCCCGAGCCGACGCCATGCGACAGGGTGCCGGCACCATGGTCGGACGACGTGGCCAACGCTCGAGGTAAGAGCGGCCAGCCGGGCTCGGTGGCACGGCACGCCGTGCGTGGATCTCAGAGCTGCATACCGGCTGGTGCATTGCTCAACGGCAGGGCGCGATGCACGCGGAGGAACGCAGATGGCGGGAGCACTCCACACGTGACACCTGCCAACAGTCGCGTGCGGCGGTGGTGGTGATGAAAGCGCTGTAGCCATGACGCACTCAGTGCGTGCTCCTGACAGGGATGTCATGGCATCCATGAGGGCGGAACAGAGCCCGCTTGGGAGGACCTTGACCGCCGGGCGGCCCTCATCGCGCAGCCGCTCGCAGGCTTCCCCGGCCCGTTCGCCCGGAACGCGCCAGCGGGCGCGAGAGGCTTTGAATCAGCAGGCGGCACAGATGTCGCCGGCCGGAGCAACCTCTTTCTCGGGCGCCACACTAGTGCCAGTTGCGTCTGGGACTGAAGGGCGTCACCGGGCCGGCGAGAGACTCTTCAACCGCACAAGCGATCAATTGGTACGACGTTCGCCAGCTTCGTAACGGCGTGACTACCATGGATCTCTTGCTTGGTCTCCGACACACCGTCCTTTGCGGCACCGTTCTTGCTTTATTGAACGCGTGTGCTACTGCGCCCCAAGACGTCGAGCGCCACATGCTCCTTGAGGAGTGCGGACCTGAGGACGCCGTCTGTGGAACGGTCCGGGTCTTTGAGGACCGCGAGCGGGCGTCCGGTCGGACGATTGACTTGAAGGTCGTCGTGTATCCAGCCAGGAGCCGAGACGCCGAGCCAGACCCCGTCTTCATTCTGGCCGGTGGTCCGGGCCAAGCGGCAGCCGAGACCAGTTCGCTGGCCGTGGGAATGCTGGACGACGTGCGCCAAGACCGTGATCTGGTGTTCGTCGACCAGCGAGGCACGGGCGAGTCGAACGGGCTTCCTTGCGACCAGGAGTCGGACGACCTTCAGTTGCTTGGATCCACCGATCATGCTGTAGAGACCATTCAAGAATGCCTTGAGGGCTACGACGCCGACTTACGGTTCTATACAACCCCGGTCGCGATGGACGACCTGGACGAGGTGCGCGAGCAGCTCGGCTACTCGATGATCAACGTGTGGGGTGTGTCTTACGGGACCCGCGCGGCATTGGTCTATCTGCGGCGGCACGGCGAGCACGTTCGGAGCGCTGTGCTTGATGCGGTCGCTCCTCTCGGGCTGAGGATACCTGCCTCTTTTGCCGTGGACGCACAGCGTGCCCTTGACCTCACGTTCGACGCTTGCGATGCAGAGGATCGCTGCCGCAAGAGATTCCCCGACTTGCGGCTAAAGTTCGGCGACCTGCTGGATCGCCTGGAGCGGCAACCAGTGACTGCTCGCGTGAGGCATCCTCGAACCGGAGAGGATCAGCGAGTCAAACTGTCGAGAGATGTCGTCACTGGAGTGCTGCGGGCGGCACTCTACAGTTCCGCAACGGCTTCGCTCGTTCCACTGTTGATCGACCAAATGCACGGGGGTGACTTCAATGGAGTGCTCGCACTAGCTGTCGGAGGGTCACCTCTCGCCGAGGTGACGAACTACTGGGGGATGTTCTATTCCGTCATCTGTGCGGAGGACCTACCGTGGATCGACGATCAGGAGTTGCGCCGGGATGCTTCGGGCACGTTCCTGTCCGATGCAACGGCGGACCTGCTTGAGCGAGTCTGCTCAAGCCGGGAGTGGGGAGTCGTCGCGGAGGACTACCACGAGCCCGTGCGCTCTGACGTCCCAACACTGGTGCTCTCGGGCAAGCTCGACCCGGTCACTCCGCCGCGTTGGGGGGACATGCTGGTCGAGAGTCTCTCGAACGCTCGCCATGTCATAGCGCCCGGCCTTGGCCACGGTACGTCGGCCATGGGCTGCATTCCTGACTTGATCGAGACGTTTCTTGGCAGCGCTGATGCCGCCGCGCTTGACGCTGCGTGCGTGGAGGAACTCCAGCGGCCTCCGTTCTTCGTGACCCACGGGGGACCTGCGATGACGGGTGCCCAGTGATCGAAGTCCACGATCTCAGAAAGAGATTCGGACATGTGGTTGCCGTGGATGGAATCTCGTTCCGGGCGAAGGACGGGGAAGTGACGGCCCTGCTGGGTCCGAACGGAGCTGGCAAGACGACGACGTTACGGGCCATCTACGGTCTGATCAAGCCCGATAGCGGACATGTCTCTATCGATGGGATCGACGTCGTTGCGAATCCCATGGCGGCCCAGAGGCGCATCGGGGCACTGCCAGAAGCGCGGGGCGCATACCCACGGCTGACTGCTCGCGAGCACGTGCAGTACTTTGCCCGGCTCCAGGGACTGAGCGAACGCGACTCGGAGCAACGCTGCGAGGACCTGATGGAACGGCTCGGCATGGGCGAGATCGCCGATCGGAGGACCGAGGGATTCTCGCACGGCGAGCGGACCAAGGTCGCACTGGCCAGAGCCCTTGTGCATGGTCCGCAGAACGTCCTGCTGGACGAGCCGACCAGCGGGCTTGACGTAATGAGCGCGCGGGCAATCCGGGGGTTGGTTCGCCACCTGAGCGGTGAGGGGAAGTGCGTTCTCTTCTCGAGCCACCTCATGCACGAGGTCTCGGCGGTCTGCGACTCAATCGTGATTGTCGCCAAGGGAAGGGTCGTCGCTCGCGGCACCCCCGACGACCTGCGAGCGGCGACGCGTTGCGAGAGCCTCGAGGATGCCTTTGTCTCATTGACGGCGGATGGCGGAGCCACCGAATGAAGCACTTTCTCGCCTCGCTCACCGTCGTGCTCCGCAAGGAGTTGATCGATGGCCTCCGAGACCGGCGTTCTATCCTATCCGCGCTCGTGCCCCTAGCCATCCTTCCGCTCATGATCTTGTTCAGCTTCGGCGCCCTCTCCGACGAGATTGAGCAGGCCAGAAGAATCACGGTGCCCGTGGCCGGAGCCGAGCGAGCGCAGGCGTTAGTCGACTGGCTGGACCAGCAGTGGGGTGTCGAGATCGAGACCGGCATCAGCGAGCCTCGCCTCGCCGTGCGCGAAGGCGACCACGATCTCGTGCTGGTCGTGCCGGAGGACTTCGGCGCGAACTTCGAGGAGGCACGATCAGCAGAGCTTGAGATCGTCGTCGACAGCTCCGAGAGGGGAGCCCGGCTGGCCGCCGGGCGCCTTCGGCCTCTAATCCGGGCGTATTCCCAACAAGTCTCCGCCCAGCGCCTGATTGCCCGCGGAGTTAGTCCGGAGCTGATGCGTCCCTTGCGTGTCGAGACTGTCGAACTTGCCAGCAGCCAAGAACAGGCGGCGGCGGCCTTCATGTTCATTCCGATGCTCCTGCTCATGATCGCCTTCGTAGGCGGCCAGCAAATTGCGATCGACTCGACGGCCGGTGAGCGGGAGCGCCTGTCGCTGGAGCCGCTCCTTCTCAACCCGGTGCCCCGTCTATCGATTGTTGGCGGCAAATGGCTGGCTTCGTTCTCGTTCGCAGGGGCAAGCTTGGTGATGACCGCTGGAATGCTGATGATCGTGCTCGACCGTTCCCCCATGCGGCGAGTCGGCATAGATCTCGACGTCGGCTTGCCGGAACTCGGCACCATGCTTGCTGCCGCGCTTCCGCTGGCAATGCTGGGCTCTGCGCTTCTGCTGTCCATTTCGACACTTGCGCGGTCATACAAGGAAGCCCAAACCTACACCACCTTCTTGGTGATGACGCCGATGCTCCCGATGGTGCTGTCAGTGGGATCTCCAATCGAGCCAGCGCCGTGGAAACTTGCCGTACCGCTGCTTAGCCAGCACATCCTGGTCACCGATGTCTTGGAGGGCAAGACCCCTGAGCCACTCTCGCTCTTGATCGCGTCAGTTGCTACGGTGGCCATGGCTGTGCTGTTTCTGGCCCTGACTGCGCACCAGTTCCGCAGGGAGAAGATCGTGTTCGGCCGCACAACTTGAGCGCTCATTGACCTCTCAGGGACGAACCAGAGTCTGGGAGCGGCTTGCTGTACGGGGCTTATTCCCTCAGAGACGGCGCGCAACCACGGTGTCGCTCAGGCTCCGCCATCGAGGCCTCCCGGAGTCCTGGCGGGTCGGGCGAGTAGAGTTGGACTCCGGAGTCGCGGGATGCCGCCCCCTGATTTCGGAGGCAACGCGAGGCGGGAACTGGAGCGACTCAATGTGGCTTGCGGGCTCTGGTCCGCGCGGGCCGGATCTAGCCGTTCTGGCCGACTCCCTCCAGATGGCGGGTGCGCATAGGCCGTAGGGCTACCGCCGCGAGAGCCTCGATTGGGCGGCTGCGGCACCAACCCCGAGGACTTGATGCCCGATCCAGAACGCAGCACTTCTCTTGGATGGTTTCTTGGCAGCCGGTGACAATGATCCACAGAAAACCGGTCGCATACCGGGGATCCCTCCGACGGGCGCCTGCATCCCCCGCTTGCTATCGGAGCTGTCCAAGGGTACGGCGTACAGTTCGCCGTCGACTCAGAGCGCCTATTTCTGTAGGGAGGCACACTATTCCAAGCGGGGCCCCGCCAGAGGGGGCTCCCAGCGGATCCGGCCATAGACGGAATTCTGCCACTCCGCTCCGAGCGAGGCTGCGGCAGCCTGCTACCAAGGCACTTCCTCGTCGGGCGGGCCACCCAGCCAGCCCAGCTTCGTCTGCGCGAAGGAGTTTCCCTGAGCAGCGGCCAATTCCAGCCATCTCTTGGCCTCTTGTTCCTCCTTCGCGACGCCGTGGCCATGTCGGAACATGCAGCCCACAATGTACTGGGCATCATCGTGCCCCGCACTTGCAGCCTTCAGCAGCCACGGGTGGGCCCCCGCGGGATCTCTCGGCAAGCCGTCTCCCTCCAGGTACAAGAGGCCGATCTGGTATTGGGCCTGGGCCTGGCCCCGCTCGCCCGCGAGGAGCAGCCAGCGGATTGGTTCCTTGGCTCCCACGTGGGCCACGGGCCCCAGCCGCTTGATCGCGGAGTATAGGCGCCCGATCTGCGAGACTGCCCTGTCGTGGCCGGCGGTCGCGGCGCTGAGCAGCAGTTGCAGCCCATCCTCGCCGTCGCGGATCGCCAGAGGTCCGGACATGAGTGCCCTGCCCAGCTCGCACGTCGCGTCAAGACTCCCACCATCCGCCGCCAATCTGAGCCATCGCAGGCCCTCGACCGGGTCCGCCATCTCGCCCGAACTGTTCAAGAAGTCCAATCCGAGCGCCAGCTGTTCGCTCAGATCCCCTCCGTCAGCCTTGCGGCGACGAAGCTGCAGCTGGGCGGCCGGATGTCCCTGACTGGCAGCTTTGCGCCACCACTCGGCGGCTGCGGTCCCGTCCTTGCCGGTGCCATGACCGCGCCAGCACATGTCACCGAGAGTCGCCTGAGCTTCCGGGTCACCCATAGAAGCTCCGTCCAGTTCCATCGTGTACCACCAGCGAGCGGTGGCCTCGTCTTCCAAGGCAAAGCGCAGCTCGCCGCGAAGCAAGGCAAGGAGTGCGGACTTGGCTTCGGAATGCCCCTGCTTGGCAGCCTTCAGCCACCAGTGGGCAGCCTCGAAGGGATCTTCGTCAACACCAATCCCATCTGCATGGAAGCGTCCGAAGTTGAACTGCGCCTCAGCGACACCGCTCATGGCGCGTGCCCGGACCGCCTCGAAATGATAGGGCGCACTCGGGCTGGCAGGCTTCATGGCAGTGCTATCCCGAGAGGCGACTGACCGGCCCCGGATGCCGGCAGCGCCCAACACCCCGGCCGCCTCGGCACAAACATATACCACCGCACGGCTTGGCGAGCGAAGGGGCGGGCACTGCGAGGGCGCCACCGGACCCAAGGCGGGCGCAGCAACGTCCCCTGATGCCGCTCACCGCTGCTCCCTAGCTAACCCGCTTGCGGCCGCACTACCCAGATGGTACGGGAATGCTCGATCTCCGGGGTCGGTCCTCTCGGAGATCACTTTAGTCTCTCGCACCCGGCAAGAAGTCGTCGGGTCCGTGCATTCGCGAGAGGCAAGCCGCCGGGCTCGTGACTTCGACTCAGCTCGAAGCGGTGCTCCGGCTCGGGCCGGACGTTGCTTGCTCCGACGCGACCGGCGGTGGCAGCCTCGGCAGACGGGGAGCGGAGCAACCCCATCGCCGGCCGCTTTGTCTTCCAAGCGCTGCCGTGTTCGAGAGCCCGCGCGGTGCCGCCGCTGGGGAACCACAGAAAACGGGCAAGCTGAGCATGCGACCGGACCGGCACTCACGACAGGGCCCTCGTTACCCTGGCTGGCAGCCTCAGCCTCGGATCCGGGGTCGCCGTCTGGCCCGGCTCAGGCAATTGCGGAACGTGCCTGATTCCATAAACGGTGGCGCCCCCTGTCGGCTATGCTATGCGCAAGGGTCTCTGAGTTGGGGACGAGACCTACACTGCGGGCATGAGCGGTGCGATCATCATGCTGGGCAGGTCTGGCCCAGGGTAGGCCAGTCTTGCCCATGACAGATTCCGGAGGTGGGACATGAGAAAGAATCTGAACGCAGTCTATGGTGCAGCGGCGGTGCTCTTGCTGGCGCTGCCCCTTCTGGGCCAGCAAGATCAGGGCGTCATCACGGGCACTATCAGTGACGCCACCGGGGCGGTTGTGCCGGGAGCGGAGGTCTCGATTCTTGAGATGAACACCGGCATCTTGGTGGAGCAGCAGACGAACGCCAGCGGCGTCTACGTCTCGGGGCCGCTCAAGGTCGGGATGTACGAGATCTCAGTGGCCACGGACGGCTTCAAGACGGCTGTCCGGTCCGGCGTCGAGATTCACGCAGGCGACCGCATCGGCCTGAATTTCGTTCTGGAGATCGGGAACTTGGTCGAAGTGGTCGAGGTGACCGGCGCGACGCCGCTGCTCAAGACAGAGTCGGCGACGTTGGACTACACGGTCGAGCGCCAGCAGATCGAGGATTTGCCGATCAGCGGCCGGAACTACCAATCGCTGGCTCAACTCACGGCCGGCGTTGTCCCGGAGATCGGCGGGCGTGACCGTGGGCCTCTGGGCGACGCTCGGCTTGGTGGCGGGTTCCTGAGCCACGGGCAGCAGGCGGGCCAGAACAATTTCCTCATCGACGGGATCGACAACAACTCAACGATCATGGGCCAGCAGGACCGCAAGGCTCAGGCCATGATCCCCTCGATGGATGCCGTCCAGGAGTTCAAGATTCAGACCAGCAACTACTCGGCCGAGTACGGGCGGAACGCCGGCGCCGTTGTCAACGTGACGATTCGGGGTGGCACGAACCAGTTCCGGGGCAGCGCGTACGAATTCATGCGCAACGATTTCTTCGACGCGCGCGAAGCCTTCGCGCAATGACCGCGACGGTGATGGCAAGGCGGATCCGGAAGTTTTGCGCCAGAATCAGTTCGGCGCCACATTCGGCGGACCGATCCGCAGGAACAAGGCGTTCTTCTTCGCAAGCTGGGAGGCTTGGAAGTTGCGCAAGTCGCAGTCGGACATTGTGATCGTGCCAACCGCGGGCGAGCGCAGCGGCGACTTCAGCCAGACCGCGAACCTAGGCACCCTCCGGGATCCCGCGGGCGACGTGTTTCCGAACAAGGCCATTCCTTCGGCGCGGCTCGACTCGTCCTTCGCGAAGCTCGTCCAGCTGTACCCCAATCCGAATTTCGCAGACAACACGCGGCGAAATTTCGTCAACAATCCGCCGTGGCAGACGGATCGGGACCAGCTCGACTTCCGATACGACCACACGATCTCGCCCAAGGACAACTTCTTCGTGAGGTACAGCCACTACCGCTACGACAATCTGCGCGCGGCGCCCTTGGAGGGCATCGCCAGGGGCGGGGCGGGCAACGATCGCGGCTTGGACGACAACGACGGCGACCACCTAGCGGCCTCGTGGACACACGTCTTCTCCCCGCTGCTGATCAACGAAGTGCGCATGGGCTACAAGTGGCTCAAGGTCAACAAGGTGCAGCAGGCACCGCCACAAGCCGAGCTAAACCAAGAGTACGGGCTCAAAGGCCTCAACGAGGATCCGTCGATCCTCGGACTTCCCCGCTTCCAGCTGACGGGAGGCCTGGCCCACATCGGCTTGGGCGGCAGCCCCAATCTGCCGAACGGCAAGGTCAGCCAGACCTGGCAGTTCATCGATAACCTGACCGTCATCAGGGGCAACCACAGCCTGAAGATGGGGGCCGACCTGCGGCATGACTTCGCGGACATTCTGGGATCGCAGCAGGCCACCGGGACCTTCCGCTTCAACGGGCGCTACACCGGGATCGGACTGGGAGACGCCCATCTCGGCTGGGTTGACCGCGGCAGTTCCGGCACGACGATTGATGCGGACATGACGTTCGACAGCTACATGTTCTATTTCCAGGATGACTGGAAGGTCACGCCGACGTTCACCCTGAACTTGGGGATCCGGTACGAACTGACCACTCCGTACATCGAGCAGCAAGACCGGATGAATCGGGTCGAGTTCGGCCAGGGCCCCGACTTTGGCCGGGTGATCCGGGCAGGCGAGCTGGGATCAGGCATCGAGGATCGGGCCTTGATCGGGCTCGACCGGAACAACTGGGCCCCTCGGATCGGCTTCGCTTGGCAGCCAGCGGCCAAGTGGACGGTCCGGTCCAGCGGCGGCGTCTTCTACGGCGGTTCCCAAGGCCTCGGGGCCAGTGCCCGCTCGCTGCGCAATTTTCCGTTCGTGGCCGCCGT
>CAXXRK020000011.1:0-46585 GCA_963666225.3 Bryobacterales bacterium
AGCACCCGCGAGGCTAGGTTGGGCACCCCCTGGTAGGCCGGCAGGATCACGAAGCGCGCGTTCTGCACCACCAGATGCAAGCGCCGCAACTGCTGCTCCAGCGTCCAGCCGATCCACTCGTCGCGCGCCGTCAGCTGGAGCGCCGCCGCCTGCCAGCCGACCAGCGCCACCCAGGCCGGGCCCAGCGTGGCCACCTGCCGCAAGCTCCTGCCGAACAGGCCCCCGAACCCCAAGTAGTGGTGGGCCCCGACCAGCCGGTCCCAGAGCCGGTGCTGCTGGGCACCGCAGGTCGGACGCACCCTGATCGAGCGCAGCGGCACAGCGCCACGTGGCGGCGACAGGCTCTCCACAGGACCCACCCTGACAGATCGAGAAGGAAATGTCCAGCCCTTGCGGCGAAAAACACCGGTGCCGACGAGCGTAGTGTCTAGTGGATCCGGTTCAGTGGATCCGGTTCGCACAGACTCCTGTTACCACTGCCCTTCCGAATCCGAAAATAAAATAGCCCTGACGAAGGCCGGGGCGTGAACCCCGGCGACACGTGCGGCACGGTAGCGTCACCGCTAGGAGTGCGGCACGCGCTCAACGAAGGCCGGGGCGTGAACCCCGGCGACACAAGCCGGCCTTCCAGTACTCGTGCGCGAAGTACCGCGCTCAACGAAGGCCGGGGCGTGAACCCCGGCGACACTCGAGCTCCGCGAGCGCGACACCAGCGTTCTCGGCGCTCAACGAAGGCCGGGGCGTGAACCCCGGCGACACCGCCATACCGACATGTGGACAGAGTCAATACAGAACTCGCTCAACGAAGGCCGGGGCGTGAACCCCGGCGACACCACCTGGGGTACGTCGAGACGAAGAAGCAGGCCCAGAACGCTCAACGAAGGCCGGGGCGTGAACCCCGGCGACACCCACCGCCGCCTACGGACCGTATCACGCTGAGATCAGCGCTCAACGAAGGCCGGGGCGTGAACCCCGGCGACACGCGCGAAGCGGCCGTGGACCGACTAATAGGCGGCAAGCGCTCAACGAAGGCCGGGGCGTGAACCCCGGCGACACGCTTGCTGCCAGTCGAGGTGGTGCGAGTGACTTGCCTCGCTCAACGAAGGCCGGGGCGTGAACCCCGGCGACACCGCCATACCGACATGTGGACAGAGTCAATACAGAACTCGCTCAACGAAGGCCGGGGCGTGAACCCCGGCGACACCACCTGGGGTACGTCGAGACGAAGAAGCAGGCCCAGAACGCTCAACGAAGGCCGGGGCGTGAACCCCGGCGACACCCATACTAGCACATGCTCGCCCGTCCCCCATAGCAGCGCTCAACGAAGGCCGGGGCGTGAACCCCGGCGACACTAGCAAACGCAAGCTTGGCGCGCACGCCAAGGAGCCGCTCAACGAAGGCCGGGGCGTGAACCCCGGCGACACCGCGTACCGCGGCGACACCGCGCCCTATGAGATGTCGCTCAACGAAGGCCGGGGCGTGAACCCCGGCGACACGGTTAACCCGCGGCGGCGGTCCCAAGCCCGGCGCGCAGCGCTCAACGAAGGCCGGGGCGTGAACCCCGGCGACACGCTGCGAGGAGGGCCGATAGGCCCCCATAGGGGCTGCGCTCAACGAAGGCCGGGGCGTGAACCCCGGCGACACAAGAAAGTCGGCCAAATCACTTGACGAATACAGCAATCGCTCAACGAAGGCCGGGGCGTGAACCCCGGCGACACTAGCGAGCGGTCACGTCCTCCTCGTCCACGCGCCGCGCTCAACGAAGGCCGGGGCGTGAACCCCGGCGACACCGTAGATCGACTGGTCGGCGCATGCCGGGAATTTCGCCGCTCAACGAAGGCCGGGGCGTGAACCCCGGCGACACTCCTTCCGCCGCAGCTCCCGTGCGAGACTCTTCCGGCGCTCAACGAAGGCCGGGGCGTGAACCCCGGCGACACCCGCTCTGGCAGCAAACCTTCAATTTGAGGTACTCCGACGCTCAACGAAGGCCGGGGCGTGAACCCCGGCGACACAACTGGCCGCCGCGCACGCCATCCGCCCACATAGGACGCTCAACGAAGGCCGGGGCGTGAACCCCGGCGACACATGTATATAGCCGCCGTTGCGGGCATTGCGGGCGCTCGCTCAACGAAGGCCGGGGCGTGAACCCCGGCGACACAGGTCCGCCAGGCCGTTCCGACCGTGATCCCCAGGGACGCTCAACGAAGGCCGGGGCGTGAACCCCGGCGACACTGTCGGTCGATTCGGCTGCGGCGTCTCTCTCTCACTAGCGCTCAACGAAGGCCGGGGCGTGAACCCCGGCGACACGCTTAAGTTGGCGGCGTGGTGCGGCAGCCACTCACGCAACGCTCAACGAAGGCCGGGGCGTGAACCCCGGCGACACGAAGCGGCGGTATGCTATCTCCAACAGAAGCAGGGCGCTCAACGAAGGCCGGGGCGTGAACCCCGGCGACACCCCTAATCGTACTACGTCGAGGCCAGCTGGGGCAAGTGCGAAAACTTGTCGCACTCCAATCGAATGCTGCATGCACTGTACTGGAACATATTCGACATATGCTTTGACCAATTAACTTCTGAACCTTGGTTGTCCATGGGATCACTGAGGGTTCGCAGACACATCAGAGCATCCAAGGCTCCCCTAGTTCGTGGATCTGGGCCCGTCCGAACGTCTGGCGGGCATCATCGATTCCGCCGTTGAACTTGTAAACAATCAGCGAATCCACTTCCTTGTCAATGACATCCTGCAATTCCCCGATCATACGAGCCATTCGAGAGGGTGACTGTCTGCACTCAAACACAGACAATTGTACACGCTCTCCATATCTCTCACAGATCGTGGCGACTCTCCGCAGACGTCGCGCTCCTTCAGTCCGAGTATCCGCAATATCGTACGTAATGAGGAAATCCATGTATTACTTCAGAATGAATGGAGGATACGATGCAAGATCGCCCCGAAGATGACGAGCAAGGAGTGTCGCTTGGATCGTTGGAAGAGCCCATCGACCTACACCTCGCTTAAGAACCGAGTGCCACAGCTCCGAATCCTTGTGCCGCTCCCATGCACGAATCAGCCGTGCGCGTCCATCATCCGTCAAGTAGACCGCTCCCCCCGGAGTCCGTACGAACTGTTCCTGACCCATCTGCCGGCGGCGGACGAGTGACACCACGAATCGGTCTGCCAAAGACCGTAGCTCCTCCACCAAGTCGAGCGCAAGTGAAGGGCGACCGGATCGAGGCCGATGGAAGAATCCCAGTTGGTAATCCAAGCCTACACTCTCGATCGCGCCGATGAACTCGGTCACCAAGAGACCGTAACAGAAGCCGAACGCAGAATTCACGGGATCTCTTGGGGGTCGCTTGTTACGGGTGCTGAACTCGAGGGCTGACCCCGCCAGGACTTCGCTCACACCACGAAAGTAGATTCGGGCTGCATCTCCCTCTATTCCCCTCACGTGGTCAGCTGTCGACACACTTTGCAGACGTGGTATCCGTGCGAGAATCTGGCTAGCGCGCGAGGCAAGGCTCTCGCATACGGCTGGATCCTTCGCGTCCCGGCTCCATCGGGAGAGGACCGTCTTGCTGTTTTGCAGCTTCGCCGCAACGATTACCTTCGCGAGCTCAAGCGACTGGGCCTCGTTGGCCGCAGCCCGATACAGTGCAATACGCAAGTTGATGTTGCCGCCTGTCTTGTGGCCCACAAGATATCTGACGGAGCCACTGCGGTACAGCGCCGCCACTCGGACACCCTTCTTGACGCATTCCCCCAGAGCCTGCGAAGTTACTTGTCCGCCCCCCAGCATTACAAGTCCATCTATTGCCTCTAGCGGGACACGCTGCTTCCCGTCCGGTGACGAGACACGCAGCGCTCCGGACTGCAGGCCAACTCGGGCCTTGTGACTGCGCACGTACAACGTGCTCAGGTATCGCATCGAAAGACCTCCTCCAACATATGGCGCGTGACACGACGTGGCTTGCTAGTTACTTCGGGTAGACAATGAGATCGAAGTTGGCATTCATTACAACGATCGTCGTTCGGAGCTTGGGGCAGCTCACCAGATATCAACTGCTTTCGGATTTCGTCAACACTTTGCTCTACCCGAAGTCGAAGTCCAGTCGTGAAGTCAACTCTCAATCGACGCCTTGGCCCGCCGTACCATATGTAGCCGTATGGAATGTCCAGGCCAAGCATCTCCTCCAGACACATCCCCTGTGCGCATACTTGCAAGTCGGCCGCTTCGCCATGGCGCACACCGGACTTGTACTCTACTGGCCACACACTCTCGCCGTCAACTTCAACGGCGTCGGCACGCCCTGAGAGACCGAGCTTTTCCGACCACAGTGGAATCGCACGAAGTACCATCCTCCCCCGTTCGTGCCGTGATCGTCCAGAGTCGACTCTCTGATGCGCGTGTGAGCCTCGGACAGTGTGCGCGTTGTCGATCCAGACGCCGTCACAGTGGACCAAGGCACACTGCCTAGCGCAATATGCGAGTTTCTCGATTGCCGAGATTGGAATTACTACTGGCTCAGTCAAGTCGCTCTGCCCCAAAGCCGCGAGTTGTGTCTGAACTCCCCTTCGCCTTGTACTTTACGCTACGCCATGCAGCGTGAATTCCCAATCCAGATCGCTTGCCTAGTCGCTCGATCTGCCAGAAATCAGTCGCTCGGAGCCGCTTGGCTGGCCTAAGCTCAATTGACGATCTCCTTCGCCCAAACTTCCGCCCGGCATCAAGGAGCGCGTCAATCGCTGCACAATCGAGAGGATGTCTCCAAGCTGGCCAAGTAAACCACGGCGGTTCTCGCGAGCTCTTCAGTTCCACCCACCCTCGTTGAATCGTAGACGGCCGAGCCCGCTTCTGGACCTTTCCATCCGTGCCACTCCCTCGAACAGGGAAGAGCTTCAATCCAAAGAATGCCAGTGTTTCCACCACCGGATCGATCCATTTGGATGACGAGTCCGCTCCCGATCCCATCCGAGTAATATCGAACCCCAAGCCGTTATTCTTTATCCTCTTGCCAGTGCCAGACAAGGACTTACGGAGATCTTCAATACTTGGAGCGGCTCTCAGTCGGCACAGACGGTCATGTAGGACAAGGCCCCTAGGCACTGGAGGATCGAACGGCCCATGAGCAACGCAGTGCTGCTCATCTAAATGTAGGTCGGTGATGGTGGATGACAGAGTCCAGGAACATGGGTGGTTGCGAACGGCAGCTGCTCGTTTCGCGAACGCAGCAACGGTGACTTTCCTTGGCAACTCTATCACACCGGGCCACCGTCTTCGAATCGGCAGGTTCTCAAGGTCCTTCTGGGTTGGCCACGCACTCAACAGGACCGTCGCTGGATCGTCGTGCTGCGCACTGAGAACCGCATGAGGCGTTGCATCTGCTGTCCACCGTAGACGCAACTGCGGACTGAGAACAGTGGATCCCACCGCTGCCAGCCAAGCATTGAGCCACCCTGCCGGCATTCCTACGCAATGCAATTCCTTCATGATGCAGCCTCCTGCGAATCACTAGATTTCTCGCTCGACACACGATGGTCGGCTTGTCGCACAATTGTCTCCATCAAGGCTAGCCCCCAGGGCCCGAACTTGTCGTTGAGGCGGCGGAACCGAGCTGGCTGCTCCCAGTCGACGACCGAGAGATCGACACGAGACTCCAACCGAACGCCTTCAATTTCGGCAACCACGGTGCCCATTGCACCGTCCGTCGCAGGTGGGATCAGTGGTCGCCCGCTCCCATGGTGGCTGGCCACTAAGTGGACGAGTAGGTCGGCCAGCAAGGGATCCTCCTCACGGACGGTCGCGACCCAAGCACGAACCAAGCGTGCGGACAACGCTTCATGTCGACCGCCTCGAGGCCATCCTGCCGCCACACGCGTAGCGTTCCAGCGGCTTCTCGGCGTCTTCGACTTCGCCAGCGGGGGCAAGGGTTCGCCGTTCGTTGCACTACCTGCCGGGTTGAGCCAGCGTTGGAACCGTGAGTCAGCCTTCCCGCAGTCGTGCCAGCGTCCAGCCCTCGCAATCACGCGAACCAGTTTCAATGGGACTCCGATCCGCTCTGAGAGCGATTCGGAGACCCTGCCCACTTGCTCTCCGTGCTGATGTAGCAGCGTCGCGTTCTCGGACAACGAGGTCTCATCACGTTCCTCACTAGGTCGCTCGCTCGAGCCTTCCGAACAAGGAAGCCGAGAAACTTCATCGAACACGGACACTACTGGCGGCCCCAACTGATCCAGAAAACTGATCCACTCAGATTCTTCCCATCCTTCGGGTCGCGTCTTGCTCAGTCCCTGCCGCAATTGCTCTGCTGCCTCCCGCATTCGATCCTCGTCTGTGTCTTCATGGTCCTCGACATCCCCCAATGCCCCTTTGAGCAGACTGCTTAACGTCATCTCATCCGAGTCGACGCTCACAGTCTCGCTGAGAGAGACTCCAACGAGTCGACGAATTGCATCCTTCTCGAGAGGTAGACCCCGAACTGGAATTGACATGTCGAAGACCGTCCCAGTCGCACTTGGGTTCCAACCGAATTCGTCCAGTAAACCGCTGTCCGACGGAAGCACGACCACGTTGCCTGGTTGCAGGTCCTCCGTTCGCGACAGCTCAATCGTCATCTGATCGGGGCCGAGCCGACTAACTTCATCGTCGCTGTCAAGTGCATCTCGGAACTCTCCTATGGGGATGCTCACAATCTCACGGTTGGAGGGGCGAGGCCAGAGCCGCCAACCGGGCTCCGGTATATTGGCTCTCCAGATGACAGACACGGAATAGTCGACACCCGCAATACCGGCAAAGTACGGTTCGACCGGGGCTTCACCGGGAGGCGGCGTTGTGGTCTTCACCCACTCCCACAGCAGTCCCTTCAGAATCTCCGGCGCGCGACCAGGGTCATCCCCCGGCTCGCCCAGAACTCCGGAGATGTCCCTCGGTGACAGGTTGACGACCCCGGTGTTCGGATCTACGGCCTCTTCAAGCCTCTCGTGCACGGAATCAGGCTCCCTGCCGTAGACGGGCCATTCAAGAGGACCTCTCTTCGCCGTCCCCTTGCGCCTAGGGGGAGGCATATGGACATAGGTTCCTCGCGACTGCTTGAATCGACCCAATCGGTTGAGGCGACCCAGCCTTTGCGTAAGAGCGCGCACACCGCATGTCTCGGTCACCAAGAACTCTGCGTCGATATCGGCACCGACCTCGAGAGTTTGTGTGGCGACTACTATCAGGTGTCGCTTGCGTACTGCTTCGAGGCTTCGGTCTGCAGCCATGCCTTCGGCTCCGTCCAAGACTCGTTCCCGGATGGAATCAGCTTCCCGCTCCCGGGTCTTCCCCGTGAGGAGGAGCGTGTTTGCGACCGATGCAGGGAAACGCTTCCGAAGAAGCATCCAAGCCGCTCTGGCGGTGACCGGAGAGTTGGCGAAGACGAGACACGTCGCTCCCTTCGCTCCCTGCAGCAATCGCTCCGCCGCCGTTGCCAAGTGCTTCTCGGAGTGACGGGTATGGACTCGGACCTCGATCGACTTGGTTGCGTCAAGTCTCTGGCGGACGATTTCGTTACGTTCGTCGTCGGCGTTCAGATCGAAGCGGTCTTCTTCCTTGGCATCGCCGGTAGCCGTCAAGGCCACCACTTGCGGATGTGACCGTACCTTGCCAAGGATCTCTTCCGAACCATCAACGCAGGCTGCGAGCTGCGAGATCAGGCTTGTGAGGTGTCGCGCCAGATGAGCTTCATCCACCAGGACGAGGCTGTCGGTTCCCGCCAGCGCCGCGTCAACGCTCCGCATCGTCCGGCTCGTACCATATCCGCGAAACAGCAGCCGGGAGCCGTACATAGGTATCGTCGACAGAATCACTGCCGGGCAGGAGGGATCTGTGGGCCGACTTGAGGCGACGCCGCCTCTCAGTCGGATGACTTCAAGAGGCGACGATCCTGGGGAGTCCGCAATGGAGCGCAACCGGCGACTCACAATCTGCAGAGACTCAAGGTCGCTGTCTTTAAGGGCTTCGCTGATCCTCGTGGCATGGTCTGCAGTGGAATCGACCAAGAGGCGCCGATTCACGACCCACCAGATTCGAGTAGGAGCCGTACGGTCAGCCGGTGGCCTGTCCGCTTGGCTGGCTAGCCACCACACGGCGATGTCGAGGCAGGCTGTCTTTCCCAAGCCGGTTGGCACGCCGATCTCGGCCGGCCAACATCCTGACACTGCGAGCCGCTCGGCAAGTCGCGCCTGCCACGGAAACGGCTCTCGGTTGTTGAGGGCCTCGTAGAACTCGGAGAACCGTGGCATCGGGGCCAACGGCGCTGGATTAGTCATTTGAAGACTCCCCCTCTCGACAGCTCACGCACAGCCCCAAGCCCCGTTGCCTGGCCGAACCGATCACGACCGGCCCTCTGACCTTCTTGGCGAACCAGATCTGGAGATGCGAGTAGGGCGGGCCGTGACGACCGGGACGGTTGACCTCGACCGGTGCCAGGTCAACTCCACCGTGGATCAGAGGAGCACGCGTGGAGCGAAACGACACCGGTTCCGGATAGCCCGCGTGCTTGCACCACTTCGTCACCTCAGCAAGGTCGAGAGGCCCGCGACGCTCATGGACCGCCGGAAACACTGTGACCCATGAGCGAGCTCTGCGAGTCCAGCGGCCTGGCGTGGCGGCGACCGGGCGTCGCTCGCCGGCATGGGGCCTGACAGCAGTGTTCAAGCCATGCCCCGCCAAACGACGCACTATTCTCGCCGACTGTCGGGCCCGATTCCGCACGATGCGATCGCAACCGGGCGGCACCCAGAGGGCCAATCCGTGGATCCGCCCACGGGACCAGCGGCCGCCTACATCCGGGAGGGCCAGATAGCGAGCCAAGTCATAACCCGGCTCCTTGAATCCGTGACCGTGAAGGATAGCGGGT
The DNA here is from genome assembly GCA_963666225.3 of Bryobacterales bacterium. Lineage (GTDB taxonomy): Bacteria > Acidobacteriota > Terriglobia > Bryobacterales > UBA6623 > VXMF01. Next base: position 8,902 of record CAXXRK020000011.1, read on the forward strand.
GGCTCTCCGTAGAGATTCTGGTACTTGGACAGCACAGCCTTCTTGAATAGCGAAGTGACCGCTCCAACGCGGCGGCCTGAGATCGAAGTGCGCAGCCGCAGCCAAGCTACTACGCTGCCTCGGTCTTCACGGGGTGGGGCGGACGTCGGGGACCGATACCGGGCTTCATGCCAGAGAGAGGGGTACTGCGCACGGGCTAGTCCAACCCCGCGCTTCAGCCAAGCATCGTAGATGCCGTCGAGCATGTTCAAGTCACCTGCCTGCGGCACTCGGATGTACACGCTCCCCTCTGCGTCAGGCCGGAAGGCCTCGGCGGGCTCCAGCGACTCAGGCACGGCGTCTTGCACCCGGACGCGAACGGGGGAGTCAGCCGTTCCCAGATAACCGACACGGGCTGCACGCAGCTGCAACCCATCCAGCACTTCGGATGGGCAAGAGGCGTCCCAGAGGTACACAATCCTTGGGAAGCGCGGTGAGACACGCACCCCGGGTCTGACCTCGGCACCACTGCGACCGATGTACTCAAGGTGAGTGAGCACATCCTTCTTCTTCGAGGTGGACGTCGCAAATCTCCGCCTGGCTCCCACCACGAAACGGGGGTGCAGCGGCTGATGACATGGTTCGCTGTGCGCGTGGATGACCGGCGGGGGCAGCCTCTCGAACCACTCCAGCTCGCGACCGGTGGTGACTCGAAGCCGATCCCGTGTACCGTCGGCAGCTACAAGAGCAGAATAGAGCCGCGAGGGAGAGGGCGGCCACTCCCCCTCCTTCAATTGCCCAGTGTGTGCAGATCCATCCGGGTCCGCACGGAACGTGCCGTGTAGAAGCTCGACTGTGATTGACAGCATCAGTCCCCCAAGTCTGGCCATGTGGCGCGGATCGCCTTGCGCAGGTTTTCCTTCGGTGTGAGACGAAGCGGTGGCTTACCCCATCCATCGAGTGGAACTCCCGCCGAGCGTGCATTCTCCACCGCGCTCAGCAGGACCTCTCGAGTCTGCTCGGGCCCGCCCAAGGCAAACTCAGTGTCTGCGTTCGCGCCGAGCCATGTCGCCGTGACCTTCGTCGGCCGCAGTTCCGCCCCGGAACGCAGCGCGAAGCCATGACCGAATGCAAGGGCATGCGCATGCAGTGACAGCGCAACCAGCAGGGCTCGGGCCGCCGCATCGGCATAGCGAGAATGGCCCCGGCCGAGGCTGACTCGCCGCAGCTGAGCAAGGGAGAGTGTCGCGCGCTGGGTGACTCTCGCAAACGAGACCGCAGCAGCTGTCGCCTCGCTTCCCATGAAGGGCACCTGTCCGTGACCTATCTCGGATAGCTTGTCTTTCTTCCCACCCTCGATCTGCTTGAGCGCTGCCCTCGATGTCCCGATGGTCCACTGGAATCGGTCGTCGGGGTTTGAGGCCAACTTCTCGTCGGTGTTGAGATTCAGGGGATCGCCCTTGAGGCCGAGCACTTTAGTCTTCGTGGCTGCCGGGTCCCATCCGACGATCTCCGAGACCCACGCTCGTGCGTGCTTCGTGTTGTGGCGCTTCTTTCCGAGGTGCGACTGCCAGAAGCCATAGAGGAGCGCCTGAGGGAACCAAGCCATCAGCGGGCTGCAGGCCTCCGGTGTAGCTCCCAGGATCTGTTTGCCAAGCCGGGTCTTCTCAAAGTCGACGCCGTCAATCTGCGAATCGCGGAGGTAGGCATCGGCGTTGCGATGGGGGAATTGAAGGCTTGAGATGCTCGACGGCAGGTGCCTTGGAAGGTTGGTGAGCTCCGACAGGTCGAGAACCAGCTCTGGAATGGCCGCGGACTCCCGATGGCGGCGGAGCGCCTCCTCCAAGCGATTAGCTTGGGAGGGGACATTGTCGATCACGAGGACCGGCGTCGGCTCCTTGTCGGACGGCGAGGCCCACCTCTGGTCTTCTTGGTAGCGGCCTCCTTCGTAGACCGCGGGTTTGACCGTCCCTCCAGGTCCTGCGAGAGACTCAAGTTCCGAGTCGATCCTGAGACCGTCCTCGAACGAGGGGTCCTTGCAGGCCTCGACGAGCGAGTCAAGGTTGATCGTTTTGGTCATAGTGACCTCCTTTCGAGCTGCGACACGCGAGTGCGCAGCAATTAGTGTACGGAAAATTGTCCACTAGGGTCAATCTCCCGTTGAAGAAAGCATAGCACGCGCGACGGCGGCGTGCAACCCCAGCCACGACGATGCACGGCTAAGCCGGTGCGTCCTTCGTGGCTGACGCGAGCGGAACAGTGCAGCTCTCCCGCTGCAATCCGAAGACCGGGGCCGGAGCCCCGGTGACGGTGGGTGCCTTGCCAAGCCCTACGCTAGTCGACAACTTCCCCGCTCAACGAAGGCTAGGCTGTCTGCCTAGCGACGGCCACCTACTAGACCTAGCAGGTACAGCGGACTGATCGGTAACTGCGGCTGCCGAACGATGTTTGCGAGCGTGAGAGCACATGCGCACGATATGTTCAGTGTCGCAGCCCGAAGACCGGGCAGCACGAAGCAGTGGGAGACTCAACGGGGATGCGCTGGTGCTGCCGTTCGGTGGCGCAGTAGACTGCTCGCCAGCGCTTCCCGCTGCCGGCGACAGGCGGAGCCATGATGCTGCGGCGACACGCTCGGCAGCGCTGGAGTTCGCCACAAATTCCTCGCAGCCGGCGGACTCGTCTTCAACACCGTCAGTCCTGGGACGGAGGCGGACTTGGTGAGAGGCGCCCACACTAGAGCACCGGACGGACGGAGTTCATGTCCGAGTGACGGTCACTCCTGCAGCAGGTCTGGAGTGGAAGTGCGCAGCAGGTTGGGGATGCGGCGCCATTGGATCCCGGCCAATCCCAAGCCGGGTCAGCTCCACCCGGCGCGCGGCCGGGCGCCCCGGCGAGACTCTGGAACGGGCCGTGGCACTACGCTCGCCGACTCCCCCAGCCGCCCCGGCTGGTCGGCCTGCAGCTGAGTCCGGAGACCGACTAGCTGAAGGAGTTCGAGTGGGAGGACCACTGATCCCGTGCCGTGCCTGGCGCAGTGGGCAGGGGGCCGGGATCCAGAGGCAAGCACAGCCCCGTGTCGCACTCAGCCGCCCCGAGTGCCGAGAAACACTGCCGCGCGCGCCTCTCGTCTGGAGTTCGTCATGCAATACCAGCCATAGCAATCTTGGACTCGATTACTTCAACCAATGGTGTCTTCAGGCAGAGGTGCTGGCGTGACAGTCTGCGCCGCATCCGCTCTTGGTGTCGTGTCCCGGCAGTCGGCCCGGCTGACCAAGTGGGTAGGTGGAGAGCGGACCATGGGAGGAGCAGCAGTTTGCTGTGTGCCGCGGGAGAACCCCGCTGAAGGGGGGCAGCCGTCACGCGGAGGTGCCTCCCAGCCGAGGCCGGGCCGGAACGCGTCACCGTCCCGGGCCCCGGGTCCCGGCCTCAGGCTGCGAACTCGTAAGTGTGGCGCAGGTCAGTACCGGGATTCAGTGTGCGGCTAGCGTTGAGCGCGGCAGCAGCCGCTCCAAGCGACGGTGGCGAAGCCGGCGTGCCGTGCCGATTCTTAGTTTAGAATAGAGCACAGATTTGACGTAAAATCAACCTAGAGTATAGTGTGAAGGGAACGACATGTTTGGACAACGACTTCGACTAGCCCGCAAGCGAGCGGGCATGTCTCAGCAGTCGCTGGTCGACCAACTGACCGTGAAGCTGACGGTGCAGTCCATCAGCAAGTACGAGAACGGCAGGATGCTGCCCTCCTCGTCAGTGCTGGTCGCCCTTGCCAAGGCACTCGATGTGTCGCTGGACTTCTTGATGAGCGATCGAGTAGGGACGCTCGACGGGCTGGAGTTTCGCAAGCGCTCCCGAGCACCTGCCCGTGATCGAGCGCGGGCCGAAGCCTTTCTGATTGACTATCTTGACCGCTACTTGGCCATCGAGGAGATTCTAGACCTCGAAGCGACCGGCGATCCGTTCGGAGACAAGCAGTTGCTCAGCGTAGCTTCGGAATCGCAGATCGAAGACATGGCGGACGGTCTGCGCGAGGCTTGGCACTTGGGCACTGCCGCGATCCCCAGCCTGTGCGAACTGCTGGAAGCGAAGGGCCTCAAGGTGGTCGAGGGAGACCTGCCCGAGAGCATCCACGGCATGGCATGCCGAGTCCTGCGGGGCGCCGAGCCAGTTGCCGAAGCGGTGCTCGTCTCTCAGCGAGTCAATGTCGAGCGTAAGCGATTCACGCTGGCGCACGAACTTGCACACCGAGTAATCCGCTCCACCGGCAATCCCGCCATCAAGCTTGAGACGGCCATGAATTGGTTTGCCGGTGCGTTTCTCGTTCCGCGTCAGAGTCTCCTGCAGGCAGTCGGCGAGAGACGCCGTCGCATCAGCTATTACGAGCTGACGCGACTCAAGCACGCCTTCGGCGTTTCTGCGGCGGCCATGCTGGTCCGCCTCGGACAAGTCGGAACACTGTCTCAAAGCAGCGTAGCGCACGCCTTCAGGACGTTCGCCCGCGATTGGCGGAAGGAGGACCCGAGCCCGATCGAAGCAGGCTGCGGAGTCGCGGCGTTCGAGAAGCCGCGGCGCTTCCGTCGACTCGTACTGCGAGCCGTCGCGGAACAGTTGATCTCGCCTGTCCGGGCCGCAATGCTGCTCAACGAGACTCTTGATCGAGTTGAGCACCAGATCACCTGCCCGCAACCGTCTTGACACTCCCAGTCGTTCTAGACACATCCTGCCTGATTGACCTCCGCAAGGGGCAGCTGCTGGGTGTGCTCGCGGGGTTGGACACGCAGCTCGCCGTGTCCATTCCCGTCCGCGAGCAAGAAGTCTTGTGTCTCACGAATTTCGAGTGGGGACAGCTTGACGATGCGGGAGTGGTCGAGGATGACCTACAGCCGCAAGAGGTAGAGCAAGCGCTTACGATCCATAGTTCCTCGACTCCGGCCAGTCCCTCCCTAAGGCGGACCCAAGCAACCAGTTGGCAGGATCCTACCCCACGGTGGCAGGATGTCTGAGCCTGTGTTCAGGCCAATACTTCCGTTAGTTCCCCGGTGCTGTCCGCGAAGGCTTCCATTGGCAGGCCCAAAGCGTGAAGCATCGTCACGAACAGGTTCGAGAGGGGCGTCGACTCCCCGAACCTCCGGTACTGGCCGTGCCGCAGGCCGAGCCCGCGGCCGCCTGACAACACGAGCGGGTAGTCAAGGTTGACGTGGGTCTGGCTGTTGCTGCTGCCGTAGAGCACCAGGGTGCGGTCCAACAGCGTCCCATCGCCCTCTGCTGTGTCCTTCAGCCGCTGCAGGAAGTAGGCGAGCTGCCGCGTCAGGAACAGGTCCCACTGGCCGAGCGGCTCGGCTCCTGCGTCGCCCTTGCGGGCCTCGTGGGCCAAGGTGTGCATGTTCTTGGACAGCCCCAGCAGCTGCGGGAACTTGCCCGCGATGGATGTCGCCCCGTTCATGTTGCCGATCTGGTACGTGGCGATGCGTGTCGAGTCCGTCTGGAAGGCCAAGTAGGTCAGGTCGAACATGGTCCGGATCAGTTCAGCGGGGGTGGTGTCGTCAGCGTCCAAGTGCAGGCCGGTGGCCGCCACTTGCGGCTTGGGCACCGTCAGCCACTGCTGCGAGCGGTCCACCCGCTTCTCGATCTGGCGCACCGAGTCCAGATACTCGTCAAACTTGACCAGGTCCTGACTGCCCAGCCGCGAGCGCACGGACTTGGAGTGCTCCAAAACCAAGTCCAGCATGCTGCCCGAGTTCGCGAGGCTGCGCCGCTGCTCGCGCAGGGAGCGCGGGTCGGCTCCGAACAGCCGGTCGAAGACGGCTCGCGGCCGGTTCTCGGACGGAACGGGCTGGCCGCTGCGGTCGAAGGACAGAGTGCTGGAGCGCGTCGGCTCGCCCACCCCGCCGTCAGTGGAGAGCACCAGCGACGGATGGCGGGTCCACTGGCCGAACGCGGCCGCCGCGAGCTGGTCCACGGAGACCGTGTTCTCGAGGTGGCCCTCCTTGAGTTCGGCCGCGGTGAGCCATGTGTCGGCCGTGTCGTGGCCGCCCATGCTGCGGCCCTTGGGGTGAGAGAGGCCGCCCAGCACGGTCAGGTCTGAGCGCAGCGGCTCGAGAGGGGCCAGGCTGCGGTTGAAGCGGTAGTCGGCTCCGGATCCACGCGGGAACCAGTTCCAGTCCGCCGCGGCCGTCGCTTGGCTGCGCTGGACGATGCCGTAGGGGAAGTAGACGGCGCAGAGTCTCCTGGGAGTCTCCCGGCCGGCCGCGTTGGCGGCCATGCACTCCAACAAGGGCAGGCCGAGCGACGCTCCACTGCCTCGCAGGAATGTGCGGCGGCTCAGGTGCCAAGGCTTGCGTCTCACGGGTTGACCCCTCTCTAATTTCTAGCGGCTCAGGAACGGCTCGCTGGTTACGATCATGGCACACAGCTGCTTCAGGCGGTGCCCTGACTGCTCGAATCGATCCGTCAGGTCCTCGACGAACTGCTGGTCGCGGAGCTCCAGGCCCCGCCCGAGAGCGTAGGCCAGCAGCTTGGAGACCAAGGCCTTGGAGAACTGCCGGCTCCGATGTGCCACCAAGTAGTCGGCCAAGCCTCGCGCCCCGCTCACGCGGTAGCCGTCAGGCAGAGTCGCCTCAGCGTCCACCGGATGGGACTTCACGTGCTCGCCCATGCGGCGCGAGACCGCTTCACGGCGCAGCCCGACCGCGTCATACTCTTCCAGCGCCAAGCCCCACGGATCGATGCCTTGATGGCAGCGGGCGCAGGCCTCGCTGTCCCGGTGGAGCTCAAGCTGGCGCGCGAGGGGCAGCAGGGCGAGCTCCTTGTCGCCCGAGTCGAGGTTCGGTACGGCGGGCGGCGGCGGGGACGGAGGGTCGCCGAGCAGAGCCCGGCGGATCCAGACTCCGCGCTCGACGGGGTGGGAGTCCTCTCCCGTTGAGTTGGAGAGCAGAATGCTGCCCTGCGAGAGCAGGCCGCCGAGTCGCCCCGAGCCCGTCAGTGAGACCTGCTCGAAGATCCCGCCGCGCGGCCCCCGGACGCCGTAGTGGCGGGCCATGGGTTCGTTGAGCATCGCCCAATCTGAGCGAAGAAAGTGCAGGGCGCTGGCGTCCTCCCGCAGCAGGGCGGCGAAAAACTGCCGCGTCTCCTCGCGCATGTGCTCCTTCAGCGATGGGTCGAAGTCCGGGTAGTAATTGGGGTTGATCGCGACTCGATGCACGCCGGCCAAGTCGAGCCACTGGTCGGTGAATTGCTCCACGAACTCCTGGGATCGCGGATCGTCCAGCATGCGGAGCGCCTCGTCTCGCAGGGTCGCGGGTTCCCGGAGGCGGCCTTGGTCCGCCAGCGCTTTCAGGCGCGCGCCGGGCATCGTGCTCCACAGGAAATAGGACAGCCGGGAGGCCAGCTCGTAGCTGTCGATCCGAGACGAGGAGGCCTTGCCCCGTTCGATGCGGTACAGGAACGCCGGCGATACGAGCGCCATTGCCATCGCTTCGCGCATGGCCTCCTCGTAGCTGCCAACAGCGGGCCGCACGGTATCGAAGAAGCGAAGGATCGGCCGGAGGTCGGCGGTCTGGACAGGCCGCCTGTACGCCCGGCGCAGGAACGCCCGCAACTGCTCGCGGGCGGCAGGCCGCTCGGCGGCCCGGCGTGCGGGGGAGCGCGGGATCAGCCTGCGGTGGTGGGCGGGGGGCCAGCTTGCGTAGACGGGGGCTTCGAATCGGACCGACTCGATCACGATGGCCGGGAAGTCGGAGTCGATGGGCCATACCATCTTCCACTTGGCCTTGCCGTCTTCCTCAAAGTCGACTCTCTCGCCCGCTGGCGGGGGCCACCCGTCCGAGTAGGCGTTGCGGACCCAGATCAGCAAGCCGGGGTACTTGCTCTGGGTGCGGCTTTGGATGGGGAACTCCTCGATGCGGCCCCGGAACTCAAACTCCCGGACCGCGCTGTCGGAAACGTCAACCTCCCCCACCGTGCGGGACGGCGTCTGGGTGTCAGCACGGTAGCCCATCGAGACCTGCATTCTGGGGAAGGGGGAGCCCGTGGGCATCACGGCCCGGGCCCGGACGCGGAGGACGAAGTCGCCCTCGTCGGGGAAGTCTGGGACTCGGGCGACGAAGGTCCCCGTGCGTCCTAGACGGTTGGACCAGTGCTGGGTCTTGACCTTGTCAATGACCGTCTGTTCGGCAAAGTGCTCGCGGACGGGCGGTGCCGGGCCCGTGACGACGGCCCTGCGCAGCGCGCTCCGGGCCGTGGCGAGGTAGTGCTCCAGCCGGAGGGACGACATCCGCAGGGCCGCACCGTTGTTGGTGAAGCCGTCGGGGCTCATCTCGTCGGGCGGGAGGTTCTTGACGAAGTCCACATCGAGGCCCAGCAGGTCCCGCATCGTGTTCTGGTACTCGCGCCGGTTGAGCCGGCGCATCACGGCCGGTCCGTCGTGCTGGCGCTGTGCGGCTTCCGCCTTGTCGAGCGCCGAGTCGAGCCATTCGAGCAGCGCGGCCCGGTCGTCAGTATGCAGCGCGGGTGCGCCCGGTGGCGGCATCTCTCCTCGGTTGAGGGCGTTGCGCACGTCGTGCCAAGTCTCCGCCGCCCTGCGGTCGCGGACCAAGTTGGAGGAGAGGCCGTCCAGTCGCACGCCCGCGTTCTGGACTTGGGGGCCGTGGCAGGCGACGCAATGCTGGTCGAGGATCGCCTGCGGCGCTTCTGTGGCGGGCGCGGCTGCTTGCGCAACAATGGCGATGAAAACCACTGCGAGTGCCCGAGCCAGTTGCGGTCTGTGGTGTCGCATGGTAGCCGGGCCGCTGGTGGCACCTGCGGCCTTGGCCTTCAGTCTAGCTTCAATTCCACTCCATCGATGTGCCGGACGGGGCGTCTTCAGTGGATGGGAACCCGGGCCAGATGGCGCTCCTCCCGATGCCGTCTTCCCAGCCTGTTGTTCGCGGGCGATGGAGTGCGTCAGTCCGTTGTCCAGGGCCAGCGGCCGCGGACCGGTCTCGCCTCGTGTTCGCCTGTCAAAAGAGGCATCGTCACAAGAAGGTATTCCGGGGGGGGCGTCACTCAGGTTCCGGAACTGGAAGCGGGTACCGACCGGAATCGACAACGAGACGCCAGAGGAGACCTCGATCGTCTCTTGGTGCTTGCCCCACTGGCGCCATATCTCTCCTCTTCCGGCGAGGAAGTACCAGACCGCGTCCGCTGTGCGATCGGTCACTGCCTTGGAGGTCTGGCGCGGCGGCGGGGTGAAATGCGCCATGCTGCCGCCGCGCCCGAACACGAGGACCCGGATCTACGAGCCATCCGGCGCCAGCGTGTCCACTTTCTCGGAAGACGCTTGGTCTGCATGGGGTCCCTCGATCCGGTGCTGGTGCCCCTTGGCGTGCTGTCGCGCCACACCCGGCAGGTTGAGGATCCGCACGACTGCGGTCCGTACCGTCATACCGGCTGGAGGCGGGGCTGAGAGGGCAGGCGCGGCGGGTGGGTCTTGAGCAGCGTGCGGTCCGCGCTGTCACGAGGCGGGATGCCTGCCGCGTCCTGGAGGGCTCTGCAGTCCCCGTGGGTACAAAGTTTGCGCAGTGAATCTGCGTTCCACCTGATTGCCCCGTTTCTCGGGCCGGTGATCGACCTGCTCGACGACGAGAGCGTGACGGAAGTGATGATCAATCCCGGCGCGGTATTCGTGGAGCGAGGAGGCTGCCTGACCCGGGTGGAGGGCAGGGTTCCCGACTCCGTGTGGGTGCAGAGGGCGGCCGTCGCCATCGCCCGCAGCCTCGGGGACGACGGCAGCAGGGACAGCTCGCTGCTGAACGCTCACCTGCCGGAATCAGAATCCGCCACGCTAGGCAGTCCCAGCGAGCAATCTGCGCTCCCACTCCCAGACCCGGCCCTAGTCTTCCGCCGCTGGCAGGCCCTCGAAGACGTCCGCCCGTTTCGGAACGCGGCCCGCGCCGGTTTCCCCGGCGGCCCTTGAGCTTGCACCCCCGGCGCCGCAAGTGCAGGGACATGTGCCCGCCCTCAGCGCGGTCCCTGTCGATCCAGCGGTAGACTCACTAGAAGCTGACTGTGACCTCGCCCTCCAGATGCAGTTACGCCGCGATGAACTGCCGCTGCAGCATCTCCCGCACCGTGGCCCGGATCTCGGGAGTCATCTTGCGCGGCGCCGCCGAGGTATTGCGCCGCCGCTCCCGCGCCTTGCGGTCAGCCGCTTAGCACTCGTACGGCTTCGGATCCGAGTTGCGGCTCAGCTGCCGGCTGGCTGTCTCCCGCGGACGCCCCAGCCGCCGCACGATCGCCGACACCGAGTGGCCGGCCTTGCGCACCGCGTCGATCCGGCACTCTTCCTCGGAACTCAGATGGCTGGAGAACCAGTTGAGGACGATGGGGCTGATTGTTCTTGAGCAGGTTGGCGAACTGGATCAGGGGCTCGATCTTGGAGCGCTGGACGCGTTGCCGGCAACGCGCGAGGACCTGGGCAGCGTGTTTAGGGCTTGCGCAAGAATAAGTGCAAACTTCTAGGATGAATTGGGCGCGATAGTGTAGTTCAGGCGGGGGAGCGGGTTGTGGCGGGTCAGGTTCAGCTCAGCCAGCTGCTGAGCGGTGATCTTGATCCCGGTCTGGTATTGGGCTTCGATGAGTTGTGCGCTCACGGTCAGGCCGGTCTGGGTAGTGGTGGAGCGGATGTAGTTGAGGATCGTCTCGACACTTTCCAACGGGACGCCGGCCCAGTTCTTGCTGATCTCGCTGAAGAGCCGGTGTTCGATGGGGTTGAATTTCGAGCAGCCTGAAGGATAGTGCGCCACGGTGACGGTCAGGCGGTGGCGGTTGCAGAGTCGCTCTTGGAGGGCGTGCTTCCAGGCGTGCGGGTGGATGCCGTTGCTGCCGCCGCTGTCGGCGAACACGAGCAGCTGTCCGGCACCGGGATAGCGCTGGCGCCCCTCGGCCACCCACCAGGCCGCGAGGCAGTCGACGGCGAAGTAGGGAGTGTCGTGGGACAGGCCCAGGCCGACCCAGCCGGTGTTGGCCTGCAGGTCGTAGATCCCGTAAGGGACCGCCTTGCCGGTGGCCCACGACGGGTAGTCGTGGTCGAAGACCTCCACGCAGTGGTCGCTCCAAGCCGTTCCGGGATTGCGGAAGCGACCGACGAGCTGCTTCTTCTTGGCATCCACACTCACCGCCGGGAGCGTGGGGGTCAGCGCCGACCGCAGCGCTGCGATGTACCGGAATTGCTCGTCGCGACGGGGGTGAGTCTTGGGAGCAATGACCTTGCGGTTGACGCGCAGGGAGTACCCCATCGCGCGCAGCAGGCGGGCTACGCTGCGCGCGCCAGCGTGATGGCCGTGTGCGGCGAGAGCGCGCGCGAGCTTGGCAGTGCTGCGTCGCGACCAGCGATGACCGTGAATCGGGTCTCCGGCGGTGTCGCTGCGGAGCAACTCTCTCAGGCATTCCCCGATTGCAGGCTTTTTTTTTCCAAGGCCTTGCGTCCGCCGCCGGGCCTGCGGACGCGGCCGGGATCGAGCTCGAGACCGTCTCCGCTCAGCAATTGCAGGCGGCCGCGGCGGACGGTGGAGGGGTGCAGGCCCAAGCTCTGGGCCACGCGCCGGTCTCCGCCGCGGCCGAACTGCAGCGACTGGAGGCCGGCATACAGGCGCCGCGTACGCTCGTCGAGCAGGTCGAAGAAGCGCGCGCGTGCTGTCTCGAGCTGAGCGGCAGGATCTTGGCTGTCAGCGGCCGGCGCGGGCGTGCCGCTGACAGCTTGGCGGCGGCGCAACTGCTGCCGGGACCGGTCGGGGTCGGGATGGCAGTACAGCGAGCGGCCATCGAGGCGCATGCGGACCAGTTTCCCAAGCTGGATGAGCCGGCGCAAGGCGGCCTGGGTGGAGACGCCGAGCTGGGCATCGAGCTGGCGGGGTGTGCGGCCGTCGGGGGCATCGGTGGTGAGGGCTTGGACGGTGTTGAGCAGCGTGCCGCGCCGGGAGAAGCGGGCGGGGCCATGGGACCACAAGCCGCTGGCGTCGAAGTCGGCGGTCTGGCGCAAGGCGTAGAAGCCGCGGCGATGGGAATAGGAGTTGAGGTAGTCGAGGGTGGCGAGCTGGCGCAAGACGGTGTGGCGGGAGGTGGTGCCGAGAGCGGCCATGAGTTGGGGCATGGAGGCCACCTTCTGGCGCTGCAGGAGGGAGACAAGAGGCTGGGGCTGGAAGGTGGGCGGGCGCATTCTGATACATGTATACCTCCGGCCAGGAGCACTTGCAGCAGGGCCAAGCCCCATATTCGGAGCCAAAACGGTGACGCGAAGCGCCAAGGTCCACAGCAAGCGGCACTCAAGTGCCAGTTTAGAGGGTCAAGCCGGGATATTCTGATACATGTATATCATATCTCTACTGTTTATTTCTGCGCGAGCCCTTAGGTGTGTCTAGACCGAAGACCTGCCGAACGAGTCGAAGAGGCTTGTGAGCGCCGAGAGGCGGCGGTGCTCTCCAACCCACAGCCGGCAGCGGCAGCCTTGGTCGATCTGGTAGACGAGGGTCAGGTACTGGTGGCCTTGGTGCCCGGCGATCTCGTCGACGCCGAGGGTCATGATGTCGGAGCGGTCGACGCGGGGGCGACCCCAGACGACGGCCATGGAGACGGGGCGTCGGACACGATCCTAGGAGACGCAGCAGATCGTGGCGGTCTCCTACAAGAAGAGGTGTTGGGCCCAGCCGGCGAGGGCCCAGCTGAAGGCCTTGCTGCCGGGGTCCTATCCGTCGGCCCAAGGCACGCGTTCGACCTGGACCCTGCCACAACAAGCGCAGCTGACGGGGCGCGTGGCGTACGGGAAGAAGACGAGCAGGCTATAGAGGGGGTGAGCTGGAACCGGCGGGTCGGCAGGCGGTCGTAGCCGGGGCCGGTCCTGTCGCTGACGGAGCAGACGGGCCTGGAGCCGGCGCAGCACTTCGACTTCGCCCCGGCCGACCTCTGGGCCATTCTCCAAGCGGCGGATCTTGCCGTAGACGAAGCCGATCTGGTGGATGTAGTTGAGCATCGTTCGTAACTCCACAGCATCTCCTTCAGGTGGCGCCATGGTTGCGCAGACGGAGGTCCCGGACGCAGGCGAGGGCGGTCTTCGACGAGGCCCGCGGGCACCGGCTCACCAGTGGGCCGGCCGGGGCGGCTTGGAGGCTGCTGACCCACGGAATCTGCGGTACAGGAATATGGATTGCCTATGGTTGTTCTAGGGGCTCTCGCGGCCCACCGATGATCTTGCGTAACGCACGATGGTCCGGTGCCTGCCGAACATGGAGCCGCCTTGAAGTGTGTGGGGGCCCTGTCGAGTCTTGGCAGTCGATGGTTGGGCTGTCGGTCTTGGTGCCTTCTGGGGTGTTCCGGTATACCCTAGGGGTGTCGGTGGGGTGCGAGCCCCGGCCTTCGTTGAGCGCGCGGCGAGGTGACTCTGCCAGTTGCGTTCGGTGCCGTGTGTCGCCGGGGTGCGAGCCCCGGCCTTTGTTGAGCGGATATCGGCGATCCGAAGCGGTTGCGGCTTGTGTTCTGTCGCCGGGTGCGAGCCCCGGCCTTCGTTGAGCGCACGATGTGCCGGTGCATTCGCGCGCGATCGCCGGTATTAGCCGATCGGAGCTGCCTTAGGGGAGGACTGGCAGGGAGGCAAGGAACTGGGTTCCAAGTTTCCTGGAGTGACGCGCAACCACCGACGCAGCGAACTGGATCTGCCTTGTATCGGTTGTAGCTTGTGCCTGCGACAAAAGATGCGGGATGTGCGCAAGACGGAATATACAGTATGAAGCTTGGGCAACTAGTACTACATGAGTGATGTCATCGCCTGCGAAGATCGCACCGAAATGCCGCGGCGGGGGCCGATCCGGAGCTGGAGGGGCCATCTTCGCAGCCTGCGTGAGGCGGAATCAGCCCTCAGGAGCCTCGCGGATGGACTGAGCCGGTGCCGAAACAGCGGGAAACAGGTCGCGATATTCCGGACGAAGGCTGCCAAGACCCGCATGCGAACTGCTCTGCAAGAGGATGCTGAAGGTCGCGGATCAGACCGCTACTGAGCTTCTCAAACGACTGCCCTCCTGGGCGCCGGACCCCATCTTGGGGAGGGCGGGAGACGGTTGGACAGCCTTCCAGATCAGGCTCCCGCACGGACTTCAAGGGTTGCGAGCGGAGACCGGAGTGTGCTATTAGGAAGGCATGAGAAAGGTCATCAACCCGCAGCTGGAGCTGGGGAGCGTGCCGATTGAGGCGATCGACATCAACCCGCAGTCGCGGGACGACATCCCCGCAGTGCTGAAGGGCATCCAGTTCATCTACAGTAGCAAGGACCTGAGAGAGAGAATCTTCAGCCTGCTGAAGGAAGAGCTGTTCCGGCCGCAGGACGGCGGGCAGGACGCAGGGGAAGCGAAAGCGGTGAGCGGCTTGGATCCGAACAACGGTCGGCCGGGGATGGACCTGTGGGCAGTCTTGGTGCTGGCCCTGGTGAAGCAGGGATTGGGATGTGATTTCGATCGTCTGGCGGAGCTGGCAAGCAAGCACCTGGACCTGAGGCAGATGCTGGGGATCGGATCGATGGAGTTGAAGGAGTTCACCAGCCGGACGGTGGCGCGGAACGTGCAGCTGCTGACGCCGGAGCTGTTAAGGAAGGTGAACCGGGAAGTGGTGAAGGCTGGACAGCGACTGGCCGGATGGCAGGAAGGGGAGGAGCTGACGGCCCGCTGCGACAGTTTCGTGGTGGAGACGAACGTGGATTACCCGACGGATTACTGGCTGTTGCGGAACGCTCTGGTGGCGGTGTTGCTGGCGGTGGTGACGGCCTGCGAGACGGCGGGGGTGTCGGGCTGCCGGCAGCACAAGCACTGGAAGAGCAAAGTGGAATTGGCATACAGGCAACTCAGAGTGGCCTACAAAAGGAAGAATAAGAAAAAAGAGGTCAAGAGACTGCTGTCAGCGGGGGCGAAGCTGCTGAAGCGACTGAAGAAGCTGCGCCCGCAGCTGGAGGGCAGCGAGGTGGACGAGGGGCAATTGGGAGAGATTGACAGGCTGCTGGAGCTGGCGTATCGGCTGAAGGATCAAGTCCGGAGGAGGCTGCTGAAAGGGGAGCAGATACCGCATGCCGAGAAGGTGTTCTCAATTCACGCGGAGCACACGCGGTGGATTTCGAAAGGGAAGGCGGGTCAGCCGGTGGAGCTGGGTGTGCCGGTGGTGATTGTGGAGAGCAAGGAAGGATTCGTGCTGGGCTGGAAGAATCTGTGGAAGGAAGTGGATGTGGAGGTGACAGTGCAAGTGATGGAGGATATGAAGAAAGAGTGGCCGGACTTGGAAGGGTGCAGTTTTGACAAGGGGTTCTCCAGCATAGCGAACATCCTGGCGTTGGGAGGGGTGTTGAGCAAGCCGGCACTACCTAAGAAAGGGAAGCTGTCGAAGGCGGACAAGGAGCGGGAGAGCGAGAAGTGGTTCAAAGAGGCTAGGAGTGAGCATTCGGCGGTGGAGTCGGCGATTAACAATTTGGAGCAGCGGGGGCTGGACCGAGTTCGCGAGAAGGGCAAGGAAGGGTTCCGGCGCGTGGTGGCACGGTCGATGCTGGCGGCGAACGTGCATCGGATGGGTTTGCTGCTGCAGCGGGCAGCGCGGGCGGCTGCCAAGGAGCGTCGGGACTTGGATCGAGGGGTCGGGCGACTACGAAAAGCCGCCTAGCGCGGCGGAATTCCCGGCGGATTGGACTGCGAACTAGGGTTCGCCGGGCGGAGGTGCGCGTTGCGTACGGGCGCCATGATGGATTCATCCTGGAGTCGGAATGCAGAGCCTCCAATCTTGCAGAATCAGGCCGAATCTCCGCTCACAGCCTGATAAGCTAGCTCAATTCCATACCAGAAATCACGCGGAAATGGGGTTTTGTCGCAAGCACTAGCTTCGTCATTCGCGCTTCGCACGTCCTGTCGTAGCGATGCCGTGCCGGGTTGGCAGCGGCCACTGCACTGTTGGCACCTCGATTGGGGTTGCTTCTGTCGCGCCCCGTGGGACCGCAGCCGAGCTGGTGCGCCGGCCGGCAGCGGTGCCACTGTCGCCGCTGAGGAGCCGCAATGGAGCGGCCGACGCCCCGGGGCGACGCTGCACAGGCGCCGCCTATGTCGTTCATACTATGTCTTACCTCGACATAGACGGCCCTCGAACATCCAGCCGCCACCGTGCCACCCCTGTGATGCTTCAAGGTTGAAGGGGCCCACCACAGGCAGCGCGCGCGAAACCTTGCCGGGACTGAAGGCTCATCAGGGTCGGCCAGTTGCCAATGTACTTCTCCGTGCGAGATCCAAGTCCCCTCTGAAGTTTGCCAGCAATGAGGTGCGCAACTAGAATAGTGTCAGTGATCCTCGGAGGTCCTGCGAGATTCGATGCCGGGAGAATGACATGCTGACGGACTCCAAGGTCACGTCTTTACTTGCCGCCGGCTGGCTGGCCGCGACTGTGGCGCATGGTGCGGAAATCGTTCGCGAAACGTTGCCGACGCGCTTGGTGTCTGCTGGTGCGGTCGAGTACGCAGTTCTGCTGCCAGAAGGCTACTCGTCCGACGGCGAGCCCTTGCCGCTCCTCTTGCTGCTGCATGGCGCGGGAGGGGACCGCGAGCAAATCGCAAGGTTTGCGCCTCAAATCACGGAGATGTGGAGGTCAAATGATCTTCCCAGAATGGTGGTTGCAACTCCGTCGGTGGCGAGGGGTTCGATCTACCTCGACAGCTATGACGGCAAGGAGCGCTGGGAATCGTTCGTCATCGACGAATTCCTGCCGCACATCAGGGCGAACTACCACACTACCCGCGATCGCGAAGCCACGATGGTGACCGGCGGATCGATGGGTGGCATCGGGAGCTTGCGGCTCGGATTCAAGTACCCGGAGGTCTTCGGGGCTGTGGCGGCAATGCAGCCTGGCGCGTGGCCCGGTGTGAGATGGGACGAAGTACCCGATCGCAACAAGATTCGCACTGCCGAGCAGATTGCCCGTCTCTTCGGCGACCCGTTTGACCACGAGCGCTTCCAGAAGGAAAATCCAGCGGCGATCGTCGAGTACGACCCATCGCGACTAAGGGACTCGGCGATCTACATCGAGGTTGGCGATCAGGACGGCTTCGGATTCGTGGAGGGTGTCGAATTCATGCACCGGCTGCTGTGGCGCCATCGGATCCCGCACGAATTCCGCCTGGTCCGCTGGGGAGATCACGCTGGCAGCACCGTCATGGAACGATCGCGAGACCGCTTTGGGTTCCTGGCCCGCTACTTGGGCCGGGCTGCCGCCCCGGAGCCGGCCGTTGCGAGGTTCCGCAAGCGGATGGCGGAGAGCCATCGATCAAGGGGGTTGCAGCCGTTCGGGTTCTGGCCCAATTCGACGCAGCGCTCCTACAGTTCTGGAAGCCGTGCCGTCGACTACCAACGCGCTGTTCGCGATTCCGAGGAACTTCGCAGGGAACTGGGCATCATCCGCATCAGTGACGTCAGGTACGACATCAATCATGGGACTGATGCGGCTAGGCAGAGTCTGGATATCTTTCTCCGGGAGGGGCTGGCGAACGGCCCGGTCGTGCTGTACGTCCATGGTGGAGGGTGGGTTCGCGGCGACAAGGATCGCGCCTTGTTCAAGCCCGGATTCTTGGTGCCAAGGGGGCACCTCTTCGCTTCGATGAACTACCGCTTCCACCCTGATGCGAGTCTGCCGGAGATGGCCCAGGACGTAGCGACAGCTGTCGCATGGCTCCGACAGCATGCGGCCAAGTACGGGGGCGATGGCACCCGGATTGTGTTGATGGGACACTCGGCCGGCGCGCACTTGGTGTCTGTCGTGGCGTCCAACGAGGTGTATATGGAAAGCGCGGGCGCCTCATTGCGCGACCTGAGCGGAGTGGTGGCGCTTGACACAGCGATGCTCAACGTGCCATCCCGGATGGAGACCGCCGGTGAATCCCAATTCCGCGTGTTTGGAAGGGATCCGGTAGAATGGACCCGGGTCTCGCCTTGGCATCACATCGAAAGGGGGAAAGACATCCCCCCGTTCCTGCTGCTAACCGCAGGCGGCCGCGCGATTTCGCGTGAGCAGGCAGGCATGATGATGGCCAAGTTGGATCAGCACGATATCGAAGGGACCGCCCATGAGGCGGAGGGCCGAGCGCACATGCCCCTCGACACCTATATTGGGGTAGACGGGGACGAGAGCACCCAAGTCTTGCTTGAGTTCTTAGGGAGAACAGTAGGCTCGCGCTAGTGGCGGCTCGGAGATGTCGTTCAGGTCCGCTTGGACTTGTATCGTCCGCGTCCACGGAGTACGCGGATTGATCCGAGGAAGCGCCCAGCCTGTGTCACCGAGCTGGAGCACCGTCCGTTCCCCGGGCTGACCGGCTAGGCTGTGCTGAAATCGCACCACACCCCGAAGTCGTCTGTAACGTGTTGGCCACCGTCGCCGTTCTTGTTCCAGATCCCGAATCTGCCTCGGGTCAGGTCAGGCGTATGCGCGACGTGATCAATCAGCGGCTCTCCCCCTGGCAGCTTCCGTGTTGGATGTCAAGCGCGAAGCGCCAGAAAAAGGCACCTTCGGAGGGCCGGCCGGGAGAGGCAGACGCTGGTGGGTCCACGCTGACGGGTGACGGTACGCGGTAACGACACCTCGGCACGCACGACCCTGGCGGACGGAGGTGGCGCGGTCGGCAGGGCTGGGTCAATGGATGGCAGGCCGCCCGCCAGGCGGCCTGCCGCAGTGTTGTTGCTGGAGGGGGGTTTCACCCATAGGCGCTAACTTATTGGTTGACAGCGGGGATTTGATTGGATATAATCCTAGTGCGATGGATTGCGAACCTGCCTCGAAGGCCGAACCGCTGAGCGAAGATTGGGATCTGTTGGTGTCCTTCCTGCCGGACAACTGGAAGGAACTGGCACGGACGACAGGGGCACTTCGGAAGCTGCGCAAGGACAAGTCCCCGGGCAAACTGCTGCGGACCCTGTTGCTGCATGTGGGCTGTGGCCACTCGTTGCGCGAGACGGTGGTGCGTGCCCGTCGAGCCCAGTTGGCCGACCTGTCGGACGTGGCTTTGCTCAAGCGTCTGAGGAAGTCGCGGGACTGGCTGCAAGCGCTGTGCGTGGAACTGTTTCGGGAGCAGGGCCTGGCGGCTGCGGAGGGGGATGGTTTCGAAGTGCGGGCCTTCGACGCGACGGTCGTGAAGGAGCCGGGCCGGAGCGGCTCGCTGTGGCGCATCCACTACAGCGTGCGCCTGCCGACATTGACGTGCGATTACTTTAAGCTGACCAGGACGAAAGGGGCAGGCACGGGCGAGTCACTCACGCAGTTTCCGATCACTCCGGGGGATTGCATCCTGGCGGATCGCGGGTATTCGACGGCGAAGGGCATCCACTACGCGGTCGAGGCTGGCGGCCAAGTGACGGTACGAGTGAACAGCGGATCGCTGGTCCTGGCCCGGGAGGACGGGAAACTACTGGATCTTGTAGTGTCGATGAAGTCACTGCAGACTCCTGGAGTCATCGGAGCGGTGTCGGCGCAGGCGGTGGTGAACTCCAGCGTCAGGGTGCCTGGGCGGGTCTGCGCGTTGCGCAAGACCGAGGAGTCCATCCGCCTGGCCCATGCGAGAATCCGCCGCGAGGCGTCCCGCAAGGGACGCCAGGTCCAGCCGGCCACGCTGGAGCTGGCCAAGTACGTCATTCTGTTCACCACGGTGCCGGAGCGCGACTGGACGGACGAGGCCGTGCTGGAGTGGTATCGCACGAGGTGGCAAGTCGAGCTGGTGTTCAAGCGCTTCAAGTCACTGGCGCAGCTGGGCTGCTTGCCGAAATACAATGACGACAGTGCTAAGGCTTGGCTGTACGGCAAGCTGGTGGCGGCGCTGCTCGTGGAGAAGCTGATTCACCACGCGAGCTCAATTTCCCCCTGGGGGTACGCCTTGGGGCCAGGCGCGACCGCGCAGCGCCTGGCGTGAATTCGCATTCGTCTGGAACCAGGTCCGACGGGCCATCGAACCGGCGGTCCCGCTGGCAGAGACCCTCAGCGAGTGGCAAGCGATTTCGGCCGAACTGGCAGAGAACCCTCGCACTCGCCAGCCTCAACTGACCAAGCACTTTGGAGCGGAATCATCCATAAGTTAGCGCTTATGGGGGTTTCACCCCCCTGCTCCCTGCGGTCGCCTCCCCCCAAGGTTTGCTGAGGCATGGGACGACTCCGATGTAGTCCCTGGCGGGTGGCTGCGAGAAGGCGGCGGCCCGGCACGCAGGGTGCAGGCCGCCGCGGCGGCCATCGCAGTCCGTCACGCCCGTATCCCTGGCGGGTTGCTCCTCAGCAGAGCCCGCTTCCGTTTCGGGGCGCATCGGCAGTGTACCAGCCTTCCCTCCCGGCTGCGGCCCCGTCATGCGGCCTCCCCTCGCGCCGGCGCTTCCGGCTGCCATAGGCGGTCGTGGTGCAGCAGCGAGTTCAGCACTCGCAGCAGCTTCCGGATCACCGCCACCAGCACCAGCTTGCCCAGCTTCGGGCCCCTGCTGGCCAGCAAACGCTCGTAGTAGGCCCGCAACTCCGGATTGCAGCTCCGGGCGCTCAGGGCCGCCATGTACAGCTGGTTGCGCACCGTCCGCCTCCCGCCTCGGATCCTGCGCCGACCCCGCGCCTGGCCGCTGTCCTGGTCGTACGGCGCCACTCCCACCAGCGCTGCCGCCTGCGCGTGCCCGATCTCGCCCAGCTCCGGCAGCTCCGCGCACACCACTGCCGCCGTGATCAGCCCGCAGCCCGGCACCGACCGGATGATCTCCGCACGCCGCTGCAGACCCTTGTCGCCACCCAGCAGCGCCTCGATCTTGGCCTCCAGCTCGTCGACGGCCCGGCTCAACCCGGCGATCCCTTTCTCCATGGGTCCCGACGCAGCTGCGTTGAATTCCTTCGCACTCTTTCTGATAGCGTCGCGATGATTCACCACATTCCTCCTGGCAGCCACCAAATCCGCCAGCTTCTGCAACGAATCCTCCTTGGGCGAGCAGCCCTTGCCCAGCCCCAGGCGCGCGAACAGCGCCAGCAGCTGCGCGTCCGCCAGATCGTTCTTGGCCTCCTGGCCGATTGAGCGCGCGAAGTTGCGCGTGCGGCGAGGATTGACCAGCACCACCTGCACGCCCGCGGCGTCAAGGCACTGGTGCAGCTGCCGGTGGTAGCGCCCGGTCGGCTCCATGGCCACGCGTTCAACGCCCAGTTGCCGCACCCAGTCGCGCAGCGCCCTCCGACCGGGGCGGTCGTTGGCGAAGCTCCTCCGCTCGCCGCTCGGATCCGAGCAGGCGTCCAAGCGCTTCTTGCTGACGTCGACGCCGACGGTGGTTGCGACCGCGGGTTGCGGCGCGCCGGCGGGGGCTAGCGCTAGATCGTAGTTAACTCATTCCTGTAGCTGCGAGTTGAACTTGGCCTAGCCGAATCTGTGAGAGGCCCCGGGGCTCTGGACCAAGTCTGGAAAATGACCGCAGCGGTGCGGACGGGTTAGTGGCCAGCGGCGTCTTAGGCGTGCTCTAGCCCGCCGTCTGCGGGGGCTAGCGCTGCTCGCACTTGACACCGGGGGGTTGGATCGTATAGAAGAGTGGTGTGCGGGTTGGGCTGCGCATGCTGAAGCCGGCCACGGTGGAGTGGTTGCGCCGGGCACTGTCGAAGGGCACGTTGACGCGTGCCCAGGTGGCACGGGGACTGTGTCGGCAAGACGGCTGGCGGAACGCCCGCGGGAGGCTGTGTGCGGCTTCGGCGCGCAAGGGCCTGCCAGCGCTGGCGGCGGAGCTGGGGCTGCCCATGCCGCCGGTGCTGCGCCGGACGGGGGGCTGCCGGCGGCGCTCGCGGCGCCGGGCGCGGCGCAGCGTCCCGCCGCTGCGGCTGCAGTGCTCGCTGCCGGAGCTGGGAGAGGTCAGCCTGCGCCTGGCCGACACGGCCCAGCTGCGGCGGCAGTACGGGGATCTGCTGACGGCGGAACATCCGCTGGGGCGCGGGCGGGCACCGGGCTGCCGGCTGGTGTACGGCCTCCGGGCCGGGGGCCGGGAGCTGGGAGTGGTCAGCTTCGTGGCCGCGCCGATGCGCTTGGGTCCGCGCGACCAGCATCTGGGCTGGGACGAGCGCACCCGCCGCCGGAACCTGCCCCGGCTGGTCTCCAACGACCGTTTCCTGGTGCGGCCCGGCGTGGTGGTCCACAACCTCGCCAGCCACGTGCTGGGCCTGGCGCTGCGGCGCTTGAGCAGCGACTGGGAGCGGCTGCACGGCAGCGCCCCGGTGGCGGTGGAGACCTGCGTCGAGCAGCGGCGACGGGCAACTTGCTACCAGGCGGCGGGCTTTGAGCGCCTGGGGGAGACGGAGGGCCTGCCGTGGGGCGCCCAGCAGCCCACGCGGGCGCAGCGCGCGCAGCCGGACTTCCGCGAGCCGGAGCGCCATCCCAAGCAGGTCTGGGTCAAGCCGCTGGTGCCCGATTGGGAGCGTGTGCTGCGGGAGAAGGCGCGGCTGGTGCTGGGTAGCTTCCCGCGGCTGGACTTCGACAGCGAGGAGGCGCACTGGTCGGCGCGCGAGTTCGAGCGCTCGGACCTGCCGGACCGGCGCCTGCGGGAGCGGCTCAAGGCCATGGGCGGGGCCTGGGAGCAGCGCCCGGGCGAGTGCCTGCCGGCCATCTTCCCGCGCGGCAAGGACCAGCAGGCCGCCTACCGCTTCCTGCGCAATGAGAGGGTTTCCATGCAGCACATTCTGGCGCCGCACCGGGAGGCCATGGTGGACCGCTGCCAGCTGCTGGCGGGCACCGTGCTGCTGGTGCAGGACACGACCACGCTGAACTACACCGGGCTGGGCGAGTGCACCAGCGGCCTGGGGCCGCTCAAGAAGCGCAGCGAGAGTGCGCGCGGGCTGCACGTGCATGCCTCGGTGGCCTACACGGAGGGCCGCCGGCCGCTGGGGGTGAGCGACTTGGAAGTCTGGGCCCGGCCGCTGGAGGAGCCGCCGGACGAGTGCGAGCGGGAGAGCCAGCGCTGGTTGCGGGGGCTGCGGCAGGGTTTCGAGCTGAGCCGGGCCTGCCCGGGCCAGCGCATCGTGGTGGCGGGCGACCGCGAGAGCGACATCTACGCGCTGTTCCGGGAGCGGGAGCAGCGCGAGCAGGCCGGCGAAGAGGACGTGGAGCTGCTGGTGCGCGTGCACCTGGGCCGGCAGCGCAAGGTCAAGGTGTGGGACCCGAGCCTGCGTTCGCTGATGCTGCGCTCGATCCCCATGCAGGCCGACTTCCAGCAGCGGGTGCGCTTCCGGCGCACCTTCCGGCTGAGCTCGCAGGGTGGGCAGCGGGCCCGCCAGCGGCGCAAGGTGAAGACCCAGGTGAGCATCGGGCCGGTCGAGCTGCAGCCGCCGGAGGCGCGCCGTCAGCGGGGCGAAGCGGGTGTGGAGGCCTGGCTGGTGCATGTCGAGCAGATCGATACGCGGCCGGGGGAGGATCCGCTGGAGTGGTTCCTGCTGAGCACGGCGGGCGGGTTGAGCAAGCGCTGGGCGAAGCGCATCGTGGGCTGGTATGAAGCCAGGTGGTCGATAGAAGAGCTGTTCAGAGCCGCTTCAAACTACCCCATTCCACGATTCTCGTCCGGAGCAGGCGCGATTTTGCCGCCGGGGGCACCCGTTCGACGGCTGGCCGCTCAAGATCGTGTCCAGCCGGAGGCGTCCCAGCGGCCAGCTCTGGCTGTTCGTTGAGCTGCCCGACGGTCGTCGGCGCTCCTTCCCCGCTGCTTGGACCACGCTGCAGCCGCCGCCGGAGGGCGCCCAGTGCGTGCGCGTCCGCGTGTCTCACCTGCGCGGCTTGCGTACGCTGGTGGGAGCCTTGCGGAGGCGCCATGCGAGAGCAAGAGAAGCGGCGGGCAGCGGGGCTGGAGGGCAGCCTGCTGGCGTTGCTGGAGCACGAGGAGCGGCAGGCTCGCTGGCAGAGTCTGCCGGCCCGGGCGCGGCGGGCAGCGGTGGAGCAGCTGGCGCGGATGATGCTGCGGGCGCGAGCGCGGGAGTTGAGCGATGAAGCGGGAGACGCTGATCCGGCCGCGGCATCTTGAGCGGCTGGCGTTGGTGTACGTGCGCCAGTCGACGCCGGGGCAAGTGCTGGAGAACCGGGAGTCGACGCGGCTGCAGTACGAGCTGCGGGAGCGGGCTGAGCAGCTGGGCTGGCCGCGGGAGCGCATCGAGACGATCGACGAGGATCTGGGCTGCTCGGGATCAGGGGAAGTGCGGCGCGCAGGGTTGGCGCGGCTGCTGCGGAGCGTGGCGCGGGGGCGGGTGGGAGCGGTGTTCGGGCTGGATGCCTCGCGCTTCGCGCGCAACGGGGCGGACTGGTTCAAGCTGCTGCGCTGGCTGCGGGCCACGGAGACGTTGCTGGTGACGGACGAAGGGGTGTATGACGCCAACAGCGGGGACGACAGTTTCGTGCTGGGCATTCACGGGGCCCTGTCGGAGTCGGAGCTGTACAAGATCAAGGCGCGGCTGGACAAGGGGATGCTGAGCAAGGCGCGGCGGGGCGAGCTGTACCACCACGTGCCGACGGGCTACGTGGTGGACGGCAAGCGGCTGCGCAAGGATCCGGACCGGGATGTGCGCGAAGCGGTGGGCGAGGTGTTCCAGAGATTCCGGGAGCTGGGGACGGCCCTGCAAGTGGCGCGGCAGCTGCGGGAGGAGGGGCTGAAGCTGCCGACGCGGCATCCGGACGAGCGGGGCTTGGAGTGGCGCGAGGCGACCTACTCGCGGGTGTGGCACGTGCTGCGGAACCCGGCCATGGGCGGGGCGTACGCGTGGGGCAGAACGCGCACGCGGCTGCAGTTGGACGAGCGGGGTCGGGAGCGGAAGACGAGGCACAAGCTGCCGATGGAGGAGTGGCGGGTGTTGCTGACGGAGCACCATGAGGGCTACGTGGAGTGGGAGGAGTGGCTGGCGATCCAGGCGCGGCTGGCGGGGAACGCAGTGAGGCAGGGCGGACGGGGGGCGGCGCGGGAAGGGCGGGCGCTGCTGCAGGGGCTGGCCGTCTGCGGACGCTGCGGGCGGCAGTTGACCGTGCGTTACGCGAGCGCGGTGCAGTACCGCTGCGAGCCCTGTTGTATGTCACTTTATTTGGCACGAAAACGGGCTTTTTTGTCAGATTAGATGATTCTGGCTAGGGGAACTTTCTCATTCAATGTGACAAATCCATAGGCGTGGGTGAGTCGGCCGGTAGGCTTGCGGGCCTGCGTTACAGGTGCCGCGCGGCAGTCCTGCCTGCGGTTGCGTGCGGGCAGGGCCGGGAGCCGGGCGAGGGCTGCTACGGGAGGTGGGCAGTCAACACCTCCGGTTGGCCGGTCGCTCCGTCAGCGCTGCCGGAGCGTGGCCGGCGCTGGCTGCGCGCCGCGGCTTGGCCGGCGCGGGCCCCAGCGGTCGCGCGGTACGGCGACTGCGAGGGGTCAGGATAGAGGGTCGGCCCGCACGACTGACACTCGCCGGGCCGCGGGCGACTCGCGTGCAGTTCCTTCACAAAACCGATCTGAGCGCCGCAGAGTATGTTAGCGCCCAGGCGTGGTGGGAGGCAACCCCGCCCCCCTGCCCGTTCCACCCGGATGGGGGGTGCGAGCTGGTGCCGCACGGCAGCTATGGGCGCGTAGAGCCGCCGGGCATGCGCGTGAGGCGCTTCCGCTGCCCCGCCGGCAAGGGCACGGTGAGCATGCTGCCGCAGTTCCTGGCAGCCTGCCTGATGGGGACTCTGGAGGAGGTGGAGCAGGTGCTGCGCGAGGTGGAGCGGGCGCAGCCGGGCGAGCCGTGCTGGCGCGAGTTGCATCCGGCCAAGCACTACAACGGGCGAGCCAAGGTGTGGGCGCAGCGGCGGATCGCGGCCGTGGTGCAGCTGCTGTGCGTGCTGCCGACGCTGCTGCCGAAGCTGTTCGGCGGCTGGCCGGGGCGGTGGGCGAGCTTCGACCGGCGCGCCGAAGCGAGCGCGGGCGGCCTGCTGGTGAGTCTGCGGCTGCAGGCGGAGTGGAAGCTGTCGGTCTTGCCGGCGCCGGTCGGTTTTCGGCGCGGTGCGGCGCGGGAGCCGCCAGAAAAAGCGGAAAACGAGGGCCCAGGGGGGGCTCAACACGGCATGGAGCGTGCCCCTCCGGCCGGCACTCGGTAGGGTGACGGCTGTGAGGGGCGGAATCCACAGGCCGAGCGACCGGAAACGGGCAGCCATGGAGGTGGCGGTGTTCCGCTTCGAGCGGATCGGGGACCTGCTGCGCCTGGAGCCCGGATCGCGACAGCTGCGGGAGCGGCTGCGGGAGCGCTCGGAGCAGCGGTTCGACATTCCGGGCTCGAGCCGCAGGCGGGTGTCGCAGTCCACGCTGAGGCGCTGGATGGCGATCTATCGCAAGGACGGGCTGGAGGGGCTGCAGCCGCGGGCCCGCCGCGACCGCGGTCGGGCGCGGGGGCTGAGCCCGGAGGTGGCGGACGCGCTGGTGCGGATCAAGGAGCAGGACCGCAGCCTGCCGGTGCGGCTGGTGATCCGCCGGGCTCGCCGCGAGCAGCGGCTGGGGCCCGAGGTGCGGCTGGCGCCGTCCACCGTCTACCGCCTGCTGCGCGAGCGCGGGCTGACGCGGCGCGAGCAGCGGTCCGGCCAGGGGCGCGACCTGCGCCGCTTCAGCTACGCCGCCGCTGGCGAGCTGTGGCAGTCGGACGTGCTGCACGGGCCGCGAGTGCGCTGCGCAGCCGACGGCCGCCGGCGGCGCAAGGCCTACTACATCGGTTTTTTATTATGCGCTTAAGCGCATAATAAAAAAAATGCGCTGGCGCCTGTTATGCGCTGTGGAAGCCAAATGCCCGCGAATTCAAGGCGTCCTGGCGGATTCGCAGCGCATAACGAATTCCCGTTGCGCACGTCGAATGGGATCAGTCGCACCTAGCAGCGGCACGACGGTCCGAGGATGTTCGATCAGATATTCAAGTGCGCTGCCACAATTGAGCGTTACCGGGCAGCTCCTTTGCGGCGGTCTCGCGTCAGCTATCTTTCCCACTGGGCCGAGCAGGGGGCGAAGCCGCAGACCCTGCGGCGATTCGCCAGAGCTCAGGTCATGGCCATCCACTATCTGGACCTTGGCGAAGAGGGCGAGATTTCCCGGGCGGCGCTGTCCGAAGCGGTGAGTCGCTGGGCCAACCGGGACACCGGCCGGCGTGGCCCGAGTGCCCAGTCTCGGTCGGCATTCGCCCACCAAGTGACCGGCTGGCTGAGGTTTGCGGGCCGCTTGGAATCTTCCGGCAAGCCCCCAAGCCGGAACGAGGACCGCGTCGAGGCCTATGTGCAGTACATGTTGCGGGAGCGGGGCTGCTCTGCATCGACCATGCGCGTGGACCGGGGACGGGTTGCCGAGTTTCTGCGCCACATCGAAGGCGAGGGCCTGGCCTTGTCCGACGTTGAGGCCTCGACTATCGACGATGCACTGCGCCGCAAGGCGGAAGCGAGCGACTGCTCTCGCGTCACGCTGGCCCGTCATGCGGCTGCGCTGCGCTCCTTCTTCCGCTACGCGGAGAGTCGATCGTGGTGCCGGTCCGGCATCGCCGAGTCGATCGTGTCCCCTCGCATCTACCGGCTGGCCAGCTTGCCCTCGGGACCGAGCCGCGAGGAGGTGCGGTCCTTGATCGCCACGACCGACGGCGATCGGCCCGCGTCCGTGCGCGACCGCGCCATCCTGCTGCTGCTCTCGGTCTGCGGCCTGCGGGCCGGCGAGGTGCGGCGCTTGCGTTTGGAAGACATCGACTGGGACGCGGGCACGCTTTGCCTGCGCAACACCAAGAACGGACGCAGCCGCATCCATCCTCTCGGCAGCAGTGTCGGGGCAGCTCTGATCCGCTACCTTCGCGAAGTGCGGCCCTCCACAGCATGGCGCGAAGTGTTTCTCACGGTGCGCGCACCCGTGCGGCCCATGGGTGAGTTCGGGATTCCCGTAATGGTGCGCTGGCGCATGCGGAAGGCCGGTATCGAGGGGCCCCGGCGCGGGGCCCACTCGTTGCGGCACGCGTTCGCCCAGCGCCTGTTGGCCGAGGGCTTCTCGATGCACGAGATCGGCGAATGCCTGGGGCACCGCTGCCCCGAGGCCACGGCCGTCTACGCCAAGGTCGACCTCGCCAGCCTCCGACAAGTGGCGGACATCGGCCTCGAAGGGCTGGCATGACGCTGCGCGCGGCGATTGACCGATACCTCGACTGGAAGCGATCGCGCGGCGAGGCCTGCCGGACGGTGGGCAGCATATTGCTCAGGTACTCTCGCAGCGCTGGCGAGGCACTCGGGGCCGCAGACGCCACCAGCGCTCACGTGCAGGCCTTCCTCGCCGCTTCGCCTTCCGCAACCCAGCGCGCCGTCAGGCATTCCACGCTGAAGTGCTTCTACCGCTACGCGATCAGGCACCGGCTGGCGGACAGTTCGCCACTGCCCGCCCCTTCCCCGCAAGTGCCAGCCGCCGCGCCCCCCTACATTTACAACCCCGACGAGATGCGCCGCCTGCTGGACGAGATACCGTCGCATACCAAGCCCGCATGCCGGATGGCTGCGCACACCTTCCGCTCACTGCTGCTCGTGCTGTACGGGACTGGCCTGCGCCGCAACGAGGCACTCGACCTCAAGATGAGGGACGTGGACACCGGGAACGCTTTGCTCACGGTGCGCAACGCCAAGTTCGGGAAGACCCGCCTGGTTCCGCTCGGGCCGGGCTTGGTCCGCGTGGTCACCGAGCATGTCGGATGGGCCGAGCGCCGCGTCAAGGGGAATGCCGACGATCCGCATTTCTTCACGAGCCGGGACGGTGTCCCTCTGCGGCCCGACACCGTCACCCACGCGTTCGGCCGACTGCGTCGCGCCGCAGGAGTTGGCCGCAATGACGGTGCCTACTTCCAACCGCGCTTGCATGATTTCCGCCACACATTCGCAGTCAGGCGCCTCACTGCGTGGTATCGGGAAGGTGCCGACGTGCAGCGCCTGCTGCCTTGCCTGGCAACCTATCTCGGTCACTCCAGCATCGCTGCCACGCAAGTCTACCTGACCATGACTCCCGAACTGCTGGAAGCGGCCGCTGGCCGATTTGAGCGCTTCGCAACCGCCGCTGCGGACACTGATGACTGACCGCGCGCTGCTGGGTCCATGGCTGCGGCGCTTCCTCGAGGAGCACTTGGTCACCGAACGCAATCTGTCCCGCAACACGCAGCTCAGCTATCGCGACAGCTTCGCCTTGCTGCTGCGGTTCCTCACGGCACGACTCGGCCGGCCGGCCGACCGGCTGACCCTCCGGGATCTGAGCGAGGAGAGGTTGCGAGCCTTTCTCACGCACCTCGAGGCGCAGCGCGGCTGTTCCCCGCAGACTCGGAATCAGCGGCTGGCGGCGCTTCGATCGTTCGCCCGGTACGTCGCCAGCCACCGGCCGGAGGAGGTTGACTGGTGCATCCGGATCCGCGGAATCCCGCTCAAGAAGACCGCACCCCAGCCGGTAGGCTACTTGGAGCGGCACGAGGTGGACGCCCTGCTGGCCGCGCCTCGCGGTGACACAGCGCCAGGGCGTCGCGAACGCGTCTTGCTGCAGTTTCTCTACAGCACGGGCGCCCGGGTCTCGGAAGCTGCCGGCTTGGTGGTCGCGGACCTGCAGCTGGCTGACAGAGCAGCGCGACATGCGGTCGTGACGCTGCGGGGCAAGGGAGGCAGGACCCGCCTCTGCCCGCTGTTGCACGGCGCGGCGGAGGCGCTGGCAGCACTGGTCCAGGGAAAGGCGCCGCATGACAAGGTGTTCCTGAACCGCCGGGCCAGACCGTTCACCCGGTCGGGGATTCGCCAACTGGTCCGCCGCTGTGCCGAGAAGGCGGCCCGGCAGGTTCCGTCCATGGCAGCGAAGCGGATCACTCCTCACACGCTCCGGCACACGGCCGCGACACATCTTCTGCGAGCCGGCGTGGACCTGAACACAATCCGCGCCTGGCTGGGACATGCGCGGTTGCAGACCACGACGATTTATGCCGACATCGACCTGAAGACCAAGGCCAAGGCGATTGCCGCGTGCGACAGTTTCGACCGGTCCCTGTCCTTGTCCCCAGAGTGGCAGAAGGACGCTGATCTGATGGCCTTCCTCCGATCGCTCTGACACGTTATGCGCTGCGAATCCGCGAGGACCCCTTGAATTCGCGGGCCCTTGGCTTCCACAGCGCATAACGGGCGCCAGCGCATTTTTTTTATTATGCGCTTAAGCGCATAATAAAAAGGTCTGACAGGAAGCGCTGCGGCGGGCGGTCCAGCTGCCAGACGAACCCTGGTTCGAGGTCTTTGCGACCCGACCCGCCGCTCGCCGCGAGGTTCGGCCGAGCCTCGCGGCGGACCCCCGCCGGAAGGCGGGGGGACATTGATCAAGGCCCGCTGCGGAGCGGGCGCTGCCGGCCGGCAGCTGTCTCCGGGGAGCGGTCCGGCGACCGCATGAGGCAGCCTCAGCGGCTGCCCAGCAGCGCGACACTCCGCGCTCGGGACCCGATCCACCAGCCACACTGGTGACGACAGCGTTGCGGCGGACTCCCCCGACACGGCTTGGGCCATCAAGCCTCCGAGCCCCCAGCCACGCTGGTGAAGACAGCGTCGCAGAGCGACTGGCACCCTGTCTGCTGTCCCGGCCCGTTTGCACTGTGCTGACCACTGTTTTTAACATAAGAGGTCAACTTCGGTCGCGATCTGGAAGCCCTGAAATGCCTGCAGTAGCGCCTGGCACACTCTCTCAGGCACCCATTTCCTGGGAAGTCGTTGGCTGAAGTCTCCCGGCACGACCGTGCCCAGCGTCGGCAACTGATGGCGAAGACTCCTGAATCCCGCAAGCCAAGCTTAGTGATCCTGCCATAACAACCGCTCCTTGCGACCGGTTCTCACATGCGCCCCGCTCCAAGGGATGCAGACACCAGCAACTGTCAGGCGAGCCCCCCAGCATGTTTCTGTGCCACCTGCCACGAACCTACGGTTCGGAAGCTCGTCGGAACCGAGGGAAGCGGAGTCAGTGGCCCAATGAAGTTTGAAGCGCAGCGCGGGGCGGATTCTGCAGGGAGCTGAAGTTAGTGCCCGACAGGGCGTGCGCCGTGCTAAGGCACTGGCTCCCAGCGGGTGCGAAGCCCGCCCGGCTAACTGTCGCTCCAGCCGGAAGCCGTCGGAGCGGGTCATGGAGGTAACGACATGGGCTGAAGCACTCCGACGTGACGGGCCGCCTTTTGGGCGGCTCAGCGAGCACGCAGGCCGCAACGCGAGTGAACGCCGAGCAGGCCTCGAAAGCATAATGCGGAGGCCGACCCGCCGCTCTATCGGGGAAGGCAGCCAGCGTCCGGGAAGCGAGCGACGCGAGCACCGGGCGTCTCCGCCGGGGTATTGGCGGCAGCATGCGTGCAAGAGGGAGACGGAGGCAACACGGGAAGCCCTGTCGGTGGCGTGCACGCGCCAACCGGACTCCCGCGAGGGACAGGCCGGGCCGGTCAGGGTGGCGGAGAGGCCCGTAGTACCGGGGAAGCCGGGTAATGCCGGTGGAGGGAAGGGGCCTCAGTTCGAGAGCGATGCAGGAAGGAGGACAGGACCGATGGAGACTGGCGCGAGCCTATTAGCTCCGGAAAAGTTCGGAGACTCCAGAGCGCATCACCTGCGCAAGCGAAGGAAGACCCGGACCACCGCGCGCAGCAGTGGCCGGGAGAGCTGGCACGCGCCGTTGACGCACCTGCGGACCAGCGGCTCAGCCAGTGGCTGTGTCGGAAGCACCAGGCGAAGTCGGGCCACCCCGTGCGGTACCCGAGCGAGAGGCTGAGGATGGACTTCGGCCTCGTGCGCCTGCCAGTGCGGACGGCCAGCTTTCCGTGGGCGAAGGCAGGATCTCGTCCGAGAGCCGGATGCTGGAAATTGGCACGTCCGGTTCGATGAGCGGGGAGAGGAGACGTAGGAACAGCCAGGCTAACTGGTGATGGACAGGCGGTGAGAGTCCGCCAGAGCAAAGGAGCGAGTCCTAGCCATGCTCACCGCGAGTCATGCGTTGTCAGCCGCGAGGCTGGGAATGAAGCGTTGACAGCGGCGCGTGCGGGCGGAGTAAATGAGCACCGTAAAACTCAAAGTTCGGAGTGCCGAGGCTTGCTACGTGGTCGAAGGCAACATCGTGCGGACCCAAAGCAACGTTAGGACGAATGGTCGGCGCGGACTCCGCGGTGTCGGTGAGCTCAGGCACGTACGTACGTCCAGAACCGGGACCTGGGAGGTCTGCGTGCCGCCCCGGCGGGTCGCCGCCGGGGCCGCAGCGGGCATGACAGGAGTCAGAAGTCGATGAGGTACGACACGCAGAAGTCAGACTCGGGCGTAGTACCGACGAAGGCGGCGAACCAAGGGGCGCGAGTCCCGGCGGAGTGGCTGGAGGGAAGGGCCGGGATCGAGAGGAATCCGGGAGGGGGCCGCACGGACCGCACGCAGAGGCGGGAGGTCGTGTCACAAGGCGCCGAACGGATACGGCAATTTGTAACGAGGAATCCGCAGGAGAAGCTGACTGCGCTGCTGCACCACGTCAGTGAGGAAGCGCTGGGGGAGGCGTATGCCGGGCTGCGGCCCGAGGCGGCCCCGGGCGTGGACGGAATGACGTGGGACGCCTACGGGGTAGGGCTCGACGAGCGATTGTCGGACCTGCACCGGCGGGTGCCTGTGGGAGCGTACCGGGCGACGCCGTCGCGGCGGGTGATGATACCCAAGCCGGACGGGGGCGAGCGACCGCTCGGGATCGCCGCCTTGGAGGACAAGATCGTCCAGAAGGCGGTGGTGGACGGGATCCTGACGCCGATATACGAGGCGGAATTCCTCGGATTCAGCTATGGTTTCCGACCGGGGCGGAGTGCGCATGACGCGCTGGACGCCTTGGCGGTGGGGATCGAGCGGTGCAAGGTCAACTGGATCCTTGACGCCGATGTGGCCAAGTACTTCGACACGCTGGACCGGGATCGACTCGTCGATCTGCTGGGCCGCAGGATCGGGGATGGGCGGCTGCTGAGGCTGATCCGGAAAGGGCTGAACGCCGGAGTGCTGGAAGAGGGCCGGTGGGCCGACACGGGGCGGGGCACCCCTCAAGGTGCCGTGATTTCCCCGGTGCTGGCCAATGTCTACTTGCACAACGTGCTGGACGCATGGGTCCGCCAGTGGCGGCAGGAGCAGGCCCGGGGCGAGGTCATCATGGTGCGTTATGCCGACGACTTCGTGCTGGGGTTCCAGCACCGCGGCGACGCGGTGCGGCTGCGCGAGGCCTTGGAGGCCCGGCTGGCCGACAACGGGTTGGCGCTGCACCCGGAGAAGACGCGCCTGATCGAGTTCGGGAGGTTCGCCGCGGCGAGCCGCGCCGGGCGGGGAGAGGGCAAGCCGAAGACCTTCGACTTCCTCGGCTTCACGCATTACTGCGGGAAGACGCGGCAGGGAAGGTTCCAACTGGGGCGGAAGCCGATTGCGAAGCGGATGAGCCGCAAGCTGAAGGGACTCAAGCGGTTGCTGCTGCGGATGCGGCACGCGGACCCGAAGGACACGGCGCGGTGGCTGGGGCAGGTGTTGAACGGATGGCTGAATTACTACGCCGTCCCGGGCAGCTACCGGTTTCTGGCACGCTTCCGGGAGCGCCTGAAGCGCATCTGGGCGCGGACGCTGCGACGGAGGTCACAGAAGGGCCGCATCGACTGGAAAAGGCTGGACGCGCTCTGCAAGGAGCTGTGGCCGGCGGTCCGGATCCGACACCCATGGCCGAATCAACGATTCGCCGTTAGACACACGAGATAGGAGCCGGATGCATTAGCGTGCACGTCCGGAATCTGCGCGGGGGGCGCCGGGTGACCGGTGTCCCTACCGCAATCTAAGCGGGAAGGTCAGTGAGGCACCTACCGATGGCGAAAGCCGTAGGAACAACCCTAAAACAGCTACTGCTTCCTTGCTAAGGCCAACGCGCCTCTCCTCGACTCTACAGCGCAGGAGGAGACGACCCACACCGCGGCAGTCAGCTTGCGAGGGGCCGAGGAAGCCGCGGAACGCCGCTCCGTTGTCCGCCTCTGGGTCGGCTTGCAGCGGTAGCCCGCTTGGCCGGAATTGCGCCGCACATCGCGGCTGACGGTGGACTTGTCACGCCTGAGCTGGCGCGCAATCTCGCTCACCGACAAGCCCTGCCGGCGCAGGATCTGGATCTGGCAGCGCTCCTCGTACTGCAGGTGACGGTAGCATCCGGGCATCTCCGTGCTCTCCTTCCTCAGTGCCGAGTAGGCAACCCGGCCTCTCCAGCTCATGCCATCCTACCCTCTCTACAACATCCTGTATTGCACTTCGGAGTTCAAACTGCATTCCCTTCGTTGCGCGCACCCAGCGTCCTCGATCCGGGAGCGAATCTGTCACGACGCGAAGCAGGAGCGGTACGGCCTGCTGTTCTACACGGCCAGCCCAGACGCCGATGGAACGTTCGGAGGACTCGTCCAGCAGGCGAACGAGGTTGGAGAGCACCTCGCCAAGGCAATGTACGTCGGCAAGCTCTGCTCGGGTGATCCGATCTGTGCTCAGCACGCACCATGCGAGAGCCCGGACGAGCGATGGCTTCATGGAGCCGCCTGCCACAACTGCGCACTGGTCGCAGAGACCTCGTGTGAAATGCGGAACGAGTACTTGGACCGCGCATTGATGGTGCCGACGGTTGTGCAGCCCGACGTCACGTTCATTGATCGCGACGGATGATCGAAGCCCTTGCCACCATGGCGCCCTACTTGCGCCGAAGGCTCGCGAATGCACTCGAATCGGAACTCTTGGCCCCTCTCTACACTTCTGCGAGCGTCCGTTCCACCGTCGGAATCCGCAGTAGTCGGGTTGTCGAGGCGCTGCAGGAGTGGGAACGCATCGGTGGCTCCGGAGCCGTCGCAGCAGCTTGGCTCGGTAGTCTCGATGAGACTGAGTCAGCTGTAGTACCCGCAAGCCTTGTCTGGACCGGTCCGGAGGCGGAGGGAGTGCATTCGCGTGATACTCGGCAGGTCTATCAGGAGCTGATCTCGACGGCTCGGGAATCACTCCTTGTCAGCACCTTCGCCTACTTCGACGGACCGCGGGCGTTCAAGGGAATTGCCGACCGCATGAAGGCCTGCCCTGCACTTCGGGTCTCGCTGCTGCTCAACATTCACGACGAGGCGAGATCAACCACGAAGGCCAGCGATCTTGTGAAGAGGTTCGTGGCCCAATTCTGGCAACATGACTGGCCTGGATCAGCCCACCCGACCGTGTACTACTTTCCCAACTCGTTAGAACTCGCCGGTCCCACGGGCGTTCTGCACGCCAAGTCCCTCGTCAAGGCCGGGGAAGACGTCTTCATCACCTCCGCGAACGCGTGGTTCTTCGGCAGGCTTCACAGCAAGCGACAGAGTGAGAAGGAACGTTGCTTGCCTCATCCGGCTCCCAGTCGCGGTGCCCTCCAGCGCGTGCCGCTCTGGCACGATGCGGCGCACCATGCGCACCTGACTGCCTCGGACAACCGCTGCTCTGCCCGAGACGCAATCCGCAGTCCACCGCATTCCGGATTGCTCTGCTGCCTCAGCCGTCTTGACGTTTAGGCAGAGTGCACCCAGATCACTTCAGTTCAGGGATACAATCTGACATTCAACACCGGCTCCATGCATCCTCAGCCGTCGCCCTAGCTCTAGCGGCGTCGGCCACGTACCTCATCAGGCTCGGAATGCCCGGCTCGTAAGCCGGGACCGGCCCGTCGTACACCGGCCAGATGTAGCCGAGGTCGCACAGCTTCTCACACTCCTTCAAGGCCGCGGCCTCGTCCCCGCCGCGTCCCAATGCCGTCAGCGATGCGTCGACCGCCGCCTCGACGTCTTCGGGCAGGCGCCGCCCCCTGCTGACGAACAAGGCGGCCGCCGCCACGGCAGCGGGCAGCAGCCCGGACCGCTTCAGCTCCTCGTGGCGCTTGCCGTAGAACCTGCGCTGCCTCAGCTGGAAGGCCGGTCGGACGCGGTTGACGTCGCCCGCCGAGATCGGCTCGGATGCATTCGGGCAGCCGTCCCAGAGCGCCTTGCCCCACAGCTGCAGGAAGAACGGGTAGCCGCAGCTCTCTCGCACAACAGCGTCCAAGGCCTCCGGGGTGATCGACCGGCCAGCCGCCTCCAAGGGCACCCGCACGGCGTCCGCCGAGTCCTGAGGCCTGAGACGCCCGATCGGCAGGTCCTCGCATCGGTCCCAGAACGACGCGTCCATGGTATTGAGATGCCGCGGCAGGTCCGGCGTCCCCGCCAAGATCAGCGTCACGGGGCGGCCCTCCCGCTGCAGATCCTGCACGGCGTTGAGCAAGTCCCGGCCCAGCCCCGGATCCATCTTGTGCGCCTCGTCCAGCGCCACCAGCAGCGGCCGCCAGCGGACCTTCAACGCAAGGACCGCGGTCAGGCCGCCGCTCTCCGATTCGCTCATCCCGAACTCCGGCACCCTCACGTTGCGGAACCGGCCGAGGCCCCGAGCCATCCAAGCAGGCAGCAGCGACAGGCCGTCACGCAGACTTCCCTCCGCAGCCCGCACCGACGCGGACTGCGAGACCACTCCGATCCCCAGCGACCGCGCATGGCGGCTCGCCCATTCCAGCAAGGCGGTCTTCCCGTTCCCCCGCGGCCCGCACAGGATCGCGTTGGTGCCCGGAGACCGCTTGCGGGCCAGCTTGGCCAGATGCCCCCGCAGCGCCGACTGCTCCAGCTTGCGCCCCGCCAAATGGGGCGGGAGGTTCCCTTGGCCGGGCACGAACGGATTCTCCTCCGGGCCGCCCCTGCCCGCATCCAACAGCCGCATGCCGCATTCATGATAGCCATGTGGTGCCTCCCCAGCAGCCGGGGTGGGAATGTGAGAACCTGCTTACTGACGAGGTGTGGTTGGGGCCAATGGCAGTAACGGATTTGCAATTTTCTTGCCGTCCGGATTGGGCACCTTGGGTCCACCCAAACGCGGCGTATGCAGGACGCCGTAACGCTGCCGGGCCTCGCGCCTGGACCGTCTCGGAACGGTCACCGCAGCAGGCGGTCACCGGCACGAGGCGGTGAACTCGCTCCCTGCAGGCCTCGGGGCACCCTATCGCGCCGATTCAACTTCGTCGGGTGCTCCCGAGCGGCCGCTCGCACCCCGTCCGCCAGTCCGCCGGCAGCGACGCGAGCATCCGGAACTCAATCGGCATGCCCCAAGGCGCAATCCGGCCCTTGACGTTGAGTTGTGTCAAACGGTTCCCACCCTGGGCCCTGGCAGACGCCATCAAGAACTCACTCCCCCCATGTCCAAGTCCCCCTATGTCCGGAACGTTGAGATCGCGATCGTCACCGCCAGAGTGCTCGCGCGCCTCCCCTCAAACCGCCTCTGCGACGAAGTACTGGCCCTACCTTGTGTATGGTCTCCCAGCGGCCCGCGGGTGTGCTTGCAGCTGGCCTCACATGCCCCACACGGTGATCGGCACTTGGTCCGGCTGCAGGTTCCTCCGGAAGATCCGATCCTTCCAAGCCTTTCCCGGGCGCGTGTCGAAGACCACCAAGTGACCCGACTCCGCGCCGCACAGGTCCATGTAGGACTCCGTCTGCTGCAAGCCTTCGCGGATGATGCTCTCCACTCGGGAGCGCTCGCCCACCACCTTGCACTCGATGACGTGCTTGCTGGGATTGGAGTACAGCGTGCCGCCGGGCCGTGGCCATTCGATGAGCAGGTCGGCTCGCCTGCGAGCGAGAGCGTACTCCCTGG
>CAXXRK020000012.1:0-65957 GCA_963666225.3 Bryobacterales bacterium
CGGAGGCTGACTCGAATTCACATGCCCGAAGGAACACACAACACGGCATCGACTGCGAACTCGCATGCACATGAAGTCAGCGCCGGTGACCACCACGTATGCTTAAGCACAATGCCAGACGCCGCGCGGCATCGAGCGCGAATCGAGCCTTGGCTGTCCTCGCTGCTCCAAGCGGAGCATCTCAACCTCTTGGTCGGCAGCGGCTTCACAACGGCTGTCGCGAACGAGGCAGGCTCCGCTTCTGTGGACCTCGCGCCGACATCGTTCAGCGAACCATACGTTGACTGCGTTGATGCCGCTGCGAAGTCCAGCGCGCAGCGAATGGGCCGCTGCAGCCCGAACTTCGAGGACCAGGTGCGGGCGGTCATGGACCTGATCGCCGGTCTGCGTGTTGTCGCCTGCGGGCCGGATGCTGACGACCGCAAAGATAGGCCGCGGCTGTCCGCGGCCTACCTGCTGGAGAAATGGACCACCGCATTAGACACGGCCTTGTCATCCGTTCTGGAGGGGATCCTCAATGCTGAACGAGGAATCGACGAGGCGTTGCTGGGCAGAACAGACGATCACCCTGCAGAGAACCTACGGCGGTTGCTCGGGGGATTCCTTCTGCCGTTCGCTGCCCGAACCGCCACTCGGGAGCGTACCCACATCTTCACGACCAACTACGATCGACTCATCGAGTACTCCTGCGATCTTCTGGGCCTCAGGGTCTTGGATCGTTTCGTTGGCTCCCTCGCCCCTGTGTTCCGCTCGTCGAGGCTCGGCGTGGACCTGCATTACAACCCGCCCGGTATCCGGGGCGAGCCCCGCTACATCGAAGGAGTCGTTCGTCTGACCAAGCTTCATGGCTCCATTGATTGGCGAAGCGCCGCCGGACCATCGGGCGGCCATGAGGTCCAACGCGTCGCTCTGCCGTTCGGCGCCGCGAGCGACCATACCGAATTGCCCGCATGCTCCAGCGACCGACTGCTGATCTACCCCAACTCCGCCAAGGATGTGGAGACGCTCCTGTTTCCATATGCAGACTTGTTCCGGGACTTCGCAGCCGCAGTCTGCCAGCCGAACGCCGTGCTGGTGACCTACGGATTCGGATTCGGCGATGACCATGTCA
The DNA here is from genome assembly GCA_963666225.3 of Bryobacterales bacterium. Classification (GTDB taxonomy): domain Bacteria; phylum Acidobacteriota; class Terriglobia; order Bryobacterales; family UBA6623; genus VXMF01. Next base: position 1,112 of record CAXXRK020000012.1, read on the forward strand.
ACCGCATCCTCAGGGATGCGCTGAGCATTCCCTCGACCCACATCGTGATCATCTCGTATGACGATGCCGGAGGGCGGCTGCAGACGTTTCTCAGCTCCGTTGGCCGCAAGGAGCAGGTCACGCTGCTTCGCGGATCGCATTTCGGTGACCTCTCCACTCTTGTCGAGCACTATCTGCCAAAGCACGCCATTGATAGGGCAACATGGCGGATGGTCGAGTTGCTGAACCGGCGTACACCGGTCAATCCTGCGTTGCACGGGCCGGAGTCTGATCGCGTGCCGGATCAACGCAAGACGGGAGCATCGGAGTGACAGCGGTGGTTGAGGCCGTTGGGCACCGAATCGTTGGCACGGTTGAGGGCGTCCGAGCGGACCGCATCTCCGTCCTGCTCCATCCGGATGCTCCCCAGTCGACGGCGCTCAACGCAGGCGCGCCCACTGGGTTTCCCCGAATCAACGGTTATGCCCTGATTCCCAATGAGAACGGTGCTACGGTATGCATCGTCTCCTCAGTGCGCATTGAGCGCCGCCCCTTTCCGAAGGGAATTACTGATCTGAGTTCCCATCCCCTAGATCTTGTAGGATCGGACTTAAATCCACAATATGTGGGATCGGAATTTGACCTGCGTATAATCGTCGGATTACCCTCCAGAAGTGAATGCCAGAGATGCCTTGGCCTAATGCCAAGGCCCGAATCTAGAGAGTTCTCAACTGGATTCCATTGCTGGCGTTCTTGTGCTGCAGCTGAGGTCCGGGCAGGTGCAGAGCTAGGCTGTCGCCGGCACACGCTTGGATGCCTTTAGCATCTTCCAGGTCAGGATCTGTCCATTCAGGCCGGCTGCCAAGCGTCGCATTTGGTCCGCCGTGTCTAGGTTGCGCACGTTGCTTCGCCCGCAGAACTCGGCTAGGTAGCGCCGCAAGTGTTTCACGCTCATGTGATGGTAGGTGCCGTACAAGCCGCGCTTGAACATTGCCCAGAACGACTCGATGCCATTGGTATTCACCGCGCCGCGCACATACTCGCCAGCGGAATGGTTGACCGCTGCGTGCTGGAAGCCGTCGAGCGACTTGTAAGACGACGAGCTGTCGGTGTGTACCGCAGCCCCAGGGGCGACAGTAGCTATCACGAAGCCCTGCAACTGGCCCTTGCCCGTGTTGGGCACGGGCCGCGCTTGTACCTTGCCGGTGCCGCGATCGCGGGCCCCGACCACGGGTTGCTTGCCGACAGTCCCGCGTCCGGCGTTGAGCTTCTTGCTGGGGTGCTTGTTGCGTTCCTTGCCGCCGATGAAGACCTCGTCAACCTCCGCGGGCCCTGCGAACAGGCCCTGCGGGCGTCGGAAGCCCGCCCGCAAGCGATGCAGGAGATGCCAAGCCGACTTCTGGGTGATGCGCAGTTCGCGGCTGAGCTTCATGGACGAGATGCCCTTGATGCAGGTCGAGAGCAGATAGATGGCGACGGCCCACTTGCGATAGCCGATCTTGGTGTCCTGCATGACCGAGCCGACCCGCACGGAGAACCGCTTGCGACAGCTGCGGCAACGGTAGGGCATGGAGGGATGGGAGCAGTTGGACTGGACATTGTCAGAGAGGCAATGAGGGCAAGTGGGGCCATTGGGCCAGCGAATTTCTGCAAACCAGAGTTCGGCGGTGTGGTTGTCCGGGAACATATCCATAACTTCGAACAAGGAGATACCTTTGCGGAACCACTTTCCGGGACCTTTATCAGTTTTTCCATACTGCGCCATAACACTTCCATTATACCGAACAAAGAGATGCCATGTCAAGAGACTATGGAGGATCTTATTGGATTCTATAGTCGGAATCAGTACACACTGTATTCATCGGTATCTTGGGGTTATGTTCCCAACCACATCACTGTGGAAGAAAACCAAATTTGCTCGGGATTAGCTAGGCTGGGTACTCAGATCAGTAATTCCCTTTCCGAAGCGGACTGGCACCCACCGGGATTTCGGACTCGTGGACCTACCGTTTCCATCCCGCATGGTGGATCTGACACCGGTCGGCACTCTGAAGGTTCGGTCCGAAGGCCCCGAACTGAGTTACCGGGTGCAACGCGGCGTGGATGTATTTCCGTCCGTAGGGGATCCGGTTCATCTTCCTACCGCAGCTCAGCTCCACTCCATGGTGCGGGGAGAGGCCGGCGATGGGGGCCGGATTCTCATCGGGCACTGTCCGACCGCCGCAATGGCTCCGGTCCATGCGGATCCCGATAAGCTCTTCGGACGGCACCTGGCCGTTCTCGGCAATACCGGAGCCGGGAAGTCATGCACTGTCGCAGGGCTCGTGCGCTGGTCGTTGAAGGCGGCTCGCGAAGAGAGGCTGTCCCATCCACGAAGCAATCGCCCGAACGCCCGCTTCATCGTCCTTGATCCGAACGGCGAGTACTCCCAGGCATTCAAAGACCTTGGTGCGCGAGTGTTTCAAGTCGATCCCCCGAAGGACGGGCGGCCGCTCCGAGTGCCAGCTTGGCTGTGGAATGGGGCGGAGTGGGCGGCATTCGCCACGGCTGCTCCCGGCGTCCAGCGTCCCTTGCTGTTCGAGGCACTGAGGTGCTTGCGCTCGGGAGTCAGTCCGCCAAATCAGATCGAAGCGAAGATCAAGAGTAGGGCTAACCGCTATCGCTTGCGGATACGTGAGCTCTTGGCAAACGGGGAGCATCAAGGCCAAGGTAAGAGGGAAAGTGGGGCGACAGTTCTGCTGAACATCGCCAAGGACTTCCGGAGTTTTGTCAACCGGCCGGATTGCTGCGACGGTGCATTCAAGAGTGTCCTGTGTAACGTGGTTAAGAAGGCTGAATCGACCGAGCAATGTGCTCGTAGCCGCCGCAAGCGGACAGGGGGCCACTGGCACAACGACTTTTCGGAGACGGACATCGAAGCTGTCGGCGACGCGCTGCGCCAAGTAGCAGAACCAACTGGCCTTGTCGACGAAGAGCAGTTTGCGGACGTGGACTCGCCCATCAGCTTCCCCGTCTCCGAGCTACCCGGCCGGGTTGACGCGCTTGCTGCCGATCGAGCGGGCCGGGACATCGCACAATTCGTCGACACGCTCAACCTTCGCATTCGCGAACTCCTGACTGGCGGGCGACTCAAGTCTGTGCTCCATGACGATGAAGCGTCGCCAACGGAATTGGCCGACTGGCTGAGGGACTACATCGGGGCTAACCAAGCAAGCAATGGACCCATTGCCGTCCTCGACCTGTCACTTGTTCCGTCGGAAGTCACACGTGTCGTTGTGACGGTGCTCGCCCGCGTGGTCTTTGAGGCCCTGCAGCGCTACCGGCTTCAGAACGGATCGTCCCTTCCAACCGCCTTGGTGTTGGAAGAGGCACATACGTTCATCCATCAGGACCTTCACGCCGATTCGGCATCTCCGGCAGCCCGCGAATGCACCAGCGTGTTCGAGCGTATAGCCCGCGAGGGCCGGAAGTTCGGGCTCGGGCTGGTGCTATCTACCCAGCGCCCGTCGGAGATCTCGCCCACCGTCCTGTCGCAGTGCAACACTTTTCTACTCCACCGTTTGGTCAGTGATCGCGACCAAGACTTGGTAAGGCGCTTGGTGCCGGACGGGCTTGGGAATCTCCTTCGCGAACTACCCAGCTTGCCCACGCGCCGGGCAATCCTGCTCGGCTGGGCCGCACCCGCGCCGATGCTGGTCGAGGTGCAGGAGATCCCCGAGGCCAGCAGGCCACACTCTCCCGATCCGGCGTTTTGGAAAGTCTGGACTGGGCACGAGAAACGGACGATCAAATGGTGCCCGCTTGCCGACCAGTGGACGGGGCGTCCTGACCTGAATTCCTGCGGGCAATCGAGCGAGTGATAGCTGGGAAGCAGGCGACGGCTATTTTGAGTGCATGAGTGCATGGCTGCGGAACCAAGAGATTGGGGTGGTGGTATCGGCGTAGCCAGCCCTGAGTAGGTACTTTGTTGTTCTTCACCATCGTTGGGGTCGAGACTGCCTAGAACTGTGTATGGATTGCCACTACAGCACGCGGGCAGGAAAGGTTTCGGACGGCAAGTGGCGGGAGTGGAGTTGAAGGCTCAGAAATCCTGACCTCTTATGCTAAGAACAGTGGCCAGCACAGTGCAAACGGGCCGGGACACTGAGTTCCGGTCATCGAGGGATCTAAGTGCGATCTGGTGTGGTGCAAGTGTCAGGACGCTCGGAGTAGCATTCACTGTACAGAGGAACCGCTGGGTCGTGATCGATCGGGTCTTGGGTCATTGCTGTTCGTAGAGTGACGTATAGTTGTCGGTTGTAGCGCATCGTGGCTTCGTCGTGGAGATGGACCCATGTGAATAGCTAGGCCACCGAACCCGTCGGGGCAGCTAACTGACAGTGTCCACTTGAGGGCGTGCCGATGGGCGCTTCGGGCCCAGCAGCGGGTGTCCGCGATCCCCGCCGAACTAGCCATACCTTCTAAGTAAGCATTCACTCCGGGGAGTATTTTGGGGCCTGGGAGGCTGGCCCTCGCGAGGGCCAAAGGCAGGGGAAGGCGCGGATAGGTGAAGGTGCGGCCCGCAGGTGCAGAGTGGCCTCGCTCGCCGCGTTCAGGCTCCAGCCTGAGAAGGTGGGCGAGTGACGTAGCGACACTCGCGAGCTGGCCTCAGCGGGGAGTTAAGCTGCGGGCGGGAAAGTGCTGTCGGGTGCGTCAGCCGGCGCTGCCGCTGGCGGCCCGTTGGCCGGGGTCCACCAGCGGATGGGAGGTGCGCGGAGTTCCTCGATGCGCTGCTCGTCCATCTCCCACGGGAGCCATGGGGACAGTTCCGATGGGGCTTGGCCCCGGTTGCGCGCACAGGCATCCAGCCAATCCAGCATGTAGCGGTACGGGTTCAGCCCCGCCACTCTCGCTGTCTGCAGCACGCTGAGCAGGCGCCCCGCCGTCTCGGCCCCGGCCGGACCGCCGGACCCGAAGCTCAGCCGGCGCGAGATCACGGGTCCGCGCAAGGTCCGCTCCGCGTAATTGTTGTCCATGGGAATCGCCGGATCTTCGAGGAACACGCTGAGCCCCGCCTTGTGCAGGATCAGGGACGCCGTGGCTTTGCCCCGCGCTTCCACCTGGGCCAGCTCCGCGCCGGTCCGGCCACCGCTTGGCACGGCGATCAGCATTTCATAGCGCGCAACCAGGCTCCTCCACTCTTGCACCGCGTCGTCGAAGAGTTTCCCGAGGCTGGCTTTCAGGCTTGCCTGCGCAGCCTCGAAGTCCTCGGCCTGGTGCTCTAAGGGCAGTTCGGGCTGCCAGGCCCTGCGACGCAGGTGCGCCAAGTGGAACACTTCCCCGATCCGCTCGAGCCAGTCCGTGGCCCACGGCTCCAGTTCCGGAAAGCCGGCTTCCACCCGGCAGTAGTGTCGGCGCTGATGAGCCCAGCAGAACTGCAGCCGGACATTCTCGGAGCGCTTGGCGAAGGCCGGATAGACACTCCAGCCGTCGCACACGAGCGTCAGCAGCTTGCCTTGGCCCAGCTTGCCCAGCAGTTCGCGGCCCGAGGGCAGCCCGCGCGTCGGCAGGATGCGCATCCAGACGGCATCCTCGCAGCAGACCATCCACAGCCAGTGCTTGGGCCTGGCGCCGGATGCCGGGGGCTGCTTGGCGTTGTCCTGGCCCTCAATGTTCTGCACCGGCCAGGAGGTTTCGTCGGCCTGCACCACCCGAGCCTGTCCCAGACGCTCGGCGATGGCCTGCTCCAAGGGTTGCACCAGCCGGGCGAGCCTCTGCAGGCCTTGCGCCAGCGTCGCCGGTGCCATGCCCAACCCGATGGCATCCAGCTCGCGCGCCACCGCGGCCTGCGGGCGATGCATGTGGAAAACTTGGACCACGCTCCAGGCCCACACGCTGGTCCCCAGCTGGGTGCCGCTCCACAGCCGTGGCGCGGGGGGCGCAACGAGGCGTCCCGGCGGTGCGCATGCGCAGCCCGGCTCGTAGCACTGGCGCTCAATCTCGCGGGCGAGCGCAGCCAAGTGCATCTCGAAGATCTTGCTGGACTTGGTCCCGCAGCGCACGAAGGGCGTGTCGCACTGCGCGCAGCGGCGCTCGTGCTCGGGCAGCTCCAAGGGCTCGGGAATCTTTGGCAGGCGGGAGCGGTCCCGACGCGGCGGAGTGGCCGATCCGGGCTGGCGTCCCCGCTTGCGCTTGGCGGCCTTCTGCTTGCGCCCCTTGCCGGCCTTGTCAGGCTTGTCAGGCTTGTCAGGGCTGTCCCCCGGCCCGGGCGGCGGCTTGGGGTCCGCTTTCGGCTCGGGCCCGGGATCCGACGGCTTCTCGCTCTTGCGCCCGAACAAGGTCTTCTGCAGGTCTGCCACGAGCAGCTTCAGATTGCCGATCGTTGTGTGGGCTTGCTGCAGCTCAGTCCGCGTCCGCTCCAGCTCAGTCCGCGTCCGCTCCAGCTCGGCCCGCGTCCGCTCCAGCTCAGTCCGCGTCCGCTCCAGCTCGGCCTGGCTGCGCTGCGACCGTCGGCGGAATTCCCCGCTCTCCTGCCGTGCGCTTTCCACCTTCTCGAGCAGGGCCGCGCAGTGCTGCTCCAAGCGTTCCAATTCCTGCGCCTGCTCCCGCTCCCGCGCGGTGTCCCCGCTTGCGCCCGGCCAGAATCTCACCTTGGGCCCTGCCCGCGGCCGGCGGCCGCTGCCGCGCGCTCGCCCAGCCCCTGCGCGCTGCGCTCCGGCACGGCCGGCTGCGAGTGGGCCTGCAGCCCCAGCGAGGCGTGCTCGACGGCCCCCTCGAACACCTCCGGCGGCAGCCGGACCAAGGCTTGGTAGAACGTGCTCGGCACCGGAGCGGCGTAGCGTTGTAGCCGCATGTTGCACCAGCAGCCGGCGGCCTGCCGCTGCCGCTGGCTGAGCAGGGTGGCATACCGCGAGTAGGCCGTCACGCCGCGGTAGCCGGCCATGTGCGCACTCGCGGCCAGGCACAGCAGGCTGGCCAGCGCATAGCGGCGGCCGCCGGCCGGGCGGCAGTGCGGCTCCTGCTGCAGGCGCTCGAGCAGGCTGCGCAGCACCGCGGCCGGAGCCGGCGGCCGCTTGGCGGGACCGCCCCAGCAGGGCTCCTGCTCGGGCTGGCGCAAACGCGCCTGCACGTTACGGGCCAAGGGGTACACCAGCACTTGCTTGGGCTGGCCATGATGCCGCCAGCGGGCCGTGGGGCCCCGCTGGCGGCCATAGCCGCTGGTGAACCCCAGCGGCTGCCAGTTCGCGGCGCGGTAGCACGTGCCCCTGTGCAGCGCGCGGTCCACGAAGGTTTCCGCGAGCAGCGCCGGATACCCATGTGCGGCCAAGATGTCTCCCGACAAGCGGCGCAGGCTGAGGCCCAAGACCCTCGATGCCAGGTGCTTGCGCCCGGCAGCGGCGGGCAGGATCACGAAGCGCACATTCTGGGCGATCAGATGCAGGCGGCGCAGCTTCTGCTGCAGCGACCAGCCGATCCAGCGGTCGCGCACGGCCACGCGCAGCGCTCCGGGTTGCCATCCCAGCAGCGCCAGCCAAGTCCCGTCCAGGGTTGCGACATGCCGCAAGGCACGTCCGAACATGCGCTGGAAGGACAGGTAGTGGTGGGCGGCCACCAGCCGGTCCCAACGTCGGTGCTCGCAGCCGCCGCGCGTCGGGCGCACGCAAACAGCGCGCAGGTCAAAGTGCGCGTCTTGCACCGTTGTTGCCATCTGAAGGCCAGCCACCAAGGCCCACTATGACAGAATCAGCAGGAAATGTCCACCCCTCTATCTGGAAGCACTGACATTCAGCCCCGCAGCGGTGTGCGCTGGGGCCACCGAAGGACCAAGGATGCAGCTCCCATCCGTCCGATGTCTCGCCGTTACGGGGCAGCCGGCTTTCCGGAACTGCAGCCGTGGGCCAGGGATGGGCTCGAGCGGATCGGGGAAGTGTTCCACTTGGCGCGCCTGCGTCGCAGGGCCTGACAGCCCGACCTGCCCTTGCAGGGCCAGGCCGAGGACTGCGCGGCTGCGCAGGCAAGCCTGGAAGCCAGCTTCGGGGAACTCTTCGACGACGCGCTGCAAGCGTGGCAGCGCCTGGTCGCCCGCTATGAGCTGCTGGAAGGCTTGCAGCCAAGCGGTGGCCGGACCGGCGCGGAACTGGCCCAAGTGGCAGCGCAGGGCAACCCCACGGCGTCCTTGATCCAGCATCAGGAGGGTCCCAGCGTGTTTCTCGAGGATCCGGGGATTCCCATGGACAACAACCGCTCGGAGTGGACCTTGCGCGGGCCCGTGATCTCGCGCCAGCGGCGCTTCGGGCCCGGCGGACCGGCCAGGGCCAAGACGGCGGGGCGCCTGCTCAGCGTGCTGCAGACAGCGAGAGTGGCTGGGCTGAACCCGTACCGGTGCCCGCAGGATTGGCTGGATGCCTATGCGCGCAACCGGGGCCAGGCCCCATCGGACCTGTCCCCATGGCTCCCGTGAGAGATGGACGAGCAGCGCATGGAGGAACTCCGCGCACCTCCCATACGCTGCTGGACTCCGGCCAACGAGCCGCCAGCGGCAGCACTCGCTCCCGCACCCGACAGCCCTGTCCCGCGCGCAGCTTGACTCCCCGCTGAGGCCAACTCGCGAGTTTCCCTACGACACTCGCCCACCTTCTCAGGCTGGAGCCCGAACGCGGCGAGCGAGCCCACCCTGCACCTGCGGGCCGCACCTTCCCTCCCTTGGTCCTCGCGAGGGCCAGTCTCCCAGGCCCCAAATACTCCCCGGAGTGAATGCTTACCCTTCTAACATAAAAGGCACTCCAGAACGTGCCGGTGGCGAGGGTGGTCAGGATGCGGGTGCGGCTCTTGCATCGGCGTAGGGGGCCGCCGCACTCGGGGCAGTGGCGCTGCTGGGTCGGGAAGTCGAGCTGCGGCAGATCGAGCGGGCCCTGCAGCGCACGGGCGATGCGATCGGCCGGTCAGCCCGGGGCTCCTGCGTGCCGTTGGAGTTCGCTCAGCAGTCTGCAGGCCCCCCTTTTTCCACGGCCTGCGGGAGGTCGAAGCGGTCGAGCACGGCGAGGATGTGGGACCGCTCGATGGGCGGGGAGTGGCCTTGCAGGTGGCGCGCCAGCTGGACCGGGCTGGCTGAGGGGTGGCGGATGACGGCCAGCAGCACCTCGATGACCAGCGCGGAGTCCAGCTCAACGCTGCGGGGCCGGCGCTGCAGGCGCTGCTCGCGCTGGCGCTGGGCGACTTGGTCGTCGGCGGCGAAGTAGACGAAGACGCCGTGCAGGGTGTCGCGCTGGACGAGCTCGGCGCGCAGGGCGGACAGCAGGAAGGGTCGCACGGGAACGTGCAGCAGGGAGCGCAGCTCCTGGTCGGTCCAGCCGGACTCGGACTCGGCGATGAGGCGGGGGACAGTGCGCGTGAGGGTGCGGTCGCGGGAGAAGCGCGCGGTGCCGATCGAGAGCAGGCCGAAGCGGTCGAAGCGCTGCGGGTCGATGTGCGTGTAGAAACGGCCGTTGCAGTTGTAGCTGCGCCGGTAGCTGACTTGGCAGAGGTAGCGGAAGGTGGTGGTGCGGGAAGCACCGTGCAAGGCCTGCTGCAGCTGGGGGAAGGTGAGCGGCTGCGGTCCGGCGAGGGCTGCGGCGAGGAGGGCGGGCGTGCGCTGGGGCATGTAGGCATTGTATAACTCTATACCCGTTATACAATACCGTCTTGGAGTGGCCAACCGCCCTGAATCAGGCCTGAATTGGCCGCAGGCAGCCGGCGATTGGCTCTCATGGCCAAGGAAACGGCACAGTATGACGGGGTTGGAGGGCGGGCCCGGCGAGGCGCGCAAGAGCAGCATCGGCGACACCCGAGCGGGACCTGCCAAGGACCGCCAGTGGCTATCGCGCTACCGAGGGGAGCCTGCGAGAGAATCCGGACTTCTCACCACGGACGGACATTTGCGCCGCAGGTTCTCTATGTGTACTCATGGATGCGCCCCTCACAGGCGTTGACGCGACAATGCGATCGTGCCAGCTCACGCCAGCATGCCCCGCTGTGACCTAGCCTCACACAGGGTCGAATCAGCAGAATTCAACCGCGCCCGGACGAGCTGGAGTACTCGCCCTAGTCGTCAGCGCACCATGAACGCTACCGCGCCAACCCAATTCTGACGCGATAGGTCGCAAGGCGCCTCCTACCTCCCACCGCTCGTACCCTCCTAGCACGAAGGCCGGTCACTCATCCCCTAGAATCAAGACACGCGAGACCCGCGCCTTGAGCCAGCCCGCCCCGAGAGACCGCCTCCCCGTAGGGGTCCAGACCTTTCGCGAGATCCGCCAAGAGGACCTCTACTACGTCGACAAGACCCACTTCGCCTGCGAACTCTTCAGGCAAGGCAAGCACTACTTCTTGTCCCGACCCCGCCGCTTCGGCAAGAGCCTCTTCGTCAGCACGCTCAAGGCGCTCTTCGAGGGCCGCCGCGAGCTCTTCCGAGGCTTGGCGGTCTACGACCAGTGGGACTGGTCCGTCCGCCGCCCCGTCGTACGCCTGTCCTTCGGAGGCGGCCTCTACACCAAGCCCGATGGACTGCACCACAACGTGCTGGCGAAGTTGAACCTGCACGAGTTCATCTCCGGCATCGCGCTCTCTGCCGTCGAAGGGGCGGATCGTTTTGCTGAGTTGCTGGTCAAGCTGCACTACAAGTCCGGCCGCCGCGTCGTAGTCTTGGTCGATGAGTACGACAAGCCCATCACCGAGAACCTGCGCCAGCCCGACCTCGCCCGCGCCAACCGCGACTACCTTCGCGCCCTCTACGCGAACATCAAGGAGTGCGACGAGCACATCCGCTTCTCCTTCCTCACCGGCGTCACCAAGTTCTCCAAGGTCAGCCTCTTCTCCGGTGTGAACAATCTGATCGACCTCACACTGGAGGCCCCGTTCTCTTCCCTCTGCGGCTACACCGAGCGCGACTTGGACACCGTTTTCGGCCCCGAACTGAAGGGTCTCGACCGAGAGGAGATCCGGGCTTGGTACAACGGCTACAGCTGGGGCGGGGAAGAGAAGGTCTACAACCCGTACGACATGCTGCTGACGTTCCGGGCCCGGGAGTGCAAGGCGTGGTGGTTCGAGACCGGCACGACCAAGTGGCTGATCGAGTTGGTGGCGGGGGCTGGCCTCCCGTGGCACCGGCTGGAGGGGATGCTGGCCTCCGACGAGCTGCTCTCGACGCTGGATGTGGACGAGGTGGTCCCGCACGCGCTGCTGTTCCAGTCCGGCTGCCTGACGGTCCGCGGTGTGGAGCGGATCGACGGGCGGCTGCGCTACCGTCTGGGGTTCCCCAACCGGGAGGTGCGCGAGTGTCTGAACCGGGCGCTGCTGAAGCGCCTGACGAGTTGGCCGCAGTTCGAGGTGCAGCGGTTGGACGACGAGGTGGCCTGGCGCCGGATCCTGCGCGCGGGGGACATGGAGCGCATGCGGAAACGGTTCAAGGCACTGCTGGCGTCAATCCCGAAGGACTGGCACGTGAAGAGCGAGATGGGGAAATACGAGGGGTATTACAAGAGCGTGCTGTACGGGCACTTGTCGACCTTGGGGCAGGTGCGGGCGGAGCAGAGCGGCAGCCGCGGGCGGGCGGACTTCTGCTTGGAGGGATGCGGCTGGGTGTACCTGTTCGAGTTCAAGATGCGGGGGCGGGGTGGGGCGCGGCAGGCGCTGCGGCAGATCCGGGAGCGGGGCTACGCGGAGCGGTACGCGGGCGGCCGCCTGCCGATCCGGCTGGTCGGCCTGCAGCTGAGCCCCGAGACCCACGAGCTGACCGAGTTCGAGTGGGAGGACTACTGACCCCGCGCCGTGCCTGCCGCAGTCTGCCGATGCCCCACTAATGACAGTTGACAAATGGGTCGCTGTTGTGGCATTCCTTGGGCATGTTGGATCAACATTGCATCGCCGCGACCCTGGCCACTGCGACGGCGGTGGCGACCGTGCAGGTCCTGCTGGCCGAGGCTGGCGATGCCAGCCGCACCGAGATCGCCCGCCGCGTATGCCGCGAGTTCGGCTTCCGCGACAGCCGCGGCCGGTTGCAGATGGCGAGTTGCCAGAAGGCCTTGCGCAGCCTGCACGCGGCCGGCCGCATCCAGTTGCCCGCGCCGCGCCACGGGGGCGCGCCCCGCTGCCGACCGCGCCGGCTGGGACAGCCGCTGCCCACGCCGGCCGCCGTCCCGGCCTCCGCCGGGGCGGTGCAGGGGCTGCGCCTGACCGAGGTCCGCACCCCGCTCCAGCGCCGCACCTGGAACGAACTCGTCGCCAGCGAGCATCCGCAGGGCGCGGTGCTGCATGTGGGCGCGCAATTGCGCTACCTGATCGAGTCCGAGCACGGCCTGCTGGGCGCGCTCGGACTCGCCGCCTCGGCCCTGGCCGTCGCCGCCCGCGACGAGTGGATCGGCTGGTCGCCCGCGCTGCGACGCAAGCGGCTGCACCGCGTGGTCGCTCTCAGCCGCTTCCTGATCCGCCCCTCCGTGCAGTGCCGCTGTCTCGCCTCCAAGGTGCTCTCCATGGCCCTGCGCCAGCTGCCGTCCGACTTCCGGCTCCGCTACGGCTACCGGCCGGCCCTGGTGGAGACGTTCGTGGACACCCAGAGCCACGCCGGCACCTGTTTCCGGGCCGCCAATTGGACGCCGGTGGGGGAGACCGCGGGCCGCGGGCGCTTTGCGCCCCCCGGCCAGCACGTGCCGGTGAAGTCCATCTTCCTCTACCCCCTGCGGCGCGACTTCCGCGCCGTGCTCGGCGCCGACGCCCCGCCTCCCGAGCAGGCGCTGGGGCCGGCCCAGGGCCTCGCTCTCGACCAGTTCGCGCACAATGAGATGGGTGGGGCCCAGCTGGGCGACCTCCGCTTGTCAAAGAGGCTGGTGCGGACCACCAACATGCAGGCCGCCGCTCCCACCCTGTCGATCCCCGAGGCGGCCCAAGGCGACCGCGGCCAGGTCAAGGGCCACTACCGCTTCATCGATCAGCCGAAGAAGTCGGCGGTGACGCCGGAGAACATCCTCGCGCCGCACCGCGCGCGCACGTTGCGGCGCCTGCAGGGCGAGCGCGTGGCGCTCTGCCTGCAGGACGGCACCGATCTCAACTTCGCCGCGCATCCCGGCTGCGCGGGCCTGGGGCTGATCGGCAAGAACAAGAAGTCGAAGGGCACCCTCGGCCTGCACATGCACTCGACGCTGGCGGTGAGCACGGCGGGCGTGCCGCTGGGCGTGCCCCTGATCCAGTACGACGCCCCGGACGGCAAGGCGCAGCGCGGCAAGCCGCTCGAAGAGCGCAAGACGTTCCGCTGGATCCGCGGCCTGCGGGACTGCGCCGAGATCGCCGCCCAGCTGGGCGGCACGCGCCTGGTGTCGGTCATGGACCGCGAGGCGGACGTGTTCGCGCTGTTCGCCGAGCAGCGCCGGCTGGGCCGCGTCGACTTGCTGGTGCGGGCCAAGTGCAACCGCACGCAGGGCAAGGGCCGGCCCAAGCTGTTCGACAGCATCCGCGCGCAGCCGGCGCAGGGCAAGCTGAAGATCGAGGTGGCACGGAGCTCGGCGCGGCGCAGCACCCGCAAGCAGGCGGCCAGCCCGTTGCGCGAGGCGCGCACGGCGCGGGCGCAGCTGCGCTGGAAGACGGTCGAGTTGCGGGACCCGGCCGGCAAGCAGGGCCCGTTGCGGCTGCAGTTGGTGCATGTGTGGGAAAAGGAGGCCCCGGCCGGGGTCGAGGCGCTGGAGTGGTTCCTGCTGACGACGCTGGAGGTGAGCTCGCAGGCCGCTGCGGAGCGGATGCTGCACTGGTACGGGCTGCGCTGGCGCATCGAGGACTGGCACCGCATCCTGAAGTCGGGCTGCAAGGTGCAGTACCTCGGGCACCGCACGGGGCAGCGCATCGAGCGGGCGGTCACGATCAAGGCGGTCATTGCCTGGCGGCTGGCAGCGATGACCTTGCTGGGGCGCGAGACGCCCGAGATGCCGGCGGAGGTGTTGTTCACGCAAGTCCAGATCCGAGTGCTGCGGCACTTCGCAGCCCGTCGCAGGCTGGCCACGCCGGGCAACCTGGGGCTGGCCGTGCGGACGATGGCGATCCTGGGCGGCTACCTGTATCGCAAGAACGGCCCGCCGCCCGGCCATCAGAAAATCTGGTCAGGCTGGACCCGCTTGACCATCATGGCCGAGGCGTACGAACTCAAGGACCACTTTGAACCGCCTCAAACCGCATCAGGAAAGGAGCCCCGATCTTGACAAATGGGGCATGGGCAGGCCGCAGTGGGGACGGAGATGGGATCCCGAGGCAAGCACAGCCCCGAGCCCAACGCTGCGGCGATAGGGCCGCCCTGAGCGGCCGACGCCTGCCCGTCCGACGGCACCACCAAGACTGCCGGGCAACCGATCGACGCCCCTGCCAAGGCAGAGTTGGGGATCGTTGTCCGGAGCAGAAGATCTCCAGCCCCCGAGGCAGTCTCCCACACCCACCGGCCCGCCACCGCAACCGCCCGAGCCCTCCGGCTTCGCACCGGCCTACACCGCCTGAAGGCCCCCTGCGCTGGCCAAGAGCAACCGGTCACCCACCGTCCGCGCCCCTGTGCACCAGAACACCCACCGCACCGTACGCGGAGGCCGCTCAGAGCGCCTCCAATCCAAATCGCGGCCCCAAACCACTGCCCTCGCCATGCGGCTTGCTCTGAGGCGCTCCACGCTCAACAACCTCCCGGCGAGACCAGACTCCGCGCCATCCAGCCTCCCCGCTGTGAGGCGACCCAGCCCCGCTTCGAGCCGCCAGAGACCACAGCGGCGCGCACCGACATGCCAGGCCGCTCTCTCTTCAACCGGAAGACACTCTCCCGCATGGCCTCTGCCCTCCGGCCGAAGGCTGTCACCCACCGGCCAGCGGCACACCATCCGGCCCCCGGCGCGGACCACCTCAGATCCTCCAGCACCACCGCAGCCGATCCTCCCGGCCCACGCCGCTCCTCACCAGCCGAATCGCACCACTCCACCCCCTCCGTCCGAGACCTCCCACCCGATCCGACCAACCCCCGATCCAGCAACGATCGCTTCCCGAAGCAACCCTCTGGCACCTAGCCCGGCGCCCGCCGGGGCACTGGGCGGAAGGTCAATCCTGAGGCAGAGCGTCGCTCCGCTCCGAGCGGCCCCCAGCGTGTTCACTTTGAACACCGATTTTCATTTCGTAATTGCATCCTAACTCGGAGTTAAGCCGGTAGAAGAGACGACAACCGTCCCATGGTCGTCAATGGGCGCAAGTTGTTGTCAGTTCGTGGTTGAGCAATGATGATGGCAGAGCGGAGTGAAGCTGATCGCGTGCCGCTCCAGACATCGGGAAGGGGTGGGCGGTGGCAGTAGGTTAGTTCGTTCCCGCCTGACAACTTGGGCCGCAGCTGCCATCGACACAGGGCAGCACTCGGATGAAGGGAGCTTGCCTGCTGGCCAATGGTTGTCGGTAGCGTCTCAGGGCTCACCGGGCCGCTCAGTGGCCGGTTCTGGCCCCTTGCAAGACGGTCTCTAGGTTCTGCCATGTGGCTGTCGATTTTTCCGGTACCGGGGCTGGAGAGATGCCGTGACCATGCCAGTGTGCCTCTTCCGCAGATTCTGTGGGTTAGTGGCATCCAACCTGACCCGGACAACCGGCTGGTGAGCAGCCACCTGCGGGACCGGCAGGCAGCTCCTTGCAGGCCTCCGGCTGCCCCAGCCTGTTGCTTCCAGCAGTAGTGCCTCCCGCCCCCTCGACGCCCCTCTGCGGGCCCCGCCGAAGGCCGCCCCGGCTGCGGCGCGGGCCTCCGTTTGTGCAACCATGGTGCCACCCGCAGGAGGTGCTGTGAAGTTCCGCACGATTCTCAACTACATCCACAAAATCCCCGGGTTCGTGTACGCCCAGATCCGCCTCTTGGAGAACGAGCGAGGGGACGGCCGGGTGGAAGTCGAGGTCCGGCCTCGCGCCGGCTGCAAACCGGTCTGCTCCGTCTGCGGCATGCCCGGCCCCGGCTACGACCGCCTCCGGACCCGCCATTTCCAGTTGGTCCCCTTTATGGCCTGCCTGTCTACTTCCTATACGCCATGCGTCGCGTCAACTGTACTTGGTGCGGTAAGGTCAAGCTCGAACGAGTGCCTTGGGCTGACGGCAAGCGCCCCGTCACCAAGGCCTTCAGCTGGACCCTCGCCGGCTGGGCCCGGCGCCTCTCCTGGCAGGAGAGCGCCCAGATCTTCGGCGTCTCCTGGGATCGTGTCCGCCGCTCCGTCTCCATGGCTGTCGACTGGGGCCGCGCCCGGGTCGACCTCTCCGACGTCAAGACCATCGGCGTCGACGAGATCGCCTGGCACAAGGGACACCGGTACTTGACCCTCGTTTACCAGATCGACCAAGGCTGCCGCCGCCTGCTGTGGGTCGGCGAGCACCGCCGCATCAAGACCCTCGAAGCCTTCTTCGACTGGTTCGGCCAGCTCCGCTCCTCGCAGCTGCAAGTCGTCTGCTCCGACATGTGGAAAGCCTACCTGTCCGTCACCCGCAGACGGGCTGAGAACGCCGTGCGTGTTTTGGACCGCTTTCACATCATGCAGAAACGCTCCAAGGCCATCGACAAAGTGCGCGCTGCCGAGGCCCGCCGGCTCAAGGCCGCCGGCTCCCGGCCGTTGCTCAAGAACGCCCGCTGGCTGCTGCTCAAATGGCGCCGTAACCTCTCAGCAAAGCAAGTCCCCCGCCTCGAGGAAATCCTCCAACACAACCTCAACACCGTGCGGGCCTAGCTCCTCAAGGAGGAGTTTCAGCAGTTATTCGCCCTGAATACGCCTGAACAGGCGGCAAACTTCCTCAAACGTTGGCGAAAACGCGTCCAACGCTCCCAGATCAAGCCCCTAATCGGGTTCGCCAACATGCTCCAGAACCACCAGCCCCTCGTCCTCAACTGGTTCTCCACCGGCAAGCAGCACTCCTCCGGGGCCGTCGAGGGTATGCACCTCAAAGCCAAACTCGCCCTCCGCAAAGCCTTCGGCTTCCGCTCCTACCAGAACTACGAGCTCGCCCTCTACCACACCCTCGGCCACCTGCCCGCACCCGACGACGCCCACAGATTCTGCGGATGGGCCCCAAGTGTTTCAGGCAAGGCAGGCAACCGCTTGCAATGGAGTATGTGTGGTCACATGGTGACCCGTCTGAACCGTAACTGCTGTACTTCCAGACTCCCTGCCACACTTGGCGGGGGGTGTGCAGTCGAACGGGCGGGACTAGCAGTGCCCGCTGGTGGCCTCTGCAGAGACATCCAATCCGGCCTTGGCCGGTTGGTCGCCACGCCGCAGCGAACACCGACCGTGCGGCGGGATTCCACGGCATCACGCCGCTAGCAACACCCACCCGATCTCGTGCAGCGCCTCCGGAGGCGAGCTCGAGGTAGTGTGCAGATCGACGGGCAGGACCCTTCCTGCCGACCGCCCGTGCCGCCCGGATCAGGCGATCGAGCCCGGCTGCCGACACCCGCCCTACAGTTTCATCCCACACGCCGGCTCTCCTGCCGCAACCCCGGAATCAGCCAAGCTGGAAAGTGATCCCGTTGCAGCGGTGGGGCCAAAACAGCGCTTCCCGCCTCAAGAGCCTGTACTACACATCCTGTACAATCTGTATCAGACTCGTATACAATACCTAGAATGCCCCTCTCAAAGCGTGCCATCCGCACCTTCTTTGAGCAGCCCGAGAAGTCCGCACACCGCCAGTACGAGGCTCTGCGGGCCTTCTTGTACGAGGGCCGCACCGCGCGTCAAGTTGCCGAGCGCTTCGGATACTCTCCCAGCACCGTCTACACGCTGGTGCGCAACTTCCGCCGGCTCGACGATCCCGGCGAGCATTTCTTTCCGGACCGGCACAGTCCCGGTCGGCCGGTCTCCGACCCACCGCAGGAAATCCTCCAGCGCATCGTGGAGCTACGCGAGGCGCGCCTGTCGGTGCCCGACATCAAGGCGCGCCTGGATGCCGAGCACCCCAGCGCGCCCAGCATGCGCAGGATTTGGCGTGTCCTGCGCGAGGCTGGCTTCCAGCGCTTGCCACGCCGTACGCAGGCCGAACGGGCGCACGCCACCGCGGCGCCCCTGTGCGCTCCCGCCAGCCGCCTGCTCGCTCCGCACCGCGAGGAGTCCTTCCTCTCCGAACGCGCCGCCGGTGCCCTCTGCCTGCTGCCCTGGATCCGCGCTTACGGCCTTGACCAGGCCATCGAGCAGGCCGGTTATCCCGGCACCTCGGTGCTGCCGGCCCTGCAGTCAGTGCTCGCCTTCGTGGCCCTCAAATTGTCCGACTTCCGGCGCTACAGCGCCGACGACCTGTGGTGCATGGACCGTGGACTGGGACTCTTTGCCGGCCTCAACGTGCGCCCCAAGACCGCCACCCTCGCAGCCTATTCCGACCGCGCCACGCACTCGATGCACCAGAGCCTGCTCGGTTCCCTGGCTGCCATCTGGAAGCACAAGGGCCTGCTCGGAGACACCGTCAATCTGGATTTCACCACTCTGCCGCACTGGGGTGACGATGAGACCCTGCGCAAGCACTGGTCCAGCACCAGGGGCCGGGCCCTGCTCAGCATCTCAGCCGCCCTGGCCCAAGATCCCGACTCCGGTCTCTTGCTCAGCTCCGATGCCGGCGGCCGGGACAGCAGCGGGTCCGACACGGTCCTCGAGTTCCTCTCTTTCTCCCGCCACAACAACCTGCCCGTGCGCTACCTAGTCTTCGACTCACGCTTCACGACCTACGCCAACCTCGCCCGCCTCAACGACGACGGCATCCTGTTTGTGACCGTCCGACGCCGCGGCAAATCCCTGCTGGCCCGCTCTCAAGACCTCGACTCAGCCCAACTGCGCCAGATCCGCGTGCCCACCTCCACCGGCACCCGCCTGCTCACCGTGCATGAGCAGACCGTCCCACTGCGCACCTATCGCGGCTCCCTGCGCCAGATCACCCTCCTGCGCGGCTCCCACCGCCGTCCAGCATTCCTGATCACCAATGACTTCAACGCCTCTCTCTCCCAGATCATGCGCCTCTACGCCCGCCGCTGGCGGGTCGAGCAGTCCCTCTCCGAGCAGCTCTCCTTCTTCCACCTCAACCGCCTCTCCTCGGCCATGGTCATCAAGGTCGACTTCGACCTCGCCATGACCGTGCTGGCCTACAACCTGCTGCGCCTGCTGGCCAACGACCTGCCTCCCGGTTATCGGCGCCTGGCACCCCGCTCGTTGTTCGAGAAGTTCCTCTCCAACGCCGCACAGATCACTCTCTCCCCGCAACGCTGCGACGTCGCACTGAAGAAAAAGCGGGACTTGCCCGCCTTGCTGGAGGCACTGCAATCCATCGGTACACACTCCATCCCGTGGCTCGGCAACCGCCAGTTGCGATTTCGCGGAGCGACCACATCCTAACTCTGCCTGAGTCCTGCTGCTCGCCACGAGATAGGTCTTAATTACGGCAATGAAAATCGGTGTTGAATGAGAATCCGTGTTCACTTTCGCGAGAATCAGCAGCAGTCCGCGAGGCGTTACGGTCCGCCGGGTGGGTGCCGGAGAGTCGTTTGGTTGCCGCTGGTCGGAGACCGGCTGCTCACTCCGGAGGGCGGGGCTGGGCGGTCCGCGGGACGAGCTGCGGGTAGCTACTTCAGTCCGGGGCGGCTGCGTCCGAGGCGTCGGCTGAGCCGGCCTCGGCAGTGCCGACCTTCTCCCACTCAATCAGGGCCACGTTGCGGGTCTTGCGGCTGAACTCCACGCCCACTAGGTGGACCGGCTTGCCAGAGCCGAAGTGCTGGTCCGCGTAGCGCTTGGCCTTGAGCTGCCGCAGCGCCCGGCCGGAGCCTTGGCGTCCGGGAACCGTCTTGAACTCGAACAGCACGATCCTCTCGGGAGCGCTCACGGACAGGTCGAGGTTGCCCCGTGAGGAGGCTTCCTCGGGGCGGGTGTCGAGGCCGAAGCCGGACAGGAGGGCGAAGAAGACGGTGGCGTAGTAGCTCTCGTACCGCTCGATGCGGTTGTTGCGGTACCAGTCGTGGGGGATGGAGGCGAAGAAAGCGTGCAGCGTTTGGTTGAGTTGCTCGAAGTCCCCGGCGCGGATGTGCTTGACGACGTCGCGGCAGTGGGTGAGGCGTTCGGAGAGGCTGTTGACGAGGCTGGACAGCAGCGCGCGGTTCAGGCTGAGGCGCACTTCGCGGTTGGGGTAGCCGAGGCGGTACTCGGTCTCGCCGTCGTCGCCCTCGGCCCAGTCGGTCACGGTGAGGTAGCCGGTTTGGAACAGCAGCGCCTCGGTGCCGATCTCGTCGATGTCAAAGGTCGACAGCAGGGACTCGTCGGCCGTCCGTCCCTCGAGGTCCAGCGTCGAGACGTTGCGGCGGACCAGCAGGTCGGGGAGGAACTTGGGCGTGCCGGTCTGGAACCACCAGGCCTGGAACTTGCGCTTGTCGAACAGCAGGAGGATGTCGAAGGGGTTGTAGACCTTCTCGTCGCCGCCCCAGCTGTAGCCGTTGTACCAAGCGCGGATCTGCTCCCGGTCGAGGCCCTCCAGTTCGAAGGCGAAGACCGTGTCCAGATCGCGCTCGGTGTAGCCGCAGAGGGAGGAGTAGCGGGGGTCGAGGGTGAGGTCGTTGAGGTTGTTGAGGCTGGAGAAGAGGCTGACCTTGGAGAACTTGGATACGCCGGTGAGGAAGGAGAAGCGGAGGTGCTGGTCGCAGGTCTTGATGACGGAGTAGACGCTGCGGAGGAAGTTGCGGTTCTGCTTGGCGAGGTCCGGTTGCTCGAGGGCGTCAATGATGGGCTTGTCGTACTCGTCGACGAGCAGGACGACGCGCCGCCCGGAGCGTTCGTGCAGAGTACGGATCAAGTACCGGAATCGGCCGCGGGCGGTGTTGTAGCGGCGCTTGACGCCGTGGCTGCACTCCATGCCGTCGAGCTGCTCGCCCACATCGTCCTGCAAGTCGCCGGGCAGTGAGGCATCGACATTGCCGAAGTCGAGAATCAGGACGGGGCGGCGGACGGACCAGTCCCACTGGTCGTAGGCCGCCAGGCCTTGGAAGAGTTCGCGGCGGCCCTCGAAGAGTGCCTTGAGGGTGCTGACGAACAGACTCTTGCCGAAGCGGCGCGGACGGGACAGGAAGAAGTGCTTGCCTTGCCTGACGAGCTGGCAGGCGAAGTGCGTCTTGTCGACGTAGTAGAGATTCTCCTGGCGGATTTCGCTGAAGGTCTGGACGCCTAAGGGGAGGCGTACCCTGGAGGCGGGCTGGCTCACGGCGCGGGTCTCCCGTGTCTTGAGTCTAGGGTATGCGAGACCGGCCGGGGTGGCGGGAAGGAATGAGCGGTGGGAGATGGGTGGCCGCTTGCGGTTGTCTTGGCCAGTAGCTTGGCACGGATTGCCGCCGCGAGCCGGAGGCCTGCCGGGTGGGTCGGAACCCGCTATCGGACGGTCTCGTGGGTAGCGGGGGCCACGGGCAGCCTCATAGGCTGCCGTGGCCTGGGAGTCGGTGGTGAAGGCCGGGCGTTACGGCGCGTGGGTAGCTGCTGCGCGACGTTGGTCCTGCTGGCTGATGGGCCGGGAGGCACGCTCGCTCGGCAGTCCGCGAGGCGTTACGGTCCGCGGGGTGGGTGCCGGAGGGTCGTTTGGTTGCCGCTGGTCGGAGACCGGCTGCTCACTCCGGAGGGCGGGGCTGGGCGGTCCGCGGGACGAGCTGCGGGTAGCTACTTCAGTCCGGGGCGGCTGCGTCCGAGGCGTCGGCTGAGCCGGCCTCGGCAGTGCCGACCGTCTCCCACTCAGTCAGGGCCACGTTGCGGGTCTTGCGGCTGAACTCCACGCCCACCAGGTGTAAGCGTTCGAGAGGGCTGTGATGTGAGGTGTGAGGTGGTCCCGGTTTTTCAGACCATCGGTTAAGGTGTACTCCATAGGGGAAATGGAGAGGTGAGTGATGGCCAAGAGACGGCGGTTCACGGCGAAGTTCAAGGCGCGGGTGGCGCTGGAGGCATTGCGGGAAGAGCGCACGGTGCAACGGATCGCGGCGCGGCACGCGGTGCATCCGAACCAGGTGAGCCAGTGGAAGCGCAAGGCGCGCGAGGGGCTGGAGGAGGTGTTCGAGCGGCGCGGGCCGGGCGGCGCGCGCCGTAAGGCGGAGGCCGAGACGCAGGCGCTGCACGCCAAGATCGGGCAACTGGTTGTCGAGCGGGATTTCTTAAAAAAAACGCTCGGTCGCTGAGTCGCCGGCAGCGTCTGGCGCTGGTGCGGGCGGAGCCGTCGGCACCGAGCCTGCGCCGGCAGTGCCAGTTGCTGGCGGTGGGCCGGTCGTCCTGGTACTACCGACCTCAGCCGGTCGATGCGGCCACGCTGGCGCTGCAGCGGCGCATCGACGAGCTGTACTTGCAACACCCCTTCTACGGCAGCCGGCAGATGAGTCGCCACTTGCGGCGGGAGGGGATCGTCGTCGGCCGGCACCGCGTGCGGCGGCTGATGCGGCGGATGGGCCTGGAGGCGATCTACCGCAAGCCGCGCACCAGCGAGCCGCAGCCCGGGCACCGCATCTACCCCTACCTGTTGGGGGGTCTTGACATTCAACACCCCTATCAGGTGGAATGCGCGGACATCACCTACATCCCGACTGCGCACGGGTTCCTGTACCTGGTGGCCGTGATGGACTGGCACAGTCGCAGCGTGCTGTCATGGCGGCTGTCGAACACCATGGACGTCGCGTTCTGCGCCGAGGCCCTGGAGGAGGCGCTGCGGAGCGGGCCGCGACCGGAGATCTTCAACACCGACCAGGGCAGCCAGTTCACCAGCGAGGCCTTCACCGGACGGCTCGAGGCGGCGGGAGTGCGCGTGTCGATGGACGGCCGGGGCCGGTGCATGGACAACATCTTCATCGAGCGGCTGTGGCGCTCGCTGAAGTACGAGGCGGTATACCTGCACGCACTCCGGGACGGGCTGGCGGCACGGCGGGTGATCGGCGAGTGGATCGCGTTCTACAACGAGGTGAGGCCCCACTCGGCGCTGGATGGTCGCACGCCGCAAGAAGCGCTGCAAGCCACCGACACCGCGGCGGCGAGGCGTGCCAGGGATTCCTGATAAAGGTTGGAAGGGCGGGGCTTGGAAACCACGCCGGGAGCGGCCCGGGAGGGTGGCAGGAAGCGGTCTCGAGCCACGTCCAAGCCCTGCTACAATGAGGCAGATCGACGAGCAATGAGAGTTGTGGAGTACACCTTAAGAATGTCGATCAGTGGTCCAATGAAGTAGGACCACCTCACCCGAATCCAGCCCCGCGCTCTCCGCGCCCATGCTCTGGACCCGTCACGGACGCCAGTCCGCGACGCGTAGCCCTTCTCAAGGCACCAATACGGGTAGGAGATGATCTCGTCGGCACTCACGCCCGTGAGGCCGAAGGCGGCCAGCGCCACTCCGACAGCAGCCGCGGGCAGCTCGAACGAGAGTCCGCTGGCAAGCGTCGTGCCGCTTACCGCATAGGGCGTCCACTGCAGCATGACGGCGCAGGCCACGGTGACCAGGGAAAACGTAGCGGTGAGGCCAATCGCAGTTCGCTCGATGAAGCCGTACTGCCCGCGCCAGACCAACAGCGCCGCCCCGCCCGCGCACGCCCATGCCCAGGCCGCGACAGGGAGGCCGGGCATGGCAAGGTGCAGCGTCAGGGCGACGGCGCCCACGATCCCGCCGTACTGGACAAGTTGCACGAGCTTCACCGCCAGCCATACAAGCACGGCCCACGAGACGCCTCCCATGCGCGGTCCGGGCAGGCGGTTGAAGGCGAGGAGCGTCGTTTCCCCGGACGAGATCGCGTGCTTGCCGAACTCCAGTTGCACGGCAACCTTCACCGCGCAGCTGATCAGGATGACCCAGAGCGCCACGAACCCGGCACGCGCGCCGAGCGCCGTGGTCATGATCAACTCGCCGGATCCGACGATGTGCGCCGTCAGGATCAGCGAGGGGCCGATGTTGCCCAAGATGGCCCGCAGGCCCTTCGGCGGTTCGGATGTCTCGACTTCACTCACCGGAGTGCGCTAAACGCCGTCCCCCGAAAGGGGCGTGTCGGGAGGCCCCTTCCCGCGCCTCGCGCCAAGTCACGCCGCGAATGACGACGCGGCGTACCCAGCTCTAGCCGCCAGCGCCTCTCGAGCAATCGTGCTCAGTAGCCGACCGACTTGTCCACCATGTGGGTCAGCGGTTCGCCGCGGGCGAAGCGCCCCACATTGCCAGCGATCACCTCCAGCCGGCGGTCGTCGGAACCCTTCGCGTGCGATGCGACGTGCGGCGTGATCACGATATTGTCGAACTGCCACAGCGGATCGTCCGCCGGCAGCGGTTCGGGATCCGTCACGTCCAGTCCGGCACCGGCCAGATGCTGGCCGTCGATTGCTTTGACCAGCGCACCCTTGTCGTAAAGTCGGCCTCGGGAAACGGCCACGAAGTACGCGCCCCGCTTCATGGCGTTGAACTGGGCGGATCCGATCATTCCCTCGCTCTCGGGGGTTAGCGGCGCGGCGACGAACACGACATCTCCCTCGGGCAGGACTTCGTCCAAGCGGTCCGGGGGCACGATCGTGGGTGCGAAGATGCTCACCGGAATGTTCTTGGGGTCAACGCCGATCACGTTCATCCCGAAACCGTGGGCGCGCTGGGCAATCTGCGTGCCGATCCCTCCCATCCCGATGATCACGGCCGTCATGCCCGGCAATTCCGTCATGCCCGTTGGCGCGTCCGCCCTGGACTTCCACTGGCGCTTGTTCGGGATGTAGTCGTGCAGGCCGCGCGTCATCGCCAGCAGCAGCGCGAACGCGTGGTCGCCGATGGTGGGCCCCTGCACGACCTTGCAATTCGTGAGCATCACGTCACTCTGCATGAATTCCGGCCAGAAGCTGTAAGCTTCGACTCCAGCGCTCGTGGATTGGACCCACTTGAGCTTCTTGGCCTTGGCCAACTGGTCCTTGCCAATGCCGCCGATCACCGCATCCGCATCGGCGAGGTGCCGGTCGAACTCTTCGGCAGTGCGGGCCGCCACGATCTCTGCGCCTTCCCCAGCCTCTCGCTGGTACCGTTCGACAGCGTCGTCGTTGTATGCAAAGCCGCCCGAAAGCGCGCGAATGAGGATCTTCTTGTCAGCGGCGGCGGCGAGCGTTGCGCAGGCCAGCAGCAGAATCGCGATTCGTTTCATCTGGATGTCCCTCCAAATCGGAGAGTCTAGCACCTTGAGCGCCGTTGCAACGCCGGGACGCCGCCGCTCGGCGCCGCTGGCGTGCGCGCCACGCCAGCTCGCTCAAGCCCGAGCGGACGGCGAGCACTGCCATCAAGACGGTGGCCGCAACTGAGGTTGCCAGCTGCAGGCGCGCAGGTCCGCAAGAGGGTCATCTCTCGCGCCGAGGACAATCTTCACCCCTTCAAGCCGCGCCGGCGATGATTCCCGGCGCTTCCAAGGTCTGCGCGAAGCTTCGGAAGATCCGCTGGTTGGCCGCGGGCACGTTCCGGGCCCGTTTCCCGCTCCTTCCCGACTACCATGCCACCT
Organism: Bryobacterales bacterium; assembly: GCA_963666225.3. Classification (GTDB taxonomy): domain Bacteria; phylum Acidobacteriota; class Terriglobia; order Bryobacterales; family UBA6623; genus VXMF01. The sequence goes on from CAXXRK020000012.1 coordinate 26,565, forward strand.
CGTGCAAATCGCCGTCGGATCAGGACGTGCGCCTCACCTGGCACCGAGGGCCCCGATTAGACTGGGCACGATGCGACGCCGAGATCTCTTGCGACTGTCAGTGCTGGGGGCCGGAACGGCGCTTTGGCCCAGACCGGGTCGCTCCGCACTCCCAAAGGCCAAGATCACCCGGATTCGGTACTATCACGTGCCCGACTCGCGGCCGCTATTCAACCAGAGTGGTCACATTGTCACTGTCGAGACGGACGCAGGGATCACAGGTGTCGGCGAGGGTGGCTCTCGCGACACGATCGAGCAACTCGCGGCCATGCTTGTCGGGGAAGACCCCTTTCGCGGCGAGCATCTCTGGCAGCTCATGTACAGGGGCTACTTCTATCCCCCAGGCCGGGAGAAAGTGCACGCGCTCGGCGCGTTCGACCTCGCCCTGTGGGACATCAAGGGCAAAGCCCTGGACGTGCCCGTCTGGTCGCTGCTTGGCGGCCTGACCCGAGAGCACGTGGAGTGCTACTCCACCGGATTCCCGAGCCGGGGCTCCATCCGTGAGACGGCGAGGGCCTGTATCGCAGCCGGCTTCCGCGCATTTCGCACCGGCGGGTCGGGCGCTGGCCAGCAAGGGCCGTACCGCCACCGGATTGCCGTCGACGAGACGGCCGAGATGTGCCGCGAGATCCGGGCGGGCGTCGGAGCCGGCGGAGACTGGGCAATTGACTTCCACACCCGATTCGACCTGCCGGATGCGGTGAGGCTGTGCTCTCTCATCGAAGAGCTGCGGCCTGTGTTCTGCGAAGATCTGGTCCGATCCGAGAATCCCGAGGTTTACCGCACGCTGCGCCCGATGGTGAGGGTGCCCATCGCCGTCGGGGAGCACTTCGGTGACCGGTGGGACGCCAACGTGCTCGTCGAGAACCGGCTCATCGACTATTCCAGGGTCTCGATCCCGAACTGCGGCGGCATCACCGAGTTCATGAAGCTGGCGGCCCTTTGCGAGACGCACTATGTCGGCTTGATCCCGCACTTCACCGGGCCTGTCTCCGAGGCCGCGCTCGTGCACTGCTGCGCGTCCCTGCCACACCCGGCGATCATGGAAATGACAGGCGCGGGGGCCAAGACGCATCCCCACCTTCCGGTCCACTACGACTTCCGGGACGGCAAGATGTGGCCCAATGACCGGCCCGGGCTGGGGGTGGAATTTGACCCGGGCCAGGCCGATCTGGTCCTGGAAGTCACCGAGAACGCTCGCCCGGTTCCGCTGTTAGAACGCCCCGACGGCTCCATCACGAACTGGTAGGCGGCTGGCCTGTGACGCTTCTCGCGGACAGTCGAGGCTGCGGACGCCGCATCGCTGGCAGCGACCGTTCACGGGCGGAAGCGGCATTGGGGGGCTGGTGACAAGGCCCCGCGCCATCCCGTCCTGCCGCTACCGGTACAGTGTCCGTTCAATGGCCTGAGCCCCGAGCGATCCACAGGTCAATCACGCGGCCCGGCCGCCTGAGAGGGGTCCTCGGCAGCCAAGGCGCACAACTTGCGGGACCAATGTCTTTCCCCAAGTCCGCCATGCCGGACCCAGACCGGTTAGAATTCAAGCGGCAAGACCGCGTGGCCTCATCGCCCGGCGTTCGGTTGGCCGCTGCCTAGGTCAGTCAGGCGCGAGAGTCTGTGCCCGTCGGGCGGGGCAGGTTCGGATGGCCCGAGAGCGCGAGCCAGCACAGTCCGGGCTCAGGTGTATCGGTTGCGAACAGTGAGGGAACCCGTCACGCGAGCCCCCAGCCAGTCGACACGCGAGCGGCACCGCAGCTCGCGACCGAGCGGGGAATCCTCATGACCGAGCTCGGCCGACCGGAGGGTCGCCAGAAGGACGCGCGAGCGGCAGCCTTCAGCATTCACATCGGGCGGGAGCGGGGACGCAAGGAGATCATCCGCATGATGATCACCGTCCGTTTCGGGCCGAGCATCTCGGAGATGGTCCTGTGGTGGTTGGAGTCGTTGCCGACCCGGGACCTTGACCTTCAGGCCGCCAGGACGGTCATAGGGTGCCCCTCAGAAACGGACCAGCTGTTCGCACGGCTTGCGTACGACGCGCAGTTGCAACCCGGAGACGACGGGCGTACGACCCGAAAGCGTCTCCGCGAGGCGCGCGAGAGCGCCAAGAGGGCACGCCGGATTGACCGGCCTTCGTGGGCGGCAACAGAAGCCGCCAAGGAGCATCTCGAGCTGGCGGTCGCCCCCAACCTAAGGGTTGTGCTGCAATTCATCGACGAGCAGCTTCAACCCCCGGACTCGATCGTGCTCAAGCGGCACATCCGAGCACTGTTCGAGGAGTCCTATGCTGAGGGGGTCCGGCAGGTGATCGCAGCTGTGGTTGCCGCCCAGTGCAGCGAGCCGGCGGCCAACACATCAAAGGGCTCGATAATCTTGCCTTGGCCGGTTTGGTCGCGACTGGGCCCCGCACCGGGTCACAGATCCTGGAAGCCTTCCAGGGGATCCGTTCCGGCTGATCGGTCCGCGAGACACCCCGCTGTCCTCACCCACCGCTGGGAGGGCGTGTCGTCACCCGAGACGGGTGCTTCCGGCCCTTCTCGGAGTGCCGCTGACCCAGCGGAGCGACTCAGGGCCCTTCTTTCCTGGGTCTTGAGCCGATCCCTCGGGCGATGGGGGACTTGGAAGCGTGTCGTCCAGACGAGTTCCCAGCCATCGCCGGAACAAAGGCAAGGGCCATTCTTGTGGCACGCGTCGCCTCAAGGCTGGGACCTCTTGCCAGCGAAGAGCTGGCGGGATCTCTTCTTGGGGAGGGAAAGATTGCGCGGTCCGCTCGGCTGAAGAAATCGGGGCCTAGTCGTTCAGGGCTTCCATGACCCATCCGGTTGCCCGGATCGAAACCCGGACGGCCATTGACACGCTCTGCGGCCCGCCATGATTTCCGAGTCTCCGCAGCCCCGGATCTGTGTTCAGCAAGTCAAGCGCCCAAGCGCTCCGCTGAGCAAGCGCCTCCGTGCGTTCCTCTGCGCGCGCTTCTTGCCGATCCCCGGCTGCCAAGTTCCCGCTGATCGTCGCAAAGCCCAAATCCGTGAGGTCTCCTACCCGGTGGCCCCTTTCCGACACTTTCTGTCATGGCTTCTGTCTCGCGGTGCCCGGCTGGGCCCCAAGTCTGTTGCAGCGCGGACTGGTCCTACGGGGCGCCTCGGCCTCAGGCCAGTTGGGCAGGTGCTAACCTGCAAATCGATGTCACACATCGCCGTCGCCCTGCTCGCAGTGTTGGCCCTCGCCGTCCCCGGTCCAACCGCCGCGCAAAGCATAGAGACGCCATCGACCGTCGTTGACCACCCCTCGGCGAGCCATGTCGTGAAGCTCGAGTTCGGGCACGGTGCGCGCACTTCCCGGCGCTGGACAGGCGACGCGACGGTTTCCCCGGGCACGGTGCTCGGGGCTTGGGGATGGCACTTTGACCGGCCGGACAGGATCGTCGGCTCATCCGGGTGGGACCTGCAAGCGCGCCTTTACAGGCCGCCGGACGCTCCGTACCGCTTGCCCGGTTCGCTGCCGGGGGATACCCCGGTCCTCCCGAACGGGGTCTACCTTAGCCTCGAGGCACCGGCTACCGCGACTCTCTCGGTGCGCTCCAACATCGGTGACTTCTCTTTCCGACTCGACGAACTTGCAGCCCGCGGCCGGCTTGAATTCCTAGACCGGGCGGTCGCAGTCTCGCTGGCTCCGGTTGTCCGGCCGCTCACCAGGGGCGAGGCGACTCAGCACGACCACCCCGCGACACTGGTGACCGACGAGGGTCTCTTCGTGGCTTGGACCGCCTTTCACAACGAGGCGAACGCGATTTACCTCGCCTGGCGCCGTGGGGGTGCGTGGCAAACGTACCGCGTGACGCCGGGTTGGGGCGACTATGCCGGAACGGCCGTCTCCAGCGACGGGTCAGGGCGCGTGCATGTGCTCTGGAGCGAGTATCGGGGCGACCGCTGGCGGCTGGTCGACCGGACCTTCGACCCGGCGTCCGAGGAGTTTGCGCCGGAGGTGTACGTCTCCCCGTCCGGTCGCCGCCAGTTCTTCCCGGTTGCCGCCACCGCGTCCGACGGCTCTGCGTGGGTCGCGTGGCAGGAATTCCGGGAGGGCCAGCTCGATGTCGTCGCCGCGCGGTTCGCTGCGACTGGCTGGTCGGCCCCCATTCGGGTGAGCGAGTCCGGCGCCAATGACTGGGCCCCCGACCTGGCCGCGGGGCCGGATGGGTCGGTCTGGGCCGCTTGGGACAGCTACGACCGCGGCAGTTACGGCATCTTCCTTCGCCGCCTCCGAGCAGGCTCGGCCGATGCAGTCATCGAGATGCCGCACGACGCGAACCGGGCGATCGAGCCTTCGGTCGCCGTCTCGCCCTCCAACGAGCTCTGGGTCGCCTGGGCGGAGAGCGGGCCTAACTGGGCCAAGGACGTGGGAGTCCTGGGGAGTCCCGGAACGCCGCTGCGCGCCAGCAGCCGGATCCGTCTCGCTCGTTTCTCGGACGGTGGCTGGACCGAGCCTGTCGAGTCCCTGGAATCGTCCGTGCCCGTCTGGATGTCGGACATGCACGAGCACCCGGAACTCGCGATCGGCCATCGCGGCGTGCCGTACGTTGCGTTCCGCAAGGCCGGGCTGCGCCTGCCCGTCGCCGAGCACGGCTTGGACGTCAAATTCGGGGACGAGCACAGGCGCCTCCAGCCCTGGTACGACACGGTTCGCGGGATCTCGGAGATTCGAGTCGTCGGATTTGACGGACAGCGCTGGCTCCCGGTCAAGGATTTGCCACTGAGTGCCGGGGGTGCGGCGGGGCAGCTCGGCCTGGCCCGGTCCGGTGACGGCACGCTGGCCGTGTGGGCCTCCGATGGCCGCAGCTACCAGGATCCGCACGTGCGCAGCTCGCAATTGCGCTACGCCCGGCTGGAACTCGGCGACGGCTACTCGTCCTCCGAGCGGATGCAGCCGCTGGCCACCGACCCCGGACCCTTCGAGGACGCGGCTCCCACCGAGGCGGCCGATCTGGCACGGGTGCGTGCCGCGCGCTGGTTCGGCAAGGCGCCGCTGCGCCTTTATCGCGGTGACTTGCACCGCCACACCGACCTGTCCGCCGACAGCCAGCAGGACGGTGGTCTCCTGTTCCAGTACCGGTACGCGCTGGATGTGGCCGACCTGGACTTTCTGGCCGTCACGGACCACTCGGGCGCGGAGCGCCTGCACTACTACAAATACCAGTGGTGGAAGACGCGCCAAGTCGCGACGATGTTCAACCAGCCAGGGCACTTCGCCACCTTTTTCGGCTACGAGCGGACCGTGACGTTCCCGGGCGGGCACCGCAATGTCATCTCGACGCGCCGCGACGCCCAGCCTGTCCCGATCGCCGACGGCGAGTTTACCGGCGCGGAGAGTTGGGCCGAGCGACTGTACCCCGAGCTGATCCGCACCGGCGACATTGCCATCGCGCACACGACTGCAGGAGGTGGCGGCACAGATTGGCGTGACAACGACCCTCGCGCCGAGCCCGTGGTGGAGGTGTTCCAAGCGCTGCGCGGGTCCTACGAGGAGCCAGGGTCGCCGGCCAAGGCTGGCACTAACCAGCCCGCGGGCTTTGTCTGGAATGCCTGGGCCAAGGGCTGGAAGCTGGGGCTGCTCGCCAACTCCGACCACGAGTCCACGCACCAGTCCTATGCGTGCGTCTGGGCCCCGGAGCTGACCAGCGAAACGATCATGGGGGCCATCAAGCAGCGCCGGACATACGCCGCATCGGACAACATCGTGCTGCGATTCGAAGCCCTGGACGGAGACCGGAAGATCAAGATGGGCTCTGCAATCGCCTCGGCCACCCCTCCCCAGCTGCGCTTTCGGGCCACTGGGACGGCACCTGTGCGGTTGGTCGAGATCATCCGCAGCGGCTCGGTGGTGTATTCCGCGAGCCCCGGGCAGGCCGTTGTGTCGGTGGACTTCCGCGACGAGGACGCCCCCGACCGAGGTTCCGCCCACTATCACGTCCGCATCGTCCAAGAAGACGGACAGATCGCCTGGGCCACTCCGATCTGGGTAGACTACGGTCAGGGCTGGCGCTAGCGCCGACGCGATGCGAGTCAGCGGACAGATCGTCGTCGTTACCGGCGCGGCGCGCGGCATCGGTCTCGCCCTCGCAGAGCGCTTTGTCGCGGAGGGCGCGGCCACGGTAGTGGCGGCCGACATCGACGCGGACGAGCTCGGCCACGCCGCCGGGCGGATCGGCGCCATCCCAGAGGCGGTCGACGTGACGTCGGAACGGGCGCTCGCAGGACTAGTGGAGTCTGTCGAGACGCGCATCGGGCCCATCGACCTGTTCTGTTCCAACGCGGGAATCTCACACCCGGGCGGGGCTGAAGTGCCGGATGCCGCCTTCGAGCGGGTCTTCGATGTCAACTTCCAATCCCAGCTATACGCGGCCCGCTGCCTCGTCCCCAGAATGACCGCCCGCGGCGGCGGCTACCTGCTGAACACCGCGTCGGCCGCCGGAGTGCTGAGCCAGATTGGATCGCTGCCGTATGCCGTCACCAAGCACGCCGCGGTGGCACTCGCAGAGTGGCTTGCGATCGCTCACGGTGACGAGGGATTGAAGGTCTCCGTCCTGTGCCCCCAAGGCGTGCGCACCCGGTTGCTGCTCGGCGAGCACGGCGAGCGTGACAACTTTCTCACGCCCGGCGCGATCGAACCCGAGGACGTGGCCGAAGCGGCGGTCGCCGGCTTGGCGGAGGAGCGATTCCTGATCCTGCCGCACCCCGAGGTCGCGGAGTACATGCGCCGGAAGGTCACTGACTACGATCGGTGGCTGCGGGGAATGCGCAGGCTGCAGGCCAGGGTGCGGGAGGACCCGAAGACTGCGATGGGGCGCTAGCTCCCCTGGCCGTCGCTCTCACGGAGCCCGGCGCGGTCGCGAGTGCGAGAATGGTGTTTCGGCGTGGGCCTTGCCAAGCGGCGGGCCTGTCCGCGCTGCTGCTGGTCGCGGCGTCTCCGCGCGAATTTCGCGGGATTGCCGGTCGTGTCCGAGTTCGCTCCGACGACGTGCGCTGGATGGCCTCGGCGAAGCTTCCGTGCGGGGATGCATTGCTTGCTGCGAACGGAATCGGAGAAGCGCTGGCTGGCGCGGCGACGATCGCGTTACTAGAGAAGCACCGCGTGCGGGCCGTGGTCTCCACCGGGTTCGCGGGAAGTTTGCGGCTCGGGCTGGAGGTCGGGGACATTCTCGTCGCCAGCGCGGTGGTTGCCGAGGGGGCCCGTTACCGTTGCCGGCTGCCGCGCCGTGTCCCGCGGGAGGCCCGGACCGGCGTGTTGCGAACGGTCGATCGGATCATCGTCTCGGCTCGGGACAAGCTGAGACTCGGCGGCGACGGAGCTCGCGCGGTGGACATGGAGGCGGCCGCGGTGGCGCGGGCTGCAGCCGCGGCACAGGTGCCCTTCTACTGCGTGAGGGCGATCAGCGATTCAGCGGCCCGCGACCTGCCGGTCGACTTCAACGCCGCGCTGCGCGCGGACGGCTCGCTCTCTCGGGTGGCCGTGCTCCGCCAGGCGTGTGCCACGAAGGGCGCTTGGGCCGGTCTCGCCCGCTTGGAGCGGGACACTCGCACGGCTGCCAAGTCGCTGGGAAGGTTTCTGAGACACTGCAGGTTTCACCCGTAGCGATGCCAACCGCCGAGATTCCGACGTTCATGCGGGCCGCGGTCTATCGCGGTGGCCGGAGGGTGGCAGTGGAGACTGTTCCCGTCCCGCGCATCGGGCCCGGCGAACTGCTCGTGCGGGTGGAAGCCTGCGGCATCTGCCACACAGACCTGAAGAAGATCGAGCACGACCTGTTGCCCGCGCCCCGGATCTTCGGCCACGAGACGGCAGGGGTGGTCGCGGCGGTCGGGCCGGGGGTTGAGGCGTATGCTCCCGGGGACAGGGTCTGCTTCTTTCACCACATCCCGTGCTTCGACTGCCACTACTGCAGCTTTCGCGACTACGCCCAGTGCGCGACATACAAGAGAGTCGGAGTCACGGCCGGTTTTGCGCCCGCCGGGGGCGGGTTCGCGCAGTACGTGCGGATCATGGACTGGATCGTGCGGCGCGGGGTGGAGCGCATCCCTGCCCACGCCGACTTTACCCGCGCGACCTTTGTCGAGCCGGTCAACACGTGCATGAAGGGCATCGAGAAGCTGGGCGTCAGCCCCCGCGAGAGCGTGCTGGTCGTCGGCCAGGGGCCGATCGGCCTGCTGTTCACGGCATTGCTCCGGCGCATGGGCGTGAGGCGCGTCTTCGTGACCGACCTCTTCGAGGACAGGCTGGCTCTGGCCCGCGAGCTCGGTGCCGCGCGCGCTTGGCGCGCCGGCGACGAGACCGCACGAGGGCTGCGGGGCGCGACGGACGGGCGGGGGGCGGATGCCGTGATTGTCGCCGTGTCGGCCCCGGGAATCGTGGAGAGCGCGGTGTCGATGGCTCGGCGCGGGGGCCGCGTGATGCTCTTCGCCCAGACCGCGGCGGGTGATCGCTTTACGCTGGAGGGTCGCAGCGTGTGCGCGGCAGACCGCACCCTGCTGGGCTCGTACAGCGCCTGCGCGGATCTCCAGCGGGAGTCGGCCAGCGTCGTTTGGGACCCCGCGTTCCCGGCAGACCGGCTCGTGACGCATCGATTCGGGCTGGATCAGTTCGAGCGAGGAGCGAGATTGGCAAGCCGGCCAGAGCTGGGAGCGCTGAAACTGCTGGTCACGCCACAAGACTGAAATGGCTCGCAAGCGAGGCATGCTTGCCGGTGTTCTGCACGGCAAGGAGGATCTGCGGATGGATCGGATCCGCAAACCGTCCATCGGTCCGGCCGACATCTTGGTCCGGGTCCGGGCAGCCCTGACGTGCGGGACGGACCTGAAGGTCTTCCGCCGGGGCCATCACGCCCGAATGATCACGCTTCCCGCCCCGCTGGGGCACGAGCTCGCCGGGGACATAGTCGAGGTGGGGCCCGCCGTGGCGGAGTTTCGGGTCGGTGACCGGATCGTGGCGGCCAATTCCGCGCCCTGCCACAAGTGCTTCCACTGCCGAAGAGACCAGAAGAACCTCTGCGAGAATTTGCTCTTCAACAACGGGGCTTACGCGGAGTTCATCAGGATCCCAGGACCCATCGTGGAGTGCAACACGCACTTGGTCCCCGCGCACGTTGACTATCGCGAGGCGGCGCTGGCGGAACCGCTGGCCTGTGTGCTCAAGGGCATCGATGACACTGTGATCAGCGCCGGTGACACGGTGGCCGTGATTGGCCTCGGACCGATCGGGCTGCTGTTCGTCCGAGTCGCAAAGATCGCCGGCGCCCGCGTGGTGGCGGTCGGCCGCAACCAGCGGCAGCTAGACCGGGCGGAGCATCTCGGCGCTGAAGTCTTGGTGGAATCGCGAAGGGGCGGGAATCCCACCGACGAGGTGCGACGGCACACCGAGGGGGGCCGCGGGGCCGATGCGGTGATCGAGGCTGTGGGCTCCCCGCATGCATGGCGCCAAGCTGTGTCCATGGTGCGCCCCGGCGGGGTGGTGAACTTCTTCGGCGGGTGTCCCAAGAACACGGTCGTGTGCTTGGACGCTGGCAAACTGCACTACTCTTCGATCTCGATCAAGTCGACGTTTCACCACACTCCGGACCACATCCGGGAGGCTCTCGAGCTGGTCTCCCGCGGTGACGTGCACGCCGCTGACTTCATCGCCGGAGAAGCTCCGCTTGAGCGCATCCCAAGCGTCTTCCGCCGGATGCTCACCCACCGCGGGCTTCTCAAGACGGTCGTGCTGCCCGACTCCTGAGCGCCGAGCGAGCGTCCCAGCGAGGTCCGGACTCGAAGTTCTCCGTGCTCCGTCGTTCTTGGCGACGCCTCGCGTGGGCCGCCCTGTCCGGGAACCGGGGCGGTCCCGCCCTCTGGATGTCTGGCATTTTGGTCTGGAACGGTGGGAACCACCGAGGCTTCCGACAATTTCATTACCTAGGCCTAGCGTTCTTATCCATTTGCGGGACTCTCAGCGTACAGTCTCGGAGCCTGTCTTTGGACCCTGCGGTGATTCCAGTTTGATCTCGACCGCTTCTAGAATCCGGCGAGCGTCGCGGTGGTTGGAACAGATCCACGGCTTGCGTAACGGCCCGTTGATTCGGAAGTCCACTGGCTTCACCGACTGCAGCACCTCCCATGCCTCCCGCCCGCGCTTCCCAATGTCCTTCGCTTTGAACTCGCGCTGCAGCACCCGGTCCACGGCCAGAGCCAGCCAGGCCACCTGTACGTGGGCTCTCACCCGCGAATCTGTCCGGTGCCAGATCGACCGCATCTCGATCACGTCCGTCATCGAGCGAAACGCGCCCTCCACGGGCCCCAGGCATTGATACGCCCGCACTGCCTCCTGCGCGCTTAGTTCGCATTTCTCGGTTTGTAGCAACCAGTGGCCTTCCCGACGCACCTGCCGATCAACGACTGCGCTCTCGAAGTAGCGGTACGTGCCATCGTCGGCAAGCTGCCAGGCGCAGTACCGCACACCGTGATCTTGACTCAGGCCCTTGCCCGTGACTGGGGTGCCTGCGATTTGGCAGACACCTGAGAGTTGCGGCTTCTTAGGAGAATGCTGCACTCTAGCGGCGGGGTAGCAGGAAGGCCCCAAGAATGAGCCAACGGTGGGTGACGCCCTACCCCTGAGTTCCGGTCATCGAGGGACCTATGAGGTGGTCCTACTTCATTGGACCACTGATCGACATTCTTAAGGTGTACTCCACAACGCTCACTGCTCGTCGATCTGCCTCATTGTAGCAGGGCTTGGACGTGGCTCGAGACCGCTTCCTGCCACCCTCCCGGGCCGCTCCCGGCGTGGTTTCCAAGCCCCGCCCTTCCAACCTTTATCAGGAATCCCTGGCACGCCTCGCCGCCGCGGTGTCGGTGGCTTGCAGCGCTTCTTGCGGCGTGCGACCATCCAGCGCCGAGTGGGGCCTCACCTCGTTGTAGAACGCGATCCACTCGCCGATCACCCGCCGTGCCGCCAGCCCGTCCCGGAGTGCGTGCAGGTATACCGCCTCGTACTTCAGCGAGCGCCACAGCCGCTCGATGAAGATGTTGTCCATGCACCGGCCCCGGCCGTCCATCGACACGCGCACTCCCGCCGCCTCGAGCCGTCCGGTGAAGGCCTCGCTGGTGAACTGGCTGCCCTGGTCGGTGTTGAAGATCTCCGGTCGCGGCCCGCTCCGCAGCGCCTCCTCCAGGGCCTCGGCGCAGAACGCGACGTCCATGGTGTTCGACAGCCGCCATGACAGCACGCTGCGACTGTGCCAGTCCATCACGGCCACCAGGTACAGGAACCCGTGCGCAGTCGGGATGTAGGTGATGTCCGCGCATTCCACCTGATAGGGGTGTTGAATGTCAAGACCCCCCAACAGGTAGGGGTAGATGCGGTGCCCGGGCTGCGGCTCGCTGGTGCGCGGCTTGCGGTAGATCGCCTCCAGGCCCATCCGCCGCATCAGCCGCCGCACGCGGTGCCGGCCGACGACGATCCCCTCCCGCCGCAAGTGGCGACTCATCTGCCGGCTGCCGTAGAAGGGGTATTGCAAGTACAGCTCGTCGATGCGCCGCTGCAGCGCCAGCGTGGCCGCATCGACCGGCTGAGGTCGGTAGTACCAGGACGACCGGCCCACCGCCAGCAGCTGGCACTGCCGGCGCAGGCTCGGTGCCGACGGCTCCGCCCGCACCAGCGCCAGACGCTGCCGGCGACTCAGCGACCGAGCGTTTTTTTTAAGAAATCCCGCTCGACAACCAGTTGCCCGATCTTGGCGTGCAGCGCCTGCGTCTCGGCCTCCGCCTTACGGCGCGCGCCGCCCGGCCCGCGCCGCTCGAACACCTCCTCCAGTCCCTCGCGCGCCTTGCGCTTCCACTGGCTCACCTGGTTCGGATGCACCGCGTGCCGCGCCGCGATCCGTTGCACCGTGCGCTCTTCCCGCAATGCCTCCAGCGCCACCCGCGCCTTGAACTTCGCCGTGAACCGCCGTCTCTTGGCCATCACTCACCTCTCCATTTCCCCTATGGAGTACACCTTAACCGATGGTCTGAAAAACCGGGACCACCTCAGTCTTCCCAACTAGGGAAGCAGGGGGCTTAGGGGAGCGGCCTGCACTGCCGCCCAGCACAGGCGAGGGCCTAACGCTATGAGTACCCTCCCGCGAAGCGGGTTAGTTCAATAGAAGCTGTTGCTCTCGGTGTTCGGAATCGCAATGAGGTTGGGCGGAATGGCCGCGCCGTTGTCAATTCTGAACTTGTTACTGATGTCGTGGCCGGACGGACGCTTCTTCGCGCGGTAGCCCTTCGCCAGCAGACCCCGCATGCTTGGGCTGTAGGGCTGGAGGACGCGGCGGTTGCTGGCCTTGGGCCAAGGGGTCTTGGAGAGCCACCAGACAGTGTTGACGGCATCTTTCACCCTGATCCGGCGTACTGTTACCCACTCGGCAGGTGTTGGGAGCTTCGAGGGATTCCACCAATAAAACTCCTGTGCGAGGTGGAAGTCCAACTCCTCGCACAGCATGATGAGCAGTTTGAAGTGGTAGAGGTTGCGGGTGGGATATCCCTTGTTCCACGCGCCGCCGATGTCGATGACCAAGCTACCGTCGTCTTTGAGGACGCGGTGAAACTCGGCGGCAAAGGACTTGAACCAATCGACGTACTCGTCGGCTTCGACGTTGCCATAGTCCTTCTTGCGCACTAGTCCGAATGGTGGGCTCGTCACTATGAGGTCCACGGACTCGCTGGTGCGGCTCGCGAGCACTTCGCGGCTGTCCCCCTGAATGATCTTCCCCAAGTGGGTCTCGCGGAACGTCGCGAAGGCGGGCAGGGGGTCGGCAGATGGCGGGATAGTCGCCGGTTTTCCCGCTGTCATGCTCACGCTTGACGTGCGCCCTCCTGACGCCCAGATCCATCCCGGCCTGACTCGGGACGGGACTGACCCGAATCCCGGCCCAAGGGCGGCCTGTCCAGCCGCTCCCGCAACTCCGCGCTGTCCCGCCATCTGTCGACCCCTGCCTGCATAAAGCGCCTGACTGACCGTGGGCAGTCGCTCGACCGCAGTCTCTCAACCTCACGGCAGACATCCTCCCTGTCCTTGTCTAGCTCACTCAGCGCCTTGCCGCCCTCCCCCGGAAACGACACATCACACGCAGCCGCCAGCACTGGTCCCGCTCCCCCCAGCACTGCGGCCAGCCTCTGTTCAGGGGCCGTCGCGTCTGCGCACTCTCGCAACACGCCTAGCAGCGACTCGCCCGGAAGCTCCCCTCGCAGCGCGTCACACAGTTCAACCACCGAGTGAGCCTTGCGCGGTTCCACGCCCCTCATGCTGAACACCGCCCTGCACAGCAGCCGCGCCGCCAGATCACCATCGCGCCCTGCGAGCCCCCAGTACCCATCGCGAATGCTCGGCGGCAAATTCCAGTAGCTACGCAGGTGTATTACCCGCACTGCCAGCTCGTAACGCACCTGACGCATGCAGTGCCACGCATATGCCGGATACAGGTCTCTCCGCTTGGGGCGGGGCAGTGGATCTCCATGCAGGAGGATGCCGTCCCGGGCGATGACGTGCGCCAAGTTCAATTGATTCAGCCAGCACAGCACATCGGAACGGCTGAGTCGCTGCCACTCAATGGCACAGCCCCCCAGAGTGCTGGGCAGGCCATCGCTCGACGGCGACTCCCCCTCGCCCAGCAAGGCAATGTCCCAGTCGGACTCAGGGCCATGATCCCCCCGGGAGCGGGAACCGAACAGGATCACCGAGACCGGGGCCGGCTGACGCTCGGCCCAACGGTCGATGCTCTCCTGAAGCTCGGGCGGGACGATCACCTGCTGGCCATGCGAAACGCTTCCGGTTGACATCCGACCCCCTAGCGCCCGAACGCGTCCCTGCCTCGGCCTTCACTCCCGGGATCCCGGCCCGGGGGCGGCATCTCCAGACGATCCCACAGCTCCGGAGTTCTCGGGCCCGCATTCAGGCCCTCGGCGATACGCCGCAGGGTTTCCGGCGGGCAGGCAATGGTTTCCAGCCTCTCCAATTCGGCAAATAGACCGTATTCTCGGGCCCTCAGTTGCTCCAATGGAGCCCTACCCTCCTCAGGGCTGGAAACGTCAGCCACGGCTCCCGTCACCTCGCCAGCCGCGCGCAGCACGTTGGCTATGCGATCCGCGGACACATCGATCCGCTCCGGCAACTCTTCCCTCTCGTCGTATACGCTCACGTGTGCGCTCGCTGTCTGCCCGTCGCAGCGCCGCAGGAACGGCAGCAGTGGGTCGTCAGGGAACGCGTCCTCCAAGGCATCGCACAGTTCCACCATCGAGTGAGAGCGTCGTGGCTCCATACCTCTGATCTTCATCACGGCCTTGCAGAGCAACTCCCCGGCCAGTGCGCTTCGCTCCGCGACGGAAGTGTCGAAGCCCTCGCGCCAGTCTTCTGGCTCCTGCCAGTAATCAGCGAGCATGCTCAAGCATTGGCGCCTCCTCTTGCAGGCTTCGATCAGGAGGCGCCAAGCGCCGGAGATGTTCATGTCGTTCCTCTCAGGGCGGGGCAATGCATCGCCGTGCAGGACGATCCCATCCGCTGCGACGGCGTGCTGCACGCTGCAAATGTTTAGCCGGCGCAGTGCCCGGGAGCGTTGCATCGGTACCCAGTCGACGTGCGAATCGCCGAGCCATCTCGGCAGACCTTCCGTCGGTGGGCACTCCCCCTCGTACGCCAAGGCGATATCCCAATCGGACTCCGGTCCGTAATCCCCGCGAGCGCGGGAACCGAACAGAATCACCGAGACCGGGTCCGGCTGGCGCTCGGCCCAACGGTCGATGCTCTCCTGAAGCTCGGGCGGGACGGTCGCCGGCTGGCCTGCGGTCGGGCTCGCGGTCGAGGCGTGTGCGGGCCGGCCCGTCATGATTTGTACCGCAGCCGCGCCACAGCCCCGCGGCCGGCGATCTCTCCGGCGGCATAGCGATTCACCATGCGGCCTGACTGCCAGCGGCCCGCTTGGCAGGCCTCGGAGACGGTCGCGCCCCGGCGGACCATGCTGACGGCGGACCCCACGCGCAACGAGTGGCCCGAGACGCGCCCGGCCGCCCCGGATTCCGTCGCGCGGGCCTTGACGATGTGATGCACTGCCTGCGGGCTGAGGCCCTGCGGCTGGACGTGCCCGCCCCTGCGGATCCGCCGGAACAGTGGCTCGGCGGACTCGGCTGCGGCGGCGATGCGGGCGGCGGACTGCCATGCGGCGATGCGCTCCATCGTGGGCCTGCCGAGATACAGGACCGCGGCGGAGCCCTCTTGGTCCGTCTTCGAGCGGCGCACGGCGAGACGGCCGGAACTGTCGGCCTCGGCTGCCTCCAGTGTACGATATCTGGATATCTTGGGCATAGCGTCATGACGCTATGCGCGGGGCGAAGGAAGGGGGAGGGACAACACCCATCAGTGCCAGCGGTGCCGGCAGGCCAGTGGCGTTCTGTCGGATTACCTAGCCGGGCCTGTCATGGGCACTATTCCGAAAGCTCGCCGCGCCGCGCTCCCAAGACACTCTTGGGTATCTTATGATGCGTCGTAATATCATCCCGAAATAAATTTCAGAAATATTATATTTCTGCCTTCAAATTGCTTGCATTCTGCTGACTATTGTGGTATCCTAATGACATGCAAGAACACAACATTGACCAGCAGTAGGGTGACAATTACCTGTGCAAGATTCAGCTTACTTCGGTGATTGGAACCCCCATACATCCGATGTCTTTCGGCATGCACATTCGGCTGATGCTGCACTACTTCCAGTCCGGCCGGCCACTTCCGATGGGGCGCGAGCCCCTGCAGCGGATTGCGGGCGCGCAGCCGCGGCCCCAGCGCGCGGCGCTGGTGAGGGTGATCGAGCGCATGTGGTCCGAGCACCCCGCCGGGCTGGTGCCGGCGCACGCGAAGCTCGGGCTCGCCGACGACGCGCAGGGGGGGAAGCCCCCGAGGGCGTGATTGCCGGCGCTGACGTGGGGCTGCGCCTCGTGACCGGCGAGAGCGCGGACGAGGCGGCCGAACCAACCAAGACCGCCATCCTTACTAAATCGGCGGACCTAGGCCTCCCGTGTAGCCACAAATCGGGCTGACAACGTGCCGACGGCAGCAGTGGCGCCCCTCCGCGAGGATCAATCGAGTGCGCCGATTGCAATTGGGACTGGACAACTGCAAGGGGTTTTTGCTACACAATACTGAGTGCGGGCGCAGTCGCAAATCCAGCGGACCTTGGGCCGTCCCGAGGCTGTGGACAGGATCGCTGGCATTCTCTCGAACGAGCAGTTTCCGAGTCGCAGGGCGCTGGGGCGTCGCATCTGCGCAGAGTATGATTTCCGGGATCCGCTGGGCCGCTGGCAGTTGGCGGGTTGCCTGAAAGCTCTCAACGTGCTGGCCAAGCGCAGCGAGCGCATCGTTTTGCCGCAGCCCCAGAAGGGTGTCGCGCGGGGGCGGAAGCCCTACCGTCTGGTCTCGGGGGTGGGCTTGGCCAAGGAGGTGCCGCTGCGCTTGGAGCAAGTGCGGGAGCTGTCGGTGCGGCGCGTGGACGGGGACCGGGAGAGAGCGGTCTGGAACACGCTGATCGAGCACGAGCACCGGCAGGGGATGACGATCTTCGCCGGGGCCCAGATGCGCTACCTGGTGCATTCGGCGCACGGCTGGCTGGGAGCGCTGGGGTTCGCCGCGGCGGCACTGCGATTGGCGGTGCGGGAGCACTGGATGGCGTGGAGCGACGAGCAGCGGCGGCAGCATCTGCGGCGGGTGGTGGGGCTGAGTCGGTTCCTGATCCGGGGCGGCTGCTGCAACTTGGCGAGCCATGTGCTGGGGCAGGTGCTGCGGCGCTTGCCACCGGACTGGCGGCAGCGCTACGGATACCGCCCTTGGGTGGTGGAGACGTTCGTGGAGCAGGGGCAGCGCGGGACGAGTCTGCAGGCGGCGAACTTCGTGCGGCTGGGGATGACGGCGGGACGGGGACGGCAGGACCGGCGCAAGCGCCGCGCGGCGGGGCGCAAGACCGTGCTGGTGTACGCATGGGATTGCGACTGGCGGACGCAGCTGGGTGTGGGGTGGGTGGATCCGGCACCGCGGCTGGAGCCGGGCGCGGGTTTGGACAGCGAGAGTTGGGCCAGCCAAGAGTTCGGAGGGGCAATGCTGGGAGACAAGCGACTGACGAAGCGACTGGTGCATAGCGCGCAACTGCTGGCCCGGCAACCGGGAGTTTCGATCGCCAGGAGCGCCTTGGGCCAGGGCCGGAATGCCTCGGTGGACGGGTATTACCGGCTGATCGAGAAGCCCGCGGGCAGCGCGGTGAGGGTGCAGAGCCTGCTGGCTCCGCATCGGGCGCGGACGATCGAGCGCATGCGGGGCCAGCGGACGGTGCTGTGCCTGCAGGACGGCAGCGACCTGCGCTACGCGCGGCGGCCGGGGTGCGAGGGGCTGGAGGTGATCGGACGCAACCAGACGCGGAGCAAGACGCAGGGGATGCATCTGCAGCTGACGCTGGCGGTGACGAGCGAGGGGCTGCCGCTGGGCGTGCTGCGCTGCGGCTTCGGGACGCCGACCAAGCAGCAGGGGGGCCAGAGCCGGCGCTGGATTGACGGATACCGGGACATCGCGAAGGCCGCGCAGGAACTGACGCGGAGGACGCAACTGATCTCGGTGATGGACCGGGAAGCCGATTTCTTCGACCTGTTCCGGGAGCGGGAGCGGGACGGGCGGGTGGAGATCCTAGTGCGGGCCAAGCACGACCGGAAGCTGTGCGCGCAGGGGAGCAAGCTGTTCGCGACGATGGCGGGCGGGCAGGCCGACGGGAGCATGCAGGTGCAGGTGGAAGGCTTGACCGAGCGGCCGAAAGCGAGTCGCAAGCGGGCCCGAGCGGCGCGCCGCAAACGGCTGGCGAGCTGCGAGCTGCGCTACCGCCGGCTGGAGTTGCCGGCCACGGGCCAGGGTGGGCCGCCGGTGACGATGTGGGGGGTGCATCTGGTGGAGGTGGACCCGCCGGCGGACGAGAAGCCGGTGCAATGGTACTTGCTGACCAGTCTGGAAGTAACCTGCGCGGAGAGCGCGGAGAGGGTGGTGGGACATTACCTGCAGAGGTGGCGGATCGAGGATTACTTCCGGGTACTGAAGACGGGCTGCGGGGCGCAGCGGTCTGCGTTCCGGAACGCGATGCGCTTGCAGCGGGACGTGGCGATCAAGAGCGTGATCGCGTGGCGGCTGATGGTGCTGACGCTGCTGGGACGGCAAGTGCCCGAACTGGGAGCGGACCTGCTGTTCACGGTGGAAGAGCTGGCGTTCCTGCACGACTATGCTCGCGAGCACGAATTTCCACGGCCGAACAGCTTGGGAGCGGCCATTCGACTGGTAGCGCATTTCGGAGGACATCGGGACCGGCGGCACGACCATCCGGCTGGTCACCAGACGATCTGGCGAGGCTACAACCGGCTGACGACGGCGACCGTAGGGCATATCGTCTGCTCCAAATGGGGAGCGGCCCGCCCCGACGAGAGTTGACGGAAATCGCGTTGTCCTGTCCTAGTTGTGGCTACACGGGAGGCCTAGCCTCTGACAGCCTGCTGGCCAGTGCCGTTTCGGCAGGTCACCCTCGCCGCTAGGGGCCCGGGGAAACAGCCGATTGGGGCCTGTACCGAGCCTTCGGGTGGCCCACTAGTCCGCAGGATGCCCGCCCAAGTAGCAGAGAAATGTCAAACGTGCGCTAAGGATGCCCGGCCAGCGTCATTGCCTGGTGATGGCCTCGTCCAAGTTGAGGACCACTCGGGCTAGGCCGGTCCACGCCGCGAGCTCGCTCGCGCGCGCGGACACCGCGCGGAAATCCAGCGCCGCTCCGATGAAGCTCTCGGCTTGGTCTCTGCCTCTTCGGGAGTCGAAGTGGGACCGCAGCCCGCGCAGCAGCGACGCGAGCTCCGCTCGCTCGGCCCGTGTTGGCCGACGTGAGAGGACGCTCCGAAACACGAAGTCGACCCGCTCGGCGTCACCGGGGCCGGATTGGGCCCATGCCAGCCGGGCCAGGTTTCTGGCCGCTTCCAGAAACGTCGGGGCGTTCAGGGTGACCAAGGCTTGGAGCGGTGTAGTGGAGCGGTCTCTGCGCACGCAGGCCAACTTCCCTGACGGGGCGTCGAACGTCTCGAACACCGGGTAGGGAACGGACCTGTACCGGAACGTGTAGAGACTGCGGCGGAAATTGTCGCGCCGGGCGATCTGCGGTGGCCAGCGCTTCTCTGCGTAACTGGCGGGGGGGCGGAACAAGGACTCGGGCGCGGGGGGGTGCACCGGCGGGCCTCCGGCGTCTCGCACTAGCAGGCCGCTCGCCGCAAGCACGACATCGCGGACCACCTCGGCATCCACGCGAAATCGGCTTGCGCGAGCGATCAGCCGGTTCTGGGGGTCCTGTTCGAGCATCCGCCGCGAAACCGCGGCGGACTGGCGGTAGGTTTGCGACAGCACGATTGTCCGGTGCACGTGCTTCAAGCTCCAGGAACTCTCCATCAGCTCCACGGCAAGCCAGTCGAGGAGGGCGGGATGGGACAGCTCGCTCGATCGAGTCCCGAGATCCTCTGCGGATTCCACCAACCCCGTGCCGAAATGGCCTTGCCAAATGCGGTTCACGATGGCGCGCGCCGTTGTGGGAGAACGGCGGTCCGCAAGCCAGCGGGCGAACTCAAGCCTGCCCGCTTGGCGAGCCGTGACATCCATGTGGTGCAGAGACGCCGGCCCCCCCGGAAGAACCGCTTCCCCCGCTCGCAGGAAATCGCCCCGATTCAGGACATGGGTCATCCGGGGCTCACCGGTCGTAGCTGTCACAAGCTGGGTGGCCCCCTCTGGATGCCGGGCCCAGAGTGCTTCGACGCGGGCATTGGCTTCGCGCCACGAGGGCACGGTCGATCGCCAGAACCGGAACACCTCTGCTTCCTGCGCCGAGGTCCGCGATCCTCGCGGCACGTGCGCCACAATGTGGCGGACTGCGGCGGGAAGCGGGTCGGCAACTGCACGGGGATTGTCGGTTACGGACAGCCGGAAGCGGCCCAAGTTGAGACTGTGGTCGGCATCCGTGTTGGAGCCTCCGTGCTTCATGACCAAGTTGACCCTCAGCCAGGAGGTCCCTTGTGCGTCGAGTGGCTTCGCCAGGCGAAACACGGCCTTGCGCGGGACGTTGCGGCGGCCGGGGCCGACATCCGTGTGCCACGCGGTCAGCTCCTCCCCGTCCAACGCGTAGCCGATACCGCCCAGCTTGCGTGGGGGGCGTCCCGGTGCGGGGAACGCTCTCGGGTCCTGAACACGGTTTGGCGCCTCGAAGTCCGCTGTGGCTCCTTGGATCGCAACCGGCTTCCATTCGTGAGGCAGTGATCCGGACGAGACTTCGATGGTCACCTCGCTCAAGGCGGCCGTGCCCGTCGGGGATCGCCCCGGACCGCCCAGCGGCAGGCGCGGATCGGTCAGCAGTTCCAATCTCACCGCCCGGATGGTGCCAGGATCGAGCCTTGCCATGGGGCTGACGGTGGCCTGCGTTGGCGCGAACCCCTGGGCCAGGACGGACTTGTCCGGCAGGACGCTGTACTTCTCGCCGCTTCCCAGTCGCACAAACGCATCCAGCACTGTCCAGCCGGTCTGGCCGCCGGAGACTTGCTCCTCCCAAGAGGCCATGCGCTCGCGCCAGTCGGGAGTCTCGTGCACCAGCCGTTGCTCAATGCGGCGGATGTCGGCCAGAATGCGGTCCCTCGCTCTCCGCTCCGCCGGCGAATAGACGGCCAGCGTCGAATCGAAGGAGTCGTTGAGCATGGCCAGCATGCGGTAGTACTCGCGCTGCGAGATCGGGTCGTACTTGTGATCGTGGCACTGGGCGCATTGGATGGTGAGCCCAACAATGGCTTTGCCGATGGCGTCCATGCGGTCAAACAGGCCTTCCATGCGGAATTGCTCGGGGTCCGCGCCGCCTTCCTCGTTGGTCATGGAGTTGCGCAGGAACCCCGTTGCGACCCTCTGCGACTGGCCGGCGCCGGGCAGCAGGTCGCCCGCCACTTGCTCGATCACGAAGCGGTCGTATCCCATGTCGTCATTGAGGGCCCCTACGACCCAGTCCCGGTAGGGCCACACTTCGCGCGGCTTGTCCTTCTCGTAGCCATTCGAGTCGGCGTGGCGCGCTGCGTCAAGCCAGATGCGGCCCCAGTGTTCTCCGTAAGCAGGGGATGCCAGCAGCCGGTTGACCTGCCGCTCGTAGCTCTGCGGCGATTCGTCGGCCAAGAAGGCATCCACGTCCGCGATAGTCGGCGGCAGGCCCGTCAGATCTAGCGTGAGTCGGCGCAGCAGCGCTTCTCTTCCGGCGGCGGGGGATGGCTCGATCCCGGCGCTCTCGATCCGCGAGAGCACGAACGAGTCGACCACGGTCCTGGGCCAAGTGACCCTGCCGACTGGCGGTGGACTCGGGCGCTCCGGCGGCACGTAGGCCCAGTCGGCTCGCTGCGGCTCACGCAACGGCGCCTGTACCGGCCAGACGGCGCCTTCCGCGATCCACCGGCGGATGAGGTCGACCGAGCCTTCGCCAAGCTGGCCTCCCTTCGGCATCCGGTCGCCGCTCGATCGGCCCGCAACCCTGCGGAACAGCTCGCTGCGGTCAGGGTTGCCCGGGACAAGGCGGAAGCCGCTCGGTCCGGATTCGAATGCGGACTCCCTGAAGTCGAGACTTAGCCGCCCCTCGGCGCCCGCTCCGCTGTGGCACTGATAGCAGTTCCTCTGGAAGATCGGCTCAATGTCGCGGCGGAAATCGACAGTCTCCGCCTCGCGCGATGCGCAGGTCACGGCCATGAGCGCCGCGGCAGTCGCCAAGGCAGCGCGCGCGGTCACGTTCCGCGAGTCACGGCGCACACGGCCACCTTGGAGGACCCCGCGATTTTGGAACTGCCACACCACGGGTGATTGGCCTAGCGCCCTCGCGTGGCTCGCAGGATTGGCCGGAGAGTCGGGCAGCGGAGGTCGACCCCGGTTCGATACTGGCCCTCCCGTCGCGCCTTGGAACGTCGGGAACCCAATCCGCACGGTCTCGGCTCGGCTCGGTGGGGCATCCTATCCAGAGGCCCATTCTCCCATGCTGCGGCGCCGGGCGGGCCAACCGGCACGGGGCAGGGAACCCAACGCCGATCATCGCCAGTGGCAGGCCAGATGGGCGCGTGGGACTCTCGGAGTTTCAGCGTCGTGAGCGGGACCTGAGAGTTTGCGGCGGCTCGGCAAACCAACCATGCGCATCCGGACGGCCGTCGTGGCGAGCTCTCGGGTGGGATCGGGGGCGTTTATCGGGTCGGCTGGTCGGGGCGTCTCTTGGCACATCCCGTTCGTTGCCGTCTACCAGCGGGAGCGTGATTCTCCTCGCGCTCCCCGATCGCTCGGGTCAGCAGCACAGACCACAGGACTCGCCGGGGCGTCGGCGGAAGCATCCGTGTCACGCGGACTCCCTTCCGTGAGCTCGAGTTCGCGACCGCCCGAAGGCCACGATGGGCACGAATCCGCCAATGTGGTGCCCGCCGACTCGATAGTCTCGGCCTTCGGGTTTCTTCAGGTGGCGGAGAGCCGCTGTTCTCGCGACGACCTTCAAATGAGGCGGCTTGCGGACCGCCCCGTCCGCGCACCCGGCCTGGACCGCGGTCCCTCGCCCAGCACTCGGCGCCACCGCCCGCCCCCGCTGACAGCCATACCTGCCCACACTGGAAGGGCTGGTCTGAAAATAGGCGGCTCGCCGAGCATCCTCCGCTTGACTTTGGCCAGATCAGGAGCACGTCTCGCCCTCTCGCGCAACCACTTCGGCACTGCCTACCAAGACGGGTCGCTGTCGTGGCGAGGATGCGCCTGGAATCGCCAGCAATGACAGGCTACCCGCCCCGTTTGACGGCACACGGCGCAGCCTAAACTTCCCCGAGTCAGCGGCGATTCCAAGCCCCGTGGCTGGGATCCTGCCAGCCAGATCCAGCCCGCCTGAAGAAACCGTTGATCGCAACGGCCACCGCTCCCGCCTCGCCCTCAGTCCAAGTCGAGCTCTGGAAACACGTCGGAAAGCGACTTGGCTTCCAGCGTGACCGTGAGCAGCAAGTCCAGCTCGCTGGCCGAGGCCATTGCAATCCACCTGCGAGCCGTACGCGGTAGCATTCCGAATCGGCGCTCCAAGACCCGCGTCAGGGCAACGGCCAGCCCCTTCGCCTCGCCCTGGAGTAGCCCCTGAGCCTTGCCCCGTTCAATCAGTTCCTGCGCAACCTGTCCAACCATAGCCTTACCCCTCCCCGGCTTGACTGTCGCCGCCGTCCTCTCCAAATCCCCAATCGAAATGTTCCATACGCATATTACATACAAGAAAACCTGCTTCTCGTACTCCGTTCCAGATCGCGGCCCAGCCACCACCTCCGGCAACGCCCGCAGCCGCTCCTCCTGCCCGGCGTTGTGCGAGTGCCGCAACGCGATCAATCCCGCCCGCGTCTCCGCGTCCGACGCCAGCTGCTCGTCCGGTACGTCCCGCAAATTCTGGAAGAAATTCCCGAACCCTAGCTCTAGCGCCCGTAACCGTCCGTCCTTGGTCCCCAGCATCTCCCGCACCGATCCCGGCGCCGTCCAGGCCCTCCGCGCGTGATAGAACACCACCGGGATGATCGTCGGCAACGCCCGCAGCTTGCGCTCTTGGTCTTGGGCGTACCGTTTCCAAATTCGCACCTTGTAGTCCGCCAGTTGCAACGCCGTGCCCGCGTCTGGAAACGACTTGTGCTCCAGCAGCACGTACGCGTAACGTGGCTCGCCCTCCCTGAGCGTCACCCGCAAGAGCTTGTCGCCCTGGCTCCGGCGCAGATCCCCGCCCACGAAGCTCGGGTCCAGCTCCTCTGGCAATTCGTCGGCCAGCAGCTCGGCCATCCATGGCTTCAGGTGCGTTCGCAGCACGTCCTCCGAGCGCCGCCGGTCCGACAGCAGCGCTTGGAACAGGGCGTCGTGCGGTTTGTCAACAACATCCGGTGGCTGGTCCTCGTGTGGCTTGTCCAGGTCGGTCCTCAGCTTCATGATCGGTCGGTGGCTGCAGCCGCCCCAGCGAACCAGAACCGCGACTGCTTGGTCTGGCAGCGCAGCACTATTGCTGGGTTCAGCCGACCTGACGGTGGAACAGTGAATCTACTGCCACACAAGTCGGCCATGAACTTGCTGCCGCTTGAGGCGGGCCATGATGGGTACCAGACCGGTTGAGCGAACCTCCTAGAGGCGGGCAAGCAAATCGGGATCTGAGCTGCAGGGCGGCGCGACGAGCAGCGCCGTGCCTGGCCCATGGTCTCGCGTTCGACAGCGCCGCCTGAAAGCCGAGTGCTGCCTTCGCCCCTCCCGCTTATGGTGGAAGGCATGCCCACTGGCGGTGGGGACGGCGGGCCCCACCCTCCCGCCGACTCGATGGTCCTAGCCTTCGGGTTTCCTCCGCTGGCGGACAGTCGCTCCCGTGTTACACGCCCTGCCAGTCTTGACTTCCCCCTCGCCTCGCGACGGGGGGTTCCGCCGGCGCGCACGGGCGTGAGGACCGGCGGGCAACGGGCCGGCCTGTGGCCACCTTGGACGCTCGAGTCCGACAATCTGCTTGGTCGGGCCGTTGCAGCAATTCCTCCGCGCCCTGAACGGAAGCGTGGGTTCAGCCCCGATTTGTAAGAGGACAGGAACGCAGGAATGACCACTCCGTCAACCACCGAAGTCGCAGGCATTGACGTCGGCAAGTCCAAGCTCGACGCCCATCTCCTGCACGCCAAACTCGACCGCCGGTTCAACAACGACCAGGCCGGCTGCCAGGCCCTGCGCAACTGGCTGCGCCAACACGGCGTCCAGCGGGCCGTCTTCGAACCCAACGGCCGCTATCACCGCTAGCTCCACCAGTGCCTCTTTGACTCCGGCTTGGAGACGGTCCTGGTCCACCCGCTGCGCTCGCGGCGCTTCGCCGAGGCCATCGGCAGCGTCGCCAAGACGGACCGCGTGGATGCTGCCATGCTGGCTCGATTCGGCACCCTCGACAACCTCGCTGCGAGCGACCCTGCACCGCAGCAGCAGAGGCTGAGCGACCTGCTCGCCGTTCGGCGCCAGCTTCTCAAGCATCTGGACGCCCTGCGCAAGCTGCAGTCCGAAGTTGGCACCGATGCCGAGGTGCCCATGACGGCAATCACAGCCTTGCGGGATAACATCGGCAGCTGCGAACGGGCAATGCTGGCTTGCGTTGCCCGCGACGACGAGCTGTCCCGCCGTGCCGCCATCATCGAGTCCATTCCCGGCCTGAAGCCCATCAACGCAGACTCCTTGTGCGCCGACATGCCGGAACTCGGCTCGCTCGCTCGGCGCCAGGCCGCCTCCCTCCTGGGCGTCGCGCCCCTCGCCCCCGACTCTGGCGGTCACCACGGTCGGCGTGCCATTCGCGGAGGCCGTGCCGAATCCCGCCGCCTGTTCTTCATGGCGGCCATGTCGGCAAGGACTTGGGAACCGGGCTCCAAGAGTCTCTACGATCGCCTCGTCGCTCGGGGCAAGCCCCACAAGGTGGCCATGGTAGCGGTCATGCACCGACTCATCGGCCTGATTGACACGCTGTTGCGCGAAGACCGCATGTGGCACACCGAGGCCCCCTCCCGCCCAATGGAGGCCACTGCGTGAACTCTCCCCTCCGCTCTTGGCCAATGGGCCGTGCCTGGCCAGATTCGGCGCAGGCAGCAAGCGTGCCGGCATCCTGCCAACGTAGCGTGATTATGCACTTGACACAAGATAGGTACGGTGATTCCGTGGCGGGATGCGCAAATCTATCAGGTGTTTGGCCATGGGGAGGGTTCTTCTAGAGCATGGAGTCTTGGATTGAACCGTTTTGGGATCTTGGCGATTGGAGGTGGCAGGTCCTCGCTCTTGCTTGGGCAATTGTCATCGTGCTGACCTACGTTCTTCCAGTCGGGGCGATGACCAGGATTTTCGAATGACGGATGCGAAAGTGACTCTGGCACGGATGCGTCAAGCGGCCTTCCTGTCGTGGACCAGCTCGCGGTAGCGCAGCGGGTCGGTGGTGAGGATGCGCTTCACCGTGTCGCGGAACATGTGCGGATTGTTGCGGTTGTTGAAGCGCCACTCCATCTCCTCGAGGTAGCGGTCAAGATGCTTGGCGCTGATCGTGTGGAACGCGCCGATGATGGAGCGCTTGAACAGTGACCAGACGCCCTCGATGCTGTTGGTGTGCACGTCCCCGACCACCCATTCCTCGATCGAGTGGTTCACGGTTTCGTGGCGCGTGTTCTCGGTTTCGATGCCGAGGTAGGATTGCAGCTCGTCCGTGTAGAGCGCCTCGGCCTTGTCCGAGACGTTCTTCTCGATGAAGGTGTGGAGCGTGGCCTTGCGGACATTCGGGATGCTCTGCAGGCGCACTTGGCCGCCGCGCTGGATGGCGCCGGCCACCCAGGTCTTGTTCTTGCGGCAGCCCCTGCCGACGTGCTTGCGCTTGCCGCCAATCAGCGTCTCGTCCACTTCGATGACCCCGAACAGTGTGGGGCCGTCGAAGGGATCGTTGCCCATTGCCCCCCGAATGCGGTGGCAGAGATACCAGGCCGTGCGGTAGGATCCGATGCCCAGTGTGCGCTTGAGCTGATTGGCCGAGATCGCCTTGCGGGACTCCATCATCAGGTGGATGGCGACCAGCCACTTGCGCAGCGGCAGATGGGAATCATGCATGATGGTTCCGGCGGTGACGCTGAACTGGTAGCGGCAGGCGGAGCAGTCCCACTGCGGTCGGGCCGTGAGTTCGCTCACTCTTTCGCAGCCGCATTGCGGGCAGGACACCTTGCCCCCCGGCCAGCGCAGTTCCTCCAGGAAGTCGCGGCACTTCTCATCGGTGGTGAAGCGGTCCATCAGGTGCATAAGATTGGAGGGAGAGGTGTCAGGCATGGCAAAGCACTCCAAGCGGAAGCGAAGGCTGCCCCGCAACATTGTCAATCGTCCGGACTCGGAAATCATGGAGCGGATCTTCGGCAAGCGCGTAAAGCGCGAGCTGGACAAGGTGGCTCACCGGTCGGAACGTGTTGCAAAAAAAGGCCCTTCGGCTCATCCAAAGCCATGATATCAAGCCTACCTATCTTGTGGCAAGTGCATAATCACGCAACGTAGAGAGAACGAGATCATGCTGATGAGTCTCCAGCTCCCCAAGGTCCTTCCCTTGCGCCGCCTCAGCGCTGGCAAACGACACGGAAGCTGTAATGGCTTGGGCTGGCGCACCGAACCTTTGTGCCGGACCCCCTGGCGGGCAGGTTACTCGGCCCGCTGGGCGGTGACCGGCTCGTTGGACACTCCCGCCGCCATCCCAGCGGTCTGGGGCGCGCGGAGGCGCTGGTAGTGCCCCAAGGCCGCGCGCATCTCCGCCGACTGGCCCAATGCCCGGTGCGCTTGGGCGAGGCGATAGAACGAAACCTCGTTCCGGTCGTTGAGCGCGATGGCCGCTCGAAGATGCCCCAGCGCCTGGTCAGCCCGGCCCAGACTGGTCAGGACTCCGCCCAGCGCGATCCGCGCCTGCTCGAACGAGGGGTACGCTCCGACGGCCTGCTCGAATAACTCGCGCGCCCTCTCCAGCTCGCCTGCCTGCCGAAACATCTCCCCCAACTCGTATGCCGCGTTCGCGTTCGTCGGATCCGCCTCGAGCTCGGCTTGGAATGCCCGCGCTGCCAACTCGGCCGTGTCGGCCTTCTGGGGCCCTCGGAGCAAAGCCCGGCCGAGCCGGTATTGGATTCCTCGCTGGCCAGGATGGATCTCCAGCGCGCGCCGGTACTCCGCGACCGCTCTCTCGTGA
The DNA here is from genome assembly GCA_963666225.3 of Bryobacterales bacterium. Lineage (GTDB taxonomy): Bacteria > Acidobacteriota > Terriglobia > Bryobacterales > UBA6623 > VXMF01. Next base: position 54,415 of record CAXXRK020000012.1, read on the forward strand.
CTGCCCTCGCTCTCGAAGGCCTCGCCCGCGGCCTGCCTCGTCCATACGGAATCCGGGGCTGTCCGCGATAGCTCGCTGACGGTGACGAAGGCCAAATGCCCGAGCAATCGGCTGGCGTGATAGAGCACTTCCGGGTCCTGCGAGTACAGCGCGCTCAACTCGAGTGCCACCCCGACTGCTTCGCGGTCGCGTCCCAGGCCGCTGTAGGCCCGCTGAAGTTGCAGGCCGGCAAGGCGCTTCAGCGCGGGATCCGAGACCCCGGGGAACTCCTCCTCGAGCACCGGTGCCGCTTCCGCGAAACGCCCGAGCTCGCTGCGCGTGGCCGCCAGCAGGAGCGCCATATTGGGCATCCCGGGCTTCAGCGCGACCGCCCTCTCCAACACTGGCGAAGCCTCAAGGAAGCGGCCGAGCTGGAAGTAGCTGAAGCCCAGGCTGGCGTGGATTTCGGCGATGTCCGGGCCGAGTTCCACCGCGCGGGTCAGTGCGCTGACCGCGTCGGCGTAGCGATTCTCCAGAATCGCCGCTTGCCCCTCCGCGAAACGGGCCTGCAGACCGTCGCGCGACGGCTCGGTCTCGGGTTGGGCACCAATGGGCCCCGCGGCCAACAGCGCCGCGATCGCCGCCGCGCCCAGCCAGGCAGGCACGCGCCGCCGCCGACAAGCGTCTCGCTCCCGGTGAGGGCGGCTCGTCACGTCCGGCTGCGAGCCAAGCATGTGCCCGAGTGGGCTGGGTCCCGCCCCGGTCGGCGGGACCCAGCCAGCTTGGAACCTACCAGACGACCTTCAGCCCCATTTGGTTGATGCGCGCCGGCCTCGTGCCCGAGATCCGGCCGAAGTTCGGACTCGCGCGGTTCCTGTTCGGAACCGACCATTGCGTGTGGTTGAAAGCGTTGAACGACTCGAACCGCAGCTGGACGCTGAGCCTCTCGGTGACGAAGAAGTTCTTGAACAGCCCCGTGTCGAAGTTGTTGATGCCCGGACCCTGCATGATGCTTCTGCCGGAGTTGCCGAGAACGCCGCGAGCCGGCTGCTCGAACGCGTCTGTGTTGAACCACCGGTCGATCGTTCGCTGCGAGGACGAGACTTCGTGATCGCCGACGACATTCGCTCGATTGGTGCCGAACGTGTCGTTCAGACCCCCGAGGTCGGCCGCTTGGATCGTCATCGGGAACCCCTTCTGGAAGGTCACGATCGCGTTGACCTGCCAGCCTCCCAAGATATGGTTCGCGACCGCTGGAATGTCGGCGAGGAACCGCTTGCCGCGACCCACGGGCAGTTCGTACACGAAGCTCGTCACCAACCGGTGGTCCACGTTGAAGTCGGACAGGCCGTAGTCGCGCCGGAAGTCGTGGTTGTCGAGGAATCCTTGCCACCCGGCAACAGCCCCGCCGGCCCCGATGCCCGCGGCGGCTGACTTCGTGTCCAGGCTCTTCGCCCACGTGTACGCCGATGTGAAGATCATCGTGCTGCTGCGCTTCTCGAACTTGAAGTTGAACGCGTTGTAGCTCGACACGCCGCTCCAGTCGCTGTCGATGTACACGCCGAAGTTTGGGTGCGGCTTGCGCGCCGCGACCGAGCAGTCCCGCTCCCCTTGGTTGCCCGGGACTCCACAGAAGGTCGGGTCCTGCATTTGGAGCGCTTGGGCGATGTTGCGCCTCATCAGCAGGTGCGTGCCCTTCGTGCCGACATAGCTGAAGTCGATGGTGGTCGTCGCGTCAAGCGCGCGCTGGATGCCGAAGGTCCACTGGCTGACGTAGGGGTTGCGCGGCTCCGGTGACATGCTGACCGCGAGGAACGTGTTGAACGCCGGGTCTGCGGGGTCGCCCACGCGGATCGCCGGGAACATGTTGTCCGTCGATCGCAAGGTGTTGCCCGGCCCCTCGCCGCCGCCGACGGTCTGCTGGTAGAGGCCGCGGCTGACGTAGGGGTAGATGTCAGAGGCGCCGTCGATCTCGCGTCCCTCCGCGGAATCGAAGAACACGCCTAAGCCACCCCTGATGACCGTCTTCTCGTCGTTGAATGGCCGGAACGCGAATCCCAGACGCGGGGCGAGGACGCGCTTCGAGGCGTTGTAAGGGTTCGGGCGGTTGGCGTACCGATAGTAGCTCTGGTCGCCCACGATGCCCTTGTCCACCAAGTTCTGGTCGGCGACGAGCAGGCCTCCGGCAGGGTTCGTGAGGTCGCGCCACCCCATCCGGTCGTTGGTCTCGTTCGGAATCGTGCGGAAGTCGTAGCGCAGCCCCATGTTCAGCGTGAGACGGGACGTCACCTTCCAGTCGTCTTGGAAGTACGGCGCGAAATACCAGTGGTTGAAGTCGCGCGGGTTGCCCGCTTGGTCACCGACCGCGAAACCGCCAGGCTGGAACACGCTGGCATTGCTGTAATAGCCGAGCAGCATGTCCGCCACCGCATGGTCCCAGTTCGCGTCACCGGTGAAGAACCCGCGGAACGTGAACTGGCCCAGAAAATCGTTGGCCAGATCGCGCTGCAGTGACCACTGCCGGAAGTTGGCGCCAAACTTGAACGTGTGATTGCCCCTGATCCACGTGGAACCGTTGGAAATGTCCCACATCGGCTGGTTGCTGGCCTGGTAGTCGTTGACCGCGCTGCCGCCCCCTGACAGGCCGGAACCGTTGCCGCCGAATCCGACGCCGGGGTAGGATCGCTGCTCCTCGTTCAGGTTCGTGAAGACGCCTCCGATCGCCACCGTGTCAATGTCCCCTTGGTCGGCCAAGGCTCCGTGCTGGTTTGCCAGGGCACGCACGTAGCCGAACCGAAACTCGTTGACGAAGTTGGCGCCCAGGGGAACGGTGTGGGAGACTTGCCAATTCTCCGTTTCCTGCACGAAGAACACGTCTCCGAGCTCGGTCGTGTTGCCGAGCGTGATGGCCGTGTAGTCCGTCGCGGTGAAGCGCCCGAAGAGGTTTCCCCAGCGCCTCAGGTTTTGGTCCACGCGGATCGTGTACTGGTCGACATCCGTCGGCAGCGATCGCTGGCGCAGATAGTTGCCACGGTCGGAACTGGAGTTCGGGGCCGGGATGAACTTCGAGACCGTGAGGGTGGCGAGCCGCGCGTTACGGCTCTTGGGAACCCGGTTGTCCGGGAACGGCACCGTCGGAGCGCCGACCGGGCCGCTCAGGGGATCGAGCACCGGCAGGGGCAGGGCATCCCGGTTGGGCCCCTGGTATCCGGTGAAGACTCCGTCCAGTTGGTCGGCCGTCGGTACGTTCAGAAACGAGAGCGAGGCCCTTCGGGTGCGACGGCCCTCGAAATTTGCCAGCCAGAACGTCCTGTTCTTCACGGCCGGCCCACCGACCACAAACCCGAACTGGTTCTGGCGCAGCGGATTCTTGGGTGTGTCCGAGAGGTTGTTGAAGAACGTGCTGGCGTCCAGGGCGTCGTTGCGCAGGAAGTGGAACAGCGTGCCGTGCAGCTCGTTCGTTCCGGTCTTGCTCACGATGTTGATCTGATTCGCGCTGAACCCATACTCGGCCGAGTAGGTCGCGGTCTGCTCCTTGAACTCTTGGATCGCATCGATCGAGAGGATCGCGGCCGGCGTGCCGAGCGCGGTGTCGGTGTTCGACGTGCCGTCCAGCAGGTAGTTGTTCGATGTCGGGCGGGCGCCGTTGATGCTGATCGCCCCTCCCGCGTCGCGCCGCATGGAGCCCTGTTCGCCGTTGGTCTCCACTGCCCCGTTGCCCAGGAAGAGCAGTTGCAGGAAGCTGCGGCCGTTGAGCGGCAACTGGGTCACCTGCCTCTGGCTGACAGTGTGCCCAACAGAGGCGGTCTCGGTATCGATGGCCGCAGCAGTGGCCGCGACCTCGATCGTCTCGGTGACTTCCCCAACCACCAGGTCAAGGTCGACGCGCAACGTCTGGTTGACGTTGAGGCGGATTCCGGCGCGGCGAGCCTGTTGGAAGCCGGCCGAGTTTGCCTGCACGCTGTACAGGCCCACCGGAAGAAACGGGAACGTGTAGTTCCCGCTCTCGTTCGTCGAGGTCTCGCGGCTAAGGCCGGTCTCCTCGTTCGTGACGGTCACACCGGCTCCGGGGATGACCGCCCCGCTCGCATCGCCGATCGTGCCATTGATCTGGCCCGTAGCCGTCTGGGCGCTGGCGATGCCCGGAAGCAACACCGCCAAGGCCAGTATGGGAGCCAAGCTCCGGATCGTTGTCATGTAATTCACCCCTCGCACTTAAGTGAAAAAATCGGCGCGGGTACGCATCCGCCCACTAGATATAGGGCACAGCCCGCCGCCGTCCCCATAGTTTACCGCACAGGCATACCCATGGCCGTGGCACCGAGCTCGAAGTCTGGGAATCCGGGGCCGCCTGCCCGGAGAGACTCTCAGGCCAGCGGGGCCGCCCGGATGACACCGTCGCCCTCGCGGATGACCACCAGCTGGTCGGCGGCCACGTCTCGCGCGTCTTCCCTGTTCCCGCTGGGCCACCGCACCTCCACGTTCGCCCGCCGGGAGCTGCCCAGCCCGAAGTGGAGGCGCCGGTCGCTGGAGGAATAGAAGCTTGACTGCGCTTGCACCGATTGGGCCTGGATCCTGTCACCGTAACGCAGGGTGACCCGCGCCCCGATCGCCGAACGATTGGAAGATGTCCCAACGAGCAGCACTTTGAGCCAGTGCCGGCGTCCGCTGACATCGTTGCGGAGCAGCGAAGGCGGTTCGTTCATGTTGACGATCAGAACGTCGACATCGCCGTCATTGTCGAAGTCGCCAAAGGCGCATCCCCGTGACGAGTGCCTCGCTTCGACGCCCGGGCCAGCCTCGCTGATCAGTTGCTCGAACCGGCCGTTGCCGAGGTTGCGGAACACGCACCGCGGCGTCCTATAGGGGTAATCCGGCAGGCTCGTCTCGAGTTCCGGATACACGCTGCCCGTCACAAGGAAGATGTCCGGCAGGCCGTCGTTGTCCAAGTCGACGATGCCCGCTCCCCATGCGGTGAATCGGGTCTCCACGCCGATCCGCGCAGCCAGGGTGACGTCGAAGAAGGATGCGCGGCCGTCGTTTCGGTAGAGCACGTCCGTGTCGTCGGAGAAGTGGGTCTTGAAGATGTCGAGGTCCCCGTCGGGCTCGTAGTCGGCGATGGCCAGGCCCATTCCCGCCTGCTCGCGGCCGTCCTCGTTCATCGCCACGCCGCGCACCAGGCCCTCTTCGGCGAACGTGCCGTCCCGGTTGTTGTGGAAGTAGAAGCTCGGAGACGAATCGCAGGCGACGTAAATGTCCGGCCAGCCGTCCTCGTCGTAGTCGGCGGCGACCGCGGTCATCGCGTACGACCCTCGGGCTGAGGCAATCCCGGACTGTTCGCTGACATCCGTGAAATGGCCGCTTCCGTCGTTGCGGTATAGGTAACAGCGCGCTGGCGGAAGGCCTCTCGGTCCGCAATTCACCGGCACGCCCTGGTAGAAGCAGAACTCCCGCTCGCCGGGTCGCGGCGTCGTTTCGGGGGAGAAGTCCAAGTAGTTCGCGACGAACAGGTCAAGGTGCCCGTCGCGGTTGTAATCCACCCACGTGCAGCCGGACCCCCAGCGGGTTCCCGGGAAGCTGAGGCCGGCTTCCTCGGTCACGTCGTCGAAGCCGCCCCGCCCGTTGTTGCGGTACAGGACGTTCTGTCCCCAGTAGGTGACAAACAGGTCATCGAAGCCATCGTTGTCGTAGTCCCCGACGGTTATGGCCGAGGCCCAGCCCGCGCGGCGCAGGCCCGCCTCGTCGGTCACATCGGTGAATGTGCCGTCCCGGTTGTTCCTGTACAGACGGATCGACGTGTCCGTGCCTTCGTCACCGAAGCGACTGCCGGAGAGCAGGATCACGTCGAGCCATCCGTCGCCGTCGTAGTCGAGGAAGGCGCACCCACAGCCGATCGCCTCGAGGATGAATGTGGTGGAGGCGGCGTCGCCGTAGGTCACCGTCTCCGTAAGGCCGGCCTCCGTCGCTACGTCGGTCAGCGCAGCCTCGAATGGGATGCCCGACGGCTCAGCCCTTGGCTGAGGCCGCACGTTGCGCACGGCGGGCCCCTGAGCCAAGAGCTGCATTGGCAGCAGGCTCAGCCATTGGCGGCGGGTCCATCTCATCTCTGGCGACCTGAATCGGCCAGCGTAACACCGCCGGACTTATCCCGGGATCGGTCTCGCAGAACGGGCCGAGCCGTTGCGCGGCGGGGGCCTGCCGTCCGACTTCGCGCGGTCCCGAAGCAGGCGAGATCGCTGGGGAGTTGGAGCACCGAGCCGCGAACAAGTGTGCCGGAAGTGGCCGGGGCGGCCGTTGGCTCTGCGAACGCCCCCCTCTCGGGGCCTCCCCTCCGCGGCCGGAACGGCAGATCCCTTCGAGCAAGCCGACGGCAACGTCGTGGCGATTGAGTGCCCCGGCGGCCAAGCGAGCGCCCGGCCAGATCGCTCCAGCTCCTGCGTGCCCAGTTCGAAGGGCAATATAATCAACAGGTCCCGGACGTGGCCGGTTGGCCCGGCCGGGTGGCGTCGGACTGACGGCCGGCAAGGGGTTGGAGACGTTGTGAAGAGTTTCGGAAAGGCCACGGCCGTGGCAGTGATCCTGCTGGTGGCGGTGGCATCGTCGCCGAGGGCGGCGGCGACATCGAGGGGTGGGCCGGCGTTCACGTCGGGCGGTGATTTTCCGGGCGAGACATCCTGCACGACGTGCCATTACTACAAGATCGACACTGGGCCAGGCGAGCATCAGCTCGAGATCGACAATCGACCCGCGTCAGAATTCGCCTACGTGCCCGGCGAGACCGTTTCCGTGATCCTGAGGTTTCAGGACCCAGAAGCGAAGGTGTCGGGTTTCCTCCTGACCGCGCGCACCGGGGACGGCTGCGATCCGGGCGGCACCTTTGAGACCGCCGCGACCGAGTTGGGCGAGAAGGTCAAGGTTCGGGAGGGCTCATTCGCGTTCCGGCGGCCGGAGCCGTGCGGGGACCGGCTCAACGATGTCCAGTGGACTACGCACTCCCTCGTCAAGGAGGGCACGTCCATTGCTTGGGAAATGTTGTGGACACCGCCGGCGACCTACCAGGGGCCGGTCACCATTGCCTACGCGATCAACGGTGCCGACGGGAATGGCTCGGCTTCCTTCGACAGTGTGTACTTCGGCCAACTGGTCGTGCCAGGGTCCACGCTCACATTGGATCCACCCATGATCACCTCCGGCGGGCTCGGGTTGGAAGGGTTGGCTGAAGGCGGCGCTCGGGCAGCCCCCGGGGCGATCGCCTCGCTGGGAGGGGAGCACTTCGCAGTCTCGGACGGCGGCCGGTCCTCTCTGGACGAGTCCGGTCGACTGACCACGAGCATTGACGGTGTTTGCGTTGAGGTCGGCCAGCATCGCGCAGCGCTGTTCCAGGTCACCGCAGACCGGATCCTTTTCGAAATCCCGCCAGCCGCGGGTCTCGGATTGACATCTGTCCGCGTGATTCGCTTCTGCGACACCCAAGGTCCCAAGGCCAGCGAGCCGGTGGCCTTTACCACGGTTGGCGTTCTGCCTGATTTCCTTGAGTTCGACGACGGGGATGCCGCGCATCTTGCCGCCGTTCGGCCGAGCGTCGAGCTTGTCGCCGCCGCGGGTGCCGTCGAGGGCCACAGGACGCGTCCCGCCCGCCCGGGAGACTTGGTGACCGTGTTCGGATGGGGATTCGGGGCTGTCTCCCCCGATCGCGAGTCCGGCGAGGTTCTTCACGACTTGCGGAACCGTGCCTCGACCTCATTCCGGGTCATGATCGGTCCCTTTCAGGTCGCGTCGCCGGATCTGGTCTATGTCGGCGCCACGCCGCACTATGCCGGACTGCAGCAGTTCACTGTCCGCCTTCCGCCTGCACTGCCACTAGGCTCGCACCTTGTAAGGGTGCTTGCCGACGGGGTGGTCGGGGCGGCCGGGCCTCGCCTTGAAGTGGCGGCGCCAATGCAGGAGACCATGCTTCAGGCGTGCGTTGTCGGCCTTGTGCTCGACCCTCTGGACCGCTGTGCGCTAGCACTTGGGGATCGCGAGGGCATTTTCGAGATCGACGTCGACGGGAAGGCCTGCGCGTTGGCACCGTCCGGAGGGGGCCAAGATCGGTGGACCTGTGGCTTTCTGGACCTTGGGGCCATGGGCGCGGATGTTCGAATTCAGAGAAATGACGACGGCAAGTGGGCCGTCACCGCGCCGCCGGTTACTCCGCCTGAGGAAATGCCCGTGCCCGCGCCCTGACCGGGGACTGGTCTTATCCGCCCGCCAGTTGGTCTTGCGCCGGCATCAGGTGCGAGGCCTGAAAGAGCACCAGGACGGGGTAGCGGACGCGGTGAGCGTGAATGTTCAGGACGATGACCGGTCGTAGCCGACGGAATTGAGGCTCAGCTTGAGCCCCGACGCGGTGCTTCAGTGAGGGGGGAGATGAGCCCGTGTGGGGTGCCACATGATCTTGGTGACAAAGAGCGATTCTCGCGGGACTACCCTGAAGTGGTTACTCGGGTCGTTAACACTCCCGGGGCCCTCAGGAGCCCGCCGCAGGCTTGGTACGATTCGCCGTGAGCGGAGGAGCCTCGCGACCCTTGTTGCGTGGGCTGATTCTGCGGTTCGCAGCAATCGCCGAACCGCGCTCGAACGGCACAGTGCAGCGAACGGGGCACACACCAACCTTGGTTGCACCAATTCTGCGTGCGGAGAAGGCAGGGTGAGAGTTGGCGCGCCCTCGGCGGAGCTAGTCAAGCATTCTCAGGCCGGGGGCCGACTGGCAGTGATCGTACTTATCTTCCTCCTGGTGGCTTTGCCCCAGGCAGGTCTCGGACAGGCGGACCTGCGCGATACCGTGCGCGCCGTAGGCAACTGGGACTGGCCGGTATACCTGGGGGATCAGACCCGCGGCCAGTACTCCCCGCTGGCACAAGTCAACGCGACGAACGTGCACCGGCTGAGGGTGGCCTGGCACCACCGCACCGGTGACGCATCCCGGCGCTCGACCATGTACTCCAACCCACTCGTCGTGGACGGCATCCTCTACGCGGTCACGCCCAGCCTGAGAGCCGTTGCCCTTAACGCCTCGACCGGGGAGGTGATCTGGACGTTTGACCCGGCCGAGCACAACGAAGGGCGGGTCATCCGCCAGCGAAACCGAGGGGTGACCTACTGGAGGGGTGTCGAGGGAGAGCGAATCTTCCACTACGTGAGGGACCGTGCCTATGCCGTCGACGCTCGCACGGGCGAGTTGATTCGCGCATTCGGTCAAGGTGGCTACATCGACTTGCGCGAGGGGCTGGGAGTGCCCCCCGATAGCGTCGCTCTGCAGATGACGACGCCCGGGGCCGTGTACAAGGACTTGCTGATCCTTGGCGGTCGGGTTAATGAGACCTATGGCGCTTCACCCGGCCACATTCGGGCCTATCACGCCGTGACGGGCGAGTTGCGGTGGATCTTCCACACCATCCCGAACCCCGGCGAGTTGGGGCACGACAGCTGGTCGTGGCCCAAGGGCGAGACGTTCGGAGGCGCCAACGCTTGGGGTGGTCTCTCGGTTGACGAGCGCCGCGGCTGGGTCTTTGTCGGCACGGGGGCCGTGACGGACGACTTCTACGGTGGCTTCCGCAAGGGGCAGAACCTGTTCGCCAACAGCGTCCTGGCCTTGGATGCCACCACGGGCGAGCGCAAGTGGCACTACCAAGTCGTGCGCCATGACATCTGGGATTACGACCTCCCGGCCGCCCCGATCCTGGTCACCCTTGGGAATGGGGACGAGCGCCGGGACGCGGTTGTCCAGCTGACGAAGATGGGTCTCACGTTCGTGCTGGACCGGGACACCGGCGAGCCCCTTTTCCCGGTGCACGAACTGCCCGTGCCGCCGTCGGATGTGCCCGGGGAGGAGACTTGGCCAACCCAGCCGTTTCCGCTGCGCCCCCCGCCCTTGGTGCGCTTGGCGATCTCCGAATCGGACGTCACCAACATCACGCCGGAGGCCCGCGAATTTGCGCTGGGAGAGTTCCGCAAGTACCGCCCGGGGGCCGTCTACACTCCGCTCAGCCTGCAGGGAACGCTGCAAGTCCCGGGGCATCTTGGCGGGGCCCAGTGGAATGGGGGCTCGTTCGACCCTCAGCTGAACACCCTTTACGTCAACGTCAGCGAAGCGGCGACCGTTGGGCGGCTCAGGCCGGCGTTTGAGGCCGTCCCAGGTGGCGAGCGAACCCGGCCCGAAGCCGGCCGGCAGCTCTACGAGGCCAACTGCATGGCTTGCCACGGGTCCGACCGACGGGGCACGTCCGAGCCGGGCACCAGCCTTGTCAATCTGGGCTTGCCCGCCGACGAGATGCGGACGGTCATCGCAGAAGGGCGCAACAGCATGCCCGCATACCCCCATTTCGGCGGGGAACAGTTGGACGCGATCGCGGCGTATATCGAGTCACCGCCCGACACAGCTGCCAGCGCGGGGAGATCGCGGGTGCAGCGCTACACCATCGACGGCTACACAGTGTTCGCGGATCCCCACGGCGTGCCGGCGATCGCCCCACCCTGGGGAACGCTGAATTCCGTCGACCTGCTGACGGGCGAGATTCTGTGGAAGGTGCCCTTGGGCGAATATCCGCACCTTGCCGCCAAGGGCATCCGCAACACCGGAACGCTGAACTTTGGCGGCGCCGTGGCTACTGCCGGCGGCCTCGTCTTTGTCGCTGCCACCGCGGACGAGCAGATCCGGGCCTTCGAGAAGCACTCGGGGCGTCTCTTGTGGGAACACCAACTCCCGGCGGGCGGTTACGCCACGCCGAGCGTGTACATGGTGGATGGCAAGCAGTACGTGGCCATAGCGGCGGGAGGAAGCGGCAAGAACGGGACCAAGGCGGGGGACTCGATCCTGACCTTCGCGCTGCCCGGTGACGAAGAGCCGTTGCCGCCTCCGACCACGGAATGGATCGAGCTGTTCGACGGCGAGAGCCTGAACGGATGGGTGCACATGAACGGCTCCCACCGATTCTCGGTCGAAGACGGGGCCATCGTTGGCCGCACGGTGGAGGGCAGCGCGAGGAGGAATTCGTTCCTCTGCTCGCTGCGGGAGTTCGGAGATTTCGAGCTTGAGTTGGAGACATACCTGGACCCGATCACGAACTCAGGAATCCAGATCCGTACTAAGGTCCGGCCCATGGCGGCCTCTGGCGATGCCGCACGGACAACCGCCGGGCAAGCGGGTCGCGTGAACGGTCCGCAGATGGAGATTCGGCGCTACTACCCCGGCCAACCCACAACCGGGGTGCTCTACGGAGAGGCGCTCGGCACAGGCTGGCTGTCGTCTCAGGAGAAGATCGAAGCCGGGCACCAACACTACGTGCCGGAAGGCTGGAACAAACTGCGCATCGTTGCGCGCGGGCCGCGAATCCAGACGTGGGTCAACGGTCAACCGATCGAGGACCTTGTCCACGAAGAGGTCTACGAGACGCACAAGCGAGGGTTCATCGCGCTGCAGGTCCATGGGATCAACGAGAACGATCTGGCGAAACCCGTCCACGCCGGGCGTCGCATCACCACCCGCCAGCCCTTGGTGATGAAGTGGCGAAATATCAGGGTGC